>KB906733.1:0-448584 GCA_000381585.1 Acidobacteriaceae bacterium KBS 83
ACGATCGACAATGCGCCTGAGGAGCGGGAGCGTGGTATCACGATTGCGACCGCGCACGTGGAGTACGAGACGGCGAACCGTCACTACGCGCACGTGGACTGCCCGGGTCACGCGGACTACATCAAGAACATGATCACGGGCGCGGCGCAGATGGACGGCGCGATCCTGGTGGTGGCGGCGACCGACGGACCGATGCCGCAGACCAAGGAGCACGTGCTGCTGGCGCGCCAGGTGGGCGTGCCCTACATCGTGGTCTTTCTGAACAAGTGCGATGCGGTCGAGGATCAGGAGCTGACCGACCTGGTGGAGATGGAAGTACGCGAGCTGTTGTCGAAGTACAACTTCCCGGGCGACGATGTGCCGGTGGTTCGCGGCTCAGCCTTGGGCGGGCTGAACGGCGAGGCGCAGTGGGAGGCGAAGATCGATGAGCTGATGGAGGCGGTGGACAAGAACGTGCCGCTGCCGGAGCGCGCGATCGACCAGCCGTTCCTGATGCCGATCGAAGACATCTTTTCCATCTCGGGCCGCGGCACGGTAGTGACGGGCCGCATCGAGCGTGGCCAGGTGAAGGTGGGCGAGGAAGCGGAGATCGTGGGCTTCCGCGAGACGCGCAAGACGGTGGTGACCGGCGTCGAGATGTTCAAGAAGCAGCTCGATGAAGGCCGCGCGGGCGACAACGCGGGGCTCCTGCTACGCGGCATTGCGAAGGAAGATGTGGAGCGCGGCATGGTGCTGGCGAAGCCGGGCTCGATCACGCCGCATACCAAGTTCAAGGGTGAGATCTACGTGCTGTCGAAGGAAGAGGGTGGTCGTCATACACCGTTCTTCAACGGCTATCGTCCGCAGTTCTACTTCCGGACGACGGACGTGACGGGCACGGCAAAGCTTCCGGAAGGCACGGAGATGGTGATGCCGGGGGACAACATCAGCCTGGAGATCGAGCTGCACACGCCGGTGGCGATGGAGAAGGGTCTGCGCTTCGCTATCCGCGAAGGCGGCAGGACAGTCGGCGCAGGCACCATCACCGAAATCTTGAAGTAGGGAAGTACGAACGAGAGAAAGGAAGCGGCCAGCGCGAAGCCTGAATCTGTGGCAAAGCTGGCCGCAACCTGTGAGGTAAAATAAAAAGATGCGCGAAATTGTTACATTGCAGTGCCCCGAGTGCAAGGAGCGGAACTACTCGACGACGAAGAACAAGAAGACGACGACCGGCCGTCTCGAGTTCAAGAAGTTCTGCAGCCGCTGCCGCAAGCACACGCCGCACAAGGAAACCAAGTAAGTCTGGCCATCCCGGCCGAGGCGCCCTTTGGCGCATAACAGGGGCGTAAGCTCAACGGTTAAACTGTCGGTCTCCAAAACCGAACTTCTCGGTTCGAATCCGAGCGCCCCTGCCATCTTCTTCCGGGTTTTTTGGAAGGGCTGGCGACCGTAGAGATCGATGTAGGGATGAAACATCGCAGCCGAAGCGGCTGCGCGCAGTGAAGCAGGCAAAGCAAAGAAGGATCGTGATGGCGAAGGCGATAGCAGTACCCAGCGAGCGGTCGGAGCCGAAGGGGCCCCAGCAGCCCAGTCAGCTGGTTGGCACCTGGGATCGTTGGATGGGTTTCCTCAAGGACGTGCGCAACGAAATGCGCAAGGTCTGGACGCCCACACTAAAAGAGGTGCAGAACACGACGGTCGTGGTAATCGTGACCGTCTTTGCTTTCGCTGCATATTTTTACGTGGTAGACCAGGTACTCGGGCGTATCGTCCAGTGGCTGTTGCATCTGCTGGGCAGTGGCGGGGTGTAAGAGGTTGAGGCAGACGATGACGGACGAGATCAACAACGAAAACAACCCCGGCAGCAATCCGGAGCAGCCGGAAACGCCGGAGACCGCGCAGGCCGCGGGCGATACCGGCGAAGCACCCGAACAGCTGCCGCCGCCGGTCAACGACCGCTTCAAGTGGTACATCATCCACGCCTACTCGGGCTTTGAGCGCAAGGTGAAGGAGTCGCTCGAGGGCCGGGTGCAGGCCTTTGGCCTGCAGAACAAGATTGGCCGCGTGATGATCCCCACCGAACCGGTCACCGAGCTTGTCAACGGCAAGAAACGCACCGTCGAGCGGGTCTTCCTGCCCGGCTATGTGCTGGTCGAGATGGATCTCGACAACGACCTGTGGCACGTGATCAAGAACACTCCGCGGGTCACCGGCTTCCTCGGCACCGGCGACAAGCCGGTCTCGCTCACCGAGCAGGAGGTCAGCTCGATCCTCTTCCGCACCGATGTCTCGAAGGACAAGCCGCGGATGAAGATCAAGTTCGAAAAGAACGAATCGGTCCGCATCACCGAGGGCCCGTTTGCCAACTTCAACGGCGTGGTCGACGAGGTCAACGAAGACCGCGAAACGCTGAAAGTCATGGTGACCATCTTCGGCCGCTCCACGCCGGTCGAGCTCGAGTTCGGCAAGGTAGAGAAATCTGTTGAGTAAGTCACCGGCCGACAGGCCGCAAGAGTTTTTGAGAGAAAGGTAGTAGCGAGCACATGCCGCCGACAAAGAAAGTACAGACACAGGTCAAGCTGCAGATCGAAGCGGGCAAGGCGACCCCCGCGCCGCCGGTAGGCCCGGCGCTCGGTCAGGCGCAGGTCAACATCATGGAGTTCTGCAAGCAGTTCAACGCCCGCACGCAGAACAAGGAGATGGCCGGACTCATCATCCCCGTCGTCATCACCGTCTATGTGGACCGCTCCTTCACCTTCATCACCAAGACGCCGCCCGCCGCCGTGCTGCTCAAGAAGGCTGCTGGCGCCTCCAAGGGTTCGGGCACCCCGAACAAGACCGAGGCCGGCACGGTGACCGAGAAGCAGGTGCGCGAGATCGCCACTCAGAAGATGCCCGACCTGAACGCCGCCTCCGTCGATGCAGCGATCAAGAGCATCAAGGGCACCGCGCGCTCGATGGGGATCAAGGTCACCGCGTAAGAGAAGCCGGAATATGACAAAACGTCATATTCCGGGCATAATAAGAGACTGCGCCTGAAGTGAAATTCAGGCGTGTCGCATAGACCACGGCCAGACGGTCTGCCCAGGGAGGGCGGGCTCAGTGCTTCGGCGCTGCTTAGGATCTGGCGGTGGGAGACGAGGACTAGATGGCAAAGAAGCTCAGCAAGAATGTAGCGAAGGCGCGTGCCCTGGTAGAGCCCCGGCCCTACACCCTGGAAGACGCGGTACCGCTGCTCCAGAAAGCAAAATTTGCGAAGTTTGACGAGACCGTCGATCTGACGCTGCGTCTCGGTGTTGATCCCAAGCATGCCGATCAGATGGTGCGCGGCACCGTCGTTCTGCCGCACGGCTTGGGCAAGACCAAGAAGGTAGCCGTAATCACCTCCGGCGAGCGCCTGAAAGACGCGGAAGCGGCCGGCGCGGACATCGTTGGCGGCGAGGAGCTGGTCGAAAAGATCCAGAAGGAAAGCTGGACCGACTTCGACGCCCTGATCGCCACCCCGGACATGATGCGCTCCGTCGGTCGCCTGGGTAAGGTGCTCGGTCCTCGCGGCCTGATGCCGAACCCGAAGACCGGCACCGTGACCTCGGACGTCAGCGCGGCGATCAAGGAGATCAAGGCCGGCAAGGTTGAGTTCCGCACCGACAAGACGGCGCTGGTGCACGTTCCGGTGGGTAAGCTGTCCTTCCCGTCGCAGAAGCTGGTCGACAACGCGATGACCGTGATCCACAGCGTCATGCGCGCCAAGCCGTCGGCAGCGAAGGGCAAGTACGTGAAGGGCATCACCCTGAGCTCGACCATGGGCCCCGGCATCGCCCTCGATCACGCGGTCGCGGAAGCGGCAGCCAAGTAAAGATATTTCCGCTGGCGGACCCGCCGGCGTGCGCAGCATCTAGAGGCGGATTGTTATGGCATTGACGAGAGAGAAAAAGGCAGAGCAGGTGACGAAGCTGGCGGCAGAGCTTGAGGGCTCGACCAGCGCCATCGTCGGCACCTTTGCCAAGCTCACCGTGGCCCAGGATTACAACCTGCGCAAGGTGGTGCGTGAGGCGGGCGGCAAGTACCGCGTGCTCAAGAACAAGCTGGCGGCCCGTGCCGCGAAGGGCACGCAGGTCGAAGCGGCGCTCCAGGGGCTCAAGGGTGTCTCCTCCGTCGCCTACACGTCGGGCGATCCCGTGGCGCTGACCAAGGCGATCTCCACCTGGGTGACGGAAAACGCCGAGTTCACCTTCAAGCTGGGCATCGTGGACGGCAAGGTCATCTCGATCGAGGAGATCAAGCAGCTTGCCACCATGCCGGGTAAGGAGGAGCTCTTCTCGAAGCTGCTCTTCCTCATCAACGCTCCGGCGCAGCGTCTGGCTACGGTGATTGCAGCCACCGGTCGCGATCTGGCCGTCGTGGTCAACCAGGCAGTCGAGCAGAACAAGTTCGCCGGCGCAGCAGCCCCGGCGGCGGAAGCCAAGTCGGCTCCAGCGCCCGAAGCGGCAGCGCCCGAAGCACCAGGAACGCCCGCGGCAGAGGCTTCAGCCATTGCTGAAGGTGCGGCTCCCGATGTAAGCGGGGCTCCTCAGGCGGATCCGGCGCAGCCCGAGACGGGCGAGGCTTCGCAGGCGCAGTCGGCATCAACCGAGGCTCCGGCCGAGGGATAAGGCTGGTCCTTTGGGCCAGTGGGCATAGAGTTTTCCCGGCTTCGGCCGGGGCAAGGGTTTCGAACCGGCCATCGCGGGGTGCTACGTCTGGGCACAACGGAAACCGCGGCGGCTGGGGCGGCAGGCGGCTCTCGTGGACTGAGAGCGGCACGTGGGCAACATATTTCAAAGGCCAATTGAGTTTGGCGAGTGGAGAGAAGAGATGGCAGACCTGCAGCAGTTGGAAGATCAGATTGTCGGGCTGAGCCTGCTGGACGCAGCGGCCCTGGTAAAGAAGCTTGAGGAGCGCCTTGGCGTCTCGGCTGCGGCCGCGGCCCCAGTCATGGTGGCCGGCGGCGCGGGTGCGGCGGCAGCTGCTCCCGTCGAGGAAAAGACCGAGTTCACCGTCGTTCTGAAGGACGCCGGTGCCAATAAGATCAACACCATCAAGGCGGTACGCGAGGTCACCTCGCTCGGTCTGAAGGAAGCCAAGGACCTGGTCGATGGCGCTCCTAAGCCCTTGAAGGAGAACATCTCGAAGGAAGAGGCGGAGACCATCAAGAAGAAGTTCGATGGTGTCGCCGGCATCGAGATCAAGTAACGTTCGATTCCTGCCCGCTTGCAACTTGCGTGCCATAGCGGAACGCGCTACAATCTGGATTGTGCGTTCCGCTTTGCTTTCGCTCGGTTTTCTAGAACGGGCAGGAGTTGAGCTAGAGGCTTTTCCGGTCCTGGCGACCGGCGCAACTGTATCCTGGCGGCGGGAGTGCAGGTGCGGTACAGCTGTTTCAGCAGGGCTGCTTACACGCGGGTTGGTTAGGTCGGCGCAACGTAAAGGACATTCTGCTTCTGCCAAGTGCACAAATAGGTTGTGGCGCTCGTGAGACATCCTGTCTTCACGGGCTTTTGGCGTTCTACCGCAGATGTGCGACCGGTCTTTTTCGCGTGTTTTCGGCCAGGGAGATCCCGCCTGACGCTTAACACCCCCTGACGGCTCCCCGCCTGCTTCAGGGAATCCGGCATGCTCCGTCTGACGTCCACGCGTCGCGGAACGTTGCCCCGCGCAGTACCCAAATCGTGCGTTTTCAGGCCACCGGCAACAGAGGCGACCGGCAGCCCCATCGAGCGCGCACGCCACCCAAATTGAGCGGACCGCTGCCAGGCTCGGCCAGCGATTCGCCGCGCCTCCCGTAATCGAGCCCTTGAGGAGTGAAGCATGTCCAGTGAAACCCGCGCCCTTCGCAGCCGCCTCGACTTTTCTAAAATTCCCACCTCCATTCAGATCCCGAATCTGATTGAAGTGCAGCGCCGCAGCTATGAGCGCTTCCTGCAGATGGATAAGCTGCCCTCCGAACGCGAGGACAACGGTCTCCAGTCCGTCTTCACCTCGGTCTTTCCCATCACCGATTTCCGCAACATCTCGCAGCTCGACTTCGTCGACTTCTCGATCGGCAACTGGGAGTGCAAGTGCGGCCACCTGAAGGGACTTCATCACCTGCGTACCGCCTGCGTCAACTGCGGCTCCATGGTGATCACCGATCCCTTCCACCCCGGCGATGTGCTCTGCCATCACTGCGGCACCTACAACAAGAACACCCCGGACTTCTGCAACAAGTGCGGCGACCCGGTTGGCCTGCAGCTGAAGTATGACCAGGCCGAGTGCGAAGAGCGCGGCATGACCTACTCTGCGCCGCTCAAGGTCACCGTGCGCCTCACCATCTACGACAAAGATGCGGAGACCGGCGCAAAGACAGTGCGCGACATCAAGGAGCAGGAAGTCTTCTTCGGCGACATTCCGCTGATGAGCCAGAACGGCACCTTTATCGTCAACGGCACAGAGCGCGTCATCGTCTCGCAGCTCCATCGCTCGCCCGGCGTCTTCTTCGAGACCGCAAACGCACGCACCTACTTCCTCGGCAAGATCATCC
This sequence comes from Acidobacteriaceae bacterium KBS 83, assembly GCA_000381585.1. GTDB lineage: Bacteria > Acidobacteriota > Terriglobia > Terriglobales > Acidobacteriaceae > KBS-83. The sequence goes on from KB906733.1 coordinate 6,539, forward strand.
CCTACCGCGGCTCGTGGGTGGAGTTTGAGTACGACCAGAAGAACACGCTCTACGTCCGCATCGACCGCAAGCGCAAATTCCTCGGCACCATCTTCCTGCGCGCGCTTGGTCTGCGTTCGGACGAGGAGATTCTCAAGACCTTCTATACCGTTGATACCATCCAGCTCGAAGGCGGCAAGCTGCATTGGGCTGTGAAGGAGGACGCGACCAAGGCCACGCACCTGCTTGGGGCGAAGCCGGCGCACGCCGTCCACCATGGCTCGGACGAGATCGCGCACTCCGGCCGCAAGATCACGGCATCCATCCTCAAGGCGCTGCGCAATGCGAAGATCAAGCGGGTCGAGATTGAAACCGCGGAGCTCGATGGTGCGATGACCGCGGCTGACGTGGTCGACACCACCACCGGCGAGATCCTGCTCGAGGCCAACCACGAGCTCACCGCCGACAAGCTGCACAAGATCATGGAGTCTGGCGTCACCAAGGTGGAAGTTTTCTTCCCCGAGCGCGACGACGTCGGCAACATCATCACCAACACGCTGCGCCGTGACTCTGTCCGCAAGCCGGAAGAGGCGCTGATCGAGATCTACCGCAAGCTGCGTCCCGGCGATCCGCCAACGCTCGACACTGCTACTGCGCTCTTTGAAGGCATGTTCTTCGATCCGCGCAAGTACGACTTCTCGCGCGTGGGCCGTTTGAAGTTCAACATCAAGCTCTACGAGAAGCAGGATGCGACCCCGCTCGATCACCGCACCCTGACGCCTGCCGACTTCTACGCCACCATCAGCTACCTGCTGAAGCTGCGCAAGAACATCGGCCTGGTCGACGACATCGATCACCTCGGCAACCGCCGCGTGCGCGCCGTGGGCGAGCTGATGGAGAACCAGTTCCGCATCGGCCTCGTCCGCATGGAGCGTGCCATCAAGGAAAAGATGAGCGTCTATCAGGAGATGTCGACGGCGATGCCGCACGACCTGATCAACGCCAAGCCCGTCATGGCCGCCATCCGCGAGTTCTTCGGCTCCTCGCAGCTCTCGCAGTTCATGGACCAGACCAACCCGCTCTCCGAGATCACGCACAAGCGGCGTCTCTCGGCGCTTGGGCCGGGCGGTCTCTCGCGTGAGCGTGCAGGCTTCGAAGTCCGCGACGTCCATCCGACGCACTACGGCCGCATCTGCCCCATCGAGACGCCGGAAGGTCCGAACATCGGCCTCATCAGTTCGCTGTCGTGCTTCGCGCGCATCAATGAGTACGGCTTCATCGAGTCGCCCTACCGCCGCGTCCGCGACGGCCAGCTGCTCGACTTCGTGCAGGTGGTCAACGCCGGCGAGAGCGGTATGCGTGTCGGCGACACCATCGAGAAGGCAGAGGCGCTCAAACTGAACAACAAGCTGAAGAAGGAAGGCAAGCGCGGCATCGACTTCGAGCCGTATTCCTTCTACCTCTCGGCCTGGGAAGAAGACCGCCACACCATCGCGCAGGCGAACGTCGAGCTCGATGAACACGGCAAGATCGTCGAAGACCTGGTCAACGCACGGCGTCAGGGCAACTTTGTCCTCGTCAACCGCGCCGAGGTCGACTACGTCGACGTCAGCCCCAAGCAGCTTGTCTCGGTCGCTGCCTCGCTTGTGCCCTTCCTGGAGCACGACGACGCGAACCGCGCGCTGATGGGCGCGAACATGCAGCGTCAGTCCGTGCCGCTGCTCGTTGCCGAGGCGCCGCTGGTCGGCACCGGCATGGAAGGCGTCACTGCGCGCGACTCCGGCGCCGTGATCCTGGCCAAGCGCAACGGTGTCATCGACTCGGTCGACTCCGAGCGCATCATCGTGCGCGTCGAAGGCGAGCACCACCCCACGCAGATGTCGCGTGAGGTCGGCTCGGACATCTATCAGCTCACCAAGTTCAAGCGCTCGAACCAGAACACCTGCATCAACCAGAAGCCGATCGTGCGTCACGGCGATCGTGTCGTGAAAGGTCAGGTCATCGCCGACGGTCCTTGCACCGAGCAGGGTGAGCTCGCGCTCGGCCGCAACGTGCTGGTCGCCTTCATGCCCTGGCGCGGGTACAACTTTGAGGACGCGATCCTGATCTCGGAAAAGCTGGTCCGCGAGGACTACTACACCTCGATCCACATCGAGGAGTTCGAGATCGAAGCGCGCGACACCAAGCTGGGACCTGAGGAGATCACCCGTGATATCCCCAACGTCTCCGAGTCGGCGCTGCGCGATCTGGACGAGAGCGGCGTCATCCGCATCGGTGCCAAGATCAAGCACAACGACATCCTGGTCGGCAAAGTCACGCCCAAGGGCGAGACCCAGCTCACGCCCGAAGAGAAGCTGCTCCGCGCCATCTTCGGCGAAAAGGCCGGTGATGTTCGCGATGCCTCGCTCACCTGCCCTCCGGGCATCGAGGGCACCGTGGTCGACGTCCGTATCTTCTCCCGCAAGGGTCAGGAGAAGGACGAGCGCGCCAAGCAGATTGAAGCCGAGCAGGTCCAGAAGCTCGAGAAGAACCTCGCCGATGAGATCCGCATTCTCACCGACGAGCGCCTCAAGCGTCTCGAAGCGATTCTCGGCGGCAAGGAAGTGCTGGCCGACCTGCACGATGAGCGCACCAACAAGCGTCTCGTCACCAAGGGCGCCATCATCGACCGCGAGACCATCGAGCTGATCTCGACCCGCAACCTGAAGCGCATCCGTTTTGCCGACAAGGACCCGCGGGTGAACGAGCAGATCGACGAGATCGAGGAGATGACCTCGCGTCAGATCGATGTGCTGCGCAAGATCACCAACGACAAGATCGGCAAGCTGCAGAAGGGCGACGAGCTCGCGCCGGGCGTCATCAAGCTGGTCAAGATCTACATCGCCATGAAGCGCAAGCTCTCGGTCGGTGACAAGATGGCCGGCCGCCACGGTAACAAGGGCGTGATCGCGCGCATTCTTCCTGAGGAAGACATGCCGTATCTGCCCGATGGAACCCCGGTGGAGATCGTGCTCAACCCGCTCGGTGTGCCTTCCCGTATGAACGTGGGCCAGGTGCTTGAAACCCACCTGGGCTGGGCGGCGCACAAGCTCGGCGAGCGGGTCGCTGCACTCGTCAAGCAGAACCAGGATGCGAATGCAGTCCGCGCCCTGGTCAAGGAGCGCTTCGCCAACACCGCGACGCAGAAGCTTCTGCTCGATCTCGACGACGCGCAGTTGATGCGCGTAGCGGCGGGCATGGAGCGCGGCATCTGGTTCGGCACCGCGGTCTTTGACGGCGCGCGCGAAACGGAGATCAAGGCACTTCTGGCTGCGGCCGAACTGCCCAGCTCCGGCAAGACGCCGCTCTTCGACGGCATGACTGGCGATGAGTTCGAACAGCCGGCAACCGTGGGCTACATCTACATGCTCAAGCTCTCGCACCTGGTCGACGACAAGATCCACGCGCGCTCGATCGGACCGTACTCGCTCATCACCCAGCAGCCGCTGGGCGGCAAGGCGCAGTTCGGTGGTCAGCGCTTCGGCGAGATGGAAGTGTGGGCGCTCGAAGCTTACGGCGCCGCCTACATCCTGCAGGAGCTGCTCACCGCCAAGTCCGATGACGTCTATGGCCGCACCAAGATCTACGAGGCCATCGTCAAGGGCGAGGCAGCGATCGAACCCGGCGTGCCGGAGTCGTTCAACGTGCTCATCCGTGAGCTGCAGGCACTCTGCCTCGACGTCGAGCTGGTCAAGGTCGGCGACGGGAAGAAGAAGCATGAGCCGGTGCCGCAACTGGCGGCAGCCGACTAACCGCGAAGCGGGACGCGTCCATCGCGTGTCCCGCCTTCGCAGCGAATGTGAGATTCAGGACCCTGATCGGCAAGGCGCCTCCCGGCGCGGGTCCCCTGAGTCCAGAAGAGAAGTAAGCAAGTCCGGGAGACGCACGGCACCGCGCATCGCCGATGATGATGCGCTTTATGGAGGACGTCTTGTACCGTTCCAGCCCATTTGAACTGACCAGCCCGATCACCGATTTCGACGCGATCCGCATCTCGCTCGCCAGCCCGGAAAAGATTCGCTCCTGGTCGCACGGCGAGGTCACCAAGCCCGAAACCATCAACTACCGCACCTTCAAGCCGGAGCGGGACGGGCTCTTCTGCGCCCGTATCTTCGGCCCCGTCACCGACTGGGAATGCCTGTGCGGCAAATACAAGCGGATGAAGCACCGCGGTGTCATCTGCGACAAGTGCGGCGTCGAAGTCACCGTCACCAAGGTCCGGCGTGAGCGCCTTGGCCACATCGAGCTCGCCTCGCCCTGCTCGCACGTGTGGTTCTTCAAGGGCCTGCCCTCGCGCATCGGTCACCTGCTCGACATCTCGCTCCGCGACCTCGAGAGCGTGCTCTACTTCGAGTCCTACGTTGTCGTCGATCCCGGTGACGCGCCCGTAAAAGAGCGCGACATCATCAAGGACGAGAATCAGTTCCGCGAGCTCGACCAGCAGTACCGTCCTTCCGGCTTCAAGGGAATGATGGGCGCCGAAGCCATCAAGGAGCTGCTCAAGCGCGTCAACGTCGATGAGATCTCGATCGAGCTTCGCGAACGCATGAAGGTCGAAACCTCGCTGCAGAAGCGCCTCAAGTACGCGAAGCGCCTCAAGGTTGTCGAGGCCTTCCGCAAGTCCGGCAACAAGCCGCAGTGGATGATCCTCGACGTGATCCCGGTGATCCCGCCCGAGCTGCGCCCGCTGGTGCCTCTGGACGGCGGCCGCTTCGCCACCTCGGATCTCAACGATCTCTATCGTCGCGTAATCAACCGCAACAACCGCCTCAAGAAGCTCATGGACCTCCATGCGCCTGAGGTAATCGTGCGCAACGAGAAGCGCATGCTGCAGGAGGCCGTCGACGCTCTGTTCGACAACGGCCGTCGCGGCCGCGTGCTGCGCGGTGCGAACAACCGTCCGCTCAAGTCGCTCTCCGACACCCTCAAGGGCAAGCAGGGCCGCTTCCGCCAGAACCTTCTCGGCAAGCGCGTGGACTACTCCGGCCGCTCGGTCATCGTTGTCGGCCCCGAGCTCAAGCTCCACCAGTGCGGCCTGCCCAAGAAGATGGCGCTCGAGCTCTTCAAGCCATTCATCTACCACCGCCTCGAGCAGACCGGGCAGTGCGACACCATCAAGCAGGCCAAGGAGATGGTCGAGCTGCAGAAGCCCATCGTGTGGGACATTCTTGAAGAAGTCATCAAGGACCACCCGGTGCTGCTTAACCGCGCCCCAACCCTGCACCGTCTGGGCATCCAGGCATTCGAACCAGTCCTCGTCGAAGGCAAGGCCATCAAGATCCATCCGTTGGTCTGCACCGCCTTCAACGCCGACTTCGATGGCGACCAGATGGCCGTCCACATCCCGCTGTCGCCCGAAGCGCAGGTGGAAGCGAGCGTGCTCATGCTCGCCTCGCACAACATCCTGTCGCCGGCCTCCGGTCAGCCCATCACCGTGCCCACGCAGGACATGGTGCTCGGCCTCTACTACCTGACCAAGTCCAAGAAGGGTGCCAAGGGTGAGGGCCGCGCCTTCGCCAACATCGAAGAAGTGCTGATGGCGCTCGAAGCCAGGGAGGTCGAGACGCTGACGCCGATCCGTCTGCGCTACTCTGGTCCCGTGCTCGACATGACCACTGCCTACGACGATCAGGATCTGACGCACACCGAGCCGATCGAGTACGACAGGCAGTTCATCTCGACCACAGTCGGTCGCGCCATCCTGAACGACGCACTTCCCGAGGGCATGCCGTACGTCAACGGCCTGCTTAAGAAGAAGGGCATCGGCCAGCTCGTCAACTACTGCTACCTGAATCTCGGTCTCGAGATCACGGTTAAGATGCTCGATCGCGTCAAGGAGCTTGGCTTCCAGTACGCGACACGCTCGGGTCTCTCCGTCGGTCTGGACGACATGGTCATCCCCGAGTCCAAGGGCCCCACGGTCCGCGATGCGGAAAAGCAGGCTGTCGCCGTGCAGCAGCAGTACCTGGACGGCGCCATCACCAACGGCGAGCGCAACAACAAGGTCATCCAAATCTGGTCATCTGTAACCGAAAAGGTTGCCGATGAGATGTTCGACAACATGAAGGCCGCCGACAAGGCCGGCGCCATGAACCCGATCTACATCATGGCCGACTCCGGCGCCCGCGGTTCGAAGCAGCAGATCCGCCAGCTCTCCGGCATGCGCGGTCTCATGGCCAAGCCCTCGGGTGAAATCATCGAGACGCCCATCAAGGCGAACTTCCGTGAAGGCCTCACCGTGCTCGAGTACTTCATCTCGACCCACGGCGCCCGTAAGGGACTGGCCGATACGGCGCTCAAGACAGCGGACTCCGGCTACCTCACCCGTCGTCTGGTTGACGTGGCGCAGGATGTCATCGTCAGCGAGCAGGACTGCGGCACGGCAGAAGGCATCTACGTCACGCCCATCGTCGAGTCGGGCGAGATCATCGAGCCGCTGCGCGACCGCATCATCGGACGCGTCTCGCTCGAGAAGATCAAGGACTACGAAGGCAAGGTCATCGTCGAAGTCAATCAGGAAATCGATGAAGACCTCGCATCGGCAATCCAGGCCGCCGGTATCGAGCGCGTCAAGATTCGCTCGGTGCTCACCTGCGAGTCCAAGCGTGGCGTCTGCATTCGCTGCTACGGCCGCAACCTGGCCTCCGGCCGCACCGTCGAGCTGGGCGAGGCAGTTGGCGTCATCGCGGCACAGTCCATCGGCGAGCCGGGAACGCAGCTCACCATGCGTACCTTCCACATCGGCGGTACGGCATCGCGTGTCTCGGAACAGTCGCACCTCGACGCGAAGAACGCCGGCATCGTGCGCTTCATCAACCTGACCTCCGTCCGCTCGAAGGCCGGCGATCTGGTTGCTATGAACCGCTCGGGCGCCGTCGCCATCGTCGATGAGCGTGGCCGCGAGAAGGAGCGCTACCAGATCGTTTACGGCGCGAAGCTGAAGGTGGAAGAGGGTGCGCACGTCACGCTCGGCCAGTCCTTGGCAGAGTGGGACCCATACACCTTCGCCATCCTCACCGAGATCGGCGGCACGGTGCAGTTCAAGGACCTCCAGGAGGGCATCACGCTCAACGAAGAGGTCGACGAGGTCACCGGCCTGTCGCGTCTCGTGGTCTCCGACGCCCCGGATGAGAAGCGCCAGCCGGCCATCCTCATCAAGGGCGCCAAGGGCAACAAGCGCTATCTGATGCCCAGCCGCGCTCACCTCATGGTGCAGGACGGCGACGAGGTCTTCCCCGGAGACATTCTGGCGAAGATCCCGCGCGAAACCACCCGCACCAAGGACATCACGGGCGGTCTGCCGCGTGTGGTCGAGCTCTTCGAAGCCCGCAAGCCGCGTGAGACGGCCATCATCAGCGAGATCGATGGTGTCGTCCGCTTCGGGGAAGTCACCAAGGGCCAGCGCAAGATCTACGTCACGGCAGATAACGGCGAGGAGAAGGAGTACTCCGTGCCTCGCGGTGTTCACGTCAACGTGCAGGAAGGTGAACGCCTGCGTGCCGGCGAGCCGCTGATGGATGGTCCGCTCAACCCGCACGATATCCTTGCAGTGCTCGGTGAGAAGGAGCTGCAGTCATACCTGGTGAACGAGATCCAGGAGGTCTACCGTCTGCAGGGCGTGGCCATCTCGGACAAGCACATCGAAACCATCGTCCGGCAGATGCTGCGCTGGGTGAAGATCGAGGACGTGGGCGACACCAACTTCCTGCTCGAGCAGCAGGTCGACCGGTTCCGCTTCCGCAACGAAAACGAACGTGCGATGGCCGAAGGTGGCCGTCCATCAGTAGGACGTCCCCTGCTGCTGGGCATCACCAAGGCGTCGCTCTCCACCGACTCCTTCATCTCCGCCGCCTCCTTCCAGGAGACGACCCGCGTGCTCACCGAGGCGTCCATCAACGGCGCCGTCGATGGACTGCGCGGCCTCAAGGAGAATGTCATCGTCGGCCGCCTTATCCCGGCCGGCACCGGCATGGAGTTTTACCGCAACATCGCGCTCTCACCGGAGCTCGAAGAAGCAGCGCAGAAGGTGCAGGAAGAGGTCACGGCAGCCCAGGAAGCCGAGGAGCGCGAGCTTGAGCTCATGCGGCAGGAGGGCGAAGCCGAGGAGCTGGCTGCCGAATAAGCATCCTGCTCCCAACAGCTAGCTGGCATCTCATCAGGTGGGGCTTCACGCCCCACCTTTTCTTTTATGGGCCTTCCATCGGGTAGACTTGGCGCTGGCTCGGGGCGTCTAAACAATTTCCCCTCGAGATCACAAGTCGCAGCCAGGGCAAGAGATACAGCCGGGTCCGCTTGTGAATGAATGCACTGACACAATGAGGAAATTGCTTGTGAGGATTATGGACCGTAAAACCACCGGGGAAATTCTGGCTTCCGCCCGGGAGACGTACTTCGGGTGACTTTTTCATCGCGTCTTTTTTCATCATCGCGTTTCTTCAAGCCGGTAGTCCTCTTTCTTCTATCGCTGGTTATGCTCACTGTGCAGGGCTATCACTTTGGCGTGGATGACGCCGCCATCTACCTTCCTGCCGTCGAGCGCTTCGTCACTCCCAGCCTTTTTCCCTACGGCGCCGATTTCTTCCTCTCTCACAGCCGCGTGTCTGTCTTCTCATCGGTAGTGGGTAGCATCGTGCGCTCGCTGCATGTGCCGCTCGGATGGGCCGTGCTGGGCTTCCATCTCCTCGGCATCTATCTCCTGCTGCTGGCAGGCTACTGGCTTGCCACCCTCTGCTTCACGCGGACACGCGCGCAGTGGGCCGCCGTCGTCACGCTCGCTTCCGTGCTGACCATTCCCGTTACGGGGACGGCGCTGCCCATCATGGATCCCTATCTCACGTCGCGTTCGCTTTCGACGCCTTTGACCCTCTTTGCCCTGGCCGCGATCGTCGCCGCCCGGCCAGTTCCTGCCGCAGTGCTGCTGGGCATCACCGCGCTTCTGCATCCGCAGATGGCCGCCTACGGTGTGTTCCTCGTGGTCTTGATGTCGCTGCCCCGGTTTACTACCGAGCCGCTGCCTGCTGAAGAAGCTGTCGCCGGCTCAATCGGCCTCTTCCAGCGCCTGCCTGATGGCTTTCATCTCGGGGCGGTACAGGAGCCGTATCGCGCGACACTCTATTCGCGGAGCTTCTTCTTCGCCTGGGCGTGGACATGGTACGAGTGGCTGGGCGTCGTGCTCCCGCTCCTGATCCTCTTTACCCTCGCGCGCGTCAGCATCGAGGCACTCACTCCCGCCGCGGTGAGGCTCTCTCGCGCATTGCTCTTGCTTGGCCTCATCTCCACCGCGGCATTTCTTTTCTTCAGCTCCAGCCCGTACTTCGATGATTTCGTCCGCCTGCAGCCCATGCGCTCTTTCCAGCTCATTTACATCGTCATGTTCCTGCTCCTTGGCGGACTCATCGGCGAATATCTGCTGCAGGAAAAGATCTGGCGATGGCTGCTCCTGTTCATCCCCATCAGCGTCGGCATGTACGCAGTCGATCGCAGTTTGTATCCCGCAAGCCATCATCTGGAGCTCCCCGGACGCGCGGCTAGCAATCCGTGGAGGCAGGCCTTCGACTGGGTGCGTAACAATACGCCCCAGGATGCGGTCTTTGCACTGCCGCCAAAATACCTGCTGATACCCGGCGAGGACCAGCACGGCTTCCGCGCCGTCGCCGAGCGGAGCATGATCGCCGACTGGGTCAAGGACTCCGGCGTCGCCTCCGTCTTCCCGCAGATGGCGCCCGAATGGGAGCGCGAGCAACAGATCACGGATGGCTGGGACCACTACACTACGGCGGATTTTCGAAGCCTGGCCACGCGCAGCCCGGTCACCTGGGTGCTGGTCCAGCCAGGACAGGCAGGCGGACTCGACTGCCCATTCCATAACAGCGCCGTTTCGGTATGCAGGCTGACGCGTTAGGGCTCATCGGTGAAAACCGCAGACCGGAATCTGCCCCTCATGAGGGATATTTTGGTGTAATGAAACCAGATTTTTAGCATCATAAAGAGACTCTCCGCCAAGAACAGCGTCTGCAGAGAATCCAATTCAGTGGGAAGAAGGTAAGCATGCAGCAACGATTTGAATTCGCTCAGGCATTCAAGAGAGCGGCTGTGCTGTGTGTGGCCATGCCTCTCGTCATCCAGACCGCGCTCGCGCAGGGTGGGGTGCTCTATCCCGATCCATCCCTGGCGAAGTCACAGATCCAGGAAGCCTTGCAACGCGCAAAGGCGCAGCACAAGCGCGTCATCCTCGACTTCGGCGGCAACTGGTGCGGCGACTGCAAGGTGCTCGATATCTACTTCCACGACCCCGCGAATAAAACGCTGCTCGAAGAGAACTTCGAGCTGGTGGAGGTGAACATCGGACGCTACGACGTCAACCGGGACATCGCCGCCCGCTACGGCATCCCGCTCGAGCGTGGCGTGCCCGCACTGGTGGTGTTGTCTGCGGACGGCAAGGTACTGCTCGCGCAGACACACGGCGAGTTCGAGACCATGCGCAACCTGCAGTCAAGCGACCTGACCAAATTTCTCAACGATTGGAAGCCCACTCGTCACGGCACTCAGGGACGATAGCCGGCAAGAGAGACTTGTCATCCGACCGGAGCGGCGTAGCAGCGCAGTGGAGGGATCTGTTTTTGCACTTGGCTATTCCAGCACCGTAAAGCTACCCGCCTTGTCCGCCATCGAACTGCCACCCACGAACACATCGAACGTCCCCGGCTCCACCACGCGCTTCACATCCGCGTTATAGAAGGCCAGATCGTCGTAATGCAGCTTGAAATCGAGGTGCTGCGTCTGTCCGGGCTGCAGCAGGATGCGATGAAAGCCCTTCAGCTCCCGCACCGGTTGCGACACGCTCGCAACCGTGTTGTGCAAATAGAGCTGCGCCACCTCTGCGGCCGGCACCGATGAGACGTTCTTCACATCCACGCCCACGGTAATGTCCCCGACATCTTTGCTGCTCCCGCCCGTGTGCTCAATCTTGATGTTCGTGTATGTGAACTGCGCATACGACAGGCCCCAGCCGAAGGGATAAACTGGCGCGTTCGGCGAGTCGATATAGCGCGAGAGATATTTCTCCTCGCTGTTGGTCGGTGGATGCGTCAGGTCAGCCTCGCCCGCTGGCCGCCCCGTAGGCAGTTGCGCCAGATACAGCGGTTCCTGACCCACGCTGTAAGGGAACTCCACCGGGAGCTTGCCCGACGGGCTCACCTCTCCCGTCAACACCGAGACCAGTGCGGGGCCCGCCTCGATACCCGGGAACCATGCCTCAAGAATGGTCGGCACATGCGTCGCGGCCCACGGAATCGCAGTTGGGCGCCCATCGAACAGAACCAGCACGACAGGCTTGCCCGCAGCCACCACCTGCTCCATCAGTTGCTCCTGGTTGCCCGGCAGTTCGAGGTGCGCGCGGCTCGACGCTTCGCCCGTCATGTTGCCCGCTTCACCCAGCGCCAGGATTACCAGATCGGCATTCTTCGCTGCCGCCACTGCCGGCGCAAATCCGCTGGTGTCCGTGCTCAGAATGTCGGTGCCTTTCACATAGTTCAGCTTCTTCCCCAGCTTGTCGGCCAGCGCGCCGCGCAGTGTTTTGGTGTTGCTCGCCGCACCCTGCGCTCCCCACGACCCGATCATGTCTTCGGCATCGTCCGCCAGCGGCCCGATCAGCGCAACCGATTTCAAATCGCTCGCCAGCGGCAACAATCGGCCAACGCCCGGAATCGCCTCGTTCTTCAGCAGCACGAAGCTTTCCTCCGCGGCCTTCTTCGCCACCTCGCGCTTCTCCGGCGTCGGCTCGTACGCTGGAGTGTTTTCGTCGGTATAAGGATGCTCGAAGAGTCCCATCGCGAACTTCACGCGCAGCACCCGGCGCACCGCCTCGTCCACCACGGCCATCGGCACCTTGCCACTCTGCACCAATCCCGGCAGGCGTGAGTGATACAGATTGCTCTCCATGTCCATGTCAACGCCTGCAGTCAGCGCCTTCTCCGCAGCCGTTGCGCCATCGGCCGCGATGCCATGCTTCATCAGCTCCCTTACCGCGCCGTAGTCGCTCACCACCATCCCGTCGAAGCCCCACTCGTGCCGCAGGATCTTCGTCAGCGTGAATGGATTGGCACTCTCCGGAACACCATTCAGCGCATTGAATGCGGACATCACCGTCGCCGCGCCTTCATCCACCGCAGCCTGATACGGCGGCAGATATACCTGCCGCAAGCGGATCTCCGACATGTCCGTGGTGTTGTAGTCGCGCCCCGCCTCGGCCGCACCGTATGCCGCGAAGTGCTTTACCGAAGCCGCCACCGAGTCCGGCTTCGACAGATCGCCCTGCTGGTAGCCACGAATGTACGCGCGTGCTATCGCGCTTCCCAGGTACGGATCTTCGCCCGCGCTTTCAACAATGCGTCCCCAGCGCGCATCCCGCGAGATATCCACCATCGGCGAGAACACCCAGTTGATGCCGTCCTGCCGCGCTTCCGCGGCCGCCACACGGCATGCCTGTTGCACAATGTCCGGATCGAAGCCCGCCGCCATCGCCAACGGAACCGGGAACGTGGTGCGATGTCCGTGGATCACATCGAGCCCGAAGAGCAGCGGAATATGCAGCCGCGACTTCTCTATCGCGATGTGCTGATAGTGGTTCGTTTCCTTCGCGCCAGTTACGTTGAACAGCGACCCGATTTCGCCCTTCGCCAGCATCGCATCGAAATCGAGCTTCTCCCCCGTCGGTCCGGTGATCGTGCTGCCGGCCGTATATTGCGCCAGTTGCCCGATCTTTTCCTCGAGCGTCATCTGCGCCAGCAGTTCGTCCACCCGCGCATTCAGCTTCTTGTCGGCAAGCACTGCGCTTGCGTGCGGCATATTCGGCGGAGGCGGTGCTGGTGCCGTCTTGTGCTTCCGCTGGAAGCCGGCAAAAGCCGAGCCGTAGCAAAGCAGGATGACAAGGCTGGTGGAGGCGAGGGAACGGCGAAGCGAATGGTTCAACAGGCATCTCTCCTGTGGCGGCGCAGCCAACGTAATCCTACCAGTGCCCACGCCCCCGCTGCGGTCCGCCCCCGCCACACTTTTGGACTATATCTCCCGCAGCGGGACAGGCTCCTGGCCCCGCACCTTTCTCTTCACCCCGCATCGACGCAAAGGGCTTTCTATCGTATGCGCTGCGGCAGTACCCTTGGAGCACAACCAGCATCGGTGGAAATCCGAGCCGGGATGACCGCGCAGGTTTTCTGTCAGGAAAACCTGATAGCACCCGGGAAATGCTGGTTTTGCTTTAAGGTCCAGGAATGCTGCGTCCACTCCAGCAGTTGCGTCGCGCCACGCTGCACGCGCTCTCTCACGATGTGCTGACGCTCGCCAGGGCCGCAGCATTCTCGGCGATCCTCGGCCTCTTTCCGGCCCTCCTCGTCGTCACCACCGTGCTCGCCCTCGTCCCGCAGAGCGACACCCTGGTCGGCGAAATCCGCGCCGCCCTCGCCGACTTCCTTCCCGGCAACGCGGTCGATGCGATTCAGGATTACTTCAACACGAAGCACGTCCGCTCTCTGCAGGCCGTCATCTCCGCCCTGCTGGTCACTCTCTTTGGCTGCATGGGCCTCATGACCTCCTTCATGCAGGGCTTCCGCCGCGCCTTCGCGTCGCCTATCTTCGACAACGTCCGCACCGAATGGAACAAAACCCGCGAACGCGTGACCGCCCTCGTGCTGATCCCCAGCTGCCTCGTGCCCATGGCACTCTCCACCGTACTGGTCGCCTTCGGCCATCAGTTGGAGGAATGGATCATCGACGTCTCGGCGCACAGCGTCCAGCCCTACGTCCTCTTCCTGTGGCGCATGTCGCGATGGTCCATCGCCATCCTCTGCACCGCCGTCGTGCTTGGGGTCATCTACCGCTTCGGCACGCCGCGCCGGCAGAGCTGGCGCGATGTGGTGCCCGGCGCCGTCATGTCTGCGGTCATTTGGTTCGTCACCACCCTGGTCTTCGGCTGGTACGTCACCCGCTTCGCCGACTACAGCATTGTCTACGGATCGCTCGGGAGTGCTGTCGCTACGCTGGTCTGGCTCTACATCACCGCGCTAGCCGTCTTTCTCGGCGCCGAGATCAACGCGCAGGTCGAGTCCGACCATATTGCTCAAGCTGAGACCGTTCCATCGACTCAGGAACTAACCATTCCCTGAAACTCAGCATTCCCTGAAACTCAGCGTTCCCTGACCAGATCGAGGCCGCTCAGCGGGTGCGAGTAAAATGACAACGTTGGTAAGACCACATGACACCCCCGCCTGTGGCAAGGGGGCTGGAGTATTCACAGATGCTGCCTGTTGGAGATGGATCGTCGTCCGCTAATGTAGACAATCGTCGTACCAAAATTGTCGCCACCCTGGGTCCTGCATCGAGCAACGAAGTCACCTTCCGTCAGCTCGTGCGTGCCGGCCTGGACGTCGCCCGCCTCAACTTCTCCCACGGCAGCCATGAGCAGAAGCTCGAGCTCATCAAGATGGTCCGCGAAGTGGCCAAGGACGAGAAGAAGCCGCTCTGCATCCTCGGCGATCTGCAGGGTCCAAAGATCCGCACCGGCAAGCTGGTGGACAAGAAGCCTGTGCAACTCACTACCGGGCAGTCGCTCACCATCACTCCGCGCGATATCGCCGGCACCGTAGACTGCGTCAGCACCACATTTGCCACACTCGCAGAGAATCTCACCCCCGGCGCCCGCATCCTCCTCTCCGATGGCCTGATCGAGCTGCGCGTCACTGCCATCCGCGGCGAAGACGTCGAATGTACCGTGATCAACGGCGGCACCCTCGGCGAGAACAAAGGCATCAATCTGCCCGGCATCTCCGTCAAGACGCCCTCGCTCACCGAGAAGGACGAGATCGACCTCAAGTTCTGCATCGACAATGACGTCGATGCCATCGCCGTCTCCTTCGTTCGCACCGCGGAGGACGTCCGCTACACCCGCGATCGCGCCCGCGCCCTCGGCGGCGACATCTGGCTCATCGCCAAGCTTGAAAAGCCGCAGGCCATCGAGCATCTCGAAGGCATCCTCGAAATTGCCGATGGTGTCATGGTCGCCCGTGGTGATCTGGGTGTTGAGGTGCCTCCGGAAAAGGTTCCCGCGTTGCAAAAGCACGTCATCCGCCGTGCCGGTGAGTATCGCAAGCCCGTCATCACCGCCACCCAGATGCTCGAATCCATGATCGAAAATCCGCGTCCCACGCGCGCCGAAGCCTCCGACGTCGCCAACGCAGTCTACGACGGCACCGATGCCGTCATGCTCTCCGCCGAATCCGCTGCCGGCAAGTATCCCGTCGAAGCCGTCAAGATGATGCACCGCATCGTTGTCGAGAGCGAAGCCGTCATGACCGCCGATCCCTCCGCCTACCGCCGCCGCTCCGCGCACGTGCGCCTCTCCATCTCGGAGACCATCTGCGAGTCCATGGCGCACGCCGCCGAAGACCTCGACATCGGCGCCATCGCCGTCTTCACCGAGACCGGCACCACCGCGCGTCAGCTCTCCAAGTGGCGTCCAAAGCCGCCCATCTACGCCCTCTCCAGCGTGCCCAAGGTCATCCGCCGAATGAACCTGCTGTGGGGCGTACACCCCATCGGCTGCGCGAAGATGTCCACCACCGAAGCCATGGTCGAGGAAGCGGAAGATATTCTCACCGCGAGCGGTTACATGAAGCCGCAGGAGATATTAGGCGTCGTCGCCGGCACCCGCACGCTTACCGGCTCCACCAACTTCCTCCGCCTCCATGTACTGGGTGACCGAGCCCCCGGCGATCATCAGGTAAGCAAAGCCCACGAACTGATCACCGCCTAAGTTCAGCAAAGGCGCCGGACGAAAACCCGCCTCGCCGATCGGACAGGTGCATAATGGCCTGCAACCCCCGATCCATATCTCAGTGGAGGCGTTCTATGAACAGCCTGCAACGCCTGGTCCGCGTCATGCTTCTCGTTGTGTCTTTCGGTGTTTCCTTTGCCACACCGATGCTTCATGCCCAGATGGGCGGTGGTCAGCAGGCATCAGGCTTCCTCGGCGCATGGTGCGCGCAGGGAGATCCCGGCAAGCACGCCTCGATCTCCGGCAACGGTGTCTTCCTCACCCTGACCAATGAGAACGGCGACACCTCCCCGGGCAATCTGCAAGGCTCCAACCAGATTCAGGCGCCGGGCTGGCAGTTCGTCACCGGCACGCTCAGTCAGGATGGCAGCCAAATTAACTGGTCGAATGGAACCTACTGGGCACGTTGCGAGAATGGCGGCGGCAACCGATCGACCCTCACCGGCACCTGGTTCGCGAATGGTGACCGGTCCCGCTCGTGCTCGATCCAACAGAGACATGGCGGTCTGAAGCTGCAAAACGAATCCGGTCAGACCGCAACAGGCGACTACGTAAGCAGGCACCAGATCACCACCAACTGGGCCGGATCCGTCATCCACGGAAGAATCAGCGAGCATGGCAATCGCATCGACTGGGACAACGGAACTTATTGGATAAAATCTCGCGTCTACTGAGAGCGCATCACAACAGCGAAAACCCCTTCATGCGCTTCATCGACCACGAAGAAGTAGCCCGCCGCCTCACCGCGCATGCCAACCGAAGCGAAAGCGTTCATGTACGCGCATGCCACGAAGTGAGCCACAGGCGCATCGAGTAACACGTAACCACTACTGTACTTTGTCACGCCCTTCGCACCAGGGCGTCAGTAACTCAAGCTGCTTCTATGAACAGCGCGTGAATTATGGAATGCCTGAAGATACGATGACAATTGCTTGACGCGTGCATGACAAGGCTCGCGCAGCCAGTCTGTTTAGCTTCTCCGCAGGCCAGCAATTGGCCTCAATGCAGGAGGAGTCTCTATGGAAAATTCAGCAGCACCGGGTCAACGTTCTACCGCCCGCCGGTCGTTTCTCAAAGGCGGCGTGTTTGCAAGTGGCGCACTTGTCACCTCTGGCTTATTTGGCGGAGCAGCATCTGCATTCGCCCGACCAGCAGACGAAGACGATCGTGGCGATAACGAATTTACCGATGGAGACGCAGCCATTCTGCGCTTCCTCGCTGCTGCGGAGTTGATCGAAGCTGATCTGTGGACACAGTATGCGGAGCTCGGCGGCAACACCAACGGAAGCCCGAATCCCTACCAGAAGGCGTTACAAAATCTCGATGGGGACGGGTCGCAGTACATCACAAGCAACACGCTCGACGAAGTCAGCCACGCCGCTTTTCTAAATGCCTATCTTGAATCCCAGGGCGCTGAGCCCGTGGACTTGGAAGGCTTCCGCAATCTGCAGGGCAGCCGCGCGACCGGAGCGAAGAACATCGGTCGCCTTACCAACCTGATGAACCTCAACGTCGATACGAGCTGGTATATCCGCTATCGCAGCACCACGAATCCGGACTTCGGTGCCACGTTTCCGCAGGCCATCACCATAAGCAACCGCACCGCCATCCCCAGAACAGACGCTGACATGGGAAACGCGAACCACATCCAGGTGATCGCGAATACAGCGGCATTTCACTTCGGCACCATCGAGCAGGGCGGCTCCAGCCTGTATGCCAGCCTCTCGCGCAAAGTGACCAGTGAGCAGGTTCTAGAGATCACCCTCGGCATCGGCGGGGATGAAGTGGCGCACTTTCTGGAGTGGGTCGACTTCGCTGGCAACGGCGTGCAGCCTCCCGTGGCGCCGGTCAGCTTCCAAGGCCTGACCTTCCCCGACTTCACCAAGAAAGGTCCGCTCTTCCAACCCAACCTCATCTTCCCTGTGCCGTCCGAGTTCATCCATCCCAAACTCCCCCACTGCGCCGTGATTCGTCCGCTGACCGACAAGTTCGCCGGCGCGCGAGCAACTGTCGCCTTTCTCACCAACATGAACCTGTTCGCCGGCCAGTCAAAACAGTTCTTCGCCGAACTGCACAGATTGGCGGATGCGGCGGATGCCGCCCATCGCCAGGGCTGACCAGAATCTCTCCCCAAATCTCTCCTACCAATCCGTTTCAGCCCCTGACGAAGGCCGGCCCGCGTCCGAGCATTTTCGGACGAGCCGGCCTTGTCGGCATCATTGCGGGCACAGCACCGCATTTGGCTACACTGGACCTTCATCGGTGCGTTTGTCCTGCAACGTCCACCAAGTCTGAGCACCAAAACGATCCCATGCGCTTCATCGACCGCGAAGAAGTCCACCGCCGCCTCACTTACGACATCTGCATCCCGCTCGTGCGCGACGCAATGATCGCCTTCTCCGCCGGCGAAACAACACAGCTCCTCCGCTCCATCATCCCGCTCGCCGACGGACACCTCTTTGGCATCATGCCCGGCGCTCTCGGCGCGACGAAACCATTCGGCGCGAAATTGATCAGCATCTTTCCGGAGAACGCCGCGCAGGGCGGCCAGTCGCACCAGGGCCTCATCGTCCTCTTCGAGCCTGAGGCCGGTACGCCCGTCTGCGTCGTTCACGCCGGTGAGGTCACGGCCATCCGCACTGCCGCTGCCAGCGCCGTCGCCACCGATGCGCTCGCCCGCAAAGACGCGAAGCACCTCGCCATCCTCGGCACCGGCGAGCAGGCCGCCACCCACGCCCGCGCCATCAGCAAAGTCCGCGCATTCAAATCCATCACCATCTGGGGCCGCTCCCCGGAGCGAGCAAAGTCCCTTGCCGAGAAGCTGCACGCCGAAACAGCCCTACCCGTCACCGCCCGCGACACCGTCCAGCAGGCTGTCGCCAACGCCGACATCATCTGCACCGTCACCTCGGCATCCGAGCCCATCCTCCACCGCGAATGGGTCCGGCCCGGCATGCACATCAACGCAGTCGGCTCCAGCCACGCCGGTCCCGCCGAGATCGACAACGCATTAGTAGCCCGCGCGCGTTTCTTCGCCGACAGCCGCGAAGGCGTCCTGAATCAAGGCGCAGAGTTTCTCCGCGCCAAACACGCCGGCCTCATTGACGACCACCACATCCTCGCAGAAATCGGAGAAGTGTTAGCAGGCACCGCCGAAGGCCGCCTCGACGCAAACGAAGTCACCATCTACAAATCCCTCGGCCACATCGTGCAGGATCTCGCCACCGCCTGGTGGCTCTACTCCGAGGCGGCTACGTAACCTGCGGCATTGCCGCATCAAGAAACGGAGTGACCGTTTCGACCAGCACCGGCGCAGCGCTGAGGCTGTAATGTGTCAGCCCCGGAAGGATCGCAAGTTCGTTCACCGATCTCTGCGAACCATCCAGCCCCGCATCTCGCTGGCCGCCGCCCAGCAGGCTGTAGAACTCCACAACATGCTGCAGCCGCACCGCATCTGCGTCAGCGAAAACAAGCATCGTGGGCGACTTGATCGCCGCCACGCTCGCCGACCAGTCGTAGTCCTTCCGCAGCATCTCTCCCAGTTTCGCAAAGAGCGTTTGCCAATTCACATCCGGATACATCTTGCTCAGCGGCGACTGCTTCATCTGCGCGCCGGTTTCCGCGTTCATGTGGTCGAACGCTGTCAGCACCTCCGGATACATTCCATTCCGCTGAAAACCCGCTGATACCACCACCAGCTTGCGCACAGACAGCGGATGCCGGATCACCGTCTGCAGCGCCACTGCGGCGCCCAGCGAGTAGCCCATCACATCCGCCCGCTCCAGTCCTAGATACTTGATGAGCGCCGCGATGTCGTCCGCCATGGCCTCACAACTCATCGGGCGATCGATATCCGCCGTGTGGCCGTGACCCTGCAATTCCACTGCGATCACCTTCCGCCCCTTGGCGAGCGCATCCACATTCGGGCCGAACATTGTGATGCCCACGACGCCGCCATGGATCAACACCAGCGGCTCGCCATTGCCGTGAATCTCGTAATACATCTTCAGCCCGTTGACCGGGGCGTAGCCCGTCTTCACCGGCGCTGGAGCGCTCGGCTGCGCGCTTGCCAGTGACGATGCAGCCAGCATGCCCGCGACGGAGCTGGCAAGAAAGCTTCTGCGCGATGGGTAAGCACGCAATGGGTAAGCGAACGACGCGATCTGCACGGGCATACCGAAATCTCCTGCGTGTGAAATACGCCGCGCAATAGCCAGGACATTCGCGCAGCAAGCCATCCACCTTAACCGCTCGAACCCGCGGTTGTCTCGTTCGTCCCGTGATCACTTCGACGTCGGTGTATCCAGAAACGGCACCACCGCCGAAACCAGCGCAGGCGACGCGAAGATCGTGTAGTGCGTCACTCCTGGAAGGATCGCCAGCCGTGCTGTCGAGATACCCGAGCCGTCCCAGCCTCCATCCTTTTTGCCTCCGCCCAGCAGCTCGAAACACTCCACCGCATGCGCAGTGCTCACCGTATCGGCATCGCCAAAGACCAGCAGTGTCGGCACCCGGATTGTCCGCACCTCATTCGACCAGTCATAGTCCTTCCGGAACATCTCACCCAACTTCGTGTTCAGCGCCGTCCAGTCCGCAGGCTGCGGAGCAATCTGCGAATAAGACTGGTACATCGGTGTCTGCTTCATCTGCGCAGCAGTTGCCGGACCCATCTGCGTCGTGCCAGCAACGATCTCCGGATACCACCCGTCTCGCCGGAATGTAGCCGCGACAATCACCAATCTCCTCACAACATCGGGATGCTGAATCGCCACGCGCAGCGCCACCTCGCCACCAACCGAGTAGCCCATCACGTCGGCCTTCTCAATCTTCAGATACCGAATCAGCGCGGCCATATCGTCCGCCATTGCCTCAAAGCTCATCGGTCGGTCGATGTCGCCGGTGCGTCCGTGAGCCTGCAGATCCACAGCGATCACCTCGCGCCCCTTCGACAAGGCAGGCAGGATCGGGTCGAACATCCCCGTCGACCCTAGGCCGCCGTGCATCAGGACCAGCGGCTGCCCCGTCCCGTGGATCTCGTAGTACATCTTCAGTCCGTCCACCGGCGCATAACCGCTCTGCCCGGGCGCCTCGTTCGTTTGAGCGCCTGCCACCACCGACATCACCAGAACGACCTTCGCGATCGAAACTGCAAGAAACCGTATCTTCCGTGCCATGACTCCCCCTTTGCCTAAACGTCGAACGAATACGGCGAAAATCGACAGCGGAGAAGAATTTTTTCCGCAATGAATGCCCGCGCCGCATTCGCCGTCATCTTCCGGGAAGTTCTCCACGGCGCTCTGCCGTACTCTGTAAGCCATGGGCCGCATCCGCGTACTCACCGACCAGGTCGCTAACCAGATCGCCGCCGGCGAAGTGGTGGATCGTCCCGCGTCCGTGGTCAAGGAACTGCTCGAAAATTCGCTCGATGCCGGCGCCACCCGCATCCGCATCGAGGTGGAAGGCGGCGGCCGCAAGCTCATCCGCATCGCGGATAACGGCTACGGCATGGTGCGCGACGACGCGCTGCTTGCCTTCGAACGCCACGCCACTTCAAAACTCCGCACGAGTGACGACTTGCTCGCCATCGCGACCCTCGGCTTCCGCGGTGAAGCGCTGCCCTCCATCGCATCTATCTCCCGTCTCGAAATCGAGACCCGCTCCGCCGAAGAGCCCGCCGGCACACGCATCGAGATCGTCGGTGGCCGCATGCATCGCGTCGAAGACGCCGGCCTGCCTCCCGGCACCACCATCGCTGTCCGCGATCTCTTCTTCAACACCCCCGCGCGCCGTAAATTCCTGAAGTCGGAAACCACCGAGCTCTCACACGTAACAGCATTAGTGACCCATTACGCGCTCGCCCACCCTGACAAGCACTTCGAGCTGCACTCCGCGACGCACTCGCTCCTCCAGGCACCCCCGGTTGCCCAGCCCGCAGACCGTATCTTCCAGATTTTCGGCAAAGAGACCCTCGACCACCTGCTGCCCGTTGCCGCAGAAGTCGATCTCGAGCGCGTCGGCCTGCCCGCGCCGCCGCCATGGAAGCAAGACGAGGACTACGAGCCGCCCGTTCCCGGTCATCTACGGCTCAGCGGATTCACATCCAAACCGGAGCTCGAAAAGCTCAATCGCAACTCCATCTACTCCTTCGTCAATCGCCGCCTTGTGCGCGATCGCCTTCTCCTGCACGCTGTCTCGGAGGCCTACCGCAACATCCTCCCGCCCACATCGTTTCCCGTCGTCCTGCTCTTCCTCGATCTGCCGCCCGAAGAAGTTGACGTCAACGTGCATCCCGCCAAAACCGAGGTCCGCTTCCGTCAGCCCGGCTTCGTGCACGACTTCGTGCGCGACACATTGCGCAACAAGATCGTTCAGTCGCGGCCCGCCATGGGCTTCCTCGCCGCGCTGGAAACCAACGCGGTCGCCTCGCCCTCGCTGCTCCCCGGCGTCTCCGCATTGCCCGGCGCACCGGAGTCCGCACCTTTCACCGGCAGTGCAGAATCCTTCACTCTCGAACCCGCGCGCATTGCGCCCGCAGCCCAGCGCCTCGACTTCACCGCAGTTGCAAACGGTTCTGCCATCGCTGCTGAAGAAGCTGCCGCGCTCGCACTTCTCAACGCGGAGCTCCCGCCGACCTCAGCCACACCGGCGGTGATCACAACAGAAAACGGCGAAGCCGCCACCACGCTCCACGCCCTCGCCTCGCTCAAACCCATTGGCCAGCTCCGCGAGTCCTTCATCCTCGCCACCAACGAAGAAGGCCTCTGGATCATCGATCAGCACGTCGCGCACGAGCGCATCCTCTTCGAAAAGATTCTGCGCGAGCGCGAAGTAGAGCGCGTGCAGCGCCAGCGCCTGCTCATGCCGCTGCTCGTTGACCTGACGCCCGCTCAGATGGTCGCCTTCGCACAGATCGCCGCCGAGCTCGAACGCAACGGCTTCGAGGTCGAGCCCTTCGGTCCGCGCACCCTCGCCGTCAAGGCCGCGCCGGTCGGTCTCGATGGTCGCAACCTGGAGCGCATGCTCGTCGAAGTGCTGGAGCAGAGCGATCGTCTCGATCAGCGCGAGAACCTCTCCACGGCGCGCGCGCGCATCGCTGCCTCCCTCGCCTGCCACTCCGCCATCAAGGTCAACATGCCGCTTGATCCCGAGCGCATGGCCTGGCTGCTCCGCGAACTGGGCAAAACCGAGCTGCCCACCAGCTGCCCGCACGGCCGCCCCATCGCACTACGGTATTCTTGGAAGGACATCGAACGCGCCTTTCACCGCATCTAGCGTCTGAATTGAGGTTGTCATCCCGACCGGAGCCGTGTCGCGAAGCGACACCCGCGCAGTGAAGGGATCAGCAGTTTGCCCAACCTTGCCTCCGATGTCGGAAACAGAGAAAAGGCCGCGTTGTATACCCGCGCTGCCCATAGATCGGAAGTCATGAGACAAGACCAACTGGACAAGGCGCGGCTGGCACGCTGGCGTCAGGACGGCAACGCGCTGCTTACGCTCGACGACGCGGAGCGCTGGCTCGCCGAAACGCCGCTCTGCCTCTATCTGCCCCGTCGCCAGCATCTGCCGGTGCCTGCGCCCAGCTTCGTCGAAGCCATTGCCGGCCGCGCTGACGCAACCCCCGGCCCGGAGCACGTCGCCGCCGCCGCACAGATGCTCGCACGGCTCGTCGCCTCCGGGGCCGTGATCGCGCTCAATCTCTTTGGTGCGGCGCCCGGCATCGGCGTCACCAGCTTCGTCGGTGAGCACCCCGACTTCCTCGCCACGCCTGAGGCGCTGCCCTATCTCTACGCGCTCCAGCCCGAGCGCAACCCCAAGCGCCCTCCGACCACAGTCGGCGGTGCCCGCGTCTCTCCGCTCGCCGCGGAAGCCTACACGTTGCTCGAACGCGAAGGAGCCCTCACTACCATCGAGCTGCGCTCGCGTCTCGGCCGCGAGGTTACAGAAGCCGCCGTCCTGCGCTCACTTGCCGAGCTCTGGCACACCATGCGCGTCGTGCCTGTCCCAGCGGACAATCCGCAGGAAGGAGCGCACTGGGAGCTGCTCAGCGCACGACACCGTCGTGAACTGAACATCGGCAGCACGCAGTCGCAGACCACCGCGCTCTCCATCCTCGTCTCGTTCTATCTGCAGTCCGCCATCGCAGCCGCTGCAGAGGAAGTTGAAATCTTCCTCTCGCCCCTCGCCTCGCGCTCGCGCATTCGCGATGTCGTCCACGGCCTCTCCACCACGCGCCAGCTCGCATCCTTTTCGCTCACCGGCGATGAGCAGTTCTACGTCGAAGGCACGCTGCCGGAGATCGCGGAGGAGCTAACTCTCGCAGCCGGTGCGATCGCCGGTGAAGACGCCGGCCTGGAGCAGAACGAGCCGGATATATCCGAGGCTACGGCGGCCAATCCCCCGGAGTTCTCGCGAGCGAGACCTACCGCTCCACGCCGTTCTCCACGTCCGGCCTTCGGAGAGCGTGCCCGCGGCAGCTTCGCCGCGCGCGATCGCAGACCGCCATCCCCGGGAGATCGGCCCCCGCGTCGCGAAGGCGGCTTCCGCCGTCCGGAACGAAGCGGCGCGCGTGGACCCGCGCGTGGCGACTCTCGCGGCAGCTACCGTCGCCCCGAAGGTGCCGGAGGAACCGATCGTCCGTCGCGCCCGAACTTCGAGCGTCGCGCACGTCCCAGCTTTGCAAATGCATCGGAGAACCGAGAGCGTCCCGCCCGTTCAGGCGGCCCGTCTCGCCCGCGCACCTTTGATCGCCCGAATCGCTTCGACCGACCTGATCGCCCGGAACGTGGCGGCGCACCACGAGGCAGCTTCGAGAAAGGCCGCCCGCCACGGCCCGCAGGCGGCAGCTTCCGCCGTGACAAGCCGTTTGGCGACCGCCCACGCCGCGCTGGCGAAGGCACGGAGCGCCCCCGTTTTCGCCCGTCAGCAGGCACCAGAACATCGCCATCCGGATCACCGCGATTTGGACAGGGTCGTCCCGACCGCCCCCCGCGTGATGGAGAGCGGCCGCCACGCAGCTTTGGCAAAGGCGAGGCGGTAGGCGCTCGGCCCGACCGTCCCTTTCGCAAGCTTCAGGGGGATCGTGGCCCAGATCGTCCCGCCGGTGGACCAGGTCGCTTTGAGCGCCGCCCCGGAGGATCCGGACGTCCAGCGCGTCCGGGTTCTTTCAGCCGTCCCCCGCGCCGCGATGGTGAATCACGCCCGCCGTTCCGTGATGGGCAGTCGCGCCCACAGGGAGACCGCCCCTTCAAGCGGCCGTATTCTTCCGCAGGCGATCGCCCTCCCGGACGAGGACCCGCACGCAGCTTCGGAAAGTCTGCCGGCGGTGACCGTCTACAGCGCAGCTTCACGCCTCGGCCACGGCCTGAGGGCGGCGGTCCTGCCACACGCCCCGAGGGTGGCGAGCGGGAATCCAGGCCCTTCCGCCCCGCAGGTCAGCGTCCCAGCCGGCCCGGTGGATTCAGCAAGCCCGCAGGCCGCTCTGGTAGCTTCCGAAAGCCCGCCTTCGGGAAACCCGGCACTGGAAAGCCCAGCTTCAGCAAACCGGGAGGCTATCGTAAACCCGCAGCCGGCGAGCCCCCCGCCGGCGAGGACTCCGGGCGTCCGCCTCGCTCCTCATTCGCTTCAGGACCGCGCAAACCCGGTGGCTTCCGAAAGCCGGGAGTTCCCGGCAAATCCTTCGGCAAGCCCCGTCCGGCCGGTGCACCTTCGGGCAGACCTCGGCCCGGAGGTGCAGGCAAGGGTCGCACCTCGACCACCACAAGCAGCGGCATGCCCCGTCCCGGCGCCGGCGGAAAGCCTCGCACTGGCAGACCGGGCAGCCGGCCCCCCGCAAAGGGCGGATTCAAGTCAGGCGGTTTCAAATCAGGTGGGAAGCGTGCCCCCGGCTTCGGAGCGCCAAAGCGCAAGCCGCGTGGTGAGGGGGACGAAGGCTAGATGTCCGTTGCACGACCGCCGCTCATCGTAGCCATCGATGGTCCCGCCGGAGCAGGGAAGAGCACTGTCGCCCGCGCCCTCGCCCAGCGCTTCGGCCTGCTCAACCTCGAAAGTGGCGCGATGTATCGCGCCTTTGCACTGAAAGCGATCGAAGCCGGCATCGCCACCAACGATCCGGCCGCGCTCGATCTCCTCGCCCACTCCACGCACGTGCGGCTCGAACCGGGTCTCGATGGCAATCGCGTCCTGCTCGATGGCCTCGACGTCACCGCTCAACTCCGCACGCCCGAAATCACCGCCGCCGCATCCGAGGTCAGCGTGCACCCGCCCATCCGTCGCTGGCTCGTCGGCCTCCAGCAGAGGCTCGGCGCCCAAGGCAACGTCGTCATGGAAGGCCGCGACATCGGCACCGTCGTCTTCCCGCACGCGCCGGTCAAAATCTTCCTCGACGCCTCACCCGACAAGCGCGGCGAACGCCGCTACGAGCAAAACCGCAACACTGCCGTAGTCACACAACTTCCCGTGAAGGTTCTCGAAGAGATCCGCGAGCGCGACCGCCGCGACCGCACCCGCGCCGACTCGCCACTCCGCCCCGCACCCGACGCCGCCATCATCGACTCCACCGACCTCACTCTGGACGAGGTCATCGAAAGGGCTGCAGCGCTAGTGGAGGGATACTTAGGTGGCTCTGATCTCTAAGCTCTGATATTTAGTTGAGTGCAATGCAACGAGAAGACATGATCAAAGGCTTTACCGGAGGAGATGTGCCGGTGAGATGCATCATCCCCTTGAGCCAAATGGCTGGAGATGACGAAGAGGATTCGCGGCTCTTACAGATCATGGCGGATGATGCCCAAAGCTATTTGAGGTCTTTCAAGTGGTGCAAGGGGATTCGCGAAACATTTTTCGGGGATGGATACGGTGGGATTGTGGCTGTTTTCCTGTTTCGTATCGAACGCGAAAGCGCTGACGTCGACGA
This sequence comes from Acidobacteriaceae bacterium KBS 83, assembly GCA_000381585.1. GTDB lineage: Bacteria > Acidobacteriota > Terriglobia > Terriglobales > Acidobacteriaceae > KBS-83. The sequence continues at coordinate 33,295 of KB906733.1, forward strand.
ATGGTTGTGGGTGGTCTTCGGTGACGTACCTCCGGCATATCTCGTTACAGACGAGTGCAAGACGCCATCGGAAGCACTGACGGGTTACATAGGTGAAATGTCAAAGTGGGTTGCTTTGGCGAAAGAGGGAAAATCCTCAGTTGAAGTGATTCCCGTGTATGTTCCATCCACCCCGGAGAATGCTGACGACCTGGCGAAGCGCCTCACCTTTCTTCGAGAGATCGTTATTCCCGCATTTCAGGAAGCAGAATCCATGCGCGCTTAGCTCAGCGCTTCCAAGAACGCCCATTTATTTCTCCGCATTCATCATCACCGGGACGATGACGCATCGCTGACGGGCGTCCATTGTGCTGCGGCAACCTTCCACTTTCCATCGCTCATAACGAAAACCACCGTCGTCGCTTCCTTCGAGTTCTCACGGGACGATTTGCTGGTCAGAGTGCCGGTGAGGATGGCTGTGCCTTCGTATCGCCGCACGGATACATCGCTCAGTGAGCGCTCGACCGGCGGGTCTGCGGCGGCGTGCTTGTCCCTTGGCGTCGTTTTTCTGTAGATGACGCCAATGGGCATCACAAGGACAAGATTCTTCACCTCCATCTGGTTCATGGCGGGACCATCGCCCGAGTCATACGCCTTAAACCATTGGGTGTGAAGAGTCACAAGCTCAGACTCGAGCTTGCTGTCCGTGTCTTGTGCAAGAAGGGGCATCGACCATAGAAAGGCGAGCGCAATAAGAATTGCAGTGCGCATAAGGACCCTCCACAATGAGCAGGCCCATGATGCTGAATAGGTCGCAGATTGTAGAGGGCAGTATGTCCCCTCATCAACTAAAAAACTCACCCTGACTACTGCTGCGTAGGCTGAGGAGGAGGCGCATTCTTCGGCACCTTCAGATGCGGCGCACGCGGAGGCTTCGGCGGATTCGGCACTCCGCCCTCAGGCGCCTCGGGCGGTTCCGGCATCTCCGGTGCCTCAGTAGCTTCCGTCTTCGTCTCCGCGCGCTTCACTTCGATGTCTCCATGCTCGGAAACCAGCGTCACCTGCGTTCCATTGCCACCCGAGCCCGTATCGCCCACCAGCGAGTGGTCGCTTCGCTCCACCTTGCCCGTGTACGTCAGGTCGCTGCTTACATTGCCGTCTTGGGCGCTCGCATCCACATGGAAGAGGTGGCCGTCCGGCAGTCCCAGGTTGATAGCGCCGTTGCGGTTGCGCAGGTTGATCGCACCTTCGCCCCCATTCAAATCGACCTTGATGTCGCCATCGGAAGTCGCAATATCCAGCGGCCCGGCAATTCTGCTCAGCGTGATGTTCTTCGACCGCGTGGACGCCTGCACCCGGCCCTTCGCATTCACGAGCGTCAGGTCGCTATCGTCCAGCGACAGATCGCCGTCCAGATTCTCCACCTCGAACGTCGTCCGGCTGGAATGGAAGCTCAGAGGCGCATCCAGTTTCGTGACGTTTACTTCGCCCAGGAAGTCGCCCTCGAGCGTCACCTTGCCCGCCACATCGGAGACATTCGCGTCCTCCGTGCGTCCGCTCACGGAGAGCGTGCTTGCCAGCGCATGCGCAGAGAAGTCGCCGCCTGACATGCGCGCTGTGGCCGCGCCGCCAATCTTGTTCAGCGTCACGTTGCCATGTCCGGCATCGACGCCGATCGTCCCGTTCAGCCCGTTTACAGCAACGTTGCCGCGCCCTGCCTTCATCGAGATGCTGGTATTCGCCGGCACCTGCACCGTCAGGTCCACGCTCCCGCGATCGATGTTCTGCGTCTTGAGCGTCGCCTCGTTGCCGTTGATATTGAGCTCCGGCCGCAGCTTCGCCAGTTGCTTCTCTGCTTCTTTGTCGCTCGACGTATACACCGTCTGATGGGCGCTCACGTGGATGCGATCATCCGTCGACGCCGATATCGAAACATCGCCGTGCGGGTTGTCGATCGTCAGCTTGCCGTTCGCGCCAAACGCCTGGTCGAACTGCCGGTCCGCATCGTGCTCCTGTCCGAACAGGTGCATGCTCCAGTTGTTGTCGTCGTCGTTGGGAAAATGCCAGCCGAAGGGGCTGTTCATCGCATGCTTCCCCACCACGCCAAGCAGCGCTACCAGCACGATGAGAAACACCAGCCCGCCCACGCTCGTGCGCTTGCCGTAAGGATCGCCCTGCTGCAGCCACCACTCGCCCAGCAGCGCGAGCCCAAGCGCGATCAGCAGCAGCGGCCACCAGCGGATGTACCACATCCAGAAGTCGTAACCGCTGATGGTGCCTGCCTGAACCATTAGCGCCACGACGCCAATGACAATCAGCACGATCGGGCGAACCAGCGACGGCCGTCTCCAGCCGCGGTAGTAAGCGCGCTGGGCGCGCCACTGCTCTTTCGCAGCGCGGCGCTGTTGCTTCCATTGCCAGCGCGGATCAGGGCCGCCCGGACTCGAGGGACCAGAGGTGAATGGTGGAGGCGCGGCAGCCATCAGCGGCCTCCTTCCGTACGTTCAATGTCGCTCGGCGGCGCCGGCACAATATCCGTACCCGGCGAGGACGGTGTCGTCTGCCACGCGCTCGGCGTCGCAGGAGGATAGCCGCTCCCCGCGTACGGCGGCCCCCCTGCATAAGGCGGATAGCCCGGCGGCATCTGCGATGGGTCCGGCTCTTGAAAGGCCGCGCGCTCGGCCAGCGCCAGAACTCCGGCCAGTACCAAATACAGGGGCCAGCTTTGCCCGAAGCTCAGGATGTGCCACTCATGCAGCAGCGCCGTCACGCCAAACATCAGCAGGAACGCCGGCCCGCGCAGACGGCGGATCATCAACCAGCGATTCATCGCGTGCCTCCGGTCGTGTCCGAACCGGACGGCGTGGGCACCGAGGGCGTATGCCCCGGGCTGTGAATCGATGACGGTTCAACTGGCGGCGGAACACCATGCGAGCGCCGGAAGATGATCCAAATCCCCAGCCCGATGATCAGCAGCGGCCACCCATGCGCAATCACGTCATGGTGCAGCAGCCCAAGCGATCCGAAGAGAAAGAGGATGCCCAGCCCGATCAGGATGATCGCTCCCGTCGGAATGTCGCGACCACCCAGATACTGCGGCGGAAACGGCGGCATCGGCGGAAAGGGCTGCCCCGGAGCATACCCGTATCCCGGCTGGCCTGGACCCGGAGCGGCACCGCTTCTTTGACGAATATCGTTTTCAAGCCACTCTGCGTAGCCTGGCTGGCCCGGAGCAGGAGGGTATCCCGGGGCGGGAGGGTACCCCGTACCTCCGGCAGGCGGCACAAAGCCGGAACTGGTCGGCCCCGTCTGCCCATACGCCGTCTGGCCCGGCTGCGCTGCTCCTCCTGTCGGCTGCCAGCCCGCACCCGAGCCGGGTGCCGGCGGAACACCGGGCGTCGTGGGATGCGGATGGATGCCCAGCCGCTGCGCAATGTCGTTCAACCCGAATGGGTTCGGCAGCGGCAGTCCATCGCGCCGGGCAACCGCCGTCTGGTACGCATCGAAGACCTGGTAGAAAACCCACGCCGCCACCAGGATGCCAAAGATGCTGGAGTGGTCACCCAGGCTGGCCAGGATGGCGAAGATCACAACGTGCGCGATTGCCTTCCCGTACTGCCCGTTGTACATGGCGCCCACGCCGGGGATAAAGCCCAGCAGGGCAGCCAGCATCGGGTGCGGCGTGCCGGTGAAGATTGGCGTGGCCGTACCTGCCGCGCCGCCCCGCAGTCGTTCCGCAAGACATGTCTCGCAGAAGATGGAGCCGCCCACGTTGCGTACGCAATCCTTGCACAACGGTTTGCCGCAATATTGGCAAAAGGCAGATGACGGAACTTCGGGATGATTGGAGCAATTCATACCAGGCTCCTTTCTAATGGCTTATGTTGATTGCCTGGTCCTTCAAAGAACGGAAATAGAGGAACGGGGCCCGAGGAGAAAATTCTGCTCTGCGTCCACACCTGCAAGTGTGGTCGAGACGAAACATAATGATGCTGTTCGAACTGCGCCAGTACCGGAACAGGCGCTTCGTAGCTGCTCTGTCCCTGCTCCGCAGCGGGAGCGTCGCTGGACTTCTGTGCCGATCCGCCTGGCTTGCCCCCCGAGGACGGCTTGCTCTGCGGTTGCGGCTTCTGCTGCTGGTTTTGCGGTTGCGGAGCCGGCGCGTTATTGTCCCGGCGCATCTCGTTCACCCGCGACTCCAGCTCGTACACGATGCGCAGGTTCAGGTAGTAGCGCGTCAGGTGCGCCGACGTGGTGTAGAACTGATGGCTCACCGAGGCTGCAAGCGCCGAAGGACTCAGGTCGCTCAGCTTTAACTGATTCAGCCGCACTCCGGTCAGATTCAGGGTCAGCGCGATCGAAAAGAACGCCATCGCCAGCGTCATCAAGATGCGCGATTCCACTACATGACGCTGCAGCACCCCGACGGAGACTCCCAGCCAGGGCTGACGCGGCAGGGCCACCGCGCCGCTCGCGGTCAGCTGCGGTGCGTCGGGAAGCCCCGTCGTTCCCACCAGGATCTTCTCTAGCAGCCCTTGCGGCGCTTCCGGCGTTTCCCGCAGAAATCGCAGCCATTCGGTGCCGCGCTTCGCCTCTTCCAGCAGCTCTCCGCAGCCGGCGCCACAGCTCATGCTGTGTGCTGCAAAGGTCTCCGCATCGCGAGCGTCGAGCGTGCCATCCAGCGCGTCGATCAGCATCGCCTCCCAGGCTTCGCAGCTCAGGTTACGGGGTCCTTTCTCCGGATTGTGATTCGTCGCCACGGTTACATCACCTGCTTCTTATTACGTCCCAGCAGCCGCGCAAGTTCTGCGCGCCCCCTGCTGATGCGGCTTTTTACTGTCCCCTCTGGTACCCGCAGCACCAGAGCGATCTCCTTGTAATCCATGTCCTCTAAATCGCGCAGAATAACAGCCTCGCGCAATTCCGGCGATACTTTTGCCAGCGCCGCCTGCACCATCCGTTCCAATTCTCGCGCCACGGTGTGGTCATGCGGCGAGCGGCGCGCGTCCTGCAGCAACTCTGCTCCCGACCGTGTCTCTTCGGCTGCATCCCATCCTGCATCCAGCGAATCCGTCGCGCGCTCCAACCGGCTGCGCCGGAAATGGTCCACCAGCAGGTTCCGCGTCAGCGTCGTGATCCAGGTCGTGAAGCTGCCCTTCTCGCTGTTGAAGCTGCGCAGGTTCCCGTACAGCTTCACGAACACATCCTGTGTCAGGTCCTCGGCATCATGCGCGGACCCCGTGAAGCGATAGCACATCCCATACACCCGGCGATGATGACTGCGCACCAGCTCCGCCCAGGCTCCGCCATCGCCGCGCAGGCACCGCTCCACCACGGCCGTCCAGTCCACGTCGGCAGACGGCACCGCCGGCACCGCTGCGGCGGCGCGCGCGGCCGTGTTCTCTCTCCGCGTGTTTTCTCTGGAGATGACGGGTTTGTCCCCGCCCCTCTTATCGTCCCGATCCATCGCCCCGACGGTCCTGCCGTCGGACCTCCCCGAACCTCTGCCGTTCGAAGAATACCCGGGAATGGGCCGCGGAGACCTCGCCGGTGCCCACAAACCGTTGGTTCTGGAAAGGTTTTGCCTCCCAACCAGCATTCCCGGCCATGTCGCTACCGCGCTCATGCCTTCCAATACGGGATAAACGGCAGGATGGTTCCATGGAATCGGGTCGGACAGGGAATAGGGAGACAGGGAATAAGTGATACACCCGTCGTTAGCCGAAATGCCTATTCGTGATCACGAGAAGGACTGTTGAGATTGTCAATTTCGGTTCGCCCGTGATGCGAAAGCGATCCCAAGGAGACCCGCACAATTTTCGTACTGACCATAGTTTTGCGAGTTGTGCGATGGTGCGCATAAACTCCTGACGCAAGCACGGGGAGTTGATCGACCGACGACTGTGAAGAGCGTCACAGTCCCTTCCTCGGTCGGTCCTTAGTTGGTTTAGGCGACCTACAAAGGGGGCGCATGACGCTCACAACGACTCAAGCCACCACTCAAGTGCAGACCGTCGATACGCGCATCGGCAAGCTCGAGTTTGAGCAAGGCGTGCCAACGCTGCCGACCGTCAAAAATCTCTATGACCAGATGGACTTCCAGCGCGCGTGTCAGCTCTTTCTTTGGGCGATGCCCCTCGTTCAGGTCGGAAACTTGGAGGTCACATTGGAAGGCACCGCCGGGGCTCAATCCGGTGACCTTGCGATTTACCTGGGCAACGAACAGAGTGTCTTCCTCACACCGAACGCGACCACTCCTTACATCCTTGGCTTTGTGGACCTGGCCAAGACCGGGCCGGTCGAGATGGATATTCCTGCCGGCGCCATTGCCGGGTCAACCCTGGATGCCTGGCAGCGCCCCCTCAGCGACCTCGGTCTCACTGGCCCCGATCAGGGCAAGGGCGCCAAATATGTTTTTGTCGGGCCGGGGCAGGAAGCACCTGCGACAGCGGCGGGAGACTTTCTCTTGAAGTCACCTACGTTTGGCGTGGTCTTGTTTTACCGCACGCTCGACCCCGACCAGGCGAAAGGCGAGGCCTTGGCAAGGCGCATGCGGGTTTATCCGTTCGCTCAGCGCGACAATCCGCCCGCCACACGCTTGCTGAAACCCGACCCGGACACGTTGGCGAAATTCACAACCATGCCGCGCGGGATGAAATATTGGGAGCAGCTCGCGGCGATGATCCAGCGCGAGCCTGTAGAGGACCGCGACCGCTTCTTTATGGCGATGCTCAGGCCGCTCGGCATCGAGAAGGGCAAGCCGTTCCAACCCGACGAGCGGCAAACGAAACTTCTGACCGAAGGGGCATTTGTCGGCGAGGCTATGGCGAAGGCCAACACCTTCGACATGCGATTCAGGGACCTGCGCTACCGTCCCGACGCGCTCTGGCAATACTTCCTCATACTCGACCCCATGCAGGACTTGTCGAACTACAGCCAACTAGACCAACGCGCCGCCTATTTCTACGCGGCTCTGCTAGTGACCAAAGGTATGCTCAGTCAAACCCCTGGGACCGGCCAGGCATATCTTGGCAGCTTCCGCGACAAGGAGGGACGCGCCTTCGATGGCGCAAAGAACTACCGGCTGCACGTGCCGCCGAATGTCCCCGCGAAGCAGTTCTGGTCAGTCACACTTTATGACGCGGACACCCGGTCAATTGTTCTGAACGAGCAACTTAGATCACAGCTTGGATCGCGGGAAGACCTCGCGAAGAATGCCGACGACTCGGTGGACGTTTACTTCGGCCCGACCTCGCCGAAGGGCTTTGAGAAAAATTGGATTCAGACCGTGCCCGGACGGGCGTGGTTTGTGGGATTCCGATTCTACGCGCCGTTGGAACCTTACTTCGATAAGAGCTGGCCGCTGCCCGATGTCGAGAGAGTGAATTGAACCGTTCCAAGATCCGAATAACGCCTATGACTACCTGATTGGCCCGGCCCCCACTTCGTTTGCCGTAAACGAGGCTCCCGCAACGGGGCGAAAGGCAAGTTGGTCCGTGCAATTCCGGGCCAGGGCAGGAAATTGCGAAGCTGCGGTTGCTGCCGACGGCCTCGAATCTGAAGCTCTAGGATTGCTCCCTTCCCGCCCGCCTAGTGGCAAGAGAAACCTGAGCGTATCCTTCTCAGGATGATTCGCAGCCTCCGCTCCTGTCTCTTCCTCTTCGGGGCCCTTTCTCTTGCGATGGTCAGCATGGCTGCCCACGGACAGCAGATGAGCGTGGAGCCTCCATTGCATACCAGGGGGCACCAGATTGTGGACGCGGCGAATCACAGCGTGCGGCTGACTTCTGTGAACTGGTACGGCTTCGACCAGAAGGAATTTGTGGTTGGAGGGCTTGATCACGCACCGCTCGCCACCATCGTCAGCGAGATCGTTGCGCTCGGCGTGAATTCGGTGAGGCTGCCCTGGGCGAATGAGACGCTAGAGCACAATCCTGTCGTGCGCGACTACGCGGTCAAGGCGAATCCGCAATTCAAGGGCAAGCGGGCGATGGAGATTATGGATGCGGTTGTGGCTGCGCTGGCGAAGGCGCACGTCATGGTCATCCTGGACAACCATATGAGCCGCGCGGATTGGTGCTGCAGCGAGAAGGATGGAAACGGACTCTGGTTTAACGCCGAGTATCCGGAAAGCAAGTGGCTGGCGGACTGGCGGACGATCGCGGGCCGCTACCAGCATGAGCGCTGGGTGATCGGCGCTGACCTGCGCAACGAACTGCGCAGCGGGGCAGCGTGGGGCGGCGCTGATCCAAAGCTCGACTGGCATGCGGCGGCGGAACGCGGCGGCAACGCGGCCCTCGCGGTGAATCCGCGGCTCCTGATCATGGTGGAGAGCCCGGACTACTCCACGAACTTTGCGGGATTCGACAAGCTGCCCGTGCGCCTGAAGGTAGCGGATCAGCTGGTGTACTCGCCACATGCATATGCCCCGTCCGATCACGTGTTTTCAAACTATGAGGAGCTGAAGCAGGTCTATGACGCGCGCGCGGGGTTTTTACTGCACGCGGAGCCGGCCGTGCCGTTGTGGGTGGGAGAGTTTGGGACCTGCCAGACATTGAAGTGCGGGGCGAACTCGGACTGGTTCAGGCTTTTTGTGCGCTATCTGAAAGAGAACGACCTTGCATGGAGCTACTGGCCGCTGAATGGCACGCAGTCCAACGGCGAGGGACGAAAATACGACACGGTCGAAACCTTCGGCCTGCTGTCGCCCGACTACCGGCAAGTCGGCGCACCGATAGTCGTCGAACTCTTGCGCACGATCGAAAATCAACCACCTCGCTGATGCTTTCGTTCAACTCTGCACACAACGCCAATATCTCGGTTGGTGACATCAGGACAAGTCCCTCATCAAGCCGCTCAGCCTTCGAATAGCAGTCGAGTGCTTCTAAAAAGGATTGATCGTCAATAGGGATAATGCTAACGTCTCGGAGGAAAGGAGGCACACAATGCGTCAACTGTCTTCGTACTTATCGCGACTAAGTAGCTATGCATTTGGCACGGCGCAGGATTGCTTTCTTCCAGCCTTTCTGACCCGCGCCTGACACAACCCAATTACACAACTTAAGGAGTTGTATGACGACCCAGGATTTCTTGTGTCGGCACTTCTCCCGTATGGGTGCACGTGTACGAGTCCAATCACTCGACGTGCAGCCAGGGTTGAAGATCCGAATTGATATCGGCAGGGACCGCTCTGGCGAATTCTTCGACATTCGATGTGAGGAGGGGGTTGTACCCGAAGTCCTCGATGTGCAACCTCCGACTTGCCATCTGGTGTTGATGGTTCGTGATGAAGCCGCCAGAAACAAGTTCCTGCTTGGACGCGATGAGCGCCACTGGTTTGCCGCCACTGTACCCGGTGATGGCGTCCGCGATGTGCGGACCGCGATTGAAAGCCTTCGGCCCACAGAAATCGAAGGCCGCAAGGCGATCCGGCAGGGTGAGTGGTTCTTTATTCCGGAGCGCGGTGTCAACGAAAGAGACGCCGTGATTCATCGCAATAAACCTCTCAGCCGCGGAAGCGGAAGCAAGCCTCACATCTGCGAAGAGATGGTGAGGCCCGGTGGAGAAATCGTTATGGTGAGTGCCGCTTACCCCACAGGCGTAAGCCCGGAAAAGTACGAGCAGCTTCTCTCCATCGATCCCCGCGCCAGCAGCATGCACTGGCAACGCTTTACACGCGATGCGGAAGTGTATGTCCGCGGCGAGGTCCGACATCGAGATCACAAAACTGTTGATCTCGACGGTTGGCATCGTGTCTACATGAACCGGGAGCGCTTCGCGCGGCACGCGCCGCAGATCGCGTTTCTCGACTAACCTCCAGCGCGTCAGTCCAACCTGACGCGCTGGCGTCAATCTAGTCTTCGGTCGATCTCTCTACCGGAGAGCGCACGATGTTAGCTACGGAAGCTCTACAGCCCAGGCATCAATCTTCCAACCTGCTTGCTCTTTGCCCCACAGCAGCAGAAGCGTGGGTGATTGTTCCTCCCCGTAGTTGAATCGGCTCGCGGTCAAATAATATGTTCCGTATTTTGCGTCGGCGGGCTTCAAGTCCGAAGAACTTTCGGGCAGGTCACGATGGTGGCACAGAAAGCTGTCGGCCTTCTGGTCCGGCACGGCCATGATCGCGAAAGCCTTCGAGTTTTCCTGCTCGACTGGGCGCAGCAGATCGTTGACGGGCTGCACACTCGACATCATCTCCGATAGATTCGAGCCGGCGGGTATTCTCGTGAGCGGCGTTTCCAGCGCAGACTGGATTCTGGCGATGGGCGTCATTTTCTTCTGGTCGCCGGAGGGGGCCGGCAGACACTGGTAGGAGCGCTGTGACGCAAAGCGGGCAGCCTGCGCAACATCCCGTTTCACGATCCAGCTTTGGTAGAACTGCGTCATGTCTTTCACAGAGGCGGGATCACCGGCGATGCTCTGCGGTTCTTCCTCGGCGGGTGCGGCCTGAGCTACGGCGTTGTTTGGGACGAGGCCTGCATCGCCGCTATCTTCGATGCGGATGGCAATGATTTTCCAGTAGCCGACCTCCTGAGTCCAAAGCAGGGACATAACCTTGTTCCGGCTATCTCCGTTTTTTCCGCGAAATGCAGTGGCGAAGAATTTCTCCTTCGACTTTTTGCTCGACTCGCCGCCCCGTACGGCAACGCATTCCTCGTCCTCTCCCACGTCCACCGGCAGGCTCACTAGCCGGAATTCCGATGCGTACGCGTTCTTTGCCGGCTTCGATGATTGCGACCATTTGTCGGCGGGCTCGAACACGTCAGCAACAGAACTCACCGCGCCAAGCTTGTCGCTGAATCTCTGCATTGCGATCATCGTGTGCATCCGGATCATGCCTTGTTGCACAGCCTGCGCGTTCTTCTGCGCCAACACCTCGAGACACGGATAACTGCGGCGCGAAAAATAGGCAACCGACATATTCGGTTCTTTCGCGACAACCCAGGTTTGCAGGAAATCGTGCGCGCTCTTATCGACACCCTCATCGGCTTTCACGCTGGGATTCATGGGAATGTGCCCGAGGCGCTCGGTGGCCGCCTCCTTCGGTGGCGCTCCGCCACTTCCGAGCTGCCCAAACACATCGCGCCACCAGCCATTGAGGCCCGACCAGCGGCCGTCATGAAGGCCCAGATTGTTTCCTGCGCGGACGTCCGAGTTGGCAGCGGTCAAGTGTCCATTGACTAGCCCCTTGGGAAAGCCGGAAGCGCGATAGTCGACGTCAACGTCGGACATTTTGTGGTCGCGCGAAATTGAGAACTGAATCGATGGCGGTCCGTTCTTCAGCCTGTAACAAATCGGAAAACCCTTGTGATACGTGGCGTTGTCCTTATCGTGAAAGAACTCCTGGCTGCGGCTCAGGGTGTCAACCGCGTTCGCCTTCAGGTAAACATACAGGCGGAATTGCTGGTCACCGCCTGCACCGGCTTCCTCTCCCATCACCTGATCAACCGCATTCACCAGGTCAATCGCGCGTCCGAGGCTCTTGCCCTGCGAGTCGGTCAATTCAGCGTTTAGCAGCGCATGGGTTACAGCGTCGAACGTGGTGCGGACGGACAGCCGGGCACTGTCATAGGCCTGTTGGGGAACGAGCTTGTTTCCGGTGGTGGTGTTATAGCTGCGAATGAAGCTGTCTACCAGGCGCACTTGCTCAGGACGCAATGTGGCATAGGATTTCCCAAGCTCCAATGTTTCGCCTTTTGATTTTTCGGAAGTGGCCGCCTTCTTCTGATTCGGTTGCGTTTGGGCAAAAACCAACTCCATCGCAACAAGTGCGAGAAGGATCAGAAGGAACAGTCGGGCCATACGTTTCATCGTGAGCCTCCAGCGGGGAAGGCGAGAATTAAAACTCAAACGGCCGATAGCGAAACGGTCCTACAAAGGTGTTCAGGACAACTCTTTCCTATCCCTCGAAGATCGGACGGAGGCGCTAATGAATGCCGAACTTCTCGGCACTCAAGCTACCTATCTGCCCTGCAGCGCGAATCTGGGGTATGAAAAGCAGCGCCTAAGTATATTCCAGCCCTTATTGAGAAGAAATCCACCGGTATCCAGGAATCTTCGGCAACCCGGCTTTCAGCTGGTGGCAACAGGGCAAGTCATTGATCGAGCAACTCAGAATATTAGTAGCTCGGTTTTTCGGTGAGTGCATTGGCGATTATGCGCTGACCGAGATCCGCGTGTGCAGCAAGGGTTCTAGCAACTGACCTATAACTCCGTTTTCGCGGGAACTGGGGCAAGGTTAAGATCACGCATTGAGAGGAACATTCCGATGGGTGACAAGCACTTCGACGCAGGACCGGAAAATGTCCGTAGCACCATCATCGAAGGCTGGATGCGAATGGTTCTGGCCACTGGTGGAATCGAACGATACGACGATCTTCACATCGACCAAATCGACCCCGCATGGCGAGGCCGGGAATCTTGGGTTGATGGAAGCTCAGAAGCTATCGACCTCGCAAAGGAACTCAAGACGAGCATCGCCCCCGAGAAAACTCTTGCGATAATGTGTGCCCTGACCAACGGTGATAGTGAACTTGTCGCTCCTCGTTCGATGAATTGTCTGAACAAATCGATTGGACGCCGCCTTCGCTGTATTTATTCGAACCTGGGAACGAACCATGGGGCGACTTGGAAACGGTCACAGTGACGCCCACAGTCCGAATGTTCACTGGTTGCAGCGAGTGCTTCGTGATGGAGTTCACCTCAAAAAATGAGAAAGAGCTTCACCGGACGTTTGTAGCCGTCTCTTAGTGATGTTCCCGCAAGGTCCCGTTTTCAGTAACTTCAATTTTCGACTGCTGCCTCCAGGCAACGCACTCACTGAACTCTGTCAGCGCATTCCTCGGATTCCAGCGCGATCGGTCGGCGGCCCGGAAGTGAGCGGCTTACTCCCTGTTCACCATCGAACGAGGTCCACCCATAAAATCCGCCTCCACCGGACTTTCATAGAGGGAATGATCGCGCGTCACCACCGTCAGACCCGATGGCGTCACGTGATAATGCCGCTTGTCCTCCACGGGGTCGTAGCCGATGACCGTACCCTCCGGCAGATGCACATCGCGATCGATGATCGCCCGCTTGATGCGGCAATGCCGCCCGATGTCCACGTGAGTGAAGATGATGCTCGAATCGATCTCCGCATATGAGTTCACCCTCACGTCCTGCGACAGCACGCTGTTGCGCACCACGCCGCCCGAGATGACACATCCCTGCGAGACGATCGAGTTCACCGCCATGCCCGTACGTCCCGGCTCACCGAAAACGAACTTTGCCGGCGGATACTGCCGCTGCCGCGTGCGTAGCGGCCACTTGCGATCGTACAGGTTGAAGATCGGCGATACCGACACCACATCCATGTTCGCGTCGTAGTACGCGTCCAGCGTCCCCACATCCCGCCAGTAGCGCTCGTTGCGGTTCTCATCGACGAAGTTGTACGCATGCATCTTGTACTTGCCCAGCAGCGACGGAAGAATGTTGTGTCCGAAGTCGTGCTTCGAGCCCACGTCGTCCGCGTCCTTGATCAGCGCCGGCAGCAGAACATCCGTGTTGAAGATGTAAATGCCCATCGAGGCGTCCACCATATCCGGGTTCCACGGCGAGCGCAGCTTCGTTTCCTTCGGCTTTTCGAGAAAGCCCATCACCTCGCCCGCCTTGCTCACATCCACCACCCCGAAGCGCGGCACCTCATCCGGACGGATCGGCAGTGTTGCCAGCGTAGCGTCCGCGCCTATCTGCTGGTGGTGATCAAGCATCAGCTGGTAGTTCATCTTGTATATGTGGTCGCCGGACAGGATGATCACGTACTTCGGCTGCTCCGCGCCGATCGAGTAGATGTTCTGGTACACCGCGTCCGCCGTGCCCATATACCAGTTCTGGCTCACCCGCTGCATCGGCGGCATGATCTCCACGAACTCGCCCAGCTCCTGCGCTACGCTCCCGCTCCAGCCTTCGCGGATATGCCGGTTCAGTGACAGCGCCTTGTACTGCGTCAGGATGTACACCCGCCGCAGATCGGAGTTGATGCAGTTCGACAGCGTGATGTCGATGATCCGGTATGTGCCGGCGAAGGGAACTGCGGGCTTGGCGCGATCACGCGTCAGCGGGAAAAGACGCTCCCCGGCTCCCCCGGCAAGCAGCACACCTAGCGTGTCTTTCATATGTCGCAGATCTCCCTCGAGCGGCCTCTTCGGGGCTGCCGCCTTCCTCGTGCAACGTTCGGTCGTATCCTCGCTGCGCCTGCCAGCTTACAGCGACTCAGGCGCAACCGGACAGCCGAACCTGGGGTGTCTGCTTTTTTAATCGATCCGTCGAGCTCTTAATCTCCCGATGGCTCCAAAGGCTCGTCCTCGTCGTCCACATCGTCCCCTTCAACCGAGATGCGAAGCGAGCGAAGGAAGCTGACATCCTGGGCGGTGAAGGGTTTGCCTCCTTCAACAACCTCCGGCTTCGATGCGTCGCCTTCCTCGCCCGGTTGTGTCTCCACCTCGTTCAGCCCAATCGTCGCCTCCAGCATCAGGAGCACATCGAATCCCTGGCTGCGAATGTTCTGCACCACGCCCGCAATCTGTTCGGACTCGGAGACGGACTCGTGAATCGCCTCTCCCAACTGCTCGATCAGCTTGCGCACACGTGAGTTCATTCCTGCCTCCTCATCCCACTTCGGCTTCCCGCCATCTCCGGACATCCATTCTCGGTCCACGGGTATCTCCCTACCTTACGTCTGATGTCCCGAGGGGGCAAACGGCATCACCCTGCGGACAGAAAGTTTCACATCGTAACCCCATCGCGCCTCAAACGCGTCATTCTTTCGCCTCAAAATCCGCCCCGCTTCATCTAATAGGGCGAGGTAGATAAGAAACGTGTCAATTGCGAAGCAGGCCTTTGGTCGATTCCACCTCCACCAGATTGCTCAGGGCTTCCCCGAAACGGCAGAGACCCTGTTGTTGGACACCTACCTGACTGACGAAGCGGCAGCCAGCTCCCGTGTCTTTCGCGTCTACCGCCCAACGCCGCCTCACTACCACGCCAACAGCGACGAACATCTCTACGTGCTCTCCGGCAGAGGCACCTTCTGGATGGAGAGCTCCGCCAACAGCGAAGAATTCGCGCCCGGCGACTTTCTCTTCTTTAAGCGCAACACGATTCACGCGATGCCGGACCTCCTCGAAGGCCCGGTCGTCTTTCTCGCCATCGACACTCCAAGACGCGATCCCAAAGACATCATCTTCGTCGATCCCAAAGACGGAACCCCCGACACCTTCATTCGCAATCGCCAACCCTGAGCAGCCCAGACGGGTGTCCCATGGCCCTGTTTTGGGACGTGGGATGAAGCCAGCTCGCTCACCAGCACTCATGTGAGCGACCAAAGGGTGCGCTACCGCGGCCGCGCCTGCTGGCCCAAGGGGCGAACCGCCTCATGTAGCATCCGAGACTTCCAGAGAAATGAGGCTGCTCGTAGATCGAGAGCGATCAGTGCTGGCCCCTACCCTTACCCTTACCCTTGCCTTGCTGGGGCGGGAGCAAACCAAACGAGGTTTTCGCTACGATGAGGTGCCCGGCCGTCGTCGGATGCGTCGCATCCCAGAAGAGATAGCTGCCAGGCATACTGCAGATCGCTTTTGACTTCACCAACGGCACCGTGCAGCGATCTATTGCATCAAGCAGATGAAATTTACCCGGCGAAGCGATGACCTGATCAAGCAGGGCATTCGCGTCGAACAACTGGAAATACTGCAGTCCCGGCGACACGCTGAATCCTGATGCCACCGACTCAAGTGCAGTATTGAACTCGTTCGTCATCTGGGAAGCAATCGTCGGAATGGTCGGATCAGTCAGCCCAAGGAATCTCACATAGGGCGTCTTGCTCAGATCGGGGATATTCGCGATCAGGAACATCCGCGCCCCATGTTGATACAAAGTCTGCAGGTTCTCGAGGACGGCTGCAGTCGCCTGTTGGAGAATGACCTCACTTGTCCCGCCGCTTGGATCTGTTTGGAGCGCATCGAGCGCGTCCTCCAGATCGTTCGACCCGATCCAGATCGCCACCAGCGTATTCGCTGGCACGACCCCGTTGAAATCACTCAGGAATACGTCGACTTGCCCTGTCAGGCTGAAATCCGGAAGGACCGGTGCATTGGTGCGGCTGCGCGCCTCGCCCACCGCATAGTTTGTGTTGTTTCCGTTCCGTGTCTGCAGGGAGGGAAGTCCGCTGAGCGGTAGACCCAGGCCATTCGCCAGGAGTTGAGACCACACCTGTCCATTGCTGTACTGGTGCCCGCCAATGTCATAGGAAAATGCCGCAGGCGTTACCGGAAACGGAATGCGCGTGCTCTGCCCGGTTAGGATGAAGTTGTTTCCCGCATCGGTCAGGCTGTCCCCGAAAAACGCGATGCGATGAATCTGCTGCGCTGTCGCACCCGAGACAAACGCCACCGCAAACAACGCATACACCACCACCCGAGCCAGCAAGCGCCGCATAGCCTCTCCCCCGTAACACCGCATGTAGTAGGGGACGGATTATTCCCTCACCATCGGGATCTGTCAACGTGCAAACGCCGGATCTTCGCCAGGCGATGCCGCAGCAAGTAAACTTCCCTCATGGAGCCGAACCGCTTCGGACGCAAACTCGGCATCGGCGTCCGTGTCGCCGCGCGCATGGCTAAAGAGCGCGCCGCCAAAGCCTCCGCCGCATCCGCCACCCAGGCCGCCGCTCCGCGAGCCGCGACCGCACCCCCGCCTCAATCCCGCCCCGCCACACCACCGCCCCCGCGCACGCCAAAAAACTACGTCGAACCCGCCCGCCGCGTCGGTGAAGGAACCCGCCGCTTCGGCAGAGCCTTCTTCGGCCCTCTCAAGCATGTCTCCGGCACCCTCTGGCTCGAGATCACCGGGCTCTTCTTCGCTCTCTTTGCAACCTTCTTCGGCCAGAACGCATGGAGGACCCGCAGCGCCGCGCTCCACGGCCCCGAGCACGTACACTTCCTCCTCTACGTCAGCGTCACCCTCGTCTTCATCTACTTCTGCGTCAGCTCCTTCGTCAAAGCAAGTCGTCGCGGCAAGAGGTCCGCACAATGAAAGCCAGAGACGACGACAAAGCATTCTGGACTAAAGAAGACTTAGCCGCCGAAAACTTCAACCCCGACCGCGACCTCAACTATCCCGGCCAATATCCCTTCACCCGCGGCATCCAGCCCACCATGTATCGCGGCCGCCTCTGGACCATGCGCCAGTACGCCGGCATGGGCGACGCCGAGGAGTCCAACCGCCGCTACAAATTCCTCCTCGCCCACGGCACCTCCGGCCTCTCCGTCGCCTTCGATCTCCCCACCCAGATCGGCTACGACTCCGACGATCCCATGGCCCTCGGCGAAGTCGGCAAGGTCGGTGTCGCCATCGACTCCATCGAGGACATGGAGCGCCTCTTTGCTGGCATAAAGCTCGACACCATCTCCACCTCCATGACCATCAACGCCACCGCCTCCATCCTGCTCGCGCTCTACGTCGCAGCGGCAAAGCGCAGCGGCGCCGACACCCGCAAGCTCTCGGGCACCGTCCAGAACGACATCCTCAAGGAGTACATCGCCCGCGGGACGTACATCTATCCGGTGCGCCACGCCATGCGCATCATCACCGACATGTTCGCCTGGGCCGCCGACGAAGTCCCCGAGTGGAACACCATCTCCATCTCCGGCTACCACATGCGCGAGGCCGGCTCCACCGCCGCGCAGGAGGTCGCCTTCACTCTGGCGAACGGCATGACCTACGTCCAGGCCGCCATCGACGCCGGTCTCGCCATCGACGATTTCGCCCCGCGCCTCTCCTTCTTCTTCAACGCGCACAACGACTTCATCGAAGAGGTCTCGAAGTTCCGCGCCGCCCGCCGCCTCTGGGCCCGCGTCATGCGCGAGCGCTTCCACGCCAGGAACCCGCGCTCCTGGATGCTCCGCTTCCACGCCCAGACCGCCGGCTCCACCCTCACCGCCCAGCAGCCCGAAATCAACATCACCCGCACCGCCGTCCAGGCCATGGCCGCCGTCCTCGGCGGCACGCAGTCGCTCCACACCAACGGCTACGACGAAGCCCTCGCCCTCCCCACCGAAGAGGCCGCCCGCATCGCCCTCCGCACCCAGCAGATCATCGCCACCGAGTCCGGCGTCGCCCAGACCGTCGATCCCTTCGCCGGCAGCTACTTCGTCGAAGCCACCACCAACCGCATCGAGCAGGAAGCAGAAGACTACTTCCAGAAGATCGAAGCACTAGGCGGCGTGCTCCAGGCCATCGAGCGAGGCTGGGTCCAGCAGGAGATCCAGAACGCCGCCTACGACTACCAGCGCCGCGTAGAAACCGGAGACGCCATCGTCGTCGGCGTCAATCGATTCACAAGAGACAATGAGCCCGGCGTCCCCACCCAGCGCATCGACCCCGAGCTGGAACAACGCCAGGTAGAACGCCTCCGCGCCCTCAGATCCAAACGCAGCCAGCAAAGATGGCAGCAGGGAATCGACGCAGTAAAGGAAAGTGCCCGCACCGGTGACAATTTAATGCCAGCAATTCTCGAAGCTGTAGAAAGTAACTGTACGGTAGGTGAAATTGCTGGCACGCTGCGATCTGTCTTCGGGGAATATCGGGAGACTGTGGTAATTTGAGCTTTCGAAAGAGGTTATTCGCTTAAGAAGCGTGGATTCTTTCGCGCAGATAGCTTGCCTAAGCGCTCGAGAATAAATTGCGTGATTTGTTCCCCAGCGTATTTCCGGCCATCAATGAATCCATCATGCGCCATCAACCCCGGCACTTGAGCGTCATCCATCTTGATAATCATGATTTCATCATTCTTGCGAGCGTTAATAATCGAGCGAATGGCTCTCCACTCAATTCTGCACCACGTCTTATTGCTGTAAGGCTCGCAAGCCCAGACAACAACGAGGTCGGCATCCGACGAGTAGATCCGTTGCAGATATAAGTCGAGGTCCATAATTGCGAGATCGGATTGAAAATTGAAGTCGTAAAAAACTTGTTCCTCTCCAAGATCTCTTGCAAGCGCGTTCGCGACACGTTCAACTGACTCTCGCAGCTCACCGGGAAAGGAAAGCGCAACTCGAAACCGCTTGCGCCTGCTGCCTTCGTCCCCGCGTTCAGACTCAGGCGTTATTGATCGTGGCCTAGCGGGTGTTCTATCAAGCCTCAACATTGTGGTTTGTTGCCCACCAGACGCTAACTCCAAAGCATCCAGCACCAATACAGTTAGACGAACCGGATCAGGACTCGATTCCTCGACCCAGTAGCCGGCCGGATCCTGCTGTTGGACTAGCCATCGAGTCGCATGAGACGCGATTTGTCTTGATCTGGGATGACCAACGCTTGTAATAGCATGCACTGCCATCGCGGTCGTTTCTATCGATGGTTCGGCTGAATCATTCGTATGAGCCCATGCCCCGACATCGAGCTGGTGCTTCTCCAGTGTCCCAATGGCTTCCGCGACAGTAGCCTTGTTTGCCTCAGAGGTGGGCAATCTAGTGGAACAGAACGCCAGTGCTGCCGCATACGATAAATTTTCAGATAGGACATGCTCTCGGGTCCCATCCTCGCAATCCTTATCGCGTCCAAAGACCCAGGGATGGCGACGGAGATATCTAGAAACCATCACCGTCTCGGCGGCACGAACTAGCGTATTTTCCAAGAGTTCGATGGCGTATGTGCATCTGCAAAGGTCGAAGAGCCACCATATGAGTTGCTCTGGGTCAGGTCCACCCAGAAGGATATCCTCGCGCGTTTCACGAACGAATCTGTTCCACCAGCGATCAAATCCGGTTATTCCACACCATTCAACGACTCTAAGCATCGTGGCCTCAGCAGAGTGAGGTCCGCGGGCATCATTCCAAAAATTTCTCAGTTGGTAAGTGGAGCGGTTCTCAATGTCCTCCGCCTCCATCCGCGACATCCCTCCGAAAAAGGTTGTCGTTCCGTCTGCGTTCAACCTCGATCCGTTTCCCCTTGCGCACTGGTCAATGGCCCGCTTTTCCGCATCTCTCCAGGCGCAGACGATCTCTCTTGTTTGCCGATCGTGTTCGTGTCCGCGGCTCGCTAGGTATACAAGAGCTTCCAAATCAGCGAAGCTTTCGTAGTCCCCAAGAACAAAACGCAGCCAGCGCTCAGCTCGTTGTATCGGTGTTAAATCATTGGATGAGGCGCGAAGCTCTTCCAAGCCCCTCCGTTTCGCAGAAGCCCTCGCATCCAACGCTTTGAACAACTCGGCCAACCCAGAGAATGAAGGGTCGGTTTTTCGACCCAGCAAGGCCTCTTCTATTTTGCGTTGAAATCCCTTCGGTGGTTTCGTGGTCTTTTTCTTGTCGTGTTTCTTCTCGGAGTCATTTTCCATTGCTTGCTAAAGCCCCAATTGAACTTATAACCGGCCGAATCATCCAGCCACAGCAAGCATGACGCGAACGCCGGGGTGCCCCATCCTAGCGCAGCTAGGGTGGGGTTGTCCCCATGCGCTCTCCGAGCCGGGTGCCCCATCCCAACGCGGCTAGGGTGGGACTACGTTTCAAACTATCGACTGTGCCGCAGACAATGGTCGCTCAGCCCGAAATCCCTCCGAAGTAGTGAAGAACTCATCGAAGCCATATTCAGACAGTTCTGTCTTGATCTTTTCCGACAATGAAGCCCCGATGACCTCCAGAGCTGTGTAAGGTGGGGCAGCTGAGTACGAATTGTGGTGCATATCGATCGTGTATAAGTTTGCGAGCAGAATCGTTTCCGGGAAACCAATATTCTTCGACGTGAAGAGCGTTACACCGTCCGGTTGCTTAGGATCCGGAGGAGCCGTTCCGAAAATCTCAGCCGCGGCACGATTTGTCGGAGTGTCCGCGATCCAGATGGGCCCCTTCATTACCAATTCTGAAAGGCGCGTACCGTATTCGCCGTCGAGGACTACAAGCACACAATATGGAGCATCCGGCATGCCGCCATCGTATCGCGTGAGCGACACTGTGCAAGAGACCAGCCGGGTGCCTCACCCTAGCGCCGCTAGGATGCGATAGTTCTCCGCTATGGCACTCGCCTACTGGCCAAGCGGCACGTCAGTTGCGCCGGGCTTGATCGCAAGATCGTCCTCCGGCGCAGACGGATCAATGCCGAACGCGTACACCGTCGAGGCGAAGAGGTTCCCTTTGTAGATCGGGGTCAGAACGTACTGCCCATTGGCTAGGTCCTCGCTGGGTGTGATGGTCGTCCAGCCGTCCGGAAGATGGCCTTCCTTCGTGTCGATAATGTCATCGTTGTGCTTGCCGTGGCCGGTGAGCTGAGTAAAGCGAATCTGCGCGACGATGCGTCTGTCATTGTCTGCTTTTGCCCGAACGATCGCCCAGCCAGCAAGATTCTCGTTGTGGTCGTCATCTCCGTCAATATGGAAATAAAGAATGGGTCTGCGAGAGTGCAGAGTGACTGCCGCCTCCTCTCCGCGTAGCTCCGTTGTCGCCTTAGGCTTGTAAAAGAAGGACCCTGCCAACTCGCCCGCGACATTGGCTCCGGCATGGTTATTGAGCGACACGTTGGAGTGCTGAATCGGAATGAGTTCAGGCTTCCCGGCGAATGAATCCAGCGCATAGGGCATGGCCGTGCCGGGAACGCGAAGTCCCGGAGCAGCCTCGGGCTTCTCTTGTCCGACGAGCGTAACCGGGAGACAAACAAGGCAGAATGCGAAAGCGAAGCGTTTCATATGCGGTCATTCAGCCACACACGGAGGGATTCAACAATCCCACTTCTATGGAAAGGTTCTGGAGGACGCATATCTATCGCGGCCAAAGGTTGCCTTGTGACCATTACCCGTGGCGACGGAGAGTTCCGAAACGGGAGAGAAGCGAAGCGTTATGTAACGGTGTGAAAAACCACCGCGGCGCTTGTGACAACCGCGCAGTCTATATAGAGCACCCAATCAATACGCAGTCAAAATGCGCGGTGGGTCCGGCGACCTCTCCTCGGGGGAGTGCGAGGCGACCGGCCCACCAGGGCCCGGTCTTGGTTCTCTCCCTGGAGTTCTCCGCTTGACTCCCATGACACCAACTGGTGTGGTGTCAAAATTCATCCGCTTCCCAAAACGAAATCGTGATCGGCACAAATCCGCAAGAAAGCGCCAGTTAATTAGCGTCAACTTGCTACTCTGGAAATAGAGATCAACCTCCAGCCGGAGGAACCTGAAAAAGCCACTATCGAGGTGGCTTTTTTCATGTTCCTAACTCCAATGACTGGACGACTTTACCGATAACCCATTTAGAAAGACGACTTTGCCCCTCGGGGGAGCACGCAACCGTATGATTCAACAGGAGATATAAGCCAGCCTCCCGCACCGGGAGGGGGGAGGGGGTGGAGGGTCACGTTACCCCGCTCGAGGACTACGCTTTAGCCGCCGTCTCACCAACCAGCTTTCGGAGCCGGGAATTCTCCGCCTCCAGCGCCTCCATCCTCTTCCGGATCGGCTCCAGCGTCCCCATCAACTCCTCCTGCGTATAACGCGGAGTAATGTGCTGCGGGCAGTTCCAGTCAAACGCCTCCACATGGATCAGCACCGCGCGCTCCGCAGGCGTCTTCTCCCCCGGCACACGCAGCTTCGCGAGCAGCGTCGCCGCCTCGGCATCGTTCTCGTGCACCTCAGCGCGCGCCAGGATCTTCAGCCGGAGCTGGTGCGCGTAATCCATGAAAAACAGCGCCACGCGGTTATCGTGCTCGACGTTGCCCGTAGTGATGTACTGCTTGTTGCCGCGCAGATCGGCAAAGCCCAGCGTCTGGTCGTCCAGGACATGGAGAAAGCCCTTCTCGCCGCCTCGATACTGGATATACGGCCAGCCGGTTTCCCCCGTCGACGCCATGTAGAACCCATCGCGTCCCACTATGAACTCCCGCTCGAAATCAGTCAGGCGATCGCCCGCCTCGCCCATCTCCTCCATCCGCGCATACTGCCGCCGGCTGCCATGCTGCTCCTGCTGTTTCTTCACCAGCGGCGTAAAAGCGCGTTCTGCGAAGCTGCGGCTCATCGGCAACTCTCCAATCCCGGCTAATTCAGGATGCGCCGCCGCCCGATTCGATTCACCCGCCGAGGACGAAGGGGATGTTGTAGCTAGGCCTTGCCATCCCGGGCCCGCTCCAAAGCCGCGATATCCAGCTTGATCATCCCCATCATCGCGTTCATCACCCGTTCCGCCTTCTTCTTGTCGGGATCGTTCAGCATCGCATCCATCGTCTCCGGCGTAATCTGCCACGTCACGCCGTACTTGTCCGTCAGCCACCCGCACGCCATCGTCGTGCCGCCGTCCGTCAGCTTCGCCCAGTAGTCGTCGATCTCCTGCTGCGTCGCGCATGGCACCATAAACGAGACCGCCGGCGTGAACTTGAAGTTCGGTCCCGCATTCAGCGTCACGAACTCCTGCCCGCGCAGCGTAAAGCTCGCCGTCATCACCTTCCCGCGCCACTTCGCATCGGGAAACGACTCCGCATAGCGCTGCACCGCGCCCTTCTTCGCGCCCTTGAAGACGGAGACCCAGAAATCCACCGCCTCCTCCGCATTGCCGTCAAACCACAGAAACGTTTTGAGTGTCTGCATCGCACCATTTCCTTTCGCGGCAAAAGTGTACCGAAGCCCACGTCGGGCGCTCTAGTAGGTTCTCTGGAACCGGCTCAGGATGCCCCCGCGTTCCCACAGAATCTGCACGCCCACCGGAAATGACCTTCCTAGTACCGTCGTCGACGGGTCGCGCAGACCACGTTTCGTCAGCAAAGCCGTACTCGACTTCGTGACTCCCCAAATACCAGACGCGCAGGGAAGTGACCTTGCCATACCGCTCGATCTGCTGGCGGTCGATTGTCCCAAAGCGTTGCGCCGAGCGTGTGTCCTCGAGATACGATTTCGGTTCCCTCGAAACAATGACCAGGTCTACGTCCGAGCCCTCCGTGGCCTCATTTCGCGCATGGGAGCCAACCAGCGCAACGGCCAGAATGTCTGGTTCGCTCGCGGCCCATCCACTGAATTCGTCCAGGAACGCCAGGACCTGTTCTGAGGCGACGCTCATCCTGATCTTCCCTCAGTGCGGCAATGCCGGTCGATCTTGCGGCGCTCTTAGCGCGGTAAAACGGGTTGATGCCGCGCCCTTTAGTGCGGTAAAGCGGGTTGATAAATCAATCCGATCACGATACCAACCGCCACCCATTCAATGAAGTAGGCAACCGCCTGCTGCACGGTCAGCGTCAGCCCGATGTTCAGGTTCACCCAGTTGTGAACCACGAAAGCACAAATCGCGAAGACGCCGATCAACGCCCCAAATCGTGCTCCTTGGCTCACGCCGGAACCGCTGTGGTAAAGCATCGCGTACAGCACCGCCAGCACCACCATTCCCACGAACATGGCCGCCATCCCCGCCGGCATCACACTCTTGATGCCTTCCTGCGACCGATATACCGCCGGATACTTCGCGTACTGAGTCTTCAGCATGGGCAGCACCATAAACATCAAACCGCCCAGCACAAAGTACGCAACGAAGGCCCCCATCGCTGCAAGTGCGATCCTGCCATAGTTCACACTGCCTCCTCCGCATTGCCGTCAAACCACAGAAGCGTTTTGAGTGTCTGCATCGCACCATTTCCTTTCGCGGCAAAAGTGTACCGAAGCAACGTCCTTACGCGCCGAGCCGCAACCAATAAAAACATTGGCCGTTCCAGTTCCTCCGCCATCTCCGGCCTTGCCGTAACCTGGCGATCCGTCGGTGCCCATTCCTCAACGTGCTCGAGAGCGAATCCGATCCGGATCAGCAGATTCAGCGTTGTCCCCATCGTCCGGTGATATTTCATGACGCCCTTCGCCAGCCAATCCGTCGTGCGCGGTCCTTCCACCGAGTACTTGTCGATAGGCCATGTCTTGCGGCCGTCTGCATCCACGCGCCACCCCGGATGGGTCGGTGCCATGTAGATCGGGTGCTCGATCGAAAAGATAAGGCGCCCGCCCGGCGCTAACGCTCGGTGTACCGTCGTCAGAGGTTTGTCCAGGTCCGCGATGTAGTGCAGCGCAAGCGAGCTATAAGCCACATCGAACGACTGCACCGGCAACTCGAGCGACTCCATGTCGACTCTGCGATAGGTGATCCGGCCATCTGGATCGGCGGCCATCGCCCGCGCCAGCATCTTTTCCGACACATCCAGTCCCAGCACATGCGCCGCGCCTTGTCCGCTTGCCCAGCGGCAGAACCAGCCATAACCGCAGCCCAGCTCCACTACTCTGCAGCCGCGCAGATCCGGAACAAGCGTCCGCATCGACGGCCACTCTGAAGCACCGTCCAATCCTTTGACCGAACGTTCCATCAGGCCGTAGTTCTCGAAGAACTCCGGGTTGTCGTAGATATTCTGCGTCATCGCATCTCACGCCTGGCTCGCGCACACACATCGCACTTCCCAATACAAAACCATGCCCGGGATAAATAGCAAAAAACCTGCCAGTTAATTCCACTCAATTCGCTACACTGGAAATAGAGATCAACAAAAGCCACCGTCACCGTTCCATTACCAAGGGATAATGGAACCGTCGTGGTGGCTTTTTGCATGCTGCTATCTCCAATCGCTGGACATATTTACGCGTAACCCCTTTAGAAAGACATTTTTATGCTCCGTACGGCCGATATCTTATTGATTCAATTGCTGATATACCGTGCCTCCCGCACCGGAGGGGGAGGGGTGCGGGTCACGTTACCTCCTCAGATTGTCATCCTGAGCGGAGCGAAGGATCTGCAGTTTCCGCAACCTTGGACCGCGCGCTCGCGCGCGCACAACTCAGAAGACAACTCCGCTTCGTACGCAACGCCGAGATCCTCGGCCATCTCGCCAGGTACGCCGCTCGGAATGGCGCTCTAATCCAACCGCCTCCTATAAACCACAAAGCCGGAATGCTCCGCGACCGTGTCATACAGCTGCCGCGCCGTCGCATTGGAAGCATGCGTACGCCAATAGACATTCACCACACCCGACAGCCGCGCCTGTGTGTAGACGGCCTCAATCAGCGCCCGCCCCACGCCCTTTCCCCGCGCCGCCTCCGCAGTGAACAGGTCCTGCAGATAACACGTGGGCTCGATCGTGATCGTGCTCCGATGAAACATGTAATGGACCAGCCCCACCAGCCGCCCATCCGCCTCCGCCACCCTCGCCCACGCCGGCTCGTACGCATCGAAGAAGCGCGACCATGTCGTTCGCGTGACCTCCTCCGGCAGCGCCGTCCCGTCGAAGCGCCCATAGAACCGGTTGTAGCCCTCCCACAACGGAAGCCACTCCGCATAATCCTCTCGGGTGACAAAACGCACGCTGACCGCAGCAGACATCCAAGGTCCTCCATCGCCGGACTGAATAATGTAGAACTATCAAACCGGGTCGCGATCTAAAGAAGGGACGACTTACATCTCGCCGGTTATGACTGACACCGCGCAGGCCATCCTCATCGGCACCCTTGCCTGTGGCATCCTCGACGCCACCGCCGCCACTATCCAGGCCGCAACCCTCGGCCTCAAACCCCAGCGCGTATGGCAGACCGTGGCCAGCGGCCTCATCGGCCCGCGCGCCTTCGAATCAGGATGGGCCACCGGCATCCTCGGCCTCGCCCTGCACTTTTTCATCTCATTCGTGCTCGCCACCATCTACGTGCTCGCCAGCCGCCGCCTGCCGTTTCTCGTCGATCGCCCCTTCCTCGCCGGCGCACTTTACGGCATCGCGGTCTACCTGATCATGAATCACATCGTCCTGCCGCTCTCCCGCCGTGCGAAACGCCCCTTCAGCCCGCACTTCGCCATCACCCAGCTCGTCATCCACATCTTCATCGTCGGCTGGTCCATCGCCCTCTCGGCGCGATACCTCCTGCACTAGCCGCGCCCTCCACAGCCCGCTGCAGGTGCTACCCTAATGGGTTCGCCAACCCTCGCCCAAGGACTCCTGCACCGTGTCCACCACAGCCGCGCCTGCCGCACTCCGCAAGACCGCACTGAACGCCACGCACCGCCGACTCGGCGCCAAGATGGTCGACTTCGGTGGCTGGGACATGCCCGTCGAATACTCCGGCCTCATCGCCGAGCACATGGCCGTGCGCACCGGTGTCGGCGTCTTCGACGTCTCCCACATGGGCGACATCCAGCTCCGTGGCCCCAACTCGCTTGCCGCCGTCCAGCACATCTCCATGAACGACGCGTCGAAGCTCAAGGAGGGCCAGGCCCACTATTCGGCATTGCTCTACCCCAACGGCACCTTCGTCGACGATGTCATCGTCCACAAGTTCTCCGACAACGACTATTTGCTCGTCATCAACGCGGGCACGCGCGAGAAGGACGTCAACTGGGTGCGCCAGAACGTAGGCCGCATGCAGGGCGTTCACGTCTCCGACTACTCGGACCTCTACACCCAGCTCGCCATCCAGGGCCCCCGGGCCGTCGACGTCCTGCGCAAGCTCACCGACCGCGACCTCGACGGCATCAGGAACTACTGGTTCACCTGGGGCACCGTCTGCGGCCTGCACAACACGCTCATCGCCCGCACCGGCTACACGGGGGAGGACGGCTTCGAGATCTACGTCCCCTCCGACGTCCCCACCAGCGAGCGCGTCTGGAATGAGGTCCTCGAAGCCGGCAAGGAGTTCGGAATCCTCCCCTCCGGCCTGGGAGCGCGGAACACCCTGCGCCTCGAATCATCCATGGCCTTATACGGCCACGAGATCTCGGACGAGATCAACGTCTTCGAGGCCGGCCTCGATCGCTACGCCAAGCTCGACAAGGGCGACTTCATCGGCCGCGATGCGCTCGAAGCAGTACGTGCCGGGGGTGGCCCCAAACGCAAGCTCGCCGGCCTCGAAATGACCGAACGCGGCATCGCCCGCGACGGTTACGCCGTACTTTCGCCCGACGGAAAAAAGATCGGGGCCGTCGCGTCCGGCTCGCCATCGCCCTTTTTGAAGAAGAACATCGCACTCGCGCATCTACCGATTGAATTCATCGCGCCCGCCACGGAGATCGCAGTAGAGATCCGCAGCCAGCCAGTCAAAGCAGTCGTGGTGCCGACGCCCTTTTACAAGCGCCCGAAAAAGCAGGCATAGCCCGAATACAATCATCTCCAAGGACGAATCCAGAGAGGACGAACTGCTACATATGGACTATCCCGCCGCCTACAAATACACCAAAGAACACGAATGGATCGAGCTCAACGGTAAGTGGGGCAAGGTAGGCATCACCGACTACGCGCAGAACTCCCTCGGCGACATCGTCTTTGTCGACCTGCCTAAAGTCGGCTCCTCCGTCGAGAAGGGCAAAGTCTTCGGTAGCGTCGAATCGGTCAAGGCCGTCTCCGATCTGTATTCGCCCGTCTCGGGCAAGGTCACCGCGGTCAACGACGATCTCACCGCATCGCCCGAGAAGATCAACACCGACGCGCATGGGGCATGGATCATGAAGGTCGAAGTCTCCGATTCTGCCGATGCTAACGACCTCCTCTCGAAGGACGCCTACGAGACCTATATCAAGGAAGAGACCCACTAGTCTCGCCACTGCAGCGGATACATTTTAGAAGGACCGTCCAAATGCGCTATCTGCCCAAATCCGACGCCGAACGCCAGAGCATGCTCCGCGAGATCGGCTCATCCTCCATCGACGACCTTTTCTCGAGCATCCCGGCTGAGTACCGCCTCGCCCGCGATCTCGATATCCCGCGTCAGATGGGCGAATCCGAGATCGTCGACTTCTTCAAGAAGGCTGCGGCGCAGAACGCCAACGGGTATGTCAGCTTCCTCGGCGCGGGCGCCTATCGCCACTATCGTCCGGTGGTCATCGATGCACTCGTGCAGCGCGGTGAGTTCCTCACCTCCTACACGCCCTATCAGCCGGAGATCACGCAGGGCACCCTCCAGGCGATCTTCGAATTCCAGACCATGATCTGCGAACTCACTGGTATGGACATCGCCAACGCCTCCATGTACGACGGCTCGACCGGCGCGGCCGAGGCCGTGATGATGGCCGTGCGCGTCACTGGCCGCTCCGGCGCGCTTGTCGCGAAGACCGTTCATCCCGAATACCGCGAGGTCCTCGCCACCTACGCACAGCACCAGAACATCGATAAGCAGGTGCTCGCCTACGGCGAGGACGGCCGCGTCGATCTCAAAGCTCTCGACGCCGCCCTTACCGATCAGAGCGCGTGCGTCCTCGTGCAGTCGCCCAACTTCTTCGGCGTCGTCGAGGATATCCCCGCCATCGCCGAGATCGCGCACAAGAAGGGCGCGCTCTTGATCGTCTCTATCGCGGAGGCCGTCTCGCTGGGCGCTGTGCGTCCTCCACGCGAAGCCGACATCGTCTCCATGGAATCGCAGTCCTTCGGCGTCGCACTCAGCTATGGTGGCCCCTACTGCGGCGTCATCGCGGCGAAGGAAAAGTATCTCCGCCAGATGCCCGGCCGCCTTGCCGGCCAGACCGTCGACAAGGATGGTACCCGCGGTTTCGTCCTCACGCTCTCCACGCGCGAGCAACACATCCGCCGCGAAAAAGCCACTTCGAACATCTGCACCAATCAAGCCCTCGTCGCGCTCATGGCCACCATCTTCATGAGCGTCTACGGCAAAGAAGGCATCCGCGAGTTGGCGCTGCACAACTTGGCCAAGGCGCAGTATGCGTCACAGGTATTGTCACAAAACGGAGCAAAGCTGCTCTTCGCCGGCACACCGCGCTTCCACGAGTTCGTCCTCCTCACCGACGAACCTACCGACACCATCAACACTCGCCTGCTCGATGACAAGATCATCGGCGGCCTCTCACTCCAGCGCTTCTACCCCGAGCTGGGGAACGCCAGCCTCTGGTGTGCCACCGAGCTCACCACCCGCGAACAGATCGATCAGACCGCGAAATTGCTAGCCGGCAGCCACAGCACCCAGCCCACGCTGGTGCACGCATAAGGAATGAGAATGGCTACAACGCCCGAAACGACAGAGCAGGGAAGCACCTTCACCGGCAATCGCCAGAAGGTCGCCGCGCACCTCACACAGAACGAGCCGTTACTCTTTGAAAAATCCTCGCCCGGCAAGCGCGGCTACCGCCTGCCGCCGCTCGACGTGCCCGAAGCCGACGCCGCCAAACTCCTCGGCGATGCCGCACGCACCGAAGCGCCCGAGCTCCCCGAGCTCTCCGAGATCGAAATCATTCGCCACTTCACGCGCCTCTCTACCTGGAACTACGCCATCGACCTTGGCATGTATCCGCTCGGGAGCTGCACCATGAAGTACAACCCGCGCGTCAACGAATTCGTCTCGCGCCTCGAGGGCATCGCTGAAGCGCATCCATATCAACCTGAATCGCTCTCGCAGGGCGCCCTGCAAGTGCTGCACACACTTGAGAAGGCGCTCATCGAAATCACCGGCATGGACACCATCACCTTGCAGCCCGCCGCCGGCGCGCACGGTGAGTTCACCGGCATCCTGCTCACCCGCGCCTATCACGAATCGAAAGGGAATCCGCGCCGCAAGGTCCTCATCCCCGACTCCGCGCACGGCACCAATCCTGCCACCGCTGCGGTCTGCGGCTACCAGGTCGAGAACCTCCGCTCCAACCAGCACGGCATGGTGGACATCGACCAACTCGCGAAGCAGGTCGACGACCAGACCGCCGCGCTCATGCTCACCAACCCCTCCACCATCGGCGTCTTCGAGGCCGAGATCCACAAGATCGCCGATGTCCTCCACTCCAAAGGCGCGCTCCTTTATATGGACGGCGCCAACATGAACGCGCTCTGCGGCAAGACGCGCCCCGGCGATTTCGGCGTGGACGTCATGCACCTCAACCTGCACAAGACCTTCTCCACACCGCACGGCGGCGGTGGCCCCGGCTCCGGCCCGGTTGCGTGCAAGAAGATCCTCGAGCCTTTTCTGCCCACCCCTGTCGTCCGCGAAAATGCCGACGGCACACTCCGCCTCGACTACGATCGCCCGCACTCCGTCGGCCGCGTACGCATGTTCTATGGCAACTTCGGCATGTTCGTCCGCGCCCTCGCCTACATCCTTGCGAATGGCCCGGACGGCCTCCGCCAGACCACCGAAGACGCCGTGCTCAACGCCAACTACATCCGTAAAAAGCTCGAAGGCTATTACGAATTGCCGTATAAGACGCCTTCGATGCACGAGGTCGTCTTCAGCGATAAGAAGCAGCAGGCGCGGGGTATCAAGACCGGCGACATCGCCAAGCGCCTCATCGATTATGGCTTCCACCCCTACACAGTTTCGTTCCCGCTCATCGTCCCCGGCGCGCTCATGATCGAGCCTACCGAGAGCGAATCGAAAGAAGAGCTCGATCTCTTCATTGATGCCATGCAGCAGATCGCGCGCGAAGTCGAAGAGAATCCGCTCCTGGTTCTGCAGGCGCCGCACGCCACCCGAGTCAAACGCATGGACGAGACCGCCGCCGCGCGCAAGCCGATTCTTCGCTGGAAGGGCGCGCCGTCACGCGAGCCTCTCACCGTCGATACCGCCGCGAAGGAGTGGTAGTGGCCGATCCGAAAGACAGCGCGGAGGAAGCGCGAAGCGGTGTTTCAGCAGATAGGTCAAGCGGTGTTCCAGCAGATAAGTCAGGCGGTGTTGCGCAATATAGCGGCGCTTCGACCCTCGCCGAACACCGCGACTCTTTAGAAAAACACGAGTTCATGCTTGGCACGGAGCGGGGCCGCCTCGCCGTCTCGCTCGACATGCTCACCGACGCCCTCATCCTCATCGGCCAGCACGGCGTCTATTGCGTCTCCAACCGCAATCCCACCAAACCTGCGCTTGATCTCCAAACCGTTCTCGATCAGATCAACGGCGCCAAGCAGCTCATCCAGTCCACCATGAGCGAACTCGAACGCAAGCGCGACCTGCGAATCGAAAAACCAAAATAGCTTGTGTTGGTAGTTGCTGAACGGCTGGATTTCAGCCGCCCCTCTCTCATAGCCTGCAAGTCAGTATTGAGCCGTTCGCGCCTTCATGACTGTGATGGGGCTTGCAAAAAATCGATGGCGACCGCAGTTCGGCAATCGCCATCGATGAGAACGAGTATGTGACTATGCAGCCATTGCTTGGCCTAGGAATTCCTTGGCCTTGCCGACTTCCGCATCCCACTTCGTCAATTGCTCCGGAGTCAGGAAGGCCACCAGACGTTGCCGGATCTCTGTACGATGGGTGATAACCTGTTTGGCGATGTCGGCTTTTGTGGTGTTTGGATTGGCCTTGAGGTATTCGCCGAGCTTGGCACGGCCTTCTGCCAGGGCCTCTTGGAGCCTTTGCTTCTGATCGTCACTGAGTTGGAGATCCGCGCCAAACCTCTTCAGCTCGGCGGCCGCTTGCTCACGTTGTTCGGTAGTTAAATTCATATCGATACTCCTGTTCTGTTTCGGATATCAGAGTCCCACTCGAAACTGCTCATGGTTCGAGTCGCCTTTAGTGAGAGTGGAATTGGTAGGGTTAAGGCGCCCTTGTCCGGCCCGGATCGGCGCGCACGGGCCACGCAGTGCGATGCCGCCAATCAGCCTTATCGATCACGCTTTCGGGACAGGACCGTCTCGCTGTGTATGGCAGCACGAACTATACGTCGTGCATGCGACACTTGCAATCGAAAACGGGCCGAAACCCAAAAGACAACGAGAGGCAGAGAAGGATCTGCTTTTCTATCTGTGAACGGACTATGAACAGCACGTCATGTAAAATTAAAATTGCGCGCCCGTAGCTCAGCTGGATAGAGCGAATGCCTCCGGAGCATTAGGTCGGGAGTTCGAATCTCTCCGGGCGCACCATACCTTTCGGCTACGTTCACGCGTGCTGATACAGTCTCCATTCAGATGAAACGTGAACGTTCCATCCTCCTGCGAACGATGGATGCCCCCAGACGAGGAACTGGCTTTAGTGCCGGAGTGGTCATCGTTGTCGCTATACTCTCCGCGATCAGCATGGCGTATCCGAACCCATCTCATCATCCGGAAATTATCCGGAGCGTACGCACCCCACAGGATGCCGCGCTTAACCTGGATCCTCGGTCTCCGTTCTGGCGTGACGCTTCCCCGATATTCTTCGAGGGCGATAACTACGGCCGGCCGGTCCAGCAGTTAAGAACAGAGGTGCGATCCCGCTGGACGGATTCCAGTTTGTATCTCCTCTTTGTCTGCCCTTACCTGGATCTCAACCTGAAACCCTCGCCGCAAACCAAGACCGATACAAGCCACCTTTGGAACTGGGACGTTGCCGAGGCGTTCATCGGCTCGGACTTCCAACACATTCGTCGCTACAAGGAATTCGAATTGTCGCCGCAAAACGAATGGCTCGATCTCGATATTGATCTCGACCAGCCTCATCGCGACGGCTCGAAGTGGAACTCTGGATTCGAGACCGCCGCACACATCGATCCGGAAAAGAAAATCTGGTACGGAGCCATGCGCATTCCGTTCACTGCCATCGACCCGCAACAGCCCCATACCGGTAGCAAGCTTCGCATTAACTTCTTTCGCAGTCAGGGAGCCTCGCGACAGCTCCTCGCCTGGCAGACCCCAATGGGCGAATCCTTCCATGTGCCGGAGCGCTTCGGCATCATGGAACTCACGCGGTAACAGGTCGGTCTTAGCGAATCCTATCTCGCGCGAAGACCAGCGGCGTCTCCCAGGCGACTTCAACTGCGTGGCATGCCGATAATGTCGCCCTTGGCTGCCTTTAGAGAAGCGCCTTAACAAGCAATTTCACTATGTCTTTCAGAGGCATTACTGTCAGCAGTAGCGGCGTCATCGGAAGCAGGCTGGCAAGGATCAAATGGAGAACAGTGCGAAGATCGAGCGGCAGAAGGCCCATCTTTTCGATAAAACCGTAGCTGTTGCCGAGATCCGCGAGGGATTGAATATCACCCGTGCCCAGCAACGGTTCGTGTTCAGGATTTTGGTTGCCGATCCATTTCCTCTGAAATGAGCCCGTGTAGGTGGTTGCGAGCGCGCCGTACTGATGGAGCCCTTTGCGTTTCGTCTTCAAGAGCCTGCCGGTGAAAATCACGAGCGGCCCCAGGATGATGAGGAGAGCCACCACAACATAGGTGGCAATCGCCGAGGCGAAGTTCTTCAACGGAGTTTGGTCATAGACGATCATGTTCGCCAGGACGCCAACAGCTCCAACAGAATAAGAGAACAACAGGCTGCCGAAGAACCTCTGTGCCTCGCCTACGAATCCCAGTCCGCCGGATTCGTCCGGATGGGTCGGATAGAGGTGCATATCGAGTTTGGATACGCGGTTGAGAAATTGAAACCACAGAAAGAGCCGCCAGAGCCATCGCAACACCAGGAACTGGAGCAACGGCACGCAAACCAGCAGCAGCCACCAGCCCGCCCAAGTGTGGGAAGAGAACGAACCGATTTGATTTGTCCGCCACGTTGAAACGTGAACGACTGTCGCACCGGAAGAAATCATGGTGCCCACATATGCAATGACCGCAATCACGGCTTCTGCCAGAACAGAATCACGTGATCGTAGGCCGGCATCTATATAGCTATCGAATTTCTGATAATCGCTCTCACCGACAACCCCCGATCTTATGAAGTGCTCCGCAGCTTCTGCGATCCTTGGCCCTAGAACGACTTCTGCAACAAGCAGCAGCGGTATGGCAAGGAGAAAGCGCGTATACGCGCTGAAGTCACGCAGGAATGGCATGGTAACGTTGTGCCCTGCGGCTCTTCCCTGTATGGCAGACAAGATGAGCAACGGCAGCCAGGTAATCACCACAGATAGCGCCGCACGCCTGATAGTCAACGGCGCATGCTCCCTGATAAGCCCCACGCGCTTTTCAAGGTGGTAGAGAGGGCCGCCTTCCATGAGAAGGAATGGGCGGCAGCTACGGACCTCCTGTTGATTCATAAATCCCCTTTCCCCGGACTACTTCTTCGAGCCGGATGGGAACGCGCTGGGGCGCCTCACTTGGTGGTAAGACAGATTGCGCAAAGGACCTTGCTTCTCTCAACTACGCACCCTGCTGCGCACGAGACTTCGGACTGGGCTGCTTGGTCTCCCATTGCTGAAGCGTCATGACACATCGAAAGCCAAGGTGATTCGTCCCGGTATCGGTGTCGCCCTTGCCCCGCGTGCCCACCATGTAACGCGAGCAGTATTGATCAGTGCACAGAAATGAGCCGCCACGCTGCGCCTTTTTCGCATGGCCCGGTTCAGCAGGATCGAACGCCGACTCCGGCCCCTCCGGGTTTCGTGCTACGCCGCCCTGCGCTACAAGTTGCTGGTAGTAGTCGGGCCGGTACCAGTCGCTTGTCCACTGCCACACATCCCCTGCCATGTCATAAAGCCCATATCCATTGGCCGGAAACGTAGCAACCGGCGAGATGCCGGCATAGCCGTCGCCTCCAGTATCTTTGTCGGGAAAGTGT
The DNA here is from genome assembly GCA_000381585.1 of Acidobacteriaceae bacterium KBS 83. Classification (GTDB taxonomy): domain Bacteria; phylum Acidobacteriota; class Terriglobia; order Terriglobales; family Acidobacteriaceae; genus KBS-83. The sequence continues at coordinate 68,689 of KB906733.1, forward strand.
CCCTGGTGTGTGTTGGCCATCCAGCGTCCACTGGGTCGAAACTCATCGCCCCAGATGTAAGGCTTGCCCGCAAGACCACCCCGCGCCGCGAACTCCCACTCCGCCTCCGTCGGCAGTCTCTTCCCGGCCCACTTCGCATATGCAACTGCATCCTCGTATGCCACCTGGACGACGGGATAGTTGTCCTTTCCCGTGATGCTGCTCTTCGGACCAAGTGGATGACGCCAATTTGCGCCCGCAACATAATTCCACCACTGAAAGTAGTCGTTGAGAGGCACCCCGTGATCGGGCGGGCTAAAGACCACCGAGCCCGCGACCAGATTCTCCGGTGGCGCTCCAGGAAAGTCCTCCGCGCGCGGCTTTCTTTCCGCAACGGTGACATATCCAGTCGCCCGAACGAACTTCGCAAATTCCGCATTGGTGACATCGCTCTTGTCCATGAAGAAGCCATCGACATAAACGCGGTGAACAGGGCGGGAATCGATCGTCGCCTTCATCCCCACCTCATCCATGTCCGGTGGATCCTGCGCGCCCATCGAGAACTCTCCGCCGGAAATCCAGGCCATGCCGCGCGGTGTTTTCGCTGGAGCGGGGGAGGCATTCGGTTCCGTTGCAGCGAATGCGGCATTCGCTGCGGGGGGCGGCATCGGAGCTACGGCCGAAGCGGGCGGCGCCACGCGTGCATCGGCGCGCCCCGGAGACATTTGCCTGTAGGCGATGACACCCACGATCGCCGCCATGACGATCGCGGCGTATGCCAGCCAGCGGCGTTTGCTCTGTTCTTTATTTGCTCGCGCCGTCTTACTTGTTTTTCGTTGACTCATAAACAGCTCTTCACTCTACAAGTGTTCCCGCCTCTGAAAGATACTCGGCCGGCGCATCGGCCAAAAAAGCAAAACCGTGCCTCATCTGGAACCGTGCAGCCGGACCTATTGCGCAGATTCCATCGGCCTTGGCTGCATGCAGTACTCTACTCGCCCAGTGTGTGGACAGCTGAATTCGGGTCGTGCCGTGCAGGAGACCGCCGCCGGCACACCGCCGCCGTGCCTCACTCGAATCTGCGAGATGCCAAAACCTCGTGTACCGGCCAGCATAGGTGTCTTGGCGGCCGGTTCAACTGGCAAAATTGACAGGTGGTCGGGACGTGAGGCGCGACTGTGAAGAATGCTAGTTGCGAATATCTATCGACCAGGGTCAGCCTTGGAGTCTGTAAGCGACTATAACCAGGCTGCCGACCGGGATGCGCATGCCTATGACGGGTGACCATGCCAAGGGTAGCGGGGATTCTGGCAGTCGCGATAGGGTGTCTCACTCAGGCATTTCTTTGCCATGGTCAGTCGCAATCGCAGACCACAGAGAACCAGATCAATGTGAACTGGCTCTATGGCTCATACATCCCGAAGGGTGTTCCCCGGCTGCCTCTGAATGGTCATCAACGCGCGGTCCTCTACGTCAGGCAGACCTACACCACGCCCGGCATTTACGTGAAGACAACATTCTTTGCGCTCCGCGACCAGGCCGCGTATCCGCAATGGGGAGACGGATTTGGAGGGTTCGCAAAGCGGCTCGGAAACCACCAGGTTCAATTCATCATTCAGAACTCCATTACATCATTGGGAAACGGCGTGGTCGGATGGGAGCCGCGCTACGACCGCTGCACCTGCGTAGGCTTCTGGCCTCGTACACGGCGCGCAATTGCGAGGAACTTTGTGACCTACGATCGAACGGAGAAATCGCAGCGGCCACAACTCATGCCCTATATCGGCGCTTTCGGCTCTGCAGCGCTGGCAACCGAGTGGGACCCGGGAAATTCCAAATGGACGGTCAAGGGATATCAGGTCGCAGTGACGCAAGTCTTCGTCGGTGCTGGAATCAACCGGATCGGCGAGTTCTCTCCAGAGATCACCCGTATTCTGAAAAGAAAGAAGCACGAACCATAGTTGCTGCGACCCGTGAGATGGCAATTTGTGACTGCATTTAGGATCCTCCACTCGTTTGTGGAATGTGCCGAACGACGTTACTTGCGCAAGAGGATGTTATTCAGATCGGAATTGCCATACAATCGCCTCTCCAGCGAATTACGGCCCTCGGGGTGCTGGCAACAAGGTGCTTGGAAGCACGGACTACAGCACGATGCCACCGCGCTGATCAGAATAGAGCCTGGGCAAAGAAAACGTTTGACGTAAGTCTCGGCAGCCCTTCCTCGCGCCGATCTAAAACATGCCCATAACGGTTACATATAGTCCAACGTCCGCATAGGCTAATCTCGGTATATCATTCGCCCCCTCAGAACTTCCGCGGATCTCAGTAACGGCTCTCGATTTTAATTGTCTAATTATTATCGTGACCCTGCAGCCAGGCTTTTGTTAGACTCCTCGCACTGTGGACCAAGAAGCTCTTCAGAGCCGGTCCCTGACTGATGGCTAGGGTTAGTTGTTCCAGTCGATCTTTTATTCTCGCCGCTCATTCGTAGTCTTAATTTCTGGGTCCCCACCCTCGAGCCTTTCCAGAATGGGTTGCTGCGCACCCTTCTCCACCACTGGCCATTCTGCATGGAGCGTGAAAGATGACGAGGCCCCGAATATTTCTAGCCGACGACCACACTCTGCTGGTCGACGCGTTTCGCAAATTGCTGGAACCTGAGTTTGAAATCGTAGGCGCTGCCTCCAATGGGCGCGACCTGCTCGCCAATGCCCCGGATTCAAAGCCAGATCTGGTCATCGTTGATCTCGGTCTACCGCTGCTGAATGGCATGGCTGCGGGCCGCGAGCTCAAGAAGCTGCTCCCTCGGACGCGGATCCTTGTCGTCACTGTGAATGAAGATTCCGCTGTTGCTCACGAGGCCCTCCGCGAATGGGCCTCAGGTTATTTGTTAAAGAAATCCGCGGCCTCAGAACTCACTTATGCCATTCGAGAGATCTTGAGCGGCAAGACCTACGTGGCGCCGTCCGTGGCGAAAAAGTTGACCGAGGACTTCATTCGTGACCCCGTGACGCGCTCTAAGGGATCTCTCACGCCCCGGCAACGCGAGGTCCTCCAGTTGCTCGCCGAAGGACGAACGATGAAGGAAGCGGCAAACGTATTGAATCTCACCACGCGAACAGTGGCCTTCCATAAGTACAGAATCATGGAAGACTTCGGCATGCACAGCAACTCGGAACTCTACAAACTGGCCATACGCGAGCGTCTGGTCTCCATGGGCTGAACAGCCGACGCTTCCATTTCAGATGTCACCCATGGATGGATGGAACGTGCTCTCCTCGTACGCGCTCAGAATGTCCAGCCAACACCGCTGCTGATGCCCAGCTCATTCTTCTTCGCTGTGCTTGGAGGACGGCTGTCGTAGTTATCCCAGAATGATAGGTTTGTGTAAAAGTTACTTGGAAGTTTCACGTAGAACGTGGTCTTTGTTGTTGCGCGAATGCGGCCGGCGTCCGATAGACCGGGAAAAAGAAACAAGTACGATTGCAGATTATATCGGCTGAAGCGGAGCAGCTGATACTTAGCGCCGAGCAAAGCCTCAATATTCTGACTGGGTGGCTGAGCAGCGGTGGCTTCAAACTGCTCGTGGGTGTAAACCGCGCCGAGTATCCATAGGCCGGTATTCTGATTTGTTCGAAACACATATTGACCGTAACCGCCTCCCAGCGTGGAGCGAAGTTGCAAATCTTGTTGAGAGCTATGCAGAAAATCGGACAGGGCTACCACAGACGAGTTTTTGCCCATAAAACGTTCCAGTGTCCCGGACACTTCCTGGAGGTTAGTCGTGGAGCTGTTCGTTTGCCCGCTGAAAGAGGAGGTCAAATTGACGCCCCCGCGCCAGCGCGTCGTGGAATACGATGCGCTCGCGTTCGTGGCCAGTGAAACCTGGCTATTGCCGCTGGTAAAGTCAGAACCAAAATCCATCGAACCAGTAAGCTGTCTCCAGAAATTCCGTTTCCTGGTTTCGATACCGACTACGTCCGGGCCTGCGGCGCTTACGGTAGAGCTGCCTGCGCGTATCTCAAAGTCCTTTCCTGGCGCTTTCTTTGATGGCACTTTTCCTATCGTCCCAGCCAGATGGCTGCCATCCTTAAGGACAACCTGGAACACGGCGGGGCTTTTGACCGACTCCACTTGGAGCCAGTCCAATTGGATCGAACTGGACACATAGTCAACGCCGAAATACAGGATCCCGTTATCAAGTTTGCTTATTTCGCCCGTTAGACGATCGCCATTTTTCATGATCACGAGATCGCGGTTCTTTATCGCGTGGGCTGAAACCGTCGCCCAGGCGAGTAGGAAGCAAATCGTGAAGCGGCCAATGTTTGACTCTGCACAGTGAAGGCGCGGCATTCTCGCTCCCGGAAGCCGCATGTAGCGGCCGAAGATGTAAGCTCGGTTCGAAAAGAATAGCGTTACGGCTCGAAAAGAATCGCGTTATACGGTTGCGGCGGACCTTTACCCTGCAGGACCTTTCGCTTTGTGCGGGTTGTCGGCGTCTCGCCGCGTTGACCGCCCTGCAGGTGCGCACTGCCCGCGGTCCGCAAACTTGTCCAGCGGCAATCCATCGAAGGACTCCAGCCAACTTGGCAGGATATTGAGCTGCCATGGTCGTCTGTACCTGTCAAAACTGCCAGTACAGTTGTGCGGCAACGCCGACGCATACTGGATTTCCCCGAGCCCGCGCACGGGTACGACACTCTTTTCACGAAAATGCTTTAATCATCTCCGGCCCGGGCTCAAGGAGGGGAAAGAATGAAAAAGCCAGCGATAGAGAGGCTTCACGCATTTGACTTGGACCGCGCCATGGTCCCATGGGAGCTGCGGCGCCAGGAAGGCAAGGAACTGCGCCGCACAGTGCCGCGTGAGTCGCACGCTGCATGGAAGCCCGGAAAGACGCGGCCCGACCCCGTAGAAACCGTGCAGGCGAACAACAAAGGACGGCAAGCGAACCTGATTCCATTGCGCATGGGGCGCATGGCCGCCTCGCCGTTCGCATTCTTGCGTGGCTCAGCATGCGTCATGGCACGCGATCTCGCTGAGACACCTATCACCGGCTCCTCCGTTGTGATCGACGGCGATGCTCATCTGAATAATTTCGGCTTGTACGGCACGCCACAGCGTGAGGTCGTATTTGATCTCAACGACTTCGACGAAGCGGTATTCGGCCCCTGGGAGTGGGATTTGAAGCGCCTGGTTGCCAGCGTAAATGTGGCAGGGCGGCAAAACGGATTAAACGCGCGCGAGCGGGCGGCGGCTGTCGAGCGCTGCGTAAGCGGCTACCGGTTCAATGTCAACCGCCTGCAACAGATGGGTGTCTTGGACGTGTGGTATCTCCACGCCTATCCTGACCGCAAGAACCCCATTCTGAAGATCGATCCCAAGTCAAAGGCGGTCATCGCAAAGACGCTCGCCAAGGCGCAAAGAACCGACAACCGCGCACTTCTACCCAAAGTCGCTGATCACGGCACCGATGGGTCGTGGACTTTTCGCGAAGATCCCCCCATCCTGACCAAAGTCGACAAAGCGACACGCGACAAAGTAGTGAAAGGCCTGAATGACTACTCAGAGTCTCTTTCACTCGAAAGGCGTTTTATGCTGAGCCGGTATCACGTGGCTGACGTGGCGCACAGAGTGGTCGGTGTGGGATCGGTCGGCACGCGGGCATATCTTGTTCTGCTCTTTGGGAACGGTGATGACGATCCTCTGTTCCTGCAGGTAAAGGAATCCGTTGCGCCCGCGCTTGCACCGTTTGTGCCGAAACTCCCCGTGTACGAGCACAACGGGAAGCGCGTCGTCGTCGGCCACAGAGCCCTTCAGGCATCGTCCGATCCCATGCTTGGCTACACCAGGATCGAAGGCCGCGATTATTACGTAAGACAAATGAAAAATCTCAAGGCCTCCATGCCGGTTGAGTTCCTTACTGGGGTTACGTTCAATTTCTACGCCTGGGCCTGCGGAACTATCCTTGCGCGTGCTCACTCCCGGACCGGCGATCCTGCGCGTATCGCTGGCTATTGTGGCAATTCCCCTGTTCTCGATGAGGCGCTAGCATCCTGGGCGGAAAGTTATGGAGACCAGACGGAGTCGGACCACGCTGCCCTGCTGAAGGCAATCCGCCAGAACAAAGTGAAGGCTGATCTTACTTCGGTGGATGCTAGCTAGAAACGCCAATCGTCCGAAACAAGCGGATGTAAGAAGGGTTTCGGCGGCGGGGATTGTCGTGAGATTAGAGATGCGCGACGCTGGTCAGAACGCCCTGCCGATTTGAAAGAAAAATCTGCCGCGCCCGTAATCCCCGATAGCGCCGCCGATTTCGATTGGGCCGATGATTGTCGTAGCGATCAGGCCCGCCGCAAAATCCATCGGCAGGTTGGGTGGTTTGGGACCATTTGGCAGCTGATAGGTCTTTCCCAATTCATATGTGCCGATAAAGTCCAGTTTGTCGCCCAGGAAGGGCGGGAGGGATGCCAATGTCCTGATATAGCCCATCTGAAATAGAAAATACTGGTTCGTAAGCAGTTCGTTGCTTCCCCAAGCCACTAAGTGCTGAGCACCGCCAAGAGAAAATGAGGGTATACCCGTCTTGTAGCCGAAACTCGTGCCGCCGGACGGGTTGAAATATACGGAAGATCGTCCATTCAGAGGGAAGAAGTTACTGGACTGTACCTCAGCCAGCGGAAATGCTCCGGGTGCATCCGGGTTGACAACGAACCCCTTCGCATACAACAGGAGCCTCCTTCCTGCAAGTGGAACAACAGGATTATCCGTATCTTCCACCTGATATTGAGCTCGGATATCGCCGGTTTGGCCAGAGACGGTGGGCAATACGGACGAATTCCCGATGATCGGTGACAGCCGTTCATAGGCGCCTTCATAGCCCAGACGCAATTCGCCACTTCGCCCAAAAGCATATCCCGCATCCACACCGCCGCCAGCCTTTTTCTGCCTGTAGGTCGCCAGAAGTGTTTGATCCGAATAAAGATTGAGCTGACGGCTGAACAGTCCCACACGTGGCGAGATAAACCAACGAGTTGTAGGTTTGAACGGATGGTAATACTCGCTGTCCAGAGCATAATTCGAGCCCACAATCACATCGTTGCGCAACTCCGAACGGTAGGTGCCAAAATCCGTATACGTGATCCTGGCCCCGACAGTGAACAGCACGTTGTTGTACTGCGATCCATCAATAAAGATCAGCGGGCGGACCAGGGGCGGGATGTAGGGCTTTCGTTCAGTCTGTATCTGCAAGCCCTGCTGGTTGTTCCTCTCCACCATCGAGTAGGTAAGGCTGAGGAACTGTCCCGTCCCCGACATCCCCATAATGTCTTTGTTCAGCTTGTCTGTATTGACAGGCGTTCCTGCTAAATCAGAGAGACTCTTTTCGACGTCGTGCGCCAGTTCCGGTCTCCCGCCCACGACCTCGACAAACTGCGGCACGGGCGTAGTTTTACGCCGGGCCTCCCGATCGGCTAGATACTGCTTCCACGTGCTCTCGTCGACCGAAAAAGTGGAGAGAACCGCGCTCTTCGAGGCCGCTGCATCATATCCCGCTTTGATAATTTCGTTCGCCTGGTTGTAGTCCAGGCTCGTGTACTTCTGCAACGGAACCGACACCAGCAGGTCCGCTTTCTCCATCGAGCGGAGCTCGTTCGCGGCAATCATCACGGAAACAGATCGCCCCAACACCCCAAAACTGGAAAGCGACGCGTCAGGATCCAGCGGTGCTACCTCGAGGTGAACTCCCAGCACCACGTCCGCACCCATCTCTTTCGCAACGTCGATCGGGATATTCTGCAACAAACCGCCATCGGCGAAAATATGATTGTCTGAACGAACCGGCGTAAAAAGTCCCGGCAGGGACATCGTCGATCGCAACGCCAGGGCAAGAGATCCGCTTCGGAAAACATAGGGTTTTCCAGATTGCAGGTCTGTCGCGACGCAGGCAAATGGGATCGGCAGCTCATTGAAACTTGAAAGCTCGGAATACGGGAGTGCAATACGATCGAGAATCAGCGAAACTTGCTGGCCGGAATTGAATCCCTCAGGCAAGTGCAATCCCTTGTGCAATCCGAATTCGAGCGTGCTGGGATAGTCACGGGCGTCCTCTTTGCGCCGGAACGTCAGATCGCTGTAAGGCGTTTGACCCCTCAATACCGCGTCCCAATCGATGCTCTGAACAACCTGCCGCACCTCCGATGCGGATCGTCCAGTTGCATACACTCCGCCGACGAGGCCTCCCATGCTGGTTCCGGCGACATAGCTCACCGGTATCCGATGTTCCTCCATCCACTGAATGACCCCGATATGAGCCAATCCCAATGCACCGCCACCTTCAAGAACCAGGCCTAGCTTTGGACGGCCCGTGCCGGAAGGCAGGGGTTGGTTTTGCGGCAGAGCGTTGGTCGCTGGCAACATTATTCCGGCAAGGACCAGCGACACTAGCTTCCGGATCTGCATAGCCAATCAAATTCTCCAAGCGTGACAAAATCCTAAGGCCCACAAAACTGGCCCAACAACTGGCACAACTGACAGGTGGCGCAGCGCGAATGTCAACGAGGCGCTCCAATTCGGAGGCGCCGCAAGTAGCTTTATCGGCGGCGGGGACCAGGGCCTCGCGACTCTGAATTATTCCCGCGATCCGATGGCGGAATGATCGGCACTGAATCCATTGCTCGTCGGGATCGGCGCCTCAGCGGTCACCACAGTTCCTTCGCCAGGTTTTGACTCGATGGACAATCTTCCCCCAATGCTGCGAAGACGCTCGTGCATCGCTGTAAATCCAAGTCCGGCAGGAGCCTCCCCAGTCTTGAATCCACGTCCCCAGTCCTGCACCCGCATTCGTAGCGCTCCCGGTGCCTGAGTCAGACTCACTTGCACTCTGGTTGTATCGCTGTGCTTGACGACGTTGCTCAGGGCCTCCTGCGCGACGCGGTAAAAGCAAAGTGGAACATCGCCAGAGAGACCCTCCTGTGCAATCTGTGCCTCAAGATTGATCTGCAATCCGTGTCGTTTCGCCATCTCCTGGCACAAGTCCTTCATCGCTGCCTTCAGCCCGAGATGCTCCAGCTTGGAAGAGTGCAGCCGATGCGACAGATTGTGTACATCGGAAATAAGTGCATCCAGCTCTGCAACCGAATGATCTAGTTCCGTGCGGCTTGCCACTGCGTCTACCGGCAGTTGATTGCCGGACATTCCCAGCTGCACTGAAACCAGAGAAAGTCGCTGGCCGATATCGTCGTGTAGCTCTCGCGCAATATACCTTCGTTCCTCCTCGCTTGCGCTGATGAGCCGCCCAGTCAGGAGCCCGACGGCCTGATCTGAACGTTTGCGGGCACGCATTTGAATCGTCAGAAGGATGATAAGAACCGACTGGAGCGCGAGAATCGTGATTCCCACCCAGATGTATTTACGGTAGAGTTCCCAGTCCGAGAGTTCGCGGTACATGACCGCCGTTCCTGCCGGCAATCTGCTCTCTGGAATATTCCACTTCTTCAACTGTCGCCAATCCACGGCTATCTCATTCGGAGGCGCCGGCTCAGCTGGGATAGAGGCGACATTCTTACCGTTCATGACCTGGAGTGCAAGGCCCGCAGCCTTGCGGACGGATGCCTCTATTTGCAAAAGACTACCGCCAACAATTCCACATCCCATGAGGGTCTCAAATGTCCCATATACGGGCGCATTCGAGGAGTCGACGATCAGTTGGCATACGCGCTTTGGGATATACAGTTGCCCACGGGCATCCCTGAAGAATGTACTGAAGAGTACAGCGCTGTGACTGGGAAGCTGGCCCAGACGACTCAACATTTGTGACAGTGGCAGGTCCTCGAGATACTCAAAGTCCAGCCTTCCCTCATAACTCTTAAATTCCTCCGCCACACCGTTTCGTCGCGATATGTCATCGGCAGACGAGCCCGCAACCACGACGATCCGCTGCGTATCCGGCTGTAATTTGAGGATTAGACCCACCGTGCTTGCATAACTGATGGTGTTGCTCACCCCGGTTACGTTGTGCGGCAATTCTGGCGGCAGCGTTCTGGATTCGATAAACGAGAAAACAATCGGCACTGCCGGGAAAAGCTGTTCTCCGTACTTCATCATGAAGCTGAAGGCAGGCGGCCCCACGGTCAGGATCACATTCATCTTCTTGCCGGCATACTTCTGGGTGATCCTCTCTGCGAATGCCGGATACTCAGCAGTCAGTCGGTTTTCATCCATGTACTCTTCAAAAATCTGAGTGCCGGGTTCTCGTCCTATGGTTTCCTGGATCGCCTTCGCGGCGACGATATTTGCAGGAAGGCGAGAGCTTTCCATGTGAAGCACAAGTACGTTCTTCACGTTCTCGGCGCGCGCCGAGGATAGCAGGAATGTCGCCGCCAACCCCACAATTACTTGGCGCCAAAGCTTCATCGGTTAAAGACTACACTGCGATGCAAGCCCAGACTGTAAATGCAAGAACACCGGAAAGAGCAACCAGAACGCTGCGCCGAACCCACTCAGCATTGTTCCGGCCAGATATCTCCCCATGCGGCCCGTGAATCGCACGTCAGGACAAATGGGGGCCCGATGGCAGCGTCGGGGAAAAGAAAAGCTTTCCCTCCATCGCTTCCCGTGCCGCCACCAGAAGATCGCTGTGCATGCGGCGCTTTATCACATAGCTGCCACCTATCTCACGAGCGGCGTAGGCGTAGTCTGCATCTTCCATCACCGTGAGAAACACAATCCTGGTTGCACGAGAGCTTTCTTTCAATCGTCGTGCCGTCTCGAACCCGTTTCTTCCTGGCATGCCTATGTCCAAAATCACCAGATCTGGATGAAGAGTTGAGACTGCGTCGAGAGCCGCGTCGCCGCCAGGCGCAGTGGCTAGAATGTCGAACTCACCCTTCATGATGTCGCACGCGGTCACGAGTGCGCCGGGATGATCGTCAATCAGGACTACGGTTGCCTTAGGCTTCGAGGACTGTGTCATGTCTCCCGCCTGGTCAAACGCTCGTGGAAGGGAACTCACGTTCACCCTACGACTACGATGGTGACCTGCCAACTGTCAGAAAGCGCAGAAGTACTACCCAATTACCTCGACACGGTCGCCGGAGCCTCTATGAGAGCGATGCGTGCCGCGTAGACGGATGCAATTCTCATCCAGCCGTTTCCTGTAACTTCTGACAGTTCCAGCCCCGTTTAGATAAACCTATCCTTGCGAAGCAACGTGGATTCCGGGATTGTGTGCTCCTCCTGCGTTGGGTTCCCGCGTGGAGTCTTCCTGGTGGAGAGCGGGTTTTCAGACCGCCAAGGGGAACGAATGAGTATGAGCCGGCCTCGCATAGTATTGGCTGACGAACGCGCATCGTTCTTGGTTGCATATCAGGAACTTCTCCAATCGGAGTTTGACGTAGTTGGAACTTTCTCCGATCTGGCGAGTGTTATGACAGCAGCCGTCGAACTGCAACCGGACGTCATCGTCACCGCGTTACCTTCATTGACGGAATTGGGCGCCATTCGCCAGCTGAAGAAACTGGTTCCACGGACAAAGCTGTTGGCGATTGCGAAGAAAGAGGATGCTCTCGTCGCGTCGCGTACTCTCCACGGCTGTGCCTCCGGGATGCTGTTGCGTCGTGCTGCAAAAAAGGAGCTTCCCCGTGCCCTGCGTTATTTGGCGGAAGGAAAGTCATACGTAACAGCGTCCCTTGCAAAACAACTGGCAGAGGGTGCCTCTCACTCCCATAAGGCCCTTACCCATCGCCAGCGCGAAGTGCTGCAACTGCTCGCCGATGGACGCACAATGAGGCAAGCAGCCCAAATGTTGAATCTGACTACCAGGACCGTGGCCTTTCACAAATACCGGATCATGAAAGATTTCGGCCTTCACACAAATATGGACCTCATCAAGCTGGCCATACGCGAGCACCTGGCATCAATCGAATAGCCGCCGCTCGGCTCGCAACGTCGCCGTCCCGGCAAGACCAACATATACTCTGGTGTCATGGTCGCAAAGGCGAAGGGACGCATCCCGCCGGACATGGATCCCGCGCTCCTCGAAGAGACCTTCTCGCAGCAGCTGACCTCCGGGACCGTCTCCGATGCAACAGCCATAGATACGATATTGCCGCCGCTCTTTAGTCCACGCGGCCAGCCATCCACCGTCGATCGTTGCATCTGGCGGTCTGTCACGCTCTCCCATCCCGGCGCACAGCGTCTGCGCATGCGCGACTCACGGATCGAAAATGCTGACCTGGCTAATATCAATCTGACTGGCAGCTCCTTCGAACGCGTCGAGATCCTGTCCACGCGCCTCACTGGCGCGACATGCAGTGAGGCACAGTGGAGCAGTGTGTTGTTTCAGGAGTGCAAACTCGACCTCGCACTTCTGCGCATGGCTCGTCTGGACCGCTGCGTCTTCGAGCGCTGCAACCTCACCGAAACCGACTTCTACTCAGCCGATCTCACCGGTGTAATCTTCCGCAAATGTGATCTGAGCCGTGCCGACCTCTCCCACGCGAAGCTCGCCGGAGCCGATATCCGCGACTGCCGTATCGAGGGTATGCGCGGCACCCCTGCCACCATGGCCGGCCTCCTCGTCAGTGCTGATCAGGCGCCCCTTCTTATCACGCTGTTCGGTGTCCGCGTCGAACCGTGAGGTAATCAACGTGCGGCAGAGTGGCTCCGCAGAGCCACCCAAGGCGCAGAGCGGTCAAATACGCTGGTCGGCGGCGGTCTTCCTCGCAACCTTAAGCTGGAATTAAGCTCTAATCTGGTATTCATCCAGCGTGCTCTTGCGACTCCTGCACGTCCTTCGTGGAGGGCCGAGGGGGGCCATGCATAAGCAGTTCCGGCCACGAACGGATCCCATAAGCTTCGCGCTTTCCGCCATCGGTGTTGTTGCGCTGCTCGGCCTTTCGATTCCGCTCTGCGCGCAGGCGGTCCCAGCCACATCTGCCACAACCAGCTTGATCGCTTTGCCCGATGCGCCGCTACCCGCAATTCCGCAGACCGGTGAGCAGTCGCAGCAGCCACAATCAAGGCAGACCCTCCCCAAGCCGACGGATCAGAATCCTCAACCGCCCGCACCGCCATCGATGAGCGACCTGGGTTTCCCGGACACCCAGACCAAGCCCGATCCAGATCTACAGGCTAGGCTCGACCGGCACACCCGCATGCTCCGCATCCACCAGCGCCTCGGTCTCATCACGCTCGCGCCGCTGGCCGGAGCCTGCATCACCTCCGCCTTCGCCCCGCCAAACTTCAAGAAGGGCGAGGACAACGAGACCGGCCGGAACATTCACGTAGCATTCGGTGCGGCATCGGTCACCATGTATGCCTTTACCGCCTCCTACGCCATCCGCGCACCCAAAGTCTCAGAGGCGCCCTCGCGCGGAGGTATCAAGCTGCACAAATATCTCATCTACGTCCACGCCCCCGGCATGATCCTCACTCCTATCCTTGGCTCCATGGCGTACGATCAGGCGAACAATGGCGAAAAGGTTCACGGCGCCGCCTCTGCGCATGCTGCAGTCGCATGGACCACCGTTGCCGCCTACAGTGCGGCCATCGTCGCAGTCACTTGGCCGATTCGTGTGGGATCGCTGAAGTTCTAGAGCTACCCATGAATAGGACTCCGCTTCTAGCCCTTCTTCTGCTCGCATTCCCCGCTGTCGCACAAACGGCGCCGTCCGATCAGTCCTGGATTCTCGACCAATCCACCCTCACCTATCACATGTCGCACCCCATTCATGAGGTCGATGGTGTGAGCCGCGCCGCTCGCGGTAAGGGAACGTGCCACGCCGGACAGTGCGATTTCCTGGTCGCTGTGCCAGTCAAATCCTTTGACTCCGGAGATAGTAACCGCGACCTGCACATGATCCAGACTACGCGAGGTGCAGAGTTTCCCGTGGTCTCGGTCCGATTCCATCTCCCGCAGGCATCCCTTCCGACTCCTACAGTCGATTGCGATCTCGAAGTCCGGTTCGCCGGAAACACTGCGCACTACTCTCACGTGATCTTTCATCAGGTCATGGAAGGCACCAGCCATCACATCACGGGGACGGTCCCTTCCACGCTAACCGACTTCAAGATCCAGCCCCCGACCTTCCTCACCGTGCCGATTAAGAACGAAATTCCCGTCCGCGTCGACATGACCTGGCACCCGTCCTAGTGTGGGGATGGCTATACGGATGGCTCAAGGTCAAGCTGGAGCCTCAGGAAAACGCAAAGTAGCCTAAGTGCTGCTGGCGGCCTGTTTGCGCTGCTCTCGCTCCAGGCAGGCTCTCCGGATCGCCTCATACCGAGCTTGCAGTTCGTCCAGTTCCAAGTCGCTCAAATTCTCAATATCGATCATCTGGTCCCGCGCCTTGTCCAGTGCGCGTATCAGTTCGTTCAGCTTCAGATTGATCGCACGCGCATCCCGGTTCTGCGTGTTCTGGATGAGGAACACCATCAAAAACGTCACAATGGTAGTCCCGGTATTGATCACAAGCTGCCAGGTATCGGAATAGTGAAAGGCAATTCCAGAGGCGGCCCAGATCACAATCACCACGACCGCCCAGGAAAATGCCCACTTTGATCCCAGCCAGGCGGATGCCGAGGCGGCAAACCGGCCAAACCAGTCACTCGTGGTTCTCGTCTGCACCTCGATGGCCACAGGTGCACGCAAGGCCGCCTCGGTCGCGAACTGCGCCTTCTTCGTGGAACGCCCGGACTTCTGCCCGGTTTTCGTCGTACTGTTTACGGTCATGGTCGCGTCCTGCAGGTTGAGATGCCATCCAGACTTAAAAGTTGAGCGCAAACTCGCGGGGCAGCCGTCAGCGATACCCTTTTGTGCGGAAGCGCGATACCGAGACATAAAACGTGTTCGCATCCATCCCTGGGTTGTGCACGCTGATGTTGTCATTCGACAAATGCTGGTACCGGTAACCGATGCTCACGGCCTGGCGCTCTTTGCGGAAGATGTTGATGCCGGCGCCGAAATCCATCGTGTACATGAACTGCGATCCCTCCGGCGATAGCACCTTATCCATAAAGTAGATAAATCCACCGTCCCCGCTGAAGAACGGCTGCACTCGCTTCGAGGGAAAGAAATCCCACTGAAAGCCCACCGGACTCAGGCCGCTGCCGTAAGTGCGTTTGCGTAACGATAATCGATCCGTCGCCCCAGGCACCGGCTCATCAAGCATCGCCAGCGCCGTAATCTCCGGCGAGTAGCGCAGCGTCGTGTGCTCCCAGTGTTTGAACTCGTAGGAATAGCGAACGTCGATCGGCATGTACTTAACGTCCTTCGCCGCTCCCCACAGATGCCCGCTCATCAACGAAAGCCCCCACCACGCGCCGAACTCGTGCACTCCGCCGGGCCGCGGAAACACCGGCAGATAGGTCACAGGCCGCGCAACCGCCGCCGGTTCCACAGCATCCTTTCCCCCTCCGTTAGGCGCATCGCGCTCCGCAGCTGCAGTCGTGGCCGTCTCCGCATACAACCTCTCGTCATCGGGTCCCGGCGGATCGCTGAAGAATGAGTTCGCCTTCACCCTGCGCGAGTCGCGATACCACGGTGGACGGAAGCGCAGAATGTTCGCGGTCCCGCGGGTAGGCGAAAGAAACTGATACGTAGTGAGCAGGATAGGGTTTCGGCTCATGTGCTCCAGGTGGGGAATAACATGCTTGTCCAGCGAGTCTTCCGCTATCGTCCACGCCATGCCTCCGACAGGCGTCGTCACCAGCTCCACCCACCCGGTTTCATTCGTGGTAACCGTGCCCTTCTCATCTGAAAAATAATGATCGCCGTTGTGACCAATCGCCGCCTCGCCGGTCGGCCCCAGCTTCCACGCAAAGCTGTAAAACGTCGTGAAGGCTCCGGCGCGAAGCATCCGCCGCCAGTATGGCCAGGTATTCGTCTGCACCAACGTCATCGATTTCGGATCGTTCTGGATCCACAGAAAGTCGGTGATCGATCCCATGAACGGGTGTCCAACATAGTCGTCCAGAAAAGGATTGTCATCGGACCACGTGTCCCAACGCCATCCTGCCGCTGAGTTGATATACCGGTCCCACCAGTTGCCATGCGTTGTTTCATACCGGTACCAGTACCCGGTATAAAGGTTTCCCGCGTCCTGAAACGCGTTGAAGACCAGCGAGGAGATGATCAGTTGACCCCAGTGAACATGGCAGATGCGTGCATGCGTGTGGTCGTAGGGGCAATCGCGCAGAGTGACCCGCGAGGCTGATTGCGGATGCGTAACGTGAGCCGCCGCTGCGTCTTCCATCACGGAGAGCGAAGTCGAAGGCGTGATGGCTTCCCACGCACTCGCTGGGTGCGAGGTTGTGCCTGTCAGCAAATACGCCGCGTCCGGCGCATCGGGCAGTGCATCATTGGCTGCCGTCTGCCCCCACGCTGGAACCGCGATCGAAACCACCAGCATCGTCCCGGCCGCTAGCCAACGGACGGCACTGCTCTCGCAAATCCCCATGAATGCCTGAACGGACTATATATTGCTGGATGCGGTGCTCGTAAGAAATCCGTTCCGCCCAACCGTCCCGCCTCCAGTGAGAAGCTGACTTGCTTCCTCCAGTTGCACTCAGGCCCGTCCGGCAAACTCCCGTGTCTCGGTCGCAATCTTTATCTTTTCGCCTTCCTTTATATAGAAGGGGACCCGGACCTCTGCCCCGGTCTCGAGCCTGGCCGGCTTGGTCACGTTGCCGCTCGCCGTGTCGCCGCGCACTCCCGGCTCCGTATATGCCACCACCAGCTCCACCTGCGCCGGCAGCTCCAGGCCGATCGAATTGCCGTTGTACATATCGATCTTCACGATCGTCCCTTCGATCAGCAGGTTCAGTGCGTCCTTCACCATCTCCCTGCTCAGCGACAACGTCTCAAAGCTCTCCTGGTTCAGGAAGTACGAGCCATCGCCATCGCTATAGAGATACGAGGCGTCCACCGTCTCCAGATCCGGCTCCTTGAACTTGTCCCCGGCCTTGAATGTCTTGTCGAAGACAGCGCGAGTCAACATATTGCGCATCCGCAGTCGCACCAGCGTCTGCCCGCCGCGCGCCGTCGGCGTGGAGATCTCCGACTCCATGCAGTAATACGGCACGTTTTCGAACTCAAACGTCATTTTGCGCTTCACATCAATCGCATCAATCAATGCGGCCATAATCCCTCAAAATGATTTACAGGTGAAGAGATCTACAACGCACCCTCAGCCGGCACAACTTCCCGTACAGAGGAGACAGACAAATCATCCATCTCGTAGCGCGGAGTCGTCGCCATCAGCGCTTCAATCGCCTCTACCGGACGGATGCCGCCCCGCGCCCCCTCATGCATGCAATTCAGGGCCGCAGCCGCACAGGAGAAATCAAGTTGCCGTTCCAACCCCCACCGCTGTAGCAATCCATAAATGAACCCGGCATGAAAGATGTCGCCTGCGCCAGTCGTGTCCACCACATTGACTCGGTACGCCGGCGCGTAGTGAAAGCGCTCGCCATCCCACGCCATAACGCCATCCGGCCCTAGCGTCGCGGCGGTCAACCCGCATCCGTAACGCACCTGTATCTCGCGGAGCGCCGCTTTCAGACTCGTCTTGCCGGTAAGGCGCTTAGGGAAATCCCGGCTCACGATCAGATAGTCGATCTTCTCGATCAGCGCGTCCACCCCCGGATAAATCTCATCTAGGTCCGCCACCACGGGAACTCCCGCCTCGCGCGCCCACCCCGCCGCGAGCGTAGCCGCTGGTGTGTCGTGACCATCCACATGCAAAGCCCGCGCGTTCACGATCCACTCCCGCTTCAGCTCCTCCGGCCTCAACACCACGCGCTCATCCCGCCGGCACATCACGGTCCGCTCGCCTCGCCGGTCTACCAGGATCAGCGAACGTGCGCTCGTGGTCCCCGCCGCATGGATCAGCTGCGCCTCTACGCCCGTCCGCTCAAACTCCCGCGCATGCAGCCGCGCCGCGTCGTCATCACCCAGCTTGCCCACATACCGCGTGCTCAGCCCCCACGTCTGGCACGCCACCACCGTCGATGCCACCTGTCCCCCGGGTGTCACCCGCTCCGAGTCGTACTCCACCTTCGAGCCGCACTCCGGAAACTCCGCTATATGGATGGTGGTGTCGGTGGCATTCAAACCCACGCCGACCACATCGACCTTCGCCAACTCCGTCATCCAACGATTCTATCGGGCATCTGCACAGCCGCGGGCCCTCTTTCGTGTCGCGAGACAGGTGCCGCCCCAGGGGCCGGGAGCTCCTGCCAGGCGTCGTCCACAGAAAATCAGTCGCACAAGCAAAAGGGCAGGTCCGGTCAGGACCTGCCCTTCGCTAGCCAGCGTCTATGAGAGTGCGTCTCCTGCTGCTTATTTGATGCTGACGCGGCTGTGATCGAGGGAGGGCGTCAACTCCACAAGTGCATCTCCGCGACGATACTTTCCGAATTCGCTGCCCGCGTACACCACCGTTCCTGCCGGCGCCTTCACCGTCAGCAGCTCGTTGGGCTGCATCGTATAGCTGTGTCCATCAATCTGCACATCGCGGAACCACGTTGCCTTGTTCACCAGCGTCACATAAACGCGTGCGTCCTTCTTATGAGACGGGCTCGTCTCGTGATTGGTGCCTGCGGCAGATGCAGATGCGACCGTGCAGATTGACAACGCCAGAAGTGTGCAAGTGCGAAGCATAATCCCTCCATTGCTGGGTTAGGGGGCCGATGTCACAACCCCGTTCCTTATTGGCACCGCCGTCTGTCGTCTAAGAAATTCGTGCCAATGGAGAGAACATAATGGCTTCGCGGAGTACATGGATGGGCAAAGCTATCGGCAGCCACGCCGATGCGTTGAGCCGTGCATCTGCATCGCCAGGCCGGTTACTCGAACAGACCCGAACAGTTCCACACAGTAAAGATGTCGGAGCGACCGCACTGGACAGGCGCACGGCCTATCCAGTCATCATGCAGATTGCAAGAACTCCGTGCGATACTTCGACGCGAGCGCCGCGGCCTTCGCTTTAAGTGCTGCCTCTGCCGCTTCGTCAAGCGGCGGCGGTGGTGTTGTTCTGGTTGCAACCGGAGCGCCCACCTCTTTGAAGAAGTTCTCCTGCCCCGCTGGCGCACACGTGCACAGCGCCCGCACCGGCGCCTCGGAGACGTTGCGGAACTGATGCGGCGCATTCGCAGGAATATGGATCGTTTCGCCCGCGCGTACCACCTGCTTCACCCCGCGGAACACAGTCTCCAACTCGCCCACCAGCACCACGAACGTCTCCTCGAAATCATGGCGATGCGGAGGCGGCCCGCCGCCCGGCGGAATATGCATGTCAATCAGGCAGTAGCGCCCGGCCGTGTCTTCACCCGTCAGCACAATCGTGTATGTGTCCCCCACCACCCCAAAATGGAGCAGCGTGTCGTCCGTCTCCGGCCGCACCAGCACCAGCTTGCGTTGAAGATCGTCAGCAGGAATTGTGGACCTAGCGGAAGCAGGCATGCTCGAACTCCTCCTGTGGGCTGGACACCCTCAAAACCAAATCCAGCATCCTTGCTCTGAGATGCGGCTGACGAGAGTGTGACTCTCTCCCCGCCCGCAAGTGCGTTCACCCGAGTATGCAACAATGTGTGCCACCAGCAGCAGCGACTTCTTCTCACCGGAGCCCGTGCATGTTTCGAAGGTTTGTTATCGCAGCCGCCGTCGCCACCCTCACCGTTCTCTTCCCCTCTGCGCTCCTCGGTCAGGAGGCGCCAACAGCACCCGGCGCGACGCACCAACCAATGATGATGCCCAAACCCGTCAACCTCAAGGTGCTTCCCAAAGACACATCGCCCGATCAACTGATGAAGATCATGCACGGCTACAGCCAGGCGCTCGGCGTGCAGTGTACCTTCTGCCACTCCTGGGACGCGGCCGCCAAGCGGCCTAACTTCGCCTCCGACGAGAAGCCCGAGAAGAGCACCGCGCGCACCATGATCTCTATGACCAATGAGATCAACGCGAAGTACATGTCCCAGATCCATGATCCCGATGCCATGGAGGAGCAGAAGACCGTGGCCTGCAGCACATGCCACAAGGGCCACAACATGCCCGTACCGTTCAAAGCTCCGGCGCACGCTAGTTCGGAACATCCCGGTATGGAGCACCCAGGCACGCCGCCCAAGGAATAGGTCCCGAATCAACCCTTCAGCCGGGGAGCGAGTTCAGCGCCTATAATCCCTCCGCCCCAGGAGGGCACATACCATGCGCATGTTAATGAAAGTCTCCTTCCCTGTCGAAGCGGGCAATGCCGCGGCTCGAAGCGGCACCTTGGGCTCCACGGTGAAGGGAATTCTCGACGACCTCAAGCCTGAAGCAGCCTACTTCATCGCCAATGAGTTCGGCGAACGCTGCGGCTATATCGTCTTCGACATGAAGGAGACCTCTCAGATCCCCTCCATCGCGGAACCGTGGTTCCTCGCCTTCAATGCAAGGCTTACCTTCACCCCGGCAATGAATCCCCAGGACCTCGCGAACGCTCAGTCAGGCATCGCGCAAGCCGTCAAGACCTACGGAAAGGGCGCAATCGGCTGATACAACCGCACGCCACGCTTTCGCAAGCGAATTGAACTTCTGTACGGGCCCCGGGTCCTGTCGAACCGCGGGTGCCCCATCCTGAGCGCAGCGAAGGATGGGGTTGGTTCCGGACCACGCGAGCCTCGAGTCCTTCCGCAGGGCTAGTTCCCAAGCCGGAAATTCGAAACGCTCTGCCGGGTCAACGAGAGATCCTCGAACACGGCGGACGTCCCGTTGCCGATCGGCGACTGAGTGCTGATCCCCACCCAGATCGATGAGGGGTATGCATTCTTGAAGAGTCGAATCAACTGCCAGGTCTTCTTATCGGGCGAGTAGTAGAACCCAACCGTCGTCGTGTCAGAAGAGATCTTCATGTAGACACTCTTCGCCGTCACCACGTCATGATTGTTGTCGTCAGAGGTCCCTGTCGTGCGAACACTCACCATCCTGGTCTTGTGGCGTTCATCCATCTCCATCGCCATCTTCAGCCACAGGTCATCTTTCACCCAGATGTAGAGCGTTCCGGCGTCATACGTCTTCAGAAAGGTCGGTGTGATCTTGGCCGTCAGCGTGAACGGCTTCTTGTTGTCCACCTCGGTCAGCAGGACCGGCGCACTGTTGTTGGACAGCTTCCCGTCCGGGTCACGGAAATTGTCCCGCTTCGCCTCACTCGTAAGCGTCAGCGTTCCATCGTTCACCTTGGCATGCTCGGCCGCTCCGTTAAGCGATCGAGTAAAGGTGATTCCCGGCAACGCAATGTGGCAGGTTTCACTCCCGAGCTTCTGAGCAGAAGCCTGCTGGAGGACACACACTAAGAGAAGCGACAACGCGGACAGGACTATCTTCATGGTTCTCGAGCTTCCTTTTGCAGAGAGCTTACACGACGGTAGACTCGGACGAGTGTCACCGTACAAGAGTTGGCCTTGTCTGCAAATCGTCGGAGGGGTTTTCTCGGCAATAAAACGAAACCCCGCGTGGGATGAGCCGATGTTCATAGGCCTGTCGTTCCAGATCTTCGCGGAAATCAGGATGCGCGAGTGAGATGATGGCCTTAGCCCGCTCTGCCACGCATTTTCCTTTTAAATTGACCATGCCGAACTCGGTAACCACATACATCACGTCCGAGCGCGGCGTTGTCACAATGTTGCCGGGTGTAAGGGTAAACACGATACGGCTGCGACGCTCGCCTCGCTTCTCGTATGTTGACGAAAGGCAGATGAACGACTTGCCCCCTTTGGACGCATACGCGCCGCGCACGAATTGCAGCTGCCCACCTGTGCCGCTGATATGTCGATACCCGTCAGATTCCGAAGCCGCTTGGCCCTGCAAATCGATTTGCGTGGTGTTATTGATGGACACGACCTTATCGTTTTGCATGATGACGTGCGGGGAATTCGTGTAATCCACCTGGTGGCAGTACAAGTCCGGGTTGCGGTTGGCCGTGGCGTAAAGGGCGAGCGAGCCCAGCGCAAATGTATAAACTACCTTGCCTGGATCCAGCGTCTTTCGCGATCCCGTGACCCGGCCTGAACGGTAAAGCAATCCGAGACCATCGGTCAGCATCTCTGTGTGGATTCCCAGGTCTTTGACCCCGCTGTCCATCAACAACGCACACACGGCGTTTGGCATGGCGCCGATGCCGATCTGCAGGCAGGCACCGTCTTCGACTTCAGCCGCAATCCGCCCTGCAACTGTGCGGTCGATCTGGCTCGGTTCCTGGTCGGGGAGTTCCGCGCACGGCTGATGATCGCCCTCAATGATGAAATCGACCTCGCTGATGTGCACGCCGTTGTCTTTGCCGAACACGTAGGGCATCTCACGGTTGATCTCGACGATGACCAGCTGCGCGCGTTCAATGATCGCCCGCTGCCACATATTCGTTGGGCCAAAGTTGAAGTACCCGCCGTCGTCCATGGGACAAGTCTGAAGGATGACGATATCGACGGGATCGAGAAAGCGCCGGTAGTAATCCGGCACTTCTCCCAGATTCAGGGGCGTGTAGTTACAACGTCCGGCATCGTGCTTTCTACGTTCGTAGGTCGAGAAATGCCAGCTGAACAGGTGGAAGTGCTTGCCTTCCGGATCTTCTTCGATCACCGCGCGTGGACGAGTCGAGAGGCAGGTGCGAATCTTGACGTTCTCCAACTCATCTTTTCGCGCAGCCAGCGCCTTATCGAAAACATCGGGCTCGCAAAGCGTCGTGCCATAGTCTAGCCACATGCCAGATTTCACAAAGCTGGCAGCCCGATCTGCGGAGATCGTTTCAGCGGGCATGGGCGACCTTTACAGCGGTATGGCGGTCTCAAGTGAGTCTATAACTACCTCGCGCTCTGAGGGCAATTCTTTTGATAGACGCCCTTATTGCCATGATTCCCGGATGTCGGCAACTCGGAAATAATCCGGACGCGTTGTCATGAGATTGGATCTGCAGAACACTCCACGTGGATAACTTCCAAGTTGCCCGTGACTCGGGAGTAAAGCTGAGCGCAGTCATCTGTCCGAAAAGCCGACCTTTCGTCAAAGTGAAAGTGGCCCACTGGAAATTAGTGAACACTAGCGCGTTTATCATTACTAAAGGCTTCGAGTCGATCTGTAGCCTGTGGAGAGGGCACATATGACGGTTCGACCGTTTAGCAAAAGAGCGTTGTTTGCGGGCACGATTAGCTTGTTTCTGGCTGCTGCACCTCTTGGTGCACAGCAGCAGTTGACAGTGGAAACCGGATTCCACACCGATTCGGACCACGACGGGTTGAGTGACGCATTGGAACAGCAGTTGCTGAATCAGTTCACGCCAAAGTTTATGGTGGGAGAGCACGACTGCTCCATCAGCCCAGCAGTGTTTGAACCCGAGATGCAGCCGCCGGAAGTTCAGGCGGACAACGGAACCATCTACGGGCAGGTATTTCCGGCCAAAGACGCCACCGATCATTCCATGGTCGTGGAGATCCATTACTACCATTTGTGGCGTATGGATTGCGGCGGTCATGGGCATCCTCTCGACACGGAACACGTCGCAGTTCTGGTTCGCGCATCGGATACACACCTCGCCACGGCAACATGGAAGGCGGTCTATTGGTATGCGGCAGCCCATGAAAATACCGTCTGTGATGTAAGTCAGATCGCTCGCGCTTCAACCCTGCATGCGGAGGATCACGGAGCCACCGTTTGGATTTCGCCAGGCAAGCACGCTTCCTACCTGAACGGCACGCTATGTCAGCAAGGCTGCGGTGCTGACCGATGCGAAAACATGGTCCCGCTTCAGGCTGCGGCTCTGATCAATCTGGGTGAACCGGGTCATCCGATGAACGGCTCGCTTTTCGTCTCATCTAACGCATGGCCGCTGATGGCTAAGATGTCGGCCTCGAATTTTCCCAGTGCGCCCGTAGCACGCTTGAATCAGCTTCCGGACACGGACATCGCATGGTTTAACCCCGGGCGTCATCCGGCCCAGGGTGTGATCGCCAGAAGCAGTATCACGGAGCAGGCGATTGCCGGTGCTGGGCGAAACACCACAACAGCCCTCTCATTGGCCGGCAACTCGACGGGAAATGCACTCTCAATAACTGGCGGCTCGACGGAACAGGCCCTGTCTACCACAAATGACTCTACCGGCAACGCCCTGCAGAAAAGCTACCGCCACACCAGCCATGCCCTTGGCACCTCGGCGCGGCACGTAGGAGAAGCCTTGCACAGCACACCTAAGAATACTGAGGGACAGCCTCGCTGACACATCTTCTCGGAGCCGGCAGTTACATTTGCATGCAGCTGGCACGCGTAATGAGGGATTCGATCACAGGGGGGGAACTACGCTCCTCATTAGCGACAAGTCCTCATATGTCGCCATGTGTTTACCAATGCGCTCATTCCACTTTGCTGAAAAATCGGCTGATCGGACATTTGCACGGGAGCACCTCGATATCGGTCAACTTTCGAGTTGTCAGCAACTAGGAAGTTGTTTCCGTTGGACGGTCACTTGTCTCCTGTCCTCATCCAACCAAAAACCACCGCTCATGAGCCCGCCGTAACACCCCAGGCATAATCGGAATCCCCGAAGCCGACCCCACCACCGCATCCACCCCGCAGTGGGGACAAAGCGCCGTCTCCTCATCCACCCAGCGCACTATCTCACTCGGAAAATAGATCCGCTCGCACGCGATGCACCCGCACACCTCGCTCGCTTCGAGCTCCATCCGGTTCAATCGCGTATGCCGGTGCAGCCGGCTCGCCTCGCGCTCGCGGTCCATCCGCGTCCGCAGCACGGCAAATAGCATTCCCGCTGCGACAAATAGCGGCCAGGTCAACGCGAGCCCAGAGACAACCGCGCCCCATCCACCGCGGCCCACCCAGACGAAACCGGCAAGCGAAGCCAGTGCGCCCGCCGTCACTCCGATCGCCGCCGCCCGCGTCTCGCGGAACCCCGCTGCCGAGGGCAGCACGCACACCAGCGGCAGCAGCGTCACCCACCCATGCGCGTGCGCATCCACTGCTACCAGCCCCTGCGCAATCGACATCGCATCGCCGAGCACAAGAATCAACTGCGCCCACAGCAAAACAACCTCAACGCGGCTTTGGATCGGCTGCAAGAGAGACGTCGCTACTGAACCCATGCCTTGGTGATATTGAACTTGCCTCCACGGTTGTCCACGTGGACGATGGTCCCCTCACCAACTGCGATCTTTTGCGCCAGCCACTCGGGAATCGGCACCACAAGATCGTCGCAGTCGATCTCCGAGCTCGGAGGACAGACCAGGTGCAGATCGCAACCGCCGTCATCCAGCGGGATACGGATGACAAGGCGTGAGCCTTCCCGCTCAATCGGTCCACGCAGAGAGACGAAGTCGTCGTTGCTCATAGGGGATCTCACGCGTACTGTATCCGAAATCAATACGATGAACCGTATGCAAGTCGGGTTCCTGCTGCTCGAACGGGCTGGGGTGGGATTACCCTGCCGGTCCATATCGGGAAAACGCCGCGGGAGGAGCACAAAATCCTGCCAGTTAATTCCACTCAATTTGCTAGCCTTGAATTAGGGGACAATCTCAAGCGGTAGGATGCATGCTTTTCTTGCCATGCGTCCTCTCCGCTAAGTCCTTTCCCTGGAAAGCTTTACCGATAACCCATTTGGAAAGAATGCTTTAACCCTCGGAAGGCCACCTAACCCATAGCAACAAAATGAGTTACAAGGCGGCCTCCCGCACCGGGGGGAGGGGTAGGTAGTACCGTTACCTATTTCACGCCGATCACTGCTGTCCCGAACGGCGGGATCGTCATGTGGTCCATACGGATCGTCTTCTGCTCGTAACCGTAACTGTTCAGCAGCATCAGCCCAATGCCGCTCTGCACCCCCTGGGCCGTCAGGTCGTAGGTCACCATCTGCGGCTTGTCGCTCATATTCAGCGCCACCAGCACCGAGCGCCCATTCCCCAGGTAGTGCCGCAGGAACGAAAACACATTCGGATCGTCCGGATTGATGGTGACCCAGGCGCCGCTCTTCAGCGCCGGTTCCGTCCGGCGCAGCACCAGCAGTTGCTTGTAGAAGTTCAGGATAGAGTTCGGATCCTTCGACTCGACCTCTGTGTTGTACGTCACCGAGCTCGGCGGAACCGGCAGCCACGGCTTCGCCGTCGGCGACGTGAATCCCGCGTTTGGCCGCGCCGCCGTCCACTGCATGGGTGTGCGTTCGCCGTCGCGGCCCTTGTCCTTCGGCCACCCGGTCACGCCGACAGGGTCGCGCACATCCTCCACCCGGGTGGGCACTGTAGTGCGCATGCCAATCTCCTCCCCGTAATACATCTGGGGGGTGGCCCGCGGCAGCAGCAGCAGCGCCGCCATCAATTTTGCAATCTGGTCGTTGTGCTTGCCGTCGCCGTAGCGGTCCCACTGCCGCGCCTGGTCATGATTGCTGAAGAAGTACTCCGGCCACCCATGCGCCGGGTTGTTCTCCACCTCATCGAAAAGCTTCCGAAATTTCGTCGCGGAAAGCTCATTCACATCCGCGATCTGGAAGTCCATCGGCAACTGCACCTCATCGTTGTTCGTGCCATACATCTTCGAGAGCTCGAGAATGTTCGGCTCGTCTGCCTCGGAGATCACTACCGGATTTCCCGGATAGCTGTCCACCAGCTTCCGCAGCTCCTTGAGTACGTCGTGCACCTCGGGCAGATTGTCGGTGTACTTGTGCTCGATATTCGGGTCGCCGAAGGCATTCGTGCCCGGCAGAATCGGATCGTCGTGCAGGTTCGGATCCTCGAACAGCCGCGAGACCGCATCGATGCGGAACCCCGCAACGCCCTTGTCCAGCCAGAAGCGCATCACGTCATACATCGCCTTGCGCACTTCGGGGTTGCGCCAGTTCAGGTCCGGCTGCTGCACATAGAAGTAGTGGTAGTAGTACTGTCCGGTCTTCGGATCCAGCGTCCACGCCGAGTGGCCGAACCACGACTGCCAGTTGTTCGGCGGCCCGCCATCCTTGCCCTCGCGCCAGATATACCAGTCGCGCTTGGGATTGGTCCTCGACGACCGTGACTCCAGGAACCACGGGTTCTGGTCCGAGGTATGGTTCATCACCATGTCCATGATGACCCGGATGCCCTGCTGCTTCGCCGCCTTCATCAGGTTGTCGAAGTCACCCATGGAGCCGTACTGCGGATCGATCGCCTCATAGTCCGCAATGTCGTAGCCGAAGTCCACCTGCGGCGAGGGATACATTGGAGTGATCCAGATGGCATCGATTCCCAGAGACTTCAGGTAGCTCAATCGCTGCGTGATGCCCTTGATGTCGCCCAAGCCATCCCCGTTCGTGTCCTGGAAGCTGCGCGGATACACCTCGTAGATCACCGCATGCTTCCACCACACGTCTCCGTTCGTCTTCAGCGGTGCTGCCTGCGTCTGCGCCGCCGCAGAGCCAAGTGTCACCATCGCCAGATACAGCAAGAGCCACAATTGCCGCATGGACACACCTCCTGAGAGCAAGCGACAGCATACGCGAAGACCGGTCGCCTCCGCACAACTCGCTGGCTTGACCGTCACGCACCCAGCCACCCACAATGGCAGCCGTGCATCCGCTGCTGGACCAGATCCGCGAGTCGCTGGCTGCCCCCCTGGCCGGCTGCTCCGCAGAGCAACTCTCCCGTTACCCCGACAATGATCCCACCCGGTGGAGTGCCCGGCAGGTCATCGAACACCTCTCTGCCACCTGGTGTTCGACTACGAACGGCATCGAGGATCGTCTGAAAAAGGACCGGCCGCTGCGCACCCGGCCTACCTTTGCGCAGCGCTGCATGCAACTAGCGGTCTGTGAATGCGGCTACTTCCCCAACGGCCGCAAGGCGCCCCTGGCAGTGCAACCTGGCGAAACAAACGACGAGCCCCTCAGCGGCGATCAACTGATCACCCGCTTCAGCACCGCGCTCGCGGCCATGGACTTGGCACTCATTCGCATTGAGTCGCGATCAAAGAATGCGCCGGTGCTGACGCATTTCTTGCTGGGGCCGCTGAATGTGCGGCAATGGCGGCGATTTCATCGTGTGCACGCACGACATCATGCCACGCAGCTCACGCGCGCGCTTCGCGGCGCCTGATCACGGGCGGGGAATTGCCCGCTACTTGACTTGAGTCAGAAGCAGCTTGCCGATGGTCTGCAGTTGCATGTTGGATGTGCCCTCATAGATCTTGCCGATCTTCGCGTCGCGGTAGAGCTTCTCGACGGGATAGTCCTTTACGAAGCCATAGCCGCCATAGATCTCGACTGCCTTGCTCGCGGCGCGCTCCGCTACTTGGGAAGCGAAATACTTAGCCATCGCCGCTTCCTTCACGAAGTCCAGGCCAGCATCCTTCAATCTCGCCGCGTTGTATACCATCAATCGCGTCGCCTCGATCTCAGTTGCGATCTCGGCAAGCTGAAACAGCACGCCCTGAAACTCCGCGATCGGCTTTCCGAACTGCTTTCGCTCCTTCGCATAGCGCGCCGCATGGTTCCATGCCCCCTGCGCCAGTCCAAGCATTTGCGCCCCGATACCGATGCGTCCCTCGTTGAGTGTCTCGATCGCGATCTGGTAGCCCTTCCCAATTTCTCCCAGTACGTTGGCAGCCGGTACTCTGCAGTCGTCAAAGATCAACTCGCAGGTCGAAGAGGCGCGTATTCCTAGCTTGTCCTCTTTCTTGCCTACTGAGAAGCCGGGGAAATGCTTCTCCACCAGAAAGGCGGTAATGCCCTTGTAGCCGGCGCCGCGATCAACAGTAGCGAAGACAATGAACAACCCTGCTTCCTTCGCATTGGTGATAAACAGCTTTTGTCCGTTCAGTAGGTAATGGTCGCCCTTGCGTTCAGCCCGCGTCTCCAGCGCGAACGCGTCACTGCCGGAGCCGGCCTCGCTTAGCGCGTATGCGCCTACCATCTCCGTTGCCAGCTTCGGCAGGTATTGCTTCTTCTGCGCCTCGGTGCCCCGGCGGAGGAGTGCATTGATTGAGAGTGTGTTCTGCACATCCACCATCACGCCGACCGATGGATCCACCGCGGAGATCTCTTCCACCGCGAGGATTGCTTCAAAGAACGTGCCCCCGGCTCCCTCATATTCAGTGGGGATTTCAATGCCCATGAGCCCAAGGTTGAACAGTTGCGGCAACAAGGACGGATGGAAGTGCTGCTCCTCATCCATCTTCCGCACCAAAGGTCCGATGATCTCACTGGCAAATTGGCGCACAGTATCGCGGAACATCAATTCATCTTCAGAGAGCCTGCTCAGTGGTGCAGCGTGGAAAGTTTCCAGAGCGACACTCGACATAATGCGAACACCTCACTTCGACGGACTGAAATGGGGGAGAAAACGTGCGGTCTCCGTCCAAACGGGAAAGTGTAGCAGGATGCGAGAGGCACGCGCATCCATCCGCAACCCTGCGAATCTGGCAACAAAAGCATTGACATTGTTGGGTAAGCATAAATATTTTATGCCTATGTCTGATAGGCCTAAGCCAATGACGCCTTCCGGCGCGCTTCCCATGTTGATTCTCCGCGTGCTCCACTCCGGGTCTCTCCACGGATATGCAATCGCGCAGCGCATTCACGTGCTCTCGAGCGAGGTCCTGGGAATCGAGGAGGGCCTTTTGTATCCCACCTTGCAAAAAATGCTCTTGAAGGGATGGGTCACCGCGGAATGGGGGATTTCAGAGACGAACCGGAAGGTCCGCTTCTATAAGCTCACGTCCGAAGGCCGGAGGCAGCTCAAAACGGAGCTTTCCGACTATGACCGCGTTTCAAGCGCGATCCGCAACGTCCTGAACACCGCGTGACGGGAGGAAATGATGGCTGAGTTGTTGCGTCGCCTTCGTTATTTGTTCCAACAGAGCCGTCTGCAACGCGAGCTCGCAGACGATATCGAGTTTCACCGCGAGATGGCTGGTCGCTCCGGCAACCGTAATTTCGGCAACGTGTTGCGCATGCAGGAGCAGGCACGCGAGGCATGGGGATGGATGTGGATCGACCGGCTGATGCAGGACCTGCACTACGCAGGACGCATTCTACTGCGCGCGCCGGGCTTCACCGTCGCTGCTGTGCTTGTGCTGGCTATCGGCATCGGAGCGAATCTCACTGCTTTCAGTCTGTTCAATCTGATCGCATTGAAGCCGCTGCCCATTCGCGATCCGCAGTCCATCGTGCGGCTGGAGCGGCGATCGCCGGAAATCATCGCAGGAGAGATGCCGTATCCAATGGTCGCCTTTTACCGGGGTCACGCCAAAACTCTCTCCGCTGTCATGGCCACGATGGGTGCTCCCCCGATGGAGTTCGAGCGCGATCTGCAACCGGTCACCGTAAACTTCGTCACCGCCAACTACTTCTCTGAACTGGGTACTCATGCGGCACTCGGTAGCCTTCAGCTTCCTGCTCAGCAAAGCGGTCCTCCCGTGGTTGTGGTGAGTTATGGCTTCTGGCAACGCCGCTTCGGTGGGGATACTTCCATCATCGGCCGTGTGGTTCAAATTACTAAAAGGCCTGCAACGATAATTGGGGTCACCGCAGACGACTTCGCGGCGCTCGATGGTCAGGAATCCGATATATGGCTCCCGCTCCTGCAACAGCCCTACTTCGTAGAGGGTAGTAAGCTCCTCACCGACACGGACTCCGGTGGCGAAACGCGGATGTGGGCGCGTCTCGCGGCCGGCGCTACATCCAGGGCTGCCGAGCAAGAATTGCTGGCACTGACAAATCAACTGCGCAAACAGTATCCAAAGCTGATCTGGGATCACGAGTACATCCTGAGCGAGCCTGGTGGCCACGGCAAGATCATGCGACCCGAGATGTATCAGGTAGCCGGCATGGTGGGAGCTCTGGTTTTTCTCATCCTCGTTGTGGCATGCGCGAATCTTGGCGGTCTGATGATGGCGCGAGGCATCTCGCGCGAACACGAGATCGGCATCCGCATCGCGATCGGCGCCAATCGCAAGCGCATCTTCAGGCAGCTCTTCACGGAGAGTCTGCTGCTGGCACTCCTCGGATCAGTTGCTGGACTCGCATTGAGCTGCATCGTCATGCGCATCACCCTCGCAGCTACGGACGCCCCGCGTTGGATGAGCGCGATTCCGGACTGGCGCGTGCTCCTGCTCACCGGCACCTTGGCCGTCCTTGTAGCTGTGCTTTTCGGGCTCGCTCCGGCATGGCAGGTTGCGCGCCAGCGCCAGCGCAGAACCTTCGCACGTCAGATTTTGATTGCTGCTCAGCTCGCCGCGAGCTCAGTGCTGCTCATTGTGGCGGCGCTGTTGGTCCGCGCTGCGCACCATGTTCTCTACACCGACCCAGGCTTCGGATACGAGCAGGTCTTCGGCATCGCGCCGGGACTGGATAGCCACGGGTACACGCCGGCAGCGGCCAGAGTCTATCTCGATGACCTCAAGAACCGCCTCCGCGCCCTTCCCGGAACAGAATCGGTGTCTCTCTCCCAATTGCCGATGCTGGGCAATGGCGCAACCTCATATATGACTGTCGACATCGGTGGGCGTCCGATAAACGTCTATCCCAATTGGGTGGATCCGGAATTCTTCAAGACCATGGGCATTCCGCTGTTGCGGGGACGGAATCTCCTGCCGAATGAACCAAACGCGGTCATTGTCAGTGAGTCTCTCGCGCGCAAACAATGGCCCGGCGTCGACGCCTTGAGTAAACCGCTGTGGCGCGACGGGAGTAAGAAAGACATCATCGTAGGAATCGCCGGGAACGCCCGCATCAAATCCATGAGCGATGGCGATGCGGTAGAGGCTTATTGGCCGGTGCAGCCGGCGAACATGCCCGCCATGACCTTGGTGGTCAAAACCGTGGGGGCACCGAGCGCCCACCTGGCACAGGCCCGTGCGATTGCCGAGACCCTCAATCCAAAGTTGTTCCCCTATATCTGGCTGCTCAAGACGGGCTTCCGACAAAATGCCGAAGGACTTGAGAAGGTCACGATGATCGTGAGCCTGCTTGGTCTCGTCGCCATTTCAATGGCGGGCATCGGCATCGTGGGACTGGTTGCATACTCTGTTTCGCAGCGCACAAAGGAAATTGCCGTTCGCCTCGCTCTCGGAGCGAAGCGTCTCCATGTGATTGCAGCCGTCCTGAAGCAGTTCTGCTGGCCCATCGTGATTGGCACGGTCGCCGGCGTTGCCACGGCAGCGGCAACATCTAAGTTTTTGCGGAAGTTTCTCTTTGGCATTGGCAACTTGGACCCATTGAGTTACGCGGGGGCCATAGCTGTGCTCATTGTTCTCGTGGGCCTTTCAGCAGTGACACCGGTTCGTCGAGCTTTGCGGCTCGATCTGGCGAGAACACTTCATTACGAATAGCCTGCGCTTCGCCACTAGTCGTCACTGGAGGGCTTTCTTCAACCGCAGTTGCTCGATCAAGAGAGCCCGTCAGGCAGGCAGCCCGGGTCCTCGGTCGGCCGTTGCCTGCGAGCTGCACGGTTCCGAGCGACGCCGAGACACCCACGGCGAGCGATGCACAATCGTCAGTTTCTCTCGCGACAGTATCTTTCGCGACTGCGCACGCGCATGGTTCGCCCACGGCCCAACAGGATCGAGCTTGAGATAGACCATCCAATGGCGCAGTGCCCGGCGCCGTTCGCCGGTACGCTCGTATGCCAGCGCCAGGTTGTAGTGCGCGTCGGCATATTTCGGCACCAGGCGTATCGCCTTGCGATACGCTTCTATCGCATCCGGCAGCCGCTCCAGCTCGTCGAGCACGTTGCCTAAGTCGAAGAAGGCCAGCGCATATCCCGGATCGGAGACGGTGGCGCTGCGGTAAAGTTCCTCGGCTCGGCGAAAGGCGCGGCGGTTATAGCAGATCGTCCCGAGATTGATCGAGGACGGCGCGTGGTGCGGGTCCAGGTGCAGCACGTGCTCGTAGCCTTCCGCTGCTTCCTCCAGTCGGCCACTTTCCTCCAGTTGCACTGCCTGCAGGAAAAGCGATGACACACGAGCTTCCAGCGCAACGGGATTGGCGCTGGTGTTCGCGACGGCGGTGAGTGCACCTGGCGTCGGTGCATCAAAGTCGAAGACAAACTGCCGTGCGATCGGCTCCATCACTGCACCGGAATGGCGAAAGAGTACGCGTGTGCCCCGACGCGTCGCCGTCGCTTCGAGCAGAGGATTGCTCATACCGGAGACTGCCTGCATGGCATCCACTGAGGCCCGTATATTGGCTACGGATACCCGATTCGCGCGCAGGTCGCGAAGTTTTCGAAGCTTGACCAGATCTTGAAAGCTGTACGAGTCGCCCGTCTCGATCAGGCCCGCACGCTCCCACGCCATTAACTGCTTGGCATGAAGGCGCAGAATGCGAAGGACGTCCTGACGGCTATATCTGCTCACAGCGCCACGCTCGTCGGGGGGCCGAAGCCCATCTGCTACCAGACTGCTAGCGCGATTATGGGGAGTCGCGAAGAGCGGTGCAAGCCACAAAGCTTAAATAAAAGAGGAAAAAGGGGTACGAAACCCAAAAGGAACCGAAGTTGGTTCCACCTTGTCTGGAGCCGACGACCGGACTTGAACCGGTGACCTGCCGATTACGAATCGGCTGCTCTACCAACTGAGCTACGTCGGCACTCCTAGTGGATTGTAGCGTCGTAGACCCCAACGGTAAAGCTGCCCGACCGCGTTCTGCGAACGGTCCATAACGAGTGATGACATCGTTAGATCTCGTAGTAGTGAAACAGCAGCATCTCGACCGCTCGCCCGTTTACCTCATGATGAGCTGCTGAACCGATGGCATTCGTCAGCGTGGTCACTTTACGGCCTCGAAGCCATCATTCCCATGCACGATGCATGATGAGCTAGCTGCTTCCAGAATGGATCCCGACGGGCCACGGTCGCGAGGAGCGCCGGACGCTCTAAGAATGAACTTAAGGGGCATGCGAAAGAGGCTTCATATGTCGCACCGGTAGCAAAACACCATTTACCCGATGCGCCGAGCAGTTCAGCCCGGACATATTCACAAGCGAACGCTCGAATGACCGTCGCCTCGCCCCTTTCCAACGCGAAAAAGCCACCCGGCAACAGGGTGGCTTTTTCTCTAGGGAGAATAGTTCCAACGGAGGCAAGGCCATCAGAACTTTCTTGGCGTCATAGTATGGGTGGCCTATTGGGGTGTCAAGGCCAAATGATTTTTACCGTAAACGACAGATTGTACGTGACTTGTTAGAAGTGTGCTTGCCGGCGTTTCGCAGCCGTACATTCGCCTTTTGTTCGCGTGAGTGCAAATTGTACCGGATATAAACCGCCCCATTTGTTCGCTTTAACGATGTAGCTGCACCACACTTGGTTCAATCGCGTCACTAGGCACACGTAGCCTATCAGCCACAACAGGTGGCGCTTCCGCCACACCCCGCCTCGTTCATCGCAGATTGAGTTTGATGAACTCCATCTCCTCCACTGAGGAGGCTGGCTTTCCCCGCGCGATCCTATAGAGCGCCCGTCCGCCTCCGAGGAAGATCCCCAGCAGGAATGTCGCGCCGCAGGCGATCAGGCAAAATGTCACGACGCCGACCAGCAGTCGCGCAGCCTTCGTGGTCTCCGGTACATAGCCTGCCGGGTTGTTCCAAGTCACCGAGGCTTCGTAATTGACCTTCTCCAACAGCCTGCGTGCGTCTGCCGCATCGAACCCGCCGCTGGTGATTGCGACCAGCAGACCGCTGCGCCGAGTAGCCAGCGCCTGCGTGTTGCTGTTTTGCAGCGCCTCTGTAAATGGCTGCTGCGGTTGGTTGCCCGCCTTCAGGTACGCAGCGATCGCGCGCTCTCGTTCAGCAGCGATCTGCGGGGTAGGGTACTCGATGATGGTAAGTGTGCCTTGCCCGCTCCGCAGATTGAAGTCGCCACTCAACAACTCCGGGCTCTTGCTGAAATCGACGAGTGCCGTGGGAAGCACACCGCCGCTGCGTTCGTACCCTTGGGGGCCAAGCGAGTAGCGGGTGTGCGTTTTTTCCAGGTTCGTGCGTGGCAGAAAGCCAGGCAGTGATGGAGGGACTCCGGCAGATCCCCCGATCATCGGCAGTTTGTCGGCCAGCTCGCGTAGAGCCGCGGCGGACATGGCTGTCAGATGATCGAACTTCGCATCCACCACAGTCGCGCCATTCCAGAAGAGCACGCGATCGCCATTGGCGGCTCCGCCCTTTCCGATGTCCTCCGGAGCCATCCCTGGGATCCTGTAAAAGGTGTACGCGGCATAGGCGCCTGTAGCGTCGGCGAAACGCATCGCGCGTACGGTCACGGTGTTGATGTCGTTCTTGTAGAGACCAGAGGCGAAGTCACGGAAGCCGTCCTCTACCAGCACCTGCGCATTGCTGGGGTCCGCTGTGCCCGGCGCGGTTGTCTTATCCAGCTTGCCCTGAAGATCGAATCCAGCAAAACGCTCCGGCAACAGCGGAGCGGGCATCGCTGTCGCGACCACTTTTTGCGAGGACGGAGACGATTGCGCGGTGAGCGGCGTCGCACACCATGCCCCCATGAGAGCCGCTAATACCAGGAATGACAGACGAACTGGATACCCGCGCAACAACATCACGCATCATTTTACTCTTTTGATGCCGCGCTCGATCCGTTATCCCGTCCGGAGGATCGCCTAATTGCCGGCAATATGGCTGCCGTTCTGCGCAACTCGCAGACCGCTGAGGCCGTTCACGTATTTGGCCACGCCGCGATAGAGTGACTCGGCGATGCGCTGGCGATAGTGCGAATCGCGAAGCTGGGTCGCGTCGTCCGGATTGGTGAGGAACGAAATCTCTGCCAATATCGACGGCATATTGGCGCCGATCAGCACAACGAAGGGCGCCTTCTTCACGCCCCGATCGCGCAGTCCCGGATTGCCGTGTTCGAGCCCTGCGTACAACGAGGTGTTGACATCCGCGGCAAACTCGCGCGACTCGTCGATCTTGTCTTTCAGTGTGATCTTCTTCACCAGCCCGGAAAGCTCATGAATCGACTCATCGGACACTGCATTCTCTCTCGCCGCCACCTCCAGAGCATCCGGTGACGTGGTGAAGTTCAGATAATACGTCTCCACGCCGCGCGCCGTCGGGTCGGAGCTCGAGTTGGCATGCACGCTGATGAACAGGTCCGCTTGCGCCTTGTTTGCGATCGCGGTGCGCTCCTCGAGTGGGATGAAGGTGTCGTCGTCGCGGGTGTAGGTCACGTCCGCACCCATTCGCTGGCGCAGAAGCTTGCCCAGTCGCAACGCTACATCCAGCACCACTTCTTTCTCCTGAATGCCGCCCGGCCCGAGCGTGCCTGAATCATGTCCGCCATGTCCCGCATCGACCACGATGCGGCCGATCTTCAGGCCCAGCGCGCGGGTCAGAGAGCGCTGTCCGTCGAGCGTCGAGTTCGCTTCATGCGATGCGCTTCTCGGAGTCACGTCGTCCTCGTTCTCATCCGCCTCGTCATCATTGGCCGTGGCGCGATGATTTGCACTGGTCCTCGGAGTGCCGCGCGTGGATGCAGAGACCGACGGGTTGGAAGGTGTCTTCACGCTAGCAGTCCCCGCGGGCGCCTGACTAGAGGGAAGCTGCTGGACACTCGCGACAATCGGCTGCGTCGTCGGTCGAGTCGTCGCCTTCACCTGATCGGGTCGCGTGCTCACCGCCGCAATGTCGCGCAGCGCACGAGTCGCTTGCTTGCCGCTAAGGCTGCTGGTCGCAACCGGCTCCGGCTGGTGGGCGTTCGGTTGCGGCACCGTCGATGCCGCCCCTGACACCTGCTGCGGTGCTTCATTGCCGTGGCGGCTGCCGTGGATATCAATGATCAACCGCCACGGGTTGGGCAGAAAGAACGCCGAGTAATCCGTCACCTGGTTCACATCCAGCACAATGCGCGTGACGTCATTCGAAAACTGCGCTACTCGAATCCGTTCGAGAAAGCCATCGTCCGTCACATCCATCGTCCTGCCAATCAGTTCCGGCGCGACTCGCGCTCCGTGCAGGTCGAAGTAAATGCGATCAGGATTGGGCACGCGCGCGGCCTCATACTCCACCTGGTCCTGCAGGTCGATGGCAACTCGCGTGTACACCGGCGTGGACCAGTGACGCACATTCGTGACCAGAGGCATCCGGCCATGGTGCTCCTGCGCAGCCGCCCTCACCCCGCCCGTGAGCACAGGCTGTCCCGCAGTCGCGTTCGCAGCTGGTGCCGTGAATGATGATCGCGGCTGCGCAGCGGTATCTGCCGGACCATCCTCGACGACTGTCGTCGGCACGGTCGTGCCGCGTGCTGCTGTCTCGACGTGTTGTGATTTCGATGGCCGAACCGCCGGAGACGGCTCGTTCCCATTGTTGTCTTCCGCAATCTCGTTTCGCGACGCATCCGCCGGTCTCTTCCGCTGCTGCTGGTGCTGGATCTCCTTCAGCCCCGCCCGCGCTTGCGCGGCCAGAGGATGCCGCGGATAGCTGTTCAAAAATTTCAGATAGGTAGCCTTTGCCGCAACCGGGTCATGCAGGTCATGCAAAAAGATCGCTGCCTCCGCCAGCAACGCCGACTCTCGATAGGGGCTCGCCGGATATTGCGTCCGCAGAAACTCGAACTGCCCGACGGAGCTCAGCAGCGTTGTGTCTTGGTGGAAGATGCGGCCCTCTTCAGCCAGCAGACCAGCCACCATATTCACCGCCTCAGGTGCCTTCGGATCAGCCGGATCGCCGTGGTACACAACGCGATAGGCGTCCAGGACGTGCTCGTACCCGCCGAGCGTGCGCGAAGATTCGGGCTGCGACTCAAGCGCATCGCGCAGTTTCTCCGCGCGTGCAAAGGGCGTGATTGTGTGCGCCGCAGACGGGCTGTGCCGGTGCGCAGCCATCGCTGACGAGCCCGCCAATGCGAACGCCATCGCAACCGCGGCAGGAAACACGCCATGGCGGCGTGCAAACGGGGACAGGAGCCGTGCCGGCATAGGGATCGACATGCTACGCATGTCTTCTGTGGACATAAACCCGACCGGAGGAGTCTCAACGCAGCTCTTCATCATAAAAAGCTGGAACTCCATTCCAATCGGACAAACCACACCGCTAGAAGAAATGCGTTCGCAACCAGAACACGCTCATTATAGGTTCGCAGCACCGCGCAAAGCCGCGAAGAAAACCGGCGGATACCTACTTGAACAACCTGCTTGTTTCAGAATGAGAATGTCCGCATCGCGCACAATCTCATTCACTTAGCTCAAGAGATTGCTCACTACCTCCGGTGCACCGGCCAGCGCCGCATCGAGTTGCGTTGCGTCTTTCCCACCTGCTTCGGCCAGGTCCGGCCGCCCACCGCCGGAACCGCCGACGCGTTGCGCGATCTGCCCTACGATTTTTCCTGCCTGTACGCGCCCGGTCAGATCTTTTGTCACGCCGACGATCAGCGCCACCTTGCCGTCCTCTGCGGCCGATCCCAACACCACCACACCCGACCCAAGCTTGTTGCGCAAGTTATCGACAAGCGTTCGCATCTGCCCCCGATCGAGCGCCGCGACGCGTTGCGACAACACCTTTACTCCCTTGATCTCGATCGCCTGGTCCGTCGCCGACGCAACCGATGAAGCAGCTGTTTTCATCCGTGCCTGGTCCAACTCGCGCCGCAGCCGCTTGATCTCGTCTTCCTGCGCGGCGAAGCGCTGGCGAAGCGCATCCGCTGGAGCAGTGTCGCCTGCGCCTGCCACCTGAGTTGCGAACTGAGCAGCCTCGTATCCGCGTCGGAATTCACCCAGCGCGCCCATGCCGCTCACTGCCTCCACTCGCCGTACCCCGGACGAAACACTCGACTCGCCCGTCAGCTTTAGCAGTCCAATCTCCCCCGTGGCGCCCGTGTGCGTTCCACCGCAGAGTTCGGTCGAGAAGTCGCCGATCTTCACCACGCGTACACGCTCGCCGTACTTCTCGCCGAAGAGCGCCATCGCTTTGTACTCGTTCACCGCTACATCAATCGGCACATCGACCAGCGTTTGCACCTTCGTGTTCCCAAGCACCTGCCGGTTCACGATGTCTTCAATGTCCTGCAATTCTTCATCCGCCACCGCGGCGAAATGCGAGAAGTCAAAGCGCAGCCGCGACGGCGACACCAGCGAACCCGCCTGTTTCACATGTGTGCCCAGCACCTCGCGTAGGGCCGCATGCAGCAGATGCGTACCGGTATGATTGCGCCGCGTCGCATCACGAAACTCCGCATCCACCACAGTGTCCACCCGCATCCCCAGCGCAATCGGCTGCTTCACCCGCACGCGATGCGCACGGACGCCCTGCACCGGCTGCGTGCAGCCAAGCACATCCGCAACCACAGTATTGTGATCATCTGAGCGCAGCCATCCATGGTCACCCACCTGCCCACCGGAGTCGGCATAGAACGAGGTGTGGTCCAACACGATCTCCACCTCTTCGCCGGGTTGGGCCGCAGGCGCACCCACGCCATCCCGCACAATGGCCAGCACCTCGCAGTTCGTCGAGACGAGCTGCGCGTACCCCTCAAAGGTGGTCTTCGGGAGTTCGCGATACACCGGACTCGCCGAAGCCTTCGTGGCGCCCTTCCATGAAGCGCGTGCACGCGCCTGTTCCTCCGCACGCGCGGCTTCAAAGCCAGTCAGGTCAAACTCCAGGCCCTGATCGCGCGCGGCATCCACCATGAAGTCAAGTGGCAATCCGTACGTTTCGTAGAGATGAAACGCCTTAGCCCCCGGGTACGTCACAGAAGCGGTGTCCTTTTTAGTCGCTAGCAGCGGAGCAAAATCCTGCTCCAGACGCGCCAGCCCGGTCTCCATGACCCGCGCAAACTGCCGCTCCTCGCCCATCACCACCTTGCTGATCCGGTCCGCGCTCTCCTTGAGTTCTGGATACGCACCGGCCATCTCATCGCGAACTGCATAGACCATCTGGCACATGAACGGATCATTCTGTCCCAGCAAACGTCCATGCCGGATACCGCGCCGCAGAATCTTCCGCAGGACATAACCGCGCCCTTCATTGGCGGGCAGCACGCCGTCGCTGATCAGGAACGTGGCCGCGCGAGCGTGGTCCGCAATAATCCGCAGAGACGGATTGCCTAACATGTCACCTTTTGTATGGGTGAGCTCTGCTGCCTTCTCAATCAACGGAACAAACAAGTCCGTCTCGAAGTTCGACAGCTTGCCCTGCAGAACCGCTGCCACGCGTTCAAGCCCGGCCCCGGTATCGATCGAGGGCTTCGGAAGCAGGACGAGCTCGCCCTGTGCGCTGCGATCGAACTGCATGAACACAAGGTTCCAGATTTCAACATAGCGTGCATCGTCTTGGCCAAAGGGCATGTCCTTGCCCGGCGTCTCCGATGCATCCACGCCCATGTCGTAAAAAATTTCTGAGCACGGCCCGCACGGCCCGGTGTCGCCCATCTGCCAGAAGTTGTCCTTCATCCCCATCTCGAAGATGCGCTCCGAGGGCACGTGCTCCAGCCAGTAGGCATGTGCCTCTTCGTCGCGGGGCACTCCGTTCTCGCCCTTGAAGATGGTCACGTAAAGTCGCTCTTTCGGAAGGCCGAACCATTTCTCCGACGTCACCAGCTCCCACGCAAACGCAATCGCCTCGCGCTTGAAGTAATCGCCAAAGCTGAAGTTGCCCAGCATCTCGAAGAAGGTGTGGTGCCGCCGCGTGAAACCGACGTTCTCCAGATCGTTGTGCTTGCCGCCCGCCCGGACGCATTTCTGTGACGAAGCCGCCCGGTTGTAGTCGCGATGCTCCAGGCCGAGAAAAACATCCTTGAACTGGTTCATGCCCGCGTTGGTAAACAGCAGAGTCGGGTCGTTGGCAGGCACAAGTGAGGACGAGTGCACACGGCGGTGCCCCTTCTCCTCAAAAAACTTCAGGAACAGCTCACGAATCTGGTTGCCGGAACGGAGTTGCATACACACAAGTCTACAATTCGTGG
This sequence comes from Acidobacteriaceae bacterium KBS 83, assembly GCA_000381585.1. Lineage (GTDB taxonomy): Bacteria > Acidobacteriota > Terriglobia > Terriglobales > Acidobacteriaceae > KBS-83. Next base: position 109,571 of record KB906733.1, read on the forward strand.
CCCCGTGGTTGTCCGGAGATCCTGCCGCCTGTCCCCTATAACGGCGTACAGCTCAAGCATCTTCACTGCTTTCTTACGGCAATCCCGGCGACAATGACTCTTCTGTTCATCATGCGTCCCTGTCCTAAGTCGATTGCTTTGCTGTTCGTGTCCTGCACTTCGATCACGAGCATCGCGCGGGCGCAGGAAATTAAACACATTCCGCAATTCACCGTAACGCTGGATGACGCCCCGCCCGCATCGTCCCCTCCAGGCTTCTTTCGTCGTCTCGCAAACTACTACCACAACGATTGGTTTCCAACGCCCGCGCCATCCGGCGCCCAGGCAGCACCCGTGCCGCAGAAGCGCGGTTTGCCATCGCCGCTCGATTCGCCCCCTCTGCCGAGCAGCGATTGGGGCTATGGAGGATCGCCCGACATCGGCGCTCCTGACGGCAACAGCTATCCGCTGATGACTGCCATCAACGGTGCAAAGTCCCGATCGAAGATCTTCGGCTGGATCGAGCCGGGAGTGAATGTCTCGACTTCCAGCCACACCAACCTGCCGGAGGTGTATGACCAGTATCCCAATTCCATCCACCTCGACCAACTCCTGCTCTATGTGGAGCGGCTTCCGGAGACCGTGCGGAGCGCACACTTCGACTGGGGCTACCACTTCACTGCGATCTACGGAACCGACTATCGCTTCTTCACCGGTTTAGGCTACTTCTCTCAACAGTTGCTGAAGTTCGACCGCCAATACGGAGCGGATCTCCCTATCGAATACGTCGATCTCTACTTCCCGCGCGTCGCTCAGGGCATGAACATACGCACCGGCCGGTTTATCTCCGTGCCCGGAATCGAAGCGCAATTGGCGCCGAACAACTATATCTTTAGCCACTCCATTCTCTATTTCGTCGACCCATTCACCGACACGGGAGCGATCGCGACCATCAAGCTCTCCGATCAATGGCTGATACAGGCCGGCCTCACCGACGGACACGACGTAGCCCCCTGGACCAATGACGCACAGCCATCCGGCACGCTTTGCATGAACTACACGAGCCGCAGCGTCAACGACAACATCTATGCCTGCGCCAACGGCATCAACGATGGCGACTATGGCTTCGACAACCTGCAACAATTTGACATCACTTGGTACCACCGCTTCACAAAGACGGTCCACATCGCAACAGAGAGCTGGTACATGTACCAGCATCGCGTGCCCAACATCGCGGGTCGCGTTACCAACCCCATCACACCAGAGCTTGGCACATACGGAGCAAGCTGTCCCATAGGCGTGCTCCGCTGCACGGCATCGGAGTACGCCATCGTGAACTATGTCGAGAAGGAGTTCTCTTCCAAGTTATTTCTTTCCTTCCGCTCCGAGGTAGTCAACGATCGTCGCGGCCAACGCACCGGCTATACAACAAAATACTCAGAGAACACGCTGAGTATCACGAAGTGGATCGGAAGCACCGTACAGATCCGGCCGGAGCTGCGCTTCGAACATGCCTACGACTACCCCGCCTACGATGGAGGCCGCACCCACTCGCAGTTCACCGCCGCATCTGATCTCATCTTCCATTTTTGAGACGTAGACGCCATCACTGCGTCTCGTCTGCATCCGCGGCATCCAACTCCTCCAGCGCCGCTTCATCCGGAATCCAGCTGCGCAGCACCTTGAACACGGTGGGCGGCGTGAATCCGGCAGCAATCAGCCGCCGCATCGTGCGCGCTGCTTCCTTTTTATCCCTCGGCTGCGTCATCCGTTTGCGCTCGATGTACGCCCGTGCCAGCTGCTCTTCATTCACATTCTCATAGGCAGCCTCCAGCGTGGAGGCCACCAGTTCCGGATGCACACCCTTCTGCATCAGTCCCTGTTGCACGCGCCGCCGCCCTAGTTTGCTGTTCTCCTGGCGCAGCTTGGTGTAATCCGCGGCAAAGCTTGCATCGTTCAGAAACCGATACTCTTTCAGCTTCGCCACGACCGCGACAATCTTCTGCTCGCCGGCTTCACCCGCTTCCACGCGAGTGCGCAGCTTGCGCTTCAGCTCCGCGACCGTTTGCGCACGCCGTCCCAGGGAAGCTGTCGCATAGTCAAACAGTGCAGCCTCTGTCAGCGGTTCGCGTGGCTTCTTGGGTCGATCGCTTAGGCCCATGAAAATCCCTCACTTTGAGCTCGTAACCGGCGCCTGCGTCCAGCGATCACACCACGCATTCACGGTCTTGTACCAGAGCTGCGAATTCTGCGGCTTCAATATCCAGTGGCCTTCGTCGGGAAAGTACAGCATCTCCGATGGCACGTTCAACCGTTGCAGCGTCGTGAACAGTTGCATGCCCTCACTCACATCCAGTCGGTAGTCCAACTGGCTGTGCACCACCAGAGTGGGTGTCTTGAAACGTGCCGCAAACAGCATGGGCGACCACCTGCGATACATCAGCCGGTTAGTCCACGGCGTCCCGCGAAACTCCCACTCGTTGAACCATAGCTCGTCGCTCGTGCCATATGCGGACTCAGGATTGAACATGCCGTCGTGCGAAACAATACAGCGGAAGCGGTCCGTGTGTCCCAGGATCCAGTCCGCCATGTATCCGCCATAGCTCGCGCCCAGTGCGCATTCGCGTGTCTTATCCAGGAAAGGGAACTGCGTCTCCGCGGCGTCCAGCCCGCGCATCAGGTCGATATAAGGACGCCCACCCCAGTCGCCATTCACTCCGTCAACAAAGGCCTGCCCATACCCTGTCGAGCCGCGTGGATTCACCATCACTACGGCGTAGCCGTCCGCTGCAAACAACTCGGCATTCCAGCGGTAGCTCCAGCTGTCTCCCCAAGCGCCCTGCGGGCCGCCATGAATAAGAAACTTCACTGGATACTTTTTTTCGGGATCAAACCCCGGCGGCCGGACCAGAAAACCCTCCACCCGCAGCCCGCCCGATCCATGGAACCAGTAGTGTTCCATGTCCGGAATATCCAGCTGGGCCAGCAGTGTGCGGTTCAGCCGCGTCAACGGCTGCTCCGTCACATCGGATGGTTCAGCGAGTGGGGCCTTACGCTTCGGACGCGTGCCGCGCAGATGCAGCGCAGGTTGTTTCGCCGAGGGATTCGTCTGCGGTACTGACTCCTCAGTCAGATTCAGCAGCGTGATTTCCGCTGGCCGCCGCACCGTGGTCCGGCTTGCCACCATACGCGTGTTGTCCGGAGTTACGTGCAGGTCGCCGTACTCGCCGCGCCGCGCAATATAGTTGCGCTGCCCGGATGCAAGATCCAATTGGAAGATGGGTTCTTCTCCCTCGTCGGCCCCAGTGAAATAGATGCTCTGCGAATCTGGCGCCCACACGAACTCATCCACCCACCGATCGAAGTCATCCATCGGCAGCGTAATCTTCCTAGTCGCACGGTCACAAAGAGCTAGACGAAAGCGGTCGCTCTCATATCCCGCGCGGACCTGTGACCGCCAGGCGATGTACTTTCCATCCGGCGAGTACGAAGGGCTGAAGTTGCCACCGGCGCTGGTCGAAATCTTCACTGGCTTGGCTGCCGGATTTGTCAGGTCCAGCGTCCACAGATCGACATGCGTGGAGATCGCCGGCATCGGATCAGTGTTCTCCTCGAACGTCACTTCCTTGCTATCTGGCGAGAACGCATACGCATCCGGGCCACCCATAGCGAAAGGGGGCACTTCGTGCTCGTCGCCAGGATTCAGATCGCGTGCCGGGCCACCGCTTAACGGCTGTAGAAATAAATGGGATCGTTTCTCTCCAGTGAATGCATCCCACTGCCGGTAGAGCAGATGTGTGAAGATCTGCGCCTTCACTTTGCTCTCGCTCTTCGCCTTCGCGCGCTCGGCATTACACCTCTCTTCGTCTGGCCCGCCGCCGCATTCTGGATACACGGACGATTTGTACAGAATGTTCTTCCCGTCCGGTGACCACATCGCGCCGTCGGCGCCCATCGCGGCGCGCGTCACCTGCTGTGCATCCCCCAGAGTGCCGCTATGCGGGTCGAAGCTCGCAACGTAAACCTGCTGTTCCCCCTCGCGCGCGCTTTGAAAAAGTATCTGCGTACCATCCGGGGAGAAGCGCCCGTGACTTTCACCTGCCAGCGCCGCAGTGACCGGCTTTTCTTCCATCGGCTTTGAGCCCACTCCGGTCGGGACCACCCACAGATGCGACGTTTTGCGGTTTTGCTGCAAATCGACGTCTGTAACCGAGAACAACACCCAATGTCCGTCCGGGGAGAGCGACAGATCATCCAGCCGTCGCATGCGCTGCATGTCCTCGAAGGTCATCGGGCGCCGCGGCGGCGGGGTTTGCGAACGAAGCGCGCACGGATGAACAGCGGGAAGCAGCAACGCGGCGCACAAGCAGAGACGCATCTCGGACTCGCAAGGGGAGATTGCAGGACTTCCCATCCTACCTGCTACCCGCCGCCACTGAAAGGCAAAGAAATACGGAGACCGCGATGAACACGATCTCCGCGAAGGCGGTTCTCGCCTGCGAACTACTGCGGATTACCCACGCCGCTCGGTGGAGGCGGGCTACCAGGACCTGGCGCAGCAGGACCAGTTCCGTCTGGGGGGCCATCCGGCGCGTGTCGCCCTCGCGCTCCACGCGGTCCGTCCTGACCGTGCCGATCTTCATGTCTCCCTGGGCCAAGCGTCTGCAGCGTCTTCCATTGTGCCGTGGTGAGCACGCCGCGCAGTCCCAGCAACATGCGCGCGTTTGCCTTCTCTAGTTCAGCGCGAGACTGTGCGACCTTGTCGATCTGCGCCAAGATGCGCGACTCGTCCGGCTGATCCGCAGACAGCAAGGGCTCCAGGATCGCCTCTTCCTTTTCCACCGCTGCATGTTCGTCAATCAGCTTGAGCCGGCTCTGCTGAAAGATGTCGTCCATCTTCTTCTGCTGGTCGGCACTCAAACCCACCTTCTGCGCAATCTCTGGATTGTTCCACCAGCGTCCGTGCGGCCCCATGCGAAAGGCGCGCTCCATCGGTGGGCGACGCGGCGTCATCGGGCCGCTGTCCGCCGGCCCATCCATGCCGGGCCCTTGCATCGGTGCAGGCGGCGGCGGTGGCGCATTGGCTGCTATTTGCTGCGCCTTAATGGGGAGTCCACCCGATAGCAGTGCCGCGGCAGCACACCAATACATCAACCGTGTCTTCAGTATTTGCCTCATTCTGTTTCTTTCTCCCTGTTTTCCTCTACCCAGCCAACTCCCACATCCCCCGGTAAGACCTACTGCCGTGCAGCAGTGCTGTTTGTCGCGCTCACCGCGCCGTTGTTAGCCGCATTCCACGACAGCGGCTGCATCGATTCCGGCACTACCTGCGAGACATCCTGGTCCACTTCTTCCAGCAGCGCATTGTCGCGCGCCAGTTCCTGCTTTTCCTGTTGCTGCTGCCGCTGCTGCACCTGAGCCTCGATCGCGGCCCGATGCCCTTTCCATCGCTGTAGCCCGATGCCGAACACCAGAAGAAGTGCCACGCTAACCATCGCCCAGGCGGCAACCATGCCGCGCCAGTTCATCGAAGTCGCAGGTTTGCGTTCCCACAGATTCTCTGAAGCCACGGCCTTCTCTTCGCCCCACTGCCGGGCTGCCGCACCGAACCAGCTCAGCGAGTCCGCCAGTGACCTCGTCCGTGCCTGGCAGTCGGCGCATCCAGCCAGATGGACCCGCTCTGCCTCGGCAGCATCGCCCATCTGCCAACGCACGAGGGCTTCTTCGTCAAAATGCGCGCTAGTGTTCCCGTTCATCGCGCCTCCTCCACCTGCTGCTTCACAACGCTCAACGCGCGGTACAGGTGTGACTTCACAGTGTTCAAATTCAACTGCATCGCCTCTGCAATCTCGGGTAGCTCCAGCTCTTCCTCAAATCGCAGCAGAAAGATGCTGCGCTGGCGTTCGCTTAGCGTCTCCACCGCGCGCCAAACGGTCTCAACCCGCTCCTGCGCGATCAGCCGGTGTTCGGTCGAACTCCTCATGTCGGGAAGCCGCTCGCTCATCTCCGCCGCGTCCAGCATGGCCGCCCTTTTCCAGAAACGCAGCTTCATGCTGCGCTGGTGGTCCCGCACCAGATTGACCGCGATCCGCATCAGCCATGTGCTCATGGAGCAGTCGCCGCGAAAACTAGCACGCGCCGTGTGCGCCCTCAAAAAACAATCCTGCGTCAGCGACTCCGCCACGTCTTCGTCGCTCGTTGCAAACAGGATGTAGCGAAACACGCGGCCGCGGTAGAGCCGCATCCACTCCTCGACGCCGTCAGCCTCGCTCACCGCTGTACCGGGAAGCTCACGGGCAGCCATGGTATTTGCGATCACATCTTCCATGCAGACACATAGACGATCCCCCGGCGGCAGAGTTTACAGCGAAATCAGGGAAAGTTAGCCCCGGCCGATGCGGCAACGCGCCCCCGAGCTACCCCCGGAGCGCGGCTCTGAGCGGTGTTCGCTGAGCGGTTTCGGCAATTTAGGCCAGTGCGGCACTTTCAAACGCAATCTGCGCCGCCTCCGCCGCCGGCAGCGTCCACACCGCCAACCCCGCATTCGGCGCGCTCAGGCGTCCGGGCTGAAAGATGCTGCGCTTGTTGACCTCTTCATCAAGTTCTACGCCCGCCCAGCGCAGCGCGCGGCATACCCGGGCCCGCACCATCGGTTCGTCCTCACCGATGCCGCCGCCAAAAATGATCGCCTCCGCACCGCCCAGTGCGGCCAGATACGCTCCTACCTGCTTCGTGACCGAGTAGCAGAACATCTCCATCGCCAGCGCAACTCGTGGATTGCCAAGCTGCTTCATTAGTACCCGCGTATCGAGCGAAATACCGGATATGCCAAGCAGACCGGATTTCTTGTTCAGCACATCGAGTGCCTCGTCCACATTCATCTCCGCCCGCTCCATCAGCACCTGCACGATCGCCGGATCTACGCTGCCACTCCGCGTGCCCATCATCAGCCCTTCCAGCGGCGTCACGCCCATCGAGTTGTCGACCGCAACACCATCGCGAATGGCGGTAGCGGAGCATCCGCTCTCCAGATGCAGTGACACCAGCCGGACCTCCTCCAGTGGACGCTTCGTCTCGATCGCATATCGCTCCAGGAGCGAGCGATGCGAGAAGCCGTGAAATCCATAGCGGCGAATGCCATGGTTGTCCGCCAGTTCCGGCGGCAGTGGATATCGCCACGCCTCCTCCGGCATCTTCCGGTAGAACGATGTATCGAAGCCCGCCGCAATCTTCATCTCGGGTGCATGCTTGCGCAGTGCGCGGATCACTTCCAGTGAGCGCGCGTTGTGCAGCGGCGCAAATCGCTCGAGCGCTTCGATCTCGCCTTCCACCGCCGTGTTAACGATTACCGGCTTCTCGAACTGCTCGCCCCCATGAACCACCCGCACCGCTGCCAGGGCGACATCCTCGTAACTCACGCCGTGCTCGCCTGCTTGCTCGCGCAACCAGTCCAGCAGCGCTCCAGTCGCATCCGCAAAACTCTTCGCTTCTACGTCGTGCGATTCAGCAGTCTCGCGGCCCTGCATGCGTGAGAAGCTTGCCGGCTTGTCTTTTCCGATGTTCTCGACCATTGCGCTGGTCTGTATCTCGCTCTCACAGCCGAAGCGCTGTCCGGTTCGCACCTCCACCACATCTGCTTTCAATGAGTTGCTGCCCGGATTGAGGGTCAGGATGATCGTCACGCCACGACCTCTTCGATTGGAATAAGCCTCGCGGGAGGCCCGCCCGCACTGCTATTCTGATGCTGCTAAGCACTGTCAGTGCGCCTCGCTGGATGGGTTCGACGGGTCTTTTTCGCCGGTGGAACGTCTTATCTCTTTGGGAAGCCGTTGCTTCCTGAAGCCGTTGCATTTTGGTCAAGAGGTATCTCCGCTGTATGTCTCGTCTTCTCACCTTCGGTCTGCTCAGCCTTCTTCTTTGCCCTCTTCTGCATGTGCACGCTCAGGTTGGCTACACGCAGTTGCAGCCAACAGATTCCGGCTATGGCCCGCTTGATAAAACGACGCCTTCCATTCCGCCGGATCAAATCATCCAGAAGTTCGCCGCCAAGGAATCCGAATTCCGCCGCGCGATGGACCAGTACACCTACACCCGCAATGTGAAGATCGAGACCATCAGCGATGGTGGAGCGACGGACGGCGCCTATCAGCAGGTCACAGACATCTCCTACGACGGCAAGGGTGCCAAGCTCGAACATGTCACCTTCGCGCCTGCCAATTCCCTCGAGCGCATCATCATGACGCCGGCCGATATGTCGGACATCGAGCATCGACTTCCATTCGTGCTAACCACGGAAGACCTTCCCCTCTACAACATCAACTACGTAGGCCGCCAGAAGGTCGATGACGTCGATACCTACGTCTTCGATGTTGGTCCGAAGAAGATTGAGAAGGGGCAGCGCTATATTTTGGGCCGCATCTGGGTCGACCAGCGCGATCTGCAGATCGTTGTCGTCAGCGCGAAAAACGTTCCGGACGATCTGCGGCCTGGTCATGAAGACCTCTCGCTGCCGTTTACCACCTACCGCGAACAGGTCGACGGCCAATACTGGTTCCCCGTCTACAGCAAGGCGGACGGTGTCCTCCACTTCGGTGGCAGCAAGGGCTACGTGGCGGAAGATGTGCACGTGCGCTCCATCGTGAAGTATAGCAACTACAAGAAATTCGGCTCCTCCATCAAGATCACCTTTGAAGGGCAGGACATCACCAGCAACACACAACAGCCTCCCGCCGGCAAGGCTCCCGCTGGTCAGCCCCAGAGCCAGCCCGCGAGCCAGACTCCACCCGCCCCGCACCCATAGCGCGGTTGTCATCGCCCGGCCGCGATGCTGGAGCATCATGCCCGCGGCGTGATATCACGGATGGGCATGACTTCCAAAACATCGCAGGATCCGGCAGAGGCAGCAAAGCGGCGAGCCGCGCAATGGGCAGCATCCCAGGTGGAAGACGGCATGGCCGTCGGCCTCGGCTCCGGCTCCACCTCGGCGCTGGTCATCGAGGAGATCGGGCGCCGCGTTCGCGATGGCCTTCGCATCGTGGGGATCGCCACATCCATCCAGTCGCATCGTCAGGCAGAGTCGCTCGGCATTCCGCTCACCGACTTCGCACGCCAGCCCCACTTGGATCTCACCATTGACGGCGCCGACGAGGTGCAGCGCGGCACATTGGCGCTCATCAAGGGGCACGGCGGCGCGTTGCTGCGGGAAAAGATCGTCGCCATGGCCAGCCGCCGCATGCTCGTCGCCGTCGATCCACGCAAGATTGTCGACAGGCTCGGCTCTGTCTTCACTGTGCCAGTAGAGATCGTGCCCTTCGGCTGGGAGACCACCCAGCGCCGCTTGCAGGATCAGGGCTTCGCCTCCGAACTCCGCAGAAACGATGCCGGCCAGCCTTACGTCACCGACGGTCAGCACTACATCCTGCACTGCAAGCTCATCGAATCGGGATTTACTCCGGAACAGGCAGCCGATGCCTTCAAGCGCACCACCGGTGTCGTCGAGCACGGTCTCTTCCTCAGCATCGCGACGAAAGTGGTCATCGGCAGCGTAGATAAGGTGGACTTCCTCGAACCCACGCAGAAGTGACGGCTCTCTCCGGCTCCGCTTCACTGCCGGATACAATTGAGAGAACGTTCACCATGTCGACTCCCGTTATACCCATGCAGCACGCCATTGATGATCTACGCATCCGGTCCGCCAATGTCGTGGACGCGCCGCTCACCCTCGAAGCCGAGCGCCCTATCACCGATGCCGCAGCCAACCTCGTCTATTACACACGTCAGCAGATCCTCAAAATTCTCGGTCTTACCGACCGCCGTCTTCTCGTTGTCGTTGGCCCCTGTTCCATCCACGACACCGCAGCCGCGCTGGACTATGCGCGTCTCCTCAAGCCGCTTGCCGCGGAACTGGCTCAGGATCTCCTCCTGGTCATGCGCGTTTACTTCGAGAAGCCGCGCACTACTATCGGCTGGAAGGGCCTCATCAACGATCCGCATCTTGACGAGTCCCATCGCATCAACGACGGCCTGCGCATGGCGCGCAATCTGCTGCTAGATCTCGCCGAGATGGGCGTTCCTGCGGGCAGCGAATTTCTGGATCTCATTACGCCGCAATATCTCGCCGCCCTCGTAAGCTGGGGCGCGATAGGCGCGCGCACTACGGAGAGCCAGCTTCACCGTCAGCTTGTTAGCGGTCTTTCCTGCCCCGTGGGCTTCAAGAACGGCACCTCCGGAGACGCCGGCATCGCCATCGAGGCCATTCTCTCCGCGCGCCATCCGCACACCTTCCTCGGCCACACCAAGGACGGCCAGACCGCTATCTTTGCCACCGATGGCAACCCTGACTGCCACCTCATCCTGCGGGGCGGCCGCGGTGTCACCAACTACAGCGCTGCGGATGTGGAGCGGATCGCGGGCCTCGAGACGAAGGCCGGTCTCGCCCCTGCCATGATGATCGACTGCAGCCACGCCAACAGCCGCAAGGACCACACCCGCCAGCCCGCCGTCTGCCGTGATGTTGCAGCGCAGATCGCCTCGGGCGACCGCCGCATTATTGGCGTGATGCTCGAAAGCAATCTCATCGCCGGCGCGCAAAAGCACGTGCCCGGCCAGCCGTTAGTGCGCGGTCAAAGCATGACGGATGCCTGCATCGGCTGGGAAGATACCGTGCCTCTGCTGCGAGAGCTCGCCGCCGCGGTGCGCACCCGCGGCTGACGAGTTCAGTTCTTTTGCTGGTTGCAAAACAACTCAGCCTTCGCTGGAAGCATGCTCCAGCTTCAGCAGCTTGTCCTTGCGCTCCTTGCCCCAGCGATAGCCGGTGAGCTGTCCGTTCTTGCCTACCACGCGATGGCATGGCACCACCAGTGCGACCGGGTTCCGCGCACATGCCCGCGCCACCGCGCGTACCGCACGCGGCTGTCCTAGTTCCGCCGCTACAGCCGAGTAGCTCCGCGTCTCGCCGCGCGGAATCGACTGCAGCAGCCGCCACACCCGCTGTTCGAACGCTGTCGCCCGCAAATCGAGCGGCAGATCCAGTGCCACCGGGTGCTCTGTCATGCGCGAGATCACAGCGCGGGTTGTTTCGCCCAGCCGCGCATCGTCGATGCTTGCCGACTCGATCTGGGCAGCAGGGAAGCGTTCGCGCAGCTCGCGCTCCATCCCCGCGACATCATCGCCCAGCGTCACTGCGCACAGCCCGCGCTCGGTTGCTGCCACCAGTACTTTGCCCAACGGGCAATCTGTAATCAGAAAGCGAATCTTTTCGCCCAATCCGCCTTTCCGGAATCGCTCCGGCCGCATGCCCAGCCGCGCATCCGCGCCCTCATACATGCGGCTCGAAGAGCTGAACCCCGCCTCGTAGATCGCGTCCGTCACGCTGCTGCCGCCGACCAGCCTATCCCGCAGCAGCGCAGAGCGTCGATCGATCTGATAATGCCGCGGGCTCACGCCCAGCACCCGTTCGAACATTCTCTGCACCGTGAAGGGGCTCATCGCCGATAGCCGGCCAAGCTCCTGCAGCGTCACCACCCGGTCGACATGCCGGTCGAGATAGTCGCACAGCCGCCGCACCATCTCCGCCTCGGCATGCTCGCCCGCCGGATGACACCGCCGGCACGCACGATAGCCCGCCGCCATCGCTGCATCCGCATTCGCAAAGAAGCGGACATTCTGCCGCGCCGGCCGCCGGCTGACACAGCTCGGACGGCAGAAGATCCCCGTTGTCTCCACCGCGTAGACAAACTGTCCATCCGCCGACGCATCCCGCGTCTGCACCTCCCGCCACGCCTCCTCAACATCGAATGCGGCATCGAATGCGGCCTTCATCTCCACTACCTTCGCTGTCACCGGAACCATCTGTGTCGTCGCCATGTCAGCATACTGCGCCCGGGCGCGCGCCGGCGCGCTCCGGTTCTTGCCGTAGAAGTCAGGAAATTGTGCTCTAGCGTTTCGCGGGAATCTCGATGGGGACTGGCGGGGCCACGTGGCGCATCTCCGCAAAGTTGCCCTGGTCGATTCCCACGCTCAGCCGCCCGCGCGAATCGATATACAGCAGCCCCTGGCCCAACGAGACATCGCTGAATGTCTTCACAAATGGAAGCACGTAAGGGATCCCTGCAATCGTCACCGGAACGCGATCGCCCAGCGTGTAGCCGAGCTTCGCAAACGTTGTCGCCGGAACATTCGTCACCAGGTTGCCGAAGGGCCCATCCGTCCCGATCACCTGCCCGTGCAGTCCACCGGCATCGATGGCCGCCGAGTCGTTCTTCAACCGGACGAGCTTCGCCACATCAAGCTCCGGTCCTGCATCGGCCCAGTCGTCACCACGCGCCAGATGCGCACCTGCGGGTGAAAAGATGTCGCGTCCATGGAAGGTGGACGACAGCTTCGCGCCGATCATCCACGCAGGACTCGTAATCTCTCTCGCGCCCACTAGCCCGTCCCGATCGGCGAGCTGGGTGATCATGCCGTTATCCGGCAGCACAAAATACTGTCCCACCTTCGACTTCGCAATGATCGCCTTGCGCGTACTCCCCACCGTCGGATCGATCACCGCAACGAAGACCGCATCATGGGGGAAGTACGGCGCAGACCCCGCCAGAAATCGTCCCGCCTGCGCAATATCGAATGGCGTCACCTGGTGCGTGATGTCGATGATCCTTGCCTGAGGGGCAATGCTGAACATCACCGCCTTGCAAATCCCGACTGCGTCATCATTCACATCGAAATCGGTCATGAACCCGATGACCCGCGGCGCAGGTGCTGTTTGCGCGCGAAGAGCAGGCAGTGCGAATAGCAGCGCAAGGACGACTAGCGTACCGCGAAATCGGAACGGAAAGCGTGCAGGCACAGGGTCTCCGGCGACAGAGAGGATGGCAGCTTGTGGTCAGCATATATCCGTTGCCATCTGCTTCATCAATGCAGCAAGCCAAACTCCGCGACCCCCGTCTCCGTCCCCACGAATACTTTCCCATCCACAATCACCGGCGTAATGAACTTGTTCCCGTTGCCGAATTGATCCCGGCCTCCCGCCGCCTGGTTGCTGTTGTAAAACTCTTTGGTCAGGTCCACAGGATCGTAGGCATGCAGCACACCGGGCAGACCGAGACTGCTTTCCAGCGCCCACACAATTCCATTCTGCGTTCCATTTGCCGATACACTGGGCGTGCTCCCGGGATACCGAAATATTGCAGTCGACTGGCTTGAGGGCGTCGTCGCCAGCTTTGCCTGCGTAATCGGAAATGCCTTCAAGGTGTCGAACTGGCCGGCGTAATACACCGTGCCGTTGAAGTACGCGGGTGACGACCACGCGCCATTCGCCAGGGCGCCTGGCAGCTCCTGATATGCGTGGCTGTTGTCTACCGCGTTGAACTTGCCCATGTTGTCGCGGTCAGTCACGTAGATGTTGGTGTCTTTGCCTGCGCCCACCAGCAAATGTCGCACCGTGCCATTTGCGTCGGTCAAATCCGGCAACAGCATCGCACCACCGGAGCCGACGTCAATATCGTGGGCCGACTCGTAAACTGACTCAAACGGCTCGAAGTAATCCGCGACGGCGAGTTTGCCGCCCGCCGTGCTCAACTTCACAATCGCATTGCCGTAATCCTGCCGCGCAGGAAAGCCATTGCTGTCGAAGTTCGCGTCAAGCGTACCGTTTGCATCGAGGAAAAAGATGTTTCCGTTCGCATCAGCGGCCAAGCCATTGCCGGCCATCCAGATCGCCCCATCGCTGCCGTTCGGCGTCACGTTCAGAATCGCAGTCTGCTGTAGCGTGCTTTCGCTATAAGCCATCACCCATCCCGTGTAGGCGCCAATGTCGCAGTGCGAGGTCCAAGCAAGATAGATCGTGCCATTCAACAGCAGCAGCCCCGCGCGCTCCGCATACTGCGCCGGATCGAAGGGCACATTGCCGCCCGACGAACCCGCTCCGGTACCGGGATAGCTCCCGGCGATCTCTACAGGACTGCCCGGCTGTTCCGCTCCGCTTGTCAGACTCAGCGCATGCAGCCGCTGGTGATATCCCCCGCCGGCATCCTTGCTCATTGCTACAGCGAAGATTACGCCCTTCGCGCGATCGATCACCGGCGTCGCTGTGATGCCGATCTCCGGTGTGATCTGACCGCAGCCACGGGCATCGCTCGTTGTCTCGCCGCTCCCCAGCAGCGAGACCGTCCATATCTGCGCGCCAGTGTCCGCATCAAATGCATACATGCTGCCATGCTCGGTAGCCATGTAGAGCACATTCGTTGCAGTGCCGTTTACATCAAAACCGGCAACATACAGCGGCTGTGCATCCACCTTGCCATCGGCCGGGAAGAATCCGATCTTTCCGAAGGCCGCGCTGGTCACATTCGCAGGCGTCAACACAGTTTCCTGCGCATTCAAGCCGTCCCGCGCGTTGTCGAAGTGATAGGTGGTCACGTCCGGAACAGGCGGTGTCTGGACATTCAGAGCCAGCGTGGCGGTGTGAGACAACGCGCCGGACGTTCCAGTAAACGTCACTGTCGCCGCGCCAGTCGCCGCGCCGGTGCTTGCGGTCAGTGTCACACTCTGCGCGGCTCCGGGAGTCAGAGTCAGCGATGCCGGTTTCGCCGTCACGCCCGCAGGCAACCCGCTTATGTTGACGGTAACCGGCGAGGCGAAGCCATTCGTTGCTGTCGCCTGGACGGAAAGCGCGGTACCGGTTGTTCCTTCGACCAGCGTCTGCGATTTCGGGGTCACCGTCAAAGAGAAGTCCGGCGGTGGCGGCGGTGGTGGCGGCGGTGGTGCGACAGTTGTGGTCAACGAAAGTGCCGCGCTGTGGCTCAGCATCCCCGAGGTTCCCGTCAGCGTCACCGTGGCAGAGCCACTCGCGACCGTGGCATCGGCCGTCAATACGATTTTCTGGGTGACGCCTGCGGACAGCGTCAGCGTGGCCGGCTTTGCCGTAACACCGGCCGGGAGCCCGCTTAAGGCGACCGCCACGGGCGCGGCAAATCCGTTCACTGCGTTTGCCGTTACGCTCACCGATTGTCCAGCCGCCCCGCCGGTCACGGAAGCCATCGCGGGAGAGACACCCAGTGTGAAGTCAGGTGTGGCCGGGTCGGAGGGCATATCGGTGCCGCCGCAGCCCACGACCGTAGCAGCAGCAGTCAGGAGAGAAGTCGCAAGAAGCGAGATAAGCGGCCAGTGCCTGCGCATGTCGGAGACTCCTCCCGGCGGCATATGCAGAATATGGCAGCCGAGACCTGGATGCTTGTCATCCGTTTGTAAAAGCAAAAGGCCCGCTCCGGGGAGCGGGCCTCTGCGACTTCAACTGCAATCAGGCATTTGCCGCCACACCGGTCTTCGCCCCCTCGCGCAGGGCGTCTGCCTTGTCCGTTGCTTCCCAGCGGAAGTCCTTTTCCTTGCGACCGAAGTGGCCGTAAGCGGCGGTCTTCTTGTAGATGGGGCGCCGCAGGTCCAGCGACTCGATGATTCCCTTGGGCGTCAGCGAAAAGTTCTCGCGGATCAGCTTCTGCAGCTCCACTTCGCTGACCTTGCCTGTGCCAAAGGTATCCACCAGCACGCTCACCGGTTCCGGCACGCCGATCGCATAGGCAAGCTGTACCTCGCAGCGGTCCGCCAGTCCGGCAGCCACGATGTTCTTTGCGATATAACGCGCCATATACGCGGCCGAGCGGTCCACCTTTGTCGG
Organism: Acidobacteriaceae bacterium KBS 83; assembly: GCA_000381585.1. Lineage (GTDB taxonomy): Bacteria > Acidobacteriota > Terriglobia > Terriglobales > Acidobacteriaceae > KBS-83. The sequence continues at coordinate 125,220 of KB906733.1, forward strand.
GTCCTTGCCGCTGAAGGCGCCGCCGCCATGCCGGCCCATGCCGCCATAGGTGTCCACAATGATCTTGCGTCCCGTCAGCCCGGTGTCGCCCATCGGTCCGCCGATGACGAAACGTCCCGTCGGATTGATGTGATACTTCGTGTCCTGATCCAACAGCTTTGCCGGAATCACAGCCTGGATCACGTTCTTCAGAATGTCGCGCCGCAGCTCATCGTTCGTTACGTGTTCGGCATGCTGGGTTGAAATCACCACTGCATCCACGCGCACCGGCTTGCCGTCCGCGTCGTACTCCACCGTCACCTGGCTCTTGCCGTCGGGCCGCAGGTAAGACATCAATCCACTCTTCCGGACTTCGGTCAGCCGATGCGTCAGCTTGTGCGCCAGAGAGATCGGTGTCGGCATCAGCTCTTCGGTCTCGTTCGTTGCATAACCGAACATCATGCCCTGGTCGCCGGCGCCGCCAGTGTCCACGCCCATGGCGATGTCGCCGGACTGTTTGTTGATCGTCGAGATCACCGAACAGGTGTTTGAGTCGAAGCCGTACAGTGCATTGTCATAGCCGATCGATGCCACTGTGCCGCGCACCAGCGATTGAAAATCGACATAGGCTTGGGTTGTAATCTCGCCGGCAATCACCACCAGGCCGGTGCAGGTCAGCGTCTCGCAGGCAACGCGGCTGAAGGGGTCCTGCTCCAGGCAGGCATCCAGAATCGCATCTGAAATCTGATCGGCAATCTTGTCCGGATGACCTTCCGTGACCGACTCCGAGGTAAACAGAAACTTATCGCGTGGTTGTGACAAAACGAGCTTCCTCCTATACCTTCTCTGCCAGCAGACCGGAACGTGATTGGAATTTCATTCGGGGTCGAACTGCGGCGGGCAGGCGGTCCCAACAAGAAGCGTCTAGGACCACTTAAGTAACGTATCAGACCCCGCGAAGACGCGGCAAAGATCACCGCGTGAAATGCGCTGAAACCGGGTAAAACGGCCCAATTTCGCCCCTCAACGGAGCGCCTCCTCCGCCGTCAGCTTCCTTACTGCGACGCAGCCTTACTGCGGCGCCGGCTTTTCACTTGCCGCCGCCGGCTGTTCAACATAGATCCGATAACCTGCGGGCGCCTGCGGGCGGCTCCACCAGCGGATCATGTGCACCGGCGTTCGCTGTACCTCCAGCTTGTAGTGCCCATTCAGCCACTGCGCGAACTCCGGCCACGCATCCAGCTTTCGATATCCGTTCGTGCCATCAAGAAACAGTCCGCTGACCACGATAAATACAAGCGGCGGCTTTGCTTTGACTTCGTCAAAAAACCTTCGCCGTGTCGCGCCGACGACCGGCTGATCGGAAGGGCCGAACAACGCAACGTCGCCGAGCATGCCGGTGGCCGGCAACAGACGCATCGTGTAGAGCGTCGGCAGACAATCCTGAATCGTGTCCAGGCACTGCACGCGACCGTTCAGCTCGCCGGCATGCAAATTACGAAGGTCCGCTGCCAGCATCGCATCGAACTCCTGCGGCCTCGCGTCAAAGCGATTCACCTTCACCAGCGCGAGCGGTGCCAGCACCATGCAGCCACAGCAGAGTCCGGCCCATGCCACACACCGAACCGCGCCACGCTTACGCCACCCGGTCATCAGGTCTACTGCGATCAATGGCAGCAGCAACGCCATCATGGGATATCGCTGGTAGGGAAGTGCCTTGCCCTGCGCCAGTAGCGCCGCCAGATTCACCGCTGCACCCGTCGCAAGCACCACCCGCTCGAAGCGTGGCCACTCCGGCCCCCGCAGTACCACGCAAAGCAACCAGAGCAGCACCAGCGGCAGCAAAGGAGAGATGCTGTGCGACAGGGTGAAGCTAAACGGCCGTCGCTCCTGCATTGCGTAAGAAGGAAGCAGAACGCGCGCCGTTGTCAGCCATGCTCCGAACGCATGCTTGCGCTCCAGCCATAGCACCATTCCCGCCACCGGCGCGGCCATCGCTCCGATACCGATCGCCACCCACGTCAGGAATTGCGCCGCTCCCCACGGCGCATCCGCTGTCGTGGATGCTTCTCGCATCGGTATCACGCCCGAGCCACTCCGCCACCATCCCGCACAATAGATTGCCGCCATCGCCAGCAGCACCAGCCCGAGCGGTCCAGCCGTCGGCTTGATCGTCATTCCAAGTCCCACCGCCAGTCCGAACGACACAAGGTAGACCCAGCGCTCTCGCCGCACCGCTTCCAGCAGAAACGCGACTGCCAGAACCAGCAGCACAGCAATCACCAGGTCACGTTGTCCCGCCTGCTGAACGCCATCCTGTCCATGCACCAGCAGCAGCATCCCCGTCGCGAACAGCGCCGCAAACCGCGAGTAAGGCCGCGCGATAAGGAGATATCCCGCGCCAGCGATCGCGATCAACCCGATGTCAAAGATCCGCCAGCCCACATCGGCCGATCCCGGCAGGTGCATGCCGATCGCAGTTGCCAGGTACGCACCCGGCATGTTGATGTCCACAAAATCCTGGTAAGGCACCCACCCCTGTTGGAGGAGAAAGATTCGGTAGCGAATCAGCGCAGCATCGCCCACCAACGGCCAGTGACGCGTCATCACGATAAAGATCACGGAACATGCAATCAGCCCAGCGCCGAATAGCCACAACCACACCGAAGAAATTCGGGTCCGTGAAAAGCTTTCGTCAGCGAGCGGCAGCGGGGCGGACATGCTGCGAACAGCCTAGCAGCCATCGCGCGGGACTCGTTTCACCAGTCAACCACGCCCAGCAGGGCAAACTACACATTCGCGATGGCGTCCTACGGTCCATTCGAACTACGATCTCACCACTCGAGGTCAGCCATGGCTCGCAAGCGCAAGATCATCGTCTCCATTGCCACCAGCGTCGACGGCTTCATCGCCCGGCTCGATGGCTCGGTCGATTGGCTCGACTGCGTCAAAGGCACCTACGGCATGAGTGCCTTCTACCGCTCCATTGACACCATCCTGTGGGGTCGGAAGACCTATGATGTGGCCATCGAATTTCAGAAGAAGGGCATTCCCGGATCGGCATTCGATCCGAAGATGAAGAACTACCTCTTCACCCGCACTCTGCTGCCGCCCGATGTATCCAAAGGCGTCGAGATCGTGAAAGAACCGGTCAAAGACTTCGCAACATACCTGCGGGCAACAGGCGGAAAAGATATCTGGATGATGGGGGGCGGCGGCATCATTGCCTCGTTTCTCGATGAAGGTGAGATCGACGAGTTCATCATCAGCATGGTCCCGGCAATGATCGGAGAAGGCATTCCACTCATCGCGCCGCGCCACCGCACCGTGCCCTTGAAACTTATCGCATGCAACAAATTTGCGGATGGAGTGGTCAAGCTCCACTATTCCGTCAAGCGGTAGACTCTGCGACAAAGTGAAAGCCAAATCGGAATATCCCTCATGGATTTTCCAATAGTTGGCATCGTGATTCGGCAGGGAAGGGCCCAACGCAGCGGAGGCGCGGGAACGCGTCCGTATTCAAATGACTCACTCGCAGCGCAAGGCTCGTCCTGAATTTGTAGCTAGTACGACGCGACCGCGGTAGGCGCAGACCGGGCAGTCAGCGCGGAAGAAGCGGAAGAAACGACCTGGCTCTTCGAGGCCGCAGCAGCCTTGTTGTGCACATAACCCCATACGAACCAGCTCATGCCCGCCACCAGCAGCAGCAGAGCCACCACTCCGGCCCAGCGTGCCCTCGCGTTGCTTGCATGCGAATCGCGGCCCCGCGACCGGCCAACGTTCTCAGCGAATGTCGCCCATGCCTGATCCTCTTCGCTGATGACAGTCTCCTCGGGCTGGCTGAGGTCGAGATAGCGCTTCACCCACACCTCTTCGTCCAGTCCTGCCGCGCGCGCATAGCTGCGCACCATACTCTTGCGGAAGACGCCGCCCGGCAGTTGATCGAACCGCTCCTGCTCCACCGCCTGCAGGTAGCGTGTGCTGATCTTCGTCGCGTTAGCGATCACTTCGATCGCCACGCCCTTCGCTTCTCTGGCCTTCTTTAGGTCCTCTCCAAAGCTGCCCATGCTTTACACCTTGGCGCCTTTCCTATTCCGCCGGGGCTCTGTCTCAATTCCTTTTCGGGCCCGGGCTCCTGCGCGTAGTCTCTTGAATGCAAAGGCGTGCTGAGTGATCTATTACCAAAGTCTGTGACCAACGGTACGCCTTTTCCTCAATCTCAGGACCACCACTTTCCGGGCATATCGCCCATCCCCCGTAGGGTATCAGCCACCCTTAACTCCTTTGCTACACTCCAGCTTATGAACAAGTTGGTTCTGGGCAACCTGTTCCACCGGCCTATCCGCGTTGCCATCAGCGTGTTGGCTGTTGCCATTGAAGTCATCATGATCCTCTCCATCACCGGCGTCTTCATCGGCCAGGTGAGCGGAAGCCGCGCCAGCACCCTGGGCGTGGGTGCGGACATGGTCATCCAGCCCCCGAATGCCAGCTTCCTCACCGCTGTCGGCGGTGCCCCGGTTCCCGCAAAGATCGCGGACGTCGTCCGCAAACTCCCCCACGTTGCCGTCGTCTCGCCCGTCATCTCACAGCTCAACACCGCCGGGTCGGTCGAAAGCATTCTGGGTATCGACTTCGAAAGCTACAACGCCCTACGCCCTTTCAAGTTCCTGGAAGGCACACCCTTCCAGGGGCCCAACGACGTCATCATTGACGACTACGCCGCTCGCCGCGACAAGGGCTACCATGTCGGCGATACGATGCAGGTCTTCAATCACTCCTTCCGTATCTGCGGCATCGTCGAGCATGGCAAAGGTGGCCGCAAATTCGTTCCCATCCATACTCTCGGTGCCTTCAATGGCGCGGAGAACAATGCGTCGTTCTTCTACGTCAAGACGGATGACCCCGCGAACCAGAATCTGGTCCGCGATGAGATCCACAACACACGCGGCCTGAGCGAATACCAGGTCCACACGGTCGAGGAGATGCTCTCGCAGATGACCCCGGAACGCCTGCCCGGCTTCAACATCGCCCTGCGGGTCGTCATTGCCATCGCCTTCATCGTCGGCTTCCTGGTGATCTTCCAATCGATGTACACCGCCGTTCTCGAGCGCACGCGAGAGATAGGCATTCTCAAGTCGCTCGGCGCGTCGAAGGCCTACATCGTCAACGTCATCCTGCGCGAAACCTCACTCTTCACCATCGCCGGCATCATCGTCGGCCTTGGCTTCACTTTCGTCATCAAGGCGATATTGAACCAGCGCTTCCCCACGCTGCCCTTTCCCGTCGAAACGCACTGGATGATCTATACCGCTGTCTTAGCTCTTATCGGCTCATTGCTCGGTGCACTTTACCCCGCATGGAAGGCCGCGCAAAAAGATCCCATCGACGCCCTCGCCTACGAATAGCCGGCAGCCCGTTCTATCTCGCAATTCGTGCCCGCCTGCTTGACATTCCGCACGGGCGCTGCCGACCATTGCGTCCAGCCCGGAGGGTCCCATGCAAACTCGCAGCCGTGAAGGTTGGCGGTTAACGTGTGATGCTATTTAGTTTCGATATGAATGACAAAGAAGGCGAATCGCACCGTCTGCGTCGCCTTTGCACATGAATCTAGATTTCCAGCAACTCCGCCACAACCGCGTGCCCACGCTCGCGCGCATACTCCGCTGGCGTCTTGCCGCGATCGCAGCGCGCCGTCTTCTCCGCGCCCGCATTGAGCAGCATTCGCACCAGGTCTTCGCGCCCTGCTACTGCTGCTTGGTGCAGGGGACGATACCCCGCCGTCTGCACCGCATTCACATCTGCTCCGCGCTCGATCAACAGACGCGTCACATCCCCGTCCTTTGACAACGCGAGAACCGCGTGCAGCGCTTCATTGCGCATCGGTGTCTGCGACACCTGCCGTACATCCGCGCCGGCATCCAGCAGCGCTACGACCATCTCGCGATCCGCGAAGGCCGCCGCGAGGTGCAGCAACGGCCATCCGTCAGCGGAGCGGCTGTTCGCTCGCTCCTTCGCCACCGCAGGATCCATTCCAAGCAGATCTCGGAGTCTCACCACGTCTCCACTCCCTGCAGCCTCCGGCAGGTCCAGCTCCAGGCCAGAGCGTAGAAAGTCCCGCACCACCGTCTGTCCGCTGTAGACCGCCCAAAGCAAAGCCGAGACGCCCTGGGCGTCCCGGCTCTCTGCTATCTGCGGATCATCCCTCACCCAGTCTGAAATCTCCTGGGTATCTCCTCTTTTGACCAGATCGAGAAAGCTCTTGCTCACTCGCTCACTGTAGCAAAGCGCCAGCAGCCTGCTACTCGGTTTCCCCCTGTGCTCCCGCGGCTGCCGAGGCCAGTACCGGCGCGTTCGAAGGCGGCATCTTCGGTGTCTCTTTCGGGGCTACCTGGGTGGGAATCGGCGGTGTTCCGTTCGGTCTCGTACGGTTCGAATAGATCCGGAAGGTCACCTGCAGGTTCACCAGCTCTGACACCGGCTTCCCGTTGAGCGTCCCAGCTCGGAACTGCGCGTGTTGCACTGCTTCTACTGCCCTCTCATCGAGACCGAAACCAATCGGCCGCACAATCGTCACGTTGCCGGGGCGTCCGTTCTCATCCACTACCACGTGCAGAAAGACCATGCCGGCAATGTTGTTCTTCTGCGCGTAGTCGTTCGAAGCCGGGTCGATCACCGTCAGCAGCCGCGGCGGCTTCACATCGCCGCCCGGACGCAATGCCGAGGCATCCACTCGCTCCGTCCGCGCCTTACCTTCCTTGGTCGCGAAGTAGTTCTGCCAGTATGTCGGCAATGTCGCAATCACTGACTCATCCAGCCCCGGCGCAAAGATCACGTTGAGCGTCTTCGAAAGCTGAAGGAAGCTGACCCGCGGATCATGGTCGGGAGCGGGCGGTGCCCCCGCCGTTGCCGATGCCGTCGCACCACCGGGAGCCGTTGCGAGAAGAGCGAGCGCCGCCTTTACGGCAGCTTCGTGATTTGCGTCCTCAGCTTTGGGCGCAATGTCTTTTTCATCCTTCTTATCCTTATCGGCCTTCTCGGCCTTCTCGTCCTTCTCGTCCTTTTTCTCGTCCTTCTTCTTTTTCTTCTTTTCCGGTTCGATCACCAGGCGATCGACCTCGATGCTCATCGTCTTCTTCGGATCTACCTTGATTCGCTCAAACGGCTTCGTGTCATCCTCGTAGGGCAGCGCGCCGAAGAAATGCAGTCCCACGCGGTGCGCCTCGATCTCCATCGAGTGCTTGGTGAACTTCACCTTGTCTATCTCGACTGCGCTCAATGCAAACGAGCCCCGCTGCGGGCTGCCCACCGGCTTGCCGTCGGTCGCGAACTCGAGCTTGTCGTCCTGGTAGAACCCGCGCAAATAAAAGGTCCTGCCCACCAGCTCAGCGGAGAGCGCCTCGGGTGTCGAGGCGGGCTGCACCGCCCGCGCCCCTGTCGGAACTGCAGGAGCAGGCGCGACCATCGAGACCGGCGTCTGAGACGAGGCGAACGGGGTTGTCATCAGGCAAGCTGCGACTAGCGCAGCCAGCGGTCGGGCGATCGGCAGATGACGCATAATGGGGGCCTTTCCTTCGCGGGTGCTCCGGACACGGCCCATCCATGCGGCCAAACTTGCCGGGCAGTCTTCCTATCCATCTAAGGTCAGCTTTGCCTACAGCGACAATGGAACCAAAGCACGCAGGTAATGACACATCCGTGGGAGGCATCAGTCCGAAGAGGTTGTTTGCACTTGGGATGACGGCTATCGAGTGGTCTCCGCCTCGAGCACTGACCAGCCGGGAGGCGAGCAGGCGCTTCAATGCACCATCACCGCGATCTTTTCGCAATCACGGCACGCCGCGCTGACAGGTGCTAGCCTGAATACGATCGTCGAATTCGGTCTGGTCTTCTTGCCTGTTCTGGCTTGTCCCTGCTCGCAACTCCTCCACATTGCATTCAACGGTACATCCCGTAAGAAGGAACACGTGTTTTATGGAACAAGGAACAGTGAAGTGGTTTAACGACGCAAAGGGATTTGGCTTTATCAGCCGTGCAAGTGGCGAGGGCGACGTATTCGTCCATCACACCGAAATCAAGAGCGCCGGATACCGGAGCCTGCAGGAAGGCCAATCCGTTCAGTTCGAGGTCAAAAAAGGCCCCAAAGGTCTCCAGGCAGAGAATGTCCAGGTCGCATAATCTGCGAATCGAGGCTTAGGCGGCTGCCACCCGCTCTAAGCCTTCCGATTGAATGCTCGTCTGCACGGCCTGTTGATCGTCAGCAGGCCCAGGATTTGGAGCTTCCCTGATGTCACAGCCTGTACTCTTCGCGTCAAGAGATACGCTGCTTCTTTCCACCCGAACCTCTTTCCTGCGCCGTGCAGGGTTCATGACTCTTCGGATTCACGATCTCAGTGTCATGGCGTCTATGGCGCGCTTCGGTGACTTCCGGACGCTAGTTCTGGATCACACCATTTCAGCGAAAGAGCAGCAGACAATCATTGGCAAACTCCAGGAGGTCTCCGCCCTCTTTCACATCATCTGCGTGCGGACAAGGGGAGTGCCCTCCCATGCAATCGTCCGTGAATGCAAAGCCTGCGACGAAGACAATCGGCGTGGCGGCATCCATATGCTGGAAAACGGACCAGTACTGCTCAGCCGCTGACGACGGCCATCCCGCAACAGGCTGTCGCAGCCGTAAAAGCGCCCACTATCCTGAGTTACCTTGTGAATCGTCGACTCTAGGCGGTCTCGGAGGTGTCCATGATTTCTGGCGCTCATTTAGTCATTTTCAGCAAGGACGCCGAGGCCGATCGCGCCTTCTTCCGTGACGTCCTCGGTCTCAGCTCCGTCGATGCCGGTCATGGCTGGCTGATCTTCGCCTTGCCGCCCTCCGAGGCCGCATTTCATCCCTCAGACGCGAATATCGGCCATGAACTCTACCTCATGTGCAGCGACTTGAAAGCCGAAATGACCTCCCTCGCGAAGAGGAACGTCCACTTCTCTGAGGTGGAGGAAGCGCGATGGGGCTCCATCACGAAACTGCGGCTTCCCGGCGGTGGTTCGATCGGTTTATACGAGCCGAGGCATCCTACCGCTTTTCCTTTGAAGTGATTGCGATTTACCCCTGATACATCTGCGAGATGGATTGACTCACCCCTCGCACCTGGTCTATCCTGAAACCCTTGCGCAGTCCTGCGTCTGCGCGTCTGCTGGCATCCCAAAGCGGGCATGTCGTGCCGGGCGTTCCGCAGGCCAGTGGTAAGGAGATCAGCGGTCTCCCTGTGCACTCAACACGATCCAGTTTGCCGGCATTATGGCGGCTCCGGATTTATGGAATGCAGGGTGGTTCTGCGCACATTTTGCGTGGAGGCCGCCGGGCCTGATTGGATTCCAGTTGGGTTAACAGTTCGAATTGCGCGGATTGCCGCCACATCGCGGCTGCCGCAACGTACGAGATTGAGTGAGTGGGAAGAGGGTACAGGAAGATGTCGACTTACATGCCAAGCTCGCATGAAATCGCCCGCAAGTGGTTCGTGGTGGACGCCAGCGGCAAGACGCTGGGCCGCCTGGCTACCGAGGCGGCGAGCGTGCTGAGCGGGAAGCGCAGCACCAAATACACGCCGTTCATGGACATGGGCGACCACGTCATCGTCATCAACGCGGACAAGGTGCGGCTGACTGGCCTGAAGAGCCAGCAGAAGATCTACCGCCGCTACACCGGCTTCCCCGGCGGCCTGCGTGAAGAGTCGTTTGTCCGCCTGCTCGCCCGCCGCCCCGAAAAGATCGTCGAAGAGGCGGTCAAGGGCATGCTCCCCAAATCCAAGCTCGGCCGCCAGATGGCGACCAAGCTAAAGGTCTACCGTGGCACGGATCACCCCCACCAGGCACAGCAGCCGGTGGCACTTGAGATTGAAGGCGCCGTTCGTCAGGCGTAATTAAAGCGTTTAGGAAGAGATCGAAAACGAATGGCAGATCTGGTTCAGTACTACGGAACGGGGCGGCGAAAGGCGAGCGTGGCTCGTGTCTTCCTGCGTCCCGGCGATGGTAAGTTCACCGTCAACCACAAGGGCTTCGAGGAGTACTTCGTCACCGAGCAGCAGCGCGTCTCCGCAAAGCGGCCGCTGGTCCTGGTCGAGATGCTCTCGAACTTCGATGTCCTCGCCAACGTCTCCGGCGGCGGCGTCAGTGCCCAGGCCGATGCGGTGAAGATGGGCATCTCCCGCGCTCTCCTCGAGTTCAACATTGAGCTGCGCAAGACGCTGAAGGGCGAAGGTTTGCTCTCCCGCGACGCGCGCATCAAGGAGCGCAAGAAGTACGGGCAGAAGGGCGCCCGTAAGAGATTCCAGTTCAGCAAGCGCTAGTTCTTTGCTGAGCTGTTTAGAGTTCTGGCCCGGTTGCCGTCATGGCAGCCGGGCCGCACGAGTGTAGTTGCAGTCAATCTCCCGCGCGTCGTCCAGCGTGGCGATCTGCGGGATCAATCCGCGCCGCGGCTCAACCGTTGGCGGGATGCACATCATAAGGAGGTCGTTTGGCTAACATCACCATGAAGGAGCTGCTCGAAGCGGGAGTCCACTTCGGGCATCAGACCAAGCGCTGGAACCCCAAGATGAAGGAGTACATCTTCGGTGAGCGCAACGGCATTTACATCATCGACCTGCAGAAGACCCTGAAGATGTTCAAGGAGGCCTCCAAGTTCGTCACGGACCTCACAGCTTCGGGCAAGGTCATCCTCTTCGTCGGCACCAAGCGGCAGGCCCAGGACGCGATCGCGGAAGAAGCGAACCGCTGCGGCATGTTCTACATCAACCAGCGCTGGCTGGGTGGGTTGCTCACGAACTGGGTCACCGTGCAGAAGTCGGTACGCCGCCTTCAGGAACTGGATGATATGGCCACCGACGGCCGCTATGACCTCCTCACCAAGAAGGAAGTCATCAAGCTCGAGCGCGAACGCAAGCACCTGCAGGCCAACCTGGCCGGCATCAAGGCCATGAAGCGGCTGCCCGATGCGATCTTCGTCGTCGACTCGAACAACGAAGCCATTGCCGTCAAGGAAGCCCGTAAACTCGGCATCCCGGTCGTCGCCGTCGTCGATACCAACTGCGACCCCACCGTGGTTGACTACGTGATCCCCGGCAACGATGACGCGCTGCGCGCCATTCGCCTTTTCACCTCGAAGATCTCGGACTCTGTCGTCGAAGGCGTCCACATGTCCACTGACAAGCAGTTCGCCGATGCCACCGCTGGCGTCACCGCGCTGCCTGTGAGCGAGGCGCACGTCGCCGAAGAAGGCGAGCAGCCTGCCACGCCGGAGACCCTCGAAGCCGGCGCAGACACCGCTGCTGCCGACTCCGAAGAGGTCGACATGGAAGCTGCCCTGGGCGGCGGCATCCGCAAGGCTCCCGCAGCCGTAGGCGCGGCCGAACCCGAGGTCATCGCCGAAGCGCGCCACTAGAACGAACGACGGTCCTTCTGAAAGCGTGGCCGTGACCAACACCGCCACGCTTTCGTTGTCTGACCGCACATGATCACCGGATGCCTTTGCATCCCGCACTTTCTACAGAAGGATGGTTCACCAGATGTCTGCCGTAACCGAGAAGATCGATGCCAAGCAGGTAAAGGAACTCCGCGAAAAGTCCGGCGCGCCCATGGGCGACTGCCTCAAGGCCCTTCAGGAGTCCAAGGGCGATTTGGAGCAGGCCTTCGTCGTCCTGCGCAAGCGGGGCATGGCCTCGGCGCAGAAGAAGGCGTCGCGCTCCACCAACGAGGGCGCAGTCGGCAACTACATCCACGCCGGCGGCAAGATCGGCGTGCTCGTCGAGCTCAATTGCGAGTCGGACTTCGTCGCGCGCACCGAGGACTTCCAGGAGCTGCTCAAGGACATCGCGATGCACATCGCCGCCGCCGATCCGCGCTACGTCCGCAAGGAAGACGTCACCGCTGATGACATGGAACGCGAGAAGGAGATCTATCGCGCCCAGGCCGCCGCAACTGGCAAGCCTGCACCCGTTGTCGAGAAGATCGTCGAAGGCAAGATGAGCAAGTTCTATGAGGAGGTCTGCCTGCTCGATCAGCCCTTCATCAAGGAGCAGTCCATGACCATCTCGCAGCTCATCGCGCAGAAGGTCGGCAAGCTCGGCGAGAACATCACCGTGCGCCGCTTCGCCCGCTTCAAGGTAGGCGATTCCAACTGGACCGTCGCCACCACCAAGCAAACCGGCGACGACGCGGCCGCTTAGGTTACAAGCCGCCAAGTCAGCCATGGAAATGAATCAGGAGGCCCCTTCATCATCGATGGAGAGGCCTTTTTGTTTTCTCCCGGTCATCGCTGGCGTTGAACTCGCACTTCACCTTCTCTTAGTCACAAAAGCTTCAACAGCGGTAGAATCGATACCGATCGACGTCGTGTAAAGCGTTCACGCGCAGGGCCACTGACCTCAATCCTTCAGTCGAGATCCTCGGGCGCAGTCTAGCCCCTTCCCCGTCTCTGCCAATCAGTTTTCGCTCTGCCACAGCAATTTGGTACGGGTCGGGAGGATGTATGACGAACCCCATAAGTCTCAGTAAGTGTCTGGCGCTTCTTTCAGTCGCCGTTCTCGGGTTAATGCTCAACGGATGCGGAATGAACCCCATAACTTCTGCGCGCAAGCTTTTTTCGATGACGGTGAGTCCGGCAATGGCGGACGCGGCGCGTTCGCCCGGCGGCAAGGTGCAATTCAAGGCTACCGGCACCTTCAGCCGGCCGCCGTCTCCCGATCTCGTGACATTCGTTGCACCCTACCCCGGAAGCTGGAGCGTCTCGAACCCTGATATCGCCACCATTTCGCCGTCGGGTTTGGCGCAATGCGTCCCGGGAGCCTCAGGCACCGTCGATGTGATCGCCGTCGCATCGGCGAACTCGGCACCTCCCAGCGCTATGTCCGTCGGAGTCCGGGGAATGGCGAAGTTGACCTGTCGGTAAAGAGACGCGATCCCATTCTGCTGTGTGGCTGGTGTAGACAGTCGAGATGTGCCCCGTCGTGCACGTCCGGCTCAACGCCACCAATCCGACCGCACCTCTGTGCCGCGAATTACCTCCGTCGGCACTCCGGGCGTCGGAGACCACACCTTCAAATCTTCGACCGCGACAACCTTCTCGATCGGCTGCTGCCACGGATGGAGGGCCAGATCGAAGAGTCCCCAGTGAATCGGCATCAGCAGGCCATGGCCGCCGAGTGCCCGAAAGCTCCGCACGGCGCCCTCCGGGCCCATGTGAATTTCCTGCCATAGCGGATCAGAGGCGCCGATCTCCAGCATGGTCAGGTCGAACGGCCCAAACCTCTCGCCAATCTCGCGAAAGCCATACCATTCCCCGGAGTCAGCACCGTAGTACATGCGATGCTTCGGTCCAGTCAGAGCGAACGAAGCCCACAGCGTCTCAAAGCGATTGAACAAGCTCCGGCCGGAGAAATGCCGTGTGGGCAGCGCCGTGATCGTCAGCGGCCCGATTTCGACCTGCTCTGTCCAGTCAAGTTCCGTAGTGCGAACTGGAGCGACACCAAGGCTAGAAAGAATGGCGCCCACGCTGAGCGTGGTGATCCAGCGCGTCTTCCGCAGGCTCTCCATGCGCGCAAGGCGTTGAATCGTGCCCGCTCCGAGATGATCGTAGTGGTCGTGCGAGATGATCACTGCGTCGATCGGCGGCAACTCATCAAGCGAAAGAGGCGGCGGGAAAAAGCGCTTTGGACCCGCCCACTGCGTCGGCGCAGCACGTTCCTCCCAGACCGGATCGATCAGAAGAGTCATCCCGTCGATCTCGATCAGAGAGGAAGCGTGGCCAAACCAGGTGATGCGCAGGCCAGAGGCCGGGCTTGTGTCATAGATGCGCCGGTCAGTACGAAACGGCCCGGGCGTGCGGCTCGGCGTGCGCGTCGCTCCGCCAAATAGAATGCGCGGACCCACCTTGAACATCAAAGAAAGGCCGCCGACCTTCGTCGGCACAGGGTTCACATAGCGTTTGCCCTGGCGCTGCGCTCGTGTCAACGGCATGTCTATCCGATGGCGTTGTTCCAGCTGGAGATGCAAATCGCAAACATACGCTGCAGCCGCACAGACTGCAATGGCGGCGCGGCGCGCCAGTTCATCTGGTGCCGCCGCGACCGCCACGCATGGCAATGAATCGCACCCCGATCCAAGCCGTCACAAACCAGGTGCCGCGACACGAGCCGAATGAAGCCTTTCACTCCCTTTCGCTGGCGCGAGCATCCGCAGGCGATAGAACGTGCACAGATGAATGAAAGCCAGCGAGGGCACCAGGAAACAGGGAATCACGATCCACGGCAGAGTCGACATGATCCCCGAACTCGGCTCCACATGGAAGAGTTGAATCGGCCCGGGCGACGACGTCGCGCCCAGCGTCACGGCTGCCACTAGGTCCAGCAGTCCCAGCGCATTCCACAGCGCAACCAGCCCTCTGGGAACCGCATCCCCGCGTCTCGCCAGCACGAGTGCCAGCGGTATGGCCAGAACACCGATTGCAAAATCACCCCAACCCGCGACCGGAGCAAACGGCGCCGGCAACCGCTTCGCTGCATAGAGCAGTACGAACGTGAGGCCTAGCACGCGCACTCCGTGAATACCGACCAGCGCCGTCAGTGGCACGCGTCTCACTAGCTCGCGGCCGCTCGCGGTTCCGAGCGCCACCACACTTAGCACAGCGATCGGAATCACCACCGCGAGACCCAATCCGGGCGTGCCAATGCCTATCTGAGAAAACGCACCCGTCGCGCCGGCCGCGAGCACTAGCCCGAACCAGCCTGTGAGCGCTGCAGCGATCATGCCGCGTCGTCGTGCTGTATCGGACAGCGCCGACGAGAGAAAGAAGACAACGACAGCGGCGCTGGCAGTCAGCTCCGCGGTAGACAGTAGATCAAACATTAGATCACCTCCGTGTATCTACACCTATTTGGCCCGAACGAACCCTTCTCCATCCCCCGTAACCTGTCTCTCTAGGACGGAATCTGCGGCACCAGGAACTTCTTCAGCACCTTTCCCGCACTCGCCTCCGCCGCCACCCAGCGAGGCATGCACTTGTGCAGCATCGCGTCTCCGGCCTTCGTCAGCCCGGCTTTTCTGATCCGTCCATCCTTCGCACCTATCCACTCCACCAGCTCGCTGCGCGCCAGCACCGTCAGGTTGCGCGTCAGTGTTGTCCGCTCTACACCCAGCAGATCCGCCAGTCGCGTCATCGGAAGAGGACCAGCCTGCGCCAGAACCGACAGGATCGTGAACTGCGTTCCGCGCAGCCCTGAACCGCGAAAGTGCGCCTCATAGTGAGCCGTCAGCGCCCGCGTCGCCCGCCGCAATGCTGAGCAGGTGCAATTCCGCGTCCGCGCAAGCTGTTGTTCGAACACTCCCATAAAAGTGTATATACACTTTTTCTCTCCGGCCTGACTAGCCGTCAGATTCACTCGACTGCGATACTGTCCCTGATTTCACCGCACTGATCCCAATCCCGATCTTTCAAAGCCAATCGAGCATTATTTTGAGCCAAATCCATCTCCCACCCTTCTATGTCATCACCGGAGGTCCCGGCACGGGCAAGACCACTGTGCTGGCCGAACTCGCCCGACGCGGTCACACCTGCGTGCACGAGGACGCACGTGCATTGATTCAGGAGCAGGTCGCAGTCGGCGGCACAGCGGTGCCCTGGGCAGACGCGCCACGCTTCGCCGATCTGCTGATGGAACGCTCCATCGCTACGTACCGTGAACAAGCTACGGTTTTCAGCGCGCAGAATGCCCAGTCGCCCATCTTCTTCGATCGCGGTATCGGCGACGCCTTCACCTGCGCCGACATCATCGGCCACTCGCTCCCCGCCGTATTATGCGAGCGGGCAAAAGTCCACCGCTATCGAGATCCAGTCTTCCTCGCGCCGTGGTGGCCTGAGATCTACACCACGGACACGGAACGCCGTCAGGGCAGGGAAGAAGCCGAGCGTACCGAGCACGCCGTCACGAAGACCTACACCGACCTCGGCTATCGCATCGTAAGACTGCCGCTCTCCACTCCGAATGAACGCGCAGACTTCATCCTCCGCCTCTCGGCAGCGCTTTAAGCGGACTTCTTCCTCGCCGGCTTCGCCTGTGCCAGCCGCCACGCCATCTCCAGGGCAAACGTCAGCACCTGAGGCTTCGCTTTCGTCAGCCGCACCAGCGTCGAGCCCTGCCTCCCCCACGCGCCCGCCGCCGGTTTGAATGCCTCGGGCATCGCCTCCACCAGCTTGTGTTGCTCCTCCGGTGGCACCTTCACCATGCCCCACCCGGCATCAGGAGACCCCAGCGTCGCGAAGATCCGGTTCGCGACGCGAAAATCCGGGTGGTGCATGTGCTCGCTCTCGATCGCGCCCGGCAAGGCGAGCGCCGCCCGTCGAAACGTGTCTCGTGTCATAGCACACCTTCCATCACGGTCACACCGTGCCGTGCGTCGCCAGCGCGGCTTCTTTCATTTCGCTCACGGTCATCGCTTCGATCTGAGTCCCGATCCACCACTTGTAGCCGAACGGATCGCGCACGCCGCTCATGCGAATGCCGTAGGGCTGGTCCGCCGGCTCGCGCAGGCTCTCCGCGCCCGCCTCCATCGCTCGCGCATACATCGCATCGCAGTCTTCGGTGTAGAGCATCAGGCTAATCGGCGATCCGCCGTAGTGCTTCACCCCGTATGCATCCATCTGCGGTGCCTCGTCCGACATCATGATGTGGCTGTCGCCGATCTGCATCTCTGCGTGGCCCACCCGGCCGTCGGGCCCCTTCATGCACATCACCTCGCGCGCGCCGAAGGCCTTGGTGTAAAACTCCATCGCCTTCTCGCATCCCGCGAACATCATGTATGGCTGCACGCTGTGGCTGCCTTCTGGAATCGCATTCACTTTCGCCATTGCAACTCTCCTTTCCGCAGGCAATTCTGCTCTCGTCTTCCGCGCCGCGTCTTGTAAAAATCGGAAGCCGCGCAGAGCGTTTTCACTGCTGGTGTATGAAAGAGCGCCGACCACCTCATGGCTTTTCCTCAAGAAAAGCTACGCTTTGCGGGACTTGGCTGTGTCGAATAGCAGTGAAAACGCTTTTAATCCCGCAGCGGCACATGATTGAGATGCTCGGTCGCCGCCGCCAGGTAGGCGCTCGGCGTCATCCCTGCAATCTGACGGAAGTCGCGGCTCAAATGCGCCTGGTCATAGTAGCCGCACGCCACGGCAAGGTCGGCCCAGTCCACCTGCCGCACGCCGCGCAGCCGCGACAGTGTGTGCTGGAAACGCCGCACGCGGTGAAAGGTCTTCGGCGACACCCCCACCTGCTCATGAAAAAGCTGCGCCACCCGCCGCTGGCTCATCCCGATCTTCTCTGTCACTCGATGCACACGCCCCGGTGCGTCGCAAATGTCGAGCTCGCCGGCCATGTACACGACCGCCGGATGCAAATTCTCCGATACAGACCCTTTGTGCCTGGGCCCTGAGACTCGGAGCCGCTCTTCCAGACACGCCGCCAGCTCCTCCAGCATCGCGCGCGGCGTCTGCGCCGACAGCACGCGTTCGCGCACCCATCCGGCTTCTGCGCCCCACAAATCGCTCATGTCGAACGACGCATCCTCCAGCTCCGACATCGGCATGCGGAAGAGGGGAAATGCGCCGCCGGCCGCGAACTGCACCCCCACCACGCGCTCCTGCTGATTGCAATCAATGGTGAAGCAATTCGAGCGCGCTCCGGAAAAGACCGCTGTTCCATAAAAGCCCGCGCCGCCTCTGTCCTCATAAATAACGATGGGTTCGTCACGCAGATTCAGGATCAGTGCCGACTGCGCCTGCGGCAGCAATCGTTCCTGCAGATGTGGTCCCGGCGCGCCCTCCCAATACCACAGACACTCCACCAGCGCGCCCAGCGCGCCCGTCGGTTTGTATTGACAACCCGCCATCCAGAAACCCGCCGACAACTTCTTTTAGGATACGCACCACACTATCCTGAAACACCGTCACTCTCGCCTGTACAGGCGCCTTCCAGTTCCTGTATCAAGAGCAGTCCCGGGACCGGCCAATCGGTATTCATCGAAAATTCTTGAGGTGCTGGATGACTTCCGTCTCACGCATCGCTACTGTGCTTCTGATCCTCGCCTGTGTCTCCCAAACCGGGAAGCCGCAAACCACCGCCGGACAAACCTCTGGCAGCGCGCCTCCTCCCGCCCCGCCGGCCGGTTGCACCTCTGCTGAGAGCCGCCAGCTCGACTTCTGGGTGGGCCACTGGAGCGTCTCGCCCAAAGCCGCGCCCCAGCGCAAGGTCGCGACCAGCCTGATCGAAAAGCTTTACTCCGGTTGTGCCATTCGCGAGAACTGGATGCCTCTTCACGGCGGGGATGGCGGCAGCTTCAGCTCTTACCTGCCGGACAAGCACGGCTGGCAGCAGCTCTGGGTAGACTCCTCCGGCGCCTGGGCCAATTTCGCCGGAGGATGGGATGGCCACGTTATGGTCCTCGAGGGTGTCTGGCCCCAGCCCGGTCATCCGCAGCAAAAAACGCGTATGTCCTATCGCCCACTGCCGGACGGAACGGTGGAGCAGAGCGGCGTCACCTCCGACGACAACGGAAGGACCTGGCAGCCCGGCTTTGACTTGATCTACACGCGTCTTCCGGATGCCGCTTCGGAAGTCGCTGGCCGGTAGAAAACCGGCGCCGCGCGACCCCAGGAGAGGGCCGCTCCCAGGGGATCCCTATGCGATACTCGCAGGAGCATGTATAAGCGGATCCTGCTCAAGCTCTCAGGCGAAGCCCTCGCCGCCGGACGCGGCTTCGGAGTCGATGTCGACACCGTTCACCAGATCAGCATGGAGATCGCAGAGGTCCGCGAGTCGGGTGTTGAGATCGCCATCGTGGTCGGTGGCGGCAACTTCTTTCGTGGCGTCGCGGAGCAGGCCCGCCACATGGACCGCGTCTCCGCGGACCATATGGGCATGCTCGGCACCGTCATCAACTCCCTCGCCTTCCAGGACTCCCTCGAAAAGTGCGGCGTGCACAGCCGGGTGATGTCCGCCATCGAGATGAACCAGGTCGCCGAGCCCTATATCCGCCGTCGCGCCATCCGCCACCTCGAAAAAGGCCGCGTTGTCATCTTCGCCGCCGGCACCGGCAACCCCTACTTCTCCACCGACACCGCCGCCTCCCTCCGCGCCATGGAGATCAAGGCGGACATCCTGCTCAAGGCCACCAAGGTCGATGGCATCTACAGCGCCGACCCCGTCCTCATCAAGGACGCCACCAAGTATGAAGAGATCACCTACCTCGAAGTCCTGCAGCGGGGCCTCAAGGTTATGGACATGACCGCCGTCTCGCTCTGCAAGGACAACGGAATGCCCATGATCATCTTCAACATGAACAAGCCCGGCAACATCGTCCGCGTCGTCTCCGGCGAGCGCGTCGGCTCCCTCGTTACCGCATAGTTCGACGCTTTCCTTCGTTGTCATCCTGAGCAAAGCGAAGGACCTGCATTCTCATACAGCATGAGAAATCCTTGGCAGCTCAAACGCAGACACCTCAATAAGCCGAAATTAAGTGTAGAACTCATCTCTTAAATGCCTCTGGTCGGCGAAGCTTGGCATAACTTCCGTATTGCCGACAACACGCCAGCGATCATGCCTATACTCAGTGACCATGCGAAAATTCATCGCTTTCATTGCGGCACTATTTGGGTCCACTGCTGTGTTCGGCCAATTGGTTTGCACCGGAAATGCATGCAGTTGTGAGAACGAAAAGACGCCCCCGCCGAACTTTTCAGTATCCCAATCGGTGCATGTGACGGGAAAGTTGATTGGCGAAAATGGGTATCCATTCGTCTTTGAGAACACGGTCGTTCAAGTGCGGACCATCATGGAGAAGTTTGTCATTGTTACGGCGACCGTGGATTCGCATGGCCAATTCGATCTTGGCATTATTCAGACAGGCCAGTATCGATTGATTGCGGCGCGACGCCTACAGAACGGTAAGCTTGAAAGACAGCCGTTGGCAGATCAACCAAAGCCGATGTCGTGTTCTGGCGGATCATCCGATTGCTCGATCACCGCAGTCCAACACCTCCACGGAACGGACTTGCCGTTTGAGTCTTGTCCTCCCCAGTAGGAATGGCTCTCTCGTCGCGTGATTCGTTCCGGGCGAGTTACCGGCAATACGGAAGCTTCATGGAAACGGCTCGAAATGTCCGTATTGTCGACAATCCACCCGAAACCAGCATGTTGGGGCTATTTCACGGACCAAATCCTACCGAGGTCGTTCGCGTTTCCCTTGGAAGTAGACACCGCAAACTGAGAGGACAATCGTGTTCCCGTCCTTCATAAGCACGTCGTCCCCCGGAATCTCAATCGAGCCGTGGGTAATGTCCGCAGCGGGATGATTGATCTTGATTCGTGTCGTCTGAGAAACCCGAATACCGAGAATGCCAAAGTTCACGAAGGAGCCACTCCCCGAGTTCTCTTTTTGGAATTCATCAGCCGTTACAACCGCGACCTCGACGCTGGGATGCGAGATGACCTTGTCCTTCCAGCGAAACGAATCGGCTGTGTATTCGATTTCCGTACCGATAAGCCCTCTGGCTTCCTTGTCGCCCCAACAAGAAACGGTCTGCGCAGGAAGAATTCGGCTCACGCGCCATTTCCCCCGTAGTTCTTGCGGAATACCCTGTGCAGCGATTGAAGGAAAGAAAATGAAGAACAGCGTTATACCGAGCAGAACTCTCAACATTTGGCTTGATTATGCCTCAGGTCTAAGCGTCGCTCCCGAGTAACCGGCAACACGGAAGTTTCGTGGAACCGGGTCGAAATGTCCGTATTGCCGACAATACGCCCGTTTCAAATCCGCAACCCTCCACCGCTGAATACAAGGTGGTGCTTTTCTGAATACGGCTCAAAGAATCTCCAGTGTTCGCCGCTCTCAGAGTCCTGCGGGAATACATCCAGTTTGAACCCGCTGCTCAGCGCCAGAGTAAGGCTTCCAGCGTCGCCAGCGTTAACACTCTGCACAGTAAATTGGCGTGACGCACTCTCTAAAAGGTGCTTAACCACCTTGTCGAACCTGTTGCCATTCTCCCAGTCGAAATCGGTAAGAGTCGGCTCGTCGGTCTCTTCCGGGGCGCAAAAGATGTCACCGCGACCAGTGACAATCTTGTCGCCCAGAGTAATTCGCCACGCGCACTGTATGTGTAGCGCATAATCGCCTACTTCCCTCTCCACACCGTTCCTACCCTTTACGGTTCTTCGGTTGCCAAACTCAAACCAAGCCAAGTCGGCAGCACGTCCGATTGCCCACAACCGCAGACCCACGAGGACGCCTAACGCGTCTTCAATTTGCTTTGTCATCAGTGGAGCAGTATAGCTGGCGAAACAGACGTTAGCGTTCCAAACCACGCTTCGAGCATCTTCTTGCCGACGATACGGCCAGAATTTCGCTTCTGTACTCGGAACATGGCGCTTGTGATCTAATCCATGCGATCCAGAAACCGATGTTCAAACCGCAATATCAGCTTGTTGTGCAGGTCAAGGGCGTCAAGTCAGCAGACTTCGATTGGCTGGTCCAATGGGAGAATGACCTTGCATAAGATTGCTGCGGTGGTTGCGGGGATGGCGCAGGAGAAATAGGAAGCTGACATTTGATTCGCGAAAATCAAGCGTGGAGAAAGAAATGAAAAGAACAACGTTTCTCGCTATCGTCCTGCTGGCATTTGCATTTGCCGCCCATGCCCAAGACACGATGAAGAAAGATGCAGCCGTCAAACCTGCCGATCCGGAATCGAAAGTCGTGCTTGATTCCTGGAATGAGATTGGCCGCAAGCTGACGGCGCTGGCCGAAGATTTTCCTGAGGACAAATATGACTTCAAGCCGACACCCGCGCAGCGGAGCTTCGCCGAGCAATTACTGCACGCGGCGGGTTCATGCTACTACTTCACGAATCCTGCGATGGGGCAGAAACCTCCCGCGGGAGAAGATCCGAAGCGAGAGCAATACAAGTCCAAGGCCGACATCGTTGCGTTCGTCAAGAAGTCCTTCGCCGATGGCGCAACCGCGATCCAGTCGAAAGGCGAAAAAGGCCTGATGACGGAGGTTGTTTATTACCCTCAGCAGAAAGCGCGCGTTATCGACATTGCATACGGCATCATCGAGCATAGCGGAGAACACTACGGCCAGCTCGTTGTGTACTACCGCCTCGCAGGGCTTGTGCCGCCGGAGTCGCGGCCCAAGAAGTAAAGCTCAAGTTCGATCCTTCGATCTTCCACAGGATGTCAATGAGTGCATTATCGCCAAACCGCTCATTGACGGGGCTTCTGGACGTATCACCGGCAATACGGAAATTCGGGGCGTAATTTCCGGGTGCCGGGTGCCCCATCCTTGCAAAGCTAGGGTGGGTGAGTTACGTCGCTGCGCAAGCCGCTACCTCATCCCCCATTACCAGCGTGTCGAATCACGCCAAAACCCTGCCATTGAATTCCCGTCAATTTGCTATTCTAAAAATAGAGAGCAAAATAACTAAAAAGCCACCCTTGCGGTGGCTTTTTCATTTCCAGGAAAAGTGGTGAGAAAGTATGCCCCACATCTCGACAAGATGTGGGGCATAACTTTTTGCACCCGTAAAGCCTCCGGAATGACGACTTTGTCCATAACTCCTTTAGAAAGACGACTTTGATGCTCGGGAGAACCTACAACCTATTGATGCGGCACATGTTATACCGCGCCTTCCCGCACCGGAAGGGGGGAGGGGTGCCCCGGGACATCGTGACAGGTCACTACAACCGCGCAGCCGTTCGCGCCCAGATCAGAAAGGAACTCCGATGTATCCGGAATGTCGACATGTTCGCCCTTCTGGCGGCACATGCAATTCGCCAGCACTCACCAACAGCAACTTCTGCTACTACCATGGGCGACTTCATCAGCATCAGTCAGCGCGTCACGCGCACCGTGCCGCGAACGGCCGTTTCGCCGCGCTTACTGCGCCGCAAGACAGCGTCCAGACCATCGATTACGGCCCTTATCCAGTCGGAGCTCCCTCGACCTGTCATCCTGAGGAAGGCGAAGGACCCGCAGTTCGCACCGCAATCGAGCTGCCCACCATCGAAGACGCCGCCTCCCTCCAGCTCGCGCTCATGGATGTCCTCCATGCCATCGCTGCCAACCAGCTCGACCCCAAACGCGCCGGTCTCCTTCTCTACGGCCTGCAGGTCGCCTCGGCCAACATCAAGAACATCAAGATCCCCCTCGATGCCGTCCGCACCATCGATCACACAGAGGATGGAACACCGCTCGCCCCGCAGGACTACGGCTACGATGTCGAAGACTACGACGAAGAGCAGGAAGAGGAGTAGGACGAGGAAGGAGAGTAGCCCGGAAGCTGGATTCGTACACAGGCGCCACGCATGAGCGACCAGAGGGAGCGAACCCCGCGGCTCGCCAACGGCGCATCCGCCTCTGCGGACGGCACGGCACCTTGACAATTACTAAGACATCTTAGTAATAAGATGTCTTAGTATGCCGAAGCTCGACACCCTGCAAGGCTCGCTCGACCTCCTCGTTCTCAAGATCCTCTCGCGCAGGCCGCGCACCCACGGCTACGCCATCATGACCGCCATCGAGGAGACCTCCGGTGATGTGCTGCGCGCTGAGGAAGGATCGCTCTATCCTGCCCTTCGCCGCATGGAGGAGGATGGCTGGATCCGCGCCGAATGGATCACCAAGGACAACGGGCGCCGCGCGCGCACTTACGAGCTCACCGCGGCTGGCAAAAAGCAGCTCGCAACAGAGGAGTCGCGCTGGCAAACGGTCACCTCAGCAATCAATCGTGTTCTAAGGACGGTGTGATATGTCGTTGTGGTCGCGCATCGCCAATGCCTTTCGCCCGGATTGCTTGAACCGCGACATCGAAGAAGAGCTCGCATCGCACCTCGCCGAAGCCATCGAGCAGGGCCGCGATCAAGCAGAGGCACGCCGCGCGCTTGGCCGCGCCGCACAGCATCAGCAGCAGAGCCATGATGTCCATGTCATCGCATGGCTCGAATCGATGCGCGCCGACCTCATCTTCGGATGGCGCCAGCTCAAGCGGAACAAGGCCACTTCAGTGGCGGCCACCTTGTCACTCGCCCTTGCCATCGGCGCATGCACCTCCGCATTTCGGCTGATCGACGCCCTGCTGCTGCGGCCATTGCCTGTGGCTCATGCTGACAGGCTCTATGTCCTCTCGCGCAAGGGAATGGGCTTCGACAATAAACCCGGTGAATGGGAGAGCTGGGCCTATCACGCGTTCGTACAGATGCGTGATGCGGCAAAAGGTCAGGCGGATCTGATCGCCATCTCCTATGCGGTTCGTACGGATGTAACCTACAAAACCGATCAGGAGATGGAAAAGGCCAACCTCCAGTACGTTTCCGGCTCGATGTTCAACATCTTCGACCTGCAGCCTGCTTTAGGCCGTCTGCTCACGACAAACGACGACCGCACTCCCGGAGCAGAGCCGTACGCCGTGATCTCGTTCGATTACTGGACCCGCCGCTTCGCGCGCGATCCGCGCGTCATCGGACGCGCCATCCACATCGGCGATAACACATATGAGATCGTCGGCGTCAGCGAGAAGAAGTTCACCGGCACCGAGCCGGGCACCTTCGTCGACATCTTCGTGCCCACGATGATGCACCGTCATGTCACTTATCCCAACTCGACTTGGATTCGCACAATGGTGGTTCTGCAACCAGGAGCTACCGCCGAACCGCTCCGCCAAAAGTTCGCAGCCATCAGCCATGCGTTCGAAACAAATCGCCTGAAGGGCGAAACAGGGCTCTCGCAAGAGACCCTGCGAAACGTCCTCAACAATCAGGTCCTGATGGAACCGGCTCCCACGGGTGCCTCCGGATTGCAGCAGGATTACCGCCGCGCGTTGGCCGCTCTCGGCGTCTTGGTGGCGATGGTGCTTCTCATCGCCTGCGCCAACGTCGCCAACCTGATGACAGCACAGGCTGCGGCAAGAGCGCGGGAGATGGCCCTGCGCGTCTCGGTCGGCGCAGGAAGATGGCGCCTGGTGCAGATGGTCCTTGCGGAGAGCGCGCTGCTCGCCTTCTTTGCATCGGCCAGCGGAGCGCTGTTCGCATGGTGGTCCGCGCCTTTTGTCATTGGCATGATCAATCCGCCGGACAATCCTGTTCGCCTCGTTCTTCCTGCCGACTGGCGCGTCCTGGGGTTCGGCATCGCGCTCACCATCGCCGTGATCGTGCTCTTCGGCCTGCTTCCCGCACTGCGGGCCTCATCGGTCAAGCCGGCCAGTGTCTTGAAAGGCGGAGAGAATCCGCACTCGCGGCGTCGCCTGATGCACGGGATGATTGCGCTGCAGGTGGCCTTCTGTTTCCTCGTGCTGTTCATCGCCGGCCTCTTCGTCGCGACCTTCAAGAGGCTCTCCGCGCAGCCAACGGGCTTCTCCGCAGAGCGGCTGATGATGCTGGAAACCACAAGCAGGCCGGCGCAGTCTCAGGTTCACTGGGACCAGATAGCTGACCGTCTCCGGGCGATGCCGGGCGTGGAGCGTGTGGCCCAGGCGGCATGGCCGTTGTTGGGAGGCTCGAGTTGGAACGACGCCATCTCCATCAACGGCGGACCCCCGAGCACGGACCTCGCTTACTTCCTAAACGTCTCGCCCGGATGGCTCGATACCATGAAGATTCCGCTTCTCGGTGGCAGGGATTTCCGAAACAGCGATGCGTATCCGAACGTGGCGCTCGTGAACGAGGCCTTTGCAAAGAAATTCCTGAACGGCGAACATCCCGTAGGTCGGTTCTTCGAAAAGGCATCGGATGACGCAAAGCGCGATCGCATGCAGGTGGTTGGCCTGGTCCGCGATGCTTATTACAGCAATATCCATGAGCCGATGCTGCCCGTCGTCTATGTGCCGGTCCATTCGACCGACAGCACGGGAATCTTTCGCCCGTTGGATGAAGAGACCTTCATCGTGCGCACCACTGCTCCGAATCCGCTCGCGCTCGCCTCAATTCTTCGCCATGAGGTGCCGCGCGTAGGTGCGCAATTTCACGTCTCGAATATCCGAACGCAGGAGGAGATCGATCAGGCGCAGACCGTTCGTGAGCGCTTGCTGGCAACGCTGGCCTTCTTCTTTGGGGCGGTTGCGTTGCTGCTGGCCAGCATCGGCCTGTATGGCGTCCTCAATTATTCGGTGATGCAGCAGCAGCGGGAGCTTGGCATTCGCATCGCTCTTGGCGGGCGTCTGGGCCATGTTGCGCGCCGTGTCACCACCGGCGTCGTCTCCGCGCTCCTCTCTGGAATGCTCGCCGGACTCATCCTCGGCCTGGTCTCCGCGCGATATGTCGAATCGCTGCTCTATCAGGTAAAGGCGAGCGACCCGGCCATGCTGGTGATCCCGGCCATGGTGATCTTCGGAGCAGGCCTCGTGGCCGCGATCCCGCCCATCTTTCGTGCGCTCCACATCGACCCGGTTGCTATGTTACGCGTCGAATAGGGCTCAAAGACTGTTTCGGCCCGACCCGCGGCCCTCGTACTTTTGAGGGAGCCCCTATCTTCCCGCGTCTCCACTATCATCACTATCATCAAAGAAAGAAGGGCCAGCGCCTCGAGCGCACTCTGATATACCCCCGCGGAGCCTGTGTGTCGACAACGTTGCCAGCTTCTGTCGAAGTACTCGAAACATCCGCTGCCGGGATCTCGTCAGAGGACGCAGTGGCCACGGCGACCCTATCCATCGAGGCTCCCCCTGCCCGCCGCTCGCGGCTCGACGCCCTTACCGGCATGCGTGCCCTTGCCGCTCTCAACATCCTCTTCTTCCACTTCTCCGACCCGAAAATCTTCGGCCCTTTCGCGCCCGTCGTCGACAACGGATACGTCTCCGTCAGCTTCTTTCTTCTGCTCTCCGGTTTCGTGCTCGCTTACAACTACCGCGAGCGCGCCGACCGCGGCCTCATGCGCGCACGCACCTTCTGGAAGGCCCGCTTCTCGCGCATCTATCCCGTCTTCCTCTTCTCGCTGCTCATGTCACTGATCGTCCTGGGGCAGGAGTGGCGTGTGCGTCCGCACGGAGAGTTCGCTTGGGGCGTCGGCCTCACTCTCCTTCTGGCGCAGGGCTGGTCACCCACCCTCTGCACCTTCTGGAACACGCCCGCATGGACGCTCACCACTGACGTCTTCTTCTACGCGCTCTTTCCCTGGCTGGTCACGTTGCGCCGCCCGCGCACCCGCAATCGCATCGTGTGGACCATGCTTGCGTTCTGGTGCCTCAGTTTCATCCTGCCCTCGCTCTACGCCATCTTCAATCCCGACGGCGACCCGCACCTCGGCCGTTACTCCAACGGGTGGTGGCTCCGCGCTGTCAAATTCGGCCCGCTGCAACATCTGCCGTCCTTCCTCTTCGGCATGGCGCTGGCCTCCCTCAACGACTTCATCCCGGAGCGCAGCCATCTCCGCACCGCGCTCGGCGTCGTCGGCTTTGCCGCCCTCTACACCATCCTGTGCTTCGGCACACACATGCCTTATCTCTTCATGCACGATGGCCTGCTCATGCCGCTCTACGCCTTGATCGTGCTTGGTCTTGCTGGCCGCAACTTCCTTACCCGGCTCTTCTCCGTCTATCCGCTCATCGTCATTGGCGAAGCCAGCTACTGCCTCTACATCCTGCACTTCAATCTCTGGAACTTGCTGCACGACGATACCCACCTGCTCGCGCGCGCCGGCCTGCTCCGCTACGATCCCTGGCTCTCCTATGCGCTGGTAGTGCTCATTGCGATCGCAGTCATGTACCTGGTCGAGCGCCCGGGTCAGCGCCTGATCAAGCGCTGGATGCATCTGCCACCCCGTTTCCGTGAAGCAGATGCTCCGCCCTCAGTTCCCTAAGCGCGGAAACCGCATGCTTCACTAAATGCACAAAGGCCGCCCCGGGGTGGGGCGGGCTTGTGCAGTGCCTTCGTCCTTCAGTTCTTAATCAGTAAGCCGCGTTCTTCTGGATCGTGTGATCGCCGTGCTTCACTGTCGCGATCGCCGTCGCCTTCGCGACACCGGGAAATGGCGAGTTCTGTCCAGTGCTCGTCGTGCCCGCGTTGGGATTGAGAAACAGCGACGAAATCGAGTTCCCGATGAAATTCGCGGTGTACACATAGCGACCAATCGAGTCCTCGACGATGACCGCCGCCGGACCTGGATCGGTCCCCGTCGTGTTGGAGGTGCCGGACAGCCCGGACGGTGCACCCGTCGTTGCATCCAACGCGAAGCCGCTCACCGTGCCCGACCCATAGTTGGAAACATAGATGTATTTCCCACGCGGATCGACCGTGATCGCGCTCGGCAACTGCCCGGTAGGCGTTGTGCTGTTTGCCGGCAGTGGCCGAATCGAACTGCTGCTGCCTTGCACGGTGTAGGAGAGGATGAAGTTCTGACGGAAGTCCGTGACGTAAACGAAGCGATTCGTCGGATCCGTCGCGATCGCGTCTGGTGCAACGCCCGCCGCGATCGGCGCACCGCCGTTGCCCGGCGTCAGCGCATTTGTTTTGGGCACGATGTTATAGCTCGTGATCTGTCCCTGCGCTCCGAGGCCGCCATTGCACGCTCCCACCGCCGGATAGTCCACCGTCGCGCTCCCCGTTGCGCCGCGATTCTGCGCCGCCACTGTATCGATCAGCGTCGTCAACTGCCCCGAAGGATCGTTCACGACAAATACCGCGCCGCCCGCGGCGTTCGACGTGCTGCCCAGCACCGCCACTGCCACCGGGTTATTGCAGGTGGGATACGCCGTCTCACTCACCGGAAAGCCAAACGTGTCCGAGTCCGGCGTTGTGTCCAGCTTTAACTGCAACAGTGCTCCGATGCCAGGCGTCGTCGGGCTGTAGGGCGTGCTTCCATTCAGCCCGTAAGCCTCCACGACATAAAGAGTGCTTCCGTCCGGGCTTATCGCCATGCCGTTGGGATTCGTACCGGACTTGAAGTTGTAGGTCTTTTGCGCAAAGAGCTTCCCGTCGCTGCCTGGGATGTATTCCGTCAACGTATTGTCGTCGTGATTCAGAGCGTAGACGGCGCTATCGTTCGGCGCGGCGAGCAGCGCGATTGGATTGCGGCCCGTCGGGAAGGGCGAACCGTTGATCTGACTCAGAGCGCCGGACTGGCCGTCGGACGCGAAGGCGTAGATCTGTCCAGGGTTATTATTCGCCGAAGCTACGTAGACGAAGTCGATGGTATTGCTCTGACCGCAGGCGGTAATACCCAGTACCAGGGCGGCGGAGACTGCTGACGCCAGGGCAAGCTGGCCAAGTTGACTGAACTTCATTCGTTTCCTTCGTCCTTCATTTCGCATCCCCGGACGGCATCTGAGCCCCGGATCTCGCGTCTTCTTTCAACTCATATCGCGCTTTTCTTGCATGCAGGGAGTTCTGGCCTATTCTAACCAGTCGGCCGGCACTCCCCGCGTCGAATCGGTTAGAACGTGCTCCCCGTCACCGCACACCAAGTCGGTGATCCCGGAGGCGCCGGCATGGCTTTGGGCAGCGTCTGCAGCGTTCCCGCAACCTGGTCTATCTTCTTGCCTGTAATCGTGCTGTCGTTGAAATTCGCCGTGTACAGATACTGGTTCGAGGGATCCTCCACGACGCAGCGCGGACCCGATCCCACCGTCAGTATGTTGCCGCCAGTGTTGGCATCATTGAGCTGCCCATTGGTCTGGAGCGTGTATGCCGTTACTACGCTGCCTGGCGTGTTGTTGTTGGTGTTAATGCCCTGGGCGGTCACCCAGATGAAGCCGTGGTTGGTCTCCTTGACCATGCGCGACGGAAACACCGGACTCGCGCCCTGTGCATTATTCGCGCGCGACGCGCCCGAGACCGCCGCCAGCGTGCCGCTCGAGGCCACAGTAAAGGGCAGGATGAACCCGGTGGAACCGACCGGGCCGGCATCAAGCGCATACACATACTGCGGTGTCACATATATATAAGTCAGTTGTGTAGCCCCGGTTGGCAGCGGCGTGTTCTGCGTCGGCGTCAGCTGGCCGGTAGTGGCGCTCTGGTTGT
Source organism: Acidobacteriaceae bacterium KBS 83 (assembly GCA_000381585.1). GTDB lineage: Bacteria > Acidobacteriota > Terriglobia > Terriglobales > Acidobacteriaceae > KBS-83. Next base: position 155,231 of record KB906733.1, read on the forward strand.
AAATGTAGATCCCCTGCGGTGGGTCGTTGGGATCGTTTCCCCCCGCTGGGCCCTGTTCGGCCGTAAATGCGAAGGCCCCGTTCACTGCAAGCCACGTTGGATTGGTGCCCACCGGGAAGTAGGTAAGCGGCAGCCCGTTCGCATCTTTCTGGTTGTTGTTCAGAACCGTCGTCAGCCGGCCCGTTGCGGGATCGATGGAGAACGCTGTGATGGAGCCGATACTCTGGACGTGACTGGGGCCGATGGTGCCGTTGGGAGCGAATTGGTCCAGCGAATACAGAAAGTTGCCGCTGATCGCGATGTTCTTCGTGTTGAATCCCGTCGGGCTGAATGACGTCTGAAAGGTCACCGCCCCTCGCCCGCCGATCGAGAACAGCGAGATCGAACTGTGCGCCGGATTTGCCGCCGTGCCCGCGCCCGTATTCAGCACATACAAATATGTGCCGCTTGGATTCACCACCACCTGCTGCGGGTTTGCGCCGCCCGAGCCCGCCATCTGGGTCAGGGTCAGCTGACCGGTATTGTTCTTGATTCTGTAAGAGGCAATCTGGCCGGCATTGCTACCGGAGCTATTTGGGGTAGAGCCCGTGATGAACAAGTAGCCGACTGTGTAACTCAGAGTGCAGGACGTCATGCCGAGGACCGTTACGGCAGATGCGGCTAGGGCCAAAGCGGCCCGGCCGAAATTCTTCAACTTCATTCGATTCCTTCGTCCCGATGCACACGTTATGCGTCGAGAGCTGCCGAAACAGCTTGGCTGAAAATCTGGGTGGGGACCCGCATGCATTGTAAAAGGTTGAAGCACATTCGGGCTACTCGGCCAGGAGCAAAACTGCGACCGGCGAAGTAGCGAGAGCTCAAAACCGGTCGGCGAAAAGCCGTCGGCGGCGAGCAGCTCTCCACAGTTTAGCCGAAGGCCGCTGATTGGCTTTCAGCCAACTGCTGCTTGCTTGTAGGACCTCCGGTCGCCCACGTTACCGAACGTGACCGACCGAAGGGATCGAACTCAACGAGACGCGCCGCACGCGCCTCCGCCGTGTGGTAGGTATTCACCACACCCGGCAGATGTTCTCCGGATACATCGGCGCGCCCTTCTTGCAGCCGAAGGCCTTGCCGAACTCCTCGAAGTTCTGCACCACGCCATTCACGCGGAATTTGCCCGGCGAATGCGGATCCACCTTCACCATCATCCGCGAGTACTCCGGACGCCGGCTCTCGCACCAGATCTGTCCGAAGCCGATAAAGAAACGTTGTGCTGGTGTGAACCCATCCACCTTCGGGCCGTCCACGTTTTTGTCCTCGGCCGCGAGCGTGTTCTGGAGAGCCAGGAACGCAATGCGAATGCCGCCGTTGTCCGCCGTGTTCTCGCCCAGCGTCAGCTTGCCGTTCACGTTCGCACCCGGTTCCGGCGCGAAGTTGTTGTACTCCTTCACCTCGCAGTCGGTCCGCTCGGTGAAGGCCTTGCGGTCCGCGGGCGTCTGCCACTCGCGCAGGTTGCCCTTGCCGTCGTACTTCGATCCCTGATCATCGAAGCCGTGCGTCATCTCGTGCCCGATCACCACGCCGATCCCGCCAAAGTTCGCTGCCTGGTCGCCGCTCACCGAGTAGAACGGCGGCTGCAGAATGCCCGCTGGAAAGTTGATGTCGTTCATGCTCGGTTGGTAGTAGGCATTCACCGTCGGCGGTGTCATGTCCCACTCCGTCTCGTCCACCGGCTTGCCGAGCTTGTTCAGATTGCGCTGCTGCTCGAACTCGCCGCCACGGTTGACGTTGCCCAGCAGGTCGCCGCGTTCCACTGTGAACTTCGAATAATCCCGCCACTTCTCCGGATAGCCGATCTTGTTGCGATACAGCGCCAGTTTTGCCTCGGCCGCCTTCTTCGTCTCCTCGCCCATCCATGGGAGTTGCTGGATGTCTTCAGCCAGCGCCTTGTCCAGCGCTGCCACCAGCTTGTCCATATTCTCCTTGGCCGCCGGAGGGAAATTCTTCTTCACCCAGTCCTGCCCCACCGCTTCCCCTAGTGATATGTCGGTCAGCCGCGTGCAACGCTTCCAGCGCGGCTGCAGTTCCTTCGCGCCCTGCAGTGTCGCGTTATAGAAGTTGTAGTTCTCCTGGACAAACGGATCGCTCAGCCACGGCGCCGCGTCATGGATCGCATGCCACCGCAGGTAGCTCTTCCACGCGTCCAGGCTCTCCGCATCAATCGCCTTGTTCAGCGCCTCGACGAATCCCGGCTGCGCCACGTTCAGTGACTCGAACGATCGAATTCCGATCTTGCCGAAGTACGTGGACCAGTCGAATCCCGGCGCCATCTGCTCCAGCTCTGCCACTGTCTTGATGTGGTAGCGATTGGTCGGCTCGCGCAGATCGGTGCGGCTCAGCGAGCCCTCGGCCAGCGCCGTCTCGATCGCCATCACGTTCTTTGCCTCGGCTGCCGCCTGCTCCGGCGTATCGCCCGCCAGCGTGAACATCTTCGTCATGTGTTCGACATACTGTTCGCGGATCTTCGTCTCCCGCTCCGCTTTGTCGATGTAGTAGGAGCGGTCTGGCATCCCCAGTCCGCCCTGGCGCACCGCGGCGATCTGCACCGAGCTGTCCTTCTGGTCCTGCTGCACCTCGAACTCGAACATCGCGTCTGTTCCGTACTCGCGCTCGAGTCCCGTCAACACGGCTGCCAGCTGCTTCTTGTCGTTCAGGGCCGCAATGCGGTCAAGCGCCGGCTTCAGCGGCGCCGCGCCCTTCTGGTTCACCTCGTCCACGTTCATGCACGACGCATAGAAGTCCCCATACTTCGCCTCGAGCGGCGTGCGGCTCGAACTCGGCTTCGCCGCTGCTTCCAGGTCCTTGTAGAGCAGCCATTGGTTGCGCTCCGCCAGCATCCCGAAATTCCCCCACCGCGCCTGATCCGGCGGAATCGGATTGTGCTTCGCCCAGTTGCCGCAGGCGTACTGGTAGAAGTCCGTGCACGGATCGGCGCTCGTATCCATCGAGCTCACGTCGAGCATCTTCTGCGCCTTCGGCTCCGCCGGCGTGGCGCTCGAGCCCGTGTCCGCCAGCGCATCCAGAGCGCTCAGCGTATGGGGAGTGAAATCGCTTTGGGCGCAGGCAATACCTGTACCCATCAGGACAATGGCGGCAAAGCGGAATGGCTGCATGGCGCTCCTTGAAGGTGGAAATCAATACTGGAAGCGCAGGCTGCAACCTGCGTCTTGGACTCGTCCAGCCGCAACAATCAGGCACTGGCGAATCGATACTCGGAAATCACTTCTCTTCGAACTCAAGAACCTAACACAATCTGGCCTTCCCGGCGCAATTGCTCATGCTCAAGGTTATGGCATCATTGTCACCGGTTTCGGGCGGGGCAGGAGATGCGGTGCGGGCGTGGGACTTTCCGGGGCCGTCAACAGAGTTTTGTGGTCCAGCTCCGCTGTGCCAATCTGTCCACCATCATCTGACCGGATCACCACCCGCACTGTCTCCGTGTGGCGCGGCACTGGCACCGTGACCGTTACTAATGTGTTGGAGTGCGCAAGCTGCGCGGCATCCTGACTGTTGGATAGCACGACGAGTCTCTCTAACTTGGACGCCTTGATATCTCTGCGGTTCGAAAGGCTGACGGCTGCCACCGTGATATTGGCTGCACTGCGTCCATCGTCTGTCGCCTGCCATCGCAGATGCGTCGATTTCAGCAGCACCGTGACCTCCGCGGTACTGCTGTCGGGGTGCCGCACCACATGCACAATCGACAGGCCAAGAGAATCAAACGCGACATTGGATTGCGCCGCCTCCGATATTTCGCTCATCGGATCCACTCGCTGCGGAACCAGGTCGGCCGCGGTCAACGGTTCCGGAGCGTAGTAGCCGGTCTTTGTCATCGCGTGCAAATTTGCATCGCGCAGGTGCACCTCAATGTGTCGAAACTTGCCGTCCGCAGCTCCCATCGGCGGCTGATACGTCAGCGTGTAGTAATTCGAGCCCATCTCCTGTGCTTTCTGTATCTCTGCGTCGACATCGTTTCGGCCACGGAAGAACACGCCTCCGGTATCGTGCACCAGCATTCCGAAGTTGATGCTCCCCGCAAGCGGGTCTCCGGCCACATCGGCTATTGCTGCCAAGTCGAGCTGTGGCCAAATTCGGAGATAATCCGGATTCTGCCCGTCCTTTACCCCTTCCGGGTTGATCACGAACAGGGACACCCGCGCATCCACCATCATGTTCGTCGTGTCATGTGCGAAAAAGCGCATCGACTTCTCGTACAGCGGATCTGAAGAATCCATGGGCATGCTGAGGCTTCCGGGGCCAACCCAAAGAATGTTTTTCCGCCCCGGCAGACCTTTGTTCTGCAACGCGATCTGTTGCAATGCCTCAATCGACTGCGAGAATCGCTCCTCGCCCCATGGGCCATTCAACTTGTATGGCCACGCCTGCGGCACGTGATCCAGTGCATAGATCAGCTCCGCCCTGCTGCGGGTATAGGTCTGGACCATATCCAGTGATCTGTTGTTCAGGACCATCAGTTCGGTGGGCGAATTCAGTCGCTCCGGCTGCAGCGCAAGATATCTGCGCATCGAGTAGCGGGCGAACGAGGTATCTTCGAACCGCGTATTCAGAAGGTCGAGTAACAGGATCGTGGCGGGGGCGTTTGCTTCGGTCTTCGCGCCCTCCGCCGGCGCGTCGAACGAAAAGATTCGCTGCGGCTTCCCATCGTCGGTGATGGTGAAGTCATCCTTGATCAGCCCTGTGACCACCGGCCGGCCCTTCTTGTCCAGCACCGTCACATCCAGAAAAACCAGGTTCGAGGTGATGCGAAACGTCGGAGTAGGCGGAGGGCTCTCCTGCCCCTCAGCCAGTGGCCGCGGACAGGCGATTACGCCAAGAATCCCCAGCCCAGCACCGAACAGCAGAGTCCGCATCCACGGCATCGATCACCAGCCTACTCCGCGACCCGACCGCCCTCGGAGACATCTCCAACGACGGATCTAGCGCCCGGAAAGCCGCATCAGGCCAGCCCAAATACGTCGAGTGACCGGCGCACGCAGAGGCTTTCCAGGGCATCCACTCCAAGCCACTCAAAAATAATACAGACGACTCTTGACACACTAAAGATATATCTTGATACTGCAGACATGAGATACCCATACGAACACTTCAAAGAACACTGCAGACCCTCCGGATGCGACCGCGGCCGTGAGGAACGTCACTACCGGGGACGCGGCCCCTTCGCCTTCGGAGAGGGAGAGCGCCCCTTCTGGCGTGGTCGCGGACCCGGCCGGATCTTCGGCTCCAACGACCTCCGCTATCTCCTCCTCGACCTCATCGCCGAGAAGCCCCGCCACGGCTACGAACTGATCAAGGCCATCGAAGAGAAGCTCGGCGGCGCCTACTCCCCCAGTCCCGGCATCATCTACCCCATGCTCACCCTCTTTGAGGAGACCGGTCTGGCCACCGTCACCTCCGAGGGCACACGCAAGCTCTACACCATCACCGAGGAAGGGAAGAAGGAGCTCGAAGACAACCGCGCCGCGGTCGATGACATTCTCGAGCGGATGTCTGCCATCGGCTCCGCGTCCCGCCCCACCGAGCGCGATTCGCAGATCATGCGAGCCATCCAGAACTTCCGCATGGCCCTCGGACTGCGCGCCGGCAACCTGACACCCGAGCAGCGTAACCGCATCGTCGAGATCATCGACAACGCGGCCCGCGAAATCGAGAAGGTGTAGTGGATGCCCGCCCATCACTACCGCATCACGGTAGACGCCCTCAACCCGGACGGAGAAGGACTGGATTCCCCTCCTTCTTCGCCTCAACCGGCAACAACCTCTTCGTCGAGGCGAACCAGCTGTGCGATCGTCTCGGTTGCAGCGCCTTGCAGGCGACCAGGCTCGCCATCGCACGCGGCCTTTTTGCAGATGAATCCGCAGCGCCGCATCCTTCTTCGTCGTTCGTCATTCTGACCGAACCGTAGCCGTGCGGGTTTGAAATTCACTGCTTGACTTGAGCAGCGACGGAGCGCAGGATTTGATGCCGCCTGTGGGGTCTTCCCATGAAAGTCATTCGGCTTGCCAGCCTCGCTCTCATCTGGGCTCTTGCCGCAACCCTGCATGCGCAGAGCTATAAGGTGCTCGTTAACTTCAACGGCTCCTACTCGCCCCAGGAACCGGGAATCATCGCCCAGAGCCGAGGCGGATACCTGCTCAGTACCGCACCCGATGCCGCGGCTGACAAGCCTGGAGTGGCCTTCAGAGTCAAGACTTCGGGAGCTCTGACAGTCCTTCACCAGTTTGATACTCGTGAGGGCATAGTGCCCTGCGGAGGTCTGACGCTGGGGCGGGACGGGCGGTTCTATGGCCCCATCTTCAACGGCGGCATGAATGGCTACGGGGCCGTCTTCCAGATGACTCCGGATGGAATCGTCAAAATCCTGCACGAGTTCACCGCCGAGGACGACGGTTTTCCCTTTGCTCCGCCAATTCAGAGCCTGTACGGCGATTTCTACGGAACTGCATCTGGCAATCCCACACATCCGGGAACTATCTACAAGATCGACACGGACGGCGGTTTCACGATTCTCCACGCCCTTGCAGGCGCTGATGGAGCCACTCCGCTTGCGACGCTGGTACAAGCGACAAACTATTGGTTCTACGGGACCACATTGTTGGGCGGCACAAACGGAGTGGGGACGATCTTCAGAATCAGCGTCAGCGGAAACTTTGAAGTCTTGTTCAATTTCGACGGAACCCATGGCTCCCTTCCCCATGCCGGGCTGATCCAGGCGAACGATGGCAACTTCTACGGCGTGACCTACCGCGGAGGGAAGGGCAACCAGGGAGTCGTCTTCAGGATGACTCCCACGCAACAGGTCACCGTGCTCCACGATTTCACGGGAGGAAGCGATGGGTCGGGACTGATCGAGCGATTAGTCGAGGCGTCGGATGGCTATCTCTACGGCACCACTTACTATGGAGGCGCCTCTGGACTAGGCGTTCTCTTCCGAATCAGTACAACCGGAAAGTTCACAGTGCTGCATAACTTTGAACAGTCAGCCGGCTCGAATCCAATCGCATTGATTCAGCACACGAACGGGTTCCTCTATGGAGATACGTTTTCGGGCGGCCTCAAAAACCGAGGTGTGTTCTATCGCTTCGATCTGGGCCTGCCTCCGTTTGTTACCTATCTGCCCAGCTATGGCAGAGTAGGCATGCCGGTGGACATACTCGGAGAAGGCTTTACAACGTACAGTCAGGCGTTCTTCAACGGCGTGCGGGCGCAGATCATCACGGTGCAGCCCACCTATATGAGAGTGGTCGTGCCCCACGGCGCCACCAGCGGCTGGATTACTGTAACGACCACCAAGGGAACACTCAAGAGCAACAAGAAGTTTCTGGTTCGGCCCTAGATCTGGTCCAGCCCCTGGTGTCTCTGATCTTTATTTCGTAACAGGGACGCTCACATGCAGGTCCCTCGACTCTGTTTGGCGCAAAAAATCGCGCCAAACTCCGCTCAGGGTGACAGCATCGTTCCGAATCGCAAAGCCATCCCTTTACCGCTCAGCCCGCTGTATCGTGATCGCGAACTCTCTCGGCCTGCGGCGTCCCCAATTGATCGACGGATCCGATTCATCTGGCGCCGGTCCCACGGCCGGACGATTCGGTGACTCTGGCTTCGGCTCGGGCCGCTTGAACGGAAACTCGATCTTCTGATCCAGATCGATACGGCCGCCCTTCACCGTGCCCGTGAACGTCCTCCTGCCGGCCTTAAACGAGATGCTCTCGCCCTCCACCTTGCCGTTCTCAATTGGCACCGGCACATCGCCGCCACCGGCAAAGTTCACGTTCCCCCCTTCCACCGTGCCGCTCAGGCTGCTGCCTTCCTGCCGCAGCGTGATCACCATGTCGTTGCCTCCCAGGAACGCCGTCAGCTCGTTGGCTTCCTGCGGCGCCGGGCGCCACAGCCCGGTCACGCCCGGGCCCTTCGGCACCTCGCGCTCCCAAACCGCCACCTGCGGCCGCAGCTTCACTTCTTTGGCCGCGATCGTAACCGTAGCGGGTGCAAGTCCGGGCGACGAGGCCTCCACTGTGATCTCTCCGCTCTTCTTCGTTGACTGCACAACAGCCATGCACCAGCCGGAGAATGCCTTCCGCGACGTCCCCTTGTCCGGCTCCTGGTTCGTCGGATCCCCATTCCCCGTGCCGAGAAGCTTGCCCGTGCCCGTCACTCGAAACGTCACCTCGTTGTCCGTGATCGGCACCACGCGTCCCTGCGCGTCATACACCGCGACGGCAAACATCGCCACGTCCTCGCCGTCCCCGCGTACCTCCGCGCGATCCGCCGTCATCACCAGCTTCGTCGCAGCGCCGGTGGTCTCCCGTTTCGTGGTCATCGCCACCTTGTCGCCCTTGTAGCCCCGCGCTTCAATCGAGCCCGGCGCGTACGTCACATTCCACGCCACGTGCGAATTCTTCTTCACATCCTTCGTGCCCAGGCTCTTGCCGTTCACTAGGAGCTCCACCTTGTCCAGGTTGGAGTACACCCACACCGCGATCTCCTTGCCCTCCATCCCCGGCCAGTTCCAGTGCGGAAACAGATGCAGCACCGACTTCTCTGTCCACCACGATTGGTAGTAGTAGAACGAGTCCTTCGGGAAGCCGCAGGTGTCGATGATCCCGTATTGCGAGCTGATGTTCGGCCAGCCGTTCGGCGAGGGCTCCCCGCGATAGTCGAACCCCGTCCACACAAATCCGCCTGAAAGCCACGGCTGCGCATCGCAGAAGCTCCACCAGCCCTCCGCCGATGCGCGGCCCGTCGTCGTGTACGGATCGTAGGAGCTTACATATCCCTTTACCGCATCGGTCACGTAAATGCCGCGCGTGCACACCGCGCTCACCGTCTCCGTGCCCATCACCGGTTTGTCGGGATGCGTTTTGTGATACTCGAGCGCCTGTGGGTCCATGTAGTTGTAGCCCATCACGTCGCACACCGCGAGGCCGCCAGTCCCAATCGCTCCCGTCGGTGCAATCGACACCGGCCGCGAGCCATCCAGATCTCTCGCCAGCGCCTTCATCGCGCTCAGGATCAGTACGCCTTTCTCCGTATTCGCCTGCCCCTCCTCATTCCCCATCGACCACATAAAGACGCTGGGTCGATTGCGGTCCCGCCGCACAAGATCGCCAAACTGGCTCATGCCTTCCGGATTCGACGACATCATGCGCGTCTCATCGAATACCAGCATCCCCAGCTCGTCGCAGGCGTCCAACAGCTCCGGCGTCGGCGGGTTGTGCGATGTGCGTATCGAGTTGCAGCCCATCTCCTGCAGCTTGCGGATGCGGTAATACTGCACCGCGTCCGGCAACGCCGCGCCGATCCCCGCATGGTCCTGGTGATTGCAAGTTCCTTTCAGCTTCACCGGGTTGCCGTTCAGGAACATTCCCTGCTGCGGGTCGAAGGTGATCGTCCGTATCCCGAAGCGTGTCTCGTAGCGGTCCACAATCTGGTTGCCGGTTTCCACCTCGGTCACTAGCCGGTACAAATTCCGCTCCTCCAGTGACCACAGCGCCGCCTGTTGCACCTGGATCTGTTGCGTGTACCTCTGCTCGCCGCGCCTTACGATCGACGCCGCATCCGATCTCCCTTTGCTCACCGTGTGACCCTGTGCGTCCAGGACGGTCCAGCTCACGCGAGCCATCTGCTCGTGATCGCTGTCGTTCTGCACTTCGGTCTCGATCGAAAGCGCCGCGGTGCTCTTGCGCAACTCCGACGCAACAAATGTTCCCCACTTCTTCACATGCACCGGATGCGTCTTCACCAGCCACACATGCCGGTAAATCCCCGCTCCCTCATAGAACCAGCCGTCGCTCGAGGTGGCATCCACCCGCATCAGCAGAACATTTCTGCCATCGGGATTCGCAAAGTCGGTCACATCGAAACTGAACGGATCGTATCCGCCGCTGTGACGTCCGATATAAAAGCCGTTGAAGACCACCATCGTCTCGCGATATGCGCCGTCGAACTCGAGCGTGATTCTCTTGCCCTTGTCCTCTGTGTGAAGCTCGAAGACGCGCCGATACCAGCCGATGCTTGTCGCCGGATACTTCCGTCCCAGCGGATAGAATCCCTTGCTTGCAAGTGCCGGGTCATTTTGGAAAGGCAGTTCGATCGCCCAGTCATGGGGCAGATCGATGGCGCGCCAATCACTGTCATCGAAAGCAATCGCGCCGGCGGGCATGAAGTTCCCCGTCTTCTGGAAGTTCCCGATCCTCTCCGTCCCATAGTCGAAATCTTTCGTCGGATCGTCCGCATTCCCGAAGTGAAAGCGCCAGCCGAAATCCAGCAGCAGGCGCTCGCGTCCCGCACCGGGCAGGGAAGTTTCCGGCGTGGCTTGAGCGGCAGGAAGCGGACCAGGCGTCTCTCCGCTGGCCTGCATCGCGAGCCCCATCGGACCCATTCCATTCGCCACTGCCACCGCAGCCGGCGCCAGCAGCCCCGTCTTCAGCAGATCGCGACGCGACACATTACCCATTTGGCTCTCCTGCCTGCAAACGTTTACATAGGAACAACAAAATATTGAGCGCCATATCCATCTGTCAAATTGATCCATCTGGCGTCCGGACAGAAAGGTAAGCTTGTGCCGATGACCCCACAGGCGTCGCGCACTCGCTCGCTTTGGATAGTCACCGCGGGCAATGCAGTTGTATGTGCTCTTCTGGTTGTATCTATCTACGGAGTGATGGCCGGTTTGGCTACATTTGCCGCCGGAGTCACCGAGACGACTGGGTAAGTGCAGCTTGAAATGGGCCTGATCCTCTCTAGTGTCATGGCCGATCGATGGTGAGAAGCGCATCTTCGAAACGCAAACGCTGGTTGGGCTACGCCCTCAACGGGGGCGCGCTCACGGTGTACACGCTCGTATTGGCTGTAGTAGCGACAATCTGGCTACATACGACACGAAGACGCTTTCTAATTCCTGCTGGCTTTCAGGGAGAACTCATCCTCGTCCATACCCCAAATCATGGTGAACGAGGTCGCAAAGGACTATTGCGAACCACATATCAATTCCCAGGCAGCGGAATCCTGATCACACAAGATCCGCCGCCGGCAGGATCGTTTTCTGATCGGTACGAGTACATTTTTCCGGACGGCCACGTGCAGAAGCTGAGTGACGCGGGACCCGGCGCGCTGCAAGCTGCCCAAGGGAACCGTGCAAACAAAGCCGAGGTGGTGACATATTTTCCACGCGGCGATTCGTCAAAGAGTCCCAGCGATTGCTCTATCGAGGAGATTTCGGTCGGCACAAGAGCATTTCTGCTCGGCAGACGTGATAACCAGCCGGCGCCACTCGCACGTCCCGCGATTTGCCCTTGATTATGCTGTCGCTTTCCGCGTCGCCACCGCCGCCACCGGCGAAGCGCTCAGCAGAATCGCCCCCGGCGAGCAGGGAACGGTGCTCCGGAAGATGAATCCGCCCCAGCCTGATGGCCGCTGAAAGCCCCTTCGCCCGCGGCATCTTCACTCTTAACAATTCTTAAGAGAACGCGCGAGGAACAGTAACTAAACTGCGGCCTTGAGCGATCTTTCAATGGCCATTGGTACTGCTTCAGACATTCGAAACAACACTGCGCGCCACCCGGTTCGAGTCCTTTGGACCGGCTCCCAGGAGCGCGCCTTCATTCGAATGCTCCATATGGTCCTCAGCATCCCCATCCTCGGCTATCTCTATGGCCCGGTCGCGCACATCCCGCAGGCGGCATGGTTCGCCCGCTGGATCGCCATGCCCCTGGTGATCCTGAGTGGCTTGTGGCTCTGGCTCAAGCCACGCGTCAAACGCTGGCTTGGTCTGGCGCCTCAGTTCCGAAACTGAAGCCTCTTTGGATCTTCCGTCTATTGCATTTCCGCGGGTCTCGAACCGGACGTCTCAAGCCTCCCGCCGAGTCACAACCGCCGCCACCGGCAAAGCACTCAGCAATATCCCCGCGGCCAGCAGGAACGGCGCCCCCGGCAGATGAATCCGCCCCGGCCTGATCGCCGCGGCAAACACGAACGTGAACAGTCCCGGCCCGACCAGCGCCGTCAATCCCCGAATGCATTGCACCGCGCCTTGCAGTTGTCCCTGCTCCTGCGGCGTCACGTGCACGCTCATCAGCCCCTGTGCCGTCGGCCCGGCCAGCCCCCACAGGTTCATCAGCGGAATCCCCAGCAGAAACAGCCATCCCGTCGGCGCCAGGCCGAAGATAGCAAATCCAACCCAGCCGATCCCCAGCCCCCACAGCAGCGTGCTGCGCTGCCCCAGCCACTTCACCAGCGGCCGCACCAGCAGCGCCCCCACAATCACCGACCCGACCCCGACCAGCGCCAGTGACAAGCCCACCGTGCGCGCGCTCCACCGGTAGCGATAGTCCGTGTACAGCACCCACGTATTCACCAGCGACTGCTGCGTCAGGTAGCTCAGCAACAACACGCAGCCCATCCCAAACAGCTCACGGTGCCGCCGCAGCAGGGTCAGCGACCCCAGCGGATTCGCCTGTCTCCACGAGAACGTCCCGCGACAATCCTTGCTCAGCGACTCTGGCAGCACAAACAACCCGTACATGGCGTTCAGCAGGCTCATCCCGCCCGCCACCCAGAAGGGAAGTCGCGGGCTCACGTTGCCCAGCACGCCGCCCAGCGCCGGCCCCAGCACAAACCCCAGCCCGAACGCCGCGCTCACCATTCCGAAGGCCTCGGCGCGCTTCTTCGGATCGGTCACGTCCGCGATGTACGCCATCGCCGTGGGCACGCTCGCCGAAGTAATTCCCGACACCACGCGCCCCACGAACAGCCACCCCAGCGTCGGCGCCAGCGCCATCACCAGGTAATCGATCCCCAGCCCGAAGTTTGATAGCAGCACGATCGGCCGCCGCCCGAAGCGATCCGACAGCGAACCCAGCAGCGGCGAGAAGCCGAACTGCATCACCGCCCACACTGTCCCGAAGATGCCGAACATCTCCGCGCCGCTCGCCTCGTTGCCGCCCATGAAGCCGGTGATCAGCTTCGGCAGAACCGGCGCGATCATGCCCATCGCCAGCATGTCCAGCGTAATGGTCACAAAGATGAACGCCGACGCCGCCCGGCGCCGATGCGACGGCTCCGCGGCATACGGCGCATAGAGCTCGGCCGAAGGGGGGCAATTTCCCGATGGCGCCATCGGCTGGTCCGCCGGAGAACTCACGTCCGTGTCCACCGCCACTTCTGAGTCACTCCACTCCGGCATCCATCAGCCTCCGCACTGGAGCGTTTTCATTGTAGTTCCGTCAGGAAAACACAGCTCTGCGCAAACCTGCCGAACGAATAATTGTGAAACGCTATGCAAACATAGACGTGCGGCGCGCGACTCGGCTTGGAGAAATCGGAAGGTATTTGGGTTCATCCGACACAAAATCGCAACGGAAGCCTCCCCGCGCGAGAACATAGACCCTCGCACGGCACCTGTTCGCATCCGGACATCAACCCTCGATACCGGACGCAACCCGCTCGTCGGCAAGCCATGGCGCACGCCCGCTAACTTCCTTAGTCCACGGCGCTTATCTCAGCCAATAGGAATGGCATCCTGCATGCGATTCATATCCCATGCAAACGGAAGATGAAAAAGGGAAGAGACGATGAAGAGATTCCTGCAGGATCTGCGTTACGCTCTGCGCCAACTCCGTCGTAGCCCCGGCTTTGCCGCCGTCGCCATCCTCACGCTGGCCCTCGGTATTGGCGCGAACACGGCAATCTTCAGCGTACTCGATTCCATCCTGCTGCAGCCGCTGCCTTTTCCCCACGCCAGCCGCCTGGCGCAGATCGACCCACAGAGCGACTACCTCAGCTTTCCCAAAGGCTGGGTCCGCGAGTATCAACGCCGCGCCACCACCTTCTCTTCCATCTCCGGCTACACGCTCAACACTGAGTACAACGTCACCGGTGGCAGCGTCTTGGACCGCGCATTTGGCAGCACCGTCAGCACCAACCTTTTCGACACGCTTGGTGTCCGGCCCTCCCTGGGCCGTTCTTTTTCTCCGGCAGAAGAAGAAGCTGGTCAGGATCGCGTCGTTATCCTGAGCCACGGCTATTGGCAGCAGCACTTCGGCGCCGATCCCAACGTTCTCGGCAAGAAAATCCTGATCGACGGCGTTGATCGCGAGATCATCGGCGTCGCGCCCGCCGGTATCGCCTTTCCTGATGCAACGACGCAATTCTGGATACCCATCTCCTTCAAACCCAGCGACGCTTACGATCCCTGGGCCGTCTTCGGATTTCGTGCCATCGGAAGACTGAGGGACGGCGTAGCGCTTGGGCATGCGCAGGCCGAGCTGCGGTCTTTCCACCGGCAGATGCTGAAGCTATTCCCTTGGCGCATGCCGGACAACTGGGCCGCCAACGTCTCCGTTGCATCGCTCCTCGACTCCGTTGTCGGGGATATGCGCCCCAAACTTCTGTTACTCCTTGGCGCCGTCGCCCTGGTGCTGCTCATCGCCTGTGCTAACGTCGCCAACCTCATGCTCGCCCGCGCCGCCGCGCGCCAGCGTGAGATGGCACTCCGCCGCGCTCTCGGCGCCAACGCGCGCCGCCTGCTGCAACAGGTCCTCACCGAGAGCGGCGTCATTGCCGTGCTCTCTGGGGGCGCCGGACTCGTGCTCGCCGCAGTTACACTCCAAGCGCTCAAGCTGCTGCTTCCGCCGGACACACCCCGCCTCGCCAACATCGCGTTGCGCGGCGATGTACTGGTTTTCGCGGTCGTCGTTTCGCTGATCACCGGCATACTTGCTGGCCTCGCGCCTGCATGGAAAGCTGCCGGTTTGGACCTCCAAGGTTCGCTCCGCCTGAACGAAACCAACGTCTTCGGTTCGGCAGGCCGCTTCCGCACCTCGCGCCTGCTCGTCATCGGACAGATCGCCCTCGCCGTCGTCGTCATCACCGCCGCCGGCATCATGCTGCGCAGTCTTGCACGTCTTTCGCGCGTCGATCCCGGCTTCCGGACCTCCAGCCTCGTCAGTGCCCAGATCTCGCTCGATCGCGATGCCTGCCACAGCAAAGGCGCTTGCACCGCCTTCTATCAAAACCTCATCGCGCGTGCCCGCGGCTTGCCCGGCGTCAGCAACGCCGCCCTCGTCGACGCGCTGCCGCTCTCCGGTCTCGATGACTGGTACGTCTTCGACGCCGAAGGTCACCCGCGTAGCCCCAGCCAGCTCTCCATGGAAGCATCGAGCAGCATCGTCTCCGCGGACTATCTGCCCATGATGGACATTCACCAGCGCGGCGGCAGGCTCTTCAATTCACTCGATGCCGCCGGCTCGAGCCGCGCCATCCTCGTAAACCAATCCCTCGCCAGCTATCTCTGGCCCAATCAGGACCCCATCGGCAAGCATCTGCAGTCGGTCACCATCGAGCCATCGCCCGCCGTCATGGACATGAAGACCGCCGCTGTCGTCATAGGCGTCGTCAGCGACACGCGTCATCAGAGCCTCGAAAAGGGCGCAGGCTGGGAGGTCTACCTCCCTCTGAGCCCCGAGAATGAAAAGCCGATGATGAACATCGTCCTGCGCTCGAACCTCGGTGCAGCCGAGGTCGCTGGTGAGCTCCGCCGCATGGTCGCCGAACTCGATCCCCGCATCCCCGTCACGCGCATCCGCACCATGGACGAGGTCGTCGCCTCCTCCACCGCGGCGCCGCGCTCACTCGCCACCCTGCTCACTGTCTTCGCTCTGCTCGCCATCGGCGTCGGCACCATAGGCGTCTACAGCCTGATCGCTTACACCGCAAGCTGGCGCACGCGCGAGTTTGGTCTCCGCCTCGCGCTCGGCGCAAACCGCACCCAGGTCTCAATGCTCATCATTCGTGAGAGCCTGACGCTAACCTCGACCGGCGCATTCGTCGGGCTCGCCGGAGCATTCGCGGTCACCAGCCTCATGCGCCGCTTCCTCTTCGAGACCAGCCCTGCCGATCCGCTCACCTATACTGTCGTTCTCGTCCTCTTCGGCGTTCTCGCGGTCATCGCAGCCTGGCGTCCTGCCTATCGCGCCTCTCTCGTCGAACCCATGGAGGTTCTCCGCAGCGAGTAGCGTGCCTCACGCCTTCGTCGCGATCACCACATCCTGATAGCTCAGAAACTCCGGCCTCCCGCACCACGAGCCGGGATGCATCGGCTCGAGAATCGCAAGCCCGCATCGCCCGAACATGCTCCGCACATAGCTTTCCTCAAACGCCAGCGAGCCCTCAGGATTTGTCGGGTCTGTCGTCACGCAGCCCTCGAGCGGGCAGACGAAATTCTGTGTGCTCGACCGCTTCTCGATCAACCTCTTCGATTCCTCGTTCAGAAGAAACATCGTGACGAACGAGCTTCCGCCCGCTTTCAGCACACGCGCTATCTCCCGCGTGTAGTTCTCCATGTCCGCGGGAAACATGTGCGTGAACACCGAGGTGAGAAAGACGAAATCGAAGGAGGCGTCGTCATACGGAAACCGGTAGCTCGACGCCTCATACACGCCGTCCGGGTTATAGAATCTGTTCCTCACATCCGAGTGGAGGAAGTGAAAGTTCGGATGTCGCGGCGTGATGTTGGCCTGGCACCACTCCACGCCCTTTTTCACGATGTCGAAGCCGTGATAATCGCCACCGCCGGTCAGATACCCAGTCAGCGGAACCGCCATCCGTCCAATCCCACACCCTACATCCAGCACGTGGTGCTCCGGCTTCAGTCCGCCGTATTCCGTGAACAGCCTACGGAACTCCAATCCGACAGCTTTGTAATCCCCGTCGCCCACGAAATACATCGTGCGCGGAGGAACCATCTCTCTCCTTCGCGCCGGCATATCGGAAAGATCGAGCGCGCTGAGATAGAGATGCTTCAGCGATCGCCTTACTGAAATCGGAATCGCCCGTCGCAACGCGTTCAACTTGAGCCCCTTGCACCGCCAATATCGAATCGACTCCTGATACTAATCGAGTCAAAAGCAGAACTGCACCGATCCGTGCTTAGGGCAGATTTCGACAGGTGCACCGGGCAACAGACGTGGAGCGGCTCTTCGGTCACGAAAGCCGCTCCACAACTCAAGCTATAGCAATGGCGAATCTGATGAAGAAGCGGTAGCGCGCTCTCCCTGCGTCAGAAGCGGTAGCGCGCCGTCACCGTCCCGCTGATCGGTGCGCCTGGAAAAATCTCCAGGTCTGAGTGCGATGAGTCGTAGTAACGCGTGTTCGCCACGTTGAACAAATGGCCGTCTATTTCCGTATGCCGCCGGTGATAGAACACCGTCGCATCCAGCCGCGCGTAGCCCGGCAGTTCCACCAGGTTGTCGGTGAAGGCATAGCTGTCCGTGTTGAAGTACACACCGCCCCCCGCGCCCCATCCATTCGCGAATCGATAGGTGGACCAGATACTGCCGCTATGCAGCGGAATATCTGTCGGCCTCTTGCCCTGGAATGAAATCCCATTGAAGCTGGCATTCGACTTGACCACCACCGCGTCCTGGTACGCATATCCGCCGTAGACCATCCAGCGCTGCGTCACGCTGCCCTGGAACGACAGGCTCGCTCCCAGCGTGCGCTGTTCGCCGGTCAGCAGGAGCTGTGACGGATCCGCTGGGTTCGGCGTCTTGATGTTGTTGCGGTTCAGGTCATACACCGCCGCTGTCGTGATCAGCTTGTCGCTGAAACTCGAGAACTTCGCACCGACCTCGTAATTCTGCGTCCGCTCCGGTGCCAGTTCTGCGTTGTTGGCAGCCAGGTTCAGCGACTCGCCGGATGGATCGAAGTTACGCGAGTAGCTCAGGTACAGCGTGCTCCACGTCCGAGGCTGGTACATCAGGCCGACGCGCGGGCTCCACTTGTTGTCTACGCGACCCAGGTCTGGTTTGCCTGGCAGGCGTTGGTCCAGATTCTGTTTGAAGTTGTCGAACCGGGCTCCAGCCATCAGCTTCCACCTTGGCGCCAGTTGCATCAGGTCTTGCACGTAGAATGCGGCGGTCTGGCCCCAGAAACGGCCGTCGGTCGTCGGCGATGTGCCCGGTGTCGGGGGAAGGTCCGGTACCGGATTATAGAGCGTCGTATCTGGCGCAGTTCCGAAGAACTGCAGCCGGTCGATCGTCTGCCGCCCATACTCGCCGCCCAGCAGCAATGTGTGGCCAATGCCGGCAAAGCGTCCACTGTGGTACGCCTCAAGTTGGTCGAAGATGTTTCGCTGAAACTGGTTGGCGTTGTACTGGCCGCGCCGAATCGTCGGATTGTCATCCGCGCCCACGGCAGCACCGGCCGTGGCGTCGCTCAACGCCAGCAATGGCTCCCCGGGTTTGTGTGCATGCGTCGACGATTGGCCGGCGATGGTTCCGTCCGGCAGATTCATTTGGTACATGTAAACCGTCGACCAGCTCACGGTATTGCCGGAGTGGCGGAAGATCTCGTGCAGGTGCCAGCTGTTTTCGAAGTCGTGCCGCAGGTCAAAGGTCTCGTCCGTCGCGCCCTCGTGGATGAAATCGTGCGATGCATTGGGCGTATAGCCAAGGATGTATCCGTAATAGTTGCCAATCGGCACCACGCCCTGTGGTCCGTCGATCGCGGCAATGCCGCGGTCCGGCAGCCGTTCGTCGCGCAGGTGCTGCACCTGTGCGTACATATCCGTCCGGTCGCTCACGCGCCAGCGCAGTGTCGGCGCAAACGCATAGCGGTTCATGTAGTAGTAGTGCCGCTGGTTGCCGCTAAACTCTCCGGCGCCGGTCAGCCGTCCACCCAGGGTGTTGTGCAGCCACGAGTCCGACGTGTCCGATTCCAGCCGCCGCTCCCCATAGCTTCCGCCCGTCACCGCCACCGACCCTCCCAAGCCCTCCATTTCAGGCTTCTTGGTGACGCGGTTTACCAGCCCACCGGAAGAGCCGCGGCCATAGAGCACAGCCGCCGGACCCTCCACCACATCCAATTGCTCCGTGTTCGACAGGTCGCGGTAGTACTGCGCATCGTCGCGCACCCCGTCGAAGTACTGATCGGTCCCCGAATTGAAGCCGCGAATGGAGAAAGAATCCCGGCGTCCCTCGCCCAGAGTCGGCTGCACCGCCGGCACGCCCTCCAGCGCCTCCTTCAAACTGTCGACACCCCGGTCCTGCAGCAGTTGTTGCGTCACCGTGTAGGTGGACTGAGGCAGGTCCAGCACTCGGATCGGCACCCGGCTGCCGGTCGTCTGCACCGTCGTCGCGTAGCCTTCAGACGCAGTGACGGTGACAGTTTCTACGTTTTTCTCAATCTTCAAAGTCAGCGTCAGCCGCGTCTGCGCACCCGCATGCAATTCCACAGGCTGCTCCACCTGCTGATACCCACTCTGCACCGCGGAGACCTTGTACGTCCCCGCCGGCAGATCAACGCGAAAGCTGCCCGTCGCGTCCGCAGTCACATCCGACGCAGTTCCTGCCTGGCCGGCAAAATGGACCTTCGCGCCTGGCAGCAGCCCACCGGATTCATCGAGGATCACGCCCTCCACATGCACCGTCGCAGGCTTGCCGTCGGTGTGTGAAGGATCAGACGCAGCATCGCTCACGGATGGAACCGAATCGGCGAACGACGGCGTGACAAGGAGTGCAGGCAAAGAGGAACAAAGCACGAAACAGAGCGCAGTCAGAGCACAACGGGGAGAATTCATGAACGCTACGGCCTTCCAGAAGGGGTCTCAATAGGACTGAACTAGTCCTGATTCAAAGAGACTAAATCAGTCGCCATTTGCCTGAAATGAAAATTTATCCAAATGGCGACCATTTCAGTCCGAATGGTTGAATTCGGAATGGAGTGCGTCAGACAGCCGCGAAAAGTGCCGGTTGATTCGGCGGAATCGCTATCTAGAAATTAGGGGACCTGAAAACCAGTCGTCCTCACCAGCCGGAGTGAAGCGAACCGGTTGTTATCCGACCGAAACCGGGCAAAGCGAATCGTCATCTGGACCGGAGCCGGAACCCGTGGCGCGGAGCGTCGCCGGCGAAGGGGAGAGATCTGCTTTTCCTTCCCTCCAAACCATGCAGCACCAATAAAGCGTCTATTTTCAATAACTTCCAATGGGTCCAATGATTGGACATATTTAGCCGTAACCCCAATGGAGCGACATATTTACCTCTAAATCCGGCTCTGTCAATCACTTAGCGCCTCGCGCGCCGGCAACTCCAATGGAATGACATTTTTAGAGGTAAATACAGTTCTTTCAACACCTTAGCCTCCGGGAGGCGCGATAAGTTCTCATCGAAGAGAGACTTACCAATCTGGAACTCGCAAACGGAGGGGGAGGGGTGGGGCAGGGTCACGTTACCCCGCCACAAAGCCCTAATTTGCTGCTGCTCAGAAGACCTTGACGTGGAAGGTCAGGTACTTCTTCGGGTTCTCCCGGATCTGCGTCACAAGGTTGCGGGTCTCGCTCAGCATGGCGTCGGCATTGTTGTAGACCGACGGATTCACCAATAGCTGCCCGATCGTGCCCTCCCCGCTGTTGACCTTGTCGATCACGGAATCCAGCTTGTACACCGTGTCGCGGAACTTGGCCTGGAACTCCGGGTCCTTCGCCAGCATCCCGAGCGTCCCCTTGCCCTGGTTGATCTCCGCAATCAACACGTTGGCGTCCGTCACCGTTTGGTTCAGGTTGTTGTAGAGCGTCTTGTCCTTCAGCAGCTTGCCGATCGTGCCTTCGCCGTTATCGATCTCTGCCGTGATGTGATCGATCCGAGCCGTCGTCTCGTTCAGATGGTTGTACATCGTGTCATCGTTCAACAGCTTGCCGATCGTGCCCTTGCCCTCGCTGAGATTGGTGCTGAGCTTGGCAAGCTGGGTCACGGTCTCATTTGCTTTGTTGTAGAGGGCCGGATCGTTGATCAGCTGTCCAATCGAGCCCTTGCCGCTGTTCAGCGAATCGACCAGGCTGTCGATCTTCGCCAGGATGGTGTTCACCTGCTCAATCGTGCCCTGGCTGGATTTGATCACGTCGGAAAGGTTTGGGCTCTCGTTCGTACCCAGCTCATCGTTGTCCTTCACCCGCGGCCCGATCGCACGCTTGGAGTCGATGTCCACCACCGTGTCCCCGAGCACGCCGACCGTGTCCAGACTGCTCTTTGAATCCTCGCGAACATCCGAGACGTATCGCTTGCTGACCTTCATGATGACTTCGACAGGCGTCAGTTTGCGCTCCGGCACGATGCGGATGTACTTCACATTGCCGATGGTCACGCCTTCCAGGTTCACCGGCGCCCCGACCTTGAGGCCGGCCGCATTCTCGAAGTAGGAACGAAGCGTGATCTTGCCCGCGAAGCCACCGGTGCTGCCGGACATCAGGAAGATCAGGGCCGTCAGCGCAGCCAGCGCAACGATCACCAGCACTCCGACCTTCAGTTGTGACCACTGCACTTCCTGTTGACTGGGCACGAAACCTCGCTGGGAACGAATGCACGCCGCACAACACTACCGATGAGAGTACCAAATGGCGGCCCGAATCCGGCCTGCCAGCCAGTCTCATCCCCGCTTGGATGACTCGGCAATCGCAACCGTCGCAGTGATCTCGCCTTCGAGGATCACCATCGCCATCGATGCCGTTCCGGTGTGCGTGATCGAGAGCGATGCGTTGCGCATGCCCATCGCCTCGGCGATCTCCGCAGCGCGGCCGTGCAGCAGCAGCAGAGGCCGTCCGGCAGGCTCGCGGCCCACCTCGATCTCCCGCCACGTCACCCCGAAGCCGATGCCCGTGCCCAGCGCCTTCGCCGCCGCCTCCTTCGCCGCAAACCGGGCCGCGAAGCTCTCGGCCGCATTGTGTCGCTTGCGCTGACAATAGGCGATCTCTCCCGGCGTGTAGACCCGCGCCAGGAAGCGGCCGCCATATCGCTCGATCGAGCGGGCGATCCGCTCGATCTCGACCATGTCGATGCCCGTTCCCAGAATCACAGGGTGAAGCCCCCTTCTTGCCTCATCCAGCCTCCACGAGTCCGTAGCGCCGCTGCCATGCCTTCTTCAGCCGCGCTGCCACGACGGCACGCTCGGCCGGCGTGGCTTCGGCGCCCCCGTTGGCCACGAAGGCCGCCGCCTCCCGCTTGGCCAGCTCCAGCAGCTCCCTGTCCCGGACCAGATTCGCCACCCGGAAGTCCGGCAAGCCGGCCTGCCGGGTGCCGAAGAACTCCCCCGGTCCCCGTAGCTCCAGGTCCAGCTCCGCCAGCTCAAACCCATCCTGCGTCCGCACCATGGCATCCAGCCGCTGCTCCGCCTCTGGCGACACCCGGCCCCCGGTCATCAGGATGCAGTAGCTCTTCGCCCCCCCACGCCCCACTCGTCCGCGAAGCTGGTGCAGCTGAGCCAGCCCGAAGCGTTCAGCATGCTCAATGACCATCACGGTGGCATTCGGCACATCCACGCCAACCTCGATCACAGTGGTCGAGACCAGCACATCCAGCTCGCCGCGCTGGAAGCGCCGCATCACGATCTCCTTGTCGTCCGCGCTGAGACGGCCATGCAGCAGGCCCAGCCGCAGGCCGGCGAGTGCTCCGTCGCGCAGGGCCTCATACATCGAGGTCGCCGCCTTAAGCGTGGGCCGCTCGAAGAGGGATGGTGTTTTGCGGCCTTGCTTGGCAGCGCCAGGCGTCGTCTCCTCGGCAGCGGGGAAGTCCAGCTCCGGCTGGTCGTCACTGGGGCCCTCGATCACCGGATAGACGATGTAGGCCTGACGTCCAGCCACCACCTGCTTGCGTATGAACTGCCATACCTCATCTGCCCGGTCGTCGCTGCCGCGCCGCGTCACGATGGGGGTGCGGCCAGGGGGCAGTTCGTCCAGTACGCTCAGATCCAGATCCCCGTAGAGAGATAGTGCGAGCGTTCGAGGAATGGGCGTCGCTGTCATCACGAGCACGTCCGGTTCCCCCTGGCCGGGCTTCTTCATCAGCCGGAACCGCTGCATTACTCCAAACCGATGCTGCTCGTCGACAACTACAAGGCCAAGCCGCTCGAAGTCGACCTTTTCTTCGATGAGTGCATGCGTCCCGATCACCAGGCCCGCTTCCCCGCGTGCGATGCGCCCTCGTGCCGCGCGTTTGTGATGGACGTCCAGCGAACCAGTAAGGAGGGTGACACGATAATCGCGCGTAGCCCGCTCCAGTAGCTTGCGTGCGCCAAGGTAGTGCTGCGTCGCAAGGATCTCGGTTGGTGCCATCAGGACCGCCTGATAGCCATTCTCAATCGCGATCAGCATCGCCTGTAGCGCTACGATAGTTTTGCCAGATCCGACATCGCCCTGCAGTAGGCGCCGCATCGGGCTGGGGTGCTTCATATCCTCAACGATCTCGGCCAGGGCACGCTTCTGAGCTGCCGTTGGATGAAAGGGCAGCACCTCGCGTAACGCGGCGCGCACCCGTTCATCCGGCACAAATGCGATGCCAACTCGCTCCCTCGCCTTGCGCCGCTTAATCTCCAGACCCAGTTCGAGGAAGAACAGCTCCTCAAAGATTAGCCTCCGATGCGCCGGTGTGCTCGCTGCCTGCAGCCTATTGAGCGGCGTCTCAATATCAGGGAAATGTACCTGGTGCAGCGATGCATCGCGGGATGGCATGCCGAGCCGTTCCAGCATTAAGGCCGGTAGTGTCTCAGGAATGCTTCCACGCAACTCGGCGAGTACGCTGAAAAGCTGCCGGCGGATCCAGCGCGAACCCAGCTTCGAACCACCGAGGCTCTCGTAGATGGGCGTGATGCGTCCCATCTCAAGACTGCTGAACTCTTCTTTCGAATCGGGAAGAATCTCGAATTGAGGCTGAATCATCTTGAAGCCGCGTGACGATCGCGATGCTTCTACCTTGCCGAAAACAGCAACCGTCTGCCCGGCCTGGAAGCGGTCCTTCAGATAGGTCCCACGAAACCAGATGCACTTCAGCTTGCTCAGGCCCTGGCCCAGCGTCATCTCAAAGATGGGCATTGCGCGTGTGCGCAGCAGAACAGAGCCCCGTACTTCGCCAATGACGCTCGCCATCTCGCCAGCGGCTAGCTCATCAACGGCCAGCGGATTGGCGCGATCCTCGTACCGAAATGGAAGGTGATAAAGGAGGTCTTCTGCGGTGCTGATACTCTTTTCAGCGAGCGACTCCGCGATGCGCGGCCCGATTCCCTTGATGAACTGAACGGGCGTGTCGATAGCGAGCACGCTTTGATGCTACCAGCGAAAATTTGACTGCTACACTTCAGGCACTTCGTACCGCCACCGCATGGATGAACCAAGAGCACACTCGCTGAGCCTGCAGAGGCGACTGATGCTGTGGGCATTGCCACCGCTGGTCGCCGCTCTGTTACGGCTGCTGCAGACCACGTTGCGTTACGAGGAGATCATCGATGAGGGAGGACGCCCGGACCAGCAGGATGGCGCCAGCGTGTGGTGCTTCTGGCACCGATGTCTGCTGCCTGCTGCGTGCTTCTTTCAAGGGCGGCCGCGCACGACTCTGCTTATCAGCGCAAGCTTCGACGGCGAGATGATCGCGCGCACGATTGAGCGGATGGGCTACGAGACAGTGCGCGGATCAAGTTCACGCGCCGGGGCCGGTGGATTGCGTGCTCTGTCTCGTGCAGTCCGCGATGGCGCGACCGCGGTAATTCCCGGTGACGGCCCGCGTGGTCCACGCTATCTGCTCAAGCCAGGCATCACCAAACTGGCGCAATTAACGCAACTACCCGTGAACAGCTTCTATCTTCTGCCGCAATGTAAGTGGACGTTGCGCTCATGGGACGCTCTTATGGTTCCCAAGCCGTTCTCGCGGGTTGTGATGGTATGGGGCCAGCCGGTTCCCCCGCCGGAATCAATTGATGCAGAAGAGCATGTGCGGCTTGCCGTTGAGGCGACGCTCGAACGGCTTCGCGAACTCGCTGAACGCCACTTTGCAGTTGACGGGGCGTCACGGCAATAGAATCGATGAGTGCTCGTTTCCGATTTCGACTTTGCCTTACCTGAAGAGCTGATTGCACAGGAGCCGCCAGCCGACCGTGGCGGATCGCGCATGCTTCTGCTCGACCGCGCGACAGGAATTTGGAAAGACGATGTCTTCGCGCATTTACCGGAGTGTCTCCGACCAGGGGATGTGCTGGTGCTAAATGATTCGCGGGTTATTCGCGCCCGGCTGTTTGGCTTGCGAACTCCCCGTCCGGATGAGCAAAGTGCTGCAACGGGCCGGATCGAGGTATTTCTAACGGAACAGATCGACACATGGGACTGGAACGCACTTGTAAAGCCAGGTCGCAAGCTCCGGGTGGGCGATGGCATCGAATTTACTGACGAGGGCAATACAACTCTTCATGCGCAAATCGTTGCTGCGAGCGAGCGTGGCGAGCGCACGCTTCGATTCGGGCCTGTGGCCGATTTTGAAAAACGTCTGGACACACTGGGTCACATGCCATTGCCTCCATACATTCACCGTGGTGACCGACCGTCAGATCGTGAACGATATCAGACGATTTACGCAAAACGGCGGGGCTCCGCTGCCGCGCCGACCGCAGGTCTGCACTTTACACCGGAAATCCTCGCCCAGGTTCGAGCGGCAGGCGTAGAGGTTTGTACGATAACGCTGCATGTCGGACTCGGCACGTTTCAGCCTATCCGCGTCGCAGACACGGCACAGGTCAGGCTGCATAGCGAAAGCTACGAGATAAGTGAAGAATGTGCGGAGCAGATCAATGCAGCACGAGGGGAGGGTCGCCGTATTGTCGCCGCAGGAACGACGACCACGCGCACGCTGGAACATTGCGTTGCCACAGTTGGGGACGGGCCGCTTCGCCACCACTCCGGAACGACCAGCATCTTTATTTCCCCTGGTTTTCAGTTTCGTGCCGTGGATGCGCTGCTTACGAACTTCCACCTGCCACAATCAACCCTAATAATGCTGGTGTCTGCGTTCGCCGGGCGTGACAACACTCTTGCAGCTTATCGCCATGCCGTACAGATGCGGTACCGATTTTTCTCGTATGGCGACTGCATGTTCATCTCATAACCAGGAGCGCCATGCCGACTACTGAAGCTAAGCCGCCGATTTTTCTTCTGGACTCGATGTCCTTCATCTTCCGTGCATACCATGCGATGCAGCGCCAGAGACCGATGTCTACGCGTCATGGCGTGCCTACGGCGGGGACTTATGTCTTCGTCAACATGATCAACAAGCTCCGCCGCGATTTTTCGCCGCACTACTTTGCGGCCATCTTCGACACGATGACGCCCGTCTTCCGTGATGAGCGTGCGAAGGCGATGACATCCGTGCGCAAGTTCAACATCAAGACACAGCAGTTTGAAGAAGTTGCATACGAGGGCTACAAGGCGAATCGCACAGAGATGCCGGCAGATCTTGCCCAGCAACTCCCTTATATCCGGCGTGCGCTTGAGGCATTTCATATCCCCATCATTCAATACGAAGGCTTTGAGGCAGATGACGTAATTGGAACCCTGGCGCACAAGGCCGAGGGTGCTGGCCACAAGGTGTACATCGTGTCGAACGACAAAGACATGCTGCAACTGGTGACCGAGCATGTGCTGGTCTTAAATCCGGCGAAAGACAACCTTGTACTTGATCGCGCGGCGGTGGAGCAGACGCTGGGCGTTCCACCTGAGCGTGTGATCGATGTCATGGCACTGCGCGGCGATTCAATCGACAACATCCCTGGCGCGCCGGGAATCGGTGACAAGGGGTCGGTGGAGTTGATCCAGCAATTTGGCTCGCTCGAAGCGGCTCTGGATCAGGCAAATGAGGTGAAAAGAAAGAGCTATCGCGAATCTTTGCAGAACAATCGCGAGAACATTCTCCTTAGCAAGGAGTTGGTGACAATCCACTGCAGCGTGCCGGTTGATCTGGAACTGGCAAGGATGGAAACCCAGGAACCCGATGTCGCTGCAGCGCGCGCTCTCTTCACCGAACTCGAGTTCACGACGCTACTCAAGGAACTGGCACCCGCGATTGACGCGGGGCATGCAGAATTGATCATCGCTCCTACAGAGGAGGACTACGCGAAGTTTTTTTCGATAGCGCAGCAAGGCTTCTCGATTGCGGTCGACGTGACATTTCTGGAAGCGCTGACAGAACAGGTGAGCGAGTCGCAGGCCGAGGCGGTGGAAGATGAAGCGCCAATGCTGCGCAATCTGTCGCTGCTCGATGCAGTTGCCAGCGCGGAGCGGACAGAAGCCGCCGGCGAACGAGAGCATTTCGTCGCCGTATCGGCGGAGGGAGGTCGAGCACTGCGCCTCTCTTTGACTTCAGAGACGGGCGCGCGTCTCAAGACACTTCTGGAAGATGCGTCCGTACCAAAGACTGTGCACGATCTGAAAGCAACCATGCGAGCGCTCGAGAATCATGGAATCGCCATTGCGAATGTGCGTGACGATCTCATGCTTTATTCCTATCTCATCAACCCCACACATGCTACGCATCGTCTCGCGGATGTAGTCGCACGTTTCACAAGCAACCCGCTTTCGGAAATAGGTGGGCGTCAACTGCCCGAGCAGGCTGCCGCGATCCACGCGCTGGTTCCCGCCATGCGGGCCGATGTCGAGGCAATCAAGGCGGTAGCGGTTTACGAGACGATCGATCTGCCCCTAGTGTCCGTACTCCTGGCGATGGAGCGCACAGGCGTCCGGATCGATGTAAGTGTGCTTGCAGGCTTAGCGGAAAATCTGAATGCCGAAATGTCGCAGGTGAGCGAACAGATCTTTGAACAGGCCGGACAGCGTTTCAACCTCAATTCCCCAAAGCAGTTGGGCGAGATTTTGTTCAACAAGATGAAACTGCCGAAACCGCTGAAATATGGCAAGGGCAAAGTTGTTTCGACTGCACAGGACGTGCTCGAAGAGCTTGCTCTGCACCATCCTGTACCGGCGCAGGTACTGGCCTATCGGCAGCTGGCGAAGCTGAAGTCGAACTATGTGGACTCTCTCCCGCTGCTTGCCGACAGCGACGGACGTGTGCATACCACGTTCAATCAGGTGGGCACCGCGACGGGACGGCTCTCCTCGACCAACCCGAATCTTCAGAACATTCCGATTCGCACAGAGAAGGGACGTGAGATTCGCGCGGCGTTCATCGCGGCACCAGGATGCGTGCTTTTGTCAGCGGACTACTCGCAGATCGAGCTGCGGCTGATGGCGCACTTTTCTGACGATCCGCTTCTGGTACAGGCATATCAGGCAGGGCAAGACATTCACACACTCACGGCATCAGAAGTATTTGGCGTTCCACCGATGTCGATGAGCAAGGAAACCCGCAATCGGGCGAAGGCTGTGAACTTCGGCATCGTTTACGGCATCTCGCCATTCGGACTCGCCGCAAACCTCAATATCCCGCAAGCCGAGGCCAGACTTTATATTGAGACCTATTTTGCAAGATATGCAGGCGTTCGCCAATTTATAGACCGCCTGCTTGAAGAGACGCGCGCGACACAGCAAGTGCGGACGTTGTTTGGGCGCGTGCGACCAATTCCAGACATCCAGAGTCGCAATCCTAATTTGCGGGGTTTCGCCGAGCGAACTGCTGTGAACACGCCGTTGCAGGGAACTGCAGCGGACATGATCAAGATCGCGATGATCCGGATAGATCAGAAGCTGCGGACGCAGAATTTACGAACCAAAATGACGCTGCAGGTTCACGATGAGCTGCTGTTCGACGTGCCGCAGGAGGAGATCGAAGCGGCGAGCGCTCTTGTGAAACAAGAAATGGAAAACTTCATCAAACTCAACGTACCCATCGTCGTGGACATCGGAATCGGCCAGAACTGGCGGGACCTGAAAAAAGCCTAGTTCACGTGCCAAGCGTGATGCGGATTGCCTGGGCAATGCGTTCCGCGTGCCGTTCCATCTCTTCGCGGGATTCCGCTTCTATCATGACGCGCGCAAGTGCCTCGGTGCCACTGTAACGCACGACGACGCGCCCTTTACCCTGCAGTGCGCGTTCCGCCTCTTGTATGCGCTCGCTCACCTCTGGAATTTGTTCCAGCGGCTGCTTTTCTCGGACCCGCACATTCACAATCACCTGCGGGAAGACCTTCAGGTCTGCGACGAGCTGATGCAATGGCCTGCCGGATCGCTGCACGATATCGAGAACCAAGAGCGCGGTAAGAAGGCCATCCCCGGTGGTGCTGTGCGATGGAAAAAGGATGTGTCCGGACTGTTCGCCGCCCAGGGTGGCATGATGCTGTCGCATCATTTCCAGCACGTACTTGTCGCCGACCGGTGCGCGAAGCATTCGGATGTGACTCCTCTGGAGCGCGGTCTCCAGACCCATGTTCGACATCGTCGTGGCGACAACGGTGTTGTCTTTGAGGGCTCCGCGCGCTTGCAGATCGCGAGCGGCGAGCAGTAACACGGCGTCGCCATTGACTACTTTTCCATTGGCATCGGAAAAGAGTGCCCGGTCCGCGTCCCCATCGAGTGTTATGCCAATATCAGCTTTGCGCGCGGTGGTTTCGGCGGCGACAATTTCCGGATGAAGTGCACCGCAGTTCTGATTGATATTTCGTCCATCTGGACGAGAGTGGGTCAGGTACAGCGTGCCGCCGAGGGTTGTGAATAGTTCCGGTGCGATAGACGAAGCAGCGCCATTTGCGCAATCGAGAACCACGCTTTTTCCCCGCAGATTCAGGTCCGGCACTATCTGGCGGAGGTGCCGTCCATAGTCATGACGATAGCTGGACTGCACTGCCGGCGGTATTTTCGATTCTTCAGAAGGCAATGAATGATCCGCGAGACGCCGAAAAATTTCGTCTTCGATCTCCAGTTCCTGCTGATCTGGCAGCTTATAGCCGTCGTGGCCGAATGCCTTGATGCCGTTGTCCTGCCAAGGATTGTGCGACGCGGAGATGACAACGCCAGCGCTAAATCCACGCGTTCGCGCCAGATAAGCGATGCCGGGGGTAGTGATGATCCCGGCACTTTCCACTGTGGCTCCGCCTTCCCGTAACCCGGCGGCAATGGTTGCACTGATCCACTCGCTCGATTCGCGGGTGTCCATTCCCAGCACTACTTGAGGCTGTGCGCCGTGCCGCCTGAGAGTGTGCGTAAGGGCCAGTCCAACCGCGTAGATGGTGCGCGGATCGAGAGGTGTTTCGCCCGCAACTGCTCGAATTCCGTCGGTCCCAAAAAGCTTCCTCATATCTCGTCTTCTATTCGTGACACCGTGCTTGTCACTGTACCTCTTGCAAGCCGTGTCATTAGAGACTCCCCGATCGCGACCGCGGAACTCTCACGTACGAGTCTACCGGCGCTTGTGAAAGTGAGGCTGTAGCCACGATCGAGAACCGCAAGTGGTGAGAGTGCAGTTAGCCGGCCTTGAAGTCCTTCGCAGGCCGCCGTAGCCCGCTCGATGTTGCTCATGATCGCGCGGTTACCTCGCGACTCCAAATGCGCGATTGTCTGGCGAAATCTCAGGCATCTATGGGACGGGGAGTGCAATAGTAGACCGCCAGATAGCGCTTCGACGATTCGATGCGCCGCGAAAAGACGTATTTGCCATACACTGTGTAGCCGCCGAGTGGCACTTGTACATCGCTCGCCCCATGTTCTCAGCGCCTGGAAGCTGCTCTGCTGCAGCAAGCGGTTATGAAGCTGCTGCATACGGATGTTCGTTGCATGCAGCAGCGCCTGCCACGATCCTGCCAGCCGGAACTGCTGCTCGTCCACTCGCTGTTGTGCCCGGTCCATTTGCATCCGGATCCGAGCGATGGTGGCCTCCGAAGACACTGTGGCGAATCTGCGCTCCGCCAGCGCAATCTTGTACCGGCAGGCACGCTGAAGACGCAACTCCAGCGTATCCATGCGCTCTTGCATTCCTTGCTGCATTGCGGTCAGCAGCTCTGCCGCAGCGGAGGGGGTGGGGACACGCAGGTCGGCTGCGAAATCCGCAATCGTAAAGTCTGTTTCGTGGCCTACCGCTGAGACAATGGGAATTGCGGATCCCGCAATCGCTCGAGCGACAATCTCCGTGTTAAACGCAGCCAGATCCTCGGCCGAGCCACCACCACGTGCAACGACGATGGCGTCGACGTTCTTAGCACGGTTGAAATGAAAGATCCCCGAAGCAATTTCTCCGGCCGCCTGCACGCCCTGCACGGAGGCGGGATAGAGCAATATGTCGAGACCGGCGTGGCGCCGGCCCACGATACTCAGGAAGTCGTGAATCACGGCGCCCGATGACGATGTGACGACGCCAATGCAGCGAGGGAAAGGGGGCAGGGCACGTTTACGTGACGCGTCGAATATGCCTTCCTGCTGCAATTTGTTCTTCAGTTGCTCAAAGGCGAACTGTAGTGAGCCCGCCCCAACAGGTTCGAGCGTTTCCGCGACGAGTTGAAGTTGGCCCCGATCTTCATAGATCGAAATGTGGCCACGCACCAGAACGTGCAGCGCGGCCTCGGGACGAAAGCGAAGCAGAGCCGCTTGACGCCGAAAGAGAACAACGGGAAGCTGACCACTCTCATCTTTGAGTGTGAAATAAAGATGCCCGGACGCTGCGCTGCGCAGGTTCGATATTTCACCTTCGACCCAACAGTCAGGGTAGGATCGTTCGACATGCCCACGGATTGCTGCAACAAGAGCGCTGACCGACCAGATTCGCCGTGGCTCTGGTTTGCGATCGGACGGGAAGAGCAGTCCTAGCTGATCCGTAGAATCATTGCGGGAGTCTTCGTTCTCTGGCGGCGAATCTTTCAAACGATGAGTCTACACCGGTGCGCGGGTGACTCAGGCGCGGCGCCGGCCGGCGTCCTTCGACTTTGCTTCGATCATCTGGTGAAGTTGATCGATCGTTCGCTGCAAGCCCTCCAGATCGAATGGCCGAACTGGCGCAGCCGAATCGAGCATCACTTCGATGCGGCGGGCTAGGTTTGTACCCTCCGGTAGGCCAAATGTGCCCAGAATGCCTGCAAGTTTGTGAGCTGCGTCCGCCCCCGCCCGGCGAGCGTTGGTATCTGTCGGATTGGCGCGCAATGTGCGATGCGCCGTCCGCAGCACGTCGAGCCGTTCGCGGATGTTCTGTTGACTGCGCGACCACAGCGTCGCAAGCAGGTCGTGAAGCTTACCCGTAACCTCTTCAGGAGCGGCGTGAGGAGAACGAATATCTGCCATGAAATCTCCTAATGGATCTGGTTCCAACCCAGGGTTTGCGAGACCTGCGTCGAGAGCGTAAGAGGGTCGAAGGGTTTGAACAGAATTCCCGCGACACCCAGTTCCGCAAAACGGCGCTGATCGGAGCCCTGAACTTTGGCAGTGAGTAAAATCACCGGAATTTTTGCAGTCGACGGGTTCTTTTGAAGCTGAAGAAAGGTCGTGGGTCCGTCCATTGCAGGCATCATCACATCCAACAGGATAGCGTCCGGGTGGTCCTTTTCGGCACGCTCCATGCCCTGCAATCCCGAATTGGCCAGAACGACCTCCCAGCCAGCAACCGTTTCCAGGCTTAGTCCAGCAACCTGGCGGATATCTTCTTCGTCATCAATGATGAGTATGCGGCGTGTCATAAGAGTTGGAAACCATGAACGGCGGCATTCCAGGGACTGCGAACCCGGATGTATGCACATTCTGAGAGGGTGCGCGCAACATGGAGAATACTAACGACTCCACCTCCTGGGCCTGAACCCTGGTCTTGGTAAGGAAGTTCGTTGGACCGAGTTGAAACTGGGCACGCTCCGCGTCACTCAAATCACGCGCCGAATATACGAGGAGCGGGAGTGAATGCAGTTCCGGATGATGCTTCAGCCGTTCCACCAGACCGAGGCCGTCGCCATCTGGCAATCCGATGTCAAGAATCATGAGACTGGGAGTAAAAGAAGCACAGAGCTCGAGCGCTGCTTGCCGCGTGCTGGCATGCAGGACATGTACTCCGGCACGCTCGAAGGTGGCGCTGATGACGCGCGCAAGATCGAGATCATCTTCAACGAGCAGGATTTCGGCCCAGGTCTTCTGCCGGTTCAGAACTGATGACAATTCTTCAATGAGATCTGTCTCTTGTGCCGGGACTTGCAGCCATCCATCCGCGCCCAATCCGAGAGTGGAGGATTTACTTATGGCGTGCGCACTCAGAATGATCACCGGTACTTCGGACGTGCCCGGCTCTTCTTTGAGAATACGGAGAGCCTCCCAGCCCGACATGTCGGGCAAGGTGAGGTCGAGAAGCACTGCAGAAGGCGCCCGCCTTTGCGCGTGCGCGAGAGTTTCGCGTCCACTCGACGCTTCGATGACGTTATAACCATGAAAACGCAGGCTTGCGGCTAAGCTAGTACGCGTCTCGCTATCACTCGTGCTAATGAGCAGCGTCTCTCGTTCGGTATCGGGAACTGGCTCTGGGCGCGCTTGTTGTTGAGGTTCAGCGGGCAGGAACATGCGGAAGATGGCTCCGCCTGCGGGATTCTGCTCTGCCCAGATTCGGCCTCCGTGCTGGTCCACGATGGTACGGCAGATGGCCAGGCCCAGGCCTGTGCCGCCCTTCTGGCGAGAATCCGAGGCGTCCACTTGCTGGAAGCGGTCAAAGATTGTCTCCAGTTTGTCCTCAGGAATCCCGCGGCCTTCATCAGCGACGCACAACGAAACTCCCTCGTTTGATTTTTCGATTGTCACGGTCACGGTTGAATCAGGCGGTGAGAACTTGATGGCGTTGCTAAGCAGGTTTGTCATTACCTGCTGCAAGCGATCCGGATCAGCTACAAAGTCGACGGCTTCTGTGCGGAGAATGAGCTTGACCGAGGCGTTGTCAGCAACGGGTGTCACTGCCTCGATTGCCTGCTGCGCCAACTCGGAAATAGAACAGGGCCGGAAACTGAGCGGCGCACGGCCAGATTCCATGCGTTCAAGATCCAAAATGTCGTTGATGAGACGGACCAAACGATCAGAATTGTTGACCGCGATGCGCAGCAGGTTCGCAGCCTTCTCATTCACCTCGCCCAGTAGTCCAGTAGAGAGTAACCCGAGCGATCCGCGAATCGACGTCAAGGGTGTACGCAACTCGTGGCTGACAGTGGAGACGAACTCATCTTTCATCCGATCTAGGGCTTGGCGTTGGCTGACATCGCGAAAATTCAGAACGCTGCCGGTTACGCTGCCGTGCACCTGCATCGGTGTGAGCGTGAACTCGACCGGAAAAGAGCTGCCGTCTGGGCGATAGAAGATGTCCTGACCATGTGCGCCATCTTTGGCGAAGAGTCCCCTGCGGATATAGCAGTGGGAAGCGCAGGCCGTAGGGCTGCCATAAACGTCCTCATGAACGATGGCGTGAACGAAGCGGCCGGTAAGTGCGTTAGGTAGGGTCCCGAGCATGCGGGCCGCGGCTGGATTGGCGAAGGTAACGCGACCGTGTTGGTCGGTCCCGAGGATCCCGTCCGCCACAGTATTCAGAATGGATTCCTTCTGCCGGTTAAGTTCAGTGACGCGTTTCTCCTGAACCGAGCGGCCTAGGAACTGGCCGATAGAGGCGCAGACAGTCTCGACAGTAGCCATGATCTCTACTTCGGCAGCCATGCGTTTGCGGCTGAAGAACTCGATTACGGCGATGACTTGGTTGCCCACGCGAACGGGTACACCCCAGCAGGTAACCAGACCATCTGATTTCGCGCCGTCTCTCGTGCTGAACCGCACATCATTGTGGATGTCCTCAACCCAGATGGATGCGCCTTGTATCCAGACCTGGCCAGGTAAGCCCTCTCCTGGGGAAAACTCCGTGATGGAACTCTTCGCTAGAGTGGCTGGGAAGACGCAATCGGCAGCCATCCACATACTGCCGTAGCGCAGCACCTGATGGCCGGAGTCGGCCCGCCACAGTTCAACGAGATCGAAGCCAAGATGACTGCCCAGGGCAGAGAGGATCCGCGGTAATGAGTCCTCCGTCGATGCTTCCTGCACTACCTGGCCTACTCCCAATTGCATGGCCAGGCGCCGCTCGCGCTGGTTGCGAAGCGTAACGTCGCGCAGAATGCAGCGCACAGCACGCGGTCGTCCCGCTTCGCGCAACCCGAAGAGACTGGCCTCCATCTCCCGGGTACGTCCGGCGGAGTCTTCCATGCGCAAGTGCACCTGCTCAATGTGCTCGCCGGCCAAAGCCCGCTCGAATATCGCAGCGGCCTGCGACTGGATCGCGAATGGAAATGCCGAAGCAAAGCCCTCCAGCGTTCGCGCCGACACTGCGTCGCGGCCAAAGTATCGCTGCCATGCCGAGTTCACATAGAGATACTTGCCCTCGGCTGAGAGCATTGCGATCATTTCAGTCAGATTTTCGAAGTAGTCCTGGTACCGGATCTCCGGTGCAGCGGCAGCCGTTGACGCATCGGCATCATCGGCACGTTCCTTTTCTAAAAGGACGGAGCGCAACTGACGCTCGTGGCGCAGTTTCAGCAAGCAGATCACTGCGAAGCAGGTCTGCATTGCGCCCCATGCAAGAAATATGACGATAGGTTTGGCAGGGCTCCAGACGAGTCCGCTTCCCGAATACATCATGACTACGATCGTGTAGGCGGTCGATAGCAAAGTAAGCGCGAACATGGCGAGCCACACCGGCCGGCCGCTTAGCCAATGGGTGAAGAGACGTTCGTGCTGACTCATCGACGAGTGCAAAGGTCAAAACCTTGTTCGGCAAAATGGGGAGCCTGTCTCCAGACAGTTATTGCGTCCTGCAAAGGCACACATGACCCCCAAAAATCCAACAACGTGATGCTTCACCCAGAGAAACTGGCCCCAACATTGCCGCCGTGAGTCAGCCTGCTCGGCAGTCATATCCCCGTGGGCATATCAGGGCGCATCATTCGAGGCGACCTACATCGGGGATAATGCTTGGTGAGTATAGTAGGTAACTCTTACCGATAGTCAAAAGAATTGTCCTAAGTAATCAAAAAATCTTAGTTACTGCACTACTTGTGGTGCATATCGTATACACCGGTGCGTAAGAATCCCCAATCCATGCACTTGCGCGTTGAGCCAAAAATGTAAACGGTCCATCCGGATGGATGGACCGTTTTGGGATTAAACAACATTAAGCCGTAACGGGCTCAAGCAGGCGAGCCCAGTGGCGCCCCTGTCGCGTGCTGTAGGCCTGCTTGTGATAGACATAGCCCGCAATCAGTGGCAGCGCGAGGGTGGCTTCGCTGTACACCATCTGCTCGAAGGTCGTGTCCACCTTGCCCCAGGAACTGGCTTCCTTAAGTGTGCTCGAGGAGAGCGCACCGTCGCGGACGTCGGCCACCGTGATTTGTATGGCGTACTTATGCATCGGCGCTTCGGTGCCGAGGATGTCGGCAGCCACAACAATGTCTTGCGCAAAGTTCTTGGGAACGCCGCCGCCTACCATCAGCAGGCCCGTAGTGGGATTGGCGATCTTGAGCTGCGTCAGTTCGTAGAAGTCTTTGGCTGAATCAAGCGAGACCTTCGGCTTGTCGCCGCGCGCGTGCTGGTGGGCCACCAGGCCGAAGCCGGCCGAGCAGTCACTGAATGCGGGACAGAAGATCGGCACGTCCTTCTCGTATGCGGAGAGGACGATGCTGTCGACGCCGCCCTGCTGCGGAGTCTTGCCATTCTTCGTGAGATAAGCGCCCATCTCGCGGATGAACTCGCGCGAGCTATAGGGCCGGGGTGTCAGCGAGTCAGCGATCCTCTGCGTGGTCTCATCGCATTCGCGCAACTCTTCCTCGTCGATGAGGGTGTCGTAGATGCGGTCGATCATGAGCTCCCGGAGTTTCCCGTCCTCGGTGCCGGCCTTCATCACGTCATCGGCAATCCAGTGACAGAAGCCGAGGCCCTCGAAGAAGTCTTGGTCCACGATGTTGGCGCCGGTGGAGACGACGGCGTCCACCATGTTGTTGCGGATCAGGTCGATGAAGATCTGCTTGAGGCCGGCGCTGATGAGTGATCCGGCGAGGCAGAGGATAACGCCACAGTCCTGGTCACGAAGCATGCGCTCGTAGATAGAGGCGGCGCGCGCGAGATCGCGCGAGCTATAGGCCATATGCTGCATGGCGTCGACCAGCGGCACCACATTGTGCTGCTTGATATCGATGTGCTGGATGGGCTGGTGGAGCAGTTCTTTCTTGGTAGCCATAGCAATCAGGATATCAACCTGCTGTGCGTGGCTGTTGCGACGTATTCGTTAATTTTCCGCTGCCTGGCTTCGAAGTTGGCGCATTATCGAGAGCCAGAAAAATCGGTCGTTATACTCACCCCATGTCGTACTTCGTCCCCCGTCGTCTCGTTAGGTTAGTGGTGCTTGGGTTGGCTTGTGGATTGGTCGCCACCCCCTCGTTAGGCTGGGGTCCGGATGGACACCGGATCGTCAATCGTCTGGCCGCCGAGAAGCTGCCGCCGGAGGTACCTGAGTTCCTGCGCACTCAGTTGGCTGTAGCTGAGATCGAATACCTGGGACCGGAGCCCGACCGCTGGCGCAGCGCCAACGAGCAGGAGTTGAACGCCGTACAGGCTCCCGAGCACTACATAGATCTGGAACTCGCCGACATGGTGGGCAAGCTGCCGCGTCGCCGGTATGACTTCATCGCCGCTCTTTATGCTACGGGGCTGACGCATCCGGACAAGGCAGAGGAGCTGCGGCCGGAGAAGGTCGGGCTGCAGCCATGGGTTACCAACGAGGTGTACGAGCGGCTGCAGGCTGCCCTGAGGGAGTATCGCGAGCAGTCGGCCAGGCGAGAAGACACTCGTGCAGTGGAGGCCGCAGTCATCTTCTATGCCGGGTGGCTGGGCCACTATGTTGGCGACGGGGCGATGCCGCTGCATACGACCGTGAGCTACAACGGCTGGGCGGAGAAGGACAATTCGAAGCAGTATGTGACCTCACCCGGCATTCACTCCCAGTGGGAGAGTGGGTTCGTCCACAGGAACATCAAGGCAGGTGATGCCGAGCCGCTCATGACTCCGGTGAAGACTCTCAACGATCCCTTCGAAGACTACGTGACGTACCTGCGTGCATCGCACAGGATGGTGGAGCGGGTGTACCAGCTGGAGAAGGTGCAGGGTTTCGATGCTGCGGGTACGGCGGAGGCGCGGCAGTTTACGGCGGAGCGGCTGGCGGCAGGCGCGAGCGAGCTACGCGACATGATCGTGACGGCTTGGCGCGAGAGTGCGAAGCCGGTGCCGGCGTGGCACGAGCCAGCGCCGGTGCCGCGCTCGACCGCGCCACGTGCTGGGTATTAGTGTTCGGCTAGAAGCGGCACCAGCGCGGCCAGCAGGCGTGTGAGTTTGTGCTGGACCCGCGCGCCGATCTCCAGGACGCTGGCGTGGTCGATAGCCTCGTCGAGCACACCGGCCGCCATGTTAGTGACGGATGAGAGGCCGAGGACTTCCATACCGAGGTGACGCGCGGCCATGACTTCATGGATAGTGGACATGCCGACGAGGTCGGCGCCGAGGGTGCGGAAGGCGCGGATTTCGGCGGGGGTCTCGAAGCTGGGGCCGGTGAGGCCAAGGTAGACGCCTTCCGGCAGCGTGATGCCTTCCGCTGTGGCGGCGCGTTGGGCGAGTAGGCGGAGGCGGCGCGAGTAGGCGTCCGACATGTCGAAGAAGCGCTCGCCAAAGCGCGGGTCATTTGGTCCGGCGAGCGGGTGAGTTCCGGTGAAATTGATGTGATCGCTGATGAGAACGAGGTGGCCGGGGGCTAGGTCGGTGCGGATAGCGCCCGCAGCATTGGTTACGACCAGCGTCCGGATGCCGAGTCGGGCGAGTACCTGGGCGGGGTAGATCACGTGCTGCGGAGTGTATCCCTCGTAGGCGTGAACACGGCCCTGCATGACGGCGAGCGGGGTGCCGGCGAAGTTGCCGAGGACGAGGCGGCCGGCGTGTCCCTCGACGGTGGGCCGGGGGAAGTGCGGGATCTCGATATAGGGGATGGCGACCTGGTCTGCGAGCCGATCGGCGAAGCCGCCGAGGCCGGTGCCGAGGACGATGGCGATCTTCGGTCGTAGAGGGCAGCGTTCGCGAATGGCGGCTGCTGCGCGTTCCGCCTGATCGAATGCTGACTCGGCTTCGGATTCTGGCATGGGTCAGGACATTCTAAATTCTTGCGCTGAGAGATACGGGAGGTAACGTGACCCAACCACCCCCCTCCCCCAACCCTCCGCCGTTCCTCGCGCGTAACTCATTCAGACACAGTGGCTTAAAGGCTTTACGGTCTTTAAGTCCGGTGGTCTAAAGGGTTTAGCTCCAAATATTTCCAAATAAATGACTTACGGTCACCCTTTGCCTCACTTGCGCTCCAAATCAAGCTTCCGGATGATAAATATTTGATTCTGCGGTACTTACTCGTAAAAATGTCCAAACAAAGAAGTTACAAAGACGAACGCCACGGAAATGGTATCCCGTGGCATTGTTTTGACTCAGGCCTAATTTCAGGATAGCAATTCGGGTGGAATTATTTGGCAGGTTTGTGGGCGTCCGCGTTGGTATGAGTTCGGATTTGGGACCTGCTCCTGCAAGTCTCGAAATGCGTTTTCATTTCTTTGGCTGACCCCAAAATGGGTGGCCCGGAGGTTTGATTCCTCGAGTCACCCCGGGCCAATGGAAATTAGTTCTCTCCGGCGTGGAGAGCCGCAACAGTCTCACCGTGGGGAAGTCGGCCCTCCGCCGCTTGCCCTCGGCGGTTGCCATGGAAGCATGCCCCAGCGAGCGACGACCAAGCAATATGTCTTCCTATTGGGGCTCCTCATGGCGGTCCGCTTCTATGGCTACTCCGAAGACCATTCCGGTAACGTTGCCCGCAGCCGCAAAAAAGACGGGGTTGTTTAAGGCGTCGGCCAAGACCGGGACGGTCGTCTCGGTCAACGTAAGCTTGCCGGACGCATCCTTAAAACGTCCGGTTCCACCATTGGTTTGAACAGTCAGAGTACAGTGGCCCTGCCCCGGTGGTTTCGAGAGATCTATGCAATCGGCTCCATGCGTCAGATTGACCTTCAATAGACTGCCATCCTGGAAG
Source organism: Acidobacteriaceae bacterium KBS 83 (assembly GCA_000381585.1). Taxonomy (GTDB): domain Bacteria; phylum Acidobacteriota; class Terriglobia; order Terriglobales; family Acidobacteriaceae; genus KBS-83. The sequence continues at coordinate 195,139 of KB906733.1, forward strand.
CGAAATACGCCCGCGCCGGCCCCTCTTAAGAAATAAATGTTGGCTGGGCCAGAGCAAGTGCTTGGCGGCCGCTGCGGAGAAGTCGTCTCGGCGCTTATAAGGCGCAAGGTGAATGGTCCTAGTGCACCGTTCCCAGCGAAATTCTCTTCGACAGTCACTGTGCCGGGCTGCTGTAGATTGGTCGCGCTGGCCCCAGAGGTTCCCGAATACGCCATCTTTACGGGATAACCTTGTGCGTAAACGCTTGCGACACCTAGATTGAGCATCAGCGATATAGCTGCTATGTATTTCATTTGTGCCTTCTCCTTTCGCATTGTGTAAGTACCCCCTGTGCGATGACCGACGGAACCAAAGGGCGATCAACCGGTTGCAGGGGCATCAGAAAGGTGAGACCCGGAGGTTTGATTTCTCCGGGTCTTCCCGGGCCGATGGAATTAGTGCGCTTCGGTGCGGAGAGCGGCGACAGTCTCGCTGTGGGGAAGCTGTGCTTCCTGGATGCGAGCCTGTTTCTCCCGCTTGGACTTGGGAATTTCCACGTTCATGGAGACGTCACTGCAAAGCACTTCATGGAGGAAATACTGGTTGCCGTATTTCGTGAAGATGAGCTTACCGACGCCGGTCGACGGGTCAGCAGGATAAGTTGTGGTCAATGCGGCATGAGGGCGCTCGCCCTTGCCTCGAATCAGGATCCCGGTCTCACTCGCGTAGCTGACCTGATAGGTCCCCGCGGGAAGCACCTGGTTGCCCACAGTGAAGTCGAACGGGACCGTGAACCTAGGTGCCTGGGCATGTGCGCAAGCGCTGCCCATCGAGATCAAGGTTGCCGCAAGATATGCGAGTACCGTAGTGCGTTTCATGGTGGTTCTCCTTTTCGAGGGCATCTCTCGATTGCCTTCGCCTCGCATCAAACCCCTCGTTGCGCGCAGGGTCAAAGGAACTGTCCATGAATCCTACGTGAGCAGGTAAGTCATCTCGAATGAGATAGCTCGAATTAGGTCGTAAACTGCCGCGCCGGTTGATACACTCTCTGCGGGCCGCTCGCGTTGAGCGGTGAGATCGGGGCGAGACGTGCAAACGCCTCTCGGTTCTCTCTTTCGGTTCGGCCCGTTCCAGGTGAATTCCCTCTCTGGCGAACTCCTGAAAAACGGGAACCGGGTGAAGCTGCAGGAGCAGCCATTCCGGCTTCTAGTCATTCTTTTGGAAAACGCCGGTGAGGTGGTCGCCCACGACGATCTATGCCATCGCATCTGGCACGACCATACATTTGTCGACTTCGAGGGCAGCCTCCGTGTCGCCGTTCGCAAACTGAGGGAGGCGCTTGGCGATGATGCCGAGAACCCGCGCTACGTCGAGACCATTCCCAAGCGCGGATATCGCTTCCTCGTTTCTGAAGTGCACCGGGTAGATGCCGCTCATGAAGCCGCTGAAACGCGCAAAGACCCTGACTCCTTGAAAACGAAGGCAATTCCGGTCGCCTTTGTCGACGTTGATCACAACCTGAATGCCGCCGTTAAGATTCGCGAGGTTCTCGGCAACTCGGCCGAGAGTCCGCGCTTTGTCGAGACGCTGCCGGGGCAGGGGCATCGATTCATGGGTAAATCGGAGGCCCAGGTTCAGCCTGTAGTTCCCGTAGTCACGGTCGAGCCAGATCGCGGCTTTCACCGTCGTCGAATGTGGTTGAAGATCGGCGCAGGCGTTCTCGCAATCTCGGTCATTGCGCTTGCAGTCTTAGTTGCCGATCGATGGCATCGGCAGCAGAGTCCGCAGGAGCAGGAGGCCTTGACTGCCGTTCCATTTACAGCATTGCCCGGACGGGCGACCTCGCCGGCTTTCTCTCCCGATGGCTCCAGGATCGCTTTCGAATGGACCGGTGATCAGGCACATGGGACCGAAGCCTTCGATCTATACGTGAAAGCTCTCGGAAGCGAAACTCTTCTCCGCCTTACGCAGCATCCTTCGGAATGGATCAGTTCGGCATGGTCACCCGACGGCACGCAGATCGCCTTTCATCGAATAGACGGCGCCGGCACGGGAATTTACGTTGTCCCCGCACTTGGCGGCCCTGAAAAAAAAATACACTCCACCCGAATTGCCGACAACGATTTCGCTCATATTAGTTGGTCGCCCGACGGCAAGTGGATCGCCTTCGCCGATCGATTGCCGCCGGGGGAACACGAAAGGATCTATCTCCTCTCAATGGAAACACTGGAGACCAGGCAGATTCCGATCAGTCCAACGTACGTTACTGAAGGTCTGCCAGCGTTCTCCCACAACGGCGAGTACCTCGCATACTGGTGTTTTCGAAACAACTACGAGGGCACGCTATATTCTTTACGGCTTCCGGATGGAAAGCCGAAGATGATTGCATCATTCTGGGGTCCCAACGGGTTGACATGGTCGGCTGACGACAAGAAACTCATTTATTCGCTTTTCAAAGGGAGGGGCTGGCACGAACTCGGTGAAGTCACTGTCGCCGATGGTTTGGCGAAGCGGCTTGCACTCGAAGGCAGCGCACTGCGGCCGACTGTTTCTCCCAAAGGTGACAAGCTTGCCTACAGCTCTCTTTCCGTTAGCTCAACCATCTGGCGTAGAGACCTGCTTCACCCGGAAACTCCGGCCATTGAACTCATGCCTTCCTCGCGGATACAGTTCGAGGCTCAATACTCTCCGGATGGAAGGCGCGTTGCCTTTGCGTCTCTGCGCTCTGGCGTGATGGGTGTCTGGATCAGCAATGAGGATGGCAGCAATCTGATACAGATCTCAAACCCCAATCACATGAGCGGCAGCCCGCAATGGTCGCCGGACGGAAACAAGATAGTGTTTGACTCGCGCCCCCTGGACCGCTTTGAAATAGATGTGGCCGACGTGGCTGAACGGAAGCCCAGAAAACTGGTCACAAATATCACCGGCGCATTTCGACCTCACTGGTCCCGCGATGGAAAGTGGATCTACTTTTCTTCCAACGAACCGGGCAGAGCGGGTGTCTATCGTTGTCCCGCCTCCGGGGGAGATGCCGTTTTGCTCTCTAAAGCGATCGATGGGGCCAGTCCGCAGGAGTCTTTTGATGGGAAGACAATATATTTTGCGAGCCACGACGGGGCACTGCCGGTGAAGAAAGTGCCTGTGCCGGGGCAGCCCGGCACGGAATCAGTAGTGGGTGGTTTGCCCCGCTTGAGTGACCCCGACCTTTGGACCGTCTCTCCAGGTGGTATCTATTTTGTTCCTGCCGAGGCGCGCAGATCCGTCCGATACTTTGATTTCGCCAGTAAGCAAATACGGCCAATCTTTGAAGTGGACAAGGGTTTCGGTGGCGGCCTTTCGGTCTCTCCAGATGGCCGCTGGATCCTCTATTCACAGGATCGCTCTGTAACCGGCGACATCATGCTGGTCGATCATTTTCACTAGCATCGCTGGTAAGGGTCCGATTCCCACCGATTCTCACAGGCTAGACGGTGAGGCAACATTGAGCAGCAGCCGCGACCGGCTGAAGAGAAGCGGCGGACTGTGGAGGCGATGCTGTTGCCTAGATCTTCGATCGCGCGGGTGGCACGCGAGCACGGAGTGAACGCGAAACCGGTCTTGGCAGCACGGAAATGCGTTTTCATATCTCTGGCTGAACCGGAAAATGGGTGACCCGGAGGTTTGATGTCTCCGGGTCTTCCCCGGGCCGATGACATTACTTCGCTCCGGTACTGAGAGCCACGACAGTTTCGCTGTGGGGAAGCTGCGCTTCCTGGATGCGAGCCCGTTTCTCTGGCTTGGACGCGGGAAGCGCAACATTCATGGACACGGCGCCGCAAAGCACTTCATGCAGGAAGTACTGGTTGCCGTACTTCGTGAAGACGACCACATTGTCGCTGGTCGACTGGTCGGCCGGGTGGATTGCGGTCAATGCATGGAAGCGATCGTCCTGGCTTCGAATCAGGATCGCGGTCTTAGCGGCGTTGTAGCTGACCTGATAGGTCCCCGCGGGAAGCATTTGGTTGTCAACGGTGAAGTCGAACGGAACCTGGAACGCAGGTGCCTGGGCATGTGCGCAAGCGCTGCCCATCGAGATCAAGGCCGCCGTCAGGAATGCAAGTACCGTAGTGCGTTTCATGGTGGTTCTCCTTTTCGAGGGCATCTCTCGATTGCCGTCGCCTCGCATCAAACCGCTCTTTGCAGCGGGGGTCAAAGAAACTTGCCGTAAAACCTCCGTGAGCAGGTAAGTCATCGCGAATGAGATAGGTCGATATAGGTCGTAAACTGTCGCGCCGGTTGATACACTCTGTGAACCGCTCGCGTTGAGCGATGAGATCGGGGCGATACGTGCACACGCCTGTCGGTTCTCTCTATCGGTTCGGCCCGTTCCAGGTGAATTCCGTCTCTGGCGAACTCTGGAAAAACGGGAATCGGGTGAAGCTGCAGGAGCAGCCATTCCGGCTTCTGGTCATTCTTCTGGAAAACGCCGGAGAGGTGGTCACCCGCGACGACCTGCGCCATCGCATCTGGCGCGACGATACGTTTGTCGACTTCGACAGCAGCCTCCGTGTAGCCGTTGGCAAACTGAGGGAGGCGCTGGGCGATGATGCCGAGAATCCCCGCTACGTCGAGACCATTCCCAAGCGCGGATATCGCTTCCTCGCTCCGGAGACCTATTCGGAAGTCGCCCATGGCATCGGGGAACTCGGCGCGAATCCGTCATCCGCCGAGATCGCCGCGCCTGACGAAGGCCGCATCGGCGCACCCTTGGTGCACCGTTCGAACTGGTCCCGCCGCTGGATGCTTACATCAGTCCTGTTGCTCATTGTCGTCGCCGGCATCGCTATAGCCATCCGCACCTTCCGGCAGCAGCGTCCGCAGGAGGAGGCGGTGTTGACTGCCGTTCCGTTTACGGCTCTGCCCGAACGGGCGATTTCTCCGGCGTTCTCCCCCGATGGGTCCCGAATCGCGTTCGCATGGAACGGTGATCCAAAGGGCGGGGCCAAGGGGTTCGACCTATACGTGAAGGCCCTTGGAAGCGAAACTCTTCTCCGCCTGACGCGGCATCCCTCGGAATGGATTAGCGCGGCATGGTCTCCCGATGGCACGCAGATCGTGTTTCACCGCCTGGCCGGTACTGACACGGGCCTCTACGTTGTGCCCGCACTGGGCGGCCCGGAACGAAAGTTACGTTCTACCCGAATGCGCCGGGGGCCGGAGCCTCTTTCCAATCACTACTCGATTGTCAGTTGGTCGCCGGATGGCAAGTGGATCGCTTTCGCCGACGAATTGTCAGAAGGACGCGATGTCATAAGGATGTATCTCCTCTCCACCGAAACATTGGAGACCAAACAGGCTCCAATCGGTCCGAAGTGCGATGAACAAGGTATGCCTGCGTTCTCCCACAATGGCGAGTATCTCGCATACTGGTGCATTCAACATGCGAATGACGAGGCCGGGCTGTATTCCTTACCCCTTCCTGACGGAGAGCCGAGGATGATTGCGACATTTCGGGAGTTTCCGAGTGGGCTAACGTGGTCAGCTGATGGGAAGAGACTTATTTATTCCGTCTGGAATGCGCGCTCATACATACTCGGCGAAGTAAGTGTAGCGAATGGCTCGGCAAAGCGACTTGGTTTCGCAGAAAATGCATCGCAGCCCACAGTTTCGTCGAAGGGAGAAAAGCTGGCATTCAGGACTTCATACTTCAACCGAAAGATCTTGCGCAGGGACCTGCTTCAGCCGGAATCTCCGGCCGTAGAACTCATCCCTTCCTCGCGGGCACAGTGGGGCGCTCAATACTCTCCGGACGGAAAGCGCATTGCCTTTGCGTCTCTACGATCTGGCTTGCAGGGAGTCTGGATCAGCAGTGACGATGGCAACAACCTGGTGCAGATATCGGACCCCCATTATCAGAGCGGCAGTCCGCAATGGTCACCGGACGGAAACAGGATAGCGTTTGACTCGCTTCCCCTAGATCGCTGGGAAATATACGTGGCAGACGTGGCCGATCGGAAGCCCAGGAAACTGGTCACCAATGTCTCCGGCTTAATTCGACCTCACTGGTCCCGCGATGGGAAGTGGATCTATTTCAGATCCCAAGAAGCTGGCAGGACGGGAGTCTATCGCTGCCCTTCGTCCGGCGGAGATGCCGTTGCGCTATCCAAAGACCCCGATGGGATTGGTCCGCAGGAGTCCTTCGACGGGAAGACAGTATATTTTGCAAGCCACCAACAGGAATTGACGCTGAAGAAAGTGGCTTTGCAGGCGCAGCCCGGTGCGGAGTCCATTGTGGATGGATTGCCGCGCCTGAAGAACTCCAGCCTTTGGACCCTCTCATCAGGCGGTATCTATTTTGTTCCCGCCGATGCACCCAGATCACTCCGATACTTTGATTTCGCCACCGGGCAGATCCGCCCAGTTTTTGAAATGGACAACGATTTCGGTGGGGCCTTGTCAGTTTCTCCCGATGGCCGTTGGATCCTGTATTCACTACTCGGCGAAAACAGCGACATCATGCTCGTCGATTACTTTCACTAGCATCGCTCGTAAGCGTCCGATTCCCATCGTCTCTACGACAGGCAACATTGAGCAGAAGCTGTGAGACGATTCATGCAGGAGTGGTGAAGCGACAGCGGCTCTGGCCTTCGCAGGTGATGCGGTTCGAGCGCGAACTCTTGCCGATGATTTAGCCAACCGGTTCCCGGACCACACGAATGAGATAGCTCGATAGAGGTCGTAAACTGTCGCGCCGGTTGATACACTCTGTGAACCGCTCGCGTTGAGCGATGAGATCGGGGCGAGACGTGCACACGCCTGTCGGTTCTCTCTATCGGTTCGGCCCGTTCCAGGTGAATTCCGTCTCTGGCGAACTCTGGAAAAACGGGAACCGGGTAAAGCTGCAGGAGCAGCCATTCCGGCTTCTGGTCATTCTTCTGGAAAATGCTGGAGAGGTGGTCACCCGCGACGACCTGCGCCATCGCATCTGGCGCGACGATACGTTTGTCGACTTCGACAGCAGCCTTCGTGTAGCCGTTGGCAAACTGAGGGAGGCGCTGGGCGATGATGCCGAGAGTCCCCGCTACGTCGAGACCATTCCCAAGCGCGGATATCGCTTCCTTGTTTCTGAAGTGCGCCAGGTAGATACAACTGATGAAGCCACTGAAACGCGCAAAGATCCTGGCCCCTTGAAAGCGGACGCAACTCCGGTCGCCTCTGTCGACGTTGAGCCAGATCGCGACTTGCACCGTCCTCAAATGTGGCTGAAGTTCCTCGGAGGCGTTCTGGCTATCGCGGTCTTCGTTCTCGGAGGGCTGGCTGCTTATCGGTGGTATCGGCAGCAGCGTCCGCAGGAGCAGGCGGCTTTGACTGCCGTTCCGTTTACGGCGTTGCCCGGAGAAGAAGCGTCCCCTGCGTTCTCCCCCGATGGCTCCAGAATCGCTTTCGCATGGAACGGTGATCCTGCGCACGCGGCCAAAGGCTTCGACCTATATGTAAAGGCCCTCGGGAGCGAGACTCTTCTCCGCCTGACGCGGCATCCCTCGGAATGGATCAGTCCGGCGTGGTCTCCGGACGGCACGCAGATTGCATTGCAGCGCATGGATGGCGCTGACACGGGGATCTACGTTGTTCCCGCGCTCGGCGGGCCTGAGCGGAAATTGCTTTCCACCCGAATGCACGGGACTGGCTACTTTCTCACGCGGAATAACTTCGCTCTTGTCAGTTGGTCGCCGGACGGAAAGTGGATCGCCTACGCAGATGTGGTGCCAGAAGAAGAACATGCAAGGATTTATTTGCTCTCAACGGAAAGATTGGAGACCAGGCGGATTCCGCTTAGTCCAATGTGCGCTGGTGAAGGTCTGCCAGCGTTCTCCCACAACGGCGAGTACCTTGCATACTGGTGCTTTCGAGACGACTACAGGGCGCAGCTATATTCCTTATCCCTTCCGGACGGAAAGCCGAAGATGATTACGCCATTCCGGGCTGTTCCAAAGGGATTGACCTGGTCTGCTGACGACAAGAAACTCATTTATTCCCTTTGGCATGGATTCTCAGGCGAGTTCGGCGAAGTTACCGTCGCGGACGGTTCTGTGAAGCGGCTAGCAGTCGAAGGAAGCGCAGTACTGCCGACAGTTTCTCCCAAAGGCGACAAACTTGCTTATAGCTCCCTTTCCGCTGGCTCAAACATCTGTCGTAAAGACCTGCTTCACCCGGAGACTCCCGCTGTAGAACCTATTCCTTCCTCGCGGGCACAGTTCGATGCTCAATATTCTCCGGATGGAAAGCGCATTGCCTTCGCGTCTATACGATCGGGCCGACAGGGAGTCTGGATCAGCAGTGACGATGGCAGCAACCTGGTGCAGATCTCGAACCCCAATTATGCGAGCGGCAGTCCGCAATGGTCGCCGGACGGAAGCAGGATAGCTTTTGACTCGCTTCCCCATGACCGCTGGGAAATATATGTCGCGGACGTGGCCGAAGTGAAGCCCAGAAAACTGATCACAAATATTTCTGGCGTATCTCGACCTCATTGGTCCCGCGATGGAAAGTGGATCTATTTCAGATCCGACGAAGCCGGCAGAACGGGAGTCTATCGTTGTCCTGCCACCGGCGGAGATGCCATTGCACTCTCCCATGGCATCGATGCGGTCAGCCCTCAGGAGTCTTTCGATGGGAAGACGCTTTATTTTGCAAGCCACCGATCTAAATCAACACTTAAAAGATTGACCCTGTCGGGGCAGCCAGGTACGGAATCAGAACTGGATGGATTGCCTCGCGTGAGAGACTCAAAGGTCTGGGCGCTCTTTCGAGGCGGTATCTATTTCGTTCCTGCCGAGGCGCCCAGATCTCTCCGCTATTTTGATTTCGCAACCCGACAGATCCGCCCTATCTTTGATATCGACAAGGATTTCGTTAGCGGACTTTCGCTCTCTCCCGATGGCCGCTGGATCCTCTATTCGCAAGCTGGCGAAGCGAAAGGCGACATTATGCTCGTCGAGCACTTTCATTAGCATCGTTCGTAAGGCCCGATTCCCATCGTCTAGACGGCAAAGGCAACATTGAGCGGAAGCTGTGGTTGTTAGCGAGCGATCCGCGCAGGGGTGGTGAAGCGACAGCGGCTCTGGCTTCTTAGGTGATGCGGAACCAACGAGCACCCCTTGCCGATGATTTAGCCAACCGGTTCCCAGACCACACGAATGAGATAGCTCGATATAGGTCGTAAACTGCCGCACCGGTTGATACACTCTGTGGACCGCTCGCGTTGAGCGGTGAGATCGGGGCGAGACGTGCACACGCCTCTCGGTTCTCTCTATCGGTTCGGCCCGTTCCAGGTGAATTCCGTCTCTGGCGAACTCTGGAAAAACGGGAATCGGGTGAAGCTGCAGGAGCAGCCATTCCGACTTCTGGTCATTCTTCTGGAAAATGCCGGAGAGGTGGTCACCCGGGACGACCTGCGCCATCGCATCTGGCGCGACGATACGTTTGTCGACTTCGACAGCAGCCTCCGCGTAGCCGTTGGCAAACTGAGGGAGGCGCTGGGCGATGATGCCGAGAATCCCCGCTACGTCCAGACCATCCCCAAGCGCGGATATCGCTTCCTCGCTCCGGAGACCTATCCGGAACTCGCCACCCATGGCATCGGGGAACTTGGCGCGAGCCCGTCATTCGCCCAGACCGCCGCGCCCCCCGTGGACCGTTCGAACTGGTCCCGCCGCTGGATGCTTACATCCGTCCTGTTGCTCATCGTCGTCGCCGGCATCGCGATAGCGTTCCGCACCTTTCGGCACCAGAGTCCGCAGGAGGAGGTGGCTTTGACTGTAGTACCGTTCACGGCGTTTGCGGGAGTCGCGACTTCACCGGCCCTCTCCCCCGATGGCTCAAGAATCGCTTTCGCATGGAATGGCGACCCTGCACATGGGGACAAAGGCTTCGATCTGTATGTGAAGGCCCTCGGCAGCGAAACTCTTCTCCGCCTTACGCAGCATCCCTCGGAATCGATCAGTCCGGCATGGTCCCCCGACGGCGCGCAGATCGCATTTCAACGCCTGGCCGGCGCTGACAGCGGAATCTACGTTGTCCCCGCGCTGGGCGGCCCTGAAAGAAAATTACGCCCCACTCGAATGCCCACGACTAACTTCAATTTCATCAGCCGGATTAACTTCACGCTTATTAGTTGGTCGCCCGACGGCAAGTGGATTGCCTTCGCAGATGTGGCGCCAGGAGAGGAACATGCCAGGATCTATCTCCTCTCAATGGAAACATTGGAGGCCAGGCAGATCCCGATCAGTCCAAAGCGCGCTGGCGAAGGTCTGCCATCGTTCTCACACAACGGCAAGTACCTCGCATACTGGTGTTTTGTAAGCGACAATGGCGACGCCGTTCTGTATTCCTTACCAATTCGGGGTGGTCAACCTAAGGCTATTTCACCAATTCTGGCATATCCAAATGGATTAACGTGGTCGGCTGACGACAAGAAACTCATTTATTCCCGCTATACCACTGGCAATGGGAACCTCACATCTGAACTCGGTGAAGTTACTATCGAGAATGGGTCGACGAAACGACTTGCCTTCGCAGGAAGTGCAATGCTGCCCACAGTTTCGTCCAGGACGGGCGAGCTTGCCTACAGCTCTCTTTCCACCAGCTTCAACATCTGGCGCAGAGACCTGCTTCACCCGGAATCTCCAGCGGTGGAACTCATGCCTTCGTCGCGGGCACAGTTTGACGCTCAATATTCTCCTGACGGAAGGCGCATTGCCTTTGCGTCTCTACGATCTGGCTTGCAAGGAGTCTGGATCAGTAGCGACGATGGCAGCAACCTGGTACAAATCTCAGACCCCCGTTATGAAAGTGGCAGTCCGCAATGGTCGCCGGACGGGAACAGGTTAGCGTTTGACTCGAGTCATGGAGACCGCTGGGAAATATATGTGGCCGACGTGGGCGAACAGAAGCCCAGGAAACTGGTCACAAATGTCTCGGACGCAATTCGACCTCACTGGTCCCGCGATGGACAGTGGATTTATTTCCGATCCGATGAACCAGGCAGGCTGGGAATCTATCGTTGTCCCGCAGCCGGCGGAGACGCCATTGCACTCTCCCGAGATCCCGGGGTCAACCCGCAGGAGTCTTTCGATGGGAAGACAGTGTATTTTGCAAACACCTTCTCCAAACCAATGCTGAGGAAATTGTCTCTGCTGGCATTGCCCGGTACGGCGTCAGAAGTCGGTGGATTGCCTCGCGTGAGCCACGCCGGCCTTTGGGCGCTCTCCACAGGCGGTATCTATTTTGTTCCGGCCGAGGGGCCCAGATCGCTCCGCTACTTTGATTTCGCAACCAGGCAGACACGCCCAATCTTTGAAGTGGACAAGTTTTTCGGTAGCGGCCTCTCGGTCTCTCCCGATGGCCGCTGGGTCCTGTATTCACTAGTCGGCGATGTGAGCAGCGACATCATGATGGTCGACCACTTTCACTAGCATCGATCCTAAGCGTCCGATTCCCGCCGATTCTCACCGTCTAGACGATGAGTCAGAATTCAGCAGCTGGCGGTATTCCGGGCGGATCGTCGCCGAGCCGGAGGTAGTTCAAAATTGCGAGCATGGGAGACCCTAAAGTAAGGGCGCGCATTCGACTGGAATACAAAGTCGAGTATCAGAACCCAATCCAGGTGGAAGCAGGCGAAACTGTCGAAGTTGGGCGGGCGGATGACGACTACCCCGGTTGGCTCTGGTGCCGTGCTGCCGACGGTCGCGAAGGCTGGATGCCGCTTGGACTACTTTTAGAAGAAGGACCGCTGGGCGATCGTGCTGCGAGATTATTCGGCCAGGGAATTGGCGGTGCAGCCCGGAGATGAGGTCGAGATCGAAGAGGTTCGCCATGGTTGGGCGCTGGTTAGAAACGCTCAGGGTGACCGCGGGCGGATTCCCAAGTCGCACATTGTCCTGTGATGTTTCGGGTCGGCACTTGCTTCCAGGGTGTCCGTGATCCGCCTGCAATCGCAATGCAGATGAACTCAAACCGACCGCTACCGATCCTGAGGTGGAAAGTGAATTGGCGATACTTGAGATGGGATATGACTCGTTTCACCCAACTCATTCTTCGCGCAGCAGGATCATTGGATCGACAGCGAGGGCGCGCCGCGCGGGGAGCCACGCTGCAACGAGACCCACACAGAGCATAGTAAGAACGACGCCGCCGAGGATGACCGGGTCCTTCGGCGTGGCTTGATAAACGATGAACGCGAGGACGCGGGCAGCCAGAACGCCGAGAATCATTCCTGCTGCGGAACCGATGGCGAGCAGCCGGAAGGCGCGCCCAAGTGCTGCGCCGAGCACCTTGCGTTGATTGGCGCCGAGAGCGATGCGAATGCCGAACTCGCGGAGGCGTTTGCTTACCGTGTAGGAGGCCATGCCGAAGATGCCGGTGATGGCGAGCATCGCGCCGAGCGCGCCGAGGACACCTAGAGAAACGGTGGCGACACGGGAGGCGAAGAGGGCGGAATCCAGTTCGTTATTCCATGTTCTGATTTCGAGTGGCAGTGCGGGATCCAGGCTGTGCATCGATCGCTGCAGTGCGGAAGCGATCTCCTTGGGATCGCGCTGCGATCGAACGACAATCCAGGTATCTGAGGAGTGGTTCTGGAGGAATGAAAAGAACATAGCCGGCTTGGGATCTTCCGTCAGGGTTTCGTACTTGCCGTCCTCTACCAGGCCCACAACTTCGGCCCGTTTGCCGCCCCAGAACTTGAAATGCTTGCCGATTGCCTGGTCGACGGACCCGAAAACCTTGCGAGCAAATTCGCGATTCACTACGGCGACCAGCGGAGCCTTATCGTCATCGTGCATGGTGAAGGTACGGCCGGACAGAAATGCGGTCCCGGCCGCACGGAAATAATCTGGCGAAACCTCGAAGTTTTGCGCATCGGCAGCGGCATTCGTTGGCCGGAAATCAGTTGTGGCGTCTGTGAATACGTCCGAATCGCCGCCGCCGATGCTGAGCGGAAGCCGACTGGCAGATCCTGCGGCACTGACGCCCGGAATCGCTTGCGCTGCATCGAGCATCCGCTTCTGCATCGTCACGACCTGATCTCCGCTATATCCAGCCATATGCAGATCGGTCTTTACGAGCATCACGCCCTTTGGCTGAACACCGTAGTTGCTCTGGAGCGAACGCGCCAAACCGCGCACCGCGACGAGCGAAGAAGTCACCAGGACAGCACAGATGGCGATCTGCAACCCTAGCAGCACATCCCGCAGGGTAAAGCGGCGTACGCGTCCTGCATCAGCGGTGCCGGAGCGAATGACCTGCCACGGATCGGAGCGGAGCACCTGGCGGACCGGGATCAGACCGAAAAGCAAACCACTGAAGATGGCAAGCAGTAAGGCAAGGACGTATGTTGTGACATCCGGATTGACGGGCACGTTGATGGGGATATTCGGAATTGGCCGCCACGTGCTTAGCATCCGGAGAATTCCCACGGCTGCTGCCATGCCGCAAATACCTCCAGCGACTGAAATGACGAGGGCTTCGGTGAGGAGCTGGCGGAGGATGAATGTGCGGCGAGATCCAAGAGCCATGCGGATCGCGATCTCGCGCGACCGGTCCGCTGCCCGCGCGCCAAATAGACTGCCGAGATTCGCGCAGGCAGCCAGGAGAATGAGACCCGCTAGGAGCATGAGGCCGGCCACAAATGCCCGCGTGGGCCGGCCGAGAGAATTTCCTGCAAGCCCCGGATGCGATAACTCGAACTTCAGACCGTCATCCGATTTGGGATAGGCCTTCGCCAGCGAAGCCGCAATGGCGTTCAAGTCTGAGGTGGCCGAGGCCGGTGTTACCCCGGGCCTGAGGTGGCCGATGACCCACTCACTGTGGTTGCCACGCTCCTCCAGCGTGTTCCAATCGGTAATTTGTGGCGAATCAACGAGGGGAGCCCAGAGATCAGGCGCGAAGAACAGCTCAGTCCCGCGGAAATTCGGCGGCGCAACGCCGACGATCGTGAAGGAGTGCTTATTAATATTCACGCTGCGGCCCACCGTCGCGGGATCGCCGTGGAAGCGGCTGTGCCACAGGGCGTAGCTCAGAATGATCTCCGGCACGCTGTTCTTGCCATGCTCTTCGGAAGCATGAATGAATCGGCCAAGATACGGTTGAATTCCCAGCGCATCAAAATAGTTGCCGCTGACCATGTAGGGCCAGACCACGCTGGGATTTCCGGTGCCGGTGTCCAGCCCAACGCCGCCCATAATGTCGTACGCTACCAGCGCGTCGAAGCTGCGGTTCATATCGCGCAGGTCGCGGTAATCCAGATATGACTGCGAAGGAGTCGTCTCTGTCCCGTAGTTGCGCTCCACCATGAACAGGTTCTCAGGGTGCGGCACATTGAGCGGGCGCAGAACCAGCGCATTCAGCACACTGAAGACAATGGCGTTGGCACCGATGGCGAGCGCAAGCGTGAGCACAGCGGTCAGGGCGAATCCTGGCGCTTTTCGCAATTGTCGCAAAGCAAGTCGTAAATCGGCGATCATGCTGCCTCCCTGGCTTTCTATCGTGGCCCGCTTTCAGCCCAGGAAATCGGCTTGTATCACCTGTACGCTTGTTTGAGAGTCGCGGTTCCTTTGGATATTGATTTAGCGCCCAAGGCCGCGACTTCAGGGCGCACGGTCCTTTCGGCGGAAGCTGCACGTGGAGTCTCCTCGAGACGCAACCGCCCAACGTCCCAGACTGCTCGCGCCGCTGATGCGACCTAGCTGGACAGCTAGAAGCTGATCTTCAGGATCTTGCCGTCGTTGCCGACGAACCATCCCGCTTCCGGATTCGCAAAGCCGACCGCCCAATAACCGCTCACCTGCGGCAGCTTGAACCAGGTTTGTCCTTCATTGGGTGTCCAGGCGGCTGCGCCGGAAGTGAAGTCCGGCTGAGTTTCGGTCGTGATCACGACAGTCCGCTCGTGTTCATGGCGGAAGCGGTCTCGACGATTCCAATCGTCGTGGTGTTCACGGCCACGTACATAGGCGAGACAGAAGATCGCTCCTGGAATGGGAGGCTTCTTGGTAAGCGTCCAGGTTTGGCCGCCATTGTCTGAGGTTGCTGCCTGGGCAGAGCTGTTCGAAGCCAAGTCACCACCACCCACAATGCCATGCCAGGGATCGCGGAAGGCCACCGAGAAGCCGCCTGCCGCGGCGTTACTTACGAGCGGAGTGTCATACGCATCCCAGCTGTCGCCGCCATCGCGCGTCGCAAGGATCCGTGCGGTCGTTGAACCGCCGGTGGCAATCCAGGCGTCTTGCCATCCTAGAGTAGTGATGCAGGTTCCGCTCGAAGAGAAGGAAGCCTCGCCTGCCAATGCCGGTGGCATATTGCGCTTGATCGAGTGCCAGGTGGTGCCATTGAAGGTACGAATGTCCGGAAATGCTCCGTTGACAGAATCGCTGTGCGTGATGCCGCGATCCGGCGTCCAGAACGCGAAGCAGTCATAGAAGGCGTTCACTGTCCTGTTCTTAAACTGAATGGTCCAGTGCCTGCCGCCGTCTTCCGTCTTGTAGATGCGAAAGTCTCCGGTATTGTCCCCGATGGACATCAGATACGCGACCCGATCGCTCACGCCTTGCACATCGCGGAATTGCAGCTTTTCGGCTCCCGGCACGACACCGGATCTCCAGGTCGAACCGCCATTGGTCGTAACGACGTACGTGCCACCGGCTCCTGCTGCCCAGACGACTCTCGAATTCACCGGACTGACGGAAATCAGCAACTGCGTCGTGCCGCTAAGCTGTGGAATGAGGCTGGGTTGATGACCCTTCCATGCGTCTTCTGCATACCCGGCGGTAGCGGTGGTGGCAATCAAGAGCATGAGCAGCAGCGAACGCTTCAACATAGACTTCCTCCATAGACCGCATCTTGAGCGTGGTGAAGTATAGGAAGGCCGCAGAAGCCGCGTCAAATGAGGCAGAGCTGAGTTTTGACGTTACGAAACGCTCGCCACAATGCGGATGCAGCAGGTTCGGATGGAGATTCCTGAGATGGTTTAGCCGGTTCGCTTGCTGCTCGCGCGCCGGGGCTTCGGCTTGTTCTTGCCCTCGAGATTGAGCGCCACGGCGGCGCGGATGAGATCCTTCAAGGCCGCTTCATTGATTTTGTCGCCTTCGTGGATATCGATAGCGCGCCTGACATTTCCGTCGAGGCTGGAGTTGAATAGACGGGAAGGGTCCTTCAACGCAGCTCCCTTGGCAAAGGTCATTTTGACGACGTCCTTGTACGTCTCTCCCGTGCAGACGATGCCGCCGTGGGAGAAGACGGGAGTCCCTCTCCACTTCCACTCTTCGACGATCTCAGGGTCTGCCTTGTGGATGATTTCGCGCACTTTAGCGAGTGTCTTCCCGCGCCAGTCTCCTAGTGCCTTGATCTTCTGGTCGATGAATGTAGAGGCGGATTCCATCGGGGCGGGCGCTTTGATGCGAACTCATTGTAGAGCAGTAGTGGCGACCCTTTGACGTGCAGTGTGGCGAGCGTTCATTTTCTCTTTCTGGTTCACGTCCATTCTTCTAGCTCGCACCATTGTGAGCGGTCAGGCCGACGTAATTTCGAATGACAGGTGGTCGGGTGTCAGGGCTGAGAGAACTTCCTGCGCGTCAAATATCGCCCCTGGCGGCTGCGCGCCAACACTACTGAATCGGCCGTCAAGCAGACGCGCAGTCACCTCGCAGACGAGCGGCGCCGAGAAGGCGTAGATGTCACGCCCTCGAGCGGTGATGCGCCGGGTGTTTCCGTCATTCGTCACCACAGCATCCACAACGAAGCGCTGGGGTGAGCGTCCTGTCGCATCCGCCGCCTTCGGGGCCGGAGTCGTTGGATCGCGGACGTCGCCGAGCGCGATGCGGTTGAGATGGGTATGGAGTTCGGCTGTCTTCACGTGCCGCGCGATCAGAATGATCTCTGAGAATGGCACTTCGACCATGGCCTGACGGCCGAGCGAATCGCCGAACTCCCAATTCTTCTCGGAGGGCGGCAACTGCACGGGGGCAAGCTGTCCCTCCGCAACTACCATTCGCGGTGCCGTATTTCTTTCGCCGGTAATTCGTGTGCCGCGTGTGGGATGCCAGCTGTCGAGGCCGATCATGATGCCAATCGTGTCTGCATGGTCCCAGTCACCCAGCGCGGCGGTGACGAGGAGATCGGCGAAGCCGCCGTAGAACCCCATTGCGGGGACGACGGCGATGCTTGCTTCGCGCGCGGGGATATCGTATTTGTCGAGCGTCGCGCGCACGCTCGGCTGCTCGGCGGTGACATCGAGATAGTGGATGCCGGCTCGTAAGGCTGCGGCCGCCACGGCATCTGCAGTTTCAAGAAAGGGACCGGCGCAATTGATGACGGCCTGGGCTCCATCAAGCGCATGGTCGAGCGATTCCATGTCGTCGATGGATGCCTTGCGGCGCAGAATTTCACGCCCCTGTGTTTCGTGTCCCCGTGCTTCGTGCCCAGGGAAGGTCGCCGCAGTGAGCGCGGCAAGGTCACGGGCGATTGCGATCGGCACGATTCCGCGTCTCAGTAATTCTGCAACGACGAAGCGTGCAGTGTGTCCGGTAGCGCCGAATACTGCCACCGCTTGTCTGCTATTTGTGCTCACTTGTCGATTACTCCTATGCTACAGACCGGTCTGTTTCTGTACAATACGTACAGGTCTGTAGCATGTCAAGAACGGATGTGCTTACCTGGAGTTGGAGCGATCATGCCGAAGACCGGGGCGACATCGGACGCCCAAAGTAATGTTGAGGTGAGGCACAGAATCCTCGAAACTGCGTGCACGCTTTTTTATCAACGCGGCGTGCGTGCGGTGGGGGTCGATCTCGTCGTTGAGAAGGCCGGGGTGGCGAAGACGAGCCTCTACCGGCACTTCGGAACGAAAGACGATCTGGTTGCCGCCTTTCTCAAGCGCGAGGACGAGGATTTCTGGGGAACGTGGGATCGCGTCGCCGGACGACACGTGGACGATGCAAGCGCCGAACTGGACGGGCATCTTCAGTGGATCGGCGAACGTGTCGGGCGCCCTAATTATCGCGGCTGCCCGCAGATTAACGTGGCCGCGGAGTTCCCTGAGACTGACCATCCGGCTCGCAAGGTTGCCACCGCGCACAAACGCCAGATGCGCAAGCGGTTGAGAGGCATCGCCGAGCGACTAGGCGCCGCCCGTCCGGATGAACTAGCCGGCCAACTCTCTCTGCTCATCAACGGCGCATTTGTGAGTTCGCAGATTTTCAAACCCGATGAGGCGACGCCTTTGCTTCGCCGCACTGCGCATGCGCTGATCAAGGCAAGCCGGAGCTAAACCGGCATTGCGGCGATCTGCAGGCAACATTTGTAAAGCTGAACGTGCGGGCTCAGACCCTTAGCGAGCCACGGAATCCCCTGGCGGCATAGTAAGACTCCGCGCCATTGTGATACACGAAGACGGTGTCGTAACGGCGATCGCAAAAGATCGCGCCGCCGAGTTTCCTGATATCAGGCGGCGTCTTAACCCAGCTCGACGTTTTCGTATCGAAATGTCCAAGCGCCTGCAACTCCCGATACTGTTCTTCCGTTAATAGTTCAACGCCTATGGCCGCTGCCATATCCATCGCGCTATCTTCTGGTTTATTTTCTTTCCTTGACTCCAGCGCTTCACGGTCGTAGCAAACACTTCTGCGGCCTTTAGGGCTTTCTGCTGAACAATCATAAAAAATGTACCCACCGGTCTTTTTATCGTGACCAACAACATCCGGTTCACCGCCAGTTTTTTCCATTTCATTGAGTGACCACAGTCTTTCAGCATTGGCTTCCAGCCTTGCTTGTACTTTGGCCCATTCAAGACCTTTATGGCGATCCATGTTTCTCTCAAAGCGGGTTTTCAATGCTCTGAGTAGTTCTTCACGTTCTTCTGGTGACAACTTTTTCTTAGTGCTCGTGATGGTGTTCATACCTGTTACATCCTCGTCCGAGAGTTCCGTCACGCCCACCGGTCTGCGATTCGCTGAACCTCCGCCCTACCAGCGCTTCAGCTGCGTGACCTGAATGAGATTGCCGCAGGTATCGTTCAGCATGGCGATTTTGGAGGCTGTCACGTCCGTCGGTGGCATGGTGAACTCGGCGCCGCGCGCTTTCATACGCTCGTAATCGGTCTGTAAATCGTCGGTGTAGAACATGGCCGCAGGCTGATTTTGCTGGAAGATGGCCTGCTGATACGTTTGGGCTGCCGGGTTGTTGTTGAGCGCCAGCTGCAGCTCCGTGGCGTCAGGCTCCTCCGGTGAAGCCACCGTGAGCCAGCGAAACGGCCCGTTGCTGAAGTCAGCTTTCTTCACGAAGCCCAGCACCTCGGTATAGAAGCGCAGAGCCTTCTCCTGGTCGTCGACGTACACGCTGGTCAGTTTGATCTTCATTGGTTCCCTCGTAGTGTCATTTTCGCGGGCGCTGCCACGTCTTCCTATTCGTTGGTGTTGCTCGATCCATGCGGTCGAGATGGCGTGGCCTGGAGGCGCCAGAAGAAGTAAGAGAGTGCCCAGAGCAGACTGGTGGTCGCGGACGGGACCAACGCCTGCCAGCCATCGCCCATCGACAGGTGGGCGATGAGCGCCGAGACAAGGTTGATGGCGAAGCCGACATAGGCCCATTCCTTGAGTCGCGCGGGGACCATGGGGACGAGCAGTGCGAGCACTCCCAGGACCTTGGCGACGCTGAGCTCGACATGGAATGCGTGGTTCGAAAAGCCCAGGCGGGCGAAATTCCTGCCGACCCCAGGGTTGGCGAGCTCGTAGTATGCGGTGAATGTCATCTCCAGGCAAAAGAGCGCGGTGAAGATCCAGAAGGCGGCGACGAATCGTTTGGAGCCTTTCATATTGCACTCCCGCCGAGCACCTGTCCCAGACGGCCGAAGAAGTTCTGCCAGCCGTAATTTGCACCCTTGTACGCGGCCTGTTGATCGGGACGGAAGCCGGACTGCTCCATGCGAACGTGGGTGCCGCCCTCGGCTGGAGTCAGCGTCCAGAGCACCACCCATTGCAGCCCGGCGGCGGCATCACCAACACCCCAGTTGTAGGAGAGACGTTGGAGTGGCTCGACTACCAGTACCTCGCAGTCCACAACACCATTCCAGTTCGGCGCGGGGTCGGCCTGGAATTGGAACTTCCGCCCGATCACCGGCTCGAAGTCGTTGTTCATCATCCATTGCGCGAGAAGCGGGCCCTCGGTGAGCGCGCGCCACAGCTTTTCCGGCGGGTGAGGGAACACCCTCTCGACGACAAGGGTATTGGGAGTCTGTGCTGGATTGCTCATTACTCCATCCTTTCCAAAAGGGCCTCAAGACGGTCAAACCGGTCGCGCCAGAATGCTCCGTAGTGCTTGAGCCAGTCCACCATCGGCGTCAGCGCATCGGCCTGCGCGCGATAGTGCGTTTCGCGCCCCTCGCGGCGATGCCGCACCAGCTTTGCCCGCTTCAGCACGGTGAGGTGCTTGGAGACAGCAGGCTGCGATACGCCGGCATAGCGAGTCAATGCGTGGACGGTCTGTTCACCCTGCCGGGTCAACTCCTCAAAGATGGCCCTGCGGGTGGGATCGGCGAGAGCACGGAACACGTGATTGGGGCTGGTCGACGTCACAGAAAAACCATAACCATTCGGTTATGAATTGTCAACAAAGAGCATTCTGCTTGTCCCTAACGCATTCGAACTGAGCGATTCAGCGACCCGATTGTGTGTTATTGAAGAGCTGCAGCCGTGACTTGACCACTTCCCTTACGGAGTCGACGGCAGGAGGAAGAATCTTATAGGGGACGACCTCATCCGGTTTGTTGGCCAGACTGCTTTCCAGGCTTCGTCTCCATGCAACACGCAGTTCTGTATTGATATGCACAATGCTGATGCCGGCAGCGATGGCTTTGCGAAAATCGTCATCGTCGGTTCCTGATCCACCGTGCAGGGTCAGGGGCACTCGGGCAGCCTTCCTGATGGCCGCGATCCGTTCAATATCGAGATGCTGTTTCGATGCCCCCTGCACCATGCTGCGGGACATGCCGTGCATACTGCCTACTGCGGGAGCAAGAATGTCGATACCTGTTTCTTCGACAAATTGCCGCGCTTCTTCAGGGGTGGTCAGCCCTTTGCCTGGCTCAGGCATTGCATCATGAATCTCAGAGCCACTGCCGATATCGCCGATTTCTCCTTCCACGAGCATGGCAGGATGGATCGCTTTAAGAGCGGTCACCGCTTCTCTGGTCTGTTGAACATTTTCTTTGCGCGGCAACGCGGAGCGATCGAATACAACGGAATCGAACCCCGCTCGCGCCACTTCCTCTGCGCCCGCCAGGGTGTGAGTGTGGTCGGCGTTGAGAAAGATCGGGTAGTCAAACTCATCACGAAGGCTCTTTACGAGAGCTGCGATCTGGCGAACTCCCATAAAGGATCGCTCGCCTTCCGATGCCCCAACAATCACTGGGACGTTGAGCTCTTGCGCAGCGGTAAAGACACCCTTTAACAGGACAAGATCAGAGACATTGAAATGGCCGATTGCGGCACCACGTTGTTCCGCCTGCAGTAAAGCATCGCGTAGCGTTTGCATGAAAATGCACCTCCTTGGCGGTCAGGACTTGCGAGCCAGAATGCGCATTAACAGGCCACCTTCCGGTTCCCTGCAGTATCGATGTGATTCCGATGACGATCACCAGCAGGTAAGCGATCCCTTCGCCTTTTTGATTTGCGAACCAGTTCATGAGCAGGCCATCGGGTGCTCCACTTTGAACTCTTTTCCCGTGGAGCGGGCGAGCGAGACTATAACCGCTCGTTTATAGTCAGGCCTGATCTAAGGATAGCGATTGGGTGGAATTATCTGAAGGTATGTCGGGCAGTTCTGCTTCCCCCTAATCAACCTTCCCGCAGGGCTCGCATGGGATTGGTGCGACTGGCGGTGAGAGCAGGCAGCCAGCAGGCGAGCATGGCTACCAGAATCAGCAGGAGGCAGGCCGCGGCCAGGCTCAGCGGATCCGCAGGGCTGAGTCCGAAGAGCATTCTGGAAAAGATGCGCCCGATGAGCAGAGAGAGCGCCAAGCCGACGCCTGCGCCGACGCACACCAAGGTGGTGCCCTGTCGAAGAACAAGGCGCAGGACAGCAGAGCGGGACGCGCCCAGAGCCATGCGCACTCCGATCTCGCGTTGTCGCGAGCTCACTGAATAGGCAAGGATGCCGTAGAGACCCACGCTGGCCAGCGCAAGAGCGAACAGTCCGAAGGTGCCGAGCATTGCGAGAACGATGCGCTCGTTCCATAGCACCTGGTCCATGAGTTTGGCGCCAGTGCGGACGTCCGTGATGTCAACCGCCGGGGCAACGTCGCGGATTTCGCGTTGCACGGTTCCGAGCAGTAATGCAGGATCGCCAGCGGTTCGCACGTAGAGGATGAAGTTGCCTCCGGGATTCTGACGCATGGGCAAATAGATGGACGGCTGCGGTGCTTCTCCCAGCGTCGCGTAGTTGCTGGTTCTTACTACACCTACGATGTGGCGTGTGACGGTATCGCCAGAGAGGCGAAGATGTTGTCCAATGGCGTTGCCAGATGGCCAGTAACGGCGCGCCAGATCTTCGTTGATGATGACGACTGGAAGCGATCCCTCCTGATCGGCATCGGCAAAGGCTCTTCCTTCAAGAAGCGGAATACGCATGGTGTCGAAGTAGCGGACGTCTACCGCGTTGGTGATGGTGCTGAGAGTTTCAGATTTGCGCTGTTGCTCCTGACCCTCAATCACCACGCCGCGCGAAGCGCTGGCCCAGAATGGCATGTTCGATGCCCAGGATACGGATGCGACACCGGGAATTTTAGAGACGCGGTGTGCCGCCTCACGATGAAAATCCTTGAGACGCGTTGCGTCGAAGCCGATCTGCTCAGGATTCATCATGAAGACGGCGATGTGTCTGTGGTCGAAGCCGGGGTTGATGTCGTAGGCGCGCTGCACCGCTCGAAGAAAGAGCGACGATGCAATCAGCGCAACCAGCGAAAGAGCGACTTGTCCGGCTACGAGAGTTTTCTGGAATCGTGCGCTGCGGCCGCCGAGCCCCGCGATGTGAGTTTCTTCCTTCAGGCTATCGACCAGGCCAGTCCGTGAAGCACGCAGCGAAGGCACCACGCCGAAGATGAAACCGGTGGCGATCGACAGTAGCAGGGCAAAGAGGAATACGGTGCCGTCCAGCTTCGGCCCGACGAGATTGCGAACGACGTCAGGCGGGCGGAAGGACCACAGAAGCTGGCAGCCCTCGTAGCCGACGACAAGTCCGACGATGCCGCCAAGGACACTGAGGAGCACGCTCTCGGTGAGAAGCTGGCGCAGAAGGCGTCCGCGGCTGGCGCCGATGGCCAAGCGCAGAGCGATCTCCTGGCGCCGTTTCACGGCGCGCGCCATGAGCAGATTGGCTACATTGGAGCATGCAATCAGCAACACGAGTCCCACGAGCACCAACAGAACGATGCTTACAAACTGCAGCCCGCGCTCACCGCCGGTGCTGGAATAAAGGGCGGTCGTAACGGGCTGCACCGAGACTGCGTGGCCCGCGTTCGCGTCGGGATACTGCTGCCGCAATGCTGTGGCCAGCGGTTGCAGACTGGCTTCCGCCTGACTGCGGCTGATTGCGGGCTTCAGTCTGGCGACCGTCTGGAAGAATGGTTTCCCGCGTTCGGTCAGTACATCGTGCATCGGTGCGGTCAGCACCTGCTGGGCCATGGTTGCGGGGAGCCACACGTCCGGTCCGAAAATGGCGCTTACACCAAGGAACCCCTGCGGGGCGACTCCAATCACGGCGAAGGAGCTTCCATTGAGGTCGAGCACTTTGCCGATTATGTCCGGAGCGCTATTGAAGCGGACCTTCCAGGCACTGTAGCTGAGTACCGCAACAGGAGCGGATCCGGGTGCGGAGATCTCTCCGGGAGAGAAGAAGCGGCCTTTCGCCGGCGTGATATCCAGCGCTTCAAAGAATCCTTGCGTTACGATTTCGCCGAAGAACCGCTCAGAATTTTTGTTCTCGGTCAAAGTCATCACCATCGGTGACGAGAATCCGCCAAGCGAAGTGAAGACAGTATTTCCGGCGCGGAAATCTTTCAGGTTCAAGTACGAGACTGGCAGAACGTCGCTCGACGTGCGCTGATTCTTCAAGTCCGTTGTGTAGAGGCACGCCAGGCGGGATGGATCGGGAGCCGGAAGCGGATGGAGAAGCAGCGTGTTCACTACCGTGAAGACGGTCGTGGTGGCGCCAATGCCGAGCGCTAGCGTAAGGATGGCAAAAAAAGAGAAGGCCGGCACCTTGATCAGGCTGCGCACTCCGAACTTCAGGTCACGCGTGAAGTCGGCGAAGAGATTGCCGGAGGGCAATGCTGCGGGCGTGAGAGGTGCTCTTCGGGCAGAGTTGCGCACAGTGGACGGCAGAGCCCAGGCAGGGATGTCACTGCGTTCCAACTCTTCGAGGACGGTTCGACGTGCTTCCGATTCGCTGCTGCCTCCAAGAAGCAGTTCCTCATAACGGTCATCGAGATGCTGGCTTAGTTCTTCGATGATGGCTGCCTCGCGGCCCGGGTCGATCTCGAGATGTTCCAGCCGCTTCGCTAACTCCTGTTTCCAGTCAGGCATTTTTCACCCCCATCACGCGGCTCATGGCCTCGATGAACCCTTGCCAATTTTGGCGCTGCCGCACCAGGGTCTTCCGCCCTTCAGCAGTGAGGCTGTAGTAGCGTCTGCGCCGCTGATTCGGCTTTTCGACCCAGCGGCCATGGACCAGGCCACGCTCCTCAAGGCGGTATAGCAAGGGATAGAGCGTCGTGACGTGGAAGCGCAGGGCTCCTGCGGAACGGGCTTCGATCAGTTTGCAGATGTCGTAACCGTGCCGGGACTGTTCTTCCAGCAGCGACATGATCAGCAGTTCGGCGCCGCCCTTCTTCCACTCGCGATCGTCACTCTTCTCGGTTGCCATATATGTTTGTTCCTATATATGTGAATACAACATATATAGTCAAATCGACGCACGTCGACCGCGCGCCGTGTTGCGTGCGCTCGAAAAGCGCGGGGCTAACCGGTACTGATCGCCCTGCGAGTTCTATCAGCGGTGCTGATGAAATGGACGCCAATCGGAAGGCCGGCCTTTCACGGAAGGTGCTCTTCCATTCGCTTTGGCGTTGCGCTGGATGACGGTGAGGCTGAGGTCGTCGCTGAGCGGACGGCCATTGGCGAAGTCCTGCACGGCGGCGAGCAGGGTCATGAGCGTGCCGTGCGCCGATTGGCGGTCGGCCTGTTGCAGGGAAGCCATGAGGCGATCCACTCCGAACTCTTCCTCTGAAGAGTTGCGGCATTCGAGGACACCATCGGAATAGGCAACCAGGGTGTCGCCGGGTTCGAGAAGCACTTGGGCAGATTCGTATTCCGCGTTCTCGATCGCGCCGAGGAGCGGTCCGCCCACATCAAGCAGGTGGGTGCGTCCGTCTGCGCGCAGCAGGACGGGCAGGAAGTGGCCCGCGTTGCAGTAGGTGACTCTTCCGCGATTGCAATCGACGAATGCGAGAAATGCTGTGACGACTGGTGCAACGGGCCGCAGATAGCAGAGATGACGGTTGATTTCAGCGGCGATCTTCGAGGGGTCTGGGTTCGACGAATCAGAATCCGGACGGCCGCAACTCTGCAAGAGCCCTGCCAAATGTGTGAACCACATGCCGGCCGCAATGCCTTTGCCTGCGATATCTCCAAGCACGGAAAGGATGGTGGAGCCGCTTTGCGAAAGAGTGGTGAAGTCGCCGGAGAGAAAGCGAGCGGCGAAGACCTCGCTGGCAAGCTCGAGGTCGCCCGAGCGCAACATGCGCGGGCCGCTGAGCTTGCGTTGAATCTGGGTGGCATCGAAGATCTGCGCGTGCAGATCCGATCTTTCCCGGAGCAGCGAGTACACATCCTCCTGCTGCGGCAAGGCGGACGGAGTTATCTCCGCCAAGGGGGGTACTTCGATAGGCGGCGCCATCGGCGAGACGGGCATCGCCGGCGGGATCATGGATGCTGGAGGCATGCTCCAGCCCGGACGTCTGATGGTGGTCCGATAATCGCCGCTGCCTCTTGGCACTACTCTCTCCGCGCTCAAAATCCACCTCGTTTCGATTTTGATCGTGCTTTAGAGCGTTTTCACTTGGCTTGAGTTCGGCCAGGTCAGGCGTAATCGTCGGTCGCTATCCGACGAATCGATAGCCGGTTCCATGCACAGTAAGGAAGTATTGTGGTTCTTCCGGATTGGGTTCCAATTTCTGGCGCAAGCGCACCAGATGGGTGTCTACGGTTCGAGTTGTCGGATAGTGCTCGTATCCCCACACGTCTTCGAGGAGACGATGACGACTCAGTGTTTCGCCTGAGTGACAGATAAAGTACTTGAGCAGCTCGAATTCTTTGGAAGAGACATCGAGAGCCTTGCCTGACCTGACCACGCGGCAACGGCGCAGATCCACTTCGACGTCACCGAAGGAATGCTGCTCCTGATCCTTCGGGAGGACGGCGGTGCGCCGCAAAACAGCCTTGACGCGCGCCAGCAGCTCGCGAATTGAAAATGGCTTGGTGACGTAATCATCCGCGCCAAGTTCGAGGCCTACCACCTTATCGACTTCCTGACCGCGTGCTGTGAGCATGATGATGGGAAGTGAAGCACGCTTGGCCCGCAGCTGCTTGCAGACTTCGAGGCCGCTCATGCGAGGCATCATGACGTCGAGGACTACCAGGTCGGGGGACTCTTCGAGCGCGCGTTGGAGGCCTTCGACGCCGTCGCTTGCGGTGATCACTTCGTAGCCTTCGAATTCGAAATTGTCGCGCAGCCCAACGACCATGTTGGGTTCGTCCTCCACGACAAGAATCTTCGCCCGGTTCGTCTGTTCTTCGTTGTGATTGGTTTTCTCTTGCTGTCTCATGCCGACACCGCCTCCTCTTGCTGAAGCTCTGAAGCCTGTACCGGGAGAGTGATAATGAACTTGCTGCCGTGCCCCGGCGCGCTTTCCACTGTAACCTCGCCGCCATGGGCGCGAACGATGTGGCGCACCAGGGAGAGCCCTAACCCGCTTCCCTTGGTGTTGTGTACCAGCGGATCGCCCACTCGATAGAACTTTTCAAAGATCCTGGGCTGTTCTTTGGCGGGAATGCCGATGCCATGATCCACGACCTCAAGGTTGACGCTGCCGTTTTGACGGTAGAGATAGACGCCGAGATACTTGTCTCTCGCCGAGTACTTGACGGCGTTGTTCACGAGATTCAGCAACGAGCGAGCGATTGCCTCACGATCCACGTGCAAGGGCGGTAGATTGGTGTCAATCTTCTGCTCGAAGTGGAAGCCGTTGTGCTCGATTTCGAAGCGGTAGGATTCCAGCGTGCTGCGCACCAGGTCTGCCACATCGGTTTCGCAAAAGCTGTACTCTTTTTTGCCGGCTTCGATGCGCGAGAAGTCGAGGATGTTATTGATCAGCGAGGTCAGGCGCTCGCTCTCTTTGCGGATGATCTCGTAGTACTCCTGATGCTTTGCGGGATTCGAGATGCGTCCCAGTTCCAGGGTTTCCGCGTAGAGACGGATGAGCGCCAGGGGCGTTCTCAGCTCGTGCGAGACATTGGAGACGAAATCGGATTTTAACTTGGCTAGTGCGAGCTCGCGGGAGACGTTGCGGTAGGTGAGTATCATGCCCGCGCCCATCAACAGCGAGAGTGCGCCCAGGATGAGGAATTGTTGGCGAGCGAACCGGCGGCCGATGTCCGCGATGGTTGTCCCATGCAGTCCGATACCGAGGATCATGCCGGGGAAAACGCCATCGAAGGTGCGCTCCACTTCGGGGCGGCTCCCGTCCCAGCAAGCGGAGGCCGCCAGTGGCGTCTGGTCCTTGGATGTCCGCACCGTGATTGCCGGTTCAGGGTGGGAAGCGTCGTTGTGACCCTCATCCGGCACCACTTCGTTCAGCGCCTGCGGGAAGAAGGTGTTTGCCATAAAGTCGGGGTCGTAGATGAATCCGGCCAGTGCGGGGTGCTCGGCTGAGGAACCGTGAGGAATGAAGTACGCGGCTGAGAGGTACTGCATTTTGTCGCCCCTGTGCACCCACTCGTTGGTGATCAAAGCGTGGTGTCCATCGCCGGCTGCCATCTTCTTCAGCTTGTAGAGGTAGCCCTCGGACTCAATACCCATCCAGGTTTCGATATTGGAAGAGAGTTCTTTGCTTTCCCCGCGAAACTCGGGATCGTCCATCATGCCGGGCTGAGATTGAAACTGAAAATGGCCCTTGCCGGACCATATAAACGCATGCGAGACGGTTGGATGTGTGGTGAGGAAGGACTCAAGATCCTCAGGCTGGTCAGCGTCAGGGAATTTCTCTCTGATTTCCTCGGTCATCCTATAGGCGCGTTCGTCGATGCGCTTTTCCGCGATAGCCAGAACGTGCTGATAGTTCCTCTGAATGACCGCCTCGATCCCTTTTTCGCGTTGCAGGTCGCGGAGATGCCAGACATTCCAGATGATCAGCGCCGCGGCGGGCAGCACGACGGCGAGCATCAAGAGCAGCACACGAGGCCGTTCGGACCAACGTCGAACTTGCAGCTTCAACATAGGTAGGCATCCAGGAATGGGCCCGGTTTCCATCAGAATGGAGGATAGGCCCAAAGGGAGCAAGGTGTGTCACGGCGACGCAACAAGTTGCAAAAAGTTGTGAACCGGACGTTTTCCTTGCCTAAAAGTGGAAGCCTACCTCTGCGGTCAGCGCACGCGGAGTGACATAGTGCGTTCCGCTGAAGGTGGAAAGGAAGTTGTAGAGCGCAGTCTTGTTTGTCAGGTTTACTCCGGTAAGCCGGAGACTCCACTTGTATCTGTCGCCGTCGAAGAGGTTGTCTTCGCCGACGGAGGCATCGAAGAGGCTTCGAGGCGCAATCCGCGTGGGTTTGCGGTCGTCATTCTCGGTACCCGGCGCGGGGATGCTGGCCAGGCTGGATGTGAGCTGCGTTGCCAAACAGGGCGTGGGAAGCGCTTGCGTGGGGGTGGCCCTTACTCCGTCACACGCGAGTCCTTCCTGGAATTGCTGATCCGCTGTGAATCCGCTCAGGTCGATTGCCGGCTGACCGTCCAGCATGGTTGAAATGGCGCCGCAGTGACTGTTTGGATCCGTGACGTTGTAGCAGGGCGTGGATGCTGCAACGGCTCCGCTGTCATAGCGCCAATTGAAGCCGAACCATGGGCCACGTTTGAATGGCGCCTGGTATTGGATATGCGTGGTTTGGTTGAAGACTTCGTCGTGATCGATGCGGAAGGGATATCCACTCTGTCCCACGGTTGCACCTGCACCGGCGGTTTGCGGGGGGAAAAAGCGGGCCGCCACGGAGGACATGACGACGAATGCAGTGAAGTTGTGATAGCTGGGGATATCCGCACGGATGGTGAAGCCGGGGATTTTTGAGTTATGCCAGTCGATGGGGAAGTAGATGGGCGTGTTCCCGAAGACGCTGAAGTCGAATGCGTTGTGCGTGTACTTCCAGATGTACTCACCGCTGACGACAGCGTACTTGCCGAAGGCCTGCTGGAAGCCGGCGTGGAACTCATTGCGAAAGCCTGGCTGCAGCACACCGGAGACGCCAGGCGAGCAATCCAGCAGTGGGGCAAGCACGGCGTTGAGGCACCCTTGACTGGAAAGGACGAGATTTTCATTGAAGGGTGTTTCCAGCGTTCGCGCATAGGAGAGGCGGAGGATGGTGTTTGTGCGCTTGACGCTGTAAGCGACACCGAGTCGCGGCTCGGGCTGGCGGGCAATGGTCAGGCCGTTGTAAAGATCTCCGCGAATGCCAAGATTGAAGACCCAGTTTCCGGCCTTGAGCTGGTCCTGCAGATAGAGCGCTAGCTCCTTGATATCGGTGTGGCCGAAGTAGAGATAGTATGTGCCGCCGCGGGTCAGGTCATACGGCGCGAAGATGGGATTATAGGTGCCGCCGGCGGAGGGGGCGTTCGAGACGAGCCCGGCGCTCGCGCATTGAGCGGGGTTAGTGAAGCCCGGTTGCGAATTCCCGTTTGCGTCGACACAGGGCGAGTTGAAGGTTGAGTCCACGACGCCGACATTGTCATGTTCGCGGAGAAAGGTCTGCTGGTACACGACGCCCGCCTTGATATTGTTATTCCCCTTCTGGAGGGTGACGTCGGTATGGGCGCCTGCATTCAAGAGGGTTCGTTGCTGAGAGATGGACTCGCTCTGGAGCGGGCTAAGATCGGCGAGTGGATTGTGGCTTGGGTAGTAGTTGTATGCGTCTTTGCGGACATATGGGCCGAAGTTGAAGACGGTATTCGCTCCGAAGAGGCGGGTATAGGTCGGCGCGATATCGAAGGTCTCAATTTTGGAGTGCTGGTCTGTATCGCCGAGATCGCCGAAGACAGGATCGGTGCCGGCACCTCCGCTGATCACGTTGGAGATGTTGAGGTTGTCGTAGGAATTCGGGGTCTGGAACCAAGACCGGGAGTAGTTCAGGTTGAGATGAATGGAATCAGCTGTTGTGAACTGACGATCGATGCGATCAAAGAGATTTTGCTCGTTGCCTTTGGCATGGAAGACGACGAACTCCGGCGCGTCGAGGAATCGGCCGGTGTTGAGGCCATCGAACTCAAAGAAGTTGCCCCAGTTCTGTCCGCCGTCGCCGATATCGAAGGAGCCCGCTGCGGAGCCGAAGGTGCCGTACGAGGTCGTGATACTGCCGGTCGGCTTTGCGAGCCCCTGGCCGGAGCGAGTGGTGACGTTGATGACGAGGCTGGTCTTGCCGCCATATTCGGCCGGGGGTGCGCCGGCGATCACCTCAAGCGACTGCACCGAGTTTGAAGGGATCTGGTTGGAAAATACTTTGCTCTGCTGGTCGGTGATGGGCTGACCGTCGATGGAGAAGGAGTTCGATGCATGATCTCCGAGTCCGTGAAAGAGTCCGTTTGAATCGGCAGAGACGCCGGGCGATGCCAGGGTGACCAGGGAACTGAGAGCCGAGGACTGACTTTCAAGCGGCAGCTTCTCGGTAACGTCGCGATCGATATCTGTATGGAAGGTGGGATCGTTCTCGACGAGGTCCTCGCCTTGTACGGTTACTGTGGTGGATGCCGTGCTCACCTGTAGAGGGATGTTCAAGCTGATGGGCACGGTCGAGGTGACGTCGACATCCTGGACGATTGAACCGAATCCAGTCATGACGACGGTGAGATGGTAGGGATTAAGAGGCACATTGGGGAACTGAAAGTGCCCGGCTCTGTCCGTGGTTGCGGTCCTCGAGTATTTGCTGACCGGGTTCTGTATGGAGACGGTGGCTCCCGGCACGACTGCGCCGGATGGATCTGTAACAGTACCGCCGACGGAACCGGAGTTCGATTGTGCGTACAAATCCGAGAAAACTACGGCACTCAAAAAGACGAGAAGGAAAGAGAAAATGCTGCGCGCCGATACGCGCATGGAAAGCCTCCTGAAAAGCCGCTGATTGTCTGCTGGCAGTGCTAGGCGTTAGCAGTGAGATCAGGCGGAGGTCTGTTCCAGTGGCAGCAGGCGAAGAGATTCTCGCGGTAGGCCGGTTCCATTGAAAGAACAACGCGAGTGGAGGGGACAGGAGCCTGGCCGATGCTGCAGGAAGTTGATGGCTGCACGACATGAGGGGCCGTGTGGCAGATGGTGCAGTCCGCATGCGAGAGACCATCCGGATGGAAATGCGTCTGCTGGACAGTCGTGCCAAACACGAACAGGATGGCGCACAGGACGGCGAGCACGAAAGCCTTGCCTGCCCGGTCCCGGCTCACTCGTCGCATGATTACCGAATACTATACGCCGCCGATTTGCGATTCTTGGTGATGGCGCCCTTCCTACTCCATATGAAGCACGGAGACGAGGTCGGTGCGCGCGGCGGCTGACGCAGGAATGGTGCTGGCGAGGAGAGCGACTGCGGTCATGAGAATCCAGGCAAGGGAGAAGGAGACGGCGTCGTGCGGCTTGACGCCGACCAGCATGCTGGTGAGGAGCCGACTGAGGAGGAAGGCACCGGCGATGCCGAGGACGCCACCGGCGGCGACGAGGCGTGCGGCCTGCGCGACGATGAGGCAGATAAGGCCGCGGCGCGATGCGCCGAGGGCGAGACGGATACCCATCTCCTGCGTGCGCTGCGAGACGGAGTAGGCGAAGACGCCGTAGACACCAACGGCGGAGAGGATGACGGCGAGCAGGGCGAAGCTGGCGATGAGCAGCATGATGAGGCGGCGCTGCGCAACCTGGCTTGCGACCCGCTGGTCCATGGTCTGAATGTCGAAGAGGGGCTGCTGTGGGTCGACAGCGAGGACGGCCTTGCGCATGGCGTTGGCGAGAAGGATGGGGTCGGCGGTAGAGCGGAGGGCGATGTTGACCGTGTCGGACGGGGACTGAGACTCGGGGATGTAGAACTCAGGCTGCACCTGTTGTTCCAGACCGTTGTGCCTTACGTCATTCACAATGCCCACGATGGTGAGCGGTGCGAACTGGTCACGTCCCACGATCCAATTGAACCGCTTGCCGAGTGCATTTCCGGCAAAGTGGTGGATGGCAAAAGCGCGGTTGACAATGGCAACCGCGGGCGAGGCTGCAGTGTCATCGCCGCTGAAGCTACGCCCTTGAACAATCGTGTCACCGACGGCACGGAAGTAGTCCGGGGTAACGCTGATGCCGGGCGCGGTTTCCCAAGTTGCTGCAGGTGGTGGAGGGGTGGGCGGTCCAAAAGTGATGGCGGTGTCGTGAACTTCGCCGAGTGGCAGGGCCGTAGCGATAGCAGCGGATTGAACGCCGGGCAGGGCCTGCAATCGCGGAAGCAGATTGCCGAGGAAGATGCGGATGAGGTCGGGCGAGGGTGTGGGATTGCCGTGGTCGTCCGGATGCTGATAGCGCGGACCGAAGAGAAGCGTTGTGCCGGTTAGCGTATCGGAGGGGTCGAAGCCGGAGTCGTAGCGCATGACATTGACAAAGCTGCGAACGAGCAGCCCGGCGGAGGCGAGAAGCACTACGGCGATGGCGATCTCGACCACGAGCAAGCCGTGACGGAGGAGTGTCTGCTCACGCGCGTGCGTAATCCGCGAGGCGGCGGACTGGAGGGCGTTGCGGAGATCGAGACGCGTGCCGCTGATGGCGGGAGCGAGCCCTAAGAGAAACGTGGTGAGGATCGCCAGACCGATGGTAAAGGCGAGGACCCAGCCATCGACGTAGATCGACGCGCTCAGCTTGCCAAATGGAAGCTGCAGCAATTGGGCGATTCGTGACGATGATGGTGACGTAGGGAATGCGGCGGCATTGCGGACGAGCGCCGTGATGGCGAAGGCGATGAGGAGACCAAGGGCCGCGGCGAGCGATGAAAGGAGGAGGCTTTCGACGAGAGACTGACGGATGAGGCGAAGGCGCGAGGCGCCGAGAGCACCGCGGAGCGCGGTTTCGTGGCGGCGGGAGACGGTGCGGGCGAGTTGCAGGTTGGCAACGTTGACACAGGCGATGAGCAACACCGCCGCGACGCAGGCGAGAAGGATGAAGAGCGGCTTGCGATTGTCTCCGACTATGTGGCGCTGTAGGGGCTGGAGGCTAATCTTGCGACCGGCAAAAAATGACCTGAGTTCAGCCGCGGTTTTGTGTAACCGCGCCAGGTAAAAGGCCTGCAACTCCGCTTGCGCATGCTCGACACTGACAGCCGGACGCAGCCGCACGATGGGCTGGATGCCGATCATGGGTTTGTCGATTGCAATGGTTGTGTCCCGGTCCAGGTCGGCGGCAGCGTAGACATCCGGCTCCAATGTGAGATCGGGAAAGTTGAAGTGAGGCGGCAATATCCCAATGACAGTCAGAGACTTCCCGTTAATCGTGATGGACTTACCCAGGACCGTAGGATCGGCATGAAAGTAGGAACGCCAAAAATGATTGCTGATGACAATGACGGGCGGTCCCGCAGGCCGGTCTTCATCCTCTGCAAAGAGGCGTCCAAGTTGCGGGACGGCTCCGAGCATGGGGAGGAAATTTGCAGTCACGTTGACGCTAGTGACGCGCGAAGGTCCTCCTGGGCCAGTGAGATTTTGATTGTAGTAGTAGTAGTAGCCCGCGAACTGCTCGAAGGATTTCGTGCTTGTCTGTCCCGCGACAAAGTCCTGCGAGGCAAGAACTTCGAAGCGGGAGCGAGGAGTTTGTGCCGAGATGTACATCAGTCGGCCAGCGTCGGGATAGGGCAGCGGGCGAAGGAGCAGCGCGTAAACGGCGGAGAAGATGGCGGTCGTGGCGCCGATGCCGAGGCCGAGCGTTATGACGGCGGTGAGGGTGAAGGCACGGTTGCGGGCGAGTTGGCGGAGGGCATAGCGCGCATCCTGCCAGAGAAGCTCGAGGCTCGTGCCGGTGCGGCGGTCACGCACCGATTGTTTGACCTGCTCGATGCCGCCTAGCTCGGCGAGGGCAGTGCGGCGGGCTTCCGTGGGAGATATGCCAGCGGCGATCTTTTCGTCAGTGACTTGAGCGGCGTAGGCCTGGAGCTCGTCTTCGAGCTCGCTTTCGACGGCTGGCTTGCGAAAAAGGTTGCGCGCGAGGCTGTTGAGGCGAGACCAGAGAGGCATCGGCGCCTCCTATGTAGCTTTGAGTGCGTTAGTCATGGCGGCGGCGATCTTCTGCCACTCTTCGGTTTCGTGTCCTAACTGGCGCTCGCCTGCTTTGGTGAGGCGGTAGAAGCGGGCGCGGCGGTTGTTTTCCGATTCCCCCCAGAAGCCGGTGAGCCAGCCGGATTCTTCGAGGCGATGCAGCGCGGGGAAGAGTGAACCGGGCTTTACCTGAAAGGTGCCGCGGGTGATCTGGTCGATGCGGCGGGAGACACCAAGGCCGTGCAACTCGCCGGTCTTGAGCGATTTGAGGATGAGCAGGTCGAGCGTGCCCTGAAGAAGATTGGTCTGGCTGGGACTCATCTTGTGTCCTATCGACGTTCTATAGGTATGCTGCTCTTTTCTCCTATCGAATGTCAATAGGAATGGTGACCAATCCTTGGCAAGAAAATGTCCAAATATCCAATGTTCATACCGTTGATTTAAGCTGCGCATATTTCGAGGGGGAATGATTTATGTCCACTGCAGTGACACCGCAACAACCGACACCGGAGCGATTTTTCAACCTCATGAATGCGCACCAGCAGACAGAGGCTTTGAAGGCCGCCGTAGACCTGGAAGTTTTCACGGCCATTGCCGAAGGCAACACAACTGCCGCGGCGATTGCCAATCGTTGCAAGGCTGCGGAACGCGGCGTGCGCACGCTATGCGATTTTCTGACGATTCACGGCTTGCTGACCAAAGATGGAACACAGTATGGGCTAGCGCCGGATACCGCGGTGTTCCTGAACCGGAAGTCGCCGGCCTATATCGGCGGCGCGATGGAGTTCTTGCTGAATCCACATGCGCGCGAGGCGTTTTCGCGATTGACGGACGCAGTGCGGCGGGGCGGCACGGCGATGGGCGACGGATCGACGGTGGCGGAGAATCCCGACTGGGTGACCTTCGCGCGCGCGATGATGCCGCTGATGCGGATGCCCGCGCAGATGACGGCGGCGGAGTTGCGCAGAGGGGGCGAGGCGCACAAGGTGCTGGACATTGCAGCAGGCCATGGGATGTACGGCATCAGCGTAGCGAAGGAAAATGCTGACGCGCAGATTTATGCGGCTGATTGGAAGAACGTGCTGGAGGTGGCAAAGGCGAATGCTCAGCAGATGGGTGTTGGCGATCGCTACCATTTGATTCCGGGGAGCGCCTTCGAAACAGATTTTGGCAATGACTATGATGTCGTGTTGGTTCCGAATTTTCTGCACCACTTCGACGTCGCGACCTGCACGGCGCTGTTGAAGAAAGTGCGCGCCGCACTCAAGCCGGGTGGCCGCGCCGCGATCCTGGAGTTCATTCCTAACGACGACCGCGTAACTCCTCCTACGGCGGCTGCGTTCAGCATGATCATGCTGGCGAACACGCCGAGCGGCGATGCGTATACATTCGCGGAGATCGCGAGCATGGCGAAGAACGCAGGCTTCCAACGCGTGGATCTGTCGCCAAAGGAGATTGGATTCAGCCGGCTGGCGATTGCGTATGCATGATGGTTTCTGCTTCGGCGAGACGCGCGGCCTGGGTCAATAGGTAATTTCGCTCGGGGATGCTGGCGGTCTTTTTCGCGGCCGCGCGGTAATGCGCGATGGCGGCTGCGGTCTCGCCCGCCAGCTCGAGCAGGTGTGCGCGAACGGCGTCGAGCCGGTGATGGCTGGCGACGCGGTCGTCCATGTCGAGCGCGTTGAGAAGCTCGAGTCCGGCGGCGGGGCCGTGGACCATAGCGGCAGCGACGGCATGGTTGAGCAGGACCATGGGGTTGTCGGACATGCGCCGGAGCAGTTCGTAGAGCGCGAGGATCTGCGGCCAGTCGGTGTCTTTGGCGCGAGGTGCTTCATCGTGGACCGCGGCGATGGCAGCCTGCAATGTGTAACTGCCGACGAATCCTTTTTGAAGCGCGTTCGTGAGCAATGCGATTCCCTCTTGGATGGCGGCCTGGTCCCACACGGAGCGGTCCTGCTCGTTGAGCGGGATGAGCTCGCCGGAGTGTCCGGTGCGTGCAGTGCGACGGGCATCGGTAAGGAGCATAAGGGCGAGCAGACCGGCCACCTCGGCTTCTTCGGGCAACATTGCGTGCGTGGCGCGGGTGAGACGGATGGCTTCGGCAGAGAGGTCGGTGCGTGCGAGGTCGGGGCCGGCGCTGGAGGTATAGCCCTCGTTGAAGATGAGATAGAGAACGTGGAGGACGGCGCGAAGGCGCCCGGCGCGCTCTTTGCTGGAGGGTGGCTGAAAACGCACCCCGGAAGACTTGATGGCGCTCTTGGCGCGCGTGATGCGCTGCGCCATGGTGGATTCCGGTACCAGGAAGGCGCTGGCGATCTCCGCCGTGGTGAGACCGCCGACGGCGCGCAGCGTGAGCGCGATGGCGGAGGGCGGAGTGAGCGCGGGATGACAGCACATGAAGAGCAGGACGAGCGTGTCGTCGTGCGCGTCGTCGACATCCAACGACGGGATGACGAAGAGGGATTGCTCGGAGGCAACTGCGGTTTCGCGATCGAGGCGCGCGCGGTCGCTGCGCAGCGAGTCGGTCATGCGACGCGTGGCGACGCGAATGAGCCAGGCACGCGGACTGTCAGGAGTGCCTTTGTGCGGCCACTGATTCGCGGCTGCGATCAAGGACTCCTGCACCGCGTCCTCGGCGGCGGAGAAGTCGCGAAAGCGATGGAGCAGGATGCCGAGCACCTGCGGTGCGAGGTCGCGCAGCAGATGCTCGGTGTTCACATCCAGTGAATGCGACGTCACCGACGCTCCCCGATCAGGCGACGAACTCATCGGGCGGACCGCTCATGACTTGGCGGACTTCGATGGGAATGACGAATGGTTTGCCATCGGGGCCGGGAGCGGATGAGGCGCGGGCGGCGATTTCATGGGCGCGCTTCTCGCTTTCTACATCGACGATCCAGTAGCCGGCGAGGAACTCCTTGGATTCGGGAAAGACACCATCGGTGACCGGGGTGCCGTCCTTACCGACGCGCACGATGACGGCCTGCCGCGGGTCGGCGAGGCCTTCGGCAGCGGCCAGTTCGCCGGCTTCGCGGAGGTCCTTGTTGAGAGCGTGCATGAACGCCATATGGTCCGCGACCCCCTTCTTGGGCCAGGTTGCCATCAGCTCATAGCCGTTCCTCGGGCAATTCATCATCAGAATGTATTTCATTGGTTTCCTCTCCTTGGAATTGTCTTTCATAGGGGAGTCGGAGCGGGAGGCAGGTTCTCGACATCGGTCAGAAAAATATTTTTGATTTCGTCGGCGGCGGACGCGGTCGGCTGCGTGCTTACTCGCTGCGAAGGGTCTGTACGGGGTCGAGATGTGCAGCGCGGCGTGCGGGCAGTGCGATGGCGACGAGCGACGAGAGGACGAGCAGCGCAAGCGACGCAGCGAGGACGGGGAGCGATGCGGCACCGGCATGGTAGAACTGCGCGCGCAGCGCATAGCCGGTGAGGATGGAGCAAAAGAGTCCTGCAGCAACGCCGATGAGGACCCAGCGCGATTCCTGACCGAGGAGTAGATGCACGATGGCCTCGCGCGATGAGCCGAGCGCGAGGCGAATGCCGATTTCCTTCTCGCGGAGTGAGACCTCGTAGGCGAGCAGACCGTAGGTGCCGAGGATGGCAAGGAAGAGCGCGAGGGCGCCGAAGGCGGCGGCTACCTGCATGAGGAAGCTGCGCTCGGCAACTTCATGCACCATACGCGTTTCCATCGGTTGGAGGCGGAAGAGCGCAAGGTCCGGATGTTGGCGAGTGAGTGTGCGGCGGACGGTTTCGGCGAGCAGAGCAGGATCGCCATTTGTGCGCAGCACAATAGTCATTGCAGTCTTCGGATTGTCGGTTTCGGGCAAGTAAAGATTCGGACGTGGTGGAGTGGCGAGATCGAAGTTGTGGATGTCCCCTACGACTCCAATGACGGTTGCCCACGTTTGGATGTCGCCACTCCAGACACGTTTTCCGAGGGGATCCTGCCCCGGCCACTCTTGCGCGGCAAGCGCGCGGTTCACGATGGCGACGTGATTGGTGCCGTTGTCCTGGCCGTTGAAATCGCGTCCGCTATAGAGGGTCTGGCCTATGGCGGCAAAGTAGCCGGGGGTGATGTGGAAGCTGTCCGGGGCCTCAATGCTGGGTCGGTGACATTGATCGGGTCGGGCATCGCTGCAGAAGCGGAAACGATCGATCGAGCCACTGATGGGGGAATGATTTGCCGCGGCAACGGCCTGAACCCCGGGCAGATGGCGAAGCGTTTCCACCGCTTGATTGAAGAATAGGGCAGTGCGTGGGCCGTCGTAGCCAGGTGTGACGCTGCTGCCGTGGATATCGACGCCCGCGAGGAGCAGGTGATCGGGAGCGAAGCCAAGCGGCTGATGAAGCAGGATCCGGACGCTGGAGATCATCCATCCGGCCCAGGAGACGAGCACGAGAGCGAGCGCGATCTGCGCGGTGACGAGGACGCGTCCGGCACCCTGGAGGCTGGAACTGGAGGATGCGCCGCGGCCGCTCTGAGTGAGATCGATCAGCAGGGAGGGCCGCAGAGTGCGGAGTGCCGGAAGCAGAGTAAGAATGATCGTCACTACCGCAGAGACGAATACGGCGAATGCGAGCACGCGTGGATGCAAGGCGGCGTGGCCGATGCGGGGCATGTGGAGTACGGTCACTTGCTTGACGCCGAAGATGGCGGCCTCCGCAAGCGCGAGGCCGGAGACTGCACCGAGTGCGGCGAGGACGGCGCTTTCGATGAGGAGCTGTCGCAGCAATTGACGGAACGATGCGCCAAGAGTGGCGCGGGTGGCGAATTCGTGGCGGCGACGCGTGTTGCGCGCAAGCAGCAAGTTCGCGAGGTTTGCGCAGGCGATAAGCAGCAGCAGGCCGCATGCGGCGAGTGTAGTGAAGAGCGCGGCGCGGGTGCCGGTGCCGGCGACGAGATCGGCGAAGGGAAGCGCGACGAGGTGAAAGTATGCCGGATAATAGCCCGGATAATCGTGGCGAAGAGATTGCTGGATGAGATCAAGTTCGACCGCGGCCTGGGCGAGAGTAATGCGGGGCAGTAGCCGGCCGATTGCGTCATAAGAGGAGAATCCGCGTTGGGCCGGGTCGCTGAAGGGGTCGCAGCCGATGGGAAGCAAGACCTCGGGATGGTTGAGCGCGTTGGGACCTTCCAGTTCTTGCCCGAGCGGAAGCACTCCGGTGATCTGGTAGGTGTGGCGATCAATCTCGAGAGTGCGATTGCCAAGTGAAGAGCCGCCACCAAGACGATTCCAGAATGCTCCGCTAACAATGGCCTCGGAGTAGCAGTCGTGCTCGTTGCCGGTCTGGGCGAAGTCGTGACCGAGAGCAAGGGAAATGCCGAGGGTGGAGAGGAAGTTCTGCGTGACCTCGATGACCTGGCCAGCTTCGCTGCCGCGACTACTTCGGACGGTGGGGACGGCGCCCTTATAGGCGGTGATGGACTGGAAGGAGTGGCTACGCGTCTTCCAGTCCTGCACGGTGGGAATAGAGACGCCACTCCACGGGCGGCTGCTTAGCGCGACGAGGCGGTCGGGATGCGGGAAGGGAAGCGGCTCGAGCAGCACGGCGTCGAGGATGCTGAAGATGGCGGTCGTGGCGCCGATGCCGAGGGCGAGGGTGAGGATGGCGGTGGCGGCGAAGCCGGGGCTGTTGCGGAGTTGGCGGATCGCGTAGCGAACTGAGCGGAGCATGCGCTGGAGTCTCCCCGTCAGTGTATGTGCATGTGCGATGCCGTTTGGTGCTTGCGATTTTTTGTAGCTGAAATCCAGTTCTGACACAAGGACGTGAGGCGACACATTTTTGTTTGGAACACTCGGTGTCCGGGAGCGAACAGCTTTGGAGACGCGTCTGTCCGGGGGTGGACACAGGAGTGAGGGAGTGAAAATAGGCACATAGGGGATGACGGGTGACCGGCGATGATTTGCGAGGATGCGGGGCTGGCGCGTGAATTGCATCTTGCACATCGGTTTCTTTGGCTGCTCTTTCGGAGGACTGCGTGAGGAACTTCGTCCAGGATCTTCGTTTCGCGTTGCGGCAGATGCGCCGTTCGCCGGGCTTTTTGTTGACCGCGGTCTTGACGCTGGGACTGGGTGTAGGGGCGAACACGGCGGTGTATTCGCTGCTGGACCAGGCGCTGCTGCGTTCGCTGCCCGTGGAGAAGCCGGAGCAACTGGTGGTGTTGAGCGCGCCGGGCAAGGAGTGGGAAGGACACACCGGCGACCATGGCGCGGGGGAGGATAAATCGTTCTCATATCCGATGTATCGCGATCTGCGGGATCAGGCGAAAGTCTTCGATGGGCTGATTGCGACGTCGCCCACGTCCGTGGGCATCACGCACAACCGGACCTCGGAAGTTGGCGATGCGGAGGTTGTGAGCGGCAACTACTTCTCTGTACTTGGTGTGAGGCCGGGGCTGGGTCGGTTGCTGTCGCAGACGGACGATGGCGCGCCGGGAGCGAATGCGGTGGCGGTGCTGAGCCACCATTACTGGACCACGCACCTGGGCGCCGATCCCAACGTTGTCGGGAAGACTCTGGCGCTGAACGGTCACACCTTCGAGGTGATCGGGGTGACGCCGGAGAATTTTCAAAGCGCCGTGTGGGGACAGACGCCGGATCTGTTTGTGCCGATGTCGATGCTCGATACGGTGGTTCCGGGCAAGGGCAAACGGCTGGCTGATCATAAAGATCGCTGGATGAACGTCATCGGGCGGCTTCGCGAAGGCGAGACGACAGCACAGGCGGAGGCGGGCGTGGCGCCGCTGTGGCATGCGCTGCGGGCGCAGGAGTTGAAGGCTCTGGGCCATCGTTCGGCGCGTTTCGTCGATGGCTTTTTGACGCACACCAAATTGGTGATCGAGCCGGGCGCGCGGGGACTCTCGTATAGCCGCAACTCGCTGGAGACGCCGCTCCTGGCGGTGATGGCAATGGCATCGCTGGTGCTGCTGCTGGCGGCGGTGAACGTGGCCAGCCTGCTGTTGGTGCGTTCGGCGGCGCGGGTGCAGGAATTCGCAGTGCGCTATGCGATGGGCGCGCGATCGGGACGCATCCTGCAGCAACTGCTGATCGAAGGCGCGCTGATCGGATTGCTTGGCGGTGCCGCGGGCATGCTGCTGGCGCCGGCCGCGATGCGGCTGTTGCTGCGGCAGATCACCGCTGTGGATGACACGAGCGCCTTCCACGCGACACTCGATGTTCGGCTGTTCCTCTTCGGACTGGGGATCGCACTCGTGGTAAGTCTGCTGTTCAGCCTGGCGCCGGCGATCCAACTGCTGCGGCCCGACCTGGTGACTGCGCTGAAACAGAAGGCCGCGACGGCGACGGGCGGAGTGCTCGGGCTGCGGCGCGTCGTGGTTTCCTTGCAGATCGGGCTGAGCGTGTTGCTACTGGTTGGTGCTGGACTGTTTGTGCGCACGATTCAAAACCT
Organism: Acidobacteriaceae bacterium KBS 83; assembly: GCA_000381585.1. Lineage (GTDB taxonomy): Bacteria > Acidobacteriota > Terriglobia > Terriglobales > Acidobacteriaceae > KBS-83. Next base: position 237,133 of record KB906733.1, read on the forward strand.
GCGCAATGTGAATGCTGGCTTCAACACGACGCACCTGGTCACCTTCCATATCAACCCGGTGCTGGCCGGCTATCCGAAGGCGCAGATCGCTCCGTTGCAAGAGCGGATGCTTGAGGTCATGCGCGGTCTGCCCGGTGTGCAGGCGGTGGCGGCGACCAACGATCCCGAGCTTCAAGGCGACAGCATGGGCGGCAACGTGACGGTTGCGGGTTACACGCCGCCTACCAACGAGGAGTTCGATATCGAAGAGAGCATCGTCAACGCCGATTATTTCCATGCGATGCAGGTACCCATGGTGGTGGGCAGGACCTTCAACCAGGGCGATGATGCGACGGGAGAGCCGGTCGCGATTGTGAATGAGACATTTGTACGGCACTACTTCAAGAGCGCGAGCGCTGCGATTGGCGGACGCGTCGCGTTTGGCGGCGGCAAAGACCTGCACTACATGACGATCGTGGGTGTGGCGCGCGATGCGCGACATACGAACCTGCGCGACGCGGTTCAGCCGACGTTATTCACTCCGCTGGGTCAAGGCGATGCGCCGGAGCGGCTGCACTTCTATCTGCGGACAGCGACTCCACCGCAGCAGATGTTTGCTACGGTGCGTGCGGCGATGCGCTCGATTGATGCCGGATTGACGTTGGCTGAACTGCGGACGATGGATGAACAGGTGGAGCGGAGCATTGCGAACGAGCGGATGATCGAGGTGCTGGCGCTGGCCTTCGGAATGCTGGCGACGCTGCTGGCTGGGGTCGGACTGTACGGTGTGTTGTCGTATACCACGATGCAACGTACGCGGGAGATTGGAATCCGTATGGCGCTGGGTTCGACGCGGCTGGCGATCAGCGGACTGGTGCTGAAGGAGATGGTGCGGCTGGGCCTGATCGGCGTGGTGGTGGCGGTACCGTGCGCGATCCTGCTGGGACGCGCGCTGCGCAGCCAACTCTTCGGCGTGTCCGCAGCGGACCCGCTGACGCTGGCCGGGGTCGTACTGCTGATGGGAGTGGTGGGCTTGGCCGCCGCGTTGCTGCCGGCCCGGCGTGCGGCGAACGTGGAACCGATGGAGGCGCTGCGGGCGGAGTAAGGCGCAATCGTCAGAGGTCCAGACGGTAGCGGCATTTTTTCGTATGGCCGCTGCGATGGATGATGCACGTCGCCGGGACATCAACAATGCCGACAAACTGCGCGCCTGCACGTTCGCAGGAGCGTCGCGAGGCCAGGTTGTCTGGATCGCACGTGAGCCAGAGCGGGTTGATTCCATGCTCGCGAGCGAGCGGGATGAGAAGACGCACGGCGCGGGCTGCGTAATGATGTCCGCGATGTGCGGGATGGATGTTGTAGCCGATGTGACCGGCGTAGAGCTCTATGTGTGCCGTTGAGCGAAGGCGTAGGTTGATTTCTCCGACAGTCTGCGCTGAATCTGCACGAACGATTTCGAAAAAGACAGCCGGGACTCTGTGGACGGGATGTGGCGCGAAGCCGACCTGCCGGAGAGCGACCACATCGTCCTTGAGCATTACTTCATTTTCCACCAAAATATGCCGAGCCGCGGCACGCGACACTCATGCCGGGGAGGGCGCGGGCATTGGTTTCCCCGTGAGGCCGAGCTTCTCTGCGATCACGTCGGCATATTTGAGTCCGGAGCCGGTGTTGAAGAGGACGCAGCGATCGGTTGGTTTGAGATAGCCGGTCTGGAGCAGATGGTCATAGGCAGCAGTGGCGGCAGCGCCTTCGGGTGAGAGCAGGATGCCTTCATTGCGGGACCAGTCCAGCAGCGACTGAAAGATGGTGTCGTCCGAGAGGGCGACGCATACGCCACCACTGCTGCGACATATATCGAGGATGATGGTGTCGCCGTAGGGCTTCGGCACGCGCAGGCCGGCAGCGAAGGTGGCGGCATTCTGCCAGGCCTCCGATGCGGGCTTGCCCTCCTCGAAGGCGCGGACAACGGGTGCGCAACCGCTGGACTGGACGGCGATCATGTTCGGGCGCCTACCGGGCGCAACCCAGCCTAACTGCTCCATCTCTTCGAAGGCCTTCCACATGCCGATGAGGCCGACACCGCCCCCGGTGGGATAGAAGACGGCGTCGGGATATTGCCAGTTGAGCTGCTCCACAAGTTCGTAGCCCATGGTCTTTTTACCTTCGACGCGGAAGGGCTCTTTGAGGGTCGAGATGTCGAACCAGCCTTCAGATTGTTTGCGCTCGTTGACCATGCGTGCGCAGTCGGAGATGAGTCCATCGACGAGCGTGACTTTGGCGCCGTAGGCGACGCCCTCCATGGAATTTGCGATTGGGACGTCCTTGGGCATGAAGATGTGGGCCTCGATGCCGGCGGCTGCGGCGTAGGCGGCGAGCGCGCCAGCGGCGTTTCCGGCAGAGGGCACTGCAAGCTTCTTCAGGCCGTAATGACGCGCCATGGTGACGGCGAGGGCAAGGCCGCGTGCTTTGAACGTGCCGGTGGGATTGGCTCCTTCTTCTTTCAGGTACACGTTGCGGTTACGTTTACTCTGGAGCATGGGCGTCCAGCCCTCGCCGAGTGTGACGGGTTCGACGGAGGGGAGGACAGCACCATAGCGCCACATGCCGGCGGCGGGCGCGGTGCCTGCTTCGCTCGCGATGCGGTCGCGGACTGCGGTGCCCTGGGCGGAGGAGAGGTCGTAGCGGACGTAGAGGGCGCCGGCGCAGTGCGGACAGAGGGTCTGGGGCGTGTCGGCAGAGATGGATTTGTGGCAGCGCGAGCATTCGAGGTGGGAGATTTGGGGCATGACTTCAGGTTACAGGGGAGACGCGCCCGGTCGTCAAAACCCACCTTGGCTGCGCTAGGATGAGGCACCCGCCTTAATCGCACTGCTGAGTGCCGGGCCCGATAGGAATGTGAGTTGCATGGATATGCGAACCAGATGGACGCGCGCGGCAGCAGTGGTGGCCGTGTGGATGTATGCGCTGGGCGCGGTGCTGGGCGTGTATGGAGTCGGCGGTGCGGCGGCGCTGCGTGTTATGGGCGTGGTGCTGCTGGCGGTGTGGGCGCGGCGCTCGCTGACGGCGTGGATTTTTGTTGCGATGCTGGCCGGGGTGGAACTGGGTGTGGATGCGCCGCGGCTCGCCGTCCAGTGCAAGGTCTTAAGCGATATTTTTCTGCGGCTGATCCGCATGATTGTGGCGCCGCTGATCCTGGGCACGCTGGTGACGGGCATTGCCGGACACGGGAGTCTGCGGCAGGTCGGGCGCATCGGCGTGAAGTCGCTGGTGTACTTCGAAGTGGTCTCGACGCTGGCGCTGCTGATCGGGGTGGTGGCAATCAATTTGTCCAAGGCCGGAGTTGGGATGGCGGTGAGCGCGTCGCTCCCGGCGGCTAGTACCGCGCTGGCGTCACCGAGCCATGCGCCTGTCGAGCATGGCTGGCAGTCGTTTTTGCTGAATGTATTTCCGGAGAATATTGCGAAGTCGATTGCGGATGATCAGATCCTTCAGGTCGCCGTCTTCGCGGTGTTGCTCGGCATTGCTTTGACGATGTTGAAGGAAGAGCGGCGGCGGCCGCTGCTGGAACTGGCGGAGTCGGTGACGGCGGCGATGTTCGCGATCACCAATATCGTGATGTATGTCGCGCCCCTCGGAGTGGGCGGTGCGCTCGCGTACACGGTCGGGCAGCGTGGGCTGGCGGTCCTGCTGCCGCTGGCCAAGCTGCTAGGCACACTTTATGGCGCGCTCGCGGCGTTCATATTGCTGGTGCTGCTGCCGGCCGCGATGCTGTTCCGGGTGCCGCTGCGCGGGTTTATCAAGGCGGTGGCAGAGCCGGCGACGATCGGCTTTGCGACGAGTACATCAGAAGCGGCGCTGCCAATAGCGATGGAAGAGATGGAAGCGTTCGGTGTGCCGCGGCGGATCGTGTCATTCGTAATACCGGCCGGCTACAGTTTCAACCTTGCCGGCTCTTCGGTGTATCTGGCTCTGGCGTCGATTTTCGTGGCGCAGGCAGCGGGGATGCGGATGGGAGTGGGCGCACAACTAGCGATGGTCTTTACCCTGATGCTGACGAGCAAGGGGGTTGCCGGTGTGCCGCGGGCGACGCTGGTGGTCTTGCTGGCGACCGCTTCGACCTTTCAGCTGCCGACAGAGCCAATTTTCCTGATCCTGGGAGTGGATGCGTTTGCCGATATGGGGCGCACGGCGGTGAATGTGATCGGCAATTGCCTTGCGGCCGCGGTCGTGGCGCAGAGCGAAGGTGAGCTGGGCGAAGAAGTTCCGGAGGCATTGGCCTTGACGGAGTAGGCGCCCTGCCTGAGAGTTGCTGTGAATCCTGTCGTTCCGAGAACAGTTTCCGTAATGAGAACAGATGAAGGAGCCTGCCGATGGTTCGTGCTGGTGCGGTGTTGTCGTGTGTTTGGCTGCTGATGGCTGCTGCTAATGCTGGGGCGCAAGTGAAGGATGGCGTAAAGCCCTTCGTGAAGGAAGACGCGCCGGTGCTGGTTCTGAATCATGTACGGGTGATCGACGGCACAGGCGCGACGCCGATGGAAGACCAGCGCATCGACATCGAGAACGGCAAGATCGCGCGGGTGCAGAGTGCGAAGCTTCGCAATGCATATCCGCCGAATGCAAAGGTGTTGGATCTGACCGGCAAGACGGTCATGCCGGGGCTGGTGGGGATGCACGAGCATCTTTTCTATCCGACACCCGGCGATGGGCCGGGGCGGCAGAACATGTATGGCGAGATGGCGGACAGCGCACCGCGACTCTATCTGGCGGGCGGGGTGACGACGGCGCGCACAACGGGCAGCGTGGAGCCGTATACCGATCTTGCGCTGAAGGCGGCGATCGACGGCGATGAAGCGCCGGGACCGAAGCTGCTGGTCACCGGACCATATCTGGAGGGCACGCCGTCGTTGGGGCCGCAGTTGCATTCGCTCACCGGGCCGGAAGATGCGGCGCGCACGGTGGATTACTGGGCGGAAGAAGGCGTGACGAATTACAAGGCGTACATGCACATCACGCCGGAGGAGCTGAAGGCGGCGATTGACGCGGCACACAAGCGCGGGCTGAAGATTACAGGGCATCTGTGCTCGGTGGGATTCACGAAGGCGGCGGAGCTGGGCATCGATGATCTGGAGCACGGGCTGGTGGTGGATACCGAGTTCGCGCCGGACAGAAAAGAAGGCGTGTGTCCGAGCCAGCGCGGGCCAATGACGGCGATGGCAAAGAGCCTCGATGTGGATGGACCGCAGGTGCAGGCGATGGTTCACACGCTGGTGGAGCACCACGTTGCGGTGACATCGACCCTGGCGATCTTCGAGAGCTTTACGCCGAACCGGCCGCCGCTCGAGCGGGAGCAGGGGGCGAAGAACGAAATGGCTGCAGAGGCGTGGTCGGATTTTGCGACGACGCGCGCCGAGATTGCGGAGCGTGGCGAGAGCTCTATCTGGCCGGTGCTGCTGAAGAAGGAGATGCAGTTTGAGCGGTCGTTTGTGAAGGCGGGCGGACTGCTGCTGGCGGGCTGCGATCCGACCGGATACGGGGGGATATTGCCGGGCTTCGGCGACCAGCGCGGGATGGAACTGCTGGTGGAGGCGGGATTTACTCCGGTGGAGGCGATCCATATAGCGACGCAGAATGGTGCGACGTACCTGGGGCAGCAGGACCACATCGGCAGCGTGGCGGAAGGAAGGGCGGCGGACCTAGTGGTGCTGGACGGGAATCCGGTGGCAAAGATTGAGGACGTCGAGAAGGCAGAGATGGTTTTCAAGGATGGGGTCGGCTACGATCCGGCGAAGTTGCGGGCGTCGGTGGCGGGGATGGTCGGAATCCGGTGATGGCCCACACTCTCGTGTCATGATTTTGCTTGCTTGCGATGAAATGACGGAGATAGGCTCTGCGCCATGCGAAAGACGAATATTGCTCTTGGAGTGGCCTGTGCGGTGATGCTTGCAGGCGTCGCCCATGGGCAGGCGACAGCATCGATGCCGGGGGCGGAGCACCATCACCACGATCATGCGCCGGGCCCAGGCGAGCGGCTGGGGCACGTTTCGTTTCCTACTTCGTGCGCTGCGGCGTCACAGACGGGGATGGAGCGCGGTGTCGCGCTGCTGCACTCCTTCGGCTACGCCGAGGCGCAGATGCAGTTCACGGCAATCGCCAAGGATGACCCGGGGTGCGCGATGGCGCACTGGGGCATCGCGATGACGCAATACACGGAATTGTGGGACCAGCCGGGGCCGGACGCACTGAAGCTCGGTGCAGCGGAGATGGCGAAGGCACGCTCTCTGGCTGCGGCGCCGGCAACGATCACGCCACGCGAGAAGGCCTATATCGCCGCGCTCAGCGCATTCTTCGATCCCGCGGCGAAGACGTTTCAGCAGCGGGCCGACGCTTATGAAGCAGGAATGAATGATCTGCATCGAGAGTTCCCGGACGATGTGGAGGGTGCGGCCTTCGATGCGCTGGCGATACTGGCAGCCACTCCGCCGAACGACACGTCGCTGGTACATTCGCGTCAGGCCCTGGCGATCCTGGTGCCACTGTTCGCGGCGCATCCCGACCATCCGGGGCTGGCCCACTACATCATCCATACCTGTGACACGCCGGCGTTGGCTCCGGAAGGATTGGCGGCCGCACAGGAGTATACCCGGATCGCGCCCTCCTCACCGCATGCGTTACATATGCCGAGCCACATTTTTGCGCGGCTGGGGATGTGGCAGGAGGACATCGATTCAAACCTGGCGTCTGTGGCGGCCTCAAAGAAAGCAGAAGCAGCAGGAGAACCAGGGGCGGCGCACCAGATGCATGCGGATGAATTTCTCATCTACGCCTACCTCCAGGTGGGCGAAGACGAGAAGGCGCGAGAGCTGACCGCCAACATGCGCAGCATCGGTGAGCACATGAACGCGATGCCCGGCATGGACGACATGAAAAACGCGGGCCCTTTTTTCGATAACGAACTCAGCGCCATCTACCCGATGGAGATGCATCAGTGGAAGGTGGCGGCCGCTTTGACTCCGGCGCCAGGATCTCCGGCTTACGAAGTCATGGATACGTACTGGGCGCAGGGCGTAGCTGCCGGCCATCTGCGAGACGCGAAGCTTGCCGCTACCGCGCTGGCCAACTTCGATCAAAGCGTGAAGGCACTGAAGAGTAGCCCATACGCGAACTTTGCGCCCGGCATCGATGTGAAGCGGGATGAGATCGTGGGTTGGAAGGCGTTTGCGGAGGACCAGCCAGACGCCGCAGTCGCCGCCTTGCGAAAGGCTGCTGACCAGCAGGACAAGCTGGGGCAGGAAGAGGTGGACATTCCGGCACGCGAGATGCTTGGTGACCTTCTGCTGCTGGAGCACAAGCCTGCAGAGGCGCTCACTGCGTATCGCGTCGCTCTGAAGGAGAGCCCCAATCGCCTCAACGGGATGCTGAGCGCAGGCGATGCAGCCGAGCAGGCGGGGCTGCCGGAGGAGGCGCGCGCTTTCTACAAAGCAGCGGCGCAGCAGACCGATTTTGGAAAGAACAGCCAGCGGCCTGAGCTGGCACGCGCGGTGAAACTGACCGAAACGCCGACAGCGGGAGGGCAGTGAACCGTCGCTCGAAGCGCTTCGCGGTAAGCAGAGCCCGATGCGACAAGCGATGCCTGGAACTTTTACCAGAGGGTGACATTTGGGCTTGTCGCGAGGAGCTTTGCAAAGCCTATACTTGCGTCACTGGGCCCCACAGGGAGCCTGCAGCGCCGTTTTCCTTCCGTTCACTTCCCCTGTTTCCGCGAATGTCTCATTTTTATGGCGTATGCGCGCGTTTCCTGATTTCTTCCGAGGAGAACAACCGCTATGGCTACGACTACCGCTCCCGCAGCTTCAACTCCACCGCGGGCGATTGATCCAAACAAATTGAACGCATTTCTAGGCCGAGCTGTCGGCGACATGGGCGCCGCGCTGCACTCGGCTGTCGTGTTGATGGGCGACAAGCTGGGATTATTCCGCGCCATGCGCGATGGCAAGCCGGTGACATCGCAGCAGTTGAGCGAACGAACCGGGGTGCGTGAGCGCTATGTGCGGGAGTGGCTGAAGGCCAATGCCGCGAGCCAATACGTGGACTACGATGCGGCGACAGACACGTACAGCATGAATGCGGAGCAGGCATTCGCGCTCGCAGAGGACAACACAGCGCTGGATCTTCCAGGCTTCCATTACATGCTGGCTTCCCTCATGCGTGACGGAGACAAGATGGTCGAAGCGTTTCGCGAAGGACGCGGCTTCGGCTGGCACGAACACGACAAAGATCTGTTTGTGGGCTGCGAACGATTTTTCCGGCCGACTTACCTGATGCACCTGGTTTCTGAGTGGATCCCAGCGCTGACCGGCGTGGAGGCGAAGCTAAAGGCCGGAGCGAAGGTGGCGGACATCGGCTGCGGGCATGGCGCGTCGACGATATTGATGGCGAAGGCGTATCCGAAGTCGAAGTTCACCGGTTTCGACTATCACGACGCATCCATCGAAAGTGCGCGCGCCTCGGCGAAGCGCCAAGGCCTGCAGGATGCGGCGACGTTCGACGTATCGCCCGCAGCGGCGATTCCGGGCAGCGGTTACGATTTCGTGACCACGTTCGATTGTCTGCATGACATGGGCGATCCGGTGGGTGCGGCACAGCACATAAAGAAGGCACTGGCGCCGGGAGGCACCTGGATGATCGTCGAGCCGATTGCAGGTGACGATACAGCGTCAAACCTGAATCCGGTGGGCCGGGTCTACTATTCGGCCTCCACAATGGTCTGCGTGCCGGCGTCGCTGTCGCAGGAGGTTGGCCTGGGACTCGGTGCACAGGCGGGACAGAAGCGCCTTACCGAGGTGCTGAATGAGGCGGGCTTCACGCAGGTGCGCCGTGCAGCGGAGACTCCGTTCAACATGGTGCTGGAAGCGCGAGTGTAGTTTGCTGGCTATGGGTTGCGTCAGGCGCGACGAGCGCGCCGGCGCAACCAGTGCCGGATCAACTCGTATTCGGGAGCGCTGGTTACGGAGCGCCGTCGGACCTGGACCAGATGACGGCGTGTAAGCAGACGGACCGCCTTCTGCACAGCTGATTTCGAGAGCCCGCTGGATTCGGCGAGTTGGCGGAGGCTCATCTGGACGCGGCGCTCACCGGAGCGAAACAGGACGGTCCACAGCACGAGATAGACAAGGAATGCCGGCGCCGAGCGGTCGTGTCCGACCAGGTCAGGCAGCAGGACATCCAGCACGTATTCGTCGATAGCAATATGGTTCATTGCACTATAGTGCCAGAGCATACAGCTGACTTGCGGCCGAGCGGACTGCCGGGCAACAATGCGTGCCGGAGGAACAGTCATGATTCGAGGCGTGAAGTTTGTCAGCATTCCAGTGGTTGACCAGGACCGGGCCCTGGCGTTCTATACGGAGAAGCTTGGTTTCCGCGTGGCCACCGACCAGCCCTTCGATGGCAAGCAGCGGTGGATCGAGCTGGCGATTCCGGGCGCGGATACGGGTGTGGTGCTGTTTCGGACGGAAGAGGGACCGCAGCCGGGCGGCTTCATGAACATGTCCTTCTGGACCGAGGATGCGAGCGCCACAGCGAAGACGCTGAAGGAGCGCGGCGTGGAGTTTATCGCTGAGCCGAAGAAAGAGAAGTGGGGAACCTCTGCAATCTTCAGGGATTCGGAGGGGAACCGCTTTGTGCTGAGCTCGCGCTAGGTCTGGTCGTGTCCGGCTGCGGACAGCCGATGTCGCGATGTGAACAGGCGCATTTGTGCGAGCGCCCGTAGATCGGGATGAATCCATTGATTTCAACGGATTTGCTCTGTGGGCGGAGTGGTCACCGACGTGCACCTTTCGATGCGATTTTGTCTTTCCTCGCGAGGGTTTCATGGAGCGCTTTCTTGGCTATTTCCGATTCAGCTTTCGGCAGTTGCGGAAGAGTCCTTCGTTTGCAATCGCCGCAGTTGTGACGCTCGCGCTGGGGATCGGGGCGACGACGGCGATCTTCAGCCTTGTGAATGCGGTGTTGCTGAAGCCGTTGCCCTATCCGGAGCCGGACCGGCTGATGCGGATTACGCAGGAGGACCACTCGTCAGGCGTTGCGATTCCGGAGTCACTGAGCTACCCGGACTATTTTGACTGGCGCGCGCAGAACCGCACCTTGCAGGGGCTGGCTTCGTATTCGGGCCGGAACATGACCTTGACCGGAGGCGGCCCGGCACAGCAACTGGGCGCGTACATAGTCTCCTCGAATTTCTTCCAGGTGCTTGGCGTCGCCCCGTTGCTGGGACGCGACTTCCGCTGGGACGAGGAAAGGGCCGGCAATCGCACATTGATGTTGAGCTATGAGCTGTGGCAATCGCGGTTCGGCGGTGACCGCAACATTGTAGGACAGCAGGTGACGCTGGATAGTGAGCGCTACACGATTGCCGGCGTCATGCCGGCCGGATTCCATTTCCCAACCGAAAGCGGCGTTGAAGCATGGACCTCGCTGGCGAGTGACCAGGAGGGTGCTACCCCCGCAACCGTCCAGCGCGGCGCGGACGGCATTGAAGTCATCGGGCGACTCAAGCCCGGAGTGACGGTGGCGCAGGCGAACGCCGATCTGAGCAGCGTGGCCCGTGCGCTGGCGAGGCAGTACTCCGACACCAACAAATGGTTCACAACAGCGCGAGTGTTGCCGCAGCTCGAATACGAAGTGGGCAAGACACGACCGGTGCTCGAGGTGCTGTTCGGCGCGGTTGCGCTGGTGCTGCTGATCGCGTGCGTGAACGTGGCGGGGCTGCTGCTGGTGCGCAGTTCGCGGCGCAGCGGCGAGATTGCGCTGCGAGGAGCATTGGGTGCAAGTCGGAGCGAAATCGTTTGGCAACTGCTGACAGAGTCGGTGGTGCTCTCGCTGATCAGCGGGGCGGCGGGAATTGCGCTCGCGTCAGGGGTGTTGAAAGAGCTGAGCCTTTTGTTTCCGAGAGCGCTGCCGAGACTGGGAAGCATGTCGCTGGATATGCACGTGCTGGCGTTTTCCATGGGTGTCTCGGTTCTGACGGGCATCCTGTTCGGCGTCGTGCCGGCATTGCGGATTTCACGACTTGCGCCAGCGCTGGCATTGCGTGACGGCACGCGCACGGTGACTCGCGGACGCGCCCACCACCGCCTGCAGACCTGGCTGGTGATTGGGGAAACGGCGCTGGGACTGGTGCTGCTGGTGGGTGCAGGTCTGCTGATCCGCAGCTTCGTGAGCGTGTTGCGGGTGGATCCGGGCTTCGATGCGCACCAGGTGCTGACGGCGCGTTACACGATGTCCGACTCCGGCTATACACACGACCAGAAGATCCACTTTGTCGAAGAACTGACGAGGCGGCTCAATGTGCTGCCTGGGGTGAAGTCTGCATCGGCAGGATGGCCGATGCCGATGTCCGGCAGCGAGGCCACGATCTCGTTTACGGTCGAAGGTCATCCACTGGCAAAGAGCGATCACCCGAATGAGGCGATAGGTGTGGCGCAACCTGGCTACTTCGAGACGATGCGGATTCCGCTGATCGCCGGAAGAACGTTCACCGACATGGACAAAACCAAGAGTGCGCCGGTGGCGATTATCGACCAGGCGTTCGTGAAAAAGTATTTCGCGGGCGTAAATCCGATTGGCAGGCACATGACAGCGGACCTGGGTGATGACGTGGTGAACCATCCGGTACGCGAGATTGTGGGCGTGGTAGGCGACATCCACCAGCGCGGCCTCGCTGTGGATCCGGTGCCGCACTATTACCTGCCCTGGACGCAGGCGGTGATTACGACTCCATATTTGGTGCTTCGCACGACCGGCGATCCAGCGCTGCTGGAGCGCGCGGTCAGGGCTACGGTTGCCGGCATGGACTCAACCATTCCGACGTACCGCGTGCATCCGCTGGAGTACTACGTTGCGCAGGCGGTCGCGCCGGCACGATTCCAAACGTTGCTGCTGACGAGCTTCGCTGCGATTGCGCTGCTGCTGGCGGCAGTGGGTCTATATGGGGTGCTGGCTTACATCGTGCAACTGAGGGCTCTGGAGATCGCGTTGCGACTGGCGGTCGGAGCGCAACGCGGCGATGTGTTGCGCATGATCCTGAAGCGCGGGATGACACTTGCTGCAATTGGTGTTGCAACAGGTCTCGTAATCTCATTTGCCATGACGCGGTTCATTGCGACGCTGCTGTACGGGGTCAAACCCTTCGATGCGGTGACCTTCTGCGCGATGTCGCTGGTACTGCTGGCGGTGGCGTTTGTGGCCAGCGTGGCGCCTGCTTATCGTGCGGCGCAGACCGACCCGATGACGACACTGCGCACGCAATAATCAATCGAGCGCGGGGAGGCGCAGGTCGGCGTAGTGGCGATTGCGCTCCAGGCACAAGGCTTCGACGACGAGCTCGTGATCATCGCGCTGAGGGAGCCCAGAGACGGTGACCGCTCCGATGACCCCGGTGCCGGCGAGCGCGATGGGAAACGCGCCGCCGTGGCTTGTGTAGTCTGCCGTGGGAAGGCCGTATTTCTCCTCAAGGGTGGTGTTGCGCGCCTTGAGCGCGAGACCGATGGCATATGAGCTGCGATGAAGACGCGCGACTGCGTTTGCTTTGCGTCGCGCCCATTGGGCGTTATCGGGTGAGGTGCCGTGCAGTGCCGCATAGAAGAGCGGCGCGCCGGCCTGGTTGCCGAAGTGCGGTGTGAAGCGGCGGATGTCGATGACGATGGCGAGCTGGCGCTCCACGGCGAGCTCACGTAGCGTAGATCCGAGCTGCCACGCGTCATCTTCGTTGAAGGATGTCCATTGCAGCTCCCGTTCCTGTCGGGCGATGCGGTCTAGATCGTCTTCTGTCGCCATGTGGATTGCCCTCTCTCGAGAATCGTTTTGCTCCCCAACTCCGTCGCGTTCCTGCGTTCCGACATCCTGAGCGCCCATAGGCAGACTGCAGTCCTTCGTTTCGCTCAAGATGACACTCGAAATCTACCTCAGCAGCACACTGACGATCGAGGCGGACATAAGGTTAGCCATGGTACCGGCGAGCATCGCGCGCAGTCCGAGGCGGGCAAGCTCGTTGCGGCGCTCCGGCACGAGGGCACCGATGCCACCGATCTGGATGCCGATGGAGCTGAGGTTCGCGAAGCCGCAGAGGGCGAAGGTAGCGATGGTGAAGGATCGCGGATCGAGTGTGCTCTTCAGCGCGCCAAGGTTAGCGAAGGCGATGAGCTCATTGACGACCATACGGGTGCCGAGCAGGTTGCCTACGACGGGCGCCGAGTGCCACGGAATGCCAATGAGCCACGCGATGGGCGCGAAGACCCAGCCCAGCACCTGGTCAAGCGATGTGGGGAAGGGAATGTGCCGGGGCTGAAGCCAGTGATGCACTCCTCCGAAGATGCCATTCACTAACGCGATGAGCGCGACAAAAGAGATGAGCATGATGGCGACATTGAAGGCGAGGCGGCCGCCGTCGATGGTGCCGCGCGCAACCGCGCCGAGAAAGTTTTCTTCGCGATGCTCCTCCGACTCCGGCAGATGGACATGACCGAGGGTGTCGGGTGTCTCGGTTTCGGGCACCAACATCTTGGATACAAGGATGGTGCCGGGAGCTGTCATGATGACCGCGGCGAGCAGATGCTGGGCATCGATGCCATACAAGATGTATGCCGCCATAATGCCGCCGGAGACGTGCGCCATTCCGCTGGTCATGATGGTCATTAGCTCAGACCGCGTGAGAGTGGAGAGAAAGGGCCGTATCGAGAGCGGAGCTTCCGTCTGGCCCATGAAGATAGAGGCCGCGACGTTCAGCGATTCTGCGCCGGATATCCTCATCGTTCGCTGCATCCCCCAGGCGAAGCCCCGGATGACGATCTGCATGATGCCGAGGTGATAGAGCGCGGCGAAGAGCGCCGAGATGAAGATGATGGTGGGCAGCACCTGAAAGGCGACGATCGAGCCATAGGACGAGTGCTGCTTGCCCAGGTCGCCGAAGAGGAATTGCGAGCCGGCGAACGCATAACTGAGCAGGCGGTTGACCCCGTTGCCCGCGTGTGCCATGGCGTTGCGGCCGAAGCTCCAACGCAGCGCGATGAAGGCGAAGACGATTTGCAAACCCACGCCCCATGCCACAGTTCGCAAGCGGATTGCGCGGCGGTTGGTGGAAAAGAGCCATGCCAGCAGCAGCATGGCGAGCATTCCAAGGATGCCGGTGAATCGTTCCAATCGTTAGTCCTGGACTGCTGAGGTTTTGACTGAGTTTTGGGCTGAGCTCTGGGTCGGAGTGTCGCGGGTGAGTACTTCATGCACCAGCGGCGTGGGGCGGGGTGGCGCGTCGGCGATGACGATGGCATCCGCCATCATGCTCTCGGGAACGGAGAGCCGGTGTGTGTCGTCGGCGAAGAGGGTGCAGAGCGGATCGCCGGCGCGGATCTCCGCTCCGAGTTTCGCATGAAGCTCGATGCCGGCATGGGCGGAGACGGGTTCGCCAAGCTGGGTGCGGCCCGCGCCGAGACCCTGGACTACCCAACCGATAGCGGTGGTATCCATGGAAAAAAGGAAGCCGGAGCGAGAGGCGCGCAGTACACGCTGTTGAGCCGGCTTGTGGGCGAGTGCGGCGAGGTCGCCGCCCTGAAGGGCGACCATCTGCTCGAAATGACGCAGGGCGGTGCCGTCAGCGAGGAGGCTTTCGGCGCGAGCGCGCCCCTCCTGCGCAGATTTGCTGACGCCCGTCAGGAAGAGCATCCAGCCCGCAATGAGCAGCGAGAGTTCGCGAAGATCCTCGCTATTCGTGCTCTGCTCTCCGCGCAGAAGTGCGAGGGCCTCGAGGATTTCGACCGAGTTGCCGGCAAAACGTCCCAGAGGTTGTGACATATCGGTGAGCACCGCAGCGGTTCTGGTGCCGGAAGCTTCGCCGATGTCCACCATGAGGCGCGCGAGGAAGCGTGAGACGGCCGGGTCGGGAAGGAAGGCGCCGGAACCGGTCTTGACATCAAGCACAAGCGCGTCGAGCCCTGCCGCTAGCTTCTTGCTCATAATCGAGGCGCAGATGAGGTACGGGCTTTCGACCGCGCCGATGTGATCGCGCAGCGAATAGAGACGGCGGTCCGCAGGAACGAGGTCGGCGGACTGACCGACGATGGAGCAGCCGGCCTGATCGAGCACGATCTGTATCTCCGTGGGAGAGAGTGTCGTGCGATAGCCGGGGATGCTTTCGAGCTTGTCGAGCGTGCCACCGGTATGGCCGAGCGCGCGCCCGCTGAGCATAGGCACGCGAAGACCAGCGGCGGCAGCAATGGGTGCGATGAGGAAGGATGTCTTGTCACCGACGCCGCCGGTGGAGTGCTTGTCGACCGTTGGACGCGCGGCGCCGCCATTTGCGGGACGGCGGAGATCGAGCTGCACGCCGGAGGTGCGCATGGCCTGGGTCAGCGACTGCACCTCCTCCGGCTCCATTCCGCGGAGGAATGTGGCCATAAGAAATGCGCTGAGCTGCGCGTCGTTGATGGAGTCGTCCGCGGCGCCACGCGCAATGTGAATCATTTCCGCGGCGGTAAGGGCGTTGCCATCGCGCTTGCGGCGGATGATGCTGCCGGTGTCGAGCCTGGAGGCAGATTCGTTGGCGTTATTCGGCATGTGCGAGATCGAAGCCCAGGGGGAAGAGTTCGGCGAGTGTTCGGCTTTGAAGCGTGCCGTCAAAAGGGAAGAGGATGACGCCCTCTGGCGGCATGAACTCGGAGAGGACCTGGCGGCAGGCTCCGCAGGGGGAACTCGAGGCGTCGTTTAGGTTGCTGACGGCGACAGCAGAGATTCGTATTTTGGGGCCGTGCTGCGCGATCGCGGCGAAGACTGCTGCGCGTTCTGCGCAGATGGAGAGGCCGTAGGAGGCGTTTTCGACATTGGCGGCGCTGACGATGTCGCCGCCTTCGAGCAGCAGCGCCGCGCCGACGCGAAAGCCCGAGTAAGGGGAATATGCATGCTGCGCAATCTGTCGCGCGGCGTGCAGGAGCTCGGCCCGATGCGCGGGCGAGATCATGATGGGAGAGGACGGCATCTCGTTCGAGGCTACTGAGGGGCAGGGCCGGTTGCAACTACGGATGTGCAGCTACGTGCGCGATTGAGTAACAACTCCCGCTCGCGTGCATTGCGGGCGAGCGAGGCGGCGCGCTCGAATTCGGAGCATGCTTCGTCAAGCCGGCCGAGGCGGAAGAGAAGTTCGGCACGCACGCTGGGCAGGCGGTGGTAGTTGGCGAGCGCCGGCTCGGCGGCGATCTTATCGACCAGCTCGAGGCCGACTGCAGGGCCGAATGCCATGGCGAGCGCGACGGCCC
Source organism: Acidobacteriaceae bacterium KBS 83 (assembly GCA_000381585.1). Classification (GTDB taxonomy): domain Bacteria; phylum Acidobacteriota; class Terriglobia; order Terriglobales; family Acidobacteriaceae; genus KBS-83. The sequence goes on from KB906733.1 coordinate 253,416, forward strand.
GGTTGAGTTCGACGATCGGCGAAGGCTGGCGCTCGGCGAGAGTGGCGTAGAGGGCGGCGATGCGCTGCCAGTCGGTCTCCTCGCCAGTGCGTGCGCGGGCATGGCAGGCGGCGATGGCCGCCTGTAATGTGTAGGGGCCAGGACCGGCATTCTTTTTGGAGTTCAGCTGGGCGGCGCGCTCTAGTCCAGCGAGGCCACGGCCGATGAGCAGCTGGTCCCAGCGGCTGCGGTCCTGGTCGAGCAGCAGGATGGGCTCGCCGCCTGGACCGAGACGCGCTGCCGAACGCGAAGCCTGTATCTCCATCAGCGCGACGAGACCGTGGACCTCGGGCTCTTGCGGCGCGAGTCCGGCAAGGATGCGGCCGAGGCGCAGCGCGTCTTCGCACAGCGCCGGACGCAGCCAGTCTTCCCCCGCAGTGGCGGAGTAGCCCTCGTTGAAGATCAGGTAGATGACTTCCAGGACGGAGGAGAGGCGTGCGGCGCGATCGAGGCCGGTGGGGACTTCGAAGGGCACGTGCGCTTCCGCCAGGGTGCGCTTGGCGCGCACGATGCGCTGGGCGATGGTGGACTCCGGAGTGAGGAAGGCGCGCGCGATCTCCGGCGTGGTGAGGCCACCGAGGAGGCGCAGCGTGAGCGCGACGCGTGACTCCGGCGAAAGCACGGGATGGCAGGAGATAAAGACGAGGCGGAGCAGGTCGTCTTCGATGTCACCATCGGCCGCGCCGGCGAGGGCGCTGGCAAAGTCGGCAAAGGAGCGCTGTTGCTGCTCCTCAAGCTCGCGGGCGAGCTCTTCGTGCTTCTGTTCAACGCGAGTGTTGCGGCGTAGCAGATCGATGGCGCGGTGCTTGGCGGCAGCCATGAGCCATGCGCCGGGGTTCTGCGGGATGCCGGAGGCCGGCCACTGCTCGAGAGCGGCGACGAGCGCGTCCTGTGCCAGCTCCTCGGCGATGCCGACATCGCGCACGATGCGGGTGAGGCCGGCGATGACGCGTGCGGACTCCATGCGCCAGACGGCGTTGATGGTGCGATCAATCTGCGTGCGGTCGATGTCAGCTGAGGCCACGGCGGGTGTCACCGCATCGATGAGAGCATCTTTCATCGCGGGAGTGCAAACGATCCGTTGGGGCCTTTGCTATGGCTCGAGCACAGCACGGATTTCGAATTGCGCTTCTACGTTGTCGCCCTGACAGGTGGGACAGCGTTTCATCCAGGCGATGGCCTCCTCTTTCGAGGCGACCTCCAGAATGTTGACGCCCGCAATGAGCTCACTCGATTCGGTGAAAGGACCGTCCACCGTGTGCGATTTGCCTCCGCTGATATGAAGACGCGTGGCATTTGAGCTCGGCTGCAGTCGCTCGACGGCGACGAGCACACCGGCCTTGCGCATCTCGTCGTCGTACCGCTGCATGGCGGCTACGAGTTGGGGATCGGGTGGCGCCCCGGACTCCATCCACTCCTCGGATTTACGCAGGACCACGAATCTCACGTCAGTTACCTCCCGTCTGCTTTTATTTTCTCAGAGGCAGCAGGGCCAGCAGGCGGGGTTCCCGCAGGCACACGCCAGCCCACATCAGCACACCAAGATAGACCGGAAAAAGCACATAGCCGAAGAGAGGGTTACCGACGCGCACATGCACCGAGACGGCGCCGCCCAGATATCCGGTCAGCAGGACCGCGCCCAGCACAGAAGTGCGAGGGATGACATAGAGCACGGTGCAGACGAGCAGCAGAATGCCGATGGTGCTCAGCAAGCTGGGTTCGAATCCGAGCTTGGCCATCGACTGGAGTACCTGCGGAGGAATGGGGCGGATAAATTTGAAGGCGATATCCATGATGAGAAAGAGCACGGTCAATGTGCTGAGAATGCGGCCCGTGAGGAGGCGCGACTTCGATGGCGCAGCAGTTTCAATCGACGCAGGCATGGCTTTCCTCGCTAGTTTTTATTTAACTCAGGTGATTGCCGCGCTCCTCCTGCAAGAAGAGCGCGGCCGTGGTGTCAGGCAGACCGCGTCTGCATCTCGGTGAAGCCCTCGGCCGCCTTCTGCACTTCGGCAGGGAAGTCGGTCATCTCCTGGATCTGGCGGATTTCGATGGTTTCATTGGCGGAGGCGGGGCAACGCGTGGCCCACTGGATCGCTTCTTCCTTTGACTTCACCTGGATCATCCAGAAGCCGCCGAGAACCTCAGTGGCTTCGGCAAAAGGGCCGTCTTTAACCTGCGGGTTGCCGCTCGCGAAGCTGACGCGCGCGCCCATGGAAGGCGGATGGAGCCCTTCGAGAGCGAGCAGGATGCCGGCCTTCTGCAGCTCCTCGTTGTACTTCATCATGGCCTCGACGGCCTTGGTATCGGGTATGGTGCCCGGTGCCGCATTCTCGTATCCCTTCGGGATCATCAGCATCATGAAACGCATTGCGGTCTCCTTACCATTAGGGAAAATGGATGGTCGCGATCAGCGGCTGCCGATCAATTCTTCGGCGTTGGTACAGGTTTCCGCTTCGGTCATCAGTGGGCGGATCGTCACCTGGCCATCGCCGGCGATCTTCAGAAAGCGCTTCGAAGACTCAATCGCTGCTTCCTTGGAGGGCAGCTCGAGGATGGCGAAGCCGCCGATAATCTCGGTTGACTCGATATATGGGCCATCCGTAATGGTGACCTTGCCGGATGCCTGAACGATGCGCACGCCCTGCTGGATCGGAGTCAGGCCGCCGGTGGCGACGAGCTCGCCGGACTTCATCGACTCCTCGATCAGCTTGTTCATCTGTTCCATGTACTCCTTGCTGGGCGGACCTTGATGAGCGGATGGATTGGGCGTGTAGAAACTGATGAATTGCATCTTGTTGTCTCTCCTTGTTTCCAGGTTTGGTTGCCGGGTTTGGATCTTTCGGGTGCTGCCCGGAAAGCGTCTCTACCCATACGTCGAACGGAATGGCGGGAAATCGACAGAGCCTCTGAAGTTTTTTAGAACCATGTGCGGAGGCCTCTTGCCCCGTCGGGCATTCTAGAAGGTGGGGCCGGCCTGGTGGTCGCCGCCGGGGTGCGGCTACATATCCTGATGCTGGAGGCCGCTCTTTTCGATCTAGAGATGGAGGAATCCCCGGCAGGAAAAGAACCGTCTGAGCAACGAGCGAATGGCGAGCAAAAAGACAACACGGAACGCGGTCGAACCAGAGAAATCGTTTGGTCCAGGACAACAGGCCCAAGACGTGCTGGAACTGTTCCACCCGGTGACGGCGGAGTGGTTTCGTGCCGTCTTTGACCGGCCGACCTCGCCGCAGGTGATGGGCTGGCCGGCGATTGCTCGCGGCGAACACACACTGATTCTGGCGCCGACCGGTTCGGGCAAGACATTGACTGCGTTCCTGTGGTGCCTGAACCGGCTGATGCTTGAGCCCGCACCCGAGGGATCGGCGGCATGCCGCGTCATCTATGTCAGCCCGCTGAAGGCGCTGGCCGTGGATGTGGAGCGCAACCTGCGCTCGCCGCTGGCGGGAATCGCGAACATGGCGCGGCGGACGGGCGTTGCTGTTCGCGAGCCAGGAATTGCGGTGCGCACAGGGGACACCTCGCAGAAGGAGCGCGCGCTGTTCCGGAAACGTCCGGCGGAGATCCTGATCACGACTCCGGAGTCGTTGTATCTGCTGCTGACCTCGGACGCGGCGGCAGGACTTCGCGGCGTCGATACAGTGATCGTGGATGAGATTCATGCGCTTGTACCGACCAAGCGCGGCGCGCATCTGGCACTGTCGCTCGAACGCTTGCAGGCGATTACGGAAAAACCGTTCCAGCGGATCGGTCTTTCGGCGACACAGCGGCCACTGGAGGAAGTGGCTCATTTTCTCGCTGGGGCCGATGGCGCTTCGGAAGGCGGCCATCTTGAGATCAAACCGGCACCCGCTGCAGCGCCCGGCAATGAGCTGGAGCAGGAGATGGAGGCGGGATTCACGCGCGACGAAACGGCAGAGGCGGTCGCGGCGCGCGAAGAGCAAGTGGTGCGCTTCCGTCCGGTAACGATCGTGAATGCTAGCGAGCCGAAGCGTCTTGAGCTGCGCATCGAGGTCCCGGTTGAGGACATGGCGCGGATGGGCCAGCCGGAAGAGTTGCCGAGCGGTGCGGCCTCGCAAGGACCAAAGCGCACATCCATCTGGAGCGCGATCCATCCTCGCCTGCTTGCAATTGTGCGAGAGCGGACTTCGACGCTGATCTTCGTCAACAATCGGCGGACGGCGGAGCGCCTAGCCGGTGCGATTAACGACCTTGCCGGTGAGGCGGTAGCGCGTGCGCATCACGGGTCGCTGGCAGCAGCGCAGCGCTCTGAAATTGAGGAGCTGCTGAAGGCGGGCAAGATTCGCGCGCTGGTGTGCACGTCTTCGCTGGAACTGGGCATCGATATGGGCGCGGTGGATCTGGTGATCCAGATCGAGGCGCCGCCCTCGGTGGCGAGCGGGATGCAGCGCATCGGGCGCGCGGGGCACCAGGTAGGGGCGGCGAGCGAGGGCGTGATCTTTCCCAAGTACCGCGCCGATCTGGTTGCATGCGCCGCAGTGACGCGGGCGATGCACGAGGGGTTGGTGGAGTCGACGCGCTATCTGCGCAATCCGCTGGATGTGCTGGCGCAACAAATGGTGGCGACGGTGGCTCAGCCGCCGCGCGTTTCGCGTGCTGTGCGCTCGAGGAAAGAACCGCCGCCGCCCGCGGAGATTACGGTCGATGATCTGTTCGCCATCGTACGAAGCTCGGCTCCCTTTGCGGAGCTGAGCCGCGGCGCGTTTGAAGGCGTGCTCGATCTGTTGGCCGGGCGCTACCCGTCGGATGAGTTTGCCGAGCTGCGTCCGCGCATTACATGGGACCGCGTGCGCAATCTGCTGACGCCGCGCGAAGGCGCGAAGATGCTGGCCATCCTGAATGGCGGTACCATTCCGGACCGCGGACTGTACGGCGTCTTTCTATCCGGGACGGAGGGACGGCCGGTGCGCGTGGGCGAGTTGGATGAAGAGATGATCTTCGAGAGCCGCACGGGCGAGACCTTCATTCTGGGCGCGACGACGTGGCGCATCGATGAGATCACGCACGATCGCGTGCTTGTTTCGCCGGCGCCGGGTGAGCCGGGCAAGATGCCGTTCTGGCATGGAGACACGGCGGGACGGCCGCTGGAGTTGGGGCGGCGCATCGGTGCTCTGGTGCGGGAGCTGCGCGAGATGCCGCGTAATGCGGCGATCTCGCGGCTGACACGGGAGCACGATCTGGATCCGCAGGCAGCGGAGAATCTGCTGCGATTTCTTGCCGACCAGGAGTTGGCGACAACGGCAGTGCCGGATGATCGCACGATCGTGATCGAACGCGTGCGCGACGAGCTGGGCGACTGGCGGGTGTGCGTTCTGACGCCATTCGGCAGCCGGGTGCATGCGCCGTGGGCGATGGCGATCAGCGGCAGGCTACGCGCGAGCGGGCGCGGCGACGTCGAGACGATGTGGGCCGACGATGGATTCGTGCTGCGCTTTCCAGAGACGGATGCGGCGCCCGATCCGGAACTGATCCTTCTAGATCCGGCAGAGGCGTCGGAACTGGTGCTGCGGCAGCTTGGTTCGACGGCATTGTTTGCGGCGAAATTTCGTGAGTCTGCTGCACGGGCGCTGTTGCTCCCGCGACGCCGTGCGACAGGACGGGCGCCGCTGTGGGCCCAGCGCAAGCGCGCTTACGACCTCCTAAGCGTGGCGGCGCGCTACCCCGCATTTCCGATGCTGCTGGAGGCGTATCGCGAGTGCGTGCGGGATGTCTTCGACATGCCGGCGTTTCTCGAGGTGCTTCGCTCGGTGAATGCGCGGACGACGCGGGTACACGTCGCGGACTCGAAGACGCCATCTCCGTTTGCCGCCTCGCTTCTGTTCAGCTACGTGGCGAACTACATCTATGACGGCGATGCTCCGCTGGCTGAGCGGCGCGCGCAGGCCTTGTCGATTGATCAGGAGCAGTTGCGTGAGCTGCTGGGTGATGCGGATCTGCGCGAGCTGCTGGACGCAGATGCAATCGCCGAGGTGGAAGAGCAACTGCAGGCGCTGACGGAGAACCAGAAGGCGCGCGGCGCGGACGGCATCCACGATCTGCTGCTCCGGCTGGGCGACCTGAACCGCGCGGAATTGCTGCGCCGTTTGGCTGCGCCGGATGTGGCGATCCACACGGAACGATTGCTGCGTGCCAGGCGTCTGCTGGAGGTGAAGATCGCGGGCGAGAAGCGGCTGATCGCCGTTGAGGATGCCGCGCGGTATCGCGATGCGCTGGGCATGCCACTGCCGCCGGGACTACCGAAGGCGCTGCTCGAACCTGTGGCACAGCCGGTGCTGGAGGTAGTGCGCCGCTATGCCCGCACACATGGGCCGTTTACGCAGTCCGAGGCGGCAGCGCGATTCGGGCTGGATGCGAAGCCGGTGGAAGCGGCGTTGCGCAGGCTGCTGCTCGACGGCCGGATTGTGGAGGGCGGCTTCCGTCCCGGTGGCGTTCATCGTGAGTGGTGCGATGCCGAAGTGCTGCGGCTGATCCGAAGGAAGTCGCTGGCACGGTTACGAAAAGAAGTAGAGCCGGTGGAGCAGCAGATGCTGGCCCGGCTGAACACGCACTGGCAGGGTGTGCTGCAGCGGCGGCGGGGTCTGGATTCGCTGCTGGACACAATTGAGGGCCTGCAGGGCGCGCCGCTGCCGGCATCGCTGGTAGAGACAGCCATCCTGCCCGCGCGGCTGGCAAACTATGCGCCGGGGCAATTGGACACTCTGATTGCTGCGGGTGAAGTGGTGTGGGTGGGGCTCGATCCGCTGGGCGAGCATGATGGGCGCATCGCACTTTATCTGTCTGATCGGCTGCGCACGTTGCTGCCACCATTGCGGCAGAACGCGTTGGCTGCCGTCGAGCCAACGGCGAAGGAACAGGCGCTGCTCGATCAACTGGAGCGTGGCGGCGCGATGTTTTTTGCGCAACTCCATGACGCGCTGGGCGGCGGATACCCAGGCGAGACGCTGGATGCGCTCTGGACGCTGGTGTGGCGGGGTGCCGTGACCAACGATACATTTCATGCGTTGCGCGCATACACGGCCAGGCCAGTGGGACGGCAGCCGAAACGGGCGCACTCAAGCGGTGCGCAGGTGGCGGCGTTTCGCTCCCGGAGGACCACACCGCCTAGCGCGCAGGGTAGATGGGCGCTGGTCCCGCCGGCAGAATCCGCGAAAGATCCGGCAGCGGTTACGAATTGGAGTCACGCGATTGCGAACCAGCTACTGGCCCGCTACGGGGTGCTGACGCGCGAGAGCGTGGCGCAGGAGAACCTGCCGGGTGGCTTCAGTGCTGTCTACGACGTCTTGAAGGCGATGGAGGAGAGCGGGCGCGTGAGGCGTGGATATTTCGTTGCCGGGCTGGGCGCGACGCAGTTTGCATTACCGTCGGCGGTAGACCTGCTGCGTTCGCTGCGACAGCAGCCCCGGCTGGAGAAGCCGGAGATGGTGCAGCTGGCGGCGACCGATCCCGCAAATCCATATGGCGCGACCCTCCGCTGGCCGGCAGTGGAGGCGACGTCGAGTGACGCAGCGGAGACGGATGGCCAGCCCCGCAGTCTGACGCGCAGTGTGGGCGCGAGCGTCGTGTTGCGCAATGGAGATATGGTGGCCTATCTGCGACGGGGCAATCCAAATCTCCAGGTCTTTCTGCCGCCGGAGGAGCCGGAGCGATGGCAGTCGGCGCGTGATTTGTCACAGTTCCTCGTTCAGAGCGCGCAGGTGGAGATGGCGGTGCGGGAAGGGGATCGCGGGGCGGGGCTACTGATCGCTCAGATCAATGGACAGCCCGTCGGCGCGCACTTTCTAGCGCGGATCCTGCTGGACGCCGGCTTTCATGCTGCTCCGAATGGCTTCAATGTGCGCCGTGTGCGTGCGCCTGCATGGAGTGGCGACGACCGGGAGGAGATTGCTGCGCCCGAGGAAAACAAATAAGTGCCGGAAGGAGATACAATTTACCGCGCGGCGCGGACGCTGGGCCAGGTTCTCGAAGGCAAGGTGGTAACGCGCTTCGAGACGACGTTCGCGCCGCTGTCGAGTATTGATGACAGCACGCCGGTGAAAGGCCGCACGGTGGAGAAGGCGGAGTCGCGCGGCAAATGGCTGCTGATCCATCTCTCGGGCGATCTGGTGCTCGTGACACACATGCTGATGTCGGGCTCGTGGCACATTTACCGTGCTGGCGAACGATGGCAACGCCCGCGACGAGAGATGCGCGTCGTGATTGCAGTGGCGGAGTTCGAAGCGGTCGCGTTCAACGTGCCGGTGGCGAAGTTCTACACCGCGCGTACCCTCGAGCGGAATTCGGCGATTCCCAAGCTGGGTCCGGATCTGTTGGGCACAGAGTTTGCATCGCACGAGGCGAGGGCGCGGCTGATAGCCCATCGCGATGAGGAGATCGCGAATGTGCTGCTGAACCAGCGAGTGATGGCCGGGCTGGGGAATGTCTACAAGAGCGAAGTACTGTTCGCTTGCGGAGTGCACCCGTTCCGTCTGGTGAGCGCGCTGCGGCCTGCGGAGATCGATTGCATTCTCGAACGTGCGAGGACATTTCTTGAAGCGAATGTGAAGGACGTGATGGACGGTCGAATGGTGACCTACACCGGCCTGCGCCGTACGACGCGGGCGTCAGATCCGGGTGCGCGCCTGTGGGTGTACAGGCGCGAGGGGAAAGAGTGTCGGCGCTGCGGTGCGACGATTTTGATGCAGCGGCAGGGACAGGGTGCGCGATCGACCTACTGGTGTCCCGACTGCCAGCCGGGGTCGGGTTAGCTGCGGGTCGGATCTATGCGGGTCGGATCTATGCGGGTCGGGATTGGTGCTTCCGTCATAGTCAGGCCGTGGATGCGGAGCGCGGCTTGCAGGTCGGGATCGTTGATGAGGATTCCGGCGGCGGACAAATTGCGCAGAGGGAACGGTTCGAAGATGGCCCAGTTCTCGATGGAATGGCCGTAGCGGGAGCGGTAGAAGACGCCATCGAGGCCATGGCGGAAGACGACGAGCGAGGCCTCCTGCGTGAGTTGGCGTGGACGGCCGGCCTGTAGCGTGGCGGCGTCAATTTCGGAGAGGCCCAGCGCTACGGCGGTGGAGGCGAGTTCGCGACGCAGCAGGGCAATCCATCCGGGCGCGTAGATATCGGCATACTGCCCTTCGGCCTGCGCGGTGCCGATGAGGCGCTCTGACAACCAGCTTGCCGGCACTGTGCCGAGCGGCGTGAAGTCGTCCTCGCCCTCGATTTGGGCAAACTCAGCGAGCAAAGTAAGGTCCGGGCGGAAGCGTGCAAGGGTCTCCAGAAAACATCCGAGGCGTCGGCTGGAGGTGTAGATGACGCGGTAGTAGGCCTGGGGATCGTCGAAGCGATTGCCGAAGGTGCCGTCAGTGTGCGCGTGTGCCCAATCGGGCGGCTGCCACGGATCGGGCCAGCGACCAATGCGGTGGAGGGGCTGCTCCGCGATGCGCGATTCGAGAGGTGCAGGTGAGGGGTGGCCGGGAGACAACGGCTCATGAGACACGGACTGGGTTGGGCCTTCCTGCTGCAGGGATGCAGCATTGAAGCATTTTCCTGACGCTTTCGAAAGCGGAAACTCTCTCGACGTGCCCGTTCCTGACGGAAGGCGCAAGGCCTCTGCGGGCCTCATTACAGCCAAAGGAACAATGCTTTGTCAGAGAACGCGGCTCGGGGGCTGTCCGCAGTTGGAGTCAGTTGGGCTATGCGCTCATCCGCCGGCGAGGAAGGCGCGGGCGGCGCGCAGCACCTCCGACCCAACGATGTCTAGATCGCCTTCGCGTATCAGCCGCAAGGGAACGCGGTCGCCGAGTTCGGGATTGACCCCGGTCATCCATGCCTGGACCACCGCGGGGGTATCCTGCTCGCGAAGTGTGCGGGCCACCTGGAACGCAAAACGCAGGCGCTGCTCCGCGTCGCCGTAAATTTCGCCGCCGGCCATCCAGCGGTCGATGGCGCGGACATCCTTCACTTTGCCGATGTATGCAGTCAGTTTGCGGCCGAGGATCGCGGCGAGGCGACTGACGATCTCGGTCCTGGGCAGAAGCAACGATTCGCGGTGCGCGGCCAGATCGGGGCGGGGCATTGCCATTACGGCCATGGCGGAATCCTCCTGACAACATCAGTATCGCATGGGTAGCGGGCAAATACCACTTAAATCACAGCTATTTTACATCATGGAGGCAGGCAAATCACTGGGGACTCGGCTGCGGCTGTTGCTGGTCCTGTTGCTGCTGCTGATCGTCTTTTTTCCCGAAGAGGCGTCCGAAGAAGCCGCGCTTTTTCGGCTTGGGCTTCTCCTGTTCGGCGTTCTGGGCGCTCTGGACGTTGGGAACTCCGGGCTGCTGCGGCTGGCCGGGAGGCAAAACGGTAGGCCCACTGCGTGGCGGCAGGGACTGCTGCGGCGGTCCCCCCAATCCAAAAAGCTTCTGGAAGAAGTTGCGCTGGTCCTCGTTGGGATGGGAGCAGGTGTTCCGCGGGGCGGTGCCTTCGAGGAAGGCGGCGTAGTAGTCGTTCGGGCAGGTTTCGTCGGCGAGGAGGTTGGTGGTTTTGTCGAGCTTCACCAGGTCGACGCCCTGCGGGATGGAGAAGTCGCGCGTGTCGGAGTATTGGGGAAGCTTGACGGCGCGATTCATGAACTCGGCCCAGATGGGTGCGGCAGCCTGCGCGCCTTCGAGCTTGATGTCGGAATAATCGTCGTTGCCGACCCAGATGATGCAGATGAGGTTGGAGGTGTACCCGGCGTACCATGCGTCGCGCGAGGTGCCGGTTTTGGCGGCGGCAGGCGCCATAAAGCCGCGCGCGCGGACGCCGGCAGCGGTGCCTGCATTCATCACGTTCTGCAACATGTTCGTAGTGAGATAGGCGACGCGTGGGTCGAGGATGGGTTTGACATCCGGTTGGTGATCGCTGATGGGATCGCCGTTGGCAGCACGGACCGATGCAACCTCCCAGGGAATGATGCGGCTGCCGTTGTTAGCAAAGGTAGTGTAGGCGCCGGCCATGTCCACCGGCGTGGCGTCATATGCGCCGAGAGCAACGGCGGGCGTGCCCTGCGCTGAGCGAATGCCGGCGTCGCGCGCCAGCGCGGCCACGTTGTCATAGCCGACCATCTGGGCCAGCTCGACCGTGGCATTGTTCAGCGAGTATTGCAGTGCATAGCGCGCGGTGACCTCACCCAGGCCATGATGGCCGTAGTTGCGCGGCGCATAGCCGCCTTCAAATGTGGTCGGGTCGTTGTTGAGCAACGTGATCTCGGTGAAGAGACCATGGTGCAAACCGGGGTCTGGCGGAGGCGGGGTAGCGCCATTCTGCGGCGGGTTGGTGGCGACGCCAGTATTGCCGTTTGGATTGGCATCAGCGGAGGCATCCACGACCGTGGCCGGGGCAGTGAGCTGCGTTCCGGCGAGCGAGGTGTTGAAGGCAGCGGCGTAGACGAAAGGCTTGAAGATGGAGCCGGTGGGCCGGTGGGCGATGGCGTGATTGAGCTGCGAGATGCCGTAGTTACGTCCACCCACCAGCGCCAGGACCTGGCCAGTATGTGGATTGAGCGCCACCAGCGCAACCTGTGGGCTGTCGATCGTCTCGGGGTGTTTGGATTTCGCGCGTCGCTTTTCGACCAGCTCGTCGACGGTCTTCATGCCCTCGGTAACGGCTTCGTTGGCGGCTTCCTGCAGATCAGGATCGAGTGAACTGTAGACGCGCAGACCCTGGGAGCTGAACTGCTGCTCGCCATAGTTGCGGACGATCTGATCGTGAACGATGTCGATGAAGTAAGGGGCAAGGCCGCCATCGATAGTGCCGGGTGCGAGGCGGAGCGGCTCCTGGCGCGCAGCCTGTTCCTGGGCTTCGGTGATGGCGCCGGTTTCGACCATAGCGCCGAGCACCACATTGCGGCGTGCGATGGCGCGCTTGCCCTGATGGCGGTAAGGGTTCAGCGCGCTGGGCTGCTGAATCATGCCCGCCAGCAGCGCGCATTCCGCCAGATCGAGCTGGCGGACATCTTTGCCGAAGTAAGCCTGGGCGGCCTCGCCGAAGCCGTAGATGCCGAAGGACCCCTGCTGGCCGAGCGGGATCTCGTTGGCGTACATCTCGAAGAGCTGCTGCTTGGTATAGCGGTGCTCGAGCTGAAAGGTGATAGCGACTTCGATCAGCTTGCGCTTGATGTGGCGAGCCGGCGAGAGGAAGATGCCGCGTGCGAGCTGCATGGTCAGGGTGGATGCTCCACCACGATAGCGGCGATCGCCAATCAAGTCGTGGTAGGCCCAGCCAAACAGCGAGTAATAGTCAACGCCGCCGTGGGAGAAGAAGCGGCGGTCCTCGATGGAGGTCACGGCCTGGACCAGCGCGGGCGGCAGCTCGTTGTAGGTGACGATGCGGCGTTTGACGCGGTTGGCGCCTTCGGAGAGGCTGGTGATCAGCTGGGGCTCGAGCTCGTAAGCAGAGAGCTGCTGCTTCGCATCGCCGGAGATTCTGGTGACCATGCCATCGTCGAAGGAGATTGTGGCGCCCTCCTGCGAGTGGTAGGACTGCGGGCCGGGATGCACGCTGATGCTTTCGCCGCGGAGCTGATAGGTGCCCATCGGCGAGGCGCTGCTGCTATCAGAGCCGGTATAGCCGGCGGTACGGAGCTGCTGGGCGACGGACGCAGCCGTAAGCTTCTGTCCCACGCGGACCTCGCGCGGCGCGGCGTAGATGCGTGGCGTCAGGTTGAAGAGAGGCTTCGACAGGCGCTCGTCGACGACCTGTTTGTATTTGTTGGAGTAGTAGCTGAAGGTGACGCCGAGAATAAGCAGCGTGAAAGTACAGACGATGCAGACGAGGATCAGCACCGTCTCCCAGAGTGGCTTTTCGCTGATGATGCGGTTGGGCGGGAGCTTTAGTTTGACTGCCAATGTAGAAAAATTCCTGACGGAGCCTGCCGCCGAGTGAAGAGCCCTTCGGGCACGAGCCAGCGGACTGGGGTCGAAGTCGGACAAGGCATCCTGATGGTATGACGTCAGCGGCGCAGGCTTAGCGCGATCCGTTTGACGCAATGTCCTCTATGATACGCGGCGCGAGCAGTCAGTTGGCGTGGCCAGAAGGGTACATCCCGGTCTGTCGTTAGAAGCCCGGTGGAGCATCTCCCGCGATGCAAACAGTTCAGGGCCGGGTAAGGAGCGCGCGCAGACTGTCTGCCACCTCACCCAGCGGCAGGTCGCGGGTGGCGGATCTGTCCCCGGCTGTAGCACGGGTGACCAACTCCACCAGGCCCTCGGCGGTCTTCTTCCCCACATTGATGCGATAGGGGATGCCGATCAGGTCGGCGTCCTTGAATTTGACGCCGGCGCGCTCATCGCGGTCGTCGAGCAGGACATCGAAGCCGCCGGCTTCGAGGTCGCGGGCCACCTGTTCTCCGGCGCTCAGCAGGGCTGCGTCGGCAATGTTGGTGACGGTGACGACGACATCGAAGGGAGCGATGGCCGGGGGCAGCCAGAACCCGTTGGCGTCGTTTGACTGCTCGATGGCAGAGCTGAGGATGCGCTCGATGCCGATACCGTAGCAGCCCATGGTGGGCATAACTTCCTTGCCGTTGGCGTCGAGGACGCGGGCGCCCATGGACTCCGAGTAGCGATAGCCGAGCTTGAAGATGTGGCCGATCTCCACTGCTTTGCCGATTTTGATGGGCGCGTCGCAGTTGGGACAGCCCTCGCCCTCTACAGCATCGCGAACATCGGCGGTGACAGTCGGGGTGAAGTCGCGGCCGGGAGTGACGTTGCGGAAGTGGTAATCGAGCTCGTTGGCGCCGGCGACCAGGTTGGTGCGGCTTTCGAGGGCTTTGTCGAGCACTGTGACTAGTTCACCCGACTTTGCAAAGGCGACCGCCACCGCCGAGGAGCGCATTTCGTGCGGTTCCAAAGGTCTTCCAGTTGAGAAACTCCTTCCAAGCACTGGCGCGTCCTGCGATGGCGCGACGTTCTGTAGGCCAACGGGTCCGAGGTAGCCGGCTGGGCCTTTGAACCAGGTCTCCAGCTCTTCGGTGCCCATGTATCGCAGCTCGCGCGCGCCGGTGACCGCGAGGAGCTTGGCCTCGTTGACGGAGTGGTCGCCGCGCAGGAAGACCGCGACCGGCTTCCAGGCGCCGTCCTTCCCCAGCGCCATGTAGGCGAGGGCCTTGATGTCGTGCTGGGGAAGCATGTTCAGGAAGGCGACGATGTCAGCGATGGCCGCTTTGCCTGGAGTGTGGATGCGCTCCGGTTTGCCATCGCCGGTGGGAGCGAGGTCTTCGACAGGCGCAAGGCGGGAAGTGGCCTTCTCGATGTTGGCGGCGTAGCCGCATTTGGCGCAGGAGGCAATGAGGTCCTCGCCGGCCTCGGTGTAAACCATGAATTCCTGCGAGCCGGAGCCGCCCATCATGCCGGAGTCGGCTTCGACCACGATGAAGGAGAGGCCGCAGCGGGTGAAGATGGCGCGATAGGTCTGGTCGTGCTTACGATAGCTCTGGTCCAGGCCGGCGGCATCGATATCGAAGGAGTAGGCGTCCTTCATCGTGAACTGGCGGACGCGGAGCAGGCCGGACTTGGGGCGCGGCTCGTCGCGAAACTTGGTCTGGATCTGATACCAGATCTGTGGCAACTGCTTGTAGCTCCGCAGCTCGTTACGAGCGATGGAGGTCACGACCTCTTCGTGGGTCATGCCCAGGCAGGCGTCGGCGCCTTTGCGGTCCTTGAGGCGGAACAGATTGTCGCCAAAGATGGTCCAGCGGCCGCTCTCTTCCAGGAGGTCGCGCGGCAATAGCGCCGGGAGGAAGAATTCCTGGCCGATCTTGTCCATCTCCTGGCGGACGATGGCCATGATCTTGTTCAACGAACGCTGGCCGAGGAAAAGATACGAGTAGACACCGGCGCTGAGCTGCCGGATGTAGCCGGAGCGGAGCAGGAACTTGTGGCTGGCGACCTCGGCATCGGCGGGGGCTTCACGGAGAGTGGGGACAAAAAGCTGGGACCAACGGTGCATGCGGGTAGGGATCTCGTCTTCTTTCGGCGCTTGATTCGTAATGCGAGCGGCAATAACAGTGTATCGAAGCGGAGGCGCGCGCCTGCCTAGCGGAGTCGATTGCGGGGCCACTTGTCCCGCGCCCACAGGACAAGTTCTACCCCGAGGAACACGGCGGCAACAGGAAGCAGACGTATGGCGAGCGCCCCCGCCCAGATCGTGGCGTAATCATGAGCGATCTCCCATGCGCCGCAGGCGAGTCCTGCCACGAGGCAGATTCCGCCGACCCAGCGACGAAACGCCGGCCCGATCTCACCCCGAGGCGCAAACTCTGGACGATTGACGACCAGCAGCGGCTGCCCGGCTCGACCTTCGTGATCGAAGACGACGCAGCGCATGGTCGGATATCGCTCCACCTGATCGCGCGCGAACTCTTCAGCCTCCTGCCGTGAGTCTGAAATGGTGCAGATTTGCCCGCTGGCGTCGGGCGTCGGCGTATTGTCCGGTTGTTTTGGCGAGCCGGTGCGTGCATCTTCGCACAGGATACCGAACTCGCCGGGTATCATGCGGTCGCTCCATGTGGGAGGATGGGCGCGCTCGTCATAGATGAGAATGGTGCGGACCACACGGATCACCTGAGCGATGGTACGGCAATCGGCAATGAGACTTATGATGACCGGGGATGATGCCTGGGGCGAAGATGCATCCCAAGAATCAGTTTGGTCGAAAGACAAGCAGGAGGCTGGTTGCAAATGCGCGGGCGATGGAAGTCCTTGATGACGGCAGTGCTTTGCGTTCTCCCGCTTACTTTGGCCGGCTGCGGCAACAACGGGCCGCCGGATTTCACCTTGACGCTCGCGAGTGGGCAGACTGGCGCAGCGACTATCACACAGGGCGGCACGGTGAACATCGGATTCCAGGTGGCTCCCGTGGACGGTTCGACCGGCAGCATCACGCTGGTGTTGAGTGGCCTGCCGCCGAAGGTCGGCGTCGCACCGGGCGCAGCAACCGTGGGGATTGGTTCGCCGCAGACCTTTGTTCTGAGTGCGGCCTCCAATGCGTCGGTCACCAGCGCCCCCGTCACGCTGACGGCAACCGGCATTTCGGGAAATGCGCAGAGTTCAGACTCGATCACGCATTCGCAGACCCTAACGCTGGCGGTGGCACCGCCTGCGGCACCGTAATTCTCGTGCCTAGTGTGCCGGGACGGTCGGGTCCGTATCTGGAAGAGGGACATATTTCCCGTCGCGGAAGCGCAGCCTCTCCACGCTGGTGTAGGGGATGGCGGCAGGCACTGTGGGCGGCTCGGGCTTGTGCTTGCCATGAACACGGGTGGGCTTCCCAGCCTTCGCTGCTTCCGCTTCCGGAGGAGGTTGCGTTCCGCTGCCGGTGAGCACCAGATCGTCGTAGTCCTGACCGGGAATCGGGACGAGCGTGTCAGCACGCTGCCACGCGTAGCAGGGCTCGCGTAGAGGAGATTCGGGACCGCAGGTGTCGCGATTGCTGTAGCCGGTTTCTCCGGTGAAGGGGCGCACGACGTCTTCCTGCCAAGGGATAAGCAGGCTCATGCTGGTGCTGGCAAAGTCAGCCGCCTGCGTATGGCTTTCGAGTCGGATACCGTGCAGATCAGTGCCCAGCGTGACCAGCTTGACTGAAGGCGGACGGCCGTTGCTCCCTGCCAGGTCAACTGCGTCGTTCTCGTCTTCAAGCAGCCATGTGTTCATGCGGCGAGTAAAGACGGCCATGCCGATGACCGGCCGGCAGAGGATGCAATTGAAGAGGTCGTCGCCGGGGCGGCCGGGCTTATCGCTGCGATGCGGCACCGCCGCGGTGACGACTACGTGGCGGGGATGGCCGGCTTGAAGATAGCCGGCGTCGAAGATGACAACGATATCGACGGGGTCTTTGGGAGCAAACCAGGAGCCGGCGAGCTCGATGCTGGGATGCTCCGGCAGGTTGGCCCGCGCGGTCTGCGTCGCGGGATCATAGCGGCCGTACCAGTGCTCCATGGCGTCTGCCAGCACGAATTGCCGCGGCGCCTCGACGGGGGCAGGTTTGCGCTGGCACCCGCCGAGCAGAAACAGGGCCGCCATAGAGGCAGCAATAAAACGCGAGCGCGGCACGCCCCCATGCTAGTGCAATTCTTGATTGCACGTGAGAGAAAGAGCGTCGCCTTCTTAGATCAGCTCCAGTCCCCAGAGGTCGTGCAGATGCAGAATGCCGAGGGCGTGCTGCTCGTCGTTTGTCACCACTAGCGACGTGATGCGGCGCTCTTCCATGATGGCGAGGCCGCGGGCGGCGAGTTCGTCGGCGGCGATGGTGTGCGGCTTGGAATTCATCGCGTCACCTGCGGTGAGGGTGAGGGCGTAGGGGCCGCGGCCTTCGAGCAGGCGGCGGAGGTCGCCGTCCGAGATGATGCCGATGAGCGTACCGTCGCCGTCGAGCACTGTCGTGATACCAAGTTTTTTGCGCGACATCTCGTAGATCACGTCGCTCATGGGCGTGGCGGCTGCGACGGAGGGCAGAGCGTCGCCAGCGTGCATCAGGTCGCGGACGAAGGCGAGCTTTTTGCCGAGCTTTCCGCCGGGATGAAGCGATGCGAAGTCCTCCGGGCGAAAGCCCTTGCGCAGCGAGACCGCGATGGCCAGTGCATCGCCCAGGGCGAGCATGGCGGTGGTAGAGGCGGTAGGAGCGAGGCCCAGGCCGCACGCCTCGTTCGGTACGGAGCAGTCGAGCGCAACGTCGCTTGAGAGTGCGAGCGTGGAATCGAGGTTGCAGCAGAAAGAGATCAGTGCATCCCCGATGCGCTTGAGCGTGGCCAGCAGGCGCAGGATTTCCTCCGTCTCGCCCGAGGCGGAGAGCGCAAGCACGAGATCGCCCTTGATGAGCATTCCCAGATCGCCGTGCAAGGCTTCGGCAGGATGCAGGAAGAGCGCCGGCGTGCCGGTAGAGGATAGGGTTGCGGCGATCTTCTGCGCGATGATGCCGCTCTTGCCCATGCCGGTGACAACGACGCGGCCGCGCGTCTCACCGCAGCGAAGTACGAGCTCGACCGCAGCGGCGAAAGGCGCAGCCATGGCGCCTTCAAGCCGCATCGCGAGAGCGAGAAGACCTTCAGCCTGCGTGCGGATGAGGCTGGCGGGTGTGGTGGCGGGATCGGATGGTCCGGTCATGATTTGTACAGTGCAGCAATGACGATGGCAGGCGAGAAGGCATTCCGGCAAGTGCCAGCCGTATTCATTCCATCACGTAACACATGCCCGGCTCGTCGGGATCGCCAGGTCGGAAGCCATAACGAGCGTAGAGAGGCGCGACACCGCGATCTGAAAAGAGATTGACGAAGGCTCCGGGCCGTGCGGTCCGGCGCAGCCACGCATCAATGGTGTCGAGGATCTGCTTCCCGAGGCCTCGGCCCCGGTGTTCGGGAAGCACCGCGATGTCCGCCACCTGGAAGACGGTGCCGCCATCGCCGACAACGCGTCCCATCCCGACCGCGCGGCCGCGGTATTCGACCACGACGGCAAAGAGTGTATTGGGAAGTGCAATCCGCGCGATCTCCTCACTGCGCGGGGAGAGGCCAGCTCCTACGCGGAGTTCGCAGTATTCCCCTACGGTCGGATTGCGCAGGGCGATTTCATATTCCGGCATCTTGAAATCAGCTTAGACGGTCGACGCGCACTCCGGGTGCGCACTGTGCTCGTCCGCAGGATGGGCGACCCTGAGCCGCCCGGAAGAACGTCCATATAAAATGAGAGGTTGCGCAGAAACGGCGCAGCACGCGGAAAGGTATTGTTTGAAGCGCAATCTGGTTGTCATTCTCGTTGTGTTTGTCGCGCTGGGCCTGATGGCCTGGTCTGGATATCAGAACCTGCAGCGCCGTCGCGCCGCTCAGAAGGCCCAGCCGCATGTCGCGCTGCTGGACCAGTCCAACCAGACGGTGCAGCAGGACGTGGAGTCCGAAGGGTTGCCGAATTTGCGCGGCAAGAAGGCACCTGCCTTCACGCTGAAGACGCAGGATGGCCGCAAGGTGTCGCTTGCCGACTACAAAGGTAAGGCGGTGCTGGTGAATTTCTGGGCGACATGGTGCGTTCCGTGCAAGCTCGAGATGCCGTGGTTCGTAGATCTGCGCAAGCAGTACGCCGCGCAGGGATTCGAGATCCTGGGCGTGAATGAGGATGAAGCCAAGGACCACGGACAGATTGGGAAGTTCACCAGGAAGATTGGTGTGAATTATCCGATTCTGCTGGGCAGCGATGCGACGGCGAAGTCCTATGGCGGTGTCGATGTTTTGCCGACGTCGTTCTATGTGGGCCGCGACGGCAAAGTTGTGGAAGAGGCGGCTGGGCTGATCTCTCGCGATGAGATTGAGGCCAATATCAAGAAGGCACTGGCGACGAGGGATTGATGCGAAGGCGAGTCATCACGTCAGCGAGCCAGAGAGTCCGGCTTCTCTGGTGCGTCGTTGCGGCCGGCTTCGTTGTGACCGCGGTATTCGCGCAGAAGTTTCCCTGGCAGGACACACCTGAGGCTGACGGTAAGACGCCGCAGACGGTGCGCTTTGCCGGGCCGGAACAGACCGAGATTGCAGCACGCAAACCGCAGGTGGTGGAACTGTACTTTAAGATCCAGGACGGGTTTCATATCAACTCGCATACGCCGCATGAGAAGACCCTGATTCCGACCCAACTCATGGTGGTGGACGGAGACGGCGTGAATGTCACCGGCGTCGATTTTCCGCCGGGCACGGATACGAGCTTCGCTTTCGCGCCGAACCAGAAGGTGAGCGTGTACACCGGCTCGGTGACGCTGCGCGCGCACATGACTGTTGCGCCGGGCGGCCACTTGTTGCAGGGAGCGCTACGCTACCAGGCGTGCGATGCGAATGCGTGCATGCCCCCGCGCAAGATCCCTGTTGCGGTAAGTCTGCTGGCCAAGTAGCTCGTGTGTTGCGTGATAGCATCGCGGCTGAACTCCTAGGAAAACGATTGATGATTCGGACGCCACTCCTGCTTTCGCTCGCGATTGCGAGCGCTGTACCCGCCTGCATCTTTGCTCAAACATCCGATCCGCAATCGCCGCAGGAGCGGATCGCGCAGATGCTCAACGAGTCGCCAGGCGCCTGGACACCGGCACAGCTTGCCAATATGGAACGGCTGCGCGATGCCGCGTTGACGGATCCCTACGCGTTGACGGAGCTGCGCCATCTGACCGACAACATCGGTCCGCGGCTTGCCGGTTCGCCGCAGGCGCAGCACGCAGTGGAGTGGGTGGCCGACGAGATGCGCGCGCTGGGCGCGACCGTCACGATTGAGAAGACAACTGTGCCCCGTTGGGTACGCGGTCAGGAAACGGCGGAGCTGACGAGTTGGCCCGGCATGACGCCGAAGACCACGCAGAAGATCGTGCTGACCGCATTGGGCGGCAGCGTTGCGACCCCGAGGGATGGTGTGAATGCGCCGGTCCTCGTAGTCGATTCATTTGCCGACCTCAAAGCTCTGTCGAAGGATGCCGTGAAGGGGAAGATCCTGCTCTTCAACGAGCACTTCGATAAAGGGCTGGCGGCGCAGGGCCGCGGCGATGCGGCGTATGGCGAGGCCGTCCTGTATCGTGGCGCTGCGCCGAGCGTGGCGGCATCCATGGGCGCGATTGCGACGCTGGTGCGCTCGGTCGGCGGGGCAGACTACAGATTGCCTCACACCGGGATGACGTATTACTCGCCCGGCCTGCCGAAGATCCCGTCGGCAGCAGTGACCGCAGAGGACGCTGACCTGCTGAAGAACCTGGCATCGCAAGGCGAAGTCCAGATGCATTTGACTTTGACGCCGGAGACGCTGACGCCGGTGGAAACGGCGAATGTGATCGCGGACTGGACGGGTACGGAGCATCCAGAGCAGGTGGTGATCGTCTCCGGGCATCTGGATTCCTGGGACCTGGCGACCGGTGCGATCGACGATGGTGCAGGCATCGTGGTGTCGATGCAGGCGATTCACCTGCTCCAGAAACTGGGGATTCATCCAAAGCGTACCGTGCGCTTCGTCGCGTGGATGGATGAAGAGCAAGGCTCGTTTGGAGCGCAGACTTACGCAAAGGACTACGCCGGCGAGTTGAAGAATCATGTGGGTGCGATCGAATCGGATCTCGGCGCGGGACATCCGACCGGCATTTACTTCCAGGGTGGGGACACGCTGGATGATTGGCTGAAGCCGCTGTCGCGTGTGCTTGCGCCGATCGGTGCGCCGCTGCTTGAACGCAGTCCGGAGACGGGTGAGGATATCAACTCTGTGACAGAGAAAGGCGTGCCGGGCTTCGCGCCAATCCAGGACAGCCGATACTACTTCAACTATCACCACACACCAGCCGACACGTTTGACAAGGTGAATCCGCGCGAGCTGGGAGAGAACGCGGCGGTGATGCTTGTGACGGCGTATGCGCTGGCGGATGCAGAGACGCCGGCTCCGCGTTAGAGCTGCTCTACACTTCCAGCCCGATAGAACGCATCAGTTGGAGCGCGTTCGTGCTGTCGGCAATCCCCGGGGTGAGCTTGTAGTCGAAGTGCAGTTCCCCGGCGCTGAAGCGGTCGCCGAAGTGCATGTTGGCGGCTTCCGTTTTGAGCGCTGCAGCGATCTCCGTCAGCGCGAGGTCGTGGGTGGTGATGAGTCCGATCGCGTTACGGGCGAGCAGACCGCGGAGTAAAGCTTCGGTGCCGACGCGGCGGTCGTGTGAGTTGGTACCCGAGAGCAGCTCGTCGAGCAGAAAGAGCGTGGGGCGCGCCGCGGCAAGATCGGTGATCTGCTTCAGTCGCTGGATCTCTGCGTAGAATCGCGAGAGTCCGCTTTGCAGCGAGTCCTGCACTGCGATGGACGCGCCTACCGAGAGTGGCGAGAGTGTGAGCCGGCTGCAGCAGGCAGGGGCACCGCACTGCGCCAGCACAACGTTCAAACCGATGGCTCGCAGCAGTGTGCTTTTCCCGGCCATGTTGGGACCGCTGACGATGATGAGCGGGTGCGCCTTGTCAAGCGAAGCATCATTAGGAACTGCGGTGGCGCGCGGCAGTAGCGGATGCGTAAGTCCGACTGCATCGAGGGCCTGAGCATCGGTGCCGAGTGTAGGGAAGCAGCACGAGGGCCGCTCATAAGCAAAGCTTGCGAGTGAGCTGAGCGCCTCGAAGTCTCCGACGCTTGAGAGCCAGGCGCGCATGTGAGTGCCGTGGCGGCGGCGCCAGTTCTCGATGGCAAGCATGCAGAGCGGGGTCCAGAAGACGAACCGGTTGAACAATTTCACGAACCAGTTGTCGCTGGACTCGAGCCATTCGAGATTGCGCTCGAGTTTCGCGATGGCGCGTGAGGGCGCAAGGCTGTGGCTGCGGACCGCGGCAGTGAGGGCGGCGAGCGCCGGGGAGTGGAAGGCCTGGGATTCGTAGACGGCGAGTACCCGGTGCAGCGGCCCGAGGAGCGGCGAAACCTGAAGGACGTCCACGGCCGCGCGCTTGACGGCTCCGATGAAGCGTGCAGTGAGCGCGGCATTGAGGAAGGTGAGGAGAGCGAACCATGTGAAGGGACCGCCGACGATCCAATAAAAGAGGCTTCCCAGCCACAGCAGCGCGAGCGGCGGCGCGACGTAGAGCAGCCATCCCGGCACAGTTGCTTCGGTCGATTCGGCCCAGCGCGTGAGCGCTTCTGGCGTGCCTTCGTGAATAGCATCGGCGGCGAGGGCGAGTTGCTCGCGCAGATCGAGTCGCGGAGCAAGTTCGCGGACAGCCTCCTGGCGTCGTGGGATCTCGTCCGGCTCGGCCGGATGCAACAGCCAGTTGGCGAGCGTGTGCTGTCCGGGTGCACTCGCCGCCTGCGAGATCAGTTCATACAGGCCACCGCAGCCGAAGATGTCAAGGTCGCGCGCGTAAAGATGCGTGGGATCGAGAAAACGCACGCCTGCGTCGCCATGTCCTGCCCAATGATCATCCAGGCGCGCCAGACCGCGCCGATAGAAGCTCTGGAGGCGAGTGGAGGCTGCGAGCGTTCGGAGAAGACGCTCGTGCGCGATCCACAGGACCACGAAGATGACCGCTGGAACGAGTGCCCAGGCGAGGAGGTTCGGATATTGACGAGCCAGCCAGATGGCAGCCACAACCGCCACTGTAGCGGCGACGACTTTGCTAAGACCGAAAAGCCTGTCCCGTTGACGGAGATGCACCTGCTCCGATTCCAGCGAGGACAGGCGCTGGCCATAAACACTCCGTGCATCGGAGTGCGCGGGCACCTGCGACGGCGAGTTCAAGCAGACTGCGGCGCCTCCGCGCTTGGAACCGGTGCACTGATGGAAGCGGCGGCCTGGAGCCGGCGCACGACGCGGTCGCGGCCGAGCGCGACCAAAACGGCGAACAGCGAGGGCGCGACGCCTTGTCCGGTGAGCGCGACACGCGCGCCGTTGATGAGCACACCCGGCTTGACGCCTTTTTCTTCAGCAAAGGCGCGCAGCAACTGCTCTGTGGATGCTTCGCTAAATTCGGGCGCTACGTCATAACGGCCGCCGAGTTCTACCAGCAGATCACGAGTGCTGTATTCCTTGAGGAATTTCGTCACCGCGGCCGGATCGAAGTTGTAATCGTCGCTGAAGTAGGCACAAAACGAGGTGGAAAAGTCGATGAGGCTGCGCGCGCGGGGCTTGACGAGCTCGATCGCGGAAAGAATGTCTGCTTCGCTACGTGCCGGAATGAAGCCGGTCTTGCCCCATTCGGTTTTGATCAGCGGCAGCAGTTCCTGCGCACTGGAACGGCGGATCCATTCAGTGTTGAACCAGGCGAGCTTGTCGTTGTCGAAGACGGCGTTCGATTTCGAGATGCCTTCGAGCGAGAAGAGCCGAATCAGTTCTTCGGAGCTGAAGATCTCACGGTCGCGACCGTCCGCGTCTTTGCCTGCGGCGCCCGGCGACCAGCCGAGCAGCGCGAGGAAGTTGCGGAAGGCCTCGGGCATGATCCCCATGTCCTTGTACGAAGTGACGGAGGTAGCGCCGTGGCGTTTGGAGAGCCGCGTCTTGTCCGGCCCAAGGATCAGCGGCACATGCGCGAAGATGGGCAGAGGCGCGCCGAGCGCCTGATATTGCAAGACCTGCTTCGGCGTGTTGGAGATGTGGTCCGCGCCGCGGATGATATGAGTGAGGCGCATGTCGAGGTCGTCGGCAACGACGGATAGGTGATAGGTGGGGATGCCGTCCGAGCGCAGGAGGACGAAATCTTCAAGCTCGCTGTTGGCAAACTCGACGCGGCCGACAACAGCGTCGTCGAAGGCAGTAACGCCCCCGTCCGGCACGCGAAAGCGGATGGCTGCAGGCTCGCCTGCGGCGCGACGCTCGGCAGCATTCGCAGGCGCGATGATGCTGCAGCGGCGATCGTACATGGGCGGCTTGCCGGCCTCGGACGCAACCTTGCGGCGGTGGTCCAAGTCATCCTTGGTGCAGAAGCACGGATATGCATGGCCGGAATCGAGCAGCTTCTGCGCCGTGCTCTTGTAGAGATCGAGCCGCCGCGACTGATAGAACGGGCCCTCATCCCAGTTGAGCCCGAGCCAGCGCATCCCTTCGAGGATGCCTTCGACCATGGCTTCGCTCGACCGCTCGAAATCAGTGTCTTCGATGCGCAGGATAAAAGTGCCGCC
The DNA here is from genome assembly GCA_000381585.1 of Acidobacteriaceae bacterium KBS 83. Classification (GTDB taxonomy): domain Bacteria; phylum Acidobacteriota; class Terriglobia; order Terriglobales; family Acidobacteriaceae; genus KBS-83. The sequence goes on from KB906733.1 coordinate 278,081, forward strand.
GGTGTGGCGGGCGAACAGCCAGTTGAAGAGCGCGGTGCGGGCGCCGCCAACGTGAAGGTAACCAGTGGGAGAGGGAGCGAAGCGGACGCGGGGACGTTCAGAGATTGAAGACATAGACGATCTGAATTGATGCTAGAACAATTTCTGGAGTGGCGGGGCTGCGATCCGATGGAGGGCATGGCCATGACGGAAGTCGAGTTCACTGTGCCTCAAGGCTGCAGTCTGAGCGGTGCTGCTTCCTTGATTGAGAAGGCCTGCCTCGGATGCGGCCTGCGGGTCTCCACGCGAGCAACGCTGCGCAGCTACCCGGGATCCATTCATTGGCATGTGAAACGTGGCATGCACCCCGGCACGCTAGAGCTGACGCTATGGGAGGCGAAGCGACGAGTCTGGGCGAGTGTGCAAGACGGACGGCGTGCCCCGTGGATCGACGAGGCCTTGCCGCAAGTGAAGGATGCCGTAGAGACGGCGTTGCGCATTGCCATCTCATGACAGAGTCTGGATCAGCCGCGCGGATAGGGATTGTTCGGATTGGCGGGCGGCGCGGCGGGTGGATACACAGCCGGTGGGTACGAACCGGGAGGAAAGCTGGCGCCATACTGCGGAAGCGGCGCGACCTTCCACTGCGCGAAGGCGAGTACGTACAACAGGATGAGCGCGCCAAACGGAACCAGGACCAGGAGAGACAGCCACGGACTGAAGCCCGCTTTTTTGCAGATCTGCCACAGGGGAACGATCATGATCGCGACAAAGACGAGACCGAAGATAAAGGCGCCGGGTATCAGGTACGCAAGATGCGGATCAATGTTGTTTGGATCCATGGCGAGTCCTTCCTGTTGACAGATGTCGCGAGGATACTGAGAACTCGACACCGAGACAAGACAATTACCGGATCTGCTTAATCTCCGCCGCGATCGACATCGAGCGGAAAGATGGACTTCAGCACGATGATGAGTAGTCCCAGTACGTTTGCCGTGGCGGTGCCGAGCAGCGCGATGAGCACGGTATCGGAGAGCCTCCCGTGTTGGATCTCTTCGCGCAGCACGATGTAACCGACAAAGACGAGCCACGCGACCGTCAGTGCAAAAAGACTGGGAACCAGCCAGCGACGGAAGCTGAGGAATTGTGCCTTGCGCGCCTCGTCGTACTGGTCGCGCTCCGCTATTGCGGTAGCGAGGCCAGAGTTTGCGGCCGCAACGACGCGCGGTGCAATGGCGGAGGCGCTGGTGTCGGTGATGGTTTCCGGATCAGGAGCTGTGGCCGGAGATGCCGGAGGGGTGGTGCTCATGCTGCTGCCACCGGCTTCAGCACGGATTTGAAGTATGCGGCGATCTCATCATCGGGGATCGGGATGTAGCGCTTGCCGGGATTCTCGCTCCAGGCCTGCGCCCACGGCGTGCCCGCTGCATGCGTCATCATGGAGAGCTCGATCGCTGAGTAGTTGCCGTATTGTTCCAGCACGCGGCGTAGGATGCGATCGGTATATTCAACGTCGGGATCGCCTGCCGGCAATTTGTAACGGCGGAGCACCAGCTTGTTGCCATCGACGGCTGCATAGCGGGCAGGCTCAGTGATCGGCTGTGCGCCGAACTCCTGGAAGGCGCGGTAGACATCCGGCAGCACCGGGCCGTACTGCCAAGCTTCGACAGAACGATCGAGCAGGGGCTTGCCGGTCAGTGCCAGGTGCCAACCGTGTGCGTAGTAGATGAGTTTCTGCACCTTCATCGGATCGATGATGAGCTGGCGCTTGCGGGCGAGGTCGAGCAGGCGATTGGCAACAGCGCGGGGATCAAAGGGCATGGCGGAGACGGTCCCTTTCCGGAGCAGTTTCACCGTTGCAGTGAAGATCTTCGAACGCGATCCTTCGTAACAAAGTATAGAGCGAACTGCGGGGTTGGCGACCGCACATCGCCGGCAGCGCTACTGCACGGGGCTGCGGCGACCATAGATGAGGTAGTCCTCGAGCGGTCCCATGGCGAGGATTTTTTGCAGGAAGGGCGATGGATGATAGGTTGCCGGTACATAGTGGACGCGGCGCAGAAGCTGGTAGTGCGCATTGAACCAGCGCTGCTGGTGGGGAGTCAGCGTGTAGCCTTCGATCGTGCGGTATTGATCGAAACTCTGCCGCTCCACGATGTAATCGGGATGCTCGGAGACTACATAGTCGAACCACCACGCGTCCGGGTCCCGCTGCGTGTAATCCGTCACGCGTGAGGAGACGAGACCGATTTCATCATCGGTGTACAGGCCGGAGAAGTAGGGAATCAATCCAGCGGGCTCGAGGAAGAGCGTTCCCTGGCCATGACTGATCGTGGCGAGGTAGCGTCCGATGTCGCCGCGATAGTGATAGTCCTGCGTTGATGCCGCGAGCGCCTTCGTCCATTGCATGAAGACGAGCCCTATCCAGATGACGGCGAGCAGCATCATTCCCGTTACACGGAAGCGATGGCGCGAAACGATGCGCACCAGAACAGCGATGGCGACGGCTGTAGCGATCCAGTTTGCCGGATAGAGGTACCAGGAGAAGAGCACGCCGCCATACGCATAGGCCAGGGGGATGGCGATGGTGGCGAAGGCGAGCGTTGCAAGCACGATGCGCTCCCGACGCGATTGCGCATAGCGAAAGGCGAGAAAGAATGCGCCCACTATCAGGACCAGCACCAGAGGGCTGAGTTTGAGGAGGTAATTCGAAGGAGTGGGCAGAAGAAAAGAGTGACCGAGGAAGAGATCGCGTATGCGGTCAGCAACTGCGGCTGCGCCGTGGTCAGGATGGTAGGCGATCTCCTTTGCGCGCGCGGTAGTGGGCAGAAAACGGCCTGTCGTGATGCGGGTGCCGAGCAGGAAGAGACCACAACCCACGGCGAGGGCGAAGGCGCCACGCACTGCGGCGCGCCGATCGATGAGGAACATCGCTACGCAGAGTATGAAGGCGTAGGCAATCGCGTCCGGACGAATGAGCGGCAGCAGCAATATGCTTGCGGCGAATAGCGTCCAATGGCATTCCCGCGCGAGGGCAAAGATGGCAACGCCAAGCGCGAGGGCCAGAAGCGGTGTCTCCATGCCGCTGTAGCTCATTACCAGCGCGATGGGCCAGCAGGCAGTCAGCAGCCACACGACCTGCTGTTCGGCTGGGGAATCGCAGAGCGCGCGGGCAATGAACCAGCAGGCGCCCGCGATGCACAATGTCCCGAATAACTGGACCCCAAGGACCATATAGCTGCGGGAGAACAGATCGATAGCAGCGACGACCAGTGGATAGAGCAGACTTGTCGTGCCCGGGAAGTGCTGGTGGAGATTGAAGGAGAAGTCGCCGTACTCGGCAAGATGTCGTGCCGCGCGGAAGGTGATGTAGGCGTCTTCCTGCAACGGATGGACTAGTAGGAAGGGAATCCGGAGAAGCACGATGAGGGCAAGGACCAGCCATGCCAGCCAGACGCTCTGCACTAATTCAGGAAAGGATTGCGCGTCGGTGCGGCCGATGGCGGGCGAATAGGTTGGAGGCGAGCTCATGCGGGAGAATGTCCGTCAGGCCGCGCCGCAAAAATTAGGCAGCGGCCTGAACATTCGAGTATAGAGGCGTGAGCACGCTTCGTGCTCACGCTGGGCTGGGCAGCTTGTGCTGCTGGTCGTGCTGAGCCTTCAGGTCGCGCAGAAGATCTTCGATCTGGTCCTCGCGCTCCATGGCGGCGAAACGCTCCTCAAGCTCTGCCTCGCTCAGTCCGTCGCGATTCGTGCCTGTCTCAGCGGCCAGAAGCGTATGTTGTGCCCGGCCGGCAGCGGCTGCCTGGTCGATGCGGCCGCGTACGCGGGCCATGGTGGCCGACGCGCTGGGACCTCCAGGAGTGAGCTTCTGGCTCGCGCGGGCGCGGCGGTGTTCGACTGCAAGCAGCTCGCAGCGGGATTGTGTCTCCTGCAGCCGCTGCTGCAGCCGGCTGAGCGCGGTACGCAGCGTTTCGGTCTCGGCACGCTGGTCGCTGAGCTGCTGGGCAAAACTCGCAGCCATCTGCTGATGGCTGATCTGCTGCCGCAGCGCGGCACGCGCAAGGTCGTCCTGCTGGCGAGTGACAGCGAGCGCGGCCTTACGCTTCCAGTTACCGGCGGACTCCTCATGCTCCGCCTGCTTCTTTTCGAGCAGGTGCTGGTCGGCGAGCGCGATGGCCACTTGTGTCTTTACCTGCAGAAGCTGGTTCTCCATATCCAGGATGAGCTGACGCAGCATCTTCTGCGGATCTTCCGCGCGGTCGATCATATCGTTCAGGTTGGCGCGAAGCAGAGTTGCAACTCTTTCAAGCAATGCCATGGCGTGACTCCTTTGCTGTTTGATGCTTGTGGAGAGGAGTGCCCGGTCGAGACCGGGCACTCCTCCCGAGTTAGCTGTTGCTTGCGGTGCCGTTGGGACGGGCGCGCATGCTCTTCACGTTGGCCATCAGCTCGTGCATGTCCATGCCGGAGAGCGCTTCGAAGAGCGCGGGTACCTGGGCCGCAATCTTCGTCAGGTCCCCGGTCAGCTTGTTGGCGCCGACTTGTCCATCCCCGCCAGTGGAGACAATCGTGATCCTGTCCACCTTGCTGAGTGGCTCGGACATGGCGCGGACCACTTCCGGCATGCTGGCGATCAGACGGTCGACCACCGCGGCCTGCGTCCACTCCTGATAGGCCTCGGCTTTTACGTTCATTGCCTTCGCTTCCGCCTCGCCCTTCTGGAAGATGATCGCGGCTTCGGCTTCGCCCTGCGCACGAATCGCCGATGCGCGGCCTTCGGCCTCAATCATCAGGCGCGACTTCTCGGCGGCGGCCAGGTTCTCGATGCGCTGACGCTCAATCTCCGCCTGCTTCAGCACGGTCGCGATCAGCTCCTTCTCGTGGCGCAGGATCTCCGCTTCCTGCACCTTGACCTGCTGCTCCTTCTCGATCTGCTGCACCTTCACCTGCTCCGCGATGACGCGCTGCTGCATGACGTTGGTCTGGATCTCGTAAGCCTTGTCTGCCTGCGCCTCCTGCTTGCGGCTCTGTTCGGTGAACTGGGCCTTCTGGATGTCCAGGTCGCGCTGCGCCTCGGCCTGCTTGGCGAGCGATTGCGTTTCGGCCAGCACGCGCTCTTGGTCCGCGGCAGCTTTGGCCACGGCTGCTTCGCGCAAAGCAATGGCGCGGCGGATCGCCGTATCGCGCTCGGCTTCGGCGGCCGCGACATCGGCGTCGCGCTTAATGCGCACGATGTCCGGACGGCCCATGTTGGTGATGTATTCGTTCTTGTCGCGGACTTCCTTGATGGTGAAAGAGATCACCTCAAGCCCCATCTTGCTCATGTCTTCCGCGCAAGTGGCGCGCATACGCTCGCCCACCATTTCAGGCTCTTTCACGATCTGCTCGACCGTGAGCTGTCCGATGATGCCGCGCAGATGGCCTTCCATGACAAGGCGGATAAGTCCTTCGCGCTGCGCCGGCGCCTTGGTCAGGAACTGCTCTGCGGCGGTGAGGATGGATTCGCGGTCGGAGCGGACTTTGATTTGTGCTACGGCCTCGACGGTGACCGCGACACCCTGCTTGGTGTAGAGGTCCTGCTGCGGCGCGACATCGAAGGACATCAGTTCCAGCGAGAGCTGCTTGCAGCTTTCGACCATAGGAAAGATAACCGCGCCCGATCCCTTGATGATGCGCGGGCCGCGGAACCCGTACACGATGATGGCTTCATTGGGCCCGGCCTTACGAAACATCTTGGCGATGCTCGTCATGATGATGAGGAGAACGACGACTCCCAATCCGATGAAGATAGTGACAATGTTCGGCATATCGATCCTTACCCTGCAAAGCGAGTGAGGCCAGCCGTACTGCCTGCAGCCCGCGCCGTCCCTGGCTGTGATGGCGGGGCTGCGGAGCGCCCGGGCTCAAGGCCAGGAGATCATAACGCTCCGCAATGGTGACAAACTCTGCGCGTCAAATCGGTGGCGGTCCCTCCAACTCCGACCATGGCCGTACGTACGCGATGCCCCGCTCGTAGCGCAGAACGACAACTTCGACATCGCGCGAGATGGCGCCTCCGGCATCGCTGCGCGCCGCGGCCGCGCGACGCGCGCCACCCTGCGAGTAGGCGATTTCCCCGGTGCCACCCTCGCGGATGGGACTCGAGACGCGTGCGAGCACGCCGGTCATCTCCGTTTCTTCGGCGGTGAGCACGCGCTCGCTGGGCAGCAGCACGCGAGCGAGAAACCAGAAGATAACCGCCGCGCCAAGCAGGCCGCTGATAACCGAGATGGCGAGGACACCCAGTCCGAACACACCGGTGAATCTGTGAAGCAGGTAGCCTGTGCCGCCAAACCAGCAGAGGAAGGCCATCAGCGTGAAGCCATTGAACGGCGAGATGCTGGCGTCGTGTCCACCGGCAGGTCCGGGCGCATGAGCATGCCCGGCATGGGAATGTCCGAGATGGAGATGCCCGCCATGCATGTGGCCAAAATGCAGGTGGCCGAAGCCACCGAAGAAGGTGAGCAGGCTCAACACGAGGCCGATGCCAAAGCAGACGAGATACCAGTTCTCCGCGCTGAGCAGAAATGTATGCATGGTCATCTCCTCTCTTTCGTATTGCGAGCACCTCTGTTGCGATCGCCATTGCTTGCGGCATTCCGCTTCTCTGGGCCGGCTTTCGCGGTGGAGTTCTTACGCCGAGGAGCAAGCTCAGGCCGCAGCACTTCGAGCAATCGCTCGGCAAGTGATGGAGTTTCGAGTATCGCGGCAAGCAGCAGCAGGCAACGGCGCGTGTCCTCATGGTGGGCCGCGGCAAGCAGCGCACGGCGAAGTTCGGGATCGCGGCGAAAGCGCTCCGCGCCCGAAATCAGCCACAGATCAACCTTGTCTTCATTCGCGCGCGCATCGAGCGTCCGCGCCTCCGAGAGCAGCTCTGCGTGATAGCCCTCCGGGTCGTCGACCAAGTAGCCGGGATGCACCTTGAAGAAGCGTGCCAGCAGCAGCCGGGTGGTGTTGGTCAGGTGGGGGCGCGCGCCGCTCTCGATCTGCGAGAGGTAGGACTGGCTGACCGCCGTGTCCATCTCCTGGCGAATGGCGCGCACCAGTTCCTGCTGCGTCATAGCGCGATCGAGTCCGCGCAGAGATCCTTCGACTTCGCGGAGGTAGCGGATTTTCTCGCCAAGTCTCATATTGCAATCCGCGATAACAATATCGCGATTTGCAATAAGTGCAAGCACTCTTTCGTAATCTGCTCTAACTGGCTTATCAACTATGATTTACGTCGGTGAATTGCGGCCTTCTCTTAGCGCAGCGGCACGCCATCGAGCTTTGTTAGCCTGCCAACGGGATAAAGGCCGAGCTTCGGGTCAAGCCATGGCGAGTGGTCGTAGAAGAATTCAAGGCGTGCGCGCGGGCTTGCGGCGAATTTGGGATCGTTCTCGACGCGCTGCTCGAACTCCGTTTTGAGCTTTGGGTCCTTGGCCATCATCTCGCGCGCCAGTTTTTCCAGCACATATGCCTCGCCGTACTCGCGTTGCTCGAAGATCGGGTCGAAGGCGTTCCATGCCATGGCGGAATCCGGTGCCATCGGCTCGAGCCATGCCATCGCCACATGGGAGAGGCGCTGGTTCAGCTCGACCACAGCGGAGTTTGCCGGAAATGTCATCGTCTCGGTGACGAGTGTGCATTTCGGCGGTTCACCTGGATGGCCTTTGCTGCCCTCGCCGGCGAACATCGGGTGGTGGCCCTCAAACGGTGGCTGCTGCCAGTTGCCGTCATGGCAACGGTAGGTTTCAACCGGCGCGGTCCACTCCGCTGTAGTGCGGCGAATGATAACTTGGTGCGCCGCGAGGACGTCGATGACATGAGTCCATTGCACAGGAATGATGTACGCGGCCGGGGGCACAGCGGAGATGCTGACCTTCGCGCCGGTGTGCATGGGGAGCGTGACGTTCCACGGCTCGTGCGAGTATGCAACCCACACGGCGCCGGAGACAGAGCTCAGCTCGCGCGTGTATTTGTAACCGCGAAAGAGAAATGGTGTAGTCTCGCCGGACCACGTCAGCGCAAGTGGATAGCCGACATTGCCCAGCGGGTGCGCTCCGAGCCCTTCCGCTTCGCGATCGGCCGCGGCATTCAGCGCGATCAGCTTATCCGCATCGCGGTTCACCACATTGAGCAGCGCGCGCAGCAGTTCGTAATTGCCGGTGACGCGTGTCTTGTAATCCTTGAGCATGTGCATCTCGACCAGCATGCTGGGCCGGTTTTCCAGGTTCATATAGCCGGTCGAAAAGCGGGGGACAAAGGCATCGAAGTCGAGGCCCTTCGAGGGATCAGATTCGTCGACGAGCGAGATGTAGGTGGGCGATGCGAGATGGCCGGTTGCGTCGACCTGGTGCTCGAGATCGGGGATCACGCTCGAGTCAAGCCACTGGCCGGTGTCCGCATTGAGATTGGGGAAGTACTCGATGGTGAAGGTGACGTCGTACTGGAAGTCGGCGCCATCGGTGACGTGGTCGTCGACGAAGAAGTCCGGCAGCCAGTGATGAAACATTGCCATGAAGGCGCGCGTCTCCGGCGCATCGGCCTTCATGTAATCGCGATTGAGATTGATATTTCGAGCGTTGCCACGCCAGCCCATCTGCTCGGGGCCGTTCTGATTGATGCGGTTGTAGGGGGAGCGCCGTTCGTGGCCGTCGGCGTTGTACATGGGGATGAAGACGAAGACGGCGCGATCGAGCAGCGCCTCATCTTTGCCGGTAATCACCATGTCTCGCAGCAGTGCGAGGCAGCTATCCTTGCCATCCATCTCGCCGGCGTGGATGGCATTTTGCACCAGCAGGATGGGGCGCTTGGCTGCGTGGAGCTTGTCTGGATCGAAGACGCCGTCCTTCGACGCGATGACGATGTCGAGCTCGCGACCTTCTCCGGTTTTGCCGAAGGGCTCGATACGTACCTGTTTCGGCTTTGCAGCGGCGATCCGCCGCAGATAGGCCATGGTCGTTGCGTAGTCGGGCGTGGTGCGATAGTTGGACTGCTCCGCGGGAGTTGCCCAATCGTTCGACTGCGATGTGTTCTGAGCGAAGAGGCCGGGAATCAGCAGAAAGAGAACAGCCAGGAGCGGCGCGCGCATGGCTTAGAGTAGCAAGGCGGCAAATCGCGAGGCGGCGATCCTGATGGTCGCCTCTTTATCGCGAGCTCCACCTATACTGAAGCCCCGATTCTCTTCCAACAGGTATGCCTGAATGCTGAAGCAGCTTAGCCTTTGCTCGATCGCGGCTCTCTGTCCCGTCATTGTTCATGCCCAGATGTACGCCACCCTCGCGCTTGTGCACGGGCACGTGTGGACTGAAAATCCGGCGCAACCGGAGACCGCAGCCGTTGCCATTGCCGGCAATCGCATCGTTCTGGCAGGCACATCGGCGGAGGTGCTCCGCCTCGCCGGCCCATCGACGCGCGTCATCGATCTGCAAGGGCGCCGAGTCGTTCCCGGCTTCAATGATGCGCATGTTCATTTTGTTCCCGGCGGCCAGGGACTTGCCGGCGTGCAGCTTCGCAATGCCGCATCGCAGGCGGAGTTTCGTAATCGCATGGCGAGCTTTGCCAAGTCGCAACCCGATGGAGCGTGGATCGTCATGGGTGAGTGGGACCACGAACGGTGGACACCCGCTGTGCTTCCCACCCATCAATTGATTGACGACGTCACGACTCGCAATCCTGTTTTTGTCGAGCGGCTGGACGGCCACATGGGACTCGCCAATGCGCTGGCCATGAAGCTAGCGGGTGTTGATCGCACTACGCCGGACATTCCCGGAGGTGTAATCGTTCGCGACGCCAGCGGAAACCCTACGGGAATCTTCAAGGACGCAGCCATGACGCTCATCAATCGCGTCATTCCGCCGCTCTCGCTTCAGGAAACGGAGACCGCCATCCTCGCGGCTGAGCGCGAAGCTGCACGCAACGGCGTCACCAGCGTGCAGGAAATGGCTAACGATACGCATGACACTGGCGGCCCTGACCGCCTTCGCGCCATGCAGGCACTCGAACGGGAGGGTCGACTCACCGTCCGCATCTCGGAGAACCTGCGGCTTCGCGATTGGAAGTACCTCGCCGACAGCGGCGTGCAGGCGGGCTTCAATGATGGCGTCATCCAGATCGGCGGCCTCAAGAGCTTTGCCGATGGCGGCCTTGGCGCATCCACTGCGTGGCTGTTTGCGCCGTATGACGATGCGCCCAGCACCAGGGGTCTGGCCAGCGACGAACTGCAAAATCCGGATCAGATGTATGCGGAGATCAAAGGCGCGGACCAGGCCGGTCTGCAGATCGCCATTCATGCCATCGGCGACCGTGCCAATCGCGCAATTCTAGACTTCTACCAGCGCGTCGAAAAGGAGGATGGCCCGCGCGACCGCCGCCTGCGCATCGAGCACGCGCAGCACCTCACAGCCCCCGATATTCCAAGATTCGCTCAACTCCAAGTGATTGCGTCCATGCAGCCATATCACGCTATCGACGACGGCCGCTGGGCGCAGAAACGCCTGGGTGCCGAGCGAATCCACTTCGCGTATGACTTTCGCTCTCTGCTCGATTCCGGGGCGATCCTGGCGTTTGGCTCCGACTGGCCGGTTGCGCCGATGGAGCCCTTGATGGGCATGTATGCCGCCGTCACTCGCAGAACTCTGGACAATCGTAATCCGGATGGCTGGATCCCGGAGCAGAAGATCACCGTGGCGCAGGCGGTTCATGCCTATACCGTGGGCTCGGCCTATGCTCAGTTCGACGAAAAGATTAAAGGCTCATTGGAGCCGGGCAAACTTGCTGATCTGGTGGTGCTCTCGCGAGATATCTTTCATATCGATCCGGTTCAAATCGAGGACACGCATGTGGATCTGACGATCTTTGACGGTCGCATCATCTATGACGCGTCTGCTCCGCACCATCAATAAACGCCGATCAACGACGGTGTGATGCGCGGAGTCTCTAAAGCGAGGCCGCTCTCGTCTTCTTGAGAATGAGCGCAGCCAGCAGGGCAGATACCGCGAACCAGCTGGCGAAAAGCGCTTTCGTGCCAGGCGGCGCTGCAATGAAGGCAAATGCCATGCGTATGGCCAGCAGGACCAGCGAGAGATGGAGCATCGCCAGCTTCTGGCGCGAGGCGCAGAAGAGAAGAGCGCAGATGCCGACTGTCCCTGCGACTCCCATCCACGAAATGCTGCTCATTTCGACGTCGCAGAAAGACATGCCGACGACGAAGGAGAGCATAAAGGTAACTCCGAAAGCCTCATCCAGGCGGCGAACAGACGCCGAGCCCGTGCGGCTCTTTGGAGGTGCGGGAAGAAAGGTCGAGAGATGTCCCATGCCGATACCATTTGGTCACGGTTACATTTATGACACCATCCCCCGGCCGGGTAGCGTGATCACCAGATCGAGTGACACGTCGAGTCAAACAAGGGCTTCGCAGTATCAGGTGATGTCTTCCGTATCAAAGACCTTGACCTTCACCGTCTGCCGCTGCGGCAACGTGCCATGCACCTCGGCGAGCAGGTTACGCACCACGTCTTCGAGATGACGCTGATTCTCGATGACCGCGCTCATCGACTTCATCTCTTCAGGGTCTTCCACCTTTTCGAGCAGAACGGTGGCGTGCGCCTGTGCCACATGATCGAGTCCAAGGCCCTCGGGAGTCTTGGCCTTGATGGAGATGGCCTTGGTGTCCATGTTGAGCAGATCGGCCAGCCGTTCGCGGATCTCGCCGGCGATAGGCGTGATTTTTGGCTTGGCGAGCACCAGCGTGGCGTCGAGGTTCACGATGCGGTAACCGGCGTGTTGGATCTCTTCAAGCGCGAGATTGAGGAAGATGGTCGAGTCAGCGTTCTTCCATCGTGCATCCCCGGGCGGGAAAAAGGTGCCGATATCGCCCGCGGCCACTGCGCCGAGCAGGGCGTCTGTGAGCGCGTGGAGCAATACGTCGCCATCGCTGTGGCCCGCCAGGCCTTCCGGATGATCGATGGCAATGCCGCCGATGCGCAAGGGAACGCCTGCCTGGAAGGCGTGTGAGTCCCAGCCATGCCCAATGCGAAGATTCATGAAAGCCCTCTCTTTCGCGCGGCTACGCCGCGGTCCTTGGCCTGCTCTACGCCGTCTGGCGGCGGGCGAGGTAGAACTCGGCGAGCTCGAGGTCACCGGGTTGCGTGATCTTAAGATTCGCCGGCGATCCCGGCACGACCGCGACCTCGCAGCCGGCGCGCTCCACCAGGCTGGCCTCATCGGTGCCGGCGAAGCCGTCGGCTTCGGCTTCGGCGAAGGCCCGCTTCAGAATCGACCAGCGGAATCCCTGTGGCGTCTGCGCCTGCACGATGTACTCGCGTGGGATGGTCGTGCGGATGATGGCTCCATGCGCGGTACGTTCCACCTGCTTGATGGTGTCGATGGCGGGCAGCCCGACGATGGCCGCGCCAAACTCGGTGACCGCTTCGATAGTCCGTGCAATGGTGCTCGAGTCAATCAGCGGCCGGACCGCGTCATGCACCAGCACGATGTCATCGTCCTCCGCCTGAACGGCCGCAAGCGCGCGTCCCACCGATTCCTGACGGCTATCGCCGCCTTCGACCACGGTGACGCGACCGGCGAGTTGATGCTCGGCGACGATAGCCCGGACCCGTTCGATCTCTGTAGCGCGGACCGCCACCACGATGGCGCTCACTTGGGGAACAGCCGCGAAGGCGCGCAAGCTGTGGACCAGGATGGGGAGCCCGGCGAGTGACTGGAACTGCTTGGCGGCATTGGCTGTGATCTGTCCCGGCGCCATGCGGGTGCCCAGCCCGGCGGCCGGGAGAATAACGAATACGCGCATAAGAAATTGAGTATACCGAGGTAAGAGGGGCTATCGCTTGCAAGCTCATCGCGGCCCCCGCAGGCGACGTCACTTGCGGCGCACCTCGTGTACGGGCGCCACAGCAGACTCGGTGAGAGACCTGGTGCGGCGGGCGATTCGCGCCGCTGCAATCGCAGAACGGCAGCAGGAAGGCCGATGCTCCTGCTGCCGTTTCTTCAGCCCTTGGCGTTCAAAATTCCGGCGAAGGAACTGCGATGCCCTGCGAAGATGATGAACCACAGCACAGTGCAGACGAGCCCCGGCAGAATGCCCGGCGCCATCGTAAGGTGGAAGGTCAGGATGTTGACCAAGATCGGCGCAAGGATGACCAGAGCCAGCGGAATAAAGCGTCCACTCAGCAGCAGGAGGCCGCCAATGAGCTGGAACCCAAAGGGAACCACATAGAAATGCGAGGTATACAAAGCACCGATGAACTGTCCGGCCAGACCGGTGGGCATGGGCGCATGCAGGAAGTTGAAAAAGGCGTTGAGGCCAAAGAACACAAATATGAGGCCCAGCAGGATGCGTGCGATAAGAACAGCGATCTTCATAGGTCTCCTTTAAATCGCGCTTACGGCGGCGTCGGTGCGAATCTGCTGAAGAGCAGGCTGCAACAGCGTAACGCGATCAACAGCTCCTGACATCAGCTTTGACACGCCTGCCACATTGACCGTGCGGACGTCTGTGATTCCGATGAAGCCCAGGATTGTTCTCAGGTAAGGCTCCACGAAGTTCAGGGACGCGGCCGGACCATCCGAATACACACCTCCGCTCGCAACGAGGAGCGTTGCCTTCTTGTTCTGAAGCAGCCCCTTCGGCCCCTCTGCGCCGTAGGAAAAAGCGCGGCCGACCCGAACGACCTGATCGATCCACAGTTTGAGCGACGAGGGAATCGAGAAGTTATGCATGGGAACCCCGATCACGATCTCATCGGCGGCCTCGAGCTCCTGGATCAAAGCTTCGGACGGCGCAAGCAGTACTCTCTGGTCAGGAGTGTGCTGGTCTGATGGCGTATAAACAGCGCCGATCCAGGCCTGATCGATGGGAGCGGGAGTTTTATGGGCGAGGTCGCGGTAGATCACGGAACCATCAGGGTGGGAAGCCTTCCAGTTGGAGACGAATTCGCGTCCAAGTTCACGGCTGACGGATGTTTCGAGCGGACTAGCATCGAGTTGGAGTAGTGTCGGCATAGATTTGCATCTCCTGGACGACAAATGCAGTCAAAGCAGCATGTGTCGTTCGTATGTAGACGACACTCGTTGTTCAGGCGATTCAGACTTTTTCTGAGGTTGGGTCAGGTATGCCGATTTCCGATTGTGACGTCCGCGATCCGCGGATTCGCCGGACGCGCCAGCTCTTGCAAGGCGCTCTGACGCAACTTCTTGGAACGAAGTCATTTGACGATATCTCCGTGCAAGACATCACAGACGCTGCCACGGTGAATCGGGCCACCTTCTACGACCATTACACTGACAAGTTCGCCCTCCTTGAGGCGATGATCGCCGGCGGCTTCCACAAAATGCTTGATGAACGGTCGGTTCGCTATGACGGTACCTGCCCGTCGGCAGCCGGGGTCATTGTCCTGGCGGCCTGCGACTATCTAACGAATCTTCGCACTGCGAGCGGTTGCCAGGAGCGCCGCAGCAACGTGGAGGCCCTGGAGGACGGGGCGATGATTGCCGCCATCCGGAGGGTGTTGGCCGACGGCATGGCGAAGAACACCACAATTCCGGAAGAGCGGCGGATGATGCAGTCTGCCGCGGTAAGCTGGGCGATCTACGGCGCTATAAAGGAATGGCTGAAGATGCAGGACCGTCCTCCGGCTGAGGCAATCGTGCCCGAGATTGTCGCCCTGGTCACGCCGCTGCTCGGCAGCGCCAGAGAAGAACATCACAGCGTGACCGCATCCAGGTGAGGTCAGCTAGCGCCGTGTGAAACGATGCACCGTGAGCGAGATCGGCAGCCCGACACAGATGATGTGGGTGACGATTGCAGTCATCGAACCAGACAGGGTGACAGGGCGGCGGTGAAGCCGTGAGAGCGGCATGACGAACCAGTACATGAAGCCATAGACCACAAGCGCATATCCGACACCTGCGAGCCAGGGATGGTCGATCAATGACGGAAGCCTCCGACTGGCGGCATAGAAGACTGTGGCCGCCGTAAAGGCAATCAGGAAATGGAAAGCGAGGCCAAGCGCGGCTGTGGCCCAGCCGTGTTGAAAAGAGGCCGCTTCCGAGCAGACCGCTGGCGATGCCTTGCAGCAGGCGTTTTGGAGGGTAATGCGCCGGAAACCAGGTCAACAGAAAAGCGGCACTGATGTCCATAACGCCGCAGAGCAGCCCCGCCGCGAAGATGGCAGGCAGCGCACGAGAGATGTCGGTACGCGCCGCGGGTTCCGTTTGTCGGTGACCCGCTGCCGGCATCTAGCCCTCGACCGATTCGACGTAGAACATCTCGTTGGTAGCGCGGAAGCCGTTGCTTTCATAGAGCGCACGGCCGGCGTCGGTCGAATGCAGCGCCACCACGCGAATGCGGCGGCGGCGGGCCTCGGCCAATGCGAGTTCAATAAGACGGCTTGCGATGTGCTTTCGGCGATGCGACGGCTCGACATAGACGTTGAGCAGATATCCGCGATGGTCGGAGCCTGGATCGAGTGGATGCGGTGCCCAGTCGAGGATCATGAGTCCGCTGCCCCCGATCACCTCGCCGGCATCATCAAGAGCCAACCAACCCATGTAGTTGCCGGATTGCAACTGCTTCGTCACCCATGGTTGGAAGCGCTCTGCCATCACATCGAGGACGCGATTGTCAGAGCGGCCTGCATCCACAAACATGCGCCGGCGGTGGTGGGTGATGATAGCGGCGTCAGCGGCAGTGGCGGCGCGGGTAGCGAGCATGCCTGTGAGTATAGAGCGGAACCCCCGGCGCCCGTACACTAGGGCAAAAGCACAGATAACGTGACGGGGAGAGATCCGCTTCGCGCACAGCCGTTCTCTATCCATTAGCTATTAGAGAGAGGCTGGGTTCGCTCCATGGCAGCGCGCCAACCACAACTCGACTGGGCACGACAGGCCTTTCGCCCCGGGGAACGGGTTGCCGTGGCGGTGTCGGGTGGCGCGGATTCCGTGGCGCTGCTGGTGGCAATGGTCGCTTCTCGTGCGGAGACTGGACTCGTGGTCTCCGCTATCCATGTGCATCACGGTCTGCGCGGCGCGGAGGCGGACGGCGATGCGCAATTCGTAGCGGACCTGGCGAAGGTGCTCGAGGTGCCGCTCCGCACCAGACATGGGGACGTCGCCCTGCTTGCCGCGAAGCGCGGCCAGGGCATCGAGGAGGCCGCCCGCGCGCTGCGCTATCGCGTCTTCCACGAATTGCTGGCGGCGCATGACGTCGATGCCGTGGCGACTGCGCACACCCTGGACGATCAGGCCGAGACGGTCATGTTGAAGATGCTGCGCGGAGCCTGGACCGAAGGTCTGGGCGGGATTGCGCCGGTGGTGGCCTCGGCCGGCGGAGGGCGTATCGTGCGGCCGCTGCTGGCAGTCACCCGCAGCGAGATTATGGAGTACCTGGAGGCGCGGGCACAGCCATGGCGCGAGGACAAGACCAACCAGGAGTTGACCTTCACGCGCAACCGGGTCCGCTACACGCTGCTGCCCCAGTTGCGCGAATTCCAGCCGCGCATCGCTGAGCATCTGGCCCGGATGGCAGCCGTGGCGCGGGACGAAGAAGCCTGGTGGGCGCTCGAACTGGCTCGCGTGCTGCCTGGAATGGTGCTCCCCGGGAAACCTGTGCGCGGCGGCGGCAGGGCCAACTCCACCCGGCCAGGCGAAGGCGGCGTTGCCATGGAACTGGAACGCCTTCGTGCCCTCCATCCGGCATTGCAACGCCGTGTGCTGCGTGCTGCTGCCGAACAGCTCGGAGCCGCGATCACCTTCGATCAGACCGAAGCGCTGCGAGAACTGGCCGAGGCGCGTGAGCGGGGGTCAGGCAAGCGGGGACGGATTGAGCTAGGGGGCGGACTAGCGGCGGAGCGGACGCCACGCGAGCTGCGTCTGGTCCGGACCAGTGAGTCAGCCTCCACACAGCTTCCGGAGCTCACGGTGCCGGTACCGGGCATCCTCGAGGCTGTGGAATATGGCTTCCGCGTGGTTACAACTGGCGCTTTGCCCACCGGAGCCACTCTTGTGCTCCGTACCCCGCGAGCCGGAGACCAGGTCCGGCTGCCTCACAGCGGGGGAGTGAAGACGGTGAAAGAGGTGCTGGAGCGCCGCGGTTTGTCCGCAGCGGAGCGCAGCATCTGCCCGGTGCTCGCGATGGGAAGCAGCATCCTATGGATGAGGGGAGCGGAAATAGAAGCTACGCCGGGCCTCGAACTGGCGGTCGAACCATTACGGGAACAGAACTAGGTACTCGAAAGTATTTCGAGCCCACCTAGGTAATAGAATAGGCCCTTTCCGAGGGCATTTTTTTGCAGTTCGCGCGGTACCTCGGAGTAGAATCCAGGGTACGGTCACCGGAGCGTGAGCGGCTGGCTATCAGGTTTCTGGGTGTCGCCTATCGGCGCGGCCGGAAGTTGCACCGAAGACCGGCCTCGCACGTCTAATTCCTAAGGAAACGCATCGGGTTGCTTTGATGGCGGGCGATTGGCCCGGGCGGCCGGCGCATCTATTAGGGAGCTCCTTCCGGGGCGTGAGAGAAACGAGGTTTTTTCGTGAATTCGACGGTCAAATCGATCCTCTTCTGGGTTTTCATTCTGGCCTGCCTGGTCTTGCTATGGCAGATCGTCCAGAAGAGCACGAGCAACGGCAAAGAGCAGGAGATCTCCTTCTCCACGTTCATGGACGATGCCCGCCAAGGCCAGGTGCAGGACGTAACGATCACCAACAGCACGGTGACGGGACACTTCCGCAACAGCAAGGACAACGCCTTCCATACCACCGTCCCGGCGAACTATCCCGACATGTTCAAGACCCTGCAGGACAACAAGGTCTCGATCACGGTGAAGGACACGCAGGGTAACGCGTGGTGGCCAATCCTGCTGCAGCTCTCGCCGATCCTGATCATCGGCGCGGTCTGGTACTTCATGATCCGCCAGATGCAGAGTGGCGGAAACAAGGCGCTGTCGTTCGGAAAGAGCCGTGCACGTCTGCTCTCCATGCAGCAGAAGAAGGTCACGTTCAAGGACGTGGCCGGCGTGGATGAGGCCAAGGAAGAGCTGAAGGAGATCATCGAATTCCTGCGCGAGGCGCAGAAGTTCCAGAAGCTCGGCGGGCGCATTCCCAAGGGCGTTCTGCTGGTCGGACCTCCGGGCACCGGCAAGACACTGCTGGCGCGCGCCGTTGCGGGCGAGGCGAATGTGCCGTTCTTCTCCATCTCCGGTTCGGACTTCGTCGAGATGTTTGTCGGCGTGGGTGCCAGCCGTGTGCGCGATCTCTTCGAGCAGGGCAAGAAGAACGCACCGTGCATCATCTTCATCGATGAGATCGACGCGGTCGGACGCCATCGCGGCGCTGGTCTCGGCGGCGGTCATGATGAGCGCGAGCAGACACTGAACCAGTTGCTGGTCGAGATGGACGGCTTCGAGTCCAACGACGGCGTGATCCTGGTGGCAGCTACGAACCGGCCGGACGTGCTCGATCCCGCACTGTTGCGCCCGGGCCGCTTCGATCGCCGCGTAGTTGTCGGGCGTCCGGATGTGCGTGGCCGTGAGGAAGTATTGCGCGTTCACTCCAAGAAAGTGCCGATCGCCGATGACGTAGATCTCCGTGTGCTCGCACGCGGTACACCGGGCTTCTCCGGTGCCGACCTGGCCAACATGGTGAACGAGGCGGCTCTGACCGCTGCGCGGGCGAATCGGAAGGCCGTGCATATGTATGACTTCGAGCTGGCCAAGGACAAGGTCCTGATGGGCGCCGAGCGGAAGTCCATGCTGCTCTCCGATGAGGAGAAGCGGGTGACGGCGTATCACGAAGCCGGTCACGCGCTGGTCGCAGCCAAACGCGAGCATGCCGATCCCCTGCACAAGGTCACGATTATCCCGCGTGGCATGGCATTGGGCGTGACGATGCAGCTGCCTGAAGACGACAAGCACACCGTCACCAAGGATTATCTGGAGACGCAGCTTGCCATCCTTATGGGTGGGCGCTGCGCTGAGGAGATTTACCTCAAGCAGATGACCACCGGCGCCGGCAATGACATCGAGCGTGCATCGGAACTCGCGCGCAAGATGGTCTGCGAATACGGCATGAGCCGGCTGGGTCCGCTCACCTTCGGTAAGAAAGAGGAGCAGATCTTCCTGGGCCGCGAGATCGCGCAGCACCGCGACTTTTCCGAAGAGACAGCCCGGCAGATCGACAGCGAAGTGCGCAGCCTGGTGGACTCGGGTTATCAGTCGGCGTACCGCATCCTCGACCAGAACGGGCCCATCATGCACCGGCTGGCAACTGCTCTGCTCGAGCGCGAAACGATCGACGCGAATGAGATCAAGATGCTGATCGAGGGGCGCGAGCTTCCACCGCTCAACCCGCCATCGAATGGCTCAGCCAGCGGCGATCCAGAGGTGAAGGTGGTGAAGCCGGAGCCGGGCCGTGCGCCGGGCTTTCCGGAAGGCAGCCCCTCGCCTGCATAGTGTTTCCTCCAGAACAACCGTATGGCCGCCTTCACTGGCGGCCATCTCTTTTGCACGCCTGTTTTTGCACGGTCGTCACTCTGCGAAAATGATTGCAGCAATGCGCCGCGCCTTCCCGACATTTTCAGCTTCAGCACTCCTGCTATCTGCGATGGGCTGCGGCTATCACACGCTAGGCTCGGCCTCGCATATCCCGGAAGATGTGCACACGATTGTGGTGCCGTTCTTTGCTAACCGCACGCAGTTCTCGCACACAGAGGTCGCGCTGACGCAGGCGACGGTGCATGAGCTGAACACCCGCACGAAGTTCCGCGTGCTGCCCCGTGAAGATGCCCTCGACGCGGACGCGGTACTCAAGGGCACGGTGCTGAGCGAAACGATTGTGCCGTATACCTACAGCGTGACCACTGGGCAGTCGTCAAGCTACATGATCACCCTGACCGCGAGTGTGTTGCTGACCGATCGCGATGGCCGTGTGCTCTACCGGCACGATGGGTACACCTTTCATCAGCAGTACGAAGCCACTTCGGACCTGGGCACATTTGTGCAGGAAGATTCCCCTGCCATGGCGCGTCTCTCCAGAGACTTTGCCCAGTCGCTAGTGAGCGATATGCTGGAGTCCTTCTGAGCGCGATTCGACAATACCGGGATTGCAAGCATGTCTAACGGGCTGCGCAGCTTTGCATCCTCCGATCGCTTCGTCGCGGAGATCGAGGCGTCTCGCCACGACGGCCCGCTCCGGCCCGGCTATGTGCTGCTCGGCGATGAGGCATTTTTGTATGAGCGCTGCCGCCGCGCTGTCCTCGACACTCTGATTGATCCGGCCATGCGAGATTTCTCGCTGGCAGAGATCGATCTTGCCGAGACCAGCATCTTCGAGGCGCTCGATCGCGCGCAGACGCCGTCGCTGATGGCGCCTTTTCAGGTGCTCTTTCTGCGCAACATCAAAACCCTCTACGGACGTGGCGGGAAGAAAGACGAATTTGCCGCGCTCGATGCATACGGACGCTCGCCGAATCCCCAGGCAATGCTGATCTTCGTCGCGGACCATCTGCATCTGCCATCGGACCTGCGCCGCATGGAGATGCAGGACAAGGACCGTTATGAGCGTATCCGCGAGACGCTGGGCGACTGGTGCGGCATGGTGGAGCTGGTCCGCGTCGAAGAGAGTGATGCGATGCGCTGGCTGGTTGCGGAGGCAGAGAAACGCGGAAGTGCGTTCGAAGTGGATGCGGCGCGCGAGCTGGCCGATGCGCTTGGCTCAGACCTGATGCTGATGGCGAGCGAGCTCGAGAAGCTGGTGCTCTACACAGGCGAACGGCGTCGCATCACTCTGGGCGATGTCGAAACGATGGTGCTGGGCGCGAAGCAGCGTTCGCTATACGAGCTGACGGATGCAATATCGGCCAAGGATCGTCCCCGCGCTCTTGCTTTGTTGCAAGGTCTGCTGAATGCGTCCGATGGTGGCGAGGAGTCGGCGATCGGGCACCTCTACATGCTGGCGCGTACCTTTCGCCAGATGCTGGTGATTCTGGAGAAGAACGTGCGCGATTCGCGTGCCATCTGGCAGGCTCTGTGGCAGGGGTTTCGCATGCCGCCATTCGCCGCGGAAGATCTCATTCGCCAGGCTCGTCGTTACAAGAGCCGGCGCGAGTTGACGCGCGCGCTGCGGCTCATCGCACGCGCCGACCTGGAGCTGCGTTCGTCGCCCCCCGACAAGCGCCTGGTGCTGGAGCGTCTGGTGCTGGCGCTCGCCAGTGAAGAGCAGCCTCCGGCCGCGCTCGGATTCCTGAGCGCGCAGTACGCCATGGAGCTGTAGCGACCCACACAGGCAACATACGGATCACCCCGTACATCTCCGGGTCGAGACCATTGGAGATGTCCCTATGCCCCTAACCCTCACTTGGAGCGATGTCGCGGTACGCTTGGCCTGCACCGTGATCGCGGGCTTCCTTGTTGGACTCGACCGGGATGAGCGGGGAAAACCCGCCGGAATACGGACCAACGTGCTGGTATGTCTGGCCGCGTCGCTCTCGATGATCCTGGCCAACGGCATGCTCGGCACCTCCGGAAAGAACTCCGCTTCATTTTCTGTTCTCGATCTCATGCGCCTGCCGCTCGGCATACTTTCTGGCATGGGCTTCATCGGAGCGGGAGCCATTCTGCGCAAGGGCGACATGGTGCTAGGTGTAACGACGGCGGCGACGTTGTGGATGGCCACGATGCTCGGTCTTTGCTTCGGCACTGGAAAGATTCTGCTGGGTGCGATTGGGCTGTTGATCACGCTGCTCACATTGTGGGGATTCAAAGCGGTGGAGCGCCATCTTTCACAGGAGCAGAAAGGTTCGCTGTGCGTTGTCACATCTAGTGAAGAACTATCGGGGGAGTTGCGCGATCTGGTGAAGCTGAGCGGCATGCGCGTACACGTCTGGTCCGTTGACGTTTCGCGCGACAGCGCGCGAGTGACGGTGGAATGCGAGCTGCGGTGGCGCGTGCGACAACGTGAGCATAAGGATCCCGCCCTGATCGAATCGTTGCGGCACCGGGCAGATGTCGAACGCCTCCGCTGGCAGATGTAGCGCTGCAGGGGAGGAAAAAAATAAGCCCGGCTGCCGGGTGCCGAAGACGAGATCGGCATCCTTACACCGGGCACGAAGCGGCTTGGCAAAGTTGAAATTGGCACAGCTCAGCGTCCGCTGCGGCTGGGGCAGTTCGCGCGTTTTCGCCGTGGCTGCGAGCGGGTCTGGCCGGAACAGTCGCTGCCTGTCGGGACCGAGGAGTCGACGAACTGCGCGGGATCGGGTAGCTCCTGCCCGTGCAGGGGAGTGTTGCGGCATGGTCTGGATGGAACGGCATCCCGGCGGATCAGCCGGACGAGTTGGCGGATTTTGTGTAGGGCGGGGGAAGGGTTAAACAGCATGGGAATCACCTCGTATTCGCCTTTTGTTCGCCAAGAATATCAAGGCGATTCCCGCTTCGGTAGTAACTTCGGGCTGTGGATTTCCTATGCCCGGTGCCCACTGTAAGTAATTCAATCTAAGCCTATTAATAGCTAGTCATTCCATGATCCCGGTCGTGTCGAGGCCATGCGGGCGGCTGGTCAGGGTGATCGCCGCCGCGATAATCAGCACGCCGCCAACCCACGCCGAAGGACCGAGGCGATCGCCCAGCAGTTCCACGCCAAGGAACGAACCGAGCATCGGCTCGATATTGAGAAATACTGCGGCGCGCGAAGCGGGCACATGATGGATACCCCAGTTCCAGAGCAGAGTTGAGCCGGCGGTGCAGAACAGCCCGCTGGCCGCGGAAGCCAGCCACGCCGAGACAGGTACGCCGTGAACCGGTGGCATGCCATCCTGCCAAAATACCCAGGCGGCCATCATGATCGCTCCGGAATATACGCCATAGACCGTGATGACAGCAGGCGGGTGACGCTCCATGAGCCGCTTGTTCATCAGGATCCAGAAGAGCGAGACCAGGAGCGCTGCGAGCACAAGCAGATCACCGACGAGCGAAGGGCCCTTGCCGCCAGCCCCGCCACTCACCGATGAGTGGCGGCTGAGCACAATCAGAGCGACGCCGAGCGTCGAGCTGATGAGAGCTACCCAACCGATCCGGTCTAACCGCTCGCCCGTAAAGAGCGTAGCGGCAACGCCCAGCAACACCGGCATGCTGCCTACCATGAGCGACGCATGCGACACCGTGGTGAGCGAGAGTCCGTAGAACTGTACGAGGTACTGCACCGGTATGCCGAAAAACGATGCGATGAGCAGCAGCCGCCACTCTCGCCCGTCGAGACGCGGGCGATGGCGAAGCGCAAACGGCAGCAACCCGATGCATGCAAAGGCGAAGCGGTAGAGCACCATATGGCCCACGCCCATGACTGCGAGCACGATCTTGCCGAAGTAGAAACCTGTACCCCAAAAGCAGCCGGCCAGCGCGCACGCGCCATAACCCAGCCAATGGGCGGCAGTGCGCGGGTGCTCGAGGGTAGAGGGCATGCTACTACTCTACGGGCCAACGGCAGGGCGCCGCAGAGGCCTCGAGGCCCGAAGCGCGAAAATGGCACGTGGTCTGGTTGAGAAGTTGCTCAGATGTCGTTCAGATGCCGATGAGCCCGGAGCGAATGGCCCAGAGCGAGAGCGCGGCGATGATGATCCACAACACGACGCCCTGCAGCATGGGGCGGACTCCCACTTTGCGTAGCGTGGCTTTGGAGATCCCGCTGCCGATGAGGAAGAGCGTGACGGTGAGCCCACTGCGGCCGAGTTTCGCAAGTGCCGCGAACAGCGGGGCGCCGGCGTGTATGTAGGTGTTCGCTACCGCTGCCAAGCAGAAGTACAGGATGAACCACGGCCACTGGATGCGCGTGCTGCTCTTGGAGATGGCGGCGGTTGCAAGAGCAACCGGAACGATCCACAAGGCGCGCGCGAGTTTGACCGTCGTACCGACGGTAAGTGCCTGTGGGCCATAATGCGCGGCAGCTCCGACAACGGAGCTGGTGTCGTGAATCGCGAGCGCTGCCCATAACCCGAACTGCGGCTGCGTAAGGTGCAGCGCGAAGCCGATGATGGGAAAGGCAAGCAATGCGATTGCGTTCAGCGTAAAGACGGTGCCGAGCGAAACGGCCATGTCCTCATCGTCTGCACGCGTGATGGGTGCGATGGCGGCGATCGCGCTACCGCCGCAGATTGCCGTTCCGCAGGTGATAAGGAAGGCCGCCTTGGGATGCACGCTGAGCATGCGGCCGAGGAGGATGCCAGCTACGCAGGCGAAAGCGATGCTTACGGCTGTATAGACGAAGCCCGATGCTCCGGCGTGTACCACCTGGCGGAGGTTCATGCCGAAGCCAAGCGCGACCACGGAAGCCTGCAGCAGTAGCCGCGAAAGATCGCGGCTCTCCGACTCAAAGGGATGCGGGAGAAGCAGGCCGAAGGCGATGCCGCCCGCGAGTGCGACGGCTGGCGAGATGAGGCCGCTCGCAGCAATGATGACCGAGAGCAGAAAGATGCGTTTTGTGCCGACCGAAGTCACTGTGAATCCAGTGTCCGGTGGAGAGGAGAACGGCGTCCAAGCAGAAATTGTGATGGCCGATAGGCGGGCCTTATCGGCGCTTTGGCGTTCGACGCAATTGCGTACGATGCTGCCGCAACAGCTCCAGCATTGCGCCAGCGGCACCAGTTGGCTCAGGTCCCGCCGGCGTCAATAACAGAAGATTGCGTGGGATGGTGAGCCCGGTTACAGGCACGATGGCGAGCGTGCCCATCACGAGCTGCCGACGGACAGCGCTGCGCGAGACAAAACCAACGCCGACACCGGATTCAATGCAGCCAAGGATCGCTTCGGTAGAGTTCAGCTCCATCGCAATGTGCAGATCGCGTGCGAGCAGGCCCGCCGCTTCAAGTGTGGTTTCGATGACCTCGCGCGTACCGGAGCCGCGTTCCCTCATAAGCAGAGGCGCCGGAGCAATCTGCTGCAACGTGATCGAACGCTGTGCCGCCCATTGGTGCCCCGGCGGCACCAGGAGCACCAACTCGTCTTCAAGCCAGATTTCGGAGCGGACTTGGCCGGCATGTGGCGGCCCTTCCACCAGACCAAGGCTGGCGCGCCCGGTGGCGATTGCATCCACGACCGACTCGGTGTTGCTGCTGTCGAGTTCTACGTGCACAGCCGGATGCAGGCGTAGGAATGCGCCGAGAAGCGGGGGCAAAATGTACTGCGCGATGGTAGTGGAGGCAGCGATCCGCAGTGTCCCGGAGACCTGGCCCTTGAGCGCAGCGAGCTCTACCGCGGCTTGCTCCAGCAGATTGAAGGATTGCTCAGCATGCTTCAACAGCAGGGCGCCTGCAGACGTCAGCGTAATCTCGCGGCCGCTGCGATCGAAAAGCGGCAAGCCGACCAGTTCTTCGAGCGCCTTGATCTGCTGGGTCACCGCAGGCTGCGTGAGATAAAGCTGTTCCGCCGCGCGGCGGAAGCTGCGCTGTGCAGCCACCGCGCGAAAGACGGTGAGGCGAAAGTTCTCAAGCATGGCGCCCCATGGCCGGGGCGGAGCCGACGGGCAAGGCAGCCTGGATCACGGCGGTCTCACCAGACGCGGCACATCTTCTCCGGCGCCGGCGACATCGGCTGGCCCTTCTTGCAGCCGAAGGCCTCGCCGAATTCCGGCATATTCACGATCACACCATTCGCGCGAATGCGATCCGGGGAGTGTACGTCCACTTGTACCGCAAGCCGCAGGAACTCGGGACGCTCGGAGGCGCACCAGTTCTGGCCCCAGCCAAGGAACAGCTCCTGCTTCGGCGTGTACCCGGTAGCTGTCTTCTGATCGAGCGACGTGTGATTGCTCGCGGCATCGGCCAGCAGCGCCATCCATGCCAGCCGAAGTCCGCCATTATCCGCGGTGTTCTCGCCGAGCGTGAGCTTGCCGTTGACGTGCAGATCGTCGACCGCGATGAAATTGCCGTATTCGTTTACCAGGCAATCGGTACGCTCGACGAATCGCTTCGCGTCATCGGCGGTCCACCAGTCCTTCAAGTTGCCCTGCGCGTCGAACTTGCGGCCCTCGTCGTCGAAGCCATGCGTTAACTCGTGACCCTCGACCGCACCAATATGGCCGAAGTTGGTCGCGTCGGATGCCGACCTGTCATAAAAGGCGGGCTGCAGGATGCCCGCCGGGAAATTGATTGTGTTCATCGACGGCATGTAATCGGCGTTTACTGTGGGTGGCGTCATGTCCCATTCGCCTTTATCTACGGGTCGGCCGATCTTGTGAAGCTCGTAGTCGCTTTCGAATTCCCGCGCGCGAAGTGAGTTGCCCAGACTGTCGCCCGGCTTGATGGTGAGTGCGGAGTAGTCGCGCCATTTATTGGGATAGCCGATCTTGTCGACGATGGCGGCGAGTTTTTCGTGTGCCTTTGCCTTTGTCGCGGGGCTCATCCACTCCAGTTGATCGAGATCCCTTCCCATGGCCGCTTCGATCTGCTTCACCTGGCTCGCGGTCCTCGCTTTGCTGTCGCCTCCGAAATATTGCGCAACATACACCTTGCCAAGGACTTCACCGAGGGCGGAGTCGGTTGCGTCGACACAACGCTTCCAACGGGCCTGCTGCTCCGGAATGCCCTGGAGTTTGCGGCCGAAGAAATCGAAATGCTCCTCATCGAAGGCCTTGGGTAGTCGGCTGGAGAAGCCGTCCACCAGGAACACCCGCATGTAGTTCTTCAACGTGTCGAGACTGGTGGACGCGATGAGCTGATTCAGACCGGTAAAGAACTCCGGGGTTGCGACGTTGAGTTCCGTCACCGGTGGAGCGCCTGCTTCCTTCAGGAACTCCGCCATGTGCAGGTTGGGCGTGTCCGATGCGAAATTGGCGATCTGCTCCATGTGATAGGTTTTCTCGGGATCGCGCCGCTCGACATTGCCCATGGAAACCTTGGCTAGCGCTGTTTCGAAGGTCATGATGTCGGCAGCGTTTTTGCCCGCCGTGTCCGGGGAGGAGCCGAGCAGCTTCAGCACGTTCGCGATGTGCTGCACGTACTGCCCGCGCAGCGCATCATCTTTCTCTCCGCTGCGGAGGTAGTAGTCCTTCTCCGGCAGGCCGATTCCGCCCTGATCTACCGCTGCGATTTCGCGCGTCGCATCCTTGAGATCCTGCTGGGAGCCGAGCCCGAAGAAAGCGTCCACGCTGATGCGTTGGAGGTGTGCGATCTCGGGAATTAACTCTTCGCGTGTTTGGATGGCCGCGATGCGGTCGAGCTCGGGCTGTATCGCGGCTATACCTGCCTTCTCGATGCCCGCCGTGTCCATGCAACTGGCGTAGTAATCACCAATCTTCTGGTCGTCGCTGTCGGCAGCAGCGTGCGCGGTAGAGGCTTTATCCAGGATTCCATGCAGCGCCTGCAGGTTGAATTCGTATATGTTAGCGAACTGGTCGAACGACGGGAGGTCTGCGGGGATCGGATGCAGCTTGCTGTAGTTGCCGCAGGCATACTGGTAGAAGTCGACACATGGGTCGGCGGTGGTATCCATCGCGCTCTTGTCGAAACCCGGGAATGTATGGACTGGTGTGGGCGGTTGCGCATGGAGTGCCAGCGCCGAGACGACAAGCCCCGCGCCGGCTAGCGAGCGGAGCACTGTGGAAGGAATCCGGGATGAAGTCAAGTTGGCTCTCCGAAACAAAAGTGATTACCAGATACTGCAGCGGCTCGCGCTGACCATGGGCTGGCCCGCCTTGCAACCGAAGGCCTGCTGGAACTCGGGCATGTTTACGACAACGCCGTTTACGCGGTATTCCTCGGGCGAGTGTGGGTCCGTCTGCACGCGAAGACGCATTGTTTCCGGTCGAGTGCTCGAGCACCAGCTCTGCGCGTATGCGGTAAAGAACTGCTGGGCCGGCGTCATGCCATCCAAATCTGCTTCGCGTGTAACGCCCGGCTGTTCAAGACGATGTTGCCAGGCCAGGTAGCCGATGCGAACTCCGCCGATGTCAGCGATGTTTTCGCCGAGCGTGAGCTTGCCGTTGACGTGCAGATCATCGACGGCGACGAAGCCGTCGTACTCCTTGACGACGCAGTCGGCGCGCTCTTTGAATTTTTGTTCGTCTGCGGGCGTCCACCATTCGTTGAAGTTGCCGTCGCCATTGAACTGGCGTCCCTCGTCGTCGAAGCCGTGCGTGAGCTCGTGACCCTCGAGGCCGCCGGCCTGACCATAGTTCACGGCATCGCCCATGTGCGGATCGTAATAGGGCGGCTGCAGAATGCCGGCGGGCAGATTCACGCTGTTGGTCTGTGGATCGTAGTCGGCATTGACCGTCGGCGGGCTCATATCCCATTCCTGCTTGTCCGTAGGAGTACCGATCTTCGCAAGCACGCGGTGGCGTTCAAACGCCGCAGCGCGCCGTGCATTGCCTACTGCGTCGCCGCGCGTGATGGTCAGGCTGGAGTAGTCACGCCAGTGGGCGGGATATCCGACCTTGTTGGTGACCGCGTTGAGCTTCTCTTCGGCCTTTGTTTTTGTCGGGGCACTCATCCAATCGAGCTGCTGGATATCGCGCCCCATCGCGGCTTCGATATCGCTCATGATGGCGGAGGTGCGTGCCTTGTCCTCCGCGCTGAACTGCCGGGCGACATAGACGCGGCCCAGCGCCTCGCCAAGCGCGCCATCTACCGCCCCTGCGCAGCGCTTCCACCGCACCAGCTGCTCCGGTTGGCCACGCAGTATTTTGCCGTAGAAGGCGAACTGCTCATTGTCGAGAGCTGCGGGCAGCGCCGTGCCGGGTGTGCTGCGTAACAGGTCCCACCGCAGGACCGCTTTCAAGGAGGCGAGGTCTGTCTGCGGGAGAACTTTGTTCAGAGCATCGAAATAGCCGGGCGTCGATACGTTGAGCATGGAAAATGACGGCGTGCCGACACTGTGCAGGTACGTGTCCAAATCGAAGGCGCCGACCTGGATGCGGAAGTTGACCAATTCGGTGGGGTGATAAAGCCTGGCCGGATCGCGCATCTCCTCGCGGCTAAGAGATGCAGAGGCGAGTTTCGTCTCCAGTTCAAGGACGCGCTTTGCATCGGCGGCTGCCTGATCCGCAGGCTCTCCGACGAGTGTTAGCACGTGGGCGATGTGTTCCACATACTGCTTGCGCAGGGTCACGGACTTGGCGTCTGTCCGCTGGTAGTAGCCCTTTTCCGGAAGGCCGAGGCGCGGTTGGGCCGCGGTCGCGATCATATGTCGCGCATCTTTGTAGTCCGCTTCGCTGCCGAGCCGAAAGAGCGCCTGCGCGCCATTCTGCTGCAACGTCGCAAGCAGCGGCGCCAGGTCCTTCACGCTGGAAAGCGCATCAACGCGATCGAGCGCCGGCTTCAGCCCGTTGAGGCCGGCTTTCTCGATCGCCTGTGTGTCCATGCAGGTGGCGTAGTAGTCGCCGATCTTCTGCGTATCCGCATCGCGCTGCGCCTGCGGATCGCTCGCCTGCTCGAGCACCGACTTCAGCACGAGGTTGTTGTTCTCCGTGAGCTGAACGTCGATGCCGTAAGAAGAGCGGTCACGCGGGATGGGGTTGTGCTTCAGCCACGTGCCGCAGGCGTACTGAAAAAAGTTGACACATGGGTCGACCGACGTATCGCGAAGAGACGGATCCAGTCCGTGCAGTTGGATGCGGGTCTGCTGGCTGACGGTCGTCTGGGCGTCGAGGGTGATGGGCGTGGCAAGGCAGGCGGCAACAGCAATCACAGCGGGAAAAGGGCGCATTGCGAGAAAGCACTCCCGTCTTGACAAAGAACTATCAGCCGAAACGCTATCAGACGAACTGGCCTGGGAAAAGTAAGCTTCGTTTCGTCCTACGCGAAAACGCCGCGTTTGTAGGAAAATGGTGGAGTGCAATGCCGTGCGAAGTTCGCGGCCCGCTGGCGACCAGCATGCCTCGCCCTACTGCTTCTGTGCCTGGGATCGGGATTGGCCAAGGCGCGAGACCGGCAAATCGGCCCGCAGCCAACAGTTCGCATTCCGGTGGAACCACTCGGTTACCGCCCGCCGGGCAGACTCTACCTGCTGGCCCGTTACAGCTCAAGCTCCCTGGACTTTATCGATTCCACCCACCTGCTGCTTACCTTTCGTCAACCACGGCTGCTCGTACGCCAGGAGGGTTCCGACGGCCTGGATCAGGTCATCCAGGCAGATGTGCTGGAACTGCCCTCGGGCAAAGTTGTAGCCGAAGACGAGTGGCTGCTGCATGATCGCGGGCGCTATCTCTGGCGGCTGGCGGACAACAAGATATTGCTGCGCATCGGGGGACATCTGTATCAGGCAGACAATCAGCTCCATCTGACGCCGCTGTATCAATCACCGACGGAACTCGAAGGCGTGGAAACCTCGCCCGACGGAAAGCTGCTGGTGCTGGAGAGCGAACTCGAGAAGCACACGCCGGAGGAGCACGCCCGCTTGGCGCATCATGCTGCGATGGTGGGCGCCAACCCACCGGCTGAGGATGTGCAGATACGCATGGTGCGGCTGGACCAGTCGAAGTTGATGATGAGTGCTCGCGCTGAGGTTGCCGGAGAGCTGCCGGCGAACATCGATGGCTTCTTCACTCAGGAGCAGGTGAAAGAGAATCTCTGGAATCTGCGGTTTCATCCCTATGACAACCCAAAACTGCCTGGCGAGATCGTGGCGCAGACCGACTCCACCTGCGCGCCCGCGGAAAAGGTGCTGAACCAGGAGAGCGTGCTGATCCTGACTTGCCCGCGCGGTCATAATGACCGGTTCGTTGCGGCTTACTCGCTGAACAACCGCAAGCTATGGGATGGCAGGTGGCAGTCCAACTTTACCTGGCCGTCCTTCAAAATGGCACAGGATGGCGGGTCGGTAGCGATTTCCTGGCTCGCCGTTGACCATCCGGTGTCGGCCCAGGAACCCATCAATGACGAAGACGTGCAGAACCAGGTGCTGAGCGTGCTGGACAGCCGCACCGGGAGCCTGCGGATTGCTCTGCTGATAAAGCCGATCGTTAGCGCGGGGGGAAACTTTGCGCTATCGGCCGATGGAAACCGGCTAGCGGTGCTGAATCACGGCATGATCGAGGTGTACGACCTCCCGGCTCCGGCGCCACCGCAAACCGAGCAGGCCGCAAAATAAAGAGACCGGCACTATGCCGGTCTCTCTGTGTCCATCCGGATTGAATTATGCCTTCGCGGAGACGGCCTTCACGCGCGCGCTGAGGCGGCTCTTGTAGCGGGAGGCGGTGTTCTTGTGCAGGGTGCCCTTCTGCACGCTCTTGTCGAGCGCGGAGACGGTGGCGCGGTACTGCTCGCCCACCGATTTGGCGTCGCCCTTCTGCAGGGCCTCGCGCAGCGCGCGCAGGCTGCTGCGGACGCGGGTTTTGTTGGCGCGATTGACGCCGGTCTTGCGTTCCGTCTGACGGGCGCGCTTCAGCGATGAAACATGGTTTGCCATGAGCTTCCTTACAAAGAATTCTGTTGGTTTGTGGAGCGATGCAGACGGTGGCACTCACGCCGCATCCTCTGCAAAGTACAAGTTTACCGTGCGGCTGGCAGGGGGTCAATGGGTGTTCGGGGCCCGCTCCGTCTCGCTTTCTGCGTCCTCCGGCACAGTTCAGGCATCGTAACTAGCAGGTAAGGAAAGCTTAACGGATATTTATCAAATCATCGTTGACGCCCTCCTGGAGAGGGTCTAGTCTGTGCGCATCCGAGGGACGATCCAAAGCGGCAGACTCGCAACCGGCAGGGAACCGCCTGTGCCGGGTCGCCGGATGCAAGCACCGGATTCCCCCACCGATTCCAACCGAAACATGCAGCCGCAGCTCCAGGATTTTCTTCATGGAGCCGCAGGAGGTCGTCTGTCCGCTTGATCAATAAAACACTGGAAATCACGCCCAACATCGAGCCCCTGTTCGGGACCCGCGACGAAAATCTGAGATTGCTCGAAGACAAGCTGCACACGCGTATCGACCTTCGTTCCGATGCCGTTCATGTCTCCGGATCGGAAGAAAGCGTGGCGCGCGTGGAGCGGATCTTCAATGACTACGAACAATTGCGGCGAACCGGCGTGACGCTGCAGAACGGCGAGCTGAACGCCATGCTCAAGCTGGTCGCGGCAGACCCAAGCGTGACCCTCAAGGGGCTGGTGGACAGCGGCAGGCAGCGGACGACGGGCGGCATAAAGCGCATGGTGCAGCCGCGCTCGGTAAATCAGAAGCGCTACGTCGAAGCCATGGAGCAGTCAGACATGGTCTTCGGCATCGGACCGGCGGGCACCGGCAAAACCTATCTCGCCGTGGCGATGGCCGCGTCCGCGCTGATGGCGAAGCGGGTGAGCCGCATCATCCTGGTACGGCCCGCGGTCGAGGCGGGAGAGCGCCTGGGCTTTCTTCCCGGCACCCTGCAGGAGAAGATCGATCCGTACCTGCGCCCTCTCTACGACGCACTCTACGACCTGCTGGACCAGGAACGCGTGGACAAGATGATCGAGCGCAACGTGATTGAAGTAGCGCCGCTCGCTTTCATGCGCGGCCGCACGCTCAATGACGCGTTCATCATCATGGATGAGGCGCAGAATACCACCAGTGAGCAAATGAAGATGTTCCTGACGCGGCTCGGCAATAACGCCAAGGCCATCATCACGGGAGACGTGACGCAGATCGATCTACCCAACCCGCGGCGCTCCGGACTGCTGGAAGCGATGGAGATACTGAAGGGTGTGGACGGCATTCGCTTTATCCACTTCGAAGATGGAGATGTGGTGCGCCACCACCTTGTACAGCGGATCATCCGTGCGTATGACAGCTTTGGACGCCAGCAGGCAGAACTGCCGCTTGGGCTGCCGGAGGGTGAACGGGAGAAGCCGTCGCCTAAGCCTCAATAAGAAGGCACGCCCGGTACAATTGTGGCAACGGACGAGGAGGGCCGCGGCCCTCCTCTTTCATTTTCGGTTGTTGCAGGGACAAGCAGGAAATAGACGTGATCGAACGATGATCGTGTACGAAGAGGTGGAGCTGAAGCTGCCGCGGTCTGCACGTCCGCGCCGCCGCGAGCTTTCACGGTTTCTGCGTCAGGCGATCGATGCGACCGGCCTCGCAGGGGATGTCAGCGTGCTGCTCACCGGAGACGACGCGATTCGTACCCTCAACCGGAAGTATCGTCGCAAAGACCAGGCGACAGATGTGCTGTCCTTTCCTGCAGTTGACGGTGCTGCGATCGCCGGGGATCTCGCGATCTCCCTCGAGACGGCATCCCAGCAAGCGCGGGAACACGGGCACACGCTCGAGATGGAGATCAAAGTGCTGCTGCTTCACGGCCTGCTCCATCTGGCCGGTTATGACCACGAGGCCGATGACGGCAGAATGTACCGCAAGGAGAAGCGTCTGCGACGCGAGCTTGGACTGACAACGGCGCTCATTGAGCGGGCGCAGCGAAGGTCTTCGCGAGAGGCGGTGCGCGCATGATGTGGCTCTATGTGGCGCTTGTCCTCGTGCTGCTGGTCATCCACACGCTGGCCTGCTATGTGGACCGCATCTACTCCGAACTGGGCAAGTTCCTTTCGCGCGAGTTCGAAGACAACATGGAAGTATGGGAGCAGCAGATCGAGCCCACGCTCGGCTTCTCCCGTGACCGGCTTGCGTTATGCGCTGCCGTGCTGGCGCAGCTCTCGTTGGCAGCCATCGTACTCATCATCGGCGCGATGTTGTTCGGCCGCGAAGGTGAGGTCGGACCGCCGACGCTCGTTGGCGTGTTGCAGGCGGCTCTCGGCATCGTACTGGTCGTCGTCATCTTCAGCCGCACGTTGCCCTACGCCTTCTTCACGCGGACGCGTGGCGCCTGGGTGCTGAAGTGGCGCTGGCTGCTGCGGATCTGCTTTTTCGCCGTTTTGCCGGCGGAGCTGACACTCGAATTCTTGCTCTCTATCGTCTCGCTGGCACAGCCGCCGCAGGTTGAAGGTAAGGAAGATGATGGAGATGCCGTCGATGCGTTGATTGAAGCCGGCGAAGAGGAAGGGATCCTCGAGGAGAGTGATCGCGACCTGGTCCGCTCGGCGGTTGAATTCGGCAACAAGATCGTGCGTGAGGTGATGACACCGCGCCCGTCCGTCTTCGCCGTTGCTGCCGAAACCACGCTCGCCGACTTTCTCGCAATGCTGGAATCCCGGCCATTCTCGCGCGTGCCGGTCTTTCAAGGCACGCTGGATACGGTGACGGGCATTGTGTTCTCACACGATCTGCTGCAGATCGCGGATAACGAAGCGGGAACGCGCACTGTGGCCAGCCTGCAGCGGCCCGCCGCTTTTGTGCCCGAAACAAAACGCGGCAACGAGCTGATGCGCGAGATGCAGCGCGAGAAGCAGCACATGCGGATCGTGATCGATGAGTACGGCGGAGTCTCCGGGCTGGTGACCATCGAAGACCTGCTGGAAGAGATTGTCGGCGCCATCAGCGACGAACACGAAGACGACAGCGAGGCAAACGCGCCCAAACAGGAGAGCGAGGGTGTGTGGATCGTGGCCGGCAGCCTGGAAGTGGATGCGCTCGAAGCGCTGACCGGCGACGAAGGCCTGAGGAATGGCCACTACGCAGCCACGACTGTTGCCGGGCTGGTAAGTGAAGTAGCCGGCCGGATTCCCATGGCGGGAGAGGTCGTGCTGGCAGGCAAGACCCGGCTGGAGGTGCTGGCGTCGACCGACCGTCGCGTCGAGCGTCTGCGCGTCTCCACGACTGAGACCCCTGCAGCGTAGTCTTACGCCAGAGGATATTGTCAGTGCGATCGGGATTTGTTTCCATCATCGGCCGGCCGAATGCGGGCAAGAGCACGCTGCTGAATGCGCTCACCGGCGAGAAGGTCGCGATTGTGACCGCGAAGCCGCAGACTACCCGGACCAGGATTCAGGGCGTCGTAGAAGTTCCGGCTCGCAAGGGAAAGCATCCCGCGGCGCAGATCGTGTTCGTCGACACGCCGGGCGTGCACAAGCCGAACACGCAATTGGATCGCCGGATGATGCAGGAGGTACACGATGCGCTGGAGCAGCGCGACATCGTGCTGCTGATGCTTGATGCGACGCGCGAACTGCGGCTGCCGGAGGATTCTGACGTCGGTGACAAAGCCGCGCGCTTCTCATCCGAAGATAGGTTTGCGTTGGAACTCATCCGCAAGCTGGATTGCCCGGTCTTTCTCATCATCAACAAGATCGATCTCGTTGAGCGCGAAAAGCTGCTGCCTTTGATCGCGCGGCTGAGTGCTCTGCACGATTTTGCCGCCGTCGTGCCGATCTCGGCACGAAAACGGGATGGGCTTGAGCGGTTGATAACCGAGATCGTGAAGCGATTGCCCGAGGGGCAACGCTACTATCCGTCGGAGCAGTACACCGATCAACCTGAACGCTTCCTCGTGGCGGAGCTGATTCGCGAGCGCATCCTGATGGAGACGGGTGAAGAGGTGCCGTATGCCTCAGCAGTGGTGATCGAGCGCTATGAGGAGCCGCCCGCCGACGCGAAGCCGCGCAAGGATGGCAAGCTCCCTGTTACGAGCATCGCTGCGGCCATTTACTGCGAACGCACCGGACAGAAAGCAATTTTGATCGGGAAGGGCGGCGCGAAGCTCAAAGCAATCGGCGCTTCCGCGCGCAAGGAGATCGAGTCGTTGCTGGGCACGCGCGTCTTTCTGGAGTTGCACGTCATTGTCGAGGAGAACTGGCGCGAATCTCGCGGCTTTGTCGAATCATTGGATTGGCGCAGGCAGCTCACTAACCTCGGAAACAAGCTGGGCGAGAAGTAGCCACCTATCGGCTGACAGCAATCGATATCCCGTGCACGCTTGGACGCGCGAACCGCACATCGTCTGCGCAGCCAGAGCATTCGATACGAATCTGCGTGCGGCCGGTCCATGTGACTTTCACCGCGTGGTTATGGCGGACGAGCATGACGATCTCACCTAGCCGCGCGCGACTATCCGTACGCTGCAAGTAAACGTCGATGGTCGGAGTCGCGAGATTTCCGCAATCCCGCACCGTGGTGCGCGTCGTCCACGCGCGATCGGGTGACGTTGTTTCATCGACGATTTGCTCAGTGCAGACCGTGCAGGCGGTTACAGCGGTAAGCAGAATGCACAATGGACCAATGAGCCAGCGCGCCATAGAAACGTCTGTGGACGCCATCTATTCCCGAGCGCTGATGCCGAGGGCCTTCATCTTGCGGTATAGATGTGTTCGGTCCAGGCCCAGTGCCTCAGCCGCCCGGCTCATGTTGCCGTGGCATTCGTCCACTTTTTTCAGGATAAAATCGCGCTCGTAGGCATTGCGCGCCTCCTGCAGTGAATTGAAATCTGCAGAAAGCCTGCCTGGATCGCGGTGCACCAGCATCGGCAGATGTTTGCGCTCAATGCGCGTGACCTGCGGGTTGAGGATCACAAGCCGCTCGACCAGATTGCGCAGCTCGCGCACATTTCCCGGCCAGTGATATTGCTTCAACAGGCCGAGCGCCTCTTCGCTGATTTCGATGCGGGGACGGCCGTACTCGCGGCCAAACTCACCTAGGAACTCGCGCACCAGGATCGGGATGTCCTCGCGACGGTCGCGCAACGGCGGAACGTAAAACGGAATGACGTTGAGGCGGTAGAAGAGATCTTCGCGGAAATTGCCTCGGGCGATCTCGTCTTCGAGATTTTTGTTGGTTGCGGCTATGATCCGGACATCAACGCTCACCGGTTGTGAGGTGCCCACCGGAGTGAAGCGCTGCTCGTCCATGGCGCGTAGCACCTTGGCCTGCGTCTTGAGGCTCATATCGCCGATCTCATCGAGGAACAATGTGCCGTTGTTCGCGCGCTCCAGGGTGCCGCGTTTCTCTGGCGGTCCGCCGGGAACCGCGCTGTGACGATAGCCGAAGAGCTGTATCTCAATTGAATCTTCGGGGATCGCGGCGCAGTTCAGCTCGATGAAGACGCCCTCGCGGCGCAGGCTCTCGGCGTATATCTCGCGTGCGATGATCTCCTTGCCCGAGCCGGACTCGCCGAAGATGAGGACGCGGCCATTGGTGGGCGCCATCAGCTTTATCTGTTGCCGCAACGCTTTGATCGGCACGCTCTCGCCGGAGATATGCGCCCGCGGCGAGAGCTGACGCTTCCACTCTTCGTTCTCCGCACGAAGGCGACGCGCCTCGATGGCATTCTTCAGCAGGATGAGCGTGCGCTCGAGTGAGAGCGGTTTCTCGAGAAAATCGAACGCGCCGAGTTTCGTAGCGCGGACGGCGCTTTCGATGGTGCCGTGGCCGGAGATGATGATGACCTCCGGCCGGGTTTCCCCTTCAAGCTGACGGATCTCCTGCAACACGTCCATGCCATCGCGATCGGGCAGCCAGATGTCCAGCAGCACGGCCTCGTAAGTGGCGTCGCGCAGCAGTACCAGGGCTTCGTTGCCAGTCGCCGTAGTAGTCACGGTATAGCCGTCTTCCGTGAGAATCTCCCCCAGCGAATCGCGTATGTCGGCCTCGTCGTCGACGATGAGAACGTGGCTCACGAACGCTGCTCCGCAGTCGCCGGGGTAATAGTTTCAGGCGCCGTCATATCGGCGAAGGGCAACTCGATGATGAAGCGTGCGCCGGCCGGCTTGTTCTCCTCCACATGAATGGTCCCGTGATGTTCCTGCACGATTTTGGATGCGATGGCGAGTCCTAGCCCCGTGCCGCGCTGCTTGGTCGAGAAGTATGGCAGAAAGAGACGCTCCCGCATATCGCTGGTTACGCCGGGACCGGTATCGGCCACAATGATCTCAGCCATCGTGCGTCCCGGATTTTCACCAGTAATCATCGTGAGCTGGCGGTGCAGCATACCCTGCATCGCCTCCGCAGCGTTGTCGATGAGATTGGCGAGCGCGCGGCGCAACGCGTCTTTGTCCGCCATGACCAGCGGCAGATCGGTCGCATAGCGCCGTTCAACTCGGATGTCGTCCATTCGTCCTGCAAACACCAGCAGAGCGGCATCGACCACAGAATTCAATTCGACGGGGCGAGGTGAGGATACTGGGAATTGTGCCAGTGCTCCGAACTGATCGACGAGTGTGCGCACCGTTTCGACCGAACTCAGGATCACATCGCTGCAGTGGCGGATGACCGTGGTGGTTTCGGGCGTCGGCTTGTCGATGTGCCTGCGGATACGCTCTGCCGATAAGGAGATCGGTGTCAGCGGGTTCTTGATCTCGTGCGCGACACGTTGAGCGACCTCTTTCCATGCTGCCTGCCGCTGTGCACGCAGCACCTCGGTCACATCCTCAAGAACCAGAACGTAGCCGCGCTGCTGCGGTTGGTCCAGGACGGCAAGAGTGACCGAAATCCGCCGCGATCCGCTCGAAGTCGCGAAGTCGATCTCGGAACCGGCAATGCGCATCCGCTGGCTGCGTCTCAGCAGCCGGCGCACCTCTTCGCTGATGGCGGGTGGAAAGGCCACGTCGAGTGGCAGATCGGCCAATGCGTGCTCGATGTCGGTGACGCCGGTCTCGAGGTCCAGCAGGTCCAGCATGGCGCGATTCGACAAGACGACCGAGAGCCGTCCATCCAGCGTGGCTACGCCGCTGGGAATGGTGTCAAGGATGAGTTCGAGTTCCCGGCGGCGGTCCGCTAGAGTGCGATTCACCTCAGAGAGCTGTGCGGTGGAGCTTTCGGCGAGACTGCGGCTCTGCTCGAGGTCGGAGGCCATTGCGTTGAACGAGTGAATGACCTCGCCCAGTTCTTCAGGCGCACCGACGGTGACGCGATGTCCGTAATGGCCGGCGCTGATCTGCTCCATCGCATCCGCCAGGGTCTCTGCAGGCCGCGTCACCTGCTTGGCCAGGTAGAGGGCCAGCCAGCTACTTGCGAACAGCGTGAGTATGGTAAGCAGCAGCATGAGCAAAAAATATGTTCCGCGGATACGATTTCGTCCTCGGAAGAGCTGCCAGTAGCTCTCTGCCCCCGACCGGATGGTCCCGACAGTTCGGGCGAGGCCGGCAGGCATAGGCAGCGCGACCACGACAAGGCTGGAGGAAGGCGTCGCCGCTTTGCCCAGGATGTAGTCGACTCCACCCAGACCCAGGATTGGGCCGTCAGTGCGGTGGGCTGCTGCCATCACAAATGCCGGCAGCGTTTCGCCCGCAGCCGGCGTAATTGCATCGACGTCGTCCATCCACGGCCGGATCTCGGGATGCGCGGCGGCTGCGCCACGCGGTAGACCGTACTCCACGACTGGCTCGTCATCCTCGTAGATGATGACGAAGCCACCGGAGAGCGTAATGCGGTGGCTTCGCACGACGCCAAGTGCTGAGAGAATGTCCTTCTGTTCCAGGCTGCGTTCCAGTGTCACCGAGCTGGCAAGCGACTCGGCTTCAGCGCGCGCGTTCTCTGCTGCATACTGCGAAAGCTCCAGCGCGACACGCGTGGAATCCTCACGCAGTTGCGCCACCGGCTGCGAGAACCATCGGTCGATGGAGCGATTCATCAGCAGATAGCTGAAGAGGAACATGAACAGCGTGGGCGCGAAGCTCAGGATGAGAGCGCCGGAGAGCAGACGTGTCCGGATGCGCGATCCCAGCAGGCGATTCTTGCCGTCGGCGTAGAGCTTCAGCACATTGCGGCAGAGCAGAACGATCAGCACCACCAGCAACAGGAAGACCAGGATGGACAGTGCCGTGTATAGAAAAATCCCGTTGGTGTCGCGCGGATTGAGAAAGTGCAGATTGAAGGCGTTGAGCGCAACCAGCAGGAACGCCGCCAGACCCAGGCATCCGGCGAGCAGGGCGACGGTCAAGCGGCGGCTGCGAAACACAAGACTCCTCCCCGGGTTAGCCCCATACTATCGCGCGAACCCAGCGATTATAGGCGCTTGCCTTTGGCTCGAGGAGACTGACACGCGTCTAGATGCATGAGAACTTCTCTCTGCCATTCCGCCGTCGGCTGTGTCATCCTAGTGGCGCGATGATCCATGCCAAGCTGACACAATTCGCTCTCCCGCTTTCACTGGCAGGCCTGCTCCTGGTTGCCGGTTGCAACAAGAACCAGTCACCGCAGAATGCCGAGCAACCTGCCGCGAGCCAGCCGGCACCAGCATCCACCCCCGCAGGTTCAACGCCGGGAACCTCCGCCGCCGCATCAGCACCTGCCAATACTCCTCCGCCCCCGCCACCTCCTCCACCGCAGCCCGTCTCCTACACCATTCCCGCTGGGACGCGTGTGACGGTTCGCCTTGGACAGACGTTGAGCTCGAAGACAGCCAACGAAGGCGATGCGTTTGATGCCACCGTGACATCTCCGATCACGGTGAAAGGCAAAACGCTGGTCTCGACTGGTTCCGCTGCTTCTGGTACCGTGACTGCCTCCAATGCGCGTGGCAAATTTAAGGGTGAGGGCGTGCTCTCTCTGAGGCTGACGAGTTTGCGCATCGCAGGAACCCCCACTCCGATCGACTCCAGCACCTGGAACCGCACTCTCAAGGGCAAGGGCAAGCGGACAGCGGGCTTTGTGGGCGGCGGCGCTGGTGCCGGCGCCTTGATCGGCGGTCTCGCTGGGGGCGGCAAGGGCGCGCTTATTGGCGGCCTGGCTGGTGCCGGCGCAGGTACGGCAGCAGGCGCTATGACCGGCAATGAACAGGTCACGGTTGGCGCAGAATCGCCGTTGACCTTCAGTCTCGTAAACCCGGTTACAGTGCGTGTCATGCCGAAACAGCAGGACGAAGCGCCTGCGCAGTAATTGAGCTGTGAAGACAGAAAGGACGCGACTGCGGCCACGTCCTTTTTTCACTGCGGAGCGGAATCCGATCAGGCGAGAAGAGTCCGAATCGCCTGATACTGCTTGCCCTGGGACTGCGCGACCGCCTCGTAGGTCAGTGTGCCCGCATACGTATTCACGCCTTCTGCCGTGCCATCGTCAGACAGGATCGCCTTCTTCGCTCCCAGTTGCGCGATCTTCAATACATAGGGAAACGTTGCATTGGTGAGCGCAAGCGTCGAGGTATTTGGCACTGCCGCAGGCATATTCGTAACGCAGTAGTGCACTACTCCGTTCACTTCATACGACGGATTGCTGTGCGTGGTGGGCCTTGCCGTCTCGATGCACCCGCCCTGGTCAATTGCCACGTCCACAATGACGGCGCCCTTCTTCATCTTTGCCACCATGGCTGCGGTTACGATCTTCGGCGCAGCCGCGCCCGGGATCAGCACGCCGCCAATCACCAGGTCGGCCTCACGCGTGGTCTGCGCGACATTGTAGGAGTTCGAAGCGAGGGTAAAGACACGCCCGTTGAAGATGTCGTCCAGCTCGCGAAGGCGGTTCAAATTCAGATCGACCAGCGTAACCTTCGCGCCCATGCCGAGTGCGATCTTTGCCGCATTCGTGCCCACGATCCCGCCGCCGATGATGCAGACATTCGCCGGCATCACGCCCGGAACGCCACCCAGAAGCAGACCTCGACCACCCTTTTCTTTTTCAAGATAGGTAGCGCCGACCTGCACCGACATGCGGCCAGCCACCTCGGACATGGGCGTCAGGAGCGGGAGAGCATTGTTTCGGTCGCGAATCGTCTCATAGGCAATGCCGGTTACTTTCTTCTGCAGCAACTGATCGGTCAGCTCCGGCAGCGGAGCGAGATGCAGATACGTAAACAACGTAAGGTCCGGACGAAAGAAGCCGTACTCCTTCTCAACCGGCTCTTTCACCTTGACCACCATGTCGGCATTCGCCCACACATTATGTGCAGAGCCGACAATCTCAGCGCCCGCAGTCTGGTACTCGTCGTCGGTAAAGGCGGAGAGTTCACCGGCATGCGTCTCTACCAGCACCTTGTGACCGGCCTCGGCCAGCGCCTTTACGCCCGCAGGCGTTATGCCCACGCGAGTCTCATGGTCTTTAATTTCCTTCGGTACTCCGATGATCATGCGTTCTCCTGAATTCCTAGATATTTGTTTGAGAGCTGCGTTCTGGCTGCGGCGGCAGGGCCTCATTCCTCGCAGATAGGTTCTTTCCAGCCCATTTGATACTCGCTATCAAATCTCCGTGATTCGGTATAAGCGGTGGAATTACCGGCTTAGCCTCGTTGTCTTCTGCAGGAAGATAGAGGCCGCAAACATTGCCGTCCCACAGCTTCGCAACTAGATGGAAGAGAAGCTTGTAGCATTCCTGTCGTTGTTTGTCAGGGAGATCGTATCGATTCGGTGCATCGACCGCACACCACGCGGTTTGTTCTTCCCACATCTTCTCGACTGCATCATTTGCTGATTGATTTCGTTGTGCGGGAGACGAATATCGGTTCGAAGCCTGATGAAAGCTGACGAAGATCGTGGGAGCTAGCTGAAAGACGACACTCCCGTTACCAGCGTCAATAACGCTCGGCGAGATACGACCCTGACTGCCTGTCATGCCCCAGGTGGTGTCCGCGAGCTTTGATAGCTCGTGCACCGACAGATTCTTTGCATGACGAAGCAACATTACGATCGAAGGCCACGATTTTCCTTGCGCACTATCGCGCGAGAAAAGGTCACGGATCGAGGTTGGAATCTTCATTCGATCTGGCATTAACTTCACTTCGCGTTGTCAATCTGCGCGCGTTGCAATTTGTCTGAATAGTCGATGTAGACGGACTTCCAGGTCGTGTAGAAATCGAGCGCCCCGGTGCCGCCTTCGCGATGGCCGTTGCCGGTTTGTTTCACCCCGCCGAAGGGCAGATGCACCTCCGCGCCAATCGTAGGCGCGTTCACATAAGTGATCCCGGCCTCGAGATCGCGAATGGCGCGGAAGGCCTTGTTCACATCGCGCGAGTAGAGCGCAGTCGACAAGCCGTACTCGATTCCATTCGCAATGCGGATCGCATCTTCCACACCGTCGCATTCGATCACGCTCAGCACCGGGCCGAAGACCTCCTCCTGCGCGATGCGCATCTTCGCTTGCACCTTGCCGAAGATGGTGGGCGCGAAGAAGTGTCCTTTGCTGTGAACCCCTTCCGCCAGCGCCACTCCACCCTGTAGCAGTGCAGCGCCTTCATCCTGCGCCACCTTCACGTAGCGCGTGGAGGTCTCAATCTGCTGCTTGTTGATCTGCGGCCCCATCTCGATGTTCTCTTCCAGGCCATTGCCCACGCGCAGCTTCTTCGCGCGTTCGACAATGCGCGCGGTAAACTCGGCCGCCACGCGCTTGTCCACGATCACCCGGCTGGTCGCCGTGCAGCGCTGTCCGCTTGTGCCGAACGCTCCCCACACCGCTCCGTCAAGCGCGAGATCGAGGTTCGCGTCATCGAGGACGATCATCGCGTTTTTTCCACCCATCTCAAGCGAGCAGGGCTTGAAGTTGCCTGCAGCCTTCTGCC
Source organism: Acidobacteriaceae bacterium KBS 83 (assembly GCA_000381585.1). GTDB lineage: Bacteria > Acidobacteriota > Terriglobia > Terriglobales > Acidobacteriaceae > KBS-83. Next base: position 321,360 of record KB906733.1, read on the forward strand.
CCACGATGCGGCCCACCTCGCTCGATCCGGTGAACGAGATCGCACGAACCTTGGGATGCTCGACCAGCGGTGCGCCCGCTTCCGGACCAAAGCCGGTCACGATGTTGACGACGCCATCGGGCAGCCCGGCCTCCATCAGCATCTCGACCAGGTGGAAGGTGGAGAGTGGCGTGTCCTCTGCCGGCTTGATGACGCAGGTGTTCCCGCAGACCAGCGCGGGAAAGAGCTTCCACGACGGGATCGCCATGGGGAAGTTCCACGGTGCGATCATGCCGCACACTCCCACAGGCATCCGCACCGACATCGCGAACTTGTTCTGCAACTCCGAGGGCGTGGTCTGGCCGAAGAGACGCCGCCCCTCGCCGGCCATGTAGTAGGCCGTATCGATCGCCTCCTGCACATCGCCGCGCGTCTCGCTCAGTACCTTGCCCATCTCGCGCGTCATGTCCCGCGCAAATTCTTCCTTACGCTTCACCAGCAATTCCCCGGTGCGATAAAGGATCTCTGCGCGCTTCGGCGCGGGCACCAGCCGCCATGTCTCGTAGGCCTTCGCTGCAGCCTTGACGGCGGCGTCCACATCGGCATCATCCGATGATGCGAAGACACCCACAACATCGCTCGTGTCCGCCGGGCTGAGGTTTTCAAAAGTCTTGCCGCTCTTCGCCGGAACGAATTTGCCGCCGATCAAATTGCCATAAGTCTTTGCGGATGCCATCGAATGTCCTTCGCGGGAGGGAATTGCCAAACAGAAGAGAATAGCTGACGGGACAGCCGGACGGCTAATTCCCACGTCTGCCATAGAAGTGGAACGGACAAGCGCCGCGGGAACTTCCGCGGTGCGGCGCACGTATCCTTGAGTGAGGGAGGAAGCCCCCCTGTGATCAAATTTCTTCTCTGGTGTGTGCTGTTTATCCTGTGCTGGCCGCTGGCGCTCTTCGCGCTGGTGCTCTACCCGATCGTGTGGTTGCTGCTGCTGCCGTTCCGGCTGGTAGGCATTGCCGTGCATGGCGCGCTGGATCTTGTGGCCGCGCTCATCTTTTTGCCGGCTCGTCTGCTGCGCGCGGTTTAACCGGCCCGGCGCGATTGCCGCAGCTGCTTCTCCACTTGTAACGCCTTGCGACGGCCTTCAGTGGGCCGGTCGCGGGCGTTTGTCTCGTCTGCGGAACATGGTGAAAGTGCGCCGCGCGTGCGCCCAACACGCGCGAATGTTTATAGGCTTCCGGTTGGGAGTGCGCCAGCGCGCTCGTAATTCACTAAAATGACGCCTTTCGAGGTGACTGTGCTTTCCGCCACCTTGAACGCCGCCGGGATCGTGCCATCGGCAAACAATCGTTTCCCACCGCCCAACGTTATCGGAAATATCTTCAGCCAGAACGCATCGACCAAATCATGCTTTCATGAGAGTCTGAACGAGATTTGCGCTGCCATCAACGTGCAAATCCGGGCCTTCCTGTTGCTTGATTTTGGCGATTTTTTCCGCAATATCTCCGTTTAGAAACACGGACGGCTGCCATTCGTGAGAAGTCATGGTATTCGAGGCGACGTACTTGGTCGCCGTGTTGACGGCTGGCCAAATGTCATTGTGTCGCGGCCAGAATGGTGCCCAAATATCAAAGGTTTTGCGCCCGAGCCACAAGTCAAACGGCAGGTTCATCTGCTTTTTCATGGTCGTTGAAGAAACAGGGTCCGAATGTGGACCCGTCCAGCCGCCATGCGCGAAGCCGCCCCTGGTATCTTCCTCTGGCCCGCCTGGGGCTTGTATGACTCCATCGAGGGAGACAAATTCAAGCACATTGACTTTTCTCATGATTGATTTCATTCGAGCGCTATCTGATTTTGTTTCATTTACGGGTGTCCCCGTTTTCGATGAGTCAGGTAATGCCACCTGGAAGCAGGGATGCTGACCTCGCGGCAACCCCGACGCCGGCCCGTCAGGCCGGCATCGCCGGCAGTGTTGTCACTGCTGCTCCGTTGCTTCCTATGGAGCCGGGAAGAAAAGAAGCTCACGCACCTCGCCCACCGCATCGCAGGAGATGGCACCCTTGCGCGCCCACGCCAGTGCCTCGTCCATATCGGCGCATTCCAGAATCCAAAAACCGCCCATGTGCTCCGTGGTCTCGGTGTACGGTCCGTCGGTGACGTGTACCTTGCCATCGGACTGCTTCCGCACCGTCTTTGCCTTGCCGGCCGGGGAAATGCCGCAGGCGAATTTCCTCACGCCGGCAGCAATCAGTTCGCGGTTGAGCGCGTGGATCTCTTCGATCATCGCTTCGGTTACGGTGGACGGGTCGAAGTCGTCGGGAAGGTAGTTGCAAACAAGATACTGTGGCATGATTTCTCCTTTTTCCTGGAACGGTTTTCGAGCGGGCTGGTCGCCCTCGCGCGCGATCTCGTCGACACCAGCTTTCGATCCATGGATGCAAGTGCGGCTATTTGTTGGCGGTCTGATTCGGCAGCTCAGCTCGTTTCGCTATTTTGTGCTGGATCTGCCCTTCGGACAGGACGGGGGCGAAGTCTTCCATCTCACCGATCTGGCGGATTTCGACTTCGGCGCCGGGCTCCAAGGGGCAGCGCTTGACCCATTCGACGGCCTCTTCGATGCTGTTGACCTTCCAGATCCAGAAGCCTGCGATGAGCTCCTTGGCCTCGGTGAAGGGGCCGTCGATGACGGTATGAGAGCCGCCGGAGAATCTGACGCGTTTGCCTTTGGAGCTGGGATGGAGACCATCCATGGCGAGCACGACGCCAGCCTTCATGAGCTCTTCGTTGTACTTGCCCATCTCGAGCAGGAGTTGTGGGTCGGGGAGGGCGCCTTCTTTTTCTGACTCTGGGGTCGATTTGACGATGACCATGAATCGCATTGCGAAATCTCCTTCGGGTTAAGCGATGGTTGGTGCTTGTTTTCGGGTTTAGCTATTTGTTGGATAACCGGTGAACTCAGATTGAGAGCGCGGTTGGATCGCTGTCGCTCGCTTTCGTACTGGCTCTCTGCTGATACATCGAATGGGGCGCGGCCGAATCGACATGAAGAACGAAATTTATCAAACGCCGCCCAAATTTATCTGCGTGCTACGCACGCGGATAAGGAAAACCAAACCTTCCTGGGGGTCGCTGCCCCCGCCTTCACAATAGCGACGAACGGCCGGGCCGGAATTCGACACATCGCCCAGGATTTTTGTGCGCTTAGTTCGAGCTGGCGTTGCCGAACGTGTTGCAGGCGCGCATGTCGCCGCTCTGCAGTCCGCGCTCAAACCAGTCCATGCGCTGCTGCGAAGTGCCATGGGTGAAGCTCTCCGGAGCAACGTAGCCCTGCGTCATCTTCTGCAGGTGATCGTCGCCCACGGCGGCTGCCGCCTGCAGCCCCTGCTGAACATCGTCGGCGTGAATGATGTTTCTCTTCTCGCCGCTATGCGCCCACACCCCGGCATAGCAATCCGCCTGCAGCTCAAGCGCGACTGATAATTTGTTGCCAGCCGACGGATTGTAGGCACGAAGCTGTTCCACCTTTGCCTCCGTACCCACCAGCTTCTGCACATGGTGGCCGATCTCATGCGCGATCACGTAGGCCTGCGCAAATTCACCGCCCGCGCCGAACCGCTTCAGGTCGTTCCAGAATCCCAGGTCGATGTACACCTTTTCGTCCTGTGGGCAGTAGAAGGGTCCGGTGGCCGCGCGTGCCGAGCCGCAGCCGGAGTAGGTGGCGTTGCGAAAGAGCACCAATCGCGCATGGCGATAGCCGGGCAGGATGCTGGTCCAGGTCTTTTGCGTATCGTCCAGCACAAAGGAGACAAGCTGCGCCGAACGCTGCTCGTCTGCGGAGGGCGGTGCGGACGGCCCTTGCTGCTGCACGGCGCCGGAGTTGCCAAGCAGATATGCGCCAATGAAGTTGCGTCCGGTGATCAGGCTGATAACGAGCAGTACCAGCAAGCCGCCGATGCCAAGTCCGCGTCCGCCGCCGAAGCCGATACCCCCGCCACCTTCACTGCGCCTGTCTTCGATATCCCCGCTCAGCCCACCCGGTGTCCAGTCCATGGCTACGCCTCCAGCCTGCGCAGATTAGTGTGCCTGCATCGCGCTTCAAATGTCATCAGGTGGAGAGAATTCTTGAAGATAGTCGCCAGTTAGATTGTTCAGCAATGAGGCGCGAAGACTTATCAGCGCGCCCCGGCAGCACTCGATCAGGAAAGGTTGCTTGCCCCGAGAAACAAGTTAGCGCATCACACAAACTTGTGTAGCTACGTAGTTAAAGCCAGCAGATTCGCGTCCTGGCAGCCTTTCTAAGTATTTGCTATCAGCCACAACCTATGCTTCCGGGTTCGCTTCTTACTTCAAGTAGGTGGTGCCCTAAAACATTCGCAAATTGAGCGCATCGGTTCCGCCTTATTTCCACCCAACATCCCATTTCCAATCACCGCGCAGCAGCACTCCAGCGCGAACCCACTACCGAGGTAATAAACGTGAGATCGTTTCCACGCAACGTAAGGAATCTCCCGCTCTGCGGATGCTTAGCACTCGCTTGCCTGACGGCGCTGCCGACGGCGGTTTTCTGCCAGGACCAGAGCGCACCAATGACCAGCCCGGATAATTCCGCAAAAAACAAGGCCCACAGCAACACCGCCGACCAGCAGTCAGAGGCAACCTCGGATCGCATGATGACAAAGAAGATCCGGCAGTCGCTTGTCGCCGACGAGTCGCTTTCTACATACGGGCACAACGTGAAGATCATCACCAAGGATGGAATGGTCACTCTAAAGGGGCCCGTGCATTCCGAAGATGAGAAGTCGACCATCGCATCAAAGGCAGCAGAAGTCGCCGGTGGCCCGGACAAGGTCACCAATCAACTCACAGTCAAGCAGTAGTTTTCTGCGCTGCTCTTGAAGCAGCGCGAAAGGAAAAAGAAACATGGCAGGTAAAAATACAGCAGCATTCGGTATCTATCCGAGCAACTCAGCCGCAGAGGTTGCAGTGGATCAGCTGGTTGCAGCCGGCTTCTCCAACCAGGACGTCTCCGTCCTCATGGCAGATCGTAAGGGGTCGAAAGATTTCGCCGCAGAAAAGAACACCAAGGCGCCAGAGGGTGCGACCACGGGCGCGGGCGTAGGTGGCGCAGTCGGAGGGACACTCGGACTGCTCGCCGGCCTCGGCGCGTTGGCGATTCCGGGCGTCGGTCCCCTCATCGCTGCAGGCCCCATCATGGGTGCGCTCGCAGGTCTCGGCGTCGGCGGTACTGTCGGCGGCCTCGTCGGCGCGCTTGTAGGACTCGGGATTCCTGAGTACGAAGCCAAGCGGTATGAAGGTCGGGTGAAGGATGGTGGTGTTCTGCTGTCCGTGCATTGCGACTCGTCAAACGAGGTCTCCCGCGCGAAGGACATCCTGAAAGCAACCGGCGCCGAAGACATTTCCTCTTCTGGTGAGAAGTCGGTCAGCACGCACGGTGTTGATACCGACAGAAGCAACGTGGATCGCACACGCGTGAGAGATGTCGAGACGGAACGCATCGGAGTCGGCAGCGCGAGCCCAAGCCGCACAGTGGTCGATAAAAGGGATCGCGAAATCGGATAGCTATATCGAGAGCGATCTGTTGCAGGGCCCCCGTTTCGATTTAGCAAAGCACGCACTCACAAGGTGCGTGCTTTTTTATGTGAATTCAAAATGGAACTGTATCCGCCGCGGTAGCAAAATTGTTGGCATGATATCTATCTCAATTCGCTACGATGGAATTAGGGGCAAGTATTGGCATTCCTCGTATGCCCCCGCTGAGCCACCCTAAATTCAATGGAATGACGACTTAACCGCTAACCCTTTTGCTTGGACGACTTTAGTCATCGGGACGGGTTTAAGCCAAACATTCCAGGCCAGTTAGATGGGCCCCTCCCGCACCGGGAAGGGGGGAGGGGTAAGTGGTACCGTTACTGCCCCGCCGCAGGCGTGGTGGCGTTGCGGTTGAAGGCATCCACCAGTGAGATCACCTTCAACTGGCTGCGTACCTGCTCGATCCGCGCCGTTGTCTTCACCATGATCTCGACCGGCTGACCGGGTAGCACGTCGATGTAGTTATCCGAGGGCTCAACATCGAGCGAGCCGAAGGTCAGATAAGCATCTCGCGCGAGCACCGGCGAGCTAAGCCGCACCGTGTAACCGCCCGTCTTTGATTGCGTGTTGACGGCCTGCACATCCGTCTGGATGGTCGCTGCGGGCAGCTGGATCTCGTGCGTGGGCACAAGGTAAGTAACGTTGGTCGAAACGGTCTTGCCATCCACAACGAGATCCGAAGTGACGAAGACCGAGGCTGAATCGGTGCCCGGGGGCACCAGCTCGCTCAGCGGCATCCGCTGATACACGGCACTCGAAAGTGCCGGGATTGAGACCGATTGCTGTTTTTCCGAAACAGCAGTGCCATCGAACTTCATTAGTCGCGTGCGCAACTGCACCGTCTCCGGAGTAGTTTTGTCCGACACGATGTAAACCGCCACTGCGCCGTCCTCCACATGAGGCGACACCAGCAGCGGTGCGTAGAAGCGCCGCGCATAGTACTGCAGAGCCTTCCAGCGGCCGTAGTAGTCAATCGACGACCACGACGCCACCGGCCAGCAATCGTTCAACTGCCAGTAGATAGAACCCATGCTTCGCGGTCGCTCGCGACGCAGGTGCTCGGCGCCGATCTTGATGCCCTCGGCCTGCAGCACCTGGCTGACGTAGAGGAACGAAGCAAAGTCCTTCGGCTCGGTGTAGTCCTTCAGCAGATAGTCGTGGATGATCGAGTTGCCTTCGTTGTTCTTCTGGTGCGCCAGCATCACCGGCGTAAAGATGCTGGTGCGATCCGCCGGCTCCGTGAAGGCCTCCACCGTCTTCATCTCCGGGAAGGACTGGAATCCGTACTCGGTCATGAACCGTGGATGATGCTTCTCGTACTCGCTGAAGGGAACGCGGCCATGCCAGACGCTCCAGTCGTGCATGTCGCCAGTGGTCTGGCCCGGCGCCAGGTCGTCCTCATAGTCCCCGCTGGGCGAACTGGGCCAGTACGGTGTCTCCGGATTCAGCCGCTCTACCACGCGCGGAATCACGCTTGAGAAGAGCAACAGATAGTCCTGCCAGATGCGCACCTGTCCCTTTGCATCGAGCGCATTGGAGATCTTGCTGTTCCTCTCCCATTGCAGCGCCTCCTCGGTCTCGTTGTTGCCGCACCAGAGGACGATGCTCGGGTGGTTGCGCAGGCGCGTCACCTGGTACTCAGCCTCCTTCGCCACTCCTTCGCGGAAGGCATACGTGCCGGGCTGCCAGTCGTTGCCGAACATGAAGTCCTGCCACACCATGATGCCGAGTTCGTCGCATATCTGGTAGAACTCGTCGGTTTCGTAGTAGCCGCCGCCCCAGTGACGGATCATGTTCATGTTGGCATCGCGCGCCGACTCGAGGATGCGGCGATACTGCGCGGATGTGACACGTGAGGGGAAGCTGTCGAACGGGATCACATCGGCGCCCTTCCCGAAGACAGGAATGCCGTTCACCACGAACTCGAAGGTACGGCCCCATTGGTCCTTGTCGCGCCGCAGCACGATGGAGCGGAGCCCGGTGCGGGTGGTCGCCGTGTCGGCGTCATGACCGTCCGCGCTGACCTTTGCCGTCCAGCTATACATCGACTGTGCGCCGTAACCGGCCGGGTACCATAGGGCGGGATTGGCGATCTCTACCGGCAGCACAACGTGATTCACCCCCGGCACCAGGGTCACCTGTGCCTTCGTGTCATGACTTTTTCCGCCGCCTTCATACGTCACGGTCACGGTAGCCTTGCCCGACTTCGACGCGACGATGTCTACCTCGCCATCGATGCGGGCCAGTGCGGAAGAGATCTCGCGTTGACGGATGTAAAGGTTGTCGATACGCGCGTCGTCCCACGTCTCCAGGTGCGCGGCGCGCCAGATGCCGCTGGTCACGAAAGTCGGTCCCCAGTCCCATCCATATTCATAGGCCGCCTTGCGCACATAGCTTTTGTCCTGCGCCGGCGTTTGCCGGTGCCATTTGTCAGTGAGCGCGACACGTTCTGAGACCTTGATCGGCGAAGGGAAGAACACAAGCAGCTCGTTCGCGCCTGGCTTCAGCCAGGGTTTCGCATCGGCGCGCCAGCCGCGAAACATATTGTCCGCGGTAAGGATGAGGTGCCCGTTGACCGAGACCTCGGCATACGTATCAAGACCGTCGAACACCAAATCGACGTGTTCACGGCTGAGAATCGCAGGAGTGGTCGTAATCGTTGTGCGATACTCCCAGTCCGCATCCTGGATCCACTGCAGCTGGGCTTCGTTGTCGCGGTAGAAGGGTTCCTGGATCTGCTTGTTGGCGAGCAGATCCAGGTGGACGTCGCCCGGAACCGTAGCTGGTCGCCACTCCGCCGGAGTAGCGGTCGCTGGCATGCGCTGGCGAAACCGCCAGCCGCCGTTTAAATCCACACTGGAGCGCGGCGAGGCGAATGCAGTACTGAGAACGATACCAAAAATAGCCATAACGACAGCCAGCGGACGGACCAGACGGGTTTTTTGCATGTGGGCAACGCGCTCTCTTGAGGGAGTGTGGGCATCTGGAGCGGCGGAAATGGCCCCCGCTTCCACGCCGGCCATTCTATAGCCCCGGGCGATCGCCACCGGGTCGAGAGTTGGCGTGCAATCGGGGCGTATCTTGAGTGAGAGTGATGCGAACACCCCACGGCAAAGCGATGCCTCTATCCATCTTCACCATTGGCCACTCCACCCATCCGATCGGCGAATTTCTTGAGATGCTCCAGGCGCATGGCATTAGCCGTCTTGTGGATGTGCGGACGATACCGCGCTCTGCTCACAACCCGCAGTTCAATCGCGAGGACCTGTCCCGCGCCTTGCACAACAGGCAGTTGCACTATAGTCACATGCCCGGCCTTGGCGGCCTGCGGCATCCGCGGCGCGATTCGATCAACACCGGCTGGCGCAACTCGAGCTTCCGCGGCTATGCCGATTACATGCAGACGCCCGAATTTGCCGAAAATCTTGAGACGCTGATCGAGTTGGGGAAGCAGGAACCGACCGCTGCGATGTGCGCTGAGGCGGTTCCCTGGCGCTGTCATCGCTCACTCATTGCGGATGCGCTGCTGGTGCGCGGCATCAGCGTTCTGGAAATCGTCAGCGCCACGCGCGCCACGCCGCTCTCATTGCATCCTTGGGCCATGGTTGAAGGAACGGCGGTGACGTATCCAGGCGAGCAGCAGAGTCTGGCTCTCAGTTGATACATGCGCTCAGCCGCGTTGATAGTCGCAGACCAGCAAAGTCAAATCATCTTCCTGCGCAGCGGACCATCGCTGTACTGTCGTCAGGATCAGGTCTGCAATTGCATCATGCGATAGTGTTGCAGCATTCCGCAGCAAAGCACATAACCGCTCGCGTCCGAATTCTTCCGCCTTGTCATTCGCGGCTTCCATAATTCCGTCGGTGTAGAGAAGAAGCCGATCGCCAGGTCGCAGCGCATGCACGACCATCTCATAGGTGGCCGTATGGAAGGCGCCCAGCATCAGCCCATTCTCTGCTACTTCGTGCACCTCTCCATTGCGCAGCAACAGCATCGGCGGATGGGCTGCTGCCGCATAGCGCATCTCCGCTGCCGCGGCATTGAGGTGGACGTACGCAGCAGTCACGAATTGACTCTGCGTGTTTCCGCAGAGCACGCTGTTCATTCCTGCAAGGAAGGCAGCCGGATCTGCTGCGTTGTTGCGCTGCGAAGCGGCAGCGAGCTTCACCATGGAAGCGATCAAGGCGGCAGGTACTCCATGTCCGGAGACGTCCGCAACGAGCAGTCCCGCCTCATCGTCGCCCGTCAGAGGGAAGTCGTAGAAATCACCGGCAACCGTTCGCATCGGCGCGTAGCGCGCGGCGACGCGAAAGCTCCTTGACTCCGGAAATGGAACCGGCAGAATCGATCGTTGAATCTCCTGTGCAACTTCCAGTTCTTTCTGGACGGCAGCCAGTTGCGCATCGCGATCCAGGTTGCGACGCGCCGCCACGTAGCCGAGTGTGGCTAGAAAGATCAGGAAGCCGAAGGGCTCGAGCTTCGTCGCGCGATACAGGCCGGCCAAGTTGTCCCACAGAGCGAGTGACACAAATGCCAGCAACCCGACGCGGATGACCCGGAAGTCCTTGTCCACCGCTCTTGCGCGGATGAAGAAAAAGGCCAGAGCAAGCAGCCCTAGGACAACTGTGAAGTTGTTCACGATGTCAAAGATGTGCAAGGGGCCAAAGACGAAGGCGCATATCACAAGGGAGGCCATGATGGCGGTCAAGGGATAGAGCAGCATCCTGCCAAAGCGGCCGAGATAGCCTGCCGTGTCGAAGTAGAAAAATGCCGGAATCGGTACAAGATAGTTAGCTGACGCGCGCAGACTGTGAAAAAACACACCGTCTGGAACAATGAGCCCCATCAACGGGGTTTGGAGCCACAGACGGTTTCCGTACAAAAAAGCAAAGATCGCCAGCCAGAACAGCAGTGGATCAAATTTGCGCCCGAAGAAGGAAATAGCGGCCGAGACGACTCCCACGGTGGCAAAGGCCGCGCCCAGCAGCAGGAATATCTCACTCTGATGGAAGACGTGAAGTACCTCGTCGGCGGTCAGCACCACGGCCTTCGCGTCCATGAAGACAGATGATATCGCGCAGCTAGGCAGCTAGTTCGGTGGGGCCAACACCAAACGGAGAAAGGTCTCGACGTGCCGCGCGATGAGCACGTCGCCCTCGCGCAGCTCGTCCAGGGTAGAGGCCTGGTTGAAGTGGAGAATGCGCAGCATCACTAGCGGCGCAAGGAATTCGAAGGCGAGGGCCTTTGGCGCGGATTCGCTGCGGATGGCGCCACGCTGCTGCCATGCGGCAAACAGGTCTCCCAGCTTTTGCTGTGCTTCCTCTATTGCGGTCAGAAGCTCCTTCCGTTTGTCACTCTCGCGGGTGAAGAGCTCACGCAACGCGATACTGGCCAGCATCCGTGCGCGGGTCGCCGACCAGGCGTGCATGGTCTCCTCCGCAAACTTCCGCAGGGCGACCTCAGGTGCCTGATCGGCGGAGATTTGCGACGCCCAGTGGACCACTACCGCGGGGCCACCCTCCTCGAAAAGCGCATCGTAGGCGGCCTGTTTAGTGGGGAAGTGCGCATAGAAACCACTCTCGCGCATGCCCAGCAGCTGCGTAATGCTGCGAATGGAAGCCCCTGCGAATCCGGCGCGGGCAAACTCCAGCAAAGCCGCGTCGAGAAGGCGTTCCCTGGCGACAGAGCGCTTCGGGCTGCCTCCGAGCGGCCGGCCGACACTTCTCACTTCATCCGTCAATCGATACCCACCGAGCGAGCGTAATCAATCAGTGCGCGTTCGGAGTCTGGACCTCCGCGAAAGCCAAGATAGCCGTCCGGCCGCACCACCCACACGCCGGGATTGCTGCCGAAATGCTCTCGAAACTCGGTCGATTGCTTCGGAGCAAGGTCCAGCATGGTGATGCTGCGGAGCGCAGAGACGGCTGCCGCTACACCCGGTGCCTTCTGAGTGATGAGCAGGTGCTGCGGTTGCGTAAGCGAAGCAAGCAGCGGCTTCTGTGTACCGTCTGCGAGCGTGACTGGCGGATTCGGCATGCGGTCACCTGCCCGCACCTCGCCGCTGCCGCCTACGTCGGTCACGATGCTCGAGTCGCGATAATGAATCGCCGTCTCCGAGATAAAACTGACAACCTGATTCTGCAGCCATGGAAGATGTGAGATGACGCTGCCGGCGAGATCGCGGAAGAATGCTGTGAAAGGATTGGTGGTCGTGGCCGCTTCGAGTCCGCGCGAGGTGCTGCTGAGCAATGCGTCCCCTACAGCGCCCCGCTCTTCGTTGTAACTGTCCAGCAAAGTGTCAGGCGCACCATTCGCAACCGCCGCAAGCTTCCAGGCAAGATTGGCCGCGTCCTGCAATCCGGTGTTCATGCCCTGTCCGGCAACCGGCGAATGTATGTGCGAGGAGTCTCCTGCAAGGAAGACGTTGCCCTGACGATAGTGCCGCGCCTTGCGTTCGTTGATATGAAATGGCGCGCGCCATGCTGCGCCTCCGACACGGATCTGCAGCCCAAATGCATCGATCCAGCGTTGGAAATCCGCAGTTTCGGGCATGCGATTCGCCGATTCGTTCTGTTCGCCGTGCTCGACGGCAATGACGCGGGTAACTTTGTCATTCAACCGCGCGATAAAGAGCACATTGCCGTGCTGCAGATAGATGACTAACTCATCTTCAGGCACGTCGGCGCCGGTGAGCTCCAGATCTCCGAGGAAGAAGCGCAGACCTACCCCTTCGCCCTCGAAGGGAATGCCCAGCGCGTGGCGAACGGTGCTATGGGCGCCATCGCAACCCACCAGCCAGCGAAAGGGGATGGTTTCGGTTGTGCCGTCCCCACGCCGGACTGTCGCCTCCCCGCCATCAGAGCTATCTTTAAATGCCAAAAGCTCGGTTTTGCGCTCCACTTCAATGCCGAGGCTGTGCAGATGTGCGAGCAGCAGAGCCTCCGTTTCGCTTTGCGGCAGGAATAGAGCGAACGGATAACGGCTCTTGATCCGCGCAAAATCGAAGTGCAGGAATCGGTGGCGGCCATGAAACATCGCCGCATGACGGATCGGATGACCTTGTTCGATGGCCTTTTCAGCAAGCCCATACCGCTCAAACTGCTCAAGCGTGCGCGCCTGAACCACCAATGCCTGCGACCACTGAACGGGTCCGCTGCCTTTGTCGACGATGCGGACGGACAGCCCGCTGCGAGCCATCTCAATAGCAAGTGCAAGCCCAGTGGGTCCTGAACCGACAACTACCACCCCACCCCGAACCATTCCCATAATGGTAATAATATACGAACGATCGTTCACTATTATCGAGCGTTCCAAATCAGGAGTTGGGATGACGATTGGGGGGTGGTAACCCGGAGGTTGACTTTGCGGGAACCACCTTTGTGTCATAGGCGCGTTCTTTTTTGCTCCCTTACAATCCTATATAGACTTTCCCGTTAAGGAACATAGACAGGCCGTCCAGATGGCAAGTAACGGATTTCACTCGCGTTCTTCGCGCTCGCACGGGATGCGATCGCTGTTCAGCGTCTTCTCCTCCGATCTGGCGATCGATTTGGGTACGGCCAACACTTTGGTGTATGCCCGTGGTAAGGGGGTTGTGGTCAATGAACCCTCCATCGTGGCAATTAATAAGAACACCGGCGAGATTGAGGCTGTGGGCATTGAGGCCAAGGAGATGCTTGGCCGCACGCCAGGAAACATTGTGGCTATCAAGCCGATGAAGGATGGGGTGATCGCGGATTTCAAGGTCACCGAAAAGATGCTGAATTACTTCATCCGCAAAGCGCATAACCGAAAGATGCTGGTGCATCCGCGGATCGTGATCGGCGTGCCGTCGGAGATCACCCAGGTAGAGAAGCGCGCGGTGGAGGACTCGGCGTATCGCGCCAAGGCCAGCGAGGTCTTTCTGGTGGAGCAGGCAATGGTGGCCGCCATTGGCGCGGGCCTGCCGATCACCGAGCCCAGCGGCAACATGGTCGTCGATATTGGCGGCGGCACTACGGACATCGCGGTGATTTCGCTCTCCGGCATCGTGTACTCGCGCTCGGTACGAATGGCGGGCAATCAGATGGACGAGGCAGTGATGAACTACCTCAAGCGCAAGTACAACCTGCTGATCGGCGAGCGCACTGCAGAGCAGATCAAGATGGAGATTGGTTCTGCATATCCGCTGGATAAACCGCTGCAGATGGAGATCAAGGGCCGCAACCTGATCGAAGGCGTGCCCAAGACGATCACGATTGACGACTCGGAGATCCGTGAGGCGTTGACCGAGTGTGTTGCAGTCATTCTCAATGCGATCCGGGTGGCCCTGGAACGCACGCCGCCAGAGCTTTCCGCAGACATCAGCGATCGAGGCATCGTGCTGACCGGCGGCGGCGCATTGATCAAGAACCTGGACAAGCGGATCCGCGAGGAGACGGGGCTTCCGGTTTCGATCGCCGACGATCCGCTGAAGTCCGTTGTACTGGGCACCGGCAAGATGCTTTCGGACTTCCGGCTGCTGCGCAAGATCAAGATCGAGTAAGGCGCAAGATCGAGATCGAGATCGAGATCGAGTAAGGCGTTCGGTAGATACGGCCACTATGGCCACGGAGTCGAAACTGCATTACTGGAAGTAACGGACCATGGAAACCTTCCTCGAGCGCTACAAGAACATCATGGTCCTCTCCGCCGTGCTCCTGGCACAGTTCCTGGGGCTTGCAATGCAGGTGCGAACATCGGCGGCGCGCGGGAGCGATGGAAAGGGTGTGCGTCTTCTGCGGTACTGGGTGGTCGCGATGATGTCACCTCCCGAAAAGGTGATGTCGCACACCGGACATGGTGCGCGTGGATTCTGGGGCAACTACATTGACCTGCGGCACACTCGCGACGAGAACCAGGCCCTGCGCGCGCAGGTGAATCAGCTTCGATTGGAGCAGGCAGCATTGCTCGAAGATGCGAAGCAGGGTCATCGCCTGCAGGGGTTGCTCGATTTCCGCCAGAAGTACATTTACGCGACCGTTCCTGCGCAGGTGGTTGGAACCAGCGGCAGCGACCAGTCTCGGATTCTCACGATCGACAAGGGTTCCAAGGAAGGCCTGAAGCGGGACCAGCCTGTCATCACGCCGGATGGAATTGTGGGGAAGCTGGTTGAGGTCTTCCCGCATACATCGCAGGTGCTGGAGATCAATGACCAGACGAGTGGCGCGGGCGTGCTGCTGGAGAAGACCCGCATGCGCGGCGTTCTGCGGGGCAATGCGTATGGCCAGCCACAGATCATCAACGTGCTGCCGGATGATCGCGTGAAGCCTGGCGAGAAAGTAGTGACCAGCGGAGGCGATCAGATATTTCCTCGCGGTCTGGCCGTGGGTACGGTCGAAAAGGTCGTAAGCGATCCCGACCGGGAACCCTACGTGGATGTTGTCCTGAAACCGGCCGCGAACCTCCAGCACCTGGACGAGGTGTTGGTGGTGACACAGACTAGCGATCAATTGCCGGCAGCGGTGCAGCGTGACCTGGCGAAGAGCGAGGCCGCAGGCGCGGAAGAGATGGAGATGCAGCGCGCCTCCGACATTCTGGCGGAGAAGTTGCCGGGTCTCCAGGACCCAAATGCACCGAAGGTGGAAGCTACCACCAACGCAGATGGTGTCGATCTGCGGCCGCTGAAGCCCTTGCCGGCAGCACGTCCCGATCGTTTCTCGCCGAGCGAGGTGCGTCCTGCGTCCCAGATGACCCCAGGAAAGGCTTCAGTGATCACCTCGTCGGCGCGCACGAATGAACTTCTGAACGAGGGCGCGCAACCAGTGAAGCGCGCAAAGAAACCGACGGTGACGCCCGATAAGGCACCGGATGGCGCGATATCCACGGATGGGACTACACGGCCCGATGCAACCACGAAGCCCGCGCCTCACCAAAACCAGGAGAGCTTCATCATCCCCGGTACGGCAACCGGGCCTGACCGTCCGCTGATAGGGCCAGAGAAGTCCGCCGCGGAGAAGACCAGTGCGGCCATCGCGCCTGCAGCCGGAGCAGCGACGAGGGAGCAGCACCAATAATGCCTGTGTTGATGGCAAGTTCGCGACGGGAGCTGGATTCGCAGCAGTTTCCATGGCCTATCATGCTGGCCGCGCCGCTGCTGGCCGTGTTTTTGCAGGCGTATCTGCCTTTGCGCTACCCGCGACTCGATGTCTTCGATCTCCCGCTGCTGGTGGTCATCTACTTCTCCGTCTCGCGGCGCAGTCCCATTGCCGGTACTCTCACCGGCGCTGTCGTCGGACTGCTGCAGGACGGCGTGACACATCAGCCGGTGGGCATTCATGGGATCGCGAATACGATCATCGGCTTTCTGGCGGCATCGATCGGATTGAGGATCGATGTCGATAACCCGGTCACGCGAATTCTGATGATCTTTATCTTCACGCTGGTGGACAGTTTTCTGTACCTGGTGATCGTGCGTCATTTGATTGCCGAGCCATTGGCCTGGAGCTGGATGCACCAGATCGTGCGCGCTGCTGTAAACGTCGCGCTTGGCCTGGTGTTGTTCGCTGCGCTGGACCGTACAAGGCTGCGCGGCTGATGGCTGCTGGACAAATTGCGGTGGATTGCAGAAATGCAGTGAGGTGAGGCGAGCATGAACGGAATGCGGGACGAAAAGATTCCGGCGCTCAAGCTGACGGTGATTCAGTACGTTATCGTCGCGGTCCTCGCTGTGTTGATTACCGGGCTGTGGCGATTGCAGATCCTGGGCGCAACCAACTACCGCGAACTCGCGGAAGCGAATCGTGTCCGTAAAGTCCCGATTCTCGCGCCGCGGGGCCGGCTCTTCGACCGCGAGGGACGTCTGCTGGTGGACAACTATCCATCGGTTTCATGCTTTCTGGTCGCGGACCAGGCACAAAGCCTCTACAGCGACCTGCCAAAGATCGCTCGCGGCCTGCACATGACGGTGGATCAGATTCGCGCTGCGCTCGCTCGTTATCGCGGGGGCCCCAAATATCAGCTCGTGCCGCTCAAGAGCGATATCACGCCCGATGAGAAGGAATTCATCGAGGCGCATCGCGATGAATTGCCGGAGTTGGAGACGATTGACGAGCAACGCCGGCTCTATCCGCGCGACGGTTTCGCGGCGGCGCTGATTGGGTACACGGGTGAGGTCAGCGAGGACATGCTGAACCAGTCCCGGTATGCCTATTACGAGCCAGGCGACGTGGTGGGGCGTTCTGGGGTGGAAGAGAGCTATGACGCGCTGCTCCGCGGCACGGATGGCTCGCGCGACGTGCTGGTGGACAGCCACGGCCGTGAAGTCGGGCGGCTCGGCTACGAGCGGGCCATTCCCGGCATGGACCTGAAGCTCAGCATTGATCTTGATATTCAGAGGGCAGCAGAACTAGCGCTGGGCAACAGGAACGGCGCGGTGATTGCCATGGACCCGCATACCGGCGAGGTACTGGCCCTGGTGAGCCATCCTTCGTTCGATCCCAACGATTTCGCTGTTCGCGTTCAGCGGGATACGTGGGCCAGATTGATCACCGATCCCAATCATCCGCTGATGGACAAGGCGATCCAGGACCAGCTGGCGCCGGGCTCAACCTTCAAGCTGATCATGTCGGTTGCCGGATTGCAGGAGCATGTGGCTCAAGACCTGAGGGTGAACTGCGCGGGCGGCGCGACATTCTACGGCCGCTTCTTCGCCTGCGATGCACACCACGGCGCAGTGAATATTGACAACGCCATCCCGTACTCCTGCGACACCTACTACTACACACTGGCTCAACGGCTGGGCATTGAGCCGATTGCGAAGTGGGCACATGCGCTGGGGCTTGGACAGAAGACGGGGATTGATCTGCCCAACGAAGCGCCGGGGGTGGTGCCCTCGGAAGAGTGGAAGCTGAAGAATTATCACGAGAAGTGGTATGCCGGCGAAGTGATCTCGGTTGGCATCGGGCAGGGGGCGACCGCAGTCACGCCGGTGCAACTTGCCCGCGCGATTGGCGGCATTGCCTCGGGCGGCGCCATGCGTCGTCCGCATGTGGTTCTCCAGGACCAGCTCCCGCCGAACTATCGGCAGGCGATCATCGACTCGTATCCGGGGTCGGGCGATGCGAATGTGCCGATCGCCACGTCGACGTGGGAGACGATCACAGACGGTATGGCGGCAGTGGTGTCAGGCGCAGGCGGTACGGCGCGCAGCTCACACTTGGAGGGCATCGATTTCGCCGGCAAGACAGGAACCGCGCAGGTGGTGAACCACAGCTTTGGCGCCAAGTCAGTCTCGAAGGATGTCAACTCACGTGCCAATGCGTGGTTCGTGGGAGTGGCGCCGCGGCGCAACCCGGACATCGTGGTCGCAGTCCTGTGGGAACACGGTGGCTGGGGCGTAGGTTCGTCGAAGCTGGCGGCGCAGGTGATTCAGGCCTATGTAGACAAGCAGCGGCGGCTGGAGCACAACGTCCTGCAGGTGGAAGCCGAGCCGAAGCCCGAGGGACCGCAGGCGCAGGCCGCGCCGGGAGCTCCAGCGAATAAGACTGGACCTGCGAAGCCGACCGAGGTGGGAGCGATCTGGTCCAACCCAGCGGCCCCCGACGCGCTTGGCGGCAGACCCGTAAAGCCCGCACGGCCACGGGATGCCAACTTGTTGGCGACCGCGAGGGCTGCCCATTTTTTCCTGAACCCGGCGGCCGATGATCACGCGGCTCGGCCTGTTGTCATCCGAGGAAACCCCTAGCCATGCAAAGATTCCTTCGACTACGCGATTTCGACTGGGTGCTGATGGCGCTGGTGTTTCTGCTGTCGGCCCTAAGCGTGCTCGAGATTTACTCCGCGACCATCAACACGAAATTTCACGGATTTGAGAGCAAACAGGTTCTCTGGCTGGTGGGGGGAACGGCGGCCATGCTGCTGCTCTCCTTCATCGACTATCACGTCCTGCTCGACGTGATTCATTGGATTTACGGGTTCTGCATTGTCTCGCTGCTGGTGGTTCTGGTGGCGGGCCAGAAAGTCCTGGGCGCACGGCGATGGATCCGCGTGGGCGCGATTCATTTCCAGCCTTCGGAGTGGGTAAAGCTGATCCTGATCATTGCGGTGGCTCGTTATTTCACAAGTCTTGCCGGCAGGGAACTCGACTGGAAAGACGTGGGCAAGGCTTTCCTGCTGGTTGGTGTGCCGATGGCGCTGGTGCTAAAGCAGCCAGACCTGGGCACCGCGCTGACCTACATGCCAGTGCTTTTGATTGGTCTGTTTCTGGGTGGTATCGGATGGAAGAAGGCGCTGATCATTGCGTGCGCGGGGCTCATACTGATTGTGCCGGTGTGGCGTGCCGGGCTGAAGCCGTACCAGAAGGCACGTTTGACCAGCTTTCTATCGCCGGATGCGGATCCGCGGGGTTCTGGCTACCAGATCCGCCAGTCTCTGATCGCGGTAGGCGATGGTGGGGTGTGGGGCCGCGGCGTGGCCAAAGGGACGCAGACGCAGGGCGACTTCTTGCCCATTCCGTACACGGACTTCATTTTCGCCGCCTGGAGCGAGGAGCACGGCTTCGTCGGTGCGGTGTTTGTCCTGCTGTTATACTTCTTCATACTGATGCGTTTGATTCAAAACGCTCAGACAGCCGCGGACCTCTCCGGCACCCTGCTGATCATGGGCGTCGTCGCAGTGCTCATCTTTCAGATAGCCGTTAATGTGGGGATGGTCGTGGGGCTGATGCCCGTCACCGGGATACCGCTACCGCTCATGAGCTATGGCGGATCATCGGTATTATTCACGTTCCTCGCCCTGGGCATCGTGATGAATGTCCGGATGAATCGGTTCGTGAACTAGGGACAGAGTTGTGCGGTGCATGCCGACCGGGATCGGAGGCGGCACCGGGAAGAGTTTTGCAGGAATTTAAAGAAGCCGGCCAGGTGGATCACCGGGCCGGGCAGGATCAGGAATGAACACGCAGAGACGGGGAACGACCCCGCCCCACAATCGGGTACGAGCGGTCACAAACTCTTTGCGCGTGGAAAGCCCCAGCACAATCAATGATTTTTTCAGTCGGCGGCGCAGTCGTGTTCTTCGCAGATTGATTCACGGAATCAGAGCGGCTCTCCCTAGTCAGCACTTGTCTTGTCCGGCACGCGGCCCGGCACTCCGGTTCGGAGCTCCGGGGACAGGACTCGTCCTGTTCTGATCTGCCTCGTCAGCTGCTCAGGCTGAATGCCCTGGGCAAGAAAGAGGCAGTATGGCGAAAGAGATTTGCATTTCGACGACGCCGCATGAGACGCGGCTTGCGATCGTTGAGGACGATCAACTCACCGAGATCTATTACGAGCGCGAGAATGAGTACACGCTCGCCGGATCCATTTACAAAGGCAAGGTAACTCGCGTGCTTCCGGGCATGCAGTCGGCGTTTGTCGACTTAGGGTTGGAGCGCGACGCCTTTTTGTACGTTACAGATTTTCTGGAGGAGCAAGAGGACTCCGAGGAATTTGCCGAGGTTCAGCAGGCCGGCGGTCGCAAGGAGCGCGATGGCGCGGGCCGTGCACGGCGTGGCGGTGCGGACCGCAACCAGGAGCGTCCAGAGCGGCCACCAATCGCGCAGCCTAGTGAGCCGGTCGGCAGCGCGGCTGCCGAAGCTCAAGGAGAGCCGGCGGACGAGAGCGGCAAGGGTCAGGAGGAGTTCCAGCAGGGAACGCGTCGCTGGCGTGGCCGGCGAGGACGCCGGAGGGGTCTGCGTGGCGTTCGCGAGCAGGCAGGGGACACTCAGACATCTGAACAGCTGGAGCCGATTGAGGAGTACGGCCACACGGGATCGCTGTCGATTGAGGCCCAAGCTGAGCCGGCGGAAAGGTCCGATGGCGGCGGACGGCCTGGCAATCGCCGGGAGAGATCACAGGCAGTTCCATCAATTACGCTGCCTGGCGAGGCGTTGCAGAAGTATGGCCAGCAACCGGCACTCGCCGAACGGCAGGCGGTATCCGGCGCAGAACAGCCGGAACCGCGCCAGTCGCGGCCTACCAGCCGCCCATCCACGTTGGTGGAGCAGCCGATCGTCTGGGATGGAGTGAGCTTGGCCCTGCCGGGTGAGACGCTTTCACGGCGCCGGGAGAGGCCAGCAGCAGCAACTGCAGAACATACCGAATCCTCCGCTACTGAATCGGCCCTAGCTGAGCAGGCAACAGCCCCCGACTTGCAGGCAGTCAGCAGCGAGAATGCGGCCATCGACACCGTCTTTCCGCCAGCCGATGCTGAGGAACGAGCGCCATTGGTGCTTGAGGAAGAAGAGTTGGATGAGGAAAGTGCTTCCGTCACGCAAATGCCGGAGGCACATGATGAGGCGGAGTTCAATCCGGAAAATGCCTCAGCCTCCCACCGCGTCGATCCCTCTTCGCCCAGTGAGTTTCGTCTTTCGTCCCTGTTTGGCCGCGAGTCCGAGCCGGCAGAGAAGGAGCAGACGGGCACCGCGGCTCAGACCGCCGAGCCAGAAACCGAACCCCTGGAGCACCCTGCCTCGCCGGCCCCGGTGAGTGAGCCTGAAGTTCTGGAACACGCCGGTGTCGAGCATAGCGAGGCCTCAGAATGGCAGGCGACCGACAAGGTCGGTGAGACCCACGAACAGATTGAAGGCCAGGCGGATGCTTCGAACGAGGCGGTTGCAAACGAAGCGGCTGCAGCTGCACTCGACCAGCTCCACGCCTTCATACCGGGCGACGGGCAGGTGGAAGAAGAGGTCATCGATGAAGAGGAATATGACTTTGCGCCGCTGCCTGAACATGCCCATGATGACGAACACGATCTGAGCGACCTGGTCGAAGAAGAGACGCGAGTTGCTGGGGGCTCCGAGATCGGGGATGTCATTCGCGAGGCGCAAATCGATCGCCAGGTGATCTCGAGCGATGACGACGAATTTGACGATAGCGATGAGGATGAGGACGTAGAGGACGAGAGATCTGCGGGCGCAGTCGTTACGGAGGAGGGAGTTCCTGCGCCGCGGCGTGGGCGAAGCGATCGCCAGCGCGGGCGTGAGCGCCGGGGACGCGGGCGGAATGCACGGCGCCAGTCGGCACAGATGAGTGATCTTCCGATCATCTCCGAACTGTTGAAGCAGGGTCAGGAGATCCTGGTGCAGATTGCCAAGGAGCCGATCGCCAAAAAGGGCGCGCGCATCACCAGCCACATCGCACTTCCCGGCCGGTTCCTGGTCTTCATGCCGACGGTCAGCCACGTTGGAGTATCGAGAAAGATCTGGTCTGACGAGGAGCGGCAGCGACTGAAGCGGATCTTGATCAGCGAGAAAGGCGAGGCAACTGGTGGTTTTATAGTTCGCACTGCAGCGGAGAATGCAAGCGAAGAGGAGTTGCGAGCGGACCTGCGCTTTCTGATCAGCTTGTGGAACGAAATCAAACAGCGTTCGGACAATGCCAAAGCGCCAGCACTCATCTACCACGACCTCAATCTGGTGGAGCGCGTTCTGCGCGATCAGGTCTCCGATAGCTTCTCGACTATCTGGGTGGATTCTGAGAGCGAATATGAGCGTATCGTCCGCTTCCTGAATCGCTTCCAACCCTCGCTGGTGCGGCGCGTGAAGTTGTACACGAAGGAGACACCGCTGTTCGAGCAGTTTGGCATCCAGGAGGAGATCACCAAGGCGTTGAAGTCGAAGGTCTGGTTGAAATCTGGCGGATCGATCGTCATCAACCAGACGGAGGCGCTGGTTGCCATCGATATCAACACCGGAAAGTATGTGGGCAAGACGGCCAGGCTCGAGGATACGATTCTAAAGACCAACCTGGACGCGATTCCGGAGATCGTGCGGCAGATACGGCTGCGCGATCTGGGCGGCATCATCGTCATCGACTTCATTGACATGGATGAGCGCAAGAATCGGCACAAAGTCATGGCTGCGCTCGAAGAGGAACTGAAGTCAGACCGCGCGCCATCGAAGGTTCTGCAGTTCAATGATTTTGGCCTGGTGGCGATCACGCGCAAGCGGGTGAAGCAGTCCCTTGAGCGGACGTTAAGCGTGCAGTGCAATATCTGCTCGGGAACGGGGATGGTCAAGAGCCCGACGACCGTTGCGAACGAGATCTACATAGAGATGCGCAAGATGCAGAAGCATTTTGAGCGTCACGACGTCATGCTTCGCGTGCATCCGGAGGTGGTGAAGACACTGAAGGGGAACAATGCGCGCTGGCTGAATGAACTGGAGGAGATGACGGGGCGCACGATCATCGTGAAGAGCGATCCGGCTCTGCATCCGGAGCAATTCGACATCCACTAATGATCCGTTAACTGTCACAGAAGGGCCGGCGCAACGCGCCGGCCCTGTTCTTTTGAGTTACCATACGCAATTGAGACCGCGCCAGAGAAACTTTTGCCTGCCGATCTGTGTCCTACGTAGCAGGAGCAGGTTTGCTATTGTTATGCCCAGTTGTGTTTTCTGGACGGATAGCAACATAGGTCGTTGTTGCGCGGGGTAAGACTATGGAAATCCGTTTGAGCTCCTGAACCGGAAGGGGAGCCTCGCTCCTACGATCTCCACATTGGAGTCTTTCAACTATGTCCCGTTTCGCTATCTGCCTTTCTGGCCGCCAACTCTGCCGGTGCTTCCCGGCACTGTTTTTGGGATTCACAGTCGCCGCGTCGGCAGCTTTTGCTCAGTCAACGGCTACCAAGCAATATTCTTCCAGCGCCGATGATGCCTCGAGCCAGCTATTGGATCAGGGATCGGGCGTACTGTCGTACCACTCACAGGAGAGCGGGCAAAACAGCGGCGGTTACGGAAATGGCGGCTACAGGCAATATCCCAGGTATGGAGAACCGACCTTTCATCATTTAGCGATTGAGGCGGGCGCCGGCTTTGGCGCGCCACTTGCCAATACCAGCAAGACGCAGACTTTCGGCTACAACATCAAATTGGGCGGAGGCTGGAACTTTAACCGCCGTTTCGGCGTGCTGGTCGAGTACGAATTTAATAGCAATGGGATTCCCGAGAATGTCCTGCGAGCGGTTGGCGCGCCTGACGGCCACGTGCATTTGTGGGGCTTCGGTGTAGATCCGATCGTGTATTACAAGACGTCTGGAAGGTGGGGCGGATACGTGACAGGCGGTGCGGGCTTCACCCGCAAAAGCACGGCATTCACCGCCACGGTCTTCACTGGTTCGTACTATTGCGACTTTTTCGGGTACTGCTATCCCAATTACGCGACGATAGATCTAGGCCATTTCTCGAGCAACCAAGTTGGTTTGAATTTCGGCACCGGTCTGACGCATAACATCGGAGACAGTGGGGCGAAGTTGTACGCCGAAGTTCGCTACCTCTGGGCAAATTCGCCAAGCAGCACCTTGGGGCATCCGGGCTCAGGCACGGTCAGCATGATTCCGGTGACCTTCGGCGTTCGCTTCTGAGCAGTGAAGATGAGGCGTTTTCGCCATTCGTCAGGAGCAGTTGAATGCCCATGTGAAAGCTCACGTGGGCATCTTCTTTTGGATCGGAATCTCTATAGGCTCAGTGGTAGAGAACTGAGAGGATGCCGCCGGCGAGCGTTGCCATGGCAGGCAGCACGGCAAGTGCGAGAGGGTAGAAGCCGAGTGCCTGCCCTCGAAATTCGCTCGCCGCAATGGTTGAGATAAGCAACACGATGATTGCCAGGATTAAAGAGTGGACAAGAGGACTGATCGGCGCAACCATGGCGGTGATGCGGCCTCCAAGCATTGAGTAGAGGCATCCTGCGACCAGGTTGAAGAGCCGGGCTGCGCGAGAGGGCGGCATTTTGGCCCAACTCGGCACGAGCCAGCGCGTGAGCAGCGTGGTGATCGCCGTCAGGAGCGCCATGCACGCGAATCCGGCACCGATGGCGATGAAGGAGCGCAGGAGCGGCATTGACCTACACCGCTAATGCGTGCCCGTGGCGGCAACCGCGCCTGGTTTCTGATGCTGCATCAACGCTTCGATGTCTTCCGCGGTGTGCGGAAGGTCCGCGATGAAATCCTGCAGCTTGCCGTTCTGGTCGACGTAGAAGGTGTCTTCGATACGAACGCCGATCTTTTCTTCCGGTATGTAGATACCAGGTTCTATGGTGAAGACGGAACCGGGTCCAAGGGGTTTAGTGGAATCCAACGGGTCGTGTACGTCGATACCTACTGAGTGGCTCAGTCCATGAATGAAGTACTTATCCAACGGCTGATCATGCAAGTCCTTGCCATGGGTTTTGATGTAGTTGCGGGCCGCGCCGTCCAGGGAGTCGTCGGGGTGCTCGCGGTTGTATAGTGTCGATTTGCCGGAGACGAACGCCTCAGCAGCCGCCCGCTGTGCACCGAGCACGATGTTATAGATCTCACGCTGGCGATCGGTGAAATGCCCATTCACCGGCACGGTGCGGGTGACATCTGACGCGTACATGGAGTATTCGCCCGCAGCATCCATCACGACCACATCCCCGTTCTGCATGTCGGCGTTATCGGCCATGTAGTGAAGCACGGTGGAGTTGATGCCGCTGCCCACGATGGATGGATATGAGGGCCGCTCGCAGCCATCGGCCAACAGTGTGCCGGTTATCACACCCGAGATAGCTCGCTCATTCACGCCGGGATGAATGGCAATGATCGCTGCCTCCTGGGCCTTGATAGAGGCGTTTGCGGCCTTGCGCAGCAGCTCAATTTCGCCGGGATCTTTGAAGGAGCGAAGCGTTCTGGTGAGTTCGCGAACATCCTGGGATTCGACGGTCTCACCACTGCCGAGGCTGCTTTGAGCGAAGGCGAGCGCGGCTTTCGCGGCTTCGCTGTCGGGCTGGGTCCACACGGCTTTCAGACCACGCTCACCCAGGATGCTGGGCAGATCGCGAATGGAGCGGACTTCGCGGACACCGGTGATGTCAGTGACACGTGGGGATGCTGCGTCGAGCTTGACGCCGGTATAGAGCTCATCGCGCAAATTGCGTTCCGGCAGCAGAAGGACTTCGCGATAAGGTAGGGCGGGTTTGCCCCCGCGGGTAGGAACGGCGTCTGCCACGATCAGGGCGGCACCTGGCTCGTTCCAGCCAGTGAGGTAATAGAAATCTTCGTCCTGACGATAATCCTGATATTCCATGGCGGGTTCATAGTTGCCAAAGAGCAGGGCAACTCCGCCGTGGAGCTCGTGCGCAAGCGCCTGGCGACGCGCCTGGTAGATGACATTGGACTGACGCTCGAGCGCGAAGAGGGTGGTCGAGGAGATACCAAGAAGGAGCAGTAGGGAGAGCGTTACAGGTCGGGCAAAGCGCATGACGAACAGTGTAGAGCACACAAGCAAGCAGGGGCCCCAAAGATGAGGCCCCTTGGGCACCAATTCCGCTCAGGCTGCGCGCTTCCCGCTGATGAGCCGCAGAATGAACGTCAGGATGACCGCGCCTATGACTGCAACGATGATGGTGTAGATGAGTCCCCCACTCTCAGAGGGTCCGAGTGAACGCATAATGAAGCCGCCGATAACGGCGCCGATAATGCCTACGATGATGTCACCGATGACACCATAGCCGCTACCCTTCATGATCTTGCCAGTTATGAATCCGGCGATAAGACCGACGATGATCCACCAGATAATAAACATTTACGCCGACCCTCAACTTTCCTCGAGATTCGCGGCGCCTTGGGCGAGGGGGCTTCCCATGGTGACCACGGTCCAGCCACAGCGATCAGATGGTAGCACCGGCCGGTGTATGTAGACAGTGATGTTACACACCTACCGGGAAGGGCTTCGGCGAGGACTCCTCAAGGTTTGCGCCGGTACGCCAGCGCTCAAAGCGTCCCTGCAGCAATGAGAGCAGGCCGGTGTACCAGTAACCAATAACAAAGAGTAATAGAAACGGGATGGTGAAGTAGTTCTCGTTGGCTATCGCGTAAGCGATCGTGAGAGCGAAGTAGCAACCTATGACCAATTCCACCCAGGGAACGACACCCAAACGTTTGCGGTACTTGGCTGCTTGCGCGCGTTCCCCCTTCTTCTCCACGCGATATTTGGGCGTCCGTTTGAAGGAGCTCTTGATGCCGAACAGCGCCTCGAGGACGGCGCGGGTATTGGTCACTGTGAGGCCAATGCCCAGCGCCATGAGAAAGGGAAGATAAATAACGGTTTTCAGCCAGCTGCGCGGGTAGAGCTCCTTCTGGGAGACGAGATAGAAGGAAGAGATGGAAAAGGTGGAGGCCATGAAGAGCGGTACGTCGATGAGCAGCATCTGGAACCAGCCCTGATAGAAGCGAATCACCATGGCGGGCATCAGAAGCAACGACAATATGACCATCAGCGGATAGCTGATGTTCGCCGTCAGATGGTAGAACGCTTCAATCTTGGTGTGGAACGGGACGTCGCTGCGGAAGACGTGTGGCAGGATCTTCTTCGAGGTCTGGATCAGGCCCTTGGCCCAGCGCGCCTGCTGCGTTTTAAAGGCGGTCATCTCGATCGGCACTTCTGCAGGGCATGCGACGTGCTGCAGGTAGCGAAACTGCCAGCCCTTGAGCTGGGCACGATAACTAAGATCCGTATCCTCGGTGAGGGTGTCGTGCTGCCACCCGCCGGCTTCTTCAATAGCCCTGCGGCGCCACATACCTGCGGTGCCGTTGAAATTGAAGAAGACGCCGGAGCGCGATCGCGCGCCGTGTTCCAGGACAAAATGTCCATCGAGCAGGATGGCTTCCACCTGGGTGAGAAAACTGTAATCCCGGTTGAGGTGAGTCCAGCGGGTCTGCACCATCCCGATGGCGGGTTCTGCGAAGTGGTGGACAACCTTCATGAGCCAGTCTGGCGGTGGCACGAAATCAGCGTCGAAGATAGCGATGAGATCGCCCGACGCCTGTTTCAGGCCAGCATCGAGCGCGCCCGCCTTGTAGCCGTAGCGATCGGTGCGATGCAGATAGACGATGTCGTGTCCCAGGGCGCGATAGCGCTCGACCAGCGCGCTGGCAACCTGTTGCGTCTCGTCGGTTGAGTCATCGAGTACCTGTATCTCGAGTCGATCTGACGGATACTCCAGACGGCAGCAGGCGTCAATGAGACGGTCGATGACGTATTGCTCGTTGAAGATAGGCAACTGCACCGTGATGCGGGGCAATTCGGCGAAATGGCTGGACGGGTCGACGACGGCGCGGCCACGGTGCTTGTAGTAGAGATAGACAAGCTGATAGCGATGCAGCCCATAAAAGGCGAGGATGATCATGACCACGAAGTAAGGGATGAGCAACGTGGTATCGAAAGCGTTCCACTGGTAGAGGTAACGAAAGGGATTATTGACTGGATCGTTGCCGTAGTGGGTACGCAGGTAATGGCTAATACCGTGC
The DNA here is from genome assembly GCA_000381585.1 of Acidobacteriaceae bacterium KBS 83. Classification (GTDB taxonomy): domain Bacteria; phylum Acidobacteriota; class Terriglobia; order Terriglobales; family Acidobacteriaceae; genus KBS-83. Next base: position 349,221 of record KB906733.1, read on the forward strand.
TGGGTATACAGCCAGAGCCCGGCATTCGCGGCTGTGTGCTGGAGGAACGCTGGAAGCTCGATCAGTTGCATCTCTTTCGGTCCCGGTTACGGGCAGCAGGGCCACGCAAACAGCCCGCATAGGAGATTGTACGTGTTTGCGGAGAATCGAACTCGGGTCTGTGCTGACGAGTTCAGCTCAATATCATTTGCCTACGCTTAAAGAAAGGGTCGCCCGCTTGTCTCCCGGCAAGTTTTGTAGCAATCTCGCGCTAGCGCAGCAAACTCTGCCTGAATAAGGCGTCCCGCTCGACGGGGCGGAAGCCGGCGTCACGGATAATGCGACGCAACTCCGATTCGCCGCCGTGATGGGATGGCTCCGGGCTGTCAGACTGATTCCATGGGATGGCCCCCGCATCATCTGCCCCGAAACGCAGGGCAAGCTCGAGGATCTTCGGCCCCATGACGGACCAGTCCGTTTGTATGTGTGGCACGTTATCGAGCAGGAGCCGGGCTGTTGCGAGTGTCTTGAGATAATCAACCGCAGTCGCTTCCTCTTCGCGACGAGCGTCGGTGGCCGTAGAGCGATGCACACGCACCAACGCAACTTGAATGGAACCAGAATCCTGTTGGAGATCTCGCATCAGCTTCAAGGTGTCGATTCGCTGCTCAAAGGACTCGGAATTGCCGATGACGATGGAGACTGCGATGCAAAGGTCACAGCCGGACGCTGCACGGAAGAGATTGCGGAACCATTCCTTTGGCAGAATGCTCAACGCAGGTTCGAATTCCATGCTGATGGAGCGGAGTCCCGCAGCGCAAAGATCTGGCAAGATTTGGCCAAATGCGAGAACGCTTCCGACGCTGGACGCCAACTTTGAGATGGGCAAGTGTTGAAATGTGACTGCAGAGAACCTGCTGCGCTGCGCAGCCAAACTCGATTTCAACGCGTCGAGGGAGCCGTACTCTATATCGCAAATCTGCTCTAAATCAACACTTATGCCGCCGTGCGAGACGGTCTCGCTGACGGATTCCTCGAGCGAACAAGCCCGTCCCCGCAGCTCGTATGTTACAACGCGTTCGGGATGCAGATCATGCCGCAATTGGTTGGCTGACATTCCAAGATCAATCAGATCGCGGCTGCCCAGCACGTAGAAATCTGTTGCAGTATCTAAAGCCATTGTCTGTATCCTAGCAAGCTAGTTGACCAGGCGCGGAGCACAGCAGTTTCTGCCGTATATCATTGAGAGACGCTCTTGCGTAAATGCAATCTGTCCGCATACGGCACTATAAGAGTGGCATTTCCTTCAGGAGGAGAACAGAGATGACGCATCGTCAAAGGCCCCTAGCGCATTTGTATCGGGCCAGCGTTTGTCGTTTGGTCGCGGTTGCGCTGATGACACTCCCCGTAGTGTTCACTTCCATAAATGCTGCTGCGCAGAAAGCGGAAGAAAAGCCGGGCGTAGACGTAATCATTTTTACGAATGGTGATCAACTGACCGGCACATTGGTAAGTGAGAGCGACTCGACAGTCGTTTTTCACAGCGACATTACAGGGGACGTTAGTGTCGACTGGAAGAAGGTCAAGTCGCTGCATACCGGCGGCAAATTTGCGGTGATCAAGTCCGGCGAGAAGTTACGAGTAGGCAAGCCGGCACCGCAGGTCCCGGTGGGAAACCTGAGCGCCTCCAATGATGAGGTGTCCGTTGCCGGTGTAGGTGGGGAAGTGAAAAACGTACCAACCAAAGATATAGCCTACGTGGTCAATGGTGACGACTTTCAGAAGGCGATTTCGCATGAGCCAGGCTTCCAGCATGGTTGGGCAGGCAATATCACGCTCGGGGCCGCGCTTGTTGAGTCAACCCAGACGAGTCAGACCTTGACGGGGGCAATCGGTCTGGTGCGAACGCAGCCCGGCGTCGATTGGCTGGAGCCAAGAAATAAGACAATTTTCGATGCAACGGCGGCATATGGCCTGACCTCGCAGCCGTTTATCCCCGGCGTACAGTCTGCGTCCAGCGCGAGAACGAACATCCTGCACGGTGACATCGAACGCGATTGGTATCTTACGTCGCGCTTTTATCTTCTTGCTGATGCAAGTGCCGATCACAATATCGGCTCTGGCCTGCAGGTGCAGCAGATTTATGGTGGGGGAGCCGGCTACTCGATCATCAATGAGAAGACGCGGACTCTGGATGTGAAAGGCGACATCCATTATCAGAAGCAGGACTTTTACCCGGCGGCGGATTTCCCATCTGGGCAAACCCTGAATCTGGTCGGCGCGACCATCGGCGAGATGTACATGCAGCAACTGCCGAAGGGTATGGTATTCAATGAAACCGGCACGATCTTACCGGCATTCAACACGCCTGCCGGCCAGCCGTCCGCATTGAGTGCGCAGATCATCGCTGGGCTGCTCTTTCCCGTCTACAAGAATTTTGGCTTTTCGGTCAATACACAGGACAACTTCGTGAATAATCCGCCGCTCGGTTACAAGAAGAACACCTTCCAGTTCACAGCCGGACTCACCTACACGCTGAAATAAATTCTGCTCGAACAGATCGGTGAGAGGACGCAGCGTAACGCGCCTCTCACCGGGTCAGGAATTTGTGTTATGGATTTGGCGCGGCGCCCGGTTTCACGGTGTCGATCACATTGGCTGGTAGCGGCTTATCGGCGTTGGCTAGCAGCACGGAAACCTGCCACATTTGTGTCGGATTCAGAAGATTGTTAAAGGCGGGCATGCCGCTGAGCCGGATGCCATTCCGCACCTTCCAGTAGGTTTCGCCCACCGGATCATCGCTGACGCCAACAATTCCGTTTCCATGCGGCGCCCAGAGCTGAGGCGCCCGGGGAAAGAGTTCCTTACCAATGGGCGAGGTTTGCCCATAGTAGCCGTGGCATCCGGAGCAGCTGTCTCGATAAATCTGCGCGCCGATCAGCAGATTTGTGGGGCTCGGCTCCATTGGGGACTTCCTAGGCGCCTCTCGGTCAATGCGTGCATGCAGGCCGCGGTGCGTGATGGTGCGTTCCATGAGGAGGGGTGCGTCGCCCACTGCGACGGGAACATGGCCATAGTAGAGATAGGCCATCAGGGCTAGGGGAAACAGTATGAGCCCAAGGATGAGACCGAGGAAAAAACGCATGCAAGCCTCGCCGGATGAAATTTGACAGCCACAGCGAGGCTGCCTGACACGAGTGTAAGGCCATCCCGTTTCACAACAATGTTGATCTCACGGCGGCCACGAAGAGCTGCTCTTCTTGACGTAAAAGGAGCGTCAAGTTGCGTCTGGGGGCGTGGCGTCATTGTGAAGCGGGCCCGAAGACGACGTGGGATGCTTTAATACTAAGAGCACGTTCCCTCAGTCCGCAGCAGCAGAGTAGTGGAGGCATCACCATACATGCAATGTAGTAAGAGTCTGGGATACCTGGCGTATCCGCTCCTGACGTTTTTCCTTGTCGCCGCACTTTCTACGCAGGCGCAGACCACAAACAATCCACAACAGAGCGCGCCTCCAGCCCAAAACCCGGCTCCGGACACGGAAGCTCAGCCAACTCCGCTTCAACCAACGCAACCGGTACCGGTCACGCGCGATCCGTTGTCACAGGCCCAGCAGCAACAGGGGAACTCCGCCTCGCGACCGCAGACGAATTATCCCAACGAGCAGGACCGCGTCCGGCTGGCACAGGAAGCCCAGGAGCGGGTGCGCGCACGCCGTGAGGCGAGAACCCAGGCAGCGATCAAGGACACCTACAGTCACAAGTACGAGATTTATTTCGGCTATGCCTACTTGCACATACGTCCCGGGCACGACTTGCAACACGCTAATGAGAATGGCTGGAATGCAGGCATGACCTGGCTGCTCAATCCCAAGCTAGGCATATCTGCGGACGTGCGGGGCTTCTACAAGAGTGTCTATGTGGGGAACAATCCGTATGCGCTGTTTCATCCTTTCATCAGCAACTACTCTGCGATGGCGGGACCGCAGTACTGGGTAAGGCAGAGGAAGGGCTACGCCATCAGCGCTCAGGTGCTCGCCGGCATAACGCATAACCTGTTCGACGCGGATTCAGCGGGGCATCCGGGGTATCTGGTAGGCCTGTATGACAACGGCACGCGATTTACGGCGGCGGCGGTCGTGCCCGTGGACATCAACCTGGGGCCGGGGCTGGCCGTTCGAATTGCACCTGACTATAACCTCACTACCTGGGCAGACCACACACGCGGCACGGATATCCAGCACAACCTGGGTTTCATGACCGGCCTGAACTACCGTTTTGGACGGCAGTAGAAGCAGCGGAAAGGCGAAGGCCGCGTTCGTGGAGCGCGGCCTTCGTGCGTGCGACGAGCGCTAGGCCTTTACGCGCTCATCCCGCCCCTTTGCGGACTCGCGCGGGTACTGTGGTTCGGTCATCGTGACAGGATCGAGGATGGCGCTGATCTCCTCTTCGCTCAGCAGCTTCTTCGCGCGGGCGATCTTGATGATCGATTCGCCTGTGGCGACAGACTCCTTTACGATTTCGGCTGCCTTGGCATAACCGATGTAGGGGTTGAGCGCGGTGGCGAGCGAAACTGTGCTCTGCGCGTAGAAGTCGCAGCGCTCTTTGTTCGCGGTGATGCCCGCGATGCAGCGGTCGTTGAACTGGCGCAGCATGTTGGCGAGAATCGTCGTGCTCTGCATCACGTTGTAGGCCATGGTAGGCATCATGACGTTGAGCTCAAGCTGGCCAGCCTGCACCGCCATGGCGACGGCCACGTCATTGCCAATGACCTGAAAGCTGACCATGGCGGCAAGTTCCGGCATGACAGGGTTGATCTTGCCGGGCATGATGGACGAGCCGGGCTGCAGGCTGGGGAGGTATATCTCGGCGAAGCCCGTATTGGGGCCAGAGGAGAGCAACCGGATGTCGTTTGAGATTCGGATGATCTCGAGCGCGACGCCACGCAGGGCCGCACTCACTTCCCCCATGCAGGCGTTGGATTGCATCGCCCAGCGCATATCCGCGGCCGGGGTGAGCTCCTGGCGAGAGATGCGCGCCAGATTCGCGACCGCCATGTCGCGGTAGTCCGGGTGAGTATTGATTCCCGTGCCCACCGCACTGCCACCAAGGCCCAATTCACGCAGAGCGTCGCTGGCCAGGAGCAGGGCACGCTTCGATTTTTCAAGTGCCACGCCATAGGCTGCAAACTCCTGGCCCAACCGGATGGGCACCGCGTCCTGCATGTGGGTGCGGCCAGATTTCATGATGCCGTCGAACTCAGCGGCCTTTTCGCGGAAAGTGGCGGCCAACGTATCAAGTACGGGATAGAGGGTTTCGAGCACTAGCAGGGTGGCGATGCGCATGCCGGTGGGGAAGACGTCGTTCGTGGATTGTCCGTAGTTGACGTGGTCGTTCGGATGAACTTCGGCATACTCGCCGAGCTTGCCCCCCAGAATTTCGTTGGCGCGATTCGCAATCACCTCATTGGTGTTCATGTGAAAGGAGACACCGGCGCCTGCCTGGAAGACATCGACGACGAACTCGTTGTTCCACTTGCCGTCGATCACCTCCTGCGCCGCTTGAATAATGGCGTCGGCACGTTTGTCAGAGATGAGTCCGAGGCTCTTATTGGCTTCTGCGGCGGCCCGTTTGACCATGCCGAAGGCGCGGGTAAACAGCGGATACTCCCGCATACCGGAGATGGGGTAGTTTTCAACGGCGCGGGCGGTCTGTGCGCCGTAGTAGGCGCGCTCCGGCACCTCGACAAAGCCGAGGGAGTCTTTCTCTTTGCGGACAGCGGACATCGAAGGTGCTCCTGACTGGTTCGGATGAGTAGACGTCAACCGATCAGTATAGGGCAGTGTGTGTTCGCTTTGCGGGGTGCGGATATCAGTGAATTTCCGGAGCGCCGCGGCGAAGATAGAGACCGGTCACAAGCGTGAAGAGTACGATGCCGCAGGCAATGAGGAAATAATAAGTCATGGGGCGCGAGAAGCCTGGGGCGTACTGCAGATCCTGGCCGACCCAACAGGTGAGCAGCACGGCAATGATGGTGAACATGCCCGCGAGGGTAAGCAGCATGGAGCCCCTGCGACGACGCATGTCGAGCGCCTCTACCTGGTGGGGAGTCAGGTTGCGCTCTTCGGGGGGCAAGCTCATGTTTGGCATCAGTTCGGGTCCTCGCATTTGTCAGGGAACACCCTGCGAAGCACCATTAAATCATGACTGCCAAGGCTGCTGGAAGTCTGATAAAGATATGCGCGCGCCATGGGTCACGCCCGTCCGGGCTGGGAGATAGGAGGCTGCGGCAGGCCCCGAACTTTTTCGTTTGCGGCCTACACCCGCTCTGAGGTCACGCCGCCTTCGTGACCGGCACCTGGATCTCGGTGATGTAGGACTCATCGTCTTGACGCACCGGCTGGGAGTTCTGCAGGTAAAGTTCGCGGATGGGTCCGGTAACCTGGTAGCCGTTGGTGCCGACCCAGCGGAGAAGGGCGTCGTAAGCCTCCTGAAGACGCCGATAGGAGCCAGCGTGAATTGCACTCGCCACGGTCGTGGCCGGCAACTCGTATACCCGTACCTCTCCTGTTGCGGTGATCGGCTCTTTGAGAAAAATCCCGGCCTCGCCATCCACGTTGGATTCGCTGAACTCGGGGTCATGCCACCTGGCAAAACACGGCCCCTGTCCAACGACTCCAGGCCCTACGCCCGCGATCACCTTCGGATAAAGCGCGCCCACCGCGGGATAGTTAGCGATCGTTTCGCGCACGGACGCGACCCATTGCGTGGGCAACTGTTTGAGAGCCACTTCCTCTGACATGGACGTCTCCTGTTCGATGAGCCGTAAGCGGCTCTGAAGTCTGCCGAGACGATCGTGCTCTTCCTCTACGCGTACCTGCTGTTCGGCCTGACGCAGCAGGAGCATACCCCGCATCTGCTCTGCAGTCACCGTCTCTTCCAGGCAGGTCGCAATTTGCTCAAGGGAGAAGCCGAAATCCTTGAGCGCAAGTATGCGATGGAGCCGTGAGAGCTGGGACACGGAGTAGTAGCGGTAGCCGGTCTCGGGATCGATATGCACGGGCGAGAGGAGCCCGCGCTCATCGTAATACCGAAGCGTCTTGATAGGGACCTGCGCAAGAGAGAAAAATCACCAATCTTCAGCATGCTTGTTTTTTAAGGTCTCCAGCGACGGGAGAGTCAAACACTATTTTTTGGGACGTTCCGCATTGTCACAAGAACGCTACCGACTGAAGAGTGGTGACTTCGAAACGCTTGCGACAACGGACATTCTTGCAACCGACCATGTCGTCGCGACGCACCATATAGGATTGCGCCTTGGCGAAGCGCGCGCGGTCTCGCTCATCGGCATGGCGGGGCAGCGATGTCTTCTTACGACGAACCAGCCACGCTATGGGGTATTCGTCGGCTTTGCCGCAGTGGGGGCAGGTGAGTGTGTGGGTGCGCTGCTCCGGCCGCTCGTCAAAAAATTCGCGTTCCTCCATGCGGTACCATCCTTATCCGCGGGCGAGGAGCAATTTCCCGTCTAGATCGGCGACAAGACTGATCTGGCATCCTTGTGCGAAAAGGGCACATGGGACGCTTTCGTTGATCACCGACACCGGGAATATACTTCAGCGCCTCGCATCCGACAAAGTATTCCATATTGATGAGGGTAGCGGCCAGTCAGGACGAATTACATGGCGGAAAAGAAACAGGCGAAGTTTTCGGTGACCAAGGCAGTCAAGCGAAATGCGCGCGAACGTGTGGGCCAGCCTAAACCCGAGAAGATAATTGTGAGCGAGCCGCAACGTGAAAGACGCGAGCGCCGGCATAAAAAGACGCTGGCTGACCTTTTGCAGAGAGACGAATGATAGCTCTAGTTGCGTGCGAGGGCGTGCGCGGCCTGGGTTGCGTCGCGGACAAGATCCGGCAAACCTACACCCCGGAGCGCGTTGCCAGCGACGAGAAAGCCATGCAGGCTCGACAAGCACGCATCGAATTGCGCCATGCGTGCGAGATGGCCAACTTCATATTGGGGAAGTGAACGCGGCCAGTGACGCACGATCGTCACATCTGCGCGCTGAGGGAGCGGCCCCAGAAAGCCGACGAGGTGATCACGCGCGATGGTTGCGATTTCGCTGTCTGATCGGCACGAAAGCCGGTCCGCGGCGGAACTTGCGAAGAAGGTTCGCAAAAGTGTCGCGCCTTCCGGTGCGCGGTTGGGAAACTTCTGATCGAGAAACGTGCAGGCAAGCAACGAGTGGTCGCTTACAGGGGCTGCAGGCACCAGGAAACCGAATCCATTTGGAATAGCCGCGGTGGCTTTGTCCAGCCTTCTGTAGGCGAATGCAACGACCAGCCCCGAGTTTGCGTGCGACGGCAGCAGTGTCGCTGCCTGCTGTGCCTGTGTAAACGGAAGGCGAGCAAGCAGTCGGCGGGTGATATCTAGCGGCGTGGCGATCAGGACGCGATCAAAAGATTCACGTCCTCTCGTGGTCTCTACTGCCCATCCGGTGGGAAGCGAATCGAGGGTGGTCACAGGGTTGGACAGTCGGACGGAAGTTGTGGGCAGACGCTGCTGGAGGTGATCGACCAACGTGCCGAGCCCACTGGACAAGGTTGTGAAGACTGACGATCTGGGGGCGTGGCTGCGTTGCTGCAGACCGATAATGAGCGATCCGTGCCGCGCTTCCATAGAGATGAACGGGCCAAGTAATGCGCGGGCGCTCAGCCTCTCGATGTCACCGCCGAAGATTCCTGCGAGCAGCGGCCTTGCAACAGTCTCGGCAACCTCCTCGCCGAAGTGGCGGCGAACAAATGCTGCAACGCTCTCATCCATGTCGCTTCCACGATTCGCTAGTGCCGCCTCGCGCAACTCTTCGGCGCGTGCAGGCTCTCCCATGTAGACTTGTTTGGCAGCTTCGGTGAACAAAGGCGATGCCAATATCGCACTCAAGTCGGTGGGCACCATCATGCGCATTGCATCAGGAAGAGGAGCAAGCGATCCTCCGTGTGCAATGTAAGTGCGGCGCGCGTGGTCATTGGAACGCAGCAGTTCATCGGCAAGCCCCAGCTCACGCGCCAATTGTTCTGCCCATGGTTTTTCTGTTACCCAGGAATCGGGGCCGCACTCAATCGTGAAGCCATCCCCGTAAACGGTTTCGACAATGCCTCCGAGGCGATTCTCTGCTTCGAAGAGAGAGATATCGCATGTCTCGGAGTAGTCGCGATGGAGGATGTACGCTGCGGTAAGCCCGCTGATACCGCCACCCACGATTGCAATGCGTTTTTTCACGGAATGGGGACGGCGGCGCTGGAGCGCGCCGCAAGGCGTGCCGTGGCCCGCTGTGCGAGATCGGCGAGAGCAAGTGTGAGAGTTGGGGACTCGTTGAGGGACTCAGTGCGTTCGACGCGGAGCCCGACTTGTTTGCCGAAATCGCGAAATGCGATGTCGATATCGTAAAGAATCTCTACGTGATCGCAGAGAAATCCGATCGGTTGAATGATGACGGTCGTATGTCCTGCGTTGCGGAGGGCTGAGAGCGTCTCTTCGACTGTGGGTCCTATCCACGGACCACCCGAGATGCCCTGGCTCTGGAACGCAAAGAACCAGTCGCCGTCGCGCAGACCTTCGGTCTGGAGCTGTGCGGCGACGAGCGCGGCTGTTCGCTTCGCCTCGATGGCATAGGGGTCAGGGCCGCCTGCGGCGGCGAGGGTCCGAGGCTCGGTAGCCGTGGAGGCCGCCTGGATGGTGCGACAAGGTACGCTGTGGGCGGTGAAGAGTACAGGGATTGCGTGGGAGAGATCCGCAATCAGCTCGCGATATTTTGAACGGAGCCGCTCGGCAAAGGCTTCGATCAGCAGCGGATGATCCGCCCACGCCTCGGTAAAGTCGACGGCGAGATCGTGGCCCGCTTCGGCGAGCACTGCGCGTCGGTATAGCCCAACGCTGGTGCGTGAGTTCTGGGGGGCGAGACAGATAGCGGCGGCAGATGAGATGCCATCTGCCCGCATTTGCCGAACCACATTAGTAATGTAGGGCTTCCAGTTCCGCATGCCGACGTACACGTGCATATCAAGGTGCTGTTCTAACAGATGCGCCTGCGCCATTGTGATGTCGGTGAGCGGGCTTTTGCCAATCAGGCTGTAGCGATGCGTGATTTCGTCGATTGCTGCTTGAGGTAATGAACGGCCGCTTGTCACGTTGCGCAGATATTCTGGAATGTCATTCAACGCATCAGGGGTACCGTGTGCCAGAAGCAAAACAGCGGTGCGTTCGCTGACTGTCATAGCTTCAGACCCTTTGTCGCTGATGGATATTCGCGGACGAAGCGGACCGCGGCCTGCACATTTTCGACGGGAGTGCCGGGCACGATGCCGTGTCCAACATTGAAGATGTGCCCAGGACGCATCGCAGCTTGCGAAAGAATGCTGTGGACGCGATCGCGAATCAGATCCTGAGGGGCGAACAGCGTGATGGGATCGAGATTGCCCTGCACGGCGCATGCGTGGCTGATACTTGTCCATGCGGCATCGAGTGGAACCCGCCAATCCAAGCCGAGCACGTCGGCTCCTGTCGAACGCATCGCAGGCAGCAGGCTTGCCGTATCCACACCGAAATAGATTACTGGCACGCCGAACGACTGTACGCTTCGAATGAACTCAGTTGTGAGCGGCAGAACAAATTCGCGATAGTCCTGAACGGAGAGGGATCCGACCCAGCTATCGAAGATCTGGATGACATCCGCGCCGGCTTCGATCTGCTGCCGGCAATATGGAACGAGGACCGCGACGAGTTTATCGAGGAGCGCGCGAAATGCACCTGGGTCGCGATACATCAATGATTTCGTCTCAATCCAGTTGCGCGATCCGCGGCCTTCGATCATATAGCTCGCCAACGTGTATGGCGCACCGCAAAAACCGATGATGCCGAGCCGATCCTTGAAATGGGCAGCCACCTGCTGAATGGCCTCGCTCACGTAGCCAAGCTCTGTGACACGGTCGGTGCGCAGAGCATCGATGTCGGCGGCACTGCGCACGGGATGGTGAACAGCAGGTCCTTCACCGTTGATGAATTCGAAGTCAAGCCCCATAGGGGTGAAGGGAAGCAGCAGATCGGCAAAGATAATCGCCGCATCGACATCGAGCTTCTCCGCAGCCGTAATTGTGACCGCTGCCGCGAGCTGCGGCGTCTGGCAAATCTCGAGCAGGGAGTGGTAGCGACGGACGGCCTGATATTCCGCCATGTAGCGGCCGGCCTGTCGCAGGAACCAGACCGGAGTGACATCCACCGGCTGTTGCAAACAAGCGCGGAGAAAACGCTGAGCACCGGTCATCACGCTACCGGCTGGAATTTCGCTGAGGGACTGGCGCCTTGAATTCGTGGATTTCGGCTGGCCGTCGAAGGGAGCGTTCAACTGGTGGGTGGTATCAGAGGAAGCACCGGTTGAGATTGCGAAGGGGTCGGTCATGAAACGGAGAACGACGGGAGATCAACGCGGAACTGATGGTCTGGCATGAGAATTTACCGGCAGACCGTTGGGGCGCGACTTCCTTGTTCGTATGAGGAAAGTATACAGGGAGGGGTAGGCGATCTGAAACGCTGCTCCCGTATTACTGGCCCGAGGAGTAAAGCTGAAATGCGCCCCAGTAAATGGGTTTGCGAAAGACTCCACGGCTGTGCAGCATTGCCAGTTTGGCCGCATGCAGGGAGGCATCTGGAGGCTGGCCGGCCGCGATGCCGTCGTAGAGGTGCTGCATCAGTTCCGGAGTGGACGCATCGCTGACATCCCACAGAGCGCCGATTACATTGCGAGAACCAGCCCGGAGAAAAGCCCATGCAAGCCCGACTAGACCCTCGCCCGCATAGGCTCGAACGCCCGCTCCCTGACATGCGGAGATCGTCACCAGATTCGCGCGCAAAGGCTTACTCAAGATGTCACGCGCGTAGAGCTTTGCAGTGTCCGGCGCTGATCCCTGTGCGGAGAGGATAACCGCGGAATCGAGCGGAACCAACTCGCTGGCAACGGCATGGGAAACAAAGTGGATATAGTCGAAACGGCCCGGATTGCTTCGAACGTATGCGGCGGGGGAGGCGCTGGTGCCAGCCAATACCGTTCGTGCATTATGAGGAAAATGTGCCGCAACATCCGAGATCTCTTCCGCCGCATGCGGAAGCGGAGAGTACTGCTGGCCAGAGTAGACAGGGTTGCCGATCACGAGCAACTGGGCCGGATCGGCTGTTGAGCGTTGCGCGGTGCGCTGTCCATTTGCCAGAGCCATGAGCCGCAGGGATGGTAGCTGGGTGATGGTGACATCCTCGATCCAGTAGTGGCTTGATTCGCCTGGAGTCAAAAGAGTCTCGAAATTCAGGCCATTGAGCCCGTCATCGGCGACGATGAAGACACGATCCCCAGGGTGGATGAGGTGTTCTGCCGGCTTTACTAGCATGTCGTAGAGTGGGTGGGCAGGGGAGCGCTGGTCGGCTACGAGATCTTTGGCCGATAAAATCGAGCGCCGATGGTTTGCCACCTGCGTCAGGATGGAAGCGCGATCTGGAAGGGGATAGAAGCCAGCTTGGTTCCCGTTTGCGGCCCAAAGATACGAGGCTTGCGGCGATAGGGCATAGACGAGAATAACCGCCTGCGACTGACGAGCCAATGCGGTAAGAGATATCCGCCGGAGCGAGGTTGATGATGTCCTTTTGTCTCCGAGTTCGAGCCCGTCGGCGAGGGTTTCTGCTCTACCCTGGTCAATGACGCTGAGCGCTTCATTCGTTCGATGATTCCGGATGAGAAATGCGACGTAGTCCATGTAGAGGTCGCGACCGTTCTGAGAAAAGGGCAGACGTGCATCGTCTGTGCGCAACTCCTCACGTTGTGAGTGGTAGGTTGCGATGGAGCGTTGAAACCATGCTTCTGCCTGCTCTTGCTCACCGTCCTCATCACAGACCTGGGCCAGAGTATGCTGTGCATCCACATGCGTCGTGGGGAATTGTTGTGTCTGCTGCTCCACATCTAGCAGCAGAGCTTTTGCCTTCGGGAGGTCACCGCGCTGGGCGAGATACTGTGCCTTTAGAAGATTGCTCAGCTGTATGTCAAAGGCACTTTTCCTCTGCGTGGCAAGATATATGGCTTCGTCGACATACTCTTTTGCCATTTCGGGATGTGTGGTGTGTAGGAATAGGGATGCGAGTGCCTGATCGACGTAAGCGATTTCGGAGGAGTTTTTCAGGGATCGCGCTAACGCCAAAGCGCGGCGATAATGCTCTCGCGCCGCGTCCAAGTTTCCCAAATGAGCCTCACTCATCCCCGAGCTCTTGCTCCAAATTTCCTGATCGATGGTTGAACCTAGCCTGTCAGCGCTTGCTGTAGCGCTCGCGAAGCTGGCTAATCCGCGCTGATAATCGCCAGTTTCGTAGTAGGCCCATCCTGTATTGCCCTGTGCCTTTTCGAGAATCAACTGGGCCCCGATGGACTTGGCGACGAGGGTGGCAGCCTCGGACTGCTCAAGCGCGTCTTCATAGTGGTCCTGTTGAAGATCCAACATCCCGAGATTGAGCAGTGCACTCGCTTCGAAAAAGCGATTTCCACCAACGCGGGCGGCCGCCAGGCTCTTCTGAAGTAGCGCGCGGGCCTCGGGAAAGTGCTCTTCGAGCGTCTCGGATCTGGCCTCGGTTGCGAGAACTTCCGCTCTTACAAATGGCGTTATAGAAGGGATGCGGCTACACAGATTTTTTGCTTCGATGATGGACTGTGCTGCCCGCTTTTGGTCCCCCTGACGCGCAAATGCAAGTGATAAAAAGGTCAGACGCTCGGTTGTCAGATTTGGATCCGCGGTGCCAAATGCCCAATCGTTGTCGAGAAGCTGTACCACCTCATCGCTCTGCCCCTGATACAAACGTATCTTCGCGGCCTGCACGCGGAACCGAGCGGCCCACTCGGGGCGGCTCTGGTCTCTGATGGCTTTTTCTGCCTTTACTCGCGCAGCGTCGAGCTCACCGTGTAGGAAGAGTTCATCGACCTGGGAGTAAGTCGTCTCAGGGGAATTCTGGCGACATGCGATCGGAACAAACGCTGCCAAGAGGCATGCGAGGACTATGGAATACCGCTTCCATTGGTACGCGCGGAGGCCATGCTGACTGTGCCGGAAGATGCGCAGCCCATTTCCGCCCGAATCATTGTCAGATGGTAGGCCTTCCCGTCGAAAATCACTTCGGCGAGAAACACGTAGCCGAAGCCAGGCACGTGGATCACGTGTCCGTAGGTGTTTTTCGGGTCGCCCTTGCGGTAGTCCGTCACCAGTGAGCACAGCAGGTGACCCCGACTCTCGATTTCGTCATCCGATGCCAGCCAGCCATAGCGGCGTTTCAATACTTCCGGATCGTGCGACGGCCCGACTAACTTACTGCTCTGTTTCTTAACGAGCTTTCGCACATCGCTATGATGATACGGGGAAAACTGCCGAATTTCGGCCAGTCTGTTGGCGGCTGCTGATTTGCTGTTTCCAGTCGCCTTTTTTGGCGCCGGCGGCGCGGGAAAGGGATGGACATCCAGGATAGGCTCAACGATTTCGCCATTGATACGCAGATTCACGAACTGCGTGCCAACGAAGGAGATACTCGGGACGTGGCCATTTTTTGGATGCCGCGACGAGATCTGCGCCACGACTTTATCCGCGGTCACCACTTCCAGCAGGTTTACGTCTTCGACGACTGCGGTAGTCAGTGAGGTCCACTGGTCGTCCTCTGCGCCGCCCGTGGTGTGGGTGTAGGCAGCTTTGCAACGGAGGACGTGGTCGAGGTGGAAGGGGACTGTGGGTGAGCTGTTGTATCCGCCGGCGTTGGAGAGCGACGAAGTTGCCGCGGTCGTGATGACAGTTTTGTAAGGATGCGTCAGTACGCCCCCGAGCGCATTTGCATCCGCGTGGTAATGAAAGACTCGTTCCTGGCTTGCGTCCATTTGCTATCTCCGTGACCTTGAATTACTGCGAAACCTGAAGCGTGAAGCGGTAACGTCCTATTTCCACGGGGGATCCGCCAGTGGAGGGTACACCCAGCACTCGCAGTTCATTGGAACCGTTGGCTGCGCTGTCGGTGGGCACCCGTAGCGAGACCGTATTTTCAGCCTGCTGTGCAGTGATCGGCATTTGCCAGAGCCGACCGCCCGACGCATTGTAGAGCGCGCAGAGATAGGAAGCATACTTGGTTTCGGACGGGACATCTACGGAGATGAGGAAAGACCCATGGGCCGGCGCATTGAGCTTTGGAATATCCGCTCCACGCGCGTCGATGTTCGCCAATACAACGTTGTTCATCACGGCCGGCGCTTGAGCGACAGCAACACGATGCCGCAGACCGGGCAGCACCAGAATGTTCTGGTATGCCACGACCAGCAGGGATGCGGCCAGGGCCGGCGCCAACCAAGGACGCAGCCATGAGACAGGATGACGCTTCGCGACGAGATGTATGTTCGGCTGCGGTGAGCCAACCGGCTGAGGATCGAGCCGAAGGGCATCTACGAACATCGCGCCGTCCTTCAGGTCCGATGCGCACAGGGCGCAATCAAAAAAGTGCTCTTCGAAGCGAGCTCTCGCGTCTTCAGGCAGCTCGCCAAGGAGATAGCGTTCGACTGCCTGTTCGCGAATTGCCTCGTCATGATTCATGGGCGGAATATCTCAACTGATAGATAGTGCGACCGGGGCTTTTTCCGTTTCATACAATCCTTCAGCACGTCTGTCGTCCAGCGGTGCGTTGCAAATAAACCTCGCGGAATGATTGCTTTGCGCGATGCAGCAGAACGCGGATGTAGTCTCGCGTGACGCCGATTTCGCGGCACACCTCATCCTTCTCCCGCTCTTCAAGGAAGACTGCTCGCAGGATGGTGCGGTCGCGCGGCGGCAGGGTTTCGAGCACCTGGCGGACTATCCTGCGTGTGTCTTCGGTAATTACGCGACTCAGGGCGTCTGGTTCGCGGGCAATGAAGCGATCCGCGGGCTGATCATCGAGGGGTTCCATTCGACTGGTCGAGCGAAAATGCTCAGACAACACGTGATTGCAAATGGAGTTGACCAGGGGTCCCAGGCGCTCGGCATTCCGGACGCCACTTTGGCTTCTCAGCAAGTGCAGGCAGCGGGCGAAGGTCTCCTGCCTAACGTCCTCGATGGCCTGTCGGGAAGCTAGCCTGGAGCGTAATTTCAGCGCGATTAGCTCACCGAAATATGAGATGAAGTGACCTTCCGTGTCCCTGTCCCCCGCACGGAGCCTTTCGACGTAAGCGCTGTCAAACGCCTGGAAATCCACGTTGATCCATCTCTTGCCGGACTGAAGTGGTGCAAGTGTATACCGGCCATTGCAGAATTACGTCGCATAACAGGGGCCCAAGATGAAACGGAAAAGCCGTACTGCTCACTACTCTACAACACGGCCTAGCGAGGGCCGGATCAGATGGATGAGCCAATGAATTGTCGGGACGCGAACCATGATCTGCCTGGTGACGCAGGCGGCTCATCGCGACGAAGACGGATGATGCTTTGTTCCTTACGCGTCGTACCGGTGTGCAGCGAGCATTTTCTGGGACGCCGGTACGTGATGGAACTGGCTACAACCGGTCGGGCACGCGAGCTGCGCGTATTTCGTTCCCTGGAGCAGTTGATGTCCGGGGTCGAAGAGTTGGGACTACGCGCAGAAATTAGGGACGATCTGCACCGTCAACTGATCGAAGAAGGATGCTGTCACCTGCTGGACATCGTGCTGTGATCGGAAGGGAACACTTCATGGTTCGCAATGACGGCAAGTACACGGCACCAACGACTGCAGACCCTTCATTGCGCAGCGCTCGAACGAAGTGCGATGAGGCGTCCCGCCCCAGTTTTATGGAATGGGTCTGGAGATTACTGGAACGGTATCCGGCATATCTGGGAAAGTGAAATGATCGCTGCGTTTAATACGTCGGTCGATCCCAGCGCTGGGGCGACGGAATCGAAAGCGTGCTGCTCACTACCCGTGCTGCGGGCGGATGCTCAAGATTCCGTATGGACACGCGAGGGAACCAGTTTGAAAGCAATTCCTCAGTTCGCGAGTTTGTAGATCTCGGAGCCGGCAAGAAGATAGGCGCCGACACCGTAAACGTAGCTTGACGTGGCGGTGAACGCTCCTGGAGCTGCGCCAATTGGCTGGATGCAGCCGAGGCGGCCGTCTTCATAAACGTGGGAAAGAAGACCGGCCCACCCCTTTTTCACAATCGGAAGATAGCGTTTTCGATCAAGGATATTTTCCTTGATCCCGTAAGCCAGGGCATACGTAATAAATGCTGAGCCGGAGTTTTCCGGTAGGCGATAGGCGTTGGCGTCCAGAAGGCCCGGGCGCCATAATCCGTCTTTGCCCTGCAGCGGTGCAACTGCCGATGCCATTTCCTTCAACTGATTCAAATACTTTGGCCGGAGGGGGTCGTCTTTAGGCATATATTCAAGAACTCGAACTAATCCTGCCATGACCCAGCCATTACCGCGAGACCAAAAGATATTCTTTCCATTTTTTTCATGTTGGCGGAGAAAGCTCTCATCACGATAGAAAAGATGCTGCTCGGGATCGTAGAGCTTAGCTGAGGTAACGGACCATTCATGATCGAAGAATAAGAGATACCGTCGATCCGCTGTAGCTTTCGAAAGTTCAGCCAGGACGGGAGGGGCCATGAATAGCGCGTCACACCACCACCAAAGCGGCTTTGCCGGATTCTCAGGCATTCGCATAACTGTCTCGATGCTTTGACGGGTAGGCGCCATCATTGCTGGATCACGATGCTCCAGGAAGAGCTGCATATAAGTCTGTCCGATCGCCTCATCGTCTGCGTGACCAATGCGCGGTCCTAACTGCCAGTCAAAGCTCCTGCTCATTTCCAGCATGGCATCCTGGTAGCGCGAGCCTGCGACACTGGCTGGTACGGCCATAAATCCTGCATAGAGCGCGGCAAATGTCCAATCCTTGTTGAAGTCAGGCCTTGCTCGATTCAATTGCCAATCGGCAACTTTGCGTAGAGCCTTTTCGATATCGCTTCGCTTGAGCCGGGAGGAAAGGTCTCTTGCTAATGGGGGGACCTGGGCGGGAGCGTCTCCGACGGCTGCAGGATCAGGACTCTGCACCGTTTCCGCAAACAATGGGCACAGCAGAAATGAGGCGAGAAGACCGAAAATTACGAAGAGCCCACCGTATTGCTTGCTGATGGCCGCTAACATCTCAGATGTTCTCCTTGGTATTCCTTGGTTGCAAACTTAAACCAGAATCAACGTTGACGGAACAGTCGCCGGTTTACTGCAAAGGGAGGAACTTGATCCGTCGCGAGAAGAAGAAGCGACAACCCTTCAGCATCACACATTCTGCACAACGGTTAGACTGGACGGCAATGTTGGCACGACCTCTATCGAGTACTGACCTCGACCTCATTCTGCGGCAGACGCAAAAGCTGTGGGAGTCGATGCGCGGGCAAGGGCTTTTCATTACTGGCGGGACAGGCTTTTTTGGCTGCTGGTTAGTAGAGAGCTTCTGCCATATCAACCGGGAACTCTCTTTGAATGCAAACGCGACTGTGTTGACGCGAAGCCCCGCTCACTTCATCGCCAAGGCGCCACACCTTGCTGCCGACCCTCACGTGCAACTGCTGGCCGGTGATGTCAGAGATTTTGAGTTCCCCGAGAGTGGATTCCCCTTTGTGATTCATGCGGCTACAGAGGCCAGTGCGCGACAAGCTGCTGAAGCGCCACTGGAGATGCTCTCCACGATTCTTGCAGGCACCGAGCGGACGCTGGAATTTGCAGCCACCCATGGCGCAGCGCGGTTCCTGCTGACAAGCTCAGGTGCCGTGTACGGCAGACAGCCTTCTGCTATCACGCACATTTCCGAATCCTACACGGGAGCGCCTGATCCGCTGGACCCGGGCAGTGTCTATGCAGAAGGGAAGCGAGCCGCTGAACTGATGTGCGCTCTGTATCAGAAGACTGCAGGGATTGAGTGTGCAATTGCGCGTTGCTGGGCCTTTTGCGGACCGCATCTTCCGCTGGATGCTCATTTTGCCATCGGCAATTTTATTGGAAACGTGTTGCGAAAAGAGCCTATTTCCATCCAGGGCGATGGCACTCCGCGGCGCTCGTATCTCTACGGCGCTGATCTGGCGATCTGGTTGTGGACGATGCTATTTAGTGCTCCCTCGCTCACACCGATCAATGTTGGTTCAGATGAGGATCTGAGCATCCAAGAACTTGCACAAAAAGTCGCCCAGACATTAAATCCAGGCACAGTCATCAAGACGGCTGGATCTCCCATGCCGGGCGCTCCTCCATCGCGTTATGTGCCCTCTGTCAACCGTGCGAAAGAGCTTCTGGGGTTGGAGCAGATTGTTAGCCTCGAACAATCTATCCGCCGGACTGCCGATTGGTATGGCCCCCAGTGGCCCTGACGACCGGATGGTTCAGGCGCCCACTGATTTGTAGGCCACACAGTCTATCTCTACCTTGCAGTCAACAACCATGCTGGAGACTACGCAAGATCGAGCAGGTGGATGATTGCCGAAATACTCTTTGAAAACGGCATTGAAAGCAGCGAAATCGCGCGGATCCTCAAGCCAGACGCCGCAACGCACGACGTGTTCCGGACCGTATCCTGCTTCGGCCAGGATCGATAGAAGATTTCGAATCGCCTGTCTCGACTGAACGATGATGTTTCCTGGGGTCAATTCACCATTGACCATCGGGACCTGCCCCGAGACATATAGCCAGCCATCCGCCTGGACTGCGTGGGCGAACGGAAGGTGTTGTCCTCCAGCGCCGGTGCTTCCATCTGCGCCATACCGCTTCAAACTCATGCGATCCTCCTTGATGCTCGCGGTCATTCGATCCATGAAACCTGGCCACGTGGCAGAAACCGCCCGCTGCGATTGCCGGTAAGTCCTCGGCTGGTGTAGGCGAGCGAGCCGTTTACCCAGACGTGCTGTATCCCAACAGCGGGACGCGTGGGATCAGAGAATGTGGCCATGTCGATGATCTTCTCAGGATCAAAGAGCACGAGATCGGCATAATAACCCTCGCGTATCCGCCCACGCTGCGGAATGGCAAATCTTTCAGCCGTCATCGCGGTCATCTTGTATATCGCTTCCGGCAAGGAAAACAAGTTCCGTTCCCGGCAATAGCGACCGAGCACTCGCGGAAACGTTCCCCATAGGCGTGGATGCGGCCGAGGGTCATTGGGCAAGCCATCGGAGCCGATCATGGTGGCCGGATGACTCAGAATACTGCGCATGTCATCCTCAAGGATGCTGTGATAGATAGCGCCGGCAGGCTTCAGGCGCTTTGCGGCCTCAATCTGCGTCACATTCCACTCTTCAGCAATTTGACTGAGAGGAAGTCCTGCCATCTCTGGCTGCGTGGAACTCCAGGTAATGTCGATGATGACTCGCTCGTCCACCTGGCGCAGATCAAGCGTGCTCGAGCCAGCAGCGTAGGGATAACAGTCACAGCCGATTGGTTGTGAGGTTCGGGCAGTATCCAGAAGGTGTAATACTTCGCTGCTCCTTCCCCAGTTGTCGATGCCCGCACATTTTAGATGAGAGATGATCGTTGGTACCCGACTGACACGACCGATTTCGAACGCCTCTTCCATCGCGGCGAGGATGGCGTCCGTCTCAGTACGCATGTGAGTGGCATACACCGCGCCCGCGGCTCCGAGCGGGTGCGCCAACGCCAGCACCTCTTCAATCGAGGCCGCAATCGCCGAGAGATATGCGAGTCCAGAGCTCAACCCTAAAGCTCCGGCCGCAAGCGCCTCGTGCAATTGCGCACGCATCGCCTCGACCTCGACTGCTGTCGCAGGTCGATCGAGCTCGTCCATGTGGTTATTGCGCAGAGATGTATGCCCCACCAGTGCCCCTACGTTCACGTTGGGTCGAGCTGCGTTCAGCGATGCGACATATGCTGCGAATGTCGGATAGCAGAACGCATCCGATCCGCCCAGCAGGTTCATCGGATCGGGCGGTTCGCCATTCAAATGCACGGGAGCGGCGCTGATGCCGCAATTGCCGACTATGACGGTGGTGACACCTTGCGAGAGTTTGGGCAACATCTCAGGGTTGCGGATCACAGCTGTGTCATCGTGTGTGTGGGCATCGATGAAACCGGGCGCCAGCACGAGGCCTTCCGCATCGACATGTTTCGATGCATCTACCCGTAGCCCTCGTCCGATCCTGTAAATGCGATCGCCAAGAATTGCGACGTCGAGTGGCTCTGAGGCATTGCCACCGCCGTCCAAGACATTCGCATTTCGGATAATCGTGTCGCAAGTCAGCATCGTCGCGGTTTCAGGATATAGGCTGGATGCAACTTCTAGCGCCGAATGCGCACAAATTGCTTTCGGCACTGATAGGGAGGTTAGTTTTGTCTTACCAAATGTCCGATCCATCGGGGACGATACGGGCAGCAGGTTCTTTGGACAAAGGGCTTGGCTCCTTTGACAGTGAATCTGAGCACACTGACATCGCCGGGTTGAACTGGAACCTGCTGCGCGGAGATCTGAGCCTGCCGTCAGCAGTTCTCTACGAAGACAGGCTCCGGCACAATCTCGATTGGATGCAGCGGCTCGTCGATGCTTATGGGGCGAAGCTTGCCCCGCACGGCAAGACCACCATGGCTCCGACGCTATTCCACATGCAATTGAAACGCGGCGCATGGGGAATCACGTTGGCAACTGCTCAACAGACCAAGGTGGCGTACTGGCACGGAGTGCGACGTGTCCTGATGGCGAACCAACTCATTGGCGAAGAGAATATGGCGATCATCTCGCGTTTGATCGAGGACTCGACGTTTGAGTACTACTGTCTTGTAGACTCGGCCGAACAGATCGATCTCTTGGGCGACTTTTATTCCAGACGCAATCAGCATCTGAACGTACTATTGGAGTTGGGAGTTCCCGGAGGTCGCGCCGGCGTGCGCGAAGATGAACAACTGACAGGAGTGCTCTCCGCTTTGCAGCGCTGGAGCAGGGTACTGCTTCTATGCGGCATTGAGATATACGAGGGTATTCTCGATGACGAGGCACTGATTCGAGCCTTTCTAGAACGCGCGCTGAACATTACTCGACGACTAGCGGCTGAAAAGAGGTTCCAGCGCTCGCCAATTCTACTGTCGGGCGCAGGTTCGGCCTGGTATGACGTGGTGGCCAACGTCTTCACTAACGCGAATTTTGCTCATGCGGTCGACATTGTCCTGCGCCCTGGTTGTTACCTGTCTCATGACGCGGGTATGTATCGTGAGGCGCAAAAAAAAATCATAGACCGCAGCTTGATCGCGGATCACATGCGCCCAGGTCTCCTCCCCGCGCTCCAAGTATGGGCGTACGTACAATCAATTCCGGAGCGGAACAAGGCAATTGTCGCCATGGGCAAGCGCGATGCGGCGTTCGATGCCGGATTGCCGTCTCCGTCCCTGCGCTATAGACCAGGAGCCGATGCACCGATCTTGGCACCGGCGCATTGGGCTTTAACGAGGATGATGGACCAGCATGCATACATGCAAATGGCCCAAGAGGATAATCTGCGCGTAGGTGACATGATCGGCTTCGATATATCTCATCCCTGCTTGACTTTCGACAGATGGCGCGCCTTGCCACTGCTCGATGCACAATATCGCGTTGTCGACGTGATTCGGACGTTCTTCTGAGTCATTGCCGTGGCCCCGCCCCTGAAGCTAGTGGGCATGGCTAATCAGCTATCTAATCGACATTCAAGGAATTGCATCTAAGCGTGTCAGGTGAGGTTGGGATCATGCCTGCGATTGCGAAAGAAGGTGCGACTCCATTCGTTCCAGAGGACCTAACGCTGCCTGTTCTTCGAGAAGCCGTCCAGAACTGTCGCGGCTGCGATCTATATCAAAATGCTACTCAGGCGGTTTTTGGAGAACTGGAAACAGGAGCCAGCTTGAAAAGGCCTAAAGTCGCCATCATGATGATTGGCGAGCAACCGGGAAACCAGGAAGACAAAGAAGGACGTCCTTTTGTTGGCCCGGCAGGAAAGCTGCTGGATAAGTGCCTTCAAGAAGCCGAGATTGATCGGCGCAAGGTCTACGTTACAAATACGGTCAAACACTTCAAATGGGAACCGCGCGGAAGACTTCGGATCCACAAGAAACCCAGCATGAAGGAAGTCCATGCTTGCCGACCTTGGCTAGAGGCGGAGTTGGAAGTGGTCCGACCTGCATTGGTTGTATGCCTTGGGGCGGTTGCAGCCCAGTCATTGCTCGGCTCTGGATTCAAGATCACGCAGTCCCACGGCAAACTGCAGCACCGCGAGGGCTTTCCTCCCATCATTGCAACAATCCATCCATCGGCGATTCTGCGTGCTCGCACCTCGGAAGATCGTGATCGGGACACGAATGTTCTTCTGGATGATCTGCGGCACGCCAACACATTCCTGGCACGGTAACCCAGCGCTGATGAAGCATAGCCGTGCACTATAATCGGGGCGGCTGCGTGCGCCTCTCGAATGTGCTCTTGTCGGTCGAGCGGTCGGCATTCCTCCATCGCAAAACGTACTTCACCACAGGAAGCAACCATCTTGAATTGCTCGTTCAGCGCGCGGACGACGTTTTTATTATTACCTGCTTTGCTCTTGCTGAGTTCCGCTTGGGGTGCTGATGCCCAGAAAGCAGATAGCGATGCAGCTCGCCTGAACAGTGTCGGCGTCGCCCTCATGAATCAGCAGATCCCAGGCAAAGCCCTTGCGAAATTCGAGGATGCTCATCGTGTGGACCCATCTTCCGCGATCCCCTTGCTCAATAAGGGAATTGCGCTTATCTATTTGCGTCGCTTACCAGAGGCTGAACAAGCGTTAACGGCCGCGTCCGTTAAGGCACCCGCTGACCCCCGGGTCTGGTACAGCCTTGGTCTCGCACTTTTCGATTCCGGCGATCAGGTATCTGCTCTCAAGGCGTTTCAGCATGCGGCTGAAGTCGATCCTCAAGACGCAGACACGCATTACTACATCGGCATCATTCATCTTGGACAGAAAGACTACGACCAGGCAATCGCAGAGTTCGAAAGAGCTTTGCAGATCAGTCCATTGCATGCTTCCGCACAATACGGATTGGCGCGTGCCCTTCAGCGTTCAGGAAAGACCGATGAGGCTCGGAGCCATGTTCGGCGCTTCCAGGAGGTTACCCAGAGCAAGATAGGCACGGTTTTTAGCGACAACTACGGAGAGCAGGGACGCTATGCGCTGGCAGAGGATATGCCGGGGGTGCCCCCTGTTGTATCTGCAATGATTCCGGTTGCGTTCGCCCCTCGGTCATCTGCGGCGGTCTCGCAGGCTGGTCAGCACAATCCTGCTGATGGTGCGGGGGCCTGCACCCTGGACCTCGAAGGCAACGGACATAAGGACATCGTCTCGATGCAGTCTGGCGCGAACGCGATTCAAGCTTATCGGATCGCGCCGGATGGTACACAGGTCGAGATCGATGCAAAAACCTCAGGTCTGTTACTGCCGGGTAAGGGTATTGCATGCGCCGTGGGCGATTACGACAATGACGGTTTGCCCGATCTCGCCTTCGCCCTGGCCGATCGCATAGCGATCTTTCATAACCTGGGACATGGCAAATTCACTGATGTGACTTCAGCTGCCGGTATTCGGCCACTGAATCATCCCGCTGGTCTGACCTTTGTAGATTTCGATCACGATAGCGACCTCGACCTTTTCGTGAGTGGTGCAAAATCTGGCCTCGGGATAGGTCCGAATATCCTGTGGCGGAATAATGGTAACTCTACATTCACCGAATGGACCGGCCCTACGGGTCTTGGCGGTTCCGAGGAGACCACTGGTGCGATGCTATCCGACATCAACAACGACCGGGCTGTTGATCTGGTGGTGACTGGTGACGGCGCCTCACCCACGATCTTTGCGAACCAGCGGGAAGGAGCCTTCAAAAGGGTTGCGCTCTATGACCAGAGTCTGCCCGCGACCCGTGGAATATCGATCCTTGATTTTAATAAGGATGGTTGGATGGATGTCGCTGTCACCCATGCCGACCCTCCTGGATTGACCTTATGGAGAAATGCCGAGGGGAAGCACTTCGACCGTGTTCCGCTTCCGTTAGGGGAGGTAAGCGGAGCCTGGGGGCTCACGGCAATCGATTTCGATAACGACGGATGGATTGATCTTGCGGTGCTTGTGGAAACAGCTCGCGGCACTCGGCTGCGGGTTTTGCGTAATTGCGGTGCGAAGGGCTTCGAGGATGTGACCAAAGCGCTCAAACTCGCGGACCTCGACCTATCGGGAGCAAAATCGCTTATAGGTGCAGACGTTGATGGTGATGGAGCACCGGACCTGGTTGTAGCTCGCGGTAGCATGGCGCCGTTGGTACTGCATAACATAGGTGGCAACAAGAACTACTCATTGCGGATTGCCCTCACCGGCCTGGCTGATAACAAGTCGGCGCTTGGAACTAAGGTAGAGGTTCTCTCCAATGGCTCGAAGCAGAAGTTTGAGATTGCAGGAAGCTCGGGATACTTGAGTCAAGGTCCAACGGATATTCTCGTTGGCTTGGGAAAAAGTGATCGTGTAGATGTCGTGCGCATGGTATGGCCTACGGGGGTGCCACAGGACGAAATCGACGTTTCTGCCACCAAGCCTCTTGTGCTCCAGGAATTGGATCGCCGAGGAAGCTCATGTCCTGTGCTCTTTGCGTGGGACGGAAAGAAATATCAGTTTGTCTCAGACGTCATAGGGGCGGCAGTCGTCGGGCACTGGATATCGCCATCCGCTCGAAATGCAAATGATCCAGACGAGTGGATCAAAGTAGAGGGATCCCTATTGAAGTCATCCAATGGCAGACTGAGTCTCCGATTCGGCGAGCCTATGGAGGAGGCCAACTTTGTCGACCAGTTGCGCCTGGTTGCAATCGATCATCCGGAAGGCACAGAGGTATATCCGGATGAGCGCTTTCTGAGCGAAAAGCCTTTCGCGAGCGGGCTGCCCGTGATTGCGTCTCCTGACACACATCTCCCAGTACGCGCCTGGGGTGACAAAGGCCAGGACGTGCTTGGGCTTCTTACAAAGACGGATCACGAGTATGTTCGCGATTTCACCAATCTGGCTTATGGAGGTTTTGCGAACAGGCACGCTCTGACATTGGACCTGGGCCCGTGGTCCGCTCAGCATCCACTGCGTCTCTTCCTCCGTGGCTTCATCGAATACTTCAGTGCCACTTCCATGTATGCCGCCTGGCAGGCCGGTTTGCAACCGGAAGCTCCCTCGATCGAGGCACAGCTTGCGGACGGGTCGTGGAAGACGATCATTGAAGATATGGGATTTCCGGCGGGTCTTCCGCGGACGATTGTTGTCGACCTGACCGGGAAGTTGCCGCCGAACGTCCAGCGGATTCGCATTCGAACCAACCTGCAGATCTATTGGGACCAGATCCTCGTCGATAATGGTGCAGACGTGTCATCGTCGATGCATGAGCTCGAGCTTCCGCTCGCGTCGGCCAGTCTTGCTTTTCGTGGGTATCCGAAACAGATCGACGGCAAAACTCCAGGCGACCTCACATATGACTATCAGCAGATCAGCCTGACCGGTCCTTTCCAATGGCCGCGTGGCAGCTACACGCATTACGGTTCTGTGACGTCTCTGCTAGGCAAGCTCGATGACGAGTACGTCATCTTCGGAACCGGCGATGAGATCGATGCGGAATTCAGCGACGCGGCCCTCCCTGCATTGCCGCCTCATTGGAAGCGGGATTACTTCTTCTATGCCAATGGCTACGTGAAGGACATGGACTTTTACGAAGCGCTGCCGTTTACCGTTGCACAGCTCCCATTCCGATCCATGACCAGCTATCCCTATCCGCGGAGCGAGCATTTTCCGGAAGATGCAGAGCGCCTCGACTATGGTCTTGATTGGAATGACCGTTTTGAGTCCGGCGACCGCACACAGTTGTTCCAGTTCCACTACATGCCGGTGAAATCAGAGCCGACGGTAATTCAGCCTTAGCGGTCGAGAACAGATTCCGTTTGACGCTACTGTCGTTTGATCGACTATCGAGGGAAGGGTTCCTCATCACGGGTGCGGACTCATGGGTCAACGCCGGCTCCATAACTCGCCATTCCTTCCAGCAGGGTGGCCTAGTACCGTTACCAACCCCCCACCCCCCCTCCGGTGCCGGGAGAGGGATAGGTAAGTCATTTTGTTACAAATATATAAGTGTCCTTCCGATTCGCAAAAATGTCATTCCATTGGACTTACGCGTAAAAATGTCCAAACAAAGGACTTAGCGCTTCAGCGAGGAGCGCATATGCGGACCTGAAAAGCCGCGTTATTGCGGCTTTATCTGTCCCCTATTTCAAGGCTAGCAAATCGGATAGATAAATTTGGCAGGTTTCCGGGAATCAGGTTCATTTCGGGAGCGAGCATTGGCGCGGCGGGAGAGATTATGGGCGCAGCCGATGCCTGGCGCGCGCGAATCTATCAGGATCAGATTCGGAATGTGGATGCGTTGATTGTGTGCTCGTTGAATCGTCATTCGTGTGAACTCACGGGCATCGCTAATCACAAACGAGTTGCGATTACCTGTCCGGCAACAACGACTGAGTGCGTTGCGCTGAACTCACCAACCGAGATGCCGATGCACCTATCCTTGAGCAGCTAACGAGCATAACTGGTTTGCCTGGGGTGGCAGCATTAATGCCGCCGAAGCAACTCGCAAACCTCCGTTTTGTGGAGCGCCAGGAGCTTAGCTGCTTCAGGGTTCTGGCACTGCGTCTCCAGCAGTATGCCGACCGCTCCCTCACAACCAACCTTCCTTGCGGCAATCGCCGCCTGGGCAGCGATCTGATCACGCGGCAAAAGGCCGCCCTGGGAACAAGTAGAGCAACAAGCCGGCCTGTCTTTCGGATTGCAGTCCGCGCAGGGGGCTCCCTTGTTGTTGAAAGCCCAGTCAAGGTGGACGCGAAGCTTATCGACCTCTGATTGAGACGTTGTGGGACCTACTGGTGTGGAATGCTTATCGTTGCCCCGCGTGTAGATTATTTTTTGCGTGCCTCCGTTACATGTACCGACAGTTTTACCGTTCGACTCTGCACCGCTCGGTACAATCGTTAATCGAAACGATTGAACACCCTTGGCTTGTAACTCACCCTCGATTCTGCTCCTCAATCCCTCACAACCTAGGTTTGCGCCGGACCCGTGTACCGGTGCAAATATGAGCAATAGTATGCAAGCAGAGATAGCGTGGAATCGTGAGATAGGAGGCTGCCGTAACATCGCTCTCCTCCGGCGGATTACTGGGCTTAGGTAAGGCGCCGGCTCTTTACAGGGTGCAGTGAATCCGACGGCTGGTGGCTGCCCGGCTCAGATTCTAGTCCTCCCAATACCCGGCGGATGGATGCATCCACGACGCGCATGGATCGTTCTTCTTAAAGCCCTAAGCCCGCCACGCCAGCATATCGCTTTTGTTGTCGAGACGAGAGGCGCAGAGTCATGATCTCTGCGCCTTCGCCACAGATCAGTTGCGAGACGCTGCAATTAGGACTTGATGAATTGCACATCGAGCACGATCTGCACGTCTTCACCGACCAGTATTCCGCCGGTTTCGAGAGCAGCATTCCAGGTCAGACCAAAATCCTTGCGATTGATCTTCGTCGTCGCGGATAGCCCAATGCGTGTGTTGCCCCACGGGTCCTTACCTGGCGCGCTTGGCCCTTCCACCGCGAAGGTCACCGGCTTGGTGACTCCGTGAAGGGTCAGGTCGCCGGTGACGGCATACTCTTCGTCGCCTTTCTTCTCAATCTTGGTGGACTTGAACGTCATCACCGGATGCTGCTCGTGATGAAAGAAGTCCGCGCTCTTCAGATGCGTATCACGCTGTTCATCGCCGGTAGTGATGGTGCTGATTTCGATCGTGGCTTCCACCCGACTGCGGGTCGGATCGGCGGTGTCCTCGATGAGCGTTCCGGCGACGCCATTGAAGCTGCCCTTAACATTCGAGATCATCATGTGCTTCACCTTGAACTCCGCACGGGAGTGTGCAGGATCGATCTTCCAGGTGACCGTGGACGGCGAGGCGGATGTGCCTGTAGACATCTGAGTAGTCCTTTCGATAGGTCGTTCGTTGCTATGTGGGGAACTGATCGTCGGGATCAGTCCAACGTTGATCGTTCGATCTAGTGCCTGTTGCCGAGTTGCAAGAGCAAGTTGCGGGCAAGTTCCAACTCTTCCTGCGTGACCGTGTGGGGCCGACCGGGGTAGCGTTTTGTTGTGACCGCTGCACCCATGGCGCTCAATATCGCCGCTGATTCTTCCACCCGTGCCCAGGGAACATGCGGATCGGGGTCCCCGCTGCTCAGCAGTGCAGGTGTGCCTTTGAGTTCTCCGGGCGGCGAAGATTGAAGCGAGCCAGGCGGTCCTATCAATCCGCCCGTGAAGGCGATCAACGCTCCGTAACGTGCAGGGTGGCTGGCGACAAACTCTGTTGCCAGGCATGCGCCCTGGGAAAACCCCGCGACCACAATCCGTTCGCGGCCAAGCCCAGATTGCTCAAGATTATCGACAACGGATTCTATCTTGACCAAAGCAGAGCTGAGAAAGGGCTCGTTCGCGTTTCGCGGCGCTAAGAACGAGAGCGGATACCACGTGTGACCCGCAGCCTGTGGGGCAAAGTACGCGGCATTTGGCAGATGAAGCGCGGAGCCCAGCTCGAGGATGTCTTCGGCTGAGCCGCCGCGCCCATGCAGCAGGACCATGGCGAGATCGGCCGTCTCAAGCGGAGCTCCGGTCTGAAGCACAACGCCCGCGGCATGTGGGTCGTTCGTCATGCGCGAACCTCCTCACCGGCCTTGTGCAGCGTAACGACAGGCAAGTGCCGCGTCAGTTGGGCCAGATTCGCGCCCAGCCATTGGGGCACGCGGAGCTCCTCACCCAAGGACTCCAGCGGCTCGTCGATAGCAAAGCCCGGAATGTCCGTTGCAAGTTCGAAGAGCACACCGCCGGGCTCACGAAAGTAGATCGACCGGAAATAGTCGCGTTCCATCACTGGCGAAACGCGCAGATGCTTACTGATCAGCGCGTGCCATTGCTTCTGGTCCTCGTAATCCTCCGAACGGAACGCAATGTGGTGCACGGTGCCAGCGCCAGGACGGCCCTGACTGGCCTGGGGATCGACTACGATGTCGAGATGATTGCCAAGGGCATCGCCGGCAGCTGAAAACCGCAACCGGTTTCCCTCTTCCGCCATCTTGCGGAAGCCAAGCAGTGCAAGTGCCGCTTCGGTCTGGCGTGCGTCGCGCTCGAGCATCGTTACTCCGAAGAAGCCCTGAATCGCATGCTCCACCGGAACATCGGCAAAGCGTGGCGCCTTTAACTCGGCCGACTCGGCATGCCCTACAAGCTCAATCTTCATGCCGTCCGGATCGCTGAATGTCAGGACGGTCTCTCCCATGCGTTCTCCTTTGCCTTGCAAAGAGGCATTCTTCGAGGCAAGCCGCTGCTCCCAGTACGGGATCGAATTCGGCGAGACGCTGAATGCGGTATGGGTGACTTCGCCAGCCCCGACCGTTCCGCGGGTGGCATGGGGCCAAGGGAAGAAGGTGAGGATGGTACCGGGGGTTCCGGCGTCATCTCCAAAGTAGAAGTGGTAAGTCCCAGGATCGTCGAAGTTTACGGTCTTTTTGACGAAACGGAGACCGAGTACATCGGTATAGAAATCGAGATTGCGCTGTGGGTCGCCTGCTATGGCGGTCACATGATGCAGGCCTACGATAGGTTTAGTGGGCATCGAGATCGCCTCCTTCGTTGTAATAAGATTCGATATCGAAGTAAAAGATTCAGGATTCCCGTATTTTTTGGAGGATCCGTGCACCTTCCTTCGACGTCGAAGCATCTTGTGGAGTGACGTGACCATGCCAAAACTCACCCAATCCGAAGTCTCGACGACTGGCCCTAAGCTCTGGGTAGTTCTGGCTCGGGCCCACGGAGCTTTGGCCGCCTATGTCGAAAACTGCATAGCGGCCGAAGGGCTCTGCCTGAGCGATTTTATGGTGCTGGAAGTTCTGCTGCATAAAGGTCCAATGACGATCTCCGGCATCGGCGAGAAAGTGCTACTCGCGAACGCTTCCATGACGGCTGCCGCAGATCGGCTCGAAGAGAAAGGCTGGGTGGTCCGGCAGAGCTCAGAGAACGACCGGCGCAGCAAAATAGTGGCGCTCACGCGTGAAGGCCGAGCCTTCATATCCGAGTTGTATGCGCGGCACGCGCGCGATATCGAAGCGGTGACTTCCGTGCTCACGCAGCGAGAACAGGATCAGCTGCGCTCGCTGCTCAAGAAGCTGGGGTTTTCGGCCAAAGCAGCCACTTGGCACCGCGCACGGGAGCCTCGTCCGCCTTCTCCTAAGCAGTCCTCGAGGGAGAGACAACGTGGATAACTACGAGTCAATCCCGAGATTCGAGACGGCGCTGAGAACGAGGAAACAGAATGCTCGCGCGGACCGCACGTAGAAATCGATTCCCATTCATGACGCGACGAAGCCACGTCATGAATGGGTACTCGGCGACTTACTTTTCTAAGCAGATTTGGCGAGCCACTCGTCGAACCGAATCGTTCCGAGGCTGGCGCTCTTTTCGGGAACGAGTTCGCGTTCGGTCAGCTTGATGCCGTAGTACCGCGCCTGCGGGTCAGAGACAACTTTTCGTGGATCCTTGCGTGAGGCCAAACCATGCCGTATGAGCTCATCAAGGCGGAACTGTTCCGGTCCTCCTACTTCTACGATGCCATTTACTGGTGGGCCCACTGCGATGCGGCCTACCGCACTGGCGACATCGTCAGCGGCCATCGGTTGGATCAGCGCAGGTGGCAGGTGAATCTCATTGTCTTTCGTGGAGAGGTCGGCGATGCCCTTAACGAACTCATAGAACTGCGTTGCGCGGACGATGGAATAGGGGATGGAAGAAGCCTTGATCAAGTTTTCCTGAGCGATCTTGGCGCGGAAGTAGCCGCTTTCGAGCAGACGTTCCGTTCCTACGACCGACAACGCAACGTGATGTCCTACGCCCGCGGCCGCCTCCGCGGCGAGGAGATTCCGGGTGGATGTCTCAAAGAAGTTCATCACAGCCGCGTCTTCCCACGAGGGGGAGTTCGATACGTCGACGACGACCGATGCGCCCTTGAGCGCTTCGGCCAATCCTTCGCCGGTGAGCGTGTTTACGCCAGAGTTTGGTGATGCTGCCACCGCTTCGTGTCCGTCCTCACGAAGTTTGTTGACGAGCTTTGATCCGATGAGTCCACTGCCGCCGATGACTACGATTTTCATGACTAAATCCTTTCGTCATGCTCTGAGACGAGCACGTTGTAAATCCGATCCTTCGGAGGGAAGCGATGGAATTCTCAATACCGGGTCAGCCGTAGAGGCTACTTCACCGGAATCAGAACAGGCGCATTCTTGTCTTTGACCAGGAACACGATAAATTTGGCCGGTTTGGTATTGCTGGCGTTGTGGCCGACGATGTGAACATCGTCGGGCCCTTCGTAGAAGGTTTGTCCGGGTGTAAGTGTGACCTGCTTCCCACCCTTGACCTGCATCACGACGGAGCCTTCGAGTACGTAGAGAAACGCGTGAGCATTGTGCCGATGAATGGGGTCCGCGCTGCCCGGCGGATATTCCACCATGATCATCAAGCCTTCTTTGCTAGGGAATTCCGCTAAATCTTTCGACATAAGCGGAGTGACCTTTGCCTCCTGGGCCATGAGGGGGCCCGTCATAAAGCACAGAAGCGTCAGGGTTATTTTCAAGATGGTTTTCAAGCTACGACTCCTTTCTCCATAGGCCGAAGCACCTGCGAATTATAGTTCGGGCGTATGAATCAGCGACGACATGGCAGAGGAATGTTTTTGTGACAGGAATTTTCTGACCTTGTCCTGACCATCGAGACGATGTTCTCTCAGTTCGTCGTGACGATTCACCGCCAAAGCTACACTGCTGACGGGGGTGCCTGCCAATGCCGAGATCGAAGAGCTTGTCCATGGCGGCATCCCCAAACTTCTATGAGATTAAAGACAAGGGCCGCAGAGCGCGCACGATAGGTGACGAGATCTCAGCGCCTGTCGACTGAAGCCGACTCATGGCTCTTCATCTTGATTCTTGTGATTGGTCACCGCGTGGTGGGACAATACCGCAGCGGCAGACGGCTTCGCATCGTCCAGTAGCAGAGGGAGGGGAAGGCGTCAGTTCGCGCACTCAAGCGTTTTGATTTTGCGTGGATGCATGTGAGACCGCCCTGCGCATGCAATCGCGACATGTTCCACCGGTCTCTGCGGAACTACCCGTCGCTCGAGAGGGTACTCCATGTACCTGCGAACTCAGCGTAAATGCCTAAGGCTGACGGCGGATGCCATTCGGGTTCTCGTCGCAATTCTGGTTGCATTGCTATGTGGCCCTGATCTTGAGGCGAAGACTGCCACGGTAGGTGGCCTCATATTTACGCTGGCCTCGGATCGAGTACAAACTGTCTGGCCCAACGCGCGTGTCACTCTAAAAGGCCTCGACACAAACAACGAAGTTGCCACCATTTCCAATGATCTCGGGACATATGCGTTCACCGGTGTTTTGAGCGGGCACTACGAAATCACTGTCACACTCGCTGGATTTGAGCCGATCAGCAGAAGTGTGGTGATAGGACCGGACAACAACACGAAGGTCGATTTCCAGCTGGTCCCTCAAGGGCGAACGGAAACGATCACAGTGAAGGCTGAGGACTCGGGCGTCGATCTGAGCTCGAGCTACGGCGGCGCTCCCGCATTGAACGCGAACGATCTTAAGTCTCTCGTTCGGCTTAACCAGGACTTTCAGGATGCCTTGCCGATGTTGCCCGGTGTCGTGCGCGGGATCGACGGGCTCATTCGCATCAAAGGTGGGCGGACGAACCAGGCGAACACCCTGGTGAATTCAGCCAGTGTGACAGATCCCTTTACCGGCCAGGCTGCGCTGAGCCTTCCGGCGGTGGCGATTCGATCCGTGCAGGTGCTTTCCAATCCCTTCTCATCCGAGTATGGGCAGTTTTCCAGTGGTGTGGTCGACGTGGACACGCGTGGCGGGACCGACGAGTGGAAGTGGCTGTTCGAAGATCCGGTACCGCGTTTCCGCTGGATCGATGGCAGCACGCACGGAGTGGAGAGCGCGACACCACATCTGACCTTTGCCGGCCCACTCAAAAAGGGCAGGGTCCACATCTTTCAGGCGACGGGCTATGGCTATGACACAGTCCGGGTGCCGTCTCTGCCCAATCCCAACAACGTTCGCATCGTGGAAAAGATCAACACGTACACGCAGCTTGATTGGGACCCTTCGGCCAGCCATCGGTTGACTGCGGTGCTGGCGCTGGATCCCCAGAACATGGAGTACGCGAATATCAATACATTCAATCCTCAGCCGGTGACTGCCAACGATCGCGAGCGTGACTACTTCCTCTCAGCCACGCACCGCTGGATCCTGGCGAATGGCGGTTTCGTCAGAACGTTGTTTTCGGCCAAGCGTCTAGACTCGCGCGTCTATCCGGCAACGCCCGCGGGAGAGATGGTTCTCTTCCCCGAGCAGAACTCAGGCAGCTATTTCGAACAGCAGCAACGGAACACCCAGCTTTACCAGTGGTCGCAAGCCCTTCACCTGAGGCCGATCGAGCATGTCGGGAGAAGGCATATGTTCACCGTCGGTTACTCCTATGCTCACTCTTCCTACCAGGGAGAAGTGAGTAACTTCCCTCTGCAAGTCCTGCGTCAAGACGGCACACGGAGCAGCAGCATAAGCTACGGGGCGGCGCTGGATTCGAATGCCGCGGTAAGCAATTTCGCTTTCTTCGTGCAAGACAACTGGCAGGTGCATCCACGCCTGACCATCGATCTTGGTCTGCGCATCGACCACGATAGCCTTTCCGCGGATGCCGCGAACATTGCTCCGCGCATTGGCTTTGTCTTCGCTCCCACGCGCGACAATCGCACTGCCATTCGAGGCGGCTTTGGGGTCTTCTATGACAAGATTCCGATCAACGTCGCCATCTTCAACAGATTCCCGGCGCAGACCATCACCAACTATGCTGCCGATGGCAGGACCATCGTGGATGGTCCGTCAACTTATACCCACACCGCTTCCAGTTCGCTGCACGTCCCTTATAGCCTTGGCTGGACATTGCAGTTCGATCGCGAACTGCGCCGGAATCTGTTGCTTCGCTTCGGATATGAAGATCGCCGTGTCTCGCGGGAATTTTATGTGAACCCGTCGCAGTCGACGGATGTCAGCCAACTATTCCTTCTGAACTCGGGCCAGCAATCATATCGCGAGTTTCTGACCATGATGCGCTGGCGGGTCAACGAACGCTCCACTGTCTTTGCCAGCTACGTTCACTCGAAGGCCTATGGCGAACTAAACGATTACAATCGATTCTTCGGCAACCTTCCCTATCCGTTGATTCGCCCGAACCAGTACGGCCCACTCTCATCGGATGCGCCGAACCGCGGTCTGATCTGGAGCGTGATCGGATTGCCGCACAAGCTCGACTTCGTTCCCATCCTGGATGTGCACACAGGGTTTCCTTTTTCGCGGCTGGATCAAAATTGGAATTTCATCGGCCAGGAAAACGGAGCGGGACGTTTCCCAGTCTTCCTGGGCCTGGACACGAAATTCCAGTACCCGGTCGACTTCACATTTCGCGGTCACCACATCCAGTTTCGGGCTGGGCTGAGCGTCTACGACGTGATTAACCACTTTAATCCGCGCGATGTTCAGGAGCACGTCTCTTCCCCGTACTACGGCACCTTCTATAACTCTGTTGGGCGGCTATTTCGACTCGACGGCGACTTTGATTTCTAATTCTTCGTGATTGCTCCTGGATTTTCTGTGCGATATGGCAGCAGCCCTAGCGACCAAAGAAATAGTTCACTGAGACTGCCGCGTAGGAGCGAAGAGGGACGCCGACGATGCGTTCAAAGGCGACCGGCTCAGAACCGACGGCGAGTGTTTCGAGCGACTGGCCGGAGTAGCCGTTGTTCAGCTGACCGTTGACTGCGACGAGCCAGCGGCCATCGCCGAAGCCACGGTTGAGCTCCAGCCGGATCTCGCGCACAGGCACGCCGGTGAAGCCGTCGCCGAGCGGCTTGGCCTTGACGTATCCGAACTCGCCTTTTGCATTGAGGCCAAAGGGTAAACGGTTCCAGCCGCCGGTGGCGTCGACGATGGTTCGCGGTGCCTCCGGGATCGGCTGGCCGGCGATGCGGTCCCGAGCATCGGCCTGCGACCATGACATCTGAAGCCAGCCGGAAGAGATGCGTCTTCTTGCGGAGATGGTGAGAAAGCGATTGATCGAAGGCCCGACGTTCTCCTGGAGGCCAGTGTCGGCGTCAATCTTGGCTAGCTCGGCGGAGTTGGTGACCTTGCTGAGGATGAGTCGGAACTCTGTACCCGCAATCGTCTTGGTGGCGACCGCCTGATACTCACGCGCCTGGATGATGAGGTCGCTGCGCCCGGAGCCGGTGCCGATACGCGGATCGTTGGCGTGAAAGGCCTTGCCGAAGCTGAAGGAGAGTTGGGGGAGACGCGAGTCCTGCTTACCGAAGGTGATGCTGGCCTTTGGACTGGTCACACCGGGCCAGCGGTTGTAGGAGTTCGCGGGGGTGAGCAGGTCACGGTTGTCGAACTTGAGCTGATCGCGGCGGAGTCCGAGATAGCCCCGCACATAACGGATGGGTGTGCCGCTGACAGCGAAGAAGGGCGCGGCTGTGGTGATGGTGAGATCGTTGGAGGTGACGAGCTGAAAGGCCCCGGATGCGTCCGCATGCGCGAGATCCAGCCCTCGTGGGGCGTCGCGCCGTAGCTCGGCACCGGCGAGGATCTGCCACTTTGGAGAAAGGGTTTGCGAGTAGGTCGTGTTTCCGCCGATGACAGCGCGGAATTCGCTCTGGCGGATCAACCCATCGCCGAAGTTCGAACGCAGGGCGAGACTATAGGTGCGGAAGTATGCGCCGGAGACCAGCGTCTTTCGCTGGGCCAGTTGCCAATTGTCGGTGAGCAGCGCGAGAGTGGAGTGTGTGAGATCGGCCTGGCGCGGATCGATGGTGTCGTCGACGACGGGCGCATCCAGTGGGATGAGCCCCGGAATGCGGGAGAAGCCGTAGTATGCAATGCCATACGCGGTAAGTTGGTGACGGCCGACCTGCCAGGCACGCAGCGCGTTCAATTTATATTGCTGCCGCTCTTCCGGCCGTTTCAGGAAGCCGTTGCCGAAGAGGGCCTCGCCGGCAACCCATAGTTTTTTCCGATCGTCAGCAGGACTCCAGCCGGCCGAGACGGCACCATCGCGACCATCGCTGCTGAGCGCGAGAAAGCGGGGAAGGCGATCGCGAACCGCATAGGTGACGGCGAGATCGATCGAGTGGTCACCATAGCGGGTGTTGTATCCGGCGCTGTCCACGAGAACGTCACCAATGGTCGGCGTAATGAGGAAGTTGGG
This sequence comes from Acidobacteriaceae bacterium KBS 83, assembly GCA_000381585.1. Classification (GTDB taxonomy): domain Bacteria; phylum Acidobacteriota; class Terriglobia; order Terriglobales; family Acidobacteriaceae; genus KBS-83. The sequence continues at coordinate 386,695 of KB906733.1, forward strand.
GTCGGCGTATCCGTTGCCGTGCGCGTTTGCCGTGAGATTGTTTTGGAAGAGGAAGGAATCGACTTGCAGGAACTGTGCGATGGGCTCGCCGTGATCACCGGCGACTCCGGGCGCAAAGTACTGGGGCGCCTTGATGCCGCCGGAGGCGGTCTCCACGGCATAGCCAGGCACCGAGAGAGGGACGCCGGGCCGGCCAGGGTTGGCGGAAAGCAACTCGTCGCGTGTGTATCCATGGGTGGAAGGATCGGGCATGAGAGCATCCTGCTCGGCCTGGACGGTGACAGTGCTGCCGATCTTCAGGCGGATGTTGAGTTCGCGATCCTGTTCCAGGTCGACCACCAAGCGAAACGAAGTATTTTGCCCAACGTCAACCTCCAGGCTGGTGAGCCCCGGAGAGGCGCTTAGAAGATTTAGAAGATAGTGTCCGGAGCTGTCCGAGATGGTCTTCGCCCCATGAGCGCTGACGGAGGCGCCGACGACCGGCACACCATTTAGGTCCTGAATATATCCGGAGACCTGGATATATTCGGAAACCTGAACGGTGCGCGGGTTCTGAGCCTGAGCAAAACAGAGGGCACATGACAGGGCCATGCAGATGGCAGCCGCGATCTCGCAAGTGTGTTTCAAGCGCCGACCAGACTCGTTTGCTCGATGCTTTTTTCAGCAAGGGCTTTCGATAATACGAATTTCTTCTTCGAACAGATTGGTACCGTTGAGGGGGCGTGGGGGCCCATCGCTCCATGACGTTTGTGGGGGACACCGATCCCTTAGTCGCCTTCAATTCATGGGTGTTCCGTGACGACGGGAGGCTCTGTTTTGTCTGGAATTCCGGGCTGGTCGGGTTAAAGCGGATCCATTTCGTCGGTGATGTTGAGTTCACAAGCGTTGACAATTGAGCTGTCGGAACCGGCGTAGAATGACCGCGTGGATCGAATCCGATCTTCGAGGCTCTTCTATGTCTGACTCGAAAAAGATGCAATTTTCGCGGCGCGGTTTTCTGAAAGGTGCCGGGCTGACCGCTGCCGGGACCCTGCTGGAACAAGCGCAGGCGCTGACGGCGGAGGTCAAGAGCGCGACGCCGAGCGCGCTGGGACCCGGGGCGGTGGCTGTGCGAATGCACGTGAACGGGCAGGTGCATGCTACGACGGCGGAGCCGCGTGACACGCTTGCCACTACGCTGCGGGACAAGCTGGGACTGACCGGAACCAAGGTGGTCTGCGATCGTGGCGCTTGTTCGGCGTGTACCGTCTGGGTGGATGACAAGCCGCAGCTTGCCTGCATGACATTGACCCTTGACGTCGGCGACAAAAAGGTCACGACGATCGAAGGGTTGTCGGAGGGCGCATCCCTGCACCCGGTACAGGCGGCCTTTGTGAAGCACGATGCGATGCAGTGCGGATTCTGCACGCCGGGCATGGTGATGTCATGCGCTGCGCTGATGAAACGCAATGCGCATCCGACACGGCCCGAGGTAGCGCACGCGATCAGCGGCAATCTGTGCCGGTGTGGAACCTATCCGCGGATCTTTGATGCGATGGACGATCTGGCGAAGAACGGATCCGTCAAGAGCGCCGGCTTGGTGATGCCTCGCGCGATGCAGGAGGTCTAGATGGCAGACGACATGATGGTTCTGGATCCCGAGGCACAGCAGGAGAAGCAACCCAAAGTGGGTGAGACAAAGACCGCGAGCGTGCTGTTCGGGATTCCGCAGCTTGGTTTGACGCATGTGGACCGGCAGGTGCCGGTGGATGAGCCACCGCCGCTGCCTGAGAACTCCGCGCTGAAATATGTGGGCCATCCGACGGTGCGCTACGACGGCGTGCAGAAGGTGAGCGGGCGCGGCAAGTACACGGCGGATGTGCACCTGCCGGGCATGCTGTATGCCTACATGCTGGGCGCCGACGTGCCGCATGGCCGCATCCTCTCGGTGGATACTTCGGCGGCCGAGCGCTATCCGGGGGTAAAGGCCGTGTATGTGATCGAACACGATTACGGAGGCATCGCGGAGCTGCGCGATCCGAAGGCGGAGACGCCCTCGCGATATCCGGTCGTGCGGTATGCAGGCCAGCCGATTGCAGCGGTGGCGGCGACCTCGCAGGCAGTTGCGGAAGACGCCGCGAAGCTGATCCAGGTGAAGTATGATCCGATGCCGTTCGTGGTGGAACGCGGCGATGCCCGGCAGGCTGATGCGCCGCTCGTCTTTCCGGGTCCGGCGGATGCGGCGGGGAGCGCCGGCGGCGGGGGTGGCCCGAAGGACGTGCCGCAGACGGGCAACGTGCATGGCCCGGAGAAGAAGACAAAGGGCGATCCCGAGGCCGGCTTCAAGGAAGCGGACGTCATCGTCGAGGGTGAGTACTTCACCCAGGTTCAGACGCACTCGGCTCTGGAGACGCATGGCGTGGTCGCGGACTGGAAGCCGGATGAGCTTACGATCTATGCCTCCACACAGGGCACGGCGAGCGTGCGCGACGAGTTCGCCGAGGTGTTCAAGCTGCCGAAGAGCAAGGTGCGGGTGATTACGGAGTTTATGGGCGGCGGCTTCGGCGCGAAGTTTGGCGCCGGCAATGAGGGCGTGGTGGCTGCGAACCTGTCGCGCAAAGCGGGCGCGCCGGTGCGGCTGATGCTCGACCGGCGCCAGGAGCATATCGTTTCCAACCGGCCCGACTCTCACCAGAAGCTGCGGATCGGAGCCAAACGCGACGGAACGCTGACGGCAATTGAGCTGATTAGCTATGGCACTGCGGGAGTTGGTACGGGAGCGGGGACGGCGGGACCTGCGACGAATCTCTACAAGTGCGCCAACATACGCACGGAAGAGAATGACGTCTTCGTCAATGCAGGACCGGGCGCGGCGTTCCGTGCGCCTGGACACCCACAAGGGTGTTTCGCATTTGAGCAGACGATTGATGATCTTGCCGTGAAGCTGAATATGGATCCGCTCGATCTACGGGAGAAGATCGACGAGAGCCCGGCGCGCAAAGTGGAGCGACAGATCATCCGGGAGAAGACGAATTGGCGTGACCGCAAGGCTGCCGGTGCAGATACCGGCCCGGTGAAGCGCGGAATGGGCATAGCGCAGTCGGTGTGGTATCGCTTCGTCGATATGGACTCATCCTGCGAAGTGCGCGTCGCGAAGGATGGGTCCGTCGAGGTGCTTTCCGCAGTGCAAGACATCGGTGGTGGGACTAAGACGATTCTTGCGCAGGTTGTGGCGGAGGAGTTCGGCATCCCACCGCACAATGTCCAGGTGCGGGTGGGAGATACGCGCTATCCGATAGGGCCGAACTCCGGCGGCAGCGTGACTGCGGGATCGATCACGCCGGCGATCCGAAACACTGCGTGGCAGGCGAAGCAGAAATTCCTGCAGGCCGTAGCGGCACCACTCGGCACAACTGCTGACAATCTCGAACTACGCGACGGCAATGTGGCGTGGAAAGACGGTTCGCGATCCGTATCGCTGCGCAGCGCCGCAGCGAAGATGCCGACGAGCGAGATTTCGGCGCGCACCACTCGCGTTCCCGACTACGAGAAGGCGAAGCTGACATACGGCGGCGTCGATTACGTGGAGCTGGCGGTTGATACAGAGACCGGCCGCGTGCACCTTGAAAAGGTGTTCGGCGTGCATGACTGCGGGCGGCCTATCAATCCGACCGGGGTTATCAGCCAAGTTCACGGTGGCATTCTGCAGGGCATTTCTTATGCTCTGTTCGAGCAGAGAGTGATGGACCGGCAGAAGGGTTACATGCTGAACGCGAACCTGGAGAGCTACAAGATCGTTGGCGCGCGCGAGGTGCCTGAGATAGAGGTTGAACTGATCGAGAACTATATCGGCCAGAGCTCGACCGACGCTGCCGGGATTGGAGAGTCGGCTGGCATTATCACGCTAGCCGCGGCTATAGGCAATGCGTTTTATAACGCGACGGGCGTGCGGATGCGCTCGATCCCGATGACTCCTTCCAACGTGCTGGCGGCGCTGGGCAAGACGTCAGGAGAGATGACTGTATGAACCGCTTTACTTTCGTCGACTGCGCAACTGTGGATGAAGCCCTCTCGCAGATGAAGGGCGATGCTGTGGTAAAGGCGGGCGGGATTGACCTGCTGGACCTGATGAAGGACGGGATTGTCTCCCCGCCGAAGCTCGTCAGCATTCTGAACGTGCGGTCACTGCACAGCATTGGATTGACCGATCGCGGCCTGGAGCTTGGGCCGCTGACGACGCTCAGTGAAATAGCGGAGCATCCGGAGATACAGCAGCGCTATGCGGGGCTGTCGGATGCGGCAGGGCATGCGGCTACGCCTCAGGTGCGCAACATGGCGACCCTTGGCGGCAACCTGATGCAGCGGCCACGGTGCTGGTATTTTCGATCGACCGATTTCGATTGCCGGAAGAAGGGCAGCTCGGACGAGTGCCATGCGCTGCAAGGCGAGAATCAGTATCACGCGATCGTGAACAACAAATCCTGCGCGATGGTGCATCCTTCCTCCACCGCGGTGCCATTGCTTGCAATGGATGCGGAGGTGGAGCTGACATCGAAGGCCGGCAAGCGCACGGTGGCGATGCGCGATTTTTATGTCGCGCCGGAAGTGGACCTGCAGCGGGAGACCGCGGTGAAGCCGGGTGAGTTGATCACGGCGATACGCGTGCCTTCGCCTGCAGCAGGGACGCGGTCGGCGTATCAGAAGTATGGCGAGAAAGAGAGCTTCGACTGGCCCATTGCGGATGCGGGCGTGGTCCTTGAGATGGACGGCAGAACATGCCGGAAGGCGGCCATCGTACTTGGAGTGGCGGCCCCGACGCCGATCCATGCAACGGATGCAGAAGCAGCATTGCGCGGCAAGGTGATCGATGAGCGGACAGCGCGCGAAGCTGGAAAGCTTGCGGTGGCCAACGCGACTCCGCTCTCACAGAACGGATACAAAGTGCAGCTCTTCCAGACCGCGGTCTACCGCACGATTCTGCTGGCTGCAGGCCAGATGGGTCGCGACCCCAGCGCTGTCGGATAGGAGAGGACGGGATAGGAGAAATTATGGCGGAATTGATAGAGCAGACGAAGTGCAGATGCCTCCGCAGCAAGTCCTCGTACGCGGCGTTCGGCGCGTACAGCAAGGATCATGAGGCGCTGATGGGCACGACCAGCACCTTTTGGTGTTTGAAGACGATGAGCAAGGCGGGCCCGGACGATCATTATGTTCACGCGTCTGTATGCAACCAGAGCAGGCGCTGCTGGGAAGCGGCAGACGAGTAAGACTCCCGGCCGGCTCTGACGTGTGCGCGAAGCTGGTCGGTCGAGGACGACATACCGGTGCGCTTGTATTTACGGCTCAGCAAAGGAATCACGACGCATCGCCAAGCGTTTTCGGGTTTTGACCGCTTTCTTCGGAGACACAAGCCTTACGTGCCTCCTTTCAGCCTGGACGATCCGGTGAGTGGCGGCCCTAGAGGATGTCCCGGCTTTCATCGTTTGTAGTTATCCATTCTTTATACAGACCGATTCTGAGTCGGGGCACCGGAAAAACCTTGCAAGGCCCGAGAATGATCGCTTACGATCCTGGCCTTCCCAATAACTCCCCGTTATTGGATGACTCCCTTGGCCGTTCCTATCTTGTGGGCAAGCATGTTCAGTGAGTGAACTGGGCCACGCATCTAGAGATATCTGGAGGTGGATATGGAACAGCCCCATATCTGTTTTGATCGAATCATTCCCGCAAAATATCAGGCCGGGAAAACGTCAGCCCATCGAAATGCGCTTTCGGCATTTGAAACAGCCGTGCGCGAGCGGTCGGCCAGCCTCCCTAACCCACCGGCAAAAGATGCACCCTTTCATGAGCATCTTCACGCCGTTGAAAGCCAACATGAGTTGAGTGCCACCGACCCGATTGAAATCGCAAGGATGGCAGTGATTAATGCGAAGAAGTGGGATAACGGCAAGCATCTTCGCTGCAAGTTTCTCGATGGCGACGATTTCCAGCGGAAGACGGTGCAAGAGAAAGCAACAGAGTGGCTGAAGTATGCCAATGTCAGTTTCGAATTCGTCAAAGATGGCGATGCCGAAATACGCATTTCATTCCAGGCCGATCCGGGATCATGGTCGGCTGTGGGTCAGGACTGCCTGAATGCCGATTATTTCAAGAAGGACGAGCCTACGATGAATTTCGGCTGGCTCCGCGATGATACCGACGATGAAGAGTACACGAGAGTCGTGGTACATGAATTTGGCCATGCCCTGGGTTGCATTCACGAGCATCAAAGCCCGAAAGAGCATCTGAAGTGGAATAAAGCTGCGGTTTATGCAGCCTTCTCCGGGCCGCCGAACAATTGGTCGAAAGACGATATCGATCACAATATCCTAGAGAAGTATTCTCCGCACGGCATCAGCACAACACTGTTTGACCGGAAGTCGATCATGCTGTACCAGTTCGATGCGTCATTGTTCACAGATCATAAAGGGACGCCGTTGAATACGGATCTGTCAACGAAGGACAAGCACATGATCAAGAGGATGTATCCGAAAAGCGCTTAATGTTTAGATATTTATTTCGGATTCGAGACACTAGAACGTTTTCACTGTTGCTTTCCTACAGCTAATTATCCCGAAGCGTGGCTCTTCCATGGCGAGGAAGCCACGCTTCGAATTTGCACTCTTGTTAGTGAAAAAGACTCTAAGAAAGCCACGTTGTAGGGTGGCGCTTCATACTCTGCCGCGCAGGACGACTACCGAGGCGGCGGGTAAGTCGAATTCTTTGTCAGCAGGAATTTGCTTCCGCACAATGGGGCCGTCCGGATCGGCGCTTCCTCCGTGATAGATCTTCTCTGTTTTGTCGCTAGCTTGAGGAAGGTGTGCGTTGAAATCGCGCTGCGGCGGGTTCCAGTGATATTGAGCTCGCCCAAAGACGGATTCTTCCAGAGGGCCGCCGAACTGAGCGGATGAACCTGTGCCCGTGAACTCAATGTGAATGCGGTGGCTATTCTCCTGGTCCTTATTGATGAGCATGACGGCCCACTGCCCATCTGGTCGTTTGACTGCATAGGCAGTGACGAGCGTATGTCCGGCGCCGTCGGTTATATCGGAGGCGGCAGGGAATAGCTGATTGACGCCGTCGGCCTGCAGCCATTCGTGATTGATTAATTGGCTGACGAAGAACTGCGCCAGCGGCTGTTTGACGGAGTAATCGGGATTGACGGAGAACATGCCGAAGGTGCCGGCGGAGTCGTTGCAACCGTGTTCCCATTGCAACGGCAGGTAGTGGAAGTAGTAGACGCCGCTTCCACCGCTGCTGAGGAAAGATCCGATGTAATCCGCGAGCCAGAGTCCGCCGAAGATGTCCTCATAGGTTTCGCTGGTTGAGGAAGAGAGATTGGATTCGGTGATGAAGAAGGGTATGGAGGCCGGGAGGCCGTCGGCGTGCCATACGTCGATGATGTGGTGGATGAGTTCAGCCTCGTCATAGAGGCTGGCCCAGGTGATGCGACAGGGCTCGTAGGGGTAATGCTCGAAGGAGAAGAACTGCAGGTCCTGCATGCGGGAGTGCTGACGCAGATAGACAAGAAAGCGCGCAAGCCACGAGGTGCGGCCCTGCGCGTCGGGCCAGACGTCGATGTCTTCATTGACGCCTTCAAACGACGGGCCACCGAGCTTGAGGTTTGGATCGACGCGGCGTAACGCTGTCGCGAACTGCAGATACAGCGCGCCATAATCCTCGGGCTGCATGTACTGGCCGTCAGCTTCTTCACCTATCTCGATGTAAGAGATGGGGTACTTGTGATTTTCGAGGTAACGAATTTCGGCCGCGGCATTGTCCGGCGTTTCATAGAGCAGAGCGACGGGCATCATGGCGGGCAGACCACGCGTGACTCCACTTTGGAAGAAGAGGTCGAAGCCAACCTGCGCTTCCTGCGCGTTTACTGAGCTATCGGGAGTATGCCAGGGATCAATGGATGAGCAGAAGGTTGCGGTCTGCTCCTGGTCCGCCGTGTGGCGCAAGAGATCGTGGAAGACGCCATCTTTTGAAGTGACGCCGAGATAGAGCTCCTTGATGGCGTAGCCAACGCAATTTCGAGGATCGGCGGAGCCGTGGGTATCGCAGGTATTCGAAGACTTGGTCATCCAGATGCGGAGAAAGCGGAGCCGCACCGGAAGATCAGAGAGCGTATGAACCGCTACGCCGCCGTGTCCTCCAGCGATGACGCCTTGCGGCAGTGTGACCCATGTGCCACGAGTGGGGAGGTGCACAGGATCGAGGCCGGTCCAGTACTGGAGGACGTAGTCGGAGGCGAAGGGTTCGGCCCAGGAGATCTTGAGGGTGTCGACGAGCTCATCGCGTGAGAGATCGAGGATGACCCATTGCGGATGGAGCGCATCGTTGTCACCGGTGTAGCGGCTGGCGAGATAGGGATTGCTCTTCCAGTAGGTGCTCTCGTCTCCGTCAGTGATGCGGGAGAAGCCAATGTTGCCGGTGCCGTCATTGCGGGTGACACCGCGATGCGGCAGTGCGTAACCGAAGGAGTGGCGAATGAAGCCAGTGGACGTGGTTGAGCCGGTGAAGTAGCCCTTGCCGGAGCGGTCGCTCCACGTACCTTCGGGATTCCAGTGCCAGGCTTCCACGGCGAGATCGGTGTTCTGCCGGTAGGTGACGGGTTGCCATCCGGAGTCAAGGACCGGCTGAAGGGCTTCCTTCGTCAAGTCGTGATCGATGGCTTCCACTTGTATGCGGTCGACTCCGGCGCCGACTGAGTCACGCGGATTGATGGCGTTGGCTGGCTTTGTCGTGTCGATACGGACGGTCTGGGCGAGGAGAGGCGATACGCAGAAGAGGAAAAACCCGAGCGCACAAAAGGCCTTCCGGAATGAAAGACAAAGAATGATAGACATGAACTGCCACGGCCTCTTAGGACAGATCGAACCAGAACGCGCTTATTGAATCGTTTGAATGAAGGAAAGTACGCCGCTGAGAACGGCATTGTCAAGTGGTGCTTAACCGGGAAGGGCCTGCGGAAACGCTTTTGTGGAGCCGCGAAGGACCAGGGATGGAGCCAGCGCGTGCGGACGGGTGGGCGGTTCGACCGGCTGGGGCGCTCCGCCCACTTCACCGAGAATCCAGTCTGCCGCCAACTGTCCCATGGCCTGCATGGGCTGACGAATGGTGGTCAGGTCGGGAGTGCTGAACCATGCGGGAGGAACGTCATCGAAGCCGATTACCGAGCAGTCCTCGGGGACACGGAGACCGGCGCGGTCGAGCGCCCGGACAGCCCCGAGCGCAGTGAGATCGTCGAAGGCGACGAGCGCCGTAAACTTCTCCCCGGACCTGAGCAGATCCTCGGTCTGGAACAGGCCGCCATCGAAGCCAGAGTTTGCGTCGATTGCTTCGGGCAACTGACGCACCAGTTGTGGCTCGATGCGAAGGCCGTTTTCGGAGGAGAAGCGCTGAATGCCCTTCCAGCGCCGATCACTATCCATGAGTTTTGCCGGGCCGCGGATGACGGCAATGCGGCGGTGACCCAGATCATAGAGGTGCTTGATCGCGAGATAGCCACCCTCCTCGTTATTCACGATGACCGAGCGGATGGCATCCCCTGAGAGATCGCGACCGACTACGATCGTCGGCAGCCTGCTGTTACGCAATTGTGCGAGCAGTCCTCCTTCTTCGAAGAGCCAATTCGCCACGACGATGAGCCCTTCGACGCGGCGCTCCATCAGCAGATCCAGGTATCCGACGAGTTGCTTCCGGTCGTTATTCGCATCCATCATGATGGGTTGATAGCTGGTGGGGTCGAGAGACTTCTGGATACCGCGCAGAATCAGGGTGCAAAAGGGATCTGAGAGATCAAAGATCATGACCCCGATGGTGTGGCTGCGTCGGCGACGAAGTGAGCGGGCAAAGGCATCCGGCCGGTAGCCCAGGCTCTGTGCCGTTTTGCGGATGCGCTCTTTCGTCGTCGCCGCGATATGACGGGAGAGGGGCGCGTTGTTGAGCACAATCGAAACCGTAGACGGAGAGAATCCACTCTCTCGCGCGACGTCAACGAGGGTGACCGGCCTGGATTTTGTCTTACGCTGGGCCATTGTGCCTGCTGACACTACGGAGTATGCATCATCGTGCATGTGCCGTCGCAAGCGCAAGCAGTAGACAGAACGAATCCCCAGGGTTTTCGGTCTGAACGCGATTTCCGGCGCACGGACCGAGGGAAATCAGTGCTTCGCGCTTTCGGAAAGCGATTCCAGATAGGCGCGAAGAAGGTCGTCGATGGGCCAGCCCGCGTAGCTGTCATTCCATGTATCCATGGTTGCTCTGGCGTGACGGAAGGACTGGAAATCTGCCGATTGAGAGGGCTTGATCGCGGCGAGGAAGAGATCAATGCGTGGGGTGTTCAGCGGATCGGTGATGGTGATGTCGTAGAGGCCCGGTGCGGGCAGTGTGAGCTCAATCGATGGGGTTGTCTTCTCGAGCGGGAGGCGAAATTGTGGCGGATAGTCGCGGTTACGTGGACGGAGGTCGTAGGTGTAACGGCCGTTGGGAAGATCCGCGATAAGGCCAGCAACATGCACGCGAAGAGCACGGTCGAGTGCAGCCACGCTTTCCTGGCGTGCTGTCTGCGATGCATGCTCGGGGCGATGCTGGTTTGGATTCGTGCCGTGGCTGCGCGAGACGACAGTGCCGATGCGCGCGAGCATCTGCAGCGCGAATGGATCCGGCCGGTGGATGAGTGAAGGTACGCGGAAGCCGCGTGCGCAATCGACTGCGGTGAAGCACTCGTAGAGAATGCGTTGCCCGTCGGGCAGCAGGATAGTGATGGAGTGATCGCCGGCGGTCGCATCTGGCTGCAGAAGAGCTGCCGGCTCAATCGCATCGCCTGCGCGAACCGGAGCGCCTTCGCCACTAATCTGCCATTTGCCTTGTACGTGCCATGCGAGACCCGCGTTCACCGACCTGGCATGCAATACGGTAGCGCCTTGAAAGAGGAGCAAAGCGCAGACAAGAAATTTACAACAGTCGGGTGGCGTGCTAGTCAGTAGCCAGAAGGAGAACATGACTTAGGTCAACCTGTGCGAATTACGGATAAAAGCGGGAAATAACAGGACATATTGTAACGAGCTGTTGGTGGTGCGCCAGAGTTGACGTAGCGCAGCGTGTTACCACTTTGCGGTTGCTAAACACCAGTGTGTCTTGAGCCAGCGGACAACCTTCCTCTAGAGTCACTGAGTACAACGTCGCGAAAAGCAATAGCAGAAGTGACAATTCCTTGTCACCTGCCAATTGCTATGTGGGCAGTCGAAGTCCACAGCGGCGGACTCTGACTGCGCCGATGTAGCAGCTTGATGTGATTGTCTGTTCCGCCTCCCTCGATTTTCCGACGCCCGAATATCAATCAGGATTTCTTGACGGTGTTCTCATATGTGTGAGTCTTCTTGCCATAGGCGTTCTGCTGCCAAACGTGTGCTTTTGGCTGCCGTGAGAGGGAGGCTTGCCTTCCTGGTTTCGCTGCTTGCTTTGAGTTTGTTCTGCGGCGGAACAATGCCGCGCGCGATCGCGCAGACTCCCACTCCAGTGATCGTGCCGACGTGGCGGTACGACCTGACGCATGTCGGAGCGAACACCAACGAGACGGCGCTGACGCCGGCCAACGTGAACGTCAACACCTTCGGCAAGCTGTTTTCGCTGACGGTCGACGGCTCCGTCTATGCACAGCCGTTGTATGTCAACGGGCTGACAATGAGCGACGGCCAGGTGCATAACGTGCTGTTTGTCGCGACCGAGCACGATTCGATCTATGCCTTCGATGCGGATTCGAATGGGGGTGCCAACGCGAATCCAATCTGGAAGATTACGATGCTGGATGCGTCACACGGAGCGGGCCCGGGCGCCACCACTATGCCGTACATGGACGAGGGATCACCGGACATTGCGCCGGAGGTCGGCATTACGGGCACCCCGTTTATCAATACATCGACGAATACGATTTATGTGGTGAGTAAGACGAAGGAGAGTGGAGCCTACTTCGCACGGTTACACGCGATTAACATTCGTACCGGTGAGGAACTGCCTGGCAGTCCGGTAGCGATTTCAGCGACGGTAAACGGGACGGGCAACGGGAGCTCCGGCGGAAAGCTGTCATTCAGTCCGCTGTGGCAGAACAACAGGCCGGCGCTGAACTACTACAACGGATACGTGTATATCGGGTTCGGTTCTCATGGAGACAATGGCCCGTGGCATGGATGGCTCTTCGCATACGACGCAACGACGCTGAAACAGACGGCCGTGGTGTGCACGTCGCCGAACGGATTCGGCAATGGTGTGTGGGGAGCCGGCGGTGGTCCGCCGATCGACACTGCCGCCGGACGCATGTTTATCACGACCGGTAATGGCACTTATGCAACCTATCCACCATTCAATGCGAGCAGCGAATTTGGCGACAGTATCGTTGCCTTCGACCTCTCAAATGGAAAGCTGACGCCGGTAGACGCATTTACCCCGTTCAATCAGGGGCATCTTTCAACCGCGGATCTGGACCAAGGCTCCGGAGGCATTTTGATGATGCCGGATCAGCAGGGAGCGAATCCGCACATCCTGATGCAGGTTGGAAAAGAGGGCCGGATCCTCATCTTGAACCGCGACAATCTGGGCGGATACGCCACCGGTGTCACCTCGAACACAAATGCGTTGCAGGACATTCTGAACCAGGCAGGCGGCGGGTTATGGAGCACACCGGCGTATTGGAACGGGAACGTCTATATATGGGCGAAGGCCGACGTGCCAAAGCTGTTCAAGGTGAACAGCGGCATGCTGGACACGACGCCTTCGAGCAAGAGTAATGTGTCATCTGCATACCCAGGAGCATCGTTCACGGTGTCCTCCGATGGCGCGCAGAACGGCATCGCGTGGGCAGTGCGGACTGATCAATACACCACGCATGGCGCCCAGGTGCTGTATGCGTGGGATGCGAACGACCTCTCCGACCTGCTATACGAGAGCGATACGAATGCGGCGCGCGATGGGGCCGGGCATGCCATGAAGTTTGCCATTCCGGTTGTGACGAATGGCAAGGTATACGTTGCGGCACTGGGGCAGGTGGATGTGTATGGTCTGTTCAATGGAGTGCCCACTGCGGCTGCGCCGGTGATCAGTCCGGACGGCGGCTCGTTTGGCGGAACGCTGAACGTTACGCTCTCGAGCACGACCGCTTCGGCGAATATTTATTACACCTTGGACGGCAGTGTTCCAACACTAGCGTCGACCCTCTACAGCGGTCCAATCGCGATCAGCAACGACACGACGGTCCGCGCCATTGCGAGTGCAAGCGGCTTTATTCAGAGTGCGGTGAGCAGCGCTAGCTTTACTGACATTGGGCAGACGCCAGCGGTCAGTTTTGTGCCGGGGGCCGGAACCTATACCGCAGCACAGATGGTAAGCCTCGCGGATACGGACACTGCTGCGAGTATCTATTACACGACGGATGGATCCACGCCGACGGCTTCCTCCAAGCCGTATAGCGGGCCGATCGCAGTCCCATCATCGACGACCATCAAGGCGGTTGCCATTGACCCGGTCCTCGCCAGCAGCAACATCGCCAAAGCTGACTACGTGATTCAACCGGGAGGATCGTCAATCGACTTCGGCAGTGGCTTCTCGTCGGTGGCGGGATTGACCTTGAATGGCAGCGCCGTGAATACGGACGATAGCCGGCTGCAACTGACGACTGCCGGTCTTAACCAGGCAGGAAGTGTCTTCTGGAATCAGCCGATCGGTGTACAGACCTTCACGACAGACTTCCTGTTCCAGCTGTCGAGCGCGCAAGGGGATGGCTTTACCTTCACGATTCAGAACGTCGGAGCGAATGCCCTGGGCGCATCGGGGTCGGGGCTTGGTTATCAGAAGATCGCGAAGAGTGTTGCCATCAAGTTTGATCTGTACAGCAATGCAGGCGAAGGCACCGATTCGACAGGCGTCTACACCAATGGGGCGGTACCCACGGTGCCTGCGGTGGACATGAGTGTCAGCGGCGTTGTGTTGCGGAGTGGGGACTCGATACAGGCGCACATCACCTATGACGGCTCGACGCTGTCGATGACTCTTCTGGATCTGGTAACGAACAAGAGCTTTGTACTGACGAAGGCCATCAACATTCCCCAGGTCGTGGGTGGAAACACGGCTTATGTCGGCTTCACAGGGAGCACAGGCGGGCTGACAGCGAGCCAGAAGATACTGTACTGGACTTATGCGACGCAGGCGCGGAGTTCGGTGACGGCGGCCCCAAGCTTCAGCCCGGCAGCTGGAAACTACTCGACGGCGCCGAGCGTGACGCTGTCCGACAGCACTCCTGGGGCGGTGATCTACTTCACAACGAACGGCACGGCGCCGAACACTTCGTCGTTCGTTTATACGAGCCCAATTGTGCCAGGCATGGGCACGACCACCATTGAGGCGATGGCCGTAGCGAGCGGATCGACGCCGAGCGCGGTGGTGGCGGCGACGTACGATGTGGCTCAGGCAGTGACGGCGACGCCCACCTTCATCCCGGCTGGCGGGACGTATACCGCCTCGCAGAATGTAACGCTTAACGACAGCACTGCAGGCGCGGTGATTTACTACACGACCGATGGAACCACGCCGACGACTTCATCGACGGTCTATTCGACAGCCATCAACGTCGCGGTGTCGGAGACGATTCAGGCGATCGCGGTTGCGCCAGGTGCGCAACCGAGCTCGGTTGTGAGTGCCGCTTATGTGATTCAACCGGGAGGGTCGTCCATCATTAACTTCGGCAACGGATTCACAAATGCCGCGGGATTGACCCTGAATGGGAGCGCCGTGAACACCGCGAAGCTGTTGCAGCTGACGACGTCGAGCGGCACTTACCAGGACGGGAGTGTCTTCTGGAATCAGCCAATAGGGATTCAGACATTCACGACAGATTTCTCATTTCAACTATCGAGTGCACAGGGGGATGGCTTTACCTTCGCAATTCAAAACGTGAGTGCGAATGCGTTGGGTGCCTCAGGGTCGGGACTCGGCTATCAGAAGATCACGAAGAGCGTTGCCGTCAAATTCGACCTGTACAGCAATGCGGGCGAAGGCGCCGATTCGACCGGGGTCTACAGCAATGGCGCGGCGCCCACTGTGCCTGCTGTTGACATGACGGCGAGCGGCGTGCAGTTAAAAAGTGGAGACGTCATGCTGGCGCACGTCATTTACGACGGCACGACGCTCTCGATGAATCTCCTGGACCAGGCGACGAACAAAAGCTTCCTATTGACGAAGGCCATCAACATTCCCCAGGTCGTGGGTGGAAACACGGCTTATGTCGGCTTCACGGGGAGCACGGGCGGGCTCGGCGCGATCCAGAAAATTCTGACCTGGACATACACTACGCAGGCGTCGACCCCAATCACTTCGGTGCCGGTGTTTTCGCCACTCGCGGGCAACTACACGACGCCGCAGAATGTGACATTGACGGACAGTACGGCAGGCGCGGTGATCTATTACACGACGGATGGAACGGCACCGACGATCTCGTCTTCGGTTTACAACGGAGCCATCCAAGTGGGCACAGGGACGACGACGATCAATGCGATGGCGGTAGCGAGCGGATCGTCGGAGAGCGCGGTGGTGACGGCAACATACGCGGTTGGACAGAGTGTGACGGCGACACCGAACTTCAACCCGGCGGCAGGCACTTACACGGCTGCACAAAGTGTAGCGCTCTCCGACGGCACTGCGGGTGCCGTGATCTATTACACGACGGACGGGAGGACGCCAACAACTTCGTCGGCGGTATATTCGGCGCCGATTCAAGTGACCGCATCGGAGACTGTCAAAGCAGTTGCCGTGGCTCCGGGTGCGCAGGCCAGCTCCGTTGCAAGCGCCGCTTATGTGATCCAAACGGGGAGCCCGGCGATCAATTTTCCGAACGGGTTCAGCTCGACGGTGGGTCTATCTCTGCAGGGCTCAGCAGTCGTGACGCAAAATCTGCTCCGGTTGACGCTGGCATCAGCCGCGGCAAGTAGAGCGTCGGTATGGTTTGGCACGCCAGTGAATATCCGCGCGTTTACTACCGACTTCAACTTCCAGTTGCTTAGTGCGAAGGCGGATGGCCTCGCCTTTGTGATACAGAATGATGGCGTCTCGACGCTTGGACCTGGCGGAAGCGGGCTTGGGTATGGCGCGTCTCTGCCGGGGGGCGCGGGTGGCGTCGGCAAAAGCGCGGCGGTGAAGTTCGATCTATACAGCAACGATGGCGAGGGC
This sequence comes from Acidobacteriaceae bacterium KBS 83, assembly GCA_000381585.1. Lineage (GTDB taxonomy): Bacteria > Acidobacteriota > Terriglobia > Terriglobales > Acidobacteriaceae > KBS-83. Next base: position 402,934 of record KB906733.1, read on the forward strand.
ACAGACTCGACAGGTCTTTACACGAACGGCGCCTCGCCGACAACTCCTGCAACGGACATGACGGTCTCCGGAGTAAAGCTGAACAGCGGACATGTCCTGCACGCGCATATCACGTATGACGGCGCGAATCTGACATTGGTGCTAACCGATATGGCCACCTCGCAATCGTTCACGAAGACATGGGTGGTCAATATTCCATCGGCTGTCGGATCAGGAAGCGCCTATGTGGGCTTCACCGCCGCGACGGGCGGATTGACGATGACGACCAACATATTGAACTGGACACTGAGCGCAGGAGGCACGACGGCTGGTACCAAAGCGGCGGACGTCAATGCCGTGACCGCGTCGCGAAGTCGTCTCAATGCGCCGGCGCCTGAGGTTCGCAGCGGTCCACAGGGGAACACATCGGAGGCCGGCACATCGGAGGCCAGCACGCCGGAGGCCGGCAAGTCCGAGGCCGCCCCGATGATTGCGCTGACAGCGACCGAGCAGAGCGTGGCGGGCGAGCCGAAGTTCTTCCCACAGCCCAGCGTATTCGCCGGCGACATGGAGGTCACACTGCGGTGTGATACCCCGGGCGCGGTTATCCATTACACCTTCGATGGCTCCCAGCCGGTTGCCACGTCGCCCGTTTATGATGCGCCGATCTCGGTGAAAGGGACAGAGCTTACCATCAAGGCATTTGCGAGCGTCCCCGGAGGGAAAGACAGCGCGGTGGTGACGGGGATTTATCGCATTCGCGAGTGAGTTATTCGTACAAGGGAGTGGGATCGCTGCTCTCCGGTGCCTACGCCGGGACATCCGCGGATGGCATTCGGGGTTTGGATGAGCTGCGATAGCCGTGGCCAGCAAGGTGCTTTCCCATCTCGGCGTACATGGATGGATCATGGGGCTGCAATGTCGCCAGGCCATCTACATATCGGTTGTACATACAGAACGCTGCGGCAATGAGAACGGTGTCATGGATTTCGAGATCGGTTGCTCCCTCGGCACGAGCCGCCTCGACGATAGCTGATGTGACGGTTTTCGCATCTGCTTGAACACGGCCGGCGATCGCGAGCAGCGCGCGGAGCTTTGGGGATATATTCGCCGTTCGGGGATCCGCGCAAACGGCGCCCACTAATTCCTCACTGCCCTCCCGGTGGTGGGCTGCCGCAGCTCCGTGGCTCTGCTGGCAGAAGTGGCAATTATTCAAAGACGAGACATAGGCGGCGATCAGCTCGCGGTCGCGTGAGCTTAGGCTGGTAGTCTGCCCTGACTCAAAGAGAAGGATATGTGCGAGTTCACGCATGGGCGCGGCGGTTTCAGGCCGGAAGGCGAAGGCCGCACTGATTCCTGGAAGTTCGGGTGACAAGTCGATGTGTGGCATGCAGGCAAATCCTCTCGTGTTGGTCAGTATGCAGAACTGTTTACGGAGTCCGAGCTCAGTTCTGCGAGGGGGGTCAGAGCCGGCGGTCCACTTCGATCCGGCAAGAGCAGCTGCATGAATGCAGCGACGAAACAGGGAATGGAAAACAACACTACTGATAGCGGGACATAGGTACCTGCACGGTCGAAGCCGTGGCCCATGAGAATGGGGCCAAGTGCACCGCCGATGGCGTATGCGGTCCACGAGAGAGGGTATAGCGTTGCGAAGCGCTTGCGTCCGAAGTACTCGGCGATCATGTAGGGAATCACATCAGCTTCGCTACCGGAACCGGCACCCATGAGAATCGCGCCGAAGATCCCCAGCCATGGCGTGGCGGCAAAGGCGAGAATCGCCGCTCCGCTTGCGGCGATAAGCAGCACGGCGAGTGCGACGAATGGGGCTGGGAGCCGGTCCAGCAAATGACCAGTGAACAAGCGGGCAATAATCGCCGAAATGCCCAATGCAGATAAAGCGAGCGCTGCGCTGGAGGCGGCGATGCCTCTGCCAACGAGGATGGCTGCAAGGTGCGCAATGATCGCATTCATGCTGAAGGCGGACAGCATGACGGCTATGGAGATGATCCAGAAGGCGCGTGTGCGGAGCGCCGGACCGACCGCGACTACTGGCTCGGAGAGGACGGGGGTTGCAGTTCGGACTGGCCGGTTGCGTACAAAGAGCGCCGTTAAGGGAAATCCAAGCAACGCAACGGCACCCAGTGCGAGATAGGCCGAGCGCCATCCGTGTGCTGAGATGACATGCTGCGCAATGAGCGGCAGGATGATAGAGCCTGTGCCGCTGCCCGAAAGCACGATCGCGAGAGCCAATCCACGCCGCTTCCGAAACCACGTGAGTACAGCGCGTGAGTAGGCGAGCTGGGCAGTGCCATTGCCGATGATCCCCAACAGCAGATACGACAAGTAGTACTGGGCGATGTGGCCGCGCAGCAGCGACAGAGAGGCCATGGCGCCGGCGAAGACCAGGATGCTCGGAAGGATGACGCGCCGAGGTGGAACACGATCGAGCAGGGAACCAAGCGCAGGCGAGACAGCCGCTACGGTGAGGGCGGCGATCGCAAAGGCGTCAGAGATCGCTTCACGATTCCAGCCGAAAGCGCTCTGTAACGGGACCACAAACAGGCTGAAGGTGAAAGGAACCATCGGCGCGAAACTAACGCCGACTCCGAGAAAGGCTGCCAAGATGATCCGCCATCCGGCATAGCGGAATGAGTCTTCTTCATGACCGACAGGGACGGTGTCGAGTGCTGGTGTTGCGGGGCTCAAGGAGATCTGCTCCTCCTCTTGATTCAATTCTGATCTCCCGAATCCTGGCCTTGCTCCCCAGAGCAGCGAGCCTCCCGACTGGCGACCAGGCGAGGTCCGATGGTCGCTTTCGGTGAGTCTTGCGCATCCAGCAAGCTGCGATCAGCGAGGAGTTCTCGAGATGGAAGGCCGAAGGCATTGACAACGCGATTGAATGTGGCGAACAAGGCGGTCAGGTGAATTGCCTCGGCGATTTGAAGGTCGGTCCAACCGTGATTGCGAAGATTCTGTACCCCTGTGGGAGTTACGCTCTCACCTCCCCGGTTCACTGCGGCGACAAATTCCAGCAGCGCGTGCTCTGCCTTCGTAAAAATGCCCGATTGCGGGTCACAGGCGAGCAGAGCAACAAGAGACTTTATGGAGCCGCCGTGCACGCGATAAAAGAACCCATGACTGTCTGAACAGTAGTCACAGTGGTTGGTCGAGGAGACAAACGTTGCAATCATCTCCTTCTGCCGGCGTGTGAGTGCTCCGTCAGAAAAGAGCAGGGTCTCGGACATTGCCATCATGTGTTCGAGCAAGAGAGGATGCGTCGCGAAGCACTGGAGAATTCCGGGCACCTACGGCAAGCCGAAGCGTGAACGAAACTCGGCGTAAAGTCTGGAGACTTCGAGAGGAGCGCTGCTCTCCGAAATAAGCGGCAGATTCCTAGCCTCCACCGGGGCGGAGGCAACAGGCCGTTGTGCGAGCAATTCGTATTCGGGTGTGTCCATAGGTTTAGAACTCGAATCGTGCAGCGAACTGAAATGCCCTGGGACCGCCGGAGCCGAAGAAGCTACCTGCTACTGTCTGCGCCTGATATTGTTCTCGTTGAGGGGATAGTCGACACGATTTGAGAGGAGGCCCTCTCGCAACGGCGCTGCAGCGGACGAGTTAAGGATTGAATCGGTGGTGAAGTCACGCGTGCCGGTCTGTATTGCGGCGTTTTGATTGCGATACTCGACGGAGGAGAAGAAAAACGCCTTGTCCTTGACGAAGGGACCACCGAAGGAGCGCCGAACTGATTGCGCCAGACCTGGTCACGATGTTGATGATGCTGTTCCCGGAGCGTCCAACCTCCGAAGTGAAGCGTGCCGTTGCAAGCTGAAACTCGCCGACTGAATCCTGCGGCAGATTCGAAAGAGTACTCCCGACGACCTCATCGTTGTTGTCTCCACCGTCAATCGTGATATTGCCGCCGCGGCCAAAGCCGCCAGCTGAGCTGATTTCGATCGTGTTGGTTTTGGTCGGATCGAAGGTGGGACCTGGTCGATTCCCGGGAAGCAAGAATGCAAGCTTGAGGAAATTTCGTCCATTCAGCGGGATGTTCTGAATCGTCTGCGAGGTGATCTGGCCTTGCAGCATTGACTGCGTCAGGTCTATCCCGGAGTTAGCGGCGCTGACATTGACAGTGCCGGTCTGTTTCGCCACCGAGAAGGAAGTGTCGAGAGCGATTGTGCGGCCGGGTTCCACGGGGAGATTTGGGTACTCGATATCTGCAAAGCCGGGCGCCATTAGAAGCACCTTGTAGGTGCCGGGCAACAGGTCAGAGGACGAATGGCCCGTCAGAATTGGCCACCGTCTGTCGAGTCGTGCCGCGCGCGAGGTCAGTCGCCTGAACAGAAGCGCCTGATATGGACGCTCCTCCCGGATCGCGAGCAATCCCGCTTAGTGTCCCGGTGGGAACCTGTGCATGGAGACAGATCGCAAGCAAAGGGGTGCAGAGCATGGCCCCAAGAAAGGACGAAGAACGCATTGCGGTGGTCTCCAAAGGTGCCTGACGCGGCTTCTGACTGACGAAGACGACAACGACGAGGCGTAAACAGGTATATGAACTGGCCGCATACTAACTGGCGGAATAACCGGAGTCTTCCATCGTTGGATGGACTTCGGATTCCACCCAATCTGTGCAAGAGCCTTGCTCTTTTCAAGGACGGCGCGTCGAAGTCTCCGGTATGCTTTCGAGCGACACTTCTGGAAGTAATGCGGAGTCATTATGCCCCACATCAAACTACCTGAGGGACTGCAGGGAATACGCGGTCCTATGGCCTTTCGCCCGCAGACCGCAAAGCCGCTGAATGAGCTCGCGGAAGCCCTGCTCCACGCTCCTAACTCGCTTCCTCAAGCCGATCGAGAACTGATAGCGACATATGTCTCGTCTTTGAACGATTGTTATTTTTGCCAGACAGTCCATGGGTCGATTGCCGCGGCATGCATGAATGATGACCAAGGCATTGTTCGACAGGTCAAGCTTGATTTCACGCGCGCGGATATCTCGAAGAAGCTCAAAGCACTGCTGGTGATTGCTGGCAAGGTCCAGAAGGATGGCAAGCTGGTGACCGCCGAAGACATTGCTGCGGCCAGAGAGCATGGCGCAACTGATGTTGAGATTCACGATGCGGTTCTCATCGCAGCGGCTTTCTGTATGTTCAACCGCTACGTCGACGGGCTGGACACTTGGCAGCCGAAGGACGAGGAGTTGTACCGCGAACGCGGCAAGAAAACAGCGCGCGAAGGCTACGTCACGATGAGCAGAGAATATCTGCCGGTCGATTGAAGCGCGGGAGCAACTTGCCCTCAGAAACGTTCGCGAAGAAGGCACGTTCCGGACATCGAGTAGATCTGGACAGTCGTCAGTGTAGACTGCCGCCATCCCTTGTTGGAGGAATGGCGCATGCGGAAGTTTTGCTTCTGGTTGCTGGTTACGAGCAGCTGTATTGTTGGGTGTGCGCGGGATGGGGCCAATCCCAAGGCGGTGAGGCTGACGGCAGCCCAACTCGATGGCTATGCCGGTCAGTTCCAGGACAAGAAGAACCCCGATCAGACGCTGAACTTCTATCGAACAGGTGATCACCTGACGGTTGAAACGGAACGGAGACCGCCAACGGAATTGAAGACGCTATCGGCCACCGAGTTTACAGACGCAGACTCGAGCATTTCTGCCTGGTTCACCCTGGGTGCCGATGCAAGAGCCACTGCCGTCAGAACCTCTAAGGCGGCGGACGCAGCTGTGTACGCGCGCGTGGGCGAACCGGTGAAGCATGAGTTCAAGCCTTATGTTCGCTCGGAGGCGATGGTGCCGATGCGCGATGGCGTGAAGCTCCATGTGGTGATCGTACGACCAACATGGATCAGCGCGGCGATTCCCATTCTTCTAGAGCGAACACCCTATGGAGTTGACAAAGAATCGGCTAGTTCGGTGTATACGCGGCGGCCGGAATTGGCCCATGCGGGATACATTTTCGTCTTTGAGGATATTCGCGGGCGGTACAAGAGCGAAGGGTCCTTCCAGATGAACCGTCCTTTGGCTGATCACTCCAAACACGGCGCGATAGATGAAAGTACAGATGCGTACGACACCATCGACTGGCTAGTGAAGAATGTGCCAAGTAACAACGGACGTGTCGGCGTCCTGGGCACCTCTTATGACGGCTTTACGGCAATGATGGCGGGCATCGATCCGCATCCAGCAGTGAAAGCAATCTCTCCGCAGGCGCCAATGATTAATACCTGGCTGGGCGATGACTTCTTCCACAACGGCGCATTCCGCGAGACGTACGGATATGACTACGGAATGGGACTGGAATCGTCGAAGGAGAACACGCCAATCAAATACGACAAGGACACGTACGACGCTTTTCTTGAGGCGGGCTCGTTCGATGCGCTGACAAAAAAGACGTCTCGACCGGATTTGCCGACGTGGGTAGCATTCCGCGAACACCCGACCTACGACGCATATTGGCGCGCGCGAGGCGTCGACAACTTCCTCACGAAGCTGACTGTGCCGACGTTGACCGTAGGCGGGTATTACGACCAGGAAGATATGTGGGGGCCACAAACGGAGTACGCAAAGCTGGAGCCGCTGGACAGGCGCGGCGTGAACTTCCTTGTTTTAGGTCCCTGGTGCCATGGGCAATGGTCTGCCACCACGCGGCATCTGGGGGCGCTCGACTGGACGCAACCGATTGGCGATCAGTACCGCGCTCAGATTGAAGCCCCCTTCTTCGCGAAGTATCTCAAGGATGAGCCCGGCTTCGACGTAAAAGACACGGCAAGCTATCAAACTGGATCGGACACGTGGAAGCGATATACTCAGTGGCCACCCCCTGCGGAGAAGGGCACCAACCTTTACCTGGCCGAGAGCGGTCAGTTGACCTGGGCGAAACCGGGCCATACAGATGCGATGGCGAAAGTGAGTTACACAGCCGAACCTAAGAACCCAGTCCCGTACAGCCGCCGGCCGTTGACCGCCACGTACGCTCCGGATTCGCACTGGCGCACCTGGATGGTCGAAGACCAGCGTGCAATGACGGCCCGACCCGATGTCGCGAAGTGGCAGACGGGAGAGTTAAAAGCCCCGCTGACAATTACCGGGGATGTTACGGCAGATATTTTCGCTTCGACATCCGGCACCGATGCCGATTGGATAGTCAAGGTCATCGATGTGTATCCCGAGGATGATCCTGATCCTGCGATGCGTGGCTATCAGCTGATGACGAACGCTGAGATCTTTCGCGGGCGATACCGGAAGAGTTTTGAAAAGCCGGATCCGGTGGGCGCAGGCGAGCTGGCGGAGTACACCTGGAGCTTGCACGGCGTCGACCATGTCTTTCTGCCGGGACACAGGGTCATGGTCACAATCCAGAGTACCTGGTTCCCGCTCTACGATCGCAACCCTGGAAAGTATGTAAACAACATTATGCTTGCCAAGCCGGACGACTTTTTGTCTACAACGGAGACGGTTTTCATGTCCGCTGATCATCCATCGCATGTCGTGCTACCCGTGATGAACAAGTAGCGTTCATCACGGGCAAAGCACATTGGAACTCCAAGAGAGCGAGGCCCCTACGGCGTAGGGCCGTCTTCCTGCGGGACTTCTTTGCCCTCTCCGGGGAATGGCCACTTGCGCTCGAGGGGTTGAGTTTCCTCGCGAACGTTTTTCGGCACCTTGTTTACTTTGAGATTTTCGAGAACGTGCGCGCCGAGTTTGCCGGCGCTCGCGATGTCTACGTCTCCATCGTGGTCAAGATCAGCGGCGATGAACTGTGTTCCCGCGCTTGCTGTCCCGTTCACTGACAATCCGTAGCGAGTAAAGACAGGATCCGCAGTGCTGTCGGCGATCCGCATGGTGTCCATCGTGCCCTTGGTGCCTTCGGCGCCTGATTTTGCAGCATCGAGCTGGGCTTTGGCGGGCAGCTTGTAGGCATACACAACGACAGGATCATAGGAACCGGGATCAGCGCCGGAGTGGCCGCGATAGCGCTTGCCGGTGATGAGCTCCGGAGTGCCATCGTCGTCTATATCGGCTAGCAAGAGGGCGTGCGATTGCGAGAAGGACTCGTCGATGGTGTGCCGTGTCCAGATTGGATGATCGGCGGAGCCGCCCTGTTCCAGCCAGTAAAGGCCATAGCCATGGCCCTGACCGTAGATAAGGTCGAGCTTGCCATCGTGATTCACGTCGTAACCGAGGATGGGGAAGCCGGTATCGCCGATGTTCCAGTCACCGTGCCACTTCCACTGGTCGTTGTCGGCATCGATCTGCTCGAACCATCCGTGCGTGGTGAGTACGTCGGCCTTGCCGTCGCCATTGATGTCTGCGACGCCGATGCCGTGGCCATCCTCCGCGCGCCCTCCGAGATGGTGGACGCGGGGCTTGTCCTTGCTGAAGTCGACCCAGAGAACGCCGGACCGGTTGTAGTGGGCGAGTGCGACATCGGGCTTGCCGTCGCCGTTGATGTCGGCGAAGGCTCCGCCCTCAGTGTCATAGCTGTCGGTGATCTTCTCGGCCTTCCAGGTCGCGCCGGCAGCGGTGGCCTTGGGACCGGGGTTGCGATACCACCATAGGCCGTTGGAGATCCAGCCGGTGGTGATGAGGTCGGGGAGACCATCGTGGTCGACGTCGACGATCCACTCGCCGCAATCGGAGACGAACTCATTGTGGATGCCAACGGTGCGGAATTGATGGCGCTTCCACTCGCCGCCGTCGGCGCCGGGATTTTCGTACCAGTACGCGCCGCTGAGCAGGTCGGGGAAGCCATCGCCATTCATGTCCAACAGCGAGATGCCCTCGGCGTGATCGTTGCCGAGGCGATGAGAGAGGAAAGCAATACGTGGCGCGCCGCCGGGCCCGTTCCCCGGATTCTGCAGGCGAAACTCGGTGGCGTGTGCGGGGTCCTGAGCATGGCCCAGGGCAGGAGCAAGGAGAGGCAGCGCGAGCAATGGCGCAAATCGTGCGAAGGAAATCGTCATCATGGTCTCCGTTGGTGTTTAGCTACGCTCAAGCTTCATCGTCTCGGGGTTCCAATGGACAACCTCGCCGCGCTCGACGCTGAGATTGCTGAGCAGGGCAGCGCCGGCGGCGCGGAATCCGAAGGTCGGGTCTTCGACAACGGGCTTTCGGGTGCGGACCGAGTCGAAAAAGTTATGGAAGTGGTCGTAGCTGTCGGAGTAGCCCTCGGGCGCGGTGAACTTCTGAACGTTTTCAGGAAGCGGGCCGCTGAAGTGCTTGGGTGGATATTTCTTCTCGTACTGCTCGATGTACTCCTTCTGCATGGCCTCCGCAAAGGTGGAAACGGTGTAGCCGGGCTCGGTTTCTGGTGGGGTGCGAGTGACCGAGACGGTGTTGCCGCCGATGGTCATGAGGCCTTCTGAGCCAGTAAAGAGGAAGCCTTCACTCTCCTCGCCGCCATCGACGAAGTTCACGTGCAGGCTGAGATTGAAGCCTTCGGGATAGTCGAAGAGCGCAAGCAACACATCGTCAGCATCGCGCCCGTCTTTCCAATAGCGGATGGCGCCTGTTGCCATGGCGCGCGTAGGGCCATGAGCTCCGGTGATGAAATGTGTGCCGCTGAAAAGGTGGACGAAGAGATCTCCGGCCACGCCCGATCCGTAGTCCTTCCACTTGCGCCACTGGAAGAAGCGTTCGGCGTTCCAGGGGATCTTGGGAGCGGACCCAAGGAAGCGTGGCCAATCGCAGGTTTCGGTCGAGGCGTCGAGAGGCACGGAGTAGTTCCAGGCCCCGAGCGACGAGTTGCGGTCCCAGTAGGCGCTGACCATATTGAGCTTGCCGATGATGCCTGAGGCGAGCAGTTCTTTGGCCTTCGCGTAGATGACGGAGCTGACCCTCTGGCTGCCCACCTGAAGGATGCGGTTGGTGGAGCGCGCAGTTTCGATGATTTCCGGTCCATCGGGATAGACGTGGATCATCGGTTTCTCGAGGTAGACGTCCTTACCGGCCTTCATCGCATCGACGGCTGCCGTCTTGTGCCAATGGTCAGGCGTTGCGATGAGGACAGCATCGACATCCGTGCGCGCCAGGATTTCGCGGTAGTCGCGGGTGGTGAAGACGTCCTGTCCCCACAGTTCCTTGCAATGGGTCAGACGCCCGTCGTAGCAGTCGGCAGCAGCGACGAGTTTGACCCCTGGGACTTCCAGTGCGATTTCGGTGTCATGCTGGCCTTGGATACCAGCACCTATGAGAGCGAGGTGGATCATGTCATTCGGAGAACGTGTCTGCGAGGATTGCGCGAGGAGAGGTTTCAGATTTGTAGCGGTAGCGGTGGCGGCCATGGCAGCAGCCTGGATGAATTTCCTGCGATCGAGCATCGTCAAGCGGGTCTCACTTTCCCCATTGAATTCGCGTTTCGACCTGGCGCACGAGGAGGATCTGCCGAGGCTCCGACCTTCCATTCGTCTGGGACACACAAGCCGAGACAGTTACCAACGATACACCGATGGATTCCGGAGGCCCAATCGCGAATCGGGGTCGGTCGAACGGAGACTGGCGTGACCTTCATCTTAGGAAAAGCCAAGCCGGACCATGGTACAGATCGCATGACCCGGACTATCGGTTCGCAATTGCATCAGGTAGCCACTGAGCCTAGCGGGCAGGGTAAGCTAGGCCTGCGATGATTGAGCGCATTTTGATTGTGGGTACAGGGCTGCTCGGGGCCTCGACCGGGCTGGCTTTGCGGGCGCACGGCTTTGCCGGCGAGGTTATCGGTTGGGACCGAGATGCGGTTGCACTTGAGACGGCGGTTCGCCTGGGTGCACTCACGTCGGAGACGCAAGAGCCTTTGATCGCGTCAAAAGCGGCGGATCTGATTGTGCTCTCCGGGCCCGTTTTCGCGATCGTGGAATGGATGGGGCGATTGGCTGAGGTACTCGGTCCTGACCAACTCGTAACCGATGTAGGCAGCACAAAACAACTGATCACTGAAACCGCGGCGCAACACTACAATCGGCCGGGACGCGCGGCCTTTCTGCCGGGGCACCCCATGGCAGGCAAGGAGGTAAGTGGCGCGGAGCATGCAGAGCCCGAGCTGTTTCGCGGAGCGGTCTGGTTGTTTACGCCAACTGCGCCATTCGCGCCAGAAGCGAGGGCGGCGGCAGCGGCAGCTGAGTTTCGCGGGTTTGTAGAAGGCTTTGGCTGTCGCACGCTCGAGATGGATCCGGGCCGCCACGACGAACTGCTGGCCTGGGTCAGCCATTTGCCACAGTTCCTTGCGACCGCGCTCAGTGCTCTGCTCGAAGACGAATTTGGCAGCGACTCTGAGTTGCGTGCCATTGGCGGCCGTGCACTGCGTGAAATGACGCGTCTGGGCTCAAGCCCTTACTCAATGTGGCGTGATGTGGCACTTAGCAACTCGGAGCATGTAGAGGGCGCATTGCAGGCCCTCGAGCAGCGACTAACTCACCTGCGCGCAAATCTCCGGGGAGCAGGATTGCGCGAGGAGTTCGATAGAGCCAATCGGTTCCGTCTCGCATCGCTCTAGCGCTCCCGATGGCCTGCACGGTCGTGAGTGATCACCGAAGTCCGACCTCGGGTGAGAACTAGGCGGCTATTCAGACGCCCTCGTTTTTTGCGGCGAGAACACCTTCTGAAGAATATCGCGCAGCGGTTCCTCAGCAGCGGGTGGCGGCGATGAGACCGAGAGCGTGGCCGCGGAGGGGCCGCCTGGCGTCGGCGCATCCGGGTGGATGACCATCGTGACCGGAAGGGGTGTGTCCGCTCTCTGCGGATTGTGAAAAAGACTGTGATATCCGAGGCTGCGATAGCTCTCAAACTGAGACTCGCTGAACCATTGGTTGAGGGTAGTCTCGTTCGGAAATTCCTCATGCTCTCGGTTATAGTTCAGAACATCTGCCGGTTCATCGCCGGTGACGCGAGTCTTAATGTAAATGATGGTGCCTTGTTCATCATCTTCGGGATAGGTGATGGTGCCCTGAACGAAGTGCGCGGGGATGCGTGGCCGACCTGGGACAGAATCGGAGGTGGCCAGGCCTGGATCCAGTTTGGCGAGATTCAAATCAATCTCCACGCCGAAGTCCACGCGGCACTTGCGAATGGCCGAGCCGATGCCCTCGAAGGAGTTTGAACAATCCTGCTCGGCATCGCATATGAGAATGCGCCTGCAACGTCGCCGCACCAGCTCATAGAGGCCCATATTGTCGAAGTGGCCGCCATCGGTCAGGTAGACGTAGTGCGACATATCAGTAGCACGCCCCAGCAACTCACTGAACAGGTTCCATAGGGGAAACAGCGGAGACGGCGAACTGAAGAGTCGAATGGTGCTTGTTATCCGCGGATTCTTGATCCACCAACCCAGCCGTACATTGAACATGGTTAGCAGAAAAGCCATTGCCGGGTCGGAGTGGTATCCCATGTCAGGACTGACCGCAGCGCCCGAGATTGCGACAGCCGAATGCATGGGGATGCCGCGCCCTTCATACGCAAACTTGCGAGTAGACACGAAGCCGTTGTAGCTGTGGTGCCTTTTCTCCTTCGTACCGGAGTCTGAAGTCCAGCCTGGACTGTAGCCGGAGTAGAGCGGTGTGAAAGCGAAGCTCGCCCCTTTGCGCTCCTGCCATGCCAAATCCTGACCAAAGGTCAGGTTGACGGTGGTGCAAAAGATGGGGAAGGGACCAGGGTAGGGAGAGACATCCGCGATCTGCTCAGCAGGAATCCCCGCGCTGCGGGCCTGTTGAAATCTGGCTGGCAGCAGATCGGCGACGCGAATTTCGCCATCGCTCTGAGCGAATCCAGTAAAGCGATTGGGGCGGCGGTGAGGGTAGGAAGCGCCGGAGTAGCAGCGTGCCAGCCGGTCGCGATAGAACGCGTGCATCGAGAAGTCGTTGATGTCCAGACGGAACCCAAACAGGAGAGTGGATGCAAGGAAAGCGAGGAATGTCCAGATTAACCCCCAGCCCCAATCTCCGCCGAATGCATTCAATATCATCTGCAGCATCTGCGAGAGGAGAATGACAATGCCAATGATGAAGATGGGCGGCCCGATCTTCACGAGGATTTTCATGATGAAGCTGCTGCTATCACCTTTCCCGGAGCTCTTTTCGCTGTTGCCCGCCACCACACCGCCGACTGTTCCGCCGACCCAGGTAAACAGAGCCGTCCATTGTTTCCAATGCCAATACTTGGTGGAAGTACTCCAAAACAAACGGAAGATGGAGGATCCAAGGAGGGAGAGGCCACCGATGCCGACCCACATAAGGGAGAGCAGAAAGGCCATTGCCCGTAATCGCGCCATAGCTTCGCGAAGACTGCCGTCAGTGCGACGTCCGACTATACCTGCTCCAAGCACAAGCGCCAGGAAAAATGCCGACAGCACACATACAGGCAATAAGACCACGGCGATCTGTGGGAGTTCCTCAGGCCGCCGGAAACAGAGCCAGAAGATCCCCATGCGAGTTACATAGAGTGCCGCCCATGTGCTCGCCGCGCCCACCAGTGATCCCAGGAAGCACCAAAAAGCGCCAAATCCTGGCCTGCTTGCAAGCGACGCCAGCCCTGACGATAGGCAGAAGGCGAAGGTGAACAGCAGGAAAACAATCTCCACCAGAAGGGCGGAATCGTCGATATGCAACCACGTCGGATATGAATACTCACCGAATAAGGACGGACGCTGGGATAATTCTGTCCGCATGTCGCGACTGGGGAAACCGTCGGCAGTCTCGCTCTCTTGTTTCCCAGACTCGCCCTTCGCGCTGGCTTGTCCGTTGTTAAAGAGTTGAGAGCTATGGGCGCTACGATTTTGCGTCGCGGCTGATCCCACGAACGACGCTTGATATAAGGCTGGCGAAACGATGCCGGCGATACACGTCAACAGACATAACAGCAACATCCATCGACTGACGCCGCTTCGGTCGGCAGCGTTCCTGATTTTTGGCGCAGATATTTTCTCCTGACAACCTGGATCGTCGGGATCAAGTCTCCCTTGACGTGCGATGCGCAATTCGGAGATCACCAGCCAGCAAGAACAGGCCCCAAGGCCCACGATCGAGAGCGAAGGTAGCAGGTATCCAGAGAACGGAGGCAGGCTCCAGGGCGCCCATTTGTACAAACGGTGCAAAGTGGCAAAGCCACCTAGTCCTCGAAGCAAATGTGGAATGAGGAGGAAAGTGCATATCAACGACACGAGTGTAAGTTGATTGAGAAAGGTATTTCGCAGCCAGATCGAGACCATCACCCAGGTGTCGGTTGTGAAGAGTCCTTTGTTTGGGGTTAGGTAATTGCTGAACCGACGCAACCATCGAATCGGCTCCGGTTGCTGCGTCATGGCGCTGCTACTTGCCACAGCCTCCTGCGGAAGGGGCTTCAGTTGGTGCTGGACCTCTTGCAGGGGCGGTACAGCCGTCGATGCGGCTGAGGAACTTTGCCCCGGCGCGGACCGCTCTGTCGCTGTTCCGTCGCTGAGCAGGCAATTCCGATTGTAGAGCCATGCCGCAAGAAACTGGTGGATGTATCCGCCTCCTGAGACAGTGGATAGGTAGTCGAATTTCTCGAGCAGCTCGAGCTTGGCCAACCCCTGTAATACTCCAAGGTTGAAAGTCGCACTACGTATTCCACCCCCTGAGAAACAAAGCCCGCTGCTGTTCGCGGTCCTGGCAAGTCGATAGATGTCTAGAGCTGTTGCGTCACACATTGCTGGTGACTTGTCGTCGAGAGGGAGATTGCAACCGGCATCACACTTTCCTCGCGCAATCAGCTCCTGCTCAAGAAGCCACACGCTGGGGGTGTAACTAGTGCAGGAAGCGGCAATGGACTGCAGCCGGGGACTGATCTCCAAGCGTTTGGCGAGCACCTGCCACGTAAGCGGTTCCCTAAGAATTCTGGCGCGTTCCACACACGTCAGCGAATTGCTGAACGTGTCTCTGTAGCCCGGCAGCAGTACTATGGCGGCAAGGCGCCGGCAGTAGTGACGTGCGGTCTCGGCCTCATTGACACGTGTGAACAGGTCGCGCACGGCGGCCATCATTCCTTCGTGCTTTGTCCTCTTTTTAGAGGACGCGTCTCCAGGTGTCATAAGACCTCGGTGCGCCTATTTGCGGAGCAAGAAACAAATATCTTGAATATGTGGCCTTCAACTAGGCGATTTCAGATAGCTCGAGTAAGAGCCAGGCCCTAGTCTTTGGATTTGAAAGCATCATCGGATTCAGCTCCGGGCCGAGGCTTCCACGCAAGGCTGTAATACTGGCCGCGGTCACGAGCCCACGGATCGAACGCGTTGACGACCCCTTGCAATTCCGGAGTTAATTCAGGGATGTTGCGCTGCAGTACTCGTTTCATGGGAGATACGGGCTGCTTATGGCCATTGGGGCTTCCCGCTTCCATCACTGCCGGGCCTGGACCGTTATGGTTTACCCAGTCAACACCAAGCGTCGTGTAGAACTCAGGACGAAACGAGGAAGTAAAGAAACGATCGCTGAAGAGTCTCCGCGAGGCATTAAGAATGAAAACGACAAACTGAGTCTCTGAAATGGCAAACCCATGTGGACGCCGGTACTCTGCCAAATATCCAGCAGCTGTGTCGACATCTTCAATGTTATCGATCAGGGTTCCATTCGGATGTCCGAGACAATCATTAATGGGTGTTCCATCACCGTTCACTTGTGCATCAGTGATGACCTTCGATGCGTCGCAGATATGCTGCCCATAAACTTCGCGGAGTGTTTGAACCGCGTCCTGTTGTTCCAGAGCATCGGCCGAACCGGCGGGAACCCCCGGATCCTTGAAGTCGTCAAAGCTGGTTAGTTGACGCAATCCATATTGCCTTCTGAATTCATTAAACCGTGGGACGCCGTGTTCGCGGTCGCGGATGATATCGAGCGCTACTACATCAATCTGCTGCGTCTTACTGTCAAGGCGGCCCAACTTCAGGTTTTGCAAGAAAAGCGGCGAATTATGCAACGTGAGAAGGCCTAATCTTTGACGACCCAAGGTTAGACCCCAGTTTGCAAGCCCCATGGATTCCGTATATGGCGTTGCCTTACCCTGAAATGTTTCGACGACGGAAATACGCTTGGCAATCCTGTTTGGATCAACTTTGAGATCTCGATACTCAAGCAGGTCGGGAACCAGTGGATGCAATCGATATACGGAAACGAACTCCTCTGGGAAATTGAACGGAGAGCCGAAGTGATTTACACCTCCGTTGATAGATTGTGGATTGGTGATGTCATATCCGGGAGCAGTGCTACCAAGACCAAAGATTCCCGGCCCAGAAGCGAATACGGAGTACCATTGCGACGATTTGGCGACGTTTTTTGATTTACCGAAGTTCTGCGTGATGACATCGCGCAACGCCTGTGACAGAAGACCGCCATTTGCACCAAGGAGTCCATTCCAATTTCCGTTCATGCCAAGGTAGAGCGGATCGTTGTAGAGCAGCTGTGGAGTCCACTCAGTGGTATGGATTTTGGCGATTTCGGCTGCGACGACCAGTCGGGCAATCTCGAAAAGTTGGTCTGGAGTTACATCCCGATAGCGGATGACAGCTTTTGGCTGCGCCGGATCGCGAAGGCCACAATCAGCGTTAGGAGTACGCGCTGCGACTCGCCGAAACTCAGCGACAAAAGAGTTGTGTTCGCGCGCGAAAAGATTATGAAGGAAGCTCAAACCGACGGTCCAGTTGTCAGGAAATGCGGCAGCTTCCTGGCCTGCCCATTCGGGATTGATTGGATCTTCCGGCCCAAATATAGGTAGAAGTCCTGGCCCCGGTTGCCCGGCTGTTTGAACAAGGAGGAATTTTGCGGGGTCGCCCGGATCACGCTTCACACGGCGCCGGGAGATGTCGTCGAAGCCGTAGAGCTGAGAGGTATCCCACCAGGCCGTGTTGTTGTTGCTCATCGTCTTTGGCGAGCGAGCTAAGTAGGTGCGGCCGCCAGAAGAAAAGGAGCCGGGAGCAGAGTCTTGGGCCACGTATCCCTTGTCTATCTGATCGTCAGGACGACAACCCAACTTCTGAATGTCCTCTGATGTTAGCGGTTGCTCGACATTGTTCACGAGCTTAGTCTCGCAGCCAACCTTCATGTACGCGGTCTGGTTATGACCTTCCTGGAGGTGGGAGAACCAGTCGTGAGTCATGAACTGGATCCAATAGGCGGCAAGCACATTAAAGAAGGGTGCCTTCCTGTAATCGCAGTTGGCGGTCGGCGAGTCGTCGGGGAGACCATATCCGGAGCGGCACTTATCGGGATCCGATTGAATGCGCGTGAACAAACGACGGCTGATCACCTGCGGGTCGGGCTGCAGCAGCGACAAGCGATCGCCATGACGATTGCGGGTAAGGGCGTTCAGCCCTTCATCTGGAAACGACGTCTCGAACTCTACATTGCGCGCGAATAGCATGCCGGCGGACCCCATTGCCGGATTCAGAACGTCATTGCAGATGCCCGAGACTGTTCGCCAACGGACGAGGTCCCCCTTGCACACCTGAGGTCCATCGCCCCCGACTTCCCGGTAGAATGGGCTTTCCGGTTTCAATCTCATCTCGGGCCAGACCTTGATGACAGGTCCGTGCAATCCATTCTGGCCCTGGACATACTGGACATATGTTCCCGAATTGTCGAAGAGATTGAACCTGACCAATTCAATCCTTTGTAGCTCCAGGTCGAGTAATGCTCCGGCAACGCCGCGTTGCGCCGGGAGTTTCTTTGAGACAAAGCCAGTTGGGAGAGATGCCAAATCCCCCGTGCCCCAGTAGTTGCTCCAGTCCACCCACGGTGTGCCACGAAACTCAAGCGCCCGTTCGCCGCCGCGACAGAGTGCGGTTGCTTCGGGAACCTTGCCTTGAAATCGGCGGTCCCGGCCCCCGGGTATGTTCAGCAGATTGCCTTGTTCGACGACCATCCGAGCGCAAGCGAGCAGAGCGTCAGCTTCTTGCTTGTGGGGGGGCTTAGAAGAGGGCGTCTGGGCGCTGACACACGAGGACCTTGTCACCAGCAGACAGATGGTTGCTACTACTACCTGAAGACCAAAATTCCGAGGAAACATCATTCCCCCCATGCGGTGCGGCGGACTACGGCTCCGCATCGCGCGTGGAATTTCGCGGCGGAACCCGCATCAAATTCCGTTCAACTGCCGGTAATTCGCGCCAACGGACACTATGAGCCAGAAGGCGTTGTCTGTCGGAACTTCGCGACGGTCAGGAATAATTCATATTTACGATGGTGCTCGGTAGCCCAGAAACGTTTCGTAAAGGTGGGGCCGACCTTCTTCCTCAACGCAACCGCACACGAACCCCGGATCTCCTGTAGCCTTTATCACCCGGTGCGTCGGGATGCCGACCGGAGAGTAGCACTCTCCGCACCAAGTCGCAACAGTAATTGCGACTGAGAGCGACTCAGTCAGGAGTGCTTGTCTGCAGGCTATGCCGAGCTAGTCTCAGTTCAGGATTGACTTTCGGGGATACAGCTGACTAATATCTGGCCGCTAGGGCGCAAACGGCAGTTTCGCCGCAGCCTACCTTCTTCTCCCCCTCAGGTTTTATGAAACGCAGACTCGGCTCCTTGCACTATAAGGCAGAGCCAGGCTGACGGCGGTCGTTTCGCGGAGTGCATTCATGCCAACCAACACCGTGACGAACTGGTTTGGAAATGTAGTTTCGCATCCCAGTGTGATTGTCGATGCCCACTCGGTCGAAGACATTGTCGCAATCATGAAAGATCGCGCTACTTATCCTTCTCCGGTACGTGCGGTTGGCTCCAATCATTCAACCGCACCGTGTGGCGTTGCTGATGGTGGCACGCTGATCCGGATGAAGATGAACCAGATTCTTAATATCGGGCCGGACAGCCTGACAGTACAGTCCGATGCTCTGCACATCGACATGGCAAAAGCGCTGGAGGCGAAGGCCCTCCAGTTTTATGTGAATACAGAAATCGGCAGTTTATCGGCCGGTAGTGCATCGTGTGCTGGAACAAAGGACGCATCTTTCCCCGGCCAGTATGGGCAAGTAGGCTCCTATGTGACCGGCGTGAAAATGGTACTGCCGAGCGGAGAATTGTTGGAAGTCACCGAGGAGACTCAGCCCGAGCTGATGCAAAAGGTGCGATCCAGCTATGGACTGTTCGGAATCATCTACGAGGTTACATACAAGATCCGCCCTTTGACGCCGATGCATGTGCATCACAAGACCTTCAGCCTGGAGGAATTCATCGCTAGCTTGCCAGAATTAATTGCGTTGAACTACTCAATGATGTTCTACATCTTTCCATTCGATAACAAGATCACCATCGAATTCCGCAAAGACAATCCCAGCGCAACGGGTGAACCGAACCGCGCGGCGTGGGCATTGAGAAATCATATTTGGGGCACGTCGGGGCCGAAGTTTGGGCATGACATCGAACAGAACATCTCAAATCCGACGATTCGCTATGGCATTATCGATGCTTTCAATGCCGCATGGCGCCTTCAACTGGAAACGATTGTATCGAGCGACTATACAATTCCACCGGACCAGATCATTCACTATCCGACGGTATCCGATGACAGCCGCTACACGTTTAGCCTCTTCGCATTTCCCGAGGCGAGGTATCCGGAAGTGCTTGCCGAATTCTTCAAATTTGCCAAGGAATATTACTCCCAGAAGGGGTACCGCTCGAATCTTCTGTATGTCGGGTATCGCATCGCTCAGGACCAGAAGGCGCTGCTGTCGTATTCTTTCGATGGAACGGTCATGACGATCGATCCAGTGTCCACGGCAAATGCCGGATGGGACGAATTTCTTGGCGCGTACAATCAGTTCTGCAATGAACGTGCCGGCCTGCCTCTTCTCAACCAGACGCCAGGCCTTATTGCGGCAATTGTCCAAAAAGCGTACGGCGACCGTTGGAAGGCTTTTGCAGCGGCTCGCAAAGAGTTCGATCCGAATGATCGGCTGTTGAACAACTATTTCCGCGAGCTGCTTACTTAAGCTCGGCCAGTCAAATCAGCTGGAATGCACCACGATACACTTCGGTCGAAACGGATTGGATGATCGGAATCACTTGTGATCGCAGCTGAGGGGTTCTGACCGATAAATTGCTTCTATCCCTGGTCCGGGGCTAAGACCGTCGAGGATTAGGTGGCATATAAGTTCCCGCACTAAGGATAGATAGCGCTACAAAAGGTGCTAACGTAAAGCAACGCTCTCTGTTCCTGAACTATCCGGTCCGTTTATGAAAAGAACTCTTTTCAGGGTGGATCTTGATGAACAAAGGACTAGGATTTACCACAGTTGGCACTGTCCTCTTGGCTGGATTGTTTTTTCAAGTCAAGCCCGGCGAGAGCCACCCATCTCAGCAGAGCAGCCCGCCCACGGTGAAAGCCGTATCCGGCGAGGGTCCGTGGCTCGCGTCGTGCAAGTACTGGTCTGCTGTGCAATCGGTCCGCCCCCCGGTCAAGGCTCCCGCTCCGGATTTCAACATCTTGCCGCATGAGACCGGTGCCAAGGTGGAATCCGCCATCAAAGCATCGACTTCGGCTGACTCTGCCTGCCCGGGCAACGATGAATGGGGTATCCCGTGGAACGCTCCACACACTCCCGAGGTCAGCGCCGTCATAGCGACGGTGCCGGATCCTATACATAGCCATCTGGCACTCGACTTTGATCGCGCGATCGATGCTATTGTTCTGGCTGCTGCAGATAATCACTATCTCGGCAGTTATTACTGGCTGCCTTGGCGCGCGCCAGCGGTCGCCCTTTCCGCCAGCGAGGGATCGCCCGGCCCTCCTTCAAAGGATGATGACGGAGCAGGCGAACGGCAGCCCGGTCTCATCATCCTTCGGTATGCGCCCCATGGATCTCCGGGGAGCGAATCGCCTGAGGCTGCTTACTATCGGGTGGTCTATGTCTTCCTTGTTGGCGAAACCCCTGCCCTCGGAGTTAATGGAGCTCAGCTTCAAAACGCCGTTCAATACGAGCAAATGTTGACACGCCACAACCAGTGGTTGGCCCCAAGCTCTCTGCAACCGAGTGGACAGGGGCAGATCACGAAAACGAAGCTTTCAGTTATAGGCCCTTTCTTCTCCGGCTCCGCTGCCTCCCTGCAGCAGGGAATTGAAGCTGCAGTCGGCATGCTCGGTGATGGGACTAACGCTTCCATCAACGGCATAACCAGCACAACCGTCGCGGCGAAGGAGCTCGACCGACCAAATAAACACGTTTTCTATCGATCTTTTGGAGAAAATGCAAATTTTGAACAACAAAGTTTTCTCGCCTCCCTTGAGTGCGCGGACTATGACCTGAACAGAGTCGCCGTGCTCTCCGAGGCGGGAACTGTCTTTGGCACTGCCACGAGTTACGGATCGACGGCTGCACAGGGGAAGTGTACGGGTTCGGGCGCGTCGCCTCATGTTTCCAGAGGAACGGTGCTCAATCTTCGCTTCCCGCGCGAACTCTCGCTCCTACGCAATGCCCAGCCTAGCCAGACCAGTCAATCGGAAGCTTCGACCGCGCCTACGCCTTACCTAAACTTCTCGCTCAAGGATTACAGCACCGGCGACACGGTACCACGCTTCTCCATCACTCAGAGTCCGCTCTCACTTGAGGCGCAACTTATGGGCATCGCCCACCAGCTGCAGCGGGCGCGCATCCAGTTCATTCTGATTTCGGCATCGAACATCCTTGATGATATTTTTCTAACCCAATTTCTTCACCGTGCCTGCCCGGATTCACGGATAGTTCTTTTCGGCGGTGAAGACCTTCTTTTTGAACGCGATGGCGAGAATCAGCCTTACATCGGATCTATTTCTATATCGCCTTATCTGCTTAACTCGCTCGACTCTGGAAGCAAAGTTCAATGGCTACATTCGGATTACCAGGCTGAAGCGTTCTATAACGCAGCGAGCTTCACATTCTGGGACCCATCCGCTGATCCAATTCCCAATCTCGCCGGGTACCGAAGCTACCCTATACCCCCGGAGGGCCGTTCAACGACTTCAGCTCCGCGGACTCAGTTTATGCAGATTCCCCTCTGGGTCACGGCAATCGGGAGCGACGGCTATTATCCTCTGGCAATTCTTCGCTGGTGCGGCAGCGATGGAAAGCAAATACTGCCAACGATTTACCCAAGTGCTCCTAAATCGGAAATGGAGAAGACGTGTGCAGAAACGAACGCAGCAATTCTGGACGACACTCCTGATCACTCTCAACAGGAGGTCTGGAGATATCTTCCAGAATCCATTAACCGTAATTCGGGTATCGCACCTTCACTTGTCTGGACAGTAGTTGCCACCATACTTCTGATTCTCTGCCTGCTCCACATAGTTCTGGTTTGGGCGGCGCAGTTCTGGTCGCCTCTGACTCGCGACCTTGCAGTCGATCAGAACGATCAACCTCGGCGCCGCTCCGTCTATTTGAATATCGGCACCTCTGTGCTTGCGACGATGGCTTTTGTGACCGCCTACCCTCTGATCCGCGTTGGTCACTATTATCACCTCGCGCAGCCAAGTTATTTCATCGCATGGTTCATATTCATTGCAGCAGCCGCGGCCTGTCTCTCTACCATCATCAAAACGTGGTCCTATCACTATCACAAGTGCTGCCCCGAATATTCATTCTTCAATTCAGTAGCTGGCCTGGCCCTCCCTCTCACGGTTGCCTTCTGGATAGTTATCTGTCGAAGCGACAATATCGGAGGCCAGCATAGCTACGCTGGGCTGTATTTCAGCTATCGATGCCTCCAGCCGCTAAGTGGGGTCTGCCCCCTGCTTCCCATACTCTTACTATTATTTGGTTGGTATCTCTGGTCCATATGTCAAACGGCCCGTCTGCGCTTTTCCAATGTTCACCGGCCGCGTCTCGCTCGTATCGTGCCCTTGCCAAGCTGCTACTGGCCAGGTTATGCCGCTTCTCCTCTCTATGTCCCTGACAATGCGCTGGAGAAGTGCGAGCGGCCGAACGATTCTTGTCTCTACAGAAATATCACGTGCTTACTCATTACCGTCGAAGTTGTCCGAAGCTTCTGTAGGAATCTCACGAACGATTCGCGGGATGTCGTTCGCTCGATCGCGTCCTGGACTGAGAAGAAGCTCACCATTGTTCTGGCAAGCGTGTACCTGTTGCTGTTCGCCCTCTGCGTCTTCGCCAGCCAGATTCATAGTCTCGATCGCTTCCTGTTTACACCTGTGCTTGCTTCGATCTCCGCCAGCATCGGCCCACATACAGTTATCTATCGCGGTCCAACGCTCTACGAATTCCTGATTACCTCACTCTTTTTCCCTCTCATCATGATCGCCCTTTCCGGCTGGCTTCGCGCCATTTTGATCTGGGGCTCGCTTCGTAGGGGGTTGCTGGAGCCCTTGGAACGATTGCCCATCCGGTTTGCATTTACGCGCTTTAAGGGCGGCAGTTGGGTAAGCATGCTGAATCAGAGCGGCTTGCATATTCGTTGGCGAGATATGAGCCGTTCTACGGAGTCCATCCGCCAGCTTGTTCACCATCCTTATGTGCAGCAGGCTCCGTGGCTGAAAGCGCAGCTTTCTAGAGAGTACGAAGAGATCAACATAGCCATCCGTGATCTTTTCGACAGGATACAAAACGCAGGCGGGCAGATTACCGATGCCGTCGCCTCGACAATTCCGCCGTTATCCAACTCCCCTCATGAACGTGATAACGACCGTGTCGCTTCTTGTCTTGAAGATACCTGGGATCGCCCAAAGCCACCCGGAAACGAGGATCTCAGCAGCATTTACTCGATCGAAGAGGGATACGCGAGTTTCTGCGGCGTTCTTCTGGACGCCGTCCTCATTCCTTACTGGGACCAAATACGGACTGGCCATGTCGAGGAACCTGACCCTACGGACGACGAAGATGCGAAGTCCTCGGGGGCCACGAAAGAAGAAAAATGTGCGAAATCCGAAGTGGCAGACGAGGAGATAAGCCAATGCAGGCAGTCGTTCATACACCTCGCAGAAGAGCTCATTGTCATTCGTTACGTCGCGCTTATACGCGCCGTCCTCGTCAACATTCGTTATCTGATGCTGTTTGTCTCTGCTGCTTTCGTACTCGCTATCATCGCCTGGAATTCCTACCCTCTGCAGCCACATCGGCTCATCGACTGGTGCTTCACACTCCTGTTTATGTCTATCGGTGTTGGTTTCGTCACCGTTTTCGCGCAGATGCACCGCAATCCCATACTTAGCCGTATCACCGATACAACGCCCAATAAACTCGGCTCCGCCTTCTACATCCGTATTGCCGCCTTTGGAGCCGTACCGGTTCTCACATGGCTGGCCTACCAATTCCCGCAGATAGGAGGCAGCCTATTTAGACTCCTTCAACCCGGTTTACAAGTGATGAAGTGATGAATCCTACACCGCAGGATAAGAAAATCGACGAAGCGGCCGGAGAGAATAAAATTCCTCCGATGTCGACAGAATCCATCCGACGTTATCAATCTGTAGCTAGAGATTCGCCAGGTCCGCGTATGAGCGCATGGATCGTGCTGGTTATGCTCGGAATGGTCGCGGTTCCGGCAGCCGTCACCTTACATACTGTGCAGGTTCCCGCGGCCCTTAAGGTTTCCAGTGCGAATCCCACACCGTACGGCTACAGCTGGAGCCTGCTCTTATTTGTGGTTCCCATTGTGGTGATTGCAGGCTGGTTTCTGCCTAACGAAAATGTTCGGATATCTCGACGTGCCTTCTGGCGAACAATCGCCATTCTGGTGCCGTTGGGATTTGGGCTTGATTTCTTCTGTGCACATCGCTTTTTTGTCTTTCCTAATGCCGGTGCGACTCTAGGGATCGGGGCACCGGCGCTAGGCGGCAGTGTTCCTTTGGAGGAATACGTCTTCTATTTCACCGGATTTCTCGCAGTGTTGCTGATTTATGTCTGGACAGGCGAGTACTGGTTGGCTGCCTACAAGGTGCCGGACTATCCAGGCGAGGCGCAACAAGTGCAGCGGTTGCTGAGGTTCCATCCTACTTCGCTACTGATCGGAGCTATCCTGATCGTGGCGGCACTTCTCTACAAGAAGTTACGGTCGCCTTTTCCCGAGGGGTTTCCCGGTTATTTTGCCGTGCTGGTAATCGGGGGAGTGATCCCTTCGGTCAGCTTCTTTCCGGTCGCACGGCGATTCATCCACTGGCGTGCTTTCAGCCTGACCATCTTTATGGTTTTGCTTATCAGCATGTTGTGGGAAGCGACGTTGGCGATACCGTACGGTTGGTGGGGTTACCAGCAGAGGGAGATGATGGGTCTATCTATTGGTGCATGGACGGGGCTGCCCGTCGAAGCGGTCACGGTGTGGGTCGCTGTGACCTATGGTTCGACGATTGTTTACGAGATCGTGAAGGCCTGGCAGGCCTCTGGCAGACCTGCGAGGGCTGCATTCCTGGGAGAGAAAGGCACGAGGGCAGAGCAATAGGCAAG
This sequence comes from Acidobacteriaceae bacterium KBS 83, assembly GCA_000381585.1. GTDB lineage: Bacteria > Acidobacteriota > Terriglobia > Terriglobales > Acidobacteriaceae > KBS-83. The sequence continues at coordinate 428,292 of KB906733.1, forward strand.
CACTCGAATGGTATTTGGGTAGTTTATTTGGCGGATCCGTTTACGTTGTACCTAATAATGCACATTCCTCTTTAGTGAAAATCGTGGGAACGGGTCTCCAGAGTTTGATCGGATAGCGGTAATAGGCGCGAGGCTTTGACATGAATCACACCATCCTGATTCTGCAAAGGACCTTCTGCGAGGATGAACTTGCTGCGTGTGACAACAAGGCGCTGCCGCTCATATAGATCGGGTGTGACGATGACATTGGCGATGCCAGTTTCATCCTCCATCGACAAAAAGATAAATCCCATTGCTGTACCCGGCCGTTGCCGTGCGATAACGCATCCGGCGGTTCGAACAAATTCACCATCTCTACGACTGCGCAATTCTTCCGCGGAAAGAACGTGTTGCCGGCGTAGCTCAGGGCGCCTATATGCAATGGGATGTCTGCCAATTGTCAGCCCGGTGCCGGCATAGTCTGCAGCTAGACGTTCTTTGGTGCTCATCTGTTGCAGTGGTGTTGCCTCGGAGACTTCGCGCAACAGCTCGCTTCTTTGGCTTAAAAGAGGGCCTTCAAGTTTTCCAGCACGTTCGACCTGCCACAGCGCATCGCGGCGATGCTTGATTCCGTCTAGCTGGTTCAGAGCGCCGATGCGTGCCAGTAGTGTCAGCTCTTTTCGGTTGAGTGACGGGATGTGCAAGGTGAGATCCTCCACAGACAGGAATGGACCGTGCTGCCGGCGTGAGAACGCAATTGCCTCACCCGATTGTTGCCGAAGCCCTTTTGCATAGCCTAGACCGATTCGAAGGGACAAGCTGCTGTCCGCCTCCTGCTCAACAGTGCACGCCCAATCTGAGATCTGGATATCAATCGGCTTTACACGCAGGCCATGTCTCTGTGCATCTTTGACCAGTACAGCCGGCATATAAAAGCCCATCGGCTGATTGTTCAGAATGGCGCAAGTGAAGGCGGCCAGATATTTCACTTTGAAATATGCTGAAGCGTAGGCAATTAGAGCGAAGCTGGCGGCGTGCGATTCCGGAAAACCGTAAAGCGCAAACGAGCTGATGTTCTGGATGATCATTTCCTGTGTAGGAGGATCAATTTCGTTTGCTGTCATACCAGCGCGCAATTTTCCTTCGAGATTTTTCATGCGTTCCCAGGAGCGACGCATTCCCACGGCTCGGCGTAGCTCTTCAGCTTCTGCGCCAGAGAAGTTCGCCACTGTCATAGCCATGCGAAGCAGTTGCTCCTGAAAGAGCGGTACACCCAATGTCCGCTCCAACACTGGCTGCAACGAAGGATGAGGATAGGTGACCTCCTCCTTCTTCTGACGGCGCCGCATGTATGGGTGCATCATCTTGCCCACGATTGGCCCTGGCCGAATGATGGCAACTTGGACAACTACGTCATAAAATTCCGTCGGATTGTTCCTGGGAAGCGAAGCCATTTGGGCGCGGCTCTCGACCTGAAACATGCCGACAGTATCAGCGCGTTGAAGCGCCCGATAGACGTCATCGTCTTCCGGCAACTGGGCCAGATCCACTTTGTCCCCGTAGTGCTTCGGAATCAACTCCAGACAATCTTGGAGAACAGCCATCATGCCGAGCCCGAGCAGATCCACCTTAATGATGCCGAGGTCAGAACAGTCCTCCTTATCCCATTGCACTACGGTCCTTCCCGGCATGGAGGCGCGTTCGAGCGGAACGACACTGTTTAATTGGCCTTGGCAGATCACCATGCCCCCCGAGTGCTGGCCAAGGTGGCGAGGTAGATCCTGAATGCGCATACAAAGTTCGAGATACTTGGCGATGCGCGGGTGTTTCAGGTCAAAGCCGGCATGCTGAAAAGAATGAGCCATCGTATCGGTGGCGCCGCGCCATTCGAAGTGGTTCACCAGGCTGGATAACCGCTGCAACGATTCGGGATCGAAGCCAAGAGCCTTTCCGACTTCGCGCGCCGCGGATTTGCCGCGATAGATGATGACATTGGCTGTCATGGCGGCGCCCAATTCGCCGTAGCGTTGGTATACGTGTTGAATCGCTTGTTCGCGGTTGTCCTCCGACGGGAGATCGAGATCGATGTCCGGCCACTCTCCGCGACTTTCGCTCAGGAAGCGCTCAAATAGAAGGTCCATTCCGACTGGGTCAACCGCGGTAATTTCGAGCGCATAGCAGACTGCCGAGTTTGCGGCGCTGCCTCGGCCCTGGATGAGAATGTTGCGTTCTTTACAGAACTGTACGATGTCCCAAACGATGAGGAAGTATCCGGCAAATCCGAGCTTGGCGATTAACCGGAGCTCGTACTCGACCTGCTTCTTCGCCCGATCAAACAATGCAGCATCACGCTTTAGGCTGTAGCGGCGAACCACGCCTTCTTCGACCCGCTTCCGCAGAAAACTATCCATGGTTTCGCCATGAGGTACCGGGTATCGAGGGAACTCATAGCCCAGATCTGCCAGCTTGAATTGCAGCCGCGACGAGAGCTCCGCTGTATTCTCGACTGCACCATGAACGTCATGGAACAATGCAGTCATCTCGGCTGCTGAGCGAAGATGGCGCTGGTTGTTGAGTGCCAAGAGGCGACCCGCACGATCGAGTCCTGTGTGATTGCGCACAGCCGTGAAGAGATCCAGGATCTCGCGGTCATATGGAGTCGCATATCGCACACCGTTCGTTGCAAGCACCGGCAGCTTCAACGAACGAGCTATGCGAATAGCAGCTTGATTCCGCCATTCCTGCTCACGCTCCTGATGCCGCTGAAGCTCGACGTAGACATTAGTGGAACCAAAGATGCCAAGCAGTCTCTCTATGGCTTCGCGGCCAGCTTCTTCACCACCGCGCATCAAAGCAGCAGCCAGCGGGCCTTCATCACCTCCTGTCAGACACACCAGACCGGATGCATATTGCTCTAGATCATCGAAGTTAGCAGCGCCCTCCTGTTTCGTCGTCTCCCGCATTTTGAACTGCGTAATGAGCTGACATAGATTCTGGTAACCTTTGCGGGACTTGCACAGGAGAGGTAGACGAACCGGCTCGGCAACGTACTGATGGGGCAGCCAGGATGGCGGCCTGAGCAGCTGACCAAAGCTCGACACTGAGACTTCTGCACCTACATGCGCACGAATGTCATTCAACTTCGCGCTGATATGAAACCGCGCGGAGCCGTAAACTCCATTGCGATCAAGGAGTGCCATCGCCGGCATTTCCAATTCGACCACCCGCTCAACGAGACTTTCCGGTTGTGAAGCTCCTTCCAAAAAGCTGAAGGCGCTGGCGGCGTGCATCTCAACATATCGATCAGTCATAGAGCGCCGCCATCTGCCATTCGTCCCGCATGAGGTCGCGCATGATGCAACAGCAGAGCAGTGAACCGTCCTGTGCTCGCGCTACGATATCCCATTGCTCAAAACCCCAAAGTGTCTGGTTCCACCAGTCACCCTCAGCAAGCCACGGGCCGTAAGCGTGTTCCACAACATATCTTCTCTCGCGATAAACCAATGCTGTCGGACGTGAGTTTTGCAATCGGACCGAAACTGTCTCCGGCGGGCGGAGTTTTCGCATAGAAAGCTGCGTTTGCGAAGGAGCAATCGTGGCAGAATCGCGCGCGGGGAGGGCAAAAGGCTCTATCCGAAAGCCCTCCGGTGCGTGTGTGTCCTCGAGCACCGCACGGCCCAAATTACCTTCACCCACGATGGCGCTAATGCGAGCAAGCGTTACATCCAAGCGCGTTGGCTCGGGCAACTGAGGTGAGAAGAGACCGGATTGCACCTTACTAGTGCTGCCGGGTTCGGCGTGAAGTGTGACGGCTAGTATGGCAGCATGTGGTGGATGCGCTTCGAGATCGAGATGCAATAGTTTGATCCAGAGTTGTATGTCTGTGGATGGCAGCGCAGGCCGAACAGTTCGGCTATGCGATCCACCACCTTCAAGGGATAGCGTGATGGTCGCCGAGGCAAGAGCCAAAATGCGTGCCTTTGCCCGCAAAACTAATTGATCCAGCATGACGTTGATGACAAACAGCAATGAATCGAGCAATTCAACTGGAGTATCCAACTCCACTAGCTCTTCAAGAACGAAGTCCAGTTCTACTGGCATGAACAGATGCGCGCAATTGCCATGAGCCAGTTGCCGAAGGCGTTTGCCCTCCTGGCCCATGCGGGCAATGAGTTCTTCTTCAGGAAGAACTGCGAGCATTCCCAGTGTGTGAATGCCCCAAAACGCAAATGTTTCTTTCTGGGGCTCAGTGAGGTCGAGGACTGTCAATGGCAGAGGAGCTAGAACCACTGATTCTTTGCCTGATGCGATTACCTGAATAGGGTTGCGGGGTGATAGGCCTTTCGCAAGACATACAGCCGCATGGAAATTACTACTGACACTGACTTGTGCCGAGATGCCAAGGGATCTGACACGTTCGAGCAGCGTATTCGCCAGGATTTCCGGCGGCCCGAACAAGTTTGTTGTGCCTGAGATATCGATGCAACAGATGCATGCCGTATCTTCGCTCAGATCCTCAGTATGAGGTGAGAATGCTCCGGCGCACTCCAACAGAATACCTTTCGTTACTGCCTCAGTTTGTATTGAGCGTGAGAGCACCACGGAGTTCGGGAATGTATCGACCTCTATACGCGTCATGCAGTGGTCCATGCCGAGAAGTCGCGCTTTGGTATTGAGCGAGCAAATCTGCTGGAACGGCGGCTCACCGTCCATCACTACACAGGGCAAGTTGTGCAGCTCAGGCCGGAGGCGTAGCAGCGCCTGCGCCGGAAATTCTTTTGCATAAAGGCATGCGTAGAGCTTGGGAGTGTCGCTCATCTTCGTCCTGTCCAGGAAGTTCGGCTATGCCAAGAGAGAGCATTCACACTTTGTGGCAGCTTGCGCAGGGGAAGAATGTTATCCGCGATCTGGGTGAACCGCTGGCGCGCCATCTCAACATGCGACTTGATTCCTGTAAAGACGGTTATTTCATCACACAGTGCTTCCGCAGGAAGAAGTTGAAGCACCAGCTCGGCACTGCTTTTCGCACATGGATGCTGTGTCATGAGCAGGATGCTGGACTGTGTTCTTTCTGCAGCGGCACGATATCGAAACCAGGTCGCGAGTGGCACACGTGAGACGAATTCCGGTGCCATACCGCCCATATCCAAAACCACTGCACTGAAGCCTCCGCACTGTAGAAGCTGGTCCGTAACATGCAATGCCTGCTCCATCCGCGGCCATGGTTTAGCGGAACGCGAAGGCTGGCGCCGAATTGTCGAAGAAGGCGGGTAGTTCGGCTCAAAGGTCTTCTGGGTCAATCGAGTACGACGCGGCGGTTCGGCACATCGCGGAGCAGTCGTCTCTTGTTGCAGCAGGCTGGCAACGGCATCCGAAATCCCTTTCACCTCATTGCGAGGATGCGACCCGAAGCCCCCGCCGTGCAGCCCTCTTTTAACCGGAGGAGGCGCAAAGTATCTGTCAGGTAAAACGAAATCGCGACGTGCACGTGCCGCATCCGGATGCGACACGCCACATCGAACCCAGAGCAGTCGAGCAAGATTGATACCTGCCGCGGCAGCCGTAGCTGGATCGAATGTATTCGACACATCGACCCAGGCACATACTTTTCCTATCACGGTTATCTGTGCGAGGAACGATAGGGCAACAGAAGTCCGGCCGGAACACTCCGGGCCGATCAACTCGCTGATGGCTCCGACGGGCAGACCGCCGCGCATGGCGTTATCCAGCGGCTCAATGCCAGTCGCCGCGATAGGCCGCACCATTTTCGGAGCAGGCGTAAGGGCAGAAGGGATCTTGTGCGCGAGAGCTGACTCGATTTGAAGGCGAAGGACAGAGGCTGAAGGCATGTATCTTCGCTTTATCTTCGCCTATACCGGACGCGTCTGCCAGCGCCCTTGCACAATCAATTGTGCAAGGGCGCCTGTAAGGCTATGAGAGCCATGAATTAAATAATTTATGAGCGACGCCCGGTGCAGCTTTTTACCGGGATTGCTCTACAGACTGCTAAAGCCAGAACCGAAGTACGACTCATCGGGGCGCGTCAGACAACAATGAAATCCGGTCTACTTTTCGAGATCATTCTGCTTAACGGCGTTTAAGCTTCGCCTTCTTCGTTTGGCGAGCAGGTTGCGCCGCGGATGTCTTCATTGCTTCGGTATTCACATCAGTCAGCGTATATAGCGGTTCGAACTGCGGCACTCCGGCATGCTGGCCGGCAATCCAGCGCAGAACATATACCTCAATGGGATTGGTTAGGCTGTGGGTCAATGCATTTGTCGCAACTTCTAGGATCGCGTGTGCCCCAGGATCGCGGTAGTAATCGATGTCAGGCTCCAGGGTGACGCAGTCGACGCCATTGATTGTCTTATGGTCCGGCGGATTCTCGTGAAAGGTGAGTTGCACATTTGCTTCACCAAACTGGATTTGTTTCCAGCTGTTCGTAGATCCGGGATGAAGCACGGCCGAGCCAGGCTCCCGCGAAAATTGCCCTTTACTGGCAGCATCTCTCACTTGCCCTACCAATGCGGCATCACAATAAGCGAAGAAACGATCCTGTTGCGGAGCGCGGTCCCAGCGGATTTCCTTGATGTAATCGAGCGGTGTTCCTGTCGCAAGGAATATTTGTCCCATTGCGGCGGCAAGGTTGAGGAAACAAGCAATCACCTTCGGAGTATCTTCCATCAGGTTTTCGTAACGAGCCTGAGCCGTCGCAGAGTCTGTATCGCTACCCAGAAACGCAAATTTGCTTGCAACGCTGGGCCATCGCGCATTGACGAAGCTAAAGCCGGGATCATCAGCCACTAGCATGATGTCCAGTGTTGTCGGGATCTCGTTCGACAGCTTCACTGGAACAAACCCCGCTTGTCTGTGGCCCTTGCACCACGCCGTCACCGAATAAAGATCGCCGAAGTTGTCGTAGAACGGGCAATCGAAATCCAGAATAGCTTCTTTGTGGAAATCACGATGGATCTGCTTCTGGTTGCCATCAAAGATTGTGATCAGGAAATCCGCCGGTGCGGCAAAGGCTTGCCTGCTTCCGTCAAATATCCTTACTTGCAGCCGGCTTGTTGTTGAATTCATCTGCGCTTAACCTAGTCTTCTGAAACCGCCCTATCCTACTCCCAAAATCTTTGATGCCGCTCTATAAAAGAAGCATCAACGAGGATCTTGCCCAACCGGTAGCGGCTGCAATACGGAGTAGGCTTATGCCGCCGCCGTTTGCAACAAATTCATAGCACCCTGTCACAAGCGACAGTTCCCTGAGCTTAGTTCTTAATATCAACTGCTGAAGAATCACCGAGAATTTATACGGTCGGCCCCAACCGCAAAAGAGGTGCCATATGCCGCAAAGTCAGGAAGCCACCAGACTGAAAGATGCCCGTAATGCCCAGACTCCGTGGAGAAAATGGGGACCCTATCTAAGCGAACGGCAGTGGGGTACAGTTCGCGAAGATTACAGCCCGGGCGGAGACGCCTGGGACTACTTCACTCATGACCAGGCTCGATCGCGCGCCTATCACTGGGGCGAAGATGGCCTTGCCGGCATCAGTGACGATAAGCAATTTCTGTGCTTCAGTGTGGCTCTTTGGAACGGTAAGGATCCAATCCTGAAGGAACGTGCGTTTGGACTGACGAATAGCGAGGCTAACCATGGCGAAGACGTTAAAGAGTACTACTTCTACGTGGACAGCACGCCGACACATTCGTACATGCAATATCTCTACAAGTACCCACAAGCCGCCTATCCATATCTTGACTTGATTGAGACGAACAGGCGGCGCAGTCGTCACGACTTAGAGTACGAGCTTTTGGATACAGGCGTCTTCAATGAAGATCGTTATTTCGACGTTTTTGTGGACTATGCGAAGCAAGATCCCGAAGATGTGCTTATCCAGATCAGCGTGACAAACCGCGGACCTGATCCAGCGGCATTGCACGTCTTGCCGACACTGTGGTTTCGCAATACCTGGAGCTTTTGGGCGGGCACGCCAAAGCCATCCTTAAAGCAAGTATTGAGTCAAAAGGGCGTGTCCATTGTTGCAGCGTCCCACGTCGATCTGGGCGAACGCTATCTGTACTGTGATGGAGATGTGCCGCTGTTGTTCACAGAAAACGAGACCAATAACGAGCGGCTCTTCGGCGGACAGAACGCCTCTCCATACGTGAAGGATGGAATCAACAACTACGTGATTCAGGGCCATAAGAACGTGGTCAACCCGGCATGGACCGGATCCAAGTGTGCGGCGCATTACGAATTGAATTTGGGTGCAGGGAAGAGCTCTACTATTCGTCTACGATTAAGCAATCTTGCGCCTGAAGCCATCGGGGACGCATTCGTGAATTTCACAACGATCATGGAGACCCGGAAGGCCGAAGCTGATGAGTTTTACAAGTCCATCACACCTCCGCGTCTCAGTGCTGATGAAGCACTTGTTATGCGACAGGCGCTGGCGGGCATGCTTTGGTCGAAGCAATTCTTTTTTTTCGATGTTGACAAGTGGCTCGAAGAACATGGCGTGGATCCGACCGACCCAGATGCACGCAGCATGCGTAACAGCGAATGGTCTCACATGCTGAATCAGAACATTATTTCGATGCCCGACAAATGGGAATATCCCTGGTATGCGGCATGGGACCTGGCATTTCACACGATCGCACTCAGCACGGTCGATACGGACTTCGCCAAAGAGCAGCTCAATCTGATGCTCGAGTCCTTCTTCCTACATCCCACTGGTCAGATTCCAGCGTACGAGTGGAATTTCAGTGACGTTAATCCGCCCGTACACGCCTGGGCCACGATCTTCATGTATCGCACGGAGCAGGCCATGTATGGCACATGCGATCTCGATTTTCTCAAGCGATCCTTCGCGAAATTGATGCTGAATTTCAGTTGGTGGGTGAATCGCAAAGATCGCACAGGCAAGAATTTGTTTGAGGGTGGTTTTCTCGGACTGGACAACATTGGTGTCTTTGACCGCAGCTCGCCGCTACCGACCGGCGGCTTCCTCGAACAGGCGGATGGCACAGCGTGGGTTTCGTTGTTCTCGCAAAACATGCTGGAAATGGCCGTTGAACTGGCAGCGAACGATAACAATTACGAAGACATGGCACTAAAGTTTGCCGAACATTTCCTTTGGATCGCGCATGCGATGAATCACATGGGGTCAGATGGTATGTGGGACGAGGAGGACGGCTTCTACTACGATGTGCTCCGACTTCCCAATGGAAGCGCCCACAGGCTCAAGGTGCGCTCGATGGTGGGATTGTTGCCTATATGTGCGACCACAGTGGTTGAGGCCTGGCAACGTGAACGCGTGCCGCGGGTGGCAAAGATTCTCTCCGAACTTCTGAAACGCAGGCCGGAGCTAATCACGAGCATTCATGCAACAGGACCAGGCCACTTGGGGTACGCCGAACGCGGTATCATCGCGCTAGTGAATCAGGATCGGCTGCGCCGCATTCTGTCACGGATGCTGGACGAAAGCGAATTTTTTAGTCCTTACGGTATCCGGGCGCTCTCGAAGTATCACAACGACAATCCTTATGTTGTTCATGTAGCGGGGCAAGAATTCCGTGTGAACTATCTACCGGCCGAATCAGATACTGGCATGTTTGGTGGTAACTCCAATTGGCGCGGCCCTATATGGATGCCGGTCAATGCGCTGCTGATTCGCGCCCTGCTGTCCTACTACTCCTATTACGGAGATAGCTTCAAGATCGAGTGCCCAACCGGCTCGGGCAAGATGATGAACCTGTTCCAGGTGGCACGGGAGATAGCCAGCCGCCTGGAGCAAATCTACCTGAGGGATAAATGGGGCAGGAGGCCGGTATACGGAGGCACTGAGAAGTTCCAGACTGATCCGAACTGGAGGGATTACCTCCTTTTTTTCGAGTACTTCCACGGTGATAACGGAGCTGGATTAGGTGCCAGCCATCAGACGGGATGGACCGGTCTCATCGCGAAGATGATTGAGCTTTTTGGCCGCCTTGAAGAGCGACGGTTCTTGGAGGGCGGTAGATCAGCTGCGTTTGCGAAGCAGCCATCAGCTGAAAAGAAGCCGTCAGCCGCGTAGAGACTGAGCGCTTGACATCGTCCCGGGTCTTATCAAATCGAACGAGTGCAGACTGCGACAGCAACGTAGCTCCTCGACGTGGTCAAATGTGTCACATAGCTGGTTCGACAGTTTATTTTTGGGCAGCGAGGAACTGGCGGAGGACAGAGTCCAGAACGAAGCCGTTCTCTGGGCAAATCCGTACTAATGGGGAACAATACCGAGAAAGTTGTTGCCTTTGCTCCGGAAGTTGGGCAGAGGGCCCGGGCGGTCACTTGACTTAAAGCTGGCCAAAGCGGAGAGAATGCTGAAGCATGAGGACCAGCAGTAGGCGAGAATTTCTTCTGTCCGCCGGCATCACCGTGAGTAGCGCAGCGGCGTCTTCGCGTCTCTTCGGAGAAGCCTTTTCGACCCGCGCGATCCCGACTGCGCCAGAGAAAGCTTCAATGCGTGGTCTGATGGTGGATGCAGGCCGCGTTCCCGAGTCGATGGCTTATTATCGGCGTGTTATCGAGTTTTGCGCGGACTGGCAACTAAATACACTCCACTTCCGGATAGCCGACGATCAGGGAAGTGCCTTACGCTTTGCCTCTGTTCCCGACCTTCTGACGCACAACAATGCATTCACTCCCGAAGAATTGAAAGGCCTTGCGCAATATGCGAAGAGCCACGGGGTTGAGCTGCTCCCCGAACTGGAGTCGTTTGGGCACACAGGATATATAACCCGCTCGCCAGCATACGCTCATCTGTTAGATCGTAGTGCGCAAGACTCATCTGAATTTACAGGCGTCATTCCGGTGAATCCGGAGACGCTGCAATTATTTAAGAAGCTATATCAAGAAATCGCCACGATTTTCGCGTCGCCCCATCTTCACGCTGGATGCGATGAAGTCAATTGGGGAGGATCAGCGCTGTCACGTAAAGCACTTGAGACAAAGACTCGAATCCAGATATGGGCAGAGTATCTGAACTCACTCAATCGAATATCGGAATCGCTGGAAAAACAATTGATCGTATGGGGTGATTTTGTGCTTCACAAAGAACCAGAGATCCTCAGTCAGTTGAAAAAGAACATAATCATCATGGATTGGAATTATTGGGAGAACAGCTCGGCCAAGATTCAAGAAGCATATCTGAAGGTCCGCGCGAATGGTTCACGCGCGATTGGGGCGCCGGCATTGATTCGTTATATTTGGGGCCCGCGAGCTGGCAGCGAACAGTTGCGAAATATCGACGCCTATGCCGAGGCCTATCTAGGATCAAATGATCCAAGCTCATTGGGTGTGATCCTGACCAACTGGGTACCGAGCCGATATATTCAGAACTCGCTGTGGGATGGATTTGCTTACGCCGCAATCGCCTTCAATCATGGAACCGCGACTGCACAGAACTCCGGATTGCGCCGTTTTGTGGAGCGGCACTATCAGTCGAAATGGAACGAGACCTGGGACGAAGCATTCCATTTGATGTATGACAACGCGCCGTATGTTGAAGACCGGGAATCGTCATCGTGGATGGGGCTCCGATTGCGGGTTCCCTGGAGTGATGACGGAGAGTTGACAGCACTCCTAAAAGAGAAAGTTTATCCGCAGAATCCTTTCACACGACTTCGCAGCCTGCTCGTTCTTTTGGAGCCATCGGTTCTCAAGAATTTCTCCGACTTTCAAGCATTTACTCTTTGTGTCGAATATCTGGAAAATGCCTTCTGGCGGGAGGCGATCGTTATCGAGCACGCTGCCAGTCAACCAATCACGCGAGAAACTGCCCGGGAATTGATTCAAACTATAGCCGATCGAGATCAAGCCCTCAAAGAGATCTTGTCTCGTGATTGGGACAAAGGACGTCCAGCGGATTCGATGGCAAAGCTAGAGCCACTGTATGGCCTCGCGGCGAAAGATCAGTTGCTTTTCCAGTGGAGGAGAGCAGCGGAGTATTCAGCGTCGTTGGCAAACAATCCGGAGCGCTTCTACCAGTTTCTTCTAAGAGCGCGGAGTGCATAACACGGAAGTTGATGTGCCGTGCTTCCTGCCTGCGCTTGACTTTAAATGTTTGCGATCAGTACCGCGGACGCGTGGGGTGAGGGATATTGCTCCAATGTCTCGAAGTGGGTCAGTGGGGCGTAGCGATTGGTGACCACAAAAGAGCCGTTTTGCGGGATGCTGGGGGGAGTATGAAACAGAGGGTGAGGCTCGCCAAGTCACTTGTTGTCGCAGTGTTATACGGGTTGCTTTTTATCGCCGCACCCCAGATTGCAAGCTCGCAGCCTGCGCAGACGCAGCGGCCCACCAGCACTCCCTACACGGGCGACCTGTCGATCTTTGAGAAACCCGGCCGCGACGAACGGCTACAGATTCAGCGCGTAATGGATCTACTGGGCATCAAATCCGGGTCATCGGTCGCGGACATTGGTGCTGGCTCTGGATGGTTTTCGATCAGGGCCGCGGCGCGGGTTGGAGCAAGCGGAGTAGTGTATGCCCAGGACATCAATCCGGATGCGGTGCAATACATCGAACATCGAATTCACAAAGAGAAGGTGAGCAATGTCCGGACCGTGCTCGGGAGCCCGGATGATCCTAAATTGCCGCCAGAATCGATCGATGCAGTTTTGCTGCTGAAGGTCTACCACGAAATTGTGCATCCGCTGGTGTTAATGGCGAACCTGAAACCATCCCTGCGGCCAGGCGCGAAGGTCGGCATAATCGACAGGAACGGCAACGGCACGGATCATGGGTTGAACAGCGATGTGGTCAAGAGGGAGATGGCTGAAGCAGGTTTCAAACTGTTGTCGTCGTATGATTTCATTAAGGCCGACGGGCAAGATTATTTCCTCGTCTTTGCGGTGCGGTGAGACGATCCGATTGGGGTAAGTGCAGTTACAACGTTGATGTTCTCCCCACATAATGCTTCCGACTTAACGAGCACCGGGAACTCTCCACTGCCGTCCGAGCACATACAGTACTTCCCGAATGGATATTTCAATTCGAGAAAGGGCGAATTTTCACGCTACATAGTTCTCGAGCGATCCGATCTCGTCAATGCTGATCCGAATCTTGTCACCGCCAAACAAGGTGAAGCCGTCGCCGGGAACGATGCCGGTGCCGGTCATCAGGAAAACACCATGAGGGAAGTTGTTACTGTGAAACAGATACTCGACCAGTTGTTTTGGGTCCCTTTTTAATTCAGCGAGCGTTGTATCTGCCGCATAGGCAATTTTCCCCTCCCGAATAATTTCCATGCGAATTGCCATGCTTTTCGCTAGCGGTTCTGAGGAGAGCAAAATGCAGGGTCCAAGGGCGCAGCTGCCGTCATATATTTTTGCTTGAGGAAGGTAGAGAGGATTTTCGCCCTCGATGTCACGCGCGCTCATATCGTTGCCAATCGTACAACCCACAATTGTTCCAGCTGGATTGATCAGGAGGGTTAATTCGGGTTCGGGTACGGACCATCTGGCGTCGGAGCGAATGCGCACCGCATGGTTGGGCCCAACGACACGAGATCCAGTCGCCTTGAAGAAAAGCTCTGGCCGCTCAGCAGCGTAAACGCGATCGTAAAAGTTACCGCCTCCGGCTTCTTTGGATTCCTCCATTCGCGCGTTGCGGCTGCGATAGTAAGTAACGCCGGCAGCCCAGACTTCCTGATTTACCGCTGGGGCAAGAATCGTAGTCGGATTAAATTGCCGGACCCGCTCGCCCTGCATCGCGGCATGAAGGTATACACGCATGTCAATACTGGCAATGAGTTCATCCCATCCGATCTTGCTTACGGGATAGAAACTCTCTTTTTCCTCAACGAAGATACCCCGTGTCGTTCGATAGAGTTTCATTGTTTGCCTTTCAATGGACTGAACCAATTATTTGAATAAGTTCATGGCAGCAATAGGAATAAGAGATTAGAAGACGCGTTTGACAATTCTCGATTTCGAAGCAGCTGACGTCAATGGGCTGGAGCTAGGAGACGGTGATTGCGGCCACCTCGTAGTCTTCGATGCGCGGTATGGTCAGTTGCAACATCTGTTTTTTCAGTGCGAAAGGTACACTCTGACCGGCCCGAAGAAGTTCGACGGACTTGACGCTCACACCTGGCGGCAGCTTCATCCGAATGGTCTGCGGGCCGAGAGGATAGGTCGCCTGTAACCATCCGTGGTGAGTGTTGGGGTTAGTGTAGTTGAGCAGGTGGATGCTATATCCGGGGGTCGTCTCCCAACTGAGCATTTCGACAAAGCCTTCGCCTTGAACATGAACAATGAACTCGTCGTGCATGATCCAGCGTATGGTGTTGTGCAGCAGCCGCAGCAGATCGCCGTGGCCAGTGAGCCAATAACTGCGCTCAATGTCTCCAGGAAAGTAGGCCGTGCGGCTGTAGCCTAATTCGCGAAGAACAACTGCTGGCTCATCGGTGTGGGGGGCAGGCGGGTATGCCAACTCCGGTGGATACCGGACGAAGCCTGGAACCACGGTGAGTACGGGATTTTGCAGGGGTTTGAGAGGGATGCGATTCTGCGCGCCGGGGAGCCAGTTTGTGTTGCTGAAGCCGTCAAGGATAGGGTGCTGGCTCTCGATGCGGGCATAGTAGGCATTGCCCGTGGTGCCAATAACATCTCCGGCTTTGTTTATGCCGAGTAAATCGGCGAGCCCGAAACCCGCCCGCTGGTTGAGGTTTTCGTCATAGAGCGCGGTCTCGAAGCTGGCCATGATCGATCCGCCAGACCCCACGTAATCGCGAATCTGCTGGCACTGGCGGTCGCTAAGCATGGCAATATTCGGCAGCAATAGCGCGCGATATCTGCTGAGGTGTTCCGGCTCGAGACGGTCTTCGTGTACGAAGTCAAAAGCGAAACGGCCTCTGAGAAGCGCATCGTAGATACCCTGTGTTGTCTCGTGCATGTATGCGCGTGAGCGCATTGTGGTGGGCCCGGGGTAGAGAAGTTGCGTGCTTTGTCCCATCACTACTCCGACATTGGCAATAGAGCGGCGGGTCGCGAGGTGGGCATCGTGTTGCGCGGTCCAGCGGAAGTAATCCGTGCCAACCTTCTGCCAGCGGCGGTCTTCGCCAAAGCCATTCTCGGCGCCGACGAAGTGATAGTAAGGGACCATGCCTCCAGCTAAGGTTTCGTTCAGCCACATGTTGGCCTCAGCTGGATTCTTTGAGGCGTTGCGCCAGGTCACAGCGCCGGTTGAGTATGCGGCTGTGACGTTCGCGGCAAACTTCCCGTCCAGCACAGCATTGCAGACACGGCTCTGCAGAGTGCAGCCCCAGACCGCAGGGTCGTCATAGGTGCGCCCTTGATTGTCGGCCTGGAACCAGGCAGCGATCTTGCCGAGGCGGTCGAGATTGGGGCCGCCGCGGACGTTGCCACCGAGGTTGGCGAAAAAGAAGCTGTCCGGCTTTTTCTCTTTGGCTATGGCGTCGTACTTCTGCCAGAGGTCGAAGACGCGGTCGTTGAAGACGCGCCAGTATGCCGGAGTGCCAGCCGTCGGCAGCTTGCTACAGATCGCGCAATGACAGTTGGGCAGGCTGCCAATCGGCGGCCAGCCATTGGTGTAGAAGCAGTCCACGTCGTAAAGCGAGTTAACCTCTCGCATGATTGCTGGAACATAGTCGTCCATGTAGGTGGAGAACATGCAGGTCTTGAAGAGACGCGGCTCTTCCTCGCTGAATTGGACCGAACCATCCAGGTGGCGCATTGCCCACTCAGGATGGGCCTCGAGTGCATCTCCCCAGTTGAGATCGGGGCTCATGCGCCCGACAACTCGCATATTGCGCTTCTTCGCGGCGGCTACGCACTCTCCGAAGAAGTCGCGGCCCTGCAGGAATTTGCCATGGCGATGGAACTGAACCTTCGAGGGATAGAAGGCAAGGATGCCGGTGACGCTGATAAAGACGATGTCTGCCTCGGCGTTGTGCCAGTAGTCGGCCCACTCTTCGATGTTCATAACGGCAGGGTCGTGCTCGGTCATGTTGGTCTGCCCCACGCGGCGAATCTTCTGCTGCCAAGATTGTGTTCTCTGGTCAATCGAAGCCAGACGCGGCGGTAGCGGGATGAGTTTCGGTTTGGACACGCTAGAAGATGGAGCAACATTTCCTTCCGCGGATAGCGTCGAGACTGGGTCGAGGGCGTCGAGCCCGACCGATGTTGGAATGACAGCGGCTCCGGTCATGAGACCAGTTTTCAAGAAGTTGCGGCGATTGAGCATCGGTACTCCCTTGTGTCCCTGCGAGGAAAGTCTAATTGCCAAACTCGATGCCAGAACGAGTGATAGCGGAGGCGCAGGGCAGGCCGGGAACTTCACATTTCATTGCAGCACAACCGATTCGAGCGAACGGCGGGGTCTCTCAGTCAAGCCGCCTGTCCCTGCTGTTACAAGGAATTCAACGACGATAAGGCTCCGCCCTTAGTTGTAGAAGCCATTTCCAAAGATGGTGCTAACGTGTAGGGCAAATGAGTGATGAACACAGAACCCGGGCAGCTATCTGGAACGCACACGTCAAGAGAGTAGCGGCCGTTGAGATGCTGTACTTGATTCATCTGTCACCATTTCCAGACTTGAATCTTGTTCCCCCAACTGGTGTTCGCTTCACTGCTCCTCTTTCCATCGATTTGCCAGTTGACTAGCAACACACCTACCGGTCAGCCCAAGAACCGACCCCTGCACCGCACCACGCCGCAGCGTAGAACGTATCCGCTGTCGCTACGTTGCCCTGTGCGAACGGAGGAGAGACGTATGCGGCAGCCTTCCGCAGCCTGTGGGAGCGCGCGACGGCGAGGAGGTTAGGGAATAGGCCAACGGAGGCGGAATGTCTCGGGTAGTAGCCATGGCACGAAAGTTCACCCGTGGTAGAAAATGGCGTCGCAGGGCTAACCTCGATGGAAACGCCGGAAGGCGCGGAGAAGATGGAGAGGTCGGCATATCCGCATGGATACTGGAGAATCCAGCGTTTTCCTCAGTTTTGGTGGGGAACCGAGAAGCGTATGGCGGAGGAAAGAGTCCAGAGCGAACCGTTCTCCGCCGATTCCCTGGTAACAGGGAATAAAACAGAGAAAGCTTGGGCTTCAATCCGATATCGCGGCG
The DNA here is from genome assembly GCA_000381585.1 of Acidobacteriaceae bacterium KBS 83. Taxonomy (GTDB): domain Bacteria; phylum Acidobacteriota; class Terriglobia; order Terriglobales; family Acidobacteriaceae; genus KBS-83. Next base: position 445,396 of record KB906733.1, read on the forward strand.
GAAAACAGCCCTATAGTACTGGATTTACGAGGGTTTTGAAGGTTTGGTGTGGCCCACGGTTGCGTTCGGAACAGGGAAATTGGATTGGGCTATCAGGCAACACCTGTTTCCTCATGCCGCGATGGCAACGAGGCCCTTCGGATGAGGCGGGGCTTGGGGAAGGGGAATGTTATTCGTTTCCGTCTGCCTTCTGGCGTCTCAGGCTCCGCGTTCCTGACCGGCAACGGGTTTCCGAGAATGACGGTTACCATCACCATCCGCGTGGGTCACCTCCGTTGGGCCGCACTGCTCGGTTTTCAGCAGCTGCGGCCCACGGCAACATCACGGAACCTAGGTCTATCGCAGAGAACCTACGGCTGGTCCGAGCGATAGACAAGGATTTCCGAAATCCTTCGGGCGGTCCATGTCAGTTTGTGAATTTGATTTCGGCGTGCCTGCAGTGTCCGGTGTGCCCCCTCGCTCACATCGATGAATATCGGTAAATCCGAAGAGCCATCAAATCCCATTGCCCCCTCTTCAATTACAACTCTCTGCCGATTGTCGATCTGCAGGAACGGTCGGTCTAAGCAACTGTGCCTTCGTCCCTCTGCGGATGTGCCAGACCTAGTGTGGAAGATGCCTTCGGGTTATGGAGCCGAGGCCCGAGAGCCGCATTTCTTCCGGGGCGTACGGTTCGTTTATCGAGGTCATGCCAACTTACGTCAGTTCTTCCATTAGGACGCGCATTTCTGTGGTTAAGTTATAGATAATACTATGCTTATGCGGCTTATATTCAGCCGATAAAGCACAGGCTGGCCGAGCGAGACTTATGAACTGTATTCGGGCACACCTCAGTCTCAAAAGACGTAAGGGCACAACCGAGCACAAACGGGCTCTGTTAGCCGTGGCCCGGTTGGAGGCTGGTTTCAGGGTCTCGTCCGTATGCGCCGAATGACCGACGAACGGCCGGTAGGATCCGCCTACCAGTGGGGTGCTGCTGAACTTACCATCCCCGGCCGCGCCTTTTGACCTTTTCTTCGCTTGTTCGCGCTAATAGAATCGAGGTCCTTTTTCTGGATCTCACACAATGAGGCGCCTATGGCAGAAGCACCCGATCTCTCGAAGGCCGAGATAACCGAGATCCTTAGCAATCTCAATTACCCCGCTTCGGGTTACGAGGAACTCATTCCGATAGTTCATCGTGAACTCAGAAGGATTTCAGGGCAAATCATGTGGCGAGAACGACCTGGACAAGACTTACAACCCACAGAACTCGTTAATGAGGCGTATCTTCGGCTCACCACTATGGGCAACATAAAGTGGCAGAATAGAGCCCACTTCTTCGCTGTCTCGGCTCGAATCATGAGGCGCATACTCATTGATCGCGCTCGTGCACTACATGCAAAGAAAAGGGGCGGCCTGGCTTCCTGCGCTTCGCTTGACGAAGTTGTCTCAGGCTCACTCGCCGATCCTGGACGTTTCATCGCCTTAAATGAGGCTTTGGAACGGCTGGAGAAAATAGATCATCGGCAGGCAACGGTTGTGGAGCTTCGCTTCTTTGGCGGACTTACGGAGGCTGAGATCGCGCAAAGCTTAGGCATTTCAATAGGCACAGTGAAGGGCGATTGGAGAATGGCGAGGGCATGGCTTCTTTGCCAATTAACTTTACAGAGTTAGCGGGTTAGAAGGGGACGACGCTCTTTTTGCCGCTCGATTACTCAATCAGAGTTTCTTCGGCTTTCCGTACAACCTCAATATCACTTAACTAGGGCTGCGCGGCATTCCCTAAGCCAAGGAGCTGAGGATCTTACAGCGAGAATATTCCTAAGAATCGCAACGTCGACCTGCGTTATCGGATCCATGCGGCCTTGCGACTTAGCTTTCGGGTAGTTTAGTCGTCCAGAACTCGCGCCGATTTCAGGCGGCTGTGAACGTTGGGTCTTTGTCGACAGATCAACAAAATGGTCGTGCTGCGGCGCGTGCCGCTCGCCATGCCGCCACCGCAAGGATAACGATCGTCCATATACGGAAAAATCATGTAGCAATGGATTCTGCATGACATTGGGCCGGCCGACTCACCTGCATGACCCCCGCTACCCCTTGTCATCAGGACAGATAAGATTTTGTGGACCTTGTTAAATAACACTGCTTGCCATAGGTCGTCCTCGCGATTGCACCCCCTCTGACATTCGAAATAATTCCTTATACTTTCCATCCACTAACTACGCATATATAAGTGCTGGATCTTAGATCTAGCTAATGCCAACTGAATAGGATGGGTAAAACGATGAAAGCCCTAGTGTTTTGTCTCGCCCTGCTGCTTGTCAGCAGCTGTGCAGCGTGTGCTTACCCAGACACGCCTAATTCATATGTTCACAGTCTGATGCAAAGTGGTGTCGAACCCTCTTTGAAATATGGCTCTCTCGAAGAGAAGGAAAGCACTGCCGGTGCATCTTTTGCGGATAGCAAACCGCAGAAACCTGCAGACATCTCAGCGAACGACCTCACGGAGAGGATTAATAGAGTAGACGCTGCGATTGCAGCTATCTCCCAATCAAGACAAGATCAACTTCGGTTCATTGACGAAGGAGTAATGAATCTAGAACTTTCTTCTACTGGAGCCTTAGCCGAAATGGCTCATGGCACAACCGGCGTGGCCAAAGAGGGCATCGTCGCGGCCGAACCTGAAAACGTCTTTCTGAAGCTCTGGAAAGACTCCTCAGACGCTATTGAATCTAATATCAAGGCAGTGTTGGCGGACTCTTCGTCAGAAAGAACTGCTGCACAGATTGAAGGACTTGCTGCTGCGAGCGATCTAGCTCCGATAAAAGTAGCCTCCGATGCGATAGGACTAGCCAAAGACTCTAGCGATGGCGATGCATTAGCAACCGGCGGATCGATGGCTAAACTTATCGGCGATGCAACTCAACTTGATGCGGTGTCTAGCGCGGGAGGAATTGCAAAGGGCGTTGCAGAGATAAATAAGGGTTATGAACACCTTTCTGACCTTCCAGCCCAGGTGCAGGAATTACGCGATTCAGGAGCTCGCAGTGTAGCTTTCACGGACAAAGTACTCGAACATCTCAAGGATCTGAGAGAGTCTCTTGAACACCAACTCTCGAACCTGAATGAGGGAGCCCACAACGGGCGTGAGGTGCAGCAGGACGCGTTGCCCGTTGACTCGACCACAGATATGTCCCCAGTGCAAGA
>KB906733.1:449377-1015184 GCA_000381585.1 Acidobacteriaceae bacterium KBS 83
ACAGGGCTGCCTGAGTCCAGAATGAAATAGCCTTAAAACGTCAAATGCCGGCTGTCCAAATTAGGTCAGCCGCATCCATCCGGCGGGAACGCAATCGTCAAGATTGCGTTCCCGAATCCTCAGTACATGGCTCTATCGGAGTCCGTTTCTAAGCAGTCGTTTAGTCACGTGGACGGTCTTTAGAAGTGGCAGAAAGCAGTGCCTATGAGGATGACTCGGCAATCGTACGCAGAAGCAGTATCGCATCGTCACGTTTAAGGTTCGGACTGCGCTCTTTGAAGAAAGTCCTCAGTTCCGGGCAGAGCTGACTTACGATTCGGTATGACCGGTACGGGAAGTAGATCTGCTTGAGAGTTCTTATGACCTCATCGGCCTTGTCCTGGTCTATAAGGTTCTCTTGCGTTGCCGCCTTTAATGCAGAGCGTATATTGACGAGCGGGTCGGAAAATGCCGTGTACGTGGTGGCATCGTACGTCAGCGCTACTTCGTCATCGGCATCGATGACCCCGTCGCAGTACCACTCGAAGATAGTGCCGACTCCGATCATGCCGAACAGTCGCGTTTCAGCGGCTCGCAAAGCGCCCACGCTGGACGATCCATAGACTTTTACGCCGCGGCCTAATACCTGAAGCACTTCCTTTGGGGAGACGGCCAGGCTCTGAAAGAATTCGCCGTCGATAATGCCGACGGTCTTGATCTCTGCTGTGAGATCCGCAAGATCACCTCTCTTAATGGGAGGTAGGTAAATCGCATCGAGGATGGTTCGGGCCGTTCCTAGATCGAGACTGGGACCGACGAAGATTGCGGTTTCAGACATGGCTTTGCCAGAAATCCAGAGCACGCTGTCCCAGAGGACCACGAGTGATCGAGGCGTTCTCAAGCGCGGGAGCGATGACACGAGTAACGGCAAAGGGTGCATCTGGCGGCGTGAGGTCGACGACCACAACCTGATGAATGCCACAGGATTGGAGTCTCGTCAAAAGATGATTCAAATCCGCTTGAACGTTGTCGTAGACAGCCGAGGGAAGATCGTCAAGACTGCGAGGTTTTTTAGACTCACCCAAGAACCATAGGTTCCGGTTGACGCCGACGATGCGGCGCGTATGCAGATTAATTTCATTGTTGGTGCAGTTGGCAGGCAGGAGATCTTCTCGAACGCCTTGAATATCGACGCAGCGGGATTGGGCAGCCTCCGTGAGGGCGCGTCTGGCGGCAACGCGGGCGTCAGGGTGGGTACCAACACCGCCGTGAACCATGGGAAAGCCCGGGAGCGTTTCATCTGGAACGGCTGCGAATATTGTCGGTATTCCGATGTCTGACGTAATGTCGTGCAGAATCGGACGAAGTCCAGCCTCCTGAAAGAGATTACTCGCTACGTCCTCCTGAGGTTCAAGGGAGGGAAAGACCTCGAAGTCATCAAGGCCGTTGTCGGCGTCTTCGAGATCAACGATTCGCCGGCGCATCCACGGGAGCACGTGCGCACCAATATCTGCCAGGGTCCAGGCATCGCGCTCGATCAACTCGCATAGTCCCTGGCATACGGCTTCCTCCACAATATTGCCGGAAGCGAGTCCATTGGATGTGACGCCGTCCGAGAATGGTCCGGCAGGCACTTCGTTCCAAAGAATGCCCGTGATGTGAGCAGGCACGAGGACTTCGCAGTTCGAAATAAGATCTTTTCCGGTCACCCAGAAGTACTTGCGACTCTCACTGTAATCGGGCCGGAGAGCATACTTGCAATCGCGTGGGTCGATGACGGAATGGTGCCGCCTTAGCTCTCGCAGGCTGCCTTCGACAAGGGGGAGTCTGGATTTGATCGCCGTCTGCCGTTCGATCGCTTCCATCAGCGCGCCGACTTTGGCGTCGATGGCGCGAATTCCCTTTCCTGTGGCAACGGAAATCCCGTCCTCCGAAAGTGGAGTGATCGCGCTGTAGGTGGGAATGCCGATTCGATCGAGCCCTGTGATGTCCGCAAGGCGAGTAACGCCCAGGGAGCGGGCAGCGGCGTTTACACGCTCGAATGTTGCCTCTGCTGAAAGGACACGTTGCCCATCATTGACCTTGAAGGAATGACACATCTACAATAATCAGAGGCCGTTAACCCCGAGGGGGGTGGCGGTCGATATTCGAGAGTATGATAATTCGGTCAAGGCCAGGCGCAGCTTTATACAACTCCTCTAGATCGCTCTGAGTGACGTCCAAACCAAACAACTCCCTAACTACCGCCACTGGCACAGGAATATGAGTTTTCTCATAAAGACTCCTCAAAGGATCTGTTAGTGACTCCTTGAACGATGAAACCCGCAAGTTGTATTCTTGGGCCTCTTCGGGTGTAACACCAAGTTTGTCAAGCATCTGCTCCCCGGTCATTGTGCTTCCTCCTCTTTTTCAGGGTTATTCAAATGGAGTTTTTCCAACATCTGTTGGAATCGAGGGCTCGGCCGCAGTGGATCCATGAGCGCGTCGACTCCCAAAAACACCATGCTCGTTTGTCGGCGATCATAAGCTCTTTCTAGATACTCGAAAGCCCTATCTTTGTCACCTACTGCTGCCGACAGAGCGGCAAGTTGAAAAAACAGATCGAAGTTCGGCTGTTTAGACCTTTCGATCACGGTGAGCATAAAACGAGCCTTGCGATTCTTCCCCAATTTCGCGAAGGCGATGCCAAGCATAACATCTCTGGAGGTCTTGGCATCCTCCGATTTTGGATTATATTGCCCGAGTAGAGTTAAGGCCTCAGAAGGCCGGTTCATCGCAAGATAGTCTTCCGCGATGATCTCGGTGAGGATTTCGATGTCAGGATGGCTTCCCCTTAGAGCTGCTGCTCTTCCTATGGACTCCGCATAGTGCCTTGCGAAGTATTCTGAAAGCGCTTCATGAACATCAGCTGCAACTGCCTTAGGAGAGGCACGGTCGGCATACGCATACTGCATGCGGGCTTCCGCGAAGCGCCCACGAGCAGTAAGTAAGAAAAAGGCGTAACTGATGTGTCCGGGGATGTAACTAGGATCGAGCTGAACGGCTCGGTTGAAGTTACCTTCCGCGGCGTCCCAATTGAAATCTCTTATCACTTGAATTTTCGCAATATCGGCGTAAGCCTCGGCCGATGTGCTGTCCAACTGGAGCGCGCGGCGCGCAACCTCCTCGGCTTTGTTCCTCAAATCAAGCGCAGCTTCCGGGCGATTATAGTTGTTAGCCATTGAGAGATAGCATTGTGCAAGCCCTGCAAAAGCAGACGCAAATTCAGGGTCCGCATCAATGGCCTGTTCGAAATCATTTGCCGCCCTTTCAACGCTAGCAGGTGTGTTTTCATCCAAAGCTTCCTTTCCCATCAGATATGCTGCCTGCGCCCGCGGCAAAGGAATGCGCTTTTTCTGCCTTATCTTGCTTGGATGAATATTCGAATTGGAACGCAGTTGGAAGGCGATCTCCTGGGAAAGATTCTGCTGCCACGCCGCCAGATTATTTCGATTAAACCTGTATCTCTGGCCCCAACGCTGCGTTCCGGTGTGTGAATCTATCAACTCTACATCCACTAGAAGATCATTCCCTACTTTGATGATGGAACCTTCGACGACAGTGTCGACCCGGAGTTGGCTACGCAGCGATCGTAAATCGGTGTGTTTATTAAGATTGGCCACGACGGATTGCGAAGGGACACTTAGGCCGGACGCATTAGCGAGTTCGTTTGTGAGATTGACGGCCACATTGTGACTAAGGGTATATACATCAGGATCCTTATCTGGATTCGAGAAAGGAAGCACTGCGACAGTGGACATCGACGCGACGCTCTCTTCGATGTTGAATTTCCCATGAAATGGAATTAAAGCGATGGTGAACAACATCACGAGCACGGACGCGCCAAGCAAGACAGCGCGGGTGATTACGGGCAACGCCTTCCAACGTTCGATTGACCCATGGGTTTGCCGCTGGAGGCTACGTCTTGCAGGCAACATGCTTCGCAGACGTGAGGCAGGCGTCTTCTGCAGTAGGTCCAATACTTGTCGGCCGTGAGCGAATCGATCTTTAGGGTCGGCCCGCAGGCACCCGGAAAGGATCAATTCCCACGCTACGTCATTCTTGGTTGCGTCATCCGCAACATGCTTAAGCCTGTTGCGCAATTCATTCGGTGTGCGGCTTAGCGGGAATAGCTTTTCTCCGGTCAGCGCTTCATAGATAACGAGGCCAAATGAGTATAGGTCGCTACCAGGTGAACACAGCCCTTGCTCTATTTGCTCGGGAGCCATATAAGCAGGCGTTCCAGCACACAATTCACTGTGGGCGCGTAGGGTCATTAGCCGAGAAAGATCTGCCTGATCAGACGACTGGGCGACTTTCGCGATGCCAAAGTCCGTCACAACTGCTCGGAGTCGCGATTCCAAGTTGGTGAGGAAGATATTGGAAGGCTTGAGATCGCGATGAACTATACCAGCATCATGCGCAGCAATGAGGGCACTCGCAACCTGAAAAGCCAGTTCTTGAACCTCACGGGATGGTAGCGGCCCTGAACGCTTGAGCCTTTGTGCTAGATTTTCACCGTTAAGCAACTCCATGGTCAGGAAGGTAATTCTGTCTTTTGTGCCGTGAGGTTCTTCAATTGAGTCGTGACATTCGAGATCGAACATCCGGCAGACATTCGGATGGTTGACCCTACGCGCGGCTAGGATCTCGCGCTTGAAAAGCGATAGAACACCTGGTGTGTTTGCAATCTCGCTACGAATGGCTTTGATCGCTATTCGCTGCCGTAGCTCTAAATCGAAAGCCTTGTAAACATGTCCCATTCCGCCCTCGCCTAGATAGGCAAGGATTTCGAACCGACCGCAGAGGATACGATGCAGTTGAATATCGCCCTGTGGGGTGGTGCTTCCAAGCGGATTTTGTAAGGTGAACAGCGGTTCGGCCATGAATTGGCCCGAGTCGCGATCCGCCACGAGAAGTCGAAGAATCTCCCCCGCAAGCTCTTTGTCATCGCCACAATGATTGGCCAAGTATTCCGGCCACTCCTGTTCGCTTCGGAGAAGAGCAGCCTCAAATAGGCTCCTCATCTCTTCCCATCGATTGGTACCAACGCGGCGATAATTCATGCCCAAGCCTATGTGGTGAAAATGGGCTAAGCTGTTCCAATCAAACACTTACAGCGATAGGGCCCAGTTAAGCGTGGCTGGTCGCTCAGCGCAATTACCGTTCAAGGAGCACTTCGCGGTTGCGCTGTAGACTATCATAAGCGCTTAGTAGGCATTGAAGAAGTACGGTTGAGCCGCGGGTGCGACTTATTCGGATGGGTACGTCTGAAGCGAAGCACCTGGGATCAGCGCCTTTTGCAAGTCACCCCTCGGTAAAAAACGGCGGTTTAGGACAGGTCGGACTTCATTCTCTGAGCTCACCAATCGAGCTATAGGAAAATCATGAGCATACGATACCCTCGATACTGTGGTCTTACACGACCGAATGATCCTTACCACTACGTGCTTCGTGTCACGTCTCCGGCGACTTTCGCAACGCAGGCATCGAAAAATGGCCGAATACCGGCGCCCCGCTCCGTCAAACTGAAGAACGGCAGTCATGTCGCTCAGTGGGCGCGAACGGTGAAATCAAAAGTGACTGGTTTCAATCCAGCGCGGGATTGCAAAGGCAATTTCATGTCCTATCGATACCAACCCAACAACAATTGCTACAACTACGCCTGCAATATCGCGACCAACTCGTTCGCACAACCTGGACGGAGACATGGACAATCGCTGTTTGCCGCGAACCACCGCCTCACCGCAAGCAGTGTGATCGCTGCAGCAAGAGCGGACGGGCTGATCGAGCTTGGGGGCGTTGAACTCAAGCTCGCAGATGTTCTGCGAATTCTGAGAAAAAGACGTCTTCAACGGGCAGACGGTCATCTGGTGGCCTTGCTAATTTCAGAAGCCGACAGCAAAATTCGTTGGAAAGGTGATTTCCATTGGGTACGATGCGATACGCCACAAGGCCGACTCTGGTCGCAGAAGAATGGTCGGGATCAGATTACGAATTTCGACTTTTCAGGAAGCGTCATTAGGGATCCATCGGTGGCCAATTGGACTGTCAATCAGGGTCCGCGTCACCGTGGGCGTGCTCTCGCCAAATCTAGAGTCTTCGCCATCCAAACGGTCTATCAGCTCAAGGCATGGATGTTCGTCCCGTTCGGCAGGACGAGCATCATCTGACAAATCGGCGTGCCAGAACATACGGGAATCTTCAAATTATGGGCGGCTCTGGAACTCCACCGGTATTCGTTGTTTGAGCGGCAAAATCGCGTGGGCAAGCGCGATATCAAGACCCTGACTGAAGACAGTCATTCGCCAGCGCAGGTGGCGGAGGCTTAATCTAACTCCCTCAAGATGTTGTCAATGGCCCCTTGAAGGTCAAATTCCAGCATCACCATCAGAATTTAGCAAGAGCTCCTGTGAAACGATTTTCCCTGATGCCGACTCTATCTCGTAAATCCCTTGTGGCTGGGTTTGCTCGACTCAGCCCGGCGTCGCTATCATTGCACCGCTCGCATGGAGAACATTTTTTTCCAGATTTCTGAATAGAGCTGTTCACGGTTCCAGGTTTCCATCCAAATCCTCCACGTGAGTTTTCGCGCTGCTTACCGCTTTCTGATCGAGGAAACTACAACACGTAAGCTGCATGATCGCGAAAATAGAACTGGCTATCGCCTAGAGCCTCGCGAAAGCCACAAGACGGGCGACGAAGAGAAAGCTCTAACGACGGTCCGTCGACAGTACGAGGTCCAAAGGTTCTTGTCATCTGGCGGCACTCGGTCTATTCTTACCCTCGTTGTTCCAGGGGGTCTCGATGAGAGACCTAATCAAGCGATTGGTCGCCCTAAGCCTGTTTTCTCTTGCGCTGTGCGGGATGACCCAGTGCACGACTTCATCAGAGATAGTGTGTGATGAACAGGGATGCATCTCAAAAGCAAAACTCTCTGAGGGCATTGCCTCCACTTTAAGAGGCGGTGTTGTTGGCTACATTTCAATCGTTGGTGGGATTCCACCCGCTCTTGGAGGCGAAGCCCGCACGAGTACCGATCCTCCCAGCACCCCAATGGAGCCGGAACTGGAAACAAACATTGCAAGTGTGAGTAAGATGCTGACGGCGATAGGGGTTCTAAAGTCGCTTTCGAAGAATCATCTAACGATCGATAGCTTCATCTCTCCCTATATTTACCCAGACTGGATTCAGGGGCCGAACATCAGCACTATCACTTTCAGAGATCTGCTGACTCACAAGGCTGGAATCCGGGCAGATTGCGACGGATCACACACAAATTATGCCGTATTAAAGGCTCTGGTAGCGCGCGGAGTGGACCCGGAAGACAAGACGAGTGCAAGCTACAATAATTGTAATTTCGCGCTATTTCGGGAGCTCCTTCCAGTCATGGAGGGCGCCGCTCTGACCAGCCTAAGCGACGGCCCACGAGCTCAAGCAAGCGCAAGACTATATATCAGCTATATGAATCAGAATGTCTTTCAGCCCCTTGGCATACGACTGAATGGGGCTGCAGGCGCTCAATGCATGCCCCCTCCTCCGGGAACACCCGACATCCTTTCTTACCCATTTCCGGCAGGTGCAATCCCCGGAGTCAACTGGGGGGATTGGACGCTAGCTTGCGGCGGTGGGGGATGGGTTCTCTCCGCAAACGATCTCTTCAAGATCGTAGACGACCTTGCCAGTGGAAACGTTCTTCTGCAAAGCGCTGAAAAGACAGAAATGTTCAACGACTGCCTCGGTTGGGACTGCTCCGTTAGGTCAGATTGTCCGGACCCGCACCCCTGCAAGAACGGAAGCCTTCATAACGGCAACAACGTAACTCTGTGGACGTTCGCAGGCATCGTCAATTGCAGGGTGCCCGTAGTTGTAATAGTGAATTCTGTCTTGCCACCAGCATACGAGAGCGGCAATGACATCATTGGTGTAGTCGCGGATGCCTACAAAAAAGCTCGAACCTCGGGAATGCCGAGACCATGCCCATAACTTGCTGTTGTCCCAGTGCGGATTCTCCAGCTTACGAACTCCCGTACAAGCCGCAACGAGTCGATCAGCTGGCCTTCAGGCTATATTTTTACCGCGCCGTTCCTTAGATAGAGTCCCGTTTCGTTATAGAGGGTGTCTACGATTAACAATGGATGACCGTGAACACGCGGCCGGTTGCGTCGGCGAATTCCAAATTTGACATTGGACTTGGTTGACATACAGCAGTCAAGGGACCGCGGGGTAGCGAGACGACTGTTGTGCGAAAACCGGAGAATGTCGGCGAAGCCAGACATCCTTGTTCCGTGGTTTGTAGCGCCGAGGAGTAATGATGGACGACCCAATCGCACTTGCTGATGTCGGCTCTACGATAGGCACCGCTCTTGCAGATCTTGAGCCAGTTCTCGACAGTGCTCGGAATGCCGCAGAGCCGTTTATTCCCGTACCGGGTGGGGCTGCTCAATTTCCCGGATACAAGCAGTGGCTCAATACTATTGTCGCGTCTATCCGGGACGGAACAGATCCAAGTGGCGATTCGGATTTCATCCAAGCTTCGAGCGCTGCTCGAACAGAGCTCTCGCCGTACTTTCCACCCGCAAAAGATGTGGATCTCCAGCGGGCGCAACTCGACCCCAAGTATCTGTTCTTCTTCAGCAATCCGTTGCTCGGGATCTTCTGCGACCAGGCAGAGGATGTTCGGGATGCGGCAGCGGATTGTCTGAGCAATGACTACGCCATTCCGTATACTCCCAACCTGCTACCATAGATCACAAGTCAGCAATGAAGACCCGAAGGTCCCATTGGGATAAAGGGCCCTTTGCTCACTAGGTAGAATGTGATTGAGAAAACCCGTGACGAGACCGCCACAAAACCACAGCCGGAGGAGTTGTATTTATCGGGTGGCGAAGGACTAAGGCCTTTCTGACCAGCGTCGCAACGGTACATTGTTCGGATAAAGCATCTGCGAAAGTGATGTAGTCGGGTCGCTAAAGAGTCTCCTAGATTTCGTTAATCGTACAGATTGTTTAGGAGGCATGGAGTTTTCCTACGTAATTGTCTTGGCTCTGCCATAACTGGCATTCTGCCTTAACGTGAGCGCGGACTTCTCCGAACTCTTTAATGACAGCCGTAACGCTTCAGTTGACGGAAACGCGGATTTGAGTTGTTGCGACATTACCGTTACTCGTGGCCGTAATGGTAACGAGATACGACCCCGGAAGAGTGCCTGTGCTGTGACTACAGCCGATGCCCACTGATATAGTGACGAGCGTCACCGCAGCGTATAGGTATCTGCGGGTACTACGGAAACCATACCTTGTAAAGGGAAGACACAATAATAAATAGGGCGCTTGCCGCCAATGCGCTTCTGCTATCGCGAGTTGGCGTTGCAGGATGTGTACTGACTGAAGCTGAATGTGGAGCGACAGTCCCAATCGTAAGTGCAACTGTCGAGGTAGGGTTGCTTGCGGTCAGAGTGACGTGGCCGTTGTCGCCGATGGAGCATGTCGGCAGGTTGTCGATCTGAACATCGTCCATGGCTGGTACCGCGCACGTGAGCGATAATGTTCCGACAAAGCCATTGCTGGTGGAGGCGGTGACCGTGGACGCTCCAGATGCCCCTAAACTCGAGATGGTTACGGAAGCCGGGGAGGAACTGAGTTCGAATGAGGGTAAGACGGAGGTAAGGATCACAGCGGCAGATATGCTCGGTGCATATAGTGAATCGCCAGAATACCTTGCAGTGATGCTGTATGTTCCAACGTCGGAAAAGAACAGCTTGGGTGCAATGACGGTACCAAAGTCGACTGCGAGTGGGAGTCCTAGTGCCTTACCATTTGAAGTGAGCTGAATTGTCCCTGTTGGAGAGCCGACGTTCCCAAACACGTTCACTGTGATCGTCGTGGATTCATCTGTGCTTATGGTGTCCGAAGAGAGAGACAACGATGTTGTGCTCGCGACGGGGGTCATATGTGTCATCAGTGCAGATAGTAAATTGGTGAAGTTCATTGAGCCCCACCCTGTGGCGAGATCGTACCCCCGAGTTACTGAGAAGCCTTGAAGCACTGAGGCAGGGGAAGTCAAGAGCGTAATGCTCTTGTTGCATAGACTCGGTGTATTGATATCGCAATTCGCGATACCGCTCGAAGAAGTGGTGACGTCGTTGAATACTCCATTTAAAGTCGAGGCGGCTAAGGCGTAAAGCGTTGGGTTGACATTGCCTTGTCGCTGGGCCAGACCTTGGTTGATGAGCGCCATGATTCCTGCCATGGAAGGCGTACTTGCAGAGGTTCCACCGAAGGCGCGAAATTTGTGCTGAGAACAATCACCACTGCCATCGGGATACGCTAGGCACATGTAGTAGGCGTCGTGCAGGGAAGCTGTGAAAGCCACGTCGGGAGTATTCCGTTTTCCGGTTGCAGGTACGCCCGTCCCAACCTGCCACGAAGGTTGGGGAATCCATAGGCTTGATCCTCCCCCGGTCGCCTCGATGGAGGTCTCGCTCGGATCATTCCATGCGCCTTCGGGGATGTAGCTAAGTGCTGAACTCAGATGGGCACTATTCGTGGGCGCCCAATATTTGGACGGATCAGAGGAATCGTCGAACTCTGTACCGCCAACGCAAGTCACGTAACCGCTCGAGCAGAGAAAATTGATAGCTGGACTCGCGCTCGAAGGGGGCGCATCGAAATGGTTTGCGCAACCCGCGGCGCCTGAATCACATCATCCCAATTCATTACCGCGATGAGCGATCTGAAGTTCTCTATAGGAATTAGACAGCCGGGCTTAGTAATGCGAATGTTGCTGTACTTGAAAGTACTCGCGATTGTACGGTCGATCACTAGTGCGGTTCACAACCCATCGGCGAGGAATCCAGAGGTGAGGCAACTGCGGTATAACCCTGTTCGGTGACGACCGGTTCGGGTTGACCAACTTCATTGCCGGCCATTCTATTCAGCAACTTGTATGCGGGTTGAACGAAGTCGCGTCTTCCCGTGCTCAGCAGAGTCATCTGTGATTGCCAGCAGCATACTGATAACAGCGTCGGTACTCGCGAACCTATATTGGTACAAAACGCCCACATTACTTGGCAAGCCCTTGCCAAGCGCCGCCCTTCTCTGCATTCGCCATTGAACAGTTTGTTCTTGCCAGTGTGCTAGTGGCTGTGCGACCTCTGCTTCTTCATGCGGCCTACAGGTCGCATATTGCAACCGTATTTCACCTGTTACCTCAAAGTTTGTTGGGACGCATATTTCAGAGCCGACCACCGCGGTCACGGTAGCGAGGTCTTGTCTTCGATGCACGGCGGCTGTGTGCTCAGTTGGTGAGTAGACGCACATGACGTCCGAGCGATCTGGGGTATGTCTCTCGAAGCCCGTTGTTCTGCGGATCTCGGCAGAGACACGAGTCGCTACTACCTCGGTAGATTCCACGAAAGATATATATCAATTCCAGATACACAACAACAGTTTCGACGCCAGATTTGTGACGAGGTTACGTGACTGGAAGGTTGCCGCCGCGCAATGAAGCGGGCGCTCAAAAGGCAAAATCTTGCCTCGCCACAGACATAGATACATTTTAGATGTTGCCAACTGACAGTTCGTGCTAACATGCCGGCCACCAGGAGGGTTCGGCATGAATCCTGTTGAGTACCACCTTAAGCTCACGATCTATCTATGGTGCGGCGCTTCGCCCAATCAATACTCCATTGATAGCCAGCTGCGTGACATTTGGACTTCGCATGTGCCCGGCATCCCCTACGAGCCGGCCGGAGTCCAAAAATTCATGTATCAGTTGTATCAAGACCAAATCTTTGGTCATTGCCCTGCAGCGCACCACATGACACCGGGCGAGTTCTTCGCCGGGGGCGATCTGCAGACCGTCAAGAGCGTTTATGTCAGGCTGCTCGGCTGCGCGGCGGTTCCGGGCGCCATGACCATTGCCGCTGACGGAGCGCGACCATGGACGGCAGCTTTCAGTGAGGCTGTCGCTAGTAAGAAAAGCAGAGGCAAGAGAAAGAGCTAGAAGTAGTTTTCAAGATTGCAGGTGAATCATCATGGCCCTTAGAGGCATCGCCGTGTGCGGCGCTTTCGCGCTGCTTAACCATTGTGTCGCAATGGCACAAGATAAAGCCGCGCTGCAGGTTACTCAGTTTCAATGTCCGGACTATGAGGCGCACTGTCCAGACTATTCGCGATCGTTCCGGTTAGATTTCGACGCGTTGCCTCCCGATCAGGCAAGCCACTGGTTTGTCGGTCCCGGCGCGCCTGGCACGGCGCTGACCAATTATTCGATATATCAAGTCATTCGTCCAAACACGTCAACCATGCAGGTGTGCGACGTTAGCCACGACTATCTTGATGCGGCAAAGCCGCTCTCCAATTGCGGCCTTCCTATCGATGCCACTCCGACGGCAAGCGGCAGCCGGGAACCGTTTTCGGTCGACTCTTTTGGCAAAACGGTCACAATTCCATTGCTCAAGCCGCTACACGCAGACGCCTCGTATATCATCACGTTGCGCGGCGCGAATGGCGAATCGCTCGATACGTCGTTCAGCAATTCACCCTCGATCATCACTGACGATGTAGCACGGGCCCGCACGCAGCTCAAGGTGACGAGCAAGATCAACCTGAAGGTAGTGAAGGGTCAGGCGGTCACCGTCACTAGAGCAGTGGCCAAGGCGGTACCCCCCGTCCCTGAAACCTACCCTGCGATCGTTACACAGATCGACCGAGACGGCATCGTGCTCTCCCTACAGAAAAAACTGCCGAACGGCAAATCCTCTCCGCTGCAATTGCAGGTGACGGGCCTTACCGACAATTACGGCACGCCGGTAACGACTAAAGGAAAGATCACGAGTGTGCCGGGACCGCCGGCGGACATCAGCACCGCTTTTGTCACGACCCAACTCTCGGCGATTGCGGCCGTACACAGCGCGCCGACGTTTTCTGGGACAGGAGCGCTCGCGCCGTGGCATCCGGCTGTGCGTATGATTGCGCTTCCAGCGGGTATCTTTCTTGATCCGGCCGTGACGTTTGACGTGGGATCGGCGAATGCAAAGTCTTCAAACGCAGTTACGATTCCATCGCAGTTTTCGCGCGCATTTCTGTTTGGCCTGCCGAGCAACGCCCAGCTTTCCCCGGCGGATCTTATAAAGGAAAACGGAGTGCATCCGATTGGCGTTAACGTCACGTTCGGGCCGCGCGCCGAGTTCGATACGCAATACGGCGGCGTCAATATGATGGCCGAAGGAAGAGGTGAACTTTATCTGCCGCGCTTATCAAAATCTGGTGATGCTCGCAAAGCGGTGATTGCGGAGGGCAATCCAGCCATTCGGGACCTTCTGGAATTGCCAGGAGACGGCTACTCGATCGCGCCATACCTGCAATTCGATGCCGGCGGCCACCTCAATTCGCAGAAAATAACCAATCAGTCAAATCCACCCGCCCTCATCCCAACATACGCTATCTCTCGGTTGTACATGGGGCTTCACGGAAGCGGACAGCTCGGCAGAAACTCCATTAATTTTGACGGTTCATGGGTAGACCTGTTCAAGGACGAAACTGTGCCTGTGACTGTGAAGGGTGTGGTCAGCACGCGGAGCTTAGGCGGTTTTCAGCCCCATGCGAAGGGCACATACAATTTCTATTTAGATGAAACCAAGCACTACGCAGCTACGGTGTCTTGGGAAAACGGCAGGACTGCACCGATTTTCCAGTACCTGAATAAGGTCACAGCTGGAATAAAAATAACTTATTAGCGGACGTGAGTCGTGATGTGAAGCCTGCTCAACTCTCAATTCTGGCCCCGATCTAACTGGCCGTGAATGACAGTCGGTGGCATTTGCGCGGTGCGTCGTCGCGATTAACGAGTTAACATTGGTCTGGATGTGGCCAGAAAGTGCGAATCCGCACCGCGCAATGCCCGTGACGAATGTCTCCAACGGAAGGAAGGCCGGCCGTTGCAACCGAGCCTAGCCGAGGCGCATGCCAACCCGACCGGTCTTCGGAGTCCTTTACCGGCCGGCAGAGAGCCCACCTCCGAGGCCCGACGTTGAAGTCATGGCTACATAAAATCGATTATGAGTTGTTATCAAAAGCAAGCTGATTGAATTCTAGTTCTAGTTAGAGGCCATTCAGTTCGCTGCAGTCTTTTGTGACCGGCGAACGAACCAGCGTGTACTGGGGGACTTGGACAGACATAAGCAATTACGGCTTGGTGGAGTCGTTACCTTGTCCCAAGCAGAAGATGCAAAAGTTGGCGAGTATCCCCAACGCGGCTCGAGAGCATCGGCTCAGATCTTCAACAGTGGCTGATTAGTTGGGGATTCGCAGTATGCGACGCTGCGATTCGGAGGCACTCCGCCCCGCAACTACCCATAGGCAAGTTCCCATATGAAGCCGGCGTAGGCTAACCCGTGCGCGCGGCGGTCTGAGGCAAGCTGCGGCGCTCTTAAAGTCTTCGGCCGCCTGAAAGAAACTGTGCGTTTGCCGACCGGAAGCTCTCTCTTAAGATTATGGGTCGTGATGGGAGCACGGCAGGGGGTTCGGAAAAGGCTAAAATCCCGGTCTCGAAGGCGAGTGCCCTCGGGTCCGCACAGAATCCGGTAAATGATCTCGCGTAATGTGGCTGCTCAGACGGACAACATCCGCTCATGCAAGTCCGTATAAATCCTGAGACGCGCGACTTTAATCAGACCCGCTAAGCGGAACCGTGTGCGCTCAGCAAGGCTGAGCTTCTCCCTCGATGGCGCGAAAGACTGAGCAGCCGCCGCCTTCCCACCTCAACAAGCCCATATTGGTTTCTTTGATCGCGTATAGGTTTCTGGAGCAGGTTTGAAGCCTGCATATAAACGACGGCTTCGGGGAATTGGCGGAGAGCTTCGAGCGGAATCCGAGCAGAGTCGCCAAAACAGTTTCGTTCTCCACGAGAATCAAACCCGGCACACGATTGATCCGGCAGTGCGGGCGCCGTGCCTTCGCGAAGCGGGGTAATGAGGTTCGGCTGATCCTCGTGCCGGGCGTCCATAATCAGTCCAACCAATTCCTACTCCGGTCAGGGCAGTCGCTGAAGAGGACTTGGTACGGGTGGATCACTCAGAATGAGGTCTGCACGACGCGCGAATTGCCAAACTGCCTTCAACTACGACTACTACATCTCGCGGATCCTGGACCGTACGGTGTTTTCGCCAGAGATGACCGACAGGCAATTTGTGGCGGCGATCATGACCCATTGCTCACAGTCGCGCAGCTGATTGCTCGAGATTCGAGTGGACGCGACAGGGACTACCCAGATCGACGATTTCGGACAGGAAGTTCCTCGCGGGTCTATGCCTATACGCCGCGCATAAGTCCTGTGAATGTGAAACCTCATAACGCGATCCGTCTGGTTGCCGGCGCCGATAAGCAGGGTCGTTTTGTTGCCTATCTACTTTGCTTCGGGGAGCGGAGGTAGAAATGCAATCGTCGACAAGGCCAATGGATTCTGCGAATTAAAACCTCATAACGCGATCCGTCTAGTTGCCGGCGCCACTAACTGCCGGCGCCACTTGCTGCCGGCGCCAGGTCTCGGCCGGCGAAAAGCAGGGTTCATTTTTTGCGTATGCTACTTTGCTTCTGGAAGCGGAGGCAAAAATGCAATTGTCGACAACGCCGTTGGAGGTTACCTACCTCCGTACGACATCGCTGAAACCCGACCCGAGAAACCCCAGGGTTCATAGCGACAAACAAGTCCGCCAGATCGCTCAGAGCATCGAGTCGTTTGGATTCAACGTGCCCCTCCTGATCGATGACCAGCAGAAAGTCATCGCTGGTCATGGGCGCCTCCTGGCCGCATGCAAGATGGGATGGGACACGGTACCGGCTATCAAGCTGAGTCATCTCACCGAGTCGCAACGCATGGCTTTCCTGATCGCCGACAACCGCTTGACCGAGAACTCTACTTGGGACGAGCGGATGCTCGGCGAACAACTCAAGATTCTCTCCGAGCTGAAACTCGACTTCGATCTGGAGGCAATTGGCTTCGAGGTTCCTGAGATCGATCTCCTCATCGATGGGCTCAACACAGTCCCCGAAGCCGATCCTGACGATCGCTTGCCAGAAATCGCGGAATCAGCGATTAGCGTTGCGGGTGATCTATGGCAGCTAGGCAAGCACCGCGTACTCTGCGGGAACTCACTGCTCGCAGCCAGCTACGAGCGCCTCATGGATGGCGCAAAAGCCGATCTTTTGATCACCGATCCTCCATACAATGTCGTCATCGACGGGCATGCTACCGGACTCGGCAAGATTCATCATCGTGAGTTTGGAATGGCATCGGGCGAGATGAGCTCGACCGAGTTTACCGACTTTCTCCGCAAGGCAATGCTCGCAGCGCGGGACCATAGCATTGCCGGCTCCCTTGCCTACTACTTCATGGACTGGCGGCACATGACCGAGCTCCTATCCGCAGGGCAGGAAGTCTACACAGAGCTCCTGAATCTATGTGTTTGGGCGAAGAGCAACGGCGGTATGGGAAGTTTCTATCGGAGCGCCCATGAGCTGGTGTTCCTTTTCAAGAACGGAACGGGATCGCACCGCAACAATGTTCAGCTTGGCAAGTTCGGACGGTATCGAACAAACGTCTGGAATTATCCAGGAGCGAATAGCTTTTCTCGCTCAGATTCTGAAGGAAACCTTCTTGCCCTCCACCCGACCCCAAAGCCCGTCGCTTTGATCGCCGATGCCATCAAGGACTGCACGGCCAGAGGCGATCTTGTCCTCGACCCGTTTCTTGGCTCGGGAACTGCCATTATCGCTGCCGAACGTTCAGGGCGCCGGTGCTACGGACTAGAACTTGATCCGCTCTATGTGGATACCATCATTCGTCGATGGCAACGGCAGACGAAGCTCGAAGCAGTCCACGTGGAGACCGGAGAGACGTTCAACAGCAGGGACACAACACAAGGGACCAATAGACCATGAGCGAGAAGAACACGTTCGATAGCTATGAAGTCGGTTACGGAAAGCCTCCAAGGAACACTCAGTTCAGAAAGGGCGTCTCCGGAAATCCCAAGGGCCGTCCCAAGAAAACTCCGGATTTCGACGCTGAGTTGATCAGAGAGTTCAAATCCCTCATCACCATCAACGACAACGGGCGACGTGCCCGTATCTCGAAGTTCCAAGGTATAGTCAAGCAGCTGACAAACAAAGCACTGACTGGAAACATCTCTGCCTTGCGGATGTTTCTCGCTGTTTGCCAGCCAGCACTCGAGAGGGCGGCTCTTTCGGCAGCACAACAATCCAGTGACCGCGGAAAGTACGACGACCCTGACTTACTAACCGACGAGGAATTGAGGAGGATCGCCGCTGGTGGACTGAAGGATAAGGAATAGGAAAGGAAAGGGGACACATTTCGAATGCGGATTGGTACTTCGGCTGGCGTTCTGCAGTAGGCGCCTACAACCAGAATGGATCACAGCTGCTCGCAAATCGACTCATGCCCGCTAAGTATAACGAACTCGATTCGAGTGCAACTGATCTAGGTAGGCAGCGCAAAGCTGTTTCTGCCGATGCCGAGTTCGCGTGAATATCGTGAAGATCCGTGCGCCCTCGAAACCGAGCCATCTCAGCTTTTGAATGGCATTCGATAAGGCGAATTGCCCACGAAATCGCGCAGTTCTATGGAAACGGCAGGATATGCCCATATTTCACGGGTTTTGAGCCTCAGCTCCAGAGAAGTGCTTGACTCTTCGCCTAACCAGAGCGGAAATGTCGACACCGGAGGAATTCGTCGGTGTCCATCGCCCTGGAAGAAGAGATCGCAAGCCTGCCTGCGCTCAGCAAGGCTGAGCTTCTGACAAAATGGCGTGAAAAGCTGAAACAGCATCCGCCTTCACACCTTAACAAGCCGATATTGGTTCCTTTGCTCGCCTACAGGTTGCAGGAGCAGGCCTACGGCGGACTGAAGCCGGCATACAAACGGCGCCTCCGTGAATTGGCTGAGGGCTTCGAGCGAAATCCAAACCAAGCCGCAAAGACAGTTTCATCCTCCACCAGAATCAAACCCGGCACGCGATTGATTCGGCAGTGGGACGGCCAAACTCACCAGGTCACGGTGGCGGAGGAGGGTTTCGAATACAAAGGAGAACGTTACAAAAGCCTGTCTGAGATCGCACGGCTGATCACAGGAACTCGCTGGTCAGGTCCGCTGTTTTTCGGTCAGAAACAGGGCCGAAAGGACCAAACCCGTTCATGAGCACAGGAACGAAGCGGGCGATTCGCTGCGCGATCTACACTCGAAAGTCTTCCGAAGAAGGTCTCGAACAGTCCTTCAACTCTTTGGACGCGCAACGGGAGGCGTGCGAGGCGTACATCCTAAGCCAACGCCAGGAGGGCTGGCGCGCTCTCGAAGCGCAGTATAACGATGGCGGCTACTCCGGCGGCTCCATGGAACGACCTGCGCTGAAACAGCTGCTGGCGGACATCGACGCCCGGAAGATCGATGTAGTGGTCGTATATAAGGTAGACCGGTTGACCAGGAGCCTTGCGGACTTCGCCAGAATCATCCAGGTATTCGATTCCCGGAACGTGAGCTTCGTTTCCGTCACGCAGCAGTTCAATACGACTTCATCAATGGGACGTCTGACGTTGAATGTGCTGCTGTCGTTCGCGCAGTTTGAGCGGGAGGTCACGGGCGAACGGATCCGGGACAAGATCGCAGCTTCCAAGCGAAAAGGCATGTGGATGGGAGGACGCGTACCTCTTGGATACGACTTAAAGGATCGCAAGTTGATCGTCAATCCAGCGGAAGCCAAGCAGGTTCAAGAGATCTTCTGGGCGTACTTGAAGTTGGGCTGCGTCAGGAAGCTCAAGGCGCATTTGGATGAGCATCGAATGGGAAGCAAGGTTCGAACCAGCTCGTCGGGCCAGCAAGCCGGAGGTGGATCGCACTCTCGCGGAGCTCTCTACAAACTCCTGGCAAACCGAATCTATATTGGAGAGATCTCCCACAAGGGAAGTGCGTATCCGGGAGCGCACGAAGCCATCATTGACCGGGAACTCTGGGAGAGCGTGAGGGCGAAGACAGCGGAAAATCACCGTACTCGCTGGTATGGCACGAACGCAAGCGAACCCAGTCTTCTGTGCGGACTCGTCTTTGATCAGCAGGGAAGTCGTTTCACTCCTTCCCATGCCGTCAAGAAGGGGAGGCGATACCGATATTACGTATCGCAGAACGCGATTCATGGACGGCCGACAGCGCCGGACCAGCCGGCCAGAATCCCGGCAAGGGAGCTGGAACAATTGGTCTTCGCCGAAATCGGGCAGTTCTTTGGTTCGGAGGATCGGATTGCGAGCATGCTTGCCTCAGACGACGATGATCTTGCGACCACCCGTGCGCTGGTTAAAGGCGCCCAGCATTTTGCCAGGAGCATAGATGAGGAATCCGCAACGGTCCTCAGGGATAGGCTCGCGGGCGTTTTGACCCGCATCACGATCCATCAGGATTCCATCGAGATTCACCTTTCCAAGAATGGGTCCCGAGCACGGCTCCTCAACCCAGATAAGATTCTTGCCCACCAATCGCAAGCGATCACCGGGTCCAACGAGCAGCCGATTGTCCTTACATTCCCGGCTAAGCTGAAGCGTTGCGGTGGAGAGATGCGGCTGATCATCTCTCCGGCGAGAGCCGGTGGGCGCACGCAGCAACCTGTGCCTTCTCTCATCAAGGCCATCAGCCGAGCCCATGAATGGCTTCGCAGTATTGAGGCCGGCGAATGCAAAAATCAGCGAGCGCTCGCAACGGCGACCGGTCTCGAGGCCCGTTACATAGGCCCTATTCTGCGCACTGCATTTTTGGCTCCGGAGATCATGGAGGCCATCCTCGAAGGCAAGCAGCCGCCACATCTCACGCTCGCATCGGTTATGGGCCACCTTCCATTGAGTTGGGGCGAGCAAAAGAAACTTCTAGGCCTCATATGAGTTCACCGCTGGAATCAGCCCCTAGGCGTCGATACCCCTTGGAGAGCTGACCGATCGGTATACGGAAGGTGTTGTCTCGAGTCAGGACTTCAACTTGTGACCTTTGGTTTAGGAGCCGTGATAAAGCTGGATGTAGTCAACCGAAGCGGTCCCTGTTTGCAGCCCTACGGCCTTGCTCACCATGAATGCGATAGCCTCAGCTTCAGTTTCGCGGACAACTTTCGTGGTTGTGGTGCAATGGTCGGTCTTATGTAACATTTCGTGCGCCAATTCATGCACAAGGGTTGAGAACTCTTCGGCCTTTGATTGCCCCGGTAACAGCACGATCTTTCCGCCGTAGCTCATGCCCATCCGACGTGGGTTGCATCTGGCTTCTGTCGTGCGATTTCGAGGATGTTGGCGAGAGAAATAGTTGTGAAAGCGGCTCACGGCGTTGAGATAGGCGGTCAGGGCTTCGCTCCTGCCCTGCTCAAGCTGCTTGATGAGGTATGGCACGTTGGCGGCGATTACTTCTTTCGCCGTCTGCCGTTGCGGTTGATTTTGCCCCTTGAATTGCATTTTTTGCTTCTGTCTGCCCGGTCGGGCGTTTTGTTTCTCACCCTGAGCGCAGCGAGACAAAAACGACTGAACGGCAGACAGGAAAGAACGGCGGCCGGCTCCGGCGTAGCACCGAGTGGCAGGCGAGGCAAGTGACGAACCTGGTCTTTGGGTTTGGCGCGCGGTCGGCGCTTTCCCGAGGGGCGGCCCGGAGCGGCTTTTGCGGAGGGTACGACGGGACCGGCGGAAGTGGTCAGAAGATGCGCAAATGCGCCTCCAAGGCTAACGAATCCCGCCTAAGCTAACCAGCTCCAAGCGTGGTTATTACTTTTGATTCCAGGGACCGTCAGATTCGCGCCAAGGGCAGATTACAATCGTCGTTTCCATACAATGATTCGCACTGTGCTGCCAGCCTTTCATGCAGCCTCGAAAGAACTGCCTGCATGAAACCTTGGAGAACCGATGCCGAACCGCGTTAACCGCCTTGGGACGTTTTATACAACCTATAAACATGCGAATTCTGCATTTAACCCTGATACTTTTCGCTGCGCGGAAGAGACCGTCGAAGAGTTGCTCGCAAAAGCGACGACTTCTGACAATCCTGGAATGTTGCTTGGGAAAGTCCAGAGTGGCAAGACGAGGACGTTTATCAGCATATTGGCTCTTGCGTTCGACAACGGGTTTGACGTTGCGATTGTTTTGAGCAAAAATTCGCGAGCTCTGCTTGAGCAAACAGCCAAACGGCTAAACAGTGAATTCGAGATGTTCGTCAATGATGCCGAACTTGAGATCTATGACATCATGCATGCCCCTGACTCGTTCGGCGCATTCGAACTGCAGTCGAAGCTAATCTTCGTCGCCAAGAAACAAAGCGACAATCTCAGGCGGCTCATTGACCTTTTTAGCAAAAACCTGGCGATGGCCGCCCAACGGACGCTGATCATCGATGATGAGGCCGACAGCGCATCCGTCGGCTATACAAAGAAGGAAGGGCTGA
Source organism: Acidobacteriaceae bacterium KBS 83 (assembly GCA_000381585.1). Lineage (GTDB taxonomy): Bacteria > Acidobacteriota > Terriglobia > Terriglobales > Acidobacteriaceae > KBS-83. Next base: position 470,870 of record KB906733.1, read on the forward strand.
TCGAGGCCAAGAAAATTGCCACCCAAATCAACTCATTGCGGTCGGCCATCCGCAGTTCCTCCTATTTACAAGTAACGGCTACTCCCTACTCTCTCTATTTGCAGCCAACTGAAATTGAGGTTGCGAACGTACTCACGTTCAGGCCTACGCGCCCGGCATTCACCAGACTGGTTCCCGTTCCGCCCGAGTATGTCGGTGGCGAAACCTACTTTGGTGAGGCCGCACGAAGTGAAAGCGATACGCTAGAGAGCTTGATTCATTACACCGTGGATCACAACGAATTCGATCGTCTAAAGAAACCGGATGGTCGTTCGTTCAAGCTGGACGATGTCCTCACTGCGCCGCCACAGGAGCGTCTAATCATGCCCGCCATGCCCTCTGAATTTAAGACTCACATCGACTCCCTCAAGACGATGATCGCCGATCTGCCCTCGAAGCAAGAGGTCGCCCGGATGCAGTCCCAGGTCGACGCTATCGACCTCAAGATGTCCACACGCCATATCGCCGATTCCTCCTTCGGAGCACCCACACTGGCGCAGTCATTGAAGGAGAATGAAGGCGTCCAGCGGATACTGCGTGATCGTCGCGGTAGCGCAGTTATCAACCTGAAGGGCGCTGAGGTCGCGGAGTTGATGTCACGCAAGACCATCATCAGCGGCATCACGAGCGGCAGCGCGGGCACGGACACGCTCAACCCGGTTGGCGCTGCTACGAGCGGCGTGCTCCAGATCGACAGGACGTCGGGGATCACGCCTGAAGCGCGACCGACGCTGCGCATCCGTGAGGTGCTCCCGGCGCGGCCCACCACCATGCAAATTGTCGACTTCGTGAAGGTGTCCTCGCCGATGGCAGTTGCTTCGCCGGTGGCGGAAGGCTCCATCAAGCCAGAGAACTCGGTCTCCTTCTCCTCTGTGAGTGAAAAAGTCAGAACGCTCGCGACGTGGATTCCCGCGACGCGGCAGGTGCTGGATGACTTCACTGAGTTGTATGGCTATCTGGCGACGGCGTTGCCCTACTACGTGAATTTGGAAGAGGAACTGCAATTGTTGAGCGGCGACAACAGCGGCGAGAATCTGCACGGCTTGATTCCGCAGGCGTCTGCTTTCAATACCAGCTTCTTACCGCCCGCTGCTTCGGGGTGGACTCGCATCGATGTACTCGGCGCAGCCATCGCCCAACTTAACGCGGCGAAGGAGATTGATCCGACCTTCGCGGTCGTCAATACGAATGACTGGTGGAAGCTGGCTCTGACGAAGGACTCCCTCGGGCGTTACCTGCTCGGCAATCCGCAAGACCTCACCAGACCCCGAGTGTTCGGTCTCGACATCGTTCCTACGACCAGCATCGCGGCAGGGACGTTCTTGGTTGGCAGTGGCAGTCCGATCGCCGCGGAGATAAGGGACAGAATGGAGATGACCGTGGAGATTAGCACGGAACATTCCGACTATTTCACAAGAAATCTCGTCGCCATCCGCGCCGAGAAGCGGTTGGCGCTTGTCACGAAACGCGCCGGGGCGTTCATTTCTGGGACCTTTACCACAAGTCCGTAGTCTCTCCACTTCCAGCGTAGCGCCGGATCAAACCAGACCCGGCACTGGATTACATGCCGGGATCAAAACTGGTCCCGGCACACATATCCGCAGAGGGAGGAACGAAAGTGGAGAGTCGCGACTATAGCTTCAAAATAAAAAGTCTGTCCGACGGCGGAACCTTTCAGGGTCTGGCCGCCGCCTATGGCAACGTGGACCTCGGCGGCGATGTGATCCAGCCGGGTGCCTTCGCCAAGTCCATCGCCTCGGGCAAGCCGTTCCCGCTGCTGTGGCAGCACCAGTCAGACAAACCGATCGGTAGCGTGAAGGTCTCAAATAGCCGCGATGGTTTGTTCGTTGACGGCACGTTAATGTTGAGTGACCCGACCGCCCAGCAGGCGTACACGTTTATGAAGTCGGGCGTCATCAAGGGGCTATCGATCGGCTATGACGTGTTGCAGGAGCACTACGACAATGCTGGTATCCGCCATCTGACCGAACTGCGGCTGTGGGAGGTTTCCTGTGTGACCTTTCCAATGAATGAGTCAGCGCAGGTGTTCTCGGTCAAGGGACGGAACGCAACCGCGAATCTGGCCGCGGCGGCGCGGTTCATCCAGTCGGTACTCGCCGTGGAGGATGACGAGGCGCGGGCACGCATCAAGGAGATTGCGGTGCACTGCAAGACGCTTCTTGGCGATGAGGACGATGACCTCATCGAGAACGATCCAGAGGTGGAGAAGGCGTTGTTCGAAATACGGGAATTAGTCGCTCAGATGTCGGGACTGAGCGGCTAACCTTCACGCCGGAGCATGCGTGCGCAGGGAGAACCTGCGACGGGGTTCCAGCTGCCCTCTTGAAACACTCCAGCGTGAATGAAAGACCGCGTCGGGCATGGTGTGCAGGGAGAACCTGCAACGCGGACCTTTGCCCGGATGAAACACCCGGCGCGGGCCGGTGCATACCCGCGTTTCTGCCTCACCCGTTTGCTATTAGATTTTCAGCCATAGTAGCCAATGCCGACGCTCGAGATTTCACAAAATCCGAATAGACTCTGGAGCCCGTTTGATCTTCAGATGGGACAAGGGCACGACCCATCACATCGCTACGGATGGCGTCCGGGATCACCGCAAAATATGCAGCGGGGTCGGCGTCACTAATACTATTGTTATCCGCGGATGTGAGCATGCATATATTGGCTATGACGTTGGCTTCGTGGAACGGAATGCCTTTGCTGCCTAAGTATCCTTTTGGATAGATATGATGAAACTGTCGCGCATTGTATGCCGATAGCGTATCGCTCAGATCAATTGGTGTACCTGTAAGAAAGCTTTTTGGATCAAGCTGAGCCAGAAGGCAGATTGCAGCCTTAGCCATAGTGGAATTGATCCGCCATGTCTTGAGAAATATGGTGTGGTCCACCGTGGCAGCGAGACTGTCGAAAACTGGCTTACCTGTGGCGAGTTCTTTCATTTTCTCAAGATCGTCTACTACGAGGCGATTGGTGCCGGCTTTGTAGCGCTGAGTAAATGCACAGTGCCAAAACCATCGGCGCATTCCCTTTCTTTGGTGCACGTCTGGCTTCAGATTGCTCGCGAAAAAACGTACCAGTGGCACGAGCATGATTGGAAAGGGAACGAACACAGCGTTCTTGATTCGAATTTCCTTATCGAGGAAATCAATCGCCGCGAACATCGCCTGTTTTAGTTTGGACATTCCTTCTACGAGTAACTCCGGCCTTATGTCGACGAGCGCATCGCTGTCAATGTCGTCATTCACGACAGCCGTCAGACACCGCATCACCTCAGCTTCATCCAAAGTGCCGTAGTTCTTGTCAGCCAGTCGGTCCAACAGGGATTGAATTTCGGTGCGTAGATCAAATTGTTCGGACCAGGTCCAAGCCGCTAGAAGTTCCAACGTGCTTAACGTAGTCCCAGACGAGTTGATGCGCTGGAAAACTCGACAAACTTCCTGATTGCTTCGGTCCTTAATCGTAACAACGGGAAACTCGTAGTCTTTGAATCGTTCTGTCAGAGTTGCGATTTCCGTTTGTTGAGGGATGGTGAATCGCGGTAACTCCGGCAGAAGTTTCGTGGTGTCGAGTATGTTGCGCAAATTGATTGAGGTCGCCGGATCAGCAACGGATGAATGTACAAACTCCCCCTTATCTGGGACGAAGACCACGCTGAAACGCTTCGAAAGTTCGGGATCATCCGTGGGATCACCGGAATTGAAAACTCCGTACAGCGTTGTGAGCCGCTGTTGCCCGTCCAGAACGTACTGAACGGGAAAATCTTCGGGAGTTTCAGGCAGGACGAATCCACCAACGTTGCGTTCGTGCTTAAGCCGTTCCTTTGTGGACCATAGAAGCAAAGAGCCAACCGGGTAGCCCCGATATATGGAGTCGAGCAGACTCATGATCTGATCGTCATGCCAGACATATTCTCGCTGAAATACCGGAATTTTGATGTTTCCTTTTGTAACGTCGCTGAGTAGAGAGGCAACGCGAGGATTGGAGGGGGTAATCTTGTGAGGGGCCGACATGGTTTCGCCGGATTATAACGTGCGTGCCTGCCGCGGTTCTAAATCCGTCCCGCCAACGCTTTGGTCCCGCAATCACGGTTCGATCCGTAAACGACCATAGTTCTTGGTCAAAGCCGCAAGTGGTCGATCTTGAGCAGGTTGTTGTGGCGTGGCTGACGTGTGATCTGGACAAAGCCTTGCCCGCCGTTCTGCCCCTCTTGGGTGCAACAGGCGATGACGTTCCAGTTACGCCATAATGCTAGAACTTCCGGGGACCCTGCCTTTTAGGGGCCGCCAACACAGAAGGGTTGTCGAACAAAGGGTTCTTTCGAGTCCCTTCGTCAATTTGCTCGACGGTGAAAGCTTTCCCGCTTTTCTCGCTCTCCGTAAGTTCCGTGTCAAAGTCTCGTGTTAGGGCATTTAGTTCGTCCTCTGACGTCACCGCGGGGCGACTGTCGATGGAGGTCGCGGAAGCCTTTCCCAGAGGAGAACCCGGCGGAGTCCAGCGCGGCCCACCCAAGCGTACGCCGTAGTAAAGCACCTTTGCGTAGTGCTCGCCGACGCCGGAATCGATCATCGCCCTATAAAACATTAGGTGTGTTGTTTCCCACGAATACTTATGGGAAACGCAACCCTCATCGTGGATCACAGCCGCCTCAACGTAGTTGCCACCTGAGAAGGGCGAACCGACTATTGACCAGAGCGCTCTCGGTATTGATGCTCCGTCGGTCTCGAAGTTAGCCGGGACGTCCAATTCGTGCCCCAGTCCATCTTCGTAGGAAATAGCCTCCAGCACGGTCATATGAGTGCCGTCACCGACCGGTGACAGTTTCAGCGTGCCCGTAAACTTGCCATAGATCGGCGTATGAACCACATCGCTTCCATGCTGTCCTACCGCAGCCGAGTAGGGAATACCAAATACCAGCGGCAATAGAAAGACGAGCCTTTTCCGCACGCAATCACCCCTATTTGGAATCGTGTCGGCAGCAAATCTTACGCGACGCAATCGGGGAAAGAAACTCCGAATTTCGCAAAAGGCAATCGACTAGGAACGGCCCCGCGACGGCGTCCAAGCGATGAACTCTCCACCTTCGAAATCATTGCCAGCACGATGGTGATGGCACCGTGGCGATCACGCTTCAGCCGGGGCGTTCCAACCTTTATTAAATGTGGTGTCCCGAATTGGTACCAGATAACCAAGTGGTAAAAATCGTCTTTGCCGTTAATGGTCTGATAACTACCGGCCAGACCCGCCAACGACGCGCCGATCAGCGCGCGTTGATGATGCCGACTTGTGCGGGGATTCCCTTGGTCGCCCCGCTGAACGTCCACCACGGTCCCTGCGAGCCATCCTAATGTAGACTCCGAATCCTAATGTTTTTTGTCATCAGTGACCTGTCCAGATGAAAAGAACCGGTCTGGATGAACAAATTAGAAAGTACGCGAACCCCTATGAATAAAGGGGAAAATGGCATTTTCATTGATTTTGATGGGATTCGAGGAACTCTGTGGCGGTGGATAGAGTCCAGAGCGAACCGCTCTCCGGCGAATTCCCGTTAACAGGGAATGAAACAGAGAAATTTTCGGCCTTCGCGCCCAAGTCGCCGCATGGAAATCCTCTATCCCACTGGATAAAGGAGACTTACGGCAGTCTGGTCCGATCCGGAACAGGGAATTATTGATTAGGTATCAGGGAATGATCATTCCCTGATGGGCGTCATCGACGAAACTTCCTCGTCGCCTCGACCCTCGAGAATTCCCACAACTAAATTTGCCCGTCTTGTCGTGAAAAGAATGTCGCTTTGCCACTAATCAAACGGAGTCTTTTGAGGACTCGCCAGATGCCGAACAGCATAGGGGATTTCCTGCAAGGGTTGGTGGCATACGAATGGAGAAAACGGCTACTGCGTCCCCGAACCGGCATCTGCCCTCCCGGGCAGCGCAATACGTGCGCATGTCCACCGAGCACCAACAGTATTCCCCCGAAAACCAATTGGAAGTGATCCGTCTATACGCCGCCGCGCACGGTATGGAAATCGTTCAGGCGTACTCGGATCACGGCAGGAGCGGCCTAAATATCGCTGGTCGGGAGGGTCTCAACCGATTGATGTCGGACGTGGAAAACAAGCAGGCGAACTTTTCGGCTCTGCTCGTCTACGACGTGAGCCGGTGGGGACGCTTCCAGGACGTGGATGAGAGCGCCTATTACGAATATGTCCTCAAGAGGGCAAGCATCCGCGTCCACTATTGCGCGGAGCAGTTCGAGAATGACGGCAGCATGTCATCTTCCGTGCTCAAGACATTGAAACGCTCGATGGCCGCGGAATACAGCCGGGAGTTATCGGTCAAGGTATTTTCGGGTCAATGCCGCCTGATCGAACTTGGATTCCGCCAGGGAGGACCGGCAGGATATGGTCTGCGACGGCAATTGATCGACCGTGACCGGAATCCGAAGGGGCTGCTGGACCGGGGCGAGCGAAAAAGCCTTCAGACTGACCGCGTCATTCTAGTCCCTGGACCGGAAGGAGAAATTGAGACGGTCCAGCAGATTTACGATCTGTTCGTCGCGCAAGGAAAAACGGAACGCGAGATCATGGAAACCCTGAACGCGCGCGGCGTTCCAGGAGAACATGGGCGTCCGTGGACACGCGCGACAGTCCATCAATTGTTGATCAACCCGAAATATATCGGGGCGAACATCTACAATCGACGCTCCTTCAAGCTGAAGCACAAACGGGTTAATAACCCGAGGCAGATGTGGATCTGGCGAGACGGAGCATTCGAACCGATCGTCACGGCAAACCTGTTTGAGCAGGCAAGGGCCATCATTGAGTCGCGGCATCGCCATCTCTCTGATGAAGACCTCCTTGAGCGATTGAGACAACTGCTACGGGCCCAAGGAAGGCTCTCCGGGATCCTCATTGATGAAACCGAGGAGATGCCATCCAGTTCCTGCTATTCCACCCGTTTTGGAAGCCTCACCCGGGCCTATGCACTCATTGGGTGGGCTCCGGGTCGGGATTTTGCCTATGTCGAAATCAATCGCAAATTGCGACGGAGACATGCTGATCTCATCGCCTCCATTCTTGACCAGCTGCTCGGATTAGGCGCGACCGTCAGCGTCAGTGAAGACAACGATCTGCTCCACATCAATGCGGAATATACGGCTTCCCTGATCCTTGCGCGATGCCGTGAGACTCGTGCAGGCAGCCATCGCTGGCAGCTTCGATTCGATGAGAGCTTGACGCCAGACGTAATCATCGCGGCCCGTCTGCGGCCCGGCAATGAAGAGATTCTGGATTACTATCTCCTGCCACGCCTCGATGTCTTGACGGAGCGCCTGAGTCTCCGCTCTGAAAACGGCCTGATCTTGGACGTCTATCGCTTCAATAATCTGAACTTCTTTATGGAGATGGCACAACGGGCACGGCTGGAGGGCGCCGCATGAAAGAGCAGCTCATCGAACGTATTCCGATTGCACAGATCAATATTGCGAATCCGCGCCCGCGCAGTCGGGGACGATGGCAGATGATCGTTGCGAACATCAGCGAGGTCGGCCTCAAGAAGCCCATTACGGTTGTACGTCGTAGAGAAGCAGACGCGGATGGAAAGCTATTCGATCTCGTGTGCGGGCAAGGAAGAATTGAGGCTTTTCTCACGTTGGGCGAAACAACTATACCCGCGGTCGTCACGGAGGCGTCACGCGAAGACCAGTTTCTCATGAGTTTGGTCGAGAACATCGCGAGAAGACCCCCATCCAATCGGGACATCCTCCGCGAGGTCCGATGCCTCCGCGAACGTGGATATAGCGTGTCGGATATCGCCAGAAAGATCGGAATGGAACGCATGTACGTCTCCGGCATCGTTCATTTGGTCGAACACAAAGAGGTCGCCCTCATTGAAAATGTGGAGGCAGGCAGGTTGCCAATCAGCGTCGCGGTTCAGATTGCAAACGGAAAAGATGCCGAGGTTTCAGAGGCTCTCTCCCAAGCGTACGAGACGGGGCAATTGCGTGGAACCAAGCTAGCCGCTGCCCGACGTCTTATTGCGAAACGTATTGCGAAGAGGCAGAAGGAAGGCAAAGCGCAAGAAGCCCGACGCAAAGTTACGGGCAATATGTTGGTTCAGGTCTATAAACAGCGGGTTCGGGAACAGAAGGCCCTTATCGCAAAGGCTGACTTGACCAAGGAACGGCTTGTGCTGATCACATCGGTGATGCGCCAGCTCGTAGGCGACGAAAACTTCGTCACGCTATTGCGGGCGGAAGACATCGTCGATATGCCGAAACAACTCATGGCGCGGCTCTCGTAGGAAAAGAACGATGTCAAGCAGCGCTGTGAAGGCAGCCTTCGAAAAGCAGATCGTTGAGCTGCCCCTCGAGATCATCGTGCCGCAGAAGGAAATCACCAAAGGTCATCGAAAGGGGGACTTCTATAGGCAGCTGACCGCCTCGCTAAAGCACATCGGCTTGATTGAGCCGCTGGTGGTTTATCCGAGAGGACCGGGCGACTACCTTCTCCTCGAAGGACACATGCGCCTCGAAATAATGAAGTCCATCGGGATCAAAGAGGCCAAATGTCTGCTGTCAACCGACGATGAAGCCTATACCTATAACCGGCACGTTAATCACATACCCGCTATCGCGCAGCACTTCATGTTGCTCGAGGCTCTGAAGACCGGACTTACAGAAGAACGCATTGCAACTGCCCTGGATGTCAGCCTGGACTCTATTCGCCTCCGGCGCGACCTGCTGAATGGCATCTGCCCGGAGGTTGTGCAGATACTGATCAACAAGGCTATCAGTCCGCAAGTGTTTGGCATCCTGCGCAAGATGAAACCGATTCGCCAGATCGAAGCTGCCGAACACATGGTCGCGGGTGGAACCTATACCATTCCGTTCGCAAAAGCGCTCTTGGCCGTCACCAAGCCAGAGATGCTGGAAGGCCCGGCTGCTTCCTCTAAAAAGTGGCAGGCGACCTCTATGGCGGCACGATCGATGCTGGAAGAGGAAAACGAGTTTCTACTCAGGGACTTGAAATCGGTGGAAGAGTCCTACGGGACGGATGTGCTTACGTTGACCGTGGCGTGCGCCTATCTGGACCGCCTGCTCAAGAATCCCAAGATCGAGCGCTATCTGGCCCGGCATCACGTCGATATTCTTCCCACCCTGCAAAAGTTGTTATCCGACAACGGGCTAAAGCCTGCGAACCCCGGGAATGGCGAGAGCTAGAGGATAACGGCGCCCCGCTTCTCCTCTCCGTCGCTGATCGCGCAACCCTCGCCAAAAGATGAATGGCGCGGCCACGACCCACCAATAATCAATAAAATCAACGGACCTGTCGCTAAAATCGACCGCCGCGGCCACTACTAGACAGCTACTTCTTGTCGGCTGGCGGGGGTCGTGAACGAAAATGATGCAACCGATGTGGTAGCGGCGCTCTTCGATCGCTGGTACATGGCGCTCGTCCGATATGCACTCCGGACGAGCGCGAATTATGAACTTGCTGAAGACTTGGCGCAAGAGGCGTTCATGCAGCTCTATCAGGCTCTGAGAGCCGGCAAAAGCATTCAGCACCCAAAGGCGTGGACGATTTGCGTACTGCGCCGAGCCATGAACAGGCAAATGAAAGATCGTAAGGTCCATGAGCCGCTTGATGAATCGGAGATCGCAGGAAGCGCTGAGAATGAGAGGCCGGGTCTCATGGACATCCGTAGCCTTCTGTCGGTGCTCTCACCTCGGGAGGAGGAGGTGTTGCTGCTCAGGCTCGAAGCGCTGAAGTACCGGGAGATTGCTGGTCAGTTGGGCATCAGCATGAACTCCGTCAATACATTGTTGGCACGCGCATTACGAAAGCTTCAACAAGCTACGGCGCGAAAGACTGGTGAAGGGAGTGTGAAGGGCCATGATAAGAAGAACGTCACGCGAGCATCTTGACGACGAAGCGCTGCTGGCCTATCTCGATGGTGAAGTATCCGCCGCCCGAACGCGTCGAATCCGCAATCACCTAAAGATCTGCTGGAAATGTCGATCTGTGCTCGCGGATCTGGAATTGCAAGCACAGACGATATCACGTCTGTTATCAGCACAACAGGACTTCGATATCGGTCGATCAATGAAAGCGAAAGAGACATTTCTCCAATGGCGAAGATCATTTGAGAGGCGGCGGGATTCGTTTTTCAGAACCCGACGCTCCGTATTCGGTGATCTCCCACATGTTGCTCTTGCTCAATGAGAAGTAGAGGCGTTGTCACCCCTACTGTTGGAGACGTGTTGTCCTTTGAACCCAAATTGGCGGAAGTCATATGAGGCCTGCTACATGCCCGGACTGACGAGAAGCCCGTTTTTGAGGAGTAACCCTGAGGATTGCGCATATAGGCGTTCAATGAGCACATTGTTTCCCCAAATTGCGAGTTCAGGCCGAGCGGTGGCAGCGTGTGCGTCCGCCTCCGGGATGAAGATTGCGGCCGGGAAGTCAGAGGTAATTTTCAGTCTTCTTGGAAGAAGCAAATCGACTCCGCACGTCGATCTCACCATCGAATGACGCCAGGCCTCCGGCGACTCTGATGACTTGTCTGGCTCTGAAGCGTAGTTTCCGCCTCGCGGAACAACTCACTCAGAGCCACGCAAAGTAGTTGCAAGTTTGACTAGCTTACTGCTTGGCAGCCGGCACCCAAACTGCGTCGTGTGATGCAAATTCCACCTGGCCCGGAGCCACACCCCTCTGCGTCTACGACGGCAACGCCGCGCGCTGGGTCCGCGTCTCGAACGGCGTCACCCCCCTGCGAGTGGTAACGGCGGCAACCGGCAGCTTAGCCCTTCATAAGATACATTCGGGAGATTGCTGTATATGGGCTGTTTCCGGCGTTGGGTGCGTCAGCGCCGACCTGGACCGGCTTGTTGCCGTTGATCGCGGCAATTCCGATCGCGAGCATCGGGGTTTGTCCGCCGTTTCCGGCATAAAACCAGGTGCTGGTGAAGCTACCGCCCTGGTCGGTGAGGTTGAGATAAATGACGGGATCCGGCGTTTCCGTACCGTCGGTCGCTGGCCCCACCTCATTAACTGTGCACTTATACCATGGCATCTTGGTTCTCCTTGGTGCGTAGATTGAGGCGATAGCATGATCGTTGCCCCTCAAGGGCACGTAAACGGTCCGGCGGTTGCAGAGGCTGTCTTGTTGCTCGTCCGACCGGTAGCTGTGATCTGAAACATCTGTTGTGGCTGCTGCTGTCCAAAGGGCACGGATATCGGACACAATCCGGCCGGAGTATTCCCGGAAAATGGCACACTAAACCCACCGACGCTGTTGGCGGTCACTTGGATTGGATATGCTCCTGACCCGCCCCCAACCACGGACCACACAACGGCGATGTCAACTGGCTCGTTGTTTCCGAAATTGGTCCCGGTGATCGAGAGGACGAAATTGCCCGAGGAGGGAATTACGGCTGCAGAGACAGTGGCGGCCGCAGGGGTGTCGGGGACCGTGACGACAATCGAATTCGACGGCGCCGAATAGCCAGCTCTATTGAAAGCTTTGGCGTAGATCGTGTAGTCATGCCCGCCATCGAGAACCATGTAGCCGTGCGTTGAATTGGATTCCTCGCTAGACTCGCCTGGCACGCCGTTCGGCTGCTGTTGAAATACCAAAATGAAGCCATCTTCGTTGTCCGAGTTATCGTTCCAGCCAAGGAATAACTGTCGTTGGCTCGGGGTAAGCGCAGGCTGTATTTCGATGAGGTGCAAGTTGGTGGGCGCCGCGGGCGGCCGGGTTTGCAGTTCGTGGATGCGGGCAATTTCCGTATAGGGGCTGCCCCCGGCGTTCGGCGCCGTGGCGACCACATCGACGGCATTGTCATTGTTGATCGCAGCAATTGCGACATCGAGCATCTGATTCTGGGCTCCATCGGCCGCATAGAACCACGTGTTCGCAAAACTTCCCTTGATATCGGTCAGGTTTATATAAACGACGGGCGAAGCTGTTTCGATTCCGTCGACGGCGGGTCCGACTTCATTTACGGTGCACCTATACGATGGCATATCCGTCGCCTCTTGGCTTGGCCTTAGAAGGTTCTGAACTTAGATTCAATTTGGCGGGCTGGTGAGCCGGTATCAATCACCGGAGCCCAACTATAGCAGACGAGGCGAGGACGCCACACGTGCTTATGAACGAATCGCGCACGGCCATCCGCTTTACACGGGTAAACAATGGTCAGCGAGCAGGCGCCGGGCAACGAAAGTAGGTACCGGCAAGTCGGCTTATCGTGCCGAATGGAATGCCCTGCAAGCGCACGTACACGTCGCTGAATTCACCTACCGACGGTCGAACTGTAATCAGGGATTGAACATTGCCAGCGATGACTGGTATTGAGCATCATTATCGAGATGCCGCGTCTTGCCAAGCCGAAACTCCCACACCCGTTTGTCCTGGAAGCCCTTGCTCCTTTGAGTCCCGAGGTGCGCCGGATGTTTTCCGGTTTTGCAGTGTATATCGGTAACCGACTCGTCATGATGCTTCGAGATCATGCGAAGTATCCGCATGACAATGGCATCTGGCTTGTCCTTTCAGAAGGTATCGATCCCGCTGACGCAAGTCTGCGCAGGGACTTGCCATCTCTTCGTTTCTATTTAGATGTTGGGCAATAAGATTAGTCACTGGCTACTCATTCCCAGTGACGGTGCTGACTTCGAGAGTGTGGCCCTCCACGCATGTGATCTGATCCTGCACCACGACCCACGTTTGGGCCGCATTCCGCAATCGAGACGGTAGCCCCGGCGCTCCCCAAGGTCACGAAAAGCGCGTTTCTCGTTATGAATTTGCTCTTGGCATCCGCAGACACTCAGACCTCTTTTGCCGACGCGTTGAATGTTGCCGCATTCCTCCTGACGAACTCCCTCACGTTCAGCGACGCTTGCCCCGTCAGCTTGAACACGTCGTGCGACATCCGGTCATAGCTTCCCGCGCGGTGCAGATCGGCCATCGTCGCGAGGTGATTCACCAGGTGAACCGGCTGGCCGCTCTGGAGCAGCCCTTCCCGCCACGGCTCGACCGGAATGTCCTGAAAGGAGATGGTGCGGCCAAGAGCCTTCGAATACTCCTGTGCATAGAAATGCATGTTCTCGGACTGCGGACCGGTCAGGTGATGGATCTTGCCGATGTGTGGCTGCGGATTGGCGAGCAGCGCGGCGACCGCACGTGCAACGTCTTCCGCTGCGACGGGGGAAGTCTTACCCTCGCCGAACGGTAGCCTGATCTGATTTGATTTCCTGACAGAATCCGAAGTGAAAATCAGGAAGAGGCCTTCGAGAAACACGGACGGCCGCACGTGCACGACCGGCAGACCGGACCAGTTCAGCGCCTGTTCGGCGAGCCAGTGCAGCTTATGCTGCGGGCTCGCGGTGGTTTCGGCAATGCTCATCTGTGATAGCGTCATCTGCGACATATTGATGAACGCCTTCACGCCGTGATGCTTCGCCACCGCCGCGGCATTAACCGTCGCGGCCAGATAGGTATCCGAAACCGACATGCCGAAGTACATTGTCTCGCAGCCGGCAATCGCTCTATGCATCGAATCGAGATCGAGCAGACTGCCGACCACGACCTCGGCGCCCATATCGCGCAACGCCTGCGCGCGTTCGTCTTCATTTCGCACCATCGCACGCACCGCTTGGCCTTGCTTCAACAGCAGTTGGGTGATCGTGCGCCCCACTCCGCCGACGCGTCCCGCCGCGCCGGTGACCAAAATGGGATTTGCCATGTTTATTCCTCCTATGCGTTCACCTGAGTCGAGTCAGATTTGTTGAATGCGAGCGTGAACAGCCGAATCACTTGTCCCTCAAGGCGTGACGTTCGAAACTCTTGCGAAGAGAAGCGTATTGGCTTACGAAATCGCGTTCGACATCGTCGATGAATGCATTGGCGATGGTGCACGCATTTATCCCGCTGAACTACCGCCTCCTCATGCGGCACGTCCCTCTTTCGCCGCACCGTTCCGGGCTTCGATGGCCTTGACGCTGTTTAAGAAAGCTTTTTCCAAAACGCCCTTGCCGATGGTTCCGAGCACTAAGCCGAGCAGCTGTCCTTTGAGGTTCTTGCCGTCGCGTACGACAACCACGTCAATGCCCGTGGTGCCGTCGGGAAGACGCGTGAAGGTGTAGCTGTGGCCAGAGGCGCCTCCCCACACGTTGGAGTCTGTGGTCGTGAGGACGACGTGTTGAGGATCGGACCAGTCGTACTGCAGTCGCTCCCAGACGCCGCTGGAGCCTTCGGTGACGTCGGCGTGCGTGCGGTCCCGCTGATGCACCTTAAGGTACTCGTCGGCGCTGTTGGCAAAAAGCTTCGAGCGGTCCGGCCCGAAGTCGGTGAGCCCGGCGACATACTGCTCGGGCGTGAGGGTAGTTGTCTGGTGAAGATGAATTGTGGACATTCGCTCCTCCCTTGTGGTGAGCACTGTTTTTCAGACGGTCGAGATGACCATCTTTTGGGTGAATGAAATGCACCGCCGTGTTCTATCGGCAACGCGTTGATAACCAGGAGATCAGCGGTTGCCGGGGCCCTTGCTCTTAGATCCCTTCGTCAGCAGCCGATCGAAGATGTAGCGCATGAAGGTTTCGAGCGGAACGTTGCTTTGTTGAGCCTGCGAGCGCAATAGCGCCCCCTCCCAGCTGTTGAGCAGGAAGCCCGCCAGCGACTCGGGATCCGTGCCTGCAGGGAGTTCCTTTTGCGCAACTGCCTGCCGTATGACCACCGCGATCGTGTGCTGCCAGTGATCGAACGTAGCGCTGACACGTTTTCTCAACTGCGGACTCTCCGCGGCGATTTCCAGACTGAAGCGGCCCATCATGCATCCGGGGATCGCTGCCTTCTGGCCATAGATCTTCCCGAGATCGCTGAAGTAACGCCGCAGGCGCTTCAACGGAGCAGTCGTCGTATCGTTCAGGACAGCCCCCGCATGCTCCCGCTCGCGCATCCCATACCGTTCCAAGGCAGCTGCGGCGAAGTCCTCTTTGCTACCGAAATGGTGATAAAAGGAACCCTTCGGCACATCAGCCGCCTTCAAAATGTCGGTCAGCCCGGTGGCGTTGTACCCGTTTTGGTGCATCAGTCCAACGCCCACATCGATCAAGTGGTCACGCGTCGATTTTGTCGCCATACAACTCTCCTCGCGGCTCTTCATTGACTAGGCTCAGCTCTGAATCCCATAACGAGCCGCCGGTTCCCGATGGGAAAGGTTCGGCCCCAGAGCTTTGCGCGCCGCATCGTACTTCTCCCAGTCGGCGCTGTCCGGTAGAGCCGGAATGGTAACCAGCTCATGCTGGTCGAGACCGGCGAGGGATGCATCGACCATATCCTCAGCGGCCATCACGATCTCGCTCGGCAGGTCCTCCACCGGACGACCGGCCTTTGCCCAGAACGGCGTTGCAGTTGCGCCGGGCAACACAACCTGGACAGTGGTGCCTGTGCCTTCCAATTCGTTCTTCAGCGCTTGCGTAAAGTTCACGACATACGCCTTGGTGCCGCTGTATGTGCCGTTCAGAAGGTCGGGCGCGAGAGCAACGACGGAGGCAATGTTGATCAGCAGACCGTTCTTGCGTGCCACAAAACCAGGCAGGGCGGCAAGGGCCAGCCGCGTCAGAGCGGTGACATTCAAATAGATCATCGATTCGAGATCGTCGATGTTCGAATCGAGAAGTTTCCCTGTGCTGCCCAGGCCGGCGTTGTTTACCAGCGCAGTGATTGCGGAGTCGGTGCTCAAACGCTCGGCGATGCTCCGAACATCTTCCGCATTCGTCAGGTCGGCAGCGATCGTTTCGATTCTTCGACCGGTGGACTTCAATCGTGCGGCAACTTCAGAGAGATTCTCCTGGCTGCGAGCCACGAGAATGAGATCGTAACCGCGCTTGGCAAGGCGATCTGCGTAGACTGCACCGATGCCGGTGGAAGCACCAGTGATAAGAGCGGTGCCTTTGGATGTGGGTGCTGACATGGTGTGAAAACCTCCTGAAACGTCCGAGTCATCTTGCCGTGCATTTCGATAGAGTAGACCAATCGGTCTAACGATTCAGAAAAATGCAGCATCGACTCTTCTACTGAACCCCAACCGGCACCGAGCTCCCGCACCAACGAAGCTCATTGAGAGTGCGAATAGAAACTCGGTAGAGAGCAACATGCGTCGCAAACATCAACCAACAAAACCAAAGGAAGGAACACAGATGTTGACTCCAAGGACCTGCTCATAGAAAGTCGGCTTGTCGAAAGTGACGGTCACTCCCGGATCACGGGCATCCGTCCTTAGACACATTGTTGGGCTGAGCTGTTTCGGTTTGGGATCACGCCCATCTCTTCTGGAACGGAGAGCAGGTTCGGGGCCAAGCTCCGATTTGCTAACCATCCGGAGGTTAGGTGATGAGAAGGTCTTTTTCGGTGCTAATCCGGCGGCGCGACTTCCGGTTTGACCCTCGCCCGGAAAACGTGAAAACATGCTCGCGACACTGGCTACCGCGGCTTACGACGGCGGCGTTCTGCACAAGCCGTCGCCTTAAAAGAACCTGGCGACTAAAAACGAGGCACTTCATGCCGAGCCCTCAGTCGTAACAAGAAATCCGTATCTCATAATGTCCCGCTTCTGACGTTTGGACTATCGAATATGTTCACTGAGCGGGGTTGTGGAGCAGGACGGGTTATGACGAAACAAGTTTCAAGGCGGAGAAGACCGTGGGCGCAATAAGTGCAGCCAGCAACCCGACGGTAACGGACATACGGAAAGAGACCGACAGCCTCGGTGAAGTCGACGTGCCGAACGCCAAGCTGTGGGGGGCACAAACGCAACGCTCGCTTGAACATTTCAGCATAGGACAGGATCTGATCCCGCGCGAGATGATTGCAGCGTATGCGACCCTGAAGAAAGCCGCCGCTAATGCCAATCATGCTGATGGTCGGCTCGACGACGAGCGTCACAGAATTATTGTTCAGGCGTGCGACGAGATCCTCGCGGGTCAACATGAAGACATGTTTCCTCTGCATGTCTGGATGACTGGCAGCGGCACCCAATTCAACATGAACGTGAATGAGGTCATTTCGAACCGCTGTTGCCAACTCGCAGGCACGCCGCTCGGGAGTAAAACGCCAGTTCATCCTAACGATCACGTCAACATGTCGCAGTCCTCAAACGATTCTTTCCCCACCGCGATGAACATTGCGGCAGCAGTAAACGTGAAAGAGCGGCTGATACCGGCGGTGAAGGCCCTGAGCGATGCGATCGTGGCGAGGGCCGACGAGTGGAAGGACATCGTGAAGATCGGCCGCACCCACATGCAGGACGCCACACCGCTCACGCTCGGCCAGGAATGGTCGGGTTACTCGGGCATGCTTAGTGACAATATCGAGCGCATCGAGGATGCGTTGAAAGGCGTATACAGCCTGGCGCTTGGCGGCACAGCGGTAGGAACTGGTATCAATGCTGCTCCCGGATTCGGCGAGGCATCCGCTGCTGAAATTGCGAAGCTTACGAGCCTTCCTTTTGTTAGCGCATCGAACAAATTCACGGTGCAGGGCGCCCATGATGCGCTCGTACAGCTCTCGGGCACACTTCGTACTCTCGCGGTCTCGCTCTACAAAATCGCCAATGACATTCGGCTGATGTCCTGCGGTCCGCGCGCGGGCTTCGCCGAGTTGGAGATCCCAGCAAACGAGCCGGGATCGTCGATCATGCCGGGCAAAGTCAACCCAACTCAGGCCGAGGCGCTGACCATGATCGCCGTGCAGGTGATGGCCAATGACGTGGCCGTAGGCTTCGGTGGCGCGGGCGGCTACCTGGAGATGAACGTCTACAAACCTCTCATCATCTTCAATCTGGCTCACTCCATCACGCTCATGACCGATGGATGCACCAACTTCCGGAAATTCCTGATCGAAGGGACGAAGCCAAATTTGAAGAAAATCAAGGAAGATGTGGCCCACTCCCTGATGCTGGTGACCGCACTCTCGCCCGTCATTGGCTATGACAAAGCGTCGAAGATTGCGCATTACGCGCTGTACAACGACCTCACACTCAAGCAGGCCGCATTGAAACTGGGCTTTGTAACGGAAGACCAGTTCGACCGCGTCGTCGATCCGACGAAGATGGTCAGGCCTTACATCGCAACTGCTAAGTGAACTACAGGACAAAGTGCTATGACAACATCGCCCAATCATCCCGATGTCCTTCTTGTCGGCGCAGGCATCATGAGCGCGACGCTGGCAGTGATCCTGAAGGAACTTGATCCCAGCCTGAAGATAGAGATTTACGAAGTCCTGGGCAGCGAGGCGCAGGAAAGCTCGAATGCGTGGAACAACGCTGGCACCGGCCATGCAGCGCTCTGTGAGTTGAACTACACTCCGCAGGAAAGTGACGGCAGCATTGACATTTTCAAGGCTCTGCAGGTTAACACCGAGTTCGACCTTTCCCGTCAACTCTGGGCGTATTTGGTGAAAAAGGGAGCGATCAAAGACCCTCAGTCCTTTATTCATCCCGTACCCCACTGCAGTTTTGTACGTGGATCGGAGAATGCCGCGTTTCTCAAAAAACGCTTCGAGGCGCTCACTGCTCATCCCCTTTATCACGGGATGGAACATTCCGAGGACAAGAAGCAGATCGAGGAATGGTTCCCGCTGGTCATGGAAGGGCGCGATCCAGGCGAGCAAGTTGCGGCGACGCGAATGCGGACCGGCACTGACGTGGACTATGGCGCCCTTACAAAAGATCTCCTCGACTCCTTACGCGATCAGGATGGATTCCGCATTCACTTTTTCAGTCGAGTGCAAGATCTGGGCCGTGATGGGGATCTCTGGAGTGTTCGCATCAGGGACGAAAAAAGCGGTAAGCATTGGGATGTCCAGGCAAAATTTGTCTTCGTCGGCGCCGGCGGCGGATCGCTGCCGCTGCTGCAAAAATCCAGGATTCCCGAGGGGCGGGGCTACGCCGGGTTCCCAGTCAGTGGTATCTGGCTGCGCTGCGACAATCCCGCAGTTAGCGGTCGCCACGATGCGAAGGTTTATGGCAAGGCCTCGACCGGATCGCCTCCAATGTCGGTACCTCATCTTGATCGGCGCCACGTTGAAGGCAAAGTTTCTGTGCTTTTCGGGCCTTATGCGGGTTTCTCGACGAAGTTTCTCAAGCATGGATCCTATCTCGATCTCTTCGGCTCCATCGATCCTGAAAATCTGCTGCCGCTGCTCGCTGTCGGTAGGGATAACGTGGCTCTTACCGAATATTTGATCGGACAGGTCCTCGAGTCCTCGGACGAGCGGTTCGCTGCACTCCGCGAGTTCTATCCGAATGCCAAGCAGGAGGACTGGAGACTCGAAGTAGCAGGACAACGGGTGCAGATCATCAAAAAGGACCCAACCCACGGTGGCATCCTGGAATTTGGCACCGAGCTTGTGATGGCCGCCGACCGTTCCATCGTCGCGATGCTGGGTGCTTCACCTGGTGCCTCCACGGCGGCGTGGATCATGCTTCAAGTCATTGAGCGCTGCTTCGCAGACAAATTAAAGGGTGGAGGATGGTCAACCAAGCTGAAGGAACTGATCCCTTCGTACGGTCAATCTCTCGCTGAGAATGCCGCGCTCTGCCGGCAGGTGCGGGCGGAGACGGCGGCAATATTGAAGATCAATAACCTGGCGGAGGTCGCACAATGATACGAGCGTATCGGCTCTATACCGGCTCCGACGGGAATTCCCATGTGGTGCGGGGCAGCGTAAGCGGAGGTCAACTCGTCGAAGCGGAATCCGTCCTTTTCAAGGAAACGCCGGCGCACTCCTCGCTGGACTGGCACGATGCTCCAACGACGCAATACGTCATTACGTTAGCTGGTGTGCTCGAGTTTACAACCGTGGGCGGCGAGACATTCACGATCCAGCCTGGCGAGGTACTGGTAGCAGAAGACAATAGCGGCTCCGGGCACAAATGGCGCTTAGTCAATGACGACCCATGGAAGCGGGCTTACGTGGTCTTCAAGCAAAGCGCGGATACCCATTTTGTACCGGATCCCGCGTGAAGCTGCGTGATGGATCAGGATTGGAATAATGATGCCAAGACCCTGGAGGGCCGTGCCGACCTTCTCCTCGCCGTTGCCCGGGTTCTAACCGACATTGGACCCGTAAAGAAGACGATTAGTCCTGAGAAACGCCCTTCTCATCACTTAACCTCCGGATGGCTAACAGGAGCGCATAAGGTCGACTTATCGGCGGTGAATGTTGTCGCGCAAACGCGCATATTGAGGAGCTCGAACACGAAAGGAGTCCTGATGACCGAACACGCCAAGTATCCGTTTTCCCCCGCATTTGGAGCCAGTATCTACGGCGCCAGCGAGTTCGGCGAGGTGATGTGGAGTTGGGAAGTGGATACGGCATTTTCTCCGGGTCTACACTTGGCACAGCTGTTCTGAGGTTCTCGCGACTCGCAGCAACAGTGTCCTCGGCGCCAAGACCAGTCGAGCCTCGGTACCCCACTTCGCAAAGCAGCACGGCGCCGCAAAGTGATTACACCCTTATTGCCGTCCTTTCCGGCGCCGAGAAACTCGGCGCCGGGGCGCCCGTCATCAGTCCAAACCTATTCCCACCTCGGTCAGGGCAGTAGCTTGTATGTAAGGTGCGGAGGAAGCCTTGAACCCTGCACATTGCTGACGGCTCTTGGGGAATTGGCGAAAAGCTTCGAACGGGAATCCACGCAGGGTTGTCAAAACATTTTCGCTCTCTAAGAGAATCAAATCCGCCACACGATTGATTTGGCACTGCACGCGCTGTGCCACTTCGGGAAGCGGTGTAATCAATGAGGTTCGGCTGATCCCGGCGCCCGGTGCTGAAGACGGGGTCTCATCCTTGCATATTGCTATCTTCGTTCAGTTGAAAGCGGAGGTTACAAAATGCAATCGTCGACCACGCCGTTGGAGGTTACCTACCTCCGTACGACATCCCTGAAGCCCGACCCGCGAAACCCGAGGGTTCATAGCGACAAACAGGTCCGCCAGATCGCTCAGAGCATCGAGTCGTTTGGATTCAACGTGCCCCTCCTGATTGATGACCAGCAGAAAGTCATCGCTGGTCATGGGCGCCTCCTGGCCGCGTGCAAAATGGGATGGGACACGGTGCCGGCTATCAAGCTGAGTCATCTCACCGAGTCGCAACGCATGGCCTTCCTGATCGCCGACAACCGCTTGACCGAGAACTCTTCTTGGGACGAGCGGATGCTCGGCGAACAACTCAAGATTCTCTCCGAACTGAAACTGGACTTCGATCTGGAGGCAATTGGCTTCGAGGTTCCTGAGATCGATCTCCTCATCGATGGCCTCAACACAGTCGCCGAGGCTGATCCTGACGATCGCTTGCCAGAGATCTCGGAATCCGCGGTTAGCGCTTTGGGTGATCTATGGCGGCTCGGCAAGCACCGCGTACTCTGCGGGAACTCGCTAGTCGCAGCCAGCTACGAGCGCCTCATGGACGGCGCAAAAGCCGATCTCTTGATCACCGATCCTCCCTACAACGTCGTTATCGACGGACATGCTACTGGACTCGGCAAGATTCACCACCGAGAATTTGGCATGGCGTCTGGCGAGATGAACTCGGCCGAGTTTACCGACTTTCTCCGCAAGGCAATGCTCGCAGCGCGGGACCATAGCATTGCCGGCTCCCTTGCCTACTACTTCATGGACTGGCGGCACATGACCGAGCTCCTATCCGCAGGGCAGGAAGTCTACACAGAGCTCCTGAATCTATGTGTTTGGGCGAAGAGCAACGGCGGTATGGGAAGCTTCTATCGGAGCGCCCATGAGTTGGTGTTCCTTTTCAAGAACGGAACGGGATCGCACCGAAACAATGTCCAGCTTGGCAAGTTCGGGCGGTATCGAACGAACGTCTGGAATTATCCAGGAGCGAATAGCTTCTCTCGCTCAGATTCCGAAGGAAACCTCCTTGCCCTTCACCCCACCCCAAAGCCCGTCGCTTTGATCGCTGATGCCATCAAGGACTGCACGGCCCGAGGGGATCTAGTTCTCGATCCGTTTCTTGGCTCGGGAACTGCTGTTATCGCTGCCGAACGTGCAGGGCGCCGGTGCTACGGGCTAGAGCTTGATCCGCTCTACGTGGACACCATCATTCGTCGATGGCAACGGCAGACAAAGCTCGAAGCAGTCCACGCGGAGACCGGAGAGACGTTCAACAGCAGGGACAACGCAAGGAATAGTTTATGAGCGAGGAGAACATGCCAGATAGCTACGAGGTCGGTTACGGCAAGCCTCCTAGGAACACTCAGTTCAAAAAGGGCGTCTCCGGAAACCCCAAAGGCCGTCCCAGAAAAGCTCTGGACTTCAACCATGAATTGCTTCGAGAATCCAGAAGCTCCGTCATCATCAATGAAAACGGAAAACGACGCCGTGTTTCGAAGCATGAGCTTGTAATCAAGCAACTGATACACAAAGCCGTAAGTGGAAACATACCTGCTCTTCGGACTTATTTTGATCGTTACCAAATAGCGTCCGAGAAAGTCGCTCAGCTGGAAGCAGCACAAGCCAGAGAAGCCGAAAGGTACAACGACCTTGACTCACTAACCGACGCGGAATTGATGAGGATCGCCGCTGGTGGTCTGAAGAATAAGGAATAGGAAACGAAAAAGGGACACATTTCGTATGTGGATTGGTACTTCGGCTGGCGTTCTGCAGTAGGCGCCCACAACCAGAATGGATCACAGCTCCCGTATATCGACTCATGCCTGCTGGGTATAACGAACTCGATTCGAGTGCCTCTGGTCTAGGTAGCCAGCGCAAAGCTGTTCCTACCGAAGCCGGGTCGCGTGAATATCGTGAGGATCACGCGTGCGCTGGAAACCACGCCCATCTCAGCTGTTGAATGGCACTCGATAAGGCGAATTGCCCACGAAAGCGCGCAGTTCCACGGATCGGGCGGATTATCTGAATATTCCGCGGTTTAGAGTGCCGGTCAGATGAGACAAGGCTTGACTCTTTGCCTGACCAGAGCGGAAATGTCGACACCGGAGGAATTCGTCGGTGTCCATCGCCCTGGAAGATGAGATCGCAAGCTTGCCTGCGCTTAGCAAGGCCGAGCTTCTGAATAGATGGCGTGAAAGGCTAAAGCAGCCTCCGCCTTCACACCTTAACAAGCCAATATTGGTTCCTTTGCTCGCCTACAGGTTGCAGGAGCAGGCCTACGGCGGCCTGAAGCCGGCATACAAACGCCGGCTCCGTGAATTGGCTGAGAGCTTCGAGCGAAATCCAAACCGAGCCGCAAAAACAGTTTCATCCTCCGCCAGAATTAAATCGGGGACTCGATTGATCCGGCAGTGGGACGGCCAAACTCACCAGGTCACGGTTGCGGAAGAGGGTTTCGAATACAAAGGAGAACGTTACAAAAGCCTGTCTGAGATCGCACGGCTGATCACAGGAACTCGCTGGTCGGGTCCGCTGTTTTTCGGTCTGAAACAGAGCCAACGGCATCAGGCCCGCTCATGAGCACAGGAGCAAAGCGAACGATTCGCTGCGCGGTTTACACTCGAAAGTCTTCCGAAGAAGGTCTCGAACAGTCCTTCAACTCTTTGGACGCGCAACGGGAGGCGTGCGAGGCGTACATCCTAAGCCAACGCCAGGAGGGCTGGCGCGCTCTCGAAGCGCAGTATAACGATGGCGGCTACTCCGGCGGCTCCATGGAACGACCTGCGCTGAAACAGCTGCTGGCGGACATCGACGCCCGGAAGATCGATGTAGTGGTCGTATATAAGGTAGACCGGTTGACCAGGAGCCTTGCGGACTTCGCCAGAATCATCCAGGTATTCGATTCCCGCAATGTAAGCTTCGTTTCTGTCACGCAGCAGTTCAATACGACCTCGTCAATGGGGCGTTTGACGCTGAACGTGCTGCTGTCGTTCGCGCAGTTTGAGCGGGAGGTCACGGGGGAACGGATCCGGGATAAGATCGCCGCTTCCAAACGCAAAGGCATGTGGATGGGAGGACGCGTACCCCTTGGGTACGATCTCAAGGATCGCAAGCTGATCGTCAATCCAGCGGAAGCCAAGCAGGTTGAGGAGATCTTCCGCGCGTACCTTGAGGTTGGCTGCGTCAGGAAGCTCACGGCGCATCTGGAGCAAGGTTGTGTGCTGAGCAAGGTTCGAATCAGTCCTTCAGGCCAAGAGGCCGGAGGCCGATCGCATTCCCGAGGAGGTCTATACAAACTTCTGGCAAACCGAATCTATATCGGAGAGATCTCCCACAAAGGGAGTCCGTATCCGGGAGAGCACGAGGCCATCGTCGATCGGGAACTCTGGGAAAGTGTGCGAGCGAAGTTAGCGGAAAACCACCGTGCGCGCAAACATCGAACCAATGCCAGCGAACCCAGCCTCCTGAGTGGACTCATATTTGACGAGGACGGATGTCTCTACACGCCGTCTCATGCCGTTAAGAACGGAAAGAGGTACCGCTACTACGTCTCGCGGAAGATTATCCACGGTCAACCCCGGGCTTCAACACAGCCGAGTAGGATTCCGGCGCGTGAGTTGGAACAACTGGTCTTGACCGAACTCAAAAGCTTCTTTGGGTCGGCGGATCGGGTTGCCGCCATAGTGGGTCAAACCGGTGAAGATCTTGTGACTACACGAGCACTGGTTGACACTGCGCAGCAATTTGCGAAGGCTTTGGCTGGAGACTCAACGTCGGGTCTTAGGGAACTGCTCGAAGGAATTGTGGTCCGCATCGCGATCCAGCAAGATTCAATCGAAGTTCGTGTTTCGAAAGAGGGAGCCCGCGCACGGCTCTTGAACCAAGAAAGGATTCTCGGCCAAGACTCAGATGGGCAGCCGATTGTGCTTACTATCGAAATGAAGCTGAAGAGATGCGGTGGCGAGATACGGTTGATCATCCCGGGCTGGGCTACCATCGATCAGCGACGCCGGCCGGTTTCGTCTCTAATTAAAGCGGTTAGCCGCGCAAGCGACTGGGTTCGCAGAATGGAGGGCGGGGAATTCAAACACCAGCGAGACCTGGCCAAGGCAACGAAGCTTGAGCCGCGGTATATAAATTCCATTCTGCGCGTCGCTTTCCTGGCACCTGAGATCGTGGAAGCCATCATTGATGGACGGCAGCCGCCAAATCTTACACTTAGCTCTCTTACAGGCGTGCTTCCGGTGAGCTGGCAGCAGCAAAAGAAGCTAATAAGCTTCTAGTACGTTACTGGCCGAAATCGAGGTACTTGAACTGCTGACAACCCACGTCTCGTCAGCCCCCGCAACCGACTTGAGTGACTAACGGCGTTTGACGTGTGCGCATTTGCCTAGGCGACAGTATTTCCCTGATCAATAACACCCTTCTCTGACCCCCAATAAAACCTGATCACCACCGCACCACGTGTCGGTTGTGTGCCTAACACCTGGCAGGCCAAGATTCGGGAAGCTAAGCTTGTATCCGAGGAATCGGGCGCGACCGATGTTCAAGGAGTGCGTTGCCCTGAAGGCAACAGTTGAGCCAAGGGTCAGTTGTCCGGAAAGCGGACTATACAGACAAGTGAATTCCGCGCATTTGTCGGTGAGTGAGTCGGCGATTATTGCACTCGTTGACTCGACCGTTGGCGATCACTGGCCTGAATGCGAGCTCGATCACCCGATCTTTAGCCTAGAAGTCGCAACTACAGTCAGCTTGCTTGGTCTCATGATCCACATGATCTTATCGATGCCTTCTGCCGAGGCATCAATCGTCGCGAACGCAACGGGGATGCCGTCACGCGACATAAGAACCGACGCCTGTCCATTTGCTTCAACCCACGCAAGCGTCAAGCCAGTCCAGAAATGTGAAGCGAAGGCGGAAATGAACTTCGCAACGCGCTCGCGACCAGAAACCGGGGCCCGGGCTGCCGTGCGTACAACACCACCACCATCCGAATAAGAGACTACATCTTCTGCGAAGAGACCTTCCAGCGCAGCCAGATCTCCCTTTTGGGCAGCACCGATAAAAGCCTCCAGAAGACGCCGCTGCTCCTGTGAACTGGCGGGTGTGCGCCGCCCATCTGCGATATGTTTACGGGCGCGGGAGACGAGTTGGCGGGTATTTGCCTCCTCCATTTGTAGAATGTCTGCGATCTGGCGATAGGAGTAATCGAACGCTTCGCGCAGAACATAGGCGGCACGTTCTGTAGGAGACAGTTTCTCAAGGAGCAGCAGGATCGCAAACCCCAATGCTTCGCCGCGCTCCGCACCTAATGCGGGGTCGCTGCTGGTGTCCACTGGTTCGGGAAGCCAAGGGCCAATGTAGGTTTCTCGCCGCGATTGGGCGCTCTGGGAGAAATTGATACACATTCGCGTAGCCGTCGTGGCCAGGAATGCCGGCGGGTTCTCAACCTCGCTGCGATTGGTAGCCTGCCACCGCAACCAAACGTCTTGAACTATATCCTCAGCCTCGGCCGCGCTTCCGAGCATGCGGTAGGCAATGCCGAACAAACGCGGACGCACGCTGGCGAAAGCTGAAAGGCCATCGTCGTGTTCGCCGGTTTCTGCGTTTAGGTGAGAGGACGAAGGAGTTTCCGATATTGGTTCTTCTGCCATCGCGATGGTCGTAGTCTACCGCGTGGCAGATAAACGTCATTGGATTAAGCCTTCCGGACGAAAAACGTTCCGACGCCTTTACCCGACTGGTTTCAGTCTTACTGCCCGACGATTCGGGGGCAACCTATTCGAATGTCGGACCCTGCTGTCGCAAGCCATTCTTCGGTCGGCATTTGCATCAGCTTTTGGGCCTGAGTTTTTAAGGTGTACACTGCTCCCGATCGCGCTCCCCAGCGTCTGTCGGGTGCCGCTGAACGCCTGGTGGCCTCAAGAAACGCTTATTGAATTGCTCGCCCCCTAGCGCTCATGGTGTCACAAAGTCCCTCTCAGTTCTGTCATAGCGAGTACAAGAGATCGATGGCCCTGAAGTGCATCGCTCAATTCGAGCCTCAACACTCTCACGGGCGAGGGTCTGGCCGAAGTGCCGCCACGGGCACCCGCTTGACAATCGACGCCGACTGGAGAGAGGTCGCCGAGAAGGCACTTGAATTCGTCAGCGGTTCACAACGATAACGGCGAGAACGCCGCGAAGCAGAGGAGGACTCCGATGAATAATGAAACGGTCAGCTACAAGCAGGAGACGGTTGCACCAGCGAAGGCGTTGGTCAATCGGGACGCATCGCAGACTCGACTGATTGCGGGCGTCAATGTACCCGATGGCCTGCTCATCACGGCAGCGATTGAGTATGCGCAACGACTTTCCGAACCATATCTGTTCAATCACGCGATGCGTTCGTGGCTGTTCGCTGAAGCGATTGGCAGCACAAAGGGGATTGCCTACGACCGCGAAGTCGTGGCTATTGGTACGATACTCCACGACATCGGCCTGACTAGCAATGTGTCAGGGCCCAATCGCTTCGAAGTGAATGGTGCCGATGCTGCACTGTCGTTCATCAAAGGAAAGGGTCTATCGGATCGCCGAGCACAACTGATCTGGGATCTGGTTGCGCTTAACTCGACGCCATCGCTGGCGCTTCACAAGGAGCCGGAAGTGGCGGTCGGCACGATGGGCATCGGACTCGATTACGGTGGTTTCGGCGTTGAGGCACTTCCGACAGCCGATGTCGAGCGCATCCTCAGCGCTTTCCCCCGACTGAGAATGAAGCAACGATTTGCCGAGACGTGCTGTCGGTTCGTCACGGCGAAGCCGGAGACGAGCCACGACAACTTCTTGCGCGACTTCGGCGAGCGATTCGTGCCTGGCTACAAAACTGTGTCAACGGTCGACCTGTTGATGAACGCTCCGTTCGATGAATAGCGACAAACCTTTTGCGCCGGAGGTCGGACCTGCGTGCCTCCAATCCACGAACCTCTGACAATGTTGCAGACAGTACTGGCGGACTCAAAGAAACTAGTCGAATTGCTGGCCTCGTAGCGTCATGCGAGACTGCTCACGCATCCGTGGTCGCCCTACCTGGCATTTGAGGCCAGTCTTGCCAATCGTCCAGCCGTACGATCCACACACAATGTGTTTCTCCTTCACTTGCTACTTCATTCTCGACATATCAATCGCGGTCAGGAATCCCTGAGCGATCCGGAGCGTTTCATCGAAAAAACGAAATTATGTTGTCACAAAATTCCACTCAGCCCTGTCTTAGCAAATACCAAAGACCGATGGCTCAGAAATGCCTTGGTCAAGAATGAGAGGACAATCATGAAAATCGTAGTCATCGGCGGTACTGGACTCATCGGTTCGAAGCTTGTGAACAAGCTTCGTGAGCACGGGCACGAAGCGGTAGCGGCTTCACCGAATTCCGGTGTCAACACTGTCACGGGTGAAGGACTGGCCGAAGCCGTGAAAAGCGCCTCGGTAGTCGTTGACGTATCAAATTCTCCCTCCTGGGAAGACGCAGCAGTGTTGAAGTTCTTTGAGACATCGACCCGCAACCTCCTCACCTCTGAAGCGGCCGCAGGGGTAGGACATCATGTTGCACTATCGGTTGTGGGAACTGACCGGCTATCCGAAAGCGGTTACTTCCGAGCCAAGATCGCTCAGGAGAAACTGATCAAAGAATCTTCCATCCCCTACACCATCGTGCAGGCGACGCAGTTCTTCGAGTTCCTCAAGGGACTTGCCGACATTTCCATGGTCGGCGACAAAGTACATGTGCCACATGCGCTCTTCCAACCGATGGCTGCTGACGATGTCGCAACTGCGGTAGGCAGGGTCGCTGTGGACGCGCCGATAAATGGCGCCGTCGAAATAGGAGGTCCGGAACAGTTTCGCATCGATGAACTAGTCAAACGGCGCTTGGCCTCACTCAAAGATCCCCGCGAAGTGATCGCTGACCCAAATGCGCTTTACTCTGGGGCGAAGCTTAGCGAAAGAACGCTGGTTCCTGGCAATGACGCCCGACTCGGCGAGACCCGTTTCGAAACCTGGCTCACTCAGCCTGCAGCACAAATTCCGAGTGCGCCCCAGTCCACAGTCAACAAGGAAAAAGAGAGTCAGAAAAAAGCTAGCTGATATAGCCACCGGGACCACCACTGGCGAGTGGGATACGGAAGGTTCACCGGCCGTCAAACGTCGCCTATATACGGCGAGACTGCTCAACTTGCCTTCAGTTTGTATGAGTCAGGCGGCCAGCAGGATAGCCGCCATGTCGAGAATGGGTTGCGCGCCGAACAGGAACTCGTGCGGCACTACGCGTAACCGCGAAGTACCGACCAACACACACGACGCATGGAATGACGTCGCTCAAACGAAAGGATCTTTTATGACGTTCACAAAGCTAATTTTGGCACTGGCATGTCTCATGTCCGGCACGCTGGCAGCACAAGAGGCTAAGGTAACGGAGCTCATGTCGAAAGACCTGAGCTTTCCTGGGAAAGAGGCTCTGATGATCACCGTCGAGTATCCGCCGGGCAGTAAGGACCCAATCCATCGCCACAATGCATATGGATTTATTTATGTGCTGGAAGGCTCGATCGTGATGCAGGTGAGAGGCGGAAAGGAAGTGACTCTGAGACCTGGTCAGACCTTCTACGAAGGTCCGGATGATGTTCACGTTGTTGGGCGGAACGCAAGCCAAACCAAACCGGCCAAATTCGTCGTGTTCTTCGTGAAGGACAAAGGCGCTCCCGTGCTGGTGCCCGCCAAGTAAGGCAGGAAACTGCGAGCATGACAAAGACTTTGCCGGAATGTTCAATGGCCCCAATCGGCCAGGTGCAAGAGCCTCGCCTCGCAGGGAATGCTGGACCAGTTCTGGCTATAGGCATGGAGGGCCGCCTCAAGAACACCTTCGCCAGCATCAAAGCATTTTCCGAGACCGACTTCAAGGCGCGCAGGAGATTTACTATCCGGGTTGACCTCATGGTCTCACTGCTACCCATCAGGATGAGATCAATGCCGACCTGCTGGAATTTTTGAAGTCGGTTCAAACGGTTCGCAGGGCAGAGGTTCATGGATGTATAGGAGGCGATCATGGACGTATATGAGGCAGTCACAAGCCGACGGGCGGTGCGCGGATTCAAAGACGAGCCTGTGTCGAGAGAGGTGCTGGAGCGCGTGCTGTCCGCCGCGGCCTGGTCGCCGTCCGGATCGAACATCCAGCCGTGGAACATCTACGTGCTGACCGGCCCGCGGCTGGCCGAGCTCAAGACGCACGCCGTCGAGCGCGTGTCCCACGGCGACCCCTGGGACGAGCGGCAGTTCCAGATGTACCCGCCCGCGCTGAAGTCCCCGTACGGAGAACGCCGATCCGCCTTCGGCAGGGAGCGCTACAGCGCACTCGGCATTGCACGCGAGGACTTGGAAGCGCGCCAGCGGGCGGCCATCGGCAACTGGAAGTGTTTCGGTGCGCCCGCCGCCCTGTTCTGCTACATCGACCGCGACATGGGCCTGCCCCAATGGGCCGACCTCGGCATGTATCTGCAGACCGTCATGCTGCTGCTCCGCGCCGAAGGGCTGCACAGTTGCCCGCAGATGGCGTGGTCGCAGGTTCGCGAGACAGTCGCTGAGTTCCTGTCACCCCGGGACGGGCTCATCCTCTTCTGCGGCATGTCGATCGGGTACGAGGACCCCACGGTGGGTTACGTCCGTACGGGCCGCGCCCCGCTCGACGAGACGGTCACGTTCGTCGACGGTTAGTTGCTCGCTTCCCGGTATGAAGGCCCGATGATGTCCAGGTCGTTGGGCGGAACGCAAGCCAAACCAAACTGGCAAAAATGCATTGACACAGCCGAGATTGTTAGAAATGGACGTGTAACCGGCATGTCGGACAAGTCTTTTCGCCGTCCGTCCGGACCCCTGTGAAGACGCCCTACGCCGCGCCAAATAGCGTTGAAGAACGACCAGAACGACCGCCACTTATCTCTGAAGGTCACACTAAATTTCCAATTTCGGCCCCAAAATTGACTTTTCGCGGTTTTAGTCAAAAACACCCAAGTACCGCAAGGAGGATGGTCTCTTCCCTTTCGTTCGGCTCCGCAGCCACACCGGGCAGCAATACTCCATTGCCGAGGCATTCCAGCGGGAGATCACGAAGCTCTACGAGGCACGAGTGCAAGAGCAAGAAGCACGTCGGCTACAGAGTTCTCTTTCTCCCCATAGGGGCCAGAGGTTAACAAACCTATCTCTTGAGCGATTCCGAACCTCAACCAAGTACCAGGACAGGCCCGCCGCCGCTGAGATCGCTTTCTGTGTCGCCGCTTATGCAAATGGCATGACCGAGAGCCGTATCGACGCGCCCTTGAAGACGACTATCTGTCCCGCGATCCCAGCACTTCAAAGAGAGCTGCCTACATCCGGAGAACTAAGGCCGTCCTTGTAGTTCAGCGACGAATACATCACCTGGACCAGAACTTCACCTGCAGGCAGAGAGCCGTGCGGGATGTCCTTGAAGTCAACGCTGTATTGTTTGCTGTCGCCTTCAGCGATCAGCGCGTGAAAAGTGTCTGGCATCTCATGTCCTCGCACACGGAAACGGTCCACTCGCCGCTCCAAGAATTAAAGGCGTCCCGGATTGATTGCGCACCGTACTCCGATACCCTCTGCGTCTGACCTGGCTGAGGCCGCAATCGACCGCGTGCTACAACTCCCGTCTGCACTAAGCACAACCCTATGTGAAGCCGGTGTGGAGGCCGGTAGCGCGAATGAGATCAAGTGAGAAAGAGTAACAAAGCATTCCATGTATCCCGAATTACTTCACAGCCCAACTCCAGCGGAACCAGGAGCTTTGCCCTTGCCTGCACCAGTACAACTGGCATCGCCCTCATGCTAGCCTCGGACTGTCGCTGCCCATCAGCCCTCGATCGGAACAACCTGTTGAGACTCGACAGAGCTAGTGTGAGTATGCCTTATCGTGCGCCTTGCCTCGACTGATCTCTGGCCCTAGCGCCATCATTGCGTTTGTCAGGATGCACCGCCAAGCCGCCCCGCATGTATTTTGCCTGCGTGAAAGTCGATAACCATAATTGTGATATCGTCCTCCTGCCGCTCCCGGGTGCCATCGTACGACCACGCAAGCACTTCCTTTAGCAGGAAATCGACGAATTGCTCAGCTCCAAAGTCCTGCTTTTCTTTAATAAAAGTGGGAAGCGCTGCATCGCCAAATGACTCTCCGGCGCGATTCTCTGCTTCCAGGAGTCCATCCGTATAGAGTAGAAGCCGGTCTCCAACGTCAAAGGAAAACTTGCTGTCGTCATATGCCTCATTCGGTCGCACTCCGAGGAGAAGCCCAACTCCTCCCAGCACTTCCAAGGCTTGCTTGCCGCGTCGCCACAATAACGGTGGCGGATGTGCTGCAGTCGAATATTGCCCGACTCTATTGACTGCATCCAGACATAGATACACTGCTGTCGCATACTGCTTGCGAGCTTCATTGCAAAGTACGGCGTTTAGCCCAGCGATAATACTTGCCGGCTCGCCATCATTCCCGCGCTGTGTCGATACTGCCACCTTGACCATGGATGCAACAAGGGCTGCCGGCACTCCATGCCCCATGACATCAGCCACGAACACCGCTATGCAATTTGACGGAGCCGCCGGAAAGTCGTAGAGATCGCCGGCAACAGCCGTCATGGGTGCGTATCGCACCGCGATCTGGACGTTCTCGAGGGACGGAGGGCCGGAAGGAAGAATAGCCTCTTGAATTTTTGTGGCCGCGCGCATCTCATCGCTCAACGAGACGAGGCGTCTTTCGTCTGCAATCACTCGTCGGGCAGTGACATACCATAGGCAGATTACGAGTGCCAGAAATCCGTATGGTTCCGCCGACTGCCAATCACCGAACTTCGTATGGCGCACGCGATCGACGGCGAATCCACAGAAAAATGCAAGCAACCCGGCAAATAGGGCACGACTGTTCGCCAACGGCGGTGGCCTATATCCCGCGATACGCCCAAGAGTGAGG
Source organism: Acidobacteriaceae bacterium KBS 83 (assembly GCA_000381585.1). Lineage (GTDB taxonomy): Bacteria > Acidobacteriota > Terriglobia > Terriglobales > Acidobacteriaceae > KBS-83. The sequence goes on from KB906733.1 coordinate 503,845, forward strand.
ACAATGGGCACCAGGATAACCAATGTTGTTCCCGGAAACTGCAGCAACTCGAAGGTGCTCTCACTCACCGCACCACTCATCGCGATTGCGACCAAGGCGCAATAAATCCCGCTTACCCATCGAATTGATGACCGCCATCCGCGACCATAAAATTCCTCAAAAAGCAAAAGTCCGGGGACGATCATTGATAGAGTTAAGAACCGCTCGACAGAAAGTCCGACACACGTCGGTTGTCCGAAGCCCAAACGAAAGGCGGAATTCCTCACGACAAGGGCGATTCCGTAGAGGATGGAGAATAGACCGAACCAGAGCAGGAATCTCTCGCGAACCCTTCGCCGAAAAACATACAGGACGACCGCGGCTGAGCCGAGGGTCGCAATTACAGCGCCGACGATGAGGAGAGTTACAGCACCACGCACAAAGGGCTCCTCGGGATATTCAATGCAACCAATGATCAGCCTTTCCTTCCGTTGAGAACGCGATCTACCATGGCGCCGGATTTTCCCCCACGTAGTTTGTCAGATCGAGCAACCTTGCGAGAGCTTGACGGTCAAAGATCTTGCGGATTTCAGACTCCTCGGTCGACAGGTCGATAGCCGCCCTTTCCCTTGAGAAACCGCAATACAGATCGCTGAGATCTTGTCGTGCGCTTTCTCTCGACCCATCTGTTGGCCCTAGAGCCATCATGACGGCCTCCGTATTCAAAAGCCCCATCGACGTTCCTCATCATATTGTCAGGATGCACCACCAACCCGCCCAGCATGTATTTCACCGGCGCCAATGCCAAGAGGATCTCGTGGCGCTCGAACAGGCGATCATGCAATCGGATTCTCCTTGAACAATCTGGCGACCATGGCCGAGTCGAGATAGGCACGAACACGTACGATCAATTCATCCCGGAAGTAGACTACCCAGCAGTATCGATTGTCGAAGCGTAGCCCGTTCTTGGCCGTGGCCAAAGAATGAAGCTCGACCACGGCCTGATCGTCCTTGACGATCAGATGCTCCGCATGGAGCTCCGCACCCTGTGGAAGAACCTGCGCGAGCTTGGCGAACGTACCTTCTATGAAGGCCTTTTTGCTAAGGTAGTGACCGGCCAGGGGGTGGGTGCCCATCACTGTCCAATCAACGTCGTCGACTACGTGCTCGAAGAAAGCAGCGCCGTCGCCGTTTTCAAGTCCCTTGAAGATTTCGCGAACGCGATCGGGTGTAATAGCCATCTGGTTGTCTCCTCTTGTGTTGCGGTCCATCTCTTGCGGGTAGTCTCCGATAACGCGATCGAACCCACCCTGCAATCTATGCCGCTGCAGTACGTTGCACGGCCGGCTGTACCTCCACCTTGATCTGGCCAAGCAGTTTCATAAGATCCTTGACCTGGATGTTTTCCACTGATCGCACTGCGTCCTTGATCTCGCGGGACAGCGCATCGTCGACGCGGCCGGCAACGAGGTTGTCAAACTTCTCGACAGACTCCTCCCACGTGAATGGATGGGACGCAAGGCCAGGGTAGTCCTGAACCTCGTGCTCGATCACTTTCCCATCCTTTAGACGGACGGTGATCTTGGCGGGCATTTTCGCGGGGTACTGGTCTGTATATTCATGGTTCGGCCGAACACACACCTTCTTCAGGAGTTGCTGTACATCGGCTCTCGTGATCCGATCGGGCTTGAATTGCGCTGGCATCACATCGCCGTCGAGCAGGGCAACCGCAAGCAGATACGGCAGGCTATGATCCGCTTGTTCCTTGATCTGGATCAATTTGTCCACGCCGTAGAGGCCGCCGCCGGCAAAGTCGTAGGCCAGTTGGAACACCTCCGCCTCAATCGAGATAACGTTATTGGCGTCGATCTTCTGCTTCTTGACAAGCTCAACCATGCAGTGGACCGCAGACTGCGTGTGGATCATAGAGTTGTACTTCTTGATGGTGCTTTCCAGGACGCCCTCGTACCCCTGCTTGTCCCAGTCGATATTGATCTTCATCCTAAGGAGATGGTCAATGCCCAGCGGCCCCTCGATCACTTGCAGAGGCCCCTCCACGCCACGGCGTGCGAGGAAAAGCGTGTTCATCGCACCCAGAGCCGACTGCGCCGAGGCGAGGCCCTTCCACTGCGACAGCGGCTTCGCCCGAACGACGGCGAAGGACGCATCGCTTACCGCTGCCATCGCCATGGCGTTCGCGATTTGCCGCTCGCTTAGACCGAGCAGCCGGCCGGCGGCCGCATTGTGCGAGAAGGCCAGTTGTGTCGTGTGGTCAAAGCCGCTGGTCATGAAGTTGGCGTGATCAACGAACCGTGACTGGACCGTGTAGCCCAGCGCCACCGCAAGCATGAGGTCGCGGCCGCTGCTGCCCGTGTAGTCGGCGATCGTCAACGCCACACCGAAATTGTCCGCCGTGTGGCAGGTTTCGGTCTGGGCAAGGAAGTTGTCCATGAAATCGACATAACGCACGAGTGCGGTATGCCAGAACGCAGCATAGATTGGGTTCGCCTGTTCGCCGCCGATCAGCGCGCACGGGCCAGTGCCGCCGAACTCGGCGACCTGCTCGCGACAGGCCTGAATTGGACCCGCGCCAAGGGCGGCGATACAGCAGCCTAGCGAGTCCAGGATGTGGATTGGCAACTGTCTGCGCGATTCCGCGGAAAGGTCGTTGAAGGAAGCGCGCGCGGCATACTTAGCAAGTTCTACGATCTTGGTCATGATCGTGATTCTCCTTCTGTGTTAAGTGAACTTGTGTTGGTTACGACGTCAGAGCGATAAAGAGTCCCATGGTGATGACTGAGGCGATCGAGCTAAAGAAAACTTCCGAGGCCGACTCTGCTTGTGCGACACGGTATTGCGTGGCAAACATGATCACGATCGGCATCACTGGAATGGCTGTCGTCAGCACGGCCTGGCTCACAGTCGGATTGTGGTAAGCAAGCGAGCGAAGAACCACCAAAACAAGCGTAGGCTGCACGATGTTTTTCAGCGTAATCACCGTCAACACGGACCTGCTGACTCTAATCGGGCTGGATGCCAGGATGATTCCCGAGGCAAATAGAGCGACTCCACCGGCAGCCTCTCCCAGCAGGTTAAGAGAGTGGACAAAAAGTGCAGGAATGCGTATCCCAACCAGTACGATTACGAACGCAATCAGTGGCGCCCACACGATCGGCTGCTTAATAGTCATGATGAGAGTGGACACGAGGGTGGCATTGCGCGAAGCTGCTGTTTCAGCCACAGGTGGGTTCTCTTCTCGCGTCGGTTGTTGTTTCTCATCCAACGAGAGAAGGAGAATGGTGACGGGAACAACCGTAACGTTAATTATCAGACTGGCTATCCCAATCGGAACGGCGCTGGCGGTCCCGAACAAATCGCCCAACACGGCCGGACCGATAAAGGGGACCGCTGGCGCGGAGGCACCGAGTGCGATCAGGGCGCTGAAGCCGGTGTGAGCACGAAACAGAGATCGGGTCAGCAAAAACACCACAGCATACATGCCCATAATGGCTGCACATAGCGCGATGAAGAGAGGAATGTCCTGACTCAGTACCTCGCGCCGTGTGCTAACCGTTCCGGCAAAAAGGCCCAGCGGCACGGCATAGAGCAGCACCATCCGATTTAAAATTGACGCCTGCTTGGCATCGAAATCGTGGTGCCATGCAGCGACAAAGCCGAGCAGAATGGTGACCACGACTGGAAGGAGCGCGCCTAAAACGGTGCTTAGCATTGAACGCTCACCTGTTTCTGCACTACAGGGCTCGGACGTGCCACCTCGCAACGGAACCACGCTGCGTTGTGCGAGCCCTATTCGGAGTCTGGGCCGCTAAAGCTTTCTCCCTAGATCGGATTCTCGTCGAAAAGGCGAGCAACGAGGGCGGAATCGAGATAGGCTCGGACCTCAACGACCGTGCCATTCACAAATCGACATACCCAACAGTACCGGTTGTCGAACCTGAACCTATTCTTTGCAGTAGCCTCAGAACGCAGCTCGACCACCGCCCAGTCACCACTGACGAGTACATGCTCCACATACAACTCCGCGCCTTGCGGTAGAACCTTTCCTAGCTTCTCAAATGTGTGTGCGACGAACTCGGCCTTGCTGCGATAGTGACCGGCGAGAGGATGCGTTCCCTCGACGGTCCAGTCCACGTCGTCCGAGACATGATCGAAGAATCCTTTACCATCTCCGGACTCAAGATGTTTGAAAATTTCGCGAACGTAAGCAGTGCTCAACCCCTGAGCTAAAACAGATCGTGCAGTATCCATTGAGTGACCTCCTTTGCATATCCTGAGTGATGACTTGGGAGCCCGTTAGCCAGTGTCCCCCAGCGATGCGGATCGATCCAGCCGGTAGGGCGGAGATCCTCGCTGAGCAAATGGAATGTCTGTCCGTCGCCTGTTGAAAGGTGAGCTAAGTGCTCACCCGAAAAGAGTAAGGCAAAAAACGCACGACAATCATCCACAGGCTCCGTGCTTTTGATTATCCGAAATGAAAAACGCGAGCGGTCCGACCACGCTTCTCGCATGGCACTGGTGCTGAAAATATCTCGATAGATATCAGAATCTATAACCGCGGCGTTCGAATGCATGCGCGCATCCCCTTCTCCGCTTGTTTCCGCATTTGGTTCCGGTACTCACAGCAAGTGCATTTCTTTGGCCCCCGCGGTGAGTCCGGCCTGGAACTCGGGGTGCGCCAGGGCGATCAATGCTTTGGCTCGCTCCGTCGATGACTTACCCTTGAGGTCCACCCAGCCGAATTCCGTGGCGACGACATGAGTGTCGATGCGCGGCGTGGTCACTGGACCATCAAGGCGGGGGACGATGCGCGATACCCTGCCTTTGGCTGCGGTAGAGTGGCAGGCGATGATCGACTTGCCGCCGCGGGAGGCATAGGCACCCCGCACGAAGTCGAGTTGGCCCCCCGTGGCGCTGTATTGGTGGCCGAGCATGTGCTCGGCGTTGACGGCACCGGTCAAGTCGATCTGCAAAGCGGCGTTGATGGAGATGACGTTATCGTTCTGGGAGATGATGTATGGGTCGTTGACATAATCCACGGGGTGGCTCTCGACGGACGGGTTGTCGTCGAGGAAGTCGTACATGGCCTTTTGCCCCATGGCGAAAGTGAATACGGTTTTCCCGGGATTGAGCCGCTTGCGCCGGTTGGTCACCACACCACCTTCGATCAGCTCAATCATCCCGGGACAGAGTGCCTCGGTGTGGATGCCGAGATCCTTCCGGCCGCGGAGATAGGAGCAAACCAGATCAGGCAGCGCGCCGACCCCCATCTGCAGGCATGCGCCATCCGGCACCATCTCGGCGACTATCTTGCCGATGGCGGCGTCCTCCGGTCCCGAGGCACGGACCGGCAGCTCCAGCAGCGGAACGTTGTTCTCGACTATCGCCTCGACTTCTGAGACATGCAGTTGCGCCAGCGAGCCATAGACGCGTGGCATCTGATCGTTCACCTCAACGATCAGGTGTTTGGCCGCACGAGCAACCTTGCTGGAATAATCGTTGCCGGTGCCCAGAGTGAAATACCCGTGTCGGTCCATGGGCGACACGGTTACAAGGAAGGTGTCGATACCGATGTGCTCAGTCAGCAGCCGGGGGGACTGATGGAAGTTGCTTGGAACATAGGTGAGCACTTTGCGTCCGCCATCCTGCTCTCCCCTCTTGATCAGGGCGCGCTCGACCTCGGCGACGAACATGCAATAGGGGTGAATGCGGTCGGACAGTTCGTAGCGCAAGATCGTCTCGCCGGCAATACGCGTGGATTCAAAATAGTAGACCTTTAGATCGTCGACTTTGTCGGCGGCGGCACGGTCCGCTAGTGACTTGAGCAGCGCCGGGGGCTCGTTCATGGCCATGCCCATCGATAGGATGGCACCCGAAGCGATGCGAGCGACCGCGTCTGCGGGCGTAGCGAGCTTCGATTGGTAAAGCGATGTGAATTCCATATCACTCCTCTCCGGGACTGTGCGGGTGTCGACGATGTGTTGGCTCCGAGTTGTGTGAGACTAGTAATTCGCGGCAGCTTCCGGGGATTGGCCTCGTTTGTAAATCAGCATCGTACGTTCGAAGCTCATCACTTCCTTGCCGTCCTGATTGACTCCCCGTGTGGAGACGGTCACGATCCCCTGTGTGGGGCGGCTCTTTGATTCCCGCTTGAACAAAACCGTCGATTCCGCGTAGAGCGTGTCTCCCGCGAAGACGGGATGCGTCGCTTTCACCTTGTCCCAACCGAGGTTGGCAACAACTTTGGCACTGACAGTGCGGACGCTCATGCCCGTCAGCAGGGCAAGAGTGAATGTGCTGTCCACTAGCATCTTCTTCCACTCTGTTTTCGCCGCGTAGGCGGCGTCGAAGTGGACTGGCTGCACGTTCAACGTGAGCAGCGTCATCCAGATGTTGTCGACATCGGTAATCGTTCGTCCCGGTCGATGTTCGAATGTATCACCCGGTTCAAAATCCTCGTAGTAAAGGCCCGATGTTTCCCGATAACGTCGTGGAGCAATTTCTCTGTAAGCAGATAGTGGCGTGTCCATCGTTGTTCTCCTGTTCCATTCCCAAATTCGGGTTGAACATCATATCTCGGTGGAAAGGCCGGCACGCTCAAGAACCATCCTTGCTCTACGTGCTACTGCCTCATCCACCATCTGGTGATCGAGAGATCCCACCCCCTGCTTATTCACGGCGAGAATCTGTCGTGCGTTTGCGATCTCTTCTTCGCCAGGTGTGAGAATCTTGTTGATCTCTCCAACTTGTGCGGGATGTATCGCGCACTTCGCGTGATATCCCAGTTGCACTGCAGCTTCAGTTTCTCGCTTGAGACCATCGACATTGGACAGATCGAAGTAAGGAGAATCGAGGATCGGCAGGCTGGCGAGAGCTGCAGCCTGTGCAATGCGTGACCGAACCAACAGCAGCCCTTCCCAACTCGGTTTGGCTCCGAGGTCTGATGCCATGTCCGCCGCACCGAACAATAATGCGGCCGGCCTAACATCGCTTTTTACGATGTCAGGGAGGGCTTCAACTCCGCTCGCCGATTCAATAAGAGCGATTATCTCTGTCTTCTTTGCAACCTGGTCGAGCAGCGATCGCACCATGCGGACGAATGCCGCGGAATCGCATTTGGGGAGGATGATGTAGTCCGGCGTTGCCGAAGATTCGAGGAGCGAGTGCAAATCATCGATTCCCGCCCGAGTTACCGGGGCATTGATGCGAAGTGCGCATGGCAACCTATTTTCTAGAGGCTGCTCAAGATATTGAAGAGCAGCAGAACGAGCCTTCTGTTTGTCAGAGGGCGCAACAGCATCTTCGAGATCGATGATGAGGGCATCCGCCCCCACTTCCGCGGCACGACCAAAGTGATCCGCTTTGGTTGCCGGAGTGAAGAGCCAGCTCTTCAATGTATGGATCTGTTTATGTTTGACCTGAAGGGTTTCTTCGCTGGTTGTTGCTTGCAGTTGCGCGTTCATTTTCATCCCTCCTGAATCCGGTTTAGCTCGCTATCGCATGAGGTTGGTCCTGGCGAGGTCGATGACTTCGTCGCCGCGGCCGCTCAACACAGCGCGAATCATGTAGAGGCTGAAGCCGAGAGCCTGTTCAAGGCTGATGGTCGGCGGCATAGATAGCTCTTGCCGATTCACCAGCACCTCAACTAGAGCCGGGCCGTCGTGCGCCAGCGCCTCAGTCAGTGCCGGGCGCAGCGCTTCGGGTTTTTCCACGCGAACGCCGAAGACATCCGCTGACTCAGCCAGCTTCGCAAAGTTTGGGTTGACCAGCTCTGTGCCGTAGTCGACCAGTCCGGCCGCTTTCATCTCCAGTTCCACAAAGCCCAGAGAGCTGTTATTAAAGACCACCAGCTTCACCGGCAGCTCGAGCTGGTGGAGCGTCAGCAGGTCACCGAGCAGCATTGCCAATCCACCATCGCCGGAGAGCGCGATGACCTGCCTGCCGGGATGGCTGGCCTGTACACCGATAGCTTGCGGCAGCGCATTCGCCATTGAGCCATGGCTAAAGGAGCCCAGCAGTCTGCGTTTGCCGTTCATGTGGAGATAGCGCGCAGACCACACCGTCGGAGTACCTACGTCGCACGTAACGACTGCATCTTCTGCCGCGAGTTCATCCAGCACCTTTGCGACATATTGCGGATGAATCGGCGTTTTGCCCGGCTCACCCACGGCGAGATCATCGAGACTCTTGCGCGCATCCTTGTAATGGCCGAGGCATATATCGAGATACGAGCGGTCAGTCTTGCTTTCGATCAGCGGAGTCAGCACCTCCAGCGTGTCCTTCACATTTCCGATCAGGCCCAAGTCAACCGGAGTGCGCCGTCCGATCTGCTCGCCTAGCCTGTCCACCTGAATGATCTTCGCGCTCTTGGGATAGAACTGCTGATAGGGGAAATCCGTTCCCAGCATGAGCAGAGCGTCGCAATTCATCATGGCGTGGTAGCCGGAAGAAAAGCCAAGCAGCCCGGTCATCCCCACGTCATAAGGATTGTCGTATTCGATAAACTCCTTGCCGCGCAGCGCGTGAACGATCGGCGCCTTCAACCGCTCGGCCGCCGCAATCAGCTCCGCATGAGCGCCTTCACAACCGGCGCCACCGAGAATGGTGACCTTGCGCGCGCCATTGAGAATTTCAGCGGCCTTGCGAAGTTCATCGTCCGATGGGAAAAGCCGCGATGCTGAATCCTCGACGCCGAGCGAAAGTGCCGCCGCGGAACACTCGCGCAGTGCCACATCTCCGGGAATGACAATCACGGCCACGCCGCGCCTGAGCAGGGCGGTACGCATGGCGATTCCCAGCACCCTCGGCATTTGTTCGGCTTGCGAAACCAGTTCGCAGTAATAGCTGCAATCCTTGAACAGGTACTCAGGATGCGTCTCCTGAAAGTAGCTGCTACCTATCTCATGACTCGGAACCTGCGCCGCAATCGCGAGTACCGGGACGCGATTGCGATGACAATCGAAGAGACCGTTGATGAGGTGAAGATTGCCCGGGCCACAACTGCCAGCGCACACAGCGATCTTTCCTGTGAGATGGGCCTCCGCTCCGGCAGCAAACGCGGCTGCCTCTTCGTGCCTCACATGCACCCATTCGATCTGTTTACTTTTCCGGATTATCTCGGTCAGGCCATTCAGAGAATCGCCAACCACTCCGTAGACCCGCTTTACGCCTGCGTTCAACAGTGTGTCGATGAATATCTCAGCCACTCTCTTTGCCATGTTTTTCCTCACCTCGGTGTAAACCGTATCGACTTTGCCATTCGATAGCTGGCTTGGTTTTCGATTGGTGAGCGCCGAACATTTTCGGGATGCCGAGAGTGCGGATCAGCAGACGGCCCCTGGAGAAGGCGCTGCGCAACGATTTAGCGCGAATGGAGTAGCAGGCGCGCAGCCAAACTTGTATTGATGAATGGCCCCCTGTAGCTTACTCCGACGAATGATAGTTTTGACAAGCCCCCTGACGAAACCTGGACTCAAGCGCGAACGTCATACTGCAGTAAGTTAAATTGTGAGAGCGGGATGGCCATGGTGCGGCCCTGCCACCGGATCAGCACAAACATGTCGCCGCAGCACGTGTCGTCGGGCGCTAGAGCCCGAATTTCGAGATCCCGCGCCCGATAGCGAGATATTTCGTATTGTGTGCTCCAGGCGAATCGAAGTTGCCCTGGATTTCTTTGGCTGTAAAGGGCCGCTGGATTTCGCTGATAAAAGCCGGCACCGCGGCAGCAAACGGGGGATCGCGCTCGGCCGCCCTCAGGAAAGAGAAGAGCTTCTCGCCGATCAGATAGTCCAGGACATTCCGTTGACCGAAGTGTTCACCGGATGTCTTCGGTCGCTGTCGTTATTCCTTTGACTGCGTTGGATCTAAAGGCTTTGTCCGTTCCCTTAACCGGTAGAAAAATTCCTTTACCTGTAGAGATATTCCTATACTCGTAGAACAATCGGTCATGCAATTTGCGAATGGTCGGTGCGCCGTTGAAGCTTGTCCGTCAAAGCATCAGATGATGCAAGAGCGCCCGAGATAGCGCTACTTACCGGGACCATATCATGCTAGAAGTCGTGGAATTCTACTGGTTAGGGAATTTCTCTACCGGTTGAGGAATACGGTTTCTACTGGTTAAGGAATAGAAAACACCTGGCCCGCCGACTTTCTACAGGTAAAGGATAACGACAGCGGCCTAGCGGGAACGTCATAGCTGCATTATTCACCACCGGCTACGTCGATTAGCGCAAAGCACGGTATCTGGCTTTTGGTTCCTGCCTTCAGGCCGATGCCCTCATTGAAGGCCGTTTAAGCAGCGAAAGACCGATTAGTAAGTTCAAACGCGCTTGTGATCATTTACCACGATAGCTTTTCAAATATTGGGTGGTCGCCTCAACGAAGGCCTGTTCTCGCCGGTCGACTAAGAAACGCCACATGTCCGGAAAACCGGCTGCTCGGACAAGTGATAGCTGCCCATTGGCTCGTTACGGCTTTCTCGACGAGTGGTAAATCGCCAAGGCACTCATCGACGGGGAATGCTGCCCTCAGGGCGACGGCTTTTCGCCACTGATCCAGTCCCTGTCTTACTTTGCGCGGGCCACTGACACGCCCATCAATAAAACCAGTCTCAAACCCCGATAAAACCTGATCCTCGCCACATCCTGTGTGCGAGTTGTGTGCCCGTTTCCGGGCAGGAGGTGTCCTATGGCCCGGAAAGCAGGTCCGATTATTGCGCGAGGAGCGAGCACCTGGCTCGTCCGGGTCTACCCTTGGGCGCGATGCCGAGACGGGTACATGCAAGTACCACATATACGTCGGATGAAAGGGAATTGAGGCCCAGCTGCTGCCCTGCTGTGCGTGTCCATTTAGGGCGTAGTCCAACCTGATGTTAGAGCATGGAGCGCAGAGCGTCAGACTAAAGTCTCAAACCTACTTTCCTGACAGGATGCAAATTTCCCCTAGGAGTCCAACCTGACACTTCAGGGGAGACGCCATGACCGGACAGCGAATCGGATACAAACGAGTTTCGACGGTAGATCAGAACACCATGCGCCAGCTTGAGGGAGTGGCGGTGGACGAAGTCTTCGAGGACAAAGCGAGCGGGAAGAGCATCGTGCAGCGGCCAGCTCTAGAGGCGATGCTCAAGCATGTTAGGAAAGGTGACGTGGTGCTCTGTCACAGCATGGATCGCATGGCGCCTAACCTGGATGACCTCAGAAGGATAGTGCTCGGCCTCACAAGTCGCGGGGTGCGGGTCGAGTTCACAAAAGAAGGGCTGAGCTTCACAGGTGAAGACAGCGCTCTGAGCAAGCTGCTGCTTTCAGTGATGAGAGCATTTGCCGAGTTCGAACGGTCATTGATTTTGGAGCGACAACGTGAAGGCATTGCTATCGCAAAGGCTGCGGGTAAGTACAAAGGACGAAAGCGGACACTTACGGAGGAGATGATTGCTGAACTGCGCAGGCGGGTGGAGTGCGGGGAGCCAAAAGCTCGATTGGCGCGGGAGTTACAAATCAGCCGCGAAACTGTGTATCAATACATAAATAACGAGCCGCGAGAAAGACTCTAGTGTATGTGATCTTCTGATTGATAGTTAAGTCAAAGATCAACTCTGGCGAATGCTGAGTTGCATCAGGTCATGAAATTCTCGGTGGACGGAGTCAAAATCATGCTCCGACAAAAGTGAGTACTTTCGGTCTGGGGTTTTGAATATTGTTCCTGGAAAAGAGACGTCAAGTTCACTTTCGATTCCAAGCACCATCTGCGTTCCAACGGGTTGCGCAGTAGCGAGAAATCGCAGAATCTGTGGGAGGTGCTCCCGATCTTGACCCTGTTGGTTAGGTGAATCAATTACGATTGGGCATACCGTAGAAGGAGAATACTTAGCGATGAGTTCAAGTATTGCAAATTGATATGCTAGGAGCGCCCTGGGAAGAGTGCTGCCGGTCTCAAACAGATAGGGGTTAAGTTCTTCGAATACCCTCCGAGCATAGAGCTGAACATCGAGGCTCACGAAATTTTTCCTAAGAACGTCCGCGTATTCTTCGATGCGGTCCGCGCGTAAGCTTCGGCTTCGCACGTTAAGCACTTCAACCTCATCCTTCAGCTTTCCCATTTTTGTCTCTGCTGTCGTTCGAATCTCTCCTAGCTGATTGAGCTGAGCCGTTAGCAAATTGTCTGCGGCGCGCCTGCCCTCACTCTCAATCACTTCCGCAAGGGTCAATTCACCCTGAGCTTCGTTCAGTACTCCCTGGATGCTTTCTGCCTGTTGCTGCGCGATGGCGTACTGCTGATAAACTTCCTGGATTTCATTATCAATTCGAGCTAATTCGGCAGTTATATGAGCAATAAACTCAACGACTCTATCTTCGTCGGAAGCAATGGCAAACCGCACCGCGAAATCGTTTGAATAATTAGTGCCACAGGTCGGACATTCGATTTCTTGTTCGCCCGTCTTAACAAGATAGTTGAAGTCTTGAGAAATCTCACCAAGTGCTTTCTGGGCAATCCCTAGACGTGTGTTCTGGAGCGATTTCTCGGAGTGAAGTTGGGTCAGTTTCGATTTAAATGTTCGTTCTGTTGTGGCTAAATTATGACTCTCTGAAAGCATCCGCTCTATCCGGGCACCATATATGGCCGGATCAAGGCTGAAGCTCGCTGCAGCAATGTCAGACTCCAGACGCCGCAAAACCTTCTTCACTCCATCTTCAGAAGCAACGGCATCTGAAAATTGCCCACGCGCCGTGATCAACTCTGCGTTGGTACGATAGTAGGCATTGTCTTTTATACCGGTATGGTATTCGACAATGGAGTCCCGCCAACCGGTAAACTGGTACAACCGATCAAAGGCGCTCCAAGCCGTCACCCAGCTAGAATCTTGATCCATATAAAAGGGCAGAAAAAGAAACGCCGGTGGAGGAACTGTGGGCTCGCCCTCGCGAGACGCAAGTACAAGGCCAAAATCAAATAGATTTGCCAAGTAGGGAGCCAATCCATCAGTGACACGGTTGAAAGATTTTAAAAACTTGCCTTCACCCGAAAATATCGCAAAATAAGAACCGTCTCTTATTAGTTGATACGTGACGTCATCGGCAGAAAATTTTACAAGAGTTTTCGGTTCAGCACCCTTAAATCTCGGATGTTGCCGGACGGGTTCAGCTCCGAAGCTATGATAAATCGACTTTATTATCGTCGATTTGCCCGTGTTGTTCGCCCCGACGATTACGGTTAGTTTCCGGTCGAAGGACAGCCGGATAGCTTTCCCTTCTTTGTCGGACAGTATCAGAAGTTCTGAGATCACTAAGTGCTTCATTCTGACCCTTCCTCAAAGCCCGTACCAGCATCTTCATATTTTGAAGGCTCATAAATCTCCAATGCGATTGCTGATCTTAAATAGCCATCGGTAAAATTCCATTCTTCCTTAACTCTCGGCTTTATCTCATTGTAGACGCCCTCTACAGCAGCCGACAGACTGCTAACGGAGAGACTCCGGCAGGCTCTTTCGATTAGGGTCGACATCTGAGTGTATTGCAGGTCTCTTCGTGTCAATCTGTCGAGAACCGCTACATCCCAATGCCGCTTCATTGACGACCAAGCGGTAACTGGATACCCTTCCGAATTTAAGCGTTCTCCCACCTCATCCCATGTAATCTGTGTGGCAGTGATTCCAAGAGTATCCAGGATGCTGGAGAACGTAGAGCGACTTATCGATTTGTGCCTTATCAGTTCTTCGAAACTCGCGATCGCGTGCTGATTATTGTTCCGCAGCGCCACCTCGCTCAGTAGAGCTTTATATATCGGCACTGTACTAAACTGCTTGCCCGGAAAATGCTCATTCAAAAACTCAGCGAGCCTTCCTGCGCCGTATGTGGCGTGCTCCCTGACCGGAATATCTGTTACAGCAAATTCAAGCACTCCGTCCAACTCGGGAAAGCCCGGTAAACAAAGTTCAGCCTTGAGCGCTTCTTTCAAGAGTGTCGCGTCTGTTTCATCCAAGTCGGCGAAAAGTGTGTGTAGCTCACCTCGGTAGGTCTTTCCGTCCTTCTTCAATTTGACGCTAACAGGCATGTTCGACACGAACTGAAGGAGTTTTACATCGTCAGGCAATCGCTTTTTAAGGTCATATAGCTTGCCCGCAATGGAAGGCAAGAGGTTGGGCGGGGACCCTTTGCCAGCCTCTCTTTTTACGAGACTTTTCACAGTCCAGTTTGAGGTGGATGTTTTTACCTGGAAGGCTTCAACGGTCGAAGGGTTCTGTTCGGCGTCAAGTATCACTACGTCGTCGTGATAGTCGAAGACGACCACATAATCTGTGTTGTGTTTGTGGAGCAGAAGAAGTGTGCAAAGCGCCCACGTTTGCTGAAATACAAATCGGTCGGAGCTTCGTGAACCCGAAAGATCGCGTGGACGTTGTTGAATGAGCCGTGCTTTTAGAGACACCAGTTTACTCAAGGGCCGAAGTGGCAAAATCGTAACATTTAGCACCCTCAGCAGCAAGAATCTGTACATGAAAGAGGGGGTTATGCCTAGAGTACCCGATAGTCATTTCCTCGAGTCGTCTAGATCATCGGCTTCCGTCTACGGCGTGTGACTCCGCGCAACTCTACCAGCGAGCCTAGATCGCGGTGCCGTAGAACTGCCAGCCGCTGTTTGTGACTTTGCCGTCACCCCCACAATTCAATACAACCCAACTGGCAATCCGTGTTAGAACATTGCCTGGAAAACGACGGACGGATTTCGCCCGGCACGCGAATCCGATTGTGCTGAACCAGATTGATCGGAGTTCCTGACTGCTGTGTTTGTAGTAATTTTGCGAGCATAGCCTTCGCGCCGGCACGTGAGTTCGGTGGCCACGAATGCAAACGTTTGCTCAAAAGCAGAACCAACCCGCCAAGCCCAAACCTTCGATGCTTACTGGATCGCACACCACCATGGCAGAAGGTGACCTTCTCGACAATCCGCTAACCCCGCGCTTCGACTGGAACATTGGCCGGATATCCATCCATCCGATAGCAAAACCGGCAATCCAGACTAAACTGACGATTAATCAGCCGGGAGACATCTACGAAGAGGAAGCCGACCACGTCGCCGACCAGGTGATGAGCATGGCGGTCCCCGCCTCATCACGCGAGATCAAGAGCGCTGCCTCCGGCTTACAGCGAACATGCGACTGCGGGGGCAGCTGCTCCAAATGCAGTAAAAACTCCTCAGACGGCGAGGGCCAATACGACGATCCGGAAGATATGCATCTTCAACGCAGGGCGGTTGTCGCTGGCAATCGGGAGCCTGCGGTTGCGCCGCCCAGCGTGAGTCAGGTTCTGCATTCACCAGGCCAGCCCTTGGACACAACAACGCGGGCCTTCATGGAACAACGCTTTGGCTACGATTTCTCCAAAGTGAGATTGCATTCCAACGCCGCGGCCGCGCAGTCAGCGCGAGACGTCAATTCCCGTGCCTTTACGTTAGGACACAACATTGTTGTTGACACGGAACGGACACCGCTGCGGACCCGGGAAGGTCATCGCCTGCTGGCGCATGAACTGACTCATGTACTCCAGCAGACCAAAAGCACGGCCTCACCGCAAGGGCTCGGGCTGCTTCAGCGCAAATCACTTGCAGAAACGGACTCGCAGGCGCTCGCATCCGTCGATTTCGAGAACAGGGGCCTCAACATCGTCAAGCGTGCGCAACTCAAGGCCAAGGTGGATCGGGTCATCAGCCATCCAGGTGCTGAGGTGCAGGAGGGCAGAGCGGATTTCTCGCGCGATCCGCAACGCGCGAAAGCAAACCTTTATCACACCCACTTTCGCAATGATGAGGCACGGCTCTCCTATGCGCTGGGCTACTTCCAGGCCGGCTTCGGGATGGACGGAAACACTCCCGACCCGAAGGCAATTGCTGTGGCGCTGGTGAACTATGAAGTAGAAATCCAAGGCCAGACGGCCGACCTTGTGGTTCACGACCCGCCGACCAAAGCGGAGACGCAAAAACTTGGCAAGCTCCGCGCCGACCGGGATCTGGCCGAATACAAGACATACAAGGCAGAGGTCGATCGTCTTCGGGAGATCAGGAAGCGCGAGGAGTGCGAGAGGACGGTTGCATGCAGCGGCTATAAGGGCGCAGCGACCACCGACCTCTACCAATCCATGATCTTCGACCCGGCAGTAGAGGCTGGAAAGGTCGTTTATCAGCAATATGCGCTGCCGATCGCGAGCGTCCTGCTGGACATGGTTCCAGTCGGGGGACAATTGAAGATGCTGATCGAAGGGATATGGGGAAAGGATCTCATCACCGGACGAAAACTCGCCGGCTGGGAGCGCGCATTGAATGTAGTGCTGGTGCTGCTGCCCGAGGCAAAAGGATTCTTCTCGGCCGGGAAAGAAGGGTTGGCAAAACTCGCCGCCGGCACCGTCGAGGCCAACCTTGACGCGGAGGAGATATACAGAACGTCACGCGCCCTCAGCAGGCTCTCTGCGGAGGATGTGGAAGCGGCCAAGGAACTTGCCGTAGGCGCGCACGCCAACGAAGCCCAGATGAAGATCATGGCGAGCGTGGATGAGATGGCAGGCAAAACTCCCGCGAAGGCAACCGCCGAGCCGATGGTGGAGGTGCCGGAGAAAGCGCCCGCCAAGTCCGAGCATCCAGCCCCTGAAAGCAAAGGCACAAAGACAGCGCCCGTCAAAGCCGCTGCCCTCGATCTGACCAAGGTGAAACCAGGGGAAATAAAGCTGGCTGGCAATACCCACAAACTGACCCTCAAACGGGTCGGCAACAAGATCACCGTCTGGTTGTGTTCGCCGCCTCCTTGTGCCGAGTTGATAGCCCGGGCTGAACAGGTGTTGGAGAAGGTGAGCCGCAAGCATCCGGCTTACGCCCAATTGGAAGCGCTGATTGACGATGCAAGAATCAACGCGACCTGGATCGACGCTGATCCTGCTCTGGCGTCCGCCGAGGCGGAGTTAGAGAGAATGCGAAACGAACTCGACAGCATCATCAAGGCTCATCCGGATATCGGGGACACTGCGGGGGAAATCGCAGAAGCCGCGCATGAACCCGCGGCAGATCCAGCCGCGCCTCACGAGGATACAGGTCCCGTGACGGACAAAAGAGGGGCAAAACCGCCAAGAGGAGAAGAGCCGGTGCAGGATGCGCCGATAAGCCAGCGGCGGAAGCCCAGCGTAGAGACCTGGAACAAATGGCTGCAGAGAAACCTGGCAAACGAAAAAGAACGGGATGCTTTCAGGCAGTGGCTGAAGAACGAGCATGAAGGATTGCAGGTACACGAACATATTTTCACCGAAGAGGAATTTATCGAAGTGGTGAGAAGATTTCGAGCGGAACAATAGGCGGAGCGCCACCCATCGCTTTCCGTCGATCAATCACACCGAGGGTGCGCCAGTAGACAGCCCTGCCAGAACTCCCTCGTGGACATGGCCTACACATTCAAGGAGCACCTGACCGTCGGCCTCATCATTTTCTGCTTGTCATCCTCCGACGCAAAGCTCCTCTTGAACGTCCCGCGCTACTCTAGTCTGACCACATACATTAATAGGCCGGGGCGTAAGCCTAACTTTCCGTCATCTGGACCCAACCCCACAAAAGCCCCACAATATTGATACCTTTTGATTCCCTTCACTGCCGCTAGATCGCTAAACCCGCAGCTTAAATCCTTTAGATTGTGTCGTTAAGGGCGCTCATAACCCAAAGGTCGCGGATTGAGAGTCATCCAGCGACCATTGTTCATGAAACGATCCAGAGAACAATTCAGGTGTTCTATTCCGCACCAGCGATTTAAGGGTGATGCGCAGCGATCAGGATAGCCAAGGCTGACCGCCATCTGAGGGAAGCTTATGAAGAGATTGGAGCAAATGATGCGCGGCGAGTGGAGGACCGATATCCCTTGGACCAGGAAGAGTATGGATGCCCGCCTCCTGACATAGGGAAGGGGACAAACTCAACCGCATCGATCCGCATCGCATCGTCACCGGCCATAGGATGGGCGGAATGCATGGCCGCGTCAGCCGGCCACACCGACGTTACCGAACGCCACTGGACACCCCAACACAACTACTGCGCCCAGCGCGCCCGAACTGGCCAACGGGTTTTGCAACTCCACTTCGGCATCCAAGCGAGACACGAACCCGCGGTCCATTTTCATTCAAAAAAGGAACTGCCACTGTTGCCTTTAGAGAATTCGGGAACGAATGCGGCGTCGTTGCAGTGAGCCTGATTCTCTGAAATGCAGACAGAATTGCGGTTTTCCGGCCAAATGCGGGTGATAGCTACAATTTAAATAGCAGATTCTAAAGGAGATAGACTCTGTGGCGGAGAGAGAGGGATTCGAACCCTCGATAGAGCTTTTGACCCTATAACGGTTTAGCAAACCGCCGCCTTCAGCCTCTCGGCCATCTCTCCGGTTCTGACGGGGACGCTATGCCGGATTATAGCGTACCCAATGTGAGAAGCCGCCCTGCGTGGCGATTACATATACAGTAGACCTCATGCCCCAGAGGTCTCCGAGGCAAGCCGAAAACACAACAACACGATTTCGCAAATTGCGCCTCCTGCCATTGATGGCGGCTACCTTTTTCATGGTTTCTGGTGGTCCTTACGGCATTGAGGACATCATCGGAGGCGCGGGGTACAAGTGGGCCTTCGTGCTGCTGCTGTGTCTGCCTTTCCTGTGGAGCCTGCCGACAGCCCTGATGATTGGAGAACTCGCGAGCGCGTTGCCGGCTGAGGGTGGCTTCTATGTGTGGGTGCGCCGCGCTCTGGGGCCTTTCTGGGGTTTTCAGGAAGCGTGGCTCTCCCTGGCGGCCAGCATCTTTGACATGGCCATTTATCCAACGCTGTTCACGCTCTATCTGGGCCGTCTTGCACCATCGCTCACGGCCGGACATCGCACGGTATGGTGGTCACTAGCGGTGCTGGCAGCATGCCTGCTCTGGAACCTGCTTGGTGCCGCAAGCGTTGGATCGGGATCGGTGTGGCTGATGTGTCTGCTGATGGCTCCGTTTGCCGTGCTGGTAATGGCAGGCATGAGACACGGGGTATCTGCAAGTGTGCCATCAGCAAGTCATAGTCTGGATTTCGCAACCGCCTTTTTGGTTGCGTTGTGGAATTACATGGGTTGGGACAACGCTTCGACGGTTGCCGCAGAGGTAGAGCGGCCGCAGCACAATTACCCGCGAGCAATGCTGGGCGCAGCGGCGCTGGTGGCGGTGTGCTACGTGGTGCCGACGCTGGCAGCTCGCATCGCTGGTTTGCCAGCAGATGCTTTCTCCACTGGTTCCTGGGCAGACGCCGCTCGCATGCTGGTCGGCCCCTGGCTCGGTCTGGCAATTGTGGCAGGCGGAATGATCAATGGTTTCGGCATGTGTAACGCGCTCATGCTCTCCTACACGCGGGTGCCGGTGGCGCTCGCCCGGGATGGATTTCTTCCGCGAGTGATTGCTCGCCACAATCGATCTGGCGCGCCATGGGTTGCGATCATGTTTTGCGCTGCCGGATGGGCGCTTGCCGTCAACTTGACGTTTGAGCGGCTAATCTCGATTGATCTTGTACTGTATGGTGGCAGCCTTATTCTGGAGTTTGTCGCACTAGCGGCATTGCGCTGGCGTGAGCCGCAACTGACTCGGCCCTTTCGTATTCCGGGTGGCACGATGGTCTGTGTGCTGATCGGCATTCCGCCTGCTGTGTTGATTGCCGCAGCGTTGTTGATGGCCCGCGGTGAGCGGATTGCTGAGATCCCGGCGCTGGGCCTTGCCTCTGCCATTGCGTTGCTCGGCCCCGTCGCATACGCGATTCAAACGCCGTGGTCACGGAACCGGCAGAGCACACTCACCAATAGCCCGGAAACGGGCGAGACGGCTGGCTAGATTTCTTTGGTCTCGTCAAACCATGGGCCTGGTCAAACGATGATTTCGGTTTTCTTCTCGCGATTTTGGACGAAGCGTTTTGCAGACTCGGTCACCACGCGGCGACCCGCCTCTGCATCCTTCCAGCCCTTGATCTCAACGCGCTTTCCCTCAAGATCTTTGTAGATGGAGAAGAAGTGCGTGATCTCCTTCAGAATATGCGGATAGATCTCTGAGTAATTCCAAACATCGGTATAACGGGGATTATTCTTGCCCACCGCGAGGATTTTTTCGTCCGGCACGCCCTGATCCAACATTTCGAGCACACCGATCGGCCGCACCTGCATGACGCAGCCGGAGAAGCTCGGCGCGTCTACCAGGACAAGCACGTCGAGAGGATCACCGTCCTCGCTGAGCGTGGAGGGGATAAAGCCATAGTCGCCAGGATAATGCACAGGCGAATAGAGGTTGCGGTCCAGCCGAAATATGTGGAGCTTTTTGTCGTACTCGTATTTGTTAATTCCCTCGAAGGGAATCTCAATGACAGCTTCAATCACCTCGGGACAACGGTCGCCGATGGGCAGTTCCAGATAGTTGATCATTCAGATAGACTCCAACCGCGAGAGCGCCGCGGCCAAAGCCTTATAATCAAGCACGATGAAGGCACATGTCTACGTCACACTGAAGCGCACGGTGCTCGATCCGCAGGGGCAGACCATTCAAGGGGCCCTTAAGAAACTGCAATTTCGCAGCGTTGCTGATGTTCGCCAGGGCAAGTATTTCCTGCTGACGCTGGCGGACGGAACAAGCCGAGATGCGGCGCAGAAGGAAATCGACCGCATTGCACGCGACGTCTTGACGAATCCAGTGATCGAAGAATACAGCTTTCGACTGGAAGAGTAGTCGCGGCTGCTCGGCACGAAGTTTCGGAGACGGGCCCGTACAATGGCCGCATGTGCGGAATCGTTGGCTATGTAGGCAAGAAACGGGATGTAGTCCAAGTCATCCTCGATGGGCTGCGCCGCCTCGAATATCGAGGGTACGACTCTGCGGGGATCGCTGTTGCAGGCAGGGACGGGGGATTGGAACTGCGCCGTGCCCCGGGCAAGCTGCGCAATCTGGAAGAAATTATTCGCCAGCAACCGATGCATGGCTCGTATGGCATTGGGCACACGCGCTGGGCTACACATGGCCGGCCTACCGAAGAGAATGCGCATCCGCACCGCGATTGCACCGGTCGCATTGTGGTCGTGCATAACGGGATCGTCGAGAATTACCTCGCCCTCAAGAAGGAGTTGTTCGCCGAGGGCCACAAGTTCGTCACTGAGACGGACACTGAGATCATTGCGCACCTGATTGAGCAGGAGATCCGCTCTGCGGCTGGCTCGGGCAAAACACTGTCGCTTGAAGACGCGGTGAGGCGCACCGCCCGGCGGCTCACAGGTGCTTTTGCGCTGAGCGTGATCTCCGCTGACGAGCCGGATAAGATCGTGGTCGCGCGAAACGGGCCACCGGCGGTTGTAGGGCTGGGCGAGGACGAATACTTTGTCGCATCGGATGTGCCCGGCATATTGCACCACACCAGAAATATCTACTTCCTCACCGATGGCGACATGGCCATCCTCGAACCTTCCGGCGTCACACTGACGGACTTCCACGGCGAACAGATCAAGCGCGATGTGACCCGTGTGCTGTGGGATCCGATTCAGGCCGAAAAGGGCGGTTACAAGCACTTCATGCTCAAGGAGATCTTTGAGCAGCCGCGCTCCATTCGCGACACCACGCTTGGCCGCATCTCGCTCGACACAGGAACCGTGCACTTGAGTGAGATGAAGATCTCGGATGACGAATTTCGTGCTGCATCGGGAATCAGCATTGCAGCCTGTGGCACGAGCTGGCACGCGGCGCTTGCCGGAAAGTACATGATCGAGCGGCTGGCGCGCGTGCCGGTCGATGTCGACTATGCGAGCGAGTATCGCTACCGCGATCCGATCGCAGATCCAGGCGCCATCGGTCTGCTGATCACTCAATCGGGCGAGACTGCGGACACCCTGGCCGCCCAGCGCGAGATGATTGCGAAGGGCGCGAAGACGATAGCCATCTGCAACGTGGTGGGAGCCGCCGTAGCACGCGAGGCACATGGAACCATCTACACGCATGCCGGCCCGGAAATCGGCGTCGCCTCGACCAAGGCCTTTACTGCTCAGCTCACAGCACTGTTTCTCTTTGCCATGCACCTTGCTCAGAAGCGCGGCACGCTGAGGGAGACCGACAGTAAGGAACTGATGGATGCGTTGAATCACGTGCCAGGAAAGATTGAGGAGATCCTGCGCACGCGGGCCGGGGAGTGCGAGGCGCTAGCCCTGCCTTATTCCACGGCACGCGACTTCCTGTATCTCGGCCGCGGCATTCACTTTCCCATCGCGCTCGAGGGGGCCTTGAAGTTGAAGGAGATCTCGTACATCCATGCCGAGGGGTATCCGGCGGGAGAGATGAAGCATGGGCCAAATGCGCTGATCGACGAGACGCTGCCGGTGGTGGTCCTGGCGACAAAGGACGAGGCCAACCCGGATTCGATACTCCGGTATGAGAAGACGCTGTCGAATATCCAGGAGGTCACGGCGCGTGCCGGCAAGGTGATTGCAATTTCGACTGAGGGGGACACGCAGATCACCCAGCTCGTCGAGCATGTCATCTTCATCCCGCACGCGCCGGAGTTGCTGCTGCCTGTGCTTGAAGTTGTGCCGCTGCAATTGCTGGCTTACTACATCGCGGTGCGTCGCGGTTGCGATGTGGACCAGCCGCGCAACCTGGCGAAGTCCGTAACGGTAGAATGAGACGATAGATCAACCATGGCGAGAGAGCTTCACACAGCAAGACTTACTCAAAAGACCTGCATCTCTGATCCGGCCCAGTGCTTTCACCTGGAATATGTAATCGAGGGTCTGGACCAATTCGCGTTCAAACCGGGACAGTTTGTCTCTCTTGTCAAAGAGGACAGCCGGGGGAAGATGCAGACGCGGGCGTACTCCATCGCTTCGGCTCCCCGCGCGAATGCCTTCGATCTCTGTGTGAATCGCGTGGAGGGCGGATTTTTCTCAAATCTGCTCGCCGATATGGAGGAAGGCGACCCAATCGGATTCCACGGCCCGCACGGTTTGTTCACTCTCCGCCAACCGTTGACTGACGCCATCCTCATCGCCACCGGCACGGGGATTGCGCCGATGCGCGGTTTCATCGAGCATCTCTTTCCAGATCACGGACCGTCACTGTCCAACGGCCGGAAGATCTGGCTGGTTTACGGCACTCGCTATCCGACCGAGCTTTACTATCGGGAGTTCTTCGAGCGCAAGGCCGCCGAGCACGAAGACTTCGAGTACATCACGACGCTGAGCCGTGCCAAAGAGGATTGGACGGGCCAGCGGGGCTACGTGCAGGAGCATGTCGCCCGGATCGCAACCGAGCATCTTTCGTCACAGTCGCAGGACATGCCGACGGCCGCGGAAGGCGCACCCGGGTTCAACATCCATGCCTACATCTGCGGTCTGAACGACATGGTTTCCGCGAACCGCGAACGGCTGACCAGCCTCGGGTGGGATAAGAAGCAGATCATCTTCGAACGCTACGACTGAAGGAACGATAAGACTGAAGGGTGCGGGGGGGCCCCCTCCCCCTCCCGGGAGGCTCATTGCAAGCCGCCTGGAATCATAGGTTTAATGGCCTTACCGGCGCTAAATATGTGTTCCTATTGAGGTTGCAGCTAAATATTTCATTCCATTAGGCTTATGAACAATAAAATGCACCATTGTGGGTGCGATTACGGACTTCCGATCATAACTCATTGATACATCAAAGCTTAGAGCTAAAAATGTCCAAACAAAGGACTTAGACTAATGCGAACCTCACGTCGCAAAATCATGACGTGGGTGTCCGAGCCGGGCACTCGTAACGTTGATAGTGCTCTATTTCCAGATTAGCAATTTCGGTGAAATAAATTGGCGACCTTTTTGCGATCTTCGCGGCGGTAGTTCTGATTTGAAACAGGTGGCACCGCGAGGCTATTCCTTCTTCAGCTCCGCGGTCCAGTTCAGCAACACTGTGACGGGCTGGGGCGATTTTGTCGCCGTGTCAATAAGGAAACGCTTGCCATCGGGAGCGACGTCCCAACCGACAACCTGCAAACTACCTTTGCCCATCTCGTCATTTAATTCTAGATGGCCGATCTGAGCCACAGTTACCTGGAACAAGGTTTTAGGAACGCTGGCCTTGAATATCGGTCCCTCGGTCACGTCCGCAGCCATCAGTTTTCCGTCCGGGGACAAATAGAACAATTCCTTGCCATCCCGACGCCAGCGGGGCTGGCTGCCACCATCACGGGAGATCGGCGTCTTGCTGCCGCCGTTCGGGGGCGCCGGAAAAGGTTGAATATAGATTTCGGATCTACCGGACTCGTCCGAAACATAAGCGATCCAGTGTGCATCAGGAGAGAATCGGCCTTGTCCCTCGCTGAACTCCGTATTTGCAAAAGGTTTGGCTGTGCCAGACGGTGTTCCATCGCCCGCCAGAGGCAAGACCCATAAATCGCCATGAGTTCGAGGATCCCGCTGGTTGTAGAGCAGGAAGCGCCCGTCGCGCGACCAATCGTCCGGGAACTTCGGATCCCCCGTCGCCTTGACCAGTGCCTGCTCTTTTCCGGCCCCATTGGTAGCCTTCTGATAAATCCCATTCCCGCCAGCGCGGTTTGCAGCAAAGGCCACTCGGCTGCCGTCCGGTGACCAGACCGGCGCGGCATCCGGGGCCAGATCAAATGTGAAGCGGGTGCTCACCTCGCGAAGTAAATCAAGAAGCCAGATGCCCGTTTCACCCTCTGCCATCCTCGGGTCGATTTTCGTGGCGGCCAGGCGCGTTCCATCGGGCGACAATGCAAAATCGGCGTACGAATATGTTCCAGACTGCCCGGCGTTGCCTAACTTTTTGCCCTGCCGGTCAAACCAGCTGAGTTGCGAAAGCCAAAGCGCCGTTGGTCCGGCACTATAGGCTAAGACGCCGCCTGGTGACACGGAAAACAATCCGGAAAGGAAAAAGCTCCCGACCCGCTCGGCAACAGGGATCGGATCGCCATGTGGTTGCAGGCGCCTCTCATCGAACGCCTGGGCCAGCAATGTGCCCTCACGCAGGAAAAGCAGATGTCCCATCCCGGGGTCAGGGGAAGGCGCATACGCCGCCATCAGTGATGTAGCGACTATTCGCCTGGAGCTTTGTTGTTCGGGCCTAACATCGAGTGACCCGAGATAGATACCGGGATTCTCGGGTGCTCTCAGATAAAAAAAATGCCGCCCGTCGGGCAGGAAAGACGGAAATGTGTGGACTTCGTTGCGCCCCTCCGTGGTCGTAAGCAAAGCGGGAACGCCGCCTGCGGCCGGAACCTGCATAACGCCATTTCCGGTGGTGCCGAAAATAATTGTGCCGTCCCGGTTCCACGCGCCGCCGATGGCCATGGCGAAGACATCGCAGATATTTTGCGGAGGGCCGCCGGAAATGTCGATCTTCTTTAGCTTGCTTCCCGATTGAAATGCGAGGAACCGGCTATCCGGGGACCAGACGATTGGGACAAGGATACCTTCCGTGCCGCGCAGCGGGTGCGGTTCCAGTGAATCAAGAGCGCGAATCCAAACAACGTTGCGCCCATCCGTACCAGGCGCGAGAAAGGCCAGTTGGCGACCATCGGGCGAGAGCATGAAGGTGAGAGCGCCTGCAGGCAGTCGGATCTCGAAGCGCATTGGTGCGGTCACCGGTGGTCTCTTGCCCCGGAACAAGAACGTGGTCAGCACAGCAGTG
Organism: Acidobacteriaceae bacterium KBS 83; assembly: GCA_000381585.1. Classification (GTDB taxonomy): domain Bacteria; phylum Acidobacteriota; class Terriglobia; order Terriglobales; family Acidobacteriaceae; genus KBS-83. Next base: position 529,518 of record KB906733.1, read on the forward strand.
ACACCAAGCAAGGCGGCTACGCCCCAGGCAAGCCATTGCCGGCGAGTCTTTCGCGGGCCCGCAGCTGTGAGAGTCCCAGTGTGTACGCCCGATTCGGCGGCCCATTTCAATTCGAGCGCAAGGTCACGGGCAGTTTGCCAGCGGCCCTCCGGGTTTTTGGCCAGGCAGCAGGCGATCGCGTGGTCCAATGCCACCGGTGTCAATGGCTTCACGGAAACAATCGGTGGTGGCTCGCCTTCGAGGATCGCCATCGCAACACTCAATTGGCTCTTCCCTTCGAAGGCTCGCTTTCCGGTCACCATTTCGTACAGGACCGCGCCTAGCGAAAAGATGTCACTGCGCCCATCCACGTCTTTTCCCTGTGCTTGCTCAGGCGACATGTACTGGAACGTCCCGATGACCATGCCCTTTTCGGTAAGCGGCGAATTTGCGGCGGGACTGGACAGAGTCACGGTCAAACTTGCCGTAGCGGACCCATGCGCGGGCAAAGACTTCGCCAGACCGAAGTCCATCAGTTTGACGCCGGTCCGGGTGAGCATGATGTTGCCGGGCTTCAGATCGCGATGGACGACGCCGGTACGATGAGCCACTTCCAGCCCTTCGCAAATCTCAATTCCATACTTGAGTACCTGATCGGGGGCAAGGGGTCCCTTGTTCAAGCGGCTGGCAAGGGTCTCTCCTTCGAGGTATTCCATCACCAGATAGTCGACTCCATTCTGGTGACCCACGTCGTGGAGAATGCAGATGTTGGGATGGTTCAAGGAAGAGATCGTGCGCGCTTCGCGATCGAATCGCTCCCGGGCCTGAGGGTTTTCGGAAAGACCCGGGGGAAGAATCTTGACGGCGACGATGCGGTCGAGCCGTGTATCCAAAGCACGATACACCTCGCCCATGCCGCCGGCTCCAAGCGGCGATTGAATCTCATACGGTCCGAGTCTGGTGCCTGAGGTGAGGGCCATGTGTGGGCGTCATTATATGCATGTGCGGCACGTTGCCGCGGATACGCTGATTCTGGGCGGTTGATCGGCGGCAATGTGACATGGGTGTTCTGATTTGGAACGACCAAAGATGTTCTAACCGGAGAGCCGACCCAGCGAAGCCAGGCCGAGGATCGATTGACCCGTAAATGCGGCGGGGGTAGTATCCGCCTGCGGCGGCGAACGGGCCGGTGCCATGTACAACCTCATTGGGTCGGCCAAGTTCGACAGGCTTGATCCGGAACTGTACCTTCGCACGGTGCTGACGCGGATCGCCGATCGCCCGGTCAGCCGCATCGACGAACTGTTGCTATGGAACCTCGCCGCCTCACCTCAGATCCACTCTTCCAGGCCGCTTAGACCCACTCATCAGGTGTCCGCCAAAAAACAAGCGGAAACCTGATGACACGCTCTAGTCTCCGGCAAATGCTGACCGTCATCTTAGGTGTCTTTGTAGTCTTTAGCATCCCTGCTGCTGATTGCATGGATGTTCTACAAAGGAGCAGAAAGGACTCTGCAAGCTCCCCGATTTCGCAGAGTCGGGCCGCGCAGGTACGGGGAATCAAGCCACGCTAAATCCAGTCATTGTGCGCCGCGGCCGCAGACATAATGACAATTCACATCACCGTGTGCTGAATGCAAAATTCCCTGAGCGTCAACTCCGTACCGGCTCCGACAATCCTCGCAAATCTCTACCCTTTGCTTTAGGCGGGTTGAGTCGTAGATCCAAACCGGCAACTGATAGTTAGTATGCTCATGCGGCAGGAATAACGCTATGTCCCAATAGCTGGGGGGAATGTAAATAGGGGTGGTGGCATCTTTCTGCCATGCTGCTACTTGCGGGCCCCACTCAGCCCGGGCACTGCCGAGCCGGCCAGTTTCTCGAAGATATTGAATTCCCCCGCTCAAGAGGACTAGTCCCAATAAGCCGCCAGTTAAGTAACGATTGAGTCCATCGGTAGACTGCAAAAACATAAAACTGACTGAGAGGCAGATGAGTGCATCTGCAGTATAGAAATAACGACTCGCAGCAATTGGACTGACTGTAAATAATCCTGAACCGCCGCAGTCCGCGCAGCCCACCCAATTCACGGTAGCCGACAGAGCAGCAGCAGCAAGAAGGTATATAGCTACCTTTGCCCCTTGCCTTGGCAGACTCATCAACGAAAGGAAACCCAAGATTAGGAGTAGCCATGCAAGAGGGATGAAGATGCTCGGATGTGCAGCGAAAAGATGATTTGAATAGAGAACTATGCGACCTGTGAAGAAGGGAAGAAGGAGAACGCGCTGCAGCAAAATAGGTCCAGCATACTGAAAATGTGAATCAAAACCATGCTTATCCCCAGTACGAATCGATTCGATGACAAAAACTGCCTGGATTCCCGTCATTAAACTGAGGATGCTAGCCTCGAAGAGTGCTTGGCGGCTCTTTGTAAAAAGGGCCTTTACCCAAAAGAGCGGGAGAAGGACGCAGCTTGTAACTCCTGTGAGACCCGCGATCATCAGTATTGCTAATTTAAAAAAAAGAGACTGAAAAGATTTCCATCGTTGCTCGGTCGAAACCAGGATGAGAGCGACACAGATAGGAAAACAGAATTGGCTATATTCCAGACTCAGCCAGCCTTCAAGACTCCCAGCCGCTAAAAGGAAGGCCAGCATGGCCAACAGCCGTCCCCGAAAATCCTGAAGGTACTCACAGGTAATGACGAGGTAAGCGGCTAATATTCTAACGGCCAACGCGCACCAGACGAACAAGTACGCTGCCATTGAAAGAGGCAGCATCCTGGCGGCGACCACAGTGATGACATTGTTGAAGAGTGAGTAGTAGCCCATGTGAGGCGCGGACAAGGCGACAAATGGATCCGCATTCCATGCATATTTGAGGTAAGTCGTACCCTCTTCCGCATAAACCTGCCCATGAATAATTTCTTTAGGCGCCCTGGCAAGATTGAGTAGAAGTGCAACTGCCAAGAGTGAGAGCAGCTGCCAGGTTGGCAGCGCCGCTCTTTTTATTTGATTTGGATTTCTATGTTCCATATCGAAGTATCCTAACGGGAACGGCTTGTATTCACTAAACGGTGAGAGATCAGGGCCGTCGCTTGACTTGCGATGTGTACCAAAATATTGTTTTCGTGAAATGCAAGGGTATATTTCAAGAAAACGATAGTGCTTCAGTCCCCAGAAGGGCGGCAGGGGCAAGACCATGCTTGCTGTGCATCCGGCGGTGCTCACAACAGCGCCGATCGACGCGATCCGGTGGGACAACAACAATCACCTGTACGCGCTTAGCAACGCCACCAAAAAGCTCTACGCGTATACCGTCACCTCCAGCAGCATCACCGCGGTGCCCGGCTCGCCGTACACCATAGCAGCCGTCCCGAACGCCTGGTGGTTGTGCCTACCGCTGCGGCATGCAGCGCGCCGTCTTCGAATGGTGTGCACATCTGCGCTCCGACGAGCGGCTCGACCGTCAGCTCGCCCGTGTCGGTGAAGGCTGCCTCCACCGTAAGCGGGACGATCGCTCGGATGGAACTGTGGATGGACGGTGTGAAGAAGTACACAGCGACTTCCAGCAAGCAACTCAACACGACTATCAGCCTCGCTGCCGGAAGCCACCGATTCAGTGTGTTTGCCGTTAACACCGCCGGGCAGAAATGGCAGAGCGTCGTCACCGCGACGGTGAAGTAGGATGGCATCAACAAAAGCAAAAGCCCGCTCGAAAGAGCGGGCTTTTGTCATTCTGTAGGAAAGCGTTCGATCTAATACGGCTCCGCATTCGGGGACATTGGGTCCCGTGGAGATGAACTCTTCTTCTGGAAACAATCGATACGCCCGCTCGGGTTTACCCAAAGATGCACTGGCTCAGGGCACCTCTTCGGATAAACCATTTCGTGAGCCCGGCCTCCTCCACCCATTGGATCGCTATCGTACTGCAGCTCACCCACTGCGCCACTGGGCGTACGAACAATCGCCACTGCTACAAACGAATCAATGCCACGCATGTCGTAGCGAACCCGGAAGGCATTTCCGGCCTTGTTTGCAGCGAGAGCACAATCCGTTGCAGTTTTTGGATCGCCGCCAACCAGCACCTCTCCGCAATCGACGGAGTAGGGACCGGCAAGCTGCTTGCTTTGTTGTTCCAACAAATCGACGGCCGTTTCGCGAGCCACAGGACGGTCATGCGATCGGCTTCTGAGGGCGAGAAAGGCGAAGGCACCCACGGCCGCTAATCCCACTAGAACGACAGTAGCGTTTCCCAACAGCCTCATGAGCATTGGACTGCGCATCCCGGCAATCGTTGAATGCTAAGTCGGGCTAAGGACGGCGGCCCCGTACGGCCCAGAGGACCGGCGATGGCAACATGAACTCCGGATCGTCCAGGCGAGCGAGGTCTGCACGGAAATCCTGCTCGGTGATGTAACCGGCGCCAATCATAGCGTCGTGCAGTTGTTCGTAGTTGGAGCGCAGGAGAGAAGGACCGGCAGATCCAGCCGAGAACATGATGGTCCGTCCCTCGGCGGCAACGTCAACGAGTCCGAGAGTGCGCATGAGTCCGAAGAGGCGCCGTCCGAAGTTTCTATCGACACCGCGGTCATCCATGACTCGCGTCATCGCGAGATGCGTTTTGGAGAGGACCTCTCCAGGGCCTACTGCCGGGTCGGGGAACACCGAGCTGTCGAATTCCTCGTCGATCAGCCAGCCGTCAGGTTTTAGCGCGGCGATCATTTGGGCGAGTGCTCTTTCGCGTTGGAGGACATGCACCAGCACAAGACGTGCATGAACGAGGTCAAATGCTGCCTCGGGCAATGGGTCGGTAGCAATGTCGTGGCGTCGTACCTCGGCATTTTCGAGATGAAGGGATTCGAGAAAACGCGGGTCGATGTCGGTGACGAGGACATGCCCGGTTGGGCCGACTCGGGCGGCGAGCCAGGATGCGACAGAGCCACCGCCACCGCCGATCTCAAGACATCGCCAACCGGGACTTACACCAAGAGCTTCGAAGTGGCGAATGGTGCCCGCATCAAAGAGAACAGAGAGCGCTGGAAATCGGGCGGAGGCTTCTTTGCCAGCGTTATCGAGGACGTACGGCGATTCAGCCGGAGCACGATCCCGGCGGGTTGCACTGTTCTCCATACGAGTTCTCCTGCTTGTGGTTGGAGGAGAGAATTACGAGATGCGGTCAAAGTCAGTCTGGAAGCCGATCTCCCTCAGGTTCACGCAACCAGAAGCTGCCGATCAAAGCAATTACGCAGGCCAAAACCGCTACCGAGCCTGCCGCATGCGCAAGGCGGGCGGCGACAGTGTGGCCGGGCATGACGTTCGAAAGCTGCGTTGTCAGGAGGGCCGCAAAGACGCCGATAATCCTGCCGCCGATATTTGTGGCGAAGCTCTCTCCGGTGCTTCTGAGATACGTTGGATACACCCGGGGTAAGTAGTTTCCCCAAAAACTGTGAAGCATATTGAATAGCAGAGTAGCGACGAAGATGCCTAACTTGACGCTGCTCAGGCTGTGGGTAGCGGCGAAGAAATAAAGCCAGAAGAAGGCAGGCAGAGCCGCCACGATGATGGTGTATATCCGAGTTCGCTGGGCCACGATGCGAATGATGAGCACGGCGAATATCACGCGTCCTGCAAAACCTCCCAGTTCCTGAACAAACTGCACGCTGCTCACAATCTGCTCCACGTGACGAGGAGCAAAGAGGCGCACATCGGGAAGACCGGGGACCATCCGTGATGTGTGCTGCATGGCGCCATATGGCAGGGCGAAGGTACAGGCCACCAACAATGTCGCAACTAGAGTGGTTCTTCTTAGCGCGGGCTGAAAGACTGCGGTAAGAGAGGGACGCTTCAGGATGCCCAGGGATTTCTTCTCACGCCAGACAGGTGATTCGGGTAGAAAAGGCCGAGCAATGATGAGCGGCAAGGCCGGGACCAAGCCAGAGAGCAACGTGTAGCGCCATGCTTCATGGCTGCCCTGGATCTGCGGGAGGTGATCCCCATACGTGACGGCGAGGTAGTAGGCTCCGGTGACCAGCAGGCCTCCGAACGTAGTGCAGGCCTGCGTATAGGCCAGCACGGACTCTCGCGTTTTCGGATCGGGGAAGAGCTCGGCCAGCCAGGTGATAGCAGCCACGAATTCTACGCAAACTCCGGCGAGCGTCGTGCACCGGAAGATCAGAAGCGCGGGAAGAGAAATGGCGAAGCTGGCGGCGCAGGCAGAAAAGCCGTAAAGCACGATGCTCCAGACCAGGAGCCGGCGCCTGCCGAGACGGTCTGCTAAATAGCCTCCCAGCAGGCCGAAGATGCCGCCGATTGTGCTGGGGATGAAGAACAGCAGTCCAACCCAGAGATTGAAGTCATAACTTCCTGAGCTAAGTTTCCCCAGGTCCTCAATCGCCGGCCGCACGATAAGTGGCAGCATCAACGTTTCATAGAGATCGAAGGCGAAACCTAAAGCGGCAATTGCGCAAGTCAGCCACTGTATCGGCGTCAGGCGTACGCCTGCGTTCGGCTGTAATGTAGCCGCTTCGGGCTTCATACAGCGAATAGTGCACTTTTCCGGGCGGTTGTGACAGATGAATCGGAGGACAGCCCGCCACGTGGCTAGAGCTTGAAGAGCTCGCGGAGGCGGCGCGTCTGAGCGCGGCTTACTGGGATCTCAGTATTTTTGCGGTCGTTCATCCGAAGCTGGTAGCTGGACTTGAACCAAGGCACCACTTCCTTGATGTGGTTGATGTTGACCACGTAGGAGCGATGCGCGCGCCAGAAGATTTGTGGATCGAGAAGTTCAAGGAGTTCTTCCAGGGTGCGACACTTCGACTGACCTTCGACGGTAGGTGTGGCAATGGAGATGACACCTTCTTCGATTGCGGCGAAGCATAACTCCTTCTGATCTACGAGCAGCATCCGCGTTCCGGCCTGGACCACAATCTTGCTGCTGCTGCGACCATTGGCCGGAGCAGCGCCGCTTTGTTGTTCGATCAGGCGGATGAGGGAGTCTACCTGCTGGCGGGAGAGAGCGGGGGCGTGGGGTGCGGACGAGGCCGGATCATTGCCGTTCTGAGCTGGATTCTGCAGGCGCGCGCGGACGCGATCGAGCGCCTGCTCGAGCCGCGCGCGGTCGAAGGGCTTGAGCAGATAGTCGACGGCGTTCACTTCGAAGGCACGCACGGCGTACTTGTCGAATGCCGTGGCGAAGATGATTTGCGGCAGGGTCTCGGGTCCGGACTTCTCCAGCAGCTTACGGAGTACCGCGAAGCCGTCGAGACCGGGCATCTGAACGTCGAGGAAGACGACATCCGGCTCGAGGCGAGGCACCAACGCGATGGCTTCTATGCCGTTTTTTCCTTGAGCGACGACTTCCACGTCATCGATGGAGCTGAGCAGGTACTGGAGTTCATCGCGCGCCAGTTGTTCGTCGTCGACGATGAGTGCCTTGAGTGTCATGGGCCAAGACGAGTATAGATCGTTTTCACAAAGAGCCTGTGTTTACCAGCGTCAGCGAGGAGCAGGTTTTCTTAACGAAAAAGCCTGCGCCAACGGCGGTGACAAACGGACATCTTTTGTGAAGAGGATCAACCCGCGGAGAGGCGGGTCAACGCACGCAGCTGACGCGTCAGCTCAGTAATTCAGGAGATGGAATTGCGCACTCGCTCGGGCATGCTGTCCGAGGCGAGGTCGTGACCGCAGTGAACACAAAAGAGGTCCGTGGGCCGCGCGCTGCGGTAGCAATTGCCGCAGGCAGCGGAGACCTGGCAGGCGCACTGGGGGCAGAAGTGGTAATCGCTCTGGATGCGTGTGCCACAGGCAGGACAGCCGGAGATGATGGGCTGGCGGAGGAGGAAATACAGGACGGCACCCACACCGGCCGGCATCACGAAGCAGATCAGCATCCAGATCTGCGCACTCATGTGGCGCCGGGGTGCGTCGTTGCTGACGTAACCGATCATCAGCATGTACAGAGCGGCGAGCGCACTCCAGGTAATGGCGAAGTAGACGCGCATACCGATGGGCGGGCCGGGATGATGACGGTGCGCGGGAAGGACGACCCAGTAGAGGTACTGGACAGCAACAAGGGCGGCCACGGCCAGCATGACGGACCAGCGCGGGATGAGCTTGAGGTCCGAGCTGAACCGCTGTGGCTGGTTAGGGGGCGCCTGGTTTCTGTCGGCTCGATTCATACAGGACTCTAGGTTTCAGACGATATGACGTCCGTTGAAAGTTTCCCTCAAACGTTTGAATTTGGCTCGGAAAAAATTAGTGGTTCTAGCGAAAACCGTCCTGGCTGGAGCGGCTGCGCCAGAGGATGACCAGTGCTGCCACGATAGACATCATCAGGAAAGTCGAGACCAAGGCGACCTGGGTAGGCAGGTCGGTGAAGTGTTCGCCACCGATCAGATCGTCCACGCTGTCCCACAGCACGGGGGCAAGGAGGACGAAGAGGGCACCGAAGGCAAAAAGGGAGATGCCGAAGGTGCGGCGTCCTCGCTCGCCGTCTTCGCGACGGGTCTCGTTGGCGACGCGGATAGCGCGACGGGTCCGTGCAACGACGGGCAATTGCGCGCTGACGTCGTGACCGGTCACCGCCCGCAGCAGGGCCTCACGGGTCTGGTCGCTCTCTGTGCGGTTAGGCTCCTGCATCAGCGGGCCTCCGCGTTGGCAGGGTTCGTTTGCAGGATGCGCGGCTTCAGAGCGGCGAGCCCGCGGTAGAGGCGGGACTTGACGGTGGAGAGGTGGGCGCGCGTGATCTTCGCGATTTCATCGAGCGAGAGGTCCTCATGGAATCGCAGCACCAGCACTTCGCGGCTGAGCGGGTCAAGGGTCATCAGCGCCTCGGCGACGCGTTCCGCGTTTTCACGCATGAGGCAGGTATCCAGGGGCGTGGGGTCGCCTGCCGCGGGTTCGAACGGACGTTCGTCGTCACCGGTATCGCACAACTCTTCGAGACTCGCCATGGTGCGTTTGCGGCGCACATCGATAACCAGGTTGCGGGCAATGGTGAAGAGCCAGGTATCAAAGCGCGCCGCGCCGTGGTACTGACTGCCGCGTTCGAGCACCCGCATCCAAGTCTCCTGAAAGAGATCTTCGGAGAGCTCGCGGCTGCCGGTGAGATAGAGCAAATAGCGGAACAGGCGGTGCTGGTAGGTGAGGATGAGCGTGTCGAGCAGCTCTACGTCACGCTGCTTCAGGCCGCGCGCGATGGCGAGGTTTTCCTCGCGTTGCGCAGAGGTAGTGAGCGGGAGTGCGATTCCTTGAGCCAAACCGGAACCCTCGTCTTCTTTGACGAGTAAGAGCGGCGGCGGGACGCGATCTTTTATCGCTTTGGACAGAAAAGGTCTCCGTGTCGAGCGGGCCCGGCCGCGTTTAGGGCGGAATTCTATCTATGATAGCGCTCCGTCCGGGAGGGCCGCAGGTGATTCTTCGGGAGCCCCTTTGGAGGGGTCGCGGTTCCCGCAAACCGGGTGGAATCTCCCGCTAAAGTCGTCTATGTGATGCTCGAGACGGGGCCGCGTTAAGCGCAACTAAATAAATAGGTTATAGGTTACTGTTGGTGGCGAGCTAATTGCCATGAAATCGCTGGCACGTCTTTTGGGGCGCGGGCGCTTTGCGCAGTGCCGAATCGGGACCGAATGAGCGAAGAGCGCGGCGGATTATTCTGCACAGTTGTTGCCCATAAGGTGCGGACATGACGTTTCCACCAACCGAGAAGCCGGTACCGATAAGTGGCAAAGACCAAGCTGCGGCAGACCGCAGGCGGCGGGCATTGGTGGAGGTCTCGGTTGGCTATGGCCTGATTCTGGTTGCGATATGGACGCCAATGCCGTGGCAGAGAATGGTGGATTGGACTGCGCTGGTGTGGGTAGTGTTCGCAACCGCGCGATCATTCGACGGCTGGAAGACTATGGGCCTCGGCCTCTCGGGTTCATTGCGTTCCCTATGGATGGTCGGAGTAGCGCTGCTGCTGGCAGCCACCGCGGTCGTGCTGGCCGGGATGTTTCACAGGTTGCCGTTGACGGGTTTCCTGCCGATGCTCGTCCGGCGCTATTGGGTCTATGCGCTGTGGGCGTTTCTGCAGCAATTTCTTCTACTGGATTTCATCCTGTTGCGGTTGTTGCGGCTGCTGCCTGGAAAGCGGCAGGCGGTGATGACGGCGGCGGGGCTGTTCGCGGTTGCGCATCTGCCCAACCCGGTCCTGACGCCACTGACATTGCTCTGGGGATGGATTGCCTGTGTGTTCTTCCTTCGATATCGCAATCTCTACACGCTGGCCGCGGTGCACATCATCTTCGGTATCTCGATCGCGATCACGATCCCTGGTCCGGTCCACCACAACATGCGGGTCGGGCTGGGCTATCTGACCTATCGTCGACCGTCCCACGCGTTCGGCCATCATCATCAGCGCAGCCAGAAGGACCATACGGTGTCGATAGAGGCATGGGTGATTGAAGATGCGGCAACCCTGCGATCCTGACGCCAGGCCCGACCGTAAAAGATCCCTGCGATGGCCGCCAGCAACACATAGCGCCAGTTGAAGTGCAGTGCGCGCTTGTTCCAGTGCGAGAGACCGAAGAGAACGGCGGTGACAAGGAGCGCGGGCAGCCGGCCGACGCGCCGTTCGAGGAGGTTCTGGAGCCATCCGCGGAAGAAGAGCTCTTCCGGAACTGCGATGAAGAAGAAGGTGAAGAGAAATGCTCCGGCAAGTCGTAGCAACGACGGCAAGGATCCGTGGCGATGCAGGAAACCGATGCCCAAGCCGAGGACGATCGCGATGGGTGCATAGAGTGTGAACTCGCGCAGGCCGATGACGATGTCGCGGGGGCGAAGCCGGAGGTTGAATCCTGCGCCATCCAATTGACGGACTGCGAGGAATGCGTAAATGCCTGCATCGAGCAGAAGCATTTTGTTGAAGACGACAAGCTGTGCCGGCCACGCATGCTCAAACCAGCGGAGATCGACGGCAAGGCCCAGTGTGGCGAGCACCAGAAAGTCGCGCCAGTTGCCATGTTGATCCGGATCGATTCGCGCGGCTTGCCACATGAGGATGGCGATTGCGACGGGCAGGAACGCGTAGAGCGCCAGCCGACTCCAGTGAAATGTTCCGGACTGGGATGCGATGAGCAGGTAAGGGATGCAGAGAACTGCGGGCGCAAAGAGGCGCACACCCGTTGGAAGAGTCCTGGTTACGCTTGCTAGTTTTCCCGGGAGGAATGCTTCCGCGAGAAACGGTATCAGAGTGACAAGGGCCGCGAAGGCGACTGCCGGGCTGGGCATAATCGCGTTCAATACCTCCGAAGTTCAATCCAGGCCGTTTTTAACGGACTTCGAAGAGGACATCGAGTTCTATCGGCACGCCAAGGGGAAGGCTGGCGACGCCGATAATCACCCGAACCGATGTTTTCTCGATTCCAAAGATATCTCGATAGAGGTCCGAGACGGCATCCGCGATCCGGGGCTGATCGACGAGGTTCCCGAAGGTCGCTATGAAGATTCCAAGGCGAACGACGCGCGTGATTCTATCGAGTGAGCCCAGATGCTGTTTCGCCGCGGCCAGGGCGCCCAGCGCCGCAACGCGGGTGGCATCCCGGCCAGCTTCGAGATCGAGCTCTTTGCCAACCCGGCCGACGTACTTCGGCTTGTGATCGACAACCGGGAGCATGCCGCTCAAGAAGAGCAGGTCGCCGGTCTGTACTGCCTCGACGTACGTGCCAAACGGGGCGGGAGCGGTGGGGAGCTGAATGCCGAGTTCCTCGAGCCGGCGCTCTGCACTTATCGGCTGTGAACCCTCCGCGCTTACCATCGACCAACGTGCGCACCGCCGTCCACGTGCAGCACCTCCCCGGTTACATGACGAGCTTCGGTTAGATAGATGACGGCATCCGCGATGTCCTTCGCATCAGAGACTGTTCCCATAGGCGAGAGAGTCTTCATAAAATCCCCGGGCGTGTCTTTGTGGAGAGGGGTCTCGACGGTGCCGGGTGCGACGGCATTGAAGCGGATGTTTTGCTTCGCGTATTCGCTCGCGAGGCTCGCGGTGATTGCGTTGAGGCCGCCCTTGGTGATCATCGGAATCGATGCCGGCAGGCCGGCGATGGGGTTGTCGGCGAGCGACGCAGTGATGGTGGTGACGCTGCCGCCGTTGCCCTGCGACAGCATCTGCTTGACCGCGAGCTGCGTGATGAAGATGAAGCCTGCCACATTCGTGGCAATGAGACGGTGAAAATCGTCGGCGGTGTAGTCGGTGAATGGTTTGGCTGAGAAGATGCCCGCATTATTGACGAGATGGTGGATGGAGCCGAACTTGTCGACAGCGGTCTTTGCAACTTTCTCCGCGGTGGTCGCCTGACCTATGTCTCCGTCGACGAGGGCAAGGTTGGATGACGCGGTAAAGCCGGCTTTCGAAACGCTGCGCGATGTTGCAACGACGTTATAGCCACGATCCAGAAAGGCCTGGACGATGGCAGCTCCGATGCCTTGCGAGGCGCCGGTTACGATGACTGTCTTGCCGCTTGCCATTCGATCTCCTGCTGTTTTGCAGAACCTCTGAGAACCCTTGTCCCATGTGCGTTCGATTCGAGAGCCGCTATACGTCCGAGGCTTCCATTACATCTGTCCGGACCATTGAATGATTATCGGGACTGTTAAAAGGTCGCTCTCTTTTCGCGCGAGAAAGTGCGAGGGGCGCCGACTGTTTGGCCGAGACGTTATGTCCGCGCATGGCCCGTCTGCCAATCAGGATGAGGTTGAAACCAGGATGGTCCATCAACCGGATCCAAGACGATTTCGTAGGACATTGCCCCGGCTTCCAGTTTCGCATTCCGATAATACGCCGCATGCACACGCATTCTCTGTCCGGTGCAGTGCCTGCGGGGAGGGCGGACGGTAGACTCAAAGTTGATGGAGATACTTTACGGTCTGCACCCGGTAGAGGAGGCGCTGCGCTCCGGCAGCCGGCGTTTTGACCATGTCGTGGTCGCGCGGGAGCGGCAGGACCGGCGGCTGGAGAAGATTGTGGAAGCGTGCCACGAGCGTGGCGTGAGGGTACGGACGGAGAGCCGGGAGCAGTTGACGCTGCTGGCGCGGAATCCGGGTCACCAGGGCGTGGTGGCATTTGTCCGCGAGCGCACGATGCTGGAGATGGAGGACCTGCTGGCGCCGAGCGCGACGGATGCGGTGCCGCTGCTACTGGCGCTGGACGGCGTGGAAGATCCGCAAAACCTGGGGGCTCTGCTACGGTCGGCCGACGGGGCAGGTGTGACCGGAGTCGTGCTGACGGAGCGGCGTTCGGCGCCGCTGAGCGCGGTTGCCGTGAAGGCCTCTGCCGGTGCGGCGGAGCATGTGCGGATGGCGCGCGTGGTGAACCTGGTGAGGGCGCTGGAGCAGGTGAAGGCGGCGAACATCTGGTGCGTGGGCCTGGACGAGCGCGGCACGATGGATTACACGGAGTACGACTTCACCACGCCGTGTCTGCTGGTGCTGGGACGCGAGGGCGCGGGGCTGCACGACTTGGTGCGGCGCACCTGCGATCACTTGCTGCGGATTCCGATGGCGGGAAAAGTGGCTTCGCTGAATGTGTCGGCGGCGGGTGCGGTGGTGCTGTACGAGGCTTACCGGCAGCGGCGGGGAGGACAAAGATCCGTGAGTGCTTCGGAAGACTCTGCACTGGCGAAGCCGCGCAAAGGACTGGGGAGTTGATGCAGGGTTTCGTTGCGGCGATGTTTTTGCTTGCGCTGACGGTGGCGCCGGTGGCTAGCGGGCAGGCGCAGCAGGGTAGCGTCATTGCGAATAGCGCGGCACAGACGTCTTCTGAAAACAAAGCGGGGGCGACGACGCCGGAGACGAAGTTTGAGGTGGCAGATGCCACGCGGCGCGCGATTTTGTTCACGAAATATGGGCTAGACGTGAGGCTGGAGACGCGGGATGCGACGATGCATGCGCGTGCCATCGTGACGGTGAAGAACGAAAGCGCGGCTCCGCTTGATGCGATCCCGTTGCAGATTTCTTCCTCGTTCGCGTGGGAGGCAATCAATGCCGAGGGAAAGGCGCTGCGTTTTGTACATCACATGGTCGCGACCGATGCGGACCACACGGGAGCGATGAACGAAGCCCTAGTGACGCTGCCCGCGCCGCTGGCTGTGGGCAGCGAGCAGACGCTGACGGTCTTTTATAGCGGGTCTGCCGCACCGAATGCAAAGCGGCTGGAGGCGATTGGGACACCGCCGGACGTGGCGATCCATGCGGACTGGGACGGCATCCGCGAAGAGTTCACCGGACTACGCGGCTTCGGCAATGTGTTGTGGTATCCGGTGTGCGATGTGCCGGTGGCGCTGGGTGATGGCGATCGCTTCTTCAGCGCGATCGGGATGACGAAGCTGCGCGAGAGCGCGGCAAGTGTATCCATCACGGTCACAGAAGAGTTTGCCGGCGGGGCGCCGACGGTGGCGTATCTGGATGGAGTGACGGTGCCGGTCGAGGTGACGCCGGCTCCGGAAGGCAGCGATGTGCCAGGCATTGCGACCGCAAAGCTCAAGGAGACGAAACTGGGATTCGCGACGCCGACGCTCTTTCTTGCGCGGCGGGCGCCCGAGAGCGGCAACAACCTGAAGCTGTATGCGCGGCAGAGCGATGCGGCCGCGACGCAGTCATACATGACGGCGGCTTCGATTCTTAGCTCGCAGATGACGGACTGGTTTGGCGCGAAGGTGAAGAGGGAGCTGAACGTGCTCGACCCGGCGGAAGCTGAAGACAGCCCGTTTGAAGACCGTGCGCTGCTGGTGACGAATATCGCGAACGTGGATCCCAAGAAGCTGTTGGGGCCAATGAGTCACGTGCTGACGCATGCGTACTTTCCGTCGCCGCGTCCGTGGCTCGGCGAGGGTGTAGCGCAGTTCATGGCGTCGGTATGGACGGAGCACCAGCAGGGACGCGAGGCAGCCATTACTCAGATGGACAATCAACGCGGCGCGCTGAGTTTGGCGGAGCCGGCGGACCCCAATCACGATGCTGGACAGCCGCTGGTGCGGGCGCACGATCCGATCTTTTACCGAACGAAGGCGGCATATGTGTTCTGGATGCTGCGGGGAATTGTGGGCGACAAGCCGCTGATGGCTGCCCTTGAACAATACGATGCGGCGGCGGACCAGTCGAGCGATTACTTTCAGCACTTGCTGGAGCAGACGAGCGGGCAGAAGCTGGACTGGTTTTTCAACGACTGGGTGGAGCGCGATCGCGGTCTGCCGGACCTGAACATTCAGGCGGTGACGCCGAGTCAGGGTAGTGGCGAGGACAGCTATATTGTCGCTGTAACGGTAGCTAACTCAGGGACGGCGGTTGCGGATGTTCCGGTGACCGTCTCTTCAGCGGATGCGACGGTGACGGCCGAGATGCGGATCGAGGCCGGAGGGCGGGCGACGCACCGCTTCCTGGTGCATGGGCGTCCGACGCAGGTGCAGGCGAATGACGGGACGACGCCGGAGACAGAGGCGAGTGTGCACCGGAAGGACATTGCTTATACGCCGGCGCAGTAGGATCTGCCATCCAGGCGACGCGCCGATGGCGCGAGTCGTGGGGTTCGCTTCCCTTTGGTCGCTCACGCAGTCCCGAGCCTCACCCACATCCCCCGGGCTGGCAGGAGTGCTTACTGGATTTCGACTACAGGCGCGGCCAAGGTTCCGCTCATCGAGGTGCTGTTTCCTTGCGTGGTCGCGGTGGTGGCGGCGGTCTCGGTCCGGGTGGTGTCTCTTGGTGGAGTGGCGACCTGGAGATCGAGCGAACGGTCGCTGCCGATGGTGCCGCTGACTATGGCGGTAGTGGTACTGCTGGTGACTTCGCTGCTGGTGATGGCGATAGCGCCCTTCGCGACTTTGCCGTTGCCGGTCCAGCGATCGAAGCGGCGCAAGGGGGTTGCGGCGAGTTGGGGCAGCGCGCCGCCAGTCCAGTTCCAATGCAGCGTGCCTTTGGCGGAGTTGCTGAGATCGGAGGCGGTGGTGCCGCGCATGGCGAGATCGCTCGAGAGGTCGATGGTGCCGGGGCCCCAGTGCTCCTTGAGCAGCTGCGCGAGCTCGGGAGCGCTTGCGCGCCGGAGTTGCACGGCTGCGTCGTAGCGGAGGGTAGAGGCGAGATCGACGGCACCCGTGGCGTGAAGTGAGCCACCGAGCGTCCGGCCATCGAGCGAGCGCACTTCGAGATCGCCGTCGCGCAGGGTGAGATCGGCGGAGGCATTGGCGATCTCGAGCTGACCGAGCCCGAGGCGGGCGACGTGGATGGTGCCCTCGAGCAGCGGCCAATCCTGGCTACGGGAGCGGACGCGATTGATGAACTCCTGCACTACGCCTTCGTCTTCGCCGCGCAGCGAGGCGGAGAGCGTGCCGAAATTGACATTTTGGGCGGCGAGATCGAATTCACGCTCACAGGGGGCGGGGCAGGGAAACGGAATGTGCAGGCTGCCGGTGAAGTGTGTGGTGCCGAGAGTAGCGGTGACGCCATTCCAACGCAGGTCAGTGGGTGAGATTGCCGCCGTGGCGGTGACGATATGGACCGGCTCGGCCAGATATGAGGGCTGGAAGTCGGCGTTGTGCAGGGCGATGGAGCCGGTGACGGCGGAGAACGCTGCGATCTGGTCGGCTGTGGTAAGGGAATTGGAGAGAGGATTCGCGAGCGGGAGCAGCCAGTCACCCTGCAGGGTGAGGTTGTAGTCTGCGGTGCCGTTGCCCTGCAGGCCCTGAAAGGCGGTGGGCACGACGCTGAATGCGTGCGCGAGCGGAAGCAGTTGCTGGAGCAGCGCAGTGCCGGTGTAGTGGAGTTGATAGCCTTGGCGGGTGAGGCGCGCGGTGGCGACGAGCGGCTGAGGTCCGCCGAGGTCGATGTGCGCCGGTTCGAGGACGAGGGCTACCGGTTGCGCCGGCAGTGTCGCGGTTTGCACAGCGAAGCGCAGGTCGGGCAGGGGCTGCTGAATGCCGTTGCTACGGACGAGAAGATCGCTGGCAAGAAGTGCGCCCCCGGCAATGGTGCGGGCGGCGGCCGTCTTGTGTGGGCCGGCGGGGAGCGGCTGCCGGGTGTAGGTGAGTTCGCCGTCGATAAGACCAGTTAGGGTCATGTCCGTGTTAAGGCGCCCACGGGTATGGCGCAGCAGGTCGAGCACCTCGTCGGCGGGAATATGGGTAGCGACGAGCTTGAGATCGGGCTGGGGCTCGTTGGCTTGAATCTGCTGCACGGTCCCACTGATGTGGAGATTACCGGCCCCGACGGGGGAGAGGCAGTGGAGCGCGTCAACAGATCCGAGGGCATGGCGATACGTCGCAGTGCATGTGACGTGAAGACTGAGGGGACGGGACGGCTCAAAGGTCTCGCGGTGGAAGTCGTCTGCTGCGGCAATGAGGCGAATGCCGAGCGCATTGGGCACGCCCGTGATGTGGGCGGTCACGCTGGTATCGCCGCGCCAGCCGAGGTCACGGGCGACGAGCATGCGGGAGACCTGGCCGAGGGGAGCGCCGCGCCATTCCGCCTGCAGATTGAGAGGCAATTCGTTTGCCGAGGAGGCGAGATCGACGCTGCCGCTTACCTTTACCTGGCCGGTGTCGGCGAGTGAGAGATTGATGTCAGTGCGGATGGGCTGCGCAGCGAAGCGGAGCTGCCACTGATGGGGATTTTCAAGCCAGATTGATACGTCGGCATTGAGGAAGGAGAAGGGAAGCTTCTCATTGCCGTACTTGAAATTGATGCGAGCGTTGGTGGCCTCGATGTAGGGAAAGCGGTTCTGGCCGCGGACCATGGCGAGGCCGGTAGGCGCCTGCTGCGAGCGCGAGGCCTGCAGAAGCACGGAGGCGAAGTTCCACTGGCCGTCAGGAGCGCGCTCGAGGTTGAGGCTGGGCTCGTCGAGGGAGATGCGGGCGATCTCGAGCCGGCCGCGCCAAAGAGACATGATGCGAAAGGCCGCGGTGACGCTGGAGCATTGAAGAATGGGCTCGGCGCTGTAGCCGGCGGTGGAGTCGACGACGAAATTGGCAATCTGCACTCCGGGGCGGGGCAGCAGTATGAGCGTGATGCCGGAGACTTCGACGGGATGTCCGAGCGAGGCCGCGAGCGAGGCGGAGATGCGGTGCTGATAGCGGCTGATATTGATGAGCGGCGGCAGCACCAGGGCCGCGACCACGAGCAGAATGAGGGCGATCGCGAGCACCAGATGCCGGCGATGACGGTGACGCGCGGGTGCAGTTTTAGAATCCGAGGCCGGATTCCATTCCGGATCTGCTGCCTCGAGGATGGGTTTGAGGCGCATACTCAGCGCACCATGTGGAGGGTCCTGCGCCAGCGCGTCTGATCGAAGAAGTGCACGAGCACGTGGCCGAATTGCTGCATGCGATCGCCCATGCCGGTGCGATCTTCGTCCTCCTCGGGCGTGATAAAGGACCAGTAAACGAAGAGTGGGCGGCCGACGATGTTTTCACGCGGCACAAAGCCCCAGTAGCGGCCATCGAGGCTGTCCAGCCTGTTGTCGCCCATGGCGAAGTAGTTGCCGGGCGGAACGACGAGATCGCCGTTCTGGATGTGATTGGGCAGATCGTTTTCCCAGGTGGGAGTGACTCCTTGTCCATCCGTGCTGGGCACGTTGGGGAATTCGTCGCGATAGGGGCGGTAGTTGCTGTAGTCGGGATGCCCGGCCTGCGGCTCATCCTGCCGCTTTCCGTTGAGATAGACGTAGCCCTCGTGGAGATGCAGACGGTCGCCGGGAATGCCGATGACGCGCTTGACCAGGAACATGTCCGGCTCACCCGGCTTGAGGAAGACGATGATGTCTCCGCGCTGCACGGTGCGATAGCGGACGAAGGGCGCCCAGTGCGCGGGCGGAGCGAGATTGGTGCGATCGACTAGGACGTGATCGCCGATGAGCAGCGTCTTCTCCATGGAGCCGGAGGGGATGACGAAGTTCTGGAAGATGAAGGTAAGGATGAAGAGGCCAACGACAATGACGGTGCAGTAGGATGCCAGGGCCTCGAGCGGAGTTTCGTCATGCCGGGGAGCGCTGGCTCGCGTTTCCTGCTGCGGTGTGGCATCCGCGGTTACGGTGGGAGGATTGGTTGTCGTTTCGGCCATCAGTTTCTTTGCGATTTCGAATGCGATCGGTCCCGCTCAGTGGACGGTACGCAGGATGCGGTCCCACCGCGCGAAGTCGACCCATCGATCCCCAACGCTGTTGCCGAGTCTATCACTCGGCAGCGGGAGGGTATCGGTCGCGGAGGGCTCGCGCACGGAAAAGTAGATAACGAGCGGGGTGCCTTCGATGTTTTGACGCGGGACGAAGCCCCAGTAGCGGCTGTCGCGGCTGTGGTTGCGATTGTCGCCGAGGACGAAGTAACTCTGTGTCGGCACGCGCAGATGAGCATTCTCGACCAGGCCGTGCATCTGCTCGCGCCAGTGTGGATCGACCGCAGGATCGTCGGTGGTGTAGCGCGGAAACTGGTCACGGTACTCGTCACTGTCCGCGCGCTCGAAGACGTCGTACGGCTCTGCCTGCGGCGTGTTGTTGACGACCGCAACGCCTTTTTCAAGCGTCACTTCATCGCGGGGCACACCGATGACGCGCTTGACGACATGCTCCTCGGAGTCAAGCGGAAAGTGGAAGACAACGATGTCGTGCCGCGCGATGTTGCGATAGGGCAGTAGCCAATTCCAGATGCCCGGCGGCGCAAATGCCACCTTGTCTACAAGGAGGAAATCGCCGACGAGCAGCGTGCGTTCCATGCTCTCCGAGGGGATGCGGAATGGCTGCGCGAGGAAGCCGATGATGAAGAGCGCAACTACGATGACGATGAGGGTGGAACGCACGGTGTCGAGCAGGTGCGGCATGACGAAATGGATGTGGCGGTGAATGGGACGGGGGCGCGCGGAGGCAGAGACCGCGGGCGATGCTGGCGCAGGTACGCTCAAGCGATAACACTCTTGGACGGAGTGGAGGATGTTGGCTGTTCCTCGATCTGCGACGTGGATTGTTCGTTCAGTTGCTCGAAGGCTACCCGCGCGGCCTCCTGCTCGGCGCGCTTCTTGGTCGTTCCTGTTCCCTGGGCGATGACCGGGGGGACTTCAGGCGAGGCAGGAATGACGACTTCGACGAGGAAGCGCTTGCGGTGGTCCGGACCGCTCTCCGCTTTGACTTCGTACTCCGGAGGGGCGGCTCCTTTGGCCTGCAGCATCTCCTGTAATGCGGACTTGTGATCTCCCATGCTGTCTCCGCGACCGAGGCCCTGGTAGAGGCGCTGGGCAGTCGGATCGATCACGGTACGCTGGACGAAAGCGCGCGCGCCTTCGAGTCCCGCATCGAGATAGAGTGCAGCGATCACAGCTTCGAAGCTGTTGGCAAGCAGCACCGTCTTACGGCGACCGCCATTGCGCTCTTCTCCGCGGCCGAGACGGAGGTGGACACCGAGATGGAGCGACTCTGCGACATTGCCAAGATGCCTGCGGCTGACCAGCGCGGCACGCAGACGGGTGAGATCGCCTTCCTCAAGATCGGGAAAGGATTCGTAGAGCGACTGCGCGACGACGAGACCGAGAACTGCGTCGCCGAGGAACTCGAGCTTTTCGTTGTCGTGCGCGCCCTGGAGACCCTGTTCAAAGGCGAGCGAACTGTGTGTCACCGCGCGCTCAAGCAGGGCGCGATCGCGGAAGCGATGCTTCAGGGTCTGCTCAAGCGTTTCCAGCGTGCGCTGGACCATAGGGTGCATGTCTCCCTGACACAAGCTTAGTCCGGAAGGGCGGACAGAGAAAATGGGGAAGTGGCGGGAATGTTGCTCAACGCTGCGGGGTAGTCGATGCAGGCGGAACGGGCGGCTGTGCAGGCTTCGAATTGGGTGGTGCGTCGGGCTTCTGCGCCGGCTGGCCGTCATCGTCGGAGTCGTCCTGCTGCGGGTGGACTCCGCCGGGGGGCCCGTAGGGCTCCTTCAAACCGCGCTCGGCGGCTTCCTTGGTATCGAGCTGGCCGTCGCGGGTGATGAGCGCCTCCTGGTATTGCGCAACTGCCTCGTCGCGGCTGTTCTCGAGGTCATCCATGCGGCCGAGATAGATGTGCGACCATGCGAGGAGTCGCGGATCCTTGCCGAGGCGGATGGTTTCTTCGAAGTAGTGGCGCGCCTCCTCGACGTTGCGCTGCATGACGGCGCAGCGGGCGAGCAGGAAGTCGGCACGTGCGGTGTCGCCGCTGTGGCGGTCGAGCTCCTGATGGGCGAGCGCGGAGGCTCCGTTGACATCGCCCTGCATCAACTTCATCTCCGCGAGATCGAGACCATGAAGCTGGCGGGTGCTGCGATGCACCACGTCGCCTTCGTTCTGCTGTGAGAAGGTGACGTGTTTGGCGCGGCCGACCTCGGAGGGGACGTCCATGCCATAGACAATTTCGCCGATGGTTTCCTTGAAGGACTGCGGCTCCTTCTCAAAGCCGACGAGCTTGTCATAGAAGTAGGCGGCGAGCACGTAGCCTTGTTCCATGTCTCGCTTTACGGCTGCCTGGCGCACGGCTTCGGCCTTCTGCTCGGTGGCGTGACGTTCGCGCTCGACCGTCGCGAACTCCGAGTGGGTAACGACCGCGGGCGTCTTGAAGGGTGCGACGCCGGTGTCCATCGTGCGCGCTTCAACAGCACGGATCATGCATTCGGTGACGAGCGAGACGATGTCGCTGCGAAAGGTGTATTCAAGCGGAGCTTCGCGGACCGTCTTAAGGAAGGGCAGGAGGCGGTCCATGGAGGAGGCGCGCGCGTAAAGCAGCGGCTCGAGCTCGAAGTGCAGATACGTGTGGCGGATCTCGTCCATGCGGACGGTGTTGTCGCGGGTGGGCGAGGTGACGACGACGTAATCCGTGCCGTAGACGCGCGCGTTGGTCTGGCCGGGATCGAGCAGGGGCTCGAGTACCACGGCGAAGCGGCTGCCGCTGGTGACATTCGCCGGCATCTTGAGGTAGGCATTGGTGCTGACGATCATCCTGGTCAGCGAGTCGTGCAGGCTGTTGACGATGGCGTCGTACTGGGGGCGCACGCTGATCCAGATGTAGTGCAGATCGATCTGGCGGGCGAATTTGCGCAGCAGGGGCAGGATCTCGACCACCTGGGTGGAGTCGGGCGGCATTTCGGTGAGGGGGACGCTGTTGGTGAACTCGGGCGGAGGCGTGACGTACAGGGCGAGCGATACGTATTGCGAGAGATTGTGGCTGGAGTCGGAGAGCTCGTGCTGGCGAATGTATGCGCAGAGCTGGTCACGGGTGTTCTGGGCTTCGGCAGAGGCCTGAATGGCCGCGTTGACCTGATCGCGCACCTTTTGCCGGATGGGCACGGATTGATCGAGTCCGGCGTCGTACCCGCAGGCATTGAGGGCGACAGCGATGTAAAAGACGGCTTCGCTGGTCTGGAGGCTGATCTGCGGACCGGCGGGATCGATGAGCGCGGGCGGCTTCTGGATCTCGGGCTGGACAGGAGCGGTCGAGGAAGAGGAGGAGGATTGCTCCTCCGATGAGGACGAACTCTGGGCTTGCGAAGGGCTGGGCTGGAGGATGCCGGTAGCCAGAAGAGTGAGTGCGAGAAGCTGTGGCGCGAGCGCGCGGAGACTACGAGGAGACTGCATAGATAAAGGGTCTGGCGCTCAGTCTAGATCATTTTTGTCGCCGCTGTGTAGGAGGCGATAGGTGCCTCACCTGGCCCACGCCAGGCCGTCGGCGAAGTGGCCGGCGGTGATGAGGTTCTGGACCTTCCACTGGGAAATGTCGATGGCTGCTACTTTACCGCTGGTGTTGCAGGAGACGTAGGCGACTTTGCCGTCGGGGCGGATGAGGACCTCCTGCGGGGCGGCGGGGACGTCGATGTTGCGGACGACCTTCATGCTGGCCAGATCGACGACGGCGACCTGATTTGTGGGAGGCACGGCGACGAGGAGGAAGCGGCCATCCGGAGTGGGAGCAGTGCCGTAGCCAGTGCCAGGCAGGCGCACCCAGGACTTCACCTTGTTGGTCGCGGTGTCGATGACGGCGAGTTGCGGCTTGGTCTGGTCGGCGGTGAAGACCCAGCGGTCGTCGTTGGAGATGGAGATTCGCTGTGTTTCACGAGAAATCGGAATGATGGTGATCGTCCTTTTGCCGACCAGGTCCAGGACCGAGACCGTGCCGGGACCGACGTTGGCGGTGTAGCCGCGGCGTCCGTCATGGGATATGGCAAGCATGTGTGATTCAGGCTGGTGCGTGGGGACGGAGCCGACGATCTTGCGCGTCTTTGGATCGATGACGGTGACGGAGTTGCCGAGCTCGGTGGTGACGTAGAGGAGTTTGCGCGCGGGATCGTAGACGGGCTGATGGGGACGGACACCATGACCGAAGTCGATGTGATCGACGATCTCGCGTGACGCCAGGTCAATCAAGAGCATCTCGTGGCCATTGAGCCCCGGTTTGCCGACGCCAACGTTGCCGTAGATGGGCACGTAGGCGATGCGCCCATCGGGAGAGGAAGCGACCTCGTGGCCGTGCATGGTCGGCGTGCCCTCGGCGATGACGGCAATCTGCCTTGCGGAGACTGGATCGACGATGCTGAGGCTGGTGTCGCCCTGATTCACGACGAGCAGAGACTGGGCGTGTGCGGTGCTTCCAAAACAGAAAGCAGAGGCGAGGAGACACAACGAAGACAGCTTTCGCATGGAAAGCACTATAGACGGTTACCGGGCGAGTGAGGCGTCAGCCTTTGACGGAGATGCCGGAAAAGGACATCACCGTGGTGCCGCGAACCGGCTGGTCCCAGGAGCGGGCCGGGGAGAAGACGGTGAAGAGCAGCAGGTTGTCGATGGACTGGCGGGCCCTTTCGTCGACCTGACCGGAGAGAACCTTATAGTCGTAGACGCGGCCGTGGCGGTCGACAAAGACCTGGAGCACGATGGGGTTGTTGTGGTCGCCGATGTCGTCGGCGAGCTGGAAAGAGGAGTAGAGCAGGTGCGGTGCGGCGGAGATTTCGAGCGGCACATCCCGTGCTTCGACCGGCTCGGGCGAGGTGAAGGTGCCGACGAGCATGGCTGCCGTACCGACGAGGAAGACAGCACTGGCAAAGCCAGCGGCGGCACGCAGCAGGAAAGGCTGGAAGGTGTTCTCCCAGCGGCTGCGGAAGCGGCCGAAGCGTTCACGCGTGGAATTGCGGCTCTCCTGTGAGATGGCGACGCGAAGGCGGAGCGCGAGATCCTCAGGCACTTTCGTGGGGCCCAGGGCCGAGACGAGCGTCTGACTTTTCCGCCATGCGGCGAATTCACCGGCGCAGTCGGCGCAGGATTCGAGATGGCCGGAGACCTCGAGCATGTGTGTGCCGGGGATGTCTCCGTCCAGATAACGGGAGAACTGTTGCTGGATGTGACTGCAGGCGCTCATTTTGCCTCCCTGAGCCCTGCCAGGGGGGCCCGGAATGTGGCGGTGGCTGAGCTATCGGAGGAAGAGGAAGACGACGTTGCCGAGGAGTGAACGAGTGGGGCGAGGCGCCCCTTCAAGTGAGCGCGGCCACGCATCAGGCGCGACTTGACGGTGCCGAGATGGATGCCAAGGATTTCGGCGATCTCTTCATAGCCAAAGCCCTCGATGTCGCGCAGCACGACTACGGTCTGGAAGGGCTCGGGAACCTCGCGGACGGCGGCTTCAACCTGGTCGCGCAGCTCAGCGTGGGCGGCGAGGTCGAAGGGCGACTCCTGCCGGTCGATAAGCGTGTCTTTGAGATGAAAGGCCTCGCCATCCTGCCCGGCGAGCTCCTGCTCTATAGTGATCTCCCTGCGCTTGTGGCGGCACCACCAGCGGCGCTGGTTGGAGGCTTCGTGCAGGGCGATGCGGTAGATCCAGGTGCGGAGGCTGGATTCGCCATGGAAGTTGGCGATGCCGCGGTAGATCTTAATGAAGACGTCCTGGGTGATGTCGGCGGCTTCGCAGGGATCGGGAATGGTGCGCGCGATGAGCGAATAGAGCGGGCCGTGGTACTGGGCGATGAGCGAGGCGAAGGCCTCTTCCGAACCGGCTTTCAGCTCGGCGACGACGGAGGCTTCCTCGGGCCTGGCGGCCGATTGTGCTCCGAATACGTTGGCGAAATTTCCCAAGGCCGTACCTGCCTGCATTCAACTGCCTCCATACATTAACAGGAACGAACGGGCCTGCGGGTGCCCGGCCACCGGTGTCATGCATGGAGCTACAAATTGGGATGCCGCCGGCGGCAAGATCGGGCAGCGCTCACTCAAGTTCTACCCGACCTGTTCTCTTAGACACCTGCGGCAAGGCAAAGGTTCCGGGCGGGCAGGTTACTGCGGTGTAGTTGGTGCGGGGGCGGGCGGCGTGGTCGCAGGCTTGTGAGTCGTCCCCTTCTTCTTCGTAGTGGTCGATTTGGATTTCGTTGCCGGGCCGTCGTCAACCACGGTTTTGGCGGGAGGCGGGGGCGGAGCCTCCACGGCGGCGGCGCGCAGGTGGACCACTTCCGCATCCTGGACCTGGGTTGACTGCACGAGCGCGGCGCCTAACTGGGTGCGGGCGTCTTCCAGCGCGGCACGCTGCTCTTCGAGCATGCGCGCGTCGTTCGACCCGGCGAGCTGGGCGGTCTCGGAGACACGCAACAGCACATCGTAGAGGGCGTCCACATTGCGATAGACGGAGAAGGCCGGCGAGATCTTTGCGGGATCGGCGAGGGCAGTGTTGATGAGGCTGGGAAGAGTATCCGAGACATCGCGCTGCATGGAATCGACGTCGGAGGCAGTGGTTTGACGGATGTCGCCGGGCGCCTTCCATTTTGGGACGTTGACGGAGGTGAGCGTGCGGCGCAGATGGGCGCTGGCGATGCTGACCTGCTGCAGCGCATTGCCAAGAGCGACACTGGCCTGAGTCCGCGGCTGAGCGGGATTGACCGGCTGTTGCGGCGCAGCCTGAGCCAGCAGCTGCGAGGTGAGCAGAAGAGGGGCTATGAGCGTGGCGAGGGTAAGGCGGAAGGGCAAGAGGAGCAACTCCGGGTAGGTTAACGATGTTTGACGAATCTATCTTACTCGTCGAAAATGACTAGAGTCTTTCCCTTCCCAAAGTGGGCCTGTGGCGCAGCTGGGAGCGCGCTTCCATGGCATGGAAGAGGTCGTCGGTTCGATCCCGACCAGGTCCACCAATCAACTTTTCAAGTCAAATAAGGCGACGGATTTAAACGTCCAAGGCTTGTGTCACGGTTTGTGCCATAAGCCGCCCGTTCTGTCGCATACCGCGATAGATCTATCGCCGTGCGGCTCGCTTCCTTGCGGACCTGCGAGCACAGCTTCAGCATGTTGCGGCTTATGTGAGGGACGATTGGGCAGGTAGCCCGCGCGTTCGCGCGGGCCGACTACCACTGCACGCCAGGATAGAGACTTGGGAGGCGTTCGGCCCGGTAGACGTTTGTCCCCAGCACCTGCATGCTCCACACCGTTTTAGGCGTGCTCTCCTGGGTGACTTCGTAAATCGCGGAATCGGAATTCGGTCCCACTGCGCAGAGGTCGTAATGCACGTTTCCGTTTGCCAATTGTTCTGTGCTACCACCGAAAAAGCTGTACAGGTTGCTGGGAAGGATCTGGTGGAAGGTCAGCGTCGCGGTCTTGGCACCTTCATCGATCTGGTACACGGGGATTGACGTATAGAGGCAATTCGGAGCGCCCGGAGTGTTGCAGGTCACACCAGCCGGGAACTGTCGATCGTCGCCATTGTCCATGATCCCCAGGGAGAGGACTCCAGCGGTTGCCGCACTGAAGAAGGTGGGATTATGCTGCGCGTAAATCCAATCCGTAGGATCGGTGCCGCCCTTCAGAGTTAGGTCGCCGCCCTCGCCGAGACGCCAGAGGATGCTGCCATCACCGGTGCCATCGGCGTACTTCACCTTGATCACCCAGTTCTGGTGACGCATCGAGACAATCAGGTTTCCATCGTCTTTCGAGTAGAGGACTGCATTGGTGTGCGTCCAGTCCGGGAACAGATAGGGATGGCGGTTGGGATCGAGGTGGTTGAACTGGTTCCATGCCCATACCGGTTGCAGGTTCTCATCCAAGTCCACAATGACGTCACCGGCCACGGTCGTCGGGGGCATATTCGTCAGAGCAGGCGTCGATGTGCTGGACAGCGCCATCTTCGTCGCAGCAAGCACCAACCAATGGCCGTTTGGCCCGACCTCTACGTCGTGGTGGAAGACGTCGAGCTTGACGTTGCATTCGGCGCAAGTGGCTGAAGCAAGTTCTGCGTTAAGATCCGTAATCGAAATCTCGCGTACCGTGTCACCCGCCAGATTCACTTCCCTGATCTCATTCGTTGTGTCTGCGGAGATAGGACCAGCCAGCGCGACGTTCGAAATCGGGCCGATTGCCATCAGAAAGTCGCCGTTCGGAAGAAATTTCACGCCCTGGATAAAGTTGAGGCCTGGAACCCCGGGATTCTGATAGGTCCATATTTGGTTACCACTTAGATCGGTGATGGTCACAACGTTCGGAACGC
Organism: Acidobacteriaceae bacterium KBS 83; assembly: GCA_000381585.1. Lineage (GTDB taxonomy): Bacteria > Acidobacteriota > Terriglobia > Terriglobales > Acidobacteriaceae > KBS-83. The sequence goes on from KB906733.1 coordinate 556,971, forward strand.
GATTGGTGGGATTGAGGATCTCCACACCGGGTTGGGGAGTCATGCCGGGAGTGGTCGTCGCGGTTGCGTTGAGCTTCATGTCCGCCGGCAGTGCACCGGTTGTGAATGTGTGATCCGTGTCGGTGACCGTTATTCCATTCGCAAAACTAACGGCAGCCTGCATGTGATAGGTGGTGCTTGTCCGCATGCCTGCTACGAAGAGGCTGACTGGACCGCCCGCAACGCCGGAAGTCTGGGCCCACGTATTCAGTCCATATTTGGTATCGGTGCCGAAGTTCACGCTGACGCTTCCTGCGAAAGGCAACGTGAGAGTGTATAGGGCCACCTGCGGATTGTTTGTCGACGTGACGTTACCGACCGGAATCGCGTGTGCAGTCCCTGAAATCGCTACGCTTTGTTGCGTGCCCGCGGCAACTCCACCCAGGCCGAGGTTGAGTTTGGCCGCATGCACGCCGGGCGTCGAGGCCTTGGCGGGCGTGTAGACCAGGACAACGTTGCAACTGGCAGCGGGAGCCAACTGCTGACCGCAACTGCTGGAAGTCGCTGCACTCCCTGTTGCAAGCACAAAACTCGAATCACCACCCACTGTCGGGTTCAGCGTAAGCGCTGCCGAACCGGTGTTGGTCACCGTCACGGCAGTCTTCGCGAGGGCATTTCCGACCAGGTTGTCGCCGAAATCGAATGTGAGAGTGCTGAGCGAGACTGTTGTGATTGTGGGTTGGGTCACCGCCTGATCAATGGTGAGCGAGGCTTTTGCGGACTGCTGGATTTCCCCGGCAGATGCGTTGATGGGAAGGTCCACATGAGCAGCCTGCGAACTAGCTGCCGCAGAAAGGGTGAATTGTCCCATGCTGCCGGCTGCCACTGAAAGGCTCGACGGCGTTGCTGTCACGCCCGCGGGAAGCGATCCCAGTTTGATCGCCACACTTCCGCTGAAGTTGTTCACGGGAAAGGCGCTAACAGTAAGGACCTGCGAGGTGCCTCCCGCCGTCAGCGTCACGGACGAGGGCAGTACTTGCAAGGAAAAACTGGGGGAACTCGTCTGGGTAGTGGTGGCCGTTGTGCTCGTGCCACCGCAGCCAGCCAGCGCACTGAGGACTGCAAAGGTGCCTAAGTAAACAGATAGATGCTTCATGCGATCAGTCCGGGGAGATGAATTTTTATTGCGAATGAATCTGGATGTTCTGGAAGTGCGCGGTGCCTTCGACTGACGTCACATATTTCTCAACGCGATTTTCCCGATCGGTGTTGACAATCCTCAAGAGATCAACCTGTGAAAAAGACGGAACCGCGTAGGCGTCCCTTTTTAGGCAGCAGGTATTACCTTAGGTTCAAGTTTGTATCTGCGGGAATTGACCTTTTGTTGTAGCTATGAAGCGCGAATCGGCGATCCACGGAAGCGTACGGTCTTGCAGCAGGTGCGGCGGCGGGCATTTGCGCAGGGTCGCGCTGTGACGGGTGGAAGGGCTTTTCAGATCAGCGCTCGGCTTGCTTCCGTTCTCTTACGTCGGATCCGATTCCACTGGCGGGCAGCTAGCTTGATCTCACTTGCGGCACGTCCGGTGCCAGCAAGATGACCTGCTCTTTCCATCGCATAGTCGCGGCGTCGCTTAGTGTTCGGCCTTACCCGCGATGTGTCGGAGGACGAGATCGGACACGAGTTGGACAGTGGACAATCCATCGAAGAGTTGTGCTCGCAGTTTGTGGCGCTGGCGCGGGGACGTGGTGGCGCGGATAACATTGCGTGTCTGATTTTGCGGATCGCCGCCTCTGCTGCATGAGAGGTTCACGTTCACTCTAATTAGCGATTGCGATTCGCAATCTTTAATGTGCAACCTGTCTGTGAGATGGAGCGCGACTTAGCAGCAGTAATAGTACCGATGGGCGCGCGGAAGTTCCTCCGGTAAGACCCGAACGATACCCCAGGCAAACTGTCGTTTCGTTGACTGCAGTCCTCCCCTATTCCAGACTGATCCCGCAGTTAAAAACAGAACGAGTTGTATCCCGCGCTGGACGTTGCACTATTCCAGCGCCTTTGACGCCAGGGGGTGCGCTTTGCTGCGGACCCCGGGCATTTGCCGAATCTTCTGAACGTCTGGACAGCCATGGTTCCCTCGCGATTCTCCCTGCTGAAGGGTGCTCTTCTTTCCCTGCCGATTGCGGCCTGGCTGGGGATTTGCGGAGCAGCACAGACGCAATCCGCTGCCCGGCCGCTGATCACGCGGCCGGTGGATGAATCCTCTCTGGTAGCGCTGCGGGGAAACGTACATCCGCTGGCGCGGCGCGAGTTCGATCTCGGCCGCGCGCCGGTGTCGCTGGGAGCGCAGCGGATGCTGCTGCTGCTGAAACGCACGCCGCGGCAACAGATGATGCTGGAGCAGTACCTGGCATCACTCGAAGACAAGAACTTTCCAAACTTCCATCACTTTCTTACGCCGGAGCAGTTTGGGCAGCAGTATGGACCGGCACCGGAGGACGTGGCGCAGATTGTCTCCTGGCTGAACGGCCAAGGCTTCGCGGTCAGCAAGGTAGCGAAGAGCCACATGGCCATTGAGTTTTCCGGCTCTGTGAACCAGGTGGAGAGGGCATTTCATACGGAGATCCATCGCTTCGGTATCCGCGGGCAGGAGCACGTCGCAAACGTGACGAACCCGATGATCCCATCGGCGCTTGCGGAGGTTGTCGCGGGAGTCTCTCCGCTGAACGATTTCTATCCTCGCCCGCAGGCGGTCCACGGACCGAGCGGACGATGGAATGCGGCGGAGAAGCGGTTTACGCCGGAACTCACAGTGAGTGTCTCTGGCAGCCCCTATCTGTTCATGGGGCCGGGAGATGTTGCGACCATTTACGACGCGCCGACTTCGCTGAACACCCACCTCAAGCCAGGGCAGACGAACTATGACGGCGGCGGCGTCACGATCGGCATTGCTACCAATGGCGGTGTGAATCTTTCGAATGTCGCGCACTACCGCTCGCTGTTCAAGATGCCAACGGGCGCGATCTCCGTAGTGATGGACGGGAATTCGCCCGGCGGCGCAGATGATACAGAGGCCACACTGGATGGGGAGATGGCCGGCGCAGTCGCACCGGGCGCGAAGATCGTGTATTACCAGGCGGCGGATACGACCTTTCAGTCTGGCGTAATGCTGGCTACTCTGCGGGCGATCGACGATAACACCGTCAACATTTTGAATGTGAGTTATGGCGCGTGCGAGCTGGCGCAGGGCGCGGCGGGGAACCAGGAGATTCTGAATGCCTGGCAGCAGGCGGCGGCGCAGGGCATAGCCGTGACTGTCTCAAGCGGCGATTCCGGCGCGGCGGGCTGCGATGATGCGGACACGCAGACCGTGGCATCGCATGGTTTTGGAGTGAACGGACTGGCATCGACTCCGTACACAGTCGCCGTGGGCGGCACGGACTTCGATGTGCTAGCGAAGAATTTCTCAACGTATGTCAGCGCGGCGAACAACGGCAATTACACATCAGCGCTGGGATACATTCCCGAGACGACATGGAATAACTCGACGGTGGGGAATGGGAGTTCGCGGGACAACCAAGCGAGTCAGGACGCGAACGGGAATACGAATATCGTGGCAGGTGGTGGCGGAGCCAGCAGCGCGGGCATCTACGATGCATCCGGAAGAGCGCTTGGAGGCTACGCCAAGCCGCTATGGCAGCAACAATTCGAAGCGAGCGTCGGGATCGTGGCGGACAAGGTACGGGACCTGCCGGACGTATCCCTATTTGCGGCCAACGGTCTGTATGGCGCCCTGTGGGCGACCTGCGGCGACAACGACTGCAGCGGCGCGAATCCGACGATCAGTGGGGTGGGCGGCACGTCCGCATCTGCACCGGCGTTTGCCGGTGTGCTGGCGCTGATCAATCAACGATTGAATCAGAAGTCAGGCGGGAACGAACGACTGGGACAGCCAAACTGGGTGTTGTATCAACTGGCGAAGACACATCCGGAAGCGTTTCACTCGATCAAAAGCGGAAACAATGCTGTGGTTTGCGCGCCGGGCGCACCGGATTGCGCAGCGAACGGGTTCCTGAGCGGCTACGATGCCGGCGCTTCGTATAACGCTGCGACGGGGCTGGGAAGCGTGGACATCAGCGGCCTGGTGAACAACTGGACAAGCGTCGGCAAGATTCAGACCACCGCCGCGCTGGCGCTGAGCTCTACGAGCTTTCAGCACGGTCAGCCGATTTCTTTCAGCGTCGACGTGGACCCTGCGGCGGCGAGCGGCAACGTTGCGATCAGCAACGATCTCAGCGCACGGGGACTGTTCAGCAGCACGTCGCAGCTAAGTCTGCCTTTGTCGAATGGGGTGGCCAAGGGAAGCTGGGTGGGGTTTCCCGGGGGCACGTATAACGTCTATGCCGACTATGGTGGCGATGCGAATTACGGGGGCAGCGTCTCCGGGCCGACGGAGATCACGGTCAGTTCGGAAGACAGCGTCCTCGAATTGTCTGTCACGGCCGCGGATGCGAATGGCCGTTTGAGCGGCCTAGCAGGAAAGACTGTCACTTATGGAACATATATCTCGGTCGATGCTCAGCCGGTCGGGAAGTCACAGGCTTCAAATCCCAACCCGTTGAAGAATGCAACTGGAACGGTGGCATTCACAGACGCGAATCCGAATGGAGCAGTCGGGAGCGGGATGCTGGATGCGGCAGGAAATGCGGAGTTCCCATCGCACTCCCTCGTCGCCGGAACCCATGCCATTTCTGCCAGCTATTGGGGTGATAACAGCTATAACGCGAGCACATCAGCGAGCGTGACGTTCACTGTAGAGAAGGCCGGCACTTCGACCTCTGTCTCCAGCAGTGTGAATTCTATTTCCTCCGGGACTGTCACTGTCACTGCGGCGGTCCGGCCGAACGTCGCGGGTTCTTTTGCGCAGTTTCCCAATGGCACAGTCACGTTTACGAACAAGGCCAACGGTGCTGTTCTGGGGACGAGCGGCGGGCTCACGCTGGTGCGCGACTCGGCCACCGGCCTGTATTTCAGCACGGGAAGCGCGGATGTCCCGGTGTCCGAGTTGACGCTGGGCAACAACAGCATTGTTGCTACGTACGACGGCGACACGAACTTCACAGCTTCCGCGGCATCGGCTCCGGTGGTTGTCGCCTGCACGGCAGGCTGCGGGAATGGCACGTGGAAGGCGCTTGCACTCTCATTCACCAGGAGCATGCCTGCGACGGCTACGAATCCTGCAGGCACTCCTTCGACGGCAGTGGTCTTCGTTACGCCCGCGGGTGGATTTACCGGCGCGGTGAACCTGACGTGCTCGGTGACAGGCGCCCACAGCAACGATGTCAACATTCCGACCTGCCGCTTTAGCCTTGCCACAGTTACCATCACAAATACGCTGTCCGTGCAGTCCACGCTTACCGTGACTACGACCGCTGGCGGAGCGACCGAGGCGACGGATGCTTCGGCGGGTCATCTCTGGTCAGCTGCGCGCGGCGGGGCAATGCTGGCGTGTCTTCTCTGCTTCGGAATCCGGGGGCGGCGGCGCGCGCTGACGATGCTTTCGATCCTCGTGTGCGGATTCGCTCTGGGCGGGATGGTGGCGTGCGGCGGTACTGCCCGCAGTGCGAACGCTCCTGCGACGAGCGGCAATGCGGCAACGGGCACGACACCGGACGCATACACCGTGACTTTCCGTGCTGTTGACGCCGCGACCGGCACATTGACAGCGGAAGACTCCTTCACAATTTCGGTGAATTGAGCGACGCCATCTGAGGGAGAAGGATCTCCACCTCGAAGCCGTGCGGCGCGGCATTGCGCGCTTTGATGGTTCCGCCGTGAATGCGGATGACGCGATCGGCAATGGCAAGGCCCAGACCGGTGCCGCCGGATTCGCGATTGCGATCGTCAGCTACGCGGTAGAACGGCTGGAAGATGTTGGCAAGCTCGGATTCGGGAACACCCTGCCCATAATCGCGGACGATGAGACGGACGAAGCCGAGCGTGGCGTCGTTCGCCGATTCCAGAAGGACGTCGACGGAGTTTCCCGGGCCAGTGTAGCGGACCGCGTTGCGGATTACGTTTTCAATCGCGCTGTGCAACAGCTCCGCGTTTCCCTGGACGAAGTATTGGTCCTGAGATGACAGCCGCACTGCTCCGGCTCGCTCCTGCAATTCGAAATCGGCGCTGCGGACGATCTGCGAGACGAGCTCTGTCAGATTGAGCTGGGCCATAGCGATCGGAGTGGCGGAGGTGTCGAGTCGGGCGACGGTGAGCAGACGCTCGATCATGTCGTTGAGACACTCTATGTCCTGCTCCATGTGATCGAAGGCGGGGTCGTTGCCCTTCCGTTGGCGTCCGAGATCGAGCGCGACGTTCAGCCTGGCCAGAGGCGATCGTAATTCGTGGGAGATGTCGTAGATGAGCTGCCGCTGACGGGAGACGAGCTCTTCGATTCGCGCCGCCATCGCGTTGAAGTCGCGCACCAGGGACCCGAGCTCATCGCGACGCCGCTCCATGCCTGCGGCGGCGCGCGTGCTCAAGTCACCAGCCGCAAGATGCTGTGAAGCTTCGCGCAAACGCAGGACGGGAGCGGTGAGATAGCGGGTGAGCAGATAACAGATCAGGCCCGAGACGAGGAAGGCGACGGACCATCGCAGCAGGAAGCCGGATGGCCCGATGCCGGGAGGAGGCCCACGATGTTCCAGGGCTTCCACGCCATAGATGTACTCGCGACCGCTTTTCCCGCGCAGCTTCATGACGATGCGGGCGAAACCGTGCTTCATGCTAAACGCGGGGGCATCGGAGGTTATTGCATTTGCGCCGATGTCGCCAAAGGCTGTGCAATCGCTGCCCGCGATGACATTCCCCGATGCATCGAAGAGACAGCTCTTCAGATGTGTTCTCCGACTGAGTTGCTTTACATAACCTGCTGCGACGGACGGCCCCTGCCGTTCCAACGCATCGACCACGGAGGTTCCCGAAACCCAAGCAGTGTCTGCCAAGGTGGTTTGAGACTGAACTAGTACATTCTTCGGCTGAAGAATGATCCAGGTTGCAATGAGTGCAATTCCCGTAGCAATGACGGTGGCCCAGAACCAAAGGAATATTTTGAGAAAGAGACTACGGATGCTGACTGTCATTTCGTCTCTGACCGGACAACGAACATGTAACCGCTGCCGCGCACGGCTTTGATCTGCTCTTCGGGGTGTGCGCGGGCGAGTTTCTTGCGCAGGTTGCTGATGTGGACATCGATTACGCGGTCGAAGGGTCCAAGCTTGCGGCCGAGCACGGTCTCAGTGAGATGCTCGCGGGTGACGACGCGGCCGGCATCGTGCAACAAGGTTTCAAGCAGCGTGAACTCGACGCTGGTCAGATCGAGTGGAATGCCATCCAGCGACACTTCGCGGGCAGCCGGATCGAGCCGGAGATCGCCGACGATGATTACGCTACCGGGTCCATTCGATCGCGAGGTGCGGCGAAGAATTGCCCGGATACGTGCGATCAATTCGCGCGGGTTAAACGGCTTGGGCAAGTAGTCATCCGCGCCGATCTCGAGACCGAGAATACGATCGACGTCTTCACCGCGAGCGGTGAGGATGAGCACAGGGACCGGTGAGTGAATGCGCAGGCGGCGCAGCACATCGAGTCCGCCCATGCCCGGCAACATCAGATCGAGTATGACGAGCGCGTGTTCCTCGGAGAGGACGCGCTCCAGACCGCGCGGTCCGTCGTGGACCGCTTCGAGCGCAAAGCCTTCCGAACTCAGGCGTTCGCCGAGCAGCCTACACAGTTCGACGTCGTCGTCGACGATGAGCACACGGTCCATTCTGTCTCTTCGAGTGGCCTCTGATTCCCGATGGTAGTCCGTGAAACTGTAGGAGATAGGACGCTTTACAAAACTTTACGTTGCTTAACCAATCTTTATCGCACCCATTTGATCGCGATGCTGGAATGGATTTGTAGCAGAGGAGGAGACATGAGCAAGAAGCGAATCGCGATCTGGTCCTGCGTGGTTGTACTGGTCATTGCGGCAGGGGTGACGCTTGCCAGAGCGGACGTGCGCGGATGGCATGGATGCGGCGGCCACCGATGGGGCGCCCGCTTCGGGCCCATGGGCTACATCGCGCATGAGCTGAATCTGAATGAGACGCAGAGACAGCAGATCCAGTCGATGTGGAAGGCGGAAAAGCCGGCCATCTCCGGGCTGGTGCATGAGCTTGCGGCCGAAGGCAAGGAGATGGATGAAGCGACGGCGAAGGGGAATCTGGACGAAGGCAAGGTGCAGGAGATTGCTTCACGACAGGGAGAGACCATCGCAAAGCTCCTGGTTGAGAAAGAGCACTTCAAATCGAAGGTTTATGCGACCGTGCTGACGCCCGAGCAGCGCACCAAGGCAGATGAGATGCAATCGCGGTGGCATGATCGGCTGGATCACATCGGCGACAAATTGCAGCAGCCGTAATGACGCGGAGGATGATGAGATGAAGAGCAATCTGACATTCCTTACCAAGCTGACCGCGGGCGGGCTGGTTGCTGTAGCGATCGCGCTGTGGACACAGTGGCTGTCGGGCGATCCGGCGTATCCGAAGTTTCCTCCTGGACCGGTGCTGTTCATCGGAGTCGCTGCGATTGTGGTTTACGGCGCACGCTGGTGGTGGACGCCGCTGATTGGCGCATTGATTTCACTGCTGACGACATCGGGCTGGTTTGCGCGGCTTCCGCAGGAGATGCTGCGACTGAGCCATCCGGGTGAAGTGGGCAAATTTGCGGCGGGCATTTTCCTGGGAACACTGATGCAGATTGGAGCATTGGTGCTGACGGATATCGCAGGACTGGCTGCGACGGTGCAGAACTTCCGGCGCGCGGGAAGCACCGCCGACAGCGCGAAGATGGCGTGCCGGTTCTTCGGCGGGCTCTTTGTCGTGATGGGCGTGCTGGTGATGGTTGGCGGCGCGCACGTGGACAAATATCACAACTTGATGCATCTGGTGTGAGGTGCTTTAGCTCTGGGCGCGAGCTTTCTGGGAGCGGCAGTGGCTAAGCGCTTCTGCATCGCGTCCGGCGCGTTCTATCTGATGCTGGCGACGATTGGCAGCCCAGGCATGAACAGAGCGTGGTACTTCGGGCCGATGCTGCTGCACACAGGCGACCATATCTTTCACATGGTGCTGGGCTCCCTGTTCCTAGCGATGGGGCTGGTCTCAGGGCGGCGGCTCGCGCATCGGCCGAGCCACGCGTAGGTGGATGCAGCGCTCCCTCCCGGCCGTTCTAGAGGTGGAGGGTCAGGATTTGTGGTTGCTTCTTCCGGGCTTCGCGGCCGCCTCGCGAGGCCTTCTTTTTTTGCGGCCACATGACCGTGTTTTATATGTTGAGGCCGGAACGGCGGACCCATTGGCTGCCGCGTTTTTCGAGATAGATCCATTGGCCGTTCGCGCAGAGGTTGGCGCAGAAGTTGTTCATGTAGACCAGGGCGGCGGTGCGATTGGTGTTGAAGTAGACCTCGCTGAAGTAGGTGACGCCCGGATAACCAGCCCACTTGGCTTTTAGTTGCGAGCCAGGATCAATGCCAGCAAGGCTGTTCCTGAGCTCTGCGACGTCATCGGCGTCGAGAAGGGCGTAGGGGCGATCGATCTTCAAGTCATGCGAGAGCTGGACGCGTTCATAGCGGCGCGTTTGGAAGTCCTGCACAGCCTCGTGAAAAGCTTTGTCGTTATTCGGCGGCGGCTGGAGTTGTCCTTCCGGCGGGATGGCGGGATTCATATCGTTGATATTGACGGTGGTGGCTGCGATGGCAAGACGCGGTGCCTGATCCGGCGACATACTGTCGAAAGGGACGCCGGGCATGAGGAGCGAGTAGATGGCATAGGAATCGGCCGCGCGATCGACCTTTATCGATACCGGTTTCGTGTTCTGCTGGGCCGGCTGAGCGATAGCACAGACGGGCAGAAGGGCGAGTGCGGCGATCGCGAGTTGAAAGATACATGTGCCTCTCATGTTTCGCTCCGGTGCGATTGGCTTCCTCGATCCAAGAAGTGCTTCGGAGAGCAGACGCGCGTCTCAGGGCGAGCGCTCACGCACGCTAACAGAGTAATTTAGAGCGTTTTCGGTAATAGGTGTGGGAAACCCGCGCCGAGTGAATCTCCGCCGGACACAGTATTACCGAAAATACTTAATGCGCCGACAGACGGGGCAGCAGCAGGTGGAAGAATGCATCGCCATTTCCCTTGAGGCATGCGTGGGCGTTGACCTGGCCCTCCACCACACGGGTGAAGCCGTTGTCCTCGACCTGGAGGCGGAGCGGCGTCGTGGGACAGATATCCGGGCGCAGGGCATAGGTGACGGCCATCGCGTCAAAGAGTGTGGGCACGTGCTGATGGGTGGCGAGCTGCCATTCGGTAGTGAGGGCGAGGAGTGCGTCCGTCGCGGGCGTGCTACGGGCGGCAACCTGGGCGAGTTTGCTGTCGTCCAGCTTCCACTGTGTGGAATCGAGGGGCATCATGAAGATCGGCACTCCAGAGGCGAGGAGTTTGCGCGCGGCGGCCGGATCCATGGCGATGTTGTACTCGGGCTGGGGCGCAGGCGGTGGGATTGCGCGTGGATTCCCGTAGCCGCAATGGATGGAGCCGCCCATCAGCACCACGCGACTGAAGAGACGAAAGCCCGAGGGGTCGCGATCGATGGCAGCGGCTACGTTGGTGAGCGGACCGATGGCGATGAGAGTGATCTGATGCGGATAGCGGCGCGCCTGGGCGAGCAGGAAGTCGACTGCGCTGCCGCGAGCGGGTGCTGGACCTGCGGCGGCCCATGCGCGCTGGGAGAAGTTCGACTTGCTGTGCGTGGGTACGCCCGGCAGGACAGGAATCTTGTTTGCGCCGTCGGTCATCAGCAGACGGGCAGCGAGCCGCGCACGCAGCGCCGTGTCGCCCCATGCCGTGGTTACGCCGAGGATTTCGAATTCCGGGCTGTGCAGCGCGAGCGTGAGAGCGTAGGCATCGTCGATGTCGTCGCCGATGTCGGTGTCCAGTATGGCCTTCTGGCGTTCAGCCGCGGCGGATATCGCTGTGAGAAGGAGTACGAGCCACAACGAGAGCGACGGACGAATTTTGAGCAAGGGCTACTCCGAGCTTGGCGTGGGTGGAGTTGATTCTAGCGTCTCTCGATTTTGCGTTCGACGTATCCATCGGTAGATGGATGGCAGGGTCCAACTGCATCGCGTATTCTTCTACGCCAGGACCCGATATCTGTGTCGAAATCATCTCATTCTCTTCTTCCGTATGCGCTCGTGGTTTTGCTGAGCGCGTCGCCGATTTGCATTCGCGCGCAGGCTCCGGCGGCCCTGCCGCCGCAAGGACCACAGCAGGGGACGAGCGGCGGCGTGAATACAGGCGGAACGTTTGCGCCGGTGCTGGACGCGCAGAAGCGGCCGATCACGGCAGGCGGCTTCGTCGATCAGGGCGCGCCGATTTTTATGGATATTGCTGAGAAGGCCGGGTTGTCGAGGTGGTCGCATCGCGACGGGACCAAGGAGAAGCAGTTCATCCTGGACACACCGGGCTCGGGCGTGGGGCTGATCGATTACGACAACGACGGCTGGCTGGACATCTACCTGGTGAACGCGTCGACGTACGAAGCGTTCTCCGGGAAGGCGGAGGCGCCACACGCCGCGCTCTTTCATAACAATCACGACGGCACCTTTACGGATGTTGCGGCGAAGGCGGGCGTCACCAACGACCGATGGGGCTTCGGCGTGGCCATTGCAGACTATGACAATGATGGCTGGCCCGACATGTACGTGACGAGCATGGGTGGCAACCGGCTGTACCACAACAACCACGACGGCACCTTTACCGATGTTGCGGAAAAGGCCGGCGTGGTGCTGGGCGGCTGGTCAACAGGCGCTACGTGGGGTGACTACGATGGGGACGGCCGAGTGGATCTGTTCGTGCCAGGTTACGTGCACTTTGAGAACAATCAGCCACCCACGCCGAGCTCCGGAGCCGCGACCCTGGCGAAGAACTTCTGCCAATTCCGCGGCGCGCCAGTGATGTGCGGGCCGCGCGGCCTAGAAGGAGAGCGTGATCATCTCTTCCACAACAATGGCAACGGAACGTTTACTGATGTGAGCGAGAAGGCCGGCGTGGCGGACAAATCCGGGTACTACGGGCTATCGAGCGTCTTTATTGATCTGAACAACGATGGCAAGCTTGATCTGGTGGTGGCAGATGACTCAACGCCGAACTATGTGTATCTGAACAAGGGCGACGGCACGTTTGAAGACGCGAGTTATGCCTCAGGTTATGCCCTGAATGAGAATGGTCGCGAAACGGCATCGATGGGGATTGCGCTGGGCGATTACCAGAACAATGGGCGCATCGATCTGTTCAATACCACGTTCTCCGATGACTACGACGTGCTTTACCACAACGATGGTGATGCGAACTTCACGGACGTGAGCTACGAGGCCGGCGTGGCGGAGCCGACTGTACCGTTCCTCGGCTGGGGCGATGCATTCCTGGATTACGACAACGACGGATGGAAGGACCTCTTTCTCTCAAACGGCCACGTGTATCCAGCGGTGGACAAAAATGACTGGGGAACGACATTCGCCGAGCGGCCGCTGCTGTTTCGCAATCTTCAGGGAAAGCGGTTTGAACTACAGCCGGCGGTGACGGGCACGGGGCTGGCTGTGGTGCGGCCCGGGCGCGGGGCTGCGGCGGGCGACCTGTTCAATGACGGAAAGCTGGACGTGGTGATCAACAACATCGATTCACCTCCTACGCTGCTGCGCAATGTGAACCCCGACCATCATCACTGGGTGGGATTGAAGCTGGTCGGAGGAGCGAAGGGGCCTCGCGATGCGGTGGGCGCCACGGTCTATCTGACCGCGGGCGGGTTGAAGCAGCGAGGCGATGTGTACAGCGGCGGCAGCTATGCTTCGTCAAGCGACCAGCGGGTGCACTTCGGGATCGGCGACGCGAGCAAGGTGGACGCGGTCGAGGTCCACTGGCCGGACGGAACAGTGGAGAAGGTGCAACTGCCGGGAATAGACCGGATCTTCACCGTTGAAGAGGGCAAGGGCGTGACGGGGCACGCGCCTACCGCCAAGATCAAATAAAAGTCTATTAATTAGTGGGGGGTGCCTGGCTTGCCGGTACATAGTGAGCGGTGGCATGCCGCTGCATGTTGCGGCTGTGTACCTCGACGACACCGGCGAAGAGAACGGCAAAGAGAGCGACGAACAAAAGGGCGAAGGCAAGAAGGTGTTTGCGGGAGAGGTCGCGCATAAGTGCCAGCCATGCTCTACCGCGAGCGAGACGATCGTCAAGTGACTTCTGTCGCAGCCGAGGTGCTACTTATGCAACGGCCGGTCCCCGGCTCCTTTGAGCAGGGTTATCCCTGTTTGTTTGGAGGACACAGGTGCGGTAGAGTTTCGCACAATGAGTTCGGGACGGATTTTGTACTCGACCGCGGGGGTGTTGGCTTCCCGCTTTCCCGAACGATGGAGCGCCTGAAAGGCGCGGTCGGCGATGGCGGCGCGTGACAGACGCACGGTGGTGAGTGCCGGGTGCAGGAAGGCGCTGATCTCGATGTCGTCGAAGCCGACAACGGAGACATCCTCGGGCACGCGCAAGTTATGGCGATGCAGTGCGCCAATGGCACCGATGGCGGTTAGGTCGTTTGACGCAATGACCGCGGTGGGGAGTTCTTCCAGGGCGAGGAGCCGCTCCATGGCGGCGCGTCCGCCGTCGATGCGGTGATTGCCAATTTCAATCAGGGACTTGTCGCTGGCGAGACCCTTGCGTTTGAGTGAGGAGAGCAGCGCCTGGCGGCGGGTGCGCGCGGAGGCGAGTTCCATTGGGCCGCTGATGAAGGCGATGCGGGTGTGGCCGAGCGACGTGATGTGTTCGACGGCATCGTCGACGCCGGCAGTGTAGTCGATCAGGATGTTGCTGATGCCATTGGAAGGATCGCCGGTGTCGAGGAACACCATCGGGATCTGCCCGCGGTGAAAGCGGTCGATCAGGTGGGAGCCCATCTCGGAGGTCATGACGGCGACGCCATCGACCTTGCGCTCGAGCATTCGCTGCACGCAGATTTCGGTGCGCTCCGGGCTGTAGCCGGTATTGGCTACGATGACTTCGTAGCCATTGCGCACCGCTAAGTCTTCAAATGATTTGACCAGCTCGGGGAAGAAGGGGTTGGTGATGTCCGAGATGATGAGGCCGTAAATGCGGCTCCGGCCTGAACCGAGTGCTCGGGCATTGGTGTTGGGGTAATAGCCGAGCGCTTCGATGGCACGGCGCACCCGCTCCGCGGTCTTGGGCGCCACCTTGTTGGAGCCGTTGATGGTACGGGATACCGTGGCGGTGGAGACGCGTGCCCGATCGGCGACTGCCTGGATGTTCATTTGCCCCCGAGCGGGATCCGTCGCGCTGGAAGGCCGGATCACCCGCGATTGACGCTTTTCACAAATACAGTGTTTGGCCGGCAATCGCGAGCTGCAGCGTTTTCTTGACGGAAAGCTGCGTCAAGAATTCGTCCCGGTGGCTACACCACTTGTGAAAACGATTTAGACAGAGGATAACCCGGCGGGCAAGATTCGAGTTATTGTGAACCTTCGGAAGAAGTTGTGTGCCTGGGGGTTGTAATCGGTTACAATCCTCACGGCGATTAACGTACCCGGGGTCAGGTCGTCATGACATCGCAGCGTAATGCGTTTCCGCACCGCCGCTACAATCCTTTGCGTGGCGACTGGGTATTAGTCTCGCCGCATCGGACACAACGTCCGTGGCAGGGAGAGACAGGGAAGACCGAGGCTGCGGCTCCGGTCCACTACGACCCCAAATGCTATCTTTGCCCGGGTAATGAACGCGTCGGCGGTCACCGGAACCCCGATTACACATCAGTCTTTGCCTTCAATAACGACTACGCGGCGCTGCTGCCGGACGCGCCGGCGCCCGAGGCAAGCGCATCGCCTTTGCTCCGCGCTGAACAGGACCGCGGAATCTGCAAGGTGCTCTGTTTCCATCCGGACCACAGCCTGACGCTGGCGCGCATGACGGTTGCGGAGATTGAGACCGTCGTGGAGGCGTGGACGGCTCAATATGTTGAGCTTTCCGCTCAACCGTTCGTCCAGCACGTACAGATTTTTGAGAACCGCGGCGCAATGATGGGGGCGAGCAACCCGCATCCGCATTGCCAGATATGGGCGACGGAGCATGTGCCGGATGAGCCCGCAGCAGAGCGCGTGAACCTGAAATTATGGCGGGAGGGTCATAGTCGGGGCATGCTGGCTGACTATGTGGCGCTCGAAGTGGAGCAGCAAGAGCGCATCGTCTGCCAGAACGATGGATTTGTCGCCGTGGTGCCGTATTGGGCAGTGTGGCCGTTTGAGACGCTGGTGCTGGCACGGGAACCATTGCGGGAGCTGCCGCAGTTCAGCGCCGCACAACGGCGGGCGTTGGCCGATATTCTCAGTCAATTGACCATCCGCTACGACAATCTTTTCCAGACGAGCTTTCCGTACACCATGGGGTTCCACCAGGGACCGGGGCCGGAAGAGCACTTTCATGCGCATTTTTATCCGCCGCTGCTTCGATCGGCGACGGTCAAGAAGTTCATGGTGGGCTTCGAGATGCTGGGCATGCCACAACGCGACATTCTGCCGGAGGACGCTGCGGCGCGGCTGCGGGAAGTGCCATCGACGCACTACCTGGGGAGCAGGTCTTGATGAACAGAGCCAGAGCGACAGCGGAGGAGATGGAGACGCCGCGGAGCCCAACTGCGCGCGTTCTTGAAAGCGCTAACATCCGCGTGGAGGTAGTGCCGCAGCTGGGCGGGAAGTTCATCTCCCTGCGCAGCAAACGTACGTCGACCGAATGGCTGCTACCTCCACTGAGGCCGTATGCCACTGCCAAAACAGGCGGTGGCTTCGATGAGTGGGACGGGGGTGGGTTTGACGAATGCCTGCCCACAGTGGTGCCGACGGAGACTGCTCCGGACCATGGAGAGGTCTGGCGGCACGTATGGCGCGAAGAGCCGACGGTAGGTGCATTGATGTTGCGGACGACGGCTCTCGGCGACGCGTTGACATTCGAGCGCCGGGCGTATGTGGATGGAGCGAGCCTCGTCCTGGATTACTCAGTCAGGAATCGGAGCAATGCGCCGCAGCGCTTGCTGTATTGCGCACATCCTCTGCTTCGTGTGCAGGAGGGGGACCGGATTCTGCTTCCCCCTGAGGTACGCCAGGTGAAGATTGAGGGCTCGGCAGGAGACAAGCTGGGACGGCGTGGCGACCGCGTTGGATGGCCAATGCCAAAGGCGGGTGTGGATCTGAGCGTGGTCGGGCCGCCGGATGGAAGGCAGGCAGACAAGATCTTTGCCGGGCCTCTTACGGAGGGATGGTGCGCGCTTGTGCGTCCATCACTCGACGAGGGAATCGAACTCGCATTCAGCAGCGAGGACCTTCCATACCTGGGTGTCTGGATGTGCCGGGCTGCGTGGCCGGAATCTGGCACGGCGAAACAATACACAGTCGCTTTCGAACCGACGGGCGCGCCGCATGACAGTCTGGCGGATGCCGAGCGCGATGGCAGCGCCTGGCGGCTCGCGCCCGGAGAGGGACGCGCATGGACGCTTCGCTTCCGGATCGGCTCGTGTGCCGAAATCGAAGCAAGGTATCCGCAGCCGGGGAGGGCTCATGATCGCGCTTGAGCCGCTTGTGCGCCGGCATGTGGAACGCTTCGGCGTGGCGGAGCGGGCCTTCCAGGCGCCAGGACGCGTGAATTTGATCGGCGAGCATACGGACTACACGGGCGGCCTGGTGATGCCGGCTGCGATTGACTTCAATACTGTTGCAGTGGTGGGGCCGACGAAGGGCGGCAGGAGCGTCATTCATTCGGTTGATTTCAAGAAGGAGTTCGAGTTCGACGCGAGTGCGCTCCCGGAGAAGGCGAAGCACGACTGGACGGACTATCCCGCGGGCGTGCTGTGGAGTCTGAAGCAGTCCGGAGTTGTAACGCCGCAGTTCACCATGACGCTTCAGGGTGACGTGCCGCTGGGTGCGGGTTTGAGCTCGTCGGCATCGATCGAGGTTGCGGTTGCGCTTGCCGCGCTCGCGCTGGCGGGCAAATCGATGGCGCTGACGGACGTTGCGCTTGCCTGCAAGAAGGCAGAGAACGGATTTGTCGGCGCGCAGAGCGGCATCATGGACCAATACATTGCCTGCTGCGGAGTGAAGGACCACGCGCTGGTGATTGATACGCGCGACCTGGGATCGCGAGCGGTGCCGCTGCCGTCTGACGTGCGGCTGGTCATCTGCAATTCGATGGTGAAGCATTCGCACGCGGGCGGCGAGTATAACGAGCGCCGCGCCGAGGTGGAGGAAGGAAGCCGGGCGCTGCGTGCTGCGAATCCGGATATTCATGAACTGCGCGACGCGAGGCTCGAGGATCTGGAGGAGGCGCGTGGCTCGATGTCCGAGAATGCCTTCCTCCGCTGCCGGCACATCATTACGGAGAATGTGCGCGTGGAGGAGGCCGCCACAGCGCTGGCAGCCGGCGACATGAAGCGCATGGGAGAGCTTATGGCAGAGGCACACGCGAGCTATCGCGACGATTTCGCGGCAAGCTGTCCGGAGGTCGATCTGCTGGTGGAGCTTGCCGCGGCGGAGCCCGGGCTTATCGGAGCGCGGCTGACAGGCGGAGGGTTTGGCGGATGTACTGTCAACCTAGTTGAAGCGGCACATGCGGAAGCATTCCGCAGAGACATTCATTCCGCTTATCTGGAGCGCGCCGGCATCGATGCGGAGATCTACCTGTGCCAGGCTGCAGCCGGCGCGTCGGAGCTTACTCTTGCCAAATGATTTGCCTGCTCCTGGCAACCTGCCGGGGCACGCTCGGCTGATGTAGGGTCAAAGAATGCGCCGCCTCTTGCTTGCATCGCTGCTGATTTTTGTTTTCTGGCCATTGGTGCATGCTGCGCCGCCTGCGAAGCCTCCGGTCATCGAGGTTCCGAACGCGGACAATAGCGCGGAGCAGCTTGCGAAGCACTACGTGGTGCTGGTTTCGATCGATGGCTTTCGCTACGACTATGCAAAGCTCTATGGAGCATCGCACCTGGATGCGATGGCGAAGGATGGCGCCTCGGCGCCTGGCGGCATGCTGCCAGCGTTTCCGTCGGTCACCTTTCCCAATCACTACACGCTGGTGACGGGACTCTATCCGGCGCATCACGGCATTGTGGCCATGAGCTTCTATGACCCGGCGCGCAAAGAGCGTTATGCATTCAACGATGCGAAGACGGTGGCGGACGGAAGCTGGTATCGCGGGGTACCGCTGTGGTCCCTGGCGGAAAAGCAGGGGATGCGAGCCGCGTGCTTTTTCTGGCCTGGGTCGGAGGCAGAGATCGCAGGCAAGCGGCCCAGTTATTACCTGAAGTACGACGATACGGTGCCGGATGACGATCGGGTGGATCAGGTGGTGGAGTGGCTGAAGCTGCCCGCGGAGAAGCGGCCACATTTCATCACGCTGTACTTTGGCGAAGTAGATCACGCGGGTCACGAATATGGTCCCGATGCGGCGGAGACTCGGGCGGCGGTGCGCCACGTAGATGGCGAGATCGGCACGCTGCGTTCGAAGCTCCGGAAGCTGCACCTCCCGATCGATCTGGTGGTTGTCTCCGATCACGGCATGGCGAAGGAGCAGGGTGACTGGATGGACCTGGACCAGTACGCGGATTTCAGCGGAATGCAGACAGCGGGCGCGCTGATGTATCCGGATTCGGAAGAGGCGGCGGCGAAGCTCTACGCGAAATTGCGCATCGCCAACGGCAAGTTCACGGTGTATCGGCAGAACAGGATGCCGGCGGAGTTGAACTACACGGGTGAGCCACGCATTGGCGACCCGGTGGTAGTGGCGACCGGCCCGTATTCGATTCGTGTGCATGGGCCGGACGATCCGACAAAAAGCCATGCTCCGAATAAAGGCGTGCATGGTTATGATCCGAGTGTTGTACCTGAGATGCGTGCGATCTTCTACGCGGAGGGGCCGGACATTCGCAAGGGCGAGGTGCTGAAGCCTTTCGAGAATGTAGGCGTCTATCCGTTTCTCGCGGAGATTCTTGGGCTGGATGCTCCTGCGACGGACGGCAATGCTTCTGTGCTCGAGCCGGCCTTGATAGCCGCGCACTGAAGCAAAAGGACAGACGGCTAAATGGAACGGATCGGCCCGGTAAGCCGTTTCTGTGAGAACGGCCGCGTCCGGAAACGAACGAAGTAAGCCGTTATGATGATGACCGCATGACATATTTTCTGGGCTTGGATGCCGGAGGCACCAGCACGCGAGCAGCGCTGGCCGACGACCGGCGTGTTCTGGGTCGCGCGAAGAGCGGCAGCATCAAGGTGATGCGCGTTTCGGCTGTCGTGGCCGAGGCGAATCTACGCGCTCTACTGGATGATGTGGCAAAGAGCAGCGGCGTGCCAATCACGGAGGTTGCCTCAACGTGCATTGGCACTGCCGGGAACACTGTATCGACGGTGACGGGATGGATATGGCAGACACTCGGTCCCATGCTGCGCGGCGATCTCATTGTGTGCGGCGATGTGGAGATAGCGCTGGATGCGGCGTTCCCTGGTGAGGCGGGCGTGCTGGTGATGGCAGGTACGGGCTCGAACACGCTGGGCCGCACCTCGAAGGGAGAGCTGACGACGGTAGGCGGTTGGGGACCACTGCTCGCGGATGAGGGATCCGGGCACTGGATCGGACTCCGGGCGCTACGAGCAGCGATTCGAGAGCACGATGAGCAGGGCAACAGCAAGCTGCTGAATGCCCTGGCTGCGCAGTGGAAGATAGACACGCTGGAGCAGGTAGTGGAAGCTTCCCATACCAATCCGCCGCCCGATTTCGCGGCGTTGACGCGCACGGTGGTCGACGTGGCCGCGCAGGGAAATCGCCTGGCGCAATCGGTGCTGGTCGGCGGTGGGCGGGCACTCGGGGAAGATGCTTCGCTTGCACTGCGCAAGGTGCTGGCACTGGAACCGACGGCGCCGCGCCGTGTGGCCTTTACTGGGAGCGTGCTCGAGAACATTTCGATGGTGCGCGATGCGATGATTGCCGAGATTGAGCGCGAGCATCCTGGCGCTCAGGTGTTGCCCAACGCGGTGGATCCGACGGAGGGCGCGCTGTGGCGTGCCCGGCAGAATCTGCAGGAAGCGCCGTGACGGAGAAGATCGAACCGCCCGCTGCCCGGCCACGCATTGGCGTACATCTCTCAACCGCGGGCGGCGTGTTTCGGGCGGCGGAGCGCGCGCACGAAATTGGCGCGAATACCTTCCAGATATTTTCTTCGAGTCCGCGTATGTGGCGTCAGCCGAAGATCGCCGCTGATCATTGTGCGCAGATGTGTGAGCTGCGGGAGCGCTTCGATGTGAGTCCGCTGGTGATCCATGCGAGCTATTTGATCAATGTGGCGGCGCAATCGGACACCGTCTGGAAGAACTCAATTGCGGCGCTGCGTGGCGAGATTGGACGCGCGCTGGAGCTTGGGGCGGAGTACCTAGTGCTGCATCCCGGGTCGTGGCGCGGGATGACGCGCGAGGCGGGGCTGCTGCGGGCGGCGGAAGCGATCGAGCGGGCAATGGATGGGCTGGCGTGGCAGGAGTGTGATTTCCGCGTGCTGATCGAGAACACGGCGGGGGCAGAATTCTCTCTAGGTTCGAATTTCGAGCAAGTGGGCGAGCTGGTCGAGAAGCTGCGGCCCCTTGCACCGGTTGGTGCGTGCCTGGACACGTGTCACTGCCATGTCGCTGGCTATGACATTGTGACCAGCAATGGCTTTGAGGATATGGTGGCACAGATTGAGCGGTTGATCGGGCTCGATACGGTTCGCGTGTGGCATATGAACGATGCGAAGGCGCCGCGGGGCTCGAAGCTGGACCGGCACGAGCATATCGGCGAGGGAACGATTGGGGTGGGGGCCTTCCGGCGTGTTCTGAACGATCCGCGCTTCCGCCACTGCGCTTTCGTTGCCGAGACTCCGGTGGATGAACCGGGCGACGATGCGCGCAATGTGAACGTGCTCAAGTCGCTGGTGGGCAGGGCTGCTTCGACGAAATAGCTGCGCCAGCGGCGATACAATCGTTAGTACACATGGCAACCCAGCGAGAGACGCCCCGCGCGGACGCGAGCGTGGATACTCATACCAGCAGCAGTCCATCTGCGGCGAACGCAAAGGCGCGCCCCGAGGTCCGTTACGACCCGGCGGAGATTGAAACGCGCTGGCAGGCGCGGTGGGCCGCGCAACCGGAGCTGTATGCAGCCGAGCCGGCGACGAGCCGGAAGCCGAAGTACTACGTGCTCGAGATGCTGCCGTATCCCTCTGGACAATTGCACATGGGCCACGTGCGCAACTATGCGATCGGCGATGCGCTGGCGCGTTACATGTGGATGCAGGGCTACAACGTGCTGCATCCGATGGGCTGGGATGCCTTCGGCCTGCCGGCGGAGAACGCCGCGCTCAAGAACAACACGCCGCCGCGCGAGTGGACCCAGAAAAACATTGCCGCGATGCGGGTACAGATGGACCGCCTTGGCTTGAGCTACGACTGGGCCACCGAGGTGACGACGTGTCTGCCGGATTATTACCGGTGGAACCAGTGGTTCTTTTTACGCATGTACGAGCGCGGTTTGGCATATCGCAAGAAGAGCAAGGTGAACTGGTGTCCGGAGTGCCAGACCGTGCTGGCGAACGAGCAGGTGATCAACGGCTACTGCTGGCGGCACGAAGAAACCCTTGTGGAGCAGCGCGAGCTGGAGCAGTGGTTTCTGCGGACGACACAATACGCGCAGGAACTGCTGGATGGGCTGGACAAGCTGGATAACTGGCCCGAGCGCGTGCGCACCATGCAGCGCAATTGGATTGGCCGCAGTGAGGGTGCGACCGTCGGATTTGCGATTGAAGGCCGCAGCGATGTGGTGAAGGTATTCACCACGCGCATCGATACGATCTTCGGAGCCACGAGCTTGCAACTGGCACCAGAGCATCCGCTGATTCGCGCTTTCGCGGACCAGGACGCGGAGCTTGCGAAGCGGGTTGCGGCACTTACTGACGAGCAGAACCACGCGCGCGAGTCGGGCGACGTCGGGGGAATCGAGAAGCACGGCGTCTTCACGGGGCACTACGCAGTGAATCCGTTCACGCAGGAACGCGTGCCGGTCTGGGCTGCGAACTATGTGCTGCTGGATTACGGTATGGGCGCAATCATGTCAGTGCCGGGGCATGACGAGCGCGACTATGACTTTGCATCGAAGTACGGCATCGCCATCAAACGTGTGATCCGCGAGAAGGAGCCGGGAGAAGCTCCAGCGCCGCTGCCGTTTGCTTCCGAAGACGCTGTGCTGGTCGATTCGGGCGAGTGGACTGGATTGAGCTGCGCGGAGGCGCAGCAGAAGATGACGGCCTTTGCGAAGGCGAAGGGCTTTGGAGAAGCGACGGTCACGTTCCGATTGAAGGACTGGGGCGTGAGCCGGCAGCGCTACTGGGGCACGCCGATCCCGATGCTTTACTGCGCCAAGGATGGCATTGTGCCGGTTCCGGATGATCAATTGCCGGTGCTGCTGCCGGAGCATGTCGAGATCACTCAGGAGGGCGGCTCACCGTTGGCGAAGCTGCCGGAGTTTGTGAATGCCACCTGTCCGAAGTGCGGCGGCCCGGCGCGACGCGAGACCGACACGATGGATACGTTTGTCGATTCATCCTGGTACTTCTATCGTTATACGAGCGCGAAGGACGACACCTCGCCATTTGATACCAATGCGGTGGCTTATTGGTTTCCCATCGACCAGTACATCGGTGGCGTGGAACATGCGATTTTGCACCTGATCTACTCGCGGTTCTGGACCAAGGTGATGCGCGATCTGGGCTTGATCCGGAACGATGAACCGGTGGCGCGGCTGTTTACGCAGGGCATGGTGATCAAGAACGGCGCCAAGATGTCGAAGTCCAAGGGAAATGTCGTGTCGCCGGACGAGATGATTGCGCAGTATGGCGCCGACGCAGCACGCATGTACGCACTGTTTGCGGCGCCGCCCGACCGCGATCTGGATTGGCAGGAGGACGGTGTCGCGGGTGTGAGCCGGTTCCTGGCGCGCGTGTATCGCTTTGTGGTGCGCCATGCAGAGCTGGCACGTAGCGCATCGCGAGCATCCGCGGAGGCATCGCCGGCTGCGACGATGTTGCTGCGCAAGCTGCACCAGACGATCCGCAAGATCACGCAGGACTTCGGCGGGCGCTGGCATTTCAATACGTCGATTGCCGCGATCATGGAGTTGGTGAACGAGCTGACGGCCGCGGATGCAGCCATCGCCGAGGGCGAAGTCGCCCCAGCAACGGTTGCGTCAATTCTGGAATCGTTGGTGTTGATGCTGGGGCCGTTCGCGCCGCATCTCGCCGCTGAATTGTGGGAGCAGATCGGCCGGTGCGATGGAGTTCTGCGCCACGCTTGGCCGAAATTCGACGAGGCTCTGGCACGCGAAGACGAGATCGAAGTGCCGGTGCAGATCAACGGCAAACTTCGATCGCTCATCAAGGTGTCGGTGGATGCGTCGCGGGAGACATTGGAAGCTTCGGCGCGCGCGGACGAGAAGGTGCAGAGTGCATTGGCGGCCAAGACGGTCGTGAAGGTGATCGTGGTGCCGGGCAAGCTGATCAACTTTGTGGTCCGGTGACGTGAAAGGCGTGCATTCTTCGCCGCCGCATCGCATCACCCATGCGGGACGCGTACGCGGCACCCAGTCGCTGTTACAAATACAGGCGCAGTGCTGGCGGCGTCCTGGGCTGATCGCGCGCGAGCTGGCGTGGCGCTGGCTGTTCGGTATCCCGGCGCTGCTGTTGCTGTTTGCACTCGGACGACGGCTGCTGGCGATTCTCTTTGCGGCCCATACGGGAGTCGAAGACTTCTCGCTGCAACAGCCGGCGATGGCGGCGCAGATTGTCCGTTCGTCCTACGATGCGATAGCTCCTCCAGCACTCGGACTTGCGCGGTGGGCCGTGCCGCTGCTGCTCGCTGGCTGGGCTGTTGCTTCCGGCGTCGGTCGAGCTTTTGTCTTGCGTGTGCTGGTGCCGGGCAGGGATTTGAGTCCGGTATCCCTGGTGTTGCTGCAACTGTTGCGTGTTATTGCGCTGGTACTCAGCTGGTACGTGTGGTTTGTGCTGGTGCGCTGGGCCGCTGCACGCGATGTGACACATGTGCCGCAGGGTACCGAACCGAACATGGTGGCGTTTGCCGCGTGGCTGATCTGCCTGTCGCTGGGCAGCTTTATCGTGTGGGCACTGTGGAGTTGGGTGCTGTCCATTGCGGGCGTGCTGATGGTGGCGGAGGATCGCAGCCTGATCTCCGCATTGGCAGCGAGCGTGCAGTTGGGGCCGCTGACGATGCAACTGGTGGAGGTGAACCTCGTGCTTGGGATCGTGAAGCTGGCGCTGATTGTGCTGGCGATGGTCTTCTCGGCGATTCCGCTGCCGTTTCAGGCGCAGATGAGCGGAAACGCGCTGTATCTATGGTGGACAGCGGTAGGCATCTGGTATCTGGCGGCTTCGGATTTCTTTCAGGTAGCTCGGCTGGCGGCGTTTGTCGCGTTCCGGCAGAGTCGATCAGAACTTCGGAGTAACATGTAGCGTGGACACCCAGTCGATCGTCATCCTGGACTTTGGCTCGCAATACACCCAGTTGATTGCGCGCCGCATCCGCGAACAGAATGTCTTTTCCGCTGTGCTGCCCTGCACGGCATCTCTTGAAGAAATCCAATCCTATAAGCCGATCGGCATTGTGCTGTCTGGTGGGCCGTGCTCCGTGTACGACGCAGATGCGCCTCCCGCCGATGCAGAGGTGCTGGGACTCGACGTGCCGGTGCTGGGCATCTGCTATGGGCTCCAGTTCATCACGCATCACCTGGGCGGTAAGGTTCGCTCGGCAGAGAAGCGCGAGTACGGACATGCGGAGGTCAACATTGTCGACACGAAAAATCCGCTGTTCGAGAGCCTTCCCGCGGATTTGACGGTGTGGATGTCGCATGGCGATGAGGCGCTGGAGTTACCTGCCGGCTTTCACCTTACGGCCAAAACGGCGAATGCTGTGGCGGGAATTGCAAATCCAGAGCGGCGCATCTGGGCGGTGCAGTTTCATCCCGAAGTGCATCACACGCGGCAGGGAACTGCGCTTCTGCGGAATTTCCTTTTCAACATCTGTGACGCGAAGGCCGACTGGACGCCGGCGCATTTTGTGCAGAGCACGGTTGCCGCGATCAAGGACAAGGTCGGTGACAAGCATGCGATCTGCGCGCTTTCGGGCGGCGTTGATTCGTCGGTGGCGGCGGTGTTGGTTCATCGGGCGATCGGCGATCAGCTTACGTGCGTCTTTGTGAACAACGGCGTGCTGCGGCGCAATGAGTTCTTCAAGGTGCAGCAGACAATGCGCGACAAGCTGGGTCTCAACCTTGTCGCCGTGGACGCTAGTACGCGCTTTCTTGCGAAGCTCGAGGGCGTGACGGATCCGGAGACGAAGCGCAAGGCGATCGGTAATGAATTCATCGCGGTGTTCGATGACGAAGCACATCGCATCTCCGCGACCACGGGTGGCGTGGATTTCCTGGTACAGGGCACGCTCTATCCGGATGTGATCGAAAGCTCATCGGTGAAGGGGCCATCACAGACGATCAAGAGCCATCACAACGTTGGCGGCCTGCCGGAGACAATGAAGCTCAAACTGATAGAGCCGCTGCGCGATCTGTTCAAGGATGAAGTTCGGCGCATTGGCCGGGATCTCGGCATGCCGGAAGAGATCCTGGAGCGGCAGCCATTCCCGGGTCCCGGGCTTGCGGTGCGCATCCTCGGCGAGGTTACGGCGGAACGTGTGGCGCTGCTGCAGGAGGCGGACGAGGTCGTCGTGAATGAGATCAAGGCCGCCGGGCTCTACCGGCAAATCTGGCAATCTTTCGCGGTGCTGCTGCCGGTGAAGAGCGTCGGCGTAATGGGCGACCAGCGCACCTACGCATATACATGCGCGATCCGCGCGGTGCACTCGGAAGACGGCATGACGGCGGACTGGGTGCCGCTGCCCTACGAGGTGCTGAAGCGGATCTCGAGCCGGATTGTGAATGAGATCCGCGGCATCAACCGGGTGGTCTACGACATCACGTCGAAACCGCCGGGGACGATTGAGTGGGAGTAGTGCCCTGTCGGACCGTGGCGTTCGTGCGCCAGCCGGGTCCGATGTGCGGCGGCTCTATCAAGATTCCCATTTAGGAACCAGGAAAGACCCTCTCCTCGGGCATTCACCCTCTGAACAGACAACCCGTGACTCAAGGGTGTTATTCCCAGTCCACAGTGACGACAGGCATGCTGGGTGGGTTTGCCGCCACTGGCGGGACAAGGAAAAAGGGCACAATGACGGTGTATCGTGTTGAATTGGAACGACTTGATCACGGGTATGAGGCCCGTGTGCCGGAGATCAACGGTTTTCTCTGCGAGGGTTTAACTGAAGGCGAAACGCTATCGCGTCTGAGACAGAAACTGGACCGGTATCGCGCGGAAACGGGTGCGGCACTCGATTTCCCGACCGTAAGGCTGGAAGTCTATCGGACCTGACAGTAGTTTCAAGGTCGGGTCGCTCTTGGTTGCCTCGAGAAGTTACCGGCTACCGCCGGGCAGCACGAAATCCACACCGGCTTCGCGGTTCTGGGCGACGGTCGCTGGCAGATCCAGGTCGGCGACGCGGATAACCCGCTGGTGCCCGTGTTCTGCAATGAATATCGATGAGCCGGTGAGCACGTAGTTGTT
Organism: Acidobacteriaceae bacterium KBS 83; assembly: GCA_000381585.1. GTDB lineage: Bacteria > Acidobacteriota > Terriglobia > Terriglobales > Acidobacteriaceae > KBS-83. The sequence goes on from KB906733.1 coordinate 583,780, forward strand.
CACCTGCTCAGGCGGACGGCCGTCGTTGAAGACCAATGTCACCGGAGGATGATCGAGTCCGTCATCGGGCTCTGCCGAACTCTGAGGCGGCCCACTCTGGGGCGCGGCGCTGTATTGCTGCGGAGAGGGATAGGCTCCCGGATTATAGGGTGCACGTGGGGCGCCGTAGCCTTGCTGCTGCTCGGGATTCTCCGCATAAGGCGCTTGTGGAGCGTAGTCCGGTCGATCTGGGGCTGCGGGCGCTGCTTGCTGTGCGGTCTCGTTGTCGTTGAACCAATCCCAGGCATTCCCAAAGGAGGAGGGGCCGGCATAGTAGGGCAGACCCACGTAGCCAACACCAAAGACACCTCTGTTGTGGTGGACGTGGTTGCCCTGAACCGGGTTGGGTTGCACCGGCACGTTGGGGCCAAGCTCCCAGTGCGGGGTCACGGTTCTCGGCAGCTCCCAAGATGGCGGCGGGGCGGAGCTGGAGGTAAATGAGCTCGGGCCAACTGTGCCGAATCGTGCGCCGTTATTGACCGGGACGCCCGCCGGTGCTCCCATCGGTCGGCTGGGCGCCATAACAGGACTGGGCATAGTATGGCTGGGCGCCACGGGACGGGTCGCGGTGATCTGGCCGGTAGTGGAGATATGACCGGACGCGGGCTGAGCGAACGCCGGTGACGTGATTGCCACGACAGCGACGGCAACTGAGACCCGCCGTATCCGTTGCACATTGCCGTGATGATGCAGATCTAACTTATGCTGGCCCATAGCGCACCCCTCTCCACGCACGCCTTTCACGTCCTACCACTATAGATATAGACGCGCCGCCTGGCCACAAGATGCAAGGGGGATGGCGCCATCGCAAAGCGAAAATATCCGGCGGTATTTTTGCTCTAGACTTGCGGCGAGTGAGGTTTGCCCTGAAAGGATCTCTGCAAAATGCGGCAGTGGTAGGAGCGGGGCCAAATGGGCTGGCCGGGGCCATTACGCTTGCGCAGGCCGGCATCGCAGTTACGGTCTATGAAGCCGAGTCGATCGCGGGCGGCGGTGCGCGCACGATCGAGCTGACGCTTCCTGGTTTTCGGCATGATTTCGGTTCGGCGGTCCATCCCATGGCGGCTGGGTCGCCGTTCTTTCGACGGCTTCCCCTTGCCGCACACGGACTGGAGTGGATTCATTCGCCGGTGGCGATGGCCCACCCGCTGGACGATGGCACTGCGGCCCTGCTGGTGCGCGATCTGGATGAGCAATGCCGTTTGGTCGGTAAGGACGGAAACGCATGGCGGCGCATCCTGGAGCCGTTCTCGCGGAACTGGTGGGCTCTGACCAAGGACATCCTGCAGCCCCTCTCGCTTCCGCCGCGGCATCCGCTGCTGCTGGCACGGATGGGTGCATGCGGGGCACTGCCGGCATCCACGCTGGCGCGGCGCGCGTTTCAGGAGGCGCATACGCGTGCGCTCTTTGCCGGGATGGCGGCGCACTCGTTTCTCAGCCTGACGCAGCCTTTCAGCAGCTCGTTCGGAATTGTATTGGCGGCGGCGGCGCATGCCGTGGGTTGGCCGATTCCAAGAGGCGGGTCGCAGGCCATCACGGATGCGTTGATCGCGCATTTGCAGTCACTTGGTGGCGTGGTGCAAATTTCGACGCCTGTCGAACGGCTTGAGGAGCTAGGTCGGGTTGATGTCGCGCTGTGCGATACCACGCCGCGACAACTGCTGCGGCTGGCGGGCGATCGTCTCCATTCCGTGGACCGGCAACGCTTCTCGCGATTTCGTCCCGGCCCGGGCGTCTTCAAGGTGGACTATGCGCTGAGTGAGCCGATTCCATGGCGCGCAAAGGACTGCGCGCTGGCAGCGACGGTGCATGTCGGCGGCGGTGAGATGGAGATTGCGGTCTCTGAATCCGCGGTAGGCGATGGAAGGACCTCCAAACACCCATTCATGATTGTGACGCAGCCTTCGTTGTTTGATCGAAGCCGCGCGCCACTGGGCAGGCACACGGCATGGGCATACTGCCACGTGCCAAACGGATCGACCGAGAACATGCTGCCGCGTATGGAAGCGCAGATGGAGCGCTTTGCGCCGGGCTTTCAGGAATGCGTGCTGGCCCGACGAGTCTTTCCGCCTCGGGACCTTGAGTACATGGACAGGAATCTGGAAGGCGGCGATGTCTCCGGCGGCGCGGTCGATGGACTGCAACTCTTCCTGCGGCCGGGTTGGCGCTTTTATGCCACGAGCGATCCGTCACTCTACCTGTGTTCGTCCTCCACGCCGCCGGGCGGCGGTGTCCACGGCATGTGCGGTCACAATGCGGCGCGAATGGCGTTGCGGCATCTGCGAAGATAGCGCCACAGATAAAGAGAGGGACCGCATTGACCTGGTACGCGCTGGATGACCCGAATGATCCGAAGCTGGATGATCTGGCTAAGCAGTATCACTTGCATCCACTGCATATCGAAGACTGCCGCAGCCACAACGAGCGGGTGAAGAGCGAAGAGACAGATGAATATCTTTTCTACATTCTGAAATACATCCTTTCGGTGGATCATGGTGAGCTGACCTTGGGCACGCTCAGCCTGTTTGTGGGCCGGGATTACTTTATCAGCGTGCGCGACGCGCGCCGCTCGGAATGTGCCATTCTGGAGCGCGCGCAGAAAGCTGCAGGCGATCCGCCGCCCGGCAAGCTTCTCTATCTGGTGCTGGACACGATCGTGGATTCGTTCTTTCCATCGATCGATAAGAGCGACGACATCATCGACACGTTGGAAGACCGGGTGCTGGACGAGCCTTCGCCGGAGACGGTGGAAGACATTTTTGACCAGAAGCGGAAGCTAATCGAGCTGCGCCGTGTGCTGGTGAACACGCGCGACGCCTGCAATTCCATGCTGCGCGATCCGACCGATCTCATCCCGGACGAGCTTTATCCCTTCTTCCGCGATGTATACGACCATGTGCTGCGCTTGCTTGACTCGGTCGAGACGCTACGAGATCTGCTGAACAATACGCTTGATGTGTATCTGTCGTCAGTGGCTAACCGGACCAACCAGGTGATGAAGGTGCTGACCGTGCTCAGCACGATTGCGCTGCCGGGGCTGGTTATCACGAGTTTCTACGGGATGAATGTAAAGGGCTTGCCCTTCATCGACGCGAAGTATGGCGCGTATTACGTGATCGCAGCCGTTGTCGTCTCCACTGTGCTGATGCTGCTGGTAATGCGCAAGGCGCGTTGGCTTTGAAGGGCTAGCGTTGCTTTGGTTGCGCAACCACGAGTCCGCGCGGCGTGGGCAATAGCAGCACCGAGAGCAGGCCCTTGCGCTCAAGACTGATCGCGGCCTCCCGCACCACTTTCAGATGAGAGCTGGCGTCGTGCATCAGGACGAGTCCGTGAGGATTCATCTGCGGGAGAAAACGGGTCACTTCCCGCTCACGAATCGGCATATCGCTGTCGGAGAAGAGCAGATCGATGGTGCCGTGAACATCCATCTCCAGCGACGACTCGTTGCGCAGCTCGATGCGGCTGCGCAATGGTGAAGCAGCGATCTTCTCCTGCGCCTTCGCAAAGACCACGGGATCGTATTCACAACTCACAACACGGCCGAAGCCATTGCGCTCGAGGCCCTCGGCGATCCAGAGCGTGCTGACGCCAAGAAAGGAGCCGGTCTCGACGACAAGGTCCGGCTTCAGGGTAGTCACCAACGTTCGTAAAAATTCGAGCACCTCGTACTCCGCGGTCATGGAGTCGAACATGCTCCAGCGCTCGGGGTGGGGGCACTCTGGGGTGGCCCGGTGGTATTCAGGGAGAAGGGCGCCGGCCGCCCGCTCGGCTTGCTGCATGACTTTGTGTTCCTGCTTGAGCTGAGGCTTGCGGCGGAAGAGGGGCACGGGTCAATTATAGAGAGACGAGATGTTGCGTCTCTGGGATCGCTCCTCGAAGTGCGAGATATTGTGGTGACTAATCGAGCTTCTGCTCGGCTATGAGCTGCTTGAACTCGAGTGTGGTGCGCAGCATGGCGAAATCCTGCTCGCCCTTCAGTTTGCGGCTGTCGTGGAAGCCTTCGTTGAAAGCCTTGCGGAGATAGAAGAGAGCCTGTTCGCGCTGACCGGCGCGTGCGAAGGTACGTGCGAGATAGTAGTTCTGCGCGATGCGCACTTCCTTGGTGCTGCCTTCGTCGATGGAGGCATTGGTGTCGTGGTTGAAGGCATTCGGATCGATGGCGAAGGCGTGGCCATAGGCTTTTTCTGCGTCTTTGTATTTGTGATCAGCGAAGTAGGTGGTGCCTAGATTGCAGTAGACGGCTGCCGACCGGGGGTTATATTTCAGCGCCTTCTTGTAAAGCTTGGCGGCTTTCTTGTAGTCGTGCTTGGCGTGGTAGACGGCGCCCACGTTGTTGAGCGCGTCGGCGTTGTGTGAATCGATGCGCAGGGCCATCTGATAGGCCTTCATGGCCTCATCCATGGCGAAGAGGTGGTGGTAAGCAACACCGATCTTTGTCCAGGTGATGGACTTCTGTAACTCGGCGTGCTGATAGGCTCCGATGGCGGCGACGTACTCGCGGCGGGCCATATAGAGGTCGCCCTGCTGCGCCGGCGAGAGCTGATACATATAGGAGACGCGCGGGGCGGCGGGCGACGCGGGAGTATTGGTCTGCTCGACGTGTGCGGTTTGGGGTGCCTGAACTGCCGGAGGCATGAAGCCGGTGGGCTGCGGTGCAGCTGCCAAAGGAGCACTGGCAATCAAAAATGCCAGGCAAGCGGTGAGATTAGACGGAATCGACGCCATGGTCGCCTCCCCATCCGCGTTTACGCAGGGCGGACGCCAGAAGAATACGCCGGACGGGGAACCAGTGTCAGGGAAAATGTGATCGGAATACAACTGTTTTCGTAACCCGGTACTTCGATTCGGAACGAGCTGCTAGTTTCCTGGTTGTAATTGCGGCGAGGGCACTGTCCACACGCTGCGGATTGGTATTTGGCCGGTAAGTCTTTTTGCATGTGCGCCATAAGTGCACCTTGTACCAATTTGGAACATCGGCACCGCATTTGCATTAAGTGTGTTTTGATGTGGGCTATGCCTAAGGGACAGCGGCGGGTGTATGGAGCCGGCGAGCTGCATTTCATCACTTCCTTTTGCTACCGGCGACAGCCGAAGCTTGGGGAGGAGAAACATCGCACGCTGTTTCTGCAGTTGCTGGAGCAGACAGCGCACACCTTTGGCTTTGAGGTGCGCGGTGTGGCGGTGGAGCCGGATCGCTTTCATCTGCTAATAACGGAGCCGGCGAAGGACACGGCGGACCATGCCGTGGAAATGCTGCGGCACCGGTATGGACGGCGGTACAACAGCTCCGCGCGAACGGACGAGCAAGTGTGGGAGACGAAGTGGACGGATGCGCACGTGGTAGGCGAGGAGGCCTTGGAGGCGCGGCTGGCATTTCTGCGGCAGACTGAGAAGGCCCGCCTATAACTCGCTGTCGTCTTTTCACACCTTTTGTAAGGGCGGCAATGAGCCGGCGAGCATCCACTGAGTCGTGAGTGTTGGAGTTGTAGCGAAATCGCCGGGCGCGCTGCCGTGTGCTGGGCTGCATGCGGGAGGCGCGGCGCCGTGTGCGCCAGAGAACCGCAAGTGGGTCCTGGTGGCGACGATACTCGGGTCGGCGCTGGCCTTCATGGACGGCTCGGTAGTGAATGTAGCGTTGCCGGCGCTGCAGGCCGCGTTTCATGCAACCGGGGGCGGCATCCAGTGGGTGGTGCAGGGATATGCGCTGTTTGGAGCGGCATTGCTGCTGCTGGGTGGAGCGATTGGCGATCATTACGGGCGTCGGCGCACCTATGTGTGGGGCGTCGCGTTGTTCGCGCTGGCCTCAGCGGTATGCGCGGCATCGTTCTCGCTGGGGCAACTGGTTGCGGCACGTGCGGTGCAGGGCATCGGTGCAGCGCTGCTGATACCGCAGGGACTGTCGATATTGTCCGCGTCGTTTACGGGCGAGGAGCGGGGCCGGGCGATCGGTACCTGGTCAGCTTGGACGAGTGTGTTCGCGGCGGTGGGTCCGGTGACGGGCGGATGGCTGCTCGAGGTCTGGTCGTGGCGATTGATCTTTGTGTTGAATCTGCCGCTCGCCGCGGTGGTGCTGCTGCTTGCGCGGCACATTCCGGAGAGCAGGGGCGGTGACGGGGAAGCGCGATCGCTGGACTGGCTCGGTGCGGTGTTGGCGACAACCAGCTTTGCCGCGATCATCTACGCGCTCTCCCGTGCGCCGGAACTGGGATGGCGCGCCACGCGTGTGTGGGGGCCGCTCGCGGTCGGCGGGCTGCTGCTGGCTGTGTTCCTGTGGTCGCAGGGCGTGCGCGCGAATGCGATGATGCCACTGTCGCTGTTTCGTATTCGGCGCTTCCTGGCAGCGAACCTGCTGACGCTTCTGCTGTATGCAGCGATGGGCGGCGGGGCAATGTATGTGATCCCGTTTTATGTGATCCAGGTGCGGCATTATGCGCCGGCAGAGGCGGGCGCGGTATTTCTGCCGCTGATCGCGATGATGTTTTTCTTCTCCGCGCGAGTGGGTGGGATGGCCGAGAAGACAGGGGAGCGCTGGTGGCTGGCCGGGGGAGCGTTGTGCGCGGGTGTGGGGTTTTGTTTGCTCGCGATGTTTTCGGCGGAGGGCGCCTACTGGCGAAGCCTGCTGCCGGGGGTGCTACTGCTGGGTGTGGGGCTGACGCTGGCAGTGGCGCCACTGACGACAGCGGTTATGTCGTCTGTGCCACAGGAGAAGACGGGCGTTGCGTCGGCGGTGAACAATGCGCTGTCACGGTTGGCGGGACTGGTGGCGGTGTCGGTGCTGGTGTTTGTGCTGGCGCACGGGTTTTCGTCTCGGCTGGGGCCTGAGCTGGAGCGGTCCAGTCTGCCGATGGTGGCGCGACAGCAGATGAGCGCCGAGCAGGCGCGGCTGCACGATACTCCGATTCCGGGTGGGCTGACGCAGGCGCAGCATGCGGAAGCGGCGGGAATCCTGGATCGCTCTTTCTTTGCCGGATATCGGGCGGTGATGTTGTGGTGTGCGGCGGGTTGCTGGCTGGGGTCGCTTGCGGTGGTGGTGTTGCTCCGGCGGCGTGAGGCTTGAACTGGAGTTAGGGGACCAATAACGGAGCGCGTGGAAATAAAACAGGCGGCATGGAAGCCGCCTCTATTTTTAGGTTAGCAGTTTGGGTGGAATTATCTGGCAGGTTTCGTTCGGATTTTCTCTGCGGGGACCATTGTGGAACTTGTCGGCTTCGCCAGATGGGCGGCGGAGAGCGGCGGCGAGATATTTGGGCGGTCCCTCTCACGCGGCGGCTTTTGCGCTGTCCTTGAGCAGGCCGAGCCGCACCAGACTTTCGGCGGTGGCGACGATGGATTCTTCCGTGGTGCGCGGCGACCAGCCCAGCATGCGCCCGGCTTTCTCGTTGCTCGCGTTCTTTTTCTTGCCGAGTTCGGGAAGGATGAGTTTGACTGCCGGATCGCGCAATGCGGCGAGGCGCACCAGAAAGTTTGGGAGTTGCCGGGTTGTGACACGTTTGGCGGATGCGCCCATGCGACGCCTCAGGATTTGCGCGACATCGAGCATGGAAAGGAAGTCGCCAGCCAGAGCGAGGAACCGCTCGCCTTTGGCGGCTGGATTTGTCATGGCGCGGAGGTGCAGGTCGGCGACGTCGCGCACGTCAACAGCACCAAACCAGAGCTGGGGGACGCCGGGAATCGCCCCATCCATCATGCGCTGAACGATGAGGATGGAAGTGGAATAGTCGGGGCCGAGCGCTGGACCGAAGACGCCGACAGGATTGACCACGGAAAGTTCAAGAGCGCCGCCTTCGCGTGCGATGAAACCCCAGGCAGCGTGTTCGGCGAGTGTCTTCGATTTCTGATATGGGGGCACGTCGCCATCGAGGTCGGTCCAATCGGTTTCATCGAAGGGCGCGGGGTGGTGCCCGTATCCGTAGCCGATGGCGGCGAAGGATGAGGTGAGCACGACGCGGCGGACGCCGGCGTTGCGCCCGGCACGCAGGACGCGGAGCGTGCCTTCGCGGGCGGGGACGATGAGCTCATCCTCGTTCTTAGGCATGCCCGGAGGGAAGGGCGAGGCGATGTGGAGAACGTAGTCGCACCGGTCGACGGCCTCCGGCCAGCCAGCGTCCTTTTCAAGATCGGCGATAGCGAAGGTGAGTTGGCCATCGATTTGCGCGAGGCCGCCCTGCTTCAGCATGGCGCGCACGTCGGGCTCGCGTTTGAGAGAGCGAATGGTGGTGCGCACGCGGTAGCCCGCGTTGAGGAGTTGCAGGATGCAATGCGCGCCGATGAAGCCTGAGCCGCCGGTGACGAGGACGAGTTCGTTTGCCATTCTGCCTGCTATATAAATCGATGCAGTGTGGCGATGCAAAAAATTCAGGTGTGGGACATTGGGCCAATCGCACCTGTGATGAAGGAACGCGTCGAGCATGTTGGACGATCACAAGACGTAGCCTTCTGCTGAGCGCGGTTGCCCGCTGTGGCAGGAGTGGGAACTATCCCACCCTAGCTTTGCTAGGATGGGGCACCCGGCTGGAATGTGGCTCCCGTCTCGTGACAATGTGTAGCTTTATTATTTAGCCGATGCCTTCTGAGTTTGAAGATAGGGCTGTACAGATAGCCAGGTCTGTTCTTTCGGGCCAGTTGACTGCTATCGAGGCCTGTTGGCTCCTCTGCCCCATAGTTCATCGGGTCCCCGAGATGGTGACCGAAGCCGATTACAAACTCCTCATTGTTGTGGAGAGTGAGACGGATGACCTTCCCATTGGTCGGTTGCGGGAGCTGTGGCATCCGGACTTCTTGGAGGAAAAGGACCAAGAGATTGCCAGGTGCGAGGTGCTCTGGGGCGAACAAAATCAAAGCCGCTTGTGAGCGGATTCTTTTGCGCGTCGGCATGATCAATTGAGGGGCGAGGCTACCCCACGGTAGCTTTGCTAGGATGGGGCGCCCGGAGACCGGCTTTCGATGAATAGCGGAGAGTAAACTAGACCGACTTGTCCAAATACTTAACAGGACCCGGAGACTGTCAATGACGAAGTCCGAATCATATGGGACGCAAATCAGTCAATTTCTATCCCTTGCAGAGAGGCGTCCCCGGATTGCATTTGGCTTTCTGCTTGTATTGCTCTTGGCTGGCGCCCTATTTGTGTACTACAAAACGCGGCCGCCGCAGCCGACAAATCAAATAAATTCCACGGGATCAAACAACACGAATGTCAATAGAAATGATGGGACCGTTAAGCAGTCCAACTAAGCCAGCGAGAAGCTTTATAGTCGCTGCATTTATCTTCGCAAGCATTCTTCAAGCGCAAGACAAGAAGATTGAAAGTCACGGCTCGGGCAATGTCAATGTAAATGACAATCGTGGCTTAGTGATCCAACTCAATGTTGCCACGCCAACCGTCTCGAACGAGTTAAAAAGAGGCGCGAAGACTAGGCCGTGGAAAAACCTTCTGCTTCCTGCAAATGATCCCATTCCAGCAAATGAATGCAATATCCCGCCGGAAGCCCTGACAGTCATCTTGGGACACGGACTATTCGCGTATTGCAGTAAGCCGGAATGTCACATCATTATGGCCCCCGACAACATGGGCGGGCCACCCACCGATATCTTGTCAGTCAAGAGGGATCCCACTCAAAGATCGATGAGCGTGCACGTAGAGCTTTTTGATGAAAAGGGGGACATCGAAGCGGCCGTCGAGAACGGAAAGCTGCTTCGTAATCGGCAAAATACCATTAAGTGGATTCGGCCGAATGCTCACGAACTCGATGTAGTAAATAACCAATATCGCAAATCGCTTCATTTAAGATTTAGCAACCCAACGACGCTTCTGGTTGAAGGAATCTTCTACACAAGATCGCATGACTTCTTGATGCTGGGTGGTGCCGCGTCACCAATCGGAAGTGGTTGCCTTGGCGAGAGTAGTGGAACAGCTATCTTAATTACCCATCGCTGATTAGACCGCGGGACTAGCTGTCAGTAAAAGAGCGCCGCCGCCGCGGCGCCCTTTTTATTCGTAACTTAGACCAGTCTCCAGGCGTGGATTGGCTCGTCCAGGGTGGCGCCCTGGTCCACCTTTTTATACCCGCTGTGTGCCTTCTCCAGTGCCTTGTTACGTTGTGACTAAGATGAGCATCAGGCGCGGAGTGTCTGAGAACGCTCAAAGTGCAATGTGCCTGTCTCCCGCCCGGCTCCAGCTCCGATGAAAACCACAGCGCAGGAGAACGGTGATGGATGCCGGATTCGCCTCTGTTCTGTGCGCGATGATCGGCCTAGCTTGCTAGGATGGGTCTCGCCTGCCGGGCAGCAGCTGCGTATCCTGCCATCAGAGATAGCGATGGACAACTGGAAGCTCATTCCGAAGGGAAGGCCGCCGGAGATCGAGAAGGCTGGCGACGCCACGCTGGACCTGCCCTTACCGGCTAAGGACCGGCTTACGGACAGGCTCGCGAGCGGGCTTGCGGAGAGGCTGCTGCTGAAAGGAACCGGGCCGCTGCCGCTGGTCGAAGACGATCCGCTGGTGGAATTGTTGGGCAAGGCGACGAACGAGGAGCTGGAGCCGCTGGTCGAGATTCTGCTCACCAAAGGTGGCGTGATGTGCCAGCTTGCGCGAACCGCGTCGTACCGCAATAACAACCCAAATCACCAGGCGTATGTTCGGGACATTGCGGCGGAGATCCAGAAGTTCGGCGCCAACACGCTGAAGACGCTGCTGCTGCGCAGCGGCAAGGGCGTGCCCTATGACCAGATTGTGCGAGACGTGGCCGGGCGCGTGGGCGTGAAGAGCGGGGAGAAGAGCACGCGCGAGATCGAGCGCGATATTGTGACGATGCTGCTGATGGAGGCGTACGAAACGATGTCTCCGGAGCAGCGACGGGATCTGCTGCTGTCGCTGAAGATACGGGACCGCAAGCTGCTGCTGGCGCCCGGCGGCGTGGAGGCGGCGAGGCTTGCGATACAGCACTCCGGATTCGCGGTGTACAAGGGCAGCGTGATCGTGGCAAACGCGGCGGCGCAGCAGTTGCTTGGCCACGGGCTAAGCCTGGCGACGAATGCCGCGCTGGCAAAGGGGATTGCGGTGTTTGCTGGGCCGGTGGGGCTGGTGTTTGCCGCGCTGCTGGGCGGCAATGCGCTGGCTGCGCCGGCGCGGCGGGTGACGGTGCCGATTGTGCTGCAGGTGGCGGCCATCCGCGCGGTGCATGAGTATCACCACGAGACGGCGTGGGAGCAGTTTGTCAAACTCATGCGGCGGCACAAGTGGAAGATCGGGATTGTTGTCGCGCTAGCGGTCTGGTTGCTGTTCCACTTTCGCGTGTTTCGTTGAAGGCGCTGTACCTGCTGGGTTCCTGTGCTTGTTGTGAGATGAATGTCAGGCGCAGGGTATCTGAGAACGCTCAAAGCGTAATTTACCGGTCTCCGGTCCGGTTCCCGCTCGGTGAAAACCACAGCGCAGGAGAACTGCGATGGATGCCGGATTCGCCTCTGTTGTGTGCGCGATGATGCGCTTCACTTCGGGGAGCTCAAAAGCATGCTCGACGAGCATCTGGACAATTTCGCTCGCGTATCCGCGGCGCTGCCACTGCGGCAGGACGGAGTAGCCAATCTCCACGGTGCCTTCCGAGTCGGGCGGACCGAAGTAGCCTCCTGCACCTACCAAGGCTCGGGGGCCTTCTGCATCGGCAACCCGCAAGGCATACCATCCGTACCAGCCTTCCACTTCTTCTCCACCTTCCTCCAGACGCGCGCGGAAGAACTCCATCGCGTCGCGGTCGTACTCCCCGGTGGGCCATTCCGACGAAACCTCTGCGTTCAACAAGCTAGCGAGCTGTTCGGGCGATTCCAACTCCGTGCGTATGTGGGCAAGCGTGGAAGCGATAAGCGTCAGGCGATGTGTCTGCAGGGTCTTTTGGATGTTCATGTCAACGCGGAGACGATTCGGGCAGCGGTGCGGCGCCAAGCGCGGCATTAGCAGGGCGCGGACCACGCAGCACGTCGTCGAGATCCTCGATTTTGTCGGTCAGCATATGCAATTTGGCTGAGAGGCCCTGTATCTCGGACTCGGCGCGGCGGTTGACGGCATAGTCGAGCTCGCTGCGCAGACGATCCTTCATGTCCTGGCGGTTCTGGCTCATCATGATCACGGGCGCCTGGATGGCGGCGAGCATGGAGAGGAACAGGTTGAGCAGAATGAATGGATATGGGTCCCAAGCCCGCCGAAGCAGCAGGATGTTCGCGCCGATGTAGAGAATGAGCGTGGCGCCGAAGGTGAGGATGAACGTCCAGGAGCCACCGAACCGGGCCACCGCGTCGGCGATGCGCTGAGCGAAGGTGGATTCTTCCTCGATGATTTCGTTTGCATTGCGACTGGCGCGGCGGCGCAGCAGCTCCTGCGCGGCGTGAAACTGGCGGCCCAGCGCCGCCATCATGTCCATTCCGGCCATCGGCTTGCGGCACAACAGCGTTTCGATGGCAGTGCGGTTGATCTCGAGACAGGTGGACTCTTCGATGGCATGGGCGCTGGTGCGGTGGGGCACCTGCTCGATCATGCTTGCGAAACCGAAGAACTCGCCATGGCCCGGCTCGTCGACCAGGACCTCCTGATGGTCCTCATCGACGGTGGTGACGCGCACTAAACCGCCGAGCATGACGTATGCGCGGTCAGGTGCGTCGCCGATTTTGTAGATGCGCTGGCGGGCGCCAAACTTCCTGAGCTGGACGAGGGAGGCGAGCAGGCCCAGCTCGTCGTCATCCAGCAGGGCAAACAGCGGCACATTTCTCAGTTCGTCTTTTCCGCAGGCCATGGTTTCCACCTCAATCGCAATCGCTGCGAGAGACAGTACCAAGACGAAGGTGTCTTGATCTATAACCAGAACGGTTAAAGCAAAAGAGCGCCGCTGAGGCGGCGCTCTTTGTGTGTGCGGATGAGTGGTTTTATGCGTGGACGGGCTCGTGCAATGTGGCGTGCTGGTCTACCTTCTGGTGCCAGCTGTGCGCCTTTTCGAGGGCCTTGTTCACGTTGTTGATGTTTTCTACGCCCTGGGTGTTGAGCCACTCTTCGAAGGCTTTGGCGCCCTTGGTCGCGTAAACCTTGATGCCGTCTTTCCAGGTGGCGCGGCCGCAAAGGACTCCGTTGAAGGTGGTGCCGGACTCGACGGCTAGCTCGAGGGTCTCGATGAAGACGGCGTTGGAGACGCCGGCCGAGAGATAGATGAAGGGCTTGTGGGTGGAGGAAGCAGCGTCGCGGAAGTATTGGAGGGCCTGGGCGCGGCTGTAGGCTGTCTCGCCTTTGTAGGCCTCGGTGCCGGCGACGAACTCCATCTGGACGGGGACTTCTACCTTGAGCACATCGACGCCATATTTCTCCTTGCCGAACTCGGACATGGAGCCGGAGACGATGTCGGGCTTGGCCTTGGCGTAGGCGATGGACTTCTCGTCGCCGCCCTTGTGGTCGTAGCCGACGAACTCGAGGAAGAAGGGGATGTCGTGGGCGCGGCACTCGTCACCGATGCGCTCGATGAAGGCGTGCTTGCGGTCATTGATATCGGACTTCTCCATCGGAGTGTAGTAGAGAAGGACCTTGATGCAGTCGGCGCCAGCTTCCTTGAGGCGGCGGACGGACCAGTGGTCGAGCAGGTCGGGGAGGCGGCCAGCGGTGGTGGCGTCGTAGCCGGTCTTCTCATAGGCGAGCAGAAGGCCCTTGCCGTTGCGGTGCTTGGAGGCGGGAAGTCCAAACTCAGGGTCGAGGAGGATGGCGGAGGCGTGCTTGGTGAGCACGGAGGTGACGAGGGTCTTGAACTCTTCGAGTGCGGTGGGCGGGACGGTGGCGGCGCCGGCTTCCTTGGCGAGCGACTTCTGGAGGGAGCCGCGCTGATCCATGGCGGCGGCGGCGATGACGCCGCGGTGATCGGAGACAGACTTGAGTCCGGCGAGCTTGCCGGGTGTGAGCTTGATCATGATGCTTCTCCTGGAGCAGATGTCTTGAGCGGGAAAGGACTCGAGATCATTCTACAGACTTGCCGTCTGGGGCGGCGGGCTTGCCGTTAGAGAGAATGGTGAATTGGCCATCTCGAATGCAGGACGCAGGAGCGTGCGCCGAGTGGTGAGATTCTAGGTGGCGAGAGCCGGAAGGGGTGGCGATGGATCGACGCGCGTTTCTTCAACTGCTAACTGCGGGTGCGGCGTCGGCTACGTTTCCTGCGAGCATTGCACGGGCGCTGGAGATTCCGGCAAACCATGCGACGGGGACGATCCGGGATGTGGAGCACATCGTGTTCCTGATGCAGGAGAACCGTTCGTTCGATCACTACTTCGGGACGCTGCGCGGCGTACGGGGCTTTGGAGATCCGAGGGCGGTGCGGCTGCCGTCGGGCGAGCCGGTGTGGAGGCAGCCTCATAAGGACGGTGGGTATGTGCTGCCGTTTCATCCGCCGGCGCCGGAGTCGAATGAGGCGGGGCTGGGGCTGACGTTTCTGGAAGATTTGGCGCACGACTGGACATCGACGCACGCGGCATGGAACGAGGGCCGCTACGACCAATGGGTGCCGAGCAAGGGCGCGACGACGATGGCGCACCTGACGCGCAGCGATATTCCGTATCACTACGCGCTGGCCGATGCGTTTACGGTATGCGATGCCTATCACTGCTCGCTGCTGGGGCCGACGGACCCCAACCGCTACCACATGTGGACGGGATGGGTGGGTAACGACGGGGCGACTGGCGGGCCGGCGGTGGGGAATGAAGAGAGCGGGTATAGCTGGACCACGTATCCGGAGCGGTTACAGAAGGCGGGCGTGAGCTGGAAGGTGTACCAGGACCTGGGTACCGGGCTGTCGCACGAGACGGAGTGGGGTGCGGCGAAGGATCCGTACATTGGCAACTATGGCGACAACTCGCTGCTGTACTTCACGCAGTATCAGCGGGCGGAGCACTCGCCGTTGGAGAAGCGGGCGAAGACGGGAACGCGGATCGACAAAGGCGGCACGCTATTTGAGCATTTTGCCGCGGATGTGAAGAAGAACCGCCTGCCGCAGGTGTCGTGGGTGGTGGCACCGGAGGCGTACTCGGAGCATCCGAACTGGCCGGCGAATTATGGGGCCTGGTATGTGTCCCAGATTCTGGACGCGCTGACCGCGAACCCGAAGGTGTGGAGCAGCACGGTGTTCATCGTGATGTTCGACGAGAACGATGGGTTCTTCGATCACATGGTGCCGCCGATGCCACCGACGACGCGAGCGCAGGGGTTGTCGACGGTCGAGACGACGCATGAGATTTTTCCGGGGAATAAGGATTACCCGAGCGGACCGTATGGGCTTGGCGTGCGCGTGCCGATGATCGTGGTGTCTCCCTGGACCAAGGGCGGATGGGTGAACTCGCAGGTGTTCGATCACACATCGCTGATCCGGTTTGTGGAACAGCGCTTTGGCGTGGTGGAGCCGAATATCACGCCGTGGCGGCGCGCCGTGGCGGGCGATCTTACGTCGGTGTTCGACTTCAAGACACCGAAGGAGGCAGTGATGCAACTGCCGAGCACACTAACGTATCGCCCGCCAGATAATCAGCGGCATCCGGACTACAAACCTGCGCCGCCTGCAGAGCAGCGAATGCCAGTGCAGGAGACGGGCACGCGGCCGGCGCGTGCGCTGCCGTATTCGCTCTCAGTGAGCGCGAGGATGGATCGGCAACAGCGCGCCGTGGCGTTGCGCCTGCAGAATGCGGGAATGGCGGGGGTTGTGTTTCATGTGCGCTCGGGCGATGGGAAGAGCGGGCCGTGGAACTATACGGTGGGCGCGCATGACGAACTGAGCGGCAGCTTTGCTGCGACGGCGGATGGCGGGTATGACCTTTCGGTGTACGGGCCGAATGGGTTCTTTCGGCAAATCAAGGGAAGTCTTGCGGATGGGGCGCCGAGTGTTGAGGTAGAGGATGTCGTCACGGTCACTCGGTCGGGCGCGGTGGCTTCACCCGGCATCATGCTGACACTGACAAATCCGGGAACCGATTCGATCACGATCCGCGACGGTTACAAACAAGCCTCGGAGCCGGTTGTTGTGGCCGGCGGAGGGAAGGCTGAAAGACATTTCCCGCTGGAGACGAGCTTTGGGTGGTATGACCTGGTGGTGGAGTGCGGTGCGGTGTTTCGACGGCACTTCGCCGGTCATGTGGAGACGGGCGAGGACAGTGTGAGTGATCCGATGATGGGGAAGGTATAGAACATTTCTCGCAAATATCCCGACGATAGCTGACGATTGCCATGAGGTAGAAGGCGCTGCCGTTCGTCCTTGACCTTCCGCGTTATGTTGGATCATCGCTACAGCGAGCAGCCGTTTGCGGACTGGATGGCTTCACCGAGAATCGGGGGAAGCGCTTCTATGCCGGGAACCGCTGGCGTGAATTGCGATGGAGTTTTCGAAGTGATGCCGAAGATGAAGGTCTGGCCAGGTGTGTAGCGCTGGCGGACGTCGAAGTTTTCGTAGGCGATGCCGCCGGGGACGATGTCGTGCGAGGCCCAGTAGACGCGGCGGCCGTTGACGCGGACGCGGAGGTCGGGCTCTATGTCGTGGGCGGTGATGCGCCAGTACTGAGTGAGTTTGGGCAGCGGATAGTGCCAGTGGCCGTTGGGTGTGCCGGGGAAGGATGACGGATTGTCTTCGTTGCTGGTGGCGAAGACGATGGCGTCGCCGTCGGCGGTGCGGAGCATATCGCGCAACGGATAGTTGGGCGGATCGGCGAAGGCATCGCCGGTATAGGAGCCCATGAGCTCGCGGCTGTCGACGACGCAGCGATGGAGCCAGAGGCGGCGTAGGCGTTCGAAATTTCCCATGGTGGCCGTGATGGCGAGCTCTTCGATGGGTGGACCGTCGTTGTCCGCGAAGACGGAAAGCCTGAGCTCGTCGGGATGGTCGCTGTCGATGGAGGCGATGAGGTGGACGTGTGCGTTGTTGGCGGAGAAGCGCTCGACGTCGATCTGGACGCTGAGGCGTTCGATGGTGGGACTATTGCGTTCGCCGGGGAAGGTTTGCCTTGTGCCGACGGGCAGATTGCTTTTGTCGTAAGAACTGACATCGACCGAGAGGCGCTTGCCGCGCTCGCCTGGATCGAGACGGCTGGGCTCGAGCTCGCTGAAGGCCATGCGGCTGGCGCGGCTGCCAGGGCCAATGGTGACGGGCTCGACGGCAATGTAGTTGATGAGCTCGGGCTTGCCGGTGGTGGGCGAGATGACGCCGACGCGAATGAGTCCGCGGGGACCGCGCAGTCCACCGGGCGAGGGAAGGCCGAAGAGGATGCCGTCCCTGCGGCCCCAGATGAGTGGATCGCCGGGGGCGTGCGGCTGGATCCATTGCGAGGAGATGGTGTCCGGATTTTGCGGCGGTGCCGGCGCAGGTGACTGGGCGGCCACGGAGGATGTAGCGGCGAGGGTGGCGGCTGCGAGAGTGGCGGCGAGAAGAGGAAGAGCGCGGCTGAACAATGGAAGTATGGGCATGGCTCGTTTCATCGGGCGAGCCATTTTCTCACAGATTTAATCGTTTAAATTTTAAACGAAAGAGTCGATGCAACGTCGTTGGACGCTGCAACGAAAAACGTGTGACGGCGAAGCAGACTTCTTCGTTGCGGCTAGCTGGTGTGATCGAGGACGATCTTCCAGCCGCCATGTGTCTTCTCGAAGATCAGAGAGAAGATGCCGGCGGCATCCCCGCCACCGGCTGAGCTGCGCGCCAGGTGGAAGCGGCCGGTGACGGTGGCGAAGTGCGCGTCGAGCTGATGCACCTCGAGTTCACTGAAGGTGAGCTGGCCCATCTTTTCTTTGCTTGCGAAGGATTTCTGATAACGGGCGAGGATGTCTGCGTATCCATGCTGGACGGTTTTGCCGACGAAGGTGGTGGACGGGGAATCCTTGTAGCCGTGCATGAAGGCGACGACATCGCCGCTGTTCCAGGCGTCGACCTGTGCAGTGAGCACAGCGCGGATTGCGGCTTCATCCTTCGTCGCAGCGTGTGCGATGCCGCAGAGGAGAAGGGCGAAGAGGAGAGAGAGTGAGATCGGGCGATGTAGGCGGATGCGCATATGTTTGTCGAACTGCTTAGATTTTCCTGTTTACCTATCTGGACTCGTGTTGGGGTATTATCGCGCTCCTGGCCCGGCGGGCGAATTCTCTCGATGGTTATTCGATGAATAGCCTTGCGCGGCTATGAGACGTTGGTGTGGGATACAGCCAAACGATTTTCCCATGTTTACCCGGATGGCTGGAGAACGAGAGTCGAAGGGCCCGACGACGACGAAGAGCGCGGCGGTGGTGCGCCCGCGTCTGGTCGAAGGCGGGTTTCGGAACGGGCTCGGCGCTTCTGGCGGGATTCAGGCGAAGCTGACGATTGGGGCGGTGAACGATCCGCTGGAGGCTGAGGCGGATCGAGTTGCCGGCGAGGTGCTCGACCGGCCGGATGCCGATGTGAGCGAGCGAAGGCCGAGCCATGCGCGGGGAGTGTACGCCAGTGAGGGTTTGCCGTTTGGCGGCAGACCACTGGATGAGGAAACGCGGGCATTTTTTGAGCCGCGCTTTGGATACGACTTCAGCAAGGTGCGGATTTACCCGGATGAGCGGGCGGGGGATTCCGCGCGGTCCATGGGAGCGCTGGCGTACACGACGGGGGCGAATATCGCCTTCGATAACGGGAGCTACCAGCCGAACACGGGCGAGGGCCGCCGACTGCTGGCGCATGAGCTGACGCATGTGGTGCAGCAGGGGCAGGCGAATGCCGTCTCCGGCGGCGACGGGATGAAGATCTCAGCAGGGCGGGCGCCCGATTCGATCCAGCGCGATACACCGAGCGGCCAGACGGATGTGAACCAGATAGTTGGACCGCTTGCAATCACGAAGCGATACGAAGACCTGGCGTCAAGGCAGGAAGTGAAGGAAGCGCTGACGACATTTCTCTACGACGTGCAGCGGGAGCAGGGCGGGCAGACGCTTCATGTAACAGATACTGTGCGTTGGGCGGTGCGCTTTCTGTTTCAGGGAGACCCTGTTCAGTCCGCGAATGCAGAGGCTTTTCTCTCGAAGACAGCTCCGGGCTCAGTGCCCGATTTTGCCGACGCTGTGTCGGAGATGCTGCCGGAGTTCGTTCCACGGAAGTACCTGAAGCAATTGGGTGGGCAATCGACGAAGGAGACGCCGGATACCCGGCCGCACTCCGCAGCGGACGTAGCCGGTCATGCGGTCGTGGATTCGACGGTTGGACCGATTGTGAAGAAGCTACCGATTCCGCAGAGCTGGAAGGACAAGATCATCGATGGTGCGCGCGGCGCCGTTGCGGATGGGGGGTTGGCAGGACTGGATCAGGCCATGTCCGGGTCGCCGCTGAATGCGGGTCAGCAAAGCGCGATTCACGCTGCGGTAGAGGCGCTGATCAAGCAGAAAGCGGGAACGCCGCCGGATCGCCAGCAAGAAGGTGCGGGCAGTCCTTATGGACCGGCGCCGGTAGAGCCGCCGTCGACGAATCCATCGATGGGATCAGTCAGTGCTCCGGGGGAGCACACCTTTAACTTGCCATCGATCCCCTTTAATTTTCCTGGAGGAAAAAAGCTACCGAAGCCGAATCTTCCGGAGGTTCCGGCGGCGAGCGCGGCACCCGACGTGAACAAGATTATCGAGGGGGTGGACGATGCTTCGCTGATTCCCGCGGCAGCGAAGGGCAAGAACGAGGGCAACTACGCGGGCGCCAAAGAGTTTGCCCGCTCGGTCGCAGACACGCTGGCGGCGGCGGATAAGAAGAAGCGATACACGGTGGAAGTGCCGATCAGCGCCGACTACCGGCGCGTGGAGGACCTGCGCGAGATCTTCGACAAGATGGAAGCGATCGTGCGCCAGGTGGCGGGGGCGTTGCCGGGGGGAGCAGCGAATGTGGGCGAAGTGATCGTGAGCCCGGCGCGGGATCCGAAAGATAAGACGATTCCTGCGCGACGGGTTATCCGGCTGCACGGCGGCAGTTAGTACACATCTGCTCGTTCCCTTTCGTGTAGGCGGCGGCTTCGGCTGCCGCCTTTCTTTTTAGTGACGGTATCTCGACAGCGGCAGGACGGGCATGTATACACTGTATACATGCCTGGCCGACCGACAGCCGAACGGATTGCCATTGCCGCCCGGCGGCTGCTGGACAACGAGGGCGCGGAGGCGGTGACGATGCGGCGCGTGGCCGCTGCGGTGGGGATCACTGCGATGGCGGTGTACCGGCATTATCCCGATCGAAAGGGCCTGCTGAACGCGTTGGCGGACGCGGGCTTTGATGAGCTTGCGGAGAGGCTGACTGCTGCGCGGACGACGGGCAGCGCTCGGTCGACAAGGAGCATTGAGGACCGGCTGACGCGCGTGCTGGATGTGAATCTGATGTTTGCGCTCGAGAAGCCGAGGCTCTTCGAGCTGATGTTTCTTACTCCGCGTGAAGGGGCGCGGCAGTATCCGCGGGACTTTGTAGCAGGCAAGTCTCCCACCGCGAATTTAATGGCGGGGCTGGTGGAGGAGGGGATGGCAAGCGGCCACTTCCGCAAAGGCGACGTGTGGGCGATCGTCTTTGAAACCGGCGCGCTCTTACAGGGATTGATGATGCTCTATCTGGGCGGGCGGGTCGACATGTCGGCCACCCGATTCCGGACGTTCTGCCACCAATCGTTACGGAGGTATATGCATGGGATACGGGCGTAGTTACAAAATCGGTGTGGCGGGGATAGTGGTGGCGGGGGCGACGGCCGTGCTGCTGTGGTTTGGCAACGGGCTGGATCCGTGGTGGCCGCTGATGTGGTTCGCTCCGCTGCCGGTATTGTGGTTTTCTTTGCGAAGTTCGTGGCGGGTCGCGGGGTTGACGACGGCCGCGGCGTTGCTTGCCGGCTCCTTGAATATGTGGGGCTACTTTCGGCTGCTGGGGACAGGCTTTGTGGTGTGGCTCGGCATCTTCGGCGCGGTCGCCCTGGTGGCGGCGGTTGCGGTGCTGCTGTTTCGCGCGCTGGCGTTGCGCGGCGCATGGTGGAGCGCTGTCGTTGCGTTTCCTGCCGTATGGGTGACGCTTGAATATGTGCGCAACCTGACGACGCCGCATGGCACGGCGGGAAGCCTTGCTTACACGCAGTTAAAGTTTCTGCCTTTTCTGCAGCTTGCCTCGATCACCGGGCCATGGGGCATGAGCTTCCTGCTGCTGTGCTTTCCAGCGGCGCTTGCCATTGGCCTGCACCTGCGGAGGACGGAGCCGAAAGCGGTGCTGCGCATTGTGGCGACGACGGTTGGCGTGATTGCCGCGGTGCTGATCTTTGGCGTGGCACGGCTGGCGGTGACGCCCCGCGGGCCGATGGTGAAGGTGGGACTTGTCGCATCCGACTTGCGGGGAAATGTGGATGTCGCGGAAAGCGGCGCGGAGACGACGCGGTTGATGAAGAGCTATGCGGCGGAGACCGAGGCCCTCATCGGGCGAGGTGCTCGTGTTGTCGTACTGCCGGAGAAGCTTGGCGTGGTCCTGGATGCTGAGAACGGAAGCGCGGACCCGATCTTTCAGCGATTGGCGGACAGGACGGGCGCGACGATTGTTGTCGGCGAAGTGCATGTGGCTGGTTCGGCGAAGTACAACCAGGCGCGTATCTATCAGCCGCAAGCGGAGGTGCTGAGTTATGACAAGCAGCACATGCTGCCGCCGTTTGAATCGTATCTGACGCCGGGAAGATCGCTGGTGACACTCGAGAAGCCGACGGAGGGAACGGGGGTGGCGATCTGCAAGGACATGGACTTTACGCCGCTGTCGCGCAAGTACGGCGAGGCGGGCGTGGGGCTGATGCTGGTGCCGGGCTGGGACTTCAATGTAGATCGTAGCTGGCACGGGCACATGGCGGTGATGCGTGGAGTGGAGGACGGCTTCAGCCTGGTGCGCGCGGCGAAGAACGGGTACCTGACGGTGAGCGATAACCGGGGGCGGATAGTCGGGGAGGCGCGCAGCGATGCTGCGCCATTTGCCACATTGATCGCTAGTGTTCCGGCGGCGCACAGCAGGACGCTCTATCTTCTACTCGGGGACTGGTTTGCGTGGGTCGCGTGTGCTCTGCTGGCGTTTGCGCTCATGCAGCTGAGGCGCGTCGGTATTGGTTCCGAGTCGCGGTGGAAACGGAAACATCGGGACTCGCGGGCCGCGGTCTGAGATTACGCCGCGCGAGGATCAGGCCCAGAGGCGGATGCCGATGACTCCCCACCATGCGAGGTATGCGGTGGCGATGAGCAATGCCGCGGTGACGGCGATGGAGAACCGGCGAACGCTTTTTCGAACAGGCTGTCTGCGCGCGAGCCAGAGGGCGACAGCGCCGGCGATCGACGCCGCGGCGAAGAGCAGGGTGCAGAGATAGAGGCCGAATGACCAGATGGTGAGATTGCCGAGGCGGTTGAGGAGATCGTTGCTCGAAAGCATAAAGATAGCAATCGACGCAGCGAGGCTGAGGACGGCGATGAGCGGAAAGAGACGGATGGCGCGCTCGGCAGGGCGGCGGCGCTTTTTGATGAGGCCGCCGATGAGCCAGAAGGGCGCATAGAGCACGATGGCCGCGAGCGCGAGGAAGAACCATAGGAGGAACGCGAGTTCGGCGATGGCAAACCAGGCGGGGATGTGCTTCCATGTGCCGCCGATGAAGACGAATCGCCCTTCGGCGTTGGGTGCGATGAGCGCAGCGGTTGCGATGGGTTCGGGCGGATCCTTCTTTGAGAGATAACGGAACTGCTCGCCGCCGACGGGCACGAAGGTGTCATTGATGGTGCCTATCAAGTTGCTGAGCATGAGGTTGCCATGATCGAAGTGGACGCGATGCAGGCCGAGGCGCTCGATGAATTTCATGAAGCCGTTGCGCGGTGAGTCGGGCTCGTACCATCCGGCGTACTGCTCGGCGTCTGCGGGCAGCGGAGCGACAGCAGGTACTGGCGGCTTGGTCAGCCCGCGTGTGATGTAGGCGCGGATGGCATCGCCGATTTTGGCGAAAGCGCCGCCGTTGCCGGAGTTGATGCTGTAGAAGTAGCCAACGCCATATTCGGGCAGGTAGGACATTTCGGTGAGGCCGCCCTCCACGCCTCCGTTGTGGCCGTGGTAGACGAAGCCATCGTGGATGCTGGTGTAGTTGCTGAGTCCGTAGCCTGCCTTCAGGCCCTGCTGAGCCTCCCATGTGCGAGTGGGAGTCTCGATGCGATCGATATCGGCAGCGGGCATGATCTGCTGGCCGTGGACGGCGCCGCGGTTGAGGTAGAACCCGAGATAGGCGGCCATGTCATTCGCGGAGGCGTTGATGGCGCCGGCAGGACGTTCGAGGATGTTCCAGTAGCGATATGGTGTTTTGCCGTCGTCGTGATAGAGGGTGGTGAGCTGCGGCGACGGTTGTTCAAAATACGTCGCGGACTTCATGCCGATGGGCAGAAATAAATTCTGCGTGACGTAATCTTCAAAGCGCTGGCCGGTGAGCTTTTCGACGATGTATGCGGCGACGGGCGGACCGGAGTTGCAATAGGCCATGCGCGTTCCGGGTGGCCAGCGGGAGATGCGCGAGTGGCGGTAGTAGTCGAGCCCTTCGCGCGTGGTCATGCCTTTTGCATCCTTGGCGTACTCGGGCAGATGCAGGTCGTCCCAGCCGGTGGTGTGTTCAAGGAGATCGACGACGCGGACCGGATCCGTAGCTTCCCAGCGATTCTCAAACCAGATCTCGGGTATGAGCTTGCGCACGGGGTCATCGAGCGAGAGCTTGCCTTCATCGACCAGCTTGAGGATAGAGAGCGAGACGAAGGCCTTCGAGGTGGAACCGATGCGGAAGAGGGTATCAGCATTAGCGGGCTGGTTTGGGCGACGTTGGACTGGCCCAGGCCGTCGACCCATTCGGGACCATCGCGGCGCACGATGGCGATGGACATGCCGGGGGTGTGGGTGTCGTGAAGGATCTTCTCGAGCTGCTGACGCAGTTCCGGGATGGATTGCGCTGGCTTGGGTTTGGGCTCGGGCTTCTTTTGCGCGATCGCGGCGAATGAAAGGGCAAAGGCGAGGAGGGTGAATCTGATGCTGTGGCCTAGCAGCGTCTTCTTCATTCGCAATCACCCGGGCTGCTGATTGTTCGCAGGTGATCGTACCACTCGCGGATACGCGATTGAGAAGAACGCGCTACTTAACGCTTCCGGGCTTAAGTAGCACGAGATTTCCTGCGTCATCCAGGTAGAAGACGGATCCCCCGCCGTCCACCCAGACTTGCGTGGCGTGGGCCAGCGCTGAATCGAGATCGCTGAACAGATAGTTGACTCCCTTAACCGGAATCATTCTTCCTTTCGAATCCATGACTTCTCCCGCTTGCTCCATGACGCGATAATCGTGCAATTGCTGCGAGTCGAGTTGCGCTTCTTCGGAATAGATCTTCGTGTCCCAAATCTCGCCGCCAGTTTCATCATAGTTATCAATCTCCACGTGGGAGTCGGCTAACATGCCTCCACCATACCCTTCGAGGTGTGCATTCTGCGCTTTGTTGATTCGTACTTTGTTCTTTCTCTCGAATACGTGAAGGTTGCCCCAGCGTTCGAATAGAGAACCCTTAGAACCCGAGACCAGATTTTTGGCTATATCTCTTATTTTCTTAATGTCGGGAGTGCCGCGCGCAATCTTGTCCAAGTCCGATGCGCTGTACGACCGTTTCACGGATGAGCCAACCGGTTGCGTGGGCGCATTGGGGTCAACGGAGTACTCGGGAGCAATTGGTTGCGGCCCCTTCGCGTGCATAACTTCCGCTCGCGAAGGTTTGAGCGGTGTCGGAGTCTTACCGCCGACGTGCATGCCTTCTCGATGCGCTCCACCGGGAAGCGACTTCATCGGGGGGCCGGCGGGTGCCGGTCGAGCAGGGGCGGCGGCGGTTGCGGGCGGCCTATCCGGGGTTGCCGGCACCGCGGGTACAGTTGCACCGGGTTCAGCCCCTGGAGAGAGAGGCTTGACGTAGATTCGGCGCTTGGCGGGCGCCGGGGCTGTGCCCTCTGGTGCTTTCGTTTTCGTGGAAATCGTCTGCGGCGCTTTGGCCTCAGCCTCCTCGTGTTGCTTCCTAGCGGTCTTGGCGCGCTTTCTCTTTTTGATGTTTGCGGTGACTTCCCGCTGAGCGGTAATGGCTTCTTCGATCTCGCGTGGCGTCGTAGCCTTGGAGGTCCGCCGTGGCGCATTGGGAGCGGCCGACGGAGAAGGGGACTTTTGCTCGGACACATGCTTTGGAGCTGCATACGGCTCATGTTCTACTACGCCGGCCGGATGTACTGGCTTTCCAACAGAAGCATGCGCAGCACTGCCCTTTTCAAGAGTTGCTTTACCCATTCCGGTGCCGCTCGTTCCCTCTCCAACGACTGCGGTCGGGTGTGCCGGCATTCCTACAGAGGGCTTGCGTGGCGGCGCTTTCTCTAACAGTTGCTTCCCTCGTCCCACCCCGCCCTTGATGACACCTGGACCCGCGGCCGCTAGATCGTAGATTGTGAGCGCAGCGGCTCCGAAATTGAATAAATACTCGCCAACCGCCCCGTAATCGCCTCGCTCATAGGCCTTGTAACCTTCGTAGCCGTTGACCAGCAGCTGATACACAGGATTGAGCTGATTGAAGTCGAATCCTGGCTTGAGCATCTCAGGGGTATGTGCCTGGACCCATTTTTCCCGTTCAACGGGATCACCCGTAACTATTAAGCCCTCCGTAAACGGGTCGGGGTTATCAGCTCCCGAAAGATTTCCGAGGAGATTGACGAAGCCGATCGCTGAGTCAACGGCGGCCTTCGTAAAGCCGCCTTCAATCGTTTTCGGCCCGCCTCCTTTTTCGCTACTTGAGCCGGGCTGCGCCAGTCCAGCGACCTTTGCTATTGCTATTGATTGCGTCGGACCGACAGAGAAGAGAACGCTGCCAAGGGTGTCATAGAAGTTGCCATCATCACCGTTGCCGTCCGGCGATCGCTGGATTGCGAGTGCTCCATCCCTTTGTTGCACCACATGTGCCAGCTCATGCGCGAGTAGCTCTTTCCCTTCGCCGGTTAAGGGGGAGAAGCGGTGGTCACCAAAAGCCACATGGTGACCTACGGTGTACGCGCGTGCGCGAATGTCTTTGGCGGAACGCGCGGCTGCGGTGTCCGCGTGAATGCGAACCTGGCTGAAGTTGAAGCCAAAGCGCGGTTCCATGAATGCGAGGGTTTCGTTGTCGAGGGGCTGTCCGGGCGAACGGAGCACCTGGTGGACGGTGGCGGGCGCTTCTGCGGAGGCAGATCGCGGAGCGAAGGATGCTCTCTGAATGCTCGGTTGCACGCTGTGGATTGCTGGTCTGCCGCTGGTTCGAAGCGGAGCCATTTCGGATGCATTCAGAGCAGGCGCGCGCATGACCTGCAGAGCAACA
Organism: Acidobacteriaceae bacterium KBS 83; assembly: GCA_000381585.1. Lineage (GTDB taxonomy): Bacteria > Acidobacteriota > Terriglobia > Terriglobales > Acidobacteriaceae > KBS-83. The sequence goes on from KB906733.1 coordinate 610,187, forward strand.
CTGGTCGCCTCGTGTTCCAGGGGATCATCAGCGCGTCCGATTTGAAGCTTCGATTGGGCAAGCAAACGCGACGCCGGATGCACCGGCCCAGGATTCCGCTGTCCATCCTGGGGAAAGACCGGGATTTTGGCAAAGTCCCACGCCATTCTTTGGCTGCCTGCGCCAAGGGCCTGCGGGTGCTGTTCCGGGGCAGCTGAGTTCGCTTGCTTGCCCGGAAGGGCAGTCCAAACTGGAAGACTCGATGGAGAGGACTTTACTCGCTCGGTTGCAAACTCGCCGTGCCGTTCTGTTGCAGACTTCACCCGTGAGAGTTCAGCGGAGACTTTCTTCAGAGGCCGAGCGAACATGAGTGCACGTCCCCGAGTAAGCGAGATGGTGCTGACGGAGAGCCGATCGGAACATTCCGAATTCCTACTGCGAAGGAAGGCTACTGTCGCGAGGTGCAGCGATCCAGGGTTTCGGCACTATTTATAGTTTTGTACGCGCTCTGGCGCAGGTACTTTGCCTGAAGGGAGGAGCGCTGCGTCTGGAGAGTTGGCGGCTACTGGCGAGTCCGATACTTCCAGCAGCGGGCCACGGGGAGTGACCCGCCACGGGGAGGTGAGAGTTGCGCTAGAAGTAGAGTTTCAGCGCCAACTGCAGGATGCGGGGATCGCGATAGGCTGTGACCTTTCCAAAGGTTCCTGAGGTGCTTGACGTGGAGATGGTGTCGGGGTTGGTGTGATTAAACACGTTGAAGGCTTCTGCACGGAACTGCAGGTTCATGCGGTCGTTGAACTTGATGTTCTTGAAGCCGGAGAGGTCGGCGCGCCAGAGTCCCGGGCCACGCACACTGCCCGGGCGAGAGCTGCCGGGACGGGCACCTGTGGGGCATCCGTCCGCGGTACAGACCTGGGCATAGGCGGCGGTATTGAACCAGGGATTGATGCCATCGTTGTTGTGGATGGGCCCGCTGGCCACGCTGGCGTGGTTGGGATCGCCGACGATATCCGGGCGTCCACTGACGGCGCTGTTGCCGTCGAGCACGCCCTGCCCGGCAGGGTCGTTGAGCACTCCCGTGACGGTGAAAGGAAGTCCGGTGTAGACGTTGGCGATGCCGGAGAGCTCCCATCCGCCGAAGATGTGTCCGACGAAGCCGCCCTGGCTTTGGAAGAACGGCAGCTGGTAGACGAAGTTGGCGTTGAAGATGTGGGTGCGGTCGTAACGCGCCGGGCCATATTCGGCGGAGAGATCGTAGGTGTTCTGCGCCGGTGAAGTGTCGTTGAAGGCGTTGGTCATCGCCTTCGACCAAGTGTAGTTGAGATTGAGCAGAGAGTTTGTGCGGATTCTCTTCTGCAATGCGACCTGAAGACCGTTGTAGTTGGAGCTGTACTGGGTGATCTGGGAGTTGATAGCGTCGTAGCCCTTGTATGGACGGATCGAGTTCAGCAATTGCGTGTCTGAGCCGCGGGCGATGGGGGCATTCGGGTCGGAGCGATAGGGAGCAAGCGCGGTTGCATATGCGCCGGGAAGGGGCTGATTCAGATCCACCTCACCCAGCAAATGAGTGCCGGTGGCTCCGTAGTAGCCGATGTCCAGCAGCCACTGCGAGGGGAACTGCCGTTGCACGTCGAGGCTCCACTGCTGGGTATAGGGAGTGTGCCAATCGGTGCCGAGGGCGGCGATTGCCGAAGGAAAGCTGGAAACCAACGCGGTGCCGTTGGGATTGTTCAACGGGGTGGGCCCGAGTGACAGGTTGCTGACGAAGGGCGGGTTGTCGAAGACATTGATTTCGTAACGGCTGACGGCAGAGGAATCAAAGAACATGCCGTAACCGGCGCGAATAGAGGTATTGCCGCTACCGGTGGGATCGTAGGCGATACCGACGCGGGGTGCGAAGTTCAGAGTGTTCTGCGCATTCACGGCATCACCAAAAGGCGAACCGTCACCGCCGATGATGATGCCGTTCAGCGGCGTGCCCGGGGTCGCTATCTGGCCGGTAGCGGGATCAATGACAGAAGCTGCGGCGGGGTTGAACGACTGGGGATCGAAGTTCGTCAGATGACCCTTCGCATCCGTAGGTTTACGGAAGATCGAATAGCGCACGCCGTAGGTGAGGGTGAGGTTCGGCCGCGCCTTGTAAGTGTCTTGCGCGTAGGCCTCCCACTGCTGCTGACGGATGACAGCGCGGAAGTCTGCCGAAGCTTGGGTGAAGGAACTGGTGTTGCCGGTGAGGAAGTTGGCCCACTCCTGATATTCACTGTCGTTACCGTCGGGATCCGTTGTGGGGAATCGGAACGCGCCCTGATTTCCGGAGGCGGAGTTTTCATCCTTTTGATACCAGTTGTAGCTGACGCCGAATTTCAGGGCGTGGCGTCCGACGACCTTCGACAGGTGATCGAAGATGTTGTTGTCATCATTGAAGTCGCGGTACTGGCCGCGATCCGCGACGTTGTCGAAGAAGCTGAAGGTGAGGGTGGGCGCAACAGCGAGCGTGGAGGCGAAGGGAAGGCTGATTGCAGACGGGATATTGGGTGAGTTCTTTGCGGCCGTCAGGCCGGTGGGAGTGCTGAGAACGCCGCCATGGGAATAGTTGTAGCCGGCGTCGTTGATGAGGGTGGGCGAGATGACGTTGGTGGCGTGGATGGTGAAGATGCGGCCGGGTGAGTTGGTGGACGAAGTGGAGACCCCGGGCAGCGGGCTGCCGATGAAGAGGCCTCCCGGTTCGGTGGTCGGGATGGTGTCGTTTTCGAAGCGTCCGAAGACGCGGAAGCGCGGCCCGAAGACATGATCGATGCGCACAATCTCCTGGTGCAGGTTAAAGATGTTGAGGCCGTTGGAGGTGAGTGTGCAGGCGCCGGTGCAGTTGGGATCATCCGGGGTGGGGAGCTTGTTGAAGATGTCGGTCAGATAGGCCTGGGCCGCGGGATTGATCTGGGTAACCTGTGTGCCCATTTGCAGACAGGTTTGATTAGGACCGGGCGCGCTCCAGAGGACGCAGACTGGTGCGCCGTTCCCGGAGAGATTGCCGTGCAGTTCGGCAGTGCTGGGGACGTTGGCGAGGAAGTTGCTGTGGGTGATGACGCGGCGCACCTCCTCGGAGAAGAAGAAGAAGGTGTGATCCCGCCAGATGGGGCCGCCGATGGTGCCGCCGAAGTCGTTGTAGCGCAACGAGGGAATCGGAATGTTGTTGCGGTTGTTGAGATAGGTGTTGGCGTCGAGCACATCGTTGCGAAAGAACTCGTAGAGGTCCCCGTGAAACTGGTTGGTGCCGGCGCTGGTGATGACGTTGACCTGCCCGCTGGAGCTGCGGCCGAATTCGGCGTTGTAATTGCTGCGCTGGACGGAGAACTCGGCGATGGAGTCGACGCTGGGATAGGCGAGCAGGGTGAGGTTCGCGCCGCGGTCCACGTTATCCGCGCCGTCGACGTTCCATGCGTTCTGTGTGGGGCGGCTGCCGTTGATGGAGAAGTTGATCTGGTTCGAAGTGCCGACGGGATTCGAGACGCCGACGTAAAGCTGATCTGAAACCGCTGTCGAGACGCCTGGCATGAGTCCGACCAGCTGCTCGTAGTTGCGTGTGTTCAGCGTGAGCTCGCGTACCTGAGTGCCGGTGATCACGGTCTGGGCCTGTGCGCTTTGCAGATCGACTTGTAGAGGTGACGTGGTGACGGTGACTGTCTGCTGCGCGCTGCCCGGCTCGAGGATCAGGTCGGTGGTAAGGTTCTGGTTTACGTCGAGCTTGATTCCGGTGTGCTGTGCCTTCTTGAAGCCGGGAGCATCGACAGCAACGGAGTAGTTGCCGACGGGCAGGAACGGCGCGGTGTACTGGCCGGCGGAGTTGGTCTTTCCGGTAAAGACGACGGTGTTCTGGTCGGCATTTGTAATCATTACAGTGGCGTTTGGAATAACTGCCCCGGAGGAATCACGAGCGGTGCCGGTGATGGTGCCGGAGATATTTTGTGCGAGAAGCGGTGAAGATAGGGCGGTGAGAAGGATAACGAGAAAGTTAATGTGCTTTAAACGATTAGAAAATTTGGGAAGTTGACAGGGGGAATTACAACCAGGAAGGGTCTGCATCGTATCGGGGCCTCATAAACGTGGTATTCCGCGCGCAGTTACATTTTTTGTTATGGGCGACTTTGTATTCTGGAGCATCGCCCGGGCGCGGCAATGTAAAGCAGCCAACATGATCGGCAAACTTTACTATTTGTGCAAGTAGAAAATTCGAGTAAGTGCCCGTGTCTGTCTCTCAATTGCGTTCCGATCGAGGCATGAGAGTGGCAACCGGAAGAGGATCCGTGTGCGGTTTTTACAGCGACGTGAGGTGAGCCTATGACATCACGAAATGAACTGTTGTTGGGCTCTCTTGTTCGGCTCTCTCAGGCGAGAAGGACGCGCTGGGCTGCGAAGAGTTGCCGGATGCCGGCTTCGGCATAGTCCATCATTTCGAGCATGCGCGTGCGAGGAAAGGCCTGACGCTCGGCGGTGGCCTGGACTTCGACGAGGCCGCCGTCCTCGGTCATGACAACATTCATGTCGACTTCAGCCTGGGAGTCTTCTTCGTAGGCGAGGTCGAGGAGGATCTCGTCGTCGACGATGCCGACGCTGGTGGCGGCGACGAGCTGGCGCAGGGGTGACTGTTTCAGCGTGCCTGCCTTTACGAGCCGATTGAGGGCAAGAGCGAGCGCGGCGCAGGCGCCGGTGATGGCGGCGGTGCGAGTGCCGCCGTCAGCCTGCAATACGTCACAGTCGAGGATCACTGTGCGCTCACCGAGCGCGTGCATGTCGACCACGGCGCGGAGAGAGCGGCCGATGAGGCGCTGGATCTCATGGGTGCGGCCGGAGATTTTGCCGCGTTCGGACTCGCGCGCGGTGCGGGTGAGCGTGGCGCGAGGGAGCATGCCGTACTCGGCGGTGACCCAGCCGCGGCCGCTGTTGCGCAGCCATGCGGGGACGCCCTGCTCGATGGTGGCGTTGCAGAGGACGCGGGTGTGACCGATAGAGATAAGGACGGAGCCTTCGGCAGTGGCGACGTAGTCGGGTGTAAGCGAGATGGGACGGAGCTCGGAGGCGGCTCGGCCGGAGCGGGTGCCGGGAATTTTGGCGGGGATCTGGGGAGGAGGTGTCATAGAGAAGAAATGTCCAGTTCAAAGTCGATCAGAAGGATGGGAATCATCCATTCTGGGCTGTTTGGGCCTTTCGCAATTGCGGCCCGCCAACTTTTTGCGGAAATCGGCCTTCGCTCGATTGTATGGCAGGCAGCGAGGGACCGCTCTGTTGATGCCGCAAACCACACATAATACATGGGGCATGCCCCTTAGGTGGGGGTCGGTCACCGCGCTGCGTCATTACTGAAGTCAGATTTTCAGACGATTTCGCACCATTCCCGGAATGAAATCTGGTTAGACTGCTGCCTGTAGAGATTGCATGGTTGCTATGTAAGAAATGCACGACATTGTTCCAGATTGGCAATTTTCACTTCTTTGAGGTGCTGCCTTGGACGAAATGCTTGGAATGGAACATAACGGGAACAGACTGCATGTCCTGGTGATTGAGGAGGACGAGGCGATGCGGTCGGCCTGTATGGAGATTGCGGCGCAACGGGGCTTCTCGGCCGAAGGGCTGCCCGAAGCCGGCAACGCACAACAACTGCTGCGCAGCCATACCGTGGACCTCCTGCTAATGGAGCTGAAGGCCAGCCGGCGAGAAGGTCTGCAACTGCTGGAAGAGGTGAAGGCGCTGAAGCCGGACACGGCGATCATCGTGATGACGTCGTCGACGACGATTGGGTCGGCGGTGGAAGCGATGCGCGGCGGAGCGACCGATTATCTGACCAAGCCTTTCCTTATGGAAGAGCTGGGCACAGTGCTGGAGCGGGCGGCGCATCAGCGGCAGGTGAGCGGTGCGAGCCGGTCACTGCGCGAGCGGCTGCGCACCTCGGGCGGAGCGGGGAACCTGGTTGGACGCAGCCCGGAGATGGACAAGCTTTACCGGATTCTGGCCAAGGTGGCGCAGAGCCATCATCCGGCGCTGATCTCGGGTGAGCCTGGAACCGGCAAGGAGATGGTGGCACGCACTATTCACGCGCAGAGCGAGAATGCGTCGCAACCATTCCTTACGGTGGACTGCGGAGCGTTCGCGCCGGAGTTGATCGAACACGAGCTGTTCGGTTACGTGAAGGGGGCGTTCCCGGGCGCACTGCGCAATGCGCCGGGCGTGCTGGCCTCGGCCGAACGCGGCACGGTCTTCCTGGATGAGATTGGCCAACTGACACCGGACCTGCAGGGCAAACTGCTGCGGGTGCTGCAGGAGAAAGAGATCCGTCCGGCAGGTGCGACGCATCGCATCCCGCTGCACGCGCGCATCCTGGCGGCGTCCAGCGTGGACCTGGCGGCGGCGGTGACGAAGGGAACCTTCCGCAAGGACCTTTATTACCGGCTGAATGTGGTGACGCTGCGGATTCCGCCGCTGCGCGAGCGGCGATCGGATATTCCGCTGCTTGCGACGCACTTCCTGGACCGCATGTCGCGGGAGAGCGGCGAGAACTACACGCTGAGCGATGACGCGCTGCGCAGCATGATGGATTATGACTGGCCGCAGAACGTACGCGAGTTGGAAGGCGCGATTGAGCGAGCGTGCACGATGTCCTCGGGCCCGGTGATCCACATGGGCGATCTGCCGACGCAGTTGCAGAATCATGAGCTGGAGCTGCGACGTGAAGCATCGTCGCAGATGCACAAGGCGCAGTCTGCCGTGCAGCCCGGCGCGATGCCACGGGTGACAACGCTGGCGGAGTTGGAGAAGCAGGCGATCCTGAGCACGATCAAGCAACTGAAGGGCGACAAACTGCTGGCGGCGCGGCTGCTGGGCATCGGCAAGACGACGCTGTACAGAAAACTCAAGGAATATGGGATATCAGAAAACGTCTCGCTGGACACGGTGGATCCGATGAACGGGACGAGTGCTTACAGACGGATGTAAGAAAGAACGAGGGACAGGGCCATGAAGGAAAATGCGAGCGCCGTCGAGCGCGTACTGGTGGTTTCAGCGCTGAGCGGAGCAGAGAATTGCGCCGCAGCGATCATGCAGCAGATGGGATTGGATGTGGAGGTGGTGCCGGGGCGCCGCGAAGCCCTGGAGGCACTGCGCGTGGGTAGCTATGCAGCGGTGATTGTCGAAGATTCGCTGGCCGAAGGTGATCCGCGGGGTGCGGAGGTGCTGTGGAAGATGGCGGGGCTGGCGATCCCGATACAGGTGAACTTTGCGTTGACCGGAAGCGCGCGACTGGTACGCGATCTGCGCGCGGCGCTGGCGCGGCGTGAACAGGAGCAGGGCGCGGCGCAGCGCGCGGCATTGCGCGCGGTAGAAGCCGAGCTGCGAAACAGTATTTCCGGACTGCTCTTGCACACGCAGCTCGCGCTGCGGGAGAGCGGGCCTTCTCCACGACTGGAGCAGCGGTTGCGCTTGATGGCGGAGTTGGCGGGGAACCTGAAGCAACGGCTGGATGTGCCGCAGGCCTAGTTTTCTTGCGTGATGAATCTTGGCGCGGCAGAGCTCTTGGCTGAGCGGCGTTCCGCGCTGAGACTGTTTCGAATAGATAAGCAAATCCTTCGCTCCACCTTCCGTCATGCTCAGGATGACAGGAGGGGGCGCGGGCGGTGCCGTGCGCCGGTTGTTAAGATCGGCGCATGTCTCTCAAGCATGAGATCGCGCTGCGCAGGTGCGCGCCCGGAGATGAAGAGGCGCTTGCGTTGGTCGGCGCAGCTACGTTTCTGGAGACCTTCGCGGGTCTGCTGGCAGGACCGGACATCCTCGCGCATTGTCGTGTGCAGCATGCGCCGAGCCAGTATGGTGAGTGGCTGGCCGATGCGAAGTATCGGCTGTGCCTCGCCGAGTTGAACGGCGCGCCGATCGGCTTCGCTGTGCTGTCGCCGCCGGATCTGCCGGTGGCGCTGACCCAAGACGACATCGAGCTAAAGCGGATTTATCTGCTGCATCGCTTCCAGGGAGGCGGTCTGGGGCGACGTCTGACCGAGTGGTCAGCTGCAGAGGCGCGGTCGCTCGGAAAGAAGCGGCTGCTGCTGGGCGTAAAGGCGGACAACACCGCTGCGCTGGCCTTCTACGACCGAGTGGGCTTTGTGCGGATCGGGGAGCGGAAGTTCCTGGTGGGCACGATGCTGTGCGACGACTACATATTGTCGCTTTCGTTGTGACGTATCTAATTCTGTGCCCGCAGGCTGGCAAGCGAGTGAAGCTGGCGACCTTCGGCATCGAAGTTTTCAGGTGCGAGCCAGGCTTCGAAGCCACGGCGCACGCGCGGCCACTCATCATCTGTGATGGAGAACCATGCAGTGTCGCGGCTGCGCTGCTTGTAGACGACCGCGTTGAGGAAGATGCCCTCGAAACGGAAGCCGAGGCGCAGCGCCGCACGGCGTGACGGCGCGTTCAGGGCATCGCATTTCCATTCGTAGCGGCGATAACCGAGGTCCTCGAAGGCGTGGCGCATTAGCAGGTATTGGATATCGGTTGCGACGCGGGTTTGTTGCAACTCAGGTGACAAATGAATGTGGCCGATCTCGATCGAGCCGTGTTCCGGTGCGATACGCAGGTAGGCGCAGATTCCGGCGGCGTTGCCGCTTTCATCGAAAAGCGTAAAGAAGAGCGGATCGCGACCGGCGGCATGGTTTTCGAGGCGGATGCGCCACTCTTCGATATCGGCGGGGGGATTGGCGGGCAGGTAGGTGAAGCCGGAGACGCCGGAAGGTTTACACAGTGAAGCATAAAGAGCCTCCGCGTGTTTCGCGGTGTCCAAGGGTTCGATTGCGCTGTAGCGGCCGCGGAAGCTCCGACGCTCGGGAAAGGGACGCGGCTGCCAGTTCGGCAATGCACGGCCTGTTGGTTGCGAGGCGTTCGCTGCGGAGTTCGTCCGTGCCGCGATGATGGAGGCCAGGCGGTCGAGCGCGGTGGCAATCGGCGTAGCGATCATGGGATCGGCGGCGAGCTGCTGAGGTGTGCGCGAATCAGCAGTCAGGGAAATGGTGACGCAGGCGCGATCGAGAAAACTCGCGCCAAGAGTGACGAGCACCTCCCGCAGCGCGGCTTGCGCATAGACGGAGCGGGCGGAGGCATTGAAGAGCGCGACTGGTTTTCCGGTGAGCTCGATGCCGCTGACCAGCCAGTCGAGCGCGTTCTTGAGGGCGCCGGGGAGGCCATGAGCGTACTCCGGTGCGGAGATGATGACGGCGTCGGCGCTCTCGACGGATGCGCGGAGCGCGGCCACGGCCGGTGGCACGTCTGTACGGTCGGGATTGAAGAGCGGGATGTCGCCGAGTTGCGCGAAGATTTCAAGTCGCATGTCGGCCGCCGCGAGGAGGGCAGCGGTTTCAAGCAGGAGCAGATTGGTGGAACGGGCGCGGAGGCTGCCGGGGATCGCGAGAATGCGGAGGGGCGTGCTCATAGAAACGATGATCGCAGGTGCGCGGATTTGACGGCGTGGCAAAGGTGGGGTGGAATGCCGTCATGCAGGAAGGACGTGCCAGCAGAACAGCAGAACGGGTTGCGATGCGGCGTGCCGCGCACCAGCTATACGATGACCCGCCGTTGGTATTCGCCGACCCGCTGGCCCTGCGCGTGCTGCCGCCGGTTGCGCTTGCGGAGTTGCGGGAGCGCGAAGAGATGGAGCGCACGCACCCGTTTGCGCGTGGGATGAGGGCCTTCCTGTGCGCGCGGAGCCGCTTTGCGGAGGATGCGCTGGAACGGGCGGTGTCCGGTGGCGTCCGACAGTACGTGGTGTTGGGCGCGGGACTTGACACGTTCGGCGCACGGACGTCGCTGCCGGAGTGTGCAATTCATCCGGGATTGCGCATCTTCGAGGTGGATCATCCTGCGACGCAGCTGTGGAAGCGCACATGTCTCGAACAGAGCAATATTCACGTACCCGAATCGGTGACGTTTGTGCCAGTGGACTTTGAATCGGAGAGTCTGATGGAGCGGCTTGCAGCGTCCGGCTTCGATTCGACTTCGCCAGTCTTCTGCTCGTGGCTGGGTGTGTTGCCGTATCTGACCCGCGAGGCGGCCGTAGAAACGCTGCGCGCACTGGGCCGGCTGCCAGCCGGTAGCGGCGTGGCCTTTGATTACGGGGTGACGCGGGAATCGCTGTCGCTGAAGGAGCGTGCAGCGTTCGACTGGCTGGCGGAACGCGTGGCGCGGGCAGGAGAACCGTTCCGGCTAGGGTTTGAACCGGCGGAGCTCGGGCAACTCCTGCGGGAGTGCGGATTTCAAAGGGTGGAGGATCTGGGTGGGGAGGAGATCGCCTCGCGTTACTTTTCGGGGCGCAGGGATGGACTGACGGTGCGGGGCGGCCTGGGCAGGCTGGCCTGTGCGTGGCGCGAATGATGGAGTGAGGAGAGCGAAATGGCGAAGGCGACTGGACTGGGCGGTGTGTTTCTGCGGGCGCGCGATCCAAAAGGGCTAGCGGCGTGGTATGCGGAGCATCTGGGGCTGCCGGTAAAGGATTGGGGCGGGGTGGTCTTCGTGTGGGATGAGTGTGCTGCGCCGGAAGGTCACGGGGTAACGGTGTGGTCGCTGTTCCCGGCGGACACGGAGTACTTCGGGGAAGGCGAGCAGGAGGCGATGCTGAACTTCCGCGTGGATGACCTCGACGTGCTGCTGGAGGAACTAGCGGCGAAGGGCGTCTGGGTTGATCCGAAGCGACAGGATGAGGCGAACGGGCGCTTCGGATGGATCAGGGATGGTGAGGGAAATCGCGTGGAGCTTTGGGAGCCGCGATAGAAGAGGTCGCGGCAAGCGTGCCCAGCGGAATCAATGCTCCATCTCCCACTCATCCGACTCGAAGGCGGACCTGCGATATCGCCGGTGATGAGCGTGGCGCCCTGGACATTTTGTCGAGTCAATTCGCTTTGAATTTCCTGCGGTTATGGTGCGCATATCCCGCTCCTGACTATGGTCATTTCACCATGGTCAGGAGCCGTAGGGTACGCACGTTTCATGGCAGGTACTTTGCGGATCGGATTGATGGGCGACTCGCCGTACCAGAAGATGTTGACGATCCAGTAGCGATTGCCGTCCTTGAGCAACTGGATGGAATTGATGCCTCGCTGGAATGGCTCGCCATCTTTTGTGTGACGCGATTCGTAGGTGGAGAAGACGTGCACGATGTCGCCGAAGCTTTCGGTGGTGTTGTGGATGCCGCGTTCAAAGAAGCCCTGCGCGAGAGCAGTCGTGGCACGCTCCTGTTGCTCAGGGGTGTATGCAGCGATGTCGGCGCCTGTCCCGGTTTTGTTATGTCGGGTGGGGATGAGGCGTGCGTCCGGGACGAAGAGGGAGCGGAAGCGATTCCAGTCGCGCGGCTGTCCGGCGGGGCCGGAGATGACGTCGTAAAGAGAGGCGAGGATTACGTCGACGGATGCGACATCCGCAGCCTTTGCTTTGGGCCACTCGGGATGTGCGGCGATCGAACCGGGGGGCGCCGGCTTCGATGTTTGTGCGACGACCGAGACGGACAGCAACAGGAGTGCCGCGGCGAGAGTGAATGGGCGTGCCATGCCGGGAACGGTAACACACCCGGCATGCGGAGTTCTCGCCTGCAGCATCGAGCGCTATGGGATGGCGTGGGTGCCGTGGGTGATGGCGCCACCGGCGCGCAGGGCGGCGCCGATGACGACCACCTCGGCGATTTCCTGCTCCGTGGCCTCGGCTGCGCGCGCCTTCTTTGCGTGGATGTCGATGCAGTAGGGGCACTGCGTCGTGAGGGCGACGGCGAGCGCCATGAGCTCTTTATATTTCACCGGGATGGCTCCTGCGGCCATGGCGGCTTTGTCGAAGGCCCAGAAGGCCTTCATGCCCTCCGGTGCGTTTGCATCAATGGTTTTCAGTTTGGCGAGATTCTTCAGATCGTACATGGACACTCCTAAATGATTTTTGTTCGGCTAGAAGGAGAACGGCGAGTTAGCGTAACGCGATTCCGGGTAATTTGTCTTCATGCGTTGCGTGGCGCGTCTTTACGGACCAGGGTTTCGACGAGGGTGTTCGCGAGCCAATCCTCGTATTGCTGCGCGGTCCAGCCGCGATCGCGGACAAGCATGCGATAGAGATCGCGACTGGTGAGCGACCAGAGGATGTCGCGCGCGTGCTGCGGGTCGAGGCCGCGGCGCAGGCTGCGGGAGCGGACCAGGTATTGGATCATGACGTTCTGTGCGTCATAGCGGCTGCACTCGCGCTCCGATTCGGATTGTGCGAGCGCGGGAGCGACAGCACCAGCGCCGCGGAGCAGATCGAGCACTGAGTCCTCCGACTCGTAGATGCGTCGGGCGATGCGGGCGGGGAAGCGCAGGCGTTCGCGGGGGTCTGCAGCCTGCATGGCCTCGCGCACGAGGTTCTGGTGGCTGTCGCCAAAGCGGGCGGCGTCGAGGATCTCGGAGAGTACCCGGGTCTTTGAGCCGAAGACGGAGTAGACAGTTGCAACCGCGACTCCCGCTTCCTGCGCGACGGCTTCCATGGTCATGCCGACATAGCCGTGCTCTTCGAGCAGCTTGCGTGCCGCTGCTGTGATGCGGCTGCGGGTTTCGTCCGCCTGCCGCTGCCGGGTGGGGGACTGATAGGAGCGCTTTTTCGCCGCCTTCATGTTTTGACAGAATAATTGAATATTAGATAGAGGTACATATATCCAATAGCGAGACATGGAGGGAATTTGATGACTACTGTCGAACAGACGAACGCAAGCACGGTCAGGCGGCTGTACGAGAGTTGCCTGAATGAGAACCACAGCGAACTTCTGCCATCGCTGGTGAGCGAAGGCGTGATCTTTCACGGAGTGACAGAGGAGCGGGGAATCGCGCCGTATGCGGCTCTGACGGAGCGCCTGCGCGTGTCGTTCCACGAGATGCGATTCACGCTGCTGGATCTGATTGCGAGCGATGACCGCGTGGTGGTGCGCTGGACGATGGACGCCACGCACGACGGTCCGCTGGCGGGCATCCCCGCGACGGGGAAGCGAGTGCAGCAGCAGGGGAATGTGATCTATCAGATGGAAGACGGGAAGATCGCGGAGGTCTGGGCCCAGATAGACCGGATGGGCATGCTGCAGCAATTGGGGATCGATCTTCTGTCGGCAGGGAAAGTCGCGGCGGCGAAGTAAATCCGGGCCGAGCGTCTGGCTAAACGCGAATTCTTTGGTTGGAGGTGAGTGGGATGCGGCTAGTGGTTCTGGGAGCTACGGGCGGGATCGGGAAGTATCTGTTGGAGTATGCGACGGCGCGTGGTCATGAGGTGACGGCGCTCGCGCGCTCGCCACGAAAGGTGGTGTTGAAAAGCGAGAAGCTGCGGGTAATTCCGGGCGACCCGCTCAACGTGGACCAACTGGCGCAGGTGCTGGAAGGACACGATGCCGTGCTGTCGGCGTTTGGGCCGTCGACCTTGCGACGCGTCACGACGCGGCGCGAGTTTGGCAAAGTGCTGGCGGCGGCGATGCAGCGCAGCGGAGTTCGCCGTGGACTGGTGGTGTCGTCCGCATTGTTGTTTGCAGAGCAGAACGTTGTCGGAAGAGTGCTGCGGGGAACACTCTTTCGCAACCTCGTTCCGGATATGACAGGGATGGAAGCGGCTCTCGAAAGAGACGGGCTGGAGTGGACGATGGTTCGTCCCCCGAAGTTGACCAATGGGCCGCTGACGCACGGTTATCACGTCGCCGACGGACGGCTGCCGAAGGGCATGACGATTTCGCGTGCGTGCGTTGCCGATTTCATGGTGAAGGAGGCGGAGCGGCCGGCGCACGTGCGGCAGATTGTCGGATTGTCGCAATAGAATTCGTCACGAGACCGTTTTCACGTTACGGAATAGAGCTGAGTTTCGCGGATGATCGCGTTCATCTATACCTACAGTGAAAACGGTCAGGGGTGGCGAGATGAAGGTTGCGGTGATTACCGGGGCGGCGCAGGGGATTGGAAGCCGGACTGCGGAGGTGCTGGCAGAGGCGGGCTATGCGCTGGCGCTGATGGATATGCGGTCGTGCGAGGCGACGCTGGCAGCGGTGCAGCAACGTGAAGCGGACGCGAAAGAGTTCCGTGGGGATATCTCGGACGAAGGCGTGGTGATACGCGCTGTAGCCGCGGTGACCAAGCGCTGGGGAGGCGTGGATGTGCTGGTGAACAACGCCGGCATCAGCTTCATTGCACCGGCAGAGCATATGCAGGTGGAAGACTTCCGGCGAGTGCTGGAGGTAAACCTGGTGGCGCCATTTCTGCTGGCGAAGCACTTTGGCGCGATGATGCTGAAGCAGCGTGCGGGCAGCATTGTGAACGTGGCGTCGATTGCAGGGATGATGGGCGTGAGCGACCGCTCCGCGTACAACGCATCGAAGCACGGGTTGATCGGGCTGACACGCACGCTTGCCGCGGAGTGGGGTGGACGTGGCGTGCGAGCGAACGCGGTGTGTCCGGGATGGGTGAAGACGGAGATGGACGCGGCCGACCAGGCGCGCGGGACCTACTCCGATGCGGACATTACGGGGCGCATCCCGATGGGGCGTTTCGCTTCCGCTGACGATGTGGCGCGTGCCATCGCGTTCCTGGCCGATCCGGCGTTGAGCGGATTTATCAATGGGCAGGCGCTGCCCGTGGATGGCGGATGGAGCGTGGATGCAAGCTGGGAGAGCCTACGGATGAGCAAGCGATGAAAATGACGCGAGCCCTGATTTTTGGGCTGAAAGTAGTTCGCCCGCGAAGGTACTTGGATTCGCTGGCAGAAGTGCCTGGCTTGATCATCTCCGGCGAGTACAAGCTGTGCGTTGGGATCATCGCCATCGCTTCGTCGTCCAGGCGGAGAATCCATCGGAGAAGACTGGATGAGGTGGTGCCGGTCTTTTGAAATGTTGCGCGAGGCGAGGCCAAGTCGTGGCGCCTGAGAGTTTGCCGCTGGCGATGGATAGAATCAGGCATCGATGGGAGAGCTCCTTGAAACGCCGAACCTTTCTTACAGCTTCGTTAGCCAGCGCAGCGCTTGCGGCAGCACGTGCAGGCGAGGCACAGCCGCCAGCAACGTCCAACGCCCGTGAGTACTACCTGCTTCGCCGCTACCAACTGCAGGCCGGCCCGCAGACAAAGATTGTTGAAAGCTATATCGGCGACGCGCTCATTCCTGCGTTGTCGCGTATGGGGATGGCGCCGATCGGCGCGTTCAAACTCGACTACGGGCCGGAGACGCCAGCGTTCTACGTGCTGATCCCGGGGCGCTCTGTCGAGGCGCTTGCGACCATCGACCTACAACTTGGACGGGACGCGAACTTCCTCAAAGCTGCTGAACCATTTTGGAATGCGCCTGCTACCGCGCCTGCGTTCTTGCGGATGGAGAGCGCCTTACTTGCGGCGTTTGAGGGCTGGCCGCGGCTGACTCCGCCGGCAGCGACGGCGACAAAGAGCGAACGTATCTTTCAGCTTCGGACTTACGAAAGCCCGAGCGACGCGGCGCATGTGCGCAAAGTGGAGATGTTTCACAAGGGCGAGTTCGAGATCTTTCAGAAGGCGGGTTGCCATCCCGTCTTTTTCGGGGATGCGCTGATTGGTTCGCGATTGCCGCAGCTGACTTACATGCTGAGCTTTGCGAATTTGGCGGAGATGGACAAGAGCTGGGATGCATTCCGCTCCGATCCGGATTGGAAGAAGCTGTCGTCATCTCCGCGGTACAACTACGAGGCGATCGTCAGTAATATTTCGAATTTGGTGTTGAGCCCGCTGGCGGCTTCGCAGATCTGAGTGCGCAGAGTCGCAAAATTGGGAATGGTGCTGTGACGTTCAAATGGCCAGTAGCGAGCTGAACTAACGCGGGAATTGCTTAGTGGATGGTCTTCATCTTGCGCTGCATGTAGTCCATCATCACGTATTCGCCTAAGCGGTCGGGGGTGGTGAAGTAGGCTTTGCCCCGGCACATGGATGTCACCTTCTGGACGAACTGAACGAGGCCAAAATCTTGCGCGAGCATGAAGGTGTTGACCATGATGTTCTTGCGCTTGCAACGGCTGACCTCCTCGAGCGTTTCGGCGATGACCAGGGGATCAAGTCCGAAAGCATTTTTGTAGATGCGGCCGTCTGGCAGGGTCAGCGCGGATGGCTTGCCGTCCGTGATCATGACGATCTGCTTCATGTCTTTGCGCTGGCGGTCGAGGATGCGCTGCGCGACGCGAAGGCCTTCCCGCGTGTTGGTGTAGTACGGGCCGACTTTGACGCGGGCGATCTGCGAGACGGGCATCTCTTCCGCAGAGTCGTGGAAGAGAACCAGGTTGAGTGAGTCGCCGGGGTATTGCGTGCGGATGAGGTGTGAGAGCGCCATGGCGACGCGCTTCGCCGGCGTGAAGCGGTCCTCGCCGTAGAGGATCATCGAGTGCGAGCAGTCGAGCAGGACGACGGTGGCGCAGGAGCTTTGGTACTCGGACTGATGGACGTGCAGGTCGCGGTACTCGATGTTGAGCGGCAGGGTGATGCCTTCGCGGGAGAGCGCGTTGTTCAGCGTGGTGTTGACGTCGAGGTTGAGAACGTCGCCGAACTCGTAGGGCTTGGAGGCTCCGGAGGCTTCGATGCCGGTGGCCCAATGGCGCGTGTCGTGGCGACCATAGCTGGCCTTGCCGAGTGAGCCGAGCAGGTCGCGCAGGGTTTTGAAACCGAGGAAGTCGAGGCTCTTGTCGGTGATTTCGAATCGCGCTTCCGTTTCGGGGCGGCCGGTATGGCCGGGGCGATTGGCCATCCGGTTCGGATCGTGCGGCGCGTCGATGGAAACGTACTCCTCCTGCTGCATGCGTTCGATCATGCGGTCGATGAGCTCATCGACCTGTTCGGCGGACATCTGCTGCAGGCGCTGCTGTGCGTCCTCGTCGAGCAGTTCGCCGGATTCAAGCGCCTGGCGGATGGCCTCGCGGAGATTTTCGAGGGTGTGGTCGCCGTTGAGCTCGGAGAAGCGCGAGTAGGGGTCCTGGAAGCCGGAGTCGAGGAGGTAGTCAGAGAGGGCCTTGAGCAGGTCGTCCATCTCGATCTCTGAGGCAAGATCGCCAGTGTATTTGGTGTAGCGGACGCGCTTCATGCTTTTAGCGTAGACCTTCCGCGGCCGCAGCGCCATCGCTGGATGCGGACGTGCTATCTGCTGAAGTGTTCCTACCTGCTGAAATGCTCCAGGCGTCCGTCGATGTCCAGTTTCACGGAGCGTAAGGTGAAACCGTGCCGGATGATGGTGTCGGTGCAGTCGAGGCAGTCGGCTTTGTTGGCGTAGACGAGGAAGTCACGGTGGTTAGCGAAATACTCATCGAAGGTTGTCGTCTGCAGGCCGATTCCGGTCCAGCGCGAGAGGCGGCGATAGCTGACGAGAAAGCCCTCGGTGGGGCTGGGCGCAGCGAAGATCAGCCGGCGGCGCAGCTCGGGTGGAGCGTAGTACTCGAGAAAGAGATAGTCGGGATGGCCGGTGACGAGTATGTCGAGGTGTGAGGTGTCGAGCAGCAGGCTATCGTTCCTGGCGAAAGGCCGTGCCGGATCAGGAGCGAAGACGATCAGGTTGCCGGGTCCGATCTGGTCAAGGTCAGCGTGGCGCCAATGGCAGTAGGCGGCGATGAGCGCATCGCAGACGAAGAAGAGGAGCATGACTGCGAAGAGGCCGCGCGCGACCAGAGAGCGGGTCCCGGAGGTGGCAACGATCTGGGCGAGAAGCATGGCGTATCCCGCAGTCGCGGCCAGGAAATAGCGATCGAAGTAGGGGCCATGGGTGAGCTTCGCCGCGACAACGCCAAGGATGGGCAATAGAAGAAACCCAAGTGCGACGATGAGCTCTTCGCCCGTGAGCGAAGCGGCAGCAGGCTGCGATGGATGACTTCGCCTGTTGCGCCAGGCAAGGAGCGCCAGCAGGAGGATGAGCAGCACCAGGCTGGGACCGAAGACGGTGATGATGAAGTGCTGGATGATCTCGTAGGGGTGAACGTGCAGTCCGCCGCTGGCCTCTCCGCTGGAATAGTTGCGCGACATCCGCAGGTAGAGGGTCGCGACCAGGCAAGGAGGCACCAGAAACGCGAGGCAAGTCCACAGATGGATGCGCCGGCGGCGGAGGAGATGATCGAACTCCACCAGAAGGAATGGCACGGAGAGAAAGATGGCGTAGACGTGAGTGAGCAGCGCTGCGAGAAAAGAGAGGAAGAGTCCGGCGAGCCAGAGATTTGAGTTCTTGCGTACAGCGGGGGCTTCGCCGCGCGAGCGTTGCCAGCACACGAGCATCAGGCCGCACCATGCGAGCACTGCACCGTGGGGGCGCGCCTCGTATGCGTAGTATCCGGCATAGGTGAACCACGGCGTGAGCGCGGCGATCGAACCACAGATGCGCCCCAACCGCGGGGCAACGAAAAAGTAAAGGCAGGCCCCAAAGATCCAAAAGCCGATGATGGCCGGCAGACGCGTGGCGATGAGTCCTTCTCCGGTCCAATGCTGGGCCCAACGGGTTACGAGGTAGAAGAGCGGCGGATTGAGATCAGTGCGATTCAGAACGGCTGCCCAGGTGGCGTGGAAACTGGGCAGACGGCACAGATAGACGGTGAAGAGCTCGTCGTACCAGAAGGTCTTGAGCGTAGCGCGGAGGAAGGTGTCGAGGAAATAGAGAGCGGAGAGCAGCAGGAATGCGATCGCTATCCTGTTGCGGGCAGCGGTGGGAAACGAGAGGCCGGAGTCCGCGGTTTCAGATGCAGGCGATGAGGGTGGCATATCTGACAAGGGATGATTGTAGAGCGAGAGTGGTACGCTGACGGCGGCGACCGGTTTCTTTTGAGAATCTCAGGAGATCTGCGTCTGCGATTGCGACATGGTTGACGCCGTCGCGGGCGGTGGAGACTGCGATTCCGGCGGGTGTTCTTCCGTGCGGACGCGGAGCATCACCTGCTGAAAGACGAGCCACAAGGCCGCTGTGTTTGCCAGCAAAGCGCCGGCGAGGACGGAATACCGCACGTGATAGAGGAAGTAATTGCCGTAGCAGATGAGGGACGCCGTGAGCACGAGGGCGGCGGGCAGTACAAAGGCCAGGTCGACACAGCTCAGGATGCAGAGGAATATCTCTGCAGGAAAGAAGTAGCGGTCATGCATCTTGGGCATGACATACGCGACGGAGAGGATGCTCACGGTGGCTAATACGAGGGTGTTCCTGGCGCCACGGAAAGCGGGCTGGGCTCCCCAGATGGTGAGGGCGATCATAAGAAGAGCGGTGAGGGCGATGCCGACGAGCGTGCCGAAGTGCACATTCAGATGAATACGGTCGGCGATGATCCAGGGGTTGCCGACGTTGATGGCGAGTGTGGGGAAGCTTTCTCCCTGGGATGAGGTGAGCGAAAGAAACTCCAACGCTCTGGCACCGTTCAACATCGGGGGGACTAGGGCCGCCAGCCAACCGATGGGCAGAAGAAGAAGGTGCCACCAGCGAATACGCTTCTGCAGCACCATGGCGGCGATGAAGGGAGCGAGAAAGATGGCCTGTAATTTGAACGCGAATGCGAAGCCGAAGGAAAGCACGGCGAAGGCCCCGCTGCCGACAATCACACTGAAGGTGCTGAGAAGAAGGAAGCAGGTGTAGACGATGTCGGATTGCCCCCAGACGCCGCCGTTTACCAGGACGGTGGGGCCAGCGAGAATGCAGAAGGGGGCCACGAGTTGCGCGACGGATCTCCGACCGCGGGGTGTGGAGCCTCGGGTGAGACGGCCTACCAAGTAATAGGCGACGACGGCGGTGACAATATCGAAGACGAAGGACAGGAGCTTGATTTGCGATATCCGGTTGATATGGCCATCGAGGTACGAGGTCATCGCGGTGAGGTCGAAATAGGCCGGGAAATACATGCTGAACGGGTGCTGCAAGGCATGCCATCTGCCGTGCTCCAGCAGGTAGGTCTGCCAGGGCAGAAAGGCGTTCTGAAGATCGGAGTTGACGAAGTATCTCCAGAGCGTGATGCGAAGCGTGAGCAGCGCGAGCGCGAGAATGATGAGTCCTACGGTGACAGAGCGTCGCGGTGCATTTTCAGAGGCTGATGGATGAGACGGGTTATGAGCGGTCGAACTCATGCGTCCGATGATACGGGATTGAGCAGGGCGGGACGGCTCCTGAGGCAATGGCAAAGCTTGAACAACTAACACTCGTGCTGGTGCGCACCCGCAATCCGCTGAACATTGGCGCAGTGGCACGGGCGATGCAGAACTTTGGAGTGCGCGAACTGCGGCTCGTAACGCCGTTTGAGGCGTCGTTTCGCGAAGCGCGATCGGCGGTGGGGGCGGGCACGGTGCTTGAGCAGGCGCGTGAGTTCGCGAGTGTGCCGGAGGCGGTGGCCGACTGCCGGCTTGTGGTTGGAACCACGGCGGCGCGACGGCGAGAATTGCAGCAGACGCTGGTCGGCCTGGAGCAGGCAGGGGAGCCGGTGCATGCGGCGCTTGAGCAGGGACGCGTGGCGCTGCTGTTCGGCTCGGAGAAGCATGGTCTGACGCGTGAGGATCTGGAGCACTGCCATTGGCTGATTCGGATCGCGACCGATGATGCGCAGCCTTCGATGAACCTGGGACAGGCTGCGGCGGTTTGTCTATGGGAGCTGGCGCGCGCGAGAGTAGGGCTGGTGAAAGGGGAGGGCGAAGCGGCGGCTGTCTCAGAAGAACTGGAGCGGCTGGGAGCTTTGCTGATGGACCTGCTGGACGCCGGCGGATATGTGCATCCGGAGACTTCCGCGAGTACGGCAAATGAGGTGCGGCGGATGCTACGGCGTCTTCATGTCACGGATGCGGATACGCATCTGCTGATGGGGATGGTGCGGAAGCTGCTTTGGAGGTTGCGCCAGGGAAAATCAGGGTAGTGACAGTCGCCGGTTGACAATGCGCCGCCATGATGTCACCTTGGTAGCGATGACGTTCCGTGCCACCAGCCGATTTAGCTTTGCTTTCCGTTATTGGTTTCCGATAGCGGCCTCGGCGGCGTGCGCACACCCTGATTCAAGATGATTTAAGAGCAAAGCGCAAAAGTCCCGAAGGCCGCGATTCCAATCGCGGCCTTTTTGTTTTTCGCGAGTAAAACCACATACCCGGAGAGAGTTTATGAGCGAGTCAGCAGCGGTTTTGGAGACGGTGGAGGCTAGTCCTGAGAAGAGACGCGGGCTGCCGATTGGACCGGAGAAGCAGCCGGAGCGGCTGACAGCGAAGGGCCATACAAGGCACGCCACGGTGGTGCGGGTTGGTGATGTCCCGATTGGCGGTGGCGTGCCGGTGGTGATTGCGGGGCCGTGTTCGGTGGAGTCGCGCGAGCAGTTGTTAACGGCGGCCGAAGGGGTGAAGGCTGCGGGCGCGACGCTGCTGCGCGGGGGTGCGTACAAGCCGCGTACCTCGCCCTATGACTTCCAGGGACTCGGCCTGGAGGCGCTGCTGATTCTGCGCGAGGTATCGGAGCGGACGGGGCTGCCCGTGGTGAGCGAGGTGATAAGCACGGAGGACATCGAGGTGGTGAGCGACCACGTGGAGATGCTGCAGGTAGGCGCGCGCAATATGCAGAACTTCCCGCTCCTGCGACGGCTCGGCAAGGTCCGACGACCGGTGCTGCTGAAGCGCAGTCCGGCGGCAACAGTGAAGGAATGGCTGCTGGCGGCGGAATACATTCTGGCCGGCGGCAATGACCAGGTGGTGCTTTGCGAACGGGGCATCCGTTCTTATGATCCGGAGCTGCGCAACACGTTCGACATCGCCGGCATGTTGCTGGCGAAGACGATGACGCATCTGCCGGTGATTGCCGATCCTTCTCACGCTACGGGACGGCGCGACCTGGTGCCGGCTCTTTCGCGTGCAGCGCTGGCGGCAGGGGCGGATGGGTTGATCGTAGAAGTGCATCCCCATCCGGATCGCGCGCTTTCTGACGGGGCGCAGTCGCTGGATATTGATACTTTCGCGGCGATGATGCAGGAATTACCCGGTCTGGAGCAGTGAAAGCAGACATTTCTCAAGACGTCGTTATGCCCAGCGTGCATCTCTATAGAAAGCAAATAGTCTGAGAGCAAACGAGCCGGGAGATACACCCATGAGCATAGAGATGTCGCTGCTGTTCCGCGACTACCAGATGGGTCCCCTGCACCTGAGGAACAGGATTGTGATGGCGCCGCTGACGCGTGCCCGTTCCACTCGCGCGGGCGTGGCGCCGGAGTATGCGGTGGACTACTACGAGCAGCGCACAGGAGCCGGACTGATCATATCCGAGGCGACGAATATCTCGCCGCAGGCCATTGGCTATGCTTACACGCCGGGAATCTGGAGCGCGCCGCAGGTGGAGAGCTGGAAGCGGGTGACGCGAGCAGTGCATGACGGGGGCGGGGTGATCGTGATGCAGTTGTGGCACACCGGCCGCATCTCGCATCCGGATCTGCACAGCGGCGCGGTACCGGTGTCGGCGTCTGCGATTCAGCCGGGAGGCGATGCGTTCACGTATGAAGGGCCGAAGCGGCTGGTGACGCCGCGCGCGGTTGAGACCCGTGAAATTCCGGGGATTGTGGAGGACTACGGCCATGCGGCGGAGAATGCACGGCTAGCGGGCTTCGATGGCGTAGAAGTGCATTCCGCCAACAACTATTTGCTGGAGCAGTTCATTCGAGACAGCACGAACAAGCGAACGGATGAGTACGGCGGATCAGTGGAGAACCGTCTGCGCTTTCCGCTGGCCGCAGTGAGGGCCGCAGTGGATGCGTGGGATGGCGGCGACCGCGTGGGCGTGCGCATCTCTCCAACGACGACCAGCCCCGGCGAGACGCCGCTGGACAGCGATGTGATGGGCACCTACAGCCAGTACATCGATGGACTGAATGCGCTCGGCGTTGCGTACATTCACGTGATCGAAGGCGTGACGCGGGAGACGCGCGATGTTCCGGGTGGAGTGGATTTCCTGACGCTGCGGCGACGGTTCCGCGGAACGTACATGGCGAATAACCGATACGACAAGGAGCTTGCGGAGGAGGCGCTGGAATCAGGCCGCGCCGATCTGGTGAGCTTCGGGCGGCCGTTTATCACCAATCCGGATTTGGTGGAGAGGCTGCGCAGTGGAGCGCCGCTGGTGGACGCTCCGAAGGAGACGTACTACGGCGCGGATGAGAAGGGGCACAGCGACTGGCCGGAGTTTGAGGAGGAGGAGAACGGGGCGCAAAAGAGGTAGGTGTACTTGCTCGTGAAGCAGATCCCTCCTGTGCTGCCGTCTCGCGTGCGGACGATCGCTTCGGTCGGGATGACGTCTGCCTGATCTAATTGAACCCGCTGCGCTGCTTGTTGGAGCGGCGCTGCTGCCACTGCTCGTACTCGCGGGCTTCGTCGCGATGCTCCTGACTGCGCTCGGCACCGGCGCGTGCCCGCTCCTGTGCCGTGAAACCGCGCTCCTCGCTGCGGCTTAGTTTCTTGTGCGCATAGAGACCTTCGAGTAGGAACTCGGCTGCGGCGACGATCTTCTCTGGCGCGTCTTTGGATTTGATTCCAAGCGGACTGAGTTTTTCGAACAGGCCCTGAATCTGTTCGAGTTCGGCGAGCGTGGCTTTGGCCGATTGCGTGTCCTCGATCTTGACGGAGCCGCCGAGGTTGAACCACTGCTCGATCTGCTGGGTGTTGGTGTCGGCGAAATAGCGATCGTAAACGCGGAGGATGGCAGTGCGGATGATCTCGCGCACGACGACATCCGCGCCCTTCATCTCCCCTTCGTATTCGAGCTCGATCTTGCCGGTGATGCCGGGCAGGGCGGTGTAGATGTCGCCGACGCGGGGGAAGGCGAGCGACTCGCCATGCAGCAGAGCACGGCGTTCGGCGTTCGAGACGGCGAGCTCCATGGTGGAGATTGGCAGGCGCTGCGAGACGCCGGAGCGCTTGTCGACTTTCTTGTCTTCGCGGGCGACGAAGGCGATCTGTTCGACGATTTCGTAGATGTAGTCCGCGACTTCGGTGGTGAGGGAGCCGCGATCGCTCCAGCACTCCTGCCGCGTAATGGCGATACCTTCGTTCACCGTTTGCGGGTAGTGGGTGCGGATCTCCGAGCCCATGCGGTCCTTGAGGGGCGTAACGATCTTGCCGCGCGCGGTGTAGTCCTCCGGGTTGGCGCTGAAGACGAGCGCGACATCGAGGGCGAGGCGCACGGGGTAGCCCTTAATCTGCACGTCGCCTTCCTGCATGATGTTGAAAAGCGCGACCTGGATCTTGCCGGCGAGGTCAGGCAGCTCGTTGACGGCGAAGATGCCGCGGTTGGCACGCGGCAGGAGGCCGTAGTGCATGGTGAGCTCGTTCGAGAGGTCGGATCCGGAGCGTGCGGCCTTGATGGGATCAAGATCACCGATCAGGTCGGCGACGGTGACATCTGGCGTGGCGAGCTTTTCGACGTAGCGATCTTCGCGGGACGTCCAGGCGATCGGAGTGGCGTCGCCGCGCTCCGCGATGAGATCGCGCGCGTATTTCGAGATGGGGCGGTACGGATTGTCGCGAATCTCGGACCCCGCGACGTAGGGGGCAACGGGGTCGAGCAGATCGGTGAGCGCGCGCAGGATGCGGCTCTTGGCTTGCCCGCGCAGACCGAGCAGGATGAAGTTCTGGCGCGACAGGATAGCGTTTATGATCTGCGGCACGACCGTGTCGTCAAAGCCGATGATGCCAGGGAAGATAGGCTCGGCACTTTTCGCGGAGGCCTGCTCCTGCAAGCGACGGATGAGGTTGGCGCGCAGTTCGTCTTTCACACTGCGATTCACGTACGCCTCGTTGAACTTGCTGGCGCGCAGGTCTCCAAGTGTCGCCGGAAGGTTGCCGGCCGTCTTTGACGGGGACGTGGTCTGGATCGTCGTCTCGGGCATGCGGGGAAGGCCTCCTGGCGCTCTATCTCTACTGTACGTGTTTGACCAATAGATGTGGGGCGCGGTGTGCGGGATGCGCCACGCAGCTTAGACGAGGCGGTTACATTACGTGGCCGTTGGTGGCGGCGCGCTCGCTGGCTTTGGCGCCGCTGCGCAGTTTGGGCAGGATAGCGCGGTAGTGGCTTGAGAGTGTTTCGGTGCGTTCCTGGTCCGAGCGCATGGCGAGCAAGGCCTGCTGAAAGTTCAGGTCGGCCGGAATGGAAGCGGCGAGGAGATAGGCGACAGGGGCGTCGAAGCTAAGAGACATGAGGGGCTCGCCGCTTCCGAGGAGGTGCATCGTCTCAAAATGCAGTGCTACGCACTGCTCGCGAGCGGAGCGATCGGCTGCTTCGCCGGTGTCCGGCAGCAGGTCCACTTCGGCCTGCAGAAAGCTGCGGCTGTCATCCAATTGTTCAATTTCAAAACGATCGACGCCCTGCGTGAGGATATCGCTGCGGCCATCAGGGTACTTGTGAAGAACGCGCACTATCCGCGCGGTACAGCCGACGACGGTGAGGCCATCGCGCTGTGCTCGCACGATACCGAAGGGTGCGCTGCTGGCGATGCATTCGGCGATCATTTCGCGATAACGCTGCTCAAAGATATGGAGCGTCAGCGGCACTCCGGGAAAGAGCACCAGGTCGAGCGGGAAGAGGGGGATCTTCATGCTCTGGGACGGCCCTCCTGATCGAAGGCAGGCGCCGGAATTGACATGAAGCATTTGTGCAAGGGGAATGGCCCTCCGTCGCCTGCGGATGTGAAATCGGTGCGGCCTCGGATTTCTGATGTCGGGTCGCTGCTCTGCTCATTATGCGCCCGGCAGAAGAACATGGCGTCCAGGTGATGGACGCAAGAACGAAATGAATTGCGCATAGTGCAAACGGATGACGGAAATGCAATGCGCGACTCGATCAAGCGGAGAGTTCGTCCAGCATAGCGCTCATTTCGTTCAGAGCGAGCGAGTTGCCGGTGCGGCGGGCGGCGGCGACGCCCTCTTCGAGGCGCTTGCGCGCTTCACCATCGCGACCGGCCTTAATGAGCAGTTGCGCGGCCATCTGGTAGCCGGCGGTGTAGTCGGGGTGCGCAGTGGTGAGCTGCTCGAACTCATCCAGAGCCGTGGCGGTATCACCCTGGTTTGCATGCTCCATGGCGAGGCCGTAGCGCGCGAAGACGTCATTCGGACTTTGCGCGAGGATTTCCTTCAGCATGGCAATCTTGTCCATCGTATGCGGCTCCTGCGATGACCGTAGCATGGTCTGGCAGCGTGTGCATCGCCGCGTCCGGTTTGCGGGTTTGGGCGTCATCGCCGACACTGGAGAGTAGCTTTACGCACGAAAGAGAGAGTCATGGACTTTGCCGCTCAACTGCCTACCCGGACCGTCGCCGAATCGCGCAGCGAGATGACGGAAATTATCCTGCCGAACGACGCAAACACTTTGGGCAATCTGCTGGGCGGACGGCTGATGCACTTTATCGATCTGGTGGGTGCGATGGCGGCCTACCGTCATGCACGCACGCATGTGGTGACAGCCTCGATGGACCACATCGATTTCATCGCACCGGTACATGTAGGCGATCTGCTGATCCTGAAGTCATCGGTGAACCGCGCCTTCAACACCTCGATGGAGGTGGGGGTGAAGGTGTGGGTAGAGAATACGATTGCGGGGATACACCGCCATGTGGCCTCGGCGTATCTGACCTTCGTCGCGGTAGACAGCCAGGGACGGCGGGTGCCCGTGCCGAGATTGCAACCGGAGGCGGCGGAAGAGAAGCAGCGCTACGAAGATGCGGCACGGCGGCGCGAGCTCAGGCAGAAGGAACTGGAGCGCAAACGCCAGGCGAAACCGCGAGAGACGGCGATGGCAGGCACGGTGCGGCCTGACTAGTACCGAAGAAGTAGCTGTTCAACGCAATTGCCGCTAGCTGCCTGTATGGGAACGTCCGCTCATGGCAGTGGGTGCTGCATGTGGACGTAGAGCGCGTCGCTGTATTGCGGCAGCGAGAATGCATCGCCGTATTCCCTGAAACCAAGCGCGCGGTAGAAGGGAACAGTGCTGATGCGTGAGGTGCACCACACAAGTGTGCCTTCCTGGTCGACGGCATAGCGGAGGCAGCGTTCGACGAGCTGCCTGCCGAATCCGCGGCCGCGACACTCGGGGAGTGCAGCCATGCCGCGGAGGCGCCAGGAAGTGGTGATGTTGTTGTCAGGCAGAGGTTCGCGGCAGAGCGTGGCTACGGCGACCAGCGTGGTGTCCAGGAAGACGCCGAGGTGCAGGGTGTCCCGTGCGTCGTCGCCGGGATAGATGCTTCTGTCCGGCGGCAGGCCGGGAGGAAGAACGGCGTTGCGGAGCATAACGGTATCGCTCGCGACGATACGCCGGATGTCCATGGCATTCGTCCCCCAGGCAAAGAGGTTTGCGGCCTGGATGGCTTCCATGCGATCCATGCTGGCACGCACGCGGCTGGCGAGACACGCTAATCTTAAGAGATGGGCTGAGATGCGGAATTTTCACTACGAGTGAAACGCAGGACGGCCAGGGAGTGATTCGAAATGGGAGCACATGGACAGCAGATGCCGCAGCCGCAGTCCCTGCCGGGTGTGAAGGCGATCATCGCGATCGGTTCGGGCAAAGGCGGGGTGGGCAAGACCACGCTCGCGGTAAACCTTGCGATTGCGATCGCGAAGCTGGGACATAAAGTCGGGCTGGTGGACGCGGATATCTACGGGCCGAACGTGCCGCTGATGATGGGTGCGACGGCGCAGCCGCGCGTCATCGAGGGCAACCGCATCGAGCCGCTGACGGTGCATGGAGTGAAGATGATCTCGGTTGGTTCGCTGACCCCGGGCGATAAGCCGCTGGTGATGCGCGGGCCGATGCTGCACCAGATCATCCGGCAGTTTCTGCAGCAGGTGGCATGGGGCGAACTGGATTACCTGATCATCGATCTGCCTCCGGGCACGGGCGATGTGGTGATCTCGCTGGTGCAGACGGTGCCGCTGACGGGCGCTGTGGTGATCTCGACACCTTCGGATGTGTCGCTGCAGGATGCGCGGAAGGCGCTGGAGATGTTTCACCAGGTGAACGTGGAGGTGCTGGGAATCGTGGAGAACATGAGCCAGTTCACCTGCCCGCATTGCCATGAAGTGATCGACATCTTCTCGAAGGGCGGCGTGGAGCGGACAGCGCAGCAGTTCAAGCTCGAGTTCCTTGGTTCGGTGGAACTGGACCCGAATATCCGGCATGGAGGCGATCGCGGATTACCGGTTGCACTGGCGCCGGAGGCGTCATCGGTGGGAACGGCTAGCTTCTATGCGATTGCGCGCAAGCTGATGGAGCGCGCAGAAGAACAGCGGGCGCACGAGCAGAACGTGTTTGAGATCACGTAAGGCAGGTACCAGTGCCGAGGAGCGACTGCCCGGTCAGAGGTACGGGGTCGTCTCCATGTCCCACCCTGTGTCTTTACGAATGAGAACCAGGTTTTCACCGCTGATGAACGTATCGAGCGGCAGGTGGGCTGTGGTGCGGAAGATTTGTGCGGTCGCGCCTGGATGATCGCGATCGGGGCATTCGAAGACGAAGGCCTTCACGTGGTCGACCCAATCCGTATTTTTGCTGAAGACCTCATACTCGCTGCCTTCGATGTCCATTTTGAGGATGTCGATTTCGCCGCCCACACGTTGGAGTATTGCGTTCATGCTGATGGCCTGAAGATCAGTTCGCTCACCGGGTTTGGCAGGTCGCACCGAAAACGCCTCGTTGGTGGGCCCTGGCTCCAGATGCAAGGCGATCTCGCTGGACCAAACGCCATTGTTGAGGGTCTCAACAAAGCCTTTATCCTCCGCCGCATTTCGGACAAGGACGCGATAGTTTTCCGCGCTCGGCTCGATGGCTAGGACGTGTGCCTGCGGAAAGAAGTGACGCATTCGGACGGTTTCCATGCCGACGTTGGCGCCGGCATCGACGATGACACGCACAGGGAGGGCGGCGGTATCAAGAATTCTGGTTCCAGGATAGAAAAAGTGCGAGATCACACCTTTGTCCGCTGCGCTGCGGTAAAAGATAGTGCGTTTGAGACGGGGAACATGAATGGAACGCAAAGTTGAACCACTGCGGATAGAACGAAAGACGCGGAACGCGTTCGCAGCCCCCAGGTTCTGGGTTGCGATCGCGAGTCGTGCGCAATAGGCAAAGGACCGTTCCAGCAGACGAGCAAAGGACAAGAAGGATGCTCCGAGTTGTGAATGGATCGGCTGCAATCATAAAACGTATCGAGCCGTGGAGCCGTAACAGCAGGTTCCCGCCCGATATGCTCTCTCTCAGTGTTTGCCCAGCAGGCCGCCCAGCGTCTTGCCCAGGTTGTTGGGAAGCTGCTGCTGTTTTCCGGCCTTGCCAAGCGCGCTCGCGGGGTTGGCTGCGCTGTTGGTCAGGGCCCGCACGTCGGGAGTGATGACAGGATTCGATGCGGTGCCGGTGATGGCAACGGGGACGCCGTTCTTGAGCGCGTTGCTGGCCGCGCCGCCTACGTTGCCTCCGATCATGGAGAGTGCGGAGGTCGCCATGCCGGCCGCGCCTGTTTGACTGAGCTTGGCCACAACGTTGAAGTTGAGGGCCTTGGCTGCGCTTACCGTTCCATTGCCGGTGGCAGTCCCCAGCCCGGTGACGTCGAGCAGGATGTTCTGCGCCTGCAGTGCACCGCCAGCTTCACGGAGATTCAAGCTGAGGACGCGCACCGTGGTGACATTGCCTGTCTTGCCGCCGCCAGTGAGGGCAGTGACAGCTGCCATCTTCGAGCCGAGATCGAAGCCGGCGAGCTGCGTGTTATCAAGTCGCACGGGACCGGCGATGACCGGAGCGTCCGACGTGCCGGTAATGGCGAGCGTAGTGGTGAGAGTTCCGCCCTGCA
The DNA here is from genome assembly GCA_000381585.1 of Acidobacteriaceae bacterium KBS 83. GTDB lineage: Bacteria > Acidobacteriota > Terriglobia > Terriglobales > Acidobacteriaceae > KBS-83. Next base: position 639,969 of record KB906733.1, read on the forward strand.
GCTTCGAACCGGAAGGCATCTGGATGCCAAGTGATGGGAGGAAGGCTTCAAGGTCATTGACGGGGGCACCGTGGGTGGCGGCAGTCACGTTGAGATTCGTCTTCGCACCCTGCGTGCGGTAGGTGCCGGCGATGTTGAAGAGGGCCTTGCCGAAGGCGAGCGTGGTGTTCTGCAACTGGCCAGAGAGCGAGGCAAGGTTCTGGTTGACGGCGAAGTTGACGTGTACAGGGCGCGGCGCAGGCGAACCATTGGCCGCCAGCTTGAGCTGCGATGCTTCGATGGTGCCCTGAATGCGCGCCGTCTGGCCGTTCGAAGTGATGTTGGCATTGACGTCCGCGATGCCCGCGATTCCAGCGGACGGAGGCACGAAGCCTCCGGCAACGAGGTCAGCGTGTTTGACTTCGACCTTTGCGGTCAAGGGGGTCTTGGATGCATCGGCCTGATTGAAGGGGCCACCCTTGCCGTCGACGGAGACCGTGCCGTTTCCGGGGAAGGATGCAGACAGGGAATAAGTGAAGGGCGTGGTCAGCGAGAAGTCGCTTATCTTGGCCTTCACATTCTGGAGGACACGCGGCGGCGTGGGCTCGCCGAGGTCAGCAATGGTCACCTGGCCATCCTTGACCTCGAGCACGCCGATGGAGAGGTTGGGCATGGAGCTTTGCGTCTCGGCTTTGTTGGCACGCTTGGTGGAGTTGCCGACGCTGGCATAGTTCCAAACGTTGGCCTTGTTCTGGATCAAAGAGATCTTCGGCGTGTCGATTGTGATGCTGCGGATCTTAACTTGCTTATCGAAGAGGAGAGGACCCACCTCTATGCCGATGCGGACTTCCTTGGCCTGGACGAAGGGCTGCCGGCTGAAGGCGGGATCGTCGGCGATGCTGAGCTGGTCCGCGACGAGGGAGCCAGTGAACAGGGAGAAGCTGAGATGACCCAGAGTGACCTGTCGGCCCGTGGCATCGGAAAGCATGGCTTGGATGCGCGGCCGGTAGTTGTCTGCATTCAGAAGGAAGGGAATGGCGATGAGCAGGATGAGGATGATGCCGCCCGCTATTGCCGCGAAAGTGATCCACAAACGACGCCTGTCCATCATGAGAGTCCTCTTTCTGATCGAAGGCGGAAGTGACTCAATCCACCGGTTCGGCAACCCTGTCTTTAGAAACCCGCCGATCGCACTTTGGTTAGCCGCAATAGTGCGGATGAGCACATTTCTGCCACTCAGCCCAATGCCCGCAACCTGTTACGATAAATGAGGCGGCACCTACCCGAAAGCAGCAAACGGGGCTGGATGCGCGGGTGACACGGCCATGGCAGCAGATCTCCGAATCAGTCCGCGAGAGCGGCTGATATTGACGGCCATCCTGGAGATGTATATCGCGACGGGTGAGCCAGTTGCGTCGCAGGCCGTTGCCCGGATCTATGCCGATAAGGAAGGGATGAGTTCGGCGACGATCCGGAATGTGATGGTGTCACTGAGCGAATCCGGCCTGTTGGAGCAGCCGCATACCTCGGCGGGTCGGATACCGACTGCAAAGGCCTTCCGCTTCTATGTGGAGCATCTGGCCGGAGCGGCGCGTGCCGCGACGGGCACAAATGCGCCGCAGCTTTCGGCGGAGAAGCGCCAGCAGATCGATGAGTGCTTTGCCGGGGTGACCAGCCGGCAGCATTTTCTGGAGCGGACCTCGCACGTGCTGGCGATGATTTCGAGTGGCGTGGGAGTGGCGACAGAGGCCGCCGGCGAAACCGAGTGGCTGGAGCATATTCATTTTGCCCGGCTGACGGCGCAGCGGGTGTTGGCGGTGGTGGTGACGCGCGGCGGCACAGTGCTGGACCGGGTCCTGCAACTGGACCATGACCTGGATCAGAGCGACCTGGAGGCAGCCGCGAATTTTCTGAACGGCAACTTCCGCGGCTGGTCGATCGAGCGCATTCGGTCGGAGATCCAGCAGCGGATGGAGCGGGAGCGCAGCGAGTACGACCGGCTGATGCGGTCGGTCAACGAGTTGTTTCGCAAGGGGGCTCTCGAAGGCGTGCAGCCTTCGCAGATGATCTTTGTAGAGGGCGCGGCGAACCTGGTGCAGCGCGACGTGGACCACGAGCGGCTGCGCGTGCTGCTGGGGGCGCTTGAAACGAAGCAACGGCTGATCGATCTGCTGAGCGCGTATGTGGACGCGCGGCAGCAGGCAGTGCGGGTCGTGGTCGGGTTGGAAGACACGATTCCGGATATGGAGAATATGGTTCTGATCGGTACCGGAGCGAAGCTGGGTGCGGAGAGCGTAGGGACGGTAGCAGTGCTGGCGCCGACGCGCATTCGCTATAACGAGACGATTCAGGCGGTCTCCTACATCGCGCAGCTCTCGGAGCGCATTCTGCAAACACCGAGGAGCTAGCGTGCTTCATGGCACGCGATCGAAGACTAACAATGGAACGGAAGCGGCGATTGGCCGCCGGGAAGAATCAGAGAGACGTATGGCTATGACTGAAAACGCAACTTATACAAGCAGCGAAACCGAGAATATGGAAACAGAAAACACGGAAAGCCAGAAGATGCAGGATTCCAGCAATGCCGCTCCTGACCAGGTGGCGGAGGGCTCACCTACCGCGGTGGTCGAAACCATGGCCGGGCTCCGTGAGGAATATGAGCGTCTGCGGACGGAACGTGACGGGCTGGTTGATCGGCTGGCGCGGCTGCAGGCGGAGTTCGACAACGCAAGGAAGCGTGAGCAGCGCGAGCGGGCAGATTACCGGTCCTTTGCTATCGCCGACGCCGTGGAACAGTTCCTGCCGGTGTTGGACAACTTCAAGCTGGCGCTGACTTCCAAAGGAACGGCGGAGCAGCTGCGGACGGGGGTGGAGTTGATTGCAAAGCAGATGGACGAGGTGTTGCGGTCACTGAACGTGACGCCGGTGGAGACGGTGGGCTACGCCTTCGATCCGCGGGTGCACGAGGCGCTGGAAAGCGTGGAACGTCCGGACCTGCCGGATCATCAGGTAATAGACGAGGTTCGGCGTGGGTATCGGATCAAGGATCGGCTGCTGCGGCCGGCGCTTGTCCGCATCTCCGTAAATCCGAGCGTATCGGAAGCCTAGGCTGCGCTGCGACCGCGGCGAACCGAGCGACATCTCTTATATCCCGGAGCTGGATCAACATTTCCCGGGGAGCTGAGCAGAAGACTGAGTACAGGAAAAATGGCAAACGTGGCACACGTCGATTACTACGAAGTCCTGAGCGTTTCAAAAGACTGCGACGAGCAGGAACTGAAGACCGCATATCGCAAGCTGGCGATGCGCTATCATCCGGACCGCAATCCGGACAATCCCGAGGCCGAGGAACGCTTCAAGCAGGCGAGCGAGGCGTACCAGGTGCTTAGCGATCCGCAGAAGCGTGCGGCCTACGACCGCTATGGAGTCGCAGGCGTGAATGGCGGAACGGGAGCGGGAGGCTTTCCAGGCGGTGTGGACCTCGGGGACATCTTCGGGGACTTCTTCGGAGAGATGTTCAACGTTGCGGGCGGCCGCAGTGGCCGGGCCTCGCGTGCGCAGCGCGGCCGCGATATTCGCTATGACCTGACTATCGAGTTTGAAGAGGCGGTCTTCGGCAAGGAGACAACGGTCAGCATCAAGCGCATGGATGTCTGCGCGGAGTGCCGCGGCTCGGGTGCGGCGCACGGAAAATCGGCCAGCACCTGCCAGCAGTGCGGCGGGCGCGGCCAGGTGCGCTTCCAACAAGGCTTCTTCTCGATCGCACGTACCTGCCCGATCTGCAGCGGCACCGGCCAGGTGGTGATCGAGCCGTGCCGCACCTGCCACGGTGAAGCGCGCGTAGAGAGGGAGCACACCGTGCACGTGAAGATCCCGGCCGGCGTCGAAGACGGTACGCGCATCCGCTATCAGGGCGAAGGCGACGCGGGCCGCTACGGCGGGAACGCCGGCGATCTGTACGTCGTGCTGGCGGTGAAGCCTCATGCCTACTTCGAACGCGACGGACACGACCTGCACTTCGCGGTGATCATCTCGTTTCCGCAGGCGGCATTGGGAGCAGAGATCGCCATCCAGACTCTGGAGGGCGAGACGACGCTGAAGATTCCCGAAGGCACGCAGAGCGGGAAGGAGTTCCGGCTCCGAGGGAAAGGCGTGCCGTATCTGAATGAGCGCGGACGCGGCGACCTGATCGTACAGGCAGTGGTGGAGACGCCGAAGAAGCTGACCAAGGCGCAGCGCGAGGTGATCCAGCAACTGGGCGCGACGCTTGGGGTGGAGAACCGGGTGGCGTCGCGCGGCCTGCTGGACAAGATGAAAGACCTCTTCAACTAGGTGCTGGTCGCACGGGCGGACGCGCCTGCGGCGCGTTCCGCTGGATTCGCTTCCTTTGGTCGCTCACCTTCACAGTTGCGGGCGACCTTGCTGGCTCCTATCTCCGAAGTACATAAGCACCCGGGTCCGCTCTCTCAAAACGACACCGTCGGCGATCATCTGAGCTACGCGATGCTGGGCTGGGTCGTCGCTGCATTGACGATTGCAAGGGCGGCGATGACGGCGGTTTCTACGCGCAGAATCCGCGGCCCGAGGCTGGCGCTCTGCCATCCGTCACGCACGAACAGGGCGATTTCAGCGGCAGTCCATCCACCTTCGGGTCCAATGGCCAGCATGATCCCTTGTGCCGGATCTGCGTTTTCCTGAAGGATACGTAACAGCGGATGATCCTCTTCTGTCTCGGAGAGCAGGATGCGGAGGGGGCCGGCCTGTTCGGCCGCGGCGAGCATTGCCGCTAACCGGGCGGGGTCGGAGATCTCCGGAAGGTCGCTGCGGCGGGATTGCTTGGCGGCCTCAAGCGTAAGGCGTCGCCAGCGCTCCGCGCGCTTGCCGGCCGCCTGGGCAAGATGTTTTTCCGTTCGCTCGGCGATTATCGGCACGATGCGGCTGCAGCCCAACTCCACCGCTTTCTCGATGGCCCACTCCATGCGATCGAATTTGAAGACGCTGAGGAGCAGTGTGACGGGAAGCGCCGGTGCGGTCTCCAACTCCTGGAGCAATGTGAACTGGACGCTATCGCGGTCAATGGATGCAATACGCGCGAGCCAGGCGCGGCCACCGGCGATGACGTCAAACTCCATGCCCGGCTGGGCACGCAGCACGCGGCTGAGATGCTGTGCCTGATCGCCATGCAGTGCGGCAGTCGCATCGTTCCAGGTATCTGCGATCCAGCGGCGACGCGTCATGCAGAAACTTTAGAGCATTTTCCCTGCTCTGGTGAGTGAGCAGGGATCACAGAGGAGTGGCTTTTCTTGACGGAAAGGCCACGTCAGCATTCGCTGGTCGTTTCGCTCCTGCAGGAAAATGCTCCATCGTGTCTGGAAGAGGCGAAGAGGGGTGCTCCAAAAACACCTCGGGGGACGCTTGCCTGCGTCCCCCGAGTGTTGCCTTGTTTAGGTTGACTTGCTTACTTCTTCTTCGCTGCCTTCTTTGCCGCCTTCTTGGCCGGCTTCTTGGCTGCCTTCTTTGTTGCCATGGTGTCTATTCTCCCTTGTGCTGCAACGCAGTTGTTGCAGTTACGGAATGTATAGAGTGGGCGTCATGTAGTGTCAAGAAAAAAATAGCGGATTGGTGTGCTTCTTTCCGCGCGCAACTTCGTCTTCGAGTCCAGGTCTGCAACTAGTGTGGGATGCGATGGAGCAGATGACTGCCGAAGTAGAGGACGAGACCACTGAGCGAATCGTGCCACGCGTGCGCGAAGATGCCCGCGCGAAGACTGCGGCGCAGATTCGCAAGGATGCCGAAGAGCGATCCGTAAAGAACGATGAGCAGAATGCCGCTTGCTCCTTCATACCCATGCGCGAGGCCGAAAAACACCGCTGAAATCGCTATGCCCAGGCATACCTGTCGCGTGAGCACGGTGAACTGCTGCTGCAGATAACCGCGAAAGATCAGCTCTTCGCAGAAGCCGGCGGAGATGCTGAGCGCGATCCAGAGTGCAAGCTCGCCGGGCGATGCCGGAGCCATCTGCGAGACGATGCCGCGGATATTTTCCGGATGGAGATGGACGAGGCGCAGTAGAAATCCGATGGCACCCAGCGCGAACAAAGAAGCCAACCAGAATCCGGCGGCGATCGCTACGTCGGTCCAGACTTCGACCGCGCCAGGACGCCGGACTCCGAGAAGCTGGCGCAGGGGCGTACGGCGGATGCGCAGTCCCCAACACACCAGAGCGAACAGCGCCCATTCCCAGATGAGCGTCGCGCCGTACATGATGAAGTGCGAACGGTGCTGCGCGGCTGGTTGATGCGTGAGTGTCTCCGCGAGGTGGTGCGTGAACACATTCAGCACGGAGATGCCGAGCAGCAGAGCGAGGATGAGAGCGGTATGCCAGAGCGGAGCGATCGGCCGACTGGGCTGTTGTGATTCGTTCACCGGAGGGGTCCTCGAAGAGGGCTGCTCGATTGGCGCTGGAATTCAGTCCCTGCTATCTTCACACGTTGGCCACTGGGAGCAGCGGCGGCCACAGGAAGTTGAGGTTGGAGCATGGAAGAGGTTGTGATTGTCTCCGCAGTACGGACGCCCACGGGAAAGTTTCAGGGATCGCTCGCGGGTTACAGCGCGGTGCAACTGGGCGCGTTGGCCGTACGCGAGGCGGTGCGGCGCTCGGGCGTGGCGCCGGAGCAGATCGACGAATGCATCATGGGCAATGTCGTCTCGGCCGGGCTGGGGCAGAATCCAGGACGGCAGGCGGCGTTGGGTGGCGGGCTCCCGCCGAGCGTGAGCGCGATGACGATCAACAAAGTGTGCGGGTCCGGATTGAAAGCGGTGGCGCTCGCAGCGCAGGCGATCCAGACGGGCAATGCCGAGATCGTGGTCGCAGGTGGAATGGAGTCGATGACCAACGCGCCCTATCTGCTGCCGCAGGGGCGCAACGGCTTCCGCATGGGCGATGCGAAGGTCGTGGACTCGATGGTCCACGACGGTCTGTGGGAGATCTACAACGACTACCACATGGGCGTGACGGGCGAGAACGTGGCGGAGAAGCACTCGATCACCCGCGAGCAGCAGGACGCGTATGCATTGGCTTCGCATCAGAAGGCCGCGGCTGCGCAGAAAGCTGGCGCATTCAAGGATGAGATGCTGCCAGTTCAGCTTCCAGCGAAGAAGGGCGAGCCTGCCGGCGTGCTGGACCGCGACGAGAGCGTGCGCGAGGACGCATCACTGAATGCGTTGCGCGCGCTGAAGCCGGCGTTCAAAAAGGACGGTACGGTGACGGCGGGCAATGCTCCGGGAGTGAATGATGGAGCGGCGGCGGTTGTGGTGACGTCGGCGCGAAAGGCGGCTGAGCTGAAACTGGAGCCGATGGTGCACATCCGGGCGCAGGCGACCAGCGGCGTGGATCCGAAGTGGGTGATGCTGGCGCCGGTGATCGGCATCCAGCGTGTTCTCAAAAAGGCGAGTTGGTCGAAGGAGCAGGTGGACCTTTACGAACTGAACGAGGCCTTCGCGGTGCAGGCGCTGGGCGTGATGAAAGAAGTAGGGCTGGATGCGCCGGATCTTGCGGCACGAGTGAATGTGAATGGCGGTGCGGTTGCGATGGGACATCCCATCGGCGCCAGCGGCGCGCGTGTGCTGACGACGCTGATCTACGCGCTCAAGCATCGCAATCTGCATCGCGGGGTTGCGGCGTTGTGCCTGGGCGGCGGGAACTCCGTGGCTATGGCGGTAGAGCGTTAAAGAAGTTGCCGGATCACGAATTGCACAGGCGAGCGTCGCGCTGCGAAGGGTCAGGTTCGACGCTACAATAAGGAAATCGCCAGAGAGAGCGGGCGCTGGCCCTGATCTAAGGCGTGATGCGCACTGTCCCTGAAGCGGTGCAGACGTGGGCACCTGAATCCACGCCGCGCCTGACATGCACTTCGAAAGACTGCCCTCTGGAAACCTGCGTAAACGAAAGGGACAGCGCATCGCATGACGCTCCTGCTCCTGCAGATGTCGGTTGTGTTGCTCGTGACGTTGACGTGCGGGTGGCTCGCCCGCAAGATGGGTCAGACCCGGGTCATTGGTGAGATCGTTGGCGGAATCCTCATTGGGCCCTCGGTTCTCGGGCGGTATTTCCCGAGCGTTGCGCATAGCTTCACGCCGCATTCCTTCGCGGCCTTCGAGAATCTGAGCACCGTCGGCCTTATCCTCTATCTGTTTCTGATCGGGATGGAGCTGGATTACGCGCAGCTCTATAAGCAGCGGAGCACGGCGGTGCTGGCCAGCGCGATGAGCATCCTGCTTCCATTTGCGTCGGCGGCGCTGCTGGCGCACTCACTGCGAATCCGATTCGCCCCGCACGGCATTGGCAGCATGCCGTTTGTGCTTTTCCTTGGCATTTCGATGAGCATCACGGCCTTTCCGGTGCTGGCACGCATCCTGGAAGAACGGCGGCTGCAATCCACCTCGCTGGGGACGACGGCCATCCTGTGCGCCGCGGTAGATGACGTAGTGGCGTGGCTGCTGCTGGCTTTTGCGCTTACGTTGCTGGGCAAGGAGGGCGGCTCGGCAAGCCTTGGTATCCGCATGGCAGGTCTGGTGGGCTACCTGCTGTTCATGCTTGGAGTTGTCCGTCCGCTGGCTAACTTGGCGGTGAAGCGGTACAAGTCGACGAAGTTGTCGTTGGAACTGCTGGGCGTCGTGGTGGCTTGCGTGCTGCTCTCCGCAGCGGCGACGGATGTGCTTGGTATCCATCCGCTGTTTGGTGCATTCCTTGCCGGTGTGTGCTTCCCGCGGATTCCGCGCTGGCAGGAGGAGATCCGCGACCGGTCGGACATGCTGATTGCCGTGCTGCTGCTGCCGCTCTTCTTCGCGTTGACCGGTATGCGGACGCGGCTTGACCTGTTAAACGGCGCGAGGATGTGGTGGTGGGCGGGGCTGGTGCTCGTGGCCGCGGTGGCGGGCAAGATGGGCGGCGCAATCATCGCTGCACGGTGGAACGGCCAGTCCTGGCGTGATGCCGGGGCGTTGGGTGCGCTGCTGAACACGCGCGGGCTGGTGGAGCTGATTGTGCTGAACATCGCCTACAATGCCGGCGTCTTCTCGCCGACCTTGTTCACCATGCTGGTGGTGATGGCGCTAGTGACGACGATGCTGACCTCGCCGATTCTGAAGCTCCTGAAGATCCAGGATGGCCACGAAACGACCGGCGATCTCGTGGATGCGCAGGCCAAGCACTCGGCGGCTTGAGGATGCTGTTTGCGTTCGAGGCATTCACATACTGAGAGATTTTCGGGCCGGGTGGAGGCGTATCTTGCCTATCGGCCGCGCTTCCCGCGCGGGATCATTGCGTTTCTGCGTGAGCATGGCGCGCTGCCGGAGGACGCGGTTGTAGCGGACGTTGGCGCGGGTACGGGGATGCTGGCCGAGATATTCCTCGAAGCTGGACATCGCGTGATCGCAATCGAACCGAATCGCGAGATGCTGCAGGCGTGCCGTGATTGGCGAGACAAGCGGCCGGCGCTCGACGTAGTGGAGGGAAGTGCGGAGGCGACCACACTGCCGGATGCGAGCGTCGATTTGATCGCCGTGGGGCGTGCGATGCACTGGTTCGACTGGCAGCGGGCGCATCGCGAGTTTGAGAGGATTCTGCGGCCGGGCGGCTGGGTGCTGGTGGCAACGAATGGGCATCGCGACAGCGGCGCGGCGGTGTCGAACGAGCTCTCGGAGATTCTTCGCCGGTGGCGCACGGATTCCGCCGAAGCGGAGACCCGGCGCGACTTCAACGAGCGTTTGCAGGAGTTTTTGGATACATCGAGCTGGCAGCGGACGACCTTGCACCATTCCATGACCGTGGATTTTGCGACCTTGCTTGGTTATGCAGAGTCGCTGTCGGCGATCCCGCGGCCCGGTGAGCGTGGGTATGAGGGAATGGTGGCGGAGCTGTGGGCGGTGTTTGCGGAGTATCAGCGGGATGGGGTGCTGGTGACTCCGTTGGCTTGTGAGTTGTTTTTGGGGCGGCTGCGGGCAGACGTCACGTTTTAGCTTCGAATGCGGAAAGCGCCTAACAATCGGCGCGAATTACCGTAGGGAAGTGCGCCCGGCTTCAGCTTCCTTGACAAAATATGCAACAAAAACCAGCGCGCTGATTGGATCGAAGCCCCGCTCTACTGCGTCTTCGATGATCGGCCATCGCAACGCTTCTTTCCAGAAAGCTGTATGGCTGACTCGTCGCTGGAATGCGAGCAAAACTTCTGAAGACGATCGGCGGATATATGTCGACCAAGCTTCATCTTTTCCGCGTTCGCTCGAGTCAGCATTAAGCCAATACATTTCGCAAGTGGCATCTTGCAATCGGAATTGAAACTGCCCGCCCAGACAGCCATACCCGAGAGCTTCGGCGCGTGCCAATGCGTTAGGGAAAGCAGCGATCTCCCACCCGTATTCGTTACCGCGAAGGGAAGCTCCTTGTTTGACAGTGATTGGAAGAATGTCGCTCAATTTTCCACTTCTATGTCTCAGCACTCAGTGACGTTTAACGCCAACCCCGCTAGTGAGGGTCCTTGCAGCACGACTGTAATGTGGGTCCCTTGCGATCTAAAATCATGCAAGTTGCAGAGTCCGTCGGCGCTCCATTTTCAGCAGAACAAGTCCTGTCGTGCTCCCGATGAGTCCCAGGCTGCTCAACACGATCCCCATGGTCCAAAGTTGCCGAAATGATTCAAGTCTGGCCACCCTAGGGTCACCTTCTTTGTAAAGCACTTTGACGTGTTGTCCTACTGAGAATTCGGGGGGATTCGAAGAGACAGTTGACGTGATGGTGTAGGTCTGTCCATTTGCCGCCGTGAAAGAAAAGACTGGGGCGAAGCTCGAAGAATCATTATCGGGGTCGTGAACCCGGGTCTCACCTACGATGACGCCGCTCGTTGAGAGGCTCCTTCTCAAAGAGATGTACGTGTGGATTCCAAATGCAATCGCTAGGACCACCAAAATCGGTCCGACGAGCAAGCATGCCCGACAAAAGCCTTTCGGAATAGATCAAGTATTGATTTGAGTTTCATGCAGCTTCTCAGCACTCGATGACATTCAAAGCCAGCCCGGCCAGCGAGGTTTCCTTATAGCGCGACTGCATATCTAGTCCGGTTTCGTACATGGTGCGAATGACCTGGTCGAGGGAGACTTTGTGCTCGTCCTCTTCGGCTAACGCCATGCGGCAGGCGTGGACAGCTTTGACGGCGCCCATCGCGTTGCGCTCGATGCACGGGATCTGGACGAGGCCCCCGATGGGATCGCAGGTCATGCCGAGGTTGTGCTCCATGCCGATCTCGGCGGCGTGCTCGACCTGCGCGTTGGTGCCGCCCATTGCTGCAGCGAGTCCGCCGGCGGCCATGGAGCACGCGACGCCGACTTCGCCCTGGCAACCGACTTCTGCGCCGGAGATAGAGGCGTTCTCTTTGTAGAGAATGCCGATCGCCGCCGAGGTGAGGAAGTAGCGCAGGATGCCGGCCTCATCTGCGCCCGCAATGTAGTTGCGGTAGTAGTGCGCGACGGCGGGAATGACGCCGGCTGCGCCGTTGGTGGGCGCGGTGACGACGCGGCTGCCTGCGGCGTTCTCCTCATTCACGGCCATGGCGTAGATGGTGACCCAGTCGAGCGGCGCGAGCGGATCGCCCGTGCCTTTGCCTGCGGCTTCCTGTTGCTGCAGACGCGCTGCAAGACGCTTGGCGCGGCGGCGCACGCGCAGTCCGCCGGGTAGTATGCCATCTGTCGCGAGGCCGCGTGCGACGCAGCTCTGCATGACTTCCCAGATGCTAATGATGTCGCGGCGCACGGAATCGGCGCAGTCAGGTGTGTCGCCGCGGTGGGCGCATTCGTTGCGCATCATGATCTCGTCGATGCGCAGGTTGTCTCGCTTTGCCATATCGAGCAGTTCGGCTGCGCTTTGGAAGGGATAAGGCAGGCAGGCCGTGGACATGATGGGCGTAGCGTTCAGGTCCGCGCCATCTTCGACAATGAAGCCGCCGCCGATAGAGAAGTACGTCGCGCTGAAGAGCGATGCGCCGGTGACATCGAAGGCAGAGAAGCGGATGCCATTGGGGTGTTGCGTGTGCGTGCCGGGCGGAATCATCTGGTCGCGATGAAAGAGGATGTGCTGCGACTCTCGGAAGGGAACGATGTGGCGGCCAAGCAAGGAGAGGGTCGAGGAGAGACGAATGGCTTCGAGTTTGCTGTCGATCGTTTCCGGATCGAGGGTGGCCGCCTCTTCGCCGAGCAGGCCAAGGATAACGGCGCGATCGGTGCCGTGACCGGAGCCGGTGAGCGCGAGTGATCCGTAGAGATCAGCGTGGACTTCGACCGTGGACGCGAGCAGGTGGCGGGCGTCGAGCGCCAGGAGGAAGGTGCGCGCCGCGCGCATGGGACCCATGGTGTGCGAGCTGGAGGGGCCAATCCCGACTTTGTAGAGATCGAATAGCGAGGTTTTCACGACTGGTTATGGTAGCAGTGGCGATGAGTGCGAGTCAGTGAGTCAGCAAGTCGTCGAGCCGCCAACTTCGCGATCAATAAAACAAGGTCGGTATCACTCCATCACTCCCAGGTTGGACGAGCCGTGAGACCAACTTCGGCAATCTCCTGTTTGAATCCTTGCTGACTCGGCGACCTGCGACTGTTCTGCAACCTTTGTGGTCTGCCTCCAAGCGTAAAGCGATGGTTATACTCGCCTTTTCCATCTGTCAGGCGGGCCCACGGGATGCTCTTCAAGGCGCTGAGTGCTGCGGTGTACGGCATCGACGCGCACATCATTGATGTTGAGGTGGACTTCTCCGGCATTCAGGAGGCGCAGGAGCGCTTCTCTACCGTTGGACTTCCTGACGCCGCGGTGCGCGAGAGCCGTGATCGTGTTCGCGCTGCGATCCGCAATGCCGGCTTTTCGCTGCCGCCTACCCACATCACTATCAATCTGGCTCCAGCCGACCTGAAGAAGGAAGGGTCTGGCTTCGATTTGCCCATTGCTATCGGCATTCTGGGCGCGCAGGGTGCGCTGTTGAATCGCGATCTGAGTCAGTTTCTTACAGTCGGCGAACTGGGCCTGGATGGCAGTGTGCGCGGCGTACCGGGAATGCTTCCGATTGCGGTGGCAGCGAAGCAGCGCGGCATCGCCAACATGATTGTGCCGGCGGCAAACGCGCCGGAGGCCGCGGTGGTCGAGGGACTGAATGTGTATCCGGTGGAGTCGTTGCCGCAGGCGCGCGAGCTGCTGAACGCAGCGGCGAACGGCGGCATCCACGTCCAGCCATATCGCGTGCGATCGAGCGAGATGCTCGACAAGCTTCAGCAGTATCCCTTCGACTTCAAGGATGTGCGCGGTCAAACCGTGGCGAAACGAGCGCTTGAAATCTCGGCTGCTGGCGGCCACAACATTCTGATGATCGGGCCGCCTGGTTCGGGAAAGACGATGCTGGCGAAGAGGCTGCCGTCGATTCTTGCGCCTTTGACCTTTGCTGAAGCGCTGGAGACGACCAAGATCCACTCGGTAGCGGGCGTGCTGGATGCAGTTTGCGGCCTGGTGACACAGCGGCCGTTCCGCTCGCCGCACCACACGATCTCCGATGCTGGCCTGATCGGTGGAGGTGCAGTGCCGCGGCCGGGCGAAGTCTCCCTGGCACATAATGGCGTGCTCTTCCTGGATGAACTGCCGGAGTTTCCGCGCAATGTGCTGGAGGTGATGCGACAGCCGCTCGAGGATGGCACGGTCACGATTGCGCGTGCGTCCATGTCGCTGAACTTTCCGGCGAGGTTCATGCTGGCGGCGGCCATGAATCCGTGTCCGTGCGGGTACTTCAACGACAAGAGCCGCGAATGTCAGTGCACGCCGCCGATGATGCAGCGGTATGTGTCGCGGGTATCGGGGCCGTTGCTGGATCGCATCGATATCCATATAGAGGTCCCTGCGGTGCAGTATCGAGAGCTGCGCGCCGGGCAGGCGAGTGAGGGCTCGGCGGAAATACGGGCCCGGGTACTTGCGGCGCGCGTCAGGCAGCATGAGCGGTTTCAGAATGAAGCGATCTATTCGAATGCCCAGATGACGACCCGTCAGATTCGCCAATGGTGCGAACTGCCGCCGGAGGCCGACCGGCTGCTTGAGCGGGCGATGCAGCAGCAAGGACTCAGCGCACGTGCCCACGACCGCATCCTGAAGGTGGCACGTACGATTGCGGACCTTGAAGGGGTGCCGGCGCTGACAGTGCAACACCTGGCGGAGGCGATCCAATACCGTACGTTGGACAGAAACTTCTGGAGCTGACGGGGCGCATCCAAGGGGGAACGCTGGGGGAACGCCCGATATGATTTTCAGGAGAAATCGGCCCTTATCATGATGCACCAGTAGCTGGTTACAGATCAGTAATCCCTTGTCTCCATGCCTCCAAGCCTAAGAAACCATGAAACTTATAAGATTTTTACAAATATGTGGAGAGCTCTTTTCAGGATATATGAAAAAAGTGTTGACCTACGTAAGCGTTAACGATAATGTCGAACCTGCCGGGGTGATGCGGCTCTATTTATCACCTCCAAGACAAAGGTTCTGGCGTTCCTGAGCCGATTAGAACAAGGGGGTTTGTTAAACCCAGTTCGAAGCGATCGGCCATTCAGGTGAGCGGCCCCAAACGTCGAGTTGCCTATTCCAAGTAGTGCCAAATCTTTAGAAAGCAAAAGCTGTCAGGCGTGGCGCACTTCTGCATCTTTTTGGAGCGATTTGCGTCATAGGTAGTTAAAGAGACAACAAAAGACTGAGGTGGCGGCGTCCAATGGTGGATATCCGTGGGGGACCGCGCCAAGACCGTCGAGGAAATGAGAGGAAAATTTTCATGCGTTCCGATCTGATCTATGGGGCACTCACCCACATTTCGAATCGATACCAGCTCTGCCAACTGGCCTCCAAGGCCACGCGGAAGCTTCACAAGCCGAACACCCGCCTTCAGGACACTACGAATGAAGTGCTTGTCCGTTTCCATGAGGCGAGCCCCATGGGTGCGCACGGTGACACCAAAGTGGCTTTAGAGCAGGTTTCGCAGCAGCGCCGCGCAGCATAAGCGCGGCCGCTGGCTGCGGCGAGTCGTCCCACTGTTACACTAAATCCCTTCCTGAAGTACACCTCCCTTCCATCATCGGTCTTCCTCCCAACCTCCCACCGCAGGTGAATTGTGACTATCGCAGAACTGAAAGAAAAAAATATTACTGAGCTGAGCCGCATCGCGCGCAGCCTCGAAATTCCCGGAGCCAGCGGACTTCGCAAACAAGACCTTATCTTCAAGATCCTCCAGGCACAGAGCGAAAAAGAGGGCCATATTTTCGCTGAAGGCGTCCTGGAGATCCTGCCGGACGGTTACGGATTCCTTCGTTCCCCCGACTACAACTATCTGCCCGGTCCGGACGATATCTACGTGTCTCCGTCGCAGATACGCAAATTCGACCTGAAGACCGGCGACACGATCAGCGGCAATGTGCGGCCGCCGCATGAAGGCGAGAAGTATTTCGCACTGGTGAAGATCGAGGCCATCAACTTCGAATCGCCGGAAGAGACACGGAACAAGATCCTGTTTGACAACCTGACGCCGCTGTATCCGGAAGAGCGCATTCGGATGGAGACGGTGCACGAGAACACCAGCGGCAGGGTGATGGATCTGCTGACGCCAATCGGAAAGGGGCAACGCGGGCTGATCGTCGCGCCGCCGCGTACCGGCAAGACGATGCTGCTGCAGTCGATCGCGAACTCAATCACGACCAATCATCCAGAGGTTGCGCTGATTGTGCTGCTGATCGACGAGCGTCCGGAAGAGGTAACGGATATGCAGCGCTCAGTGAAGGGCGAGGTCATCAGCTCCACCTTCGATGAGCCCGCTGCGCGCCACGTGCAGGTGGCGGAGATGGTGATCGAGAAGGCGAAGCGCCTGGTCGAGCACAAGCGCGACGTGGTGATCCTGCTGGATTCCATCACGCGCCTCGCGCGTGCCTACAACACGATTGTGCCGCCTTCGGGCAAGGTGCTGTCGGGCGGCGTGGATTCCAATGCTTTGCAGCGGCCGAAGCGCTTCTTCGGTGCGGCGCGCAACATTGAAGAAGGCGGCTCGCTGACCATCATCGCGACGGCTCTGGTCGATACCGGCTCCCGTATGGACGAGGTGATCTTCGAAGAGTTCAAGGGTACCGGCAACATGGAAGTCATCCTGGATCGTAAGCTGGTCGACAAGCGCGTTTTCCCGGCAATCGACATTCAGCGCTCCGGCACCCGAAAAGAAGAGCTGCTCATTCCCAAGGAAGACCTGCAGCGCATCTGGATTCTGCGCAAGGTGCTGAATCCGCTGTCGCCTGTGGAGGCGATGGAGCTGCTGGTGGACCGGCAGTACAAGACGCGGAACAATGCGGAATTCCTCCAGAAGATGAATCAGCTATAGGAAGCGCACTGCTCGAAGGGAATGCCTCGTCCTTTGCCGGGCGGGGCATTCCTGTTTCTGGCGAGGTCATGATGGATGGCATATTGATACGCAGCGCTACTCGGCGGGACGATGATGCGATCGGGCAGATCGTCGAGCCGATGGTCCGCGCGGGCGACACCTACACACTGCCGCGGGAGATGAGCCGCGAAGATACGCTGACGTACTGGTTCTCGCCGGGACACGAGGTGTTTGTTGCGGAGATGGACGGCTCGATTGTGGGAACGTATTATCTCCGCGCCAACCAGCAGGGCGGCGGAGCACACGTGGCCAACTGCGGCTATGTCACGGCACAACACGCGACAGGACGGGGCGTGGCTCGCGCGATGTGCATCCATTCGCTCGAAGTGGCGCGTCAGCGCGGCTTTCGCGCGATGCAATTCAACTTCGTTGTACGTACGAATGAGCGCGCTGTTCGGTTGTGGACCTCGCTTGGCTTCGCAACAATAGGACGGCTTCCGGAGGCGTTTCTCCATCCAACGCTCGGTTATGTGGATGCGCTGGTGATGTATCGTGCGCTATAGAAGGCTGAGCAGCAGAAGAGAGGAGCCGGCAACACGATGAGTGAGCTGTGGAATATCATGATCGGCTACTTCTTCGGCTTTGCTCTTGGAGTGGGCTGCGCCCTTGCCGTGATGTACACAATCTGGACCGGCGGCTACAAGCGAGCGGTGGAGCATTCGCTCATGGCTGATGCACCGGAGAGATTCCGCATAGTGCGTGAGGCCGTGCTGCGGAAACTGGGCGGCATTCCGCGGCCCTGAACGATTTCACTCCTCCAAATTACTCTTTCAGATGCTCGTTTAGAGCTCATGTAGGGCGCTATCACTCTTCCGCGGTTTGTCCGTATTCGAGCAGAGTGACAAGACCGACACCGCCGATGATATTTCCCAGCACTGCGGGCCACAACCAACGGAAATAGCTCAACGCCGGCAGTTTATGGTGCAGCACGGCGGAGAGGACCTCTCCACTGCTGGCCACGCAGTGGGCGAAGTGACCGAGCCCTACGACGAAGGCCAGCAGCCAGATGAGCAGCATGGATCCGCTGATCGAGTGACTGCCACTCACAAGCCACGCAACCAACGCGATGATCCATCCGCCGATGATGGCGCTCCAGAAGATGGTGGAGAGCGAGTGATTAGCGATTTCGGCACCGATGGCGGCCAGGCTCTCAACATATTTTGGTTGCAGGGCGTCTGTGCGAACCGCCAGCACCGCAAAGGCGAGGGTACCCAGGCAATTGCATACCAGAACAATGACCCAGAGGCGCAGAGTTGCCAGATAGTGGCGACGTTCACTCAGCACAAGCGCTACCGGGTAGAGGGTGTTCTCCGTAAAGAGCTGTGCGCGGCCGAGAATGACCGCAATGAAGCCGATGGGATAGAGCAGGGTGGTGATGAAGTGGGCGACCCCACTGGTACCCAGCTCCGCGCGCGCGATCGCTGTGGCGAGGCCGGTCAATCCCATGGTGACGCCGCCCGCGAAGCCCGATATGGCGAGGCTGCGCGCGGGACGGCGCAATTCCTGGCGTGCATTCTTGGCTACCTGCGCGTAGATCTGGATTGCAGTAGGACGTTCCAGCTCCTGCTGCACCGCGGACGCGGTTGCTTCCTCTTCGCGGGATAGGTTTTTGCCAGTAGCGCGGATCGGCATAGCTCTCCTTGCAGGTGTTCCGGTCTGATCAATCCTTGGATGCGCGTTTCGAATCGGTAGCCGAACGGAAGATTGAACTAGCTCTCCATCGAAAGATGGAGAAAACGCGAAGGCAACGAACGGCCAGTGTTTATAAGGTCTCCAGCGGTTGTTCTTCCTTGTCGGGCGACATTCGAGATCGTTATAGTTCGAGTGGTCCCTTCCCATGCGCCGGGCCAGTGATGGTGCAATGACGAGCAGAATGAGTCGCGATTCAGCAATCAAAATCTCACGGTGGTTGCTTTGTGGTGCAGGCCTGGGTGCGCTGTGCGTTGGCGGTTTGAAATCGCTGCATGCCGGCGAGCGCATCGACGCAAACCGGCAGAAATACGCCGAGCAGATGGAGCAGACGTATAGCTATCGCTTCGGCAAAGGACAGCCTTTCCTGCCCAGCATCGCGAAGATCGAAGGCGACACCTTCATCCAGCCGGGCGCTTTTCCGACAGCACAGTATTGTCAGCATTGTCATGAGGCCGCCTACCACCAGTGGCGGCAGTCGGTGCATGCGAACTCATTCCGCACGCCGTTCTATACGAAGAATGTTGGATTGCTGCAGAACTCCAAGGGCATGGAGTTTTCGCGTCATTGTGAGGGATGCCATAACCCGATCATGCTTTTTTCCGGACAGGTGACTCCGCGTCCGGCCCTCTCCGACCGGGATTCCGACCAAGACGGGGTGACCTGCACGGTATGCCACTCCATCCAGAAGTTGCAGCCGACCTACGGGCTGGGCTCCTACGTGATGGGTGTGCCGGCGGTGATGATGGATGAGCAAGGCAAGCCTATCCGCGGCGAGGTCAGCTTTGCCGAGATCACAGCGCACGTGGATCGGCACAAGGCCGCGGTGATGAAGGATTTCTATCGGACGCCGGAATACTGCGCTGCGTGCCACAAGGCGAATATTCCAGAGACACTGAACGACTACAAATGGCTACGGGCCATCGGCTTGTATGACGAGTGGCAGCGATCGTCTTATGCGAAGCAGTCGCCCTTGCCCTTCTATAAGAAGGATTACCAAACCTGCCAGAGCTGTCACATGCCACGCGAAGCTGCGCTACAGAGGGACGTCTCCACCAAGAATGGCACGATTGTTTCGCATCGCTGGATCGCCGGCAACACGGCTGTCCCATTCCTTTACGGCTATGACGAGCAGCTGAAGAAGACGCTTGAGTATCTGAAAGCCGACAAGCTGAACGTCGATTTGTTCGCACTGGCGCGGACCGACGGCTCGGGGCTGATCGCGCCGCTGGGTACGAAGACGTTCGACATCAAGCCCGGCGATGAACTGCAGGCGATGGTGGTGATCCAGAACAAGGGTGTCGGCCATACGCTTATCCCGGAACAGCGCGACATGTATCAGGCGTGGGCGGAATTCGAACTGACCGATGCTACGGGCAAGGTGTTGCATGCGAGCGGCATACTAAATGGGGAAGGATATCTTGATCCAGACGCACACAGCTTTGTGACGCGGCTGCTGGATGCCAAGGGAAATCTGCTGGTCAAGCATGAGATCTGGGACCGTCATACGACGGCGACGGATGCGACCATACAGCCGGGCCGTTCCACCCTGGTGAGATATGGCTTCCGTATCCCGAAAGACGGAACGGGCCCATATACGATCACGGCCAAAGTGAACTATCGGCACTTTGACGAGGCGTTCACCAACTTTGCGTTGGGTGACAAGCATCCTCCGTATCCGGTTGCTGAGATGGCCGTACGCTCGCGAGTTTTGAAGATTGGCGAGAACACGCCGATGGCGGCTGAGCCTAAAGACAATCAGGAGTGGATGCGATGGAATAACTTCGGCATCGCGCTTCTGGACGAGGCGCAGTACGCCGAGGCGAAGAATGCATTCAGCGAGGTGACGAAATTGCGCCCGGACTACGGGGATGCATACACCAACCTGGGCATCGTGTACCTGCAGTGGGAGCGCTACGCAGATGCTGCGGCAAGCCTGAAGCAGGCGCTCACCATGATGCCGGGTGATGCGCGAGCGCTTTACTATCAGGCGCTGGTCGAGCGCAATCAGGGCGATTTGACATCAGCCGTGGCTAATCTGCAAAAGGTGATTTCGCTGTTCCCGCGATCGATCGACGCGCATCGTGAGCTGGGCTTCAGCTATTACCAACAGCACAAGTACGATCTGGCACGGACGGAGTATGAGACCGTGCAGAACATCGAACCGGATGATTTGTCGGCGCACTACAACCTTGCCATCATCTATCGGCGCGAGGGTGACAAGCAGAAGGCAGCGGTGCAGGCCTCTCTCTTTGCGGACGAGAAGGACGATCCGATGGCCAACACCTCCACGCTGAATTTTCTGCGTGAGCATCCGGAGCTTTCCGGGGAGAGCGTGCCCTGGCACCTGCACACGGCCGATGAAACCGCTGCTGCCGCTGTCAATAAATGAGTGACAAGGGTTAAGCTAGCGCCATGAGCAAGACGGAATCGACGCGGCGCACGGCGCTGGCGGGCATATTGGCGGTAAGCGTGAGCATTCTGCAGCCGGTCATGGCGCAGCAGCAGGGAACTGCCACGACGACAAAGCAGGCGGGTGTTTTAAAGGCCGCAGACACGACCAACCTGATGCCGGCCCAGGTTTTCTTTCGCGGACAGAGTGCGACGGTGCAGACGCGCAACAGTGGCGGAGTCCGTTATGCGGATGGCATGTTCACGCTGATGGCCCTGGTGGACACGTCCGGTTATTCGAGCGGAATCCAGCAGCGCTACCAGGCATATCTGATCACCGAAGTGCCGCTCGAACTAGGCGACGGCAGCGACGCGCGCAAACTTGTACCTGGAGCTTACGGCGTCGGCTTCATTCAAAATGACCGCTTTGTGGTGATGGATCTCGGCGCGAATGAACTTTTGAACGTAGGCAGCCATCATGATGCCGACCTGCGTCGTCCCATGCCGCTGCAGGTACTCGATACGCCGGCTGAAGGAGCATACCGGTTCTACGAGGGGCGCTCCTTCGTGACGTTGCGGCGCGCCCGATAACGAATCGCTCAAATTAGAGAGGCCACACTCGATGGAGTGTGGCCTCTTTGGCTGCAAGCTGGTTAGTTGGCGCTACCGACCAGGACCTGGATCGGCAGGGTGTGGACGAGGGTGGTGTTGGTGGTTGTCGTTGCGGTGACGAGCACAGTATAAGTGCCCGAGGTGACTGGTGTGCTGCCTGCGTTTGGAGTTCCGCCACCGCCGGTGAGGGTGTTGTAGTAATCCTGGTTGGGGCCTGATGCGACAGATGCGCCGCAGCCGGTCATCCCAAAGCTGACGATGATCATTGCGCATGCTCCCAGCAGTGATTGCCACTTGCGACGGCGTGCGGGCAATCCGAGCAGGAAGATGCAGGCGAGTGTGGTTCCGCCGGTAGCGATCCACCAGCGGTCGGCCGGCTGCGCGGGAACAACATTGAACGAGGTGGGGACGACGTGGGATGTGTCAGGGC
The DNA here is from genome assembly GCA_000381585.1 of Acidobacteriaceae bacterium KBS 83. Classification (GTDB taxonomy): domain Bacteria; phylum Acidobacteriota; class Terriglobia; order Terriglobales; family Acidobacteriaceae; genus KBS-83. The sequence goes on from KB906733.1 coordinate 661,557, forward strand.
CGACGACCAGCGTTTTGGTCGTGTAGCCGGCTGTCCCGATTGTGGCATTCACGGTTGTGGTTGTCAGCGTTCCGAAGCCGCAGGTCAGGCCAGTCGGAATAGTTTTGCGGACACCGGCGAGGCTGTAGCCGATGACACTGCAGGTGAGTTTGATGGGGGTTGTGCTGTAAGCACTGTTGAAGTTATAGAGCGAGGTGAGACGCAGGTTATAGATGGCCTGCGCCGTCGCACCGACAAGTGGGGCTGACTGATTGACCGTGGTGTCCGACTGCAAGGAGAAGTCTGCGTTGGTGCGGTCGTCGCTGATGTTGATCGTTTGGAACGAGCTCGATGCTCCATCCTGCGCGATGAATGTTGCGAGGAAGTAATAGCCGCTATAGATAACGTCGATCTGCACCTTCCCGGAGGGCAGCGCGAGATAGCCGTTCTGTCGCGGGAGGGTGAAGGTTGTGTTGCCGCTGCTATCGACCGTGAGGCTATCGGTCAATAGAATTCCATCCGCGTAGATACTCACCAATGGTGTACTGCATAGGGGGAATCCAAAAAAGGTTCCGCAGCCGCTGGGATCTGAATTGGGCGAGGCTACGTGGATGTTGAGCGTCAGCGAATCGCTGGCGGGATACGGGCCGGGGCTCGTGATCCCGTTGGTATCGGAGATTGTGAAGGTTGTGGTGGTTGTCCCGTTGAAGAAAGGATCCGTAGTGTCCACATTAACTGTGCCACTCGATCCAGTGTAGTTCGAGCCGGTCGCCGGATTGTAAGTCCCTGTCAAGCTGCCGGATGCCAAGTTCTGCTTGCTGATGCTCGCGCTCGCTGTGGCGATGGCGTTGCCGTTCGGATCGAAGCCCTGCACCAGGGTTACAGTCTGCGAAGGATTGGTGTTGAAGGTGACAGTGCCGGTTGGCGCGGTGCCGTTGTTCGGAAATGTGGCAGATTGCACAACCGCCGTCATATAGATGAAGCCCGAGTTGGCGCTCGCGTTAGAGGGTTTCAGGGTTGTCGTGGTCGAGGCCTTGGTGATGTTCGCCAGGTAAGTTCCGGTGGAGCATGAGGTAAAGCTGGCATCACCCGGGTAGGTAAGCTTGATGGAGTGGGAACCCTGCGCCAGCAGGTTCGAACTGAAGGTTGCAGCGCCTTCCGAGTTGATGGGCAGTGTCGTGATCTGCGTGGCGCCATCGGTGACGTTGATGGAGCCAGAGGGAATGGCGACGTTGTTTGTGCTTGCCGAGGAATACGGTTCAACCGTAATGCTGACCGGCGTGCCGTAGGGGATGTTGGTGGACGAACCGGTATTGATGTTGTGCCCGTAGACCACCATCTGGCAACCTTCCGGCTTCACCATGATGGGGTAAGAACTGGATGTGACGCTGGCAGCGTACGTCGTATTTCCAGCGTAGCGGGCGTAGATGTTGTAAGAGCCGCCAGGAAGCAGGTTCCAGCTGTCGCTCGCCGTGCCTCCGCTCAAGGTCAGGGATTCGACTGCCTGCTCGCCCTGCAGCGGGCTGGAAGTAAAGATGGCAACGTCGCCGGTGGCTGCGCTAGGGCTTGCTGCGACGGTGAATTTAAGCCACGTGCTGTGCGTGGTGCAGTGCGGGAAGGTGACGCCGTTAATCGTGCAAGCGGGCAGCGGCTGGTTGGTCGTAGCATCGACTACATTCAGGGTTACTGTGCTGGCTGTTGTGCCCGAAGGGGCATAGTTGGTGACGAAGTTACTGATACTGAAGCTCCCAAGACCGGAAGCTGCATCGTAACCAGTCCCCGCAGCATAGCCCGTCATCACATAATTGTTGTTGGTGCCATTTTTTGCGCAATTGGGAGTGCCGTTGATGCATTGCAGCTTATTGTTACCGATTGTGACGTCATGGACGGGGATTGTTGAGCCGAGTAACGAGTAGAGCGATGGGTTCACGTTGCCAAGCCCGAAACGTGAAATCCCGTTCTTGTTATTGACGGTGAGTGCGACAGCTCCGGCGAAGACCGCGCTCGACGCTTCGGTTCCACCTGAGTAAGTGAATACCGTCCCGGTGCTCTGGCAGTCTGAGGCCTGCATGCAGAAGAGGTAGGCGGCGCTGGCATAGCCCTCCGTATTGTTCGCGCCGCTTCCTGCGAAAAACGATACGTCCGGGATGATACGGCTGGTGCTGCTGATGGCGCGGGCCTTGGTGTTGTTGAACTGATAGGAGGGAATCGGTTGGGGCCCGGCTGTTGTGTCATCGGTGTAGACGCCTGCGGTGCTGATGCCTCCTCCTCCCGCTAACTCAACCGAGGGTCCAGGACTGAAATTTGTGTAGTTGGGAAAGCTGTCATTCCACACTTGCTCCGGAATGTACTGCACAATCGATTTGTAAGGCGGGGTACCTGAGTTGCCGGTCGACCAATAATTATTCTTGGGTGTCACGGTGCCGTAGTAGAAGTCGGTTCCGCCGACGGCGGTCAGGTATGGAGAGGTGGCGTAGCCGTTGACGGCATAGCCCGAAGTCGCATTGCCGGTTGTGCCCGGTACTTCGCATGCCGCTGATCCGGTGTTGCCGGCGGCTGCGACGACGGTCATGCCTTGCGCTGCCGCCTGCTCTACCGACTGGTTGATCAGTGCCATTCCCCCGGAGCCGATCGCGGTTTCACAGGATTGGAAGCCATTCAGGAGAACCTGTACCTGGTTATCAGCGATGGCGCGGATCAGCGCGAAGTCCATGCCTGTGTCATAGTCGGTGTCTGCCGAGGTGTAATAGTAGATGGTCGCTTTGGGAGCAACCGCGCCGACAAGTTCGATCTGCTTATAGGCGATATAGGCGTCACCATTCACACCGGGATCGTTGCCGTCCACGATGACCACCGGGGGATTGGTGCCGAGACCGAAGATGGTGCGGTAGTTGTTGATGTAGGAGATGTTGATGTCGGAGTCTCCGATGATGCCGACAATGACATTCGTCCCGCCCGCCCCCTGCGCCGTGACCGCGGGGATGCCGTACTCGACCGCCAGGTCAGCCGGCGAAACTCCGTAGATAGTGTTGGCGGAGTTTGGGGTGTAGAGCGGTTTGATCGTGTGCGTCGCGCTGTCCAGTGTTGCCTGGGCGCCCGCACCGGAGCTACGTGCAACCTTGAAGTTATTGAGTGCGGCAAAGCCGGAGACAACGCTGCGCAGCGCCGACGGGATTTTCGGATTGGAGTTGTTCGCGTAGAAGGTCTTGCCGCCCACTGAGTAGGCGTGAATTTCGGTCTGGAACGTGGATCTGATCTGTGCCGTTGAGGCGCCCATTTCGATGGCCATGTGACCGCCATAGACGCGGCCAACGCTCATGCCTTGCGCCGACAAATAGCTGGTGACCGTCTGCAGGTCAGAGTCGGCGACTCCGAAGCGCTTGCCGAACTCATCCGGGGTGAGCCATTTGTGATAGTTCGGAGAGTGTGGATCCTGCTGCGAAGCGAGCAGCGTCTGCAGCGCCGATTCCTGCTCTTTGGAGCGCTTCAGAACCAGCAGCATGCGTCCGCTCATGTTTGCCGGCGCTGGTCCGCGGTCAAACTGCGGACGCGCCCAGGGGTGCACGGCGCCCGAAAGGGAAACGAGCGGCGAGGTCTCTATCTGGCTGGTGATGCGCGGTGTCGCCTGCGCATGTGCGGTGGCAGTACTGCCGGGACTGAGAAGCCCTGTGCCAACCAAGGGAAGTACAGCGAGCGCCTGGGCGAAGCGAGATAATTTCCGAACCATAGCCATCCTGCCATCCATCTCCACCGCGAGCCTTTTTGCAGCTGCCGGTGGTCGGGAGAAAAAGTTGAGGCTCGCACGCATGGTCCGTCACCTGTGTGTGAGCCCGTCGCGAGTCCATGAGCGGGTAAGAATGCAGCTCGCAGTTGGGACATTATGGCAAGGTTGTCGGCAAGTGCTCGTGCCACGAAAGTGCAACCTCGGCGCACGAAGATGGTGCGAGAGGGGAAACGCATGACGAAAGTGGCAGAGGATTCTTCAAAACGAGACAGAAAAGGAAAAGGCCGTCCAAAGACGGCCTGAATCAGGTAACCGCGCGCAGTTAGGTAACTGCTAACGTATCGTTTCTCACAGGGCTACGTTACTGCTGCCAACCGCCACCGAGAGCGTTGTAGAGCTGCACCAGCGAGAGCATCTCCTCCTCGCGAGCAGAAGCCAGAGAGAGCTCGCCCTGGAAGAGAGCGGCCTGGTTCGTGAGCACTTCAAGATAGCCGGAGTAGCCACCCGTGTAGCGCATGTTGGAGAGATTCACAGCCTCGCGCGATGCGACGACGAAGTGCTCCTGTTGCTCGCGGAATTCGCGGAATTTCTGGTACGCGACAAGAGCATTTGAAACGTCCTGGAATGCCTGAGCGATGGTCTTTTTATAAGCGAGGACTGCCTCGCGCTCCTGTGCCTCTGTGAGATGGACATTGCCACGAATGCGGCCGGCATTGAAGAGTGGTTGCGTAACCGCCGCCCCATAACTGTAAGCGAAGGTGGAGTCCTGAAAGAGGGTGTTCAGCGCATTGCTCGCCGTGCCAACTTGGCCGGTAAGAGAGATGGAAGGGAAATACTGCGCCTTCGCAACTCCGATCTGCGCGTTTGCGGAGATGAGCAGCTCTTCCGCCTGGCGGATGTCCGGACGCCGCTCGATGAGTGCGGAGGGAAGCCCGGCGGGTACAACCGGCATCCGCGGTTGCTGGTCGATGGGCAAACCGCGGGCGATCTCACCGGGATTCTGACCGAGCAATGTCTGAAGTGCGTTCTCCTCCTGCGTGATTTGCCGCTCGGTGTCCGGGATAGTAGCGGCGGCCGCGTTGACCAGTTCTTCGGCCTGACGCACGTCGAGCAGACTGACGTTGCCGCCTGCCTCGAGAGTCTGAGTGAGCTTCAGCGACTCTTGCCGGGAGGCGAGTGTGCGCCTGGAGATTTCCAGCTCTAGATCAAGCGTGCGCAGGTGAAAGTAGCCTGTTGCGACATCCAGGATGAGGGTATCCATGACCCCTCGCTGCGCCCACTGACTTGCGAGCAACTGCGCGCGCGCAGCCTTCGTGGCGTTGCGATATTGCCCCCAGAAGTCGAGGTTCCAGGAGGACGCGAGGCCGAGCTGGCCGAGGTGCGTGACGAACGAACCAAGTCCGCCGAACTGCGCTGAGGGATATCGCTGCGCGGTGTAGCCGCCGACTCCGTTGATCTCCGGAAATTGCTGCGAGCGAGTAATGGCGAGCTGTGCCTGTGACTCCAGGATACGTTCCGCAGCGATGCGGACATCGTAGTTCTGCTTGAGCGCCAGGCGGATCAGGTCCTGCAATTGCGGATCGCCAAAGACCTCCCACCACTTCTCGTCACCAATCGAGAGCGCTGTAGAAGCGGGGCTGTTCGGTGGACCGGGCAGCGCCGCGCCGCTCATATCGTGCGGTTGCTGGCTGGTTTGCGTGTTGCCATTGGCCTCGGCACCGCGATACACCGTGGGCGTATCGACGGTGGGGCGCTTGTATTTTGGCCCGACCGTGCAGCCGGACAGGATTAGTGTTGCCGCGCCAAGAGCTGCGGCGATGCTCTGCTTTCTCATCGTCCATCTCCAGAAATTACCGGCTCGCGTGTCTCCTTGCGCACCCTGCTCGTGGCGAAGCGGTGAGACAGGCGCTCGACGACCGCAAACGTAACCGGAACAATAAAGATTGCGATGAGCGTGGAGGCCAGCATGCCGCCGATCACCACTGTTCCGAGCACCCGGCGGGAGATGCCGCCAGCGCCACTCGCAATCCAGAGCGGGATGCAGCCAAGGATGAAGGCGAAGGCCGTCATCAGAATGGGGCGCAACCGCAATTGAGCACCGGCAAGTGCCGCATCGTAGATGGTCTTGCCAGCCATGTATTCCTCGCGCGCGAATTCGACGATGAGGATGGCGTTCTTGGCAGCCAGGCCGATGAGCATGACCAGACCAATCTGTGCGTAGACGTTGTTCTCAAGTCCACGCATGGACAGCGCGAGAAAGCCGCCGAAGACAGCGATGGGAGTACTCAGCAGCACGCTGAATGGCAGTGACCAGCTCTCGTACTGCGCAGCCAGAATCAGGAAGACAAAGAGCAGGGAGACGGCAAAGATGGTGGAGGACGACACACCCTGGGCAGCTTTCTGCTCCTGGAAGGTCATGCCCTGGTAGTCGAGGGCCATCTCCTTTGGCATGGTCTCTCGAAACACCTGTTCAAAAGCTTCTGTAGCCTGGGCCGAGCTGTAGCCGGGGTTAGCGGTTCCGATCAACTGCGCCGCCTCGTACTCGTTGTAGCGCATGGTGAATTCGGGTCCGGTAATACGCTTCACTGATGTGAGAGCAGAAAGCGGAATGGAGTTACCGGCGGAGTTCTGCACGTAGAACTGCCCGATGTTATCGATGTTCGTACGGTACGAGCCTTCCGCTTCGATATAGGTCTGCCATTGCCGGCCGAAGCGGTTGAAATAGTTCACAAGGTTGCCACCCATGAAGGTCTGCAGAGTTGTGTAGACGTCGGCCAGGTTGACGCCTTCCTGGACTGCCTTGGCGCGGTCGACGTCCACATAGATCTGAGGAACATTAGGCACATAGGTCGTGATGACGTTTGCGATCTCTGGCCGCTTATGCAACGCCCCAATGAATTTCGTGACGTTGTCGGTGAGATTCTGCTGAGGTCCGCCGGAGCGATCTTCAAGCACGGCAGAGACGCCGCCTGATGTACCGACACCCGGAATAGCGGGTGGTGGGAAGGAAAACGCAATGCCTTCCCGGATGCCTCCGAGTCCCTGCGCGATGTGTTGCTGAATCGCCGTGTACTGCTCGTCCTTGCTCTTTCGCTCATCCCACGGTTTGAGGGTGACGAAATAGAAAGCGGTATAGGTGCTTTGGGTGAAGCTCAGCAGGCTGAACCCGTTGACACTCACGATGCTCTTCACGCCAGCAGTCTTGCCAATGATGTCCTCGACCCGTTTGGAGGCTTCGGTGGTGCGTTGCAGGGATGCCCCATTGGGCAGGACCATTCCGACGTAGAGATATCCCTGATCCTCATCGGGCAAGAATGAGTTCGGGATACCGCGAGCGATCCACACCGCCGCGGCCGAGACGATCACGAGGAAGACCAGCGCAAAGCCGGACTTGCGAATGAGGAGACCGGAGGTGCGGACATAGGTGTCCCGGGTGCGACCAAAGGCGCGGTTGAACCAGGAAAAGAAATAACCCAGTGGGCCGCGGGCGGGTTTTTTCGGCTTCAGCAGCAGAGCGCATAAGGCGGGGCTGAGCGTCAGCGCGTTGAAAGCAGAAAACAATACCGAGATAGCGATGGTAATGGCGAACTGCTGATAAAGCCGCCCTGTGATGCCGGGCACAGCCGCAGTAGGGATGAAGACGGCCGCCAGGATGAGTGCGATGGCAACGACCGGGCTGGCGACCTGTTCCATTGCAGCAATGGAAGCTTCCTTGGGCGACATGCCCTCTTCAATGTGGTGCTCGACTGCCTCCACCACCACGATGGCGTCATCGACGACAAGACCGATGGCCAGAACCAGTCCGAGCAGGGAGAGGGTGTTGATGGAGAAGCCGAGCGCGGGGAAGATGACGAAGGTGCCGATGAGGGAGACCGGTACGGCGAGCAACGGGATGAGTGTCGCGCGCCAGCCTTGCAGGAATACGTAGACGACCAGGATCACGAGTCCAAGCGCAATTCCCAGCGTGAACACGATCTCATGTATGCCTTGCGTTACGGCCTTCGTCGTATCCAGAGGGACAGCGGATTCCATATCCACTGGATATCTTTTCTGGAGTTCGGCAATCTTCTTATAGACGGCGGCAGCAGTTGCAACAGCGTTGGAGCCTGGCAACTGGAAGATGGCCATGCCGGCTGCGATCTGCCCGTTATAACGCACGTTGACGTTGTAGGTCTGGGAACCGAGCTCGATACGCGCGACATCCTTCAGGCGCAGTACGGAACCGTCCGGATTAGCGCGGATGACGATGTCGCCGAACTGTTCGGGAGTCACCAAGCGCCCCTGAGACCGAACGGTGTAGGTGAATTCCTGGCCGCCGGGAACTGGTTCGCCGCCGATCTGTCCTGCGGGGTTCACATTGTTCTGCACCTGCATCGCGCTGACGATCTGCGGAACAGTGACGCCGAGTTTGGCCAGCTTGCTCGGATCCACCCAGACGCGCATCGCGTACTGACCGCCGAAAACCTGAACGCGCGCAACGCCAGGCACGCGCGTCAGCTCATCGGCCATGTTGATGTAGCCATAGTTGACGAGGAAGTTGGTGTCGTACGTGCCCTTGGGCGAGTAAAGCATGACGAACATCAACGGCGAGGCCAGCGATTTGATCACCGTGACGCCGGAGGTATTGACCAGCGCGGGAAGCTGCGGTGTGGCCTGGCTGACGCGGAGCTGGGTGAGTACCTGGTCGATGTCGGGATTGGTGGCAATGTCAAAGTCGACCGTCAACGCCATTGCACCGTTGTTCGCGTTCGTGGAGTACATGTAGTTCATGTGGTCCACGCCGGTCACTTGCTGTTCGATAGGCGTTGCAACAGACTGTTCGAGAGTCTTGGCGTCCGCGCCGGGATAGGTGGCCTGCACCAATACTTCCGGGGGCACGATGTTGGGGAACTGCGAGGTCGGCAAGCTGAGCATCGCCACTACGCCGACGATGACCATGATGATCGATATCACCATGGCCACGATGGGCCGGTTGATAAAGAACTTTGACATGGTCTATTTGCCCTCGCTGCCTGCGCTCGGTTTGCTGCCGTCGTCCTTGCCTGCGTTTCCGCCGCCGCCCGGCCCAGCACCGCTCTGGTCGGGATTCGTTCCGGCATTGGTCTGTTCAGGAGTGGCCGGGTGAGGATGGACGGGGATGCCGTCAACGAGCTTGCCATTTCCTTCGATAACCACCTGCTCGCCTGGCTTGAGGCCGCTGGTGATGATCCAGTCCGTGCCGATCTGTGGTCCTACCTGCACCGGCTGAATGTGCACCTTGTTGTCGGCGCTTACCACGGCCACCTGGTAGGAGCCCTGCAATTGCGTGACAGCACGCTGTGGCACGATCAGCGCGCCGCGCTGCAACTCAGTCTGCGCGCGCACCTTGCCGTACTGGCCGGGACGCAACAGGCTCTGCGGATTCGGGAAAGCGGCGGCCACCCGAATTGTGCCGGTCGAGGGGTTCACCTGGCGATCGACGAAGACGATGTAGCCTTTGCTGGGATAAACGTTGCCGTTCGACAACGTGAGTTCAATGGGCACGCGGCTCGAACTATGCAACAGATCGGCTGCCCCGCCCTGCCGCGCCTTCTCTGAAAGTGCGAGATATTCCTGTTCACTGATGGCGAAATAGACCTTGATCGGCTGTACCTGCGAGACGGTTGTGAGCACGGTGTCGTTCTTAACCAGGGCACCGACCTGCGTAGTTGCGATGCCGGCGATGCCGTCGAGCAGGGACCGGACCTTCGTCCAGCCGAGGTTCAGCTCGGCCGATTCGACCGCGGCCTCCTGCGCCTTGACGCTCGCTTCGTCGGCAGCTTGGGTCTGCAGATCGTTGTCCAGCTGCGATCGCGCAATTGCGCGCGCCTCAGCGAGGGGGCTATCGCGCTTCACGTTGATCTGGGCCAGCTGCAAATTTGCCTTTGCCTGCGCCAACTGCCCTTTGGCCTGGTCGAGCGCCGCCTGAAACGGGCGGGGGTCGATCTCGTACAGGATCTGGCCCTTGCTTACCTGGGAGCCCTCTTTGTAGTCCTGGCGGATCAAATAGCCGGTAACCTGGGGCTGTATCTGCGCGTTGGTGTACCCATCAAGGTTGGCCACCCAGTCGCCAAAGACCGGCACGTCCTTTTGCTCCACAGTGGTCGTAGTCACATCGGGCGGCGGGTACTGCCCGGGTCCTCCACCCTGGGCGGGCTTGCTGCAGCCAGCCACGAGCGCGAGGCCAGCCAGCAAAAGGAGGATCGCCGTGGAGAGCATAACCGCGCAGCTTCCAGGAGCCGCTGAATCCTTAGGCGCTGGGGCAGATGCGGGGGTCGTATTTGCTGGAGGAATCATGGGAGCCTTCCCAAAAATGCGTCAATGGACGCAAAAGTCAGATTTTGTAATGCCGAAGTGCACGTGGCATCGGCAGGTTAGGAGTGTTAAAGCAGAGATACAGAACAGCCTCAGCGGAGTAGATGAGGTCCCCGGGGGCGAGGACTCACTGGAAACACATTTTTTCACGAGGCGGCACTCTGTGCCATAATCTGCATGCAGTGCAGAAAACGATTCGCACGACTGGCGGCGAACAAGGGACGAAATCTCATGTTTCCGGTTCGCTTCGCGAACGGAAACATGAGTTCGTGCTTCGGGAGATCGAACGGGCGGCGTGGGAGCTGTTTGCTACCGTTGGCTTCGATCGGGCGACGGTGGAAGAGATCAGCCGCAATGCGGGAGTCTCGCGGCGCACGTTTTTCCGCTATTTTCGGACCAAAGAGGAGTTGCTCTCCTTCAGCGTGGAACACTTCGGCGAGCGAGTAGCGCAGCGGTTTTCCGAGGCGCCAAAGACCCGGCAGCCCTTGGCGGCCCTCGAGCATGCCATTCTGTCCGTGATGCAGGAGGAGATGCACGACACCCGCCAGCCCAAGGAGATGTTGAGGCTGATGTTTGAAGAGCCCGATGTGCGCGGTAGGTTTTTGTGTGCCCTTAGCCGATGGGTGCCCGCCCTGGGCAAAGAACTGGCGAAGCGCAAGGCCTACCGTGGCGATGCCGCGCGTTGCGATCTTGTCGCGGCGCTCTACTGTACGGCCTTCGATCAGGCGCATCTGCGCTGGTATCGCGAAGGAAACAGTGATCTTTCCTCGCAGATGAAGCGGGCCTTCCGGCAGCTTCGGGAGACCAGCGGACCTACTCGATAAATATCGTTTGCTGAAGGCTCGGGCGGTTGCCGGCACAGGTGTCCCCTTCGGATCTCGTCGGGAGCGACGGCCGGACAGCCGGAATCATCGCTCTAATGACTAGTCGAACGAGAGAGAGCTAAAACGACACCGTGGGCAGATTTTGGCAAAAAAGTATGGCCAGCGATCATGGACCTAACCGACCTACAGGTTTAGGAACTTGCGAAGGCCTGATCCAGATCAGCCGTCAGGTCGTCGATCGCTTCGATTCCCACCGAAATCCGCACTAGATCGTGCGGGATCTGCTTCTGGGAACGCAGATGTTCCGGAATGCTGGCGTGCGACATATAGTTCGGCAGGCTGATGGTGGAATTGACTCCCCCGAAGCTGACCGTGATGGTGTGCAGCTTGCAATTCTCGACCACGCGTCGTGACAGCTCAGGATCCCCAGTACGAAAGCTGAGCACCGACCCTGGACCGCTGGCCTGTCTTTTGTGGATCGCCGCCGCTTCAGGCGGCGCCAGGGCTGGGAAGTAGACGTCTGTGACCCTCGGGTGCTGCTTCAGGTAGTGCGCGATCGCCGTCGCATTTGCTTGCTGTTGGTTTTGCCGCAGCGCCAGCGTCTTGATGCCACGCAAGACCAGAAAGCTATCGAACGGCGCGAGACCGCCTCCTTCACCGTTCTGGATGAGGTAGAGATCATCTGCAAGCGCGGGGTCACTCACGATGACGGCGCCCGCCATCACATCGCTGTGGCCACAGAGAAACTTTGTTGCCGAATGGATCACGATGTCACAGCCCAGCTCCAGCGGACGCTGTAGATATGGCGACATGGTGCTGTTGTCCACGCACACACGAGCTCCGTGCTGATGCGCGAGGTTGGCAACCTTCGCAAGATCGAGGATGTGGAGCAGCGGGTTTGTGGGCGATTCGAGATAGACCAGCTTCACTGCAGGCGTGAATGCTGCCTTCAATGCATTTTCGTCGGCGAAATCAACATATTGGACCGTGATGCCGCGGTTCGCAAGAATGCGTGAAAAGAGCCGGTAGGTGCCGCCATAGAGATCGTCGCAGGCCAGAATCTGTTCGCCTGGCTTGAGCAGCCGTGTCACTGCCGTGATGGCGGCGAGCCCAGTGGAAAAGCAAAATGCACGAGTCCCGGATTCGAGCAGCGCCAACTGACCTTCGAGCACGGCGCGTGTGGGGTTGCCGCTGCGCGTGTAATCGAAGTCGCCGAAGGATGTCGCCGAGTCCTGGCGAAACGTAGCGGTCTGATAGATCGGCGTGTTGGCAGGCCGGCATCGGTCTCCCGGTGCGGGATCGAAGTTCAGCAGCAGAGTTTCAAACTTCAAGGGTCACCTCCGGCGAGGCGAGAATTTCAAGAGCGGATCGCAAGGCAATCTCCAGTGCGCTGTCAGTCGGTCAAGGTCGAAGAAGGGTGGCGTGTCCCTGGCCGGTTGGTTCGCGTCTGGAGCGGGGATCAACGTCCAGGCGCAAACTGCACACCAACCAGGGTGCGCATGGCCATAGGCATTCGTCCGCCAGAGGGGAAGATCATGGTTTGAGGCTAAGGGAAGGCCGCTCTTAGGTCAAGTAACGCCTGATCTAGATCACCAACGGCGCTCAGATCGCTGCAGCTTGTCCAAGAAGAAACGAACCGAGGAACAAACCGAGGGACCGGCCCGCCGCTCACGCGATTCATGAGCGGCGTTCGGAATTCATACAAGAAACTAGACCTGTACCATGCCACCGTCGACGAAGAGTTCAACACCGGCGACGTAGCTCGCATCATCGGACGCGAGGAAGACGACCACCTTCGCAATTTCGTCGGGATCTCCCATACGGCCGAGCGGCACCTGCGAAGCAAGCCCGGCCTTCAACTGTTTTGCCTGCTCTGGATCCTGGGCGAGGCCGTCGACTGCGGGAGTGTCGATAGGACCGGGACTCACGACATTGACGCGAATCTGGCGGTCCTTAAGCTCATTCGTCCACGTGCGCGCGAAGGAACGGACAGCGGCCTTGGTGGCGCTATAGACGCTGAACGCGGGCACACCTTTGATGGAAACGACAGAAGCATTCAACACAATGGCGCCGCCATCCGGAATGAGCGGAAGGGCCTTTTGCACTGTGAAGAAGACGCCCTTCACGTTGCTATTGAAGGTCTTGTCGAAGTGTTCTTCCGTGACCTGGTCAATGGTGGCAAATTCGCCGCCCCCTGCGTTGGCAAACAACACATCGATGCGCCCGTGCTGCTGCTTGATCTGGGCATAGAGCTTATCGAGATCTGCGAGATTGCCCGCGTCAGCCTGGACACCGGTCGCACTGGAGCCGATCTCTTTCACGGCAACGTCGAGCACTTCCTTGCGACGGCCGGTGATGACGACTTTTGCGCCTTCCGCTACGAATCGCTTTGCCGTCGCGAGGCCGATGCCGGTGCCTCCTCCGGTGACAAGGGCGATCTTTCCTTCAAGTTTCTTCGGCATGAGGTGCTCTCTTTTTAGGGGGTCTTTTGTTGGGCGATCTGGACGTTTGGCAATCAAGACCGATTCGCCCTTAACTTGAGACGCCGCGAACGGTTTGATTGATTCATTAGTTAGGGTGTGCCATGGTCGTGACCGAGGAGTGTTCATTGCTTCCACGTCGTCTATCACAGCGAAACTCAAGAGTTGGGTTTTGTCGCTTCGTCGCTGGTTGTTGCGTGCTCGCACTCATCAGCATCGCGGCTATCGGTTCTGCTGGTGAAGAGCCATATGCCGTCCAACATCTCGGTCTGCCTTCCATTTCAAGCCCCATGTGGGAGTCGCATGCAGCAACGGATCCCATCACTGGCGATCTATGGTTTGTGCGAAGCAATACGGATTTCTCCAGATGGCAGATACTTGTAAGCCATTGCGGGAAGGGAATACTCGAGCCTCCAACAGCGAGCCCGGTAGCCGCCCCGGGGATCGAGGCTGACCCATACTTCACCCCTGACGGGCGAACTCTTTACTACATTTCGTCGCAGCGCACCGGCTCGCGCTCCAGCGCCGATCTCGACATTTGGAAGGTCAGCCGGGACTCTCGCGGCCGATGGCTGAAACCGGAGCGGCTACCGGAGCCCGTGAACTCGGCGTTTGCAGAGTGGTTTCCACGGCAGGCGGCAGATGGATGGCTTTACTTCGGATCTCGCCGCCCTGGCGGGCTCGGGCAAGACGACATCTGGAAGGCCAAACTGAATCCGCAAGGCCGATGGACAGTCGAAAATGCCGGGCCGGAGATCAATAGCCCGGATGCGGAGTACGAATTTCTGCCGTCGCCCGACGGCGGCTGGGCTCTCCTCTCTACCAACAAAGGTATCTATCACCTCGAGCACAGTCCCGGGGGCTGGACGAAACGTCTCTTGGTTGGCAAAGAGGTGAATGCAAATGGGACGGAGATTGGCCTAACTCTGTTGACTCCGGAGGACTGTTTATCGCCTACCGCGGCACGCGCCCTTCCACGATTTCACGCGGATGTTTTTTGTTTCAGCCGTCGCGTGACGGTTCGTTCCCTCATTAAGAAAGAGTTGCGGTCCTCCAGCACGAACTTGTTAGTCGCAGCCTAATACGCTCCGGTCTGCTGCAGCGGCAGGGCCACCTGGAAGCAGGTCCTGCCGGGCATGCTTGCGACGGTAAGAAATCCGCGGTGCATGCGCACGATACGCTGCGCAGTGTCGAGGCCTAGCCCGAGACCGTGTCCCGGTGCTTTGGTGGTGAAGAACGGTTCGAAAATGCGGCCCTGCTGATCCTTCGGTATACCGGGACCATCATCTTCAACTTCCGCCAGAATCAACTCGGAGGCACGGCGGACCCTGAGCGTGATGCGTCCGCGATTCTTGATGGCGTCCAGTGCATTTTCAAGCAGCGCAGTCCAAACCTGGTTGAGTTCGCTGCCGTAGGCGGAGATGAGAGTCAGGTTTGGCTCGTAGTTGCGCTCCACGACGACATGCTGCAGCCGGGATCCCATTATGGCCAGCGTGTTTTCGAGGCTCTGCGGCACATCGACATCCTGGATTGGCGCCTGATCCATGTAGGAGTAGTCCTTGATGGCGCGGATGAGATCGAAGATGCGGGCCGTCGAGTCGAGCATGGCCTCAGCCATGCGCTCGGCGCGCAGCGTAGAAGCATGCTGGGACAAGAGAAGCGCCGTGCTCTCCGTTGTCAAAAATGTCGGCAACGCAGTGAGATGTTCCGGCGTGATGCCGGCCTCGGCAAATTCCGGAGCGATCTGTCCGGTATTCGCGATCTGTCGCTCCTGCAGCCAGCGGACCAGAGCTTCCTCACGAATCGCAATCTCCGTCGGCGTCAGCGTGGGTTTTCCCTGCAGGCTGCGGCGCATATGCTCGTCCCACTCGCGCAACGCCTCGACGTGCTCCGGTTGAAAACAGAGACTGCCTAGGCGGAAGCGCTCGCGGCCGAAGATTTCCAGCTCCTGCAGCATGCCCGAAGCGGCGCGCTGGGCAGCAGAGGCTGGATTGTTGAGCTCATGGGCGAGATTGCCGGCGAGCTTGCCGAGCGCATTGAGCTTCTCCGACTGTTGCTCCATGCGAGTGATTTCGCGCGACCGGTCGAGCAGGATGCTGACAACGCGCTGCGCCATGGACGGAACTTCCGCGAGCATGCGTGGAAAGAGCGAACGGTCGTACCGCACAGCCCAGGTAGGCGCGGTAGTGACCCCGCGGCCGCCCCAGGTCTTCATTCGCGAGTAGGGCAGCAGGCCGGTGATCTGCCCCGCGCGCCCGATGAACATCACAGGCGAAACGCCAATGCGATCGCGCTGCACCTGGACCTCTCCCTTTAGCAGGATGGTCATCGCGTCTGCCGGTTCGCCCTGTTCAAATACCGTGACATTCGCGTCGATGAACAGCTCAGTCCCATTCGTCGCCAGCCACAGGTACTCTTCGTCGGTCATACCGGCGAGAGGCCCGACGTGGCGAAGAGCCTCCGTGAGGGCCGCGATGCGGTCACTGGGTGTGGTGGCAACCGGTTGGTCGATCAGGCTCTCGCTCACAGGCGGACTCCTTTGAGGCTTTATGGTAGCCGACCGGCCGCCCTGCGGTATCCACCGCAGGGCTGAATGCCCAATTCCCGGTGCCGAACGGCAAATTACGCTGTAGTAGCGGCTTCCTCCTTCGCCGGTGATTGCGATGGCGCAGTTACCGGATCGAGGAAGGGCATCGCCGCACGCAATTCGCTGCCGACCTTTTCGATCGGATGCGAGCGCTCGGCAGTGCGGTACTTTTCGAACTGATGCCGTCCGGTGCGGTTTTCCTCCATGAACTTTCTGGCAAAGGAGCCGTCCTGAATTTCGGCGAGCAGCTTTTTCATCTCCGCGCGTGTCTGGTCGGTCACAATGCGTGGACCGGCGGTGTAGTCGCCGAACTCGGCAGTATCGGAGATGGAATAGCGCATATAGCTGAGGCCGCCGCGGTACATGAGGTCGACGATCAGCTTCAGCTCATGCAGGCATTCAAAATAGGCCATCTCCGGCGCGTAACCTGCTTCGACCAGTGTGTCGAATCCGGCCTTGACCAGCGCGGACGTCCCGCCGCACAGCACAGCCTGCTCGCCGAAGAGATCGGTTTCGGTTTCTTCTTTGAAGGAAGTTTCGTACACGCCCGCCCGGGTGCAGCCGATACCGCGAGCATAGGAAAGCGCGAGCTTCTGGGCAGCGCCGGTGGCATCCCGCTGGACCGCGATGAGCCCGGGGACGCCGCCGCCTTCGGTGAAGATCTCGCGCACGCGATGGCCCGGCGCCTTGGGCGCTACCAGCGCGACGTCAATGTCCGCCGGAGGCTTGATGAAGCCGAAGTGGATGTTAAAGCCGTGCGCGAAGAGAAGGAGCTTGCCCTTGGTCAGATGCTGGGCGACGTGCTCTGAGTAGACATCAGCCTGCGACTGGTCAGGGACCAGGATCATGATGACGTCTGCCCACTTTGCGGCGTCGGCGATCGAGAGCACGGCGAGGCCGGCCTTCTCCGCCTTCGCGCGGGAACGACTCGAAGACGGCAAGCCGACGCGGACGTCAACGCCGGAGTCCTTCAAGTTAAGCGAGTGGGCGTGGCCCTGCGAACCATAGCCGATCACGGCGACCTTTTTCGCCTGGATGAGAGAGAGGTCAGCGTCCTGATCGTGAAAAACCTTGGGCATTGTGGCTCCTTTTGTTCGTAGCAAGTTAGCGAGGTCAGCAAGTCGGCGAGCCAGCGTTGGTCACGAAATAGGCTGTCATCCCGACCGAGGCGAAGTGGAGGGATCTGTTGGTCCGTACTAGATCTCTTCCTCGTGCACGTTTTCAAATTCGTTGGGGAGGATCTCGTCCCCCAGGTTGTCGTGAAAGTCCAGCTTACTGCCGTGATTATCTCCATTGCCATCTGCTTTTGGCCTGCTGCCGAGAGCGGAGAGCACGCGACTGGTGTGATGGCCGCGCCGCATGGCCATGCGGCCGGTGCGTGAGACCTCAAGGATGGTGTATCCGGACTCGGTGATGACCTGCACCAGCCCTTCAATTTTGCTGGAGCTACCGGTCATCTCGAGCATGATCGATTCCGGCGCGAGATCGACCACACGGGCGCGGAAGACATTGGCGAGTTCGAATATTTGCGAGCGCGAGTGCGACCCGTTCGGCGAGTCCGGCCCGACGGCGATCTTCATCAGGCAGAGCTCGCGGACGACCGCAGCGGAGCGATCGACCTCGTCGACATGGACTGTCGTTTCCAGCTTGTAGAGAGATGCCCGGATGCGGTGCGCCGCGTGCTCATGCGCGTCGCAGACGATAGTCATCCGCGAGGTGTCCGGGCGTTCCGATTCGCCGACGGTGAGCGAGACGATGTTGATATTGAGCCGCCGGAAAAGCGACGCGACGCGGGTCAGGACTCCGGGCTTGTCTTCAACGAGGGCTACGAAGGTGTGGAGCATTATTCGTCCTCCGCGGTCTCAAGCAGCGGATCCCGTTCTGGCCGGTGGACCATCTCGTGCAGCGCGGCGCCGGGCGCGATCATCGGGTATACGCCGTCTTCCTTCTCTACCTGGAAGTTGAACAGGAATGGCTGCCCGGAAGTGCGGGCTTTGGTCACAGCGAGCGTCACATCCTTACGCTTGGCGATGTGTGCACCGGCGATGCCATGCGCTTCGGCGAGCTTCACGAAGTCAGGCGAGAGGATCGGCGAGGCGGAGTAGTTCTTCTCATAGAAGGTCTCCTGCCATTGGCGGACCATCCCCAGATAGCCGTTGTTGATGATGGCGATGTTGATGGCGAGCTTCTCCTGCACGACAGTCGAGAGCTCGGCGGCGGTCATCTGGAAGCCGCCATCGCCGGCAATGACCCAGACGTCCTTATGCGGGCACGCGGTCTTGGCGCCAATCGCGGCTGGCAGTGCGAATCCCATGGTGCCGAGGCCGCCGGAGGTGACGAGCGAACGCGGCGTCTCGTGCTTGAAGTATTGCGCCTCCCACATCTGGTGCTGGCCGACATCGGTAACGATGATGGTGTCCTGTTCGCGCCCCGCAGCCTGTGCTTCGCGCCAGATGTCGTGAATCACGTGTGCAGCGTAGAGGTGCCCATTGTCCGGCAGGTTGATGATGTCGCGAACCGCGGCCGTGCCCTTCGAGGCGTTGATCTTCCGCAGCCAGCCGGTATCGGTGCGCTTGGGAAGCAACGGCAGCAGCGTGTCAAGCACGCCGCGGAGGTCGCCGATGAGCGCGACGTCGACGCGGACGTTTTTGTTGATCTCCGAGGGATCGATTTCGACGTGGATCTTCTTTGCGTTCTGGGCGTAGTGTGCGAGATTTCCGGTAACGCGGTCGTCGAAGCGCATACCGAATGCCAGCAGCAAATCGGCCTCCTGAATCGCGTGATTCACCCATGACTCGCCATGCATGCCCATCATGCCAAGGTTCAGCGGATGTGCGGCTGGGAAGCTGCCGAGGCCGAGCAGGGTAGAGGCGACTGGGATCTGTTGCGATTCAGCAAAGGCGATCACCTGCGCTTCAGCGCCGGACTGCGTGATGCCGTGGCCGGCAAGGACAATGGGGCGCTCTGCCGAATGGATCAGCGCGATAGCTTCACGGATGGAGCTCGAATCCGCGCGCAGCATCGGGTGGGGCCGCGCGGCACAGGGCGCAGCGGCCGCGAACTCGAAGGATGCAGTGGATTGCTGTGCATCCTTCGTGATGTCGATGAGGACAGGACCGGGCCGGCCGCAGGTAGCGATCTGGAAAGCCTGGCGGATCGCCGGCGCGATGTCTTCCGCACGGGTGACGAGGAAGTTGTGCTTGGTAATAGGCAGCGTGATGCCGGTGATGTCCACTTCCTGAAAAGCATCCGAGCCCAGCACCTTCGACGAGACCTGGCCGGTGATGCAGACGATGGGCACAGAGTCGAGCATGGCGGTCGCGATGCCAGTGACTAGATTCGTTGCGCCCGGTCCGCTGGTAGCCATGCAGACGCCGACTCGGCCGGAGGCGCGCGCGTAGCCATCGGCCATATGCGCCGCGCCCTGCTCGTGACGGACCAGGACGTGGCGGATGGGGAACTTGCGCAACGCGTCGTAGATGGGCAGGATGGCGCCGCCGGGATAACCGAAGACTTCGCGGACGCCCTCGCCTTCCAGCGTTGCCCACACAATCTCCGCGCCGGTCAGGACCGTTGTTCCTGCGCCGGATTCGGGTCTGCTCATCTGGGTGTCCTTTCTATGGGGTTAACTGCTGCTATTGTGTATCCGTAATTGTGACTAAATCGTCACGGCCCCAAGCGAAGCGGAGCTGACGCTGTCTGCATATTTGCGAAAGACACCTGACTTGAAACGCGGCTCCGGCGCCTTCCACGATGTGAGGCGAGCGGCGATCTCCGCATCCGGCACTTCGAGCGTGAGCTTCCGATTCGCAATGTCGAAGACGATCGAGTCGCCCTCTCGAACGGCAGCAATTGGGCCGCCGAGTTGCGCCTCGGGTGCGACGTGCCCTGCCATCAGCCCTCGCGTCGCGCCGGAGAAACGGCCGTCGGTGAGGAGCGCTACGGTCTCAGAGAGTTCTGGAATGCCTTTGATCGCCGCGGTCACAGCAAGCATTTCGCGCATGCCAGGGCCGCCGCACGGACCTTCATAGCGGATGACCAGTACATCGTTGGGGTTGATCTTGCCTGATTCGACCGCCGCGAAGCAGTCGTCCTCGCTTTCAAAGACGCGCGCGGTGCCGCGATGAAAGACGCGCTCGTGTCCAGCGACCTTGACGACACATCCTTCGGGAGCAAGGTTGCCTTTGAGGATTACCAGGCCACCGGTTGGCTTCAGCGCCTGGTCCCAGGCCCGAATTACGGGTTGCCTCGGCGTCTCGACCGCCGCCGCGGCTTCCTGGTGGAGCGTCTTGCCCGTGACGGTGATTGTATTGTGAAGCTGGCCACGATCGAGCAGCCGCTTCGCCAGTACGCGCGAGCCGCCCGCGTCCTGATAATCCTTGGCGACATATTTGCCGCCCGGTGTGAGATCGCAGATAAGCGGTGTCTTCTCGCTGATGCGATCGAAGTCATCCATCGTTAGCGTCAGCCCCATCTCGCGCGCGATCGCGATGAGATGCAACACCGCATTGGTCGAGCCACCGGACGCACAGACTGCGGTGATTGCGTTTTCGAGCGCCTCGCGCGTGATGATCTTTGAGGGGCAGAGATCGTTGTGCACCAGATCCATGATCAATTTGCCGGCCTGACGGCTGGCATCGGCTTTGTCTGCGGCCATTGCCGGAACACCGGTCAATTGAATAGGCGATATGCCGAGAAATTCACCGGCCATCGCCATGGTGTTCGCCGTGAATTGGCCGCCGCAGGCGCCCGGGCCAGGGCAGGCCGCCGCTTCCACGGCTTCGAGCTGATCGTCTGTAATCTTGCCGGCGGCATGGGACCCGATGGCTTCGAATACGTTCTGAATGGTGATATCGACGAAAGAGCCGTCGGCCTGCTTCAGCTTGCCCGGAGCAATGGAGCCGCCATAGAGCATGAGGCCGGGGATATCCAGACGGCACATGGCCATGATGGTTCCGGGCATGTTTTTGTCACAGCCAGCGATACAGACGATGCCGTCGAAGAGATTGCCGCGGGCTACCAGCTCGACCGAGTCGGCGATGACCTCGCGTGAGATCAGCGACGCCTTCATACCCTGGGTGCCCATGGTGATGCCGTCAGAGATGGTGACGGTGTTGAACTCCATCGGGGTACCGCCCGCCTCGCGTACGCCCTGCTTCACCGCAGCGGCCACGTCACGCAAATGGAAGTTACAGGGACCGATCTCCGTCCAGGTGTTCGCGATGCCGATGATCGGCTTGTGCAGATCTTCATTGCTGAAGCCGACCCCACGCAGGAATGATCGTGCCGCTGCGCGCGAAGGACCTTCGGTGAGGGCGATGGAGTTCTTCTTGCCGGCGCTTGCGCCGTTGCTGATCGCTTCGTGAGCCATGAATTAGCGGGTCTCCGGTGTTGCGGTTACGAGCGCATCGGACTTAGGCGCAAGCCAGAACGCAGCGTCATGTTTCTGTTCGTAGCTGTCGAGTGCATCCGCGTGCCGCAGCGTGAGGCCGATGTCGTCGAGCCCATTCAGCAGACAGTACTTGCGGAAGGGATCGATGTCGAAGTGCGCGTGAAGCCCCTGGTCATCTTTCACTGTCTGCTGTTCAAGGTCGATGGTGATGGTGTGATTGGGGTTTGCCGTTGACCGCGAGAGCAGCGTCTGGACCTGTTCATCTGTGAGGCGCACCAGGATAATGCCGTTCTTGCCTGCGTTCGAGAAGAAGATATCCGCGAACGACGGCGCGATCACAGCGCTAAAGCCGAACTGTTGAATGGCCCACGCGGCATGCTCGCGGGAAGAGCCGCAGCCAAAGTTCTTCTCTGCGATCAGGATCTTCGCGCCCTTATGCTCAGGCTTGTTAAGCACGAACTCAGGGTTGGGCTGCCCGGCATTCGGGCCATCCTGGATGCGGCGCCAGTCATAGAACAGAAAGTCTCCATAGCCGGTGCGTTCGATGCGCTTGAGAAACTGCTTGGGAATGATCTGGTCCGTGTCGATATTCGGCAACGGCAGCGGAGCGGCGGTGCTGGTGAGCGTGCGGATGGCGTCCATTATCGAGCACCCCCTTGGGCGAGCGCCGGTTCTGTCGCTGCAGGCTTTGCAGCAAGCGGCCACTTGCGAATGTCGGTGAGGTGGCCAGTAACAGCAGCGGCCGCGGCCATGGCTGGCGATAGTAGATGCGTGCGGCCGCCGCGTCCCTGGCGTCCTTCGAAGTTGCGGTTGCTGGTGGAGGCGCAGCGTTCGCCGGGCTGCAGGATGTCCGGGTTCATGCCGAGGCACATGGAACAGCCGGGCTCGCGCCACTCGAATCCTGCGGCGCGAAAGATGTGATCCAGACCTTCTTCTTCGGCCTGCTTCTTCACAAGCTGTGAACCTGGCACGACCATGGCGCGTACGGATGTGGCGACGTGATGTCCCTTGACGACTGCGGCCGCGGCACGCAAATCGCTGATGCGGGCATTGGTGCACGAACCGATAAAGACACGATCGACAGCGATGTCCTCAATGCGGATGCCAGGCTTCAGGTCCATATATTCGAGGGCGCGCGCGAAGCTCTTGCGGTCGGCTTCGCTGCGCGCATCCTCGATGGAGGGAACCATGGCATCTACGCGCGTGACCATGCCGGGCGACGTGCCCCAGGTGACGTTAGGGGCAAGCTCAGCGGCATCGATCGTCATCTCCCGGTCGAAGTGCGCGCCTTCGTCCGTGTGCATTGTGCGCCAGTGGGCGACGGCCTCGTCCCATGCTGCACCTTTCGGAGCGAACCGGCGGCCTTTGAGATAGGCGAAAGTAGTTTCATCTGCAGCAATCATGCCGGCACGCGCACCTGCCTCGATGCTCATGTTGCAGATGGTCATGCGCTCTTCCATGGAGAGCGCGCGGATGGCCGAGCCGGCGTATTCGACGACGTAGCCGGTCGCGCCGTCGGTGCCGATGCGGCCGATGATCTCGAGGATGATGTCCTTCGCTGTAACGCCGTGGGGCAGCTTGCCCTCGACATTAATGCGGAAGGTCTTCGGCTTTGACTGCGGCAGCGTTTGCGTCGCCATCACATGCTCGACCTCCGAGGTGCCGATGCCGAACGCCAGCGCGCCGAATGCACCATGGGTGGAGGTGTGTGAGTCGCCACATACGATGGTCGTGCCGGGCTTAGTGGCGCCGAGCTCCGGGCCGATCATGTGAACAATGCCTTGGCTCGCGTCCTGCACATCGAAGAACTCGATGCCGAACGCCGCGCAATTGCTGCGCAACGCATTCACCTGGCGCGCGGAGATCTGATCGGCAATTACCAGGCGGTCCTGCGCGCTGGTAGTAGGGACGTTGTGGTCCACCGTGGCGATATGCCTGTCGGGCCGGCGTAGTTTGCGGCCTGCCATGCGCAATCCATCGAAGGCCTGCGGCGACGTAACCTCATGGACGAGGTGCAGGTCGATATAGAGGATCGTCGGCTCGCCTTCCGGTTCGACGACGACGTGCTGCTGCCAGACCTTCTCGAATAGTGTTTGCGGCTGGGACATCGATTCAGTTTCCTTTGCAACAGGTGCGTTGCTAAACAGCATGCAGGGACTGGTGACGATCGAGCGTGTCGTTCAGTATGCCGTTGACAAGCTTGCCCATTTCTTCTGTGGATGTGGCAGCCTGACGTGTGTCTCCTGCGCGCAGCAGATCGGCGCTGCGATAGCCGCGCTCGAGCACGGTGCGTACAGCGGACTCGACGGCCTGGGCCTCGCCTTCGAGGTGCGCGGAATGATGCAGCAGCATAGCAGCGGTCAGGATGGCGCCGAGCGGGTTAGCGATGCCTTTGCCGGCAATGTCCGGCGCAGAGCCATGCACAGGCTCATACAAGTTGATGGCGCCGCCAACCGTGGCAGAGGGCAGCATGCCGAGCGAACCGGTGATGACACCCGACTCGTCCGAAAGGATGTCGCCAAAGAGATTCTCGGTCAGCACCACATCGAAGTTGCGAGGCGTATTCATCAGGTGCATCGCGCAGGCATCGACATATTGATGCTCGAGGGTGATATCTGGGTACTGCGCTGCCATCTCGGTGACAGTGGCGCGCCACAACTGGGAGACCTCGAGCACGTTTGCCTTGTCGACAGACGTGACTTTCTTGCGACGCTTCGAAGCCAGTTCGAAAGCGACCCGGGCCACACGCACAACTTCGTCACGCGTATAGCGCATGGTGTTCCACGCCGAGTTCGATTCGCGCTGCCACGCCCGGGGCTGACCAAAGTAGAGACCACCCAGCAGCTCGCGTACGAAGAGGATGTCCGCGCCCTCAATCACCTCCGGTCGCAGCGGCGAGTTAGCTGCAAGCGCGGGGAAGGCGAATGCAGGCCGCAGGTTTGCGAAGCCGCCCAGCGCCTTACGCAGCTGCAGCAGGCCGGCCTCGGGCCGTCGATCGGGAGGCAGGGAATTGAACTCGTTGCCGCCCACCGCGCCGAGAAGTACTGCGTCACTCGCAAGCGCGGCTTCGAGCGTCTTCTGGGGAAGAGGACTGCCCTCCGCACGGATGGCCGCGCCGCCGATCGCTGCTTCGGTGAACTGGAAATCGTGACCGCCGACCTCAGCGACGCTGCGCAGGATGTTGACAGCCTCGCGCGTCACCTCAGGGCCGATACCATCGCCTGCGACAACCAGAATCTTCAACTTCATTCAGAAGTCTCCTAAGCCTGCGCTAGAGTGGTCGCGGACGCGCTCGACTGCGTAGCAAGCGCGATCAGATCCTGGTCATAGATCGCCTTTTTGCGATCAGCCAACTCGACGAACCGATGGTAGAAGTGATCAAGCTCTGCCGCGTCGAGCGTATGGCCGAGCTCTCGCAGGCGATGAGCCAAGGCATGGCGGCCGGAGTGTTTGCCCAGCACCATGCTGTTTGAAGGCACGCCTACTGACGCGGGCGTCATGATCTCGTACGTTAACGGGTTTGCCAGCATACCGTGCTGATGAATGCCCGCCTCATGTGCGAAGGCATTCGCGCCGACGACCGCTTTGTTCGGCGCGGGCCGGAAGCTGATGCGCTCGCCCAGCATCTGGCTGGTCAAAAAGAGGCGATCGTTCTTGAGCGAGTTCGGATGGGGATATTTGTCGCGCCGCACCATCAGGGCTGCGGCAATTTCTTCCAGCGCGGCATTGCCGGCACGCTCGCCGATGCCATTGATGGTGCACTCGATCTGACGCACGCCGCCTTCGATCGATGCGAGGCTGTTGGCTACAGCCATGCCGAGATCGTCATGGCAGTGCGCTGACAGCGTGATGCCGGCAACGGCGGGAACGCGGCTGCTGATCTCGCGGAACATCTGCGCGTAGTCATTTGGAGTGGAATACCCAACCGTGTCGGGAAGATTGATGGTTGTCGCGCCGGCCTCGATCGTCGCCGCAACCAATTCGGCGAGAAATTCGATATCGCTGCGGGTGGCATCCTCCGCGGAAAACTCCACATCATCCACGTAGCTGCGCGCCTGACGTACCGCGGCCGCCGCCTGATCAAGCGCCTGCGCGCGGGACATCTTCAATTTGACCTCAAGGTGCAGGTCGGAACTGGCCAGGAAGGTGTGAATGCGGGGACGTTCCGCAAGGTCGAGCGAATGTGCGGCGCGTTCCACGTCCAGCGTCCGTGCGCGAGCAAGAGATGCGATGACCGGCCGACGGACTGCCTGACTGACGGCCCGGATGGCCTGGAAATCGCCTTCGGAGGAGATGGCGAAACCGGCCTCCAGAATGTCTACGCCTAAATCGTCCAGCGCATGGGCCATCTCGATCTTCTCTGCTGTGCTCATGCTGCAGCCGGGGGACTGTTCGCCGTCACGCAGCGTGGTGTCAAAGAAGACGATCCGGTCCTGAGGCGATCCCGGCGTTTCGCTGTGGGTCATGTGCGCTCCTAAGAGGCATCATCGGGGAAGCTATTGCATAATGCAAATTTATTGTTCTTGTGATTATAATAAATTTTACTAATACTAAGCCCCCAATACTCTTCTCAGGCTGGTATTTGCTTATGGATCTGCAGCAATTAGAGACCTTTCTGGCCGTGGTCGAGGAGCGCAGCTTCTCGCGCGCGGCGCAACGCCTTCTGCGCACGCAGCCGGCGGTGAGCCAGGTGATCCGCAAGCTGGAAGACGAGTTGGGAGAACCGCTTTTTGAGCGTGCATCGCGCGATGGCTCGCTGACCGCTGCGGGAGAGGTGTTGCGCACATATGCAGAGCGTCTCGTCGGGTTGCGGGCGGAGGCGGCAAGCGCTGTACGCGAGTTGAAGACGCTCGAACGCGGCCAGTTGAATCTGGCAGCGAACGAATACACCACGTTGTACCTCCTGCCGCTTCTGGATCGCTTCCGGCACATCTCTCCGCATATCTCTTTAACGGTGCAGCGCTCGTTGGCCAGCCGCATTCCAGATGATCTGCAGGCGCGCCGAGCCGAGTTGGGCGTGCTATCGTTCCGGCCCGACCCGGAACAGTTCCAATCCGTTGTTGTCTATTCGGATGCCGTTGCGTTCGTGGTTCATGCCGGCCATCCGCTTGCAGGCCGACGCCGCGTGCACCTGCGCGAGCTTGGCGCGCAGAACTTCGTCGCGCACAACGTGTCATCGCCGCTGCGTCGGCAGATTGTCGCTACATTCGCCCAGCACAAGACGCCTCTGAATATCGGCGTCGAGCTGCCGAGTCTTGAAGCGGTTAAGCGGTTCGTTGCGATGGGGAATGGCGTCGCATTTCTACCGGAGCTCGCGGCTGCCCGTGAGATCGAGCTGGGCGAACTGGTGAAGGTACCCATCGCTGAAGTGAAGCTGGAGCGTCAGCTGCGCCTGGTGCATCGTCGGGCTGGTGCGCTCTCACATTCAGGGGTGGCGTTTTTGCAGGCGGTGCGCGCATTTTCGCTTGAGCGTGGCAGGCCGTATTTATACGCCGTCGAGGCTGATTCGATCGCTTAGGAATAAGGAAAGCGGTGCAGGACACGCCAGGGCGGGCGAGCGGCAGGTACAATTGGGCAGAACGCCAGGATCATCCTGTAGTGATTTCCGCCCGTCCGGGGAGCCGGTGCCAATGCGCGCCGCGCTCCACGCTTGAGGTTCAGGACCGAATGAAGAAAATTCCGTTGCTGTTTCTGTTGTTGCCGATGCTGGCAACAGCGAGCTTTGCGCAGGAGAGCCGTATGGACGCAAGTGTTAGCGGCACCCTCGTTATTCCACCTTATGTAAACGGGCAGGGCGTCTTTCAGTCCGGCTGTCTGGCCCCAACGATTGCCACTACTGCGGCCAATTCCACTTCAACAGGAGGCGGCACCTGTTTTGGCCCTGGCGTGCTGGCGAGCTACCGCTACATGGTGACGCCGCGCAGCGCGCTCGAGGTGAATTACCAGTGGTCGCAGTACTACACCAATTACATCTACAGCAACCTGAACTACAACATTCACTCCAGGATGCAGGAGATTTCGGCGGCTTACATCTTTAATTTCAACTTCCGTAACTGGAATCCTTTCCTGGAGGCAGGCCCGGGCGGATTCATTTTTTCCCCGCTGGACGACCGGGGTACGCAGATCTTCAATCCCAAGCGCACGACGAATATCGGCTTTCTCTATGGTGGTGGCATTGCCTATGAGTTGAGCCCCAGCTTCGATATTCGCGCCGAGTACCGCGGGATCGTCGTGAAGGCGCCGAACTTTGGGATAGCCAATGCGGACACCAAACGCTACTACAACATCAACAATCCGGTAATTGGAATCGCGTACCACTTCTGATCTCGGCGTTATTGAAATTCAAAAGGCCCGGCACGATTGTGCCGGGCCTTTTGAATTGAGTTGAGCCTGTCCTTCCAGAGTCAGTCTGCTCGTCGCTTAGAAGATTCGGTACGAGGCACCGACAGCGAATCCGTTCGGCGTCAAACCATTGGGACGGTTAAGAAGCGGCGTGTACGGTGGGTCGGGCGGTCCGACAAACCCCGGCCAGATCTGATATTCGTACTCGCCGCGAACGTAGATCCGTCGCGTGAGGCGGTAATCAACGCCTCCGCCCAAGGCGATGTCAAAGTAGGTTCCATGGGCCGCATTGCCGGGAAAGTTGAAGTAGCCCACTCCGAACAGTCCCTTGCCATAGAAGGTGAAGCGCTTGTGGTGATAGTTGTACCGCGGTCCGATCAGGTAATTGTCCTCGTGAATATCGGACAGCTGATTGAAGCGATGGAACCGCATCTCCGCTTCCGCTCCCAGCCGTGGAGTGAGATTGTAATCGGCGTATACACCAATCCCGTACAACCGTTGCCAGCCATAATCCGGATCGAAATCCGAGAAAGTTGCCCCAACGTAAAGCTGTTGATTGCCGCCCTTACCGGCTGGTGCGACCTGGGCTCGACTTATCGTCGGGAGAAGGAGGAGAGCGGCGAATAAAAGGAATTTTTTCGTCACAGGGGTATCTCTCGAAACAGCCAGATTCCAGATGTACAACAAGGCGGGTCTGCTGACCCGCCTGTCACAGCGTTGGGAAGTGGAACGCGAGGACGACGTTCGTTGCATCGCTCACGCGCTAGGATTCGATCAACCTACTGCTGCGGTTGTGCGGCTGGCTGCGCGCTTGCCTGATTCGGCTGAGCGGGCTGCTGCTGCGTGGATGGATCAGCGCCGGCCGCGCTCTGTGATTGATCATACCGGACTAGTTTGTAATAAACCGGAGTTACTTCAAAGGGCATTTTATCGCGCGCATTGAGCAATACCGGAGCAGACGTCTTCAGGGTATACACCTTGTCATCCCAGGCATCGGTCCTGAGACGGCTGCCGAGCGGAAGGGCCGCGATCTGGTCCAGCTTATCCTGATCGAGTTTGGGAGCCCGCTTTTGCACAGCGATCAGCCAGGGCTGACCAGTGGAATCGAGCATGGAGTCGCCCAGTCGCGGCGTGTTCAGTGCGCTCAACTCTTTCTCGCGCTGTTGCAGCTGCGCAAAGTAGAGACCGGCGTTGCCCAGCTTGTCCTTGTAGATGGACTTGTCGAGCAGAACGATCGCCTTCTTTGCGGCGTCGACGTCATCCACATCGGTGTGATGCATCTGGATGCGCTCGAAGGTGGATTCGTCGGGGAACAGCAGCCGATCATTGAAGGCGTACTTGGTATCGATGTGGTGCCCCAGCACGATGTGCGCGAGCTGGAAGGAAAGCACAGCGGCCAGCGATTCCTCGGAAGGCAGCGTATCCACCAGACCCTTGCTGAGGATGATGGTGTTGCCCACCGCGATCGACTCGAGTGGCGTGGTCAGCATTACGCGGCAGTGCACTGGAGAAGCGAGCTCAATGTTGTTGCCGATGATGATGTTATTCGTTACCTGCTCAAGAACCTTGTCGAAGTCGCTGGGAGCCGCGAGCAAACCGGCCTGGGTCAGGCGGTCAAGGACGTTCTCCTCGGCTTGCGAGATCCACTCGCGCTGCGCCTGCAGCGGGCTGACGTCGTCTGAGTTCTGACTCTGATCGGTGACGTCGTCGATCTTGACCGACTCATTGGAGGACTGATGGGTCGGGACCTTGAGCGAGTAGCCCCAGATCGAAGTGTGGGCCTTGAAGGAGACAGGATGTTCCTTGTCTTTTCTGGAGGTCTCTTCGACGTAAACGCCTACCGGCAACCATACACCAGGCTGCAAGTTCTGCCGCCAGCTGTCGAAGTGGAAGTAGTCGTTGTCATCGGCTTTGTCGGCCATGTCGCCACCGGTGTAAGTGCCGTTGAAGCGGACCACGTTGCCGGAGTCGTCATCCACCCAGATACGGCCGGTGAAGCGGCCATTGCCGAGACCCGCCTTTGGATGCACGTCAAACACATCGCAGCGAACCGTTCCGAGGAATGCCTTTCGGACGGGTATGAAATCGTAATGTTGCTGGTCGAACCCGCTGGGGTCAATGAACATCATCTCCAGGAAGCCGTCCGGCATGTAGCGGACATTGCCCGGCAGCAGGCTCTTCGAGAGCAGTCCCATCGCGGCGAGCGAGCCCTTGAACATGCCGTGTGCCGATTCACTGGCCTCACCAGTCGAATAGGACTTGCCGTAGAAGGACTTGCCGAAGTCCACGCGCTGCAGCATGTACTGGTCGGAGACCGGTACCGCGTAGAGCTTGGCGTCGCCCTTCATGTTTTGTATGTAGGTCTGGACAAGAGGCGATTTCTGCTGAATCCCCTTAATGGTGATCTTCTCGGCAGCAATGGCTTTCTTGATCAAGGCGTTCTGCTCTGGAGTCAGGGCGGGAGCTGCAGCAAACTTCTCTTTCTTTGCCTGAGCACTCGTGACGCCAAGCGTCAAGAGCAGAGTTGTCATCCAAAAATTCCGCAGTTTCATTTCCCGGCTCCTAAGTCAAACTTCCCAAAACTGGTCGTGCTATGAGACACCCTATTATGCCAATTGGAATGTCACGTGAATGAGCGTTGTGTGGTCGACCGGCTGTCCATTGCGGATCGCCGGCTTAAACCGGATATTTTCTGCGACGTGCCGTGCTTCTTCATCAAGACCATGGCCCAGGCCATTGACGACGCCGATCACCTCGACCTGGCCGCTGGCGAGGAACCGCACCTTCAGAGTGACCTCACCCTGGACGCGCGCTTCTTGTGCCTCAGTCGTATATTTCGCCTTTGGCTCAGAGATGACGACTGGCGGAGTGAAAGCTGGTTCGGCAGCAGCTTGTGCGACTTGAACGTGCCCAGGTCCACCAACCGCGGGTCCGAAACTGGCGCTCGCAACTGTGCCATGCCCACCCGGCTTTCCAGTTCCACCAACCACACCGTTGGCAAACCCTGCAGAGGCGACAGCGCCGTGGCTCGTACCACCCGGTACCCCGTTCTTGACGCCAGCGCCGAAGTCCACACCCTGCACGGTTCCCTTGCGTGCCGCCCCCGCGCCGCTATTCGCGCCAGGCGCTGCGTCAAAGGAGCCGAGCGCGGCAATCGTTGCCGGCTTGTTGGCGTTCGGGTTCGGAGCTACGCCGTGCGGATCACCGAACCCGCCGGTGGTCGCCTGGGGCTTGGTCTGGTTGTTGGCTACAGGCGTGGGTTTGTTGCTGGCGAACATGCCTACCTTGGGCGCCGGTGGGGGAGCAACCGCCTTCGGCGGCGCCGGAGGAATGTTCAGAACCGGCTTCGGGACATCCAGCTTCACCGGTTTGGGCGGTTCGATCTCCGGCTTCGGCGGCTGGATCTTCGGCGGCTCTATCTTTGCAATTTCGATCTTGGGAGGTTGCGGCGGAGCCACAACCTTCACTTTCGGCACCTCGACCTTGGGTGGTTTGGGCGGTTCGACGGGGAAAAGAAGCGCATCTGCCTGCATCTTCTTCACCACCACCTGATGGTGAATCGCGCCAATGATCAGCAGCAGGATGAGTATGGTCACGTTCGTGACCATACTGGTTGCAAAGGAGCCCCAGCGCTTACCACCGTCGTCCAGCAAACCAAAGCTCGAATTTACAGAAATCCGTTCAGTCGGCATATGTTCCCTACTCGGCTAACGATCGTGAAAATTGTCGTACGCTGGTTTCCCAGCCCTCCATTGCAATCTCTGACACGGTCTGCCACTTTCACTTGAGCGGCGCGCTATCGTCTGACAGTCCAGAAATCTGGCAAGGAATTCAATCTCACTCTGGTACGAAAGTACCTCCGAGTGCTTGAAAGATACCTTGGATTCCCAAGGTATTGCAGTACCCCGAAAGTGGTGCGCAGGAGAGACGTAGGTGTATCGCGATTGCGACCTCGCTTCCCTGAGAATCCGCTTTCTTTTCGGTCCCTCGCCAGCCTGTTGAAGCTGGCGCCAGCGCGCGAAAACACCTGCGAGCTTGTGCTCCATAATACCGGTGTGAGACGGGCCCGGAACATCTACTGGTTGCCCTTTTATAAAGCGTAAACAGATGGTCTCATTGGTAACGGCGAGAAGCCGGGTGGGAATCATCTCATAAACGGGAGAGTTTCTTGAAGATTCTAGTGACGGGCGGTGCAGGCTATATCGGTGGGACGGTTGCACTAAGACTTCTATCAGCCGGGCACAATGTGTTGATTTACGACAACTTCTGCCATGGTCACCGGGAACTCGTTCCAGCCGGAACCCGTCTGGTCGAAGGAGATCTGGCAAACCGGGAACGGCTCGAAAGGCTATTTCGGGATGAGAAGGTCGATGGGGTTATGCACTTTGCGGCGCTGATCGAGGCCGGCGAAAGCATGAAACACCCCGAGCTCTAC
The DNA here is from genome assembly GCA_000381585.1 of Acidobacteriaceae bacterium KBS 83. Classification (GTDB taxonomy): domain Bacteria; phylum Acidobacteriota; class Terriglobia; order Terriglobales; family Acidobacteriaceae; genus KBS-83. The sequence goes on from KB906733.1 coordinate 693,653, forward strand.
TTCCGCAACAACACCGCGTCGACACTCACTCTGCTTGAGGCGATGCTCGCCACGCGAGTCGAGCGGTTGGTCTTTTCCTCTACGGCAGCGGTCTACGGCGAACCTGAGAAAACGCCGATCGAGGAAACGGCCGCACTGTCCCCGACTAACGCCTATGGCGAGAGCAAGCTTCTGGTCGAGCACATGCTGACCTGGCTCAACCGGATTCATGGCCTGCGCTATGCCAGCCTGCGCTACTTCAACGTTGCAGGCGCGGTCGAGGGCCGCGGCGAGGCTCATGAACCGGAATCGCATCTGATTCCGTTGGTCCTCGATGTTGCGCTCGGGCGCAGGCAGAGCATCAAGATCTTCGGCAAGGACTATCCGACGCCGGATGGCACCTGTATCCGGGATTATGTGCATGTCGGCGATCTCGCCGGTGCACACATCCTCGCGTTTGAGGCGCTCAGTACGCGCTCACGGCTGATCTACAACATCGGCAATGGACAGGGGTTCAGCGTACGCGAGGTTGTGGAATCAGCGCGTCGTGTCACCGGGCATCCGATTCCTGTGGTCGAAGAGCCGCGCCGGCCAGGAGATCCTGCCGTGCTTGTGGCCAGTTCCAAACGGATCATCGAGGAACTCGGGTGGAAGCCGCTCTACAGCTCCCTTGACGATATCGTCCGTTCGGCCTGGACGTGGCATCAGCAGCGCTATGGCGGAAAGCACTGATGGAGTACGCCAACCCGGGCTTAGACTTAAGAATGGTTAGGTTCCGTTCAGTTGATACCAGTCCCGCGAGTTCCAGTGATCTGTCCGGGCATCTGGCGGTTGGCACGAAGCGCGGCACCTCCTCGCGGTCATGCTCCGGGCTGCTCCACCGACTCATGGCAAAGAAGCAGAGGATTCAGGAGAATTGCGATACCTACAAAGAACAAGCCAAGTATGGCGCCCATACACCCCCTCTAAATACGCTGGGAAGTCATCCTTGGTTGTAACGCGTTCGTAGGGCCCCAATCTGCCCTCTGTACTCTCGCTCTCACAATCGACGGACGAGGAGAGCTGCCAATGGGTCTAATCGATGTCTGTGCCCCGTTTCATCGTATTGGCGGCAACCCTCGGGCGCCCGCTCCGCAGGTTTGCGGTTTCTCTCTGATCCTCTGGACCGCTACTCCATGAATTCCAACACCAAAATGTCAGTCCGATGAGGAGGGCGATCCCAACGCATATTAGGCCGATGATCACCATAGCGAGCTACCTCCACTGATACGAGTGGCGGTCCGCCTTGAAGTTTGCCGTCGTTGGGTTTTACTCGTGACGCAAAGCAACCGCCGGATCGATCCGGGAGACGCGCCGGGACGGCCGCGCTTGCAATAGTCCGCTAAGGAGTCTTCATCTGCGCGGGCGGATTGTTTGCCTGCGGCGGATGTGTGAATAGCTTCGCCGCGTTGAGAGCCGTGTTGTAAACGCCCCAGGCGAGCGGAATGGACACGACGATCCAAGCCGCCGCGATCAGGCTCGGAGGTGTCTTGCATTGCAAAGAGTCTTTTGTTCCGTGGTTCATGCCATTCTCCCTTTCCGGCCTTTCAGTGGGCTGCGGGCATTGCAGTGCTGGGCTGCTCCTTCATCCAGAAACGCTCGGCTACCGGGCGCACCAGCAGATTGGCGAAGAAGCCAATCACCAAGAGCCCAGCCATGATCTGCAGGATCAAGGGATACGCCTGCTCGCGGGGCATGTGCATAGCGATGTAATGGTCCAGTATCCCGTTTACGATAAGAGGCCCCACGATGCCTGCCACCGACCAGGCGGTCAAGAGGCGACCATGAATCGCGCTCACGTTGTACGGGCCATACATGTCACGCAAATACGCGGGTATCGTGGCGAAACCGCCACCGTACATGCTGAGCAGCAGGCCAGCGATAAGGACGAAAAGCGCCACGCTATCCATATGTCGCGTACCCGTGTAGGGCAGCAGGAAGTAAAGAACGGCGCCGGCTGCGAAGAAGATCATGTAGGTTGCCTTGCGTCCGATGAAGTCTGAGCATGAGGCCCACACGAAGCGGCCTCCCATGTTGAAGAGGCTGAGAACGCCGACAAATCCGGCGGCGGTCGCGGCCGTCACCTGGCCGTGAAAGAGGTCCTGGATCATGGGCGACGCCTGCTCGAGAATCCCAATGCCTGCCGTCACATTGAGCGCCAACACCAGCCACAGGAAGAAGAACTGCGGCGTCCGCATGGCCGTGTTCACCTCCACGTTGTGAGAGCTGATCATGCCGGACTGACGTGCAGGCGGTGTCCACCCCTCGGGCTTCCAGTCCTGCGGGGGCACACGTACGGTAAAGACCCCGAACATCATGAAGATGAAATAGAGGATGCCCATGGTCACCCATGCAGCTGGAATGGCCGCGTGACCACCTGCCTTGTAGAAGGCCATGAGATGGGTGCCCAGCGGCGATCCGATCATGGCCCCGCCGCCGAAGCCCATGATTGCCATCCCAGTGGCTAGGCCAGGACGGTCCGGAAACCATTTGATGAGCGTAGAGACGGGCGAGATATAGCCGAGGCCCAGTCCGATGCCTCCGATGACGCCATAGCCGAGATAGATGAGCCAGAGCTGGTGTGTGCTGGCGCCCATTGCGGCGATCTCAAAGCCCAACCCGAAGCAGCACGCCGAGACGAACATTGCCTTGCGAGGGCCGGCCTTCTCCAGCCACTTGCCGAAAAGCGCGGCGGAGAGGCCCAGCACGGCGATAGCAATGAAAAATATGTAGCCGATCTGCTTCAGGTTCCACTGCAAGCCGTCAGCGCCATGCTGCGCCAGAAGCGGGTTTTTGAAGACGCTGAAGGCGTACACCTGGCCAATGGACAGATGAATCGCGAGGGCAGCGGGAGGCACCAGCCAGCGGCTGAAGCCGGGTGCGGAAACAGTACGAGAGCGATCGAGAAATGAATGGACGGCCATCCGGTCTCCGTGTGGTGTTGCTTCAACTTGAGGTCGAAGAGTTGAACCACACACCCTACGATGCGCCGCGCGATGCCGTCTACCGTTGTTCAGTGATTCTTCACGCAAATTCCCATTCCGGATGGGCACCTCATCATGTCAGCGGAGCCACGAAACGGGTGTGCATCCTCTCCGAGCGCATATCTGCAAGCGAGTCTCTCCCGCAGCTCTTCTCCGCGTTCATTCGTAGCGCAGAGCGACCATCGGATCGACGCGCGAAGCTCGCTGTGCCGGCAGGTATCCGGCAAATGCCGCAATCAGGAGCATGACGGCGACAGCTGCAAACAAGCTCAATGGATCGTTACCACGCAGGCCGAAGAGCATGCTGGCCACCAGATGGTTCGCGAGTAGTGCAGCAGGCACGCCGACGTCGATACCAATCGCGACGAGGATGAGAATTTCTCGCATTACAAGCCAGCGTACGTGCATTCGCTCTGCACCCAGCGCCATGCGGATGCCGATCTCATTGGTGCGCCGGCTGACGACGTAGGACATCAGGCCGTAAATTCCTATGGCTGAGAGGAAGACAGCGAGCAGTCCGAAGAATGTCGAAAGCTGCGCGACGATGCGCTGATCAGTGTAGGAGCGCGCTACCTGCTCATCCAGCGTGGTGACATTTGAGATCGGCAGGTTGCGATCGACCTGGTGGATGCTGCTTTGCACCGCCGCTGCGATGGCGCCGAAATCGCCGGTGTAGCGGACTTCGAAATCACCGAAGCGCCAGGGCCGTTGTGCGTAGGAGAGGTAGTTGATGTATTTAGGCTTTTCCTGCAGGCTGCTGAACTTTGCATCTTTGACGATGCCGACGACTTCGTAGTCGTTCTCGGGCTTGTTGTTGGCGACGTGGAAGTGACGGCCGATGGGATTGCCCGGCGGGAACAAGGTTTTGGCAATGCGTTCGCTGATGACTGCGACGCGCTGCGAGGTGGCCGTGTCCTGCGGACCGAAGGTGCGGCCGGCGAGAAGCGGAATCTGCAAGACTTTGAAGTAGCCATTGCCGACGACATTCTGATGGACACCGATGTCTTGGTTGGCAGGCATGCCCGCGACGAGGACGGCGTCATTCCAACTGCCCTCGTTAAAGGTGAATGCAGAAAAGCTGGCGGCCTGGACGCCGGGAATCGCATTCACGCGTGACTCGATCTGTTGAAAGATGTCGCGAAGGCGAGGGTCATCGTCTTTGAAGCCAAGAGCGGTGGAGTCGATCTGCAGGCGCAGGACGTTCTCGCGATTGAAGCCGGGGTCGAGGCTGCTGAGATTGACGAGGCTGCGCAGGAAAAGTCCGGCGCCGACCATGAGGACTAATGAGAGAGCAACCTGGGAGGCGACGAGAGATCTGGCGAGGAGACTCTTCGTCCCTGTGCTGGGCCCGCGACCGTCTTTGAGGGAATCGGTGAGGTGGAGGCGAGTGGCGCGGAAGGCAGGAATGGTTCCGAAGAGGATGGCGGTGGCGACCGTGAGGGCCAAGGTGAAGCCGAGCAGGCGAAGGTCGAGACCGATGTCGAGAGGGAGATCTTCGAGTCCACCGGAGACCATGCGGAGTAACAGCCGGTTGGCGATAGCGGCGAAGCCGATGCCGAGTGCGCCGCCGACCAGGGCGAGGATCAGACTCTCTGTGAGGAGCTGCCGGATGATGCGGGAGCGGGGCGCCCCGAGTGCCTGGCGAACGGCAAGTTCGCGGGCGCGCGTAGTGGAGCGCGCGAGCAGAAGATTGGCGATGTTGGCGCAGGCGATGAGCAGGACCAGCGCAACGATGGCCATCAGTATCCGCAAAGGCTCAGAGAACTCGCGCCGCAGCGAAGAGAGTCCGTTGGCCATAGGAGTGAGCGGCACATGTGTTCGAGCCAGCTTATCGAGATTCTTTTTGCTCAGGTCCGCATCCGAGAAGCCGCGTGTGATCTGTTGCAGAAGCAGGTTGACGTTGGAGGTGGCTCGTTCCATGGTGACGCCCGGTTTGAGTCGGCCCATGAGGTTGAGCGATTGGGTGAAGTTGTTCTTGTAGGCGTCCCAGCCGGGAGGGACCGATTTGGTCATGGACATGGGAACCCACATGTCCGGAGCCTCGCCGACTTTGGTTCCGAAAAACTCCCGCGGGGCGACGCCGACAATATTGAAGATGGTGGTGCCGAGCTTGAGTTTGCGATCGAGAACGTTAGGGTCGCTGGCGAGGGTGTGCTTCCAGAAGGCGTGGCTGACGACGACGACCGGATGATCGTCTTCGGAGGTGTCATCTGCGTCGGTGAGCGTGCGGCCGACCTGGGCCTGAACACCGAGGAGGGGAAAATACGTGCCGGAGACCAATTTGACGTGCATGAGATCGGAGTCCGCAGGAGCCTGCCCCTCAGCGCCGAGAACAAAACCGTGGACGTCGTCGGTCATGCTGAAGACGGCGGCGACATCGGAGAAGACGGCGTTTTTCTGCTGCAGCTGGCGATAGAAAGGATAGGAGTAGAGTTCGGTGTCGACGATGCTGGTGCCGATTCCGTCTTCGTCTCCTGTGCCGAGCAGGACGAGTTGACCAGGGTCTTTCACCGGCAAGGACCGCAACATCACCGCATCCATCAGGCTGAAGATGGCGGTATTCGCGCCGATGCCGAGCGCGAGCGAAAGTAGTGCGACGATGGTGATGCCGGGGCTGCGCAGCATCGCGCGCAATCCGTAGAGCACGTCCTGCAGGAGGCCTTCGAGCCAGCTCCAGCCCCATGCGATATAGCTACGCTCACGCAGGAGGGTCGGATTGCCAAAGCGGCGATGAGCCGCGGCTCCCGCGTCATTCGGCGCGACGCCTGCTTCGATCTGCTGTTGCCGGCGCAACTCGAGGTGGAGTCGCATCTCCTCTTCGAGGTCCTTTGACAACTGCTCACGGTGGAACAGCATACCGATGCGACGTACGAGCTCTCCGAAGCCTTTCATGTTACGGACCTCCTACGCGGTCTGGATCACGCGCTCGATCGCGCCCATCACCCGTTCAAACTGATTGACTTCGACGACGAGCTGTTTGCGTCCGGCCGCGGTGAGTTGGTAGTAGCGGGCGCGCCGGTTGCCGGCAGTCGTACCCCACTTTGCGGTGACCCAGCCCTTGATGAGCATGCGCTGCAGTGCGGGGTAGAGGGATCCTTCCTCAACCTGCAAGACGTCCTCGGTCGTCTGCTGAATGGAATTCGCGATCTCAAAGCCATGCAATTCGCCATGGCGCGCCAGGGTCTTCAGGATCAGGAGATACAGCGTCCCGGGCGGGATATCGTCACGAGTCACTGGCATCGTCTAGCAGTCCTCACTTACATAGTTTGTCTACGTAGAGAAACTATGTGAGTGTGCTCCCGCCGGCAGCGCCTGTCAATAGGACAAGGAAGGGGCGCTTATGTGTGCGCGGCACAAGGCACGGTCCTCCCGGGATCAAATCTTGTTCCAGTCAGATGGAATGGAGAGGCGAGCTGAACGCGTAAGAGCTGTATCTCGCATGCTATGCTGGCGCCGTTTCTCCGCTGCTGTCTTTACCGGCGGCAGCGATTTCTGATGTATGGGAGCGTTAACACATGTTGCAACAAACGGCCAGATACGTACTTCCCCGGGTTCTGTTTTGCGCGGGCCTGTTCGCCAGTACCACTCTAGTTCCGGCGCAAGTGGTCCTTACGCATGGACCGCAGATAGGTTCATCCAATCCCATCACGGCAGACCCGCCGGTAGAACGTCCGCACACCCAACCGTGCACTGTGCAACTTTTCACAAATCAGGCATTCGCCGATTTCAACATCAAGGATTTTAGCTACGCGCCGCCCTCCGGATGCCACGGCCCGTGGGCCAAGGTGGTCTTCTCGGCCGACTTCACGGTCACGGCAGGCCGCCAGTTTGATCGCACTGCGCAGTTTCTGATCGGCAACATGAACATTTATTACGGCACAACCTCGGAGCCCCGCGCGACACTGAGTCCGTCGTGGCACGTCGAGAGCGATGTCACTGACCTCAGTGCCGGCCTCACTACCCCTCAAACAGGACATGCGATCCTCGGCAACTTCGTCGGCGTCTCGGGCGGGGTCACCTACAACGGAATCATCTATGCCAACGCGCAACTCGATTTCTACCCGGCAGACTTTCGTGACCGTGCGCCCAGAGTTGCGGACGTAGTAGTGCCGCTGCCAACGGCGAGCGTGGGCGCATTCACGCTGAACACAACAGCGGATAAGTTGAGCCAGAGCGTTACCTTGCCCCGGAATACGGAAGAGGCGTATCTCGACATCTTCGCGCAGAGCCAATCGAGTGACGAGTTCTGGTGGACCTGCGTGCCGAGCGATGTGAGCTCCGAATTGGAGAGTTGCGGCAACACCGCTTTCCGCGAGACCGAGATCACGATTGACGGTACGCCGGCTGGAATTGCGCCCGTCTATCCATGGATCTACACAGGGGGTGTCGATCCCTATCTATGGGAGCCGATCCCGGGCGTCCAGACACTGAACTTCAAACCCTTCCGTGTGAATCTGACGCCGTTCGCGGGCATTCTGTCTGACGGAAATGCGCACACTGTTGGGATCAGCGTCTACAACGCAAACAGCTATTTCCTTGCCGCCGCGAACCTGCTGGTCTTTACGGACCAGCATGCCCAACACACAAACGGTGGCCTGTTGAACAACACCCTCGCGGCCGCACCCGCGCCAGTCGTCAGCGAGAATCTCAATAAGGATTCGAGCGGCAACATCACCGGGACAGTGGGCGTGAGCTCCGCGCGCAGCTATTCCATCAGCGGCTGGACGACCACCTCGCATGGCAGAGTGGAAACGACGGTGAATGCGAATGTGAACTTCAGCAACAATCAGAAGTTCACCATCAACAGCACGCAGTACATTCAGGACATCGCCCAATCGACGTCGATGGACGTGTCCACCACGAGCAGGCAAGGGCATCTCTCGACAGTGGACGCGACACACTACTCCTATCCATTCACCTTCCTGATCGACGAGGAGGTCGCTTCCGACGGTTCCATCAGCGAACTCAACACCTCTAACCAGACCTATCATCTAACCGAGAACAAGTCGCTCGGTTTCCTTCCGCTCTTCCACAGCGAGGTATCGAACCAGGTCTCGTCGACCGATACCGACCTCTTTACTGCGGGAGGGCAGTTCATAGGGCCGAGCAACGCGTCCAACACTCAGACCTACAAGGAAAGCAACTCTTTCGGTCATTGTTATGGGAAGAAGTTGGTTTCCGCTTCGAATAAGCTAGCGGCTGTTGACGACGTGAGCTGTCACTAGTCGGCGGTAACGCAACCACTGGAGCCCGTCTCGCAAATAGGCGGGCTCCTCTGCATTAGATTGAAAGAAGCGCGAGGTCAGCAGATGAATGTCGTCATCTTCGGCGCGGCCGGAATGGTGGGACAGGGAGTTCTGCGGGAGTGCCTGCGCGATACGAGCGTGGAACGAGCCCTTGTGATCGGGCGTTCGAGCGCGGGGCGGCAGCATGCCAAGCTGCAGGAGGTACTCGTCCACGACCTGTTCGACGTGGCCTTATACGCGAGCGAGTTGACGGGGCTCGATGCGTGCTTCTTCTGCCTCGGCATCTCGTCCGCTGGAATGAGCGAGCCCGCCTATCGCCACCTCACCTATGACCTGACAACGGCTATCGCGGGGGAACTCGCGACACGCAGCCCCGCGCTCTGCTTCGTCTACGTTTCCGGCGCAGGCACAGACAGCACGGAGCGCGGCCGCAGCATGTGGGCGCGGGTGAAGGGGGGCAACAGAGAATGCACTGCTGGCCATGCCATTTCGCAGTGCATTCATGTTTCGGCCGGGAGTCATTCAGCCGCTAGACGGCATTCGCTCGAAGACGCGTGCCTATCGGCTCGGATATGTGCTGATCGCGCCCGTGCTGCCGCTACTGCGCCGTGCTTTCCCGAATTCGGTTTCCACCACTCGCGAGATCGGACAGGCCATGCTTGCCGTGGCACGTAATGGCTGGTCACGCTCTGTGCTGGAAACGAAGGACATTCACGCTGCTCCAACCCGAAAGCGCTAGATTCCGGGTCCTGCCCTTGCCTTCGATTGCCGCTTCCCCTTAGTGTTGAGCGCGTATGCGCGGTTTTCACATCTGCCGCGCGGGGGATATCCGGAAGCATGGCCGAGACGGCAGAGAACCAGCACTTCAGCTCCACCCTGCATGAGACGCGGGTCTTCCCGCCGTCCGCGGATTTCGCCGCAAAGGCGCATGTGAGTGGGATGGACGCGTACGAAACGCTATATCGCCGCTCCATCGAGGAGCCGGATGCATTCTGGGCCGAGGTTGCCGGAGAACTGGATTGGTTCACACCCTGGACCAAGGTGCTGGACTGGCAGCCGCCTCACGCGCAATGGTTCGTCGGCGGCAAGCTGAACATCTGCCACAACTGCGTAGACCGGCACGCGCTGGGCGGGCGCGCGGAGAAGACGGCCATCCTGTGGGAAAGCGAGCCGGGCGAAGTGCGCAGACTCACCTTTCGTGAGCTGCATGCCGAGGTACAACGCTTTGCGAATGTGTTGAAGGACCTCGGCGTGAAGAAGGGCGATCGTGTCGCTGTCTACATGGGCATGACGCCGGAACTAGCCATCGCGTTGCTTGCATGCGCGCGTATTGGTGCGGTGCATTCCGTCATCTTCGGCGGTTTCGCGGCAAACGCGCTGGTGGACCGGATTAACGACGCCCAGTGTGTTGCTGTCGTCACGCAGGACGGATCGTATCGTCGCGGAAGTGAAGTAAAGCTGAAAAAAGTCGTCGACGAAGCGCTCGCTCAGTGTCCCAGCGTGAAAAAGGTCGTTGTCTACAAGCGAACGGGCAGCGAAGTGGATATGAAGTCGGGACGAGATTTCTGGTGGCACGAGCTGATGGAGAAGGCTGCGCCCGAGTGCAAGGCCGAGCCGCTTGATGCCGAGCACCCGCTCTATATCCTCTATACCTCTGGGACGACTGGGAAGCCAAAGGGTCTTGTCCACACAACCGGCGGATACAGCGTAGGCACCTACTACACCAGCAAGCTGGTCTTCGATCTCAAGGAAGACGACGTCTATTGGTGCTCTGCAGACATTGGATGGGTTACAGGTCATTCCTATGTGATCTATGGCGCCCTGCAGAATGGGGTTACGACTTTGATGTATGAAGGCGCGCCGACCTGCCCCGCTCCGGACCGATTCTGGAAGATCATCGACGATCACAAAGTGACCGTCTTCTATACCGCGCCCACAGCGATCCGCGCATTCATCAGGCTCGGCAACGAACATGTGGAGAAGCACTCGCTCGCATCGCTGCGCCTGCTGGGATCGGTTGGCGAACCGATCAATCCCGAGGCCTGGATTTGGTATCACGAGAAGATCGGCCATGGCCGCTGTCCCATCGTGGATACCTGGTGGCAGACCGAGACCGGCGGGATCATGATCGCCCCGATGCCGGGCGCTGTGCCGACCAAACCCGGCTCTGCGACCTTGCCCATGCCCGGGATTGTGCCCGAGGTTGTGGCGAGAGACGGAAAGCCTGTGCCGAAAGGACAGGGCGGCTTGCTGGTAATTCGCCGTCCATGGCCCTCGATGGCGCGCACCATCTATGGCGATCCGGAGCGTTTTGAGAAAACGTACTGGTCGGATTTTCCCGGCACCTATCTCACCGGCGACGGCGCGCGGCGGGACGAGGACGGCTACTACTGGCTGATGGGCCGCGTGGATGATGTCATCAATGTGAGCGGTCACCGTCTCGGCACGATGGAAGTGGAGAGCGCACTTGTGGCGCACCCGAAAGTTGCTGAGGCAGCCGTGGTGGGCCGCCCCGATGAATTGAAGGGTCAGGCGATCTCGGCCTTTGTCACTCTGGACGGCGGCCAGAAGCCTTCAAAAGAGTTGAAGGATGAGCTACGTGCGTGGGTCGCAAAAGAGATCGGTGCTCTGGCGCGGCCGGATGATATCCGCTTCACGGATGCGCTTCCTAAGACCCGCAGCGGCAAAATCATGCGCCGCCTGCTACGCGAGCTGGCGACCGGGGGCGAGATCAAAGGCGACACGACAACGCTTGAAGACTTTCAGGTGCTCGCTCGTCTGAAGGAGAGCGAAGAGGCCTGAGGGTTGTTGTCGCCCCGCAAGAGACATGAATACTCCTAGAGATCCGCTGTTCGATCGCAGGCACATCCTGAAGTGGGCTGGAGCGAGTGCAGCTTTCGCCGGCGTTCCGGTGCTGACGGCCGCCGGCGCGACGCATCCCGCCGCTTCGCAGGAAGCCTTCTTCGATATTCGCCGGTACGGCGCGACCGGAGATGGCAAGACGCTGGATACAAAGGCCATTCAGAGCGCGATCGATGAGGCGGAGCATGCCGGTGGTGGAACGGTTCTGTTTCCCGCAGGCATGTATGCCAGCTACTCGATTCACCTCAAGAGCAATGTAGCTATCTACCTCGATCAGGGTGCAACGCTGCTGGCCGCCTCCGTGCCGCTCGAGGGGACAACCAGCGGCGGTTATGATGCGGCCGAGCCGCAGGGCGCGTGGGAGCCCTATCAGGACTATGGTCACAATCACTGGCACAATAGCCTCCTGTGGGGCGAGAACCTCCACGACGTGTCCATCCTCGGGCCAGGTCGTATCTGGGGCAAAGGTCTCAGTCGCGGCCACGACCGTGACACCGATCTGCCCGACACAACGAAGCCCGGAGTTGGCAACAAGGCGATCGCACTGAAGCTATGCCGCAACGTCACACTCAGCGATTTTCAGATTCTTCAGGGTGGCTGGTTCGGCATTCTTGCAACCGGCGTCGATAACCTGACCATTGATAACCTCCGAATCGATACCAATCGCGATGGCATGGACATTGACTGCTGCCGCAATGTGCGCGTCTCCAATTGCACCGTGAACTCGCCCTACGATGACGCGATCTGCCCAAAGAGTTCTTTCGCATTGGGGTACCCACGCAGCACCGAAAATCTCACCATCACGAATTGTTTTGTCACCGGCAACTACGAGATCGGCTCAGTACTGGATGGAACATGGAAGCCGATGCCGCCATCGTTCGCGGGCCGTGCGACAGGACGCATCAAGTGCGGCACCGAATCGAATGGCGGCTTCCGGAACCTCACCATCTCGAATTGCGTCTTCGAGAGCTGCCGCGGCTTCGCCCTCGAGACCGCTGACGGTGCAATCGTCGAAGACATCGTCTTCAGCAACATCGCAATGCGCAACATCACCCAGGCGCCGATGTTTCTGTTCCTTGGCTCGCGTATGCGTGGTCCGAAGGATGCTGCAATTGGCACGCTGCGCCGTGTGATTCTCAGCAACATCGTCAGTTCGCACGCAGGGCAGTTGCCGAGTCTCATGGTAGGCATCGCGGGTCACCCCATCGAAGACGTGAAGATCAGCGACGTCTACCTGCACCAGCGGGGCGGCGCCGACGCAACCATGGCAGCAATACAGCCACCCATTAAGGAGAATGCTTATCCCGATCCGGGGATCTACGGCGAGCTTCCGGCCAGCGGCTTCTATTTTCGCCAGGTGCGGAATCTGGAAGTGAGCAACGTCGAAGTGGCGACAGAAGCAACGGATGCGCGCCCGGCCTTCTGTCTGCAGGATGTTGAAGGTGCGGACTTCTTCCGCGTCCGCGTACCGAGCGGGGCTATCGCTTTCGATCTGCGTGCGGCGCGGAACTTCCGCAGCTTCGGCAGCCTTTCGCTTCCGGACGCGCGCCTGGACGTTGCGGAGAACCGCAAGATCTGAGCCCGCAAGATCTGCGGAAAGGGTCATGTTACCCACCCCCACCCCCTCCGGTACGGGAGGGCAGCCCGGAACTCCTTTCACAACAGCAGGTTAGACCGGCTCCCGAAGGTCAAAGTCGTCCATCCAAAGGGCTTATCGCTAAAGTCGTCCAGTCAAAAGACTTAACGCTAGCCGAGCGAGCCCTCGCTTTGCAAAGAAGGTACCCGGCAAAATAGAAAACGCCCGCGAGAGTATCGCGGGCGTTTTCTGTATCTCTATTTCCAGTGTAGCGAATTCGGCACGGTGAAATGGCACATTTCTGAAGAATGTTTCTGTCGCGGTTTCAAATTGAAACCTGCTGCAGTCCGGGCCCTTATGAAATTTGACGCTGACGGGAGACGCTCAAAATGGCGTACTCGCTGAGCCGTTTCCTAAGACTGCTGAACCTTGCAAACTCAGTGCTCAGATTCTCCCCCTAGGCATAGCCGGGCGGGAGTGGATGTGTCACACGTGTTGGAAACGAAGCGGTTGCCCGTGCCCAGGCCGTCGTAGACGAGGTCGAAGGGCTGGTTGTGAAGTACAGCATTATTCGCGATGATGTTGTGCTCCGCCACATCTCCGAAGAATCCCGGGAATACGGAGACGTTGGCGGTGGAGACGACGACGATACCTCCGGCAAGGGGGACGCCATTGATGATGGTCGGGGCACCACTCGCCTGGTTCTCGCGCACCCTATTCTCCCAAAGCACGATGTGGTCGCCGCCAGCGATCATGATGCCCACGCCGGTTAACGCAAAGGGCAAATCACCTGCCGGGCAAAAGTTGTTGTTACCCGCGGTGATGTTGTGGGAGGCCCGCCAATGGTGCACGCCAGAAATCGTACCCGTGTTCAGGAACACCAGACCCGCGCAGCTGCCCTGCAGCAGGTTGTCCGTCACGCGGCCTCTGGCCGAGTCCCGCACGAGAATCCCCCAGAGGTCGGCAAAAGCGGTGTTGTATCGGACCGTAAAGTCGGCCTCTGGCGAGTCGCCCACGTAGAAGCCGGCGTCATGGCTGCCGTAACTCGTGTTGTACTCGAACCGGCCGTGCGTGGAGTCGAAGGCAGTGATGCCGTAGCCCTGATTATTCGCCGCCACGTTGTGGTCCGCGCGGGGCCGATTCGTGTCGGCGAAGACGATGCCAACCCCGGGGAAGCCCTGTATCGTGAAGCCCGTCACGCGCACGTCGTTCACTACCCCGAGCCCATGACCGTCTGCATCGACGTTCGCGACACAAATGCCATTGAGGCCGTTGTTCTCGTAGTCAATCGGGGGGAAGAATAGCTTAAGACAGACCGACCGTGGTTTGGCCGGCGGTTCGAGGACCGTTATCCCCGCTCCCGCGCCCTTGAGGGTGATGCCATCCTTGGTGATAAGCAGGTTCTCCCGGTAGGTGCCCGGACCGACACACACCGTGGCGCCGGTTGGTGCGGTGTCGATCGCGTCCTGAATGGATTGCCCGGCCACCACCTGAACGGTGCAAGCCGGGTCTGGGGCCGCTCGTCCGATCCCGGTGAAAACGAGAACGATGAGAACTCCTGCAAAAAGAGCGGACGTTTGCACTGCTGATACGGAAATCCGAAACATGAATCGGCTAATGCTCATATCATTCTCCTTGGTTCACAGCTGACCACGCTTGACCGATTTGCAGGAACCGCCGCATCAAGCCTCCGGTTTTACTCGGGTTCCCTTTCGAATGTGGGAAAGACGCTGCGCTCAATTGACGTCATGTTCAATGCTCTGTCTATCCTCTTCGTATCCTTTTTCCGTCCCTTACTAAGGCCTCTGATCGGAAGCGTTTAGCTTCCTGAATTCCTCACCTTCAACCCCTGAGCGAACAGTTGCGATCACCATTTCCCCGCGGTAGACTCACCCCTTCGGGGAGAGTACCCGGTGGTTAGCCGACAAGGGGGCCTTCCTATCTGGCGCTTCGGCGCCTTCGAGCTAGAAGGACGTACGGGAGAACTGCGCCGGAATGGCGTGGTGATCAAACTGCAAGAACAGCCGTCCCGCCTTCTCCTCTTTCTGCTCGAGCACGCCGGCGAAATCATCACCCGTGAGGACTTGAGGCAAGAGCTATGGTCCGCTGATACTTTTCTCGATTTTGATCACGCTCTCAATTCGAGAGTGATGAAGCTGCGCGAGGCGCTCGGTGATTCCAGCGACAACCCCGTCTACATCCAAACCATTCCTCGCAAGGGTTATCGCTTTGTAGCACCTGTACGTACGGTGCACCCATCCACTCCTGCGCAAGTCTCACAAGGGGCTGGCAGCGTCCTATCCCCTAGCGACCCAGAACGCGAAAGGGCTTTCGACGGAGCGGCTACGCGAGGCTATCCGGGAAGCTACATTCCGCCACCCGACGGGGAATTCAAGACTGACAGTCCCACGACCGGAGAAGTGAAGACTCGATTCTCGGCGCAACCATCACGACCGTGGCAAGTCGCGCTCATCGTAGGCGTCCTGTTGTTCATCATTGGTCTACTCGTAGTGATGAGCAGGGGGAACCTGCGCAATTCAATCCTGCAAAGACCGAGCCTGGTTCGCATCCACTCCCTGGCCGTGCTGCCACTTGAAAATCTGTCAGGAAATATTGAACAGGAATACTTTGCAGACGGAATGACCGCTGAGTTGATCACGGAACTCGGGAAGATCTCCTCGATACGTGTGATCTCGCGGACCTCGGTCATGCGGTACAAAGGCATCCGCAAGCCGCTGGCGCAAATTGCCCGCGAACTTGATGTCGATGCAGTTGTGGAAGGAGAGGTACTTCGTTCGAACGACCGCGTGCGAGTCACTGCCCAACTCATCTCTACAGCTGAGGACAGGCACATATGGGCAGAGGCTTACGACCGTGACCTTCGCGATGTTGTGGCTTTGCAAGGCGACGTCGCTCGGTCCATCGCCAGCGCGATCCGTGCGAGAGTGACGCCAGCGGAGCTTGCCCGCATCGCTCCCGCTCGTCGCGTGGATCCGGAGGCATATGAGGCATACCTTAAAGGCCGCTATTTTTTTGAAAAGCGAACCTCAGAAGGAATCTACAAAAGCCTGGAGTTTTTTGAGCAAGCCATTCGCAACGACCCGCAATATGCACAGGCATATGCCGGTCTGGCAAAGACCTACCAGATTCTCGGTTCGTATGAGATGCTCCCACCGAACGAGAGCTATCCAAAGGCTCGGGAAGCAGCTGATAAGGCACTGCAGTTAGACGGCGCCCTGTCGGAAGCCTACACCGCGCGGGGGCTTGTCGCGTCCTTCTACGAATGGGATTGGGATGCCGCCGAGCAGGACTTTCGAAGTGCTTTTATGGTGAACTCGAACGACGCCACGGCGCATCATTGGTATGCGGAACACCTGATGAATGTTGGACAGGTAGACCGCGCCATCGCGGAACTCGAACGCGCACGGGAGCTCGATCCTCTGTCACTCCCGATCAACGCTACACTGGGACGCGTTTACCGGGATGCTCGCAGATACGAAGAATCAATAAATCAGTGCAGGAAGACGCTGGACCTTGATCCTGACTTTGCATTGGCCCACTGGTGCCTTGGAGTTTCCTATGTGGCAGAGAAGCAGTATGCGGAGGCGATAACCGAGATGCAACGTGCCGATGCAGTTGGTGAATCGCCACTTTATACATATGGTCTCGGTTATGCCTACGCAGCGGCGGGAAACAAAGCCAGAGCGAGAGCCATCATTGAGGAGCTCAAGCAGGAGTCGCACACAACTTACATGCCAGCAGTTTTCATTGCGGCAATCTATGGAGAACTAGCCGAAAAGGATCGTGCTTTCGTATGGCTCCAGCGAGCTTACGACGAACGAGATCCTCAAATCACTTACTTGCTCCTTGATCCGTTCATGGACCCGCTCCGCTCTGATCCACGCTTCAACGCCCTGGTGCATAAAGTCGGCTTCCCGCAGTAAAGAGGGAAACTAGTTGAGCGTTCGCGGCATGGTGAAGGTGAAGACGCTGCCCTGACCGGGAGTCAAGTGGACGCTGATGCGACCCCCCGTGCTGTTCCACAGAAAAGGCCGATAGAAGCCTCTTTACACGTCGGGAGGATGACGGGTGGGAAGCGGTTTATGCTGACCTTGCCTAATAGGGTGGAGGCTTGATGGATGGTCAGTTCTCTTGAATTGCGGCGCATCGCGGCGTTTTCGAAACTGCCGGACGATCAGATTCATTGGTTTCTGAGTCATGCACAGGAAGTCGCTGTTCAAGCAGGAGAGGCTTTCGTGCGACAGGGCGACCCAGCAGACTGGATGTTCATTTTCCTGGATGGACTTTTTCAATGGAGAGGAGAATTCGGCGGTGACACTGTGTCACTTCCAGCCCAAGCTGGTGACGTTAGCGGGGTGTTTCCTTTCTCCCGGATGAAACAGTTTACTGTGACCGGCCGCGCGCAGACCGACGGACGGCTTCTCAAATTTCCGGCCGCGCTTTTCCCAGAACTCATACAAAAGATGCCAGAACTGACGGCGACACTCGTCGCCATGATGTCCGACAGAATACGAGAAGGAACCCGAATAGAGCAGCAGCGCGACCGCCTGGTCTCATTAGGCAAACTATCGGCAGGACTCGCGCACGAGTTGAACAATCCCGCATCTGCCGCGAAACGTGCGACCGGTCAAATGCGCGACGCGTTGGTGAGGATGCGAAACGCAAACGCTGCGTTATGGCGGCTGCGGTTAGACGATTCGGAGAAGTCTCGAATCGAAGAAGCGGAAGCTACGCTCCTGCTGTCAGATATGACTCCATTAGAGGCTCTCGCGCTCAGCGACCTGGAAGAGGGACTGGACTCGATATTGCGGAGCCATGGCCAAGATAATCCAGGGGATTTGTCGGCAGCGCTGGCAAGATGCAACATGCCCCCGGCTGCACTCGCGTCTCTTCTAACAGAGCTTGGCTCAGCCACCGCCCGTGATGCCATCAAAAGGATCGCAGCAACGGCGGAATTGGCGTGGCATTTGAACACGATAGAGAGCTGCACGTCACGAATATCGAGTCTCGTCCAGACGGTAAAGGAATATACCTATATGGATCAGGCACCGGTGCAGAACGTTGATGTCGTGCGGAGCCTGGAAAACACACTTGGTATTTTGGCCCATAAACTGAAGCCCAAAATCAACGTTAAGCGCGATTATCAGGCCATTCCTCTTCTTGTGAACACGGTGGGAACCGAGCTAAGTCAGGTTTGGACCAACATTATCGAGAATGCGATCGATGCGATGCCTGGTCAGGGCGAACTTCAGGTACGGACCTTCCGCGAAGACCACTTCGTTGTGGTGGAAATTAGCGACAATGGCCCGGGAATTCCTCCTGAGATAAGGCCCCACATCTTTGACCCTTTTTTCACCACCAAAGGTGTTGGTGAGGGAACGGGCCTCGGCTTGAATACTGTGCAAACAATTGTCCGAAAGCACGGTGGTAACGTCCAGGTTGACTCTAAGCCCGGCGATACTCGTTTTCAGGTATGGCTTCCCTTTGCCGCTTCGCCTGAAGCGGAAACCTAGTTCAACGTTCGCGGCATGGTGAAGGTGAAGACGCTGCCCTGACCGGGAGTCGAGTGGACGCTGATGCGGCCGCCATGCTGCTCCACGATCGCACGGCAGATGGCGAGTCCCAGGCCTGTGCCACCCATCGAACGCGAGTCCGATGCGTCCACCTGCTGGAACCGCTCGAAGATGATCTCGAGCTTCTCCGGTGGTATGCCGCGACCATGGTCCTCCACCTCGAAGGTGACTTCATTGTCGCCGGTTGCCGTGGCAGTCATGCGAACTTCGCCGCCGGGATGTGAGAACTTTACCGCATTGCTGATCAGGTTGGTCAGCGTCTGCAGTGTACGGTCCACATCCACCATCACATCGACTGGCTGCGCGTCGATGCGGAAAGTAATGTTGTGGTGCCCGGCGACGGTGTGTTGCAGGTCTGCGGCCCGGCGGAGCAGGTCCACTGCGTTCGCCCTCTCGCGATGCAGCGGCAGGCGCCCGGAGCCGATGCGCTCGAAATCGAGAATGTCGTTGACCAGGCGGACAAGACGATCGCAGTTACCGATGGCCACATCGAGCATCTGCGCCAGCTTCTCCGGCCGCTTCTCAAGAACGCCGCCCGCGATCAGGCCAAGCGCGGCGCGCAGCGATGTAAGCGGCGTGCGCAGCTCGTGGCTCACCGTGGAGATGAACTCGTCCTTCATGCGGTCGAGGCGGCGGCGCTCGGAGACGTCCGCAAACGCTACGACCGTGCCGCTGACGATCCCATCGTGAACGAGCTGACGCGCGACGTACTCGACAGGGAAGGATGTGCCGTCCTTGCGCCAGAAAACTTCATTGTCCACGCGCACCGGCTCTTCGGAGTGCAGCGCTCTAGAAATCGGGCAGTCTTCGTACGGATAGGGCGTGCCATCAATTCTCGAGTGGTGGACCAGCTCGTGCGTGTTTTTGCCGATGATTTCGTCCACCGCATAGCCGAACATGCTCGCGCCCGCCTCATTGCAGAAGGTGAGGTCGCCGCGGATATCCAGCCCCCAGATCCCGTCGCCCACTGAAGCGAGGATCGATTCTCTCTGCCGCATCAGCGTGTGCAGCTTCTCCTCGGCGTCGGTCTGTTCCGTAATGTCGATGCCATGGCTGAGCACGATCGGCTCTGTGCCTGGGAGTTGCAGCAGCTTGTTGCGATAGGCGACAACGGCCGACTGCCCGTTCGGCCGCTTCAGATAGAACAAACCCTGATGTTCGTGCTGTTCGTTGAGTGCGCTGACGTATTGCTCGTAGTCGCGCTTGTGGTCGTCTGCGATGTAGTCAAACAATGGCGTGCCGACGATCTCCTCCGGCGTGTGACCGAGGATAGCGGCGGCATGTGAGTTGATCGACTGGATGTTGCCGTCCAGATCGTGCGTGCAGATGATGCCAAGCGAGCCTTCGACCAGCTGGCGGTAACGCGCCTCGCTGGTGCGCAGCCGATCGAGTTCCTGACGCTGCTCTGTGACGTCGACGCCAGTGGTGATGACGAAGTTGATGTCGCCCTGCGGATCGTTGAGCGAGCTCGCGGTCCACGCGATGCGACGCATTCCTCCGTCACGTGTGCGCCAGTGCATTTCGTAGCTTCCGTCTAACTTGCCGGCGCGTGCCTGCTCGAACATGCGCATCGCGTGATCCCGTTCTTCGGCGGGGAAGAGCTCCTCGGGGAAGGAGCGGCCAACGAGCTCGGCGAAGCTGAAGCCGCTGACGGTTTCGCAGGCGCGGTTAAAGCGCACGATGCGTCCCGCTGTGTCGAGCACCAGAACAAGCGCATGGATCGAGTCGAGAACCGAGGTGACGAAGTTGCGCTCAACCGTAAGCGCGCGCTCGATGCGCTGGCGTGAGCGCACCACGCGGTCCTGCTGGTTGGTCTTGGAGTAAAGCTCGAGGCGGGTGATGATCTGGCGTGCCAATACTTCGAGCGTGCGTCCGTGCTCGCGCGTAAACATGTTCGGTTCGGGCGAGCAAACTGCTAATGTGCCCAGCACTGTGCCGTTTGGCGCAAAGATCGGCGCAGCAGCGTACGACCGGCAATAGGTGGTCGCCGCGAGCGGTACGCCTGATGGCGCAAAGCGATAGTCCTGTGCGGCGTCATCGATCACCATCGCATTCGGCTCGAGGATGGTGTACTGGCAGGCCGAGGTAGCGCGCGGCTGCTGACGGCTCAGAAATCCGATGCGCGATTTGAACCAGACGCGGCTCGCGTCGATGAATGAGATGAAGGCGTAGGGTGCGCGACAGAAGCTTGCTGCGAGGCGAGTGATCTCATCCAGTGCCGGGTCCGGCAACGTGTCAAGGATTTCGTATTGCGCGAGAGATTTGAGCCTCTCGGCTTCATCTCTTTGCATCATCGTCGGGCTGGCAATCTGCATTGAATGAGGAGGAAGAGTCGCCTGTAAGTATTGTGTCAAAGCGCCGGGTTCGAGCCACTGCCACTATTGGTGCAGAGCGAACGGCAAACCGGGCAAAATCCGTTACTTGCGTGATTCTCCTTTCGGGAGGGCGGATTTCGGGAAACGCGGTTCCACAACTGGTCGTCAACGCGGTTTCCACGTCAGAAAAATCGCACTACAGTCCAGACGGATGAAGAGGGAACGAAGGTGGATATCCGGGCATTTTTCTTCTTGTCGACTAGGAACGGCTCGATCAAGCCCGCGCTGGCCGCCCGAATTGTGGCGCAAGTTGCTGTTCCCGTTGGAGCAAGCTGAAGCTCCGGATTTGCCAAACGCTGACAGGAAGCAATCGCCTTAGATTGCTATACTTGAATGAGCTTTGACGCGGCCGGCCTTAGGCAACAGGTCCGGGGTCGTTTTCCTCTCCGCGGCGTCCAATACGTGGTTCCCACGATGAGTGAACATCTCGGTTCTATTCAGTCTCCCGCCGACATCAAGAGCATGTCGATCGCGGAACTCACAGAACTCGCTCAAGAGATCCGCGAGCTTCTGATCAGCAGCCTTTCGAAGACCGGCGGCCATCTCGGGCCGAATCTCGGTGTCGTCGAGCTGACGCTGGCGATGCACTACGTCTTCGACACGCCCGTGGATCGGTTCCTCTTCGATGTAAGCCACCAGACCTACGTGCACAAGTTATTAACGGGGCGCGCTGAGCGATTCCATACCATCCGGCAGCCCGGTGGCCTGAATGGGTTCATGCTCCGTACCGAGTCAGAGCACGACGCTTACGGTGCCGGACACGCGGGCACCGCGCTCTCTGCCGCCCTGGGCATGGCAGTCGCGCGCGATCTCGCTGGGACCCGCGAAAACATTGTGGCTGTGGCGGGCGATGCCGCCTTCACCAACGGCATTTCGTTTGAGGCGTTGAACAACATCGGGGAATCGACGAAACGCCTCATTGTGGTGCTGAACGATAACGAGTGGTCAATCGACCGTAACGTCGGCGCCATTGCCAACTACCTTCATAAGGTGGTGACCAACGAGCACTACACTCACCTGCATGCGCGTGCGGGCCGTCTGATCGAGCGCTTCGGTGGGAAGACTGCCACAAAAGTTGTACGCAAGGCCGAGGAAGCGGCGAAGGGCCTGCTCTGGCCATCGATGCTGTTCGAGGAGTTCGGGCTCAACTACTACGGCCCACTAGACGGCCACAACATCGAGCTGCTGATCGGTACCTTCAAATTTCTAAAGCGTCAGGAGATGCCGGTGCTTCTGCATGTTTTGACGCAGAAGGGCCGTGGCTTCCAGCCCGCGCTCGAGAAGGTGAAGAAGTTCCACGGCCTCGGGCCGTACGACCCGAAGACCGGCGACACCAAGCCGGTTGGCCAGCGCACCTACTCTGAGGTCTTCGCAGAGACGCTGGTTACGTTAGCCAACAACGTCGACAAAGTGGTCGCCATCACGGCCGCCATGCCGAATGGCACCGCGCTCGACCTCTACCGGCCGCACCATCCAACGCGCTACTTCGACGTCGGCATTGCCGAGGAGCACGCGGTCATCTTCGCTGCCGGAATGGCCACTAAAGGTTACCGGCCCTTTTGCGCTATCTACTCGACGTTCCTGCAGCGCGCCTTTGACCCCATCGTGCATGATGTCTGCCTGCAGAATCTGCCCGTCGTCTTCTGCATGGATCGCGGCGGGCTCTCCGGCGATGACGGTGCGACGCACCACGGACTCTTCGACATCAGCTATTTGCGCGGCATTCCCAATGTCATCCACATGGTGCCGAAGGATGAAGACGAACTGGCCGACATGATGCAGACCGCGCTTGAACACAATGGACCAAGCGCCATCCGCTACCCGCGCGGCACCGGCCCCGGAGTCCAGGTGAAGGAGCTGCCGGTGGCGTTACCCATTGGCAAAGCGGAGGTCATCCGCGACGGAGACGATATCGCTGTGCTTGGACTTGGCGCGCTGCTGCCGATGGCGAGTGAGCTGGCGAATGCACTCGAGGGCGAGGGGCGTTCTGCCGCGGTCATCA
Organism: Acidobacteriaceae bacterium KBS 83; assembly: GCA_000381585.1. Classification (GTDB taxonomy): domain Bacteria; phylum Acidobacteriota; class Terriglobia; order Terriglobales; family Acidobacteriaceae; genus KBS-83. Next base: position 716,310 of record KB906733.1, read on the forward strand.
ATCCGCGGTTCGTCAAGCCGCTCGATCGCGAGACACTCGAGCGATATGCGCGTAAGGTTCACGCGTTTGTCACCTTTGAAGATCATGTTTTGATGGGCGGCTTCGGATCCGCTGTGCTGGAAGCATTAAGCGAGATGGGCTTTCACACACCGGTGATACGCATCGGGTGGCCCGACCGTTTCATCGAGCATGGCAAGGTGGAGGCCTTGCGGGCGAAGCATGGCATCAGCGTGGAGGCAGCGCTCGAGAAACTGGAACCGCTGCTCAAGACCATGCCCAGGCGCCGTCTGGTCGCGCGCTAACCCGTCCAGCCGCAGGTCAGGCGCGGTTCAATGTCATGATCGGCCGCGCGTAGGATGTGCTTTGCATGCCAGATCTCAGGCCAGCTGCGGCCTCTGTCCATTCCGAAGAAGCGGAACGCCGTGACGAAAGGTTACAGGCTCCTGCGCTCACCGGCACGGTCTTCGTTCTGATCCAGTTCGATGTGTGTGAAGAGATCAAGCTGGCAAGGCTGAGCGAGATTATCAGCGCCCGCGCCCTTTCTCAGCCCAGCATGAAGCACCCCGCGCCGGGTTACATTCGCTATCAACGTCCTCCCATCATGGAGCCAATCGAGCCGCTTGTACTGGAGACTGGCGAGCGGTTGCACGGTGAGATCAAGTATTACGACTACGGCGTGATCAGCGTCGTTTTCCAGCTTCCGTTTACCGGCGACTGGGAGACGCTCGTCCGTCTGGCCAGCCGCTGGGTGTGGGACATCGACTTCTCCGCTCATGCTTCACGCATCGTGAAACAGCGGCTGGAGCGCGCCGCGCCGGCGCTCGTCAAGCCCTACAAAGAATGGCTGAGCGAAGATTATTTCGTTTTCCACGTGCGCGAGATTGCCGAGCTGCCCACCGCAATCGAGCTGCTGCAGCGGCAAGGCCCGTTGGTGGCTCAGATCGTTCGCGGCGAGCATACCCGTCTGGCGGAGAGTGAGTCGAACGAGGTGCTGCAGTCGCGCATTTCGTTTTATCCGAACGATCTCGCGGTCATTGGATGGAATGCCGCTTTTCTGTACGACACAGTCGCCGGCGCGGAGATGGCGATCCAGCTTCTCGAATATGCGAATTCACAGCTGCTCGAGTTCCGTCATTACGATGAACTGCTCACCCTCGAGTTGGAGAGCGTGTACACCTCCCTTGAACAGGGAACCGGATTCTTCCGCCGCTGGCGCATGGCACGCTCCGCCAGCGCACTCTATAGTCGGCTGCTGGAAGTGATGGAGCTCACCGAGCACGCCGACAATGCCATCAAGTTCCTGAGCGATATGTTCGCCGCGCGACTCTACCGGCTGGCGGCGGCCAAGGTAGGAGTTCCGGACTACAAGAATTTAGTCACTCAGAAGCTGAACACCGCCGGAGACCTCTATCGCTTCATGGTCGACCAGTTCAACCAGAGCCGGGCCTTCGTGCTGGAATCGGCGGTGGTCATCATCCTCGTCATCGAACTCATCTTCCTGTTTCGCGGCAAACCGTTCTAACGGGCCACCGACGGCACACTTCAGCAGGGCGCATCGACCGGCGGAGCGCTTCGCAGGGCAAATCTCCGAATACCGACCATGAGAAAGGCAGCCGCGAAGACCGGGACTGCACAGGCCAGGATGCCTCGTTCATATCTGCCGGTAAGTTCCGCGGCCAATCCCATCCAGTAGGGTCCAACGAATCCGCCGACGATCGCGATCATATTGATGGCTGCAATGCCGGCAGCCGCCGATTTTCCCGCTAGAAAGCTGCAAGGGATCGTCCATACCGCGGCGTTCACAGCGTTGAAGCCAATCATGATGCATGCAAAGCCGATCAGCAGAGTTGCCGGCCCGGTGGAGACGCCGGCAACCAGGAATCCCACCCCCGATACGAGACATGGAATGATCACATGCAGGAATCGCTCACCCTTCTTATCGGAGTGGAGACCATTCATCAGCATGGAGATCACGCCCAGCACTCCGAGCAACGCGATCACGAATCCTACGCGAGTCGCGTTGAATCCGGTGGCCCTTTGAACCATTGTGGGGGCAGCGAAGGCGTAGCTGTAATTTCCGATATAGAGGCAAAACAGGAAGATCCCAAGCACCCACACACGAACCTGGCGGAGCGCATAGTGAACTTCGCGACCACTGTGCGGGGCGCCGGTAGCCGCATCGTCGCGGCCGAGAGATGAAATCAGCCAGTTGCGCTCGCTCGAGTTCAACCAGGCGGCGGTCTCCGGCCCATCGGGCAGCCAGAGCAGGAAGACGAGGCTGAGTGCGACGGCAGGCAATCCCTCGACGAGGAACAGCCACTGCCACCCTGCCAGGCCCCAGCATCCCTGCAACTGCAGCAGCAACCCCGCAAGCGAGCCCATGACCACCGAGCTGAGAGGGAGAGCTATATAGAAGCGGCTGATCGCGCGCGAACGTTGCCGCGCAGGAAACCATCGCGAAAGATAGTAGATGATGCCGGGAAAGAATCCTGCCTCTGCGATGCCGAGAGCAAAACGCATCGCATAAAACTGAATTGGCGTTTTTACCAACAGCATTCCCATCGAGAGCAGTCCCCACGTGAACATGATCCGGGCCAGCCAGCGGCGTGCGCCGAAACGCACCAGCAGCAGGTTGGAAGGCACCTCGCAGGCCGCGTAGCTGAGAAAGAAGAGTCCCGCACCGAAGCCGTAGACGGACGCGCTGAAATGCAGGTCATGATTCATCTGCAGAGCGGCGAAGCTGACGTTGACGCGATCCATGTAGGCGATGCCGTAGCCGATGCCAATCAAAGGCAGCAGCCGCAAGCTGGCCTTGCGCAATGCGGAGCGCCCTACCGTCTCCTCATCCTGTTGCGGTAGAACGATCGGTCGAAGAACCGCCATGTGCACCTCATCTGCAAAACGCGTCTCTTCATGTCACGATGCGAGCCCATATCGGTTCAGTCGAGAAACGCCTATGTGGGGGCGGTAGAGCGGAGCATAGCACTTGGTCAGATCAATTACTTTGCCGAGGTCGCTTTCAGGAGAGCGCAACGGCCTCTTTACGCAACAGGCGAAGGAACTGGCGCTGGCGATATCGGAAGAGGTGCCGAAGCTGTAGCCTTCCACCGAGAACATCCATCGCGCCGCTGAGCCGCCCGACCGGCCATTCGTAGTCCACCACATCGGTCACCCGGGTACCGTCCGCGCCGCCACGGGCCTCTGCTTTTACCAGGTGGCAGTGCCGCCAGTAGCCGAACGGTCCGGTCACCTGCATGTCGCAAAAGTGGTGGTCGACAACATAGTCGTCGATAAGCGCAAGCCAGCGAAGCCGGATCGGAGAAAGGGGAACGGGGCGGAAGCTCAGCAGGATGCGCGAACCCCGGCCTGCGTCATGTGGGCGGTCTCCACCGCCGGGCGATTGCAGCTCCAGGCTGTCGATACGAGTGGCCTGCCATGCCGGCATCAGCCGCGGCAGATTCATCGGATCGGCGAAGAAGGCGAAGACGCGATCTACCGGAAAGGGAACCCACTGTTCCGTCGTAAACGAGAGGCGCTGCTTTCGCGGCTGCTTCTCGACCCCGTCTCCTCGGCCAATCATTGCCGCATCGCCAGGCATACCGAAAGTGTAGACGGCATCCGGGAACCGCTGGCCCTTCGATTGCGTTTCCATGATTAGACCGCGGCAGTCAACATGTCTGCCGTGACGCATTCAGACGTTCTGGCTCCGCTCCTTTGACTCACGTTGACATGGAACTCGTGGTTCAGATGGTCTAATACAAGGAGCGAATGGCGACACAACAGACGACAAGATCAGACGTACGGCATCGTCACGATCGCTGGCTGATCATTATTGGCTCATTCAAGATCCTGGAAGGCTTGCTCTTTGTCCTGCTTGGGCTGGGTGTGGTCCGCCTGCTGCACCGCGACATTGGCGATGTGCTGCTGCGCGCTGCCATGGCTTTACGGCTCGACCCGGAGAGCCACTTCGTCAACATTCTTCTAGATAAGGTCGAGTTGCTGACGCCGCATAAAATGCGGCTCATCAGCGAGGGCATATTTCTGAAGGCCGGTCTCGATTTCGTTGAAGGGATCGGATTGGCGATGGAGAAAACCTGGGCAGAGTGGCTGACTATCGGACTCACCGCATCCTTCCTGCCCTGGGAGATTTTTGAGCTCGCCAGACACTTCACCTGGGTAAAGGTCGGCATCACTTTGGTCAACGTGCTCGTGTTGATCTATCTGCTTTGGGTGCAGCGACTGCGGCTGCGGGCGCACCGGCGCGCTCAATAACGAGCACGTGGCTCGGTGAGCCTGCTCGACTTTCCACAGGGCATGCCTGTTTTCGACCTACTTTTCAACAGGGAATCCCCCATTCGGGGCGCTGTCATGACTAGGGTAATAGCGAAGAAAAAGCGTATATCGCGATTTTTCTCATCTGGCAAGGGGTCCGAACCCCTGGGAATCAAGGGGCTAAACACTACTCGTAGACTATATAGCCTTTCGTCCTACAGCCTGTAGTGGTTTCGCCTTATCGATAACGTTGCCTGCATGGCTTGACGCTTTTCCCGTTTGACGGGTAGGAAAGCTGGGCTAGGATGTGGATGGAAGTGGTCAAGAGTGGTCAAAAGTAGTGAGAGTCAATCGAAATCACTTCAACGGAAGCAGCGTATCACCTCCAAGGCGGGTCTGGATCGATGTTTCGTGGCAATCACCCAACCCGCGTGGACGAAAAAGGACGGCTGAAGATCCCTGCGGACTTCAAGCGGGAAGTCGATGAGCGCTACGGTTCGCAGTTCTTCATCACCAGCATCGACGGCGATCGGGCGCAGGTCTGGCCGATGCCGGAGTGGCAAAAGATCGAGGAGAAGGTGTTAGCAATGCCGACCGTGCCGGCGAAAAAGAAGTGGCTGGATCGCACAAGCTACTACGGCCAGGTCGCCGAGATGGATGCGCAGGGACGCGTTTTGATTCCCCAGGTCCTGCGTGAATCGGCAAAGACGGTCGGCGATGTAGTTGTTTTCGGAAAGTTGAATTATCTGGAAGTGGCGAACCACGACCAGTTCCGCGCCAAGCTCGATGCCGAGCCCATGACCGCGGAAGACGAGGCAGCGCTGGCAGCGCTGGGGCTGTAACGAAGGTTTGAAGAGTTTTGACCCCCAAGGGGGTGCACATGACCGATGAACGACGACATGTGCCGGTTCTTTTACAACAAGCGATCCGTACCTTGAATGTGCGCGCAGGCGGGACATATGCAGACGCCACGCTGGGCATGGCCGGGCACTCGCTGGAGATTGCGAGAAGGCTCGGTGGAAGCGGCCGGCTCATCGGTTTCGACCGGGACCCGGAGGCGATGGCAATAGCCACTCGCCGGCTGAATGCGCTCTGCGAGGAGCTCGGTCCTGAGATGCCGGAGCTGGTTCTTTACAACGAGCCATTTTCGATGGCGAAAGGACTTTTGGAACCGGCAAGCCTCGATGGGCTGCTGGCAGATGTAGGCGTCAGCTCGCCGCAGCTCGATGAAGCGTACAGAGGATTCAGTTTTCAGGCGGACGGCCCTTTGGATATGCGCATGGATACGCGCCGAGGGATCACCGCCGAACAAGTGGTAAATCAGGCCGGCGAAAAGGAACTTGCCGATCTGATTTACGAATTCGGAGAGGAAAGGAGGTCGCGGAGAATCGCCAGAGCCATTGTCAGGGCGCGGCCGATTACGACGACGGGGCAACTTGCCCGAATCGTTTCGGCTGCCGCCCCGGCGATGAAGCAGGAGCGATTGCACCCGGCGACCAGGACCTTTCAGGCGCTTCGAATTCGTGTGAATGATGAGCTGGGGGAGTTGAAGGCGCTGCTCGAGGCCGCACCGGGATTGTTGAAGCCCGGAGGACGCCTGGCAGTGATCAGCTTCCACTCGCTCGAAGATCGGCTGGTGAAGGACGCTATGCGCGAAGGAGCCAAGGTAGGTATGTACCATCTTGATTCCCGCAAGCCCATCACTGCCGAGGAAGAGGAGACGGATCGCAATCCGCGGTCGCGCAGTGCGAAGCTGCGCGCGGCGGAGCGCACCGGTCCCGCAGGTGAAGGCGCGGGAGGCGCGCAGTTTCAAAGAGTTAAGGAAATCGGGTCAGGGTCGTCCCACCGTAGCAAATGGCGAAAGTAGAACGACTGCAGTACCAATCCCTCCTGACATTAGCGACCCCGACCCGGTTGCGAAGGAGGGCGCAAGACGAGGTTGAAGTGGTGGAATCAGGGTCGGTAGTAACTGATCTGGTTCCACAGGGTGTACCAGTTTGATTCTCTCGGCATGCACTATTATTGGTGCATGCCAACGCTGTACGCAGCAGACGGAAGGACCACAATGGCGACACAGGCGATGGCAGCGCAGACATGGTTTGACGGCGCCCGCGGAGGGCGGAGCGGGCTAGGCAACGTAGCCGAGATCGCCGAGCGCAATCGAATGCTTTTGCACGCGCAGCAGCGCGCCCGGCGCGGTCCGACGCCCGAGGTGTTCTTCGTCAAGCATCTGGACAATTCCCGGCTGGTGAAGGCTGCGGACCCTGTGCGCGTGAAGGAGATGCGCCGGTTCGCAATCGCAATGACCGTGCTGTTTGCGATGGTCATGCTCTATGGCTGGCAGCACTTCTCCTCGATCGAGATCGGCTACCGCGTAGAAGCGGAGAAGCAGCAGTTGCTGCAACTCCAGGAACAGAATCGCCAGTTAGGACTGAGCGAGGCGCAACTGTGCGATCTGAACCGCCTGGATCGTGAGGCGCGCAAACTGGGAATGGATATTCCGCATCCCGGGCAGGTGGTTCGGCCGGAGAGCGGACTGGATACAGATCTGGGCCCGGGTACGCCAGTGATGGCGCAAGTCCGCATGCAACAGTAGCTGTTACACGTCTGGCAGAGGGAGCCAGTTCAGTTGAAAGGGTTCTCGTTCGTACCAAGCCAGCAGACCCATCGCGCAGTCGTCGCGGCACCGCGCCGGCTGCGTTTCTTATTTGCGGCCATGATCTTTGCCTGCTGGGCATTGCTCATCCTCGTGCGGTTGATGTGGCTGCAGGTGGCGACTCATAGTGAATATGTGGAGCTGGCCGCTCGCCAGCAGCAGCGCACCTTTGAAGTAGCACCGCGTCGGGGCGTGCTCTACGACCGCAACATGCATGAGCTCGCGATGACAGTGTTCGTGGACTCGATCTACGGAGTGCCCACCGAAATCCATGACAAGGACGCGACGGCGGCGGCGCTCGCCCGAGTTGTCCATAATGACCCCACGGATGGCTTCACGACCGAGCGCCAGATCGACGCGCGCTTTCACGCCTCAAGAAACTTTGCCTGGGTGGCGCGCAAGCTCGATCCGGCGACTATCGCGCGGGTGAAGGCGCTCAATCTGAAGGGCATCTACTTCCAGAAGGAGTTCAAGCGGTTCTATCCCAACGAAGCATTGGCGGCCCAGGTGCTTGGTTATGTCGGGACAGACGATAACGGGCTGGGTGGGTTGGAGCGCCGGTTCGATCACGATCTGCACGGCACCCCCGGACGCATGTTGAATGCGCTCGATGCCAAGCGGCATGTTCTGGGCAGCGAGGCACGCCAGCCCCAGCCGGGCGACAACCTGATGCTCACCATCGACGAGAACATTCAGTTCATGGCGGAGCGCGCGCTGGAACACGCGATCGAGAAGTTTCACCCACTGAACGGTACAGTCGTCGTGCAGGACGCGCACACCGGCCAGATCCTCGGGCTCGCAATACGACCGACCTACAATCCCAACGATTTCCGGCACGCGACCACCGCACTCCTTCGCAATCATGCAGTGAGCGATGTCTACGAGCCGGGATCAACTTTCAAGCTGGTGACCTATTCGGCCGCGCTCGATGCGGCCGGCGTGGAACCGACGGACCTGGTTGACTGTCAGGGTGGCCAAATCACGCTCTTTGGCCGGACCATCCACGATGATGCCTCCGATCGCGGGATGAGAGTGGTTACCGTCCAGCGCGCACTTGAGAAGTCGAGCGACGTGGGGGCGGTGAAGATGGCGCTAAAGGTGGGACCGGACCGCCTCTACTCCTACATCAGGGCATTCGGATTCGGCTCACGCAGCGGCATTCAGTTGCCGAGTGAGACTCGCGGCTTGCTGCAACCTCCGAAGCGCTGGGGTGCCACCAGTATCGGCTCGCTGGCCATCGGACAGGAGATCGCGGTTACCCCGATCCAACTCGCCACGATGGTTTCTACCATCGGCAATGGCGGCGTGTATCTGCCGCCGAGCATCTTGATCGAGAATGCCAAGCCGGGTGAGCAGATGAAGGCGCTGCCCTTTCATCCGGAACAGGAGTTGCCCGATCCGTTGCCCGCCGGGGCGCATCGCGTGATCTCACCACTGACCTCGGCCAAGATGCGCAAGATGATGGAAGGCATTGTGCTGAACGGCACCGGCCGCACGGCCGCGCTCAATGGCTACTCCGCCGCCGGCAAGACCGGTACCGCCCAGAAGATCGATGTGCTGACGCACACCTACTCGCATACCAAGCACATAGCGTCGTTTGCCGGCTTCGCCCCAGTGAATAATCCCGCCATCAGTGTTGCGGTGATCATCGATTCGCCGACGGCGAGGAACGATCACGGCACAGCAGTCTCCGCGCCGGTCTTCAAGGAGGTAGCGCAGGAGGTGCTCGAATACCTGGGCGTGCCGCACGATGAGCCGGTGCATGCGCAACCGGAATCTCAGCCCGTAGATATCGCCGAGGACGCGACACCAGAGGACAATGGCGATCTTCAGGCGCTCTTTGCCGAGGTGAACAATCTACCGGCGGACGATCCGCTGCGCGCAAGTGATAGCCAACAGGCAGCGGCCGTCTCCTCGGATGGGGAAGCAAACGGAGTTTCGACCACGGCGACAGTGGCCGCTGCGCCCGCTCCGACTCAGGTTGCAAGCACCACATCGAATTCCGGATTGCATGGCATGGTCAGGCCGCAATCGGCTCCTTTGCCCACGTCTGCGAGCGATCCCAGTGAGGCGTTGCCGGCGGCGAAGCCGGAGAGCGGTACGTTGCTAACCGATGCGAAGCACCGTGTCTCAGTCCCTTCTTTCGCAGGCGCCTCTGTGCGGCAGGTCGTGGAGCGCGCGGGTACCGCGGGACTCGCGGTACAGTTGCTGGGGAACGGCCTGGCACGGGAACAAGCGCCGGCAGCAGGCACCATGGTGCCGATGGGCACCGAGATCGTTGTCCGCTTTGCACGCTGATACAGGTTCGATTTGCGCTCCACAACGCACAGATTTCACGATAAGAATCCACAGCGATGCCTCGCCCTTTGACATTGAATGAAGCACTCCGCGGCGCCGATGTGCTGCGGCGCATTGGCGAGGACGTTGTCGTCTGCGGTGTGGAATACGACTCGCGTCGCGTCGTGCCCGGATCCCTTTTTGTCGCGATGCGCGGTGAGACGACCGACGGCAATCACTACATCGAGCAGGCTGTTGCGCGGGGTGCCGTTGCGGTCGTCACGGATTCCGCGGCCGCCTATGACGCGACCGCCGATGGACCGCTCGAGGTTGCGCTGGCCGAAGTCCCTCATGGCCGTCGCGCGCTCGCAACCATCGCCGCAAATGTCTTTGCCCATCCCGAGCGAAAAATCCAACTCAGCGGTGTCACCGGCACGAATGGCAAGACGACCACCGCATATCTGTTGGAGCAGTTGCTCCGCACTGCCGGTCGCTCCACCGCGCTGGTCGGCACAATCGAGTACCGCATCGCCGATGAGGTGCGTCCTGCGCCGCACACCACACCGGAGTCCCGCGACCTCCTCGCACTTCTGGCCGAGGGAGTGGATCGCGGTGTCACCGAAGCAGTGATGGAGGTGTCGTCACATGCGCTCGAGCAGGGGCGCGTATGGGGCATCCCATATGACGTCGCGATTTTCACCAATCTCACACAGGACCATCTCGATTTTCACGGCACCATGGAGGCTTATTTCGCGGCCAAGCGCAAGCTCTTTGACGGTTCGCAGGCGCCGCCGCCGCGAGTCGCGGTGCTGAACGCAGAAGACGACACACAGGCTGCCCTTGCTGAGACGGCACAGTCGGCTGGGTCTGCGATATGGAGCTACGGCACAGCTCGAGGCGACTTCCATGCACGCGATATTGCGATGCGGCCGAATGGGATGAGCTTCCTCCTTGTGTCCCCGTACGGCGAGGTGCCGATCGATGTTGCGTTGACCGGGCGAGTGAATGTGCTGAATGTACTAGCCGCCTCCGCGGCGGCGCTGGCGCGAGGCATTCCGCTCGACAAGATCGCCGAGAACGCGCCGAAGCTGCGTCCGGTGCCCGGACGTTTCGAGGCCGTGGATGCCGGGCAGCCGTTCACCGTCGTGGTTGACTACGCGCACACGGACGATGCGCTCCGCAATGTGCTGGCGCTGGCGCGCGATCTGGTTTCCGTGAATCGGGGCCGAGTCCTCACCGTCTTCGGCTGCGGCGGCGATCGCGACCGCACCAAGCGGCCACGCATGGGCCGCGCTGCGGCGGAGGCGAGTGAGATCATCATCGTCACCTCGGACAATCCGCGCTCCGAAGAGCCGCGCGCCATCATCGATGAGATACTTCCCGGCACCGCCGGAATGCCCGCGACCGTGGAAGTGGAACCGGACCGCAACAAGGCGATCGCATTGGCCATGAACGAGGCGCGAGCCGGCGACATCGTAGTCATTGCAGGGAAGGGCCACGAAAAGACGCAGACGATCGGCAAGCAGGTTCTGCCATTCGACGATGTCGCGGTGGCGCGCCAGGCTCTGGCATGGCTGAAAGGGAAGTCATGAAGCTGTCGCTCGAACAGATCGCAGAATGGACCAGCGCACAACTCGCCATCCCGCATGGCGCAACTCCGGTGGAGGCGACGGGGTATTCGATCGACACCCGCACCCTCGCCCCCGGCGATCTTTTCTTTGCTATCCGTGGAGAGCGCTTCGATGCGCACGATTTCGTCGCCGATGCGTTAGGCAAAGGCGCCTGTGCGGCCGTGGTCGCCTCAACGAAGGCCCGCGATCTCCTGCCGGAGGGACATGCCCACCCTCTCCTGCTGGTAGAAGACCCACTGACAGCGCTGCAGACGCTTGCTGCCGCGGTGCGGCGCCATTGGGGCAAACGGGTCGTCGCTGTGACCGGTTCTGCCGGCAAAACGACCACCAAGGAAGCGATTGCAACCGTCTTGGCAACGCAGTTTCGTGTGCTGAAGTCAAAAGGCAACCTGAACAACCACTTTGGTCTCCCGCTGCAGCTTCTGAAACTTACGCCGGAAGACGAGGTTGCGGTCATCGAAATGGGTATGTCGGCGGCAGGTGAGATTGCCGCGCTCAGCCGGATCGCTTCGGCCGACTGGGGCGTCGTCACCAACGTGGGCAATGCACATGCAGAGGGATTTCCCGACGGCATCGCCGGCGTGGCACGCGCGAAGTACGAGCTGGTGGCCGGGCTTTCGCAGCAGGCACGGGAGAGGGCAGTCGCCTTCCTGAACGCCGACGATGCCTATGTATCCCAGTTCGGACGCGATTTTCCGGGACGCGCCATTTACTATGCAACGAAATATGTAGCCGTCGCGGTAGCAGATTTCCATGCGGAAGACATCGAAGAACTCGGCCCGGCCGGATCGGAGTTTCGCGTTGTCACCGTAGACGGCGAATCGGCTCCCGTCCGCCTGGCCTTGCTTGGGCGCCACAACATTGCGAATGCGTTGGCCGCCATTGCGGTGGGTGTCCACGCAGGCATACCTCTGGCTCGTTGCGCTGAGGCAATCGCCTCGCTTAAGCCCGAAGACAAGCGCGGCGAACTCATCGAGTGGCATGGTGCCACTCTCATCAACGACTGCTACAACTCAAACCCCGAGGCGCTTGAATCCATGATCGGGGCACTCGCCGCGATGCCGGCCAAACGCCGCATCCTGGTGGCTGGCGAGATGCTCGAGCTCGGCAAGCAAGCAGCACAATTGCACCGTGATTGCGGACGTGCCGCGGCGACGGCTGGAATCGACCTGGTCGTCGGCGTGCGTGGCCTGGCGCAGGAGATCGTTGCCGGCGCCGAAGATTCGGGCACCCACGCAATCTTTGTCGAGACGCCGCAGGCGGCGGGGGAGTGGATGAAGCGGAACCTCAAACCGGGGGACGCGGTACTGCTGAAGGCGTCCCGCGGGGTTCGCCTGGAGCAGGCACTTACCACATTAACGGCTGGCTGAACCACTGCAGCCAACCCGCGCAAAGCGCCTCCGAACGGTACACTAGGCGCAATTCCACGCCGCGTTCGACGGCCCTTTGTGCGGAGGATGTTTGCTCTACTGGCTGCTCTATCAGAAGCTCTTCCCGTACTTCCGGCCATTCCGGATCTTCCGCTATCTCACCTTCCGCACCGCCTTCGCCACTCTCACGGCGCTGCTGATCGGGCTGGTCGTCGGCCCATACGTGATTCAGAAGCTGCGCGAATTTCAGATCGGTCAGTACATCCGCGAGGAAGGCCCCCAGGCGCACCAGAAGAAAGCCGGCACGCCCACCATGGGTGGTGTGCTCATTGCGATCTCCGTTCTGTTGCCCACGCTGTTGTGGGCCGACCTCTCCGACCCGCTGATCTGGATGGTGACGCTCTCCATGCTCGCCTTTGCTGCGATCGGCTTCACGGACGACTACATAAAGGTAGCGCACAAGCGAAACCTGGGGCTAACCGGCCGCGCCAAGCTGGGCCTGCAAATTACTGTGAGCGCCTGCATCGGTTGTGCTCTCGTCTACCTGGAGATGCAGGGCAGTTACTCGACACGCCTGGTCGTGCCCTTTCTCAAACGTTTCCGGCCGGACCTGGTGATCACCTCTCTACAGCACGTGCCCCACATGTACTACTTGAGTTTTCTGCCGTTTCTCTTGTTCACGGTGCTGGTGATCGTCGGCTCGAGCAATGCCGTGAACCTGACAGACGGCCTGGACGGTCTCGCCATTGGCTGCACAATCATTGCCGCGGGCGCGCTCACAGTGCTGACGTATGTCAGTGGGCACGTCGTCTTTGCGGACTATCTTGAGCTGCAGCGCATGCCGCTCGTCGGCGAACTGACCGTCTTCTGCGGAGCGATGGTGGGCGCCAGCATCGGCTTCCTCTGGTACAACGCTCATCCAGCGGAGGTCTTCATGGGCGACGTCGGCTCGCTTGGGCTCGGCGGCGCCATCGGAACCATCGCCGTCATCATCAAGCAGGAGTTGCTGCTGCCGTTCATCGGCGGCATCTTCGTGCTCGAGGCGCTCTCGGTCATCCTGCAGGTAGGCAGCTACAAGCTGCGGAAGAAGCGCATCTTCAAGATGGCACCCCTGCACCATCACTTCGAGTTGATGGGCTGGTCCGAATCCAAAGTGATTGCCCGCTTCTGGATTGGCGCGTTGGTCTTCGCACTGTTCGCTTTGACAACGCTGAAGCTTCGCTAGGCGAAGACGCAAGAGTTCCGCCACCAGCTCCATGGAATACGCGTCTCCCATTCGCACTGTTACTCAAAGCTCGCGCCAACGTGTGCAATGAAGCATTCAGCGAACCGAGTGAAGAGGATGACACAGAGCTAACAAAGGCATGACAACTACGACGTGCTGAATCTCTAGGCTCCGATTCAGACACCGGTCGGGGGAGTCTCCAGGGCCACCACCCTCAATACAGACTGAGGTCCTGGAGTTCAGAACCATGTCCAACCAATCGAGAGCCGTCGCCACGCTGCGGCATACCGCGCAGCGCAGCGGGTTCCTTGCTGCTTCCCTGATCACCACACTTGCCACTTTGCTGCTGCCGGCTGGAGCGCTTGCCCAGTCCGGTTCATACACGCAAACCAACATCGTCTCCGACGGCTCCGTTCCCGCCCAAAAGACCGATCCCACGCTGATCAATCCATGGGGCATCTCGATTGGCCCCGCATTCTGGATCGACACAGCAGGGGCCGGATTCTCCCTGGTCGATGATGCAAGCGGAAATAAACAATTCTCGGTGACAATTCCGCCGGCGGTTGCTTCGGAGAAGAACGGTTCCCCGGCAGGCACAGTCTTCAACACCGACAGCACCGCCTTCAATATTCCCGGCAGCGGGTCGGCGAAGTTTCTCTTCGGCAACCTGGACGGCAGTATTGCCGCCTGGAACCAGAGCACTCCGCAACCGGTGACCGTGGTGAACAACTCCTCGGCAAAGGCGGTGTACACGGATATTGCTGTGGTGAAGAACAGTACCGGCACCTTCCTGCTGGCGGCGAACTTTGCGGGGAGAACCGTTGCTGTCTGGGACAGCAATTTCAAGCACGCGACGCTGGCGGGCACTTTCAGCGATCCAAATCTTCCAGCGGGCTACGCTCCATTCGGCATCCACACCATTGGCGATAAGGTCTATGTAACTTACGCGCAGGTGAACCCGATGGGCTTCGAGAGCGTGGGCGCGGGTCTGGGTGTCGTCGATCAATTTGATCTGAATGGCAATCTTCTGGTCGAGGCCATCGTCGGCGGCAATCTGAACGCGCCCTGGGGAATGGCTCTGGCGCCGGCAGGCTTTGGGACGTTTGGCGGCGACCTGCTGGTGGGCAACTTCGGCGACGGTGTCATCAACGCCTACGATCCGGTGAGCTTCGCGCTCAAGGGCCAGATCACAGACGCGACCGGAGCTCCCATCGCGAACTCCGGGCTGTGGGAGATCGTCTTCGGCGCGGGAAGCACGACGAGCGGCACACCGGCAACAGCGGGCGATCCAAACACGCTCTATTTCGCAGCAGGCATCAACAATGAGAAGGGCGGACTCTTCGGGGCAATCACGGCGGCCGCGGCAGCCGGTAAGGGTGATTTCAGCATCACTGCGCCGACGCCGAACGTGAGCGTCAATGGCGGCCAGACAGCGAACGTGCAGGTGAGCCTCGCCGGCACGAACGGCTTCAATGGCGCTGTGAGTCTTTCCTGCGCTGGACTGCCAATGGGAGCAAGCTGCAGCTTCAGCCCGGACAGTGTCAAACTCTCTGGAACCAACGCGACGATGGTAGCAGTGGCCATCGCAACGGCGACCCCGACTCCCGTGAACCCATACTCCGCATCGCTTCCGGGACGTGGAGTACTTCTTGCGGGAATGCTGCCATTGGGTCTCCTGACTCTCTTCGGTTTGCGCAAGCGGTTGAACAAAGTACGGGGTGCGCTGCTGTTGCTCCTGCTGTCCGTGCTGATAATCGGCGGTATGGCGGGCTGCGGCGGAATGAAAACCACCGCTCCGGGAAATATGACGGGGAATCCGACTCCGCTGGTCTCGCAGGTCACGATCAATGCGACCTCGGGATCACTCACCCATTCGGTAGTGGTTAGCTTGACCATCAACTAACCGCACGTAACGCGCTGAGAGACTCAAACCAGGGCTCTCAGCGCGGGTTTTTCCGTCTTCACCAGTTCAACTTCTCTGTTCTCAGTTCTGGTGCGCTGCGCTATAACGCCGCGCCTTCGCGCGATTGCCGCAGGTCTTCATGTCGCACCAGCGGCGCGTGCGGTTCTTGCTGGTATCGAGGAAGAGCCAACGGCAAGTGTCCGACGCGCAGGTCCGCAGCCGCGGTGGCTCGTGTGCAAGCAGCAGATCCAGACCCTGTTCCGCCAGAAGAAGTGCAGGAGCCTCAGCGTCGCTCGTGAGCGTCTTCCATCGCCACGCGAGATGTCCATCTTCCCACCGCAATTCACGGCGTTGCGCATATGCAGAGGACCACCGTTCTAAGGCGGTCCGGTCTTCGGTGGAGGGAGGACGTCCGTCCACCCAGCGGTAGAAGACGCGCGCCAGCAACTCCCGCAGCTCAATTGCAGAACGCAGTCCCTTCTCTTGCGAAGCGGCAGACAGAGCTCCCAGTCGCGCTGCTTCAATGTGCGTCAACAGGCCCCCCTCACGACAGAACCGGAGCAGTTCATCATAGGTTGGCAGCAATTCGCGCGGTCCCCCGGCCGTGTAACGATCGTCCAAAGTATTCACAAAATCCAACGCAACGTGCTCGGCGTTCAATTTGAATGGCGCTTTTTTCACAGATAAACTGACTAACCTTTCGAAACCAGTTTACCGGTTATGTCATCATAAAGCTATACGGGGTAACTGCTCATGGCTGTATTAGAGGTTAGTGAGAAAGAAACGGCTCGGGCAAGCAAACGGATGCAGACGGTCCTCGCCTTCGCCGTCATCTATCTCGCCTGGGGCGCGACCTTTGCCGCTATCCGGGTCGCTGTAGGCGTCGTGCCCCCGTTCCTGGCGGCCGCTATCCGTTTCCTCACCGCGGGCGTACTCCTCTATTCCTTCGTCCGGCTGCGCGGCGCACCACGGCCCACGCCGCGGGAATGGCGCAGCCTCGCGCTGCTGGGCACGCTGGTGATCTTCCTCGACTACAGTGCCTACTTCTGGGGCGAGCGTTATGTCTCATCCGGCACCGCAGCCATGATTGCCGGCACCATTCCGCTGATCACGGGATTGCTCGAGATGCTTGTTTTTCGTCAGCGAGCGTTTCGCTGGTCCGCTCTTCTTACCATTATGCTCGGCTTCTGCGGCGTGGCTGTGCTTGTTTCCGGGCAAGTGGAGGGCGGTCAGCCGTTGCTGCCTTCTCTCGCGCTGGTCGGTGGTTGCGTGGCCTGGTCGCTGGGCATGGTCCTGTCGCGATCGATTCCGCTCCCCTCCTCTCGCGCAGTGGCTGCCGGAGCGGAGATGATCATCGGTGGAGCGCTCCTGCTGTTGCTTGCGGTTACAAGCGGGGAGCTGCATCACGTTCCCCACGTCGGATGGCGTCCGGCGCTTGCGCTGGTCTACTTGATCTTCATCGGGTCTCTGCTGGCGTTCACCTGCTTTGTGTGGCTGCTGGGCCAGGTCTCTGCAGGCAAGGTAGCCAGCCATGCGTTCGTCAATCCGCTTGTTGCAGTCGCGCTCGGGGCATGGATGCTCGGGGAGCCCATCACGCGCGCGATGATTGGCGGCATGGCGCTCATCCTGGTGAGCGTCTTCTGCATCCTGCGATTCGGGCGCGAATGAGTCTCTGGAAAACGAGGAGGCAGGGTCGACCCATTTCCGTTAAGAAAAAGGCACAGACGGTTGAAGGTAAAGCGCGACTCTAAACGCGACCGTTCCGTTAAAGAACGGTTGCACCGAGCAGATCTCTCCACATTACGTTATCTGTGCCTTTTGCTTTAAGCTCTCTCTCGTGGAGCTCAAAGGCAGGAAAGTTCTCGTCGTCGGGTTGGGAGTTTCGGGTTTTGCAGCGGCACTCTTCCTCCGGCGGCGTGGGGCACAGGTCACAGTTTCCGACCTGCGCAGCGCTGAGGCGCTGGGTAGGCACATCCCGGCACTGCTTGATGCGGGCGTGAATGTCGAAGCGGGCGGCCATGGGCACGCCACCTTCCGGCGCCAGGACCTGATCGTTCTCAGCCCGGGTGTCGCGCCCAACACTCCGGAGATGGACGAAGCGCGCACCTTCCACATTCCGATCATCGGTGAGGTGGAGTTAGCCTCCCGTTTCCTGAAGACCGAGATCCTTGCCATCACCGGCTCGAACGGCAAGACCACGACGACCACACTCACCGGAGAAATCCTGAAGGCCGGCGGATTGACCACGCTCGTAGGGGGCAACATCGGGCTGCCGGCAGTCGAGCTGGTGGACATGCCGGAAAATCAGCCGGGCGCCTGGAGCGTGCTCGAGCTCTCCAGCTTCCAGTTGGAATCAGTGGATACCTTCCATCCCAGGATTGCGGTGCTGCTGAACCTCACTCCTGACCACCTCGACCGCCACGGAAATCTCGAAAATTACGCGGCCGCCAAGGAGCGGATGTTCGCCCGGCAGACCGCGGAAGATTTCCTCGTTCTGAATGCGGATGATGCGCGAGTGCAGCAGGCAGCCAGCCGCGCTGCTGGGCAGGTCTTCTGGTTCAGCCGCACGAAGCTTGTGCGTCAGGGTGCATGCGTACATCAGGGCGTCGTTGTTTTCCGCGCCTCGGAGACCGCCTCGCTGGAGCCGATCTTGCCAGTAGAGGCCATTCCGCTGAAGGGTGCGCACAACGTGGAGAACGCGCTTGCAGCGGTGTGCGCGGCGCGATTGGCTGGTGTAAAGGCGGAAAAGGTTGCCGAGGCAGTGCGGGGCTTCCACGCCGTGGAGCACAGGCTGGAGTTTGTCGCTACCGTGCGCGGCGTCGAGTATTACAACGACTCCAAGGCCACCAATGTCGACTCGACCATGAAGGCGATCGAGTCGTTTCCTGGGCGCATTCACCTGATCCTCGGCGGCAAGGATAAGAAGTCCGATTACACCACGCTGCGTCCTCTGCTGCATGAACGCGTGAAGCGCGTCTACACCATCGGCGCCGCTGCAGAGAAGATCGAGGCGCATATCGCCGGTGCAGTGGACGTGGTGCATGCCGAGACACTTCCCGCGGCCGTGGCAAAGGCGCATCATGCTGCAGAGGCGGGGGACATTGTCCTGCTGGCCCCGGCCTGCTCGAGTTTCGATCAGTTCGAGAATTACGAACAGCGCGGCAGGGTCTTCAAAGAGCTTGTAGCGGCAAAGAAGTCAACGGAAGGGAAGTAGCGTATAGATGGCCAAGCGGGTCGGGGTGGATAAGTGGATGTTCTGTGTCACCCTGCTGCTGGTGCTTTTTGGGCTCGCCATGGTCTTCAGCTCCTCCGCCGTCATGGCAAAGGAGCGCTTCGGCTCTCCCTACAGGTTCGTGCTATGGCAGGCGGGGTATGCGGTCTTCGGACTCATCAGCATGGTTGTGCTGATGCACGTGGACTATCGCCGCTACAACAAACCGAACGTCGTCTTTCCCGCAGTCGCGATCACGGTGTTGTGCCTGCTCGGGGCTTTTCTCATGCGCGATTCGCACGCCACTCACCGCTGGATCAAGTTCGGCATCTTCTCCTTCCAACCTTCGGAGATTGCCAAACCCACGCTCGTGCTCTTCCTGGCGTGGTTTCTGCAGGACCGCATGCAGCAGATCGAAGACTGGCGCAACACATTGCTGCCGGCTGCGCTGCCCAGCCTGCTCTTCATCGTGCTCATCCTGAAGGAGCCGGACCTCGGCACCGCGCTCGTTTGTGCCGTAGTGACCGCGATGATGCTTTATCTCGCCGGGATGGAGAAGAAATACTTCGCCTATGGCGTTGCCGCCGCAGCGCCTGTCCTCTACTGGATGCTCTTCCGCGTGCCGTGGCGGCGCGCCCGCATGCTGGCGTTTCTCAATCCGTGGAAAGACCCGCAGGGCTCAGGCTTTCACACCATTCAATCGTTGATTGCGGTGGGCACCGGCGGCCTGCACGGCCTCGGCTACATGGAGGGCCGTCAGAAGCTCTTCTACCTGCCTGAGCCGCACACGGACTTCATCTTTGCCAATATCGCCGAGGAGCTTGGCCTGCTGGGCGCGGTGCTGATCATCGCGCTCTTCATCACGCTCGGCTACCGAGGGCTGCGCACAGCGAGCCTGTCCAAGGACCCCTTCGCGCGTTTCCTTGCCTTCGGCATCACCGCCACCATACTCATTCAGGCCTTCTTCAACGTGAGCGTGGTGCTGGCCCTGGTGCCCACCAAGGGCATCACGCTGCCGTTCATCTCCTATGGCGGTACGTCGCTGTTTTGCACCCTCGCCAGCGTCGGCGTGTTGCTGAATCTCTCCCGCGAGACGGATTAGCTTGTCTGACGCTCTGCGGGTTCTGATCGCCGGCGGCGGAACGGGCGGCCACGTCATCCCCGCGTTAGCCATTGCGCGTGCGCTGCGCGATCGCCACGGCGCCGACGTACGGATGGTGGGCACAGCGCGTGGTCTCGAGACCAAGTTGGTTCCCGAGGCCGGCTTCAGACTGGAGCTGGTGCATGTCGGCCAACTGAAGAACGTCAGTCTCGCAACGCGCCTCCGGACGGCGTTCGATCTGCCGCGTGGCATTTTTCGCTGTATCTCACTGCTGCGTGAGTTTCGCCCGCAGGTCGTCATCGGTGTGGGAGGCTACGCCTCCGGCCCGGCGATGCTGGCTGCATTTCTGCTCCGTATTCCGATGATGGCCTATGAACCGAATGCAGCGCCCGGACTCGCAAATCGGCTCATCGGCAAGCATGTCGACGCCGCGGCGGTGAACTTTGCGCAGACCCAATCCTTTTTTCGCAATGCCGAAGTCACCGGAGTTCCGGTGCGCGAGGCCTTCTTCTCGCTGCCCGAGCGGGTGAGCGATGGTTCGCAACATCTGCTCGTATTTGGCGGAAGCATGGGCGCCCGGGCGCTCAATCAGGCCATGCCACGCGTCGCGTCTGCGCTCCTCAATGCGCTGCCGCGGCTGACGATCCTGCATCAGGCGGGCGCGAAACATCTGGAGACCACGCAGGCAGCCTATGCGGCGAGCGGTGCAGATCCTTCATGCTGGCAGGTGCGAGCGTTTCTGGATGACATGCCGGCGCGTTTCGCCGATGCGGATCTGATCCTCTGCCGCAGCGGCAGCTCCGTAGCGGAACTTGCTGCGGCAGGGAAGCCATCGCTGCTGGTCCCGTTCCCGTTTGCCGCCGACGATCATCAACGCAAAAATGCGTTGATCTTTGCGCAGGCAGAAGCCGCCGTTCTCGTGCCGGAGTCCGAACTCACCGATGACCGGCTGATCAGGGAAGTGACTGCTCTGCTAGGCGATCCAGAACGTCTGCGTGAGATGGGCACGCGAGCCAGAACGCTCGCTCATCCCGATGCACTGCAACGCATCGCGAATATGGCGGTCCGTCTCTCAGGCCGCCACGTTGCCGGGTAGAAAGTGAAAGGCCGGCAGCTTTCGCCGCCGGCCTTTGAACTTCCTCGGGGGCTATCGATGCCCGCCGCCACCACCGTGGCCTCCACCACCGCCGCCATGGAAGCCGCCTCCGCCACCGCCGCCATGGAAGCCGCCTCCGCCACCGCCGCCATGGAACCCACCTCCACCGAAGCCGCCGCCGCGGACCCCACCTCCAGCGAAGCCACTGCCACCGCGGAACCCGCCTCCCACGGCGGTGCCGCGGAAGCCACCCATGCTGTTGTGGGTGCCAGCGAACGCGTTGCCGCGGAAGCTACCCATACCGTTGTGGGGGCCTCCGACGGCGGTGCCGCGGAAAACGCCCATGTTGTTGTGGGTGCCGGCGAAAGTGTTGCCGTGATAGCCACCTACGCTCCCGCCGCGGAAGCCGTTATAGGGGTGAGCAACCGGCGCGCGATACCCTACGCCGCCATGACCGTATCCGTAGCCATGCCCGTATCCATATCCGTGCCCGTATCCGTAGCCGTGCCCGTAGTAGCCGCTGTGCCAATAGCCGCCTCGACCCCAGTAGCCATGACCCCAGTAGCCGTGATACCAGGGGCCAGCGCCAATGAAGAAGCCGCCGATGAACCAGCTGGGACCATAGAAGCCGTAAGGCGCGCAGGCATAGGGATAGTAGCTGTAGTACCCGTAGGGGCAAACGGGAGCAGGGCCGTAGCCATAGCCGTAGCCCGAGTCGTAGTAACCGGGATAGCCAACTCCGACACCTACTGACATCTGTGCCTTGGCGACCGGTGTCAGCGCGAATGGCGCAGCCACGAGACCCAGCGCGATCAGCCATCCAAAGAGCTTTTTCATATCGCTCCCCCTCCGGCCACTCTTCTATGAATTGCATTGGGCCGGCGTGGTCCGGCGATCAGCGTATACGCCGATCCACCAACCAGTAGAACACCACTTACCTCATAAAAGTTGCGTGAAAGATGCTACTGCTAAAGTAGCCAACAAGCCCCTATGTTTGCCAAGGCGCAGCGCGTTCATTTCATTGGAATTGGCGGGATCGGCATGAGCGGGATTGCCGAGATACTGCTCAGCCTCGGATATCCCGTATCCGGCTCGGATCTGAAGCGGTCGCCTATCACCGAACGGCTGGCCGGCCTGGGCGCGACGATCTTTGAAGGCCATGCGGCCGCAAACGTCCTTGGCGCGGCGGTGGTCGTGGTCAGTTCGGCAGTCAATGACCTCAATCCGGAGGTGGTCGAGGCCCGGGCCAGCAACGTGACGGTCATCCAGCGGGCGGAGATGCTTGCCGAGTTGATGCGGCTGAAATATGGGATCGCGGTGGCCGGCATGCACGGCAAAACAACGACCACCTCCATGATCGCCGCAATTCTTGCCGGCGGCGGTCTGGATCCGACCATCGTAGTCGGCGGCAGGATCGACGCCATGGGTTCGAATGCGCGGCACGGGAAATCGCAGTATCTTGTGGCCGAAGCGGATGAAAGCGACCGCTCTTTCCTCAAGCTCTCGCCGATCCTCGGCGTGGTCACCAACCTCGATCGCGAACACATGGATTGCTATCGCGACATGGCGGACGTGGAGGCGGCATTTGTCTCCTTCATGGATCGCGTGCCTTTCTATGGTGCTGTCACGGCCTGCCTTGATGATCCTCTGCTCGCCGCCATCCTGCTGCGCGTGCGTCGCCGCGTCTACACCTACGGCTTCACCCCCGGGGCGGACTTCGTCTGTCGCCTGCTGCCGGCCGGTGAGGGAGCGCGCTCACGATTCGAAGTAGTCGCTGCAGGCCACGTGCTGGGCGCATTTGCTCTGCATGTGCCGGGCCGCCACAACGTGCTCAATGCGACCGCTGCCATCGCCATCGGGACCCAGCTTGAGATTGCGCCGCAAAAGATGGCAACGGCGCTTGCTGAGTTTCGCGGAGTGGATCGTCGTTTCCAGTTGAAGGGCATGGCGCGCGGCGTAACGGTGGTTGACGACTACGGGCACCACCCGACCGAAATTCGCGCCACACTGGCAGCGGCGCGCGACTGCGGATACCGGCACATCCACGTCATCTTCCAGCCGCATCGCTATACCCGCACAAGAGACTTGATGGATGAATTCGCTACCGCGTTCAACGAAGCGGACTCGGTGGAACTGCTGGACATTTATGCAGCGAGCGAAGAACCCATCCCGGGGATCGACGCCGAAGCTCTGACTGCCCGCATCCATGCCAGCAAATCCAATGGCACGCACGTGCACCATTCCGGCAATGCTTCGGATGCGATCGCGGCGATTGCCAGCCGCGCACAGGACGGCGACCTGATCATGACCTTAGGAGCTGGGAGCGTTTCGCAGCTTGGCCCGCAGATTCTGGAGGCGCTTGGCAAAGAGACAATTGCAGGTCGAAATCCCAGCACTAGTAACCGATCGTGACTTTGTGCTTCGCCGTTGTCAAACCATAGCCGCATTGTGGCGTATCCGAAGAACCGACCGCATTGGACCACTTCTGACGGGCAAGAGGATGCAGGTTTTGGTCGAAAACGATGACCTGCTCGAATGTAAGCTGGCGATCCGATGATGGGTAGTCATCACAACTGTTGACGTAATAGGCTTCGAGCACTCCACCGAACGCCCAGTTGAAAACCTGCCCATTGCTGGGGGTACCGCCCAGGGTGGTGCTACCACCGGTCGACAAATCGACACTGAGAACACTCCACGCCGCGCAGGCGCGCGTTCCCGGCGGGCAACTATTCGTGATCGAACCATAAATCTTGTCGCCCGTGGACACACCTACCGCTGGGCTGTTGGTCACGATGCCGTTCAGGCAGCAGTTCCAACTGGCGATGGTCCACCGACCCTGATACCAGCCCAAGACCGGCTGCAGGATGCTCTGCGTGCCATTGATGTCTTCGAATCCGGGAAACAAGTACAAGACCTGTCCATCATCTCTGTAGGGCTGCGATGGCACCGTCCAGGTCGCGATCAGCGCACCATAGGATTTGGTCGGCGAGCCAGTGGTAATGCTTGCGGATTCCACCCAACCGTTTATCTCGGGCAATGAGCGGGCCCTCGCAGTATTTGCGGCCATTCCGCTTCGCAGGTAGTGCGGATAGCCGCAAACCGCTACTCTGGCGTTGACGCTTCCATTCGCGTGTTGGACTCTTCCATCCGCCAGCAGTCTCTCTCTCCTTTCGACAGGTTTTGTAAGCAGGACGTATGGAAGTAGCCGAATGGCGTGATGACATATCCTTCCGGCACATTCGCAGGGCGGTGTGGCCCTGCCAGTGGAATCGCGTTGAGGGCAGTGGCTTGCTGAGAGTCATCGGTAGCGGCTGAACCGTTGATTGGTTCTCCAGGCGCTCCCACCAGGGCAGTAGCGAAAAGAATGCCCGTGAGCACAAGTCTCATGAGCGGCATCCTTGCGAAAAGGGTTGGATACATGGCGCCCTCCGCGTCAGTCTGTGGGGTTGATTGTGTGGGGGTGAGGGGGGATTCTACCCCGGTAAAGCCGCCATGCGTCAAGGAAAATGCCCGATATGTTATCCGCCAATGTCGTTTGAAGCGCCGCGCTGGAAGCCCCTCCTCGGCCGACCTGGGTGCGGGCCAGGAACGCCGGTGTCGCGTTCAGGTTACCGTTCCTGCGCGGATACCTCGGCTTCTCCAGTTGCACTATGCACAGGGCGGTTTGGGATACTGCAGGGTATAGTGGCCGAAGGCGATTCTCACGACCTGGCTCGGGCGTGGCGAAAGTAGAACGACAATTCAGCCGCGCGGCAGCGACCCTGGCGGAGGAGGACGGCTTTGATGACGTCTTCCGCCCGCATGCGGTCAGCCGGCCGCGACCTCCCTCCTCCTTTCAGGAGATCGGTTCGGTGCGTCCTATCGCCGACGAGGACGACGAGGAGATGCCGGTCCTCCGAACGCGGCGTCGCGTTCCGGTCAAGCGCGGACCCTTGCCGCGGAGCAGGCTGGGCCGCATTCTTGTTATCAGTGGGGTCGTGGGCGCCTTTTGTGCCGTGATTGCAATTTGCGTCGCGATACACAGCTTCTTCATGACGGATGCCCGCTTCCGCATCGAAACCGCTTCGTCGATCCAGGTGCTTGGCAACAGCCAGGTCACTCGGCCGGAGCTGCTCTCTGTCTTCGGCGGCGATATCGGTCGCAACATCTTCCACGTGCCTTTGGCTGTGCGTCGCGCCGACCTGGAACAGCTTCCATGGGTCGAGCACGCCACAGTGATGCGCCTGCTGCCGAATCAGCTTCGCGTCGCGGTCACGGAACGCGTCCCGGTGGCTTTTGTGAGGGCAGGGAATCAGATCGGCCTCGTAGACAAACAGGGTGTCCTGCTCGACATGCCGCCCGCGATGATGGCGGCCAAACGCTATTCGTTCCCTGTCGTGACAGGCGTTACAGCACAGGAGAGCTCGGATGAGCGCGCCTCGCGGATGCAGCTTTATTCCGACTTCATGAGCGCTCTGAGCTCCACCGGAAATCTGGCCGTCTCGCAGTTAAGCGAGGTCGATCTCTCCGACCCGGAAGATGTGCGCGTACTGCTCCCGTCTGCCGGTTCCGACCTGCTGGTGCATTTCGGCAGCGAGGACTTCGCGGCGCGCTGGCAACGGTTGGAAGAGAAGCTTCCCGGCTGGCGTCAGCAGTATCCACGTCTGGCCGGGGTGGACCTGCGCTACCAGCGGCAGACGGTGCTCGAGATGGCTAAGCCCGTTGATCAGGGACTCGAGCCCTCCCCCGGAAATGCCATATCGGCACGCGCCACGGCAAATCCGGCATCGAAAAAAGCCACTACGCCAGTTACCCACAGCCATTCCGTCATCCAACCTGGCAAGCCGAAGTCGTCATCGAAGTCCAACACCAAGAGGAAGCCGGCCCACAGTTCGGTCATCCACCGGGACACCAGGCCATGAACGCACCCGAACGCAACGATGGCTTGATCACAGTGCTCGATGTCGGCAGCTCGCGCGTGCGAGTGCTTGTCGCCGAAGTGGCGGATGGAGCGCTGCGCTATCGCGGTCACGGATCGACAGCGGCGAAGGGCATGCGCAAGGGACTCGTGGCTGAGCTCGCTCCTGCGGCGCGGTCTATTATCCAGGCCGCCGATATGGCAGAGCAGAACGCGAACGCTATCCTGGCTCATTGCGTGATTGGCGTCGGCGGCCCGCATGTCCGCGGAGTCAACAGCCGCGGCGGCATCAGTCTGGGAACACGTATGCGCGAAATCACGCGCGAGGATGTGCGTGCTGCTGTCGATCGTGCACGCGCCGTTTCACTGCCTGCGGAGCGCGAGCTCATCCATCTTCTCCCGCAGCAGTTCATCCTCGATGAACAGCCGGGCATTCACGATCCAGTCGGCATGATCGGTAACCGGCTGGAGGTGAATCTTCACCTCTCCACTTGCTCGGCTAGTGCCGCACAGAGTTTGGTGACGTGCGCGAACAAGGCGGGCCTCGAGGTTGCAGATACCGTCTTCGAAGGTGTAGGCGCGGCCGAAGCGACGGTCTCCGCGGATGAGCGGGAGCTAGGTGCCTGCCTGATCGATGTCGGGGCTGGCTCCTCGGAGGTTGTGGTTTTCTTCGAAGGCGCTGTCGCCCACACCGCCGTGATTCCCATTGGCGGCGATCACTTCACCAACGACATCGCGGTTGGTCTGCATGTTTGCGTCGAGGAGGCAGAGTTTCTCAAGCAGCACTACGGCAATTGCGTTGTGACTGCGATCTCTTCCTCCGCCGAAGTCGAGATCAGCGGCACCCCGGGCCATGGCCCGCGCACCATTCCGCAGCGACAGATTGCGGAGATCCTCGAGCCGCGCGGACGGGAGCTCTTCCACCTTCTGCGCGACAACCTGCGCAGCGGTGGCGTGCTCGAGGCTCTGGGCGCAGGCTGCATTCTGACTGGCGGCGGCGCGCGCCTCGCCGGCCTGCTTGACTCTGCGGAGAGCCTGCTGCACGTGCCCGCGCGCCTTGGCTACCCCGCGGCGCTCTCGCGTATGCCGGAGGAGCTGATACAGCCGGAGTATGCGACCGCCATCGGCATGCTGCTCTACACCCACCGGACCCGGGTGCTGAAGGCGGCCGAAGACCACAGCCTGCGGGCGAAGCTGCGGGCGATCTTTGCGGGAAGCCTGTAACGGCCATAGCCGCGGGGCCGCTTCTTTACCAAGCAGATTCGACCTCCGAAATGCCTTCCGGCGCCCCTCGTCCGAGAGCTGAAAATGGAAGCTTGGCCACCCTCTTCTGAGCCTGTGGAGAAAAAGCACTAGAAAACCCGAGGAAACAGGAATAAAAGCAGTAATAGCAGGGAATACAGCAGCGAGATGGGAGCAGTGAGCCGATGAACAATCCAGAGGAGATCCGCATTCAGTACAACGACGAAATGCCCCGGGGCGCAAAGATCAAGGTAATTGGCGTGGGTGGCGGCGGCGGCAACGCGGTCAATCGAATGATTGCGGCCAAACTGGAAGGCGTCGAGTTCATCGCCGCAAATACCGATGTGCAGGCGCTGCAGCTCTCGCAAGCGCCGGTGAAGCTGCAACTCGGCGTCAAGCTCACCAGCGGTCTTGGTGCCGGCGCGAACCCCGACGTGGGTCGCCGTGCGGCTCTTGAGGACTCCGAAAAGATCATCGAAGCCCTCGAAGGGGCGGACATGGTCTTCGTCACCACCGGCCTTGGCGGCGGCACCGGGACCGGCGCTGCGCCGGTCATCGCTTCGCTCGCCAGTGAAATGGGCGCGCTTACGGTTGCAGTTGTGACACGGCCCTTCGGCTTTGAAGGCAAACGCCGCATGCAGCAGGCCGAGCGCGGCATGCAGGAGCTGCTCGAGGCGGTCGACACCATGATCGTTATCCCGAACGAGAAGCTGCTGGTCGTGGCCAAGGACGCGGGCTTCTTCGAGAGTTTCCGCGTAGCGGACGATGTTCTGCGCCAGGGCGTGCAGGGCATCTCGGACATCATCACTATCCCGGGCATCATCAATCGTGACTTCGCCGACGTGAAAACGACCATGCACGGCATGGGCTACGCCGTGATGGGCACAGCGATGCGCTCGGGCGCGAACCGCGCAATCGAAGCCGCGCAGGCAGCAATGGCCTCGCCGCTGCTCGAAGCTGGCGCCATCGACGGCGCAAAAGGCATCCTGATCAACATCTCGGGATCCAGCAATCTGAAGCTGAGCGAGGTGAACGAAGCCTCGACGCTCATCCAGAATGCGGCTCACGAGGAAGCCAACATCATCTTTGGCGCGGTGCTCGACGAGAGCATGGGCGACGAAGTGAAGATCACTGTCATAGCGACCGGCTTCCGTAAGGACCTCCCTAACCGCGAGGAGTCGTCGCGCGACGCGCATTCTTTAAAGCCCGAGGCGCCGGCGTTCCTGAACCTGGATGTGCGTCCCGCAGTGCCCCGCTTTGCCAGCGAAGTAGCGACAGAAGCCGCCCGCGTGAACCTGCATGCGCCGGAACCCACCGCGTATGCCTCCGGATTCGGCAGTCAATCTCTTGCCACCCTGGAAGCGACGCCCTCCTTTGAACCGATTGCCACAAACGGCGCGGCCTCCAAAGAGCGCAAGCCAGCGGCTCTGACGCCTGAGGATTCGGCCATTGGTGGATTCCTCGAGACCCTGAGCGCGGACGAGAATCGCGCCCGGGAGCAGCGCCGCGCCGAAGAGGCGGAGCTTGAAGAGCTGGATGTGCCGGCCTTCATGCGCAAGGGCGGACGCTAATCATCGTCGGCGGGCCTCCCGTAGCTTGATCGCGGGAAGTCCGCGTGGATGGTTGCCGCATCCCACTAAAGCTTGAGGTACCTTCCTCGTTCCGGTACTAGTACCGAGGTAAGTACCAATGTTGTAATCTGAAGAACGCTCAACCGGCGGGAACGGGTAAACTGTATTCATACGAGGGAGTTGCAGAGATGGCGAATCTGCCGATCTGCGGTATCCCGCCACAGTGGATGCTTATCCGGGTTAATCCAGCAGGGGCTTCTTTCAATGGGTCGCATCACTTCATTCTTCGTTACTTGCGGGGTTGCCCTCGGGCTGGCCGGCGCCGTCTCATCGGCCGGCGCAGCAACGACAACGACGACGCAGGTCCATCACCGGAAAAGCACCAAGCTGCATTCGACTCACCACGTGACCCACCACGCGACGACCGTGAGCACGCGCCTCGTACGCGGCCGCGATGGAAAGCTGCACCGTGTGGCCGTGCGCCGTCGCTACTACGAGCATTTCACCGGCGACTCCTACGCCGTGACAGACATCACTGCAGGCGACATCACCGCGGGTGAAGATCCCGTCGTGCGCGCTGCTGCCATCGAAGCCCTCGGCAACATGAACGGGACCGCAGTCGCGATCGATCCCACCACCGGCCGAATTCTCGCGATGGTGAATCAGAAGCTCGCGCTCTCAAGTGGAGCAGAGCCTTGCTCCACCATTAAGGTTTCCGTCGCGCTGGCGGCGCTTGAAGAAGGCATCGTCACCAAGGACACGCCGGTGAACCTCGGCGGCTGGTCGATGACCATGACTGAGGCGCTGGCCCATTCGAACAATGTGTACTTTGAGACCATCGGACGCCGGCTCGGCTTCGAGCGCGTTCGTCACTACGCCAATCGATTTGGTCTTGGCGAACTGGCGGGATGGAATATTTCCGGCGAGCAACTCGGTGTGTACCCCAACCAGGCGCTGCCGGAAAAACTCGGCGGCGTAGGACGCATGTGCTCCTTCGGACAGAGCATCTCCATGACACCGCTGCAACTGGGCGCGCTCACGGCAGCGATCGCGAACGGTGGCACACTCTACTATCTGCAGCATCCGACAACGCCTGCCGAGGCGGTCAACTTCACGCCGCATGTGAAGCGCGAGTTGGACATCAAGCCGTTTATCCCCGACGTCGCCACGGGCATGGGTGGTGCGGTGGCCTATGGCACGGCGCGCTCGCTGCGTGCCAGCTTCAAAGAACTTCCGGTGCTGGGCAAGACCGGCACCTGCTCGGATAATGGAACGCGTTTCGGCTGGTTCACCTCTTACGCGGATACCAACTACGGGCGCATCGTGACCGTCTTCTTCCTCGAAGGAGGACGCCCCACCTTCGGCCCCAAGGCCGCAGAGCTGACCGGCGTCTTCTACCGCAATCTGTGGGACCACAGCTACTTCGCGGAGAAGAACCCAGCAGAAGCACCTGCCGCGGGTGCGCTTAGCCAGACCTCGACGGCGACCGGCGTCATTCAATAGTGTCTCCAATTCCAGACAGACAACATAACGGCCTCCCATACGGAGGCCGTTATCATTTGCATAGTGAATCAAGCATCCCACATCAGCATGAAGATCCTGACAGCGGCAGAGATGCGCGCCGCCGACGCGGCCACGACTGCAGAGCACGGCGTCGCTTCGCTCTCGCTGATGGACAATGCCGGGGCGGCGGTGGCGCGGTTTCTGCTCGAGGAGCTTCGACAGACAGGCCGCGGCGAGATGCGGATCGTCGTGCTCTGCGGCAAAGGCAACAACGGCGGCGACGGATTCGTCGCTGCCCGCATCATGGCCGAAGCTGGCTGCGATGTCGGAGTGCTGCTGCTGGGGCGCGCGGACGATGTGCAGGGCGATGCCCGCACGGCGCTCAAGCGGCTGAAGGCAGCGGAACTCGTGCCGCTTGAAGCGCCAGATGAAGCGGCCTTCGCCGCGCCTGCGACAGCCGATTTGCTGGACGGTGCAGATCTGTTTCTGGATGCGGTCTTCGGGACCGGTTTTCGCCCGCCCATGCGAGGCGTAGCGACGGCTCTGGGCGCGTGGCTGGTGAACCATTCCGAGATACCGGTCGTGAGTGTGGATCTACCTTCGGGCTGGGATGCGGACAATCGCGCGATGGAGCAGCAGGGCGCTTACCGCTCGGATGCGGTCGTCACGTTTACGGCGCCCAAACTGGCGCACGTCTCCGGCTTCCTGACGCGCGGTCCGATTGTGGTTGCAGATATCGGCTCGCCTGACGACGTGGTGAAATCCGAAACAGGTCTCCATTGGGCAGGCAGCGCTAAGCGTATCGCTGACACGCCACGGTGGCCGGACAGCAACAAAGGCAAGTTTGGCCACGTCGGGATCATCACTGGTGCGCGCGGACGCGCCGGAGCGGCGGCCATGGCAAGCTACGCAGCGCTGCGGGCTGGCGCGGGTCTGGTCACAGCCGCTGTGCCCGAATCGATCCTGAACACCGTTGCGGCCATTGCGCCGGAACTCATGACGGAGCCACTTGCGGAGACCGAGAAGGGCGCCATCGCGCTGCGCAACCTCGATGGCGAAACCGGCCGTGCGCTCGTGGAAAAGCGAACAGTCGTGGCGATTGGGCCAGGACTGGGGCAGGAGGCTGAGGCGCAGCAGTTCGCACTGCGACTCATTGACCTTTGCGGCGGCAGTGAGAAGCCGATCCCGATGGTGCTCGATGCTGATTGCCTGAATGCCATTGCGCAGCACAACTACAAGCTTGATGGCCACGGCCGCACGATCGTGCTGACGCCGCATCCGGGCGAGATGGCTCGCCTGGTTGGCAAGTCGATTGCCGAAGTGGAAGCCGACCGCGAGGGCATAGCGCGGACCTATGCGACAGAGCATCAGGTCACGCTGGTGTTGAAGGGGTGGCGTACGCTGATCGCGCATCCCGATGGCAGCATCGCGATCAATACCACCGGCAACCCCGGACTCGCGAAGGGCGGCAGCGGAGATATCCTGACGGGCATCACCGCCGCCATGCTCGCGCAGTACAAGGACCAGCCCGCGCAGGCGGTGGAAGCCGCCGTCTATCTGCACGGGCTGGCGGCCGATTTTGCCGTTATCGAGCACGAGCAACGTACTCTCCTGGCGACTGAAGTATGTGAACATCTGGGAAAAGCATTCCGTTTCCGAGCTGCGCGAAAGGACGGCATCACCTGGCTGCAGGGATTGCCCGGTATGCTGGAGCACAGGATGCTGAAGCCGTAAGGACGCAAGGACAAACAATGACCCCTCCCCAGACGGAGTTCGTGACTCACAG
Organism: Acidobacteriaceae bacterium KBS 83; assembly: GCA_000381585.1. Classification (GTDB taxonomy): domain Bacteria; phylum Acidobacteriota; class Terriglobia; order Terriglobales; family Acidobacteriaceae; genus KBS-83. The sequence continues at coordinate 748,052 of KB906733.1, forward strand.
CAGTGCCGAGACCATTGCGGTCGGTCGCAAGCTGGCGGCTCTGTTGACGCCTCCGAAGTTCCTGATTCTGCACGGAGACCTGGGGGCCGGAAAGACGACGCTGGTAAAAGGCATCGCTGAAGCGCTCGATGCGGCGGAGTCGGATGAGGTGACCAGTCCCACTTTTACACTGGTCCATGAGTACGAGGGAACGCTCGATCGTCACGGCAAGCGCACGCCGGTGCTGCTCTACCACCTGGATCTCTACCGCATCGAAAGTGAGCGCCAGCTCGAGACACTCGGGCTGGACGATCTGCAGACGGACGACAGCATCGTGCTGGTGGAATGGGGGGAGAAGTTTCCCAGCGTCGTCAAACGCAGCCAGGGTGAGATTGTGATGACCTCGCTCGACGGGGATGCCCGGCGCATCGTGCTGAAGATGAAACCGGAACCCACCGCAGCAAAGTCCTAAAAACCCATGATGTTGTAGCCGCAGTCCACGTAAGTCACTTCGCCGGTGATGCCGCTGGCAAGATCCGACGCGAGAAAGACAGCAGTGGTGCCGACCTCCGACTGCTGGACGTTGCGTTGCAATGGCGCGCGCTCTTCGTGAGATTTCAGCATCTCGCCCAGGTCGCGGATGCCGCGGGCAGCCAGCGTCTTGATCGGACCGGCGGAGATAGCGTTGACTCGGATATTCCGGCGGCCTAGCTCGAATGCGAGATAACGTACGGTCGCTTCCAGCGCAGCTTTGGCCACGCCCATCACGTTATAGCGCGGAATCACCTTTGTGGAGCCGTAGTAGGTCATGGTGATGATGCTGCCGCCATCCGTCATAAGCGGTGCTGCGGCACGGCTGACGGCGATCAGCGAATAGACACTGACATCGTGGGCGATGCGAAAGCCCTCGCGGCTGGTATCCAGGAAGTCGTTCTTCATGTCGTCAGCCGGGGCAAAGGCCACCGAGTGCACCAGTATGTCGAGCTTGCTGTGCTTCTCCTTCACAATTGCGAAGAGCTGATCAATTTCGGCGTCATGAGAGACATCGCACTGATATGCTTCGGCGCCGGGCAGATCCTTGATCATGTCCTCGGCTTCCAGCTTCAGGCGCTCATTCTGATATGTGATCAGCAGCCGCGCGCCGGCCTCATTCAGCTTCTGAGCAATGCCCCAGGCAATGCTGCGCTTGTTAGCAACGCCGAAAACGATAGCTGTGCGGCCTTTCAGATCGATCATGCAGTCTTTCCTTCCTGTTCCTTGGCGAGAGGTATCCTTCTATTCGCGCAAGGAGAAAGATTATCAGTTATGACTCATCGAGCGCGGATGCCGAAGGACACTGAGGAGCTTGATTATCCGCCGAGATCGATTAACTCGACGCCATCGATCGCCCGCCCGAGAAACCGCGTGCCGAGCGCGCGAAACTTCACAACCGAGTCTGTTGCATAGAAACGGACTGCCGGCTCACGCTTGCCATCCGGCGCTAGAGCGAGCCGCGACGCAACCTGCTCCGCTGTTACCTGGGCAGAGTCAATGACACGCACTGCCTGACCGGTCGGGTGCTTACGCAGCGCATCTTCTATGACAGAACGCAGCAGCGGATAATGCGTACAGCCGAGCACCAGCGTGTCCGCCTTCATCCCGGCATCGGCTGCGTGCGATAGGAGATCGGCGAGATAAATGCCGGTGACCTCGCGCGTTACCGGATGATCGATCCACCCTTCCTCGACCAGCGGGACGAGCAGGGGACAAGCTTTTTCGATGGCACGGAGTCCGCGTTCCCGGCAGCCCGCTGAGTAAGCGTGGCTCTCGACCGTCGCAGCGGTTGCTATCACAAGCACGTCTTTCGTCTGTGAGTTGTGCAAGGCAGCGGTGGCGCCCGTCTCGATCACGCCGATCACCGGCACTTCGACTGCGGCACGCAGTGCATCGAGTGCCAGCGCGCTCGCAGTATTGCAGGCGATCACGAGAGCTTCCGCCCCCTGCTCGACCAGAAAATGGGCGCTCGATACGGCGTAGCGTGCCACTGTTGCCTGAGACTTTGAGCCATAGGGCAGCCGGGCGGTGTCACCGAGGTAGAGATAATCGGCTGCAGAAGCCTGCGTAAGCAGCGCCTTCAGCACAGTCAGGCCGCCTACACCGGAGTCGAAAACCCCGACAGTCGGGACACGCTTCACTTCTCTTCCGCTCCCGGCGGTGGCGGTGCGGCGCTCGAAGCCAGGTAGGTACGGGTCAGATCGGCGTGGCCAGCCAGCGTGTCGCGCGGCGCGCCATCTACCAGGAACCGCACCTGCGCGACCTCGGGCATATTCGCGTGCAGCGTACCGATCAGCGAGAGTAGCGTCATGGTCTCGGTTTCAATGCCCGAGGGATGTGCCTGCAGCAGGCCGCTGCTCAGGTTTACAACCGCCAGCACCCCGCCACCCGCCGTGCCGGCAGGCAAGGCCATCAGGAAAACATCGTCCACACCAGCATTCGCGGCGATCGGGTGAGCAGAGCCCGTCTTGGCGTACTCGGCGAGTAGCTGGTTGAGCAGATAGCGTGCCCGCGCGTGGGCCTCCGTAGGGAGAGCAAGGCGCCTCCCGGCGCTCACGAGCGATCCATCGGTGTCATTGGCCAGCATCAGTGTGACCTCGCTTGTCGGCATAGCGTCAGGCGGGGTCAGCGGGGCGGTGTTCGCGGCGGCCTGCAGCTTGTCCGCGGCGCGTTCGCGCATGCGGATGAGGACGATCGCCATCACCGCGGAGACCAGCAGGAGCAGCCCCAGTAACACCCGTTGATAGCGGGGAATCATGGCTGCGTCCAGTCGTGGCGCCAACTCTCGACGGCAGCTGCCAATCCAGCCAGGATGCGCGACTGATAGTCAGGGTCGCTGAGCGCCGCCGTGATGGCGCCGTCCTTGGTCAGGGGCGCAATCTCTACCGCCGCTGCCGGGCAGGTCATGTTGTCGAGGGGCTGCATCGCGGTGCGGCCAAGCGTCACCGGTACGCCGGCATGCGTCATGGCCGTGTTGATCTCGGCAGCCCAACGCAGGCTTTGTGGGAGATAAGCAGCCTGTGCCTGGTCCCACGGTAGGAACGTCGCCGGCTTTGCAGCCGGAAGAGATGAGGTGAAGAGATGGATGCCGCTGCCACTATCCGAAGCGTGCAGGATGAGGCACGCGGTGGCTTTATGGGCGTTCGCAAGAGCGGCGCGCTTTGCCGGTGGCAGGGTTGCGTCGCTCTCGCGCGTGGTTACGACCGAGACACCACGGGCGGACAGCATGGAGCGAAGCCGGATCGTGAAAGCGAGCGACAGGTCCTTCTCATCCAGATGCTCTGCCAGGTGAGCGCCTGTGTCTGTGCCGCCGTGCGCCGCATCGAGCACGATGAGGAATTGCGGCTGCGCCGTGACAGAGGGACGAGGCGGCAGCGATGGCGGCTGCTGTGCCGATACCTCGAGCGGCAACGCGAACGCTGAAACGGATGCCAAGACCGCGCAGATGACCGGTGAAGGATAACGGGCGAGGCGACCGCTCGCCCGCGGTCTTATGTCAGTCCAGCGCATAGATGGCGAGGCCGCTCAAGAGCTTGGGATAGAAGTCGGTCGACTTCTGCGGCATCACCTCGCCGTTGAATGCGATCTCGCGCAGCTCCTGCAGGGTAGCGGGATTCATGAGGAAGGTTGCCTGCGCCGTTCCCTTCGTCACCTGTTCGACCGCCTCAGCCGCATCGCGCAAATAGCGCAGGTTGCGCTGCTCGCGGATGGATTCCTGCGAAAGGCCCAGCAATTGCTCCAGCACCAGGCTGTGAAGCTGCGCCACATCGAGCTGCCGCTGTCGTTCGGGCAGTTGTGCCAGCGCCCGCTCGACCGCGTCCGGCCGCGCCTTCAGCAGATAAGAGCCGTTGCTCAGGACGGCGATAAATGCCGTTACGTCGCTGCCTTCGGCAAGCTTTGCGGTGAGCTGCGGGGCATCGGCAGTGTCTAGTTTTTCGATCTCAAAGAATGGCGCTGAGCGTTGGAGGAACGTCTCTGGTTGAAAACCTTCGACGTCGAAGACGACGCGATGGGTGGGCAGGATAAGCAGCCCATCGCTGTCCATATTCACGAAGGTCATCATCACCGCGGCTTCCGGGTAGGGCGGATGCGGCAGCGTCGAGGAGAGATCACGCTCGCGGGCGTGGTGCACGTGAGCAGGCGCGTGCTCTTTGCCGTAATTCAACGCGGTCTCGTAGCGATGGTGGCCATCGGCAATGATCAGCTTCTTGTCGCTCATCGAGCCAATCACCAGTCGAAGCGAGTGCGGATCAGTGACGCGGGCGAGACGATGCAGTACACCGTACTCGTCTGTGACCTCGATCTGCGGCTGAAAGTTCTGGAAGAGCATCTTTTCAATGCTCTGCGCCGGGTCGGAGTAGAGCATGAAAATCTGGCCGAAGTGGGCGCGCGTTGTCTTCAGCAGATTCAGACGGTCGCTCTTGGGCTTGGAAAGCGTCTGCTCGTGGCGGAAGACAACCTTGGCGGCATACTCTTCCAGCCCTCCGAGGGCGATAAAGCCGCGCCGTTCCCGCACTTCGCCCGGCCGCCCGGGGACCTGAAAACGTTGCGAGTAAGCAAAGATCGACGGTTCGTTGTCGGTCTGCAGGATGCTCGTTTCGCGCCATTCGCGGAAGTCGCGTGCCGCTCGCGTGTAGACGTCGTCGACGCCTGGTTCGTCAAACAATTCAGGCAGGCCGAGGATGACGCGAACCAGATTGTAGGGGCTGCGTCCGTAGTAGACCTGCTGCATTGCGGGCGTGATCTTGTCATAAGGCTGGGTGACCACGTCTTCGATGCGTACAGCGGTGGGATTGTAGCGCGTGGCGCGGAACGGATAAATGCGTGCCATCAGTTTTTGCGATTGTACTAGACAGCGCACGATCAACCGCGACAACGCTGTGGGTTCGAAGTCCGCAGGCGGTTGTAAAACCACGCTGGAATGGGCACTTCCTTGTTCTGGACGGTGACATTGGCGTGACAATTGCGCACTCGAAATTTCTGTCTGGGTAAGGCAGCATGCCACGGTGTAGCATTGCGCTCATCAGGGATTGCCGCATGGTGTCCACGTCTACAGGCTGGTCCATGTCGCGGCTCGCTCGCCACGGCCGAGGCTTTTGCATATTGCTCGTGGCGCTTGCGTTCGCCTGCGCGCTCCTGCATGCGCAGGACGACCCGCTGAATCAGATTCATGTCACGCCGCCTCCGGCGAAGCCGGCGGTTCCCACTGGCCCTCCGCCGGTGGAAGGCAAGGCTGCCTTGAAAGCGCGATCCGGAGAGCGGATCCGCGTGGATGTGAATCTGGTGTTGATCCCGCTGACCGTCACCGATCCGCTCAATCGATTGGTGACTGGACTGGAGAGAAAGGAATTCTTTCTCTACGAAAACAACTCTCAGCAGGAGATCAAGAGCTTTTCCGCCGAGGATGCGCCGGTTTCGATCGGTATCGTCATGGACCTGAGCGGCAGCATGAACAACAAGGTGGTGCGGGCCCGGGAGTCGATCGTCGAATTTCTCCGCACCTCGAACCCCCAGGATGAGTTCTTCATCATCGGCTTCAATGATCGTCCTGAACTCATCGAGGACTTTACTTCGTCCGTCGATGACATCGAAGCACGCCTGCAGACAGTGCGCCCTGGACACCGCACTGCGCTTCTCGATGCCATCTACTACGGCGTGAACAAGATGAAACAGGCGCGCTACGAGCGCAAGGCGATCCTCATCGTCTCTGACGGCGGCGACAATCGGAGCCGGTACACGGAGAGCGAAGTACGCAACTTGGTACGTGAATCGGACACGGAGGTGTTCGCCATCGGCATTTTCGACGCATATGCAGCCACCACAGAGGAGCGCAATGGTCCTCTGCTGCTGCATGACCTGAGCGAAGAGACGGGCGGCCAGCTTTTTCGCGTCGACGACATCTCGGACATGACGGATATTGCTACGAAGATCAGCGCCGAATTGCGCAATCAATACGTTCTCGGCTACAAACCTGCTGATGCAAAGCGCGACGGCAAATGGCGTAAAGTGAAGGTAAAGCTGGTGCCACCCCCCGGGCTGCCGCCGCTCACCGTACATGCCCGAAGCGGATACTATGCACCCTCGCAATAATCCACACTTGCGAACCACACTCACACTCTTTCTTCTTCTCGCTTTCGGCGGCACGGTGCTGGCACAACAGAATCCGGCGCCCCCGCTGCCTGCGGAACAGCAACAGCCACTCAACGTCGACCGCGATCCCGTTCCGTTACCCCCGCCCGGGGGCCCTCCCGCTCCCGGTGCTGCGCCGCCTGCCGGACAGCAGGCCGGTCAGGTCGCGCGCGGTAGAAATGGCGGATATACGCTGACCCGGGATGTCGACGAGGTCGTCCTCAACGCCACCGTGATCGACGATCACTCACGCCTGGTTCAGGGACTGAACAGGGATGACTTCCACGTCTTTGAAGACGGCAAGCCGCAGAACATCACTGCGCTGCAGGAGCAGGACATACCTGTCTCCATTGGCCTGCTGGTTGACAACTCCGGTTCCATGCGCACGAAGCGTCAGGCGGTGAATCAGGCAGCGCTGGCTATGGTGCGCGCCTCGAACCCTGATGATGAGACTTTCGTGGTGAATTTTGCCGATGAGGCATATATCGATCAGGACTTCACCAACAACATCAATAGGCTGCAAGATGGCCTTTCTCACATCGACTCCAAGGGCGGAACGGCACTTTACGACGCTGTCATCGCGTCCGCGGATTACATGGCGAAGAACGCCAAGAAGGCGAAAGAGGTACTGCTCATCATCACCGATGGCGAAGATAATGCCTCCGGCACCAATCTGGAAGAAACAGTGCGCCGCATCCAGGACCTGCAGGGGCCTGTCGTCTACTCCATCGGTCTCTTGTTCGATGAGGCCGGAGGCGGCGGGCGCGAGTCGCATCGTGCGCGTCGAGCGCTGCAGTTACTGTCGGATGAGACGGGAGGACTCTCCTTCTTCCCCAAGAATCTCGGTCAGGTCGACCAAATCGCGGCTGAAGTCGCGCGTGATATCCGGAACCAGTACACCATCGGCTATCACTCCACTAAACCTGCAAGCCTGGGCGGGTACCGAGTCGTCAAGGTCGATGCCAAGGCGAAGGGTTACAACAAGCTGAGCGTGCGAACGCGGCCCGGCTATTTCCCTCACGTACCGGGAGCCGCCGCCAGCAAGAACGCCAGCAAGAAACAGTGATTACCGGTCCCCGCCTGCGCACAAGCGCTAACGGTAGACCAGCTTTCGTTGCCGCACTCGCCCGGGCTTACCCTGCATCTTTCGTGCCAGCCTTGTAGGCGCCTCCGCACTGCTACACTAGTCGGTTCTTTTATGCGGACTGAAGCCTCCACCCTCACCTATCGCGGCGCATTGCGCGTTGCTGACGACATCACCGACCTGGTCGGCCAGACCCCGATGCTCCGCCTGACCCGGCTCTGCAACCCTGACATGGCGGAGGTCTTCGCCAAGCTGGAGTTCCTGAACCCAGGAGGTAGCATCAAGGACCGTGCCGCACTGGGCATGATCCTGCGCGCGGAGCAGGAGGGCCTGATCGCCCCCGGAGCGCAGATCTTCGAGGCCACCGCGGGCAACACCGGCGTGGGACTCGCCCTCATCGGTGTCAATCGCGGCTACAAGGTCACCCTCTTTGTGCCCGAAGGCTACGCCGAGGAGAAGTGCATCCTGATGCGCGGCTTTGGCGCAAAGGTCATTCGCACTCCGGAGAAGGACGGCATGCAGGGCGCGATCGATATGGCCAGGGCTGCTTTGGCGGAGGCGCCGGGATCGTGGGGCGCCTTCCAGTTTGAAAACCAGGCCAATCCTGACTTCCACGAAGAGACGACAGCGGCCGAAATATGGGAGCAGATGGAGGGTCGCGTCGACGCGCTGGTGGCGGGTATTGGCTCCGGCGGCACCTTCTCCGGGGTGGCGCGCGGGCTGAAAAAGCGCAATCCGCGGCTGGCCGCAATTGCGGTGGAGACGGAAGGCTCGATCCTGCAGGGTGGACCGCCGGGACCCCACCGTGTCGAAGGAATCGGCGTGCACTTCATTCCTAAAACCTTCCATCCCGAGCTCGCCGACGACGTCATCATGGTGACCGATGAGGACGCCTTCAATATGGTGAAGCGGCTCGCCGCCGAGGAGGGGCTTCTGGGCGGCTCGAGCGCTGGAGCCACGGTCCATGCTTCGCTCGAAGTCGCGCGCAAACTCGGCCCGGGCAAGCGAGTCGCGACGGTGATCCCGGATTCGGCCGAGCGCTATCTATCGAAAAACATCTTCGAAGGCGGCAGATAGGGAACGTGCAAGCTCCGAGCCGACGCTGAATCAGATTCCTGGAACGCCAGCGAATTTTTCTGCGTAACAAGAGCAGCGCGCATGCATGAACCTGCAGGAGTCCAAAAGATCGCATGCGATTTTATTTGCACTAATATGTATCGCATACGATGTATATGAGGTGGGACAGATAGCAACTGCGCATATCTCGATGTTCCCGATTTTGGAGAAACTGTGGCTGCTGATGTTTGCTTTCTGGCTGCTGACTGCGATCAGCCAGAAGCGGGCTGTCTTTATGGAGCCGGCTGGCCAATCAATGAAGCATCGATTGGGGGCGGTCGCGGGATTTCTCCTGCTCTTTGCGCCCTGGCTATCGATTGGAGCCCTGGGCTGGCGAGTGATACCGCCATCACCATGGCTTTCCTGGGTGGCTCTCGTCATCGGTGTGGCAGGCTTCGCACTCGCTTTCTGGGCCCGCATCTTGCTGGGAGGGGAGTGGAGCGCGAACGTGTCGTTGAAGACGGAGCATCGCCTTATTGCATCCGGGCCGTACGCGCTGGTGCGCCATCCTATCTACTCCGGATTGCTGCTGGCTATGCTGGGCACCGCGATCGCCGGTAATGAAGTGCGTATGTATCTCGGGGTCGTGACTGCCTTTTGCTCGTGGTGGTACAAGTCGCGGCTGGAGGAGCGGCTGCTGCTACAAGCCGTGGGTCAGCGTTACAGCGAGTACAAACAGCACACGTACGCCCTGATCCCCGGTCTGCTGTAGCCTGCTGAGGTGCAGAAGGCAAACAGAGGAAACAGCGGTCGTCGCAAAGTGCGGAGCCCTCACGCCGACACCGTAAAGATCGAAGACTTGGCGCGCCAGATCGAGCAACGGCTGACGTCGATTCGACAGCATCTGCGGAAACCGCTTGAAGCGGAGTTCGCCCGCGGACATCTGACCGGCCCGCAAAGAAGCGTCATGTCGGTGGTGGTGACGTCACGTGAGCCTCTACGCATCCGCGAGGTGACGGCTGCTGTCGGGCTCGCGCAGAGCACCGTGTCCGGTATTGTCGAGCGACTCGTTCAGGCTGGCATGCTGGTACGCTCGGACGACCCGTCGGATGCGCGAGCCTCGCGCCTTGCTCCATCGCCCCCGGTACGCACCTTCCTCGAGAAGCGAATGCCGCAACACAAGCTGTCGCCGTTGCTGGGCGCGCTCCGCGCAGGTGGCAAGAGAGACGCGGAGGCGATACTCGCCGCGATCACACGGCTGGATGAACTGCTGGCTGCAAACCAATCCTGAAGGGCGGCTTGAATATCTCCGGCGTTTTCACGGACACTATTGCTTCATCATCATCTGGAGATTCCATGAGCAATTCGCAGCACGGCTTCGCCACGCGCGCCATTCATGCTGGTCAGGAGCCGGAAACCACCACGGGCGCCGTCAATGTGCCCATCTACCTCACTTCGACTTACGCGCAGCAGGAGATTGGTAAGAATAAGGGTTACGAATATTCCCGCGTATCCAACCCCACGCGCACGGCGCTCGAGCAAAACCTCGCGGCGCTCGAAGGCGGCAGCTCGGCGCACGTCTTTGCCAGCGGAATGGCGGCGATTTCAGCATTGGTCGCGATGCTGAAGACCGGTGACCACGTCATCTGCGGATCGAATGTCTATGGCGGTACCCCCCGGCTGTTCAACCAGATCGTGGCGCATTACGGCATTGAATTCACCTACGTCGACACCAGCGATCCGGAGAACGTGCGCCGCGCCTTCACTCCGCGCACGCGGCTTGTGCACATCGAAACTCCCACGAATCCGCTGATGCAGTTGACCGATATTCGCGCGGTGAGCGCCGTATGCCGCGAGCAGACGAAGCGGGTTGGCGAGCCGGTCGATCTCTGCGTCGATAACACATTCATGTCGCCTTACTTCCAGCGTCCGATCGAACTGGGCGCCGACCTGGTCATGCATTCGACGACGAAATTTCTGAATGGCCACTCCGATGGATTGGGCGGCGTCCTCGTGGCCACCCGGCCCGATCACGCGGAACGCTTCGCCTTCATTCAGAAGTGCACCGGTGGCATCCTCTCGCCATTTGAGTCCTACCTGATCCTGCGTGGCGTGAAGACGCTGGCAGTACGCATGCGCCAGCACGATGCCAGCGGGCGCGAGGTGGCCGCATGGCTTGCGAAACATTCGCGCGTCGAAAAGGTCTTCTACCCGGGATTGCCGACTCATCCCCAGCACGAGCTCGCGAAGCGGCAGATGTCCGGTTTCGGTGCGCTCATCACATTCGAGGCAGGTTCCTTGGAACGTGCGAACGATGTGCTGAAACGCGTACGCGTTTGCACCTTGGGCGAGAGCCTGGGCGGCGTGGAGACATTGATCTCACATCCGGCAACCATGACCCACGCCGCGTTAGGCGAGGAGGGCCGGCGTAAGATCGGTATCACCGACGGCATGGTACGCATTTCCGTGGGCATCGAGGATGTCGAAGACCTGATCGGCGATCTCGAGCAAGCGCTGGCATAGAGCCGCGATGGGAGTGCGAACATTAGTATCCTGGAGCAGCGGAAAGGACAGCGCCTGGACCCTGCACACGCTGCGGGAACAGGGCACATACGACGTTGTCGGTTTGCTGACAACCATCAACAGTGCCTTCGACCGCGTCGCGATGCACGGGACCCGCGCTTCCGTATTGCGCGCGCAGGCCGCCGCAGCAGGACTGCCGCTAATCGAAGTGCAGCTGCCGTGGCCCTGCTCGAACCAGCATTATGAAGCAGTCATGCGCGATGCATGCGCGGCGGCGGTAGCCGAGGGCATTGAGGCCATGGCATTCGGCGATCTCTACCTCGAGGATGTACGCCATTATCGCGAGGAGCGTCTGGCCGGAACCGGAATCAACCCCATATTTCCGCTGTGGGGCCGCGACACCACTGCACTCGTGCGCGAGATGCTCGACAGTGGCCTGCGGGCCAAGCTCACCTGTGTCGATACCGCGAAGTTGCCTGCCTCTTTCGCCGGCCGCGAACTGAACACATCTCTGCTTGCAGAACTGCCGCCCGGCACGGACCCATGCGCGGAGAATGGCGAGTTCCACACCTGTGCCTATGCCGGTCCGATGTTTGCGAAACCGATATCGCTTGTGCCCGGTGTGATGGAAGAACGCGACGGCTTCGTCTTCGCGGATTTCACCTGCGAATGAAGCAGTTCTTCTAATGGTTCGGGCGCTTTAGCCGGAATAGCACCGTGCCCGGGTCCTTGCCGCTTCCGTCCAGGACAAATCCGCATTTGCGCAGCACACCGATCGATGCTGCGAGATGCGGATACGTCTGCGCGCACACCGAGTGCGCAGGACTGTGCGCGAAGATCCAGGGGACCAAGCCGTTGATCGCTTCCGTAACATAGCCGTGGCGACGGAATTCCTTCAGGATCGAGTAGCCGATCTCCACTTCTTCAAGTGTTTCGGGAGGCCGCGTGCACCCGCACCCGCCAATCAGCACCGGTGGTGCCGAAGTCTGCTTGACCGCGACATAGCGGCACCATCCCCGGGAATGCGGGTTGCGATGGATGCGTTCATACAGGTAGTCGATTGCCTTCTGGTCCCAGTACTCCGGCGGCCAGGTATTGGGCACAATCGCTCCGAGAAGCTGGCCCAGTCCACGCCCTTTGCGCTCCGCCTGCAGCATCGCCTCGGTAACGCTGATCAGTAGCAGGCGCGGTGTCTCAATGAGTTGCTCTGGGGAGGGGGCCCGCGGCCCTCGCGTTTGCATGAAACGCTCCTGTGAGACTGAGCAGGTCGTGGACGCTGTCATCATCGGCCGCGCATCCGATACGTTCCCTGAAGTACAGGTATAAGCGCGAAACAACGCTACCATTCGTCGCCCCAATGGGCAATTCAGCGAAAAACGCCGAAACGGAACAGCCACAGACGTATATAGACGCATATATTAGATGGTTTTGTTCGACAGCAATTTCGCGCTCTCGTTCGGGGCGCGGCATGGTAGGATCATAGGTTTTCCCGGAGATCTACCAATGAGTGCAGCCACCCTCCCCAACGCAGCCACCCACTCCTTCCGCCTGACCGAGGAGCAGGAGCAGCTGCGCCGAGAGATACGCTCCTTTGCCGCCAAGGAAATCGCACCGCATGTCATGGAATGGGACGAGGCGAGCGAGTTTCCTTCTGCCGTCGTAAAGCAGCTTGGACGGATGGGCCTGCTGGGCATGCTGATCCCGGACGAACTGGGTGGCGCAGGGCTCGGATATGTCGACTACATGATGGCGATCGAGGAGATATCCGCCGTCGATGGCTCGGTCGGCATCATCATGGCCGCGCACAACTCCCTCGGTATGAACCATATCTATTTGGCCGGAAATGCCGAGCAGCATCGCCGTTACATTCCAAAGCTGGCTACCGGCGAGTGGCTGGCCGCATGGGGGCTCACTGAGCCCGGCTCCGGCTCCGATGCCGCGGGTGCGCGCACCACCGCTGTCCGCAAAGGGGATCGCTGGGTGTTGAACGGCTCGAAGACATTCATCACCAACGGAGCCCATGCCGATGTTTCCGTGGTGATTGCTGTGACAGACAAGACACAGGGCACGCACGGTCTTTCCGCTTTCATCGTTGAAAAAGGGATGCCCGGTTTTCGTCCAGGAAAGAAGGAGAACAAGCTTGGCTTGCGCGCCAGCGACACATCGGAGCTGATTTTGGAGGACTGCGAGGTGCCGGCCGAAAACCTGCTGGGCAAGGAAGGCGAAGGTTTTGTGGACTCGCTCCGCATCCTGGATGGCGGCCGCATCTCGATCGCCGCTCTCGCTCTTGGTATCGCACGCGGCGCCTATGATGCCGCGCGTAAGTATGTGAAGCAGCGCAGACAATTCGGCAAGGCGATCGCGGAGTTCCAGGGTATCCAGTGGAAGCTGGCCGATATGGCAACGCAGCTCGACGCCGCACGATTGCTGACCCTGCGGGCAGCGGCGATCAAAGATGCCGGGAAGACAACGACCAGCGAGTCCGCCATGGCCAAGCTCTTTGCCAGCGAGGCGGCTGTGCGCATCTGCGACGAGGCAGTTCAGCTCCACGGCGGATATGGCTTCATCAAGGACTATCCGGTGGAGAAGTTCTATCGCGACGTCAAGCTATGCACCATTGGCGAAGGAACCAGCGAGATCCAGCGCATGGTGATCGCGCGCGAGCTCCTCAAGCGCCCCTGAACCGCAGCCGGTTCGGCTGCTCACCGTTTTCACAAACGGTCTTGGCTCGTCGGAGATATGGATGCAGCTCTTCCGTCAAAAAAAGCTGCTCTTCTCGGATGCGAGCGAAGACACGATATTTGTGAAGAACGGTATAAACTCGCAGCTTGCAGAACACGATCCAATCCGGAAATGCAACGCACGCAGTGACGGCCAAATTGTCGGACCGGCTGCTTGCCGGCGACCTGCGCTCGCTGGCGCGGGCGATCTCGCTGATTGAAGACGACGCCCCCGCAGCCCGGGGCCTGCTTTCCGCATGCTTTCCGCACACAGGGAAGGCCCTTCGCCTTGGCATCACAGGCGCTCCGGGCGCCGGCAAGAGCACGCTCGTAGATCAGATTGCGCGCGCATTTCGCGAGCAACAACACAGAGTCGGCATCCTCGCGGTGGACCCCACCAGCCCCTTCAGCGGCGGCGCGATTCTGGGGGATCGCATTCGTATGGAGCGGCACCATGCGGATACGGGAGTCTACGCACGCAGTATGGCCACGCGTGGGGCGATGGGTGGTCTGGCGCGCGCGGCAGTGGATGCCGCCATGTTGATCGAAGCCGCTGGTCACGATCGCATACTGATCGAAACTGTCGGAGTGGGCCAGGATGAGATCGACATCGTGCGCCTTGCCGACATCACCATCGTCGTGCTCGTCCCGGGCATGGGCGACGATGTGCAAAGCATCAAGGCAGGCATTCTGGAGATCGCAGATATCTTCGTGGTCAACAAGGCCGATCGAGAGGGCGCGGATCGGGTCGAGAAGGAGCTGAAGGCGATGCAATCGTTCGCATCCTCTCACGGCACGTGGGTCGCGCCGGTGGTGCGGACCGTGGCATCGCAAGGGCAGGGAATCGAAGGGCTGGTTGGAGCCATCGATGATTTCACCGCGTGGCTATCCCGGGACGATCACCTGCGAGAGCGGCGCGAGCAACAATGGCGTCAGCGCCTGACAGAGATGGTGCGCGGCGAATTGCTGCACGGGTTGCACGCACATGTGTTGAAGCCGGAAGAACTGGCGGAACATGCCCGCCGCATCACCGCGCGGCAGGAAGATCCTTTCGCGACAACGGCGCAGATGGTCGAAGCGATCACTGGAGGCAGCCGCAAATGAGCAAGGATCTCGAAGCAGTCGTGAGTGGCGCGCGCATCGATCACCTCGGCATTGCGGTCGAGAGCATCGCTCAATCTCGCGGCTTCTATGAAGCTCTCGGTCTGCGCGTGACGCACGAAGAGACGGTCGAGCATGAGGGTGTCCGGGTCGCCATGATTCCATTAGGTGAAAGCCGAGTCGAGTTGTTGGAGCCGCTGAGTCCGGAAACTGTTGTGGGACGGTTTCTAAGCAAGCGGGGCGCCGGGATGCATCACGTTGCACTGCACGTCGATGACATTGCGGCTGCCTGGGCAGAACTGCAGGCTCGCGGAGTTGTATTGGTCTCCCCGGCCATCCAGACCGGAGCCGGCGGTCACCTCTACTTCTTCGTGCACCCGAAGAGCACAGGCGGCGTGCTACTCGAAATCTGCCAGGACCCGGAGTGATGCTCGAGCATCCCATACTTGCATTCGACACCTGCGGAGAGGTCGGAACAGTTGCGCTGGTCGATCTGACAAACGGCACAACAACAGTTACACGCGTCAGCCAGGCGGAACTCGGCGGACGGTTAGCGTCGGCCCAGTTGATGCCGGCTGTCGATGAGATGCTGCGAAAAGCCGGCCTTGACCTGCGAAGTCTGCGAGCACTCGTTGTGGTCAATGGTCCAGGCAGCTTTACGGGAACCCGCGTTGGGCTGAGCACGGCCAAAGGACTTGCCCACGCCGCTGGAGTGCCGATCGTCGCAATATCCCGCCTCGCGGTGCTGGCCAGTCTCGATGACAGCCAAGAGGACTCTCTTGCCTTGCTCGATGCAGGACGCAACGAGTTTTATGCCCGGCGTGCGCAACGCGAGTGGCTTGCGTCCTTTGACGAGATTGCAGCCGCGGCCGATGCTGGGGTTCCATTGGTGATTGCCGAGCCCCGGATCGAAGCGCGCCTCGCGGCCTGGAGTCCTCGAAGGGCAGGTTCACTCGACGCGTGCGCTGCGGCGCGTGCAGCGGTGGTTCGCGTGCGCCGCGGCGACTCGGAAGACCTTGCCACTCTGGATGCGAACTACCTTCGCCGGTCCGACGCAGAGCTCTTTGCGCGGCCTGGCTCCACGGCAAAGCCATAATGCGGATCCGGCCTCTCATTGAATCCGATCTCTCCCTCGTGCGGACATGGATGCAGGAAGTTCCCGAGGCTCCAGCATGGAGTGATGACGACCTTCTTCGATTGCTAAAGGTTGCCTACGGCGACGAACGAAAGACTCGCAGAGCCTGGGTTGCCGAGGACGAATCGGAGTTGGCGGGTTTCGCCGTTGCGACCTCGCTTACCCTCCCCGACGCGCCCTCGGAATGCGAACTCGAATTGGTGCTGGTTCCACAGGAATCTCGACGCCGGGGAATCGGCAGCGCGCTGGTCCGCACCATACTTGCCTGGGCGCACGAGTCCGGGGCAACGGAGCTGTGGCTGGAGGTGCGACATTCCAATGAGCGTGCGATCCGGCTTTACCAGAGATGCGGGTTCATCATCGAAGGACGGCGTCCGGGCTATTATGTTGATCCGACTGAGGATGCGGTGCTGATGCGTTACCGGCTCGAGCGTCGCTCTGTGGACGCGCCCGTATAATGACGCCTTGAGGAAGTGCATGGTTCGTGATGGATATTGGTACGCGATCAGTCTGTTGCTCGTCGCTGCCGTAGTGCGTTTTTTTACTGCCGACTGGATCATCAGTTGGCCGTTGGTTGCGATCCCAGTCCTGCTCGCGGCGTTCTTTCTCTGGTTCTTCCGGGACCCGGAACGCGCGATCCCGGAGGGTCCCGGTCTTGTAGTTTCGCCGGCAGATGGCAAGGTCACCGAAGTAGCGCCCATCCACACCCTGGATGGCGACCGGATTCGTCTCAGCATCTTCTTGAATGTCTTCGATGTTCACGTCAACCGCTCCCCCATCGCCGGAATCATTCGTCGCGTCCAATACAAAAAAGGCGAATACCTGAACGCGATGGACCCGGCATCCGCCGAACGCAACGAGCAAAGCGTGGTCACGATGGAAGGTGAGGGTGGCCTCGTCACAATCAAGCTGATCGCCGGGCTCCTGGCACGCCGCATTGTTTTTCTGCCCAAGGAGGGCGACACGCTTCGCCGTGGCCAACGTATCGGCCTCATCAAATTCGGCTCGCGCTGCGACCTGGTGTTGCCCGGTGATGCGCACATCCGGGTCGAGCGCGGACAGCGCGTAAAGGGCGGCGCGACAATTCTGGCGGATGTCGAAGTTCCCTCGCATGAGCCTAACCTCTCGAAGGATGTGATGGAGACGCGCCGGTGATAGAGCGCAAGCGGCCGCGCCGGCGTGGCATGTTCGTGCTGCCCTCGCTCTTTACAGCGGGAAATATCGCAGCCGGCTACTACGCCATCACGCAGAGTCTGCAAGGGTCGCGGCTAGAGCCGCGGCACTTCGACTACGCCGCACTCGCAATTCTCTTTGCGATTCCGTTCGATGCTCTTGATGGACGCATCGCTCGCATGACGAACACCACCAGCGACTTTGGCAAGGAGCTGGATTCGCTGGCTGACGTCATCACCTTCGGTGTCGCGCCAAGCATCCTTGCTTACAGTTGGGGCTTCCGCACCTTGCCCATGACGATGGATCCTTCGCTCCGCCGGGTCGTGATAGAGCTTGGGGCGTTCGTCTGCTTTGTATTCTTGCTCTGCGGAGCAAGCCGCCTGGCTCGGTTCAACATCAGTCACGACCCGCAGCCGAAAAACCCTGGACGGCCGGATCGCAAATACTTCGTCGGCATGCCCATCCCCGCCGCCGCGGGCGTGATCGTTTCCGTCGTGCATCTGGTCAGTGGCACTCCGGTGCCTTACTGGTGGCTTGCAGCGGTGTGGATCGCAGTCGTGGGTCTCACCGGCTTCCTCATGGTGAGCACGTGGCGCTTCTGGAGCGGCAAGGAGATCAACCTCTCCGGACGACATCCCTTCCAGCTCATGGTGCTGCTGGGCGTGCTTATCTATCTCCTTGTTCACTTCTCTGAGGTTCTTCTATTTCTCTGCTGCTTTGCCTACATGTTCTCCGGCCTCGCGGCGCGCGCAGCCTACTCGGCACACCGGCGACGCAAGAAACGTGAAGGCACCGGGGTTGCGCTCGAGAACATGACCATCCACGTGCCGGAAGAACATAGCCACTGATCATGTCAGCCAACTACCGCATTGCTATTGTCGGCGCTGCATCCCTACGTGGTAAGGAGCTCAATGAAGCCTTGGGTGAGTCGCCGTTTGCGCCGGCCGATTTTGTTCTGATGGACGATCAGGAGGCGATTGGGCAGCTGGAATCGGTCGGTGATGAAGTCACCTTTATCCAGCCGATCACGCCCGCATCCTTTCTCCATACCGACTTCACTTTCTTCACCGGCACCGCCGAACTGACCCGCAAGCACTGGGAAACAGCCGCACATGCCGGTTCGACAATCATCGATCTGTCGGGTGCACTCGATAGCGAAAAGGACGCGATCGTTCTTGCACCGTGGATCAGGTATTCGGCCAATGCCCTGAACCTGCAGACACCGGCCGTCGTGCCCGCACATCCCGCAGCCTTGATGCTGGCGCTTCTGCTCGGCCAGGTGCGCCAGGCCACCGCGGTGCGCGCTGCTTTTGCCACGGTGCTGGAACCTGCATCCGAGCACGGACGTGGCGCGATGGATGAGCTGCATCAGCAGACGGTTAGCCTGCTCTCTTTCCAGGGCCTGCCGAAAGCCCTCTATGACATCCAGATCGCTTTCAACGCGACGCCGACGGCCGGCCCGGAAGGCAAGATTGATCTCCAGGCAACCGAGGCGCGTGTGCGCCGCCACTATGCGCTGCTGTCAGCGGGCAAGCTGCCCGCAGTCGCCATTCAACTCGTGCATGCGCCGGTCTTTCATGGGCATACGCTATCCATCGGCCTGGAGCTGGAGCGTGCCATGACGGTCGAGCAGTTGCGGCAATTGCTCGCTGCGAACGAGCACATTGAAGTCTCAGAGAGCGACGAGGATGCACCGTCCAACCTCACGGCAGCGGGCCAGGAACAGGTGCTGGTGCGAGTGCGTTCCGTGGAAGACGAGACGGCAGCCACGCATCGCTTCTGGCTGTGGGCCGCAGCGGACAATCTGAAGCTGGCGGCCACCAATGCCGTGGCCTGCGCGCTTGAGATGCGCCGTTTGCGCCCGCAAGGGCACGTGCAATAGCGATGAAACTGGTTCTGCTGGGTGCAACGGGTGCGATTGGCGAAAGTATCGCGGCCGAACTGCGCAAACGTGGTCAGAGCTATCGCGCCGTTGGCCGTGATCGCGCATCTCTCGACCGCGCCTTCGGCACCGATCCACTGGCTGAGATTGCCGTTTGGAACCCGGATGATCCCGCATCTGTAAAAGCAGCCTTGCGTGGTGCTGACGCGGCGGTCTACCTGGTAGGCGTTCCTTACAACCACTTCGAGCTGCATCCGGTTCTGATGCGTCAGACGCTCGACGCTGCGGTGGCGGAAGGCCTCCAGCAGATGTTGCTGGTAGGTACCGTATATCCGTACGGCCGTGCCCGGGCGACGCCGGCACGCGAAGATCATCCGCGCGAGGCGCATACGTTCAAGGGCAGGATGCGCAAGCAACAGGAAGACCTCCTGCTCGAAGCCGATGCCGCAGGCAAGATCCGTGGTACCGTGCTGCGCCTGCCGGACTTCTACGGGCCGCGCGTGAAGAACAGCTTTCTCGATAGCCTCTTTACCGCGGCGGCGACCGGTGGAACCGCCAACCTGATCGCGCCCATCGATCGTCCGCATCAGTTTGTCTATGTGCCGGATGTGGGCGCGACGGTGCTCGATCTGCTGCGCCATCCGGAAGCACACGGCCGCTGGTGGCATATGGCCGGCGATGGCACCGCGAGCATCCAGCAGATCGTCACCATGGTGGGCGAGATGGCCGGCAAACCGGTGAAGACGCGCGTCTTCGGCACGACCATGCTGCGTCTGGTTGGCCTGTTTCAGCCGGTGATGCGTGAGCTGGTGGAGATGAACTACCTGCTCACCGATCCATTCATCATGGACGACAGCGCACTCCAAAACCTGCTCGGCGGCCTGACGAAGACCCCACTGTGCGATGGGCTAAGTCAGTCGATGGAAGCAGCTCGCCGCACCTGAGTCGGGCTTACGACTCGCAGAGTGTCTCGTATTTCTTGTACTGCGCAAGCAGGAACGGATCGGTCATGCCGGCGATGTAGTCGGCAACCGTCCGCGGTGCGCCTTCCAAAGCAAGCGCAGAAGCGCAATTGGCAGGCAGCAGGGATGGATCGCGCACCCAGCATTCGAAAAGCGATGTGATGATATGCTGGGCCCTCTGATGCTCGGGCGTTACGGCATCACTCTCGTAAAGATGCCTGCCGAGATACTGCTTTGCCTCGCGACGCAGCGCCTCCATCTCGGATGAAAGGGCAACGAGGCGCCGGGTTGCGCGTCGCACCTCAGCCAGATCCACGACGCCGGCTTCGGCGACTTCTTCAGCGGTACGCATGATCAGATCACTCGTCAATGCATTCAGCATGCGTTTCAAGCACTCATCGATCAGCCGTTCAGAGACTGCATCGGGATGCTTTGTTTCCATGGGCGAGTAGTAGCGCTCAAAGAGCGCGACATGGGCGCGCACATGCGCGAGATCCAGTATCCCGGAGGACAAGCCATCGTCGAAGTCAGCCGCGAGATAGGCAATCTCGTCGGCCAGGTCGATGAGCTGTGCTTCGAGCGGCGGCTGCTGATCCAGGAAGTACTCGGCAAGTTCCGGATGCTCGCCGGGATCGTAGTCGCGCGAATGCTTGATGATCCCCTCGCGCACCCCGAGCGTGAGATTGAGCCCCGGGAAGGCAACATAGCGTTGCTCGAAGGAGGTGACGATGCGCAGCGCGTGCAGGTTGTGATCGAAGCGCAAACCGTGGGCGCGCATGGCTTCGTCAAGCGCGCGCTCACCCGCGTGACCGAAAGGCGGATGGCCGATGTCGTGCACCAGCGCAAGAGATTCGGTGAGGTCGCCATTCAGGCCCAGCGCCGTGGCGATGGTGCGGGCAAGCTGCGTGACTTCAATGGTGTGAGTCAGGCGGCTCCGGTAGTGGTCCGAGTAGCCGTGGGTAAACACCTGTGTTTTACCGGCGAGGCGGCGAAACGCCCGCGAATGAATAATGCGGGCGCGGTCGCGCTGGAAGGGCGAGCGATACGCGTGAGGCGGCTCGCTATACTGGCGTGCTGTAAGCGGTTCTCCGGAACCGCTCCCGACCGCACACGAGGCAGGTAGCACAACCGAGCGAGGTGTCATCAGCGGAAAGTAATAGACGACTGGTTCACGCGCCATGCCGGTGGGTTCCGCGAAAACCGATGATTCGAGCCTACTGCTTGGGCTGCGTGGTGGGTGCGGAATCGCGGGCCAGCTTCACCTTCGCATTCTCGAGCTTCTTCTGCACCTTACTCACATCACTTTCGTCCACGTCGGCCGGTACGGTCCGTGAGTATTGCGCGAGCGACTGGTCCCATTGCACAACAGCGAGGCGCAGCCGGCCGGTCTTTTCGTAGAGTTCACCGAGATGGTCGTGCACCGTGGGGTCCGTCGAGACGCGCTCGCTGGCCTTGCGCAGGTTTTCCTCCGCCAACGGATACTGACCGAGCTTGAAGTAAACCCAGCCGAGCGAATCAAGGTAGGCGTAGTTCTGTGGATCCAGTTGCACTGCTTTTTGGAGCATAGCGAGTGCGTCATCGAGCTTTACGCCACGGTCCGCCAGCATATAGCCCAGATAGTTCAGGGTCATGCTGTTGTTGGGATCGAGCGCAAGTATCTTGCGGAACTGTTCTTCGGCAGCTTCGTAGTGCTTCTGCCGCTCCTCGAGTGCACCGCGGAGGAACAGGATGTAGCGTGAATCGTCGTCGCCCTGGGTCGGCAGCGCCGCGGCCTTGTCAATGTCTGCGGCAGCATCCTGCCAGTGGCGGAGCCGGGTATTGATCTGTGCCAGTGCCAGGTACACATCCCGGTCGTGATCATCGTGTTTGAGCTGGGCGTTGGCGAGCGCCAGGCCCTCTTCCGCATGACCCGTATCCGCGAGCTGTCCAGCGAGCATCAGCTGGATTGATTTATTGCCTGGCAGGGCCTTCGCGGCCTCGCGCGCAACTTCTGTCGCTTTGTCGTACTGCTTTGCGTCACGATAGGCGTCGACTTCACCCTGGTAGCCGCGCTCCGCGTACTCGCCACCGAGGAGCACCATCTGCTTATATGCCGCGACGGCAGCTTCGGTGTGGTTCTGCTCCTTTTCTACATTTGCCAACCGGTCGAGAAAGATGGAGCGATTGTTCTTCTCGCCGTCGGTGTAATGGTTGTCGGGCTTGGCCGAGCGCGATACCAGCCCTTCGAGCAGTTGGGTAGACTCCGGATAGCGGCCAAGCGCGTCGTAGGTAAGCGACTCGTGGAATTGAATTTCGTCAGAATCGCTCGAGAGTGATTGCGCCTTCTTGAGTGTGACCAGCGCCTGCTCGTAATGGCCCTGGCGGCGTTGGCATTCGGCGATGCGCACCAGCGCCTGCGCATCCTGCGGGTCAGCCGCGGCGATCTCCTGATAGGCATGCTCGGCGTCATCAAGCTGGTTGTTGTTCAGCAGAGCCTGCGCGAGTGCCCGTTTTGCGTCCAGGTTGTCCGGATCCATGTCCACCGCTTGCTGGTAGGCGGCGACAGCGTCTTTCGTGTCCTTGATTTGTTCGTATCCCGCGCCGAGCGCGAAGGAGAGCTTTGCAGTGCGGTCATCTTCCGGAACTGCCTTGAGCGTTTCGATGGCACGCTTCAGATCACCGCTCTCGCCATAAAGCCGAGCAAGGTTGAGGGCAACATCTTCAGAATTGGGATCGATCTTCTGCGCCGCCTCGAACTCCTGCTGTGCGAGCTGCGAATCGTGGTTGACGGTGTAGAGCTGGCCGAGCACGAGGTGGCTCTGGATATCCGTCGGGTCTAGCGCACTGATCTGCTTGTACTCGTTGATCGCCAGATCGAGCACCTGCTGCGAAGCGCCATTCTGCATATCGCCCAGCGAGTGCAGATAGATGCGGCCAAGCAGCTTATGGGCAGCGATGTTCTTCGGCTCGCGCTTGATGGTGTCCTGCGCCGTCAGGATGGCGTCGCGCACGCGACCAGTGCGGAAGTAAAGCTCGGCCAAGCCGTTATTGAGAAACGCTGACGCGGGATCCGCATTGAGTGCAGCCTTGTACTCTTCGACGGCGCGGGTCGCATAGTCCTGGCGGCCGGTATTCGCGGCCATATCTTCATACATATGCGCGAGCGCGAGATGGTAGTAGGCCGTGCCCCGGGTGGTCTCCTGCGCAGGAGCAGTGGTTTTCTCCTGCTTGGCGGGTATCGTGGGCTTGTTCTCCGCGAAGAGTGTTGGAGCAGTAAGCAGCAATATGAGCAGAGCGCCAAGCGACGCGAACCCGAGCGGAAGGAAATGCTCGCAAATAGCGCGAGACGGAAGCAGGGAGGTCGTGCGGTGACTGCGGTTCATGCGGTGTGGGCTACCGGATGCCTGGCACCCTGGCCGGAGATCGATCTCCCCGGGCCGAGAGGGACGCACGCTCGCCGGATCTCTCCTTCGTTCTGATAGACGATTGTACCCCCGCCCGGGATGCGGAATGGAAGGCTAGACCTGCGAATTCCATCCCTACGGTGCAGGCGGCGGTAACGGTACAGCGGGGATGAGTGACATGAGACCAGCCGGCCTCGTGATTCCGGAACGCGGACGGCTTGTCTAACCTGAACCCCCGAGCCCTGATCCCGGTCCTAATGGCGGAAGTGTCTCATTCCCGTAAAGACCATCGCGACTCCCAGCCGATCGGCGGCCTCGATCACAGCGTCATCCCGTACCGAACCTCCCGGCTGGATCACCGCCGTGGCGCCGGCCTCAACCACGGTCTCAAGCCCATCCGGAAAGGGGAAGAAGGCATCCGATGCGGCCACCGTACCAGCCAGTGGCAGAACGGCCTTCATCGCTCCGAAGCGTGCCGCATCCACCCGGCTCATCTGCCCCGCGCCGATCCCAATCGTCTGACCGCCGCGCGCGTACACAATGGCGTTCGATTTGACGTGCTTCGCGACCTTCCACGCGAAGAGCAGGTTCGTGACTTCGTCGGCAGTCGGAGGGCGTTTGGTCACACTGCGCAAATCATTCGCCGACACCGAGCCGGTATCCGCATCCTGCAGCAGTAGACCGCCAGAGACCTGCTTGAAGACGCGTGTGCGCGCCGCTTGCTGGACAACCACCAGCCGCAGGTTCTTCTTGGCGCCGAAGCGGGCCAGTGCACCTGCGCTGAAGCCGGGGGCAGCGATTGCTTCGACAAATAGCTTCGCAATCTCCTCCGCGGCAGCCTCGTCGATCTCGCGGTTCACGCCGATCACGCCTCCGAAAGCCGAGACCGGGTCGGTCGCAAGCGCCTTGGTGTATGCCTCATGCAGATTCGCACCCGTAGCCGCGCCGCAGGGGTTGGTGTGCTTGATGATGGCGACCGCAGGCTCAGTGAACTCCTGCGCCAGGTCCCAGCATGCGTCCAGATCAACCAGGTTGTTGTAGCTCAACTCTTTCCCCTGAAGCTGCTTCGCTCCTGCGACCCCGGTGCCGCTGCCATCGCTGTAAAGCGCGGCAGCCTGGTGCGGGTTCTCGCCGTACCGCAGTGGAGAAACGAGGGGATAACTGATGCGCAATGGATCGGGGAAAACGGTCTTGTCGGCAGCAGGTGCTGCCAACTCGGCCAGTGTCTTCGCGATGGCGCTGTCATACGCGGCAGTGAGCGCGAAGGCATGTCGGGCCAGCCGCCAGCGCGTCTCGCGGCTCAGGGCGCCGTTATTCGTCGCCAGCTCTTCAATCAGCGCCGGGTAGTCCGATGCCGCAGTGACGATGGCCACATCCTCGAAGTTCTTGGCCGCGGAGCGGACCATCGACGGCCCACCGATGTCGATGTTCTCGATGATCTCGTGAAAGGCCACGCCCGGCTTCGACGCGGTCTTCTCAAACGCGTACAGGTTCACCACCACCATGTCGATCGGGACGATGCCATGTTCCGCCACCGCGGCCCGGTGTGTGGCGTTGTCACGAATGTGCAGGATGCCGCCATGCACCTTGGGGTGCAGCGTTTTCACCCTGCCATCGAGCATCTCGGGGAAGCCTGTCAGCTCTGAGATGTCCTGCACAGCGAGCCCGGCATCGCGCAAGGCGCGGGCGGTGCCGCCAGTGGAGACCAACTCCACACCATGACTCGCGAGCGCGCGTGCGAACTCTACCAAACCAGTCTTATCGGTGACGCTGAGCAATGCGCGGCGAACCCGCTTTCGCGCCTCATCCTGGCCGGCTTTCAGTTCTGCCTGCGCTTTTGCGTCCTGCTGGGCTTGCACTGTGATGATCTCTCCTTCGCGGTGACGTCGAAACTCTAGTGTTTCACGAAGCAGCGAGTATCCGCGCGCGTGATAGCTTCGGGCATCGGTGATAGCTTCAGGTATGGACGAGCGACAGTGGCAGACTCGCGTCAGTGAGCCGGAGATTCTTCCTCCGGGCGAGGTGCCGAACTATGACTATCAGCAGCCGACGGCTCCCCCTCCGCCCAGACCGCGGCGTTCCGGCTGGCAGCTCGCCCCGGCCACCTACGTTCTGACCGGCATCAACATCGCTGTGTACCTGGTCATGGTGCTGAGTGGCGTCTCGCCCACGTCGCCTTCCGGCGACCACCTCATTCACTGGGGCGCGAATGTTGGGGTCTTGGTACTGGCCGATCACGAGTGGTGGCGGCTCGTCACTTCGACCTTCGTCCACTCCGGCATCATCCACATCGCCACAAACATGTGGTGCCTTTACAACCTTGGCCTGTTAGGCGAGCCGTTGATGGGCGCCTTCGGAGTCGTGGCCGCTTATCTTCTTACCGGCGTTGCCGGCAACCTGCTTAGCGTGGCACTCCATCCCGGGGTCGTGAGCGCGGGCCAGGTCGTCGATCCGGGTGTGATCAGCGTCGGTGCCTCCGGTGCTGTCTTTGGCATCGCGGGTGTCCTGATTCCCCTGTTGGGATCAAAGCTGCTTCCTGTAGACCGCGGTGAGGTGGCCCGGCTGCGCCGCAGCGTGATCTACTTCGCGGTCTTGAACTTCGTTATCGGCTTTGGGGCGGATGCCTTCAACACGCGCGTGCGCATCGACAACATGGCCCACCTCGGCGGTTTTCTCTCCGGCATAGTGCTGGGAATGCTGCTGGTGCCAAAGCTCGGATCGGACCGGAAACTATGGATCCGGCGGCAATGGCTGGCCTTCGGCAGCGTACTGCTGATCATCTTGCTTGGCGCGCGCTTCCTCGCCAGCTTTTGGCGCGCCTGAACTTCGGAGAACAGGATCTGGAGCATGCGGACATTCTCCCAACAGAACCGGCGTCCTGCAGGCACAGCGACGACGGCAACTTCCCCTCCCCGGAACTCCCTTCAGGACGATCAAAGCTTCAGCAAAGCCAATCGCTTTGAATTTGACTTCAGCCAGATTCCCATCTATCCGAGTGCTCCACCGGCCGCACACACTCGGCTCGCGATAGGTGATCTCTCAGACCACTCAGAACAAGAGGCGGATCGCATCGCCGGGCAGGTGATGAGCATGAATTCCTCATTCACCATTGACGCACGTCCACCAGCCGATTTCCAGCATGGACCGAAAAGCTCGACGGAAACCGCGGTCCCGCCTGCTGTCGCCGATTCACTGCGTTCTCCAGGTCGTCCACTCACCCCCGAGGTCCGCGCGTTCATGGAGCCGCGATTCGGCTGCGATTTCAGCCGGGTGCGCGTCCACGCAGATGACAAGGCGGCCGAATCCGCACGCTCACTTCACGCACGCGCGTATACCGTGGGTCACGATCTTGTATTCGCCGCCGGCCAGTACGCTCCGGATGATTCAGCCGGCAAAGTCTTGCTGGCCCACGAATTGACCCACGTGGTCCAACAGATGCGCGAGCCTGCCCCCATCCTTCGCCGCTCCCCCAAGCTCGACGCGCTGAAGGATTACACGACGAAGCAGAAAGTTTGGGACAAGGACGCCAAGGCAATCGACCTCGCGATCACCCAGAGCCCCACCCTCGACAGGTTCCGCCCTAAAAAGGCCAGGCAGGCAAAAGGGAACGTCGACACGCAGGACAAAGAGGTCTTTTCTAAGCAATACGCGGACTATGCGGCAGCACTCGGAGAAAAGTCAGACGAGATCCAGAGTGATCTCAAGACTGTAGGTGGTTTTACCGACCGGAAGGCTGGCAAGATCCATCTCCTGAACCACGTCTCCGATGTAGAGGTGCTGCTTCACGAAGCGATTCACCTTAACTCAGAAGCACCGTTCCAGAATAACTTTGGCCACTATTTGAACGAGGGTGTAACCGAGCACTTTACCCAGGCCGTGCTCAAAGAACAGAAGCGGGATGCGGGAACAGCTTATCCCGATGAACTGGCGATGGCCGAATCACTCATTTCAGATCTCGGCGAAGATCAGGTCGGAAAGGCATACTTTCAGGGCAATTTAGAAGCCTATCGAAGCGTTTTGGCTGCGTTTTCCAGCAGCAAGGATCGATCAGCTTTTTCCAACTGGCACACCCATGTAAACAGCTCCGATCACAAGGACTGGAAGACCGCGGCAGCGGAGCTGCACGCAGCCTTGTCCAGCCGGAAGTGAACACAAAGAGGGATATAGCGCCGGTTCAGGGCAGTTTCGGAGACTCTTTCGAGCCTCGGACCGGCGCTTGGCTCCTTAGCGAATGGCGGTCGCGGCGAACTTCTTCACCATCGCCAACAGCAGCTTACGGTCGCTGTCGTTCAGGTTGGAGGAGTAGCGCCGGATCTGCGTGAGGAAGCGAAGTTCCTCATCTGTCAGCTTTTGTGTGTTCATCTCCCGGCCCAGCGAATCTTCTGCAAAAAATTGCGCAAGTGGGAGATCGAGCGCCTGCGCAATCTTCGCAAGCGTGTCGAGTGACGGAACAGTGTGCCCGTTTTCCACACGGGAGAGGTAGCACCGCAGCAGACCTGTGCGCTTTTCAATGTCGCCTTGCGATAAACCCTTTTGCAGTCGGTAACCCCGGATCGTCGTTCCAATTTTCATGCGCGCCTGGCTTTCGAAAGCCCACGCCTGGCCCGGTGTGTTGCTGTGGCGAAGGGCTCTTTTCTAGTTTTATTGGCTGCATAGTTAACATGCCCACAAGATCAAGAGCAAGAACAATTTGCGGCGCGAACCAGAAATTGTCCCGAACTGCAACTTCCGGGGAATTTGTCCTTCCATAAACGTGTCACAAAGGTTACCGGGTTTTACAGACTCCTTACGGCTTGCCACCCAGTTCGCGGGCGAAGAAACGGAGATACCGGGACTTGGCATCCGCAGCATCTTCGGCGCGGTATCCAGCCTTGTTGTTCGGATTCTCGAAGGCATGGCCTGCGTCCGGGTAGATCTTCACATCGACCGATTTTCCGAGCTTCTTCATGTCGGCAGCGAAGCTCTGCACGCTCTCCGGAGAGATGCCTTTGTCCTGCCCGCCGTAATTGCCCAGGATGGCGGCTTTGATCTCAGCGAGCGACGTCTGGTCCGTCGGGGGCGGCCCGTAATTTGCCACCACCGCCTTCAGATTCGGATCCGCAACCGCGAAAGACAATGCATAGCCCCCACCCATGCACCAGCCGATGGCGCCAATGGGGCTCGAGCCGACCAGTTTGTTCGAGCGCAGGTAGCTCGCCGCCGCCTTCAGATCGCGGATGCCGCGGTCCTGGGGTAGTCCGCGACTGAGCTGATGGGCAGTGTCCGGATCGTCGGCCACCTTGCCTCGATAGAGATCCACCGCCAACACCACGTAGCCGTGTTTTGCCAGCTCGCTCGCCTGCTCCTTCACCCAGTCATTGAGCCCCCACCACTCGTGGATCACGATGACTGCCGGGTGCTTCCCTGCAGCCGCCGGGCTGTAGAGCAGGCCGTGTACCGTCTCCGACCCGCTCTGGTAGGAGACATCTTTCGGTGTCGCGGCGTCCGCCGCATGGGAAATAACCGGAAGGGAAACGGCAGCGGCGATTGTAAGCAACAGCGTCGCGGCGCGGGTGGCAGATGCAGTCATGTGGTTAGCCTCGGTTTTGGCGGATGAAAAGAATGAACTTCTCGACCCCGAGGAGTATTGCGCGTGGGTTAAGCCGCAGGCAAGTTCGGCAGGAAAGTTTGGCAGGTAAGTTCCAGCCGTCCCGTTGAATATCGCCTGTCTTGAACGGAGGGGAGGGAGAACTCGCTGTCGTTGTAACGAGATTTATAAAACTGACACTGTGGCGATTCCGGCCATCTAGAATTCATTCCACGCCATCGCATTTCGAGAACGCTATGGGGCCGAGTCCTTTAGAACGTCTGAAGACCCACCCCTATCTGACGAGGGGCCGGAAGATCTCTGCGATCGTCTATGAGGAACTCTTCCGCACGCGCGCTTTCACTATGGCGGCGGCAATGTCCTACTATTTCCTGCTTGCATTGCTCCCTCTGCTCATCTTCCTCTCCGCGATGCTGGGTTATCTGCCCATCCCCAATCTCTTCAATCAGCTGCTGGATCTCTTTGCCGTACTGGTGCCACCCCAGGCGATGCGGATGGTGCAGCATATCCTCGCCGGACTGTTGACTCCGCACCGTGGGGGACTGCTTTCCTTTGGCTTCCTGGGCTATTTGTGGACGGCCTCAGGAGGCTTTGTCGCTCTGATTGAAGCCCTGGACGTGGCCTATGACGTAGAGAAATCCCGGAGCTGGTGGCGCGACCGCCTGCAGGCACTCCTGCTGACCTTTACCACCGGTGCCTTGATTCTTATTGGGCTGCTGCTGATTATTGCCGGCCCGCACTTCGGGCACTTGCTGACCGAGCTATTCCCCATCCCCCAGGGCTTCGGAGATCTCTGGCCGGTGATGCGCCTGATCACAATATTTCTGACCATCGTGGGAGCGGTGGAGCTGCAATACTATCTCGCGCCCAATCGCAAACAGAACTTCATGGATACGCTGCCCGGTTCGATCGTCGCCGTCCTCGGCATCTTCCTGACATCTGGCGGTCTTGCCTATTACTTCGCCCACCTCTCGAATTACAACAAGACCTACGGATCGCTCGGCGCCGTGATCATCCTGATGCTTTGGTTCTACGTGGTCTCATTGTTGTTCGTCGTTGGAGCGGAATTGAATGCCGAACTGCCCAAAATGGAAGCCGCGTGCGCAGAACCGGTGACCACGAGTGAAATGCCGCCGAGGATAAAAGGCGCGCCCGCCGCTTGAGGGAACTCTTCCTCATGGTGACCGTCACCAAGGGTCAATTTCGTTGTAACGCTCTTTGATTCCAAAACACTATCCGATGTTGAGGGCTGCGCAACTTCAGTTGTGCTTCTTCACAAGCCTTCGACGGGTGGCGTTTCGCCGGTGCGCGACGCGACCGGAGAACGCAATGAAATCGCTGGTCACAACTTTTCTCGTCTTTGCTACCTGCCTCGTTATCGCTGGTACCATCGCGCTCATCGATCAGGCCCAGGCCACTCTCTCACTGTCATCCAGCGAGGCCAGCCAACTCACTCCTGCGGAGAAGGCCCGGGTCTCCGATCGCAGCACGCTTGGCGAGTTCGCAAACTCTGCTCAGGAGAAATTTTCGCTTCCCCAACCCGAGGCTCCAGTAGCCTTCGATGATGTGCGGCCCAGCGATCCCATCTACACCGCCGCAGAGGCTGTCTATCCCTTCCTTCACCGACAGCTCCTCTGCCCCGACTGCGCGCTGACCTCGAATTTTTATGGCAGGAGTCCGTTGACCCGCGCCCAGGCGGCGGTTGCGCTGGTCAGCATCTTGATCCGCGAGAGAAAGATCACCTTGGCGACTCCGGAGGAGACAGCGGACGTCCTCGCCAATGTTTCCGATGCCGACTCGGTCTCCGTATTCGTCCGTCCCTACATCGCTACCGCTTTGGGAGAAGGAATTCTCCCGCTCGAGCCCGGAAATCTGGTTCGTCCCTCAGAACCGTATACGCATACAGAGATGGCGGTGCTCTTCAATACAGTGCAACGGCGTTTTCCGCCTTCTGCCGCTACGGCCTGCCTGCGTCTCGGACACGAGGAGGGACGATGAACAGCAAAGCGAACTCGACCGGCGATACCCGGTCTCGGCAGCAAGATCGCTCGCATGACGGTAGGTCAGCCATATCGCTCGTAAAGGCCGTCCTGTCCGGCACAGGCATAACCGCCGAGCGAATCACCAGCACATTGCTGCTCGTGATCTGCGTCGCGGCCGCCGTCTTCTTTTAGATCGCGCAGCACATCATCCAGCGCCAGATCTCTACGCCATGTGCATGCCACCGTTCACGTCGAGCGTGTGCCCGGTGATATAGCTGGCCTTCTCCGACGCGAGAAACGCGACAGCGTTCGCGATGTCCTGGTCGGTGCCCGCACGCCCCAGCGGGATGATCTGCATCATGGCGGCCTTCTGCTTTTCATCCAGCACCGCAGTCATTGCGGTCTCGATCATGCCCGGCGCTACAACATTGGCTGTGACATTGCGCGAGGCCATCTCGCGGGCAAGAGATTTCGTGAATCCGATCAAACCTGCCTTTGAGGCTGCATAGTTGGCCTGGCCCGCCTGCCCCGTCTCTCCCACCACGCTCGAGATATTGATGATGCGGCCCCAGCGCGACTTCATCATCGAGCTGAGCACGGCCTGCGTCAGCAGGAAGGTGCCGGTCAGGTTGGTTGCGATCACGTCATCCCAGTCGGCGCGCTTCATGCGCAACAGCAACATGTCCCGCGTGATGCCCGCGTTGTTGACCAGGATATCGATGCGCCCGAGCTTCGCGATCACGGCCTTGGCCGTGTCTTTGATGGATGCTTCGCTGCTGATGTCGAGGACGAAAACCTCGGCCTGCCCGCCGCCTGCAGCGATCTCCTCAGCAACGGCGCGTAGCTTCTCTTCGTTGCGTGCGGCGAGCGCAACCGTCGCGCCCTGCACAGCAAGAGTAAGGGCGCAGGCGCGTCCGATGCCCTGGGAAGCTCCAGTAACGAGTGCAATCTTGTTGGCCAGCTCTGTCGTGCGTTCTGTCATGGGGGAAGTATCGCTGAAAGCAGCCGTTGGCTACTACTTCGCGCTCCCTCTATTGCGAAAGCTGTGACGCGCCTTACAACGGCTCTGCCGCAGGAACCGGCCGTCTCGCGCCCAAAGCAGCCCCGAGCCCCTTCGCCAACTCGATCGACCAGATATAGACAACAAGCTCGCGCGCATAGAACAGCAGGGGCTGCGTGTCCGGCAGCGTGATGCCGTGCGCCGCGGGCAGCTCGTTGAGCTGGAACTCCGCTTCCGCGGCCTCGAGCGGCCAGGGCATGTGGTGGATCTCGCCCTGAAAGAGATGGCCGCGGCGATCGGCGGTATAGAGGCGATAGCGTTCGGTCAGAAAGTATTCGATGGTGCCGGGAACGCTTTGCGCCAGCCGCTGCGTCGGACCAAGCCCACGATAGGTGGCGCGGAAGCGGACCGGCTGGCGCGTGAGATGGCGATCGCTCCTGTACAAAAAGCGCCCGTCCGGCTGAGGTTTGATCGCCATGTGCGCCCAGTAGTAGGGCAGACGGAAAAACATGCGCGCGATCGATACCGCGATCGGATTCGCCGCATCGAGCGAGAAAAAATAAACGCCGGCCAGGTTGGTGTGCTCCTCCCGCACATAAGTGCGCAGGTTGAGCTCCGGAAAAGTGTCCGTGCCGGGAACTTTAGGCAATGCGCTGAAGCGGATGCGGTCCATCCAGAAGGGCACGACGCCGATCCAGGCCGAGCCATCGAAGGTGTCCGGGACCAGCCCGGCGGGCAGCAGCGGTGCAATGGACGCAGCAGGCACCGGCCAGTGCGCAAACAGCAGATCGTTCCACCGCTGCGTCATCGCCCATTGGCGCTTCGGCAGCGGGGTAGGGCGATGGCCAGTCGTGTTGAGGATGTCCTGCACTTTGTCCTTATGTCCGCACCGCGATTTGTCGGATACGTCGAGGGCGCGTTCCGCGTTCCAGAGTAGCGAAGCGGGGGAGTGGCTGCAATTGGCGACGCCGCTTCAGCTTACAGGTAGCGCTCGCGCAGCACGCGCATATGGTGCGTCAGATGGCCAGGAACGATGAAGCCGAGAGAAAGCACGGTGAACGGATAGCCGCTGGCGATACCGCGGCGCGCCCACGCCTCCGGCTGCAGGTTGCGGAAGAAATCAATGCTGGCCTCGCGGACGTGACGAAACTCCGCGACGTGTGTGGCCCATGGCAGGCGGTCCGCTTCTGCGCCTGCGACGCCGATATTCTGGTCGAAACTCGGGAGCGGCACGTCAAAGCCGCGCGCGAACCAGAGCGCACGCATGGTGAAGACGCGTTCCGTGTCGTTGACGTGGCTCAGAGCCTGGCGAATGCTCCACTTCTCCGGCGCGTAGCGATGGAGCGATTTTTCCTCAGAGATGCCTCCAAAAAATGCGACCGCATCGTCGAGCTGCGCGGTCATCGCGGCGAGGCAATCGTCACCCTCAACCTGGTCGATATAGGTGAAGTAGTAGGGCGCAACGTCTCCGGCGGCGGGGCGGGTATGCATGACAACAGGGTAGCGCTCACCCGGCTCAGCGCGATCGGGAAATAGGACCGGTTTCTCACAGGGTGTGGCCGACTCGGCCAGGTCGTATGCTGAAGGCAAGATGGCCCCCATGGAATCGCAGACCGAAGTGGCTCCCCTGACCCCCGCCGCAATTCCCGATGGCGGCGAGCGTCCGCGCAATCAAACCGATGTCTACGCCGTGCATGGCGCCGATCCGGAAGTGCTTGCCTACGCGATGGCCAAGTACTCGCGGTCATCGCTCTCCATGAAGGAATCGCTGCGCGAGATCTCCAGCCAGCGCGCCGAGCAGTTCCTGAACACCTTCTACTTCCAGTACGGCCATCGCTCAATCGCCGACCTCGCACATGTAGCCTTCGCGATTGAGCGGCTCAGCCTGCTCGCGGCAATCATCCTCGTCGACGAGCAGCGTTGGGATGGTCAGGAGCGCTCCACGCGCTACCAGAACTTCCGCAAGAGTGGATGGTATTTGCCGGAGTTTGGCGAAGCCGACCAGGCGCGGGCCACCTACGAGGCCATCATCGAGCGGCTCTTTGCCGACTACCACGCCGTGAGCGAAGGCGTGCTCGCGTCGTTCATGGCGAAGACCGAGCGTCCGGCCGAGATGAAGCCCGAGACCTTTGAGCGGACGCTACGCGCCCGGGCCTTCGACGTGGCGCGCTATCTGCTCCCGCTGGCGACCAACACATCGCTGGGCCAGATCGTGAACGCGCGCACGCTGGAGATGCAGGTCAGCCGCCTCTTGAGTGACGAGCACGCCGAGGTACGTGAGCTCGGAGAACGGCTTCGTGCCGCCGGCACCGGCCCTGCGTGGAATGTGCACGCGCGCGAGATGACCGAGCTGGTCGCCGAGCTGCGCGGCACTCATCCGGAGCTTGCCAACCATGCCGCGACGCTGCTGGAGCGCGAGGTGAAGGTCGCGCCCACGCTGGTGAAATACGCGGCGGCGAACCCCTACCAGATGGAGACGCGGCGCGATCTGGAGCAGGCCGCGCGCGAGCTGATGCAAGACGCTCCCATCGACGCCGCGCCAGTCGTTGACCTGGTCGAGCGCGGCCCGTCGCTCGAAGCCGAGATCGCCGCCACGCTGCTGTACGGTGTCTGCCATTATCCCTTTCGTCAGGTTCGCGATCGCGTAGCCGCTCTGGGCGAGGCGCAACGGGCTGAGATTATCGACATCGGTGTGCGGCATCGCGGCCGCCACGATGAGCTGCTTCGTGCCTTCGCCGCGGGTGAGCCGCTTCGCTTCGACATCCTGATGGATATTGGCGGCTTCCGCGACATGCATCGGCATCGCCGCTGCCTTCAAACCATGCAGAGCTTCACAGCGGCGCACGGTTTTGATGTGCCGGAGGGTCTTGCCGAGTCAGGCCTCGTCAGCACCTACGAAGCGGCCACCTCCGCGGCGCACGATGCCTTTGCCGCGGTCGCTGCGAGTGACGCGCCCGAGGCGGCCGCAACCGCGCGGTATCTGCTGCCGTTGGGAACGCGCTGCCGCTCGCTCTTCCAGATGGATTTCGCCGAGGCCCTCTACATCAGCGAACTGCGTTCGGCGCCGCAGGGCCACTTCTCCTATCGCCGGGTAGCGTGGGAGATGTATCAGGCGGTCGCGCGGCAGCATCCGGCGCTGGCGCGATACGTGCGAGTGACGGATGTTCGCGAGCCGGTGGATCTACTGAAGCGATGAAGGGCCTGCTGAAACGATGAGTAGAACTGAGTGGCGCATCGCAGCTCCAGGGCCGGAGGAGATGACAGCTTGGCGGCACATGCGGCAAACGTTGTGGCCGGAGATGAGGGCAGAGGAGAACTTTAGCGAGACGGAGTCGATGTTGGCAGCTGAGTCGCGCTTCTTCATTCGTGTCGCGTTGGACGCGCAAGGCAGAGCAGCCGGATTTGCGGAGGCTGCTCTGCGCAGGGATGCTGTCAACGGATGCGCGACCTCGCCGGTGGTCTTCTTGGAAGGGATTTACGTGGAACCACAGCTTCGAAGGCAGGGAGTCGCACGCGCCCTGGTGCATGCCGTAGAGGAATGGGGTCGGAAGATAGGCTGTTGCGAATTCGCATCGGACGCCCTGCTGGAAAATACCTCCGGCCATTCCATGCATCGCGGGCTTGGATTTGAGGAGACGGAGCGGGTGGTGTACTTCCGCAAGCAGTTGATGAGTTGACGAAAGGAACGCCCATTTTGGGCTACGACTATTCGGTGCTTGTTTCGCCTTCTATTCACCTGCTAGACTCGGGAGTAGCTGGTAAATCAATAAGATAGACGAGCCGGCAAGAAGCTGGCGGATGGAGAGGATTTCGGGCATGGCTGATGATCGTTCGCGCGCTGTAGAGCTGGCGCTATCGCAAATAGAGAAGCAGTTTGGCAAAGGTTCGATCATGCGCCTCGGCAGCAAAGAGGCGATTGTGCCGATCTCGACGATCAGCACCGGCTCGATCTCCTTTGACGCGGCACTGGGTGTCGGCGGCGTGCCCCGCGGCCGCGTGATTGAGATCTTCGGACCGGAGTCATCGGGAAAGACAACCATCACGCTGCAGATCATTGCCGAGGCTCAGAAGCTGGGTGGCATGGCGGCATTCGTCGATGCCGAGCATGCGCTTGATCCGGGCTATGCCAAGAAGCTGGGCGTTGACGTAGACAATCTGCTGGTATCGCAGCCGGACTATGGCGAGCAGGCGCTCGAGATTACAGAGGCGTTGGTGCGCTCAGGCGCGATCGATGTGCTGGTTGTAGACTCGGTCGCCGCATTGGTCCCCAAGGCGGAGCTTGATGGTGAGATGGGCGATTCGCACATGGGCCTGCAGGCGCGGCTCATGTCGCAGGCACTGCGCAAGCTGACCGGCACAGTGGCGAAGTCGCGCACATGCCTGATCTTCATCAATCAGATCCGCGAGAAGATCGGCGTCATGTTCGGCAATCCGGAAACGACAACGGGCGGGCGCGCTCTGAAGTTCTACTCCTCGGTACGCATCGACATTCGCCGCATCGCTGCCGTGAAAGACGGTGACGCCGTCGTCGGCTCGCGCACCAAGGTGAAGATCGTAAAGAACAAGGTGGCCGCGCCCTTCCGCGATGCCGAGTTCGACATCCTGTACGGCGAGGGCATCTCCCGCGAGGGCGATGTGCTGGATCTGGCAGTGGCCAACAACGTTGTCGAAAAGTCGGGCGCGTGGTTCAGCTACTCCGGCGAGCGCATCGGCCAGGGCCGCGAAAATGTCCGGCAGTACTTGAAGGACAATCGCGACACCTTCGACCGCATCCACCAGCAGTTGCGTCAGAAGCTGGGAATCGCCGGCGTGAAGGAGGCCGAGGTGCCGCCCGTGCCGGTAAACGGTGCAGCGGTGGCCGAAGCAGCAGTGCGCCCGGTCTCACGACGGCCGCAGTAGCAGAGTCTGATCTGTAGACGGAAGGCGGCTGCTATGCAGCCGCCTTCCTTGCATTGCGGGGAAAATGCCGAATCCCGCTTCGGAACTGTATCCATGGCAGTAGCAAAATCTTGGCAAAACAAGTCTGTCGACTTGTTATTCTGGAAATAGGGAAGGACTTTCTCCAGATCGTTGCCTGGAACAGCTCAAATTTTGAGTTGCTTAACTCTAGCGGTATGACATATTTACATGTAAGTCATTTGATTGGACATATTTAGCCACGGTACGGCCTCTAACCAGAACGATTCAAAGTACTTATACGGTGGCCTTCCGCACCGGAGGGGGAGGGGGTAGGTCACGTTATCGGGCGTTTCCCCTCACGGTTGCAATGCGCATTCGCTAAGAGCAGGATGCCGGCGAAAGTACACAGCCGATCGGTGGACGTGCCCCGGCCATGCCGCTTACACTCTCCGACGGACTGTCTCTCATGAACACCACCATCAAGGCCATCTACCCTGGCACCTTCGATCCGATGACCAACGGTCATCTCGACCTTATTGCCCGGGGCGCGAAGATCTTCGACCACCTCGTGGTAGCGGTGCTGGCAAACTCTCAGAAGAGCCCACTATTCACCGTGCCGGAAAGATGCGCCATGCTGACCGCCGCCGTGAAGCCCCTGCCGAACGTCTCGGTCGAGAGCTTCGATGGCCTCCTCGTCGACTTCGTGAGGTCGCAACACGCCCAGGCAGTGCTCCGCGGCATTCGCGCCATCAGCGACTACGAATACGAACTCCAGATGGCTTTGATGAACCGCCGGCTCGCCCCGGATCTCGAAACCATCTTCATGATGCCCGCGGAAAAGTTCTCCTACGTCAGCTCGCGGCTGGTGAAGGAGATCTTTCGTCTCGGTGGTTCGGTCGAGGGCCTGGTGCCGGAACTGGTGCTGGAGAAGCTGAAGGAGCGAGGGCGCCACTAGCTTCGCCTAAGCGCTGTAGAGATTCGACTCCAGGAACGTATTGCGGAACTTGCGTGCCGGATCGTGCTGACGAAGCAGGTCCTTGAAATCGGCAAGCCTTTCGTATCGCGACTGCACGGTCGCCGGTGGCAAGGTGAAGAGCTTCGCCCAGTGCGGCCGGGGCGCAAAGGGAGCAAGGTTCGCCTCAATGAGAGGCAGAATCTTCTGAACTGCGGCCCACTCCGGCTTCCAGGTGAAATGGATGGCTAGCGAAGGTCGCTCGTATGCCATGCTCATCCACAGCGAGTCTGCCTCAATCGTGCGCAGCTCGGTGACGAATAAGTGTGGAGTGATTCGGTCGCGGAGTCGTTCGACCGCAAGGATGGCTTCGTAGGCATGCTCACGCGGTACGAAGTACTCCGTCTGCAGCTCAGAACCGCTGCTGGGCGTGAAGTTCATGCGAAAGTGCGGCAGTCGTTCATACCACGGACCCGGTACGCCGAGTTGTTCCGTACAGTTTTCCGCAGCGTGGCCGGAAACAGGATGCAGCTTCTGCATGGCCCGTTTGGCGCCATAAAACTCCTGCGGCCAGGTGTAAGGCTGCTTTGGATCCACGCGCCGCTTGATCCACACCTGCGTCGCGCGATGATGCTGCCAGTCCGTAAAAAGGCTCACGCTATACCCGCTGCCGAAGATGGTGTCGAGATTATGCCCCAGCTCGTTGAAGGAGAGGTTCTGATAGACCACCTGTTCCATCTGATAGGTAGGCTCCACATCGAGCGTGAGGCTGGTGACGATGCCGAGCGCACCTAACGCCACAACGGCGCCGGCGAAGTGCTGTGGATCTTTGGCACGCGAGAGAGTGAGTCGGTCGCCAGTCGCGGTAGCAAGCTCAACGACCGAGCACGCGCTGGAGAGGTTTCGGTTGTGTATGCCCGAACCGTGAGTAGCGGTGGAGCAGCCGCCGACTACGGATATGTGCGGCAGAGACGCCAGGTTGTGCAGAGCGAATCCATGACTGTCGATGTAAGGGGCCAGCCGGCCATAGGTGACGCCCGCGCCGACGGTGACGCTCCGTGTCGCGGAATCGAGGGCCATCTGATCAAGATGCTGGAGCGAGATCTGCTCCGATGTGCTGTCGGCAATGCCGTTGAAGGAGTGGCGTGTCCCCAGCGCCCGAAGTTTGCTGGCGCGCTTCACAATGGCCTGGACTTCCTCAACCGTTGCGGGCGCATCCAGCCGGTCAGTGCTGTAGGTATAGTTGCCGGACCAGTTCTTGCGCGAATTCCCGGGCCGCGCTGCGGACTGGCCAGATTCGAAGGGGTTTAGCATAGTGCCGGTGAATGCCAGGCCGGAGGCCTTGAGAAACTCTCGTTTGTTCAACGTCATAACTCCGACGATACCGTCGCGGAACGTTACGAACAGGTATAGAAGCATAAGGCATTGCTGACAAGCGCAGCGATACGCGGATTTATTCGAAACGTGATGCCTCGACGGGCTCGATGTGCGCGGCATGCCACGCTAACGTGCAGCACGCAAAGAGCGCGGTCAGCAAGATTCCGGTGTTTCCGAAAGATATTGCCAAGCCCTCTTAATGTGCAATCTGCATAAATCCGATTGGGAACAATGAGTGATCTAGGGCCGTATGTGTATGCTGGCGTGAGGCCGAGTGGTGCGGCGGAGGCCGGGAGGACGAGATGCAAAGTCGGGTGACAGGCACGACGATGCCGGTGTTGGAGTTTCTATTGGACCACAACGACGCGATCATTTCCGAGGCGGGAGAGCTCTCCTGGATGTCGGCCTCGATACAGATGATGACGCATACGCAAATGGGTGGAGGCGGTGGTTTCCTGGGTGCCTTGAAGCGCGTGGCTGGTGGCGGAACGCTCTTTATGACGGAATACCGCGCCGTGGGAGCGCCGGGGGAAATCGCATTTGCCACCAAGGTACCCGGTCATATAGTTCCTGTCGAAGTTACGAATGGCAGGGAATTTTTCATTCATCGACACGGCTTCCTTTGTGCGACAGCAGGCATTCAGCTTGGGGTCGGATTTCAGCAGTCGCTCGGTGCCGGCATCTTCGGAGGCGACGGATTCCTCCTCCAACGGGTCAGCGGCGTAGGGATGGCATGGCTCGAGCTCTCCGGTGAGTTGATCGTAAAGGACCTTCAACCGGGTGAGTTACTGCGAGTCCACCCGGGCCACGTCGGGGCATTCGAAGTTGGGGTGAACTTCCAGATCATGCGCGTCCCTGGTATCCGCAACATGATATTTGGCGGAGACGGCATTTTCCTCGCAGCTCTCACCGGCCCGGGTCGTGTGTGGTTGCAGACCCTTCCGATTACGAAGTTGGCGCACAAACTCCAGGAGTATATGCCTAAGGAACGTCGCGCAGAGACCACTGAAGCGGGTGTCGTTGGTGGCCTGGTGGGATCCATTCTGGACGGCATGAAATAGACTCATGTCGGAAATTTGAAATGGAAGGGCGCGGCTTGGGCCGCGCCCTTCCATTTTCCGTACAGAGCCTCGATTCATATACTGCGAGGAGGAGATCTGTGATGAGTGAAACGATTGAGAATCTTCCCTTAAAACGAATTGATGGCAAAGACGAGTCGCTCAGCGACTATCGGGGAAAGGTGCTGCTGATCGTGAATGTGGCCTCGAAATGCGGCTTTACGCCGCAGTACGAGGGACTGGAACGGCTCTTTGCGCGCTTCCGGAACCGTGGCTTTGCTGTATTAGGGTTTCCAGCAAATGACTTCGCTGCCCAGGAGCCGGGAACGAACGCAGAAATTGCGCAGTTCTGTACAACAAACTTCGGTGTCAAATTCCCGATTTTCGAGAAGATAACGGTTGTGGGAGCGCGGAAGCATCCGCTCTACGCGTCGCTGATCAAAGCGCAACCGAAGCCGACAACAAATACCCATGATTTGCGTCAGCACCTGATTGATTTTGGCGTAACCCCAAACGAAGAGCCGGAAGTGCTTTGGAATTTTGAGAAATTTCTGGTGGATCGCGCGGGTACACCGATCGCACGCTTTGCGCCAGATGTGGAGCCGGAGGACGCGAAGGTGACTGATCGCATTGAGGCAGAGCTTAGTAGATAAACCATTCCTCGGCTGGATGCAAAAACGTCCAACTGAATCCCATGTGGCGTTTTCAAATTGTGCGGGAACAAGAACTGCGAACCGAGTGTCTATAGGCGTGTCTCAATCGTTATGCGACGTATGCAAACGCGAGGTGCGCCATGTTCGAAGATGCCCTGTTTGAGTCGAACAGTACATTAAGAACGCATCGTGGATGGTTTTCTGGCGTCGCCGCGATTGGCAATTGTGCCGTTGTGTGCATTCTGCTGTTGTTACCTCTGCTGCATCCCGCATCTTTGCCGAGGCAGACGCTCAGCACTCTGCTGGCGTCGCCCCCACCACCGGCTCCGCCAGTTGTTCCGGTGACTCGCTCGGCTAGTGTTGCGACGCGCCCGGCAGCATCTCTGAACCTTACGGCACCTCGCGTGATTCCTGATCGCATTTCTCCGGTCGAATATGAGCCGTCGCCATCAGACCCAAGGTTGATTTCTCTCGGCAGTGGTATCGTCGGTTCTCCTAGTGGCCTGCCTGATTCGATTAACGCAGTTTCGCCGCCTCAGGTGCATGTCGTACCTCAGACGAAACCGGCGATTTCGTCTGGCGTGATGGAAGGCAGGAAATTGAGCGGTGCCGGTCCTCGATATCCAACAATCGCGATCGCAGGACATGTGCAAGGCAGGGTTGTGCTCGCGGCAACGATCTCGAAAACCGGCACCATCCAAAACCTGCGCCTCTTGAGTGGACCACCCATGCTGGCGGCTGCGGCAGAAGAGGCAGTGCGGACGTGGCGCTATCGGCCCTACCAACTGAATGGCAATCCAGTCGATGTGGACACCACGGTAAATGTGGTCTTTCACCTCGGCGAATGAGGACGAACTATCTGGCGAGTGCAAATGCGCGCGCTGACTCAAGAAGCCTATGGACGGACTCCTTGGACACCGATTCCGCGTAAATGCGCATCAGCGGCTCTGTGCCGGAAGCGCGCAGCAGCAGCCAAGTTTCGGCGGCGTTCGGCTTCGCAGCCGCTTCGGGGTTTTCGAGGAAGAACTTTATGCCATCCAAGGTCTCGACGCGAAGAACCGGCATGTTCGCGAAGTCGGTCGCACCGGATTGGATCGTTCGCGCGCGGCCAATGGCACTGTTCTTGACCGCATCAGGTATGTGCAGATCGATGCGTCCATAATGGTGCTCGCCAAATTCCAGCTGCAGGTCCGCAACCAACTGACCCAAGGTTTTCTTCTCATCCGCCATCACATTGACGAGCAGAAGGCAGTTGAGCAGGCCATCGCGCTCCGGAAGATGCCGTTTTATGCCGATTCCTCCGGATTCTTCGCCGCCGATAAGTATGTCGTGCTCCAGCATGAGATCGCAGACGTACTTGAAGCCAATGCCATGTTCATACAGTGCCTGACCGTGCTTGGCGGCAATCCGATCCAGCATCTTTGTAGTGTTGAAGGCGCGCGTCACGCCGCCAGTCCAGCCTTTGCGTTCAAGCAGCCAGCGCAGCAGGATGGCAAAAATCTTGTGAGGATCGACGAAGTTGCCGTATTCATCGACTGCGCCAAGACGATCGGCGTCACCATCGGTCACCAGTCCTGCCTGACATTTTTCCGCGACGACA
Source organism: Acidobacteriaceae bacterium KBS 83 (assembly GCA_000381585.1). Taxonomy (GTDB): domain Bacteria; phylum Acidobacteriota; class Terriglobia; order Terriglobales; family Acidobacteriaceae; genus KBS-83. The sequence goes on from KB906733.1 coordinate 790,320, forward strand.
GTCTCCTGCAATGCACGGACGTGAGGCTCAATCGGCTCCGGATTGATACCAGGAAACAGAGGATTATGGTTGGCACGGATCTCGACGAAGTCGATGCCGAGCGGACGGAAGATGCCGGCCAGGACGCCGGCACCCGCACCATACATGGAGTCTATTGCGAAGCGCTGACCGGAAGCTGCGATGGCATCCAGCGCGGCAAAGCGCGATATGGCTTTAACATACGGGGACGTAAAATCTTCTTCGACGATCGACGCAGAATGCGCCGCTCTGCGGAGAGGCTGGCCAAGGCAGCTCTCTATCTTTGCCATGATCGACGGCGATCCGGAGCCCCCGTAACCCGCTTTGTACTTCACGCCATTCCACTGGTACGGATTGTGGCTGGAGGTAATCATGACGCCACCTGCAGCGTCCGATTCACGAACAGCGTATGAAAGTGCCGGTGTTGGAGTTACCGCGGCAGCAATGCGCACCGGGATGCCGGCGGAAGCGGCCACCTCCGCCACAGCGCGTGCAAAGGCCGGAGAACCGAAGCGAGTATCGTAACCAACGCAGATCCCTTTCTCGTAATTCTCATGAGCCAGGACGTAATTGGCGATAGCTGCAGCGGCAATTCGAACGTTGGCAAAGGTGAAGTCATCGGCAATCACGCCGCGCCATCCGTCCGTACCAAATTTGATGGGTGAGATTGTCATGCTTGGGTCGACTTTACGAAAGGAAACAGTACCATGCGCAGAGTGACGACTACACCAGATCCGTCTTGCCTTTTGAAACCAGCTGCTTCACCACCTTACCCACATCCTGAGAATGGCTTCGTGAGGCAATGAGCAAAGCGTCGCCGGTATCTACTACTACCAGGTCCTTGACGCCCACGAGTGCGACGAACTTCTCCGGACAATAGACATAATTGCCATGTGCGTCGATGGTGAGCATCTCCGATGCTTCAGAGATATTGGCCGCTGGGGCATCTGGTTGTTGAGCAAGTTGATGCTCATATAGTGCAGACCAGGACCCGAGATCGTTCCATCCGAAGTCAGCCGGCAGACAGTAAAGGTTGGACCGGTGTTCACCCTTTGCTGATCGCGGCTCAAGCACTGCGTAGTCGACCGAGATGTTCTCGCATTGCGGATACAGTTCGTTAAACACCTCAGAAAATCTGGAGGTTCCGTGCGCAGCCGCGATCTTCTCGAGCAGCGGTGTAGTCTCCGGCAGATGTTCGCGGATTGCGTTGGCCAGAGTGCGTGCGCTCCACAGAAAAATTCCGCTGTTCCAGTAATAATTGCCGGCGGCTACGAATTCATCAGCCTTCTCCTGGTTGGGCTTTTCTGTAAATCGACGGACACCCTGAACGCCGTCTTCCAGTACGCTCCCCGTCTCGATGTAGCCATAGCCGGTTTCGGCGCGTGTTGGCAAGACGCCGAGCACTACGATGTTTTCTCCGGCCGAGGCCAGCGCGATACCACGGCGGAGTGTTGCGAGAAAATGCGGCTCATTGCTGATGATGTGATCCGCGGGAAAGACGCCGAGCACAGTGTCTGGTGACGTCTTCTCCACCAGGAACGCAGCGAGGCCGGCAGCTGGGGCTGTGTTGCGCGCGGCGGGCTCGCACAGCACCTGTTCCGAAGGCACCTCATCGAGTTGGATGCAGATAGCGGACGAGAGCAGATTGTTAGTGATAATCCAGGCAGTGTGTGCCGGGGCCAACGGGAGCAGGCGGTCGAGAGTTCGCTGGATCATCGTGCGCTCGCCGTCCAGCGCCAACACCTGCTTGGCTCGAGCCTTCCGACTGCGTGGCCAAAAGCGCGTGCCGCTGCCCCCGGCCAGAATGATGGGACGGAAGTCGGGATGGCTGGACATCATTCTGGCTATGGTAACGGACAGAGAGCGCTGCTGCTTGTGCCGACCGACGGAACCGCCTCCGCAAGTAATCGGCTACAGCTCCTTTGGTGCAAGGCGATACGCATAGAGAAGCAGCGCTATTCCCACCATTAACGGCACAACACCGATTGCAACGCCAATGAGATGGCTGTCATCGTTGGCAATGCCAAGAAAGATCATGAGGCCGAGACCCACCGCCGTGGTGATCAGTCCGCCGAGCTTGGTACCCTCCAGCCGCCGGCGCCCTTGCAGACGGTCTTCCTCACGCAGCAATGCGATGGCAGCGTCGGCACCGGCGCCCTGGCTCTCGGTCAGGCGGCGCACTGTCTCATTCTTGTAGTAAGCCTCGCGCTCTTTTCGGCGGCCATTGACATAAGAATTGATGGAAAGGTACGAGTAGAGCGCAATCGAGGCTACTGCGAGAAAGACAAAGACCATAACCTCTGGGCGGGCGTAATCCATAACGATCTCCTGGCGAACAACGAACTATTGCAACCGGTATGACCAGGACGCCCTAGCTGCGGTTGCGTTTTTCTTGCGGGAATATTCGAAAAGAAAACGCAACCGCGAACTGGCCGTTTTGGTCGTACAGTTTCAGAGGGATGACCGGAATATGAGTGCGGAACTCAGCAGGGCGGCGGCCGACCGTGCCGATGTGGCGCGGGTACAAGGCGGCGATGTTGAGGCCTTCGCGGCAATTGTGCGCCGATGGCAAACCCCGCTGATCAATCTGGCATATCGATTCTGCGGCGATCGGGGCCGCGCCGAGGAGATGGCGCAAGAGGCATTCCTACGCGCTTATCGTGGACTGAACGCCTTCCGCGGCGATGCCGCGTTTTCGACCTGGCTCTTCGCGTTGGCTACAAACGTCTACCGCAACGAACTCCGCCGAATACCGCAGCGGATGGTGGTTCTGGAGGAGGCGTCCGAGCCGATCGACCCGGCTTCGATGGTCGAAGCCTACGAGCTCCGTGACCGCGATCTCACGGTGCGCAGAGCCGTGCAGGCGTTGCCGGCAAAGTACCGGGATGCGATGCTGCTGTTCTACTTCCACGAAATGGACGTTCCTGCCGCGGCGCAGAGCCTGGGACTGCCGGAGGGCACGGTGAAAGCCCGGCTGTATCGCGGCAGAGAGCTTCTGCGGGCAAAGTTGCCGCGACTGCTGGCGCTGACGCCGGAAGGAGTGATGTGATGTCAGATATGGAACGCGACGACGAGTTGGACCACATGCTCGCACGAAGCTTTGGACCGCCAGACTCCGCAGCCGGGCACGGGGAAAGCATTGAGCCGTCCTCTGGCTTTGCTACTTCTGTCATGGAACGAGTGCGCGAGGAAGCGGCGGCCGTGGCCGCGCTTGGCCCGATACGATTTCCGTGGCGCCGCGCCGTCCCCGGCATATGCATGGTGGTGCTGGCGGTGGCAGTCTGCGCGACACTGCTTACGCTCGCCTCTATCGGCGCCGCGCACCTGGCCTCTCACGCGATCCTTTCCGCAACCGCGCAAGGCTCCCACGGAGTGGTGGCGGAATGGACGGACGTGGCGACGCGGCTTCATCTCGGCTGGTTGGGGATAGGAGTGCTGATCGCGTTGGTACCCTTCAGATTGTCGCGCGGTCTGATGGCCGGTCAACAACGCACGTGATCGTCTGTTCCGCAGATGAAAAGGCCAACGCCGCTGTCTGGCGTTGGCCTGCGGTCTTTTCACTAGCTTAGAACTTCGCGACAAATCCCCGCAGGCGCGCGAGGCCCTCCTCTACGTCCTTGTGCGAGACTGCGTAAGAAAGCCGAATGTGTTCCTTTGTTCCGAACGGCTCACCCGGCACAACGACAAGGCCCGCTTCGTGCAAGAGTCGTGTGGTCAGCTCGGCCGGTGTGGCTATGCCGGATTTCTTCAGCAGTCCGGAAACATTTGGGTATGCATAGAAAGCGCCCTCCGGCATGGTGCAGGTAATGCCGGGGATGCTGCGTAGACCGTCGACGATAGTGTCGCGCAGCCGGATGTAGTCGGCGCGCATCTCGCAGACACATTCCTGCGAGCCGGTGACCGCCGCGATGGCGGCCTTTTGGACCATGGCTGCCGTAGACGACGTGGACTGCGACTGCAGTTTGCTCATCGCAGAGATGATCGGCTTGGGCCCGAGGGCGAAGCCTGCGCGCCAGCCGGTCATCGCATAAGTCTTTGAGAGCGAGCCGAGCACTATCAGGTGTTCCTTCGCCTCGGTGACCGATGCTCCTGAAAAGGGCGCTTCATTGAAAATGAGGTATGCGTAGCACTCGTCGAGCATCAGATAGATGCCGCGGCCATGGGCCAGCCGAACGATCCGCTCAAGATCCGCGCGGGAGATGACGGCGCCCGAAGGATTCGAGGGCGAATTCAGGATGATTGCCTTGGTGCGCGGGGTGATGGCGCGTTCAATGGCGTCGGCCGTGACCCGGAAGTTCTCGCTCTCTGCAGTTTCAAGATAGACGACCTTGCCGCCGGCGTACTGGATGATGTCCTTGTAGGAGACCCAGTAGGGAACCGGCAGAATGACCTCGTCGCCATGATCGACGAGCACTTCGATCGCGTTGAAGAGCGCGAGCTTGCCGCCGGTTGTGAAGACAGCTTCTTCGGGGCTGTAGCTCGAGCCGAAATCTGTGGCATGGCGCTCGACAATCGCCTTCCGAACTTCGGTGATTCCGGAAACGACTGTGTATCGCGAGAAATTGGCCTCAATGGCGGCGATCGCCGCGTCCTTGATGTGGCGTGGGGTCGCAAAGTGCGGTTCACCGGCGCCGAAATCGACGAGCTTTGCGCCCTCAGCGCGCAGCTTTGCGGCGGCGGCGGTAACAGCCATGGTGGCGGAGACTTCGATGCGGCCAATGCGCTCGGAAAACTTCGGCGCGGCGCTCGGAGGGGCGCTGGAGACAGTGGCGGTGGCGCTCATGTCATTAGTTTACAGGGCGTGTAGCAGGCCGAAACCCGAATTCTGCCTTAGCTGAAGAACGATCGCAATTGTTTCTCCACCATGCCCGCCAGAAATGGAGGAGCCTTCTGCACATTCACTGTCAGCGCTTCTCCCTCGAGATTGTAGGTAGCTTCAATTCCCATGCCGGAGACTGCATTGCCATTAACCGTGAAGCCAGAATCCCTGAGCTGATCAAGACCCTTCGCCAGGGTTTCAGGCGTGACACTTTCAATCACGTAAGTCGCCATGGCTCGTACTCTACCGGAACAGGCTTATCTGCCAGACAGGATCGCGGCGACACGTTCGAGATCCGCCTCCGTATCCACCCCGATTGTCGTGTGCGCTGTCTGCTCCACGTAGATCGGGATGTTGTAGGCCAGCAGGCGAAGCTGTTCCAGACGCTCGGCTATTTCCAGTGGGTGCGGGGGCAGTGAGGCAAAGCGCTCCAGTGCCGCGCGGCGATAGGCATAGAGCCCGAGGTGCTTGCGATAGACGATGTGTCCGGAACGATCGCGGTCGAAGGGAATCGTAGATCGGGAGAAGTAGAGAGCACGCCCGTCTTCGGCAAGCACGACCTTTACTGCGTTGGGGTCCGCGATCTCTTCCGGAGTACAGGGCGTCCATAGAGTGGTCACCTGGGCGTCAATGCCCGGCCGCTCGAAGGGCGCGAGCAGTGCGTCGATATGAGCGGGAAGCAGCATCGGTTCATCCCCCTGGATATTCACGACAATCTCTGACGGTATGCGATGCGAGACTGCATGCACTCGATCCGATCCGCTTCCGAGATCGGGTGAAGTGAGCATCGCATCCCAGCCGTGCCCGGCGGCCAACGCCATGACCTCGTCAGAGTCTGTCGCTATGACGACGCGATCGAGCTGAGGAGCTGCGAGGGCAGCTTCCACGATCCACTGCAGCATGGGCTTCCCTGCGATGTCCCGCACTACCTTACGCGGGAGGCGGGTGGAGGCAAGTCGAGCAGGGATGACGGCGAGAGTCGAGGGTCGTGTGGCGGCAGTCATGCAGCGACTAGTGTCGCCTTAATTCTCGTTCAGCGAAAGCGAGAGGCACTTTGCGGAACCGCCGGCCTTCAAAAATTCCGTCGTTGGAGTCTGGTGGACACTGAACCCTCGTTCGTCCAGCCAGTTCTGCAGGTCATCACTGGCGCGATTCAGGATCAGATGCTGGCCGATATTGATTGCATTGCAGGCAAAGTCGAGAGCGTCGTCTGAACTGACGGCGAGTCGCCGGTCGGCCGGCACGATGCACTCGATCGCCTGCAGGCTACTGGTGTGGAATGCGGCGGGATAGTAGAGAAGGAAACCGCCCTCGAGTGGACAAAAGCAGGTATCCAGGTGGTAGAAGTGCGAGCGCGCCAGCTCAAGCGGCTGCACCGCCGTTCCCAGCAGTTGCTCGAGATAAGGAATCGCGTCGGAACGAGAGCGCACGCCGTGGCCAAACCACAGCAGAGGCAGCGCTCGATCAAACAGCGCGTCGCCTGCGCCTTCGAATGGGACGGTCCGTGGGAGTTGGTGCACTTCGAAGCCATCCTGCGCAAGCCAGGTGCGAAACCGGGGTTCCTCCGCCTGGCGCTCGGGATGAAGGAAACTACTCAGGATGGCTGTACGCCCTCGCAATACGGCGGCATTTGCAGTGAAGACGAGGTCTGGAAGTCCGGGCACCGGCGGCAGAAGCGCCACCTCGGTGAACTGGCTAACGATTGTCCGGAGCGCGGACCACTGCTGCATGGCTACGCACGAGACGGTGTCGTGCACATTTCCTTCCATCCAGGGATTGATCACGTAAGCGACCGTGAAGTGATCGGGAGAACACATCAGGTGGCGAGTCGACTCCATACTGTCTCCTGAAATGGCGCAGCCGGGGGCGCCTTCGGTGACGACGTGGTCGCTCGATTGGCTAGAAGGTACCAGAGAAGACGGGCGGCATGGGAGCGAAAAATGGCGGCGAAATCGGCCGATAAATGGAAGAAGCGTGCTCTCGGTGCGATCAGACGCCACTCGTCAGCAGTCCGAAGGAGATATGCTCATCGGCATACCTGTTTTTGGGAGCACTCGTTGATTCGGAAGATCCGCCGGCCCACCATCCTTCTTTTTGCCATTTCCTGCCTTCTGCCAATCCTCAGCCGTGCCCAGCGCACGCAGAACCTTACACCCGAAGAGCGCGAGAAGCTGATCGCCAAGCGCAATGCGATCGAGCAGGAACTCGAGTCCGTTGCCATCATTGACCGCAAGGTGATGGTGAAGATGCGCGACGGCAAGCGGATGGCTGCGGACATTTACCGTCCCAAAGATACGTCAAAGAAATATCCGATCATCTTCAGCCGCACGCCTTACAACTTCAACTACTGGGATGTGCGGCTGGGTGCGCCGCGCGACATGTCGACTGAGCTCGACGCCGTGAAACGTGGTTATGTGCTGGTCGAGATGAACGAGCGCGGGCACTTCCTCTCCGAAGGCAATTACGAAATCCTCGGGGCGCCGTTGACAGATGCAGACGACGAACTTAACTGGATGTCCGCGCAGCCATGGTCGAACGGCAAAGTAGGGCTGATCGGTTGCTCGTCGACGGCGGAGTGGCAGCTTGCTGTCGCGTCACGCGGCAACAAGGCGTTGGCCACATTTATCCCGGAGAGTTTCGGCGCCGGGGTGGGCCGGGTGGGGAAGTGGTACGAGCAGGGTAACTGGTTCCGTGGCGGCGCCTTTCAGATGCTCTTCGCGGCGTGGATCTATGGCGAGCAAAACCAGGTACGCCCAATGTTTCCGAAAGATGCAACCCAGCAGCAGCTGATTGATGGGTCGAAAATGTTTGATCTTGCGCCCCAGATGCCCCCGGTGGATTGGGCGAAGGCGCTGGCGCATCTGCCGGAGGAGGACATCCTCAAGACGGTGGGCGGGCCGAAGGGCATCTATGCCGATGCCATGCCGGTGCCGACCGGGGGTCGGATGATCCAGCGGACGCCGAACGATCCGGCGTGGTTGAAGGGTGGGTTGTGGAACGACTCGGAGAAGATCAACGTGCCAGGGCTCTGGTTCATGACCTGGTACGACGTCTCCACCGGGCCGAACCTGGCGGCTTACAACTACGTGCGCTCGACCGCGAAGGGCGAGGTGTCGAACGAGCAATATGCTGTCATCGCGCCAACCCTCCATTGCCAGTACAAGCGCGCGACGGAGCACACCGTGGTCGGCGAACGCGATATGGGCGACGCGCGGCTGGACTATGATGCACTGACTTACGGCTGGTTCGACCATTTCCTGAAGGGCGAGGACAACGGGATACTGAAGAAGACGCCCCGTGTGCAGTACTACACAATGGGTTTGAACAAGTGGCAAAGCTCCGACACCTGGCCGCCGGAGGGAGCGAAGCCGATGAAGCTCTACCTGACGAGCCAAGGTAACGCGACTACGCTCCACGGTGATGGAGCACTGGTGGCCGAGTTGGCGAAGGCCGATCATCCCGATCAACCGGACGACTTCACCTACGATCCGCTGCATCCGGTGCCGTCCTATGGCGGCAATGTCTGCTGCACCGGCAACGCTATCCCGGGCAATGGCGGCGCACTTGACCAGAGCAAGATGGAGGAGCGGCCAGACATTCTGGTTTATTCCTCCGAGCCGCTGAAGGAAGGTATCGAAGTTGACGGTCCGGTTGAGACCACGCTGTATGTGTCGAGTGATGTGAAGGACACGGACGTGACGGTGAAGCTGATCGACGTGCAGCCGGACGGCAAGGCCTACAACCTGGACGAAACGATCCAGCGGTTGCGCTGGCGCGATGGTTACAACCACAAACCGGTATGGATGGAGCCGGACAAGATCTACAAGGTGGAACTGGGTCCAATGAACACCAGCAACTACTTCGGTCCGGGAGATCGCATCCGTATCGAGATCTCAGGCAGCAACTTCCCGCGCTTCGACCGCAACATGAATACCGGCGGGAACAACTACGACGAGACGGCGGGAAAGATTGCGCACACGGAGATTCATCATTCCGCGGAATATCCGTCGTCGGTGGTGCTGTCGGTGGTGAAGCGGTAGCGCGGGCTGACTCCTGGCGATAAGTCCACGAAGTCATCGCGGAAGCCATCTCCAAAATTGACTCACTTTTCAGCCTTCCATAAGATAAAGGCTGGCCTTGCGGCGCTCTGCTGCGTGTTCCGGCCTCCTTCGGCGGTGTAGCTCAGATGGTTAGAGCGACGGACTCATAACCCGTAGGTCAGTGGTTCGATTCCACTCACCGCCACCAGAATTGAAGTCGCTCAAGAAAGAGCTCCGATTACGTGATCTGGCTGCGACGGTTGGTCATTTTCTCTCTTGTCGCCGTCGTGCTTTATGTCGGCGTGGTCTTCTTCATCGACCGTAGTCTCCCTCTTTCCGATACTGACGCCACCCACTTCGATACGCTGATCGTCCTCGGCTATCCGGCCTACCCGGATGGCACCCCGCGGCCGGAGATGCGGGAGCGGGTGCTTGAAAGCGTGCGCGAGTACCGGGCCGGGGTGGCGCCCAGAATCATCATGACCGGCGGTGCTGCGCATAACCGTACGATCGAGGCACATGTAATGGCGGGGGTTGCGGAGGCCCAGGGCGTTCCGTCGAGCGCGGTTATCGAGGAAGGGCAGGCGCACGACACGATCCAGAACGCGTACTACTCGGTGAAGATCATGCAGGCGCATGGCTGGCACTCTGCCGAAGTCGTGAGTTCACCCAGCCACCTGCCGCGAGCGAGCCTGATCTTCGCGCATTTTCCCATCACGTGGCGGATGCATGCGGCTCCCTGGCCGCCGGAGTACGGGTTCTTCCATCGGGCCAGGAACGAGTGGTACGAGGCGATAGACACGGCGCGGATCCGGATCACCAGCTTTCCCGAATCGCGTTTCCTTTCGGCTCGTTAAAGCGAGTACCGTTACCTGGCCCCCTCCCCCCTCCCCGGTCACCGAAGGCGACTTGCAAGTCTTTTCCCAGCTACAGCTTAGAAGCTCTTCCGAGGGCTAAAAATGTCATTGCAAAGGGTTACACGTAAATATGTCCAAACAAGAGGCTTATGTCCGAAATTATGCACTGCTAATGGTGCAGCAGAACACTTCGGTCTGTAAATCTCTCGATTTACACTGGTTACAGCTAAATTTTTCTTAATTAAGGGGTTACGCGCGGTCGGTTCGGCCGGTTACGTGACCCGGCTGCCAGCCATTTCGCGCTCTCAATTGGCGCCCTATTTTTAGTGTATCGACTCGGCGGGAATAAATTGGCGGGTTTCTCAAGGAATCCAACTGCAGTAGTTCCGTTGTGGGCGTGCTGTGCACAGTGTTCAGACGGCTGAGAGATAACGCGGAACGTCTACTGATCCTTTTGATTGCCTTTTTTTCTCTCGCGCAGGTAGCGACCGGTGACAATCGCCGCCAACGGACCGACTACTAGAACCACAGCCATGATGGGAAGCAGCTCAGCGTGCAGCGGAAGCAGCGAAAGGCCAACATAAAAACTGGTGAAGATTGCACAAACAGCGACAAGGTTCATTGATATCCATCGTGAATTGAGGATTCGTCCAGAGCGTTCGCACCAGGGGCGAGCATTCCGCACGGATGAAACTCTGTTGCAAAACTCTCGATCCCTTAAAAAAAGATCGTCCCCTCCTCCAGCCAGTTGGCTGCCGCCGGGACGTATTTAGCGTCCTTGAGGCGGATAACCAATCGGCACCCGGATGGATCAGGGATGGTCCGGTAGAGAAAGCTTCTCGGCGCACAACTGGTGCCGACAAATACTTTGAGGGGACGATCGAAGAAACTCGTGGATCATGGAGGCCCTCAACGCCCACCCACCGACCTGAAATCAGAAGGGCCGCTAGGTTGAGGTGCCGCTCTACATATTGCGCAGTCGTGCCTCCACGCGGGGGAGTATGTATGCCATGGAAACATTTCTCGAGCCGGCGAGGAATGTTCGCTACAGTCTGTTCGGGGGCGGTGACACTTATGTGCATCCGATTCATATACTTACGCGTCTTATGGCGAACCGTTTGTCCGATGTCGGAAAGCCCGTTTGTTGTGGTAGAGTCCATCAGACGAAGAGGGCCAAGACGCTGAAGCGCGAGCCGCGATAGAACAGAAGGCGAAGATGGCACCAGCCGACGCAGTTTCGGAGCCGGAGGAGCTCACTCCGGAGCAAGCCGCGGCGGTGCGCGAACACCTGAAAGAGGTGATCGCGAGTCCGGAGTTCGCCAGCAGCAAGCGGGCCGGGGACTTCCTACGTCTGATCGTCGACCACACCCTCGCCGCCCGTCTGGATAACCTTCGCGAGCGAATGATCGGAGCGGAGATGTTCGGCCGGCCGATCGACTACGACACTGCCAACGATGCCGTGGTTCGCGTGAAGGCCAGTGAAGTCAGAAAGAAACTGACTCAGTACTATTCCGGCTTAGGACAACCTCCAGCCGTGCGCATTGAAATTCCGGCTGGATCGTATGTGGCAAAGTTCCTCTGGGAAAAGCCAGAGGAAGCCGCTGAGGCAGAACCTGTCCTCGCGCCACCTGAAGTTAACTCTCTTGTCCCAAGCCAAGATGGCGTGCCGTCAGAGGAGCAGCCGCGTTTTCGGAGATCCTTCGCCGAGCGACGCCGCAGGATTTCGGACAGGTGGCTGGAGGTCTCTGCCGTTGTGGTCCTGCTGGCCATTGTCGTGTACTTCGGCGTCCGGGAATTCTCAAACCGCCCGCACGCGAACAGCGAAGTTCGTTCCATCGCCATCCTCCCACTTGCGAACCTCTCGGGTGATCCACAACAGGAGTATTTCGCCGATGGAATGACCGACGAGCTCATCACGGATCTTGGCCAGATCTCCGCGCTGCGTGTCATCTCCCGCACCTCGGTGATGACCTACAAGGGAACCAAAAAGAGGTTGCCCGAGATAGCTCGCGAGTTGGCAGTCGATGCCGTGGTGGAAGGGTCCGTGTTACGGGAGGGGAATCAAGTACGGGTTACGGCGCAACTGATCGATGCACGAGCCGACCAGCATATCTGGGCACAAAGTTACGTCCGTGATCTCACGAGCGTTCTAGCACTGCAGGGCGAGGTGGCGCGAGCGATCGCCGATCAGATAAGCATCAAACTCACGCCGCAAGAGCAGGCGCGCCTCACGCGGGCGCGTCCCATGAATACCGAAGCTCAGGATCTGTATTTACGCGGTACTCATATGCTGAATACCGGTGAGCCGCGCAAGGCTGTCGAATATCTGCAGGAATCGGTCAATAAGGAACCCGGCTTTGCTCGTGCGCACGCCGCCCTGGCAAATGCCTATGGTGGGCTCGGCGAAGCTGGTGGGCTCCCCGACATCGAGGCTTTTGTCCGGAAGAAGGCGGAAGCGAGAAAGGCTATTGCAATCGACGATACGCTGCCCGAGGGCGACACTGAACTGGCCAATGCAGATGCAGATATGGATCTGAACTGGGACTGGAATAGGGCCGAAGGAGAGTTAAAACGGGCGCTGGCCCAGAATCCCAACTTCGCGGCTGCCCATGAGACATATGCTTTCTTTCTCCTGCGCACCGGACGCGCAAACGAAGGGCTGGCGGAGATCAAGCGCAATCTCGAGCTGGACCCGGTATCCGCGCGCTCATTCCTGAATGCCGGTTTCGCCTACTACTTTGCGCGCCGGTATGACGAAGCGCTTGCTTACACAGAGCGCGCCTACCAGCTTGAGCCAAATTCTGCCGAGTTCTTCTTTCCCTTGGGCGCCATCTATTCAGAGAAGGGCGACTATGCGAAAGCAGTCCACAATTTTCAGCAGCTAGGCGATCAGCCGCATGCCCTCGGCCATCTGGGCAACGTTTACGCGCGTATGGGCAAGCCTGAGGAAGCGCGCGCAATCCTGCCGAAATTAGAGGAGCGTGTTGCAAGAGACGGCCGTGGCAGATACGAAATCGCGCTGATTTATGTAGGTCTGGGCAAGAAGCCCCAAGCTGTCGTCTGGCTCGAGAAGGCGCTGGCCGCCCACGACAAGGGCATGACAAATCTGGAAATTGACCCCTGCCTCGACCCGCTGCGCGACGAACCTCGCTTCCGGGACCTGGAACGGACGGTGGGCCTCCATGAGTCGGGAGTGCGCCTAGTTAAGTGATTGGTCAGCGCGCAGCGAAAAGCCGAGGTAACGAAAATCCGATAAACAAGCCGATATAAAAAGTCCCAAGAATTGCACCGGCAGCGACGAAATTCATTGATATTGAGGATTCGTCCAGAGGGTCCACACCGCTAGCGAGCGTGCCACGCTGTCCGGGAGTACCCGGTGCTGCTCAGCAATCTTTTGGGCGGCCGCAAAGTCAATTTCAAAGGCCGGCTCTACCGCCGCTTCTACTTTCCCGCATACCAGCTTCGTTCCCCTGGTCCGAGTTCCCTCGCCAATCGTGAAAGCCCGCAGCGCTGAAGGATCGTCTTTGCGGCTCCACAAAATGACTCGCCACTCATTCTTCGGCTGCGTTTGACTTTGTTCCACTCTCATCGGTGGAGTGGATTGAAAATCTGCTGCGAAATCCTTGAGTACTTTAAAGAAATCCTCGACTCCTTCAAAGATGATCGTCCCCCCTCCAGCCGCTTGGCTCCCGCCGTGACGTGTTTGCGTCTTTGAGGCGGGGAACCAATCGGGCAACCAGAGGGAACAGGGTTTGTCCGGTGGAGGAAAGCTTGTCGGCGCTGAACTCGCGCCGACGAACACCTTGGGGGGACGATCGACGAATTCCTGGGTTGCGGAGGCCCCCAACTCGCTGCCCATTCCACCTGCGATGAGGAAGGGGCGATCGGTTGAGGTACCGCTTTGCATCTTGTGCAGTCATGCCTCCGTTCGGGGATTCCGGGGGAGTAGTGTCTGCGATGGAAACACTCCTCGCGTCAGTGCGGAATGCTCAGAACTGTTTTTCCAGAGCATTTATCTGTATCGTCCTGTTTTCTCATCGATTTACGTGTGTTTCCCGGCAGACGTTTGCTCGACCGTTTGTTGTGGTAGAGTCCTTCACACGAAGAGGAACGAGATACAAGCGCGAGTCACGACAGAATAGAAGGCAGCCATGTCACCTGCCGACGCAGGTTCGGAGCCGGACGAGCTAAATCCGGAGCAAGCTGCGGCGGTGCGCGAACACCTGAAAGAGGTGATCGAGAGTCAGGAGTTCGCCAGCAGCAAACGATCGCAGGACTTCCTCCAATTGATCGTGGAACACGCCCTGGCCGGCCGCTTCGATAACCTCCGCGAACGCATGATCGGGGCGGAGATGTTCGGCCGACCGATCGACTACGACACTGCCAACGATGCCGTGGTCCGAGTGAAGGCCACTGAAGTTAGAAAAAGGCTGGCACAGTATTACCTCGGCCTAACAAGACCGCCACGGGTGCGCATCGAGATTCCCGCCGGAACATACGTGGCAAAGTTCCACACGGAGAAGCGGGAGGGAACCGCTGTAACAGAACTGGCCATCGCGGCGCCCGGGGCTGAGTCTCTTTCCCCAGGCGAAGACGCGCTGCCATCAGAGCAGCAGCCGCTTTTTCGAAGATTCTTCAGGGACCGACTCCGCCGGATGCCACGGAAGGGGCTGGCAGCCTCTGCTGTAGTCCTTCTGGCGATTGTTGCCTACCTCGGCTTCCGGGCATTCTCAAACCGTTCCGGCGCAACCAGCCAGGTTCATTCCATTGCCATTCTCCCTCTTGAGAACCTTTCGGGTGATCCGCAGCAGGAATACTTCGCCGACGGGATGACGGACGAGCTGATCACGGACCTGGGTCAGGTCTCCGCACTGCGCGTCATCTCGCGCACCTCGGTGATGACCTACAAGGGAAGCAAGAAACTGCTGCCTGAGATCGCGCGCGAGCTGGGTGTAGACGCGGTGGTGGAGGGGTCCGTACTGCGCGGAGGCGATCAGGTGCGCATCACGGCGCAGCTCATCGATGCGCGGACTGACGAGCACATCTGGTCGCAAAGCTACGTCCGCGACCTGGGCAACGTTCTGGCGCTGCAGGGCGAAGTGGCACAGGCCATTGCCGATCAGATCAGCATCGAGGTCACACCGCGGGAGCAGGCCCGCCTGAGTCGCGAGCGCCCCGCGTACACCGAAGCGCAGGATCTGTATTGGCTTGGTGTTCATATGCTGAATACCGGTGAGCCGCGCAACGCCATGGGATATCTGCAGGAGTCGGTTGATAAGGATCCCAACTTCGCCTCCGCGCACACGGCGCTGGCCAATGCCTATGGTTGGCTCGGCGAAGCTGGTTGGCTCCCCTACAGTGAAGCGTTCGCAAAGCAGAAGGAGGAGGCGAGCAAGGCCATCGCAATTGACGGAGCGTTGCCGGAGGCCCACACCGAGCTGGCCAACGCTGAGATGAATCTGAACTGGGACTGGAAGACGGCCGAAAGCGAATTGAAGCGGGCGATCGCTCTAAATCCGAATCTGGCAGCGGCCCATTCCGCCTATGCTTTCTATCTTCTTCGCGTTGGACGCGGGCATGAGGGACTGGCCGAAGTCAAGCGGCAGCTCGAACTCGATCCGGTTTCGGCCCGATCATTCACCGGTGCCGCTTTCGCGTATTACTTCTCCCGCCGCTATGATGAAGCGCTTGCTTACGCTCACCGCGCCGAGCGGATCCAGCCTAATCCTGTCGACTTCCTCTTTCCCTTCGGCGCCATCTATTCAGAGAAGGGGGAATACGCGAAGGCGGTCCAGAATTTTCAGCAGTTAGGCGATCAGCCGCATGCCCTTGGCCACCTGGGCAATGTTTATGGGCGGATGGGCAAGCCTGAGGAAGCGCGCGCGATCCTGCCGAAATTAGTAGACCGTATTGCAAAGGACGGCCTTGGCAGATACGAAATCGCGCTGATTTATGCCGGCCTGGGAGAGAAGGCCCAAGCCGTCGCCTGGCTCGAGAAGGCGTTAGCCGCGCACGACAAGGGCATGACTTATCTCAAGATTGACCCCTGCGTCGACCCACTTCGCGACGACCCACGCTTCTGGGACCTGATGCGGACAGTGGGCCTGCCCGTATCGGGAGTGCGCTTCGCTAAGTAACTGGCCCCCGGCGGTGAGATTGGTCCCGCGGGTTGGCGTTGGGGTGCGGAAGGCGTCTAAACAGAGGAGTTGCTTGTTCGTCCCTATAGCACGGAACTTGTAGGGAGGCCTAAGGCGGCCCTGCGCTATCATTTTGGTTACAGGTGGTTCATGTCCAAGTCTTTCCAGCGGTCGATCTTTGGTGTTTCTGTGCTTCTCCTTCTGCTCACGGTGTGGGGCAGCCTGCGCTCGAATGTGCGCGCGGACCAGAAAGACGGCGCGTACCCGGAGATGGAGGTGTACAGCGAAGTTCTGAATAAGATTCAGAACGATTACGTTGTGGACCCGAATATGAACAACGTCACAGTCGGCGCGCTGCATGGACTGCTGGAGTCGCTGGACTCGGATTCGAGCTATCTGACGCCGGTCGAGTACAAGCTGTACAAGCAGCACCTGAGCGAGGGTACCGCGCAGGTGGGGCTCAATGTGTCGAAGCGGTATGGCTATGCGACGGTGGTCTCGGTAGTGAAGGGGAGCCCCGCTGACAAGGAAGGGATCGAGGACGGCGACCTGATCGAGGCGATTGGCAACCAGTCGACGCGCGAGTTGTCGCTGGCGATGATCCGGTTGCTGCTGGAAGGTCCCGCGGGAACGAACGTGACCATCTCGGTGGTACGGCCACGCAAGCCGGAGCCGGACAAGATCACCATGACGCGGAGCAATGTGACGGTGCCCGCGGTGAGCGATCAGCTTTACGAGAATGCCAGCATTCTGTACCTGAAGCCGAACGCGCTCACGAAGGATCGCGTCAACGAGATCGAGAGCAAGCTGAAGGGTCTAGGCAAAGGCGAGAACAAAGAGACAAAGAAGGTGCTGCTGGACCTGCGCGATGTGGCCGTGGGCGATGAGGCTCAGGGCATCCGGCTGGCGAACTTCTTCCTGCAGAGCGGAACCATTGCGTCGTTGAGCGGACAGAAGTATCCCAGCGAGACCTTCACGGCAGAGAAGTCGAAGTTTCTTACCGCCGTTCCGCTGGTAGTGCTGGTGAATCACGGCACATCGGGTCCTGGCGAGCTGGTGGCTGCGGCGATCCTTGGCAACAAGCGCGGCGACGTCGTGGGCGACCGGACATTTGGCGAGGGCTCAGTCCAGAAGACGATGGAACTGCCGGATGGATCCGCGTTGATCCTGTCGGTGGCGAAGTATGCTGCGCCGGACGGAAAGAAGATCCAGGACGAGGCGGTGCAGCCGAACGTAGTAGTGGCGTCGAATGACGATGACCAGGATGACACCCAGCCGGCAGCGCAGAAGGCCCCGCATGCGGACGATCAACTGGACAAGGGACTCGCGGTCCTGAAGCAAAAGGCCGCTTAGGAATTACGGATCGGAAGTGGAAAGGGCTGCCAGGGCAGCCCTTTTTCACTTGGTCCATTGTTTCAGTGAGTCAGGCCGCTTTGGATTTAACGGCCTGGGGGTTGACCTTTTTCGCGATCCCGGTCAGCTTCTCGTCGGCGGCTTTCTCTTCCTCCAAGGTTTCTTCCAGGAGTGACGCAATCTCATTTTGACCGAGAATGCTCGCGAACTCGCGAACCGATCCGTATCCTGCCATCTCGTAATGCTCGACTCGCTGAGCGGCCGAAATAAGTCCAGCGTCTCTGACCGGCCCTTTCTCTGATTCGCTGATCATCTCGGAGCCTTCTTCAAGGAGGCCCTGCATACCATGGCAGGTTTTGCCTCTGGGGCTCTTCCCGAGGTTTTCGAAGATCTTATCGAGACGCTCAACGTGGCCCTGCGTCTCCTCGAGGTGACTTTCAAAAGCGCTCTTCAGATCCTGAGAGGACGCGGCTTTCGCCATCTTGGGCAGAGCTTTGGTGATCTGCTTTTCCGCGGAGTAGAGATCCTTCAACTCGTCCAATAGCAGTTCGTTTATGGTCTTCACGCTCATGTGTGTTCCTTTCGATATCTAACTCTGATAATTCAGATGCCAAAGACCGTTGCGTAACAGTGTCTGATCCTTTCAGCGCGGGAAGTTGCTTTCGATACGGTAGAGATCGCGTGTAGTGCGGTGCACGGGCCGCGTCTTTGAACGGAGCGAATCGGCGTAGGAGAGGTACGGGTTGCCTCGGGGCTTTTGTCAGAGGCGGGGGAAGACCTTCGCCTGCACCTTGTCAGGTGCTATGCTCGGCCACGAGCGTCGCTCTGATTCGTGCCATTGACTGAAGATTTGAAAGCCACACAATCCCGGGAGATTTCCAGCGGAGGGTTTCGGCCGCCGCGGCGCGGCCGCGTGCGCATCCATGGGCGACGTAAGGTGGCCGGAGGCGTTGCGCTGCTGTTCCTGGTCGTTCTGGCGGCGGCGACGGGAGCGCTTGCCGGGCTGACGCTGGTGTACTCGGTGGACTTGCCCCAGATTGCGGACCTGGAGCGCTATAGGCCGCTGGCGACTACTGATCTGTACGACGTGCGTGGCCGGCTCTTCGGATCGTTTGCCATGGAGCGGCGCAGCGTAGTGCAGTATGACGATTTCCCACCGGTACTGCGTCAGGCGGTGATCTCGATCGAGGACAAGAATTTCGAGAGCCACTGGGGAGTGAACCTCTTCCGTGTGCTGGGCGCGGCCTATCACGACCTGACATCACACGGGCGGTCGCAAGGGGCCTCCACCCTGACGATGCAGCTGGCGCGCAACCTGTTCCTGACGCCTAACCGGACCTTTCGGCGGAAGTTGCAGGAGGTTTTTCTCTCGATCCAGATTGAGCACACCTTTACCAAGCAGCAGATTTTTACGTTGTACGGGAACCAGATCTATCTCGGGCACGGGGTGTATGGGTTTGAGGCGGGCGCGAACTACTACTTCAGCAAGCCCGCGCGCGAACTGACGCTGCCCGAAGCGGCGCTTCTGGCAGGTCTGCCGAAGGGCCCGGTGGCGTATTCGCCGATTCTCAATCCGGAGCGGGCGTTCCGCCGACGGAATACGGTGATCAACGCGATGCTTGAGGATGGTGCGATTACGGCGGCACAGGCGAACGAGGCGAAAGGCGCGCCGTTGGGACTGCATTTGGCGCCGCCGCCGAATAGCGTGGCGCCGTGGTTTGTCGAGGAGGTGCGGCGCGAACTGGAGCGTCAGTTCGGCACCGAGACGGTCCACGAGGCGGGACTGAGGGTGTATACGACACTCGATCTCGCGTTGCAACAGACGGCGAACCGCGCCGTGCTCGATGGGCTGGCGGCGTATGAACGGCGGCATGGCTGGCGTGGCCATCTTCTGAATGTCCTCGCCGGGGGCGAATCGATGGAGAGCTTCCGGCATCCGGACTGGAGTTTGCCGATCACGCAGGGAGCGTACTTTCACGGGATGGTGGTGGGCATTCTGGAGGGGCGCGTGACGGTGAAGGTCGGGGATGCGCGGCTGGGTCTGCTGGCTGAGGACTGGACGTGGACGGGCGAGAAAGACCCCGCGAAGCTGTTCAGGCTAGGGGATATCGTCTACGTGCATGTCGACAGCCCCCCGGGCGCGCCGGTGCTGCATGGAACGCTCGAGCAGGACTCCGGCGCCCAGGGGGCGCTGATGGCGGTCGACAACGGCACGGGCGACGTGTTGGCGATGGTGGGCGGCCGCGACTTCAACCTGTCGCAGTTCAACCGCGCAATGCAGGCAGAGCGGCAGACCGGCTCGTCCTTTAAGCCGTTTGTCTATACGGCTGCGATTGAGAATGGGGCGAGGCCCGAGGAGATGATCGCGGACACGCCGGTAACCTTTCAGACGGCCGGCGGCGCGTACACGCCGCACGATTACGAGCCGAGCTACCTGGGGAACATCACGCTGGAGAAGGCATTTGCGGACTCGCGGAATATTCCCGCGCTGCGGCTCGCGGAGCGTGTGGGGATGAAGAAGGTGATTGATGTGGCACACCGGTTCGGCATCACGAGGGACATTCCGCCGTACCTGCCGGTGGCGCTGGGCTCGGTGGAGGTGACGCTGGTGCAGCAGGTGGCCGCATACAGCAGCTTTCCCAACGATGGCGTGCGCGTGACACCGCATCTGCTGCGTCGGGTGACAAGCGCCGACGGGATGCCACTGTCGGAGGATCAGGCGGAGGTGAATGAATCTACCGACGCGAAGACGGCGCGCACGATGATGGTGCTGCTGCAGGAGGTGACGCAGAGTGGGACAGCCTCGGCGGCGCGAGCACTGAATCATCCGGTAGGAGGAAAGACGGGGACGACAAGCGACTTCACGGATGCGTGGTTTCTGGGATTTTCTCCATCGGTGACGTGCGGGGTGTGGATGGGCTACGACACGCGGCAATCGCTGGGAGACAAGGAGACTGGGGCGCGAGCGGCCCTGCCGATCTGGATGGAGTTTATGCAGGCGGCGGATGTGGGTAAGGAAGGTGAGCGCTTCCCAGGGAAATAGGCGGGAGGCGGGTTATTTCGCGAGGCGGCGAATGCTGTAGGAGATCGGCAGGCCGACTACGATCATGTGCACCAGCAGGCCCTGGATCAAATCGTGGAGTTCGTAGGGGCCCCTTGCGTGCAGTGCGGAGAGGGGCAGGACGATGAGGTTCATGACCTCTTCGACGGCGGCACCAAAGAACAGGCCGCAGACCAGCGGGTGTTCCAGAAGGAACGAAAGCCGGCGGCTTGCAGCGAAATAGATAGCCGCGGCTGACAGGGCGATGACGAAGTGCAGCAGTACGCCGAGAAGATAGGTGCCTGCACCCCCATGGATCGCCCGCGGTCCAAGCAGGCCGCCAGCGATAACGAGCGGTATGCGCCAGCCGAAAAGGATGCCGGCCTGGGTGAGGTCGAGGGCCCCGGCGGCCAGGCCGCCGGCTGCAATTGCCATGAGAGCGCTTCCAATCTCCGACCTTCTCTCCGATTGCGCGGCTGCAGCGGTTTGCATTGCCTAATACCCTCACTTCCTCTTCCGCGAGGGTTTACCGTGACATGGTGGGGCCAGAGAAGTCCTGAAGCTAGTCTGAAATCTCCTGAATCGATCTGAAAAGTGGTGCATGGAACGCCCGACCATAACGGCGAGTACGACAATGCTGCGCATCGGCGCCTGGTGCGTCGATCCAGCAGCCGGTCAGATTTCACGCGATGGGGAGAGCGTGCGACTGGAGGCGCGAACAATGCGGCTGCTGCTGTGCCTGGCCGAGCACGCGGCCGAAGTGGTCAGCATCGATGACTTAATCACCCAGGTGTGGTCGGGAGTCACCGTTAGTCCGGATTCCGTATACCAAGCCGTTGCATCGCTCCGCCGCGTGCTGGGTGATGATCCCAAGCAGCCTGCATACATCGCAACGGTGCCGCGCCTGGGGTATCGAATGGTCGCGACGGTCGGCCCATGGGTGAGTTCTCCTGCGGATCCGGCGGGGGCGGCTGGAAGCGATGCTCCGCAACGAGGGCCGCGCCTCAGAAACGTTCTGCTGTGGTCAGGCGCCGCGACGCTTTGCCTGGCACTCGTGGGCGCTTTCCTGTTGTACGGAAAGATCACCAGTCATTCCTCGACGCCGGCCGTCCATGCTTCGCCGCCGAAATCCATCGCCGTACTGCCGTTTCTCGATCTGACCGAAGGGATGAACGAGGAGCCGTTCGCGGATGGCATGACCGAGGAACTGATTGACAAGCTCAGCAAGGTTCCGGAGTTTCGCGTACCCGCTCCCACATCCTCGTTCTATTTCAAGGACAAACGCGTACCGATCGCCGATATCGCTCGAAGACTGGGGGTCGTGTATGTGCTCGACGGAAGCGTGCGCAAATCAGGCGGACGGTTACGGGTGGCGGCGCGGTTGATGCGCGCGGACGATGGCTATGTCATGTGGTCGGAGGCGTATGACCGGCCATTCGACGACATCCTGATGGTGCAGGATGACATTGCCGGCGAAGTAACGAAGGCACTCAGGTCGTCGATCGAGTCAGGAGCCGGGCACGATGTGCCACGATGATTCCCGATTGAATCAGCTACAGTCCGTAGAAAAACGAAGGCTCGCGCCGATGATGGCGCGAGCCTCTTTGCTGGGTGAGAGAGAAGGTCACATTGCTTCTTTATGGGCTTCTTTCTTGGTCGCTGATTTGCTGGTGTGGAACATCTGGGTCACCGCGGCTACAAAAGGATGGGCGGCGGCCGGCGTGTGCACTTTGCCGGAGAGGATCTCGGCGTAGGGAATCTCTTTGCCGTAAAAGGTCTTCGTATCTTCCTTGTTCTGGTTGATGTAATCGCCGGTGAGATCGAGGCCGGCGAAGAGGCCTTTGCTGCGGGAATAGGTGAGGAACTCCGCGTTGGCGAGGGCGGAGATGGAGGCCTGCGAGTTGCGGCCAACGGGACCGGCCGATGCGGCGGCGTCACCGCCCAGCTTGACCTTCTCCTTCATCATGTCTTGCATGGATTTGTGGTTGGTGCCGACTAGGACCAGGTCAGTCGACTGCCCGCCGATCTGAAAGCCAAAGCTGGCGCCAGTGATTTGCATGAAGACAGGCGCGCTCCACCCATGAGCGGTGCGGCATGTGGCGAGGCCCTGACCATATTGGCCACCGACCACGAACGCACCTTTCTTATAGCCAGGTACGACAGCAACGCACGTGGCTTTGGCGGCGACCCATTCGGGGACCCCCTTGTCGGGCGTGCCCATCAGTTCGTGGATAACGGCGGCTGCGGCATCGATGCGATCGTTGAGCTTCTGGCTATCGGTCGCGGCGGAGGCCACACCGGTGAGCATTCCGGCGATGCAAAATTGCCCTAAAGCGTGCTTGAAGAACTTGCGCATTGCGATTTTCCCCCCCAAGAGTTACGACATCGGCGATGCTTCACTCGAAAACGCGAAAAGACCGGGTGAAGTTTCCGCTGATGAGATGCCGGCACGCCGGAGAGGTTGGTTTAGAAGGCTGTGCGATTTCAGGGACGGCCAAGACGGCGTAGATAGCGGCGGGCGGCGAGGACATCGCGGCCGATCTGCTCGCGGAGGGCCTCCGGCGAAGGCCACTGCTGTTCGTCGCGCAGGCGGGCAAGGAAAGTGAGACGGAGGGGTGTGGCTTCGTTCAAGGGCATGGGGCGAAAGTCGAGCAGATGGGTCTCGATGGCGAAGGAAGCGTCGGCAAAGGTGGGACGGGTGCCAACGTTGGTGACGGAGTCGAAGCAGACCTCGTCCGCCAGGCCGGCAGCGAGCTGCATACGGCTGACGTAAACGCCGGCGGCGGGTGTGACGCCGTCGTATTCGGCAAAGTTAATGGTGGGTACGGTGAGCCGGCTGCCGATGCCACGACCACGTGCCGGGGTGCTGAGGATAGAGAAGGGCCTGCCCAACAGCCAGCGCGCGCGCCGCAGGTCGCCTGCGGAGATGAGCTGGCGGATGCGGCTGCTGGAGACATCCATACCGTGCACCCGAAGTGGCTGGTAGATGTGGACGGCAAAGCCGAACTGCGTGCCGAGAGCAGTCAACTCATGGACGCCGGCCTGTGCGCGAAAGCCAAAGCGGAAGTTGTCGCCTTCGTGCACCTCGACAGCACGCAGCCGTTCGAGCAGCACACTCTGGACAAACCCTTCCGCACTCTGCTGCGAGAACTCGGCGGTAAAGGGAAGAACTACCGTGGCGTCGATGCCGGTGGTGGTGAGCAGATCGAGGCGCTCGCGGAGGCTGGGAGTGATGAGGCGTGGTCCGGCCCCGGGGCGCAACAGGTGACTAGGATGCGGTTCGAAGGTGACGGCGACAGAGAGGGCGCGGAGCGCGCCAGCCCGCTCCACTACGCGTGCCAGCAGGAAGCGGTGGCCGATATGGAGACCATCGTAGTTGCCGACGCTTAGGACGGTTGAACCGTAGTCGGTGGGCAACTGGGCGGGGTCGTGGAAGATCTGCATGGGGGCTTAGAGCTCGATGGGAATGCGCAATCCGTCATAGGCGAGACGGATGGAGGGGGGGAGCTCTCTGTCTGTCTCCGCATGCATGACTTCGTGCGACATGTGGGTAAACCAGGAGTGTCGCGCGCCAATCTTTTCCGCCCAGGCAATGGCATCGGTGAGGTTGGCATGAGTGGGATGCGGCTGGGGGCGCAGCGCGTCGAGGACGACGGCGTCGAGGCCATCGAGCAGGGCGAGGCTCGCGTCAGGAATGATGTTCATGTCAGTGAGGTAGGCGGCGTTACCGAAGCGATAGCCGGTGACTTCGAGGTTTCCGTGCATGAGAGGCACCGGCGTAAAGGTAACGCCGGCGACATCGACTGGGCCATCGAGGCGGAGCAGCTCAACCCGCGCGCGTGTGGGGTAGGTCGCGTCGGCCGAGAACGTGTAGGAGAAGACGCGTTCGAGTACTTCGGCTGTGGGCTTATCGGAGTACAGAGGCAGCTTCCGGTCGCGATGCGAGAAGCTCAATGGGCGGAGGTCGTCCAGACCGAGGATGTGATCGGCGTGCGCGTGGGTGTAGAAGACGGCATCGATGTTGCGGATGCCGAAGCGCAACGCCTGCTGGCGGAAATCCGGTCCAGTGTCGATGAGCACGCGGTGCGAACGAGGTGGTTCCTCCACGGTCTGCCATTCGACGGCGACGGAGGGGCGGAGGCGCTGGTCGCGCTGGTCGCTGGAGGTGCAGACGCGGCAGGTGCAGCCGAGAGTGGGCACGCCCATGGAGGTGCCGCTGCCGAGAAAGAGGATGCTGGCGCTGACCCGGGGCAGGCGCAGGCTCCTACCGTACCGGAGGTTTTGCAGATGGGTTGTGGGCGTTGGAGGAGATGGCGTTGGTGATCTCCATGAACATCATGCGCAGCTCGAAGAGGGCATTTTGCAACAGTCGTTGTTCCTTGTCGTTAAGGTTGCCTTTCGTCTTTTCGTTCAGCACGCTAAGCATGTCGATACTTTGGCGGGCGCCGAGGATATCGACGCGGGGCTGTTCGCCGGGCTGAGTGCCGGCGCCCATCTGCAGCGCGGCGGTCATGTAGACAGATTGAACCAGCTTGTCGAAGTTCATCTCCGCGCCGCGGCCGAGCGAATCGCGCGCGGTGGGGTTGGCTTGGGAGATCATGTCGTCGAGTTTCTTTGAAGAGGCGCGGTAGTCGGCATCCTGCTGAGCGGATTCAGCAGCGGTGGGTTCGGGAGGCAGCGCTTCGTGGTCGAGCGATTCGTCCTCGGCGGGAAGGGGCTCGAGGTTGCGATTTACGACTGCCTTCTCGATCGGCGGCTCACTCTGGACGAGTTTCGGGCCGAGTTTGGGTTCTGACTTCGGCTCCGGCTCGCTCTTTGCAGCAGGCGTCTCCTCAGCCGTGGAGGCGCCTTCGCGCAGGTCGCCCTCAAGGGTGAACTTGCGGCGGTCGGTGACGGTGAATCCGGATGGCTGGTCTGGCATGGTGGATGAACCTTCCTATAGGGGTTGCGTCGCTGTGCGCGAAAGCGGGGGATGGGTGACAAGGGTGGCAGTGCCGCCGGAGTAGTCGAGCACGGGATGTTGATCGACGGCGTCCGCACGCACGATCCCGAGACAGTAGCGCAAGCCGTTGTAAAGAGCGGCGCTGGTGATGCGTCCTGCAACGCGGCTATCGCCAGGGGCAGTGAGCTCGAGCGGCAATGCCGCCGGTTCGGATGAAAGCGTGAATTGCGCGAGACGGCGATGCACCGCGCCGCGGGAGCGAATACGCTCCACAATCTCCTGGCCGAGATAGCAGCCTTTCGCGAAATGCAGGGCGCGGGTCTGGCTGGTTTCCTGCGGGAGGTCGCGCTCGTTGAGGTCATTGCCGTAGCGCGGCGTGGCTTCGAGCACGCGCAGGGCCTCTGCAGCCCGGAGACCGCAGGGCACAGCGCCAGCGGCGAGCAGGACATCCCACAACATGCGGACGTTCTCGTTTGCGCACCACAGCTCGAAGCGCGGTGAGATCGTGGGGTAGCCGCCGGTAAGCTGGACGGGCACGCCGCAGATGCGGGTCTGGATGAGCCAGAGAGTGTCTGAGATGCCGACGGGCAGGGTGACGCCGAGCGCAGCCAGCAACTGCGGGGCGAGTGGGCCAGCGAGGCCAAGCGCGGTGCGGGTGGAGGAGATGTCCTCGAGGGTGACGTCGTCCATGATGATGAAACGGTCGAAGTGCGCCATGAGTGCGGGAACCTGGCTGCGATCCGTGAGGACGAGCAGATGATCAGGCAAGCGGAAGGCATCGCAGTCGCCCTGGATGCGGCCCTGCGCATTGAGCACAAAACTATAGTTTCCCGTGCCTTCTGGAAGACCCTGAATGTTGTTGGTGAGCATGCCGTTGAGCCAGCGGACGCGGTCCGCGCTGCCGACGGCGATCTGTCCGCGATAGCCGAGGTCGAAGGTTCCGGCGCCTTCGATGAGGGCGGAAAGTTCCTGAGCGGTGACGCTGAATGCCGGGAAGCTGCGGGCTCCGGCGAGCCCTTCAGGATTTCCCGAGGTCCCGCCAAGTGCCTCGGCGAGGGGCGTGGGCGCGCTCACCGATGGGGCCGAGGGTACGTCTGGGGAGTTAGCAAGGCTGCTGGCGGAGGTGTCTTGCATGGCGAAAGCTCAAGGAAAATTATAGCCTTCTGAGAGCGGGCCAGCGGCCGGCACGAGGCGGTGAGGCGATGGGGATGAAGGCGAAACGAGCCGCGTGCACGATGATGGTGGCGGGGTTGCTGGCTTTTCTGCCGCTGCCGGCGCAGACGAGCGCACAGGCGCCCACGCAGAATCCCCCGGCGCAACGGAAGCCAGATCAGCAGAAGCCCGACCAACAGAAGACGGACCAGAAGATTACGTCGGCACAGGCAAAGGAGCTGTTCGCGTCGGTTGACCAGATACTCAGTTTCGCCAGCAAGGACAGCGATCTCTCGATCCATCACCCGGTGAAGCGACGGCTGACCACGCGGAACGAGGTGGAGCACTACATCCTGAGCAAGATGAAGGATGACAAGGACGCGCAGCGGCTGGAGAGCTCCGAGATTGTGCTCAAGAAGTTCGGGTTGCTGGATCGCGACTTCCATTTGCGGCCGTTTATTGTGAGCCTGCTGACTGAGCAGATCGCGGGCTACTACGACAGCAAGTCCAAGACGGTGAACATGCTGGACTGGATTGCACCGGATGATCAAAAGCCGGTGCTGGCGCATGAGCTGACCCACGCGCTGCAGGACCAACACGTCGACCTGGAGAAGTGGAGCGACCAGAGCAAGCAGTCCATCGCGAAGAATGTGGACGAAGACAACGAGCATCTGCGGGTCGACGAAGCGGACACGGCGCGGGAAGCGGTGGCCGAAGGTCAAGCGATGGTGGTTTTCCTGGACTGGGGGCTGGCGCCGAAGGGACAGTCGCTGGCGCAACTGCCGGACATCGCAGCGCAACTGGACGATGTGGGCGGCGACGACGCCGATTCGCCCGTATTGAAACGGGCTCCCCTGCTGCTGAAGGAGTCTCTGCTATTTCCCTATCGTGAAGGACTGAACTTCGAGCAGGTCGTTCTGAAGGACGAGGGGCCGAGGCAGGCATTTGCCGGTGCGTTGGACCGGCCGCCGGCGACCAGCTACGAGATCATGCATCCACGAGCGTGGGAGCGGCAGGTGCATCCGACTCTGCTGACCATGCCGGACATTCATCCGCTGATCGAGGGAGAGTATGCGCCCTATGACATCGGCGTGATGGGCGAGCTGGATGTGCGGATACTGACACAGTTGTTCGCAGGAAAAGCCGGAGCCAAGGACCTGACGCCGGAATGGGATGGTGGCGTGTACTACGCGGCGCAGAGCCGCGCGGCGAAGACGCCGGAAGAGAGGGGTTCGACGAAATCGGTGGCGCTGCTATACCTGTCGCAGTGGAAGAGCGAGGAAGCCGCAGCGAACTTTGCGGCCGTCTATGCGGAAAACCTGAAGCGTAAGTATACGGACGTGCACATACAGCCGACCGATGAAAGCGAGGGCAGCTCTGGTGAGAGTGTGTTCACAACGGAAGAGGGGCCGGTGGTGATTGCGACGGTGGGCCGCGGCGTATTTATCAGCGAGAGCTTTCCGTTGCCGATGGCGCGCAAGCTGGAGCTGGTCATGACCGGCACGCTGAAGCATAGTGGAGAACGGCAGGCACGTTTCGTGGACCCTGCCTTACCGAATGCGTTGGAGTTGAGCGAGAACCTGTCGCATCTGATGTGCCGCTATGGGTTAATTCGAGCTGCGCTGCATCAGTAAGAGGGAGGCAGAGGCCACGCCCAGCGGGCGGGTATACTGGCGTTTCCAACCTAACCTTCATGCGCAAGCGGCGGCGGGAGTGCAGCGGGCGCGGAGAACAATTTGCATCAGGCAGAGATCGGGATTATCGGCGGCAGTGGACTGTATTCCATGCCGGGCCTTACAGATACACAGGAAATAGCCATCCAGACGCCGTTCGGCGAGCCTTCGGACAAGCTGGTTCTGGGCGAGCTGGAGGGCCGCAATGTTGCGTTTCTTGCGCGGCATGGACGCGGCCATCGGCTGTTGCCGAGCGAAATCAACTTTCGAGCAAATCTTTTTGCGATGAAGTTGGTGGGCGTGGGGCGCATCATCTCCGTGTCGGCGGTGGGGTCGCTGAAGGAAGAACACAAGCCTACGGATTTTGTGGTGCCGGACCAGTTCATCGACAGGACATTTCTGAGGACGAGCACGTTCTTCGGCGACGGAATTGTTGCCCATGTTGCTTTCGGCGATCCGGTTTGCGGCGTGGTGGCGAAGACGATTGCCGATGCGTGCGATCAAGAGAGCGTTGTCGGTAAGCGCGGCGGCACGTACGTGTGCATGGAAGGGCCGCAGTTTTCGACCCGCGCCGAGTCGAACCTGTATCGGAGCTGGGGTGCTGACGTGATCGGCATGACCAACCTGCAGGAGGCGAAGCTGGCGCGGGAGGCGGAGATCTGCTACGCGACGATGGCGATGGTGACCGACTACGACTGCTGGCGCGCCGGACACGATGACGTGACTGTGGACCAGATTGTGGCAGTGATGCACCAGAACGCGGCCAATGCGGCGAAGGTGCTGCGCGCTGCGGTGCGTGCTGTACCCGCGGAGCGCACGTGTGCATGCGCATCGGCAATCCAGCATGCCATTCTGACCAGCCGCGACGCGATTCCTGCGGCGACGCGCGCGAAGCTCGATCCAATCATTGGGAAATATCTCTCGTAGTTACAAAGGGAAAAACTGCATGTCTATTGTGGTGGTGGGTAGTGTTGCGTTTGACAGCATTGAGACTCCGAGCGGCCGGGTGGACCATGCGCTGGGCGGGGCGGCCACGCATTTCGCTCTGGCCGCCAGCTACTTTACGCAGGTGCGCGTGATCGGCGTGGTGGGCGAAGACTTCACGGCGGCGAACGAGGATGTGCTGAAGAAGCGCGGCGTGGATACTTCGGGGATTGAGCATGTGGCGGGGAAGAGTTTTCACTGGACCGGCTCCTACACGCGCACGCTGAACGAAGCAGACACACTGGCGACGGAATTGAATGTATTCGAGACCTTCACGCCGAAGATTCCGGCCAGCTATTGCGATTCCGAATTTCTCTTTCTGGCGAACATCGATCCCAAGCTGCAGGCGCGGGTACGTCGCGAGATGCCGAAGGTAAAGATGGTGTGCGGCGACACCATGAACTACTGGATCAAGGACCACAGCGCCGCGTTGGCCGAGGTGCTGGTGGACCTGGATGTGCTGCTGATCAACGACGGCGAGGCCAAGATGCTGGCCGAAGATGCCAACCTGGTGCGGGCGGCGAAGAAGATCCTGGGGATGGGCGTGAAGACGCTGATCGTGAAGCACGGCGAGTACGGAGCGACGGTCTTCTTCAGCGAGCGATCCTTTCCGGGCGCGAAGCCGGAGGCGCACGCTACGCCCTTCCGCGCGCCGGCGCTGCCGCTGGCCGAGGTTGTAGATCCGACCGGGGCCGGCGATTCGTTTGCCGGCGGATTTTTCGGCTACCTGGCATCGAAGAAGGGCGAGCTGACGCCGGGGAACTTCCGCAAGGCGATGTTCTACGGCGGGGTGATGGGTTCGTTTGCGGTGGAGAAGTTTGGCACCGAACGCACGCAGAAGCTGACCCGTGAGGAGATCGATGCGCGCTTCGAGCAATTCCGCGCGCTCAGCCATCTTGACTGAGGCGAAGGAGCACCAGCCGCCACGCGATGCGGGAATGGTCGCGCTGGTGAGCGCGGTGCTGACGCTGGCGGCGCTCGCCTTCTGTTCGCAGCATCAATTGCTCTTGCTCTATGGCGACGCGGTCTCGCACCTGCATATTGCTCGGCGTCTGTTCGATTCGCGGACGCCGGGCTTTCGTCAGCTTGGTTCGGTGTGGCTGCCCCTGCCGCACCTGCTGCTGGTGCCGTTTGTACAGAAAATGAGCTGGTGGCAAAGCGGGGTAGCGGCTGCGCTGCCTTCGATGGCGTGCTATGTCGCCGCATGCGTCGGGCTTTACCGGCTGGCGCTCTGCTTTGTGCGACATTCGATGGCGTGGCTCGCGGTAGTGTTCTTTGCGTTAAACCCGGGGTTGCTCTACTTCTCGACCACGGCCATGACAGAGCCACTGTTCCTGGCGGAGATGATATGGGCATCGCTCCTGATTGCCTGGTTTGCGCGGCGATCGCAAGCAGGAGACCGTAAAGGACTGGGGCAATTGCTCCTGGGTGCCTCGCTGGTGCTGGTGTGCGCGGTCTTCACGCGCTATGACGGATGGGTTTATGGAGCGGCGGCGTGGTGTGTTGCGTCGTGGGTTGTGCTGCAACGTCGCAATCTGCGGGAGCGCGCGACCGGCATCTGGCTGCTGGGGACGGTGCTGGTGGTGATGGCGCCACTGCTTTGGATTGCCTACAACGCGAAGCAGTTTCATGACCCATTCGATTTCCTGCGGGGACCGTACTCGGCGCGGGCGATCGAGGCGCGAACTTCGCCTTCGGGCGCCGGCCACTATATGGAGTATCACCGGCCGGTGGTGGCGGCGCTGTACTTCCTGAAGGCGGCGGAATTGGGCGCGGTGGTTCCCCATGCGACGCAGTTGATCTTCTTGATTTCATTGGTTGGCACGGCATTTCTGTGGGTGCGCCGCCGGAGCGTGGCGCTTGCGGCTGCGTCGCTGCTCTGGCTGCCGCTGCCGTTCTATGTCTATTCGGTGTCATACGGATCGGTGCCGTTATTCATTCCGGTATGGTTTCCGCACTCCTGGTACAACACGCGGTACGGTATGGAGATGCTGCCCGCGTTCGCGTTGTTTGGGGTAGCGGCGCTCGAGGGTGCGGCGGTGTGGCGGCCGCGCTGGCAGCGAGGGATGGTACCGGTGGCGGCGGCGCTGATTGTGACGAACGCCGCGCTGCTGCTGCGCGCCGGACCGCTGGTGTTTCAGGAGGCGGTGGTCAATTCGAGCTCCCGGATTCCGTTCGAGAGGACGCTGGCAAATTGGTTGCGGATACTGCCGCCGGGTAAGACGCTGCTGATGTACACCTCTGAGCATCCCGGAGCGGTGCAGCGGGCGGGTATACCGCTGCGCGACATTATCAACGAGGGCAATTACTACGAGTGGACGGCGGCGCTGAAGGACCCAGCGGGGAAGGCGGACTATGTGGTGGCGCTTGATGGTGATCCGGTAGCGAAGGCGGTTGCCGAGCGCCCGCAGGGGCTGACGCTGCTGCAGATTATCTGCTCGACGGGGCAGCCTTGCGCCCGGGTCTACCGTACTCACAACTTCGCAGGTGCTATTGCCCATACCGCTACCGCGCCGCAGGCGCGACGCGATGGCCCGGAGTAGCCCGAGCGTGGGAGTGGCGGCGCTTCGACGGAATGGTAGCATCACGCGATGGGCGGGGTGGATTGCCTGCTGATGGTAGTCGAGGCACGCGACGGCGATGATGGTGTTTGACGGCAGACATGCGCTGAGTTTCAGCCAGTTCCAGCAGTGGGCGCTGACCGATACGGCGACGATGCGGCTGCTGCTGGCTTGTGGGCTTGGCGGCATCATCGGACTCGATCGGGAGTATCACCACAAGCCGTCCGGCGTGCGGACGAATCTGCTGATCTGCTTCGGCTCGGCATTGTTCACGTACCTGTCGCCGCTGATTGCCGGCGAACTGAGCACGAGCAAGGGACAGATTGCGTCGAACATCGTGCAGGGAGTGGGCTTTCTGGGAGCCGGGCTGATCCTGCATAATCGTAACCGCATCAGTGGCTTGACCAGTGCGGCGACGGTATTCGCTGTGGCGGCGGTGGGCATGGCGTGCGGCGCGGGACTCTATCTGCCGGCTGCGTTTGCGACGCTGCTGATCTTGCTGGCGCTGGAGGCGGTGGGAGCGCTCGAGACACTCAGTAACCTGAAGCTGCAGACCCGCATTTACGAGGTGCGCGGCAAGGATCCGGATGCAATGTACCTGGCAGTGCTGGCGGCAATGGATACGGACCAACGCCGGCTGGAGCCGGTGGACCGTGACAATCTTGCAGGCATCACGCGCCTCTCCTTTACCGTGATGGCGACGAGGCGCGACCATCGCCGTCTGACGGAGTTGTTGATGAAGAGCTCGGGAATTGACCGTGTGCTGACCTTCCGCAGTTGGGAGGACGAGTGATCGAGTTCGTGAAAGCGCACGCCTGCGGCAATGATTTTCTGATTGTGGAAGCGGCGCAGCTTGCCGGGCGAGACCTGGCGCAGCTTGCGCGCGAGCTCTGCTCACGTACCACCGGCATTGGCGCCGACGGGGTGGAGTATCTGACGCAGATCAGCGATCGCGAGGGACGCATTCGGCTGCACAACGCGGATGGGTCGCACGGAGAGATTTCGGGCAACGGCACGCGCTGCGTTGCAGCGTGGCTGGCATATCGTGGGGGCTTGCAACCGGGTGGCGAGGTGCGCATCGAGACGGATGCCGGCGTACGCATCGGACGACTGGAGTGCGTCGACGGCGCCGAGTTTCGCTTTACGACCGGGATGGGCGTGCCGCAGGTGCGGCGCCAGCGGGTGAAGCTGGGATGGAGCATGACGGTAGAGAGCGCGTTTGTGGACATGGGGAATCCGCAGTTCATCGTGATGTTGAAGGACGAAGATTTCGCGATGGCAGGCCGCTCGTGGCAGGAGGTTGGGGCGGCAATCTGCAAACATCCGGATTTTCCCGAGGGGACCAATGTGGAGTTTGTGCGGCGAGTGGCGGAGGACCGGATCGAGATTCGCATATACGAGCGCGGAGTCGGGCCGACTTCCTCCTCTGGCACCGGGACGAGCGCAAGCGCGGCTGCGATGATGGCGCTGGAGGGTGCGCCGAGACGGCTACATGTGCTGGCTCCCGGTGGAGAGCAGGTCGTTGACTGGCCGGATCCAAACGCGGAGTTGCAGTTGACGGGACCTGCGGTAATAGTTGCTCGCGGCCAATGGCTCGCAGGGGGCGAGCGGTGACGTCTGTGCCAATCCGGCTTGCCGTGGTGGCGCCAGCGAGCAACGCCGATCCGGAAAAGGTGCAGCGGGGCGTGGAGCGGCTGCGCGGGCTCGGCCACTCGGTAACGATGATGCCCCATGTGCTGACCCAGGCGTGGCCGTACTTTGCGGCGACTCCGGAGCAGCGGCTGGCGGACCTGCATGGCGCCTTCGCCGATCCTGAAATAGATGCCGTGATTTGTATCCGTGGAGGTTACGGTAGCAATTACCTGCTGGAGTGCCTCGATCTGGAGCTGCTTCGCCGCAATCCCAAGCCCTTCATCGGCTACAGCGATCACACGGCGATTGCGACGTGGATGTTGGACCAGGCTGGAGTGCCTGTACTCCATGGGCCAATGGTGGCGGCGGATTTCTCGCGTGGAGACGGCGTGGACCTGTTGAGTTTTGCGGCAGCGCTTGGAGGCGAGGCGTACCGGCTGAGCAGCGAATCCGGAGTACGCGCACTGCAGCCCGGCACAGCGCGCGGCGTGCTTCATGGCGGCTGCCTGAGTTTGCTGACGGCATCTCTGGGCACGCGCTTTGCGGCACAGACCGAGGGCAAGCTGCTGTTCCTCGAAGACCTGGCGGAGAAACCATACCAGATTGACCGCATGCTGCGGCAGATGAAGCTGGCAGGCAAGCTCGAGGGCGTGAGGGGGATCATCTTTGGCGAGATGCTCGACTGCGCGTCGCCGGGCTCGCCGGCAGATCTTACGGAACGAGTGATTTTGACGGTGCTCGAATGGTTTTCCGGGCCTATTGCTTACGGGCTTCGCTCGGGACATGTGTCGCGCGGCAATGTTACGTTGCCGTTCGGCGTGGAAGCGGAGCTGGTGGTGGACATGGAAGGGACAGAGTTGAGGGTCGGCCCGCGGGCAGGGGGAGTGCAAGAGACGCAATGAAGATCGAAACAAAGCATGTACATCTGATCGGCATTTGCGGGACGGCGATGGCGTCGCTCGCAGGCATGCTGCAACTCGAAGGGCACACGGTGACGGGGTCAGATGCGGCGGCCTATCCGCCGATGTCCGATCTTCTGGAGGCGCTGGGGATAACGGTGATGGAGCCGTACTCAGAGAAGAACCTGGAGCCGCGGCCCGATCTTGTGATCGTGGGCAATGCGATCTCGCGCGGCAATGTGGAGCTGGAGTATGTGCTGGACCAGCGGATTCCGTTTCGCTCCATGGCGCAGACAGTGTATGAGGAGTTTTTAGTTGGACGGGAATCTCTGGTAGTCGCGGGAACGCATGGAAAGACGACGACGACGAGCATGCTGGCGTGGATTTACGAAACGGCAGCGAGGATGCGGTTCGAGCGCGGACCGTCCTTCCTTATCGGCGGAGTGGCAGAGAACTTCGGGACGAGCTTTCAGCTTGCTCCGAGCGCGAGTTTCATACTCGAGGGAGACGAATACGATACGGCGTTCTTCGACAAGGGGCCGAAGTTCATGCATTACTTCCCGGATGCGGTGATTTTGACACACGTGGAGTTCGACCATGCCGATATTTATCGCGATCTCGATGCGGTGAAGATTGCTTTCAAACGGCTGGTGAACCTGGTGCCGCGACGCGGCCGGGTAGTGGCGTTTGATGGTAGCTCGAATGTGAGTGAGTGCGTGGAGAAGGCGTTCTGCAAAGTGGAGCGCTATGGATTTGCCGAGGGCTCGGAGTGGCAGGTGCGCGACCTGGTGCATCGCGACGGGAAGACGGAGTGGCAGGTTTGGCGCGCAGGCAAGCCGTGGCTGGAACTGGTGCTGCCGATGGCGGGCGAGCACAATGCGCTGAATGCGACAGCGGCGGCGGCGCTTGCCGCGGGGCAGGGCATCGACGCAGAAGCGATTGCGAACGCGATAGTGAGTTTTAAAAGCGTAAAGCGCCGGCTGGAGGTACGCGCGGTCGAACGGGGCGTGACGGTGATCGACGACTTTGCGCATCATCCGACGGCGATCCGGGAGACGCTGCGTGCGCTGCGGTCCGCATATCCCCAATCGCGGCTTTGGGCGGTGCTGGAGCCACGCTCGAATACGCTGCGGCGCAATGTCTTTGAGCGCGAACTGGTGGATGCGCTGTCGCTGGCGGATGAGGTGGTGCTGGCGGGTGTCTTCAAACAGGAGAGCATTCCGGAAAGCGAGCGGCTGCATCCGGAGGCAGTCGTGCGGGCGCTGACGGCGCAGGGGCATAGTGCGCTGCTGGCGGCGAACGTGGAGGAGATTGTCGCGCACGTTGCCTCAGGCGCACGGGCGGGCGATGTCGTGGCAATCCTTTCGAACGGCGGCTTCGATGGAATCTACGAGAAGTTGCCGGCACGGCTTGCGGGACCGCCAGCAGTTTCACACTCGGCGAAGGCCGTGGCGTTGCCGTTGGCACAGGGTTAGTTCAGATGCGCGGTCTTATCCTCATTCTGATCTGGACCGTGCTGGCGTTGCCCGCGGCGCTTGTCGTCTTTCCCTGGACGCTGATCACTCGCGACACCCGGCTGCTATTCCGTGTGGGGTTTTGGATCACGCGTGCGGGACTACCGCTGGTCGGCGTGCGGGTGGTCGTCAAGGGATTCGAACGATTCCCACGTGGGGCGTCGATCGTGATGGCGAACCACTCGTCAAACCTCGATCCGGACGTGTTGCTCCCGTTGTTGCCGGGGCGAGTGGTGATCTATCTGAAGGCCTCCTTGATGAAGATCCCTGTGCTGGGCTACGCCATGCGCCTGGCCGGATTCATTCCTGTGCAGCGCGACGGCAGCGTGGAGAGCGCGAAGGCGGCTAGCGAACTAGCCAAACGCGCGCTCGAGCAGGGAAGCTGCCTGGTGCTGTTTCCCGAGGGAACGCGCTCGCGGGATGGATCGTTGTTGCCCTTCAAGAGGGGGCCGTTCTTTCTGGCGATGGAGTCGGGCGCGCCGGTAGCGCCGGTGTCGATTCGAGGCGCGATTCGGCTGCTACCCAAGGGAAGCAAGAATCTAAAGGCTGGTACGGTGACGGTTACGTTTCATACCCCCCTTCATCCAGCGGACTACTCAGACAAAGAGGATCTGATGAAAGCCGTGCGGAGCGCCATTGAATCAGGAATGTCGGATTAGCTACTTCACGATGGCGTTGTAGCCATCGGCGAGCAGGTGCTGCTTCATCGTCTCGGCCTGGGTCTTGTCGGTGAAGGGACCGACCTGCACGTGGAAGAATTTGTCCGCTGTTCCGGGGTGGACGGAGGGGTTGAAGCCACGTTTGCGGAGCGCTCCGGCAAGAACTTCGGCGTCCTCCTGCCGGCTGACCGCAGCGATCTGCACCATAATGGGCTGGCCGGGGACGATAGGGCTATCGCCCGGCGCCTGAGCGAGAGGCGCCATGACACCAGCATGCGGCTTGGTGGGCAGCGGTGTCCGATGCGAGAAGGGAACGGCGTTGAGCGAGGGATCCGCTGTAGCTGATTCCACGACGCGCGTGCTCTTGGCTGGAACAGAGGGTGGCGCGGGTGCTTTCGCGGGCTTTGGATTTTCGGCCTCATCCTGGGTGGCATGTTTGGCCGTGGCCTGCGCCTTGCTCGCGTCGGCGGAAGGGGACGGTGCGTTGTCAGGCTGCTGTGGCTTGAGAGGGGCGCCGCTGAGTTCGTTCTCGGGAAGCGGCGAACTTGTAACGGCCGCCGGCAAGGTGACGGCGGGAGCGGCAGTCGCATGGGCGTTGCGGCGTCCCATGGAATAGCCGAAGCCGAAGAAGATGCCGCAGATAAGGACGACGCCAAAGAAGATGCTGAGCAGCGAACCGATGCCTAGCGTCAGATCGGCATCGCTCCGGGATTCCTGACCGTCTTCGTCGAAGAGCGACCTCATAATGGTTGGTCGGGCTTGGGCGCCGGAGGCTGGGTTGTGACACCCGGGCCGGTGACGCCACCCGCTACAGTCTTATTGAACAGGGAGATGAGTTCAATAGGTAGCGGAAACACAATAGTTGTATTTTTTTCGGTACCTATGTCGGTAAGGGTCTGAAGGTAACGGAGTTGCAACGTGATGGGCTGGGTGGCGAGCAGGGCGGCGGCGTCCACCAGGCGCTGCGAGGCGGCGAACTCGCCCTCGGCATTAATGATCTTTGAGCGCTTTTCACGCTCGGCCTCCGCCTGCTTGGCCATGGCGCGCAGCATGGACTCGGGGAGATCCACCTGCTTTACCTCGGTGCTGACGACCTTCACCCCCCAGGGCGCGGTGTGCTTGTCGAGGATCTCCTGGATGCGCGAGTTGAGGGCCTCGCGATGGCTGAGCAACTGGTCCAGCTCCACCTCGCCGAGCACGGAGCGCAGCGTAGTCTGGGCGAACTGGGAGGTCTGGTAGACGTAGTTAGAGACCTCGATGACGGCCTTCGACGGATCGACGACGCGCAGGGTGATAACGGCGTTTACCTTGAGGGTGACGTTGTCGCGGGTGATGATGTCCTGCGGCGGAACCTCGAGGACCTCCTGCCGCAGCGTGACGCGGACCATCTGGTCGAACGGCCGAAAGATCAGGATGACACCGGGGCCCTTGGGATGGGGCAGCGCGTGACCCAGGCGGAAGACAACGCCACGTTCGTACTCGCGGAGGATCTTGATCGAACCCAGAAGATACAGCACGACAATGACAACGATGATGAGGGTGAACATGCTCATGGCAGGGTGTTTCCTCGCGCAAGCAGTGTACCGCCTTTGACTCGTGCCGCTGGGTTCGCTTCCTTTGGCCGCTCGCGGACTGGCCGCCCGAGGCGGACGCGCCGGTGGCGCGATTCGCTGGGTTCGCTCCGCTGTCGCTCACTTCTGCACTTTCGGGTGATCGGGCGAACTGGAGGTCCTTCCCTTCACTCTGGATGACAGACTTTGATGTGGGCCTGTGAAGTTCCTGCGCCTGGGCGTCGAGGTGTCTGGTGTGTAGCCGCGCTCGTTCTCGGTGGAACTGGCGGGCAGCGGCGAAGTCCAGGAGGTGGCCGGTTTGGAGGAGGAAGAGGGCGGCGATCAGATTTGGGTTGCGGCGGACAACGCGGAGCTGGCGGCGGAGCTCTTGTTTCCGGTCGGTCACGTTACCTATCCCCTCCCCCTCCGGTGCGGGAGGCTGGCGTATAAGCCATGGCGAATCATGAGGATGTGGGCTGTTCCGAGTATCAAAGTCGTCTTTCTAAAGGACTTACCGCTAAAGTCGTCCAGTCATTGGAGTTAGAGGCACGATTCTGGGCTCCAAAAACACAAAAAGCCACCGCGATGGTGGCTTTAGTCTCTCTGCCCTCTGTAACTGTAACTGTAACTGTAACTGTATCTATTTCCAGAATAGCAAATAAGATGGATACAACTGGCAGGTGTCTTTCGGCAATTCCCAATGTGGGAGTTACCTCGCCGCAGAATGCACGAGGTATTGTCAGTGCAGCACGACATGCCACTGACGAAAAGCCGACTTATCAGGAGAATCGAGGCCGCATTGCTCTTGAACGTCAGCCAGGAACTGGAATAGCATTTGGACAGCGTGAAGGACGCATCCGGTTCGCGGACAGGGTAGAAGCCCACCTTTGCTGTTCACAATTTAGCGACACTTCTTTCTGCCTGCGAAGCGGACACCGGGCGCTTACCGAAAGGAGTTCGCATGCCCGAACAACGTCCCTCCGCGTCTCATCTTCCCTCGAAGGCAAACCTTCGTCACCTTAGGAACCAAGCAAGAGATCGCTTGGCAAATGGTGATGCGCCGTCTCTAGCAATGGCGCTCTTTCAGGTCGCCCGACATTATGGGTTTCCTAGTTGGCCGAAGCTAAGAGACCACGTGCTCTCACTTCCATTCGCGGAAAGCCTGAAAGAAGCAATCAATTTAGATGACTTTGCCGAGGTTCGCCATCTCCTTTCGAAACACCCCGAATTGAAACACGCACCAATCGGCTATGGCGGAGATGGACCGCTGACCTGGGCCGCTGAATGTCGCGGAACAAGAGAGCCTTCCAAAGCTCGGCTAGATATAGCAGATTGGCTTATCAACAACGGCTCTGACATCCACGAAGGAGGCGATGCGCCACTCATGCGGGCAAGCCTCAATGGTGCGCGAACGCCCATGATGGAATTGCTTGTCAGACACGGGGCCGATGTGAACGCCGCTTGGCATGGGGTCTACCCTATCGTCTTCGCTCCCTGCGAGACGCTCGATCCAATCGCTCTCGACTGGCTGTTGCGGCATGGTGCAGATCCTAATTGTGGCGAAGTTTTGGAGTGGCAGTTGAAGGGAAGGTCTCATCCTGGGACTGCACTTGATTTTGTTCTCGGGACGTATATTCGAGACAAAGGCGCGCTGAACGATTCTATCAAGTTGATACGGGATGCCCGTGGCTCGTCTCAATATGATGGGCCAGGTGTCATTGCCACGATTATCGGTGACGCCGAAGAGATTGAACTCCTGCTGCGCAAGGATCGTTCCATTGTCGAGAGGCAATACCCATCATTGAACATTGGCAACACCGCCGGTCGCATGCTCACGCTCAAAGGCGCGACGCTGTTGCATGTAGCCGCGGAGTTCGGCCAAGTTGAGATCGCGAAGCAATTACTCGAAGCGGGAGCAGATATCGATGCACGTGCCGCCACCGACTCCCATGGCCTTGGAGGCCAGACCCCGATCTTTCACGCTGCGACACAGAATCACGATTTCGGCATTGACGTAGTACGTTTACTGCTCTCACGAAGAGCGGACCTGACGGTCCGCTGCCAGCTACCGGGATATTACGAGCGTCCAAATGAGGTGTTTACGGGAACGGTGCTCGATTACGCAATAATGTTTCCTGGTTCGGCAAACCAAACTGTTGACCTCTTGGCTCGTTCAAACATGAGCGCTATTCATAGGTACCGATAAACGCGCTTTTCACTAGCGTTGATTGCCGATCGGAAGCTACTTCTGTGGCCGGATCGTGCTTTATGCAAGGGCGGACTCTCGAAAGACTGAGCTCACATCGCCCGTAACAGCCCTGGTTCCTGATCTTGGCTTGCCAAGGATGAGAAGCGGTGGCTTTTTGTCTCTCTATCTTCTGTGACTGAAACTGTATCTATTTCCAGAATAGCAAATCAGATAGATACAACTGGCAGGTGTTTTCGGCGATTCCCGATGTGGGAGTTACCTCGGCGCAGAATGCACGAGAAATTGTCAGCGCGGCAGGAAAGTGTCACTGACGAGAGGCCGAATTATAGGGACCTATTCGTTGGTCGATGAGTGCATTGGCGATTTGGCACCAAGTGAGTACAAACACACGCATCCGTCAGTTGTCCGAGTAGCCCGATATTCGTCCAACTGGATCCATTGCGAACCGATCAAAGCGTCGGTGGCGCCTGTCGAACTCTCCCGAAGTACGGACCGATGCGGAAATGCGACATTGTCTGGCGGAGCAGTGTCGCGGCGATCATTTGACTCAAGACTCATGGCGATTCTGGTAGTTCTGTCAGTTGGCCCCAGGCTTCCCGTGAGCTAGGCTTGCGAGTTCACTCAGAGGCGTTTGCAGGAGTGTCTCTAGAGATGCCTTCCGACAGAGAGCTTCCGGCCCCCGCGAGAAGCGCCGGGGAGAGCGGTTCTGGGGGGACCCTTATGGAAACGCCGAAATCAGGAATTATCGGCGACACTGCGAGCCGATTTGATCCGAAGGAATCTGCGCCACTCGGGAATACCACCCGTCCCTATCGCGCGATGACGACTGACGGAGAGGCCAGCGTAGCGCTGCGGCATCCGGAAACGCTCGGTCGCTATCGCATCCTCCGCCTGCTCGGTGAAGGCGGAATGGGCAGTGTCTATTTGGCGGAGCAGGAGATCCCTCAACGGATCGTCGCCCTCAAAGTAATCAAGTCGGGGTTTGTGAACGCCGAGTTGCTGCGTCGTTTTGAGCAGGAGGCCCACGTGCTCGGCCGCTTGCGGCATGCCGGGATTGCTCAGATCTATGAGGCTGGGACTGCCGACAACGGCTTCGGCCCGCAGCCTTATTTCGCAATGGAGTACATCGAGGGCCGGCCCCTGATTGCGTTCGCCGAGGAGCGGCACCTCAACCTGCGAGCGCGTCTCGAACTCATGGCGAAGATCTGCGATGCGGTCAATCATGCGCATCAGCGCGGCATCATTCATCGCGATCTGAAACCCGCCAATATCCTGGTGGATGAGGGAGGGCAACCCAAGATCCTCGATTTCGGAGTCGCGCGCGTGACCGATTCCGACGCAGAGGCGACGCGACAGACCGATCTGGGACAGCTCATCGGCACGCTCGCCTACATGAGTCCCGAGCAGGTGGAGCCCAACGTGTTGGGATTGGACATCCGTAGCGATGTATACGCGCTCGGCGTGATCACCTACGAACTGCTGGCGGGCAGGCTGCCATATGACATAGAGCGGAAGGCATTGCATGAAATCGTGCAGGCGATTCGGGAAACAGACCCGGTTCGGCTCAGTTCGATTCACCGCATGTACCGGGGTGACATCGAAACCGTGGTCGCGAAGGCGCTGGAGAAAGACAAGACGCGCCGTTACGCTTCGGCGGCAGAACTGGCCGCCGACATCCGGCGATATCTGGCCGATCAGCCGATCGTCGCCCGTCCCCCGAGTACGAGCTACCAGCTTCGAAAATTTGCGCGGCGTCACTGGGCCCTGGTAGCCGGAGTTGTGGCAGTGTTCGTGGTATTGGCCGCCGGGGTCGTAGTAAGCACATGGCAAGCCGTGCGCGCACGCCGGGCGGAAGCAGCGGCAGGCGCGGTCAATGACTTCCTGCAGAACGATCTGCTTGCACAGGCCAGCGCAGCCAACCAATCCGGGCCAACCACGAAACCCGATCCGGACCTGAAGGTGAGAACAGCGCTCGACCGGGCAGCATCGCGTATCGCGGGAAAGTTCGACAAGCAGCCGGAGGTGGAGGCAGCAATTCGGGACACCATCGGGCAGACGTACCTCGACCTCGGTCTGTATCCGGAGGCGTACAGGCAATTAGAGATTGCGTTGGCGTTACACCGGCGGGTTGAGGGGACTGAGAATCCCAAGACCCTCGATACGGCAAGACGTCTTGGCGTCGCTGCGTTCAGACAAGGCAAGTATGCGGAAGCCGAGGTCCTTGAAGCCCAGACCCTGGAAATCGACCGAAGGGTCCTGAGCCCTGAGCATCTCGACACGCTGAAGTCCATGAAGAATCTGGCCAACGTCTATAACGCTCAGGGCAAGTACATGCAGGCCGAGGCTCTGGATAGCCAGACCCAGGAGATCGAGCGCCGTGTGTTGGGTCCCGAGAATCCCAACACGTTGAAGTCCATGACCAGTCTGGGCCTCGTCTATGCAGCTCAAGGCAAGTATGCGCAGGCCGAGGCGCTCGACCTCCGGATCCTGGAGATCGACCGCCGGGTATTGGGTTCCGAGCACCCCGACACACTGGATTGCATGAACAATCTGGGCAGCGTCTACCTCTACGAGAGCAAGTACGCGCAGGCCGAGATGCTTTACAGTCAGATTCTGGAGATCGACCGCAGGGTTGCGGGACCCGATCACCCCGACACGCTAATGGCCATGAACAATCTGGCCATCGTCTATCTCGACCAAGGCAAGTATGCGCAGGCCGAGGCTCTCCACACTCAGACCCTGGAGATCGAACGCAGGGTGCTCGGTCCCGATCACCCTGACACGCTGAAGGCTATGAACAATCTGGCCGCCGTCTATGAGGCTGAGGGAAAGTACGCGCAGTACGCGGCGCTCATTAACCACACCCTGGAGATCGGCCGCAGAGTATTGGATCCCGAACATCCCTTCACGTTGGTATGCATGGCCAACCTGGCCGGCGCGTACAGCGATGAAGGCGAGTACGCGCAGGCTGAGGCGCTCCACAGCCAGGTGCTGGAGATCAGACGCCGTGTACTCGGTCCCGAGCACCCCGGCACACTTTCGTCCATGAACTATCTGGCTAAGGACTACACCTATGAGGGCAAATACGCGCAGGCCGAACGGATCTTCAGCCAGGCCCTGGAGATCGACCGCAGGGTGTTGGGTCCCGAGAGTAACAAAACTCTTGACGGTCTTTCGGCGATGGGGTCCATGTATCAACTGCAAGGCAAATACGACATGGCGGAGACATATGCCGCGCAGGCCCTGGCAGGGCGACGGCACACCTTGGGCCCCGACCACCCGGATACGATAGCCTCCGCGGCCGACCTGGCGCTGGCCTACGTGTCAGAGGGCAAGTTTACCCAGAGCGAACCACTCGTCCGCGAGGTCGAGGCGACAGAACGGATGAAGCGACCGGATGACTGGCTCCGGTTCTGGGCCGAGAGCCTCCTCGGAGCCAGCCTGGCGACGCAGAAGAAGTACGCCGAAGCGGAACCGGCGTTGCTCGGAGGCTATCGCGGGATGCTGGCTAGAAAAAATCTTATGGCCGCCTCGGATCGCCGTCATCTGGACGCAGCCCACCTATGGATCGTCCAGATGTACGAAGCGTGGGGCAAGCCCGACAAGGCCGCCGAGTGGAAACAACAATGAGGTCGTCCATGATGACGGTCGCGGTCCGTTTAGAGGATTCCCTGATGATCGACAAAACGAAAAGCAATCCACTTGGACGACTAGTCGGCAAATCGGACAAATGACTTTTTTGCAGCTTTCAACTGACGACAACAAGGCAATGCACTCATTGAAGACTGCGGAGACGGATTAGTCCCCATAAGCGCGCTCCTCACTAGCGATGAATAGCTGATGGGAAGCTGACTTATGAGGCGGGGATCGTGCTTTATGCAAGGGCGGACTCTCGAAAGACTGAGCTCACATTCTTCGTAACAACCATGGTTGCAAATCTTCGCTTGCCAAGGATGAGAAGAGTGGTGGTGCGGGCGATCAGGCGGGCGGCAGCGGTTCAACGGTGAGGGTGAGGCCGTCGACGGGAGTTACCTCGGCGCAGAATGCACGAGGTATTGTCAGCGCAGCACGACATGCCACTGACGACAAGCCGACTTATCAGGACTGATCGAAGCGATGGAGATGAGATTCTGCCGCTCCCCATGTCGTGGCCGCCACCGCGACGCAATCGCACTCATTGCCTGATCCGGAGGATCAGCGGGATGAATCTCAAACTGAGATCTGCAGCACGACTAGCGTCATGTCATCA
This sequence comes from Acidobacteriaceae bacterium KBS 83, assembly GCA_000381585.1. Classification (GTDB taxonomy): domain Bacteria; phylum Acidobacteriota; class Terriglobia; order Terriglobales; family Acidobacteriaceae; genus KBS-83. The sequence goes on from KB906733.1 coordinate 834,608, forward strand.
TGCTGCGGCGCGCCAGCGGCAAAGGCGTCGGCCGCACGAAACAAGCGTTGCAACAACTCCGCGGCGTTCAGGTCCGCGTGCGCTTGCGCCTCGGCGATCATTCGGCCTTCGCCCCACTCGTCTTCTGAGGCGTTCATGGCTTCGCTGATGCCGTCAGTAAAGGCCAGCAGAATATCGCCGGGGAGTAGGTGAAGTATCTGCTCCTTGTAGACCGCACTGGCAAGCAGCCCGATGACAGGGCCGCCGTCTCCCAGGCGAAACACCCGCCAAGCGCCGCTTTCTTTGCGCAGCACCGCAGGAGGATTGTGTCCGCCATTGACGTAGTGCAACGTGCGCGAGGTGCAGTCCAGTTCGGCATAGAAGAACGTGGCATAGCGGTTGGAGTCGGACGCGTCGTAGAGAAGGCGGTTGACATTCGCCATCTTGGTTCCCAGATCGCCAACGCCGCTCAGCACTTGACCGCGCAGGCTGGCGTGAAGGCTTGCCATCAACAGCGCGGCGGACATGCCCTTGCCACTGATGTCGCCAATCGCGACACCCAGGCGGTCGCGGCCGTGCGCCGTTGCTCCGCTGACGGAAGAGATGTTTTCGCCGGGCGCATGCCCTGCTTCGGCCAGTGAGCCATCACGGATGTCGATGAGGTCGTAGTAGTCGCCGCCGACTGCCTGGGCGGGTCTGCAGTGCGCGGCCATCTCTACGCCGGCAATGTTGGGTAACGTCTGGGGGAACAAGCGCTCCTGCACCTCGCGGGCAATCTCGAATTCACGTTCCAGCTTGGCGCGCGACACGGCCTCCTCGGCCAGCGTGGGAATAAGCTTGTAGACGTTGACGAGTATGCCTGACGGCAAAGCCCTGGAGCTTCCCAGCGCAAATCCGCGTGGCAGTGATCCGCCCTCGAAAAAGCGTTTGCCTCTGCCCAGCACAATAGGATTGACCAGCAGAATCACCTCATCCGCCAGTCCGTGATCGAGCAGCACGAAAGTCAGCGTCGAGCTGCCAGTAACGATCAGGTCCGGGCCCTTCTTGGCCTTTATGCGTCGAACGCTATCCACGATGTCCGATCCAATGGCCTCGAATGGACCCCATTCCAGACTCTCCGGTCTGTGAGTTACGACGTACTTCGTCGCCGCATTCAGGCGGTCCGCCATCGGACTCTTCGGCGCTTTCGGCCAGAAACTCGCCAGCAGGTCGTAGGTTCGGCGGCCAAACAGCAAGTCGCAGGTCTTGCCGTACATCTCGTCCACTATCTGTAACCCGGCAGGCGAGCGATACGGCGCGGTCCAGTCGCCGTATGGAAAATCGTCCTCCGGACCGCTGGTCATCTGGATGACGCCATCGAGCGAGATATGCTCGATGATCTTTAGTTTGCGCATATTGGTCTCCGATAAATGCTCGGCTTGCGCCTTCGTGAGGGACCATCTCGGACCGAATGAACGAAGAGCAAGAGCCGGCGGACAATAGTTGACGGCTTTCACCGCCAAACGCGGCAAGTGGCAGATTGTGCGAACTGTTCCAGCTGAACAACGAGACAGTACTTCGACCAGCAATTAAAGTATCGTATTGCCTTGCAACCAACGTACCCCCCGTCTGATTTCCGGACTGACGTACATCCTCAGCGGCTGTGCATCGACGGCCATATTCGAAGTCTACTGGCGGCGGTCCGGTGATTTCTCTCCATAAACGCGCTTCTCACTAGCGATGAATCGGTGATGGGAAGCTGACTTATGAGGCCGGCTCGTGCTTTTATGCAAGGGCGGACTCTCGAAAGACTGAGCTCACATTCTTCGTAACATCCCTGGTTGCAGATCTTCGCTTGCCAAGGATGAGAAGAGTGGTGGTGCGGGCGATCAGGCGGGCGGCAGCGGTTCAACTGTGAGGGTGAGGCCGTCGACGGCTGTGACGCGCACCCGGGTGTCGCGCGGGGCGGGCGTTGCGGAGTGCGCCTCCCATAGCTCACCGTGCACCATCACCTGTCCCGATGGCTCCAGCGGCTTGGTGACCACAGCGATCTGACCGAGAAGGGCATCGATGCCCACCAAGGATTTGTTTTGGCGGGCACGCACGGCAAGCCGAACGAGAAAGACGGTGATGAGTCCGAAGGCGACGCCGGCGGCGATGGCGGTGGCAGCGTGTACGCGCATCTCCGGCACCGGGCCGGCGACAAGGGTGAGCATGCCGACCACGAGACAGACGATGCCGGCGAACGCGAGCACGCCATGGCTGGTGAACTTGACTTCGAGCACCATCAGGACGGCGGCGGCGAGCAGCAGCATGACGGCGGTGTAGTGCACGGGCAGCAGATTGAGCGCGAAGAGCGAGAGCAGGACCAACAGGGTGCCGAGCGCTCCGGGGACGATGGTGCCGGGCGCGTTGAACTCGAGATAGATGAGCAGGGCCCCGATGACGAGCATGAGCACGGCGAGGTCAGGATTTATGAACCAGCCGAGGACGCGGTCACGCAGCGTGGGCTCTACGGTATCGAGGGTGGCATCCCTGGTATGGAGCACGACCTTGGCGCCGTTCATGCGCGTGATGGTGCGGCCGTCGACCTGGTTCAGGAGGGCGGTGCGGTCAGGAGCGATGAGATCAATGAGGCCGAGATCCTTGGCTTCCTGGTCAGTGTAGGACTTGGAGTTGCGAACGGCGTCTTCTGCTGCTTTCGGATTGCGGCCACGCTGCGCGGTGTAGGAACGCAGGAGCGCAGCGGTGTCATTCTCGATCTTCTGTTTCATTGCGTCGTCGAGTTTGGCACCTGCGGCGACGGGATGAGAGGCGCCGGCGTTGGTTCCGGGCGCCATGGCGGCGATATCGGCGGCCTCGAGCAGAAAGAAGCCGGCCGAACCGGCGCGTGCTCCCTGTGGCGCCACGTAGACGATGACCGGTACCGGCGAAGCGCCGATGCGTCCCACGATATTGCGCGTGGTGGAGAGCAGGCCGCCGGGCGTGTCGAGTTCAATCAGAAGCGCGTCGGCCTTGATGTCGGCGGCGTGATTGAGCGCGCGGTTGAAGTAGTCCTCGCTGATGGGCTGGATGGTGTCGTCGAGGCGGAGGACGACCACCACAGGCCGCGCGGCGTGCGCGCGGATACCGCACAGCGCGAGCATCAGCAGCAATGCGAAACCGGCGGCACGGAGCGGCTTCATGGCTTCGGGGCAGCGGGCGGCGGTGACGTTGCTGGAGGAGTGAGCGACTGTTGGAGCCCGTGAGCGTCGGAGTTCGCGGGCTCTATCTGGAGGGCGCGGTTCACGTCCTCCCGGGCGGCGGGAAGCTGATGTTCAGTACGATCGAGCCGCGCCAAGGTGAGCCACGCGGCTGCATTGGGACGCAATGTGTTGGAAGTCTGTGCTTCGGCGCGAGCCTGTGCATTGTCGCCGTTGCGCCGTCGCACTTCAGCGAGTCCGGCATGAGCGTCCGCATCATTGGGGTTGGCGGCGAGGGCGAGCTGGAATTGGCGCTCGGCTTCAAGCATCAGACCGCGACCGAGATAGGTCTTGCCGTTTTTGGCGAGCGCGGCAGCCTGCTCGGCGGGCGGCAGTGAGGCAAGCCGCTGCGCCTCGATCTCTTCCATCTCGGATGCGGCCTGGCGAAAAGAGGCATCGTTGTAGCTGCGCTTGATGCGCTCAAGGGGAAGGCTGCGATGATCCTGCGCGCTGTCTCCGTTGCCGGTATCGCGCTGTTCACTCGCCGGCACTACTGTTGCGGGTCTGGTGGTTGCAGCGTTGGCGACCGGTGGATTGGGCTGGCGAAGCATGTTCTGGAGGTTGATGGCTTCGGAGTCCTGGGGGCGCAGCTTGAGGGCCTGTCCTACGGCGCCGAGCGCGCTCCGGGTATCGCCGCGCCGGGCGAGCGCAATGGCCAGGTTGAACTGATAGTCGGGATCCTGCGGATCGCCGGTGATGGCTTCCTGAAAGAGCGCGCCGCCGTCGTGGCCCCTGCGCGATGCGGCCACGCCCTGGTCGTTGACTACCTCGGGCAGCGGAAGCTGTGCGGCAACGAAGGCGAATGCCTCCTCCGCTTCGTCATAGTGGCCGGTGTAGAAGAACGCGAGGCCGCGATAGAACTCGGCCTCGAGTGCGGCGCGGTCGGTCTTGCGCAGATGGCCGAGGGCGGTGGCTGAGGCATCGAACTGCTGCTCAGAGAAGTACGTCATTCCAAGCGCGAGCCACGCCGGCGAGTAGGCCGGGTTCTCTGCGACTGCGATCTTGAGATGTCGAATGCGCTCTGCAGGCTCGGCTTCGACGATGCCGCGAATATAGTTCTCAAAGCCGTTCAGGCGCAGGCTGGCGCCGGCGGCCTGGAAGCTGCTCTCGGGCAGCGGGAATTTGGGATCGAGGCCGCGGGCGACATGCCATGCGAGCGAGTCCAGCACGTCCAGCATGTGGTCCAGCGGACCGTCCTGAATGAGCGGTTGGCTCAAACGAAGTCCGTTGACATCCAAGAGTTGGGCGGAGAGATGCAGGTTGTTGTTCTGCAGCGTATAGAAGCCGACGATGATGTCGTCGGCGTCGAGGGTCTGAGCGAGGCGGATGGCGGTGGCGCGCGATGGCTCGAAGTTCCGCGGCAGGCCGAGGTGTTCGAGGGCGTACTGGCGATCGTCGCGGCTGATGATGTCGAAGCCGGATGCGCCGAGTCGCTGGTTGAGGACTTCCGAGACCGCCTCGCCGATCCAGTCCAGGTTGGCCTGGCCGGTGCGATTGTCAAAGGGCAGTGCGAGCAGGAGCTGGTGATGGGCCTTCGGGGGCAGCGTGGCGGTTTCGGCCGCGTTCTGCGTTGTGGCGTGCAGCCGGGGGACGACGATAGACCAGACCAGCGCAAGGGCCAGGAACAGAAGCAGGGAGCGCAGTGGACGAAACCCGTTTTCACAAATACTGCGTCCGGCCGGCAGCAGTTCAGAGCAGCTTTTCTTGACGGAAAAGCTACGTCCAGTATTTTCTCGGCGGATACATCTTTTGTGAAACCGGTTCGGGCGCACGCAGCAGTGATTATAGTTCCGCTTGCGCATCCGCCCAGATGACGATCGTGTGGGCGGTTTCAGCGAAGGCGCGCTTCCTGGGGGCGATCGAAATGCAGGACCGCAGCCCATTGCCCGTTGCGCTCGGCGTGCCAGACTACTTTGCCGCCGAGCAGGCTGGCGACGGCCTCAGGCGGAAGATCGCGATGGAAGTCGAAGAACCGACGATCAAGACGCTCGTTTCGCTGGCCGAGACTGAAGAGCAGGTGCGGCGGATCGTACTTGGTGGAGAAGATGAGGCCGACGGTGTAGCCGGAGAGTGTGGCGGCGCGCTGGATCTGTTGCAGCGAGAAGTTATCGATGGTGGCGACGGGAACCGGACGGCGCATGTATCCCAGCTCCGGCTTGGTTAGCTCGTCGGAGATGGGCCATGCCGTGAGGATCGTTTCGTCCGGGTAGTGAGAGATGGCCTGGTGGATGGCTTGCTGCTGCAGCCGGACGGCATCGGCGTAGCTGAGATTGTCCTCCGGCGCGAAGCGATAGGGCGGGTTGATGAAGAGTCCCAGACAAAAGGCAAAGGCGGCTAGCGCCACCATCGCCCCCCATGCGGGAACGCGCCGCCAGAACGCCGCCACGCACACGAGCAGCACCAACGGATAGAGGGGCAGAAGGTAGCGGGTGAGCAGCGCGCCACCCAGAACAGAAAAGAGCAGCGTGTTCGCGACGAAGACCCAGAGGAGTGGGAGGATGCACTCGCGCGGAAGAGCGGGGCGGGTGCTGCCGTCCGCCAAGGTGCGGGGGACGAGAAAGAGCGATGCGCAGGCGCACAGGACCGGCACAAAGAGATTCATGTGCGCGGTGAGATGAATGATGCGATGCAAGAGCGCCAGGGGGATGCGCAGCGGCGAGAGGGTGGCTTCGGCGTTGTAGCGCAGGTATTCCGGATTGCCGAAGATGAAGCCGGTTTGCCGCCAGTGGTAGTAGAACCAGGCGCATAGCGGCAGGAGCGAGGCGACGAGCCATGCGATGTTGCGCACCGCTGGGGGGTGGTTTGACCTGATCCGCGGGGCGCGGAAGGCTTCGTACCCGGCGAGAGCCAGTGGGGAGAAGATGGAAGTTTCCTTGGAGAGCGCGGCGAGCGCGAAGCAAATGAATGCGGGAAATATGCGAGCCGCCGATCCGCCCGGGAGATAGAAGGCCAGTCCCCACAGCGTGAGCGCGGCCGCGAAGAGGTCCGCGTGAGCCAGCGTACTTTGCGCGAACCAGACGGGATAGAGCGCGGTTAGGAACGTCGTTGCGGCGGCGACCGAGACCTGGCCGGAGACGCGCTGGGCAAGGCGATAGACAGCCAGGAGGGCGGCGGAGGCGACGATCAGCTCAGCGAGCCGGGTGGTAAGCGGGGTGAAGCCGGAGAGCTTCCACCACAGCGCGAGGTAGAGCGAGGGGAGCGGCGGGTGCGCATTTGAGAGGGTGCTGTAGGGAATCAGCGCGCCGGTGCGGAAGAGGTCGTAGGCGGCAGGGATGTAGTAGCCAGCCTCGTCCCAGTAGTAGGGAAGCCGCAGAAGGGCGAAGTGTGAGAGATACAGCGCGACGAAGATAAGCGGAAAGACCAGCCACAGCGGGAAGGGCTGATCTTTCTGCGTATCAGGGTGGTGCCGTGCGGGAAATCGGAGGAAGGAGACGATTGCTGCCTCCGCGGACTCTGGCCGGGGTTAGTTCAGGGGACGTTGTGTTGTGGTGGAGGGAAGCGGCTCCAGCGAAATATTGCCGAAGGCCTGCTCATATTGCGCCAGGTTCTGGCCGAGTACATTGAAGAGCGCCTTGGCCTGTTGGGGGCTGAGGTAGATTCCTTGAAAGCCGCGGATGGTGACCTGGTCCGGCGAGTCCTGGTGGGCGGTACCGAAGGAGAGAAAGAAGTCCCAGACACTGGCGCGCACCTGCACGCTGTTGGCGTAGCCTTCGCGGTATTCGGAGGCTTCGCTGAGGGTGATCCGGGGCTGATTATTCGATTGATTGATGTCTGCCATATGCTCGTTTGCTGTGCCTTGAGTGAATTCAGGAGATCCGAGCAAGGAAGCAGGTGCGTGCCTGCAATTGAGACGGCTGCATCCGCAAGGCTCCGGAAACCGTTTCAGTATAGGTGATGAGGGTGTGATGCGTTGCCGTCACGATGCCGCACCTCACTGCTGAGTCGAAACAGCGCGGCGAACCGGCTGCTCGCTCTCCCTGGTCTTCGGGTCCACACATCGTGAAGCGCTCCGTCAAGCGTTTGCGGGAATTCCTGGACGGTCATTCCGCCGCTCTCCGGAATATTCCCCAAATGGAACGACTCGGCAATCAAGCGTTCATCCGCCTGCGACGAATTCCCATCTCCGAGTAATTCGGAACGTATCAATGGCGTTTTTCTGCCACTGACAGCCGAATATTTACACGGTAACCGTTCCGTAACTAACACAAAATAGGTAGTTTACGAGTCGTGTACATATCTGTATTATCCGTCTAGCAAATCACCCATACATGCCCCAAACGTCACGTTACGTTACGGGGCAGACCTGAGAGTGGCCTGCGTGCCGGCACATGCCGTACGCAGAAGTCTTCGCATCACTCTGCGTTCGCCGCGTCCCACGGCCTGCTTTACCTCTCCTTGCCTGCCATGCAAAACGCAGTGTGCGACTCCATACCCCCGCAGGAGAAGTCAATGCAGGTTATTCAGAAAAATCGTTTGTTTCGGCAGGCCGGGACGCTGCGTCGTTTTCTTTTCGTTATCGCAGCGCTCTCGGGAGTGTTTTCTGCGCAGGCAGCCTTAGCATCGAACATCACTGTAGCCAGCCCACTGAACGGCACAACCACCGCATCCCCGGTTTGGGTGCGGGCTCACAACGTCGGCTGCAATGGTCTCAGCCCAACGGCGTTTGGGTACTCGATAGACTCGAGCGGCACGACCACATTGGGTGTCACTCCCTTTGACATCGACGTCGCCCACCAGTCCCTCGGGGCGGGGAAGCACATCATCCATTTCAAGGCATGGACAACAGCTGGTGTCTGCCCGGTTGTGGATACCTCGTTCAACGTGGCTGGAGGGAGCACATTGGGCTCAGGGGGATCCAGCAACACGAGCGGCTCAGGCACCGCCACCTCAAGCAGCATTCCTTCCAACGCGCTCGCATCGGCCGATCTGGATGTCGTCAATGGCTGGGCGCAGGAGCATGATGGCGGTACGCCCGGGAGTTCGCGGGGCTCGACCGTCTTTCCAGCGACAACGCCGGTGTATGACAACGCTCGCGAGTTCTACATGACGTACACGAAGCGCGGTGGCGAGCGGTGGCACATCTCGTTTGCCAACGATGGCTCGTCGACGCACTTCGTTTTCGATACATATGTGTACGTCGTCAATCCGAGTCAGATGGCAAATCTGGAACTGGATTTGAACCAGGTGATTTCGACTGGCCAGACCGTGATCATGGGCACCCAGTGCTCGGTGTATTCGCACAGCTGGGAGTGGGCCTATGTTTCTAGCGGTCATCCTCACTGGCATACTTCGAATGTGTACTGCAATCCTCTGAGTTGGTCGGCGAAGACCTGGCATCACATCCAGATTGGCTTCCACAGGAGTGGCGGGACCGTGACCCATGACTGGGTAAGCTTCGACGGGGACAAGAGCTCTTTCTCTGGCGCCACCTCCGCGTCGGCTCAGAGTTTAGGGTGGGCGAAGGGTGACCTGCTGATGAATATCCAGATGGACGGCTACTCCGAAGGCAGCGGATCTATTACGGCTTACTTCCACAAGACGATGTACTACCGCTGGTAGAAGAACGTTGTTCGTTGTTGGTGAATGGCCGTCCTGCGGGACGGCCATTTTCGACCGACGAACTCATATCGCATGGCTGTGAACTGCTTTGGCGATTTGGCACCGCCTGATACGGGGCCGTTCCCTCCCCGCGCACTTCCTCCCTGGCTTCCGATCATCGAAGCCAATCACAGCTACGATCTCGAATACCAGCTGGCCACGGAAGCGCGCTGATCCCAACATCCTTCTCAAGCGTCGCTTCCCGCCTACTTCTTATCCGTGCGCGGCAATCGGCGTCACCCCGGCCTGCTCCTCCGCTGTATACGGCGCTCCATAATACGGAAAATCCTTGCGAATGCGTCCGCGGTCGGGAGCAAGTCCATCGACAATTGACGTGTTGGCCGCCAACGTCAGCATTACATCCAACACATCGTCGCCGAGCGCGCGTCCATTGAAGCCGGCCACCTCAAATGCTGCCGACGTTCCAAGTTCGTAAGGCAACGTGTCGGGACAAAGCCGTGCAGCGATTCGCTTCCCGTATTCACCCGGGTCCGGCGCCGAACCGGCATAGGTCGTCATCTTCTCCGCACAATCCGCGATCGACTTCGCGAAGCGCTCTCGATCTTCAGACGGAACCGACGCATTGAATTGTTCTTTCGCCTCTTGATCGCTCAGGAAGAGATGCGTAACCATAGGCAGGCCCCAACGCGAAACTTGTACCTCCGGCGCATGGCCAAAGAGGGAGATCGTCGCCCATGCGTTGATTTTTCCCTGCCCAATCAGTTCGCTCGGCACCTCCAGCACAATTGCCGTAATATTCCGACTCGCAAAGGGATTCTGCTGATGCAGAAAGGCGTCCCCATCGTAGCGCTGGTCCTTATAGAAAGCAGTCATAAATGTGCCGAATCCAGCATTTGCCGCAAATAGCTCTGGAGCAATCCCAACATACGCACGAACACCCGAATTAGTCGCGACCGAACCGGTTTCACCCTCAACCAGACTCTCTCCGGTGTCACCACGAAGAGCATCGTCACCCGTCGCCTTCCGCACCACAAACGGCTGAATGTGAGTATGCTCACTGCCATCTCCGTGTCGTGGTTCACTAAAAGTGAACTTGAACGTAACCTCTTCCCTCGCATCTCCGTTCAGGTCGAACCGGAACGCGTAGAGCCCTTCTGGATGAAGCGTATCCGGAGCCGATAATCCCACATCCGGATTCACGGTCATCGCCATTACCGTCTTGCCCGAGGGGCCGTCAAATAAATAAAAGTCGCAGAGGTTGAGCCTCGGATCTTCCCTCGCCAGTTTGGTATCGAAATGATGTGACATAGGTTTCCTCTCCGCAATGCGTATTGATTATCTGCGCCTATGCAGACGTTGCGCAGTATTTGAAGTATGAAAATGTCCAATGGGGCTGCCCAGGTACGCCGCCGATGGGTTCAATAACAAGCAGAATCAAACACTTACTCTGAAGCAGGCAGAAGGGTGGAGGACTAAAGTCATCGTGGGGTTCTTCTTCACAAGAGAGGAGAGATGCGCCATGCCTGACCCTTCGCAGTTCAGCACCGACCGCAGCAATCCGGGCCGGTGGACGATCACCTTCAACAACCCGCCGATCAACATGTTTGTTCCCGCAACGATCGTCGAATTGAGAGCGTTAATGAGCGAGCTCGAGGCGAACCCGTCCGTGAAGGTCGTAGTGTTCCAGTCGGCGAATCCCGATTTTTTCATCGCCCATCTCGACGTGGCCAAGGCAGCTGAACGGCCAGAGGCGCTGGGCCTTTGGCGCGACTTTGTGCTGCGCCTCTCGTCCACGCCGGTCGTGAGCATCGCCAAGATTCGCGGCCGCACGCGCGGCATCGGTAACGAGTTCGTGCTGGCCTGCGACATGCGCTTCGCAAGCCGGCAGAGCGCCGTATTCGGCAACCCCGAGGTCGGCGTTGGATTGGTCCCGGGCGGCGGAGCGCTGGAATGGCTCCCACGATTGGTCGGCCGCTCGCGCGCACTTGAGATCGTGCTCAGCGGCGACGATTTTGATGCTGATATTGCCGAGCGCTACGGCTGGGTGAACCGCACCCTGGACGATAACGACCTCGACTCGTTTGTCGATACGCTCGTCCGTCGGCTGGCCTCGTTCGACCATGAAGCGCTGGGCGCGGCGAAGGCGCAGATCAATCGGTTCGGGACGCCGACAGCTACCGAGCTTCAGTCAAGCAATGACATGTTCTTCCCAACCCTGGCCTGGCCCACTGCGCAGGCGCGTCGTGCGAAGCTCCGTGGTATCGGTTACGGTATTCGGAGCGATTTCGAATTGAACTTTGGCCGGTACCTCCCTACGTTCGGGCCGGCGGACGACGATGACACGGGACGGAGAGCATGACAGATCTCAAGTTCGACAAAGAGATCACTGCACTTCTCGACGTCTGCAGATGCTGGTGAAATGGCCGCTCAAGGGGCGGCCGTTTTCATTTGAGGCGCGCTTCAGGGTCGTTAGAGACCTGTTCTACGGGCGCGAGAGGCTGTGAACCGGGTGTGCACAAAATTGGGCACAGTCCGACGTCCGAGACAAGGCGATATGCTCTAAGTGAGTGGTGCGAAAGGGGGGACTTGAACCCCCACGGGTTTCCCCGCCAGATCCTAAGTCTGGTGCGTCTGCCAATTCCGCCACTTTCGCGTGCGCTGCATTGAATGGACTGCCCTGTCGGCGGTTCGATGCCCAAGAGGTTGAAAGCCGATCGAGCCGCCTTCAGGGTAACATCCGCCGGAACTGAATGGCTGTCCCACGAAATGGGAAACGCAGTTTTTGGCACTCGTGGCCAAAGATCCTTCGAACTCCCCGGCAAATAAGTTGGCAATTGTTTCAAAATCGTAACTGCAAGATCTCACATTACGGAAATCGGGGATGAAAGACGCAGATTGCGGGATGTGCGGGCGGGATCGTCCGCGGAAACCAGGGACGCTTATGCCAGAATACAATGCTGATCGTGAAAGACTCCGCATCAATCTGGCAGCGCGGTTTGTTTGGATATGGGCTCTCCATAGCATTCTGGATGCCGCTGGCTGGTTTGCTTGCGTGGCAACAATATCGCATCTCCGAGGAAGAACACCTTAAGGTATCTCTGGCGAGCGTCATGCTTCTGGGGGGAGTGCGCTTCTTTACTGTTGCGCTGCTCACGCCGCCTATCTTCTGGATTGCGGCGAAGGCTCCGATCGGCGCCGGCAATGTCGTTCGACGGATGATTTATTACCTGGCGGGTTTTATTCCGTTCGTTCTTCTGTTTGCCCTGATCCGCTGGAGCCTGCTGCCACCGTGGTTTCCGGAAACACAGCAGTGGGGACACCGAACGTTTGCGGCCCTGATCGGACTTACCTACACCACATTTGGCGATGAACTGGTGTTTTATCTTGCGGTAGTCATCGCAGCGCATGCTGCCGTGTTCTTTCGCCGTATCCAGCGACAGGAACTGGAGCAGTTGGCGCTGAAGGAAGCGTTGGCGCAGAGCGAACTGCAGACGCTACAGATGCAGATCCAGCCCCACTTCCTGTTCAATACGCTGAATGGCATTTCTTCGCTGGTGCGCAGCGATGCGGGGCGGGCAGAGGAGATGATTCTGCGCCTTTCCAGCCTGCTGCGGCGCACTCTGAAGCAGGACGGGTCTGACCTGGTGACCTTGGCAGACGAACTCCATCTTGCCGAGGACTATCTGGATATTGAGGGCATGCGGCTGGGAAGCCGTATGGCAGTGCGCTGGGACATTCAGCCCGAGACGCGCGATCTTCTGGTGCCTCAGTTCATGTTCCAGTTGCTGATTGAAAATGGAGTAAAGCATGGAGTGGCCAACTTTCGGGGCGAGGGCTGGATCGAGATCGCGTCCAGGCAGAGCGAGAAGGCGCTGAAGCTAGAGGTAAAAAACAGCGTGAACGGCGAGACAAAGCAGGGGATGGGTGTGGGCCACCAGAATATTCGGACGCGACTGGCGCTTCTGTATGGCTCCGACGCGCGTCTATTGTTTCATCGCAGGGACAAGGTTGCGGTGGCAACGCTTGTGCTGCCGGTTCTTCCGAGCACGAAATCCGAGGTAGGAACAAAAACGGTTCGCGAGTTCGAACCCGAAATGAGGTCATAAACATGCGCATCCTTGTTGTGGATGATGAGCCGCTGGCTCGCGAGTCGCTGACGCGCGTGCTGAATGAGCGTTCGGATGTCGAGACAGTGGATACGGCAGTAGACGCCATCGAGGCGCTGAATCGCATGCGCGATCACGCATATGACGTTCTGCTGCTCGATATCCGTATGCCCGAGATGTCCGGAATGCAAATGGTGGATACATTGCGCAGCCAGGGCAACGGAACGCCGGCGATTATTTTTGTCACTGCATTCAACGAGCATGCGGTTGCGGCATTCGAGCGGCACGCGACGGACTACATCCTGAAGCCGTTTTCGGCAGAGAGGGTGAATCGCGCAATCGACTATGCCAAACAGCATTCGACGGAGGACCGCGAGCGCAGGCTTGCGGAGATACTTCCTCACCTGCAGACGCTGGCGAAGTCCACTCCGAGGATTGCGATCAAGTCCAAGGGGCGCATTCTTTTCATTGACGTGGCCGAAATCGTAGTTGCGGAAGCGGAAGGCAACTATGTGCTGCTACGGCAGGAGGCGGGGTCGCATCTGCTGCGGGAGCAGATCTCGGTACTGGCCGACCGTCTGGCGCCGCATGGGTTTGTGCGCATTCACCGCTCGGTGCTGGTGAATGCGGCGCACGTGGAGGCGGTCAAGCCATTGCTGACGGGTGAGTATCTGCTGCGCCTGAAGAACGGCAAGGAATACAACGTCACGCGTACGTACAAGAAGAACCTGAAACAGTTTGCGACCTTCTGGTTGGGCATGGACGCGATCGCCGGCTAACTCGGTGACTAGTGAGAAGCGGCCGGCTCGTCCACCTGCATTATGCGGTCGCCTTTCACATTGGTGAGTGTCTGGACGACGCCGCTTGGCCAATGAATTTCTATCTTGCTTGCAACCGCTTCCTTGCCTAAACCGAAGTGTGCGCGCTTGTCGTTCGAAGAGAGATAGCTGCCAGCGGTGGAAACGGTGAGTAGCTGCGTTCCCGCACTGGTGGTGAGATGAATCTCAGCGCCGATCGCATCGCGGTTGCTGCGGTGGCCGACGAGCGAGAGCGTGAGCCAGTGATTGGCCGTCGGAGTTTCATTGCGAAGTATGTAGGCAGGACCGTCATTTGTAGTGACGACTGCGTCGATGCGGCCATCGTTGTCCAGATCTCCCACTGCCATGCCACGTCCCACCCAGGCCTGCTGAAATACGGCGCCTGATTTTGAAGAGACATCGACGAAGCCCTTGCCGGTGTTGCGGGCGAGGAGCATCGGTTCCTTGTAGCGGAGCTGCGGGAAGTTGAGCTGAATAGTGTCGAGATCGTGCCCCTGGGTGATGAGAAGGTCCTTGAGGCCATCGTTGTCGTAGTCGAGAAAGTGAATTCCCCATCCGGAGTGCAGCAGGGTCATGCCGCCGATGCCGCTCATGTAGGTGTCGTAGGTGAAGCTGCTGTCGCCGTTGTTCTTGTAGAGGGCGTATTTTTGATTCGCGAGATCGGTGATGACCAGGTCCGGCAGGCCATCGTTGTTGTAGTCCTGGAAATCGATGCCCATGCCGGCATAGGTGCGGCCATCGCCATCCACCGCGACCTCTGCGTTCAGACCGACTTCTTCAAATGTGCCGTTGCCTTTGTTGCGATAGAGGAACTCAAGCATTGAGTCGTTGGCCACGACGATGTCGATTTTGCCGTCACGATCGAAGTCGGCAAGCGCGATGCCGAGACCCTTGCCGGGCTTGTCCATGCCGATTTTGGCGGCCTCTTCGGTGAAGCGCCCCTTGCCGTCATTGTGGTAGACCAGAGCGCTGATGGGTTGAAAGACATCCGGGTGACAATAAGCGCGATGGCCGGGCTGATGCTCGCCGCAATAGATGTCCTCGAAGTCCCATTGCACGTAGCGGAGCACTACCAGATCGAGCAAACCATCGTTATCGAGGTCCACCCATGCGGCAGAGGTTGACCATCCGCTTCCGCCGGTGCCGGATTGCGTAGTGACGTCGGTGAATGTTCCGTTGCCGTTGTTGTGATAGAGCCGGTCGCCTCCATAAGCCGTGACGTAGAGATCTTCATAGCCATCGTTGTCGTAGTCACTGACGGCCACACCCATGCCGTAGCCAACACCCTGAAGGCCTGCCTTCTCGGTGACGTCTTCGAAGGTGCCGTCCTTCTTCTGGTGATAGAGCCGGTTCCAGTACTCGGGGCCGGTCTTTTGCGGAATGGTGCCTTTTGGCGTCGGATCAGCGATGGGAGCCCCGTTCACGAAGTAGATGTCGAGCAAGCCGTCGTTGTCGTAGTCAAAGACGGCAACTCCCGAGCCCATCGTCTCCGGGAGATACTTCTTTGTCGTGTGGGAGGCGCGGCCCTGGAAGTGCACTCCCGCTTTGGCCGTGATGTCGACGAAATTGCCGGGCACGATGTCCGGCTGGGCGGGAGCAGGCTTCGACTGCTGCGCGACGGCAGGGAGCGTGGCAAGCAACATGAAGAGAACTTGGGCGCGGAAGGACAAAGACATAGGAAAGAAGGCGTCGCACGATGCAACCGGCGGACAGTCTTACGATACGTGAGTCTTGCGGGTTGCGGAATCAGTTGTTCCCTGCATTCAGGCGGTCGCTTTGGCTGGAGCAGGCGCGATGGCGAGAAAATCTTCTGCGAAGCGCCGGGCGTATTCCTCGGTGAGCGCCAGGACACGGACGGGATCGGTAGACCGGACAATGAGACCGGCATGCTGACGCTTTTGCATGCGATAGACGATCTCCGGGGCGTCGTAATGGTCAGTGACAGGCTCTGCGTCTCGCGCCAGGCACAGCACGCTGCCGGCATAATCCGTACCTAACTTTGGCAGAGCGTACTGTTCACCGCGGGCGAGAGCGACTTCGATGCGGGCCCACTCGACCCAGGGATTGAAGCCGTACGCCTGCTCGATGACATCGGCGATGAACGCGCCGCCGACACGAGCCGCCGCTTCGAGGAAGTAGAAGCGGCCGTCAGCGGCGGAGCGGATCCACTCCGTGTGCGTGACGCCGTTGGCGAGTCCGAGTGCGCCGATGAGCTGTTGGTGAAGCTCGGGGATATCCCTTGCCGGCACAGAGGCGCGGTCCACCGTACGGGTGGTAAAGACGCCGCCGTGATGCATGAGTTGAAAGGGCGGCTTGCCGTATTGATGGACGGGAGCGGTGAGCGTGCGGCCCTCCCAGACAACGCCGTCGGCATGGAAGATGTCGCCGGGAATGAAGCGCTCCAGCAGATGATGCGACTGACGGTCACCGAGCTGATCCAGCAGAGGCCAGAGCTCTTCGGGATTGTGCAGCTTGCGAATGCCGATGGCGGACGCATCGGTTCGTGGCTTCAGCATCCAGGGCGCAGGTGTTTGCTGCATCCAGTGGTGCAGATCATCGTGGTGAAAGACACCGATGAAGTCAGGGACGAGCAGGCCGGCTTCGCGAGCACGGACGCGCATGGAGAGCTTGTCGCGGAAGAAGCGGGTGGCCGATTCGCCGAGACCAGGCAGCCGCATGTGCTCACGCAGCGTGGCGGCGATTTCCATGTCGAACTCGTCGAGCGCGACGATGCGATCGATACGCCGGGAGCGCGAGAGATACATCACGGTATTGACGATCTGCGCCGCGGACATCTCCTCGGGCATCGTGTGGATGTGCGTGAGAGCGTCGCGCGGCCAGTCGGCATCGCGATGCCTATCGAGCGTGAGGAGTTCAACGCGGCAGCCGAGACGCGCGCACTCGCGCATGAAGAGCTGACCCTTCACGTAGGTGGAGAGGCAGAAGATCAGCGGTTGCGACTGATTCGTATTGGTCTGCATAGAAATCACCCCTCTTTCGGGAAGAATGCGGCCGAGGCCCCGACCCACTCCTGATTGCGATTGTGATCAACCCCCATCATTTTGCCGCGGCCCATGCGGACGAGGCTGATGACGGGTTGGAGCGGTTCACCCTCGGGCCAGACGTACATGATGCGGACCTCTGCTTGCGTCAGCCCGTACGGCGTATCGATGACCGGCTCGAAGCGCACTCTTTGCTGCAGCAGGAAGTTGTGACGCTGATCTTTGGGTATCGAGTCCAGTTCAGCATCCGTGGGGCCGAAGTGCACGCCCTTGCCGGCAAAAGAGTACAGCGGCTTAAAGACCCACTGCTCGCGATCTTCGGGCAGCAGGTCGCGGCCTCTGCCGTTGTACCAGTCATTCAGAAAAATCGCCGGCGGTACAGCGGAATGGTGCAGCCATGGGATGGCAAATTTGCTGATGCGGAAATACCAGTTGGGGTGGCCGGCCCACTCGACATCGAGATCGTCGCGGTAGTCGAACGGCAGCACGACGCCTTTGCGTTCCAGCTCATCGACGATGGCGCGGTTGTAAATGCGCCTGATGGGAACGTCGCGGCTGCCGTTGCGGTAGAAGAGTTGGCGGCCTTCCCGCTTGAGCTTTGCAATATCCACTTTGCGGATGCCGAGACGGTCTTCGTGCACATGGAAGTCGGGGAGCGTCTTCTGGGTCTCCGGTTCGATCTCGAGAAGGACGACGTTCTCCGGCGCGTGATCGCCAACGATGACGCGGCGATGAAGAGACCAATAGCTGGCATCGTCGTGGCCGCTGAGAAAGTACTCGAGAGTTTTGGGCAGGTGGAAGTTTTGCGCATAACTTGCGGAGAGCACAGCCTGCAAACCGAAGATGGATGGGAACGCCTGCAACTCGACGAGGCGAGGCGCGAGCGAACCGTTGTCCTCGCGTACCAGGCCGAAATCTGCGGTCATGAAATGTGGATGATCCGGGCAATGCGGCACACGGAAGCGCTCCGGGACGGCGTCCGCAGAGGCCTTGAGGAAGGCGGCATCGCCGAGGAGCTGCTGCGTCAGCTCAGCTCCCGTGTCGATGATCCGCTGCATGAGGGAGCGCGGAAAGAAGCAAGGTGTTTCCGAGATGCGGAACTCGAGTGGAGCGCGTGCCTGGCGGGCACAGTCTTCGAGCAAGGCCTGGTAGCGGCCGGGCTGGTACTCGCGATTGAATGCCTGCCGCAGCTCTGGCAGCACGCAGCCTCCCCGTCTTCACAAACCTAGTGTTCTCATCTGCATCCGACCAGAGCAGCTTTTCTTAACGAAAAAGCTGCGTCAAAAGCTACTACAAGCCAACAACCTTTGTGAAAATCGGCCCTCAAGGTTGAATCAGGAACCGGCCCTCATGCATGATCTGCTCTTCACCTGATGGGCTCTCAAGCCAGATGTTGAAATGGAGACCGACGACGTCAATGTGCGTGGACGACGTCCACTTCGCTCCCGTGTGCTGTCCGTAGGGGTCACCGAAAGCGATGTGGATGCCGGGGAATTTCTCGTCCTGGAGGATGTTGCCGATCACGCGCGTGACGCCGATGTTGGTGCCGATGGCGAACTCGCCCACGCGGTCGGAATTTTCGTCCCGATGGGTGTACTCCCAGAAATCATCCTGCAACTGAGTGTTGCTGGAGGTGCACGCGACGATGCGGTTGTTCGCGATGGTGATGGTCATGGGCGTTGCGGCCAGGGAACCGTAGCGCTGGCACAGATAATCTCCGACCACGCCATCGACCACGAAGGTACCGTTGACTTCACCAGGTGCGGTGAAGACCTCGCCGCCAGGCAAGTTGCCCCACTTGTCCGGGCTGATGATGCCGCTGGTCTTGAGCCACTTGTAGCTGGGGTTCAGCTCGGCGCGGATCTCGGTGCCTGCGGCGGTAGTGGCGCGCACTGCAGTCGCCCGGTTCACGCGCTCAAGCACGCACTGGCTCAGGCGGTCGACGGCGGCAAAGTCCGCGCGCATGCCTTCGAGCATGATCTGCGGTGTGATGTTCACCATGTGTGCGTGGCGCATGCGTCGACGGTTGACCACGTCGGTCATCTGCCGGCGGGAGAGTAGCTCGTTCTGCTGCACCTGGACGGCGAAAATGGAGACTTGGCTCGTCTCCATGTCGGCGAGCACTTCGGCAGGCATGCCGGCTAGCGGGCGCGGGGCGAGCTCTTCAAGGACGAAGCCGTTCCATGGGCAGCCAAGGGTCTCGAGCTCACGCACAATCGATGCAGCGATCTCGATCGTTGCCTGATCGGTGATGAGTGTTACCTTCTCCGCCGGCTGAATGCGAAGGCAGGTGGTGACGGCGCTGCGCGCGCCGGGAGTGAAATCGGCCGGAAAGGCCACGTCGAGAAGCGGGGTTCGGGTGATGGTCATGGTCAACAGGGAATGCTGCAGTGTATCGCGTCCCGGCCTGTTTGAGGCGCGTCAGAAGAGTCCGGCGCGCGTCTCCTCCACCATGTAATCGACGACCGCGTTGAGGTCGCCATTGGTCTCGTTGAATTTGCGGACCTGGCGCTGGGCGCCCGAGCCATTGTCGAGAATCGTCCGGATGTAGGCCAGCGCCTCTCGGCTGCCGAGCTCGTCGACGCAGTCATCGATGAAGGAGAGATATTCGAGGATAAGTTCGCGCTCGTCCACCTCTGTTTCCTTGCCGAAATCGATGAGTTTGCCTTCGAGGCCATAGCGTACAGCGCGCCACTTATTTTCCATCAGCAGGGCACGGCTGTACTGGCGCCAATCCTGGTTGCTGGCATGGATCTTCCACAATTTGCAGGCCGTCGCCTGGATGAGGGCCGCGATGGCGATGGTCTCGTCAGCGCGCATCGGAATGTCGCAGATGCGGACTTCGATGGTGTTGAAGAAGGGATGGGGCCGGATGTCCCACCAGATCTTCTTCGCATTATCCATGCAATTGGTTTTGATCAGGAGGTTGCAGAACTGTTCGAATTCGCCCCAACTGTTAAAGCTGTCCGGGATGTTGGTGCGCGGAAATTTATCGAAGACCTTGGCACGATAGCTCTTGAGCCCGGTGTTACGGCTGCGCCAGAAGGGCGAATTGGTGGAGAGCGCTAGAATGTGCGGCAGGAAGTAGCGCATCGAGTTCATAACGCGAATGGCTGCTTCTTTGTCTTCGATGCCGACATGAACGTGCAGCCCAAAGATCAGGTTAGCGCGGGCTACCTGCTGCAGGTCTTCCACAACGCGCTCGTAGCGTTCGTCGGGATAGATGTCTTGTGCGCTCCAATCGGCGAACGGATGGGTAGCCCCCGCCACCAGCACTAAATCGTGCTCCTCGGTGATGTGGATCATCTGCCGGCGCAGATCGTATAAGTCGTCACGAGCTTCGCCGATAGTGCGGCAGATGCGTGTCCCCACCTCGATGACAGACTGATGCATCTCAGCCTTGACGCGCTCCTCGAGACGGCGCTTGCCCTTGGCCAGCAACTCCGTTTTGATGTGCGAGCGGAGATCGCGCGTTACAGGATCAACGGTCTGGTACTCCTCTTCGATGCCGAGAGTGAAGGATGGGCGCATGGTGCGAGGCTCCAGATGGTGCTTGTCTTTACACTGACGGGCCCGGGTTCTTGGTTGATTTGCTGGCCGCTGTCTTTACCGGCGCTTTTTTCGCGGCGCTCTTCTTCGCGGTTGTCGAAGCAGCAGCTTTGGTTACTGGTTTGCCTGAAAGGAAAGAGGACCAGACAAAGCCGCCAGCGGTGGTTCCCGCATGCTGTTGTGCTTTCTCGACAGCCATCTCGGCCACGGCATCCACGATCCAGCGGAAGTTTGTTTCGCCGACGGAATGGACGTCTGCGTCAGGCGCCGGGTTCATAAAGTCGATGGCGTAAGGGACGCCGTCCTCGACGGCGAACTCTACGGTGTTCAGGTCATAGCCGAGCGCGCGGCACAGCGTCAGCGCGTCGCGCTCCACGCGAGTGAGCAGCTCGGGAGGGTACGTCGGAGGATCCTTCACATAACGCTCGTGAAATGGACGCCGCGGATCGTACGGCATGATGTGGACCTTCTTCTGATTGATAACGTAGCAGCGGAAGTACTCCTGGAATTTGACTGCGCTCTGCAGCGTCATGCATAGATCGCCGGTCTGGTCGTAGGCCTGGAAGAACTGCTCCCAGTTGTGCACGTGATAGACATCGCGCCATCCGCCGCCATCGAAGGGCTTCAGGAATGCAGGGAAGCCGACGTACTCGAAGATGCCCTTCCAGTCGAGCGGGTACTCGAGATTGCGCATTGAGCGATCTGTCGTTCCGGCAGGGTACTGCTTGTGCGGCAGCAGAACCGTATGCGGCACGGCGACACCGAGCTTGCGGGCGAGGGCGTAGTTAAAGAACTTGTCATCTGCCGACCACCAGAAGGGGTTGTTGATCACGATGGTCCCGGTGAGTGCAGCGTTCTTTAGAAAGCCGCGGTAGAAGGGGATGTCGTGCGAGATGCGGTCCACGATGACGGCGTATCCGCTGGGGGCCGCCTCGTGCACGCCGCCGACCTGCACGGACTCGGCAACGATGTCAGGAAGTTTCATTGCGTTAATGCGCTCGACCAGAGCCCCGGGGAAGGTGTTCTCCATGCCGTACAACACGCCAATTTTCTTCATTTCTGCTCCTTCCTTCGCGGGTTCCCGTTTGCGTTCACGTCCTGCTCCCTTCGCAGCGGGATTTGCTCACCGTGTCTGTAACGATCATTCCATCATAGGTAAACATTCATCATGCGCTGCCAAGTGGGCCAGTCGTGGCTGTTCCAAGTGTCCCAGACTGCGAGCTGGTGGTGGACACCGCGGAAGCCCAGCAAGTGGGAGAGGCGCTGGTTCTGGGGCAGGCACTGGTCATCCCAGCCGGTGGCCAGCACATACGTGTTTTGCCGGTAGCGCTCGATATACCAGGGATCGTTCATGTTCGCCAGGTAGTGCGGCGGCATGTTGAAGTAGACGTCCTGATCGTAGTAGCCGTGCAGGAAGTTCGTGATGTCGAAGGCGCCCGACATCGAGAGGAAGCCGGTAAAGACGTCCGGGTGACGGAGAGCGATGTTCACGGCGTGGTAGCCGCCAAAGCTGCAGCCGAGGCTGATGAGGTGGCTGTCACCGTTCTTGAGCCGGACCAGCGACAGCACCTCGTTCAGGATGTATTCCTGATACTGGATCTGACGTGCGATTCGCCAGCGCGGCGGCACGTTGCGGTTGTACCAGCTCTCGGAGTCAAGTGAATCCACGCAATAGAGCTGGATCTCGCCGTTGTCGATCTTGTGACCGATCGAGCCCACCATGCCGCGGTCCTCGAACTCATAGAAGCGCGCCTGTGAGCTGGGAAAGACGATCGTCGGAACGCCACTGTGTCCAAAGACAAGCAGCTCCATGTCCCGGCCAAGACGTTCTGAATACCACTTGTGATATTCGCGATTCATGCCTGCTGGCTCCGGATGCCTGCCCTTGATAGGCTCAATCACAGGAAATCCGCTGCTACTGTAGCAGAGCCGCGGGCAGGTGCCCGAGCTGATGCAGGATTCGCGAACTTCAGGGAGACGCGTTGTACGAAACAGAGCAGCTTACTCTTGAGCCATCGAATTTGAAAACACTTACCCCGACCGCCCCGCCAGCAGAAAGAGAATACGAGAGTTCGGCTTCCGACGCCGGACTGGAGCCGGTCAGCTTTGAAGACGCCGTCCTGGTTGGCGGCAGCCAGCGCCTGCGTCTGCACCGGCAATTTGGCTCGGCGTTTCTTCCGGCACGGCGGGATGTCATCATCGCTTTGCCTCCGGACTACTTCCGCTCCGAGCGGCGATACCCGGTGCTCTATCTTCAGGACGGGCAGAACCTCTTCGACCCGACGACAAGCTTTATCAAGGAAAGTTTCTGGGATGTGCAGACGACCACCGACCGGCTGATCGGCGAGGCCGCCATAGAGCCGCTCATCGTCGTGGGGATCTACAACACCGGCATCACCCGGATGGAAGAATACACGCCGATGCGCGATCGCAACCTGGGCGGGGGCAAGGCGAATCTTTATGGCCGGTTGATGGTGGAGGAGTTGAAGCCATGGGTGGACCGGAACTATCGCACACTTGACGGACCCGCACACACAGGCGTCGGAGGTTCGTCGCTGGGCGGACTGGTATCGCTCTATCTCGGCCTGACCTGGCCACAGGTCTTCGGACGGTTGGCGGTGCTTTCGCCGTCCGTGTGGTGGGCGCGCGGCGAGATGCTGCAGTATGTGCGCCGAACCCGGCCGGAACCGCGACCGCGTATCTGGCTGGATGTGGGTCTTGGCGAAGGACCGGTGATGATCAAGAAGTGCGATGAGCTGCATCGCCTGCTCGAGCGGCGCGGCTGGCGCGAAGGCACCGAAATGCGATATCTCCGCGTGCCGGGAGCTCGTCATAACGAGGACGCATGGGCCAAGCGGGTCGATCCGCTGCTCCACTTTCTCTTTCCTGTGAAGTAACGTCGGCTAGCATAGATGGATGACAAATGTTTCCGCGCAGGCCCTGCTGTTCGACTTGGACGGTGTGCTGATCAACTCCATCCCCGCGGTGGAGAGGGTATGGTCGCGGTGGGCCGAAGAACGCGGCTTCAACGTGGAGGAGGTGCTGCATCGCGCGCATGGACGCCCCAGCATCGAAACCCTGCGTTACCTGCTGCCCGACGCCGACCATGAAGCTGAGAATTGCCTTGTGGAACAGGCGGAGATTGAGGATGTCGCTGACATTGTGCCTCTGCCAGGGGTGTTAGAGCTGCTGGCAGCGCTGCCGAGCGACCGTTGGGCCATCGTGACCTCCTGCACGCGTCCGCTGGCAGAAGTACGGATACGCGCCGCGGGGCTGCCGAAGCCGGGGCTCTTCATCACGTCGAACGACATCCAGCGTGGCAAACCCGATCCCGAGCCATATCAGAAGGGGGCGGCGGGGTTGGGCTTCGCACCGGAAGAATGCATTGTCATAGAGGATGCTCTTGCCGGGATTGCGTCCGGCAGGAATGCCGGCTCGCGGGTGATCGCGTTCACAACCACTGCCTCCATCACGGACCTGGTGGCCGCGAAGCCTGACTGGATCCTGCAAGGCTGCTCCGCGATCCGGCTTGAGGCAATGCATCCCGAACTGAAGTTGGCGCTTAAAGAAGTCACGGTCGACGCTCGCTAGTCCTGCGCGGAGCCCAGCTGCCGTCGCTTATGATTCCATCGTCCAGGTGAGGCTGCCTGGATAAGGTGCCTCGATGGCGACGACGGGACTTACGCACGAACTTCGACGCGTGACCTGGGATGCAGCGGAGTGGCGCGCGAGCCTGCTCTGCCTTCCGGCGATCGCCATCGCGTTGGCTGCGCCACTGGCTGTTGGGCACCGGTACGCTGCGCTTGTGATGGCCGGCAGCGCGCAGTCCGTGGGATTCGGGGCGTTTCAACGGCCTCTGTGGTTTCGCGGCGGTCCGATGGTGCTGGCGACGCTGGGTATGGCGCTCTCCGCGGCGGTAGGTGAGCTTGCCGCGAACCATCCCTGGGTGCTGTTGGCCCTGGTGACCTTCTGGGCTTTCTGTTACGGAATGTCGGGCTCCATCAGCTCGCCGGCGTCGTGGGTGGGGCAGCAGTGCTGCATCTTCCTGATTGTGTCGAGTGCAGTGCGGGGAACGCCGCATGGCGCTGCGATACGAGCGGCAGGCGTATTGATGGGCGGCTGCCTGCAGTTTCTCTGCATCATGATGCTCTGGCGCTTCTTCCCGCCTGCCCGCACGACGTATTCCGATCCGGCCCTGCACACGCCGGGCTGGCAGCGGCGTGCCGTGGTGTCGAACCTTACCTTCCACTCAGCGACGTTTCGCTACGCGTTGCTCTTAGCGCTGACCGGCCTGGTTGCGCAGGGCACTGCGCAATTGCTGCACTTTCAGAACGCCTACTGGATTCCGATGACCGCGCTCATCATCATGAAACCGGACCTGCTGCTGACCAATGCGCGTTCGATTGCGCGGCTCGGAGGCACATTCGTCGGAGCGGCCGTGGCAACGCTTATCGCGATGACTCTGCGGCCAGACGGGATCTGGTTGAGTATGCTGATCGTCGTTTCGATGTATCTGGCATACGCGCTGCAGAATGTGAATTACGCGCTGTATGCGATCCCGCTGACCAGCTATATCGCCTTTATCCTGGCTGTCGCCCGAACGCCGGAGGCCAGCACGGCGGAGCATCGTGTGATCGCAACGGCCATCGCCGGCGGAGTGGCTATGGTGATCCATGCGCTGTATGTGCGGGAAGAGTTGCAGCGTGTCGCACGTACATTTCTTCCAAGAGCAACGACGTGATCTGCCTCTTTTGCCTCAGCGAACCGGCCGGCGGCGGAGACGGCCGGTCCTGACATCAGTAACGGCGAATGCTGTTGCGGGGATACCAGGTAAGCTGCATAGAAATGCTGGTGTTGCTTTGCGCGGAGGTGTCTCCGTTGATGAGATAGGGAGCTTTCCAGCGCTCGTATTGAAGCCAGGCATTCAATTCGACGTTTTTGCTCAGCCGCTTCACTGCGTTGAACGCGAAGTCGTTCTGCGTGGTCCCCGAGGGAACAAAGTCCTTAGGGGTTTTCACGTTCCGGTACTGGAACTCCAGCCACTCGTTGCCGCTCAGGCTATAGGTGAGCCATGCCTGGCCGCCCTTCGCTTCGCGGCCGATCCAGTCACCGAAGACATAACCCTTGCTGGTATATGCCTGCCGCTGCACGGCCTCCCAGTACATGAAGCTGCCGCCGAAGCTGCGTGCCGTGGGCGGATCCGTGGAAGCGGCTTCTGCTCGCAGAGACAACTTGGGTGCGCCGGGAAAATGGGAGAGGTAGAGACCCGGCCGAATCGCCGCACGCCGGGGAGCGCTGAGCGGCGTGACGTCGTCGTGCGATTCGGAATCGGTGTAGAGGGTAAACCAGTTGCGCACGAATGGCAGGCGATAGGAGAAGTTGAAGGCGGAGAAACGCGCGCCGGGATCATCGCGGCCATTCTTCTCGGGGACGGTCGTGTCATTGATATCGAAGAAGCCTTTGAGAAAGGTGTGCCACGTGACGGGCTGATGGCCGGCGCCGCCGAAGATGATGGTACGTTCGAAGCCGAACTCGAAATTGGAGGTGGGTTTGAAGCTGAAGCCCTCCGAATGGGTGTAGACACCGTTGTAAGCGGTGTGTCCCTGCAGGCTGCCGTACATGAAGTCGTAACGGATCGGCCCCAGAACGCGCGAGACATAAGGGATGTGCAGCGGCTCCACGCGATCGATGCGGATCGAGTAGATGTTTTCGGCGTTGTTGCTGTAGCCCATCCCGCCACCGCGCCCAGGTCCAAACCATTCATCGCTTTTGCCGATAGAAATCTCATTGTTGGCGAAATTTGCCGCGAGATAGGCCTCCTGAATCCGGAAAGTGTTGACGGCCAGTAGGGTCTCGCCGAAGGGCAGTGTCGGGTTGTAGTAGGTGAGGGGCAGGACTTCGTCCTGAAAAGTGAAGTGACCGGCTACCTCTGCTGAGTATCCGGTTAGAGCGGGGGCGTGCTGATACTCACCACGAAAATATCCGGAGTAGCGGCCCAGAGTGCTGCGTAAGCTGAACCCTGTGATGTTGTTGAAGCCCTCCGCGTAGGGCCGGCCATAATCGTTCACGATGGTCAGGCCGGCATGGTAGCTATCGCGCAGCGGCTGACCGGTGATGCCAAGCATCCGTGTGTAGACCGATGCAATTTCGGAATAGCCGCGATGTGCGTCGACGGGGATCTCAAGATCGGGAGCGAGTTCCCGGCTCAGTGCGCTGTAGATCTCTTTGGCTTCGTCGCTATCGCTATTGTAGATCTTGCCTGCCGACGCATCCAGCATGTGGGCGACGCTAGTGCGTGTGTACGGCCGCATGCCCAGAAATAGCGTGTCGATGAATCCGAGCGAGTAGAGCCGCATGATCTCGGGATACATCCAACTGTCCAGCGGGATGTAGGTGGATCCCAGGCTGCCGGAGTAGCGCACCGGTCTGGGCGGTATGGTGCGAGTGAATTGGACTGGAGGCTCGGACGCCGGCGGGGACTGTGGAGAGGGAGCCGACTGGACGGCTGGAGGGGCCGCGGTGGGCGGTGCATCCGATTGCGCGGGGGTGACGCTTTGACCAGCGACGGAGATCGAAGATAACAGACCGATAGCAATGAGTTGTGGGAGACGGAGGACTGAATGCATGCGCTGCAGGCATTGTCTCGTATTCGTGCCGAAAAGGCACAGCCCTTGCTCGCGATGCAGCCGATGGTTACTGATTTGCCAGTCCGAGGTCGCGGGGGAAGAGCTTGGGCTCTATCCAGTTTCGTATCGCCGCCGTTCGAGACTCGAAAAGCAGATAGAGCCCGTAGCAGTAGAGCCAGATGACGACGAACCAGCCAGCGAGCTCGAGGCAATGGAGGGCGGTTGGCAGCCCTCGAACCCCGATCCATGCCTCGAGCAATATAAGCACCGGCAGGTGATTTGCGTAAAGCGTGTATGTTGGCGCAGCGATTCCATGTGCGAACTTTTTATACCGAGGGCGCGCAGGATTGGCATGCAAAATGGCATACAGCACAAAGCTGAAGAGGATGCCCGTGATCAAGTCCGCTCCGATAGCCTGAGCGGTTGTCAGTCCCGGTGTGGACCGGCTGAAGGCGATCACAATAAATGCAAGGAAGACCAGCGTCGATGCGACCAGTAATACTCTCCGACCACGAGCAGCCAGGTTCATTCGCGGCAACATGTAGATGCCGAGGCCGAGAAACCAAAGCGGCGCCAGTACCATGATCCTGAATCCGGAAAACCAGGCAATAACAAGGAGCAGCGCGGCCAGCCCAACCCGTAGCCACAAACGCGTTGTGCGAAGTGCAGCTGTCACAAGCAGGCCAAAGAGGACGTAATACCAAAACTCGTTCGCCAGACTCCACAGAACGGCGTTGGTCCCGAAGTTGGGAACCAGTATTCCCTGAACGAAAGCTGCATTTCCGATCAGGGTTAGCCAGCTCAGGTCGATGGGACCGGTGAGCCATGCTGCCGTGTAAAGCGGAGATGCCAGCGTGTGCTTTCCCAGCGAGTCCCACAGGAGTCCCAGCAATAAAGCAGGCAGCAGGACAATTTCGAGGCGGAGGACCCGGTGCAATAGGTAGCGAGGGAAGGACCATTCGCGCTTCTGGACCGAGCGAACTCCGCTTGAACCTACAAGAAATCCACTGAGCACAAAGAAGACGATGACCGCCGGACGCCCGAATTTCGCCAGCAGGTAGACGGCCGCCGTCAGCGGGGAGTGCATTGACGTTGCAGGCCAATCGACGAGAAGCTGCGTTCGCAGGTGCTGGAAGGCAACCGCACACGCAGCGAGTCCTCGAACGAGGTCAAGATGGGCTGAAGCAGCCTTGCTCAGATTTCGCGTGACCGGGGCTGTTGTCAGCTCTGCGGCGGGGATCAATCATTCACTCCATCGGCTCCAGAGGTTCGTGATTCCAAAAGAACCGGTGAAGTCAGTATGGCATTGCTGCCGGTGGCGAGTGGCGGGGTGGCCGAAAGCAGGTGGCCGGCGTCTAAGACGGTGTACCGAGAGCTGTTGCAAGACCGCGAAAACAGGATCGGGATCGCCCGGATGATCATCGAGTAGCGAGAGATGGGGAAACGAAGAGGCATTGGCCGATGGGCCGAGATCAGGCGCAGACTGCGGTACACGGGGCATCTGCTCTGGCGGTCGGCTGTGACGCCTATGCGCGGTACGCCCAGACGGCCACAACTGGTAGGGCCGGATGAGCTTGGCATCACGTTTATTGGCCATTCGTCGTTTCTGGTGCAGGTCGCGGGACAAAATCTGCTTTTCGATCCGGTCTTCTCCACCTGGCTGATCCTGCTGAGACGCCAGCGGCGTGCCGGTGTGCAAGTGCGCAATCTTCCACCGATCCACATGGTTTTGCTGTCACATGCGCACATGGACCACCTCGATCGCTCCTCGTTGCGGCGCGTGATCCGCGCGACGCGCAGGCGTACCGGCCGTGCCCCTGCGGTGGTGGTTCCAACCGATGTAGCCGACGTAGTCCGCCGTCTCGGCTTCTCCAAAGTTATCGAGCTCGAATGGTGGGAGAAATATGCGGCGGGTGACCTCACCATCACTCACACGCCGGCAAAGCACTGGGGCACGCGCTGGATCATGGACGGCCATCGCGGATATGGCGGTTACCTGGTGGAAGGTGGCGCGCGACGGCTTTACTATGCCGGCGATACGGCATACTTCGCGGGCTTTCACGAGATCGGCGCCCGCCTGCAGCCGGAAGTCGCGCTGCTCCCGATCGGTGCCTACACGCCTGACAGCTACCGCGCCGTGCATACCAGTCCGGAAGATGCACTGCGCGCTTTTGAGGACCTCGGAGCGGGATGCATGGTACCGATGCACTATGGGACCTTCTGGCTGTCTGAGGAGCCTCTGGACGAGCCGTTGCCGCGACTGCTCGCGTCTGCGAAGCGGATGGGACTGAGCGACCGGATTGCGGTGGTCAGGGAGGGTGAAACGCGAGTTTTCAGAAGAGCCAGGCAATCGTTCGAGGACCGTCAGGCGGAGAGCGCGACGTCCGCGCGATGAAGGTGGCTGCGCCGGCAATTACGCATCGGCCAGCTTCCTAACAGTGAGGCCGGCCTCAATGAGAATGTTCGCTGTCCGGGTGGTTCTCTGCACTGGTGGGCGCATCCGATTTACCTTTGCGCGGCGCGCGGGCCAAGTCGCCATCCTTATCGATGAAATAGAGGTAGCCCTTCTCACGCTGAAGTCGCGTCTCCGCCACAACCTCTTCTGCTCCATCGCCGCCCTTCTTCTTGCGGGCAACGTTGCCTTGCTTATTGATGAAGTAAAGATATTGCTTGTAGTCACGCTCGAGACCCAGCTTCTGGACCTTATCTGCCATGATCACTGTCCTCCGCGAGTAGGATTGTTAACCGCGTGCGCGGGGCCGACAGCAGGCTGAAAGACTTATTGATCTGTGTGCAGAGCAGCAGAGGCGCGCTGCTCATCCGCCTTCTTTGCCTGGTCTTCGAGGGCCTGCGCCTGGGGTAGATAGCTGATGGCCTGACTGATCATCGGGTCCCAATCGGCACGCACGCGAAGCCCTTGCTCCTGTCCAAACTGCGTGGTGAAGATATCCGCTTTAATGTTGGCCTTGAGCCAGTCAGATATGCCGTTCAGATCCTGCTCCGTGAACGAGATTTGCTGGCTGTTCAGGAACTGCCGGAACTCATTCATCACCGCATCGTCCACCTGGAAGCTCTTGTCCACGGTGCGATTCGCCAGGTAGTGGCTGGTGAAGTTGAAGAAGATGTAGTGCTCCAGCAGCACGTCCTGGAAGTGATTCGACTTGGGCGTAACGATCTTGTCGTCCGGGGTGATGCCGCCGCCGCCGTAGACGGTGCGGCCGGAGTCGGTCAGCTTGACTTCGCGGTTCTTGTCGTCAGCCGGGGGAGGCTGATCGTGGTTGTAATAGTAGTCGTAGAGTGACACCCCACTGTAGTTGCGCTGAATAAGGCGGCCGCTGGGCGTGTAGTAGTGATAGGTGGTCAGCGCGAGGCCGGTGTTGTCGGAGAGGGGATAGACCGTCTGCACGAGGCCTTTGCCGAAGGTCGTCTCGCCGACGACGAGGGCACGATCATGGTCCTGCAAAGCCCCGCTGACGATTTCCGCTGCCGAAGCCGTGCCGTGGTTCACCAGCACAACGATCGGGAAGTTCTTCCCGCCATTTCCATGGGTTGCGCGCTGCGTCTGCTCAGGATAGGCGCGGCCTCGCTGCGAAACGATGACCTGACCCTTCTGCAGGAACTTGTCGCAGACCGAAACCGCTTCGGTTAGCAGCCCGCCCGGATTGCTGCGCAGATCCAGCACCAGACCCTTGATAGGACCAAAGTTGTCCAGCGATTCGCCAACTTCGCGCCCGGTGGTTTCCTGGAACTGCGTGATATGGATATAGCCGACGCCGGGCTTGATCATGAACGCGAGATCGATGGAGCCGTGCGGGATCTCGTCGCGGACCAGATCGAAGGTCAACGGCTTGGATTGTCCAAAACGATTCACGGTCACTTGCACATGCGTGCCCTTGGGGCCCTTCAGCATGTTGGCGACTTCGGTCGAGTCCATGTTGTCGGTGGACTTGCCATCCACCGCGATGATGACATCGGCAGGGCGAAGGCCGGCGCGGAAGGAGGGCGTCCCCTCATAGGGGAAGAGCACGACGATCTTGTTGTTCTGCGGCTGGATGGTCATGCCCACGCCGTAGTACTTGCCGTGCTGGTCCTCGCGCATCTTCGCGTAGGCTTTGGGATCGTAGAAACTGGAGTGGGGATCGAGCACGCGCAGCATCCCCGGGATGGCCCCGTCATAGATGGCTCGCTCGGCCTTGTCGCCGTTGAGGGGCTCGGCGTAGTTCTGCTCTACCAGGCTATAGACGGTGGTAAACGAGCGCAGGTCGTTACGCAGGGTCGACTCATCTGCCTGCGCCTGTGCGCCAACGGTTCGTTCGACAAGCGTGCCACCAGCCGCACAGGCGGCGAGGAAGACAGCGACGGCAATAGCGGAGCGGCGAGGACTGGATGCCATGGGAAAGGTAGCCTGCGGCAGGCTCACGCGAACAAACTGCAGTCCTGGCGCTTGCTTATTAGACGCGAGTATAGCACCGGGGCGAGCACTGCCAGCGTTGCGTACCTGCCACGGAGGTGTGATGCCAAGGCTGCCCTGACAGGTCAATCCTGCCGGGCAATCAGGTCGGGAAGAATCCGTCTGCGGATCGACATTGCAACCGTACCGGCAGAAACTCTTTTGCTCAGTGCATCCAGCTGGTGCATGCACCGTCCGTGGTGAGTAGAATGTGCACAAGCGCGTCTTCAGTAAGCTGAAGACAATGAGGCAGGACGTCCGAATTCCGGCGTCCAAGAGTCCGCCTCAAAGATCATTTCTGATCCGAGCCCCCGGCCCGCAAGCTCGCCGGTAAGTAGAGAGATTCATGACCCTTCGCCGTTCCGATGTTTACGTCTGCCTGCTGGCTGGTTGCCTGCTGGCCGTTCCCGTCCTCGCCCAGAAGAAGACCAACAAGCCCCTGACCCCGGAACAGCAGGCAGAGCGCCAAAAATTCGATCCGAAAGCGGAGGCGTCGCCGTTCGGGGGCAGCGTGGTTGAGGAAAGGGTGGCCCAGGTCAATGACCAGATCATCAGTACTTCGGATTACAGCCGCTCCGCGGGCCAACTGGACCAGGAGGCGCGGCAGCAGGGCTGGACGGAACAGGAGCTAGAGGACCACAAGCGCGATCTGCTGCGCGATCTGATCGACCAGCAGTTGCTGCTCTCCAAGGGCAAGGACCTGGACATTACAGGTGAGACCGAGCTGGTGCGGCGCCTCGATGACATTCGCAAGCAGAACCACCTCGATTCGATGGAAGACCTGGAGAAAGCTGCAGCCAGCCAGGGTGTCTCCTACGAGGACTTCAAGCAGAACATCCGCAACGGTATCATCACCCAGCAGGTGATCCGCGACGAGGTCGGGCGCCACATCCAGATGACGCAGGCCCAGCTGCAGAAGTTTTACCAGCAGCATTTGAGCGACTTCACGCAGCCAGAATCGGTGCGGTTGAGTGAAATTCTCGTCCCGGTGCAGACTGGCGGAGACGAAGCTGCAAATCTGGCTGCCGCCAAGGCGAAGGCTGACGATCTGGATGCGAAGCTCAAGGGCGGCGCCAACTTTGCGGACCTGGCGAAGGCAAACTCCTCTGGCTCTACTGCAGCGCAGGGCGGCGATCTCGGCATATGGGTGCGTGGAAAGCTGGCAAAGCAGCTGGAGGATGCGACCTTCTCCCTGCAGGCTGGGCAGTCGACCGAGCCGATTCGTACTCGGCAGGGTTACGTGATCTTGAAGGTCATCGAGCATACACCGGGCGGCACGCAGCCCTTGGCCTCCGTCAGGCCGCAGGTGGAAGAGGCGGCCTTCATGTCCGAAATGCAGCCGAGGCTGCGCGAGTATCTGGCCAAGCTGCGAGAGAACGCCTATATCGATGTGCGTCCGGGCTATGCGGATACGGCGGCGGTGCACAACGCTGCGAAGCCGCTCTATAGTGCCTACGCGCCGCCCGGACCGAAGAAGAAACCGCACTTCAAGCGCAGCCGCTACACCGGGGCCCACCGCGGACGCCACGCAGGCGAGGCTGCCGCGGAGACCGCAACAAATACTACGGGAACGACTGCGACCACGGGAACGACTGCGACCGGAACCGCCACGGCGGCAGCCGGTTCGACGGCGGCGGCAACTAAGCCAACAGCCAGCGGAACGACGACCGCGGTCGCCGATGCTCCTGCTGCCGCAGTAGAAAAGCCGGGCAAGAAAGAGAAGATCCGGTTTGGTCAATCACCACGCGAGGCGCTGCCTCCGGCCGCGCATCCGACCAACGGGTCCGAAGAGGCCGCGGGACAGGCTGCTGGTGCGGAGGCAGGCGCTGGCAGCGAGGCGCAGGTAGCGTCCAACTCAAGTTCCACGGACATCCCCGGCTCCGAGACTGCGGCTCCGGTGGAAAGCAAAACACGTTATTCGTATCGTGCGCGTCAGCCGAAGCCGAAGAAGGTGAAGACACCGGACCAGGTCGAAAACGACCGCGCTGCGCAGCCGGACACGCCGGAAGAGACCGCGGCGCAGAAGACCCAGTCGGCACCGCTGGGACTGGCAGGCGATACTGCGGCCAAAAAGAAAGCGCCGAAGGTGAAGGGCGAGAAGACGCGCTACTCCGACGAGATCAACAAGTCGAAGGAGGCGGCACCACCTCCGCCGCAGACTTCCACGCCATCGCCCCTAGCTACGCCGGGCACGGTGCCTGCTACGACCGGTAACGCGCCGGCCGACAACGGTACGCCCACGCACCAGGGCGGGAGCACTCCTGCGGGCGCACAAACGCCACAGGCCCAACCGCAGCAGTGAGTGATCCTCGGTGAGTCATGGCACGCTGCTTCCAACTCATACGAAGGCCGTCTTCCTCGGCGAAATCGCGAAATACGAAGGCCAGACGGTCACGGACTTCTTCGCTGTCGCGCAGAAGCAGTTTAGCCGCAAGCGCGACGGTGCCGTCTATCTGTCGTTGCGGCTGACGGACCGCACCGGACAATGCGAAGCCAAGATGTGGGACAACTTTGAAGCCAGCGCCGAGACGTTCCAGGCCGGGGATATTATTAAAGTCCAGGTTGAGGTATCCGGCTATAACGGCCGGCCTCAGCTTACGATTAAGAAGCTTCGGAAGGCAGCAGAGGACGAATATTCGCTGGCCGATTTCCAGCCGCATACCGTCCATTCGATCGACGATCTGTGGGCGAAGCTGAATGGATTTGTGGACAGCTTCACAGATCCATTTCTCCAGCGGCTGGTTCGCAGCTTCCTCGACGATCCGGAGACCGCATCGTTGCTGCGCGGAGCGCCGGCGGCAAAGTATTTGCACCATGCCTGGATCGGCGGGCTGCTCGAACATATCGTGTCGTTGCTGGGACTATGCGACCGGGTCACTCCACATTATCCGCAGGTGCATCGCGACCTGGTGATGACGGGCGCGATTCTGCACGACATCGGCAAGCTCGAAGAGCTGCGCTGGAGCCTGAACTTCGATTACACGCTCGAGGGGCAACTGCTGGGCCATATCACGCTCGGCATTTCCATGATCGAGAAGAAGATCGCTGTCATCCCCGATTTCCCACCGCGGCTGCGGCTGCTGGTGGAGCACATCGTGCTCAGCCATCACGGCAGGTACGAGTTCGGCTCGCCCAAGCTGCCGATGACGCCGGACGCGATCCTTTTCCACTATCTGGACGATCTGGACGCAAAGATGTATTCGGTGCGCACGGAGCTGGACCGGAGCGCGCAGAGCGGCCGCGGTCCGGACGAGATGACGGATTGGGTGCGGTCGCTCGAACGTCCGCTGCTGGACAGCCAGAGATTTCTAGACAGCCCCGACTCTTTGGGCGAAGCTGATCGCAAAGATGTGAGTGAATCTGATGGCGAAGTGAGTGTCGAGGTGACGATCGATGCCTTACCTGCTGAAGAGTGAGCCAGAGTCCTACTCCTTTAGCGACCTGGAACGTGACAGTGAGACGACCTGGGACGGCGTGAAGAATCCGCAGGCGCTGATGAATCTCGCCGGGATGAAGAAGGGCGAGAAGCTGGTCATCTATCACACGGTGACAGAGAAGGCCGCGGTGGGCACGGCGCATGTGGTGTCAGTCGATGCGTCGAACCCAAAGAGCCCGATCGTGAGGATTGCGCCGGGCAAGCGCCTGAAGCAGCCCAAGACGCTGGCAGAGATGCGCGAGGCGCCGGTCTTTCGCGGATCACTGCTCTTCCGGCAGTTCCGCCTCTCGGTGGTGCCGTTGACCGATGCGCAGTATGAGTGGCTGCTCAGCTGAAGCGTCTGTCCCGGTTATTCCATTTACAATCAAGGCTTGACCGGGAAGGCACATGCTACGTTTTTCAACCGCGGGTGAGTCGCACGGCGAGGCCCTGATCGCGCTGGTGCAGGGGCTCCCTGCCGGACTCGAAGTCGATCAGACATTCATCAATCGGGAACTGTGGCGACGCCAGCAGGGATATGGCCGCGGCGGCCGCATGCGCATCGAGACCGATACTGCCCACATTCTCTCCGGAGTAAGGCATGGGCGGACCATTGGCGCCCCGGTCGCGATGCAGATCGCAAATCGCGACTGGAAGAACTGGGAAGATATTCTGCCAGTGGGTGCCGGCGATCCGGCAAAGCACAAGGCTGTCGCTTCCCCTCGGCCGGGTCATGCGGACCTTTCCGGGTCGCTGAAGTACAACTTTAAGGATGCACGGTATGTGCTGGAGCGGGCATCAGCTCGTGAGTCTACGGCAAGAGTAGCTGCGGGAGGGTTAGCGAAGACGCTGCTGCGCTTTCTTGGGATTGAGGTCATGAGCCACGTGATTCGCGTGGGACGGGTGGAGTTAGAGGAACCGGTCACCTGGGAGGCGATTGCGGCGCTTGCCAGACGCGACGATGTGTTGCTGAACTGCGTGTCACCGGAAACCGAAGAGAAGATGAAGGCCGAAGTGGATCACGCCTTGCGAACAGGGGATTCGATTGGCGGAGTCTTTGAGGTAGTCGCGCACGGCGTGCCGCCGGGGCTTGGCACCTACGCCAACTGGGACGAACGCCTCGATGGTCTGCTGGCGTGGGCGGTGATGTCGCTGCAGGCGGTGAAGGCGGTGGAACTGGGGCGCGGCGTTACAGCGGCACAGTCCTTCGGGTCGGCGGTACACGACTCGATCCACTATGCGGCGGAAGAGGACAACGGCCACTCAGGCCGCTATACCCGGTTCGAGCGCGAGCAGAATAACGCTGGCGGCATCGAGGGCGGCGTCTCGAACGGCGAAGACATTGTTGTGCGGGGCTACCTGAAGCCGATTTCCACCCTGCGACGCCCGCTCGAATCGGTCACTTACGAAACCCGCGAGGCTACCAAGGCGGCCTATGAGCGCTCGGATGTCTGCGTGGTGCCGGCGGCGGGAGTGGCGGCGGAAGCGATGGTGGCGTTTGTGCTGGCGCAGCTCGCCCTGGAGAAGTTCGGCGGCGACTCCGCGACCGAGCTGAAGCGTAACTATGATGGCTACCTGGATCAGATCCGCAATTACTGAGGAAGGGAAGAAGGGCACGGCAGCGCCCGGAGCGCTGCGAACGAAGCAAGCATGATTTACCCGATCGTCAAGTTTCCTGATCCCATCCTGCAGCGTCCGAGCACGCCCGTCACGGAGTTCAATGACGAGTTGCGCAAGCTCGTCGCGGATATGTTCGAGTCGATGTATGCGGCGCAGGGCATTGGGCTGGCGGCCCCCCAGATCGGCATCGCCAAGCGGCTCACGGTGATCGACCTCAGCAATCAAAAGGAGCCGAAGGACAAGATTGTTCTCATCAACCCTGAGATCACCCTTCGGGAAGGCAAGCAGTTTGAGGAGGAGGGCTGTCTCAGCCTGCCAGAAATCCGGGAGAAGGTGCGGCGTTCGGCCCGCGTGATGGTGAAGGCTCAGGACGAATTCGGCAACTGGAAGGAACATGAGGGAACGGAGCTGCTGGCACGTGCCTTCCAGCACGAGATCGATCATCTGGATGGAGTTCTGTTCATCTTCCGCATCAGCGCACTCAAGCGCGATCTGATATTGCGCCGCATCCGCAAGATGCAGCGCGCCGGCGAGTGGTAGGGTGCGGTTGGTTTTCTGCGGCACGCCGGCGTTTGCCTTGCCTACATTGCAAGCGCTGCAGTCTGCCGGTCATCGCATCGAGCTTGTCCTCTGCCAGCCGGACCGCCCCAGCGGACGTGGGCTCGCTTTGACCGTACCCCCCATAAAAGAGGCGGCGCTCAGGGCAGGACTCGAAGTGCTGCAGCCGGAGAAGATCCGCAACAATCAGGATCTGCAGGCACGGCTCGAGTCCATCCGTCCAGATGCGATCATCGTGGTCGCGTATGGACGGCTGATCCCGCGCTGGATGCTTGACCTGCCCCATTTCGGCAATCTCAACCTGCACGGCTCGCTGCTGCCAAAGTATCGCGGCGCCGCGCCGATCCAGTGGGCGGTGGCAAATGGCGAGACGGCCACTGGTGTGACGACAATGCGGCTGGACGAAGGGATGGATACGGGCGACATGCTGTTGCGTCGCTCACTTCCGATCAGGGCCGCCGATACTGCAGAGGGTCTCTTTCCGCGTCTGGCGGAGCTGGGGGCACCGCTGATGGTTGAGACGCTGGCCGGCCTGGAGGCGGGCACTATCACAGCACAGCGGCAAGATAGCAGTCTCGCTACGTTAGCGCCACTGTTGACCCGAGAGGACGGTCGTGTGGACCCAACGCGCACGGCTCAGTCCATCTATGATCGCTGGCGCGGCTTCCAGCCGTGGCCGGGCGCCTGGACGACGGTCCGCGGGAGGAAGGTTACGCTGCATCGACTGGCTGTGGCGGCGTCTGCGAAACGCGGCGATCCAGGAGCATTTCGGGTTGAGGGCGATCGGCTTTTCTTCACAGCGGGAGATGGTGCCAGCCTTGAGGTGACCGAGTTGCAGGTGGAAGGCAAGCGCCGCATGGCGGCGGCGGATTTGCTTCGCGGCCACGGTGTCTCAGATGGCGACCGCCTGGGCTCGTGATGGCGGCTCGAGTGACTGCCGCACGCATGGCGGCTTTCCGTGTGTTGCTGGCGATGGAGCGTTCTCGCAGCGCACACTGTGACGAGCTATTGCGGGCGCCCGCGATCGAGTCACTGTCACAGGCCGATCGCAACCTTACCACTGCGCTGGTGATGGGTGTGCTCCGCTGGCAGCTTGCCCTGGACGCGATTCTTGCGGGCTATCTCAAAAAGAAATTCGCCTTAGACGATGCAGTCGCAATCGCGCTTCGGCTGGGCGCGTGGCAGCTTCTGGGAATGGACCGGATTCCGCCGCATGCCGCGTTGTCGGAAAGCGTGGAACTGACGAAAGCGAGCGGGCACAGACACCCGTCGGGCCTGGTGAACGCAGTGCTGCGTCGCGTGGCAGAGGATGCTTCGTCGATCGCTCTCGATCCAGTCGGTGCGCATCCGGCGTGGATGATGGAGCGATGGAGCAGGCAGTTTGGTTCTGCTGCCGCGGCTGCTATTGCTGCCTACGATCAGCAAGCGCCTCAAACGACGGTGCGGTTCAAAACGTCCACTGACCCGGGATCGTCACGGGCAGGCGCTTTCTTGACGCGTGCACGGCAGCTCTCTGACAGCAGCGATGCGCCGGAGAACACACGCATTCAGGATGAGGGCTCACAATTGGTGGCGGAATTGGCGGGGCGGGGAAGACGAATTCTGGATTGCTGTGCTGCACCCGGCGGCAAGACCGCAATCCTGGCTGAGAAGAATCCGCAGGCCGAAATTACCGCTTGCGACATCAGCGAAGCGCGGTTGAATGCCATGCGCCGCAACTTCGCCCGCGAGCCACTGACGGCGAAGATTCAATGCGTGCTGGCAGACGCAACAGACCTGCCATTTCGCGACGATTTTGATCTCGTCCTGTGCGACGCGCCGTGCAGCGGAACGGGAACGCTGGCGCGCAATCCGGAGATCAAGCTGCGGCTGGTTGCGAGCGAGGTTGCGAGGCAGCAGGAGCGCCAGATCGCAATCATCCGCTCAGCGTATCGCGTCCTCGCGCCGGGTGGACGGTTGGTCTACTCTACCTGTTCTCTCGAGCCGGAAGAGAACTCGATGGTCGTCGAGGCATTCTTAGCGTCGGAAAGGTCCGCCCAACTAATTGATGTGAGCGAACGCCTCGATACGATGGAGGCGGAAGGAAGCCTTCATCCGGATGGAGCGCGACGGTTACGCGAGACCGCATTGCGCGAGAGCTGTCTCCAGACACTTCCTGGCATTTTGCCCTGCGACGGTTTTTTCGCGGCGATCCTGACGCGACCGTGACTAGAGCATTTTCGGTATAAGAGTGTCCGGCGGAGATTTACTCAGCGTGGCTTTTTCTTAAGAAAAGCCACGAGAACAGTCATTGAACGGTTGATAGATGTACCGATAATGCTATTGCGCGAGAGTGAACTGAATCGTGCCGCCTGCCTCAACGCGGGCTCCCGCTGCGGGCTGCTGCGCAATGACAGTGCCCGGCATTATGGGGAGTGCCGGCGGGGCAGGGGCTTCGCCGGGCGCGGCGATGAAAGCGACCGGCGGAATCTCCGCCTGGCGATAGAGAGTGGGCGCCAGCTTCAAACCGGCTTTGCTCACGGCGGCCTCCGCGGCTTTTTCCGGCTGGTTGGTGAAGTCCGGCATTACGTATCCGGTGGCCTCGGGCGACACCGGCGAACTCAGGAGCAGAGCGACAGTGGGGCGATCCACGGACGCCGCCCCGGCATCCGGAGACTGCGCAATGACGGTGCCGGCTTCCGCGAGCGCGTACGGCATGTGTGCGATAGTGCCGAGCTGCAGGCTGGCGCGGCGGATCGTCAGGGCAGCCACCCGCTCCTGATCATGAAGGAGGGAGGGCACGGCGACCTTCTGCGCGCCGAGGCTCTGGCCTACGCGTACGTGCCACCCAGTGCGTACGATGGTGCCGGCTGCCGGCGCCTGCGTCACAATCCGGGATTCCGGCACGACCGTGCTGTAGAAGTGGTCGTCGATGCTCATCTCCAGGCCATCCTCGGCCGCTTTACGCCGAGCGTCAGCCTCGCTCAAGCCGCGAAAGTCGGGGACCTTCACTTCGGCGCCATGAATGGCAAAGCGCATGGTGGTGAGCGCCGACACCATGGCGACAACCACCAGGAGTACCAGCACCAAAGCGAACTGAAACAGGCGAAGAATCATGCGTCTGCGTACTCGATGGTGTAGGTGATCGTCGCCGTCTTCTCCAGCATCGCCGATACGGAGCAGTATTTTTCCTTCGACAGGCGCACGGCATCCTCCATGCTCTTGTGGTTCACCGAACCTGTGACGCGATAAACGAGCTCGATGTCGGTGAACACGGTGGGCGGCTCTTTTGCTTTCTCTGCCTTTGCGGAGACGGTCAGGGCGGTGAAGGCCTCGCGCTTCTTCGTGAGAATGCTGATGACATC
This sequence comes from Acidobacteriaceae bacterium KBS 83, assembly GCA_000381585.1. Classification (GTDB taxonomy): domain Bacteria; phylum Acidobacteriota; class Terriglobia; order Terriglobales; family Acidobacteriaceae; genus KBS-83. Next base: position 874,855 of record KB906733.1, read on the forward strand.
GACTGCCGTGCAACCGCACAGGCTCATCAGGACGCACTCCGTTGGCGTTGGGCCTTCGACCCGCGCAACGTCGAAGGTCAGCGAGTGTCCACTATCCGATGTGGCTGTGTAGACCTGATCGTGCTGCCATTCCGCCTTCGCCATCATTCTTCTCCATCCTGTTCACGTCATCAATGCGGTTGCATCTTCGACCTTCGTGCCGGTTGTCGGCCTCAGGCTCCGGATGCACAAGCATCCGGTATACCTCAGGACATTTCAGCTTCAGCCGGTCTTCGAGAGATGTGATGACATCATGCACGCGATGCATCGGCAGCGCGTCGGGGAGGGTGCAGTGGCAGGAGAGGTGCAGGTGATCTCCCATACGCGATACGGCAACCTCGTGAATGTCGATGATCTCTGGCAGCGTTCGCGCCACACTGCGCAGCTCCTCCTGCAGGAGACGGTCCTGCTCGATGCTGTCGGATGCTTCGATGGTGGCAGGCTCGCTTTCAATGTGCGTCAGTACGTTGCTTACTTCCGGCGCGGCGCGGTACATCTGCTCTTCCAGCTCACATATAAAGCGATGTGCCTCCACCAGCGGCAGAGACTCGTCAACCTCAACGTGCTGCTCGACATGCAAGCCATCTTTGTCCTGCTGCACACTGAGGTCGTGCAGGGTTACGTTGTTGAGCGCGGCCACGCCCCGGATGCGATCGAAGATGTTTTCCCCCGATACCTGACGCGGCAGTGTGCGGATGGTGACATCGGCGTCAGGAACGACTGCCTTAACTGCTGCGGTGATCCGCTGCACCAGCACCTCAATGTGCGCGGCGGTATCGAAGCGTGGAACGGCTACGCGGAGATCAGCAAAGACACGGTTGCCAGAGCGGCGCACGCGTACCCGCTCCAAGTCCACCACGCCTTCGATGTGTTCCACGGCGCGGACAATCTGCTGCCGCGCGCCGGCGGGTGCGGTGTCAAGCAGCTCATAGGTGGTGCGGCGTGCCAGCCCCCAGGCAAAGCGGAGGATGACTGCCGAGACTACAAGCGCCGCCAGAGGGTCAGCAAAGCGCAGCCAGCCAATGCCGAATCGCACGCCAGCATAGGAGGCGGCCAACCCGACGGCGACTGCCACGCTGGACCAGATGTCCGAGGCGAAGTGAAGGGCGTCGGCTTCGAGTGCCTGCGATCCGGAGATCGATGCCACATGCTTAAGCGCACGGGAGCGGCTGAGGTCGACGGTGATGGAAAGCGCAAGTACCGCGAACGGCCACACTGAGGGACGAATAGTGACCGGTGCAACAAAGATGCGCATGACTGCTTCGACCACAATCCAGACGCACGAAGCGCCCATTAGAAACGTCTCGGTAAAAGCGGAGAGAGTTTCCACCCGGGCATGACCGTAAGGGTGTTCCTCATCGGCGGGTTTGTCGGAGATGCGGACAGAGATGAGGGTCAGTGCGGTGCCAAGCAAATCGAGACCGGAGTGCGCTGCGTCAGAGAGCATGCCGAGGCTGCCGGTCAGCAGGCCGGCGATCAGCTTCAGCGCAGTCATCCCGCACGCAGCGAGCATCGATACCAGGGCAGCGGTTCGCTTTCGCTTTACGATGCCCTGGCTGATTTGCATGGTCACTTGAGAATCGTCCGGCGAGGACATACCCAAAGCCTACACGGGAGCGCACACGGCGGGCCAGCAACCCCCGCTACGGCTTGCGGGCGGTGTAGAGGCCGGCAATGCCAAATGTGAAGGGAGTCCAGCGCACATCGCGGAAGCCGATGCTCTCAAGCGTTGCGAGCATCTCGCGTGGCGCCGGAAAACGGCCAACGGACGCGGGCAGATATGCATAGGCGCTGCCGGCGCCTGAGAGCAGACGTCCGATGCGCGGCAGGATACGCCGGAAATAGAAGGCATAGAGCTTGCCGAGAATTCCACCCGGCTCGCTGAAGTCGAGGATGCCGAGCTCACCTTCGGGAGCGAGGACGCGATGGAACTCGCGCAGGCCGGCTTCGTAATTGGCCAGGTTGCGAAAGCCGAATGCCGTAGTCAGGAGCTGAAGTGTACCGTCGGCGATCGGCAAATGAAGTGCATCGGCCTCTACAGCGATGGCACCGTGCTTTGCAAACTTCGCGGCGCCACGCATCAGCATCTGGTGCGAGAAATCTACGGCGAGGACCGGCGCAGCAAGCGGTGGCCGTCGTCGCAGAAGGGCCATCGTCATGTCGCCTGTCCCGCAGCAGATGTCGGCAATACGTGCTTGTGGATGCGACAAAATATGACGAAAGCGGCGTGCCGTGCGCCACCACCAGAACCGGTCAATGGATCCGGAGAGGATATGGTTCAGCAAGTCATACCGGGGGGCAATCGAGTCGAACATCGCCTGCACGGCGGCTGCCGCGTCTTGCTCGCCGGTGGTGCCGACTGGTTGTGCGCCACGCGTCTGCACGGTCATCTGCCCAGCTTCAGCCCGGCTTGGATGGCCCTGAGCAGTTCGTTATCGGTCAGGTCATTCACCACGCTGGCACGTCCGATGTCTTGCAGGAGTACGAAGTGGCGGATGCCTCCAATCCGTTTCTTGTCGCCGGCCGCCGCATTGAGCAGGCGGCGGGGGGTCAGACGCGGGAGCGGCGGCAGACCCAATGAGTCGATCGCGGTCAGGACCCGGCTTGCCTCCGCGTCGGGCAGACCGCGCATGCGGCTGGCCTCCACCGCTACACGCATCCCCCAGCCCACGGCCTCACCGTGCAGTAGTCCTCGATACTGAGTGAGGGCTTCGATGGCATGTCCAAGTGTGTGCCCGAAATTGAGGATCATACGCAGACCGGACTCCCGCTCGTCCTTGGATACAACATCGGCCTTGATGCGTACCGACTCCGCGATCACATGGGTCAGCGGTTCTGTTTCCTGCCGCAGGAGCGCTTCGGCATGGCGCTCGATATACGCGAAAAGCTGACTGTCGTAGATGAGTCCTGCCTTCAGGCTTTCGAACAGGCCAGCGCGCAATTCCGCTGAGGGCAGTGTGCGTAACAGCCCAGTGTCCGCCAGCACCAGCCGTGGATGATGAAAGCAGCCGATCAAGTTCTTGCCGGCGCTGAGATTGACGCCTGTTTTGCCGCCGACGGATGAGTCCACCTGCGCCAGCAGCGTTGTCGGCACCTGGATGAAATCGATGCCGCGCATGTAGATGGCTGCGAGAAAGCCGGTCATATCGCCGATGACGCCGCCGCCGAAGGCAATCAGGATAGAGCTGCGATCGGCGCCGGCGGTCGCCAGTTGCTGTGCCAGCCGCTCCAGCGCTGCGAGCCGCTTGTGCTGCTCGCCCGCCGGTAGCTGCAGGACGAGTGGCTGAGCGGCATCGGTGCTAAAGGCGCTCAGGAATGATTGCGACCACAACGCCCAGATTTCGGGCGAGGTCACGACGTAGACGCGGCGACCTGTACGCTCGCCGAAGATGGCGCGCAGGTGCTGCGGCAACTGGGCCAGCAGGCCGTCACCGAGCACGACGTCATAGGAGGCCGAAGCAGTGTGGATAGGGAGAGTACGCACTCGGCTCATCGTACCGCAGCCCTGTGGTATCGATGATGAATCCGGGCGACACGAATGATAGGCTCGGCTAATGGAAAGAGCCGCACTTAGCATTCCGGCCGTTACAGATTTCCTGATCATCGGTGCTGGAATTGCCGGTCTGCGCGCTGCTATCACGCTGGCCGAAGCTGGGCGGGTTCTTGTGGTCACGAAGGAAGCGCTTGGGGAATCGAACACGCAATATGCGCAGGGCGGCATCGCGGTGGCAATCAGCGGGACGGAAGATGTTGAGCAGCACCTGGAAGACACGCTCGCGGCGGGTGATGGGCTGGTAGATCCGATTGCCGCTCGAGTACTGGTGGAAGAGGGCCCCGCGCGGGTGGAAGAGCTGCTGCAGTGGGACACTCATTTTGACCGCTATGCAAGCGGCGAGCATGCGGGCGAGCTGATGCTGACCCGCGAAGGCGCGCACAGTCGCAACCGTATTCTGCATGCCAATGGAGATGCGACTGGCCGCGAGATCGGCAGGGCGCTACTGGCGCATGCATACGCAACGCCGGGTATCACGCTGCTGCCCTGGACGCTACTTACCGATCTGCTGACTGCGGGCCGGCGCGTGTGCGGAGCGCGGCTGCTGGATGAGAATGGGGAAATCCGAACGGTGCAAGCGCGTTCTGTCCTTCTTGCCAGCGGCGGCGCGGGCCAAGTGTACAGCGATACCACGAATCCGACAGTAGCGACGGGGGACGGGATCGCTGCCGCCCTTGCTGCCGGCGCTGAACTGGCAGATATGGAGTTTTATCAGTTTCATCCTACGGCGCTGAGCCTCGCTGGGGTGCCGCGCTTCCTGCTCTCCGAGGCGCTGCGTGGTGAGGGAGCGTGGCTGGTAAACGCGGCAGGCGAGCGCTTCATGCATCGCTACCATCCGCTGCTGGAACTGGCGCCACGAGATGTGGTGGCACGCGCTATTACGCGGGAGGGCATCGGCGGCCGGCAAGTGTATCTGGACATGCGGCACGTCGCTGGCATCGACCTGAATGCGCGCTTTCCTGGCATTTCCGGGTTTCTCCATCAGCATGGCCTCGCCCTCGCGCTCGATCTGATTCCAGTGCGTCCGGCGGCCCACTACCTGATGGGTGGGGTGCGGACCGACGTGGATGGGCAGACATCATTACCGGGCCTGTTTGCGGCAGGCGAGGTGGCTTGCACGGGTGTCCACGGCGCGAACCGTCTGGCGAGCAACTCACTGCTCGAAGGGTTGGTCTTCGGCGCGCGGGCCGCAGAATGCATGCGAAGTGAATGTGCTGTTCACGTTGCAACCGCTGAAACGGATGCACAACTACAGCGCGGGGAAGGCACGCTTCCACCGGTGGAGGCTGCCATCCGGCAACTGCAGCGGCAGATGTGGGAGCACGCAGGGCTGCTTCGCGATGCTGAGCTGCTCAAGAGTATCGACCTGAATATGGCAGCGGATTATGTGGAAGCGATTCCATCTATGCAATGGACTCGGCGCGAATACGAAGCCCGTTCCCTTGCGCGCGTGGCGCGTGCGATCGTCCTTTGTGCTTTGGCGCGTGAAGAGAGCCGCGGCGCGCACTACCGGAATGATTTTCCCAAGCGCGATGATGCGCGGTTCGGCACGCACTCGCATCTGGCAGGCGATGCAGTCAGTTTCGGCCCGCTGCTTCCTGTCCAGAGGCAGGGCGATCCGCAGCCGGAATCGCCGGCGCTACGCTGACGCATTTTGCCGTGAAGAGGACGGCAACAGCAGGGAAGCGGCGGCAAAGATGGCCACAGTGCTAATGATAATGATCAGCGACCAGAGCGTAGGTATCTCGAACCAGCGCGCCGCGATCATCTTTCCGCCGACAAAGGCGAGGATGACTGCGAGGCCGTAGTGCAGCAGATGCAGCTGATGAAGCAGGCCCTGCAGCACAAAATAGAGCGACCGCAGGCCCAGGATGGCAAAGATGTTTGAGGTGTAGACAATGAAGATGTCGTTCGTCACAGCGAGGACGGCCGGCACAGAGTCGATCGCGAAGATCACATCGGTAAGCTCGATGGTGAGTACGGCGAGCAGCATTGGCGAGAGACGCCAGCCACGGCGATCGATCCATTGCGCGAGGGATGGAGGCGCCTCGCGGCCCTTTTGGGGGCGAATGAGCCGCCACGCCGTGTAGAGCAAGAGGGCGCCGAAGATGTAATGCATCGCTTCGAAGCGATCGAGCAGAGCGACTCCGGCCACTATGAAGGCCGCGCGCAGCACAATGGCGCCCAGGACGCCGTAGGAGAGCGCGCGATGCTGCTGGTCAACAGTGAGGCCGAAGTTTCGAAACAGCACCAGGAAGACAAAGAGATTGTCGATGGAGAGCGAGCCCTCCAGCACATAGCCGGAGAGGAACTCGAGCGCGTGTTCGTGGCCCTGGGTAAATAAGATGAAGGCGGCGAAGGCCAGGGCGAGCACGCCGAGGAACGCAGTCCATAAGAGCGCAGTTCGAAAGCGCGGCCCCTCGGGTCTGCGGCCGAGCACGACAAGGTCGATGACCAGCAGCAACAGAACGACTGCGTGAAAACCGATCCAATAGGTGAGGGGCGCGCCCGCGATCATGCGGCCGTCAGTGAGCATTCAGCAGTCGGATGCTTTCCAGAAAGACCTCGCCGGAGATGGTGAGGCTCTTCGCGCTGATTTTGTCCAGGGTGTCCTCGGGCGTGTGATGCCAGCCGTCGGGATGGGTCGCGTCGTGCGGCCCGTAGTCGGAATCGATGACATCGGCAGAGGGGACGCCGCGTTGGACAAACGGCAGATGGTCATCCTCCTCCGCGGCATCGGTCTTGAAGAAGTGGCTCGCGTTCCCGGTCTTCTTTGCGGCTTCGTATACCAGGTCCTCGGTTGCCGGCGTGGCGGTGGTCACGCGCTGCACGTTCAGATCGCGATCGCCGATCATGTCGGCGAGCAGGAGGGCTTTGATCTTCTTGAGCGTGCCGTCCATCTGCCATTTGGCTGCCAGATGCCGGCTGCCGTAGAGCGAGTCGGATGCGCTCCAGCTCTCTACCGCTTCCTCTCCATCGAAGAAGACGAGCCAGACGTTATAGCCCTCGAGTGTATGTCCGCGTAAGTGATTGGCGATTTCGAGCAGCAACCCGGTTGTCGCGGCACCGTCATTTGCACCGACGAAGGACGTATCGCGGAGCGGATAGTTTGTCTCGTAGTGCGTGGCCAACACGATGATCCCGTCCTTCTTGCCGGGAAAACGGACGATGAAGTTGGTCATCTGCTGTGGGCCCGCGGGCGTGGTGGCTACGAAGGTATCCGCCTGCAGGTTGTCGTGTGCGAACTGCTTCTTCAGATAATTCTGAGCGCACAGCAGTCCGGCGCTGCCGTTGAAGCGCGGTCCGCAGGCCACAAACTGTCGCGCATATTCGAGTGCCTTGGCGCCGTTGAACTGTGCGGAGGATTGCGCATGCAGCAGGGGAAGCGCGATCAACAGCATAGCGACGAAAGTGAGTCGGCGAATCAGGACGCGGCCTCCTGTTTTTTGCGGTCGCGGCGTGCCGGGTGGACCAGATAGGCTACCCCGATGCTGACAATGTAGAGAGCGAGCATCGGCGCGGCGAAGACGCACATGGTGAGAATGTCCGGGGTCGGAGTAATGATGGCCGCGATGATGAAGATCACCAGGATGGCATAACGGATATTCCGCCACAGCCAGCCAGGAGTCACGATCCCGAACAGCGCGAGGAACATCACCAGGATGGGCAGCTCGAAAACCGCCCCCAGGCCGAGAATCACGGTCATGAACAGGTCGGTGTATTCGCTGATCGTGACCATGGGCTGAAACTGCTTGCCGTAGCCGAGCAGAAAATCGAGAGCCCCGGGGTAAACATAGTGATAGCCGAAAAATGCTCCGGCGAGAAACAGCCCCACGGTCGCCGACATGAAGGGAAGCACATAGCGCTTTTCTTGCCGGTAAAGGCCAGGTGAAATGAATAGCCACACCTGGAAGAGGACAAACGGCGAGGCCAGAATCGCGCCGCCGACGAAGCTCAACTTCAGATAGAAGTTGAACGGGTCGATCGGATTGAGATAGACGAGCTGCGGATTTAGATGGTGTTCCTTGAGCGCGATGGTGATCGGCTTCGTCATCAGGCGAGCGATGCCGTCGTGAAAGTAATAAGCGATAAAGAAGCCGACCACCAGGTAGATACCCGAGTGGATCAGGCGGCGCCGGAGTTCTTCGAGGTGCTCGATCAGGCTCATGCCTGGCAGCTCGGCGCGCTCGGTCACCGCATTGCGTGCGCGCTCGACGAGGTCTTCATCCATGGTGGGTGGGAACGGCGTCTCCGGACTGGTTGTAAGAGGGATCGGCAGCGGCGGCCCGCACAGCATCCTGGGCGTCCGCCTGCAGTTCATCGAGTGCCTGCGGCTCGTCTAGCGCCTGCGGCTGGTCTAACGACTCGCCCGCGGCCGTCACTTGGGTCGCGCCGTCCGTGTTCTCTATGGCGCGGTAGGGCGAGCGGGTGCTGACCGGCAGTCCGCTGGCGGGTGGCTGAATGTTTGGCGCTGCGGGGCTGTCGGGAGAAGACGCGGCAGGCTGACCCGTATCAGCAGTTGAATGTTCTTCGGCGGCGGAGATGGGAGGCTCAGGTGCCCGGACCCCCTCCATTATGGGTTCTGCGCTCACGGTTTCGCCGGCGGCGATGGCAATCGGAGTAGCGGGCTGCGTAACGGCGGCTTGAGCGGTGAGTTCCTTCTGGCGCTCGGCCTGTTCGGAGGCGCGCAACTCCTCTTCGATCTGGAATTTGAAATCGTTCGAAGCTTTGCGGAACTCGTAGAGCAGCTTGCCGACCTGACGGCTGATTTCAGGCAGCTTTTTCGGCCCAAAGACGACCAGCGCGATCACGACGATGAAGAGTGTGTCGCCGACGCCGAAGTTCGCCTGGCTCACCGGCGAGAGCGCCGGCGTACCCGGAAAAGTCCCAAGGTGACCGAAGGATGAGAGGCAAAAAGCCAACATTGCGGGTGACGGCATTCCTTTCCAACTATACCTTTCTGACGGCTCGGACCGCGGTGGGCGATTGGTCTGACACAAGAACGAGTCCCATTGGCTATCCGTTTCATTCTGACGGAGATTCGCTGTAATACACTGGTGGAAACAGAGGTAATGTCCGGCGCCCGCAATTTGCGTCGTATGCTACGGACACGCATCTGTTGTAACGAGGTTGCAACATCCCCGCAGGCTGGGCGAGGCAGACGCTTCGCAGTGAGCCGGCTGCAACCCGAAAGTGCTTTCAACATCCCCGTTCGGCGCTCAAAAGAGGTGGCCGGACTGAAGGCGGAAGACGATGGAATTGCTGGTGGAAGATATCCCTGCTGCGCGTGTAGCTGATGCGCCTCTTTCTGGTATAGAGGGCGAAGCTTGCTCGCTTGAGAATTACCTTACTTTGCCTGACCACACGATGGACGGGCGTATCGCTGCTGCGCGCAAGCAGCTTGGCAAGAGCACCGTTCTGCTTGGCCATCACTACCAGCGCGACGAGGTAATCCGATTTGCGGATTTCACCGGCGACTCTTACCGGCTTTCGAAGATCGCTTCCAACACGGATGCCCGCTATGTGGTGTTCTGCGGCGTGCACTTCATGGCAGAGAGCGCGGATGTGCTGGGCAAGGCTGGCCAGCAGGTGATCCTGCCCGACCTGAACGCCGGCTGCTCCATGGCGGACATGGCCGAGATCAGCCAGGTAGAGGACTGCTGGGAGTCACTGGAGCGTATGGGGCTGGGTGAAGACAAGATCACTCCGCTGACCTATATGAATTCCACCGCTGCAATCAAAGCCTTCTGCGGAGAACGCGGGGGACTGGTCTGTACCTCGTCGAACGCAGCGGCGGCTTTTGACTGGGCATTTGCGCGTCGGGAAAAGATCCTCTTCCTGCCCGATCAGCATCTCGGACGCAACACTGCCTACGCGATGGACATTCCGCTGAACGAAATGGTGGTGTGGGATCCGTGGCAGATCAATGGTGGTGTTGCGCCGGAGCGCTTGCGCGCGGCGAAGGTGATCCTGTGGAAGGGGCACTGCTCGGTACACCAGCGGTTCCTGCCCAGCCATGTGGATGCGATGCGGTCGAAGTATCCAGGAATCCGAGTCATCGTGCATCCGGAGTGCCGCTGGGAGGTGTGCCAGAAGGCCGATGCGTTGGGGTCAACCGAACGGCTCATTGAACTGGTCGAGAAGGCGCCAGATGGCAGCACCTTCGCCATCGGTACAGAGATCCACCTGGTGAACAGGCTGGCGAAGCAGTTTGCGTCCAGTGGCAAGCATGTCATGACACTCGACGATACAGGGTGCCTGTGCACGACGATGTATCGCATCTCGCCGCAACACCTGGCGTGGGCGCTCGAGAACCTGATCGAGGGCCGTGTAGTGAACCGCATCCAGGTGGACGAGGATGTGAAACACTGGGCCAAGGTTGCGCTGGACCGCATGCTCGAGATCGGCGTTCCCGCGCCCAAGGCGCGGCCGGCGGAGGCACGGGCCTCCGAGGCGACTCAAAGGAGCGCATGAAGACGTTCACACTCGAGGAGGCGAATGCGCTGCTGCCGGTAGTGGAGTCGCTGCTGGGGCAGGTGATCGCGGCAAAAGAAGAGGCCGAGCGGCTGGAGAGCGAAATCCAGTCCCTACGGCAGCGAATCTTCCTTTCGGGTGGTATGACAGTCGACATCGCGGGAGTAGCACGCAACCGGACAGAAGGCGAAGCGCAGGTACAGCGAGCTAAAGAAGTGCTGGCGGAAATGGATGTTATCGGCGTGCAGGTAAAAGACTTAGATACCGGCCTTCTGGATTTTCCTTGCCGCGTCGATGGTGAGCTGGTGCTGCTGTGCTGGCGGCGCGGAGAAAGTCGCATCGAGTACTGGCATACACTCGACGCGGGATTCCGCGGAAGGCAGCCGCTGGACGCCCGGTTCGGGCACGGATGGCGTGACCGGCCGAACTGATTTCCGCGAGTTCACGGGGAATTGACACTTCTTAATAACTATTTTCCAATTAGGAAGGTATGTCGATTGCACACATCGCGGGGCATTTAAGGTCCGGACAGGATGTCTCCTTTCGGGAGCTGTGTGCCACCCATGGCCTCACTGTGACGCATCAGCGGCAGGTGCTCTTCGAAGTCATGCAGAGCATTCCCGGACACCCGAGTCCGGAAGAGGTCTACGCGCGGGTGCAGGAGCGAATTCCTTCCATATCGCTCGCCACGGTGTACAAGAACATTCACTTGTTTATCGCAAGCGGGCTCTTTCGTGAAGTCAGCATGCATCACGGTTCGCTCCGCGTTGAGATGAACGACCGTCTACATCACCACATGGTCTGTACCCGCTGCAAAGCGATCTACGATCTGGATGAGGAGCAGCTGGGCGACCTGCCGCATCCGCGCCGGCTACCCAATGGCTTTGTCGCGGAGCGATATTCCGTCGATGTTCTCGGCCTCTGCGCGAACTGCCAGAACCCCGGCTAGGTCGCAGAATAAGCCCTTGCCGGTACGATCTTCCCCCTGTGCATCATCCGGGCATTCCTTCGTTCATGAGCGTTCCGGGCTGCACGTGCGTCGGTGCGATTGTGCCCGCCGGATCTCGTTGGATGAGATTCGCCTCGGCGCGCATATAGGATGATTGACATGTTGGGCAGACGGCTGTGGGGTCTTGTAGCTTCTTTGTGCGCTTCAGCGTTGCTGCTTGCTGGATGCGGTGATTTTTTCACCAAGGACACGGGTGGCGGTGGTGGCGGAGGCGGCAGTGTCGGCAGCTACACCTACGTCGGCACGGGGAGCGGCACGCTGGCCGGCTACTCGGTATCCTCCACCGGTGCACTGGCAACTCTCTCCGGGTCTCCGAGCCAGTTCGCAACTGCGGCAATCAATGGTCTCGCTGTTACACCGGCCAACACATTCCTGTATGTGGGTGTGGCGGGAACCGGTATCTTCGGCTCGAGCATCAACAGCGGCACGGGGGTGCCGACGCTCATCAGCAGCAGCGTCCTGGTGCAGGATGTCGCGCCACTCGCGCTGACGGTCGATCCTTCCGGCAAATTTCTGCTGGTCGCGGGGCTGGCCAACGGAGCAGCGGCGGTTGGTGAGTACGCGATCAATTCCGATGGCACACTTTCCGAAATCACTGGTTCCCCTGTATCGATTGCATTTCCTTCCGGCACGGATACGACCAATCTGACAGTACAGAGCATCACTGTCGCGCCGAACAGCAGCTTTGTGTTTGTGACGCTGGGACAACTGGGAGTGGCTCCGTTGCCTTTCAACACAAGCGGAGCACTGTCGGCAAACACCGTGAATATCTTTCCAAAGGCGATAGGCGGAGTTACGAATCAAGACTTTGGTGTTGCGGTGAATCCGACCAGCACCGCTTTGTTTTTTGGAGAAACCAATCTCGGTGTGCGGGTGTTCACGATCGGTTCCACCTTCACGGAGATAAGCGGCTCGCCATTCAAAGCCGGCAGCCAGCCCCGTTCTCTTCAGTTCGACGGGACCGGGGACTATCTCTACGCTGCGAACTCGACGAACGGAACAATCAGCGGCTTTTCCGTACTCGCTTCCGGCACCCTTACCGCGCTGACGGGCTCGCCATTTCCTGCGGTGGGCAATCTGCCCTTCGAGCTCACGATCGATCAGTCAAAGAAGTTTCTGCTTGCAGTGAATTCGGGCGGCAGCCCGGATCTGCAGCTGTTCTCCTTTGACGCGACGACGGCCGGAAAAATTGATCCAGGTGCGACGGCGACGAACATTTCAGGGGCTACGGCCATCGCGAGCACACACTGAGCTCGCGCAGAACAAAGGCCGGGACGATCGTCCCGGCCTTTGTCATTGTTCTGGCATTTGTTGAAAAGCGCCGGCTACCTGATCCGGCTTTCCCACTAACGGGGACTCGCCAGCTTCCACGCTCGCCTGTATATCTGGAAGAGATCGTGGTCGAAGAACTATGGAGCAGACGCATTCTCCCTCTCGCTTCGCGCGTTGTCGTGGCGTGGACAGTCACGCTCGCCTGCGGAGCGGGGCTCTCCGGCTGTCACCGCGCCGCATCCAGCAACGCTGATCTGGTCTATGTCATGGCGAAAAATGCGTGGCTGCGTGATCGTGTCGCACCTGTGTCGAGCAAAACCGCTCCCGTCAGCAACGGAGACAAGCTCAAGCTGCTGGATCGTGACCGGCGATTTCTGAAGGTGCAAACGCTGGATGGCAAGATCGGATGGATCGAAGAGCACTCCGTCATCGATCAGCCAACCTACGATGCCTTTCAGCGCCTGGGGAGTGAGCATGCGAAGGATCCGGTAGTCGCCACTGGTGTAGTGCGCGATGAGCTCTTCGCGCATCTCTCACCGGGGCGCGACACAGAGCGCTATTTTCTGCTACCGGAAGGCGATAAATTGCAACTGCTGGAGCGCGCAAGTATCCGGAAGCTGACTCCGGAGGAGACCTACCGCCAGCAGCAACACAAGGCGGCTGAGGCGCGAGAAGGCGCTGCTGCCGACCGGCTGATGGAGTTGATCCAGAAGGGCAAGGGGCCAACGCCGAAAGGTCCGATTGAACTGGGCAAAGAGCCCGCTCCGCCATCTGCGCCGGACAACGCATTTGTCCCCGCGCCTGTAGCGGTCGATCCCAATGCCCCACCCCCGACATATGAAGACTGGTGGCTGGTGCGTGACAGCCACGGCCGTGTCGGGTGGCTGCTGGCCCGCCGCCTGGACGTGGACGTGCCCGACGAAGTGGTCCGATATGCGGAGGGGCAGAGGATTGTCGGGGCGTACCTGCTGGCCAAAATTCAAGACGCCGCATCGCCATTTCCCGACCACGAGGCGCCGGAGTACGTGATGGTGCTGAGTCCGTACCAGGATGGGCTGCCCTACGCCTACTCACGCGTGCGGCTGCTGGTTTGGAATGGCCGCAAGCATCGTTACGAAGGCGGTCTGCGCATGAACGACGTGGTCGGATACCTGCCCGTCACCGTAGGCCATGAGGTGCTCGACGCGAAGGGCCAGCAGGTACCGACGTTTACATTGAAGCTCGGCGCAGCCGGCGCGATACCGGCGCTGGATCCCGATACCGGCAGATTCATACCGGTGCCCACAGTCTCAATCAAGTACCGGCTGGACGGGGAGACAGTGAGACGGGTGGACCAAGCCACTGTGGCGATGCCGAAGCTCGCTTCGAGCGCTTCCGCTGAGGCAGAGAGGCGGAAGGCCGAACGCGCGGCGAAACGGCATCACCGCTAAAGTTTGTTGGCCACATGGCGCTTCAATTTGATTGACGAAGGTCCTATTTCAGCAGCCGGACCTCCCCGGTAGCCAGTTCGTAGACTGCGCTGACGACATCGAGTCGCTTCTCAACTACCGCTTTTGCGATCACCGGATGCGCCTGGCGTATACGTTGCGCATTGTGGCGAACATTGGCCTCGATCGCATGGTCCAGTTGGTCTGTGGGCCCTTGCCGCATGGCTTCGACCACGCCGGGGGAGACTGCGTCCAGCAACATCTGCAGATGTCCGGGGAGAGGCTTACGGTCTTTTTCGTACTGCAGCACTGCCTTCACCGCGCCGCAGTTCGTATGTCCCAGGACCATGATCAGCGGAGCACCCAGCACTTCGACCCCGTATTCAAGGCTCGCAAGGATGTCCACATTCATGTAGTTGCCTGCAACGCGGCAGACGAAAAGCTCTCCTGGGTCTCGATCAAAGATGAATTCCGGAGCGACCCGCGAATCTGCGCAGCTTAGGATGGCCGCGATTGGATATTGCGCCTGGGCCCGCGCCGCACGCCCCGCACTGAAATCTTTCACATCGATCTGATTGCGCACGTATCGAGCATTGCCCTCCATCAACCGCTGGAGAGCAGTGGAGGGCGAAATGTTATTGGGCATTGCCCGCAGGGCACGAGGCACGGCAGCAAGCGCGGTGGCCGCAAGCACGCCTTCTAGAAAGGTCCTGCGGTTCAGTCCTGCTCCTGCTTCGGTCATGGTCCGCCCCCTCCAATCAACCTTTACCGCAAGTGGAGTGTAGACCGGGGGAGCCATCTGGGGAAGTTGATCTTAGCTGAGAAAGTCGCGAATCGCAGTCACTACGCGCTCCTGTTCGTCGTCGCGCAGTTGCGGGAATATCGGGAGTGCAAGAACTTCGCGAGCCGCGCGCTCGCTCTCCGGAAAGGCTCCGGCGCGATAGCCAAGGGAGGCCAGCGCCTTCTGCTGATGGAGCGCGAGAGGATAGTAGATTTCCGATCCAATGCCGCGCTGCGTAAGCCTCGTCCGCAACTCGTCCCGTCGCGCCACACGGATGACGTACTGGTGATACACGTGATGCGCCCTTGGATCGGCCCAGGGCAGCACCAACCCGTGATGCGGATAAGGGCCCGGCTCGACGACCCCGGTGGCAGTGAAGAGTTCGCCATAACGGGCGGCCAGGGCGCGACGCCGTTGATTCCATTCATCCACATGACGCAGCTTCACCAGCAGGACGGCAGCCTGCAAGGTATCCAGCCGGCTGTTCCAGCCGATCTCCTCGTGGTAGTAGCGGACCTCCATGCCATGCGCCCGGAGACTGCGAACCCGTCGGGCGATGGCCGCGCTTGCCGTGGTGACCATGCCGGCTTCGCCGGCGGCACTCAGATTCTTGGTGGGGTAAAAGCTGAAAGCGGCGGCCGCACCGAGTGCCCCTGCAGGGGTGCCGTCCCACCGCGCCCCAAAGGCCTGGGCAGCATCCTCGATCAATAGGCAGTTGCAGCGGCCGGCCACGCCTGACAGCGCCGTCCAGTCGGCACATTGGCCGTAGAGATGCACGGGCAGGATGGCCCGAATTACAGGGTGCTTTTCGAGTGCCGCGCCGGTCGCCTTTGGGTCGATGTTTGAGGTACGCGGATCGATGTCTGCCAGCACCGGCGTGGCTCCCAGCCGGAGGATGGCACTGGCGGTCGCAAAGAAGGAGAAGGCGGTGGTCAGGACGCGATCGCCGGGCTGAACGCCGACCGCCGCCATGGCCAACCAGAGCGCATCCGTGCCCGACGCGCAGCCGATGGCCTCTGCCACCCCGCAGTGCCGGGCGGCAGCCTCTTCAAACGACGCCACCTCGGGACCCAGGACGAAGCGCTGGCTGCGGAACACGGCTTCCACCGCGCTCAGCAGTTCGGGACCAATCTGGGCATATTCACGGGCGAAATCGAGCAGCGGAACCCCCGTGGGCGCCCCGTCGCCGGGGTCGGCCGAAGATACCTCGGACGTGGTAACGTTGTGCACCGGGGTCACCAGAGAAGCCTATCGCAACCCCGGGCATATTTTCTGCATCCGACACACGTGTCCGACCAGAGTTCTGCCCGGGTGGGCTATACTGCCGCGGGTTTGGGTTGGTACTGACTTTTTTGATGGCCATGTCACACTGCCTTGCAATGGGAGCAAACAGATTCACTTTGCAAACTCTGCACGGTACCGCTTGAACGAAAAACAGTCGCCGCAAGGCATCGGAGATCGGCACCATGGACAGTAAGCCGGCACAAAATATTCAAGATACTTTTCTAAATACGGTCCGCAAGGACAAGACGCCTATCACCATTTATCTTGTCAGCGGCGTGAAACTGACCGGCAGAATCCGCTCGTTCGACAAGTACTCGGTTCTGCTCGAGAACAACAGCCAGGAGCAATTGATCTTTAAACACGCTATCTCGACGGTGGTGAGCAATCGGTCCGTGATGCACGATCACCGTCTCGGCCATCCGCCTGCCGCCGTGCCACACACCCCGACCACCCCTCTGCGGCAGGAGGCGGAATCGTAGCACCCGCGGTTTGCCTCCCCCACCTCGCGGTATGAACAGAGCCGTGCCTTCGAAACCAGCGCGCACGAACCGGTGTGTCTTGGTGTCGGTCGAGTTTTCCGGGCGGCGGCGCGCGATGTCGCGTGCCGCCGCTCAAGCGCGAGCGGCTGCTCAACCGGCCAAGGTTCTGGAGTCAATAGCTGACCAGCCTGCAGGTGTTTCGGGCGATGGCCTGACGGAAAGCGCGCCGCGTCTTGCCGCGTCTGGCTTTGATTTCGAGGCCGCCCGCGAAGAATTCCATGAATTGGTGGTGAGCGCTGGCGGCGATGTTGTCGCCGAAGTCACGCAGCGCCGGCTTGAACCGGACGCCGCGACGATGATCGGCAAGGGAAAGATCGTAGAGGTGGCGGGGATCACGGCCTCGGCTGAGGCGGATGTCGTCCTGTTCGATCACGATTTGTCACCGACTCAGTTGCGAAATCTGGAGAGTGAACTCCCAGCACGCGTGGTCGACCGCACCCAACTCATCCTTGACATCTTTGCGCGCCATGCGCGTACACGCGAAGGTCACTTGCAGGTGGAACTGGCGCAGCTCGAGTACATGCTGCCGCGGCTCTCCGGGCGTGGCGCCGCCATGTCCCAACTCGGCGGCGGCATTGGCACCCGCGGCCCGGGCGAGACGAAACTCGAAACCGACCGGCGGCGCATTCAGCGACGGCTGGTGCAGCTGCGAAGCGACCTTGAGGCTGTGCGCCGGGTCCGCGGGCAGCAGCGCCAGCGGCGCGAGGCGGTGCCGGTCCCGACCATTGCGCTGGTGGGGTATACCAATGCAGGCAAGAGCACACTGTTCAACCGCCTGACGCACGCAGATGTGCTCGAATCTGCGCGTATGTTTGCCACGCTTGACCCCAAGCTGAAGGCGCTCACGCTGCCTTCGCGACGCAAGATTTTGCTGTCCGACACAGTGGGGTTCATCCGCGATCTGCCGCACACTCTCGTCACCTCGTTTCGCGCCACGCTCGAGGAAGTGCAGAAGGCTGAGGTGTTGATTCACGTGGAGGACGCGGCCAGCCCGATGCGCGAGGAACGTCATCGCGAGGTGGACCGCGTGCTGGCGGAGCTGGATGTGCACGGTGCGAAGCAGATTCAGGTGCTTAACAAGAGCGACCTTCTGCCGGAAGTAGAGCGGGTGGGACTGAGTGGACGAACTGATGTGACTTTGTTGTCTGCGAAGACAGGCGACGGAGTTCCGGAGCTGCTGGCGCGGATGGACGCGGCGCTCTCGGCCGATCCGCTGGAGACGCGAGCTATGACGGTGCCGCAAAGCGAGGGCGGCGTACTTGCCGCGTTGGGTGCCGGCGCCCGCATCGCGGACCGCACCTTCACTGGAAGCGACGTGACGATGATGGTTGAAGGACCCGCATCGCTATTGGGGCGCTACCGGCGGTTCTGGCTTGAGAATGGTGGCGGCACGGAAGGAACTCCGAGCGCCTGAGAATCTGATTTCGTCCCCCTGAAATCGTTATAGGCCGGTTTGTCATTTGTTGAAGAGTGCCGAGCTGCAGGGGAAGGGAAGCGGTGCTACGTCCCTTCGACCCTGCATTCAGCAGACCCGGATTGGGTCGAGATACATACCAGTGTACCCCCGTTGAGGCCTTGGTCAAGAATTTACGAGGATAATATTCATTAACCCAAAACCGTTGATTTGTGCCTCGCGAGGCTGGTTTGACACCCCAAAATCGGCTCTGTTAGAACCATAGTTTCCAGACTTATTTGCCGCCATCTTCCATCCTGATGGATGGCACCCTCGGGGACTGCATTGGACCTAATCCTCCATCAATTGGCTGATCTCTTCCTGCGTTCGATACCGACGGCTGTGCTGTTTCTACTATTGCTTGCCGCCTACCGGGTGCTGGTGCACGCACCGTTGTTGAAGGTGTTGAGTGAGCGGAGGGAGCGGACAACCGGCGCAATGGCACGGGCAGAGGCGGCAATTCGCGCGGCGGATGCGCGCGCGCAGGAGTATGAGGCGAAGCTACGAGCGGCACGGGCGGAGATCTTCCAGGCGCGCGAGCAACGCATGCAGGCGGCCCAGCGCGAACGCGATCGTGTGCTCGACGAAGCTCGCCACGCGGCGCACGAGAAGGTGCGTACCGAGCGGGAGAGGTTGGATGCCGAGGCCGCAGAGGCGCGTGACGCGCTCGATGCCAGGGCAGATGCCTTGGCAGCCGAGATTCTTCGGGTCATTCTTCCTTCCGCCACAGGGACTGCGTCTGCAGCCACGATTTCCCGGAGTGCCTACTGATGCGAGCGCCTTTCCTGCGGCCGCTGGCCGCCACCCTTCTCGTTGCCGCCGCACTGACGCCGGCGTTTGCGCAGACGCCGGCGGGAGCGCAGCATCCTGCCGCACAGCCGTCCGGTGCACCCGGAAATCCGGCACCACAGTCCGATAGTGTTTTCATCGACAACAAAACGGCGACATCTCAGAACCTGGCCAAGGCTGAGCAGGAAGACGAGGAATACGTCTTCAAGCATTCCAAGCCGGTGAGTGCCTTTGCCAGGCTCTTTCACCTGTCTCCGGACGTGGCATCGGGCTTCTTCTGGGCCCTGAACGCCATTCTGCTGTTCGTTGTTGTGGGCTACTACCTGGTGACGGGTCTGCCGAAGGCCTTTCGCAGCCGACGCCAGCAGCTTGATCGCCAGATCGTGGAAGCGCGCTCTGCAACTGAAAAGGCCGACGAGCGGCTGCGCGCGGTAGAAGAGCGGCTGAGCCACCTGGACAGCGAAATCGCTGCGGTGCGCGAGCAGGCCGAACGGGACAGCGCCAATGACGAAATCCGCATCCGGCAGGCAATGGAGGATGAGAAAAAGAAGATCGTCACCGCGGCGGAGCAGGAGATTACGGCCGCGGGCGCTGCTGCCGAGCGCCGGCTACGCAAGTTTGCCGCGGAACTGGCGGTTGATCGTGCGACGTCCCGGTTGCACCTGACGGAAGGCGACGATCGTACCCTGATTCAGGAATTTGCCGCGAGCCTTGGCCACAATGGCAGTCAGGGGGGCCGGAACTGATGGCGGACTTTGCGGCACGGTATGCTCGGGCCTTCGCCGATGTGGTTCTGGGCGGCGGTGTTCCAGCCGACGAGGTGAACGCGCAGATCAACGATTTCGTTGCCACGCTTCATGAAAGCGTGGATCTGCGTCAGGCACTCTTCAATCCCGCGCTGGCCGCCGACGTGCGCGTGCGGGTCATCGATGCGCTGGCGCCCCGGCTGCACCTGTCGCGTGAGGTGCGCAACTTTCTTGCTGTACTGCTGCGCCACGACCGGATGAACGCGATCGGGGAGATTGTTGCCGAATATCGAGCCGAGATGGACCGCCGGCAGGGCATTTCAGAGGTAGAGGTGATCTCCGCACGCCGATTGGACGCCGATGAACGCTCTCAGATGGAGCAGCAGGTGGCGCGGCTGGCCGGCACACAGGTACGGGCCCGCTTTCGAGAGGATAATGATCTGATTGGCGGCGCAGTGGTGCGCATCGGCAGCACCATCTACGACGGTTCGGTGCGGGGGCGCCTGGACCGCATGAAGCAGGAACTCGTGGCCGGTTAGCGAAGCCAGCGGTCTGCGCCACCCGCACAACAGAAGTACTTTTCCGAGACAGATTCAAAGTCGACAAAGACAAGAGAGACGATAGAGAGCATGGCCCAGATCAAGGCAGACGAAATTACGCAACTGCTGCGTGAGCAGATCCAGAACTACGACTCCGAGATGCATGTCGACGAGGTGGGCACCATCATCTCGCTCGGCGATGGAATCGCGCGCATCCATGGGCTGGAGAAGGTAATGGCCGGCGAACTGATCGAATTTCCGCACGGCGTGGCCGGTCTGGCGATGAACCTGGATGAAAGCGAAGTGGGCGCCGTGCTCCTTGGCGACTACACCGAACTGCGCGAGGGCGATCAGGTGAAGCGTTCCGGGCAGATCATGAGCGTCGGCGTGGGCCAGTCGCTGGTGGGTCGCGTCGTAAATGCGCTTGGCCAGCCGATCGACGACAAGGGGCCCATTGAGAACACCGTTCCCTACCCGGTGGAGCGCCTCGCGCCCGGCGTCGTAGACCGCCAGCCGGTACGCGAACCGATGGCCACAGGGCTGAAGGCCATCGACAGCATGATCCCGATCGGCCGCGGCCAGCGCGAGCTGATTATCGGCGACCGCCAGACCGGCAAGACGGCGGTGGCGCTCGACACCATCATCAACAACGCAAAGAACAATCTGATCTGCGTGTACTGCGCGATCGGCCAGAAGCGCTCGTCGGTCGCGCAGGTGGTGAAGACGCTTGAAGAGTACGGCGCGATGGACTACACGATTGTGGTTGCCGCGACGGCATCCGAACCTGCGCCGATGCAGTACCTGGCGCCCTATGCTGCGACCGCGATCGGTGAGTACTTCCGCGACAACGGTAAGCATGCGTTGATGATCTATGACGATCTTTCGAAGCACGCGGTCGCGTATCGCGAGATCTCGCTTTTGCTGCGCCGGCCGCCGGGGCGCGAGGCGTATCCGGGCGATGTGTTCTATCTCCACTCACGTCTGCTCGAGCGCTCATCCAAGTTGAGCGATGCCAAGGGCGGCGGATCGTTGACCGCGCTGCCCATCATCGAGACCCAGGCGGGCGACGTTTCGGCCTACATTCCGACGAACGTGATTTCGATTACCGACGGCCAGATCTATCTGGAAACCGATCTCTTCAACTCCGGTGTGCGTCCGGCGGTGAACGTCGGCCTTTCGGTGAGCCGCGTCGGCGGGGCCGCGCAGATCAAAGCCATGCGGCAGGTTGCCGGCACATTGAAGCTCGACCTGGCGCAGTACCGCGAGCTTGCCGCCTTCTCGCAGTTTGGCTCCGATCTGGACAAGGTGACGCAGAACCAGTTGAACCGGGGTGTCCGTCTCACCGAGATCCTGAAGCAGCCGCAGTTCTCGCCCCTGCCCACCGAGAAGCAAGTGATGATCATCTTCGCCGGCACCAACGGGTATCTGGACGACCTGAAGGTAGAAGACATCCGCGGCTTCGAGGAGGGCCTGTACAAGTATCTTGACTCGGCTCAGTCGCAGTTGCTGAAGGACATCATCGAGAAGAAGACGCTCGACGATGATCTCAAGAACCGCATCAAGGCGGCGCTGAAGGAGTACAAGGAGAACTATCTCTCCGAGCACCACGACGCGAAGCTGAAGGAGTCTTCGGTGAAGCCTTTGAGCGATGAGGACAAGAAGAAGACGGCAGCCGATCAGCCGCAGAAGGAAGTGGCGGCGAAGGCCTAACGAACGATGGCAAACGTCCTCGACTTAAAGCGGCGCATCCGCAGTGTGAAGAACACGCGCCAGATCACCAAGGCCATGAAGATGGTCTCTGCGGCAAAGCTGCGCCGCGCCCAGGAGCGCGCGGTGGCGGCACGCCCCTACGCACAGATGATGGCGAGCGTTATTCGCTCGCTGATGCGGCGCATTGATATCTACAACCCGAAGACCGGCGAAGTGCGGCACCAGCTGCTCATGCCGCGCGAAGAAAAGAACGTCCTGCTCATCGTCGTTTCCGGTGACAAGGGTTTCGCCGGCGCGTTCAACTCGAACATCATCAAGGCGGCGCAGAGGTTCATCGCCACGGAAAATGGCGAGCGCGGCCTGAACGTCGACATCGAGACCATCGGCCGCAAGGCGCGCGACCTCTTCCGCCGTCGTTATCGAGCCGCGCAGATCACGAGAGATGCCGAAGCCGGCGATCAAAAACCTGCTGAAGAGCTGGAAGGGATGTCACTCGACAGCGAACTGGAAGAGAAGCCGCTGGTGCGCAAGCGCGGCGAACGGTCGGCCGCGATTGAGGTTACGGGCGATCATCCTGGCATGCTGGAGAAGTTGCGCTTCGATGCAGTAGCCGAGATCGGGCAGGACATTGTCGATCGCTATATCAGTGGCGAGATCGACGCGGCGTACATGGTCTTCAACGAGTTTCGCTCGGTCATATCGCAGCGTGTTGTTGTGGAGCGGCTGGTGCCTTTGGCAGAGCCGCCGGGCGAGCACGAGGTCGCGCAGGCGGAAGAGCCGTCGATCGAGGAGCGGGAGCGCGCCGGGGAAGCCGCATTGAGCGCCGGCGTAAGCCTCCAGGAACCGGACACGCACGAGGCCGACGAAGAAGCGCAGAAGTTCGGGACGGCGGACGTGGACTACATCTACGAACAGCCGCCCGAGGAGATGCTGCGCAGTCTGTTGCCGCGCTTTGTCGCCACCCAGCTCTATCGCGGCATGCTGGAGTCGGTCGCCTCAGAGCACGCAGCGCGCATGACGGCCATGGATTCGGCCTCCAACAACGCCTCCGAGATGATTGACTCGCTGACGCTGACCATGAATCGCGTGCGGCAAGCGGCCATCACCAAGGAGATCATCGAGATTGTGAGCGGCGCCGCCGCTCTTTAAGGGGTTACCGCCGTCGTAGACGGCGCATAGGACAGGATTGATATGGCACAGATTGACATCCGCAAAGACGCCGTTCAAGGCATGGGCGAGGGGCAGGACGAAGGCGCGCAGTACCGGGGCGCAAAGATCGGCAGGGGCAAGGAAAACATCGGCAAGGTAGTGCAGATTTCCGGTCCCGCTGTCGATGTGCAGTTCAACGAAAAAACCATGCCGTCGATTTACCAGGCTCTTCGCGTGGTGAGCGAGGGCTTCAATGTGCCATCACCGATCAATGTCATCCTTGAAGTCCAGCAGCACATTGGCGAGGGCCGAGTGCGTTGCGTTGCCATGGAATCGACAGAGGGCATGGTGCGCGGCATGAAGGTGATCGACCTCGGCGGTCCAATCACGGTGCCGGTGGGTGTCCCGACGCTGGGCCGCGTGCTGAATGTCATTGGGCTCCCGGTGGATGAGCTTGGCCCGGTGAATGCGAAGGAGATGAGGCCGATCCATCGGCAGGCTCCTTCCTTTGAAGAGCAGTCCACTTCTGAGGAGATGTTCGAGACCGGCGTAAAGGTCATCGATCTGATTCAGCCATTCCTGAAGGGCGGCAAGATCGGTCTCTTCGGTGGGGCCGGCGTGGGCAAGACGGTCGTCATCCAGGAGTTGATCAACAACGTCGCATCCAAACACGGTGGCGTCTCGGTCTTTGCTGGCGTGGGTGAGCGCACGCGCGAGGGCACAGACCTGTTGCTCGAGTTCCAGGAGTCGGGCGTCATCGACACCAAGAACCGTGAGAAGTCGAAGGCTGCCCTGGTCTATGGCCAGATGACGGAGCCGCCAGGCGCGCGTTTGCGAGTAGCGCTGACCGGATTGACCATCGCGGAGTATTTCCGTGACGAGCAGGGCGCCGACACGCTCCTGTTCATCGATAACATCTTCCGTTTCACACAGGCAGGCTCGGAGGTTTCGACGCTGCTGGGCCGCATGCCATCCGCGGTGGGATACCAGCCCAACCTCGCCACCGAAATGGGCGAGTTGCAGGAACGCATCACTTCCACTAAACGTGGCTCTGTCACGTCCGTGCAGGCCATCTATGTGCCCGCAGACGATCTTACCGATCCCGCGCCCGCAACTGCGTTTGCCCACCTCGACGCAACCACCGTGCTTTCGCGGCCGCTGTCGGAACTCGGCATCTATCCGGCGGTCGATCCCCTGGCTTCCACCTCGCGCATCCTGACGCCGCGCGTGGTTGGGCAGGAACACTATGACGTGGCGCAGGGTGTGAAGCGCATTTTGCAGCGCTACAAGGATTTGCAGGACATCATTGCCATCCTGGGCATCGATGAGCTTTCCGAAGAAGACAAGCTGACGGTGCAGCGCGCCCGCAAGGTGCAGCGTTTCCTGTCGCAGCCCTTCCACGTTGCTGAGGTTTTCACTGGCTCGCCGGGCAAGTACGTCAAGGTTCAGGACACGGTGCGCTCTTTCAAGGAAATCATCGAAGGCAAACACGACAACATTCCGGAGCAGGCCTTTTACATGAAGGGTGCAATCGAAGACGTGCTCGAAGCGGCGGAGAAGCTGCAGGGAGTGAACGCCTAGAACCATGGCTGATCAGACTCAAGACGGCAAGCTGCAGGTGCGGCTGGTGACCCCGGACCGGGAGCTCGTGGATACCGCAGCCGATGCGGTGGAACTGCCCGGACGCACCGGCTACCTCGAGGTGCTCTATGGCGCAGCGCCGCTGCTTACGGAACTGGGCACCGGCTTGGTGACTATTCACGGTGGTGGCGAGGGAAACGATCGCTACTACGTGGCCTGGGGCTTTGCCGAGGTGCTGCCGAATCGAGTGACCATTTTGGCGGAAAGCGCAGAGAAGCCGGAGCAGATTGATGCGTCGGCCGCTCAACGCGAATACGAACGTGGGCAGAAGATGTGGGATCAGGCCCGCGAAGATCCAGCCCAGTATGAACGTGCGAACGAGCTGATGCACGATGCGCAGGCCCGCATGGATGCCAAGGGCGGCAATCAGTAGTCTCACGAGTGCAGAATCTACGATGGCCGGTGTTCGCGCCGGCATTCTTTTCTTTGGGCGCGATTCCATTCGTTGGAGCGAAGAATCGTCAACTGGCTCAATGGAAAGCCAGCACGACACACGAATGTCTTAGGCTGCATCGGCCCACCCTGTCTCCCGCTGCTCCGTGCTATTGTTCACTGCGGCAGGACATTGTTTACCTGCTGCCCTCTCAATTCCTGGAGACCCCAAATCGATGTCATTTCGATCTTTCGGCATGTTGGCGCTCGCGCTCGTGGTGGCGCATGCAGCGCATTCTCAAGAGAAGCCTGAAGTACCCACTGAAGATTATGTGAAGGCGCAGTACACAAAGTACGAATACCGAATTCCAATGCGCGACGGAGTCCGACTTTTTACGTCGGTGTACGTGCCCAAAGACCAGTCGCATCCTTGGCCGTTTATGGTTGACCGCACGCCTTATTCGGTCGCGCCATATGGTGAGGATCAGTACAAGAAGGAGCTGGGGCCGTCAGACGAATTTGAGAAGGCCGGCTACATCTTCGTGTACCAGGACGTGCGCGGCCGCTACATGTCCGAGGGCAAATTCATTGAGATGGATCCCCACATCGATGACAAGAAGTCGAAGACAGACGTGGATGACAGTTCAGACATGAGCGATACCGTCGACTGGCTCCTCGCACATGTGCCGAACAACAATGGCAAGGTTGGAATCTGGGGCATCTCCTACCCTGGCTTCTATACGTCCGCCAGCATCATCGACTCGAATCCGGCCATCAAGGCAGCGAGCCCGCAGGCGCCTATGACAAACCTCTTTGAGGGTGACGATGCCTATCACGGCGGCGCTTTCATGCTGGCGGCGAATTTTGGCTTCTATACATTCTTCAAGCCCTTTGCAGAGCCGAGCACAGGGGCGCAGACACCGCGTGAGCGGTTCAACATGGGTACGCCCAACTCCTATGAGTTCTACTTGAAGGCGACGCCCACCTCGCTGCTGGATACTCGCGACCTGAAGGGCTCGAACCCGCTCTTTTCTGATCAGCTGAACCACACCATCTTCGACAGCTACTGGAAAGCCCGCGACCTCTCCCAGCACATGCGCAACGTGCACTGTGCAGTGATGACGGTGGGTGGGTGGTATGACGCGGAGGACCTTAGCGGTCCCTGGCGCACCTGGCACGCCATCGAGAAGGCGAACCCAGGGACGCCGAATACGATTGTGGAAGGTCCGTGGGTGCATGGCGGCTGGGCGCGCAGCGATGGCGCCTCTCTGGGTGACATTGCGTTCAACGCAAAGACCAGCGAGTTCTTTCGCAAGGAGATCCAGTTTCCGTTCTTTGAGTACTACCTGAAGGGGAAAGGCGAAGCGCCACCCGAGGCCTACATGTTCGAGACCGGAACAAATGTGTGGCGCAAGTATCCCAGCTGGCCGCCAGCCGGCGCGCAGCCGAAGATGCTTTACTTCCACGCGGACGGCAAGCTCTCCTTCGAAGCGCCCTCCGGCAACGGCGGTAAGGACTACGACGAGTATGTGAGCGACCCAACGCACCCGGTGCCGTTCGTGCCCTATGTTACGGACACGGTGCCGCAGCGATACATGGTAGAGGACCAGCGCTTCGCCTCCACGCGGCAGGATGTGCTGGTGTACGAAACCGATCCTCTCACTGAGGACGTGACGATCGCCGGACCGATTACGCCGAAACTGAAGATCGCTTCCAGCGGCACCGATTCAGATTTCGACGTGAAGCTGATCGATGTTTACCCGAACGACTATCCCGACCCAGAGGGCACGAGCTCCGGTAACAAGCGCATCCTGGGTGCGCCGCCGCTGCACATGGGCGGCTATCAGGAGTTGCTGCGCGGCGAGCCGATGCGGGCCAAGTTCCGCAACAGCTGGGAGAAACCGGAAGCGTTGACACCGGGTAAAGTCACGGATCTCGAGTTCGAGATGCCGGACCTCGACCACACCTTCCGCAAAGGCCACCGCATCATGGTGCAAGTGCAGAGTTCGTGGTTCCCACTGACCGATCGCAACCCGCAGACGTTCACCGATATCCCGCATGCGAAGCCGGAGGATTTCAAGAAGGCAACCGAGCAGGTGTATCACTCTCCCACGGAGGCCAGCGGGGTTCAGGTGATGGTGCTGCCGCAGCCCTAAGCCGACGCGGTGTCAAGCAAGGAAGGGCGGCCCACCTGGGGCGCCCGCCAATTTCTTGCAAATGAAGTAACAGTTGGCCAAAACCCGGTCCAAGCCGGTAGCATCGAAGATTGCGGAGACGACTGTAGCTGCTCTGAAGGGACACGCTCGCGCGCTATGCAGATTCGGACCGAAGAGCAGCAGGCCGCCATCATGGTGAACAAGGGAGCAGCATTGAGCTCTGCGGGTATTACGGACCGTGGACGCTGCCGACGCGCCAATGAAGACTTCTTCGTCATGCTCCCCGAGGCGGGCGTCTTCGTCGTTTGCGACGGCATGGGAGGCGCCGCCGCTGGCGAGACCGCGAGTAATCTGGCAGCGGAGACCGCTGCTGCCGCGCTGGCCAAGGCAAAGAAGGGTGTGGGAGCGATCCGCGAAGCAGTGCGGCTGGCCAATCGCGCCGTGTACGAACGCGCGCGGCGAGATCGTCGGCTGGAAGGCATGGGGACCACGCTGGTCGCGCTCTCGGTAAGCGGCAGTACTGCGTGGTTGGGGCATGTTGGCGACAGCCGATGCTACCGATGGCGCAGGGGCACACTCGAGCGCCTCACGCAGGATCATTCGCTCGTTGAAGAACAGATTCGCATCGGCCGTATGACGCGGGAGCAGGCACGGCGATCGCCTATGCAGAACGTCATCACCCGCGCAGTAGGAACGCGCGCCGAAGTCATCGCGGATGTCCAGGAAATCGAGCTTCGACGTGACGATATGTATCTAATTGCCTCCGATGGATTGACCCGCGAACTCACGGACACGGCGATTGCGGGTGTACTGCTGGCTAGTAACAGCGATCTGGACGCGACCTGCGCGAATCTGATTGCCGCTGCAAATGCGGCAGGCGGACGTGACAACATCACCTGCGTGCTGGTGCGGGTCGGATCGTAGGAAGCCGTGGCGGCTACGGACTCGAGCTCAGCCGAATCGAAGCAAGGTTGCGCACCCAGCGCGCCGGTCGCTTATCGTCCGTGTTCACCAGCTTGAATGGTCCGTCCTTGGTGATAGGCTGTCCAGCCTCGCGATCGGCCACAATTACGGTCCCATTGTGAAAGGCGGGGTCGACCTCGGCGAGGGAGTAGACGACTCGATACTTGTCCGTTCCCTCGGCTACGACGTACATTGCAAGCGCTTTGCCGCGCAGTTTTTGTCCCAAAGGTGCATCGATGCGCGCCAACAGCAACGATAGCTCAACGCCCTGATAAGTCTCATCTGCGCCGGTATGCTCGTTATGCACCTGAACAGTTTTCGGGGGGAGCGCATGGAAGTCAGCCGACGAAATGTTGACTTGCTGGCCGCCGGCACCGATCAGTTCGAGTCGAGCGGCGGCGGTAGAAGTAGTTTGCACTGGTGTCGCCTGTGCTACGGCGGTCGGCGCCGATAGCGCACACGCGAAAGCGAGCAGTGACAAGCTAAGGAGGAGGCCAAACTGTTTCATCGTCCGTCCTTTGCGGCAGGCGCATGCAGTGAGTGATTTTGCGCGATGCAGCCGGTGTAGGTTGTAAGGAATCGCGTGCGCAGGCTGCGATACTGCTCGATCGTCTGAAAGCGGCGGGTCAGCGGCTCCTGATTCAGCAGGTAAATACTCGTCGCGATGTGATGCGTGTTGTCGAAGAGCAGGTAGAAGCCGAGTGTGCCGCCTTTGAGCTGGGTTCGGTCGAGACCATATACCTCGAGGCCGTGCATCGTCGGGGGAAGGCTCGTGTTTGGCATCGCGTCGTGATCAGATGCGATCATGGCTGCGATCTCATCGAGCAGACTCTGCTTCTCGGAAGCCCAGCTGCCGTCCGGAAGCACCTCCGGCTTTACATTGGCGAAGAGGTTGCCGGCCACTCCGTAGGCAAACATGATCCGTCGGCCAGCGTGCATTTGGATGGTTTTGGGCCCCTGTGTTGTGTCGATGGTGCGCTGCTGAACACCGGGTGGGAGCGAATCGATCTTCACAATCTGCAATCCGTCCTCGAAGGTGCAGGATTCGTACTCGTGCAGCGCGTTGGCATCTGCAATTGCTGAAATTTGTGGGGCGTTGGAATCAGTCTGTGCGGGCGCGGTTTGCGTGGATAGCAGCAGGGCGATCACGACAGGCAACAGGTGCATGGCAGGCAACCGCAGTATATCCGGACGGATGCCACAGCCGAGAGCACGAAGCCGTCATTTAGAATCGGCGTGTGGCGAACGCGAGCGCACTGACCTTTCAGGAACTCCTTTTCAACCTGCAGACCTTCTGGGCAGCCCGTGGCTGCGTACTGCAGCAGCCGTATGACATCGAAGTGGGCGCGGGCACGATGTCGCCAGAGACGTTTCTCCGTGTGCTCGGTCCGCGGCCCTTCCATGTGGCATATGCGCAGCCGTCGCGCCGTCCTGCGGATGGGCGCTATGGTGAAAACCCGAACCGGCTCTTCAAGCACACGCAGTTCCAGGTCATCCTGAAGCCACCTCCGGAGCGCATGCAGGAGATTTATCTCGAGTCGCTGGCCGCGATGGGCATTGACCTGCGCGAGCACGACCTGAAGTTCGAAGAGGATAACTGGGAGTGGCCTGCCGGTGGGGCGTGGGGGGTAGGTTGGCAGGTCATGCTGGATGGTCTGGAGATTACGCAATTCACTTATTTCCAGCAGTGCGGCGGACTGGAACTGGATCCCATGTGCGCCGAGTTGACGTACGGCCTCGAGCGCATTGCTGCGTTCCTGCAGGACGTCGATTCGATCTATGACATCGTATGGGCGCGTGATCCGCTGACGCAGCGCGCCATCACCTACGGCGAAGTACGACTGCAGGAAGAGGTGCAGTTCTCCACCTACAACTTCGAGCACGCCGACGTTTCAAAACTGTGGGAGCATTTCCGCCTTTACGAGCAGGAGTGCCAGGCTCTGCTCGCCCTGGTGCGCGAAGACGAAGCTGCCCGCAGAGAGCGGGACAGAGTACCCGTGTTGGCGGCATATGACCTCTGCCTGAAGTGCTCGCACATATTCAATCTGCTGGATGCGCGCGGCGCCGTAAGCGTGACCGAGCGAGTGGGCATCATTGGCCGCATCCGCAATCTGACTGTGGGAGTGGCACGCGCTTACGCTTCGACGCTTGGCATGCAAGCTGCAGGGCAGGCTGCCTGAGGCTGGCGAGAGGATCGAACGACGAAAATGGCAGAGTTCCTGTTTGAAATTGGATTAGAAGAGATTCCTGCGCGCATGATCGCGAGTGCGGAGCAGGAGCTGGCTGCGCGCGTGAAGACCATGCTCACGACTGAGAAGCTGGTGGGGGAGGCGGCTCAAGTACAGAGCTATGCCACCCCCCGTCGGCTGGCGGTCGCGGTGAGCGGAGTGTTGGGGCAGCAAGAGGATGTGACCGATCAGGTCACCGGGCCGGCGTGGAAGGTGGCCTTCAAGGACGATCAGCCCACGCCAGCGGCACATGCCTTCGCCCGCAAGGCGGGCGTCCCGGTCGAGGCTCTGGTCAAACAGACGACTCCAAAGGGTGAATACGTCTCGGCTACGGTGACAAAGGCCGGTCGGAGCGCGGCGGAGATCCTGGTGGAGAAGCTGCCCGGTGAGCTGGCTAAGATCTACTGGGCGAAGAACATGTATTGGCGTCCGGGAAAGCCGGAGCGCTTTGTGCGGCCGGTCAGATGGATGGTGTCTCTGCTGGACTCAGCAGTAGTGCCGGTGGAGTTTGGCGGCAAGGTGGCGGGCAATGTGACGTACGGGCATCGCGTGCTCTATGGCGATGCAACGGTGACGATTGACACGCCTGCGGAGTACGTGGCGCAGCTCGAGTCGGCTTATGTCGTTGCTGACGTGAGTACACGGCGGGAGCGTATCCGGAAGGCGCTGGATCGCGTAACACGTACGGTGGAGGGTGCGCGCTGGCGTGAGGATGAGCCGCTGGTGGAGACGGTGACGCAGTTGACGGAGTGGCCGAGTGTTGTGCTGGGCACCTTCGAGCGCGAGTATCTGGAGTTGCCGGATGAGGTCCTGGTGACCGTGATGCGCGATCACCAGAAGTACTTCGCGGTGGATGACGCTAGTCGCAAACTGGCGCCGCACTTCCTCGCGGTGCTCAATACGCAGGTGGATGCGGCGGGCGAGGCGGTCATCCGGCACGGCAACGAGCGGGTGCTGCGCGCCCGTTTCAATGACGCACGGTTCTTCTGGACCTTCGACCAGAAGACACCGCTTGCCGCGCGTGTGGAGCTGCTGAAGGCGGTAACGTTCCAGAAGGACCTGGGCAGCTACGCAACCAAGACGGAGACGAACCTCCGCCTCGCCGGCGCGCTGGCGACGCTGGTGACGGCGCGTGGCATTCAGCTCGATGAGCCGGCGTTGCTGACCGCGACGAGACTGGCCAAAGCCGATCTGACGGCTGAGCTGGTCAAAGAGTTCACCGAGCTGCAGGGCGTTATCGGCGGTTTGTATGCGCGCGCTGAAGGATTGGGCGAAAACGTAGCGCAAGCGATTTACTGGCAATATCGTCCGGCCGCGGCGGATGACGCGATTCCACCGACGGTCGAGGGTCAGTTGCTCGGGTTGGCCGACCGGATGGCCACCATCGTGGATATGTTTGCGCTCGGTCTGGAACCAACCGGCTCGAAGGACCCGTTTGCGCTGCGGCGCGCTGCCAATGGCGTGATCCGCATCCTGGCTGAATCAGGCCTGCCGTTGAAGCTGAGCGAGTTGGAGCGGCTGGCGACGAGTCCACAGCAGGACGCCCTTGCTGAGACGACAGGCTCTGCCGTCGCACGGTTCTTCGGCGAGCGGCTCGACTTCTATCTGCGCGAGGTGATGGGTTACAGCTACGACGTGGCGAAGGCGGTTATGGCTGCGGGCCCTGATGATGTTGCGGATGCGATCGCACGCGCGAAGGCACTGACAGCGGTACGTGCTTCCGATCTCGACGGACATCTTGCGGCGATTTCGGCAGCATTCAAGCGCATCCAGAACATCCTGCGTCAGGCACGCGAGAAGGGCGAAGCATACGATACAACGGCCGTGGCGAATACGCTGGTCGAGCCGGAGGAGCGGGCGCTGTATGTGCAGTTCAGCTCGGTCGTGCCGGAGGTCGAGTCGTTGCGTGCGGCCCGTCGTTACGATGAGGCTTTTGGCCGCATTGCGACGCTGCGGCCGGCGGTGGACTTGTTCTTTGACAAGGTGATGGTGATGGCGCCGGACGCGACGTTGCGGCGAAACCGCCTGTCGCTGATCGCGGAGGTGGCTGCGCGATTTTCCAGCATCGCGGACTTTTCGGAAATAGTCTCGAGCTGACTTGCTGTCGCGGTGCGGCCGATTGGGTATGATGGTCGGCCTATGGGTCTTTCTACTCGACGGCAATTTCTGCAAACGAGCGCGGCGGTTTCGGCCTGCGCTTTGATGAGTACCCACCCCGTCTTTGGCTTGCCGCTCGGGCTGCCGCTCGGGCTTGAGCTCTACTCGGTGCGCGACATGCTGCCGAAGGATTATGCCGGCACCCTCAAGAAGGTGGCGGCGCTTGGCTACCGCGAGGTGGAGGCGGCCGGGTACTACGGGCACTCGGCAGCGGACGTGAAGGCCGCGATGGCGAGCGCGGGGCTGCGATGCGTCAGCGCGCACTACTCATCGGATCTACTCTCGAAGACGCTCGACGACATCATCGCCTTCCACAAGGTGATGGGCGCGGAGTACATCCTGTGCTCGTACCCAGGGCACAAGAACCCGCCCGCGAAGGGCGCCGAGCACACCTTCACGCTCGAGGACTGGCACTGGAACGCGGAGCAGTTCAACAAGTGGGGCGCGAAGGTGAAGGCCGCGGGGTTCCGCTTCGGCTATCACAACCACACGCCGGAGTTTGTGGTGGTGGATGGAGTGACTCCGTATGACGAACTGATGAAGCTCACCGATCCGGCACTGGTGACGTTCGAGATGGATTGCGGCTGGGTGACGGTCGGAGGCGGTGATCCGGTTGCGTATCTGCACAAGTATCCCAATCGTATCTCCATGCTGCACCTGAAGGACTTCAAGAAGGCGGCGAAGCCCTTCTCGCCGACCGCTCCGCCGGTTCCGACGGAACTGGGCCGTGGCTCGATCGATTATGGGCCGATCTTCGCGGCGGCGAAGAAAGGCACGATCAAACACTACTTCGTGGAGCAGGAGGCGTTCGACGTTCCGTGGGAAGAGTCGCTCAAGATCGACGCGGATTACTTAAGAAAGCTGTGATCGAGTCAAAGGGAAGGCGTATCAGACTGATCCAAGCGGCGGCGCTGCTTATATCGTCGCTGATCGTGATCCTTGGGCCATTGAGTTACCTAAAGAGCGAACAGTATTCCGGTGCCCTGTTTGTATCGGCATGCTGTTTCTCCCCGGGGCTGATGATTTCGTCGGTCGTTGGCAGTTCATTTGGTGCTCGTAGCATTCATGATCCAAGCTTCATTCTTGCCGGAGTGTGTAATTTTCTGCTTTATTCAGTCGCGCTGTTCTTTCTCTTGAAGGTCACCTTCAAATTTGAAATCGTGAGGCAGTGCAATTGGCGCAAGCAAAGCCCTCATTCGATGAGGGCTTTTGTTTCAAGAAACGACTCAGTTTCGGCGAGCCGATCAGAACGGGATGTCATCGTCGGTGATGCCGGTGTCGCCGTAGTCCGGGGCGGGCTGTGAGTAGCCGCCTTGGGTGCTGCCGTGGCTATGTCATTTCGTGGAACACTATGAGCAGAAGTCATCCATGGATGTGTAACATTAGGTCTCTATCGAAGACTCTGCGCGCGGTTTCGGCGATTCAGGAATGACAACTCGCTGACTCTGGCGTGACATCGTTTCGCCGCTAAAGCAGTATCGTGTGCTCTAGATAAATACCTGACGGGCTAATGCTATGCCAAGAGTCGCATGGAAAATATTTTCCGGGGCACGACCTCTGCGTCCAATGGACAGAATGCAAATGACGGCAACAAAAGCAAGACAAGGTCTGCTTTCTTTTATCGCGTTCATCATTATCGCGCCAGCGCTCTGCGCAACGAACGCCGCTATCCATTCCGGCACGCCAATCGAGCAAGGTTTCAACGACATGTACAACCTCGATTTTTCCGCCGCGCATCGTCAGTTCGATGCATGGGAAGCCGCACATCCCGATGATCCGATGGGACCCGTCTGCCACGGCGCCGCGTTGCTCTTCGCGGAATTCGACCGGCTCGACGTTCTCGAGTCTCAGCTCTTCACTGACGATGTCCGATTCGATGATCGTCGCAAGCTGAGTCCCGATCCGCAAACCAAACAGCAGCTCATGGCTGCCCTCGACCGGGCTGATGCTCTTGCCGACAAGGCGCTGCAACGAAACAGCCAGGACGCCAACGCCCAATTCGCGAAGATATTATCTTTCGGGCTTCGCTCAGACTACGCTGCGCTCGTCGAGAAGCGTGATCTCGCAGCCCTTCGCTACACTAAGCAGGCAAGGCAATTGGCGGAAGCGCTGCTGAAGCAGAAACCGGATGAGTACGACGCTTATCTCGCAGTAGGCGTCGAAAATTATTTGTCGGGAATCAAGCCAGCCCCAATACGCTGGCTTCTCTCCGCCGGCGGAGTCCAAACCGACAAGGCGCAGGGGATTCACGACCTAGAGCTGACCGCGGCCCATGGACACCTGCTAGCTCCGTTCGCCCAATTATTACTCGCCGTATCAGCGCTCCGCGACAAGGACCAGGGCAAAGCCTGCAGGTTGCTCGCAGGTTTGTCGCAGCGTTACCCGCGCAATGCCCTCTACCGACATGAACTCACCCAGAACCACTGCTGATGCGGCCTGACGAGGTTGGGAACGGCACGGAAGCTCTGGGTGGCGGCGCAGAGATCCAATTTCAGAACGGGATGTCGTCGTCGGTGATGCCGGTGTCGCCGTAGTCGGGGGCGGGCTGCGAGTAGCTGCCCTGACGGCTGCCGCTGTAGCTGCCGCCGCCACCTTCGCCGTCGCCGCGACCGCCGATCAGGACCAGATCGTTGACGACGACTTCGGTGCGGTAGACCTTCTTGCCGGTGTCCTTGTCGTCCCAGGAGCGGGTGGTGAGGCGTCCTTCGACGTAGAGCTTGTTGCCCTTCTTGACGTAGTCGCGGACGATCTCGGCGGTGCGGGCGTAGGCGACGACGTTGTGCCACTCGGTGCGGTCCTGCCACTCGCCGGCCTTGTCCTTGTAGCGGTCGGTGGTGGCGATGGAGAAGTTGGCGACCGCCTGGCCGCTGGGGAGGAACTTGATCTCCGGGTCCTTGCCGAGATTGCCGAGCAGGGTGACCTTGTTGATGCTCTTTGCCATGGTTCTTTTTCTTCCTTCGTTTTGCCTGAACGTCGAGGATAGCAGAGGTCACGTTACCCGCCCCCTCCCCCCTCCCGGTGCCGGAGGCACCCTCGGAAGTGCTCCAGAATGAGTGGCTTAGGCCCCTTCCCGAGGCCTAAAAATGTCCAAACAAAGGACTTAGCCGTAAAAATGTCTATTCATTGGACTTATGGGAAGGCTGCCGAGGGTGTTTCAAGAGTGCGAGAGATGCCCCTAATTTCATGGTAGCGAATTGGGTGGATGTATTTGGCAGGTTTTTGCTTTTGATTTGCGAGGCTGATTCGATTTGGGAATGCCCTTAGTTTTTCTGGCCAGGGACTCGCCCGGTTCATTTAGGGTGAACGGACGGCCATGATCGCAGCGGAATATACGCTTACCTATGCGGACTACAAAGCGGCACATCGGTTATATCTGCGCTATCGCCCGTGGAGGCTGGTCCCATTTGCAACGGTGGGGACATTGTCGGCCATCGCTGCGTGCCTGCTTATCCAGACAATTTGGCTGATGGTGGCGGGGAAGGCAGCCCCACCCTGGGCTATGCCCAACCTTTTTCTCCCTTATCTATGGATCGCTCTGGCCTATCCGCTGCTTTATTCGATGAATCTGCGGCGGTGCTATCGCATTACGTTCCCGCCAGGTCCCGAAGGAATCGTTCCTCTAGCTTTCGATGACCAACAAATCTCGCTTTCCTTCCCTGAAAACATCAAAGTTGAGTACTCGTGGAATTCAATCGTTGGATCTGCAGAAGACAGGAATGGCGCGATTTTTCTCGTAGACAGAAAGCGGTTCCTGATCATTCCGCGGCGGATCTTAGACGACCCGCAGTGGACGGAGTTGTGGGAATTGGTCGCGGCGAAGGTGGGTCAACGGGCGACGTAAGGCGTGCTGGCGTGAA
Organism: Acidobacteriaceae bacterium KBS 83; assembly: GCA_000381585.1. Taxonomy (GTDB): domain Bacteria; phylum Acidobacteriota; class Terriglobia; order Terriglobales; family Acidobacteriaceae; genus KBS-83. The sequence continues at coordinate 910,993 of KB906733.1, forward strand.
TTTCCAACTGATTTTGCGCCTTCCTCACGCATGGGCGAGGTGACGCATCAGAATTCCGCCCGCTACTGCAATGAGCAGACAGAGAACTCCTCCCGCCCCTAGTGCGAAGAACGGGATACGGCGTGGGGTCTCCCGCCGTGCGGGCCGCTGCATCATCCATAGGGCCGCAATGATGGCCAGGTGAATGAGCGAGCCGATAGCGCCGGTGCTGTCGTTGAGGGGATCGCCGTTGTGGATGTGGGTGTAGACCGCGCCGAACATGTCGACTGCGAGAGCGAAGACGGCAGGCAGGACAGTGGCCGGAATGAGCATCGCAAGCGCGGCGAAGACTTCCGTGATCATGATGCACTTTAGGAAGGCAGTCGAATAACCGGATTGGTGGAAGAAACCAATCATCCAGTCCATGGAAAATGCCTTGCCAATGGCAGCCAAGGCAAATCCAAAGGCAGTGCTGATGCAGAGCGCGGAAAAGACTTCGGGTTCAAGGAGCAGGGCAGTCCGATCCGTGCGGTGTGCGGCAAGACCGAAGAGCGCTCCGAAGAGAAGTGAGCCGAGATCCGAGATTGCGCCACCGGCGATCTTCCAAAATGTAAGCTGTGGGTTGGCAGCGCTTCCCATAAAGCAGACGATGCGCAGACCGATCAAGGCGAGGACGATGAAGAAGTAACTACGCGCGACTTGTTCTGCAGGGAAGCGAGAAGTTATGCGGCTAAAAGCAAGACCTGCGAGAAGACCAACGAGCATTACGGCCAACAGGTAATCGACGCGATAGAACAATAGGTGCCTCGGGTGAATCTGGAATTACCGGACTTTGGGTATTTTCCAGATTGCAGCGAGTGGTGCAAGTTGCAGATATCAGCAAAAGAGCGGCGTGCTACGGGCAGGCGTCACAGTCTTACACGCAGACGCAGCGGGACTACCGTTCCACTTTTCAGAAAAATATTTTGATACGCAACCGCTGCTGATCTTTGACCCGGGTTGGGACCTGGGTGATCTTCGCTTCAGGCCGCCGTGTGCTTGCCAACCGTAAAGGGGTCGCCAATAAGCCAACACCATGTCTGGTCCGGCTGGCGACGTGCAACCTCGATCGCATACGCGGACATTGGCTGAGGCGAAGACACCGTCCACTGAGTGTGCATCAATACGATATCGCCAGACTGAATCGTCTGCTTGATGCTGAGTCAAAGATAGCTTTCGCTGAGGCAAGAGGGACCAGCTCGCTTCTTAGTCCTTGCCTGCCATGCTTCGTTTCGCCTGAGCTATTCAGAAAGACGGCTTCCGGATCGTAGAGAGTGAGGAGCGCCTCAATGTCGCCCTCCGCCATGTACTGTTTGAAAAGGTGGCAGATTTGCTCGGGAGTTGTTGCTGGCATCCGGGACCTCCTCCCTATCTAGATGCACGGGCTCAGTATTCGCGTAACTCTTTGGCTTCAGCGGGACGCGGTCTGCTGCTGGGCGCGGCCGGGCTGGTGCATGACGGCCTGCGTGCTCAAGGTCAGGATGCGGCACACGCTTAAAGCGTGAGAAGCGTGAGAATGGTCTGAGGCCAATTCCATGGTTGTAGCCTGTCTGGGATCGAGCAGTACCGCCGGGCGGGGGCAGGCTTTCGACTGGATTGCCGAGCTGAGCCGGAGGCATCGCAACCAGGACGTTCGCTTTTATAACTTCGGCGTGGGCGGCGATCTGGCGTACAACGCACTGGAGCGCTTGCCGAAAGTGGTTGCCTGCCGTCCGGACAAGGTTGTGGTGTGGATCGGCGGGAATGATGTGCTGGCGCTGGTTTCGGCGAAGATAAGGCTGTTCTTTCGCTTGTCGAAACACCTGCCATGCCCGCCTTCGCCGGAATGGTTCCGCGAGAATATGCAGAAGATCGCGCAACGCCTGAAGGCGGAGACCTGGGCGAGCGTTGCGCTGTGCTCGCTGCCTTCGATCGGGGAAGATCCGGCATCTGCCGATCCGTTTCAGAGCGAGATCAACCGTCGCATCGAGGAGTACAGCGCGATCATCCGGCAGGTGACGGAGCGGGAGAATTGCGCGTACCTCGCCGTCCATGAAGCCATGCTTGCGCAGTTTCGGGCTTCCCCCGGACAGGCATTCACACGCTTCCGGTTTATTCCGTTTTATCGAGACGCCTTTCGTGTGCTGGTGCGGAGGAAGAGTCCGGATGAGGTAGCGCGGTTGAACGGCTGGCGGTTCCATACGGATGGCGTCCATTTGAACAGCAGCGGGGGGATGATTGCGGCCGAGCTGGTGCAGGAGTTCATCGATCGTTGAGAGGCGCGACGCGGAGCCCGGGTGCATACCACCCTTCGTTCCGGTCGGGACGCCAATTTTCAAGGTGGGCGATGCCCGGTTAGTCAGCGGGACGCGGTTTGCTGCTGGGCGCTGCCGGGCTGGTGCATGACGGCTTGTGCGGCCTGGTCGAGGGTGGGGCTGCCGGGTTGCTGGGTGAAGCGGGAGCGATCGTCGTCTTCCTGGAAGGAAATGCTCTTGAAGAGAAGCGCGTTGCCATCCAGATGAATATGAATCAGAGTGAGCTGCCATAGGGACGGAGCGACCTGCTGCTGCTCGATGGCGAATGAGCCGCCCTGCTTGAGGCGGCCGAGAAGACCTCCTCCGAATGTGACGTCGTGCATAAGGCTGCCATGGACGCTGCGGATGCGGTGCTGGTGATTGTCCGCGACGAGAACCCCGGTGGCTGCGGCGAAAACGCGCGCCTCGTGAGTAGGCGGCTTGAAGCTGGGATTGGGCACGAAGTGCAGCGTGGTCTCGTCGGGCGTGGTTTTGAGGACGGTCCAGATAAAGCCCGCCGGCAGGAGCCGGAGCAGGTCATCCACCTGCTGATAGTCGTGCGCGTTTTCTGTCATCTGCTTCTTCTGCGCGTGCGGGTCGTGGAGGAATTTCTTGATGAGGGTCAGCTGCTCGGGCTCCGGAAGCCCGCGGCCGTCTTTCACAAGCAAGCGATTCACGTCGCCGTTCGGTGTGGTCGCGACCCATTGCAGGAGCTGCTCCTTGGATTTGACGGAGTGATCGAGATAGATCCACTGGGAGTGGTCGTTCTTATTCGCTGTGCGCTCGGTATCGATGATCTGCTGGATCAACTGCTGCGGTGTTTGCGCGCGCAGGAGCACGGCGGGAAACGCGAGCATGGCGAGTGCGAGGAGTTTTCCGCGGCGAGGCACGGAATAAGGATGCCGGAGGCAGTGAAAGGAATCAAAGATTCGTGATCACGAATCAGGGGCCAGGGGTCAAGGAAATACATTGGACGACGGAGATTGCAGCGCACTGCGCCGGCTGGTGGAGCACGCCGACAGCCGGCCGGAGTGGGGTCACTTACTGCGAGGCGCTTTGCTGCTCGGGGCTGGCAGGCTGCTTCATGACTGCCTGCGCGGCCTGGTCGAGGGTGGGTCTGGCAGGCTGCCGGGTAAAGAGCGAGCGGTTGTCGTCTTCCTGGAAGTTAAGGCTCTTGAAAAGAAGAACTTTGCCGTCCAGATGAACGCGAACCAGCGTGAGCTGCCATAGCGAGGGGGCGACCTGCTTCTGCTCGATGGCGAAGGAGCCTCCCTGCTTGATGCGGCCGAGAAGACCTCCTCCAAAAGTGACGTCGTGCATCAGCTGCCCGTTGGCGCGACGGATGCGGTGCTGCTGGTTGTCAGCAACCAGATCCCCGGTGGCTGCGGTGAGGACGTGTGCCTCACGCGAAGGCGGCTTGAAGCTGGGATTGGGCACGTAATGCAGCGTGGTTTCCTCCGGCGTGGTTTTGACCACGGTCCAGATAAAGCCTTCGGGCAGGAGACTGAGGATCGTGTCAATCTGCTTCAATTCGTGCGCTTTTGCCTCGACCTGCTTCTTCTGGGCGCGCGTGTCGCCAAGGAATTTCTGGATGCCGGCCTGCTGCTCGGACTCGGGTTGCTGGCTTCCGTTCTTAACCAGGACGCGTTGGACGTTCCCCTGCGGGGTGGTCGCGGTCCACTGCAGCACCTGCTCCTTCGGTTTGACGGAGTGATCCAGAAAAATCCACTGGGAGTGATCATCCCGGTTCGCAGCGCGTTCGGCCTCGACGACCTGCTTGATGATCTCCTGCGGCGTTTGCGCGCGCGCGGCGACGAGCGAGAGCGCGAGGGTAGCGAGTGTGAGGATCTTTCCGCGGCAAAGCACGCCTTGTAGAAGGCGGAGGCGGCGAAACGGATCAGAGACTATCATTCCTATCGGCTTGCTCCGGCAGCCGGCGCGACGAGGGGCAGCTTCGCCGCCTCCCATGCTGCGAAGCCGCCTGCAATCTCCGCGACGCAAGGGAATCCGCTTCGTTGCAGCAAACTCGCAGCGACAGACGAGCGATAGCCGCCCGCGCAGTAGACCAGGAGGTCGCGGTCTTTAGGCAGGGATTCCAGATGATCCGCGAGACGATTGAGCGGGAGGGACAGGCTGCCCTCGATATGTTTCTGTTCACGCTCATGCGGCGTGCGGACGTCCAGCGCCAGCGGGGGCTGCTTGGAGGAGAGGCGTTCTGCCGCGGACTGCGCGCTAAGGTGCTCGGTGGAGGCGAGCAGGTCGGGGCGTGAGTCGAGCGCGCGCAATCCATTTTCGAGATAGCCGGCCACGTGATCGAAGCCGATGCGGCCGAGACGGATGGCGGATTCGTGCTCCCGTCCGGGAGTCGCGATGATGACGATGGGATGGGTGCGATCGAGCACGGTACCGGCCCAGGTGGCGTACTGGCCGGCGAGGCCGATGTTGATGCTGCCAACCAGATGGGCGGCGGCGAATTCATCGGGCTCACGGGTGTCGAGAATTTGTGCGCCATCGGCCTGTATGGCCAGGACGGCGTCGAGCGAGAGCGGCTTCATCTCGCGGGCGAGCGCTTCGTCCAGGGTCGGCCTCTCCTGGCTGTTGAGCACGGCGTCATAGGTGAAGTATGGCGGAGCTTCCGGCTGATCGGCCGTGACGACGCCGATGAATGCTTCCTTGGTCATGGGCTGCAGGGCGTAGTTCCAGCGGCGCTGTTCTCCCATGGTGGATACGGTTTCCTTGCTGATGGCCTTGCCGCAGAGCGAGCCGGCGCCGTGAGCGGGATAGACCAGGCTCTGGTCGGGCAGGGTGAGAAGCTTTTCGTGCAGGGAATCGAAGAGCATGCCGCCCAGGTCCGAAGCCGACCAGCCGAGCGCCACTCGCAGATCGGGGCGGCCCACGTCGCCGATGAAGAGAGTGTCGCCGGTGAGTACGGCGTAGGGCAGGGTGTCGCTGGCGTCGAGGTCATAGACAACGATGGAGACGGACTCCGGAGTGTGGCCGGGGGTCTCCAGTGTCTTCAGACGGAGGCGGCCGAACTCCAGAATGTCGCCATCGTGGAGAGGCGTGAATGCGTAGGTGGTTTTCGCGGTGCTGCCGAGATAGATGGTCGCGCCCGCGCGGTCGCGCAGCTCGAGGTGGCCGGCGACGAAATCGGCGTGCAGGTGCGTGAGGAAGACGTGTTTGATGGTGAGCCCGTGCTCGGAGGCGAAGGCGACGTACTGCTCGATATCGCGTTGCGGATCGACCACGGCTGCCGTGCCGGTCGCCTCGTCTCCGATGAGGTAGGAGGCGTGCGCCAAGCACGGCAGATAGAATTGCTTGAAGATCACTTGGCACCCACGGGCTCGGGCTTCTTATCGAGGCTGACGAGGCGCAGGTAAGGCTTGGGTGACTTCCAGCCTTGCGGATACTTCTTCTTGGCATCCTCGTCGCTCACGGTGCCGGCGATAACGACGTCCTCGCCCGGCTTCCAGTTCACTGGCGTGGAGACCTGCTCTTTGGCCGTCAACTGCAGCGAGTCGAGGACGCGCAACACTTCGTCGAAGTTGCGGCCGGTGCTCATCGGGTAGGTGAGCATGAGCTTGATCTTCTTATCCGGACCGATGACGAAGACGGTGCGCACGGTGGCGTTGTTTGCCGGGGTGCGGCCTTCGCAGGTGTCACCGGCCTCAGCAGGCAGCATGTCGTAGAGCTGGGCGACTTTGAGCTGGGTGTCGCCGATCATCGGGTAATTGACCTTGTGGCCCTGAGTTTCTTCGATATCGACGAGCCACTTGGAGTGGCTGCTGATCGGGTCCACGCTCAGGCCAATGATCTTGGTATTGCGCTTTTCGAATTCCGGCTGCAGTCCGGCCATGTAGCCGAGCTCCGTGGTGCACACCGGGGTGAAGTCCTTGGGGTGTGAGAACAGGATGGCCCAGCCGTCGCCGATCCAGTCGTGGAAGTTGATGGTTCCCTGCGAGGTTTCGGCAGTGAAATTGGGAGCTTCGCTATTGATACGCAGCATACTTCGGTCTCTCCTGATGTCGTGAATTGCTTAAGCCCGGAGTTTTAAACACAGTTCGACGTCTTTCGCCGAAAACGGTGCGATGAGGAGGAATCTTCGAGTGGAGTTTACGCTTCTCTTGCAACCCGCACAATAAAGCGCCCGGCCAGGAGCCCGGCCAAATCGCAGTGGTCACATGCTGCATCAGTGTTGTGTTACCGCCCTGCACCATGAGCGCATTACCAGACGTAAGTGCCGACGGAGCCAGCGTTAAGGGATGTGGTGAAGGCTTTGCTTTTGTAGCGGACCGCGAAATTCTGCGGGGCGTTGCCGGGGTTGGCGACGATGAGGACCTGTTTGCCGTCAGGGGTTTTAAAAGCAACGTTGGGGAGAGTGTCGAGGGTGTTTGAGTCGATGCGAACGGAGCCCGGCGGAACGAACTTCGACGCATGGGCGATGGCGTACCAGGCGAGGTTGCGCGTCACGTTCGAGCCGTCGATAGTGATGGCTCCTTCGCAGATGGGGCAGCCGCCGTCGCTGGTGTGAGGGCCGAATTTGGGATCGGCGGCGAGATTCCACATGAGAACATTCCTGCTCCAGTTACGTGTAGCGCCAATGATGATCTGGGCGACCGGGCGGCTGATGTCGAGGGTCTTCGTTGTCGCAGGCTCGTCGATAACCATCTGCTCGGTGAAGTAGAGATTTTTCCGCGGGAATGCATTGTGGACCTGAGTCATGGCGTCGACTTTGCCCTCGTAGAGGTGGAAGCCGGAGCCATCGACGTACTTGCTGGCTGCGGGGTTCTTGAGGATGGAGAGGGGATAGTCGGGGCGATCGAGGTTGTGATCGTAGAGAACGATCCTGGTTTTGATGCCAGCCTTCTGAAAGGCGGGGCCGAGATCGTGCGCGATGAATCTGGCCTGGTCGGGCGCCAGCATAAGCATGCTGGGAGTGTTGTTCTCATTGAGCGGTTCGTTCTGGATGGTGATGGTATCGATGGTGATGCCCTCAGCCTTCATGCCCTGGATGTATTTGACCAAGTAGGTGGCATACGCGGCAAAGTACTCTGGCTTAAGCGAACCCGCCTTGGCAGCGTCGTTGGTCTTCATCCATACGGGTGCGGACCAGGGTGAGGCGAGGATTTTGATCTTCGGATTGATCGCCAGGATTTCCTTGAGCACGGGGATGACGTCGGTTTCGTCGGGCGCGAGCGAGAAGTGCGCCATGTCAGGATCAGTCTGACCTTTGGGGAGGTCGTCATATGTGTAGACATGGTCGTTCATGTCTGATGAACCCACCGTCACGCGGAGATAGCTGACACCGATGCCGCTGCCATTTGTGGTGAGCAGATCTTGCAGGAGCGCCGCTCGCTTTGCCGCATCCATGTGATGGATGAGCATGGCGCTGCCGCCGGTGAGCGCGAAACCGAAACCGTCTATCGTCTGGTAGGTCTTGGAACTGTCGACATCGATGATCTGGCCCTTAGCGGCGGAATTTGTGAAAGGCAGAGAGGGCGATTGCTCTGCGAGGAGCGCGGAGCGGTCGGGATTGGTGAGCCAGAGAGTGGCGGCCTTTTGCGCGTGGGAAGGAACGCAGAACAGCGCAAGGGCGGAGAAGACAACCGGAGTAACGAATTTCGAGCGCACAGAAGGTCTCCTGACTTGGCAGCGGGCGTCATTCTAGAGATACGTTTGTTGCAGTGTCGAGTTGGCCTGCCATCTGGACGCGCTTTCACACCCTTTTCGGAATCCCATGTCCCGACTGAGGAAATGGGATTCCGCTGAGGCGCGCACTACCAGACGTAGGTGCCGACGGAGCCAGCGCCGAGGGATGCGGTGAAGGCTTTGCCTTTATACCGGACGGCGAAGTTCTGCGGGGCGTCGCCGGGGTTGGAGACGATGACGACCTGTTTGCCGTCGGGGGTTTTGAAGGCGACGTTGGGAAGAGTGTCGGTTGAGTTGGAGTCGATGCGAACGGAGCCGGCCGGAACGAATTTCGACGCGTGACCGAGGACATAGTAGGCGAGGAGGCGTGTGACGTTGTCACCGTCGATCGTGAGAGCGCCATAGCACCCGGTGCAGCCGCCGTTGTCGGTGTGGGGTCCAGCGTTCGGATCGGCGGCGAGGTTCCAGAGCAATACGTTCTTACTCCAGTTACGTGATACGCCAATCATGACGTGCGCGACCGGCCTAGCGAGGTTCAATGCAGTGATGCCGGGCCGCTCAGTGATGGACTGCTCGGTGAAGTAGATGTTCTTTGCGGGGAAGGCGTCATGCACCTGGGTCATGGCTTCGACCTTGCCGCCGTAGAGATGCCACGCCGAGCCGTCAACGTATTTGCGTGCATCGGGGTCCTTGAGGATGGAGAGCACGTAGGCGGGGTGGTCGAGGTTGTGATCGTAGAGGAGGATTTTGGTTTTGATGCTGGCTTTCTGAAAGGCAGGGCCGAGGTGGTGCGCGATGAAGTCGTCCTGCTCGGATTCGAGCATGAGCATGGAGGGGGTGTTCTTTTCGTTGAGCGGCTCGTTCTCGATGGTGAGCGCGTCGATAGTGATGCCTTCGGCCTTCATGCCCTGGATGTATTTGACCCAGTATTTCGCGTAGGCGGGAAAGTACTCAGGTAGCAGCACGCCGCCCTGGGCTTTGCCGGTGGTCTTCATCCAGAGTGGCGCGGACCAGGGTGAGGCGAGGATCTTGATCTTCGGATTGATGGCGAGGATTTCTTTGAGCACGGGAATGACGTCGGTCTCGTCTGGGGCGAGCGAGAAGTGCGCCATGTCGGGATCCGTTTGACCTTCGGGCAGATCGTCGTAGGAGTAGACATGGTCGTTCATGTCCGACGAGCCGACCGTCACGCGGAGATAGCTGACGCCGATTCCGTCGCCTTCGGTGGTGAAGAGGTTGTGGAGCAGCTCGGCGCGCTTCGCGGGATCCATGCGGTGGATGAGCATGGCGCTGCCGCCAGTGAGCGCGTAGCCGAAGCCGTCCATCGTCTGGTAGGTCTTCGCGCTGTCGACATCGATGACCGGACCGGTGGGAGTGGTGCTGGTGAAGGCGAGTTTGGGGGACTGCTCGGCGAGGAGTGCGGAGCGGTCTGGATTGGTGAGCCAGAGTGTGGCGTCTGTTTGAGCGAGAGAAGGCAGGGGCAGAAGTGCTATGGCGGATAGCAGAAGCGAGGGAACCAGTTTCGAGGGCACGGGGGCCTCCATGTAGGCTTTGGAAAGCGCCGCCATTTTAGACAAACGGTTGTTTTCCTGTCCACCTCGAGCGGTACGCGGAAGAGGAGCAAGCGCCCCAGCCTAGTTGGCGAGATCTTGCGCCTAACGCGTCGTGGCAGCGCGGCCAACAGCGGCGACCTGACTGCCCGAGTCCAGCGCTCGCTCGGCTGTGGCAATCTGCAGCTTCCAGTTTTCAATCGGGGTATCTTCTGTCTTCAACCCGTGAGTGAGGCGGATGAGACGATTCGTGTCGGTCCCCTTCGCGTCAGTGGCACGCTCGCGCAGGAAGTAAGGCGGAATCGATTGGTAGTACACGGTGGCGCGGACATAGGCGGCGCGCGCGGTTCTGTGATCGATGGGAATCTCGTAGCGCACGACGCTTGTGCCACTTCCATCCTCGTATGCCGGATCGCACACCTTATCGCCGCGACGGTTCACGCAGGTCCCAACAGGTCCGGTTTGATCCGCATATGGTCCGGAGGAACTCCAGCCCCTGGGCTGCAAGCGATTGTCTTTCACCTTGTGATCCAGGGCGATGAAGCTTGTCGTGAGAAATCCCTCGGGATTTCTCACCAGCTCCTCATAGATCTGCACCTGGTCCTGGCGCCGAATCGGATTCTTTAACCAATGATGCTTCTGGAATCTCTGATGCGTGGGAGTAAAGAACTCCGTCTCCAGCGGGCCGCCGCTGCCATCAAGAATCACGCCGTCTTCATTGGTCTTCCCTGACTCCCAGAGGACGTGGTTCTTCTCATCCAAAACCTGCAAGTCCACGAAGGCGCGCCGGAATCCAACACCGGAAGGGAAGCTGTGTCCTGCAAGGTTCGTCACCTGCACATCTGCAATCAGGCGGTTGTTATTCCGCTCGAAGGATTGGACACGAACCTCGGCGGTCTTCTGGGTCGCACTCTCGAAGCCGCTCGCGATCGCTGTATCGATGCCGGGCGTAGTGGTATCCGGGCTGCGCAGCATGGGATCCAGCTTGTACAGTCCCAGCTCCGTTCGGAACTGCTTGAACATCTCGAGCGCGAAGATGTTGATGCCTAGCAGAGTGTGGCGGTGGTAGGGATCGCGCTTGGTCAGCACGAGATCTTTATCCGGGGAGCGAAAATCAACCGGCGGGAAAGTATCGTCCTCGATATTGGCGATCTTGTAGGAAAGCGGATTGTCCTTGTACTCCGTCGGCATGTGACAGCTCTGGCAGCTCCGATTGGTGAAGCTGCTGTTCAGCCATTCGAGATATGTCGTCTGCTCGAAAAACTCTGCCGGTTTCCCATTCCTCATCGCGCGCCGGCCGGAGCTCTCATATACCGGAAGGACGATGGTGTGGCACGACCCGCACAGTTTCGATGATTCAATCTGATTCTTCTCGGTCGCCATGGGCGTCAAGCCCAAGGCGTTCTTCATCGATAGCTTCTGTACGTTTTCGCGGAACGGACCGTAGATCTCATTCACCGGTCCGAGCTTGAACTTCGCGGTAAACGTCTCAGGCTTGCCGAGCCCCTCGGCAGCAATGTGGTGGCATACGGCGCACGATATGCCATCTCGAGCGAGCCCACCGTAGACGGAGCGCGCATCCAGAAGGTGTGCCCTGGTGAAGAGCCCACCGGTATCCGACTTGAACTGCCGCTCGCCCATGACGCCGTGGCAACTGAGGCAGAGATCCTGAACGAACGGTTTGGCGTCCTTCGGGTGCTCTTCCAGTTTTGGGTGCAGCGCGCTTTCCGAGTTCAGCTGCGAGAAGAAGATCGGGTCACGCCCAGAGAGTCCCATCATGGAGAAGCGCCATTCGCCATTCGGCGACAGGTTCACGATGGGGTTGGCGAGGGCGGTGGGGAACAACATGCGCGGCAGGTCGGCCATGGTCGGCGACAGGGTGCCGGTTGCATTGTGGCAGCCTGTGCACTGATCGGAGGTGACAAAATGTCTCGGCGCATCCGCGGGCGCTTTTGCGACCACGTGATCGAGCGATTCGGGAACCATACACGGGCTGGGGCCGACGATGTCCCGTGTGAATAGATCGCGTGCGAGCCGGTGATGGATGTTGTCATTCGGCGGAGGAGACGAAGGCGGCGGCTCGCCCGGCCCGAGGACATGACGCGTAGTGGCGTACGTGGATTGCCCGTTCACCGCCGAGGCGTGGCAGTTGATGCAATACTCGCCGAAGCCGATGCTGGGATAGGCGGCCTCCGGACACTTCAGCATGGCATCGGCTTCCTGGTCCCCGACCGTCTGCGCGGCTGCTGAGGCCTTCGATTGCGACGAGGAGGTGGGCGAGCCCAGGTCAGCCCAATACCAGCCGTCATGCGAACCCTTCGCATCTTTCACCAGGATGGTCCATTCATCGAGCGGCTTTGTGAGCCCGGGGTACTGCTCTTTCACCAGCATTGAGCCGTCGGGCGGCGAACCCTGACGATGGGTCACTGTCAACCAGCGCCACATCGTGGGAGAGTAATAGACCTTGACGAATGGATGAACGCCATCGGAAGTGCGCACATTGGGGTCGTGCATCCACCCTTCGCTCCGGTAGCAGAACGCCGCCATAAAGTTCTCGAGCCTGGCCTCGAAGTCCGGGGACGTCGCGGGAGGAAGGGCTTGGCAGGCACTCTGGGTGTCCACCTGCGTTGCTGCGGCGAAAGCATGCGGCGACAGAGATAACGCCAAGAACGCAGATGCCGCAACGAGCACCAGATATTGAATGCGGGGAGTCATCCGATCCTCCATGTAGCGATTCCGTCGCCGAGGTTCGGCCCAAAGCACATTGGCGGAGCATCGCCGGCTGGGGAGGGGTGGCGCAGCGACCCGGCGATGATACACGCCTGGTTACCGGGAAAAGCCAGCGGAATTTGTTGTGGAAACGATGGCCGGGGGCATCGAGGGCATCCGACGCAAACGTCCCGTTCGAGAGGCAACTCGCCGGTGCGACGGATGCACTTACCTAGAAGGGCGGAGCAAGTCTGGACCGCAAACGTCGGGCCACGAATTCCAGGCCGCAAACTCCGAACAGCAAATTCGGGCAACCTAACCAGATAGAGAGGGAGATCCGATGGCTACATCAGGAACGGTTCAACCGGGCGACGTGACGCAACGCGTCGGCGTCGAGGTCATCCGCGCGCGGGGCGTGGATGTAGAGAAATTGATCAAGATGCTGGTTGCGAATGCGGCAGCAGAGTTCGCCAGCACGTACTACTACTACACAATCCTGCGCATGAATCTGGCCGGGCATGAGGACTACAAAGAGATCTGCGAAGATGCGAGGCTCGAAGATCGCGCGCACTGGGAACTGATTGTTCCGCGGATCTATGAACTTGGGGGCAACCTGCCCAATAGCCTTCCCGAATTTCATGACCAGGCCGGTTGCCGAGCGGCCAAGCTTCCTGATCCGCCAACGGCGGTGAATATTCTTACGCTGCTGCTAGAGTCGGAGCGATGCGCGATCCGAAGCTGGAGCGCGGTGTGCGACATGACGTTTGGGAAAGATCCCCGGACCTACGACCTGGCTGCGCGCATTCTGAACGAAGAGATCGAGCACGAAGCGTGGTTCATCGAACTGCTGGCGCATGAGCGCGATGGGAAGTCGATACCGTCAGGACACTTCCGCCGCGGAGAACCCGGCGCGGCGCCGTACAGCAAGAATCGGGGCTTCTATAACCCTTAGAGCAAAAGCACAGATAACCCGTGTCGAGTGGAGACCGGTTCTGAGCAGCCGTTCCTTGAGAGAACGGCTGCGCGAGGAGTTGTGTGCGGTCTTGTACTGTCTGTGCTTTTGCTCGCGAGAGTCGAAGCTGAGATGACCGAGAGACGGGTCCACCGGGTTGCTCTGGAAACCCCTGAGGGGACTCGTGCACTCGAGTGCGGAGAGGATGAGCACATCTGGGATGCGGCCGCAGCGAGTGGCATTGCCCTGCCCGCGATCTGTCATCAGGGTCGCTGTCTTACCTGCGCGGGACGCCTGATTGACGGCCGGGTGGAGCATGACCACCCGGATTCCTACTTTCCGGAAGATGAGCGCGCAGGATTTGTTCTGCTCTGCCGCGCGATGCCGCAAAGCGATGTGCGCATCCGTACGCATGAGGAGTGGGAGATGCGCGAACATCGGCTGGCGCATGGTCTGCCGGCGCCGTATGCGTGAGTGCGGGTTGCGGTCGGCGACCGGACGGAGATGGCGTTGTGGGTGTTTATGCGAAATACGTTCTGCCTCGTGTCATCGATCTCGCGATGAGGAATGTGGAGACGACTCGCCTGCGCGCTGCCTGGATCCCACTCGCTCGCGGCGAAGTGCTGGAGATAGGGATTGGCTCGGGTCTGAACTTGCCCTATTACTCGCGGGATGTGCAGCGCGTGTATGGCGTAGATCCTTCGATGGAACTTCAGCAGATGGCGCGCAAACGGGCGACAGTCGAGCCGATTGAGGTCGAGTTCCTGTCGCAATCGGCAGAGGAGACGCTGCCACTCGCCAACGCAAGTGTCGACACCATCGTTATGACGTGGACGTTGTGTTCCATTCCAAACCCTCCCAGGGCGCTTCAGGAGATGAAGCGCGTTCTGAAAGCAAACGGGCGCCTCATCTTTCTGGAGCATGGCCGAGCTCCCGATCCCGGCGTGGCTGCATGGCAACGGCGGATCACGCCGTTCTGGAAACGTATCGGTGGCGGTTGCCATCTGGATCGCCAGGTTGACCAGCTCATCACGTTGGCAGGGTTTCGGATAGCTGAGCTAGAGACCGGCTATCTTCGCGGACCACGTCCGATGACCTATACCTACCAGGGAGTGGCGGAGACGAGCGACGCCGCTGTCTAGCGGTGGAACTAGCGGCTCCTGCGAGCGAGGCGGCGGTTGCGGAGGTACTTGGCGCCGCCGAGCAGCAGGAGCATGCAGCCGAAGGGCAGGCACATCATGGCGACGATGAGCGAAAGCCAGCCCCCATTGGTGTGCGGGCCGTGAATTCCGATCCCGCCGAAGAGGAAGCGTGTGGCGGCGGCCGCGAGGAGGCCGACGAGGAGCGTCCATAAGGCGCCCTGAAGGAGTGGACGGGTGCCGTCGTCCGGCAACGGAGCACGAGGCGTGCGTGTATGTTCAGCAGGCTGCGACATCGCTGCTTTATGTGAGGCCGGATTCGTGACAGGGGTAGACATATTCAGCCGTGCCAGCCGGCGAGCATGGCGCCGACGATGACGCCCGTGACGGAGACGTAGAGCCAGATGGGGTAGGTCCAGCGCGCGAGCTTGCGGTGCGTCGAGAAGCGGCGCGTCAGCGCGAGGAAGAGCGTGATGAGCACCATCGGCAGCGCGACCACGGAGAGAAGGATGTGGCTGATGAGGATGGCGATATAAGCCATCCAGATGGCGTTGTGCGGACCGGGAAAGCGCATATCCCCGTGCAGCCAGTGGTTGGTGATGTAGCTGATGAGGAAGAGGGTGGAGAAGGCAAAGGCCGTGAGCATGGCGGCGCGGTGCGCAACGACGCGCTTGCGGCGGATGAGCAGGAAGCCCGAGATGAGCGCGATGGCGCTGAGGCCATTGAAGAGCGCGTTGAGCGCGGGCAGGAAGCGCAGGCGCATGTTGTAGGCATCCGGCGCGTGGTGGGCGTAAACGAGCCAGAAGAGAAACGCGCATGCGAGCGCGGAGACGGCGAGAATGGCGCCGACGGCGATGCCGGTGGGGAAGGCAGCGGGTTTGTGCGTGGATGCGGCAGTTGTCGACATAACAATCAGGCGGCGGGCTTCTGGGTGCGGCGATTGACGACGGCCCACGAGGCGGCGAAGGTGACGAGGCAGAAGGCGATGGTGACGGCGAGGTTGATAGCGAGCGAGTGGTCCGTGTGCGCGGCCGGGTCGAGCGAATTGCGCAGAGCGTCGACGCCGTAGGTGAGCGGGTTGGCGAGCATGATGGCGCGCAGCCAGCCGGAGGCCTTGTCCGCGGGGAAGAGCGCGCCGGAGAGCAGCCACAGCGGCAGCAAGATGAGATTGACGATGGCGTGGAAGGCCTGGGTGGAGTCCATGGGCCACGCGATGGTGAAGCCGAGCGCGGTGATCTCAAAGCTGACGAGCAGGATGACGACGGCGGCGAGCACCAGACCGGCGAAGCTGGGATGCACGCCTGCGAGCGGGGTGAAGCAGAGGAAGATGAGTCCCTGGATGGCGGCGAGGGTGGCGCCGCCGAGCACCTTGCCGAGCACGATCGCTGACCGCGAGACGGGTGAGGCGATGACGGTGAGCAGGAAGCCTTCGTTGCGGTCCTGAATGAGCGACATCATGGAAAAGATCGCGGTGAAGAGCACGATCATGACGATGGAGCCTGGGAAGAAGTAGCCGAAGGCGTGGCCGCTGGCACCGGAGTTGCCGGAAGAAAAGGAGTGCGAGAAGCCGGCACCGAAGGCGATCCAGAAGAGCAGCGGCGAGGCAATGACGCCGATGACGCGGGCGCGCTGGCGATAGAAGCGGACGATCTCACGCTGCCAGAGTGAGTACGAGGGAATCCACAGGCCCGGACGCGCGGTGCGTATGGCCTGATGATGAGGCGCGGTGGTGGCGACGGTGGCCATGGCTATGCTGCTTTCTCCTGACGGCTGGAGTGGCGCTCGATGACGCGCCAACCTTGGGGCGAGTTGTGCCAGATGTCGGTGATGAGGAAGTGGCCGCTGATGTCGCGGTCGCCGGGAACGGTGGCTGTCTGGGACCACAGAAGGATCACAGCCGCGATGTCGCCATAGACCGAGACCTGGCGGTCAGTGACGGAGCAGTCCGTGATGCGGTAGTCCGGCAGAACGGCGAGCCATTGCGCGTGCGGCATGATGCGCAGCGGATGGCCTTCGATGCCGATGATGAGGCGGAAGTCGGGGTGGAGGATCCCTTCCGCCGCGTTCGTGTCGCGCGCGAGGATGGCTTCGAGCCAGCGATCTTCTGCTGCCAGGACGGCGCTCTCGGCGTTGATTCCGATCTGTTCGCCAGTCGCCATCAGTCGATACCTTCCTTTTCCTTAGCGCTTCCATCGGTGGCTTCGGTCCAGAAGCGATGGCCGGTGCGCTGGATGAAGACGTCTTCGAGGCGTGGGCGGGAGACGGAGACGGCGCGGACTTCGCCGGAGAAGGCGTCGAGCACAGCGGTAAGGAAGCGGTGGCCGTTTTCGCGCTCCAGCCGGACGGTGTTGCCAAGAACTGTAGGCGAGACTTCGAATCGGCCGGCCATGCGGGCGGCGAGCGATTGCGCGGCGTGCTCGGTTTCCGTTTCGAAGAGGACGACGTCGCCACCGATGGTGGACTTGAGCTCATCCGGTGATCCCAGAGCCACGAGCTTGCCTTCGCTCAGGATGGCGAGGCGGTCGCAGTACTCGGCCTCTTCCATCATGTGGGTGGTGACGAGAACAGTGACACCCTCCTGGTCGCGCAGCATGCGCAGGTACTGCCAGAGGTCGAGGCGCGCGCCGGGATCGAGGCCGGTGGTGGGCTCGTCGAGCAGCAGGACGGCAGGCGAGTGAATAAGACCTTTGGCCAGTTCGACGCGGCGCTGCATGCCGCCGGAGAGGGTTTCGACGTAGTCCTTGCGGCGATCGATGAGGGCGACGCGCTCCAGCACATCGGCGATGCGGGCACGCAGATGCTTGCCGCTGAGGCCGTAGAGATGGCCGGCGTGCCGGAGGTTCTCTTCAACGGTGAGCTTGATGTCGAGCGAGCGAGCCTGAAAGACGATGCCGGTCTGCTGGCGAACCTGAGCCGGCTCCTTCGCGACGTTGAAGCCACGGATGGTGGCGATACCCCCGGAGGGAACCATCAGGGTGGAGAGGATGCGGAAGAGAGTGGTCTTGCCGGAGCCATTGGGCCCGAGCAGGCCGAAGATCTGCGCGGGCGCGACGGAGAAGGAGAGATGGTCGAGCGCGAGACGGCTGCCGTAGTCGTGGGTGAGCGACGAGAGCACGATGGGATCGTCGGGACGAGCCGGAGACGGGGCAACTATGGCGTCGGGCTCAAGAGCAGGGGCGGGCACTCGGTTATCTCCTTCCTGCCGTGGCATCCAGCATCATGATGATCAGTAACACCGGAAGATACAGAACGCTCGCCTTGAGCAGCGCGCGGGCGTAGGGGCGCGAGGCGGCGAACGATGGCGCTTTGAGAATCTTCGCGAACCGGATGGTGTAAGCCAGATAGCCGATGCCCAGCACCAGGGCAGCGACGGCGTAGATGCCGCCGGAGATGTGGAAGTACCAGGGCAGCAGCGAGACGGGAATCATGATGACGGCGTAGACGAGCGCTTCGACAACGGTCGACCAGCCGTCGGGCTGGACAACGGGAAGCATGCGGATGCCTGCGCGGCCATAGTCCTCGCGATAGAGCCAGGCGATGGCCATAAAGTGCGGGAACTGCCAGACGAAGAGAATGGCGAAGAGTGCGACGGCGGGCCACTCGATGCGTCCGCGTGCAGCGGTCCAGCCCAGCAGCGGGCCCATGGCGCCGGGAAATGCGCCGATGAAGGTAGCGAGCGTGGAGCGGAACTTGAGCGGCGTGTAGACCGCGACATAGGTAAAGACGGTGAGCAGGCCAAGCGCGCAGGTGACGGAATTGGTGAAGCGCAACAACAGGAGCGAACCCACCGCCACGGTGGTGAAGGCGGCAAGGAGGCCATGCGGAAGGCTGATGCGTCCGGCAGCGAGCGGACGTCCTGCGGTGCGGACCATTCGGGCGTCGGACTTGCGCTCGAGAACTTCGTTGAGCGCGGCGGCGCCGGCGGAGATGAGCCCGATACCGACAAGGGTCTCAAGCAGGCCGATGTGGAAGCTGGGGATGGCGGAGCGGACGGAGCCGAGATAGAAGCCGGCCCATGCGGTGATCATGACCATCGCGGTGACCCGGACTTTGAAGAGCGCCATGTAGTCGGAGAGCAGGCCGGGGGCCGCTTTGGCGCGGGCGCGGTGCTCAGAGGAAAGTGCCGGCGAAGCGTCGGGCGTGAGAGATCCGGCTTCCGGTCCGTGGGCCAGCGTGGGGCCGTCCCCGGCGGGTGCGCCAGCGGTGGCGATGCGGGATGTGGCGTGTGTGCTCAATGGCACAGCGTGCTCGCGGCTGAAGATCGGGGTTGCTGCATGAGCGAGGGATGCGCACGGCATGTGTTGCGTGGTGCGCGCCTGTCTTCATGATACCAAGGCGGAGCCGACGCCTCATCGCCATTGCCTCTAGGTTCCTCGCGGGGCTTCGCCGGCAGGCACTTCCGGGCCGTGCCGATCACGGCCCGGAGTCACAATGGACTTAGAAGCGGGTCCCCTGCGCTGTTGCGCAGCCTTTAGCGAGGAGGCTGCCATCCGGCTTGTAGAACTCGATCGATGCTGAGGTTGTCTGGAAGACATTCCGATTGTTGCCCATCTGTATGTTCTGCCGGATGATCTGTTCCTGAACAAGGATGCCATTGGAGGTAATCAGGGCGAGGGATCGTGCCTGATAGCGGCGATCGCTGGCATCGCCGTATCCGCCGCCTTTCACGTGCGACCACACGCCGTGGCCGGGTCCACGCTCCGCGGGATAGAACATCGGGTTGGCGGTGGTCTCGGTCATGGTGGCACCCTGGGCAAAGGTGAGCAGGGAGTAGAAGGGGATGCCCAGTGGCGCTCCAGACGAGCAGTCGCGCCGGGCGACCTGAACACTCCAGGTTCCTTCCAATCCGCGCCCGGCGGCGTGCCGGTCGTTGCCATCCTGTGTCCTAGCTGTGGCGGGCAATGGGATCACGCAGGCCGCCAGCACCGCGGCTGCTGCTGTTCTTTGGATAGCCTTCAAATTCATCTTCATGACTGTTTCTCCTCGCGCGTCGCGCTCGCTCCGGCTTAAGCTCCGGTTGTGCAGCCACATCCTCCATGTGGCGGCATGGCAAAGTCTTTGGCGCGGCGCTGAAGATTTCTGAATTCTTCTGAAGGGAAACGGACCGTATGCACCAGGGGGGAAGCTCTATTTACGAGTTCCACGGCTTCCAACTGGACCCGGGCAAGCGTGTGCTGCTCGAAGGCGGAAAGGTGATCCCACTGACGCCGAAGGTATTCGACACGCTGCTCTACATGCTCGAACATGCCGGGGAAACTTTCAGCAAGGAAGCGCTGATGCAGGCGGTGTGGCCGGACATCGTCGAAGAGAACAACCTGAACCAGCACATCTCTACACTGCGCAGGTTGCTTGGTGAGAAGCGCGGGGAGAACCGCTACATCGCAACCATTCCGGGCAGGGGCTACCGGTTCACCGCGGCGGTAGTCAGCGTCGAGGGTGCGTCCGCGAAGGCGGAGTCTTCGACAAACCACGGGATGCGGTTGGCGCTTGCGGTGCTTCCGTTTGACAACATGACGGGCGATGCCGGACGCGCTTACCTGGCCGATGGACTGACGGAGGAGACGATTGCCGCGATGGGGCAGGTCGACCCGGATCATCTCAGCGTGATTGGACGCAGGTCGGTCATGCGCTATCGAGAGACGGCGAAGTCCATCGCGGAGATCGGCAGTGAACTTGGCGTTGGGTATGTGGTGGAGAGCTCGCTGCGCGCGGAAGGGCCGCGATTGCGCATCACGTCCAAGCTGATCCAGGTGCACGATCAGTCGCAGGTGTGGTCGGGATCGTTCGACAGCGAGCCAGCCAGCATCCTCGCGTTCCAACGCGAGCTCAGTGTCACGATCGCCGAACAGGTGCGGCTGCAGCTCTCTCCTGCGAGGCTGGACGCGGTTCGTCGCCGTCAGACGAGCCATGCCGAAGCGTATGACCTTTACCTTCATGGGCGCCACTTCTGGTATCAACTCAATCCGACAGGCACGCGCTCGGCGATCGAATATTTTCAGCGCGCGACGGCACTCGATCCGGAGTACGCGCTTGCCTGGTCGGGGCTGGCGGATACTTATGCATCGAGCCCGGTAAATGGCGATGGAGACCCGCACATCGTTTGGCCCAAGGCACAGGATGCGGCTGGCCGCGCCGTGCGCCTGGCGCCGGATCTCGCAGAGGCGCAGACTTCGATGGCGTTTCTCAAGTTCTGGCTGGACTGGGACTGGCCGGGCGCGGAGATCGCGTATCGCCGGGCGATCCAACTGGATCCGAATTATCCGCTGGCACACCGCATGCTGGGTGTGGTGCTGGCACACATGGGGCGGCACGCGGAGGCAGAAGGCCCGATGCGCCGGGCGCGCGAGCTGGATCCGCTGTATGCCATGCATCATGCACTCTCTGCTCAGGTAGCCTATGCCGCGCGCGATTTTGAAGGAGCCGTCCGCTGGGCAAGACAGGCGATCATCGTGGATCCGACTTTCTGGATCGGACACTGGCAGCTTGCACAGGCATGCGTCACCCTGGGGAGGCTGGAAGAAGCTCTGGGGGCGCTGGCGGATGCCGCACGGTTCAGCCACAACAATACAAAGACCATTGCCTTGCGAGGCTACATTTATGCACTGAGTGACCGCAGGGATGCGGCGCGGGAAATACTTCTGGTGCTGGAGGCGCTTGCCCGGGAGCGGTACGTGGCGCCCTACTGCATCGCGCTGGTGCATCTGGGACTGGGCGAGCAGCCCGCCGCACTGGACGGGCTGGAGCTTGCCTTCGCAATGCGGGACACGCATCTGATATTCCTGCCTATCGACGCCAAGTGGGACGCTCTTCGGCATCACGAGCGATTCCATGCACTGGTCCGGCGGTGCGGCTTCGCTTAATCTCTCAGTGCTCACGCCCAAGTGGTGTAGCGTCCTGCTCATTGAGCTCTCTGATCAGGGGAATGCCGGGTTGACCGTGATGACTTTGAACGGGTACTTCGTCGTATCGGCTGGGACTGAATTGTCGGAAGGGATGACGGCGTCGAACCAGATGACTCCGCGGCCGACCATGAAACCGCGATAATTACCCCAGACGTCATCGGCGGTCGCCTGGAGGATTGCCGCACGCACCTGCGGGTTGAAGACGCTGTCGTAGTTGGCGAGAAGCTGGCCGCGCGAGCGGACATGAATCTTTTTGTCGGGAGTCGCGAGCAGCGGATAGTTGACGAGCGATGCGACGGCTTCATGGTCGTTTCGCTTCAGGGCATCCTGAAACTTCCCGAGGAAGGCTATCGCGTCCGGGCAATCGGGTCTCGTGGATGGGTCGGGGTGGGTGCAGTTTCCCGTCGGCACAGGTTTGCCCGACTGTGCTTGGCCGAAAGCTGGAGACGAGAGCGCGAGGGCGAGCGCAAAAAGAATGTGAAGCGGCTGCAGTCGAAGAAGTTGAAGCATGCGGAGAATCAGCATCGGCTCGAAGGGGACCCTACTCCTCCACATCGCGCTTGACGGCGTATTCGTCGAGGATGACGGCGACGAGGACGGCGGTGGGGACCGCGACCATGGCGCCCATCACGCCGTCGATGGCGGAGCCGATCAGCAAGGAAACGATGATGGCGAGACCGGGGAGATCGACTGAGCTCTGCATGATCTTGGGCGTGAGGTAGGAGTTCTCGACCTGCGCGTAGATGCCGTAGGCGATGAGGACATAGAGGACGCGCATCCAGGAGTCCATCGCAGCGGCGATGATGACCAGCGCAAGGGAGACCATGGCGCCGATGACGGGGATGATGTTGGTGACGCCCATGACGACGCCAAGCGCATAGGAGTAGCGCACGTGCAGCAGCGTAAAGACGACCGTGGAGTAGACGCCGAGGATGAGCATCAGCGTGGCCTGGCCGAGCAGCCAGCGGCCCATACGGACGTCGGCCTTGAGCAGGGTCTGGTTCAAACGGTCGCGGCCGGGCTGCGCGAAGAAAGAGAGTATCCAGTGGTAGGCCTTCTCACCTTCCAGCATGAAGTAGATGGTGAGAATGATGCCGGCGGCGATCTTGAAGATACCGCTTGCCCAGGTGCTGACCGAGGTGAAGAGATACGTAACAAAGTTGGAAGCGTAATCCTGCAGCCTGGCGTTGAGAGCGGCGACATCGAGTCGCGAGGCGAAGGGCAGATGCTTGAGACGGCTGAGCATCTCCGGGCCGCGCTCGGGGAGTTCCTTCACGAACTCACGAGCGTCGCGGGCGACCGGCGGGAGCGCGAAGAGGACGAAGAGTGTAATGGAGCCACCCACGACGAGCAGGATGATGGTGATGGCCGAGCCGCGCCCAGGACTCCATTTGCCGATCTTGATCTTCTGGACGCCGCGGAGAACGGGCATAAGCACAACGGCAAAGAGCGCGCTGATGTAGAGCAGGGCAATCTCGTGCCGGAGCTGCCAGGCGACGGTGAGCCCGATGCCGAGCGCGAAGGTGAAGACGATGTCGCTGCGCAGCGTGCGAGTGCGCGGCTTGCGCATCTCCGCATGCTCGAGATTCGTGGTCTGCAGGTCGTAGCGGCTGATCTTGTCGGGCATGCGGTCGCTCCAAGCTGTGATGCTTAGGTGCGGCTCCTATTAGAGCGGATTTCTCGTGCGGTGCGGTATTGACTAAAGAGCCGCGGGCTGGCGAGAGTGCCCCGCATCCGATTCTGTCCCTGACAACCAATCCATGATGCGGCCGACAACCTCTGCAGGCGGGACGCCGGATGTATCGACGGTGAGATGCGCGCGCCGGTAGTGGGGCAGGCGGCGGGCAAGTCGATCTTCCGGGGGCTCGGGTGCGGTGAGCAGTGGACGCACGGCGGTCTCCTCATCGGCTTCGTCGCAGGTGGTCTGAGTCGTCTGGGGAGCGGCGTTACAGCGGGCAAGAAGCTCGGGGAGCGGGGCGGTGAGAAAGATGGTCACAGTGCCGGGTGCAGAGGTGGCTTCGCCGAAGAGCAGGTCGCGGACGTCTTCTGTTTCAATGGCGCCGCCGCCGAGCGCAACGATGGCGTGGTTGTGCTCATAGGCCGGGTCCTGATGCATGGGATCGAGAACGCGTGCGACGGTTTCGGCTTCAAGGCGGCGGAAGTGCTCCTCGCCGTGATGAGCGAAGATGCGAGCGACCGAGAGGCCGTGCTCCGCGGTGATAAGGGAGTCGATGTCGAGAAGGGGCCAGCGCAGGCGCTCCGCAAGCAGGCGGCCAACTGTCGACTTGCCTGCACCCATGAAGCCGGTGAGGACGACGCGTCTGGGCAAGGACTCAGGAGGCGGCATTGGCGAGGATGCAGGCCCGGCGGGGCCTGCGCTCATTTCACTGGTCTCGAGCCGGAGTTCTGCTTGTCCGAGGAGAGCGAGGTCTGGATGTTCTCCCACACGGCCGGGCTGGGGTCGTGAATGGGGAGCAACAGTTTGGCCTGCTGCGCAATGTATTCCAGATCGCTGACCAGGGCAGAACATTGCTCGCAAGTTTTCAAGTGTTCCTGCTCTTTCAGGTCGGCTCCGGATTCGAAGAGCTCCGGCAGCTGGTCCTGAAAATCGGCGCAGGTTGTGGACGGACCCGTTGTTTTCATGAATTCGTTGTTTTTGCCGCCTGCGTTCATAGCAAGGCCTCACGCCGGGCGGTCGTCTGTCCGGTGCGCAGCAGGTCGCGCAGCTTCATGCGCGCCTTGTGCAGTTGCGACTTGCTGTTGCCAATGGAGCACTCCAGCATGTCGGCGATCTCGTTGTGCTCGTAGCCTTCGACATCATGCAGAACGAAGACGAGCCGGTAGCCTGGGGGGAGATCGGAGACCGCTCGTTCGAGCGTGACCCGATCGATGGATCCGGAGAGCATGAGGTCGCGCGCGCCGATGTCCTTGCGCGGGCCATCCTCCTGCGAAGGCTCCAGTGTCTCTTCGAGGGAGACCTGGGGCAGACCCTTTTTGCGGAGATGCATGAGCACCACATTGACCGCAAGGCGATGCAGCCAGGTGGAGAAGGCTGAGTCGCCGCGGAAGGTGCCGATCTTGCGATAGAGCTGCAGGAATGCCTCCTGAGTCAAGTCTTCCGCCTCCGCCACATTGCCCAGCATGCGCAGGCACAGCGAGTAGACCCGGCGCTTGTGCAGACTATACAGGCGCTCGAAAGCGACCGCGTCCCCGGCCTGGGCCGCGGCAATTGCCTCTGCCTCGCCCGCGATCGGCGGATTGCGGCGCAGATGCTGGTTGGACTTCAGACGCTCGGGAGCCGCCGCCGCGGTGCCCTTGGCAGGTGGGGAAAAGACGCCGTTGGTTACGGATTTTGTCATTTTTATACGGTTGCCCGCCTGTCCGGTCATCATGGATATCGTGCTCCTGATCACCCGGAACCTAGTTTGGGAGGCGATGCCTGTCGGACGCCACGGATGGCGTTGGGGTTGCCTTGAGAGAGGCCCGTGGGCTCGCGCGTAGCCATTGACGCATGCGATGGGGCGTTTCCACGAGCTTATGGTCTGACGGCGAGAGGGAAGTCTCCCTTTGCGCCACGATGGAGTTCCACGCGAACCGTTGCGCCCGGGAGAAGCTCCCATATTTCGTCGCGAGAGTGGTAGTCCGGCGAGGCGACGAGCTTGAATAGCCCTCCGCCGAGCTTGAGCGCGCGTGTGGGCCGGAATACTTCAGGGCCGTTGCTCAGAAGGCGCACGTGAAGCTCGATAAAGGATCGCGAGAAGGTCATATCTTCTAGTTTCCCACGAAACGGGCGTAGAGGTGCCGAGCAGGTCGGAATAGGCGGTCAGCCATTCAGCACCCTTTGCGGCGAAGTCCGTGACGCGGTCCTTCTCGAGAACGACCATCCAGTTGGTATCTCTCAGGAACATCACAGGTTTCCCCCGCCAGCTCGAATTTTCGTAGCAATAACGCATATACGGGCTGGCTTGGTCGAGCGAACGTAGATAGCCGAACTTCGCCCTAAGATCTCCCGGAGACTTGCCAAGAAGCAAAGGGTAGGCATCGTCATGCGCCATGACGCTTAGGGCACGGTCAGGATCGATCGAAACGATACCCCACTTCCACAATACATAGTGGATGTTATGGATGTCGTACTCGTCGGGAAATGCGGCGACCCAGCCTCCAACAAGAAAACACGGGATGAGCACTATACATACAAGCGAGATGCGGATCGGTCTCTTCACAGGTCCTCAGCGCGCTAGCTTCCCACGAATCGAGCGTAAAGAGTCCGGGCCAAGGCGATGTCTGTCGTGCCCTGGATGAGGGCTCGGCCATCGGCGAAGAGGGTGAGGGTGTGGGGGCCGCGGCGGAACTGGAGCAGTAGTCCATTCTGGCGGACGTCGCCGTGGGGGCGGAGGCGTTCGGCGGCGGCGCCGAGGTCGACGGGGCGGTCGTGCTCGTGAATCTGAACGGAGTTGCGACCGCAGAGGGTGATGTGCGGGCGGCCTTCGCCACGAAGATGCGCGAAGTCACGCTGGCCGCAGACCTCGCAATCCTGGCGCGGCTGGGCGGCAGAGATCTCGGAGCGGTCGTTCTGCCAAAGGTCCCAGGCGAGAAGCGAGCGGCGCATCGCCTCGCGCGCGCCGGTCAGGTACTTGAGAGCTTCCGTGACCTGGATGGAGGCAGCAAGGTTCACGGCAGTGTTGAGGATGCCGGCGGTGTCGCAGGTTTCTACCGGGCCGGTGGGCGGCTTGGGGAAGAGGCAGGCGAGGCAGGCAGTCTCGCCGGGCAGGATGTTCATCGTGGCGGCGTAGGCGCCGACGGCGGCAGCGTAGATCCAGGCGACCAAATGCTCACCCTGCCCAGGTCTGCTCTGCTCTACCGCGTAGTCGTTGATAAGGTAGCGGGTTTCGAAGTTGTCAGTGGCGTCGAGGATGAGTTGCGCGCCGGCGAGCAGGGTATGGATGTTGCCCGGAACGAGATCGGCAACATGCGCGCGGACTTTTGTGTCGGAATTGAAGCGGGCGATCTGCCGGCGGGCGGCCTCGGCCTTCGGAGTCGCGGCGTCGGCGTCGGCCTCGTCGAAGAGCACCTGGCGTTGCAGGTTACTCTCCTCGACAAAATCTCGATCGATGAGGATGAGGGTACCGACTCCGGCGCGGGCAAGCAGGGCAGCCGAGGCGGCGCCCGTGGCTCCGCAGCCGACGATGGCAATGGTGGAAGCGGCGAGGCGCTGCTGTCCGGCTTCGCCGATGGGCGCGAAGAGGACCTGGCGAGAGTAACGCTCGGTATCCGGAGCGGCAACGGTGATGACGCTTTCCATTGTGTCTAGTATAAGAAGACGCGAGACGGGCCTGCTGGACGCTGGTTTCACCACTGCATCTCATTCAACGTGATTGTTTCAGTGTTTCACGCCGACGCCAGCTCCATTGGGGAGGATCCCCATGGCGCACTCTCCTGAGAGGCTCTTTGACTGTAGTCCGTACCTGCCCTCCCCAGGGAGACCGTAGGAACTGCGAACCCGGCTGGTGGTGCGGCGGCCGAGCGCGGCTGCTGCTTTCGCTGCTGATGGCGGCGACGCTGTGTCATGCGCAGATGCTTCCGGCGGGTTCGGCGCCGGATGGAAATCCGACCGCGCAATCATCGTCACCGGCGCAATTTCTTCCGCAGTCATCCTCGTCGCAGTCCTCCAGATTGCAGACTCGTGAGCCGGCGGGCAATGCGGCCCTGCCGGGCATCGCGGCCTTTGCAGGGAGCAAGGTGACAGGTATTCGCTTTGATGGTGTCAAGGCGTCGATGCTGGGGCCATTGCCTTCACAACTGGAGCTGCAGCCGGGTGAGGTGTTGACCGACAGCAAAGTGCGGGAGAGCCTGCGGCGCCTCTACGAAACAGGTCTCTACGAGACGATCCAGGTGCAGGGGCTGCGTTCCGAAGGGGGCGTCGTCGTGGTGTTTGCCGGTAGGCCGCGGTTGTTCCTGGGTCGGACGCAGATCTTCGGCATCAAGAGCGAGCGGCTGCTGGCGCAACTTGCGGGATCGACGCGATTGCAGGCCGGGACGCGATATACGCAGCGGAAACTCGATGCATCGCAGGCTTCGGTGGAACAGGCGTTGACAGACAACGGCTTCTACGAGGCGAAGGTGGAGCGCCGCGAGCAGCTGGATGCGCCCAACTCGCAGGTCAACATCATCTACAACATCGATCCGGGCCGGCAGGCGAAGGTCGGCAACGTGAAGGTGGATGGTACGCCGGGGATGTCGCTCGAGCAATTTCGCAAGACCAGCAAGCTGAAGGCTGGCAGCAAAGTAAACCGGCAGTCGGTGAACCGCGCGCTGACGCGGCTGCGCAAGTACTACGACAAAAGAAAGCGCTGGGCGGGATCGGTGACGCTGGAGGGCAAGGAGTATCACGCCAACACCAACCAGCTGGACTACACGTTCCGCGCAAGGGAGGGTCCGCTGGTGAGGGTGCAGGTGGACGGTGCGAAGTACGGTCGCGGCGCCATCGAGCGACTGGTGCCGATCTACGAAGAGGGCACGGTTGACCTGGACCTGGTGAACGAAGGCGCGCACAACCTGCAGAGCGATCTGCAGGGTAAGGGCTACTTCGATGCCACAGTGACCCACGAACCGGTGCATAACAGCGCGGACGACATCACGGTGCTTTACAAGGCAGACCGCGGGCCGCTGCATCGGGTGGACTCGGTACGGATCGAAGGTGCGAAGTACTTCGATCACGACACGCTGGCGGAGCATGTGACGGTGCGACCGGCGAACTTTATCGAGCGGCACGGCACCTACAGCCAGTTGCGGTTGCAAAGTGACGTTGACAACCTGACAGCGCTTTACCAGGGCAATGGCTTCAGCCACGTGGTGGTGACACCGATCATCAAGGACAAGGACGCCAACAAATCCGAGGGGCAGCAGTCATTGAAAGAGGCGCACATCGATGTCCTCTACAAGATCGACGAGGGTCCGCAGCAGAAGATCGGCAGCTACACCATAGACGGGATGCGCAAGATTCCGGTGGAGGAGCTGCGTCCCTCGCTCAATACGGAGGTGGGACAGCCTTACTCCTCGTTGAACGTGGCCGGCGACCGTGACCTCATCCAGGGTTACTACCTGAGCCACGGCTACCAGAATGCGCAGGTGAACGTCGAGCAGACGGACGATCCGAAAAATCCGGAGCTGGTGGACATCACGATGGATGTGGATGAGGGCAACCAGGTGTTCGTCAACAAGGTGCTGGTCTCCGGACTGCACTTTACGCGGCCTACGGTGGTGGCGCCGCGCGTCACCATTCGACCGGGACAGCCGCTGGACCAGTCGGCGCTGCTCGATTCGCAGCGGCGGCTCTACAACCTGGCGCTGTTCAATGAAGTGGATACGGCGGTGCAGAACCCGTCAGCGGACCAGCCCCGCAAAAATGTGCTGCTGCTGACCACGGAAGCGAAGCGCTGGGACGTGACTTATGGCTTCGGTTTCCAGGCGCAGACGGGCACGCCTTACCGCAGCACTCCGTCGGCGGCTTACCTGATCCAGCAGGGCATCAATCCAAGCACCTACAATGCGGGGGCGAATGGACACTTCGGGGTGAGCCCAAACTTCGTCTTCGACCTTTCGCGTATCAATCTCTTCGGCACCAACCAGTCGCTGTCGCTGCGCACGCAGTACGGCTTTCTGGAGCAGCAGGCGGTGCTGCTGTACCAGTATCCGGGCCTGTTCAAGAACCCGAACATTACCGGGTCAGTTTCCGGTGGCTATACCAGCAGCCAGAATGTGACGACCTTCTCTGCGTCGTCGCTGTTTTCCACGGCGCGTCTGACGCATCATGTGACCAAGCCGACGACGCTGATCTATTCGTGGTCCTACCGCGAGGTGAAGGTAGACCCAGCCAGCATCCAGGTGAGCCTGGCGCTGATTCCGTTGTATTCGCAGCCGGCGCGCGTAGGCGGACCAGGAATGAACTACATCCGCGACACGCGCGATGATGCGCTGGACGCGCACCATGGGACCTTCAACACGGTCGCGCTTTTTCTTTCGGATTCAAAATTCGGCTCACAGGCGAACTTTGCCCGCGTAGACATCACGAACTCGTCGTATTACGACGTGGGCAAGCGGCACTGGGTATTAGCGCGCCAGACGCGCTACGGGCAGGAGCGAGCCTTTGGCGAGGGCCAACAATTGCTGATTCCGCTCCCGGAGAAGCTGTATGCGGGCGGCGCAACATCGCACCGCGGGTTCGCCATCAACGCGGCAGGTCCGCGCGACCCGGAAACCGGCTATCCGTTGGGCGGCGCGGCGGTGATGATAAATACGCTGGAGGTCCGGACGCCGTATCCGAACCTCCCGTTGGTTGGTAACAATCTCGGTTTCGTGATCTTCCATGACATGGGCAACGTCTTTAACAGCTCGAGCGATGTTTTTCCCAGCTTTATCAACTTCCATCAGCCTTATGAGACGAGCTGCCGCACGGTGCCGACGGTGAATACGAACCCGGACGGCACACTCAACGTACAAGAGGCGCTGCCGGCCTGCAGCTTCAACTACTGGTCGCATGCGCTGGGACTGGGGGCGCGGTACCGCACACCGATCGGGCCGATCCGTGTGGATTCGAGTTATAACCTGAATCCGCCGTGGTTCCCGGAGGTGTATGACTACCAAAGCTCCGTGTCGAACGTGCCGCAGCCGAACATAGGCCGGGCGGCCCATTGGAACTTCTTCTTCTCGATAGGACAGACCTTCTGATGCAAGCGCGGACCAGGACGGCGTGGTGGTTGGGCATGATGCTCACGGCGATGTGTGCCTCGGCGCTGACGCCGCAGTCACCGCAGAGCGGTGCGGTGCCGCAGAGCACGCAGGGAACTCCGGCTGCTGCTCCCGCGCAGACGCCCGTCGATACGACGACAGAAGGGACGAGCGGCCGGTTGAAGGTCGAGTCCAGTAAGAAGCCAGAAGAGAACAAGCTGGCGCCGGACAATGGTGACCTGAACTTCCTGCCGGGGCTGACGCCGACCGACGGGGTGGTAAGTCTGGCCCAACAGAAGAGCGGCGACGCACAGATCGCAAGTGAGGCCGCCGCGATGCACGAGAAACCGCTGCTTTTGGACCGGGCTGTAGCAGTGATCAACGGGCAGGTGATCCTGGCGAGCGATGTGCGCGAACAGCAGCGCTATGCCGTTTTTGAGCCCCTCAGCGCGCCGGGCGGCGAATTCACCCCGATGCAGGCGATGCAACGGATTGTGAACCGTACTCTGCTGCTGGACCAGATGGCGGAGCAGGAGCTGGCGCCGCCGCCGACGGATACCGAGGTGGACGAGCAGATTTCCGAGCTGCGCAAACATATACCTGCATGCGACCGGCGGGTCTGCGAGACCGAACAGGGATGGCAGCGCTTGCTGAAGGCGCAGGGCCTGACCGAGGAGGAGCTGCGCACGCATTGGAAGGAGCGGATGGAGATCCTCGATTTCATCCGGGTGCGCTTTCAGACCGGTATCCGCATCACCAAGCCGGAGATCGAGACCTACTACAAGCAGCAGCTGGTTCCGGTGTTTGAAGCGCGCAAGCTGAAGCCGCCGCCGCTG
Organism: Acidobacteriaceae bacterium KBS 83; assembly: GCA_000381585.1. Taxonomy (GTDB): domain Bacteria; phylum Acidobacteriota; class Terriglobia; order Terriglobales; family Acidobacteriaceae; genus KBS-83. Next base: position 941,748 of record KB906733.1, read on the forward strand.
GAGCAGGTTTCCGACCGCGTCGAGGAGGTGCTGTTGCAACAGCACGTCAACGTGCTGCTGGAGGATTATCTGCGCAGCCTGAAGGACACGGGCAGCGTATTGATTCTCGATCCGCAATACAACAGCCTGGGAAGTCCTTCTCCATCGGGGACCAATCCTGGCGGAGACGTGGCGCAACCATCGCGGAATGGAGTCGACCAGTGAGCACCACGCCGGTTCCCGCGCCTCTGCGTCCGCAGCGAAGCGGGTGGCGCCGCTTCGGGCGCATTGTCCTATATGGCTTCCTCGGTTTGACGGTGCTGGTCGGGATCGCGTTCTGGTATGTGCACACTGCGTCGTTTGCAAATTATGTGCGGGCGAAGCTGATCGATGTGCTAACCACGGCGACGGGTGGCAGGGTAGAGTTGGCAAATTTCAGCTGGCATCCGCTGCGGCTCGACGCGGAGGTGGATGGGCTGACCATCCACGGCCTCGAAGCGCCGGGCGAGGTTCCGTATGCGCATGTGGACACGCTGCGAGTGCGGGCGAAGATCATCGATCGGTTCAAGAGGCAGATCGGGCTCCGCTCGCTCGAGGTGGAGCATCCGGTCTTCCATCTGATTGTGTATCCCGACGGATCGACGAATCAGCCGGTGCCGAAGGAGAAGACGCAAAGCAACACGTCAGTGACAGATACGATCTTCGATCTGCAGGCGAACCGAGCGCAGGTGAACAACGGCATGCTGCTGCTGAATCAGCGCGCTCTGCCGTTCAACGTGGCGGCGAACAACCTGACAGTGACCGTGAACTATCGCCGGCGCCCCGAGGCCTACCTGGGCACGGTGCACGTGGAGGACTTGACCGCGGAGCGCGGGAAGGCGCCGGAGGTGCATTCGAAGCTCGATCTGAGTGTGGAGGCGGCACGTAATGCGGTGAAGCTGGATGGGTTGCATTTTGTATCCGGTGCTTCGAGCTTGAATGCTTCCGGAACGCTGAACGATTTCACGAAGCTCAACTGGCAGATAGGGGCAAACGGGACGATCGATCTGGGCGCAGTGGCAGCGCTGGGGGCGGTGGATGGGCTCGGCCCCGGTGAGACAAGCCTGCAGATAAAAGGACAGGGGACTGGCGCGAAAGCCTTCGATGTTACCGGCAATGTGCAGTTGAAGAACGCGAGCTATCGCACCTCCGGTTTGTTGCTGAAAGGCATCAATGCGCGAACCTCGTTGCGTGCGACGCAGGATGAGGTATCGCTGCCAGATGTAAGAGTGCGGCTGCGCCAGGGAGGCGGCGTGGATGCGAGCGCGAAGCTGATCAACTATATGGCGCCTGCGCCGCCGGTCGAGCCTGCGGCTGCAATGCGATCTACCAAAAAAAATGCAGGCAAGACCGCAGCGAAGACAGCACCGAAGGCGCGGCCGCAGCAGGAGGCTGCGATTCATGCGCGGGTCTTCGGCATCCGGCCGGAGATGGTTTTTGAGGTCATCGAAGTCGAAAAGTACGAAAACCTTGGCTTCGACACGCAGGCAGATGGCACGGCGGATGTGTGGTGGAAGGGCTCACCCAACGACCTGATGGCGAATGCGAAGGTGGCCTTGGCGCCGCCGCGTCCACCGACGCCGAACGAGGTGCCGGTGACGGGCGCGGTGGACGCCACTTTCGCACTGCGCGGGGGCAGACTGGATGCGCGGCAGGTGGAGCTGCACACGCCAGCGTCAAATGTGAACGTGAACGGCCGCGCCGCGTTCATCCCCATGTCACAGCCGAGTCAGCTGAACGTCGATTTCACGACCAGCAATCTGAACGAATTTAATCGCGCGCTGATCGTGTTCGGGGTGAAGGCGCATGGCAAGCAAGGCGCGGCGGCCTTTCCGGTGCAGTTGCATGGACAGGCGGGTTTTCACGGAACGGTGACCGGATCGCTGTTGAATCCCGATGCGAAGGGACACGTCAGCGCAAAGAACTTCGCGACCATCATTGACACAGCGGCTCCTACACATCCGCCGCCGCATCCGGCGACACCGATCAGTGCCGAGCCGCCGCATCCGCCGCCGATGTCTACGGGCACGCGGCAGACGGTACAGTGGGACGATCTGGAACTGGATGCCGAGTACAGTCCGGCAGTGATCTCCGTGTCCAATCTGTCGCTGACAAAGGCGAAGACGGAGATCCATGCCTCCGGGCAACTGCATGCTGCGCACGGGCGGCGCGGCAAGCTGCTCTACAACGACAGTTCGCTGCTGAACGCGAACGCGCACATCACTGACGCGAGCGTGACTGACCTGCTTTCGATTGCCGGGGAGAGTCTGCCCGTGACGGGCACGGTCAATCTGAATGCGCACGCCGGCGGTTCGCTGAAGGCGTTAAGCGGGGGCGGCCATCTGTCGGTTGCAGGCGGGGAGATTTATGGCGAGGCATACAAGGGCCTGAACACGGACCTGAAGTTCGCGGGTGAGACGGTCGGAGTGACGAACCTGGTCTTCGTTGCGGACGGCGGCCGCATGACCGGCGATGCCGATTACAACATTCAGGCCAATAGCTTCCGCGCGGATGCGCAGAGCGAGGGCTTCGATCTGTCGCATATCCAGCGGTTGCAGAGACCAAAGGCGCAGGTGGGCGGCGGATTGAGCTTCGACCTGCATGCGTCAGGGACAACGACCGCGCCGCAGATGAACGGCAAAATCGCGCTCGCGAAGTTGGTCCTGAACGGCCAGGCGGCCGGCGACGTGAATGCCGACCTGCACACGACCGGGAACACACTCTATCTGAATGCCAACGCGCTGTTGGCGCAGGCCAGGTTCCAGGCAGACGGCCAGATGCAGCTGACGGGCGATTATCCCATTCAGACGAAGCTCACATTTTCCGATCTGGATTTTGCGCCGGTGTTGACGCTGCTCAAGGTGAGCGGTGTGCGAGGCAATTCGCAACTGCACGGAGTGGTGCAGATCTCCGGGCCGGCCAGGACGCCGAGATTGCTGGATGGCACGGCAGAGATTGACCAGTTCAAAGTGACGATGGAGGGGTTGCCGCTGACAAGCAAGGGGCCGGTTCGCGCATCGCTGAATGACGGCGTGGTGAAGCTGAATCAGCTGGAGATCGATGCGGAGGACACGAGCCTGACGGCAGGCGGCACGGCCGACCTCCTGGGCGATGGCGGGATGAATTTGCAGGCGAAAGGCGCGATCAACGCAAAGCTGGCGCAGGGCTTCAATTCGCAGATCTCGTCCTCGGGCCATATTGATTTCAACGTCACCGCGCAGGGCCCGTTGAAGACGCCGGACCTCGAAGGCCAGTTCAACTTCAAGGACGTGAACCTGGCGTATCAGCAGATTCCGAACGGCATCAGCCACCTGAACGGGTCGATGGTCTTCAACCAGGACCGGCTGGAACTGCGCAACCTGGTGGGGACAACGGGCGGCGGCACGGTAACGCTGGGTGGATATCTCATCTATCAGCAGGGCATCTTTGGCGACGTGACCCTGACGCTGAAGGACACGCGCTTCCGCTATGCGGGACTGAGCAGCTCGGTGGATGCCAAGCTGCGGCTGCATGGGGTGCAGAACGCGATGACGCTGAGCGGCAATGTCCAGATCACGCGCTTTCTGGTGGGGCCGAATGTGGACTTTGCCGCGCTGGCGGGCGGGAACGGCGCCGTATCACCGCCGCCCGATCCGAACGCCTTCGGCAACCGGGTGCGGCTGGACGTGCGTATCACATCCTCGCCGCAGATGGACTTCCAGAACTCCTTCGCACAGATCGCGGGCAGCGTGAATCTGCGCATCCGGGGCACCGTGGCCCAGCCCGCAGTGCTGGGCCGGATCAATATTACGGACGGTAAGGCCACCTTCAACGGGACTACCTACCAGTTGCAGCATGGAGACATTTTCTTCACCAATCCGGTCAAGATCGAGCCGGTGATCGACCTGGATGCGACGACGCGCATTGAAGAGTACGACGTCACGATCGGGTTGCATGGCACGGCCAACAAGCTGACGCCGAACTTCCGCTCTGAGCCGCCGCTGCCGGAGGCGGATGTGATTTCGCTGCTCGCGCAGGGCCGGACGCAGGAGGAACAGTCAATTTACAGCACGCAACAGCAGCAGGCCGGTGTCAACGGCACGACCAACGCGCTGCTGAGCGGCGCGCTGAATGCCACGGTCAGCAACCGGATCCAGAAACTCTTCGGGGTCGGCAGCGTGAAGATCGACCCGACGTATACGGGGTCGCTGGGACAGTCGAGCGCCCGCATTACGGTGACGCAGAACATCGGCCAGCAAGTGCTGTTGACCTATTCCACCAGCATCAACTCGACTACCCAACAGCTGATCCAGGCGCAGGTGAATCTGACGCCGACCTTCTCCGTGACCGCGGTGCGCGACGAAGCGGATGTCTTCAGCCTGCTGTTCAAGGTGCACAAACGATATAGGTGACTAAGGCGAATCTAGCAGCGTCTTACAAATGGAAACGAGGAGTGGTAGGCTTCGGGTCGCTGGATTTCCGCGAAAATCCGCGACTTTGAGTCAGGGCGCCGCCCTCCCCGCGCTGTGTAAGGAGAAAGAGAATGCGCTTTTTGCGAACCATGATTGCCGCCGCTGTGCTGGCTGCTCCACTTGTCACCCTCACTGTTCCACCCGCTGCGTGGGCCGCAGCAGACGACTCGTCCAAGGACGACGCACAGATCCTGAAAGATGCCCAGAGCAAGCTGAAGAACAAGAAATTCAGCGGAGTGCAGGTCGCGGTGCAGAACGGCATGGTGACGCTGACCGGATCCGTCCCGCTCTATGCAGACAAGCAGGATGCGCAGAAGAATGTTGGCAAGGTTAAGAATGTCGTGTCTGTAGTGAACGACATCCAGGTGCAGGCGGGCGAGAGTACCGACCAGCAACTGGCGGACAAAATCGGCAAGCAACTGGCCTATGACCGCGTGGGCTATGGCAATGCATTCAACGCGATCACCGCGTCGGTTCAGAACGGCGTTGTGACCATGGGCGGGCATGCGCTGGGGCCGGTGGCAAAGGACTCCGCGCTAAATATCGCGAAGCGAACCCCCGGTGTCACCAATGTGATCGATAAGATCGAGGTAGACCCCGTATCGCCGATGGATGACCGCATCCGCCAGCAAGTGGCGCGCAGGGTCTATGGCTATCCTTCGCTGAACAAATACGCCATCAATCCAGCGAACCCGATCCGCATTACGGTGATCAACGGCCATGTGATCCTGTCCGGGGTGGTGGACAACCAATCCGACAAGGATGTCGCGGGCATTCAGGCCAACACCGTCCCCGGAGTCTTCAGCGTGACGAACAATCTGCAGGTGGCGGGACAGCCTGAAGAAAAGCGCCAGTAGCGAAAGAGATAGCTGAGTCGAATCTGTCTCCGATTGCGCCGGTTTTTCCCCGTTAGACTTAAAAGCGGGGAGAAAGCGGCGCATGGCGTTTTGGCGAAGTCTGGGCACCACGCTCGAAATGATCAAGTGGGAGCACTCGGTGTTCGCGTTGCCCTTTGCGTTGACGGGCGCGGTGCTGGCGGCTGGCGGCTGGCCGCATGCCATGCAGCTCTTCTGGATCATCGTCTGCATGATTATGGCGCGCTCCGCCGCGATGGCTTTCAATCGCTGGGCCGATGCGGATCTGGACGCGGCGAATCCGCGCACGGCGTCGCGCGCGATCCCGGCAGGGCTTCTGTCGCGCGGCTTTGTCGGTGCATTCACGGTTGCGATGGCGCTCCTGTTTGTCTTCAGCGCGTCGCGACTGAACCGTCTTTCACTGCTGCTGTCGCCCGTGGCGCTCGCGGTGTTGCTGGGCTACTCGTACATGAAGCGGATCACGCGCTGGTCGCATCTGGTGCTGGGGCTGGCGCTGGGCATGGCGCCGGCGGCCGCCTGGATTGCTATTCGCGGGAGCCTGGACGCACGCATCCTCGTGTTGACCGGGGCGGTGCTCTTCTGGGTCGCGGGGTTCGATGTCTTGTATGCATGCCAGGACGCTGCACACGATCGCGCGGTTGGGCTCCGGAGCGTTCCGCAAGCACTCGGATTGCACAAGGCCTTCGGTATCGCCCGCGTGATGCACGGCGTGATGCTGCTTCTGCTGGTCTGGCTGCTGTACCTGTTCCACCTAGGCGCGATTGCGGGGTGGGGGCTGGTGGTGGTGACGGCGCTCCTGTTTTATGAGCACTCAATCGTGTCCCCCACCGACATGCGGCGGCTCAATGCGGCCTTCTTCACACTGAACGGAATCATTTCGGTGCTGTTCTTCTGTTTCGTCGCAGTGGCGGTGACGTTGCATCACTAACAGCGCAAAAAATGCCTGCGCCTTTCGGCGCAGGCTGGTCATCGGAGAAACGATGTACTCGGTGCTAGGAGTTGGCCGCGTGCTTCGCGCGCTCGCGCTCCTTGAAATCGTCGATTTTCTCGTTCGCCTTCTTTTTCATTTCGGCAACTTTGTCAGCGAAATCTTCCCGGTTCGCGTTCGCGGTGTCTTCCGCCTCGGCGGCATGACGATCATGCGTGGTACGTGCCGCGTCCTTGGCATTGCCCCAGGTTTCCTTGGCCGCGCCCTTCACCTGGTCCGCGACGCCCTGATTGGCAAGCTTTTGATTGCCCACAGCTTCGCCAAGCTTTTCCTTTGCTTTGCCGACACCCTGCTCGAATTTTCCTGCTACCTGGTCCTTATCCATGCTTACCTCCTGGATTTTTGTTGTGATGCGCACGGCATGATCGTGTAACGCATGCCGTGCGCCAAGTACACCTCGGCCCTAGACGGCTGTTCGACGCCCGCCAATGAGCTGCAGTATGAGCACCACCAACGCGATGAGAAGCAGAATGTGTATATATGCTCCCAGTACGTGGAATCCTACGAAGCCCAACAGCCACAGCACCAGCAATACGACAAAGATTGTCCAGAGCATTTGTATCTATCTCCTCGCAAATATGCGCGCTTCGGTATGTTATGGTGCGCTTGACGGCGCGTGAGTTGCCGTAACTGCGCAAATAAATAAATCCGTTTTGAGGATTCATGAAGATAGCTATCCAAGGCGAACTCGGTTCGTTCAGCCACCAGGCCGCACTTCGTTCGATACCGGACGCTACGGTTATTCCCTGTGTGCTCTCCGCCGATGCTTTTGAGCGGCTGCGCAAGGGTGAAGTCGATGCCATCATGATTCCGATCGAGAACTCGCTCGCCGGCTCGGTCGTCGAACACTACGATCTGCTGCGCGAACATTCTGTTTTTATCGAGCGCGAGATAGTCGTGCGCATTGAACACAATGTCATCGGGATCGGCGACAGCAACATGGAGGAGGTGCAGCGCGTCTACTCGCACCCGGTTGCGCTGGCACAGTGCCGCAGCTTTTTTTTGCAGCATCCCGGCATTGAGCCGATTGCGTTCTATGACACGGCCGGAGCTGTGAAACAGATCATCCAACTACGCGAACGGCACTCCGCGGCGATTGCGGGCAAACAGGCGGCGGAGCTCTACGGCGGCGTAGTGCTGATGGAGGGGGTAGAAGATAACTCCGCCAACTTCACCCGTTTTTTTCTGGTGCGGGAAGGGGCGCCGGCAACCATTCCCGAAGGAGCTCACAAACTAAGCATCTGCTGCAGTGTCCCCCACCGGCCGGGTGCGCTGGCTACGGTTCTGGCCGAGGTAGCCGCGGCAGGCGGCAACCTGACCCATCTGCAATCGCGGCCGGTCCATGGACGGCCGTGGCACTACTACATCTTTCTCGACGCCCTGATGGCCGACGCCGGGGCAACGGAGCGGTTGCTGGACCGGCTCTCCGAGCTGGGCACCAGTAGCAAGGTGCTGGGAAGGTATGCCCCCGCGCCCGAGGGATAAGGGATTGGTGATGACGGAACCGCAAACGGGCGGTGCCCGCTCGTAACGCACCGAGGAGTGGGCAAAGAACACAAAAATCAAGCCTTCCGACAATTTCGCCGATAGACTTCTGGGGCGGTGAGGACGGGACTGGGAGGCAAATGCATCCAACCAGTAGGGCCCGAAAGTCACGCCGCCCTAGTACCCGTCGATTCCTGCGACTTTTGGAACCCTGATGCGTCCAATGTACACATATTTGATATAAGGACACTCATGGCTAGCGACTTCCTCAGTATTATTGAACCCGCCAATCGCACGCAGCGGGACGAGAGCGGCGAACCTGCGGCGAGCGGACGGATCCTCCCCGTTCTGCCGGTCCGGGACACGGTCTTGTTTCCCCATGCCGTGCTGCCGTTGACGGTGGGCCGGGAAAGCTCGATCCAGCTCATCCAATCGCTCGGCGACGAAAAAACAGTAGTGGTGGTGGCACAGCGCGACGCTCGCGTCGATGCGCCCCAACCCAGCGACCTGCACGCTGTTGGCACACTGGCGACGGTGCACAAAGTCGTCAAGATGCCCAATCAGAGCCTGTTTGTCTTCACCGAAGGCACGCAGCGCGTGAAGCTGGGCGAATTCAACCAATTTGAGCCGTTCATGACGGCAGGGGTGGAGCCCGTGCCCGAGATCACGCCGGCCAAGGGCACGGAGATCGAAGCTCTGCACCGCAATGTGACCTCGCAGTTCCAGCAGATCGTGACCTCCTCGCCGACGTTGTCGGACGAGTTACAGACGATCGCGCTGAACATCGAAGATCCAGGCCGCTTGGTGGACTTCATTGCGTCGTCCCTGCCGTTTTTGCCGACCACCGAAAAGCAGGAGCTGCTGGAGACGCCGGACGTGGTGTCGCGCATGGAGCGGATCAACAAGCACCTTGCCAAGGAGCTTGAGGTTCAGCAACTGCGCAACAAGATCCAGTCCGAGGTGCAGGACCAGGTGCAGCAGTCGCAGCGCGACTACTACCTGCGCGAGCAGATGAAGGCGATCCAGAAGGAACTCGGAGAAATGGACGAGGGCCAGAAGGATATCCAGGAGCTGCGTGACAAGATCGAAGCGGCGGGCATGCCGGAAGAGGTGAAGAAAGAGGCGACCAAGGAGCTAAACCGGCTCTCGCGCATGTCGCCGATGGCAGCGGATTATTCGCTGACGCGGAACTACATCGAGTGGCTGGCGGTGCTGCCATGGACCAAGAGCTCTGGCGGCGCAGTTGACATTGCGAAGGCGAAGGAGATCCTGGACGAGGACCACTACGATCTGAAGAAGGTGAAGGACCGCATCCTGGACTACCTGAGCGTGCGCCGGCTGAAGCCGGACATGAAGGGACCGATCCTGTGCTTTGTCGGACCTCCGGGCGTAGGCAAGACCTCGCTGGGCCGTTCGATCGCGCGCGCACTGGGACGCAAGTTCCAGCGCATCTCGCTCGGCGGTATGCATGACGAGGCGGAGATTCGCGGACATCGGCGCACCTACATCGGCGCGTTGCCCGGACAGATCATGCAGGCGCTGCGCCGCGCGGAGACGAACGATCCCGTCTTCATGCTGGACGAGATCGACAAGCTGGGACGCGACTTCCGTGGCGACCCAGCCTCGGCGCTGCTCGAGACGCTCGATCCGGAGCAGAACAACACGTTCCGCGACAACTATCTGGACGTGCCGTTCGATCTGTCGAAGGTGCTTTTCATCTGCACCGCGAACATGCTCGATCCGGTGCCCGCGCCGCTGCTTGACCGCATGGAGATCATCGACCTCTCGGGTTATACCGAAGAGGAGAAGGTCCACATCGCGTTCCGCTATCTGATTCCGCGGCAGATCAAGGAGAACGGCATACAGCCGGGGGAGGATGGCCGCGCGCAGATCGAGTTCCCCGAGGACAGCGTGAGCTTCATCGTGCGGCATTACACGCGTGAGGCCGGGGTCCGTAAGCTGGAGCAGTTGATTGGCACCGTCTGCCGCAAGCAGGCGCGCCGCATCGCGGAAGGCAAGACGGACACGCTGGTGGTCGATCGCGCGACGATCCACGAGTTCCTTGGCGGCATCAAGGTGCGGGTGGACACGGAGATTGCGGAGCGCACCAAGCGCGCCGGCGTATCCGTGGGGCTTGCGTGGACGCCTGCGGGCGGCGACGTCCTGTTCATCGAGGCGAACCGCATGAAGGGCAAGGGCGGCTTCACAATGACCGGGCAGCTGGGCGATGTGATGCGCGAGTCGATGCAGGCGGCACTGAGCTGGGTGCGGTCGAATGCGGCTGAGCTTGGCCTGAAGGAAGACTTCACCTCCGAGCAGGACCTGCACATCCACGTGCCGGCCGGCGCTATTCCCAAGGATGGCCCGTCCGCAGGCGTGGCGATGGCAACCGCGATTGTCTCGTTGATGACCGATACACCGATTCATCCGCTGACGGCGATGACCGGTGAGATCACACTCAGCGGCAATGTACTCCCGGTGGGCGGCATCAAGGAGAAGTTCCTTGCGGCCAAGCGCGCGGGCGTCATCGACGTGATTCTTCCGGCGGAAAACCGGCAGAACGTCGAAGAGGACCTGACGCCGGATCAGACGGACGGTGTCACGATCCACTACGCGAAGACCATCGATGATGTGCTGCGGGTTGCACTGCCTCGCTCGTCGAGCGAACAGCAGCATGACAGCGAGCTGCGCGAGCAGGTGATCGAGCACGCTACAGCCTAATCGCAGAAGGCAAAACAAAAGGCCTCGCCGGAATGGCGGGGCCTTTCTCTTTCTCGCGAAAATCGTTGGATCGATAGCGGGTTCAAGACCGGCCGATCATTTCTTCCGCTCTGCGGTCCACCGCCCATCGGCGCGACCCTCCACTTTCACCCGTCCCTTCGCTGAATCTCCATCCACCCATCCGGCAAACGTCGCAATCACGGTTCCAGGCTGCTTGTGCCACGTCCCGCCGAATGTCAGTTCCACATAGCCGTCGCGCCACACACCGCTCACTTGTTGGTCTGGGCCAAGTTCGCCTGACCATATGCCAACGAGATTGCTGTCTTGGCGAACCAGCTTGAGAGTGCCGCTGATGCCGCCGGCATCGGTGGCACATGTGACTTCCCAAGTGCCGGCGGCCTCTCGATTGTTTTCGAGCGGTTCAGGCTTGGAGTTACTGATCCTCAGATTGGAGAAGTATGTTTCCTGTCCCGTATACCCCCACAGTGCAATGGCGCCCTGCAGGTCTTCGCCCTTGAGACCGTCGACGATGAGGCTCGGCCTGTCTGAGCCGTTGACGTAGAGTTTGCTCTGACGGCCATGCACTTCGATCTTCATCTTCGTCCACTCATCGGTCTGCAAATCCGCGTACGACTCGTAGATGAAGGGCCAATTCCGCCGCAGCTTCTCCCATCCGAAATCCGGCTCGGACGTGTATTGGACAGAGTGATTCCGCTTTGCCTGATCGTCTTCCGTGGCGTTGCCGGGTCGCAGATAGAAGAGCTCATAGTGTGATCCGTCATCGCGGCCACGGAACGCGATGCCGCTGAAGCCCGGCCTCCTTACGCCCGGCGGCTTGACCAGTTTCGTCGCAATGTCCACGTCGATCGTGCCATCGCGAAACTGCGTTCCATTGATGTAGGCAAGCGCGGGCTCATCCGCCGCATCTTTCGTCAAGCGAACGGCTTTGCGGCCCCGATACTCGACCGCTTCCGCCTTTACGCCGGGTGCCAACACCAAATCCTTGATGTCGGTGAGCGCAAAGGTCTGCGATGTCGGCGCTACTGCTTCATCGGTTTTGGCAACCTCTCGCGCTGCGCCGGTCTGTGCTGCGGATAAGAGAAGCAGTGCGATTCCAAAGGCAGAGGAGACTCTGATCGATCGCGGCATGAGCGGAACAGTAGGAGGGAGTTCCAGGGGAAGCAAGCATTCGTGTGACGAGGGAGCAAAAATGTGGTGTGGATGGCTATTGATTTTTCGAGATTGCTACGCGAAGGGCACACACCGTCGACCAAAAAACGAAAGGCCCCACTCGGTGAGGCCTTTTCGTAATGGCTGGATTGCGGGTTATTGAAAGACTAAGTTTGCGATGGGGCCCGCAGATACTTACAGCTCATGCCTGGAACCGAAACCTGTCGTTTGCGTGAATCAATTGGTTGTAGCGCTCCCACTCGCGGCGATAGCCCTGGATGATGCGCCAGATGATTCCTTCATCCGGCGAAGACCGCGCGGGAGAGTTTCGCAGGTCTCGAATATGGCTCTGGATGGCTGCCTGGCGATGACGCCAGATTCGCTTCGCTTCTCGGAGAGTCATTGTGGATCACCTCACCTATCGGCCAGTGTTGTGTCCCTACTTCATGCGATGCTGACTCCGTCTCAGGCTTTGCATGCTTTTGCGAACTTTCAGGCCTAACAACTTGTGGTTCCGGCACCGATCGAAGGCAACTCGTCACATGGGAAAAAATGCAGAGAGCCATCCCGACTTTCTTACCCGACGGAGGGAGTTTTTCCTTTTGAGCGGGGTGGGCGGCAAGATCGCGGAGCGCTGGGCCACCGTGACGCCGCCTGCGGAAGGAACGTCGTGAACAAAAACGCAATTGCATGATCCGGCGTCGGTGTGAAGGCTTGATTGCGGATACATCGCGAGCGGAGACTGAGGGACAGGAGGAAGTAATGATTCTGATCACGGGCGCCAGCGGGAATGTGGGCAGAGAGGTGCTCAAGCAGATTGTTCCAACAGGAGCATCCATACGGGCTGCGTTTCAATCGATGAGAAAAGCGGCTTCAGCGCCTCCGGGAGTGGAAGTCGCTGTTGTGGATTACGAACAGCCGGAAACACTACGGGCCGCGCTGAAGGGCGTAGAGAAAGTATTGCTGGTGGGTCCGCCGACCGCGCGACTCGCCGCGCTGGAGCGAAGCGCCATGGACACTATTTGGCAATCAGAGGTTCGCCAGGTGGTGAAGCTGTCTGCCATGGGCGGGCGCGCGGCGACCTTTCCCCGCCAGCACGCCGAATCCGAGGATTACATCCGCTCCTCCGGAGTGGCTTATACGTTTCTGCGCCCGAATGGATTCATGCAGAACATCTTGCTCTACAGCGGAGATACCGTCCGGACGCAGAATGCGTTCTATGGGAGCGAAGGCGAACGGCCGCGTCAGTCAGATCGACGTCCGCGATATCGCCGCAGTGGCAGTCAAGACCCTGACCGAGGGAGGCCATGAAGAGAAGACCTATACGCGCGCAAAAAACGTAACAGTTAAGGAATTTATGTCCGCGTTCAGGGTCTGTCTGCGAGCGTGACCTGCGTATAGGTAAGCTGCCATCCCTTCGGGCCTTTGTGCCAGATGTCGGCGAAGCGTGCCTTCTGTTCGAAGGGTTTGCCATTCTCCGTGCCGGAGATGCGGACCCAGCCGCCGAGAATGACGGTGGTGCCGAGATCGCGGACGAACGGTGACTCGACGGTGTAGGGGTTGGTGTATGAACCGGGATGACAGACCAGGTCGATGAGTCCGGCCTTGTTCGTCACCTTGCCGCTGGCGCGGACGAGAACGTAATTGTCAGCGACCAGCTTTTCGAGTTCCGCGCGGTCGCCTTTTCCTTCCTGCGCCCAGTCGTAGCGCTGCGCAGCGCTGGCGAGCGCGGGGTCGGGGAGGTCGTAGTGATGGGTCTTAGGATTGTGGATCGTCGGAATGTGCGTCGGGGACGACTGAGCAAGTGAAAACGATGCCGTTGGGAGAAACAGGAGCGCCAGCGCCGCGGCGCGTCGCAGGGGAAAAAGCAAAGGTGCCTCCGGTAGTTACGAATTGGGCCACGGTTCGACGGGCTGAGGATAACAGCGTGCAATGGCAGTCTGCAGGGGATTGGGACGAACGCGGGTTGTTACAGAGAGTCGCCTTGCGCAGCCGTTCCAAGTGCTCCTAATGGAACGGCTGCGTACAGCCCGCGGCGTCTGGCTCTAGCGGTGTGGGTTATCCGGGTGCTGATTGTCGTGAGGAGCCTCTCGCGGCGGCTCGGCCTGTGGTCGCGGCTGCGAAGCGGGACGCGCGGGCTCCGGCGCGGGTCTCACCTCAGGCCGTGGTTGGGGCGCCTGATGCGCCTGATGCGCCGGCTGCACAGGCTGAGGTGTCGTGTGCTCAGGCTGCGGACGGGCAGGCGGTGGTTGCGGAGCCGGGTGCGCGGGCTGAACGGGTTCTGTGTGGGTAGGCTGGGGCCGATTCGGCACTCTGGCTGGCTGGTTAGGAGCGGGCTGGGTGGGCCTTGCCGGTTCGGGCGTTCGTGCCCCCGTGTTGTTGGGCCGCGCCGGCGCTACAGGCGCGCCGGGCCGAGCCGGTTGTGGATGCGCAGCAACGGTTGTGGGGCGGGTGGCGCCGTTTACGCCCGGGTTCACGACGGTGGGCGCGGGAGTGATGTGATGCGGCGCGAGAGGCCGGTCCGCCACAATCATCGCCGGCTTGCCGTGGTTGACGCTCGCGAACTGCTGGCGGTTCTGCATGGCCTGGGTGCGATGCGCAACCTGCGTGGGCAACGGGCGCACGTGTTGCTCGCGCATGGCGTTGAACTGGGCCTGCGTCGGACGCACGGTGAGGCCGCCGTGGCCGCCGTTGTAGCTGATGCGGTTGTTCGTCTGGTTCACGATCACGGTGCGGTTGTAGACGTTGGTGATATTGATGGTGTTGATGTTGGTGACCGAGCGGTTGTACATGAAGCGATCATGATCCCAGTAGCCGCCGTGGAAGCCGTCGCCGGTATATCCGTAGCCGTAAGGAACTCCGCCGTAGAAGCCGATGTGCGGACCCCAATAGCCGGAGTGCCAGCGATAGAGACCACCGAAGAAGCCCCACCAGCCGGGTGTCCATAGTGCGCCGGTGTACGGCGATAGAACCCATACGCCGGGGACCCAGTAGTAGCCACCATTGCCATAGCTCCAGTAGCCGGGGTTCCACATGTAGCCCGGCCGGGGGCAGGGCGGCTGCGCGTAAACGGGCAGCGGGGGTGGCGGCTGGCTCGCCTCCAAGCCCTGCTCATACCCCTGCTGATAGCCGTCGCTGTAAGCGTCCTGCTGGTAGGTCTGGTTGTCGTAGGGGTTCTGCGATTCGTAGTCCCCGGAGTTGTAGTCGCCAGACTGGTCGTACGGCTGCTGCGGCTGGGCCTGCGTATAAACCTGCCTCGGTTGGGACGGCGGCGGCGCGCTGGCCTGCTCCGATGGATAGCTCTGGGGAGGCGCCTGCTGAGCGGGCGGGGTTTGAGCGGGCTGGGGCTGAGCAGGCGCGGTCTGGCCAGGTTGGTTCTGGTCTGCCGGGGCGCAACTGTTGTCGCTCATCAGCACCTGGCCGGCCGGGCAGGTGTTCTGCGCCGCCGCGGCGTTGACGTCGGATGGATCGCCTGAGCCGCTCGCAGCGTTCTGGCCGTTGGCGCTGTGGCAGCCAGTCACGGCTATGGCAAATACGAGCGCCATGCCGGCGGCCGTGATCATCCTCGAAAAGATCTGCCCCACCTGACGTGAGGGGCCTTCTGGCGTTGGCAAAGTGTTGTCTTGTCTATGGCTTACAGTTCCGTCTTCCATAACGGTTTGGACACCAAACCGGAGGCAGGGTTGCTCTGAATCGTCCCTTTCTGTTGTGGAAGGATCGAAAAATGGGAAGCTTGAGAGCAGGAAGGCAAGCGGCAGCGACACGAAGCGGCGGGCTTAGCTGGTTGGGTTCCACGGCCGCGGTCCGCCGCAGCGTCATATATGCTGAGTGCCGACCATGGCACGCATTCTTACCGCAGCGGTGTTGATACCGCTGGTCATCCTTCTGCTGTTTCGCGCGCCCTTCTGGGTGGTGACGCTGGCGACGGCCGCGGTCGCAATTCTTGCCTGCTGGGAGTATCTGGGGCTTGCTGATGGAAGCGGAGCCGACACGCCCCGCTGGCTGGTGCTGATCGCGGTGGCGGCGCTGTTTGCCATCAACTTCTTCCGGCCCGAGATGTTGATGGCAGGCTTCAGTGCGCTGGCCTTCCTCCTGTTTGTGGTGATCGCGTTCCGCTCTCCTCTCGAGCGGGTCCTGCTGGATACGTCGGCATCGGTCTTCGGGTTGCTGTACATCGGCTTTGCGCTCGTGACCATCCCGTTGATCTGGGCGCAGGAGCATGGACCGTCGTTGCTGCTGCTGTTGTTCTGCGTTGTTTGGTCGGGCGATATTGCTGCGCTTTACGTTGGGCGCTCGATGGGCCGCCGCAAACTGGCGCCGAAGCTAAGCCCGGGCAAGACATGGGAAGGCAGCATGGCTTCCGTGGGGGGCAGCCTGATCGTGACTGTGCTGTTGGTCCTGCTGGGGCAATGGATGGTGCGGCACAATCTGATGGGGCTGTCTTATGAGGGAAGTTGGACGCACTGGTTGGTGCTGGCCGTGGTACTGAACATCGCGGCGCAAATCGGGGACCTGGTGGAATCGGCGCTGAAGCGCGGCGCGAAGGTAAAAGACTCTGGATCGCTGCTGCCCGGCCACGGCGGGGTGCTCGATCGTATCGATGCGCTGCTGCTGGCGGCTCCGGTTCTGTGGTATGCGCAACTGGTGCAGCAGTCGTTTTAGAATCAGCAGGGCCCACGGCTGGCCGGGAAGGCGTCGTCACGATGAAAAGAGCGTTTTTGCTGTTTCTGGTTTTCGCGCTGCCAGTTGTCGGTGTCGCGACGGTACAGGCCCAGAGCGCCGCGCAAATCGAGGGACTCTGGGAAGGCTATGACGGCGAGTGGGGGCATGTTTCCAGGCAGCTGATCCAGCTGGCAGAGGCGATTCCCGCAGACAAATACTCCTGGCGTCCAGCGCCGGGCGTGCGGTCGGTGAGCGAAGTCTTTATGCACATTGTGCTCGCAGACTTTTGGCTGTTGAGCATCACCGGCCCGAAGATGCCGCCCGACCTGAAGCAAGAGATGGAAAAGACGGTGACGAAGAAGGCGGACGTCATCGATTGGCTAAAACGCTCTGTGGATGCGGTGAAGACGGCACGCGCACACTTGAAGCCGGGCGACCTGGAACGCAAGGTCAAGGTCGAGGGCAAAACGGTCACCGTCGACGGCATGTACCTGCGGATCATCGTCCATGCCAACGAACACATGGGGCAACTAGTTGCCTACGCGCGGATGAACGGCATTGTGCCGCCGTGGTCAAAGTAGCAAGGAGTACTCACAGATCTTGAAGAACATTGCCATCCTGGGTTCGACCGGCTCGATCGGCACCAGCACGCTCTCCATTGTCGCGAGTTATCCGGAGCGCTACCGCGTGGCCTCGCTGGTGGCTGGGCGCAACGTGCACCTCGCCTTTCAGCAGTGCGCGCGCTGGCGGCCATTGCTGGCTTCGATGGCAACGCCCGAGCTTGCACAGCAGCTTGCGGCGCGGCTGCGCTCCTCCGGCGTTACCGGCATCGAGATCGTGCACGGCACCGAGGGCAGCGTTCGGGCGGCAACGCTCAAGGAGGTCGACTTCGTCGTATCGGCCATTGTGGGCGTGGCGGGGCTCGAGGCGACCTATGCGGCGGTCATGGCGGGCAAGCCGATCGGTCTTGCTAACAAGGAGTGCATGGTGGCGGCGGGCGAGATCCTGACTGCTGCGGCACGAGAGGAGAAGGTTCCGCTGCTGCCGATCGACTCAGAACACAACGCGATCCACCAGTGCATGCGCGCGGGGACGCTGCAGGAGGTGAAGCAGATCTGGCTGACGGCTTCGGGCGGCCCCTTCCGCAAACTGCCGCTGAGCGAGTTCGAGCACATCACTGTGGAGCAGGCGCTGAAGCATCCGACGTGGGTGATGGGGCAGCGCATCACGATCGACTCCGCAACGTTGCTAAACAAGGGACTCGAGATCATCGAGGCATGCCGGCTGTTCGATCTGCCGCCGGCGCAGGTGAAGGTGACGGTGCATCCACAGTCCACAGTGCATTCGCTGGTGGAGTACGTGGACGGATCGATCCTGGCGCAGATCTCCGTTACGGACATGCGGCTGCCCATCCTCTATGCGCTGAGCTATCCGGAGCGGGTGGAAAGCGAGCTGAACTTTGACATGCGCGCGCTGGCCGATCTGCACTTCGAGCCGCCGGATCTGGAGCGCTTTCCCTGCCTGCGGCTGGCCTATGAGGCGGCCGAAGCGGGGGGCGCTCACCCCATCGCGCTGAATGCGTCCGATGAAGTGGCGGTCGCGGCATTCCTCGAAGGACGTATCTCCTTCATGGGCATCCCGCGTACAATCGAGGAAGTTCTGGCAGCGACCCCGGCCAGCCACCCTTCGACGATTGCCGAAGTGCTGGAAGTGGATGCCCAGTCCCGCGAGCGGGCCCATGCCGTGATTGCGGCAAGGACTGTTGCAGCAAGGAAGGATATGCCAGTCCGCGCCTGACGGAGCACGCTCCGGGGTGCGGCGATCGAACGGCTTGCGCAGCAGCCGCCAGAAGGGAAGCCGCTTTTCTCATTTATGCCTTTCGTTGTTATCAGTATTTTGTCCACGCTCATGGTGCTCGGCATCATGGTGCTGGTGCACGAGTTCGGCCATTTTGCGATGGCCAAGTTGTTCCGGGTGAAGGTGGAGGTTTTCTCCATTGGCTTCGGAAAACGGTTGTTCGGCTTCCGCCGCGGCGACACTGACTACCGCTTGAGCCTGCTACCGCTGGGCGGCTATGTGAAGATGCAGGGCGAGTTGGGCGGCGACGGCACTGTGCCGCTTGAAACTTCGGTTCTGTCCGGCACTGCCGCCACGGGCGATGCGCCACGCGACTCCGGCGATCTGAATGCGAAGCCGCGCTGGCAGCGCGTACTGATTGCGCTGGCCGGGCCGGTCGCGAACTTCATCCTCGCCCTGGTGCTGATGACCGGGCTGTACATGATGCACAACGAGGTGGACGCCTACCGGTCGAAGCCGGCGGACATCGACTTTGTGACGCAAAATTCCCCGGCGGCCAGCGCGGGCCTGAAGGCCGGCGATCGCATCGTGCACATCGACTCGCGCAACAATCCGACCTGGGACGATGTGTGGGTGCGGATCGAGGTGAACCTGGGCCAGAAGGTTCCGGTTACGGTGCTGCGTGACGGCGAGCGGGTAAGCACGACGCTCGCGGTGACCTCGCCGCGGAACCCGGATGATTTTTCTATCGGTACGCTAGGCATCGTGCCGCTGATGCAGCCGACGCCGGTTGTAGTGCATGCGGTCACTCCCGGTATGCCCGCAGGCAAGTCAGGGCTGAAACCGGGTGACAAGGTGCTTTCACTGAATGGCCTGCCGCTGCATTCGGTGTCGGCGATGCTGGCCTTTCTTCAGCAAAATCACGACGCTCCGGTGACGGTCAAGGTCCAGAGCGGCAGCACTGTGCACGATCTCCAGGTGACACCGCTGCTTTCCGATAACAGCGAGGGCAGCAAAAGCTATCAAATGGGCTTCGAGGCGGAGCCGCCGCCGTTCAAGGTGCAGAAGCTGGCGCTTCCCGCAGCAATGATCCAGTCGGTGAAGTTCAACGTGAAGAACTCCAGCCTGATCATCGAGGTGCTGCGTCGCATGGTGACCCGCCATATGGCGGTGCAGAACCTGAGCGGGCCGATCGGTATCGCACGCGAGACCGGATTGGCGGCGACTTCGCCGGGATGGCAGCCGATCATCGCGCTGATGACGATCATCAGCCTGAACCTCGGCATCTTTAACCTGCTGCCGGTGCCGATCCTGGATGGCGGCGTGATTCTGCTGCTGCTGATCGAAAGCATGCTGCGGCATGATCTGGATCAGAAGTTTAAGGAACGCATCTATCAGGGGGCTTTCGTGCTGCTGCTGTTGTTCGCGGCGTTCGTGATGATCAACGACATCACCAAGCTGCCGATTCTCTCAAAGGTCAAGCCATAAGTGAGCCGAGGTCCGGCGGCTTCGGCCGCCTCCACGGCAGGAAGACAGAAAGCGCGCCCCACGGACGCCGTCGACGCTGCATTCGATCGCGCATTGCGCCGCTTCCTTGGCTGGGCCGTATTTCTCATCACCGGCGGTTACACATTCCTCGATTACTGGAACTATAGCCGCACCTTCCACGAGGGTGGCGGCGAGTGGGAGGCGCTGCTTGCCGGGCGCAGCTTTGCGCCGGCGCAATATCGCATCGGTGTGGTGCGAACTGCCGACCTGCTGGCGCGGCTGACGCATACGCACCTGCGGCATATGTTTGCTCTGATCGACTTTGTATGTCTGGGGCTAAGCCTGGTGCTGCTGCTGTGGCTGCTCGGCCGGATGGAGATATTCCGCAACGCGGCTCGGCTCGGACGCTGGCTGCAGGCGAGCCTCGCTCTGGGCTGTTTCCTGCTGTACCTGCTATGGAGTTTCTGGTTTCAACGGCCGGAGACGCACCCGACTCTGCTGCTGCTGGTGCTCAGCGCCACAGTGGCGCAATGGCGGCAGCGCGTCCCGGCTGTGGTCGCCTTGATCGCACTGGCCGCGGCTGGTGCTACCGTACGGGCGGATGCCATGTTCGCCTTCCACGCAGGTTTTCTGGCCGCGTGTCTTGTGCCACAGTCGCGCTCGCTGCCGCTGGGCCGCATCGCACAGGCAATTGCGAGTGGGCTCTCCATCACCGCGGCAATCGGTGTGGAGTACTTCATCATGCACTACGTCTACCCCAACGCTCCGCGGCAGGTTTCGGCCTTTCAACTCGTCGGCAATCTCAAAACGTGGTTGAACTATTTCATCGAGGCGATGGCGCTCTTCCCATGGTGGATTACGATTGCGTGCGCATTTCGGCGCTGGCGCGCACTGGATGGTTGGGCTGCGGGGCTCGTGGTCGGATCGCTGGTGCACTTCGCCTTCTACTACAGCTTCGGGATAGCGTGGGAGGTGCGCATCTTTCTGCCCTTTGCTATGACGCTGGTGCCGCTGACGGTGACGCTGGCTTATGCATCGATCGATCGAGCGGGCGAAACAGCAATTCCGGCTCGGTAGACTAGGTGCATGTCGCCCGCTCACATCGCTACCATCCGGGTCCGCTATGCGGAGACCGACCAGATGGGCGTCGTCTATTACGCCAACTACTTCGTGTGGTTTGAGATCGGACGTGTGGAGCTGATGCGTTCCCTCGGCTTTGAATATCGCGATCTGGAGGAGCAGGACCAGTGTTTCCTGCCAGTGGTGGAGGCGAACTGCCGTTACAGGGCGCCGGCGCGTTACGACGATGTCCTGACGCTCGAAACCCGGGTGCTGAATCAGCGCACGTCCATGATCCGTTTCGGCTATCGATTGTTGCGCGAGACGGCGGGGAAGGACCATGTGCTGCTGGCCGAAGGCGAGACGGTGCACGTAGTGGTCGACCGCGCCATGCAGAAGACCGTGCTGCCGGAGCGCTTTGCGACGGCGCTGCGCACCCTGGGCGGTGGCGCTCAGTGATCATCGTTTCCTAGTCGGGAAGAATATTTATGTCGAGTCTCACGGGATTAGCGACCGTCCTCCTGTTGTCTACCGCAGTTCTTCACGCGTCCGATGTGTGCCATCCGCAGGTGAAGCCGCCTGCCGACGCAGAGCAGGCGAAAAAGCAGATCGTCGATTTCCAGTCGCGGCTCGCGACAGCATCGGACCGGGAGACGGTCCTCTACGCGATCTCGACCGAGCAGGCACACCTGGGCGAGTGGGATAACGCTTACCGCAACCTGAAATCCGCTGTTGCCGGGCGGCCCTGGTTCGATCCTTCCCAAGACGCGGCATTTCAACCCGTGCTGGGCTGTCCGCTGGTCCAGCAGGTGATCGCCCGCGTTCGTTCCGGCCACCCTGCTGTCCCGGCCGGACTGTACCGCACGATCCCGCCGCCGGACCTGATTCCAGAAGGACTCGCTGTCGATCCTGCAACCGGCGATTTTTATCTGAGCAGCATCTTCCATCGCAAGATCGTGCGCTTTGGCACGGATGGTATTCCTCACGATTTCATCGCATCCGGCCAGGACGGAACGCTCGGCGTGTTAGGAATTCGCATCGACCCGCGAGACCACACCGTCTGGGCGAACAGCGAGGCTCCAGGCGAAGGCTGGCTGCATCACTGGGACCAGTCAGGCAAGCTGATCGCCCGCTATACGGCTGAGGGTGGGGAGCACTTATTCAACGACTTGGTCGTAGACCGAAAAGGAAATGTCTATCTGACAGCCAGCGCGGACAATTGCCTGTACACGTTGCAGCAGGGCAGCCAGACACTGGAGCGTATTCCGCTCCCTAAGGCCTTTTATCCCAATGGAATCGCGCTCAGTGGTGACGAGAAGCATCTGTACGTCTCGGACGCCTTCGAGCTTTTCCTCGTTCATATCGCGTCGAGAACGGTGCGCCGTCTCACTCCGCCCAAGGGGGCCAGTATCGCTGGATTCGATGGCCTTTACTTCTATCGTCAATCTCTGATTGGGATTCAGAACGGGGTAGGCACTCCGCGTGTTCTCCAGGTGAAACTCTCTGCAGGTGGCGACAGGGTCGAAGGGGTTCGGACTCTTGAATACCGCTCTCCTCTGGTCGAAATTCCCACGACCGGGGCAATCTACGAAGACCGCTTCTACTTCATCGCCAACAGCCAGATCGATCAATTACAGAACGGCAAGATCAAAGATCCGGCGAAGCTGAAGCCCGTGCACATTGCAGTCGTGCCTTTGCCCCGTTGAAGGCGGCCAGGGAGGTACACAGAAAGTAGCGTTGTATTCCTCAAGACACCGGGATATGAAAGGACACATGAAGAAGATTGCACTGGCCCTTCTTGCCGCGGTCCTCGTGTCGTCTGCATCCCCTGCATTCGCCCGCGCCCACCATCATCATCGTCACCACCATCACCACCACGCATCTCACTCCGCATAAGAGTGGGAAGCGATCACGGAGGCGAGGCCGACCTGGTCTCGCCTTTTGCTATTCCTGCTGCACTTGCCAACGGTGACGACTCGCGGTGAGAATGCTGCAGGTTCGTCATGGACAGCGTACAGATCGGCCGAAGGAAGCAAGCCAGCTTTGGGCCGGCGCTGTTTCTTCTATTCCTGGCGGTGGTGATCAATTATGTCGATCGCGGGAATCTGTCGATTGCCGCACCTCTGCTGAAGGATGAGTGGCACCTGAGCGCGTCTACGCTCGGGGCGCTCTTGTCAGCATTCTTCTGGTCCTACACGGCGCTGCAGTTTGTTGGCGGGTGGTTACTCGATCGTTTCGACCCTTGCCGCGTCCTTGCTCTCGGATTTTTCGTGTGGTCGCTGGCCACGGCGCTCACTGGCTTGTCTACGGGTTTGGTGATGTTGATGTGCCTGCGTCTGCTACTTGGCGTCGGCGAGTCCGTGATTTGTCCTACGTCTTCACAGATACTTGCCCGCTATCTGCCGGAAGAGAGACGCGGCTTCGCGAATGGTGTCGTGTGCGGGGCGATGCGCTTCGGGGCAGTCGTGGGAACATTCGGCGGCGGATTGCTGATGGCGAGGTACGGATGGCGTCCGGTGTTTCTCGGCGTTGGCGCCTTGAGCCTGCTGTGGCTTCCCGCATGGTGGCGATGGAGACCGCGCCAAGAGTTGATAGCCACGACTGTTGCGACGGGCCAGACGCCCGGGTTCATAGAGATTTTCGAACAGCGATCGTTCTGGGGCGCATCCGCAGGTCATTTCTGTAGCAACTATCTGCTGTATTTCATGGTCACATGGCTGCCTCTTTACCTGGTGCGGGAACAGCACATGACGATGACTGCGATGTCGCGGATCGCTGCGCTGTACTACGTGACAGACGCCTGCTCCGCGTTCGCAACCGGCGCGCTTGCGGATCTGTGGATGCGGCACGGGGGCACCACCACGCGGGTACGCAAGACCGCGATGGGCGTGGGATTTGCGCTTGCCGCGGTCTTCCTGGGCTTTCTGTCGTTCTCCACGCCGGCCACGTACCTCTTATATCTGTTGCTTGCTGGAGTGGGCTGTGGCATGACCAGCGCCACCTTGTTTGCCTACGGCCAGACACTCGCCGGCCCGGCGGCCGTTGGACGATGGACCGGTCTCCAGAATGGCTTCGCGAATTTCGCCGGCGTTATCGGTCCGGCGTTGACGGGCTTCCTCGTTGACAAGACCGGGCACTTCGCATCGGCGCTGGTGATTGCGGCTGCCATATGCGTTGCGGGAGTGTTCGCGTGGATCTTCGTCGTCGGGCGCGTGGAGCCAATTTGTTGGAAATCGGACACATCGCTGAGGGATGTAACCGAGGCGGTGTAAAGCTCACACGGTCAGTTAGCAGCTTGCCAGTGAGCAGGAAGACGAGTGACAATCCCGCAGGCGTTTCCCTTGCACAACCAAACAGAAAGCGGCCGGGCCCTCGCTCGCTTTGCGCCGACGCTGCTACTGCTGTTCATTGCCATTCTCATCAACTACGTCGACCGCGGGAATCTTTCGGTAGCAGCGTCGCTGGTACAGCAGGTGTGGCATATCTCCTCCTCCAAGCTAGGCGTGCTGTTCTCGGCGTTCTTCTGGACCTATACCGCGATGCAGTTCTTCAGCGGATGGATGACGGACAAACTGGGCGCAACCCTGGTGATGGGTTTGGGATTTCTCGTCTGGTCGCTTTCTACGGCCATTTCGGGTCTGGTCTCCGGGATTGCCTTGTTGTTCCTCATGCGACTCATGCTGGGGGTGGGCGAGTCGGTGATGTATCCCGCCTCCTCGAAGATCCTGGCCGAGCACTTGCCGGAAGAGGCGCGTGGATTTGCAAACGGAGTGATCTGCGCAGGTCAGAAGTGCGGCCCGGCGGTAGGCACACTTGCCGGTGGGATGCTGATGGCGCGCTACGGCTGGCGCTGGACGTTTCTCTGGATTGGGCTGGTGAGCCTGATATGGGTGCCGGCCTGGTGGCGGTGGGGAGCGCGCAGTTCCCGCGCAAACTGTGACGACGCAGGGCGCTCCCCGAGTACGGTGGATATCCTGCGGCAGCGTTCCTTCTGGGGAGTCACCTTTGCTGCTCTCTGCGGGGGTTACGAGATCTACTTCGTTGTGATCTGGCTGCCCCTGTATCTCATGAAAGAAATCCATCTCCCCATGAGAGCGATGGCGCGAGCGGCGGGCGCCTTCTTCCTGATTGAAGCGGCCTCAGCATTGATTACCGGATGGGTGGCTGATTCGTTAATCCGCGGGGGAAGATCACCGTCGATAGTACGCAAGTCAATGATGGCCTTCGGGACCATCATTGCGGCAGCCGGGCTGCTGTTTTGTGCCTTTGCCGGCGCACACGCATATCCATGGGGTCTGGCGCTTACCACCGTGGGGGGCGGCGTGTTCAGTTCTGGATACTTCACATTCGGCCAGACACTTGCCGGGCCGCTCGCCGCCGGTAGGTGGGTTGGACTGCAAAATGGCCTGACTAACGTTTCGGGCATCGTCGGACCCGCGGTTACGGGATTCCTTCTCGATCGTACCGGAGGCTTCGCCGTTCCACTGATAGTGACGGCCGCGATGACCCTCATCAGTGGCTGGGCCTGGGTATTCCTGACAGGTCCGCTGAAGCAGGTGGAGTGGACAAAGATGCCGGCGGCCTCACCCATGGATACGATCAGTCCCGTTGGATGAGCGAGATAGTTAGACGATCAGGTCGCGCGGCTTCACGTGTTCGCGGATGAAGGTGACCGTTGCGTCAAGCGAGGTGCCGGGACCGAAGATGGCAGCGACGCCCTGCTGCTTGAGAAACTCGACGTCCTGCTCCGGAATGGTGCCGCCGACGACCACCAGCACATCGCTGGCGCCTCTCTCTTTGAGCAGCGTCGTGACCCTGGGCACGATTGCGTTGTGCGCGCCGGAAAGGATACTCAGGCCGACGCAGTCGACATCTTCCTGGAGCGCGGCGTTGACGATCATCTCCGGCGTCTGCCGCAGACCGGTGTAGATGACCTCCATGCCGGCGTCGCGCAGCGCGCGCGCGATGACCTTGGCGCCGCGGTCGTGACCGTCCAGGCCGGGCTTGGCAACGAGGACACGGATGGGTGGGGCAGATTCAGGCATCGGACGGAGGAGAATATCACAGCCGGTACGGAGGCGCCCGGACCGCCTCGAATCGTTTTCCCGGAAACGACATCTTTCCGGTATGCGAACGAAGGGCGACAGGTCGAGCGTGATGATGCCAGACGTGCAGTTTCGCGCCATCGGCCGGGCGCTCGCTGACCCGCACCGGTTCGCCATTCTGCAGCAAGTCGCGGCCGCAGAAGGCATGCCGTGCGCCCGCCTTCAGGAACACGCCGTACTTAGCCCGGCCACAATTTCCCATCACATGAAAGAACTGAGCGAGGCCGGCCTGATAGACATAACGCGCAAAGGCCGGGATGCCTATCTTTCCCTGCTGAGGCCGGTTTTGGATGCTTACCTCGAACGCCTCGCCTCGCTCTGAACGCCCGGGGATTTTTCACAGGTGGCATGCTGAATCTATTCTGCAGGCAGCGCATCTGTTCGATATACGTCGAAATGTTCGACAGACATCGAAGTGAGGTGGAAGATATGGCAAAGCTGACAGGGAAGGTAGCCGTGGTGACTGGGGCATCGAAGGGGATCGGCGCCGGGATCGCAAAGGAGCTTGCGGCACAGGGTGCGTCGGTGGTGGTGAACTATTCTTCGAGCAAAGAGGGCGCGGAGAAGGTAGTTGCGGAGATTACGAAAGCGGGCGGCAAGGCGGTAGCCGTGGGTGGCAGCGTGGCCAAAGCTGGCGACATCGAGAAGTTGTTTGCCGAAGCGAAGAAAACCTACGGTAAAGTGGACATCCTGGTGAACAACGCGGGCGTGTATGCATTTGCGCCGCTCGAGGCGATCACAGAGGATGAGATTGACCGGATCTTCGACACGAATGTTAAAGGATTGCTGCTGGCAACGAAGGCCGGTGTGGCGCTCTTTCCGTCGGAGGGCGGCAGCGTCATCAACATTGGGTCGGTAGTCAGCGATTCCACGCCGGTCGCGTCAGCGGTCTATACCGGCACCAAGGGCGCGGTGGATGCGATCACCCGTGTCTTCGCAAAGGAGTTGGGACCAAAGAAGATCCGCGTGAATGCGGTGAATCCGGGACCGGTAGTGACGGAGGGCTTTAAGTCTGCCGGCATCGAGGGCAGTGATCTTGAGAAAGGCATGGTCCAGGGCACTCCGCTGGGGCGCCTCGGGCAGCCGGATGATATCGCCAGCGTAGTGGCATTCCTGGCCTCGGATGATTCGCGCTGGATCACCGGATCGCTGCTTCAGGCCGCGGGCGGTCTGCGGTAAGGCGCGGTTCCAAGGAAGGAGGCCGCGCGCTCTTGAACGTCGAGCGCGCGGCCATTTTATATTCGTCTGAGGGGCGCTTTGCTATGGGGTAAGGCGGTAACGGTCGCGCGGGTAGAGGACTGCCTGACGCACGTTTGCGAGGTTCAGTATGCGCGCCGTCAGCCTTTCCAGTCCGATAGCGAAGCCGCCGTGTGGGGGCATGCCCACGTCGAATATCCTGAGGTGGCTTTCGAAATTAGCGGGCTCGATGCCGCGTGCCCGCATTGCTTCTTCCAATTCGTCACGCCGATGTAGCCGCTGGCCCCCAGTCGTGACCTCAATACCTTCAAAGAGCAGGTCGAAGCTGCTGGCTGCTCCGCTGCTGCCTCTTGGAGCCGTATAAAACGGGCGTGCCGCGAGCGGAAATCCCAAAACGAAGACAGCGGCTGCCCCGGTCTTCTCCTGCGCGAGCCGGCATAACTGTCTCTCCGCTTCCGGATCCAGGTCATCGACGAGGTCCGTGCGCTGAAAGTGCTCCTTCAACATTTCCAGACACTCAGCGAACTCCCAGCAGGGAACGTCGAGCATTCGGGGAAGAGCGGCGGCCCGGTGTGCGAGCAGGACTGACGCGTAACTCTCATTCAGCCGGGCGAAGATGAAATCCAGGAGCTCGCGTTCCAACTGAATGACATCCTCGGGACCATCAATGAATCCGAACTCGACGTCGAGCGAGTAGTACTCCGTAAGGTGGCGGCTGGTGGCATGCGGCTCAGCGCGATAGACATGACCTGTTTCGAAGACCCGTTCGAAGCCGGCCACCGTTTGTTCTTTATAGAATTGCGGACTCTGTGCCAGGTATGCGACGCGGTCGAAATACTTCAGTTGGAAGAGATTTGTTCCGCCCTCCGTTCCGGACGAGACGATCTTCGAAGTGACGATCTCCGTGAAGTGATGTGCAGTGAGGAATTCCCGAAAGAACCGCAGCAGAGCGGCCTGCACTCGGAAAATATCGCCAATCGAGTTATTGCGCAGGGCGAGCGGACGATACTCCAGCTGAACCTCCTGCCCGATGGATTCAAGATCTGTGGCTGCAGTGAACGGCAGGTTATGGCCGCAACGGTTCAATATTCGAATTTCGAGGACATCGACTTCGATCCCTGATTTTGCGCGCTCGTCACGGCGCGTTAGGCCATGCACTTCGACGACATCTTCCGTTTTGAGATGAAGCTCGCGCAGCGCTTCGGACGCTGCGACACACTGCAATTCACCTGAGCAGTCTTTCAGAATGACGAAAGTAGTCTTGCCAAGTACGCGGAGCCGGGAAATCCATCCGCGAAGGAGGACCGGCTTCAGAATGTGTTCAGGAAGAGATCGAATGAAAATGCGCTGGCTCGCCTTCTCGTGCATAGCAAAAACCTCCGTTATGGAGAATTTCGCTGGAGCCACGGTGGCGGCGGTACCATCCAGCTTCCGGCAGGGCGCCGGCGCTTGATTCGGCGTTATGTCGTAACGAACGTTTCCCGCTACTAGGGCCTGCTATTCAGCTTCCTTTTTGCGGGAACCTCTTAGAGGGGTCTGTCCTCGTCGACGAGTTGTCTCTATGCTGCCATCATGTACTCCGAAAGACAAGGTGCGTGTAGCGTGGTCGAGCAACCAGCGCTGGTGTCGAGTCGCGCCGGTAATGGAGCACAAGCCGATAAGATTCTGCATGCAAGCTGGTGCACGTCCGGTTCAGATTGGTGCCAAACGCCTGTCTGATCATGTCAGTTATTGGAGCGCGTAGAGGCTGCCGTCGGCGCTTCCGACATAAACCACGTTGCCGGAAATAACGGGCGAAGACAGGATCGTCCCGACAGCGTGCATCTTGCCGATGCCAACGAGCATGTCGTCGTAGAAATTTGAAACAAAGGCGGCCTCGTAGTTAGGTTTGCCGTCGCTCTTCGAGAGCGCGGCGAGATTCCGGCGCGAGCCTTCTGTTTGGAACACCCAGGCGGATTTCCTGGTCATCAGATCGATGGCGACCAATTTGCCATCCTGTCCAGCTACATAGAGCGTGTTGCCTGCGATCGAGGGGGAGCTGAAGATCGGCCACTGGTAATTGAGAGTATCGATGGGCGCGCCGGTCTGCGCGTCCACCACGTGCAGAAGCGCCGTGTCGGACGTAGCGAAGTAGACTTTGCCCTCATGCACGACAGGTGAGGTGATAACCCAGGATCCCTTGTTGGCAAAGACCCATCGTTGCTTTCCCGATGCAGCGTCCAGCGCGTAGAAGTTGGAATCGCGGCAACCGAAGTAGACGACGCCGCTCGCCACAGTAGCCGAAGACTGGATGCCGACCTGATTGTGAATGTCGGGGTCCTCTCCGGTTTTGAAGCGCCACACCTGCTTTCCAGTGGAGGCGTCCAGTGCATAGAAATGACTGTCCCAACTCCCTACGTAAAGTTTGCCATCGACGATGGCGGGCGACGCGTGCACGACGTCACCAGTCTGAAACTTCCACTTGAGCGAGCCACTGGCGGCATCGAGGGCATAGATATTGCCGTCACCGCTGCCGAAGTACACGGCGCCACTCCAAAACGAGGGCGAGGAGAGATAAACGTCGAAAGGGTCGGGCATCGTTTCGCCTGTGGGAAGCGAACCATGCAGATGAGTTGCCGCATAGCGGCGCTCGCCTGCATTACGGAATTTCCATCGCAGTTTTCCAGTGACAGCATCCACAGCGTAGAAGTTGCCGTCGTAGCTGCTGAAATAGACCAGGCTATTGGCGACAGCCGGTGACGAAGCGACGCGGGCTGTGGTGGAGAAATTCCACTTTTCAGAGCCTGTCTGCTGGTCAATCGCGTAGAGCTTCCCGTCATTACTGCCCACGTAGACGATGCCGCCGACGATGGCGGGCGAAGAGACGACTTCCCCTTGCGTGTGGAAAGCCCATTTGACGCCATTCAGTCTCGGCACTCCGGCAGCGGCGTAGACGCCGGAGTGAGTAAGATCGTTGCGGAACATAGGCGTGTCCTGCGCAAAGGCGAATGAGCAGGAAAGAAAAATCGGCAAGAGAGAACGAAGCAGCTTTCGCACGTGCGACCCGTCTGGTTTCATCGCAGAGCAATGAAATCCAATGAAGTGAAGGCTGAGTGTAAAGGCAGTCGCGTGATTATACGAGGTGATTGGGATGAACTGACGGGGGTGGGTGATGGGTGCGGATTGTTGACCGCTACTCCCGAGCGACGGACAAAGTCCGGCATCCACAGCAACGCGCGGCGCTTATCACTCTCTGGCAGGCCGGCGACCAGGGTCGGGCGGTCAAAACTGGTTGAATCGATTGCCGTGACGAAGCATCTTTTCTGTAAACGCCGAATAATTCGACGTACATCGAAATGAGGTTGCGAGATGGCAAAGCTGACGGGGAAAGTGGCTGTGGTGACTGGGGCATCGAAGGGGATCGGCGCCGGGATCGCGAAGGAGCTTGCGGCACAGGGTGCATCCGTGGTGGTGAACTACGCCTCGAGCAAAGAGGGCGCGGAGAAGGTGGTCGCCGAGATCACGAAAGCGGGTGGCAAGGCCATTGCAGTGGGCGGCAGCGTGGCCAAGGCTGGCGATATTGAGAAGTTATTCGCCGAAACTAAGAAGGCGTACGGCAAAGTGGACATCCTGGTGAACAACGCGGGCGTGTACGCATTTGCGCCGCTCGAGGCGATCACGGAAGAGGAGATCGACCGCATCTTCGACACCAATGTCAAAGGATTGCTGCTGGCAACCAAGGCCGGCGTGGCGCTCTTTCCGCCGGAGGGCGGGAGCGTGATCAACATTGGATCGGTCGCGAGCGAGCAGACGCCTCCGATGTCGGGCGTGTACAGCGGCACCAAGGGCGCGGTGGATGCGATCACCCGTGTCTTCGCAAAGGAGTTGGGACCAAAGAAGATCCGCGTGAATGCGGTGAACCCCGGGCCGGTAGTGACGGAAGGCTTCAAGAGCTCGGGCGTTGAGGGCAGCGACTTCGAGAAAAGCATGCTTCAGGGCACGCCGCTTGGGCGACTCGGACAGCCGGACGATGTCGCGACGGTGGTGGCGTTCCTGGCATCGGACGACGCGCGCTGGGTTACTGGATCGTTGCTGCAGGCCGCGGGCGGCTTGCGCTAAGCGACATTTTTCTTTCGGCTCAACGGCCGGGCGTTCTTGCAATCACGGAGCGCGCGGCCGTTTTATTCTTGCAGCCGATATGTCTTTAGCAATTCGAGCAGCAGGAGAGCACGACGT
The DNA here is from genome assembly GCA_000381585.1 of Acidobacteriaceae bacterium KBS 83. Taxonomy (GTDB): domain Bacteria; phylum Acidobacteriota; class Terriglobia; order Terriglobales; family Acidobacteriaceae; genus KBS-83. The sequence continues at coordinate 972,979 of KB906733.1, forward strand.
CGCCGGCATGGCGGCACTGCGAGCGCAGACACGGGGAACAGAACCTTACTGGACAGCGCGCATTGGCGGCTATCTCAACGGTGAGCATTCCCCACAGCAGGCGTTGGCGGAACGCGTGGCGTTTGTTGCGCACGATGGGGACGGGGTGGTCGGTCTCGTCGCGGGCCATCGCACGAAGCGCTTTGGTTGCGACGGCGAATTGGAGTGGATCGACGTCGCGAAAGAATGCCGCGGGCAGGGAATCGCCGACGGGCTGATGACTGCGATGATCCAGTGGTTTGTGGAACAAGGAGCGCTGCGGGTATGCGTGAACGTCGCACCCGAGAATATTCAGGCCTGTCGCCTTTATGCCAGATATGGTGCGGTGCTGCTCAATCCGCAGTGGATGATCTGGAAGGACGTAAGCCGTTCCTTAAATAAGCTCGCGGACGGTACTTAGCCGCCGACTTGCTTGTCACGCATCCAGGCGCAGCAGGCGCTCGCCGTCCGGGTGTTCGTTGCTCTGGATGATTCGAGGGTCACGGGATTTGTCCGGACCATCGAGTCCAGACCATCCAGTTCCATCGTGCCCGGGATAGACCGATAATTAGGAATATGGGACGGCTGCTGATCTATCTGGGAATATTGTTCATTGTCGCCGGCCTCGTGACCATCGCCCTGGGCCGCATGGGAGTTCCACTGGGACATCTCCCCGGTGACATCACGTACCGCGGCAAGAACGTCTCCGTGTTCGCACCGATCGGGACATCTATTCTGCTCAGCGTTCTGCTCTCGCTTCTGCTGTATGTGATCGCGCGCCTGCTGCGCTGAAGTGCTAGTGGCAGCACTATTTATCCCGCGCAACGACAAAGTCCGGCATCCACAGCAACGCCCGGCGTTCGTCGCTCTCCGGCAGGTCGGCGACCAGGGCGCGGGCCAGATCGGCGTAGTGGTAGGCGGCGGCGAGTGCGTACTCGACCGACTGGTGCCGTTCGAGGATCGCCAGAATCTCCGGGTGCGAGACACGCTCGAAGGATTGGTCGGCGAGCACCTGGTCGATAGCGGCGCGTTCGGCCGGGGTGCCGTGCTGGTAGGCGTGGATGACCGGCAAGGTCGCCTTGCCCTCGCGCAGATCACTTGCGACGGGCTTTCCCAAAGTCTCTTCGTTGGCAGTAAGGTCCAGCACATCATCGACGATCTGGAAGGCGACGCCGAGATTGCGGCCGTACTCGCCGAGCTGTTCTTCGAGCGCTTCTGCGACTTCGGCAAGCACCGCGCCGAGCCGCATGGAGACCCGGAAGAGGCAGGCTGTCTTGCGATAGATGAGATCGTAGTACTCGCCTTCGGAGACCAGACGGCCCAGGGTTTCAGTCTGCAGCAGCTCGCCTTCAACCATCTGCTGGGTGAGGCCGATGAGCAGGTCGAGCACTTTGAAGTTGCGTTCATCGAGCGCTATCCGAAAGGCCTGCATGTAGAGCCAGTCACCGGCGAGCACACAGCGGGAGTTGCCCCAGGTAGTATTGGCGGAGGGCCGGCCGCGCCGGGTGTCGGCCGCGTCGATGATGTCGTCGTGCACCAGTGTGGCGGTATGGACCATCTCCACCACGGCCCCCAGCCGGACGCTGCCGCGGCCTCTATAGCCGAGCGCACGAGCCGCCAGCAGCAGCAGCGTAGGCCGGATGCGTTTACCGCCGCCCTCGCGCAGATAGCCTGCAATTTCGGTGATGGCCTGGACGGAAGAGTCCGAATCGCGCGCGAGCTCCCGCTCTACAGCGCGGAGGTCATCCCGCAGCAGCTCGAACACCTCTTTCGCTGTACCTACCGCCTGTGTGCTCACGTAGCCGGGGACTCCCTATGAAAGTAGTGTATCTGGTTAAGTGCAAGAAGCCCCAGTTATGCGACAAAAGCGTCAGTTCGAGCGGTAGTTGGTGAACTGCAGGTCGAGGCCGAAGTCATGGCCACGGAGCAGGGCAATGGCCTCCTGGAGGGTGTCACGGTCCTTGCCGCTGATGCGTACCGTTTCCCCCTGAATGGATGCCTGGACCTTCTTCTTCGAGTCCTTGATGAGCTTGACGATTTCCTTGGCCTTCTCGCCGGGAATGCCCTGCTGCAGCGTGACCTTCTGGCGGACGCTCTTGCCCATGGCCGGCTCCAGCTTCTCGTACTTGAGCGACTTGAGGGAGACACCGCGCTTGACAAGCTTGTGCGACAAAATTTCCTTCACGGCCTCGAGCTTGTACTCGTCCGCGGAGGCGAGCTGGATGACCTTGTCCTGGTCCTCCAGCTTGATCTCGGAATTTGAGTCCTTGAGATCAAACCGCGCGCGGACTTCCTTGATGGCCTGATCGATGGCGTTGCGCACCTCCTGGATCTCCACTTTGCTGACCACGTCAAATGAATTGTCTGCTGCCATATGTGTTTTCCTTTCTTATCTGGATGCGTGTCTCCTGGCGCTCGGCTCAGTCTCCAAAACAAAACGCAACTGTGGGACGCCATAGTACGCCCTTCAGAATTTCATGGGGAATGGTTCGCTATGCAAGCCGCCGCGTCTATGCAGCCCTTCCGTAATTCTTGCGCAGGATCGCCGCAAGGATGAGCAAGAAGGCAAGCAGCCGAACGAGGTAAATGTAGGGGCTGCCTTCGTTGGGTTTATTGAGCAGGAGCACGGCGCAGCGGTTGAGTCCTTCGACCACGAATGCCAGGCCAAATGCCAGGAAGAGCGAGTCGCGGGTCTTCTTCCAGAACTTCAGAAAGAAAACGCCCGCGGTCAACGATGATGTTGCGATGACGCCGAGCAGGAAGGCTTCGAACATGGGCTCACTCTCCTTCCCAGATAAGACCATAGAGCAGAAGAAGCATCGCTACGGCGGCGGTGGTCAGGCGCAGGGGATACAGGTCAACCTGGGTGGGGAACACAACGAGATCGAGAAACACGAGGAAGTTCGAGATCGCAAGACCAAAGAAGCAGAGACTGCTCCAGAGCAGCAGTTTGTGCCTGCCGCTGAGGTAACCGCGCAGCAACAGAATGGCACAGGCAAGGGCCACCAGGGTGCCGAGAATGTAGACTGCACCCGCTATCATTGTTTGTCCTTCTTAATGCGGAATGCACGCGCGAAATCGAGCACGCCGGCAGAGGCCTTGGAGTGAATCAGCGAAGAGATGCGGATCACTTCCTTGCGGTAGACCGCGTCGACACTTTGCATGAGACTGTTCTTCTCTGCATCATCGGGACTGTAGCCATATTCGCCGGGCTTGTCTGGACTGACCGCGATGAGTTTGCGCTGCACCAAGCTATCCAGGATCTTTGATGCGACTTCGCTATGCACATAGAGCGAGCGGGCCATCTCGTCTGCAGTCCGCGCCTTTGGCTGGCTGTTGAACAGCAGCAGTAGCGCCTCCAGGTGGGGCACACTGTCGATCTGCTCGAGGATGAACCGATCGACCTGTAGCCTTCGCGTGCCCTCCATCCGTGCTCCGTTATATTAGCTGGCGATCCGCATCAGCGTCTCAAAGTTTCGCGTGGTGACGGCGGCAAGCTCTTCAACCCCCACTCCGGCCAGTTCGGCGAGCTTTGCTGCTGTCACGGTTACGTATGCGGGTTCGTTGCGCTGGCCGCGACGAGGCACCGGCGACAGAAAGGGAGCGTCAGTTTCGACCAGCATGGACGCGAGCGGCAGGGCCTGCGCGGCGTCGCGGATAGCTTGCGCCTTGGGGAAGGTGATATTGCCGGCAAAGGAGATGAGAAAACCGAAGTCAATGGCGCGCTTTGCGTGCTCGACGGTGCCGGCGAAGCAGTGCAGGATCCCGCCAAGCCCGGTCTGTCGCCAGTGGCGGTCGAGCAGGTCGAGTGTGTCGTCCCATGCGGCAGTATCGCCGGTCCCGGCGCGCTCTGCGGCGCGGCAGTGGATCACGATGGGCAGGCAGTGGCCGGCGGCGAGCTCCATCTGCTCGATGAAGGCTTCCTGCTGCACGGCGCGGGGCGCAGTGTCCAAGTAATAGTCGAGGCCGATCTCGCCGCAGGCAATGACTTCGGGCGCGGCGAGGAGCCTGTTCAGCTTGTCGAGCGCAGCATCATTGAGTGAGGCGGCCTCGTCCGGATGAACGCCTGCAGTTGCGTAGAGGCGCGGTACATCGGTGCGGCCTGCGTATTCGCGGCACAGGTCAAGTGCGCGGTGCATCGTCTCCGGCCCGTCGCCGATGCCGATCGAGAGCACCGTGGCCACGCCTGCCTCGAGCGCCGCTTTGAGCATGGCTTCGCGGTCAGCGTCATATCGCGGGCTGTCGAGGTGCGCATGTGAGTCGGTGAGGCCCGGAGACGACGGCATGGTTCTACTTCACCTTCGCGCCGAGGGGCACGTCTTCGAGAAAACTGGCGAGCACGGCCTTGCCTCCTTCGATGGAGCCGGCAAGCAGCATTCCATTCGATTCGAGACCGCGCATCTTGCGGGGCGCGAGGTTCGCGACGACGATCACCTTGCGGCCGATCAGAGATTCGGGCTCGTAGGATTCGGCAATGCCCGCGAGGATCTGGCGCGTCTCCGAGCCGAGATCGACTTCGAGGCGCAACAGCTTGTCCGCCTTGGGTACGCGCTCGGCGACCTTCACCTGTGCGACGCGCAGCTCAACCTTGGTGAAGTCGTCGATCGTGATCTGTCCGGGCACCGCGGCGGGAGTGCTTACAGTCGCAGGAGTGCTCGGTGTTTCGACAGCTAGCGGCTTCGGGCCCGCTTCGGGAGCGGTTGTGTCTGCTTTCTCGGCAGGCTTATCGGTCGGAGCGTTCGACGTCGGGCTAGTGGCGGACGGCTCCACGCGAACCGTGGGGATGGAGGACAGCGCCTGCTCAAGCGCGCTCTGCGGGCGATTCTCTTCGATCTCTTTCATGCGGGTGACTGCATCCTTTTCTGCGCGGGGGAAAAGCGGTGTTTCAATTTTTGGACCCAACTCAGCCCCTAAATTCCATTGACCCCATCGGAGGCTCGCTGCGTCGAACTCGTTGATTTTTCCCAACCCAAGCTGCTGCCATACTGTTTTAGCTGCTTCAGGAATGACCGGTTGCACGAGAGCAGTGATGATTCGAATCGCCTCAACCGCGTTGTAGAGTATCTCGTCCAATTCCGGGGTCGGGCCAAGCACCGTGCCCTGCTGTTTGATGAGCTTCCAGGGCGTTGTTCGAGTGAGATAGCCATCTGTGGCAGCGACCAACTCCCAGATTCGCTCGAGGCCGCGAGAAAACTCAAAGTTATCGAAGTAGCGACGCGTGTCTGCGATGACTTCTTCTACCAGTCGAGATAAGTCGCTGGCCGGTGCTTTACGTTGAGGGCTCGCCGACTTTTCCGAAGGTCGGCCCTCTGTATGCGAGTGTGCGTAAACGCTGCGTACCATGGCCAGCGTGCGGCTGACCAGGTTGCCATAGCCATTGGCGAGGTCGCCATTGTAGCGCTGGACCAGCGCGTCGAAGGTGAAGTTTCCATCCTGGCCGAAGACGACCTCGCGCAGCAGGAAGTAGCGCAGCGCATCGTTGCCGAGCACATCGTGGATGGTTTCGGCGCGCACCACGTTGCCGCGCGACTTCGACATCTTGTTCTGGTCGAAGAGCAGCCAGCCGTGCGCGAAGATCGATTTGGGCAGCGGCAACCCGGCAGCCATCAGAACCGCGGGCCAGTAGACGCAATGGAAGCGCGAGATTTCCTTGCCGATGATGTGCAGCGGCGCTCCTTCAGCGCGCAGGCGATCGTCAGCCCAAAAGCGCTGATATTTCGAGTCATCTGCTGAGCCCCAGCCGAGCGCGGTGATGTAGTTGGCGAGCGCGTCCATCCAAACATAGATCACGTGCTTCTCATCGCCGGGGAAGGGAATGCCCCAGGAGAAGCTGGGGCGGCTGATAGAGAGATCGCGCAGGCCGCCCCGTACGAAGGAGAGCACCTCGTTGCGGCGCGTCTCGGGCCGGATGAAGTCGGGTTGCTCTTCGTACAGTTCGAGCAGCTTGCGCTCGAAGGCGGAGAGCTTGAAGAAATAGTTCTCCTCGGTCACCGTCTCGGTAATACGGCCGCAGTCCGGACATGGCTCCCCGGGACCGACATCGACCCACGCCTCGTCGGAGACGCAGTACTGGCCAGTATAGGTGCCCTTGTAAATGTACCCGCGCTCCTTGAGCAGCGTGAAGAGTCGCTGCACGCCCTGCTTGTGGCGCGGCTCGGTGGTGCGGATGAAGCCGTCATTGGTTAACTCGAGCGTCTTCCACAGCGCCCGGAACTCCTCCGAGACCTTGTCCACGAACTCCTGTGGCGTGCAGTTCGTCGCTTTGGCGGAGCGCTCGATCTTCTGCCCGTGTTCGTCGGTTCCGGTGAGAAAGAAGACGTCGAAGCCTTGGGCGCGCTTGTAACGCGCGATCGTGTCGGTAACGATGGTCGAGTACGCGGTGCCGAGGTGCGGTCGCGCGTTCACGTAGTAAATCGGCGTAGTCAGGTAGTAGGGTGGGCGATCAGGCATTAGCAGGCTGGACTTTCCGGCAATTGCGCTTGCGGCAGGACGACGAGACTACTTTTTATCTTAGGTGTGCTGCCGGGGTGCGTCAAACGGGCGAGCGCATCGTGCTCTGCTAGAATCGGCAATAAAATCAAGGCTTTCGCGGACTCATGCCGCGGCCCGCTAGGACCCTCCACTGTACAGAGACATGCAACAAGTTTTGCGCCAGCGACTGCGCAGCATTCTGCTCGAACGGTACGGCGACACGGTCGCGTCCGTAGCAGACAGGTTCAATATTGAGCAGCCGCCGCAGGTAGCTTTGGGTGATTACGCAACGCCGGTGGCCTTCGAGCTGGCGCGCCCTCTCCGTCGCTCGCCCAAGCAGATTGCCGCGGAGTTGCTGGAGTCGCTGAACAGCCAGCCGCTTGCCGGATTTGCGAGTTTTGAAGTTGCTGGCGCGGGCTACCTGAATGCGCGGCTCGATCGTGGCGCGGCGCTGACGGCGATTGCCAAGGCGCAAGAGGATGCCGACTTCGGTGCCGGCGTGCACTCGCTGGTAGAGCACACGAGTATCAACCCGAACAAAGCCGCTCACGTCGGGCATCTGCGCAATGCGATCCTGGGCGACACTTTTGTGCGCCTTCTGCGTGCCGCCGGACAGCGGGTCGATGTGCAGAACTACATCGACAACACAGGCGTGCAGGTTGCGGATGTGGTTGTCGGCCTGATGCACCTCGAAAACCTCTCGCAGGAGCAGATCGCGACGCTCTTCCGCGAGCTGGCAGCGCGCAACGAGCGGCTGGATTACTACTGCTGGGATGTCTACGCCAGGGTGTCTGCCTGGTACGACGCCGTGGATGACCCGGAAGAAAAGGCGAATCGTCGCGCCCTGAGGCTGGGCACGCTGCACGCCATCGAGGCCGGCGGAAATGAGATTGCCGCAGCGGCAGATACGATTTCGACCGCGGTATTGCGCCGGCATCTGGAGACGATGCTGCGTCTGGACATCGAATACGACTTCCTGCCGCGGGAGAGCGAGATCCTGCGCCTACACTTCTGGGAACTGGCCTTCACCCAACTGAAGGAACGCGGCGTGGTGTATCTCGAACGGGAAGGAAAGAACAAGGGATGCTGGGTGATGCGGCGCGCCGGTACAGATGGTGCAAGTCCGGACGGCTCACCGGATGAGGATGCCAAGGTCATCGTGCGCTCGAACGGCACCGTGACCTACGTCGGCAAGGACATTGCCTATCACCTGTGGAAGTTTGGCCTGCTTGGTCGCGACTTCGGCTATCGCCGCTTCTTTGAATATCCGGAACGCACCTGCTGGATCTCCGCCGAGCATGGCGAGCGGGAACACCCGCACTTCGGGGGCGCCGAGGCCATCTACAACGTCATCGATTCGCGGCAGGCCGATCCGCAGTCAAACGTGATCGAGGCGCTGCGCGGCATGGGATATACCGGCGCAGCGGACCGGTACGTGCACTTCTCCTACGAAATGGTGGCCCTTACGCCGCGGTGTGCCGAGGAACTGGGCTACACGCTGTCGGATGAAGACCGCAGCCGCGCGTACATCGAGGTGTCGGGCCGCAAAGGCTTCGGCGTGAAGGCGGACGATTTGATCGACCGCCTTATCGAGGCGGCGAGGTCGGAGGTCGACTCGCGGCATCCGGAACTGAACGATGGGGAGCGGCGAAAGATCGGGACCAGCATCGCCATCGGCGCGCTGCGCTACTTCATGCTGAAGTACACGCGCAATTCCGTGATCGCCTTCGACTTCCACGATGCGCTCAGCTTCGAGGGCGAGACCGGGCCATATGTGCAGTACGCCGTGGTGCGGGTGCGCAGCATCTTCCGCAAAGGCCGCACGACGAGCGCGGCTGCGCTGGCCGCGGTCGATGGCGCTGCGCTCAGAAAGTATGTTGAGAGCGAGGAAGGCGGCGACATCTGGGAGTTGTGGCAGACCGCGTCCAGGACCTCGCTGGTGCTGGAGCAGTGCATCGCTACGGCGGAGCCGGCCTACCTGGCAAAGCATGCCTTCCTGCTTGCCCAGCAGTTCAACAACTTCTATCACCGCTTCCACATCCTGACCGAAACCGATGAAGCGCGGAAGCAACTGCTATTGGCAACTGCAGCGGTTGCAGAACGCGAGCTGATCCGCGTGCTGGACTGGTTGGGAATCGACGCGCCGGAAGTGATGTAAAGGCGGGAGACCACGACAGATAGCTTCAGCCAAAAGCAGACAAACGGCCGAAGGGGGTGCTCTCCCTGTCTGCCGTTCTCTCGTGTCGTCTGAAGTTGTCTTGCCGTTACTGCAGTGGCTTGCCCTCTGCCGTCAACTCGTTCAGCAAGTTCAAGTCGTTTTGCTTTACGCCGTCAGGCAATGGGGCGTAGTTGAGCGAAGTGGCTACGCTCTGCCCGTCGGTCACGATGTACTTGATGAAATCCTTCAGTGCCTGACGCTTCTCCACGTCGACGCCGTCCTTCGGGACGATGAGGAAGGTGAGCCCAGCGATCGGATAGGCTTCGCTCGCGCCGGCGGGCGGGTTCACGATAGGGACGCGCGGGTCCTGCTGAAGCTGGTTCGCGAAGCCATTGATGGCTGCCGTCGTGCTCTGAGGACTGGGCAGCACATAATGGCCGGCCTGATTTTCGATGGCAGCAACCGGCAGATTGTTCTGCTGCGCATAGGTCAATTCGACATATCCGATCGAGCCGGGGGTCTGGCGAAGCTGGCCGGTCACGCCTTCGCTGCCCTTGCCGCCGTTGCCGGCGGGCCAGTTCACCTGCGTGCCTTTGCCCACCTTGGTGGCCCAGTCCTTGCTGACCTCAAACAGATAGCTGGTGAAGATGGCGCTGGTGCCGCTGCTCTCCGCGCGATGGACCACTGCAATACCGGTCTTTGGCAGATCCACGCCGGGGTTCGCGGCCTTGATGACGGGATCCTGCCAGTTTTTGATGGTGCCAAGGAAGATGCCGGCCAGCGCCGCCGCCGAAAGGTGCAACGGCTGCTTCAGTTCCGGCAGGTTGTAGGTGATGCAGACCGGACCGGCCGACTCCGGGAATTGCAGCATGGGCTTCATCTGCCCAAGCTGCTGGTCGGTAAGCGCTGCATCCGATGCGCCGAAGTCCACCGTACCCGCCTTCACCTGCTGGATGCCGCCGCCGGACCCGATCGACTGGTAGTTGATCTGAACAGTCTTGTGTGCCCGCTGGTACTCCGCCGCCCAGCGGCCCATGGCCGGATTGATGAATGTGCTGCCCGCGCCGGAAATCTTCGTGGTCTTGGTGGTGTTGCAGGCGGTGAGGGTAAGAAGTGCTGTAGCGGCGGCGAGAATCGCCTTCGTGCTGGCTGTCACGTTCGAGGTCTCCTGGTTTCGATCATCTGATGTCGCGTCAGTGAGATTCGTCGATTTCAACTGCAGGCGAGCATCCGTCCAAATGAGGAATGAATTTACCGATGCGCTGTCGCAATTGGCAACGGGGCCGGAATCCCCAGATTCCTAGATACCAGAGGTAAATTTATGAGCGGTGAGTTAAAGGGACGTAAAATCGCCATTCTGGCGACGGATGGGTTCGAGCAGGTAGAGCTGACCGACCCTAAGAAATACGTCGAAGCCGCCGGGGCCAGCACCGAGGTGCTGAGTGTCAAGGACGGCTCGATTAAAGGCTGGAAGTTCACCGACTGGGGCGACAGCGTCCGGGTCGACAGGCTCGTCGGCAAGGCCAATGTCGACGATTACGATGCGCTGATTCTCCCCGGCGGGCAGATCAATCCGGACAGGCTGCGGATGGAGAAGCCGGCGGTCGAGTTCGTCAAGAAATTTGTGGCGACGGGCAAGCCGGTAGCGGCCATCTGCCATGGCCCCTGGATGCTGATCGAAGCCGGCGTGGTGAAGGGAAAGAACGTTACGTCATGGCCCTCGATCCACACCGACCTGGTAAACGCAGGCGCGAAATGGGTGGACAGGGAAGTGGTGGAGGACGGAAACCTGATCACCAGCCGCAAGCCCGACGACATTCCGGCGTTCAGCAAGAAGTTAACTGAAGTCGTAGCGAAGAGCCCGCAGCACGCTCACGCCTGACAGAAATTGAACTCTCCCCACAAACCGATCGTGGCGGGAGAAGCTTGACAAGCGCTCGCCGCCACCGATCGAAGAATTACTGAAATTCAGGCGTACGAACGCACCCACTCGGTGATGCTGCGCACCCCGATGCCCGTTGGCCCAGACGCGATCCACGGCTTCGCATCGTCGTTCCAGGCAAGAGCCGCGATATCCAGGTGCAGCCACGGTGTCTCGCCGACGAATTCTTTCAGGAACATTGCCGCGGTGACGGCGCCGCCGTAGCGTCCGCCGGTGTTCTTGATGTCCCCGATCTGGGAGACGATCTGCTCGCGGTACTCATCTTCGATGGGCAGCCGCCAGAAGCGCTCACCGGACTGCTCTATCGCTCGCGTGAAGTGCGCGTACTCGTCATCGTTGTTGGAAAAGACGCCGCCGTTGATCTGCCCCAGCGCGACGGCGACTGCTCCGGTCAGGGTTGCGGCGTTGATCAGATGGGTCGCGCCGAGCTGCTGCGCGTAGTGCAGCCCGTCGGCAAGCACAAGGCGGCCTTCCGCGTCAGTATTGATGATCTCGATGGTCTTGCCGGACATCGCGGTTAAGACATCGCCCGGCCGGTAAGCCTTCCCGCCAGGCATGTTTTCTGTCGAGCAGATGACGGCCACCACCCGCACCTTAGGTTTGAGTTGCGCGATAGCGCGCATCGCCGCGATCATGGCCGCGCCGCCCGCCATGTCGTACTTCATCTTCTCCATATTGTCGGCGGGCTTGATGGAGATGCCGCCGGTGTCGAAGGTGATCCCCTTGCCCACCAGCCCGAGCACCGGGCCGTCCTTCGGAGCGTCTGCCGGCTCATAGCGCAGCACGATCAGCGCAGGTGGCTCGGCCGAGCCCTGCGCTACCCCGAGAAAGGCACCCATCTTCAATTCCTTCAGCTTGTCCGTGGAGTGGACCTCGCAGGCGAGACCGTTCTCCTTCGCCATGGCGGCGGCGCGGCGACCAAATTCGGTCGGAGTGAGCACGTTGCCCGGCTCGTTGATCAGCACGCGGGCGAAGTTCTGCGACTCCGCGATGATGACGCCTTCGTTGAGACCGGATTTGTACGCGGATTCCGCTGCTCCCCCGGGTGTCAGCAGCGTGACCGTCTCGACGCTGCGGTCCTTGCGGTCAGAGCGATAGGTGTCCGAATCGTAGTCGGCCACGACGGCGCCTTCGATGGCCGCGCGCGCCGTGTTGATGGCGGGAAAATCTGTTGCTGTAGGAAGAAGCAGCGCCAGCGAGCGAATGCTGCGCGGCTTGGCGAAGCGGACGGCGGCGCCGGCCGCCTTGCGCAACTCTGCCATGGTCGGCTTGGCCACTCCGACAATCAGCAGGCGTGCGGCCTTCAGGCCCGCAGGCTGGTGCAGCAGCAGCGTCTCACAGCTTCCCGCGGCGAACTCCCGGCCGCTGACCGCTTTCGCGGCGGCGGAGGTCACCGCGTCGTCCGGCGTAAGCAGCTCAATCTGTGGATCTGCTTTCTTGTCCTTCTTATCGGCCTTGTTGATGGCGAATACGACCAGCATCTCGGTCTCAAAGGACGCGGGGGCGAGCGACGACAACTCTGTCTTCATGGGTCTCCTGGGGGTAAGTAAAGATTATGCAGTGTTGCGGTGCTGGCTGCGGACAATCGCGGCGCGGGCCTCCCGGTCGGCCTCGCGGCGCTTTACGGTTTCGCGCTTGTCCCAGTCCTGTTTGCCTTTGGCCACGGCCAGCTCGCATTTCACCCGGCCGTGGCGGAAATAAAGCCGGGTGGGGATGAGCGTATGACCTTTGATCTGCGTCTTTCCCTCGAGTTTCCTTAGCTCATCCCGCTTCAGCAGCAGTTTGCGCGTCCGAACGGACTCGTGATTGCTGGCATTACCGTGGGAATACGGACCGATATGCGCGTTCAGCAAAAAGGCCTCGCCGTTCTTGATCAATCCGTAGGCGTCCTTCAGGTTGGCTTTGCCTTCGCGGATGGATTTGACCTCGGTGCCGCGCAGGGCGATGCCGGCCTCGAATTTCTCGAGCAGGAAGTAGTTGTGGCTCGCGGCGCGATTGACCGAGGCGTCCCGCGCACCGGCGGCAACCGGATCTCGTTCCTTTGTCTTTTGCGGGGCAGTCTTTTGCGGGCTTGCCTGCACAGTGTGGCTGGTCTGCCGGGGCATAGGCGTAACTCTTATCCTAAAGCATTTTTTTCATCATCACGGAATTCTGCCCATGCTGCAGGCGCGGGATCGCTATCCTCACGGCGAATGTCGCTGGATGAAACTCCGCCAGACATCCAATTATGGGAAAAACGTCGTCGCAATACACTTACAGGCCAAGATAGCGTTCCGGGTAAATCCGCACTGCTTTGTTATAATCCCGCTTCAGCGAGCCAGCTCTCGTGAACGCAGGGCGCAAGAGCGCGCTGAGGAGCGTGGATCGAGTCCGTGTTCGGACAGGCCGTGCGAACCGTCGCTTTTTTTATCCATGGAGTTTCATGCTACGTCGCACCATTCACTGGACCCTTCCTATCCTTCTCCTGCTCACCATGCCGGCATTCGCGCCGGTCGTGCACGCGAAAGACAAATCGGCAAAGCAGCTTTACAAGGACGGACAGACGGCCGAGGCCAAGGACGACTACCTCGGAGCCTATGCGGCGTATGCGGCAGCTTACCAGAAGGATCCGAAGAACCTTTACTACAAGACCTCATACGAGCGGCTGAAGTACACCGCCGCATCGGTCCATACGCACCAGGGCGAGAAGCTCCGCGATCAGGGAGACATGACCGGCGCCATGACCGAGTTCATGCGTGCGCTCGAGATTGATCCGGCCAATGAGCTGGCCCAGCAGGACATTCGCTCGATGAAGCAGAAGCTTGTCGGCACACAGACCGGCGAGCCCTCGGAAACTCCGCAGAATGAGACTCCCCTGACCGAGGTGGGGGGACCGCCGGAGTTGAAGCCGACGTCAAACGAGCCCATCACCATTCACGTCCCGTCCGAAGATTCCAAGGTGGTCTATCAGACCATCGGCAAGATTGCGGGCATCAACGTTCTCTTCGATCCCGATTACACCGGCAAGCGGATCCAGGTGGATCTGCAGAACGTATCGGTGCTGGATGCGCTGCACATCGTGGGGGTGCTTTCGAACACCTTCTGGCGGCCGGTCACGAACAACACCATCTTCGTCGCGCAGAACACCCGCGCCAAGCGGACGGAGCTCGACGCGCAGGCTGTGCAGACGTTTTATCTCTCCAACACCTCGCAGACCAACGACCTGAACGACATTCAGACCGCGCTGCGCAATGTGCTGACCAACGCGAAGCTCTACGCGGTTCCCAGCCAGAACGCGATTGTGATGCGCGCAACGCCGGATGAGCTGCTGCTGGCGCGCAAGCTGGTGGATGATCTGGACAAGGCGCGGCCCGAAGTGGTGGTAGACGTCGCGGTGCTCGAAGTCAACCGCAATAAGGAACGCAACCTGGGCATCATCCTGCCGCAGCAGATCACTGCGAGTCTGGTGGGCAATACCACCACCACGACGACGACGAACAACGACAACGGCACGGGCACCGGCACCGGCACCACGCCGACTAATACCAATAACAATCTGACGCTCAATACGCTCGGCAACCTGAATGCGAACAACGTCGCCATCACCATCAGTACGGCGACAGCCAACCTGCTGTTGACCGACAACGATACCCGCGTGCTGCAGAACCCACGGATTCGCGCCACGGATGGCCAGAAGGCGGACCTGAAGGTCGGCTCGAAGATCCCCATCGCCACCGGGTCATATCAGACCGGCGCTGCGACAGCCGTTGTCAGCTCGCTGGTAAACACCCAGTTCCAGTATCAGGATGTCGGCGTCGAAATCGAGATCACGCCCACCATCCACTATGACCGTGACGTGACGCTGAAGCTGAAGATGCAAATCTCGCAGCAGAGCGGCACCGTGTCCCTGAGTGGTATTAACCAGCCAATCTTCAGTCAGCGCGTCGTCGATCAGACCATCCGGTTGAAGGAAGGGGAGGCCAGCATCCTTGGTGGCCTGCTCCAGCAGAGCCTTACGAACAACTTCTCCGGCACCCCCGGTCTTTCGCAGATTCCGATCTTGAAATATCTGTTCAGCAACACTGACAAAATTCAGTCACAGGATGAGATCGTCTTTCTGCTGATCCCGCATGTGGTGCGCGGTGAGGAGCTGAGCCCGCTGAATCTGAAGGAGATCGATACGGGCACCGGCACCAGCGTGTCGCTCCGCCGCATCGCCACGATTCGCGTGCCGGCCTCTGCTGTTGAGCCGGCAAAGCCGGCCAATCAGCAGGCCGCTCCTGGCGCAGCGCAGCCGCAGGGCATGCAGCAGGCGGCTCAGCAGGCAATGGAGCAGGCTGCTACCGCGAACAACGCCGCGCCGCTTTCCGTGGCGCTCGCCGCACCGGCGGCCGCGCCCAAGGTCGGGTCTACCTTCCAGGTGCCGATCAATGTCTCGGGCGGCTCGGATGTCTTCTCTGTTCCGATGCAACTGCAATACGATCCCGCGAAGCTGACGTTGATCAATGTGGACTCAGGCAGCTACCTCGGCCACGACGGCCAGACTGTCGCACTGGTCCACCGGGATGACGGCGCTGGCGGAGTAGCCATCTCGGCCTCGCGTCCGCCGGGCGCCTCAGGCGTGAACGGAACAGGCCAGCTCTGCGTCCTTACATTCCAGGCGAAGGCTGCAGGCGACAGCATCGTGAGCGTTACCAAGGCAGCTGCGCGTGACAGCAAGCAGCAGGCGCTTCCGGTGATCACTTCCGGCACCATCGTGCATGTGCAGTAGTAAGGCGCCCCTTCATTCGCTGCCGGCAGCCTGAAGGTGCCGCGTAATCTAATAGGACTGGGTATGATTCGCACCTTGAGCTCGCGCCGGTCGTTCTCGCCCCATGGGCGCGAGGCCGGCCTTACGCTCATTGAGCTGATCGTGACCGTGGCCATTCTGGGTCTGCTCGCTTCGGCTGCAGTGCCGCTGGCGCGCTGGAACATCAAGCGGGTCAAAGAGCGTGAGCTCCGCTCAGACCTGTGGGAGATGCGCCGGGCAATCGACGCCTACAAGGACGCGGCTGACAAGGGCGGCATCCAGACCAAGGTGGACAGCGACAACTATCCTCCCGACCTCGACACGCTGGTAAAGGGCGTCGAAGTCAAAGGTAAGAAGGTTCGTTTCCTGCGCCGCGTTCCCGTCGATCCCATGACCGGAAAAACTGAGTGGGGTCTGCGTTCGGAGCAGGACGATCCCACCGGCGACTCCTTTGGCGGACAGAACGTCTACGATGTCTATTCCAAATCGCAGGGTACGGCCCTGAACGGGACCAAGTATGCCGACTGGTAAGTTGCGCAGCAAAAGGACCGAAGCGGGGTTTACGTTACTCGAACTGATGATCGTCATGCTGATTGTGGCGATCCTCGCGGCCGTGGCCATTCCTGCATACCTGGCGTCCATCAAGGCGGCCAAAGAAGCTGTCCTGAAGGAAGACTTGCACGTCATGCGTGGAGCGATCGACGCCTACACCGCCGACAAGGAAAAGGCGCCGCAGTCGCTGGACGATCTGGTCCAGGCTGGATATCTCAAGAAGTTGCCACTGGACCCGATGACGCACAGCGACACGACCTGGGTTACCGCCACGGACGACACTTTACAAAATATTGATCAAACCGAACCAGGTGTGAATGACGTACATAGTGGTTCGGAAGAAACCGGTAGTGACGGCCAACCCTATTCGAGCTGGTGATCCGACAAAATTTAGCTGCATCTAATCCTGCACGATGCATGATGCACCTGCGAACACGGGTACCCCGCAGTTCAGAATGCCGCCCGTCGCGGCCGTGCGCGATTACTATGCGCTGCTCTGCGGTGCTGCTGCTTCGCAATTTGGCGCCAGGTCCCTGGCCGGACGTCTGCTGCTGGCCGATGGCCTCGCCCAGGAAGGCGATGCGCTGCTGATCGCGGCCAGCATTGCCGGTGGGGCATCGCTGGTGCTCGAAACGGGGACAGACGCTGTTCGTCATTGCGTTCGCAACGGTATTGTCGATTTTGCAGTGACGACGCTTGCCGAGGCGCTGCGCATCCTGAAGAACGAGATCCGCAAACAGCAACCCATCGCGGTGCTGCTGGAGCAGCAGCCTGCGGCGGTTCTGGCCGAGATGGTGGATCGCGGCGCGCAGCCGGACATGCTGCGTTGGCCGGCTCCAGACGCAGCCGTGAAGAGCACGATCGACACGCTGCGAGAGCGCGGCGCGCGGCCGCTGCCGGCGCCACCCGAAAGGGCCACGCGTCTGGAGTCCCATCCTCCCAACGATGATTCTCTGAACGATGAGTCTCTGACCGATGTGTGCTGGCGCGCCGGTGAGGGCGGCAGCTCTGTTCTCCGCCAGCTTGACCTGTTAGCAGGCAAGATTGTGCCTGAGGAGGACCTGGAGCGGCAGAATTGGATCGCGCGTGCACCGCGTTATCTGTCCCGCGCTCTGCGGCTGGAGCGTCGTGTTGCCATGAGCCAGCAAGAGCGCGCGGCCCTCCTTGCTGCTGTGGAAGAAAGAGCGCATCAGGGCGCGCTTGCGGCTCGGGTCGAAATCGAGGGCGATGGGCAAGTACGCAGCTTCGGCGCGTGACACTGCCAAGCAATCACGTTGCCGCGATCGCCCGCAGCCGAGCCCACAACTCCTTCATGCCGAGTTCCGTCTTTGCGGAGCACAGAAGCAGTTCGTCGACGCCAAGCGCCCGCTTCAGCGCGGCAGCCGATTTCGTGCGTTCATTGCCGGAGAGCCGGTCTGCCTTAGTGGCCACGACAACATAGGGTCTCTCGATTTCCTTCAAGTAATGGATAAGCCGCTGATCGCTCTCCTGCGGAGGGATCTTGCTATCCACCAGGCACACACAAAGAGCCAGAGTCGGCCGCATAGCCAGATATGGCTCGATGAACTTCGGCCATTCGGCTGAGATCGACTTTGATACCTTCGCGTACCCGTAGCCGGGCAGATCAGCAAAGAGCAGCACGGGTTGGATGCTGGCCGCCGCCTCCTGCAGGGCAAAGAAGTTGATCGCCTGCGTGCGACCCGGCGTCGAGGAGACGTGCGCCTGTTTCGAGCCGACCAGCGCATTCAACAGGCTCGATTTGCCGACATTCGAGCGGCCGAGGAAGGCGACTTCCGGAGCAGACGACGGCGGGAAATGATCCGGCGAGGTTGCGGAGAGAAGGAACTTCGGGATGAGACGCATTGCTCACGATTCTCGCAGATAGCCTTCGTGACCTGCCCTCCGCCAGATCCAATGGAGGTCGAAGTGGCTGCCCAAATCAAATTTCAGCTGGGTACCACTTGACATATTCCGATATAGGAATATTATCAAACTTATGGCACGAGCCGCGACGACTCTGGATGTTTTCAACGCAGTGGCCGAGCCGCGGCGGCGGGAGATCCTCGACGTGCTAGGAGATGGCCGTGAGCGCGCCGTGAACGAGGTGGTTGAGGCCGTAGGCATGCCACAGCCTTCCGTCTCAAAACACCTTTCAGTGCTGCTGAAGGTCGGGGTGGTCACCGTGACACGCAATGGACCGATGCGCATGTACCGGCTGAACGGGAGCAATCTGAAGCCCGTCCACGACTGGGCGAAGACCTTTGAGCGGTATTGGACGCACCAGCTGGATCAAATCAAGGAACGCGCGGAGCAGAAGATGCTGCACCGCAGGCAGGACAACAACAACCAGGAGGAACTATGAGCGCAGCGCGCACTGTGGTGCAGCCACTCGCCGAGGAAGCTGTTCGCAGCTTCTCCGTCAAGCGCGAAGACCGGATCGAGGCGTCAATCGACATCGTCTTCGAAACGATCCTTGAGCAGATGGGATCTCTGAATGTGAAACCGGACGGAGCACCGATGCCGATGCAGCTCGAAGCGTGGCCTGGCGGCCGCTGGTTTCGGGATCTCGGTAACAACAATGGCCACATGTGGGGCCACGTGCAGGCAATTAAGGTACCGGAGTTGCTGGAAATCTACGGGCCACTCTTCATGTCCTTTCCCGCCACTTCGAATGTGCAATATCGGCTGAAGGCCGACGGCAACGCAACCATTCTCCAGTTCAATCACACAGCAATGGGACTGATACCGGACGACATCTCCGCGAACGTAAGCACGGGGTGGGACAACATGCTGAAACATATCCGCGCTGACGCAGAGCGTAGGGCGCGCCAGTCCTGAAAACAGCTAAGCGAATCGCTAACTCGCAAAGCCGCCTCAAGAATCACGACAAAGGAGAGAGATATGGAGAACAAGAAATCCCAGATGAAGACGCCGTCGATCGTCTCGCCGCAGGAGTGGGAAGCCGCGCGCGAACAGATGCTCGTAAAGGAGAAGGCCTTCACCCGCGCCCGTGACGCGATGGCCGCCGAGCGCCGGCGGATGCCGTGGATGGCTATAGAGAAAAATTACGAGTTCGAGGGACCTAAGGGCAAAGTGAGTCTGCTCGACCTGTTTGAAGGCCGCCGTCAACTGATCGTCTACCGCGCCTTCTTCGAGCCCGGTGTCTTCGGCTGGCCCGACCATGCCTGCCGAGGCTGCTCTCTGGGAGCCGATCAGGTAGCGCACCTCTCTCACTTGAACGCCCGCAATACTACCCTCACCTACGCCTCACGCGCGCCGCAGGCGGACATCGCGCGCCTGAAGTCGCGGATGGACTGGGAGATGCCATGGTACACGATCACCGACAGCTTCGACACCGACTTCGGCGTAAACGAGTGGCACGGCCACAACGCATTCATCCGCGACGGCGCCAACGTGTTCCGCACCTACTTCATCAACAATCGCGGCGACGAGGCGATGGGGAGTACTTGGAGTTACCTCGACATCACTGCGCTGGGACGCCAGGAGGTATGGGAAGACTCGCCGGAGGGCTACCCCCAGACCCTGCCGTACAAGTGGTGGAACTGGCACGACAACTACGCCGCCGAGGCCTCGCCTGATCCCAAGTGGGTCCAGGTGTCCGACGCTGGAGAAGCCGCCTTCCGAAAGCGCGAGGCATAAGCGAAGCAAGAGCGAGGCCCATTCCGCCCTCTCGACCGGCGGTGTGGATCTGAAAACGAGATGGAGAGAACCAACCGAAGCGAGGAGAATGCGCAATGCCGACAGCGGAAGCAGTGGATCACAAAGTCGTATCGCATAAGGATTGGATCAAGGCGCGCACGGAATTTCTGAAGAGCGAGAAGGAGTTCACGCACGCGCGTGAGGCGACGGCGCAGAGACTGCGCGAGCTGCCCTGGGAGAAGGTGGAGAAGGAATACGTCTTTGAAGGCGAAAAGGGCAGGGTGACGCTGGCCGAACTATTCGCGGGCAACAGCCAGCTCGTGGTTTACCACTTCATGTTTGGGCCGGACTGGAAGGAGGGTTGCCACGGATGCTCGTTCATGGCGGACCACATCGACGGTCCGAACCAGCACCTGCGGCATCACGATGTCACGCTGATGTGCATCTCGCAGGCACCTTACCGCACGCTCGCCGAGTACAAGAAGCGGATGGACTGGCACTTCCCCTGGGTCTCCTCCGAGGGCAGCGATTTCAATTACGACTACGGTGTTTCCTTCACTAAGGAACAACTCGACAAGGCGGAGCTTCCGTACAACTACGCGGTGATCACCGAGAAGCGCTATCAGAGCGATCAGCTACCCGGCCTAAGCGTCTTCTACAAGGATCCGTCCGGGGAGATCTTCCACACTTACTCCACCTACGCGCGCGGCCTCGACCCCATCATCGGAGCGAATCACTTTCTCGACCTGACGCCCAAAGGCCGCAATGAGCGCGGTCCTGACGGCAAGATCGTCGAGTGGGTGAAGCGCCACGATCAATACGACAACGCGCCGAAAGCCTCAGCGTGCTGCCACGATGAAGTGAGTGCGTGATGCCTTCGCAGAACACAGCGGCGTATCCCGTTTGCCCTTGCCGGCGGAGTGCGGCTTATCCTTCCAGGGAAGCCGCGCCGGGCCCTGACCCTGGCCGCCCCGTCACGGAGAAGAGATCCAAACCGCGAACACGCAGCGCGGCAGCCTTTGCGCTGCCCAGTATCGCGCTCGCTCTGGTGCCGAAGTGCCCAATGTGCCTTGCCGCGTATCTCGCGATAGGCGGTGGACTCGGGGTCTCTCTCAGCACGGCGGCGCATCTGCGGACGGCAATAGTGTGGCTGTGCTGGAGTGTGCTCGTGCTGCTCACCGCACGTGTCGCAATGCGGCTCGCTATTGCGTCCGTGCTCCGGGCTCGACTCAAGTCAATATTGGTGTCGCTGCCCAGCAGCACCTTCTGGTCCATGCTTAGAACACGCGCGTCGTAAAGAGCCTTCGGCTCTGACGGCGGCGCCACGATTGCTGGCCGCCTCGCGTATTCCATTGCGCAATGTCGCACCAGGGTATATAAGCAGACGCACAGATACCACGACTTCGAAGAGTTTTCGCTTTGTGCAGCGTTCTCCGCAGCTTTCCCCTCTGCGCTTACGCTTGTTTCCACCTGGCTGCAGGCAAGTCTCCCAGCTTCGCGCCAGGCTGATGTCCGAGTAAGGGCCTTCCCCCATCGCTGACCATCCCCGTGACTCAACCGCTGCCTCTTCACGCTGGAAGGAAAGAATCCATGTTAAGCAAGACAATCGGAGCATGTGCAGGACTGTGTTTCTTTATTAGCGGAATTTGTGGACTTCCGGCCGCCAAGGCTCAGGGGACCGGGGCGCAGGTGATGCCGCCGCCCAAGGTCGCGGTGATTGATATTGAATGGCTCAAGCCGGGAAAGGGGGGAAGCGCCCACCAGAAGACGGAAAGCGCATTCGTGCAGGCTGCCGAGAAGGCGAAGTCGACCCAGCACTACGTTGCCCTGGAGGCGCTCTCAGGACCGCCACGGGCGCTGTTCTTCTTCGGCTATGACTCATTCGCCGCGATGGAAAAGGCGCGGCAGGAGGAGATGGCCAACGCGAGTCTCAGCGCCGATCTTGATCGCGCCTTTGCCGAAGATGGCGAGCTACTCTCCTCGACGGCGAGGAACATCTTTACCCTGCGCGACGACCTGATCCCTGAACCAGGTGTGGCCATTGCAACCATGCGTTACATGCAGATCACTCGTGTCACCATTCGACCGGGACACCAGGCGGATTGGGAGGAATACCTGAAGCTGTTCTGGAGCACAGTGCAAAAGACCGAACCAGACCGGCACGTAGCTCTCTATCAAAGTTCCTACGGTTGGGAGAACGGAGGCATATGGCTGCTGATCACCCCGATGAAGTCGCTGGGCGAGGCGGACAAGATGGATGCGAACGCTGCGAAGTTCCGTGAAAATTTGGGCGACAACATGAAGCGCTATCGCGAACTCGCTGGTGCCGCGATCGAGTCTTCACAACGCAACCTCTATGCATTCGATCCGGCGATCAGTTATGTGCCGGATGCCTGGGTGAGCGCGGACCCCTCATTCTGGAAGCACAAATAGTTTCGGAGGCAGGCCGAAGGACGAAAAGGGCGTCGCTGCTGTGACGCCCTTTTTGCATCGTGAAGCTGCTGCTCTCTTCTGAAGTGAGAAGCTCGCGGATTTGACACAGCCGGTCTTCAATGGAAAGACTCACCGACAGGCACCCAACACCGCCTCCGGAGATCTGTGACGTTGACGAACAGGCTTCTTTACGGCAGCGCCGTCTTTCTCGCCGCGTTCCTTCTTTTTCTCGTTGAGCCGATCGCAGCCAAGCAGTTACTACCCGCCTTCGGCGGCTCGGCTGCCGTCTGGCTTACCTGCTTGGTGTTTTTCCAAACCGCACTGCTCGCCGGCTACGCGTATGCGCATTGGCTTGCGCGGCCCTCCCGGCAACGCGAACGCCTTGCTCTCTATATCGCGCTATTGCTGTGCGCCGCACTCTCAGCGCTGGTGTGGTCCTTCAGGCAGGGAAGCTTCCGTTACACGTCGTCCCATCCATTCGCCGTGATTTTCCTCGCGCTGCTGTTGTCGATCGGCTTACCGTTTCTGCTGCTCGCATCGACCAGCCCCTTGCTGCAGGCTTGGCTCGCGCGGCTGGAACCGGACCGCATCCCATATCGCCTCTTTGCTTTGTCGAACCTTGCATCGCTGCTGGCCCTCGCGCTCTATCCCACGCTGATCGAACCGCACCTCACACTCCGCTTGCAGCGGATCCTCTGGAGCTGTGGTTTCGTTTGCTTCGTCACGCTCGCTGCGACGATTGCCTCGTCGAAACGCGACAAGGCCGCTGGGCCAATTCCGAATGACGGGGGTATTGAGGATGCACTGCCAGCGTCGCTCAGAAGCAAGTGCCTTTGGCTGCTTCTTCCGATGGTCGCCTCCATGCAGTTGTGCGCCGTCACCAGCTATCTCACGGCAAACATTGCGGCCATTCCGCTGCTCTGGATCCTGCCGCTCGCCGCATACCTGATCACGCTGATCGTTGCGTTCGAATACGCGCGATTCGTGCCGCGGCCCGTGCTCACGCGCCTGCTCGCTGTCATGCTCGCCGGGCTCGCATACATGCTGGCCAAAGCCGATGTCTCGCTGCCCGTCGCCATCGGCATCGCCTTCTTCCTGATCGAGATGTTTCTTGCCTGCCTCTATTGCCATGTGGAAGCCTATGCGCTGCGTCCGCGCGCGACGAGGGATCTGACGGTTTTCTACCTGATGTTTGCTGCCGGTGGCGCGATCGGATCCTTTCTCATCGGCATCGCATCGCCGCTGATCTTTTCTTCCAATTACGACGTCGCGATCTCCTTCTTCGCCACAGCGCTGGTCGCGGTGTTGGTGGTGTGGCCGGCAAGCTGGTCGGAGCGCGCACTCTGGTCCGCCGGCGCAGCGATGCTGCTCTATGTGCTCGTGCTGCTGCACGCTGCCTATCAACGCGACACGATGTTCTCCATCCGTAACTTCTATGCGAGCCTACGGGTAAAGCAGGCATATGACCGCAATCAGCACTGGATCCGCACACTCAGCAACGGAACCATCCAGCATGGAACTCAAATCTTCTCGCCAGCGCTGATGAAAACACCGACCACCTACTACGCGGAGGATTCCGGGGTGGGTCTGGCACTGCGCTATTGCTGCGGAGACCGCGCGCGCAACGTGGGCATCGTGGGACTCGGCGCGGGAACCATCGCAGCATACGGACGGACTGAGGACCGCATGCGCTTCTATGAAATCAACCCGGCGGTCGAGCCGATCGCGCAGCACCTGTTCACCTATCTGCGCGATTCACCCGCGCAGATCAGTTTTGTGGACGGTGATGCGCGGGCCTCGCTTGCTCAAGAGCCAGCGGAACACTTCGATATTCTGGTGATCGATGCCTTTACTGGGGACGCCATCCCGCTGCACCTGCTGACGACCCAGGCCATGGCGATCTATCGCAGGCATCTCGCACCCGGCGGCGTTCTCGCCTTCCACATCTCAAACCAGCATGTCGATCTCGGGCCGGCAATCTATCTGCTCGCCCAGGCTGCCGGCATGCAGGCGCGCACCGTGCACAGCCTGGCGGATGATCCGCGCGGCGAGTTCAACGCCACGTGGGTGCTCGTGACCAACAACGACGCGTTCCTCACGCTGCCGGCGATCGCGGACCATTCGCATCAGACGGAGCCGCGTGCTGGCCTCCGAGTCTGGACCGACGACTACTCCAGCCTGCTCGCACTGCTTCATTGACAGAAAAAGGACGCTGCCGGGGGCAGCGCCCTTTTTGGATTGCTGAATCAGCTACTGATGTGCACGAGGCTGGTCCTGCGCAACCGGCGCGTGGACCACGGCCAGCGCTTCGGGCGTCTCCTCTTTAAGCTCCGGCAGCGGCGATTCCAGCGCGATCTTCAGCACCTCGTCCATCGTCTCGACGAAATGCAGCTTCATCGCCTTCTTCAGGTTATCGGGCAGTTCAGCGACGTCCTTTTCGTTTTCCTTTGAAAGAATGGCTTCAAAGATGCCGGCGCGGTGCGCTGCCAGCAGCTTTTCTTTCAAGCCGCCGATGGGAAGCACTTTGCCGCGCAGCGTGATCTCGCCGGTCATGGCGAGGTCGCGGCGCACGGGAATCTTGATGAGCGCGCTCGCCAGCGCGGTCGCCATAGTGATGCCGGCGGATGGTCCGTCCTTCGGAATCGCGCCTTCCGGCACGTGCACGTGAATGTCGACGTTGCGATAGAAGTCGCGTGGCAGCCCGAAATGGTTGGCGCGGCTGCGAATGTAGGAAAGCGCGGCTTGCGCCGACTCCTGCATCACGTCGCCAAGCTGACCGGTGAGCGTCAGCTTGCCCTTGCCGTCGAGCACCTGCACCTCGGTCGAAAGGATGCTGCCGCCTACCTCGGTCCATGCCAGACCGGTGACCAGCCCGACCTCGTTCTTCTCGTGCGCCTGGGAATCGCGGAACTTCACCACGCCCAGGAATTCGCCGATGTTCTCCTTGGTAATGACTTCCTTGTGCTTCGCGCCGTTTTTCACCACACGCCGCGCGACCTTGCGGCAGATGTTTCCGATCTCCCGCTCCAGGTTACGCACCCCGGCCTCACGCGTGTAGCTGCGTACGATCTCAGTTAACGCATCATCGGAGAAAGAGATGTTTTTGTCGCTCAGGCCGGTACCTTCGAGTTGCTTCTTTACCAGGTACTGCTTGGCGATCTCGATCTTTTCCGCCTCGGTGTAACCGTGCAGCCGTAGCACCTCCATGCGGTCCTGCAATGGGCCGGGAATTGTATGCAGCACATTTGCCGTCGCTACGAAAAGCACCTGTGACAGGTCGTACTCCACATCGAGATAGTGGTCCTGGAAGTTCGAGTTCTGCTCCGGGTCAAGCACCTCGAGCAATGCGGAGGAAGGATCGCCACGAAAATCCGAGGCCATCTTGTCTACCTCATCCAGCATGAAGACGGGGTTCTTGGTCCCGGCCTTCTTCATTGACTGGATAATCTGTCCGGGTAGCGCGCCGATGTAAGTCCGCCGATGCCCGCGAATCTCTGCCTCATCGCGCACGCCGCCCAGCGACATGCGGACAAACTTGCGGCCGGTGGCCTTGGCGATCGACATGCCGAGCGAGGTCTTGCCCACACCCGGAGGTCCGACGAAGCAGAGAATCGAGCCCTTCGGATTCTTCACCAGTTGGCGCACGGCCAGAAACTCGAGGATGCGCTCTTTGATCTTTTCGAGGCCGTAGTGATCGGTGTCCAGAACCTTTTCCGCCGTGTCGATAGAACGCGTCTCTTTTGACTTCTTCTTCCACGGCACGGCCAGCAGCCAGTCCAGGTAATTGCGCGAGACGGTGGACTCGGCCGACATCGGCGGCATTGCTTCGAGCTTCTTCAGCTCCTGCATCGCCTTGTCCATCACGTCCTTGGGCATGCCCGCGGATTCGATCTTCTTCTTCAGATCGTCAAACTCGCTCTTCTCGCCGCGGCCCAACTCCTTCTGGATGGCCTTGATCTTCTCGTTGAGGTAATACTCCTTCTGTGCGCGCTCCATCTGCCGCTTTACCCGGCCCTGGATGGAGCGGTCCATGTTCAGCTTCTCGATCTCCATGTCCAGCAGGTCCGCAATGCGAGCCAGCCGCTCCGTGGGATCGAAGAGGTTCAACAGTTCCTGCTTCTCCTCGACTGAGAGCTGGAGGTTGGCGGCGATGGTGTCCGCCAGCTTGCCCGGCTCATCCATGCGCACAGCGGCCACGATCGATTCGTAATTCAGGCTCTGCTGCAGCTTCACGTACTGCTCAAACAGACCGGTGACCTTCTGCATCAACTGCTCGGTCTGCGGGCCCGGAGGCGCGACGCGCGGAACGCGTACGGTGGCGACGAAGAATCCATCCGAATCGTTGACCTCGGTGGACTTGGCCCGCTCCAATCCCTCAACCAATACTTTAATGTTTCCGTCCGGCATCTTCACGCTCTGGACGATATTGCCGATGGTGCCTACCGAATAGACGTCCTCCGCCTTGGGCTCGTCGATGCTGGCATCGTGCTGGGTGGCGAGGAAGATGCGGCGGTCGCCGTTGAGTGCCTCTTCGAGCGCGCGGACGCTCGATTCGCGGCCGACGATGAACGGCGTCATCATGTAGGGGAAGATCACCATCTCGCGGATGGGCATCATGGGCAGCTTGCGCATCTCGCCGCGCTCCCGCTGCTCCTTTGGTTCCCTGGGCTCTTTTGGCTCTTTATTGTTTGCCACTTCTGTCCTTCCGCCCACGATTGCCGGTGAGCGTCGGCGTCAAAACCTGCGTTGGAAGACGCAGTAAGCGAGACAGCCGCGTCATGCAGTACGGCCGGTATCTGTCAGATGTTCAAACGCCTGTGGGAGGATCACCGTCAGGCGAATTAATCCAAGGTCAACGTATGCTAACCGACAAGCCGTGCGCTTGTATCGGTCCCTTACAAAAAGGTTAAACCATTGGGGTTCCGAGTGCACTTTCGGGTCTGGATCGTGTCAACTCAGTTATCCCGGTTATGAAGAGAATGAATGCCTCTCCACCCAGGGGTCGAGGGCCGAGCCAAGCCTTGGGCTGAAGACGAAGTGACCCGATACCGGCTATCGTTCGACAGCCCGCCCTCCCGAGACACGCAAAGAGGAGGGGGGCAGGATCTTTCCCTTTTTGGAGAGGCAATTGCAAAAGGCTTTCGTTTTCCCAGTGTTGCTCGCCGCAGGAGCCCTGCACGCACAGAGCAACTACGCCGCTCTGCGAGGTTCCGTCACCGATCCGCAGCAGCGTGCCATACCGCAGGCCCATGTGCACATCACCTCTACGGTGACCGGCGCGACGCGCGAAGTCCTGTCCGACAGCGCAGGCCTCTACGATGCGGAGGGTCTGCCGCCCGGCCCGTATCGTGTTCAGGTCGACAGTCCCGGCTTCAAGCAGCGCACTGAACAGATTCAACTCGAAGTCGGCCAGCAGATGACGCTCGATCAGCCGCTGCAGTTGGGCAAGAAGGCGGAGACCATCTCCGTCTCCGTCGCACCCGAAGTGCTGAAGACCGCCGATGCCAGTGTCGGTGAGGTCGTGGACCGCAAGTCTGTTGAGCAGCTACCGCTCAACGGACGCCAGCTTATCGACCTGGTGACAACGGTGCCCGGAGCGCATCAAGGCAGCGGTGCGCAGCAGGGAAATGCCAACCCGCTTTACTGGCGGCCGGGACAGTTCTCCGCCATCAGCATCAGCGGCAGCCGCCCCAATGCCAATTACTTCTTGCTGGACGGCGCCACCAACACGGACCCGACATTCAACACCCAGAACTTCAGCGCGTCTCCGGACTCGGTGCAGGAATTCCAGGTGCAGACAGGCAGCTATGCCGCCGAGATGGGCGGCGCGGGCGGCGGTCAGATCAACATCGCGACCCGCTCCGGAACCAGCGCCTTTCACGGCACTATTTATGAGTTCCTGCGCAATGGCGCTTTCGATGCCCACACCTTCGGGGACATGGGCGTGAACAACCATCTGGTGCAGAACAACTACGGCGCGGCCTTGGGTGGCCCCGTCTATGGCAAACGCACCTTCTTCTTCGTGAACTACGAAGGGTATCGCCGCGTCGCTGCAGATGCGATGACCGACACGGTGCCCACCGAAGCCGAGACGAAAGGCGACTTCAGTCAGAGCGGCGTCACCATCTACGACCCGGAGACAACTGCACCCAATCCCGATTTCAATCCGGCGCTACCCGTGAGCAAGTCGAATCCGCAGAGCATTCGGCAGCCATTCCCGAACAACGTGGTTCCCGCGAGCCGGATTAACAGCGCGACGGCCATCATGCTGAAGGATTATGTGCCCAGGCCCAACATGATGGACATGGGCTCTGCAATGACGATGAATGGACAGCCCGGCGTCGTCGGCGCGGGCAATGATGCGAACAACTACTTGGACATTCGCAACGAGGAACACTACACCGACCAGGGCACCGTCCGCATCGATCGCAACTTCAACGACGGCAGCAATGCGTTCTTCCGCTACAGCGCCCAAGGTGAGCGCGGATTCATGCCGGAGAATCTGCCCGGCTTCGGCTACTTCCACGACAACCTGTCGCAGCAGGGCGTGCTTGGCTCAAGCCAGGTGCTATCGCGGTCGCTGCTGAACACGACGACGCTCGCCATCTCCCGCCTGAGCATGAATCACATCACGCAAAGCGCGAACACGAACAACATCGTTGGCCAGCTTGGCATTCAGGGCATCGGTTTCGGCGGCCCCGGCGCCTGGGGCGCTCCCTACTTCAATGTGCAGGGCTATTCGCCCATCGGCGACAGCTATTCCGCTACCCCGATGCACGCCTGGGACACGGTGATCGAGGGCCGCGACACGCTGAACTGGCAGAAGGGTCGCCACAGCCTGAAATTCGGCGGCACATTCCAGTGGTACATCTGGCCGATGTGGGGATTCTTCCAGAACCGCGGCTACTATCAGTTCACCAACGGCTTCACCACCCACACGCTGACCAACGACGGCACTGGCTCCGCGCTGGCGAGTTTTCTGCTGGGCATGCCGGTCGTGCGGCAGCGCCAGGCCGGCGTGCCGCAGATGAATCTGCGTCAGTGGTATGCGGACGGCTTCGCGCAGGACAAATGGCGCGTGACCGCCACCACCACGCTCGACTTCGGACTTCGCTATGAATACATGAGCCCGCTTTGGGACGTGAGCTACACCAATAGCAACCTGGTCTTCAACGATGGCGTACCGTCGCCGTTCATTGGCGGCCAGAACGGCTACCCAAGAGGGTTGATGTATCCCAACAAGGCCAACTTCGCTCCGCGTTTCGGCGTGGCGAAATCTCTGCCGAACATTGGACTAGTGCTGCATGCGGCGTACGGCGTCTTCTATACACCCGTGGATATGAACACTTGGTGTAACCAGCGCCACAACGTGCCTTACGTCTTCCCGGAGACAGCGCAGAGCGACAACTTCACACCCTCGCCGGCGATCGCGAATTACAACTTCGGCGATCCTGTGCTCGGCAAAACCGTTGTCAGCTTCACCGCGATGGATGTCCACGCGCCGGCGCAGTACATCCAGCAGTGGAGCGCATCGGTTGAAAAGGCCTTGGGAAAGGAAACGACGCTCGAGATCGGCTATATCGGTTCCGGCGGTTTCCACCTGCAGCGCGCGCACCTCATCAATAACGCGCAGCCCGGCGCCGGTGCTATCCAACCGCGCCGCAAGTTCAAGAGCATGGAATTCGTTCCCGGAACCGTGCTTCCGCCGACGGTGGAGGTCGCCAATCCCGACAACCCGCTCTTCAGTCCGGTAAGCTCCATCAACCTGCTCGAAAACACGGCACAGAGTTGGTACGACGCCGGTTACGTCAATCTGCGCCGCCGCTACGGGCATGGTCTCAGCCTGCTGGCGAATTACACGCTCGCCAAGAGCCTGACAAATGCACCGGACTTTCGTTCACCCATGTATGAGTCGTCCATTCCGCAGAACGACGATGATCTTCAAGCCGAGCGCGGTCCGGCATGCGACATACGAAATCGCTTTTCTCTGAGCGGGGTCTACGATGCTCCCGCCTGGAACCGTTCGCACCTGAGTACCGCTCTCACCAAGGATTGGCGCTTTTCGACTATCTATCAGGTGCAGAGTGGCTATCCCATGACGATCTCCGTCTTTGGCGATACCGCCAACGCTGGCACTGCGCTGGGTGAGAACCCCATCCGCGCTAACCTCACGGGTCAGGAGATCTTTCCCCATGGCACGCGCAATCCGCAGCAATGGTTCAATCCCGGAGCCTTCGCAACACCGCCGGCGTATACCTTCGGCAATGTGGGACGCAACTCGGTCTATGGCCCAGGAATGCAAACGTTCGACGTGGCCGTGGTGCGCGCCTTCAGCGTGACGGAAAGGATGAAGCTCGAGACGCGCGGCGAGTTCTTCAACGCGCTCAATCAGGTGAACTACGATGTGCCCAACCGCTTTGTGAATACGGCCGGTTTCGGCACCATCACCGGCGCGATGTCGCCGGGGCGGCAGATCCAATTGAGCGCACGGGTGTCGTTCTAATGGATCGATGAACCTTCAAATAAAGAAACGGCAATGACAAAAGACGAGGCTCTAAATCTGGCCAACGATTGGGTGACGGCCTGGAATCGTCATGATCTGGACTTGATCATGATGCACTACGACGATGCGATCGAATTGACCTCGCCGGTTGCCGCCCAGCTTTTGGGTATCTCCGACGGCAAAGTGGTCGGAAAGGCAAACTTGAGAGCTTACTTTCAGCGAGGACTGGAGGCCTACCCGGAACTCCACTTTCGCCTGGAGGACATCCTGTGGGGCGTGAACAGCGTACTGCTCTACTACACAAACCAAAAGGGGACACGCACAGCAGAGTTCCTGGAGCTGTCAGCGAATGGAAAAGTGGCTCGAGTGGTGGCGAATTACAGTGCCTAGCCGGTTCTGCAGAGACAACAAAGGCGCTGCTTTTAAAGCAGCGCCTTTGCACTTTCTGTTCTGCGTGATGATTTAGCCGGCCTTCTCCAGTAACTGCTCGGAGAAGTCCCGCTTCGCCACCATCTCGGCTGTGATGTCCAGCTCCTTGATCTGCTTTTTGCTGGGCAGGTGGTACATCAGGTCCAGCATCAGCTCTTCGAGGATCATGCGCAGCCCGCGCGCGCCGACCTTGCGGTGCAGCGCCTCGCGCGCCACCGCGATGGTCGCGTCGTTGTTGAAGTTCAGCTTCACGCCCTCGTAGTCGAAGAGCTTCTGGTACTGCTTCAGGATGGCGTTGCGCGGCTTAGTCAGGATCTCGACCAGCGCGACCTCATCCAGCTCGTCCAGAATGCCGATGACCGGGAGGCGTCCGACAAATTCAGGGATGAGCCCGAACTTGATCAGATCCTGCGGTTCGGCCTGGCGCAGCAGCTCAGTGTCACGCTGTGCAGCACTCGCGCTTTCCGCCTTCGCCTGCTTCTCCGTCAGCGCCTTGAAGCCCAGCGCCTTCTTGCCCACGCGGCGTCCGATCACCCGCTCGAGACCTACAAAGGCCCCGCCGCAGATGAACAGGATGTTCGTCGTGTCCACCGGCGTGAACTCCTGGTGGGGATGCTTGCGTCCGCCCTGCGGAGGCACGTTGGCTACGGTGCCCTCGAGGATCTTCAATAGTGCCTGCTGCACGCCTTCGCCCGAGACGTCGCGCGTGATCGACGGGTTCTCGTCCTTGCGGCCGATCTTGTCGATCTCGTCGATGTAGATGATTCCGGTCTGCGTGCGCGTGACATCGCCATCGGCCGCCTGCAGCAGCTTGAGAATGATGTTCTCCACATCCTCGCCCACATAGCCGGCTTCGGTCAGTGTGGTCGCGTCCACGATTGCGAACGGCACATCAAGCATCTTGGCCAGCGTGTGGGCCAGAAGCGTCTTGCCGCTGCCCGTCGGGCCAACCAGCAGAATGTTCGACTTCGACAGCTCAACGTCGTTGCCGCGCGTGCGATTCATCTGCACGCGCTTGTAGTGGTTGTAAACCGCGACCGCGAGCTTCTTCTTCGTGGTCTCCTGGCCGATGACGTACTCGTCCAGGAACGCCTTCACCTCCTGCGGCTTTGGCAGATGGGCAGGCGCGGCGCCGGGCTGGGTCTCAGTCCGGTCGTCGTCCAAAATAGAATTGCACACCGCGACGCACTCATCGCAGATGTACGCACGCGGATAGTCGCTGGGGGAAGAGATCAGTTTGGCCACAGCGTCCTGCGATTTATGACAGAACGAACAGCGGAGTGTCTCGTCGGAACCCGTGCGCGTTTTCATGGAATCTACTCCTTCTCGCCGAGGTCCTTGCCGGCCGCCTAGGTGCGCGGACGATCGATGATCTCGTCGATGATGCCGTATTCCTTCGCCTGTGGGGAATTCATAATGAAGTCCCGCTCGACGTCCCGCTCAATACGTTCGAGCGACTGACCGGTATGTTTGGACATCAGGTTATTGGTGATCTCGCGAATACGCAGGATCTCGCGGGCGTGGATATCAATGTCAGTCGCCTG
Organism: Acidobacteriaceae bacterium KBS 83; assembly: GCA_000381585.1. GTDB lineage: Bacteria > Acidobacteriota > Terriglobia > Terriglobales > Acidobacteriaceae > KBS-83. Next base: position 1,005,457 of record KB906733.1, read on the forward strand.
GCCCGAGAGTCCGCCCATAGACGGCTGGTGAATCAGGATACGGGAATTGGGCAGCGCGAAGCGCTTGCCCGCCGTGCCGGACATCAGAAGAAAAGCCCCCATCGACGCCGCCTGACCAATACAGTACGTCACCACATCGTTCTTGATGAACTGCATCGTGTCATAAATGGCCAGACCGGCGGTAATCGAGCCCCCCGGCGAATTGATGTAAAGCTGCAGATCCTTCTCCGGGTCCTCACCGGAAAGAAAGAGCATCTGCGCGATCACCAGGTTGGCGATCTGATCATCGATCGGCGTCCCCAGAAAAATGATGTTGTCGCGCAGCAGACGGCTGTAAATGTCGTAGGCGCGTTCGCCACGGCTCGTCTGCTCGATGACCATCGGTACCAGTGCCATGCTCTTCTTTATGCTCCTCGCCCGCCGCTGCTTTCTTTGGCTGGCTGGTTCTCCTGCGTCCCCTCAAGAGCGCTAAGCCTACTCCATTACGACGCGCTCCAACTACAACTAAAGTCTCTCGTACAACAGCTTCGCGGTCTTGTCTCTCCGAATTTGTTCCCGGATTCTAGCCATGGACCCATCCTGCGTCAATCGCACCTGCAGGGTATCCAGCGGTTCACGTAACTGTAGCGAGAGCAACTCGAGCTCCTGGTGAAGCTCCTGGTCGGAGACGCCGATCTGCTCCGCGTCCGCGATCCGGTCCAGGATGAGCAACGACTTCACCTCGCTGGTAGCCGAGTCTCGCTGCGCCGCACGCAGCCGCGCGAAATCCAGCCGCTTCATATCTTCTTCGCGCATGCCCTGCGCCGCCAGAGAACGAAGCCCGCGGTCCAGCCGGGCGTCGATCTGCTGTTGAATCATCGACTCCGGTACCGGAAACTGGAAGCGCTCGCTCAGCGCAGTCAGCAGCCGGTCGCGCGTATCGGTCTCGGTGCGCCGGTCCTTCTCCGACTGCAGGTTCTCGCGAAACTTTGCCTTGAAGTCCTCGTAGCTTGAGTAATCTCCGAGCTCTTTAGCAAAGTCGTCGTTTAACTCTGGCTGCACCCGGCGCTTGATTCCTTTGACTGCAACATCGTAGGACACATTCTTGCCCGCAAGCCGCTTCTCGCCAAAGTCCTCGGGATAATTCACCTCAAACTTCAGCTCCTGGCCGACCGTGGCTCCGCGCAGAGCTTCGCTGAAGGCGGTAAGCGTATTCGATCCGCCAACTTCGAGGATTACGTCCTCGCCGGAGAGCGGAGCACTCTCCTTCGCGCTCTCGCCTTCGGCCGCCGGCTGCACGCTACCCGTAAAGGTGATCTGCGCCCAATCGCCGTCTACCAGCGGACGCTCCTCTTCGACCGGCTCCATCGTGGAGCGGGAGTCGCGCACGCGCTCAACTTCCCCGGCAAATTCCTCGTCACTGAACGCCGCGCTCGGCTTTTCCACCTTTACATCCGGGTAGCCATCCACGGAGAACTCCGGCATGACTTCGAAGCTCGCCTTGAACCACAGCGGCTTGCCGTCCTCCATGGTCATATCGACCACCTGCGGCTGCGATACCAGGCGGAAATTCCCGTCGGTGATGGCCTTCTGGAAGTGCTGCGGCATCACTGCTTCGAGCACCTCCTGGCGGATCCGCTCGGAAAAGCGCGCGCGGACCAGCGACTCCGGAACCTTGCCGGCACGGAAGCCCGGGATGCGCGCCTGCTTCTGATAGCGCTTTACCGTCGAGCGCATTGCCCGTGAGACCTCGTCTTCCGGGATAGTGACCTCGACCGAGCGGGTGACCTCCGGATTGAAGACAGGTCCGTGCTGGTGCGTGTGATCGTGTCCCGCATGATCATGATCATGCTCATGCTCAGGCTGCGCGGAGGTGTTCTCAGCGGCGGTGGGAGTCTCGACTATATCTGTGTTGTTCAAATCTGTTGTGCTCAGGTCCGTTGTGCTTTGGTCAGGGATGCTCAAAGTAGTGCCCAAGTTTTGCCTTCCGTGAATGTCTGCGCCTGTGCGATCTGATGGGACGGGTTGAAGCCGGGTGGATGTGAGTTGCGTGCCAGGTCACGCGTCAGGCAGGCGCCTGATTCAATGGTAAGAGGCTTTCGAGAGGGGGTCAAACCGCGGCGGCGCGCAAGTGATTCCGCGCGAAGACGATTGCTAAACAGCCGGACGAAACGCCGACTTCTGACCGGCCTCGCGTTCGGCTGGAAGTGCGGCGCGCACGCGGCCGAGGAAACGCGGATCGGAGGCGCCGTAGGCGAGGAAGTTCGCGCGCGCCGCGGTCAGGCTCAAGGTGCCATTTGGTCCGCCACGCACCACGTCGGCATCCGCCTCATCCTGTCCGTCGTCCAGCCACCAGCACACCGGGCAGAGCTCAAAGACCCCGGGAGCAGTGAGCGTCCGGCTGCCGCAGCATAGGCAACGCACATTGATGGTCTCCATACTCGTCTAAGACGGTGCTGGTTGCCCGGAGTTGCACAATTTTGTCATGAAGATCACGTGACCTCCGTCATGGAGATAGCAACCCGATTCCAAAATGAAAAAGCGCCGCAGCCAGTTCGGGCCCGCGGCGCCTCTCGAGCAATGAGGGCTGCTATTTTGCCCCCGGCGTGAACAGCTCCAGCTTCACCTTCCACGTCACGGACGCGCCCGGCTTCAGCGTCACCATGCCAGTGTCCGTGGCGTGCCACTCCTTGCCGAAGGGATCGCCGAAGTTGAACTGCTCTTCGATCGCCACGAAGTTCTTTCCGGGATCGGTCGGCGCGTAGACCTGCACCGTCTTGATCTCCGGCGATTCGCCTAGCACGTGAATGCCGTACTTCGATGCGGGATCGGTCAGCTGCACATCGACGGCCCCGTCGGTGCGGGTGAGTTTCGAAAAGTTGTCGTCGAGGAAGTCACCATCCAGCGGCTTGCCGTCCGGAGCGTTGAAGTCATACTTCGTGCCCTTGACCGGCTTCAGCTTGCCGGTAGGGAAGACGTCGTCATAGTTGTTCACCAGCGCCATCTTCGCCCCGGGCACATGCAGCCGCGCCTGCCCGCGGTCGCCGCTCGGAATCGCGAAGTACGGATGCCACCCGATTCCGATCGGCTCCTCTTGGTCGCCTACGTTCTTCGCCGTGATCGTCGCGGTCACGTCTTTTCCCGCGAGCTCGATCGTGAAATCGAGATCGGTCTTCGAGAGCCAGTGGCCGCCGAAGTCGCCCGCATGAATCGTGCCTGTCACTGTCTGGCCATCAGCTGAATCGGCAACCTTCACATCATCGGTCTTCGAGGTGAGGATCAGCCCGTGAATTGAGTGCACCTCCGCGCCCGGCCTCTTGCCGGAGAAGTTCGCGGGCAGCGTCAGTGTCTTGCCGTGCCATGAGGTCACGATGCTCTGCTTGTCGTCGGAGAGCTTGCCGCGAATGCGGTTCGGATAGGGCACCAGAAAGGCGCCGCCGAAACTGAAGGCCACATTGCCGAACTTGTCGGCGTCCGTACCGGTGAGCTTGTTCTGCGCTTCCTGGAGCGAGGGCGCGAAGAAGACATTTGTCGTGCCCTTGCCGGGAAGGTTGGCGGTGACCTGGAAGAGGTTCATGCCGCGGCCCGGGATGACTGTCGTGGAGAGGAACTCCGGCGCCGCGCCGTTTTGCGTGGGCTTGCGCTGCAACGTCACGACATCCTGGCCGTTGATCTGCGACGCAGCCGCAGGCACGTTCTGTGGATTGACCGATTCAGGAGGTGCCGAGGACTTGCAGCCGCCGGCAAGCAGCAGGGTAGCGGCCAGCAGCAGGGCCGGCAATGCGGATCTTGACGCGATTGTTCTGTTCGCGCTGGACGGGGCAAAAACGGGCATGGATGCTCCTCAAAGGAGGGAAGTATTCGCATCGCGACGGCAAGGCCGTCCGAAGCGCACCCATTCTACGCTGCGTTCTCCCAATTCGAGTTCGCCTTGGCTACTCTCGCTCGCACTGGCTGGTTTTGTCTGGAACGATGACTATTTGCATACCGCGACTAGATAGGAAGTAGAGCGAACAGATGTGCCAAGAGCCTAAAGCGCCCTGCTCCCAAGCGAACAGCGTCCCTTCGCCGCGGCTTCCATAAACCGGTATCTCGAGATCCGCAGTCCCGCCGTCACTTCCTCCGATAATGCGGCCGTGCACCAACTTGGCCATTGAGATATGGGTACCCAGCGCTTGATCCAATAAATGCGAACTCTGGGCTTGTTCGAGTGCAATCTGTGCCACCCGCTTGGTCGCAATGAAATGACGCACGAGGATCAGAAAGATGATGGCAATCAGCAAAATGCAAAGAAGACCGCGCCAATGTCGCACTTTCAGAGTCGCCGCTTTCAGCACCGAGGCAGGGCACTCGCGAACCCGGCCAGCCACTCCGCCTGCTCCGGAGTATCCGGCACCTGCAACCCGCGGCCATTCGAGATCAGGCGAAAGGCGCGCTCCGGAGAGATGCCTTCCACGCAGAGAACTGCAGCGAGCAGCAGCGACGAACGGCCGATGCCGGCGCAACAATGCGCCCCAATGTTTTTCCCATGACGGCGCTCCGTTGCCAATGACTCTGCCAACTCATGCATCTCACGGTGGGCCGTCGGGACGCTGTGATCAGGGATCGGAAACGAGCGGAACTCGATGCCCGCCGCTTCGCACATCGCCTGCTCGGATTCCAGACCCAGTTGCGCCGCTTCTGCCCGGGTCAGCAGTGAAACCAGAATATCGATGCCGTTCCGGCGAAGCGCTGTGAGATCGTCTCGAAGCCACTCGTTACCGCGCGGACGCGGCACAATGGCTAAACGTCCGTTTGCCCCTGGATTGACCCAGAAGACCGTCATGGTGCCTTCCTCGGTGAAAAGCCTCGGTCGCCCGTGGCTGCAACCCCTGGTCGGGGGAATACACTAAAGACCGTCGAAGTCCGCCGATGTCACCCAATCAGTGCACTTTCGTGTAACCTCGGACCTCTCAACTGTCCCGCCAACTATTACGAGCAAAGCCTGTACAGAGTTCCGTCCCCATCTTTGGGGGCTCAGCCCTCAGACTTGAAGTCTATCCCGGTAAGCGGCGCCTTGTCGTTATGCGAGGAACCTCTGAGGGCACGGGCCAGGCACTGACCTGCGCTCCGCCCTCGGACGCTACACTACCCTTGAGCGCACCGCCGTTCGATCTTCAGCAAAACATGCCGCCCGAGCTTTGCCCGTCATCTGCTTTCGAAGCCCTCAATCAGCGCATCATCTCCTGCGAGCGCTGCCCACGCCTGCGCACATACTGCGCCGAGATTGCCCGGAAACGCCGTCGCGCTTACCGCGACGAGACCTACTGGGGCCGTCCGGTGCCCGGCTTCGGCGATCCCGCTGCCCGTGTGCTGGTACTTGGGCTCGCACCAGGCGCTCATGGCTCGAACCGCACCGGTCGGCCCTTCACCGGGGACGGCTCGGGCGACTTTCTCTATCCCGTCTTCTATGAAGCCGGCTTTGCCTCGCAACCGGCCGCACGCAGCCGCGATGATGGCATGCAGCTGCGCGATCTCCTGATCACCTCTGTCGGCCGCTGCGCGCCGCCGGACAATAAGCCCACACCTGCCGAGCTGGCGAACTGCGCCAGTTGGCTCGACGAGGAGATCGCCCTGCTCAGCCGCCTGCGCGTGGTGGTGTGCCTGGGCCATATCGCCTGGAACGGCTACCTTGCGCATCTACGGCGCAAAGGCCATGCGGTAAAGTTGACCGACCATCCCTTTCGCCACCGTGCCGAGTACGATATGCCGGACGGCGTCACTCTGCTTGGCAGTTATCACCCGTCGCTGCAGAACACCAACACCGGCCGGCTGACACGGGAGATGTTTCTTGACGTCTTTGCCCGCGCGCGCCAGCTCTCCTCCCGCCGGCCTTCCGCGAAACGATCCGGAAAGATCGTTAACGTATGATCGTCGCCCTCTGGCTCGCTCCGCTGCTGCTCGCTGTCGCAGCCTTCCCGCGCTGGTCCTGGAGCCGCCAGTGGGGTTACGTGCCCGCAGCAGGGCTCCTGCTCATCGCGCTGCTGGTGCTGTTGATGCACTGGCGGTACATGATCTGAAGCTGTGGTTCGCGTGTTTACGGATGAGGCGGGACCACAGCCTGCCAGCGTGATCCGCTGCAGAAGAAGAGCCGCGCCGGCTGCTTTGCAGGCCGGGAGATCAGCAGCATTCCCTCCGTCGAACAGGAGTCACCGGCTCGAATCGATGAATCGGTTGAGGCAACAGCCCCCTGCGACAGATCGAGTGGGCCGCTGAGCTGTGCACTCCTCGCATGCACGTCTCCATGGATCGATACATCGCCGGCAAGCCGGATATCGCCCAGCACCCCTGGCGGGATATCGGGGCTGCCCTTATAGCAGAATTCATTCGCGCTGATCGATCCCTCGCTCAATCGAGAGAACGCATTGCGCAGTACTACTCCGCGGGGACCGCCACGCAACAACGCGGGGATTGCATTCACTGCGCACCCTGTTCCAGAGGGGCGTGGGCCTTCCTCATAGTTGCCTTCGATGATGAAGCCGGCGCCCGAGCCAAGCTCAACCTCCGACCGATAGCCCGCCGCTCCATTCACCGTGAAGTAATTGCGCTCGACATAGATGTCAAAGACGTTGTCCCCGCCCGCGCCTGCGGCGACCGCGACTCCGGTCGATTCAAAATAGTTGCCCTCCACAAGCGTGTGCGCATCCCAGCCCAGAAACATGTCGCCCTTATGGTTGCCTTCGAAGACGTTGTCGCGGTAGACATTGCCCAGCGCCCGCGTTGCCGGCGCATGGCCGTTGTGGCTGTACACGCCCCATTCGTTGTCGAAAATCTCGTTGTACGACACGTGGACCGCGTTTGGCGCATAGTGCGGCACTGTCACCAGGTCGATGGCATGTTGGTTCCTGGTGATCACGCCGGAGAGAATCTGAACGTTGTTTGCGCCGCTCAGCGCGATGCCGTTGCCATTTCTGAATCCAGAGACGCGCATCCCGCGGATCGAGAACCCATTGCCTGGCAACAGATGGATTCCGTTCTTCGCCGACGGCGTGCCCAGAAGCTGGCAGCCTCCCTCGCCATCGATGAAGAAACCCGACCCAGAGCCGGCCACCGGGTCCACGACGATGGCATCTGCACTGCCTGTGTAATGCAACACCGCGCCTGCATCGCACACAATGTGCTGTGCCGATCGCGTGAGCTTGATGGTGGTAGCGAAACTGTAACTGCCCGCGGGAATGCGCACCGTGCCGCCGCTTGTCGGCATAGCGGCAACCGCAGCATTTACCTTGGCCCCGATGTCCGCCCCTGCCAGGCTGTTTGGGTCAACCACGCCGCCGGAGATTTTGTCCGGAGGAGTTTTCGTCGCAGTCTGTGCGGAACAAGCGGTCGCAAGCAAAGCGACCCAGGTGGTAAGTGCAAAGCGGAACATCTTCATGCTCCAACCATAGCTCCGATTAATGAGGAGGTCGTCTCTACTTGACCGCCCACTCGATCGGTTTGTTGTCCGCTCCGGCTTCGTGGTAGCGAATGACGACGGGTTTCTGTCCGGACGTTACAGCGAAATCGAGCCACCCGCGTGCGCACTGCTTGGACTGGAGCGGCGTTCTCTCCAGCGTAGGCTTCTTCTTTGAGCCATAAGGCGCGATGATTCCGCCATCCGCGAACCGAAGCTGAAAAAACGAGGGAAACGCGAAGGTGTAAGGAGGCGCATTCGGGCTCGCGCACACCTCTACGTCAGCGGTCACGGAACTCACCGGAGTTGGCCACGCGATTGTATAGACCGTAACGACGTTTCCGCTTGTCGTGGTTCGCTTTTCGCCCAGTGGTTGCGTCTGTGCGGATGCAGTGCACATCAGCAGTACGAATCCTGTGACCAATCCGATGATGCGCATGCAGCCGTCTGGCTTTGCGTTGGAGTGACCGTGATACCGCTCAGTGCCGACCATGTTGCCGATTACACGAAAACGCATTCCGCATTCCATCGCCCACCGCCGCTTGATAGGTCACCAACAATCCCGACGGTCATTATCTTCGCTTCAGCGCAGGAGATGAAGCGTTGGCGCGTATTTCCGGTTCTTCAAACCGCGAGGAGTATCTTGGTTGTCATGTCTGAGCCGCTGATGATTCTTGTGGCAGGTCCCTATCGATCGGGGACAAATGATGATCCGAATCTGATTAGGGCGAACGTCGATGCCATGACGGATACGGCGCTCAAACTGTTCCGGCGGGGTCATCTCCCAGTGCTCGGCGAGTGGTTCGCACTTCCTCTGATCCAGCACGCGGGCTCTCAGCGAATTGGCGATGAGACCTTCAATGAAATCTTTCACCCCATCTCACGCGAGTTAGTCGCGCGGTGCGATGCGTGTTTACGGATCGGTGGACCTTCTACAGGTGCCGATGAGATGGTGTCGCTCGCTAGAAACAGTGGGAAGAGGATCTTCTTTCATCTCGACGAGATACCGTCGAACCGGCTTCGCGACCGAAATCATTGAGGAAGATGGAGCGGGAGACCGGGATCGAACCGGCGACATCCAGCTTGGGAAGCTGGCGTTGCCTCTCGCTCTCCGAACCAAAGATTATCAGAATCAGGTCTTTGCCCAAATCCTCAATGATTTGAGTGGGATGACTGTTGGAGAACAGAGCGCCCTGACTGCATCCTTGGCATGGGCCGTCCTGTCTTTCCGCGAAAGATGGACAGTATGGACAGTACGACTTTGCTCGGCGGTGACAGTTTGACTTGAGAGGGACAGAAGTGAGGTCCGACAAAATTTGGAGCGGGAGACGGGGATCGAACCCGCAACCAACGGCTTGGGAAGCCGCTACTCTACCATTGAGCTACTCCCGCATTCGGGCAATTATACCGCGCGAGCTCTAGGCACCCGGTCTGTGTATTCCGCTGCATGAGTTCGTCGGCAACGAGCCCAAAATACTCGTCGTCTTCTTCATTCGCCGAACGCTCTCTCCCCCAGGGCACTCCTACGCCTTTTTGGGTCGCTCTAGAGTCAAAGCTCACGCAATAGGCATCGAAAAGTCGTCAAGTGTTTGCCGATGCGTCTGCCTCAGAATCAACGCTTGAATCCCAGGAGCCGAATTCCAACTGGGCTTAAAAAATTGGCTACTGTCCGAGATGGCGACTCAACGGCCATGTGGGCTGACGTTCCAGTATCGGTTAGTGCATTGGCGATTTAGCGCTCGTTGAGAAATGTCAAAGCCAGAACGATTAATCGCCTAAAGCGATTACCGCTTTTTGATCAATTCAATCGGATGTCCATGGAAGGAGCCAGCCACTCAATCAGCTGTCTCGGAGAGCGACCACCGGATCGACAGTGTTGCTGGATGTGTTGCAACTTTCAGGGTTGCTGGCTGGTGCGGTGAAAGAATCGTGGAATGGGAACCCAACACGCGATCTTCAAATGGCGGCAGACCGAACCCTGTTTCATCCTTTGTGCCGTCCGGTGGTATCTTGGCTATTCTCTTTCGCTGCGCGATGTTGAGGAACTGCTGGAGGAGCGCGGTCTCAACGTCGACCACACAACGGTCTGGCGTTGGGTGCAGTATTACAGCCCTGAGTTGAAGCAGCGACTGCGACCGCATCTCAAGCGAACGAACAAGTCTTGGCGACTGGACGAAACCTACGTCCGCGTGAAGGGTCGCTGGTGCTACTTGTATCGGGCCATCGATTCCGCGGGTGCCACCATCGATTTCTCGCTGTCAGCCTTTCGTGACGCCGATGCTGCCAAACGCCTGTTTCGCAAGGCGCTTGGAGATCG
>KB906734.1 GCA_000381585.1 Acidobacteriaceae bacterium KBS 83
GGCATCGGTCCGTCGGTCGCCGCCACCACCAGGATCGCGCCGTCCATCTGCGCCGCGCCCGTGATCATGTTCTTGATGTAGTCCGCGTGACCCGGGCAGTCCACGTGCGCGTAGTGACGGTTCGCCGTCTCGTACTCCACGTGCGCGGTCGCAATCGTGATACCACGCTCCCGCTCCTCAGGCGCATTGTCGATCGTATCAAAGCTGCGAAACTTGTTGTTCGGATTGTGCTTCGACAATACCTTCGTAATCGCCGCAGTCAACGTCGTCTTCCCGTGATCAATATGACCAATCGTCCCTACGTTCACATGCGGCTTCGACCGGTCAAACTTCTCCTTCGCCATTGCGCTTCTCCTGATCTCCGCGTCCGCTCCCGGCCGCGTCTCAACAGCGTGACCATCACGTCACGCACATTTCTGTCGAACTACTTCCCTTGGTTGCGGCCGATGATCTCTTCCGAGATCATGCGGGGCGCCTCTTCGTACCGTGCGAACTGCATGCTGTAGGAGGCGCGACCCTGCGTGGACGAGCGAATGTCATTCACGTAGCCGAACATCTCCTTGAGCGGAACCATGGCCTTGATCACCTGCGACCCACCCGAATGCTCCATGCCCTCGATACGGCCGCGGCGTGAGTTAATGTCGCCAATGATGGTGCCCATGTGCTCTTCCGGCACCGTCACTTCTACTGCCATCATGGGTTCGAGCAGCACCGGGCTGGCCTTCCTGGCCGCTTCCTTGTAGGCCATGGAACCGGCAATCTTGAAGGCCATTTCGTTCGAGTCGACATCGTGATAGCTGCCGTCGTAAAGCACAGCCTTGAAGTCGACCATCTCGTAGCCGGCAAGAATACCGTTATGCAGCGCCTCGCGGATGCCCATCTCCGTCGGCTTGATGTACTCCTTGGGCACCACGCCGCCGCGAATCTCATCGATGAACTCAAAGCCCTTGCCCGCTTCGTTCGGCTCGAGGCGGATCTTTACGTGACCATAGTTGCCCGAGCCGCCGGTCTGCCGGATGTACTTGCCCTCGGCCTCGGCAGTCTTGCGAATGGTCTCGCGGAAGGCCACCTTGGGCTCGCCCACATTCGCTTCCACCTTGTGCTCGCGCTTCATGCGGTCGACGAGGATTTCGAGGTGAAGCTCGCCCATGCCACTGATGATGGTCTGGCCGGAATCGATATCGGTCTTCACCTTGAAGGTCGGATCCTCATCGGCCAGCCGCGACAATGCGACGCCCATCTTCTCCTGATCGCCCTTTGTCTTGGGCTCAATCGCCACAGAGATGACCGGCTCCGGGAAGGTGATGGCGCTGAGCGCGATCGGCGCCGACGGGGAGCACAGAGTATCGCCCGTCTTCAGTTCTTTGAGGCCGATGCAGGCGCAGATGTCGCCGGCGTAGATCTCGGTGATGTCCTCACGCTTGTTGGCGTGCATCTTCACCAGGCGCCCCACGCGTTCGGTCTTGCCGGTGCGCGGGTTTTCGACCGTGTCGCCGGTCTTGAGCGAGCCCGAGTAGATGCGAATGAAGCCCAGCTTGCCGTACGGGTCGTTGATCAGCTTGAAACCCAGCGCCGAGAACGGCTCGCTATCATCTGCCTTGCGGATGAGGACCTTCGACGGGTCAGCCGGATCAATACCTTCGACCGGCGGCACATCAAGCGGGCTCGGCAGGTAGTCGACTACCGCGTCGAGCAGCGTTTGAATGCCCTTGTTCTTGAAGGCCGAGCCACATAGCACCGGGAAGACCTTCATCCCGATCGTCGCCTTGCGCAGAGAGACCTTCAGCTCCTCCGCGGTCGGAATCTCGCCCTCGAGGAACTTGTGCAGCATGTCATCGTCGTACTCGGCTACCGTCTCGACCAGCTGCATGCGGAAGGCTTCTGCCTTCTTGATCAGGTTCGCGGGTACAGCTTCGATCGCGTACTCGGCACCCATGGTCTCGTCATCCCAGACGATCGCGCGCATCTCGATGAGGTCGATCACGCCCCGGAAGTTCGCCTCGGCGCCAATCGGGATCTGGATGGCTACCGGACGCGCGCCCAGCCGCTTGCGGATGGTCTCGATCACATGTTCGAAGTCCGCGCCGGCCTTGTCCATCTTGTTGACAAAGCAGATGCGGGGCACGTGGTACTTGTCACCCTGCCGCCACACCGTCTCAGTCTGGGGCTGCACGCCGGAGACAGAATCGAACAGGGCCACCGCGCCATCGAGGACACGCAGCGAGCGCTCCACCTCGGCCGTGAAGTCCACGTGGCCGGGCGTGTCGATGATGTTGATGCGGATGTTGTTCCAGGTGCAGGTAGTCGCAGCGGAGGTGATGGTGATACCACGCTCCTGCTCCTGCTCCATGTAATCCATCGTGGCCGTACCCTCGTGCACCTCGCCGATACGATGGGTAATGCCCGTGTAGAACAGGATGCGCTCGGTCGCTGTCGTCTTTCCGGCGTCGATGTGCGCCATGATTCCGATGTTCCGGCAACGATTTAGAGGTACTTGGCGAGCCACGGTCTCTTCTCTCTCAACTTCCCGCCAGCCGTCAGGCCAGCGTCATTTCTACGGTTAATCTGTGCTGCTATCCGACTTCTCTCCAGTGAACTACCAGCGGTAATGCGCGAATGCCTTGTTGGCCTCAGCCATGCGATGGATGTCTTCCTTCTTCTTCATCGCGGCGCCGCGGCCGTTTGCGGCATCCAGCAGTTCGTTGGTCAGCTTGTCGACCATGCCCTTCTCTCCGCGGGCGCGGCCAAAGGTCACCAGCCAGCGGATCGCGAGCGATGTGCGGCGGTCCGGGTTGACCTCGATTGGCACCTGGTAGTTCGCGCCGCCTACGCGCCGGGTCTTCACCTCAAGCAGCGGCTTGCAGTTCTCGACCGCCTTCTTGAAGAGCTTCAGGGCCTCGTCGCCGCCCTTCTGCTCCAGGTTGGTCATCGCGGTGTAGAAGATGGCCTGCGCGGTCGACTTCTTGCCGCCCCACATCATCGAGTTCACGAACTTGGTCACCAGAGTGGAGTTGTAGACCGGATCGGCCGCTACCTCGCGCTTGGCAATGTGTCCTTTTCTGGGCATCGCTTCCTTACCTTTTCCTGACTTTCCGTCTTACTTCGCCGCTGTCTTGGGGCGTTTCGCGCCATACTTCGAGCGTCCTTGCTTGCGATTGGCAACACCTACGGAATCGAGCGAGCCGCGCACCACGTGATAGCGCACTCCGGGCAGGTCCTTCACACGGCCGCCGCGGATCAGCACGATCGAGTGCTCCTGCAGGTTGTGGCCGATGCCGGGGATGTACGTCGTCACCTCGATACCGTTGGTAAGCCGGACGCGGGCCACCTTGCGCAGTGCCGAGTTCGGCTTCTTGGGCGTCTGCGTGTAGACGCGGGTGCATACACCACGCCGCTGCGGCGAGCCCTGCAATGCCGGGCTCGCGGTCTTGTACCGCGGCGCCGTACGACCCTGCTTCACTAGCTGATTGAATGTCGGCAATCCAGTACTCCTTACCCTTTTCTCAAACCAACTCATAGCCCGCGAGCCGCCATCCAGTGAATCATGCCGCACGCACGCAACGTGCCTCAGGCATGACTTACGCATGTCCGCTTCGCGTCTGCTTCGCTTCCTATCTCAGACAGGAACCAGGACGTTAGCCGCACGCGACGGGAACCCAGGATTGACCCGGAATCCGGTACCAGTTCAGCTCCGTTTCGAAGTTCCGGCCCGCATAGCCCTTCCAGGTGAAGGGTGTCGCAGGCACCGATGCGATCTTCGTCCTCTTACCTCAGAGGAACCGCAGAAGAGACCCAGCTTCCGGCCTGCACTCTGTGGGATCCCGTCTGGCACCCGCCTTGCGCTCCGTTACAACATGCGCAGGACGTGCCTCGAGGAACCTTTTGAGAATAACAAGCGTTTGGGAAGTGGTCAATAAAACGCGTTGAATTTGTAAGCGCAATCGGACTTCCTCAGGACATGGGGGCGCGATTCGCCATCAGCGGAGTTGTTTTTTGGAAGCACGAGCCGCCTTTCGACGCCTTAGAGGTCCAGATAGACCGGCGTCACGGAGATTGGCACATGGACCTCGCCACCCAGTAACCGGGCCTGGAGCGTCTTGCCCAGAGCATCGATCGCCGACACAGTATTTGCGCTCCATTTCAAGCGGAAGAGGACCGGCGGCGCATCCTCGCCGGAAAACAAGTCACCCTTCTGCCAGACTACATAGAGCGAACCGCGCTGACCGCGATCGACGCGAAACAGGAAGATCTCCGGTTGACCGGGAGTGTCTATTTGCGTGACCCGCTCAAGGTCACGGAAGGCGGTCGCCATCCGCGCATAGGCCTCCGCTATGGGGAAACGCCGCGTGAGCGCGCCATTTTCCTCCCCCACCATCCCGATTTTGCCGAACATCAATGTCATCAGCTCGTTGCGATCTCCATGCGTGTGGAGAAATTGCCAATAAAGCGTCTTCTTGATACCTGCCGCGAAGGCAAAGAGATTGCGCATCACAAGTTCCCGCGCCTGGATGCGTGCGAGAGTGGCATCGAGTTCGGGCGGGCAATCCTGCATAAACATCTGCGTCTCGGGTGGAAGCGTGCTCATGACTTCGTAAAGGTGTTCGATCTCCGCTGCTACCGGATTCGCTTCAGCCTGCCCGCCGGCAACAGTTTGCGACCAGGCAGCAACCCATGGGCGATATTGCCTGTTTGCCGCGAATTGGAAGAGCGAAGGGCCGCCGTACTCCGTGCAAACGATGGGTTTCTCATAACCGAGGCGATGCATCTTTTCACGCATGAACTCGATGCGCGGCCGGATCGTGTAGGGATCGCCGTATAGACGCAAGTCAAAGATGTCAAAGATATTGCGTCCCTCATCGAGCACGTAATCGAAGAAGCGAAGTCCCGCTTCCTGCATGGAGAATGGGGGCTTGTCAGTGATGGTCGGTGGCACAAACAGGCCGTCGTATCCACCAGCGATGACTTTGGCGTCTGGGTCTGCGTCCTTTACGGCGCGATAGAAGATTTCCAGTCCGGAGACGAACTCCTCTTTTGTCCCCGCCCAGAAGACCGGGTTATTGGGTTCAGCGTCGTTCTGCCAGTAACGCACCTTTCCCCGACAATGACGCACTAGTTCGTAGACAAAGCGGTAGTAGTGCTCCGGCTGTTTCGCCGGCGAGGGTGGCAGCATCTCCGCCGACGTCCGGGTCGCCCACTTCGAGGAAGAGAACAGCGCTATGAGGCCCTCTTCAGGGCTCTCCAGTTGATTTACGAAGGCATCGACAGTATTCCAGTCGAAGCTTCCCTTCTCCGGTTCGATTTGGTTCCAGATCAGGTAAACCTTGGTGAAGCCGGCACCGAGCTTTCGCAATTCGGGCATGTAGGTTGCCGCCTGTATGCCTCCGTAGCCATACAGGAAGGCCCAGGCAATGCCGAGCGGCGAACCCGGCAGCGTGATCTGGTGTGTATCGATATCGTCGTCGTTCATGCGTGTGACTCCCCGACAGGCGCCTCGTCGGCACTCGTCGCCTTCATCTCCGAAAGCTGCTCATCAACCATGCGGTGCGTCCTGCGCCCCATGAGCGCGCTGAAGCCCATGAGCACCGCGATCGCCGTCAGATGAGGCACATTCGAGAGCCAGGCGGCACGCTCCACGGGGAACCGGTAAACAACGATGACGCGCAGCACGGAGTCGACAAGACACGCCACTCCCCATCCCACGCTGGCTACTCGCAATGTGTTGCGGAACTGCGGTGACCGCTCCCAGCAACGCGCAAAGACCGTGGCGCGCACTGGGTCACCCCTGGTGCCCATCTGCAACGCGCCGTCATAAGTGAGAGGCTTTCCGCGAAATGATGTCGCAATGAGATAAACGCCCGCGACTGCTGTGTAGAGCGAAGGCTTTGCCAGCAGAAAGCGCGGGTCGTGCCACACGAAGAGCAGCACGATGGACAGCCCGAGTTCGACCATCACCAGGATGCCCAGGCGATCGATGCGCCGCCGGCGCAATGTGTTGATGGTTGTGCTGCCTAATGCGATGGCCGAGCCGAGCAGAAGTCCCCACATCGGCGGTACGCCCAACTTGCTCAGCACAAAGTACGCCGCCATGGGCGCAACTACATCCACCGCATAGCCCAGGAAGACAATAGATGGGGTGGCCGGGTTCGCCTCTTTGGTTTTCATAGCACTCCGGTGGTTCAGGACTTCTCCTGCCAACTACGGCCTCGCTGGTCGCGAGTATGCGCAGCGTCTTCGCGCTGGACAACCTTGGCCTTTGAAGTCTCGAGCTTGCTCAGCAGGGCGCCCAGCATGCGGATCTCCTCCTGGCTCCAGTCCGCAAGAAACCCCTCGAAGCGCGAAAGCCCGAATGCGTGCAGCTCCTCAAGGTGCTTGCGTCCTCTACCGGTCAGTGCGGCGAAACACGAGCGCCCGTCGCCAGGATCGGCAGTAAGCGTGAGAAAGCCCGCCTGCTCAAGCGACTGCAGCTGACGCGAGATCGTCGACTGATGTACGTCCAGAGCCGCGGCAAGCTCCGACGGTCGTGCACGCTCGGTAGTAGCGAGAAGTTGCAGCAGTGACAGCGTTGCAGCATTGCCTTTTCTGCTGGCGCGTGCCGTGCTCGTGACGGTGGCCATCAGCGCAGCCACCATGGCACGAATCTCGTCTTTGCGGCTTGTCATTTCGAGATCCTATTATATTTGCATGCGGCATGCAAATATAATAGGAGCGACAACGACTGAACCTTCCACCGCGTTGGCGTGCAGCTACCGAGCGCGGAATGCTGTTAGCATGCAGCCCATGAGTTTTTTGTGCCGACGTACCCTGCCTTTTCTGCTTTGCTTCCTTGCAGTTCCTTTCACAGCCGTGGCGGCGAATGCGACCGACACCCATCCACCCGCGAACCCGAAAGTGCGGGCGATTCTGGCCGATCTCGGCAAAGCACGGAACCTGGGACAAACATCGCTTTCGTCCGACGGAAAGCACCTGGCCTGGACGGAGCGGGAGCACGGTAACGCAAGCCGGATCATGGTGAGCGACGCGCGCGGAGAGGGCTCCGAGCAGATCGACATAGGAACCGACTGCACGGCGAGCGATCCCCTATGGTCTCCGGACTCCCGAGCGCTCCTCTTTGAAGGTGACTGCGGCAAGGACGGCCAGAACGACCTCTATGTAACCACTTTGAACGCAAAGCCGCAGCAGATCACCCACTTGAAGGGCTTCGTCGAGCACGCGGCATGGTCACCCGATGGCGACCGCATCGGCTTTCTCTATGTGCCGGGTGCCACGCGACCTGCGGGAGCACTGGCGGCAATGAAGCCGCCATCGGGCGTGATCGGGGTGGAAGGCCTCGAAATCCAGCGAATCGCTGCCGTAAACTCGCGCGGCGGTGAGGTCGAACTGCTCACTCCGGAGAAGCTGCATGTCTATGAGTTCGACTGGTCGCCCGATTCCAAAAAGCTGGCTTACGTGGCCGCCCCGCCGCCAGGTGAGAACAACTGGTGGGTGGCACAGCTTTATACCGCTCCGGCAACGCCAAATGCTCAGCCCACCAGCATCGTGGACCCGCAGAAGGATTCCGGATCACTGCACGGTTTGCAGATGGCGGTGCCTCGCTGGTCTCCGAATGGCTCGCAAATCGCTTTCATCGGCGGCCTGATGAGCGACCAGGGCGCTACCGGCGGGGATGTCTACCTGCTGCCCTCGGCGGGTGGCCCGGCAGTGAACCTGACACCGAACGTCTCAGTGACCTCAGTATGGCCGTACTGGAGAGACGATCACACTCTGCTCGTCTCCGAGGTATCCGGCGGCAACAGCCGGATCGCGTCTTACACGATCTCTGAATCCGGCTCTCCAAAGCTCAGCGGCGGCCATGTTTTGCTCGCCACACCCGCGGGCATCAGCGATGGGCGCGAGGCGATGAGCCTCTCGATCGCGAAGAACGGGACCTTCGCAGTAGCCAGCAGCTCCTTTGAGAAGGCACCCGAGGTCTATACAGGCGGGCTGAAGCCGGATGCGCAGCTCACCCAGGTCACGCATGTAAATGACGCATTGAAACCGGCCTGGGGCAAAGCCGAGTCCATCGAGTGGACCAATGACGGCTTCCGCATCCAAGGCTGGCTGATGCTACCGGCGCATTACGATCCGGCGAAGAAATATCCGCTGGTCGTAATGGTGCACGGCGGCCCATCAAGCGCGGTAGTGCCACGCTGGCCCGGTGCAGGCTTTGGCGGCGCGCCGCTGAGTGCGATGGATTATTTCGTGCTCGAACCGAATCCGCGGGGCAGCTACGGACAGGGCGAGAAGTTCACCATGGCCAACCGCAAGGACTTCGGCTACGGCGACCTGCGCGACATTCTGGCCGGTGTCGACGCCGTAGAGAAGAAGTACCCCAGCGTGGACGATAACCGGCTTGGCCTTACCGGTTGGAGCTATGGCGGCTTCATGACCATGTTCGGCGTGACGCAGACCCATCGCTTCCATGCGGCGGTCGCCGGCGCGGGCATCGCGAACTGGCAGAGCTATTACGGCGAGAACTCGATCGACCAGTGGATGCTGCCCTTCTTCGGCGCGAGCGTCTATGACGATCCGGCGGTCTATGCAAAGAGCTCGGCCATCGACTTCATCCGGAAAGTGAAGACGCCGACGCTCGTGGTGGTAGGCGATCGCGATGGAGAGTGCCCGGCACCTCAATCCTTCGAATTCTGGCACGCACTCAAAGACGCGGGTGTGCCGACCCAGCTGGTGGTGTATCCGAACGAAGGCCACGGCTTCCGCACTCCCGAGCACCGCATCGATGTGCTGGAGCGGACGCTGGGCTGGTTCGATCAGTATCTCGGCGCATCGGTGGTCGCGGCAGCGGGGCGTTAGGGGTAAAGACCACAGCCAGACAAAGGCAGACAACTTCAGAGAAGATCAGCAATCGAATCCGCTGCCTTCGTCCGGGTTGTCCGCAGTTATCTGAAGTGGTCTTGCCCTAGCTCCTGCGTCCCGTCCTGCTTTACACTCGTGACACACGATTCACAGTGATCTTCCTGGCAGTGCAACCGTGGCGGCTGGAGGATTTTTCCTGTAGGTGTAGAGGAGTAGCGACAGTTCGTATGGCCTTCCTTGAAGGAAAGGCACGCCGAGTGTCTCTTCGCCATCGTACAACAGCAGGAAAAATCCTCCGCCAGCCGTTACGGGGAGGTTTCATGCGGCGGTACCTGATCCTTGTTGTCCTCTTCCTCATCACGCTTCCTGTTCAGCTCTCTGTTCTCGGTTGCGGGTCGAACCCAAACAACTACTGCAACAGCAACGGAGCCGGCTTCTCAACGAAGAAGGGAACATTGGTCTCATTCTCTCTGGAGCCGCAGCAGACCGGCATCTCCCTTTCGTACGGGCAGATAGGAACGCTGACTGCCGGCGCGGGCAAAGATTGCACTGGCGCTGCAGTGAGCGTCGGTACCGTGAACTACGGCAGCTCGGATCTCAACAACGCCGATGTCTCTCCCAGCGGACAGATCTGCGCCGGTCGCTGGAACCGCCTGACCAACGCGGGCGTGGCGCCATACACCACCTGCCTCCCAACCAACCAATCGATGGTCGCCACCATGACGGCGAGCGCCAACGGCGTCGCTTCCAGCAACGCCGTGCAGGTGTACATCCACCCTGTGGTCACCAGCGTGTCGCTGGATACAACGAGTACAGGTGGTAGTCCATTGACGGGGTGTATCTCGCAAAATCAGACCGCGCAACTGGATGCCACAGCTTTCGTCGCAGGTCAGCCGAAACCCTATTGCGCGCCAAATATCGCTGGCGTTCCTAACTGTTCCACTGTCCTCGGTCACCTTACCTATGCCGCGCAGAGCACCTCCTCGATTAGCGGTACTGGCCCCCAGAACAGCATCGTCTCCATTGACCAGAACGGCCTGGCAACGGCGAAGCAGCCTGGCGCCGCACTGATCTCCGCCAGCATTGCAGGCACCAGCTCCAGTGCCGGCGTCTTCCATACCTGCCCGCCCAAGTCGATCACGCTCTCCGCCAATGGCGGCACCAGTGTCCTGGTGACTCCGAATACGCCCCAGCCCACCACGGCGACAGTGATCGATACCAACGGCGCCACCATTACCGGCGTGCCGCTCAGCTTCACCTCAACCGACCAGCGCACCATCGGAGTCAGCGGAAGCGGTTCCATCACATCGACCTTTCCCGGGTCGAGCTCGGTGTACGCGGTGTGTGCGCCGCCGACTTGCAATCCCGCACCGGTCAACCAGATTGGCATCAACGGCAACGGAACGCCGGTCGCCAGCAATACGATCGACGTGAAATCGCCGGGAAGCGCCAGCAGCTTTGTCTGGATGGCCAGCCCTGACTCCCAGTACTTCACTCCGCTGGATCTGAGCCAGGGCACCATCGGCACCCCGGTGCATCTGCCTTACACGCCAAATTCCATGGTGCTGGACCAGACCGGCGTCAGCCTCTACTTCGGCAGCTATCGCGAGTTGATGGTCGTTGCCGCCGCCAGTAACTCGCTGATTAAGGAAGACACAACGGTTCCTGGCGTGGTGCTTGCTGTCTCGCCGACTAACAATCAGGTGGTGATCAACGACCGTGACCGCCAGATCATTTACGTCTACCAGCCAGCGGTTGCGCCTTCGACTACAACTGGTGGCACAGGCAGTTCCGGAAGTACCGGAACACCGGCGAGCATCGTGACTCAGTACGGAGGCGTCGCGCAACGCGCAACTTTCTCGCCGGATGGCAGCACGATCTACATCCTGGGTATAAACAAGCTCTACGTCTACAACACCTTCACCGGATGGAGCACCGAGACGCTCGACCCCACCAACGGAACGCCTTCCGCAGCGGCGTGCCCGGCCAATGGGGCTCCGGGCAGTGATCCGAACACCGCGTACAACATCTTCTGCTCCCCGGATCTCTCGCTGGCTGTGCCGCAGTTCGGCGCCTTCCTCTCCGGCGCAAACACCTCGGCCCGCGGCTATTGCCCGGATACGCGCGTAACGCCGATTGATAACTATCCTTCAGCGGTGCCCGGCGGCGCAGTGGGCTACAACTTTTCCGCCGCCCACCTGGCCAGCACCACCGACGGCAGGCACCTGATCAGCGCGACCGCCAGTCCGGCGCAGCTGATCGACTCGAATGTCGTGGTGCCCACCAATGCCGGCACGAATCCGGAAGGCGCCTGCCCGATGGATCCAGCGTCCAAGGCTACGTTGCCACTGGAGATCACGAACTCCGCCAACTACACGCTCCCGCTGGCGACGTACGCGCCCTCACTGATTCACCAGGTAGTGACTTCGCCAGACTCGTCGCTGGCCGTGGTTACCTATGATTCGGCGAGCGCCACGCCCGGCAATGCCAAGCTACCCGTCTACAAGGTTCCAGCGCCTGGCGCGCAGGGATCATTGACTCCTGTGACGCTGACCGGCGCGCAGGCTACGACGCCGGTGGCGGCCATATTCAGTCCTGACCAATCGCAAATCTTCGTCTCGACTGCCGGCGACAGCAACATGCACATCATTTCCACCAGTACACTGACAGACACGGAGCAGTTCAGCTCAAACCTGCCGGATACCAACGGCGGAATTACGCCGGCGCAATTCCTCGCCGTGAAGCCGAGAGCCATTCCGTAAAGCGAGTCGGCGAGTCAGCAAGGCCGTCAAGACCAGACTGGCTCGCTACTTCCGGCTCTTTGCAATCGCATCCAGTATCCCGTTCAGGAAGCTGAGAGACTCCGGCGCAGAGTAGCGCTTCGCAATCTCTAGCGATTCGTTGATCACGATGGGAACGGGAGTACCGGGAAATCCCAACAGCTCCGCAACGGCGAGACGCAACAGGTTGCGGTCGACCGCGGGCATGCGCGGGATGCGCCAGTGCGCGGAGTGCTGCTCGATGAGCGCATCGATCTCTTCCTCGCGCCCAGTAGCAACACGGAAGAGGTCCTCCGTAAAGCCCCGCGTATCCGCATCGATCGTCTCCTCGCGCGCCTTCCAGAAATTCTGTCGTACTTGCTCCGGCGTCTGCTTGCCGACGTCCCGCTGGAAGAGCATCTGCATGGCGAGTTCGCGCGACTTGCGACGCTTGCCTGGTGCCTGGCTCATGCCGGCCGCCTGTCTGTAACCGCTCCTGTGGCGATCCGGCGATGCACGTCTACCATCTCGATGGTCGCTACCGCTGCCTCGAAGCCCTTGTTTCCTGCCTTAATCCCGGCTCGGTTCAGTGCCTGCTCCAGCGTCTCGCAGGTCAGCACGCCGAACCCGTGGGGCACGCCGGTCTCCTGCTGGGATTGACCGATGCCGCGACTCACCTCGTTGTAGATCGCCTCGTAATGGGCTGTTTCGCCGCGCAGAAGGCAGCCGAGGGCGATCACACCGTCGAAACGCTTGCTGGCCGCGAGGGCTCGCACCGCCGAAGGAATTTCCCACGCTCCCGGCACTCGAACAATCTCAATCTGCTCGCGGGACGCGCCACTGCGCAGCAGACCGTCGAGAGCACCCTGCAACAAGCGATCCGTGATGACCGCATTCCAGCGCGCGACGACGATGGCAAATCGCATGCCTGCGGCCGAGAGATCACCTTCGATAGCAAGCGGCTTGCCGCGCAGCGGATCTTCCCACTGCCAGAAGGCGAACGGAATGCCGGGCACGGGTTCGATGGTGAACGCAAGCGACTTCCATGTCGTGGGCGTGACGTTGCTGAGTCGGCGGGATGCCTCTTGCTTGCCTGCGGCCTGCTCCAGCCACTCCTTCGCGGCCCGGTGCACATCGTCAATCGCGGTGACTTCGATGAGCACTTCGGCAGGCAGATGGGCCATGCCATCGAGCAACTCGAAGCTGCCCACGGGCGCGAGAAAGGGCGCTCCGCGGCTCGTGTCTGTCTCCCAGCTGCGGCCCGGTTCCATCCCGATCGCAGAAAAGAAGCGGCGCAGGGTGTCATATACAGCAGCCGTGCTGGCCGCATGCACGAAGGTGATTCCCTTAATCATTCTCTTTTGAATCTACCATTCAGCCATTGCAAGACGAGAGAACAACGGCCCCGGCAACTGCTGCCGCCGAGTGACAAAAACGCACGCGCCACGGATGATAGTGGGTTCACAAGAAGGAGACAGTCCGGATGGCCTACGAGACCCTGCTGCTCGAACGAAGCGACGCCTACGCTGTTGTCACCCTCAATCGCCCCAACGTGATGAATGCGCTGAATCGCGCGCTTTTTGCCGAACTGGATGATGCCTTTGCTGCGCTCGCGAATGACTCAGGCGTGCGCGCCATCATTCTGACCGGCGCGGGCGAGAAGGCCTTCGCTGCCGGCGCCGACATCAGCGAGTTGGCCACGCTGACGGCAGCCGAGGGCCAGCAATTAGCACTGAGGGGACAGGCCATCTTTCGCAAAATCGAAACCTGCGGCAAGCCGGTGATTGCAGCGATTCAGGGCTTCGCGCTCGGTGGCGGCTGCGAGCTTGCGATGGCCTGCACGCTCCGCATCGCGAGTGAGCGCGCCCGGCTCGGCCAGCCAGAGGTGAAGCTGGGGCTGGTGCCCGGATACGGTGGCACGCAGCGCCTCCCGCGGCTGGTGGGCAAGGGCGCCGCGTTCAAGCTGCTGCTGACGGGAGATATGGTCGGCGCAGAAGAGGCCTTCCGCATGGGGCTGGTGGACGAGGTAGTGCCGGCCGAGGCTCTGATGCCGCGCACGGAGACGCTGGCTCGCGCCATCGCACAGCAGGCGCCGCTGGCGGTCGCCGGTTGCCTGCGCGCCGTGGAAGGCGGCTACGATCTGCCGATCGAAGCTGGGCTGGAATTGGAAGCGTCTCTCTTCGGGTTGGCCTGCGCAACCGAGGACAAGGCGGAGGGCACACGTGCTTTCCTGGAGAAGCGTGCCCCGGCATGGCAGGGACGCTAGTTCAGCAACGGTAGGAAGACTGACCGGCGTGCAAGGATTGTTATGCTGACAACGTGCAACACCTCTGTCCTGCTGATATCCATCCACGCCCTTCATGCCTGAACGTGAAATACGCCGCCTTTCTTCTCCCTCTGCTCGTTTTTGCGGGCTGCCGGCAAAACGCACCATCCGGCTCTACGCAGCAGCCCACTCCGCGCCAGTTGCAGCAGCAGCAGGCGCACGAATTGGCAAAGAAGGAAGCTACGGCGCGCGTGGCGCTCGAAGAGATTCCGCCTCCGTCGAAACACCTTTATGTGAATGTGCGTAGCACCGACGCGTGGCAGAATCCGTTCCTCACCGTGCACCGCGATACCCTGACCCTGCGCGTCATCTTCCCGCAGCAGACCACGAGCGCGCTGGATGCGGGCACCCTGCTGCATCCCGCGGCGGCGCGCCGGCAGGAGCTGGAAATTCGCATGTCCGACCTGCCCGAGGCGCTGGCCGCGGTCCCCGATTTTTCATGGCCCTACGGTCGCGTCGTTGCGATTGAAGAGTCGCCCAACGCCTCTCGCCAGGATCGGCCACACGTACGGCGAAACGTGGAACAGGCAATCCGCATCGTGAACGACCTCGACGTTGTGGTGGATGAGTGGACGCCCGGCGGCGGCAGTGGCCTGCTTCACTAAATTCAGAAAACTCAGGAGAACGCATGGCGTTTCAAAAGCAATCGGCGAGTGCGAGTGGTGGAGAAGCGGGGCTCGCCATCCTGCGCATCGGAACCGGCGCCACGCTCTTCCTGCGCCATGGCTGGGAGAAGCAGCCAATGCACTGGGCTCAATTCATGGCGCGCTTTCCTGATCCCATCCACATCGGCTCGCACGCTTCATTTTTCGTCGCGTTCATCTCCGACTTCGTCTGTGCCCTCCTGCTTACGTTCGGCATATGGACACGCTGGGTTGCGCTCTTTTGCTTCTGCAATATCCTGGTGGCCTGGGCAATGGTGCATCGCTTCGCCTTCTTCGGCAGAGGGCCAGGCTCAGACCACGGTGAGTTGATGGTGCTCTATCTCATCGCGCTGCTCACACTGGTCATCACCGGCTCCAGCGCCTTCAGCGTTGACCGGCTGCGCGGCAGATAGAACACGTACAATCTCACACGATGCCGCCGGCCATCCGCACCACCGCACTCGTTGTCTTCTGCCTCTGCTTCGTTGCGGTGACGGCAGCAGGCTTTCTTGCGGCGCGATGGCGACGGGCAGACCTGCACAGCCTGGAAGAGTGGGGACTTGCCGGCCGCCGATTCGGCACACTCGTCGTCTGGTTTCTGATCGGCGGCGATTTCTACACCGCCTACACAGTCATCGCTGTGCCCGCAGCCCTCTATGGAGCCGGCGCCGCCGGGTTCTTCGCGGTGCCGTACTGCATCCTCACCTATCCGCTGATGATGCTGGTGCTGCCGAAGCTATGGACCATATGTCACCGTGAGCGTTACATCACCCTGTCAGATTACGTGCGCGGTCGCTACCGAAGCCGTTGGCTGTCTGTCGCCTTCGCACTCACCGGCATCCTGGCGACCATGCCTTACATTGCGCTGCAGCTTGTCGGCATCCGCGAAGTCATCTCCGCGCTCGGCGTCCGTGGCGAATGGCCGCTCATCGTCGCCTTCGTCATCCTCGCCGCTTACACCTATACCAGCGGCCTTCGCGCTCCAGCTGCTATCGCCATCGTGAAGGACGTGATGCTCTACATCATGGTGCTCGCCGCGGTCATCATCATTCCGGCGAAGCTCGGGGGCTACGGCGCGGTGTTCGCGAACGCCGCACATGCTCTCTCGCAGCACACACCACCCGCCTCCATCGTGTTGCGACCGGCGCAATATTGGAGCTATACAACGCTCGCCATCGGCTCTGCCCTGGCGCTGCTCTTCTACCCGCACACTTTCACCGGGACGCTCAGTGCCTCCGGCGCGAATGTCATCCGGCGCAACGCCGCGCTTATGCCTGCGTACAACATCCTGCTCGGGCTGATTGCGCTGTTGGGTCTTATGGCGCTCGCCGCAGGCATTCAGTCCAAGGACACCTCTGCTGTCGTACCCATTCTCTTCGTGCGCATGTTCCCTGAGTGGTTCGCCGGCTTCTGCCTGGCGGCGATCGGCATTGGCGCCCTGGTGCCGGCAGCCATCATGTCCATCGCTACGGCCAACCTGTTCACCCGCAATCTGTGGGGCGAGTTCGTGCGCACTCCGCTGACACCGCCAGAAGAAGCGCGCATGGCCAAACTTGTTTCGCTCGTCATCAAGTTCGGCGCACTCGCCTTCATTCTCGCCGGCAGCACGCAATATGCCATCGAGTTGCAGTTGCTGGGCGGCATATGGATCATGCAGATGGTGCCCGCAATCCTCTGCGGCCTCTTCACGCGCTGGTTTCGCGGCGCCGCGCTGCTTGCCGGTTGGGCTGTCGGCATGGCCACCGGTACGGCCATGGTTGTCTCCATGGGCATGAAGACTTCCGTCTTTCCCCTGCATCTTTCGGGACACACCTTCGCCGTCTACGCAGCGCTGCCCGCGGCTCTCCTGAACCTGGTGGTGACGGCGCTGGTTTCGCTTGTGACCGGCCGCGACAGAGAGAGTGAGGGCGAGGATCTTTCACCGCTGCCGCCACCCACTCTGAATGAGGTCTGAGGATGAGTAGCACGTCGCCGTTTCCTATCCTGAATGCGCTACCCGATACTCATCTGCCGCATGAAGACTTCGCGGCGCACACGGCACTCGAAACCCGGCTGCGTGCAACCGTTCGCGGTGAGGTTCGGTTCGATCCAGCATCACGGGCGCTCTACGCGACGGATGCCTCCAATTACCGCCAGCTACCGATCGGGGTTGTGCTGCCGCTCGATGCGGAGGACGCGGTCGCAACCGTTGCGGCGTGCCGTGAGTTTGGCGCGGCAGTGCTCTCACGCGGCGGCGGCACCAGCATTCCCGGCAACTGCTGCAACATCGCTGTAGTGCTCGATTTCTCGAAGTACATGCGCCGCATCGTGTCCATCGATTACGAAGGTCTCCGCGCCCGCGTCGAACCCGGAGTCGTCCTCGATGCGTTGCGCGCCGAGGCCGAGCGCGGCAAGCTGACCTTCGCTCCCGATCCCGCAACCCACAACCGGTGCACCATCGGAGGCATGATCGGCAACAACTCTTGCGGCGTGCACGCATTGATGGGCGGGAAGACGGTCGACAACATCGAATCGCTCGACGTCCTGCTATATGACGGCACTCGTATGACGCTCGGGCCCATGAATGACGAGGCGCTTGAGACGGCGATCGCTGCAGGCGGGCGCACCGGCGCAATCTACGCAGGACTGAAGCGCATCCGCGATACCTACGCATCCCTTGTCCGTGAGCGCTTCCCGGAGATTCCCCGTCGCGTCTCCGGCTACAACCTCGACCAGCTGCTGCCGGAGAATGGCTTCCACGTTGCGCGCGCCCTGGTCGGTACCGAGGCCACGTGCGTGACCGTGCTGGAAGCGACCGTGCGGCTGATGAAGAGCCCGCAGCACCGCCAACTCGTTGTGCTGGGCTTCGCCGATGCGTTCCTTGCCGCAGACGCCGTCCCGGAGATCCTGAATTACAAGCCGATCGGGTTCGAAGGCTTCGACAGCATGCTGGTCGACTTCCTGCGGCGCAAGCAGATGGCGCTTGAGGACATCGTATTGCTGCCGGCTGGCAGCGGGTTTCTGCTTGTTGAGTTTGGTGGGGATAGCGATGACGATGCCCGCGCCCAGGCGGGGCGGTTCGTCGCTGCCACCGCTGACTGGCCTGTGCCCCCACAGGCCAAACGTGTGGATGGGGAGCAGGCGGAGCGTGTGTGGCGCGTGCGCGAATCTGCTCTCGGCGCGGTTACGTGTGTTCCCGGCGTGCCGGAGCTCTGGGAGGGATGGGAAGATTCGGCCGTCCCGCCGGCAAAGCTCGGCGCCTATTTGCGCAAACTCCACGGGCTGGTTCAGGAGTTTGGATACATCATGCCTATCTATGGGCACTTCGGGCAGGGCTGCATCCACACGCGTATGAGCTATGACTTCCGCTCGGTGGAAGGCGTACAGGCGTATCGCGAATTTATCGATCGCGCCGCCGACATCGTGCTCGAGTTCGGAGGATCGCTCTCCGGCGAGCACGGCGACGGGCAATCGCGCGGCACATTGCTGCCAAAGATGTTCGGCCCGGAGCTGATGCAGGCCTTCCGCGAGTTCAAAGCATTGTGGGATCCGGACAATCGCATGAACCCGGGCAAGATGATGGGGACACCAGACGATCCGCGCATTTACCAGCCGGAGGAGAAGCTGCGCGTGGGGCCGGGCTATGAGCCGGCGCGCCCGCACACGCACTTCGCATTTCCTGATGACGATGGCGCTTTCTCGCACGCCACGATGCGCTGCGTTGGCGTGGGCGCCTGCCGCAAGACGAACAGCGGCACGATGTGTCCCAGCTACATGGCGACGCACGAGGAGCAACACTCCACGCGCGGCCGCGCACACCTGCTGTGGGAGCTGATGCAGAGCGAATCACTCCCGGACAAGTGGCGGAACGAGCAGGTGCACGAGGCGCTGGACCTTTGCCTCTCCTGCAAGGCATGCAAGAGCGAGTGCCCGGTGCGCGTCGACATGGCCACTTACAAAGCGGAGTTCTTCGCGCAGCACTACGCAAACAGGGCGCACCCTTTGCCGCATTACCTCTTCGCCTTCATGGATCGCTGGGCGCGGCTGGCATCCTTCGCGCCTTCGATCGCCAACGGCGCGCTCGCACTGCCCGGCATGGAGTCACTGGCGAAGCGCATCGCCGACGTTGCCCCCGAACGTTCGCTGCCGCGTTTCGCCTCGCGCAGCTTCCTGCGGCAACAAGACGCTCCCGCAATGAACAAGAGCGATCTGAAGACGGTTCTCCTTTGGGCGGATACCTGGAACAACTATCTACAGCCTCAGGTGCTGGACGCGGCGGCCCGCGTGCTCCGCAGCGCCGGCTTCCGCGTGGTCTTTCCCCGGCGCCATATCTGCTGTGGACGCCCACTCTATGATTTTGGCTTCCTCGATCGTGCGCGGCTCTATCTGGATGATGTGTTGAGTCGCCTCGCGCCGCAGATCGATGCGGGCATGCCATTCATCGTGCTCGAACCAAGCTGCGCCAGCGTCTTCCTCGAAGAGCTGCGAAACTTCTACCCGAAGAATGAGCGCGCACAGCGGCTGGCACAGCAAACCTGGCTGCTCGCCGACTTTCTGGCGGCACACGCACCCGGATGGCAGCCTCCATCATTGGCTGGCCAAAAAATCGTGTTGCACGGCCACTGCCATCACAAAGCTGTCTTCAACATGAAGGCCGAACGCACGTTGCTCGAACAAACGGGTGCGCAGGTAACGATGCTTGACTCCGGCTGCTGCGGCATGGCCGGCCCCTTCGGATTCGAGCGCGAGAAGTACACCGTCTCGCAAACCTTAGGAGAGCGCGTTCTGCTGCCCGCCGTGCGAGCTGCGGATCACGAGACGGTTATCGTGACCGACGGCTTCAGTTGCCGCGAGCAGATCGCGCAAGGCACCAGCCGGCGCGCTGTTCATGTCGCCGAGGTGTTGGCGCACCAATCGGATTAGTGAAGCGACCCCGCGATGAATGTCGCCACATCGTCGTGCAGCTTCTTCTGAGCGGACGGTTTCAGGTACATCATGTGCCCCGCATCGTAAAAACCTGTCGAGATGCGGCCGGTTTCCGTCGGCTCAAGACCCAGATGTGCGAGCGTATACTCCGTCGCGAAGTATGGCGTGGCCAGGTCATAGTAGCCCGACGCTACGTACAGCCGCATGTATGGGTTGCCGGCAAATGCCTTCCTCAGCGATTCTGTGACATTCGGAAAGCCCTCGGCAGCCGAGCCCCAATCCCAGTCGTTCACCTGGGAGAACCCTCCACCCAGCAAGTAATAATCTTCGTCGGATTTGTAATTTAGCTCGGTGCGAATGTATTGATGGAACGATGCCGAGAAGGGCGACGAGATAATCGACATAGTCGGGTCCGTCTCGCTCTCCGCACCAACCAACGACGGTTCGTATCCCGTATAACGGCTGTCCAGCCGGCCCACGTTCAGATGCTGGTCGCGCAACAGTTCCTTGGTAAAGTGCGGCTCATCCACGCGTAGATTGCTCAGGTCGATGTAGTGAGCGCTCAGGCCGGTGAACTTCGCGAGACCAGCGACCACTTGCGCGCGATCGGCTGCGCTCAGGCGATCTCCCTTCGCGAGCGCGTCCGCATATGGACCATCCGCAAAAATCTGCGCTTGTTGCAGCGCGGACTGCAAATCGCCTTCGAGCGATGGATCGAGTTTCTTGTGGTACCACGCTGTCGCTGTGTAGGTCGGCAGGAAGAGGACATACGGCAGATCGTTACCGGTCGCAAACTCGAGCGTCTCAAAGTTCAGCACAGTTGACATCAGCACGACGCCGTTGAAGGCGACGCCGTACTTCTGCAGCATGTATCCCGAAAGCGCCGAAGCACGCGTTGTACCGTAGCTCTCGCCCACCAGAAAGAGCGGCGAGTTCCATCGCTCGTACCGATCCAGATAGAGCCGGATGAACTTGCCGACAGCCGCGGTATCGCCCTTCAGACCGAGATAGTTCTTCAGCAACTCCGGCTTCGTCACGCGGCTGTAGCCTGTGCCCACCGGATCGATGAAGACGAGATCTGTCTGCGTGAGCCAGGTGTTTTCGTTGTCCTCCACCTTGTACGGCGGCGCCGGCATGGTGCCATCAGGCTGCTGCATATGCACGGTGCGCGGACCGATCGCTCCCAGGTGCAGCCATACCGAAGCCGACCCCGGGCCGCCATTGAAGGCAAACATCAGCGGGCGCTTGCCGTCCCGCTTCGCCTC
The DNA here is from genome assembly GCA_000381585.1 of Acidobacteriaceae bacterium KBS 83. Classification (GTDB taxonomy): domain Bacteria; phylum Acidobacteriota; class Terriglobia; order Terriglobales; family Acidobacteriaceae; genus KBS-83. Next base: position 20,750 of record KB906734.1, read on the forward strand.
CGGCTGGTCGAGTGTATAGGCCATGAAGAAAATATTGGCCTCGGTCTCGCCCTTGTCGTTCTTCAGCGGCATCATGCCTGCGGTCGCGGTGTAATTTAGCGTCTGCCCGTTCACGTGCAGCGCATGATGCGTCTGCACCGGCGGCACCTCGGCCTGCGGCTTATTCTCGACGACTTTCTCCGCCGCGGACTTCTCCTGAGCGGGCTTCGAAGTATCTTCATGTTGGGCGGATAGTGGAGAGGCGGCGACGAGCAGGCACCAAAGTGCAGAACAAAGCAGACGACGATTCAAAGGGTAGGACCTCCCGCCGCGTAGCATTTTCGGTAACAGCGTGGACTACGGAATCTCACTCAATTGGTCTTTCCGTCAAGACAAGGCAAAAGAACAATCGTTGAACAGCCACTCCCAATGGCGAAATGCTATGCGGATGACTCTTTGTACAGCATCCTAGACAGCCACGAAAGCAGCGATCAATATCCTTCAGTCACGACATGGGCAAGCGGCTCGCCCGCAAGATAACGCCGGCATTGATCGCCGATAAGCCGCATGACGCGATCCATCATGCCCGGACTGGAGCCCGCGATATGCGGCGTGATCAGCACGTTTGGCGCAGACCACAGCGGATGCCCCACCGGTAGCGGCTCGGGATCCGTGACATCCACAGCGGCGTGAATCCTGCCCGCACGCAGCGCTTCTACCAATGCCTCGGTATCAAGGACCGGTCCACGCGCCGCATTCACCAGCAGCGCTCCATGCTTCATCGCGGCCAGCCGTTTGCCGTTGAAGAATCCGCGTGTCTGGTCCGTCAGGGGCACCAGCAGGATCACAATGTCAGCCTGCGGCAATAGATCATCCAGCCGGTCCTCTGGTTCCACACCTTCACGACGTCGACGTCCAATCCGTAACATTTTTACGTCGAATGGCTTCAGCCGCTCTTCGGTAGCGCGGCCAATTGAGCCATAACCGACGATCAATACTGTCTTGCCCGTCAGCTCATCCTCGAGCGCGGGCGGAAGCATCGGCTGCACGCCCGGATGCGCATTCAGATAGAGCTTCTGCGCTCCAATGCGCTGTCTCCAGTCGCCGGCGTCCTGCATCCGTAAATAGAAGGGTATGTATTTGAGCGACGCGAGGACGACGCTGAGGATCCACTCCGCGACCGGAATATCGTGCACGCCCTGCGCATCACACAGCGTCGCACCCTCGGGCACGACGGAGAGAAAGGCATCCACTCCTGCGTACTGCGACTGCACCACATGGACGCTTTTGATGTGTGCACGCGCCGCGGCGGCCTGCTTTGGATTAAGCGGCAGCACCCACATATCGAGGTGAAGCTCGCCGCTGAGCTCTTTGCCGATCCGGGTGACATCGACGCCCTTCGGAAGATAACGAAACAAAGATGGATCGATCTCCTCAGGAAGCCCGAGGTGCATGCGTATTAGTCCTTTTGATGAAAGAACTTGTTATTCACGTCTGGCCAGAACTCATTCATGGAGAACACGGCACCATCGATGATCACATTGGTGAGCCAGCGCTGTCCGATTTTGGTCCAGGTCTGATACACCGAAGGATAATATGCCGCTGAAATCGATGAAGCTACGCCCGCGCCGACAATCTCGGAGTAGTTTGGCGCCCGCCTGCTGTCGTTGTTCCGCGTGACCAGGACGCGGGTGAACGCATAGGCTTCGCGCTTGATGATGCCGCCGTGGCCCAGCGTGTAGTAGCGGCTGTCCTGGTGCAGCGCGACGGGCAGGATGCCTTGGACCCAGAGGTTCTCGTCCGTCTCATCGGCAAAGGTGTGCCAGAAGTATCGGCCATAACCCGCCGCGCCCTGTTGAAACTCGGGATAGGAGTCCAGCGCCTGGGCCACCCCAGCCTGTCCGGCGGCAAAGATAATTGCCGAGTAGTCGAAGCTCTCAAGCGCCGCCGTCTTGAACTTCTCCTTCGCCGTCTGGGGTGGCAGCTTCTGATTGGCACTTACCGAGCGGAAGTTCGGAACGATGAATAGAATGCGCTTGGTCTGTTGCTTGCCCTCATTGCTGGGCGTCGGGGTCGCTTCCGTCTTTGCAGCAGTCGAGGCTCCCGGCGGGGCCTGGGTCTGCGTCTGCGGTTGCGGCGCGTCCGGCAAGACGGCGGCAGAGGCAGAGGTGCTGGGCGCAGCAGGATCGGATAGGCCCCTGGCAAGGGACGGCGCGACAGTACAGGCGCACACCAAGATCGCAGCCGTCAGAAGGCGTTGCTTGTGCATATGCCGGTTAAGATTCCGTCCCAGCCTGCTCGGCTGCAAAAGATTGCTGCCTGTCAGACGACGACGGGCAGTATTTCGTTTCACAAGCGAGTAGTTACGTCAGCCGACGCAGCGCCTCGAGGCCCTGCTGAATCGCCGCCACGGTCGTCGAGTAGCTGAAGCGCACATGCCCCTCTCCCTGGCTGCCAAATACCGCACCCGGAATCGTGGCAACATGCGCCTTCTCGAGTAACATTGCCGCCGCTTTACGGCTATCGTTCGATAGCCTGGTGACCGAAGGAAACGCGTAGAATGCGCCGGCGGGCATCTCGCAGTCAAAGCCGATCGTGTTCAATCCTTCCACTAGTGCCTCGCGCCGCTCCCGATATTCGGCAAGCCGCTTCTGGTGATGATCCGGGCTTAGACGCAAGGCCTCGACCGCCGCCCACTGCAGCATTGTCGGCACACCGTTCGTCGAGTAAAGTACCAGCTTGCGCATCGCCGTCATCCAGGGCTCCTGCGCCACCGCATAGCCGATACGCCATCCCGTCATGGCGTAGCTCTTGGAAAAGGTATAAGCCGAGATCGTGCGCTCCGCCATGCCCGGCAGCGATGCGATAGAAACGTGCTCGCCATCATAGACAAGGTCTTCGTAAGCCTCATCCGCAATCACCATCAGATCGTGTTGCTTTGCGAACTGCGCAACCTCTTCCGCTTCCGCGCGTGTGAAGACCACACCACTCGGATTTTGCGGCGTGTTGTAGTAGATGGCGCGCGTCTCCGGCGTCGTGAGCTGTTCAAGCGTCGTTGTGATCCCGGACCGGCGCGCTGTCGAGGTTGGCACATACACCGGCCGCGCCTCGGTGCCGCGGATCATATCGGCAATCGGCGTCCAGTAGGGCGAGAAGAGCAGACAATCGCTGCCCGGATCCAGCACCGCGTGAAAGGCACAGTAAAGCGCGTGCGCGCCGCCGACCGTGATCAACACCTCATCCGCGGTAGCTTCAATCCCATTGCGCTCGCGGAGTTTGTCGACCAGGGCCGCTCGTAGAGGCGCGATTCCGGAAGAGGGCGCGTAGCGCGTCTTGTTCTCCTCCGTCGCTGCATAAAGCGCCTGCTTGATGGCATCCGGCGTTTCGAAGAACGGCTCGCCGCCGTGAAAGGCATGCACCGTCTGGCCCGCGGCGCGCAGCTCCATCACCTTGTTGCGGATCACCACAATATCGGAGAATCCGACCTCGTCCAGCCGTTTCGCCACTCGCAATGCGCTCTCCCTGGCCGACGTCGCCATCCGTTCACCCTGTCCTGTCAATCTCGAAGATGTTTGATGCAAACCACTAAGAATACCAGCCGAATTTCAGCTCCCGCATAGGAGCAGCGACTTGTCTCAAGCCAGGTGCATTCGGACGAGCGAGTTCGATCGCCCGAATCACCACACTCCGCGTCGCCCTTATACTGATTCCCGATGCGACGCTACATCCTCTGGTATGTGCTGGCGTTCTTCTGGGGCGCAATCGCCGTGGCCGGCCTAGTGCGACATCGTCCCGGCAACGCTGCACTGGAGGGTGTCGTCGCCCTCCTCTTCATGATCATCGGTGTTGCCGTGAAGCGAAGAGATGCTGCCGCGGCTTCGCGTTATACCGCTAACCGGCCCAGATAAACTGCCATTCCTGCTACTGCATCCACTCCCATCGCGGAAAGAGCGTCGATCTCCTCCTGGTCGCGAATGCCGCCCGCAACAATCAATTGCCGCTCGGTCACCTCACGCAACCTGCGTGCTACCTCCAGCGGAAAACCCTGCATGGTCCCTTCGCGATCGATGTGTGTGTAGAGAAACGCACCACAGTACGGCTCCAGCGCGACCATCGCCATCTCCGGTGTCAGATTCACCTGCTGCTTCCATCCCTTGATCGCGATGCGGCCCTCGCGTGTATCTACGCTGAAAACTAGCCGCTCCGCTCCGACAGCGTCGGCGAGTTCGCGGGCAAAATCGCGCCGCACCAGGCTTTGCATCTCGTCTTCATTTGCGGCGCCGGCTGCGTCGAACAGTGCGGAGCCGATGATTACGCGCCGCGCGCCCGCTGCCAGCATCTCTCGTACGCGTTCTATCGACCCAATGCCGCCACCCACCTGGCACGGCAGCCGCTGCGCGATCTGTTCAATCAGCGCGCGGTTGCTGCCCTGCCGCATCGCCGCATCTAGATCGATCAGCTGCACGATCGGATAGCTCGAAAAACGCTGTATCCAGTGCTCGAAGTCATCGAAGGCCAGCTTTAGCTCCTTGCCCTGCACCAGCTGCACGATGCGTCCACCCATCAGGTCAATCGAGGGAATCAGCATGGCAGCCTCACGGGTACACCCAGAACGGCGAGCTCACTTTTCAGTTCCCGCACATCTGCAATGCCGAAGTGAAAGATGCTCGCGGCGAGCGCCGCATCCGCGCAACCTGCTTTGAACACTTGAGCAAAATGCTGCGCGTTCCCTGCGCCGCCGGACGCAATTACCGGGATGCGCAGCGCGCTGCTCACAGCAGCGGTCAGCTCGCAATCGAAACCATTCCGCGTGCCGTCCGCATCCATGGAGGTCAGGAGGATCTCGCCCGCGCCGCGCTCCTCCGCCTCGCGCGCCCAATCCAGTGCCTTCCGGCCAGTTGGTTTGCGGCCGCCGTTCACATAGACTTCCGCTATTTCCGCACCACCATTGCCACGCCGTGCATCAATGGCAACTACCACCGCCTGCGAACCGAAGCTGCGGCCGACCTCGCCGATCAACGATGGGTCCGCAATTGCCGCAGAATTCACACTGATCTTGTCTGCACCCGCATCGAAGAGCGCGGCCGCATCATCCGCTGTCCGCACGCCGCCACCCACGGTAAACGGAACGAAGATCTCGCGTGCCGTGCGGGCCACCGTATCCACCAGCGTCTTCCGCCCCTCGTGCGTCGCTGTGATATCAAGCAGCACAATCTCGTCGGCGCCTGCAGTGGCATGACGATGCGCCAACTCCGCCGGATCGCCCGCGTCCAGCAGATCGACGAACCGGACCCCCTTCACCACGCGGCCTGCTGTGACGTCGAGACAGGCGATGATGCGCTTGGTCAGCATCGCGGCACCGCCAGAAAGTTGCGCAATACCTGCAACCCTGCGTCGCCGGACTTTTCCGGATGAAATTGCACGCCGAAGAGGTTGCCTCGTTCCACCGCCCCGCTGAAGGGCCCCGCATAGTTGGTTACGCCAACGGTTTCTTCCACTAGGGGCGCGCGGTAGCTGTGCGTGTAATACACGAACGGTTGTGGCGGCAATCCCGCCAATAACCGCGATGCACCCGCAGCCGCGATCGTGTTCCATCCAACGTGCGGCACCTTGTGCGAGTCAGGGAAACGCGCGCAGCATCCGCGCATTGCGCCAAGGCCCGCTACTCCACTCGCCTCTGTGCTGCCTTCAAACAGCCACTGCAGCCCGACGCAGATGCCGAGAAACGGCACACCGGCCGCGATCGACTCGCGCGCCGCATCTTCAATTCCCGTCTCGCGCAGACGCGCCGTCGCGGCAAAGTGCCCTACTCCGGGAAGCACTACACGCTCCGCCGCGCGCACCACGGCAGGGTCTTCGGTGATTTGGGCTGCGGCACCAAGCGCTGTGAGCGCCTTCATCACCGAAGTCAAATTGCCGGCCTTGTAGTCGATGACTGCGATCACAACAAACCCTTCGTGCTCGGAAGCATCTCGCCGAGTTGCTTGTCACGCGAGCAGGCCACCCGCAGTGCGCGCGCGAACGCTTTGAACAGTGCTTCGATCTTGTGGTGGTTGGATCGGCCGTAAAGCGTCTTCAGGTGCACATTCGCCCGCGCTCCGCGTGCAAAGCCTTCGAAGAAGTCTTCCACCAGTTCGCTCTGCAGGTCGCCTACCAGCCTCGTCTTCACCTTGGTCTTCACCACGCAGGCAACTCGCCCACTCAGATCAACCGCCGCGACCGCCAGCGTCTCATCCATCGGCATTACAAAATACCCAGCACGCAGAATCCCCTTCTTGTCAACAAGCGCCTTATCGAAGGCCTCGCCCAGTGCAATGCCCACATCCTCTACCGTGTGGTGTTGATCTACGTCGAGATCGCCCTTGCATTGCAGTTCCAGGTTGAACGCTCCATGCCTCGTGAACAACTCCAGCATGTGATCGAAGAAACGGATGCCCGTACCCACGCTGTAGCGACCCTGCCCTTCGATCGTCAGCTTCAGAGCGATCTTCGTCTCTGTCGTGTTTCGATCCAGTGTCGCCGTTCGCAAACCCTTCGTTTCCTCTTTTGTGGCCGCGCCTGCCAACCGCTTTTTCTTGTTTACGCCCGCCATCCAATCTCCTTCAGTGATCGCTCGATAGCTGCCTTCGCCTGCTGCATCTGCTCGCGTGTGCCCACGGTGATGCGAACCAGGCCGTCGCAGCCCGGATCGGCCGAGCGATCGCGCGTTAGAACGCCGTGCGATCGCATCGCCTGCACAAACGCTCTGTGCTCGGAGCCGATGCGCGTCAGGATGAAATTCGCCTCGCTCGGCCAGTGTTCAAGCCCGAACTCCGTCAGCGTCTGCGCGAGCTCCGCGCGGGCCGATTTCACTTCCGCTACATACCAATCCAGATATGCGTGGTCTTGAAGCGCGGCGGGCAGGCAAGCAAGCGCAAGCTGATTCACGCTGTATGGCGAGATCACGCGTCGCAGCCACTGCATCGTCTCCTCGGCTGCAACCAGCACCCCCAGCCGCAGACCTGCCATCCCATACGCCTTCGAAAATGTGCGCGCGACAACGAGATTCGGCACCTTGCCGATCAGGTCCAGCACCGTCTCGCCGAAAAAGTGATAGTAAGCCTCGTCTAGCAGGACGACTGCTTGCGGCGCGCGTTCTGCAACCTTCACGATCGCGTCACGTGCCACGGTGGCCCCGGTCGGACTGTTCGGGTTCGCAATCGCGATCAGCCGTGTACGCGCATGGATGGCCCGAAGCATTGCATCGAGAGGAAAGCGGAAGCCCCGGACAGCCGGCACTGCATCGATCTGCGCCTCCGCCGCCGAACTGTACACCTCATACATGCTGTACGTCGGGACCGGGAGCAGCATGGCATCGCCGCGATCCAGAAACGCCTGGCACAACGCGTGGATCGCTTCGTCCACCCCATTGGTCAGAAGCACCTCGACGGGCGCCACGCCCAGCGCATCCGCAACAATCGCTTCCACCGTGCCGCGTTCGGGATAGCGCGTCAGGTCGGCGGCGGTAATTTTCTGTAGGACCTCGAGCACACGCGGAGAGCAGGCCAACGTGTTCTCGTTGAAATCCAGTCGCAGCCCATCGCGGCCGGCAACCGGCGGATGATATTCCTTCATGCGGCGCACGCCTGCTCGCGGCTCCGGCGCGCGCGCCGCAACAGGCTCACCCACGCGCAGCTCCTGCCGCTTCCGCCCGGGTGATTCGCAGTTCCACCGCCTCTGCGTGTCCGCTCAATCCTTCGGCTCGCGCCAGCGCCACTGCGGCAGGCCCCAGCGCGCGCACCCCATCCGGCGTGTAGCTCTGCACCGTCACAAGTTTTACAAAGTCCATCACGCTCAGGCCACCGCGAAGGCGCGCGACGCCACCCGTCGGCAGCGTATGGTTCGGCCCGGAAACATAGTCGCCCAGCGGCTGCGATGCCCAGTTGGCGATGAACACCGAGCCCGCATTTCGCACCCACTCCAGATCTTCTTCACTGTCTATTGTGAGATGCTCCGGCGCCAGGCGGTTCGCAATCTCCTGCGCCTGCTCTTTCGTATCCGTTATAATTACGTATCCGTGACTACGCAGCGCCTCGCGGGCCACGGGATTGCGCCGCGACCGCTCCTTCACCTCCCGAATTACCTCTTTGGCCAATGCCGGCTGCGACGTTACCAGCACGCTCAGCGTCTCGGTATCATGCTCCGCCTGTGCCACCAGATCGGCGCCAATCGCCTCCGGATGCCCTCGCTCGCTGCACACAACAATCTCTGTCGGGCCAGCCAGCATGTCGATCCCGCAATCCGATGCGACCAGCCGTTTCGCCGCGGTGACAAACAGGTTGCCCGGCCCCACGATCTTGTCGACCCGTGGCAGCGACGCCGTCCCGTAGGCCAGCGCGGCGATCGCCTGCGCTCCGCCCACCTGGTACACCTCGTCGATGCCCAGAAGTGTCGCCGCCGCAAGCGTCTCACGCGCGGGCCGCGCCGATACCACCACAATGCGTTCGACGCCGGCCACCTGTGCAGGAATCGCCGTCATCAGGAGCGATGACGGCAGCGGATGCCTTCCGCTCGGCACATAGCAACCCACTGCTGCAAGCGGGCGCACGCGCTGTCCCGTTTTCACTCCGGGCACCGGTTCCGTATCCCACTCCTGCGGCAACTGGCGCTTCGCAAATTCCATAATGTTACGGGCAGCCAGCTTCAACGCAGCATGCAGCTCCGGGGTGGTCTCCTCCCATGCGCGATGCAGTTCGCCCGGAGCGATGCGCAGCGGCTGCTTTCGCGGTACGCCGTCAAAGTGCGCGCGCGCCGCCAGCAAGGCACGGTCACTGCCGCGGCGCACATCGTCCACAATGCGCCGCACCTGTCGCTCGACACGATCCAGGTTCGACGTCCCGCGCTGTCCCAGCGCCTGAAGCAGCCGCTCCACCTTCCGTGCACCGCCACCGCTGGTTGTCAGTAGTTCCAAGTGCCCTCCTAAACCACAAACGCGCTTGCGTTAAATGACGACCTTATTCAGCGGATACTCGACAATGCCGGTAGCGCCTGCTGCTTTCAGCCGCGGCAGCACGTCGCGCACCACGCCCTCTTCCAGAATGGTGTTCACCGCGGTCCACTCCGGATCGCGCAGCGGCGAAACCGTCGGTGAATTCAGCGCCGGCAGCACCTGCAGCACCGCATCCAGGTTCTGCCTGCGCACGTTCAGCATCAGCCCAACCTGCCCTTGCGCCGCAATCGCGCCGTTCAGCATCAGCGCCAGGTTCTTCACCTTCTCGCACTTCCACGCGTCCTGCATCGCGCTGCGATTCGCAATCAGGTGTGTTTCGCTTTCCATCACCGTATCAATGATGCGCAGCCGGTTCGCACGCAGTGAGCTGCCGGTCTCCGTCACCTCCACAATCGCATCGGCCAGCGTTGGGGGCTTCACTTCGGTCGCACCCCAGCTGAACTCCACCCGCACCTTCACGCCCTTGTTCGCGAAATATCTCTTCGACACCTCGACAAGCTCCGTCGCAATCGTCTTGCCGTCCAGGTCCTCCGCGCGGTTGTATGGCGAGTCCTCCGGCACGGCGAGCACCCAGCGCACCTTGTTCCGGCTCTGCTTCGCATATGTCAGGCTGGCAACGCTCTCCACATCGAGTCCACTCTCCACTACCCAATCGACGCCAGTCAGCCCTGCGTCCAGCACGCCTTTTTCCACGTAGCGCGACATCTCCTGCGCGCGGATCAGCATGCACTCAATCTCCGCATCGTCGATCTGCGGAAAATACGAGCGACCGTTTGCGTAAATGCGCCAGCCCGCCCGCTCGAAGAGCGCAATCGTCGCGTCCTGCAGGCTGCCCTTCGGTATGCCGAGCTTCAACTTCGCCGTTGCCGTCACGCGCGCACCTCGGCTGCTGCTTCCATCGCAATCGGCCGCGTGAAGCAGCTCACCGTGCCCTCGTGGCACACCAGCCCGTCGCCTTCCACGACGACTTCAAACAGCAGCGTGTCCCTGTCGCAGTCCGTGAATGCCTTCACCACGCGTAAGCGATTGCCGCTGGTCTCGCCCTTCATCCACAGCTTCTGCCGCGTGCGGCTCCAGAACGTGACAAAGCCGCTCTCGAGCGTGCGTCGGTAGCTCACTTCATTGAAAAAACCCACCATCAGCACCTCTTTGCTGACGGCATCCTGCACGATGGCTGGCACCAGCCCGTCCATCTTTTCGAAATCGATCGTTGCCTCGCTGCTCACGTGTCTCTCCATATGGTTCGCCTGAATGCAAAAAGCCCACCGTTGCTAGGCATCGGCGGGCTGCTGGGACCTTATCTCGGTTTGCTGCTTATCTTCCGGAGGAGTCCGCCGACACGTTCGCCACGTGGTGATGATGGGCATGGCGATGATGGCGGTGGAGGTTCATATTCCGTAGCACTAACGCTAGCGGCTCGGCCGCAAAGTGTCAACCGCACGGCTGCGGTTTCTCCGCACAGCCGCCTCCTGCGCCCTCTGGGCGCGACCGCCTCTCCCGTTACGCGACCATGCCATCCTCTGCCGTAGCCGGCTCCGCAGTGTCCCCCAGAATCCACGCGTGCTCATGTGCTCTTCCAGCGGCGCATTCGCCTCGACGCGCGTGCCCTTGCCCGCCTCGCTTGTGATCGTCAGCGTCGCGCCGATGCTGCGCGCACGCTTTTCCATGCCCCGCAGGCCGAAGCCGCGTGTCTGCTGCTTCGGATTGAAGCCCCGCCCTTCGTCTGCCACAGCAAGCGTGACATGCTTCATCTCGTACTCCACGGACAACACGATTTGCGTTGGATTGGCATGGCGAACCGAATTCACGATCGCTTCCCTGCCAATATGAAACAACGCATCCGCTACCCGAACCGGAATGTGCGCCGGGGCACCTCGGCCATCCCCGCGTCCTTTCCGGACGACACGCACATTCCCGCCCGCCACGATACTCGCCGCGCAGTCTTCAAGCGCACTCCCGAGCTCTTTGCCTGCGGGCCACTCCTCCCGCAGCATCGCAATGCTCAGGCTGGCCTCCTCATGCGTCTGTCGCACCACGTCACATGCCAGTTCGATCTGCTGGTTCACCCGCGCGATACCGGCCGAGTCTGCATGTTCGAGCCCATTGCGGATGCCCTGCAATTGGAACGCAACGCCTGCGAAGCTCTGCGCCAAAGTATCGTGCAGCTCGTGCGCGAGCCGCTCGCGCTCCTGAACGATCGCGCGCCAGCGCCATTGCTTCGCGCGGCTGTAGAGATACTGCACCAGCAGGCACAACAACAGAATCGCCGATCCGATCTCCGCCAGCCGCGATGGAGTCCACCATGGCGGCCCCGCCAGCCGGTCGATATCTTCGCTCGAGCGCAGCAGCAGCGCGAACGACGTCACACCCTCCGTATATCGCCGTTCCAGCGTGCATACTCCGCGCAGGTTCAGCAGGCTGCGCGGCAACATGCGGCGATAGAACGCGGCCGACTGCCCTGCCGGGATGAATGCGCGAAATGCCTGCGCCCCGCTGGCAAGCTCAAGCACAAGCATCTTGCTCCCTGTCTCCTGGTGTACGCCGGTCAGTTCGCCCTGTAGCTCGATCAGACGCGCATCGTAGTTGCCGGTAGCCGCCTGTCCTGCGGTAATGGACAGTGGCGCAGCCGGCGTGTGGTCCCACAGCAGACGCACCCGCGCATGAGGAAGCATCGCGCCGGCTCCGATTGCATCTCTAAGAGCCGAGGGCGTACCGGTCGCCTCCACCTCATCACCCAGATTCAACGCGGGCGCAATCGGATCGGGAAGCGCAATTCCTCCGGTGTCGTCCTGCACAAAAAGCATGGGAGAAGTCAGCGATACCGTACCTCTCACTGTTACTAATTGTGCTTCCCTTCCGCGAACGCGCTCCGGTACGCTTGCAATCGGAGTAATCTCGGTTTGCGGTTCCTGGTCACCGAAGAACCGCCGCTGCAATGCGAGGTCGTCGAAGGTAGGAAAACTATGCGACGCATTGAAGGCCGCCTCGCTCTTCGGGAAGTCCGGATGGAGCACCGTCGGCGCAGGTCCGGCCAGCGCCACCAGGTCCGCCTCTTTGGCAGGCTTGACCTGAACGTTGCGCCATGCCGCGCCCGTCGCCAGCGAGCGCAAACCGATGCGGCCACTACGCACGCAATTCGGCTCCTGAAAGAACAGTCTCGCCTCATTGGTCGATCCCAGTTCGCTAACCCTCGCGGCGATGCTGCACCCCACCGCTACTACATCAAGGTGGTACCAGACATGGCTGCGCAGGCCGGGCAAGCGCACGGGCGTGGCTTCCAACCAGCCGTGGTCGGAGCGCCCGATAAGCAGCGTGCTGTCGTACATCCGCACCCCGACGTAGTAGCCGTCGTAAGCGTCCACACCCGGCTCTTCATCCTTTGACCTCAGCACCACCCCGGCGTCGCCGCCTTCGCCCAGCAGCTGCACATCCGCCTGCAGACGATAGTCCCTCCAGCGATAAGAGCCGGTAAGCATTTTGGCGCCGCGTTCGTCGGAATCGTTATGCATTGCGCCCGCAGCCAGACGCCATGCGCCGCCTACGGCATGCCATTCATCCGCGCGGTTCTGCGCAAAGTCATCGCGGTAGAAGGGCCGCGCAGTCGCAAACCAGCGCCACGCCGCCACGGTGCCGGCCAGCAGCGCGAGCGCAGCCAGGGCGGCGATCCACCATGATCGTCGACTGCTGTCGCTCACTCAGTCGGCCTCCAGTCCATATTCAGCATCTTCTGGATCTCCGGAGTGTCCACGTTGTCACGCGTCACCAGTCGCGGCGCAAAGCGCAATACACGTCCTGGCGCTCGCACCTTCCCGCCAACACGATGTTCCGTGATCAGGCGTGTCGCCTGGTACCCCATCGCAAATGTGTTCTCCGCCACCAGCGAGTCGATCTCGCCCAGCCGCAGGTAATACACCAGGTCAAGATCCTGATCACATGCCACCAGGTGCACCTGCTGGATACGCTGCTTCAGCTTGAGTCCGCGATAGACGCCGCGCGTTGCTCCGACGGTCAGAGTAAAGATCGCGTTGAGCTGCGGATGGCTCGCCAGCAGCTCCTCCGTATCCTGCTCCGCAAGATTGGTGCGGAACCGGCCCGGCAGCGGGTCGAGCACCGTAATGCCCGGGAAGCGCGCCGCCATCGTCTGGCGAAAAGCCTCGGCGCGCGCCACCGTTCCCATTAGCGCCGGTGTCTCCCCCAGCACCGCCACCGTCCCGCGTCCATGCAGAATGGCGCCGATGCGATCCGCGGCGAGCTCGCCCGTCTGCTGTTCATCATTCAACAGGTAGTCCACGTCCAGCGATGGTGGCAGGTTCAACGTCGCATCCACCACCACGACGGGCATCCCCTGCTCCGCAGCCCGACGCACCGCTGTTGTCAGAGCGAGCGGATGATCGGGCGCCAGTATCAGGCCGCCGTCCCGCTGGCGAATTGCCTGCTGCACCAGCGCGATCTGCCGGTCAACCTCCGTCTCGCTGCTTGGACCGTTCCAGCGTTCCTTCCACCGTGTGCCGAGCAGAGCCTTGGCCACGCCAGCATGCTCCGCCTCCCAGATCTCCTGCGCTGTCGTCTGCGGTACCACGGCAATCGTATGCGGATGGCCGCCGGAACAGCCCCCGAGCATTAGATCCAGTGACAGCAGCGCCAGGGACCAGCACCAGACTCCGATACTCCTCACGCTCCGGAATCGCCTCATCGCCTGGTGGCAAGCCTAAAGCATTTCACCTGCCGCTGCAGACCTCGGGAGCGCACAACGGAGTCTTCCGATCCGTTCACTCCGGCCGGTTTCCTCTTATCTCCTCTGGGATTTGCTACATTCAACACCAATGATTCGCCTGGTCTGGAGCCAATTCGGCATCGCATTCAGCGCGCTACTGCCACTTGTGAATCCGCTCGGCTCGGCCTTGGTCTTCTACGGGCTTATCGGTGCGGCTCCTCCGGAGGTCTATCGTCGTCTGGCTCGCAGAATCGCCATCAATACCGTCCTGTTTCTGCTGGTCATCGAACTTATCGGAGCGGCCCTGCTCTCCTTCTTCGGCGTCTCCCTTCCCATCATGGAGGTGGCCGGTGGTCTCGTGCTGGCCGCGATGGGTTGGTCATTGCTCAATCAACAGGGCGCGGATGCGCACCAACAGGAGAAGGAGGATCGGGCGCCGGCATCCGATATTGACAAGCTCTTCCAGCAGACCTTCTATCCGCTTACCTTCCCCATCACGGCCGGCCCGGGATGCATCGTCATCATGCTCACACTGTCCGCCCATGCTTCAACACACCGGCTCATTCCGGATCTCTTCGCTCACCTCGGCGTTTTCATCGCCATCATCGTGCTTTGTGTACTGGTGTATTTCGCTTACGCGTATGCACCGCTGATCACGCGGAAGATCTCGCCCCAGACTGCCAATGGAATCGTGCGGATCATCGCCTTCCTGCTGCTCTGTATTGGTGTCCAGATTGCCTGGAACGGCGTCAGCAGTCTGGTACTTACCCTGATGAAACATAGCTGAGCCGCAAAATCTCGACCCGCAGCCAAACGTAGGTCGGGTCATGTCACACTGTTCGCGCAAGCTATTGAAAATAATCGCGCTACGGAGACAGCAAAAGGGCCGGTAAAACGACTAGTTGCATAAGTCGCAGCGATTGTTCTAAACATTAGAGCGTCTCCACAATCCCAGTTGAGGTGCCCCCATGCATCACTTCGATGCAGTCGCCTGCTGGCGCAATCGCCAGGCTGAGCTGGAGTTTCACATCCGCCGTCATGAGTGGTTCCTGGACAAATCCGTTGTGTTGGACCCGGAGGCGCTCCAGGACAAGATCGACGCCTATCGCATTGAATGGAACACCTACGAACGCCTGATCCGCAAAGTCTCTTCCTCGCATCCAGCCGGCAGAAACACCAGATCTGCCGCCTGAATAGCGAGGACGTGTGGCACCACGGGGACGAAAGCCCCTGTCTTCTAGTTCTGCGACTACAGTTCTGTGACTACGGACCCATGTTCGTCGGCGTGCACGGATTGTAGCCGAGCGATCCAGCAGTGACCGGGTTGGGCGGTGACGGTGGTGTCGCCCATGGAACATTCTGGAAGTCGAAGAAATCCAGTAGATTGGGCTGCGCCGCGTCGCGGGCAGTCAGGTGCGCCGAGCTGCCGATAAAGCGGTTCTCGACAAACTTGATCACCGCTGTGTGGTCCATCGGGATGTGCGAAACATAGTGCTTGCGCACAAAGGGCGAAACCACCATGTTCGGCACACGGAAGCCGAGTTGCGCAGCGAAGCCGTTGACTGCCGGAGCATCTGTCGAGTTCCTGCCAGGTGCCCCGGCCTTCAGATCGCAGTAAGGAGGAGCCGTCCCGGCCGGAGTGGTGGGGGCACATGGTTTGTAACTGTCGGCATTCACCGCGATGGACGAAATGTCCGTTGGATAATTCGCCGCCGCCGATATGTCTGTCCAGTCGTTGGTATGACCAGGCACAGGCGGGACGTGTTCGTACGGGCCACCGCCCTCGTCGTAAGCGAAGAAGAACGCTGAATCCTTCCAGGAACTGCTGGTCATCAGCGCATTGATAATGCCCGACACCTGCTTCTGCCCAGCGAGAACCGACTGTCCGGATCCTGGATGCTCGTCATTGAAGCCGGATCCCGATTCGATAAAGGCAAAGCTGGGCAGCGTGCCGTTCTTAAGATCGGCAAAATACCCATACCTCGGATCATTGAGCGGCGCAATGTGGGTAGGATCGATGCAGAAGGAGTTCGTCGTATCGCCAACGACAGTCGATGGTTCCGTTTTACCGGTGCAGGGACCAGTTAGATAGAGGTACTTAAATGAGTACGTCAGGTCCGAAAAGGTCGTGGAGGGCATGGCCAACGCGCCTGACGGATGGCAGGTGCTCGGATCGCACTGCCCATTGACCGCGGTGTAATAGATCTTCCACGATACCCCCGCCTTATCTAGTTCATTGAAGATCGTGGTTATGTTGAGTTGAGGGAAATGATCGTCCGATCCCGGATCCTGAGTGACTCCCTGCGTAGTGCCTCCGGTGAAGGTGGCGATGCGGTTGGGAATGCTCTTGCTCGACACGGGCGAGAACCACCTGTCGGAAAGGCCAAACTGCGACGCCATGTAGTAGTAGTAGTTTAGGAATCCTTCGTCATAGTAGCCCATGGCGCGATCGCCGCTCACGTCGGTGAAGCCGGTGCAGGGGCCAACTCCACCCGGGCACTTGCTGTTCGCAAAGCCATCGGCGTTGGAGGCGAACCCGTTCATCCTGATCTGACGTGTAGTGGAAAAGTTGCCCAGAGCGGTGTCGGCGTAACTCTCAGTCCAGGCGGAGGACATGTCGTCCACGCAGGTGCTCTTGAACTTGAACAGCGTGTGGGCGCCTTTCGGATTCTGTTGGTCGTTGTTGCTGATGATCTGACCCGCCTTACCGACGGAGTCGTAAGCCTGGCCATTTACCTTATCCTCAATGCCGTCGACGTCGTATTTGACGCCATCGTCGCCGATCTCAAATCCATGACTCTGACGATAGGGATTCAACATGCCGAAGTAGTTATCGAAGCTATGGTTCTCCTGCAGCATGAAGATCACATGGTTGATGGACTGCGTGCTGCCCACCGGCACCACTGAGACGGTCGCAGTCGCCGTCACGCTCCCCGATGCTCCGGTCGCGGTCGCGGTGTACGTTGTTGTGGCGCCCGGGCTGACAACTTGCGTACCACCGTTGGCCGGCAAATTGTAAGTGCTGCCGTCGGTTCCGGAGATCGTCACCTGGCTGGCATTCGTCGCAGTCACGCTCAGCGTGGATGAGTCTCCATAGGTAATGGACGCGGGGGTCGCCGTCATACTGACCGTCGTGCCTCCCTGTACAGTCAGGTTGATTGTGGTGAAAGCAGAGCCACCGCAGAAGTCCCACTCCTGCACGACCGTATGCTCGGCCCCCGGCGCCAGGTTCACCAGCGTGTTCAGCTGCGGCGCATTCACCGTGTACACAATCTTGTTGTTCACGTAAATGCCCATCGAAGCCACGCCCTTCGCGCAGGTGCCCGTCGTTGCGCTCGCCACATAGTTCACGGGAGAGCTCACCGTGCTATTGGCAACAGGCGAAGTCACAGTGACAGCAGTCTGCGTCGACTGATTCGCGACCGTGATAGGTACAGGGGTGAAGCTAGCGCCCCCACACTTATCCCACTCCTCCACAACCGTGTTGTAAGGCCCCGGATTCAGAGACAGCGAGGTATTGAGACTGGCGCCATTCACCACAAACGTGAGTTTGTTGTTCACGTAAATGCCCATGGAGGCCACGCCCTTGGCACAGGTGCTGGTCGTCGCCGTCGCCACATACTGGACCGGCGAGTTGACGGTCGCCCCACTGGCTGGGCTGGTGACGGTGACGGTTGCGAATGCCGGTGCTGCGGTCGTTAGAAGCAGAACAAGGAGATAGGAGAGGATCTTCACGGGCGGGCCTCGAAAGTTGCCCCGAATGCGGGCAGTTGATCAAACCGCGATCAGCGATCGGCCATTTCCGAGCGCTCAGCGTGGCGAATGTGTCTTCCGGGGGAAGTTGCATGATACCGGCCGCATCCTCAACCAAGCAACACAGTTAAATACCAGTTTTCCTGACTTAGGAGAGTTACCACACCAGGTTGTTGATTTTATTGGTGGGCGGAGAAAGCGTTGGAGATTACAAACAATGTTTTTGATCTACTGGCCCCGAACGCCATACACGAAGGGTTAGCAATTCTTTGACATTCGCCGCTTCTACTGCAATTTCTGTGCGGCCGAGCCATCCTTCAACATCTTTGCCGCAGCAGCCAGAGTCAGCGATGGCGGCGTCGGATGATATTGGGTCGTCACCTCATCCTGCTGCTCCCCAATGCTCTTGAAGATGAGTGCGTGACCCTGAATGTGAATGTGAGTGTTTGTAATGTCCCACACTCCGGGGGCGATCTGCTGCCGCTGTATCTCGAACGTGCCGCCCTTTTCCAGCTTTCCCAGCAACCCGTATCCGAAGTTCACATTCCTGGTAAGCGTTCCCTTGAGTTGCTTGATACGCTTTTGCTTTGTATCGACAACCATCGTCCCCGCCATTGCGGCGAAGACGCGTGATTCACGCGTGAGTGGATCGAAGTGAGGATCTGGCTGAAAGCTTAATGTTGTTTCGGCGTCGTTTTGCCCTGTCATCGTCCATAGAAAGGCATCGGGCAGCATTTTCGTTAGTGAGCTGGCCCTTTGTGAATCCTGTGCGTGATCCTGCTTTTGCTTCTGACGCAGACTCGCATCCCGGACAAAGGCATCGATCCTCTGCTCGTCCTCTCTCTGTTCTTCCGATGTCAGGGGATGACCATTCTTCTGTACGATCTTCGACAGATCGCCCTCGGACGTTTGAATGACAAGTTTCACCGTACGCAGCTCGGGAGTTTTGTTGTCGTCCCGATACATCCATCGACTGTGATCATTTGCATCGGCTGCCAATTCATTTGCAACCACTGCATGCACAAGGGCACGCGCATTCTGAGAGGTTTCAGAAGCTGGAGATAGGGAGCAGGCGCAGGCAAAGATGACGA
Source organism: Acidobacteriaceae bacterium KBS 83 (assembly GCA_000381585.1). Classification (GTDB taxonomy): domain Bacteria; phylum Acidobacteriota; class Terriglobia; order Terriglobales; family Acidobacteriaceae; genus KBS-83. The sequence goes on from KB906734.1 coordinate 39,276, forward strand.
AAAACAGAGCGGGCCGGTATAAAAACCGAATCGCCCGACCCGAAGAAATAATCGCCACAGTTATATGGATGCCGATCACAGACGATTCGGCAGATTGCGCCTGACGCCACCAAATCAGCTTTTGTCATCGTACCCAAAGGTGTTACGGGTCCTGCGCCTATGTGGTATTCCCTGCCCCGTTAGCGCTGCAGTCGCGTAATAACGTGCAGTCCCAGTGACATTTTGTCCCATCTCATGCATCCCTATTTACATAGTGATTCTTCCGCAACTACCACAAAATAGGGACTTTCCGATCACATGCAGATCTGTATTATCCGTTTACCAAATCACCTATGAGATGCCCGCAGACGTCACGTTACGGGCGTACAGAAGAGTGAAACTGCCTAACACCTAAGTTGCAGGCAGTCTGCTCGCATTCTCGTCAGCCGCACCGGAAGGGCGGTTCTGACTGTGCTCGACGTGTGCCTGAAACGGCATTGCTGCCATCCCCGTGGATCGGAAGACCGAAGCAAAACAATGTGAGAACAAAAATCCCCCAATGCAGGAGAAGTACATGCTTATACAGAAGAGCTACCATCCTTTTTGCCGGGTACCGTGGCGCCGCGTCCTTCATCTCTCCTTCGCCGTACTTTCCACGGCAGTCTTCGTGCAGGCAGCCCTCGCGCAGAACATCACTGTAGGCAGTCCGCTCAACGGCACAACCACCCAGTCACCCCTCCTGGTCAAGGCTCATAACATCGGATGCAAGGGCCTTGCTCCCACAGCATTTGCCTTCATGATCGACGGCAGTTCCACTGCCCATTGGGGTGCGACGCCTTACGATATCGAGGTCACGAACACCTCCGTCTCTGTCGGGAAACACATCATTCGCTTCAAGGCGTGGACGAGCGCCGGAATTTGCCCCGAGGTGGACAGCACCATACAGGTGGCTACGGGCACCCCTCCCTCAGGCGGTTCTGGCGGATCTAGCGATACGGGCGGCGACGGTTCGGGCAGCGGCTCCACGGGTGGCGGCTCGGACAGCATCCCCTCCAATGCCGTGGCGTCGGCTGATCTGGACACATTGACCAACTGGCCAGGTGAGCACGATGCGGGAACGCCGGGAACCTCGCGCGGCTCGACCCTGTTTCCCGCAACCACGCCGTTGTATGACGATGCCCGCCAGTTCTACATGACGTACACGGGTCGTGGTGGCCATCGCTGGCACAACTCCTTTGCCAAGGACACTACGTCCACGCATTTCATCATGGACACCTACGTCTATGTCGTGAATCCCGACCAGCTGGCGAATCTCGAGCTGGATCTAAATCAGGTCATGTCGGATGGCAGGACAGTCATCTACGGCACACAGTGCTCCACGTATTCACACACCTGGGAATGGAGCTACTACGACAGCAAAAGTCCTCACTGGCACGCCTCCAATATCCCCTGCGACACGCGGAAATGGACGGCAAACACCTGGCATCACATTCAGGTTGCCTTCCATCGCGACAACAACGGATACGTAACACATGACTGGGTAAATTTTGACGGCACCCACACCAACTTCACCGCGGCGGCTGCCGGGTCGGCAAAGGCGCTGGGATGGGCGAAGGGTTCGATGATCATGAACGTACAGTTCGACGGCTGGAACAAAACGAGCGGGAACATAACCGCTTACTTCCATAAGACAACCTATTACCGCTGGTAGGTCCCCAGACCGCATAAGGGCCGGCTCCGATCGTGAGCCGGCCCTTCATTTTTTTGTCCAGGTTGCGGACGAACAACAGCAGAATCATCTGCCTAGTGCTGGGCAATATCGATTGCGCAAGAATCAGTCTTGGCTCTCCACTGGTGGTACTGGTCTTGGACAAGGCGGATGAGCGGTTCAACGCTATGCTCGAGCAAACGAGCATCTGATGCAGACGCGGCCTGAGCGCCCGCGGCCAAAGTCGCGAATACCATGATGCGCGATTTCGATTGACACCGCAGCTGATATCAGCGCACATTGTTACTCTTTCCAGCCGGGCCCTTTGAAACGGCATTGCAGGGGACCGTAGTCGCGCGAATGTTGCCACGTCCCATTCGCCTAAGGTTGTAAGTATCATCCCGCCAAATCGAAAAGATCACGTTCCCAAGTCCAGCTCAATGGACAGGCGAAATCCGTGACGCCGGAAATGCGGAGTGCACGGTCCCACTCCTATCACCCTGTAGTTCGAGGTGTTAGATATGACCCTCCGGAGCCGAGTCCTTCCAGCCGCCGTCATTCTGTTTGTATCAGTGACAACGCTTCTCGCTCAGGAGCCGGTCATCGCACCGGCCAATAGCTACCCAGCGAACCTTTCAAACGTGCTTGTTGCCGATCTCAATCGCGACAACGCACCAGAGATTATCGGTCTTGAAAGTAGTAGCTCCGCTGTTGGGGTCCTGAAAAATTTGGGCAATGGAACCTACGGCAACGCAACCTATTACCCGGTCAACGGTCATTTGAATGGTATTGCCATAGGGGATTTCAACGGAGATGGCAGGCTTGACGTAGCGGTTGCGATTGGTGCCTTCAATGCAGCCAATGGACGTGTCGCAGTACTGCGCGGAAATGGCGATGGCACGCTCCAGTTGCCCGTGTACCACAACGTCGCGATTCCCGCTAACTCCATTGCCGTCGGCGACTTTAACAACGACAACAAGCCCGATATCGCGATCATCGGCAATAACAGCGACAACAGCAAAAATACTGTCGCGATACTCACCAATACCGGCACAAGCTTTACTGAGAATTCTTTTCCCGCCGCCACTTATTACACAGCCAACGGGTTCGGACCGGATGGGGATTTTATCGACGATCTGGTGGCCGCGGACTTCAATGGTGATGGACGCATAGATCTTGCCTATATTGACGGCTGTACACAATGCGACCCCTCGTCGGAACAGCTCTTCGTCCTTTCCAACACGACCTCTGGATGGAAACCCAAGCGGCCTGCCGGCGGCACGGGGAGCGAGAGCCTCGAGGCTGCCGACATAGACGGTGATGGCATCAGCGATTTTGTAATCCCGTTCCAGGGATGCCACACGCCATGCGTCGGCGTTGCTGTGCTCTATATGAACAAGAACACTGCCGTCGGGAGTTCACAGAACCTGGATGTATTTGATGAAGAAGATGGACCCACTCCGAACCAGGTAGTCATCGGCGACTTCAATAATGACGGTATTACGGATATCGCAGGCTACTCGCCCTTTGGCGGTACAGACCGGAACTTCAATCAACTGCCCGCGGGAATCATGATGTGGACGGGTGCGGGTAACCGGACCTTCCATAAGCTCAAGTACTATAAACAACCCAACCCACCGGCCAATTTCTTTTCGGGGTACACCGCGGCTGGCTTTTTGAACAAGAACGGCACGCGCGACCTCGTCGTCCCGAAGGGAATGAAGACTCAGGTCTGGATGAATAGCACAAACAATCCTGCTGATCCATGTCCTTATCCCACGATCGGTGGGGTTCACGTATGTGCGCCTTCAGCGCAGGTCGGGAGTGGCATGGTTCAATTCCTGGCCAGCGCCCGTACCAACACCCAGCCGCTGAATCGGATAGAGCTTTGGATCGATGGTCAGAAAAAACTCCAGGTATTCGCAGATCGCTTGCAGGTCAAACTGCCTCTTGCTGACGGACAACACACCGCTGGGTTCATCGAGGTCGGCGCGAGCGGCCTTTCCATCAAGAAAAAGTTGACCTTCACCGTTGGTCCTTAAGACGATGATCGTTAACTCCGCTCGTGTCCCGGTCCGAGGCGCTAGGAAGCCGTATGAACTGAGATCTGATTGGTAGGCGAGACAGGGATCGAACCTGTAACCCTCAGCTTAGAAGGCTGATGCTCTATCCAATTGAGCTACTCGCCCGCCACAGGTGGGTTGCCTTCATTGTAGCGTCCGCATGCCCGGAGAACGTTACGCATCTCCGGTCCTTTGGCCTCACTGCTGCTCCGATGTGGAATGCGAGCCGTTCAGCGCCGCCGAACGCGCAAACTCCTGCTTCGCATGCGCGTCGTCCCCATCGCGCCGATAGGCCTGCCCCAGCAGATAGTGATAGCGCGGATTCTCCGGCGCCAGCTTTACCGCCGCAGCAAACTCCTTCACCGCATCTGGCAACCGGCCCGTGCGCTGATACGCCTGGCCTAGATTCTCGTGAATGCGCGGCTCCTTCGGAGCAATCTTCGCCGCCTGCTCCAGCAACTGCTCGGCTTCCGCAACCTGATTGCGATGCAGCAGCAGGATCGCCAAATTCAGCAGCGGCTGCTCGCTAGGCGCGGGATCATCCTTCTGCCACGCAATGGCCGTACGATACGCCTGTGCCGCATCATCATTGCGGTTCAGTGCTTCGTACACCAGCCCCAGGTTGTTCTCGCCCTTCACACTTCGCGGGTTCAACGCGAGCGTCTCCTGAAAACATGTCAATGCATCCCCGTAGCGGCCCTGCGTATAGTGCAGCCTGCCCATCGCGTACCAGGTTTCCGCGTCATTGCCATCCATCGCGAGCGATCGATTCATCCATCGCTCCGCATCCGGCAGATCCTTCAGCAGCACGTAATCGAACGCCACGTCGCGCAGCTCCGTTGCCGTGGGCGTGCGCAGCGCCGCTGCGCTCGTATACTCCTTCAGCGAATCGGCTGGCTTGTTCTCACGCATCAGCGCATATGCCAGCAGATATCGCGGCTCCGCCGCCTTTGGGTCTGCTGCAATCAGCGGCCGCAGGAGTACCTCCGCCTCTGCAAACCTGCCCTCGTGCATCAACTGCTGCGCAGCCGCTAGCGAGCTCGCAGATGGAGATGGATTCGGCGTTAGCGTTCCAATCTGCCGCGCCGCGCCCACCAGGGCACCGCACGCCATCGCCGCCACGCAGCCTGAGACGCTCAGCCAGCCGCATCTCGATTTACGCTTGTTACCCACGCCGACAGGATAGCAACGCGGGAACCGCCTATCCCCGCCCGTCCAACTCTTCCGGCGACGCAAACAACAACTCCGCCGTCGCAATCAGCACAGGCGTCACCTGCTCGACGGCTCTCGCCCACGCAGCCTCGGCATGCACCTCGTCCGCGCCACTTACGTAGCAATACACCGTTAATCCATAGCCCCAATGCTCACTGCGATGCGCCGGCCGCACCACCAACTCCAGCCGCGCATCCTCAATAGCCAGCGCAGCACACCGCCGCGACGTCGTGCGCGCCCATTCCTCATGCAGCAGAAAATCCGCCATCGGCACCGCGTGGGCCATCAGCACATCGATGTACGACCCGCACCCGCTCGCCGCTATCGGCGCATCGAGCACATCGGCAAGGTCGGCCCGTTCCTCGTCGCTTAAGCGCCATCGATCGCACTTCGTCGTCATCAGCAAGCCGCGCGGCGCATTCAGCAGAGCCAGCGCCTCGGCCATCGCGGGCGATCGGGCCGCCTCGGGCAACCCGGCAATGCGGCTTCGGCACGTCTCCCCATCGCCTCGCAAATCCACCCACGCGAGCCCACTTGCCGCATCCGACCAACCCGTCTCGATCACCGGATCTTCGACACCCGCAGCAACGCTCCAATCTGTTTCCACTACAGGAATTTCTCCATCACAGGCTCTCAGCCTGCGCGTGCAGGAAATCGAACAAAAGCTTCTCTGCCCAGTAGCCGTCGTAACCGGCCGCTTCCGCAAGGAACGCGCAGTGGCCGCCATGGTCGGTCTCGATCAAGTGAACGTGCGGATTCGCAAGCAGCATCGCGCGCGTCTCCTCGATCATTCGGATAAACGGATCGTCGAGCGCATGCAACACCAGCGTAGGAATGGCGATGCGATCTGCAACGCGCGCACTTGCCGCGCGATGGTAGTAATCATCTGCGCCGGTGAAGCCGCAGTAAGGCGACATCACACGATCATCGAATTCGCGCAGCGATCGGACACCGTGGCTTCGCCTCGGATCGAAGACCTGCGGAAACAGCGTGCATTTATACGCGTACCGCTGGATCAGTCCGCGCAGAAACTTCCACTCGTAGATACGGTTCGCCGGCTCATGCAGCGCATCCGACGACGGCGCAAGGTCGACCACCGGCGACACACCCGCCACTGCACGCAACAGCGGCGCAGCGTCTTCACCAAGTTCACCTGCCAGCTTCAGTACAAGGTTGCCGCCCATCGAGTAGCCCACCAGCGACCACCGTTGCGTATCACGCGTGCGTTCAAAATGCCGCACTACCGCCAGCACATCTCCTGATAGCCCGGAGTGGTAGAGCGTCGGAGACTCCCGCTCCGTGCCGCCGCAGTTGCGCATGTTCATGCGCACCACATTCCATCCCGCGGCGAAGAACCGCGCGGAGTTCCCGCGCACATACTGCGAATTCGACGAGCCTTCAAGTCCATGCAGCAGCAGTATCGTGTCGCGCCCCGCTTCCGGCTGCCAGTGGCTCTGACACAGCACCCGGCTGGGCGGCATGCCATCGCGCGCAGGCTCTACCTCAACCAGCTCATTCTCAGGAGGCGGCAACACCGCCTTGCGCGGAAAGTAATTTCCCGCCAGCGTCTGCAGATGCGCATTGCGCAGGAATCGGCGCGGCGTGAATGCGCTCTGCCACTTTGCGAGCTCCTTCGCCGCAGATTCGATCAGGGGTGACGTCACTGCGCCAGCGCCTCGAGCACCGCGCGCGCCCGCAGAGGGCCATCCGGCGCATCTTCGTGCATAAAGTAGGCGTATACATCGCTCTGCTCTGCATTCTTAGCGAAGCGCCGGGCTAAACTCTGCAAACTCTCTTCGTCATAGTGGCTCCGCCGCAACCGGTAGCAGAGAAAATCCGCTGTCCTGCGCTGCGGCGTCTCGAATTCGTCACTCTCCGCGATACATAACGCGGCATTTGCCTGCTCCAGCGCCGCATACACTGCCTCATCAAGCCACGACTCATGCCGGAACTCGAAAGCTGCCCGCAACTTCACCCGTCCCACATCTTCCAGAAACGTCTTCAGCCGCTCCACATCTGCGCGAAAGTTAGGCGGCAATTGAAACAACACAGCACCCAGCTTCCCCGCCCGCTCCGCAGGCAGAAGAGAAGCCTTCAATGCAGCCAGCGCATCGCCGCACTCGCGCAGCCGCTTCAAGTGTGTAATCGCCTGTGGCGCCTTGAACGAGAAGCGAAACCCGTCCGGCGTCGCATCCAGCCAGGTCGTCAATTGCTTTTCGGTCGGCAACTGCCGGAAGGTAAAGTTCACCTCCACAGAGTTCAGTTGTGACGCGTAGTATGCCAGCATGCGCGCCGCCGGTGTCTTGGCCGGGTAGAAGCCCGGCTTCCAGCTCGCGTAGGCCCAACCCGAGGTGCCGGCATAGACGGTGTGCGGGTGGACAGGCATCATCAGGAAAGTGAGGAGGAGAGTTCGTTTTGGGGCGGCTAGTGGGGATCGAACCCACGACATCCTGAGCCACAGTCAGGCGTTCTGCCGCTGAACTATAGCCGCCGTGACGCTCTCAGTCGCAACTATGCGATTGTAGCATCAACAAGGCGAATTCAGGCCTATCAGGACAGCTCGCAAGCCCGCACAAGGCGCGCCCAAAACCTAAGCCGCAGACAACGAAAATGGCCACGCAACGCGAACCCGAGATCCTCCCGCCCGGTTCCCGCATCGGTGCGCCCGACGGTCTCTTTCGCGACGAAAACCTCGACATCCTCAGCCGCCTTCTCGACTCGTGGTTCCGCATCCCCGGCACCTCCATCCGATTCGGCTTGGATGGCATCATCGGCCTCATACCCGGCATCGGTGACATCCTCGCCGGGCTCGCCTCCACTATCATCATCATCGCCGCATGGGCGCGCGGCGCCCGCTACGTCACCATCGCGCGCATGCTCGTCAATCTCGCGCTCGACGTGATCATCGGCACCGTCCCATTCTTCGGAGATGCCTTCGACATCGCATGGAAGGCCAACCGTCGCAACTACGCGTTGCTCACTCGCCACCTCGAACATCCACGCCGCCATCAGTGGCGCGACTGGATCTTCCTCGCAGCCGTCGGCGTCGTGCTCCTCGCCATCCTCGCCGTGCCCATCCTGTTCGTCACCTGGCTTATCCATCTTGCTTACGGAGTGAAAATCCAGGCAGGTCTGCCATTCGGCCCGTGATCTCTGCTTGATACAATCAACTACGGCGTCGGGGCGTAGCGCAGTCTGGTAGCGCATCTGCTTTGGGAGCAGAGGGTCGGGGGTTCGAATCCCTCCGCCCCGACCATCGAATCAATCACTTAGCGCACTCGCGCATCTCCTCAAAAGCACACTGTAGCGAATACTGTAGCGGGTGGTGGTCGGTAGATAGCCCTCGGCAGTTCACTTTGCATCGTCTGTCCTTTCAGTCCATGTCTTCGATGCCGCGAGCGTTTGCTCACTGAATCCCTTGTGTCGTTCATAGTCGAAATTGACAACTGTGACCTTCACAAGGTTCGACTCAATTACTTCGGCAACTGCGGGATCGAAGAAGACGACGTTAGTGCCACCGGGATTGAGTGCACTTGGATAGCGGATTCCGTCATATGCATTTTGGCGGATATAGTCAGCGAGCCGCTGACACGGCATGTATAGAGTTTTGTCATCGTTTCGTTCCAGCGGGCGTGCCATTTCATCGCCCAATCGGGTCAAAAGATCGCGAATTCCCAAGAACCATCCGAGGTTGTCCCGTTCAAATGGATTGAGTTCTGGCAACTCTTTGGTCAGATCCAGTATTCGACAATCGCGTTTTAGTTTCAGTTCTGCTACCGAAACATAGAGGCCCAGAGCGGGACGTACTTCCGAGACCGCAGTTTTCTCGTCGTCTGCAACATAGAGAACGACTTGACCATCAGCATTCGCCCTGCCAGCGAGCGCGCTGTTCGCTGGCGGCGGGCCGATGTCCACTCCATTCCAGGGAGACTTCTCGTAGTCCTCTAGGTGGAAGCCGAGGCGGCAACGATATGATTTAGTGCCAGCTTGTAGAGACTCCTCGGATTCCGCCAATTCTTCCGCGATGAAGTCATCGAATGGGATTGGTACGTCCGGATCTGTCCTCACAGCGTCGCAAAACTCATCCCAAACATCGCCCTGCGTCTGCCGGAACAGATCCGACGCATTCGTCATGTACAGTCCTTGGGCGTCAACCATTGGCATGCCATCATCGTCATCCCAATCAGCATTCGCGATTTCCTCCAGCAGGCTCGCCTGTTGATCCTCGTCCAGAGAGTCATCGAAAACAGCCCAATGCCCTTGAACGAGGCTCAGTAATGTTTCCCCTCGCTCGAATGTATCTGCTTCTGTATACATCGACAGCATCCGGTGAAATGGAAGTGCCAATTCGTCAGTTGGCAGGATGGGTACTTCGATGGAATTGCAGAAGTCGCAGGCTCCAACGAGCTTGTGACGGTCGGTGACGTAATCCTTTAGCCATGGATGAGCAAAGCAATTGGCGCAACAGTGCATTCAGTTTCTCCTGCACAAACCTTGGGAGTGGCCTCTTAATGGAGCAGATTCGACCTCTTCGCTGGAGATTCCTTAGGCAGCATGCGGGAAAATACATTCATCACCGCGTCTTCACTTGGATGAACATAGCGAGCGGAAATTGCAATCGAGGAATGGCCCGCAATTCGCGCCAGCGTCCACGCGTCGCATCCGGCCTCGCCTAAACGGGTCAGAAACGTATGACGAAGTGAGTACAGCACGAAGGGACGCACGCCACTGAGCCTCACAGCCCGCTGGTGCTGTTTCTTCGTCGTGGATGGCTCTATGTGTCCACTTGCCGTCTTCGCGGCCCATACAAAACCCTCGGACGGATTTTTGGCGACATTCCAGCGCCGTTCCAGCAAGGAGCGAACACGCGGACTCATCGGGAGCATTCGCCGTGCTGCCGCAGTCTTGCCATGTGTCACCTGTAGCGTTCCGCAGTGGCCGGTTGTCCAGCTCACATACTCCCACCGTAGCCGGGCGTTTTCTTCCGGTCGCATTCCAGTGTCAATAAGTACGGTTGCAATCTCGGCCATCTGTTCTCCGGCAGCCGCAAGATAGCGCCGCTCCTCGTCAGGAGTGAGGACGCGCTCGCGGTGGTGCTCGCCGCGAAGCAGCTTTATCTTCGGTGCGGTTGGAGCGATACCCCATTCCACTGCCACGCGGAGCACACGCCGGAGCACACGCAGAGAACAATTGACGGAGCTGGCCTTCCACTCTTTCGCTTGCAGATGCGCCGCGTAATCGGCGGCATGTTCGCTAGTGATGGCGTCCAGCTTACGATTCACCAACGCGGGATAGGCGGAGATGTTCGCAAGCTGCGTGCGATACCAGCCCGTCCACGTCTTCGGAGAGGCTTTCTCAAACGTGGCTCGCGCCCACGGCGTGAAGCGATCCTCGATGAATTCTGCCAATGTGGGCACAGGCTTACGCTTTGTAATGCCTACTTCACCTTTAGCGAGCGCCGTCCTATGTGCCGCTTCCATCTGCCGCGCCGTTCGCGGATTGCCCTGCTTGGTACTGGCTTGTACGTGCTCGCCGTTGAAGATGAAGTGGTACCAATAGACATTCCCGCGCTTAAAGATGGACATTGGCGTGCCTCACTTTACGTTTTTGGTTTTGTGCAATTTATAGAGCTTGCGTGCATAGGCATTCCGCTTCTGACGAGCCTCATCGCTCGTACGGAATTCGGCAATGCGGCACTTTTCAGAACAAAATCGCTGGTGCGCGAAACGTTGGAAAAAAAACCTTTCGCAACGGCACCTGCGAACTTTGGAGATGTAGTCCGTTTGGATCAACTCCAATACACGCCTAATTGCCCCCGTCTCATTCATGCGCGCGCCGGGCAAAAAATCTGCTTCCATGGGTTGCCGTTCAATTTCAGAAAGGGACCGCCGGTCCGAATTGTTCTTCAAGCTCTGGTCCAATTCTGAGCCGTCTACTGGGCGGGACCCGACGTGGACGCTGAATCCCCTGTCCTCACCGCGTTTTCCAAGCCTCCGATGCATGAGCACCCACGGCGTCGTTTGGTAAAAGCCAAGTGCCTCATCGAGGAGCAGTTGCAATTCGTTTCTTCTCTTCGTTTCCGGCGTTTGATGTTCTTTCCACTCGTCGTCGCCAATGCGAGTGTATTTCGGCCTTTTCATACTGAAATGGTGATCGCGAAGATCGGAATAGAGAGCTATCACCCGCAGAATCCGCTCTTTTTCATCCGCGTGATTCGTGTGATTAAGCCAGTTAACGAGTCGCTCGCCGGTCTCCTCGCCCTCGTAGATCCGCTTAGTTTCCGTGATACGGCTTTGTGCGTTAGCCATACATAGGAAAGTACGACTCGATTTGCTCTGTGTCAAGCGAATATGGCCTTGTGCTCGTTACGCACTGGAGAGAAACAGATGGACTCATTGCTATCGGTTGAGGAGGCCGCGCGCAGGCTGGGCGGTCTAAGCAAATACACCATTCACGCATGGCTTTGGAAGGGCAAGCTTCGCAGGACCAAAGTGGGAAGCCGCACCATGATCCGGGAATCGGAACTTCAGAGGGTCATCCGCGACGAATGTAAGGAGACTTCCCGTGGTTAGCGGTGCGCGCACAGCATCTTGGGAAGGCGCTGCCGTTGAGGAGATCGCAAGCGCCGAAACCCTCGAAGGACCACTCCGATGCTGGCACAGGCAGTGCTCGCGCTGGTGAAGGATCGCCGCGAGTGGCAGCGGTATGCGCAGCGGCTCACCAGCGGCCCTCAGAGCTAAAGCAAAAGGCCGAACGTGCTGACGGCACGCCGGCCTCTCTGGAATGGCTATAACGCCATTCTAAGGCATTTCAAGTGAGGCAGGAATGGCTACGAGGATTGTTGGGCCTCCGATGCCCGTGTGGACAGGCATAAGCTACACGCGAGTGGCGGAAGGACTGTATCAGGCAATCGCTGTGCGACATCAGGGGCCGGAGTGGGTTCGCGCCTTCTCACGATGGTCGCTGCTGGTGGAATTTGAGCTACTGGATGACGGCGCACGAGTATGCGCCTTCTACAACATGGGGAATGATCCGAAGGGTCCGGTACCAGCTCGGCGCGGAAACTATTTCGCCGCATGGACGCTAGCGAATGGAGACCTGCCCCGGAAAGGGGAGAGGATGACGCCCGACGTCTTTCTCGAAGGACAGGTCTACACAGTGAACGTGAAGGATTGCCGGCGAAATGCAAAAGAGCAGGAGAAGGCAGACGCCGAGATCTATTCCGTTGTTTCGGAAATCGTCAGCGTGGGCCGTTTCCCAATCCTGAATCATTCAATCAGGAATCAAGAATCAAGCAATCACCCAATCATGCAATCAACCAATCAGGTACAGGCCTCTGCGTGCGACAGCGCGAATATGGAATTGGCGGTCTCGAAATTCGCCTCAGCCGGGCGAAGGTAAGCACACCCCAAATGCAAACCCAAAGGTGCGGGGACTTCGGTTCCCGCTCCAGGCCAGACAAAGCTAGGTTTGATGAACCAGTGACAGGAGAAAAAGTGATGCTCTTCTATCAACGCCCGACTGGACGTGTGCAATGACCCGCATTCAGAAGAGGAAAGTGACACGGGAAGTCTTTCAGCAACGTCACGATGCTGTGGCTGACTTTGTCGAGCAAGGAAACACTCTCAGGCAGGCCATGCTGAAGGCAGGTTACAGCGAAGGACGCGCCAATCGTGGCATCGCTGGCGTGCCCAAGGTGGTGATCGAAAAGCTTGCCCGACGTGGTTTGCACTTCGCGGGGCTGGCTGAGGCTTACGGCAATGAGACAAAAGACGGGATCTTGTCCGCGGCGCGCTGGTCAGTAATGTGCTGAACGGTAAAGATTCGGCCACGAAAAGCCTAGAATTGCTTGGTCGCGACGCTGCCCTGGGCATGTTCCGCAACGATGCCAACGCGTTAGCTGTGCAGATCAACATCCCGGTCGGACTACAGGGTGCGTTCCGTGAACTGCTCTCCGCGCAAGAGTACCCACAGCCGGCGAAGGAAGATACGTAAATGATAGATAATTATCATTTATCGACCGTGCAAGGCGATGCTTTCAATGCGTGGGGTCACGATAAAGCGGCCAACCCAACCCTAAACGAGCAGCGCCACCGCGGTTCTATGTCGTCACGTCTTGCCGCGTCGCTGGCGCTTCTTGTGAGGACGGAAGTCGGGTCGAAACCGACGGCTGGGGCCCCAAAGACGGGGTGGGGTAGACGCACCCCCTGGGGGTGGGGTGCCCTTAGCCTGGATCTCCCCGAAATTTTATGAATGAAAAACGAGGTTTTCGACGAAGGAGGCTCAGTGAGCGGCATGGCTTCCCATGCAGTCTATGACCCTGGCCGCCAGCACCGATAATCAACGGCTTTGAACTGAAATGGCTACGACGGGCGTGGGATACCTTCCAGCCTGGCGTCCAGAGAAAATGCTCCGCATGAAGCGGGACCAGCGTCCGGACGCACCGCAGTTTTTTCATCGATCGAATGACGATGGAACTTTCAGCTCTATATGCCTGAGCTGTTTTCGGACCGTTGCGACCCAGAACCATGAGGTGGATCTTGCCGGCAAGGAGCAAGCGCACGTTTGCTATCGCTATGGAGAAACACGTACTGCCAAGCTAATTTCCGCCCCGCCAGGTCATAAGGTCTATCAACTGGACATCTGCGACGCGATCAACGACCACATTCGCTGCCCCGGCTTCGGGCTGCTGAGCGTCGGAAGCCTCGAACTCGGCCCCGTCGCCTGCAGTTGCGAATGTCACAAGAAGCCGACGACTGAACGTTCAACACCCTTGAGAGGGTACCCGTTGCCTGACGATCCCAACGGGAAATGCTCGACTTATCAGGAGCTGGAACGCAGTTACGACCTTGCCAAGTCGAAGTGGCAGCAATATGCGTATCCCGAAAAGCACCGTTTACCAGGCATAAGCAATGCCCTGACCAAACGCATCGTCTCAGAGCAACAGCGGCAGATGAACGAGCTTTCTCGCCAAATGCAGGACCATCGCCAACGTTGCCCCTACTGCCTTTCGGGAGACGATCGAACCTGAGCCTGGGTTCCGTTTGAATCCCGCGAGAGTGACGAGCATTCCTTTGATTTCTGATTGATTTCACAAAATTTAAAGGGTTTCATTTCAGACACTTACGAACCCATAAACCAAAGGAAATCAAGCGGTTTTTCAAAGCCTTCACTTGACCTTCCCCACGTCATCCGGAATCCAGTTCTGGTCGTAGAACGGCTTCGTCGCTCCATACAGACGCAGCGAAACGGCGAAGCCCTCGCCGGGATGGGTCTTGATCCAGTTGCTCTCCTGCCCGCCCGAGGGCAGTGAAAAATGCTAAGTAGCTTGCTGGCCAGCTTTCCGTATAGCTAAGGTGAACCTTGGTGCTTAGCAGGCTCGCCATCTGAGCATTCAGCGGCAGAAAGTGCTTTTCGATGAAATAATCCCACGCCTTCTGAGAATCCGGATCTTTGAGGTCTCGACGCAGCACTACCTCAAACACGGTTTCCGATTGTTGGATCAAGCCACGAAGTTTGGCAAACAGCTCCAGCTCTTCCGCTGAATAGCCCCGATCTTCATGCACTCGCGGTCGAACGTTGTGCTCCCTTCACGGTCGCCAAGAATACGTCCACTTGATCGTCAGTTTGTTCTCGTAGAACTGAGGTGGATTTGAGGCAGCCAGGCTGGCAAAGCTCGGGCCTGCGGTGTAGATCACATAAAAATCACTATCCGGACGGTAGTTCCAACGCAGGCGAATGTTTGCACTGACGGCTTTTGTATCGGCGGTGTTCATCTGAAGCAGTCCAGATAAGGTCAGAAATCGAGAAAACGAGTAATTCGTCTGAAAACTGCCGACTAAGACTGAGAAGTTACCGTTCGTGATTGGTAGCCGAAAACGGTTCCACTGCTCGGAAAAGTCAAAGGACAACTGTTCATTAGCACGATAGTTCGCGCGAATGCGAGCTTCATTCAGGTGTCCGTTATAGTACGTGCCGAAACGCTCGAAAAAACGGACCATGAGACGACGATCCTGTGGGGACCCGTAAGTGAGCTGATGCCGAGTCCAATGGTACTCTCCCACGGGAATAAACACGTTCTTGTAGATATTGAAAGGAGTAGTCAGCCTTTGGGTAAAGACATCCACGATGTCATCGTCACTGTACGACCCGTTGTTGAACTCCACGCGCATCGTGCCCTGCCATTCCTGTGTCTGAAGGACATGATGAGTGTCAGGGGCATGAAAGACGAAGCCTTCGAAGTTCAGCTCGCGTACGCTTCGAATCTTTGGACGCGGCTTAAAGCTCACATCGAGGTAATTGCAGATGCAGTCCGACCTTTCGAGAAAGCCTACTTCGGGATTGAAGTTGGGACCGATCTTGCGGTGTTGGGCAAACACTTCAAGCCAATTTGTTTGGAAGTCGAATCCGGCCCCCAGATTCGTCTGCCCCGACGCAATGCCCGGAGTTCGGGTCTGAGCGGCATAGCCATTTACCACCAGATCTCTGAAGAAGACCAGACGCGTGTCTGCGCCGCTGGTTTGGTTGAAACTGTCAGATGGACTTCCAGATCGCTTGTCAATTCCCATCACGCCAACATAGGAACCGCCCCACAATGAACGCTTGATACGCATTACGGCATAATTTGCGTAGGGATTCGGTCCAGAACTGCGAGTATCCACGTCCATCGCACCGAGTTCAAAGTTCCCAAGCGAGCCAGTTACCTTGCCACCAACATTGATCGGGACTTGTTGGCCGGTCACTGGATCGATTCCGATCTGACGGCTGAAGAAAAGCAGATCCCCACTGTCACCGCCTAGCGGGAAGTTGAACACTCCAGCATTTTCCAGGAAGAACTGCCGTTTTTCGGGATAAAAAAGCTGGTACGGTGTGAGATTGAATTGCTCGGTATCTACATCTGCATCCGCGAAATCGGTGTTGACCGTGATATTGGCCACCAGGTTCGAGCGCAGACCAATTTTGACATCCACTCCGCCAGTATGGAGCGCAGTGGTTCCCGGTGTTAGTCCGGTTCCCGCAACTGAAGCAGGATAATTGTTGAAACCAGTGAGCGCGTAAGGCTTGACGATAAACAGGCGTCCGCTGCCGATATCGGAGATGCCGTGCAACTCGCCAGCCTCGCTGATCCGGGCAGCGCCATAGATGCGTCTCCAGCCAGACCAGAGATCCTCCTCATTCTTTCGCCGGATAAAGCGTTTGAAGTTAATTCCCCAAATCACGTCGCGCGATTGCATGAAATTCAGGGTCGAAAACGGAATCGCGACAGTGGCCGTCCATCCTTGCTCGCTGATGCGAGCCTCGGATACCCACACGCCATCCCATCCAGGGTCTCCATCGCCTAAAGTGCTATCCGTGATCTGTTCCTCGGTGATCAGCGCGTCTCGCTGCGTGCCTAGCGCATTGATCTGGAATACGTATGCGTTCCTGCGATCATGTGACGAATCGATGATGATCTCAAAATAATCATCCAACTCCTGGCTGACGTCACGACGCAGCTCGGTTGCAACAATTCCCTTAGGGTTCGAATCGAAGCAGGTAATACCGAAATAAACTTCATGTTTCGTATAGAGAATGCGTACTTCCGTTCGTTCAGTTGGGGGCTGCCCATCGTGGGGTTCGCGTTGCAGAAAATTGGTAATCGGGTTGGCCTGATTCCACAGGGGATCGTCAAGCGTGCCGTCCAGCTTGGGAGCTCTGTCAACACGAATTGCCTGAGCAGTCCTTAGCGGCTCTTGGGCGCCGATTTGTGTCTTCCTGGGTTGCTGGGTGCTCTGAGACTGGCCATAAACAATTGAAAAGGATAAGCACACCAACCCCAGAAGGGACACAGGAGTTTTTGTCTTCGGACCATGCGCACCGGAGATCGTTTGATCGAGACGTTGCGCTTGGAGTCTCATCCCCACCTCAAGGCAAACTGGTTGGCTTCATGATCCGAAGTAACGGGTGACCATCTACATTCGCCAGTGGGAAATAGACCAGGTGCGTTCTTGGATCGACACTGACCGTATGGGCATGTGGCATATGGAACTGTCCGAGGACCTTCAAGTCGTGCCGATCTTCTTCGAACGCTGTCACCGTGCCCGACTCGGCCGACACATACAGACGCTTTAGACTTGAATCAAAAGCCAGCACATCAGGGTCATCCCCGACCTGATGAAGAGATAACAACTTCATCGTTTTGAGATCAAAGATCGCGAGCGTATGGTTCTCCTCGCCCGCGACGAAGGCAAGTCGATTTTTCACGTCGAGCGCAATGCCATGTGGATTCTCGATGCCCGGTAAAGGATATCGACCGACAATCTTCATGGCCGCAGGATCGATGGCAACAAGCTCGTTCACGCGATGCACGGCCACCAGGATTCGCCCGGAACCGGGATCGTAAACGGTGTTTCCGGCTCCGCCGCCGAGCGGAATGTTGGTAAGGAGCTTGCCGCTTCTTGTGTCCATCACCGCATCTACGCCGCCACGTTCGTCGGACACGAAGACCCTCCTCGTCACTGGCGCGTAAGCGAGTCCGTCAGGATAAGTAACAGGGCCGCACATCGCGACTGTTTTAAGCGTTCTCATATCGACGGCGGCGACCTTATGTTCGCCGGTCACCGAGGCATAGACCCGGTTTATACCCGGCACTGCGATGACGCCGTGTACACGCTGAAAGCCATCGAGATTGGCGACGACCTGCTGCTTCTGTGTGTCAAAGACGACGAGCTGGTTTGCATTCATGTGAGCAATGTAGAGGCGGTTATGCTTCACATCGAGGTTCTGATAGTCAAAGCGCACCGCAGGTCCAGGCATCGGAATATCCGCAATTTTTACCAATACCTGTTGCGCCTGTGACAATGCACCACTGGCCGCTGCGATAAGAGTAAATGTCATTGCGCCGGTAGCCCACTTCAGCATCCTGCTCTGGACTTCCATTGTCGAATGTCCTTTCTGAATAACGATCAGAACTTGCCTGAGTGGTTTGGTCAGAGTCAATCGGCTTCCGTCCGCCAGTCGAAGGCTCACCTCTGCATCCAGGATCGCGGCTCCCTTAGGCGTCCTGTACCCCTCCTACGAATGCCCTGGTCCCTTCTGGTCGATTGGCCTTCGTAGCAGTGAGTGCGAGGGCAGTCACGAAGCATAGAAGCGGATGGCGGAAGTTGATCAAGGCAGTCCACAGAATCCCTCTCCCATTGTCCAGAGACAATCCTTTTACAAACCTTAAGATTCTGTCATAACATTTCTATGTTATGACCATAACAAGCAGCAACGATGGGCGAACGCCGTGGCTATTGCTGATTTTTAGGCTCCCGTCGAGCAAGGCGAGTGAGCGCGTAGGGGTATGGAGAAAACTGCAAAAATTCGGCTCCATCCAACTGCGGAATGCGGGTTACATGCTTCCCAACAACCCTGTGAATCAAGAACGGTTGGAATGGCTTGCACGCGAGATTCGAGGGTTCAAGGGCGAGGCCTCCGTCCTGCAAGTTCAGGGCATCGACGACCTCTCTCCGCGCGCGTTAGTGGATCTTTTCCGACGTGCGCGAGCTGCCGACTACGAATCTCTAATCGAGGAAATTCAAAAATTGAAGCCTGGAACCGGTGGCCCTTCGCCGCACTCTTTACGCCTTCAGCGGAAATACGAGGAGATTGTGGAGATTGATTTCTTCAACAATCCGCTGCGCAAAAAGGCAGAAACGATGCTCAAGCAGGCTGAGCGGCCACGAGTGGAGAAAGAAAAGCAAAGGGGTGAAATGGCTTCGAAAGCTGACTACAGGAACAGAACTTGGATGACTCGTCCCCGTCCCGGTATTGATCGTGTCTCGTCAGCGTGGCTAATTACACGCTTCATTGATTCCAACGCACAATTCGTGTTCACCAAAGACCCGAAGACACACGCCGAGGCGGTGCCGTTCGACATGTTCCAGGCGGGCGGCTTCGGCCATGAGGAAGATCACTGTACTTTCGAGACGATTTGCCGCCGATTTGGGATCAAGGACAAGGCAGTCCGCCTAATCGCCGAAGCTATTCACGATGCCGACCTGGAAGACGGTCGATACGGTCGCACCGAGGGGATCGCAATCAACAACATCCTTCGCGGATGGGATCGTCAAGGACTCTCCAATGAAGACCTTCTCAAGCGTGGAATGGAGTTGATTGAGGGTCTGTATCTGTCTCTGAACGGAGACAGGCAACGAAGCTGAAGGCTGGTGAGGGCAGGAAAATGCGTCGAACCTTTGGAATTGCATTTGTCGCGCTGATAATAGCTCTGGCCTTGGGCGTCTTGTGGCTCAAGTGGCGTGGATTTCGGGCCACATCGACTCCATCCTATCTGGAAACAACCCTTGCCCGTTCTCTGCGCAATTTTGCGATTCCTGGCAGCGAGCGACGCCGTACCAACCCTTACGCTAACGATGACCTTGCGCTTGAACAGGGACGAGAACATTTCCTGTCTCATTGCGCCACTTGCCATGGCGCGGACGGTCACGGCGGTACGGCAATCGGAGCCAATGAGTATCCGCGCGTTCCCGATTTGCACTACGATCTGACCCAGCGTTTGAGCGACGGAGAGATTCACTACATCGTCCAGAATGGCGTGCAACTCACAGGCATGCCCGCCATGCAAGGCATCCATTCAGAAACAGACGGCGACAGTTGGAAACTGGTCACTTATATTCGCAGTTTCCGTTCGCCGACTGTCAAGGAAGCGTCGTCACAAAAGAATGAACTGGCATCCGCCCATTACGTTGGGTCTGGAGCGTGTCAGAAGTGCCACGCGGACATCTATGAGCGTTGGAAGAAGACGCCAATGGCCAACGTGGTCCGCGACCCAAGAGAGCATCCGGATGCAATCATTCCCGACCTCAAGACAAACAATGTCGCGAAGTTCACCGTGGATCAAGTCACATTGGTATATGGCAGCAGATGGAAGCAACGCTATTTCACAAAGGTCGGCGACGACTACTACCCCTTGCCGGTGCAATGGGACATCGGCAACAAGAAGTGGCTCAAGTATCACGTACCCGATCAGGGTGCGGATTGGTGGACAGCCTACTATCCGTCTGACAACATGCAGCGCCCCACGGGTCCAACCTGTGACGGCTGCCACTCGGTAAACTATGACATCCACACCAAGCAGATGACGGAATGGAACGTCGGCTGTGAGCGCTGCCATGGCCCGGGCAGTGAGCACGTAGCGCATCCGACTCGCACCAACATTCTGAATCCCTCCGCGATGGACGATTTCGCGTCAGACGACACCTGCATTCAGTGCCACTCGCAGGGGCAGCCTCGCACCGGTCTGATCGACGGCAAAGCGTACGACTGGCCTGTGGGGTATCACGTCGGCCTTCGTTTGGCGGACTATTGGAAGCTTGAAGACGTCACGCTAGGCCAATCCAATTTCCTGCAATTCGCCGATGGCACCAGCCACAAGAACCGGATGCAGGGGAACGACTTCGTGCAAAGCGTGATGTACCGGCATGGCGTGACGTGCGCCACGTGCCACGATGTACACGGCACTGGCAACTATGCGCAGTTGAGAGAGCCATCGCAGCAGCTATGCCTTAATTGCCACGGGCCCGGATCGCCAAATGGCCCTCATTCGGCAAGTATTGAAGAGCACACACGCCACAAGGCGGGCAGCCCCGGAAGTCAGTGTGTGTCTTGCCACATGCCAAAGATTGAGACCCAAGGCGTTCCTGGCGCTTTTGTCAGCGCGCACACCTTCCAGTTCATCACTCCGGCCATGAGCGACAAGTACAAGATCCCGAATCCATGCACGTCCTGCCATGCCGACAAGACGATTACGTGGGCGAATGCCGAGTTGAATAAATGGACGAATTTCTCGTCTTGGCGAGTCGGCAATTGAATAACTCCCCATCGATCACGGATTCGTCGGGCAGAGAATGGAGCGCTGCGGCGATGTAATCGAATCGTTTTGTCCGGTTGTTTCCGCTTCGGGAATAGAGGGTGACTCGGCCTTTCGTCTTCATCACTTCCAGCCGGTAGCCGTCGAGGTTCAATTCATAAGTCCAACGGTCCCCCTGCGGTACATTGGGGACCCGGCAGACACTCCGTCGGCAGAACGAATTTGGCGGGCAATTGAGAAAACCTTTCTTCTATTCAAAGACATCCGGCCCTTCAAAAATCGGTTGAACTTGCCCCGAGTTCTGGCAGAACATGAGGTCCGCCCTTAGCCCACGTTCTGAACGGATCGCCTCAACATGCCGAAGCCTTCGCGTTCAACAGATATCCGCGCGTTGCTGCCGGTCTATCTCGTGATCTTCGTCGCCTTCATCGGCTACGCGATGATGGTGAACTTTTTCGTTCCGCTGCTGATGCACGATCACGGATTTCTGCCTGTTACGGCGTCCAAAGCGCAGCGAACCACCGCTGTGGGCATCCTCCTCGCCATTTACCCGATTGGCCAGTTCTTCGGCTCGCCCGTCCTCGGAGCGTTTTCTGACCGCTACGGACGCAAACCCATACTTCTCCTCTCCATGGCGGTCGCGGTCATCTGTTATGCAATCGTCGCCTTCGCTATTGAGCAACACAATCTCATCCTGCTTGGGGTGGCCTGCTTTATCGGGGGATTGAGCGAGTCCAATATCGCGATCGCTCAAAGCGCCGTAGCCGATGTCGCGGCCCCGCAAGATCGCGCACGCCTTTTCGCCTATATCTATACCGCCTGCAGCATGGGCTGGGTCGGCGGACCGCTCATCGGTGGTCAGGTGGTCCTTCATGTCGGCTTCAGCGCACCGTTCTGGGGTGTGGTTGTCTTGCTCGTCGTCGCAATCCTCTGGACCCTCATCTCCTTCCGCGAAACTCATCCTCCCGTTCGCTCTCGTGCTCTCGACTATCGCGCCGCAATGATGAACCTGACCGCCGTCTTTACCGACCGCCCCATCCGCCGCCTCTATCTCATCAATTTCATCTTCTATCTCACGATCTTTGGCTTCTTCCGCGTGATCCTGATTTATATGGCCGATAAATGGCACATGCTCGCGCATCAATCCGGCGTCTATTTCTCCTACTATTCGGCCATGTCGCTTGTGGCCAGCCTCTTCCTCGTTGGTCCTATACTCGAGCGCTTTCCGCTCAAAACCGTCGCTATCACAAGTGCCGTGCTTAGCGGCGCTCTGATGTGCATCGTCATCGTGCCGCAGAGTCGGCACTCTCTGTGGGTCACAGCCGGTCCTTGCTGTTTCATCGCAAGTTTTACGCTTGCGAGTTGTGCAACATTGCTGTCAAATGCCGTCCCACCGGAGCGGCAAGGAAGCGTGATGGGAAACAACCAGGCCTTGCAGGTAGGAGCGGAAGCCGCGGGTGCACTGGTGGGTGGTCTGCTCGCAGCCGTTGACGTCACGGTGCCTCTGGTGAGCTTCGGAATCCTGCTCGTCGTCGGTGGCTTGATGCTCGTTTCGCTTCGGACCCCGGTGCCTGCGGTGCCGGCAAAGGTCGCACCGCCAAAAGTCACCCTGATCAGCACGGGCAGCTTTCTCACACCTGAGTAGTCTTTCAATACGAGGCCAACGTCCGCAACACTATCGGACCAGCCCGACCTTTGCTAGGCTGCAGCGCAATCGATCGGACAGATGAGTAAGGGGGCATCGAATGCTACCCACGTGGCCACAGCCGCTCCGCAGTTGATTTTCCGGCTGTGTGGCAACCGGTAGTGTCGGGGCGGCATCTCCTACGCACCGGCGTAGTCGGAAGCCAAAAATACTGAACGATGCAAGTGGTTTTGGGATCCCAACTGTTCGAGGTGACGCCAATTACAGGCGTGTCAGAAGCCTTGAACAGCATCAGCACCGCCTGAAGGGTGCAGATCATGAAATCCGCAACACAGCAGGTTCTCCGAGGCAGTTTGAAGTTAGCACTGGTGCTGTTCGTCCTGACCGCAGTCTGCGCACAGGCTGAATCACCTCCGGATTGGGCAAAAACCGCGCGCTTTGGTGGCAGTGGAACGGACGCGGGTGCTGTCGTCAGGGTCACTAAGAACGGTGATCGCTACCTGACCGGATCTTTTTCGTCCACTGCGAGCTTCGGCGGGAAGAGTCTTACCTCCGCTGGCGGCACCGACATTTTCCTCGCCAAATACGGGAAAGGCGGCAAGTTGCTTTGGCTGATCCAGGCGGGCGGCTCCGGAGATGATGCGGCTAACTTTCTTGACCTCGATCCGGCCGGGAACGCTTATGTAATTGGCTGGTTTGTCGGCACGGCGTCGTTTGGCTCCGCCGGCGGCCAATCGAAGACGGTAGTAGGCAGCGATGAGACCATTTTCATCGCAAAATACAGTCCTGCAGGCGCGCTCATTTGGCTGCACACCGGCGCCGGCACGTTCGCCGCCATCAACCGCGGTAATGCGGCGGCGGTAAATTCCGCTGCAAACACCGTGTACATAACTGGGGTCTCGCAGGGTGACACGACGTTCTCCTCCTCCGACGGCACTATCCATACCGTTCCGGGACCTGGAACATGGCACATGTTTCTGGTGAAGTACGACTTGAGCGGAAATTTCCGTTGGGGCGAATGGAACGAAGCCTCACCCAACAGTATTCCTCGTAGCGTGGCCGTGGACTCCCAGAACAGCGCCTACGTCGTGGGCTGGTTTGAAGGCACCGTAATCTTTCGCAGCCGTGACAGCCTGGACCAGACGATCGTCGGCCAGAGCGAGCCCGTTCAGAGTGCTCCTGACTATCCCGGCGATGCCTTCATCGCAAAATACGACACCCGCGGAAACCTGAAGTGGGTGAATGACATTGGCGGTTACAAGGCTATCGCCACCCAGGTTGCCGCCAGCCGCTACGACAGAGTCTCCCTCACCGGCTTCATCGGAAACGTAAACACCGGAACGACCGCGCAGGCTGAGACCATCGTCACCTCGCAGCCGGGCGGAGCCAACATCAACCTCGGTGGCGGGCACTTCAGCACGCCCTACAACCGCGACATACTCATTGCAACCTATAACCGCGCGGGCGTCCTGCTGAACGCGAAACGACTCGGGGGTGTGGTCCAGGATGGCGGTAGTGGAATCGCGTATGGTAGCGCGGGAAATCTGTACGTGGCGGGAGTCTTCGCTCGCACTCTTAACGTCGGTGGCCACGTCTTGACTGGCAAGAAAACCAACACCCTCTTCGTCCTTAAGTATGCCGCAGGCCAATTGTTATGGGCGAAGGCGGCGGACGGAGCGGGAACTCAGAACTTCGAAAGCAACCCTACGATTTCCCTGACCTGGGGAGGCAGAGTCTGGGTGACCGGCCAGTTTGCAGGCACCGCCACCTTTGGGAGCACGACGTTGCAGAGTGCCGGACAGGAAGACATTTTTGTGGCCGAACTGCAATAGGAAAGGACATTTAGAACAGGTCTCTAACGACCGCTCGAAAGGTCGCAGCTTTGGTCTTGCTGCGTCGCTGGCGCTTCTCGTGAGGGAAGTCGAGTCAAAAACCGACGGCTGGGGCCCCAAAGACGGGGTGGGTAGACGCACCCCTGGGGGTGGGGTGCCCTGAGCCTGGATCTCCCCGAAATTTTTGTGTTTCAACGGAAGTCCACCTCACGGGATGGGCTTGGAGGCCTTCCATTTTGGCAGCAAAAATCAGCATTCCAGCATCACTGGATTAGTTTGTTGGTGTCTTTCTTTGATCCCAGTAATTGATCGCCAATTTCGTCCTGCGTTCTTCGCAATGCATTTTCCGCTAGATCCGACCAATACTCGCCTGGATCTTCATCTGCCATCTCTTTGAGGGTGCGGTCAACGCCTTTGTCGCCCATTAGGTAGCTAACGACTGCAGCTTTGATTCTGCGTCCGGCTTCTTTAGACATTTGGACTTCCTCATCTGGACCGCGTTGTACATGCGTTGCTGGGCCCATGCTAGCCCACACCGACGGCGAGGCTGAGACGGCCCGAAATCAAACGCTTTTCAAATGTATGCTTTGTTTTGCCTCAGTGCGGCTTACACCTGCTGAGCGTGACGTGCATTTGATTTCGGGGTTTTCAAGTTTTCTCAGGTTTGCCATTCTTGGGGACGACCATCACTGATGGCCAGTTGTTAAAATCAAGACTTTTCAAGAAGCTTTTTGCGAGGAATCTCCCGGATATTCGTCTTCATTTCTTCTGACGGGGGACGGCCTTGGCCACTATCCAACGAACCGCAAGTTTCATCGAACCGATGGAATGCCTCCCGGTGGAGAGGATCATCCCGGAGGGCGATCTTTGGACGTACGAGTTGAAACTGGACGGTTATCGCCTTGTCACGGTGAAGACCGGGGGCAAGGTGAACCCCTCTACTCCCGGCGCGGAACTGACCTATCAAAACGGTTCGAATGCACTTCTTGGCATACGCCGGTCGATAGATTCGATAAGAGCAGTGTCCGACTGTTCTTCGTGTCTGACATGGTCTCAATAACACTCGAGTTGTATGCCGAGGACGTCCACGACTGCCTCGGACAATGTCGCAGCTGCAGTAGCATTGAACGTGCGCTGGTCGTGATTGCCGGGGAGTGGAGATGAAGTTCTCGAAAAAGGCGTTCTGTTCGTTGCTGAAGACAACGCTATGGGATATTTGCTGGTGAAAGCGTCATGGGCGCATTTGTTATGCGAACGGCAGCATCGAAAGGTCGGTCATGGTCGCACTAAATTAACCTTTATCTTCATCGGGACTTTGAATGTTGTTGGTCTTTTAGCTATTTGCCTCGCTGTGCCGCGCTGATAGAAAGGAACCGCCATCTCAACCAGGGTCCTACGCATCCTGACGGCTATCGTTCTCGGATGCATCTCCGTCGCCTTCGTCCTTTTGAGTTATCGATGGCCAGTCGTTGGTGATGCTCAGATATTTCGTTACGACCATCTCTTGATGGCACACGGTTTCGCTCCGTATCGCGACATACCTGACATCAACATGCCGGGTTCACACATTGTTGAGAGATGGCAGGTGTCCCTGTTTGGCGGTAGTGACTTGGGAGCGCGCATTTACGATTTCACACTACTTGGCTTACTCACTCTGGCCATGATTGTGATCGCCCTTCCCTATGACTGGTTGGCTGGATTCTTCGCCGGGGTTCTATTCATTCTGCAGCACGCCTGCAATGGCGGCCCCTGGAACGCGGGCCAGCGCGATGAAGTCATGGCCGTTCTCATCATGATTGGGTACGCCTTCCTTTTCGAGGGCCTACGCAAACGCAAGCCCTTTCTTCTACTCGCATTCGGATGGGCTCTGGGGATGGCCAGTACTCTCAAGCCAACCGTTGCACCGTTAGGGATGGCACTTCTGGCGATAGCAGTATGGCAGATTCGGAAAAGGGATGAAGCTCCCCTCCGTTACGTCGCCTGGGGCGTTGGCGGCGCGCTCATTCCGGGGTTAATTGTTTTCGGTTTCCTGTGGCACTATCACGTGTTCGGCGAATTCCTATATTGCCTCAGGACCTATGTTCCTTTGTATGCAGGAATGAATCGTCGCCCATTCGGCCTTCTGCTCCGGCGGCTTTTGCCGTTTGGAGCGTGGGGCATTCTTCCATTCGCGGGCGCTGCTGCTCTCGCTACTTCCAGGTGGCGAACGTGGGAGAGTGGGGCGTTGCTGATCGGAGCCACGTTCGGGGCCCTCTCCTATTTCGCCCAGGGCAAGGGCTACAGCCACCACACATACCCCATCGCCGCGTGTGTTCTACTTTGGTCGTCTATTGAACTAGCGAGCGCCGCACGCAGCAAGAAACGGATATCAGCACTCGCTGTCGTCGGAATAGTTGCAGCGATATTCGTCGTGCTTCCTTTATATTGCTATCGCCTAACACGGGTTATTCCCAACAACGGCTTCGGCGTTTCTCTAGAGTCGGACCTGAGCCAGATGGGAGACGAGCGGCTGAATGGTCGTATTCAATGCCTGGATGTCGTGTATGGATGTTATGGGGCGCTCTACCACCTTGGACTGGTTCAAAGCACGCCGATTGTCGGAGACATACTTTTCTTCGCGCCGCAAACATCTCCAACAATTGATCAGTTTCGCGAGTCGAGTTTTTCAATGATCTTAAGCAAGCCTCCAGCCGTGATTGTTGTCAGCGATGAATGGTTCGACCAACCTTCTACCTTTGACAAAGTAGATAACTGGCCGCGCTTTGCCGATTACCTGAAATCCAATTACCGGCTTAGCGTCGAAAAGCACTTCACGGAGCGTGCCTATACCGGGTACCGCATTTATGTGATCCGGGATCAGGTACAGACCCCGGACGCAAGAGCGCAAATGGAAATCGCGGCGGCCTCCAAGTTCGCCTCAGCCGGGCGAAAGTAAGCACACCCCAAATGCAAACCCAAAGGTGCGGGGACTTCGGTTCCCGCTCCAGGCCAGATTCGCACGCGCAGCCGTAGACATCTCGCGGCCAAGTGCGCGCGCGAGGGCGGGCGGTTGCTTTGCCGCGGGGCGCGTATCCCCGAAAGGCTCGCGCTTGTTAAGGAATGTTAAGGTCTGGAACATTTTCAGAGAGATACGCGCGCGCGTAATGCGCGAAAACCCTTGTCGAGAACTGTAGCGGGAAATGTAGCGGGTGCCGGTTTAGATGGCCTTGTATGAATTGAGCGACCGAATCAGGAATGCGTTGAATCTAATAGCGGAGCTAAGTCGAAACAAATAGGCAATATTGGCTCGGCCATTCTTTGGGAGCAGAGGGTCGGGGGTTCGAATCCCTCCGCCCCGACCATCAAATCATTCACTTAGCGCACTCGCGCATCCTTCCGAGGCAACACTGTAGCGGGTTTGGGTCGTTAGTGACCCAGGGGTCAAATTTCTGCTTAAGTAATTGACGGTAGGCCAAATAATGGTCTACGTGCCTACCGGAGAAGACCACGCCCTAATTGAGATCTCAGAATGTCGCGACGGGGCATTTTCTGCGTGAGAAGAAGAAGTCAAGTAGTTCCGCACGATGCTTGCCGCTTGTCGTCCGGTCTTGAGGCTGGCATCTTTAGCGAATCATGTCTCCAGGAAGTGGCAAGCTCTTCGATCGCGAATATCGAGCGGCTTCGGAGTAAGCGCGTCGCCACTGCAGATAATGTTCCGATGACCATTGCTTCATACAGAGCTGGGAAGCAGCATCGACCGCTTGCCAGTTCGCAATAAAAGCCTCGTCCGAAGAGGTGCCCCGGAGGTGCTCGCTGAAGAGGTGCATTTTTCGAGTCACGCCAACGAATGCCGCCTCTAGTTGTTCGTCCGCAGTTCGTGCCGCTCCGATCGCTCGCTCTGCTGATCCTCGACACGGCAGATCATCCGCGTCCGAACTAATTGCACAGCGAAGCGATTCGTTCTGATAGCAGCTGAAGGTCTCGCACGAAGAAGCATGTGCAATCGGCCACGCCAGTATCAAAAATATCCCTACAGCCCCATGAGCCCATTGCACAATCGCGTTCCCGAATAGACAAAGTTTCTGATCTCAACTGACGATCAGCGACGCGGAAAAGTCTCTGCAATCTAGATTGCCCGCAGTTCGCCTTCGAACGAAGCTTTAAGATTTGTTAAAACGGAAGGAGCTTAGAATGGTGACTAGTCCGCGCCCCTGTGCGTCGTGCCAACATCAAGTGGATTAGAGCATGCGCACAACGTGTGTACAGCTTAAGCCTTTCAAAATCTTTCCAGGGGCCGGCGAAACTACTTCGTCCGGATGATTAGCTTGCCGGGATTGCCGGCAATCGAGCCACTATAAGCATGGTCTGCTTCTTCCATTGGCAGCTCAGCTTTGACAAAAGCTTTCAATTCCCCGGAATCGAAAAGCTTGCCCAGTGCGGCTAGTTGTTCTCCATCTTGTTCGACGATGAAGAAAGCACTCTTTACTCGTGGATCGGTATTTGACTCTGCGTCCGCAGCGATCGTGACCAACCTGCCACCAGGCATGAGAAGATCCCAGGACCTGTCCAGGGTTTCTCCACCCACGGTATCGAAGATCACATCGACTAGGCCTGCCTCCTCAAAACGGCGCTCCCGATAATCGATGACCTCATCGGCTCCAAGCTGCTGTACAAAATCGATGTTCGCCTTGGACGACGTGGCAATCACATACGCTCCTTGTGATTTTGCAAGTTGAACCGCGAAAAGTCCCACCGCACCTGCTCCTCCGTGTATGAGAACTCGTTCGCCTTTCTGTAATTTTGCTCGGAGATGCAGTCCCTGCCATGCCGTCAGCAAGCCAATCGGGGCTGAGGCCGCTTCGATGTGGGAAAGAGAAGATGGCTTCAGAGAAAGATTCGATGGTTTTGTTATGCAGAACTCAGCCGTAGCACCCTCTGCGAACCAATCGTTCAAGCCAAAAACAGTATCTCCCAGGCTGTAGCCAGTTGCTCCCGCGCCTAACCCCGCAACTGTGCCTGAGAATTCATGTCCCGGAATCGCCTTGGATCGGGCTGTACCGTCCGCATAGTGGCTGGTGGGATACCAAAGCTTCTCTGTAGGGGTCACTCCAGCGGCGAAGACCTGAATCAAGATTTCGCCCCCTTGAGGCTCGGGAACGGGACGTCTTACCGGCTGCAGGTGCAGTTCGTCCGTAAACTCCATTGCTTTCATCTCTGCCATTGCTTCACTCCTTGGAACTTGCTGTATTAGTCGTCGGAATCAGGAAAGGGAGATGCAGCTATCACGTCGACGGCGTTAGGGGCTTTATAACCAGGGATGAGACGCTCACAGATGCTGGCGTTCACGGTGCCATAGGTCGTGCCGGGCTTGCGCGCAAAGCCGGCAAAGTACTCCTGGATGAAGCCTTCCTTGAAGTGCTTTCGAGGGTATTCGGCCACGATTTTCTCCCGCAACTCCGAAGGAAACTGATCGAAGCCTTTTCCAAGCACATCGAGACCGACTCCCGAATAAAGTAGAGCTACTTCGGGGCGCATGTACTGAGTGACGCCGGGAGTAGTGTGCAGAGCAATGGCTGCCCATGCAATTTCTACCTGTTCTTCAGGGACCTTATGTGCCGTGAGGAACTGACGGGCCGCGTTTGCGCCATCGACTTCGAAGCGTTCGTCTGGGCTCGAGAATTTCTTAAGGAGACCGAAATCGTGAAATGCGGCCGCGACGTAGAGAAGTTCAGGATCGAAGCGAAGCTTTCGTTGACGGCCCTGCTCAGCCGCGAACAAGTAGACGCGCATCGAGTGATTAAAGAGCAGATCCGTGGAATGCTCACGCAGTAGATCAGTGGCTTCTCTCGCAAGCAAAGAATCGGGAATGATGAGAGCTGAGGATAGATTCGCCATTTGGTCGTTGCTGCTCCTCCCATTCAATCGTAGTGTCTTTGTGGTGCATGCGCCACGACACGAATACAGCAATTTCGGACATGGAACGAGAGCGGCCATTCCCTGGGAACGGCCTCAATGACGCTTTGAAAAGACAGAGCTTTCCTCTAACTCTTAACGAGACCTCGACGATCCAGTCGCGTTCAGTCCCCATAAACGCGCTAGGCTCCGATTTTCTAGACCGGTAGGTTGCCCATGTGATTCGGGTACGCTGGCCGACTTGCCGGGAGGGTATCGACGCTCTGAACCTGCACATAAGGCCCGACCTTGGTGCGTCTGGCGTCGCTAGCATTGGCGTAGGCGAAGATGGGATGGAATCGTGATTGACCTTCATGAGGTGTACTGCTTGCTTCTGCTCTGCAGGTAATCATTTTTACCGTGGGGCATGTCTACCAAGGCTGGAGCCGGCGGCAGCGATGGGGTTATCATGTTGCTCCGCGGGAGATCGAAGTCATAAACATCAAATCGCTTAGAAGCGGATATGACGAGGCAAAGGAGTCAGGCTACCGCTGGGTGATTCTCGCCGTGAATTTCGTTTTTTTGGCGTTTGCTTATGCCAGTCTGACCACTTGGTCCGTCGCCATCCCCGAGTTGTCCAAGACCTTCTCGTTGACTTCAGCCAGCGCCCAACTCGGCTCATCTCTGTTGATGGCAGGGTATGCAATCGGTAGTTTTGTCGAATCTCTTTTCGCTTCGCGCATCGGGTTGAAGAAGACGGATTGCTCGCTGCCATCCTGCTCCTCATCCCCCAGTTCGCCATCCCGTTCCTTGGGCACTACGGCCTGATTCTTTTATTACGTTTTCTTCAAGGTTGGGGAATCGTGTGGTTTGTCACGACGAGCATGACCACAGCATGGTTTCCGCTCGCGCAGAGAGGCATGGCTTCCGGAATCGTCAGTGCAGCAATTCCGTTCGGCATCGGGTTCGGCGGTCTATTGACCGGTTGGCTTCTGGAGGTCGCGGGAACCTGGTAAAAGAGCTTTATCGAATTCGGTGTCATAGTTGCGGTCGTCGCTTTACTCTGGGCGCTGCTGGCGCGAGACCCGGTTGCTGTAACTTCGACGCCCTCGCCGGATGATCTAATTTCTTCCGCACCGCCCGTTAGTCCTTTTAGATCGCTTGTGGGATGGTTGGTAGCCCTGTGCCTCTTTGCCAACGCTTGGCAGCTCATCGGATTGAACACTGTTCTTCCCTCTTACATGTATAGTCTGGGCTATCATCCCACCCAGGCAGGCGCGGCTATTTTGGCCGTCGGTTTGATCGGAGTTGTTTCCACACCCCTGGGCGGAGTCATTTCGGATCGGCTGATCCTAAGCGGCATGGAGACTGTCAAGGCCCGAGCCTACGTGATGGCAATTCCTGGCTTTCTCGTTGCGGGCGTCGCCACCGTTCTCTTCCCATTTCTTGCCCGCTCGAATTACGCAACGCTTTTGCTGATGGCGATTCTCGCGGGTTGGGGCGTTCCTTTAACCAATGCGTCGATCGGGGCACTGCCAACCGACATGCTCCAGAGTCCGGGCCGGGCCGGGAAACTGTTTGGGCTGATCATTCTGGTAGGCATCAGTGGCGGTGTGATCGCGCCTTATGTGATCACCGCGATAAGCGCTTCGGCAGGTTGGATCGTGGCCTTCGCTATCCTCGGGATCGGAGCCTTAATTGGTATGACAATCGGGCTGATGATCCCCTGCTTTGAGCAGGCAATCCCGGCGGAGCCGCTTGAACGTAAATGAATATTTTGAAACCAGCGCAGAAGGTAATTCGATGGCAGCGCATGACACCACGGCATCACGCAATCTCCCCTGGAGCTGCGACAACTTCGTCGTATTAGGCAACGCTTCTTTAACCGGCGCTGTGATGCTGGGCAAAAATAGCGATCGGCCGGTTTACGACAGCCAGCCGCTCGTGAATGCCGCTCGTCGCAAACATCCGGCAGGCGAAAAACTACAGCTGGCTTACGTGAGCATTCCCGAAGCGGAGGAAACCTACGCCACGATAGGGTCTGCTCCCTATTGGTGTTGGGGCTACGAAGAAGGGATGAACGAGCATGGTGTCGCAATTGGAAATGAGGCTATCTTCACCAAAGATCTCGCCGCAGACATCACCGCGCAAAGGGCGGGAAAAGGCCCAGGGAAAGGGCTACTAGGAATAGAGCTTCTGCGCCTGGGTCTGGAGCGCGGAAAGACTGCTCGCGAAAGCATGCAGGTTATGACTTCGCTGCTCGAAGAATACGGTCAATGGGGTTCTGCCGTTCCAATGGCGCCACACGCTGACGGCGCATATAACAACTCTTATATAATCGCCGACCCCCGCGAGGCCTGGGTTCTCGAAACAGTTGGCAAGAGATGGATTGCACGCCGTTTTCTCCACGGCACGGCCGCCATTTCGAATCAACCCAGTATTCGCGAGTCCTGGGACCTTGCTAGCGGCGATCTGATTGACTACGCCATTTCCCAAGGCTGGTGGTCGGAAGAAGAACGAAACCGGTTTGACTTTGCTTTTGCGTATACGGACTTCCAAAGACCCTTGCAAGTCTCTCAGATTCGAGTTCAGCGCAGTCGCGAACTTCTGAAGAAGCCTGAAGGCAGTCACAGAGGGGTTGATGTTGCGTGGATGAAGCGGATTCTGAGAGATCATTACGAGGATACGTTACTGGAGGGTCCCTACTTCAACCCTGCCCTGCCGGATTTTTTAACGCTCTGCATGCATTCCTCGCCGGCCTCCTTTACCTGGGGCAACACAGCAAGTTCCGCGATTTTCGTGCTGCCGCAGAGTGAAGATCACCTCCCCATGTTGTGGTGGAATCCCGTAACTCCGTGTACGGGTCTTTACATGCCAGTTTTCATGGGGGCCGGTGACCTACCCGCTCTTTTGTCGAAAGCAGGAACGGTGGGGCGAGCTGTTATTCCGCCACCGGAAGCAAATCAAGATCAGTATGAGATTGGGTCATACTGGTGGCTCTTCCGGAATCTGCTGGATCTAATCAAAGGAGATGAACACGGAAATGGATTCCTGGAAAGGCAAAAAATTGCAAGACAAACATTCGACGAGCTAGAAAAGACCTGGGACACGCGAGTGGCAAAAGCAGAAGCCGAGGCGGTAACGCTTCGCAAGCACGGTCAGATGGAAAAGGCTGCGAAAGTCCTCGCTGCCCTCACTGCTGCCTGCATCGAGGAGGCGGTCGCGGCCGTTGAGCAGATCAAAGCATACCTCACCTCAACGTCAGGAGAACGGCCGAAAGCTGTTACAGGATCGAAATAACGCTAAGTGTGGTGTCCGCAAACGAGCTGGCCAATA
This sequence comes from Acidobacteriaceae bacterium KBS 83, assembly GCA_000381585.1. Taxonomy (GTDB): domain Bacteria; phylum Acidobacteriota; class Terriglobia; order Terriglobales; family Acidobacteriaceae; genus KBS-83. Next base: position 72,772 of record KB906734.1, read on the forward strand.
ATTGGGGCGCCGTCGCGGTCCAGAGGAATGGCGTAGGGTTCTCATTTCATACCTCCAAGAATTCCGTGAATGGCATTACCCATTTCGGAAACCGGTTGAACAATCCCATGGCAAAACCTGGCATTTAATTCCACTCAATTCGCTACACTAAAAATATAGAGACCAACTTCGGCCACAACCACACGAGATCGAAAGCGCCACCGCGACGGTGGCGTTTTTCATTTGTGGCGGCGCTGGCTCGCATTTTGGCGATCGCTAACTCCAATCGCTGGACATATTTACGCGTAACCCCAATGGATGGACATATTTAGTGCTCGGAAGACCACATATCCTCATGATTCGGCTGATGTTATACAGGGCCCTCCCGCACCGGAAGGGGGCGGTGGCGGGTGGTCACGTTACCGAGCCCTCGCCATTACCGAAAATGCTCTACGCCGCAGTAGGCGGTCCGAACCACGCGGTTAGCGAGTCAGCGAGCCCTACTTGGGTTGAGTCTCCCACCCAGGCCACATATCCGTCGGGCCGAACCAGGACAGCGGTCGGAGCATTAACCTCTCCGATCGCCGGAAGCTCCCACCTACCAGCGTATTCGGCGTCGATCGACTGAACGCGATCTGCCCATGGAGTGATGTCGAAGCCGCCGGGTTCACCGAGATTAAGTAGCATCGGCCGGGCATCGTGCAGCAGGGTGAAGACCCGCAGCGGGCCGTTGGCTGTGACCAGATCGAGATCGGGCATGCGGCGACCGAGCAGCGGATGTCCCTCGCCGAGATCGTAATGAATGTCGAGACCGGACATCATCGCGCCGAACCGTCTGCGCGGCTCGTCCATGCCGAGAAGCTCGGACATGGTGTCGCGCAGTGCCTTCGTGCGGTCGTCTTCGCGGCGAAGAACGATCGAAGCCATCGTGTTGCGCAACACGCGGGCAGCAACCGGGTGGCGCTCGGTGTGGTAGGTATCCAGGAGGCATTCCGGCGACGCCCCCTTGACCACCTGGGCTAGCTTCCATCCCAGGTTCACCGCATCCTGCACACCGGTCTGGAGACCCTGTCCACCGTCCGGCGGATGCACGTGTGCCGCGTCGCCGGCGATCAGTACCCGTCCCTTGCGGTAGGCCGCGGCCTGCCGCGCTGCATCGGTGAACCGGGAGATCCAGACGGGGCTATGGACCCCGTAGTCCGTCCCGCATGCGGCGATGAGAGCCTCGCTGAGATCGCCCAAGGTGGGTTCGGTCGCGGGGCCGACGTGCTGTTCGGTTACCAGGACACCCACCGGTCCCCGATCCGCGTAGACAATCTTGCCGTCGACGATCTGGTACTCCTTCCTGCCGAAGGAATGAACACCAAAGGCGCTGCGGTGGATGCCCCATTCGGGTGTCTCAGCCATCTCGACTTCAGCGATCAGGTTGCTGGTCGTCGGATCCGATCCCGGGAACGCGATGCCCGCCGCCTTGCGGATGTGCCTCCGCCATCGCACCCGACGAGATATTCCGCCCGCACCGACGAGCCGTCGGACAGTTCGACGCCAAGGCCCGTGTCGTCCTGCGCGAAACCCATCACCTCACGTCCGCGATAGATCGGCACCGCCAGTTCGCCGATCCAGCCCGCCAGTATGCGCTCGATATGGTTCTGCCACAGCTCGAGTCCGTAATTGTGCCGGGTGGGAAAATCGCTGATGTCCAACCGGACCCCGGCGAACCCCGCGATCTGAGCCACCTGTCCCTCCGAGAGGAACCGATCGGCGATTCCGCGTTGATCGAAGACCTCGATCGTGCGTGAGTGCAAACCGCCGGCGCGCGATCCGACAAGGTCCTGGCTGGCGCGCCGCTCGACGATGGCGACGTCGACGCCCGCCAACGTCAACTCGCCCGCCAACATCATCCCCGTCGGACCTCCTCCTGCAATCACCACCACATGCTCACTCATCCCGCCTCCCATTTCCGTAGATTGTTTGCTTCAGCCGACGATGTTGCGGCATGACCCGGGTCTTGCCGCAAGCCCCCTGGCGCGCAATAATCTAGAAGTGGGGGAAGGGAGATATTCTTCCTTCGTTTTTCCGCTACGGGCGGACAATCACTTTACGAAGCGGCGGTGCAACGCGCTTTCCTTCTGGAGCAGGGGCGTCGCCCGAAACGTTCGTGGCCGTCGCCAGCGGAGTCCCTTCGATCTCCTCTTTAGCGCGGTGACAATTTAGAGCGAAGCGGCCCTGCAGGTTCCGCACGGTCTTTTGTGACTCGCAGCTTGTAAACGGCCTCCGCATTCCCGCGCAAAACCAGACGTATCAGCTCACTTGCCCGTTTCCGGCTGATCTCGCCGTCATCCAGCATGCCCGTAAGCGCCATCCCCAGTGCATCGCGTTCGTTTCGGCTTGCAATCCATGCCGATTCCGGCCAGCCTAGTTCATCCGAGAAGGGATACGCGTCCGTTCCAAAGAGCACCTTCTCCGGCTCCCATTCCAACCACTCCCGCAGCCATTGAGACTGCGCATGAGGTGTCATGGTCAGTGACTGCAGCGACAAATCCACAAAGACGTTGGGCTTCTGAAGCAGCGCGCCGATTTCGCGCACATAAGGCCAGCCGCCGTGCAGCAGGACAAAATTCGTATTTTTGAGTCGCGGATCGTTGAACACCGGCTCAAGTAGTAGCGGGTTTGCACCCGCGATGGAGAAATACCTTCCAAGCCCTCCCATTGCGTGTAGATGAACCGGCATTCGCAGTCGTCCGCATTCCATCGCGACGTAGCGAAAGAGGAAGCTCTGCAGTAGCTCGTATTCCTGACCATCTGGATTGGAATGACCAACCCATCGCAGGTAAATCCTCTCCGCCTCAGCGCGAGGCGGATCGCTAAAAGCAAACGAGCGCAAATAGGCCACCTCGAATTTTTCGGCGATCGCTCCGCCGGCTTTTTGCCGCTCCAGCGTGGCGGTCACAACTCGCTGCAAATATTCGTCGAGCGTGGCCGGAATAGTGTTCAATCCTGCCTGGTTCAAATAGCGGGCCCGGACCATGTCTTCCAATGCGAAGAGTTGCTTTCGGTCGGGCGATGCGGCAGCCATCCCGGTGTTGTCCAGCGGAAAAATAAGCGCGTCAGCATATGGCACCCATTGAAACTGTGGCGGCTCAATACCGGGCCCCATGGTTACGCGGTTCGCCAGCATCGTGCCAATCCTGGCTTGATCGAGTACCCATTCTGGATAGTGTTCGCCGTGTGTTCCTTTGGCATGTGTGCGCGCGTCGTTCAGGCGCTTCAGTCCGTCCGCATCGAGAGGTGGTGGAGTGTCGAATCCATAGAGCGCCTTCCACGCTGTGCCCAGGAGATGAAAGTCGGGACGCAACGCGACTGGATCGGATTGCTGCTCCATTGCATCGGCCGGCAACGCATCGAAATCCTTGTCAGCCCGATCGTTGGGAGGAGCAAGGACAGGGTGGGCGTGGTTGTCGATGGCCCAGGTCGTGGAGATTTCCTTGGCTACTGCCGGGTCAATCGTCTGGCTGGCGCGCCCGCTTGCTGTAGACAGGAAGATGCCAGCCATCATGATCCAGATGACCCCGGTGTTCTCCATTACCCGGACCTCATTTGCGGCTCAGCTGCATTTGCCGCTCAGATGCGTTCCCTTGGAATAGCCTCTGACGATGCTCAGGATGTAACCAGATTCGACACTCCTCGAGGAGGATCTACCTGCGGAGATAGGCATCTGCTCCGCTGATCCAGTCCGCCCGGGGCGGGCAGAATACGTCAAGATCTACCGTGTCTTCCAGCGCTTCCGCGGAATGAGGAACATTCCCCGGGATTACGAGGATTTCTCCAGCCCGCACGACTACCTCTCTCTCCGGCAAGGAGAACTTCAGCGCACCTTCAAGGATATAGGTGATCTGTTCATTCTCGTGGCTGTGCAGCGGCACGATGCAACCTGCGCGAAGTATCAACCTCGCCAGCATGCTCTTTTCACCCGCGACAAACTGCCGTTCAAGGAGCGGATTCAGATGCTCCGTGGGCATGTCTTCAAGGCGAATGTGTTGGACGTTCGACAAATCTTTTCTCGCGATTGCGCTCATCCTTTGGCCAATCCTTTCGCGAGCGCGATTATAGCAATTCGTCTGTCTGCAGTGGCGACCACCAAGCACAGAGTAATTCAGGAGTACGGCGGAGGGATCTGAACGTATGAGCGCCTACTAGGAGTGGTTCGAGCGGATGCATAGAGGCATGGGGTGGTCTGCTGCGACGACCGAACCGACCCTATACTGATTTCCATGGAAACTGGCCTTCGTGATCGAGTCGCCATCGTCGCCGCATCAAGCAAAGGAATTGGCCGGGCAGCCGCTTTGGCGCTTGCTGCTGAGGGCACGCATCTTGCACTCTGCGCCCGCAATAGCGATGCGCTGGAGCAGGTAGAGGAAGAAGTGCGCCGGACGTATGGTGTATCTGTCTACGCGGATACCTTTGACGTCGCCGATGATCTCCGTGTGCGCCAGTTCGTAGAAGCAGTACATCGCCGTTACGGGCGTATCGACATATGCGTCACCAACGCGGGTGGTCCGCCGGCAAAGCTCTTTCTCGAAACAACGATGCCCGAATGGGATAACGCTTACCAATTAAACCTTCGCAGCATAGTGTCCTTCGCGCACGCGGTGTTGCCCTACATGCAGCAGCGACACTGGGGCAGGGTCGTGACCATTACCTCGATGACCGTGAAGCAGCCTGTCCCAGAACTCATCCTTTCTAATTCTGTAAGGGCGGGTGTGCTTGGACTGGTTCGTTCGCTTGCCACTCAATTCGGCCCTGACAATATAACCATCAACAACGTTGCACCGGGCTACACCGCGACAGATCGTATGAAGGAGCTTGCACAAAGCAAAGCGCAGATGGCAGGAGGCACGGCCGCACAGTACGAAACCGAGATTGCGCAGAGCATCCCGCTCCGTCGTTTCGCACAACCAGAAGAGATTGCGGACGCTATCGTCTGGCTGGCATCCGAACGCGCCTCGTACATCACTGGTCAAACGGTTCTTGTAGACGGAGGCGTCTATCGGGGCCTTTAAGTACGTCGCAAGATTAGATGGGAAATCGGACAGCACCACACTCACGAAGGCCCAAATAGATTGCAAAGAACCGGCGTTTTCAAACGTCTTCAACGCTGCAGAATGACCAATGCTCGTGAATAGGGGAACGGGCTCTGTGGGGTATCCGGCCCATGCTCGCCAGTGCCACTCATCGCAGTCAGCGAGACAATACCCCACGACTGCAAAAGTAAGTTCAGGCTAGCCAGATTCGTATTGCCGTCATCCGCAAACCAGAGCACGAACGCCTGCTGGCTCATATCGCTGCCGTCGGTCAAAATGACCGCGGCACGTGAGTACGGAAACGGACTCTGCGGTGTTTCCGATCCCGCTTCGCCTGTGCCGCTCATGGCAGAGGCCAGGACGACACGTCGGCCCTGATTCAGCAGCGAATTCAACGTGGCTAGATTTGTATTCCCATCGTCAGCGAACCACAGAACAAAAGCCTGCTGAGACATAGCACCCTCCTGACATCAACAGTTAGTGACAGGAGGTCGGATTCCGTTTGTTAGCTCCATCGGTAAGAGGCCCTGAACAGGCCGGCGCGGTTCGATCTCGTCTCTGGCCACCATCACCATTGCACATCGCTGGTGCATTTCCATCGGCGACCTCGTTCTTCGAATTGCAGCGTGAGTCTTCTGCAAGGAGAACGACGCCCGTGTCCGAAATTGGCGTATCCATGTCGTGGCATTAGATGATTGCTCGGGCTAAGTTGAGACCGTAAGCAGAACTTAGAAAGAGGAATTGAGATGAATACCATCACAAAGCATCCGAAGAAGGAAATGACTTTGCGTACTAGTTCGTTCTCGAGAGTTGTCTATGTGGCAATCGGGATGATCTTCTCTGCGTCACTTGCAGTCTCTCAAGTTCCGCCCACTTCGGTTGAGCAGTCGTCAGGTGTCACGCCACACGATTACTTTCACACCGGCGCTGGGGCTCGTTATTTACGCAGAGCAGAAGGAGACATCGTCACGCAAACATTGCGTGGAAATATCAGCGTATTGATGGGTTCGGGTGCCAACATCATCGTCTTGTCAGGCGACCGTGGGAAGTTTGTGATTGACGCTGGAATCAGCGTCTCGGAAGCCAAAGTAAAGGCCGCACTCAACGCGATTAGCCCCACTCCGATCGTATATGTGGTCAATACTCATTGGCATTGGGACCACACTGACGGTAATGGATGGATGCATCAGTCTGGCGCAACGATCATTGCGCACGGGAACACACTGAAGCACTTGTCCCAGGCAACTCATGTCGACGATTGGAACTGGACCATGCCTCCCGTACAGGCTGGTGCACGCCCCACAATACTCGTAGATGACAGCACAACATTCATCTTTGCCGGGGATACGATCTACGTAGAGCACAATGGTCCTGGTCATACAGATGGGGACGTCTGGGCCTATTTTGAAAAAGCCGACGTGTTGGCTCTCGGTGATACGTTCTGGAATGGCAACTACCCATTTATTGACAATCAAGATGGTGGCAACATCAATGCCGCCATCAAATGGGCCGACAAGGCAATCGAACGCACAACTGACAAGACTATTGTGATTCCCGGCCATGGCCCCGTGGGAACGCGCGCACAGCTGATTGAGTTTCGCGACATGCTCGTAACGGTACGAGACAACGTGGCCGCACTCAAACGACAGGGTAAATCGCTGGACGAAGTCATTGCCGCGAAACCTTCAGCCGCCTTCGATGAGAAATGGGGACGCTTTGTGATCGACCCCGCTCACTTTATCAGGCTAGTTTACGCCGGACTATGAATAGTCGTGCCACTTGTCGAACAGAGGATCGCTGCTTCAACTGGCGCTTCCAGATAAGGAAGAAGCATGGTAGTTCTCTGGGAGCACACTCATCAATACATTCCGCACAGGCATGGCCGCACATTCGTCAGCCTTCGCGGAGATTCTTCGTCGCCGGCCCGCTACTCCTCCGCGCAGGTGCGCTCGCGAAAAGCGAGTCGCCCAGTCGTTGCAAACTACCGCGACCGCAACGCTTCCCCTTGGCAGCCTGGATGTCCGCAAGCGCACATCACCTCGGTTGAGCCTTTGAGACCCTCACAATGGGCGCTGCAAAACTTCTCCTTGTTGGCTGGAACGCAGCTACATGCAGGGTTGGCGCACTTCTTCTGATCTGACATCACGATCTCCTTACCGGCTTCCATTGCACCTTTTGGAAGCGCCGAAAAGTAAGATGCCGACTCGAGTCAGTGGGAACCCCTCCGTCTCAAACATCGATTCACTCCCCGCTCACTTGCACCGTGTGCGTCCGCATATCGAGTCACACGATCCAATCTCGTATGCGACCGTGCATTTCAGGGTCAGCTCAGTCGTAACTACTCAATGGCCAAAGCTTTACAGGAGCTCCGGTCGTGTCCTTGTATTTGTCTCTTAGCGCCTTCAGTTGATTCACCAGGTCGCGTGCTATGTCCTCATAGCCCGGATGCACCTTGAAGCCACCCCATTCGAAGAGGTTCTCCATCTCATCCGGATCCTTTTCGAGATCGAACAGCTCCCACTCGTTCACTGTGTAATAGGAGATGAGCTTATAACGTTCGGTGCGGATGCCATAGTGCGGCAGCACCCAGTGCGGTGGGGCGAATTCGTAATAGTGATAGTAGTAAGACTTCTGCCAGTCGGCCGGCGTTTCACTCCGCAATACGGGTGCAAGGCTGCGGCCCTGCATGTCATCAGGGACCGGAATGCCTAGCAGGTCGAGGACCGTGGGCGCGTTGTCGATGTTCACCACCCAGTCCTTGGTCACCGTTCCCGGCTTGATGTGCCTGGGATAACGAATGATCCAGGGCACGCGGATCGCCTGCTCGTACATGAAGCGCTTGTCGAACCAGCCATGATCCCCCAGGAAAAAACCATGGTCCCCGGTGTAAACCACAATCGTGTTCTCCGCCAGCCCGGTGCGATCCAGGTAATCGAGAAGCCGGCCAACATTCTCCTCCTGCGCGCGAAAGGTGCCAAGAAAGTGCGCCATGAACTGCTGATAGTTCCACTGCTTGCGCTGCCGTTCCGTCAGCTCAGAAGACGGATGGAAATCCGGCATCTCGGAGACCCGCATGCGCGCCATCTTCGCTCCGGCCGCGCGATGCGAGTAATCGTCGTAAAACGTGCCTGGTTCGGGTATACGGGTGTTGTCGTACAGGTGTTCGTATTCGTGCTTCGGCTCGAAGGGCCGATGTGCGTTGAAGAACTGCAGCATCATGAAGAACGGTCGATCGAACTTCTCGATGCCCTTGATCGTGAGGTCGACTTCATTGTCCGTGCTGTAGCCGGGGATGCTTGTTTCCTTGGTCTCGGAACTGCCCAGTTCCGTATTGTGCTTGTAATGCTCGGCCTGGTAATAGGGCCCTCCGGCATTGTCCTTGTAGACGTAGTAGTCGAAGCCCACCGTGCCGGGATTCGCCGGAAGATGCCATTTGCCCACAGTGCCCGTCTGATAGCCATTGCGCTTCAGGATCTTCGGCAGCGTCTCCTGGTTCTCATCGAAGTGCGACTCTATTGTGACGCCGCCTGTAGTCTCCGCCGGGTTGCTGTACATGCCGTTCAAGTGGTTGTACTTGCCTGTAAGAAGAACGGCCCGGCTCGGCGCGCACAGTGCGTTGGTTGTGAAGCTGTTATCAAAGCGCATGCCCTCCTTCGCCAGGCGATCGATATTCGGAGTGCTCATCAACTTGCTGCCATAGCAACCGATGACGGACAGCGGAATACCTTCGCTGGTGATCCAGAGCACATTCGGCTTGCCGCCCTTCTTCACGTTCAGCGGACGATACGACGCTGGTTTGGCATCGGCGGGAGATCCATTCGCTCCCGGCAACGCAGCCGTCACCGCCGCTGCACTCATGCGCGCCAGAACCTCTCGACGCGTCAACTTGTGATCCGACATAGCAGGATCCGCTCCTGTGCGCTGCAAACGCAGGTTTGCAATCAGAATTTTTCGAACCAGTTGAAATGCGATGTGAATCGCGAGGGCCAGCCTACCAGAAGCTGCGGCGACGCTATGCACCGCGTGTCCATCCGCTCGTGACGGTTCTTGTTCGAGGCTCTAGCGGAGCAACCCCGCTAGTAGTTGTGCGGAGTAATCCACTCAGGCAGCTTTTTCACCCACGGCATGTCGAATCGCGTCGCTGCTTCGTTATGCGAGATTGCTGGCTCCGGAGGTTTGTAGTCACTCGGCGAACGTCCAAAGACCGCCTGGTCCAGGTGTACCGCCCGCCCCATGTGCAGCGCTGCGGTCCGGAACGGATGCTTCGGATCACGTCTGGTGCCACCCTTGCGGGGAATATCTCCGCCCTGTGCGAGTTGAACAAACGCCTTCGCGGCAAAGCCCACACCAGCATTGGCAGCAAGCCTTTCTATGGTGATGCGCTGCTCCGGGGTTAAATCTTCGAGTGTGCGGATTGGGCCGTTCTTGAGCGCGGGCTCCTTTGCGAGTACATCGCGAAGCATATCCGTCTGCATCTTCATGTACACGGCCCACGCGGGAACAGACTTCTTTGCTTCCAGAACTCCCCTAGGTTTCTTTGCGCCGCCCTTCTTCTCTGTGCTTGTGTCCCAGAACTTCCCCGTCTTCTTTACATCCGAAAATTTCAAATCCAGCCCGGGATGCGCATCGATGATGCCCTTCAGTCGTCCCTCCAATGCGGGATCGAACCAGTCATCCATGCCAAGCACTTCGGACGCGATCTTTCCCGTCGTTCGCGTCCACGCCGTCGCTGTCTCCGCGACCAACGACTCAGCTAGCAGGCCGGGATCGATATCCAGTTCTTTCGCAACGTCCGCCACGCGCTTCTTCGCATCAGGATTGTTCTCAAACAACGTATCGACGTCCAATCGTCCAAGCACCTCCGGCTTGTTCTTCTTCGGATCGCTGGGCTGTCGTTCCGGTGCGCCGATCGCCGGAATGTACTCGTCAATGTCAGGACTGGGCTGGCGGCGGACCGTAAGAGGTTGTCTCGTGTTCGCTCCGGTCTGCTGCACAACGTGCGCCAGCTCGTGGGCAAGCAAATTGGTGTCGCTCGCGGCAGAATGGCCTGCAGCGAATACCACGTCCGATCCCGCGGTGTATGCGCGCGCACCAATGGCCTTCGCCGATCGAGCGGCCTCTCCCTCCGTGTGTACCCTCACACGGCTGAAGTCGTAGCCAAAACGTGGCTCCATGAAAGCGCGGGTTGCTGCGTCCAACGGCTGTCCGGCTGAACGCAGCGTCTCTTGCACGATCGCCGGCGCTTCCGCCTGCTTGGTGCGGCCGGGCCTTGCCGCCTCTATATCGGCAGACGCCATTTGTTGCCGCATACCGGTCACCTGTTCGGCCACGCGATCGGCTTCCCGCTCCAGCGGATCTGCAACGTTTCCCACTTCCAGCTTCGCCTGGATGGGAAACGGCAACGTGCCCGTGCTGCCCTGCATTTCGCCTCGCCTGACTCCGTCAGGCGCAAAAATGTGAAGGTTCGCCAGCGAGTAGTTCGGCCATGCTGAGCGGTTCTCTATGGATTTCAGAGAGGCTGGATGTTGAGCCCGATTTTTCTTCGAGGAAGTCTGGACTTGCGCCGGCTGCCTGGAAGCAAGAACGCGTAACGGTGACACTGCGCAGCCCTCCAAAAAACCCTGCCAGCTTCAAGGCACATTCCACGAACGAACGCCCAGAAAAAAGGCAGTCTGACGGTCCGCACCACAGTGGGCGTATCTTGGCGGATAGTAATTGGCTCGACAATACACCGCCCGGAATCTCCAGTTGGGCAGGACTATGCGACCGGCGCCTTCAGCTTGTCAAGGCATTCAAAGCACTAAGGATAGCGTAGGGCTGTAACCCTCTAGCGCCTTTCTTCCCGACGCAGAACCAACTTGGTACGGTAACAAACCTTCGGATGAAAAGTTCTTGCGGCATTAACACCTGGCCCCCCGCCCGCGTGCCATCCTGAAGATGCGTTTCGGACGGGACTCCCCTATGAAAAAAATTTTCCTGACGCTGAAGCTCATCAAGAAGAATAGTGCGCTCGCCCTGAGCACTATCTTCGGCCGGCTGATCTGGCCGTAAACGTTGCTGGCTCCGCGAGCCCGCATCACGACCGCACAGGCAGCAGTTTCGCCGCCTGCGGTCAGCCGTTTCCAATCAGAATCCTCCGCATCATCCGCGATATGCCGCCGCATGCGAAAGCCGAAGCGCGACTGCTCCGTTGAGCGAAACTCGCTTTCTGATTGCCACAGTTACAAAATGGGTCGTGCTCTATCAGGGCGAAGCTCGTTGATCGCGCCGACGATTGCCGAGTTACTCAGCCGCCGGTGAAAGCGTCAGAGGCGCTGACATTGTGAAACTGAGAGGTGTTTCTGCCGGGATTTCGATCTGCTTGTTTCCCGTAAACGTACCTCCGATAAATCCTGCGCCCGCACCCGCTAAAGCACCAATCGCTGCTCCCTTGCCCCCTCCTGCCAGTCCTCCGATCAACGCGCCCCCACCTGCTCCTGCTCCAGTGGTGACAGCCGTCCTCTTGCCCTTCCCTTTCACCGTGCTGCTCAGCAACGCAGTCTTGATGGGATACGTATGTCCATGGACGGCAATGCTGGTAAGCGCCAGGTCCAGTTGGCCTTCACCTTTGATTTTGCCCTTGGCCTTGGCTGTCACTACCGTGCCAGTCACGGATGATCCTGCGGGCAGGGCCTTTCCTTTCACTGGTTGCGCCAGCGTGCCCATAAAAGTCTGGCCAGTTTGGCTGGTCTTTGAACTTAAGGCCTGCCCTGTTCTGACGGTAAGTACGGTTCCGGCTGGTATGACAATCGGCTGAGGTTTGGGTTTTGGTGGGGGAGCCGGGGCAGGGGCCGGAGCCGCCGCTGGCGCCATTGCCTGAGCAGGGGCTTCGCCTGGCGCCCCTGCGGCCGCGACCGTGGACTGGTCATCGACACCAGTGACTCCCGGCTCTTGACGGGCGATCTGCTCGAACTTCTGTTGGGCCGCGGGATTCGTAGCCTGGCCGCTCAACGTGACTTTCCCGTCCTTGGCTGCAACGGTGACCTGGGAGCCCCTGGTATCTGGATCGGCAGCCGCTTTGCTCTGAATGTCCTTAGCAATTGTTTCGTCGCTGGGACCATGCGAACAAGCAGTCGGGAGTCCGATCAACGCACTCATCAGCACAATCGAAATAGCTGGCTTGGCCAGATTAAGCATATTGCCCTCCTAAGGAATCCGTCCGATTCACGGCGGGATTCGCGCAAGCGAACACCAGTCTAGGAGATGCGGCTTGAACCTGAATACTGAGAGAACTACCAGCACCCGGCCGCCCCGCCGAGATGAGCTCACAAGGCTATTGTGGAGATTCTAGGCCTGTTTCACCTGTCTTGGCTTTTAGGCGGCAGCGGCTTTGCAATGAGGCATTTGGCGGCATGAACACCCCGGATCGCGTCACCATGCCCTTGAAGATGCCTTTCGGACGGCACTCCCCCATGAAGGGAATGATCCTGATCGTCTGATTTCGCCGTATTAAAGCTGGCCACGTTCAGGCGGACAGGAGGTTCGCCGCCCGCCGTCATGGCGCTGCCGGTCAGAATCCGCCGCCATGCGCCGCAGTCCCCTGCGAAGGCAGGGACGCGACCGCTCCGCTGAGCGCACTTGATTTCAACTGTTTTGGCTCGAACATCGCAAACCCGCCGCGATTCGAAATGTAGATCCGGCTGAATATCGCGGTCGGCAGCAAACCGTCGATCTTCGGCCCCCCACCTTTCTTCATAGAGAGCACATGAGTCGGCACTTCTCGGGATTTCCCATCGATTACCAACTGAAGGTCACGAATCCCCGCCAGCAGATGGTGGCCTGCTGTATCCGCCACAAAGCTCTCCGCGTAGCCGCTCCCCACGCTGTCGACTCCAGCAAACAGCACAAGCGACGCAGATCCCGAGTCCAACAGCAACTCCATCTCGCGAACCCCATTGTCATTCACACTTCCATGCACCGACAGGTTCGCGTATTGGGAATTGTTCCCGACCGTTTCCCGGTGCAGCGGAACATGACGTCCACCCAACGAGCGGCCGATTTCTCCGTCAATGTCGAACTGGATCAACTTGTGCTTGTAGTCCAACAGGAAGTCGGTGTGGTCCAGTGCATTCTGTCCCAGCACGCCGCGCGCTGTCGGAGCGATCTGGTGAAGGCCGTTCAGATCGCGGATCATCACCACCAGGTTTTCTTCTGTCACCGGACCAATGGCAACGCGGCTCGCAACGGCCAGCGGCGCCGGCGCGCTCTGCGTAAGCGTGGTGACCGTACCCATCCCCTGCGTCGCAAGTCCCAGCTGCTGCCCTAACCCGCTATCCAACGTTGTGATCGTTGAGCCCGTATCCAGCATGAAGTCGTAAGGACCCTGTCCGTTGACCGATACCGGCACCACGACGGCGAAGCCGTGGACAAAGCGAAACGGTATCGAGCCGGGCCCCGGCGCGACCGCGAATGATCTGGGCGTTGCCAGAAGCAGCGCCATGATGAGGACCAGCAAACAAGCGATAGGGCCAGAGCAGCAACGGGCACAACTGAAGCGACGGAATTTGTCGCCGGCACTGAATGCGATGTGAGAGTTGCGTTTCATGCACCCTCCTCTTCGACCTTCGGCCATCAACCTAAGTCGGAGAGAATGAGTGCGTCAGCAGCAGAGCGATGGGACAGCGCAGCTCTGCGATGAGCCGTGCCTTCGTCGCGCCGGAACGTTGCGACGCGCGCGCAGACAAGACAATTCCGAGACAACTAGAGCATTGGTTTGATTTGAGAGAATCAGCGAACAGCTACGGGTGCGTCGTCTCTGTATAAAAACGAGTCATGTCGTCGCGGAACCCCTTCAGCGCCTCGACATTGAGATAGATCATGTGGCCTGCCGGATAGTAGCCGAACTCCACATTGCTGCGCAGCGTCGGCTCCAGATACATGTGATCCAGATCGTATTCAGTCGAGAAGAACGGCGTAGCCAGGTCGAAGTACCCATTCGCCGAAAATACCTTCAGCTTCGGGTTCTTGCGCATCGCATCCGCCAGGTCGCCCCCCACATAGGGCAGTTGCAGCTTTCGACCGCCCGGGGCAGTGTGTTTCCAGTCCCAGGACTCGTTCACCTTCGGCCCGGAGACAAAATACGTATCCGCCGTAGTGTCGTTAAGATCGTGCGACAGATACTCGTGGAAGGCGGCAACAAATGCCCCGGCAATCCCCGTATCCGATGGATCGTATCCCGGCGTCTCGCCCGCAGCATCCACATCCGTCCCCTCAAAGCGCGCGTCATAGCGGCCCATGATCTCGCGCTCACCGCGCAGCAGCTCTTTGCGGAAGCGCGATGGGCTGATCCGCAGGTTCGTCTGCTTCAGATAATCCGCGCTCAGTCCCGTATAGGCGCTCAGCTTCTGCGCCACCGCGTCCTTCTCCGCCGCCGGCAGCGCATCGCCCTGCGCGAGCGCTTCTGCATAGGGCCCCCGCGCATACCGGCGCACCTCGTCCAGAAACGACTTTAGATCTGCAGGCTTCTGCGCCAGCTTGTTATGGAACCACGCAATCGCCGCATAGGACGGCAGATACACAATCGGCTCCGTATCGTAGCCCGGCACCCTCACGCCGTAATTCAAAATCGACGAGATCAGCACCACGCCATTCAACTCGATGCCCTTTTCCTGCAACGCATCTGCCAGCGCAGCAGAGCGCGTCGTGCCATAGCTCTCGCCCATCAGGTACTTCGGTGAATTCCACCGCTTGTTTACCGTGATGTAGCGCTCGACGAATCGCTGAAACGCCTTCACATCCTGGTCCGTGCCGGCAAAATCTTTTTCGGCCGCCTTGCCCACCGGCTTCGAGAAGCCCGTTCCCACCGCGTCAACAAATATCAGGTCAGTCTTTCCCAGCAGACTGTACTCGTTCGCCACCAGCTTGTAGGGCGCCGTTCCAGTCGCGTCCGGACTTGCTGTCACCACCCGCATTGGTCCCACTGAGCCCATGTGCAGCCAGATCGTCGAAGAACCCGGACCACCGTTGTACAAAAACGTAATCGGCCGCGTTCCCTGGTTGGCAACGCCATCGGCCGTATACGCGACATAAAAGACGCTGCCATACGGCTTGTCCTCGTCGTCGTGAATCACCACGTTGCCGGCCGTCGCCGTGTACGCCACCGGCGCGCCTGCCGCCTTCCACTCGTGATGCGTCACCACAACGGACTCCGCAGGCACCGGCGTCTGCTTCTCATCCTTCTGTTCCGCTTTTGCGTCGTTCTTCTTTTCCTCCTGCGCATGCAGCGCGACGTGACCAAGAGCAATGGCGAACGACAGGCACACTGCAGCAAGCGAGCGAAAAATTCCAGGCACTCCGGGCCCTCCATAAACGGCATCAAAGTCGCTGTCCAGAATAACCCACCGTGCTTCTTCAACGATCCGTTGACATTCAGGCGCATCGCTTCTGCCCGCGTCGCCATCCTAAGTTGAGGAACCGACAGGAGACATGCGTGGCCAACGATCCCGATACGAAGAACCCGGTCCTGCTAATAGCGCAACTGCGCGCGCACCTGGTCAGCGGCGCATCCTTTGACCTGCTGCCCATCAAGCATGAGCAGGATGTCAAAAGCGAAGTCGAGTCGCTGGTTCAAAGCTGGGCCGAATCCGGCTTCCTCGTCCACGGCCGCTTCATCTATCCCTGGCAGCAGGTGAAGCAAGTCGAAGTCACGCAGGTGGAAGAGATACCGCTCGAGATCGCGCACAAGCGTTACGAAGAGCTCTATGCCGCCGAACGCGCGCGCACGCAGGAAGACTTCTGGCGCACGCGCCAGAAGACCGTGAAAGAGGAGAAAGAGAAGAAGTAGTCCGCAGGCGGCGTTTATTTAGCTGAAATGAAAAAGCTGACGAGGAGTACACTCGGCGCCAGCTCGATTTCATACGTATCTGCTTCGATTACATCAGCCCTGACGCGCTTGAGCTAAGCCACTGCTTCAGGTTTCCACTCTGCTCCGCGCGCAGATCCACGCAGTCATGGATCGAGTTCTGCGACCGGTTCAGCGCGTTGGCAGACGCCGCAACCTTATGCGTTGTAAAGAAGTCCTTCACCTCTTCGCCGCGCTGCGCCGTGCAAAACGCGGCTGTCGAACCCACCAGCTCTCCACCCGCCCACGTTGTGAACTGCGCCTTCACCTTGGACCAGTTCTGCTCGATGTACTGCCACGCATTGTCCTGTGTATTCGGACTCCGCAGTGCAATTGCGAATAGAGTGATCGCATCCTGATTGCGCACCTTTCCCGACGCCGCATAGTCGAGTGCCCGGCGCATCAGCTCCGGATCCTTGAAGCGCGCCAGCTCATAAAGCGCCTGGCTGGCGAGCGTTGGTTCCTTCGAAGTCTCCGCAGTCTTCTGCACTACATCGAAGAACGCCGCATCGCCGTTGGTCGCCGCCACTCCCAGTGCCTCTCGACCCAGCGTGGCATTCACCTTGCCCGGCTCGGTCAGGTATTGCTCGGCAATCTGTCTGCTCTCGGCAATCACCTTGGAGTCCTGTCCCACTCCGCCTACCAGCCCGAATAGCTCCGCGCGCAGCTCCTGCTGCTCCGGCGTCTCGCCGTCCTTCGGTTCACCCAGGCTCTCCAGCCGTGGTCCGTAGGTTGAGGCCACCCACGTGGAGAGCTGCTTGCGCTCCGCTTCAGTGGCAGCCACGCGAGTCCACAGCGTCTCGATTCCGCCAATCACATTCTCCGTCACCGCCGCGCTGTCATCGTTCTTCAGACTCGCCGCTAGCGACAGGAAATCGCCCGCCCTGCTCTTGCCTGCCCGCATCAGTGCCAGCTCATCGCCTACCACGTTGATGCGTTCCACCGCCGTCAGCGCCGTCACGTGCGACAACAATGCCGCATAATCCTCCGGCGTGTATGCCGAGCGGTAATAGCCAGCCCCGCCGCCATCCGCGTAAAAGAGACCCGCATTCGGCGCCTTCAGCGTGCCTTCTTTGCTCGTCAGCAGTTCGCAGTTGCGCTGCGTGCCCTCGGTCTTGAAGCACACCGGGACCATCCACACCTGCCCCTTCGCTTCCTCCGTCTCATTCTTCGGATTCAGGAAGAAGCGGCTCTGGCTCACTGGCACTTCGCCGTTCGCCACCTTGCCGAAGCTCAGCAGCGGCACGCCTGGCTCGGCAATGAAGCTCGCCATGATCTTGTCGACCGGCTTCTTGCTGGCCGCGCTCTGCGCGTTCCAGAAGTCTTCGGCCGTCGCGTTGCCGTACATGTGTGCCTGCAGATAGTTGTGCACGCCTTGCCGGAAGGTCTCCTCGCCCAGGTAGCCCTCCACCATGTGCAGGATGGAGCCGCCCTTCTCATACGTAATGCCGTCGAACATCTCGTTGATCTCGTCCGGCGTGTTCGCCTCCGCACGGATCGTGCGCGTCACGCGCTGCGCATCCAGATTCATCGCGCCGTTCAGTTCGCTGGCCACTTGCTCATCGATGTGCCATTCCGGCTTCCACGCCGCCAGTGGCTTGTTTTCCATCCACGTGGCAAAGCCCTCATTCAGCCAGATGTTATTCCACCAGTTCATCGTCACCATGTCGCCGAACCACTGGTGCGCCATCTCATGCGCCACCACCGCAGCGACTTCTACCTTCGCCTCAACAGGCGCATTCTTCTCATCCACCAGCATGGCCGACTCGCGATACGTGATGGCGCCGAAATTCTCCATCGCCCCCGCTTCAAAATCCGGAATGCCGATCATGTCCAGCTTCGGCATCGGATACTTGATGCCGAAGTAGTTGTCGTAGTAGTGCAGGATGTACTCCGCCGACTCCACCGCGAAGTGCGCGTACTGCACACGCTCTGGCGTTGCGCACGCGCGGATAGGCACGCCGTCGCTCTTGCCCTCCACGCATTTGAAGTCGCCCACCAGGAACGCCACCAGGTACGTAGACATCTTCGGCGTGCGTGCAAACTGCACCGTGTGCTCGCCAACTGCGGGCCCTGCCGTGTCCGAGACCACGTTGGTGTTCGAGATCACCATGTCGTCCTTCGGCGCCACCATGGTCACCTCGAAGGTCGCCTTGTAGGCCGGCTCGTCAAACGATGGAAACGCCCGCCGCGCATCGGTCGGCTCAAACTGCGTCACCGCATACCGCCGTCCCTCCGCCTTGGACAAATAGAACCCGCGCAGCTCATTGTTCAGAATGCCGGTGTACGTAATCTTCAGTTTCACCGTCCCCGCGGGCAGAGTACCGGGAAACGTCAAGGTTGCCTGTTGCTTTCCCTCGTCCAGCGACACATCCGCCTTCAGCTCGTGTTTGCCCGTATTCGCTGTCACTGATTGGAACTGGATCTCCGCCGCGTTTAGCGTGATCGAGTCAGCCGACTGGGCCAGCGTTACATCGATCGTCTCTTCGCCACTGAACGTGGCCTTGTCAATGTCGGGCGTCAGGCGCAGTGTGTAATGCTCCGGCCGCGCGTTTGCAGGCAGGCGTTGCCCCACCAGCGCAGGTGTGGCGATCGACAAAAGAGCAGCGGCAACAGCGGCCAGCCGCATAGCTGGACGGCGGATGAAGGAGAACAACGATGTCATTCAGGACCTCTACAGAAGATAGGCTCCAGAGGCGGAACCGGGGCCGAGGGCACAACCTATAAGTGTAACCCGGGAGAACGCAGTCGCAGGCACCTTTGGGATAAGTCGCCTTGCGTGACGGTAAAAACGAAGCGCAACCCAGAAATCGTAAGCCAGGAAATCGCAGGCCAGGATATTTCCCGGCCTCTTTCTGATCTGACCGCGCCCTCTCAGATCTCCCGATAATCCAGCAGCACCATCCCCACCAGCATCAGAGCCACGGGCCACGCATAACCTGCAATCCGCCGCTCGCCGTCTCCCTTCGGAAGACGCAGTTCCAGCCAGCGCGCCCACCCTGCTGTCACGCCAAACATCGCCAGCGCCGCGTGATTCATCAGCACCAGCACCTCATTCTTGTCATTGCCCAGCGAGTGATTGTGGGTCAGCAGCAGCGCCGCACCCGCCGCGCACATCAGGGGGAACGCATATCGCGCCCACGCCGCGCGCAACCTGCCCGCCTGCACCGCGCATTCAAATGCGGCAAACGCCAGAATCAGCGCCGCCGCCACGCGATGCTCCAGCACATCCGGCGCAAAGAAACTTCCCCAGAACGGCCGCGGCCCCAGCGGCCAGTTCTCCGGATCGGCGCGCAATAGAATGAACATCGCCAGTCCTGCGAAGCTTGCCGGCCAGAAGCGCGCCCAGCGCATTCCTCGAAAGCGGCTCAGAAATGCAAGCGTTCCCGCCAGCAGCACCATCAGCCCTGCCCAGTGATGGTTGTATTCCGACCACGCCGCGTCATTCTCATCACTGTGAGCAGACTCGTGATACTGAGCATCCATCATCGCCTGATGGAGCGTTGTCGGCGGCGCCAGCACCGCATACGGCGGACTCTTCAGACGCGGCGTCTCCCATTTCACCCGCGCTCGAATCTCATGGGGCGTCACCCGATCCATCGGCGTGTCCACCGCCGGAGGCTGCGAGGTCAGCGCCGCCGCCACCAAGATCGACGTCAGCCCCAGCGCCACCTCCACCTCCGCAAATCTCCGCAGCCGCGTCAGCAGTTGCAGTGGCGCGCGTTCAACCTCCCGCGCCACATACCAGTTCGCCGCGCCCAGCATCAGAATCAACGTCAGCAGATATGCCTTCACCATCACCAGCACGCCATATGTCGTGCCATACAATCCCGATGGTGACTCGACATAAAACCACGCCAGGCCAATCCCGGCGCCCAGCAGCAGCGCCGCCGCAGTCAAAGCCATGCGCGAGAAGCGCCGCACCACCTGCCGCGCTACCGCAACGTCATCCGTGCGTTTCAGCGTAATCAGCAGAAACGGCATCGCGCCGATCCACGCCGCCGTGCCCAGGTGATGCAACCCGGTAAACGCCGACAGCACAGCGCGATGTTCCATCCGCGAAGCAGCATGGCTCAGCGTCACCGCCGATGCCATCAGCCCGGCGGCCGCCGCCAGCATCCCCGCCTGTACCAGGGCACTCGATTTCTGATTTTGTGGAGAGAATCGCGCCAGCAGCAACAGCGCCAGCGAGCATAATGCCGAACAGGATGCGGCGAAGACCGGGCCACCCCGCAGCGCCTGCAGCATCGGGATCCCGGCGGTCCCGACCACAAGCGCTGTCTCGACAGCCACAGACGCAATCTCCGCCAGGATCATCGCCAGCGCAATCCACTGTATGCCGCGTCGGCACACGCGCAGCGCGTGCTCATTGGCTCCGCCTGGCAATCCTGCAGTGATCAGGAAGAGCACGCCTCCGGCCAGCAGCGCCTCCAGCGACAGCGTCACCCCACGCAGCAGCATGGAAAGCACATCGAAATCGTTGAGCAGCCAGATCAAGCCGTTCGCCCGCCGTCAACTTGCATGAAATGCGATGACTCCACGCGAGATGTGCCCGTCGCTCGCCTGTACTTCCCACTGCAGCCTGTACGCTCCGGTCGGCAGTGCAGCCGCCTTCGCTACCAGCGCATTCGGTGCGGCATGCGCATCCACTGACAGCGTCTGCGCCTTGCCGTCTGGCCCCACCAGATGGAGCGAGGAGTGCAATGCATCGATGCGCGAGTTATACGTAAGCGTGATCTCCACATCACCCGCCTTCACCGTTGCGCCTTGCGCGGGCGAAGACTTCACGAGCACCGCATGCGCAAACGCCGCGTGCGGAACCAGGAACAGAAGCGCGATGGCGAGCGCAAAAGCACTCACTCGCTGACGAAAGTTGACCATGATTTCCATAGCTCCGATGTAAACACGTGGACCGACACTCCGGAAAGCAACTACTTTCACACCTGCCTCGCATGTGAACGCGTCGCCCGGTTGGCCGAGTCCTCAAACAGAAGCAGCCCGCTCCGAATGCCCGCTTAACTCCGTGGCCCGCGCTTCGGCATACGCCGCCGCGCCCATCAGCGCTGCCCGGCTCTCCAGGATTACCCGCACCGGCGTTTGCACCAGCAGATCGCTCAGCCGGCCCTTGTCCGTGAAAGCCTTCATGAATGTGCCGTCCTGCAGCTTCTTCAGGATCTTCGGCCCGATGCCGCCCCCAATGTAGACGCCGCCGATGGCAAGCACCTTCAACGCCAGGTTCCCCGCCTCTGCCCCATACGCGCCCACAACAATATCCAATGTCTTCACGCAGATTTCACTCTCGCCGGAGATCCCCAACTCCCCGATCACCGCGTTCGGGTCCTCCACCGCGAGCCGGTCGCGCAACCACGACGGCTCGTCCATCTTCTGCACATCGCGCAGAAAGTCATAGACGTCCTTGATGCCGACGCCTGCAATCACGCGTTCATAACTCACGCGCCCGCCCAGCTTCTTCTTGAGGTGCCGCAGCAGTTCGATCTCGTCTTCGTTGCGTGCCGCAAAGTCACAATGGCCACCTTCCGATGCCATCGGGATATGCCGTTTGCCGTTCCACACCAGGAACGCCTCGCCCAGTCCCGTGCCCGCAGAAATCAGCGCACGATTGCCGGCAGCGCTCGGATCGCCGGCGCTCAACGTAAAGATCTGATCCGCCTTCAGCTCAGGAATCCCATATCCGTTCGCTTCGAGATCGTTGATGAGGAACAGGTGATCGATTCCCAGATCAAGCGACAACTTGCGGCTGTCCAGCACCCACGGCAGGTTCGTCAGCCGCAGCACGCCGTGCCGCACTGGCCCCGGTACTCCGAAGCATGCAGCGGAGATGTTTCCCTCTTGATGCTGCTCGCCCAGAAACTCCTTCACGATCGCTTCGAGACCCGGATAATCCTTCGCCGGGTACCGTTTCTCCGCCGCATGATGCAGCGCGCCACCCTGAAAATCAAAAAGCGCCAGCGCAACCTTCGTGCCGCCGACATCCCCAGCCAGAATCAACGGGAAACCTCCAGCACGCCCACGCCGTCCGCATTCGGCTTCGGTAACAGCGCCGCCGCATCACGATCCAGCAGCAGTGTCAGCCGGCCCGATGCCGGACGGATCAACTGCGAAGGGAGCGTCTCGGGATCGTATCCGCCGAGAAACACGCGGCGCAAGGTCTCCGCCTTCGCTGCACCCTTCAGCAGAAACGACACATCCTGTCCCTCATTGATCACCGGCCATGTCAGCGTGAGCCGCCACGTATCTTTCTGTGGCACCTGGTTGGCCACGGCAATGCGGCCCAGCTCGTGCAGTGCCTGCGTATGCGGAAATAGTGATGCGGTGTGCCCGTCATCGCCCATGCCCAGCGAGACAATCTGGAACTGCGGCATTTGCGCGCCCTCCAGCCGAAACGCCGCGCGGATCGCCGACTCGTACTTCGCCGCCGCCTCTTCCGGATTCAGCTCGCCTTGGATGCGATAGATCTGCGACCGCTCAATCGGCACCTTATCCAGGAGCGCTGCCTTGGCCATCCCGTAGTTGCTTTCCTTGTCATTGGGCGGCACGCTGCGCTCGTCCACAAAGAAGAAGCCCAGTCGCTCCCATGGCACCAACGCACGGTAAGGCTTGGAGTCATCCGCCAGCAGATCGAAGATCGCCTTCGGTGTCGTGCCGCCCGAAAACGCCACATTCACGTTGTTGGCGATGTCGATGCTCTTCGCGAACTCGGCTATCTTGTTCGCGTAGTAGCACGCCGCCCCGTCCGCAAAGGCATCGCCGTTCTCGAACACCCGATATGTAACCGTAACTGGTTTCGGCACTCTTTCTTACTCCTTGCGCCACTCGCGCCCATCACGTCGCAGCAGTTCGTCCGCCGCCTTCGGTCCCCAGGTGCCGGCCGCATAATTCGGAAAGCCGGTTGGCTTCCAATCCGCCCATTGCTCCAGCAACGGCGTCAGGAGTGACCAGGTCGCCTCCACGCCTTCGCGATGTGCAAACAGCGTTCCGTCGCCAATCATCGCATCCAGTAGCAGCCGCTCGTATCCATTCGCCGAACTCGTGCCGAACGCCTCCGCATAATTGAAGTTCATGATCACCGGGCAGACTTCCATATTCGGGCTTGGCACCTTCGCCCCGAAGCGCAGCGAAATGCCCTCATCCGGCTGGATGCGCATGCTGATGATGTTTGGCTGGATGTCGCTGCAATTGCCCGATAGGTCCTTGAAAAGCAACTGCGGTGGTTGCTTGAACTGGATCGCGATCTCCGTCGACCGCTTGGCCAACCTCTTGCCCGCCCGTATATAAAACGGCACACCTGCCCAGCGCCAGTTCTCGATCGTCAATCGCAGCGCCGCGTAGGTCTCCGTGCTCGACTTCGGGTCCACCCGGTCTTCCTGGCGGTAGCCCTTCACCTCGACGCCCTTCACCTTGCCGGGCCCATACTGCCCGCGTACCGTCTCTTCCACCCGGATCGGCTGGATCGCCTTCCAGACCTTGATCTTCTCCCGCCGCAGTGCATCCGCGCCAAAGGAGATCGGCGGCTCCATCGCCACAAACGACAGCAGCTCCATCACGTGATTCTGGATCACATCGCGCAGCGCGCCCGCGCTCTCGTAGAACGGCCCGCGGCCCTCAATGCCGATCTCTTCCGCCGCGGTAATCTGCACGTGATCGACGTAGTTACGATTCCATACCGGCTCAAAGATCCCGTTCCCGAAGCGAAACACCAGGATGTTCTGTACCGTCTCCTTGCCTAGATAGTGATCGATGCGGAAGACTTGGTCCTCGCGAAAGACCGAGTTCACGTCATCGTTCAGCTTGCGCGCCGACTCCAGATCATGTCCGAACGGCTTTTCGATAATGCAGTGCACCGTCCCGTGCTCCGGCTGCGCCATCTTGTGTTTGCCCAGCTGCTCCATGATCTCTGCGAAATACTCCGGAGCCACCGCCAGGTAGAAAAGCCGGTTGCCCTGCGTGCCGTGCTCCTGGTCGATCTTCCCGAGCAGTTCGTTCAACGCCACGTAGCCAGCCTGGTCGTCGAAGTTCATCTGGTGGTAGCTCACCTTGCGCATGAACTCGTCCAGCTTCCCGTCGCCATCTTTCACGCCGCCAAACTCCGTGATCCCCTCGCGCATGTCCTGGGCAAAGCTGTCACCCAGCGGCCGCCGCGCCACGCCCACCACGGCGAACTGCTGCGGCAGAAGCCCCGCCTGCTCCAGATGGAACAGGGCCGGCAGCAGCTTGCGTTTCGTCAGGTCGCCCGATGCGCCGAAGATCACCACCACCGTCGGCTCCGGCGTGCGCTCCTTCGCCCGCCGCGCGTTCAATGTCGCAATGTCCGCGTGTGCCTGTGTCACCGCTGCTGCCGCCATCATGTCCTCCTTGTTGCTCGACTCGCTGTTTCCCTATTTCCTGCTCTCAATCCTTCTTCACCGCATGGCCGCCAAACGCATTGCGCATGATCGCCAGCATGCGATCGGTAAAGTTGTTCTCCTCGCGCGACCGGATGCGCCGGATCAGCGCCTCGGTAATCACCGGCGCCGACACATTCAGATCGATCGCCTCGAATACCGTCCACCGTCCCTCGCCGGAATCCACCACGTACGCCTCCAACCCGTCCAGTGTTGGATTCTTGTGCAGCGCATCGGTTGTTAAATCCAGCAGCCACGACCGAATCACCGAGCCCACCCGCCAGATCTCGCCGATCGCCGCCAGGTCCAGCTTGAACTCCTCCTTGTGCTGCAGGATCGAGAAGCCCTCCGCATACGCCTGCATCATTCCGTACTCGATCGCGTTGTGCACCATCTTGACGTAATGCCCCGAACCCGCGGGTCCTACATGCCCCCAGCCCTGGTCCTTCGCCGGAGCCAGCGTCTCGAAGATCGGCCGCAGGTAATTCACCGCCTCATCCGGGCCGCCCACCATCATGCTGTAGCCCTCTTTCAGTCCCCACACACCGCCCGATGTCCCGCAATCGACAAAGTGGAATCCTTTCGCTTCCTCCGCCTTGGCGCGCCGCTGCGTGTCCTTGTAGTTCGAGTTCCCGCCGTCGATGAAAATATCGCCCTTCTGCATCAGCGGCTCGAGCTTCGCAATCGTCTCGTCCACCGGATCGCCCGACGGCACCATCAGCCATATCGCGCGCGGCGCCTTCATCCTCTTCACCAGGTCTTCCAGCGAGTTCACACCCTTCGACCCGTCACTCGTCAGCTTCTTCACCACATCGGCGTTGAAGTCGAACCCCACCACCGTGTGTCCACCCTCGCGCAGCCGCGCCGCCATGTTGAAGCCCATCTTTCCCAGGCCGATCAATCCCAGTTCCATCGCGTTCTCTTCCCGACCTTTCTCCGAAAATTCAGAAACCGTTCAACGAAGCTCCACGCCCAAGGCGCGCAGCGCATCCTTCAATGCTTCTTCACCCTTGTACTGAATCGCGTGCATGCCCACGCCCGCCGCCGCCGCGCAGTTCTTGTCGCGGTCATCAATGAACGCGCATTCCTCCGGCTGGAAATGGAGCATCGCCGCGCCTGAGCGGAACATCCGCGGCTCCGGCTTGCGCATCCCGAGATACGCCGAGCAGAAAAATCCATCGAAGTATTCCGCGAGCCCAAAGGTCGCAATGCGGTAGTCATTCAGGGGACCCGACTCGTTATTCAGCATCGCCATCTTCAGGCCATTGTTCTTGCGCAGCGCCGCGATCACGTTCTTCGCCCCGCCCGGCAGCCAATTGGACTGCTCGCGTACCGCCTGAATGAACTGCTCAGGCGTAAAGCTGCGCTCTTTGAAGAAGACCGTCTGCTTCAGGAATTCTTCATCCGAGAGCTCTCCGCGCTCCCAGCGGTCGTTGGCTTCTTCATGTCGGGATTCGTATTCATCGCGCGGAATCGCGAACTGCTGGAGCACACGCGCGCGCTCCTTGTGGTCCCATCCATTGGTCAGCAGCACGCCGCCAATGTCCCAGTAGATTGCGCGGATTTCCGGAGTTACGGATGCCATAACGCTTGCGGTCGTTCGCTCGTGCTTCCGTTGCTAAACCTGTGAATGATCAAGGGCCGCCAGGCCAGCGGCCCTCATCGTCTCAGCAATTACCGCGTGCCCACCGGCTCCGGCGCGCCCTTCTTCGGCGCTGCCGTCTCCTTCTCGTAGCGCTCCAGCAGCTTCTTCGCGCGCGCATACACACTGTCCGCGCCAAAACCAAGCTTCTCGAGCACCGTCTTGCCCGGCGCTGATGCGCCAAAGCGCTCCAGCCCGATCACATCGCCGTGCCGTCCCACCCACTTCCACCAGCCCAGCGGCGCGCCTGCTTCCACTGCCAGCTTCGGCAGATGGTCCGGGAAGATCGACGCCTTGTACGCCTCGCTCTGCTGCTCAAAGAGCCGCCAGCTTGGCATCGAAATCACGCGCGTCGCCGTGCCCTCGCTATTCAGCTTCTGCGCGGCCTCAAGGGCCGGCCACAGCTCCGCGCCCGTCGCCACGATCAGCAGCTTCGGCGCGTCGCCGCCCTTTTCTACGATGTAAGCGCCCTTCGCAAAATTCGCCAACACATTCAGCTTCACAGCATCCAGCACCGGCAGGTCCTGCCGCGACAGGGCCATGAACGACGGCGCCTTCGTCTCCAGCGCCACCTTCCACGCCGCCGCCGTCTCGTTCGCATCCGCGGGCCGTAGATCGATCAGGTTGGGAATCGCTCGCAGCATCATCAACTGTTCGATCGGCTGGTGCGTCGGTCCGTCCTCGCCCAGCGCAATCGAATCGTGCGTAAAGACGAAGATCGAATGCGACTTCATGATCGCGGCAATACGCACTGCAGGCTTCGCATAATCGACGAAGTTGAAGAACGTCGATCCATACGGAATCACGCCCCCATGCACAGCCATGCCGTTCACCATCGCGCACATGCCGAACTCGCGTACCCCGAAGAAGACATTGCGTCCCGTCGGGTCTATATGGAAGTTCGGGCTGTCCTTCAGGATCGTCTTGGTGGAAGCCGTGAGATCGGCCGCGCCGCCAAATATCTCCGGCACCACCTTCTCAAACGCGTTCATCACCTGCTGACCCGCGTTGCGCGTCGCGATGGGCTTACCACCCGCCTCAAAAACCGGCAGCGACTTCTCCCATCCATCGGCCAGCTTCTGGTCGAAGACCGTGCGCCGGAACTGCGCCGCCAGCTCCGGATGCGCCTTCTCGTACTTCGCGAAGAGGTCATTCCACTCCGCTTCATTGTCAGCGCCCCTCTCCACCGCTTCCAGCCAGTGCTTCGCAGCGTCTTCCGGCACCCAGAAGCTCTTGTCCACCGGCCAGCCCAGGGTCTCTTTCGTCTTCTTCGTGTCCTCTGGTCCCATCGCCTCGCCATGCACCTTGTTGGTGCCCGCCCGCGGGCTGCCATAGCCGATGACCGTCCGCACCGCGATGAACGATGGCTTGTCCTTGATCGCCTTCGCCGCCTCGATCGCCTCGCTGATCGCATTCAGATCGTTGCCGTCTTCCACAATCTGCGTGTGCCAGTGGTACGCATCGAAGCGCTTCAGCACATCCTCGGTAAAGGAAAGCTCTGTCGGCCCATCCAGCGAAATCAGGTTGTCGTCATAGAGGACGATCGCCTTGCCCAGTCCAAGCGTTCCCGCGAGCGACGCCGCCTCGTGGGAGATTCCCTCCATCAGATCGCCATCCCCGCACAGGATGTAGGTGTAGTGGTCCACCAGTTCGCAATCGGGCTGGTTGTACACCGCGGCCAGATGCTTCTCTGCCGCCGCCATCCCGATGCCCATCGCAAATCCCTGGCCCAGCGGTCCGGTCGTCACCTCCACGCCATCTGTGTCGCCGTACTCCGGATGCCCCGGCGTCCGCGACTCCCATTGCCGGAAGCCCTTCAGGTCATCGATCGTCACGTTGTAGCCGGTCAGGTGCAGCACACTGTAAAGCATCGCCGACGCATGCCCGTTCGACAGCACGAAGCGGTCGCGGTTCGCCCACTTGGCGTTCTTCGGGTTATGCCGCATGTATTTGTGGAAGAGGAGATAGGTAATCGGAGCATCGCCCAGCGGGGCGCCGGGATGGCCGCTCTTGGCCTTCTCTACGGCATCGACTGCCAGAAAGCGCAGTGCGTTGATCGCTGTTTGCTGAATGTCACTCATGTGCTGGTTTGCCTCTCTTTCGCGATGGGTTGCGCCGCCGGACTGTAGCAATGGATGCAGCCCGGCTATGCGAATCGGATCTCTCTTTGCCACGCCCGCACTGCGCGGTGCGGGCCCGCCGCCACTTTGGCGCGTCTCTTCCACTCTACATGCTTCACCGGCTGCCTCACGTGAACGGACAGCGGCAGAAACCGCTTACCGCTCCACAACAACCGAATAATTCTGACCCTCCCACTGGCCCCGCTCCGGCCAGTACAGCGCGAACTCCAGCCGCTCCCCTTTTCCGGGAACAGCATCCGCGTAGAAGCCACAAGAGTTCAGTCCGGTTGCCTCGGTCGTCTCTGCGGTCTTCCAGCCGTCCACGCTCCACCGCAGCTCAAATCTTTCCTCCGCTTCCACCCGCAGCCGCCGCCGGACGCTCATCCGCCGCACCTGACGGTCGCGCCGCCACACTTCGATCGTGCCTCGCGCGCGTGGCGTGGCATAGCGCTCGGCCACCGCGTCCACCCGGTCGAAAACCCGCCCGTCCGTCACCGACCGCAGCAGCTTTATATACTCCGCATGCGCCCATACCAGCGGCATCGCCCCACCCGTTGGCCGCCCCTTCCGCATCCGGCACTCCGGCAGATCGTCCCTATCCCACACCTGCTCCGGCAGCATGCCGCCCGGCGAGCAGAAGCCCTCGATCGTCTTGATCAACCCGCAAACGTCTCGTCCTGCTGCCAACTCATAATGCGCCCGTTCGCCCGTCAGCATTGGCCAGCAGGAGCCCTGCCCCCAGCCGTCAAACGGAGAACCGTCCTTATGGTTTCCATATCCATCGTGGTTGTACCGCCGAAATCCCGGTCCCTGGGGCAGCTCCCGCCGCAGGATGGCGTCGGCCACTTTCACTGTCGCCACCACCATCGGATCATCCGGCTTCCGCAGTCCATAACGCACCAGCTCCAGGAAGCCTCCATCCGCAATCTCCCTCGCCTCAAACTCGTATTGCTCTGCCGGGCCGCGATTCGCCAGGATCACCTTCTCCGTCCCCGCGCCCATCTGCATGTAGGGTTCGGCACCATCCGCCTCCGCCGGCCGAATGCGCATGTAGTGCTGCTTCACCCCCGGCACCAGCACGCCGTCATTCGTTGCCGTCCAGTCCTCCAGGTGCGACTCCAGCCAGTCCGCCTGCTCTTCGAGAAACTCCGCCAGCTCCGGTTGGTGACGGGACCGCACTATTTCCGCTGCACAGATCAGCGCGGCAATCACCGCCGCCAGCGTGGATGGCGAATATCCGCGGCACTCCTCCCATCGCTCCTGCTGCGTCACCGGTGCATGCCGCACCAGGAAACCTGCCGCCCGCTCCACGAACGGCAGCACATCGAAGTCGCCCAGCGCGTCTAGCTTCCACAACCGGTAAGCCAGCATTATGGGAAAGGCCGTTTCATCCAGTTGCATCCCGGACCAGTAAGGCGCGCCGTTCACCCAGAAGTTCTGCGGGAAGCCGCCGTCCGTTTTCTGCGTGCATGCCAGGTAGACCAGTGCGCGCATGGCGCTGTTCGTGCGGCCCGCCGCCAGCAGTGCCGTCGTCGTTTGGCACATGTCCCGCGTCCACACCAGGTGATAGCCGCCTAGGTCGCTGTCGCCCTTCGACTGCCCCCAGGGAATCGACGCCGACGCGATAAATGAACCGGCGAAGGTCTTGTCCTCGTGCGTCAGCAGCACACCATAACTGGCCTTCAACAGCTTGCCGTGATCCTGCGAGGCACTCGCCAGGTCCACCCGCGCCTGCACTCGCGTCCACTGCTCGATGAAGCGCGACAACTGCAGATCGAACGGCATGTTCAATGCGCCCACCGTCCGCGTCAGTGCCGAATGCGCTCCCGCCCCGAATCCCACCGCCAGCACGAACTCCGGATGCTCGGCGATGTTGATCTCGCCCATCAACGCGATGTTGCCGTCCGTCGCCGATCCGTAGTGCCACTCCATGCCGTAATGCCGCGTCACATCCTGGTATCCGTCGCTCGTGCCCACAAAGCCGCAGCTCGCATTCTCGAAGCCGCAATCGGCACCCATGGCCAGCGCGGAGGAGTTCTTCCACGCCAGCAGCATCCGTCGCCCCGCCACATCCAGCACATGCCCGTTGTTGTTCGCACCGCCGCCGTCCAGGTGCGGCGCCAGCAGCGCAAACCCCTTCAACTTGCGCAGCACCGCGTCGTCGCCCGAAAACTTCACGCGCATCAGCAGCACCGGCGCATGCGGATCGCTGATGATCTCCTTCGAAATCGTGTAGCGGCCCTCCGGATCGCAGTTCACCATCCCGACCGCTGGGGCCTCGTGCGAGAGATAGGAAAATGTGTGGATCAGATCGCGTTTTTCTTCATGGACGAAGCTCTCGCCGTCCGTCACCAGCAGCTCCAGGTCGCGTACCTGAGGCTTGTCGATGGTTGGGTTGTAGATCTCGTTGATCGTTCCGTGCGAGGCAGTCCACCAGATCTTGCTCGAAGTCGAATACGCCGTCCCCACGACCCACTTTTGGCTCGACGTCCATCGCGGCTCCAGCCCCGGCGCGCCCGGCGCCTCGCCATGCCCATCGATCCAGAGGTACATCCCATGCTCTTCAGCCACCAACGCCCCCAAACCTGAACATCCTCAGGCCTCGCCATCCCGCCTCACAAGATGCGCACGAAAAATTCACAATGGGCTTAAGACGCCGCGCACCCACCTTCGGATACATAAAACGGGCGCCGACTCGGCAGACTCAAGGCCAGGATGTAGGGGTTGGAAGCTTTTTCAAAGCACCTGCGTGTTCGCGTCCGGGTCCGGTCGGAAGCTGCACTCCCGCATCGCGTGCTGGACCTCCCGGTTCTTCATGAACTGCTCCCACACTGAACCGGTCCGCAGGTTCTCCGCCATGAGCAGCCCGATCCCTACATCGATCCCGATCACGTCCTCGGCAAACCACCCCGCTGTCGGCTGAAAGGCATCGACGAACCCGTACCGCTGATACACGCGGTCCTTGAACCGGTCGCGCATCGTCACCAGCACATGAGCGCACTCCGCCGGCAGAAAGACCACAGAGCCCGCGCACGCGCACGGCACCAGCGTCCCATCCGGCTGCCCCATCGTCGGCGGCCCGCCCCATACCCGGTATCCCTGCCGCGAATCCGAAGCACTGATCCCCCACATGTTCTCGTCAATCCATGGGAATTTCTGGCCCTGCACCAGGCACCAGAGCTGGTGTGCCCGCGTCGCCGCAATCGAATTGGTGAAGTAGTTCGCGTGCTTGTCGCGAATATCGCGATAGTCCACCCAGGCCTGCGGATACTGGTGGA
Source organism: Acidobacteriaceae bacterium KBS 83 (assembly GCA_000381585.1). Classification (GTDB taxonomy): domain Bacteria; phylum Acidobacteriota; class Terriglobia; order Terriglobales; family Acidobacteriaceae; genus KBS-83. The sequence continues at coordinate 104,153 of KB906734.1, forward strand.
TGAACAGCGGCGCCACGCCCGTGATGTAGTCGATCCCGCCATAGGGCACAATCGGCCGCTGTAACGCCTCCCAGCTGGCCGCCGTCACCGGATGCGTCGGCGATGAAATCGCCAGCAGGTACATCGTCGTCAGCTCGGCGTAAATGTCCCAGCGGTGCTTCAGGAATCCCTGTTCCGGCAGCCAGCCCATGGAGAGCGTATCTCCGCCATTCAGCATCCATTGCCAGTCCACCCGCCGGTAGAGCGTCGTCGCCAGGTTCTCGATCCGTTTGTTGCCCTCGAAATATGCCCGGCAATGAAGAATCCCGCACAGCAGCAGCGACGTGTCGATCGACGAAAGTTCCGAACCGAACATCCGCTTGCCGCTCTCGATATCGATGAAGTGGTACAGAAACCCATGCACGTGCGGGCATTCGTTCAAGAGGTAAGCGAGCGTCTTCTCCACCCGCTGCTCGCAGTCCAGCGGCCGCAGATAGTGCCGCCTGTGCGCGATGCACATCGCGCTCAACCCGAAGCCCGTCGATGCGATCGAAGCCGCCCGGCTCAGCGACCGTCCATTCGACGGCGCACGGTCGCGCACCAGCCCGGTCTTGGGATGCGCCTCGTTGTAGAAGAAGTCGCAGTTGCGGCCTTCCATGTCGTCCAGAAGATCTTCGGCCGCTTTGGGCACTTGGGTCAGCGGCCGATTGATGAACACGCCCGGAGGATGCCGGTACTGCTCCGCAGCCTGCTGCTGCGGCTTCGGTGCCTGGTTGGCGGCCGGAGGCGTCGGCTGGTTCTGTAGCGCGTCCGCCATCGTCGCGGGCGCGCTCAGCGCCATTACGCCGGCTGCGCCGGCCTCGCGCAGCAGTTGGCGTCGGGTTATGCGTCGTCTTGCCAAATAGAAAAGTGCTTCCCCTTCTAGACTCGCATAGGATCGCAACGTTGGCAGCACGCAGCCTCGAGCCGTGGAACCTCACGGCCCTGCTCTGCATCCATACTTGTGTATACAGAATCTCTACGCTGGTCCATCTCCCATTTCCTCGTTGTTTCCGTAGCTCGGAGCCGGACCTGGCAATGACGAGTCATATCCTTGCAAACAGTCCCACACTGAGGAGGACACACTTTGGCTTACGAAGTTCCACCGCTACCCTACGACTACGCCGCGCTTGAGCCGCACATCGACGAAGCCACCATGAAACTCCATCACGACAAGCACCACGCCGCCTACGTGCAGAAGCTCAACGGCGCGGTCGAAAAGCACCCCGAACTCGGCAAGCAAAGCCCCGAAGAACTCATCAAGAATTTATCCAAGGTCCCCGAAGACGTCCGCACGATCGTGCGCAACAACGGCGGTGGCCATCTCAATCACTCCATGTTCTGGGAGATCATGAAGCCCAAGGGGGGAGGCGATCCCACCGGCCCCATCGCTGACCAGATCAAGAAAGACTTCGGCAGCTTCAACGATTTCAAGACGCAGTTCGAAGAAAAGACCGCCGCGCAGTTCGGCTCCGGCTGGGGTTGGCTCGTCTGGAGCGGAGGCAAGCTCTCCATCGTCACCACGCCCAACCAGGACAATCCCATCACCGAAGGCAAATACCCTGTCCTCGGCAACGACGTTTGGGAGCACGCCTACTACCTCAAGTACCAGAACAAACGCCCCGACTATCTCAAGGCCTGGTGGAACACCGTCAACTGGGACAAGGTCAACGAGCGTTTCGCCACAGCCCAGAAGAGCTAGTCAGCTAGTCTCCATCGCTCGAAATCGGGTGCCCCGCATCTCGCGTTTGAGATGTGGGCTCCCATCCATTCGCGAAGCACTTCATCGTGAATGAGTACCCAAAAATATGGCCCCCTTCCAGAGCGGAGTGGGGCCACATTTTTCATCAGCGCTGCCCGTTCCGGACCATGCCGGAGTAGGGCGCGCTTCAGTTGGTCGGGGCAAGGCGGCTTAGCCCCTCCCAGGGAGATATCCTAAGCCTGCTTTGCAGCCGGTCTTTCAGCATCGATCTCACCTTCTCCACAAGCTTCTCCGGTTCCAGGGATAAATCAAAAATCTCGTCGGCAACCTCGCTGAACCCGCAATCACACTCTCCCATCGATCCGTCCGCCACCATCATCAACGTTCGCACTTCGGCTCGATGGTTCTTGGCGACCATCCCAGCCACCACGCGCTCCCTACACGAGAGGCTGTGACATAGGACGACAAGGTCCGCCTGAAGCTCGCGGATCAGCTGAGGAATCTGCCTCACCTCGCAAGTCATGCAGGCCCGGAATCCGGCGCCCATGAGAATCCGCGCTCGCGTCATCAGCAACAGCTGATCGTGGCCGTAGAGGAGGATTGTCGGAGGCGTGGGCACCGGCTATCTCGGGAGAAACAAATACGGCCCAAGTATGAAACGCACCCCCCCATCCCTACTGTCCGCCACAGGACATAACCTCAAAGGAGGCAGAAAATAGTGCCACAGGTGCGATCTCTTGTCTGCCTCTTGTGAGGCAGATGCGCACCACAGTGTGGGCATATAGTCCCGCAGAAAGGATACTTCTCATCTCCTTCTTCCAGAGGCGCGACGTAAGACTGTTTGCGCTGGTCCTCTGCGAATCACGCAGCACAGGACCGGCATGTCGACGTCAACCGGCAACAGATTACTCGATGCAATGTCCGCGGATTGCCGCGAGCAGATTCTCGCCTTGTCAAAGCTCGTGCCGCTTCCTGTTCGCACGCAGCTCTACTGGCCGGACGAGATGCCGCAGTATTGCTACTTCCTGACCGGAGGCATCGCCTCGCTCGTCGCTGGACTGGATAACGGCGCTTCCACAGAAGTTGGACTCGTCGGGAACGAGGGCGTTGTCGGCGCATTCCACGTCATCGGCCCCATCCCTCCAATCAACGAATGTTTCAGGTCGCGGGGGCAGGCTACCGCATCTCGCTCCCCGCGCTGCGCGAAGGCTTCAGGACACATGTAGAGATTCGCGACCGCGTTCTCGAATTAGTGCAGGCGCAAAGCCTCGGGCTCAGCCAGGTAGCCCGCCTGCAACAAGCTCCACGAGGCCGAGCCGCGGCTCGCGCGCTGGATGCTGATGATCCGCGACCGCGTCGACAGCGGCACCATCGAAATTACTCAGGAATTTGTTGGGCAGATGATTGGCACGCGCCGCACCACCGTCAACGCAATTCTGGGCACGATGGAGCGCCAAGGGCTGCTTCGCCACCAGCGCGGCAGGATCACCATTTCCGATCACAAGCGCCTCGAAAAAGCCGCGTGCGACTGCTACCCGCTGCTCCGCCGTTCGCTCGACCGCCTCTATAATCCGGACCACACTTCGTCCAAATAGCATCTCTACGGAGCATCCCACGGGTCACAGACCGGAGCCATCGCTCGAAGAGCGAAGAGCGATGGGCGAAGTGGAGGCCTCTCCTTCTCTTCTGCGCCCCTTCTCTTCTGCACCGAGGAGCTCTCTCTCGTCATCTCTGAACCATGAATCCCGATCTCGCCGACACTATCGCCCTGCTCACCCGCACCCCGGCGGCGCTGAACGCACTCCTGCGCGATCTCCCCGAAAGCTGGACGCATCGCAACGAAGGCGAACACACCTGGAGTCCGTACGAAGTCATCGGCCATCTCATCCACGGCGAACACACCGACTGGATACCGCGCGCAAAAATGATTCTTGAATTCGGCGAAAACAAAGCATTCGAGCCCTTCGATCGCGAGGCATTCAAGCGACAGGGCAAAGACAAATCGCTACCCCAGCTTCTGGATGACTTCGCCCGCCTGCGTTCAGAAAATCTCGACGAATTGCGCAAGTTGCATCTGCACGAGAGAGACCTCAGCAAACGCGGACGCCATCCCGCCCTCGGCGTGGTCACACTGTCAGAGTTATTGGCAAGCTGGGCCGCGCACGACCTCACGCATCTGCACCAGATCGCCCGCGTAATGGCACATCAATACCGAGCAGCCGTCGGGCCGTGGACCAGATTCTTGGGCGTGATGCAATGCGCCGGCCACAGCTCCTAGGGAGCTCTCGGCGTTCGCACGAAAGAATAGCCCCGGCTACAAATGCCGGGGCCTTCTCGTCTCGCTTACTTGATGATCGGCAACAGGTTCGCCAGCTGCAGATTCACCAGCAGACTCAGCCGATTGTCCACCTGATAAAACTTCGCTGTCTGTTTCACGCCAATCGCCTTCTCGAATTTCGAAACGTAGCTCCTCCGCAGCACCTGTATCTGATCCTCGTATCTCAAGGCACGCGTAAGGTAGTCCTTGGCCTGCGCGTCGTCGATCTTGTCGTAGTTCGCCGCATAATCCTTAATGAGCGACACCCGCTGATCGCCAAGCTTCGACTGCTCATTCGCATACTCGCGATACACCGGCCAGAAGGCCTTCGATTGCTCCTCCGTGAACCCCATGCTGCGGGTGATGATGTCCGTCTTGCTCGCCTGCACATCCTGCCGCAGAACCGCGATATCGTCATCCGTCACCGGCCGCCACGAACCATTGGCATCGGCAGGAGCCTGGGCCGGAGCCTGGTCCTGAGCTTGGGCCACGACACTCAACCCTGCTAGTAAGAAGCCACCCGCCAGTAAAGCCATCTTTCCTCTCATTGCACTCTCCCCTTTTCGCCGATACCTACGTTGCCGCCAGAGACTGGCAGTTCACACATCGACCGCCCCCGACTCTCTCATCTCCGCGAGCAGCTTTTCAACTGGTCAAATTGACAGGGGGTAGTCGCCCCGTAGCGTCATCACTTTGTCAGAGCTATGGGCCAGTCTCAGATTCTCGGAAACCTCACAATTCGCTCGTGTACACTTGCTCGGCGCACGCGACCGGGCCCCGGGTCAGGGTAGACGCCGTCGCCAATATCTCGCGTCGCCACCCCTTCCTTCGCGAGGAAAATATGACATCCGTTTTGATCACTGGAAGCAGCAGGGGCATTGGCCTGGAAACCGCGCTCGCCTTCGGCCGCGCCGGTCATCGGGTCCACGCCACGATGCGCAGTCCGTCGCAGTCGCCTGACCTCGCCGAAACGGCCGCTCGCGAAAAGCTGCCCATCACGGTTTCCACCATGGATGTCGACTCTGACCAGTCGGTCAGCGCCGCCATCGCCGCAATTCTCAAAGATGGGCCCATCGACGTGCTCGTCAACAATGCCGGTGTGGAGGGTGTAGGCCCGGTCGAAGAGTTTCCCCTGGCCAGCTTTCGCGCCATCATGGAAACCAATTACTTTGGGGCGCTTCGTTGCATTCAGGCGGTGGTTCCCGAGATGCGCGCAAGGCAAAACGGCTGCATCATCAATGTAAGCTCCGTGGCCGGGCGCATTTGCAGCCCGCCGCTCACCTCCTACTGCGCCTCGAAGTGGGCACTCGAAGCGTTGAGCGAGGGGCTCGCCGGCGAACTCAAGACATTCAATATCCGCGTGGCCATCGTTGAACCCGGCATCATCGATACCGCCATGGCGCGGCGCATCGGAGACCCCGCACCCGGATCGCCGTATGGCCAGACCGCCCGCTTCTCCGCTCTTTTCACGAACTCACTGAAAAACCCGGTGCCTCCGTCCGTGGTAGCCGAAAAGATATTGGAAGTCGCGACCAGCGAAAGCTGGCAGTTACGTCACCCGGTAGGTCCGGATGCCGTTCCCTTTCTCGAATGGCGCAGCAAGATGACAGACGAAGAGTGGATAGAGACCCAAGCGGGCGACGACGCATCATTCTTCGCACGGCTCGGCGGATCGAGCTGAGAATAAAGAGCCAGGGCGGCGGCCTTCTACTTGGTCATCACTTCATAACCACTGAAATGTTACGGGCTTCTTTAAGCACCAGAAGTCGTTTCGGTGATACCGCTTGTGGATGCCATTCGAACTTCCCAACCAAAGTTCCAGTAATTCTCTTATCCAACGTCCCCGGATGACCTTTTTCGAATGCTTTCGTGAACCCTACTTCCCCCTTGAAGTGGGTCGGCGCTGAAATTGCAATGCCCGTGCCTTCACAACCTTCGTCCATGAGGGTTGTTCTCTCAATTCCATCACTCTCCAATCGGCCTGAAACAGTGATTATTTTGCCACTGAAGTGCTCCGGATTCGCTGAGACAGAACAAACTGTGAGCGCTTGCGAATTCTTCTTGACCTCAGCGCATGAGAAAAGAGTCGTGGATAAAAACCCCCACGTTCCCAAAAATAGGAACTCAAGTTTCATGTCATTTTCCCAATTCGCTAACCTCTGGTCTCACACCAACCCATTCCGCCGGATAACTTCCTTGTAATAACCCGAGCTCAGCTTAGGCGTCCGCTTCTGCGTCTTGAAATCTACATAAGTGATCCCGAAACGCTTCAAATATCCATCCGCCCACTCGAAGTTATCCAGCAAGCTCCACAGGAAATATCCCTTCACCGGCACGCCCTCGCTCACCACGCGATGCAACTGCGTCATGTAATTCCGCAGATACATAATCCGGTCCGAGTCGTACACATGCCCATCCTGCGTCAGCACATCCGCCGACGAGCACCCATTCTCCGTGATGTAGATCTCTTTCAGCTTCCAGATCTTTGCCGTGATCTTCGGTGCCCAGTACAGCGCCTCCGGCGCCACAAACAGCCAGTCGCTGTACATATGCGGAGACGACGCTGGCCGCTTCACCATCGCGTAGCCCACCGGCGACGACTCATCCGCCCGCACGAAATCACCGGTATAGACATTGAGCCCCAGGAAATCGAGCGGGCTTCCGATCGTCTTCATTTCCTCTTGCGTAAAGTGCGGCGCGTCCGGCCCCAGCTTCTTCAGGTACGCATCGGTGTACCTGCCCTCGAAGATCACGTTGCTGTACATCGCATTCTCTTCGCGCATCGCGCGCTCCGCTGCGGCAATATGCTCCGGCGTCTCGATCACCGGCGTTGCCGCCTGGGGATTATCGGCGAACCCAACTTTCGTTCCCGGCTTCGCATGCGCGCGGATCGCCTCCACCGCCAGCCCATGCCCCAGCACCGCGTAGTGCGCCACCTGCGCCAAACCTTTTCTGTCCAGCATCAGGCCCGGCGCGTGGACTCCCGATTCATAGCCCGCGTTCACATAGGTGCGCAGCTCATTCACCGTCATGAAGTACCTCACGCGATCCGACAAGTGCTCCGCCACCACCCCCGCATAATCTGCAAACGTCTTTGCGGTGTCGCGGCTCTGCCATCCGCCCTTGTCCTGGAGTGCCTGCGGCAGGTCCCAGTGGTACAGCGTGCAGTAGGGCGTAATCTTCGCCTCCAGCAGCGTGTCCAGCATGCGATCGTAAAAATCAAATCCCTTCGGATTCCGCGTGCCCACCCCTTCAGGAAAAATCCGCGACCACGCGATGGAGAAGCGGTACGTCGTCAGGCCAAGGTCGCTCATCAGCCCGATATCTTCCTTGTAGCGGTGATAATGGTCATCCGCCACGTCGCCCGTGTCGCCGTCGTGCGTCTTGCCCGGCGTGTGCGAAAAGGTGTCCCAGATCGACGGTCCGCGCCCATCCTCGTGCACCGCGCCCTCCACCTGGTATGAAGCCGTCGCCGACCCCCACAGAAATCCCTCCGGAAACCTGCGCGGCGCGCTCGTGATCTCCGGCTCAGCCTGCACGATCGCTGCTTTCGGCACACCCGGGAGAGCCGCCGCTCCGGCCGCCGCACCCAGCAACTGCCCGAACTTCCGCCTCGATATCCACTTGGTCATTTTCTTCCTTCTCCGGCCGGCCTGCGCATCCATCCACCATCACGGGAGACCATAGCACAAATCGTTATTCTAAGTTTTTAGGAAGTCGCGGCCGGCCTCCGTAGCTCCTCACCCGGCAATCCACCCGCACACAAAAAAAAGACCCGCGAAACGCGGGTCTTTTGGGGTTCCAACCGCAGACACCTCAGTACCGGTGTCCCCGGTAAATATTCTCCACTCCTCGTTGGTAGCCGGCGCGGAAGGCCTGTTGATACTCATGCCGCTCGTTGTGCGGTACATCGGGATGCCGATATTCGTCGCGGTTCTCCACGTTCGGCTGGCGATGATTATCGAAATCGCGACGCGCGCCTTCGATACCGTCGTGATACCCACGCCGCGCGATGTCGTTGCGGTAATCGTCCGGAACCCGTGTCCACGGCTGGTTGTAGTATCCCGGAGGCGGCGGCCCTTCCTGCGCCTTCGCTGCTACGCTCAACGTGGTCATTCCCAAACCCGCCATTCCTAGACCGATGAGTAACGCCATCGTTCCCAATCGTGCTCGCATGAACCCTCCTTGCCCTTTCTTGTATTGCACCTTCTTGTTGCGTGCCCACCATGTGACAAACTCACCACACCGTGGACTTCGATAAGTTCCCGCGGCCTTCTGCTCCCTTCTGGAACATCGCCGCCGTGCCCGAACCATCTGCACCATAGGAACCCGGAAGCGCCGCAAAGGTAGCGCCAATTTGTGTTTGAATCGCGATAAACATTTGCGAAACATGCGCAATTTTTTTCCCAATAATTCGCATCAAAAGCAGTCACCAAATCGCTTCCGTACCAATTGCGTGTGGTAGTTCAATTGCCTCTGGTACCAGGGAGATGCACCGTAGTGCCTTGGGCAACCCTATGAAGCTTGCAGCACATCGCGCCTCCTGCCATCCTGATTCCATGGCCATCCGTACTGTGTCGACCCGCGAGGTCTATCGCAACCACTGGCTCAGTGTCCGTGAAGACGCGATTGAGCGCCCTAACGGAGACCGCGGTATCTACGGCGTCATCGACAAGCACGACTGCGCCTCAATCCTTCCCATCGATGGCGATCACATCTGGCTCGTCGAGCAGTACCGCTACACCATCGGCGAGCGAGCGCTTGAGCTGCCGCAGGGCGGTTGGGAATCCGAGATCGACGACCCCGAAGCGCTCGCGCGCGGCGAGCTGCGCGAAGAGACCGGTCTCGTCGCCGGTCGCATGATCAAGCTTCCGTGGATGTGGATCGCCTATGGCTTCGCCCGCCAGCGCCAGCACATCTTCGTCGCGGAAGATCTAACGCCCGGCCCCCACGAGCGCGACTACGAAGAGGCCGATATGGAAATCGTCCGCCTCCCCATCACCACCTTCGAAGAAAAAATCCGCACTGGTGAAATCCGCGACGTCTGCACCATAGCCGCCTGGGGCAGCTACCAGCTCTGGCTCAAGTCAAACCGCTAGCCCGGCTTGCGTGCACCACATCTCGCGGTTGGCGCGATGAAGTTGGCCGCGCAGGAAAACGCCCGCCGACTCAAATAATCGGCAGGCGCATATGCAAGAGACTCAAGCAAATCAGGATCGATCAGTCCAGCCTCTGCACAATCGGGCAGTTGATCGAGAACCCGGAACTTCCAAACGTCGCTCCGCCTGGCCCGGTGATCAGACCATCCTGCACAAACGTGAGGATCTGAAACTCCTCTCGCACCTGCCCGCGAAATCCTCGGCTGATCGCGTCCGGTGTCCACTCGTAAAGCTGCGCATCCCACGCCGGGCTGTAATCGAGCGCAATCGTAGGAATGCCGCCAAGAACATTATTTGGCCTGAATCCATCGGCAAGATCTGCAGACAATCCCTGCCGCAGAGGATTATTGCAGCTCTCGTTCTCCGGCCCGTTGGTCGCGATAAAGATGCGCTCGATCGGGCTCGAAAAGCTATCATCGTGGCCCAGCACAAGGCTGCCCATCAGCGGCGCATACGTGTTGTGCTCGATCGCTGCCGCCAGCGGAATGCTTGCGTCCATCGACAGATACCAGACCGGCCGGCCAAAGCTGAAGCCGTTGATCAGGTTCACCGTCACCGTCATGTTCGCCGGATCGATCGCCACAACCTGGTCATGCACCTTCGAATAATCCACGTTGCCATTCGGAAAATTGATCTGGCTTGCATCCACGCCGAATGCCACCACCGGCGCGTTGTAAATTACGTTCGCTGCATTCTCAATGCGCACGAACGGACTATAGTTCGCGTCGCCCACCGATCCGGGCGTAGCTGACTTGGGAGGAAACTCGGCACCGGTCGGCCCGGGCACGATGTCTCTGTTCGGCGCGAAGTTCACTGTCCCCTTGTCGAAGACGATGTCGCCATTTGCATCCAGGTTTCCCGTTCTTGCCGCATTCGACGCGAAGGTCAGCTTCGCGGAAAAATTCAGCCCCAGCTCATCCGCCACTCCCTGGTCGTCGACATCTGTCAGGATGTACCAGACATTTTTCTTCGTGCCCTTCAGCGCGCCCTTGTAAAGCGGAAGCGTAATCGTGCCATGTGCCGCATCCACTGTGCCGGATTTCAGTAGTTGCACCGGCCCCACCAGGCTCGGGTTTGTCGTCGATGGCGACGGGCCAAAGTAAGAAAGCGGCACCGACGCGCCCACCGATGGTGGCGCAGGAAACAGATCGCAGCCCGGTCCAGGACCGATCGGACCCGGGCCCGGGCCTTGCTCCGAATTGAACGTGGTCGGTTCTGCTGTCGCGAATACTGGGTCATCCACACCCTGCGGGGGCACGGCCACGCCCCGCTTCGCACGAACATGGAATGCATTGGCTTCCGGTGAGATAGGCGGCTTCGCTGCAACCTGAGCGATACCGGGAAGAGGTGACATCGCGCTAACACCCGCAATGAGCGTTAGCAAGCCCCGCGTAATTCTGATCATCTACTGCTCTCCAATCCGCAATTGCGCGCGCAGCACGGCGCTGTCGTGACATTCAAAGTCACGCGCTCGCCGAGATTTGCAGCACAGCTACGAACTGAGAGTCAACGTTGCGGCCAAAGTTACAGACCGGATTGCGGCGCGGAGAAATTAATTGATTCCAACTCGATCGAATGTTAACTGGAGCACTCGGCAACGCAGCGACCGTTGTAAATAGGGAGTCAATGATGGCGCCCGGCATTCGCTGCTGTATTCGCCCACGTTCTTCGCACCCCTGCAACCAACTGGCCGGAGGGTGCATAATTTTCATTCGATGACATTTAGCCCAGCCACAAGCGCGTCGCCCGCAACTCGCAGATGCCTCCTGTGCCTCTTTTTCGTTCTCTCCGCAGTTACAATCTCCCGCGCCGAAGAACCGCTCAAAGTCACGGCGTGCCAGTTGAAGAAGGATCCGCCCTCCTACAACCACAAACTGGTCGAGATCACTGGCTTCGTCACCCACGCCTCGCACAACTTCACCATCTACGACCCGACTTGCCCTACATGGCCTGCCATCTGGCTTGAATACGGTGGCAACATCAACTCCGGCACCGTCAACTGCTGCAAGACATTGGCCGACCGTCATCGTTTCCATGAGCTTGTTGTCGATGGCGTCCCTCTCCCTTTGACCGTCAATCAACAGTTCCAGGACTTCGACAAAGCCATCCAGCCACCGCTGCGCCCCGGCCAGGCCGGAGCCGTCGAGCACGCAACCCTGATCGGCACCTTCTTTGCCGGACAACAGATGCAGGACCCCGACAACGGACGTTACTGGGGCGGCTATGGCTACGTGGGCTGCTGCAGCATGCTGGTCATCCAGGAGGTGAAGGATCCCGACCCTGAGTGGCACCCGGACCTCGACTACGGCGAGTCCAATGAGAAGCTCGACTTCCCGCCCGGTTGCAACCTGCGCCCGCTGCTTCCCGCCGAGCAGGATGACGCATGGATGCAGGCACAGCGCGAAGCCGACAGCGAATCGCGAGACTGGGTCTTCACCGATCCCGCGCGCGTCGCCTCCGACGCTCTCTCACACGCCACGCACATCAGCAACGATCGTTTGGCGCAAATCAAGCTGACGCATGACACATCAGCGCGCAAGACCTACGAGTGGGCAGCCGCAGGCGACTCGAAATCCTATATGGCCATCGTCAGCCGCCCCTACTGGCTCTCCTTCTACGCCCACGATTCGAAGCGCGTCGCCTGGGTCGCGGTCATGGCCTATGAAGCTTCCTGCACCGGCGAGACCGAATAGCGCACATCACGGCCATCAATTCTGAAACTCATGGCAGTTGGCATCGTCCACAAAAGCATTGTTCGACGCCATCGCGGTCATGCTCTGCGCGCACGCCAGAATCTGCTGGTCCAGCGGATCGTTCTCCAACGCATCCGGGTCGATGTATGTGGCTTGCTGGCGCTTTTGCAGATACCACTCGCTCAGTTTCTGCATGTTTTTGAATTCAGCAGTCAGCGCCCCCACACCGCTGCGATCATCGTCTGTCGAGGCGGCAGTAGACGCCAACCTCAGATTTGTGTCTGCCCGTCGCCGGTGCGTCGCAATCCAATCCTCGGAAATCGGAGAGTTGCTCTGCACCGCGCTCTCGATCGCGGTGCGCCACTCGCGAATCACCGCCATCTCTTCAATTCCTGCGCGTAAAAACGGTTTCGAGAAGCCCTGCTTCACCTCGGCCGGCGGCGGCGCTTGAGCCGGTGCGGAAGTCAATGTGAGGGTCACATGATCCTGGGTGTAGGCAATACTCCCCTCAATCAGCCGCGTCAGCGCCTCAAGATCGACGTAAGACCGGCCGTTCATCTGCACCAGTGGCGCCGTGCCCGGGTACCCATTCACCGAGAGCGTGCCGCCATGCCCTGATCCTGCAGGTGGTGTCACCTGTGCCGGAGAACCTCCGGGAATCGCTATCGAAGCCCCAAACACCAACGTGATCGCCGCAGCTCTCGCCTTCATGCCATCCTCCTCGCGGGTCTCCCATCGTAGCGAAGCCGCAATCGGATCGGCTCTGAAAAATCAGAGCCCGGGCAAAGCTTCTCTATTTGTTACCCTCCACAAACTTCCGCAACCGGCCCAAAGCCGCATCCCACTCGGCCGACACCATCTCCAGATAACTCCGCATCTCCTCTACCGGCCGTGGATCGAACGCGAACCGGCTCTCCCGCCCTGCGCGCTCACACCGCACCATCCCAGCGCGCTCCAGCACGCGAAGATGCTTCGTGATCGCCTGCCGCGTCAGCTTCGACCCGGCAGTCAGCTCGGCGATCGAGCGCGCCTCTCCGTCCGATAGCCGCGCCACCAGCGCCAGCCGCGTGGCATCTCCCAACGCGGCAAACGCCGGCGCCCGCCCACGCCATCCGTCAGCAGCGCGCTTACGATTTGCTCGCAAGATAGCGCTCGATGTTCTTCATCTGCTCCGCCCAGCCGCCCTCGTTCATGCGGAAGGCCTCCGGCCGCCGTCCCGCCGGAATCTTGTCGAAGCCGGACTCCGTCACCGTCAGCCGGGTCCCCTCGGCCGTCTTCTCCAGCCGGAACTCCACCAGCGTCTGCGGCTCCTTCGAATAATCCATCTTCGGATCCACCGCAGCGGGATGCCACGTGAAGGAAAACAACCGCTCCGGCTCCATCGCCTTCACCACTGCCTCCCACTTCAAATGCTCATAGCCGGGATACGCAATATTCCCGCGCGATATCTCGCCCGGCACAAAAGGAGCGTCGATCTTCACCCGAAACCACTCGCCAAACTCCCGGTGGTCCGTCAACGCCCGCCACACCCGCGCCACCGGCGCCTTCAGCTCAATCCGCTGTTCAATACGATCCGTCATAGGCAACCTCTAGGTTGCATATTAGATGACCCAGTCGGCATTATGCAACTCAAAGGTTGCCCTTCTTTGCCGGTCGCTGATGGGCTGGTCTCTGCAGGCTTTTCTATCTATAAGGGTGGCTTCCCCGGTCCCTCCGTGCCCGGCTTCAAGGGGTCTCTATCGTTGTCGCCGTGCTGCTGATTTGAGGGCAGGTCTCTCTCGGTACCCCCCGGCAGCACTACAGTTGGGTCGTCACCTGCGCCGGTCCACGGCACATTCCCGGGCGGCGTGGTATTCGGCTGTTTGAATACCTCATCCAAAGTCTTCCCCATCGCTCGGACTTGCGTCGGATCGCTCACATCGAATGCCATCTCAACCTCCCTGCATGAGCCCCTTTAGTAATCCAATGAATCCCTTTGGCGCGGGCGGAGGTTGGATCCCTGCGATCGAGGCAGGACTTTGCAGCACGACATTAGGCGAAGGTAATATGCCCTTCGCGCGCCACGAGATCTCGTCCTCCGGCTGCGACTCCTTCGACATCACCTTCAAGTCCATCTGCAGTGCCACATATGTCTCCGGCGCGGGCAGCGGCAAAACAACGGAGTCAGCAACCGACTCCCCTGATTCGATCCATTCGTGGCTACGAAAAACCTCGAACCGCCGCAGCTTGTCGCGCCCGGTTGACTTCAGTAAATGCACCTCGGCCCACGTTTCAGGCTCGTTCAGGTCGACTTTAGAGAGACCGACATTTTTTAGTGTGCAGGCGATGACTAAATATGACTCGTTATCGGCGCAAAATATTTGTCCACTTATCCCGAGTTCCAGACGCACCTTGTAAGTGCGCCGCCGCCGGAAGTGCCATAGTGTCCATAAACCGCCGATTGCTACTGCAATCGCCTTCACACCCTTGTCCACGACATCCAGCCAGAAGCTGCCATGCGGATATGGGCTATCGACAAACATGCGCCTTCCTCACGCACGCATGCTGGCATATCCCGCATGCCGCACACAACAAAATCCCAACATCTCAATCGATTGCTGTTCTATTGGCAATCCGAAAGGGAAGAGCCGCACGGGTACCGATGGCTGGCTACACGGAACTCCGCGTCCGCCAAGCCAGCCCACACCATAGCGTGATCCCCGCAAGCTGTGCCAGCGCCGTCCACTCCGCCAGCCACCACGCCGCACCGCCCTTCGACGCGATCGCCCCCACCAGCAACAGGCAGCACAGCAGGGCCGCGCCGGCCAGCATCGCATTGCGTCCGTAGTGCGTCCGGTGCACTTGGAGCCCCGCGGGCACACGCGCAACTTTCCGCTCCGGCAACTGCGCCATCACACGGGCCGCAAAATCCGCCGGCACCGTCACCGCGGGAGCCTGCTCCAGCGCACCGGTAATGCGATCATCTTGATTCCACCCTGACGTCATAGCGCAGCCCCCCTTCGCCCCGTCCCCGTGTCTCCCGTCCCTGTGTGTCCAGTTCCCATCTGTCCGGTGTCCGTTCCGATCAGTTCGCGCAGCCGTGCGCGCCCGCGATGCAGGTGCGTCCGCACCGTGCCGATAGGCATTCCCAGCACCGCCGCAATCTCCTCATACGTGCGCTCTTCCTGATGGTAGAGCACCAGCACTGTCCGCTGGATCGCGCTCAACTCTCCTAGCGCCCGCTCCACCCCGGCGGCAAATTCTTTCTCCAGCAGCAGTTCTTCCGCATTGCGCGATGGATGCCGCAGCCGGTCACCCCAATCCTCCGCCTCATCTGCCAACGATGTAAGCGGCCGCTCCTCGCGATGCCGACGCTGTATCTCATCCTGGGCCACGTTCACGACGATGCGATACAGATAGGTCGACACCAGCGCCTCGCCGCGAAACGCCGGCAGCGCGCGATAAAGCCGCAGAAAACAATCCTGAGCCAGGTCATCCAGTCCCTCTCGCGTCCCCAGCAGACGCAGCAGCGTGCGGAAGACCATCGGCGCGTGCTCCTCCACCAGCGCCCGAAAGCGAGTATCGTCAGCTACCGGCGCGGCCGTAGAGTCAGGCTCTTGCACGTAAGTGAGCACCTGGGAAAGCACGCGAAGGAGTAAGACCGGCCGGCGCCCGGAAAGTTTCAGCTCCAAAATTTATTTCGCCGGTGAAACTCCGCCACGCCGCGCCAGTCTAACGCCGCCAGTAAGAGCAATTCCCGGCAAAATGCCGAAAACATGAGCTGCTCCAGGAGAGTTCCCTATGCATGAGATCTTTATGTCACCCTTCACCGTCGCCGTCGCCGGCTGCCTCATGATCCTCGGACTCGGGGTCTTCGGTATCTACTCGGAGATGGATCAGCGCCGCGTCCGCTCACAGGAACGCATGACCCTTCTCGCACGCGGCATGTCCGTTGCGGACATCGAGCGGCTCCAGCATCAGGTCCAGAACGAAGACGCCTCTGACCCGGTCCGCAGCATGAACAACATCCGCCGCACCGCCATGATCCTCTTCGGTTGCGGCGCCGGCATCATCGCCTTCGGCCTGCTGCTCGCCGCCATCCTCCAGATGCGCGTGCTGCTCGTCGTGCCCGCCGCCGGTCTCATCCCCTGCGCCATCGGCCTCGGTTTCTGGGTCGATTACAAAATGCAGGCGCGCGATCTCGCGCGCTTCGGCCTCGAGGTCGATACCCAGAATTCCGCCCGTAAGTAACACCGCGGAGTTTACTTTCTGGTCTCAAACCGGCCATTTCGTCAGCATGCCAACCTTCGCAGGCGCCGCCCTTCGGTGTAATCTCATTTGCGAATGCGACCGGCCGGGATACAACACCTCCATCCTTCCCATCGTCACATAGCGTACAACCGTCGATCCGGCATCCAATCGGATAGCTGTTGCCACGGGTGCGCGCCCTCCCCCATGCAATGGCGGGGAGGTGTATGACCCCAATGAAGGACGCCTCCACCCAGCCTGGTCGAACACCCGATCTCCGCAACCTTGAGCTTCTGATGCGGACGGGCCTGCTTGATACGCAGGGCCACGACCTCCAATCCGTCGTGCAGGCCGCGACCGATGCAGGCCTTCAGCTCTCCCGCGCTCAATTCGGCGCCTTCTTTTACAACGTCATCAATGCCCAGGGCGACAACCATCTCCTCTACGCCTTCTCCGGCATGTCGCGCGAAAAATTCGCCGCCTTCCCCATGCCACGGGATACCGCGGACTTCGGCCACGCCTTCGGGGGCCAGGCCACCGTGCGTTCCGGCGACATCACTCAAGATCCCCACTACGGCAAGGGTGTTCCATTGTTCGGCATGCCCCCGGGGCAGCTTCCCGTCCGCAGCTATCTCGCCGTTCCCGTCAAGAGCCAATCCGGTGAAGTGTTCGGCAGCCTCTTCTACGGACACGAGCAGACGGACGTCTTTGGTCTGGAGTCGGAAACTCTCGTCGCCGCCATAGCCGGGCAGGCCGCTGTCGCCATCGAGAACGCACGCCTTCGCGAACAGCTCACGCAAAAAATCGGCCATCTGGATCGGGCCGAGTCGCGTTACAAAAACTCCTCCAAGCGCCTGAGTGAATTCGCCGCTATCATCGAATCCTCCGACGACGCCATCATTAGCAAGGACCTCACCGGCAGGATCACCAGTTGGAATCCCGCCGCTACCCGCATCCTTGGATACACCAGTGAGGAGATGATCGGCGCCCCCATCCTCACTATCATCCCGGACGAGCTGCAGGCCGACGAGGCCATCATCCTCGCCAGGATTCGCGCCGGCCAACGCGTCGATCACTTCGAAACCATTCGTCTTTGCAAGGATGGCCGCCGCCTCGACGTCTCCCTCAGCATCTCGCCCGTTTGCGACCACTCCGGCCAGATCGTCGGGGCCGCCAAGATCCTTCGCGACATCTCCGCGCGCAAGGCCCTCGAGCTCTCTCTTCTCCAGGCAGAGAAAATTGCCGCCACCGGCAGAGTCGCGGCCACCATCGCGCACGAGATCAACAACCCTCTCGAGGCCGTCGTGAATCTACTCTATCTCGCGCGCCAGCAGGCAACGGATCCCACACAGGCCGAATACCTTGTCGCCGCCGAAAGCGAAGTCGCCCGCGTCTCCCACATCGCGAAGCAGACTCTCGGGTACTATCGCGACCCAACCTCGATCATCAGCACCTCGCTCTCCGACGTCGCCGCCGAGGTCATTCGCATCTATGAACCACGATTGAAGGCCGCTGGCATCCGCATCGAACGCCGCCTCGACCCGTCGCCGGATATTGCTCTGCGCAAAGGCGAGATCATGCAGGTGCTCTCGAACCTGATCACCAACGCCATCTACGCCATGCCTTCCGGCGGCACGCTCTCCGTTGCCGTCCAGAGCGCGCCTGACGGCGTTGTCGTTTCCGTCCAGGACACAGGTGTCGGTATCGCAGCCGAGCAGTTGCCCCGCATCTTCGACGCCTTCTACACCACGCGCACCAGCGTCGGCACCGGCATCGGTCTCTTCGTGGCGAAACAGTTCGTTGAAGGTCATGGCGGCAGGATCGAAGTCGAAAGCCGTACCAGCGCGAACGGCACAAAGTCCCACGGTACAAAGATGTCTATCTTCCTTCCCCTCCAAAGCCAGTACGCCGCCGCCTGACGTGACGAAAATGCCAGCCAATACAAACCTGCTTTAGCATGAAGGGCGAACTCGCTCTATCCATCTCAAGCAAAGGAAACTGATATGGCAAATCCGTTCGTCCACCTCGAACTCAACACTCCCGATCTCGCCAAAGCCAAGGCCTTTTACAGCGCGCTCTTCGGGTGGCAATTCCAGGACATGGACATGGGTCCCATGGGCGTCTACAGCACCTTCAAACCTGACGAAGGCCCGGGCGGCGGCATGATGACCATGCCCATGGGAAATCCAGGCTGGCTCTCCTACGTCGGTGTCAAGGACATCAACCAATCCACCGATCAGGCGCGCTCGCTTGGCGCATCCATCATTCTGGGTCCGCAGGAAATCCCCGATATCGGCTGGTTCACCATCTTCAAAGACCCCACCGGCTGCACCATCGCCATCTTCCAACCCAAATAATCAACAGTACGGGCCGGCGAAAATATCAAACCGCTCGCCGGTCGGCGCACCCCCAGCTTTCGGCTGCGGTTATTCGCCCCGGAACGCCGTTTGGGACTCTCCGGAGTTTTGGACTTTCCGGACTGACAGTGCATTTAGGTCGCTCACCAATCGAAGCCTGGCCTGTAGTTCTGGTCGATTATTCGTTGATCACTCTACGGGCCACCAGCTCTTGTCTGGGTTGAATTCCGACATTTCGGCAGCAAGCTTCCCCGTGTCCTGACCCAGGTCCTTCTCGTAAACAATTCCGTCCTGGTTGACGACAAAGGTCATGACTCCGGAGTTGCGATACTCTGCCGGAAAAGCGACGAAGGCAAAGCCCCGCGTCAACTGGCCGTTGGTGACGTAATCCTTTGCGCCGCCCTTTGCCGCTGGCCCTTGCTTGGTGAGCATGCGGTAGTAGTAGCCGTGGAAGGGCGTTTGCTGCCCCTGCTTTCCGGTATAGCCTTCACTCGCAGCATTCACGATCAGAGGACCGATCGGACTCGGCGGTTCGGTTTCGCTGGTCTTCCAGTAAAGCCCGTCCTGTTTGCCGTCAGCGCTCAGGAACCTCATCGCATAGTGCTTCGTGCTGGCGCCGCCACGCGGCTCCGAAGCATACTCTTGCTGCGCCTCTACCAGGGTATGGAGAATATCGATGGCATCATTCTCGTTCGTGCCTATGCGTCGATAGAGGATTTCTTTCTTCCCGCTCACTGTGTCGAAGTACCACGCTCCGGCGTTGTTCTTGACCAAAGGAATAGGCATTGGCCAGTTCTCAGCGCCTACGTAGAGGGTGGCAGTGCCGTCAGGTTCGATAACGACTCGGTGCATCTGGTCGTAACGGCGGATGAAGTTCGTGACGAGGGCTCTGTCAGCCACGTCGTCGCCGGTATGGAGTACTGTGCCCGCAGAAGGGCCCAGGATTTCAGTCAGCCCTTGCATGTCATTCGATTTCACATCGTCGTAGACCGCTAACACTGCCTCGCCAGGAGAAGCGAAAGTCTTCTGGCTCCCTTGCTGCGGGAAAGCGGCTGGCGAGACTGCCAGGATCGAAAGAAGACAAGTGCCCGCAGTGAAGAAGGAAGCCGCATACCGTCGCAATATTGATTTCCTCAAGGTCGACTTTGGGTTTGAGTGTCCTATCGCTAAGTTCACAAGCTCCACCTCGACGAATGTGCTTTGCTAACGTCGGCGACCACCAGCTGCGGCATGTTGACCGCCCGCAGCAGAACGGCTGCCACCCCCCGCCGCGCGACCCGCGCCGCCTTGAAGGCTTTGCTGGCCGCGCGCACTGTTGACACGCGCGTTTCCGCCCGGCTCGTAGTTGCTTAAGGCGCTATTGCTAGTACCACGGTTCGCTGCTTGTTGGCCGTACCCGCGCTCCGGTTGCCTTTGGATCGGTTGCTGGGTCGCCCCTGCTCGATTCTGCTGGTTGAAATTGGGCTGTGTGCCGGCCCGCTGATTCGGATTGACCGCACCGGGCCGGGATTGGCCTGCGTTCGAACCTGCCCGATTCTGCTGATTGAGGTTGGGCTGCGTGCCGCCGCGCTGTTGCACTAGGTTTTCCGCATTTTGGTTCCGGTATTGTGTCTGATTGCGATTCTGATTGAAGTTCGGTTCTTTGTAATTACCGTTGAAGTTATTCGCCCGATTGTTCGGGTTCACGTTATTGCGGTTGACGTTGTTAGCGTTGTAATTGTTGCGATTGATATTGTTGGTGTTGATGTTGTTGGCGTTGTAATTGTTGCGATTGACGTTGTTGTAGTTCGCGTTCTTGTAATAGTTGTTGCGGTTGACGAACGTGTTCGAATTGGAGACGTAGACGTTCCGGTTGTAAGTAACCGAGGAATTGTTCCAGCCGCATCCCCAGGAATTCCAGCCCCAGCCGCAGCAACCCCCGCTGTTCATGGCCGCCCCGACGGCGATGCCGACGCTAAAAGAGAGCAAGCTTGCCGCAGCCATCTCACCGCCGGAGTATCCCGGATACGCTGCCACCGGGGCACCGTAAACAGCCGTCGGGTTATAAGTCGGTACGTAAACCACCTCCGGTTGCGCCGGCTGAATCACGATGGTTTGCGGAGGCGGCTGGACCACCGTCGTTTGCGGCTGGCCGGAGGATGACTGAGCCGCTGGAGCCGTACCGGGTGACTGGTTCTCCACAGAGACGTTTTGTTGCGGATTACTTTTGAGATTTCCGGCCTGCTGGGCGCGTTGGCGCATGACCTGTACCGCGTTCATGACGCTCTGAGGAATATTGAAGTATGCGTCACCAAGTGCTGACGTCCAGGAGAGGTTTGTGGCCATCTGCCCCAACACATCCGAAAACTGCGTAAGCCCCTTCACGCTCACATCCCAGGGCTGCTGGTTCACCGCCTCCATCAGTTGCTGGCCCTTGAGTGCGGAATTCTGCTGTAGCCACTGGTACGCCGCCGTGACCTGGTCGGGAAAAGTGGACGCCCCTAGGACTTGCGCCAGCAGGTTATCGGGGAAAAGAGCAATTGGCGCTACCAGTTGGTAGAGTTGGTCCGCTGTGGGCGTGGCATCGGTTGTCGCTGGGGCTGCTGGCGGCGGGGCTATGGCTGTCTCTGATTTCTTCTTGCAGCCATCCAGCGGAACGATCAGCAGGACACTGAGCAGAATGGAGAGCGATTCTTTGCAGATCCGCATGGCAACCCCGCTGCTGTACTAGGAAAATTGAACGAACGCCGAGCGTCCTGACGAGACGAACAACGCGTCCATAGTAGGCAGCCGCACAGTGCTTGCAAACTGTCAGATTTGACAGCTTTCCTTTACTCGCGTCCCATAAAAAGGCCCGTCTTATGACGGACCCAGAATGTGGCGGCAAACCCGCGATAACACGAATGCCGATACGAATCCGGAAAAGACTGATCGGTGACGCGCTCATGTTGTTCCTCGCAGCGGCCCTCCTCCTATGGCTTGCTGACTGGGCAATATGGCGCGTGAGAGTCTGGCGCGGCGGCGGTTACGATACCGTCCAGGTGACCCAGCTCCTGCTGACCCCGCTAAAAAATCACAGAGTGAAAGCCGACGAGCAGAGCACCACCGCCCAATCCTGCGCACGCGCACTCTTCCCCCACGGCGGCAACGACCCATGCTGGTGGTTGCGCCGCCACGCCACCCAATGGCAGTCGGCATCCGTGATAACTCCATCATTCGAGCCACACATCGAGCCGTAAATTCTTCTCAACCTCGCTGTAACGATGCGCTCTGCTGACTCACGATCTTAAAGCGGTAGTTAGCGCGCCATAGCTTGCTCCCAATGGCATTCGCAGGGTCTGCCACCGCGGATCGTCGGCCATCGCCGACTATGCAACGAAAAAACGGGCTCAGGCATGCACACTGCGGAGGGAAAACATGCGTGCAGGATTCGGAATTCTTGCTATCGCAATCGTCACTATCTCGGTTGCTGTTCCAGCCCAGCAATACACTCTGGTACAGCTTGGCACCTTCGGTGGCACGAACAGTTTCGCTTACTCCGTCAATAACTCCGGTCAAGTTGCTGGAGAGGCAAATCTCCCGGGTGACTTGTCCGCCCATGCCTTCCTCTACGATAACGGTTCAAAGATTGATCTGGGAGCGCTCGGAGGAGACTCAAGCAAAGCGTACTCGTTGAACGATAGTGGACAATTGACAGGCGCGGCCGAGTTACCCAACCTCCGCTTCCATGCCTTCCTTTACTCCTCCGGCAGCATGCAGGATCTCGATCCTGCCCATCCGAACCATACCGGCTTCGGAGCTTCCATCAATGCATCAGGCTCGATTCTGGGCTACAGGAACTATGCGCCCGTCGTCTTTAGCGGAGACACCGTCGCCTCTGTGCCGCACGGAAGCTTTGACGCCATAGATGCATTCGCAATCAACAATGCCGGACAGGTCGCCGGAACATGCATTAAGGGAAATGCCGTGGTGCATGGATGTCTCGTCACCGGCGCCGTCCGATCTCAATCCATTACCCTCTTTCACAATCGCCGATGGCAACGGCATCAACAATCTCGGCGACGTCTGTAGTGAGAGCTTGGTACCCAACTCCGAAACGTCGCCGCGCCCGACGCTTTGGAGCGGTGGCTCAAGATTCAATCTCGGCCTGCCTTCCGGCTTCACCGAGGGCACCTGCAACGCTCTGAACGACTACGGACAAAGAGTCGGCAATGCAACCCAGAACGGTAGCCCTTTCACGCGCCACGCGGTTCTATACAACGCCCTCCTGGGCGCGAAGGATCTGAACCAGCTCGTCTCTCAAAACTCCGGTGTTGTCATCACCGATGCATTCTCTATCTCCAACTCCGGCTACATCGCTGCCTCATGCAATGGGGCCACCGCATGCCTGCTCGAACCCAATTTCATCCTCATTCTCAAGAAGTACATCTTCGCTTTGGAACAGGGCGACCCCGGCTGTATTCAGTGCAGAACCGTCTTGATACCTGAGGCACGCTCGCTGCCCGAATCGCTCAGCGATCTCACGCCCACACAGCAGAAGCGGACGATCGCCACAGTCGACCTCATCACGATTCAACTCCGTCAGTTGGAGCCGGCCCGCCAGATCACGGGGCCGCAGACGCGGATTCTCCTGCACCAGTCACAACTCGTCATCAATGCGATCAGGACTGCGAGATAAGAGGAGCACCAATTACTGATCTGGCCGACTTACGCCCATTACTGCGCCTTTGCGACATCCTCGCTCACCCGCGTCTGGTCCGTGATCCAGTTCACCTCCCACGTCTTGCCCCAGTCGTCGGACCACGCCTGCTCAAAGTGCGCCGAGTTAGGCGTAATCTTCGACCAGACATAGCGCACCAGAATCGGCTTGCCGTGCCAAATCTCCTGGTCGTAAAACTCTCCGCGCCCGTCCTTGAACGCGCCAACCGTGGCCGGCAGACCCAGCTCGCCGCTCTTCTGGTTCGCCCAATACAGACTCCACCGGTGCGACTCCGGATCGTACAGCCGCAGCGTCAACCCCTGCACATGTCCCGATGGTCCGTCGGTGTCGAACCGCTCCAGTTGAGCCCCGCCATCCCACAGCTTATGCGTCACCGAGGTGCCGTCAAATTCGACCCAGCTGTGAGAGCCCGTCAACGGATGCACCAGCCGCTTCAGGTGAATCTTCCAGCTGCCCGCCTCGAAATCGAAATCATGCTGCCCATCTCTTGGTACGGCAGCCTGTGCCGGAGCCGTCTGCGCCGAAGCATTGGCCGCATGCAACGCGAGACCGCCGATGCACGACAAAACGTAGCTCATCAGACGCTGAATCGATGTCATCCCTTCCTCCGATCTACATGCAGAAGGGTGCCATCGTGCCTGGTACTTAGAAATATCCACTCTTCATCAATTTCGTGATACCACTTAGTTCACAACTGTTCACAACTGCAGCACGGCGGACATGTACCATGAAAAGCGGCTTCCCCCGCATTGCTGTTGACTCCGGAGCCATAATGGTCCGGCCCGGAAACATATCTCCCACGGAGCAGATATGCCCGCACCCGTCGATCTCTACGACAGCGCGTACGGCAACTATGCAACGGATATCTATCGCCAAGTTCGCGTCGCCACCTATGGCGAAGATCTCGGCCAGACAAGCTGGGTCACCAACGAAGAGTCGCACGCGATCCCTCAGGCACTAGAGCTCACGCCCGACTCCCGCGTCCTCGAAATCGGCTGCGGCTCCGGCCGCTACGCCCTGCAGATCGCCGCCATCATCGGCTGCACCATCGTTGGCGTGGACATCAACGAGGCCGGCATCCGCAACGCCAACTCGCTCGCCTGCGCACGCAATCTCTCCAGCCGCGTCTCCTTCCAGCAATGCGACGTCGCGAAGGCGCTGCCTTTTCCCAACACCGACTTCGACGCCATCTTCGCAAACGATGTCCTCTGCCACATCCCCGGACGCCCCGCACTCCTCCGCGAAATATTCCGCGTTCTCAAGCCGCGCGGCCGCCTCCTCTTCAGTGACGCTCTCATCATCGGGGGAGCCGTCACTCACCAGGAGATCGCTACCCGCAGCTCGATCGGCTACTACACTTTCGCTCCGCCTGGACACAACGAGTGCCTGATCGAGAAAGCAGGCTTTTGCCTGCTCGAAGCGATGGATACCACCGCAAGCGCCGCCGCCATCGCCGAACGCTGGCGTGAAGCCCGAAACCAGCGCCGCGAACCGCTGATCTCCATGGAAGGCCTCACTACCTTCGAGGGCCTGCAGCAATTCCTTGCATGCGTCTCCACATTAAGCAGCGAACGCCGCCTGCTGCGTTATCTCTATCTCGCCCAAAAACCAGACTAGCTGCGAGGGTTCAACTCGGCACGACGCGGACGCCCCACCGCGAGGTCATTCCCCGTTCGGCGCCCCGGATACGCGAGCCCTATACGCAACACGCAAGGGTACAGATCCACCCGTACCAAAAAAATCCGAGCGAATTTCCATCCTCAACGTCTTGTTTAGCGTCGCCTCGAATGCAAACACACCGGGCGCACAGTTATCCCGGCTTCCGCCCTTCTCTGTCCGCACACCATTGTGAGAGGTACGCTGTGACGCCAGTAGCTCCCGAAAAACCGGAACCCATTCGCAAGTGTGTAGCAGTCGCCTTCGCCTCGATTCTGCTGCTCCTTGCGCCGTTCGCTTCCCATGGTTTCGCCCAGTCGCAGACCGCGAAGTTAGCTGACCTTACCGCCGCGAACGAAAAACCTTCGACGTATAAGACGTTCTATCTCAGCAACGTCACCCGGCTGCAGGATGCCAATGAAATCCAGACCGATCTGCGCAACATGCTTCCCACGGCAAAACTGTTTTATGTGCCCTCGCAGAGCGCCATCTCCATTCGTGGCTCGGACGAAGACATCGCGCTCGCGCAGAAGATCCTCGCCGACCTCGACCGCACGCGCAAGGCCTATCGCCTCACCTACACCATCACCGAAACCGACAACGGACAGCCCTCCGGGAAGCAGCACGTCACGCTCATCGTGGCGCCGGGCGGGAAGACGGATTTCAAGCAGGGCAGCAAGGTGCCTCTCGTCATCGGCACCTATCCGCAGGGCGCGCAGCCTCCGCACTCGGACGTGCAATATCAGGACATCGGGCTGGAGATCGAGGCCACGCTCAACGGCTATGCCGACGGCGTCCACCTCCTCACCCGCATCGCGCAGTCCAGTGTGGCCGATGAGAAATCCGGCGTCGGCTCGCAGGACCCCATCTTCCGTCAGACCACACTCGACGGCACCGCCACCCTCGTGCCCGGCAAGCCCCTCATCCTCGGCTCCCTCGACATCCCCGGCACCAACCGCCATCAGCAGGTCGAAGTCATCTCAGAAACCATTCCCTGAACACGCGATCCCTCCCCCTCCGGAAAAGAGCGTCTCGGGCAGCGCAGTGTCAGGAAAGAGTTGGAGACTCGCCGTGTTCCGGCAGTTAGGCAACTCCGGTCGCCATGGGCACCGGTGCTGGCGCACCCTGCAACATGACAAGTCCCCGCGGTTCGCAACAAGCCTTTCTCAGCACTGCCAGATCCGCCTGCATCTGGCGATTTCCCTTGAAGGATCTCAATGCTGCATCCAGGACGGCAGCCCCTCCCGTATCTTCGGGGCGCTCGATTCTGTAATGCATCCACTTTCCCTCGCGGCGCGCGGAAACAATACCGGCATTTCGCAGATATGCCAGATGCCTCGATATCTTCGGCTGGCTCTGTTTCAAAATCTCCACGAAATAGCACACGCATATCTCTCGGCCATCCATCAGATTCAGCAGCCTTAGCCGCGTCGGGTCCGCAAGCGCGGCAAACATGCGAGCGAGATCGAACGGCTTCTTGGAACGGCGCATGGGCCATTATATACGCCTTGACAGATATATCTTTTAAGAAATACATTCGCGTTAACGTATATGAAGGAGTTCACCTCCATGTCCAACCAGACCGCCGTCCGTCAGAAATATGGCTCCATCGCACGAAATGTGGCCGACACCGCTACGGCCGCGTGCTGCGATCCAGCCCTCCGCTGTTGTGACCCCATTACCAAGGACCTCTACACCGACGGCGAGAAAGGCACACTCCCGGAAAAGGCAGTTCTGGCCTCCCTTGGCTGCGGCAACCCGACCGCATTGATCGATTTGAAGCAGGGCGAAACTGTGCTCGACCTTGGTTCGGGCGGCGGCATCGACGTGCTGCTCTCCGCGAAGCGCGTGGGCCCCACGGGCAAAGCCTATGGGCTCGACATGACCGATGACATGCTGGCACTTGCTCGAGACAACCAGAGGCAGGCCGGTGCCACGAACGTCGAATTTCTTAAGGGCGAGATAGAAAACATCCCGCTTCCGGATAACTCCGTCGACGTCGTCATCTCCAATTGCGTCATCAACCTCTCCGCGGACAAAGGTCGCGTACTGCGCGAGGCTTTCCGCGTGATCAAGCCCGGAGGCCGCTTCGCCGTCTCGGACGTCGTCGTTCGCGGCGAAGTACCTGCATCGGTCCGCAACAGCATGCTCCTCTGGATCGGCTGCATCTCCGGAGCGCTCGAGGAAAACGACTATCGCGGCAAACTTCGTGAGGCAGGTTTCGCAAACATCGATCTCGAGCCGACTCGCACCTACAACATCGAAGATGCGCGCATTTTCCTGACCGAAGCCGGCATCGACGTTGACGAGATTGCTCCGCAGGTCGAAGGAAAGTTCCTCAGCGCCTTCATTCGCGCCTCCAAACCGCTCGAGCCTTGTTGTGACTCCGCTTGTTGCTCGGCAGATGATCCGTCGCGCGGAAACTAGCCATGCCTGCCCACTACAACGTTCTCTTTCTATGCACCGGCAATTCCGCACGATCCATCATGGCGGAAGCAATCCTCAACCATAAGGCCAAAGGCGGTTTCACTGCATTCAGCGCAGGCAGCCACCCGTCCGGCTCCGTGCGGCCCGAGGCGATCAGGCAGCTTGCCTCCGCCGGCATCGCGGTAGAAGGGCTGCGCAGCAAATCGTGGGATGAGTTCTCACTCCCCGATGCGCCCCCAATGCACTTTGTCTTCACTGTCTGCGACAACGCGGCCCGGGAGGTCTGTCCCCTCTGGCCCGGCCAGCCGATGACCGCTCATTGGGGCGTCGCCGATCCGGCAGCAGTCCGCGGCACGCCCGAGAAGATAGAACGCTCCTATCGCGACGCCTTCCATATACTCGACCGCAGAATCGGCCTCTTCCTATCCTTGCCGCTCACCATCCTGGGGCAGCTTGCGATTCAGCGCAGCATCGAGGACATAGGCCGCTCATGACATCCAGCCTCTCGCGCCGCGTTGCCGCGGAATTTGTCGGAACGCTGTTTCTCCTCGCCGCCGTGGTTGGTTCCGGAATCATGGGTGAACGCCTCAGCGGGGGCAACGTCGCCATCGCCCTCCTCGCCAACACACTAGCCACCGGCACTGCACTCGTTGCCATCATCCTCGCCTTCGGACCCATCTCCGGTTCGCATCTCAATCCGGCTGTCACCCTCGTCGGCGCGTGGACCGGTGAAATCTCGTGGCGCCACGCCCTCCCCTACATCGCCGCGCAAACCGCCGGTGCCTTCTCAGGCGTTGCCGTCGCCCATTTCATGTTCGGCGCTCCGGTCTTCTCCGCTTCGATTCATGTTCGCAGCGGACCGGCACAAATCTTCAGCGAGTTCGTCGCCACCTTCGGCTTGCTCGCGGTCATCTGGGGATGTGTGCGCACTCGACCCGCAGCCGTACCCTTTGCCGTTGGCACGTACATCACCGCCGCCTACTGGTTCACGGCATCCACTTCCTTTGCCAATCCCGCCGTCACCCTCGCCCGCTCAGCAACGAATACATTCGCCGGCATTCGGCCAGTGGACGTTATTCCATTCGTAGCCGCCGAACTCGCGGGGGCATTCGCCGCCGCACTCCTCTTCCAATGGCTATTCCCAAAAAGAATCGCGGATACCGCGCCGCTTCCGCACGCGCCTTCCTCGACACTACCCTCACCCTCGCCGCGGGCACCCACAAGGTCTCCGTCTACGCCGCCGGTCAGGACAACTCCCTCCAGCGCAAGGACTACACCATCACCGTCAAGTAAATTGCGGGCATCCCAGTCTGACGAAAGTCAGGCTGGGAGTCTTGTTACGGGGCGATCCAATCTCCCGCGGGGAACGCGAACGCTCAGGCGTTCGTTCCTCCATCCACGGTCAGGTTAGACCCGGTGATGTATGCCGCTTCCGGGCCGGCAACGAAGGCCACCAGCGCGGCCACCTCGTCAACATTGCCGTAGCGCTTCAGAGCTGTGTTTGCCACCTGAGGCTCCGCCCAATCTCCCGCTGCCGGATTCAGATCTGTATCGATCGGACCAGGCTGAATGTTGTTGACTGTGATCCCGCGGCTGCCCACCTCTCTCGACAGTCCCTGCGTAAACATCTTCACAGCCCCTTTCGTGGCCGAGTAAGGAACCAGTCCGGGTGTCATCAGGCGCTCGCCCACGCACGAGCCGATATTAATGATGCGGCCCCCGTCCTTCATGTGCTTCAGCGCCGCCTGCGTGGCGACAAACACCCCCCGGACGTTGATGTCGATCAGGCGATCCATTTCCTCCAGCGTCGTCTCTTCAAATGTTTTCGCAATGGCGATACCCGCATTGTTCACTAGCACATCCAGGCCGCCGAACGCAGCAACCGTCTTCTCCACCGCGCTCTTCACGGCGTCGGTGTCTGCTGCATCCGCCTGAATAGCGAGCGCCTTCCCGCCCGCTCCCTCAATCGCTTTCACCACCGATTGCGCTGCATCCGCACCCTTCGAGTACGTGATCGCTACATTCGCCCCATCTGCCGCCAGACGCTTTGCAATCGCTGCGCCAATACCTCGCGAACCGCCCGTAACAAGTGCCACTTTCTTCGTCAGCTTAGACTCCTTTAGTTTTCCGGAAGCGATCTCGCGCTCCCTGCCTACACCCTGCTGCAACCTTGCTCGAACCTCTGGACGACTTATCTGATGTGTCGTTCTTGCAAGCGGATTTAAATTTCCGGAGAATACAAGCTATTCCTCGCAGGAATGGACAGCCCCGAATCGCTCTGTCGATCTGCCTGAAAACTCACAGCATCATGCATATGGGCCTACATGGACCTCATGGGCTACTACGGGACATTTGCGGATTTGCTGAACGATGCGTTACACGCGAAAAGAATTTCTCCACGCCTTTAGATGGACGCTTCATCCTAAATATTCTGCGGATTTGCTCGATGTGATTGGCATCGTGGCCCGCCATGTGGACGGCCAATTCCCTGACCGTGATGCGGCCACGCTCGGCATGGATACCAAAGCATTCCCACTGTTCTGGCGTGATGTGCTCTAGGAATTGTAGATTCGCATTGCGCAGCGATCGAAATAATGCGAGCGACTCGTGGGGCACACGGGAGCCATAGTCTCCCTTTCGCGCCCACATATCCTGATCAAATCCCGCCATATGGAGCCCGGTGTGTTCCACCATCTGACGATAGCGCGACGCCGTAGCAATCTCGTCTTCGGCAAGATGCGCTAGGATCTCGCCGATCGACCACTTGTCCTTGCCGGGCCGTGTTGTGAGTTGCTCATCGGACGCTTTGGCGATCATTTCCGCAAGAACCGCTGGCGCCTGCTTTGCAGTTCTAACGGCTCCTTGCCTTGAGCGTAAGCACGTATGCGAGCGAGATACTCGGCCGTGTCAGACACAGTGCCTCCTCGTCAACTATATCGGAACGCGCCGAGGTTCTGTCTAAATGGCTTTCGCTTCCGTGACCGGTGCGCAAACACGATTCTAGCGTCCGCACCAGCAGAGCGGCGACTCCTGAGGACCGGCCGGCTATTCGGACGCAATTCGGACAATGACGGGCTAAATGATCGGAAAAGTCGGCTGAGCGACATTGTCGGCGCCAGACCGCTCGCCCGCCATTACCAGAAGCACGTCTGATAGCATCTTCCGTTACCAACCATCCGCCGGCCCCGGAGCGGGTGGGGTAATATAACTAAGCTAAAGCTGGATCTACTAAGCCCTCGAAAATACAAGGAACTGATACAGTTACTATATCCAGACGATGCAGCCGACACTTCGCCATCAATGCCTCATCTATAGCGGGCCGCCTTCCAGACATCTGCCGGCACTTGCCAACACAATGCGCGAAAAGCTCGCGCAGAACTATCGCTGCCTCTACCTCAACAGCCCCGCGATGGTTGCCGGCCTGCGCTCCTATCTCGCCGCCGCCGGTGTCGAGGTCGCGCACGAGGTTGCAAAATCAAGGCTGATCCTCTCCTCCGATCGGTCACACCTCACCAACGGCAGCTTCGATATAGACCTCATGCTGAAGGCGTTGGAAAACCTGCTCAAGAATGCGTTGCGCGACCGCCACAAAGGTCTCTGGGCCGTCGGCGACATGACCTGGGAACTCGGCATGGAAAAGGATCCCGCCCGGCTCCTCGAATACGAGTGGCGCCTGGAGAAAATGTTTCACCAGCATCCCGAGCTCAGCGGCATCTGCCAGTACCACTCCGATACGCTGCCTCGCTCGTTACTAAGCCAAAGCCTGCTCGTTCACCCGTCGGTCTTCATCAACCAGACGCTCTCACTCATCAACCCGCACTACCTGTATTCCGAAGAGCGCGCCAACGAACCGCATCACGATGAGCATCTCGACGCCGCCGTCACCAGACTCTGCCAGTCAGGCGACTTCACTCCGGCATAAGTTAGGCCGACGGGGGGTGTGCTCGCACCTAGGCCTTAACTGCTTGTGGGGACCACAAGAAATGCAAGCGGGCATTGGCCTTTCAAAGACGGCGCAGCTAGCTGCCCACCAAAGCCTCGCTAGAGTGACGAGCCCGCCACTCCAGCCTCAGTCAAGCCGCGGTCCGAAAGAGAGGTAAACAAGCCAGAGCGATCTGCTCGACATGTCGGTGATCTGTACCGCAACAGCCTCCCATCACGTTGAGCTGTGATAGTCGTCTCTTCAACTGGGCGTGCTGCATGCCGAACTCAACAGGATTTCCAGTATCGAGCTCAGCCGATTCGTTCAGCTCGGCGTGGCTTTTTCTTGATGCGTTGGCTCGCACTCCTCGAATCCTTCGCGTCCAAGCTTCTCCTTGAGTAAGCACAGGCTCGAAATGTGTGGGATGAGCGCAGTTGAGCATGTAATAGGCAGGATAGCGCGACGTGGCGGAATCAACCTGCTCGATAGCTGCGCGAAGGGCCTGTCGAGTTGGCAACCTGCCGTCGGTCTCAACAGTGAAGGAGATCACCACGGGCATGCCGGCCCGCTTCGCCGCTCGTGCAATCCCAACCGCCTCTTCCACATAGTTCATCGTGATTGCCGCTATCATATCCGCCGCTGTATCTTCCAACACCTCGATCTGCTTCCGGTGATAGGCCTCCGCATCCTCAGCTGACATAGTATCGACCGGATTGTAACCGTCGCCCCACGGACCAATGCATCCACTGATGACGACCTTGTTTGGATCACCCTTGAACTCGTCTCGAATCTCTGCCAGCAAATCGATGGAGCGGCGATTCGCGTCCGCAAGTTCTTTGGCGCTGTAGCCGAGTTTAGCGCCCCAGTCGGCACTTGCCCGCCATGTTGCGCTCTCGAGAATCAGGCCTGTGCTGAAGCGCTGCGCGAGCCCAGCGTAGCTGCGAAAGTATTTGTGTAGAGCAGCACTTCCATCCTTGTGCCTCAAGAGGTCGAAGGCAGCGAAATGAGGAAGTTCAAATCCTTCGAGAAACATGAGGGTGGTCTCAATGCCGCCATCGGTAAGGAAAAGGTCACCCATCAGTTGCGGTAACGCCTGGCGAAACAGAGACACGCTTTAACCCTCGTTGTGCGTCCGCCAATCCAATGGAGCTGGATCGCCGGGTGATTAGAATTCTAAGCCCCGTAGAGCAGCCACTAAGACAGTCGGTTTGCGAAGCTGAGATCCATTGCGCCGCTAAAGATTGCCGAAAGCTCAGGTGATAATCCGCGCCTATAACCACAGGTTCGGCTCCTCTCATCCCGAGCCTTGGTTTTGGTTTGACACCACCAAGTCTACTCAGGTTGTAGTAGCTCGGCATGGAAAGGGATTCCGCCCGGCTCCTCGAATACGAGTGGCGCCTGGAGAAAA
The DNA here is from genome assembly GCA_000381585.1 of Acidobacteriaceae bacterium KBS 83. Classification (GTDB taxonomy): domain Bacteria; phylum Acidobacteriota; class Terriglobia; order Terriglobales; family Acidobacteriaceae; genus KBS-83. Next base: position 136,738 of record KB906734.1, read on the forward strand.
TGTTTCACCAGCATCCCGAGCTCAGCGGCATCTGCCAGTACCACTCCGATACGCTGCCTCGCTCGTTACTGCGCCAAGGCCTGCTCGTTCACCCGTCGGTCTTCATCAACGAGACGCTCTCACTCATCAACCCGCACTACCTCTATACCGAAGAGCGCGCCAACGAACCGGATCAGAGCGACAGTCTCGAGGCAGCCGTCACCAGACTCTGCCAGTCAGGCGACTTCACTCCGGTATAGCTTAGGCCGACGGCGGTTCTCCAAACATGTCCCGCACCAGCATAAGCCCCTCGTCCTTCGTCGCGATCGCCCCTTCGAGCTGCGCATCCGCACCCGCATCTTTTTCATCAAGATGCAGATGGGCTCTCTCGGAGTTACACTCTGTTGCGATGACGGGCCCGCAGACTGACCTTCTCACAACGATGATCGCGAGACTAGACCTCCCAGGGCTGGAGGCCAAGGCTCTTGAAATTGTCGCGCGCGACCCTATCGGAATGATCGAATCCGATGCAGGATCGCAAGTTGCATCTCAGACAAACAGATCTCGAGCCGATTGTGATCGCGCACTCTTAGGTTTAGCCGGAAGAGGATTATTGTTGCGAATTGATAGCGATCAACCCCGACTGATCGCGGCCTACGACGCACTTGGGATTCCTGCAGATCAGCGGCAATTAATTGTGGCTAAGTCGCAGGTTTACCAAATGCTAGGTCATCCTCATTCGCCCGCCGCGATGCAAACCCTGAAACGCACCTTTGAAGAAAGTATCGAGACAATTTATATAGGCATGGAGATCACAGAGATTGGAGTTTTCTCCGCGCTGGAGTCTCGTTCAGATGCCGGAAGGCAAACCTTCTTTCTAATGCCGCCGAAGAGTCAAGTTAACCCGCAACGCCGTGAACACTACGACGAAATAGTCGATGGCTGGGTGAAGTTTCTAAAAAAGGGCCGCTCTCACCTTCGCGACAATGTGAGGCTGTGCATCTCGAAGGAGGTCACTCAAGATATCTACACGAGTGCCTTGACGCGTCATCATGCCCGCATTGACGTATACGCCTTTGGCGCGGACTCTACTCGCACCGGCCAGATCTTACAAGCGCCTAGTCAAAGCTCTTTGTATTCTCTCGTCTATGCAAAATATCGGTTGGCATGGGCGACCGCGGTACCAATTTTTTGGATATGGCCACTGGAATGGTTTCAATTCTATGTGAAACGTTTGTGGGCGTTAGCACTTGGTCTATTTCTGCTTGCAATAGCAGCCTTGCTGCAAAGGACGCATCACCATGGATTTGCGGATAGCATCATCGCTTGCGCTGCGGTCAACTTCCTAACTCAGTTTTGGCTAACTACCAGAGCACCGAAGGAGCTCTACCAATAGACACCTCAGCAGTAATCGAGATTCCACGACTTTGCGCTCTTATCGCGGGACAAACTCTGCCCCGGAGGATCAACGAGCTCACGGCTATAGTCGTAAATCGCATGCTGGCCAATCCTGACGATTTCGCGGTTCGCCAACATCCTCTTGGCTTTTTCTGGGTGCAACTTACGGAAAAATCTGCCATGAAATCGCTGCGCCTACACGTTTGGCCGAAAAATCCCGTGATACAGAATGCCGGCTTCTTGATACACGACCACACGTTCAGTTTCATTAGCTTTGTGCTCTGTGGTGAGGTTAAGAACGACGAGTATCGCGTCACTGAAGACAAAAATGGCGACCAGCAATTGTTTAGCGTCGAGTACGATCAGGGCGCCTCTCTACTCAAACCATCCGGCGTCCGAGTTGATTGCCAACTCGCGCGATCTTCAGTTTGTAAAGCAGGTAAGTTTTACAGTCTATCGGCACCGTCATATCATGCGACCACTATTTCGGGAAACAGCTCTGCGGCTACGCTTGTCCTAACTACAGCTGATATGGGAAGAACCGCGCACGTTATTGGATCGGGTGCATGTGATGAAACATTTAGGTGCGAACGTCTGCCCATAGACAAAGGGCATGTCATTAGGAACCTGAAGGAGCTTCTTTTGAAGATAAACGACGGCGAAGAAGCAGCAGATGCCCGGAACTTCGAGCCGGGTGCCCCACCCTAGCTTCGCTAGGGTGGGGTAGTTCCCAATCCGGGAAACCATACACCACAAGAGCGAAGAAACTGCCAAAACACCCCACCCAGTTCGCTACACTAGAAATAGAGCAGAGAAAACAAAACGCCACCAAACCGGTTCCATTTCCTCATCATCAGATCGAGCAACGCTGTCGACGCAGCTTTTCCGTTAAGAAAAGCTGCTCCGCACCGCAGTCAGCGAGGCTAGCTAAGGAAATGAACCGGAAAGCGGTGGCGTTTTCCTTTTGGCTGACACGCCGGCTTGCTGACGCGCTCACTTACAGTCACAAAACCGGCCCATAAGTCCTTATGTAAGACGACTTAAGCGATAACCTCTTTAGAAAGACGACTTTGACCCTCGGGAGGCCACCTATCTAATTGAGCCAGATGAAGTTACAAACCACTCTCCGGTGACGGGAGGGGGGAGGGGGAGGGGCGTAACGTTACTCAGCCTTAGCAGGCACCCCGAACATCTCCCGCACCAGCGCCAGCCCCTCGTCCTTCGTCGCGATCGTCCCTTCGAGCTGCGCATCCTCCGCCGCATCGAGCATCGCCCGGAACCCGGGCCCCGGCCGGTACCCCGCCGCGATCAGGTCCGCGCCCGTCACCAGCAGACGAGGCCGCACCTCCTCTTCCGGCGCAGACCCGTAACGCTCCTTCGCAAAATCGTAAAGCTCCAGCCGGTTGTGGCTCGACGTCACATCGAGCCGATGCAGTTCCAGGTGCTCGACGAATTTCGGCAGCCGAAAGAATCGCTTCAGCGTCGACTCCTTCATCTTGCCGATGTCGCCGAAGCGCATGTGGTTCCCCACCAGCGCCAGGATCTGCTCCGTGTCCTCGTTCGAGAAGCGCAGCCGCCGGCAGATCGCCGCCGCCATCCGCGTCCCCACCTCCGCATGCCCGTTGAAGCGGATGCGGTCGCTCACGCTGTACGTCGGCGGCTTGCCGACATCGTGCAGCAGCGCGCCCCATGCCAGCGTCGCGGAGCAGCCCGCCGGCAGCTGCTTCAGCAGCAGCAGCGTGTGCACCCACACATCTCCCTCCGGATGGAACTCCGGCGGCTGCGCCACCCCGCGCATCGCCGCAACCTCCGGCAGCACCTGCTCGAGCAACCCGGTAGCCGCCAGCATCTCAAAAGCAGTCGCCGCATTCCCTTCGGTCAGCATGCGCGTCAGCTCGTCCCGCATCCGCTCGCGACTTACCTGCCCGATCTCGCGCGCGAGCACGCGGATCGCCGCAAAGGTCTCGCGCTCGATGTGGAAGCCAAACCGCGCCGCGAACCGCACCGCGCGTAGCATGCGCAGCTTGTCTTCGGTGAAGCGCCGCATCGGCTGCCCGATCGCCCGCACTACCCCGGCCCGCAGGTCCTCGCGCCCGCCTACATAATCCAGCACTGCAGCCGCCGCATCGCCGCTCGCCAGATATCGATCGACATCCAGCAGCATTCCGTTGATGGTGAAATCTCGTCGCAGCACATCCTGCTTCGGATCGTCCGCATACGCGACCTCGTCCGGCCGCCGTCCATCGCTGTATGCGCCATCGGACCGGAACGTCGCCACCTCGGTGACAATCTCTCTTCCGTCCACCTGGAGCGGCACCAGCACCACCCCAAAATGCGCCCCCACCCCAAACGCCCGCCCGAACAGCGCCATCACTGCATCAGGACGAGCATCGGTCGCCACGTCGTAGTCGGTCGGCGCATGGCCCATCAGCAGGTCGCGCACGCATCCGCCCACCAGATACGCACGATGCCCCGCGGACACAAGCGTGTGCACCACCGCCGCCGCAGCTTCCAGTCCGCTGCTGAACACGACACTCACTCCTCTAGTATGGATGATGGTGAACAACGTTCCGCACACCGGATCAGGCCTCATCTTGGGTATCGAGAGCTCCTGCGACGAGACCGCCGCCGCCGTCGTTGAGCGCGGCACACGCCAGCTCTCGAACGTCGTCGCCTCGCAGATCGCCATCCACTCCCCCTACGGCGGCGTCGTCCCCGAGCTCGCCTCCCGCGAGCACCTCCGCGCCATCGTCCCCGTCGTCGACGCTGCCCTCCGCGAAGCGCGCCTGACCATGGGCGGAGCGGGGTTCGGCTTGAACAGTCTCGACGCCATCGCCGTCACCGAAGGCCCCGGCCTCGCCGGCGCGCTCCTCGTCGGCATCGGATACGCCAAGGCCCTCGCCTATGCACTCTCGAAGCCGCTCATCGCCGTCAACCACCTCGAAGGACACATCCACGCCGTGCTGCTCGAACACGCTGCCTCTCTGCCGGTTACCGGCCCGCTCCTCGCATTAGTCGTCTCCGGCGGCCACACCCACCTGTATCTTGCCGAACATCACAACCACACCTGGCACTACCGCAACGTCGGCCACACCGTCGACGACGCCGCCGGCGAGGCCTTCGACAAGGTCGCCAAGCTGCTCGGCCTCGGCTACCCCGGCGGCCCCTGGATCGACCACCTCGCCACCCACGGCAACCCCGACGCGGTCCCCTTCTCCTTCGCCCAGATCAAGCCAAAAGTCCATCGCGGTGGCCAGCGAACTTCCGACGCTCCCTTCCTCTTCAGCTTCAGCGGCATCAAGACCGCGGTCCTCCGCTACGTCGAAACGCACGCGATGGCCGCATCCATCGCCGCCCGCCGCCAGCAGATCACTGCTTCCACCAAACCCGCCGACGCTCTCCAGCTCTGCGACCAGCAGACACTCGATCTCCTCGCCTCCTTCCAGCGCGCCGTCGTGGACGATCTCCGCCGCAAGACCTTCGCTGCTGCCGAGCACTACGGCGCACACGGCCTGCTCATCTCCGGCGGCGTGGCCGCCAACCGCGAACTCCGCAGCCGCTTCACTCGGGCAGCAGGCGAACGCGGCCTGCCCATCGCCTTTCCCGCGCTCTCGCTTGCCACAGACAACGCCGCCATGATCGCCGCCGCGGCCTGGCCGAAACTCCTCGCTGGGGACTTCGCGCCGTCCTCCCTCTCCGCGCGCGCCAGCCTCCCCCTCGGCCAATGAAGGAAACCACGTTGTTCGGCTTGCACGTCGCCTGCTACTTCGTGATCGCCATCTGTCTCGTCTTCGAAGGAGCAATACATGGCCTCATGGGTTTTCCGTATGCGCGGCTTCCCTGGCATCTGTATGTCGTTGGCTTCCTGTGGGCGATCACTTCCTTTGCCGCCGTGTACGAAACGATTCGACCACGGCCAATGGTCGTGTTTCTTATAGCCTGCCTCCTTTTCCTCGCTTCGGGGGCCCAAACGCTGTTCTATTCGAACGATGAGAAAACGCTGGTGTGGTTCCTGTATCTGCACTCACTGGAGCTAGCCATCATGGCTGCAGCTCTCGTTTTGTGGCTGCTTCAAATAAAGGCGCGGAAAGCCACATAAACGGCGTTAGTGAGAGCGCCGACCATGCATATTCAAACTCCCTTTAGAATCAAGAGGGAATTCAAGCCAGCCGCTCGGCTCCCGCGGGAAAGTTAATTCAACCAGAACGCATGACACTTCAGCTCTTCAACACACTCAGCACACAGGTCGAAGCTCTCACCCCGGCGGACGGCAAGGCCGTCACCCTCTACGCCTGCGGCCCCACCGTCTACGACTACGGCCACATCGGCAACTTCCGCACCTTCGTGCACGTCGATCTGCTCCGCCGCTTTCTTGAGCAGCAAGGCGTCCCCGTCAAGCACGTCATGAACATCACCGACGTCGACGACAAGATCATCCGCAACGCCGCCGCGCAGGGCGTCTCCATCGCCGACTACACCCCGCGCTATGAGAAGGCCTTCCTCGATGACCTGCGCGCGCTCGGCTGCCTCTCGCCCGTCATCATGCCCCACGCCACCGAGAACATCCCCGAGATGGTCGCGCTCATCCAGAAGCTCGAACAACGCGGTCTCGCGTATCGCACCGAAGACGGCTCCTGGTACTTCCGCATCAACGGCGACCCCGAGTACGGCAAGCTCTCGAAGAAAGATCTCAGCGGCAACACCGCGGGCGCGCGCGTCGATGTCGACGAATACGAGAAGGACTCCGCCTCCGACTTCGCCATGTGGAAGGCCGCCAAACCAGGCGAGCACGCATGGGACACCGCGCTCGGCCACGGCCGCCCCGGCTGGCACATCGAGTGCTCCGCCATGGCCATGAAGTTCCTCGGCGAAACCCTCGACCTCCATGCCGGCGGCGAAGACCTCATGTTCCCGCATCACGAAAACGAGATCGCGCAATCCGAATCCGCCACCGGCAAACCCTTCGCCCGCCACTGGATGCACGTGCGCTTCCTGCTCGTCGAAGGCCGCAAGATGTCGAAGTCGGATGGAAACTTCTTTACCCTCCGCGATCTTCTGCTCCGCGGCTACAAAGCCTCCGCCATCCGCTTCCTCTTGCTCTCAGTTCCCTACCGCCATCAGCTCAACTTCACCTTCGACGGGCTCGCCGAATCCCACTCCGCCGTCGACCGCCTGCGCACCTTCCGCCAAAGAATCGAGCACGGTCCCTGGCCCGCAGGTGAAAACGCCGAACTCGCAGCGCAGTCACGCGAAGCCGCAAATGCATTTACCGCCGCGCTCGCCAACGACCTCAACACCGCCGAAGCCCGCGCCGCCATCTTCGATCTAGTCCGCCATGCCAACACCGCCGCCGATCACGGCAAGCTGCAGCAGGCCAACGTCCAGCCCATCCTTCACGCACTCACGCTCTTCGATCAGGTCTTCAACGTCATCGAAGATCACGACACCGAGATCGCCCGCGAAGCCCTCGCATGGGCCGAACACGAAGGCAAGCTCACCAAAGAGTCCGCCAACCTCCAGGCCTCGCTCGAACTAAGTGACGCCGACATAGACAAGCTCATCGCCGAGCGCACCCAGGCCAAAAAGAGCCGCAACTTCGCCCGCGCCGACGCTATCCGCAATGACTTAGCCGCAAAAGGAATTCTCCTCGAAGACAGCAAAGACGGCGTGCGCTGGAAGCGGAAGTAAGAGTCGAATGCGCTCGCTTTGGGTGAGTGCTTGTCGCACGCTAGCGTTTGCACGATGAAAACACCAAGGGCCAACCTATGCTGAGCTGGAAAGACTTCGAAATCGAGCTGAGACGTCTACATGAACTAGCGTCAAATGCTGGAGTCGGTGCAGTAGAAGCGGCAGGATTTCGTGTCAGGTCCGCTAGAGACCTGGAGAATCCCGCCCAAAGCGCATCGGATTTTCATTCGCGGCTGCCATTACGGGTTTGGGCTTGCACAAGCTGGAGTTGGTCGCTTGGTGCTCGACATAGAAGCCGAAGGCGCAGAGATTCGTGAACGCCTCGTTGATGCGAAGCGCAAGGAAGATCGTCCCGCGCAAAAAATATGCGAGCGAGAACTAACGACTATCAAGCGGCAAAAGCAGTTGCTTCGGCGAGTTCTGGACGAGGTTCTGCGGCAGATTATAGGTAACGATACCTGGGCGCTCCGCCGACTAAAACTTTATGACGAGGAACGCAACATTGATCCCAATGTGCTCAAGTCAACACTGCGGGAAGCATGGAAGCGCAACAAAGAAAATAGAACGGCATTCCACTTGGTCACGGATCTTCTAACGGCAGTTCATGTAGGGGATCTCATTCGCGTAGATAAGCGCGCGGGCGCAGGGCGAAAATGGTCAATCATTGAGTTGAAATCTGGAGTAGTAAACGATGCTCTCCAGAGACTGATAGGCGCAGCTTCGCCAGACGCCTCAAATGAGCAGCTTGAACAAATGGCTACGTCAGTGTCACCTACAGCAGATAAACAAGTCCGGAGAATGATTAGGCAGGCGTTGCGACAAAAACGAGTGGAGGAAATAGTCGACACTGATAAAGGGGTTCACCCGCTATTTGACGTCCCAATTATTCAACACGACGCTCCGCGCGATACTGAGGACTACCTTGATTCACTTAGGGAACTCTCTGAAGCCCTGAAGGAACGGGATTTCGCAGCTACTTCTATACAGGGCTGCATTCACCTACTTGGGGTGAGAGGACCATATCTTGAGCAATACGGCATAGGGCTGGTAGCCCACCATTTCTACCATTTGGCGCATGCAGGGGTTCCCTGCCTTCTCAGCGGGACGGAGGCCGAACGAGTTAGTGAATTGGCATCAGCTGCAAAGTTAGAGATTCACGATCTTCTCGTTGTTAACCTATTTGCCAGCTGGTCGATAAGCTTCTTTCAGTGGCCAATGAAGACGGAAAACATCTTCGACATTGCCCTTGGAAGGCACCGTCTATTCGCATACATCGATTACAGCGCTTTGTTCGCAAGAGCGAGCCAGCGCGGGTTACTTTTGGAGGTAATCCCGAAGGATCTGAAAGGTATCAAGGGCGAGGCACGCGATCACATCGGGACCATGTCCTCTCCTCTACCTGGCCAATCGAATGCGAGCGGATTGAGAGCTCGCAATGCACAAGGTCAGGAAGTAATTTTCATGTCCGGCTTTGTGGTCCGCCTTTTGGCCGAGCACATGCTGCCCGATTTCTGGCTTGAGGTGATGGAGAAGAGCTTGCAGCATCATCCAGCCCATATTACCGAGGATGCCAAACGCTAGGGATTTTACGGCACGTGCCGGGTGCCCCATCCTTGGCGCATCTGTAGCTTGAGTGGTCTTTTCGATCTCAATCCCCCTCACTCCGTCGCTTCACGACCCACTCATCCACAGTAAGCGTCCCGATACTCAACTCCTCAATCCGGCCACTCCCCATTCCAAGCCAGCCAATCGCCAACGCGCCAATAGCCAGCGCGCCGACAGCAGTTGCGCCACGTCCGCCCCCGAACACGGCAAAGCCCACCACGGCAGCAGACTTCGGAGAACGCTTCGTAAGCATGGCAACGATCTTACCTACGAAAAAGCCCAACTATTGAGTGTTGGAATCAGGTGTTCCGTCTGACCATCGAGGCACCGGAACCATGAAGATCGTGATCCGGTCTTCGGTGTCTTCGACTGCAACGATAGGCGAGTCGTCCAAATTTGCGCCCCAGGCTGCTGGTTTCGTCAACGGCGCAAAAAACATCAGGTGCGGGTGCCAGGGCCCATCGGCGTTGTTCAGATAGCCTTGCTTCGACATCATGTAACACATCGCTCCGCGCGCAATAGGCGCAAGCTTCTTCCCGTCCAAGGCGGCTGGGATCGCTGCAACGATATCCGGCTTTGACTTCCCCGCCAGTGCCAGGTTGGTCTTCATAATTGTGAGGGGAAGATAGGTTTCAACGGCCGGAGCATTAAGGCAGAAAGGAGACCGCGCCTTCGGATTCCAGAAGTCCCGATCGTTGGCGCCTGCTGTCCACCCTCGTTCCACCATGCACACGAAGCCGTTTGTACCTTTCACTGCGGTTTCGTAACCATGCTCTGTCAGGACCAGAATCTCCGCTTGATCGGAAATGGACTTCGGTGCGGCGCTCCGCGCAAGAGCGATCTCAGCATTCCGGTCTGCGATCAGGTACTCGTTCACAGGAGCCATCGCGGGGTAGCGTGTTTTCGCATCCTGCGCCTGCACCATTCGCGCTGCGGCCACCACAATCACAGCAACGAAGATCGAGCTGACGAACTTTCTCTGCATTGAGTTCTCCCCTGGATGGCCGGGTGCCCCATCCCGAAGCAGTTAGGTGGGTTTTCCGCATCCCCCAAGCCGCAAGCTGCTGCTCGCCTTCCTCAATCAGCCGCCACGGTATGTTCAACGATCTTCGCGGCGGAGATATCCTTATAAAGTGATCCTTCCTTCATGATCACGTGCAGATTCTTTTCATGCACGACAAGGTCGAGATCCTCTAGCGGGTCGCCATCCACCAGCAGCAGATCTGCAAGGTAGCCTTCCTTGATCTGCCCGAGTTCGTCTCCCAATCCCATCACCTGCCCACCGATGCGTGTGCCGCACTGCAGCGCCTCATTGGGCGAGAAGCCCAGCAGATCGACGAAGTGCTTCAGGTCTCGCGCGTTGTCGCCCTGCGGAGTCTGCGCAAAGCCGTAATCTCCGCCGATCAGGATGCGCACCCCGCGTTTGCGCAGCTCCGTATAAACGGCGGCAGTCGTATCGATCACGCGCTGCATTGTGCGGCCTAGCTCCGAGTCGCGATGGAAGCCGAACGCCTCGCCTTCATAGAGCGTGCCGTAGATGATGCCGATTGCAGGACCCACAAAGATACGGTCCTTCGCGGACTCCAGCATGTCGATCGCTTCCTCGTCTGCGGATTCGCAGTGATAGATGACGTCCACGCCGCAGCGGACGGCCCGCTTCACCGCCGCCGCCGCGCGTGCATGGCAGTTCACCTTCTTGCCGAAGTCGCGGGCAACGCGCACCGCCGTCTGCACCTCTTCTTCGCTCATCACAGTCAGGCCGCCGTGAGCCGCCGGGCTAAGGTCGTCTCCGGAGATGTTGACCTTGATGTTGTCGACCCCTTCCCGGCAACAGAGCCGAATGGCCTTGGTGATCTCTTCTTTTCCGTCGGCGATCATCCCGAAGCTCTCGTAATACATGTGCGCTTTTCGCTCGTCGCCCAGGCCGCCCGTCACGGTGATCTCCGGGCTTGCCGCGCGCATGCGCGGCCCAGGCAGACGGCCCCCATTGATTTCGTTGCGAATCACCACGTCCAGCCGCAGCTTGGAGGTGGCAGCGCTGTAAGCGCTGGTAAACCCGTGGTCGAGCAGCGTCTTGGCATTCCGCATCGTCAGCAGCACATGCTCTTCCGGAGGAATATTGCCGAGATCGGAATCGTTCACCGCCCCGCCAAAGGAGATGTGAGCATGGCCTTCCACCAGACCCGGCATCAGCGTCCTGCCGTGGGCCTCGATGATCGTCGCCCCATCTGCCGTAAGACCGCCCGGCGAGCGCGCGATGGTCTTGATTCTGGATCCCTCTACAAGCACGTCGCCGGGAAAGGTCGGCGCACCACTGCCGTCCCATACGTTGGCGCCACGGAAAAGAATTGGCTTCATCACGTTCACCTCTTTACGTTTGTGGCGATCGGTCCTCTTGAATGACCAGAGGCTGGCTAAATTAAATCAGGCTCCACAAGGGAAACAGCCTGGTGCTCCATCCTAATGCAGTTTGGGTGGGTTTTTTCGCGTCCGCGTACAGCCGATTTACCGCAGCTCACCGCTTCGCGTTTCACAACAAGCTCGTCGACAATAAGTTTCCCGATACTAAGCTCCTCAATCCCGGCCAGTCCCCATCCCCGATTCTCAGCGCGCCGATCCGGATCGCTCATGCCGTCCAATAGGTCAGCAGTCTGTAAGCACAACCGTGTCACGCTCACAAAACGGATTCATATTCATTGTGAGCACCTATCTCCTTGAGCACCTCCTTGCGTAAGGCCAAAGCGAATATTCCGGCTAGGGCCCTTTCTGCTTGCAGGTTGTGCCATGCGGGGTTCAGTATTCAATTCCCCCCTTCAAGAGTTTTCTTTCCGTCTTGAAATCAACATCTGAAAGGTCCCTCCATGACTCGTTCGATGTTACTCGCCATTTCTCTGGCTGCCGTTGTATCTGCGGGAAGAGCATTGGCTCAGGCCCCGGAAGCCTCATCCGTTGCAAGTGTGACCGCAACTGCCGCCGCGCCCGTTGCGCACGTCTATGTAGGGAGCCCGAGTCACATTCTTGCCTACTCCGCGGCTGCAAACGGAAAGCTGACAGCGGTACCAGGCTCGCCGTTCAACTTCAGCCTTTCGTTAATGGGAGCGAACGGACGTTATCTTTTTGGCTTTGAGCCGTCCAGCGTGATCATCGACTCATTCTCCATGGCTGCAAATGGCGCGCTGAAGAAGGCGGCAACCACAAACACCCAGACGTATGAATCGAGCACTTGTAGCCCGTTGACCTATTGGAATGGGCAGGGAGTAAGAATCGACCATTCCGGCCTGGATTTGTATAACGCGGCGATCCCCGAAGACCTGTTCTGCTACTCCAAATTCCAGTCATTCAAAATCAACAACACCAATGGAAAGCTGAGCTTTTTAGGCGATACCGACAAGATTTTCTATGGCGGTCCTCAACTTTACATGCTTGGGAATAATCAATACGCATATTCACCCGACTGCGCCGCTGCATTCGGGAATGGTCCGTCCCCCCAAGTCACCGTCTTCCAGCGTTTAAGCAGTGGGGAACTCGTTACCGCGAAGGCGGGCGTCGCTTTACCGGCCGCGCCGGTCGATACTTCCAATCCCGATTCAGGCGGACCGCATTCGGGATACTACTGTCCTTTGACGATGGCCACGGACCCGACCAATCACGCCGCCATGACGCTCCAGGCCTACGACCCGGACGACAGCGCCGATTATGGACCGGTGGTCATTGCGACCTTTACCGAAGACGCAAAAGGAAATCTAAAGACAACCAGCACGTATAAGAACATGGCGGTGTCAGAACCGGGCGGCGGCCCGACAGGAGCCCCAGGCGGCTCGATGAGAATGTCTCCGTCAGGCAAGCTTCTCGCTGTTGGCAAATCGGGCCTGGAGATCTTCCACTTCAACGGCGGCAATCCGGTCACCAAATACAAAACTCTGTTGCCCGGCTTCAACGTCGCACAGATTCTCTGGGACAACAACAATCACATGTACGTGATCGGAAAGACCTCTGCCGGCGCAGGCAAGCTGTATGTCTATACCGTCACCCCGACCAGCGTCACGGCAGCGCCCGGCTCACCCTACTCCATAGCGAGTCCGGGGAACATAGTTGTTCAGCCCCTCTAGAAGCCTTCTCGGCCGAGTGCAGTGTGCCCACCCTGGCGAAGCTAGGGTGGGGTTGTTCAATTTCAACCCTCGTTCCGCTGCCTCACCACCAACTCATCCACAGTAAGCTTCCCGATACTCAACTCCTCGATCCGCCCCGTCCCCATCGCAAAGTGATTGATCCCCAGTGCGCCGATGGCCAGCGCACCAATCGCCATCGCACCCACAGCAACCCCCGTCGCAGCCACCCCGAAGACGGCCAGGCCCACCAGAGCACTCGATTTCGAACAGCGTTTCTTAAGCATGCGATCGATCTTACCGCCGCAAATCAGCGCACCGCACAACTACGCGCTCGCGGTAAACAGAAAATATCCAACCGTACCGAACAGACTCTTGCACGCGACCAGCTCCTGAATCCACGCCTTCCACGCTTGCAACTCCGTATCGGAGATAACTCCGGCTGCCGCGGCAGAGCGTCCGCATTGCGCAAAATAACTCGCCGCTAATTCCGGCGCGAACACAACTACCCGGGTCGCAAGCTCAATCTCGCGGAAGCCAACCTCCTCCAACACCCCGCGAAGCAGACCCGGCAGCCAGCCATGCACCACATTCGTATCCGCTTCATGCCCGATCACGCGCCGGACTAACCCGCGGTCCTCGAGATTGATCGTCGATGTGCTGATATCCGGCTCCATCAGAGCCACGCGCCCTCCAGGACAAAGCACACGACGCATCTCGGAAACCGCCTCCCGCACATCGGGCACATAGATCAGCACGCGCTCCGCCCACAACACCCCGAATGAATGATCCGGATACGGCAACTGTTCAGCGCGTGCCTGCGTGAACGCGATATAGAGCCCCGCCGCCTGCGCGCGACGCCGCCTCTGCCAGAAAATCCGCGCTCAGGTCGCACCCCGCCGCGCAATGCCGGCAGTCATCACCTCACGCCTACACCCCAATAAAGCCTGGATCGTTACCCGAGCTTTTTTGCTAACTCAGAATGTCCGGGTATACGAAGCAATCACTGTGTAGTCGGCGAACGCCGCATCTCCGTGAGTGTTGTTCGCGATGTCGGTGGTGGACTTCTTGCGATTGCGCTCCATCGCCCAGGGCGCGCTCACGTTGATCATGTTCCGCCCGCGCGCATACGTGAGGCCCGGCTCGATCGAGATCACGTAACCCGGCCGGCGAAATCCGTTGCTCGATCCGAAGGCATCGCGCACCGGAACACCCTCCATGCGCCCGCCGAAGCTAAGGGCGGCCTCGCGAATCTTTGGCACATAATGTGAAACGCCGCCGCGCCACAGGTATTGGTCGGTCGCCGAAATGACATCCTCTCCGGGCGCACTTCGAAAAGTCTTTACTCCGGTAGTGTCCTGCGGGCTGAAGAGCCATGAACCGGTGAAATAGCCGATGGTGTGGAAATAGGTCTGGCGATATGCCTGCGTCGCCAGGCCGAAGCCCCAGGTTCCGTCGCCAGGCTGGATCGACTCGTCGAATGGCTGGATCGCGCTCGTTCCGTCAGACAACTTCTTTACGCCCTGGGCGTCGTTGATACCGGTGGGCAATTTCAGCGCCCAAGAAAAGGCCACGTTCCCGTGGCTCTCTGTCGGAGGCCGCCAAACCCAGGCCTGCGCGCCAACTGTTACATCGCCGATGCCGCCGGACCGGTACACGTTGTTGAGCGGATCGCTCTGCTTAGCGCGGCTCGCGGTCATCGTTGGAACATCCGCGATCAGGCTCCAGCGCGGAGTCAGCTGGTAGTTCACGTTTACATCGAACAGGTTCACATGGTTCACAACCGCATTGTGCGCGGCCGCTCTCTGCTCCTGGTAGTCCGTGCCGATGTAGTGCTTGTAAGAGTTGTAGAAGCGGTAGCCAATCGTGACCGTCAGCCGCCCGTGCAGCCGATCAGCAATGCGCTGCTGGCCATTCGGCGACAGGCCGGAAACAATCGGCTGCGGCGAGTGGGCCGCCACGCAGCCCTGGGCCAGAGCCGCGCCCGGATGCAGGAAACTGACTATCAGAATTGCTACGCAGAACGTTACGAATAACCCAGAAGCCCATGTCTTCATCTTGCGTCCTCGGCCCAGCCTCGAAAATGTGGCCACTGTTTGAGCAGCGGCCAGGAAAAGTCTTCATAGATGTAATGGGTCAATGGCTCGTTTGTCCTCGTCCCGGCGAAGGGTTTATCTCTCCATCCAGAGGTTGACCCGCGATGATGTTCCATTCCTTTACAGTCGTCGAGGTATGCGATTCCCTTCCCTGCCGGCGCGAGCATCCTTTCTGGCCCTCACCTTCCTTTTCGCGTTTGGTTCGGCACAGGCGAAGCGCGCGCCCAGCTTCGATGCGAAAGACCTCTCCGGCCAGCCGCAAAAGCTGTCGCGCCTGCGCGGTCAGATTGTGGTGCTCAGCTTCTGGGCAACGTGGTGCGGCCCCTGCCAGGAAGAACTGCCGCGACTTTCACAACTCAGTCACGAGTACGCTGGCAAGCCAGTGCAGTTCGTGGCGACGTCCATCGACGATCCAAAAGACCGGCCGAAGATCCAGCCGTTCCTGACGAAGAACAACATTGCTCTGAATGTCTGGATTGGACCCGACTCCGCCATTCTGCAGGATTTTGGTCTGGGAGACATCGTGCCGGGCACGGTGGTCATCGATGAGCACGGAGAGATTGTCGGACGAATCATGGGCGAGGCGCAGGATAAGGATGTGCGCAGCCGCGTGGATTGGCTGCTCAACGGACGCCGGGACCCGGCGCCGGAAGCGCTGACAAAGCGATATTGAGGCCGGGTGCCCCAGCCTGGCGAAGCTAAGCTGGGGTGTTTCCTGACAATCCAGCAGGCGCACAACCGAACCCTTTTCAAATACCACCCACAAAACCGAGGCATTCACAGCGGGGGATGATGCGGCGCTTGCGCAGGGCCAGACGGGGGTGACGGTAATCCTTGTCGGCAATCCATTTGGCCCTCTTGCAGCTTGGCTGCGCCCTCATCTCCCTGCGTTTCCTCGGCTAACCACGTCCAACTCGCGAGAACGGTCGGCCTCGACCGCCGCGCACGGCCTCTGCTACACCTGGGGACATGACGATCAAGAGATTGGACCACGTCAGCGTCGTCGTCGACGACCTTGCAGCCGCTGTCGCTTTTTTCACCGCGCTCGGCATGACGATCGAAGGCCAGATGCCGGTCGAGGGCTCGTGGGTGGACCGCGTCAACGGGCTCGAGAGTGTCCAGGTCGACATCGTTATGATGCGGACACCAGATGGGCACGGGCGGCTTGAGCTGACGAAGTTTCGCAATCCAAAACTGGTCGAGGTCGAACCGGCGATCGCACCGCCGAACACGCTGGGCCTCCGGAGCGTCATGTTTGCAGTCGAAAGCATCGACGACACTGTCGCTCGCCTGCGCGCCAACGGCGCTGAACTCGTCGGCGAGGTGGCCCAGTACGAGGACAAGTACAGACTCTGCTACATGCGAGGCCCTGCGAGCATCATCGTCGCGCTGGCCGAGGAACTCTTCTGACGCGTTCACCGCCTTCGGAGAAACCGGTGGCGCCCTGGGCGCTCCTTCGACTCGATCCCATGGCTCGCAACCATCCTGCTTTCTCGCCTACTTGCGCCGCCGGTTTTGTTAGGTGCACTTAGTCATTGGAGCAAACATCCCGCACGTGCTACAGTCTTCGCACCCCAATACCGGCCCCGAAGAAACATCCCTCGCTTCAACTCAGGAAAAGCGTCGCGGAGGCTGGAATCATGGCTTCATCCCTTCAAGGTGCACTCGTCGCGCCTCGCGTGTCTGCAGCCGGCCGTTACCGGCTGCTCGATAAGTACTTCTACTTCACTATGTCGCTGCTCATTGCAGCCATCGTCGTCGCGGGCTTCAGTCGTACTGTCAATCAAAACCTCTTCCATCCCGCAGTTCCGCGACCCTTCCTCTTGTGGATTCACGCTGCCGCCTTCACCCTGTGGGTCGTGTTTTTCATCCTGCAGTCGGCGCTCGTCCGCGTACGCAAGGTAAAGTGGCATCGTCTCCTCGGCTGGTTCGGCGCCGGGCTCGCTGCCGTCATGGTGCCGCTGGGCTTCACGATCGCCATCATCATGGGCCGCTTCGACAAGCACGTCATGCACGTTGCTGACGCGAACACCTTTCTCAGTATTCCGTTCGGCGACATGGCGATCTTCTCAGTCCTTGTCGGCCTCGCCATCTACTGGCGCCGGAAGCCTGAATTGCACCGCCGGCTCCTGTTCATCGGCACATGCGGACTGCTCGATGCGGCCTTCGGCCGTTTCGACTATCTCTTCAACCACAGCCTCTTCTTTACCGCCGTGGACACAGTCATCCTTCTCGGGGTCGCGCGCGATCTTCTTGTGAACCGCCGCATTCACATCGTCTATCGCGTAGCGCTGCCATCACTGATGGTCGTGCAGGTGCTTATGGTTTACCTCTGGCGCGGCGCGCCTGCCTGGTGGTCGAACGTCGGTCAGGCACTTTTGGGATAACGCGCTGGCTCAAAACAGATGGGACGAGAAGGCCTCAGCTGGCCCGCATGGATTACCGTTTTCGCATAGGCCGCGGAACAGGTGGCAGCACCGGCTGAATTGCGTAACACCTAGCTTGCACCCCGCACACAACAGGCCTTCCTAAAGTGCTTAGAAAAGGTTCGCCACGCTAAACTACAAATCTGACCGGCAGGAATCTGTGCCGAAAGACGCTTGATATGGCTGACACATTCACGATGGATCCGGCCCACACGGCCGTCTTGAGCATGGATTGTCAAACCGGCATCGTTTCCATCTACACCCGAGAGGGCAAAGACGCTTTTCTGGTTCGAGTCGCAAGTGTTCTCAATCACGCTCGTGCTATTGGCATGACCGTAATCCACATCCAGGTAGGTTTTCGACCGGGACTCCCCGAGATCAGTTCCCGAAATGCACTCTTCGGCGCCGTTAAATCTTCAGAGCAACATCAGCGGCTATTCCGGGAACCGCTTGGGACGATCCCGGATGCCATCGCACCGCAAGGCAATGACATCGTTATAACCAAACACCGAATCAGTGCCTTCGCCGGCACAGATCTCGATATGATTCTTCGCGCCAATGACATCGATACATTGGTTCTTTACGGCATTGCTACCAGCGGTGTCGTCCTCTCCACTCTCATCGACGCTGCTGACGCCGATTACCGTCTCGCGGTCATCGCCGATTGTTGCGCTGACCTGGACCCTGCGCTTCACGATTGCCTCATCCAGCGATTCTTCCCTGCACGCGGGTCGGTCTTGTCATCTGAGGGTTTTATCGGCGCCTCATCGAGGACGGATAAACGATCGTAAAGAGTTCGCCGGGCACTGGATTTCGAACAACGTTTCGTCAGCATGCCGTCGATCGTATCGCGCAGAGCAGCCCAGTCCGCCCAAAATGGAACTACCTGTCAAACACTTTGCAAAAACCTGCCAAATCACCTCATCCAAATTGCTACACTGAAAATAGAGATCAAACCTCCAGCAACAGGACAGGACACAAAAGCCACCGCATCGGTGGCTTTTTGCATTCCAGCGAAACACTTCGAGCCGCCCGCTTCGCAGCGAACCGGCTTTTAACGGTCCACTAAGTCCAATCGCTGGAAGACTTTAGCGATAAACCCTTTTGGATGGACGACTTTAGCCCTCGGGAGACGCCCTAACCCGCTGGAAATAGAAGACTTACATCGGGTCCTCCGGTGCCGGGAGGGGGGAGGGGGTAGGTCACATCACCTCGAGTGATGCGCTCCCAGCATCCTTCTCGATGTAGGGCTCTAAGCGGCATGGGGGAATGCAATGAAGAAGGTCCTGGTACTAGGTGCGGGTGGCCAGATTGCGCGTTGGGTGATCGAGATGCTGGCGAACAACGACAACGTTGTGCTCACGCTCTTCCTTCGACACACCAGGAAGCTCAAAGCAACTGCGCCAAAGACTTCACATGTTGTCCAGGGCGATGTGCTCAACAAGGAACAGTTGAATCACGCCATGGCCGGCCAGGATGTCGTCTACGCCAATCTGTCCGGCGATGACATCGATCTGCAGGCGAAAAATATCGTGGAGGCGATGAAGGCGGCGAAAGTCGAGCGTCTCGTCTTCGTAACTTCGCTTGGCATATATGACGAGGTTCCGGGTAAATTCGGCGCATGGAACCGCCGCGAGATCGCTTCGTATCTTCCGCCATTTCGACGGGCTGCCGATGTGATTGAAGCATCCGGGGTGAACTACACCATCCTGCGGCCAGCCTGGCTCACGGATAAGAACGAAGTGGACTATGAGACGACGGACCGAAACGAGCCTTTCAAGGGAACGGAAGTCTCACGCAAGAGCGTTGCCGAGCTGATTGTGAAAGTGATCGACTCACCGAAACTCTTTTCGCGGGGCAATCTCGGCGTGAACAAGCCCAACACGGATGGCGACAAGCCGGCCTTTCTTTGAGACTGTTCTTGTTTGATCCACCTTCGAGTTAGCACCGCCGCCCAGTTCCCGCGCTTCTCATCGAGCCTTCGCTTCGGCGGCCAAGGTAGAACCACCTGTCCCGGACCCCTGACCAAAGACAGCCGTCTCGACCAGCATCGTCCCCGCTTTGTCCATCAATTGCACCGTTCCGGTACGCAATCCGTTCGAGCGTGGCGCAAACGTAACTCTGACGGTACAAACACTGTCCGCCTTCACATCTCCGGCACACGACGGCGTGCCACTCAACGTGAAGTCTTGATTGGGCTGGCCATCCGTCAGGACTTTTACATTCGGAGCCAGCGTCATTGGAAGATGAACGTTGAAAGCCAGCGTCAGCGTCGCTCGGGAGTCGAGCTTCACATTGCCGAAGTTCGCGGAGCCATGCTCATACACCCATGCGTCGTTCAGAACGCTCTGACCTTCTCCGCCAACCAGCAAAACCTGGCCTGGAGCGTGGTAGATCAACGCCGGTACTGTGCGCGCGGAAGGACCGCTCGCCGGGTGCTGCTCCGTCCAGTTCGTTCCATCCCAGGTCCACGTGTCATCCAGATCTCTGGCGCCGAATCCCGGATAACCTCCAAACAACACCACACCCCCGGCACCATCACTCGTCATCGCTGCCGACTGTCTCGCCCCCGGACTGTTCACCGGTGATTGCCGCGTCCAGTTCTTCCCATCCCAGATCCACGTCTCGTTCAACATCCGGCTGCTCTCATTCATTCCGCCGAACAGCACCACATGCTTTGCGCCATCATTCGCCATCGACGGCGCCTCCCGGCCGCTCGGACTGTTCGCCGGCGACTGCTGGGTCCAGTTCTTCCCGTCCCAGGTCCACGTATCGTGCAGCAGCTCGTCTTCATGCGCTCCGCCGAATAGCAGAACGCGATCGGAGCCGTCAGCCGCCATCGAAGCACCGGAACGAGCCGACGGGCTGTCTTTCGGAAAGCGCTGCGTCCAGTTCAGCCCATCCCAGGTCCACGTATCGCGCAAATCCCCATTCGGCGTAAAGCCGCCGAATAGCACCACATTGCCTCGAGCATCGCTCGCTAGCGCACCATTCGATCGTGCAGGTGGACTCTTCGATGGACTCTGTCGCTTCCAGTTCGCGCCGTCCCAGGTCCAGGTGTCGTTCAGTGCACCGCTTTTGTCGAGACCGCCGAAGAGCACCACGTGGCCCGAAGCATCGCTGGCCACCAGCGCGTAGTAGCGCGCGCTCGGGCCGCCGGCCGCAGGCTGCCGCGCCCAGACGCCCGCAAATGATATCGGTTGAGCATTCGCCGCGATAGGCAGGTGAAACAGCGAAAGTATCGCGAGCGTCCGGAATGCGCGGATTCGTTCTTTCATCATGCGGCGATCAAATGGAAAAGCAGTCCGCAAAGGGGCCCGAAGAGATTCGCAGGAACACGGCTGCCTGCTACAAGAGATGCCAATCAAGCGCAAAAGTGTGTCTCTGCCAAACAATGCCTGGCTCGAACTAAGCGACAGCGAGATAGAAAAACTCATCGACGAACGAACGCAGGTCAAAAGATTCCGCAACTTCGCCCGCGTGATGCGATTCGCCATGAGTTAGTTGTAAAGGGAATCTTGCTCGAGACAGTTTTAATGTGGGTGCGGTGGACGCGGAAGTGGGTGCAGCGAGGGGTCTTTGGTAACGACAAGCCTGTCTATGAAGACCGATCTCGCTTGACAAGTGGGCAGGGCTTATTGTCAATGAGCGGTAATCCCTGTAGCCGCGACTTAACAAACTATCACGGTTTTGTTCGCTACCTCGCGCATCCATCACCTACCGTCGAGGGCTCCCAGACTGGCTCCGTCCATTGACTCGCGTCTAGCAAAGGCAATCGATGGCGATCTCGAGGCGGTCACCGGAAGTGAAGTTCAGTGACGACGCTATCTTGTTTTCCGTTAAGATACTTGCCGTCGCCGTTGCAAGTCAGATCATTTGGTCACGGGAAAGACCGGCGAAACTAAATCGACTCGCCAGATGGGGCCATCTTCATAGAATTGGCCTTCTTCCCTGAGAAACGCAGGAGCATCCCCACCTAAGATCCAGAAGTGAACATCGGCGGGCTGCTTGCCGATGAGGGGAGCAACGACGCCGCTGATACCACCGAGCTCGATTTTGATGTCGTAATTCGTTGCTTTGCGACGAATGCCTCCGATAGAGATGGAATCTTCGCTGTCGGAGGCAATGACGAGATGGACGAGTCGAGGTTTCGAGGTCGGCGCAACCATGGGAAGGCGAATTGGAGAATGAGCCGGGTTGAGGTTCAGCAATATGGGAAGGAGAAGCCCGTTGCAAATATCAGGATCGAGATCGAGATGATCCTGCGTTGTTTTCTGGTCCTTGTTGTGAGAAACGACGTTGCGAGAAGTGACCTGACCGGACCGCGCGTCAATGAACATGTCGAGAGGTTTCGGGAATGAAGGACCCCGTTGAATGTGGTGGTCGCTGATAAGTCGAAAGACTTTACGTTGAGAATAGATCGCGATCTCGTCATCTATTGAGCCATCGCGAAACTTAAAAGTCAGGCGCGACGTGACTCGATCTCCGTGCGCGACTTGAACGAGATCGCCACTCGCGAGGGTCATCCCATCCGGTGTTTTGAGCACCAGAAAGCCGTGAAATGTTCCCTGGGTTCTCGCGATCGGTACTGGATCAGCGGCAAGCGGCTTCACATGGAGAAATACCGCAACGAAGAGCGATACGCACCCCAATCGATAGAGGATACGAATCAAGGGCGTCGCCCACTCAATGGGTGAGAGCCGGATTTCAACACATGCACAGGAAGAGAAAGCGACTTCGGAGCGAGAGTACGTAGATTTCGGCATAGGTCCGCCGTCAGAACACTCACTTCCACCAATGTGTTCCGTGCGGCGCCCATGTGTGTCAAGCTATCGTCGCGAAACTGTCATCCTATTGTCGCGGTGTTCTTCCAGGCGAAACACCTGCGGCTACTTGCCGATTTATCCGCTCGCTGACTCGCTCAATCATGCGAGAATGGCCCCGGCCTCCCTCCCATCCTCGCCGCGAGGTAAACGCGATGCCCGACAGCGCACCCGGTCAGACCCCACCCACCCTTACATTCGACGTCGACCACAGCGCCCGCCCCATCGTCGTGCGCTGCCACGGCAAACTCGTGGCCGGAGTCGGCGACATCCTCTACAACCAGGTCAAGCCACTGCTGCAGGATCACAAGCGCATCATCCTCGACCTGACCGAACTCACGCGCATGGACAGCCTGGGCCTCGGCACACTCGCGCGGCTCTACGTCTCCGCACGTTCCGCAGGCTGCAATCTAGAGCTCATGAACCTCGGCAAACAGGTTCGCATCCTTCTCGGCACCGCCCACATGCTGAACGCCTTCACCATCGTCGGCGAACACGGCATCAAGATGAATTGATCCACACCCCAACGCGATGCCCGTTCCGTAGATCGCATCGATTGCTATTTTGAACGGAAAGAAGTCCAATAGCGGGAACCGCGGCAACGTCAGAATGTCGATCATCGGAATACTAGGCCATCCTTCGCTTTCGCTTACCGTATTCCAGCAGGAGGTCGCTAATGGCATACGCATTCGCCTCATTGTCCCGGCCTTCCCTGCAGCCCCTCTCCCCAAAGCCGGCGAGCGAGGCGGTGCATCGCGATCCCTCAACGCAATCTGACGACACCCGCGCACTGAGCAGCCCTGCTTGCCCGTTTGCAGATATCTCCATATGGCCTCCCGAACGAAAAGCTACACTGCAGCCTGCTTCCTCAGGGAATGCAGCTCCGCCAATCGTTCGCCAGGTTTTGCAGAATTCGGGCCAGCCTCTCGACACCGACGTGCGGGCCGACCTCGAAGCACGGGCGAACTTCGATTTTTCTCGCGTGCGGATTCACACTGATCCGCAAGCCGCGCAATCCGCCCGAGCCGTCGATGCCGCCGCCTACACGGTTGGCCATCATGTCGTCTTCGACTCCGGAGAATTTGAGCCGCGTAGTCCGTCTGGAAAAGACTTGCTGCACCACGAGATGATGCACGTCGTGCAGCAACGCTCGGCGCTTCCAGACAGCGTCTTGGCAGTGGGGGACATACATAGTCCGCTCGAATATGACGCCAATCGGTCGGCACCCGGCCTGATTTTGCAGCGCCAGCCAAAGCAGAAGCCAAAAGAGAAACAGGAGACACCGCTGCCGACCTCATTGTCTGACTATCCGGAGGCGGAACGCCAGAAGATCACCGTATTCGACGCGCTGCCCACCGACATCGCGGAGAGGGTTGCGGAGAGGTTCGATCCCGACGCGGCGCGATACACAGGCGAAACGGATACAGAGACCGTCTTCTCTAGCAACATTGAACAGAAATACCGCAAGCCGCTGGATTCCCTGTCGAACTGGCTGCTCGGGGAGGCTCCGAAGCATCTCCCGGTGAACCAGACGACCACTTTTCCGGTCGCGCCGATGAAGCGTTTGGTCCGCATGACCTTGCTGCAGCACGGAAAACAAAAGAAAGTGCTCCTGATTGAAGGGCTGGGCCCGATTCAGGCAATAGAAACGAAAACGGGCGAGGCAAACTTCAAGACGAGGAAGTGCAAGTTCGGATCGGGTTGGGGAGCAAGCGAGAAGCAGCTTCTATTCCAGGCGCTGACGCTGCTGCCCGCAGCGGCACTGAATGAAGGCTTGAAGTTCGACCGGGCTGACGCTCCGGAGCAAAAGGATAAAGACAAAAAGAAGAAGGCTACCCCGAAAAAGGAAGAAACAGCGGAGAAGAAGGATGAGTCGGGCGAGGCAGCGATCTTTGATCCAAACACCAACACCGTGACTGTATTCAATAAGGCGTTCACTGACCAGACTCCGAGTCACGTCAGGGACGCCTTGACCCATGAGCTCGGGCACGGATACGACCTTCGCCCAATCGTAGAAGCCAATGCACAATTTGACGCGAGCGCGAAGGATGCCGCCGCCGAGCAAGTGTTGAAGGGGGCCCACGCTCTGTCTGGAGGCGACATGGACCTCGACGACTACACCGTGGAGTTTCGAAAGGCCGCCAAGAAGGATGGCATCAGCGCGGACAAATCGAAGACTCCGCGCGTAAATAGCCTGGGCGTAAAGATGACGTTGAAGGGCGCTGAAACAGATTATGGGAACACGAACTGGAAGGAGCTGTTTGCCGAGTCGTTCATGCTGTTTACCACCGACCCCGGGCTGCTGCAGGCGATACGCCCGGATATCCATGCATACTTTGTGAAAGAATTCCCACCACCTGCACCAGCGCCGCCGCCCGCAACTCGTCCCGCTCCTGCCGCAGCCAAACATTAAGCCGAAGGGGCGAGAAACAGCGCATTGCGGGCGATGCACACCAAATACGTCTGTCGGAGGTGATCTTCCTTGCGAACCATCACAAGAAACCAGGTGCCCCCAATCCTGAGCGAAAGGTCGGGACAGCCTTCAGTTACGATGTGTAACTACCACGAACACATAATTTCCTCACCGCGTGCTCGTAGCCTCCACCAATAGTTCGACAGAAGGTGCCACCATCAGCAGCAGCACCGCCTGCGGCTTACCCGCAGACTTGAGAAATTCAATATTCCGCTCTCGCACCTCCCTGCTGACAGCACGATGTTGCTGCAAATCATCCAGAGCATGAAGCCCGATCTCGGCGACCTGCGATAAATTCCGCGACACTGGCGCCAGGTCCTTGGTCAAAAATGATCGCGCCAACAATGGTTGCAGCTTCGCATCGTTGTCCCGCCACAACACCAGCCACTCTCTTGCCCGCTGCCAATCCTCCGGAGTCCCTTGCCCTCCCGCGATTCGCTTTGCCATCTCATGGAACTCGCGCGCCGTCTCGCTTTCGGGCGGCACGGCATCGTCCATCTGATTGAGCGGCGTAAAGTCGCTGAAGTTGCGCAACTGCTGGCGCTCATACATCCTCGGTGGCTGCACCACCGACGCCAGCACGCGCAGCGCCACAGGATCGGGATCGCCCGACATCCGCTCCAGCATCTCCTCGGTGATTATCCGATGCCGCAAGCCGTCGTACTCAAGCCTCTGCGACACCACCTGAAGCCGCCGGTACATCGAATCGACATCGCGCACCTCTTCCGGCGACCACAGCCGCTCGGCAATCGCCGCAGTACGCGGCCAGATGCGGTTGTCCATGTTCTCGTGCGACACGATGTCGGTCCACATCGTAGCCTCGCCGCCCAGAACACGTGTCTTCTGCTCCGGCGTAAGCGTCGCCGCATTCTCGCCCAGCGGATCCACCAGATAGTGTTCCGCCGCTGACTGGTTCAGGTCGATGTAGTAGCCGGACGAAAGCACGCCCCGATTCCCCTGCCGCGCAGCCTCTGCAAGCGAAGCAGGCCCGCGCCACGACTCGATCACCACATCCTTCGGCGTGTCGGGCCCCAGCACCTCATCCCACCCCATCATGATTTTCCTGTCACCAGCCACAATCTTCTGCACCCTCGCCGTGAACCGCGCCTGCAATGCCGCACCATCCTTGATCCCATGCGCCTCCATGAAGGCGTGAATGCGCGCGTTCCCTTCCCACTCCTTCATGTCGCATTCGTCGCCGCCCGTATGCATGTAGGCATCGGGAAACAGCGAACTCATCTCTCCCAGAAATCCTGCAAGAAACGTATATGTGGTTTCGCGTGTCGGATCGATGGCCGAACTCTGCTTCGGATCCGGTCCGCTGGCCAGCTCTGGATATCCCGCAAACCACGATCTGGTGTGGCACGGCATATCGAACTCCGGCACCACCCGGATCCCGCGGTCGCGCGCATACGTGATCACCTCCCGAACCTCCTCCTGCGTGTAATAAAACCCGCCCGAGCCCTTCTTCTGTAACAGCGGATATCGCTTGCTCTCGATATGGAAGCCCTGGTCATCCGCAAAGCGCCAGTGAAAGACATTCAGCTTCACCGTCTCCATTCCATCCAGATTGCGCTCTACGTCGGGAACCGGTATGAAACGATGCCCGGAATCGATCAGCAATCCGCGCCAGGGAAAGCGTGGATTGTCGTCAATCACGACGACAGGAACGCTGAAGCCTCGGGGCGTGATCCTTACCAGCTGCAGAAACGTATCGAGCCCTCGAAGCACGCCCAGAGGATTCGACGCTGTCAGCTGCACGGATGTTGTCGTGATCGCCAGATGATACGACTCATCCTCACCCAGTTGCTGCACGGCCTTACTCGCTCCCGCAGTCCGAATCGTGAAGTTCGCCTTGTTCTCGACTGCCGCGCGCCACAAGGGAATCCCTGTCTCCTGCGAGAGCCTGTCAAGAAAGCGCTGCCGCGCCCGCTCCAAACGAGGCTCCCTGTATCCCTCAAGAGCCACACCGAAACTCCCGTCGACCCCGAACTCACCCTGGCCCCGCTCCACGTGCGCGGGCATCGGCATATTCTCGAGCGGATATTCCTCCTCCGCATGAACATTGCACGCAAGACCCAGCACGCAGGCAACCATCAAAAGTGGAAGGACGAGCACATTTCGACGAATCATTGGCACGTTGGACGTCTCCCGGAGGAGCATTCTATCTGGACGCCGGGTGACCCCGCCGGATGCTCGCGATGCGCTCCGAACTCCGCCAGATCGTCTTCTCCTACCCGCTGCCGCAGCACAAGTGCATTATCCTCGACCTGACCGGTCTCACCCGCATGGACAGCTTGGGCCTCGGCATACTCGTGCGGCCCGCAGGCAACAATCTCAAGCTCATGACCTCGCGCCAGCCTGATTCACGCAATCCACCGTCCGTATTTGAACGCCCATCTTCATCTTCGGGCACCGCAGCCAAAGCTTTACCCGCCGGCAGTGCTGATTTTGCGAGATTTAGCCCTTTCTGAATTGGCAGCCGAATCGCTTGTAATCGTTGATCAGAAAGTGGCGGTCACGAATGGGCCTGATTGGAGGACGACGGCATGTTCACGCTATTTCGGGATATTTCCTTTGCTCGGAGACAGATCGCCAGGCACCACGTCTACTCCCTCACCGCAATTCTTTCGATGGCGCTTGGTATCGGAGCTACCGCGGCCGTTTACAGCGTGCTCTACGGAGTGCTGATCGACCCCTACCCTTATCGCGATGCCGATCGCATCGCTTTCATCACCATCGAGAACAAACAGGGCAGGGGCAGGGACATTCCCCTTACCGTTTCCGAGCTCGACCAGTTACGGCATGCCAGGTCGGTCGAAGACCTGTTTGCGCAAAACGATGCAAGCATGGTCGCCACCGATGGCGACGTACCGGAGTCGGTCAAGGTACTGGAGATGACCGGCAATGGGCTTCAATTTCTGGGCGCGCCTCCTCTCATGGGTCGAGTCTTCACCGCCTCTGAAGTTCCTGCGGGCAAAGCCCCTCCCCCTGTGGCGGTCATCAGCTACCTGTTTCGGAAGACCCACTTCGCCTCCAGTCCTGACGTCCTCGGCAAAGTCCTCGAACTCAACCACCAGAAATACACCGTGATCGGCGTGGTAGGCCCACGCTTTACCTGGCACGATTCTCAGGTGTACGTGCCCATGCCGGCAGGCATGGATCCGAAGAGCCGCTTCCAGACACTCATACGCCTGCGTCCCGGTGTTTCGACCGATGCTGCTGGCTCCGAACTGACCAGCTTCGTGCAGCAGGTCGGCCACGCTGAACCATCGGTCCTGCCACCTGACGGCTATCGCATCAAGGTTGAGACGCTGAACGATTGGATCCTCGGACAGTTCAAGGGCACGCTGCTTCTGCTCTTCGTCGCTGTCGCTCTGCTGCTTCTCATCGGCTGCGGCAATGTCTCCATCCTGATGCTCGCCCGCGGAACCGCCCGCCTGCAGGAGATCGCGACGCGCGTTGCCCTCGGCGCCTCGCGCTTTCGTATCGTGCAGCAGCTTCTCACTGAGGCCGTCATCTTGTCCGTTGCAGGCGGAGCGCTTGGCATGGCCTTTGCCCATCTCTCGATTCGCCTGATCACCGGCTTGATTCCGGAGTATTCCATTCCGCATGAAGTCGTCATCGCGCTGAACACGCCGGTTCTTCTCTTCAGCACCGCAGTTTCGGTGGCCATTGGAATCCTGGCCGGCTTCTCTCCTGCTTTGCAGTTTTCGAGTCCCCACATCAGCCAGATGATCCAGTCGGCCGGCTCCCGCAGCACAACCTCTCACGGGGCGCGGACCCGCTCCGTCCTGATCGTAGGACAGACAGCGCTCACCGTTCTCATGCTCACCGGCGCAGGCGCCGCGATGCGCAACTTCCTTCAGGCCTACGCGACCCAGCTCGGATTCGACCCGCATCACGTCCTCACGCTCAACGTCAATTTGCCGGAGAGATCGTTTCCGGAATGGCAGGAACGGGTGAATTACTACGATGCGGTCATTGAAAAGATCAAAACCACCCCCGGGGTGACGGCCGCGGCCATCTCCGCAGTAGGCGTTCCACCCGACAACAACTGGGTCCAGCCCATACAGATCATAGGAGGCACTCCCGACCGAAGCCGCACAAGCGGAGTAAATCTGGTGGACTCCGATTACTTTTCCGTGCTTCGCATCCCGCTGCTGCAGGGACGACTCCTGACGCGCCCGGAGGTCCTTCGCGGCGCACACCTCGCGGTGATCAGCAAGACCTTTGCCGAGCGTTACTTCTCTGACTCCGATCCCATCGGAAGACAGATACTTCCTGCGGAACTATCGCAGGTTCCGCACAGTCTGCTTGTGGCGCCCAGCATGGACCAGCCCTACCGGGTGATCGGCGTCGTCGGCGATGTGCGCAACGCTGGCTTGCACCGTCCCATTCTTCCTCAGGCGTATATCCCATCGTCCATCCTCGTAGCCTCGGGAACAGGCATTCTGATTCGCACCACAGGCGATCCCATCGCGCTGCTTCATGCCATCAGCGCCAATATCCGTGCACTCAATCAGAACCAGGCGGTCAGCTTTGTCTACTCACTGGACGAGTATCTTTCCACCTTTGTCTGGTCGCATGAGCGCTTCATTGCAGCCCTTTTCGGAGTCTTTTCCGTCGTAGCGCTGGGTCTGGCTGCCATCGGCCTGGCCAGCGTAGTTGCTTACTCTGTCGAGCAGCGAACCCGCGAATTCGGTATTCGTACGGCCCTCGGCGCGCCGCGGTGGAATGTCCTGTTACTCACGCTGACCTCAACCGCTCGCACCACAGGCGTGGGACTCATTCTTGGCATTCTTCTCAGCATCGGCCTCAGCGATGCCGTCCATCGTTGGACCGAGAGCAGTTTGCGCGACGGCTCGGTCCTTGCGGTTGTCGCGGGAGTATTCCTCGTCGCTTCTGCCGTCGCCTGCGTCCTGCCCGCGCGAAGAGCAACACGCATCGATCCGGTGGTCGCGCTCCGAGACAGCTGATTGAGTGGCTCCTTCCGAACGAAATACCGTTCCGGAGATCGCGCCGGAGCCGGCGCTATCTGTTGCCGAAGCTTTTGCTAAGGGCAACTTGGATGAGTGAATTCCCTGTTCGCGTCAACCGAAGATCACGCCTAGACAGATCGGCGGACACTAGCCGACTTGTCGTTACCAGTCCGTCGCCGTGGATGCATTGCAATTTAGCATCAAATTGAACGATTCAAAGACCGGGGAGCCGATGAGCAAAGTCAAAGTTGCCGCCTTTTCTATTTCGTTGGAAGGGTTTGGAGCAGGTCCTGGACAGGATTTGAAAAATCCTCTGGGAGTTCGCGGACATGAACTGCACTCATGGATGTTCCCAACGGAAACCTTTCAGAAGATGATCAGAAAAAGCGGCGGGTCGGTGGGCATTGATAACGATTTTGCCGCGCAGTCTTTCGAGAATGTTGGCGCGTGGATCATGGGCCGCAATATGTTCGGACCGATTCGCGGTCCATGGCAGGACGATTCCTGGAAAGGTTGGTGGGGCCACAATCCGCCCTACCGTACACCGGTTTTTGTGCTCACGCATCACCCGCGGGCCGACCTTACGATGGAAGGGGGCACGACGTTCCATTTTGTTACGGATGGGCCGGAGGCAGCTTTGGCGAGAGCGAGGGATGCGGCAAAAGGAAAAGACATTCGAATCGGCGGCGGGGTTTCGGTGCTTCGCCAATACCTGGCCTTGAAGCTGATCGATGAAATGCATTTGGCTGTTTCGCCAGTCCTGCTTGGTGAAGGAGAACATCTCTTCGGCGGATTGGACCTACTCGGGCTCGGTTACGTCCATGGCAAAACTGCGCCCGGAGACGGTGCACTTCATGTCGCCATCCGAAAGAAGCAACGTACATCCAGCGCGAAAATAGTGATCTACTTCACGTAATGCTTTTCATTCAGTTCTCATCTGAAGGGAATAGACCATAGCTCTCCGTTCCGGAGATCGCGCCGGAGCCGACGCTATCTCTGCCGAAGCTTTTGCCAAAGGGCAACGCCAAAAGACAACCTGGATGAGCGAATTCCCTGTTCGCAACAAGCGAAACCTCTGTGATTGCTGAGGTTCTCCCTAATCCTTCGATTGTTGTTCCAGCTCCTGATTTTCCTCGAGTCGATCCGCCTCGGCTTTGTCGAGCGGCTTTCCCGGCTTTAGCTCGATCGTCACCTTTGCGATTTGGCCGGCGAATGCGCTCGCCTCGCCTGCTTCATAGTCCTCACTGACCGGAGTGCCGTCATCCACACCGACGTCAGCGCCTTCATCCGCCGAAAAGACACAGCACTGGGTGCGTTCGATTCGTCCTTCGGTAACTTTTTTGGCCATTAACCGAGATCGTCCCCTTGCCGCCTTTGCCCATTCCGCCGTCGTAGGCAAAATCAAAAACGACGGACGCTTTGCCGGCGGGGAAGGATTGGGACGATGCGACGGTAAATCTCTGCAGGCCGAGGTAGTTGTAGGCTTAAGTTGGCTTGCCATCCTTCAGATATAAGCTCCAGCCCACCGAAACGGCCGGCTTGTGCGCTTGTTCGCATGTTGCGGGACCATGATGATGTGAAGGTGGTCGCCGAATGCGGGGAAGGGGATACAGCCTTGGCTGCGATCGATCAGCTTCAGCCAAATGTTGTCTTTCTCGATATCCGAATGCCAGGACTGAATGGCCTCGGTGTGGCAAGCAGGCTATTCCGTAAATTTAGTGGATCTGTGGTGTTCGTTACCGCGCATGACAGCCATGCGTTGGTGGCCTTCGATTTAAATGCTCTCGATTACCTATTGAAGCCGTTCACGTCCGAACGACTTGCGCAGGCTTTAGAGCGCGTTCGCGAACGAACTGCCCATCCTTTTTCCGTTGAAGCGCTGGAACGACTTGTGGCGGGCATCCGAGAGCGCGAGGCTCAACCACGGTACATGGAGAGAATTCCGGCGAACAAAAACGGGCGTATCCACCTTGTGGGGGTCGCATCAATCGAACGAATTGATGCGATGGGCAACTATGCGCTAATTCACGCTCGCAGAGAGCGCTACGAAATCAGGGAAACCTTGCAATCGCTCGAGAAGAAGCTCGACCCGGCGCACTTTGTTCGCATTCATCGGTCCATGATCATCAACCTGGATTACGTCCTCGAAGTACAAACATGGTTTCGCGGCGGCCATCAGGTGCTCATGAAGGACGGGACGGAGGTCCGACTAAGCCGATATCAGACCGATGCCATCGAAAAACTGACAGGAAGGCAACGAAGCGGCGTATAGCAACCGATTCGGCTTCGCACCACATTTCGGCATTCTAAGATTGGTACGTCTTTAGAAACGTCCAAGTAGCCCGGAAGAATTCTGGATTAACGCAAAATCGACCGAAGCGCCATCGACACAGGATTATTACCCGGAAGTCGGCTAATTTGTACTTACCCGGCTGTGAATCGGGGTTTATCTGGACCAATGGATCGCGCGGGGCGCGTTTGCCCACATCTGGCGATTAGACAGCAAGATATGGGGCACCCGGCTCTTTCGGACTAGAGGAGTTCGATGGCGACCTCTTTGCCCTCGATGTAAGTCAGCATGTCCGTACAGAGCAAAATCGTAAAGGGGTTGCCTTCGGTGAGTCTTGCACGTATTTTGCCTCGATCCAAAGCGCTACATAGTCCATCGCTTCGGGCGAGAGGCCTTCCTCACGGTCGGTTAAAACGTTGACAACTACGGCGTCCTCTGAGGGCTCGTTGGTGTCGGCGTACCTCCAGCGAAGGCGCTGTCCAATGACGATGGGTCTTTCGAACACAGTTAACCTCGATTCAAATTACGACGTTTAGTTTAGTCGTGGACTCCATATGTGCGTTTCTCTCTAATCTGAAAGTCTCTACTCCTGGACGACGGGCTTTGGCCAGATTGCGGGGGCTGTCTACGTCGACATGACCTTCGGTGGCCATGAAGTAGGCGGGCAGTTGCAGCGGTACGTCCTCGTAGAGCGGGGAGATGTATTCCGGCGCGTCGGGAACCGTGATGCACCCGATACACGCACCGCCGGTGATCGGAATTGGGAAGCGAAAGAAACGAGACGGCGTGGCGCCGGATCCATAGCGGAAGTTTGGGCATTGGAAGAGCTCGATGAGCGCACCATCGCCAATGCTCATTAAAGCGGATTGGTAACGGAAAGCCGGCTTCAATCCATCGAAGGGCGCCCCATGCGCGACCCCAGCCCAGTCGGTGCCGAAGCCTTTGCCAAAGTCTAGTTGGATGAGTGCTTCGCTCTGTTGTCGCCAACTAAGGCCAACTTTCGCATTACCCGGCGCTCGACGGCAAACGACCGATTTCAAAACGGGTTGACGTCGCGCGAGCGCTGGGAGACTGCGCCTTCATTGGCTGCGACGGACTCACTCGCGAGTTGTCGCGCGGAAATATTTGTTCAATCTTCTGGAATATTTCGCCGCCGCCTCAGTTAGCGAAAGCAGCGAGAGTCCACGGCGTGGCGAATCATGCCGCGCGATGAGCTATCGCTTTCGCTCGCAAGTATTTGGCTCAGCATCGATGTCCGGTTGTTCTCCACGTCGCACGGACCTCGGGGAATCGGCGGTCAACGTGGACAAATCAGAAACGGAGCACTCCGAATGAGAAAGCTATTGCTTACGCTGTCACTTCTTTGTGCCAGCCTTACAGGTTACGCCGCCAGTCCGACCGGTGGATTCAACAATAGGGCAAACCAGAACACATCGGGCGCGGCGGATCCGTTGCTCGACCCCGTCGTCGAGTGGAACCGGGCCCTGCTAGTCATCGTGCGCACACCCGGCGCTCAGTCTGCAACCATTCATCCCACCCGCAGCTTTGCGATCCTGCATGCCGCGATTTATGACGCGGTGAATAACATAGATCGGACCCACAGACCTTACTTAGTAAGATTTGCGGGCATCTCCCGCAAGGCTTCGGAAGTCGCCGCAGCGGATGTAGCAGGGCACGATGTGTTGGTCGCGCTGTATCCGGCGTTTCAGACAACATTGGATGCACAACTGGAAGAAATGCTGGCGGCGATTCCCGCCAGCACCCACAAGGACCAGGGGCTCAAGCTCGGCGGAATGGTGGCGGATGCCATTCTGGATGCCAGAAGCGACGACGGATCGAGCGTCACGCCTGCGCCATTTGTATTTGGAAGCGGGCCGGGCAAGTTTCAATCCACGCCGCCAAATTTTCCCGCGCCGCAGTTCACCGAGTGGTCCCGGGTCACTCCGTTTGCTTTGTTGAGCGCAAGCCAGTTTCGTCCTGGACCGCCGCCGGAATTGACAAGCCCCAGGTACAGCAGGGTTTTCAACGAAGTGAAGTCATTGGGCATCGAGAGCAGTACAAGCGCAACGGCGGACCAGGCCTTAACTGGGCGTTTCTGGAATGGAGCCATACAGAATTACTGGAACGAGATCGCGCAGACCGCGGCTCTGGAGCACAAGCTTTCACTCCCGGAAAGTGCGCGATTGTTTGCACTGTTGAACCTCGCATTCGCAGATGACGTGATCGCGTTTTATGACGCGAAGTACACCTACAACTTCTGGCGACCGGTTACCGCGATTCGTGCCGCTGACACAGACAAAAATCCGAACACCAACGTGAATGCGAACTGGCTTCCTGAGGTCGGCAAGACGACCCCGGACCCTGCGTATCCCGGAGCGCACGCGGTGATCAGCGCGAGCGGCGCGTTCGTACTTAAGTCGTTCTTTAGACGAGATCGGTTCAATTTCAAAGTGACGTCCGAGGTATTGCCCGGAGTGGAGCGCTCATTCACAAGCTTCTCCGCGGCAGAGCACGAGGCGACGCTGAGCCGGATCTTTGCCGGAGTGCATTTCCGGTCAGACCTGACGACCGGAAGTGAGCTAGGTGAGGATGTTGCCGATTTTGTCTTCGACCACTTCCTGCAGCCGAGGGATCGAGACGAAAGACCGGAACGGGAAAGATAACACCACGCCGGGTCGAACCGCACTGTCCACTTTGCGACCTGACAACGTAAGGCGGAAGGTGTTACGGGCGCTCAACATTAACGATTCCTGAACAAAAAGGGAGATGGCCAATGAAGCAACTC
Source organism: Acidobacteriaceae bacterium KBS 83 (assembly GCA_000381585.1). Lineage (GTDB taxonomy): Bacteria > Acidobacteriota > Terriglobia > Terriglobales > Acidobacteriaceae > KBS-83. The sequence goes on from KB906734.1 coordinate 171,389, forward strand.
GAAGAGCAGGCTCCGAACCGGCGTTCGTTTCTCAAGACTGGGATGCTGGCCGCGGGCGTAGCTACCGCAGGCGTCGGCATGTTAGGTCGTGGTGTATCGGCCTTCGGTGAGGAACGTGAGGAACGGAGTATCACCAAGGGAGATATCGCAATTTTGCAGTTATTGCTTGCCGCGGAGATTATCGAGACCGATCTGTGGCGCCAGTATCGAGAGCTCGGAGGCATCGAAGCGATCGGAGGGCCGAGCCAGGGCTACATCACTGCCCTTGAGCAACTGGATGGCGATATGCCGCAATACATCTCCGATAACACCGACGATGAAATCAGTCACGTAGCCTTTCTCCACGCTTATCTGAAATCGAAGGGGCAGAGGCCAATCAATCTGGACAAATTTCGCAATCTGCAGGGCAGCGCTGCGCCCGGCGCGAAGAAGATTGGACGTCTTACGAATCTCATGCAGTTGAGCGTCGACACCAGCTGGTGGACTCGCTACCGCAGCAAGGAAAATCTGGATCTCGGCGCAAAATTTCCCCAGGCAGTTCCGAGCCTGAAAGTTGGGCGACATCCGGCAATCCCAACATCGCAGGCGGACTTTAATGACGCTAACCATATTCAAGCGATTGCCAATACGGCGGGATTCCATTTTGCCTTTATCGAGCAGGCCGGCACCAGCCTCTACGCGACTCTGAGTCAGCGTGTTTCCAGCCGGGAGGTGTTACGAATCACGATCAGCATTGGCGGATCGGAAATCATGCACTTCCAGGTCTGGCATGACAAAGCTGGTAACGCGGTGGCGTTGACCGACGGTTCGCTGACGTTTCAGAACCTGACTGTAAACCAGCCAGAGTCCTTGCAGGCGAATCTGATCATGCCTGAGCCTTGCGATTTTATCGACGGATTGCCAGAATGCTCCATCATCCGCCCAACGGGCGCAGGGCATCTGGATGCAGTGGGCGCTATCAACGGCTTCATTGCTGATGGGCTTTTCATTGGCCAGCCGAACGAGTTCATTCAACTGCTACTCCACCTTGCGCATGAGGCGGACGAAGCGAGACCGGAGTTGTAAGGCCCATTCCTTTGCGCCTCGCGCCAGCAGACCATAGCGGGCGAGGCGCGGTTTCTTTCCGCTGGCTTCGAGTTTCGGGCGGATGGTCGGCAAGCTGGAAATTGGCGGTCGTCTGAGTCTCGGTGAATGAGAAATCGCCGAGGCGCTCATTGAAGCGGATTGGTAACGGTCGGCTTCAATCCATCCAAGAGCGTCCTATTCCACCGAAGCCAGCATCAGAGTTTTCCGCACCAGCCCGTTCAGCCCAAAACGGACCTGCCCTTCCAAAACCCGCCACAATCTCCGCGCATGAACCTTGCCAAACAGGTTCGAAAAGGAAGGGCGCTAGTCTTCTTCACCGAGCAGATTGCTCACCCGCACGATGGTATCGATTTGTTCCTGAGTGAGTCGCGACAGCAGATTCCGCCGAACTGAGGCTGCGTGTATCGGGCGAGCAGCATCCAGCTTTTCTCTGCCGAGTTTGGTAAGCGCAACGAGGACAGTCTTCCCGTCAGTACGACAGCGCTCAATGAGAGCTCGTTCCTGCATTCGCGTCAGCTGATGAGAGAGGCGACTTTTATCCCAGGCCATCATGCTGGCCAGCGCTTGTTGCCGCATCTCACCCTTGCCAAGGGCCGCGAGGCGAGACAATACACCGAACTCAGGACCTGAGAGTCCGGTCGCCTGCGTGATGTCCCGCCCAACGCGACCCAGCACATCTTCGTGCATGAGCCTGAAGGCATGCCAGACACGAAGCTCCTGTGGGGACAACGGCTTTATAGTCATGTCTCTCGCAAGCGTATCAAGCCAAGGTTGACGTGACAACTTTGACTGGTTTAGGTTGGTTGACATGTCAACTACCACTAACGCGGTTCTTCGCAAGGGAGAAATCGAAAGCAATTACGATCTGCACGCCTTCCTCTGCGGCCTGGAGGCCGATTCTTCTCTCTGTCAGCCCGAACAACTGCGGGAGCGTCTGATTGCGCTGGACGGCCTTGATGCGGGATTTGGAGGCTTCGATTCTGAGGATTCCACGAGGTGTACGAATTCACGAATTCACAAGCGGGCGAAGGCACTCCGGACACAACTCGAAGCTGCCAATGCAGAACTCTACCAATCTATGCGCTTTGATATTGTTCGCGACGATCGACCGCGTGTACTTCTTCACTGGTTGCAGAATTCACCTGGCCAGAACGACTTGCAGATCCCATTGCGTGGCCTGGGCTTCGACTACCGAGACGAGTTGTTGAGCGGAGTCCTTCAACTGCGCGAACCGACCGAACCGAACCTTCAGCTATCACCGGAGATGGTGTTCTATCAGCCAACGCCCGTGCGTCATATTCTCTACCTGATTGCAGCCACCGCGCTTGCGGCCGACGACGTCTTTGTCGATCTCGGATCGGGATTGGGGCATGTGCCACTTCTGGTGTCCATGGTGACTGGAGCCCAGAGCCTTGGTATTGAGGTGCAGGCCGCCTATGTCGCCAGCGCTAGGGAATGTGCTCAAAGCCTTGATCTCAGCCGCGTCCGCTTCATCCCGCAGGACGCGCGTAAGGCAGATCTGTCCAGAGGCACCGTGTTCTATCTGTATTCACCTTTCAACGGCTCGATATTGACCGACGTGCTGAGTGCACTGCGGATGGAGAGTACGCGCAGGTCAATCAAAATTTGTTCACTCGGGCCCTGCACTCGCACAGTTGCGAACGAGACATGGCTGAAGGCGCGCGCACTGCCCGATATAGGGCGCATTACCGTCTTCTACTCTCAATGAGCACATTATCGCCAATACGCTCATTGAAGCGGATTGGTAACGGAAGGTCGGCTTCAATCCATCGAAGGGCCTCCTATTCCACCGAGGCCAGCATCAGCGTCTTTCCGTACCAGCCTGCTCAGCCCGAAACGGACCTGCCCTTCCAAAAAACCGCCACAAATCTGCCAGTTAATTCCACCGAAATTGCTACTCTGGAAATAGGATCTGAAACACAAAAGCCACCACATCGGTGGCTTTTCTATTCGCGAGTGCAGGTTGCGGCTTATTACAATCGGCTCGTTGACCTGTATAAGCCGTTTCGCTGGACGACTTTACCGCTAACTCCTTTCCCTGGACGACTTTAGGCCGCGGGAGGCAGGCTAAACAGTTGCAAGTAAAACAGTTACGAATGGCTCTCCCGCACCGGGAGGGGGAGGGGGACAGGTCACGTTACCTGAGTTGGAAGAGGAACTACTTGCGAAGCTGCCGGCCGAAACGGCGCTCGAACTCCAACTCCATCGCCGAGTAGCACTCGCATGCGGCCGCCTCGAGCCCCTTCGAGTCGAGGACGGTCAGACGTCCATACTCGTAGCGGATCAGTCCCGCCTTGCGCAGCATCGCCGCGGCAATCGACACGCTCGGCCGGTGCACCCCCAGCATGTAGGCCAGGAACTCATGCCGCACCGGGAAGCTGTTCCCTTCCACGCGGTTGTGCACCATCTTCAGCCAGCGGCATAGCCGCTCCTCGACGAGGTGGATGCGATTGCATGCGGCGGTGATCGTGGTCAGGGAGAGATAGGCGCTCACATATTCGCCGATCAGGTCGTTCAGCGGAGACTTCGCGTCAACGACCTTGGCGAGAAACAAATCGCTGCGCATGCGCACGCACTCGCCGGGGACTTGGACGAAGGTGCGCGTGACCGCCACGCTCTGCCGGAGCCAGACGTGGACCCCAATGATGCCTTCGAGACCGGTGATGGTGGTCTCGACCGTCGATCCGTCGCGCATGCTATAGACGCTCGAGGCCACGGCGCCGTTGGGGAAGTAGACATATCGGATCGGCTCGCCCGCCTCGACCATGACGTCCTTCAGATCCACCGTCACGGTTTCGAGAAACGGCTCCAGACGCCGGCGCTCCTGCTCGGGAACCGCCTCCAACAACAAGTTCACTCTCTAGCCCCCAGAACAAAGCGCCCCAAGTGCAGGGCGCCCAAAAACGTAAACGGTCGGCGTGCTAATGAGCGCAGCCGGCATCACGGTCTTGTGCAATAGATTTGCTTGAGAATATGGACCGTCCGCGCGATGCGTCTGTCGTGTATCTTACAGATCCCGCAGAGCAAGTGGCCGCGACAGCTTGCCGACAGAGCAAACACCCGTTCCTAGCCGTCAGGTGCCTGTGCTATGCTCCCAGCAACCAAGCAAAGCAAATGCGGCACATTTGGCTCCATTCCGTAGCGCTCAACCCACGCTTCCCGCGTGCGGCCGCGCTGGTGCTGCCCTCTGCTACGCGACCTCGTCTATTCGCCGGCGACTAGTCGCGCCCTCTCGAGTTTTTTCTCCCCCATCGCCAATAAATATGTAACACCTCTCGCACAGAGGAGGAGCCTTCTACCATGTCGAACCATGGCATCGCTCGAGATCCTGCCCGGACCCAGACCTCCGCCTTCGCCCCACGCATCTCCGGACCCCTGCCCGGTCCTAAGGCACGCGCGATCGTGGAAGCCGACGATCGCTGGATCTCCCCCTCCTACACCCGCAGCTACCCGCTGGTCGCTAAGCGCGGACGAGGCGTGCGCATCGAGGATGCGGATGGCAACGAGTTCCTGGACTTCGCCGCCGGCATCGCTGTGACCTCCACCGGCCACTGTCATCCGGAAGTGGTGAAGGCCATCCAGCAACAGGCCGGCGAGCTCATCCACATGTCCGGCACCGACTTCTACTACGAAGGCATGGTCACCCTGGCAGAGCGGCTCTCTGCCGTCGCCCCCATGCCCGGGCCCCATCGCTTCTACTACGGCAACTCCGGCGCGGAAGCCGTCGAGTGCGCCCTCAAGCTGGCGCGCTATCACACCGGCCGGCAGAACGTGATCGCCTTCCTCGGTGCCTTCCACGGCCGTACCATGGGCGCCCTCTCGCTCACCGCGTCGAAGCCCCAGCAGAAGCGTCGGTTCGCCCCCCTAGTGCCGGGTGTCACGCACATACCCTATCCCTACGCCTACCGTGGATGCCCCAATGGCACCGCGGAAGAGCAAGAGACCTTCGCGTTGGGCTGCGCTCGGTACATCGAGGACCGGCTATTCAAGACCATGCTTCCTCCCGAGGAAGTCGCGGCCATCTTCGTGGAGCCGATTCAAGGGGAGGGTGGCTACGTTGTAGCGCCCACCATCTTCATGCAAGAACTGCGTCGTATTTGTGACCGTCATGGAATCCTGCTGGTGGCCGATGAGGTGCAGTCCGGTGCCGGGCGCACCGGCAAATGGTGGGCGATCCAACATACTGGAGTCGAGCCAGATATCGTGTGCATGGCTAAGGGCATCGCATCGGGGATGCCGCTCGGTGTGTGCATGACTCGAGCCGAGATTATGGACTGGAAGCCGGGCTCCCATGCGTCGACGTTCGGGGGAAATCCTGTAGCGACTGCCGCCGCACTCGCGACGATGGATGTGCTCGAGCGCGAGGGCATCGCGAACGCAGCAAAGATGGGCGAGACGATGATGTGCCGGCTGCGCGGCTGGGTGAAAACTCACCCCATTGTCGGTGATGTCCGGGGGCGGGGCTTGATGATCGGACTAGAGATCGTGAAAGACCAGAGGACTCGCGACGCAGCGCCACAGCTTCGGGACCACATCGTGGATCTGGCCTTTGAGCGCGGACTGCTGATCCTGGGCTGCGGCGAGACCTCGATCCGGCTGGCACCGCCATTGATTGTGCAGCAGGGCGAAGCCGACGTCGCACTCGACATCCTGGAAGACTGCATCGGGATTGCGCAAGCCAAGCGCACTGTTACCGAAACAAAACACCAGGAGAGCGTACACGCCTCACAAATTTAAGCCGTTTTGTTCCCGCCGTAGCAGCTGGGTCCTTGAAGCGGCTGCTTCTCTTTTGCTCCTAAAAGGAAAAGACGGGGCCTACCTGGTATGACCAGTTCCCGCGATTGATGTAGTTTTCCCGTGAGAGCCAGCTCAGATATGGCGGCTCCCCCACTCCATCGGCCGCCAGCATGTTCGTTCTATAGCGGACGAGGTCCTCACTGATGCCCGCGCGTAGCGCCACCCCCGGGGACAGCTTGTAGTCCCCCGTGAAGTTGACGTTCCAGTCGAAGTGCAGGATCGGCCCGAGTGCCGGAGGGGGATTCGTGATCAGCTCGCCCGTCTGAACATATCGGTCTGGACCTAGCTGGTTGTTGGGCAGGAGGATGCTTGTGAGGCTGGTTGTGTATGCGCGGTCCCAGCGCACGAATCCCGGACGCACCGCCACCCTGACGGCATAGTTCTCGGTCTCGTATCCCGACCGTACACCGAATACCACGCGGAAAGCGTTGCCACCCGCGCGGTCCCCCGGTAAGGGGCTCGCGGCTGGCTGATAGCTGAGGTCACTGTCGAAGTCCAGGAGGGGGAGCAAGCGGGCGGAGAACTCTACTCCGACGCCGGTGGTGATACCGCGGCAGTTCAGGCAGCCCACGCTATTGGTGGCGATGGAGAGGCCATTCAGGTGCGGCGCGATCTGATAGCGTGGCAGATTCCGCCTCCACTCCATATGATCCTCGGACGGCAGGAAGTACTGGCCGTAGCCCTTGTAGGCGGGGGTGGGCACGGGGTGTTCGTAGTCGCGGTACCACGGCTTCCGTCCACGTAGCATGTTGGCAAAGGTGCGGGAGGGATTGAGGGAGCCGCGGAGGATCTTGGCCTCTGTGGGGTGGTTGGCCGCCCCGGGTATGAGGGGGACAATATCCTTATCTATGTAGTCCTCAGCGAAGACCCAGAGCATGCCTACAGTGGGGGTGATGATGAAGTCTACCCAGCCGGTGTTGTTGGTGTACTTGTCGCCGGGCTTGAAGTTGGTGGAGTCGCAATGCGACATGCACTTGAGGCCGTAGGTGAATCCGCCTTCGTTGCCGATGCCGGCTTCGCCGAAGGGGCCGATCTCCGAGTTGGTGGAGAAGGCGGTGGTCCAGAGGAAGGCGAGGGCGCGGGAGCGCCAGTAGCCGGGCTCGTTCCACTGCAGGCGTGACTGCGACTCGCTGTTCTGGATCTCGATGTATGCGCCGACCGCTCCTTGGAGCGGATGTCCGACGTAGTTGACGATGAAGCTGTCGCCGTCGTTCCAGCGGCGCATATTGAATTGCTTTACCGAGGCGACATAGTCGTGCCAGTAGGGCTTGTGCGCGATCTGGTAGCGCATCGAGTCATCGGTGGCGAGGCGGAAGCCGTTCTCGATGAGATTGAATTCGAGGGATTGGAGAAGGAGGCCCTTCCAGTGGTAGCCGGGGGTGGGATTCCGCCGGGGCTCGATATACGCCATGGGGGGAAGATCGGCGATGGCGGGAGTATGTGTGAGGGCGTTACTGCTCTGGGGGGCGTCGGGCAGCTCCGGCGGTGTTGAGGCGTGCGCCAGCAGCGCCACGGTGACGATGGCAACGCCGACGATAAGGATGCGGAGGGCGCGTGGTCGACGCGCTCGCATGTGAGCCAAGCAGCTTCCCCATTAAAGGCCCCGAGATTGGGCACACAGACCAAGACGTACGAGTTGGCCTCCCAGCCTCAGTATTTCAGTGTTTCGATTACGGAACTAAGATGCAAAGAAAGATTACTGAGTAGTGACGTGGCGAGACGGGGTCGTGGGGGAGAAGTCTTAGCTTACCAGCGCCGGGCAGATACGCGACAGTTGAGGTCCATACGCCGGCGAGAGGGCTGACTTACGGAGCGCACGGCGCTGCCGAGCGATGCGGTGGTGGCGCGAAGCTCGTGTCCGAGGAGGCCGGAGGGTGCCCGGCCGCTGCAGGAGGGCCCGGAGAGAAGGGCTGCGAGGCGAAGCATCTCGGCTTCAATTGTGATCTTCGTGATGCGCCATTCGTTGCTCATAGTGGTGGAGGAACGAGGGCCCGGTGGAAGTGGATGCTACAACCGCGGCGGCATTACTGACCGAAGTCACGGCTGCTTCTGTACTGTTACTGCTGATGGGCGAGCTGGCCGGTGAGATTGGTCTCGTGGCGCTCGCGCAGCGGGTGCGGGGCGCTGGTGCGGGCCTGGAACTGGATGGATTTCTGCAGCAGGCCCGCGATGCGTTCCATCTCGAGTTCGATTGATGCGCTGGTGATGCGCCACTCGTCTTTGCTGCTCATGGTTGCTATTTATCGCACGAGCGGATGCGGATGGCGATGCTACTAGCGACGCATTACTGATGTGGTTCGGGTTTGGGAATTTGAACGGTCACTCTGATTCGGATTCCTGCTCGTCGGTATCTTCGTCGAGCTCTTCTTCGTCTTCATCGTCGTAGTCCTCGACATCGTAGCCGGAGTCCTGCGGGGCGAGCGGTGCGCCGTCGTCGGTGTAGGTGACACTGCGGACGCTGTCGAGGGGGATGTGCATCTTCTGGACATTCGCGGAAGCGACCTGCAGCGCATAGAGAAGGAGGCCGGCGCGCTTGGTGTCGATGCGATTGGCGGCGAGGGCCTGCGCGACGTCGATGAGAGCGAGTTGGATGGAGACGGCATCTTCGAGCGACGGGAGATCGAGCGATGCGGAGTCGATTCTGTCGGGACAGGATTCGGCTGCGGCGACAGGATAAGTGCCGTAGTCGACGGTGCGGAGGGGAAGAGCAGATCCTCCCACTTCGCTGGTCTCGCTTGCACGACACGGCCCCGGTCGGGCTGACGAATTGGTGGGGGAGGGGAGGAGCGCAATGAAGCGGCCGTCCGCGCGGCGGTGACTGTGGCGGATGGTCTGCCGCTCCTGGATCTTCCGTTCCTGGAGACGGGCGTGGTAGTAGCACCAGTGGCTGCCCTTGAGTGCAGGCGAGTTACATGTGCCGCCAGAAGGGCGAACATATCGACATTGCGGATAAATCGGAGTTCCTTTCGAAGCTGGGCGCGGACGAGCGCACGGTCGTAGTTGTCGGAAGCGATGTCGCGGGGGACCCCTCCCCCCTCCCGATGCGGGAGAGCGCGGTTTAAAGTGTGCTGCATCAACAGGTTGCAGGGTTTTCCGAACATCAAAGTCGTCTTTCTAAAGGGGTTATCGCTTAAGTCGTCTATCTAAAGACTTTACGGGCGGCAAAAAGCCGGCTCGCTGGTGAAGGCGGCCGGCTGCATGCTGTCTGCGGAAATGAAAAAGCCACCGTGAAGGTGGCTTGTTGGTTCCGCTTCCTCTGGATGGAAGTGTCCCTATTTTCAGAATATCAATTTGAGGGGTATTGTTTGGCAAAACTTTTGCGCGGATTCCCGGAGTGGGAGTTACCTGAATCGGAGAGGCCTTCGGTCGACTGAACTACCCACCCTAGCTTCGCCAGGATGGGGCAGCCAGCCATGGAACTGAGACGGTTACAATACCCTCGATGCCCAATGCGTATTGACGGCAGCTACTCCAGGCCCATCGGGTGAGGAGAATCCTTTTGCGCGGAAGGAGATATCGTTCACTCGCCTTCGCTTGAAGCTAGGGATTCAACTGCTGATACGAATTGGCAAGATCGTCATTGACCACAGTCGCCAGGCCGTTGCTGTTCAACTGGAGCTCTTGCGTGAGCGTGCGTGTGAAATACCCCCAACCGGTCGGCAGCCTGAGTTCGCTCGCCAGACCGGGCAAGTCCTTATACATGAGGTTCGGATCGACAATCTGCGCATAAGACTGCATGACATACTCGTTCCCATCAGGGTCGGTCAAAATAAAAATGGGCTGCCCCGCGTGGTAGACCCAGATGGTATTGCGCTGCACCTTATTGGGCGCATAAAACTGATTGCCAACCGTGGGGGTGCCAGCGGGGGTGACGATTTTAGCGCGCAGTCCGAACTCGATGGTGCCAAACGTGAAGGTCTGGAGTGTGGTGGACTCGCCGAACCCTTGGATTTCATCCATCACCCAATGGCGCGGTCCATTGAGTTGAGCGGTCTGAGACCCAAACTCCCGAGTCACCACGCCCAGGGTGATTTGGGACCATTGTCCGGGTGGGCATCTATTTAAACTTAGCGTGTTGTAGACATAGGTGGTAGTTACACCGGTGGATGTGTCCACGACGGACGGAATAACTTCACAATAGCGAACGTCGCGCAGATTGCTGGTGTCACCGCCCTTCGCGGCTGGAGCTGCGCGGCTGATGAGGACTGCCACCAGCGCACAGACAAGAGCCAACCGGGGTAGAAATCGGATGAGGTTCATTGGGGAAATCACCTTTCGTCTTGGAGAAGCAGGAACCCGGACGGGGGAAGGAAGTGCGGCGGATTCTACCACCCGGAAAAGATCGTTGGGAACCCGTCACGTTCGCGCTTCCCGGTCTCGGTCTAGCGGGTCTCGCTTCGACGCGACGATGCCTCAGAGACTAAGGCTGCTTCTTCTTTTTGGGGAGGGATCCGGTGAATGGCACGGCTGCATCGATGAGCTTTTGACGGAGCGCGTCGTTGCCGTAAACATCCGGTGTGGCGCGGACCCAGCCGGACATGCGGCGGCCGCGCATGATGGCGGTGGCGACTCCGGGAATTTCGTTGGCCCAAACTTCGTTGTCACTGCCAATAGGCAGGAGCAGGCTACCGCGGCGCGCACCGATGAGCAGATTGCCGTGGAGCAGCCAGGCCCAGCCGCCGAACATGGCTTTTTCGGAGAGGCCGCGGGTCTTGCCGAGCGAGGATTTGACGAGTTCTTCCAGGCCGGGGTCGCGGGGCATGTGTGGAGTGTAGCGCGGCGCGAGATAGTTCCGTTGCTGAGAGGACAGCCCCACCCTAGCTTTGCCAGGATGGGGCTCATCGTTCTAAGCGCCGTCGTTAATCATGATCATCGCCGCGGTCTGCGACTTTGGTGAACACGGTTGCGATTGCATTGGAATCCAGCACGGCATTGATCTGGGTTCCATGCTTCACAATTACGAAGAAGAGTTTCAGTGGCACGGGGCTGTTGGGAGTGTTGACTGTGGCCGATCCTGTGCAGTCGTGGTTGACGGTGTACGTACCGGTAGCCCTCACCGTGAAGCCTGGCGAGAGAGGTGCGCCGTTGACCACAGTGTGCTCCACCCATGAGAGATCGCCTCTTCCGTCGAAGTGCGTCAGCGTCAGCCCGACGAATGGGAGAGAGACGCCAGGCGCCGGGAGGATCGAACCCTGGGAGCCGGATCCGTAGTTGCCGTGGAGGGTTCGGTCGGAGCAGTGGTCCTGGGAGTCGTTTCCATCCGACAGAGCGAATGCGGAGACGCCAGACAACATACCGGCAACGGAAAGCAAGACAGCCGTTCTCGCGGTTCGCGAGCATGATGTGATCTGCATGTGGAGACCTCCTTCAAGGTCAGGCGCACTGCACGCGGATGCGGTTGCAATGGCCGTTCATTCGGTTGTTCCCTGAATGTCTGTAGCAGCGGAGGCAGATCGAGTTCCGAGTTCTGCTCGTGTGGCGCGATGCGCGCCCGTAAGACGAGGTGAGTCCGCTAGGAATGGCCCTTCAAGAGCCCGCGTGTCCTGACCGGTGGTGGGAACTTTTTCAGGTGCGGTGAGCTGTCGGCAGCGGGCTTACGTGGCGGGGGTGAAGGAGACTGCCCGTTGCCTGTCAAGCTATGGAAAGGTGCTGAGAGGCCTTGTGCGAACGGCAAGTGTCATAGCGATTTAGGCTCGCCAAGCATGACTACTGTCAAGGTATTTCGCAGGAGAACCAGTAACTACCCTTGAGTGGCGAGTTACATGTGCCGCCAGAAAGGCGAACATATCGACATTGCGGATACATCGGAGTTCCTTTCGAAGCTGGGCGCAGACGAGCGCGCGGTCGTAGTTGTCGGTAGCGATGTCGCGGGGGACCCCTCCCCCCTCCCGGTGCGGGAGAGCGCGGTTTAAAGTGTGCTGCATCAACAGGTTGTAGGGTCTTCCGAACATCAAAGTCGTCTTTCTAAAGGGTTATCGCTTAAGTCGTCATTCCATTAGGTTTACGAACAGCAAAAAGCCGGCTCGCTGGTGAGGGCGGCCGGCTGCATGCTGTCTGCGGAAATGAAAAAAAGCCACCGAGACGGTGGCTTGTTGGGATTTCAATCCTCCTCGCGGAGGGTAGTCCTTATTTTTAGTGTAGCGAATGGAGTGGAATTAATTGGCAGCTTTTTCGAACGGCGCGCGGCGAAAGTTCCAAATCAGGATTGCATACGGATCAGGGTTAGCTTTGAGGAGTTGCGCGCGAGCAGGTCCACCTGGGTGCACATATGGATGCGTTCCGCCCGCTCGAGCGACTCCTCGTTGTGCGATGAGGCGATCGTGCTGTGGCAGCGCAGACATATGGAATCGCTGGTGCCGTCGTAGTTGGCGACGTGCTGGTAGGCGAACAGGGTGGTGTATCGGAAGGATGGGAGGGCTTGGGTGGCCATGAGCTGGCCTCGTTTTCTGCGGCGGGACGACCTACGACGCTGTTTTGACTCTACGCGCTAAGTGGGGAGAAGTCGCGTGGAATCTGGATGTTTGCCACTTTCATCAGAATCGGGAGCGGGCGCGATCCGACATCCATGTGTGCAGATCGAGGAGGCTGCAGGTGTGGATGCTTTCCTCATGGGCGAGCCATGGCTCCTGCCGTGTGGAGGCTACGGTCCGGTAGCAGCGGAGGCAGATGGAGTCGCAGGAGCCATCGCCATTGTTCCTGTGCTGGAAGTGGAAGTTGTACGGGGAGAACTGAAGAATTTTGGCGGCCATGAGTGGCCTGCTTTCAAGCGGCGGAATTTCGCCGCTATAGATCATTCTACGCTTCGGGCTACGCGTCCGCACCGTTACCGCTGGTGGATGAGCTCGGTGGGTGGTTCGGTTTGGGAATTTGTGATTTGGATCTATTTCCGGTGCGGCGAGTTGATCGGAATGATTCGGCAAGTTTTGGATACGACGTCAGTGACGGAGCGATCCTGACACGCGATGGAGCTGTACTCGTGGCGATCCTCCACAAACAGGTGGAGATCGGAGAGGGCGCAGACGTGGCGGCGTTCCGTAACGTGAAGCCAGTAGGGGTTGGAGGTAGTGGCTACGGTTCTATGGCATCGGAGACATGTCGAATCCCAGGTCCCGTTGTGGTTATTCCTATGCGTGAAAGACATGGAGATTCCGGTGCGCCACAGAGGGTGGCGGCTTTTCAACGGCCTGGAAAATACAGGCCACGACTTCTCTCGATCCCGTGGCCCAAGAAACTGCATTCCGTTCTAAGAGCTATTTGGCCTGAGTTGACGGGTTAAGTCTGATCAATATTGATCAACGCGACCTGCGTTTTTGAGATCGATCGCTCCAGCGGCTAATCGACCATTACCGGAACACTCTTTCGGTCCTGAGTGTGCGAAAACCCTACTTTGCCTAAGCGGATCGTAGTGAATGGGCAGGGTCAGGAGCCCTATCCCATACGTATAGCGAATGCCTTCCATCGCTCGTTGGCAATCAGGGCAAACGAGGATAGTGCCAGGCTTGCCTTTATAGATCTGCTGTTTTGGAGTGCAGGGACGCTCAGTCATATCCCCGCCGTGTGCCTACGCCGGAAGGCGCAGAGCGTTTGCTTCGCCATGGTGTGATGGCCCTCTTTTTGAAGAATTGAATATCGGGGGGGACCGCTGGTGAAGTGTAGGCGTTGTCTACCGTTCGGACTGAGCAATATTGATCACAATGGCTCAAGAATGACGGCTTAGTACCGCTATTGCTGCTTTTTGGGAAGTGAGCCGGTGAATTGCAGAGCGGCGTCGATGAGCTTTCGGCGGAGCGCGTCGTTGCCGTAGGCCTCGGGGGTGGCGCGGACCCAGCCGGACATGCGACGGCCGCGCATGATGGCGGTGGCGACACCGGGGATTTCATTGGCCCAGACTTCGTTGTCCTTGCCGACGCGCAGAAGCAGGCTGCCGCGGCGCGCACCGCAGAGCAGATTGCCGTGGAGCAGCCACGCCCATCCACCGAACATGGCTTTCTCGGAGAGGCCGCGGGTGTTGCCGAGGCTGGATTTGACGAGTTCTTCTAGGCCTGGGTCTCGGGGCATGGGATTTTCCAGAGCGAGATAGAAAAAGTATGACGGCTAACCGTTTTCGACACGAGACTTTATATCCCAGTACGCCGCATCGATGAGTTTTCTAAGCGCTGCGGCGTTTGTGAGCGTTCCCGGTCTCAGCTTCACATGGCGCATGAACTTGCCGGTGCCTTCGAGCAAGCGCGCCGGGTCCCGCAGCGCTGCGCCTTGAAAGAAGCCCACGTTTACATGCGCGGTAAATACATTGACATAGCCGAAGGGCGCGTCTCCCAGACATGCCACCGGACAGCCGTCATGCAAGAGCTCTCGAACTTCGTCCCCGCATTTCCGCATCACGTCAAACCACCGTTGCGCGATGACTCCCAATTCACCTTTATGCGCTTGCATCCACGCGTCGATGGCGGGATCCCGCTCCACAGCGCCGTTGAATCGCAGCAATTCCTTTCTCACCATTCGCTCTACTTTCTGCTCGCGATGGTAGCAACTGAAGGTAACGAATTGAAGATCGCCGGTTTGCTGATAACGACGCAGGGCCCACGGCACGTCAATGCGATTGCGAGGGTCGTTCTCCATTGTCGCTAGCAATTGGGATCCACTTATTGCCTTTGAAATCTGGGTCGGCCTGGTTAAATTTGGGCATCGGCTGGTCGTCAGCGAACACTCGTCCATCGTGAAAAGAGAGCGACTTAATTACTTCTTTGTCGCTGGTGTTCGGAAAATATGAAATGCTCATCGCCTTTTGCTTCAGAGTCTCGGGAGCATCGCCCCAGAAAAACACGACCAAATTATGGATGATGAAAAACGAATTGGGAGGCTGGACGAAGATGTGATATTGCAGCTGAAGAGTCTACGGCAGTGGCGATTCTGGCAGTAACATCAACACCACAGAATTCCCGGTATTGCCTGAGCGGGGAATAACTATGGAGTCGGATTTGATAAACGGATCAAGTTGGAAGAGAACAGTTTTGTGCGTGCTGAAGACCTGTCTGACGAAATTTTCAGAGTTCGAAATTACCTTCTGCTGGGCTGCGAGATCGGAAGTGGCCTTTGTTAGCTGGGATCTCATGGCATCAAATTGCGGTTGCAATTTATCAACTGCCTCCAGTTGAGATTGAGACGCGGCGACCTCGTTACGCAATGAAGATGCGTCATGCGCCATTTGCGAACGCGTGCGTTCAGTATCTTTTGCTAAGTCACTTGACAGCCGAGATGCCTTCTCCGATGACGTCTGATTAGCGGCAATTGCTTTTTCCGCAGCTTCCTGAATATCAGAGACGGCGCGAGCGGACGTGTTGCTGAGATCTTTGCTCGTTGTGTCTGCGATCTCGGAGACAGTTCTCTTCGCGCTACTGACCCCTGACCAAAAATCTGATGCCTTCCATATCACTCCTCCTCCGACAATTGCCACAAGAACGGCAGCGATTGCCAGAACCGTCTTTACCCATCCCCATGCTTTCTCGAATACTTTGATCGCGCTCTCGGTCTCCAAGATGTCGCGATCGCGTACTGCGACGGAAATCGACTGTTCCACCTCTTTGGCGATGAAATCTTTGAGCAATAGAGGCGCTCCGCACATTCCGCAAAAGTGCTGCGATGTCGGATTTTCGCTGTCGCATCTAAGGCATCGTGTCGTCATGCGTCGCAAGTATCAGAGCTTGCAGAATTTGCTCGCGCCGAAATTGCGTTCGCCGCTAAGCCCGTTCCGCCCGGACGGCGAGTCCCGCTCGCTCTCGCCGTCCAGGCGGAGTTTATTTCTCAGCTGCAGCCGCTCGTGCTTCCGCAGCTCATGCAACGGTAGCAGCTACCGTTACGAACCATGATGGCGCCGCAGGTGTGGCATGACGGGGCGTCGCCCATGTCGTAGAGGTCTTTCATGGCGTTGGCGACGTGGACGGCTGGCTTCGCGCCTTCGATCGAAGTCGGTGCGGCGAGAGCGCTCGCGGCGGTGAGGTCTCCGATGACACCTTCGACGGGGACGCTCGAGGGCAGGGGCATGCTCGCTGCGCTCGCGGCGCCGGCCATGTTGAAGAGGGAGAGCTGGTGTCCGGAGAGGAAGCGGAGCTGGAGCCAGCGGAAGATGTAGTCCATGATGCTCTTCGCGTAGCCGATCTGCTCGTTGCCGGTCCATCCGGAGGGTTCGAAGCGGGTGTGGGCGAATTTTTCGACGAGGACCTTGAGGGGTACGCCGTGCTGGAGGGCGAGGGAGACGGCGGTGGCGAAGGAGTCCATGAGTCCGGAGACGGTGGAGCCTTCCTTGGCCATGCGGATGAAGATTTCGCCGGGCTCGCCGGAGGGGTAGAGGCCGACGGTGATGTAGCCCTCGTGTCCGGCGAGGGAGA
The DNA here is from genome assembly GCA_000381585.1 of Acidobacteriaceae bacterium KBS 83. GTDB lineage: Bacteria > Acidobacteriota > Terriglobia > Terriglobales > Acidobacteriaceae > KBS-83. Next base: position 187,678 of record KB906734.1, read on the forward strand.
ACTTGTGGGTGAGGGAGGCGCGCTCCTCGGGGAGGCGGTGACGAATTGCTTTCGGGGGGCGCTGCTGATCGGACAAATCAGGGACGACAGCGGCGAGGTCGAGCGTCGCGGCCGGTGCAGGCACAGCGGGAGTGCCGACAGCCTTGGTGATCGCGGCTTCGAAGGCTGCTGCGGCGGCGGCGATGGATTTGGCGGAGACTTCGAGTCGGTCGGAGACCTTGTGGGTGAGGGAGGCTTCGAGGGTCTTGAGGTCGGCGGCGAATTCGGCGGAGCGGGTGTCGACACCGGCGGCGAGCGAGGTGAGGACACGGTCGGCGGCGGCGGCGAGTAATGGATCGCTGGGGAGGGCTTTCTTCTTTTCGTCGTTGGAGGTGTTGAGGACCTGGACACCTTTGGATCCGTCGCGGTAGATGGCGACGGCTTTGAGGCCGAGGCGCCAGGCTTCGACGTAGGTCTCGGCGATGTCGTCGATGGTGCACTCGTGGGGGAGGTTGACGGTCTTCGAGATGGCGCCGGAGAGGAAGGGCTGGGTGGCGGCCATCATCTTGAGGTGGCCGAGGTAGTGGATGGAGCGGGTGCCCTTGGCGGGCTTGAAGGAGCAGTCGAAGACGGCGAGGTGCTCGGGCTTGATGTGGGGAGCGCCTTCGATGGTGCCGGTGGCGTCGATGTAGGAGACGATGGCCTGGACGTCGGCATCGGAGTAGCCGAGCTTGAAGAGGGCGCCGGGGACGGTGTTGTTGACGATCTTGATCATGCCGCCGCCGACGAGCTTCTTGTACTTGACGAGGGCGAGGTCAGGCTCGATGCCGGTGGTGTCGCAATCCATCATGAAGCCGATGGTGCCGGTGGGGGCGAGGACGGTGACCTGGGAGTTGCGGTAGCCGTACTTCTCGCCGTGGGCGAGGGCCTGGTCCCAGCAGTCCTTTGAGGCATCGATGAGGGCTTCGAGCTGCGGGGTGATAAAGGGCTCGGCTGAAGCTTTGGAGCGAGCGATCTTGTTGACCTCGGCGCGATGCATGCGGATGACGTCGAGGAAGGGCTCACGGTTGGAGTAGAAGCCGGGGCAGGCTCCGCCCTTGGCTTCGCTGCCCTGATTGAGCGGGGTGGCGGCGGCGAGAGGACGTGCGGTCTCGGCGATGCGGGCGGACTGGAGGTAGGCCTGGCCGCAAAGGATGGCGGTGAGGGTGGCGGCGAAGTCGCGACCGGCGTCGGAGTCGTAGGGCAGGCCGAAGTTCATGAGCAGCGCGCCGAGGTTGGCGTAGCCGAGGCCGAGCGGGCGGTAGTCGTGCGAGTTGCGGGAGATGCGCTCGGTGGGGTAGCCGGAGTTGTCGACGAGGATCTCCATCGCGGTGAGCACGACGTCGATGGCGTCACGGTAGGCCTGGATGTCAAAGGTGCCTGTCGGGGCGACGAACTTCATCAGGTTGAAGCTAGCGAGGTTGCAGGCGGAGTTGTCGAGGAACATGTACTCCGAGCAGGGATTGGACGCGTTGATGCGGCCGGTGTTCTTGGAGGTGTGCCAGCGGTTGATGGTGGTGTCGTACTGCATGCCGGGATCGCCGCACTGCCAGGTGGCTTCGGCGATCTTGTGCATGAGGTCGCGGGCCTTGTAGGTCTTGACGGCCGCGCCGTCCTTGACGGTGCGGGTGGTGAACTCGCCGTCGTTCTCCCAGGCCTGCATGAACTCATCGGTGACACGGACGGAGTTGTTGGCGTTCTGGAAGAAGATGGAGGAGAAGGCCTCGGAGTCGGGACCGGAGCCGTCGTAGCCGGCCGCGATGAGGGTGTGGGCCTTGGCTTCTTCCTTGGCTTTGCACTCGATGAAGTCGACGATGTCGGGATGGTCGACATTAAGGATGACCATCTTGGCGGCGCGGCGGGTCTTGCCGCCGGACTTGATGACGCCGGCAAAGGCGTCAAAGCCGCGCATGAAGCTCAGCGGGCCGGAGGCGGTGCCGCCGCCGGAGAGCAGTTCGGACGAGCCGCGAATGGGCGAGAGATTGGTGCCGGTGCCTGAGCCCCACTTGAAGAGCATGCCCTCGGTCTTGGCGAGGGTGAGGATGGAGTCGAGCGAGTCGTCGACGGAGTTGATGAAGCAGGCGGAGCACTGCGGGTTGCGATAGCCGGTGGTGGAGAAGATGACCTCGCGCGTCTTGGGGTCCCAGTGCCAGTTCTGCGCATCGGAGTTGGGCTCGAGGCGATCGCAGCCGACGTTGAACCAGACGGGCGAGTTGAAGGCGACCTTCTGCTGGACGAGGAGGTGGGTGAGGTCATCGTGGAAGGCGGCGGCGTCCTCATCGGAAGCGAAGTAGCCGCCCTTCTTCCCCCACTCTGCGATGGTCTCGGCGACGCGACCGACGAGGGCGCGGACACCAGTCTCGCGCTCGGGGGTGCCGGTCTGGCCGTGGAGGTACTTGGAGGCGACGATGTTGGTCGCGGTCATGGACCAGTCGACGGGGACCTCGACGTCCTTCTGCTCAAAGATGACCTTGCCGCTCATGTCATTGATGGCGGCGGTGCGGCGCTCCCACTGGACCTCGTCGTAGGGCGAGACGCCGGCTTTGGAGAACTTGCGTGTGAACTTGAGGCCGGAGGCGGAAGTGGCCCTGGCGGCGGTGGAGGTGGGGGTCTTTGCTGCGGTTTGTGTGGTCTCGGCCATTGGCGCCTCCTGAGAGTTCGAACGGATAGTTTCGGCGACCGTTGCCTGTCCAGCCCCGTCTGCACGGGGGAGCCTAGGCGAGGCTGAGACAAGCGGCGGAGGTTGCGAGTTTTTTATGCGGAACGGGCCGGCCGGAGAGGCGTATTGCCATCGGGCTAGCTGCACCGCAGATGGCAAAATAGCGCTGCTTATCGCCTCAAGTCAAGCGAGAACCACAACATCTAGTGTATTTGATGCAGATCGGTTGCTCCAGTCGCCAATCCCTTTATTTGGCCTGAGGAAAACGCCGAAGTCGCTGATTGGCGCGGATTTTGGGTGCTTCGGTGGGGTCGGGGGAGTGGATTCAGGGTATGCCGGATGGGGTTTGGTGCCAATGTGGGAAAGATGGGACGGAAGTGGATGGTGTGGAGAAGTGGGCGGGATCTTCCATCCGGACGGTAAGCCCTACGGCACCCATAATCAAGGTGACGCTACTCCTTCCCTCTCATGACACAACCTCTAGAAAAGCCGGCCGCGCACCTTGAGATCATCCCCGCGACCCTGGAGCAAGAACCGATCCTGGGGAACCTGCTGGAGTTGTACAGTCACGACTTCAGCGAACTCCAGGAGCTTTCGCTTGGGGAAGATGGCAGGTTTGGCTACAAACGCCTTCCGCTTTATTGGAGCGAACCGGCCCGATATCCGTTTCTTATCAGGATGAACGGCAAATGGGCAGGGTTGGTCTTTGTGAAGCGAGGTTCGGAAGTCTCTGGCCGTGAGGCGATCTGGGATATGGCGGAGTTCTTTATTGTTCGTGCATACCGCAGGCGTGGAGTTGGAACGCAAACAGCGCATGAAATCTTCAGGCGTTTCCCGGGCCTGTGGGAAGTCCGCGTGGTGCCGTCAAATGTTCCCGCGTGCCACTTTTGGGCGCGTGCCATTTCGTCCTTTACTGGTGAGGCCATTAATCCTGCTCGCGTGGAGAATACAAACCTCTGGGAGCTGTACTCATTTGAATCCAAGCCAGGCGCCGAGCTCCGATAGCGTTGGCTTTGCCCTCCGGACTGGTTCGAAATGGATTGCTTCGCGAATGGATTGATGAACTCACATGGAGGTCAATGTGGAGGCTGGGCGCATTGCCCTGATGCCGCACAGGAAGAAGACGCGGCGCGATGACGAATTGCGTACTTTAAGCGCCGGGGATGCGGATCGCATTCTCGAATTGAACAATGAGCACGCCGTTGAGACTTCGTTGCTGGATCTATCTGCAGCGGAGCGCCTGCTGGCGATGTGTTTCTATGCCAAGGGCATTGGCCTAGGGGCGCGAGGATTTCTGCTGGCGCTGGACCAGGAAGCGGGCTTACGACAATTCCAACTTCCAGTGGTTCCGCAGCCGCTTCGAGCGTTTTGTGTATATCGACCGGATCATCATTGCGAAGGATGCACGTGCACGCGGTTTCGCGCGGCTTATGTACGAGGATTTGTTCGGGGAGGCGAAGGCCGCGGGTCATGTCCGCGCGGTGTGCGAGGTCAACATTGATCCACCCAACGAGGGCTCACTTGCCTTTCATCAATCGATGGGATTTCTTGCCCTTGCCGATGTCGGCCTGAAGGGCGGCAGCAAACGCGTGCGGTATCTCGTCAAAGAGTTGCGCTGATGTCGACATTCATTATTGACGCGGAATGAAGCGATCTGGTGCCGGACCTTGCGCTGGGTGTGGGCCGGAGGGCCCTATCGCTGTCGGGACGTGCCGCTTCCTCCTATCAAAACTTGTCAAATAATTATCTTGTTTTCCGGCGCGGCACTGTGCAACATTACCAACCAGCAAATAACCGGCAACTAACCAGCCAGTCTGGGCCAGAGATATCGAAGATTTTCTAATTCATCCCAGAGGTGAGTTAGAAAACTCGTCGAGCTATAAGCGATTGACATAGGCGGGCGCAGCCTCCCTTCATCTTGCGCAGAGGGCCAGAGCATCTCTTCAGCCGCGCGGCCTTGGACAGGCCCGGCCAGGCGATCTTTCCCTTCGGAGCAGCCCTCTTCAAGCTCTCCTAAATCGTGTTTCCCAGATCGTGCGTTCGGTCCTTCGTGGCGCTGCGCGCTCTTCCGGTGACCGTTGACCAGCCGCCAGCGCTGGGCCGGTCCGGCCTCCCTTTTACCTGGAGTTCCACGCACATGAAGAACTTCCCTCTCGCATTCCTGTTGCTTCTCGCCGCCCCCGCCATCGCCCAAACCTCGTCCGGCTACCTCGACCAGTCCGGCAGCTGGAAGTGGGAGCATGACACCGGAACCCCCGGAAGCTCTACGGGGCAGCTCATCTTCGGTGTCGCCAGTCCGTCGGTGGATGGTGCGGCAACGGAGTTTCTCGTCTCCTATTCTCAGTACGGTGGCGAACGCTTTCATACGGTGTTCGGCAATGACACGGTTGCTACCAGCTTCATCTACGACACCTATGTTTATCTTGTGAATCCGACGCAGGTACAAAACCTGGAGCTGGATATGGACCAGGTGACGGCGAACGGAGAAACCATCATTTTCGGGACGCAGTGCTCCAGCGTCTCGGGCACGTGGGAGTACACCTATGCGTCCGGTGGCCATGCGCACTGGAAGCCGTCAAACATCGCCTGCAACCCGCAGAACTGGGCGCCCAATAAGTGGCACCATATCCAGATCCAGGCGCACCGTGTCGGGGATGTTGTCACTTACGACTGGGTGAAATTGGACAACGCCAGAGCGCGCCCATTCAAGAACGCCACCGTGCCCTCCGGTCTTTTTCTTGGCTGGATGCCCCCCGGAGTCCTGCTCATCAACTTCCAGGTCGACGGCGCATATTCGAGCAGCGGCACGATTCAGGGCTACTTCGACAAGCTGCAAGTCTGGCGCTGGTAGAGGGCTTTTCTCGGCTTCGGGACTGGATTGACGGTCCTCAAATCAGGAGATGTGGGCACCGGCACGCTCCTCACCTCGCGCTAGCGAATGATCTGGCAGTCTCTGAAGTCTTTTTTGACGGTCGACAGTGCTGAGCGAATCGTTTCTTTGCTTATTCTGCTGGCTTGTTGCGGGATTGTCTCAAGACAGATTCAAACCACGTTGCGGAATTTTGCGAGGGAGACGTCAGAGATCCACCGACAGAGCATGGGCAAGGTCCGCTGGTAAGGAGGGGCCCGGTGGGCCGGTCTCCCTCCTCCCCCGAATCAGGTCGCCGACCCACCGCGCGTGGACGCGCGTTCATTGGGTTGCTGTATAGAAACAATTGGGTTGTCCGATACAGAGCGGTGCCTTTCACAACGTTAAAAGGCACGCCCTAATTCCTTCCCCTTTCGGAACTCTCGCCGCCGCCATGCGAGATCACAGGGCAACCTGCGCCGCCGCATATGCGGTTCTTCTTCCAGCCGGGTGATAGAGGTCATCGGGTGCCCCCGATGAGATTGAGGCGTTGCGCACGTGAAGGTATGTAACTCCCGAGATGCAAAATTCTGCATATCTTTACCTCTGCGTTTCCGCACTTGCGGCACTCGCTCGCCGACTAGATCGATGCGAAGTTTCCGAGCGATGCTTCGCATCGTGACAAGTTCTTTTCCGTGACATTTTCACTTTCGGTGTGACAGGTTAATTATTGATGTGACAATTTCTTTTCGACTTAGTTCCGAAGTGGGAAATATAGGCGGTGGTTGAATATTGTGGATTGTGAGGCGATTAAATGACGAGCTAAACTCGGCGCCATGAAGATGACAGAACTCTCGCAAGAGGCGTCCGTTTCGACAGCGGAGACTTCCGTTTCGGTAAAGGACCATGTCGATGGAACTCTCGCCGGACTCTCCGGCGAGCTATTCGTGGCGGCAGAACTTTCGAAACGTGGCTTTCAAGTTTTGATCACCTTTGGAAACCCGAAAGAGATAGATCTTATCGCCCACAACTTTGAGACGAAACAGAAATTCGCCGTTCAAGTGAAGACGTTGCGGGCGAAAGGCCATTTTCCCGTTCGCAAGTTGGAGGATGGTCAGATCTGTGTCTTCGTTCTACTGAATGAGCCCAATGAGTCTGTTCAGTATTTCATTGCACGAGCTGAAGATCTCAAGAGCAAGCACGATCTACAACACCCTGAGTTTCAGGGGATCGACTGGAAAGCGCTCGCTGGATTCAAGGAAGCCTGGCATACATTCGACTGCTGAATCACAAAGAGGGTCGGGAAGGATCTGCACGGATTCGTTCCCGACACAGAGATCTGGGGCGCCGGCCCTCTTCCACATCTCGAATGCGTGATGCAGAAGACGCGCTTCTCTCATTCCACCTGGATCCGCAGCAGGTCAGAGAGATTTATCTTTTGACCGCCGCCGGCGCTGGCTCGATGCACGCTTTGTTTTCGCCCGTGGCCGTTGGCGGGCTTGCCTGGAGATAGAAGCGAACAACATATGCGGTTCTTCGTCCAGTGGGTTGTACAGGTCATCCGGATACCAGAGACCAGAGAACAATGACGCTTGTCGAGCGATGGTGCATCTCTGCACGTGAGGCTGGTCAATGAAGTTGTGGTGGATATTGGGATTGCCCCAGTTTCCGCCCCAGACCAGGCCGGCGCTCTCAGCCAGCTGCCCCACGATAGAGAAGTCGCCCTTCCATGAAGGCTCTCCATTGACAGACCTGACAATGTCGCATGCGAGGCCGAAATGGTGCACGCCGACCCTTCTTAATTGCGTCGCACCTTGCAGGAAGAGCTGTTCCTGCCGTTCCTGGCTTCTGTAGGTTTCGAAGATCATGAGGTCGAAACCCTGTTCTTCCGCCGCAGCGATGATCCCTTCGACCAACTCTCTTGTGATTGGCTCGAGCAGCTCTGGATCCGATATGCGGGAAGCGGAAGTGAAGCGAGGGTCTTGTTCGATCACATCGGTATAAAAAGTTCCCATGATTCACCTCGGGTGGAAATGAGAGCACACCGGATGGATCTCTGGTCAAGAGAGATCTTCTATAAGTGCGCCAGCACTGCTGCATTTCGCAGTTCCAGAGATCAATGTTGAGGGCGATGATTTTCGTCCATTGCAACAGAGCAACGGTCGTGTGATCCGTGAAAGCGACGAGATAGGTAACTGACTAAGTGCTGAATGAAAGCGCCCACATTCCAGATGCGGAATGTGGGCACGTAGCTACCAGCGATAGATGGTGAGCTTATGGAGGAAGATGGTCGCCGATCCGCTGGTCTTATTCGATCCTTCGACCTGCACCTGAGTATTGATGGTCCCCGGCGCCCAGCCGAGGAAATGCGCGGCCAGGTGGGTGTATCCCCAGGCGTGGTACGTACCATCGAAAGTCACCCAGTCATGCGTAACGACGCCACTGGAATTGCGGTGCATGCCGATCTGAATGTGGTGCCACACGTTGGCCTTCCAAGTCGTGGGATCGCACGGGGGCCCTGAGGCCCACCAGTGATCCAACTTTCCTGCGGTGTAGGCGGCTTCCCACCTTCGCACCCCGTTGATACCAGCACATTGCGTAGCGAGAAGCACCGTCTCGCCGTTCGCCATCGACTGGTTGATATCGAGCTCGAGGTTCATTACCTGCGATGGGTTGGGAAGAAAGACGTAGGTGTCGAGGACAAAATGCGTCGCTTTCGAATCGCCGGCGACGAAGCGGTACCAACGTTCGCCGCCGCGATTGGTGTAGGTCATATAAAACTTGCGGGCATCGTCATACACGGGAGTCGTGGCTGGAAATACCGTCGAGCCTTTGGAGGTGCCGGGTGTGCCGCCATCATGAATCTGGTTCCAGGGTTCTTTCGCAGAGAGGTCGCCGGAAGATTTGGCATTCGCAGCGATGCCACCGGCAGTCGGCGGGGAAGGCGGCGGCGCCGATCCGGAGCCTACAGTGAACTGCGTGTTGACTACGGGGCAGGCGCCGCGGGCGGTCCACGATTTGAAATGGATGATATGCCTGCCGGCAGCGACAGCCTGATGAGCAACGTCGATGTCGTAGGGCGTTTCACCGCGAACGACTGTGGCGCTGCCGTCGATGGAGTAGCCGAAGGCCGATGGGGGAACGCCTTCACATCCGATGTTGTGCGCTCGCACCCAGATGGGATTCGCTACATGCGTGCCGTTTACCGGGCTTGCGACGGTGACATCCGACGCAAACGCTGCAGGAGATACCAGCGCGCCACAGAGTACTGCGAAGAAGAAAGAAGCCAGCCCGCGCGACAACACAAAGCGCGGACGCCGATGAGATACGTCGGGAAACTGCATGAGTACTCCGTAGGGGATAAGTCGCGATTGACCGGGGGAGACAGACACGGAGTATACGCCGCGACCACATAGGTTGCGGGGCTTTGGGAATAACTCATTTTTAGAATGCTGGACTATTTATTGCCAATGTAGAGGTACGCAATTTTTGCTAGCCACCGTATAGTTCTTCTTCACTTACCACCGGTTCGGAGTGTTGTAGTTTTCCGGCGCGGTGGGCGGCGCCGAACATAGCTCCGCGGGCAGGCTTCAATGGGGCGAAGCGCATGAATCCTACGGGCTTAGCTAAGTCGTCGAAGATGGCTTCCATGCCACCCTGCATGAAATAGGTTTCGTGCCAGAAGCCGGTTCCGCCGGAGTCGCGCAGGAAATTTTTCCACCATACGCGGTGTGGCTCCGAGCGGCTCCAGGCAAGAAGCGAGTCGAGATCGCGCCAGTATTGGCGCATTCCCAAGTGCGCGGGAAAGAGGGAGAGGAGGAAAAATTCGTGCACGAGGAGCCCATCCGGTCCAGCGGCGACCGAGTTAGAAATCTTTGGGCCGAATCCGGCGAGAGTCTTCAGACCAGTCAGCCGATTGACGCGCATGCCGAGATAGATGACGACGAGATTGGGATATTGCGAGAGATCGACGGTCTGGCGATTCACCTTTCCGGACATAGCTATGCATCCCCTTGATTCATTTTGTCACCGCTGAAGGGTGTTCCGCCAGAGCGGACGGGGTGCTCAAGCGCGGCCGTTTTCAATGTTTCCCTATGTCATTCGAGTGGAGTATAGTGCTCTCCCATAGACAGTCTAGTGGGAGCACGATATGGCAAGCGGGAAGAGAGGGCCAGTAGCTGGGGAGATGTTGCAGGGCACGCTGGACATGCTGATTCTACGGACGCTGGTGATGGGGGCGGCGCACGGGCACACGATCGCACAGGTGATCGAGCATACGTCGGAGAATGCGCTGGAGGTGGAGCAGGGTTCGCTCTATCCGGCGCTGCATCGGCTGGAGGATCGCGGATTGGTGTCGGCGAAGTGGGGCGTGAGCGAGAACAATCGCAGGGCCAGGTTTTATCAGTTGACGGCTGCAGGAAGACGGAAGCTGGCGGCGGCGACGAGCCGGTGGCGGCAGATGACACGGGCGATCGGGTTGATTCTGGGTGAAGAAGCGGACTAAATGGTGGTGCGGGCGCTCTGATCGGGACGACGATTTCGTCACTGTGTGAGGGACATTATGAATCTACGGCGTTTTAGGGGACGGGGAGAGAAGGACGCGGAGCTAACCGAGGAGATCCGCTCGCACCTGGCACATGATGAGGACCTGCGGACGGCGCGCGGGGTGGATGCTGAGGAGGCGCGGCGGCAGGCCCGTGTAAAGTTCGGCCCACAGAACTCTGTCCACGAGGAGGAGTGGCGCTATCGTTCCCTGCCCTGGCTGGAGAACCTTTGGCGCGATCTGAAGTTTGTGGCGCGCTCGCTGGGAAAGACGCCGGGATTCACCATCGTCGCGATCGTGGTGATCGCAGTGGGGATTGGCGTAAATACGGCGGTGTTCTCGGTGATCAACACGGTGCTGCTGAAGCCACTGATATTTCCGGACCAGGACTCGCTGGTGGACCTGATGAATACGTCGCCGCGAGGTTCGGGGCCTGGAGCGAATATTCCGAAGTTCAGGATCTGGCGTGAGCAGACAAGCATTTTCTCGAAGGTGGCGGGATTCGACTTCGGCGGCGCGGGGCTCAACCTGACCGGCGGCGATAAGCCGCAGCAGGTGCAGGGTGTGCACGTGACGCAGCAATACTTTTCCATGCTGGGCGCGCCGGTGATCATGGGGCGCACGTTTACGCAGGCGGAAGACTCGCCGAACGGCGGCCGAGTGACGGTGCTGAGCTACGCACTATGGAAGAGCCGCTTCGGCGACGATCCGAAGATCGTCGGCAAGACGATTCAGCTGGACGGACAGCCCTACCTGGTGCTGGGTGTGATCGGCAAGAGCTTTGTGACGGATACGCCGACCGATCTGTATCTGCCATTTCAATTCGACATGAACTCGCAGGACCAGGCGCACTACTTTATAGTGGCCGCCCGGCTGAAGCCAGGGATCACGATCGGTCAGGCGAATGCGCAGTTGAAGCTGGCGGCGGATGAGTACCGGCGCACCTACGGCCCGATGGCGATGGGGCCGCAGGATGGATTCGGCGTGGCGTCGCTGGCGGAGATGTGGGTCGGCGATTCGCGGACGTCGCTGTGGGTGCTGATGGGCGCGGTGGGATTTGTGTTGCTGATTGCGTGCGCCAATGTGGCGAACCTGATGCTGGTGCGCGCGACGGGACGGAAGCGGGAGCTGGCGACGCGCGCGGCGCTGGGCGCGGGCCGCGGAATGATTGTGCGGCAACTGTTAACGGAGAGCCTGGCGTTAGCGCTGACCGGCGGCGCGCTGGGACTGGTGCTGGGCGCGGTGGGAGTGCGGCTGCTGCTGGCGATTGCGCCGGCCGGCATTCCACGCATTGGTGAAGACGGCTCGGCGGTGACACCCGATTGGCACGTGCTTCTGTTTACGCTGGGCGTATCGGTGTTGACGGGAATTCTCTTCGGGCTGGCGCCCGCGATCGGCGCATCGCGACCAAATCTGGTGGCGGCACTGAATGAGAGCAGCAACCGCAGCGGTGTCGGTTTTCGGAGCGGCAAGCTGCGTTCTGCGCTGGTGATCAGCGAGATGGCCCTGGCGCTGATCCTGGTGATTGGGGCGGCGCTGTTGATCCGCACCTTCATGAAACTCGAAGCGGTGAATCCGGGATATGACACGCGCAATGTTCTGACGATGGCGATGTCGATCAGCGGCGATCGCTTCCAGAAAACAGCGGGCGTGGCGCAACTGGTGAAGGACGGCACTGACCGGCTGACGGCGCTTCCGGGAGTGACAGGTGCGGCGGCGACATGCTGCCTGCCGCTGGAAGGCGGCTTTGGACTGGGCTTCAACATTGTGGGGCGGCCGAATGGCAACAATCCGATAACCGGCGGCGCCGGATATGACACGGTGTCGTGGAACTACTTCAACACCTTCAAAATTCCGCTACTGCGTGGACGCATGTTCACGGAACAGGACAGTGGTTCGGCGCCCGGCGTGGTGATCATCAACGAAGCGCTGGCGAAGCAATACTGGCCGAAGGGCAAGGGCGATCCGCTGAAGGACCGGCTGGAGATCGGGCCGGGTATGGGGCCGAATTTCAAGGAGCAGCCGCGCCAGATCATCGGCATCGTTGGTGACACGCGCGTGCGGGCTCTTGATCGTCAGCCGGATCCGATGATGTACACGCCGATTGCGCAGATGCCCGATGGGATGACAGCGCTGAACTCGCGCATTGCGCCGCTCATGTGGGTTGTGCACAGCCAGGTGGAGCCGCATTCGCTGGCGGCACCGATGGCGGAGGCGCTGCGCGTGGCGAGCGGCGGCCTGCCGGTGGCGCATATCCGCACGATGGAAGAGATCGTCGTGCTGAACACGTCGCGGCAGCGCTTCAACATGCTGCTGTTGACGATCTTCGGCGCGTCTGCGCTGTTGATGGCGGCGATCGGGATCTATGGGTTGATGGCCTACTCGGTGCAGCAGCGGACGCAGGAGATGGGCATCCGGATGGCGCTGGGAGCGCAGGCTTCGCACATTCGCAACATGGTGATTCGCCAGGGCATGGTGCTGGCGCTGATCGGTGTCGTGATCGGGATTGCCGGCGCATTTGGGCTGACGCGGTTTCTGGCTTCGTTCCTCTTCGATGTAAAGCCCTGGGACCCGTTGGCGTTTGTGGTCACGCCGCTGCTATTGGCTGCAGTTGCGCTGCTGGCGGTGTGGGTGCCGGCCGAGCGCGCAGTGCGCGTGGATCCGATGGCTGCGCTGCGGTTTGAGTGAGGATCTTCCATTCAGGCGGGTGCGCCGGTGGCACGATCTGTGGGTTCGCTTCCTTTGGTTGGGATCTGCCATCCAGGCAGACGCGCCGGCGGCGCGGGTTGTGGGGTTCGCTTCCTACGGTCGCTCACGATGGGTGTTGTGGGCGACCTGACTCCCACTGTCAGCCGGCTTCAGTGCTTCCGCTCAGAGTGAGCAGGGTTGTGCCTTGCTCCTGGTCTGTGTAGACGCGGTCGCCAGCGTTGGTGGTGGAGTTTTGGCCTTCCGTCGAGTAGGGCGACACGGAGGTGCTGAGGTTGTCGATCAGCATCTGATCGAAAAAGACCTGCATGGTGTTGCTGCCGCTGGTGTCGGTTTCGTCGTAGGTGGAGCGGAAGCGCAGGTGAATGTGCGTGGTGCGTCCCTGATACCAGCCGGGAATGATGGTGGTGAACTGCACTTTGCCGGTGGCGTCGGTGATGTGATATCCGCGCAACCAGCTATCTGCTGTAGTGGACTCGCTGCCTTCTGCGGAATAGACGCCCTGCGCGTTGCAGTGCCAGATATCAACCTGAACGCCCTGCAGTGGCACGCAACTGTTCTGACTGTCGAAAACATAGAGGGTCAAAGTGAGAGGGACGCCCTGCTGCGTGCTGGTGCCGTCGAGATTGGAAAGGATGTTGCTGCGCAGATAGCCGCTGGCGCTGTCGTCGACGAAGTAGGGGCCTTCTTCGCCCTCCAATGTTTCGGCGCAGGAGGAGGCGGCGCCGACAGTGAGTGTGACTGCCGAAGAAGTGCTGGCAGCGTACGTAGTGTCCCCAGCATAGGTGGCCGTGAGCGAGTGTGTGCCGATGGTGCTGAAGCTGGTGGGTAGCGTTGTGGTACCGGATGCGAGAGTTCCTGTGCCCAGCGATGTGATGCCGTCATGGAAAGTGACGGCTCCGGTGGCGGCAGAGGGAGCTATGGACGCGGTGAGCGTGAGGGGGGCGCCCTGTTCGACGGTGGTTTTGGAGGCGGAGAGGGTGGTAGTGGAAGTGGTGGTGCCGCCGGTGATGGCGGAGGAGGAAGTTCGGGCGGTACTGCCGCCGCAACCGGTGACAGCGGCGAGCGTGCTCATAGCAATGAGACGAAGCGCGGTCCGGCGGTCGAGGGGCGGGCACCATTCACGGGAATCATCGTGTTCGATGTGGCGGCGCGGTTCTACTGTGCTCTCCGGCATGGGGAGTGCTCCTCGGCGAAGTAGATTGTGGCGTTCAGTGATTCGCCAGAATAGACGCCACTCATCATGCGCCAGCGCGGGGAAAAAACGGAAAAGCAGACGTATCGAATAAGTTGCAGTGGACGTGGAAAAATCTGGCGGCATAACATTCCTGCGGTCGGTGGCTGACTGCTGGAGGAGGAAAGATCGTTGGATCGCGCAAACGGTTATGAGGAACATGCCGATACCTTCATGCGCTCGCGGCATCCGCACATTGGGCAGAAGATAGCGGATGAATGGGGGCGCGGATTCACGCCAGGCGCGACCGTGCTGGAGCTGGGATGCGGCGATGGCGTGGTTTCGCAGGTGCTTGTGGACGCGGGCCTGACGCTCTATGGCGTGGATGCTTCGCCGACGCTGCTTCGCGCCTTCCGTGAACGATTTCCCGGGGTAGAGACGGAGTGCGCCGCGGCGGAGGAATCAACTTATTTCAATCGCACCTTCGATGGGGTGGTCGCGGTAGGACTGATTTTTCTGCTGCCGGAGAGTGCGCAGCGAATTGTACTTACCAAAGTTGCAAATGCGTTGAAGGCGGGCGGGAGGTTCCTGTTTACAGCACCACGCGAGGCCTGCACGTGGGTGGATGTGCTCACGAAGCGTGAGTCACGGTCGCTAGGTGTTGAGGAGTATGAGGGGCTGCTGCATGGTTTGGGGTTTGAAGTCTCCTCTGGACGCGTGGACGAGGGGGAGAATCATTACTTCTTTGCGGTGAAGGGATAGTGTTTCGCTCGACCAATTAGTTGGGAACCGCACCCACAGCCGGCGTTATCATGATTCGATTTGGAATCTATGGGAAGAATACAAAAATCATTATGGGCGAAGTTATTACTCGCCGTGTTCTCGCTTGTTGAACTTGTCACGCTATATCAGGTCCTCTTTTGTGTGTGGATGACGGCGTATCCGCCTGCCGCACCTAACCTCACTTTCTGGCGCCACCTGCTCGTTATCCGACTCTTGACCGCTGTAGTGGCAGGACTGCTATGGATCGCTACAGCGTCTTGGTTGTTCCGACAAAGAAGACGCGGTGCGACCGCCGCCTAATTGGCATAGACGCGGACGTAGTCGACTAGCAATTCTGCGGGGAATTTTGTGGTGGCGTCGGGGGCTTTGGGCCAGTCGCCTCCTACTGCGAGATTGAGCAGGAGGAAGACGGCGTTGCCATTGTCAAAGGGCCAGACCCCGCCGGGACGGCTGAAGTCGGCTGGAGTGTTGGTGGCGTAGATGTTCGCGGTCGTGTCGACGTAGAAGCTGATTTTTCCTTTGGACCAGAGGATGCCGTAGGTGTGCCAGTCAGCGGCGGAGAATGCGGGGTCGGGCGGCGTGGGGTAGTGGCGCGTGGTGTCGCCGTTGGTGCCGTGGAGCGACCCGGCGATCCAGTCGGGTTTGGGCGCGTTGATGTGCTCCATGATGTCCTGCTCGCCACATGCGGGCCAATTATCAGTCGCGATGTTGTTGCCGAGTGTCCAAAAGGCAGGCCAGAGCCCCTGCCCTAAGGGGAGTTTCATGCGTGCTTCGATGCGGAGGGTGGCGGGTCCGGGAAAGAAGCTGAGCAGGCCCGCGGTTTTAAGACGGGCGGAAGTATAGACGCCGTCCGCGGGTTGAAGGGCGACGACGTGGAGGTATCCATCGGACGCAATGAAGGCGTTGGGATGTGCGGGATCGCAGGGCGAATTGGCGTCGCCCCAGGCGCAGTAGTGCTCGAACTCGCGATTGCCGAAGCCAGAGTGACCGATGTCGTAGGTCCAGAAGTCGGGATTGGGTTTTGGGCCCAGATCGGCTGCGGAGTTGAACTCGTCGCTCCACACTAGGCTGCCGGGATTTACGGCGGCTGCGAACTTCTCGCTACCTACCTGGCCGGGCTTTCCATCGTCCACGGCGACGGCCTTTACGGTGACGTCGGATGCGATGAGGAAGGGCGCGAGGTAGCGGGTGGATTGCGCGGTGGGCGCGGAGCCGTCGGTGGTGTAGTAGATGGTTGCGCCGGGCGCGCCGCCGGAGATGGAGACGATCATGGCGTGATTGAGCGCGGCCTTCGCCGTGATGACAGGCGCAGCCGGGGTGACGGGAGCGGCGGGACCGATGGCCTGCGCGGCGGCTGCAGCGGCATATGCCGCAGCCAGTGTTACGAATAGCAAAGCACGCATCTTTCGAAGCCCTCCGGTACGGCGGCACGGCCGCGTGCACCAGAGTACCGCGAGAGGGGGCGGGCAAGGGTACCGCCAAGGTCGTATTTCAAACGAAGGATATGGGTGAGTACTAGAGCGCTCACCGCTTGCGCAATGCGGCACGGGCGGCGTCTCGGGCCTGCGTGGCGGCGGGCGAGAGGGGTGTCTGGGTGGGCATGCGGGCGAGCAGGGCTTCGAGCAGATAGGTGTGATTTTCAAAGAGCGCGAGCTGAATTAGATCGGGCGGGGACTTCTGCCATACGACGCTGTCCTGCTGTACCGATTCGAGCCACTTTTGAAAGCTGCTGAGCTCGAAGTCGTCGCGGATGATGACGGAGAGGAGCGCGACGGCGAGGCGATCCTGCTCGCCGAAGGTGTAGATGTGGCCAGCGGAGTTGAGGCGCTGCTCGACAGCGGCGAAGAGCGTCGGCTGGTCAGCCGGGGTGAAGTGCGGATTGCGGGCGAGTGCGCCGAGCAGGTCCGCGGTGTGGGCGGTGGAGTGGATCCAGCCCTTGACGGGATCGAAGCCGCGGGTGTCGCGTTCGTCGCGCAGGTAGGCGAGGGCGGCGGCGAGCAAGTCGCGGTATTGAGCGGGCGAGAGGAAGGGCTGGCGGAGATCGCGCTCGGCGAAGGAGGCGAGGGTGAGCGCGGAGAAGGAGCGCTTGAAGACAGAGTCGGTCCCGGATTCGCCGATGCCGACGGTGAGGTTCTGTTGGAGCGATGGGAGGAGGGTGAGAAGGTCCTGATCGGTGAGCTGCGAGTGGCGGATCCAGATGTCGAGGATGGTGTAGGCGAGAGTGTCGCGGAGCTCGGGATCAGGGGATGCGAGCCAGCGTGTGAGCTCCTGGGCCAGCGCGAAGGCGGACGCGCCGGGAGGGACGGCGAAGCTGTGGGATGCGATGTCGCGGAAGTATTGCGGAGTGTGCGGGGAGTTTGTGACGGCCGGGGCTGGGGTTTGCGCGTGCAGCGGCGGGTTGGCAGAGAGGATAAAGAGCATCATTATAGTTACGAATAACCGCGGCATGATTGTCTCCCCAAAACGCGGAGGCCCTGACTGCAGGGACAAGAGTATCGCCCATGACCAGTGATGGGAGAGGGTTTGGGCCGGTCGGTCGATTCAGAACGACGAAATACGGGCCTAGAGACGCGATACAGCATGGCCATGCGATCGTCTGACTGTGCCAGACTATGAGCTATGTTTCTTCGCCCGGCCGAACCGGATGATGCGATTGAGGTGGCGCGGGTGCATGTGCGCTCCTGGCAGGCGGGCTATCGCGGTCTGCTTCCGGATGCGTATCTGGATGGGCTGCGCGCGGAGAACCGGGCGCAACGATATCGCTTCGGGAGCGATGATGTGCGTGAGCCGGCCACGGTGGTCGCGATCGACGATGGGACGATCTGCGGATTTGCCACGACAGCGCCGGCGCGGGATCCGGATGTGGTGGACGATGGCGAACTCTACGCTCTTTATGTCGACCCGGCGTGGTGGGGACGCGGTGTTGGGGCGATGTTGATCGCTGCGGCGCGGGGGCGACTGGTGGAGCTGGGGTTTCGGAATGCGGTGTTGTGGCTGCTGGCCGGCAATGCCCGCGCGGACCGCTTTTACCGGATTGACGGATGGGCGCCGGACGGGCCGGCGCGGACGGATTCGGTGTGGGGCATGATGGTGGATGAGGTGCGGTATCGGCGTGCGCTCTGATAACACGCTCAACTAAGTTTCTGGACTAATAAGTTGTTGGACTGGCGCCTGCACCAAGTCCCAAACGATCGATGCTCACGCCCTGTGTACGTGAGATTCCCGTCGCCATGCCTAGCGGAAGCGATATGCCCAAACGCCGAAGCGTCCTGGGCATGTCGCCTGAAGGCTCTTCCGAGAACCTGGCAGGACGCCAATTCGTTGACGATTGGGTAATCTTGCTGCAATAGGCAGAACGAAAGTATGGCGGAAGCCAGCTCGACTGGCTTCTCCAGAAAGATCAAGTGGCCCGAATTGAGTTCAATGTTCTTCGAATCAGGAACCAGATTCTCCGAGTAAGCTGGTGGCACGATCTGATCGTGCTTCGCAGTAATCAGCAGCGTCGGGGCCTTGATTCTCGCGGCGTACTCCCGAACATCCACGCTAAGGTCAACCCTGATGACCTGATCGATCGGGCGCCAGTTAGTCGAGGCGATAAAGCTTTCAATGATTCCGTTTATGGTGCGTTCGTCAAATGCAGACAAAAAGCCGGGACTTAGGCCACTCACCAGCAGCAGTTTTGTGAATGCTACTTTATCTGTGCTCAATAGGCGAAGCCACAGTTTGAACTGCAGATTCATCCGCGGATCGCTTCCATGGCTGAAGCCTGATACGAGTACAAGCGAACGGACCATCTCCGGATACTCCGCTGCGATGTATATGGCAATTGCCGCTCCAAGGGAACCGCCAACTAGATCGAAGCGCTGCTTACCTTCGGCCGTGACTGCAGCTATGACCTCATCCGCGAGATCTTTTATTGCAAGTTCATTCGTGGAGTTGGTTCCAGCGACTCGATCTATGTAATTTGGGCGAATCACCGATCGTGAGCTCGATAGCTCTTCCACTACCCGCGACCAGTCCTCTGATTTACCCATTGTTCCATGCACAAGCACGATCGGCAGATCCTTTTCTCCGCTCAAGTGACGTCTCTCCTTTTCTGAACTCATGATTTCCTTTCACCTAGCACACGACTCTTATTACCTGAACTACCGTCACGATGCTCACCACTGTGTGCTCGTTGCGCGACGGCTGACTTCCTCAGGCAAATTAGTTGTAAAGAAATTGATTGATTGACTTGTTGAATTATCCTCGATTGCCACTTGCTATCTGAGGAGTCCATTTCCGAGTCTCGAGGTTTTACATAGTTGTCTACGTGCTGTTTCAGTTTGTCTACCGCATGTACGCTCGTCTGATGACTGAGCCTCCACTTCGCTTTGTCGGTGACGAAGTGGAGGTCGGAGCTACTTAGCGCATGCCGCCGGAGGCAGTGAGCAGTTCGCCGGTGAGCCAGCCGGAGTCGGGTGAGGCGAGAAAGGTGGCGAGTGGACCGATGTCCTTGACCTGCCCGATGCGGCCGAGTGGAGTGTCGGCGATCATCTTCTTTTCCCAATCGCTGCCGATGACGCCGGCGGTGACAGTGCCTTCCGTCTCAACTCCGCCGGGGTTGATGGAGTTGACGCGGATCTTGCGCGGCGCCAGTTCATTGGCGAGAACGGCGGTGATGGCATCGACTGCGCCCTTGGTTGCGGTGTAGACGACGGTGGCGGGTGGATTGATTTTCGTGATGGCCGAGCCGACGTTGATGACGCTGCCGCCTTCGGGATTGAAGATCTTCAGCGCCTCGCGGGTGCTCTGCAGCAGACCGAGAACGTTGGTGTTGAAGTGGCGATGGAAGTCCTCTTCGGTGAAGTTGTCGATGGGGCCGAAGCTATAGACGCCGGCGTTGTTGACGAGGATGTCGACGTGGCCGAAGGCCTTTTTGGTTTCGGCGAACAGACGCTCAGTGTCCGCTGCCTTGGCGACATCGCCCTGTACGGCAATGGCTTTGCCGCCCTTGGCAGCGATGTCAGCAACGACCTTGTCCGCGCCTGCCTTGCTGGATGCATAGTTGACGACGACCTTGGCGCCGGCGGCAGCGAGGTCGCGGGCGATCTCCGCACCGATGCCCTTGGACGCCCCAGTAACGACGGCGACCTTACCTTGAAGCTTGCTCATGGTGCTGTTCTCCTTTGTTTGACATTTCGATGATTGTCAAACTGAGGAAGAGATGATGTATGGGAGGAAAGGATTCGGGATTTGAGATTGGGCGGGGATTAAAGACTGGCGAGGCGGTCGAGATAGGCGCGGAGGACGTCGCGCTGCAGGGTGAGGTTGGCGAATTTGCCCTGGCGCTCAATGCGGACGAGGCCGGCGTTTTCCAGTTCCTTCATGTGATGGGAGAGAGTGGCGGGGCTGATGGGCTGGGTTTCGCTGAGACAGGTGCAGGGCGTGGCGCACTGGCGGCGGCTGATCTCGGCAAGGATCTCGTAGCGTCGGGGCGCGGCAAGGGCTTTGGAGATGAGGGAGAACTGGCGGTCGGTCATCTCGGTCCGCGTCGCGGGGCCATTTCGCTTTGCAGGACGGACACGCTTTTCTGTCATGACTCCCTACCTTACCCCGCGAGCGAGGATTTGCCGGAGAAATTTAACATTGGGGCGGTTGACATACATCACGCTCTTACATACCGTCGACATATGTCGAGTTCTATCCGAATCGCCGCGCAGTGTTGTTGCAGCCTGCTGCGCCCGGGTTCGGCTGGAGCGCCGTCGGTGCTGATAAAGCACTGATCGGGATCTAAAAGCTCTGAAGACCGAACGCCCTGTCGCAGCCAGCTCTGCGGCGGGGCGTTTTGTTTCTCCCCCAAACTCGACGCGGAACCGGGCCATCTTCAACGCACGAACCGGAAGGAAGATGCCATGAGTGACGAGATACGAAATTCTGAGAGAGTCGAGAGCGGGGGGACCGCGCCGGTGCAGCGGCGATGGCTATCGCTCGATAGCTGGGCGGTCCTGTTGGCGCTGGCGGCTGCGGCGCTGGTGAAACTGCACATATTGAATACGGTGAAGTGGTGAGGGGGCGACGATGATCACATCTTCTGTTACTCCGATATCCACGGGCACCGGCGTTGCCGCTTCCCTTCCCGCTCACGCCGCGACGGCCGGTGAGCCGCTTCCGTTTCGCCTGCTGCGGCTGGTGCCTGGATTGTTGCTGCTGGCGGCGGTGGGTTTTGCAGGCAAGGTGATCGAGCAGTCGATCGCACGCTACGGCAAGGCGCATCATCTGACGTTGCCGAATATCGAATATGTGCTGTGGGCGATTCTGATCGGGCTGGTGATCGCCAATACTGTCGGCGTACCGAAGATCTTCGCCGCCGGCGTGGCGACGTACGACTTCTGGCTGAAGGTGGGGATCGTGCTGCTGGGTTCACGATTCCTGCTCGGCGATGTGCTGCGGCTGGGCGGGATCAGCCTGGGACTGGTGGCGATCGAGATCACGCTGGCGCTGGCACTGATGCACGGGCTGGGGCGCGCGTTCGGGTTGAAGCCGAAGCTGACGTCACTACTGGCTGTGGGATCGGCGGTGTGCGGCGTGTCGGCGATTATTGCGACACAGGGCGCGATTGATGCGGACGAGGAGGAGTCGTCGACGGCGATCGCGGCGATTTTGGCGCTGGGCGCGCTGTCTCTGTTCACGTTTCCGCTGATCGCACACAGCCTGCACCTGAGCGACCATGCGTATGGCTTGTGGGCGGGGCTGGCGGTGGACAACACGGCGGAGGCGACTGCGGCAGGCGCGCTGTACTCGGATGTTGCGGGAAGGTTTGCCGTGCTGGTGAAGACGACGCGCAATGCGATGATCGGCTTCGTGGTGCTGGGCTATGCGCTGTACTGGTCATCACGCGGGCAGGCACAGCGTGTGGGGAACAAGGCGCGATTCCTGTGGCAGAAGTTCCCTCGCTTCGTGCTGGGATTTCTGCTGATCTCGCTGCTGGCCAGCGTTGCTGTGTTCACCAAGCCGCAATTGACGGCTTTGGGGAACCTGTCGCGATGGGCGTTCCTGCTGACATTTGCAGGTGTTGGGCTGCGCACGAATATTCGCGAGCTGGGCAAACAGGGATGGCGGCCGCTGGCGATCGGCGCACTGGGTGAGGTGGCGATTGCCGCGATCACGCTGGCGCTGGTGTTTGGGGCGGATCGGTTATTTCACGTCTGAAACTCGCCGTTTCAGTCGGACGCGCCGGTGGCGGGATTTGCCATCCAGGCAGACGCGCCGGCGGCGCGGATAGTGAGGTTTGATTCCTTCGGTCGCTCACGAATGAGAATGTGGGCGACCCCCATACCCAGCACTATTGAATAAGAGCGATGTTTCGCTCCTTTATCTCCTGGTAGCAGCTGTCGCAGACAGGTTGAATATTGACTTGCTTTGTTAGGGCTTCGGTCCAGTCTCCGCCATTGTCGATTCTTAAACGCTCGCACGCCTTGCACCACGCGTCGGGATGAGGATCATCGTCTGCTCTATCGAAGCAAAACCCTCGCCCTGTTCCATGAAGCAAGTGCTCGCAGACAAATGCCGGCTCTCTCGCTTCTCCATGGCGACCACAACTGATCAGTTTTGTCTCGGTATTTGAGTTGCCCTCACCGCTCATTGAACCCTTCGATCCATGCTAGATGCACTCTCACTCCTCGCGTAATAAGGATGCAGGCTCCACGGTGAGGGCGCGACGGGCTGGCAGTGCGGCAGAGAGTATGCCGGTGACGAACATGGTGAGGACTACCGCGCAGACGACGAGCGGATCGTTGGCGCTGGCGCCGTAGACGATGGCGGCCAGGATGCGAGTGCTGGCGAGGCCGAGCAGCATGCCTAACGAGGAGCCGATGAGGACGATGGTGGCGACGCGGCCGAGCGCGGTGTTGAGGATGCTTTGACGCGGCGCGCCGAGGGCGAGACGGATGCCGAAGTCACGCATGCGGCGGGCGACGGAGTAAGAGGCGAGACCGAAGATACCGGTGATGGCGAGAGTAAGAGCGAGCAGGCCCAGGATACTCAGCGCGATGGTGGCGGCGCGCGCGGGAAAGAGGACAGGAGCAATGATCTGCTGCCAGGGCGCGATGGTGGTGATGGGAAGATTGGGATCGACGCTTTCGACGATGCCGGTGAGGGCGGCGGCGAGACGCGGGCGAGCAAGGGTGGCGGAGGTTGCGGTGCGCGCGAGGACGTGACAGTCGGTGTCAGGCCGCTGCATGACCGAGTAGAAGACGACCGGAGTGGGGTCCTCGGTAAGTGAGCCGTACTTGCCGTCTTCGGTGATGCCGATGATGGTGAAGTTGGTGCCGGAGCCATCGCGAAAGACGCGGCCGAGTGCGTTGGGCGTGTGGAAGAGGCGGCTGGCGAAGGTCTGGTTGACGATGGCGACGGAGGGCGACGACTTGTCGTCGTGCCAGGTGAAGTCGCGGCCAGCGAGGAGACGGGTGCCGGCGGTTTCAAAGTACTTCGGTGAAAGCGCGTAGTAGGGCGCGCCGAAGAGGACGTTGCGCTGGTCGATGGGGCCTTTGCCCGCGACGTAGATCGCCGTGGTGCTCTCACCGATGATATCGAGTGGAACGCTGCTGGTGAGCGCAGCAGTGGAGACGCCAGGGAGGGCGGAAGCGGCATCGAGGATGCGGCGCTGGGCGGGGAGCGAGGCGTCATCGCGGTAGTGGGCGAGATTGAAGTTGAGGGAGAGGACGGTGACGTTTGCCGAGTCGAAGCCGAGAGGAGCGCGGAGGGAGCGCGCGAGTCCGCGGACAGAGACGAAGGCGGCGGTGACGAGGACGCAGCAGAGCGTGACCTCGACCAGGAGGAGAAGATCGCGAAGGGCGAGGCGGCGACCGAGCGATGTGGTGGAACCGGCCGCCCGGATGGCGGTGAGCACATCCGCACGGGCGGCCTGGCGCACGGGCGCGAGAGCGCAGAAGAGACCAGCGGCGATGGAGAGCGCAATCGCGAAGAGAAAGACGGCGATGCCGGGCTCGACGGCGACGGCGACGGGGAAATCGAAGGGCGGACGGTAGAGGGTGAGCCCGTGGAGCACGGCACGCGCGAGCAGAAAGCCGAGTGAACCGCCGATGACGGAGACCGCGAGCGATTCGACAATGAGCTGCATTGCAATGCGGGTGGGTGTAGCGCCAAGCGCGGCGCGGATGGCGAGCTCGCGAGTGCGATCCGAGGCGCGTGCCACGTATAGTCCGCCAAGATTGATGCAGGCGGCGAGGAGCACGAGCGCGGCAAGGAACATCAGCGCGGTAAGAAAGCTGCGTAACCGTCCGCCGAGAGCGGCGCCGATGAAGCCCAGGGGCGTGATGCGGAAGGTGGTGTTGGCCTCATCAGCGGGATACTCGCGAGCAAGCTCGCTGGCGACGCGGTTGAGATCGGCCTGCGCCTGACCCGTGGTGACCCCGGGGAGACGGCGGCCCATGACCCAGATGTTCTGGTTGCGGCGGTTGTTGAGGAAGCTGTAGCCCTCGATCTGCTGCTGGTTCCAGAGGTCGGTCCAGAGATCGGCGCGAACAAAGCGCTCGGTGCCGGTGAAGTCCGGACGCGCGACGCCGAGGACCACAAATGGCTGCTGCGAGATGCGGATGGTGTGGCCGACGATGTTGGGATCACCGGCGAAGTCGGCCTTCCAGGTGGCATAGCTGAGGACAACGTAGGGGCTGACGTTGGGACCGCGGGTGTCGTCGCTGTCGTGAAAGAAGCGGCCGATGAGCGGGGTGATGCCGAGCGCGTCGAAGTAGCTGCCGGTGGCCTGGAAGTCCCAGCGCGGTTGCGCGTGGCCGTTGGCGGCAAGACCAACCTGAGTGAAGCGATAGGCGCCGATCGTGGAGAAGGTACGGTTGCGGGCGCGCAGATCGCGATAGTTGGGGAACGACATGGTGACATCGTTGTCGTCGCGATGCTGGATGAAGGAGAGCTGGCTGGCTTTCGGGATGGAGGAGGGGCGGAGAAAGAGCCCGTCGATGACGCCGAAGACGATGACGTTGGCGGCGACGCCGAGGGCCAGGGTCAGGATGGCGGTGGCTGCGAAGGCGGGACCGCGGCGAAGCTGACGCAGGGCATAGCGGAGGTCGGCGAGGAGCGTGGACATGGACGTGCTTCTCCTGCGGGGGATTGGGTGCAAGTGTAAGGCCAGCCTGCGCCGGCGGATTTCAAGGGTTTCGCCCGGCGAAGGGCACTTGCGTTGTGCGGGGATGGGCGCGGCCGTCCGTTTATGGACATGACCGGATGTCGGGAGGCGACTATCACACTCTCCATCGCTGTCTGGCAGCAATGCAAACGCGACGGAGGCGCTGATCCATAGGAAGCGTGATATGTGAACCGTGGGGACACGAATGTCTTCACCTCCGGTTACACTCCGTGGCATGGTTTCTGTCGCGGAACGGCTGCGCACCAATTCCGATACGCTGCTGATCGTGTTCGATCTGATCGGCACGCTGGTGTTTGCATTGGAGGGCGCGCTGCGGGCGATTCGTGGCGACCTGGATTTTCTGGGGTTGCTGGTGCTCGCATTTGTGACGGCTGTGGGTGGTGGGATCATCCGCGATCTGCTGATTGGCGCAACACCGCCGGCAGCGATCCGCGACTGGCGCTACTTCGGGATCGCGATCCTGGGGGCAGTGGCGGTCTTCTTCTTCTATCAATCGGTGCAGGCGATTCCGGAGCAGTTGATCGTGACGCTGGATGCGGCGGGACTGGGACTGTTCGCGGTAGCCGGCGTCGAGAAGGCGCTCGACTACCAGATGCATCCGCTGATGGCGGTAGTGATGGGCGGCATCACGGGGGTGGGCGGCGGGACGGTGCGCGATCTGCTGCTGGCAGAGGTGCCGTCCGTGCTGCGGAAAGATGTGTATGCTTCAGCCGCGTTGGCCGGCGGCGTGGTGATGGTGGTGTTGCTGAAGGTGAAGGTACCTCGAGCCGCGGCGATGCTGGCGGGCGGATGTTCGTGCTTCCTGCTGCGGATGATCGCCGTGGCGCAGCACTGGAACCTGCCCCGGCTGATGCATCATCCATAAGGATTTGCATTCGGGCGGACGCGCCGGTGGAAGATTGTGGGCGACTCGGCACTGATCCCACCTCTCAATCGCGAGATGTGGGACCGCTTTTTTATTCGTAACGCAGGGCTTCGGCGGGTGGGACCGTGGTGGCGCGGGTTGCCGGTAGCAGGCAGGCGATAAGCGCGCTGAGGATGAGCAGTACGGCGGCGGAGACGAGTCCAGTGGCAGCGAAGGCGTTGTGCATCCATGCGGCGAGGATGGTGCCGATGAAGGTGTCCAGCGCGAGGCCGACGGTGACACCGATGCCCGTGCTAACGAGCGCGATGCGCGCAGCAACCCAGAGGACGTGTGCTCGCGGCGCGGCGAGTGCGAGGCGGACACCGAACTCCGTGGTCCGCTGCGCGACGCTGTAGGCGACGACGCTGAAGATGCCGACCAGGGCGAGCGCGAGGGCCATAGCGGAGAAAACGCCGAAGAGGTTGGAGAAGAGGCGCTGGCGGCTGTATTGCGCGTCGCGCTCGAGTGCTTCTTCGAGAGTGAAAGTGCCGTTCGAAATCTGCTGATCAGGCGCAATGGAGGCCACGGCGGCGCGGATGGCGTGGAGATAGGAGAGGGGCTCGGCCTGGGTACGGACTAGGAATTGCGCGTAAGGCGGGATCAGGGTTGTATACGGGATGTAGATGGCGGGTTGGACGGGATGGTCTACGCCATCGTTGCGTGCATCGCCGACGACGCCGAGAACCTGACGCCATGCCTTGGCTTGGCTCGACATGGCATCGAGCGGACCTACGACTTGCAGTTCAGGGAAGCGGAGCTGACCATTCAGAGGATTGAGATTCGGCCAGTACCGCCGGACGAAGCTCTGATTTACGAGCGCGACGAAATCACCGCGAGAATTTTCCGATTCATTCCAGGTACGGCCGTCAAGCAATGGGATGCCGAGTGTTGCGAAGTAATCAGGACTGACGGAGTGGATACGAACCGGTTGGTTTTCGCCACGTGGGACACCGCTGATGTCGACCGCGGATTCTTCGGCACCACTATACGGGGGTGCGACATTGAAACCGATGGAAACATCGCGGACGCCAGGCACAGAGGCGATCTTAAGGCGGATCTGCTCGATATATGCGGTACGTGCTTCGCGTGACTGAATCTTGCTCCATTGCTACGCGTTGCGGAAGGGCAGCATGATGCCGACTTGCATGACGTTATCGGAGTTATAGCCAAGAGGAAGCTGCGTAAGCAGAAGAAAGCTGTGGATGGCAGTGCCGACGGTCGCCATAAGCAGAAGAGTGAGCTCGACCTGTGCGGCGATGAGAGCGCTCCAGCGATGCCTGGCAGGCACTGAGGCGAGGCTTTGCATGCGCGAAGGCAAAGCGCGTGAGAGATCTGGCCTTGATAGGCGCAGCGCGGGAACCAGGCCGAAGAGCAGGCCGGTGGCAAGAGCGAGCGCCAGGGAAAGAGTGAGGATCGGCAGATTGATGCGGAGGACGGATTCCTGCGGAAAGAAGTCCCGCGCCAACTGCATCGGCAATTTGGCGAGCCAGTACGACGCGGTGACGCCGAGTATGGCTCCCGTTAAGGAGATGACGACAGCTTCGACTAGCAACTGGCGGACGATGCGCCATCGGCTGGCACCGATGGCCGAGCGGATGGCGAGCTCATGCTGGCGGGCACGCCCGCGGGCAAGCAGCAGAATGGAACAGTTGGCGCAACCGATGATGAGAAGCAACAGCACCCCGGCGAGCAGAAGATAGAGTGTGCGGCCGGTGTTCTGCTCGAACGGTGCGATGATGGGCTGCAGTTGCAGATGCCATTGCTGGGGAAAGTGGTTGGGATTCTCCTTCGCGAACTGGCGGACGATGGCATTGAGTTCCGCATCTGCTGCAGCGGGACTCACGTGCGGTTTGAGCTTGATCCATGGGATGTAGGGGAAGGTCACGGGTGGATTCACGCTGTCGTGCAGCAGGCTGCGCGGCATGTAGATGTCGGCGACGCCTGTGGTGTCGTTGAAGTCAAAGCTGTGGGGCATAACACCGACAATGCTGTAGGGAGTATGACCAAGTTCCAGCGTGCGGCCGGTGACATGCGGATCGCCGCCGTAGTGGCGCTGCCAAAATCGGTAGTTCAAAACGGCAATGTGCTGACCGGCACCCTGGTCGTCGAAGGGCTCAATGAAGCGCCCGAGCAGGGCATGCACACCGAAGAAGCTGCCGGCGTTGCCGGTGAGGTAGGCGCCGATGACATCCTCAGGGAGCGCGCCACCGGTGATCTCCATATTTGCCCCAGCGAAGCCGAGCAGGTCTTCGATGCAGTGGGCACGGCGGAGCGTCTCGAACTGCGGTTTCATGGTCGCAAACCAGGTTGGCAGATCGGGGCGCTGTTCGTTGATGACGACGGGATTCATGATGCGATCTGCGTTTGCGTAGGGGAAAGGATGCAGCAGGACCACATAGATAAGGGAGAACATCGCTGTGGTGGCGCCGATGCCGAGGGCGAGGGAGAGAACGGCGACGGCGGCGAAGCTGAGATTGCGGCGTAGGGCGCGGAGGCCATAACGGATGTCGCCGCCTAACTCGTCGAAGAGGCGCAGGCCGACGGCGGCACGGTATGTTTCGTTTTGCATGACGGGTTGGAACAGGTCGATGCGCGCTTTGCGCTGGGCTTCTTCGGCGGTCAGGCCCTGGCGCATGAGGTCTTCGGCGTAGGCTTGCTGATGCGAGCGGAGTTCTTCTTCGACGTCGCTGTGGCTGCGGGGTGCGATGGAGCGCCACAGGTTGCGGAGGGTGGCGAGGACGTTCATATCTCGTCTGCCTTCTTGTTGAGAATGCCTGCGACGACGGCGGCCATGTCGGTCCATCTGGCGGTTTCGGTTTTGAGCTGGCGCGCTCCGGCGCGCGTGAGCGAGTAGAAGCGGGCGCGGCGACGATTCTCCGACTCACCCCATTCGCCCTTGATCCAGCCGCGGTGCTCCAGCCGATAGATGGCGGTATAGAAGGAGCCCTGCAGAATTTCGAGCCGCTGATTTGAGATCTGCTGGATGCGCAGCAGGACGCCGTAGCCGTGCAAGGGACCGAGCGAGACTGCCTTGAGGATCAGCATCTCAAGCGTGCCCTGGGGGAGTTCGACCTGGTTCGCCATGCTCTCTCCTATTTGGGATAGGAGAGTATGCCGCCCTCTCCTATCCCGTCAAGGGGAGGACTGGCCGTCCGGGCGGACGCGCCTTTAGCGCATTTCGCTGGGTTCGCTTCCTTTGGTCGCTCACGGCCAGGGTTGTGGACGAGGCAGCGTTCGCCGTTTCTTCGAGATTGGGGGGCCCAGTGCGAGAGGTACGCAGTACCACGGAGTTACACAGAAGGAGACTTGCCGGGCATGGGATGATCTAGCATGCGCTTCATCCGCAGGAACCCCGGACCCGCAGTATCACTGACAATTGCATTGCTATCGCCGCTGGCCTGCGCAGGTCAGCAATGTGCGGCGGGTATGGCGGATGTGCGCGGGACCGTGGTGGACGGGTCAAGCGCCCCTGTCCCAGGCGCGGCACTGAGCGCGGGGACTGCGAAGACAACGAGCGGCCTGGATGGTCAATTCGTGCTCCCGTGTGTTGCAAATGATGGCGTGATCCGAGTGGAGGCGATCTCGTTTGCGCCCGCTGAAGTGAAGGCCGCCGAAGGAAGAGACGGGGCCGGGGTCCGCGTGGTGCTCCGGCCGATGGGGGCGTACGAGGAAGTATCCGTGACTGCATTCGGAACGCCGCTTGCTGAAAGCGCGAGCCCGTCGAGCGTACGGCTGGTAACGAGCGAGGAGTTGCGGACGGCGGCGCCGATCACGCTGGATGACAGGCTGCGACGGGTGCCGGGGTTCGAGCTGTTCCGGCGGTCGAGTTCACTGGTGGCGAATCCGACGTCGCAAGGTGTGTCGCTACGCGGGCTGGGCTCGACCGCGGCGAGCCGCACGCTGGTGATGGCGAATGAGATCCCGCTCAACGATGCTTTCGGCGGATGGATTTACTGGGACGAGATGCCGCAGCTGAGCATTCGGGACGTGACCGTGGTGCGGGGCGGCGCGAGCGATCTTTATGGGTCGAGCGCGATCGGCGGCGTGGTCGAGATGCAGCCGGTTTCGACCGCACGCAACCATGCGGAGTTGTTTTCCAGCCAGGGATCGTTTCACACCTTTGATGAGGCGGCGCTGCTGAGCGGTACCACGGGGACCCCCGGCGGGAGCGGATGGTCCGGTCTGGCGACTGGCGGCGTTATGCTCACAGACGGCTACATATTGGTGGCGCCGGAGCAGCGCGGGCCAGTGGATATCGACTCGAACCTGCACGCGCAGAATGGGCGCGTGCAGGGCGAGCGCGACTGGAGTCATGGACGCGCATTCCTGCTGGGCAATGTGCTGAACGAGGCGCGCAGCAACGGCACGCCGCTGCAAACGAACGGCACACGGATCTGGCGTTATGAGGCGGGGCTGGATTGGACTCCGGATGGAGCGAAGGGCGGCTGGCTGCTGCTGCGCGCCTATGGTACCGCGGAGCACTTCCGGCAGAGCTTCTCATCTGTGAATGCGACGCGGACACAGGAAACGCCGACGCGATTTGCGCAGACGCCGAGTGACCAATTGGGTGGGGCGGTCCGGTGGACGCAGCCGCTGGGAGCGCGGCTGGTGGTGCTGGGCGGCGCGGACACGCGCGATGTGCGCGGCGAAGACAACGAGACTGCGCTCACTACCGGAATACGGACGCTTATATCCGCACGGCAGCGGCAGACCGGCATCTACGGCGAGGCGGTGTGGACGCCGCGGCAGTGGACGCTGAGCGCAGGCGGGCGCATCGATCACTTCCAGAATTTCGACGCGCTGCAGACGTTGCCCATCCAGCTTCGCCTGCCACAGATCACCGAGACGGTGGCAAATCCGCGGCTTGGCGTGGTGCGGCGGCTGACCCCGTCCTTGGCGTTGACGGCGATGGGCTTCCGCGCCTACCGCTCGCCGACCGAGAACGAACTCTATCGCAACGGGCAGGTGGGCCAGGAGCTGACGCTGAAGAACCCGGACCTGCACTCGGAGCGCGCGACGGGTTGGGAGACAGGCGTAGTGGTGACACCGGCGCGATGGAACGCCACAGTGCGCGCGAGCTACTTCTGGACGATTGTGAACCGGCCGATCACTGCGCTGACCATCGCCACAACCCCAACGACGATCATCAAACAGCGCGCCAACCTGGGGCAGATTGCGAGCCGCGGCGTGAGCCTGGACGGCGAATGGCAGCCGGTGCGCCGCATCACCGTGGTTGGCGGTTATCAATATGCGGATGCAACAGTGACACGATTCGATCAGAATCCGTCGCTCGTGGGGAGCTGGATCCCACAGGTGCCGCACCAGATGGGCACGCTGCAGGTGCGCGGGCAGGACATCCGCTGGGGCACGCTGTCCCTGGAAGCGCGGATGACCGGGCAGCAGTATGACGATGATGCGAATACGTTCCGGCTGGCGCCGTTCTTCACGATGAATGCTTTCGCATCGCATATTTTTCGCAGACGCTACGAGGTGTTCGTGGCAGCCAACAATGTGCTGGACCGGCGGATTGAGGTGGGGCGCACGCCGACCCTGACGCTGGGGCAGAAGCAGGATGTACGGGGCGGCCTGCGCATCACCTTCGGGGACTGACCGTCCAGGTGGACGCGCCGGTGGCGCGAGTTGCTGGGCTTCTCCCTTTGATCGTCGCCGTTTGATGAAGTGGCCTTCTAGGGAGTAATGGACCAGTGCGGTGATAATGCTCGGTTGGATCAGCAACCGAAACGGGAGCCATTATGCTTCTTTCGCATAGCCGAAATTTTCGAGGTAAGACTATGAAGAACGATGTCGTGAGCAAGCTTCTCCTCTCCATCATCGCTATTGCGCTGGTTGCGATTGCGATACGGCCTTACGTTGCGCCTGATTCTGCACGTGCACAAGCCGGAACGGCCTATCCTGTGTACATCGAGCCGGGTGTGCAGATGCTGAAGTCATCGGATGGCAGCAAGCAGCTGTATGGGCGCATGGTGGTGGACCTGCGCACGGGAAAGATCTGGGGCTTCCCGACGATGACGACAGATCCGTATCCATTCAACGCACTGAACTCGAAGCCGCAGACCTCGCATCCTTTCGATCTGGGCCGCTTCGCGTTTGAGGACATGGACAAGTAACGCGCAGGAGATCTGCGCATATGAGGAGATGAAGAGATGAAGCTTACGGGCAACACCATCCTTATTACCGGCGGCGGTTCGGGCATTGGGCGCGGACTGGCGGAAGCATTTCATACGCTGGGCAACACGGTGATCGTCGCGGGACGGCGGCGGCAGGTGCTGGAGGAGACGACGTCGGCGAATCCGGGCATGCGGTCGGCGCAACTGGACATTGAGAGCGCGAAGTCCATTCGCGCCTTCGCGGCGACGATGGCAAAGGAGTATCCGGCGCTGAACGTGGTAATCCACAACGCGGGCATCATGCGGCCGGAGAACCTGCTGGAGCAGGCAGAAGAACTGAGGGACGCGGAAGCGATCATCACGACGAATCTGCTGGGACCGATCCGGCTAACGGCGGCGCTGCTGCCGCAATTGAAGAAGCAGCCGGCGGCAACGATTATGACGGTCTCGTCAGGGCTGGCGTATCTGCCGATGGCGCTGACGCCGACCTACTGCGCGACTAAGGCGGCGATTCATTCGTACTCGATGACGTTACGTTATCAACTGAGAGGGACGAAGGTCGATGTGCTGGAGCTGGTGCCGCCGTATGTGCAGACGGAGCTGATGGGCAGCCGGCAGGCGAATGATCCGCGGGCGATGCCACTGAAGGACTACATCGCCGAGACGATGAAGATCCTGAAGGAGCAGCCGCAAGCGAAGGAGATCCTGGTGCAACGTGTTCTGCCACTGCGCTTTGCGGAGAAGAACGGAGACGTGTACGAGGCGTTTCAGGGCTTCAACGAGGCGATGGCCGCAGGTCATTAAATCGCCATCCGCCGCATCGGATGGGAGGACAATGGAGCGGTGTTTCTCTTTGGGCCCGGATGGTTGTGAGTCATAAATGCGGAGATGCAGGAGGTCGCGATGACAGAGGCTGCCGTTGGGCTGTTGACGCTGAAGAGCGCTCACTCGGTGGACGAGACGGTTGCGAGAGTGCGCGCGCTGCTCGAAGCAAAGCAGATTCGGGAGTTTGCGCTGATCGATCACAGCGGAGAGGCAGCAAAGGTGGGCCTCGCGATGCCGAAGACGCAGGTGGTGATCTTCGGCAACCCGAAGGGCGGCACGCCGCTGATGCTGGCGACACCAAGCGTGGCGATCGATCTGCCACTGAAGCTGCTGGTACGCGAGGATGCAGAGGGGAATGTGTGGATCAGCTACTGGTCTGCGCAGGCGCTGCTCAAACGGTATGGATTGGCGGATTCCTTCGCCGGCAATATCGCGGCAGTCGACGCGATTGCGCGGCAGGCGGCGGAGTGAGATGCGCGGCAGGCCGTCTCGCCTTGATAGTCACATTGCTTTGGCTGACGGCCGCGCCGCTCAGTGGGCAGGAGAAGACTGACGTTGCGCCGCCGCCATCGGCTGGCTTCCCTGCTGCGTGGTATCCGCCGGACAACGATGTGACTTCTACGATGGCTCCGGTGAAGGGCGCGCCTTACGAAGCGCGCACGATGATGGGTGGCCCACAGCCGGGCATGTTGGTCGAACTGGAAGCGCTGCATGCGCGCGATAGCGCGGGGCGAACGAGGATCGACACGTTGCAGACGCGCCTCAAGGATGGGCAGCCAGTCACGGTTCACGAGGTCGAGATAGACGATCCGGTATCGCATTGCAGTTTTCATTGGCTCGAGCCGTGGGTAGACAAGACCGAGCCAACAGCCACGGTTTCCTGCATGCCACGGACCGTGCACTACGGCGGACAGCCGATGTGGCTCTCCTTCGCTTCGATGCAAGCGGCGGAAGAGCATCCATCGCCCATGGAGACGGATCACAATGAAACGCTCGGAGTACGGACTTTCGATGGAGTGCGAGCAACAGGTGTGCGGCACACGCGAATCATCCAGGCCAACAAGGCAGACAAACCACAGACGATCGTGACCGAGATCTGGGTCTCTTCAGAGATGAAGGAAGTCGTTGCGATGTACCCGAAGGCTCCGGATAGCTACAGCCTGGAGCTGCGGGAGATCAAGTTGCGCGAGCCCGATGCGGGCATGTTTTACCCGCCAGCGAATTACAAGATTGTTCTCGTCAGCAATCAACCCTGAGTCATTCGCTTCAGACAACTCTTGCTATGGCGAGAATCTGGCGCAGTGCAGCGGATGTGAGCCAGCTCAAGCCGAGTGCACCCGAGAACGCGATCGCGAACTTTGCGAATCCGGGCAGCGATGCCGTCAGCAGTGCGTATTGCAGCCAGCTTACGAAGACGTAATGCACGAGGTAGATGGCATAGGAGTTTGCGCTGAGGCCTTCGAGCAGCGGCGCGCGTGAACGCACGAAGTGCAGGAAGAGTGCGAGGAACGCGAGGCTTGTAGCGGCGCAGGAGAGGACGAAGCCTGCGTCGTTCGCGATGGCCCACGCAGGTGAGTGCGGATGCGAAGTGATGGTGGCTATCCCGATGGCGGACTTCGCGACAAAGATGATGGGTGCAGCGACGGTCCACAGGAGCCAATGCCGTGCGAGTTTTCCGTCAGGCGCGAGGAGTCCGCGATCCAGTCCCCAGGCTCCGATGCCGACAGCGATGAGGAAGTAGACGAGGTAGTGAAGGATGCGGCTGGTCTGGAAGGTGAAGGGACCGAAGGCCGTCCAGGCGAGGGAGTTGAACAGGTACGCCATCGGGACATAGGCAACGGCGGAGATGGCGGCGAGCGCGGCGAAGAAGACCACAGGGCGACGGGAGAGACGAGCCGCGATGCGGCCGACGGTGTTGCCCCAGTTGGGCGCGAGCACTGACAGGAGCGTGGCCACACAGTCGAAAGCGAGCAGCACCCAGATGAACCACGCAGGGCCGGATGGCCATTGGCCGAGCGAGAGCCATTGATGCCAGAAGGCGGCGGTTGGATGGTGCTGGGAGATCTCGAGCCAGGTGGGGTAATAGGCGAGCGGCGCAAGGAGAGAGGCCGCGACGACGAATGGCAGCCCGAGACGAAGCAGGCGATCACGCAGGAACCGTGCGCTGCCTTTGCGGACGAGGCTCTGCCAGAAGAAGAGCCCGGAGAGAAAGAACATCAGCGACATGAAGAAGACGTCGTTGAAGCCAACCAGGACGGTGGCGAAGCTCCACCGCGCGGAGTCGACGACAGGAAAGGCCATCCACCAGCGAGGCTGGGCGGCGAGCGTGGCCGGTGGTGGCGGGGCGAAGGGATGATAGGCGAGAGCACTGTGATGTGCGACGACCAGGGCGACGATGACGCCGCGAAGATATCCGATGGGGTAGTTGGATCGAGTGGCGGGGGGCGCGGCCGGCACAGTAGCGCCTTTTGTCGTGGTTGTCATGCAACTTCTCCGTCGGGCGAGGCTCGAGTGAGTGCTCACGCATGGTTACGTTTTCAGGTTGGGGCCGGTTCGGGGCGTAATTCGAGATCTCAAAAGCGAGATGCGGGGCACCGCAAATCTGGTGCGTCGCTCTAGGAGGGGGCGCCTATTTTGGTGGTGACTCGATCCGTTTGCCTGGGGCGCAGTCTTTGCACCGTACCCCAGATCAATTGGGCAATGGCGATGAGCAGCACGAGAACCAGGCCGCGATGAATGCTGGCGTTGACGGTGGCGACAGTCTGGGGCGACATGGGGTTGCTGCCGAAGGTGCCCTGTGCGACATAGTCGTGCGCGCGCAGCAGGAAGGCAATAACGCCGATGCCGAGCAGGTGGATGATGCTCTCGATGAGGAGGTAGTAGCGGCGCACCGGACGGAAGAGCAGCGAAATCTTTGCAGCGAGCTGGACGCAGAAGAAGGCAACGAAGACCCAGTAGAAGGTGTGCCAGATCGCAGGCAGATCAATGTTGAACATGTGCAGGACGGCATAGGGGCCGAATATGAGGACCGGGAAATCCGGGAATGCAAGCAACCAGGCGAGGAAGACGGCGCCGGCGATGACATCCGCATAGGGATGACGCGGGCCATTCTGGTCAGCGACCGGATCTGCTTTGGGCAGTTTGCGCGGATCCCAACTGGGATGGGCGAGCTCATTGCGCATGTGCCCCTTGAAGAACTCCAGGAGTGCGAAGCCGGCGGTCATCCAGGCGAGAAACTGGAAGACAGCGCCGAAGAGTCCGGTGATGATATGGCCGACGTCGACACGCTGTGCGATGGGCGTGGCCGACGGGCCGAAGAGGATCGTGACTGCAGTGACGAGCAGCCATATGCCGACGACCCAGGGCAGGACGCGCTTAACAGTGAACCAGTAGAAGGGAAAGAGCTCCGGGCCGATGAGCGAGCGATGCGGCTGATAACGCGCCGCAACCACAATGGGATGACCGTGGCGGCGGAGCACGTCGGCCTGCTCGTCTTCGGTGAGCGGGCGGCCGAGTGCTTCCTCCTTGTCTTCCATCTGGGCGCGCAGGTTGGCTGCGAGCTCGGCGATGAGGTCGTTCTGGGCGGGAGCGCCGCGGCGCTGCGCGGGCAGGTGGCGGCTCACGGCATAGAGGTAGCGGTCGAGAAGATCGTTGGCTGCCATGGCGGTCAGGCCTCCTGGGGTGCGTTGGATAGCACCTGGTGGATAGAGCTGTTGATGGATGCCCACTCGACGAGCAACTGCTCGAGGGTGGCGGCGCCGGCGGGCGAGAGACGGTAGAAGCGCTTGTTGCGCTTGTCCTGTTCGCGCCACTCGCTGATCAGAAGGCCCTGGGATTCGAGGCGGCGCAGCAACGGGTAGAGGGTGCTCTCTTCAATGTCGATGCCGTGATCGGCGAGGGTCTTGCGCAGGGTGTAGCCGTAGTGCTCTTCGCGAAGCTGGGCGAGCACCGCGAGGATGAGGCAGCCGCGCCGAAGCTCCAGCCGGAGGTTTTCAAAGACGGATTGGATGGCTTCACTCATACTGTGCTTTACACACTGTATGACATACAGTGTATGGCGTCAAGTAGTTTTCATGAATTTATTCGGGGATCTTTCCGCGCGGGCGACGGGCAGGGTGACTTTTAGTGGTGCCAAATGCGTCGTGGACGAGGAACTCGGCTCCAGGTTGCCGAAACGCAACTTTGCAGAACTCGCATGCCCGCAGGATTTTCTACGGCCCGCTTGATCGGCCTCCCGCAATTTCCTGGCTCTGCCAATACTGCTAGTTCCGTCGACTTCGTAACGCGGACTAGACTTAGCCCCACTCTCCCAATATTTGGAACTTGATGGAGAAAGGCCAGATGAAGATCAAGACCTCGAACGCTCTTGGATCGGCGATTGAAGAGACCAAGGCGATCGCCGAGGAAGGCTTCATCTACGGCCTACCGATCGTGATGAACTACGCGGTCATGTACGAGTACGCGGTGGACCGCAACTCGGGCCAGTTCAAGGCGCCATTCAACCAGATCAACAACGAAGCCCGCGTCTTCACCTACAAAGATACAGCCGTCATCACGCCCAACAGCGACACGCCCTATTCCATCCTGTGGCTGGACCTGCGTGCCGAACCCATCGTACTTTCAGTCCCCGCAGTCAAAAAGCCGCGCTACTACTCGGTCATGCTCTGCGACGGCAATACCTTTAACTTCGGATATATCGGAAGCCGGACTACCGGTACTGAGCCCGGCGACTACATGGTCGTCGGACCCGATTGGAAGGGTGATACGCCTGCGGGCATCAAGAAAGTCTTCCATTCGAGCACGCAGTTTGCGGCTGTGGCCTACCGCACTCAGCTCTTCAATCCAGCGGACATGCCCAACGTAGTCAAGATCCAGTCGGGCTACAAGGTGCAGCCACTCTCGACCTTTCTCAAACAGCCGGCGCCGCCCGCTGCACCCGCAATCGACTTCCCGAAGGCGAATGCTGAGTTGGTTAAGCAAAACTTCTTCTCCTACCTCGACTTTGCGCTGCAGTTTGCCCCCGCAGGACCGGAAGAGGCGGCAATTCGCACGAAGCCGGCAAGCATCGGCGTCGGTTCCGGCAAGACGTTTGAGATGAAGGACCTTTCTGCAGAACACAGAGCGGCCGTGTTGTTGGGCATGAAGCAGGGAGAGGACAAGGTCGAGCAGTATCTGGCCACCGGACAAAAAAACATTAACGGCTGGAAGGTTGGCTCGCTCTTTGGTGACCGCGGTTTCTACAGTGGTGATTGGTTGAAGCGGGCCGCGGCGGCCAAGGGAGGCATCTACGGTAACGATGCCATCGAGGCTATGTATCCCATGACCAAAACGCTGGCCAATGGTGAGGAGCTCGACTGCAGCAAACACAATTACACGCTGACCTTCGCGAAGGGCCCAGTTCCCGCCAGTCAACGCTTTCTGGTCGGTGACGATGTACGACGGCAAGACACAACTGTTGATCGAAAACCCGATCAACCGCTACCTCATCAACTCTCCGATGCTGTCCGGAATGAAGAAAAACCCCGATGGCTCGCTGACGATGTACATCCAGAAATACTCGCCCGGCAAGGCAAAGGAGTCCAACTGGCTGCCCGCGCCCAACGACACGATTTACCTCGTAATGCGCCTCTATTGGCCTAAGGAAACACCGCCCTCGATCTTGCCGCCTGGCGAAGGGACATGGCAGCCCCCGGCTATCGTGCCAGCGAACTGAATTCTTTTCGTTGTTGGGCTTGACGTT
Organism: Acidobacteriaceae bacterium KBS 83; assembly: GCA_000381585.1. Classification (GTDB taxonomy): domain Bacteria; phylum Acidobacteriota; class Terriglobia; order Terriglobales; family Acidobacteriaceae; genus KBS-83. The sequence goes on from KB906734.1 coordinate 226,168, forward strand.
TAGATTTCGAAGTTTTCTGCCGACCGCGCGGCTGGAGCGTTGTGATCGGGAAGGAGATATAGACATCAAGTTTTGCCGAAAGCAGTAGAACGTTCGGCTGGCTAATTTTGCTTTGTCAAACCAGCAAGTGGCGGAACTCCCACCGGTGAACTCGTGAAGAACACGATACGGATCCAGTCGATTGCGCCGATCGCGGAATAGAACTGGAATACGTCCCTACTGTACGTCTCTACTGCAGGGGGTGCGCTTTTCCGTCCTTGACGGCCTGGTCGACGAGTGACTGCACCTTGGTGTCGGCTTCGCGGCTGGCTTCATGTTGCTGGCGGCCGAGCAGCGCTTGCTGGCGGGCTAGCTCGCCCTGAAGCCGGCCCAGGTCGCCCTGCTTCGCGCCGAGGTCGCGCATCTTCTGGATCAGTGGCTCCATCTGTTTGCGGATCTGTTCTGCCTGATCGCGCATTTGCTTTTCCATGGCTTCGCGCTGGGGCTGCTGCGCCTTGAACTGCTCCATGTCCTTGTTGAAACGGTCGCGGGCCTCTTTGGTCTGCGCCTCCAGCTCAGCGATCTGCTGCGGACTCAGCTTGTCGCGCTCTAGGGCAAGCCGAGTTTCGAGGTCGGTGAATGCCTGGACGTTCTTGTCGAAGTCCGGGGGCATCTCGAACTTGAAGTTGCTGTCGTAATTGAAATTCATGCCACCCATCTCGCCCTGCAATTCGCCGATCTGGCCCTGAAGATTACCGAGCTTGCCTTGCTGGTCGCCCAGTTCGCCTTGTTTCTCACCGAGGGCGCCCTGCTGCTTCGCCAACTCGTTCGAATGCGAATAGGCCTGCTGCGCCTGCTTGACCAGCGCTGGGTCATCGATGACGTAGGTCTTGCCATCGCGCTCGAAGAGGATGGCGCCGCCGGGGTGGTCGCCGGGACCCGTCTTGATCTTGTGTCCGTTGAGGGAGCATTGCGCCGAGGCCTTCTGGTCGCTGGGTGAACAGATGACGATGCCGTGACCGCCGATTGAGTCGGGGCCATCAAAGTCGAGGCCGTCGACACTGACTTGCGGCATGACAAAGGCGTGCGTGCCGTCCTTGCCGATCATGAGCGGATGCATCATGGCAAAAGGCTGGACGGAGAGCACGGGCGAAACGGAATCAATGTTTCGGAGGACGATGGTCCCGCGGTCAATCTTTGGCACAGGATTGACCTTAAGGTGGATCGTCGACTTGACATGGATGACGTGAGTGCCCGAAGCGTCGCCGCCGGTGCATAGGTCGACCGTTGGAATACAAGAGCCGACGACTGCGGGAGGCGGAGGCGGGACATCCGGCTGCGCGGGCGTCGATGGCGCTGGAGCAGGCGCGGGTGCGGCTGACGGCGCCGCGGGCGTAGACGGCGCTGGGGAAGGGACGGCACTGGGAACCGCAGCAGGCGCGGGTGTGGCCGGCGGCGCTGCTGGCTTTGCCGGAGTGGCTGGAGGCGGCGGAGCCTGCGGTGCCGCGAGAACGATAGTGGCCGGCTGCACGATGTGAACCGAGGCGGCAGCAACGACGGCGGCCATGACAAACAGCGCAGCGGCTGCGATGGTCTGTCCGCGACGATGGCGGAAGGCACTGGAGAGTTGCGGGTCGGCGATGAGACGCTCGATGCGTTCGCGGAGTCCGGCGGACTGCGCCATGGCGAGCATGCCTTCGGGTGTCCGCTCCGCGGTTGCAAAGCGAACCAGCAGTTGCGCATAGCTGAGGCCATCCCCGCTCGAAGCGATAGCGGCGCGGTCGCAGATGGTCTCGCTCAGGCGAGAGAGCTGTGGGCGTAGCCACCAGGCGTGGGGACTGATCCAGAAGAAGCAATGGTGAAGAGTTGCGGCGAGCTGCAAATAGAAGTCACCTTCGCGAATGTGCTTCGTTTCGTGCGCGAGTGTGGCGCGCAGCGCGGCGTCATCCCACTCGATCGCTTCGAGCGGCAGCAGGATGCCATGGCCGACGGTAGCGGGAGAGCGGAGGTCAACGGAGAGGCGGACAGGCAGATCCGTTTCCGACGTGGCGAAGCTTTGCGCGCGACGCCAGAGGCGCACGGCGAGGAAGAGTCCGAGAAGGACACGCAGAAGAAGCAGTGTGGTGATGGCGAGATAGGCTGCGAATCCGATCTGCCACCACGCGATGTGATGGACCGGCGCGGGTACCCCCTGCAACGGCGCGGGAACGGGCACTTCGAGCCGGGCGGCAGGGACGAAGAGTTGAGACTGTCCGGAAGTTGTTGTGAAGGGAGTTGCTGTGTAGGCAGATGGGCTGGCGGCTGAAGACCTGTCCATCGTGTCGAGTGCGAAGGCGCCACGAGCGGAGACGGAGCGGGCGGCGGGCAACACGACGGTGCGGGGCGTGGACCACAGTGCGAGGAACGAGAACGACGGGATGCGCAGAGCCACCAACGCGGGCATGGCGAGCCCGAGGATAAGGACGGCGGTCCAGGCGCGCTTGGCGAGGCGCGCATGCTGGACGCGCAGCACACGCAGCACGATGGCAACGGCGAGGGCAAGCGCAAGCGACCGGACTGCCGATTCTCCGAGGATACTGATGATGCTCATCTCGACTTCTCCTTTACTGCAATCTCCTCAACTGCGGTACCCGTTCGGACGCTTGCTTTTACTTTGACTTGCCTGTCTTGCTTTCGCGCGGGGCTTTCGCGCGGGCGATCTTTGCCGCCAGCCGTTGTAATTCGTTTTCGCTGAGCACGTCGGCATTCACCATGCCGACGAGCAGAGCTTCCACGGAACCGCCACAGAAGCGATCGACGATGCGCTGCACCGCGCGGCCGGCGACGGAGCGGCCGTCCTCCGCGGCCCGGTAAAGATAGGTGCGCTGCTCGACGGTGTGGGTAAGGTAGCCCTTCTCTTCCAGGCGGCGCAGCACGGTGCGGACGGTCGACTCCTTAAGGACGCGGCCGGCGGCGTGGAGCTGCTCGCGAACCTGCTCGGCGGTTGCCTGCCGTTGCTGCCAGACCATACGGAGGATGGCCTGCTCGAGTTCGCCGAGGCCGGCGGGGTCGTGATCCTGGGAATTGTGGGCTTCCGGATTCGGGTGCGCCGAAGTGCTACTGTTCATAATGCTACGGACTGTAGCACTACCGAGAAGGTGAGCGCAAGGGGCGAGAATTTTGGTAGCGGGTCAATTCAAGTTCCTACCACATTGTAGCTACCGATAATCCAGTTTTGCAGGCACTTGAATCATCAATGTTGAATTGACTGACGAATGCAGCCCCACCCATCATTGCGGCCTCCTAAAGAAGCAGCCGCTTCTCCAAGGGTCTCTTCGAATTCTGTGATCCCCGCATGAGTGGGTAGCATGTAACGGGTGACGGTTGCATCCCAAGGCAGTTCTCGTTCGGTGTCCCACTCTTGGATGGCAACCTTGAGGCCGGTACGCCTGAAGTGGTCCGCAAACTCGCCAGCGGCACTTTCGCTCGGAAACACAACACTGAAGTCGATGTCCCGAGGCTTCGTAAAGTCATCGCCGCCCCCCTGCATACGGCGCAAGACATCGCCGTTATCGTCGTCCGGAAATTCGTCGGAACTCATCATGATCCTGCACTCTTGTCAGAGTTCTATGATCGCCGAGAATAGACTGCCCGAAAACTCGGCTTTGCGGTAAGTTCACGCGCAGGTCAAATTGACCACTACCCGAAATTTCAAGAAAGTGCAGATTCGCTGAATTGCAGTAACAAATAAAAAGGAGGGAGCCGATGGCTCCCTCCTGATGGTCCCGACACGCGAAAATGCCGCTCGCATTACTTCTTCTTCGCGTCGTCTTCGATCGCCTTCCACTCTGCGTCATCGAGGTGGAGCGAGGCGGCGGCTATGTTCTCTTCGAGATGCTTTACCGAGGATGTGCCGGGGATCGGCAGCATCACGGGTGAGCGATGCAGCAGCCAGGCGAGGGATAGTTGTGCGGTAGTGGCGCCGTGCTTCTTTGCCGCGGCATCGAGCGGTCCGCCGGGCCGAGCGAGCTTGCCGGCGGCGACCGGGAACCAGGGAATAAAGCCGAGGTTGTTCTTGGTGCAGTAGTCGACAACGTCTTCGTGCTGACGGTCGCCGAGGTTGTACTGATTCTGCACGCTGACGATCTCGATGACTTTGCGTGCCTGATCGATCTCGTGAGGCTTTACTTCAGAGAGGCCGACGTGAAGGATCTTGCCCTGCTGCTGCAGCTTTTTGATGGGTGCGAGAGATTCCTCTACCGGCACCTTGGGATCGATGCGGTGAAGCTGCCACAGGTCGATGCGCTCCACCTTGAGGCGGCGGAGACTCATCTCGACTTCTTGCTGCAGATATTCGGGTCGGCCGAGGGGCTGCCATTCATTCGGGCCGGTGCGTGTCAGTCCGGCCTTGGTGGCGATGATCAGGTCCTTGGGATAGGGATGAAGTGCTTCAGCGATGATCTCCTCGCTGACATAGGGCCCGTAGGCGTCGGCGGTGTCGATGAAGTCGACGCCGAGTTCGACCGCACGCTGGAGGACGCGCTTCGCCTCCGCCCGGTCTTTGGGTTCGCCCCAGATGCCTTCACCGGTGAGGCGCATGGCGCCGAATCCGAGGCGGTGGACGGGGGTCTTGCCGCCGAGGGAGAAGGTGCCGCTGGATTGTGCGGAAAGAGTTGCTGTGGTGCTCATATTGCGTTCGATGCGCCGCGGCATCGAGAAGGTGCGCGGGAGTTTGCAGGTTACGGAACTGTGAATTGCGGGGTTGCGTAGTCTCCGATGCGTCTGGATTGACGGCGCGAAGATGAGGAGCACAGCCCATGACGATCCCAGTGATGTTGCCGCAGATGACGGAAGAACAGCAGGCGACCTTCAACATGTACTACCCCAGCACGCAGCGGGACGAAATAGTCGGTGTGTTGCTGGCGGTGCTACTGGGCAGCTTTGGGGCGCATCACTTTTATTTGAAGCGCAACGGCCTTGGAATTGTCTATCTGGCGCTTTTCTGGACCGGCATTCCCGCCATCCTGGGCATCATCGAGGCGTTTTTCATGCCGGATCGCGTTCGCCGGTTCAATGCGGAGCAGGCGACGCAGCTTGCCTACTCTGTGGTGCACGGTGCGACGTTGCCGCCTCCTCCTACGCCGATGGTGGGCTGTCCGGCCTGCGGCATGGTGCAGAATGCCGGCGCGCGGTATTGCGTGCAGTGCGGGCGGCCGATGATGTAACGGCGAGTCAGCCGCCGTGCACCAGACTGAAGGCGAGGACGGCAAGCACAATGAGGCTGATGATGGTGTAGAGCATGTCGCGTTCGCGGGCGAAGCCGATGACGGCGAAGATCACGCGCGCGATAGGAGTCGCGATCAGAATAAGCAAACCAAGCGCGATGATGCTGGCACCGCTGCCGTCGCGCAAGTGACGGAAGACGGCGGCGATGGAGCGGATGGAAGTACCGGCGGATACGGCCGACGAGGGCTCGCCGGGAGCGTGGAAGATCCGATAGTTGGGCACGGGCGCTCCGGGATGGCGCAGCACCAGTGCGCCGCCAATGACCACGATCACAGCGGCGGCAATGACGCCGACGCGGAGCAAAACGGCGATGGCCGCCTCGAGTCGCTCGTCCTGCTCGGCGGTCGGCGCGTGTTTGTGCAGCGGCTCAGTCATGACTTTAGAGCCTTCCCGTGAGGCTGGAGTAGATCATCTCGACACCGAGGGCGACGATGACCACGGCGAAGATCATGCGCAGGGTGGAGACGCTGGCGCGGATGAGAATGCGTGAGCCGATCAGCGAGCCGGCGAGCACTCCGAGCATGACCGGCATGGCGAGGGACGGCATGATGTATCCGCGGCTGATGTAAATGCCGGCGCTGGCGGCGGCAGTGACACCGATCATGAAGTTGCTGGTGGTGGTGGACACCTTGAATGGCAGGCGCATGGCCTGGTCCATGGCGAGCACCTTGACCGCGCCGGAGCCAATGCCGAGCAGGCCGGAGAGACCGCCGGCAACGAACATGATGCTAAAGCCGGCGGGCACGCGCTGGGCGACGTAGTCTTTCAGGCCATCCGCGGTGGGATATTCGCCGTTGAGCCGAAGGCGATCGGCGAGCCCACCGTGTTGTGGTGTCACGTCTTCGTGAGTGCCGCGAAAGCTCGCGATGGCCGAGTAGAGGAGCACCACACCGAAGATGATGCCGATGGCTTTGACCGGGACCAATGCAGTGAGCGATGCACCGACCAACGCACCGAGGGTGGTCGCGATCTCGAGGAACATGCCGATGCGAATGTTCGAGAAGCCCTCGCGCACGTAGGCTGCAGCGGCGCCGGAGGAGGTTGCGATGACGGAGACGAGCGAGGCGCCGATGGCATAGCGGAGATCGACGTGAAAGAGCAGGGCGAGCACAGGCACAACGACAACGCCGCCACCCAGGCCCGTGAGCGCGCCTAGCAGGCCCGCGGTCACTGAGGTGCCGAAGATAAGGAGGGTGAAGGTAAGGATGGTCATGCGTTCCGGATCACAGCATACCTTCCGCAGCTATTTTTCTTCGTGGTAATCCTGCTCGGTGTTGATGTCCCATAACGCGCCCTTGTCTGTGATGCCGGCCAGAATGTTATCAACTGCGGTCATGGCGGTGAGCATGGAGTGGTCCTGATTGTTGTATTTGTGCATGCCGTTGCGGCCGACGAGGAAGAGATTTTCGAAGGGGTCCAGCCAATCGCGGATTTCGTTGAAGCGGTCGTAGGTGCCGAAGTAGGCGGGGTAGGTCTTGGGGACGCGGACGACATGGCCGTCGCGCACATCACCGGCATGGATGATGCCGATCTTTTCCAGTTCATGAGTGGCGAAGCGGATGATCTCTTCATCGGGCATGCGCCAGAGGTCATCGGTCTGGTAGCAGAAGTACTCAAGGCCGAGCCAGACCTTGGACGGATCGGCGACCATGTGGGGACTCCAGTTATTGAATATCTGTAACCGTCCGATGAGCACATCGGGCTCCTGCACATAGATCCACGTGTCTTTGAGCCGTGAGCCGTCAGGCTCGGTGACGAGGAGGCGGTCCACGAGCAGGCCGACGGTGATGAAGTCGCGGTACATGAGGCCATCGACAACCTCCTGCACGTTGGCGGGAGCTTTCTGGTCTGGATTGGATCTTTCGAGCGCGCGGACAAGCTCGGTGACGGGCATGGTGGAGAAGCAGTAGTCAGCGGCGAAGCGGCGGCGCTCGCCGGTTGCGCTCTGCGCTTCGACGGCGACGATGCGGTGGGCGCCATTGGTCTCGATGCGGTCGACGCGCCAGCCGGTGAGGACTTCCCCGCCCTGCTGGCAGATGAGGTCAGCGACGTGCTCCCAGAGCTGGCCGGGGCCGTGCATGGGATAGAGGAACTGCTCGATGAGCGAGGTTTCGGTGTGTTTCTGCGCGAGGTCAGTGCCGCGCGGACGTGTACTGAAGGTGCGCTTAAGGAAGTGCCCGATAGCGCTGGTGAGCGAGAGCCCCTTGATTCGCTGCGCGCCCCACTCCGCGCTTATCTCGTCGCAGCGCACACCCCACACCTTCTCCGTATAGGACTTGAAGAAGGTGAGATAGAGCTGGCGGCCGAAGCGGTTGATGAGGAAGTCTTCGAGACTTTTCTCCGGACGGCGCTGGTGGAGGCGCGATTTGATGTAGCTGAGACCGACCTGAGCGGTGCGCGCGAGTCCTAGCTTGCTGAGCGTGTCGCCGGTGAGGGTGATGGGATAGTCGAAGAAGCGGCGCAGGAAGTAAATGCGGCTGCGGCGCGGCCGGACGAGCATGACGAGCTCGGGATCGGCTTCCAACTGGGTGTGCAGGTGCAGGGCGTGCAGCGAGCGATGGCGGTTCTGATAGGAGATGACGGCGTGTCCGGCGCCCTCGTCGGCAACAGGCATGAGGTCGAGCCACCATTGCATGACGCGGTCTGACTTCGAGAAGAAGCGGTGGCCGCCGATGTCCATGCGATTGCCCTTGTAACGGACGGTGCGCGAGATGCCGCCGATCGAGTCGTCGGCTTCGAGCACGATGGGGCGAATGGCCGGAGCGCCTTGCGGCGTCTTTCCGGAGCGACGCAGGAGTTCCAATGCAGCCGTCAGCCCGGCCGGCCCTGCGCCGATGATGATGGCGGTGCGTTGGGTCATTGCGTGCGCGCGAAGCGGCCCGCGATCGAAGTGGCGACGAGCTGGCCTTCCGGCGAGAACGCGACGACGTCTGCACGTCGGCCGCAGACGATAGCGCCGTGGCTGTCTGCACATCCGATCATCGCGGCTGGATTCGTCGAGGCCAGACGCGCCACGGTGGGGAGCGGCGCGTGCGTGAAGCTGGCGAAGTTGCTCACGGCGCGATCCATGGTGAGCACGCTGCCGGCAACGATGCCGTTATGCATGCCCACGCCTCCCTTGACCTCGACATCGAAGCCGCCCAGGGTGTAGTGGCCTTCCGGCATGCCGGTGGCGCTCAGGCCATCGGTGATGAGGATGGCACGCGCGGCGCCCTTGTTGCGCCAGAAGACGCGCACCGCAATAGGATCCACGTGCTTACCATCGGCAATGATCTCGGCGTAAAGGTTCTCGTCATCGAGTACCGCGCCGAGCATGCCGGGCTCGCGATGTTCGAGGCCGCGCATGGCGTTGTAGGTGTGGGTGGCGGAGACTCCCCCGGCAGCGATGCCGGCACGCGCCTCGACGGCAGTCGCGTCACTGTGGCCGAGGCTGACCCGAACGCCGAGCGATGCTGCATGGGTGATGAGGTCGAGCGCGCCGGGCAGCTCGGGCGCGATGGTGATGAGCCGCACTGTGCCACGCGCCGCTTGCCAGAAGCGGTCAAAGAGTTCCACGGATGGCGCCTGCAGATACTCGGGCGGATGCACACCACGCTTGGCATAGGAGAGAAAAGGTCCTTCCAAGTGAAGACCGAGGGGTACGGCGCCGGGCAGGGATTTCTTCTCGATCAGCGTTGCGAGGCCATCGAGCGCATACAAGGTGCGGTCCACGGCGGCAGTGACGAGCGTTGGCAGCCACGCGCCGACGCCGTGTTTCGCCAGCAGCGTGCTCACATGCGCGACGCCGTCTGCGGTGCCTTCCATCACATCGTGGCCGGCGGCTCCGTGAACATGAATGTCAAGCATTGCTGGTGCGAGGAGAGCGCCGGGGAGGTCGTGAAGCTCGGTGTACTGCGGGAGTCCGTCGCCGCGGTTGCCGAAGCTGTGGATGATGCCGTCTTCGAGGAGCAGCCAGGCGTCGGGTAGAACACCTTCCGGCAGCAACAGGGCCCCGGCGGTCAGCAAACTACGCATGCAGATTCCTTCGTGTGATGAGCAAAACAGATCCCTCCACTTCCCCTTCGACTTCGCTCAGGGTCCGGTCGGGATGACGATGCCGGATTCGGCGGGACAACAATGGCGCAGTTTTCAGTATTTCAGATCGACGCCCTAGTCGCCATTGATGACGGGGACACCGATTTCCTCGGCTTTTGGCAGGGAGTGAGTCTTCGAGAGCTGGGCGCGCAGGGTGTCAAACTGGCGGGCGCGCGCGATCCAGAGCTGGGTGGCCGTGTCGTATTGCGCGAGCACATTTTCCAACCAGTAAGGGCGGTTATCGCGGCGCCATGCCTGCTCGAACAGCTCGCGAGTGAGCGTGTAGCCGTCGCGCAGGTCCTGACAGCGGCCGTTGGCGTTGCTGATCTCGACCAGGTCGCTGAAGGCGCGGGAGTGCGGAGTGGCGGCCTCAGTGTAGGCATCCGCGTAGGCGTGCGCGATCTCGTCGGCGAACTGGAATTTCATCCCGATGAAGTCGATGCGCCGGGCGCCGAGAGCTAGGGCGTCGAGGGCGTCCTGCTGGCGGAGCGGATTGGCGGCACGGGCTTCGTCGATGAGGATGATGGCGTTCTCGGCGTTGAGGCGCAGGTCCTTAAGTATGGGGAGGAGCTTCGCGGAGTCCTGCTGACCGGCGGGGCTCCACGGGTCTTCCCAGAAGAGCGCGTTCGAGGCACCGAAGCGAAAACCGTTGTCGGAGAGCAGCTTCTGCGCGGCCATGATCTGGCCCTGTGCCTTGTCGACCTTGCCCGAAAGGTCGCCGTGAAAGACGGCGCCGTAGCTCATCGCGAACTGCTGCAGCGGGCTTTCGCCGGGCTGCCAGGAGGCTGCCGCGCCGAAGAGGACGCCGTACCAGTCCTCGTCGAAGATGCCTTCGCCGTCGTCGTTCCACACCGTATTCAGCATTCCGCGAGCGCCCATGCGCTGGCCATCGCGGACGAAGTGCTGGATGTTGACGAGCGCGACGTTGTTGTCCGGATAGACGCGACGCCAGTTGTTGACCCCGGGGGCGACCCAGACCTCCATGCCGGCGCGGTTGAAGGGGCGGATGTATTTGTCGAAATCTGGCAGCGCGTCGTAGACCCAGGGGACGCCGATCATGTCTTTCGGGAGCGCGGCGACGAGATCGGGACTGTGCCATGCAAGGTCGCCCCAAAAGAGAACACGCTTGCCGGTGGGCCGGATCACGCCGTCGATCTGGCGCAGAAAGTCTACATAGACCTGATCGAGGCCGCGCTGGGTGACGAGATCCTTTGTCTGCCCCTTGCCGAGCTCGACGGTCTCATCCGCGCCGATGTGCACCCAGGGAGAGGGAAACTGCTGCGTGATCTGGGTGAACCACTGTTTGATGAGGGCGAGCGAGCCGGACTGCACGGGCGAGAGCACCTGACCGTGCGGCGTTTCCGCGAGCAGCGAGTACTGCTCGTACTTGAGGACGTGATGGAGGTGGCCGAAGGCCTCCTGCTCCGGCACGATGGTGACGTGATACTGCGCGGCGTAGTGGATGAGCGTCGCGACATCCGCGGGTGACATGGAGCCGCCGGGCGGCGCGATAAGAGGCGAACCAGAGTACGCGAGGGTGTGCTCGAAGTAGGGCGAATAGATGTTGAGCTTGCAGGCGGCGAGGGTGCGGACCTGGCGCTCCTGGAACTCGAGTGTGGGGACAGGGCCTCGGGAGAGATCGTCGTCGAGACCGCGATGCGGCAGCGCGGGCCAGTCGCGGATAGTCGCGGTTTCGAGGTAGGCGACGTCGCCATTCCCGATGATGAGTTGCTTGACGGTCTGGGCGCCGTAGAAGAGACCAGCGCTGGTGGCGGCGATTACGGCCAGTTCGTGTGGCTGGGGGACGATAACGTAGCCCTCGTCGTGCATTGCGGGATCGAAGGTGAGGTGCGCGGCGGCGAGGATGGCGCGCGCGGAGGCGGTGTTGGTGCGCAGCAAATCGATGATCGGGCCGCCGGTGTGGGCGGAGACACCGTGTTCCTCGATGGCGGCGCGAAGATCGTCGGCGGTGAAGCGATCCTCGGCATCGAGTGAGCCGGTGCGGACGAGGACTCCGTGGTCGAGGGAGAGGACGGCTCCGGCCTGCACCTGCCGCGGCATGGGGATGAGCCGAAGCGCTGGGGCGGCTTGCGCGTGGAGCAGCGCTGATGATGCGAAGAAGAAAGCACTTGCGGTGAGAAAGAGCCGGGCTGCGCCGCGGGGGGCTCGCGTGATGTCTGCCATTCCATCCTTTATGGTTTGCCGTGGGCTGCCGGCCGGTTTTGATGACGCTTTCAATGTAACTCGGCTTGCGGCGCCCATTTCATCTCAGTTGGTCGATGATGAGGGGGCGTGCGTGAGACCGAAGGCAGATACGGGCTTCGCAGTTCGCGGTACGCCCTTGTTGGGAGCTGCTGTATAGTCCGGTGGCATGAGCGCTCCCGATCCGGTTGCACAGATACAGATGATGAGCGGCGGATATTTCGTCTCCCGCTGTCTGCAAGTGGCCGCGGAGTTGGGAATCGCGGACTTGATCGCGGATGTACCGGTGTCTGCTGCGCAATTGGCTGCCACAACAGGATCATCGGCGGATGCGCTGGGCCGCGTGCTCACCCTGCTGTGCGCGCAGGGCATCTTCGAACGGCGCGACGGTGGCTTCGCGCACACCGAGGTATCGCGGTTTCTGCGCAGCGATCACCCGGCGTCGATGCGTTCGTTCGCCCGCATGTTCGGAAACCCTGTGATCTGGCAATCGGTCATCCGTCTTGACGAGTCGGTGGTGACGGGCGAACCGATGGGCGAGAAGGTGACGCCCGGAGGTTTGTGGCAGTACCTGGCGGAGCACAAGGACAGAAGCGAGGTCTTCAACGAGACGATGGCGGCTAAGGCGAGGGCCATGGTGCCGCTGGTCCCGCGTGCCTACGACTTTACCCGGTTCGCCCGTATTGCCGATATCGGCGGCGGTCGTGGACACCTGTTGCAAGCCATCCTCGCTGCGTCTCCTGACTCACGTGGCGTGCTCTTCGATCAGCCTCACGTCCTGCGCGAAGTGGCCAACCTGGCCAGTGACCGGCTGGCGCTTGAGGGCGGGAATTTTTTTGAGGATGCGCTGCCTGAAGCGGATGCTTACGTGCTGATGGAGGTGATCCATGACTGGGACGATCCTTCAGCTGAGCGCATTCTCCGTGCAGTGCGGCGCGCCGCACCTGCGGGAGCAAGGCTGGTGATAGTGGAGGCGAAGATGCCGGACCCACCCATGGCCTGCTGGACGGCGACGCTGGATATCGTGATGCTGAACCTGGTGGGCGGACGGCAGCGCGGGTTTGGTGAGTACACGAATCTGTTGGAGCGCAGCGGCTTCGGGGAGATACGCGAGATCCCGATGGGGATGGGACACTCCATCATCGAAGCTTCGCCGGCGTGATCTGCTCGATTCGTACTTAGCCCTGACAGGACGACATCGATTTCGGGTATAACCATTGGTTCTACGGGAGAGTCCTCTATGGCGGAGCTGCGCTATCAGTCCGGGTTTCTGAACGAGTTTGCAACCGAGGCCGAACCGGGCGCGCTGCCCATCGGACAGAATGCGCCACAGAAGCATCCGCTGGGCCTCTATGCCGAGCAGTTCAGCGGCACGCCTTTCACCATGCCGCGGGGGCGGAACCGTCGGTCGTGGCTGTATCGCATTCGCCCCTCGACGGTGCACAAGCCGTACACGCCCACGAGGATACAGCGTCTGATTCGCGGATGGCCGTGCCCGGATGCGGTGACATCGCCCAATCAGTTGCGCTGGGACCCGGAGCCGATCCCGCCGGGGGCCGTGGACTTTGTGGACGGCATCATGACGCTGGGCGGCAATGGAGATTCCTCGGTCCAGACTGGCGCCGCGATCCATATCTATGTCGCGACGCGGTCCATGCACAAGCGCTTCTTCTGGAATGCGGATGGCGAGTTTCTGCTGGTGCCGCAGCAGGGGCGGCTGCTGATCTTTACCGAGCTGGGCAAGATCGAGGTGGGGCCGGGCGAGATCTGTGTGCTGCCGCGCGGACTGAAGTATCGCGTGGAACTGCTGGAGCACGCGGCGCGAGGCTACATCTGTGAGAACTACGGGCCGCAGTTCCGGCTGCCGGACCTGGGGCCGATCGGCGCCAATGGACTGGCGAACCCGCGTGACTTTCTGACACCTGTGGCCGCATACGAAAACATCGAAGAGCATGTTGAGGTGATTGCGAAGTACGGCGGCTCGCTGTGGTGCAGCGGCATGGAGCACTCGCCGCTGAACGTGGTTGGCTGGCACGGCAACTATGCGCCCTACAAGTACGATCTGGCGCACTTCAACACCATCAACACGGTCAGCTTCGACCATCCCGATCCTTCGATCTTCACGGTGCTGACGGCGCCGAGCGAGATCCACGGCACGGCGAATATCGACTTCGTGATCTTCCCGCCGCGCTGGATGGTGGCGGAGAACACCTTCCGTCCGCCATGGTTCCATCGCAACGTGATGAACGAGTTTATGGGGCTGATCTTCGGCCAGTATGACGCGAAGGCCGAGGGCTTCCTGCCGGGGGGCTGCAGCCTGCATAACTGCATGAGCGGCCACGGACCGGACGCGGAGACATATGAGCGCGCGACCAGCGCGGACCTGAAGCCGGTGCGCCTGGAGAACACGCTCGCCTTCATGTTTGAGACGCGGTTTGTGGTGCAGACGACGAAGCACGCGCTGGAGAGCCGGACGCTGCAGCGCAACTACTTCGAGTGCTGGCAGGGACTGAACCGCCGCTTTACACCGCCCGGACGGCAATGACGCCGCCCGCGCTGCGCAGCCTGCTGACGGGGCTGATCGACTACGCGGGGCTGTTTCCGCCTGCGGGACTCGGGATGGAAGCGGCGATACGCAACTACGACAGTTACGTGCGCGGCGAGCATGCCTGGATGCTGGGGCGCTTCATTGTGCCGGCGGCGCGGCTGGCGGAGTATGAAGATACCGTTTGCAATTCCGGAGTGGATGCGAGCGCCTGGAGCCTGAGCGTGCTGGCGACGGCGAGCGATGCCGATGTCGTCGGCCGGTTCAATACCGGGGGCGATGAGTCCGGCAGGTGCGGATCCGGCAGCGTCGACGTGGTCGAAATCAAGGCCGCGAATGCGCGCGAGATCCAGGATGCGGCGCGGGCATTTGGCGGGAACTACCAGATATATTTCGAGACACCGCCGGACAAATGGCACGCGTTGCTGCAGGCCACAGCGGTGGCGAGGGCAAGGGCAAAGATCCGCACCGGTGGCGAGGTGGCGGGCGCCATTCCTGAGGAGTCGCGGGTGCTCGAGTTTCTGCGCATTGCGAGCGAGCGGCGGCTGGCCTTCAAGGCGACGGCAGGACTGCATCATCCGCTGCGCGGGATGCAGCGTCTCACGTACCAGACGGAGAGCCCGCAGGCAGTGATGCACGGGTTTCTGAATGTGTTCTGCGCGGCGGTGCTGCTGTGGCATGAGCCGAAGATGCGTCAGGAGGCTGCGTGGATGCTGGACGAACGTGACGCGGATGCCATTACGATGGACGAATCAATGACCTGGCACAACAGCGGTGTGACGTTGACGGCAGAGCAGATTCGCAAGGCGCGCGACAAGTTCGCGATCAGCTTTGGGTCGTGCTCCTTCACCGAACCGATTGAGGACCTGAGGAAGCTTGGATGGCTGTAAACACCTGCGATCCCGCGCTGCATAGCTGGGTGAAGTCGGCTGAGGCGGCGGGCACCGACTTCCCTATCCAGAATTTGCCATTCGGCGTGGCACGCATTCCGGGCGAGGCGACGCCGCGCGTGGTGACGGCGATCGGGGATCGCGCGCTCGACATCCATGCGTTGACCGAAGCGGGTGTGCTGGCGGGACTGGACGATGCGGTGGTCGCTGCGTGCCGGCAGACGACGCTGAACGCGCTAATGGCGCTGCCGCGGACGGCGCTGCGCACGCTGCGCGAGCGGCTGAGCGCGCTGCTCGAAGAAGCGCGGGTGGAAACGATGCGGCACCGCGCCGTGCTGGAAGCTGCGCTGAAGCCGCAGAGCGCGGTAGAGATGCTGGTGCCGGCAGCGATCGGCGATTACACGGATTTCTACGCGTCGATCTTTCACGCGACGAATGTCGGCAAGTTGTTCCGTCCGGAGAATCCGCTGCTGCCGAACTATAAGTACGTGCCGATCGGCTATCACGGACGCGCTTCTTCGATTGTGCCGAGTGGCACCGCGGTGCGACGGCCGCGGGGGCAGATGGCGGGCGCGGCAGGTGAGGCACCCACTTTCGGGCCGAGCCGCCTGCTGGATTACGAGCTGGAGGTGGGCGCGTTCGTAAGCAAACCGAATCCGCTGAGCGAACCCGTGGGCATCGATGAAGCACGCGAGCATCTGTTCGGACTGTGTTTGCTGAATGACTGGTCGGCGCGCGATATCCAGAGCTGGGAGTATCAGCCGCTGGGACCGTTCCTGGCGAAGAGCTTTGCGACGACGGTGTCGCCATGGGTGGTGACGCTGGATGCGCTGGAGCCGTTCCGCGTGCCGGCGTTTGCGCGATCCGAGGAGGATCCTGTGCCGCTTCCCTATCTGATCGGCGGGGACGATCAACGGCGCGGCGGCTTCGAGGTGCGGCTCGAGGTGCTGCTGGAAACACCGCGCATGCACCAGGCGGGCGAGGCGCCGTTTCTCTTGAGCCGCAGCAACCTGCGCGAACTTTACTGGACGCTGGGCCAGATGGTGGCGCACCACACCAGCAACGGATGCAATCTGCGGACGGCCGACCTGTTGGCGACGGGGACGGTATCGGGTGCAGCGACGACGGCGCGTGGATGCCTGCTGGAGATCACGGCGCGCGGCGCGCAACCCGTGGTGCTGCGCAATGGGGAGACGCGGAAGTTTCTGGAGGATGGGGATACGGTGATCCTGCGCGGGTGTTGCGAACGCGAGGGCGCGGTGCGGATTGGATTTGGGGAGTGCCGGGGGACTGTGCTGCCTGCGCGGTGATACTTAGCCTACTGAAGGTCTGGCATCCAGAATGGCACCGGCCGGGCCCAGTAGATGACTTCGCCCGGCTTGGCGGTTGCGGTACTTCTCCCGCAGCGGTTGGTTGGCACCACGCCTTCTTTCACCGCTCTCTCAACTGAGATTTCTGAAATCGGGCCATTGCAATCAATGAAGGGAACACGGTACGGCTCCGAACCCTTCTTTGGGCCACCGAGCATCATAAAGTTCGTCGCTCCAGCCGGAATCGTGACTCTCTTTGTGCCGTCATTTCCCAGGCTGAGAATCGACACCTTGGAAGAGAGATTCCATTCGATCGTGAAGTTTTCGCTCCTGAAAGGCTTTCCAGAGTCGGCGTTGAGGACATGGAAAACCAAGCTTTGCGCACGAGCCATTGTTGCCAGGAACAGGAACGCCAATCCAAGCACGAAGATTCTCATGGCTATATTGTCGTCCTCATCGGCGATTCGCTTCAGGGCTGTCTCATCCGTCCGCTCTTGCAGCGCAGATAGCTTACTGAAAATCGGGCTTCCAGAGCGGCAGTGGCCGGGCCCAGAAGACGATCTCACCGGGACTTGCCTGCACCGTGCGCGTGTTGCATTCGTTGTGCGCTACGAAACCCTTGCGGATGGCCTGCTGGACGGGAACCGCGATGGTGGGGCCGCTGCAACTGAAGAAGGCGAGGCGGTTGGGATCGCCGTAGTCCTTAGTGCCGGGCTTCATGGTGAAGTTTGCGCTGCCGACCAGGATGTCCATGGTGCCGCGGCCCTTGCCGCCGACATAGACCAGCGATTCTTCGGCATCGGCGTCCCATTCGATCTGCACGTTCTGGTGGCTCATCGGGTCGCCGGTTTCCGCGTTAATGAGACGAATGATCAGGCGGTTTGCACCGGCGGTGCTTAGACCGGACTTTGAATCGGCTGATGCCACGTTCGAAAGGATGGTCGCGGAGATGACAAGCATCGTCGCGAGAAGGGTCGTCCTGGTTCTGGTTGGCGTTTGACCCATGGCGGTTCGTCTCACAGCGCGCCGAGTGCGTCTGAGTGCGGGGCGCGTCACATCGATGATGCGATGGAGACGGCGATTTCTCCGCTCACACGGAAGTGAAAGGGCATCCCCCTGCGGTGGCGCAGCGGTTCACTCTGGGAAGACCCAAAACGGGAAAGCTCAGAATTGGGCGACGAGCATGCGCTCTTCGGTCATGGATTCAATTGCGGAACGCAGACCTTCGCGACCGGTGCCGCTGTCCTTTACACCGCCGTAAGGCATGTGCTCGGCGCGCCAGGACGTGGCTTCGTTGATGAGCACGGTACCCGCTTCGATCTCGCGGAAGGCCTGCGTGATGCGTCCCCAGTCTTTGGTGAAGACCGCGGCCTGCAGACCGTAGCGCGAGTCGTTGACGGCGGCGATGGCCTCGTCGAAGGTTTCATATGGATTGAGGAAGACGATGGGAGCGAAGACCTCTTCCTTGAAGAGCGCTGTGGTCCGCGGCACCTTGGCCAGCAGCGCCGGTGAGAGCTGCGCGCCGCGACGTTCGCCACCGGTGATGAGGCGCGCACCGGCATCGACGGCCTTTTCGATCCATGCAGCAGCGCGCTCGGCGGCGGCGATCGAGATCATGGGGCCGATCTGGGTCTGCTCGTCGAGTGGATCGCCGGCGTGCATCTGCTCGATGCCTTCGGTGAGGCGTTGTGCGAGAGTCTGCCAGCGCATCTTGTGAACGAAGACACGCTGCACGGAGATGCAGCTCTGCCCGGAGTAGCTGAAGCCGCCGGTCAGGATGGCGCGCGCAGCGAGTTCGATGTCGGCATCCTCATGAACGATCATGGCCGCGTTGCCGCCGAGCTCGAGAGTACAGCGTAGACGCGGAGCCATTGCTTTCAGCTTCCAGCCCACCTCCGCACTGCCGGTGAAGGTCATCATGCGCAGGCGCGAGTCTGCGAGCATGCCGGCTGTGACTTCGTTCGAGCAGGGCAGAACACTGATGGCGCCGCGCGGCCAGCCGGCCTCGACCGCTATCTCGCCAAGACGAAGGGCGGTGAGCGGCGTCTGCGGCGCGGGCTTGATGATGATGGGGTTGCCGGAAGCGATGGCAGGCGCGAGCTTGTGCGCCACGAGGTTCAACGGGAAGTTGAATGGCGTGATGCCCAAAATGGGACCGATGGGAAAGCGGCGGATCAGACCGGCGCGCTGATCGTTGCCCGGGGTCCAGTCCAGGGGCAAGAGCTCGCCGCCGATGCGCTTGGCTTCCTCCGCGGCAATGCGGAAGGTCTGAACGGCGCGCTCGACTTCGGTGCGCGACGCGGAGAGAGGCTTACCGGCCTCAAGCGCGATGCCGCGGGCTAGATCGAGTGCGTCATGTTCGATTCGATGGGCGATGTGCTCGAGCATGCCGGCACGCCGCCACGCCGGGAGGGATTTCGTTTCGGGAAATGCATGTTCGGCGGCGCGAAGCGCTTCGTCCGCATCGCCCCCGGTGGCCCGGCAGACGGTGGCAACGACGTGGTTATCGTAGGGGCTGTGCACCTCGGCAGTGGCTTCGCTGTTGCGGAGATTGCCCGCAATGATGAGGGGGGTGGCGGCCGGGGATCCCTGGGTGGCGGCTCGCTTCGCTTTCGTGATGGTCATCGCACTAATGGTAGCGGCTGTATGGGCGCAAACGGTCGGCTGTGATCGCGGGGAAAGCAATCAATAAACAAACTTTCGTCACGGCGAAGTTCCGGCGAAGGAACCCGGTCCCATTCGAGGAATGGGTCAACAATTGAGCAAGCTTTTTAGGTGAAGAAGAGGCGAAAGCTCGCTATGGTTGGGTTGCAGGCAAGATCTTGTACCAGTGAATTTCTGAGGTGATTGCGATGACTAATGCTCTGCCCCGACCTTTTATCCCGGTGACGCAACTGTTGACGGCTGTTATGCGGATTGCAGCCGAACACCACCGCGCCGGCCGTACCGCGGCCGCGAAAACGATGTACCGGGAAGTGCTGGCGCTGGATCCGCGCCATGCAGATGCGTTGTTCCTTATGGGCGTGCTGGAGCGGCAGGCGGGACGGCTGGAGGAAGCGCGGCGGCTGCAGAGGGAAGCGGTGCGCTGGGCGACAGACCGAGCACCCATGGCGGCGGAGCTCCGGTTTGTGGAGCAGCTTCTGCTCCGGCGTAACCGCAAACCGGCGCGCGCATGGCGGGAGACGGGGACGTACCACAACGACTGCTCCGCACTGATGACGACTGCCCGGGCCTAGGGAAGCGTGTGACGTCGTCGCCGGTACAATGAACGAGGCAGCCCGCGGCGGAAGCATCGTCCGGCGACGCCGTATTTCCCCGCACAGGAACGGAATGACACTCGCGTCCAGTAAACAGGAACAGCAGATTTTGCAGCAGACCATCGAGCAGGCGGCAAAGCAAGCCGGCCTCACAATTTTGTCCACCACCGAGGGGGCGGACTTCCACGGCAAGCCGACTTCGATCTTCCGCCTTGGACTGGCGCCCGACAGACCAGCGGAGCGGACTTTGGCGCTCGAATTGAGCAACGGCTTTGCGCCCGTAAATGACGACCAGAAACGAGAGCTCGCGACTTACCTGCAGCAGGCGGCGAAACGGTTGGGCAATCCGAATCCGAACGCGATGGTCTCGCTCGCCGGGTTGCCGCTGGTTTTCCGCGAGTTTAAGTGGCCGTTTCACCTGTCGACCTCGGGCGCGGATACCTATCTGGTGCATGGTGTGGTCGGCCTCGAGGACGGCAGCGGCTCGCCGTTGCATACGAAGGTGGCCGCGAGCATGACGGTGACATTCGCCGAAGTGGTAGCGGCTCCGGAGCAGCCCTATGCGGAGGCGTTCATCTACAACGCAGTGCGCAAGACGCTGGACCAGGGTCAGCTGGAGATGCTGAAGTCCGGCAACCGGCAGCCGGTGCCGGTGACCACGCGGTATTACAGCCGCTGGCAGAATCGCTTTGTTTTCTCCGATACGACGCAGATATTGCGTCGTGAATTCCTCGCCATGAAGGTTTACTGGCTCTCTGCGGCGCTGGGCGGCAACCAGCCTGTCTGGATCGCCGATCCGTATGACGCGCAATATCTGAACACGACACCAGAGGAGTTGCAGAGCGATGCGGCGTATCTGGCAAAGGATGGACTACTGACGCTCGATGCCGACTTTGCGACGCCGACCGCGAAGCTCTCCGAGCAGGGTGAGCATTATCGCGCGCTGCTGGCGCATGCACTCTCTCTGACGAAGCCGGAGTTCAACGAAGAGATGCGGCACGGCCACACCAACATGTAAGCGAGCGGCCTCCGCATGCGACTGGCCACTCGTGTACTCATCGGAGCTTCTGTGAAGCGATTCGCCTGCGTGGTCATAATGATCGCTGCGCTGTCCCTCACCGTTCTGCCTGCTGTTGCAGAGGATGGTGCGCAGCAATTCGCCGATCTCGGGCGCTGCACGCTGGACAGCGGCCAGACCATTGAGCATTGCCGCGTGGGATATCGCACCTTCGGCACGTTGAATGCCGCAGGCGATAATGCCGTGCTGATGCCGACGTGGCTGAATGGCCGCACGGAGGACTTGCTCTCGCTGGTTGGCTCGGAGCCGAGCAAGTCAGGGCAGATCAACACCAGGCTGATCGACAGCACGAAGTTCTACGCGGTGCTGCTGGATGCGCTGGGTGATGGCGTGTCGTCCTCTCCGTCAAACAGCGACGTGCAGAAGGGCGCGGAGTTTCCCGCCATTACAGAACGCGACATGGTGCGCGCAGAGTATCGCGCGGTGACCGAGGTGCTGCACCTGAAGCATGCGCACGCGGTGATCGGCATCTCGATGGGCGGCGAGCAGACCTTCGAGTGGGCGGTGACCTATCCGGAGTTTTTTGATCTGGCGGTGCCGATCGCGGGAACGCCGCAGCCGACCAGCTATGACCTGCTATCGCACACGATTACGGAAGATGCGATGCTGGCCGATGCGGATTACAAGGGCGGGAGGTATGGGGGAAAGCAGCCCGAGTTGAAGCTGGCAAATGAGCTGCTGACGATGGAGCTGACCACGCCGCAGTTCCGCGTGGAGCACACCGAGCGGAAGGACTTCCCTGCGCTGCTGGATGAAGCGCGCAAGCCGGAGCGGCAGGATGCGAATGACCGCATGTGGCAACTGAAGGCGGTGCTGGCGCTCGACGTGCTAGGCGGCAAGCCGATGGACGAGGTGGCGAAGGCGACGCGCGCGAGGTGGCTGGTGAT
This sequence comes from Acidobacteriaceae bacterium KBS 83, assembly GCA_000381585.1. GTDB lineage: Bacteria > Acidobacteriota > Terriglobia > Terriglobales > Acidobacteriaceae > KBS-83. Next base: position 247,655 of record KB906734.1, read on the forward strand.
CGTCTCCGCGCATGATCACCTGGTGTATCCCGGGCCTGCACTCGCGTGGGCAAAGGCCGCGGGCGCGGAGACTTACATCTCCGATACGCCGTGCGGACACGTCCTTATGGAGTGCGATGCGGAGCAGGTGTCGCAACGAGTGGAGAAGTTTCTGGCGCAGTAGCCTCTTCTCTTCGCTCAGGATGACATCGACGGTTGTTACGCCTTCGCCGTCGTGATCGCGTCGCGAATCTTCGCGTAGGTCGCTGATGCGGAGAGCTCGACATCCGATCCGCTGTGCTGAACGCCGAGCTGCTGCCATAGCTTCGCAAGATCGACCGGAGCCGGCGACGTGCTCCATTTACGGTATTGCTGCGTCAGCACGCGCGTGCCGGTGGCGCCGTCACCGATTTCGAGTGCGCGCGGGAGCGGCCAATCGTGATCGATGGTTCCGCCTGCGGTAACGATGGCGCGGAGCGCGTGCTCCAGACCTTTGCGATTGCCGGTTGCGACACGGATCTCGACATCGGCCACCAGGCAGAAGAGCGCGCCGCCCCAGTAGGTGCGACCCCAGGTGTGAGTGCGGTCGAGGCCCTCGTCTCCCGGTTGCGGTTCACCCTTTCGCATGCCGTCGAGCATGTCGCTCCAGATTTGTTTTGCGGGGAGCTCGCCTGTCTGCACCCGCGCGATGGGCTCGATGTATGTGGCGAGGCCCTCTTCCATCCAGTGCTGATCGTCCGGCAGAGAGGGAAAGGCGAGATGGACGAGCTCGTGGGTGATGGTCCAGTCCGCTGCGAGTTCCTGCGGTGAGGTGTGCTGGCCGAGACGAATGCGCGTGAAGGCAGGCCAGCCGCCGACGTCACCCCAGGTGGTTCCCTGCACAACGCCGCTGCGGTCGGCAACAGGGACGATGAAGATGCGGGTACGCGGGACAGGAAAACTGCCGTAATACGTAGCGACAGCATGGGCTGCGGTTTCGATTCGCTTCATCACGACGTCGTCAGAAAGATCGAGTGCGCCGGTTGCAAACTCGACTTGCAGAGTGGAGCTGCCAACCTGGAGACGACGCGTTGTACGGGGTGGACCGTAGCGCCGCGCCGGGTCCCATTGCGCATGCGCGATGGTGCGCGATGCCGCAAGCGAGGCCAGCATCCGGAGGGCGGAGCGTCGGCTCAGGGATAAGTTCATGCCGTCAGGTTGTGAGACACCGCAAGTGGGGGAAGGTAACGGCACGCGTTGATTTCTCGTTTCAGGGTGTCGTAATGCCGAGTGTGTGCAACCAGGTGGCGGCGAGGTCGGGCCAGTGAGTGACGGGCAGTTTTGTTGGCCGCAAACCGTAGCCGTGTCCGCCGTTCGCAAAGAGGTGCATCTCGGCGGGCACTTTCACCTGCTTCAGTGCTTCGTAGTAGACCAAGGCGTTCTCAACCTTTACTGGATCGTCTTCAGTCTGGATGAGAAAGCTGGGAGGCGTCAGCGCGACGGGCTTCACCTCCGGTCGCACAGCAAGCAGGTCGTTCTCCTGATGGAGATAGCCAGGGTAGATGAGCAGGGCGAAATCCGGACGCGCGCTGAGTTTGTCGGCATCGTCGATCGCAGGATACACGGCGTCCGCAGCGTGCGCGTCGAGGACCGCGACAATATGGCCGCCGGCAGAGAAACCGAGCACGCCGACACGGTGAGGATCGAGCTGCCACTCGGTTGCATGCTGGCGCACGATGCGTACAGCGCGCTGCGCATCGGCGAGATCCTCGGTGTATTTGGGGAAGGGGCCCGCATTCGGGACGCGGTACTTCACAAGAGCGCAGCTCACGCCGATGCCATTGAGCCAGTCGCAGACTTCCGTGCCCTCGAGATCGTAGGCGAGGATCTTGTATGCGCCGCCGGGAAAGACGACGACGGTAGCGCCGGTGTTCTTACCCGCGGGTGCGGGATAGAAGGCGAGAGTTGGCTTCGAGACGAAGCCGATCCGCGCGACACGCCTGCCCGCAATCATATCGTCAGAAGAACTGGTGGTGTCGTGCTCCTGCTGGCCGTCCGGGACGTTGGGTGCACCGGGCGGAGTGCCCGGCCATAACGGCATCGTGGTCTGCGAAAAAGCCGGGACGGCGATGACGAGCGCGACTAAGAGCGAGAGGGTTGAAATACGCACGCGATGAGTGTACCCGGACTGGCCGTGCGAGGCGATCGCGACACAGGTGTTTGTGGATGAGCTTCGCCGGAGAGCTATCTGATCAAAATTCGATTTTCAGTATTCAAGGTAGGCAGCACGGCGCTGCATGAACGCATCGAGTGCGAGTCGCCAGTCGCCTGCGATGCGTTGCGGATCTTCGCCGGAGCGCAGCGCATCCAGCACGGATTTGTTTACGAGAAGGTGATCGATCTGATCGAGCTTGTAGTCGTTGAGGTAGAGCTTCCAGAGTGCTGATGCGATTTCAAGGCCGAGCTCCGGCCCGTCGAGCGCGTTGCGATCCATCACGATCAAGGAGACTCCGTGGCAAAGCTGGCCGGCGTACGGATAGGGCGCGGCGGGTGTGAAACTGACGGGGATGAAGCGCACACCGGGCAAGAGGCGCGCGTTGAGTGTGCGAGCGAAGGTGCGCGCATCGATCCAGGGAGCACCGAGCAGTTCAAAAGGAGTATCGGTACCGCGGCCGACGGAGATGTTACTGGTTTCGATGAGACCGAGGCCGGTGTAGAGTTCGGCGGCGCGCTGGCTGCGCAGATTCGGAGACGGATTGATCCAGTTGAGGCCCGTGGAGTCGAACCAGTCGCCACGTTGCCAGCCCTGCAACGGCACGACGGTGAGCGCGGCGTTGAGATGACCTTCGCCGTTGTAGTAGCGCGCCAGCTCTCCAATGGTCATACCGTGACGCACAGGGATGGGCATGTAGTTGGTGTAGCTGTTGCGGCCGATATCGGAGGTCGGCCCTTGTACGAAGGACCCAGTGACAGGGTTGGGGCGGTCGAGCACGACGATGTCGATGCCGATTTTCGCTGCTGCTTCGAGGACGTAGCCCATCGCCGCATCGTAGGTCCAGTAGCGGACGCCCACATCCTGAAGGTCAATCACGACAGCGTCGAGCTGCCGCAACGTATCGATCGAGGGCCGACGCTTCTCCTCAGATCCGAAGAGACTAATCACAGGGAGACCGGTGGCGGTGTCCTTCGTGTTTGAAATATTTTCGGTGTCCTGGTTGGCCTGAAGGCCATGCTCCGGGCTGAAGAGCGTGGTGAGCGTGAGACTCGGATCGGCGGCGTGCGCATCGTGTGCGAGCACATCGATCGTGCGGTGGCCGTCACGATCCACACCCACTGCGCTGGTAAGCAGGCCCATGCGCAGATGTCCGCCGTGCTTCTTCGCGAGTGCCTGCAGGGTCAGGAACTTCTGCGACTCGAGCACGTCGACGCCGGTCATCACGTCGCCATTGCGGGCGGCCCAGCGGCGTTCGCCGGTGAGGGTCTCGTTGTAGCCGGTGAGCTGGGTGAGTTGACCGCTCTCTTGCGTCGTGATGCCGATCGCCTGAGCGGCCGCATCGGCGATGCGCGAACGCAGCGCTACGGTATGGCCGGCACCGACAGGATGGACGGCATTGGTGAGGATGATCACGTAGCTGTCACTTTGCGGATCGACCCACAGCGATGTGCCGGTGAAGCCGGTATGGCCGAAAGAGCCGACGGGAAAGAGTGTGCCGCGATTGCTGGAGAAGGCGGAGTCGATATCCCAACCGAAGCCACGCAAAGCGGTGCCGGTCGCGGGCTGCTCTGGCTCGGTCATCTTGGCCAGAGTGAGCTGGTTCAGCGGGAACTTGCTAGGACGGCCAGCGAGCCGGTCCAGGAGTGCCTCGGCGTAGACGGAAGCATCCGCCGCGGTGCTGAAGAAGCCGGCATGCCCGGCGACGCCATCCATACGGCGAGCCGTGGGGTCATGCGCAATACCGCGCAGCATGGTGCCGGAGGTGGCTAAAGTGCCATCTGATGTGACGTATTGGGTAGGGGCAATGCGTGAACGCTTCTCTGCCGGCGGCAGGTAGCCGGAGTCGGTGAGGCCGAGCGGCGCCACGATGTTGCGTTCGGCGTAGACCTCGAGCGGCAGCCCGGAGACACGCTCCACCAGCGCGCCGAGAGCGATGAAATTTTCATCGCTGTAGCGGAAGACGACGCCGGGCGGCACGACGGGCGCGGACTCGAAGAGGCGGCGCAGACCCTCGTCGCGGCCGTGCCAAGGGCCGGTGAGGTCGAGGTCGGGCGCGAGGCCGGAGTAGTGGGTGAGGCATTGGCGGATGGTGATGTCCTGCTTGCCGTTCGCGCCGAACTCCGCGATGTAATGCGCGACGGGATCGTCAATACGGATTTTGCCCTGCTCGTAGAGTTGCATGACGGCAGTGGCAGTAACGAGATCCTTGGTGAGTGAAGCCATGTCGAAGATCGTGTCCTCGGTCATGGCTTCGCGCGTGGGCTCAAGCGAGCGCATCCCGTAGGCGCGATGAAAGACGATCTGACCGCCATGCCCGATGACGACGACAGCACCGGGCAGCTCATTGTGCGCGACAGCGTCGTTGACCATGGTGTCGATTGGCGCAAAGGCGAGCGATGCGGGGACTGGTGACGCTGCGGGAGCAGTTGAAGGCTGCTGGGCGGGAGCGAGCACCGGCGCGACCAGCGCGACGGCAAACGCGACGACAGAGTTTCGCCAGAAACGCATCATGCTGCGGTGGCCCTTTCTTTTTGCGGCAGCAGAAAGCTCGCTGTGTAGCCCACGGTGGTTGTGATCATCGCGCCGATTAGGACGTACCAAATGAACGCGACCTTGGGAATTGCCCACGCATGACCGGCGGCGAATGGGCCGGGCTGTTGCCAGAGAATGATATTGACGATAAGGCCAATCACCATGCCGAAGATGGCGCCGTTCTGGGTGGCCCGGCGTGTGAGAGTGCCGAGCAGGAAGGCGCCGAGCATCTCGCCCCAGGTGACCGAAGCGATGGAGAGACCGATCTCAACGACATGGCCGCCGGTGCGCGAGAGGATGGCGAGCACGAGCAGCACGATGGCCCAGACCGCGGTGAGGATCCGGGATAGACGCGTGCGTGCGCGCTCCTCCATTTCGGGATGGCGCGGGAGGTAGAAGTCGACCATGGTGGTGGAGGAGAGCGAGTTAAGCGCGGCGCTCATGTTCGACATCGCCGCGGCAAGAATGGCTGCGATCACCAGCCCCGAGATGCCGTGCGGCATCACTTGCACGATGAAGAGCGGGAAGAGACGATCGGCCGTGCCGACGTGCGCGAGCGTACCGGCGGGATAGAAGACGTAGAGACCCGCGCCGATGAGAAGGAAGAGCGCGAACTGCACAAAGACGATGACGCCGCTCGAGAGCAGGGCGAGCTGCGACTGGGCGAGGTTCTTCGCCGCGAGCAGCCGCTGTACGACGAGCTGATCCGTTCCGTGGCTGGCCATGGTAAGGAAGCAGCCGCCGATGAGACCGCCCCAGAAGGTATAGGTCTGGGTGAGCGAAAACGCGAAGTGGAAGACGGTGAACTTGTGCGCCGCAGCGGCCGTGTGATGAATGGCGCTCCAGCCGCCCGGCGTCTTCAAGGCGAGCGTCCATAACGCCAGCACGGTACCGGCGAAGTAGATGATCATCTGAACGACATCGGTCCAGATCACCGCCGCGAAGCCGCCCTCGAAGGTGTAGATGAGGGTGAGGATGGTCAGGATGATGATGGATGGAATGGTGCCGGTGCCGAAGGCGACCGTGATGACGATGGAGACGGCGAAGATGCGGACGCCTTCTGCCGCGGCGCGCGTGGCAAGGAAGAGCCCTGCGGTGAAGCGGTGCAGGCCCTTACCGAAGCGCGCACCGATCAGCTGGTAAGCCGTCATCAACTGGCCTTCAAAGTAGCGCGGCAGGAACAGCAGGCAAATCACGATGCGGCCGAGAAGATAGCCCAGCGCGATCTGCAGAAAGCCGAAGTCGCCGGTGAAGGCAAGACCCGGGATACTGATGATCGTGAGAGTGCTGGTCTCCGCGGCAACGATGGAGAGCGCGATGGCCCACCAGGGCACATTGCGGTCAGCAAGAAAGTACGACCGCAGCGACCGCTCTCCGTGGCGAAAGCGAAGTCCGAACCAGGTGATACCCAGCAGGTATAGGACGATTGCGGCAACGTCGATGAGGTGAAGCTGCACTGGACGCGTGTCTCCCGGCGTGGCTAGTGGCTAGTGTGGTGTCGTCAGTGTCTTGAGGAAGTCGTAGAAGAAATCGACGCCGCGGTCATAGGACGCGATCGGCAGGCGCTCGTCCTTGCCGTGGGCTCGAACGTCGTCGCTCTCGAGTTCGATGCCTGAGACACCATAGGTGGGCATGCCCGCCGCGTTGGTGAAGATACCGTCGGATGCGCCATCGGCCATGGTGGAGACGATCGGGATGCCGGGCCACATCTTGCCTGCGACCTGTTGCAGCGCCTGCATCACTTCCGGCTTGATAGCCGCGGGGGGCAGCGCCTTCTTGTCCGGCGCCTTGTCGAAGATCTCGCCCTGCCCGTCAGCGCCGTCGCCCACGTACTTCACGCCGATCTTCGGGCTGTCGAGAACGCGGATGATCTCCTGGCGCACTTCCTCTTTGGAGTGGCCGGGCAGGATGCGGCAGTTGACGATGGCCTGGGCGCGCTGCGGCAGCGCGTTGTTCGCATGACCCGCATCGAGCCGCGTGGCAACGCAGGTGGTGCGAAGGGTCGAGTTGTACTCGGGTGTCTGGCTGAGCCGCTTGACGGCGTCAGGATCGGGCGGCGTCTTCAGGATCGCGCGCATGTCGTCCGCGGTCTGACCGGACATGATCTTCGACTCGGTCTCGAAGTAGGCGCGGGTGACGCCGTTCAACTCGGCTGGAAATGCATAATGGGAGAGGCGCTCGAGCCCGTCGGCGAGCTCATAGATGGCGTTGTCCGGCACCGGCAGCGAGCTGTGGCCGCCGGGATTGGTGACAGTGAGCTGGTAATCCGCGTAGAGCTTCTCGCTCGCGTCGACGGCGAAGATGGTTGCTTTGCCCTGGCGCAGCTCCACGCCGCCGCCGTCAGGATTAAGGACGTATTCGGCCTCAATGAGATTGCGATGATTCTCGACCAGCCAGTTGACGCCGTTGGACTTGCCGCCCTCCTCGTCCGCGGTAAGCGCGAGGATGATGTCGCGGTCGGGGCGAAAGCCTTCACGATGCAAACTGAGAAGCGTCTCCACCAGGATGGCATCGGACTCCTTCATGTCCTGCGTGCCGCGGCCATAGTAGTAGCCGTCCTTGGTCAGGAATTGAAAGGGGTCGGTCGTCCAGTCGTCGCGACGTGCTTCGACGACATCCAGGTGGCCGATGAGCAGAATGGGCTTCTTGCCACCGGCCCCGTGATAGCGCACAACAAGATTTTGCTTGAGATCATTGGGGCCGAGCAGTTGCATGTCCGACGCCGGGAAGCCAGCGGTAAGGAATCGCTGCTGCATGGCCTTCGCGGCATCGGTAATGCTGCCTACAGAGTCGGTCGTGTTGATGTCAATGAGCTCGCGGAAGATGTCGACTGCCTCTTTGTGGTTGGGGTCAGCAGCCTGGGCGCGGGCGAGCGGCGCGAGGGTGCAAATGGTTAAGAAAAAATAATAGGAGCAGAGGAGGACGGAGATGCGTCGAGTCATCAGGAATTTGAGAGTACCAGATTGGCGGGTACCAGATTGCCGTGAAAGGACTTACCGGTAACCAGAGGAAACATCACTGCCGACACGTGCAGCTGGCGCAGATTGTTGGCCATCCATTCATCGAAACCGGGTTAGACTAACGGGTCGCACAGGAATATGAAGGGAAGAATTCGAGACCTCAAAGAAGCGGGCTCGAAGAGATCGATCCGAGACGGATACAACTCAACGGAGACCGAAAGAGTCTCACCGCAGTTACCCATTCAGTCCAGGAAGTCAGGTTCATGCCAAACGAAACGACTCGCTACTCGCTCCAGATGCGCCCCGTGGAACTCTGCACCCAATCCGAGCACGGCGTGCTGGAGATGGAGATCGTCGCCCAGCCGAATGGCCCAGGCGAAGCGATCCGCACGCGCTCCCGCCAGTGGTTGCCGATCTTTGAGCGCCTCTGCACCCTGCTGAGCAGCTCGGCCTTTCATCGGAAGCTGATGCATCGCACCTTAAGCGCAGGCGTGTCGATGCACCTGCTGGATCGCACGAACGGGGAGAAGCTTTTGTTCTCTAAGGAGGAGATCGCGGCGCTATCCCTGGACAAGTCGAACGCGGCATAGCTTCAGATCGTGACACAAACGAAAAGGCCGGCGCCTGCCGGCCTTTGTTGTGTTTGCGCTCTACTCGGTTGCAACCAGATCGACGCTGGTGCCGGTCGGGCGTGAGCCGATGAAGCCGTAGTACATGACGAAGAGGTAACACAACAGCGGCAGGATGAAACAGTGGTGGATGCCGATCTTGTCGGCGATGGCGCCCTGGATGACGGGAACGATGGCGCCGCCGACGATGGCCATCACGAGGAGTCCGGAAGCCTTTCCGGTAAGCGGCCCCATGTGCGCCGTCCCCAGGGTGAAGATGCTCGGGAACATGATGGAGTTGAAGAGGCCCACCAAAAGGATCGACACCATGGCAACGTGGCCGTTGGTCAGCATGGATGTCACTACCAGGAGGCTGGTGACGATGGCGCATATGCCGACAGCGCGTCCGGTAGGAACACGCCGCAGAGCTCCAACACCGATGAAGCGACCGACCATCGCGCCGCCCCAATAGAAGGCAACGAGTTTGCTGGCAGTGGCTGCCGGGATTGCGCCGAGATCCTGGCTTCCCATGTAGTTGATGAGGAAGCTGCCGATGGCCACTTCGGCACCAACGTAAGTGAAGATAGCGATGGCGCCCAGCCAGACGTGGTGATGCTCCCAGATAGAGCCGAGCGGATTCTCGGCGCTCCCGGTGGTGCGGAACTCCTGCGTCGTCTGGAGGCGTGGTAAATGCACCATTGCGATAGCGATGGCGAGAAGGACGAGCGCGATTCCAATGCCTGCGTAGGGCATCTTGACTGACGCCGCCTGCTGCTGTCGCGTCATGTGGGCAAGCTCAGCGGCACCGCCGAGGATCAACGCGCTTCCGAAATAGGGGGCGATCGTCGTTCCGAGGGAGTTAAACGCCTGGGTCAGGTTCAAACGGCTCGAGGCAGTGCGCGCCGGACCGAGAACTGTGACGTATGGATTGGCCGCAACCTGCAGGGCGGTCACGCCGGCAGCGAGGATGATCTGCGCTGCGAGAAAAAATGGATACGATGGCACGCTGGCAGCCGGAAGGAAGAGGAAAACTCCGAACGCCATGACGGCGAGACCCACGACCATGGTGCGTTTGTAGCCGATAGCCTCGATCAACTTCGCGGAAGGGATCGAGAATACGAAGTAGCTGCCGAAGAAGGCGAGCTGTACGAACATTGCCTGCGCGTAATTCAGATCGAAGATTTGCTTCAGGTGGGGGATAAGCGAATCGTTCAGCGCGGTGAGAAAGCCCCACATGAAGAAGAGCGTTGTAACGATCGTGAGCGCCCGGCCGTAATGCGCGCTGCCGCTCTCTGAAACAGAAACCGTTTGTCCTGAAGCGCCGCTAATTGCCATTCAACCTCTCTCGAACCTCGTGAGGACACTAACATAAACAGCCGCGCGCGGGGTCTGCTGCGCGGGCTTCAACGATTACTGCTCGTGATAACTCCGCATGAGGCCGCCATCGATGACATAAGTGGATCCCGTGACATATGCGGCTTCATCCGAGGCGAGGAAAACGGCCAGCCCGGCGACGTCCTCCACGGTTCCCATGCGGCCGAGCGGAACGTTTTCGAGAAGCGCGTCGAGCTCAGCCTTGTTATTGAGCAGGCTCGCGTTCATCGGCGTGCTGATGGCCCCGGGTGCGATGTTGTTGAAGGTGATGTTCTTCGGCCCGAGCTCGACCGCGAGATTGCGCATCAACATGCGGATGCCGCCCTTGCTGGCACAGTAGGTCGAAAGTCCGGGAAAGGCCATGTCCTCGTGTACCGAGGAGATATTGATGACGCGGCCGGGTTTGCCGGCAGCCAGCAGCTTCTGGACGAAATACTGGGTGAGGAAGAACGGGCCCCTCAGGTTGACGCCGAGCACCTTGTCATAATCGGCCTCGGTGACCTCCCAGAAATCCGCCTCCTTCTCCATGCCGGCGTTGTTCACCAGGACGTCGCAGCCACCCCAGGTCTGCCATGCCACGTCGATCAGTTTTCGGGTGTCATCCATCTTCGTGACATCGGCCTTACAGATGACGCCCTCGCCGCCCGCCTTCCGGATCGTGTCGAGCGTCTGGTCTGCGCCGTCGGCATCGCCGATGTAATTGATGACCACGCGAGCACCTTCCTGCGCGAACCGTGCAGCGATGCCTTGCCCGATCCCGGAGCTTGATCCGGTCACCACTGCGATGCGCTCTTTCAGACGCGCCATGCACACCCTCCTTTGCGATGTTGGGATGGCGCGGCAGTCGCGCCGGAAGCAGACTCATTGATTACGATGCACGCGTCTGGCGATAGAGATTAAAGGATCGGCAGGATGGTCGATCGCGGCGGCGGAACGGGCTGATCGGCCGGCGAACGAAAGATGGTGCGGAAGAGATCCGTGCCACCGCCCGGCCAGCGCATCATGACGAGCATAACGCCCAGAGCAAACAGTGGCACCAGCAGTCCGGTGTGAAGCGAGCCGGTGCGCTCGGCGAGCTGGCCTGTGGCCCAGGGCAAGGTGGCACTGCCCAGCCCGGCGATGGCGAACATCCAGCGGGTTTGCGCAGGATCGCTGGTGAGCGCCATGAAGATGGAGACGCAGATAGGAAAGACGGGAGCCATGCTGAAGCCGGCCAGTGCCGCAGATAGCATGACAGCCGGCAGGGAGCGCAGCGTGAGCAGCAGAGCCACGCCGACGAAGGCGCAGATGAGAGCGACCGCGAGAAGCAGCTCCTCGCGAACGCGCAGGAGCACGGCAGGCGCAACGGCCCGGCCGATGAGCAAGAAGATCCAGAAGCAAGAAGCCGCAAGGGGAGGCGCCGCAGAGATCTGGAAGTGGAGCCGGTGGACATACGTGAGCACCCAGCCACCCAGCGCGGCCTCCGTTCCGCAATAGAGCAGCCCGAAGATCGCGAAAAACCCCACGACGCCTCTCGATCTCTGCGGGGTAGCTGCCGACGCCGACGAGCTCTCCTGTGGCCCGGAGGTTCGCTGATCGCTTAAAAGCAGCGCCAGAATCGCGCTCAAGGCTCCGGCGGCCGCAAAGCACCAGAAGAGACCACCAACACCTGCGTGATGAATGACGAACTGGACGGTGAAGGGGGATACGGCAGCGCCCGCACTCCAGGAAAAGTTCAGTAGCGTCAGCATGGCGGCGCGTCGTTCGCGGTAGCGGTCCCCGGTGAGCACGCTGTTTGCCGTCATCGCCAATCCCAGACCCGTGCCGAAGATGAGGAAGAGGACGAAAAGCGCGTGACCACCGCAAAGAGCGAGACCAGCCATGCTGATACCGATCATCGCCATGGCTGCGGCGAGAGTGCGATGGAACGGCGGGCGCACCAGGAGCGCGCCGATAGCAGAGCCCGCAAAGACTGCAAGCAATAACCTGCCGGAGCTCGCGTCGTCCAGACGCCACAGGGCCGCCAGCGCCGGAAGACCGCTGCCGAGGAGCGTGAGACCGATGCCGGTGATCAGCTCGATGGCCTGGATTCCAAGAATCGGCCCTAAAGCATAGCGAGGCGCGGATCGATTTGGGGTCAGGCTGGGGTCCACGATGCTTCTCGTGTCGATTCGCGCGCCATGAGGGCGGGCTCCACAGCAACCTGTTCACCATACTCCTGCTGATTCCGGATCCGGCTGAGGACGATGCGGGCGGCCATCCGTCCCATGTCCTCCAGCGGCTGACGGATGGTGGTCAGGCTGGGCGTGATGAAGGCGGCTGCGCGGATATCATCAAAGCCCATGACGGAGACATCTTCGGGCACGCGGAGCTGCGCGTCGCGCAGTGCGCGAATCGCACCGATCGCCGCCACGTCATTGAAGGAGAAGAGGGCGCTGAAGCGCTTGCCGGCAGCAAGCAACTGCTCCACAACGGGGTAGCCGAGCTCCGGCGAGGTGAGATCGCGGTCCAGCTGCACTACAAGCGAACGATCGATGCTCAGCCCCAGTTTCTTCGCGGCGTTTTCGATGCTGCGCCAGCGGTCCTCGGAATCGGAACTGAAGGGCTGCCCGCGCATGAAGGCGATCGAGCGATGGCCAAGCTTGTACAAGTGACCTAGCGCCAGCTCCGCTGCCTTGCCCTGGTCGAGCATCACGTTTGTGACACCTTCGATGTGACGATGCGCGGCAACCGCGACGGCCGGCACCGGATAGTTATGCTGGATGGCGGTATCGACGAAGATCAGCCCCTCAGCGCCGCGACCCACCAGCAGGCGCGCATACTGCTCCACCAGTTCGGGCTTATGCCGATGATGCGCGGTGAAGTAAAAGTAGCCCTCCTGAACCAACTGATCGCCGACGCCGCTCAGGACCTGGGTATGATAGCCCTCGCCGAGCTCGGGCACGAGAATGCCGATAGTGTGGGTCCGCCGGTTGCGCAGCGAGCGGGCAAGCAGGCTGGGCTGATAGTTGAGTTTTGTCGCAGCGGCCTTGATGCGGTCGCGTGTCGCCTGCGGAATCGATCGGCCTGGCACGTCGTTGAGTACTACAGAAATAGTTGCTGGACTTAGCCCGAGGTGCTCGGCCAGCGTCTTCAGGCTTGCCGGTTTTTCTCCATGCAACTTCTGTTGGTTCTTGCGCGCCATTTGTCTCCGCGATGGTGGTGTGCGTGAAGGTGATAGTAGCCCTGCGAGAGCGTTTCGCGCATCCGGAAACTTTGCCTTTTCAGGCGGAATCGAAACGGATCGCCCGAATAATACCGGATCAGGCCCCGAGATTATCGTTTGTTTTAGAATGACGCGGCATCCCGGCGTGAGTCGGTGATTGCACCCGGAGGCTATGTGATGCGTTTTCTGCTGCTTTGCGTAATTGCCCTATGGACGGCGGCGCCCTGGAATTCGCTCAAGGCCGAGCCTCTCCAATCCGGCTTTGTTCACACGCAAGGAAGCGATCTGGTGGATGGCGCCGGCCGGCCGCTGCTGCTGCGCGGCACCAACCTTGGCAACTGGCTGGAGCCGGAAGGCTATATGTTTCACTTCGGAGACAATGGGCCGACGTCGCCGCGCGAGATCGAAGACTATTTCGATGAGCTGATCGGACCGCAGCAGGCGAAGACATTCTGGCATCAGTACCGGGACGTTTACATCACGAAGGCAGATATTGACCTGCTGCAATCGACGGGCATGAACTCGGTGCGTGTGCCGATTCATTACAAATTCTTTACTCCCGGGAATGACGAAGGGCTCGACCTCCTCGACCGAGTCGTGTCCTGGGCCAAGGCTGACGGCATGTACGTTGTCATCGATATGCACATGGCGCCCGGCGGGCAGACCGGCACCAACATCGACGACAGTTATGGATACCCGTGGCTGTACGATTCACCTGCCGACCAGCAGGAGTTGATCGCGATATGGAAGCGCATCGCCGATCATTACCATGACGAGCCGACGGTGCTGGGATACGACCTGCTCAATGAGCCGATCCCGCACTATCCGCAGTTACAGAAGTACAACAGCCAGCTTGAGCCGCTTTATAAGCGCATTGCAGCGGCGATTCGCCAGGTGGATACGCACCACGTGCTGATACTGGGTGGAGCACGGTGGGACACCGACTTCAGCGTCTTCGGGCCTCCGTTCGATAAGAACGTGATGTACCAACTCCACTTGTATCAGTTCAATACTCCGTGGAACCCTACGACCGCAGCTAAGACAGAGCAGTCGCTGGCGCGATACACATCGTTCCGCGACAAGTATCATGTGCCGATCTGGCTGGGCGAATCGGGCGAGAACGATGATGCCTGGGTGCGCGGCTTCCGCGAGATGCTGGAAAAGGACAAGATCGGCTGGTGCTTCTGGCCGTACAAGAAGGTGGATGCAACATCCTCGATCGTCTCGATTGCGAAGCCGGACCACTGGGATGAGATTGTGAAGTATTCGAGCGAGCGGCGCGGGGTCGGCAACACGGAAAAGCAGCTTGCGATGCGGCCGTCGCCCGAGATTGCAGCTGCCGCCCTGAACCAGCTACTGGAGAATGCGAAGCTGGCGAAGTGCCGCGTCAACACCGGTTATATCGACGCGCTGGGGCTGACAGTGCCGGCCGGCGGAGTGCCGATTCGCAAAGCAGAGTAGGCATTTACATATAGATAAGGCGGACTTCCGTGGTCGTTGTTGGGCATGTTACCGGAATGGTGGCTTTTTCGATCGGCGGCGCAGCCAGCAGAACGCGAAGGTTGTTGGCGAAGCCGAAACCCTCCTTGGGAACCAGGAACACATTCCGATCCAGCTTGTCGTTTTTATTCTCGTCGTGCAGGACGGCCACTCCGTACTTGCCCGCGGGGAGATGATCAAAGCGGGCCGTCGCGTGGTCACCTTCGATGGGAAAGGTGGCGTGGCGAAAAGACTTGTCCACTTTCTCCGGCCAGCCGAAATGGGATGTGAAGAGCTCCGCGCCGAGAACGCCCTCGGCGTTGCGGAACCCGGTCACATGAATGATGAGTGAGCAGTTGCCTTCAGCGGGGTCCGGTGATGTCTTTACCGGCGCGGGTGGTACAGAAAGCACACAAAGCAGCGCCGGGAACGCCAGCAGCGCCCGGCGCGGGCTGATCGTCATGCGGAAGGAGTCTCCCTATGGATTCGACGGGGACGCATTGGACTGCGACGCCGCTAATGATGACACAGGGGATGTGTCTCTGCGTAGGACGCTCTTTAAGGGCCGAATGTTTCCTCCGAAATGAATGGTGGGGCCGACCGACCAGCGAATGTCCCATCTTCCGTCCTTCAGCAGATCATTGAAGACGTGGAACCAGACGACGTCCGTCTGCATGCGGATTGCGATGTGTTTGGTTGCATTCAGGTCGTAGCCCCCGCCAAAGCCATAAAAGCCGGTCCAGTCGGTCTTCGTGCCCTGGGGAACAAGTTCTTGCGCGATAGCCGTGGTGACGAGGTCATGCGGGTGCGGCGTCGCGGATTCGTGGACTGCGCCGAAGGATGGACGGATGAAGAAAGTGACGTGCTGGAACTTGCGGTAGACGAACTGGGGACCTGCCGCAAAGGTCTGAGTCGTGGAGTCCACCGGCACATAGACCTGGTAGGTCGGCGGGATGAGGCCAGCCTTGATCAACTGCAAGATCTGCTGACCGAGTTGGAGTTGCAGGTTGGTCGGCAGCAGCTCCGGAGTCAGCTCGGTGTGACCTGTGGTGAAGGAGTAGTCGAATCCCTCGGCCAGCCACGTCTTCTGGTTCCATCCGGCCTGGAAGTGATATCCGCGAGTCGTGAGGTCCAGCTTCGGAGCAATAAGGGCTGCGTAGCCGTTGTAGATGTCGTAGCGGCCAACGTACTCCTGCTGGGCATGTGCGCCGCAGACAGCCAGTGAAAGCAAGAAAAGCATGGAGATCGAGCGGGCGATGCGAGCAGTTTTCATCGCATGGGGGAGTGGGAACATAGGAACGGGGCCCTCCTGGGATTTCCGCACGCTGCCGGTGTGAGCCGGGCAGCGTACGCAAGAGCCGAAGAGTAATCATCGACGAGGACGTCTGGCAACCAGATTGTTACTGACTGGACAGGAAGTTATGCGAGTTCGATGGCACTTGTTCGAGCCGGCTGAGAAAGCTCGCGATCTGCTTTAGCACGATCTCCGGCTGCTCGCGATGGGGAGTGTGGCCGGTGTCAGTGAGCCGCACAAGTTGCGTCTGCGGGGCAAGTGGGCGCAGCGCTTCCATCTGCAGGCTGGTTGCGTATTCGTCATGTTCCCCTTCGATGACGAGCAGAGGGCAGCGTACCGGAGGCAGGTGGGCTTCGAGCGGCAATGTCAGCAGGCTGTCGGAGTCGCGAATACTGAGCCATGCGGCGAAAACGGCATCCGGATCGCGGTGATGACGCGAAAGGCGTTCGCGGAAATCCGTCTCCTGCCATGCGCGCTCCGCCATTGCCATCCCGGCGGCAGAGGCGGGCTCCGCGCGGAGGATGGGCGACTCCAGCACCAGGGCACGCACCTTTTCCGGATGCATCGTGGCATAAATGAGCGCGATTGCAGCGCCCTCGCTGTGTCCCAACAGCACAGGGCATTCGATTGCGAATTGGGTCAGCAGGGCGGGCAGCACTTCGAGCGATTGTTGTTCGAAATAGCGGCGGCTGCGAGCAACCGGCGGACCCTCGGACTGGCCGTGGCCGAGTCGCGAGTAGATCAGGACATCCATGCTGCAACGCTCCGCCAGCCGCTCTGGAAAGTCGCGCCAATGTGAGACGGAGCCGAGCGCCTCGTGCAGCAGGACAATCGTTCCCTGCGCGTGTGGAGCCGGGATGCGCCGGGTTTCGAGTTGTCGCCCGGCAATGTTCAGGAGGGCGGTGCCGATCATAGTCCACGAGCCCAGATCACCGACCTCTGCGCCGCGATCCAGCTGTCGACGCGCGGGGCATAGCGGTCCTCAAGCGCATGCCGCTTGAGCTTCAGGGTCGGCGTGATCAGACCGCTGCTAACGTCCCAGGGCCCGTCGACCAGCGCCAGGAACTGCAGTCGCTCATGCGGATCGAGTTCGGCATTGATCTGCGTCAGCAGAGTCTCGAGGGAGCGGCCGAGCTCGCCGTTGAGCCCATTGGTTTCGCACTGCTTGCGGGCCTCTGCTGAGAGGACAGAAAGCGCAAATGGGTGCGGCCGGCCATCGCCCATGACGCAAGTGGCCTCAAGCGCGGGATGGATGCCGAAACGCTTTTCAATCGGGACGGGCGAAACGTATTTGCCCTTGCTCGTCTTGAACTGCTCTTTGATCCGGCCGACGATCTTCAACTGGCCATCCGGGGCGAGCTCGCCCTTGTCGCCGGTGCGGAAGAAGCCGTCTGCCGTGAAACATGCGCGCGCGGCCTCGTCGTTGCGGTAGTAGCCGATCATGTTCATGGGGCTGCGCATCTGGACCTCGTCGTCGGGTCCGATGCGGACTTCGACGCCGGCTAGCGCAGGCCCGACGTAGCCCATGCGGAAGTCTTCGGGCCGGGGTGCATGCGTGATCGCCGTCTCTGTGAGACCGTAGCCTTCGACGAGTCTCAGGTTGAGCTTGCGGTACCAGGCGAGCACCTCCGCAGGGAGCGGTGCGGCGCCGGAGGAGGCGAAGCGAACCGAGTCCAGACCAAGCTGGCGCAGGATCTTTCGCTTCACGATGCCGCGCAGGATGGGGATGCGCAGCAGGCGATCGAGCTTCGGCTGCGGCACCTTTTCCAGAACGCCCTGCCGAAAACGCAGATAGAGCCGGGGCACGGAGAAGAAGAGAGTCGGCTTGGCGCGCTTCAGGTCGGCGAGAAAGCTCTCCTGCCCGGCAGTGAAGTAGACAGTGCAGCCGATGTGCAGGCTGGTGGCCTCAACGACGCCCCGTTCGGCAATATGTGCCAGTGGGAGATACGAAATGAACCGCTCGCTGCTGTCCATATTGACCAGCTTCGCGATGCTGTCGCCCATATGGGGGAACACGGAGAAGCGGTGCATCACGCCTTTGGGCTCGCCGGTGGTGCCGGAAGTGTAGATGATGGTGGCTAGTTCATCGCCTGAACGTGTGGGCGAGTCGGAGATCGGGACGCATTCGGCAACGATGTCGTCCCAGAGACGGTCGCAGCCGCGCAGCACGTCGGGCGCGGCATTGGGCATGGCGATGCGCAGGATGCCAACCGGGATGCCCCGCTGCATGGCTTCACGGTCATCCATGGCGCCGATGAAGCAGGCACGCACATCGGCGTGTTGCAACAGGGTGCGGATGGAGTCCGCGCGCAGCGAAGGATAAAGAGGCACCGTGACCAGGCCGGCCATCCACGCACCCAGCTCGGCGATGATCCACCAGGCGCTGTTGCGTGCAAGTGTAGCGATACGCGCACCGGGCTCCCATCCGCGAGCGCGCAAGAAGGTGGCGATCCGCCGCGCCTCGTCCATGGTCTGTTGCCAGGTCCAGGAGCGGACCGTGCCGTCGCTCATCGGCTGGACGAGATAGACTTCGCGTGCACGGGCGCGCTCCCAGTGATATGCCCGCCCCAGCGGAAGAAACTCATCGCTCCACTGCGCCATCCAGATCGCCTCCGGGTGAACTACTTCAGGTGACTGAAGAGCAGCGTACTAGATTAGTTCTCCTAATGCTGTTTTCGATCTCTACGCGCCTTTCGCCTTCTTCACTGCCTCGGTAAGCGCGGGCACAATGTCGAAGAGATCGCCGACAATGCCGTAGTCGGCCACTTCAAAGATAGGCGCATTCTCATCCTTGTTGATCGCGACCACCGTCTTTGATCCCTTCATGCCGACCAGGTGCTGGATGGCGCCCGAGATTCCGATGGCGAGGTAGAGTTTGGGCGACACGGTCTGGCCGGAGCTGCCGACCTGCCGCTCCATCGGCAGCCATCCGTTGTCGCAGATGGGCCGCGAGGCCGCGATCTCGCCGCCAAGTGCCTGCGCCAGCTCCTCGACCATCGGGAGATTGTCCTGCTCCTTGATGCCGCGGCCAACGGAGACGATGATGGGCGCCGAGCCGAGATCGACCGTCTGCGCCGCCTCGCGAAACGGCGCGTCCGGCTTGCTGCGGATCGAGCTTGCGTCGAGTTGCGGCGCAAAGCTTTCGACGCTGGCGCTGCCGGCCTCGAGCGATTCTGCCCGGAAGGCGCCTGCTTGGACGGACAGGAAGCAAGGTCTGGAGCCGGGATGGCGATAGTCCGCGTTGAGCTTGCCCTGGAAGAGCTGCCGGACGAAGACGAAGTTGTCGCCGTCCTTGCGCAGGCCGATGAGGTCGGCCAGCAGAACCTGTCCAAAGCGCGCAGCCAGACGCGGCGCGAAGTCGCGGACCTGGTAGGTGTGCGGGAGGACGACGAATTCCGGTTCTAGCTTCTTGACGAGCTGCTCAAGCGCCAATACGTAACCGTCCGCAGTGTAATCCTTCAGCAGCGCGTGCTCGACGCGATAGCCCTTATCCAGCTTCTTACTGGCGAGCTCACCGCTGAGCGCTTCGAGATCATTGCCAACGATTGCGGCCGAAAGCGGCTGGCCGGATGCTGAGGCAATCTGCTGCCCGGCGGCCAGCGCCTCCCACGACATGCGGTTGTAGGCGCCGCCGCGATGTTCCAGTACCACAAGGATTCCGCTCATATCACCCGCACCTCAAACTTGAGTTTTTCGACCAGCTTCGCGGCTGCCTCTTTCGGCGAACCGTCGATGAGTTGCGTCTCCTTTTTCTTTTCCGGCAGGTATACGCGCTCAATCGTCACGGTAGCCGCGGCAGCCTGAGGCAAGTCGCCTGCGGAGACGCGGCGCACTTCCTTTGTCTTTGCCTTCTTGATGCCCATCAGCGTTGCATAACGCAATTTGCTGATGCCCGACTGAATCGTGAGCAGCGCGGGGAGCGGCATCTCGACGTGCTGGAACCAGCCGTCTTCGAGCTCTCGTTTTACCTTGATGGAGCCACTGGCCGCCTCCACCTGCATGATGATGGTGGCGTGCGGGATGCCGAGCAGTTCGGCGAGCACCACACCAGTCTGGCCCAGACCCAGGTCGTCCGATTGCAGGCCAGTGAGGATCAGATCCGCCTTCTCATCCTTGATGGCCGCTGCGAGGCGATTGGCGATGCCCAATGTGTCGAGCGAGGCGAGATCGTCGCATTCGATGTGGATGGCGCGATCGGCACCCTTGGCAAGCGCCTCGCGAATCGTCTGCGAGCCGCGCTCTGGTCCGGCGAGCAAAGCGACCACTTCGCCGCCATGCTTCTCCTTTAACTGCAGGGCCTCTTCGAGCGCGTAAGCATCAGGCTCGTTGATCTCATAGCTGAGGTCGTCTTCATCGATCCAATGACCGCTTGCGTCGATGCGCAGGTTCGAGTCCCGGACCGGGACCTGTTTGATGGCGACGATGATCTTCATGCGTTCTGTGCTCCGTTTGACGGTGTTGTTGTGGCATTGGCAATGGACTGGGCGGTGATTTGCGCGATATCGAGCAGTTGGGGCGGAGCGTCGCTCGTGGCGGCCAGCGCATCGCGAAACATGGTGTTGCAGAAGGGGCACGCGGCGCCCACGATACTGGCGCCTGTGGCAGCCAACTCTTTCGCGCGCACGTGACTTATGCGCTCGCCAGATTCTTCCCCAAGAAAGGCCAGGCCGCCGCCCGCGCCGCAGCAGAAGGAGCGCTCGCGCGCACGCGGCGGATCGATGACCTTGCCAGAGCGGGCGAGCACCTCGCGCGGCTGATCGTACGAGCCGCGATAGCGGCCGAGGTAGCAGGGATCGTGGTAGACGATCTCGGGACCATTGGTTTTGGGAAGCTTGTCCTGGTAGCGCGCCATGAACTCGCTGTGATGCTCAACCTCGGGCGATGCGCCGTAGTCTTTCCAGTCTTTCGCGATGGTGCGGACACAGTGCGGACATATGGTCACAATCTTTGTGACCTTCTGCTGCTTCATGATTTCCAGGTTTTGTTCAGCGAGCTGCTGGAAGACGAGATCGTTGCCCAGGCGGCGGACGGGATCGCCGGTGCACTTCTCTTTTTTGAGAACCCCGAAGCTGGTGCCGAGGTAGTTCATCACTTTCGCAAAAGACGCGATAATTTCGCGGCCCTGCGGATCGTAGGCGCCCATGCAGCCGAGCCAGAGGCAGTACTCCTGCGAGCCATCAAAGATAGGCAGTTCCTGTTTCTTGATGAACTTGTCGCGCTCGGTCGCGCTCATACCCAGCGCATTGCCATTGCGTTCGAGCGCGAGAAAGAGCTTCGTGCCGTGATCGTCCTCCCATGCCCCGGTATTCACGGCGCCGCGCCGCAATCCAATAATGATGGGCAGATGCTCAATGCCGACCGGGCACTGGTACTCGCAGGAGCCGCAGGTAGTGCATTGGAAGGCTGCCTCTTGGGAGTTGTATTTGCCGAGCAGCGGCTCTTCGGAGCGAGGTCCGAGGTCGTTCAGGTATCCGCGCACGCCCAGGATGATCTCTTTCGGGTTCAGTACCTTGCCGGTATTGGTGGCGGGGCAGTGCTCGGAACAGCGGCCGCATTCGACACAAGAGTAGGCCTGCAATGCAACGAGTTGCGTCACATCCTTGCCTGTCACGAGACCAAAGTCTTCATCGCCTTCGAGCGGCGGGATGTGGCTGAACTCGCCGCGCGAGAGAAAGATGGTGATCGGGCTCAGGACCAAGTGCAGGTGCTTCGTATGCGGGATGAGCGGCAGAAAGATCAGGATGCAAAGCGCATGCGCCCACCACAGGCCGCGCGCCATGGGTGAGGTCGAAGGGATGGTGAAGGCTGCGAGATATGTGACCATCAGCGCGAAGATGAGGAACGCGATCACGCCGGATTCGTAAGAAACCTTTTTCCCCAGCCAGATGGGCCGCACGAAGAAGCGGCGCACAAAGAGTCCGGCGATGGAGACGGCGACCAGCAGAGCGAAGACGGCCGCGAACCAGAAATAGAAGCCGTCGATCAGGCTGCCGATTGGGCCATCAGAGTCGAGAAAGCCCAGCCCAAAGCCGGACGCGAAGTGGTTTAGCGAGACGAGCGCAAAGGCGAGGAAGCCCCAGAAGACAAAGGCGTGTGCAAGGCCGGGAAGAGGGCGTTCCTTAATGACCTTCGCCTGGCAAAGCACCTCCCAGAAGAAGTCCCAGATCCGCCGGCCGACCGGAGCGATGTGGAAGTCGGGATCCTTCCGGGCAGTAAAGATGTTCCGCAGGACGCGGTCGAAGCGGGCGAAGAAGCCGACCAGAGAAAGCACGATAAGCAGGGCAAGCAGCACCATCTCCCAAATCGAGAACGACGGCGGCTCTGCGTAATGGAGCGTCACAGCGAGCGCGTGTGCGGGTGTCGCGGTGTTCATGCGGCTGTCACCTGCGCCGCGTTCTTACCTTGGTAAGGCGGCCCCGAGAATTTGCTTGCGCATTCAAGGCCCGAGCGCGTAGAAGGGTTGATACGTATTCTACCGGTGAGTAAGATATCAACCGGTAGCGGCAGTGTCAATCGCTGACGGAGTGGAACGATGTCGAAGCAGTCCGCAGCCCTGCAGCCGCATCGCCGGTTGTTCGCCGATCGCAAACGCAATCCCGACGGCAAGCGGGTAGCTGTGCTGCATACGGCGGTTCGCATGTTCCTGGAACGCTCCTATGGGCGCACGTCGATGGACGACGTGGCCACGCAGTTGAACATCACAAAGCCGGCACTCTACCACTACTTCCGCAACAAAGAGGAGATCCTGGTGGAGATCTACCGGCTGGGGACGGACCTGATCGATGAGATGCTGGACTCGATCGAAGCCGATGAAAAGCCCGGACTGGACAAGGTAGCAGACTTTATCGCGGGCTACATCCAGATCGTCACTGGCGACTTTGGCCGCGCGGTGATCCGGCTCGATGATGGCGAACTGTCAAAGGCCGGCCGAAAGCTGGTGCGCGGCCGGAAGCGCGAGATCGATCATCGGCTACGCGCGATTATCGAGGGTGGCATTGGAGACGGCTCCATTGCGTCCTGCGATGCGAAGATCGCGTCTTTCCTTCTGGCGGGAGCTATTCATGGCATGGCGGCCTGGTACGAGCCGGCAGGTCCGCTGAAGCTGAGCGCCATCACGAACCAGTATGTGCGGCTACTGACGGGTGGCCTGGCGGCAGACGGCTTGCGCGAACTGGCGGAGCCCCCGTTCGCATTCAAAGGCAACGCTCACATACACGGCTAAAGAACTGACGAGGAGAACATGGAAGCAGTTGCTGAACGAGAAGGCACCTCGACGAAAGCGGGCACCGCCCCGCTGCTACGCAAAGCGGCAGTGCTGGGTGCAGGCACCATGGGATCGCGCATAGCCGCTCATCTGGCGAACGCCGGGGTAAGCGTGCTGTTGCTGGACCTGGCTGCAAGCGTTGGAGCGCGAAACTCGGTCGCGGACAAAGCGCTTGATGCGCTCAAGAAGGGCAAGCCTGCCGCTTTTTATGCGCCATCCGCGGCCGCGCGCATTCGCACGGGCAACTTCGATGACGATCTGGCTCAGCTCGCCGAGTGCGACTGGATCATCGAGGCGGTGACAGAGAATCTCGAGATCAAGCAGCAACTCCTGGCGCGCGTAGCGCCGCATGTGCAGCCGCACGCCGTGCTGACCACCAACACCAGCGGCATTCCTGTCGGCTTGATTGCCGGCGTGCTGCCTGCCGACTTGCGCCGCCGCTGGTTCGGCACGCACTTCTTCAATCCGCCACGCTACATGCGTCTGGTGGAGGTCATTCCCGGACCGGACACCGATCCGACTGCGATGGAGTCGCTTTCCGGCTTCCTCGACCAAAACCTCGGCAAGGAGGTGGTTCGCGCGCGCGATACGCCGAATTTCATCGCGAATCGCATCGGCACCTTTTTCATCCTGGAGACGCTGCGCGTCATGGAGGAAGAAGGCCTGAACGTGGAGGAGGTGGACGCGCTGACCGGCACTGCGATCGGCCTGCCGCGCACCGGCACCTTCCGGCTGGCAGATATGGTGGGGCTGGACATTCTCTCGCATGTGGCGCGGAACTTCGCCAAAGCAAAGCAGGATGCGGGCGGTCAGGCGGCACTGCCCCCGTTTCTCGAAACCATGCTCGAACGCAAATGGCTCGGCGACAAGACCGGCGGCGGCTTCTACAAGAAGGAGCGCGGCGCGGATGGCAAGGATGTGCGCCTGGTGCTGGACCTGAAGACCCTTGAGTATCAGTCTTCTTCGAAGCCGAAGCTGCCGGCGCTCGACATGGCGAAGAACGCGGAGTCGCTGCCGGAGCGGCTGCGGATGCTCCTGAGCGGAGATCAGAAGAAAGACAAAGCTGCGCGCTTCCATTGGAAGCTGCTGACGCGGCTGTGGAACTATACGGCGGATTGCCTGCCGGAGATCGCCGACTCCGCCGCCAGTGTCGACCGTGCGATGCGCGCCGGCTACAACTGGCAGTTCGGACCGTTTGAAATGTGGGACGCGGTTGGCGTCGCCGACACCGTGAAGCGTATGAAGGAGGCGGGTGAGCACGTCAGCCCGGTGGTCGAGACGATGCTGGCGAGCGGCGCAGCAACCTGGTACGGCGACCACGGCGGGCAAAGTTACGATCCGGCAACACAGCGTTACCAGCCGGTCGCGCGAGCATTGGGTCTGGCGCGCATCGCTAGGTTCCGCTCCAGCAACGGTGTAGTCCGCGGGAACCCCGGCGCCTCGCTGGTCGATCTGGGCGACGGCATCGCGTGCATTGAGCTGCACTCGAAGAAGAGCGCGATCGGCGATGACATCATGCGGCTGATCACGAAGACGCTCGAACCGGCATCGGATGCGGTACGCGACTTCCGCGGCTTCGTCATCTCGAGCGACGCTGACAACTTCTCTGTCGGCGCAAACCTGATGCAACTGCTGCTGGCTGCGCAGGAAGGCGAGTGGGACGACGTTGACCTGACCATCCGTGCCTTCCAGCGCATGACGCAGTCGATCAAGTTCTGCCCACGACCGGTCGTGGTCGCACCCTATGCGCTCTGCCTGGGCGGTGGCACCGAGATTTCGCTTCACGGAGCGCGGCGACAGGCGCACGCGGAGCTCTACATGGGACTTGTGGAGACCGGCGTGGGACTCATCCCCGGCGGCGGCGGCACCAAGGAGTTCGCGCTGAAGGCGACAGACGAGGCCATCCGCGCTTTTGGTGATGCATCGCGCGTCGCGATCTCGACCGAACTGGTCGACACCATGAAGCAGGCATTCGAGACCATCGCGATGGCCAAGGTCTCGACCTCTGCCGCGGAAGCGCGCGCGCTCAACCTACTGACCGAAGAGGACGGCATCACGCTGAATCGCGAGCGGCTCCTGCTCGATGCCAAGGCGGCAGCGGAGGCACTTGCCGAGGGTGGCTACCTGCCGCCTGTCATGCGCACGGACATCCCTGCAGCGGGCGAGAGCGTGCGGGCGACGTTGAAGCTGGGCGCATACATCATGCAACAGTCCGGTTATGCGAGCGACCACGATGTAAAGGTGGCGGGCCACGTCGCGCACATCCTGTGTGGCGGACGAGTGGCTCCAGGCACGCGAGTCACCGAGCAGTATTTTATGGACCTTGAACGCGAGGCGTTTCTTTCTCTTTGCGGTGAACGCAAGACCCAGGAGCGCATCGCCTACACCTTGAACAGCGGCAAACCGCTAAGGAATTAGTCATGCAGGAAGCAGTGATCGTAAGCACCGTCCGCACCCCCGTCGGCAAAGCGCCCAGAGGAAGTCTGGCGACCGCGCGTCCGGACGATCTGGCCGCCACCGCCATGGAGGGCGCTTTCGCGCGCGTGCCGCAACTCGACAAGGGCGAGGTCGACGATGTCATCCTCGGCTGCGCGCATCCGGAAGCCGAGCAGGGCATGAACGTAGCGCGCATCGCCAGCCTGCGCGCTGGTCTGCCGGTTGAAGTCTCGGCGATGACGGTGAATCGCTTCTGTGCCTCCGGCCTACAGGCCATCGCTCAAGCCGCAGATCGTATCCGTGGCGGTGGCGCATCGGTAGTGGTAGCCGGCGGCACCGAATCCATGAGCATGATTCCGATGGGCGGCCACAAGATCAGCGCAAATCCCTGGCTGGTGGACAACCTGCCTGCAGCCTATCTTTCGATGGGTCTCACCGCGGAGCGGGTAGGCGAGCGCTTTCATGTATCGCGCGAGGACGCAGATGCCTTCGCCCTTGCCAGCCATCAGAAGGCGCTGAAGGCAATCGCAGAAGGACGATTTGCTGATGAGATTGTGCCCGTGGAATGGACGGAACGCACACCCCCAGCTGCCTCATCGAAGCCGGGCTCGGCGAAACTCACCGAGAAGAAACGCAGCTTCCTGATCGATGAAGGACCGCGCGCGGACACGTCCGCAGAGGCCCTGGCGAAGCTGAAACCAGCGTTCCATGCCAAAGGCACGGTTACGGCAGGCAATTCCTCGCAGACCTCTGATGGCGCGGCTGCGACTATCGTGACCAGCGCGGAGCGCGCTGCGGCGCTGGGCATGAAGCCGATGGCACGCTTCGTCGCCTTCGCGACAGCCGGTTGCGCGCCGGACATTATGGGCATCGGTCCGGTGCATGCGGTTCCGAAGGCGCTGAAGATTGCCGGCTTGAAGCTTGAAGATATCGGGCTGGTGGAGTTGAACGAGGCATTTGCCGCGCAGTCGCTCGCTGTCATTCGAGAGCTTGGACTGGATCCTGACAAAGTCAACGTGAACGGCGGTGCGATTGCCCTGGGACACCCTCTGGGATGCACGGGCGCCAAGCTCACCGCGACGCTGCTGCACGAGATGCAGCGCCGCAAAGTGCGTTATGGGCTGGTGACGATGTGCGTCGGCGGCGGCATGGGCGCGGCCGGCATCTTCGAAAACCTCAACTGAAATTGCAACCACTGGAGCGACATTGATGGCAACGCCGGCAACACATCCGAAGACCACGGTGAAAGCAGCGGCGGGTGGCAGCTTTCTGCTGGAAGAGCGCACGCCGCAGGAGGTCTTCACGCCGGAAGACTTCAATGACGAGCAGCGGCAGATTGCCGAAACGGCCACGAACTTTGCGCAGAAGGAAATTCTGCCGGCGGCAGATGCGATCGAAGCGAAGGACTACAAACTGACGCGCGCGCTGCTCGCGAAGGCGGGCGAGCTCGGCCTGATGGCGACCGACACACCCGAGGAGTACGGCGGCCTGGCGATGGATAAGGTCACCTCGGCGATCATCGGCGAAAGGCTCTCTGTGCTGGGCAGCTTCGCCACTACGTTCAGCGCGCACGTGGGCATTGGCATGCTTCCCATCATCTGGTACGGCACGCCAGAACAGAAGCAGAAGTATCTCCCGAAACTTGTCACCGGAGAATGGATCGGCGCATACGCGCTCTCCGAGGCATCTTCCGGTTCCGATGCGATGAGCCTGCGGACACGCGCCGTGCTCTCGCCTGACGGACAGCACTACATCCTGAACGGCGAAAAGATGTGGATCACCAACGGCGGTTTTGCAGATCTCTACACGGTATTCGCCAAGGTCGATGGTGAAAAGTTCACGGCGTTTCTGATCGAGCGCGACACAGCGGGCTTTGCCGTCGGCGCGGAGGAGCACAAGCTCGGCATTCGCGGCTCATCCACCTGCCCGCTCATCCTCACCGACTGCAAAGTTCCGGTCGGGAACCTGCTCGGCGAACTCGGCAAAGGCCACCACATCGCGTTCAACATCCTGAACATCGGCCGCTTCAAGCTGGGAGCAAGCGCCATCGGCGGCGCGAAGAATTCGCTGCTGAATGCGGTCCGCTATGCGAAGGAACGCAAGGCGTTCGGCAAAACTATCAGTGAGTTCGGTCTGATCCAGCAGAAGCTCGCCGAAAGCGCGACCGGCATCTTTGTGAGCGAGAGCATGGCTTATCGCACCATCGGAATGATCGATGCGGCGCTGGCATCGCTCGAAGGAGACAACGCTACGAACGCGCGCGAGATCCAGAAAAAAATCGAGGAGTATGCCGTCGAGTGCTCGATTCTGAAGGTCTGGGGCTCGGAGATGCTGGACATGGTCGTCGACCACACCCTGCAGATTTATGGCGGCTACGGTTACGTGGAAGAGTATCCGGCAGAACGCGCCTACCGCGATTCCCGCATCAATCGCATCTTCGAAGGCACGAACGAAATCAACCGGCTAATCATCACCGGCTGGCTGATGAAGCGGGCGGCGGCCGGGCAATTGCCCCTGCTGGGTGCGATCAAGAAGCTGATGGCGGAAGTCATGGAACCACCCTCGTTCGATGACGGCGACGAAACCGACGATCCGCTTGCGTCGGAAGCTGCCCTGCTCGCCAATCTCAAGAAGGCAGCTCTCTTCTGCTCCGGCGCGGCTACACAGAAGTACATGCAGGCGCTCCAGGACCAGCAGGAGATCATGGGCGATCTGGCCGATATGACGATGCAGGTATTCGCGCTTGAGTCTGCTCTGCTGCGTGCGCGCAAGCTCAGCACGCAGTCCCAGAAATCGCAGGCCCAGACGGCACATGCCATGGTGAAGATGTTCGCTGCCGACGCCCTCTTGGTTGTTGAAAAGGCAGCGCGACGCGTGCTCGCAGCAGTTGCTGAGGGTGACATGCTGCGCACACAACTGGCGATCCTGCGCCGCCTGTTGAAGCACACGCCCGAGGACACGATTGCGCTGAGCCGCATGGTGGCGCAGCGCCAGCTCGACGCCGGCGGTTACAGACTATGATCCGTGCTCAACGCAGCCTGCCCTGCGAACGCATGCCGTAGGCGACCTCTTCGAGGAACGTCTCGGGATGCATAGTATCTGCGGGTGGCAGGTTCATGCGCGCCGCCGTGGACGCAACCAGGCGCGCGGCAAGAGACTGCCGCACTTCAAGCGTCATATCGAGACGTCGCTCCAGAAAGGTCTCAATCGCTTGCAGGTCGCCCGCGTTCAGTCGGCTGAGCGCATCCGCCGGAATCGTGATCGCGCGTGGAGCGGCAGGCGCCTGCGGGGCGATCGAAGTAAACAGACGGGTGTTGGCGAGCAACTGCTGATCGCCCGATTGCGACTCGTGGATCACGAGCGTGCCTGCTACCAGATCGCCGAGTCGCTGATGACGTGATGTAACGAAGATGCTGATGGCGCCCACGACGTAAAAGCTCGGCAGGAAATCGATGGCCCGGACGAGGTTGCGCGACAGCGATTCGAACATGGTGATGGCGCGGCCACTCTGCTGGATCACGCGGATCTTTGCCACGCGCTTGCCCGGTGTCTGCCCGTGCCACAGGCCTTCGAACAGGGCGAAGTAGCCCCACTGCAGCAGGAAGGGGACAAGGATCAGCAACGCGACAACCCACTTCTCGCTTGCGGACTCAAATTTCTGCATGCTGGGCAGGAAGAGCAACATGCCCAGAAGCAGGACAATGAAGGTCGCGAACTGCAACAGATAGTCGATGAGGACGGCGATAAAGCGGCTACCGATTCCGGCAAGCGGAAACTCCAGCGCCACGAGTTCCGGCGTTTCGATGCTAAAAGGCATTTCTATATTGGTTAGCTCGTGCAACGGCTGCTCGTGGCTTTTCTCAACGGGAAAAGTCACGCCGAGAGAATCTTCGTAGGTCACAGTATTACCGAAAATGCTTTAAGCTGGTCACCCAATGTCATGATCTCGAACCAGTGGATTGAGAAGCGCCGCCCGTATTGGGACCGGCTGGCGATGCTGGCTGCCGAATGCCAGGGTCGCGGCGTGCGGAGAGTCGGACGCGATGAGCTGCGTGAGTTGGCGCTGCTGTACCGGCAGGTCGCGAATGATCTCTCCGTAGTGCGCCAGGATGGAACCGCGCGGTCCACGGCACATATGCTGAATCAGCTGCTGGGCCGAACACACAATATCATTTACTCAAGCCGCAAACGGAGCTTCCTCGCGATCATTGCGTTCCTATGCAAGGATTATCCGCGCCACTTTCTCCGGCTGCTTCCCTACACACTGACTGCGGTCGCGCTCTTCGCGTCCGGGCTGCTCCTGGGCTCCATTCTTACTGCCACCCGCCACGGCTTCATGGAAAGCTTCCTCGGTCCGTACATGGTGGAAACCATTCGTCACCATCAAATGTGGACGCACTCCATCGTCGGTATGAAGCCGCAGGAGAGCAGCCGCATCGTGACCAACAATCTGACCGTGACCTTCATAGCATTTGCTGCTGGGATCACGGCCGGCCTCGGCACGGTCTGGCTCCTCTTCTTCAACGGCCTCTTGATGGGCGTCATTGCAACAGCGTGCCAACAGGCGCACATGTCGCGCGATCTGTGGAGCTTCGTCTGCCCGCATGGATCGCTCGAGTTGCCAGCCATCTTCATCGCGGGCGGCGCCGGACTTCGGCTGGCCAGAGGCATGCTCTTTCCCGGTCTCTACAACCGCCGCGATTCCATCACGCTTGCGGGGCGCGACGCAGTACGGTTGGTCGCGGGCATCATTCCCATGCTCGTAATCGCGGGCACGATCGAGGGATTCTTCTCGCCGTCCGGCGCTCCGGCTATGTTGAAGTTCGGAGTCGGTGCGGCGCTCTTCGCATTGTTGCTGGCGTGGCTCTCTTCAGGCAGAACTGACGAGCAGATTTTAGCTAGAACCGAACGGGACGCGGAATCCGTCACGGTCCGGTTTGAGAATGTGCCCAACCTGACATGAAGAATCGTTCCAAATCGGGAAACAGCCATTCGTAACCGTAGCTACTCATTGATATTAATTTGTAACTTTATTCGCAATCGTGCTGCTGTATTTGCTTGCCTGAGTAAATATGAGCCCCTATGCTGAAATCCCCCGCGAACTCTTTACAGCTCATTGGGACCCATGGCCACCCGCAAACTTCTTATCTGCACCTCAGCGCTTCTGTTGCTTTGCTTCACTTTCCTCCTTTCCGGCTGCGGTGGAACCAGCCACCCCAGCGAGGAAACGCCGCCTCCGAGCCAGGCAACAGCCGCGCCCACAATTGCCTCGATTTCGCCGGCCTCGGTAACCGCTGGCTCCGTCCCGCTGGCGCTTCACGTTACGGGCACAGGATTTGTTTCGGGTAGTGTCATTAGCTTCAATGGCACATCACTCCAAACAACGTACGTCTCTTCCACTCAACTCTCCGCATCCGTGCCCGCTTCCCTGCTCGCCACTAGCGGTAGCTTTTCCGTTGCAGTCGTCAATCCTGACGGTCAGAAGTCGGGTGGTTCGAGCGGTGGCTCGGGATCGACCTTCAGCGTAGACAATGGCCAGCCCACGATCACGGCCCTGACTCCAAGCTCAATTCCAGCAGGCTCCGCTGCAACCGATGTGGTGGTCGCCGGTACGAACTTCATCTCATCTTCGATTGCCTCCTTCGGCGGCAGTCCGCGTCCGACGAAGATACAGGGCGCCACACAACTCACCGTAAGCCTCACCGCCTCGGACCTCACCACCGCTCGAACAGTCGACATCGTGGTTACGAATCCGGCGCCCGGTGGCGGCACCTCCGCCCCGAGTCCGTTGACAATCACTACCCCATTGCCGCCGGCTCCCGTCCTGACTTCGCTGTCTCCATCGTCAGCGGTGGTTGGATCCCCGGACACAACCGTGATCCTCACCGGAACGGGCTTCACGCCCAACTCGCAGGTGGTGGCCTTCGGCCTGACAACAAGTGGTTACGTCTCGCCGACAACTATGACGGCGACGATGGCTGCCTACTATCTCTCCACAACAAATACCTACCAGTTCTCCGTTCTCGACTCGGGTCGTCGATCCAACTCGCTCTCATTTGCCGTGGTGAATCCTGTTCCCGTCTTGTCATCGATATCGCCCTCTACGGTGACCGCGGGTGCCCCGGACTTCAATCTCGTGCTGCAAGCTTCTGGCATCGTGAGCAGCTCACAGATAATGGTGAATGGAGCGCCCCGAGATACCTTTACCGGCAACGGCGGCATCGCGATTCGCATCAGCGCTTCGGAAGTTGCGGAACCTGGCTCGCTCGACATATCCATTGTGAATCCAGAGCCCGGGGGCGGTACCTCGGCGACTTTGAAACTTTCCGTAATCGCCGGAGAAAATCGAGTACGCACGGCGCCGGTGCAGGCAAATGCGTTGACGTGGGACCCGAAGCAGCAGCGTATCTACGCGGCGGTCTCGGCTTCTGCAACCTCAAACGCAAGCAGCGTGGTCGCGATCGATCCTGCAACGGGTGGGATTGTCGCAAGCCAGCAGATGTCGGCAGAGCCAACGCTCCTCTCCATCACAGATGATCAGCAGTTTCTGTATGTGGGAATGAAGGCGAGCGCCGTTATCGCTCGGCTCAAACTTCCTTCACTCACTCCGGACATTCAGTGGAATGCCGGCGCCAGCACAACGAATACCGCTTATTATGCTGGCTTAACCGATTTGCAGGCAGCCCCTGGCCTGACTCATACGGTAGCTGCGGCACAGCAGACTAGTACCGGAGGAAAGGTTCTGGCCATCTACGACGATGGCGTCATGCGCCCTCTTGCCGCATCTGCCCCTACCTCGGGCCAGGTTACAGTCGACACAATTCAGTGGGGTGCGGATGCGGGCACGATCTATGGATCAACGTTGATTGTCTCCGGTGGAAATGAACTCACCTTCTCGATCGACAATTCAGGTTCCGCGCTCAAGAGCTCCAAGCCGGGTGTCTTTGCTGAGTTCGCCCCCTTCTTTTACGACCGACCGACCGGACACATATATGACCCCGCTGGCGACGTCATCGACCCCGCAACGGGGCGGCTGCTGGGCAAGTATGCCGGAATGCCACTCAACCGCGGCTTCGCCATCGACTCCACTCTGCATCGCGCTTACTACATGAGTGGTGATTTCAACGTGCAGTATCCGCACAGTGCATACGGCACGCAGATCGATGTCTTCGATCAGAACCAGCACAACTTTCTTAGCGCGCTTTATCTGGACACCGGCTTCTCCGCAACGGATGCTGGAAACCTTATTCGATGGGGCGCGGCGGGACTGGCTTTCACCAGCGGGTCTACGATCTACATCATCGATGGACCTTTCGTCGCCCCTGGCACAGCGCCCACCTCTGAGGCTGGCGGCTACGCCGTTCCCGCTCCCGTGCTTTCCTCGCTGAGCCCCGAGTTCGTACCGGCCGGAAGTCCAGACACAGTCATTACTCTGAGCGGTCAGGGGTTCAGTCCGTCTACCCTGATCACCTGGAGCGGCAATATCGTCGCAAGCACCATGGTGAATTCCACCACGATGCAGGTGACGTTGCCTGCCGCTTCCCTCGCCACGCCAGGCGCCGGGTTGATGGTTGCTGCCAACGATCCAAACGATGCGCAGTCCAATCCGCTCGGCTTCACAGTAACGCCGAATCTGGGCAGTGGCATGCACCTACGCGCCATCAACGTCTCGGGCTCCGACCTGGTGTGGAATGCCGCAGCGGGACTGTTGTACGCGAGTGTGCCGGCAACTGATCTGTTGCTTGGCAATACGATCGCATCGATCGATCCCGTTGCCGGAGTGCTGAAGTCCGTCATGCCAACGGCCAGCGATCCATTCACGCTTGCCATCTCTGCAGATAACCAGCTTCTCTATGCAGGGTTCGCCGGCGCCACCTCCGTCGAGCGCTATGCGCTGCCCGCAATGACGCCGGATCTGACCATGCCTCTCGGTATAGGCAATACTGAAGGACGTGCTGCCGGCTCGGCCCTCAGCTGTGGCTACGCCGTATCCATCAAGGTTGCACCTGGCTCGCCGCAGACGATTGCGGTCACTCAGGGCAACAGAGAAATCGATGTCATCGGGTGTGGTCCCGTCGTGATCTTTGACGGATCCGCGCCCCGGAGCGACACGCTCTTCTATGCCGACGCGCCACCCTTTGCCGACTTTAGCAATCTGATCTGGGGTCCAAACGACAGCACTCTCTACGCGCAATCCTCGAACGAGATCGACGTTCAATATATCTCTGCACTGAATGTCGCGGCTTCCGGCGTAACGCTCAATCGGAACTTCCCCAGCGATAACTATTTAGGTTGGAGAGCTCATTTCGACCTGGGAACCGGTCTGATCTATAGCGACGGCGGCGCAGTTACGAACCCCGTCACCGGTCTCATGGTAGGCAATTTCATGGCCTCAGGATTGATGGTGCCCGATTCCAAGCTCGGCCGTGCTTATTTCCTCGGGCGTGATACGCAAGACACCGATACCGCCGCCAATTCGAATGCGCTGCCCTACACACTGCAAATCTACGATCTGAAAACATTCACATTGCTTGATTCAATCAAGATCCCGAGCGTAATCGGGTATCCCGAGCAGATGGTCCGCTGGGGAACAGACGGAATCGCTTTCACAACACGTGGCTATGATGATGTAGATGCATTCCTGCCAGGCTTGACCTATATCGTGAGCGGTGTACGAATCACTGGCGCTGGCGGCGCCAACCCCTCCATCAGCCAGCAAGCAGACCACGTTCAGATGACATGGCAACCCGGTGCAGGGCCGCACAAACAAAATCTGCAGTCCTCGGCATTCTGATAGCGTAGTCAAACGATTGACTTGAATATTTGATTTTTGCTACTTTGTTTGCCCTGAAAGGTTGAAGCGCATGGATCGTCGCCAGTTTCTCGCCAATTCGCTGAAGACCGCGGCCGTTGCCGGGCTGAGTCTTGACCCGGGTCGTGCAGCAATCGAGAACCAACGTCCGCAGGAAGTGCCGGGCGAAATCAGTAGGGACGAGATCGCGCGCGCACAATTTCCCGATGGCTTTCTCTGGGGGATGGCGACTGCCGCGTACCAGGTCGAAGGTGCGTGGAACGAAGACGGCAAGGGCGAGTCCATCTGGGATCGATTTACCCACACCGTCGGCAAGGTGAAGGGAGCCACGACAGGCGACGTCACCTGTGACGAATACCACCGCTATCGAGAAGATATCGGCATCCTGAAACAGCTTAATCAGAAGACCTATCGTTTCTCGATCTCGTGGCCTCGTATTCAGCCTGCTGGCATTGGCTCTCCAAACATGAAGGGGATCGACCACTACAGCCGATTCGTCGACGCGCTGCTGGAAGCCAACATCCGCCCCTTCTGCACCATCTACCACTGGGACCTTCCGCAGGCTCTCGAAGACCGCGGCGGCTGGCCGAATCGCGATCTGGCGGGCTATTACGCGGACTACGCCGGTATCCTCGCAAAGCATCTGGGGGATCGCATCACCGTGTGGGCGCCGTTTAATATGCCGTGGTCATTCACATATATGGGCTACGGCGTGGGCGCGTTCCCTCCCGGCAGAGCGAACTTCGCCGACTTCCTCAAAGCCGCGCACACCGTCAGCTTGGCACAGGGAGAGGCGCTTCGCTCCATCAAAGCCGCATCTTCCAAAGCGACAGTGGGCAGCGCATATGGCATGGCTCCCGCCTACCCGAAGACCGATTCAGTAGCCGATCGTGCCGCTGCCGCGCGTTATCACGCAATGAACAATGTGTTCTTTCTGGAAGCTGCCATGCACGGTCGCTATCCCAAGGCGTTCGTCGGAGAGCCGCCATATGAGCTCATGGGCGTTCGGCCTGGCGATGAAAAGATCATGCTGGCGCCGCTCGACTGGGTCGGCTTCCATTACTACAACCGGCGCATCGTCTCCGATGCCAGCGGCGCGCATCCCACCGGAGGCGGCTTTAGCGGAACCGAGATTGAAGCAGATCCTTCCACCGGCCGCGATCCATACACGCGCTTTCAAGCAGTGATGCCCACCGAGGGTCCGTTGACCGAAGCCGGACTGGAGATCTGGCCACACGGCATCTACGATCTCGTCACCCGAATCTCCAACGAGTACAACCACCCCATTATCGAGATCACAGAAAGCGGATGCAGCTATCTCGACGCGCCGGACGATCGGGGCCGCGTTCCCGATGCGCGTCGCACGGACTTCTTCCGCGAGGAACTCGCGGAGCTTGCCCGCGCCATCGCAGACGGCGCACGCGTTCGCTCCTTCCACGCCTGGAGCTTGATGGACAACTTTGAGTGGGCCAACGGCTACACGGAGCGTTACGGGCTAGCCTACGTGGACTTCCGCAGCCAGAAAAGAACCATCAAGGATTCAGGACTCTGGTACGGACGCGTCGCCGCTGCGAACCGCCTCAACGTCTGATCCGAATGTGCTACAGAATGCCTCGTTCCTTCACCTCCAGATAGCGATTCAGAACTGAAGCCGCAAGAGACTCCGGCTGCGTTTCGAGTGTCATGGCGCCGCGCTCTTCGAGGCGTCGCAGCAACCGTTCGCGGCGGTCCAAAAGCTCTTGCGCAGCCGCGGTCTCAAACATCGCGTCCACCGTCTCAGGCATCGCCCCGGCCTGGCGCTGCAGATCGAGCTGCGAAATGGCAACGAAGAG
The DNA here is from genome assembly GCA_000381585.1 of Acidobacteriaceae bacterium KBS 83. Classification (GTDB taxonomy): domain Bacteria; phylum Acidobacteriota; class Terriglobia; order Terriglobales; family Acidobacteriaceae; genus KBS-83. The sequence goes on from KB906734.1 coordinate 283,603, forward strand.
CAGCAGGTGCCGTCGTACGAGTTGGGCCGCGGCGTCCAGCACCTCAGGCTGCATCGCAGTTTCGGCAAAGTCGGTCATCCATAGGATGAGACTGCGGCAGGACTGGCGATGCATCAGCGTCGCCGCAGCGCGCAGGTGGTCTGCTTCGAGCGGCTCCAGCCGCACCTGGGCAAGAGCATCGAGCAGTACGCGCAAATGCGCAGCGCCGCGGCCGGGAAGAACAAGCTGCTGGGTGCCGGGCCCGTAGGCGAGCAGGCCAACACGATCGCCGGAGGTAAGCGCAATCTGTGCCAGCGACAGCGCGGCTGCTGTCGCCTGATCCAGCTTCGTGTAGCGGCCCACACTCGCTCCCTGGAGACGCCCCGCATCCAGCACCAGCCACACGGCCTGGCTCTTCTCCATCTCGTACACTCGCGTCACCAGTGCGCCGCGCCGCGCGGATGCGGTCCAGCAGATATCGCGAATCTCGTCGCCCTCCAGGTAGTCGCGCAGACTTTCGAAGTCGCGTCCCGTACCACGCTGCCGGCGCATGCGCATCTGCAGTTCGATGCGACGATGCCGCGCGAGATAAAGCCGGTTCTCCTCCGGCGTGCGCAGTGTGGGATAGATGCGCACCGTCTGGGTGAGATCAGCGACGGCCCAGCGCTCGGTCAGGCCGATGTTGGAGCGATAGCGCAGATAAACTTTGCCGGTTGCGTGATCGCCACGCTGTGCAGGGATGAAGCGATAGCGTGCGGAAGCGCGCACCTCAGGATACGCGGCTACCTTATAACTCGCTGGTTGCTCGAGAAACGGCGCTGGCAGATCATCGAGCAGCGTGCAGTAGAGCAGGCTTCGCCCATGCGGCGTGACTGTGAGTTCCACTTCGACTTCGCGGCCGAGTGAGGGCGCGCTGAGCCACTCCCGTTCCATGTCAACGAGTCGCGGTGCCGGCAGCCGTGCTCCATCCACAATGGATGCAAGCAGCACGCAAAGGTCCCAGGCCACCATTGCGAAGATGTACCGCGCATGGAAAAACGCCGGCACCAGGAAGAAGCATCCGGCAAGCATCAGGTAAAGAGCGCGCGGCGTGAGCGCCCAGGCAAGTCGGCGGCGCGGCGCGGCCACGGCGGACGCTGTATCTGGCCGCACGGTGAACTGGTTCATCGCGCCCGCTGTGACGTTGGCAACGCAGAATCCGTTTGGCGAGGCACGGGCACTGCGGCGATTACGTCCGTCAGCACGCGGTCGGCATCGAGACCCTCCAGCTCCGCCTCCGGCTGCAGCATCACGCGGTGCCGCAACACAGGCAGTGCTGCCTGTTTCACATCATCGGGAATTATGAAATCCCGGCCATCGAGCGCGGCATAAGACTGTGCGACACGCATGAGGCTGATGGCGGCGCGCGGGCTCGCTCCGAGTGTCAGCGAAGGCCACTCGCGCGTGCGTCGTGTGATGCCGAGCAGATATTCGTAGAGCTCCGGCTCGATCCGCACCAGCCGCTGTTCCGCCTGCGCGGCAGCAAGCACGCCGGCAGGAACCGGAATCAGCTCGGTGTGGCCTGCCGGGTCGAAGCCGGCATGATGCCGCTCCAACATCAAACGCTCCTGTTCGACCGTCGGGTAGCCCACCCGGATCTTCATGAGGAAGCGATCAAGTTGCGCTTCCGGCAGCGGATACGTTCCCTCGAAGTCAATAGGATTCTGCGTAGCAAAGACCGTGAATACCTCCGGCAACGGGCGTCGCTCCGTGTCCGCGGTCACCTGGCGTTCTTCCATGCACTCCAGCAGCGCAGATTGCGTGCGCGGCGGCATGCGGTTAATCTCGTCGACCAGTAGAAAATCGGTGAAGACCGGACCGGGACGAAAGATCATCTGTGCGCCGGCGGCCTGGAGGATGGTGGTGCCAAGGATATCGGCCGGCATCAGGTCCGGAGTGGCCTGTACCCGGCCGAAGTTCACTCCCAGCACGCGCGCGAGAAGCTTCACCAGCAGAGTTTTCGCGATGCCTGGAACGCCCTCCACCAAGGCGTGTCCGTGGCTGAGCACCGTGATGAGCGCTTGATCGATCAGCTCCGTCTGACCGGCGATGACTTTGCCGATCTCTCTGCGGCCATGTTCCAGCAACTGCACAGTAGCCGCGATGTCTGGCGGCGCACTGGCGCGAAGTGGCTCAGGCACTGCGGCGCTGAGTTGTGTTTCTTCCGGGGTCGACGGGTTCGTGCTGGGGTCCAATGGTGCCTCGATCATTTGCGATGTGTGTAACTATCGTTGTCTTCGCTTCTGCTTGACCCGCTATCACGTCACTGTAGCCGGCCAGCGTCTTGACAAGGCTCAAGGCCTGTCGCGAATTCAGATGACTAAGCCGGCTGGCGTTCTCGCAGGCCTCCAGGTCGTGCCGCAGCGAAGGCGCCTGAATAGCGAAGCGCTCCGCGAGTGTTGCGGCCAGTGTAGCCGCATCGGCCGTCTGCGCTCCGGAAACCCCGTAGCGCTGCGCCAGCCGAGCGCGAAATCGTTCATAGGCGATCGTGACCGGCACGTCATTCGCACCGGACGACCGATAGAGGCCGCCAAGCGAACGGACGAACTCCATGGGAGAATTGCGAGCCGGCGCGGGAAGTGGACGCAACGGCCCGCTGCGCCGTCCGCGAGCAACCACCAGCAGCAGCCCTACGGTAAACAACTGCGCGATGAGAGCGAGAATGACGCGGTCCTGCAGTGGATCCCACGCCGCTGCCGGTGCTGCGTGCAGAGACTCGTCCCAGATAACTTTGTCGCCGCGCTGAAGTTCGAGACTATTCAGCAGCAGTTCCAGACTGCCGGGCGCAGCGATGTCCCGATTTTCGAGTGGTGATGCGGTGGCCCACCACACCACGGTTCCCTTTCCCACGCGGTAGGTGACAATCACTCCCTCATTAGCACACAGGAAGGCCGCCCGCTGGGACGGCCTGTCCAGCTTCCACACCGCGCGAACGCCACGCATGACCACTTTGCCGCCGGCTGCAAGCGGGGAGAAGCCCACCGGCTCCGCCTCGCAAACCCCGCCAATGAGCTGTGGAGGCGACTGGTTATCGAGGTCCTCGTCCGGCACACCGGCGGCAGCAAGAAATCCGGCAGCCAACACTCTGCCACCGCTCGCCAGCACGCGTCCTATCGCTGCGGTTTCCTGCTGGCTTGGCGCGCGCGTCGGCTCCGCCAGGATCAGGACAGTGTGTGCGTCTGCCTTCGCGGCGACGGAATCGAGCGGGCCCTCTGATCGTTCCACCACATACCCGAGGCGGCCGAGCAGAAGGTATGCCGCCTTTGCGCCGTGCGGTGCGGCAGAGTGAGTCGACGGAATATAGCTGTCCGGCTGCTCCTCCGGATGCACGAGCACCAGCAGTACGATAGTGCACAACACGAGCGCGGCCGTGATCAGCAGCAGGCGCCGGTCACGTTGGTCGAGCGACGCAAGCAGCTTCATCGCTCCGCCAGCCGTTCGAAAAGCTGACGCGCGGTGTCGCAATCCTGCTGCGTCGCTTTATCGGAGCCGTACCAGCAGGACTCGAAACGCCGCGTCAGCAGCCGCAGATCATCGTGCCTGGGATGACTAGGCACAACCAGTCGCAGATATTCGCGCGGCGTGCGGGCACGATCCGCTGTCCATTGACCGCGCGATTCAAAACGCGCAATCGTTGCCCAGTAGTAGCCGCGCACGGCCTCGCGCCAGCGTTGCTGCCGCGCAGCATCCTCTGCTTCCTGGCGCAAACGCTGCCAGCTGCGCATGGCCGGTGCGTTCTCAACGCGTGAGGCACTCGTTGGCTGCAGTCCGCGTGCCCGCCGCGTCTGCCGTATAAACCAGTACGCCAGACCAAGACAGGCCAGGGCCACCAGCCCCCACTCCAGCAAGAGCCCCAGCCAGGGGCGATGCGAACTGTACGCCACAAGACCAGCCAGTACACGGTTGATCCAGATGGCGATAGCCTCCAGCACACGCTGTGTGAGCGAGCGGTCCGCATGGCGGAATTCCGCGCGTGTCAGGACCGCGGCAAGCGCGGTGTGCTCCGCAGCACGAGGGGAGATTCCGAGCGGATCGGACGATGAAGCCCCCGGCGCTTCCGACTGTTCAAGCTGGATGCGTTGCGCAGCGGCCTTGAGCAGCACCGTCGCATCGGCAGAACTGATCTTGCGCGTTCCGATAAGCTCCATCGGCCGCCGCAACCAGCCATACGGTATCAGCCGGGGCCTTGAATGTTCTGATGCTGTAACGATGTCATCCGGACCGACTGCATCGGGATTGCAGTGAGACGCGTCGATGTGCTCCTGACACTGCGCGATGAGCCCGGCGAGCACTTTCAGGTGGTCGCGGTACTCTGCCGGACTGTGTGGCTGCGGTGTCGTGGACGCTGCATGCACTGACCCTACACAAATAAGTAGGCAGAGACTGGATATCGCCACGGAGCGGCGCACCAAACAGTGAATGACACCCCGGAGCCTTGTACGCATCTAGATGGTCGGTCCGGGAGGATCGGTCTGCGGTGTCAGCGAGCCGGGCCCGGCCGTGCTGGACGCAATCGATCCTGAAGGATGGGATTCAGGCGACATTGCCGCCTGCTCAATCAGCCACTCGACGTCATATCCTTCTTTGCGGATGCGCTGGTCGTAGTAGAAGAGCGTAAGCGCTATGGAATAAATCGGCAGCACAAATGACCCGCTGAGAAATGTACCGAAGGATGCCACGATCCGTGTGGTCAATGTAGGTACGCCTCTGCTCTTCCATAGAAGAACGAACATCGGGATCTGGATGGCGTACTGGATCACCATCATCACCGCCAGCACCAGCAACAGCATGACGAAGATACGGCCAATTGAGCCTTTGGTGAGCACTCTGCTGCGCTTCAGCGCACGGTGCACCGTCAGGTCTTCCATCACCGCACCAGGAATGGAGAGCGCCCAGCGCAGCAGCAACCACACGGCAATAATGATGCCGGCAAAGATCATGATCACCGCCAGTCCGATTACCAGGGCGCGAGCCGTCCCGGCGGGCAAGAGCGCACTCGTCGCACCAACCAGGATCGCGAGTAAAAAAATGGGCAACAGTGCATACGTATCCATTGCCAGCAAAATGAGGATGAAGCGATACCAGTGGCGACCCACACTTACATAGGCTTCGCGGATCGTGCACGTATCTCCCAGGTAGTTTCGAGCCACTGCGTGCATGACAGCGGCCATAGCAATGGCGATCGGCAATATGGAGAACAGTCCGGTGCTGACTTCGGCGCCCAACGTGATGCGGTTGTACTGTACGGTGTTCGTGTGTGTACGGGAATATATCAGCAGGTCAGCAAGCAGTTTGAGAACAAGGACAGCCGCATGGGAAACCCCGGCAATGCCGAAATAGAGCAGGAAATTGTTGCGGTACATCTGCGCTGTGCGGTCGAGGATCTCACCGAGACTGGAAGGACGGAGTTCTGCACGCATGCGGCCACCCTGGCTTGCAGGTTCCCTGTTCTTCGAGGTTACCCGGTTCGCAGGCGGATCGTACCACAGGGCCACAAATATTCGCGATCATAAAGGCCACATCCACAGTTACCCGCAGTGCCTTCGGGGCTACTGTCGAACCCGCAGCCATCTTTCATTTGCAGCACTAGGATCGGACAAATCGGGAGCCTCACAAAGTTCAATCCTCTACTAGCAGAACATCCAGAAAACGCGGTCCATGAACGCCCTTGATACGCGTCATCTCGATGTCCGCAGTCGCTGACGGCCCGGAGAAGAAGGTGACAGGGCGAGCAGAGTCGAGCCGCGCGAAGGCCTCGGGCAGAGTCTCCACCACCTGCGCCGCTTGGATGACGCAGAGATGATAGTCCGGCAATAGCGTAAGCACCCGGCGCCCCTCCGCCGGACCGTGCTGCAGCACGATGCTGCCCGAAACGGCAACGCCGAGCGTGGCGCCGGTCATCACGCCATCCACCGCGTTCAGCACATCGATGGAGAGCTCATCATCGGGAATCCAGGCCAAGCCGGCCGGCCGCCATGCCGTTGGTAAGCCATCGGGCACCACGATGCGTTGCCTGTGGCCTGATTGGAGTATCTCTGCAGCCCGGGCTGCGATCTCGTTGCTGCGGATACGAAAGACGCGGGCATCGTAATCCTGCAATCGCCTTTCGAAAAGCGCCACTGTCTCATCCGTGCTTTGCGTGCTGCCACAATCGTAGCCACGCGGAATCGATTCCGGCACGCCGGCCGCCTTGGAATTTGCCTTGGCGATTCGCTCCAGCACGCGCTCGCGACTGGACATACCGGGGCCGTTCACGATCGCCTCCGTTGCTGCCACCATTCGCGAAAGGTCTCCTGCGGTAGCGGAGCCAGGTCGCGTGTCTCGGTCCAGCGTCCTGCCATGCCGGGCAGCCAGTGATACCACGCGTCCCCATGACGTACCGTGCGCTGCGCGGTGCGTGCCAACCGCTGCGCCGCCTCATATCGGCGGCTGCTCGCGAAGATTGCGGCCATCATCATCATGCCGGCACGCTCCTGATCAAAGAGTGAAGCGAGTTTGCGGCGGCCTCGGTCCACAACACGCGCGCGCAGGTGCACCAGCACCTCCGGAATGTTGATCTTCACCGGACAGACCTCGTAGCACGCGCCGCAGAGCGATGAGGCGTATGGGAGGGACTGCGCGTGTCGCATGTCCTCAAGCTGCGGAGTGAGAATTGCGCCGATCGGCCCCGCGTACACCGAGCCGTAGGCGTGCCCCCCGGTCTGCCGGTACACCGGGCACGCATTCTGGCACGCACCGCAGCGGATGCACTGCAATGTCTGCCGGCCGATGCCATCGCGCAAAACACGAGTGCGGCCGTTATCCAGCAGCACAACGTGCATGTTCTTTGGGCCATCGCCGGGAATAACGCCGGACCAGATTGAGTTGTACGGGTTCATGCGCTCGCCCGTAGCCGAGCGCGGCAGCGTCTGCAGCAGCACTTCAAGATCCGCAAAGCGCGGAATCACTTTTTCGATACCTACGATGGCGATCAGCGTCTCGGGCAGCGTCAGGCACATGCGACCATTGCCCTCGGACTCGACGATGGTGACGCCGCCGGTCTCCGCGATAAGAAAGTTGGCTCCGCAGATCGCCGTCTTTACCCGCAGAAACTTCTCGCGCAGATACTGACGCGCCGCTGCGGTCAGAGCCTCGGGGTCATCGCTCAGGCCCGGCAGCCCCATACTTCGCGCAAAGATTTCACGCACCTGTTGACGGTTCTTGTGTAACGCCGGCACCACGATGTGCGACGGCTGATCGCCGCCAAGCTGCAGAATCAATTCGGCGAGATCGGTCTCATGCGCAGTGACGTTATGTTGCGCCAGATATTCGTTCATGCCGATCTCTGCCGTGGTCATCGACTTGATCTTGATGACCTCCCGCGCATCGTGCTCACGCAGAATATCGAGGGCGACCCGATTCGCCTCCGCCGCATTCGCGGCCCAGTGCACCGTACCGCCCGCCGCCTGGAAGCGATCTTCAAACTGGAGGAGATAGCCGTCAAGGTTTCTCAGTGCCTCGCGCCGGATCGCCGCACCCGCATCACGGAGCGCCTGCCAGTCTTTCTTCTCCTCGACCAGCGCGGCGCGCTTGCGCTGGATTGTGTCCGTCGCTCTCGCTATATTGCGGCGTAGCTGTGTATCGCGCAGATCGATCTTCGCAGCCGCTGGAAATGGCGGCGCGGTTTTGGGATCCGGTGAGGGAGGATTGAGCTGCACGAGATTCATCCGAGAACATCCTCCGTGCCAGCAAGCACCTCGGCCAGGTGCAGCGTGCGCACGCCGGCGAACTGCCGGTGCAGCATGCCCTGCATGTGCATCAGGCAGGAGTTGTCACACGCCGTGCAGACCTCGGCACGGGTGTTCAGCACCGCGCGCGTCTTCTCCGTCAGCATCGCGGCGGAGACATCGGCATTCTTCACCGCAAAGGTCCCGCCAAAGCCACAGCACTGTTCCAGGCCCTCGAGTGGCACCAGTTCCAGGCCGCGAACAGCGCGCAACAACCGCAATGGCTTGTCACCCAGATGCAGACTGCGCAGTCCATGGCAGCTTGCGTGATACGTGACGCGATGCGGAAAGTACGCTCCGACATCCGTTACTCCGAGCGCATCGACCAGCAATTCGCTGAACTCGAAGACGCGCGGCAACAGGCTGTCGACCGCAGCCGCCATCCCGGCATCCTCGTTCTCGCGCGCCAGGGCCGGATAATATTCACGAATCATTGCGACGCAAGAGGAGGATGGAATGCACACCGTCTCGGCATCAGCGAAGATCTCAACAAAGCGCTTCGCCAGCGGATAGGCTTCTCGTGCGTAGCCGGTATTGAAGTGCATCTGCCCGCAGCACGTCTGCTCCAGCGGAAACTCCACTGTGTGGCCAAGCCGTTCCAGCACGCGCACCACCGACTGCCCGGTGCGCGGAAAAAGCGTGTCGTTGTAGCAGGTGATGAAGAGAGCGATGCGCACGCGGTGCCGGAGACGTCTCCTTGTCGCAGATTTGAGACGTGGCTTAGTTGAGCGTTGTCTCCTGTTTCAACGGAAGATCCTGAGATGATCCGCCGACAAGGAAAGTGTACTGCCCCGGCACGAGCGTCCAGCCCTTCTGCTCGTTATAGATGGAGAGATATTTCGGATCGACGGTCACTGTCATCTCGCGGCTCTCACCGGGTTTCAGCGCCACACTCGCCCAGCCGACCAGCCGCTTCGGCGGCTCCTCAGCCGCGGCCGGTAATCCGGCATAGACTTCGGCAATTTCAGTCCCGGGCCGCTCGCCGGTATTCGTCACTGTAAACGTGACACTATGATCACTGCCCTCGCCCAGTTTCAGCCCGGAGTAGCGATAGCTCGTGTAGGAGAGCCCGTAACCGAATGGGAAGAGCACCGGCTTGTGCTCGGCGTCGTACCACTTGTAGCCGACTTTCACTCCTTCGTCATAGTGGACGCTGAAGGTCGGCTTCGCTTCTCCGGTCTTCTGCACCGCCTCTGTGCCTGTCGCTCCCGGCGGCGGGGTGACTAGGTGCGGATGCGGCAGGTCGGCCACGCTGCGCGGGAAGGTCATCGGCAACTTCCCGCTCGGGTTCACCTTGCCAAACAGAACGTTGGCCACAGCATTCGCGCCGTCGCTGCCCGCATACCACGCCTCGGCCACGCCCGAGACTTTATCCAGCCACGGCATCGTGACAGCTGTTCCCGTCTCCAGCACGACGATGGTGTGCGGATTCGCCGCGGCTACCTGCTCGATCAGCGCATCCTGATTGTCCGGCAGCGACAGATCCGGCAGGTCCATGCCTTCGCTCTCCCACTGGTATGCGAAGACGATCGCCACATCCGCGCCCTTCGCTGCTTCTGCGGCCGCCGCTGGCTCGCTGCCACCGTAGCGCACCGTCGCGCCGGGTGCCTTGGCGGCGATCGCCTTCAGCGGCGATGTCGGAAACCAGACATGACTTTGCCAGGGAGCGGACGGACGGCCCGGAGGATCCACCTGCGCGGAACCGCCGCCCGAGATCATTCCGGTGTCTGCGTTCAAGCCGAGCACCGCGATCGAATGTACCTTCGCACCATCGATCGGCAGCACATTCTGCTCATTCTTGAGCAGCACGATGCTGCTCTCCTCGATGCTTCGAGCCGTCTTGAGACCACCCTCCACATCGACCACGCTCTTCTGTATGGGGAAGTCCACCAGCCCGGCTGCAAACTCGCCGCGCAATACGCGACGAGCATGATCGTCGATCTCGGACATCGGAACCTTACCCGCCTGCACCGCCTCTTTCAGCTTGGGGCCGTAGAACAAGTCTTCCGGCTCCTCGTTATCGAGTCCGGCGGCAGAGGCCTTTACCGTACTGTGCGTCCCGCCCCAGTCAGAGAGCACAAAGCCCTTGAACTTCCAATCGTTCTTCAGCACATCGCTCAGCAAATATTTGTTCTCGCAGGCGTAGTCGCCGTTCACCGCGTTGTAGCTGCACATCACCGCGCTGGGGTCGCCGACCTTCAGGCCAATCTCGAAAGCCAGCAGATCGCTTTCCCGCATCGCACGCCTGTTGATGATGGAGTCCACCTCGTTACGGCCGCTCTCCTGGTCATTCATCGCGTAGTGCTTGATGTCGCCGATGACGTGCTGCGCCTGCTCGCACTTGATGCGGTTGCCCACCATCGTGCCGGCCAGCACCGGGTCCTCGCCCATGTACTCAAAGGTCCGCCCGTTGCGTGGCTCCCGCGTCAGGTTCACGCCGCCGCCCAGCGTCATGTTGTAGCCCTGGGCGCGCAGCTCGCGGCCAATCAGCGCCCCGTAGTCACATGCCGCCTGCAGGTCCCAGCTTGCAGCCGAGCCCAGGTTTGAAGGCAACGCTGTAGAGTAGCGGCCATTATCCGCGCTCATGCGTACGCCATAGGCAGCGTCGCTCATCTGAATGAACGGAATACTCAGCCGCGGAATACTCAACGTAAAACCGGCGCCCCCGTTCCCCAGGTACGCATTCGGGCGCGGCGTGCCCCAGCCAGGCATCCCGTTGCCATGCAGCAGGTCGATCTTTTCATCGAGCGTAAGCTGCTTCAGCACCATGTCGGCGCGCTCGTCCGGTGAGAGGCTGGCATTCATCCAGGGTTGGTTCTTTGTCTGCGCTGCAATCTGATTGTGATGGCGATGCTGCGCGCGCAACGAGCTACTGCCGGCGACTGCCAGGGCTACAACCAGGGATAGCGAAAGGGACTTGCTCATGCGGGAGGCCACCATCCAATCGTTATTCTGCCCACCCATCATAGCCACAGAAAGGCGAGGCGGCGCACATTTTTGTGCTCTATCTGCACCGCACAATCGTTTGACTAGAGGGAGATCGGCGCACTCTCACGATTGCGCAGCAGGTCGTGGAGCGGCTTGCTGTAGGTGCGGCTTACGCGCAGATGCGTGCCGTCCTGCAGAGTCACCCGGCAGTCGCGGTTCGCCAGGGGCTCAATGCGGGTGATTCGATCGAGCTTGACGATCGTCGACCGGTGAATGCGGAGAAATTCGGTGCGGTCCAGCCGGCACTCCAGCAGGTGGAGGGGCTCGCGCAACAGGTGCATCTTTTTGGCAACATGCAGCCCCGCATAGTCTCCCACCGCCTCGATCCAGTCGATCTCGGACGACTGCACAAACGCCACCTGGTTTCCATTGCGGATGGCGAAGCGCTTTGCGGGGCCTCCATCCTGGCGTTCGGAATGCAGTTCCAGCAGCTTCTGAAAGCGGTTGTGCAGTACGTCCTGCTGCTGCAGCGCCAGAATGCGTCGCGCGCGCTCGAGCGCGATCAAAAAGCGCACATTATCGATGGGCTTCAACAGATAGTCGAGCGCCTGCACCTCGAAGGCTGCCAGCGCGTATTCGTCATATGCAGTCAGAAAGATGATGCAGGGGATCGATCCCTGGGGCAGCGCTCGCAGCACTTCAATGCCGCACATGCCCGGCATCTGGATATCCAGAAACACCAGGTCCGGCTTCAGTGCCAGAACGGAACGGATGGCATCTTCGCCGTTCGCGCACTCCCCGATGACGGTCATATCAGGATGCTCCGCTAAACGAAGACTGACACCCCGCCGTGCCAAAGGTTCGTCATCAACGATCAGCACTCTGACGTTCACTGCGCCTCCAGCATCTCCAACTCAGACTCTGTCTCCGCCACGGTGCTGAACGGCATGGAGATCCGGACCTCATAGGTGCCGTTCGCCGTCCCATGGGTTTCCAGCGTCGCCTCATACCCATACATTTGCTCCAGACGTGCACGGGTATTCGTCAGCCCTACCCCGCGATGGGGCGCCGCGCTGCTGCGCCTCAGGACCGGCTCGTCATCCTCGGCCCCATCATTTTCAATCCTTACTCGCAGGCGCCCTCCGGCATTTTCCGAGTAAAGGACCACATTGCCGCCCTGCGGGCGCTTCGCAATGCCGTGACGAATCGCGTTCTCGACCAGTGGCTGCAACAAAAACCGTGGCACCAAGGCCTCCTGCGTCTCCGGATCGATGGAAAAAGTGACCTTCAGCCGAGGACCGAAGCGCACCTGTTCGAGCGCCAGATATTCCTTCGTGACCGCGATCTCCTCTTTCAGGGACACCTGGTGCGTATCCGGTGACTCCAATGTCCTGCGCAGCAGATCAGCCAGCCGCGCAATCATCTGCGTGGCGATACGGGGCTGATTGTCCAGCACCAGCGTGGAAATCGCATTCAGAGTGTTGAAGAGGAAATGCGGCTGAAGCTGGTAACGCAGGGCGCGCATTTGCGCCTGCCGGGCCATTGCCTCCAGCGCCTGCAGGCGGCCTCTCTCTTCTTGCAGTGCGTGGTAGTGCTTGATGCCGAAATAGAGGAAACCCCATGCCGCCAGCACAAAGCAGCTGCTCCAGGCGTACGCAAAGATATAGGTCCAATGAAAGTGCTCCGAGGACTCCCCACCGTACCGCAGCTCCGACCATAGTGACGCGGAAGACACCAGAATGCCGAGTCCGTAAGCGACGACGGTGCAGGTCAGCAACGCCCGAATCAGAGGGACGCGCGCCCGCCATAGCACGTGACATACGCCGTACATCAAAAAGCTGCTGGCAAACCCCGCCAGAAGGAACACGACGTGATACGCCACGTACGCCCGCATGTCGCGCATCGGCAGCATCGACGCGGCTACGGTCGTGGCGTAGAGCAGCCAACCACCTAACTGGAACCGCCAGAAGGAGTAAGGACGCGAGTTGGAGGCCAATTGCGCCACGGTACATATTCTATGTGTCGCCCGATCGTTTTCCTCTACCGGCTCAGCGCACAAAATGCACGGTTCATCGCAAACGGGGGTCGGCTCGTCGATACCGACTGTAATTACGTCCCAGCACGGTTTTAGGCTTTGCCGCATGCGACAGTCATTCCGAGCCTCGCTGGGCCTCCTGGCAATGAGCCTGACTGTTTCTTTGGGCCAGGCACTCCAGCCATCCTCTCTCACACCGCCAGACGGCTTCAGTTTCGAAGGCTACTGGCAATGCTCCGGAAGCTTTCCCGGAAGCGGTCGACAGCATCGCTCCGTCTACCATGGCGAGTCCAGTGCCGACGGCAAGTGGGTGGACATCACCGAAACCGACATCGAGCCCAAAGGTTTTATCGGCCGCTACGAGCTGGGAACCGATGCCGGCCAAAGCAAGCTCGTGTTCATCAATATGAATTCCGCCGGCTACGCTATCTTTGAAAGCCCCGGCTGGTATGGCTACACGTTGACCGTGACCAGCACCGATGTGCCGCACAACGCTTCAGGGGCCACGAAGAACCGATTCCTCTATACCATCCACGATCGGCAGCACTTTGATGTCGAATCGCAGATCCAGAAGGCGGGTTCATGGGCACCCAGCGACATACAGCACTGCGCTGCGCAGAGGCCGCGCCTGGCTGTGGACTACCCGCAGCCCCCGCACGAGGAGGGTGTGTTGTCTGCCATCGTGCGCGCATTCGTGGAATCCAAACCGACCCTGCTTCTCGCGCTCGAACTGCCGTTCTGAGGCGCTGAAGGGCGCCGGCATGACGGAGTATCCTCTCCGGAATGTTCTTCGCACGCGGATCTTTATCGTCTCCATTACGTCTGGTTCGTCACCGCTGGAACGCGATCGTCACGTTGCGTGTTCTCCCACGCGCTTCGGTGAACCCTGCATGCGGCCCTTATTGCGAACCGCCGTCTTAGGCATGCAGCCAACGCTGCCTTTAGGTATGTAGAATTCAGTGAAGGGGAATTTTCCTCCCGGAGTTTTCTCGTGACGACAACTCCAGTCCGGCCGCTTGCGCCTCCCGCAGATGCAGGCACAGAAGCGGGTGGCGTTCAGAGCGCTATCGCCTGGTCAAGTTTTCTCTTCGCGCTCCTGCAAAGCATCTGCACCTTCTTTGCTGCCGCGAACGGCCTGCGCTTTGCCGTCGGCCTTGGCTCGCTCGTCCTCGGCGTCGGGGCGGGCACGATGGTGAATCGCTTTCATGCAGATACGATCCGCGTTCCCATGATTATCCTTGCGGTCATCGGCTCGCTGCTAAATCTCGCCGTCGTTGCTCAGATCCGCCGGCTGCGCCGCCGCCCTGCATCGCAATGGCGGCAACAACCGCAAAGCTCACGCAAGCTCCGCATGGAACGGCTCCAGGTCGTCCTCTCGGTCGCCACCCTCGTGCTCGTCGTAGTGGAAGAGGGTCTTCACTACCACTACCACGGCCTTTAGGAGTTCACGGCTTCCTGCCTTGCATGGTGGAGGACGCTATTTGCGCGCCATCTTCGCAAGCGCGCCTGGTCATGCTCTCCAGTTCGTCCAGCGTGCGCGGCCAGTCCTTTCCGAGCAATCGCGACAAGCTGCGGTCCGCCAGCACGCGGCCCTCTGTCTGGCATTTCGCGCAGTAATTCGTCTCATTGTCCGCATAGCGAATGCGCTGAATCGTCTCGCCGCAGCGCGGGCACGACTGCCCATAGCGCCCGTGCACTGCCATGTCTTTGCGGAATGCCGTCACCTTCTCGGGAAATCCCATCTGCGCTTCCGCCTTGAGCCGCTCGATCCAAAGCTGCAGCGTTTCCCGCGTCGCTGTGAACAGGCGCTCCCACTCCTCGTCCTCCAGCTTATGAGTCAGCTTGATGGGAGAGAGCCGGGCGGCGTGCAGTATCTCGTCCGAGTACGCATTGCCAATCCCGCTCACAATCCGCGGATCGGTCAGTGCTCGCTTCAGTGTGCGGTTCTCCGCCATGAGGGCAGCGCGAAAGGAGCCGAGGTCAGCCTCAAATACCTCGATGCCGCCAGGATCCATGGCGTGCAATCCTTCTTCCCCGCTTACCACATGGAGGGACGCCCGCCTCTTCGTGCCTGCCTCGGTAAGCAGCAACGACCCATCCGCAAAATCAAAAGCAGCAAGGTTGTTTCGTCCACCCAGCTTCACTCCCGGTGGGCGCCAATGCAGGCGGCCGGCAATCATCAGGTGTAGCACCAGCCACAGGTCGCCCTCCAAGCCGGTCGCGATGCGTTTGCCGATGCGCCGCAGCTCCCGCACCGGACGCCCCTCCGCACTCGCGAGCGGCGGCTGCACCGTCCGCAGCAGAAATGGGCTCGCAATGCGCACCTGCTCCAGCTTCTTTCCGACGAGGCGCGGCTCAAGCGCACTGATATAGGCAGCGATATCCGGCAGCTCCGGCATGGCATCAGCTTGCATGGCACTGCCACCGTGTGGCAACTGCGGCGTTAAGCCGCTCCGCTAACTGCAAGACAAACGGGCGAAGCTACGCCGTGCTAGAATCGCTGACACTTTTGCCGCAGAACCGTCTGCGCTGACCCAGCCTGTTCACGGTTTGCTGCTAAGACTTCTTCCCCCAACAATTTAGTAAGTCCCCAGTGTTGGTAGCGCCAGTTCAGGGCTAAGTCGTTTGACCGGGCACTAATTTGTATCTCCTCCGGGTGTTATCGAGTAAGCCATGGGACTGAACGCACCGTGCCGTGCCTGGTCTGAGTTAGCGCGCCCCTTTCGCTTCGCAGCCGGGCCCCAGGAGAATCCGCTGAAACGATCGCTCGACGGAATGCACTAATCGAGGAGGTCCGTCATGACACCCTGCCGCTTGCCACTTTGGTTGTCTCTACTCTTCCTGGTTCTCGCTGCTACAGCGTCGGCATCAGCATGGCAGGCGGCCCCGCAGCCCACGATGACCAATGCCGACCTGGTAAAGCTGGTGCAAGCCGGCGTCCCTGAGTCCGCGATCGTTGCCTCGATTCACTCCAGCGCTCCCGCCTTCGATCTGTCGAGCGACGGAATCGTGGCTTTGCACAAAGCCGGTGTCACCCAAGGCGAATTGGAAGCCGCCATCGCGGCAAGCTCCGCCGCCCACCCGGCGACTGCGCCGGCGGCTCCGGCGACGGCCCCCGCACCCACCGCGTCCGCTCCGGCGGCCACACACATCCCGACTGTCGCACTCGTCACCGGCGGTGCCTCCCGGCCAATCCCGCTTGAAAAGGTGCAACTCGCCGAGACCAAGAACAAGCCCACCTCAATGACCGGCCTGGCGGGCGACTCCATGGTGAGCCAGTCGATGCAGGCCGGAGTGAACGCAGCCGCGTGGGACGCGGCAAGTCACACCGGCTCATATGCCAGCTACGCCGCGGTTGGCACCGCGGGCAGCGTGATGTCCGGGATGCTGTCGCATCACAAACCGACCGTCACCTATGTATGGGGCATTACTGGCGCAACCTCCAGCAATGTCTCTCCCAGCAGCTTGCCGGTATTTCTGGTGAGCGTCGTGGATGTTCCTGGAGTAAACGCGGACGACTATGAGCCGGCGATCCTGAAGCTGACACCCGCGCAGAGTTCGGTGAGGCTTCTGGGCGCGACACAGGGCAAGCAGGATGCGAGTTCCAATGCCGCCGCCGACTGGCAGGTTTACTCCAACTTTCTGGAAGATCGCGTTCCCATCCAGACGCAGAAGCAGGCCAGCGGGCAATACAGGATCGTCCCCACCTCGCCGCTTCTGCCCGGCGAATATGGCGTCGCTCTGCGGCCGATCTCAAAATCGAAACAATTTTCCGGCGCCGAAATCATGCGCGGCCAGGGTGACGGCATGATTTTCAATGCAGCATGGTCCTTTAAGGTGCCCCCCGACGCTAAGGCCGAATGAGAAACGCTATGCACGGCCGTCCTCGCCTGTCCCTGTTGTGGTGCATCCCGCCGTCTTGCATCCCGTTGCGCTGCATCGCACTATTGCTCGCCTGCGGCTGCCTTTCGCTGCTCTCCTGCCGCAAAGCCAGCGACTCCGCCTCTACTTCGCCATCGGCAAGCTCTCCTACATCCGGCAGTGCTCCTGCCAGCATCATCGATACCTCCGGTGGGATCGATCTATCGAAGCAGCCTGGCGCGCGCTATCAGGTCACCTACGCCGACAACGTCGTGCACGTGAGCGCCGACACAGTGAAAAGGAATCTCGTAGGTGCGAATGGCGACCACGATATCTATGTCTTCACTGCGACGCCGGAACTGCGAAACAAGCTGCTGCCGGGCAAGGTCGTCCTCTTTGAAGGGCTCAGCTTCAAACGGATTCAAGCCGTAGCAGAGGATGGGGGACAGCTATTCGTCGGCACGGAAAATGCCCCGCTGAACGAGCTCTTCAAAGATGCGGATATCCGCTGGCAAACGCCGATCAATTTTCTCGAGATACACAACCGTCAGCAAAGACTGTCGGGCGCTAAGTCGGCCCGTGCGAAATACCCGTTCCTGCCGTGGCTCTCGCCGCCGTCTGTACATGCCGCGGAGGAGAAGGAAGAAGAAGAGGAGGGCTGGCACGTCAAGTCCGATGCCAACTTCAGCCGGGACAAAGTTAACTTCCAGGTGGACCTCACACAGAGCGGCGACCCTCTTGACGCAACTATTACCGGCAAGGGCTACATAAAGAACTTCGAGTCCTCTCTGGCGCTCACGGTAAGTAACAGTCAGGTGAACAAGTTCGACTTCAGCAACAAAGATGTGAACGGCGTCATCGACTTCGACTGGACAGTCGGCACCTCGGGAAAGCCGCCGGAACTAGGCGAGGAGAAGCTGAAGCTGCCCGCCATCATGTCTGTACCGCTGTATCTCGGAGCAATGCCCTTCACCCTTGAGATAGGCGAGGCTCTGCTCTTCCATCCCGCGTTCAGCACAAAACAGCAGATTGCCAAGGGCGCATTTCATGTGGACTACAACGGCGTGACCGGGCTCAGCGTGACGCGTGACAACGGCGGACAGCCCACCCAGCAGGACACGAGCAACGCTACCTCCGAAAGTTCCATCCAGACCTCGACGGCTTTCTCCCCAATGGCCGCCTTTGGAATCGTAGTGGCCGTCGCGATCCCGCGCTTTGAACTCAAGACCGGCACGGAAGAATTCCTTCCGCCCCTTCCCGCGTCGCTGGCCGACCGCGCTGCAACGCTGCTTGAAAAGACCACCATGGGTCACTTCGTGAAGAAGGCGAAGGAAGCACTGAAGACCGAGGCAGCGGGCACCTTCCAGGTTGTCCTCTCCAGCACCGCCTCTCACTCAGGAATGCTGAGCCTGGTTCCCTGCCAGCGATTCACGCTGCATGTCGAAGGCCAGGTAAGTGTCGACGCAACCGTGCTTGGCATGCCGAAGGAGCTACTGAAGACGATGACGATCTTCAAGAAAGATATCGACCAGCCTATCCCCAACGCAAAAA
The DNA here is from genome assembly GCA_000381585.1 of Acidobacteriaceae bacterium KBS 83. Taxonomy (GTDB): domain Bacteria; phylum Acidobacteriota; class Terriglobia; order Terriglobales; family Acidobacteriaceae; genus KBS-83. Next base: position 301,762 of record KB906734.1, read on the forward strand.
TATGTACGGGCTAAGAAGTTAAGTGCCGGCCAGCAGGATATGCGCCGGTTGATTGCGGTGTAACGGCCGATCGGGACCCAGCACTATCTCGAGGAGTAACTTATGGCCCAGTTCTGTACACGTTGCGGTAAGCCGCTCTCGCCTGAAGGACGTTTCTGCGCTGCCTGCGGCGCCGCTGTCGCAAATGCAACATCGGCATCGCCGATGCAGCCCGCGTCTTCAACGCCTCCTCAGCAGGTTCCACAGTTCACTCCCGTGATCGCAGCCGCACCACCCGATGCAGTCACCTCCATTGCCACGTCGGCAACTTCGTCGACCTCTGACGCCTGGACCACCGTCGCAGCCCCTGCCGCTCCTGAGGCTTCGCCGGCACAATCGACTCCATTCGCACCTGTGGACATGGCTACGACACCGGCTGCGAGCCCTTCCTCGCCAGATCAAGGCTGGGCGGACGTCGCGCCGGTGAACATCCCCACGCCAGCCCCTTCGACGAATGCCCCCGCGTCCGAACAACAGACAGCATTCTCGCCGGTTTCATTTTCGGCTGCAGCCGCGCCTCCGCCGCCAGCCTCCAACCAGCAGTGGTCGCCGCCCGCGCCACCTGCATCGAGTGCGAGCCAGCAATGGTCCCAACCGGCATCCGCCGCTTCCAATCAGCAGTGGTCACAGCCCACACCACCTGCATCGAGCGCGAGCCAGCAATGGTCACAGCCCGCGCCTGCGGCTTCGAATCAGCAATGGTCACAGACCCCCACCAATGCGTTTCCGTCATCGCCACCCTTTAGCGGCGCAGGCCAGCCACGACAGCGATCTGTGCTGCCGAAGCTCATCGGCATCGCGGTGGTCCTTATTCTGCTCGTCGGAGTAGTAGTGGTTGGCGGCGTGGTGTATGTGGGTTACAAAGTGCAGCAAAAAGCTCGAGCGGTGACCCACGACTTATCCGGCCTCGCCAATAACAACGATCTGAAAGACCTGACGAAGGACGCCCCGACGGATGCGAAGGGCGCGTTCGAGAAGCTCAAGGGTTTAATGGGCGCGATAAGCGGCAAAATGGCTAGCGCCGATGGTATCCCGGTTCTCTCTCGGAGCGACTCCGTAACACCCTGTAGCGCGTCCTCCTTCCCGGTCCAGGACAACGCTCGAATTCCCTTCAAACCGGGAACCATATTCACCACAGCGTGGGGCGTCAAGTATGGAGATGTAGAGGCGAGAAACTTCATCGATTCGATCGATGATTCGACCGTGAGCACCACTTCCGCGACACAGGAATACAAGAACGACAACGGAAGAATGTCGCGCGCGCTCACCATTTCGAATCAGAACTGCACGACCGACTATCAGTCGGCCGATAGCTACATCACCGTCAATGCAAGCGACATGCCTCGACTCATGCACGACATGACCCGTTATCGCCTCTCGGACGAAACATTCCGGGCGATTAAATCGAGCGGCCGGACAGATTTGAACTATGTCGACATCTGGAATTTGGGCAACGGCGTAAAGCTAACCCGTGAGGGCGGCATGCTGACCCGTGTTGAGCCACACGATCTGAAGTATCCGATGATCGTGAACGACCAACGCGTCGAGTTGCCTGTGATTCATCTCAAGGGAGACTTCACCGTTGTCGGCAAAGATCCGCGGCCAGCCAATCTGCGGCCGACAAAGAGCGGCGGCGAAATCTTCGTTCTGGACGATCCGGCCGATCCCCTCGTACTCAATTGGAGGCTCAAAGATCCGCTGTTTCACAACGGCAACTTCCGCGTGGAGATCGTCAAGATCAACTTCCCCGTAGCCAAGCCGGAAAATGTGTTGGAGAAACAGCTGACAAAGGAGAAGCGCGCCGTCACCTATGGCATCTATTTCGACTTCAACCGGGATACGCTGAAGCCTGAGTCCGACCCCGTGCTCAAAGAGATCGCACAGGCAATGACCAACAACCCTGACTGGAAGCTGACCGTCGAAGGCAACACGGACAACATAGGCGGCGATAACTATAACCTCGACCTCTCCCGCCGCCGCGCCGCAGCCGTGAAGCAAGCCCTGGTGAGCCAATACAACATTGCAGCGGACCGCTTACTCACCGGGGGCTTCGGCGCCTCCCATCCCGTTGCGACCAACGACACATTAGAAGGACGTGCCCGCAACCGCCGCGTGGAACTGGTGAGGCAGTAGCCCCCAGGTTACGGAAAAATACTCCGATTTTCGCCCAGACGCTGTGAAGATTCTTCTATTCTGAAGCCTTTTTAACTATTCGCCTAAGTGTGGTTTAGGTTCGCGGACTACGTTGGGTGGTATCACACCACCTTCTACGTAGGAACCACTATGGCTTCAGCATCCGTTACATTGCATGAACTGCCGGTTCAGATGGTGCGCATCCCAAAGGTCGAGTGCCGGCCGCGGAAATGCACTCTGATTCTCGCCTGCTGCGACGCCGCAAGCATCATTGCCGCGTGGTGCATTGGATATGGCACCAAACTCCTCTCCGGAGGAAATCTTCAGCTCGCCACCTATCTCCATCTGTGGCCGAGCCTTATCGTTTTCTTCGCCGTTTTCGCAGCACTTCGACTCTATCCGGGCATCATCTGCAACGGCGTAACGGAACTGGAACGGCTCACAGCGGGGATCTCGGTGAGCTTCATCATGCTCGCAGCGTCCACGTTCATCGATCACGTGTCGAGCGACTACTCCCGAGCCGTCTTCTTCATCGCATGGGCGTCTGCCATCTTCCTCGTGCCTCTCTTTCGGGCCCTCGCACGAGCAGCACTCTCCGCCAGGCCTTGGTGGGGTGTTCCCGTAGTCATGTTCTACACCGGGGAGGAGTCCACCCGCGTACTACAGATGCTGTCAGCAAAGCATGAGATTGGCATCAAGGTCGTCGCCATCTTGGCATCGCCCGACACTCCTCCCGGAAAGCACTCAGTGCCGGTTCTCGATTACCGCCATGCGTCCGTTCTGCGGTCGGCAGGCGTCTCCCGCGCTCTGATCGCGCTGCCGGAAAATTCTCCCGCACTGCTGCTGAGAAAGCTGGAAGCCTTCGAGAGCATGTTCCCCAAGCTCATGCTGGTGAATGATGCATTCTCCCACTACAGTCTGAGCACCGCGGCTCAGGACCTGGGAGGAGCGCTCTCGATGGAGGTCCGCCGCAATCTCCTCGATCCGCTTCCAAGAATGATCAAGCGAGCGATTGATCTCGCTCTCCTCACGATGATCGCACCCGTCGTCCTGCCGCTGACGTTCCTCCTCGGCGCTCTCGCCTGCGTGGGCTCCCGTGGAAGCATGTTCTATCGTCACCGGCGGATCGGAAGAGGCAATTCCACCATCCACGTCTGGAAGATCCGCACCATGCATCAGGACAGCGATGCCATTCTTCAAAAGGCGCTCGCAAGCGATCCGATGCTGCATGCGGAGTGGCTCAGCAGCCGCAAACTGCTGCGTGACCCGCGCGTCACCCCGGTAGGAAAGATTCTTCGCCGCACCAGCCTCGATGAATTGCCGCAGCTATGGAATGTGTTGCGCGGCGAGATGAGCCTGGTTGGTCCACGGCCCATCGTCGACGAAGAGGTGGATCTCTACGGCGATCGATTTGACCTCTATTGCCGCGTGACACCAGGACTCACCGGTCTATGGCAAGTCTCTGGCAGAAGCAGGATGTCCGTCGACGAACGCGTGCGGCTGGACAGCTACTACGTCAAGAACTGGTCGCCATGGCTGGATCTGCACATCCTGGCTCGTACCACCAAAGTCGTCATCACCGGAGAGGGCGCCTACTAGGGGCGCCTTTCTTACCGCGTCAGGGATCGCGCCGCAACAAGCGTGCCCCTGAACCGCAGTTGGAAGACGCCGTCAGGCCCCATGGGAGCTCGAGAATGAATACAGAAAGAACCCCCCGCAAGCGAATCCTGGTTACGGGAGCTGCAGGATTTATTGGTGCGCATCTGGCGCGCCGGCTGACTCGTCTTGGATATGAAGTGACGGGCATCGATAACCTGAATCATTACTACAGTCCGCTTCTCAAGCAGGCCCGTCTCAACACGCTGTGCGATTCACCGCATTTCCGCTTTCACGAAATGGACATCGCAGACGACCCGCGGATGAGCCGTCTGTTTGCGGAGGGCGGCTTTGACAGCGTCGTGCATCTTGCGGCTCAGGCAGGCGTTCGCTACTCCATTGACAATCCAAAAGCCTACGTCGACAGCAATATCGTGGGTTTCATGAATGTGCTCGAAGGTGTTCGCAGAAATCCCTGCAATCACCTCGTCTTCGCCTCTTCAAGCTCCGTATACGGAGCTAACTCCTCCGTACCCTTTCGAGAGCAAGACACAACGGATCATCCGGTAAGCCTCTATGCGGCGACGAAGAAGAGCAATGAGGCCTTCGCTCACGCCTACAGCCATCTCTATGGCATTCCAATGACCGGCCTTCGCTTCTTCACCGTCTACGGGCCATGGGGCCGGCCGGACATGGCTATCTTCAAGTTCGTGAAAGCGATCCTGTCCGGCGAAACCATCCAGCTTTATAACCAGGGAAAACTGAGCCGCGACTTCACCTATATCGATGACATCATCGAAGGCATCGTTCGCGTCCTCCCCTTGCCGCCCGAAGCACAGAGCGAAGGATGGTCGGCCGCCCGGCTGCGTGTCCTGAACATCGGCAATAATCGCCCAGTAGAGCTCTTCCGCCTCGTCCGCGTCATCGAGAACGCTCTTGGCATGGAAGCGATCGTGAACCTGGCGCCCATGCAACAGGGTGACGTGTATACCACGTATGCTTCGGTCGATGGTTTGGCGGCTCTGACGGGTTACAACCCGGCGGTCCCTATCGAAGAGGGGATACAGGCATTCGTCGAGTGGTACCGCAACAACTACCAGCCGCTGATGGACGAGCAGGAAGCTACCACGCAGGAATCAGTAGCCTGAGGTCACCTGAACGTACGGACGCGACTGGTTATCAGCTTGCGTCCGTACGTTTCACGGTCAGACGTTGATTCGTCCCGGCATTCACATTCGTGCAATGATCCAGCACGATATCCGCTGCGTTGCTGCCGCTGTTTCCGCTTAAGTGAATGCCGCTCGCATTCACCAGTGCCATGGATGCGAGACCGCTCGCAGCCGCGGGCGTCGAGACCACATTGTTCAACAGGGATACATTCCACGCAGCGGCGCAATAGACGGCTGCCAATGGTGAAGGATCGAAAGTATTCTCGCTCACGGTGATGTTGCTGTTCACCTGCTTCGCCTGGACCGCACTCGACGCTGCTGCATCCTGGGATGTGCTGATCGTAATGACGCCAGTACCCGCGCCGGGATATGCATAGCCGCAATTGCCAAATCGGTTCTGGCTGATGAGCACGTTATTCACCACGGGCCCTTCCATCCACTTCGCGTCAGCAGCCAGCAGTATGGCCGGCAGGGAGCAGCCCCAGAAATTGTTGTTCTCGATCGTGACATTCGAGTGCGCCACGATGCCGCGAGCGCGGTTGCCCAGGAAATGTGAGTCCATTACCTCGAGTTTCGGTGCCGACATCTGGTTGCAGACGAGCGCACCACGAGGCGCAACTCCCGTCCCATTCGTGGTGAGGATTGCATTTGACCCAGCGAGGCTCGCGCCCTTGATTGTCGCTTGCTGGAGCGGCGCGAGGGTAGTCGCATCCACAAATTGCAGTGTGTCGCCAGCGCGGGGGAGTTGCCAATCTCCGATGGGGCTATGCGAACGCGCTGAAACATGGCACTCCCCTGCGTAGCTCTCCTCCACCTTCCAGTACGAAGCGAAGACATTCACGGCATCGTCGCCCATTCCCAGGAATGTGCAGTGGCTGAGAGACAGTGTTCCCCGGCAGTCCACGAAATGCGATCCGTCGGAACAGGTCGACATGTAACGGGATGAGTCCGGCGGCGGCGTGACCGCAAACGTGGCGAGTGCAATATCAGTACATCCCAGCGCAACCAGCCCGAGACCCGGAGCCGTGTGAATGGTGACACCGAAAATGCGGCTATTGACGCATTTGCGAAGCACCACCGCATTCGATCCATAGACACGATGCCGCAGAACCACACACATCCCGGCAGTGAGTGGGAGCTGCTTCTTCAGCGTCAGCCGGACAAGTTCGGGACTGACCCGCTGAATCGAGGCAACGTTGTAATAGCTGTCGATGCCCTTCGGTGCTGGCAGCTTGGTCGCGCGGGCATACTGTCCAATCGCTTCCACACTGGCGATGGGATAGTTCCGGTAGTCAGGATCCAGCGCTATGTCCACCTGGTAACCGGCAACGCTCTGCACCTGACCTTGAGAGAAAGGCGGATCCTGCCAGTCGATGCGCAGATCGGCGAACTGAAGATCGCTGCAAGCAGCGAAGGTAAAGGGCTGCGCGTTTCCGCTGAACTTGAGCAGAGACCCGTTGCCTTCCACGGTGAGTCGTTGATACGAATTAAAGGAGAGGATCATGCCTGAGGTTGGCGTGAAGAGATAGGTCCCTTTGGGAAAATTCAGCCGGCCCCCTATCTTTGACACTTTCTGAATGGCCGCACGCACCGCCGCCGTGCTGTCTTTACGGCCAGTAGGATCCGCACCGAGATCGGTAACACTGACACTGGCAGCGGGCTTTACTTCACCTGACAGCATGACGCCGCCCGTGGCAGATACTCCTTGTTTCAGAAACTCTCGCCTGTTCAAAACAATCTCTCCGGCACTGGAAATTTATGGAGCCTGCATCGGACGTTTCGCAGCGTCACCCAGCAGGTGCGCTATGGTGGGCTCCAGCGCGGCTGCCATCAGGGCTTGCCCGTGCGCTGTGGGATGGACCGAGCCCTGCGGCGGGTGTTTCGTCGGCTCGACAAAGAGGGCATCGTTCGTGTGGCCGTCTTTCAGAAACACCGAACTGATGTCGGTGTAGCTCACCCAGGGAGTCGCATTGCTGTCGAAGCGGGAGGCCAGTTGCGAATTGATCTGATCCGTCATCTCCGTCTTCCACGGCCCTTGATTGCTGGGCAGCATGCCGACCACGAGAATGTGCGCGGCCGGCATACGTGTGTGGACCTCCGCGACAATACGTTCGATGGCTGCCGCGTCCTGATCGGCTGTCCAGTTCCGATGTTTGCTGCTGGTGTTGTTTGTACCGATCAGCAGAACAACGAGCCGCGGCTGCAGATGCGCAATCTCATCGTGATCGATGCGCCACAGCAGGTTCCCCGTCGTGTCCCCGGAAAACCCTAGATTCAGCGCATTCCGGTCCCCGTAATAGTAGGCCCAGACAGGACGATAGTTCACAATGGGCGACGGATCCGCGCGCTCGTAGTTGTGCGTAATCGAATCACCGAGGAAGAGGAGATCAACCTTCGCTTCCCTCTTCATGATCTTTTCCTTCCCCTCAAACCGGCCTTTCCATGCTGGCTCGTCCAGGCGCGAAACAGGCGCCGAAGGCGAGTCTGCAACCGTGTCCGAAGCGGAAGCCTGTGCCGCGGTCATGTGCGTTGCAAGCAGGCCGAGCCCGCAACTGATCGCGAGAAAGAGAGTCGAAAGCAGTTTGCTTCTTCGATCCATCATGCCGCTTCTACCACCGGGACCTGCGTGGATGGAGCGGAACGAGCGCGATCGTACACGCGCAGCGTATCCTCGACCATCAGTTCCGATGTGAAGTGCGCCAGATAGCGAGCACGGCCCGCGTCTCCCAGCTTGGAACGAAGCGCGGGTTCAGCAATCAGCCGGCCGAGCGCATCGCGCAGAGCACCACGATCGCCCGCCGGAACAAGCAAGCCGGTCTCCTGATGGCCTACGGCCTCGGCGATGCCGCCCACATCAGTTGCCACCACGGGCAAACCGGCTCGCATTGCTTCAAGAATACTGATCGGAAACGCCTCGAACTTTGTTGCCAGGACAAAGATCTGCGATGCGAACAGCAGTTCCGCTACGTCGGTGTTTCCCGGCAGCAATCGAACGCGATCCCCCAATTTGAGCATCGTGATCTGATCGCGTATAGCAGCCTCGCGCTCTCCTTCGCCCACCAAGGCCAGTTGCCAATCAAGATGCGTCAGATCTGCCAATGCCTGCAGCAGCATCTCGTGGTCCTTCTGGGGCTCGTAGCGCGCCACCATCACGAGCGTAGGAGGTTGCAGCGTGACCGGTCGTGTTCGCGCAAAAGGCATATCTGCAATCCCATTGTGTACAACGTCCAGCGACTGAGGTGCTGCCACGCGAAAGCTCGTGGCCAGCTGCCGCTCATACTCGCAGACATTGATGGTTCGCGTTCCCATGTACCCGGCCAATCGCTCCGCCCACAGGAAGATCGCTCGCGGCTTGAGCGATCCGCGGTCGATCATCGACCACCCATGCGGAGTAAAGGTGCTGGGGATTCCCAACAGCTTCGCTGCTGTGCGTGCAAGCCAACCCGCCTTTGCCGTGTGAGCGCAAACCAGATCTGGTTTTAGCTGTCGGAATGCTTTGACGAGTGCGACGAGTGCCCTCACATCTCGCCACGGCCGCACCGGGCGAACCAGATCGTCGATCGAAAGCTGGCTGATGCCGTACCCGGCAAGGCGTTCATTAAATATACCGGGACGCCCCGTGATGACTGTCACATCATGGCCCGCCCTCTTCAGCGCCACGCACAAATCATGCACATGACTCTGCGCTCCGCCCAGAACATCTCCGCGTGTCAAAACCTGAACGATCTTCATCTGCTGCTCAGCTCCCGGCCTCGAGCGCCTCTGCCGCAAACGTCTGCGACGGAACAACTCCGGACAGCCCCGATTCGACTACCTGCAACTCGCTCCACAGCGCTTTCCAGGCTTCCAGTTGTTCGGGAGTCGGAGCCGCAGCCCCCTGCCTGCCTAACCTGCGCGTGGGCCCACCCAGCGCCGCGACACAATTCGCTCCAAGCCGCGCCAACTGAATCATGATGAACGCGGCCCGCCGATGCGCCGCCATCGAATCGCCCTCGTGATCGAAGACGAACTTCGTCCACAACAGCTTGTAGCGCGCAAGCTTCTTCAGAGACACATGCTCCTGTCTATAACCCAGAACAATCTCCGCCACATTGGCAAAGCAGCTTTGCTCATAGCTGCGCAGCAGAAGCTCCTGGTCCTGTCCCAGCAGCGCGGTCTCGTTGTAACGCCAGCGCCGGAACCACTCCGTCTTGCCCATCCATGTCGGATGCCACAGCGGAAAGCCACGGAACGGCTGCTGCACTATGGCGCGATGACGCGCCGGCGGGCTGAAGCGCCAGAGAGCGGCCCCCTTGGCGCCAAATACCAGTGCCTGTCCTCCGCAAAGATCCACTTTACGGTGCTGACCCAGAAAATGTAACTGTGTCGCGAGCCGATCGGGAAAAGCCACGTCGTCCGCATCCATCCTCGCCAGATAGAAACCGCGCGCGCGATCGATGCATTCGTTCAGCCGTGCGGCCAGCCGCCGGCGATTGCCATCCGACCAGACGATGACGCGCGGATCCTTGAAGCTGCGCGCGATCTCAAGGCTGCCGTCGGTTGAACCGTCGTCGCAAAGCAGCAACTCGAAATCCTCAAAGGTCTGTTGCAGCATCGAGCGAATCGCCAGCGCGAGCGTCCCCCGGCTGTTGAAGAAGGGCATCGCGATGGAGATAGTTGGATTTGGCATGCTCTCCTCCTCAGGCCGTCTCAGCGACCGCTGTCTTCCCTGATGCATAAGCCACGGAACGAAAGATCTCTGCGTACGCCGGAACGAGACGATCCAGGCTGAAGTGCCGCTCCACCACCGAGCGCCCTTCCGCTCCCATATGACCGCGCAGCGCGTCATTATCGATCAGTTCCAGCAGAGTCTCCACCCACTCGCTCGTGTGCGTCGCACCAAAGCCCACTGCGCCATGCGCAAGGACCTCGCGGTTCATGCCCACGGGCGACACAACTACGGGCACTCCGCACGCCATGTAGCAAAGCATCTTGTAGCTGCACTTGCCGGCGCACCACGCATCTTCCACCAGCGGCATCAGTCCGATGGACATCTGCTGAATCACCTCCGGTTCAAGGCCGGGGGCCCAGCGCACAAACTCCACGCGCGCTTCCGGCAAATGTTTAAAGCGCGGCGGCCGGTCCGCCATGACTCGAAATCGCACGTTACTACGCTCCTGCATCACATGTGCGATTGCGCCCTCAATCTCGTACAGCAGCGGGAAGTTGCCGCTGGTGCCACTCCAGCCCACCACGACGGGATTGCCGGAAGTATTGGTCTTTCGCGCGGGGTGCAGCAGGTGTGTGTCAATCGCCGTCGGAATCACGTGGACCGCGGAATTCCATTGCCGGAAATACTCCGCAAGATATTCATTCCCGCACACCACGGCCGTGCTCGCTCTCGCCAGGTCTTTCGCACGACGCCCGCCGGTGTTCAACCAAACCGCGTCATCCACATCCAGCACCAGTGGCCTGCGCGCCAGGGCCTGCACCGGCACGAAAGCCGGCAGCAGTTGCCGCGACACCCATGTGACATCGGCGGTCCAGGAGCGCGTCAGCGAGATCAGGCGCGCTGCCGCCGTGCTTGCAGCCCAGATCGGCTGCACGCTCCGCCGCCGCGGCAACACATTGCCCCACGGCAACGGATACTCCGTCACGCGAACGCCCAGTGCGCGTAGCGGTTCGATATACTGCCGCACCCGCGCCCGCGCGCTCGGCACATTCGGTCCGCCTGTGTACGCTGCTATCCGCATATCGAAAACTCCACTATTGGGATCTCGGCAGGTCTGCTCTGCGGACCGAAACGAATACTGGGGAGGTGGTACACCAGTGTTGATACGGTGGCCGCTTTCACCCAGAACATCACTTGGGCGAAAAATTCTTCAGAGAAGATCGACATCAGCGTTGCGAATATGAAGGCGCCTGCTGTGAAGACCGCCCACGTGCTGCCGTGAATCGCGCATCGATATACGTAGCACGCCAGGAACCCGACGATCCCCATGAGCCAGATCACTCCGACCATCCCTCCGTGGTCCATATAAAGCGGAAGAAATACCGTATAGACGTTCGTGATTTGGGTGGCCGAAATCTTTGTGTATGCGAGGTTGCGATCGCGCTCCGGAAAATTTGCGCCAAACTTGTCTGCGATTCTTTTTACAAATTTGCCGAGTTCCCAGCCGTATCTCAACTCCGGATTCTGCCGGTTCTGGTCGAATGCGATGATCCCTCCGAGCCAGTAGGTTCCAAAGCCTTCTGCAACGCGGGGAAGATTGTCTTCAATCGAAGCGCCCGGACCAGCGCCATACTTGTTCATCGCAACTTGATTCACCGCAAACACGAAAAGAAAGGTCAGGCCGACGCTTACCAGGAGTCGCGTGGGAGGTATTCCCCGGCGAACCCACAGCAACACAACACAGCTCACCAGAACGAGGAGCACCTCGGATCGTGCTCCGTTCACCATCTGATAGCCCGCCGCCATCAAGACGATCAGCGCAGTACGCCAGCGCTTCTTCCCCGTATCGGCATACTCGCAGACTGCGATCAGCGCGACGATGCTGAGAAACGGCAACAGCATGGACTCGATATGCGAAACGCCGCCACCGCTGACATTGGCCTTATTGGAAGCAATTCTTACCTGCTTCCACATGCTTTCGCGAGGTGCGATGCTGCCGCTCAAGCTCTTCAGATAAAGAAAGAAGAAAGGCAGATTGAGCACCATCAGCACGACAGCCCAGTTCAGGTACCGGTCGATCTGCGATCTCCTGAATGCACTCGCGCCGGAGATTGTCTGTCGTACCCGCACAGGCGCATGCACAGCCAGCAAGCTGCCGACTGAGAATGCGAATACTCCCACGAGAACAATATCCAGCGCCGTGCTTGTCAGGGGGAAGTAGATATCACCGCATAACCATATGGCCGCGATCGTCACTGCCCAAACCGTGGCGATCAGCGCGGGCGGAAACAGGATCGACCGCCCGTACCGGTACATGAAAAAGCCCCAGATGCCCAGCAGCAAAATCGCCACTTCTAAGGACATACGTACGCCTCCACTGGAACGTGTACCGGCGCAAAAAGCGCGCAACGGCTCAATGTACTGCTGTACTCGTGCCCGAGCACCCGGTACATGCGGTCCGCTGGTGTACGCGGCTAACCGCATACAGGGTCCCCTGATGCACGCAATGGATCCTTCGTACGCATATGGAGAGACTTGAGCGGCGGCAGGAAGTAAATCGACGTCGAGAAGAGCGCCATCTTGAGCATGAACGTGATTTGCGCGAAGAACTCATCCGAAAAGAACGTCATCAGCGTAGAGAAGATCAGCGCGCCAAGAATGAAAACTGCCCAGCAACTCCCGCCGATAGCGCAGCGGTATACGTAAGTACTCAGCAATCCGACAGCGAACATCAGATAAACCACACCGGCCATGCTGTCGGTCTGCATGTAATACGGCAGAAAGATGCTGTAGACGTTCGTCACCTGCGTAGGGGAGACCTTCGTGTATTCCAGGTCTCTGTTGTGCTGAAGAAAATCTGCGCCCAGTTTGTTCGCGATGCGGATCGCGAAGGCGTTCAGGTCCCAGCCGTACTTCAGTTTTGGATTCTGGCAGAACTGGTCGAAGGCAACGATCCCTCCCAGCCAATACGTAGTCACACCCTCCACTACCTTGGGGACGTTTTCTCCGATCGAAGCGTTCGAGTCGGCTCCAAACTTCCCCATGGCCACCTGGTTCACAATGAACACCGTGCCAAAGCCGAGAACCGCCGTAAGAAGCACTTTCTTGGGAGGCGTCCCGCTCCTGACCCAGTAGATTGTCACTGCGCTGACAAGAAGCAGAAGTATGTCCGAGCGCGACCCATTCAGAAGGTGATAGAGCGCTGCAAGTACGAACGTGGCGAGTGCATGCTTGCCGTCCTGCTTCGTCTCTGTCCATTCGAACACTGCCAGAAGGGCCATGAACGAGATCAGAGGCAGAATGCTGCTCTCGATATGAACGCCACCACCTCCAGTCGCATTTGCGTGAATCGATGCCATGCGAATCTGCCGCCAGATACCCTCGCGAGGAGCGATGGTGGCGCTCAATTGACCGAGATAGGCCAGAAAGAATGGGAAGTTCAGCACGAGGATCAGCGGCGTCCACCGGAGAAGCCGGCGAATGCTGGTAATTCGCATCCGCGAAACCTTCTCAAGGTTGAAGGCCCGGTTCCTGGGAAGCCGAATCGCGATCACCCCACCAATCGAAAATGCAACAATCCCTGCGAAGGCGATGAAAACCGTGGTGTGGGTGATCGGGTAATACATGTCGCCGCAGAGCAGCAGGACGAGAAGCGTCGCTGCCCAGACGAGCGTCAGCAGCGCAGGCGGAAACAAAATCGACCGCCCGCGCCGGTACATGAGAAAGCCCCAGGCGCTCAGCAGCAGGATGGCCGTCGTTAGCGACATGCTCTACGCCTCCACCAGAACAGGCGTGCCGCTCCACACCGTGTTGCGAAAGTGACGCTTGCCTGCCGAGCGTGCGCGGCCCCTCCATCAAGCGCAGCTAGCGTAGCGCAGGGGAGAGTAGTAGTAGGGGTCGCCATGATCCGCTGCTCTCTCGAGTTTTAAGCGCTGCGCAGCGCCGTGTAGTAGCGGCGATACGCCTTGTACGTCTTGTCCGACGCGATCGTCGATGACTGGTTGAGCACCACGCCCGCCACATGTACGTTGACGCGCGAGAGGGTCTCCATCACCGAGCGCAATGAGCCCATTGACGTTTCGCCGCTGCGCGCCGCGAGCAACGTCGCATCGGTTGCTACCGCAAGATCGAGCGTCTCAGCACAGCCAAGCAGAGGAGGCGAGTCCACCACAATCGCATCGAATTCTTTGTATGCATGCTCCAGCATCTCGTTGATGCGAGCGCCGAGCAGCGAGATCGGCAGCGGCATCGCCGTGCCGGAGCCCAACAGAAAGAGGTTTTGCGTGCCGGGCACAGGACGGTACAACCCAGTCAGTTCTCGCTTGCCCGTCAGGAAATCGGAGATGCCGGGCTGCCTTTCGAGCTGGACCAGCTTCTCGAGCGTCGATTGACGCAGGTCCGCGTCGATCAGCAGCGTGCGCTTGCCCTGCTCTGCCTGCGCCATCGCCAGGGAAAGAGCGATTGTGGACTTGCCCTCGCCCGGCAGCGCGCTCGTCACCAGAACGCTCTTCCGGCCAGTCGCTCCCGGCGCCAGCGCCATGTAACTGCGAAGGTGGCGTACACCCTCGAAGAAGAAGCCGCCATCCAGGCTCGGCCCATGCTTGTCAAAGGAACGGAGCGTTGAGTTGGGGGCTACCAGCCGCAGCAGCTTGCCATCCACCTTCGGCAAGGTGCAGATCACTCGAACTCCAAGCGCATGCTGTATGTGGAGCGGGTCCTTCACCGACTCATCCGTCAGCTCGCGCGAGACGAAATACAGGCTGCTCATCGCCCCGAACAGCACCAGGCACGCCGGAACCATCAGGAACCAGTTGGGAAAGATTGGCTTGGCCGGCGGCCGCGCCGCATCAGCAAGGCGGATCACGTTGTTCTTCAACTCGGAGTTGATACCCGCCTGCTTGATCTTTGAGAACAGGTCCTGATAGACAACTTCGGCCGCGTCCGCCTCATGCTTCAGGCGCGTGTATTCAAACGAGCGCGCTGTCAGATCATCCACATCACGTTTGGTATCCGTCACCGCCTGAGACAACATCCGCTCCCGCATCTCCGACTGGTGGTAATCCACTCCGGTTCGCGCCACAATCTGCTGGCGGTTGATCTCCATCGTCTGTTCGGCATCCTGCAGCTGCGCGGCCGCTTTGCGGTATTCGGGATGCCCCGTCCCATAGGTGGATGCCACCAGGGCCAGGTTCGCACGTGCCGCGTTGGCTGCCTCTGTCTCCTTCTGCAGATCGGTAGCCTGCAGTGACGGAAGCGTTCCCTTCCTGGCCGCGCTAAATGTCGATTGCTTGCTGATCCGGTCGCCTTCCGCGGCGCTGTACTCAGCGTTCAGCGCCTGCAGCTTCGCCACCAGAACACTTGTCTTCTGCTCGGGATCGGCTGTGCCCAACTCCTTCTGGTACTTCATCAGAGCAAGATGGCTCGACTCCATCTTCTGCTTCAGGTCCATGAGCTGCTGCTCCATGGATGTGGTCAGCCGCCCGGTTTCTTTCACACGTGTTGCGAAGATGTTCTGTAGATAGGAATCCGCGATCCCATTCGCCACATCCGCAGCGATCTGCGGATCTCGGTCCTTATACGTAATCGTCAGAATGTACGTGTTCGGCTCGCGCTGGATCTTCAGCTTCTTCAGCTTGATCGGCGCCTCACGGATCATTCGCTCCTTGTCGGGCGAGTAACGCCAGAAGATGTAACGGCTCAGTTGATGCTCCCGCTCCAGCAAGTTGTATTTCTCGGCTACTGGACGAAGAACCACGTCGGCCTGCAACAGATTCATCTGCGTCGCCATGAACTGGTCATCACCCGTGGTCAGCAGCTTGTCGTCGCCCACCCCTTGCGGCTGCGCTTGCCGATCGACCGCGACCATCGCCGTACCGGCATTGATCTGCGGCAGCAATGCACAGATGCCAATGCCGAGGATCGTCAGCGCGAGAGTGACAAGAGCGATCTTGCCCAGATTCTGGCGAACAATGCCGACGTAATACAAAAGCGGCCGCTGAAAGTCGGCAGGATCCGCCAGCCTCCGCGCTGGGGGCAGAGGTATAGAAGGGGCGAGGAGTGTACCTGTAGATTCAGACATGTAATCTTTCCCAAGCAGCTGCGAAGTCGGGTGGAGTAGATGAAACGGAAATCAGTGCGCGCTCCAGATGGCTGCCGAAACAGCGGTGTTTCCCATGCCACTGATGTGGTTGAAAACATTGGCGGTATTCTTCATCCCGCGATTGGTGGGGATATAAAGAATGTCGTTCGCTGCAAGCTTCACATCAGGAGATTTGCGATCCATAATCTTGCGAAGTGGGACCGCGATCTGCGTCTTTTCGGTTTGACCAGGTTGCGCTCTGTAGATGTACGCGACGTCACGATTGAACGAATCCAGCCCGCCACTCATCGCGACCGCCTTCAACACCGTCGTGTCTTGCGAATCTGTAAACGGAAATGAGCCGGGCGCCTTCACCTGACCGACGACAAAGATCTTCTGCATCTCGGGAACTGAGATCCTGTCGCCGCCCGTGACTTTGGCGTTCAGCTCCGGATGCGAGCCGTCCAATAAATCCTTGATCAAAATATGCGAAGGAGCGTTGCCGGGCCGTTCCAGGACGACCTCGGGACCAGCATCCGTCGAGAAACCGCCAGCATCGTTGATGGCATCTAGAAGCCGAGTGTCCTGGAACTCCTGAATGGTGGCTGGCGACTTCACCGCCCCCGATATCGTCACCGCGCGGCTGCGATACTCCACAACCGACACATCCACGATCGGTGAAACCAGTATGTGCTGGTCCCGCAGGTTCTGCGCGATCACCTTCGCGGCAGCATCCGGAAGCAGACCGCTCACCTTCACCGGCTGGTTCAACAGAGGCAGCAGCAACGCTCCGTCCTGGTCAACGCGAAACGATCTGGACAGCTCGGGCGAGTCATACACCGAAAGCCTGACCAGGTCAGAAGGTCCGAGCGGTTGAAACGGAAGATTCGCGCCATCGGTCGTACTCACTGGCGATGGATTCGGCCGATCGCTTTGCGACTGCGTAGTGCGCTGTGCAACAGCAGCAGTCGAAAGCAGAATGCAGGCGAGCGCAGCGGTCGATGTCTTTCTCGTGAGCATGTCCACCTCTGGTGAAGTATTCCTAGAGTAGGCGAGGGCTCTGAAGCCACCTTAAGTTCAAAATTAAGTTCTTCTTAGGAAGCGGATTTTTTCGGAGAGATTTCGTGGTATTCCCGAGCAACCGCACGATATGCAAGAACGCGCGCCGGAACGCCGCCGCAAATAGACATCGCCGGAAGGTCTCGTGTCACCACCGCGCCGGCGCCTACCACAACGCCATCACCTATGGTGACACCTGCGGTGATCACGCAGTTTGCGCCGATCCAGACATCGTCTCCAATGCGGATCGCCGCATCTCTTCCCGGCTGCTCGCGAATCAACTCACCAGCAGCCGTCCCGTGATTCGACGAGATGATCGATACGCAAGGCCCCAGCAGGACATTGCTCCCAATCACAATCGGTCCGCCAGGCGAAGCCCAGATCGAGCACAGATGATTAATGAACGTATCGTCACCGATCTCAATCAGACGGGGAAACTTCAGAAAGGCAGTTGGAAGAATCTTTACGTTCTTTCCCATCCGGCGCAGCTGCGCGCGCCGCACGAAATTCCCGCCTGTAATTAAAGCGAGAAGATACGCCCAACCCTTCACAACCTCTAACAACACTCTGATCAAACCGAGACCTCGGGTGAGTTATGAAGGAATCAGCGTGGATTCCTTCCGAACGCATTCCATGCGGCGTGATTCCACAGCATGCCGCTTGTGCGTAACTTTGTCTCCATCCAGATCACACGTAGTGATCCGGCCGCTACGTATAGCTTGGCGCGCAGCGGCCACCGCAGTACGCAGCTAAGACTATCCGGCCTGCTCCAGAGGGGATGTAATCAACTCGTAGGGCCGCATGGGCATGACCTCGGGACAAACAAGCTTGTATCCGACGCCACGCTCTGTCTGGATTAGTTTCGCACCAAAGTCCCGGTCGACCTTGCTCCTCAGCCCGCTGATGTAAACATCCACAACGTTGGTAAGGCCCTCGAACGACGAATTCCAGACATTCTCCAGAATCATCGATCGCGTGACCGGCCGATTTGCGTTTCGCGCAAGATATTCGAGTAGTAGGAACTCTTTAGGCCGTAGTTCAATCGGCCGGTTTCCGCGTCGCACCTGTCTGCGGATCAGATCAAGCTCCAGATCTCCCACTCGCAGATGTTCCACCGATTGAGCCGCCCCTTTGCGAAGACGAATCAACAGGCTAAGACGAACCGAAAGTTCTGAGACAAAAAATGGTTCACGTAGACATTCATCGACACCGGCATCGAAAAGCCCGAGCCTCTCATGCAGGTCGAGGTACCGCTCGACAGCAAACAGCACCGTGGATGGGCACTGCCGCCTGAGTTGAGTTACCAGTGAAACAGTGTTCCTGAATCCGATCGACTCAACATCGATCACGATTCCAGGAAAATTCCAACTACGGGCGTGGTCGAGGCACAAATCTGCAGAATCAAGAACGTCAAGGACGAAATGTGCGGGCCCTAAGCCATGCTCAAGACGGCGTCGAAATGCGGGACGAAGCGTGAGCGCAAGAATTTTCATGCTGCATCTCCGGGGGTTGAGCTGCGGTTAGACAAAGACCCTTGCGAGTCAGCCAAGATAAGTTTTCATGCTTGGCGGGGGGAACCCCCGATGTTTTCGCTGTCTGTTTTTGCAGCGATCAGGCGAATTACATATACGGTAGCCGGGTTCGCTTTTCATCGCAAGTGTTTTGTGCGAGAGAAACGAGAGTCTTACTGATTTCTCTCACAAATTTTATCAATGTGAGATTCCGTTTGCAGAGAATTCATCGCCGAGAAACTTCTTCACCATCATCAGCGCAGTGTCGTGTGAATTTTCTTCCGCGCAAGGCTCAGCATCGCACGCAGCCGAAGACACAACCCTTTTGTTCGGCGCCGAATGGAGTCCAGACTGGTGACCGTTAACCAAAGAGTAATTATTGCGCAGCCCGTAAAAAAGTGCGGCTACCACAGCGAAAACCCAGCGAAAATGCGGGTTTTACGCTCCATAAGAAAAATCACTTGAGCCATCAGAATCGAAAAATCCGGGCCAAATAGATTTGCACGTGCATGGATTTTCTGAAGCAACTTATCTTCGCGCCCTCCAACCGATCCCGAAAATTTAGCCGCAGATTGGTGACCGACAAGGAACGAAGCTGACCCTCGCGCGTTTACGTGACACGCCACATTACAAGTTACATATGCATGAACACGCGCATACCTGTGTCTTCCCTCCGACGGCATTTGCATGCCCGATCCGTTCTTCGGTCGTGTATACCTGCAGCTCGTTTCGCGGGAGACCCTCGATGATCCCGACCCAGGAGTGTCGACCAGGGCGGTGCATCGAAGCACCGGGGATGCGTTGAAGGACATTCGCAGAACCGCCACTCGTGCCTCGACCTCTGACCTGCGCTGTTGTACTGACAATCGCGATTGTCCGATTCAAATTGAATCGGCCTCACGGCCTTTGCGCCGATACTCCGCCGATGACGCCTAAATCGCTCAATGCACAAGCGTTAACTTCCCGACATCCATGTTTGCAAAAGCGGCGGCGCCAATGGCGAATCTCAAAGCGCGGAGGACGATGTTGCCCCGGCTTTGTTCCTTTCGAACCTTCCTGTAATCACCGGGCCGGAATGGCGCTATAGTGTCTTGCGACTATCGTCGAGTGGGATGAGCGAATCAGGGTTGCGGCAGTTAAAAACTCTCTTGGCCGATGTGAGTTGCTCGACAACGCCTGCGGGTTTCATATTGCTGTGCGCAGCTTTAACCTCCGTTTACACTGCGCGGCATAAGTTGAACCCGAGTTTCGGACCTAAGCGGCCTAGGCTGTCGAAGGAGCCCATGTGGATGAGGCGACCGTAGTAAGCAGGCGCGGCGTACGCCTTCCGGCGTTTCTCAACCGCCCGATCCCCGTCTGGCAAATTGTGCTCTGTGCTTTGCTCTTTCACGGGCCACTGTTGTTGATGCGCCTGCCGGCGGATACATACGACTCCCAATTCCACATGTCAATGGCTGCTACTTACGCGCATCACTGGTTCAATCCCTGGAATGAACAGCAGCTCGGGGGCTTTTCACAAACGACCTACCCACCCCTTACCCACCAGTGGATCGCTCTCCTGTCGCACGTTGTCGGCCTGACCAGTGCCTTCATGCTCGTACAAGGCACAGTCATTCTGCTGCTGCCGCTGGCGGTGTACCGCTTCTCACGCCTCTGGACTGACGCACGATCCGCAAGCTATGCCGCCTTCTGCTCTGTTTTTCTGGGGTCGCTCTGCCTTCTCGTTTACCAGGATGGGCAGATCGGCACCACCTCCTCAAGCACGCTTTTCCTGCTCGCCCTGCCCAGCATGTACGAGTATGTCCTTAAGGGGCGCAGAAGCGATCTCATTTTCGGCTTGGTGCTATGGTGCACGGCGGCCGCTGCCCACCATGCCACTCTCATTTTTGGGACAGTCTTCTTTGTAGCGCCGCTTGTCTGGCACGCCTTTTCCAATTACCGGGAGCAGAATCCGGGAAGATCTCTTCTTGAGCCAATCAAGAGGCTCGTGATTGCCGGTGGAGCAGCTGGCCTGGGCGTTGCACTCGTGTTGCTGCCGTATATATCCAGCTTGCGGAAGAATCCGATCAAGCAGATGCCGATCCCACATCAGAGCCGCGCGAACTTCGTCCTGTCGCCATTCTGGGGTGTTCACTACTGGGTGATTCCGTTTGGCGTTTTGGCTCTTACCCTGCCATACATACTTATTAAGGGGACCCAACGCCGCTTTCTTCCATTGTTTGTGGGCTTTTACTTCGCCCTTCTCTTCGGCCTGGGCGGAACCACCCCCGTGCCGCGATGGATTCTCGGCCGGGCATTCTACGTGCTCACCTTCGAGAGATTCACCTTCTGGGCCGTGCTGCTTACGTTGCCCTTTGCAGGCATGTTGATCTCGGTGCTATTGGACCGGTATGGCAAGAAAGCAGCGGTCCTGGTGAGCATCGGCCTGTTCCTCACCGCTTCGGTCGCAGTTGCCTGGAATGTCCTCGTTCCGATCCGGAGTTCGCCCGTTGACGTCACGCAGGTTATCAATTTCTTGAACTCGAATGGCCGGGACAAGTACCGCTATTTCACACTCGGATTTGGCAGGGAGATCTCGAAGATCGATAGTTATTCCAACGCCGGGACCGTCGACGGCGAATACAACTCTGGGCGCACTCTCCCCGAGATGACGCAGCATGGAGCAGCCGAGTTAACCAGTTCCAAGTACTTCGGCCGTGAAGGTATTGACGCCCTTTCAGCCATACTGCGTCACGCCAATCACTACGGCATCAAGTACATCTTCGTCCGCGACGCCTACTATGAGCCGCTTCTCACCTTCGCTGGATGGAGACGGATAGCGACTCTGAACGGCGGAGATATTCAGGTTTGGACGACGATCGGCATAAAGCCCGCACGGAAGATACGATCGCCTTATGAGCCCCCTGTTTGGCAGGGCATTCTGTGGGGCACGCTCCCATTTGGCGTGAGTGTGGTCGCCATCGCGATGGTCATATTCAGGGCTATGAAGAAAAACATCTTAGGCGCCACTGGGCATCAGGAGGACCTCGAACGCACAGAAGAGCACATCGCGCAGCCTGCAGGCGTCGTAAATCGTATTGCTCTGATAACCGCCTTCCCACCTGGCCGAGGTGATCTGTCGGAGTACGGCTTTCAACTCGCGAGAGTCTTGCAGGAGTCGTTCGGCCTGAATCCTGTGATCTATGCCGACCAGCACAGCGGCCTCAACGAAGAACAGCCCGGCTACAACGTGATACGGTGCTGGCGGTTCAACTCCATCACGAGCTTCGCGACGCTCGTATGGAAGATCAGGCGTGAACCAACAGATGTGGTGTGGTTCAACATCGGGCTCTCTACGATGGCCAACAAACCGGGCCCCGCCATGGCCGCATCGGCCATCCCGTGGCTTCTCCGCATCCTCGGATGCAACACGCACGTCACCCTCCATGCTTTTTCCGAGAACGTCGACTTCCAGCACGCAGGAGTGCCTTTCCCAAGGCTCTACCGGTGGGGCTCGCGTCTTGCCACACGTCTCCTGCTCTTGAGCAATGGTGTTCACGTCATGCTGCCGTCCTATCGAGAGCAGATTGCGAAGATCTTCGGCTCATCGGCACAGCGCGTCTTCGTTCACCCCCATGGAATCTTCGGATATAAGCCGGATCAAAGCCGCGTGCGGGTGGAGACGTCACCCCGCGCAATTCTGGCCTTCGGATCGTGGGGCACATACAAGCGGCTGGAAGGTCTGATCGAGGTATTCCCTCTCGTCGCAAAATACGTGCCCAATGCGGAACTCTGGGTCGCAGGCGGAGACCACCCCAAGGCGCGCGGTTACCTTCAGGAATGTGCATCGCGTTACCGCGAGATGCCACGAGTCAGGTTTCTCGGCTACATCCCGGAGGCGGACGTTGCCCGTCTCTTCGGCAGTGCATCCATCGCGGTGATGCCCTACAACTCATCTGCGGGTTCCAGTGGCGTGGTGCATCTCGCGTGTGAGCATGAAGTCCCGATTGTCGCCTCTGACATCCCTGATCTAAAGGAGCTCGCAGCCTTTGAAGGTCTGTGGCTGGAATTCGTCGCGCCGGATGACCATCAAACCCTCGCCGATAGACTGGTACGTCTCATGACAGATAGCCGGCTGACGGACGAGATAAGAACACACAATCGTCAGGCGGTCAGCAAGCTCCAACTCAAAGACATCGTCGAGGCATACCTTCACACCTTTGTTCAAACCGCACGCCCTTCGCAGCAAGGAGACCCATTGCCATCGGACGTCATCGATAACACATCGAAATCGCAGATTCCCGAATGCGGGTGACGCTCCAATCCTCCTCATGACAGATCTATATTCAGGCCTCGCGACTCTTCCGGCCTCGTGCCAGGAAATGACGAACGGCGAATTGCCGGTCGAGTATTCCGTGATCACCGCTACGCTGAATGAAGCAGAGAACATCGTCGAGCTGATCCAGGCCATCACGTTCCAGCTTGGTCCCATGGGGAAATCCTTCGAGATTATCGTCGTGGACGATAACTCCTCGGATGGCACCGCGGTACTCGTGCGCGATTGTTCCGCGGCAAATCCTCACGTGAGGTTGGTTTCCCGGCCGGGCGCGCAAGGGATCGGGTCCGCTTATCTCACCGGGATTCAGCACTCGACTGGCCGCGTGGTTTGCACCATGGACGCCGATTTTTCTCATCCGCCTGAAATGCTTTCGCAACTGCTGGAGGCCGCGGATAAGGACCTTCTCGTGCTCGGGTCCAGATTTCTTCGCCGAGGTGATTTCGAAACTTTATGGTATCGGTGGTTTCCCACCCGGTTTGCGAATCTCTGGCATAGTTTCGTACTTCGCTCCGGCATCCGAGACCACACCAATGGATACATGGCGGTGAAGCGAGAAGCCTTGGAGCGCCTTCTCGACGCGGGTAGCCCACTCGGCGTTCGTCCCTTCGACCGAATCCTCTACTGCCTGGCATTAGTGGCTTTGGCCAAAAGAACGGAACAACGCATCGTTGAGCTGCCAACGAAATACGTCTTTCGCACGCGTGGCGAGACCAAGATCAAATTTGGAAGGGGAGTTCGACTCTTCCTTTTCGAGTGGGCAGATTCGCTCTTGCTCGCTTTGAACCTGTAGCCGCAGCTTCGAGTGTTCTGGTCCTGGCTGTGACCGAGGCCGTGATCGAGGTCACCTTCGATCGCTTCGACCGTCCCAGAGCTTCTCGTATCGCGTCTGTGACGAAATCGATCTCGCTCTCGGTCAGCAAGGGGCCGGATGGCAGGTTCAATCCCCGTTCCGACAGTTCGCGGCTCACTGGCGTGTGTGTCGGGTGTCCCGCAAAGGGCGGCAAACTCGACATCGGAAAGAAGAAGGGCCGCGTATCGATACCCTTCATCCCAAGTTTGCGCATCATCTCGTCACGCACTTTCCGCGATGGCGTCAGGATCGAATACATCCAGAAGATGCTCGGCGCACTTGCCGTTCCCGGCGGATGCAGGCGAAGTTCGGGCAGTTCTGCGAGGCGATTCGCGTACAGCTTGGCGATCTTTCTCTTCCGAGAAAGTATCTCGTCCATCCTCCGGAGTTGGGAGCGTCCCATCGCTGCCTGCATCCCTGTCATCCGGTAGTTAAAGCCAAGTTCGGCGTGGAAGTACCGGCGATCGGGAGACATCGCATGCCCGCGAAGAAGATGCAGCCTCGCGGCAAGGTCCGGATCGTCCGTCAACACCATGCCGCCTTCACCTGTAGTAATGACCTTATTGCCGAAGAAAGAGAAGCAGCCAAGGCTTCCGAAGGTCCCAGCATTCACGTCGTCTCTGGTTGCACCGCAAGACTGGGCCACATCTTCGATGATCATGGCTCCCGGAGCCGCCTCCGCCAACCCTTCACAATCCGCGGGATTGCCATAAAGGTGCACCGCCATCACCGCACGCGTTCTCGGAGTGACGCACTTCGACACGCTCTCCGGCGTCACATTCCAGTCCTCGTCGGAAACGTCGGCAAAGACGGGTGTGGCCCCGCATGCAACCACCATGGAAGCTGGAGCGATAAAGGTCAGGTCGGGAACAATGACCTCATCGCCGGGCCCGATGCCGGCTGCGCGCAGACTGAGGTGCAATGCGGCAGTGCCACTGGAGCAGGAGATCCCCCTCCCGGAGCCGATGGAGGCCGCAAACTCCTCCTCGAAGCTGAGTACATCCGGGCTGCTGGACGAAACCCAACCACTCAGCGTTGCTCGCCTGACTTCCTCCACATCCTCTTCAGAAATCCAGGGAGAATAGACCGGTATCTCGCGCTTGATCATTTCCAGCTCCCGAGGGGCCCTGAGCCTTCCAAGCATACCCTTGAACGGTTAATTTGCGGCATTCAATTAAAATGCGAAGCCTATGCGGTTTCCCATAGCGAGACCTGTCGTTGGGGAAGACGAAGCCGCAGCCGTCGCGCGCGCTGTTCGCGCGGCCGAGATCTCAAAAGGCAAATCGATTCTTGAATTTGAGACCGGATTCTCCGATTTAATCGGTGGCGGAGACGCGGTCTCCGTTGTCAACGGCACAGCAGCTTTGGAACTCGCAGCGCGTGCGCTGGATCTGCCCGGCACAGCGGTTGTCACCGGAGCTATGAGTTGCCAGGCGACTGCGAATGCCCTGCTTTCAGCGGGATGCGAAATACGATTCGCCGATCACGACCCGGAAACATGGCAGGTCAGCCTCGACTCCATCCGCGCAGCCGTAGACTCCCGGACCAGGGCGGTCGTCGTCGCTCATCTGTATGGAGCAACAGCGAACCTCGTCGAACTCGCTCAATTCTGCGGGGAGAAGGACCTTCTCCTGATTGAAGACTGTTCCCAGTCATTCGGGACGCGCTGGCAAGGGCTGGCCGCCGGGTCCTTCGGAGCCGCGTCTACCTTTTCTTTCTACGGCAACAAGCTCATCACCACCGGTGAGGGCGGAATGGTATGGACCCGTTCTGCGGAAGTGGCAGAGCGAGCGCGCCTGCTGCGCAATCACGGCCAGGACCGGCCCTTCCATCACATCGCCTATGGGCTCAACTGGAAGATGCCCAACCTGCTGGCGGCGCTCGGCGTAGAACAACTGCGGCGCGTACCTGAACTGATAACGGCACGCCGCGAACGCTACGATCGCTTACGCAATCTCCTCGGCGATGTTCAAGGCATAATCTTGCCAAAAATCCCGCCTGAACTTTACGTCGCGCCATTCTGCTTCCCGGTGGTGCTCGTTGAACATGATCGCGACCGCGTCATGTGCGAGTTAAAAACTGCCGGCATTGAGACGCGCCCCCTCTTCGCTCCACAATGCCAGCAACCATATTGGTCGTCGTTGGTATCCGACACGTCTCCAGATCTGCCGGTCGCGGAGAACCTGTCCGCAAACGGCTTCTATCTATCGACATCTCCTCACCTGTCCCTGGCAGACTGCGATTCCATCGCGTCTGTCTTGATCGACATTCTCGCTCGCACAAAACCAGCTTCAACTGAAGCGCATGCGTAAGCTCCTGGTCATCGTTCTGCTTCTGGCCGGGTGTGCGGTCGCATTCGCATTGTTTTCTCATGCTCCCATCGCATCACGCGCGCTCGCCTGCGTGCTGTGGTTTCAGCACAAGGGAAATGCAGGCGCCCTCCTCTACGGAGCGCTCGACCTGGTGGCGACTGTGTTGCTCTTTCCCGGAACGCCACTCACGCTCGGTGCGGGGTTTCTCTACGGAACCGTGATCGGCTCGGTTGTGATCTCGTTGGCAAGCACTGCGGCGGCAACCGCTGGTTTCCTCCTGGCTCGCTACATCGCAGGAGATTGGCTGGTCCGCCGGTCCGAGCGCTTTGCGTCACTCCGCGCTCTGGACCAATCCATTGCCGACCATGGTTTCAAGATGGTGCTGCTCATGAGGCTCCAGCCCGTCTTCATTCCGTTCGCCTACCTGAATATGGGGCTCGGCTTAAGCCGCGTCGGCCTTCGAGACTTCGTCCTCGGCTCATGGCTCGGCATGCTGCCCGGCACCATCCTGTACGTCTATGCAGGATCCCTGCTCAATGCCGCCTGGTTCACGCACTTCAGCACTCGCTCGATGGCGGTCCACGAACCGCACCGCCTGCACATCATCGTGCTCCTCCTGGGCGGCGCCGCATTCCTTGCGCTCTGCCTGCTCATCTCCCGCATCGCACGAACCAGCCTGCGTCGCATACAAGAGAGCAGCACAGCCCAAACGGAGAGTCCTCAAACTCACCGCACCTGAGGAATGCCCCGAAAGCTCTTCGCCGGCCTTTTGATTTATGTGGTCGTGACTGCGGATGCAGTGCGGGGTTCGACAGGGGCTTTGCGGCGGAGGACGGCAGCGGAGATGAGAGTAATGACAAGGCCGACGGGCAGGGGCTCCATGAAGGTGTAGGCCATGTTGACGAAAGGGTTCTGGTAGAGCTGCTGAGAGCGCTGTATGGCAGCCACCTGCGCGGCGGCGATGGCGGGGTCAAGTCCGGACGACTGGACCTTGTGAATCTGCGCGGCGAAGTAGCTGTCCATGAAGTGGGGCATGAAGTTAAAGTAGAGGACCTCCCACATGGCAACGTAGCAAACGGTGGTGATGAGGGTGATCAGGATGCCGCAGGCGAAGGCGCGGCCGAAGGAGATTTGGCCGGCGAGGGTGTTGTCGCGGTAGCTGCGGATGCCGAAGTAAATCAGCAGGAACGACGCCACCATGATGGTGTAGCCGAGAGCCATGCTGTGGCCGGAGCCGATCTTGTCGGCGAGGAGAAGCGAGCCGCCCATGAGGACGGAGATGATGAGGCCAGAGATCAGACCAAAGGTGAGGACGATTTTCTTCATGCGAGGCTCCTGCGGCGGGTAAGGACGGAGTCACGATGCGATGTAACGGGATCCGATGTCGTCATCCTTTCGGGTGATTTCGCGGGAATGGAGCGGAAATCGTGCTTTCGGATGACGCATCACGGCAGGAGGCCTAGTTCTTTGCCGCGCTGGACGGCCTGGGTGCGGCGGGCGGCTACAAGCTTGTCGAAGGTACGGGCACAGTGCGTCTTGACGGTGTTTTCGGAAACGAAAAGCTGAGTGGCGATCTCGCGATTGCTGAGGCCGCCGGCGACGAGGGTGAGGATTTCTAGCTCGCGGGCGGTGATGCCGAGGGTGTGCTGCCGGGCCGTGTTGGGAGCGAAGGGTTCTAGTGCGGGGGCTTGCGCGGGGACAAGCACTTCCCTCACCACGACCGTTTCGCGGATGGTTTCGCGACTGCGCGTAATGCGGAGACCGAGCCAGATGCCGAAGGCGGCGAAGAGGATGGCGACGAGCGCGCTGTAGAGCTCGACGGAGTGCTCGATGATGACGAAGCGGTATTCGGTGTATTGGAGGGTGGCGATAAGGAGGCCGCCGACGAAACCAAAGATGAGGACGTGGCGCTTCATGATGGTGTTGTGAAGAAGTATATCCATAGAGAGAGAGAGCAGTTCCACGCAGTAGTGATACGGTCATGAGGCCGTCGAACTTCTAAGAAAAATGAGGAGTCCGATGGTAGTCGCCGTCACCGCACGGTCACAACGCGGTCAGAAGGCCGCCGTTACGTCCAACGAAAATCAGTCTGAGAATCGCTTATCAAGATCAAAATGATGGCCGCGCCGTGTCGATCACCGTGACGCCGCCTCCGCCGCCTTCAATGAAAAGACGTTGCGAGAATCGCCGTTCGCTGCAATAAGACTTTCGGTGCCGGTACCCATGGATGCCTGCTCATATCGCGAAAGTGCCCACAGAGAGAAGGACAGGGCGCAGACACCTAGATAGGAAAAGTTGTACCGTAGCTTTTCCGAGTGAAGGGCGAACGTAACAACGAACGGCGCAAGCATTACGAAGGTGGTGATGCTGAATGTGAGGAACAGACGCGGTAAATTCATGCGTGCAAAAAAGGTGGTGCAGGCCACAATAACGGCGAGCATCGGAAGGGTCCAGCGAGCATGAAGTGCGCTTGGGATGTAGCGTAGCTTGCCAGCATTTTGGCCAACCTGCTGTAAGAGATGGGTGAAGGGGTGCGGAGCGAAGATTGGAAGGGTTACGGCGGCAGCGGCGATAAGAACGGTGACAAACAATGCAATGGTGCGTGAGCGCGAAGTGCGTTGCAGAGTCAACGCCAGCAAAGGAATAAGAATAACCGCATAGATGATGCGTGACGAGAGGGTGACTCCAAGAAAGAGCGCGGCAGGAAAGCAGGCATAAGATGCGCGGTCAAGCGATCGAATGAAGAGGGCGACGGCGATTGCGACATAGTAGAAGTTAGTGAGGTAGTCGCCGCCCGACGTGAAGTCGCTGAGATTTGCAGGTGCTAGCAGAAGAAACACCGCAAGGAAGAAGAGAGCGGTTGCACGGTGGCAGAAGAAGCGAATCGTGAAGACGAAAAAGAGGGCGAGCCAGAGGAAGTTTTGCCAGGCAATGTGCCCGAGCGCGAAGAAGGGCGCGGTTAACAACATGGCTCCGGGCAGGGGGCTGGGAGGATTGCCCAGGAAGGTATGGCCATCATAAGGGTACTGGTGGTGCTGGACGGCAGTGAGTTCTATGCGGAGCGCATCCTCCCGGTCAGAACCACCGTTGAGGGTGTGTTTCAAGGAGATGGGATAGAGTACTGCAAATGCTGCCGTGAGAATGAGAAAGAGAAGCAGGAACCAGGCTACGCTGACCTGAGGCCGTTGCTGGTTGAGTCGATCGAGCCAGTGCATTCCCAGAGCGATGAATAAAATACCGAGCACCATGGCCGCGGTGGCTTTGCCATGAGACAGATATTTATAGATGGGGGCCCAGGAAATGAGCGCCCAAGCAGCACAAACGCTGAAGATCAGTAGAAACCGCCGGACGGCTAGAGTCATCTGTTGGATACTATGGGCTGGTCCCACCGTAGCGATGTCTCAGGAATGTCTCAGCAATGTCATTCTCAGTGAAAACGACTACCGGCCGTTCCAAGGCCGCGTCTACCCTGCCGGTATGCCAGCCCCTGGGCGAGATCGAGTACAAGAATAATAGTGCTAGGCCATTGAAGATGGTAGGCACGAGGAGACTCGAACTCCTGACCTCTACCGTGTCAAGGTAGCGCTCTAACCAACTGAGCTACGCGCCTGCGCCTGGGAACCACAGCGGAACCCGCTTAGTATATCAATTTCAGACGCGCCCAACCGAACACCCAAAACCGCGCTGCAAGTAACTCTTCCTCTGCTGTACGATAGCTTTCCAGAAGGACGAATTCCCTCGAACTTCGCCCTCACTTGATCGATGTGACCCGCAGCCCGTGCTGAAAGATCTTCGCGCCGCGCCGAATCAGTTGACCTTTCTGCGCCTCTGCATCATTCCCTTCCTCGTCATCGCCGTGCTCGATGCGCGCTATCGCATGGCATTCGCGCTCTTCATCCTGGCCGGCATCAGCGATGGCCTCGACGGCCTGCTCGCGCGCGTCCTGCAGCAGCGCACGCGCCTGGGCCAGTACCTCGACCCCATCGCGGACAAGCTCCTGCTCAGCACGCTCTTTCTGGTGCTCATGCACCAGGGGCTTATTCCCCGCCGCGTCACCATCCTGGTTTTCAGCCGCGATGTCGGCATCGTGATCGTGGGCGCGTTGCTCTTCGCCACCACCGGCGCGCGCGACTTCCGTCCCAGCCTATGGGGCAAGGCCAACACTGTCGCGCAGATCATCGCCGTCGCCAGCACCCTCTGGACCGCCTTCTACGCGCCGCCCTTTCTCGTGCTCGTGCGCAAGCTGTCGCTTATCGCGACCTTCGCGCTCACTCTCATCTCCTGGTTCCACTACACCTGGCGGGAAACCCGGCGTCTGGGTTCAGAGGAATCGCGCAACCCCGCATGAGCGCGGGCCACGCTCAGGCGTCGTCGTCGGCCAGCATCTCGTCGCTGCTGTCCTGCGACATCTCCTGATACTCGTCGGCATCAAAGACCTCGCCGCACTCCTCGCACTCGACGTATTCCACGTCGTCTTCGCGCGCTACAACGCGCACCTTGGGATGCTTGCAGACTGGTTCCATGATCAAATTGGGGAATTGGCTGGTCTGCCGGCGCGACCGATGCTGCCAAGTGGGGCCGGTATGGAGGAGATTGTACCCACCTCCCCAGAAGAGTCAATGCGGCCGGATGAGTCTTTCATTACAATCCAATAAACCTTAGCCAGATCACATATTCCCATACGTTCCGCAGATGGACGCACCTCACCGGGCTGCCGTCCCGTGACCCCATATGACCCATCTTCCCCCACTCCCCCAAATCCGTTTGCGTAAGCTCAGTTATTTCCGCCGCTTCGGTCTGCCCGGCATCCTGGCGCTGATATTTATCGCGCTCCTCATCGGCCAGCACCTGGCCTCCGGTGGCGATCCCTCCCTCGAGTTCAACGCTCCCGCTGCCCTCCCGGCCGCCAGCGGACTCGTGGACCAGTCGCCTCTCCGCATCGCCCGCCAGCTGGCCCCGCTCGCGGCTGTGCCTCAGGAGCGCCAATATGCACAGGACGCGCTGCATCTGGCCGACAGCGAGATTGACCAGGCATTTGCCAGCGCCCTGCGCGCCGCCACCCAGCACGCACCTCCGCTTACCGGCCAGGCACTCAAAATCTCCCAGCGGCTCAATGCCTTGAATGAGCGCATCAAGACCCAGCAGGCCAACGTGGCCGCCCGGCAGCACGGTCCCGGCACAGCGGATGACGACCCGCAACTCCAGCTCGCGCAGGCCCAGCTCGCCCTCGACTCAGATGAGGCCGACGAGCTGCACCAGACCCTCATCCGCCTGGGCGGCGACCGCCACGCGCTCATCCAGCAGGCGCTCGACGAGCACGAAACAGTGCACAAGGAGGAGACCGGCGCCGTCGTCTCCCAGACCGAAGCGCTCGAAAGCCCGTCAGCGCTCACCTCCCTCGTCGGCAAATTCGCCGCCCTCAGCTCTCTGCGCAGCCGTCACCAGCAGCTCATTGCTGCGCGTGACCAGGCGCAGGCCCTCGCCGGGCAGCTCCTTCAGCAGCGCAATGCACTCTCCTCCGATACGGAACAGGCGAATGCATCCGCTCAAACCGCCGACGCCTCCGCCACCACCGCTCGTCTCCGCGCTCTCGCCTCCAATCGCGAGTCGATCACGCAATACGAGCGCCGCATCCACGACCTGGAAGGTCTCGCCGATACATACAACAAGTGGGACACGCTGGTCCGCGCGCAGGAACGCACGGTCACCCGACGCATACTGCGTGTCTTCGCCTTCATCGTCCTCATCATTGTCGTCACCATCCTGATCGGCCGCCTGCTCCATCGCCTGCTCACCAGCCGCACACTGCTCGACCGCCGCCGCCAGCAGACGCTGCAATTCGTCCTCTCCTTCAGCGTGCAGCTGATCGGCGCACTGCTCATCCTCATCGTCATCTTCGGCACGCCGCGCCAGATCCCCACCGTCATCGGCCTCGCCACCGCCGGCCTCACCGTCGTCCTCAAAGACTTCATCGTTGCCTTCTTCGGCTGGTTCATCCTCATGGGCAGGAACGGTGTCCGCGTGGGCGACTGGGTCGAGATCAATGGCGTCGGCGGCGAAGTTGTCGAAGTCGGCCTGCTCCGCACCACGCTCCTTGAAACCGGCAACTGGTCTGAGAGCGGTCGGCCCACCGGGCGGCGTGTCGCCTTCATGAACAGCTACGCCATCGAAGACCACTACTTCAACTTCTCCACCGCGGGCCAGTGGCTCTGGGAGGAGTTGCACATCACCCCGCCCTCCGGCAAAGATCCCTACGTGTTGCGCGACGCCATTCGTGCCGCCGTCGAAGAGATCACCCGCGAGGACATCGACCTCGCCACCCGCGAGTGGCGCCGCCTCAGCCAGTTGCACGGAAGCCTCAGCACACTATCCGCACAGCCTGCGGTGGAGCTCCGTCCAACCGGTGGTCTCGAGATCGTCATCCGCTACATCACCCGCGCTCAGGATCGAATCGAGATGCGTTCGCGTCTCAACCAACGCCTGCTCGCCATCCTCCACGCCCCGTCGCAGAACGGGCATACGTTGCCGCAGACCATATCCTCGGAGATCGAGAGCCCGCAGGCGCTGTGAAAGTAATCCATAGCTTGGCCAAATCGCCAGGTTACGGGCTATTTAACAAGTCACGTGGAGAATGGCATTTGCCTTGGATTCTCTTTCCATCAGCCGGAGGGCGTCGTTGGTCGGTACCACCACTAGTTCGACGTGGCGGCGTTCCGCCTCAACTTGCACTTCCTTCATAACCGGCAAACGGCCATACGCTCCCGTGCCGATCACAAGGCGCTTGCATTTCCACGGTATCTTTTCTTCGATGGACAGGGGCGTGTGCCCAAACTCGTCACGGAATTTCTTTGACGGCCGCTTCTTACGTTTGCGGATCTCTCCGCGCTCGATCACCACGTCCTGTTCGTAGGTGCGACCATCGATTTGAAGGCTACCGAAGGAAAATTTGCCGAAGTGCATACGCGCCTCCCATGCTGCTGTGTTCAGGCGTTGCTGTCTTCAGGCGCTCTTTTTCGAGGTGACAGCAGAGAAGGTTGACCAGCGTTGTTCTACCTCGTGGCTGCCGCAGTGCGGGCAGGCGGTCTTTTCCGTGTCATGTTCGACGATCGTCAGCGTCTCCGTGAAAGTCTTCTGGCAGGCGTTGCAGACGAACTCATAGTGGGGCATAGAACCTCCCACGGTCTTTGAATGCTTACCAGCGGATTCTAGGCCGATGGCTGGAGCAGCTTCAACTCCGCCGCAAGCCCACCCATGCAAGTAAATTCAACAGTACAAAGCGCGGAAACTCGATGGCACCAACAGGAAACCTGCTCTAGACTTGACACTCCCCGCACATCCTTCCGGAGACCACGGAAATGTTCACCACCGATGAGGGCGCCCGCCGCTACCAGGAAATCCTGGTACCGCTTATGTTTGCGCCCTCCGCGCGCGAGTTGGTCGCGGACGCGAACCTGGCGCACGGCGCACGCGTGCTCGATGTCGCTACCGGCACCGGAGTCGTCGCGCGCGTCGCCGCTGAAGCCATCGGAAGCACGGGCCATGTCACCGCGCTCGACGTAAGCGACACCATGCTCGCCATCGCCCGCAGCCAGCCCGCATCGTCCGGCGCAGCGCCCATCGAATATATCCAGTCCGCCATCGAAGATGCCGCGCTTGCCTCCGGCATCTTTCACGCCGCCTTCTGCCAGCAGGCGCTCCAGTTCTTCGACGAGCCGGCCCGCGCCCTCGCCAGCATCCGCAAGGCACTCCGCCCCGAGGGCCGCCTTCACGTCGCGCTCTGGGGATCGGAAGAAGAACACTCGCTCACCGTCGCCATGCAGCGCGCCCTTCTCGAATGCGGCCTCAGAGAATTCACTGCATTCCTCACCAAAGTGCATCGCCTGCACAATCCAGCGCTCGTCAACGGCATCCTTCGCCAGGGCGGCTTTGTTGTCGAGCGGCAAGAAGCCGTCGACATCGTGCCCGACGGCACATGGCATGCCTCCGACGGACGACGGCTGCTCGCCGCCACCCCACTCGCCGCGAAGCTCGCAGCGCTTCCAGCAGAAAAACGCGCCGTCCTCGGCGATGCATGCGAGCGTCAGCTCGACAACTTCACCAAAGACGGCGCGCTTGACCTGTGCTTCCCCGCGCACTTCTACATTGCCCGTCCCGCGTAAGCGTCAACCGTTTTCACAAAAGGTGTGGCCGCCAGAAAAAATTGGGACGCAGCTTTGCCGTTAAGAACAGCTGCTCGTCTCAGATGATGGTCAGATCACTGTATTTGTGAAAACGGATCACTGCGCAACCGCTTTCTCCTTCAGCCACGCCTTGCCTTCGGCCGACTTCGTCCATTCGCCGGCCACCTGCCGCGTCGTGACATTCAGCCGGTTCCAGAAGTTAGTCAGCGCGATGTTCAGCACCAGCGTCGCGAGCTGCGGCTGGTCGTAGTGCTTCGCGGCCTCATTCCATATCTCATCCGGCACCGGATCGGAGCGGTCGCTCAGCCGCGTTGCCGCTTCGGCCAGCGCCAGCGCTGCGCGCTCTGCATCGGTGTAGTACGGCGCGTCACGCCATGCCGCCACGGTGAACAGCCGCTCATCGGTTTCGCCGTGCTGCCTGAGCGCGCGCGCATGCATATCGAGGCACAGGCTGCAGCCGTTGATCTGGCTGACGCGCAGGTGGACCAGGTCGCGCGTCTTCGCCGGCACGTCTCCTTTCTTTGCCGCATCGGCCATCGCCATT
Organism: Acidobacteriaceae bacterium KBS 83; assembly: GCA_000381585.1. Lineage (GTDB taxonomy): Bacteria > Acidobacteriota > Terriglobia > Terriglobales > Acidobacteriaceae > KBS-83. The sequence continues at coordinate 336,203 of KB906734.1, forward strand.
GCCGTCTGTATCGCGTCCGGCACCAGCATGATCGGATTTGTCATTCTCGCCTGCATATCGTTTCTCCTCGGGTTGGATTTCGTCACATCGGATCGATTTCGTCCGTCACTACGATGACGAAGCCATGGGAGAGAATGTGACAGCATGAATGAATCGGATTTTCTGGCCTCGCAATTCGAACAGAACCGCGGCCATCTGCGTGCCGTCGCCTACCGCATGCTCGGCTCACTCAGCGAAGCCGATGATGCCGTGCAGGAAGCGTGGCTCAAACTCAGCCGTGCCGATGCGAGCACTGTCGAGAACCTCGGCGGATGGCTCACCACTGTCGTCGCGCGTGTCTGCCTGGATATGCTGCGCTCCCGCAATGCGCGTCGCGAAGATTCTCTGGAAGAGCACGTGGACGCGCCGCCCAAACCCGCAGCAGCATCGCACTCGCTCGATCCCGAACAGGAGACGCTGCTTGCCGAATCCGTCGGCCTCGCGCTCCTCGTTGTCCTCGACACTCTCGCTCCCCCTGAGCGCATCAGCTTCGTCCTGCACGACCTCTTCGCTGTTCCCTTCGAAGAGATCGCCGCCATCGTCGGCCGCACCCCCGCCGCGACGCGCCAGCTCGCAAGCCGTGCCCGCCGACGTGTCCAGGGCGCAGACACCGGTGCTCACGCCGATCTCGCCAGCCAGCGCAAAATCGTGGACGCGTTCCTCGCCGCTCTGCGCGCCGGCGATTTCAGCGCACTCGTTGCCGTGCTCGATCCCAACGTTGTCATCAGCGCCGATGCTGTCGCCCAGCCAGTCGAAACGAAGCGGGAAATCCGCGGCGCAGAGAATTGGGCGCAGGGCGCAATCGTCGCCGCCCGCGGCGCACGCGCCGCACAACCGGCACTCATCGACGGCGAAGTCGGCCTCGTCGTCGCTCCGAAAGGCCGCCTCTTCCGCGTACTTCGCTTCACCCTGGCACACGGGAAGATCGCCGGGGTCGACGTCATCGGCGACCCTGACCGCCTGCGCCAGCTCAACATCGCCATCCTCGCCCCATAACAACAAAAGCGGGAGGAATCACCCTCCCGCTTCGTCCTTCCCGTGTTTCCGCAGTTCTAGTACTTGGGTATGGATGGGTCGACTTTGTCCGACCACGCCGTAATCCCGCCCGCCAAGTTCTCCACATGCTGGAAGCCCTGCTGCTGCAGAAACTCCGAAGCCTTTTGGCTCCGTCCGCCTGACTTGCAATGCACCACGATGTTCTTTTCGCGGTCCAACTCGCTCAAGCGCTTCGGCAGATCGTTCAGCGGAATCAAGTGGCCGCCGATATTCGCGATCTGATACTCATGCGGCTCGCGCACATCCAGCACAAACACATCCTGGCCCGCCGTCTGCCGTCGCTTCAGTTCCTCCGGCCCGATCTGCGGAACCCCGTTCTGCACACTCGCCACCTGCGTCGTCTCCTTTGCCGGCGGCGTGATGCCGCAGAACTGGTCGTAGTCAATCAGCTTCGTCACTGTCGGATGCGTGCCGCACACCGGGCAATCCGGATTCTTCCTCAGCTTCAGTTCGCGGAACCGCATGCCAAGCGCATCCACCAGCAGCAGCCGGCCGACCAGCGACTCGCCTTTTGCCTCGCCATTCCCACTCAGAATCAGCTTGATCACTTCAGTCGCCTGGATCACACCCAGAAGTCCCGGCAGAATTCCGAGCACGCCGCCCTCCGCGCATGACGGCACAAGACCCGGCGGTGGCGGCTCCGGATACAGGCAGCGATAGCACGGCCCATCCGGCGCGCCGAAGACGCTCGCCTGCCCCTCGAAGCGAAAGATCGACGCATATACATTCGGCTTTCCGCTCAACACGCTGGCGTCGTTCACTAGGTAGCGCGTCTGAAAATTGTCCGTGCCGTCCGCAACGATGTCGTAATCCTTCAGGATCTCCATCGCATTTGCCGAGGTCAGCATCGTGTTGTGCTTCACGATTTTCACGCCCGGATTCAGCGCCTGCAGCTTGTCTGCAGCCGAGTCGAGCTTCGGCCGGCCAACGTCCGGCGTCGAGTGGATCACCTGCCGATGTAGGTTGCTCGCATCCACCGTGTCGAAGTCGACCAGCCCCAGCGTGCCAACACCCGCCGCCGCCAGATAGAGCAACAGCGGAGCGCCTAGTCCGCCCGTGCCCACGCACAGCACCTTCGCCGCCTTCAGCCGCTGCTGCCCTTCCATCCCCACTTCCGGCAGGATCAGGTGCCGCGAATAGCGCGCAATCTCTTCATGCGTCAACGCCGGCAACGTTACTGCCGCTGTCGCTTCTGCCACTGTTGCCATGATTTATCTCCTCTGGACGTCTAATGCGCCGCGTTGCATAGAATCAATCAACATCTATCAGGATCGATTCGCAGGTAATTTGGCAGGAATGCGTCTCCGCTAGCTGCGTCTTGAAGTCGGTCAACTCCACGATCAGGCACAAGTCTCTGTCGGTAAGGTTAAGCGTCAGAATCTCGCCACCTTCGCATCTTCCAGTGAAATCCTCAATTGCATTGCCGTCAAAAAGCACTCTCTTAATGCCCGCCGCTCGGATGGAGACGGTGTGCAGGCTGTCGTCAACCTGTACATCTTCCAGCACGAAGTCGATCGACCCATCCACCTGACGGACGGAGACGATGGTTGACTCGTGGTACCCGATCCTTTGAGCCGATTGCATTCTGTTTCCCAGCCTGAGGTTGCTTCTTTGCCGTAGCTACCGCCGCAGCTCAGCACCCACCCGCGATCGAGGGGATGATCGACAGCGAATCTTTCTCACTCACTGCGGTCTGCTCCTTCGCATCCAGATAGCGAATGTCTTCATCGTTCAAATACACGTTCACAAACGAGCGCAGCTTCCCATCATCGGTAAACAGGTGCTTGCGCAGGTCCGGATAGCGCGAAGTCAGCCCGCCCAGCGCCTCGTGAATTGTTGCACCACCCACTTCCACCGTGTCCTGCTTGCCTGTGTACGCCCGCAGCGGCGTAGGGATAAAAATCTTCATCGCGAATTCGTCCTCAATCTTTGTATCTCTGAGTCATTTGACTGCCCCAACTGGAGCAAGGTGGGATTCCGTCAGCTGCTTCAGCTATGAATCAACATCGAACCGCATCCGGAACACCGCTTCCCACCACCACCCGCTGGTCCTCAAAGCGCTTGTCTTCTTCGGTCGTGCCCGCCAGTAAAAAAGAATTCGTCACCTTTGCGGTGCCTTGTTCGACGCTTGTAATCACATACGAGCAGCCGATCCAGTGCGCCTCTTCAAAGTCTGTCTTCGACCACTGCGCCGGATGGTCCGGATGCGAATGATAAAACCCCACGATGTCCAGGCCGCGCTCGCGTCCCTGCCGCTGGATGCGGATCAACTCCTGCGGAGCGATGTTGTATCGGTTGTGCGCAGAGTCCGTGCGCGTGTTCCCCGCTTCGACAGCCGACTCGACCGTATTGCCCTGGTCATCGCTCCGACCCAGCAGTACCCCGCAGCACTCGTGCGGGTACGTGCGCTCACCATGCCGGCGGATCGTCTCGTACAGTTCGCCCGAAATAGTCAGCGTTGTTGCGCTCATTCTTCCCAGAACCTCTCGCTCAGATACTTCTCCGCCCCGTCGCACAGAATCACCACGATCACCGCTTCGCGCCCCTGCGCATGCTCTTCCTCGGCAATGCGTAGCCCTGCCGCAGTGGCGCCCGCTGCCGAAACGCCCACCAGCAGCCCTTCGATGCGGCCCAGTCGCTTCGCCATCGCGTACGCCGCCTCGGTCTCCATTGCTATGTCGCGATCGGCCAGGCCCGGGTCATAAATCGGCGGCACAATCGCAGTGGCCATATGCTTCAGGCCCTCAAAGCCGTTGAATGGGGAATCCGGCTGCATGCTGACGCACTGAATACACGGGTTCAGCTCCTTCAGCCGCCGCGTCGTGCCCACAAACGTTCCGCTCGTCCCTAGGCCGGCAACGAAGTGCGTCACCTGCCCGTCTGTCTGCTTCCAGATCTCGTTTGCCGTCCCGGGATTATTTGCCGTCCCGCGATAATGCGCCCGCCAATTCTCATCGTTTCCGTACTGGTCGGCGTAGAAGTAGCTCTTCGTATCCTTCGCCAGTTCGCGTGCCTTGCGGATCGCTCCATCCGATCCGTCAGCCGGATCCGTCCACATCACGTTCGCGCCATATGCGCCCAGAATGCGTTTCCGTTCGGGCGACACATTGGACGGCACGCACAGCGTCACTGGAAATCCCCATGCTGCACCCAACATCGCGTAAGCGATTCCCGTGTTGCCGCTGGTCGCATCCAGCAGATGCTTCCCGCCGCCCAGCAGTCCGCGCTCGAGCGCCGCACCCACAATTCCCGAAGCCGCGCGGTCCTTCACCGACCCGCCCGGATTCATCCACTCCGCTTTGCCCAGCATGGTTATGCCCGGCAGTTCTGCCGTCAGTCGGTCCAGCCGCACCAGCGGCGTGTTGCCGATGCGATCGGCCAGCGTGGTGCCTAACATCTGCTGTGTTTCGATTGATGTAGCCATCTCGTCCGAATCCTCAATCCGTTTTCACAAATGCTGTAAGGTCAATCCGCCACGGAGGCGGAGAAGCTGCGTCAGCAGTTCTTACAAGCCGTACATCGTTGTTGTGAAATCGGCATATCGGTATGCGACACTGAAAGCATCCGGTCCGGACCGGTAGCGCCTGGCTCCTCCTATAGTGTAAGCGCTCCGCCCGTCTGGCACGAACCCTAGAGGACCGCCTACCCGTCATGCGCACCAGAATCATTGTCCGCAGCTTCGAACAAGTGCTCCAGATCCTTCGGGATAACGGATTTGATGTCCGGGACATCCCCGGGGTCGCAGGACAGGTTGTTGTCGGCAAATATGGCGCCGCAGCCGTCCTCGCCCGCAATCCCAAATACTCGGCGAAAACCGCCGAAGACGAGCTACACCCCGTCACCTGGATCACACCCCCCGGCTGGGTCCTGCGCGGCAAGATCTCCCGCCTCGTCGACCACGGCAACCAGAAGCTCTTTGAAACCCCCACCGCCCGCATCGCCGCGACGGCCGACGCGCTCAAATCTATCCACCGCTTCAGCGAAGAGCTCCGCGAAGCCATCGGCGAGCCCAGCCTTTACAACGAATCCCTCGGCACCGTCAGCAACAGCTACATGTACGACCGCGTCAAAGGCCGCGAGCCGGAACCCGCCACCGCGCCCGACGGGCACTAACTGGGGGCTGGCAAAAGAATCTGTGATGCCGACCCAGGCGCCGGACGCGCAATGCTGACTCGAATGGCAGCATGCAGATTAGGACTTACTCCACCTTCTCCCCTGTCGCGATGATCGCATTCCCGTCCGAGACCTCGCGGACCACCCTCCCGTGCTTGGTCACCACGAAAAACACCACCAGAGGAGGGCCGCCGCTGGAGGGGATCGTGATCGTTGCTGTTCCAGTGCAATCCGCGTTCACGGTGTATGTGCCGCTGCCGGGTGTCCACACCTCGGATGGAGGCGCGCCGTCGATGACCACATGCTCGACCTGGGTTAGGTGGCCATTGCCGTCATACTCTTGCAGGATTAAGCCACGGATCTGAATGCCGCTTCCGGGAATGCCGAGAAGGCCTTCCACTGTAAAACCGTAATTGCCATCCAGGGTACGATTCGAACAGTGTCTGCCCCTGTCTCTATCGCCGTCTCCTCTGTCGTTGTTGGCGGCCCATAAATATGTGCTTATGACTGCTAAAGCGCAGACGATCATGACCTGCACCGCCATCTTCGCTAGTTTGAAAACAGATTTCCTCTGCATTGTCTTCGACCTCTTCTTGGGTTGATGAATAGGTCCCGCGATTTAGCCCGATGGTCTCGCTATCCTTCACCAGCTAGGTCAAAGGTGACCGCGGAGGAGGTTAGGTCATCTGCGCTGGTGGTTGTTGCGAATGGCGCGACCATCCTCGTCAACACGCTGTGAGCCGAGGGTTAGGCTCGTAGGTGGGGCTGCACTCGTCGGACGTGGAATTCACCACTGATGAGCCCCTTCAAGTGCCGAAGACTATAGCCGGCGGAAAAAGAGTGTCAATCGAAAAGAGATCATATCGGGTGCCCATGTCCGCCCTATTCGGAAACGGCACTGGTCAAAGTGACCAGCAACACCCAAGGTGAAGGACCAAAGGAAGCGAACCTCACCTCACGCGCCGCGGGCGCGTCTGCCCGGGCGCCGAGTCCATTCGCGGTAGACCTCGCTCTTCCCCAACCCACGCTCCCGAGCCACACGCTTCAGCGCATCCTTTTCGCTCAGCCCCTCATCCTTCATCAGCCGCTCCATCAGCGCGACAATTGATTCCTCGTCCGCATTCGCGACAACAGATGGCCGAGCCTCCACCAGCACCACCATTTCGCCTCGCACCCGCTCGCGCTCTGCCAGTTGCGCGCGCACATCCACTACGCCGCCTCGCAAAAACTCCTCGTGCAGCTTCGTCAACTCACGCGCCAGCACCACGCCGCATTCCACGCCCCACACTTTCGCGACGTCCTCCAGCATCTCTAGAATCCGATGTGGTGCCTCATAGAACACCAACGTCAGCGGCTCCCCGCCGGCCGCCACCATTGCTTGCAGCCGCTCCAGCTCCGTCCGCCGCGCTCCAGCCTTCGATGGCAAAAACCCGCAGAACAGGAACCGCTCCGCCGTCAGCCCGGAGGCTACCAGGGCCGTCAGCGCTGCATTCGCCCCCGGCACCGGCACAACCTGCAAGCCAGCGGCTGCCACCGCGGCCGCCACCCGTGCCCCCGGATCGGAGATCCCCGGCAAGCCCGCATCCGTCACCATCGCGAGCCGTTCGCCCGCGCGAATGCGCTCCACAGCATCGGCCGCGCACACCTGCTCCTTGTGCTCATCGCAGCTCTTCATCGGCGCATGGATCTCGTAGTGCGCCAGCAGATGCGCGGTCTCCCGTGTGTCTTCGCACAACACGCGGTCCACGCCGCGCAACACCCGAAGGGCGCGCAGCGTGATGTCCTCAAGATTTCCAATGGGCGTTCCGACCAGGTACAGTCCCGGCGGCAATCGATCGGTCATGGCGCAGCACCGCTTCGCCCGCTCACGTCTACTCCGCCTGCGCGTGCCGCTTGCGCTTCTCCGCGAACTGCGTCATGGAATGCATCAGGTGTTGCAACGTCACGATGCCCACCACGCGCTCGCCATCCGTCACCGGCACCAGCGACATGCCGCGCCCGCTGAACCGGCTGATCGTTGCGCCCAGCGAGTCTTCCGGCTTCGCCACGTGAAAGCTGCGCTGCATAATGCCTTGCACGTAGCCGTTCCCCTCGGCGCGCAGCGCATCCGCAATCACCTGCCGGCTCACCACTCCAACCACATTCTGCCCGCGCACAACCGGGAAATCATCCTGCAGCGAGTGGATCGCCTTCGCCAGCGCGTCCTCCAGCGTGTCCGAGGGCGACAACAGCGAAAAATCCGTCAGCATGATGTCGCGCATGTGCACCGTGTCCACCACGCTCTGAAACACCGCCCCCTGGTCCTCAAGCTGCGCTCCGATGAAGATGAAAAATCCCGCCGTCGCCAGCCACAGGTTCGGCAGCAGGATGCCGAGCAGGATCGCGATCACCCCGATCATCAGTCCCAGCCCCGCGGCAGCACGCGCCGCCTGCACCCGCCCCTGCACGCGCGAGAACTGGCTGCGCAGCACGCGCCCCGCATCCAGCGGATACGCCGGCAGCAGATGCAGCACACCCAGAAATGCGTTGAGCCACACAAACGAGCGGATCATGTGCGCCGGTGTGATCAACGGCCGCGCCAGTAGGTTGAAGGAGGGAGCAGCACCGGCGATGGTGAGAACGCACAGCAACGCCATGGACAGGCTCACCAGCGGCCCGACGGCGGCCATCTTGATCTGCATCGGCAGTTCGTTCGAGCGCTCCACGCTGTCGGCATTCGCAAACGACATCAGCCCGCCGATCGGCAGCAGCAGCACACTGCGGATCTGCAGCCCGTGATACGCCGCCGCGATCGCCCGCCCTGCCTCCCTCGCCGCCACCGCAACGAACAGCAGTACCCACAGCATGAAGCCGTGCCACTGCGGCATCCCCAGCATGCTGGCGTAACCCATGCAGACGCCAAGCAGCAGCAGGAAAAAGGTATGGATACGAATATCCATCCCCCACCACCGCCCCAGCGGAAATGACCAGCCACGCATCGTCGTCTCTTGCTCGCTTCGTCTCGAAATGAATTGCCGCGTCGTCTTCCGTGCCGCGATTCTGTGCACAGCCGTAAAGCATCGCGCTCACAACAGCCGCGCGGTCCCGCCGACATCGCTTCATTGTATGCGAGCGCCTGAACGCTTATTGCGAATGCTGTTTCAGGCCAGGAAAACGAAATGCTTTGAGTCGCTCGACACGTGCAGCAAAAACGCTCCAGGCCCGAGCGACCAGAAGAGCGAACCCCAAAACCGTTTCACAAAAGAAGCAGCCGCTGGAGCAACACCGGACGCAGATTTCCGTCATGAAAAGCTGCTCTTCGCAGCTGCTGGTCCGCACATAATACTTGTAAAAACGGTATAAGTGCGTCAAAGGCGCAATCGCCCCGGACGGCCAGTCCGTGTTCTTCTGTCTCCATGCGTGTCATCGCCGGCACCTATCGCAGCCGACCGCTCACCGCGCCGCGCGGCATGGCGACGCGTCCCACCAGTGACCGCCTGCGCGAATCCCTTTTCAACATCCTCACCCCGTACATCGAAGGAGCGCGCTTCGCCGATCTCTACGCCGGCACCGGCGCCGTCGGCATCGAGGCGCTGAGCCGCGGTGCCGCCCACGTCACGTTTGTCGAAAGCGCCGCCCCTGCCCTCGCAGCATTGCGCGCCAACCTTACTGCACTCAAAATCCGCGATGGATTCCAACTGGAGCAGCGCAGCGTGCCCGTTGCCCTCCGGAATCTCGCCCGCCGCGACCCGCGTTTCACCCTCGTCTACCTCGACCCGCCCTGGGAAGACCTGTCCGCTTACACCCAGTCCCTCAACCTGCTTGCCGAATCTTCTGCCGCGCTTCTCGCCCCCGAAGCCCCCGTCATCGCCGAGCACGCCCGCCGCGGATCTGTCACGTTATCGGATACATACGGCACGCTCCACCGCTATCGCCTGCACGAGCAGGGCGACGCCGCCCTCAGCTTCTACCGGCAGTAGCCGAGCGAAACTTCAACCGGCTGAACACGCCCGGCGATTCACCGACCAATCGAGACACGTGGCTAGTTGTCAACCACGTATTGCCGAGACCGCCAACCATTACGTCACCGACACTGTCTTTGATTCGGTCACAATGTCGTTATGCGGTGCATTTCGCGTCGCCGGTGCGCTGGTCAACGCCCGCAACTGACTGGACCGGCGCATTACGAGCGTGTCTTGCTGCCAGATTCCGGTGGTGACCTGACACCTTCTTCTATTCAGTTGACAGCCACCGCGAATCGGGGCAGTCTTCTAATCCAATCCGAGGACTGCCCGTCGAGTTTGCGGACCATGCCATTCAATCCGGTATAGGGGACTCATCGAATGAAACCAATGATGCTGATTCCGATGCTTTGCGCGGCCAGTTTCGCCTTTGGACAGGCGACAACCGCCGCGCCACCTCAGGACCTCAATCCGCAGGGCATTCCCCCGATGTTGGGGATCCACTGGGCTCGCGGATTCCAACCAAACGCGCGTATCGCGAATGAAGCGAAGCAAGCCAAGCCAGCGAACCCCCGTAAGAGTCCCAACATGACCTATCACGGCGGCAAGATCATGCCCACTGCCGTGACCAAGGCCATCTTCTGGGGAACCAGCTGGGGCAGCTACTCCGGCGACAAAATCTCGGGTATGGATCTCTGGTACAACGGCTTCAACATCTCCAACTACGCCAAAACATCGGATGAATACACCGGAACCAATGGCCAGGTAACCCCCAGCACCAACCACCTCGGCCACATAGTGGACACGTCGCCCTCTACCGGCGGATCCAACACCTCCACCATCCTGGCTGAAGTATGCAAAGCGATCGGCCCCCCTGACAGCAGCGGCAACGGTTACTACGCCGTCTACGCGGATACCCCACGCGGGCACGCCAATTATTGTGCCTACCATAGCTACGGAACCTGCGGCGGCGTTCCCGTTCAATTCGCATACTTCTTCAAGCTCGATGGCGACGCAGGCTGCGATCCGCAGGACACCTCAGGACTGCACTCGCAGGGCCTGGCTGCCATCGCGAATGTCAGTGGGCACGAACTCTCCGAGGCGCGCACCGATCCCGCAAATCCAGGCGCCTGGTATGACTCCTCAGGTGAGGAGAACGGGGACAAGTGCGCATGGACCTTTGGCGCACCGCTCGTGAAATTTTCAAACAATACCCAGTGGAAGATTCAGGGGGAATGGTCCAATGCGGCCTACACCGCCGGCACAGGCTATCCCAACAGCTCCGGCCAGAAGGGCTGCCTCTCCGGACAGTAATGCCTCACTAACACTTATCCAGAAAGGCCGCCCACGTCCTCGGGCGGCCTTTCTTTTTGCGCCATTCCCTGTGTCCGGTCTCTGTATTGAGGCATGAAATGACACAAGCCACGCGGGAGCAACCCCAAGGAAGCGACCTTCAGCGGCACGCGCCGCAAGTGCCTCTCAGATGGCCACTCCGAAATATTTCCGAACACCCCACCGTCTTCTCTCGTCTTAGCCAATGAATCGAGCGGCGCATGGACCTGGCCACCACACACGACTGGAGGGAGGGCGCGATTGTGCGCGAAGCAGAACCGTGCGCAGGCCAGGCCGCCTTCCAGTCCTTCGTCGAGCGCAACATGCGCTTCGCCTTTCGCGTTGCCTGGGCGCTGCTGCGCAATCGCAGCGACGCCGACGATGTGGTGCAGGAATGCTTTCTCCGCCTCCACAGAAAGCGGGCATGGCACGGAATCAAGGACGAGCGCGCCTATCTGGCACGAGTCGTCTGGCGTATGGCGCGGGACCGGCAACGGCAGCCCGCGAGAGAGGAGGGCGGCATCGAAATGGATACCATCACAGCGACAGATCATTCGCCCGAAGCAGCAGCCGTCTCGCAGAGCGCCGTCCATCGCATCCATCGCATGATCGACGCCCTCCCCGAAGAACTTCGCCAGCCGCTCGTGCTCTCTTCAATAGAAGAGATGAACTCCGCTCAGATCGCCGCCGCGCTGGGCATCCCCGAAGGCACCGTGCGCACCCGCATCCACCGCGCCCGCGCGCTGCTGAAACAAAAACTGGGCCCGAAACTGGAGACCCGCCATGCAAGATAATCGCGATCTCGACGCCCTGGTAGACGAAGCGCTCTCGAGCTACACCGCCGCAGAGCCGGACCCATCGCTGCGCGTACACATCATGGCGCATGCCGCTGAAGCCTCGCCAGGCCAAAAGCGCCTGTGGTTGTTCGCACCTGCGGCCGCATGTGCAGCGACTCTCGTGATCGTCTTCCTCTTGCATCCTTCGGCACCCGCGCCACATCCCGAGCGCTCCACAGCGACGTCCACCGCCAGCGCCCCTGCATCGCCCGCGCCGGTGAGAGCCGCACTGCCGCCGATGAGTCATCCGCATCCGGCTCTAGCCGCACACCGCATGAACCGGAGACAACGGCCCAAAATGATGGGCAGCGCTTCTTTCCCATCGCCGACTCCGCTTACGGCCCAGGAGACCATCCTGCTGAAGTTCGCAATGGAGCATCCCGACCAGGTGCGGCAAATCCTGGCCGCTCCCACTTCACAACCAATTGAAAACGCGTCCCTCGCCATCGCCTCCATTCACATCGCAGCGCTCTCCGAAACACAGCAAACGCAGTAATTCGCTCAGGAAGACAGGAGATCTTCATGCCCTCACCGAAACAACTCACTGCCGCCATCGTCGCCGCTGTTGTTCTATCGCCTGCAGTCATCCGGGCGCAGGAGAAAGCGCCGGAGACGCCGCTGACTCACTACAAGCTCACCTATCGCTTGCTGGAGGTAGGAGAAGACGGCAAAATCACGAATAGCCGCGTCTACGCCACCATCATCGGAGCGGGCGGCGATAGCGCCCCGGCCAAGATACGGACCGGCGACAAATTCCCCATACCGGTCGGAACGAACGGCACCGACATCCAGTATCAAGATATTGGTACGGACATCGATACCTTCCATCCCCGAATTCACGATCGCCAGCTCAGCCTCCAGGTCTCCGCAGCATTGAGCAGCGTCGCCAAAACCGCTCCCAGCCTCGTGCCCAAAGTGCCGATCTTGCGCCAGACACGTTGGGAGTCAAGTGTGGTTGTGACTGTAGACAAGCCCACCATCATCTTCACCTCCGACAACACCAGCGACACCGGCAAGACCGAACTCGAACTCACCGCAACCGAAATCAAACAGCCGTGACGGATTGCAGCGATCTCAGAGTTTGAGCACAACTATCAATAAATGAACTACAGCCGGGGTGCAGTGCGAAAGAGATACCTATCCCGCACTCCTCTCTTTCTCGGCACCTGCCCCCCGCCTGAGACTGGGCTGGGAATCGGCATAGTCCCATAACCCCAACCCATAGTTCAGAACGCCGCCAGAAACCCGCCACTTCATCCCATCCGCATTGCTACATCGAAGGAGCTGATCAAACTGCTCCGAAACGTCGTAGTGTAGGCAATACGCATGGTGTACAACCAGAAAATGAGTGCGGCCTCATGCACGCGAACCTTGTGCATCCTGATGGGCCTACTCGTTGCCTCGTTCGCCGGCTCCAGCGCCCAGAATCCGGTCCAGACAAAGCCCGCGACCGCGACGGTTCAGGTTCCTGGCACTCCCGCCCAGGCTCCCAACCCGAGTGCGCCTACAGCTGTTCCAACTCCGGCGCCCACGCCTCCGCCCCCCGATCCGCTCGGACGCTCCACGCCCTACGGAGCCGTCCTCGGCTTTCTTCGCGCCGCTGAAGCACAGGATTACGCTCGCGCGGCAAAATACCTCGATAGCAATCTTTCCGAACCGAAATCCGAAGAACTTGCCCTTCAGCTCAAGTCTCTTCTCGACCTCGGCACTGCCACCGACTTTATAACTCTCTCTCGTCAGTACGAGGGTAGCCTCGAAGACGAGCTCCGGGTCTCGCGCGAAAAAATCGCTGTTGTCACTACATCAGCAGGCCAGCTCGACATTGTGCTCAATCGTGTCGCGCGCCCCAATGAGGGCTCCATCTGGCTCTTCTCCCGTGAGACGCTGGATCGCGTTCCCTCCTTCTACGCCAGCACACAACACAAGGACTTCTCCCGTCACTTTCCCGCCTGGACTTCTCGTGTTCGCTTCCTCTCCATCCCCGTCTGGCGATGGTCGGGCATCCTCATCGCCATCCTTCTCGACTTACTGATTGCCAGCCTTCTCGCTCGTTTCGTGCGCTGGATACTGCGAATCTCCTTTCGCCGCCACCTCAGGCCGAACGTCGACTCAGCGATCGTCAAGCTCAACGGCCCAATCTTTGGCCTTATCTTGGCGCTCCTGCAACGCATCGCCGCCGACTACGCCATCAGCGCCCTTGGCCGTCACTACTGGATCATTGGATCCATTCTCACCGCTGTATTTAGCGCAGCGTGGATGCTCATTCGACTCACCGATATCTTCACTTCGTTCGCCACCCATCGTTTCCTGCTGCAACAGCACGTCGAGCGCATTACCTTTGTCGGCCTCATCTCACGCCTGTTTAAGATCCTCATCCTCATCGTCCTGATCATCGCTCTGCTCACCCTCGCCGGGGTCAATGTGTCCACACTGTTTGCGGGGCTCGGCATCGGAGGCATCGCGCTCGCTCTTGCTGCGCAGAAGACCCTGGCCGATCTCTTCGGTGGAATCTCGGTCGTCATGCGCGGCGCGGTCCGGGTCAACGACTTCTGCACCGTCGCCGGACAGACCGGCACCGTGGTGGACATCGGCATCTCTTCTCTCCGTCTGCGTACCAACGGCCGCTCCATCATCTCCATCCCCAACTCCAAAGTCGCCGAGATGGAGCTCGAGAACTTCAGCATGCGAGACGAGTTCTGGATTCACCAGACCTTCACCCTCCGATTCGACACCACTCACGCCACCGTCCGGAAGGTTCTTGACGAGATCTCCGCGATCCTCGCAGACCACCCCGACGTCGACGCAACCACCGCCCACGTCCGTGTCATCCGCCTGACACCCGCCGGCCCCGAGGTCGAGGTCTTCGCCTACTACGACAAGCTCGGAGCCGACTTTGACTCTTTCCTCTACGAGCAGGAAAAAGTGATCCTCGAGATGATGCGCGTGGTTGAAGAGGCCGGCACCAGCATGACCACACCCATGGGTGTCGTCCGTCTCGAAACCGAAAAGTCGCAGCCAAAGAATTTGTCTGACAGGCAGTGATCGTTAGTTCTTGGATGGTCGGGCTCACCGCAACCGAAATCAAAAAACCCTGAGCCGCTTCCCTCGCATCGTCCAGGGGACTGCCTTTGCCGGAGCCACTACCGCGATTGGTTCATTTCATCTCAACAATGTCGTCCGGTTTCCAGCTCTTCTCGAAGAACGCCTCCGTCGGGCTATAGAAGCGGAGATACATGAACCAGCCCTTGCCGGGAACTGTCTTGATCCAATTCTTCTCTTTACCCGCGGGCATCTGCAGGCCTAAGTAGACATCCACTGAGCCGTCAGCGTTGGTGGCAGGACCCGTGTATTGGCTGATGCTTGGAAATCTCTGCCCGTTTTGCAGCTCCGAGCGGCTCAGCGCGTCATAGACGACCACCGACCAGAAGAGCTTGACCGGAACGTTTGGTGGCAAATGCAGACGATAATTCTTGCTGCCATCCAGAAACGCCCCGCTCGCATCGCGCGTTGCCATCAGGTACTGCGAACCCGATCCGACCGTTCGTTGCACCATCGCCGGTGAATTGCCGGTGGCGGCGTAGTTCCATGCAGCGCGATGATCCACGTTGACATATCCCTGCTCATCCCACGTAGCGCTGCCCCCTACAAATGCCCATTCCCAACGCCGGTCGGGATAAACCAGCGCCGCCGGATCGCGCGAGGCGAACGCGTTCGCTCGCGCCATTGCAGCGCCGGCTCTCGCTGCTTCAGCCAGTAACTGTTTTGTCTTAACATCCGGCGCGAATGCCTTCCCCTTCTCGATTCCCATCGATGCCAGAAGGAAGCGATCCGAGGGCGCGATTGCATCCGCCGGCTCCCGCTCGACAAACGCGGCGAGGCTCTCAAAATATTCGTAGGTGTCCGGAAAGATGGTATCGATTGCCTTGCCTGAACCGTTCAGGAAGATCATTGCCGCAGGATTGCCCGCTCTGGCCAGCGGGTAGATCTTTATCGCTCGCATCAGGGCCACGGCTTTGTCGGATCGGCCATTCACCAGGAAGCCGCGCACCCCGACCCACACGCCGTACGTTGGAGACTTCGCGGTGAAATAACCTGTGCGTGGTTCGCCTTTGTAATCCGGTGGCAGCAATAAAAACTTGCCGCCCGCACCTTTATCTACGCCTGTTGGGCCAACACCTAGCAGCGATTGCTGCCACATCGTGCTGAATCCGCCCAGCAGGCCTGGTGGTGCCTCGACAACCGTTGGGCCGTCGCGCTTCAGATCGAGAAACTGCATCCCGTAAACACTCTCTGTATTTGGCGTGAGGAATAGGCTCTGCGCATCCATCAGCTTCTCGTAGACCAGGAACTTGTTTGACGCATCAACCCCGAAGCGATTGAGACCCTTCTCCATATAGATCATCGACATCGGCGTGACGAAGTGCACATACGATTCGACCGCGCGACTGAACATGCGGAACTCGTAGAGCTTGTCGGTAGCTTCCGAGGTCGGATAGCCGTTCTTGAACTCGAAGTCGCCGAATCGCGTCGTAACCGTCTCGGTGCCGATCCAGCCGTGCTGGTCCGTCGTCTGGGCGTTCGTGTGATTCCAGGGAATTGAAGGGCAAGCGACGAGAATCACTACAGGGATGAAAACCATGCGTTTCATGCGTGATCTCCCTTTTTTAGACAGGATCCCCACCCGCTCGATTCCGTTGGACGTTTACCTCAACTTCTCGATGTCGGGCAGCTTCCAGGTCTTTTCGGCGAAGGCCTTGTCGGGTCCGTAAAGGCGGAAGAGGGTCTCGAAGCCACCTCCGGCGTTAGTGGGGACCCAGTTGGATTCCTTGCCTTGCGGGGCTTTGGGTCCGAAATAGATGTCGACGGAGCCATCGGGGTTCTTTTGGAGCCCGGGTGTTTGGGAGGAGCGGCTTGGCCACGGCGCGTTGCGGATGAGCGCGTGAGCGTCGCGGTCATAGACGGTTGCGGACCAGTACTGACGGACGGGTGCGTTGGCCGGCACGTTGAGGCGGTAGGTAGTGCTGCCGTCGAGTTTATCCCCGTCCTTGTCCGTGAAGGTCAGCAGGTAAGCCTGGCCGGCACCGAAGTGTTTGGCGCTGAAGAAACCGACTGTGTACATTGTGCCGCGGCTGTCCACGGGATAGGAGTTGGGGTCGGCGAAGAAGGTGGACATTCCCCGAACGACCTCAGGCGAGGCGGGGAGGAACCAATGTCCGCCGGGATAGTACGGCGGCGGAAAGTAGGAGGTCTCGTACTTGTCGGCCAGCCAGGCGTGGGCTTGAACAGCGGCTTGCTTCAGGATGTCCTGCGTCTTTGCGTCGGGGTTGAAGGGTTTGCCCTTCTCGATGCCAATGCTGTGGAGCTGATCGATCATGGCCTTGTCGCGGGTGAGCCACGGTTCGGCCTGGACGATGCGGTTGAGGGACTCAAAGAAGCGCATGTCCCAGGGGATAGTAGCGTCGTAGACGACATCGATGGCGTCGGTGAAAGAGGTTTCGGGAGGATGTGCGGCCTGCGAAAACGGGTAGATCTTGACGCGCTTGCCGTATGCGACGGCAGCTGCCACATCGGCCTCGCTGTTGCTCTTCAGAATAGAGCGGAGCAGCGCATAACCTTGATAGTTGACCGTCTCAAAAGGTATGTAGCCGGAGGGAACCTTGTCTTTGTAGCCGGGCGGAAGGAGGAGATACTTGCCGCCCTTGCCTTGGTCGGTGCCGGCGGGGCCGACGTCCGCGATGGCGGTCTGCCAGCAGTCGTCGATGGAACCAGTGATCGAGCCGCCATCGGCTGGCGGCACTTCGAGCACGACCGGACCGACGTCCTTCGTGTTGAAGAAGGGCATGAAGTAGATGGAGTCGGGGTTCGGCGTGAGGGTCTGGTTTTTCCAATTGAAGAGGCGCGACCAGTAGACGATCTTGTTGCTGCCCTCGCCGGCCTTCGCATCATGGACCATCGCCTGATACATGCAGTCGAAGTTGACAGCAGGTGTGCCCCAGATGACGGCTTCCACCGCGCGACTCTCGGTCGTGCGTTGAACAACATCTTTAGATGGAGATTCCTTCATTGCCGGTGTCTCCTTCGGTTGCTCGCAGCCGATCATCGCGCCAGCAAGAACAGGTGCCGCCGTCGTGAACCTTCGACTTGTTCGCATGGATTTCCGCGTGCGGTCGCGACCAGTCAACACGCCTTCACAGCAAATCGCCACTGTGAAAAATGACAGCGGCAACTGCCGGGCGGAGATCGAATTCCTTCGATTCCCAGACTGAACCTGAACCCACGCTCCCGCGCAAAAACCTGCCAAATCACCCCCCCCGCAAACTGCTAACCTTGAATTAGGTTCTGAAATTTAAAAGATCGAAAGCCACGGAACAATCGTCCGTGGCTTTCGCATTTTGCGGGCTCCGAGAAGGGAAATTTCGACAGCAACCGCAGCACTAAACGCAAGAGAATGAATACTTTACCGGTAAGTCATTTGCTTGGACGACTTTAGCCCTCGGAAGGCACTGTAACTATCACAAACTGCGTGACTTGCAACCAGCCCTCTGGCACCGGGAGGGGGGAGGGGGCTGGTCACGTTACTTTCATCGGACAGGCCATAGAATCAAGAACAGCATGGTCCTACCCTTTGTTCGCGACGCCCTCGCGAGCATCGAGCACACCGATAGCTTCGAGCGTGTGCGACGGCATCTCAGCCTCGCGCGAGGGCGCCGTCGTGTCTCCGGCCTCACCGCTACTGCCCGCGCCCTTTGCATTCCGCTCTTTGCCCACGCCGCCCAGGGCCCCGTCGTCGTCCTCGTCGCCGACAACAAGGCCGCCGAATCGCTCGAAACAACGCTCCGCGCCGCCGCGGACCTCACCGGTGCCGTCGAGCCGAAGCGAATCCTGCGCCTCCCCGCGCACGATGTTCTTCCCTTCGAAAGCATCTCGCCACACCCCGATGTGCAGGAGCAGCGCGCCTCGGTCCTTTGGAAGATCGCGACTCATCGCGCCTCCATCGTCATCGCGCCCGTCGAGGCCGCATGCATGCGCCTCTTCGACGCGCCGTACTATGCCGGTCTCGCCCAGGAGCTGCGCCGCGACGAAGAGGTGGACATCGAGATGCTTCTCGACCACCTCCGCGCCATCGGCTACACCCAGATGGACATCGTCGAGATGCCCGGCCAGTTCACCCGCCGGGGCGGCATCCTCGATGTCTACTCGCCGGAGATGGATCGCCCCGTCCGCATCGACTTCTTCGGCGACCAGATTGAATCCATCCGCAAGTTCGAGCCCGAGTCGCAGCGCTCCTCAACCCCGCTCGACGAAGCGCTGCTCCTCCCGCTCACCGAGACGCCGGTCTCGGAGAAGCTGCTCGCCGCCGTGCACGCGCGCCTCAGCCGCTCGCGCATGGAAGCCTCAGGGGACGACGACGCGACGGACCTGGTCACGCGCGCCGTCGCCGCCGGCGGTGTCACCGTCTTCCCCGGCTGGGAGTTCTTCGCCCCCGTGGCCGGTGCCGACCGCACACTCTTCGATCTCTTCCGCAACCCGCAAATCTTCATCGAAGAGCCCGCCATGCTGCAGAACCAGGCGGAGCGCTGGTGGAACAAGGTCGAGCAGCGGCACGAGCGTGCCGGCATTGGCGCGCTCATCACCGCAGCCGACATCTACCTCAATCCCTGGGAACTGCAAGCCAAAGTCGCCGCGCTGCCAGGCATCGACCTTGACCAGCTCGGCGCCGTCGACGTGCTCGACGAGGACATCAATGCACCCGTGGAGATCTCCTTCCCCTCGCGGCCCACGCTCCGCTTCCACGGCTCCATCCCCGCTTTCGTCGAGCAGCTGAAATCCCTCAGCGCACAGGAGCATCGCGTCATGATCGCGGCGCCCAATCAGGGTGAAGTCGAGCGCCTCGCCAACCTGCTGCGTGAATACGGCCTCGCCTATCGTCTCGGCTCGCGCATCCAGCACACCGGCTCGGAAACCATCTACGACGAGTCGAGCTACCTCGGCGGCGACATGCGCACACCCATCATCGTGCGCACCGCCATCGCCAACGGCGTTAGCTTTCCGGACGCGAAGCTCGTCGTCATCGGCGCCAACGATCTTTCCGATGACGCCGACGTCGCTGCACGCCCCCTGCCCACACGCTCGAAGTCCAAGACCGCCGCCTTCGTCTCCGACTTCCGCGACCTTACCGTCGGCGATTACGTCGTCCACGTCGAGCACGGCATCGGCCGCTACCACGGCCTGAAGGAGATCCAGCAGGACGGCCTGAACGTCGAGTTCATGGTGCTCGAGTTCGCGGATGCCGCGCGCCTCTATGTACCCCTCACCCGCCTCGACCTGATCCAGAAGTACCGGTCAACAGACGCCGGACCGACTCCTGTCCTGAATAAACTGGGCGGGCAACAGTGGGCCAAAACCAAGGCCCGCGTGAAGAAGGCTATGGCCGATATGGCCGACGAGCTGCTGAAGCTCTACGCCCAGCGCCGCGCCGCCGAGGGCCACCCCTTCCCGCCGGACAATGAGTTCCAGCGCGAGTTCGAGGACGCCTTCGACTACAACGAGACCGACGACCAGATCTCGGCCATCGCCGATATCAAGCGGGACATGGAGTCCAACATGCCGATGGACCGCCTGCTTTGCGGCGATGTCGGCTATGGCAAAACAGAAGTGGCCATGCGCGCCGCCTTCAAGGCCGTACAGGACGGGAAGCAGGTAGCCGTCCTCACCCCCACCACCGTCCTCAGCTTCCAGCACTACGAAACCTTCCGTCGCCGCTTCTCGCAGTTCCCCATCAACGTCGAGATGATCTCCCGCTTCCGCACTCCGAAAGAGCAGAAGCTGATCATCGAAAAACTCGAAGCCGGCCAGATCGACATCCTGATCGGCACGCACCGGCTGCTCTCGAAGGATCTGAAGTTCCAGGACCTCGGCCTGCTGGTCGTTGACGAGGAGCAGCGCTTCGGCGTGCGTCACAAGGAGCGGCTTAAGCAGCTTCGCCAGCAGATCGACGTGCTCTCAATGTCGGCGACGCCCATCCCCCGTACCCTGCATATGTCACTCGTCGGGTTACGCGACATGAGCGTCATTGAGACGCCGCCCAAGGACCGCATGGCGATCCAGACTGTGGTGGCCAAGTTCGACGAGAAGCTGATCCGCACGGCAGTCGAGCTAGAACTGGAGCGCGGTGGACAAATCTACTTCGTCCACAATCGCGTCGAGACCATCTACGAACTCGCCGCGAAAATCCAGGAGTTGGTGCCGCAGAGCCGCGTCGTCGTCGGCCATGGCCAGATGGGCGAAGCCGAGCTCGAAAAGACCCTGCTCGCCTTCATGAACCACGAGTTTGACGTCTTCGTCGCGACCACCATCATCGAGAACGGCATCGACATTCCGCTCGCCAACACCATCATCGTGAACCGCGCCGACCGCCACGGTCTCTCCGAGCTCTATCAGTTGCGTGGACGTGTCGGCCGCTCCAACCGCCGCGCGTACGCCTATCTGCTGATTCCACCGGAGCAGGAATTGACCGATGTCGCGCGACGCCGCCTCGCTGCCCTTAAGGAATTCTCCGACCTCGGCGCCGGATTCAAGATCGCGGCCCTCGATCTGGAACTGCGCGGCGCGGGCAACATGCTCGGCGGTGAGCAGAGCGGTCACATCGAAGCAGTCGGCTTCGAGATGTACACGTCGATGCTGGAGGAGGCCGTCTCCAAGCTGAAGGGCGAAGAGAAGCGCGAGCAGGTCACCACCCAGCTCAATCTCGGCATCAGCCTGCGCATCGATGAGAGCTACATACCCGAGGAAAACCAGCGGCTGCGTGTCTACAAGAAGATCGCCAGCGCCCTCGACGAAGCAACGCTGGCCGATGTGCGAGCGGAACTCGAGGATCGCTACGGCGCATTGCCGGAGAGCATTGTGCACCTCCTCGATGCTGCGACACTGCGTCTCACCTCCGAACGCCTGGGCGTCCAGCAGATCGACCGCAAGCGCGATCAGCTGCATATCCGCTTCAGCGAGAAAGCCGAGGTCGATCCGGGCCGCCTGATGAAGCTGGTGGCACGCAACGCGAAGAAGGGCGCACAATTCACCCCGCAAGGTGTGCTTCGCTTCCCCATCGCCGGCACCAGGCCGGCCGACGTATTTCAGGAAGTACACGCGCTGCTCGACCAGCTCGCATTGGAACCCGCCACAGTTTGAAGATCGCTCGCTCAGGAGACTACGTTGACGAAATCCCGAAAGCTCCGTTTTGCCGGCGCCGCCCTGCTCGCCACCGGCGTTTCACTCTCTGCCCACGCCGCTCCAACAGGCGACGCCGCGTGGAACAAGCTCGCTGACCAATACTTCGATCAGGCCTACTTCCCATATCAGCCCACAGCCGGCACGCTCGCGGGCTTTCACCAGTACGACACCCAGTTTGAACGCTACGACCGCACCTCGATCGCCAAGCAGACGGCTACGTTGCACACCTTCGAGCGCCTCGTCTCTGCCTTCCCGAAGGATGGCCTCGATGAATGGACAGCTGCTGATCGCCAGCTCGTCCTCAACACCATCCAGAGCGAGCTTCTCACGCTCGAAACGATCAAGCCCTGGGAGAAAAACCCGGACTACTACTCGACCGGCATCTCCGGCAGCGCCTTTTCTTTGATCGAGCGTAAGTTCGCGCCACCGGAGGATCGCATGCGTTCCCTCATCGCACGGGAGCGCCAGATGCCGGCCGCACTCTCCGCCGCGCGGCAGAACCTGCGCGACTGCCCAAAAATCTATACCGAGATCGCGCTTGAACAACTTCCCGGTGACATCGACTTCTTCCGCAAAGATGTGCCCGCTGCGTTCTCCGAAGTGAAAGACCAGAATCTTCTCGCTGAATTCAAAGGCAGCAACACCGCGGTCATCGACGCTCTCACCAGCTACGAATCCTGGATCAAGAGCGATCTGCTGCCCCGCTCCAATGGCGACTTCCGCATCGGTGAGGACACATTCGCACTGAAGCTGCTCTACGACGAGATGGTGACCACGCCGCTCGATCAGTTGCTCAAAATCGGATACGCAGACCTGCACAAAAACCGCGCAGCATTCGATGCGCTCGCGCATGAGGTCGACCCCGGCAAAACGGCTCAGCAGGTGCTCCTCATGCTCGGAGAAGATCACCCTGCACCCGACCAGTTGCTCGCCAGCTTCCGCGACACCTTCACCAGTCTGATCGACTTCATTCACGCCAGGCACATCGTCACCATTCCCTCCGACGTGCGCCCGACGCTCGAAGAGACTCCTCCCTTCGAGCGTGCCACCACGCAAGCATCGATGGACACGCCCGGCCCATTTGAGACCCACTCCACCACCGCCTACTTCAACGTGACGCTGCCGGAGAAATCCTGGAGCGCCGAGCGCATCAACAACTACATGCATGGCTTCAACCGTGGCACCATCGTGAGCACCTCGGTGCACGAGGCCTATCCCGGCCACTACGTTCAATTCCTCGTGCTGCCGGAGGTCCACTCAAAGGTTCGCAAATTGCTCGGTGCAAGCACCGATGTCGAAGGCTGGGCGCACTACTGCGAGCAGATGATGCTCGAGCAGGGCTACGGTCAGCCCGGCACCGGCGCCAAAGATGCACGCGAAGCAAAGCTCATCCGTCTCGGCCAGTTGCAGGACGCGCTGCTCCGCGATTCCCGCTTCATCGTCGGAATCCAGATACACACCGGGAAGATGACCCTCGATCAGGCACGTAAATTTTTCGTGAACGAAGGCTATCAATCACGCGAGATCGCCGATGTCGAAACCAAACGCGGCACCGCGGATCCTACATACCTGTACTACACGCTAGGCAAACTGGAGATCCTCAAGCTGCGCGCGGATGTTGAAAAGAAAGAGGGGAAGGATTTCTCGCTTCAGAAGTTTCACGATGACTTCTTGCGCCAGGGCTTTCCGCCCATCGCCGTCATCCGACGTGCGATGCTCGGAAACGATTCCCCCGCGCTCTAAGAGCTGCGACGCCGCAGATGAAACTCAGTCTGTCACAATGCATCTCGGGCAACTCCAGCTAGCTCTGCAAGCGTCCGTATAATCGATCACAACAACCGGTCATCCGTGATTCACTCGAGCGTTACCTAACCGTTTTCACAAAGGCTGTAGCCGCCGGAACAACACCGGACGCAGCTTTTCAGTCAAGAAAAGCTGCTCTTCGCGGCTGCTGGTCCGGGCACAGTATTTGTGAAAACGACATAACCGAAGGGCATCTAGAACTCAATGACCAAGAAAATTCATAAGGCAGTCATCCCGGCTGCCGGCTTTGGCACACGCTTCCTGCCAGCCACAAAAGCGATTCCCAAAGAGATGCTGGCGCTGGTGGACAAACCGCTCATCCAGTACGGCGTCGAAGAGGCACTCGCTGCCGGCATCGACGAGATCATCATCGTCACCAGCCGCGGCAAATCCGCCATCGAAGATCACTTCGACATGAGTCCCGAGCTCGAAAGCAGCCTCGAGGCGCGCGGCAAAACCGAGCTGCTCGAGCTGACTCGCAAGGTTTCTAACATGGTGCTCGTCTCCTACGTGCGCCAGAAAGAGCCGCTCGGCCTCGGCCACGCAGTACTGCAGACGCGCGACATGGTCGGCGATGAGCCCTTCGCAGTCATTCTTCCCGATGACGTCATCGATGCCGCCACGCCTTGCCTCAAGCAGATGGTCGATGTCTTCGGCCAGGTGGAGTCCAGCATCCTCGCCACGCAGATCGTCGAGGGCCCGGCCATCTCCTCCTATGGCGTGCTCGACTGCGATCCGGTGAAGGACAACCCGCGCCTCCACGCCGTGAAGGGGCTGGTAGAGAAGCCGAAGCAAGCCGACGCCCCGTCGAAGAACGCGATCATCGGTCGCTACATCCTCACGCCGCACATCTTTGAGTTGCTCGAACACATTCCAAAAGGTGCCGGCGGCGAGCTCCAGTTGACCGACGGCATCAAAGGTCTGCTCGATACGGAGAAGGTCTTCGGCTATACCTTTGAAGGCCGCCGCTACGACGCCGGCGATAAGGCCGGCATGCTGCAGGCAACAGTCGACTTCGCGCTTAAGCGCAGCGACCTCGGCCCCGGCTTGCGCGAGTACCTGAAGCAGATCCGCTTATAGCGGATCTGGCGCGCTCCTCGTCAGCAACGCTGGTAGGCTCTAACCTGGCTACCGGCGGAGTTGCCTCGAGCGTCAGAGGCGACTACCCGAGGCTGCTCGTCCGAATCAAGGAGAAGGAAGTTTGAGCACAATATTGGACTTCCCACGCCTGCTTTTCGTGGTTTCTCTCCTCACCCTGTGGCTGTTTGCTCAACTTGGGTATTTTCTATCCAGCAAACGGCCCGTCACCGAGGACGACAGAGACGATCTCAATCTCGTAATTAGCGCAAGCCTAACGCTCCTGGCTCTCATCATTGGATTCAGCTTTTCGATGGCCGTAGGCCGGTACGATCAGCGTAAAAATTATGAAGAAGAAGAAGCGAATGCTATCGGCACGGAGTATGTCCGGGCCGATTTGCTGACTGCCGCGGATGGAGCGAGCGTCCGTCACCTGCTGACGCAATACCTCGAGCAGCGCATGCAGTTCTATAGCGTCGGTGACGCTCGCCTGCGTGCATCAGTCGCTTCTGAGACAACGAAACTGCAGGCTGAAATGTGGTCGATAGTTCAAAGTGCCGCGAAGGCACAGCCGAACGCTGCAACCGCCCTCGTAGTCGCGGGAATGAATGACGTCTTGAATAGACAGGGATACACGCAAGCAGCATGGTGGAACCGAATTCCGTCCGAAGCATGGTATCTGATGATGACGCTTGCGA
Organism: Acidobacteriaceae bacterium KBS 83; assembly: GCA_000381585.1. Lineage (GTDB taxonomy): Bacteria > Acidobacteriota > Terriglobia > Terriglobales > Acidobacteriaceae > KBS-83. Next base: position 361,325 of record KB906734.1, read on the forward strand.
TTTGCTGCAGCCTGCTGCTCGGCTATGGAATGCGTCAACGACGGCTCCTGCTGGCTATAGCATTGCCGTTTCTCGTGTCGATCGCATTCTTTCTCATAGCCGACATCGACAGCCCGCGGCGAGGCGTAATTCGGGTGGTTCCACAAAACCTGATGAGCCTGTCCCGATCGCTGCAAGCCGCTAAGTGAATCGCGACATGAGAAAGGCAGCCTTCAATTTCGCGCTGAATTTCGCTCTTCAGATTTTTCATTCCTTGGCTGACGGTTCGATGTTGTTTGTAAATCCTGCACCGGAGGAAGAATTTGAACCGCTGATTGACTGTATCGATTCCAGATACTTCACGAGATTATCCAATCTCACATTTCCCCAGTCCTGATCGGCCTCCACCTGATGAAAAATGGGTCCCCAAATGGGCATCTCTCGCGACCCATGTGCCACTACAACTTGGTCCCCCAAGATGGCTTCGCGTACGCGCGCCGCAGGAAACTGCCCCTGATTCTTCCTGCTCAGACGAGTCAGATCGGGGATCTTGGCCTTCAACGCGGAGGCTGCTGGGCCTGTTCCTTTGGCATCCAACCCATGGCAGGATGCGCAATAGGCCCGGAACAAGTCTCGTCCTTTGACAGATCGAATCAACGGCGTGGATTGCTCACCCGCATTCGGCGCGTTCTGGGTTTGTTTGCTGGCTGCAGGGAGAACCAAGCCAACAAGCGCAACCGCTAGTACCGAAGGCAAGGCGATCTTGAATCTTTTGTCCGCCGTCTTCATCGCGGGTCCTCTCGTCTTCAGTAAAAGGCATCAAAAACCGAACCTTGTTGGGCCCATCGCCCAGCAGGAGAGGGCATAGAGAGCGCGCGACCACTGTAAGAGCCATTAGACCATTTAGCAAATCTGTCACGGCAGATCTGACGATGTGTCAAAGACATTCCGGCCGACCAGATGTCGTATACATTGATTTGTTCTCTTAATCCGGCTGTTCTTGGCCAGCAGATGACAGGTTGATTCCCCCACACTCATTGGAAATGTGCCTCCGACCCGAGGACACTGCTTCCTATCGGTCGAACGCGTGTCCCGTGTCCGCTTTCCGTTGTGCCTGCCTGCTAAGAGGCGCCGCGCCACTCTGCGCGACTGCTGTTGCGGCTCGCCCCAATTCGAAAGATTGAAAAACCATAGCTGCTAGCATGCTCGCCGCCCGCAGCAGTCACGCAAAATCCCACCACCTTACCGGGAAGCAATGTGTCACATGGCCGTATTGTCGGCTTCTCGAATATGTGCTTTTCCTAATCAATTGGGCCATAACAGAATGAGTCACTCGCCGAGAAGCGATTGACAATTTGCTAACCGACAAGAGTTGCTCTATCGGTCGTCCAATTCCAAAGATTCGGTTTTAAGCGCTGTTTGCTGAATCCTGCGCTGTACCGTCAGTGCACCTCTGCGGAGCGGCGAAGCGAGATTGGTGGGCCCAGAGGGATTCGAACCCCCAACCAAGGGATTATGAGTCCCCTGCTCTAACCGTTGAGCTATGGGCCCTTCAATGACTTGCACCGCCTGCGTCAGTGTAGCGGATACTGTAGCGGGTGGCAGTCGTCTCGCTTCCATTTCCCGCGCCGGCGCATATCTCCGGGCTTCTCGCAATCACCGGTGCCCAAACGATGACTTTGGTTCCATGCCCGGGCTTCGACTCGACGGACAAGCTCCCGTGCACCAGATGTATCCGCTCCTGCATACTGTGTAGTCCCAATCCACCGGTTTTTTTCGCCTCTTCCACGTCAAAGCCGACACCGGCATCGCTCACCACAAGCTCAACCGCGTCCTCTGTGCCACACAGTTCTAGTGCGAATCGGTCAATCCCGCTGTACTTCATCGCATTGCTTAGCGCTTCCTGGGTGACCCGGAAAAGGCACAGCGAAAGTTCCCTAGGCAGGTCCGCAGGGACGTCCCTGTCCGTGAACTCAATGTTGACTTCATGCTGCTTCGAGAATTCGCGGCAGAAACCGCGAATCGCAGCCACAATCCCCAGATAATCAAGTCGCGATGAGTGCAGTTGATGCGAGAGCGACTGCACGTCACCCGCAATCTCTGAGCAATGTTGCTGAATCTCCTTCAGCCTCTGCTTCGTGGAATCGGCCGATTCGTTGGCGGTGCGATTCGCTTGGTCCAGTTCGATCGACAGGAGCGCCAGCCTCTGGCCGATGTCGTCATGCAGATCTCTCGCAATCCGACTGCGCTCCTTTTCCTGCGCCTCAATCAGTTGTCCACTCACTTTTTCGAGCGCCTGCTGAGCCAGCTTCTGGTCCGTCACATCGATTGCCGACCCGATAAAACCGCCGAAAGATCCATCCCCATTCAGCCGCGGCATTGCCACATCGAACATCCAGCGGAAAGCTCCATCGCTGCGCCGCAGGCGGTACTCCTTCGAAAACGGCTGGTGATCCCTCAGCCCCTGCGAAACGACATCTTCAACATTCCTGCGATCATCCGGATGCACATATTCGATCCACGAATCGCCGTACCCCGCATCCGGATTCGGGCCGGTAAACGCAATTCGCCTGTCATTTAAATACGTGATCCTGCCCTGTGGATCGCACATCCATATCAGCGACGGTGTGGTATCTGCCATCACACGGAACCGCTTTTCGCTTTCGCGCAGGAGAGCTACCGCCTTCCGCTTTTTTGCTCTCTCCCAGAGCAGTCCGCCGACCAGCAGCAACAAGGCCGCAATCAGCACGATAGCCGGAATAAAGTATTTCCGGTCGCGCTCCCAAAGCGTCGCTTCCCGATACAGGATCACACTGCCCGGCGGCAGCGCCGACTCCGGAATATTCCAGCGGCGGAGTGCCCGCCAGTCCACGCGGACCTGAAGATCAGAGGCGTGCACCAGCGGAATGTCCTCAGGTCGCTCGCCTAGCAAAATCCGTGCTGATATTTCCCCCAGCCGCGAGTCTTCTTTCGCGCTATCTTCGTATGCTCCGCCGACACACCCATAGTTCAGACAGAGCGAAGGCCACGCGGAATAGGTCGGCAGGCGTTGCGCGACTGTAGTAAGGAGGTCCAATGCGCTGAAAGTGGGCCGACTTGAATCTGGTGCGAGTTGAAATAGAGCTACGGTGTGAGGAGGGAGTGCAGCAACCCTGTCAAGCAACTGGGCACTGGGAGGCCCGATGAGGTCGATCTCCTTCACCTTGTCCTGATGACCAAGAAGTTCGGCGTGTGTGGCTGCCAACCAGTATCTGGCGACACCACTCGATTCGTTTGCTATGACTGCCACTGTATTCGTATCTGGATGAAGATGGAGGGCGAGATCGATCGTTTCCCGAAGACCGACAGGTACTGCCACACCAGTCACCCCGGGCCACATCCTCTGCCCTTCCAACTCCCTGGAGCTGACCGCTATAAAGACGATCGGTACGCCCGGAAATATCTTGTCGCGGTATTGCACTGCGAACTTAAGCTGTTCGGGATTGTCGGCGATCACAAGGTCCAGTTTCATCCCAGCGTAGGTACGTCGGAACGTTTCTGCCTGGCTCTCTAGATACGATTTTTGTTCGGTCTGTGATGCTTCCAGGTATGAATGATGGAAGGTGATTGGCCCTGGAACACGCGACCGTATCGAGAGTTCAACATCCGAAAAGCGGCCGTCGCGTTCAACGGAGCTAACCAGCAGGAGCACATTCTTCCCACTCTGTTGTGCCGCAGCAGTGGAATCAGTTAGAACACAGAAGAAAATGCACAGAATCGTGATGGACGCTTGAAAATAGCGCTCCCGGACACCTACCGAACTGGTGCGATCACACTCCATCTCAACGTGTACTTTCCTCATCAGCTTCGTAAGCCGTTTCAACGGATGTACGTATTGGGCAGTGTATTCGTATTAGGCCAGTCCTGCGTTATATAAGGCCGGCGCTGGTCCAACAATCCGAGGTAATGACAAATTCACCCGGAACACGAACCAATCGCGTGTACGCGCCCGGGGTAGCGGGTAATGTAGCGGGGTACCGGTTTAGAAGCGCTTGTTCGCATGAGACGATCCGCGCGAAAAGTCCCGAAAGCACTAGCGAAATCTAAACAGAGCGAAATCAGGCGAAATTGCCGGATGGGATCATGAGTCCCCTGCTCTAACCGTTGAGCTATGGGCCCTTCAATGACTTGCACCGCCTGCGTCAGTGTGGCGGATACTGTAGCGAGCGGCAGTAGTCTCGCTTTGATTTCCGGTCCAGCGTTCCATGCAATGGCATCTCTTGGAGCCAATTCAATAGCGCACCGCCCAGGGCCGTTGTTGGAAGTACCATGCTTGAAAGTGAGATTGGGATGGAATCAGCTTTCTCCGAATCCGGATCGCCATCGGATCTGCCAGGCTCATCGCCTCGTCCCGCCAACTTGCCACAAATCGAGAGCATCGATCTTAAAGCTCGGTACCACTCGACCCGATGCGGCGGGGACTTCTTCGACGCTATGGCGATAGGTTCCCGTGTGGTTTTCTTATTGACGGACATCGCCGGCAGGCGACCGGAGACCCACCCGATCGCGATTGATGTACAAAATGTGTTCCGAACCAGGGCACAGGATCTGTTCCAGCAATCCGAAGCCAATGAGTCAGACGGCATTGCCCTGCTGGCCCGCGATATCAATCGCTCACTCATCGACGCTGCTCAAGGAGTTCGGTTTGCTCCCACCTTTCTAGGCTGCTACAACCTCAGCCTCGATGTCCTCACGTATCACTATGCTGGCCACCTCCTCGCCGTATTTCACGATACGGGGAAGGCGCGTGTTCTCGAGCCGGGCGGAATTCCGCTGGGACTCTTCACTCACAGCACCTACGAACCGGCAGTTCTGGCATTCCACCGGCACGACAGGCTGCTTCTCGTTACTAAGGGGATCACCGAGAGCCGACGAGGATCAACCACTCTCCGTGACGAGCGCATCCGTCATCTCCTCGAGAACTCCATCACAGATTCGGCCTCCAGAATCTGCGACGAAGTACTGCAGATAGCCTATGATTTCGAAAACAATCCTTGGTCGCGCGTTTACGCCTTCCTTCGCCCACGTCATCGGAGGTACCGCGACGACTTGACAGCCGTAGCACTTGTACGCCGCAGCGATACGTGATGTTTTTGCAAACTATCTGGGCGCCAACCTGCGCCGGCCGCTGAGTTTGGTCAAAACCTTGTCCCGTTCAACAGAAGATGCACGCATTGCGCCTTGTCATCTTGTTGACGCGCGGTAGATCGCCTGGGCTGTAGCTGGCCCTCATACGATGAAGACACTTTCATGGGACGTTCATGGCTCAGCTTAAGAAACCCTGCCAGTGTTGAGATACAAACTTCTGAATGAACTCACGTACCCGCGCACCTTTAATGCATCTCAGCTCATTGATCGGTCAGAACAGCGCTCGGCTCGCTTCGTCTGCCGAGATTTCCCAGGATGCGTGAGCGGACCCGAGCGTTCGTTCATCAGTAGCCAAACAGGTGACCGCGTAAGAAGATTCACGCGCGGTCGTCAGATGGCCTACCGGAAAAGTTTGTACGAGACTCATTCCTTTAAAGTGCGAGGGAAAGCAAGTGCGGCTGGTTGTGCTGATGATCGAGGTCGAACAGCCTGAAGGGCTTTCCACGAGAAAGCTGGTCTTGGAGACTGCTCGCCACAACGTTATCACCGCGTACTCCACGCCCGTTGGAATAAAACTGCTGCGTCGATTTCCAAATGTTGACGTGGTCGTCCTCCACACCGAACTCGAGGACCGTTCGTTCAAACAAGCAATCCGCGAACTGAAAAATACTCGTAACGATATGCCGGTGATTGGAATTTCGCCACGGGCCGACAGGGATATGGATGGCGCGGACTACATGATCTCCAGCCACGATCCGCACGCCCTGCTGGAGCTCCTTGCCGAACGGTTCGAAGCCACGACATCGGATCAGGGCGATGAATGACGCGGCGATCGGCATCCTGAGTGTTTTTACCATCAATGAAGGACGAGCTTCCCCTCGATCGCTATTCCGTCACATGTCGGCGATGCTTTTCTGGTTGTAATGCGAGATAGTCGGGACTGAAATCGCATCCAACAGACAGGCAGTCAACGAAATGGCCCAAGGAGATAGGTCCATGGCTGACGCAAAACAGTGTGCACATCCAAACTGCAGCTGCACGGTAGGCGACAAGGGAAAATATTGCAGCGCCTACTGTGAAGGGGCCAAGGGGACTGCGACTATCGCGTGCGAATGCGGACACCCGGGTTGTAAAGGAAACCTGAAGTAGCGCAACACAACGGCTCCATGAGAGCGGCCGCTCGCAGGGGAATCGCGTGGATCTCATGTGGACCGATCGGGGGAGGATCTGCTCCGTTCCTCTTCTCGTTCACTGAAGGCTCACCACTTTTCCCGTCGTATCGTCGAGCAACACCATCCCACCGTTTTGCGGCACGCCTGCGCTGAAATCAAACATATTGTCCAGCGGGCCCGCAATGCTGTCATAGGACCCACCGCCGATGCGTTCGCCGGAAAGAAATACATCTTCGATAAAGTGCACAATGGAGCTCTGGTCAGTCACGGTGGAGTCGACGTAGTTCTGCTTCGCCCATGGAGAGATCACCAGCAGCGGCAAACGCGGGCCATGCCCGCAGCGCCCCTGCGCGTGCGCCGTCCCCGCAGCCACCCCGGGCAGCGCGTTCTCCGCGGTCGCACTAGCGCTTCCGCACAAGCCCGCTCCTTCGAGCCTGTCTGCTGACGTAGCAGAACCATTCACGATATCCATAACATGGTCGTACCATCCGTCCGAGTCGTCATACGCAATGATGATCGCTGTGCTCTGCCAGAATTGCGATTGCTCGATCGCGTTCACCATGTCGACGATGAAGGTCTGTTCGTCCAGAGGATCGGAAACGCCCGGATGACCGTCCAGTATCACGGGAGCCTTCAGGAAACTCACAGCCGCCATGCTCCCTGCAGCCAATGCATCCGTGAAGTCGTGAATGTCGTACTGGTGGTTTGCTCCGTCGCCGTTGCTTCCAATCGCGGCCACCGGCGTCGGGCGCGCGTGTTGGAGGTTTTGCGTCGTGGCATAGAACTGGAATGGCTCTTCCTCCGGGTCGTAGTCACGCGATCCAAAGTGGGTCACCTTCGAAGTGCTCGAACGCGAGCAGCCTGTCGTTCCGTTCGGATTCGTGACGGTGAGATCGAATCCGCCCTGGAACCACCCCCAACTCACATTGGCTGCTGTCAGCAGATCGCCGATATTCCTGCCGTTCATGGATGCGAGGGCCCCTCTTCCGCTTGAACAGACGTCTCCGATCGGATCCGCATCGCTGATCAGCGTCAGCCCCCCATTGCCATCGGGTACCGTAACCCGGCTGTCGTATTGCGTCGGCGCAGCACCATTTGTCTGTCCAGAAGCCAGGTTGATGGCTCCCACTGTCGACGGCCCAAACGTAGTGCCGAAGGAATGATCGTTCAGCGCATAATATTGCGCGTAGTTCCAGAGGGCTGTCACCGTGTTGCCGTCGTAGTAGCCCATGGTCAGCCCTTTTGTTCTGGCGACCGAACTGACGTGGGTGTTGGCCGCCAGCGTTACCGAATCCCCTCTGCCCACCGCATAGGGAAATAGGTCCATCGCGCCGCCATCAAACGCCGTCTGCTCCGGTGCGTAGGCGTGGTTCTGGTCTGCAGTCGCCGCTTGGGAGCGGTCCAGCCGGAACGGATTGAGCGCGCCGGCTCCATTTTTTACGTTTTCTTTATTAGGATTCGCCGAGATCAGCTTCCCCTGCAGTCCTTCGGGCACGGGCGTTCCTTCCGCCGCAAAGAATGACGGCTCACCCGGTTTGTTCGCCGCCACCGGATACGTTCCGAAGTAATGATCGAAGGAGACGTTTTCATCAAAGATGACAACAACATGCCGGATCGCCTTCGACCGCGAGACCGTATTCATAACTGGCTGGCTGTTCGGCATGTCGCTGGAACAGGCAGTCAAAAGGAGTAGAAGGATCAGGGAGCCCGCAAGCTGATTTTCCGACACCGCGCACCACCGCAAACAGAACTTGTATCTTCTTCGACCCGCGAATTATGCAAACTACGCGCGAGCCCGAAGAACTGTTTTTGTGGAGACAAAAAAGAATTTCAGCTGAATCTCGCCCCGCAAAATCACGCTCCAGCTCCCGTCGTCCTGGCAGCCCTCGCTCCATTCGCTTGCGGAGGGTATACACTGGCGCGTTCCGCCAACCATCGCCCAGGCTGACACGCAAGAACCCATGCAGCGACGCGAACTCCTGAAATTTGCAGCCCTCACCGCCGGAGCCACGACCACACGACGCGCTCTCGGCGGTACGCTTTTCACGCCTGATTCTCCGAACACCGCTGTTCGCCGCGTTCTGGTCGCCTTCAAGTGCCATCTCGACGTGGGCTTCACCAATACGCAGGCTGCGGTCATGCGCAAGTACTTCGATGTCTATTATCCCCAGGCCATCGAGACCGGCGCCGCACTCCGCCGCGCAGGGGGTGACCGCTATACATGGACGACCGGCTCCTGGCTGCTTTACGAATACCTGGAACAGGCCAATGCTGATCAGCGCCGCGCCATGGAGCAGTCCATCGCCGCCGGCGACATCAGTTGGCACGCGCTTCCCTTCAGTTGGCAGACCGAGATGCTCGACCGCTCCATGATCGACGGAGCTCTCAGCCTTTCGCGTTCACTCGATGCCCGCTTCGGCCACAAGACGATTGGCGCAAAGATGACCGACGTTCCCGGGCACACGCGCGGCATCATCGCACCGCTCGCTGCCGCCGGTGTCACCCTGCTGGATATCGGCGTCAACGGCGCCAGCACGCCGCCCGATGTTCCCGATGTCTTCCTCTGGAAGAGCATCGACGGCAGCACACTACCGATGATTTACCACCGTCACGACTATGGCGGCACGGTCGTCCTGCCCGGCACCGATACAGGCTTCTCCATGGAGATGCGCGGCGATAACGACGGCCCGCACTCGCAGGATGAGATTCGAGCGATCTACACCCGTCTCCGTCAGCAGTTTCCAGGCGCCACCATCTCTGCCGCAACCCTTAGCGACGTTGCCGCCGCGCTCGCGGCTGTGCGCGACAAACTCCCTGTAGTTACGGACGAGATCGGCGACACCTGGATCTACGGTATACCCAGCGATCCGCCGAAAGTGGCGCGCTATCGCGAGGCCGCACGCCTGCGCCAGGAATGGATCGCGCAGAACAAGCTCGAAGTCGGTGGCGAAGTGGACCGTGCACTGCTGCGCCGCATGACCCTCTCGGTAGAACACACCTGGGGCACAGACACCAAGCGATATCTTGACCCGAATCACTACAAACCCGCAGAGCTGACCGCCGTCCTCGGTGAGCCCGGCTATCGCACCATGGAAGCAAGCTGGCAGGAAAAGCGCGACGACCTCTTCGATGCCATGCGCCGGCTCCCCGCACCCATGCGCGTCGCCATGGAGCAGCGACTGGAGACGCTGAGCGTCAGCGCTCCCAGCCCTGTCGGCATGCGTCCGCATGCAGCCCCGCGGGTGCTCGACACCGCGCACTTCCGCATCGCTCTAGATCCGCGCACCGGCGCCGTCATCGCGCTCATCAGCAAGACGACCGGGCGCGCGTGGGCATCGCCGAAAAACCCGCTCGCTCTCTTCACCTATCAAACGCTGGGCCCGGAACAATACGACGCCTTCATTGCCTCCTACCTGACCGTGAAGACCGAGTGGGGACCTCAGGACTTCGGCAAACCCAACCTCGCCCACTTCGGCGCAGCCAGCCGCGAGTGGCAACCCGTGATGCGTCAGTCCTGGGTGAGCGAGGACTCGCAGAAGCATCGCCTGTTGGCCGAGCTGGCCATAGAAGATCCCGCGAGTGCGGCGGCAGGTCTGGTCGCGTGGCCCGCTTCGCTCTACCTCGACATCGTTATGCCGAAGCATACGCCACAGTTGCAGATACGATTCACCACTCTCGGCAAGCAGCAGAACCGCCTTCCGGAAGCCATGTGGCTTACCTTTCATCCCATCACCAGCGGCGCTAAGGGATGGGAACTCGACAAGGTGGGTCAGCCCGTACGTCCCGAGGAGGTCGTGCGCGGCGGCGGACGCAGTATGCATGCTGTATCGGAGCGTCTGCGCTACCGCGACGCGCAAGGCCAATTCGAGCTGGCCACCCTCGACGCTCCCGTCGTCGCCCTCGGCGCGCGGTCACCGCTCGACTTCTCGCTCGAGCTGCCCACGTTGGAGGACGGCATCCACATCAGCCTCTACAACAACGCCTGGGGCACCAATTATCCGCAATGGTGCGGCGGTGACTGGATCTATCGCTTCACGCTGACGGCATAGCATGCGCCGCGCTGTGCCTTCATAATCGACACAGCCCCGCATGCTCCTGCATCCCTCCAGCCATAACCCCTCCGCCCTTCATGAAGAGACCTGCGATCTTCTTGTACTCGGCGCAGGCGCAGCCGGGCTCATGGCTGCCATCATGGCGAGCCAGCGCGGCCGCCGCGTCCTCGTTCTCGATCATGCCGATCGCAGCGGTAAAAAGATCCTCATCTCCGGGGGTGGCCGCTGCAATTTCACCAACCTCAACTGCACAGCCGAGCACTTTCTCTCCGCCAACCCACACTTTGCGCGTTCAGCTCTCGCCCGCTACACGCCCCATGACTTCATCGCACTGGTTGAGAAGCACCGCATCCCCTATCACGAGAAGACCCTCGGCCAACTCTTCTGCGATCGCTCAGCGCGAGACATCGTCGCCATGCTCGAAGCAGAATGCCATGCCGTCGGTGTCCGCATCCTCCTCCACCAGCACATCACGGAGGTGCGCCACAGCGAAGGCTTCGTCGTCCACACTCCGAACACAAACTACCGCGCGAAAACATTAGTCGTCGCCACCGGCGGACTCTCCATTCCAAAGATGGGCGCCACGGATCTCGCATATCGCATCGCGGCGCAGTTCGGTCTCGTCATCGAGCCGTGTCGCCCTGCTCTGGTTCCGCTCACCTGGCAAACACAGGACAGCGCGCACTACGCGGACCTCACCGGCCTCTCCACCGAGGTCATCGCATCTCAGGGCAGGACGCGCTTTCGCGAAAAGCTCCTCTTCACGCATCGCGGGCTCAGCGGGCCGGCCATCCTGCAGATCTCCTCTTATTGGCAGCCGGGCGGATCCATCACCATCGACCTTGCGCCGGATCAGGACTGCACCGCTCCACTTCGCGCGCAAGCTGGCGGCCGCGATGCCGCAAAGTTCCGCGCTGCGCTACGCGATGTTCTCCCGCATCGTCTCGCCGACAGGTGGGCCGTACTTCATTCACCTTCTGCGTGGACCAATGCCGCGCTCCTCGAAACGGAAGATCGTCTCCATCAATGGCAGGTCATACCCGCCGGCAGTGAAGGCTACGCCAAAGCCGAGGTCACAGCCGGCGGCATCTCCACCGCCGAGCTCTCCGCTCAGACCATGGAAAGCCGCCGCGTCTCCGGCCTCTACTTCATCGGTGAAGCCGTCGACGTAACAGGGCACCTCGGTGGTTACAATTTTCAGTGGGCCTGGGCCTCCGGCGCAGCCGCCGGCCGCGCCGTCTAGCGCCGCTCCGCATCAAGAAGGATTCAACCAGCCGCCATCGACCTCCGCCAGCTTCTCTGCTTCCACTGGTCCCCAGCTGCCGGCTTCGTACCCGTGAACCGGCGGCAGGTTCTTCAGCAATGGATCCAGGATGCGCCACGCCTCCTCCACATAGTCTTCGCGCGCAAAACGCGCCTGGTTGCCGACGATCGCATCTGCCAGCAGCTCCTCATAGGGCAGTATGTCTTCCGGACTAGCGTGCTGCGTCGCCATCATCTCCACCGGAGTGCCGCGAGGAATCTCGCCCGGAACGCGTACATGCGCGCCCAGCCCGATCGTCATATCCGGACTCACGCGGAACCGCACATAATTTGACGGCAATGGATCTCTGGAAAAGATATCGGGATGCCGTCGCAGCCGCGCCACCACTTCGGTCGCCGTCGTATGCAGCGATTTGCCGGCGCGGATGTAGAACGGAACGTCCTTCCAGCGCCAGCTATTGATGCAGACCTTCAGCGCCACATAGGTCTCCACCGTTGAACCGGGCTTCACCCCGGGTTCCTGGAGGTAGCCGTCGAACTGACCGCGCACCACCTCGCTCGGCACCAGGCATTGCACGCCCCTCAGCACTTTGGTGCGCTCATCGCGCAATGCTTCGGCCCACGAGCCGATCGGCGGCTCCATTGCAACGTTGCTCAGCAGTTGCATCAGGTGATTCTGCAGCACATCGCGGATCGCTCCCGTCGCGTCGTAGAACGCGCCGCGCCCCTGCACGCCGAAGCTCTCCGCCATCGTGATCTGCACGCTCTCCACGTACTGGCGATTCCAGATCGGCTCGAGGAAAGAGTTGTTGAAGCGGAAGAAGATCAGGTTCTGCACCGCGTTCTTGCCCAGGTAGTGATCGATGCGGAAGACATCCTTCTCATCAAAGACGTTGTGCACGATCCGGTTCAGCGCCATCGCCGAATCCAGGTCATGCCCGAATGGCTTTTCGATCACCACCCGCGCGCCATTCGCGCAACCCGATTGCTTCAACTGCTCAAGCACTTCTCCGAAAAGGCTTGGCGGAATTGCCAGGTAGTGGATCGGATGCTGCGCGGTCCCCAACTGCTTGCGTACCTGTTGGAAGGTGGCAATATCGGAGTAGTCGCCGTCCACATAACACAGCCGCGCCATCAGCTTCTCGAATCCCTCCGGATCCAGCCCGCCGTGCTGCTCCACGCTGTCCTTTGCGCGCTTCTTCAGGTCATCCAGCGTCCATCCCGACTTCGCGACGCCGAGCACCGGGCCCTTCAGCTTGTCACGCTTCGCCAGCCGCTGCAGCGACGGGAAGATCTGCTTGTAGGCCAGATCGCCTGTCGCGCCAAAGAACACCAGAGCATCGGAAATCGGTTGTGTCACTTGCCTTCTCCTCGTCTCGCCTTCGCTGCGTCACAGCCAGCCGGCCTCTTATCCATGATGCCATCGGGGCATTTCGGATTCATCACGCCATCCCGCACACTACTCCGATAACAGCCAGTGCCGCGACCTGTACAATCCGTGCAACAGCTCTCCGGGCCCCGCGATTCATCCCCTCCTGCCATGAGACTCCTTCACGTCATCGCCTCCATCCGCGCCGCTGGTGGTGGTCCGGCCGAGGCCGTGCGAAGTCTCTCTGCGGTGCACCTCCGCACCGGCCATTCCGTCGAAGTTGCCTCGCTTGACGACCCCGCGGATCACGAAGTCAGCAGCTTTCCGCTGCCTCTGCACGCGCTCGGTTCCGCGCGAAATACCTACTCATTTGCCCCTGCCTTCGTCCCTTGGCTGCGCCGGAACCGCACCCGCTTTGATGCCGTCATCATCAATGGCCTCTGGCAATATCACAGCTTCGGCGCATGGCGCGCTCTCCGCGGCAGCACCACTCCTTATTACGTCTTCCCCCACGGAATGCTCGATCCGTGGTTCAAACGCACCTTCCCTCTGAAGCACCTGAAGAAGTCTCTCTACTGGCCCTGGGCAGACTATCGCGTTCTGCGTGACGCGCGCGCCGTTTTGTTCACCTGCGAGAAAGAAAAACTCCTCGCCCCGGAGTCCTTCGCGCTCTTTCGCGCCAACTCCATCGTTACCGGCCTGGGCACAACACCGCCCCCGCCGGGCGTGGAGCCAACCGCCTTCCTCGATCGTTATCCGGATCTGCGTGGCAAGCGGCTCCTGCTTTTCATGGGCCGCCTGCACCCCAAGAAGGGCTGCGATCTGTTGCTGGAAGCCTTTGCCGCCACTCTGGCGAAAGATCCCGCATGGCGCCTGGTCTTCGCCGGCCCCGACGATTCCAATTGGCAGCAGACACTCGAAGAGAGAGCACGCGCTTTGCGCATTGCAGACCGCACCGTCTGGACCGGCATGCTCCGCGACACGCTGAAGTGGAGCGCCTTCGCCGCCGCGGAGGTCTTCGCGCTCCCCTCGCACCAGGAAAACTTCGGCATCGCCGTCGCGGAGTCGCTCGCCTGCGGTGTTCCCGTTCTCATCTCACAGGAGGTCAACATCTGGCGCGAGATCGATGCAGCAAACGCCGGCCTCGTCGCCCCGGACACTCTCGCAGGCACAACCGAACTGCTGGAACGCTGGCAGCAACTACCCGAAACGGAGCGAATTGCCATGCGACAGAATGCCCGCCAATGCTTCGAGGAACACTTCGATATCGAGCACAGCGCCGCGCGTCTGCTGGAAACGATCGAGTCCACTCTGAGTCAGCCCGCCGTCCTCAGTCCCTGACTCGATGGCCCACCCATGAGCAACTGAAGGAATATTGCTGAATTGATCTTGCTGGAAATGGCCGCTATGGTTCCATCCCTTTCTCCATTTCGAATGGTGATCACAACATGACTAGATCAGGGCTCGCGTTGATAGTAATGTTCCTGTCGCTGACTGCTAGGGCCACGCTAACGGCCCAAAATGCGGCGAAACCCGTATGGACGATGGCATTCGATCGGCCCTTTCTTAGGAACCTCGGTGGATTTGCGGGAACACCAGAGCAGAATCAGTCATGCGGGATTGCGCGCTGGGACGACTCCCACGTCCTCACTTATTCGTTATCGGCCGTTAAAAATCTTGGTGTGAGGAAATCTGGCGAGAAACGGGTAGGTGCTTGGAACTTTTCGGTCCAGATCGTCAGGACGGACAATGGGCAAGTCGATCGCTCACTGTTGATCCCCGCCTGGTCGGAGAACAGCGAACTGGCTGTGGTCGCGGGTGGCATCGCCGAAACCGATAACAATGGGCTTACTTTTTACTCACACGACTTTGAACGACTTGATCCCTCTTTTGTTTTTAACCCGATACACGAACCCTTTACGCTGTTCAAAGACACAGTCTTTCGCGATCCGCAAAGGCTCTACGTAACAAACGATCGCAAGACATTCCTGCTAATTGACAGTTACGGGCGTCGATCTCACGTCTTTGTTTTCAACGGAACGGATCTTAAACTGCGTTCCGACTGGCTGCTGGAAGATGCCGACTGGGATGATATTTCGATCGGAGATGAAGGTTTGCTGTACACAGGTTTTGATACGCCGACTCACGCGTACTGGACACGATTCGATGGGCATACATGGGAGTGGAACGTCCCATTGCCGGTGGACAAGCGCTGCCTTTCACCCGTCTACATCGATAAAGACAGGTGTTGAACGTGTGTGGATCCGTCACTATCCTGACCCGAGACAACAGTACGCTTATCTACAAAGACGCAAAGAAAGAGCGCATTCAGCCACCAGCAGTGATCTCACCTGATAAGCAACTCGCTGCGGTCTTCAAATACAGCTTCAAAGGTGGTGGCATTTGGGACACCACCGAATACAGAACCGACATCGATCTATTGATTGTCACACTGGATGGCGACCACAAGGCTTGTGACATCCCGGTCATGCCTATGCCACGGAGTCAGTTCGCCTTTAACTTTGCCAGCAATTCCACACTTATCGTATTGAATGACGGCCGTATCTCTGCTTACAAGCGACTATGTCCTTGATGCCCTACCTCTTGTCCACCTGGTTCCACAGAAACGAAAGAATGTCCGTCTCATCCTGGATCTGCTGCGTCACCGACACGCCCGAGCTATGCCCGCCCTTCAGGCTGTAGTGCAGCAGGACCGGACGATCGCTGCCTGTCGCGGCCTGCATCTCGGCCGTCATCTTCCGCGCGTGCAGCGGGTCAACCCGCGTGTCATTGTCGCCGGAAAAGAACATGATCGCCGGATACTTCGTTTCCTGCTTCACATTCTGGTATGGCGAGTAGGCGCGAATGTACGTGTAATCCGCCTCGTTGTCCGCCGAGCCGTACTCCGTCGTCCACAGCCGCCCGAACTCGAAGTTCTGATAGCGCAGCATATCCAGCAATGGATAGCCGCACACAATCGCCCCGTATAGCTCCGGATGCTGCGTCATCGCCGCGCCCATCAGCAGGCCACCGTTCGACCGCCCCCAGATCGCCAGGTGCGCCGTGTCCGTGTACTTCTCATCGAGAAGGAAGCGTGTCGCCGCGAAGAAATCATCGAAGACATTCTGCTTCTTCGCAAACATCCCGGCCTTGTGCCAGTCCTCGCCATACTCGCCGCCGCCGCGCAGGTTTGGCACCGCAAACCACCCGCCCTGCTCCAGCCACCACGCATACATCGGGCTCCATCCCGGCGTCATGCTGACGTTGAAGCCGCCATACCCCGTCATCAGCAACGGCGTCTTGCCATTCCGCGGCAAACCCTTCTTGCCCGCAATGAACATCGGCACCCGCGTGCCGTCCTTCGAATTCAGGAAGACCTGACGAACCTCGTAACGATCCGGATGGAACGGCACCTTCGGTTGCGCAAAGATGCTGGTGGCGCCGCTGTCGACTTCGTATCGATAAAACGTCGGCGGCACATTGAACGAGTTGAAGCTGTAGAAGCCTTCCTTCTCGAGCGGCCTTCCATATGGAACCGTCGCTGTGCCGATGCTCGGCAGCTTCAACAGCCCCTCCGGCTTCCCGTCCGGCGAGTAGATGGAGATCTCGTTCTTCACATCCACCAGCCGCTCTATGAAGAGCTTCCCACCCAACACGGTGGACTCCTCGATTACATCCTTCGCCTCCGGCACTACCGTCTGCCACTGCTGCGGCGGCGTATCCGGATCGGCACGCAGGATGCGCCGCTTCGGCGCGCCCATATCGGTCTCCACCAAAAACGTATCTGTTCCGGTGTCAATCAGGTTGAACCGGTTCTCGATCCCGTAGACCAGCGGAATCACCGGCGCATCCGGCTGCCGCAGATCTTTCAGCAGGATGTCCTCCCGCTTCGCCGGCACTCCACGGCTGATGCTCAGGATCAACCAGTGCCCGTTGTCCGAAGTGCTCACGCCGATCAGGTCCAGCTCTCCCAGCGGCTCACCCTTGTACTCCTTGCCGAAGATCATCTTGTCAGCCGACTGCTCCGTCCCGAATGCGTGCCAGTACACCAGCGTCCCCGAGTGATGAAACACCGAGTAGTACAGCCCCTTCTTGTCCGGCGAGATCTGCACCCCCATATATCGCTGGCTCGAAAGATGATCCGGCAGCTCCTTCCCCGTCGCCACTCCGATCAGGTGGACCTCCTGCTCATCCGCGCCACCCTGCCGAATGCCATACGCTAGGAGTGAGCCGTCATTCGTCACGTCGAGCATGCCGACCGACGTGTTCTGGTCCGCGCTCAGCTTGGTCGCATCCACCAGTCGCTGATCCGCTCCGCCAACGCCGCGCCTGATGTAGATCGACCCCTGGTTCTCGTTCGCCAGCCGCTTCTTGAAGAAATACAGATCGCCGCGCTTGGTCGGCGTGGAGTAGCTCTCCACTCTTTCCAGCTTCGTCAGCTCCGCTTTGATCTCCGGCCGGATCGTTACCTGCTGCATGTAATTGTCCGTGTAGGTGTTCTGCTCGTCGATCCACGCGCGAGTCGTCGGATCGTGCTGTTGCTCGAGCCAGCGATAGTTATCCGTGATCGTCTCGCCATGCTTCGTCTCGGTCACCGGATGTTTTGCCGTCTCCGGCGAATCGGGCAGCAGCACGCCATTGCCGCCGCGAACCTGCGACGACCCGGGCGAAGGCGTCCGCTGCACCGTAAGAACATTGTTGGCGGAGCCGTTTGTCGGGTTCGCTTCCTCGCCGCCGTGCCGATTCGCCACCTGCCCTAGGTGCGACGACGATTGCTGTTGCTGTTGCTGCGATTGCGCCATTCCAGCTCTCCCCACCCCCGTAACCAGGATCCCCACCACCATCGCCATCCGCAGCCCCATCCCAGCCTCCTCTTCCCCACCTGTTCGACCCGATCACATCGACACACGGTTATAAACCCAATCGCCAGTACAAATCGCCTGTAGAGTTCCGCGCGGCAATCCTTTTGTCACCGACAATCCGTTTCACAGAGGAGTCGTTGGCTCGGCATCCGTCACATCCCGCCTTGCAGAGAACCCTGCCGCGCCGTGACACTGACCGGAGGAGAAGATCATCATGTCAACGCAGAAAGAGAAAGGCGCCCGTTTCCTCGCCTTGCATCAGCGCGAGCGCGCCTTCATCATTCCCAACCCCTGGGACGCCGGGACCGCGCGCCTGCTCGCTCACATGGGTTTCGAAGCGCTGGCCACCACCTCTGCCGGCTACGCCTTCTCCGCCGGCCTGCAGGATGGCGCCGTTGGCCGCGACGCCATGCTCAAACACGTCGCCGATATCGTCGCCGCCACCGACCTGCCTGTCAGCGCCGACCTCGAGAACGGCTTCGGCGACGCCCCCGAAGCCTGCGCCGAAACCATTCGTCTCGCCGCCGCCACCGGCCTCGCTGGCGGCTCCATCGAGGACGTCAGACCGCGTCCCGAAGGGACGCTCTACGCCTTCGAGCACGCCGTCGACCGCGTCCGTGCCGCGGCGGAGGCCGCCCATGCCCTCCCCGCGCCATTCGTCATCACCGCGCGCGCCGAGAACTTCATCGCCGGCAATCCCGACCTCGCGGACACCATCCGCCGCCTTCAGGCTTTTCAGGAAGCCGGCGCCGAGGTGCTCTACGCACCCGGCCTCAGCACAAAAGAAGGTATCGCCGCCGTCCTCAGCTCCGTCGACCGCCCCCTCAACGTGCTCATGCCCATCGCCGGCGCGACGCTCGATCTCGCCACGCTCTCCGCCATGGGCGTCAAGCGCATCAGCGTCGGCAGCGCGCTCTCCCGCGTCGCTCTCACCGCATTCCTCCACGCCGCGGACGAGCTGCAGCAGAAAGGCACCTTCGCCTTCGGCAACGGCCTCATCCCCTACGACAAGCTGAACGAAATGTTCGCGCAACCCTAAGCACCCAAAACCAACCTGTCATCCCGACCGGAGCGATCGGCGAAGTGGAGGGATCTGCTTTTCAACCCACGCGAATGCGTAAGGTGGGCCACTATCGGCGCGAAGTCCCTTCAGTATTGAATCGCCGAAGTAGCCGCCCGCTTCCAGAACGCAAGCGTCTCCGCCGCGATCGTCCGCCGTCCCGCCGCGCTCTCGCGCTCATACAAGGTACGCAGCGCCTCCCACAACAGCGAAGCCTCACGCTCCAGCCCCAGCACTCGCAGCGAGCGCAGAATCCGCGTCAGCCGCAGATGATTATGGTTTCCCGCATGCAGCCAGTTGCGCGATGCCGCCCTAAACCGTGGCCCCTCCACCAGCGCATCTCCCATGCGCTCAAATCCATAGAAAGTCAGCATCCGCTCAAACCCCGCGCGTAGCCGCCTCTGCATCTCGGCATCCCCGCGAACCGCCGCAATCGACTCCGCATCCAGAACCGGCGCCGACGGATTCGCGCCGCTCCGCTCCGGCAGCGGAAAGAGCCACTGGATATAGTCATGTACCATCTCCAGCCGCTCATCGTCCCATCCAGAGATCTCTTTGAGGGTCCTCCCCTCGTCATCCGTGCCGCCGCCAAAGAAGCGCCTTAGCCTGTCCGCATCGCGATCCATAGCACACTGGAAGCACCTCGACGCCGGACAGTTGCCAGTCATGGGCCCATCTGCACACTCCCGTCATCTTCACGTGATAGGTAAGCTAAAACAAGCAACTATGCCCGAAACCGTACCCCCGCCCCCGAACAAGGTCCCAGCCTCATCCGATCTGCCCGTAACGAAGCCGCACCATGGCCGCGCGGCCGCGCTCGCCGTCGCCACCGGCATCATGCTCTCCAAGATCATCGGCCTCATCCGTGAGCGCATCTTCGCCCACTACT
The DNA here is from genome assembly GCA_000381585.1 of Acidobacteriaceae bacterium KBS 83. Taxonomy (GTDB): domain Bacteria; phylum Acidobacteriota; class Terriglobia; order Terriglobales; family Acidobacteriaceae; genus KBS-83. The sequence goes on from KB906734.1 coordinate 381,098, forward strand.
TTGGCAACTCCATGGCTGCCGATGCCTTCAAGGCCGCCTTCCGCATCCCCAACATGCTGCAGAACCTCTTTGGCGAAGGGGTCCTCTCGGCATCGTTCATCCCCGTCTACGCCCGGCTCAATGCCGAAGAGCGCCACGAAGAAGCTACCCGCACCGCCGCCGCCATCTTCGCCCTCCTCGTGCTGGTTGCATCCGCGGTGGTGCTGCTTGGCGTGGTGCTCACTCCGCTGCTCATTAACGTCATCGCGCCCGGCTTTCATGGCGACACGCGTCTTTTGGCAATCCAGCTCGTCCGTATTCTCTTCCCCGGAGCTGCCCTTCTCGTGCTCTCCGCGTGGTGCCTCGGCATTCTCAACAGCCACCGCCGCTTCTTCCTCTCCTACGCCGCGCCGGTTATCTGGAACCTGTCCATGATCGCCACGCTGGTGTGGCAGGGCCGCCGCCTCTTCGCCCACGGCATCACCGCTGCCACCACAGCTGAGCCGCGCCTCGCCGTTGCCCTCGCTGTAGGTTCCGTCATCGGCTCCGCATTGCAGTTCATCATTCAGTTGCCAGCGGTTCTGCGGCTGCTCAGTCCGCTGCAGTGGAAGGCCACCTTCCGCTCCGAGCACGTTCGCACCATCGTGCACAACTTTGTCCCTGTCTTTCTCACCCGCGGTGTCGTCCAGATCAGCGCCTTCGTCGATCAGATCCTCGCCAGCCTGCTGCCCACCGGCGCCGTCGCCGCGCTCAGTTACGCGCAGACCATCTACCAGCTTCCCGTCGGTCTCTTCGGCATGGCTGTCTCCGCCGCCGAGTTGCCCGCCATGTCCGCTGCCCTCGGCACCCCGGAGCAGATCGCTGCCAAGCTCCGCGCGCGCCTCGCCGCCGGCTTGCAGCAGATCGCCTGGTTCGTCGTTCCCTCGGCCGTCGCCTTGGTCATCCTCGGCGATGTCGTTGTCGCCGCCATCTATCGCACCGGCCACTTCAACGCGCGAGACGTCATCTACGTCTGGAGCGCCCTCGCCGGCTCGGGCGTCGGCCTGCTCGGCGGCACCTCCGGCCGCCTTTACTCGTCGGCCTTCTACGCACTCCGCAACACGCGGACCCCACTCAACTTCGCCGTCATTCGCGTCGCCCTCACACTCGTGCTCGGCTGGTTCTGCTCGATCCCGCTGCCGCATCTGCTCGGCATCGATTCGCGCTGGGGCGTCGCCGGCCTCACCCTCTCCGCCGGCCTCGCCGCATCGCTCGAGTACTTCCTCCTCCGTCGCGCAATGCACGAGCGCATCGGTATCGTCGACTACCCTGCCAGCCGCGTCCTCCGCCTCTGGCTCGCCGCCATCGTCGCAGGTCTGCTCTGCTTTCTGCTCCACCGCCATCTGCCCATCCACGGCCACGGCACGCGCGCCGCGGTCCTCACCGCCATCGCCGTCCTCATCCCCTACGGCGCCCTCTACATCGCCTTGACGGTAGCAATGAAAATCCCCGTCCCCGGCAGCCTGCTCCGCCGCTTCAAACGCCGCTAATCACGAAAACGGGTGCCCCACCCTACGCAAACGCGTAGGGTGGGCGAATCCAGAACGCGCGAAGCGCCTCCTTCGCTTTTATTCGCAATCAACTGTGCTGAGTCCTTCTGCAAGCAGCAGGAGAAGCCTTGAATCTTCCGGACTATCCCGCCGCGGCAGCGGACTAGCGATCTCCGTTGACTCGCAACAACGCTGAGCCTAGCATCCCCGCCAAAGCTCGGAAGAGCTCACAGGGAGGAAGCATGATCCGCCTCATCTTACCGGCATGTATCGGGCTCATCCTGATGATGTCAGCGTCGGATGGGCGGACGAATCAAAAGCAGACGATTCCCGAATTGTGGAAGCACGAACACAATGTTGTTCCGTGCGGCGATTCTCCGATTCCGGGTAAGCGGCCTGCGAATTGGGATTGTGCCATCCTTGCCCGAAGGCAGTTTTCTTCGTTACCACCAGACGCCGTGGTATTGCGCGTCGAGAGTTTTCCAACGAGAGAGGCTGCGGAACCCGTCGCCACTCCGACAAGCATTGTGGTGGAAGCCGTGGGAAAGGTCTGGCTCCTGACCTTTGCAAAAAAAGGAGAGCGATCGCAAGGCGGTCAGTTCGTGACGGAGGTAGGACCGATGCCGGTTCCCTCAGCACCTGCCTACGAAATGGTGGTCGCCGAGGCGGATTTCGGTCCTGCGGTCAATGCCTTGCCGCTTCAGCATCAGCATTCTGGACCGGAGATCTGGTACGTGTTCACGGGTGAGCAGTGCGTGGAACTGCCGGACCGGGTCGTGCGCGCGCGAGCCGGAGAAGGCGCGTTCGTGCCCGGGGACATCCCCATGAAGCTCAACATAATGGGCAAATCGAAGCGCGACGCTCTGTTCATCGTTCTTCACGATCCGGCGCTGCCCTTTACGTCACACGTGGACTGGCAGCCAAAAGGCACTTGTCAGAAGTGAAGTAAGGCTCCGTATGATTCGAAGTCGGCTTATCTCCGCTATGCGTGAACAGATCATTGATCCTTTACCGAGGGATCCTTTTTGCTGGCGACTTACTGGCGACGTGAGGACCGCTATGAAAACGCCCACGGCATATTCCACAATCGCAATGACGTTTCTGCTCTCGCTGCTGACGGCAAATATGGCAGCTGCGCAGCTGATGTCTACGTGCGTTGAGAACTCACCCGAGCGGCGAGGCGAGATCGGATGCAGCATCATTGAAAAGAGACCGCTGCCCGTCGGCCTGAAGGAGCCGGTGTTTTGGCACATCGATCGCTTTGATTCTGCGGAGCGTGCCCGTACAGCAGTCGGCCCGGCAAGCGTCGCATTCGAGGCCGCCGGCACCTCGTGGCTCATGACGATTGAGTCTCAGACCTCCGACCACCACGGTGGCCACCATGCGGCACAGGTAGGACCACTGCCGCTCCCACAGGCCCCGAAGTATGCGATGCAGGTCCAGTCAGCGGCGTTCACGCCTGGAATGTACTCCTTGCTTCATCATCATTCCGGGGTGGAAGCGGTCTATGTGATTCAAGGCGAAGCATGCTACGAGACGCCAACACGCGCCTTCAAGCTCCAAAAGGGCGAGACGCTCGCCCTTCCTACGGGTACTCCGATGCGGGCGGTGGCCACCGGATCGACACTTCGCTACGTCCTGGCGGTCATCGTCTACGACGCGTCGCAACCTCCGACTATGCGGATGGAGGAAGCGACAGGGCCACGGCTCGTCGCGTGCAAGTAGCGAGTCCTAATTCTTGCAGGTGACGGATTAACCGGGTTGTTCGGCTATGGCCAACGGAGGAGGTCTCATGCGAACTCTCTTGCGGATTGGCGTCTGGTATCTGGCGATGACATTCCTGATGCCGGCAGCTCTTTTGGCCAATGATCTATTGAGCGGCGCCTGGGAACTCGACACAGCAGCTTCAAAGTTTGAACCCGGCCCGGCACGGAAGAGCGACATTCGCATTTACAAGGTCGACGGTAATCTCATTTTTATGAGGGGCAAGGTTGTTCTCGCTGACGGGAAGTCGATCAACATAGAGTACAGCGGCGCCTACGACGGCAAAGACTACCCAGTCGCGGGCAATCCGAAAGTCGGAACGATCGCGCAAGAACGTGTCGACGACTACACTGCCAGGACCACGACCAAAAGAGACGGCAAAATCACGGCCACAAGTACCCGTGTGATTTCGAAGGATGGCAAGACAATGACGATTAACAGCACCGGGACTGACGAGAAGGGCGCCAAGTTCAGCGACACTCTCGTGTTCCGTAAACGAAAGACCAGCTAACGCGAGGTCGCGTCCGTAAACAACAGATCTACCGATAGGATTTGACTTTCAGGAACGACCGTTTCCGCAAGCCCGGAAAGTCGCCACCATGGACAAAACATTCACTCTAGGTGTTATCTCTTCGGTCGTCGCGATCAGCGCCGCTATGATCGCTGTTTGGGGCCAACTTCGCGTTAAGCGAGTTGAAGCCCAGTTGGAATTGCAAAAGGCTGAAGCTGGGCGCCGAGCCGAGGCCGAGCAAACCGCGCGTCGATTTCGCGAGCCTCTCGGGCGCGCCGCCTATGAATTGCAGAGTCGGATTTTCAATATCATTACGCGCGGCTTTCTCACAATCTATCTGCAGAACGGTGATGGTCGCACGCGATCGTTTGCGATCAACCACACGCTTTTCGTAATTGCGCAATATTTCGCCTGGACAGAGCTGATCCGCCGTGAGATTCAATTCATCGATTTAGGCGCCGATGAGGAAACGCGCCGACTTGCTCAGCTCCAACACAAGATCTATTCATGTTGGCAATCCGACAAATACGACCATCCAATTCTTCGCGTGTTTGGGGGCGAACAACATGCAATCGGCGAGCGAATGATTTGGGAGGGGCCGCGTGGACCACAGTGTATGGGGTTTGCCTCTTTCCTCGACTACCTGAAGGGCTGCCCAGATCCATTGATTTGCGCCTTAAAGGCCGACGTCGAGGCGCTGGGACCTCACCTTGAACAAGCAATGCCGCGGTTGACTGAACTCCAGCACTCTCTCATCGACCTCGTAGTGTTCCTGGATCGTGGAGCCGTACGGTTTCCGGAAAAGAACCGGATAAAGATCGACTTAAAAGCTTGACTGTCAAAGGCCAGAGCCAGGCGTTGCTGGTAGAGAACCTCGACGCTCACTTGCTCCAGGTGTGGAGGGCCGAGACGAGAACATTCGCATCCTCTATCATCCCTGAACTGAGTTTCGTAACGACCTCGAAACATTCCCTAAAAAAGAACAAGCCCCGGATCGCTCCGGGGCTTCGTCTCCTGCAACCTCTTACTTCGGACAAGGTACAGCCGATTTCGTAAGCGCATTCTCGTCCGGATAGCTCCACGCGCCGTCGATTGCATTTGAAGCTGGGCCCTGGCTGAACCACTGCAGCAAGGCCTCGTCTGCGGGCGGAAGGTGAATATCTTCCCGTTCTCTCTCAGCGGAATCGCTACCGTCCCAACGGGCAGCACTTCGACTAGATCCCCGGTCTCCAGGTTGTCCTGGCAGACCTTGGAACCCGCCGGCTCACCCGGGAACTGCCAGATCGGTACGGGGGTGTCGGTGAAGGGATCGTTGTAGCGCCGGTGTGCCGTTGCTTACCTCCGGACGCGCGAACGGCCGGATCGTCTCACCGATCCGGCCGTTCCCTCACTTCAATCGCAGCAGGCAAGACTTCAATGACAGGGTGGTCCTGCGTCCGTCAGGAACGTACCGTTGTTGGAGAACCACCCGTGGATACCGATGGATGGTGTCTTGAAGAACCAGGAGAAGAACGCCATCTCCTGGAGATGGTAGGTGAAGCCGTTCGACCCAAAGACGCGCGGAGCATTCGTGGGGGTGAGCGGGTCCGCCACTTCAAGGTTGTCTTGGCAGCCGACTACCTGCCCAGTGTGTCCCCACGGTGGTGTCGGGTTATTGCCGTACGGGTCGTTCACCCATTCAGCCACCTCATGAGACAGAGCTAGCGTATCTCCACCCTCCGCGCCTCCGAAGAGTCCGGTGCTGTCGAAATTGGACGGAGAGTAGGTCTGCATGGGAGAACCGGTCGTTCCGTGATACCCAAGGACGCAGCAGGTTCCGAGATCGGTCGGTTTGTCAGCCAGGACGACGTTTGACAGCAGGAAGATGGGGAAGGTCGTGGGATTGACACCTTGTGCCTTCAATGCCGGCAAGACCTTCGTGGTCACAATCCCATCAAATACATCGATATTTAGAATGCCGAGCGGCGCGCAAAATGCCGGCGGGCCCAGTGAGGTGGTTGCGAGGGCAAGACCTTGGTTTGCCGGAATGTCAATGACGATTGGGGCCAGAGTCCTGGGAGCGAGACGAACATGATAGTTAGCCTTGTCGATCACGTTCCACAAGCTGCCTCTCTGAAAGGCATCGATGTATTGCGTAACGCCCACTTCCGTTCCCCCGAAGTTGAAGTTGGCAGAGCGGAAGATTGGGGATTGCTGCACCAGAGTGAGCGGAACATTATTCCGGCTGCCAAGACACGCCGTCTTGGGCGACGTGGAATCAAAGACAACCCTGCCCGGTTTCGTGGTAATGATCCCCTTGGAATTGACCGTCGTTCCCACGGTATGAGTCACGATGATAAGCGGCACGATCTGCGTCGGTACACTTACGGAGCCGCCGCCAGCGAATGGATCGCGGCCGACGATCACGCCGGTGTAGTTGTTATTGTCCCTGTTTGACGCAACGTGGTAGGTGAACAATGGCGGAGCCTTCCCAGCCCCGGCTGAGCCAGCCATGTCCTCCGCCATGGCAGGAGTCGAATCAGGCGCAACCCTGACCGTGAATATTCCCCTGAGCCTGTGCGGTGTCGTGCTTTGCACTTCGCCGGATTGCTGCGCATACGATGCCGTCGCACCCATGCAACAACACAGTAATGCGGCTACCGATATCACATTCAGCTTATGACTCATTTGTCGCCCCCTGGTAAGTGTGCGTGGTGAAGTTCACTGCAAGCCCCGAAGGCCGATGGCAACTTCAGGCTCAGTTACGCGCTGGTGCGGCGGTTCCTGGGGCGGAACACCGCCCACAACTGCACCGGCATATCTGAACCTCGACTTCATATCGGCCACCTTCTGAATTCGCTTCAAGAACGTGGTCGAAGGTCCCGTCGAGCAACATACGCTCCGCGGATGACAACAAACGACAAGATTTTGAAAGTCTGTTTCATCGTGAGAAAAATCAGGACGCCTATCGCATGACTGCAGACCGCGACCGTGACAAGTTCTTGACCATCCCAGACCCTGGTCATCTCGATTCGGCGCGACAAAGCCGCGTAGCGGAGAGAGTTGGTGTTTCTTGTCGACGCGCCGCACCAAAAACAAAGCCCCGGATCGCTCCGGGGCTTCGCCTCCAGCAACCTCTTACTTCGGACAAGGCACCGCCGACCTCGTAAGCGCATTCTCGTCCGGATAACTCCACGCGCCGTCGATCGCATTCGATGCCGGCCCCTGGCTGAACCACTGCAGCAATGCCTCAGTCTGCGGGTGGAAGGTGAATATCTTCCCGTTCTCCCTCAGAGGAATCGCTACGGTGCCCACGGGCAGTACTTCGATAGGATCGCCGGTCTCGAGGTTGCCCTGGCAGACTTTGGAATTCGCCGGCTCACCTGGGAACTGCCAGACCGGTACTGCCGTGTCGACGAAGGGATCGTTGTAGGCTTCCGTCACTTCGTGCGAAAGCCCGACGATGTCCTCGAATCCCCCACTTAACACCCCGGGAGATATCCAACTCGCAAAAGCAGTAATCCAGCGTGATTGCGGGACGTTCGAACTCAGGAAGTAGGTGTGAAAGCCAAAAACACAGCAGTCACCGTCAAAGCGTTCTCCCTTGCTGTTGATCGAAAACAGAAAGGTGTTCGGATATAGCTGCATGTTGACGGCGTCCGTGGTGTCGTTTCCGGCATTAATGTCGTCGACGCCTACATTCTCGAAAACGGAGCCGAAGAAAAGATCCAGCAATTCGATGAAAGTATCGCCGTTCGGAACGGTCCCCACGTAATAGTTCTGGACCTGCTTGACCGTGCCGTCAGGCAGACGAACATTCACAAATCGAGGAATTGGAACAGTAATCCGATTGACTACCGTCGGATCCAGGCGCGTATGCCAGTTCTGTTTCATCGTATTGAAGAACTCGGCGCGCTGGATTGCGTCTGCAAATTGGGCGCGTCCACTGCCGTACAGCACGTTTTCGAAGACTGGCGAGCCGAGAGTCTTGCTCTCGAATGGGTTGAAAGAAACAACCTCTCTCACGCTGCCATCCGGATTCAGCAATTGCAGTGAAACGGTAGTGATCTTCGCCGGGATCGTCGTGGTGCCGCCGACCAACGGATCGTTTCCGATCATGAGGTACGGAAAGATGATTCCTTTGTCCGGACCACCGGTCGCTGCAAACGCTCCTTCAAAAAGCGGAACCGTGTCCAACCCAAATGTCGTCCCATTCCCGATCACGGCAGAATTCGGACCTGCTGCAACATTTGCGTTCTCCCTTACGTGGGATACGCTCGCGCCGTTCTCGTCGGACGTCATCTTCCCTCTCGATGTTCTCGCACCAGCAGGATACGTCAGGACCGGCGAAGAGGTCACCGTTCGCACCGATTGCAGAGGAATCGGCGCCACTCTTGAGTAACCCGGACTGGCCGAATGTGCTCGCGCCTCGTTCTGCGCTGAGAGGTTTTGGGCGAAACAAAGGAGTGCGACGGCACTCCCAACGACGCCGACATATCGGGACGCGGATCTCATACGGTCACCTTCCAGAAGTTGTTTGAAAACGTGGTCGAAGGGCCCCGGGGAGGAACATACGCTTTCCGAATGAGAACGAACGACAAGATTTTGCAAATTTGTGTTCATCGTAGGAAAAGGGAAAATCAGAACGTGCATCGCACGACCACAGACTCGCGAGATAGAGACAAGTTCTTGACTGCTGCCTGAATTGTTTGAGCACTCGCGCCTTCTATTCGTTCAATTCCGCCCGCCACGCCGCGCAGAAGCGCGCATCGGCGAAAACGCCGTTCCGCAAAGGAAATCCGCAGAGTAAAGTGGACGCCAGTCCTCGGGCCCCACAGATTCATACAGCTTCATGTGGTCACAGGAAGCCGGGCCCACTACAACCCCCCTTCATTACCCTTTGAGGAGAGTACCGATGTTTTCCAGAGCAATCGGGCGAATCGCCGTCCCTGTGTGCGCAGTGCTTCTGTGGTCAGCGGCCGAGCGCCCGTTGCTGGCAGATGCCAGCTACAAAGAGACCACACAGATCACCGGCGGCTCGCTCGTAGGCATGATGAAAATGGCCGGTGCCTTCAGTTCGCAGGCGCGCAAGGCGAACCAGCCCATCACCTCCGAGGTGTACGTGAGCGGCAATCGCATGGCACGGATTCGACCGGATAGCGCGGAGATCATCGATCTCGATGCCCGCACAATCACCCACATCGACTCGGTGAAGCATCAGTTCAGCACCACAACCTTTGAGCAGATGCAGGAGCAGATCGAGCAGGCCCAGCGTGATGCCGAGGCCAAGGCGAAAGAAGCCAAGCCCGATGCGCAGAAGCAGCCCGCTGACCAGACTCAACAGAATGTGGATATGTCCTTCGACGTTCATGTGCGGCAGACTGGCGCTACGAAGCAGGTCTCCGGCCTGAACACAGAGGAGTCCATCATGACCGTGGCGCTTCATGCCACGGATAAAAGCACGCAACAGACCGGAACACTCGCCATCACTAATGACATGTGGCTTGCTTCAAGCACGCCGGTCTATGACGAGGTCCGCGCCTTCAATGAGAAATTCGCCCGGGCGATGGGACAGGTCTTCAGCGGCAGCGAGGGTATGCAAGGCATGCAGGCCCTGATGGCACAACCGGGCGCGTCCAAGGGCATGGCGGAGATGGCGAAAGAGACGAGCAAGCTGAAGGGCGTCCCCATTCTGCAGGTGATGCGGATGGGTTCGACATCCAACGGAGAGCCGTTACCGGCGGCCTCCGAAGCCCCGTTGCCCACATCCAACAGCCCAGCAATGCCAACCGCCGGCGATGTCGCGCAGCAGACAGCGACATCGGCTGTGGCAAGCGCACTCGGTGGATTCAGCATGGGCGGATTCGGGCACAAGAAGAAGCCGGCAAACACTGCACCAGCACAGCCTGCTGACTCCGGCAATAAAAGTGCGCCAACGGATCCGAGCTCAAGCGTGCTCATAGAATCAAGCACGACCCTCAGCGATTTTTCGTCCGCGCCGGTGGACGGCTCTCGTTTCCAGGTACCCGCAGGCTATCAGCAGATGACCGCGCCCAGCGCAAAAGCAAGCTCATAGCGCCGCGCACACACACAGAAAAGCCCCGCAGCGAATAGCGCTCCGGGGCTTTCTTATCTCTATATGGTATTTAGACCGAAACCGGCTTCGCCGCTTCAGCCGGCTTGGTGTCCGGGCTTCCCGGCTTGCGAATGTCGATGCCGCCCTTGAAGAACGCGCCATCCTCGATCGAGATGCGCTGCGCGATCACGTCGCCGGTCAGCGAGCCTTCGCTCCGGATGTCCACGCGGTCGCTCGCGTTGATGTTGCCGCGCACCTTGCCCAGGACCACAACCTCGCGGGCCGAGATGTTCGCCGCCACCTGGCCATTGCGGCCCACGGTAACGCGGTTGCCCGGCAGGTTGATCGCACCTTCCACCTTGCCGTCGATGTACAGCGACTCAGAACCAGTGACTTCGCCCTTGACCACCAGGCTCTTGCCGATCGTCGCCTGCTCTGCGGCGGCTGCCTGGGCTCCGGGGGCTGCAGGACGTGAAGCAGCCGGCTCGAACCCGCCGCCGGAAGCAGGGGTCGCCGGGCGGTTCGGCTCGTTGTTGGGGGATTGGGGAGTACTGCCGGGCTGATTCGGTTTCCACATCGCTTGGGTGTTTCCTTTCAGATACTGCGAAATATGCTTTCCTGCCGACGGGCCTGCGGGAATCACTCGTCCGCCCTCTGCACCGGTCCATCCTTCAGCAGGTACAGGGTGACCGGGATCTTCGCACCCGCGCCAAACCTGTCCGTTGTCTGCATATTACTCACCTCTGTCTCAAAATTGCATCCCTCGTCAACAATCTTTTCCCTCAATCTTGCACCTAAGTGGTATCCCGACAGCCCTTTGCAGAAGCTTCCACGCCGCGATTTACCATCAAAGCTGCCCTATGCCCTCGGACCGCGATCTGCTCGCACGCATCAGCCGCTCCTCCGGCGGCCGGGCCGGCTATAAACAACTGGTCCGCGAACTGGGTCTCGGCGGTGGCCGCGAGCGCCGCCTGCTCCTCGAGCAGCTCGCCCGCCTTACCGCGCGCGGCTCCCTCGTCAAGGCCGACCGCGATCACTGGAGCCTCCCCCAGGCCGCCGCCGCACGCACCAATCTCATTGCCGGCCGCCTCGACCTCCATCGCGACGGTTTCGGCTTCGTACGCCCCACCAGCAATATCGGCACAAGCGCGCAAAGCAATAGCAGCAAAGACGATGACATCTTTATTCCCCCCGCCGAACTCCACGGCGCCATGCAGGGCGACCTCGTCCTGGTGGAGCTCCTCCCGCCCCGCGGGCAGGGCCCCAACGCCGGTAAGCGCGCCGGCCGCATCGTCCAGATCGCCCATCGCCGCAACCCCACCGTCGTAGGCCGCTTCCGCTACGCGACAGGCGAAAGAGCACAGGGCAACTACGTAGTCCCCTTCGACGAGCGCATGACTCAGCCCATCCTTATCCCTTTCGGCGATGAGGTGCCGCTGCTCGAATCCGAAGCCACCCCACACCGCGTCCTTGGCAAAGATGCGCAGCATGCGTTTCACACACAGGACGATCTCGAAAATCTCGTCGTCGATGTCGAGATCACCGACTGGCCCACGCTCCATCGCCAGGCGCGCGGACGCGTCCTCGAAATCCTCGGCGACCCCGACGACTTCGGCGTCGACGTCGAGGTCATGATCCGCAAGCACCACATCCCCCATCTCTTTCCGGATGCCGTGCTCGACAACGCTCGCGATGTCGCCCGCCTCGACCAGCAGGAGATCGCCCGCCGTCGTGACTTCCGCGATCTCCCAATCGTCACCATCGACGGCGAGACTGCCAAAGACTTCGACGATGCCGTCCACGTCAAAGCAACCATCCACGGTTACGAATTGCAGGTCCACATCGCCGATGTGGCGCAGTACGTCACGCCCGGCTCGCCTCTCGACCTCGAAGCCCGCCTGCGCGGCACCTCCGTCTACTTTCCCGATCGCGCCGTCCCCATGCTGCCGCAGGAGCTCTCGTCGGACATCTGCAGTCTGCGCCCCGCTGAGGATCGCCTCGTCCTCTCCTGCATCATGCAACTCGACCATCACGGCGCCATCCTCAGTTACGAAATCTCGGAAGGCGTCATCCGCTCCGCTCAGCGCATGACGTATACGCAGGTCCACACCATCCTCACCGGCGGCGAGGCGACTCGTGCCCAGTTCGCGGCGCTCGTCCCGGAGTTCGAGCGCATGCTCACCCTCGCGAAGATTCTCAACCGCAAGCGCGAGCAGCGCGGCTCCATCGACTTCGACCTTCCCGAGCCCATCATCGACTTCAACGACGAAGGCGAGATGCAGGGCATCCTCCGTTCAGATCGCACCTGGGCCCACCGCCTCATCGAAGAGTTCATGCTCTCCGCCAACGAGTGCGTCGCCGACTGGCATCATCGCGTCGCCGTGCCTTCCATCTACCGCGTCCACAAAAAGCCCGACGCCAAACGCGTCATCGACTTCGAAGAAACCGCCGCTCACTTCGGCTACTCACTCGGAATCGGCGCCTTGCCGGTCAAGCGCCTGCAGTTTGAAAGCGAGCGCCGCGAGTATCGTGCCCACAACGCCCGCAACCGCGACCGGCAGCACGCCGCGCCGCGCCAGCACGAGATTCCCCAGGACATCCCCGTCACGCCAAAAATGTATCAGCGCCTGGCACAGAAGATCGCGGGCAAGCCGGAAGAGCGCATCCTCGCCCACCTCATGCTCCGCTCGCTCAAGCAGGCCCACTACTCAGAAAAGAACGAAGGCCACTTCGCCCTCGCCTCCTCGCACTACACTCACTTCACCTCACCCATCCGCCGCTACCCCGACCTCATCATCCACCGCATCTCGAAAGCCCTGCTTCACTCCGGCGCAGACAATCAAGTCATCCTGAACGAAACATCCCGGGTGCCCCATGCTGAGCGGAGCGAAGGGCGGGATTCCACCGTCACCAACCTCTCCGAAGACGACCTCAGCTCCATCGCCAGAGAATCCTCTGACAGCGAGCGCCGCGCCGCGGAAGCCGAGCGCGAGCTGATCGAATGGAAGAAGGTCAAGTTCATGCAGCACCGCATCGGTGAGGACTTCGATGCCATGGTCATGAACGCCACCAAATACGGCCTCTTCGTCGAGCTCGCCGACCTCTTCATCGAAGGCCTCGTTCCCCTCGGCAGCCTGCTCGACGACATCTATACCTACCGCGAGAACACGCGTCAGATCATCGGCGCTCACAGCGGCCGCCGCTTCTCCATCGGCGACCGCCTGCGCGTCATCCTCGATCGCGTCGACGAAGTAGAACGCCGGCTGCAGTTTTCGGTTCTCGAAGAACTTCAGTCACCCCGCCCCGCACGAAAAGGCAAACAAAAGGATAAAGAATCCGTAAAGACGGAACGCGCATCTGCATCGCGAACTACGAAGCGTGGCAAACACCGCCGCCAGCCTAAGGGCAAAGGCCGCAATAAAAATAAATAAATAAATAAATAGGATCTTAACCAGCAGATTCGCCCCGCACAGCGCGCACCTTGCGACCAATCGCCGATACAAACATCCATTGAGTATCGCTGCCTTGCATCGAGCAAGGTCAAAGCAATTGAAGAGGGCGGGATGGAACGCGCGCTCACCCTGATTTCGATTTAACCGTACTTGTATCTCAGGAGTTGTTTCGTAATGAGAATTGCAAAATATTTTGGTATCGCCATCATTCCTTTGGCACTCTCGCTTACTGCTATGGCGAAGGATGTACATCAGAGCACCAATGAAGGACAGCTGGTTCAGGCAAACACGGTATTGCAAACAAAGATCGACGCTAAAACCGCGAAGGTAGGCGACGCCGTCACCGCCAGGCTCGTCTCGTCCGTCCATCTTTCTGGCGGAACGGAAATTCCACGTAACGCGCTGCTGATCGGACACATCGACCAGGTGCAGCCTGCTGAGAACAACGGCGTTTCGACCGTAGTCCTCACCTTTGACAAGGCGCAGCCCAAGGACGGGCAGCCGATCGCAATAAAGTCGACAATCGTTGGCATTCAACCCAGCAATAGTGTCTTTTCTCCGACGGATCTCAACCCGCAACTGAAGACGGAACAGACCGCGGCGAGCGCGCATGGATACAGTTTGACCAGCGATGTGCAGGGCGCAAATTCGGGAGTCTTAAAGGCGGATGGAAAGAATGTTCACCTTGAGCACGGGACGGAATTCGAATTTGCCCTGGCTCCCACCGCCGCAGGCTCTACCACAACTGGAAACTGAAAGCTGATTCACGCATTTCCGCCGATCCTTGATCCTCGACCCTCAATCGATGACCAATGGCGAAATGGTTCGCGCCTGCGAGCCGTTTCGCCAGGGCGTGACATCAAAGATCAGCCATCAGCAGGCAAGACGATCGAGAAGATCGTCCCTCTTCTCTCTCCGGTCAACTGTGACCGCACCTGAATGCTGCCGTGATGCTTGTCGACGATCTGCTTCGTTACCCACAATCCCAGCCCGGTGCCCACAGATCCTTTCGTCGTAAAGAACGGCTCAAACAGGTGATCCCGCGCGGCGGGGCTGATCCCCGAGCCGTTATCCGCCATCGTGATACGCACGCTCCTCTGCCCCGGCGTCTTCCAAGCGCGCTCCTCGGACACGCGAACCCGAATCTTGCCACGCGCGTCGATCGCATCCAGACTGTTCGCAAGCAAATTCGAGAACACCTGCCGCAACTCTCCGGCCACCGCGGTGACTTTCACGTCGCCCCGCCATTCCTTGCGGATCTCTGCCCGTTTTGCCTCGATCTTGCCCCGCAACAAATTGAAGCATGAATTGAGCAGATCGGGAATGGAAGTGACTGTCGGGGCATTGGCCTCGCGATAAAAACCGAGCGACTGGCGCGTGATATGCGCAATGCGGTTTAGCTCCGCATCGGCAGTGTCCAGCCGTTCGCGCACCACTTCAGGAACATCGCCTTCCGATCGCGCAAGAAAGAGAAGATTCGTCACCGCTTCCAGCGGATTGTTGATCTCGTGCGAGATCGTCGCAGCCATCCTTCCCAGCGAAGCCAGCTTCTCCGCGCGAAGCAACGCCTGCTCGGCTTGCTTACGTGCAGTGATGTCGGTCGCAGCCCCAAACCATTCCACAATCTCGCCTGCATCGCCGAGCACGGGAATGGCGCGCGAAAACGTCCAACCCGGCGTGCCGTCGGACCGCAAAACCCGATGCTCCAATTCGAAGGGACGTTTCTCTCGAACAGATTCGTGGATCGAGTCCAGCACCGGCGCCTGATCTTCGGGATGAATATATTTGCCGAGCCAGTTTCGATCCGCGGATTCGGTATCCGCGATGAAGTCGCGCCCTTGCAGTTGGTGCATCTCCGTCCAGTCCGCGTTCATCCTGTACACCACATCGGAGCTTGCTGCCACCAGCGCGCGAAAGCGCTTCTCGCTATCCGCCAGCGCCGACTGCGCAGCCTTCATGTCGGAGATATCTCGCGTCGTGCCCCCAACCGCCTGCACGCTCCCATCGCTCGCGAACACCGGAAAGAAAATGTAGTCGTAGACACGTCTTCCACTTGTGCCGCTGAATGGAACTTCACCGCGCACGGATTTCCGGGTAGCGATCACCTGTTCAATTTCGCGGTCGTGCATTGCCGCATGCCAGGGTTCGTAGCCAAGTTCCAGGCAGTTCTTGCCTATGGCTTCATCCCAGCTCTTTCCCCACATCGCGAGTAGGGCATCATTGGCGTAAATAAACCTGTGATTCAGGTCGAATACGTATCCCAGGTCAGGCGTATTGGCCAGGACTGCTTCGTACAGCTGCTTCCATCGCAGCCCATCGGTGTGGGCAGTCTGCTTCACATCACCGGCGACGCCATCTCGCTGAGTCGTGTCAAATCGCGGATCGGGCATGGGCATTCTCGCGGGGTCGTCCGATAGTACATCCTTGGAGGTCTCGCAGCTCACCTACATCCGATCGCAAAATGACGCTTTCGGTTGCGTCCCTGAGACCTCTTATCCCCTGCTCTTGCCGCCACATTTCCCGCCGCCCAGATCACCCCGCCCCACACCAGCACATTCAGGCCAATGATCAGTAGCGGCATCAGCAGCTTGTACTCAATGCCGCGCGTTATCAGGCCGCTGGTCAGCCAGTGTGTCACCTGCCATCCCGGAAACAACATGAGCTGCGCCGCTGTGTGCATGCCCGCCATGTGGAAGAAGGGCGGCATCCGCGCGATCACGTCGAAGATCAGGCAGGGAATGCCCAGCAGAGCCGCGTACATGCAGCCCTGCTTGTACGTCATGGCCGGGACGCGGCTGGAGGCTCGGAAGGCGGTTCCGTCTCGCCCTCGTCCTCATCGTTCAATTCAAGCCTGGTCTCGATCTTCACCGACCCCTTGCCCCGCTCCGCATTGTGCCGCTGCTGGCGCAGGTTAATCACAAACAGGACCACGCGCAGCACCAGTATGCCCACCAGCACCGCCACCAGACCCCATTGCGTCTGGCCGCGCCCCTGCATCAGCCAGAAGATCGCTGCCAGCACCACGATCACAAACAACACGAAGGTGACCGTTCCCGTACTTTTCATGCTGACCCGCTCCTTTACCGACACTTTAGACCGTTTTCACAAAAGCCGTAGCCGCCGGGACCCACTTGCAGCTTTTCCCTCACCAGGGTTCCCCCAACGGTCGGCGTGTAAATAAGATGCCAGCCTCGTCGCTCCCCACCCAGGTAGTTCCAATTCAGGAACATTCTCGAAACGCGTCATCGGAATGAGCCCAAATAATCCTTGTCGCCTGCAAAAGAGAAACGGTATAACCTCGCCAGCCACCCCTTTGCGGTTTTTTTCTGACGTCGTCATTGCCCTTGGTTCGTCCATTGCTCGAGGTCCCTGTGCCACTCCGGTCCCTGTACGTCTCTCTTCTCCTTCTCTCTGCTCTTTCCTCTACCGCCTTCGCCGCCGAATGGCAGCAACCCACGCCCGAAGAGCTGAAGATGACCGCCGAGCCCTCGGCTCCTAACGCTGACGCCATCTACCTCTACCGCGAAGATCTCACCGACAACAAGCTCCACATGGAAGCGGTCTACGTGCGCATGAAGATCCTGCGCGACGAAGGCAAGAAATACGCCGACGTGGAGCTCACCGGCGCCAGCCGCGTCTTTCAGATCACCGACATCCAAGGCCGCACAATACACAGCGACGGCACCATCATCCCCTTCACCGGCAAGCCCTACGAGAAGCTGATCGTCAAGACCAAAACTCTGCAGTACAAGGCCAAGGTCTTCTCCCTGCCCGAGGTCGAAACCGGCAGCATCCTCGAATATCGCTACAAGCTCCGCTTCGACGACAATCGCCTGCTCTCACCCGAGTGGGACGTCCAGCACTCTCTCTTTGTCCGCAAGACCCACTTCCACTACATCCCCACCGACCACCAGGTTATCTCCAGCATCGACAAAGGCAGCGCCACCAGCTCGATCGCCTACAGCCAGTTGCTGCCCAAAGGCTCGAAGGTGGTCGAGACCCGCGGCGAGTTCGACCTCGTCGTGGAGAACGTCCCCGCGCTGCCGCGCGAAGAGTACGAGCCGCCGATGCAGGCCTTCGCCTATCGCGTCCGCTTCTACTACACCAGTAAGCGCAGCGCGCAGGAGTTCTGGAACTCCTACGGCAAGTCCTGGTCGCATGACATCGATAGGTTCGCCTCGCCCTCACCCGCCATCAACGACGCGGCAAAGGAGCTCACCTCCGGGGCCACAACCCAGGACGAGAAGCTCGCGAAGCTTTACGACGCTGTGATGAAGCTGGACAACACCCGTTACTCCCGCGAGCACTCGAACGATGAGAACCGCGCCGAAGGCGTCAAGCACATCAAGTCCGCCGCCGATGTTCTCGCCCTCAAGCGCGGCTCACCGGACGATCTCGCCATGCTCTTTCTAGCGCTCGCCCGCGCCGCCGGCTTTCACGCAGAAGCCATGGCCGTCGTCAATCGGGATAGCGACTTCTTCGAGCAGAACTACCTCGACGGCAATCAGTTTGACGACCTCATCATTCTCGTCACCGTCGACGACAAGGAGCGCGCCTTCGATCCCGGCGAGAGGTATGCCACCTACGGCACCCTTCATTGGAAGCACACCCTCGCAGGGGGTCTCCGCCAACAGGACGGCCATACCGCCCTCGCAAGCTCGCCCAGCCTCGGCTACAAGGACACCGTCGTGCAGCGCATCGCGGAGCTCACCCTTGCACCCGATGGTGCCATCACCGGCTCCGTCACCATCATCTGCACCGGCCAACGCTCCATGCGATGGCGGCAAAAAGCTCTGGAGGGAGACGACGTCGCGCTCAAGAAGGACTTCGACGACCAGCTTCAGACGGACCTTCCTCCCGGCCTCATCGTCCAGACCGATCACTTCCTCGGACTCAGCGACGAGAACTCCAACCTCATGGTCCGCATGAAGGTCACCGGATCGCTCGGCACCGCCACCGGCAAGCGCATCTTCCTGCCCCTCTCCATCTTCTCCGCCGGCACCCGGGATCCCTTCACCAGCTCGCATCGCGAGGAGCCCATCGACCTTCAATATCCCTTCCTTGAAAAGGATCAGGTCACGCTCCATCTGCCTCCCGGATTCCAGGTGGAGAGCGTTCCCTCCGATGCCCGCGTTGATCTGCCGCAGAATGCCGTCTACCTCTCCCATGCGGCGGCGGACGGCCAGACCATCACCTTCACCCGCAGCTACGTCCTCGCCAACATGCTCTACGGCGCCGCGGAGTACAACAAGCTCAAGGGCTTCTTCGACGACGTCAGCAACAAGGACCGTGCGCAGGCTGTCCTCCGCGTTGCCACCACAACAAACTCGGGCCAGTGATGTCGAACCGGAAACCCCGCGCCTCCTGGCTGCTGGCTGCCTCCCTCGCGCTGGCAGTCGCGCTGGCAGCCGCGCTGCCGGCCCATGCAGGCACACCTCAGCCGCCCGACTGGGTGCTCACCGCGGCACACGCCTCCACGCCCGATTACTCCAAGACCACGATGGCGGTCGTGCTCGATGACGAAGAAACCCTCACCGTCCAGCCCGACGGCAAGGCCACCGTCCTCAAGCGTCGTGTCATCAAGATCCTTCGCCCGCAGGGCCGCGGATTCGCCACCGTCGTCGTGCCCATCGATCGCGATCGCAAGCTGCGCTCCCTCCACGTCTGGGGCATCGCCTCCGACGGCCATCCCTACACTCTGCGCGATAACGAAATCCTGGAGATAGGCGACAACGAATACGGCATGCTCTACGTCGATCTTCACGCCAAGGTAGCCCGCGCTCCCGCCGCGGACCCCGGCGCCGTCGTCGCCTACGAGTACGAGCGCACCGAGCGCCCCTATGTACAGGAATACTCCTGGAACTTTCAGGACTCGATCCCCACCCTGCACTCCGTCTTTGAACTCATCCTGCCGCCCGACTGGCATTACTCCGTCGCCTCCCGTAACGCCGTCGCCGGCCGAAAGGATGACATCGGAGTCGTCACCAGCCAGCCCGCTCCCGGCCATTACCGCTGGCAGCTCGACCGCATTTCCGGCGTCGACATCGAAGACGTCCCCATGACCCCTGAGTTTGAAGCCATGGCCGGTCGCCTCGTCGTCCGCTACTCCCGCGACCCGCAGCCCACCGGCGACGACCGCTGGACCGCCATCGGCAACTGGTACACCACGCTCGCCTCGCCCAGCGCGCAGGCCACACCCGACCTCAGCGCCAAGGCGAAGGAGCTCGTCGCCGGCCAGTCCGACTTCACCGCCAAGGTCCAGGCCATCGCCGGCTACATGCAGCGCAACATTCGCTACGTCGGCATCGAGATCGGTATCGGCGGCTTGCAGCCTCACACAGCAGACGAGATCTTCCGCAACCACTATGGCGATTGCAAGGACAAGGCCACGCTGCTGCGCGCCATGCTGGAGAGCGTCGGCATTCACTCCACCTGGGTACTGGTCGATACCCGCCGCGGCTTAATCGATCCCAGGATCCCCTCCGTCGACGGCAACCACGCCATAGCCGCCATCGAGCTCCCCGCCGGCTACACCAATCCCGTCCTGCAATCCGTCGTCACGGCCAAGAGCGGCAAGAGCTACCTCATCTTCGATCCCACCAACCAGTGGATCCCCATCGGCCAGATCCCGCCCTATGAGCAGGGCGGCTACGGAATCCTCAGCGAAGGCGGCCAGAGTCAGCTCATTGCGCTGCCCGTCATGGCGGCCGCCTCGGACCGCGTCGACCACACCATCCACGCGCAACTCGATGCCGACGGCTCACTGAGCGCCACGGTAGTCGAACAGCGCTTCGGCTATTCCGCCGAAAGACCACGCGTCACCTTTACCGAAGGCAGCCAGCAGCAGCAGCGCGACTACCTCGAAAATCGCCTGCGCCGCGATCTCAACGGCATCTCGCTCGAAAAACTTGCCGCGGCGCACTCCACCGATCTCAGCAGTCCGCTCGAGCTCGACTACAGCTTCCACGTCGCCAACTACGCGCGCAACGCCGGCGATCTCTTGCTCGTCCGCCCGCGCATTCTCGGCTCTGACGCATGGTCTCTGCCACGCGAAACCCGCGTATGGCCCATCGACCTGAGCGCCGTGCAGAGCCGCAGCGACCACATCGACCTTGCCCTGCCGCCCGGCTACGTCGTCGACGAGCTACCCGAACCCGTCTCGCTCGACACCGACTTCGCCTCCTACCACAGCGCCGTCACCGCCGACGCCACGGCGCTTCACTACACCCGCGAATACACCGTGAAGCAACTGGAGCTCGACGCCTCCCGCTACGACGACCTCCGCAAATTCACCGAACGCGTCGCCTACGACGAAGCCACCAGCGCCGTCCTCAAGAAAAAGTAACCGTAACTTTACGTTGAAGCCGACGAATCAGTTTTGGTCGAATGCTGCTCCGCTGCGCATCGGGACTTTTCTACTTTGATGACCCAACGCGGACCTAAGGCCCCGGCGCAGTCCGTCGGGCGAGTTGCGCGACTAAGGAACGTACGTCAATCGAATCACGTCCTCGCCGATTCGATCGCTGGACACCAGGCGGAGCGGCGGCCGGGGGCCGGCGAAGAATGGCGTGCCACGACCAAGCACGATGGGGCGGAGGTAGAGTCGATACTCATCGATCAGACCAAGATTGGTCAGACTTCCTGCCAGGTTTGGTCCGGCAACGTCAATCTCCCCATCCAACTGAGCCTTCAGCCCACGTATCGCCGCCTCGAGGTCATCGTCGATCAGTGTGGCGTTGGGGCCGACCGACTTCAACGAGCGCGACACAACCCACTTCCGCTGGCTCCGCCACACCGCCGCGAAGTCGCGATCCTCTGCGTCCCAGTCGGGAAGGTCCTCATCCCAATAGCGCATGATCTCGTACATGACGCGACCGTACACCACGCCCGTCAGGCCACGCGTCTGCTCAATGAAATGACGAGAGAGCGCCGGACTGGGTGGCCCCAGTTCCATGTGGTCGACGTAGCCGTCGAGGGACTGGTTCAATCCATACACGAGCTTTGCCATGCTGCAAAATCCCCTCTCCAGGTTCTTCAGAATAGCTTGAGCCGACGTTCCGCAGAGATTCTCTCTCGCTTGTCTGGGCTTTTCTTCTCTCTTTAGGGGTGTCCAGAGGGGATATTTCTCTTTTCAGAGCGTGCGCAGAGAGATCATGAAAGCAGACTAGCTGCTAATCGCAGCCGGACTTCCCTAGCCGATCTCGGTTCAATGTGATTTCGCGCTCACCGACAGCCGCGGAGGCTCGCGAGACGGAAGCCGCTTGTCGCTATCGTCGAATTGCGTTCTCAGTTAGCGACACGAGCTATCTGCGGGATCTGCAGGTGGTGCTTTGAGCGCGCGCAGGTCGAACGCCAGAGCTAAGGAGAGTCATCAATCTTCCGTGCCCCGGGGTTCTTTCGATGTAGAGGAGTCTGATTGCCTAACTCCATTACCCGCGAGATCGCCATCGAAGGTGACTAATACTCGTCTTCGGTCGAAGTCGCCTTCCGCATCGCGTACATCTCCAGGTTCCAGTGGAACAAGTCTTTCAATACACCTCTCCAAAGCCGTAGCAAGCGTTGACCGGCTGCCCGCCGTAGCTCGTGTAGCCTCAAAGCAAGATGCTTCTGCGTAATCTCGATCTCGACACTCTGCGGACTCTCGTCACGACGCATGATGTGGGTGGTTTCACGCAGGCGGCAGACCGTCTTGGACGCACACCATCTGCCATCAGTCTGCAGATGAAGCGTCTTCAAGAGGAGCTGGGAACTCCGCTGTTTCGCAAGCAGGGCCGGACGCTCAAGTTGACAGAGGCCGGACAGACAGCGCTCGGATACGCTCGCCGCATGCTTGCGCTGAATGATGATTTCCTGCAAACCATGCAAGGAGTGACATTGGCCGGCACCCTTCGCATCGGCGCTCCGCAGGATTTCGCGTCTGTGCTGCCTGACGCCCTGCGGCAGTTCACGGCGCTCTATCCGCGAACGCAGGTCGAGCTGCGTATCGAGGGCAACGGAGCGCTTATCGAAGCCCTGGACAAAAGTCAGCTTGATCTCGCGCTGACAATCGGCTTCGCAGACCGCAAGGACGGGCTGCTCCTGGGCGAACTCCCCGTGCTCTGGATTGCCAGCCGAACCTTCCGCATGCAGGATGCTTCACTGCCGCTTGCTGTCTTAGGCCCTCAATGCGCCTTCCGCAAGGAGGCGATGCAACAGCTCGAAACCGCTGGCATTCCGTACCGTATCGCCGCCACCAGCCCAAGCCTGGACGGCTTATGGGCAGCGCTTCAAGGGGGACTAGGCATCACCGCACGTACCGCGATGCAATTGCCGGCGTCTCTCATGGCGAATAAATCGCTGCATCGCCTCCCCGTTCTCCCCAGTTTTCCCGTTGCGCTGCACCGTGGCCAAAACGTTACCGCTACACCTGCGGTTGACGCTCTGCATTCTTTGCTTGGCATGGCGACACGAGGCGTCCTTGCCGGACTTACCTATCCGCAACACTCGCGCATCCTGCGAAAAGCATAAGCGCCGCTCACTTCACCGATAAAAACAATCAAATTGTGCAGCGTTCATGGGATTAGTACGGTGTACTCATGACTGCTCGCATACTTTCGCTCATCGCTACCGTGGCAATGGCTGTCTCTTCCATACATGCTCAAGTGGGCACCGCGAATCCGTTTGTCGGTAGTTGGAAACTTATCGCTGCGGATAAGCTCCTCCCAGACGGCACTCGCATCCCCGACTATGGAGCTGAGCCACACGGTATGGTCATCTTTACCGCCGACGGCCATTTCATGATTGACGTATTTCGGGATGTGCGCACAAAATTTGTCAGCAAAGACCGGGAAAAGGGCACCTTCGAGGAATACAAAGAAGCGCAACTGAGTTCTAGTTGTGCCTTCGGAACCTATTCCGTCGACACCGCCACCGGCAAGTTCACCATCCATATCGACCGCAGCACCTATCCGAACAACGACGGCACGACACAGGTCCGCGACTACGAACTCAAGGGCGACACTTTGAGCTGGCGCGTCATTCCTCGTCCCGACGGCTCCATCCCCATTACCGTGGTGCGCCGCATCGCTCAGTAGAGAACAAGAATGACACCTACGCGTCGCCAACGCGCTCATCGACACCGGATTGGTACCGACATGTCGGCTCCTCGTCATCTATGCGCTTCTAACTGCGCGGCCCGTTCAAGAAGAAAAGCAACTGCTCCCTGCGACTGCTGAGCTAAATTAGCAGCGTGACGACTCAACCTCCTTCCGGCGCATCGGCCAGCACAGCGGACAACAGCGCCACGCACCAGGGCCCTTCAAGAAATCTTGGACTTGACCTTCTTAGAGTCGTGGCGATGTACATGGTCGTGCAGGTCCATACCGGTGAGTTCTATTACATCGGCCCCGGCGGCTCTGTACTCGACACGCCCGCCGCGCACTGGGTGGGCTGGCTCAACTCTCTATTTCGCTCCTGCGTCCCGCTGTTCGTGATGATTTCCGGAGTCTTTCTCTTTCCTGTGACGAATGAAGGCGCCTTCTTCCGGAAGCGATTCAGTCGCGTGCTAGCCCCTTTCGTTGTGTGGTGCGTGATCTACGCCTTCTATCTCTACTGGCAAGGCACGACCACCATGCAGGGAGCGCTGCTGGATATCCTCAAAATACCGGTGAACTTCGGCACAGATGTCGGGCACCTTTGGTTCGTCTACATGCTGCTCGGCATCTATCTGGTCGCCCCCGTTTTGTCGCCGTGGGTTGAATCTGCCAGCCGCCGCAGCATGGAACGCTTCCTCACCCTGTGGGCGGTCAGCCTAACCATCCCCTACATTCACCTGGTCTTCCCAGCGATATGGGGTGAGGCCTTCTGGAACTCGACCCCGATGCTTTACTACTTCACCGGCTACATCGGATACGCTGTCGCGGGCGCATATTTCAAACGCTTCCATATGCAGCCTTCCCGGTCGCTTTCTTTGATTGCCGTAGTCTTGATCCTCTCCGGCTACGCGATCACCGCTTCCGGCTTTCTGCACAGGCTTTCGACAGAGCATGTTCTTCCCAAACTCGAATTGACCTGGGGATTCGAGACCATCAATGTCGCCATGATGACAGTTGGACTGTTCTTGCTGTTCAAGGATATTCAGCCGGCGGGCCCCGATAGTGCGCCCTGGAAGCTGATACGCAACGTATCGCAGAGAAGCTATGGCATGTATCTCGCGCACATCATCGTCCTCAACGCGGTCTATGGTCTGTTGAACGGGCGCCTGGACAGCCCGATTATCAAAATCCCCACGATCGCCATCGTGGCCTTCTTGGGGACGTATGCGTTGATCTCCTTAATCGCGCTGCTTCCGAAGAGTAAGTGGATCGTCGGCTGATCGGCAGCGAACGAGCTTTCCCTTCCGCATGACCTGGCCTTGGATGCCGCGCGTGGCACCCAGAGCAGCGGTTCACAACCCGAGGCAGGACCGAAACTTGAAGCTTGGACGATCCCAAGCGCTGAAGGCGTGCTAGTTAAAGCGGAGAGCCTCCAGTGTAGGTGCAGAGACCTGGACGCACTGGGTCGTTGTGCGGGCAGAGACGACTGTCCCGCTCCGTCCGACACAAGGACAGCCGGTACTGTATCGATCCTGCTTGGAGCAGAATTGGCGTCCAGGTGCAACACCCTCGATTTGAGCTGTTCCAGTTCAATGACGAGAAGCGCGTTTATGAGGTTTCAACTCATCTCCTGTCGCTTGCCAAAAGCCGGTAGCGCTCTATTACGGGTCGTCGCTCTTTCACGACCTGTGCCGTGTCGTCTCTTCTTCGTCAGATGAGCGTAGGCGAGGGAGTCCCTTTACCGAGGCCTCGGATCCAGGTGGTTCACGGAACGGTTCCACAGAAATGCGCTCGTAACGCACTTCCAGCACCGTCAGGTATTCTGTCCCGCCCGGCGCTTCGAGAACTACGCTGTCACCCGCTGCCGACTTCATCAACGCGCGCCCCAGAGGTGACACCCAACTGATGTGGTTGCGGTTGAGATCGACCTCGTCGGTGCCTACGATGCTCACCACTCGCTCCGCTCCCGCGGCATTGGCATAGCGCACGGTCGCCCCGAAGAATGCCCTCGTCTCCGGCCGCCCCGCTCTCGGACCTTCCGGGTCCACCACTTCCGCGGCTTCGATTCGCTTCGTGAGAAAGCGAATCCGCCCATCGATCTGCCGCAGCCGCCGCTTGCCGTACTGATAGTCGGCGTTTTCACTGCGATCACCGTTGCTGGCAGCCCACGCCACCACCTCCGTCACGGCCGGGCGGTCCCTGGTGAGCAGAAACCGGTGCTCATCTTTGAGGCGCTGCAGCCCGCTCGGCGTTATGTAGTTCTTGCCTCGCGTCACGGGCTCGTCCGCTTGTGGTTTTCTCGTAAACCCTTTCCGCATCTCCCAGTCCTCCCAGCGCAAATCCGGTGGGTGCCCCCAATGAATGCGGATGAACGCCGATGGAAAACACTGTAGGTCATCCACATTCATGGGAGTTCATCTGCGGCTCTAGCTGATTTTTTCACGTCTTCCGGCCCCTTGCGATCCTATCCATCATCTCGGACAAGTGCCGGCTAAGGCATGCTTGGGGGATCAGTACTGATAAGTCGGCTTCTCGTCATCTATGCGCTTCTAACTGCGCGGCCCGTTTTCGATTCCGTGAGTACAGGGGTCAGGTAGCGGAGAACGGCATTGCGCATCGCCTGCTGCAGGCGCTGACGGGCGTGAGGCGAGGCGACGGCCAGCTCGTCGAGGATTCCGCGGAAGATCATAAGGGCTACCTGCCCATGATGGACCGCTTCAGAGCGAGAGAGAGTGGGTAGCTCTCGTCGGAGGCGGGCCGCGATGAAGTCGACGAAAACCTGCCCAAGAACCCGCTTGTCTTCGCGCGCGGCAGGTGAGAGCGGTGCGTTGACCACGAGGGTGTGAAACTCGGGACGCTTCCGGTTGAACCTCATGCACACATCGATCAGTTCACCGACGGCTTCTGTGAAGTCCAATACGCCTTCGGAGTCGATTGCGCGTTCTACCTCGGCCATTTCGCGCGCGTACATCGAGGCGAGCGCGCTGGCGATGGCTTCTTTATTGGGGAAAAACTGGTAAAGAGTAGCCGGAGATACGCCCGCTTCCGTGGCGATCGCGTTTGTGGTGGTCTCGTGGTAACCAAGACGACCGAAAACTGCGGCAGCGGCGCGGAGGAGAGCCTGCTGGCGCTGCTCGCCACGCGCGTTACGCTTGCGGTTTGGATCAAAGACGCTCACGGGAGGATTCTCGCAGAAAGGAATCATATAAGTAAAAACTTGCATCCCTTTTAGAACACAAGTATCTACTTGCATAGGGAGGTGAACGACATGTTCACAGTGATGGGAATTACGGGCAAAGTTGGCGGGGCAGTCGCGGAGAATCTGCTTGCTGCGGGTAAAACGGTGCGGGGCGTGGTGCGCGATTCGGGGAAGGCGAAAGCCTGGGCTGATCGTGGTGTGGAACTGGTGCAATCCGCATATGACGACGCGGCGGGACTCGCCAAGGCGTTCTCGGGGGCAGAGGGTGTGTTCGCGATGATTCCACCGGACTTTGCGCCGGCTCCCGGGCTGCCGGACCAGAAGCGTACGATTGCGGCGATCCGTGAGGCGCTGGAGCAGGCGAATCCTGGCAAGGCTGTGTTTCTTTCGTCTATCGGTTCGGAGCAACCGAGCGGGCTGGGGCTGATCACGTCGACCCACCTGATGGAAGAGGCGATGCGCACGCTGCCGATCCCTGTGGCGTACCTGCGCGCGGGCAGTTTCATGGAGAACTGGCTGGGAGCGTTGGACCACATCCGTGCGACGGGTGAGATGCCGTTCTTCTATGCGCCGCTTGATCGCAAATTCCCGCTGGTCGCCACGCGAGACATCGGCCTGGCGGGCGCCAAGGTATTGCAGGAGACCTGGACGGGGGAGCGTGTGCTGGAGGTAGACGGACCTGAGGGTGGAACCGATTTGCACGCAACGGCGGCCGCGTTCGGCAGGGCGCTGGGCCGTGAGGTGAAGGCCGTGCAATTACCTGAGGCTGCCTGGCAGAACGTTTTGGAAACCATGGGTACGCCAGCTGATCGGACCGGGCTCTATATCGAAATGGTGAAGAGCTTCAACTCGGGCTGGATCCACTTCGGTAATTCGGGAACAGAGAAGTTCCATGGGCCGACGACGATCGAGGCGTTCGCACAGCAGCTGGTCAAGTAAGGAGAACGGGCGCAGGGACTCTTCGATGCAATAAATTCGGCATCTCGGAAGCGGCGTCAGCTTCCGAGATGCGCGTTTCTCGTGACGGATCATCGGCCTCCGTCGTTCGACCCCAAATGCGATACCCTTCCGCAGGGAGAACCAGAACGAAGATGATCGTAGACCGCCGGCGATTCTTGCAACTAGGCTCCAGTACGGCAGCAATCAGTCTGATTCCTTCAACCTTCGCCGAGACAACCCAGCGGCCGCCGATCATTGACGTACATCTCCACGCGTATCCTTCCGACGCGCCAATCCCCGCCGTAAAGAATCCCGCTACCGGGAAGACGGTACAGCTCAAGGACGGAGCCGCTCACAGGGCAGCCTGCCTTGCTGAAATGAAACGCCTGAATATCGTTAAAGCAGTCGTGAGTGGAGGAGATGGTGACCGCCTCGCCGCCGCGACAGCCTGGTACGACGCGGATCCGGGAAGAATCATTCCCGGGGCCGGCATACGCGGCTCTGAAGATACGCCGCTGCCCGACCTGAGTGTGCTCCGTAGCGACTTCACGAGTGGACGCATGCGTGTCTTAGGCGAAGTCACTACGCAATATGCCGGCCTCACCCTGGACGACCCGAAATACGCTGCTTATCTGGCCCTTGCTGAAGAATTGGATATACCGGTCGCTTTGCACACGGGAACGATGCCGCCCGGAATGTCGTTCGATCCATGCTGCCGTACAGCTCGCGCTCGCCTTGGGAACCCCGGACTTGTGGAAGAGGCTCTCAACCGCTATCCGAAACTCAGACTGAATCTCATGCACGCCGGCTGGCCGTATCTCGACGACACGCTCTCTATTCTTTTCCACTATCCGCAAGTCAACGCGGACTTGGGCGCGATCGACTGGCTGCTTCCACGAGCGGAGTTTCACGCCTACCTGAACTCACTCATGCGGGCTGGGTTCGGCAAGCGCTTGATGTTCGGCACCGATCAGATGTACTGGCCTGAAGGAATCGCGATGGCCGTGGATGGGGTGAATTCTGCGTCATTCCTTAGTCATGGGGAGAAACGGGACATCTTTTATTCGAACGCGGCTCGCTTCTATAAGTTGGGCTAGGGGATTTAGATCGACCGTTCGACGGTCCGTTTCGGATTTCTTCCGGATGGTCGACCAACCGGCTGGAATGCCCTGGGCGCTCAGTTAAGGAATCAATGAGCGCATCGGCCTGTTAGCAACAGTTGTCAATAGATTCCGCATTTTTCCGTTCTAGCACTGCGTTCTGGGACGCAAACAGTCGCTGGATGCAGTGTCCGTTTGCGGGTCAACTCGCGATTGTGGCCGAACCCCCTAGACTCCAAAACAGACACCTTGACCTTCTACACGTTCGAGTGTATGTGTAGAAGCCATAGGCATGAAGACGGAAGACAGATTCGATCTCCCGCAGGGTACCCTCGATCTACTCATCATGAGGGTGGTTGCGCTTGGCCCCATTCACGGTTACGCCATCGCGCAAAGGATTCAGCAGATGTCTCGCGAGGCCTTGCAGGTCCAACAGGGATCCCTTTATCCCGCTCTCCATCGCCTCGAATACAAAAAGCTGCTGACTTCCAACTGGCAACCGTCCGAGACGGGCCGTGAAGCCAAGTTCTATGAGCTCACTGCCAAAGGTCGAGCGCATCTCAGGGCGGAGACCGAAAATTGGAAGCGCCTCACCGACGTGGTCGGGCTCATTCTTAAGGGAACGCTGG
Source organism: Acidobacteriaceae bacterium KBS 83 (assembly GCA_000381585.1). Classification (GTDB taxonomy): domain Bacteria; phylum Acidobacteriota; class Terriglobia; order Terriglobales; family Acidobacteriaceae; genus KBS-83. The sequence goes on from KB906734.1 coordinate 410,328, forward strand.
AGGGAATTTCATGAGCTGGCTGCAGAGACTCTTCGCACGCAGGCGCATGGAGCGCGATCTGGACAAGGAAATCCGGTTTCACGTCGAATCGCAGGTCGCCGATAAGGTACGATCCGGCATTTCCGAAATCGAAGCCCGTCGGCTGACGCGTCTGGAGTTCGGTGGCACTGAACAGATCAAAGAGGATTGCCGGGAGAGTCGAGGCACTTTGTGGTTTGAATCGCTAGTTCAGGATGTCCGATACGGTCTGCGACAACTTCGAAAATCGCCCGGCTTCGCCTTTATCGCCATCCTCTCCCTGACGCTGGGCATCGGCGCCAACACTGCCATCTTCACGCTGCTCAACGCGATCCTGCTGCGCCCGCTTCCGGTCCAGAATCCCAGTGAGTTGCTTCTATTCGGGGACGGCCAGGCGCAGGGCAGCACCAGCTCAATTCCCGACGGGAGCACGAGGCTATTCTCCTATTCCCTCTTTCACGATTTTCGCCAGAAGGATACTTCGTTTTCAGGAATCGCCGCGGTAGACAGCAGCCAGTTTGCGACCAAAGCTTCGATTGGCGGGGCAGCTTATCAAACGACCCACGTCGATCTTGTCTCCGGCAGTTACTTCTCCGTGCTTGGTGTACCGGCATTTCTGGGCCGTACGATTGGCGAATCCGACGATGGCGCCGACGGCGCAGGTCCGGTCGCCGTAGCCAGTTACTCCTGGTTCCAGCGGCAATTCAATGGCGACCCATCCGCGCTTGGTAAAACCATCCGCATCCAGTCACACGACTACACGCTGGTCGGCGTTGCCCGGCCGGGCTTCTACGGATACACGGTGGACCAATCGACCGACCTGTGGATTCCGCTTTCGATGGAGAAGGCGTTCTCTCGTCCGGGCTGGAACGGACTCGGGGATAAATTCTTTCAGTCGCTCTATCTGATCGGCCGTCTGAAACCCGGCGTGACCGCAACCCAAGCGAGCGCCGAAACCAATCTGCTGTTCAAGCAGATTCTCCGCAGCTACCTCGGGTCTCAACCTCCGCAAAAGCATCTCGATGATATTGCACACGCCAGTATCCAACTGAATCCAGGAGGCCGTGGAGTCTCTTACCTGCGTTACGCGTTCTCGGTGCCGCTGGAAATTCTCATGGCCATTGTGGCGCTGGTGCTGCTGATTGCCTGCGCGAATATCGCGAACATGCTTCTGGCCCGCGGCGTAGCGCGGACGCGTGAAGTCGCGGTGCGCATGGCACTGGGCGCATCGCATCGCAGGATTGTGTTGCAACTTCTCACGGAGTCTCTATTGCTTGCTTTTCTGGGAGCGGCGGCCGGTGTTGCGCTGGCATGGAAGGCGAGTGTTGTGCTGCTGAGCATGGCCACGCCCGGCCCCGATCCAGTTCCGTTGAATCTGACCCCCGACATGGCCGTGCTCGGCTTTACGCTAGGGGCCGCGTTGGTAACGGCGCTTCTGTTCGGCATGCTGCCGGCGTTCCGGGCGGCGGGGCTTGAGTTCACACCTGCACTCAAGGACGGGCGCGGCAGTTCTTCTTCCACAACGCGCGGCGCGCTGGCCCGATCGCTTATCGTCGGACAGATTGCGCTTTCTGTCGTGCTGCTGGTTGTCGCCGGGTTGTTCGTGCGCAGCCTCATAAACCTCTCGGACGTTGAGACCGGTTTCGACAAGCACAACGTCCTCGTGTTTTCTCTCGACTCAAGCACGGCCAATCTGCCGCATGGAACTCCGGAAGAGATACGCTCTGTCCAGTTACAGGAGCAGATCGAAGACCGTGTGCAGAACCTCCCAGGCGTAAAAGCGGATGGCTTTGCCTTCTTCACTTTCAATCAAGGCGCATGGACCGACGAAGTTCTCTTCCTGGGCATCCCGCGGACGCAGTCAAACGGCGGCGAGGTCTCCTTCAACATTACCGGCAAGGGATATTTCACCACGATGGGCATTCAGCTGGTCGCGGGCCGTCTCTTCAACGCTCAGGATACGCAGATGTCAAATAAAGTCGCGGTCATCAACGAAACCATGGCGCGTCGCTTCTTTCCGAATGGTTCGGCGATCGGACGCCGCTTTGGAATCGGAGAGACCCCGGATCATCCTGGCGAGAAGGAAGTGATCGGCGTGGTCAAAGATGCCAAGTACAGCTCACTCACCGAAGGCACGCTGATGGCCGCCTATTTCCCCTGCACGCAAAATCCCGGCTTCTACGGGAACTTTGCGGTTCGCTATGCTCCCGGGGCAAACCGGCAGGAAATCGTCTCGCGAACGCGCCGCGCCATCGCTGAGATCAACTCCAACATTCTGGTCAACAACGTTGGCAGTCTGGAAGAGCAGGTGGACGGTTCCATTGCGACGCAGTCGCTGGTTGCCCGGCTTTCGAGTTTCTTTGGAATCATAGCTGTTTTTCTCGGCTGCATCGGCATCTACGGTGTGCTTTCGTATTCGGTAGCCCGCCGTACGAGTGAGTTTGGCGTCCGTCTCGCCCTCGGGGCACGATCTCACATGTTGCTTTGGATGATCCTTCGAGAATGCATTCTGCTGTTGGCTCTCGGACTTGCTATCGGTGTGCCGGTCGCCTTGAGTTCAACACGCATTCTCAAGAGCTTGCTCTACGAGTTAAGTCCGCTCGACCCCACGGCTATCTCCATCGCAATTGCCGCCGTTTCTGTAATGACCATCGCCGCCGCGTGGTTACCCGCAAGGCGCGCCACCAAAATCGACCCGATGCAAGCCTTGCGCACCGAATAGCCGGAGAAACACGTGCTGGCCAACCGGCGCGTCTTCCTGGCTGGCTAATGCTTAGCTTGCCGCACAAACTCCACCCGGCGATTGTTCGCCTTGTCCGCTGGAGAATCGTTCGGGCGCAGTGGCTTCGTGTCGCATACCCCTTGGTCGTCAGCCGGCTCGCATTTACACCCATCGACACGAGTTGCGCCTTCATCGCATCGGCGCGCTGCTGCGACAGCTCGGCGCTTCACTATACCCGCGAGTACACCGCAAAGCAGTTGGAACTCGACGCTCCCGCTACTTCGACCTCCGCAAATTCACCGAGCGCGTCGCCTACGACGAAGCCACCGGCGAGCCGCTGCTCCGGGGCAGTGGCTCGCCGTTGATTTCGTAGCAGAGCAGGTTGTTGCTATTGAGCGCTTCATCGATAGACATGCTGCGGGCAAACTGCTCAGTGATCGTGAGATCGAGTCCGCCTTCGGAATCGGGCTCGCCCACTCCCGTCTTGCCGCTACTGACGATCCCCGAGTTGTCGCGGATTGCCACCTTCCCGCTATCAGATCCGTAGAAGACCACTTCGGTGCCCTGTTCCAGGACACCCACCTCCTCTAACAGCGGGGACAGCTGCGCTCCGCCCCAGCGCGCATTACCGACGAGTGGTGAGAGGACCCCAGCCCCGGGATCCTCATCATTCCCCCGACTTCCTGGCGCGCACGGACCTTGAGGTCACTCAACGTCAGGGATTGCAGCCGTGCAACCAGCCCCTGATATCTACGCGCCACGTGGAAGGATCGGCATTTTGAAATATTCCGTAGTGGGTAACGTAAAAGTTGTGGACCTTCAGGCTCATTCTTCGATTACAGAGACCTGGTAGCAGCGAGACCCTCAACATGGGCGTACCCGCTGGGCCGTTTCCTACGACTGCTGAACCTTGCAAACTCAGTGCTCGGATTTCCCCCCTCGGCATAGCCGGGCGGGAGTAGATGTGTCACACGTGTTGAAAACGAAGCGGTTGCCCGAGCCCAAGCCGTCATAGACCAGGTCGAAAGGCTGGTTGTCAAGTACATCGTTATTCACGATGATGTTGTGCTCCGCCACATCTCCGTAGAATCCCGGGAATAAGGAGACGTTGGCCGTGGAGACGACGACGATACCTCCGGCCAGCGGGACGTCATTGATGAGACTGGGCTCACCACCCGGGTGGTTCGTGAGCACCCTGTTCGCCCGAAGCACGATGTGGTCGCCGCCGCCGATCAGGATACCCACTCCGGTTAGCGAAAACGGCAGCTCTTCTGCCGAGCAGAATTTGTCGTTGTGCACCACGATATTGTGGGAGGCCCGCCAATTATGCACGCCGGTAGTCGTGCCCGTGTTCAGGAAGACCAGACCCGAGCAACTGTCGTGCAGCAGGTTGTCCCTCACACTGCCCGTGGACGCATCCCGCACGAGGATCCCCCATAGGTCGGCAAAAGCCGTGTTGTATCGGATCTTGAAATCGGCGTTTGGTGAATTGCCCACGTAGAAGCCGGCGTCACCGCTGCCGTAGCTCGTGTTGTACTCAAAGAGGCCGTGTGTAGAGAGGAAGGCAGTGATGCCGTAGCTCTTGTTGTTCGCCGCCACATTGTGGTCCGCGCGGGCCTCGTTAGTGCCACCGAAGAGGATGCCAACTCCCGAGAAATCCCGTACCGTGAAGCCCGTCACGCGCACATCGTTTACTGTCCGAAGCACCTTACCCTGGGGGTCGAGGTCAGCGACACAAATGCCATTGAGGCCGAAGTTCTCACCGCCAATAGGCGGGATCTGTAAAACAGGGCAGAACGGCCTTGGTTGGGCTGGCGGTTCAAGGACCGTATTCTCGGGTCCTGCGCCCTTTAAGGTGATGCCATCCTTGTTGATGAGCAGGTTCTCCTGGTAGTTGCCCGGACCGACACACACCGTCGCGCCGGTCGCCGCGCTATCAATCGCGTTTTGAATGGAATGCCCGGCCACCACCTGAACGGTGCACGCCGGGTCCGGTGCCGCTCGTCCGATCCCGGTGAAGACGAGAACGATGAGACCTCCCGCAAAAAGAGCGGACGTATGCATCGCTGATACGGAAATCCGAACCATGATTATCCCTCCTTTCAGTCTTTCTTTACTTAATTCGAGCTGTGCTTGTCAGGTTGACCATGCCGGGGTGCGGCACAGCGAGTGATGAAAGGGCATCGTTGGGGGATAGGCTCGTCCCTTTGTATAGGTACGGACTCCACCGTCAACTCCGCCAACGCCGCGCCGCCTCCTTTCAACAAGGTGCGCCGAGAAAGATCTTGATTTTCCATGGGGTAGTTCTCCTTCCCACAATTCGCGAAAGCGCAAGTGCTTATGCCAAGGCTCTCGTTTCGTAAAAGTCGTATTGTTCGGGTGGTTGGCCTTCGATGTTGCGACGGAATGGTATACAGCCCGTCGGGCCGGGACGAACTGGGCAAGTTCGTCGAGACAGCTCTCCCAATTTCCGCAGAACGCGTAAGGAGCGCAATGCACCAGCGGTTGTCTGGAGGTTAATTTGCGGGTTGACAGCTAAGCTGTTGCTGAACAATACTGGCCACCCTTTTGGCGTGGGTGGACCTTGGTAGAGTTAGCCCAATGCTGCAACGGAGCAGTCAATGGCTACCGTTTCGGTCGCTTTGAGGTTGACGTGCGCACCGGGGAGCTGCGCCGAGACGGCAGCCGCCTGAAACTCCAGGACAAGCCCTTTCAACTCCTGATCGCCCTCTTGGAGCGTCCGGGCGAACTGGTGACGCATGAAGAACTCAAGCGGCGGCTCTGGCCCGCGGACACATTTGTAGACTTCGCCCTGGGGTTGAAGGTCGCCGTCAAGAAGCTGCGGGATGCGCTGGGGGACCATGCTGGTACTCCCCGGTATGTAGAGAACCTGCCACGGCGGGGATACCGGTTCATGGTGCCAGTGGAACCGGTTAACCACACGGTAACTCGCCTTACGGCAGGAGAAAACGACGCTCAGACGCATGAGCTGGCGCAGCCAATGGCCAAAGCTAGGCGCGAGGCTGGAGTAGGCGGGGCGCAAGGTGACTCAACAGCCACGTCCGCACGGTCCCTGCAGTGGCGAGTGACTGCCATTGCTGCCTCTGTGCTCCTTATCGCAGCAGTGACGATAGGGGTGGTGGAACACCTTCGTCCAACCCAGCCGGCTGCCACTCAGCCAGGCAGTCTCGCGGTCCTGCCATTTACGGTAATCGGCAACAGTGGGCAAAGCGAACACCTCGGCCTTGGATTGGCTGACGCCCTCATCATCCGCCTTGGACGGTCGAAACGGTTCGCCGTCCGGCCAACCAGCGCGGTCCGTGGCTTCAGCGCATCCAAGCCGGACGTCGTCGCTGCCGGCCGCCGGCTCGGCGTCGAGAACATTCTGGACGGCCATATCCAGCGTTCCGCTGACCGGGCTCGCGTAACTGTGCAGTTGGTCCGTGTCGCCGACGGCTTCGCTCTTTGGACCGAGCAGTTCGACGAGAAATTTACGGATATTTTGGGCTTCCAGGACTCCATCGCAGTCCGCGTCGTCAGCGCGCTCTGCCAGCCGCTTTCCGAAGATCAGATCCACAGCATGGCGCGCCAATCAACTGTCAATGCTGACGCCTACGAGGCATTCCTGAAAGGACGTTTTTTCTGGAACAAGCGTACTGAGGACGGCTGCACCCGCGCGATCGAGCACTTCCAACGTGCTATCCAGTTGGATCCGAACTTCGGGGCCGCCTACGCAGGTTTGGCCGACGCCTACGCGCTGCTTGGCTCCATGGCTGATAAAACCATTCCGCACAGCCAGGCCATGTCAGCAGCGCACCGGGACTTTACGTGCCAGAATTCGATCGAGCCGAACCACTGACTCGCTGGCATCGTCCGGTCCCGCTCCGGGAACAACCAGCAGAAACCTGCCAGTTAATTCCCATCCATTCGCTACACTGGAAATAGGGAGTCAGTGCAGCAGCATCAATAGCCACCATCTCCGTTTCATTTCCTGATCGTCGGGTAGAACACTGCTCTCGACGCAGCTTTTCCGTCAAGAAAAAGCTGCTCATAATTGCAGCCCGGCGAACCCACGTAAGGAAATGGAACGGTCGCGGTGGCTTTTCTCATGCCGTAATTACTTCTATCGATCGCATCTCGACCGGACCCGTTTCGCGCAAAGCGAGACCAGGCGAAATGAGAGGCTGCTTTGACCACGCTAACTCCTTTATCAGGACATATTTACGCGTAAGTCCTTTGGAAAGACATATTTAATGCTCGGAAGACCTCATATCCTCGTGATTCGGCTGATGTTGTACCGTGCCCTCCCGCACCGGAGGGGGGAGGGGGGGTGCGGGTAACGTGACCTCGCCGAAGCACGAGCTTGAACGACAGCTCCGCTCACTCCGCCGTCTAAGCATGTCGGATCTCCTGGCAGCCCTCGCCTTCCAGCATCACTCGCCGGAGAGAGCAGCCGCACTGCTCAACACCGCTGGCTCCATCGCGCTCACTCCGGAGCAGTTCATCTGCGCCCGCACGAGAATCCGGACACGCGCAGCCCACCCGATCCAGCGTGAACGACCAGTCGCCCGCTTAGTTCAACGTGAGCGGCCAAAGGGAGCGAAGCCCACCGAACACGCCGGAGGCGCCGTTACCTGGATGGCAGATCCCGCCGCAGGCGCTTCTGCCTGGAGGACGGATCCCTCGGTACAATCAGGGCAGGAAAGCGTCCAACAGAATGTTCATGCGACCAGCCTCCGCCCTCGCCTCTCTCGCTCTCGCCGCCACGTTGTTTCTACCCGGTGCTCTCTCCGCCGCCTCCGCGCAGGAGACCACGCAGGTGCACAACACCGCTCCGCTCCATCCGCCGGCCGGTGCGCGCGTGGCCATCATCGAGTTCGGAGACCTGGAGTGTCCCGATTGCGCCCGCGCCAACTCACTGCTCAAGCAGGCATCCGAGCAGTACAAGATTCCCTGGGTCCGCCACGACTTCCCGCTGCCCCAGCATGACTGGAGCTTTCAGGCCGCCGTCAACGCGCGCTGGTTCGACACCAAGAGCAAGAAGCTCGGCGATGAGTACCGCGATGCCGTCTTCGCCCACCAGAATGAAATCACCGTCATCAGCAGCGAAGGCACCTACGACGGCAGCAAAGGCCTGCCCAACCTGCACGCCTTCACCGAGAAGTTTGCCGCCGAGCACAACGTCGCTATGCCGTTCGTGATCGATCCCCAGGGCAAGCTCGCCGCGCTGGTGAAAGCGGACTATGCGCTCGGCCAGAGCATCGGCATCCAGCACACACCCACCATCTGGGTCGTCACCAATTCCACGAGGGGCACCCCCTTCGTCGAGGTGGTCGATCGCACCAAGCTCTACTCGATGATTGATGATGCCCTTGCGGAGACCAAAGGCAGCGCACCGGAGCACGCCGCCGCGCACCACGGACGATAGCTGTCGCAACGGCCATCTCCCGGCCGCAAGCCAAACATCGCGGGCATGAACAATTTTGGACAGTTTGGAGCGCTGATTGCACATTGCTCCGTTCATGCCCCCGGTACCCTGTGGAGAAGGTAAAAAGTCGTCAACCCAGGCGTCTTCCGGGCAAAATCTTGTCTCCGAGCAGGTCCATGACAAGCTGACGTCCTGGAGTGTTCTGAGTTCCAGCGGTGCTCGCTGGGCATCTCTCACGGCGGATATCTACGACTTCAGGACCTCCGACACGCCAGAGCTTCGATCCGCCGATCCGGGCATTGCCCTCCATCTTTCCTCGCCCACGCTGATCGATCTGACTCTTGATGGATACCGGGATACCCGAGTTCGCGTTGAGGGCGACCTTTCAGTTTTCTCCGCCGGCTCGCGCCGCCAGATGCAATCAAAAAGACCTCACAAAGTTCTCGTGATAACGCTGCATCGCGAGGTAGTGTTGCGTGCCATCTACGAGATGAAAGCCGCCCACGCATTCGAGTTAGGTGGCCTCCCGTTTCTGAGAGATGCACAGATAGAACACATCTGTCACGCGGTCCTGGCCGAGATGGATTGCGACTATGCGTCAGGACCGCTCTATGGTGATTCTCTTTCACTCGCCTTGTGCTCACGGTTGCTTCGTTGTGTATCCTCGCTCGATCCGGGCTCAGGTCGCCGCGGCGGGATCGCACCACATACCCTTGATCGCGTCATGGAATACATCGACTCAAATTTGACCGAACCGCTTCGAATGGAAGAACTGGCTGAGATTGCCGGTCTCAGTGAGTACCGCTTCGCGCATAACTTCAAGACGGCGACGGGTATCTCGCCGCATCAGTATGTAATCAACCAACGAATAGAGCGCGCCAAGCGAATACTCCGCGAGACCGACCTTTCGGTGATTGAGACTGCTTACTCAGTCGGCTGCCAGAGCCTGAGTCGCTTTAACTCATTATTTCGGAGGCAGATCGGCGCTACACCAAGCGCTTATCGATCTTCCTTTCGCTGAGTTATTCGCGTAGCCACAGCGCGACCTTAACAGTTAGTGGCAAGAATGTCTCATCCCCGGCAAGAACAGGGAGGACATCAAGATACCCACCCGAGATACTTAGCAACCAAAAAAATCTCCCTGGAGGTGTGAATGAGAATCCATTTCTCGCTCCCCACAGTATCCGTATGCCTTTTTGTTGCTATCTCAGCGCAACACACTCTCAGGGCCCAGAATCATAATGCGGATGTGACGCTTCTGGAAAACATCAGACCCATTGGTGGGTCTGGCAATAACCTCGTTCGTCCCTATCTCAATCCCGTACCCGGGAGTGCCGAGATAAACCTGGCCCCATTAGATTTCGCCCCTCATACAAGAAACGGCCTGATAACAGGCTCTAATCCGAGAGAAATCAGCAATGTCATTGCCGGAGGAACCGGTGCGAAAGGACAAAATGCGGATACGGAAGATCCCATCGAGTCCGCATGGTTATATGTCTTTGGCCAATTTGTGGACCATGATCTGGATCTTGAGTCCACACCCGCGAGTAGTCCGGCAATCAATATCACCGTTCCGCCCGACGACCCGTTTTTCCCGCCGAATACCACCATCGGCATGACCAGAGATGCGCGAAGCAGGCGCACGAACACGATCATCAATACGGTTGCGGGTTATCTCGACTTGTCACAGGTATACGGTTCCACTCAATCAGTAGCCGATAGCCTCCGCAACCCTGATGGATCAATGATGACTTCCGATTCGGGTCAGGCACTGCCTGTGGCGAATGGTGTTTTCGTGGCGGGAGATCCCAGGGTGATGGAAAATCCTGAGCTGACGGCGGTCGATGTCCTGTTCGTGAGAGAACACAACTGGTGGGTTGCGGCCTTAAGCCACGAACATCCAGATTGGAACGGACAGCAACTCTATGACATGGCGAAGGCGATAACAACTGCTGAATATCAGAACATCATCTACAAGGAATTTCTGCCGGTATTGATTGGCAATGCGATAAGGCCTTACAGAGGCTACAATCCAGCGGTCGCGGCGCAAGTGACCCAGGAATTCTCAACCGCAGCGTTCCGTCTTGGCCATTCTCAAGTTTCTGATGAACAGACGGGCCTTGATAACGCCGGAAACGTCACGTTTGTGGAGTCCTTAGCGCAGTCGTTCTTTAATACTCCTGCAATTGATGAAGCGAATGGCTTCGATCCTCTGCTGCGGGGCGTTAGTGCCGATAATGCTGAGGCAACCGACGTCTATACAGTCGCGACGTTACGTAACCTGCTTTTCGCTCCATTGGTCGGCGGCGACATAGACCAAATGGACCTCATTGCGATTGATATCCAAAGAGAGAGAGATGTGGGTCTTGGCACGTTAAACGAGACTAGACAGGCACTCGGACTTTTCCCGTATTCCTCATTTGCTCAAGTCACGAAAGATCCGATTCTGCAGGGCGATCTGCAGACGGTCTACGGGACCGTCGGCAATCTTGACTTGTTCATCGGCGGCCTCGCAGAAGACCACGTCTTGGGAACTGACGTCGGACCAACCTTCCGGGCAATTATTGCCAAACAATTTGCGGCGCTGCGGGACGGAGACCGGTTCTTCTGGTTGAATCAGGGATTCGATAGACAGACGAGTAGCTTGATCTCGAACGCGACGCTTGCGACACTCATACTCCGAAATACAGATACCACCGCGCTCCAGGCAAAGGTATTTTTGCCTCCTGCCGTCTCCACCCACAGCAAACCGCCGGCACCACAGCTCCAGGTTGATACTCATGGACGCCGAGGCGTTCCATTTGTAAATCCCTAGCTTGTCTTGTCATTCCGCGCGGGAGCACGTCCCCGTCCGCCACGCAAGATAGACAACATTTGACCTAGCCTCAGGCGCTTACAAAATGTGGACCCTCCGCATTTTGCAGGCGCCTCTGCATTTTGCGTTCCCGATTTTGCGTCGCTCAAGAGGAACTCTGCGCCTCGCGTTCGCGTAATCCTGCTTGTCCCCGAGGTGCCGCCCCAGAGGTGCAGTGATGACGAGTTTTCTCCGCCAGGACCTGGTCTACGCCGCGCGGCAGTTGCGCAAGAGTCCCGCTTTCACCGCTGCCGCCGTGCTCACATTGGCCCTCGGCATCGGAGCCAACCTCACCGTCTTTCTCATCCTCTATGGAGTTCTGCTCCGCCCTCTGCCCTTCCCCCATCCGGAGCAACTGGTGCGCATCAATCGGCTCTACTCGGGCAGCCACCTCGTTCCTGCCTACGCCGGAACGAAGGCCCTCTTCATGCGCCGCGCCAGCCGGACGCTGGAATCGGCCGCGGCCTATGACTACGTCCCGAGCCATGTGAACCTGCTCCAGGGCAGCCAGGTCGTATCTCTGAATGCGCTGCGCGCCACCGCTGACTTCTTTCGGGTCTTCCAGATGGAGCCCAGACTCGGCCGCGGCTTCTCCGCAGCCGACATGGTGCCCAACGCTGCTGGAGTCGCCGTCCTTAGCGATGCAACGTGGCGCCGGCAGTTCTCTGCCGATCCCGACATCCTGGGGCGCTCCATCACCCTCGGCAACAAGCAGTACACCGTCATCGGCGTGGCCAATCCCGACTTTCGCCTCGATGCCCGGACCGACGTGTGGACACCGCTACCCATCAGCGAGAGTGCGGAAGACCACAGCAACGAATACAACTTCATCGCCCGGCTCAAGCCCGGCGTCACGCGCGCTCAGGCCGAAGACGACCTCCGGCGCGTGCTGCTGCAATTGAAGAGCACCTACCCGGCTCTATGGGATCAGCAGGAGTCCGTGCGCGTGCAGGATCTTCACGAGTCCTTCGTCGGCGATATCGCGCCCGCGCTCACCATGCTCATGGGTGCCGTAGGCCTGGTGCTGGTCATCGTCTCCGCGAATATCCTCAGCCTGCTGCTCACGCGATCCATCGCGCGCCGGCGTGAGATGGGCCTGCGCGCTGCGCTCGGCGCCTCCGCCTGGCGCATCCTTCGGCAGCTTCTGGTGGAGAACGCGGTGCTCTGCTGCCTGGGCGGAATCCTCGGCACAGTCCTCGCCCAGTTCGCCATCCCGATGCTCATGCACTTCAGCCCCTTGCCTCTGCCGGAGTTTGCCAGCCTCCATGTGGGGGCATCCGCATTGTTCTTCGCCGCAGCTCTCGTGCTCGCTTGTGCAGTGCTCTTCAGTCTGGTTCCTGCAATCGAAGGCAGGCGCGTTCAACTCAACGAAGCGCTGCGCATCAATTCCACTCAGATCGCCGTCGGCCGCAACCTGGCGCAGAAGTCGCTGGTCGTCGGCGAAGTGGCCGTATCGCTGATGCTGCTTGTCGCCTCCGGCCTGCTGCTCACCAGCTTCTGGAAGCTGATACACGTCTCGCCGGGTTTCGACGCCGCGCATGTCCTGACCTTCAAAACCAGCTTCACGGAGCAGCAGACCGCCACCAGCGCCTTGCTCGGACAGCGCATGGATGAGTTGACTGCACGTCTGGAGTCACAGCCAGGCGTCGAAGCGGCCGCCGCCGTCAACAGTTTGCCCACGCAACTGACGCCCGATCTGCCCTTCGAAGTCCTCGGACGCAAGGCCGGAAACTCCGATGCCGGCGGCGATGAGAAGTACATTCCGGTGACCGCCCACTACTTCGCCGCCTTGCGCATTCCGGTCATCGCAGGACGCAGTTTCCGATTCTCCGACACACACGGAACCCAGCCGGTGGTCATCATCAACCAGCAGGTTGCGCGCGACTACTTCAAGGATCAATCTGCTACCGGCCAGCACATCCGCATTGGCGCAGCGATGGGCCCAGGCTTTGAGGATGGCGTCCGCGAAATCGTCGGAGTCGTTGGAGACACCAAGAACTCCGGACTGGATGCTCCCGCTCCCGGCATTATGTACCTGCCGGCAGCACAAATTCCCAACAGCTTGACCCGGATGGATAGCGGTCTGCTCGGGCAGAGCTGGGTCGTACGCACGAGGACCGGCCAGGTCGACGTGGCGTCCGCGGCCCAGCGCATCTTCATGGAGAATGCGCGCGCGCCGCTGCTCAGCGTGCAATCGATGCAGGAGGTAGTCAGCGCATCGGTGGCACAGCAGCGCTTCACCATGGTGCTGCTTGGCTGCTTCGGGCTGATTTCGCTCCTGATGGGCGCAGCGGGCCTCTATGGCGTCATGTCCTATACCGTGGCCCGCCGGACCAAAGAAATCGGCGTGCGCATGGCCATCGGCGCACAGCGCACGGACATCCTGCGCATGGTGTTGCAAGAAGCTGGCCTGCTGATAGGCGTTGGTTTGGTCGTCGGACTGGCGGCGTCGCTCGCCGGCGCTCAGCTCTTGCGCAGCCTGCTCTTCGGCATAGCGCCGCACGATCCGCTCACCCTGGCTGCAACCTGCGGAGTGCTGCTGCTCACTGGTCTATTTGCCGCATGGTGGCCGGCCAGCCGCGCCGCTGCCACCGAACCCATGCAGGCACTTCGGATGGAATGAGGAGACGTCGCCCGGACGGATCTGTTAGCGGGCCGAGGTGCGCTCCACTCGGATCGCCAGTTCCCCTGCATCTGCCTCGCCCTGCGCATACATCAGGTCGAAGATGTTGGCCGCCGTTTGCAACCACTTTTGGCGCGCTGGCAGCGTCCACTCCGTCGATGGCTCCGGTAGCTTCGAGAACAATCCTTGAATCAACGGGTCAGCGCCATCCGCGCTCTTCCGTAATGTCTGCTGTACCGCCTTCGCTGGCAGGTCAGGCTCGCGGTGGTGGCTCCGTTCCTGGCGCTGGTCCGAATTCCGATCGGCTTGCCTGCCGTTGGAATCCAGGCCGCGTTCCAGCCGGTCCTGCGTTCGCAGGTCGGCGGCATTTCGTTCGTCCGCACGAGCCACACTTCGATCCGAATTCCGATCATCATTGCGGTCCATGCGATTCAGATCGTCATACGGACTCCGCGCCGTACTATCCGGGTCCGGAGCGGTCTTGAAAGTCGGCATGACTGAGCGGTCGTTTCCGAAAAGAGCCATATTCCCGCAATCATGCAGAAATACAACTTCAGGCTCAATGGCACTCTTAGGTGATGGTCGACGACTGACCTTTAGCCAATTCGGTACCACGCCTCCGCCGCAAGTCAGCGCTTAAGCAAGTTATTCCTCTCTCTCGTCTATGCAACACAGCCGTTTCGAGTAACTGGAAACTCGCTATTCCGCTTGACGATACCCCTTGGCGCAGCCTACAGTCGGCTCACTCCAGCGCATCACACCACTTGGAAGGGGGCAAGCCATGACGAATATCTACATCATGATCTTCTTCGGGATCGCCCTGATCGTCGGCACTTATTTCGCCTGGGTACTGCTGCGCAGGGAGATGAAGGGCCGCCCCAAGCTTCCGCCCGACCCCTATGACTTCGGCTTCGGACCAGCCCACCCAGATCCCAAGTCCCGTCATCAGAACGGGCTCTCGTAGAACTGAAGTGCAACCCCTCCCACCCTCGGGGAGTACCGCGTTTTGTGAGTCGCGGCTACCCTCGGAAGAACATGCGTATCAATCTGCGCGTCGCAATCCGGCTCAAGGTCCTATCTCTCCTGCTGTTCTCTCCCTCGCCCCTTGTCGCCGGTAGCCACGCCAAACCCCACACCATTGGCCTCGGCACAGGCAAGCGGGTTGCCTACACCATCACCTCGGACCCTGCGGGGGCGACTCCCGACGAGAAGACCCTCCATGTCCGCCCCCTCATCGTCGACGACAAGGTCAAAGAGTGGACTACCGGGGAGGCGCATGACATCACCGACCGTAGCTTCGTCGTCCGCCGCGCATTGCGCCTCAACGACGCCCTTCCCGGCGACAAAGCAGAGCACTGGATCTGGCAGCGCGGACCCTGGATCCTGATCGACCGCAGCAACGGCCATGTCACCGCCTTGAGGCTGCCCGACTACGATCCCGCCGTCTCACAGGTCGTCTGGTTCCGTGACTACGCTGCCTACTGCGGCCTCAACAGCGGTGGCCACCAACTCTACGCGGTGGTGGCCCAACTCGCCGCCCACCGCCCCATCCTCGCCAAAAAGATCGGCCCTTGGACACCCGCTCCTCCGTCACCCGGTGCATCCTCCGCCCCTGCCTGCGGTGCGGCCACCTGGCAACGCGATCCTCTCCGCGTCAGCTTCAATCCCAGCGGAGCAGCCGAACCCATGAACTTCACCCTCGTCGGCCTCTCCGCCGTCCTGGTAGAAGACGGCGACACAGACGACAACAGCAGAGGAAGCGAAAATTCGGCTAGCAACTGACCGGCCCCACCACGGAAAACTTCAGTGTGTGTGGATGCTCTCTGGCCTCATCCGTCGATAGTTGCCGTCCTCCTCACATAAAATCCGGATGTTACAAGAGCCTCACGCTTCCACGGGAGATGGCAGATGCCTGGCCTATGGCGAATATTGCTCACGCTTCTGCTCGTCGTCCCCTTCTCGCCTGCGCAGGAGACACATAGCCACCCGGCGCCTGAGAAGCTGGGAAAAGTATCGTTTCCCGTCTCTTGCACACCAGCGGCCCAGGCCGAGTTCAATAAAGGTGTAGCTCTCCTTCACTCTTTCGCCTACGCCGCCGCCGAAAACACCTTTCAAAAGGTAGCCGAACTGGATCACCGCTGTGCCATGGCGCATTGGGGCGTCGCCATGACGCACTTTCACCAGCTTTGGGAGCCACCCCTCTCCCCGGCAACAATCTCGATTGCGCAAAGCGAATTGCAGCGGGCGCGGCAGCTCGGTGCGGGCTCGGAGCGCGAACGGCAGTTCATCCATGCTTTAGGCTTGATCTATCAGGACCCCGCCACCGTTCTCTACCGCACGCGAGCATTGCGCTACGAGCAGGCGATGAGCGATATCGCTTCAGCCAACAAGCAAGACGTCGAAGCCCAGGTGTTTTACGCGCTTGCACTTCTCGCGAATGCGTCGCCTGCAGACAAGACGCATGCGAAGCAGAAACAGGCAGTCAATCTGCTTGAGCCGCTCGATCGCACCTATCCGGAGCACCCGGGAATCCCGCACTACCTCATCCATGCCTGCGACAACGCGGAACTGGCACCGAAGGGTTTGCCGGCGGCAAGGGCTTATTCGCAAATCGCGCCCGCAGCTCCGCACGCATTGCACATGCCGTCGCATATCTTCACCCGGCTCGGCCTGTGGGATGACTCCATCGCATCCAATCTCGCGGCAAGCGAAGCGGCACGCCAGCAGGGCGACACCGCAGAAGAGCTGCACGCCATGGATTACCTGGTGTATGCCTATCTGCAAGGTGGTCGCGACACATACGCGGCTCACGTCATTCAGCAGTTGAAGGGCACGTCCAAGCTGAATGCTGGCGATTTCAAAACAACCTACGCCTCGACCGCAATGCCGATTCGCTACGCGGTTGAGCGGGGTCAATGGAACGACGCTGCAGCGATCGTTCCCTCCGCCGGAGCACCGCCACATGTCGTCGCGATTGCTGTCTGGTCCCGGGGCATGGGGCTCACCCACACTGGACGCGAGTCCGAGGCGCGCGCGGAGATAGATCGGTTGCGCCAAATCGAGGAGCAGCTTCGCACCTCGGGCAATGACTATTGGGCCACCCAGGTCGATATCCTGAGGCGCGAAGTCATGGCGTGGTCCGCTCAGGCCAGTGGCAAGCCGGATGAGGCCGTAGCCCTCATGCGCGCATCAGCCGATGCGGAAGACGCAATTGAAAAGCTTCCCGTAACGCCGGGGCCGATCATTCCAGCCCGCGAACAGCTTGGATCCTTGTTACTGGAGCAGAATCACCCGGCTCTGGCGCTGAACGAGTTTCAAACGGCACTCGCAAATGCCCCCGGACGGCGCGGAGCACTTCAGGGTGCTGCCCGTGCTGGCCAGCTCTTCACTTCGAAGTAGATCTGTCGGGCTATGGAGCGAGGCGTTCGGCTTTCCCACGATCGCCTGACGGTATTTCTCTTTCAAACCAACGGTCGGGCAGGCGACTATGTCTTCGGCGAAGGAGCCTATCGAGGACATGAGTGCCAAAAAACGGGTGACATCTACCAACGCAATCCAGCAGGCCGAACTAATCCTCCACCTCTACGAACTGCGGCGCGAGACCGTGATGCGCGAAGCGCGCTCCTACGTAGGCGGCGAATTCCTGCCCGCCTCTGCCGCCGAATTTTTCGACGTCGTCAGTGGGGGCGGCAAACACTGCGCATTCGTTCTTCAGGTCTACGGATACTGGGACATGGTTGCCGCATTTGTAGAGCACGGCGCACTCGACGCAACGCTCGTCCACAACACCTGCCAGGAGATGTACTTCCAGTACGCCAAGATCCAGCCCTACCTCGCTGACTTCCGCAAAGCCATGAACCTGCCCGAGTGGCTGATCAGCGTGGAGCGCCTCATCGACGGCTCAAAGGCAGGCCGTGCACGCCTCGCCCACATGCAGAAGAGTCTCGCGGCCATGGCCGCGGCACGGGCGGAACAGAAGCCTGCGGGCTAGCGGCCGCGTGGCAGTAGAGCCGGACACGCATAGCCATCGGGCTGACCCAATCGGCCATGGTGTTCCTAGCGAGCAGGTCCTTTCGGCGCAGTCGTGGACGTGACCGCCGTCATCGTCCAATGCCCTTCGCGCTTCTCGTAGGCAGACATCCACGCCATCGTGTCGTCGTGGACTACACTTTTCCCGGAATTGTCCTTCTCCGTATATGCAATCCTGACATGCACGATCATCCAGCCCATGCTTCCATCGTCTGAAACCCGCACGATGGGAGGCTCGAGATCATCCCATGCGGTGAACTGCGCTCTCTGGAAGTATTCGGCGAATTTCTTGCGCACATCCTCGCGACTCAAATGGTTTATCTTTCCGTCGTGCACATCCAGCAATTCGCTTCCCAGATTTCGAAGCAAGCCGTTGATGTCGTGGTCGAAGTGAGCGCGCCTGTCAGCCTGATGCAAAGCCAGCAGCTCACCCTCGGCCTTCCCCTGCGCAGGAGAGTCGGCAAAACCCCTTCCAATGGATGAGTACAGCACCAGCGTTGGAAGCAGAAAGCATAGATGGCGCATGAAGACCTCGTGGGTCTCAAGCATACGAACCACGAATCACGATGTATTGGCTAAAATGCTCCACAATGAACGCGCCGTGGGCACTACCGAGAAACTATGCTCGGGACCCACTCATGGCTGGTCCAACTTCCAGGTTGCCGTCGACCTGGGAGCTATCTTGAGACTAGGCATTCGAAGAATGAGATGTAGCAGCCAGCCTATGCGTTCGGACGATAGCTCCAGCTATAACGATCGCCAGGGAATCGGCGAAGTACCACGTCAACCTCCACAGAGTTGCATCGTCCCCGGTCCTGGTCACTATATAGACCGAACCAGCAACACCAATCGCGCCGTAGATGAGGCCCAAAGACATTGTGGCCACCATCTCTCTTTCCCTCGCGGCGAAAGCGACGATGAAGCCAATGCACAGAAATGTAATGAAATGTCCGACGTCAAGACCAGTCGATGCGAGGAACCTGTACGTGCTGAAGTGATGCTCGAAGACCTGATATCTCTCAAGCACTGCAAATATCGAGGGGTCCACCCACGGGGCGACAAGCTTCCGCAGCAGGAATCCTCCCACAACGGCCGCGCCTGTCATCCATGGGGCAGTGCGGAAGCCAACGCCCGCAAGCTGTGGGACAGTTTTTATCGTCTGTCGCCAATACCATCTTCGCGCGGAAGCCACACCCGATTTGGACGCGAGGAGAGAGAATTCTTCAAGCAAGTCACCCAGGATTGAATCCGCCCTTTCGGCAAGCGCGAAAAGATTGAGAAGCCAAACGGCAAGGCTCGGCGGACGAACGAAATTCTGCTGCGACGTCACGCGTGGCTCCATGTGAAACCGAGTCCTTCTGTCATCCTCTGCAGCGCGTGGTGCGTGCGGTTCACAGCCGCCGCTCCCTTTGCTGTGACACGAAAGAAGCGTTTCGAACGCCCGCCACGTTCCGGCGTTGGTTCGCCTCGGTGGGACGTGACATACCCTTTTGTCTCTAAGCGATCAAGAGTGGCATAAACAGCGCCAATTGAAACCTCACGTTGCGTGCGGAGTTCAATCTCCTGTCGCACGGTGACCCCGTAGGCGCGATCTTCCAGCCGCAGCAGTGCCAGGACAATGATGTGCTCGAATTCCCCGAGGTAATCGCGGCGACTCATTATCTATACAATATAGAATAAATATGCCGCTGAGATTCTTCGGGCTCAGAATCGCGGGAAGTCAACGAAGCGAAGCCTGTCAAGATTGGCGTTGGATAAGCTATGTTTCTGTCCTGGACCCGTTCCAAAACGGAAATCCTCATCGCCTCCGACCGCGGAAACCTGCCAGGTTTATCCGCCCAATTTGCTAGTCTTGAATTAGGGACTCACTCAGAAAGACAAAGCCACGGAAGATCTCCGTGGCTTTTGCCTTGTAAGTCATTTGTTTGGACACTTTTAGCGACAACCATTTTGTAATGAACAACTTATCAGCAGTAGCCCCGATCGCACCAGAAATGAGGCAAAATTCACGCCTCTAAGTCCCTTTATTTGGAGATATTTAACACTTAAGTCCTTTAGACCACCGTACTTAGCGATCGGGATGCGGTCTAAATGATTGAAGACAGATGGCTTACGGGCCCCCCTCCGGAGAGGGGAGGGGGGAGGGGGTCCCCCTTGAGGCCGTGATCGCTCGCGATCATGATTCGTGGAGCAGCCTCGCGAGCCCAGGTCGACAGGCATAGCATCAGGGATGCAATGGAACCTTTCGACGAACTCCTGACCATGGCCGAATCCGCGCATGGCCATCTCTGCGCCGGTCAAATCCTCGGCGTCCGTATGGCTGTGCTCGGCTGCGAGCGTCTTGGCATCGACGAGCCCCGTGGCCGCGACCGCAAGCGCCTCGTCACCTTCGTCGAGATCGATCGCTGCGCCACAGACGCCATCGGCGTCGTCACCGGGTGCCGCCTCGGCAAGCGCGCCCTCAAGTTCCGCGACTGGGGCAAGATGGCCGCCACCTTCATCGACCTGGCCCCAAAAGACGTAACCGGCTACCGCGCCATCCGCATCGCCGCCCGCGAGTCTTCGAAGGACCTCGCCCGTACCCTCCACCCGGAGATTGAAAACAAGAACCAACAGCAGATGCTCGCCTACCGAGAGCTCTCCGACGCCGACCTCTTCACCGAAGAATGGGTCCGCGTCACCCTACCGCCCAGAGAATTTCCCGGCTACAAGGCGGAGCGCCTCGCCTGCGCACAATGCGGCGAAGGCATCAACTACGATCGCTTCGTCGAACGGGACGGCCAACGCCTCTGCTACGCATGCGCGAACCCGGATGGACGCTACTACCAACCGCTCTAGATCGCCGCAAATCACCACTCGACACGACACCTGTAACACTCGTCACAAAATCCCGCGCGGATTATCCCTGGCCGCACTAGACTGGCCGACGGCACAAATCGAGGTCAATTCCATCTGAGGTAACGCATGAAGCCAAGCATCCTCATCACCATCACCACAGCGCTCGTTCTCTGTTTCTCCTTGAACGCGGGAGCGCAGGATAAGAAGCCGGCACCCACCTTGAGGTCCATCCTGCTCGAACAACTCCACAGCACCCACGACAAGAGCGACTGGTTTGTCTGCGCCAACGTCGCCGTCGCCCACCTCACACCTGAGCAGGCGCGCTGGACAGACGGCAAAGGCAACCACTCCGTGGGCCAGCTTACCTATCACCTGCTCTTCTGGAACGAGCGCTCGCTCCAGACTTTCCGCGGGGAGAAGCCGTCGAAGTTCACCGGCAAGAACGACGAGACCTTCAACAACTTCGATGCCAAGCAGTGGAACGAAACGGTCTACCAGCTTGACCAGGTGCTGACGGGAATTGAGAAGGCAGTCGCGTCAGCCACCGACGCCCAACTCGCCGAGTGGGCGCCGACCATCGCGAACATCAGCACCCACAACGCCTACCACATCGGCGAGATTGTAATGGTGCGTAAGGAGCAGGGAGCCTGGGACGCCAGCAAAGGTGTGAACTAACCCAATCACACAGGGCCTCCCATCCATAACCTGAGCATCGCAAAGGGAGATGGATGGGAAGGCCACCCTTCCTAAACACCAGCCCATCCCGACCAGTTGAAATGCGGACGCGTTACTTGTTTCTAGACCGTCTGCCCCTGCTCAATTGCGCGCGCGGCACGAAATACCGTTCCTTCGCAGAAATGCGGTCCCAGTATCTGCGCGCCGATCGGCAGCCCCTCGCTGGAGACTCCGCAAGGAACCGAAATACCGCAGATGCCTGCTAGGCTGGCCGTCACGGTATAGATGTCCGCAAGGTACATGGATACCGGGTCGTCCGTCTTTTCGCCGATACGGAACGCCGGCGTCGGCGCGGTCGGCGTCACAATTACATCGACCTTCTCAAACGCTTTGAGAAAGTCCTCTGCCAGCACACGTCGAACCTGTTGGCCCTTGCGATAGTACGCATCGTAATAGCCCGCGCTCAGCACATATGTTCCCAGCAGAATCCGCCGCTTCACCTCGCGCCCAAAACCGCGGTCGCGCGTCTCGCGATACATATCCGAAAGAGTCTTCACCTCCGGTGCGCGATAGCCGTAGCGGACGCCATCGAAGCGCTCCAGGTTAGCGCTCGCCTCCGCAGTCGCCAAGACGTAGTACGTAGGCACCGCGTAGCGGGTGTGCGGCAGTGACACCGGCGTGATCACACAGCCCTGCGCGCGCAAGGAGTCGATCGCCCTTTGGACCGTGAGCTTCACCTCTTGGTCCAGTCCCTCAGCGAAGTACTCAGCCGGCACACCCACGCGCAGACCTTCTACCGGCCTATGGCACTCCGCGACATAATCCGGCACGGGCCGCCGGGATGAGGTAGCATCCAGCGGATCGTGTCCAGCGATCACCCCCAGCACCATCGCCGCGTCCTCCACGGTACGGGCGAACGGCCCAATGCGATCGAGCGACGACGCAAACGCAATCAACCCATAGCGTGACACACGCCCGTATGTCGGCAAGACGCCCACCACACCGCAGAACGACGCCGGCTGCCGAATCGACCCCCCGGTGTCCGTCCCAAGCGTCGCTGCGGCCAACTCCGCCGCGACTGCTGCCGCCGAGCCTCCGCTTGAGCCGCCCGGCACGCGATCGAGGGCCGCCGGATTCCGCACCACCCCATAGGCTGAGTTTTCGTTCGACGAGCCCATCGCGAACTCATCGCAGTTCAGCTTGCCTAACACCACCGCACCCGCCTCTTTCAACCGGCGCACCGCCGTTGCCGTGTAAGGCGGCTTGTATCCCTCTAGAATGCGTGAGCCTGCCGTCGCTGTCATCCCCTCGATGGCAATCACATCCTTGATCGCAACGGGCACTCCAGCAAGAGATCCCAGCGGGTCGCCCCGCCTCGCCGCCGCATCCAGATCCTCGGCAGTCCGCCGTGCGTCTTCACTGGCTACCGAAAGATAGGCATTGATCTTCGCGTTGCGCGCCTCAATGCGCTGAAGATAGCTGTTCACGAGCTCGGCAGCTTTCACCCTGCCCGAAATGACGCTCTGGCCAAGCTCTTGAAGCGTCATCCCGACCGAGATCGTGCCATTCGCCTCAGTCCTCAAGTGCGTTTCTCCTGTCGCGGTAGCACGCCGTACCTCATCGCCCAATCACCTGGGGAACCTTGAAGAATGAGCCATCGGTCTCCGGGGCCTCCTGCATCACCGGCGCACGCTCCAGGCATGGCACAGGCGTGTCGTCCCGCAAGGTCGTCTCCCCTACTTGCGCAACAGCGACGTCGGGAGTCATCTCCAGAACAACTTCCGATATCTGTGCAAGAGGCTGAACGTTCGCTACATCGAGCTCGTTCAGCTGGGCGATGTAGTCGAGGATGGCGTTCAGGTCACGCCCCATCGCCGGAAGCTCCTCCGGTGTGAGTTCAAGATTTGCGAGAGTTGCGACTTGGAGAACCTGCTCATCAGAGACGGTCTGGCTGGGTTTCCCACTGGCTGGCTTGGTCATGTGTTGTGCGCACAAGAGATGAGGCCTGTCAGTGCCTCATGTTCACATCTGTATCGAGTATAGAGCGTGTTTCAGACAGGCATGAAGGAGTCTCGCCTAAAGAATCGCGCTTGGCTGCGGCGGCCTCGCCTTGCTGCGCACCACACAAACCTGGGCCGTGCGCAACATTAAGGCCAAGTCACTTCGGAAGGTGGCGCGCTCAGCGTAAACGAAATCGAGATGCGTCTTGTAGGGGGTCAGCTTGTATTTGCAGAATGCCTCGATCTGCTCCTCCGGGATCTGCCGCAACATCTCTTCCTCGCAGCGGAAAACCAGCGTCGCCGCACCCGTGATCCCAGGACGAAACGGCATAGCCTGCGCCTGCCGATGCTGGTGGTCGGGAAGCTTCGGCCGGGGGCCAACCAAGCTCATGTCGCCGAAGAGCACATTCACCAGCTGTGGCAGCTCGTCCAGTTTGTAGCGGCGAAGAAGGCGTCCTACTGCGGTGACGCGACGATCACCATGCCTGGTTACCGAAAGCCCCTTGGGCTGAGGCTGGGCCTCCATGGTGCGGAACTTGTAGATGGTGAACAGTTGTCCCATGCGTCCCACGCGTTGCTGACGGAAGATCACTGGCCCGGGCGAGCTGAATCGAACAGCCACTGCAAGAATCCCAAAGAGCGGCGAAAACATCACCAGACCGAAAAACGACAAAGTTAGATCCATGACCCGGCGAACTGCGGAAAGCGACCAGTCGCTCCCCGTAATCACAACTCCGAAGTCCGTCTCCTGCTCATCATAGGCAACGGCCGAAGCAGCTGCTCCGCGCAAACGTTCCTCGCGATGGGGGGCAGCGCTCTTCCGTGAAAAATCATTCCAGATGGGTTGAACGGAGAGACTACGTGAGGTTTCGAATGAACTCATTCAGTATCCTTGGATACACGTCTTGCCCGTCTGTTCGGCGCACCGCCGGGATTCTTCTCCCCGCTCTGGCGCATTAAGGTTGAGGCTGCATCCTTCTTGTTCAGATGCAGCGGGGGGATGGAACACCGGCTATCCAAGTTCTAATACCGTCATTCGGGCTTGTCCTGCGAAACTTCCTGCCAGCTGCCTGCCAAGCTTCTGAAAGCCTCTTCACAGCCGGTCTTATCTCGTACGTAAATAAGGTACATGCTTGTGCGACTTTAAAAGCTAGCATTACTGCGGCACTCTGCCAAAAGCGAGCCGACGGGGTATATACATCGCCAGCTTTCGGAGAACCAGTTTACCTGCACGTCAGCCGGATTGCTTGTTTAACCACGTGTAAAAAAGAGCATCAGCGGGCAAATAGCTCACTACTTTTGAAGCATTTACGCTTAAACAACATTAGACGATACACCAAATTTCACAGGTGCAACCGCATCTTCAACAATCTGAACAAGCTGTGGTAACAGACGATTCTGGGAATAGTTGCGCGACGCCGGGCTGACAATGGTTCGACCCGCCTCCCTCCAGTTCACCCAATCCGCCTCCAGACAGACCGTCAATCCAGACACATCGCCGAAGTCTATTCGGATGTAATGGCTGCTGCACCTATCTTTTGTCCCAGCACCACCAGGTGTTATCGAACCGGTGCTTTCGAGGGCATCGCTGATATGGCTCCGTTCCGGACCCACATATAGCACCCTGTTGCCTACCGCGAGCATGTTGTAAAGCTTTGAAGGATGGATTGTCCCTACCATTGCGCTGCCCAGGACCACTGCCTGCAGGTCTGCCGCGGAAAGCGAACCGGACAGCGACTCTATCGGCTGATAGGGCAGAAACTTGACATTCGTCAGGCCGAGGTCCTCTGAGAGCGCACGCAGTCGCGAAAACTCGCTCCCGCCGCCAACGAATACAAAGCAGAAGCGCGAATCCGATTTTAACTGGAGTGCCGCCTGCAAAAGCGTATCGAGCGGATGGACCGGGCTGTGATTGCCGGAGTACATCACCACATATTTTCCCGTGAGACCATGCCGCTCCCGGAATGCTGCCCTGCCCTCTTGATCGAAGTATGCGTAGCGGTCCATCGACCACGGCGGTACTACCCGCACCCTCGCAGCGTCCACACCCTTTGCCAGGATCCGGTCGCGCATGTAGCGGTCCAGCACCACCACAGCATCTGCAGAATGCAGCGTAAAGCGTGAAATCCGCTCCAATGCCGAGGCCACGACCCCCGGTCGCAGCCATCCCGCCGCGAGGGCCTCATCCGGATTCAAATCCATGACCCAGTACACAAATCGTTCGCCACGGAGCCGACAGCGTAGCGCCGCCAGGGCCGCGACGAGCGGCGGCGAGGTCAGGGCCACCACGCAATCCGCCCCCGGCGGCATTAGAAGTCGCAACGTGGCCCGCAACAGGAAGCTGCCAAAATCCACGGCACGGCGCCACTTCGCATCCTTCCCGAATCCTGTGCCGCCCACGCGCTCGATTTCGATGCGACCATAGCGCTCTCGCTTAGCGAAGCGGCGCGCTGGCTCATCGTACGCACGCCGCGCGGCCAACACACGCACCTCATGCCCGCGCTCGGCCAGCCCATTGGCCAGACTCGACAGGTATTGCGCCGTCGCGACGACGTCCGGATAAAAGGTCTGGTTCAGGAGAAGAATTCGCATGAGCAAGAGAGGCTGTCGCTAATGCTTCAGTCGCGAGATGCCAAATGTTGACCGGTCACGTTCATGGCTTGGCGATACGCCTCCAGCGTGCCTTGCGCAGCCATTGCCCAAGTGTATCGTCCTGCCCGTGCTCGTCCAGCATCTACCTTTGCACACAACAGTGCGCCATCGCCAAGCAGCCGACCAAGCTCCCGCTCAAGCGCGCCTTCGATTGCCGGATCGAAATAGTGGGCGGCGTCGCCGCAGATTTCCGGCAGGGAGGACGAACAACTCACCAGTACGGGACATCCCGCACTCATCGCCTCAAGGGGCGGCATTCCAAATCCCTCATACAAACTCGGATAAACGAACAGCACAGCATGGCTATAGAGCTTGCCCAAACGCGTCTCATCTACCCGCGGCAATAACGCGACCCGTCTTTCGAGCCCGAGTTCTGCAATGGCCGCACGTTCCCTTCCACTCCAGTCTCCGCCGCCTGCCACTAGCAGCCGCATATCTCGGGCAGCCCCCGTCGCGCCAAACGCCCGCACCAACGAAAGAAAATTCTTATAAGGACTGCGCGAGCCTACATAGAGCACATAGGGCTCCCCTTCGTCTTCCCGCCCCGCCGCACAGGCCACAACCGGCGTAACGCCGTGGTGCACCACGCGTGTTCGCGATTCGGGCAGGCCGTAAATCTCAATCAGATCGCGCCGTGCCGACTCGGACACGCAGATCACCATGTCGGCTCGCAGGTAAAGTCTGCGCTTGCGCGCTTGAATCGCTGCCGCATTGCGGAACAGCTCTGGAAATCTCTCCTGCGTCGAATCGTGATGCGTCGCCACCATGGCTCGATGTCGAATCGACGGCTCCCAACGTTGATATGTCGCGTGATAAATGTCAAAACGCCCGCGCAGCGGCGCGATCGCAGCCGTCCACAGCGCATTTATCGCATAGCGCGGATAGCCGGGACCGATGCGGCTCTTCCAGCTCTCCACACGCACGGCCGCGCCTTCCAACTCGGAGAAAGGCAGCACAGAGTTCTCGCCGCCCAGCAGCAGATTGAGTGAAATGCTTTCCCTTCTGCGAAATTGCCGCGCCAGCTCGTAGTGATAGCGGGACATACCGCCTGCATCCTGCAGCGACGTTACCTGATGATCAAACGCGATCCGCACTCGCGCTCCTCATCTGCGCATGCCGCGTAATACGCGTTGCTCGCCGCGTCGTCAGCCGCTCCCACAACGCTTTGCGGCTGAGCCGCGCAAAGGTTTGGTCGGCATAGCTCCGCTGGTGCAGTATTCGCGCCGCCAGCCTTAGGAGATACATGGCGCGCTCCGCTCGTCCGCGATAAAGGTCCATGAAGTCGCTTTCCGCCGCAAGAAACGTGGCAAATCGCCCCGGCGTCATCCGCCGATCGTAGTCCAGCATCGCCATCTCATGTTCGAGACTGAGATTACCTGCGATGCGGACGGAGAATTCGTGCTGATGCAACCTGTGGAAGACTTCGATGTCTGAGTAGTCCAGCCAAAAACGAGAACTGTAGCCGCCAATCGCTTCGAGCGCACGCGTCCGCATAAGTGAGCCGCTGTTCGCCGCAAAGATCGACCGCTTCTCCGTGTAGGCCCCGGCCGGCCGTGGCAAAGGCACATGCCGGGCAAACCGCCACAGTCGTGGTGACATACAGAACGTGCCGGCATGCAGAAAAGGCACAACAGCGGCGATCTGCTGCTCGTCGGCTGTCTCGACTGCGTGACTGAGCATCCCGCGCAGAAACTCCCCCGTCACCGAGGTATCATCGTCCAGCAACAACAGCCATCCACAGCCCCGTTGCGCCGCGGTCCCAATCGCGGCGTTGTACGCACCACTCACGCCCTCATTTGCGGTCGAATGCCGATAGGTGGCTAGAAACGGAAGCCCGCTTTCCTCCTGGGCGTCGGGTCCGTTGTCCCACACCAATACATCCAGCTCCTGTCTCAGCACGGGATCCTCTTGAAACGCCTGCGCCAAACCCGCAATTGTCTGCGATTCGTCGAACGACGTCCGATACAGCACGACTACGGCTAACGTGCGAACCGCCGCTGAACCCGCCTGCTGCTTCGGCGACTGGGACATTAGTGACTCTCCACGGATCCCGCTCCCGGCCAGCCCCCTAGCGCCCCTCGCCACGCGGTCAAACGCTTGCTCTTTGGTACCGCCAGACGCTGCCGCAGTGCCCGCCAGGTTGCTTCCCGCACCTCTCGGGTCTCGCACCGGAGCGCCTGCTTCATCAGTCGTCCCGCAAGTTGCATAGTGTGTGCAACACCTGCGGCCGGCGAACAGTATTCATCGAAGTATGCCGACTCCGCAGCCAAAAAATTGCGCAGGCGAGCGAGTGGAACGCGGTCGCGGTAGTTCAGCAATGAAAATTGATGCTCCAGATGCAAAGAGTCCAACACATACATTCGCCAGCCTTGCAAATACAGCTGATGATGCAGCCAGCTGTCGAGGTGATCCAGCCAGAAGCAGGGGTCGAATCCGCCAATCGCATCGAGCGCCTCGATGCGCAGCAGCGCTGCCGAGTTGAAGGCTCGCGCTTCACGTCTCGGCACTCCGCCGAAGGAAGCCGGCATCGGTCTCGTTCTACTAAGCCCCACATACGCCGGGGAGAGCAGACGATTCCCCTCCGCCAGATGCGGCACAATCGCGGCAATCCGTGGGTCATCTTTGGCCGCGCGCAGCCCAGGTTCGATCGCTTTGAAAAAATCTGCAGGGAGAGCTGTGTCCTGGTCCAGCGTCAACAGCCAGTCGTAGCCTTGCGCTGGCGCGCCGGACCTCCCTGCCCCTGCGGATAGGCGTGCTCCCTCGTAGGCGGCATAGAGGCCGTGATTCACCGGCGCCGGGTAATACCGGAAACCCTCCGGAAACTCGTCCGCGGCAAAATCACTCGAAGGGCTGTTGTCATGAATCAAGACCTCACAGTCCAGTCCATGATTCTCGCGTATGGCACGTGCCAGCGTCGCCACCGTCACGGACTCTGACGGACGCTGCTTGTACAAAACGATGACCGCGAAAATCCGTGAGCGATCCACTGCACCCTCGCCCGGCACGTCGGTTCTAGCCTCGAAGGTGCATCGCCCGCTTCACCTGCTTGTAACGCTCGCGCAGATCCGGACTGCTATCCAGGTACTCGTACAGATAGATAACTGCGCAGCGGATGCAGCCAAACATTGTCCCAAGCACCAGGCCAACAAGGATGAAAAGGAATGGCTTCGGCCACGAAGTCACCCGTGGCAGCTGCGGCGGATCCACGATCTGGACTGTCGGCGAGGCTTTGGCCTCGTCAATGCGCGCCGCCTCGAGTTGCCTCGCCAGCAGATCGTACAGCGTCTGGTGATACTGCACATCGCGCTCTTTGCGGATGTACTCCAGCCCCGCGCCTGGGAACTGTCGCTGCGTTAACATGTCGCCGCTAGTGCCCTTCTGCATTTTCTGCAGTTGCTCGCGCAGCCCGCTCAACTCTGTGCGTAGGCGCACCACTTCCGGGTTTTGCTCCGTCGACGAAGAGAGCAACGCACCCAGCTGCACCTCGTGGCTCGTGATGTTGGCCTGGAGACTGGCTTCCTGGCCAATGATGTTCGACGCCTGCCCGCTTAGCTGCAGCACGCCGGTGGATTGCTGCGTTCTTTGCAGCGCAACCTCGGCATCCGCCAGACGATCCTTCTCTTCGGCAAGCTGCTGTTGGAAAAATCGGCGCCGCTGGCTTGCCGCCCCGATAGCCAGCCGGTTGTTCTGGTTGAAAAGCTCATCGGCGTAGCCGTTGACCAGTTCAGTCGCGAGCTTCGGGTCCTTGTCTTCCACCGAGATCTGAATCAGGCCATCTTTGCTGGAAGAAAACTTCGAGTACTTCCTCAGGTAGCCGGCCGCACCGTCCGGGTCGGGAATCTTGTACGCATCCATCAGGTGGAACCGGTCGACCATGTTATGGGCCACCAGGTTCGTCTGCAGAATCGCAATATACAGGTCAGCTGGATTCTTTAGTCCAAGATTGCTCCCGACTCCGGCAAATGCCGTCAGAGCCCCTAACTGGCTGAGCACGGTGGCGCTGGACTGCTCCTGCTGCGGCGGCATGATCGTTCCTTGGGATTTGTAAAGCGTTGGCGCGCGCAGAATCGCGATGATCGCGATCACCAGCCCCGCCAGCGCCCAGCCCAGGATCAGCCACTTACGCTGCGCAAAAACCAGGAGCACATCCAGCAGGTCGAGCCTGCGGACGGTCCCGTGCTCCGTTTCGATGGTCTGGCTCAATTCGTGATCACCATCCAGTGCCCCGAGCCTGCGGATGGTCCCGTTTTCAGTTTCGATTGTCCGGCTCAATTCGTGATCACCGCAAGCGCCCCGGCGCCTAGAGCAAGCGTGGAGAAGAGCTGCGAGAAGGCAAGGACGGTCCGTAGGCCATTGCCCCGGTAAGTCTTCTCCGGCACTACAATCGTATCGCCCGGCTGCACTCGCGCCTGGTCGAATTCATTGCCCCAGAACGTTTTCGCCGATTCCCGGCTCAGCACCGACCCGTCCGCCCGGATCACAAACGCATGGTCCTTGTCGGCGTCGCGGTTCGCGCCGCCAGCCTGCTTCAGATAACCAAAGACGCGCCGCTGCGGATCGAAGAGGAACGAGCTCTGCTCGTATACCGCACCAACCACATTTACGCTGGAAGGCATCGTTGGAACGATGAACCGGTCTCCATCCTCCAACGGCAGTTCCGGCAGATTGTTCACACTGTTCGCATCGGGCGTCAGCGACAGCACGACCCGACCACTGGCGCGCATCTGCCGCAACCGTTGCACCAGCAGTTGCGTTGCGGCAATTGCACCTGCGTTCGCCGTCTGATCCGTCGGCGTGATTGCTCCTGCGGAGCTCGCGGCGGCAGCGCGATCGGTGGACACTTCCAGCTGCGTGATGTAATTGTCCAGCCGCTGCTGTTGCACGATGCGCGTAGATTCCCGCGTCAGCTCTGCTCCGAACAAATAGGCGTTAGGCGTGAGACCACCAGCACGTTCCACCAGATGGCGCAACGTCTCGCCAGGCTCGGCACTATAAATGCCCGCATGCTCTACTTCGCCCTCGATCCGGACCAGTTTTGTCTGCTGGTTCTGCGGCACCCGAATATCGGCCTGCGAGAAGATGGTGATGACATCGTGCGGCTGCACCGCCAGATCCTGGCTTGCGTCGTGATCCTTCACCAGCTTGCCCAGGTCGAACGGTATCAAGGTTGTCTTCAGCGTCGCCGGATCCATACGCTCAATGACCGCGTAGGACCAATCGATCTCCGGCGCCATCAGCGATACATCATTTAGGTAGCGCGCCATCGATATGTTCTCCGTCCGCGCGATGCGTTGCTCGTCCGCCAACGAACCCCCACCGATGGTGTCGTTGCGTGGGATCGGGCTCTGCGTCGTCTGAATCGACTGGCTCTGCACCGTGCCCGGCATCTGCACTTCAGGCGGCGGCACGTCGCTGGCGCTACTGCTGCCGGACGCCATAGTGTTCGACTGAGCATCCTGCGTGTCCCCAGTCGGTGCCGTTGTCGCGCCCGGTGCACCCCCCTGACCTTGCTGCGCGCTTTGTGCCGGGTGTTGCTGGTCGTAGAGCCGCTTCTGCTGGTCCTGCTGAAGGTAAAGCAGGTATTGCCGCTGACTCTCTGCCTGAGTCTCGCGATAAGCGGTGAAACGCTGCGAGTAGTCTGGCTGGAAAACGGGTGAAGGCAAGCCCAGTTGGTTGCGCTTCTGCCAGTAATCGCGAGTCACCAGCGCCCCGCTGTTCGGAAGCAGTTCGCTCAACTTCATGCCCGGATGCCAGCCAAAGCGTCCCGGGTCCGCCACGTTGCCGCGTACCGTCACAGTCTGATCGAAGGTGGGCGAAATCGGCAGCACGCGAACAATATCTCCATCGCGCAGGAGGGTTCCCTTGCCGGCGACGTCCAGCGCCACATCGAGAGCGCGCTGATGCTGTTGATCATCGATACGCTCGAGCGATGCACGAGAAAGCGACGCCGTACTCGTCAGACCACCTGCAATCGTGAGCAGACTTCCCAGCGTCGAGGTCTCTCTGTTGTCCTTCAGCTCATAAATGGCCGGGGACCGGACGCTGCCATAGACCGCTACTTGCGGTCCTACCGGCGGGATGTAGATCACATCTCCAGGAAGCAGCGACACGTCGTGCGACTTGTCTCCGTTCACCAACAGCTCGTACAGATCCAAATCGGCGATTGCGGTGCCATTGCGCCGCAGCAGAATGTGACGTAGCGAACCCTGTGGCGCCGGCCCGCCCGTCGCGAACAGTGCGCTTATCAGCGTGCTCATTGAGCTCACGGTATAGCTGCCCGGGTAGCGCGCCTGCCCCGTAATAAAGATGCGGATGGGATGGAGCTGTCCCAGGTTCACTGATACGTCGAAGTTTTTATAAATACGTCCAACGCCGCTTCGCACCCGCTGTTGCAGATCGCTATAGGGAACTCCACTCACATGGATTGCGCCGACATGCGGCACGTAAACCTCGCCGTTGCGGTCCACAGTAACTTCGGCGTTAAAATTCATCTGACCCCACACACGGATCAGCAACTGGTCGCCAGGACCCACGACGTAATTCGACGTGACCGGCACCTGGTCCACGGGTGCGAAGGTACTCGGGCTTTGCAGAAACAGCTTTGCGCCGTAGACGGGAAGCATCTGCCCGACCGACGCGTACACCATCCGTTGGAACTCGGTTGGCTGATCCGGCGAGAAGAAACGCTGGTAATACAGGGGATAGGTGCGGGCGTTTGTACCTTCACCTCGGCCGCCAAGATTGTCCGTATAGGTGGGCACCTGTTGCAGATCTATCGACTGCGCGGGGCCGCTAATGTTGATGCCGCCTCCCCCATAACCGGCACCTGTACCGTAGGGATTCTGCGCATTCGGGAACCCGCCATTCTGCAGACCCGGCAATTGCAGTTGCTGACCGGTTGTTGTCGTGCTGCCCCCACAGTAAGAGGTGTTGGGATCACACCCCGTCTGGCTGAGTGCTGGCAGCGGTTGCAGCACCGCAACCGTCAGTGCGCTTGCCAGAAAGACCGCTAAACGTTGACTCATATTTTGGGGTTTGCAGCACGCCGATTCGCTTGTGACCGATCGGCCCGCGACGCTGTTTCACTCCTTGAACAATCCTGGGCGAGGTCGCTACGCGGCCCGCCCCACCAGTGTAGAGCCTTTGTGGATTTTGCGGTATGCCCGTTTCGATTCTGCCCGGGAAAGGCGCAAGAACTTCATTCCGCGCCTGGGACGGTTACAACTGGATCTGGGTAACGGGGTGCGTGAGTACAATGAGCGCGAGCACTCACGCAAGCACTGCTTCGGGAAAACGCCGTTGCAGACGTTCCTGGATGCGGCGCACCTGGCGCGGGAGAAGATGCTGGACCGTCTGATAATCGGGAATGCATCTGACACCCTTGGCCCGCGTGCCGCGCCGGAACGCAGCCTTCAACAGGAGAGTGCAGGCACAGCACACCGCCGCGCGACCATGGTCTCTGTCAGACGAAGTCTTGGTCGGAACACCTATTCCCAGCAGGCAATGGTTTCGAATCACTACTGCGAGTCAATCCTTTGATTTTTAATACATTTGCCTACTATCTAGTTTTTCTGTTGCCTGCCGCAATTCTGTATCGCCTTGCCCCAGCCTCGCTGCGAGTGTGGGTCATTGTGGTATTTGGGAGTGCGTTCTTTCTTTACTTCAGCTACTCAATGGCTGGTATCTGGGGAGCCTTGTGCCTTCTGATTTTCCTGTGGGAGTCGATCATAAGCCGACTCTATAGGCCCCGCTCTCGTTGGTGCATCGTCGGAATCCTGCAAAGCGTCATCCTCCTCGGGATCTTCAAGTACTGGAACTTCTTTACGGGGCTAGCATTCTTTGGAAGAACCGACCTGATCCGCTGGCAAGGCGCATTTCTCCCGCTGGGCATTTCCTTTTTTACGTTCGAGTTCTACCACTACGCATGGGATCGTAAGGCAAACAAGACCGAAGCCGGCACGCTCGGAGAATATCTCGCGTTCATTCTCTTCTTTCCCACCATGGTGGCGGGCCCAATCAAACGTTACGAGGACTTTCTCCCAAAGCTCCGCAAAGAGCCGACCGCTTGGACCCTGGATTGGGAACGCGGCATCACCCGCATACTCATTGGTCTTGTAAAGAAATTCGCAGTGGCTGACCTATTGACTGCGTGGACTGATCATCTGAATGTTCACGACATTCTCATCGCTGATCGACGCGTGCTGATCCTTTGGGGCTTGGCCTACGGTGCCAAAATCTACGCTGACTTTTCCGGTTACTCTGACATCGCGATCGGCTCTGCACGTCTATTCGGCATCCGTGTACCGGAGAATTTCGATTGGCCGTACGGGCGACGCAACATCCAGCGATTTTGGCAGTCCTGGCATATCTCCCTTACCCGCTGGCTGATTGATTATGTATACATCCCGCTAGGCGGATCCCGAGTTTCCACCCCGCGCATCTACCTCAACATCATAGTGGTCATGCTTGTAAGTGGACTCTGGCACGGAGCCGGAATCAACTTCATCGTTTGGGGCTTATGGCACGGGCTTCTTCTCGCTGGCCATCGCCTGTGGCGGCGATTTAGGGGTGATCCGAGCAGCAACCCTGTCGCTGTCTTTTCCAGCCGGCTGCTCACTTTCGTGCTTGTCAACGCCGGCTGGCCATTCTTCTGTATGGACATGAACACTGCTACCCTGTTCTACAGGAGGCTGCTGTTCGGCTGATGCTTTCGAGATTCCGCAGCACCATTGAGTATCTAGCAGGAGAGCGAGATGCGTGTCCTCCGTTTCTTAGAGGCCACATCGACTTACTGTTGCGGTGTTTGGTCTGGGCTCTCGCGATGCTCCTCATCTATTCGTTCTCAGGTCAATCCTCGAAGTTCATCTATATTGATTTCTGAGTTGGTCGATGCCGAAGCGTTCTTTACTTCCACTTGGAATTGTCGGTCTGTTGCTGATAGTGATTCTTGATGCCTTCTTCAGTGTTTGGAGTCACCACCAACCCTATTTTCGGAAGCTTCGCTCGATTGAATCTGCTTCGGATGCAAATCTGCTGCTTCTTGGCAATTCCCTGCTCGACGACCGTCTTGATGAGACTTTATTCGTTACCGCTGCATCCGAGCGAGGCAAATCCTTCCGGCCTCTGAATACAGCTTTGGGAGGCATTCCGCCTCAGGAGCAGAGATTGTTCTCCGAGTATGCACTGTACAGACACCCACATATTCGAACCCTCGTGGTTGGAATCTTCGACTTCCAGCTAACGGATGAGGATCATACCCGACCTTGGAACCTCACTGGAAATGGCTTGGTCGCTATCGATCCAGCGGTTCCGATATCGGAGGTCGCGGACGCATACAATTTTGGTCAACTGGACCTGATGGAGGTACGCGTGCTGCGCGCCCTTCCCTTCTTGCCGAACCGATTCTCCGCCTGGAAGGCTGTGGAGCTGCTACGACGTTCCATGGGTGAGATCGGTATGCCACATGCACAAACCACGGACCTGGGCCGAGCAAGTGACTTCGCAAATCTTGAAGCAGCGGCAGCCTCCGATTTCGACGACAAAGCTTACCAGTTCCTGCAGCATCCAAACAGATTCAATTCGAGTTATGAATACATCTTTCAGCATGGACGGAGCGCCGGATTAGACCCGGTGATCGTCATCATGCCAATGTCACCTTCTCATCGGGCGAAGTTTTACAGTCTCGAATCGTGGGCCCTTTATCGAGCCGCCTTAATTCGTCTCGCCAGCGAACGTGGCATTCGCGTGATCGATGCCAGCGATTGGTTGCCACGAGGAGAGTATTTCGACGACAACCTGCACATGTCCAGAACTGGCGTAACTAAATTCTCCGAACGGTTGGGTCGTGAACTTGCCGAGAATCCGGTCCAGATAGCGAATGCAGCGGGCTCCAGGGCCGAAATTCATTGATTTCGACTCGCGATTCATGTCCTCATTTTCCTAGCCTCTTTCGTCAGCTAAAGGACTAAAAACGCGCTATGCCACTTCGGACCTCTGCGAGAGATCAGCGATCGCGATTCTGAGCCTTTGCGGCCAGGCGGGATCCATACACGGTCTTTCAATCAAGATGAAATAAATAAAGGAGAACGCCAGAATGCAGGGCAAGATGAGCGCACTTTGTAGAAGAAAGTTGGCCAAAAGGTCATGGGTGATCAGGATCCGGCGAGAGATCTTGAAGACCAGCGCAATGACGAAAAAATGCCAGAGATATATGGAATAACACATGCCGCCGACGAGAGCGATCCATGGGATGGCAAACAGGCGGTGCAGAAGCTTGCCACGGAATGCGCCGATAAAAGCGAGAACGATAAGGAGCGGTTCCAACGAATAGAACCGGTTATGTTCGGTAAGCAGCAGGATGGACCACGCAAGGCCGCTGGCCAGATCCCATGTCCACGATGCGGGCCATGACGGCATATCGGTGACGTAAATATCGCTGAGTAGCATGCCGCCCAGGAAATATTGCAGCCACCAGCCGACGGTAGCCCAGAAATGAGAGTGGCCGCTGATCTTGCCGAAGACGAATAGCTCAAGTACCGCCGGTATCGCGATGCAGCTCGCGCTCAGCACAGTGCGGCGCAGCCACCGGTGGCGCACGAGAAAGATGAGGGTGAGCAGTGGGACCAGAAGATAGAACTGCACCTCCATCTCGAGCGTCCAGGCTACAGGATTGATCACACCGTTCTCTCGGAAGAAGAAACTATGCAGGTAAACCGCGCTTGCCGCGAAATGAGGCAGGAGTTCGCGTACCGGAACGCGCGCATAAAGTCCGATGGCAGACGCGCAAACGGCGATGTTGATGAGATAGGGCGGTTCGAGACGAGTGAAGCGCCGTAGGTAGTAGCTGCGCAGCGAGGGCTTCGCGTGACCAAGAAGATAATGACTCGCGAAGGGACGGCCAAGAATAAAACCGCTGATCACAAAAAAAATGGGCACGCCGATGCCACCTCGGCCAAGGAAGGAAAAAAGGCCGGCATACCACGCTTTCGTGGTAAAAGTGACGGCGCCTTTGGTCACGATCTCCGCCGCAAGGTGAAATAGCACGACGAGTGCAATGGCAATGAAGCGCAATCCATCAATCTCTGGGATCCATGAGGAGCCGGAGGTGATGCGTCGCAGGTTAAGTGGTGTATGCACACCCATCCGGGGGAGTTCTCCTCTAAAGTGATCGCTGCTGTCGCCTTAATAGCGTACCGGGATACTGAGCCGCAACGCGAAAAAACGAACCGCCAGGAGTTGATTAAGCCTGCCTATGAGATCGAAGTAACAACATTTGCGCATCCTTGTCCCAAAGTTGTTTGGGAATTTGCTTCTTGCAACTGCAAAGATTTCGAGTGCTCGGCTCGTCCGGTGACCGCTTATCGTCATCTTCCGATACAACTCGAGTGTTATTCCAAAGACCGTGACGGAATAAGCCTTGTTCGCCGTATGCGCCCGGAGCCTGTTCGATTGTATTTTCGCCTTCACCGGGAGGCTTCATTAATTAAGGACTTCATTCCGCGCTCGATCTGAACGTGCCGGCAGTTCCCCATGCCAGCGTCTTCGCCACCACATGCGGCGACGCTTTCACCTTCTGCATCACACGCGCCCGCATCCCGCCGCCCACCAACTCCTGCCGCGAGCCAGCCATGAGGCACAGGATGCAAAGGGAGAAAGGACTACCGAAACTGAACAGATACCGGGTTGAGATGTTATTGAAGAAATAGACGATCATCATGCACCACAGCATGATGTAGTACCGAGTCCAGGCGTTGTTCTCCCGCAGGCGCGAAGCCCCCCACAACAAATAGAAGACCCGCAGCATGCTTCCGAAGATCATCAAACCAGCAATCAGGCCGCTCTCAAACAGCAACTGAACGTATCCGTTGTCGATGGTGCCCACCAGGCGATCGCCTGCCCGATAGCCGAAACCAAACAGCCACCTGTTGTGCGTGCGCAGAATTCGAAAGGCTATCTGCCAGATACCCGTACGCCCGGAGAAGCCAGACTTTAGCCCGCGCTGGGTTGAATTCAACTTCAGGAAATCGTAAAGAAAATCCTCAAAATGACCGATTCGGTTGTGCTGATGCAGGAACATTACCACTAATGGAATCATCATCAGGAAAACGACCACGTGGAAACGGTTCATCCGAAATCTGTGCAGCCGTCCACTGCCCACAGCCCGCGCCAGCAAGGCTATGCCGCCGGCAAGCACGGCCGCGAGACTGCCTCTGGAGCCGGTCATGAACATCAGAACGAAGGTAGTCATCGAAAGCAGGATCAGCGCCCGCTTGCGCCAGCGCTCCTTCTCCTCCATCGCTCGCCACACGATGACTGGTAAGTAGCCCGCCAAAATGAAGGAGAGCAGGTTGGGATGGGCGCGAGTGCCACCACTAAACCGGCCGGGTTCGTTTGCCAGCAGTGCCTGGCGGCCGGAAACCAGAATTAAAGTGGCCGTCACAAATCCCGCATGGGCATACGCGCGCAGCACGTTTGGCAGGCCAATCTCCTGCACGACCAGCCTCGCGCAGAAAAATACTCCGATAAAGACGATTCCGTACAGGACGGAGTACGTGTCGTTCGACGAATAGGAGACAACTTCACCGAAGACCATCGCCGCGAACCAAAGACCACCGCCGCTAAGGATATGTTGCACGCGATCGCCACGCCGCCGTCCGCAGAGGACCAGCAAGCCGCTAAAACCCAGGGCTGCCAGAGACATATATGACGCAAGACCGACGTTGACCTCATATTGAAGAAAGGCGGCGAGAAAACTCAAAGACATGCCTGTCCGGATCAGCCACGAAAGGCCAACCCGCGCGGTCGGTGGCGCAGCGAAACCATTACCCGACGGAGCCCTCCACTCAACCCGTCCTGTCGTTGCCAACTGTTCCCCTCCCGTTTCCTCGGGCAATCGCTTGCAGTCTGCCTTGCCTGTATTTCTGCTGCTCGAATGGAGTCTAGAGCGAATATTACCTTGCTCTACGAGGCCGGCAACGCTAATGGCCTACTCCGGTAATTCCACCACGCCTTCGGCTGGTTCCGCCATGCTCAACGCTCTACGCCATGTCTGGCGTCATCCCCTCGATGCAGAGGCGCCTCTTGCGGGCATGGTTCGCTTCGTCCGCTGGCAAATTGCTATCCGGTTCCTTCCGGGAGCGGCGCTGGCCGTACCGGTTACCGATCGTGCCAGACTCCCGGTATCAGTGGAAGATACGGAACGACGCCAAATGGCAAATTGCGGTCTCAACGACTTCGATATGAGGCTTCTTCTTCACTACCTCAGAGAAGGAGACATCTTCTCCGCCCTAGGCGCGAACGTGGGCGCCTATAGCGTGCTCGCATCGGCTGCCGTAGGGGCGCAGACCATGCCTTTGATCCGAGCCCTGCCGCCATCGAGTTATTGCCCGCCTGCATTGACCTCAATCGCATCGCCGATCGTGTCAGCGTCGAGCCGTACGCCGTGGGACGCGCTCCGGGCAACGTATCCGTATCGACCAGCGGGCCGTCCGCAATGCATCACGTTGGCGCCGAAGGGTCCTCTTGCCTGATCGAAATGCGCACCATCGACTCCTACGCTCTGCATCCGTCCATCATGAAGATCGATGTGGAAGGCTACGAAGGAGCAGTCCTGGCGGGCGCAAATGAAACCGCGGGGCGTCCTGAGCTGGTAGCAATTCTCACCGAGAATAATGAAGAAAGCATCAAATACGGAGACGGGATCGAGAGCATCTCCTGCTTCATGAGCGAGCACAGCTTTACCGCCGTCACTTACAATCCCTGGCTTCGCACCGTCACTGCAAAGAACAATCGGTCAGACAATACTCTCTACATTCGCGATATCGAAAAGGTGAATCAGCGGGTCGCCGAGGCCGAACCTTTCCGAGTCTTCGGACGCTCCACTTAGGGTTACTCAGTCTCAGTCGGCGCTGACACCGATCACTCCACTGTCAGCTTCAGTGTGACGCTCCGGGAGACGCCGGGCGCGCCCGCCTCGACCATGATGGTGTATACGCCCTGGCTGCCGCCGTCGCCCTGCCCAGGAGGGGTTCCGCCGCCGCCCTTGATCGATAGCCCGCAGCCGCTTAAACCCACACAGACGAGACCAAGCACCAGCAACACACAGAGTGACTCGAACGATCTCGCCCATTCCCGTCTCCGCCACAGGATCAGGCAAGCCAACAGCACTCCAGCACCCGATTTGCTCCAGGGCATCGCCGGCTTCGAGTGCGCACTTGTCGCGGAGGTATTCACCGTCACCTGAATCGTCGACGTCGCGCCCGTGCCTGTCATGGTCACATTTGCCGGGTTGGTCGAGCAGGTGCTTGCCCCTGGAGCGCCCGTGCATGTAAAGCTGACCTGTCCCGTCGACGTGCCAATCGGCGTCAGCAACAGTTGGTATGTCGCACTGTTTCCGCCCGTGACTATGCTGCTCGAGGCCCCTTGAACGCTCAGCTGGAAGTCGGCGCCATTTCCCGTCACCGGCACATTGAACGGCGTGCTCACTCCGTTGGCCGTTACCTGTACGGTCCCTTGCTGCGTACCGGTCGCCTGCGGGGCGAAGGTTACTCCTACCGTGCAGCTCGCGCCCGGCGCGACGGTCACTGTACAGGCATTGTTGGCTATGGCGAATTGCTGGCTTGCTGCAACTGAGATGCCGCTTAGCGCATTTGTCCCCGTGTTGATCAGCGTGAGCGTCTGCGGTGCCGAAATCGAATTGACGCCCTGAGTTCCAAAATCGATGGTCAATGGCGACAGGGTTGCTGCCGCGCCGCTCCCGGAGGCAGGCGGAATGCCTGTGCCGCTCAGCGTTACCACCTGCGCGCCCAGTCCATCCTGGATCGTCATTTGGCCACGCTCAGCTCCCAGCGCCTTGGGCGAATACACCACCTGCAGCGCGCAGG
Organism: Acidobacteriaceae bacterium KBS 83; assembly: GCA_000381585.1. GTDB lineage: Bacteria > Acidobacteriota > Terriglobia > Terriglobales > Acidobacteriaceae > KBS-83. The sequence continues at coordinate 451,049 of KB906734.1, forward strand.
TGCTATGCCCCGGCAGTGACGTGCCGCACAGGTTCGTCACCGAGAAGTCTCCGGTTACCTGAACTTTGATATTTGTTAGCGCGCTGTCGCCGCTGTTCGTCACTGTCACCTGTTGCGCTGCGCTGGTAGTTCCTATCACCTGCGGCGCAAAGGTCACTGCCGTCGCGCTCAGCGTATCGGTCGGGCCCGTCTGTCCATCCCCGCTCAACAGGGCGGTCTGTACTCCGGCATCGTCGGCGGCGATCAGACTGCCGGACGCTGCGCCCGAAGAGATGGGAGAGAAGACCACACCGACCGTGCAGCTCGTGTTCACCGGCAACGACGAGCCGCATGTATTTGCAGTCGTACTGAACGGACCGCTGATGCCGAACGGCTTCAGTCCCGTCGGCTTCACGCCAGTATTTGCGATAGTTATGTATTGGACTGAGCTGGTTTGGCCGATCCGCACCGACCCGAAGTCCATCCGCAGGGGCGTCAGCACCATGGTGCTTCCCTGCGTTCCCGTGCCCTGCACGTCGGCCGTCAATAAGCCGCCTTGGACATTGGCTGGAACTATCACCGTCGCGGCGCGCTGACCCGTTGCGGTCGGGGCAAACACGATTGAGATCGTGCACGACGTGCCCGCTCCCAGGCTTCCCGGGCATTTGTTGCTCAGAACAAAATCACTGCTATTCACCGTCGGCGCATCCAGCGTCAACGTCACTCCGCCGGTGTTCCGGATCGTCAGGCTTTCTGCACCGCTTGTCGTAGCTATCGCCTGGGAGGCGAAGGTAAGCGTCGCGGGTGTGATTGTTGCCGTCGTTACCTGTGTTTTCAGCGCGGTGCTGGCCAACTCGGCCTGCCACACACCGCGACCCTTGGTTCCCGCCCGCAGCCACTTCTCGGCGCTCGAATCTACCGCGCTCAGGGTCGTGACTCGTACCGCCGGCAGGCCGGTACCGTAAGCGCTCCAGCAGTTCTGCTTGACATCAATGCACTGTGTAATGGAGGTGGTTACATAAACTCCGACGTCCGTCCCCACATACACGATTGCCGGATCCCCGAGATCCACCAGCACTGCGTTCACAGGCGCATTCGGCAGGTTGTTGGTCAGATTCTGCCAATGGCCGCCCGCATCCGTACTGCGGTAAAGCACCGGCACATTCCGCCACGATCCCAGCGGCGCAAACCCCTGTCCGCCGAAACCGGCTATTCCCACATATACGGTTTTCCCAGTCGTATCCGTTGGATCCACCACAATCGAAGAAACCCCTACTTGAGCCGGGTTGAAGACCTCCGAATCTGTTGGATCATTCGTGACTGGACTAGCCGTGATATCGCTCCAGCTTGTCGAGTTAGCAACCGACGATGGAGTGACCAGTGCCGTCAGCACGTGGCCCGCGTGGGTCGTCGCGCCATCAGGCGTGCCCGCCAACCCCACATAGACGCGCTCAGCATTATCGCCTCGTCCGGAGACCGCACCCGTTGCAGCCAGAGCGCGCACCTGCGTATTGCTCGACTGGCACACCGACGCATTGTTCCCGTCGAGCATGCGGCTCAATGCATTCGCCGATGTCCAATTGGTCCCATCGGCTGGCCCGCGCCACACCCTGCACGTGGCCACTATCATCCGCGTCGGATCTTCCGGATCCAGTGTCCACACTGCTGGCACGCCCAGCGCCGAGCCGTCGCCGCTCACCTGACCGTTGCCTATTACGGCACCACTGCCGAATTGCCCTGGCCCGCATGATGCTCCCGCCGCGCATTTGCTGATCGAAACTCCAGCGCCCGAAGTCGCAAACCACGTGCCAGTATTCTCGTCCCATCCTGCAGCGGTGAATCCCCCGGGACCGTTCAGTAGTAACTGCCAAGAGCCGTCGCGACCGCCTGCCGTTCCCGCCGCACCGGTTCCCGCCAGCAACTGATTCGTGTCTGTGGGGTCTTGAGCGAGGGACGTCACCTCCGCCAGCGACCCCAAGGTTGCGTTCAGGTTGTCGAAATGCGCCGCATCGTCGGCAGAGCAGGCAAGCTGCTGTTGGTTCACCGCATCTCTGCTGCGCCACAGGCCGCGATCGTTTGCAAAATACATGGTCGGCGTTCCCGACATACTGTTCGTCGAAACAACGGCATGCTGATTCGGTCCGACCTTCGCCGCCGCGCAGCTGTTCACATTGGTTGTATTGCGCCACACGCAACCCGCCGCCAGACTGCACCGAAACAGATCCTGCGTCCCGGCAAACAGCACCGTGTCGTTGCCCGAGGGAATTGCCTCAAGCCCCAGGGCGTGACTTGCTCCAGCGATAAACCCCATGGTGGTCTCGAGCGCATTGGCAATGCTGATCTGCTTGGCAAAAACCGGGAGTGGCGTGGTGCACCTTCCGCCGGACGCGCCGCAGACGTCCTCCCATAGACCGCCGTCCTTGTCGTTCTGATCCACCGCCAGCGCGAACATATCGCCGCTGCCAGGCTGCACAGCCAACCCCGCGCTGTAGATCGGGCAATTCGAACCGCCTGGGTACTGGCATGTTTTGGCACTTAGCGCTGTTCCGGGTTGGTTTTGGAGCCGCGTCCAGGCTGCACCATCCTGTGATGAATAGAATCCATGGTTGCGCAGCGCTGCCACGAAGATCTGCCGGATGGGGTTCCAAACCACAGCGAGAGCGACGATGCCCGTCCTTTGGCCCGGCGCCTGTAAGACCTGATTCGGTCCATCCTGGATCGCCGCCAGTTGCCAGGTCTGTCCCGCGTCTTCCGAGTAGTAAAGCCCACTCGCGCTGTTGTCGCCTGTACCCGTATATCCCGCATTTACTCGGTAAGCTCCCGGCGCGGTCGTCACTGCAGTCACCACCAGGTTCGGCTGCATCGTGCTCCACGCGAAGCCGGCGAACGCCTCTCCGAAGAAGCTGTTCTGTTCGAGGCCGGTGCCAGGATCACGCGAGCCTGTTATCGATATCCATGAGTTGCCGCCATCGGCGGAGCGCAGAATACCCGTCCCGTAAAGGGAGTCCCGCTGGTTGGTGGGGTCGCCCGTGCCGGCAAGCACCACGTCATGGTTGCCAGGCTGCACCGTCACCGCTCCAATGTTCGCGAGGTTGATATGGGTATGAGCTACGTCCACTGCCGGCACCAGATCTGTCACCGGCGCGAATGCCACGCCAGCCGATGCGGCAGCATTCGTCGATTTAAAGACTCCACCGGTCGTGCCGATATATACGGTATTGCCGTTCGGATCGCTGGGATCGACCGCCACGCTTAACACGCGCCCGCCGGCCGCACCTGTCGCAGCAGTACTCAGGCTTTGAGGTGCCAGCGGGGACCACGGGACGTTCAGCGCCGCAGTATTGCCACTCTGCGCCCTTGATGGCACACCGGCACTCGCCAGCAGCAGAGCTGCGCAACGCAGTACCCCCCGACAAAGTACACGGGGTACACTGGCGCGGCGATTCTGCCGGTTCCAGATGAATTGTTTGAGCCCCTGCTGGTGCATGGTCCCGGACGAATTGGCCCTTTCCCCTCCCGCGCCGTACAGTTCCGGAGGGTCCTCAGCCGATTATCCGTTGCAAACGAAAGGAATTACGTCTGTAGCCGAAACAGTCACGTTACCAAACGGGCACGGGCTATCCCACTTGGCGGGCAAAACTTTCCCGAAACCAATCCACTGTCCGCTTCAGCCCTTCCTCAAATCCCACCACCGGCTCGTATCCAAACGCCTCACGCGCTGCCGAGATATCCGCTTCGGAATCCGTGATATCTCCCAAACGCGGGGGACCGAACTGCGCCGGATGCGGAAATTTAAGCAGCTTCGCCAGAAGTTCATAGGTCTCGTTCAGCGTATGCCGCTCGCCGCAAGCAACGTTGAAGGTCTTTCCGCCAATCTTCTCTTTAGGCGCTGCCGCCGCCAACGTGTTCGCCGACACAGCATTCGCGATGTGGGTAAAGTCACGCCCCTGTTCTCCGGTCCCCAAAATGGTCGGGCGCTCTCCACGCAGCATCTGCAGAATGAATTTCGCCATCACGCCGCTGTACGGCGAATCCGGCGCCTGCCGGGGGCCGAAGATGTTGAAATAGCGTAGGCAGGCCGTCTCCATTCCATAGACCTGCCAGTAGCTCTTCATGTACAGTTCGCCGGTCAACTTCTGTACCGCATAAGGCGAGATCGGCGCCGGTGTCATGGACTCGCGCCGCGGCATGCCCGGCTGATTTCCGTACGCAGATGACGAGGCCGCATAGATAATCCGCCGCACTCCCGTCGCCCGGGCCGCTTCGAGCAGGTTGAATGTGCCGTTGACGTTGCAATCGTGGCTGGGCGCGGGCTCTTTCACCGAGCGCGGCACGGAAGGCAGCGCGCCCTCATGAAAGATAATCTCCACGCCCTCGCACGCCGATCGCATCGCTACCGCATCGCGCAAATCGGCCTCGCGAAAGTCCATTTTCTTCAAGAATTGTTCGATATTCGTGCGCCTTCCGGTGACAAAATTGTCCACCCCGCGCACATCTTCCCCGCGCTCCAGCAAGACCTCCGCTATTGACGAGCCGACAAATCCGGCCACTCCAGTAATCAGATATTTCGTCATTCCGCTCCTAAGGTGTTCTTCGTCTGTGCTCAACCGTCCCGAATCCCCGCGCACTGCGTTCATTCGGCATCATAATGATTTCACTGCGCCAGCCTCTGTCCCGAATTGTTCGCGGGCAAACTACTTCGCTCGGGTGGAAGGTATTGATCCACCAGAATGCGATAGTGCCGGATATGACGAGGTTTTGGTGAACCACGCATTCTGCTGTTAACAATCCGAGATCATGCGCAAAGCTGTAAATAAGTGCAGAGCCGGAAAGACTCGCGTATGTGCTTTTCCGCAACAGCCAACTTCGTGGGCAGCGGGATCCTCGCTACCGTCGGCATTGTGACGTTGACTCGCGTCAGGCATCGTCGCGAGCCTCTCTTCGCATTGCTTCCCACGCTCTTTGCCGTCCATCAGTTCATCGAGGGATTCGTCTGGCTTGGCCTCGACGGCATCCTCTCGCAAAAGGTCACACATAACATGGGCGCAGCCTTCATGCTATACGCGCAGGGGCTGCTTCCATTTCTTCTCCCGCTCAGCGTACTGCCCTTCGAACCAGACAACGCCGGCCGCCGGCGCATGCGTCCATTTCTTCTCATCGGTGCTCTGATCGCGCTCTATATCCTCCGGGCGCTCACTGCCTATCCAACCCAGATCTTCCTCCGCGGAAACAGCATCGTCTATCTGAAGGCGGCTACGAACAACATTATCGTCGCCGTCTTCTACGTCATCGCCACTTGCGGATCGCTGCTCTTCTCAAAGATCAAAGATATGGTGGTCTTTGGCGTTGCCAATATCGTCATCCTGCTAATCGTCATGGCCGTAAAGAGCTATGCATTTACCTCGGTATGGTGCGCCTATGCAGCCGTCGCCAGCATCATCATCCTTGCGTACTTCTGGAAGAGCCACGCGATCCGGCCGTTTTCATACCGCGAGGCGGTATAGGCATTAAGGTTTCTCTCACGCCTCTCCGGCTCGCACTGCGGCATGACCACTTTCCAAAGAAAAGGGTCAGAACTAGGAACCTCCAGCCAGGCGAGAATAGCCTTTGCGTGGCTCGAGAAAGCTCAACTGCGTGAAAGACCGCCGCCGGGTGTGCTGTTGTGAGGGTTACACGATTAGCCAGCGCGAAAGCTGTTGTACATCCAACTAGGCATCCGCGACTATCAATTTTCGACCTATGATCTCCGTGTGCATATCGACCTCGAAGAGTCGTCGGTCGGACATTCTTTTCGCTCAACCGTCTGTGTAATCGGAGGCGGAATTGCTGGGCTGATTCTTGCCATGCGCCTCGCGAAACAAGGCATTCAGGTCCATCTTCTGGAAGCTGGCGGACTCGCCTTTGAGGAACGAAGTCAGGCCTTTTATCACGCCCAGATGAGCTATGACGACCATCGTGGGTCTAATGAGGGACGCGCACGTACGTTTGGCGGGTCGTCCACCCGTTGGGGCGGTCAATTGCTCCCCTTCACTCCCGATATCTTCAATCCTCCAGATGGCTCGTCGCGGGAGGGATGGCCAATTTGTGCCCAGGACATAACTCCTTATTACCAAGAGGTGGAAAGAATTCTGGGCGTTGATTCTCTCCCTTTCACTTCGGACTTACTTTCGACGCTAAGGCGCAATATGCTTCCGGCTTCCGAAGACATCCTCGTCCGTTTCTCCAAGTGGGCGCCATTCAAAAAACGCAATCTCGCCAAGACCGTCGGCGTCGAAGCCATTGCGCACCCGGGCGTGACCGTCTTTACCCATGCCAACGCTGCATTTTTAATGGCAAGAGCTGGCAACCGAAACCGCATAAGCTCGATCCTTGTCCGCAACTACGATCGCCAGGATTTCTCGTTCACAGCGGATCATTTCGTGGTCTGCGCCGGCACAGTAGAAAGTTCTCGTCTGCTGCTCTGCTCGCCGGATGTCCCAAACCCGCACGATCAGATTGGCCGCTACTTTCATGATCATGTTGGCTTTCTTGCAGCTCAATTTCTACCTCCCGGCCGCGCACGCGCAATCCAAAGGCTCGGACCTTTCTACGTCGACGGCACTCTGCATACATGTAAGTTCGAGGCGTCATTGCGACTGCGCCTGCGGGAGGGTCTGCTTGCAACTGTCGGATACATACTTATCGATGAACCTGCAGAATCCGGAGCGTCAGCAACTCGAAACGTGCTCCGGTCCATCCAGCGCGGGCAATTCAAAGAGGGAATCGGCGTCAATCTGGGCCCCATGCTTTTCGGCGCGGGGGATGTCGCACGCCTCTTACTCTATTCCCGCTTCGCGGGACGCCGAGCGGTCAGCAAGCGTGCAACCCTACGGCTGACCATCGATGTGGAACAAGCTCCAGATACGCAGAATCGGATCCGGGTCTCCGATTGCAAAGAAGACGCTCTTGGCATGCGTACGACGATCGTTGACTGGCGCATCAACGAGCCCGAGAGGTCAACTGCAGTGCGATACTCGCAGATCCTCCGGAAGTACCTCAAATACGCGGAGATGGACCCCTCGCAGTGGAACGAGACAGCCCTCGAAAACACCGCGCCTGCCATGTCCGATACTAACCACCCCATGGGAGGCCTGCGCATGGGCACGGATATTCGCCGGAGCGTTGTCGATCGGGACCTTAAGGTGCACGGGGTGGACAACCTCCACGTGGCAAGTTGCGCCGTGTTCCCGTCAGGAAGCAGTTCCAACCCTACCTTCACGATGATAGCGCTGACCCTCAGACTGGCAGACCATCTCGCTCGTCAAACTTCAGATCGGTACTGAAGGACTACGTCTACACAACGGCCTGGCGTGGGTTGGCGCGGCGGAGAGGGTGCAATGGGATCGAGTTCGCAGTGTCCCGAAGGCCGCTCCACGTCTCTGCCACGATGAGGCTGTTGCCGGGGTTGTGCGGATCATACCGGACAGACGCCGGGAAGCTCAGCCGGATTTTATGGATGTCCACCACGTGCTGCAGGAGCGTGACATCCTGGGAGCACTCATAGGTGACGCCGGCGACATCATATTGATAGAGGATGAGTTGCATACCCAGGGGCCGGTCCGACTCTTCGGGTGACAGCTCGTTGATGTCGAGAACCGTGGCATCAATAATGCGGCCCTTCTGTACTAGTGCGTCGCGGCGATCGCGCTCCAGCTCATCGGGGCTGGGACGCTTCCGTGACATCCAGTAGAGCGCCGACGCTGCGGCCACGGCCGCCACTACTGTCACGCCACCCACCAGTTGAGTCTCTCGCAGAGTGATGCCGAACATCGCTGCTCCGGGTATCGGAGAGCCAAAGCAGCGCTCTCCAATCTCCTGCAAGCATAGCGCAGCAACGATGCGGATCGAGTTACGAATCAGTGTCGGAGAGATGGCGCAAAAGGGGGATACAAAACCATTTCACCGTCACACTGTGCGCGGCCAGTAGCGCTCGTGTATGCAGCTACGGTGAGGTGCTTAGGACCACGAAGCGTATAGTGAAGAGAGCATGGACCAGTCAGTCGTTACGCCGCCAGCGGGACCTCCGCGGCGGTTTTCCACATCTGCAGCCCGAAGTCCCGAAGCGGGAGCGCTTTCCCTCTCCGACGGGCGTCGCATTCGCTCCACTACCGTTATCTGCGTGCGCCGGGGCCCTAGCGTCGTCATGGCCGCCGACGGCCAGGTAACGCTGGGCGATAGCGTGATCAAGCACACGGCCAAGAAGATCCGCCGCCTCTACCAGGACAAGATCCTGGCCGGGTTTGCCGGCTCGACAGCGGATGCCTTCTCACTCTTCAGCCGTTTCGAGGGGAAGCTGGAGCAATACGCCGGCAACCTGGGGCGGGCGGCCGTCGAACTGGCGAAGGAGTGGCGCACGGACAAGATGCTGCGGTCGCTCGAGGCGCTCTTGGTGGTGGCGGATCCGCACCAGACATTCCTGATCAGCGGATCAGGGGACGTGATCGAGCCGGATGAGGGGATTGCGACGATCGGCTCGGGCGGCTCCTTCGCGCTGGCGGCGGCCCGGGCCCTGATGCAGAACACGGATCTCTCCGCGCGGGATATCGCGGAGAAGAGCCTGCGGATTGCCGGCCAGATCTGTATCTATACGAACGACCAGATGACGATCGAAGAGCTGAGCGCCTAAGGCGGCGCGATCGGCCCAGAAGGGAACACCAAGCAAATGGCTATCTATTTACCGGGCGCAGCGGAAGACCAGGAGCTGTCGCTGGATGAACTGACTCCGCGACAGATCGTGGCGGAGCTGGACAAGTATGTCGTTGGGCAAAACGCGGCGAAGCGCGCGGTGGCGATTGCGCTACGCAACCGGATGCGGCGGCAAAAGCTGCCGCCTGACCTCGCCGAGGAGATCATGCCGAAGAACATCATCATGATCGGGCCGACGGGCGTGGGCAAGACGGAGATTGCTCGGCGGCTGGCGAAGCTGACGGGCTCGCCGTTCCTGAAGGTGGAGGCGTCGAAGTTCACCGAGGTCGGTTACGTGGGGCGCGACGTCGAGTCGATGATCCGCGACCTGGTGGAGATCGCGATCGACATGGTGCGCGAGGAGCGCCTTGAAGAGGTGGAAGACAAGGCCGAGCTGAACGCTGAGGAGCGGCTGCTCGATCTGCTGCTACCTGCGCCGGCTGCGGCCCCGAAGCAGCCGGAGACGAAGACGGATACGAAGGTGATCGACATCGTGCGCGGACCGGAGAACGGGCCGACGATCGAGGCTCCCAAGGAAACCAACGATAGCCACAACCGCACACGCGAGAAGCTGCGGCAGCAATTCCGCGAGGGCAAGCTGGACGAGCGAACAGTCGAGATCGATGTGCGCGAGCGGAATACGCCGAGCTTCGAGATCATCTCCAATCAAGGGACCGAGGAGATGGATGTCAACCTGAAGGACATTCTTCCCGGACTCTTCGGCCAGCGCACCAAGAAGCGGAAATTGAAGGTGAGCGAGGCGTTCGAGTACCTGGTGCAGGAAGAGGAACAGCGGCTCATCGATATAGACCAGGTGAACCGCGTTGCGGTTGAGCGGGTCGAGAACTCCGGAATTGTTTTTCTGGATGAGATTGACAAGGTGGCGGGGCGTGAGGGTGGCCATGGGCCGGACATCTCGCGCGAGGGTGTGCAGCGTGACATCCTGCCGATCGTTGAAGGAACGACGGTGAACACGCGTTACGGCATGGTGTCGACCGACCACATCCTGTTCATCGCGGCAGGCGCCTTCCACGTGTCGAAGCCGAGCGACCTTATCCCAGAGCTGCAGGGTCGCTTCCCGATCCGCGTGGAGCTGCAGTCGCTCACCGTCGAGGACTTCATCCGCATCCTGACCGAGCCGAAGTCGTCACTGACCAAGCAGTATGCGGCGCTGCTGGAGACCGAGGGACTGAAGCTCGAGTTCACACGCGAGGCGCTGGAAGAGATGGCGCAGTTTGCGTTCCGGGTGAACGAGACGACGGAAAACATCGGCGCTCGACGGCTGCACACGATCATGGAGCGAGTGCTGGACGAGATCAGCTTCCTAGCGCCGGATCTGCAAAAGGGACAGAAGACGGCTGAGGGTGTCGTCGACCTGGCGGCGGCTGCTGCCGACGGTTTGGGGGCTACGGTTCCACTTCCGGTGGTCGAGCGTACGACCGAGCATGGAGTTGAGAAGGTCGTGGTGGTCGATCCGGCTTATGTGCAGGCGATGGTGGCGACGATCGTGAAGAATCAGGATCTGTCGCGGTACATCCTGTAGTCAGAGTGGTACCCCTCCCCCGGTACGGGAGGGTGGCTTGTAAGTTCTTTCATATGAGCTGCTTGAGACGCCCACCGAGGGCTAAAGTCGTCCAAAAAAAGGACTTAGGGGTTAAGTCGTCTTTCTATTGGACTTAGCGGCACGACAATTCGGGTCTACGAAGACAAAGCCACGGAATGGTATCCGTGGCTTTCGTCTTCTAAATTCGGTCCTATTTCCAGAATAACAATTGGGGTGGATATATCTGGCAGGTTTCTGCGAGAAGCTGTTACGAATAGGTCCGTTTTGGGATTCAACCTTCAGCATCAGAGAGCCTTGGCCGGTCAATAGTTGTCGCGAAAGGCCAGCATCCGTCCCAGATTCCTTTCGTGGTCATTGGGAAAGCCACACTGCGGCGCAAAGCCGCTGGTATCCCGAAATGTGCCAAATAAACGGTCCCACCATGTGATGTCTCCGTAGTTGAACTGGTGAACATCGAGCTGGTGGTGGATGGAATGATGTTCGGGACGCTGCAGGAAGTAACCCATCCAGTGCGGCGTGCGCAGGTTGCTGTGGTAGAAGTACTCGCCTAAGACGGCGAAGACGTTAAACCACGCGCCGGCTTCCGGAGATGCTCCCAGGAAGGAGTACAGCAAAGCGCTGGCAATCACCGAGTCGGCGATGATTTCGACTGGGTGTTTATAGAACGCAGTCAGCAGCTCGATTCGGGCAGGACTGTGATGAATCTGGTGGCAGACGCGCCAGAAGAAATTGGAATCGTGGCGCGCTCGATGCCACCAGTAGAAGACGAATGTGCCAACAAACCAGCCGAGCATGCCCTGCACGAACGCTGGCATCGCCCTGGAGATATGGAAGAGCGACCATTCCTGCAGCCATCGATTCCATGCAACGCCCGCCAGCAGCACGATGCCCAGTTGACAGATGTTCAGGAAAGCGGCCCTCGCGTACCAGCCCGGCGCTTCCGGTAGCTCGCGTCCGGGAAGGAGCCGCTCAGCCAGAAAGAACAAGGCAGTTGCCGCGATGATGATAATGACAGGAATCACGACGGATCACCTCCGAACTGAAATGTGCAACGAGCCGAGCTTAGGGTGAGACCGAGGCGCACTCCAACGAAGCGGGTGACAGTTTTGCTGGCTGTCACATAGCTGTCCGCCATCGCTCCGGTGGATTTGTCGCGGGATTAGAATCGCGATACCCGATGCAGATTTCGCTTACGAGGAGCAGCGACGTTCCGCTGAGGCAACAGCTCGCTGAGCAGATCGTGTTCCTGATTACGACCGGCCAGCTGCGCACGGGGGAGGAGATGCCCAGCGTGCGCGCGCTGGCGCGTCGCCTTCATGTCCACCACAACACGGTGAGCGAGGCCTACCAAGTCCTGGTTGGCCGTGACTGGCTGACGAGACGACACGGCAGCCGATTGATGGTGGGAGCGCGCAAGGACGGACGGGCGGAGCCTACCAGTCTGGATGAATTGATCAATGAGAGCATTCGGCGAGCCAAGGAGATGGGCTACTCGTTGGAGGATTCCGCCGCGACAGCGATTTTTGGATACGTACATTTTTCAAATCGGTTAGGTAGGCGAAGGCGGATAATTCTCGTCGATTAAGGCTGACGAACGAAGGCGGCCCGGCATGCAAGAACGGTCTTCCGAAATTTGCGGAAATAACAGAGTGAGTGAGAAGACGGTTGAGGGTGGGCGGCAAGGAGAACACGATGGGCGTTTTTTCGATGAGGATGATCCGTGTCGTTGGCGGGGTGGTGGCGATCGGGATTTCGGCGATGGCCGCCACAGGGCAAACAGCGACTTCAGCGACTTCAAGGATTGTGAGCGCCGCGAACAGATTTCTTGCGACGCTCGATGCGAAGCAGCGGCAGAGCGTCCTATTCGCTTTCGATGACGCACGGCAGCGGGCGCGCTGGTCGAACTTGCCCACCAGCTTTGTTCCCCGGGGTGGCATCAGCCTGAAGCAGATGAATGCCACGCAGCGTTCCGCGGCAATGGCGCTGCTGTCATCCGCCCTGAGCCAGAAGGGATTCGTGAAGGTTGAGCAAATCATGGAGGGGGACGAGGTCCTCCATGTCGACGAGGCAAAGAACGGCAATCGTCCGCCACGGGGAAATGGCGGGCCGCCGCCGGGGAATGGTGGGCCACCACCGGGCGCAGGAGGACCGCCACCGGGGGCCAGAGGAGGCCAGCCACCGTTCGGCGGCGACGGCGGTTCGATGTTTGGAAAGGACCTTTACTACATCACTATTCTCGGCAAGCCTTCGGAAAAAGATCCGTGGATGCTGCAGTTCGGAGGCCATCATCTGGCGCTGAACATTACGATTGCCGGCGAGCGTGGTGTCCTCACACCGACTCTGACGGGGGCGCAACCCGCGCTCTACTCGAGCGGTGGAAGGACGATACGGCCTCTCGGTCAGGAGAGCGACGAGGCGCTGGCCTTGCTGCATGCCCTTGACGATAAGCAACAGAAGCAGGCAATTCTCAGTTACCAACTGGCGGATCTTGTGCTCGGTCCGGGGCAGGACGGCAAGACGATTGTTCCAGAGGGATTGAAAGCTTCCTCGATGACTGAGCACCAGCGGGCCATGCTGCTGGATGTGATCTCGGAGTGGGCGGACATCATTCATGAAAGCGCGGCTGCGGCGCGCATGGCCCAGCTAAAGGCTGACATTGACGAGACGTGGTTCGCGTGGAGCGGCCCGACAAGCGCGACTCCGGGAAAAAACATTACGGCCTATTACCGGATTCAAGGCCCACATCTGGTTATTGAGTACGCTCCCCAGACGCTTGGCGGCGACCCAGCCATGCATGTTCACACCATGTATCGCGATCCGACGAACGACTACGGCAGGGAGTTTGCGAAGAAATGAAGGCGAAGGTCATCGCGGTTGCAGCGGTTCTTCTCTGTCTCGGAGCGCTTGCCTCTGCGCACCGGCTGGATGAATATCTGCAAGCCACCATCCTGTCGGTGGAGAAGGACCATGTGCAGGCATCGATGCGGCTGATTCCGGGTGTTGCAGTGTCCTCCTCCGTGATTGCGAGTATCGACAGCAACGGTGACGGCATCCTCTCCCAAGCCGAGCAGAGAGCTTATGCGGAGCAGGTACTCGGCGATCTGTCGCTAACCGTGGACGGCAATCGGCTGCGACCGAATCTTGTCTCAGCGTCTTTCCCGCAAGTCGAGCAGATGAAGGAAGGCCTTGGTGAGATCCATATTGAGTTCACAGCGGATCTGCCACGCGGCGGCTCCCATCGGAGGCTCATTCTTGAAAACCATTACGCCGACCACAACGCTGTTTACCTCGTGAATTGCCTGGTTCCGAGAGACGATGACATCCGTATCGTGTCGCAGAGCCGGAACCAACAGCAGTCCTTCTATGAGTTGGATTATGTGCAGTCCGGCGTTCCGTCGGATTCCGCACCTTTCGAATGGTGGAGCCGTGTCCGCGGCTGGATGAATGCGAGCAGCATTGCCAGCCTCTTCCATCTTGGCATGCGGCACATTGCTGAAGGTACGGACCATCTTCTGTTCCTGCTGGCACTTCTTTTACCTGCGCCGCTTCTCGCCTCCAACCGGCGGTGGGGCGGATTCGCCGGCGCACGCGTCAGCCTGAGACGAATTCTCAAAGTTGTTACCGCATTTACTATCGGGCATTCGATCACACTTGCAGTTGCGGCACTGGGAGTAGTACGCGTGCCCGCTCGCCCGGTGGAAGTGCTGATTGCTGTTTCCATCCTTGTGTCCGCCATCCATGCGCTGCGCCCGATTTTCCCGGGGAAAGAGGCTGCGATAGCGGCCCTCTTCGGCCTCATCCACGGCCTGGCGTTTGCTGCCACTTTGGACCAACTGGGGCTTGGGCGATGGGAGCGCGTGGCCGGCATTCTGGCGTTCAATCTGGGCATCGAAACGATGCAGGTGATCGTGGTTGCCGCTACGATACCGTCCCTGGTTCTGATGAGTCGTACAGGCGCATATCCATTTGTGAGAATCAGCGGGTCGCTCTTTGCGGGTCTTGCGTCCCTGGGCTGGATCATTGAACGGGTGTTCGACGTGCATGGTTCTGTAGACGTTGTGGTGAATATGGTGGCGCATCATGCGGTCTGGATTGCCGGCGCAATGTTTCTCATCAGTCTCGGTTGCTGGCGGCTGCACCGCGGTTTCGACCGGCAAGCCACAGCTACGTCTCCCTAGCATTACGATTTGCCGTTCCGCACTCTCACTACTCACCGAAGTGGAATGAAGGGGACAACCTGCGTTACGCCTGTGATGATGGATGCGGAGGATGCAGGCGCTATGGCGACGAGTGCAGACGATGCGAACGGCGGCAGCTGGTGGAAGCGGAAGCATATCCGCCAGAGCGCGATTGGCGCCTTCAAGACAGGCATTGCGGCGGTGCTTTGTCTTTGGCTGGGAAGTCTGTTTGGACTAAGCCACAGCTATTGGGCGGCGGTTTCGGCGATTGTCGTGATGGGTTCGGAGGCGGTAAGTCTTGTGGCTTGCCGCGACCGGGTGATCGGCACAGCGATCGGCGCGATGCTGGGATGGGCAACCTCCTATGTCTGGCATGGGCACTATCTCGTGTATGGGTTCGCGGTGATGCTGTGCCTGCTGGCCTGCAGCACGCTGAAGTTCGAGAAGGCGGGACGCCTAGCCGGCGTGGCGCTGACGATCATCGTGCTGATCAATTTGGATGGGGGACCGGGTCAGGCGGCGCTGGCGAGATTTCTTGAAGTCAGCCTGGGAATCGTGGTGGCCTTAGCGGTGACCCTGCTGGTGTTTCCCGAGCGGCCCGCGGAGTTTGCCGATGGTGCTTCCCGATAGATCAGGCTCGATGCGATTTGCGAAACGGCACCGCACCCGAAGTTGCAAAGCTTTCGTCTTAGCGTGTGGCGCTTCGGAACTGATACGAGCGGCGATTCAATCGTTGTGTCGTCATACGTGTTGACAGCCGCCTGAGGCGCGAGTATCTATATCTGGCCGAACCCCCGCCGGCATTTTCCCTGAGCCAATAGCTTTCCGCTCGAACGCCTCTCGATCCGCCGATCCTCTTCGGCGCCGGCCATCTTTTCTGCTCCAGGTCCCGGGCTATTCACAGAGTCCACAGGAGGTGAAAAGTGCAGTACGCTTTCTGGCCTTGGCGGTGTTCACGGCTGCCAGCAGCCTGCTCGTCCATGGCCAAAGTTATTCAAGCTCCGTTAGCCTGCCGGGAGTTGCCGGCTTAACCACCTACCACGCTGCTCAGTGAGTTCTACTATGAGGCCCCCCAAAATTCAGGCACTTCATGTGCCAAAGGAGTGTCCACCAATGAAACGAGGTCGACTTCTAAGTTTGCTAGTCGTGATGTTTGCCTGCGGGATCGCAGCGCGAGCTCAGGTGTTGGCGGGCCCAAACCGCCCTGCGACAGTTCCTGAGGGATATCTTGTCACGCCCATGGGTTACTTCCATCCGAGCTGCGTCAAGGAAGTGGCCAGAGGGGATATTCTCAGACCGGACGAAATGGCGATCCGACACCCGAATGGCTCCTTCAGCGCGATGCATGTTTGCGCTTATCCACATTTCACGGCCGATGGGAAAGAAGTACCGTTGAATCCCTCGGATGATACAGCAACTGCCAAAGGTGAAACGGTGCCTCTGGGACCCTCAAAAGATGCCAAGGTCGAGCCGCCGCCGTTCATCGGTCATAGCTGGATCGAGGCTATTTACGCGCGAACTTCTTCCTCCTATGGCGCGATCTCGACTGAGTTCAAGGTGCCATCCGGTCCGGCATCCCACGATGGCCAGACCCTCTATTTCTTTCCCGGCCTGCAGGACTTTGGCAATGTGAAAACCATCCTTCAACCTGTTCTGGGCTGGAATGCCGATTTCAGGAACGCGTGGGGTATAGCCAGTTGGAATTGCTGCGTCAAGGGCACTGTCTTCAAGAGTCCGGGAGAACATACCGCAACAGGCCATGTCATCTATGGCGTGATCGTTAACCAGTGCAGCGCCGGCACGCTGTCATGCCGCTTGTGGACCGTCAACACTAAAGATCTGACATCCGGCGCCTTCTCAAAACTCTTCAACGAGTCAAATTTTGGGCAGACCTTCGATTGGGGATTTGGAGCCGTCCTTGAGGTTTATAACGTTGCCCGGTGCAGTGATTATCCTGGAGGGAGCAAGGGCAAGCTCACATCTTATAATGTGAATTTTTACAATAACAAATTCCAGAAGATCGCGGCTCCCACCTGGTTTTTGTGGAAGGTTTGGCTTGGACCACCTGCCAAGTCGCCAGTGTGCGGATACGGCGGCTTTCTGAATACTGCGTCAGGATCGGCAATGACCCTGACTTACTAGACGTTGTGCTGGAGTGAAAACCAAATCATTGAGGAATCAATTCGAATGGGGTGGTAGGCGAGGGTCCTGTTCTCGTTTTGCTCGAACGAAAATGGCTCTGAGCTAGCCTTGAAGGCAAGAGATCGTTGTTCAAGGTCGTGCTGTACTGGATTGCTAGAGATGCTCCCAGTTCAGAATATTCTGCGTGGCCCGTCAGTGATGGCGGGCCACGCTGTTTCCAGTTGGAGGGGAGAAGAATGAATTCACCATGTTCTGTCCTCTAAAGCCCGTGGCCACTCTGTTTCTAATCAGCGTGATGGGTGCCGCCCTTCCAGCGATGGCACAGCCGCGCCCGACACCGCCGACTCGCGACCCGCATACGGCTGGCTATGTGAAAGCTACAGAGCTACCGGACGGCGCGAATGCGCCGGCGGACGCAGATGGAAACTTCATCCTTGGGCCGACGCAACCGCCCGCGACGGAGATGGAGGTGCGCGCGGATGTGCCGCACGGAACGGTCTCCGCGTTCACAATGCGTTCGGAAGAGAGCCGGCTCTATCCTGGCATTGCGCGGGAGCCCCATACATTTGGCACGGTGGATCCGCGTGATCCAGCCAAACTGATCGTGACGACGAGCCACCCGGCCCCGTATACACGGCGTGTGACAGTGTATGTGCCGAAGCAATATGTAGCCGGGGCGGTTGCGCCATTCATTGTCGGCGCGGATGGGCCGGACGAGGGGCTGTTCATTGCCCTCGATAACCTGATCGCCGAGCGTCGGGTGCCGGCGATGATTGCCATTTCAATCAGCAATGGCGGAGGTGATGCACAGGGCAGCGAGCGCGGCCTGGAATACGACACTATGTCCGGGCGATATGCAGAGTTCGTGGAGACAGAGGTACTGCCTCGAGTGGAGAAGCAGTATCACGTGCGATTGACGAAGGATCCGGATGGCCGCGCGGCGACGGGCGGCAGTTCCGGCGGCGCGTGCGCAATGATCATGGCGTGGTATCACCCTGAGCTTTATCATCGCGTGCTGAGTTATTCGGGAACGTTCGTGAATCAACAGTGGCCTTACCACGAAGCCACGCCGCATGGCGCGTGGGAGTTCCACGAACACCTCATTCCGGAGAGCAAGCGGAAGCCGCTGCGCATCTGGATGGAAGTGGGCGACCAGGATTTGCTGAATCCGAATGTGATGCGCGACGGAATGCATGACTGGGTCGTAGCAAATGAAAGGATGGCCACGGTGCTGGCGGCGAAGGGCTATCACTACCAGTTTGTGTTTGCGAGGAACGCAGGGCACGTGGACAAGGGCGTGAAACAACAGACATTGCCGGAGGCTTTGGAGTATGTATGGCGGGGCTACCGTGTGCCGGCGAGGCATTGAATCTGATATGGATGGAAGGCAGACGGAGTGTCTTCGCGAATCCATTTGTAATTGAGGTGTTGGGATATGTGCCGCAGTATCAAGATGCTGTTTAACTTCGATCCACCGGTGACGGACGAGGAGGTTCGTGCGGCGTCGCTGCAGTATGTGAGGAAGATCAGCGGATTCAGCAAGCCATCGAAGGCAAACGAGGCCGCATTTCTGGCTGCGATTGAGGAGGTCGCGGGTGCTTCGACGCGACTGCTGCGGTCGCTTGAGACGAATGCGCCCCCGAAGAACCGAGAGGAAGAGGCCGCGAAGGCGAAGGCACGCGGAGCGGCGCGATTTGGCACGTAAAAGGTGAAGAGAACAGCGACGGGCGAGGTTGCGCCTACGCCGCTCTCTTCAGGTTGCGAAGGTGTTCGTCCGCTTCGCGGGTCCATCCAATTGCGTCGAATCCTTTGGCCGCTGCGGGCGTTGGCTCTGCCGGCGTTTGCGAGACGCCAGCAGAGACCAGGCAAAACGTCTGATTCCGCATCGTGAGCGGAAAGTACATCAGTGCCGCAGCGGGCCCGCATATGAGAAGGAATACGCAGAGTCCCATAGACTGCCTCCCAAGTTGTTCTCATGTTGTACGACGTGTCGGGCGCGATGAACAGATCACGACGTAGGCGGATTCGGAGTTACTCGTCACCATTTCGCTGATTACGTATGAGGTACAGGGCATTTCGCTGCGTGCTACGCCTGTCGTGCTTGCAAACCAACTGCAAAATTCTGCACGTCGACGTGCCGTAGGGAGGCGCTCGCGTTAGCAAAATCGCTTTGGATGGCGCCGCATGTCTTTCTCGACGGCGTTCCACTTCTTCCTGATTTGGCGTGCGCGGTGGATATCGGTCTGAAGTTCAAGGAAAACGAGCTCCTTTTGGAGTTTGCGGTAGCTGCGCAGGCGCTCCGGGTCGAGTGCGGCTTCGCGAACCGCGCAACCGGGTTCCTGGTTGTGGCTGCAGTCGCGAAAGCGGCACTGCCGGGACAAGTCGACGATATCGGCGAAGGTGGAATCGACGCGCTCGGGATCGGCCCAGAGTTGCAGTTCGCGCAGACCGGGCAAGTCCATGAGGAGCCAGTTGCCGGGCATGCGGATGAGCTCGCGATGGGTGGTGGTGTGGCGGCCTTTGCTGTCGGATTCGCGCACATCGGTCGTGCGCTGCCGCCCTTCGCCGAGCAGCGCATTCACGATGGTCGACTTGCCCGCGCCGGAGGAGCCGATGAGGGCCGCGGTCTGGTAGAGCTCGACACTGCGGGAGATTGCCTCGAGGCCCCATTGCTCGAGAGCGCTGAGGGCAAATACGGGGACCCCGAGAACGTGTCGTTCGGTCAGCCGAACGACGTCTGCGAGATCGCCACGCAGATCTGCCTTGTTGAGCAGGACGACGGGACGGGCGCCGCTCTGATGCGCGAGGACGAGGTAGCGTTCAAGGCGGCGCGGGTTGTAGTCGCGATCGAGTCCGCTGACGATGAACAGGATATCCATGTTCGCGGCGAGTACCTGCTCACGCATGCGCTTGCCAGCTTCCTTGCGGGAGAGCTGCGTGCGCCGGGGCAGAACCTCGGTGATGATGCTTCCCTCTCGCAGGATGACCCAGTCGCCGACGCAGGGCGGGTCGTGGTCAAGATGACGAAGGTGGCCGCTGATGGTTGCCATGACTTCGCCGGTTGTTGTCCAGACGATGTGGTGGTCGCGGTGGACCAATGCCACGCGGCCGCATGCGGGATCAGGCGTTGCGTGGGGCGCGAAGTGCGCCCAGCCTGCTTCTTCGAAATTCATGTCTAAATCCTCTTTTTTGGGAAGCCTCTTTGTGGTGAGAGGCACACATCTGCTGCGCTACCGATGGGACCGGCAGCGATCGAGACGAGAGGGTTAGACAGAGACGGTCATAGGCAAGGAGCTTACGGCGCAAGCCTGGCGGGATGGTATCAGTTTCGGATGGCGATGGACTACGAGAGAGCACAATTCCAAGCCCTGCACTGCTGGGGCAGGGGACAACGGCTTCGGATAACGGTTTCGCGGTGCGATTTGCGATGTTATACCGCAACTTGCGCCGGTGGCGCGGCGTCTGGATACGCAGGTTCTTCGAATACAGGCTTCTTCGAGGTGCTTCATGGTCGTTCGCTCGCGCACAGCCTTTGCATTGCTCTGCCTGGCTCTCGGAACGGCAGGAGTCTTTCTGCGGCACCATCTGGCGCCACGGCCCGCTCTGGCTGCGGCCGAGCTGCCGAATGTCGGGATGGCGCGCATGGCAGGCCACATGTATATGACATCGCCGCGACCGCAGCAGCCGGGCGATCAGCAGAAGGCAGATGCCGTTGTGGCAGCGGCGAAGCAGGCAATGGCGCCGTACGAGGACTATCGCAAGGCGCTGGCAGACGGCTACACGATCTTTCTGCCCGAGGTTCCACAGCCGCAGTATCACTTTACGAAGCGTGAGTATGCATTCTCGGCTGCGTTTCATTTCGATCCGCTGAAGCCGACCTCGCTGCTTTACAAGAAGACCGCGGACGGCGGCTACAGGCTGATCGGGGCGATGTACACGAACCGTGTGAACGCGACGGAAGATGAATTGAACGAGCGGATTCCGCTAAGCATTGCCCACTGGCACCAACACATCAATTTCTGCAAGGCTCCGGCGGGACAGAAGGCAGCGTACTTCGGACCCGACGCCAGGTTCGGGCTGCGCGGCTCGATCACGACGAAGGAAGCTTGCGACGCAGCGGGCGGGGAGTTTCATCCCCACCTGTTTGGATGGATGGTGCACGTGTATCCGTATGAGACGGACTCAAAGAAGATCTGGTCCGTCGACGATGACGACCAGGGACACGACAACATGGACCAATCGGCAATGCCAGGATGAAGATGAACTAGACGCAGCGCGCTGTTTTTGTGCGCGCGTTCAGTCCGCACCGCCAGCGGGTGAGCTAGCTCCCGGTATCGAGATGAAAGGATTGCGTGTATGGCTCGACCGGATAGCCCTTCGCCTTCCAGCCGTCCAGACCCCCCTGAAGAAATTTGATTCGCGAGAGGTTCCTGGCGAGCGCTTTGCGTAGGACAGACCGGCTGGTCTTTTCGCTGGGACAGGTGCAGTAGACGATTGTGTCCTTGTCCTGCGGAATGAGGTTGGGGTTCTTAAGCACCTCTCTGGGCGTGATGCGTTTTGCGCCAGGAATGATTTCGGAAGCGACCAGGAGGTCGAGCGGCAGACGTACATCGAAGATCAATGTCTCCTGCTTCCCTGCCAGCAATGCATGAAGTGCTTCCGGGGTGATGCTGTACTGATCCAGCAGACGCCGGTCTCTTGCACGCTTGATCCAGTAAACGACTCCCAGGACGACGGCGACACCAACGATGATGAGCGTCAGAATCATCTCTGCACATCCACGGCAATTCGGGCGGCCTGGACTGTTCGACCAGACTGCTTGGTTGAAGATTCACCAGACGGGCTGAGGATTCAGGGATGTGGTGAATGAACCGTCCAGGCGAAGATTGTGGAAGTGATTGAAACCGCGGGTACCAAGCCCGGCGCCTTCAAATGGCTATGACTTTTTCATACGGGCGACGGCCGCTTGATAGGCGGCGTCATCGCGCAGGCTATTCCATCCTTGATCCTGTCCAATTTCATCCGGGTCAGCATATCCGTGATCGATAGCGAGATGTAGGTCTGTCAACGCTTTGGCGCGTTTGCCCTGCGCGGCTTCTACGGTGGCGATGTTGTACCATGCGTAGGCGATTTCAGGGTGATGCTCCCCCAGGATTCTGATCTCGCCTTCGAGCGCCTGCCGGTACAGGGTTTCGGCCTCGCCGTAGCGCTTCTCCGCGAGGAGGATATTACCGAGGTTCGCCATGGCGAATTGCGTCTCCTGGTGATCCGGACCGAGTACACGGAGACGACCGGCGAGCGCCTCCCGCTGCAAGATCTCTGCTTCATGCAGCTTGCCCTCGCTCATCAACGTATCCGCGAGATTACCCAGGGCAAGCAGAACGCTTGGGTGATCGTTGCCCTGGACGCGGCGGCCGATCTCGAGCCCTTGCCGCTGCAAGCTCTCCGCCTCCGCGAATCTGCCGAGTCTGAAGTACACACGGGCGAGGTTCTGCATGGTACTGACCGTATCGGGATGATCGGCGCCGAGTTCCTTCAGCCGGCGGCGGTACAGTTCCTCGTCCAGGGCCGCTTCTTTCTCATAGTTCCTCAATCCGTCATACGCGATGGCCAATGTATGCAGTGCTGACAGTGATTCGGGACTACTGGGGCCTGATACACGATCCATTGACTGCACAACTTGTGTCAGAAGCTTTTCAGCGTCGGCATAGCGGCCTTCTTCAAAGAGGACCGTGCCGAGACCGCTTTTTGTACGAAGCGTGTCGATATCGTCTGCGCCGAAAGCCTGCTCCTGCTTCTGAATCGTTTCCCGGTAGAGCTTTTCGGAGTCAGAAAAATGGGCCTGCTTTTGCAGGATTGCAGCCAGGAGTTGTTGAGAAGAGAGCGTCTCGCGATGGCTTGGTCCAAGCACGCGGTGTTGAAGAGCGATTGCCTTTTCGATCAGTTGCCTCGCAGGATCGTACAGTCCAAGTCCCTCGTAGACCCGGCTCATCGTAACCATCAATCGCGCCTGGAGGTACGGTTGCGACGCGAGATCGACATCGATCCGACGAGCACCGCCATCGAGAATTTCGCGTGCTGTGATTTTGTTACCGCGCGACTGATCGGGATCTGCAACCTTGAAGGTGCCCACGAGGAAGTCGGAAACCCGTTCGGCAGCCGTGGCCTCTCGGTTTGCGCGATCGCGCTCGCGCGCAATGCGAATCGATCCGACAACCAGGGATGCGATCAGCGCACATGTAGCTACGGCGACTGCAAGCGATGCGGTTACGATGATGCGGTGCCGGCGAACGAATTTGCGGGCACCATAAGCCAGGGAAGGAGCAACTGCCAGGACAGGCTCATTGCGGAGATATCGCTCGACGTCAGCCGCGAGATCGGAAGGAGAACCATAACGCCTGGACGGGTCCTTTTCGAGGGCCTTCAAAACGATGGAATCCAGGTCGCCCTTTAGCTTCTTTGCCAGGTCACCTGGTTCGGTGCGGCGATTGCGGGCCGCGATTGGGCTGCCAGCAGAGATTCGAACCTTGGTACTTGGACGCGGCGCATCCTCTTCGCGTATGCGGCGGAAGACCTCGTGGAAGGCGAGGTCGCGACCTTCCGTAACGCCCAGCGGCAGAGCGCCAACAAGGAGCTCATAGAGGACGACGCCAAGAGAATAGACATCCGTCCGGGTGTCGACCGCCTCCGCTCGAAAGGCCGCCTGTTCGGGGCTCATGTATTCGGGCGTTCCGACAGGCCCATGGACCGTAAGTATCGTTTCCTCGGTCAGGTCCGGGGAGACTGCCTTGGCGATGCCGAAGTCGATGATTTTGGGGACCGGCTTTCCATCGACTTGCGTGGTGAGGATGTTAGAGGGCTTCAGATCGCGGTGGATCATGGCCTTCTGGTGAGCGTGCTGCACGCCGCTGCATACCTGCACAAAGAGCTGCAGTCGCTCGCGTATGGAGAGCCGATGATTGTCGCAGTAGAGCGTGATCGGCACGCCGGCAACATACTCCATCACGAAGTAAGGCAGGCCTTCCGCGGTCGCGCCGGCGTCGAACACTTTGGCGATGGCGGGATGGTCCATGAGCGCGAGGGCCTGCCGCTCTAATTCAAAGCGAGCCATGATCTCGCGCGTGTTCATGCCGGCTTTGATCAGTTTCAGCGCAACGCGGCGGCGTACTGGATGTTGTTGATCGGCGAGCCAGACCTCACCCATGCCGCCCTGACCAATAGGTTCCAGAAGGTGATACGGCCCGATCACCTGCGGGGAAGCCGGCTCGCCAGGCAATCCTTTGCCGTGCGGCTCGAGAGTGGTCGGCGGTGAGGGCTCTTCTGGCAAGGCACACGTCCAGTTGCGGCTGGATTATACCGCTCGGGCCATTCCCTACAAGGGCGAAGGATGCACCCGCCTATTCAGTGCGGAGAGCCTGTACGGGATCGATGCGTGTGGCGCGGATGGCCGGCACCAGGCTGGCGAGGGCGCCGGTGAACAGTAGGACGGTAGCCGCGACGACGGCGATGCCGATATTGAATTCGCCGACACCGAAGAGAAGTCCGCTGATAGCACGGGCAGCGAGCGCAGCCACGGCGATGCCGGAGATGGTGCCAAGCAGGACGGGGGTGACGCCGTCTTCAAGTATGAGGCGGTAGATCTGCACGGGCTGAGCGCCGAGCGCGATGCGGATGCCGAGTTCGCGCGTGCGTTGCAATGCAGAGTAGGCGACAACGCCGTAGATGCCGAGCGCGGCGAGCACGAGCGCGCAGGCGGCGAAGGCGAGCAGCAGATGAAGCTGGAAGTTGCGCGCGGCGAGCGAGCCGTCGACGATGGTTGCCATGGTGCGGACTTCGGGCACAGGGACCTGGGCGTCGATGCTCCAGATCGCTTTGCGGATGGCATCCGCGCTCGCTGCGGGGTCGTTCTCAGTACGGATGACGAAAGACCCGTTCTGGTTGGTGCGGTAGGTGAGCGGCACGTAGACCATGGCGGGAGCTTGTTTGCTGAGATCCAGCGTGCGAACGTCTCCGACGATGCCAATGACCTGGATGGGCTTTTCATCGGGATCCCCGCGACTGAAGAACTGGCCGACGGGATTCTGGTTGTGCCATGTGACACGCGCTGTGCGTTCCGAGATGATAGCGACGTTTTTGCCGAGGTCATCGCGAGTAAGAAAGCGGCCGGCGAGCAGCGGAATCTGCATGGTCTCGAAGTAGCCGGGACTGATCCAACGGAAGCTGGCAGCGGGGCGCGACCACATCGGGCGTGTGTCGGCAGGTATGGATATGATGTCGCCCCATTGGTCGCCCGCGAGCGGGAGCACGCTGATGACACCGGCCGAGCTGACCCCGGGTATCTGACGGAAACGGTCCAGAGAGTTTTTGTAGAACGCTTCGCGCGTTTGCGGCGTGTCGTATTGGTGCCGGGGAAGTACGACGGTGGCGCTGATGACGTGCTCGGTGGTGAAGCCGCGATCGACGCGTAGCAGGCGATAGAGGCTGAGCAGGAACATGCCGGCGAGGACAACCAAAGTGATACTGGCGGCGACCTCTCCGACGACCAGCACGCGGCGCACCCGCTTACCGCCCGTAGATTCTGAAGCAGTGCGGCCTTCAGCGCGCAGCGCCTGCTGGGGATGGCTGCGAACGAAACGGGCCGCAGGCAACAGGCCGCAGAGGAGGGCGCAGAGCAGTGAGGCGCCGATGGCAAAGAGGACCAGCGGCGCATCCATGCGCAGCGGATGCAGCAGGGGGAGGGCCGAGGGGAGGGCATGGGCAATCGAGGGGAGAGCTGCGGTCGCGAGCAGGAGCCCGAGCAGGCAGCCGACGGCCGAGAGCAGGAGCGGTTCTGCAACTGCACTGCGCACCAATTGCGCGGGGCTGGCACCCATCGCGGAGCGGACGGCGGCCTCATGCTCGCGGCTGGCGGCGCGGGCGAGCAACAAATTGGTGATGTTGACGCAGCCGATGAGGAGCACGGTGGACACGGCGGCGAGGAGCATGAGCAGAGAGTTGCGGCTTGAACCGGTGAAATACTGTTGCAGGCCGGCGATGGTTGCGCCGAGCGTGACGTGATCCGGGGTCTGGCGGCCGATGGCCTGCTGCATGGTGTTCATCTCCGCGGCAGCCTGCGCGAGGGAAACGCCAGGTTTCAGGCGGGCGATGCCGAAGTAGTTATGGTCGCCTTCGATTTCGGCGAGTTGCTCCGCGCTCCATCCGAAGGGCACGAAGGCTTCCAGTGGATGATTCGTGCCGCGAAAGTCACCCAGCAGTTGCGGGTTGGGCAGGGCGAAGCTCGAAGGCAGTACGCCGATTACGGTGTAGGGGCGGCCATCGAGCGGGATGGCGCGACCGATGATGTTGGGATCGCCGGCAAAGCGGCGGCGCCAGAGACCTTCAGTAAGGATGACAACATCGTGGCCGGGCTGCTCTTCTGCCGGCAGGAGGGTGCGGCCGAGAATGGGCCGCACGCCAAGCAACGAAAAGAGATTCGCAGTGTGTGGGGCGACACCGATCTGCTCAGGCTGGCCGCCGCCGCCGAGAGGCACCGATTCCGTGCCGATGGCGGCGAAGCCCTGGAAGGACTGCGCGTGCTGCCGCCAATAGAGCAAGTGATTGGCATTGACGGGGAGATCGTTGAAGCTGTCCGGACCGGCGTGGACGGTCTCGCGAATGACTACGAGCTGCTGGGGCTGGGTGTAGTCCGGCAGGCGCAGCAGGACGTTGCGCACGACGGAGAACATGACGATGTTTGCGCCGATGCAGAGGACGAGGGTAAAAAGAGCGGTCGCGCTAAAGGCCGGGCTTCGGCGCAACTGTCGAAGTGTGAACCGCAGTTCGCTGAGAAGTCCATGCATGATCGAGATTGTCTCCTGCTGTGTACCCGGCATTGCTGCCGTGTCCAGACCGAAGGAGACAAGCTCGCGCGCGACCGCTTTCTCCTTAGGAATGATGAGGTAAATGCACGTTTCCTGCCGGTGCCTCGCATCGCGCCTGAGTGCCAATTATCAACGACTTCCGTGCAGTCTTTTGATTTTCGCGGCGGGTAGTGATGTCCGCAGACGTTCTGATGTGACCGGATTTGGACACCCAGATTTGAAAAGGGGCGCGTTCGCGAGGCGTCCTAACTCAGGCCGCCGGTGCGCTTGCCTGAGCGATTGCGAGTGGCCTTTCAATGGCCGGCTTGCAGCCAGCAGAGCGCGTTGCGCGCGCGGACGCGCATGGCGGGTGTTCCGGTGATGAGCGCCTGATGGAGAAATGGCTCGATCCCGTTGCGCAGGGCCGGATCTCGACGCGCGAGCAGACCCAGACCTTCGACAGCGGAAGCGCGGACGACGTTGCTTTTGTCTTCACTGAGATGCCAGAGGATTTCGGCAGCGAGTCGGATTTGCTGGTGAGTGCGGGCTGAGCGCGCGACGACGAGGCCGAGGTGCCAGCGGGTGCGTGATTCGGAGATAGGTATCTCCGCCAGGATCAAGGCCAGCTCAGCGGCATGCGCGACGAGAAAGGCATCGTCTTTTTCCGTGATGCGGCGAGCTACATCGGCAGCGCGAACGCGCTGCTCCGGATCATTCGTCGAAGCGCCTGAACGAGTTGGCGCGCGATGCGGCGGCGATCCTGCTGCGCGAGCAGATGCCGTGCCTGCGCGCGGGCGATGGCGAGTCCCCAGCAGGCTGGCTTCATCAGATCGTCTTTCAGAGCAGGACGAGTGGCAGGCATACCGGTTTACAGGACCGACGACCATGATTCATTGTATTGGGAGTGCGCGCGCCGTCGGACCGTTTGACGAACTCTGGGCAGACCCCCGACTTCGCCGTTCTCTCTTCAGCGAGACAGCGGCCCGGCATGACGACACCGAATGGATGATGAAAACGAAGAGGCCACTCCTTGCGGAGTGGCCTTTCTGTTTGTGTGATGGGAGTGGTCTATTTCACAGTGATGTAAGTGACACGGTGAACCTTAATGTGTGCCGCGTCGATGGCGTAGTAGCCGAGACGATGTACGCCTGGTGAGAGGGTGAGCGTAGCACGCAGTTCGTTGCTGCTACCGTAGCCAACGCGCTTTACGCCATCCACCCAGAGTTCCATGAAGACTGCCGGGTTCTGGCTGGTTCCATCCGCGAGGATGTTTACCGTGGTTCCGGATTTGAGCCAGGGGCTGCATACATTGATACCGGGCTTGATGGGTGCTACGCATGCCCCGCCTGGATATGGACTGGTGTTGGTGAAGATGGTGAAGATGGGCCCGTTGCCCGATCCTGCGGAGAGCATTGCCAGGTCGGTCTTGCCGTCGCGGTTGTAGTCGCCGAAGACCAGTTCCTCGGGAACGCCGTTTGCGTCAGGCAAGGGCTGGGTGCTGATCACAGCGAAGGATTGTGTCGGGTCGCCCTGGAGTATTTTGATCTCGGCCCCGGAGGCTGAGGTGGATATGTAGGCAATGTCCGGAAATCCATCTCCATTCATGTCCGCCACAGCAAGGGGACCGCTCAGCGACGGATCGCCGATCAGTTTGACTTTGAAAGTGCGATCCTTCTGCCCATAGCCGATGCCCAATGTGGGTCCGTTGACCCCTCCGCCGGTTGCATCCACGGTGACAAGGAGGTCGCTGACTCCGTCGCGATCCAGATCGGCTGTTTGAATGTTGTCGATCAGGCCGACAGCATTGGCGATGGGTGTAGTTACGACGAAGTTGCCATGGCAATCACCATAGGCAACTCTGATCTGCGCCAGAGTCCCGGGCCCGGCTTCAATCCACGCGAGATCCTGGCACCCGTTGCCGTCGTAGTCGCCAACGGTGAGGTTGTAGGAGCCTCCGGTCCGGCTTGCCGCGGAACCGCCGAGAGTCGCGATCCAATGCGGCCCGGCGAAGCCGCCATGTCCATCGCCGCTGTAGAGTTCGAGAGCATTCCCATCGAGGATGACCGCGTCGAGATTCTGGTCTCCCGTGAAATCCGCTGTGACGGCCGCCAGAGCGGCGTTGCTGGAAATCGGAATCTTGCTATGGAGCTGGAAATTGCCGGGGAGCCCGCTCAGATAGTCGGCAAAGGTGCCACCAGTCGCGCCGGAACAGCTTGCGTCCGCGGTTGTGCTGACCAGCAGATCGTTCTTTCCGTTGTGCTTGAAGTCGCCACCCACCAGCGGGCTCGCCGGGCAATAGGCCGTCGGGATCACCCAGTTGGCATAAGCGCCTACGCCGTTCGATTTGAAACCATAGATATCCACCGAAGGAGAGACTGCGAGGAAATCGGTAAGGCCGTCGTTATTGAAATCGCCCTGAATGAAGGAGTGGGTGGAAAAGGGAACGGCCCTGTCTGTCGGTGTGAAGGTGATGTCCTGAGCCAGCGCGGAACTGGCAATCAAGGCAAAGCTCGCTAAGATTGGCAGCATTCTTTTCATGGGCACTTTAAACTCTCCTGCCACAGCAGTGATTTTGGTTGTCTGCCCCGTGTGCTGCTATTTCCTTGCAGCAGACGCGGAGTAGCTGTGGATCTATGTCGCCGCTGATAACTTGTAGAGGCTCGCAGGTAATTTAGGGAAGTGGCATCTATAACAAGGGAGAGCTAGTGAAGTCTCAGTCAAGAAGGAAAGAATCGACTTACAACTATCTATGTAACAAGGGGATAGGTGCATTTTGGGAATGCGTATCAAATGCGGAAGAATGGCTGGCTTGTACCACGGAAGTAGTAGTTTTTACTATTACCTCCGTGCGCGCAGATGAGTGATTTGATCGTTCGAGATAGCCGCAGCGAAATGGCTGGGAGATATCGGGAAGCAGTTCTATGAAGGAAAAGGCCACTCCGGGTCAAGTGGCCTTTTTTATCGTCCCTCGATGCGTTGCTTACTTAGCAGACAGTATTCGTCCCCGTTCTTTGCAGGATCGCACCATTCGACGCCCACCTGGACGTTCGTGCGCCAGTTCCATTATTTGCCAATAGAGACGGTGGAATTGCTGCTTAGAATGCTGGATACGACTGTGACGACTGAACCGGCAGGATGATGCTCCGTTGCAGTATTGGTGATGATTCGAGTTCCTACAGGCAGCTTCACAGCAAGAACCTCGTCTTCCTTCAAGGTCGCGATCTTATCGCCAAGCTTGAGCTCAAGCGGAATACCAGTGTTGTTTTGCAGATTGAACTTAACTTTCTTTTCCGCATGAGCCACAGGCAGCGCGGCGAGAAGAATCAGTGCGAAGCAGGACGCGAAAGCAGCACGAACTTTCATAACACTTCCTCCTCGGTGATGCAGCGCCGCGACGAGCGTCGCTGCGCGTGCAACATAGCTGCACGTGATGTGACAATTGACCGGCATATTCGCTTAGCGCACCGCCTTGTGCTGCTCTCTGTTGGGTGGGCGATGAGATAGCAAAGCGCAGGGATGAGTGACGATCATGGAGTTGGTGTCTCTGCATCCGGCGGCAGAGAAGGAGCGATTAGGTGTCCGATTTCACGCGCGGAGTGGCCGGAAGCGGACACTGCGGAGGACAACCGCGCCGGCGATCGATAGATGCAAACGCGCGAAGGGCCTCTCCATGCGGATTGACCCTTCTGTTTGCAGCGGAAGCAGCCGTTCCGAGCGATAGTGCGCGGCAACGCTCAGCAGAACCGCGAGGTAGACCCGACAGTATCGCTTGCAGATTGTGGCTACTTGATTGACAGCGTCGAGTCGCTATACATACCTGGGATGATTTCAGCGATAACGTCGCCGACCTTGTGGTTTGCCGTTGCGGTGTTCGTGGTGATGCGTGTTCCCACCGGCAGTTTCTCACTCACAACCTGGCCTGCCTGAAGCGTCGCGACCTTATCCCCGATCTTCAACTCCAGCGGGGCGCCGGTGTCGTTGCGGAGATTGATTTTGATGGTTCGCTGTCCATTGCTGCGGTATAGCGCATGAACAGGTGCAGGAATACTGACCGAGGCATAGGCTGCGGGAAGTGCGGCGAGGAAAAGGATTGCAGCGGAGCTAGTAAGAGCGGTACGAATTTTCATGACATCTCCCAGTTGTGTTGTTGCGAATCGGCGCGGGCGGCGCTGCAAATCGCTGTCACCGCCGCCAGTAACGTGCTCGTGAGCAAATACGACGGTTGAAGTGCACGGTTCAAGTATTTCTGTCGCCTTGTTTTATGTTGTGTGTCCGGTGGCACGAGACAACAAGGAACAGGGACGGGGAGCAAATGTAGGCGGAGCTGATACAGAGAAAGATCGAATTTGTCATCTCTGCGGCTACGTTCTCCTTATCCTGATTCATGGCACGTCTGCTGCCGAAGTTGTCCGGCGAGTTGTGGCATCGAGTTTTCAATCAGTTGCGTGCGCAATGAGGACGCCATCGCGCGATCGCGGTGTCCATTCCTGCGCGCGGGTGCCCGGAATCGGACATTGTGGTACTGGATCAGTACGAATTGCATACAAATGCGAAAAGGTCACTCCTGGCGGAGTGACCTTTCTTTATTGGTGCTTGGTTCCGTTACTTAGTAGCGGTAGTGGTCAGCCTTGTAGGGACCTTCGACAGGCACGCCGATGTAGTCGGCCTGCTTCCTGGAAAGCTGAGTGAGCTTCACGCCGATCTTTTCGAGATGGAGGCGCGCCACTTCTTCGTCGAGCTTCTTGGGTAGGGTGTAGACATCGACTTTGTAAGTGTCCTTGTTCTTCCAGAGGTCGAGCTGCGCGAGCGTCTGGTTGGAGAAGCTGTTGGACATGACGAAGCTGGGATGGCCGGTGGCGCAGCCCAGGTTCACCAGGCGACCTTCGGCGAGAAGGAAGATCGCGTTGCCGCCGGGGAAGGTGTACTTGTCGACCTGCGGCTTGATGTTGAGCTTGGTAACGCCTTTCGTGCTGTTCAGGCGGTCCATCTGGATCTCGTTGTCGAAGTGACCGATGTTGCAGACGATGGCCTGGTCCTTCATCTGCTCCATGTGCTCGTAAGTGATGATGTCGACGTTGCCCGTGCAGGTGACGTAAATATCGCCGCGGCCGAGCGTGTCTTCGAGCGTGGTGACTTCGAAGCCTTCCATCGCGGCCTGCAGGGCGTTGATGGGATCGATCTCGGTGACGATGACACGCGCACCCATGCCACGGAGCGAGTGCGCAGAGCCCTTGCCCACGTCACCGTAGCCGCAGATGACGGCGACTTTGCCGGCGACCATGACATCGGTGGCGCGCTTGATGCCGTCCGCGAGCGACTCACGGCAGCCATAGAGGTTGTCGAACTTCGATTTGGTCACCGAGTCGTTTACGTTGATGGCAGGAACGAGGAGCTTGCCCTGCTCCATCATCTTGTAGAGGCGATGGACGCCGGTGGTGGTCTCTTCGGAGACGCCGCGCCATTCCTTGGCGACGTTGGTCCAGCGCTTGGGGTCCTTCTTCAGGGTTTCGTTGAGGAGGTGCTTGATGACCTGCTCTTCCTCGCTCTCGGCGGGAGCATCGACCCAGCTACGGTCGCCCTTCTCGAGCTCGACGCCTTTGTGGATGAGCAGCGTGGCGTCGCCGCCATCATCGACGATGAGCTGGGGACCGAGGCCGCCCTTGTGCGCGAGAGCCTGCGCGGTACACCACCAGTATTCTTCGAGCGTCTCGCCCTTCCAGGCGAAGACCGGAACGCCCGCGGCAGCAATGGCGGCGGCAGCGTGGTCCTGGGTGGAGAAGATGTTGCACGAGGCCCAGCGCACGGAGGCGCCGAGATCGACCAGCGTCTCGATCAAGACGGCGGTCTGGATCGTCATGTGCAGCGAGCCGGTGACGCGCACGCCGGCGAGCGGCTTCGATGGCGCGTATTTGGCGCGGATGGCCATGAGGCCGGGCATCTCCTGCTCGGCGATGGTGATCTCTTTGCGGCCCCAGTCGGCGAGCGAGATGTCGGCGACTTTGTAGTCGGCGGTGGACGTGGGGGCGGCGGTCTGCGACAGAGTTGTGGCCACGGGGGCTCCTTAGCTGGCTTGAAAGATATTGCGACACTTAAGGATATCGTGGATGACGGTTACCCCGAAACCAGCCCCGGCGGGTGGCAGCGGGTGAGGGTTGAGGGGGGCTTCAGAGGGTCCGAGGTGGCCTGGAGAGCCGTGGAGGAAATCAGAGAAAAAAGACGCGGCAGACTGAGAGGATGCGGTCTGCCGCGTGGAGGCCCTATGTTAGGGGCAATCAGGCGTTACCAGCGGTCGTGACCCGAATCGTGGCCGGGATCGTTGTCATCGACGCCGGTGCCGGGAGCGAAGGCGACGCCGCGCAGCACTTCGGCGAAGCCTGCCTGGCGCACGATGGAGAACCGCTGCTTCGCGGCGACGGTTGCGTCGGTGTTCGAGAGGCGATCGTTGATGGCAACGAGGCGGTTGGGATCGGCACCGGTGTCACCGCCGCCGCTGATGGTCGAGGTGATGGCCCAGATGGTTACGGTGCCGTCACGGTTGACGCGGCCTTCCATGTTGCGCAGGCCATCGGTTGCCGGTGACCAGGGCAGGCTGGTCGCCGCGTTGGTGCCAGTCGGATAGCCGTGCACGGAGTAGGGCACGCCGAGCTGCAGCCCGCTGGTGAGGGTGTATGCGAGATTCCAGGTGTTGGTGGTTTTGTTGAAGATCCACTTCTGCAGGCCCGCGGTGGTTTGCGCGGCGGCATGGGTGTAGAGAGTGGAGTCGTCGGCGAATCCGTCACCTTCATCAGCTACGTAGAGAGTGGTCGCGTTGGCAAACCAGAGCGCGAAGGGAAAGGCCACGGGATTGGCGTTTTTGGCTAGCGCCGTGGGGAAACCGGCGAGGATGCACATGTTGGAGGGAAGGCCCGTAGTCTGGAGGGCGGCTGGATCGTAGGTAAGTGGCATGGTGGGAAGCTGTGCATTCGCGGCCGGCAGACCGACGCCGTTGGGGCAGGCTTTGCCGGTGGTGTCGACGAAGTAGACGGTGTTGACGCCGTTGCTGCCGCTGCCCTTGGTGTAATAGAGCACATTGTTGAAGATCGTCATGCCACGGAAGTTGTCGTCCTTGCCGACCTTGTCGGCCTTGTCACCGAGCTGAGTGACGGAGAAGCTGGCGACTGGCGTGGGCGTGCCGGGATCCTGCTGGGCCTCATGCTTGCCGCTGAGGTCGATGAACTGCGCACCAGCGCCGAGAACAATGCCGACGGGCTGCGGGTTGGCCCCGTTGCCGGCGTTCCCCGCGGTGTAGACGATGGCGTTGCCGTCAGAGTTATTTAGGATTGCCGACCGGCCGTTGTTGCCGCTGTAGGCATTGATCTCGGTGAAGCTGAAATGGCTGTTGCGGTCTACGGTGGCTACCCCGCGAAGGAATTCCTGCCCGACGGGATTGGTCGGATCGAGGGCGAGCGGGGTGTTGGAGTTCGAGACGTCGATGGTGTTCACCGGGGCGACGTAGCCCATGAAGGTGAGCGCGCGATGATCGGTCGAGAGATGAAGGGCGATCTCTGACTTGGAGCTGAAGCTGGTGACGAGTTGATCGCTCGTGCTCTTGATCCCGCGATCGAGACTGTTGGGGACTTCGAGCGAGTCGAGGAAACGGCCGTCGGGCGTGATCTGATCGAGGAAGATGCGTGAGGTGATACCGAACGAGGGGTCGTAGAGGACATCATTGAAGACGCCAGGGTACGTGCCGTTGTAGGGAGCGCCCGTAGCGGCGCCGCAGCCGCCTTGAGTACTTGCGCAGTTGGGCGGCAGGATGGTGCCGACCTTCACGTTCGCGGGGTTGTTGTCGTAGACGCTACGGCTGACAACGAGATTGCCGGGCGCGAAGTGGTCTTTGTCCCGGTGGTCCCGGTTCTGCTGAGCTCCGGCGGCAAGTGAGGCCAGAGCGAGGCCCAATACGGTGGTGGCTTGCGCCAGAGTGTGGATGGTGCGGCGGCTATTGCTCGGTTGATGCATGGACAACTGTCTCCCCTCGCGGTTCGCGCGATATAGCGGGCTGTACGCTCGCCGCATGCGAGGCTAGCAGTGAGAGATGAGCGGGGAGTTACAGATGTGTAACGGGAGTGTTGCGGCGAGAATTCATGCCGGCGCGCGATGCAGAGTGCACCGCGCGCACGGGCGGTCGTCCTACATGAGGTACTGCTGCTGCTTGCCCTTGCCCGGAGTCAGCGCCCGGCGGCGGTCGAGTTCCTCGCGCACCAGATTGAGGCCGAAGATGCAGGTCTCGAACTTCTCCGAGAGGCGCTCGAAGAGCGGCGCTTCACGCGCGTACTCGAAGAGATTGAAGGCGGCGACGATCGAATAGGAGTCGCGCCCGGTCTCTACCAGCCGCTCGAAGCTGATGGGCTTCGACGAAACACCTATGGCCTCCGGATACATTCCGGCGAAGAATAGTGCGTAATCGCCGATCTGCTTGCGAGCGGAGCGCTCGGCATCGAAGGACGCTGCGGTGCCGTTAACCGGGTCGGCGGCGAGGAGCATGGCATCCAGATCGCGCAGCGGACGGCCGATCTCGTCGCGCAGGGAGTAGATGCGTTCGTTTTCAGTGAAGTCGGTAAGCAGGTCAGCCACGTAGGTAGAGATTTCGGCGTCGTCGACGCCGGCCCCCTGGCTGTAGCAGTCTCCCACAAGCTCGTGGAAGAGCGAACGGAGCATGTGTTCCTGGGGAACCATGGCAGGAGTCCTTTCAGCGACCAAGTACTGCAAGCTGGTGCGCGGACCGCGTCCGGTATCCATTAAGCATTTCACTGCATACCTACAGTGAAAGTGCTCTTCTGCAGGAGAGGACTCCCGTGTCGAGCCTGGTCATCCGCTCCATCCCGGCCTGACTTACCTCACCGTCGTGAGTTTCAACAGGTGGGGACATTATTTGAACGTGAATGTAGCGTGATAGTTGCGTGAAACCAATAGCACGCTTGGGTCGGGGGCATAGTTCTTTAGCAGTCACTCTCGGGGAGTGCGAGAGCGTTTTCTCAATCGGCTCGGGTTCGGGGCAATTGTTTGCTGAGGTGCGCTCTCATTCCACGCCGATGCGTTAAGAGCCTTTACCACAATTCAAGCACAACAAAACGGTTGGCATAGTCGATGTAGACGCGGCGGAACTGGGCTGTTGGCAGGAGTCCGTCCACATCGATTGGCGGTGCTTCCCTGCTGTTTGCTGCAGGGGTTGCGAAGGAAATCTGGTGGACGAGCAGCTTACCGATTTGCATGTCCTGAGGCTGCAGGATGGTGAATGCCGGACCCGCGGTTTGTCCGGCAAAGATGTTTGCTCGTGCTGCAGTGTTCCGCAGACGCATCTCCTCCGCTCTCCACAGAAACGGCGCGTTGGCACCCGAATCAAGAAGCAGAAGGAGCGGACGAGCTGCCATTCCAGAAAGCCGAACCGGAATCACCAGCGGCTCGGTCGAAGCTGCACCGCGCTCCGTGTGTGGCGGCGCAAACGCCAGTTGCTCGCCATGAATGTGACCGCGCATCTCTCCTCCTTTTCCGAGGCAAAGGAGGCCGTTGGCTTGATCGATGAGCACATCGAAGTGCCGCAGGAAGTCTCCTCCCAGCACTCCCCGGATCGCGCTGTCTGTGGATTGAAGTTGCGTGAGAGGCAGGATCGCAACCGGAAAATGAGGGGCATTTTGTTCCCCGACTCGAATGTCATCCAGTTGCGCAATTGGAACGGCTTCACGCGAGGCCACCCCGACCATTTGGGCGTTCATTTGCGCCCTCAACTGAAGTTCAGACGCAAGGACCGGATCGACGGACGTGATCTGTGCGCCCGTGTCCAGCAGGAAGGAGTACGGACCGGATTGGTTGACGGAGACTGCGACGATATTGAGATATTGTGCGACGTGGCGCGCATGTACACTGGCGACGTTTCCCGGACAATGGGCCGCGTACGCGGATGGCAGCAAGAAAAAACTTGCCAGAGCAGACCACTTGACATGAAACATTGGAGATCACCTCGGCCGTGAAGGCTCGGGTGAACTCTTGGCCCATGGTTCGGCATGGTCATGAGGGAGTCCTGATCATTTCCTGAAGGCAGGTGATGAATTCATGACGGAGCAAAAGGGCCATATCCTTCGCTTCGCGGAATTCGAGGTACAAGAGGGGGAGTTCTGTCTCATCCGCGGTGGCGAGACGATCCCGGTTGAGCCGAAGGCCTTTCGCGTCCTGCTGTATCTGCTGCGCAATCCTCACCGGCTGGTCACGAAGGACGAGTTGCTGGATGCCGTCTGGCCGGACACATCGGTGTCTGAGAATTCGCTGACGCGCAGCATTGCGTTGCTCCGCCGTCTGCTGGGAGATGACACGCATGAGCCGCGTTTCATCGCCACGGTGCCGACGGTTGGGTATCGGCTGCTGTGTAAAGTAAGTCTGACCGGCGACGAAACGGGAGAAGCGCCTAATTCTTCTGCAACGACGACCCACACGGGAACTGAAATCAAGGTCGCGGATCAAACCCGGCCCGCGCATTCCGCCAGGACCCGTCTCGCGTGGCTTGGAGTTGCCATCCTCGTGGCGGCTGTCATTTCGGTTGCCCTGCTGCGGCGATTCGAATTCGAAAAAAAAGCCCAGAAAGCCGGGGAAACCGATACGGCCAATGCCATGCGGGTCACTATGCTCACGACCCTCCCCGGATTGTCCTTTGCAGGAGCGCTTTCACCGGATGGCGAAAAGCTGGCATTCTTCTGGAACCAGGCGGGTCCAAAGGTACCAAACCTATATGTTCAGCTCGTCGGCGGCAAGAATCCCGTCCAACTCACGCACGACCATAGCGGGAATCTCTGCTGTGCCAACTGGTCCCCCGATGGGCAGCAGATCGCGTTCGGGCGATGCGACGATTCCGGCGGTGGAGTCTTCGTCATACCGGCGCTGGGAGGTCCGGAACGCAAGCTGACGGATGTCATCTGTCCAGATGGCGAAGCCGGATATCCCAAATGGACGAGAGATGGGCGCTCGATGATCCTGGGGGACCGGTGTACTCCGGAGGGCGCGCGAGGCATTGTCCGTTTTTCCCTGGACACCGGCAATAAGCAATGTCTGCATAATCCTCCGACCGGCGATGAGGGTGATCTCGGACCCGCTCTGTCGCCGGATCAGAAGACCGTTGCCTTCCTCAGAAATACGAGCACCGATGTGTCACAGATTGACGTGGTTCCGGCATCGGGTGGCCAGGTGCGGGTGCTGGTGCCTGCAAATTCCTACACGAGTGGTGAATTGATGTGGTCACCGGAAGGGGATCGCGTCATCTTCTACTCAAGTCCGACCGGCACTATGCGCGCCTGGCAGATATCTCCGGAAGGTGGTGCGATAAAGCCGGAAGTCGAGTATCCGCAACCTGGCTCGCTCTCACGAGATGGCCGGAGGATCGTTTACCAAGGCTCCGCTGGACTGTTTGGTTTCTCCGATACGATCTGGCGCGCGGAACTCTCCAAGGCAGGCGGAACGATCCTCTCCGAGGAAGTGATCCCGACGTCAGAAGGACAGAACAGCGGGATTCAGATATCGAGCGATGGGCGACAGATTGTGTACCAATCCGAACAGTCCGGTGAGACTGGTGAGGTGCAGATATGGAAAAACGATCTGGACGGCAACCATCCGCTGCAGTTGACCTCGTTTCACACGGGGTATCCAGGCACGCCCCGATGGTCGCCGGACGATCGGCAGGTCGCCTTCGATTATCACCAATCTCCTCACAGCCAGATCTATGTCGTCGACGCGGAAGGCAGGAATCAACGCCGCATCACGTCAGGAGACTATGAGAATGTGGTTCCCAGTTGGTCGCGCGACGGGAATTCCATTTACTTCGCCTCCAATCGCACAGGCAGGTGGCAGGTATGGAAGCACTCTATTACTTCAGGGCAGGAGTCGCAGGTCACCAGGAACGGAGGCTTCGCTCCGCTGGAGTCATACGACGCGAAAACTCTCTACTACTCGAAGTTTGAGGGTGGTGGACTGTGGAGTCTCATCGACGGTGAAGAGCGACACCTGACGGATGCTCCCCACCTCGGAGACTGGGGGCAATTCGCCATCGCTCAGGATGGTATTTATTTGCTCGATTCCTGGACGGAGGCAGGACCTACGATTCTTTACTACGACGTTCACACACGACGGAAGTCGCCGGTGCTGGTGCTCAAGAAAAGCGCGAAGCCTTGGAGCTCCAATCTTTCGGCCACACGCAACGGCAGAACCGTCCTGTACGTGCTGGAGGAAATGCACGGCTCGATACTGATGGCGGAAAAGACACAGTAGCGGCTTGCTTGCTGGCGTGGCAGGTATCCGACGAAAACACTGTTCGCGGAATACAAGGTCACGAGCTCATCACCATGGTCGAATATCAGCAGTAGCTTGGATCAACCGGCGTACGAAGCTGCCATCATTCCCCGAAAGGCGATATCCATGACAGTGCGTGGCGCACGAGAGCGGCCTGCCAGTTGGAAGAGCCTCACGAGTCGCATGAAGCGGCGCTGGCTGCTTCCGTTTATCGCATTTGAATGGATCTGGGACTGGACGGCCTACCTTCTGAGTTGCTGGAGCTTTCTCGAAGTGCTCGACTATCTTGGGCGCTTCTCGATTCTGGTGGCTGTCATTTTCTATTTCACGGAGTCCGGCAACCGGATCAAGCAAAAACACTACCAGGCGTGGCAGGTGATCAATACGGCCCAGGGCAAGGGCGGCAGCGGCGGCCGCATCGAGGCTTTGCAGGAGTTGAATGCAGACGGTGTTCCGCTGGTCGGCGTAGACGTCTCGTCCGCATTCCTGCAGGGACTCAAGCTGGAGCGAGCAAATCTATTGCGGGCGGATTTTAGCGCAGCCGATGTGCGGCGCAGCGATCTCAGGTCCGCGGATTTCACAAACGCGAATTTGCACTTCGCGAATCTTCGCGAAAGCTACCTTGAGAATACTTCGTTCCAATCTGCAGACATGACGAATGCGGATTTGTGGGGATGCGATCTGACAGGAGCGACGCTGGACGACGCGGACATCAGCGGCGCGGACCTGCGATTTGCCGATCTCAAGAACATTCGATGGAAGCAATTGAAGAAGGTGGCCGGTGCGAACATCGCTGGAGTGAAAGATGCGCCGGAAGGATTCGTGGACTGGGCGTTGAAGAACGGCGCGGTGCAAATGCCTTGATGCTGGCACTCCAGAAAGGCCGCAAAGCAAAAGGGCAGCCGGTGTCGGCTGCCCTTTTTGACGCGGTTACGGTTGCTTACTTGGTTGCGAATTCCTTCTGTTCAAGCTGCGCGAGACGGTTGGCGAGGAGTTTTTCGAGTTCTTCGAGAGACTTCGAGAAGCCCTCAATGCCCTCCTTGAGCTTGTCGTGTGCCATGCGGTCGGCGGCGTGCATCTTTTCGAAGGTGGCCTGGTCCATGGGAATCTTGTCGATCTTCATGTCCTTTGCCTTCGCGGGATCGAGCTTGCGCGGCAGCTCGCTGGTATCCGCTTCGAGCTCACCAAGCAGCTTGGGAGCGATGGTCAGCAGATCGCAACCGGCGAGTTCCTTGATCTCCCCGGTGTTGCGGAAGCTGGCACCCATCACCACGGTCTTGTAGCCGAAGTGCTTGTAGTAGTTGTAGATCGTGGTGACTGATTTCACGCCGGGATCGTCGGCTCCCTGATAGTCCTTGCCGGTGTCCTTTTTGTACCAGTCGAGGATGCGGCCTACGAAGGGGGAGATAAGCGTGACCTTTGCTTCGGCAGCGGCGATGGCCTGATGCAAGCCGAAGAGCAGGGTCATATTGCAATGAATGCCTTCCTTCTCCAGCTCCTCTGCGGCGCGGATACCTTCCCATGTGGAGGCGAGCTTGATCAGGATGCGCTCGCGGCTGATACCCGCCTTCTCGTAGGTGGCAATGATCTCGCGGGCGGTGGCTATCGATTTGTCCTTGTCATACGAGAGGCGGGCATCCACCTCTGTCGAGACGCGGCCGGGGACGATCTGAAGGATGCGCTTGCCGAACTCGACGGCGAGCTGCTTGAAGGCGAGGTTGGCGACCTTCTTCTCGTCGGCGCTTTCGCCGAGCTGCTTGCGCGCGTCTTTGAGCGTCCCGTCAACGATGTCCGAGTACTCGGGCATCTGAGCCGCGGTGGCGATAAGCGACGGATTAGTGGTCGCATCCTGCGGCTTGAATTCCTTGATGGCATTGAAGTCGCCGGTATCCGAAACGACTGTGGTCATGCTGCGAAGCTGCTCTAGCACTGGTTTTGCCATGATGAACTCCCTATCTCTCAATTCTACCAATGCTGGGATGCGGGGCGATGAAAGGAAGATGACGCCCGTGTCAGGGCAGCGTCAGGGGCACATTCTGCAGGTCAGCGTTCCCTCACTTTCCGGCTTCGACCGGATTCTTCAGCAGCCCGAGGCCTTCGATCGAAACTTCGACCGTGTCGCCGGCGGACATGGGCCCGACGGCGGCGGGAGTGCCGGTGGGGATGAGGTCGCCGGGCTCAAGCGTCATGGCGGCGGTGATGTAGACGAGCAGGCGGGGTACGCCAAAGATGAAGTCGCGGGTGAAGCCGTACTGCTTGCGCTCGCCGTTCAGCTTTGTTTCGACGAAGACGCCGAGAGCGGGATTGATTTCAGCGGATACGAACGGGCCGCAGGGGCAGAAGGTGTCGAAGCCCTTGGCACGAGTCCACTGGCCGTCCTTCTTCTGCAGGTCGCGCGCGGTGACATCGTTCACCATGGTGTAGCCGCGGATGTAAGGGCGGAGGTCGGTGTCGGCGTTGAGTGCGCGGGCCTGTTTCGCGATCACGATGGCGAGCTCACCTTCGAAATCGACACGTGAGGATTGCGCAGGCAGACGGATGGCGGCGCCGGGCGCGAGCAGCGACGATGGCGGTTTTAAGAACAGCAGCGGTTCGGCGGGAACCTCGTTACCCAGTTCTGCGGCGTGATCGCGATAGTTGCGGCCGACACAGACGATCTTTGAGGGCTCGACCGGTGGGAGGAGCGTGGCCTCGGAGAGGGCGATGGCAGAGAAGTTCTCGGCCGGATCGTAGACGACCCGCGACTCGGGCGGGGGAGCCATTAAGGCAGTGGCCCAGGGTGCGCCATCGCGGTCTTCGATGGTGGCATAGCGTGGGCCGTTTGGGGTTTCGAGGCGGCAATAGCGCATGGGGCAGGCTCCTATTGGTCAAGGATTGGTTGGTCAGGGATTGGGTTGTGAGCTGGGCGCGTTCCATTGATCTTCTACCTCAGTGGAGCGCTGGCTTTCGTTGCCGGAGAGATCGACGGCGCTGACGGAGTAGGCGTAACGCTGTCCGGGAGCGGCGGTGGTGTCACTCCAGGTCGAAGTCGTGACTGGCTTGCCCGCCGGCGAGATGCGCTGCGGGCTTTCATTGGTGCCGATGGCGCGACGGTAGACGATATAACCGGCGAGGCCACTATCGACATCGGGGCTCCAGTCAAGGTCGATGGATCTGGACGCCGAGTCCGCGGCGGAAACCAGACCGGCCGGCACGGGCGGTGGGAAGACATCACGATACGCAGTCTCAACCGAGACGCTGGGCTGGCTGGCCATTTCGATGGTGCGGCCGTCGAGCGTGACGTCATACATGCGTTGGGCCATATAGCGGTAGCTGTTCCCGGTGTGCGCCGTGGCATCGATGGCAGACATGGGATGTCCGGCGCCTGTTTCCGAGAGACGCAATAGCTGCTCGGCGGGTTCTGGTCCAGGCTTTGCGCCAGTCAGGGGATGATGGCCAGCTTCCGGGGTTTCGACCTGCTGGGGCGGGGCCGAAGTGCGGATGCGATCGACGCGGATCCAGCCGGCGATGCCGGCGGGCATGTCGTTTCCCTGCCATGAGAGCACGATTCCCTTTCGCTGGGGCATAGCCTTGAAGCCAGCGACGGGCGCTGGCGCGGCACCTGCGGCAGTAGCAACCGGGTCGGCGAAACCGGCGGAATTCCCGGCGCGATTCAGGACAGAGAGCGTGTAGGTCAGGAGGCGGGGCGGGCCCTGGGTCAGCTCAGGTGGCAGAGTGTCTTCCGCCGAGACGGACTTCTGCTGCTGGGGAATGGGCAGCGTGACCACAGGCTGGCAAGGGGCGCCCTCCACGCTGCGACAGAGACGGGCCGTCATCGCGCCACGAACAGGAAGTTTATCGGTGGTCTTTTCTGGAACCGAGAAGGTGAGGTGGACGGTGTTGCCGGCTCGGGTTGCGGCCAGATTGCGCACGGGCTGGGGCAGGTTCAACGTAGGAGGCTGAGGCGCGGCGGGCGCCCCGCAGCCACCCGCAAGGCCAGCCACGATGCAGGTCAGGAGGAGGGCGGCGGAGCTGAGAATCCAGGTGCGCAGAGGCCGTGGGCGCAGCGCAGTCCAGGTGCAATGTCTTCCTGAGAGGGCGCCCTCGATCATTGGGCTCAAGCGTAGCAGACCCGCTGGCAGCGCTGCCGCTAGACCATTTCGCTGATGGTCTGTTCCAGCCGCTCGTGGCTGAACTGGAAGCCGGCCGAATGCAGGCGCTCCGGGATGGCGCGTGTGCTGGCCAGCAGTGTGTCCTGCGCCATCTCGCCCAGCGCTGCGAGTAACGCCAGGGATGGTACGCGGAAGAGGGTGGGACGGTGAAGGGTACGGCCAAGGATACGGGTGAATTCCGCGTTGGTGACCGGGTGAGGCGAGGTGGTGTTGAAGGCGCCGCTCAGATGCGGTTCCGCAATTGCGAACTGGATGGCGGCGACCGTGTCTT
Source organism: Acidobacteriaceae bacterium KBS 83 (assembly GCA_000381585.1). GTDB lineage: Bacteria > Acidobacteriota > Terriglobia > Terriglobales > Acidobacteriaceae > KBS-83. Next base: position 494,206 of record KB906734.1, read on the forward strand.
CGAGCGAGACCCAGCTCATCCATTGACGACCACTGCCGAGACGGCCGCCGAGGCCTAGGCGAAAGAGGCGCAGGAGCCCCGGGAGGGCGCCCCCACGCGCGGTAAGAATGACCCCGAAGCGCAACTGCACGACACGCGGAGCCAGCGTGGAGGTCGCAGTTTCCCAGGCCTGGCAGACGTCTGGAAGAAAACCCGTACCGGGACGGGACGCCTCAGTAAGATGCTCGTTGCCGCGGTCGCCGTAGTAGCCGATGGCCGATGAGGCCACCACCACGGGGGGCGGGGCCGTGAGCGCTTTGAAGATGCGACCGAGGGCATGCGAGGTCTCCACGCGACTGTTGAGGATGAGGCGTTTGTAAGATGGGGTCCAGCGATGGGCAGCGAGATTTGCGCCGGCCAGATGGACTGCCGCGTAACAACCTTCGAGAGCCGAGGTGTCCGCCACGGGCTCAGGACGGTCAGGGTGCCACTCGATCTCGAGCACCGTCTGCTCGGAGTGCCGACGGGGCGGCCGCCGCACCAGGAGGATTACATGTTCTCCCTCGCGAACCAGACTCTGAGTAAGCGCCTTACCCACGAGGCCTGTCCCGCCGCTCACCAAAAGCTTCCGGATCATCAGAATCGCTACCGGTCGCAGCTTTGCTGTAACAAAGTTGCCACAGCCAACCAAGCCGCCAAACGGATTGGATGATCCTGCGCCCGCAGGCGGCCAATTGTGTTCCAACCGACGTGATTTCGACTATTTCCCACGTTCAGGCACTTTCACCACCGCTGTGACGCATCTTTATTGCTGTGGAACTTCGTAATTAGGCCACGGGCCATGCCAGGAAACGCCATGCCAGGAGACGCACAACGATGCAATCTGTAACGATACAACGCAGAGACGGAGTCGCGAAGGAGACGAGGCCGGAGACGGCACACTCCGTCATTACCATGAGCAGCGTGGAGGTAGATAGCGCCACCGCAGAGGCCTTCATCTCGGAGAAGCACATCGGCGAGCGCATCAAGCGGCTGCGGTTGAAGAGATCCATGGGTCTGGTGGAGCTGGGTAAACACACCGGGCTCTCGGCCAGCTTCCTATCGCAACTGGAGACGGGGCGCGTGATTCCGACATTGCGGAACCTGGCGCGTATAGCGATGGTCTTCAGCAAGGACCTGTCCTTCTTCTTCGAATCCGAGCCAGTGTCGCTGTTTCGAGTGCACCGCAAGCATGACCGCATGCGGCTGCCCCAGAGCGGCGTCGACGATCCAACCTACTTCTTCGAAAGCATGGGTTACATGGTGCCGGACCGACAGCTGGACCCCTATTACGCGGAGTTCCTGCCGGTGCGAAAGACGCAGGAGATCCGGCCACATGTGCATCCTGGGTTCGAGTTTCTGTACGTGCTGGAGGGCGAGTTGGAGGTGCGGCACGCCGATGCGGTGCAGGTGCTGAACCCGGGAGACGGAGTGTACTTCGATGCGAGCACGCCGCACAGCTACCGTTGCGCGGGCAAAGAGTCCTCGATCGCGATCATCGTCACCATGCATCAGACAGCCACGTCGCAACCCGCTTACAACCTGCGGCCGCTAGGTGCTCCGATGAGCATACCCAACCAAGCGAAGCCGGTTGCGGGCAGGCCGGCTGCGATGCCGACAGCACGGGCGGTAGTGAACGGCAATGCGATGCAGGAGAAGATCTGATCTGGAGGTCAGGCCGGAAAGAAGAGGTCTTCGACTTCCAGCCAGTTGTTGACGCGAACCGGCGCTGCAATCTTCGCGTTGTGAGCTGCGGTAAAGAGCACGCCTTGTCCGGCGAAGCGCTCGAAGTGACGCGGCATGTCGTCGATGAGAAAGTCGGCGTGGAGGATGCTCTTGTCCCCACAGAAGACGAAATGGGTCGGCGAGAGAAAGGGGAAGTGCCGCTCCAGCCAGCGAAATTTTGGGCCGAAGGATTTGGGAAACTCCATCGCGGCGGTAGCGACGAAGATTTCATAGCCGCGTGAGAGCCGCTCCAGGACGCGCTGGCTATTCGGGATGATGTCGAGATCTTCGAAGAATTCGTCTTCCTGGAGGTACGACATGAGGCGATCCTGGCGGCCTGGTGGAAGCACATTCACCATCCAGTTTCCCCACATGTCGTGGACGGTCAGGTTCTCGGAGAACTCGGCGTTGTAAAGACGGATGAGCTTGCCCAGAGCATCGGCAAGCACCTCATCCATGTCGACACAGATACGCTTCATGCGGTCTGTGCGCCACTGTCAGTGGCGGGACGGCCGGTCTCAATCTGGGGCTCGCGACGGTTGTCCACGTAGAGGATGCGGCCGCAGCTTTCGCATTTCAAAGACTGGCCGTCGCGCAACTGGTTCCAGAACTGCGGGCGAAGGCCCATCTGGCACCCCGTACAGCGCTGATCGCGAGCGCGAGCAAGCGCGGTGCCGCGCGCAGTGGAGATGCGGTCGTATTCGCCCAGCCGATCCTCATCAATTTGAGGGCGAAGCGCGGCGCGTTCCGCCTGCCACTTCTTGAGGTCAACCTGCTCAAGTGACGTGCTGCGGTCCGCAGCCGCCCTTTCAGTTTCGAGATAGGCTGCGTGGCTGGAGTGCTGCTGACGTGCGGCGAGCAGATCGCGGTCGATGATGTCCGAGCGCTCCATGCTTTCAAGCTCGTCATCCTCGAGCCGACTCACCTCCTTCTCCGCGAAGGCGATCTGGTGTTCGAGCGCTGTAGCCTGCGCCTGGTTCTGCACGATATTGAGCTGTTGACGGGACTTGGCAATCTTGGCCTGCTGATCTTTCAGATCGCTTTCATCGCGACGGCGCTTTGTTTCTTCCTCACGCTGGCGCTGCTCGAGGTTGCGAATGGTGGTGGCGTGCGTGGCCAGCTCACTCTCGATACCGCGGATGCGGCGGGGCGTCGCTTCGAGCGAGGCGCGGAGCTGCCGGATCTCAAGGTCGAGCTGTTGCAGACGAATCAATTTTTCGAGGGCTTGGTCCATATGGCCACGATGCAATGGGTGGAGTTTAAATCATTTCCAAACGAGGCACCGGCGACGGGAAACTGCAGGGCCCGCTTGTCAGTCCATTGTCCCTGCTGGTCGAATGCCGGCAGCCGCTCCTGTAAACTGATCCATCGATTTCTGGCCAGAAAGAAATATTCCCACCTGCCGGAGTTTGTCCTTGTGATCCATCGTTCGCGCTTGCATTCCATCAGTTTTTGCATCTTCGCCTCGTTTGCTGCGGCAGCCGTCCAAGCGCAAACGAAGCCGCTAACCATTTCGGCGATCTTCAACGATCCTGGCTTCACCGAGGATGCGCCGCGGGGGCTGGCATGGTCTCCGGATGGGACGCGGGTGACGTATCTGAACGCAAATGGCGACCTTATGGCCGCTTGGGGAGGGTCGGGCCAGACAACCGTTCTGGTGCCGAAAGCGAAGATCGGCAGCATGCACTCGAATGCTGTGAGCGAAAAAGACAAAGACCACCGCAGTCGCTATGGAGAGGCCAGCTATATCTGGGCTCCGGATGCGAAGCACCTATTATTCGATTCCAATGGAGCGCTCTTGCTCTACTCGCTCAAGAATGGCCTTGCGATCTCGGTTGCGGAGAAGGGCACGGCCAGCGGAGACGACCCGAAGTTCGCGCCGGACGGCAGCGCCGTGACTTATGTGCGCGATCACAATCTGTATCTGCGCCACCTGCCCTATACCCAGCAGCCGATGCAGCTCACAGCCTCGCGGGAGCCATCACTTTTGAACGGCGAGGTGGACTGGCTCTACCTGGAAGAGCTGGACGTGCGCAGCAATTACTTCTGGTCGCCGGACTCGAAAAATATTGCGTATCTGCAAACGAATGAATCGGCGGTGCCGCAATACCCGCTTACCGACTGGATTCCGACGCATGCCTCGGTGGATATGCAGCACTATCCGCAGCCGGGCGATCCCAATCCGGTGGTGCGGGTTGGGGTGGTGAACGCTTCGTCCGGCCATAACTCCTGGATAAAGCTGCCGCTTGAGGCGGGGGATGACTATGTACCCCGCTTCGGTTGGCTGAATGCACACACGTTGTGGATCGAGACGCTGACACGCGACCACATGCACCGCCGGTTGTACTTTGCCGACGCGTCGAACGGCCGTACGCGCCTGGCACTGGAGGAGACGGACGAGAAGTTCTTCGACGAGAGCTACGACGTGACGATCAGCGGGCCGAACATCCTGTGGACGAGCTGGCGCGACGGGCACACACAGATCTATCTCTACAACTTCAACGAGGCCGATCCGATGTCGAGTGACGCGACGCTGGTGCGGCCGCTGACCAACGGCCACGGCGAGGTCACGTCCATCAAGGCGGTAAATGCGGACGCGCGGACGGTCTATTACATCTCGAACGAGGGTGATCCGCGCGAACAGCAGGTGTGGTCGATCAAGCTGGACGGCACAGGAAAGAAGCAGCTGACCCAAGCGCATGGGGTGCACAAGCCGGAGTTCTCGCCAAACGCGCAGCTCTATGCCGACAACTTTTCAAACATCGAGACGCCGCCAACGGTTGCGATCTGCCAGGTGAGCGGTACTTCGTGCAGCACCTTCTGGCAGCCAACGTTGGACCCGGAGTACAAGTTGATGGCGCCGCGTGAGCTGACGCTGAAGGCGAAGGATGGAACGACACTCTACGCAAGCCTGATGCTTCCGCCGGGCGATCACGCGAAGGGCACCGTGCCGCTGATCAACAATCCGTATGGCGGGCCCCACGCGCAGACAGTGCAGAATGTCTGGCAGGCACGCACAACGCTCTTCGACCAGGTGCTGGCGGAGCATGGCTTCGGAGTGCTGCATGTGGACAATCGCGGCATGGGCGGGCGGGGGCGGGAGTTCGCGCAGGCGGCATATCACAACTTTGGACCCATTCAGTTCGAGGACCAGCTCAGCGCGATGGACCAGGTGCTGGAGCAGTTTCCGGAGCTTGATGCAAAGCGCCAGGGCTGGTGGGGCTGGAGCTGGGGCGGCACGTTCACGCTGTATGCAATGACGCACTCGAACCGCTTCAAGGCGGGAGTCTGTGTGGCGCCGGTGACGGACTGGCGGAACTACGACTCCACCTACACCGAGCGCTACATGAGCGAGCCAGCGCAGAATGCCGACCAGTACCGCGATTTTTCCGTGATAACGAAGGCGGACAAGCTGCACGGGCGCCTGCTGCTGGTGCACGGCACCGGCGATGACAACGTGCACCTGGAGAACACAATCCAGTTCATCCAGAAGCTGATTGATGCGCATCTGCCGTACGATCTGCAGCTCTATCCTCGAAAGACGCACTCGATTGCGGGGGCGGACGCCCGCACGCATCTGTACACGCGGATTTTGGCGCAGTTCCAGGCGTATCTGGGCGAGCAGACCGAGTAAGGATTGGTAGATGACACATCCCGCAGAGACGGCTGCGACGCGCAACCTGGTGCGCGCGCGCACGACGCTTGGCGATTTCGAGCTGACCGTGTTGACGGACGGCACGTACTACCTGGACGGCGGCGCAATGTTTGGCGTGGTACCGAAGCCGCTCTGGGAAAAGCGCGCGCCTGCCGACGAACAGAACCGCATCCTGCTGGGCACGAACACCGTAGTGGTGCGAACGGGGCAGCAGACGATCGCGATCGAAACCGGCATCGGTAACAAACTGCCGGAGAAACTGCGCGCGATCCACGACGCGAAGGCGCGGCTGCCGGAGAGCTTTGGCGCGGCGGGCATCCGGTTGGAAGAGGTGGATGTCGTGATCAATTCGCATCTGCACTTCGACCACTGCGGCTGGAACACAACACGGTTGCCGGATGGGCGCGTGGTACCGACGTTTCCGAATGCCCGTTATTTCGCGCATCGCGGCGAGGTGGAGCACGGGCATCTGCAACTGGAACGCGATGCGGTGAGCTACAACGGGGCGAACTACGATCCGCTCATTGAGAGCGGGCAAATGTCGCTGCTGGACCTGGAGCGCGACGAGATCCAGGAGATCCTGCCAGGCATTTCGGTTGAACTCTTTCCCGGCCATACCCATCAGTTGATGGCGGTGCACATCGAGTCCGGCGGCGAGCATGCGTGCTATATCAGCGACCTATTGCCTACGAGCGCCCATCTGGATGTGACCTGGGTGATGGGCTACGATCTCGATCCACTGCGCTGCATCGAGGAACGGAAGCGATTTTATGCGCGGGCCATTCCTGAAAAGTGGCTGGTGCTGTTTACGCATGATCACGACCGGCCTATGGGACGCGTGAACTGGAACGTGAGAGGCAAGCCCGTCTTCATTGCAGAGAGTCAGCCTTTCGCAGGCTGAACATTCCCGGATAACCAGTCTTCGAACGGCTGAGCCTTACGCATGGGGCGCCTCCCGACGGCTGACCCGTCTTTGTTTTCCAAGAAAGCAACAGCCTGAGTTACCGGGCCGATGCGTTTCCACCGAAGTGCGGACAATGCACAATTTTTTGCGGCGACTTTCCGGCTCGCGCCGGTACACTGAAGCGCGCCCGATGCAAGCTGGGCTTTAACCGGGGCCCTCACGCCGCATTTTCGAGTACGGCCGACGATGACATCGCTGTCAGATCAGAAGGCGCGGGTAGACGCAGTGGACGAGCTACGTGCTCTCGCGGCGGAGTTACGGACGCTCGCCGAACGGCTGGAGTTGAACGCGCGCACCCATGAGCTGCAACCGACGCTGAAGGCACTCGAGCAGCGGCTTTCCGGGCCGCGCGCGGTGGTGATGCTCGTGAGCGAGCATGAGGACCTGAAGCGCCGCTTCCTCGAACGGCTGCTGGGGCCAAACCTGATTCAAGTGCCGAAGCCGACCGACACGTGCGTCCGGCTGGAATACGGGGCCACGTCGGCATTCATGCAAAACGGGCAGTTGGCGCAGACGACCGACGCGATCCGGCTGCCGAATCCGGCGCTGAAAAGCGGACTGGCGGTCATCGATACGCCGGTCTTAACGAGCGGGCAGCCCGATGCGAGCGTGCTCGAATACGCGGAACAGGTCGACGCATGCATTTTCGTGCTCAACAGGGAGCATGAGCTGGGTGAGGCAAGCCATGATTTCCTGCGCCGACTTCCCGAGGCTGGAGCGCGGCTGGAGATCGTAGTTGAGAACGCGGAGGCGCTGAGCAGAGAAGAACGGCTGGCCGCCCGAAAGCGGCTCGTCGAGACGCTGCGCGAGCGCTGCAACATTGAAGCGCCGCGGCTGACATTGGTGGCCTCTGTCGTGACGGAGGATGACGGGGCGAGCTTCTGGCATGGACGCTTCGCGACCTTTCATTCGGTGATGATGAGGCGCGGGCGCGAACACTGGTTTTCGGTGACGCGGACGATGGTGGCCGATGCGCTCTCGCAGGTGAGCGCGGAGATCGAATTCGAGTTGGCGAGCGCCCCGCCCGGTCAGCGGCATGCGCGGCTGCGGCAAGGGATGAAGGATCTGGAAGGTCTGCGGACGCGCTCCGTAGAAATGGAGCGGCCGGAGATAAAACGGTCCGCGAAGACCGGAACATTGAGCGACAGACCGGCAGAGGACTTGTCGCACCAGAACGGACATGAAGATGCCGGGGCCGGCGCGGGTGAGTTGTCCGGTGCCTCCGCAACAGCGACGGCGCTCGCGTCTTCGACGATGCCGGGGGACAACGCGGCGGCAATCGCGGAGAGCACGACCATAGAGGACGCAGGGACGCTGGCCACCACGGCAGGTGTGAGTCCCCACGCGATACGAGGGCTCTCGACGCTTTTCAAGGAAAACCTGACGCGATGGAGACAACGCGGCGGCGCTATCCCACTGCAGCGCACGGCCGGAATCGCGTTGGGGATCGCGCTGATTTGTCTGATCGTCTGGGCACTGTCGCCGCGAGGATTCTTCCGCCAGGAGTTAGGAGCGGAGTGGGACTATCGACCGCCAAAGCTGGCCCCTACGAATCCCTCTGCAACTTCGACCAGGAGTGACGCCCACGCGGACCTGCCGAAGCCGGGAGGTACTCCTCTGCCGGAGACCAGCCGGCCAGCGGTGCCGAATATTCCTGTCGCACCGCCAGCGAAGCGGAGCGCTGCCGTGCGGATGCCACTTGCCCGCCCGATTCCCAGCGGAGCGACAGCCGGCGTGGCGCCGCGCGCGAAGCGGCATCGGCGCCACCTGCTGGGTCTCGGCAAGTTGTGGCATTGGGTTCGGCACGACCACAGCAAGGACGGCAAGGCCGCATCGAGCGCGGATTAGAACTCAACTCCCGTTACTTGTAACCAGCGAGGCGATCTTTTGACCGTCGGGCGAACCAAGACCAGTGCACGGATCCCAACCCGTCGCGGCGTTGTAGCTGCCGTTTGAGCCCGAGGTGACGTCATAAAAATTCGATTCGCCACCGGAGTAGAGCGACGGATTCAGAAAGCCGACGCTACGGCCGGTCTGTTGGTTGACCAGCGCGACCAGTGCCGCCCACAGAGGGGCGACGGCGCTGGTGCCACCGACAACGGCGGATTGGCCATCGACCAGGATTTGATATCCGGTCTCCGGCGCAGCGTCGCCGGCGACGTCGGGCACGCCACGGCCACCGCCGTTGCCGGATGAAGGCACGTCTATACCGGACTGCCATGAGGGGATAGGGAAATAGCTGGAAACACCCCCGCCGGTGGCGCCGCCACCCTGCGGCTGGTCGTTCCATACCGTCTCGGTAGAGCGGACGCCGTCGGAGACGGTCAAAGTGGTACCGCCACAGGCCAGCACGTGAGGACTGGATGCGGGAAAATCGACATGGTTCGCGCCGTCGGAGACGCCATCGCTCGAGCCCGAGTCGCCGGAGGCAGCGGTGACCGTGATGCCGAGCGCGGCGGCCGTTTGGATGCTGTTATCGAAGCTCTCGAGCGAGGCCGCGTCCCAAGAGGACTCGGGGGCGCCCCAGGAGATGGAGATAGCCGAGGGGTTGTTGGTGGTGTCGTGGATCGCGGCCGAGATGGCGTCCTGAAAACCCTGATTGGTGTTGGGCGCGAAGTAGACGGCGATGCGCGCACCGGGCGCGATCGAACCCGCGACCTGGATGTCGAGCGCGACTTCGCCATCGGCGCCATTAGGATCGCCGGGTGAATTGGTGCCGCCATCGACCGACACGGCAACGACCGTGGGTGGCGCGATGCTCAGCTGCCCGAAGTAGGTCTGGATATCCGAATCTTCGTAGCCGCCCCCAAGCTCGATGAGCGCGATGCACTGGCCGCTGCCGTTCACGGCGGTGGGATAGTCATAGGCCTGGGCCACCTGCGGCGGTGTGAAGCTTGCCTCTGCGGCATTCGGCTTCGCGAACCCAATCTGGTTGAGCCATCGGATGTGCGGCCGAGCGATGGGGCGAGTGTCGAGACCGAGAACGGTTTCAATGACTGCGGATTCAGGTTCCGGGACTGACATCGTTCCAGTGAAGGCGTGGAAGTAACGGCCGGCAGGTGGCGGCGCTGTGTACTCGTAGTCCTGGAGGTCGATCCCGAAGGTCTGTTCCAACTGTTGTGCCGTGCCTCGCAGCCAGACACGACGCGCGGCGCGATCTTCGTGCACGAGTGTCAGTCCATGGCGCGCAGCAAGAGTACGCACCTGGTCGATTGCCTGCTGTGTAGCGCCGTGGGCATTCAGGTATTCCTCCCGGCTGAGATGGCGGCCTTTCAAAGCAGCGACATTAAGCGGCTGCGCCCGCTTGAGCACCACCGTGACGGTGATCTGTTGTGCAGCCGAGGTCTTGCCCACATGGCGGCAGTTGCGCGGCGCAGAGTGATCGCTATTTGGAATGGGAACGAGACTCACCTGACGTTCGGGGGACATGAGCACCTCCATGAGCTGGGTAATTCTTCAATAGATGCGCGAAGTGGCTTTAGCAGCCACCCGGTTCGACAGTTACCCGATCCCCGTGGCTGGGCGGGTCGGAGATGACGAGAAAGCGCGCGTCCTCGGCACCGCGATTGAAGACCTGATGCGGCGTCTGGGCGGATATAGAGAGTCCGGTAAGGGGCGTGAGCATATGTTCTTCGCCATTGAGCTCGATGGTCAGCTCGCCAACGAGCACGTAAAAGAATTGTGTTGCGTGCTGATGAAGATGGCGCCGTTCGGCGGATCCAGGCGGCATGCGTTCTTCGATGACGCTGAGCGATGCGGAGCGATGGAGGTGCCAGCCGTCGCAGGTGTGCTCACTTATGGCGCTGGGCCAGGTATAGTGCTGGGCATTCGCGATGCTGATCGATTCCATGACGGAAGCTGGTAGGGTACACGATCTCGCGTGAACCTGGCGGCGTTGCATTCGAAGGCGATTTCACTATCTTTATCTGCGTAACAATTTTCAGAACAAAGGAGCGAGATATGCAGCGGCGGGAGTTTGTGAAAGCGATGCTTGCCGCATCTGTCAGTGCGCGCACAATGATGGGACAAAATGCGCCGGCCTCTGTAACGCCGGCGACGCCTCCGCCGATTCCTCCCAAGGCCGCGCCGCTGCCGGCGCCGGGCCCGGTGCCCTGGATGCGAGGACTGCTCGACGCGAAGCCGCTGCCGATGACGCCGCTGGTGCCGGACGCGGTCGCGCATACACAGACCCGCTTCTTCACGCGGCAACAGTTTGCAACGCTGCGGCAGCTGTGCGAGGTGCTGATGCCGCCGCTGAAGAGCGCACCTGGCGCCATTGACGCAGGCACACCCGAATTCCTGGATTTCCTGATCTCGGTCTCGCCCGCGGACACGCAGAAGGTGTACGTCGATGGTCTTGACCGGCTGGACGCCGAAGCGCGACAGAAGTTCGACCTTCCGTTTGCCGGAGTGGATTTGCAACAGGCGGACGCACTGATTCGGCCGTGGCTGCGGACGTGGATGACGGACCATCCGCCGAGCGATCCCCAGGAACGCTTCATCAATCTGGCGCACAGCGACATCCGTACGGCAACGATCAACTCCAAGCCGTGGAGTGACGCGCTGCCGGAGAATGATGACCGTCGCATGGAACAGGGGTTGTATTGGTATCCGGTCGATCCGGATCTGCAGCGCCGCGACTCGCGGAAGGGACTAGAGGGCTCAAGACACAATGTTGGATGAAGTCGACGTACTGATTATTGGCTCCGGCCATTCTGGCGGCATGGCTGCAAAGATGCTCACAGAAAAAGGCGTCTCCTGCGTCATGCTGAATGCAGGTCCAGTAGCGGACATTCGCAAAGACACGGAGCTACGGCAAGCCTTTACGCTGCCCTATCGCGGCTTCAGACAGCCTGGCCAGTTGCCGCACGTGTTCCAGGCAAACGAATTCAACGCGAATACGTGGGTGGACGAGAAAGAGGTCCCCTACACCTACGCGCCGGCGAGTCCATACAACTGGGTGCGAGTGCGCCTGTTCGGCGGGCGGTCGCTCTTCTGGTCGCGGCAATCGTTCCGGCTGAGCGACTACGAGTTCAAGGCGAAGTCGCGCGACGGATTCGGCGACGACTGGCCGATCAGCCTGGCGGACCTCGCGCCGTATTACTCGAGGGTGGAGGAGATCTTCCGCGTCGAGGGCGAAGCCGCCGGGCTGCCGCAATTTCCGGACGGTAACTTCGTGCCCTTGGAAACTCCATGGGGTGGCGCGGTGGAGCGCTTTCGCAAGGTCGGCGAGCAACGTGGCGTACCAGTGTGCCGGCAGCGCACGTCACTTGGCGTGAATGGCCTGGCTAGTTCCATCAACTTGCTGCTGCCGGATGCCTTCGAGACCGGCAAGCTTGAGGCCATCCCGAACGTGGTGGTGCGTGAGCTGCGTGTGAACCCAGCGACGGGGCTGGTCCGCGAGGTGCACTTCGTGGATCGCATCTCGCGACGGGAGATGTCGATCAAAGCGCGGGTGGTAGTGCTGGCGGCGGGAACGCTCGAGAGCACGCGGCTATTGCTGAGCTCGAAGATCGCAAACTCGAGCGGGGTGATGGGCCACTACCTGATCGATCAGATTTACGGAGCGGGCATCGTCTGCTCCGTGCCCGAGGCACGCGACGGTAAGAGCACGCGCGAGCTGATGGAGGGCACGGCGATTGTCCCCCGCTTCCGCAACATCCGGACCAAAGAAAAAAACTTTCTGCGCGGCTATGCGCTGAATGTATCGAGCAGCACGCACCCCATGGACCCGAAGAACTTCGCCGCTTATGGCAGAGAGCTGGAAGAAAAGCTGGAGAGCTACAGCGGCAGCGGCTTTCATGTGGGCATCATGGGCGAGGTGCTGGCGCACAACGACCATTGCGTCAGCATCGACAAACATGCCGTAGACGCGTGGGGCATCCCGGCATTGCACATCGACACGCGCTATACAGACAACGAGTTCAACATGGCGCGCGATGCGGTGGACACAAGCACAGAGCTGGCACACATGGCAGGCTTCGAACTGCTGGCGAAAAACTACGATCCGAATCCCCCGGGCTACAGCATTCACGAACTGGGCACCTGCCGAATGGGGGACGACCCGAAGACAAGCGTGCTGAACAAGTGGTGCCAGAGCCACGACATCAAAAATCTATTCGTGGTGGATGGCAGCAGCTTTGTGAGTTCGGGATGGCAAAACCCGACGATGACCATCCTGGCGCTGGCGATGCGGTCGTCGGAGTATCTAGCCGAGCAGATGCGGCAGGGGAATGTGTAGCTGCCGGAGTTATAAGGGAATGTTGCCGTGCTTTTTTGGCGGGTTTGAATCGCGCTTGCCGTCGAGCATTTCGAGTGCGTGGATGAGCCGGCGACGCGTCTCGCGTGGTCGGATCACGGCGTCGACGTAACCCCGTTCCGCGGCGATGTAGGGATTGGCGAAGCGCTCGCGAAACTCGGCGACACGCTCGCGGCGAGCTTCGGCGAGCACCTCCGCTTCCCTCTCCTCGCTCAGCTCGCCTTCTCTCTCCTTAGAGTCGCGTAGCGCTTGTGCGAGCTCGCGACCGTAGACGATGTTGACTGCGCCCTCCGCGCCCATGACTGCGATCTCGGCAGTGGGCCATGCGAAGTTGGCATCGGTGCGAATGTGCTTCGAGCTCATGACGCAGTAGGCTCCGCCGTAAGCTTTACGCGTAATGATCAGCAGCTTGGGGACTGTGGCTTCCGCGAAGGCGAAGAGCAGCTTGGCGCCGTGGCGGATGATGCCGCGATGCTCCTGATCGGTGCCGGGAAGGAAGCCCGGCACGTCTTCGAGGGTGATGAGCGGGATGTTGAACGCGTCGCAAAAGCGAACGAAGCGTGCCGCTTTCGTCGAAGCATCGATATCCAGTACGCCGGCAAGGAATGCGGGCTGATTGGCAACGACGCCGATGGAGCGTCCGTTGAGGCGCGCAAAGCCGATGACAATATTGCGTGCGAAGTGCTCCTGCACCTCGAAGAAGTAGCCGTCATCGACGATGCGGGTGATGACATCCTTGATGTCGTAGGGCTGCGATGGGTCGGCGGGGACGATGGTATCGAGCGATGTGTCTTCGCGGTCGATAGGATCGTCGGTCGCGCGACGCGGCGGCGGGTCGAGATTATTTGCGGGCAGGAAGCTGAACAGCTCGCGCAGCATCGCCAGGCATTCCTGATCGTCATGCGCGAGAAAGTGCGCGACGCCCGAGACCTCGTTGTGGGTGGCTGCGCCGCCCAGCTCCTCCTTTGAGACTTCTTCATGGGTGACGGTGCGGATCACGTCAGGGCCGGTGACGAACATGTGGGAGGTCTTGTCGACCATGAGGATGAAGTCGGTGATGGCCGGCGAGTAGACGGCGCCGCCGGCGCAGGGGCCCATGATGGCGGAGAGCTGCGGCACGACACCTGACGCAAGGGTGTTGCGAAGGAAGATGTCCGCATAGCCGGCGAGGGAGACGACGCCCTCCTGGATGCGTGCGCCGCCTGAGTCGTTCAGCCCGATGATGGGCGCGCCGACGCGCATGGCGGTGTCCATGATCTTGACGATCTTGGCAGCGTTGGCTTCGGAGAGTGAGCCACCGAAGACGGTGAAGTCCTGCGCATAGACGAAGACGGTGCGGCCGTCGATGGTGCCGTAGCCGGTGATAAAGCCGTCGCCTGGGATGCGCTGCTTGTCCATGCCGAAATCGGTGGCGCGATGGGTGACGAATTTGTCGGTTTCCTCGAAGGTGCCGGGATCGAGCAGGAGCTCGACGCGTTCGCGGGCGGAGAGCTTGCCGGCGCGGTGCTGGCGTTCGCGGCGCTCCGCGCCGCCCGCTTCTTCGGCCAAAGCGTGGCGCCGCTCCAGTTCGGCGAGAGAGGCTGCGTGGGGATGACTGGGATGAGTGTCGTCCATGCGAAACGCAATTATAGAGGGCTTAGTGCTTTCGAAAGATCCGCGTCTGACCGGTCGTCATTCCGTCAATTCTGTAGAGTTCTTGGACGAAACAGGATTAGGCTGAGCGGTTGGGAAGGAAACAGCCTATGAGCAAAGAACAAAATGTACAGGCACTCACCAAGTTTGCTGAAGCGGCGAATACGGGAAAGTATGAGCTATTCGACGAGGCAGTGGCACTCGATTGCGTCGACCATGATCCGGCTCCCGGACAGGGGCCAGGGCCGGAGGGATATCGCGCATTTTTCACCCAAATGCGGGCTGCGTTTCCAGACCTGAAGGCAGACCTCGCCGTGATGGTCGCGGATGAAGACTCTATCGCGTTCGCGTACACACTTTCCGGAACGCAAAAGGGTCCGCTGATGGGCATACCGGCGACGGGAAAGAAGGTTTCGATTCGCGGCGTGCAACTCTCGAAATTCCGCGACGGGAAGATGGTGGAACGATGGGGCAGCTCCGACCAACTGGGGATGCTTCAGCAGCTTGGAGTAGCCACTGTTCCGCGGGCGTAAGATGCCGGCTGCAAGCCACGTCGATGCGGCTACGAAGGCCGTTTTCCAGAGAGAAGGCGAAACCGGGACGAGGATGGCCGCTGAGACCTGTTTAACTGGCATCGCCTAGCTGAGCAGGGCTGCCTTGGCGCGTTTCCCCGCGCGCACCACAACACGGGTCGGAACTGGGACGCGGGCATGCGTGCCCTGTACCACTTCGCCATCGAGCCGCACCGCGCCCTGCTTCACTTTGCGCGTAGCATCCGCTGCGGAATCGGCAAGGCCGAGGCGGACGAGCAGCTTGTCCAGGCGGAGCGCGCCTGTTTCCGCCGTCCAGCCAGCATCGGCGGCGGAGACAGCAACCTCATCCAGATCCTCGGGCGTTTCATCGCGCTGAAACTGCTTTGCCCAGTTTTCGTCGGCGCGCAGCGCTGCTTCTTCTCCGTGGAAGCCGGCGACGATGGTCCGGGCCAGCCGCTTCTTTACGTCCATCGGATGTGCGGCGCCGCTCTCGACGGCAACCTTCAGCGCGTCGACCTCACTCTGTTTGAGGTCGGTAAGCAGGGTCCAGTAGCTCCACATCAGGATGTCGGAGATGGACATCAGCTTGCCGTACATTTCGCCCGGGGGCTCATGGATGCCGATCGCATTGTTCAACGACTTCGACATCTTCTGCACGCCATCGATGCCCTCGATGATCGGGGTCATGAGGACGATTTGCGACGGCTGGCCGTAGTGGCGCTGCAGCTCGCGGCCGATCAGCAGGTTGAACTTCTGGTCCGTGCCGCCGAGCTCGACGTCGGCCTTCAACGCCACCGAATCGTAGCCCTGCGACAGGGGGTAGAGCATCTCGTGCATGAAGATGGGCTTTTCTTCCTGAAAGCGCTTGTGGAACTCCTCGCGCTCGAGCATCTGGGAGACGGTGAAATGCGCTGCGAGCCGGATGATGCCCTCAAAGCCAAGCGTGCCGAGCCATTCGGAGTTGAAGCGGACCTCGGTCTTGTTGCGATCCAGGATGCGGAAGACCTGGTCGGTGTAGGTCTTCGCGTTCTGGTCGACCTGCTCCCGCGTCAACGGCTTGCGTGTCACTGACCGGCCAGATGGGTCGCCGATGAGCGAGGTGAAGTCGCCTACGAGGAAGATGACCTGGTGGCCCAGGTCCTGGAAGTGCTTGAGCTTCCGCATGAGCACCGTGTGGCCGAGATGCAGGTCGGGCGCGGTCGGGTCGAAACCGGCCTTCACACGCAGGGGACGACCGTTCTTGCGCGATTCTTCGAGGCGTTCGCGCAGATCGGAGACGCGGATGATCTCCGCGGCGCCCTTCTGCAGGTAGTCCAGTTGCTCGTCGACGGGGAGGAAATTGTTGGGAGATGTGCTGTCAGGCATGCGTGGAGACAGTATAGAGTTCGCGTGCGTCGAGGGATCAGCGAGTGGAAGGGCGAAAAAGCTTGAAGAATGCAGCCAGGGGCACCAACAACCACAACTGCTGGCGCCGCAGACGAGCCATGTCTTCACGGCGCATCCGCTCCACCTCGTCCCAGTGCGAACGCACCAGCACGATCGCGTAGTAAAGCAACGGGATGTAATTCACCCCGATCCCGACCATGTACCACCACCACACGGAATGTCCGCGGGTGTGGACGAGGCCAAGCACACCGAGACCGACGAGGAGCGCAACCCCGAAGGCATATTCCAGGAGGACAATCGTTCGGCCAAGGAATCGCAGGTCGATCGCCGCCAATTCACGAGTGTTGACCATGTGGCCTTCCGCCGGTCGACAGTCTATTGCCATCGCTTCATACTCTCGGCATGGACAACGAGAGCGCACGCGCCTTCCTGCTGCGTCTTCCACATGTGGAGGAGACGTTGCAGTGGGGAAACAACGTGGTCTTCTGGGTGGGCGACAAGGCGATTGGCGGCAAGATGTTTGCGGTGCTAAATCTGGATGCCGACAGCCACGGCGTGATTTCGTTCGCGGCTGGCCCAGAGGGCATGGCCGAGTTGCTGGAGATCGACGGCGTCTTCCCGGCTCCGTACCTTGCACGGGCACATTGGGTAGCAATGGAACGATGGAGCGCGCTCCGTGCGAGTGATCTGGAGGCTCGGCTGCGAGCGGCCCGCGACATCATCGAAGCCAAGCTGCCGAAGCGGACACGCGATGTGCTCGCCATGCCACCGGGCGACCGGCACAAGCTGATTGCGGCACGCAAGAAGGAAGTGGCAAAGCGCGGAAGGCAGCGCTGATCACCGGCGGGTTGCGCCGGGGCCGGGGCTTCGATAGCGTCCATGTATGCAATCTGTCGAATCGATAACAGCCATGGTGCCGATGGCGTTGGATAACAAGGTCGCGCTGATCACCGGCGGGGCGCGTGGGATTGGCGCCTCGACGGTGCGTCTCTTCCGGCAGGCGGGGGCGCGGGTAGCGTTCAACTATCGGACTGCACGGGAACGCGCGGAGGCTCTCGCCGGGGAATGCGGGGGCGCCGAGCTCTGCCGCGCGTTTGGCAAGGAGCTGGACTCCGCCGACGCGGGGCGCGCGCTGGTTGAGGAGACCATCGCTGCATTTGGCCGGATCGATTGTCTCATCGTGAACCACGGTATCTGGCCGCCAGAGGATGCGCCGATCGCAACCATGGACGGGCGGCAGTGGCGCCGGACAATGGATGTGAACCTGGACAGCGTCTTCGGGCTGGTCCAGGCGGCGGCGGCTGCCATGCAGCGGCAAAGCGCGTCCAAAGGAGAGGTGCGGGGCCACATTGTGCTGGTAAGCTCGACGGCGGGCCAGCGCGGCGAGGCGTTCCACGCCGACTATGCGGTGAGCAAGGGTGCTCTGATTTCTCTGACCAAAAGTCTTTCGAGCGAGCTGGCACCCCAGGGTATCTACGTGAATTGCGTAGCGCCGGGCTGGGTGGCTACCGAGATGTCTGCCCCGGCGCTGGCGACGGAGGCCGGTCGCGCGAAGATCTTTGGAGCCATTCCCCTGGGACGGGTGGGGCGCGTGGAGGAGATTGCAGCGCCTATCCTCTTCCTTTGCACGCCGTGGGCGGGATTCATCAGCGGCGAGGTGCTCAACGTGAACGGTGGCGCGGTGCTGGTGGGATGACGATACGGCGAACGGGACTTGTCATTGCGTTGATCCTGTGCGGGGCGGTTGCTGGACGCGCGCAAGCCGGCGGCAATGCGAGCTCGAACGCTGAACAAAATGCTGACGAGAAGAAAGTAAAGCTGCTGCTGCAGCAGATGATCCAGGCGCTGGGCGGCGATGCATGGCTGCACGCGCCGGGATATGAGCTAATCGGGCGCACATCCGGCTTCTACCAGGGCAAGCCGACCGGTGCGATTACCGACTTCTGGGACTACCGACAGCCTCCGGACAAAGAGCGCGTGGAGCTGGGCAAGAAGCGGCAGGTCTGTCAGATGTATATCGGCGACCAGGGATGGGAAGTCACCTACAAGGGCAAGGTGGCGATTCCGAAGGCGGAGATGGATGACTACCTGCGACGCCGCAATCACTCCGTGGATGCGGTGGCGCGGGTGTGGATGAAGGACCCGGGAGCACTGTACCTGTACGCCGGCCAGGAGCAGGTGGAGCGCCATCTGGCGGACAAGGTCACGATTCTGTCTTCTACCAACGACAACGTGACACTGGATCTGGACGCGAATTCGCACCTTCCTGTCCGGCGCAGTTTCGAGTGGCGCGACCCGCTCTACAAAGACAAGAACGTCGAGGGTGAGGAATACGACGACTACCACAAGTTCAATGGCATCTCGTCTCCTTTCTCCATCGCGCGGTACCACAATGGCGACATGACAAACCAGCGTTTTATGTACAACGTGATCTATGGCGGCGCGATTCCGCCGGAGATGTTCGATGTCGACGCGACAGCGCGTAAGTTGAAGAAGTAGGGCTCGCCAGCTATATATAATCGTCTTTCGTATGAGCACGGAGAATCCACAGGCGGCAATCTCTCTCGGCATTACTGAGATCATGCAGATTCTGCCGCATCGTTACCCGTTTCTGCTGATTGATCGCGTGGTGGAACTGGTGCGAATGCAGCGAATTGTGGCGATCAAGAGCGTCACTATCAACGAGCCGTTCTTCCAGGGGCATTTCCCCACCTACCCCATCATGCCTGGCGTGCTGATGGTGGAAGCGATGGCACAGGCCGGCGGCGTGTTGCTGCTCACCGAGGTGCCAGACCGCGACGACAAGCTGATGGTCTTCACGGGCATCGATGATGCGAAGTTTCGCGCGCCTGTTGTGCCCGGCGATCAGGTACGCATCGAGGTCGAGGTGCTGAAGTTCAGTCATCGCGGCGCCACTATGCGCGGCAACGCCTACGTGGACGGCAAGCTAGTGTGCGAAGCGGAGATCAGATGCCAGCTGGTACCGCGCCCGGCGCGCAAAACGGAGCCACAGGAGTCGCCGGCGCTGGCCGGGGCCGCTGCCGAGTGAGCATTCACCCCACCGCCCTGGTAGAGACCGGAGCGGTCGTTCCAAAGTCAGCGAAGATTGGTCCGTACTGCACCGTGGGCGCAGACGTCGTGCTGGGCGAACGGTGCGAGCTGGTATCGCACGTGGTGCTCGATGGGCACACGAGGCTTGGCGCCGGATGCCGCGTTTATAGTTTCGCCGCCGTGGGCGTGGCGCCGCAAGACCTGAAATATGCCGGCGAGCCGACAAGTGTGGAGATCGGCGAAGAAACAGTGATCCGGGAATGTGTGACTGTCTCCCGGGGGACAACGGGCGGCGGCGGTATGACACGCATAGGCGCGCACTGCCTGATCATGGCGTACGCACACATCGGACATGACTCGAGCATCGGAGATTACTGCATTCTCGCGAACGGGGCCACGCTCGCCGGGCACGTAACGGTGGAGGAATGGGCGACGGTGGGTGCGCTGTGCCCGGTGCACCAGTACTGCCGCATCGGGCAGCATGCCTACGTCGGCGGCGGGACCACCATTACGCAGGATGTGCTGCCCTACTCGCTGACCTCCGCGAAGCGCGAGACGCGCGCGTATGGGCTGAACAAGGTGGGCTTGGAACGGCGCGGCTTTTCGCGTGAGCAGGTGCGCGCGTTGCAGCATGCATACAGGTTGCTGCTGGCGTCGAAGCGGAATACTTCGCAGGCACTGGAAGCCTTGCGCGCGGAAGCGGATGCGTGCGAAGAGGTGCAGTATTTGCTTCGCTTTGTGGAGACCAGCGAACGCGGCGTATTGAAGTAACAACGCGATGACAGACGAATTGCGTAATCCACCAGCACCGCTGGGCCTGATTGCCGGCAACGGGCACTTTCCTTTCCTGCTGCTCGAAGCGGCGCGAGCGCAAGGGCGTCCGGTTGTAGTGGCCGCGATCCGCGAAGAGACCGATCCCGCGATCAATGCACGCGCTCAAGAAGACCAGGGGACGATTGTGCACTGGCTCTCTCTTGGCGAACTGTCGCGGCTGATCGAGACATTTCAGCATGCAGGCGTGAAACAGGCGGTCATGGCCGGGCAAGTGAAGCACAAACAGATTTTTTCGAGCATCCGGCCGGATTGGCGGCTGGCCAAGCTGCTGCTAAACCTGCGCACACGCAATACGGACATGCTGCTGGGCGCGATCGCCAAGGTGCTAAGCGATGAGGGCATCGAGTTGATCTCGTCCACATCGTTTCTCGAACCGCTGCTGACGCAGATTGGCGTGCTGACACGGCGGGCTCCCAGCGAGCAGGAACAGAAAGACATCGCCTATGGACGCGAGGTGGCGGCGGCCGTCGGGGGCTTCGACATCGGGCAAACGGTGGTGATTGCGGGCCAGGCATGCGTTGCGGTGGAGGCGATGGAAGGCACCGATGCCACGATCGCGCGGGCCGGAGCGCTGATGCACACACTTGAGGGTGAAGCATCGACCCTGGACCGCAGCCTGACAGTGGTGAAGATCGCGAAGCCCAAGCAGGATATGCGCTTCGATGTACCGGTCATCGGGACGGCAACGATCGCGACCATGCGCGAGGCCCGTGCGACCTGCCTGTCGATTGAGGCCGGACGAACGCTGATCTTCGATCGCGCGGCAGTTGTGGCGGCAGCGGACGCCGCGAGCATCGCTATCGTCGCACAGCCGCATGGCTGGCCATTGCTGGAACTGGGATAGGGCCGATCTTCACAGAATTGTCACTTCTCCATGCGTTCCAACGGGAAGCGGCGCGAAGATGCTCTAATAAAAGCGTCCTCAGGAGGAGGCGAAATCGATGTCCACGTCACGTTATGCAGTTCTGGCCGCGCTGGTGATCGCAGCCATCGCGGGTATTTTCGCAACGCGGAGCGCGCGGGCCGCTGATGATTCTGTCCCCGCAGTCGGACAGCAGGCACCGGAGTTTTCACTGCCATCGCAGGAAGGCACCAAGATCAGCCTGGACCAATATCGAGGCAAGTGGGTAGTTCTGTACTTCTATCCCAAGGACATGACCTCGGGCTGCACGATGGAGGCGCACAAATTCCAGGAGGACCTGCCGAAGTATCAGCGGGACAATGCAGTGGTCCTGGGCGTGAGCGTCGATTCGGTCTCGAGCCACAAGACCTTCTGCGCGAAAGACGGTTTGAGTTTCAAACTGCTGTCCGATGAAGAGAAGTCCACGGTTTCGAAGTACGGATCGCTGGGCAACTACATGGGCATGAAGATCGCCAAGCGGAACACCTTTCTGATCGATCCAGAAGGAAAGATCGCGCATGTGTGGACCGGCGTTGATCCTGCGAACCACAGCACGGAGGTTCTCGCGGCTCTGGCGAATCTGCAGAAGAAGAATGGATAGACGAAGCGACAGAGTACAGACGCAAAAAAGCCCGGCACGATGCCGGGCTCTTTTGCTTGCCTCGTACTACGATTGCATTACTTCTTCTTTGTTGCCTTCTTTGCGGCCTTCTTGGTGGACTTCTTCTTTGCCGCCTTCTTGGTTGCCTTCTTAGCCGACTTCTTCGCCGACTTCTTCTTTGCTGCTTTCTTTACTGCCAATTGAGTACCTCGCTTCGTGGATTTACTGCGTGCGCCCTTTTTACCAGCAGCCTTTTTGGCCGCCCTACCGCCGCTGCGGGCGCTGCTGCTTTTTTTCGCGGCAGATTTGCTAGAACTCTTCTTCTTCGCTGCTTTTTTGGCAGGAGCTTTTTTGGCGGCCGCCTTCTTTGCGGGTGCCTTCTTTGCAGGTGCCTTTTTGGCTGCAGCCTTCTTTGCCGGTGTCTTCTTGGCCGGTGCTTTCGAAGGTGTGCTTACCGGCGGTGTCACACCGACTGGTGCACCGTAATCGTCATCGTCGCCATCATCTTCCGAAGAGAGAGGAACGCTGATCTCTTCATCTTCCTCATCCTCATCGATCTCTTCTTCCAACTCATCCGAGTAGTCCTTGCCCTCGGGCTCCTGTTCACCATCGTCGTACGCTGCAAAAAGCTTCCGTTCGTCCTGCATCTGTTCGCCTCCGGGCTTACTCTTCATTGGCTTCGCTTGTGGCAGCGAGCGCAAATATCGACCACTCCACCTGCGGCGCGGATTATAGCAACAGCATGCAACGGTCTGCTAGCGAACGCAAGAGAGAAACGCTTGCGCATTGCACGAATGGACCGTGCGAGGACCGCGTCCGATCAGTGGGTGCTGCGCGCATCACTTCGCGAGCGACACCTTTTTAGTTGTGATGCGTCTTTGTTTGCGTTTGGGAAGATTGCTTGCTGTGCGCGCTTTGCGACGTCTTCTTTGCTGTCGAATGCGCTCGACTGCTGCTCCCATGTCTACGTTTGCCTCTGGCTGACGCGGAAACATGCGCCGGCTCGGCAACAAAGAGAGTCTGGCCGGGGCGGATGGTGCTGGAGTGGAGATGGTTCCAACGCCGTAATTGCTCCGTAGTGACGTTGAAGCGGTCCGCAAGCGTAACCAAGGTATCTTCGCGTTCCACGCGGTAACGGGCACTGCTGCGTTGCATTCCCGACGCGGCAGGGGGGACGGTGGGGATGATCAGTGCATCCTCTCCAGAGATGTCGGCGGCCGGATCGATCTGATTTACGAATGCGATGTCGGCCGAGGAAACGTGGTAGGTCTTCGCCAGGGCTTGCAGCGTATCGTCCGGTTGCACGCGGTGATATCGCCATGCTGTCCGCTTATCCGGGGGAATCTCGGCGATCGCCTCCATGAAGATGGACTTGCTCCCGGTGGGAAGATGCAGATCGTATGGCTCGTCAGGCGGCGTGATCATGCGCAGCAGGCTAGGATTCAGACCTACTATTTGCTGGACCGGGACGTTGACAATGTCGGAGACCAGACGAAGGTCGATGGAGCCGTTGACTGTCACGGTATCGTCGGCGATTGCCGGGTCGGCGTTCAGGTCCGTAAGACCGTACTGCACAGGATTCTTCGCCATGACGGCAGCGGCCAGGATGATTGGCACGTAGTTCTTCGTCTCCTGCGGCAGGTTGTTGCGTTTATAGAGCTCCCAGAAGTCGGCGTAGCCGGTGCGCTGGACCGCTCGCTGTACGTTGCCGGGACCCCAATCGTAGGCGGCCATGGCCAGGTACCAGTCGCCAAACTGCTGGTAATTCTTCTTGATTTCGCGCGCGTAAGCCCGGGTGGACTTCTCCGGATCAAAGCGCTCATCCACCCAGCCGTTGCGCTCCAGCCCATACGCGCCGCGGAAGGGCATGAATTGCCACATGCCCGCTGCACCGGACCGTCCGTTGACGGCCTGCACCTGGAAGCCTGATTCGGCGATGGCCTGATAGATGAGATCGGCGGGCACGCCTTCGTCGCGCAGGGTGCGTTCAATGAGGTCCTTGTAGCGGCCCGCACGACGCAGAGAACTCACGATGGTGTTGCGACCAATCGTGGTGTTAGAGAAGTAGCCGATGTAGCTGGTGACCGCATCGTTGATGACCAAGGGAAGGTCAGATTGGGTGGTCTTCAATTCCGCTTCGGCAGCAGCGCGGATATTCGGATCGACGGGGAAGGTGACATCGTTGGCGACGCCCACCGGCGTCTGCTCCATTGGCGCGACAAAGCCATTGCCCTGCTTCAGCGCATCCATTTCCAGCGCGTTGACAGCATCGACGATGTGTTCGAACTGGTCGCTGAGCTGCGGGCTGGTTTTGAGGTCAATTCCGCTGGACATCATGGTGTCCACCGCGTTATCGAAATCCCGCTTGGCGGCAACCAGATCGCCGGCGTGGTAGTTCCGCATGCCGCTTTCGTAGTCGTTCTGAGCGGCGGTGATCACCTGTTGCTCCTGCGGGCTTGGCGGCGGCGCCGGTTGCTGAGAACTCGGCGCGGGGCGGGCTGCCGGCGAAGGAACCTGTGTTTTCTTCTGCGCGGATGAACGCGCCGGGGTCGCACTGCAGCAGCAGAGTAGGAGGAGGAGAGCCGCCTGAACGAGAGCGGCGCGGGGGGGTGAAACTTCCATGCGGTTCAGACGTGATCCTCGCGTCATTGTAGAGCGGCAGCCCGGAGCGTGCCGATGATAAACTCAAGCTTCGAGTGGACTTCGGTACTCTTGCGCTCGCATCTGTGCTCATCCCCGCGCGACGCACCTGACGCTCGACTCATTCGCAAAGCGCATATCCGCATTCATGGACACCAGGCACATACGCAACTTCGCGATCATCGCGCACATCGACCATGGCAAATCCACGCTCTCCGACCGGCTGCTGGAGCTGACCGGTTCCGTGAGCGCGCGCGAGATGCAGGCCCAGGTGCTGGATGCCATGGATCTGGAACGCGAGCGCGGCATCACGATCAAAGCGCATGCCGTCCGCATGCTCTATAAGGCAAAAGATGGCGAGCTTTACCAGCTCAACCTGATCGATACGCCGGGTCACGTGGACTTCTCCTACGAAGTCTCGCGATCCCTGGCTTCGTGCGAGGGCGCGCTGCTGGTGGTAGATGCGACCCAGGGGGTCGAGGCACAGACGCTGGCGAACGCCTATCTCGCAATCAGCAACGGCCTGGACATGATTCCGGTGATCAACAAGATCGATCTGCCGAGCGCGGACGTCGTGCGCACGCAGGAGATGATCGAGAACGCGGTGGGCATTGACGCCACCGACGCCATCCCGGTAAGCGCCAAGACAGGCGAAAACGTCGAAGCGATCCTTGAGGCGATCGTCCACCGGCTGCCGCCACCCACCGGTGATCCCGATGCGCCGCTGCAGGCACTGATCTTCGACTCGTGGTTCGACGCGTATCGCGGGGTGATTGTGCTCACTCGGGTGATGCAAGGCACCTTGCGCAGGGGTGCGCGCATCCGGCTGATGTCGAATGGACGGGTCTTCGATGTGGAGTCGATGGGAGTGCTGACGCCGAAGCCGGTAGAAGTCTCAGAACTCGCGGCTGGTGAGGTCGGCTTCTTTGTGGCGACCATCAAGAATGTCGGAGACACGAAGATCGGCGACACCATCACGGAGGATGGACGGCCGGCGCCGGCGGCGCTGCCCGGCTTCGAGGACATCAAGTCGATGGTCTTCGCCGGGCTCTACACCGTGGATTCCCATGAGCACACGCTGCTCCGTGAGGCGCTGGAGAAGCTGCGGCTCAATGATTCGTCGTTCTCTATGGAACCGGAGAGCTCTGCCGCACTGGGGTTCGGATTCCGCTGCGGCTTCCTTGGACTCCTGCACATGGAGATCATCCAGGAGCGGTTGGAGCGGGAGTTTGACCTGGACCTGATCACGACTGCGCCGGGAGTCCGGTACAAGATCCGGCTGACCGACGGCAGCGAGATCGAGGTGGACAACCCCTCACGCTGGCCGAACCCGAGTGAGATCGAGGAGGTCGAAGAGCCGGTGATCCGGGCGACCATCCTGACCAATGAAGAGTACGTGGGCGGGATCCTGAAGCTGGTGGAGGAGAAGCGGGGACGCCAGCAGAACTTCGAGTACGTGACGCCGACGCGGGTGATGCTGACGTATGAGCTGCCGCTGAACGAGATCGTGCTGGACTTCTACGACCGGCTCAAATCGGTCTCCCGCGGTTACGCATCGCTAGACTACAGCCTGTCCGGTACCTGGTCGTCGCCCATGGTCAAGCTGGACATCCTGGTCTCGGGCGAGCCGGTGGATGCGCTCTCGATCATCGTTCACCGCGACTTCGCCTACGAGCGCGGTAAGGCGCTGGTGTCCAAGATGCGGGAGCTGATCCCACGGCAGCAGTTCGAAGTGGCGATCCAGGCGGCGATCGGGTCGAAGATTGTCGCTCGTGAGACAGTTGCGGCTCTGCGCAAAAACGTGCTCGCCAAGTGTTACGGCGGAGACATTAGCCGCAAGCGCAAGCTGCTGGAGAAGCAGAAGGAAGGCAAGAAGCGCATGAAGCGGATCGGGAAAGTGGACATACCGCAGGAGGCTTTCCTGGCCGTACTGAAAGTCGGCGAAGACGCCGGAAAATGACGGCCCGGATTTCAACCGGGCTGGCGATCTGTGGAAAGCTCCCGACGGGCGGTTCCGGCGTTCACTTTCTATTCACAACCGTGCGGTTACGGAGAATCCTCATAAACATTTGTTAATAGATGAGTTACATGCAGCAAAATCCGTTGGAGTGCTGCGAATGGCATACGGGCGCGGAGTTGGCTTCACGAGGAAAGCTCGCGATCCACAGAATTTTCCACACCGGACAGGGAAGGATTCGCTGGCCTGAGCCCGCCTTGGAGCGGGCTCCGAACCGTTCTTCGGAGCCCGCCAGCCAGGTCAGTGCGTGGTAGTGGTCCGGGGGGCCGGGGTGGTGGTGCGGGCCGGGGGCCGCGTGGTGGTAGGTGCGCTGGTCCGAGCAGGGGCAGGCTGGGCCGGAACGCCCGACTGCTTGTTGTAGGCCTGGAGGACGGCTTCTGAGATGTTGGTGGATTCGGCAGCCCAGAGAATCGGCGACTGCTGCTGCTGCTGCGAGCCGGCGTCGAGGATAATGGTGTAGCCATTCTGCTGCGCGTATTGGGTCATGACGCCGGCGACCTTCTGCGCGATGCCGCTGAACTTCTCGTTCATCTCGCCCGAGAAGTCGTTGCGGGCATCCTCGACATTGCGCTGCAGCGTCTTTTCCTTCTCGTCGATGGTGCGCAGACGCGTCTGACGCTCGGCATCGCTCAGCTTGTCCCCGGCAGTCTGCAGGTCCTTCTTCAGCGTGTCGACTTCGTCGTTCTCGGCTTTGATCTGCTGCTGTTTCGGCTGGAACTTGGTGTTCAGCTCATTGAAGGCGCGCTGACCTTCATTGGTCTGGCCGACGACGGCTTCAAACTGGATGACCGCGATCTTGGCGGGGCCGGCGGGGGCAGTGCCAGCGGGGGCCCCGGGGGCGGAGGGTGGCTCTGCTGCGGTCTGCGATGGCGCGGGGGCTTGGGCGAGCGCGCTCGCGCCCAAGGTGGACGCAAGCATGCAAACGAGTGACAGAGAACGCTTCATTTGACTAGGAAACTCCTTCAGTTCTTTTGGGATCGATCCAGGCACATGCGGCACGCTGTCCTGTGATCTCCCCCTTGCGCAATTCCATTGCAGGCCACGTAGCGCCCAGGTGGGCACAGGATGATGCGCACAGGAGACACGGACAGAGGACATCTCAGGAACTTGGGGACGATTATAGAGCAGGTTCCCGTTTGCAAGGTACCCCTGCGGGTCGTGAATGTGTGTTTCCCGCCGGTTGTTCCCGTAGCGATGGCGAGGCGATCGTCACGTGTGGATCCCCGGGTGCGGCTTCCGGGTCAACCTTCAGGTTTGGCCGTCCCGCGGTAACGGTACCCACCCCACCCCCTCCCCCGGTGCCGGAGGGCAGGTTGTAAGTTATTTCGATTGATTTAGTTAGGGTGCCTTCCGAGGGCTAAATATGTCCACACAAAGGACTTAGCCGTAAAAATATCATTTCATTGCGTTTAGGGGCGAGTGATTCAGGATTGTTGCTCCCGCTGTCGATGTGCCCCTATTTCCAGAGTAGCGGATTGCGGCATATTCCCTGCCACATTCATCCGTCACAGTGACGGATACAGTTCCGATTTGAAACAGATCAGTGCGTACCTGGATTCGCCGCGTCGAGCGGGAAAAAGATCGAGAACACCGTTCCGCGGCGTTCCGGGCGCTGACTGCTGCATACGCGCACTGCGGCATTGTGGCTCTGCAGAATACCGGCGCTCACCCACAGGCCGAGTCCGGTACCGGTCATGCCTTTGGTCGTGAAGAACGGATCGAAAATACGACGGCGCGTCATCTCGGACATGCCGACGCCGGTGTCGGCAACGCTGACGCGGATGCCCGGTTCACCACTCCGCCAATTCACTGCATCCCGCACGCGCAAAATCATGCGATCGCCGTGCTCACTTGCATCGATCGCATTCGCGACAAGGTTGGCAAAGACCTGTCGCAGGTCGGCCTCGTAGGCCGTGATCTGCCGGCGAGTGCCATATTGTCTTTCTACGCGGATCCCGGCGTTCTTCAGCCGCGGCTCAATCAGCGTCAGGACGCCCTCCAAAACCTCAGGCAGCGATGTGTCCCTTGCCCTGGTGGATTGGCGGTGAAAACGCAGCGTCAGCGTGGCGACCTTGGCGGCACGCGCGAGCTCCGCCTGCGCCTGAGCGAGATATTGCAGCCGCACCTCTTTTTCCGATGTGGTCTCCACGAGGTAGAGGAGGTTGGTAACGGACTCCAGTGGATTGTTGATTTCATGGGCGATGCTGGAGGCCAGCCGTCCCACGGCAGCCAGCTTTTCCGTCTGTATGAGGACCTGTTCGGCTCGCTTACTCTCGGTCACATCGACGCCGAGCACGATGATTCCGGAGATGGTTCCATCCGACTCCCGCATCGGCTGGTAAATGAAATCCAGGTATCGCTCTTCGAGAGGCTGGCCGGCGGTCCGAGCCAGATGCATGGATGTACCGTGTCCGACGAAGGGCTCGCCAGTTTGATAGACGCGATCGAGCAGTGCGAGAAAACCCTGTTCATCGGCTTCCGGCAGGGCTTCGCGAGCCGCTTTGCCAATTACATGTCGCTGACCGATCAGTTCCTGGTACAGAGGATTGGTCAATTCGAAGATATGCTCAGGTCCACGCAGTGCGGCGAAGAAGGCCGGTGCCTGCTGGAAAAGATCTGTGAGCTGCGCCCGTTTCTGCTCAAGTTCCTTGATGAGTGACGCCCGCTCTATTTCCAGGCGCTTTCGCTGTGTCGTCTCGGAGCAAGTCACGAGCGTTCCGCGAATCGTGCCGTCGGCGTCGCGCACCGGGCTGTAGCTGTAGGTCCAATAAACATCCTCCAGCTTCCCGTTGCGATAGATGGGCACAAGCTGGTCCTCGTGCCAGCTGGCCTCTCCACGTGTCATCACAGCCTCGATCTGGGGGCCGATGATGGGCCAGATCTCAGGCCATGTCTCAATGGCGGCGCGCCCAAGGGCCCTGGGATGCTTGTCGGCAGCAATGCTTGGACGATACGCGTCGTTATAAAACTGGGTGAGTTCGTCGCCCCACCAGAGAAACATGGGAAACCGCGAAGCGAGCAGCGTGTTGACGGTGATGAGCAGAGTATCTGGCCACTGTTCGACCGGGCCGACCGGCGTCTCGCTCCAATCGAAAGCGCGCGTCAGATCGGCCATTTCCCCGGTACTGTAGATGAGCTCCCGCGGAGCTTTGGCAATGAGTGGAGCGGGCTCCGCAGGATCGTTCTTCCACTCTGTGCATTCCATAGATACGAAGTTCGGGTGTGGCGCTCGTTTGTGGTTTTTGGGGGACTGGTGTTGCTCATCCTATGCACGGACGTTGTGCAACGCCAGTTCTTTGTTTCTGTTCTTCAGTAATACCGCTACCGGAACCGGAAAACGTAGCGAGTCTCTCGCCAGGCGATCCCTGGCGAGCGGAGCCAAAGATTCGCAGCAGAGTTTCCAGGCGAGAGCCTTCGACCTTCTCCTGATTCGATCGATCTTGCAGGTGCCTGTCGCGCTTTGCTTACGCGCGGGATGACCAGGTTGGCAGCGATCCACTCACGACACTAGAAAGTGGTGCTGACGGCGAGGCGGAAGGTCTTGCGCGGTTCACGAAGCTGGTAGAGCGAGCCGTAGAACTGCTGGGATTGCGCGTAGCTGTAATCGCCTGCTCCGCCCGCGGGGAACATATCGCGGGTGATGAGGTTTTCGCCGCGGATCTGTTCGAGGAGGCGCAGCGGGTTGTAGGCGTAGTAGATGCGGAAGGGCGCGCGGACGATGGGGAGGAGCACCGAGATCTCTGCGCCCGTGGACATGCGCGGAACCGCGTTCGCGCCTTCGATAGGCCGAATCTCTCTGGTGAAGCTGATGTGCTGCCCGCCCTGGCAGGAGCCGTTGATGTAGACCGGGCAACCATAGAGCGGCGCGTTGAGCTGATCGGTGGCGAGGACGCTCTGCTCCAACTGCGACTGGCGCACGGCGACGCTCATGCCGAAGTCGTCAAAGAACTTGAAGGTGACCGGGCCGCCCAGCGGGATTCGGTATTCGATGTTGCTGGTGAAGGAGGTATCGCCACCGACGGAAACGATGCCGAAGGTGGGGATGGGGATGGTGATGTTGCCGAGCGTGGGATTGGTCGGATCGCGGGGAACGAGCGAGCCATCCGGGTTAGTGAGGATGAACTGCGTGCGCTGCGGAATGAAGGCGTATGGCGTGGCGGAGCGGATATCGAAGCCGCGCATCTCCTGCTCGCCACCCTGATAGAAGCGCTGGTAGGGCGGGGCTACCTTGCCGCCGATGCCCTGAATGTATTGCGCCTGGAAGCGGAAAGCGAGAACGTTGCGTCCCTCTTTGCTCGGCTTGATGCCGTGCATGCCGTTAAAGTGGCGGTACTCGAAGATGGGGTTGTAGTACTTGACGTTGCCGCCGATGCCTGCAATCTGAAAGAGGGCGGTGTAAGAGACGCCGTCGTGCGGGTTATACGGGTTGCCGACCTTGTTGTAGGTGTAGGAGAAGGACGCAGTACTGGCATAGATGCCTTCGAGAGCATTCTGCCCCTGAACGCCACTGCGGAAGGCGAGCGTCTGGAAGAGGGAGGTGGAGGCCGGGCTGAAGGCGGTGATCGAGCTCTTATTGAACGAATAAGTAAGGCCGACACGGTGGAAGCTGTGGCGGAAGAGGTAATTGGAGGAGACGGTGAGACCGGAGGAGGCCTGATTGTAGTTCTGCACCAGCGATTGCTGCGCGGCAGTCAGGTTGCCGCCCCCGGTGGAGATCTGATAGTTCTTCGCGGCGTTGTAGTCGTATTTGCTGGAGAAGACCTGGAAGCCGAGTGAGATGGGCTTGTTACGGAAGTAGGGCTCTGTAAAACCGAATGACAGGTTGCGCTGCAGGTTGCCGAGATTCGCCTGCACGCTGAGCGTCTCGCCGAGGCCAAGGAAATTGTTGGTCTGATAGTTGAGGCCGAGGAACGAGCCGGAGAGGCCGCTGACGCCGCCATTCAGGCCGATGGAGTTCTTGCCCTTCTCGTGCACGCGCAGCAGCAGGGCAACGGTATTGTTCTGCGTGTCCTGGGTCGCGGTGGAGTCCTGGTCGACCTTGAGCGGGTCGAAGTAATCGAGCTGGTTGAGGCGAAGCAGGCTCTGCTCCCAGAGATTGCTGTTGTAGACCTGGCCTTCTTCGATCAGTAATTCGCGACGGATGACAGGGTCGCGGGTGACGGTGTTGCCAGTGAACTCGATCTTCGAGACGTAGTAAGGCTTGCCCTCATCGATGTCGACATCGAGAAAGATCTCCTTCTTTGCCTCGTCGAAGCGCGGGCTGGGGTTGGCGACGAAGTTGATGTAGCCCAGGCTGCCGTAGGCCTTGCGAAGGTTTTCGAGGCCTTTGGCGACTGCGGTGTAATTGAAGTAGTCCCCATCCTTGATGGCGAACTGGGCCCGCAGGGCGCGCTCGTTTCTTACCGCGGTGTTGCCGGTGAAGGTGATGCCGCCCAGGTGATAGCGACTGCCTTCTTCCAAGGGGAGGGTGATGTCGATGCGCTTGCCCTTCTTGGGCCGGAAGGTGAGCAGCGACAGGCCGCCTTCATTTCGGATGTGGGTGGACGGCTCGCCGACGATGGCCTTGAAGTAGCCGTGGTTCTGGTAGGCCACACGTACCCGCTCGGAATCTTCTTCGAGCTTGCTGGCGTCGTAGGTGCGGGCGAAGAGGTTCTCGAGAAATATGGAATGCGGAACGCCGATCGGCTTCAGGTTCCGCATGGAGGCGCGCAGGGTGCGGCTGCTGATGTTCTTGTTGCCGGTGAAGCGGATGTTGCCGACCTTGACCGTCGGGCCTTCCTTGATGCGAAACGCGACCGCAACAGAGGCCGGCGGAATGGTTTTGACCTCGGGCGTGATGGTGGGGAACTGGTGCCCGTGCTCACCCAGCAACTGCCTCAGGACGACGATCGCGCGTGCGATGCGCGTGGGGTCGTACTGGCTCTCGACGGTGAGGCCGACCTTCTCCTTTTTGAATCGCTCGAGCACATCGGAGGTCGTGACCGAGTTGAGACCCGGGTAGGTGATCTCTCGGATGGTGGGCTTTTCACGGACGAAGATGTCGAGGACCTCACCCTTGGGGGTGTCCTCTCTTTCGATGCGAACGTCTTCGAAGTAGCCGGTGTTCCAGAGCGAGTTGAAGTCGCGCTCGACGGTACCGGGGTCGTAGTTATCACCGACGTGAGAGTAGAGGCGGGCAAGGACCGTCTCCTTGGGTATGCGGCGGTTGCCGATGACGCGAATCTCAGAGATGACGTTGCTGTTTTGCGCGAACACGGGCGCAACGATGGAGAGGAAGAGGGCCAGAGCACCCAAGCCTTTGAGAGACCAAGTTTGAAAGATCTGGGGACGGATGGTCTTGTCCTGCTGGATCTGGGAGCTCATGCTCCGCCAAATGACGGGAAAAATAGGCACACCCTCACTGCAACCAAAATCTAACTTTCAGCTCTTTCGTGCTGGAAAGCCGATTCTATAGCAACCGGGGCGACGACG
This sequence comes from Acidobacteriaceae bacterium KBS 83, assembly GCA_000381585.1. Lineage (GTDB taxonomy): Bacteria > Acidobacteriota > Terriglobia > Terriglobales > Acidobacteriaceae > KBS-83. The sequence continues at coordinate 526,893 of KB906734.1, forward strand.
ACCAACGCGGCGGGCGAATCGGGGCATGCATGAGAGGGACAGAAGGCGTGCACGGGCTTAACTTTCGAGCTCGGCATGGATGAGAAAAGCCTCGTCTGCTGCGCTCCAGCGTATGTCGAGCACGTTGGGCTTGCAGCAGACCTGACAGTCTTCGACATAGCTCTGATGGCTTCCTGCGGATTCATCGACAACGGTCTCGTTCCATTCGCCGCAGCCTGCACATTGGTATCCAGTCTCAGCCAACGTGCGAGGCCCGCGCTACTTCAACGAGAGTGGAATAAAAAGTTGGGCCGCGGCCGATGTCGGTCAGCCGTTCGGAGGTGAGCTGGTTCACGTTAGTGCCGTTGGGTGAGAGCTTGTTCCAGTTGAGGCGCGATGCGACGACGCCCGCGGGGACGCCGGTGTGGATCTGCGCGACCAGGCGGATGCGGCCGCGATCGTTGAAGACGTCGACGGCATCGCCTTCCTGTATACCGCGATGCGCGGCGTCATCGGGATGGATCTCGAGGCGGCCGGTGTGGGCGGACTCCATCTTCTGATGCGAAGCGACGTTGGCGAAGGTGGAGTTCATGTAGTTGTCGGCCTTGCGCGGGAGGAACTCGAGCGGGTAGGCGCGATCGGCGGTGTGGCGCGATTCCTTGGCGGGCTTGAAGGACGGAAGCGGATCGAGTCCCTGCTCAGCGAGCGCGGCGGAGAAGAGCTCACCCTTGCCCGACGGCGTGCCGAAGCCCCCGTCGGCGAAGGGCTGGAAGGGTGCCTCCGGCTCGCCGGCCCAGCGGAGGCGCACGCTGTGCTGCGTCCGGAGCTGGTCAAGCGTGATGCCGTGCATCTGGGGGTGCGTCTCGTGTTTTTCGTCGCTTAAGACCTGGGTGAGCATGTCCTGTTCGGTGTCACGGAAGCATGCTTCGGTGAATCCGATGCGCTGGCCGAGCTGGCCGAAGAGCCAGACATTGGAGCGTGCTTCGCCAATGGGCGCAATGGCCTGGTCGGAGAGCTGCACGTGGTAGTGACCGTAGGCGCCCTGGATGTCGGTGTGCTCGAGAAATGTAGTGGCGGGGAGCACGACGTCGGCGTAGTCGGCGGTGTCGGTCCAGAACTGCTCGTGCACGACGGTGAAGAGATCCGGGCGCGCCATGCCGCGGAGCACGGCATTCTGATTGGGTGCGATAGCGGCGGGATTGGAGTTGTAGACGAAGAATGCCTTGACGGGGGGATCGCTGAGCTCGGTGAGGGCGTGGCCGAGGCGCGACATGTTGACGACGCGCGCGACGCGGCCGAGCGGACTCGAGTACATCAGGTCAGGACGTTCGAGGGCCTGCGCGTTGAAGCGGAATGCTCCGCTGGTGGAGAGCTGCACGCCACCGCCGAGGTGCTTCCACGCGCCGGTGATGAGGGGCAGCATGCAGACGGCGCGCGCCGCGGTGCCGCCGTGCTCCGAGCGCTGGATACCGTAGTTGAGCCGAATGGCGGCAGGCTTCGTGGTGGCGTACTCACGAGCGAGAGCGCGGACTTCGTCGGCGGTCATTCCGGTCAAGGCAGCGACGCGTTCGGGCGTGTACTCGCCGGCGCGTATGGCGAGCTCCTTCGCCCCAATGGTGTGTTGATCGATATACGCGCGATCTTCAAGACCTTCCGCGAAGATGACATGCATCATGCCGAGGGCGAGCGCGGCGTCGGTTCCCGGATGAATGGCGATGTGCCAGTCGGCGAGTTTCGCGGTGCGCGTCTGATACGGATCAATGACGATGAGGCGGGCGCCGGCGCGGCGTGCTTCTTCAATCTGCGGCCAGAGATGAACGCTGTTGCCGTGGATATTGGCGCCCCAGGCGATGATCAGGCGCGCGCGATGAAACTGCTCGGTATCGGTGCCGAGCTTGCGGCCGTAGACCGAAAGGAAGGCGTCGCCGCCTGCGGTGGCGCAGATGGTGCGATCGAGCTGCGAGGCGCCGAGCCGGTGAAAGAAGCGGCGGTCCATGGAGCCGTAGCCGAGCACGCCGATGGTGCCGGCGTACGAGTAGGGCAGGATGGATTCCGGGCCGTGCTGTTTGGCGATCGCGGCGAGACGCTCGGCGATGGTGTCGAGGGCTTCGTCCCAGAAGATGCGCTCGAAGCTCTCGGCTTCGCGTCCGGCGGGCAACGGACCTTTGGCGACACCGGCGCGACGGCGCATCGGATAGAGCAGCCGATCGGGTGAGTAGACGCGATCGAGATAACGGGCGACCTTGCCACAGAGAAATCCGCGGGTGACGGCATGGCTGGGATCACCGGCGATTTTCTGCGCGCGTCCGCCGGCGTCGACGCTCACCAGAACGGCGCAGGAGTCCGGGCAGTCATGCGAACAGACGGTATGAACCACACGCAGTGGCGATTCAGTCTGTGACATGGGAGGGCTGGACATAGCACAATTGTATGCAGGCAGCTACGGCAAGACGCAGAAAAAGAGTGACTTTGGGACGGGCCGAGACACAAAGTTTTGGCAACTCGGCGCATCTGGAATGATCTAAGGAACAGAATTCCTCTTCTGGAGACCCTCGAGCGGGTGAAGCAACGGATTGCAATCGGGATAGTGTGGGCTGCGATCGCCTGCGGCGGAGGGCCGCTGCACGCGCAGTATGCGCAGTCGAGTAGCGACGTAAATGCGCCGGCTCCGTCCAGCAGCTCGGGAAGTTCGACCGCAGGTGGGAGTTCGACTGCAGGGGGAAGCTCGACGACGAGCGCGGGGGACTCGACTGGTCCGGGCGGCGGGGTGAGCACCTCGGGAGCTTCGCAATCTGCGTCCTCCACTTCCGGAACGACGACAGCCGGTATGAGTACTCCATCGGCGCAATTGCTGTTGAATCCGAGCTCGGCACAGAATCCTTATTACGGCAGCGTGACGATGGGCACGGTCTCGCCGGAGACGTTGCAACTGACGCTGGATGACGCGATTCAGCGCGGCATCCAAGCAAATCTTGCGATCACGCAGGCACGCATCCAGCAACAGCAGGCGGATGCGCAGCGATTGGAGTCACTCAATGCCGTGCTGCCGTACCTAAAGGCCGAGGCATCGAGCGGTGCGCACCAGATCAATCTGGCAGTATTCGGCTTCAACGCCAGGACGTTTACCAACCTTGCTACAAACTTCCCTGGAGTGAACCCTGCGACTATCAAAACCATCGTGGAGGTGAACTCGACGACGGCGGATGCCGCGCTGGACTGGACCGCGCTGGACCTGGCCGCATATACGCGGTATCGCTCCGCGAAGGAGAGCGAGAACGCGGCGTTTTACAACACGCAGTCTTCACGTGGGCTGGTGGTGCTGAATGTGGGCAACCAGTACCTGAAGACGCTGGCTGACCAATCGCAGATTGACAGCGCCGAGTCGCTGCTGCGCGCGGACGAAACGCTACTGAAGCAGGCACAGGCGGAGCACGACGCGGGCACGGCGGCGCGGCTGGATGAGCTGCGGGCGCGGGTGCAATACCAGACGCAGCAACAGAAGGTGATTGCGGCGCAGAACACATTCGAGAAGGACAAGATCCTGCTGAAGCGGCAGATCGGCGTGCCGGTGGAGCAGGCGATTCAACTTACCGATACTGCTCCGTACGCGGACCTGGAGCAGATGTCGATTGAGGATGCGCGCCATCTCGCCTACCAGAGCCGGCAGGACTACCAAGGCATGCAGCGGCAGGTGCACTCGGCGGAGCTTTCCCGCTCCGCGGCAAGCTACGAGCGTCTGCCCACGGTGACCGCGAGCGGCAACTATGGCGTGACCGGCGTGACGGGTGGCCTGTATCACGGCACCTTTGTTGCGATGGGCGAACTGAAGCTGCCCCTCTTCAAGGAGGCGCAGATTCGCGGTGATGCCCATGTGGCCGAGGCGCAGAAGGCAGACGTGCTGAACCGCATGGGCGACCTGAAACAACAGATTGACCAGCAACTACGTGACAGCATGCTGGACCTGACGTCATCGCAGGCGCTGGTGCACGTCTCGCAGTCGAATGTGGAGATGGCGACACGCGCGTTGTCCGATGCGAACGATCGCTTCGTTGCGGGCGTCGATGACAATCTGCCAGTGGTGCAGGCGCAGGCTACGCTGTCGCAGGCGCAATCGCAATTGATTGCAGACACGCTTAGCTACAACCAGGCGAAGCTGGGGCTGGCGCGCAACCTGGGCATCGTGGACACGCAGTACAGGACGTATCTGCACGGCGGTAAGCCCCAGACAGCACCCGCCCCCTAGACAGCAACAGCGTCTTTCCAGCCGCGGCGGGCGATCACGATCGACACGACATCGATGAGCGCGATCATGGCGGCGCATGCTGTCCATCCGCCGAAGTTCCACACAAGACTGGGCGCGACTCCGGCGACCGTCCCGCCGATGTAGTAGCAGGCGACGTACATTCCCACAGCGGAGGCGCGCGATGACTCCGACGCGGCTTCGCGGAGGAAGCTCGTGGCGCAGCTCTGCGAGATGAAGACACCCGTACAGCAGAGCGCCAGGCCCGTGATGACCACCGGAAGGGAGTGCACCAGCGTCAGCAGCACGCCGGCGAGTGAGAGCAGGATGGAACAGGTGATGCCCGTCCGGAGGCCGACACGCGGCAGCAGTGCGCCGGCGAGCGGCGTGGCGACGAGGCCGACGAGATAAACGACGAAGAGCAGGCTGAGCTTTGCGGTAGACAGCGAGAAGGGCGGCGCGGCGAGATAGAAGGTGATGTAGGTGAAGACGCCCACGAGCGAGAACAGGACGTTGAAGCCGACAAGATAAGTGGTGAGCAAGCGCGAGTTCCGCAGGTGGTGGAGCATGGGCATGAAGACCTGGCGGAGTGCCGGGCGCGTTGCCCCACGATGCGAGGACGGACGGTTTGGAAGCAACCAGGCCACCAGCGCGGCCCCACCAATAGACATCGCGCCGAGAACCAGGAAGGATGCGCGCCAGCCTGCGTGATCTGCCACGATGCCGGCGACCGCGCGGCCGGAGAAGCCCCCGAGCGCGGTGCCGCTGACATAGATGCTCATGACCGGAGCGACGGCGGTGGGCGGCCACGCCTCTGTGATGTAGGCGATGGTGGTGGCGAAGATGCCGGGCGTGACCAGACCCTGCAACAGACGCCAGAAGACGAGCCAGCCGAGCGTGTTGGAGGTGGCCGCAGCGCAGGTGGGCAAGGCCATCAGCACGAGCGAGATGAGAATGACGCGCTTGCGATTCATGCGTTCGGTGAAGGTGCCGAGCAGCGGAGCGGCGATGGCGACGCCGAGGGTGGAGGCGCTGACCGTCCAGCCCACCGCCGACTTTGAGGCGTGAAAGAGCGCCTCGAAGAGAGGGAGCAGCGGCTGTGTGGAGTAGAGCGTGAGAAAGGCGACAAGTCCGCAGACGAAGACGCCGACAACTCCCGCCAAGGGATGCAAAGGATGACGGGGACGGGGCGCTTCGGCAGGAAGGGCTGCAGAGGCCGACGACGCGCCTTCGCTGAGCGGCAGCCGGGGTGCGGCGGACTCGTGCGTAGCATGCGAGACGGAATCGTCGGAACCAGGCATGGCAGGGATTCCAGAGTAATCGAGCAGATATGTTCGCGGGCTGCGACAATGGAACGTGCCTGCACGACAACGGGCCTGCGCAAAACCAGAGAATGAGCGAATCAAAGAAAGAGGAGCCTGGCAGTCGCGGCGCAGCGGCCTTTGCCTACCGCGACTTCCGGCTCTACCAGATGGCCCGCGCCCTTGTGATCATGGGCGCGGAGGCGCAGGCCGTGGCGGTGGCATGGCAGGTTTACCTGATCACGCATCGTGCCATCGATCTTGGCTATACCGGGCTGGCGCTCTTTCTTCCGGGGCTGATCTTCATGTTGCCGGCCGGTCACACGGCGGACCGCTTCGACCGGCGCGCGGTGATCCTGGTCTGCTACTCGCTGCAGTTCGTCTGCACGCTGACGCTCTTCTTCTTTGCATTCCACGGCATACACCGCATCGTGCCGATCTACGCGGTGCTGTTCTTCATCGGGACGGGCCGTGCGTTCAGCGGACCGGCTAGCTCGGCGCTGGTGCCGCACCTGGTGCCGGCGGAGCATTTCGTGAACGCGGTGACCTGGGGCGCGACGGTCTTCCAGATCGCCAACATTACCGGACCGGCGGTGGGCGGGCTGCTGTTTACGCTGCCGTTGACGCGGTGGGGCATGGGGCATCTGGCGGGAGCGCCGGTGGTGTTTCTCTTCACGCTTCTCACGCTGGTGGGTTTTCTGACTCTGATCGGCATGCTCCATGTACGACCGGGACGGATGGAGCTTCGCTCGACGACATTCGATCTGCTGCTGGAGGGTCTGCGCTACGTATGGCGGGCAAAGCTGCTGCTTGGTTCGGTGAGCCTGGATCTGTTTGTCGTGCTGCTGGGCGGGGCGGTGGCACTGATGCCGATCTTCGCGGAGAACATATTGCATACGGGCGCGCGCGGGCTGGGCGTGCTGCGCGCGGCGCCGGCGATGGGCGCGCTGACGGTCTCGATCCTGCTGTCGTTCCGGCCGATCCGCCGGCGCGCCGGGCGAATGATGTTCATCTGCGTTGCGATCTTTGGCGTGACAACGATCGTCTTCGGGCTGTCGCGCAACCTGTGGCTGTCGCTTGGGGCGCTGGTGATTCTGGGTGCGGCGGACATGGTGAGCGTGGTGATCCGCTCTTCCCTGCTGCAACTGGCGACGCCGCCTTCGATGCGCGGACGCGTGAGCGCAGTCAACTCTCTGTTCGTGGGCGCATCGAACGAACTGGGAGAGTACGAGAGCGGATTGACCGCGCAATGGTGGGGGCCGGTGCGCGCCGTAGTGGCGGGCGGCATTGGATCGCTGATCGTGACAGGCCTGTGGCCGGCGCTCTTCCCCGCACTGCGTAACGCGGATGCGCTGACGGCTGAGTCGCTGATGCAGCCGGAGGAGCAGTTGGAACAGCCGTCGATTTAGCCGGAAAGAGGTTCGATGAAGAACTGGAAGATCATCGGCGCTATCACCCTTGGGGTTCTGGCGATTGCGGCGTGGCGGATACTCTCTTACGAGCGTGAGCGCAGGTCGCCCGGCATCGTGGCGAACAAGCCGGCGGAGCAAAAGGTCAGCGATGACCAACTGGTGTATGTGAAGCACATGCTGATCGACAGCGTGAAGTCGGCGCGGGTGCTGAATGGCAAGTCGGTATGGATGAAGACGGGATATACGGTCGTCTACTATCCGTACCGCACGGGACGTGTGGTCTTCACGAAGCCTGCCGGATGGCTGCCGCCTGCGCAGGAGCTGCAGGTGAAGGACTTCGTGGAAGTGACCACGCCGCCGGACTGGGTGAGCAGCATCCCGCGCGGGCCGAAGAACGCGTTCGTCGTCTTCACCGAGCCGGGACGCGATGGAGAGTTCGCCGCACCGGTGGCCTCGCTGGATGGCGCAAATTCAACCTGGGCATGCGACGATATTTTCTTCTACGACGACCCGAAGTCGATGTATCACTGGCCGGCGGACGTTTGGCAGGCGGTGTCACAGCACACGGCGAAGCAGGGCATGAGCGAGTTCCAGACGACGATGGCGCTGGGGAACCTGCAGCAGTCCGACTCGAAGAACTACGGCAATCGCACGGTGACGTATGCGACGGTCGACGAGGGGAAGACGCGTCACGTCAGTGTAGATTTCTCCGGAGACAAGGCTACGTCGGTGAGTTCCCAGTAGGCGTGAAGTCAATCTTCCCGTATGCGACGACAGCTGGTGAGGAGGCTATTTGCACTTGATGCAAAGGAACTGCGGCGAGAACAACATCACGCCGCCCTCCCATTTCGCCCCGTTGTCGCCTCGGAACTCCTGATCGTAGGTGATCGCAATCACTATGTGCTGGTTTGGTTCCCATCGTGGGCCAACCCGGTATTCAGGCTTGGACGTTCCCTGGCCTAGTGCACCAAGTACTTCTCCAACTGCAGACCACTTCGGAGAGATGGGATACCAGGCAAGACGGGTCGCATACGTGAAAGCCCAAGTAGTACCTGAGTTGGGGTCGGTGTTGAGTTTTCTCGTTGCGCTGAATCCGGGCATGAGATCCCAGGAGAGTTTGTTGTTGAAGAAGGGAACAGTAGCCGGAGCGTTGGCCCAATATGTTCGAAAAGCGTCATGTAGTGAATTGTCCGGTTCAAGGTAGCCGGGCTCCAGGCCGGTCCCGGCCTTAACCGCGAATCCTCCGGTCTTGGCTTTGTTTTCGTAGAACATATACTTCCCATATAAGGACGAGGAATATCCCTCGGCCGTCGCTGGGTTGCTGTCCGAGTTGTAGATGTATACCGAGGTGGTGAACTCCCACCTGGGCAGTAAAGAGAACGTCAACATCAGCATGTCGTTGCGCTGGCCAGCGGTCAGGATGGTCGTGACTGTGCCTGCGGGCTTCGACAAGTAGCTATCCGAGTTAAATTGCTGAGCTTGAATAGACACAGCCATGAGAACCATCAAGCCAAATAACGACGCAATTCGCGCAACATAGCACGGAATTGCCGCGATACTGCCCATTGCGGTTGCTTGTTTAACGACGATATTGGTCACTTCATCCGCCTCGCGCTCTCCGCATGCTGGCAGCCCAGATCTGGTCGATATTTTCAAGTGCTTCCGGAACCTGGACCACTGGGATAATAACTAGCCACCTGGCTGAGCAGTCGGTCCGTTGAAGTTCGGTTAAATAGCATTCAACGCAGCGCCCCGCCTTCCGTGCGGATCGGCCATTCGTGAACGATTCGACCAGTTCCGTCTCTCGTTCGTCGGAACCTTGGCGGGAACAAAATGGGCGCACGGAAGGCTCGGATTCCGCACTTCGCTATCATTTTTGCTGGTGGTAGTCGAGTTCCCAGGTCCGCATATTTCTTTGCGGTCAAGTTTCCAGCGATAGCCAGTCGGAAGTGCGCACCTTGCGTGTGATCAGGATTGCGTTGCCTGTGGCATTTACGTTTCTCGTCTCGGCGGCCATGAGCCGTGCACAAAGTAACTGTCCCGAAGGATTTAGATACGCAGAGACCCTCTCCGGAAATGGTTCAGGCACCGCACCGTTCGACAAAAGAAAGACGCTTAATCTGCCACCAGATGCCTCGCTGGATGTGTCGTTTCAACAGAAAAGCGTACGGGCAACAAACGGTAGGAGAGGCGCTCATTCGAGTCTGCGTCCACAAGATGTGCCCAAGGGCATTCTGATCATCCCCTCTGGAGAAAGCGATAACGTATCCCATCAGGGATGGGCGGTAAGCGAACCAGAGTTGAAAGCCCTCGATAAAGACGCAAGTGGCAGAATCACCCAATATCAGTTCGGGATGAGGCTTTTCTGCAACGCGTCGAGTTCAGATCCAAATTCCAACTATTATGGCGAGTGCTCGGTACAAGTGGAGGTATGCTACCGTCCATTGCGCTAGTGCACTAGCTAGCACGAGCATTGCGCGCCTTCTTTCAGGTGCGGGATTGGGAATCTCCGCTGTTTTAGCCGCCGCCGGTCCATGGCAGCCGGGCTCGAGCAAATCGTCGACTGCTCCGAGAAGCTGTCCGCCGTCTGCTGATGCGTTCGCCATCATCATCGAACCGGCCTATTCACCCAATTTTCAACAAAACAATTCGCCTCCCGGCTCAGCTGCTCCGCTTGATTCACTTGTATGTCGAGCCCTAAGTATCCCTGCTCGCAAGCTGGTGGTTGCGACGTAAGCGTGGACGTCTGCTACAAGCCGATGAAGTGACGAGGGGGACGGGAAATACGGTCCGAAGATCAAATCGGAATAGGGCTCTTTACATTGGCCGGGTTGGCGCAAAATATACAGACTCTATTGCCCATTCGGATAAGACTCCGCTCTAGACACTCGCCTGCTCTTCCAACTGCTGCATCAGCTCTTCCCATTCGGCGGAGAGGCTCGCGTGCTCGACACGCAGGGTTTCGAGCGCGGCGCTTTGGCGCTGAGTCTCTTCGGCGCTGACAAAATCGCCGAGTGCCCTTTCGGTTTCCGCGATGGAGTTTTCGACTCGGGGAATCTGCTCCTCCACAAAGGTGAGGCGGTCGCGCATCTGCTTCTGCTTGATGGGATTTACGCGACGGGCGGGGCGGCCGTTGGTTTCGATTGGTTCGACTGAAGGCAGAGAGACTGCGGCGGCAGCAGCCGCGGCGGCCACGGGATCGGCGATGCCTGCTTTGCGGCGCAGATAGTCTTCGTAGTTGCCCGGATACACATGCACGGTGCCGCCCTCGACTTCGAAGACGCGGGTGCCGAGCGCATCGAGGAAGTAGCGATCGTGTGAGACGAAGATGACGGTGCCGCTGAAGTTGCGGATGGCTTCGAGCAAAACTTCCTTGGCGCGAAGATCGAGGTGGTTGGTGGGCTCGTCGAGCAGCAGGAAATTTGCCGGGCTGACGAGGATGCGGGCGAGGGCGTAGCGATTGCGCTCGCCGCCCGATAGGACGCCGAGGGTCTTGAACGCGTCGTCACCGGAGAAAAGAAAGCAGCCCAGCAGGCCGCGGAGATCGGCCTGGGGAACGCGCGGGGCGATGCTGCTGATGTCGTCCAGCATGCGGGCGTTGGGATTGAGCACCTTGTACTGGTCCTGCGCGAAGTATTCGGCGGTGACGTTGTGGCCGAGCTTGAGCGTGCCGCTGGAGGGACCTTCGCTGCCGGAGAGCATGCGGATGAGTGTGGATTTGCCTGCGCCGTTGACGCCGACGAGGGCGATGCGGTCGCCCCGGTCGATGGTGAAGTTCACATCGTGGAGCACCTGTTTGGGGCCGTAGTTCTTCGCAAGATCGCGGACTTCGACGACGCTGCGGCCGGATGCAGGCGGTTGAGGGAAGGTGAAGTGAATCACCGGCTCTTCCTGTGGCAACTCGATGCGTTCTATCTTGTCGAGTTCCTTGATGCGGCTCTGCACCTGCTTCGCCTTGGTGGCCTGGTAGCGGAAGCGATTGATGAAGGTCTCCAGGTGCTCGATGTGCTCGCGTTGATTGCGGTATGAAGATTCGAGCTGCGCGCGGCGCTCCTGCTTCTGTTCGAGGTAGCGTTCGTAGTTGCCGTGATAGACGTGAAGCGCCTTGTTCCAAATCTCGATGATCTTGGTGACGGTGACGTCGAGGAAGTAGCGATCGTGCGAGATGAGGATGTAGCCGTTGGGATAGCCGTGGAGGTAGTCCTCGAGCCAGTTTCGCGTCTCAAGATCGAGATGGTTGGTGGGCTCATCGAGCAGCAGCAGGCTTGGCTTGGCCAGCAGCAGCTTGGCCAACGCGATACGCATCTGCCAGCCGCCGGAGAACTCCTGCGTCTGACGTGACCAGTCTGTCTTGCTGAAACCCAGCCCGTCCAGCACGGCGCCTACCTGGGCATCCAATGCGTAGCCGCTGTGGGCACGAAAGCGCGACTCCAAGCTGGAAAACCGCTCGGCGGCCGCTGCGTACGCGGCTGAGGCCGGGTCGAGTTCAGCCAAGCTGATAGAAAGCGTCTCCAGTTCCTGCTCGATAGAACGGATCTCGTCAAAGACGGAGAGGCACTCCTCGAAGACGCTACGACCGGAGAGCGCGAGTCCGTCCTGCGGCAGGTAGCCGACCGTGGCGTTCCGGGCACGTTCGAGCGTGCCGTAGTCGAGCGATTCGAGGCCGGCGAGTGTCTTGAGAAGGGTCGATTTGCCGGTGCCGTTTGCGCCGACCAGAGCAGTGCGTTCGCCCGGCGTGATGAGCCAGTTTGCGTCTTCAAAGAGAATCCGCGGGCCAAAGCGCCTTCCGGCGGAGGTGAGTTGCAGCATCGAGTGAAAGTCCCTGCTGCTATTTTCTCATTTTGCCGCGGGAGCCGGCTTCTCCGCGGGCGCGACCGCCGCACCTTTGCGCGAAGCCACCAATGCGCGCCAGTCGGCCTCGGTCTGATCGGCGTAGGCCTCCGCGAATGCGGCGAGAGCGCGATCAAACCTGTCCTGGCTGCTGCCCGCGCCGAGATATCCGGTAATGAGGTGAACATCGCCGGAACGGGCGTGACCGCGTGCCAGCAGTTCGCCACAGAGGGCGGCATATTCGGCGAGACCGCCGCCGCGCAGCTCCTCGAGATCCACGGAGGCCTTATGGTCGTTGAGCTGACGGACGAGGTACTCGCGATTGGCGATGGTGGTCCAGCCGAGGAAGGGATCAGACTGCCATTGCATGGCGCGCTGGCCTTCCGCTACACGCTCGCCCTGGTGTGTCGCAGCACGCGATGCCGCACCATGGAGCGTGAGGTAAGGCGCATAGGCCGAGCCGGGCTCTTCCTTTACCTGGAGGAAGAGCGGATCGTTTTCACCGTTGCCTTCGAGATAGACGAGGTAATCGCGCAGGCCTACGCTGCCAGTGCCGACGACCTTGAATGCGACATCGATCGGCACGTACTGGTCGAGGAAGTGGCGGCGCTCCGGCAGAAGGCTGTTGCGATATCTGGCGAAGCTGGCAAGCACGGCACGCGCCTGAGCGGGCGGCAATGGCGAGAGCAGCGGCGGCTCTTTCTTGAAGAGGCGGTGACCGGCTTTGTCCTTCGTCTCGTTCGTGATGCGATCCAGTGTGCCGAGCGGAGTTTCACGCTCCGCCTTCTGCAGGGCTTCGGAGACGGGGGTGACCCGCTCGAGGCGATGCACCTGATAGCGCGCAAGCTCTAACACAGGCATACGCGCCAGCGCCGCGGCCAGGCGGCGGTAGTTGGAAGCGAGGACGTGCACGGCGTCGCGACAGGCGGAAGCCTTCTGCCCGTTTTCGCGTCCTGCGAGCACGATACTGGTGGCCATGCGCTTGAGATCCCATTCGAAGGGCGCAGCGCAGGTTTCATCGAAGTCATTGATATCAAAGATGAGGCGGCCATCCGGGGCAGCGTAGGCACCGAGGTTGCGCACGTGAGCATCGCCGCAGATCTGCGAGATGATGCCGGTGTTGGGCAGCGTAGCGAGGTCAGCGGCCATGACTGGCGCAGCGCCACGGAAGAAACCGAAGGGCGAAGCGAGCATGCGCTCGTACTTCAGCGTGACGAGCGACGCGATGCGTCCGCGCATGGAGCGCGCGATGGTGGTCACCGGGGAAATACGTCCGGACGGCGCGCGCCAGTGCGCGTGCTCCTGTCGGCGGAGTTGTTTCCGGCGCGCTTGGCCCAGCGCGTGCCGCTCCGCGGGCGAGATGCGGGCTGCCATACGTAGGTCACGATACACGGCGTGGCTGGTGGCGTAAACGATGCGGGCTGGAGAGATCAGGAGGCCTGAGCGATGGTTTTCATGACCGCTTCCCGTTCCGCGTCTGCCAAAGCGGGCATGGCACCAGCATGAGAGGCCACCCAGGCTCCCCAGCGATTGCCGGCGGCATTGAGCTGCGACAATGGCGCGCCGCGAAGGTAGTAGTGCGTAAGCGCGGCGGTGAAGGCATCGCCAGCGCCGACTGTGTCCACGACTTCTGCGGGGAAGCCCGGGTGGCGATCGACCTCGTTGCGGGTGACCAGCAGACTGCCCTGCGGGCCGAGCGTGATGGCGACGAGCTGCACGGGAAACTGATCGATGATTTGTCGTGCGCCGTTCAACAGGAAGTCCGGCGTGATACCCGCCGCATCCGGGAAACCGAGCAAGGAGAGCACCTGGGGCATCTCGTCGGCGTTCAGCTTAAAGATGGTCGCGAGCTCGAGCGACTGTTCGACGACCTCCGAACTGAAGAAAGGAGCGCGGAGATTCACATCGAAGATGCGGACACATGCCGGGCGCGTCTCATGCAGAAAACTTTCGATGGTGCGACGTGAGGCGGGCGAGCGCTGCGCCAGGCTGCCGAAGCAAACGGCATCCGCCTGCTCGGCGAGGGCAAGCCAGTGTGGAGTGAACTCCAGGAAGTCCCATGCGACGGGCTCATGAATGGTGAACTGTGGCTGACCGGCATCGAGCGTCACGGTCACGGTACCGGTAACGCGGCTGAAATCTTCCTGGATATAGCTTGCGTCTACCGGAGTGGTCTTCAAAAACGCCATGGCCTCGCGACCGAGCGGATCTGTGCCGATTCGAGTGGCAATTGCGCCGTTATTGCCGAGGCGCGCCGCCATGACGGCGAAGTTGGAGACAGCCCCGCCAAGCTGCGGTCCTTCAGGAAGCATGTCCCACAGCAACTCGCCGAGACCGACCACGGTCTTACGCTCGCTCATCGGGACCTCGCCGACATGGCCACGTAAGGGGGCGGTGTGCAGAGCGCGGGCGGCCCATTCTGCGTGCGCTAGAGCGAGTTTGGCACCAAGGCATTGCTGCAAGCGGCCGATGCATCGTGTCTCCCGGGAACGAATTACGATCGTAGGCCATGGATCGCACGGACGTGCCCCGAGCCTATCATGGGGCTGCGCGAGGAAGCATCCAGCACGCGATTCGCGCGTCCACATAGTCCGTGAATGTGCGCCAGAGCATTGCCAGGTGCAGACCGCCCGGCTACAGTTCTTGTGGCTTTTGGTTAAGAAAGCCACTCCTGGATCACTCCGCGGCTCATCGTAATAGCAGAATGCTCCAGGGCTCGAGGCCGAGCGGTTTTGCGGGGCGGATGCGCGAGGAGGATCCATGAAGGTGAACGAAAGGATTCTGGCACTACTGCTGGGCGTGAGTGTGGCCGCAGCGGGCCCTCCAGCGAGCTACGCAGCAAGTGCGACTGCGACCGCGGCGGAGCAGAGCGCGCACAAAAAGGCGGAGAACAAAACGGCTGCCACCGCGGAGAGCGGCGACGTCTGGTGGAAGCATGCCGTTATTTATGAGATCTATCCGCGCAGCTTCCAGGACTCGAATGGCGACGGCATTGGCGATCTGAACGGCATCACCAGCCGGCTCGATTATCTGAAGACACTTGGTGTAGACGCCATCTGGCTGACGCCGATCTATCCTTCGCCGCAGATCGATTTCGGATATGACATCTCGGACTATGTGGCCATCGATCCCCCGTACGGGACAATGGCCGACTTCGATCGGCTGGTGGCCGAGGCGAAGAAGCGGGACATTCGCGTGATCATGGACATGGTGATGAACCACACGTCGGACAAGCATCCCTGGTTCATCCAGTCGGAGAGCTCAAAGACCAATCCAAAGCGTGACTGGTATGTGTGGGAGAACGGAAAGGGTCCGGGCCAGCCGCCGAACAACTGGCTGTCGGCTTTCGGACATTCTGCGTGGCAGTACGCGCCCAAGACCGATCAGTGGTATTACCACAAGTTTTATATCCAGCAGCCCGACCTGAACTGGCGCAACCCGAAGGTGGAACAGACAATGTGGGGCAACGTGCGCTTCTGGTTGAAGAAGGGCGTAGCGGGTTTCCGGCTGGATGCCGTGCCGACGCTCTTTGAGGACCCATCGCTGAAGGATGAGCAGGTCCTGCCGGGTACGAACAAATATGGCGACCCGAATATCGATGGCTCGCTGACAGAGAATCTGCCGGAGGTGCATAAGGTGATGCGCGACCTGCGCGATGTCACCGACAGCTTCCCGGGCAACCGCGTGCTGATCGGGGAGACGTATCTGCCGAACGTACATGAACTCGAGAAGTGGTACGGCGCGAACCACGATGAGCTGCAGATGCCGATGGACATGCAGGTGGGCTTTATCAACAAGCTGGACGTGAACCAGTTCCGGGATCGCATCAACGAGGTGGAGCACGACATCGGTGACAACCAGCCGCTGCTGGTCTTCGACAACCATGACAATCCGCGGATGGATATGCGCTACGGCGACGGCAAGCACGACGTGGAGATTCAGCGCATGCTGGCGACGATCCTGTTCGCGACGCGCAGTACCGCGATGATGTACTACGGTGACGAACTGGGGATGAAGACCACGCCGCCCACACGCGTCGAGGACGTGAAGGACCCGGTGGGCCGGACGGGCTGGCCAACAGAGAAAGGCCGCGACGGCGAGCGTACGCCGATGCAGTGGGACGGCGCGCCCGAGGCTGGATTTACAACGAGCGACAAGCCTTGGCTGCCAGTGCCGGACACGTACAAAATGGTGAACGTTGAGGAAGAGGTGCGCGACGATGACTCACTGCTGAACTGGTACAAGCAACTGATACGCCTTCGCCGTGAGAATCCCGCTCTGCACTCCGGCACGCTGACGATGCTGAACACGACGGATTCGAAGGTGCTGTCGTGGATGCGGCAGGCTCCGGGTCAGCCGGCGGTGGTGGTGGCCTGCAACTTTACCGCGGAGCGGCAGAAGTTCGCCTTTGACCTGTCACAGCATGGCATCACGAGCAAGCAGGCGAAGACTCTGATGAAGACGCCCGGGTCGAGCGACCCGGCATCACTCGATGCAGTCAACCTGCCGCCGTTCGGGGTGTATATCGGGCAGGTGCAGTAGCACGGGTCAGCGAGCTGCGGCGGTGCTCTTTGCGTCGAGCACATCCGCGTAATGCGCGTAGACGCTCTCAAATACGGCGTCCCAAGAGGCGGACAGGGCATATTGCCGGGCGCGCTCGCGCATGGCGGAGTGGGCTGCGGGATCGGCGGCGAGGGCTGCGATGGCGGCGGCGAATTCGTCATCAGCGCGGATGAAGCCGGTTTCGCCGTCGTGGACGATGCGGGCAGGGCCACCGTCCGGCGTGACGATAGCGGGGACACCGGAGGCGAGCGCCTCAAGCACTACGTTGCCGAAGGTGTCAGTGTGCGAGGGAAAGACGAAGGCGTCCATGTTGGCATAGGCGCGGGCCAGCTCGGCACCGCGGAGGACGCCGGTGAACTCGGCGCGGACGAGGCGCTCGCGCAGCCACGCCTCTTCTCCTCCGTGGCCGACGATGATGTAACGGAAGTTTTCCGCGCCTTGCCCGCGAAGCTGCTGCTCGATCGTCGCCAGGAGGGTGACATTCTTCTCGATGGAGAGGCGGCCGACGAAGCCGAGGACGAAGTCGCGGTCGCCGGAATCCCGATCGCGATGTGCCGGCGAGAAGGTTTCGGTGTCGACGCCGCGTGTCATCAGGTAGCAGGGCCGGCCGGTGGCGCGTTCGAGCAAGGCACAGAGTTCCGGGTTGGGTGCGAAGAGGACTCGCGCCTGCTTGTAGTAGAGGGCGGTGGCCCACAGCGCGGAGGATTCGATCTGACGGCCGACGCGCGGGCCGCCGGGGCCGAAGAGACGTGTGAACCATCCGGAGCGGGTGGCTGCGTATTCATGCACATTGGTGTGCCAGGAGGCGACCAGCGCCACACGAAGGTGGTGGGCGACCCATGCGCCGATGAAGCCCAGCTCCGAGGGTCCGGTGATGTGGATGATATCGGGGCGGAAGTGCCGGGTGTCCGCGAGGATGCGCGGCAGATGCCGCCAGTACGCGAGGTCGAATCGCAGGTCCTTCTCTACGGGGAATGAGAAGGCGCTGCGGGGGAGTTCGAGGGTGCGGACGGGGCCATCTTTGCTTGCACCATCGGCAGGTCCTGCACGTACGCAGAAGAAGGGCAGATTGCGACGGCGAGCGAAGGCCTCAAAGTGGCGGCTGGTGTGGGCGACGCCATTGATCTCGTGGAAGGCGTCGGGGAAGTAGGCGACCCTGGGCGGAGCAGAGAGTGCGGGACCGTCCGAGGCCGCGAGCATGACGGGAGTGTATGCGGCGCGCCGGCAAAGCGGAAGGCCAGGTATTAGACCGCTTCGCCCTCGCCGAGGGCGAATTGCAACTGCCGCGACTCATTCCAGGCCAGCCGCAGGCTGCCACGGAAGGGCGCGCTGCCCATCAGGCGCATGATCCGGATGCTGAGCCGCAGCATGAGCGGAGCGTGGCCGCGGGGCCAGAGGGCGCTGACGGGCTGCGGGACGCCGTTCGCGCCCGGATGGTAGACGCGCTCATCCCAGCGGCGCGAGCCTTCGGGGAAGTCGGGATAATTGCGCACCGCGTCGAGCGTGGACTGCATGATGCGGTGCTTCCATGGCTGGGCGTACTGCGGCATGAAGAGCACGTTGCTGCGACCTTCGTTGCGGATCTCATGCACGAACTCACTGAAGGTGGTGGCGTTGGTGAGGTTGACGTTGCCGTTCGGCTCGAGTCCGTGGCGGTCGCCCCCGGAGATGGGGAGCTTGTTCCAGCGGGCGGCGAGAGCGCGCACGACGCGGTTCTCGTTCCAGTTGCGCAGGCCGTTCAGCTCCATCGCGTGGATGAAGGCGCCGTTCTGCTGCATGAACTCATCGACGCGAAATGCGTGGCGTGCGCAGCCGATCTCATAGAGGTCCCACATCGGGTGATTGAAGACGACGAGGACGTTGGGAAGGCTGTGGAGCGCGCTCAACAGTTCGGTCAGCCGGGCGTCTGAAGGACTCGCAGTGAAGTCACGGAAGGTACGCATCCATTGCGCGCCCTGCGCGCTGGGCAGGTTGTGAATGCCAAGGTGGAAACACTGATCTGCTCCGAAGGGAGTGGTCCATTCGACCGAGACCGGGATGTGCCGTGCGCTGGCGACGGTGCGCAGCAACTGCGGAGCTTCGATGGTGTCGTGATCAGTGATGGATACCAAGGCAGGACGGTTGAGCTTGGTTTCGATCTGGCGGCGCTCGAGATCAAAGGCCAGGCGCGGCGTAAGCGGCGGCGTCCACCAGGCGCGTGCGTAGTCCAGCTTTACTGTGGAATGCCGGGCGTGCCTGGCTTCGAGCCGTTGGAAGAGGCGTCCCCAGAATCCATCGCTGGAGATGACCTTGACCACGAAGTCGAGCGTCTCTCTGGAGCGGTTGGTGTGGCTGTGCAGCGAGACGCCGGTATTGAAGTTTTGCGCGGCGTCAGGATTCTTCCACAAGTAAGAGATCTGCGATCCCTTCATGGCCAGCTCCTCAGACCTGCATGGTCAGTATGAGAAGAGCCCTATGAAAGGGGCATTACGCAGACAAGAAGATGCCGTAACTTTCGTTCAAACTACCGTCCCAGATCGGAAAGGAACCGGGTTAGTTACGGGTCGGGGATTGTGGTTGGGCGGCGCTTCGTGCCTGTATCGAATGGCAGGAGAAGCAGATCCACTCACTCTGCCCTCGGTTACGTTCAGGATGACAGCCGCACCGTGTTGGTTACGACCTCCGCACCCTGGCCTAGCGAAACTCCGTTCCATATTTCCGGGCGATCGCGTTCACCTGCTCGTGGGTGAGCTGCCTGGGCGGAACGCCGGGTGGAGTACAGGTCTCCCGGAAGAACCCTTCGAGACCAGGTGGAGAAACAACCCACAGCAGGAGCAATTCATGATCTGGATTCAGGAAGCCGTGCCAGGAGTTTCTCGGGATCAAGATCGTTGCACCCTTGTCGAAGGGGTGATCGACGTCATTGAGAATGAAGGTACCGCTGCCGCCTAAGACGTAGAATGCCTCGTCCATGTGGAAGTGCCGATGAATCGGGACGCCGGTCCCAGCCATGACCTGCTGCGTTCCTAAGGCGATGTTGTTCGAGCCAGTGGACGGCGCAATCTTGATGAAGACGTCGCCGTGATCGCGAAAATGAACGAGGTGCTCTCCCTCGACGGCGCCGAGCACATATCCGCCGGACGCAACTGCTGAAGAGGCGGACTGAGGTAGCAAGTGGGCAGCACCCGCACCTGCCAGCCCAACGAGAACGGCGCGGCGATCCGGGCTTTCCGCGGCCATCGCAACTCCTTCGGTCGCTTGCGGGCCCTGCTTTTCTGATGTGCGACGCGCCTAGTCTAGCGGGTCTTCGCGATGTCGGGGGCGAAGTCGCTGGGTGGCTCGGGGGCGGGGGCTCCATCGGCGGGTTGGGCGTGGCGGCTCTCCGGTTCCAGGTGATTCGTGATCAAACCAGCCTTCAGCAGGGAGAAAGCCTCTTCCGGCGTGTCGGCGTACTGGAAGAGCTCGAGGTCCGAAGGCGAGATCGCGCCCTTGTCCACGAGCGTGTTCAGGTTGACTACTTCTTTCCAGAAGGACGAACCATAAAAGATGACGGTGATCTTCTTGGCCAGCTTTTCGGTCTGGGTCAGGGTGAGGATTTCGAAGGCTTCGTCGAGCGTGCCGTAGCCGCCGGGAAAGACCACCAACCCCTTGGCGAGATAGGCGAACCAATACTTGCGCATGAAGAAGTAGTGGAACTCGAAGTTGAGCGCCGGCGTGATGTAGCGGTTGGGCTCCTGTTCGAATGGCAGCTTGATGTTGAGCCCGACGGTCTGGCCGCCGGCCTCGTATGCGCCGCGGTTGGCGGCTTCCATGATGCCCGGTCCGCCGCCGGAGGTGACGACGAAGCGTCGTTGACGACCTTTCAGTGTCATCGACCATTGGGTGAAGATGTAGGCCAACCGGCGCGCGTCTTCGTAGTAACGCGCCATCTCCACGGCTGCCTCGGCGCGGCGGCACTTCAGCTCGTTGGCGGCGCAATCATCCAGCTCTGCACCCTTCGCCGGCTGTTCATGATGCGGTGCCGGCTCGCTGCCGTAAGGACGCGCAAGAAGCTCCAGATCATGGTGGGCGACGCTCAGCTCGCGGTTGGCGACGTCGAGCGCACGGAATCGAGCCGAGCCGAAGAAGACGACGGTATCGCGAATACGTTCGCGGCGGAAACGGGCAAGGGGCTCGGCGTACTCAGACATGATGCGGATGAGGCGGCCGTCCGGACTGTTCAGGAAGCCGGGGTTCTCATAAGCGAGCGAAGCGGATTCGAGCGGAGGAGGCAGTCGATCAGACATAGAGGGAAGTCAGTAGCGTTGTTTGCGATGAAAGAGGACGCTGAACGCGATCCAGATATTGAGCAGGCCGAGACCGGAGACGATACCGCGGACCCAGCCCTGCGCCATGAAGCTTGCGATAGTGGGCCAATTATTGATCCAGGCATTGGTGGTCCAGACGCTACGCCATGGCAGCAGGACGACCAGGGCACCGACGTAGAGGCGAAGAACGACGAAGAGGGTAATCTCGATGATCATGAGCCAGCGCGGTATCTGCCTGTGCGGCTCCGGCGGTGGCTCAGGCGCGACCGCTGTCGCCGGCTGGTTCGCAGTGCTGAAGAGATTTCCCTGATTCGCCATCCACTACCCGGAAACTTCAAGAGCGGCCGGAATGGCCGCTCCCTAAGAGACAGCTTACACGGTGAGGGTAATGCCTGCTGATGACTGCAGGTCTCTTCACTCGCTTCGCTCGGTCGAGATGACAACAGCGACTTATCCTGCAGCAACCGGCTGTGCGTTACGCCGGGGCCGGCGGTTGGCCTGCAGGATTTTCTTGCGCAGACGCAACGATTTTGGCGTGACTTCAACGAGTTCATCTTCGGCAATGAATTCGATCGCCTGCTCGAGATTGAGAGCCTTGACCGGCACGAGGCGAATGGCTTCATCTGCGCTGGACGCGCGCATGTTGGTGAGCTTCTTTTCACGCACGGCGTTTACGTCGAGGTCGTTGTCGCGGGAGTGCTCGCCGACGATCATGCCTTCGTAGACTTCTACGCCAGGATTGACCACCAGTACGCCACGGTCCTGCAGACCATCGAGGGCGTAGGCAGTGGTGGTGCCGGGGCGGTCGGCGATGAGCGCGCCTGTGGGCCGCTGCGGAATCTCACCCTGGTACTGGATGTAGCCGTCGAAAAGCGCATTCATCACGATGGTGCCGCGGGTTTCCGTGAGCATCTCGGAGCGAAGGCCGATGAGACCGCGCGAAGGAACACGGAACTCCATGCGTACGCGGCCGGAGCCGTGATTGGTCATCTTCACCATCTCGCCCTTGCGTGGACCCAGACGTTCAATGACGGTGCCGACGAAGTTCTCCGGGATGTCGATGGTGAGGTGCTCGACCGGCTCCATGGTCTTGCCGTCGACCACGCGGGTGACGATCTCCGGACGACCGACCATGAGCTCGTATCCTTCGCGGCGCATCATCTCGATGAGGATGGCGAGCTGCAATTCGCCACGGCCGAGGACCTTGAAGCTGTCCGGCGAGCCGGTCTCCTCGACGCGAATGGAGACGTTGGTGAGCAGCTCTTTGTCGAGCCGCTCACGCAGATTGCGGCTGGTGACGTACTGCCCTTCGCGGCCTGCTGTCGGGGAGTTGTTGACGGAGAACTGCATGGCGATGGTGGGCTCATCGATGATGATGGGCGGCAGCGGCTGCGGGTTCTCGAGGTCGACGATGGTCTCGCCGATGGTGATGCCGGTGACGCCTGCGATGGCGACGATGTCGCCGACCACGGTTTCGCTGATGTCGGTGCGCTTGAGCCCTTCGAAGGAGAAGAGCTTGGTGATCTTGGTCTTCTGCAACGAGCCGTCGCGCTTGGAGATGTTGATCTCATCGCCGGTCTTGAGTGTGCCGTTGAAGACGCGGGCGATGCCGAGGCGGCCGAGGTAGTCGGAGTAATCGAGATTGGTGACCTGGATTTGGAGCGGACCCTTGGCGTCTCCGGGGGCAGGGGGAAGCGCCGTGAGGATGGTCTCGAAGAGCGGTTGCAGATCGGTGCCGGGGGTCTCGAGCGAGAGCGACGCGGTGCCCTGTTTCGCGTTGGTGTAGAGCACCGGGAAGTCGAGCTGGTCCTCAGTGGCGTCGAGGTCGATGAAGAGGTCGTAGACCTCGTTCAGCACTTCCTGGGCACGGGCGTCGGGCCGGTCGATCTTGTTGATGACCAGGATAGGAGGCAGCTTGGCCTCGAGGGCCTTCGAGAGGACGTAGCGGGTCTGGGGCAGAGGGCCTTCGGAGGCATCGACCAACAGCATGACGCCATCGACCATCTTGAGGGCGCGCTCGACTTCGCCGCCGAAGTCGGCGTGGCCGGGGGTGTCGACGATGTTGATCTTCGAGTCCTTGTAATGGACCGCCGTGTTCTTGGCCAGGATGGTGATGCCCCGCTCCTTTTCGAGCTCGTTCGAGTCCATGACGCGCTCGATGACAGTCTCGTTGCTGCGGTAGGTGCCGGCCTGGCGGAGGAGGGCATCGACCAGGGTGGTCTTGCCGTGGTCGACGTGGGCGATGATGGCGATGTTGCGGATGGTGCTGGACACGACGGTGCGGTTCTCTCTTCCTGGCTCGAGTTTCTTTTCGGGACATCGGAGGGGGGACCCCTCCCCCCTCCCGTCACGGGAGGGCCGGTGCTAAGTCCCACAAAGACATCGATTTAGACCCGCTTCCGAGGGCTAAAGTCTTCTTTTTAAAGGACTTATCGATTAAGTCGTCATTCCATTGGGCTTAGCGGCACGCAAACATGGCGGTCCGACCCGTGGTGCTAATGGCTGGAATGCTGCCCTATCTCTAGTGTAACGGAGTCAGATGAAAATCCTGCCAAGGATTTGCCATCGAGGCAGACGCGCCGGTGGCGCGGGTTGCTGAGGGGTTCGCTTTCTCTGGTCGCTCACGTTTGGGGTTGTGGGTGACCTAGCGGATTCCCACGTCTCAAAAGCGCGATGAGGAACACCCGATTGTTGGGGGCTACGGATCTGAGCCGCAGATCCCTCACTTCGTCCGTCTCGCTTGGGCGAGACGGCTCCGGGTCGGGATAACGAAGCTCTTTATGCAGTTTCTGCTTACCAGATGCTCTTGAGCGACCAGGCTTGCTGCCGGGTGAGCTGCCAGTTGCCACCGAGGATGATGGCTACGGCTGGTTCCATTGTTGTCCGCTGGTAGTAGCGGTGGGTGACGGCCTCGCGGTGGTTGATGAAGATTTCGGCGACGGAGTGGTCGAGGAAGATGTGGAGGTCGAGCGGACCTTTGTCGATGCCGGTGATCTCTTTTTCTCCGATGCGCGCAGTGCCGGGCGAAAGTTGCGGGTCGGCGCGGAGGAGGATGGCGGCTCCCTGGTTATCGACGAAAGATTGCTCTGAGAATTTCTCACGGCCGGGCGAGCCGCTGGTTGCGGGCTGAAGGGCGAGGCGGATCTCTTGCGCGGCGGTGGGCAGACGGCGGACGGCTAATCCAGTGCGGGGCGCGGCTCGGAGTGAGGCGACCTCAGGTGCGGGCTCCATGACGAGCTGATTGTTTTCAATCGACAGCCGCCGCGGGAGGGACATCATGCCGGACCAGCCAGCGGCGGCGTATTCGGCCTGCGGGCGCGTTTCGGTGATCCAGCCCCACAGGATGCGATTGCCTTTGGCGTCGAGCTGCGATTTGGGAGCGTAGTAGGCGCCTTCATCGAGCAGCCCTTCATTCTCCGCATGGAAGAGCATGGTGGCGGTATCGAGCGACCCGATCTGCCAGAGGGTGCGGCGCTCCGTAGAGTGAATGAGGACGTGTTTGCCATCGAGCGGAAAGAAGTCGGGGCATTCCCACATCTCGCCGCTGTCAACAGGATCGGTGCCCAGTCTGCCGTTCGGCTTGCCCTGCGCCATGGGGTGGAGGTACTCCCAGTGGCGAAAGTCAGTGGAGCGATACAGCAACACGCGACCACCGGCACCGCGCTCGCCGGAGGCCACGATCAGATACCAGTGATTGCCCTCACGCCACGGAGAAGGATCACGAAAGCCGACCACCTTCATGCCGGGAGGCGGAGTGGGAATGACGGGCTGTGGCTGCTTGCGCCAGTGCAGGAGGCCGTCGTCTTCAGCAACGGCCATGCAGACGGATTCGCCGAGCGGAGGGTTGGCATCGACCAGCGTGGCCTGTTCGGGTGTGGAATTGACGACGCCGGTGTAGAGGAAGGTGGGCTTGCCGTCAACAACGGCGGCGGTGCCTGTCCAGCAGCCCTCGGCATCGGGGCCGCCGGGCGTGGGCGCAAGCGCGATGGGTTCGCGATGCCAATGGATCATGTCCGAAGAGGTGGCATGCGCCCAGAGCTTTACAGCGGAGACCGGCTCCGAGTTGTACTGCAGGAACATGTGATAGCGGCCCTTCCAATAGATGGGGCCGCAGGGATCGTTCATCCAGCCGTGCGTGGGGAGCAGATGGTATTGCGGACGCATGGGGTCGCGGGCGATCTGCGCATCGGTGAGATTGAATGCCCGCAGTTTGCGGGTGAACGTGGCTCCGGTGGTGAGGGCAAGGCTGGCGAGAACTTGGCGTCGGGTTGGGGGGCGGGTGTGCATGCTCACCTCATGTGATGGCGTCTTGCAACAAGCGCGTGACAACTCGCCTGCTAACAGCTGGTGCAATGAACGTTAGTTGCCCGGCTCTCCAGAAACAAGCAGGCCGGTTGCAGGCGAGACTATTGCAATTTATCTGAATCGGACGAGATCAAGGAGCCATCCCTCAGCTCATCATGCGCAGATTCTTTGGTGTTGTGTTTGCCGCTGCATTTTTTGCTGTTCTTTCTCGCGCAACTCTATCGACCGAAGATCGACCATCCACCGGTGACGGCAGAGATCGAAGCGCCGCCAGAAGTGAAGCAGATTCTGCGGAATTCCTGCTACAACTGCCACTCGAACGAGACGCGGCTTTCGTGGTTTGACCAACCGGCGCCGGCGTATTGGGTGGTCGCGCGCGATGTGCGGCTGGCGCGGTCGCGGCTGAATTTCTCGGAGCTCGGCAAGCAGCCGCCGGCGAAACAGCGCGCGATGCTGTTTGAAGCGGTGAACATGATCCAGCTGGGCGCGATGCCTGCCGAGCTATCGGCGAGTGCATCCAGAGTCGACGGTGACCGCGGCACAACTCGAAACACTGAAGGCTTACCTGAATCCATTTGCGATGCAGGTGGCGCCAGCCATAACGGATGCCGTGCCCACACCGGTGGCCACGGGATCGACGGCCACGAAGGCGGCACCGGAGCTGAACGGATTGCCGTTCTTTCCTGATTACAAGAGCTGGCGTGCGATCAGCACGACGGACCGCGGGGACAATCACACGATGCGGGTGATCCTGGGAAACGATGTTGCGGTGCGTGCGATTACGAACAAGCAGATTCAGCCGTGGCCGGATGGCGCGGCGTTTGCGAAGGTGGCGTGGCAGGCGGTCCCGGATTGGCGTGGTGTGCTGCGTCCAGGCAAGTTCGTGCAGGTGGAGTTTATGGTGAAGGGAAAGACGAAGTATGCGTCAACGCTGGGCTGGGGATTCGGGCGATGGCTGGGGCCGGAGCTGAAGCCTTACGGCACGAACGCACATTTTGCAAGCGAGTGCGTGGGCTGCCACACGCCAGTGCGGGACAACGACTTTGTGTACACGATGCCGCTGCCGCGAACGACACAGCTGGAGGGCCAGTGATGCGCGCTCGCTTGATGGTGTCTGCATTCGCCGGGCTGCTCCTGTTCACCGGCGGCTGTTCGCAGTGCACGCCGACAGAGCACGATCTGTTCAACGTGGATGCCGCGCTGCCAGCGGGGCTGCCGATGCGTCCGCTGGATTGGCGCGTGATCACGTCGAGTATCGACCGCGAGCACCACACGATGGCAACGCTGTTCGGCAATGATGCTGCAGTGGCGAGTGCGAGATCGGCAACGGATTCGGTTACATATGCCACTGGATCGACCCTGGCGCTGGTGACGTGGACACAGCGAGAGGACGGGCATTGGTTCGGTGCGCGGATTCCGCAGCGATTTGTCTCGATGGAGTTGGTGACGGTGGCTGCTGGGCCGGATCGTAAGAATGCGGCGAAGTATGAGCGGTTCGGGCCGGATGGACGGCTGGCGAGTGGCTCGGGGCAGGATGCCGCGCGCAAAGAGACGATCCTCGCGGAGCGAGCGTCATTTATGCCGTGAGCTGCCTCCTCGTTACGTTAGCTGTGTCCGAAACGGGGCCGCTCGTAGAGGTGCTCACATGACGTGGGCCAAACTCTGATCAGGCAGGAATGATCTTTTCGCGACGCAGCCGATCGAAGAGCTCGAAGAAGGATGCGCGGGACTCCTGATACAGATTGAAGCCGAGGAGACGGCTCTTCGTCATGTCGTTGACAGATTCCAACTCGCGTCCCAAGTCGCTGTCGGTGTGCCACCAGGATGCCAGCTTGTCGACGTCGCGCTCTGCGAGGGAATGCTTATCCGCGATGGACTGCCAGAGGCTCCCTGCATCTGCGAATTTTGCGGCTAGCGGCTGGATCGGGTCCGGCGGGCCTACAGGCTCAACGCCGAAGTAGGCAGCGAGTTGCGGCCACATCCATCGCCAGCGGAAGACATCTCCATTCACGACATTGAATCCCTGGTTTCGAGCCTGGGGAGACATGGCGGCCCACTCCAGATGATGTGCGAGAAGGCGGGCGTCGGTCACATCGGTGAGCGCATTCCACTGCAGATGGGAGCCGGGAAAGACAAAGGGCTGCCTGGTCTCGCGGCAGATGGTCCCGTAGACGGCGAGGGTGACACCCATGTTCATCGCGTTGCCCAGCGCGTATCCCACGATGCTGTGCGGACGGTGGACGCTCCAACTGAAGCCACCGCGTTCGGCCGCAGCGAAGAGAATGTCTTCCTGGGTGTAGTAGAAGTTTTCGCCCGGGAGTCTCGGTGTGTCCTCGCGAAAGGGCGTCTCAGCGGCGGTCTGGCCGTAGGACTCGAACGGCCCAAGGTATTGCTTGGTGCCGGTCACGAGAGCGGCATGAGTGATGCTCTTGGCATTTTCGAGTGCGGCGAAGAGGTGACGAGTCATGCCTCCGTTGACGCGGACATTTTCGGCCTCGGTGGGCTGGCGCAACCAGGTGCAGAGGAATACGTGCGTCGGATCGATGCCCGCAAGCGCGTTTCGCACGGAGGTCTCGTCCCGCAGGTCAGCGGCGATAGGAATGATTCCGTCGGCTGTTGAAGGCTTCCTGGCCAGGCCGTACACGCGCCAGCCGCGATCCACGAGATGCGCGGCGAGGTTTCCGCCAACGATGCCGGTAGAGCCAACGATCAATGCTGTGTGCGTGTCTTGTCCTGTGGCCATACCGTTCTGATGTCACAGCATTTGAGAATGATTCAGGAGGCTGCGATGTTGAGACGTCGCCGTCGTTCGCTAATCCAATTGACCGGCAGCCAGCTTCCAGTGTTTTTAGACGCGCTCTACGTGGCGGGCTACATGCCGATACTGGGGAGTGAAGCCGAGGGCGCGGGCATGGTCGAGGAGGCGATTGAAGTCGAGGGAGATGGTGGCGCCGGCTTTTTGCGTGACTTCGTCTTCGATGGGGAGATCGAAGTCGTCTGCGCCGTAGCGGAGGCCTTCGAGGGCGCCCTGGTTCTGCGTGAGCACGGATGTGCGGATGCGGGGGATGTTGTCGAGGTAAATGCGGGAGAGGGCGAGGTGGCGGAGGTACTCCTGCGTGGTGATCTCGATGCCGCCGAGTTGCGTGAAGAAGGGTTTGTACGTCCAGCAGAGGAAGCTCGCGAGGCCGCCATTGATTGAGGCCACTTCGTCCTGGAAGGCGCGGGTGCGCTCGAGGTGCTCGATGCGCTCGTCGAGGGATTCGTCGAAGCCGATGACCATGGTGGCGGTGGTGCGGAGACCGGCTTCGAGGATGGCGCGCTGCGCGGCGAAGTATTCGGCGACGGTGTATTTGAACTTCGAGTGACGGCGGCGGAAGTCTTCGGTGAGGATTTCGGAGCCTCCACCGGTGATCCAGCGGACGCCCGCAGTCTTGAAGCGCGAGGCGGCTTCGGCGTAACTCAGCTTCGCGTGATCGGCGAGATAGAGGAACTCGGCGATGGTGAGTGCGTAGAACTCGAGTGTGTCGCCGTATCGGTGACGAATGGCGGAGAAGAGCTCGCAGTAGTAGTCGAGCGGGAGATGGGGATTAAAGCCGCCGTTGAATGCGGTGAGATCGCCGCCGAGGGTGAGCAGCTCGTCGAGCTTGGCGAAGACCGCTTCCTGCGGCAGGACGTATCCGCCTTCCTGACCGGGGAGCTTGTAGAAGGCGCAGTAGTCGCACTGGGCGACGCAGACGTTGGTGTAGTTGATGATGCGCATCACCATGTAGGTGGCGCGGTCGGCGGGGTGGAAGCGGGCTCGGACATGGGAAGCGAGCGCGCGGAGCTCAGCGTCGGTGGCATGCTGCCAGAGGTGATGTGCGTCGGCGGGCGAGATGCGGCCGCCGACGTGGACTTTGGCGGTGATGGCGTCCGTTGCTGGGTTGGCTAGGGTGGCCACGTGTCTATTGTATGCGGCCGATTCGCTGTCGAAAGCCTCGACCGGACCTACTCGATCATCAGCATGACTTCAGTGGACTTGATGACGGCGGTGATCTGCTGGCCCACCTTGATATTCATCTCTTCCACGCTCTCTCGAGTGATCACGCTTTCGATCAAATTGTCACCGACTCGAACGCCTACCTTTGCTGTGACGACGCCGATGTTCACCGTTTCAACTGTCCCTCGCAATTTATTGCGCGCTGAGATTTTCATGCCCCGATTATAGAAAGCTTCGGAGTTCATCGAGCAGCCGGCTCAGGGTTGAGCAGCGAGCGCGGCACTTGTAACGGGCGGCGCGGTGGGAAGTTGGCGGAGCGTCTGGAGATCTTTGGGCAGGTCCTTCCATTGATCTTTCTTGAGCAGGAGTTCGCCGGGATTGGCGTGGGCGAAGTAGCGCTCGACGTCGGCGCGGATGGCGGGATTGACGGGCTGGAGGGTTGGCTTTGGTGCCGGCTGCTCTGTTCCGTCTGCCGGTGGAGCAGCGGACGCAGGCTGTTGCGGCGTGGGGGATTTGACTGTCTTGAAGGCTGAAGGCTGGCCATCCGGAGGTCGGGCCGATTGCGATGAAGAGCCTGCAAGCTGGACATCGACCGGCTCGGGCGGGGGCCAGGGCGCAGAGGGTGTGGGCGGGGGCGCGGGCGTACGCGGCTTTACGAGAAGAGCGAGGTAGCGGGCGTAGGTCTGGTCGGCGAGCGCGTACTCAGCCGGCGCGGTGGGTTTGCCGGTATCGAGGTCGAGCGAGGGAAGCTGGAGCGTGGGGTGATTCGGCGGCTCGGCTGCCAGATGATCGAGCGATTGCTGATAGCGATTGACCACGTCATTCATGCCGGTGAGGAATTCCTTCTGCGCATCGGCGCTGGGGACGCGGAGGTCGAGGTCCTTGAGCGGGCCGACTTTGGGAATGAGCTTGAGCGTGAAGGCGAGAACGCGGGCGCCGAAGCCAGGGCGATGGTAGCTGTTGCCGAAGCGCTTCTGGTAGTCGGCCTTATTGACGCGGTAGATCAACTTTTTGGGCACGAAGGTGGGCTCTGCCTGCTGCATCTTCTTGCCGTAGTCGGCGACGGCGACCTGCGTCATCTTCGGCAAGAGCGTGCTGACGGTCTTGCGATAGGTGCTGATGGCGAGATCTTCCTTCGTGAGCACCTGATTGAGCGGCACGCCGTAGGTGTCGAAGAAGGCGCGCTCGAAGACGGGCTTGGCTACCTGGAAGCCGATGAAGTCGTGGAAGGTCTCCGGCGCGTAGCGCTGCTGCACCACCTCGAGGACGTCGAAGCCGAACTCGGTCTGCAGGTGCGCGCGTGGATTCTCATCGTAGGTGACCTCCGGGCCGTAACGCTGGCGCAATTTGGGATATTCGCTGGCGGTCGTGCGATTGACCGCCGGATGACCGTAGGTATCCGAGGTGTAGTGGGCGAGCGCACCGAGAGCGAAGGCGAACTCATTCGGGTTCTGCGCCTCGCAGATGAGATTGGAGACGAAATCGCCGGAGCGGACGTAGTGGGTCATGTCGGAGAGCAGCTTGCTGCCGAAGGGGTAGTAGCCGATGTCCTGGATGATTGCCCCGCCGTAGGCGTAAGCGTGAGCTTCCTTGATCTGATCGTTGGTGATGGTGGGATAGCGGCGGCGAAGCAGCGGGACGATATGGGATTTCCAGACGAGGTCGACGACCTGCTCATGCGAGAGGACGGAATAGGCATGGGCGGGCTCAGGTGGAAGGACGAGAAGCAGAATGAGCGCGAGGGCAAAAAAGGCGCGACAGCGCGTCTGGCGATTCAGCATACCCGTTGGTTTCGATGCAGGAACTGCGGATACACAAGCAGGAGGCGCGAATTATTCACACCTTGGACGGCCACGATGCCCCAAAGCAGTTGCAACCTGGGCCCTAGTTCCGAAATGGGAGAGGCAAAAGCATTTTGGGTGTGCGGGATTCAGCAGTTATGCTGATGCGTAAAGCATTTTCTCTATCGGTCAGACCATCCAGTGAGTGTTTCCGTGGCTTTTGCTGAAGAAGGCCACCGCCGAGGAGCACTCCACCGACCACGCTATTAGCGGAGATGCATTCAGCGCCCACGTTGCCGCTGCTGAGACCAACATTGTCAGAGGAGAGGAATGTCATCAAACGAACAGCGGAATTTTCTTGCCCTTCCCTATGAAGAGCTGGAAGAGCTGAACCTGAAGGCCAAGCGCCAGCGGCGGGACCGGGTGGCAACGGACACGATTCGCGAGGAGCGCCTGAAGTACCTGACAGACGAGAAGCGCATCAAGGCAGTGACAGTGTTGTTCAGCGACCTGGAAGGCCGGCTGCACATGCTGGATTACGACAAGAAGTTTCTGATCAAGAGCTGGGACAATTTGACGTTTGATGGCTCGTCGATCCGTGGCTTTACAGCACAGCGCGAGAGTGACCTGCGACTGTTTCTGGACTGGGGCTCGTTCTACTGGGTGCCGGAGGATTTCTTCGGCGGCGGCAAAGTGGTCGTGTTCGCTGACGTAATCGACAAAGGCGGCGCGCCCTATGCGGCAGATGTGCGTGGCGTGCTGAAGGGCTTTGCGGACGACAAGTTCGCCAAGGATGGCTACACGCTGAATGCAGCGAACGAGATTGAAGGCTTTCTTTTCCAGGGCGTGGATGCGGAGCAGCATTTCTTTCAGAAACAGCGCTTCGACTACGTGAATACCGGTGGCTACTATCATTCGCTGCCGGGCGATCCGCTGCGCACGTTTATCGACACGGCGGCCGAGGTACAGCGCGCGCTGGGCTTCGAGAACGAGAAGGATCATCCCGAAGTCGCACCGTCGCAATTTGAGATCAACTACAGCTACGGCGATGCGGTTGGGGCGGCAGACCAGATCCAGCTTTACAAGCTGATCTGCCGGCAGGTGGCGACCAGAATGGGGCTGACGGCGAGCTTTCTTCCGAAGCCGGTGGTGGGCGTGAACGGCAGCGGGATGCACACGAACGTCTCGATCAGCAAAGGCAAGAAAAACCTGATGTGGGACCCGAAGGGGCAGGAGAAGCTTAGCGCGTTTGGATGGGGATTTGTGGACAAGATCCTGACGCACGGCAACGATCTGTGCCTGCTGCTGAATGCGAGCGTGAATGCCTACCGACGGCTGGATCCGCACTTCGAGGCGCCGAACCAGCTCAAGGCATCGGCGGTGGACCGCGGATCGATGATCCGCGTGCCAATCGGCAACGAGAAGAGCATGCGGGTGGAGGTGCGTTCGGTGAGCCCGGATGCGAATCCATATTTGGTGCTGTACTCGATCTTCAAGACCGGTCTGGATGGGACGACGTCGAAGATTGCAAACCTGCGGCAGGCGGAGCGCTATCTGCCGGACAACATCTACTCGGCGCTGGCCGATTTCCGCAACGCAACGTGGACGACGAAGCTGCTGGGCGAGGATGTGAAGGCGCGCTATGCAGACCTGAAGCAGGCAGCGGCGGACCGCTGTCCACGACTGCTGGGAACATTCGTGAAGGTGCCGGAGGTGCAGTACCACCACGATGTTTACAACCAGTATCTGTGGAACTTCTTTTAGGCGGCGGAAACACAGAGACGCGAAAGGGGAGAGCTGAGGCTCTCCCCTTTGTATTTGGCACGGTTGGTAACTGCCACCCGTACAGAATTAATATGGACCGCGGTGTCGCATCGGTATACTCGGCTGCGCGACACCACCGCCGGGTCGCGAATTTGGCGGGGGTCTGAGGGCCTAAATGCGTTTGGTTTCCTGCCGTTTTGCCGCTGTCCTGCCGATTCTCATGTTTTCCGTCCTGGCGCTTGCGCAGGGGACGACGCCTTCACAAACCAACTTGCTGGGAATCAGCCCTGGCGCACAGACCACCTTCGCGGTCAGCGTGCGGGCCGGCACATCGGTGCAGCCGCCATTCCCGCGTCCTACCGGCGCGGTGACGATCTACAACGGAACTACGGCAATTGGATCGCCAGCAGCGCTGAGCGCGAACAGCGGATTCACGAGCGGAAGCTTTGCTCAGGTCTTCGGAACGCCCGACGCTTCGGTAACGGCGGCAGCGGGCGGCGCGGTATGGGGCGACTTCAACGAGGATGGCCGCGCGAATCTTCTGGTGTATGGCGTCGCTCCGGGAAACGGCGGCCAGCCGCAAGTAGTGGTGCAGGATTTTGCAGCGAACGCGCTCCACTCGCCAACGCTCCACTTTCCGTCGTTCACGCCGCTGGCGGCGCAGCAACTGGCGCTGCCGCTGCATCCGCAATATGGTCAGACACTAGCGGTGCTGGACGTGGATGGCGATGGACACCTGGACCTGTTGGCCGGGAACACGGTGGCGTACGGCAACGGAGACGGCACATTTGGACGGGTCGCGGTTCTGCCAGCGCTGGCTACGGGCTATAACCAGACCTATGCCGCGGATATCGATGGGGACGGGAAGATGGACATCGTTGCGGTGGACACGCCACCTTCCACGCTGACCCCGGGCAATTTGCAGTATGCGTTCACCGTCTTCCATAACGCGGGTGGCGGCAGTTTCACGACGATGGGGCCGTATCCGCTGGCTCCTTCGTTCGCGGCTGGATCGAGTGTGATCTACAACATCTTCGGCTTGAGCTTTGCGGACGTGAATGGCGATGGACGCATCGACGTACTCTCACAGAGCAATGCTGTTCCTGCCGGGAACGCCGCCGAAGCAGCTGGACTGAACATGATGCTGAATCTGGGAACGGGATTCAGCGCGCCGCAGAGCATCGATACTAGCGCTATCGCTGACGCGGGGATGGTATCGATTGCGTTTGCCGATCTGAATGGCGATGGCAAGCAGGACCTGGTCTTCAGCTACCAGGCGAACACGCAGAATAACGGCGTAGCCACGCTGCTGGGCAATGGCGACGGCACCTTTGCCGCGCCGGTTGACTTCACGATTGGCAGCACTCTTATTGCCGGCAGCGCGCACTTGCCGTTGGTGACAGAAGATGTCGACGCGGATGGTAATAGGGATGTTGTATTGGGCAGCGGTGTTCTGCTGATAGGGAGAGGCGACGGCACGCTGATCGCGGGAACACCGCTGTTTGCCAGCACGGTGGCTCCGGGAAATGCGCCGCCTGCCTACGCATTGCTGGCCGCACCGGCGACTGCGTCCATTCCGCGCGGCGAGAATGATCCGTTCTTTGCGCTGGTCTTCGTGAATCTGTCAGGGGCGAATGCGGTGTTCATTCCGGATATCGGGAGCGGCGCGGAGCCGACGGCAAAGCTCATGCCCGGCACCTATTCGCTGACCGCGCATTATTCGGGCGACGCCACATATGCCGCATCGGTTTCGAGCGCATTAAACTTAACGATTCTCCCGATCGGACCTCGGGTTTCGGTGACATCTTCCGCGAATCCGAGTTACATCGGCGAAGACGTAACGTTGACGGCGAAGATTAGCGGCTTGTTCGGCGCCCCGACCGGATCGGTGATCTTCTCCGATGGCGCGACGGCGCTGGCTACTGTACCGGTGAGCAACGGGGTAGCGAGCTACAAGGCGAGTTTCTCGAGCCCGGGCAACCATACGATCACGGCGGCCTACAGCGGAGACGCGACTAACCTTGCGGCGAGCGGGACGGTGACACAGACAGTGGATGCGCCCATCGCGCTGGACAGCGGCGATTCGACATCGCTGACGGTGGCAGCGGGTCAGTCGGTGACGACGCAGGTGAGTGTGAAGGGCGTGGCGGGTTTCGGCGGGACGGTCAATTTTTCCTGCACCGGGTTGCCGATGAATGCGGCATGCAGTTTCGCCCCGGCGTCGGTGACGGTGTCCGGCGCGGCGGCTGCGACGACGACGCTTACGGTTTCGACTGAAGCGCCGATGGCGATGGCTAGCGTACGCGAGGGCGACTCATCGCGCTCGCGTACCGTCCTTGCCTGCGGGCTGTCGCTGCTGGGACTGCTGGCGCTGGTGCCGGTGGGGCGCGGCCGGCGACTGTTGCTGTGCCTCGGGTTCGCGCTGTTGGTCTCGATGAGCGGGCTGACCGGCTGCGGAAGCGACAGCCAATCCGGGCAAGCGAATGAACCGAAGACGGCAGCAGGCACCTACAGCTTCAATGTGGTGGCGACCTCGGGCTCGGCAACTTCGACAGCCACTTACAAGCTGACGGTGCAGTAACTGGGGCTGTTAGCTAAAGAGGTAACGCGCGACGATTGTTGTCGCGCGTTACCTTTTCCCGGGAACCTCTCGTCTCCACGCCCTCTTCGTCCTCCGGCTGCGGCCGGGTTGGTCTGCCGCGCTGTCCCTGATACAACAAAGTCACGACGAAGTTACCAGAGGGCTCGAGAGGCGCGGAGTGAGTGTGCCTCCGCATATTTTCTCCAGATGCGGGTGAAGATGGCAACGAACGGGGAGCGAGCGAGCGGGGCGCAGACGAAGGCCGGCAAGGATGGAGGCCGGTTGCGACTGGCGATCGCCGGGTTTGGCACGGTGGGATCGGCGGTGGCGCGCATCCTGATCGAGCAGGGTGCTGCTTCTCCATTTGAGCTCAGCTACATCCTGAACCGGCGCATTGCGAAGAAGCGCGTGGAGTGGATGCCGACGTCGGTGCGGTGGACCGAAGAGATCGACGAGGTGCTGGACTCGGATATCGATGTGCTGGTGGAGCTGGTGGGCGGCCTGAACCCGGCGGGAACGTGGGTGCGGCGCGCGCTGGCGAGCGGCAAGTCTGTGGTAACGGCGAACAAGGAGCTGATTGCGGCCGAGGGTGTGGAGCTGAGCGAACTGGCGTGCCGGCACCGGCAGCACCTGGCGTACGGAGCGTCAGTGGCGGGCGGAGTGCCGGTGCTCTCGGGATTGCAGGAAGGGCTCGCGGGAGATGAGCTGGTGAGCGTGAGCGGCATCCTGAATGGGACGTGCAACTACATTCTGACGCGGATGGAGCAGGCGGGGATTTCGTTCGCCGATGCGCTCGTGGAGGCGCAGCGGGCGGGCTTCGCAGAAGCTGACCCGAGCGCCGATGTGGATGGCTCCGATGCACGGGCGAAGATCACGATCCTGAGCCGCGTGGCGCTGGGCGCGGATGTCGCTCTGGATACGGTGCTGTGCCGCTCAATCCGGGCGGTTAGCGCGGTGGACCTGCGCTATGCAGCGGAGCTGGGCTGCACCATCCGGCAGATCTCGCATGCAGAGGTGAAAGAGGACGGACTGCACATCGCGGTGCAGCCGATGCTGGTGGAGCGCGGGCTGCCACACGCGGGAGTGGTCGGGCCGCAGAACATTGTGGTGAGCACGGGGCGGTATGGCGGCGAGGCAACCTTCTCCGGGAATGGCGCAGGTGGCGGCCCGACCGCGGTGGCGGTGGTGAGTGATCTGATTGCGCTGGCGCGACTGGGCACGACTTCTTCCGAGTCGATGAGTCCGACGTTGCGCAAGATGGTTACGTCGAAGGAGTTCGTGATGCCGCACTACACGCGCTACCTGGTGCGCGACCGGCCGGGAATTCTGGCGGCGATCTCACAGGTGCTGGCGACTTACGCGATCAATGTAGATGCGGTGCTGCAGTTGCCGGGGCACTCGCGGGAGGCGCTGCCGTTTGCGATCACGCTTGAGCCGTCGAACCAGCAGGCGCTGGATGCGGCGATGGCGGAGATCGGGAAGCTGCACTTCCTGGTGCAGCCGCCGCTGTGTCTGCCGATTCTGAGGAAGCGCGCGTGACGTATCTGCACTGCATTGGCGCCGCATGCGGCGCGACGTTTGACCTGCATACGCCGCTGATGGCCTGTCCGAAGTGCGGCGAGCTGCTGGAGGTGATCGTCGATCGGCCAAAGGCCGATGCGAGCGAGCTGAAGCGAGAATGGTCGGAGCGGCGGCGATCGTTTGCGGCGGTGGATACAAGCGGCGTTTGGCGCTTCCGCGAGGCGCTGCCACAGTACGCAGCCGAGCATGTGGTGACGATGCGCGAAGGCAATGTGCCGATGGTGCGCGCGCAGCGAGCGGCGGAGTTTGCCGGCGTGACTCATCTGCACTTCAAGCATCTGGGCTGGAACCCGACGGGCTGCTTCAAAGACCTGGGGATGACGACGGGCATGACCGAGGCGCGCTACCTGGGCGCGAAGGTGGTGGCCTGCGCATCGACGGGAAACACAGCGGCATCGCTGGCGGCGTATGCGGCGCGGGCCGGTGTGGTGGGACGCGTGTATCTGCCGGCCGGGCAGGTGTCGATGAACAAGCTGGCGCAGGCGCTGGACTTCGGCGCGGAGATTGTGGAGGTGCAGGGGAGCTTTGACGATGCGCTGAACACACTGCTGGCGCTGCCACCGGAGGAAGTCTACTTCCTGAACTCGGTGAATCCGTTTCGCATCGAGGGGCAGAAGACGTGCATGTATGAGGTGATGGAGGAGCGCGGCTGGCGGGCGCCAGAGTATCTCGTTGTGCCGGGCGGAAATCTGGGCAACAGCGCTTCGTTTGGTAAGGCATTCGACGAGCTGCTGCGATGGGGGCTGATTGAGCGTGCGCCAAAGCTGATCGTGGTGCAGGCGGCAGGAGCGAATCCGTTTGCCCGGCTGTGGCGCGAACGCGAGAAGAATCCGGATGCGGTGCTCAAGCCACTGGAGCCGGAGACGCGCGCGACGGCGATCCGGATCGGCAATCCGCGCTCGTGGAGAAAGGCGCTGCATGGCGTGGAGTCGACGGGCGGCATGGTGATCGACGTGACAGATGACGAGATTGGCGAGGCCAAGGCGGCGATCGGACGTGATGGCATTGGGTGCGAGCCGGCCTCGGCGACAACACTGGCGGGGCTGAAGAAGTTGCGAGAGGCCGATCTGGTGGACAGTGATGCTGAGGTAGTGGCGATGCTGACCGGCCATGGACTGAAGGACACGGCTTACATATTGGAACAGCACGGCGCCGGTAGCCAAGGGCAGCAAGAGGGGCACTGAGGACAGCGATGCCAGACGACCGCCTCATTGATTCCCTGCCGATCGGCGCCGAGCCGGCGGAGATCCATGTTCCGGGATCGATTGCGAACCTGGGGCCCGGCTTCGACACGCTTGCAGTCGCGGTGAACCTGTATTTGAGCCTACTGGTGGAACGCCGGGAGGGGCTGGACGGGGTCACGTTTGAGTTTGTGGGTTGCGAGCCGATGGGCGAGAACCTGATCCACTCGGCGTATGCGCAACTGCGCGAGGAGTATGCGCGGCCGCTGCCATCGATTCATGTGGAGGTAAGGAGCCAGATTCCACCGCGGTCGGGTTTGGGGTCGAGTGCGGCGGCGACGGTGGCGGGGTTGCGACTGTTTGAAGTGGTGAGTGGCGTGTCGCTGGGGCCCACGCCGCTGCTGGCTGTTGCGGCGGCGCTCGAAGGACATGCAGACAACGTGGCGGCTGCGCTGCTGGGCGGCCTGACGGTGAGCTGCCAGACGGACGACGGCACGGTGACCGCGGTGAGCCTGCCATGGCCGGCGGCGATACGGCTGTTGGTGCTGACGCCGGACTTCGCACTGACGACGACGCGGGCGCGCGAGGTGCTGCCGGCGCAGGTGCCCTTTCGCGATGCCGTGAGCAACATGCAACGTGTGGCGTTGCTGCTGTGCGCGCTCGAGAGCGAGCATCCGCAGAGCCTGCGCGAAGCGATGATCGACAAGCTGCACCAGCCGTATCGGAAGGACATCGTGCCGGGGCTTGCGGAGTTGCTGGAGCTGGAACATCCGGAGTTGCTGGGCGTGTGCCTGAGCGGAGCGGGGCCATCGTTGCTGGCGCTGACGATCGGCGAATCGCTCGAGGTGCAGGAGCTGATCGGGCGCACGTATCGCAGAACCGGGAACAGCTTCAAGATGCGATGGCTTAAGGGCGAGCAGCCGTTTCCATGAGCACGCGAAGTACTACCGCTCGCCAATGTAGGTCAGAGTGTAGTCCGGATTTTGCAACACAGCGACGATAGCGTATCCGGGCTGCCAGAGCTGCGTGGTCTGCTGCCCGAGTGGAACAGTGCGTAGGGGACGCGGAAGCGAGTCGCCTTGCACGCGAGTGCCCACGAGTAAGAGTCCGTCGGTGGTGTTTCCGCCGAAGGCAGTGATGATGTAGCCCTGCGCAGCAAGATCGGAGGCTGCGGCAGGTACAGTGTCGAAGCTGGCGACGCTGACCTTGGCCTCGTAAATCGTGGTGGGGTCAGCGGTCCAGCCATACGAGTAGTACTCGGCTTGGCCAGCGTTATAGGTAATTGCTGTGATAACCCGGCTCCGCAAACCTTCCTCTGTCGCACTCTCCTGCAGCGCAGATGTCGGGACGGTGTGCTGTTCCATTTGGAAACCGGTCGTCTGTTTGGTGGTCATAAACGCCATGCCGAAAAAGTTCGCGGGAGACGCGATATGCAAAGAAGTGACGACAGTGTTTGGCAGAGAAACTGACTGCAGCAGTAAAAAATTGTTGGCGTCACCAGCGTAGTTTGTGGACACAGCAGGGCCGCTCGGCAGCGGGAATACGCTGACTTCCCAATCGCACCCGGCGATCGTCCAATTTGTGTCTTTCGCACAGGTCGTTGAGCCGATGGGAAGTGGGGTGCCGAGACCGGGATCAATGCCGAACCCTGATCGGCCTACGGTTGTGGTTTCCCCGGTCGCAGCGCCGTAACCATTCGTCGTCGAAGGCGCAGCGACTTGCTGGAAGCGAAGATCGGCAGGATTCGGTGAGCGTGGACCGATGGTGAGCGTGGCCGGATTGCTGATCACTTTGCCATCGCTGTCCGTCACGGTGACAACGAAGGTCTCATTGTTGTCGCTCAAGGCGACGGCGGGCATCACGTAGGAATAGCTGGTGGCCCCACCGATCGGCGCACCATCCTTCGTCCATTGATAGTGGAGCGGGGCATCTCCTCCGCTGACGGAGACGGTAAAGGTTGCAGTCTGGTTCAGCGGGACGGTCTGGCTGGCGGGCTGGCTGACGATCGCCAGAGGCGAACCAGCAGGTGCGGTCGAGCTGCGGGAGCCGCAGCCGACGAGCAGACCACAAAGTGATGCTAGAAACGGAGAAAGAAGAGTCCCGATGCGAGCCCATTTGTGCGATGGAGCATTTGCCTGACCCCTAGAGCCAGGCGCAATTCTGCTTTGCGCATTGGAAACAATCAATTCCCTGTTGGGGCTATGCCCCCACCCGTGGCTTAAGGGCGAGCAGCCGTTTCCATGAGCAGTTGCTGCACAGGCGCGGGGCGGTCCCTATATCGCAGACGCGGCAGGTCTTCAACGGCGCGACGCAGAGTGGTTTCCCAACGGGCGTGCAACTCGAGGAGCTCAGCATCGTCGGCGGCGAAGCGGCGGTACTCGGTGAAGTCGAGTGAGCCGTCACGATAGACGAGCAGCTCGAGCGGCGGCCCTACGGTGACATTCGAGCGGATTGTGGCATCGAAGGAGAGCATCGCGTAGAGGGCGGCGACGT
Source organism: Acidobacteriaceae bacterium KBS 83 (assembly GCA_000381585.1). Lineage (GTDB taxonomy): Bacteria > Acidobacteriota > Terriglobia > Terriglobales > Acidobacteriaceae > KBS-83. The sequence goes on from KB906734.1 coordinate 567,169, forward strand.
CGAGCGGCGTCTTGTCATAGACGATGCCGCGGTCGAGGATGGGCCGGCCGTATTTGGCTTCGCCGATCTGGAGATAGGGCGAGTCCTGGGTGGCACTGAGCGGATTGCCCTGCGGGTAGATGCAGTAGAGCGCGGACGGGCCGCCGGCCACCTGGCCGCCGAGCAGCAGGTGGATGTTGAAGTTGTAGTCGTCGCGCTCGAGGGCGGCACGATCGAGATCCGAGACGCGGCGGACGGCATCGCCGACGGCGCGCGCGGCGCCATACATGGAGTCGGCGCAGGCCAGTCCCCTGCCCTGTTGGAAGTCGTCCTGCATGAGCGTGATAGTGGACTGGGTGAGCGAGAGGCTGCCGCTGGTGAGGAGCACGAAGGCGCGCTCGCCGGGGACGACAAAGGTGTGCATCTTGCGGCAGACGTTGACCTGGTCATAGCCCGCGTTGGTGCGGGAGTCGGAGGCCATGACGAGACCCTCCCGGGTCATGATGCCGAGACAATAGGTCATGGGCTCCATAGTCTCCCAGGTGGGCGAGAAATGCTACCGCAGGGATGAGAAAAGCAGCCGCGGATTGCGCGTTCGTGGCATCCTACATTCCCCAGAGCCTGCGGGCTCCCCGGTTTTCTGGGTGATACAGGGTAAGACCCCGCTCCGACCCACGTCGCTCGAAGCGAGCTGAACTCCACTAAGGAGGTCCGACTGCTTCGCCGATGAAGATTCGTTTGGGATACGACATTGCGTTTGAGACGCCACGCGAGGTGGCCATGGTGGCCCTTCTGCACGTACACCCGTCGCGGGTGCCCGACCTGCTGGAGCCGGATGAGCTGGAGACCAGCGATGGCGTGGTGAAGGACGAATATGTGGACAGCTTTGGCAACCGCTGCACGCGGCTGGTGGCGCCGCCGGGCGAGCTCGTGCTGCGGGCCTCGACGCTGATTGAGGACAGCGGGCTTCTGGATCCGGTGGGAACGGGCGCGGCTGAGATTCCGGTGGCGAAGCTACCGACGGAGGTCCTGCAGTTTCTGCTGGCGAGCCGGTACTGCGAGGTGGACCTGCTCTCTCCGATAGCCCATGACCTGTTTGGCGGCATCGAGCCGGGCTGGCCGCGAGTGCAGGCGATCTGCGGGTGGGTGAATTGGAAGGTCGAATTCGGGTATCCGTACGCGCGGCCGACGAAGACGGCGATGGATGTTTTTGCGGAGCGGCGTGGGGTGTGCCGAGACTTTCAGCACCTGGCCATCACTTTTTGCCGGGCGATGAATATTCCGGCGCGCTATGCGACCGGGTACCTGGGCGACATCGGGGTACCGCCGTCGGATACACCGATGGACTTCAGCGCATGGTTCGAGGTGTGGCTGGGGGACCGCTGGTGGACGCTGGATGCACGCCATAACCATCCGCGGATTGGCCGCGTGCTGATGGCGACGGGACGGGATGCGTCTGATGTGGCGCTGACGACGGCATTCGGCTCAGCGACGTTGAAGAAATTTTACGTGGTGAGCGATGAGGTGAAGGCAACCGAGGAGGCGACGGCATGAGCCTCGAACGGTTAAGTCCGGCAGGCGCGGAGATGGAACACGGACAGAGCCAGCTGTTCAACGACGCGGAGCATTTTCGCAACTCCATGCTGCGCAAGTACGTGCTGGATGGCGCCTACGACGAGATGTTCACCGCAGAGGGCGAGGCGCGGGCGCACTATCGTCGATTGCTGGATATGTTTGCGCATATGCCGCAGGAGGAGATTGAACGCTGCAAGAAGGCAGCGGATTTGTCGTTCCTGACGCAAGGCATCACCTTCACGGTGTACGGGGAGGAGCAAGGGACGGAGCGGGTGTTTCCCTACGACGTGGTGCCACGCGTGATCAGCAACACGGAGTGGACGCATATTGAGCGCGGGCTGGTGCAGCGGATCGCCGCGCTGAACATGTTCCTGCACGATGTGTACAACGACGGTCGCATTCTGGCCGACGGCAAAGTCCCGCGAGAGGTGGTGTACACGTGCCGGCACTTCCGCCGAGAGATGCGCGGGCTGCAGGTGCCGCGCAACATCTATATCGCGGTGAGCGGCACCGACCTGCTCCGCATCCAGTCGGGTGAGTTCGTAGTGCTGGAAGACAACCTGCGCGTGCCGAGCGGCGTGAGCTACATGCTGACGAGCCGGCGCGTGATGAAGCGGATTTTTCCGCAGCTCTTTCGCGCCTACGATGTGCGGCCGATTGAACATTATTCGCAGGTGCTGCTGGCGACGCTGCGTTCGCTGGCGCCGGAAGGGCGGCCGGAGCCGACGATCGTAGTGCTGACGCCGGGAGTCTTCAACTCCGCGTATTTCGAACACACCTACCTGGCGCGCCAGATGGGCATTGAGCTGGTGGAAGGGCGCGACCTGGTGATCCACGACAACGTGGTGTACATGCGCACCACGGCGGGGTTGAAGCGGGTGGATGTGATCTACCGGCGCGTAGATGACGACTTCATAGATCCGCTGGCATTTCGCGCGGAGTCGATGCTGGGCGCAGCAGGGCTGTTCAATGCGTACCGCGCGGGAAATGTCACTCTGGCGAATGCATTTGGCACGGGACTCGCAGACGACAAGGCGATCTACGCGTATGTGCCGGAGATTATCCGCTACTACATGGACGAGGAGCCGCTGCTGAACAACGTGGAGACGTTCCTGATGTCGAACCCGGTGCACCGGCAGCACACGCTTGAGAACCTGGACAAGCTGGTGGTGAAGGCGGTGGGCGAGTCCGGCGGATACGGCATGCTGATCGGACCGCAAAGCACAGCGGCACAGCGCGAGGAATTTCGAAGGCGCATCGAAGCTGACCCGCGCAACTACATCGCACAGCCGACGCTGGAGTTCTCGCGCGCGCCGTGCCTGATGGAGGGCGGCATCCAGGCGCGGCATGTGGACCTGCGGCCGTACATATTGTTCGGCGACAAGGCGACGGTGGTGCCGGGCGGCCTGACGCGCGTGGCGCTCAAGGAAGGTTCGCTGGTGGTGAACTCGTCGCAGGGCGGGGGCAGCAAAGATACGTGGGTTGTCAACGATCAGAGCGAAGGAACAGAAGATGCTTTCACGCGTAGCTGACAGCTTGTACTGGATGAGCCGTTACCTGGAACGGGCGGAGCACACGGTGCGGCTGATCGATGTGAATATGAGCTTGATGCTGGACGAGGCGAGCACCACGGCGAACCTGAGCCTAGAGCGCCGGTGGAAGCGCGTGCTAGCGTGCCTGGGCCATCCGGGGCAGATTGAGTGGAACGGTGACTTTTATCAACTGACGCACGATCTGACCTTCAGCACGCGCAGCCACGCGGCGATTGTGAATTCGATTGCGCAGGCGCGCGAGAATGCGCGGCAGGTGCGTGATGAGCTGAGCTCTGAGCAGTGGCAGCAGTTGAATCGGCTGTACCACAGCATGACAGCGGCACAGCGAGAGGTAAGCTCCTACAACGCGCTTACCAACTTTCTGCCGACGGTGGTGTATGACCTGCACCAGTTCCAGGGAGTGACCGATTCGACGATGAGCCATGGAGAGGGCTGGCAGTTCATCCAACTGGGACGTTATATCGAGCGTGCCGCGGCAACGACAACGCTGATGGATGTGTACCATCGGGAGCGCTTCGATCCGCCGAATAGTACTTCCGCCGGTTACGAATTTCTGGAAGGAGCGGGTCTTTTGCGCTGCTGCAGCGCCTTTGAAGCGTACTGCAATGCGTACACGGCAGACTTTACACCGGAGCGCATCACGGAGTTCCTGCTGTTGAATCCGGACTTTCCGCACTCAGTGCGCTACTCGGTGGATTGCCTGCGCAGCGCGCTGATGGCGATTGGCTCCAAGAGCGGGCTGCATGTGGCCGATGAACTGGTGCGGGTCTCCGGCCGGCTGCAGGCCTCACTGAGCTTTGTCGATATTGATGACGTGCTTTCGCAGGATGTCGGCGCGTATCTGTCGAACATTCTGCAGCAGTGCCGGCAGGTGCATGAGCGCGTCTTCCGCTTGTATATCCAGTACTCGACGCAGACGGCGCTGGCGATGAACTGAGGGAACAGCCGATATGAGGTATTACTCGATCCAGCATTTGACGCGCTTCGATTATGCGCACTCGGTATGTGAGAGTGCGATGGAGGTCCGGATGCAGCCGCGGGGCGACGGCAACCAGCGGTGCCTCACGTTTTCGCTGTCGGTGAGCCCGCGCTGCCGCGTCTTCTCCTATCGTGATCATCTCGCAAACCAGGTACATCACTTCGATATTCCAGGCGATCACCGGCAACTGGTGATTGTTGCGCATTCCCTGGTGGAGCAGCAGCCACTGGGCCAGATACCGAACCGGCTGACGCCGGCGGCGTGGCAGGAGCTGGATGTGCTGCTGGCGCAGGGGGACTTCTGGGAGATGCTGCTGCCGAGCACCTTCGCCGAGCCAACGGAGGCGCTGCGCGCGCTGGCGGCGGAGTGGCGGATTACGCGGCGTGACGATCCACTTTCGATGCTGCACGAGATCAGCCGGAACGTCTTCAACAACTTCGAATATCTTCCACGCAGCACGAAGGTGGATTCGCCGATCGATGTGGCGCTGGGCGCGAGGCGTGGCGTGTGCCAGGACTTTGCGCACATCATGATTGCACTGGCGCGGATGGTGGGGATTCCCTGCCGCTATGTGAGCGGTTATCTGTGCCATGGCGATGAGCCGGAGATCGGCAGCGATGAGCGGAACGCGCCGAGCGCCACGCATGCGTGGGTGGAGGCTTTTCTGCCGCGGCTGGGCTGGGTGGGATTCGATCCGACGAATGACCTGGTGGCGAACGACCGACATATCCGCACGGCGCTGGGACGCGACTATGCCGACGTGCCGCCAACGCATGGTGTGTATCGCGGCAAGACGGAGAGCGAGCTGAGCGTGGCGGTGCATGTCGAGTCATCTGACACAGCGCCGTCGTTTGACGAGACGATGCCGGTGCCGGAGGACTGGTCGATGGTGGTGGAACGGGCACACGAGCCACTGCCGCTGGCCTCGCCGCTGCTGCAGATCCAGCAGATGCAACAGCAGCAGCAGCAGTGACGCTACATCGTTTTCACAAATACTATGTCCCCACTCACATCTGCGAGGAGCAGCTTTTCTTAACGGAAAAGCTGCGTTTGGCAGCTATTACAGGTCTTGCGCTCTTGTGAAAACAGTCAGGGCTTGACGGCGATGACTTCGATCTCGACCAGTGCTCCGGGGGCGGCGAGCGCGGCTACCTGCATTGCGGAGCGAGCGGGCTTGTTGGGCTGATCTTTCGTGCCGAAGAACTGCGTGTAGCCGGCCATGAAGCCGGCGAAATCCATCTTGCCGGTCGCTGGGTCGGCGGCGAGATAGACGTGCATCATGACGACGTCGCCGAGGGTGAGTTTTTGTGCGGCGAGCGTCTTCTGGATGGCCTGGATTGCACCGACTGTCTGCGCTTTCGTGTCCTTCGCGGGAGGCTTGCCGAAATCGGGATCGAGCGTGCCGCTGAGATAGAGCGTGTTGCCGACCCATACGCCCTGCGAGATAGGAAAGGGTGAGTTGTTGGGCAGCGGGATACGGGTGGGACGCTGCGCGACCGCTGCGAAGGCGAGGACGGCGAGCGCGGCAAGAACGACAACGGAGCGAAAACTACGCAAGAGTTCCTCCTGGTTGGACCTGCTGTCCAATCATGTTGACGGCGCGGATTCCGGATAGCGCGGCGCCCTCCTGCCAGCCGACGATGTGGCTGGTGTGGTCGCCGGCGAAGTATACGCGGCGGTCTGCCTGGGTCATGGTGGCGTAGTCCTTGGGATCCTGGCGCCCGAAGCCGCTGATCCATGAACCGAGATTGAAAGGGATGTTGCCCCAGCTTACGTAGACCGGGTCCCGCAGCTCTTTGCCGCGGCCGGGAAAGAGTTTTTCGACGGCTTGGCGTGAGGCGTCGAGCTTGACCTCGATGGTGGGCAGCTTGCCGAACGGCGTGCCGTTCTCAATGCTGTAGCCGCTGACGATGGCGCCGCGCGGCGAGAAGAGTCCGTAGCTCGGGTACCAGACGACGTCGACGGTCTGGTTCAGGAACGAAAGGCCGCCGTAGACGTTTTCATCCTGCTCCCAGAAACGGCGCGACTGCCAGGCAATCTTGTAGGCGGAGTCGTAGCTGGCGTGCTGGATGACAGCTTCAACCGCGGGCGAGAAGTCGGCATCGACGTTTTTGAGCGTGGTGAGGGGCATGGCGCAGATGCAGTAGTCGGCATTGATGGTTTCGACGCGGCCGCTGATGCGGTCCTTATAGGAGACGCTTACGCCGGTGCCGGATTGGCGGATAAGCATGACCTGCGCGTTGTTGCGGATGATGCTCGCGAGCTTCTTCTCGAAGGCCCGCGGAATCTGGTCCATGCCGCCGACGGGCTGGAACATGGTGGCCTGCCAGTCGATGATGTCCTCGGTGAGCAGGCCGTTCCACAGGTCTGCATCGAGCAGCGCGTGCATGGACAGCGGATCGCGCGGCACGCCGGTTTGCGGTCCGGCGCCGGGCAGCACTTTGTAGCCGGAGCGCTCGGTGCCGGTGAATCTACCGTCCGGTTTGAGATCGCCGTATTGGGTGAGGAATTTGAGCATGCGCTCTTTGTCTTCTGTGCTGAGCTCCTGATCGAGCGCGCCCTGGCGAATGCATTTCGAGAGCAGCTCGGAGACGTGGCCGCGCGTGTCATTGACCATCTGGCGTTGCTCGACCGGCTTGCCGTCGTTGAACTTGTCACATTGCAGAAGCGAGGAGCGTGAGGTGTTGATCTCGACTTCGAGAGGAACGCCGAGCTCGTGGCAGTAGTTCAGCATGTGGGTGTGGATAGAGGGCAGACGCGCGGGACCAGCGTTGAAGTAGAGACCTTCGTCGAAGGCGCAGGTCTGTTCCGTACCGTCGGCAAAGCTGACGCGGCTTCCGCGGCGAATGGTCCAGTTGCGGCCACCGACACGATCGCGCGCTTCAAGCACGGTGCAGGTGTAGCCGAGCTTGGTCATCTCGTAAGCGGAGACGAGACCGGCAATGCCGCCGCCGAGGATGATGACCCGCGTGCCGTGGCCGGAGACACCGCGGATGGCTTGCGCTTTGGTTGCCGCGATGGGCAGCAGACCGAGTGCCTGCATCATGGTGAAGGCGGCGCTGTAGCCGCCAACCTGCCCTACACGGAAGAGAAACTGACGCCGGGTGAGTGCCATACATATTCCTTTTGCTGGAGCCCACTTGAGCCCAAATGTAGTCCTGATAGACGAGCTTTGTCAGAGCAAAAGAGTGCGACACGGCCGCCAAGGAGGCAAACAGCAACCGTGCCGCGGGGGAGAGAACACCTTGCGCCCCTAGAAGATGATCTTCAGCGCGAGTTGCGTGTTGAACGGTTCTCCAGGCCCGATACCTGGAGCGTAGTTGCCGGCCCCGATGGTGGCGCCGACCTGACCGAAGCTGCTGGAGTCCGTGTACGCATTGCCTAGCTGCGTGGGTCCGGGGCTGGCCAGGTTGAGACGATTGGTGACGTTGAACATCTCCACGCGGAACTGAGTGTTGACCCGCTCCGTGATGGGAGTGTTCTTGAAGATGGAGAGATCGGCGTCGGCGAAGCCGGGACCGAAGAAGCTGTTGCGGTGGAAGTTGCCCCAGGTGCTGGCAGCCGGGTCGACGAATGAGCCTGGGTTAAACCACTGCACGAAGCGTGAGCCATCGACGTTCTGAACCTTGTGACTTACGCCCGTGAAGGGGCTTCCGACCTGGTCCGGGCGTTGGGTGTACTGGTTGGTACCCGAGGTGTCCGTGCCGCTGAAGAGGTTGATTGGCTGCCCGCCTTTCAGGGTGATGACGGAATTCAGCTCCCATCCATGCGTGAGCAGCGACGGGCCGCGGAAGCCGGGGATTGTGTAGTTGACGTAACCGACGAAGGTGTTACGGGTATCGAAGTCGCTGGCGCCGTAATCCCCCTTGAAGTTGGTGCTGTCCTGCGGCAACTGCCCGCGGTACTGCGTCACCTCGTCGAGGTTGTGGCTCCACGTGTAGCTGAACTGAGTGGTCACGCCATGCGTGTTCCGCAGCTTCAAGACGGCCTGCAGCGCGTTGTAGTTGGAGGTGCCGATGCTCGCGATCTGGTTGATTTCACCGTACTGCGGGTACGAGGAGATGTAGGGGCGGTTGGTTATGCCTTTGTACTGAGCTCCGTCGAAGGTGACATCCGTGGTGGGCCCGCCGAGAAATGGCTGGTTGATGTTGAGAATGCTGAGCAGCCGGCGGCCCTGGCTGCCGACGTAGCCCATCTGGACAAGGCCCTTGGTACCGAGTGACTGCTCGACCTGAAGGTTGAAGTTGAAGTTATATGGCGTTCGGAAGTTGCGATCGACGGAGAAGACGCCGCACGGGTTGGAAGGATTGCAGACGACTGTGCCGCTGGGCATGATGGACTGGCCAGGAACGACGACCGTGGGGCTCGGTATCGCGACGGTGAAGACCGGATCGGCACCGCCGGGATTGCCCTCAAGACCGTTCGGCGCGTTGTTGCCGGGACGATTGTCGAGGAAGGGGTTGGCGTTGGGCGTGTCAAAGAACATGCCGAAGCCGCCGCGCAGTACAGTTCCTGTCCAAACGCGGGGAGAGTAACTGAAGCCGACGCGCGGACTGAAATTCATCCAGTCACTCGGATAGACCTCGCTGATCTGGGCGCCCTGGAAGGCGAGGCCAGCGTTGCTGGTGAGTTCCGGACGGAAGACGGAGAGGTTCTTGTAGTCCGAGTACATAGGCTGCACGTAGTCGTAGCGCACGCCGTAGTTAATGTTGAGGTAGGGCAGGACCTGCCAGCTATCCTGCGCGAAAAGATCGAAGGTATTGATGAAGACCTGCCGCTCCGCATTGCCGCGAGCGATGGACGCGGAGGCGAGATAGCCGCCGAGAAAATCGGCAAGCGCTTCGGTGTTGCCGCTGCAGTCATTGCCCTGAGTGCACCATGGGCCCTGCGCGCCGGTGAACTTGAATGTGCCGGTGGAGTGACGTTGGTAGAACTCATCGATCTGCGCGTTGCGGTATTCACCGCCGAAGCGCAACTGATGTCGTCCGAGACTCCAGGAAAGGGCTTCGTCGATATGACCAGTGATGTCGTTGCGACCCTCGGGCGGGGTCTGGCCGATGACCTCGAAGCCGCTGATGTTGATGTTCGGCGAGTTCGAGTAGGGCGAGTTGGTGACGAAGCCGAGCGAGTCCACATTGAACCCGGTCTGCTGATCGTTGAAGACCTGGTTGAAGTAGTTCACTCCCATCGTGATCTGGTTGGTGATGTGCGGCGAGATAGTCCAGTTGTGCACGAGTGAATAGTTGTAGACGTGGATGGGCGCGACCTCGAAATACCAGGGGATGACGCAGTTGCCGCAGACGGGCGCAATCTGGTTGCCCTGGCCGAGAAAGGCGCGTGCGGAGAGCGATTGCCGGTCGTTGAAGTTATGATCGCCTTTGATGACGCCGTTGTAGCTGTAGCCGGTTTCCGGCGCAGAGCCGCTGAAGTTGTTGCCCTGCGGAGGTCCGGTAAGCGCGTCTGCCGGCCAGAGCGTCTTCAACAGCGCGTCGGTGGCGGAGTTCACGCCAACCCGGTACTGCTGCATCAACGCAAGCGCCTGCGACTGATAGGCAGCCGAGGGCTCGGTGCCCTGGTTGCCGGTCGCGATGCGGAACTTCTGCTTTTCGAAGTTTGCGAACCAGAAGGTGTGGTCCTTCCAGAATGGACCGCCGGCACTGGCGCCCCACTGCTCGTTGCGCAGAGGTGGGTTGCCGGTCTGGAACGGCGAGACGACGGCGAGTGCCTCGTTGCGGTTGTAGTAGTAAGCCGTGCCGTGGATCTGGTTTGTGCCTGATTTGGTTACGAGATTGACGGTACCGCCCGGATTGCGTCCCGTCTCCGGCGAGGACTGCGTCTGCAGGGAGAACTCTTCGACGGAATCGATAGGGAGCGTGACACCGGCAATGTTTTCGACACCGCCCTGATTGACGGCGGGGATGTTGTGCCAGAGGTCGTTGTTGTCGGAGCCGTCGATCTGCCAGTTGACCTGGTTGGCGCGTGTGCCATTCACCGAGCCGTAGCCGCCGGCCGAGTAGCCGGCGAACCCAGGAGCGAGACCGATCATCTGCGTGAAGTCACGGCCATTGAGCGGAATGTCCTGCACGGTCTTGCTGGGGATGGTGGTGGTCTGCACGGGCGTGGTTGTGTCGAGCGCAAGGCTGGAGCCGCTGACCTCGATGGTTGTCGCCTGTTGCGCAACCGTGAGTTTCACCGGCACGGTGTGGATAGCGCCCGCGGAGACGCTGAGCTTTGTAATCTTGAGGGTGTCGAAGCCCGCATCTGTAACTGTGACTGTGTAAGAGCCGAGTGGAAGATCCGGGAAGTTGAAATCGCCGCCGGCGGCGGAGACGCTCTGCCGAGCGACGCCGGTAGCATCGTCTGTGATCTGAACCTGGGCACCGGGGATTGCGGCGCCTGCAGGATCGGTGACGGTGCCGTTGATGGCACCACGGAAGGTTTGCGCGCCGGCGAGAGTGCCGGAGAAGACAGCAGCGACCAGCGCTGCCCGTCCGAGGTGGACAAGAGACGTACGACGCCACAGCATAACTAGCCTCCAAAGAATTACGAATCGCGACAAAGACCTGCGCCGTCATTGGGCATAGGCCGAATGGTTGATCGTTCTTCTGCCTGGAAGAGGGTTCTGCTCGAGTGCTTCGACGTGGAAGGGACTACGCCCAAGGCCTGCTCTACTGGGAGGGAGGCCTTTGTTTCTGCTTACTGCTTGCTGAAACGGTTGGGATTCCTTACTGTACCGGTAAGCGTAAATCGAACGCAACCGGAAAAGAAGGCTGGCTCCGCGCGTAGACACTTTCTTCCCGTCTTCCAATTCACACAGTCATGCCACGCGCACCGGGAGTGCGAGGGGCCCTCTGAGAGGAGACGCAGAGAACTATGTATGCACATCAGGACGCTACCAACTGGCAGAACGTAGAAGACGCGCATCTTGAGTTCCTGCATGAACTTGGAAGCCGCATTGCGGCGGCTGATCCGCTGCATGAGGTACTGAACCGAGTGGTCGAGTTTGCCACTTCGATTGTGCGTTGCGATGCGTGCCTGATCTATGTGCTGCAAGGCGAGAAGCTGGTGCTGCGCGCGTCGAAGATTCCGCATGCGGAGCTTGTGGATAATCTCGATTTGCAACTGGGACAGGGCATTACGGGATGGGTAGCGGAGCATCGCGAGCCGGTATCGATTGCAAAAAATGCCGCTGGCGATGCGCGATTCAAGGCATTCAAGGACCTTCCGGAAGACCGCTTCGAGGCGTTCCTCTCTGTGCCACTGTTGAGCCGGGGCAAGCTGGTGGGCGTGATCAACGTGCAGCATCGCAAGCCACACGAGCATACGCAGCGCGAGATACAACTGCTCTCCACGATTGGATTTCTTGTGGGCGCCGAGATCGAGATGGCGCGACTGGAGATGGAGCGCGAAGAGCTGAGCGATCGGCTGGAGACACGCAAGGTGGTCGACCGGGCGAAGGGCATTCTGCAACGCGATCTGAAGATCGATGAAGAGAGCGCCTATGCCGCGCTGCGCAAGCAGAGCCGGCAGAAGCGGCGCTCCATGCGCGAACTGGCCGAGGCGATTGTGCTGAGCGACGAGCTGCGGCGGCTGGGACGAACGGGTTCCGATGCGCGGCATCCTCTGAAATAACGAACTTAAGCGCGATTTGTGAGGGCGCCTGCTACACTCCGGGGCATGCGCCGCGGCCCTGTTTGCTCTGCCTTTGTCCTTCTGTTCGCCTTCCCTCTTTTCAGCCAGACTCCGAAACCCGGCCTGAAAATCGACGATCTGAACCAACTGGTTCGCGTGGGCGATCCAAAGGTGTCGCCCGACGGGAAGCAGATCGTCTACACCGTTTCGCGCGTCGACACGGAAGACGATAAGAGCGTCAGCGAGTTGTGGATGGTGGATTGGGACGGCTCTAACGACTTTCAGCTGACGTACGGCACGGAGTCGGCGAGCGCGCCGCAGTGGAGTCCTGACGGACGGTTCCTTGCATTCACCTCTTCGCGACCGGGCAAGGCGAAGGGCTCGCAGGTGTGGGTGATGGATCGGCGCGGCGGTGAGGCACGCCAGGTGACGGACGTGAAGGAAGATCTGAGCGACTTTCGCTGGTCACCGGATGCGAAGCAACTGCTGCTTACACTTCGCGAGAAGCGGCAGCCGGAGAGCGACGACAAGAACGCAAAACCCAAACCACCGAATCCGATCGTGATCGATCGCTATCACTTCAAGCAGGACATCGAAGGCTACCTGACGGACAAGCGCTCGCAGTTGTACCTGTTCGACATCGCGACCAAGAAGCTGACGAAGCTGACGTCCGATGCGGGCAAATATGAGGAGCACGAGGCGGAGTGGTCGCCCGATGGGACGATGATCGCCTTTGTGAGCAATCAGTCGCAGCCCGACCCCGACCGTGTGGCAGACGACGATGTGTTTGCCGTCGACGCGAAGGCGGGGTCAACGCCACGCAAGCTGACGACATTTCCGGGCGAAGACCGTGGGCCGCTGGCGTGGAGCCCGGACAGCAAGCTGATTGCGTATCGGCAGGGACTCTCCGAAAAGTACACCGCTTACGGCAGCACGCGGCTGGCGGTGGTCGCGGCGCGAGGCGGCGCGGCGGAGCTGAAAGGTACGTCGATTGACAATAACGCCGGGCCGCCGGTGTTCACGGCGGACAGCAAGTCACTGTTGACCACGATCACCGACGACCGCGTGGTGTTTGTGGAGGAGGTGCCGCTTGCCGGGAGTTCGCCGAAGCGGCTGACAGGAGAGACGGGAACTGCGAGCGAGCTATCGGCCGGGGGCGGCCACATCGCTCTGCTTTGGTCAACGGATGCGGCAGACCCGGAGGTCTATTCACTGGACGGCACCAAACTGCACAAGCTGACCGCGCACAATGATGCTCTGCTGGCGCAGCGCACGCTGGCCACAACGGAAGACATTGCGGCGAAGAGCAAGGACGGCACCGACGTGCATGGCCTGTTGACGATGCCGGTTGGCTACCAGGCGGGGACGAAGGCGCCGATGTTGCTGTTCATTCATGGCGGCCCCACCGCGCAGGATGAGCATCGCTTCACGGTAGACCGCCAGCTCTTTGCTGCGCATGGACTCGCGGTGCTGAACGTGAATTATCGCGGGAGCGCGGGACGCGGCCGCGCATACAGTGAGACGATCAACGCCGACTGGGGTGACAAGGAAGTGGCCGATCTGCTGGCGACGGTGGATGCAGCGATCACGACGGGCAAGGTTGACCCGGAGCGCATGGTCATCGGCGGATGGAGCTACGGCGGCATATCGACCGACTACATGATTGCGTCGACGACACGCTTCAAGGCCGCATCTAGCGGCGCGGGCACGGCGAACCTGTTCGGGATGTACGGCGTGGATGAGTACATCCTGCAGTACGACAACGAATTGGGTCCGCCATGGAAAAACCCGGAGGCGTACATCAAGCTGTCGTATCCGTTTTTCCACGTGGAGCGGATCAAGACACCAACGCTCTTTATGGGCGGCGACAAGGACTTTAACGTAACGCTGGTGGGTGGTGAGCAGATGTACCAGGCGTTGAAGAGTGTCGGCGTCCCGTCGGAGTTGATTGTGTATCCGGGGCAGTTCCATGGCTTCACGCGGCCCAGCTTTATTCGCGATCGTTATGAGCGATGGTTTGCCTGGTATGACAAGTACCTGGGAATTAAGCCGGTTGTAACTGCGAAGTAGCACGATCTTGCCAGGACGCCTTGGTATTGAGCTGGATGTAGTGGTTCTCACCTGACAAAGCCGGAAGGCGTGATGTAAGCTCCGCGCACTGGAGGGTGCTATGTCCGAAGAAAACAAGGCACTTGTGCGCCGTTGGTTTCGAGAGGTGTGGGGAGAGAATGGAAGCGAGTCTGCGATACCGGAGATGTTTCACGAAAATGGCCGAGCGCACGGGTTTCCTGAGCCGGAGTCGGTCGTAACCAGCCCGGCGGGGTTCGCTGAACATTGCAAGAACTTTCGCAAAGTCTTTCCTGATATACGGATCACCGTAGACGATCTTGTCGCAGAGGGAGACAAGGTGGCGGTTCGATGGACTGCGAAGATGACCCACACGGGTGACGACCTTGGTTTTCCCGCGACCTCCAAACCGGTTCGGGTCGTTGGCTCATCATTTCTCATTTGCGGAAAAGGCAAGATTCTCGAAGGCTGGAACTATATGGATTTGACCAGAATGCGATTGCAACTGCAGGACAAACTATAACGTCGGTTTCAGCTGGCCGCAGCAGCGCCCAATGACCAGGACGCACGCGGATCATGTCAATTAGAGTAGCGCCGTCTCGCGTAAATTGTAATCGCAGCTGTACCTAGATACGGATGTCTGGCGCTGATACCGATTTTTCCTGTGCGACGTGAGATCGTTTGCACCAGCACGGCGGCGCTGCCCCCATTGTCTGCAAGCCGAAATGGATTGTCGCCAACAATTCGGCCTGGACCTTCGATGGTCAGGGTGATGTCGCCGTCGACGAAAGGTCGTAATGCGTCGAACTTGTCCACCCCTCCGAAGATCAGCCGGGTTGCGTCTGATCCATCGGCTACCAGTTGGGAGTCGGCGGCGTGCAGATGGAGCCGGTCGAGGGTGCGGTCCGAAGAAAATGAGCGCGACAGCGCGAGTTTTGGGCCGATGTATCCGTCGATGCGGAGCTCCGGTTTGGCTATTCCATCTATCTTCAGATCGGCGAAGAAGGGTGGATATCGGATGTTTGGAAATCCTTTGCGGTCCGGATGCAGAACCGAGTGACGTTTGCATCGATTGAAAGCTCAAGCCGTTCGCAGTTGGAGAAAATGGCGGCGAGCTCACCCGGGCCGAAGTCCCAGTAGAAGTTCGGCTCGATGACAAGCCGCATTTTCGGATCGACCTGTGCGAGATAAAACGAAGCTCCCAGTTTTGAGATACGGAAGACGTCGGCAACACCGGGGCACTTCACGCCTTCATCGGCATTCATAAGGGAGGCGTAGTCGAAGGCGCACCATGCGATGACACCGGCACCGTGTGGATAGGCGGCTGCGCGACTGTGGGCCTGTGCGTGCCGCAGCGTCTGCTGCTGCTGGAGTGTCACATCGCTTGCTCTGCGGTATTTCGCGTCGAAGCCCCTGCGCGCACCATAGTTGAATTGCCCTACCGTCTCCGCAAGCATGTAAGGCACGCCGGGCAGAGGCGGCAGGATGCCCACGCTACCATCCGGTTCCGCGTGGTAGTCGTCAAAGGCGAAGACATCCTGGTGCCATTCGGTGCTCCAGTTTCTGACCGAATCAGGCGTCATAGTACCGGAGGTGGAACGCGTGGGGTCGAGTGATTTGACGAGCGCGCGGGTGCGGCGATAGAGCTCGGGGTTGTTGAGGGATTCGTTGATACGCACACCCCAAACCACGATGGAGGGTCGGTTGCGATCGCGGCGCACCATAGCTTCTACGTCGCGAACAGCGCACTCCTGCCACGCGGAATCGCCGATGTACTGCCAGCCTTGGATCTCCTCCCACACTAAGAGCCCCAGCTCATCGCAGGCGTCGAGGAAGGCGGGAGACTGCGGGTAGTGCGAACAACGCACGATGTTGCAGTGAAAGCTGTGACGGAGGATCTCTGCATCGCGGCGCAGCAGGCGAGGGGCAGCCGCGAAGCCTACATAGGGATAGAGTTCGTGCCGGTTCAGCCCGAAGAGATGCAGGCGCTTGCCATTCAATAGAAGCCATCCGGGCTCAAAGCGCGCGTCGCGAAAGCCAACCCGTGTCCGATGTGTATGAAGAGGTTTCTCATCCTCAAGCAGCGTTAGCTCCAGGTCGTAGAGCTGCGGCGATTCGACATCCCACAGAACGATGTGCTGCAGATCATTGAGCGTCAGATGAATCTCCTGACTGGCCTTTGCAATGTCCAAAGCTCGCCAGGTGTGCGCTATGTTGCGTTTTCTGTCGCGCAGGGTGGCCACCACGCGAGATGAGGCCGTTAACCGCATGGTGCTTTCGATTTGACAGATGATGTCGAGTTTCCGCTCCGGGATGAGGACGTTCTGTGGGCGCGCGATGACGTCGCGAATAAAGGCATGGGGTACGGCGCACACGCTTACAGAGCCAGTGATGCCGCCGGGGAGAAGGTAATCGACTGACTGCGGTCCGCGCGGCGAGCCGCCAGGCGGAATGTTGAGCCAGCGGCTATCGACTGCAACTGCGAGAACGTTGTCCTGTTCCTGGAGGAGGCTGGTGACTTCGTAATCGAAGGGGAGGAAACCACCGAAGTGCTGCGGGAGACTATGGCCATTGACAGTTACGTTTGCGGCCGCCAACACGCGATCGAAGTGCAGGAAGATGCGTTGTCCGCGCAATCCGTCCGGTAGAGCGGGGAAACGGAGTGGGGCAACGTGACGCGGACGAATGACGTGTCGTCGAAGCCTGGATGCGCCGCGGCGCGTACCCATTTGCCGCCGAAGAGCCAGTCATGGTCGAGAGAAAGGACGGCAGTGGCGGTTTCGCTGCCAAGGTACCGGGATGCGGAGGCAAGATGATCTTTCGCTGGTTCCACGAGGAGCGTTGCGGCACATGCTTGAGGAAGGTTCTTCGCGAAGGGTGCGGCGAGATTTCTGGAATCATGAGATGGCCCGTTGTTGTGATGCGGCTGGCTCAGACTGTGCTCAGAACCGGAATTCATGCCGCTCTTCGGAATTGGCAGGCAGTGGAAGCGCAGCCCCTTTCCGAAGATAGATGCGGTAGGCGTGGTCTGTTGACTGTGTGCGGTGCAGGCGACCCGGTTGCTCGGCGAAATTCCTTGCGATGACGAGTTGATAGTTATCGCGGAGATAGCCGGCAAAGCTGGGCCATTGGTTGATTTTGTCGAAGCTCGACCTCTGACCGAACCACTCGTTAGTGAGGACGATCACGGCGGGAGGATTACTGGTGAGCTGTTTCCAGTATTGGTCGCGATAGTAGTCGACTACCGAAGACTTTTCGCTGGCGAAGAGGAGCACGTCGCCCATCATTCCTGTGCTCTGCACGATCTTGAGGTGATAGAGGGCGGTGTAGCACCCCTGGACGAGGTCCATGCATTGGATCTGACGTTGCAGACGGCTCGCGCCTATGGATGTGAGGTCGTTCTCAAGCGAGACGAAATCCGTGTCGGCGTGGAGATGATCTATGTGGCGGAGGTACAGCGATGCGCCGAAGAGAATTCCGGCGGAGAGGCCGGCGACGCCGATGCAGCGGCGCCATCCAGTCATGCGCAGCGCGAGCGCCAGTTCGGTCGCCATCCAGAGAAGGAGGAATGCCGCGAACGGATAGCGGTGATAGTCATAGCCTTTTCCCTGTGCCAAGTAGGAGGCAATGCCGAAGGCTATACCGAACAGGATGGAAGGGCGTTCCCAATTGTTCCATTGCTTGTTCCCAGGCGCGACCGCGAGGGCGAAGGGGAACATCACGAGTTCGACTTTCTTCGGCAGAAAGCGGAGCAGCGTTGCCGTACTGCTGGGCTCGAGACTGGCGTAGAAGGGTATGGTTCTACGCGCCGTTTCGATGAACGCGTGAAGCGCGTGATGCCGAAGAAGGAAGGAAAGAACGATCCCGCCCGCAACCACTGCTCCGGCGATGCTCCAGGAGAGATAGGGCGCGACGGATTCGTTTCTCTTTCGGATCTTCCATGCCGCCAGCGCAAGCAGCGCTAGGCCCAGAGGCGCGGTCATGGGTTTGATGGTCGCGGCCATTCCCATGCTGAGCCCGAACCCGATCAACAGCCAAGGCTTGCGGCGCCGCATGCTCTCAAACAGAAAGGCATACGCTATCGCGATCAGGACGGTCATCACTTCGTCGCGCTCGACTGAGTTCCAAGGTCCGTCGTTGGCATGCAGCAGCGCGAAGATGACGCCGGCAAACAGCCCACCGAGCCAGTCGTAGGGCAGAGTGACGACGACCATGGCGAGAGTGAGCACGCCGAGCAGCGTGAAATCATAAATTCGCCATGCCAGGTCGCTTCCGCCAAAAAACTGCATCGCCCAGCCCTCGAGGACATAGACGCCCGGCATATTGATGTCCGGGATATCGCGATAGGGAGCGAAGCCGTTGTCGATCAAAAAATGGATGTAATGAAAGACCTGCGCATCCCATACCAATGGCCAGCGCCAAGTCAAAGCAACAATAGCAATCGCGACCGATGCGAGAAGAGCGGCCATTGTGAACCGGAAGATGTCCATAGAGGATCGGGTTGAGGCCGTGGGCATTCCAGCTCCGAGCGAGGATGATGCTGATTTTACAGTGCCGGCTGATCAAGCTGCGCGCGCCGGCGGACAAATCATCCTGCGGTGGCCTTTTGCTGCTTCTGCTCCAATGTCAGCTGGTATGCGACATAGTACTTGTAGATATTGCCGACATAAGTCACAGTCTCCTGACCAACATCCTTCGCTACCTCCAGCTCGACGTTCCCGAACCACTTGTCCGGATCGAGCCCATCCTCTTTCGCCTTTTTGCGAAGTCGCACGATGCGGTTTGGCCCGGCATTGTAGCTGGCGAAGGTGAACAATGTCTTATTCAGAGCATCGATTCCCGGATCGTTGAAGTACGTATCCGCAATTCCGCGCAACATCTTCGCGCCGGCGTGAATATTGTGCTCTGCATCGTTGACATTCGGAATGTCGATAGGATGGGCTGCCGCGAATTTCGGAATTACTTGCATGATACCGACCGCGCCCGATCGACTCCTCTTATTCTGGTCCAGCAGCGACTCCTGGTATCCCTGCGCAGCCAGCATGAGATAGTCAAAGTCATATTGACTCGCATATTTCTTGAAGAATGCGGAATAGGCGTTGAACTTCTTCAATTCCTCCGGTGAGGTTGAATCCTTTATCCACTTCGTGTTCTGGAGGTAACGACGCAATAGCGTATTGCCAAACGAGGTTCCGGCAGCATGCGCAGAGACAAACTCGTCGACGAGCTGTTTGAGTTGGGGATTTTCCTTGCGCATCACCCATCCTGTATCAACGCCACCGGCAACAACAAGCTCAGGATGTACCTTGACATTGGGCAGCACCTGCGACCATAGGTCGGCCCTGCCCTTGTTTGTAACAGTAGCCGGAATCACGCCGGCGTTGACCATCTGGATCAAATCGTCGTCAAGCAGGTTCCTGTCGGCAGCCTTGATGTCCAGGGGTGGTTTTCCAGCCTTCTGTTGCGCATCACTCACCGATTTGAGGTTGCCGTAGTACACAGTAACCGGATTCACATAGATCGGTTTGCTTGCCAGATCATCGAAGCTCGAGACGTTCGACAACGCGGGGCCGGTGACCACGACCTCCGTAACGTTCTTCTGAATGGGTAGTGAAAAAGCGACGCGCTTCTCTCGCTCGGGAGTCATCACGACTGCGTATGCAATGATGTCGCCCAGGCCCTGGGTGAGCGCAGCTTCAAGTTGATCGGGCCTCATTGGAAGGAAGATGACCTGAACCGGCAGCGGTCCGGTTTTCATCTTATGATTCACAAACTTCTCGAACTCCCGAAGAGCCTCATATTCAATTCCCTGGGGTCGCCCCATTTGGTAGAAGAACCCTACCCGATTCACAATCACCAGCGCGCGGATACTCCGCTTCGTCACCATTTCGTTAAGATCGCCGGTCCGTTTTCCAAAACCTGTGGGCAGCACCAGCGATCCTTGCGAACTCCCTCCACGTTCATTTGGAAGCAGCGACGTTGACGCATGCCCCGCATCCGATTTTGGCTGTGGCTGTGCTGCCGGTTGCTTGGCGGGTGCAGTTGTTTGCTTCTTGGTACATCCAATAACGGCAAATGATGCCGCGAAGAAACCGACGATTATCAGTCGATTGAGCATCGAGATACGACCCGCATGATGACAGTTCACTCCACCCTCTGCGCACCCACGCCATTCGGCGGGCGTTAAGCGGAACTGATCTGTCGAGGAGTCAATAGCTTCGCACATGATTCCGACCTCCACGCTTCTGGCCAATTCACCTGGTCTGTGCGTGCGGAATGGACACGATTCGGCGCACGCGCCGGGGCTTCGCCATAAGACGTGGTCGACTAATACTGAACTGTCAAAGCATCGGGATAGCACTGGCAAAAGTGACAGGCACAAAGCAGTTGACCGATTGTCATGCGTGCATTCTCATGGCGATTGACTCCCATGGCCGCAATGATTCGATCGGCAGTGGTCACCATACTCCTATGCGGCTCACTCAGACTCTGCTGTGCGCAAGGATTGAGCCCACGAGCTTACGTCATTGCGCCCACTCATGCCAATGCGGTGACACTGACATATCAGCTTCAAGATGGAGACGTAGTCTTTGACCCGTCACTTCCGATCGCGGATACCCATGGCAGGATCAGCACCCTCCACTTGGGCTACTTTCACACCTTCAGCTTCTTCGGACGTTCAGCCAATTTCACTGCAGTGTTACCGTATGGCGTCGGACACTTCCAAGGAGTGATCAATGACATCCCGGTAAAGGTATACCGGTCAGGTTTAGCGCCGACGACTCTTCGCTTTTCGGTCAATGTGCATGGCGCACCCGCGATGGAGCCCCAAGCCTTCGCGAAATGGAGGCAGAAACTGCTGATCGGAACAAGTCTCGTCGTCTCTCCGCCGACAGGCCAGTACGATCCAGCGCGGTTCATCAATATCGGCAGCAATCGTTGGGCCTTCCGACCCGAGGTGGGTCTCTCGCGGCGCTGGGGCAACTGGATCTTAGACGCCTATGCAGCGGTATGGTTCTTTACACCGAATAGCGACTTCTTTTCGAGCGCTCGTGCTTCGCATGGTCCCAACCGCCAAACACAAGAACCGATGGGGGCGACAGAGTTCCACCTGAGCTACAACGTAAGCCCTCGATCGTGGGTCTCCCTTGATGGGAACTATTGGTATGGCGGCGAAACCAGCGTGAATGGTGTGGTCACGCCAACCACATTGCAGTCCAACTCACGCATCGGGGCGACAGGTTCTTTTCCAGTATCCAAGCATCAATCCATCAAGGTCAGTTACAGTAATGGAACCTACGTCCGTTTCGGCGGAGACTATCAGAGTGTCTCGGTAGCGTGGCAGTATTCATGGCTGCGCCGCCCCAATTAGCAGGGATTCGTCCTTACACTATGCAATGTGCGCTGATTGTTCGAATGGGCGCAACGGCTGCCCCTTCTTCATGTGAAAACGCAATCAAGTGACGAATCCATTTGTTGACCCTGCTTAAAACTGCGCTGTCCAGCTGGTGATCAGCGTCAAGGGCGCATCTTGCTCCCTGAGTGTCCTGGTATTTACCAGGAAGCGCTTGCCATCGCAGGTGACCTCGTAAAACTGCGCGTCGTCCCGTAGACGAAACAGCGCTGAGACGACAGCACAAGATGGGCGGTCCTAACAAGGATCGCCCATCGGTTCCAGCTCATTAGCAAATCAGTCAGTCTGAAGGAACAGCCTTCGGCATGTTACCTGGATCCAATGACGGAACTGGATTCTTAGGATGCTGGAGATCCGGTATCAGGTCGTTCGACGCTCCCCCTGGGAAACGCTGGATGTTTGGATACTTCAGGATCGTTTTGTCGAAGTCGACCAGCACTTGGGAAAATAAAGCCGCCGACCAACCATTGTCTTGACCGGAATACTTTCCAGCTGAGTTCGTAAATGCCCGGTCCGGTGCGGCTCCATTGAAGACCATGTCGTACTTCTCGTAGGGGTCCATGGTGAGGTTGTAGGCCGCTGGGATTGAACCCGTGTTGAGACTTGGTCCGAGCCATGTATCTTTTGCCGTCCACACGAACTTCCAGGCAATGTTCACCCAGGGCTCCTTAGGATCGCCTCCGATATCAGTGCGGATTGCGTTGAGATACTCGCCATTGATATAGACCCACGACTTGCGCGCGGAATGCGGTGATTTGCCCAGAATGTAGGCGCTGTTGTCGACGCTGTCGAAGTAGATCGGCTTACCGTTGTTGTCCTTCATTTCGCCAGTGGGCGGTACGGGGATGTCTGCCATCGCCGCCAGGGTCGACCAGCAGTCGATATGCGACATCATTTCGCCGTACTGTACCCCCGCTGGAATATGTCCGGGCCACGTCATGATGGCCGGAACGCGCCACCCACCTTCATAGGCAGAGCCCTTCTCGCCCCGGAACGGCGTCGTTCCCGCATCGGGATAAGCGTCGAGCCACGCGCCGTTGTCGGCGGTCAGGATGACGATGGTGTTTGGCGCATCGGCACGAATCTCATCCAATACCTTGCCGATATCCGCATCCATCTCCATCAGGGAATCCGAGTAGTCGCCCAGGTGCGAACGTCCTCTGAACTCTGGCGCCGCATTGGTGGGGTTGTGCATCTTGATCCAGTTCACGTCCATAAAGAACGGCTTACCGCTCTTCGCGTGCTCCTTGATATAGGCGACTGCATAGTCAGCCTGCCGCTCATCCATCGTCGCCATATAGTCGTAGGTAATCGTGGCGACCTTCGTGGCGGGCTTACCAGCGACGCCTTCCCATTCAGCGGAATTCACGATGGAGTCGTACATCTTTTGGAAATCGGGGTTATACGACGGGAACCAGGGATGGAACCACTTGCTGGTGTCAGGATAGGAATAGACGCCGGCGTAGTAGGCAGCGAACTCTTTCATCTCATCGAAGCCATGCTCAGTCGGGTAAGCCGCGGGCTTGTCACCTAGGTGCCACTTGCCAGAGAAGTACGTGGAGTAACCGTTCTTCTTGAAGTACTCGGCGATCGTCGGGGTTTCAGGGCGGAGATAGTTTTCGTCGCCCGGAGCCACCACGATCGATAGAGCCGAACGGATCGGTATGCGTCCGGTAATGAATGAGGCACGGCCCGCGGTGCAACTCGCCTGTCCGTACCAGCTGGTGAAAGTCGCGCCCTCCTTAGCCATTCGATCGATATTTGGTGTCGGATGACCGTTTGCGGCGCCGCCTCCTGAATACGCACCGAAATCGTTCCAACCAGTGTCGTCGGTCATAAGCATGACTATGTTGGGTTTTCCCGTAGTGCCCTGGGCGTGCGCCCTAACACTCTCGCCCGCCAGCACACTCGAAGCGGCAAGCACTCCCACCGCTAGCTGTCGAAACATAGCTTTTATCTCCATTCCTTTTCTCCTTGTAAGAGCAGGGCCGGAATTTTTCTAGCGATCGACGATTACACCACTGTTCCGAAAGTTTAGAAACTGTATGTTGTGACAGTACGTATCTGTAATCATCCCGGGATCATCAGGATAAGTTGTTACGATGTGCGGCTGCCCCACGTTCCCAACTGCTTGCCGAAGAAAGTCACACACACGCAACAGCAGCTACCGCAGACTAAGCTTCCCAGGAGACCTGTCATTTCTGACAATTGCCAAAATCAATCTAGACTCCCTTAACTCCCTATCGCTATTGACGGTGTGAGTCATCGAGATTTCGACGAAACGGTATGTGGATGGCTGCTGAGATCTCCGCACGCGCGCACAGGCGGAACGCTGCTGGCCGCTGACGGAGTGGGTTCCGAGTCTCAGTGGTGACTTCAACTCTCATCGTTCCGGCTCGAAACACTTGACATGCCACTGCAAATCCGCAGCAACGATAGGTCTATGCGCTCATTGGTCTGCATTGTCTTAGCCCAGATAGCTACCGAGAGGCGCGTTTGTCGGAAGCGAACAGATCTACAGTAATTGCATTAGGAAGGTTCAATCAGACAGACGAAGTCTCAGCAAACTCCCGGCTTTCGGAAAGGGTCATGAACAGGTTCTTGAGGTCTCGACGTTGCACCTTCCCGGTCAAGCCCTTTGGAAGAACTGGAACAAACAGAATCCGCTCGGGAGTCTTGTAATCGGCGATCCAATCACGGACGAAATCCCGTAGTTCGGTTTCCTGGAGAGTCAGCCCTTCGCGCAAGGCCACAAACGCAATCACCTTTTCACCATGGCTTGGATCGGGAAGCCCGATGACACCAGCCTCGAGAACCGCAGGGTGACGATACAACGCCTCTTCGACTTCCTGCGGAGAGATGTTGGACCCCCCACGGATGATGATCTGCTTGACGCGGCCTGCGAACCAATAGAACCGATCGCGGTCGCGTCTCACCAGGTCGCCTGTGCGGAGCCATCCTCCGTCGAAGGTGGCTGCGGTTGCTTCCGGGTCATCCCAATAACCAACGCAGTTTGCCGGACTTTGTACTTGCAATTCGCCGACATGGCCGTCGGCCACAACTCCCCCAGAGAGACCGGCTATGCGGGTTTCTACGATTTCCAGGGCCGGCCCAACCGAACCTTCGCGAAGGGAGTCTTCGCGATTGCAGGTCACTGGCACGGTCTCAGTCATCCCATAAAGTTCTCGGATTGGAATACCAAATAGTCTACGAAACCGCTTCTGTAGGGTGACTGGTACTGTGTCGCCGCCAGCGATGCAGAGCCGCATGGAACTAACATCGCGAGGATCGCTGACTTGCTCCTCCACGACGAACTGAAGCATGGCGGGCAGGATGAAGAAGTAAGAGCAACGCCAACGCTCGATCAGATCGAGTATCTGCGCTGCGTCAAATGCTGGCAGAAGAACGACCGTACTGCCGCGTGAAATGCCGGGCAGCAAGACACATGCAAGTGCTGCGATATGCATCAACTGGCTCACGGCCAAGAGGGAAGATGTTTCAGGAATTCCCAAAGAGCACATCATCTCGGTCGAGCCAATGAGAGATATGTGCGTGTGCATGACTCCCTTCGGCCGCGCAGTCGTGCCCGATGTGTACATAATCGCTGCTAGCTGATCAGGGGTGACCTCAGGTAATGCCAAACGGCGCGATTCTCTGAGATCTAACCGTGGAAGCGCGGAAGTGAGTATTTGCAGATCCGTACACTCATCCCGTATTTCTTCGCAGAGATTCACCAGCGCTGGCTGGCTAAAGCAAATCTTCGCTCTGGAGTGCGTAAGAATATATGCGATCTCGGGGGCCTTCAGCCGATTGTTCAGCGGGACTGCGATCAGCCCTGCCTTGAAGCATGCAAAGTAAAGCTGAACCACCTCAAGAGAGTTACTCCAATGAATGGCAACGCGATCTCCCGGCTCCAAACCAGCCTCCAAGAGCCAGCGCGCAAGAGCATCGGTTGATTGGTCGAGTTTCTCGAAGGAGAGCTGTTCTTCACCGCAGACGAGCGCAATACCGTCAGAGTTTTTCAACGAGGCTTGATGAAGCACCCGGCCCAAATTCAAGAAGTGGGACGGGAAACTGGAAGTTTCGAATGCCTGCATAGGGCTCTCTTTTCAAGGAAATCGACAAAGATTTGAAGCAGAGTTGGTGCAAGGCCCCATGGCTCGATTGCTTTCAAATTCCCAAATCCCGTTAGGAACGGAGAACTAATGAGATTCCATTCGCTCTCCGCCGCCAGGGACGTCAGGGGTTGCAGCCGCTTGGCTGGGAGGGATCCGGATCGGTGCAGAGTGGCCCTAGCTTGGTGTGCGGGTTCGGAACACTGATCATGGCCAGAGGGCCAGCCTTGTGCTCTCCATTAAAAGGAGTGAACTTCGTAGGATCGTTGGCTGGGAAGCCACAAGCCGCCGCATCCTTCGGATTGTTGAACCAAAATCCCAGGTGGAAGGTATTGGTGGGTTTGAGCGCCGCATCCGGATCGAAACCGAAAATCTGATCGAGCAGGATGGTCTTGATACGAACATGGCCATCGTCGTGCCCCTTGGGGATCTCGATGTCGGACTGGTACCACGCCAAGCCAAAGCTGCCTTTGAAAGCAGGATTGGGCGTTGATGGGGCGAGCAGTGAAGTGCGCTGAACCGTGAAGAGATCAAACTGGAGACCAGACTTGATGTTGTCGAGATCGAGATACAAAACGTCATTGAGCTCGCCGCGAACTACTGTAGCTCTGGCCCTGGGTTCCGCAAACTGCGACCTTCGAAGGCAGTTCGCAAACTGAGGGTTCGGTACAAGATCAAAAATGATGGTGTTCTTCTTGTTCTGTGCCGAAGCGGTTAACGGGGATGAAATCGCACCGATTGCGGTGATGAGTGCGAATATCATGGTCCCAGAGCTGAAGCAGCCCCGGAGACGCGTGAGCCAGGTGTTGGTCATTGCATTCTCCATTCGTTGACTTAGAATTGGTTCGGGCCGTCTCGACCGATACCGATTTGCCAGCAGGTGTCGAGGAACCTCAATGCCGGCGCGTTAAGCGCGGAATTGAGTTGCTGCAGTCGGCCTCATTGGCGCCCTGCAGTGTGGTCACCCTAGCGAATCGGGTTCCGCGAGTCCTCAAACCAAGTCAAGGATTCGGTAAGGATTTTCCAAAGAAAATGTAAAGACCGGCTAAGCCCTAATGGATCAATCATTTGTACGAATTCAGCAGATTCCGCTTCGATCCTGAGAATCACTTGCTGGAAGGTGACGGGAAGCCGATTCCTCTCACGCCCAAAGCATTCGAGATCCTGCGCGTGCTCGTTCAGAACGGCAGCCGGCTGACGACCAAGGAAGAACTGATGCGCCAGGTCTGGCCCGACAGCTTCGTGGAAGAAGCCAACCTCACGGTGACCATATCTGCGCTGCGCAAGCAGCTGGCCAATGCGTCAGACGGCCAACAGTATATTGAGACGGTTCCGAAGAAAGGCTATCGGTTTGCGGTACCGGTCTCGGCGCGGCCCAATCAGATCCATTCGGAGACTCTTCAGGTAGAGAAGGGGAATGGCGAACAAGCCCTGACTCTTCCGGCGGAGTTGGCGATTGCACCAGCTGCGATGCCGGCGCCAGCAAAGGAAGTCAGGGCTTGGAAGTGGCGATCCCGCTCGGGGCTGCTGTTGCTATCTTTGCTGGCAGTCCTCCCGCTCGGGCTACTCTATACTGCTCATTGGAGAAAGCCTGCGCAGCAGCCGATCGCGAAGCTGCAGCGGCGGCTGGCGGTACTTCCTTTCCAAAATATCCGTCATGATGCCAGCACAGAATTCCTGGGATTCTCGCTGGCTGACGCTGTCATCACAAAGCTTGGATACGTCAGCGAAGTTTCGGTTCGGCCTTCTTATGCCGTACAGAAGTATGGTTCACAGACCATTGATATTCCCAAACTTGCGGCCGACCTCAACGTCGACACACTTCTGATCGGAACTTATCTTCGCGAAGGGGAAGATCTTCGAATCGCCTGCCAGCTAATCGATGTGAAGACTGACGAAATTCTGTGGCGAGGTGCATTCGATCTGAAGTACGACAAGCTTCTGACGGTGCAGGACGAGGTCGCTCTGAAAACCGTACAGGGGCTTGAACTGACTCTTCCTGGTCCGGAAGCGGGAAAGCTAAAGACAAATCCGAATGTCAGCCCAGCTGCCTACGAATATTACCTGCGCGGGGTCGATCTCTATTCCAAAGGCGACTTCCCACTGGCAATACAGATGCTGGAGAAATCGACTGAACTGGCTCCGCAATTCGCATCCGCCTGGGCGAATCTCGGGCGCGCGTACACGGCGAACGCTTCTTTTCAGGTTGGCGGCAGAAACCGCTACAACAAGGCAGAGGCCGCATTCGCGAAAGCCTTGTCACTTCAACCCGATGCAATTGATGCCCGCATTTATATGGCGAACATGTTTACAGACACTGGCCAAGTCGAGAAGGCGGTGCCGCTGTTGCGTGAAGCTCTCAAAAGCAATCCGAACCATGCGGAGGTTCATTGGGAACTGGGGTATGCGTACCGTTTTGCTGGAATGCTGCAAGCGTCTCTTGCGGAATGTGAGCGGGCAAGGCAAATCGATCCTGGTGTCAAACTGAACAGCTCAGCGCTCAATACATATTTGTATCTAGGGCAGTATGACCGGTTCCTGGAGAGTCTTCCGCGTACGGACGATGTTGCGCTGATCGTGTTTTATCGCGGTCTCGGTGAATACTACAAAGGGAATACCAGAGCCGCACAAGCCGATTTTGATCATGCGTTCGCATTGGACAGCTCGCTGCTTCAGGCAATCGTTGGTAAGGCAATCAGTCGGGGAATTCAACACGACACTAATGGCGCAGCAACCATGCTGCATGAAGTGGAAGCCAAGATAAACGATCGCGGAATGGTCGATCCTGAGGCAATGTACAAGATCGCACAGGCCTACATAACGATCGGCGACAAGAAGTCGGCGGTCCGCTGGTTGGGCAGATCGATTGAAGATGGATTTTTCTCGTATCCGTACCTTGCAACAGATCCGCTCCTGACCCCCATACGCGATGAAAGCGAATCCGCAGCGCTGATAGAGATGGCTCGCAAGCGCCACGACAGGTTCAACGCGTTGTTTTTCTAACTTGCGCCATGCTTTTGCGATTTCGGCGGTGCTCGTTCGCGGCATTTGCCGGCGGAGCGGGATTCAATGCCCAAACGTAGCGCAGGTCTGATCATGTACCGATGGCAGGAGCAGGAATTGGAGATCTTCCTGGTTCATCCTGGCGGCCTTTTCTGGACAAAGAAGGATAAGGGCGCATGGACTATTCCCAAAGGTGAATATGCGGAAGGCGAGGAACCATTGGAGGCCGCAAAGCGTGAATTCCAGGAGGAGACCGGCTTCGCTGCGCACGGACAGTTCTTAGAACTGGGCGCTGTCAAACAGGCGGGAGGAAAGACCGTTGCCGCGTGGGCCTTTGAGGGGAACTGCGATCCCGCCAAGCTCTCCAGCAATCTTTGCCAGATAGAGTGGCCGCCACACTCCGGACGTCTGGTGGAGTTTCCCGAGGTGGATCAAGGACGTTGGTTTTCCATCGCGGCAGGGCGAGACTATATTTTGAAGAGCCAGGGACCGCTACTTGATATGCTTCAGGCCGCATTGAAGCGGTAGGCGGCGACACGGCCGGCGCCATCGCCGAACTTGAAACGGCGGTGCGATTGTCACCGGAAAGTGAGAAATTCCATCAGGAACTGGCTGATGCTTAATCGGCAGCTCTGCGCACAGAAGACGCACACAAAGAAATGGCGATATGCAATGTGCTCAGGTCGCGAGTACAGAGCGATGCCTCGTCGCGTCACGCTGTCAGTCCTGAGCAATAAGCCACTCGATAGGCTAGAACATAACGTTATAATCCCTCCGTGTCCTCATCGACGCTTTATGCCAAAGTCGAGGAAACGATCGCCACAGAGATCGCTCACGGCGAGTATCGTCCCGGAGATCAACTCCCTACCGAAGACGAACTGCTAGAGCGATTCCAGGTGAGCCGTATCACCGTTCGCCGTGCGATCCAGAATTTGGTCCATCGTGGCTTGCTTGAGATTCGTCGTGGACTTGGAACCTTCGTTCTGGAGCCTCGTATCCAAGCTGAGCTCACGAAATTAACCGGCTTCGTTGAGGATATGAATGCAGCTGGGCGGAAGGCCTCCGCTCGTGTAATAAGTCAGCACATTGTCGCTGCCTCTGCACGGGTTGCGGGACGCCTTCGCTTAGCGAAGGGAACAAAGGTGATGCGGATCGAGAGGGTCCGCCTCGCTGACGACGTGCCGATTTCCTTTGACGAGACCTATCTGCCACTTCCTCTCGGCAAAAAGATCGCACGCAATGATCTGCGGGTTTATCCAATCTTCACTCTTCTCGAAGTGGAATTCGGTGTCCCTCTGATCGAAGCAGATTATGAACTGGAGGCAGTAATCGCGACCAAGGCGATCGCGGATGCTCTCCAA
This sequence comes from Acidobacteriaceae bacterium KBS 83, assembly GCA_000381585.1. Lineage (GTDB taxonomy): Bacteria > Acidobacteriota > Terriglobia > Terriglobales > Acidobacteriaceae > KBS-83. The sequence continues at coordinate 596,847 of KB906734.1, forward strand.
GTAAGAGTCGGGTCTCCGATCTTTCAGATCGAGCGAACCTCAATGACCATTGGCCAGCAACCGGTTGACTATGAGGTATTGTCTTATCGAGGCGATCTGGTCCGCTTCGTCACGAAACTGTCCCGTCACGCAGGAAGGGCGACAAGAAATCAGGCGTTGCGCTCACGGAAACGATAGCGATCGATAGACCACGGACTTGGGCCCAAGAATACGAGAGCCAGGATGCATCCAATATAGATAAGATCGCATTCGTACCCTGGCGGTCCGAATTGCGCTCGACCATCCACAACCGCCTTTAGTTTGATTGAACTGAAACCATAGGGCAAATGCACTGTAAACATGGCCGCCAGCAGGACCGCAATCGTTGGAATACTGACCAACGCAACGAACGCTCCGAGCAGAAGCGCCGCCCCTCCCAACAACTCTACTGAAATCGTGAGATACGCCGACAGATGCGGGAACGGAACGTGCAGTGACTGCAGGATCGCTGCAAAGGCTTCAGGTCCTTTGACGACCTTCGCATAACCGTGTTGCAAAAAACCTCCACCGGCAATGGCACGTAGTGGTATTGCGGCGTAACGCGACATGTTTGAAAGAGTGCGAGTTGCTGCTGTAGGTGTGGATTGCGATGACATGGAATCCTCGTTTCAATCGAGCCTGCAGTTCAAAGCCATAAATCATGTCAATATGACGTTATAATGTCATGCAGGTTACGGAAATATTCGTGACTCAAAACCGTTCAGCCCCGAATGCAAGTCCTGCCTTCCGTGAGGCGTTCAGATTCTGGTGGAAACTGGGCTGGATCAGCCAGGTCTAATTCCTCCGCCGCGGATTGAAGGGTCGGAGTCTCAAGATGCTCAGTCCCCGCCCGGGAATGGAAACCCGGTGGCCCTCCGGAGTTTGGTGCGTAGTTGCAGTTTCTCTGAGCTCTCGTCTGTGCCGAACCTCTGGCGTCCCCCGCAATAAAGCCAGGCCTCCAGCCTCTCCGGGATGCCAGCCGCTTGGCCTGTCACGCGCCGCACCAACTAACCCCGGCAGCCTGCATTTTGGTGAGAGGCCTCGGGAAAGGTCCTTCAGGCAACTCTGAAACCATGAACGGCCAGGAATGCTGCTCACGGAACGGACAAGGTATTTCCCATGAGTGACTTATATCGGTTCGGACAGTTTGTACTGGATCTCCGAGGCGCACCTGTCTCGTGATGGATCGCCCGGTTCTCTTACCCAAGACGTTCGACGCCCTGATCTGTCTGGCGCACCCCCCACGCCTGGTCACCAAGGAGGAGCTGCTGCGAGCTGTGTGGGGAGACACCTCTTCGTGGAAGAGACGAATCTGACCCAATACATTCGCACCGGGCGACCGATCATGACCATCGTCGAAAGGGATACGGGTTCACGGGAAAGTCGCGGTTGGCAAGCAGCAGACACTCCAAAACAAGTCGCGGTTCCGAATAGGTGTCTTGGCGGAGGGAGAGGGATTCGAACCCCCGTTACCCGTTAGGGTAAAGCGGTTTTCAAGACCGCCTGTTTCAACCACTCACACATCCCTCCGCGAGCGGCGTTGCACCTTCATGATAGCGATGCGGAGGGCCAAAGCCAAAACGAGTGCTTCGCGCGGTCTTAGATGAAAAACACTCGAGGCGAGGACGTTGGCAATTTGTTGTGGCGGCAGTTCCTTTTATGAAACTGAATTTATACCGATTCAATTGACACCCATTTTGTGTCAGACCTATGATTTTGGCCCGGTCGCTCCAATAGTTTCTTGTCTGCTCAACGTCCGTTTGGTGTTGATTCGCACCTAGGTTTTGCATCTGATTCCACGTTCCGTAGTTCAACGTAACCATTTTGGGAGGTCGTATGAATGTGCTCTATTACCTGGGCAAACGTCGGGCTGCGCTCGGCTGTGCTCTAGCACTCACCGTTACGCTGGTCGCCGGGGCAGAGCAGGGCTCGTCGAGGAGGGCAGCCATTACGAAGAAGATTGATGAGACGAGGATGGCCAGGCTCGCTGGTAATGTGCGGCCGGAGGCGACGCGCCAGAATGACCGCGGCGCAGTTGGCGATTCCATGCAACTCCAGCATCTGCAGCTTCTTCTGCAGCGACCTGCGGAAAGCGAAGCTGCACTCGATGCGTTCATGGATCGTCAGCAGACGCCAGGCAATCCGGATTATCACAGGTACCTGACCGCCGAACAGCTTGGCGCAAAGTACGGTCCGAGTAACGCGGACATCGCAACCGTTCGGGGATGGCTTGAGATGCACGGCTTCCAGGTGAACGCTGTCTCTGCAAGCGGCATGCGGATCAACTTCTCAGGAACGGCGGGGCAGGTCACTGAGGCCTTTAGGACGGAAATTCACCACCTCGACGTCAACGGGAAAAAGCATTTCGCGAACATGCAGGATCCAGCGGTTCCCGAGGCGCTGTCTTCCGTGGTGGCGGGCGTTGTTCATCTGAACGACTTCAAACCGCACCCGCTGCGGACGCCCATTGTCCCGATGACAGCAAAGGGAGTCCGCGTTTCGCCGAACTTCACGATTCCTACATCCAGTGGCGATCTTCAGGCGCTGGTTCCGGCGGATCTTGCGACCATCTACGACTACAACCCGCTGTACCGCTCTGGAAACGCCGGTCAGGGCCAGACAGTGGTTCTGCTGGAGCGGACGAATCTCTTCTCGAATGCCGACTACACGACGTTCCGCAAGACATTCGGCTTGAACGCCTACAAGAACAGCAAATTCTCGGTGGTGCATCCGGGAGGCTGTCAGGATCCCGGGGTGCTGGTGGGAGATGACGGAGAGGCAGCGGTCGACGTGGAGTGGGCGGCGGCATCGGCTCCGGCAGCAAACATCGAGCTTGCCTCGTGTGCGGATACTGCAACCGATTTCGGTCCATTCATCGCCCTCGAGGCACTTCTGGAGCAGCGGAACAGACCGGCGATCGTGAGCCTGAGCTATGGAGGGCCGGAGAGCGAACAGGGTGCTTCGGGGAATCTGTTCGTCTACCAGCTTTACCAACAGGCGGCCGCAGAAGGTATTTCCGTCTTTGTTTCGAGCGGTGACTCGGGCGCGGCTACGGATAGTCAAAATCACGCGTTCTCCCATAACGGCATCAACGTGAGCGGGCTGGCCTCCACACCATTCAACCTGGCAGCCGGCGGCACCGACTACGCAGATACGTTCCTGGGCACCACAAGCAATTTCTGGAACAGCACCAACAGCCCTCGATTTGGTTCCGCGAAGTCGTATATCCCGGAGATTCCATGGAATGATTCGTGCGCCAGCCAGCTGATTACACTGGCGCTCGGTTTCACTGTTCCGTATGGCACCAGCGGCTCCTGCAATTCCGCAGTTGGTGAGCAATTCTTCCTGGATACCGGAGCGGGCAGCGGTGGCCCGAGCGGCTGCGCCCTCGGCACCTCGGCGACCCCACCCCAGACCAATGGGAGCTGCCGAGGGTATAGGAAGCCGATCTGGCAGCGGGGTGTCTATGGCAATCCGAACGACGGAGTGCGCGACCTGCCGGATGTTTCCATGTTCGCTGCCAATGGCGTATGGAACCACTTCTTCATCTTCTGCTACAGCAATCCTGCCGGCGGAGGAGTGCCGTGCACGGCCGATCCATCCAACTGGGTGGGCGCGGGCGGAACGTCGTTCGTGGCGCCGATCCTTGCTGGCGTGCAGGCCCTGGTCAATCAGCGGTGGGGTCACTTCCAAGGCAACCCGAATTACGCTTACTATGCGCTGGCCAATATTGAATACGGCAGGCGTGGCAACGCATCCTGCAACTCCACGAACGGCACAAAGAAATTTTGCATTTTCCATGACGTCACCCTTGGCGACATGGATATCAACTGCAGAGGAAACGTAAATTGCTTCCTGCCATCAGGGACGAACGGCGTGCTTTCGGTCAGTTCGAAGAAGTACCAGCCGGCATATGCAGCCGCGCCGGGATGGGACTTTGCGACAGGCATCGGGACGCTTGACGTGAATCTGGTCGTCCGATCGCCGATCTGGTTGTTCCGGTAAGCTTCCCTACGAACCGGAGAAATCGCAATAACAAGGGCCGCCAGACCGGCGGCCTTTGTTCTGCCCGCCAAAAAGCGGCCTTTTGTCGCAAACGGCATTTCCAGCAAATCAGAGGGAACGAAGTGACCAGCCTTGGACCTTCCTGAGCGCCCGAAAAAAAGGGCGAACCATGGGAGGCGATTCTGGCATCCTGTCAAGAGGTACCCATGACGCCGACCGCGGCTCCAAGCCGGATCTCAGCCACAACCCACCGCGCAGCGACCACGGGGCGGGCGATGAGCCGGGCTGCCTTCGAGCACACCCTGGCCAGCGCAAAGCGCACCATCCTGATGCGCGAGATCGCAATGCTCGCGATCGACAGCTTCCGTGTGAACAAAGTCCGCTTCGCGTTGACCGCGCTGGGCATGGTGATCGGCTCCGCTTCGTTGATCCTGGTGGTCACGATCGGCCTGACGGGCAAGCAGTATTCGATGAAGCTGCTGGAGAACATCGGGCCAAATATGGTGGAGGTGGAATATTCGGGCGGCTCCTCGGGCAGCGTTGGCGAGTACCGCAATGACCTGCTGACGATTGATGATGAGCGTGCGGTACTTTCGCAAGTGCCGGCTGTCGCTGCGTCCTCACCGATGCTCGAGATCCATGATCGCGTCAGTTTTGGGGGCGGGATTGCCAAGGACGTCTTGGTGCTCGGGGTGTCACCGCAGTATCGCGAGGTGCGTCACCTGATCGTAACCACGGGACGCTTCTTCGACGAAGAAGATGAAGCGACCCATACGAAGGTGGCGGTAGTCACCATTCCGTTTGCGATCGAGATGTTCGGCGGTCCCGACGCAGCAATCAATCAAACCTTCCAGCTCAGAGGTATGCCGATCACAATTGTGGGCACATTCAAGGAGAGCGTGAGCACGTTTGGCATGTCCGAGGTGGCGGATGAGACGATCCTGATTCCCTACTCGGTAGCGCGCTACTTTACCGGCACGGACAAGGTGAAGCAGATTTTTTTCTCCATCCGCGACAAGAATGACATTCCATACGCAACCAAGGACATCATCCGCATCATTCAAAGCAGGCACCAGTCCAACTCGGTGTACAAGGCGAACACGCTGGTCGAGATCCTGCGCGTGGCGGGCCAGATCGCGGATGGTCTGACGGTGATGCTCCTGTTGTTGGCTACGGTAACGCTGGCGGTGGGCGGCGTGGGCATCATGAACATCATGCTGGCGAATGTACGATCCCGCATCCGGGAGATCGGAATCCGCAAGGCCCTGGGCGCCACAGCGCGCGAGATCAAGCTTCAGTTTCTGTTGGAAGCGATTTTCATTTCGATGGCGGGCGGCATGATCGGCGCCATATTGGGGTTGGCGCCACCACTGGCTGCGCGTTTCTTTACGGCATACAAGGTTCCTATCTCGCCGTGGTCGGTGGTCATTGCGCTGGCGACGTCGGTGCTAGTGGGAGTCATCTTCGGCACGCTGCCGGCGACACGGGCAGCGCAGCTCGATCCCGTCGAAAGCCTGAAATACGAGTAGAGAGATTGTTTTATAGGGGCCGTGCGGCGCCCCCTACTGGATGTAGGCGACGCCTTCAAGGGCTGCCTGGAGACAATCGATCGAACAACGCGAGATCTCCATGCTGGTGAGCGCCTCACGCAGGTTGTCTGCACTGGCGCCGTAGCCGTGGCCGGCGAGAAAGTTTGCGGCCAGATCGGCCGCCTGCCAGCTATCGAGTTGGCTGCGCATCAGTTCATTCCGCAGGTTGATTAATTCCGCGTCGCTGAACTTTTCGATCCGGGGTGCAAGTTGCGGAGCAAGCGCCTCAGCCCCAAGCGGAAGGCCCGCGGTCACTTCTGCCTCGTCTTGCTTCGGTCTCACATGATCCTCCATGGCCTTCCTCCTTCCTCGAAATCCTGGTCTACCTGTACTAACCCAATACGCGCAAAATGTTGTGCGGGTTCAACTGCCGCGCGCTTACTCACCTATGTAAAAGACGCTGACTTACCCTATTCGTATGTATAGAGAAAATGAATCTCTGTTTGCTTTCATGAATCGCAGGGCCGCCGCATGACCAGAATGGGCATGAAGAACGAGCAAGAAAATGAAGTGAAACCGGATTTCCTGGAAAAGCGCGGCTTTACCTGGGGCGCGCTGGTGGTGTTACTGGTGTTGACATTGATTGCTGCCCTGGTGCTTGCCTATCTCATTACATTGCGCAATTTCCCTGCACACTGAAAAGATATTTACGGCCGCTCCGCGGCGGCGAGCAGCACAGGCAGTCCATCGCGTATGGGATAGCGGCGTCCGCACCCTGTGCAGAGGAGCGCTTCGGGATGAGGCGCTGTCAGGGCCGCATGACACACGGGACACGCCAGCATTCGCAGCGCGGATTCGTCGAGGAGTTGTTTCTGCATTGTCTCCAAAGTGTAGGGCAGAGCAGGGGTCCGGCATGCGCAATCCGCCGCAATTACCATAGGAACAGCGTATCTATACAACGCTCTGCAACGGGGTGTATCGGAGCTACCCATGGGAGGGGCATGACAGCACGCAGGCTGGATGGCACGGCGATCGCTGCGGCGATCAAGGAAGATGTGGCGCGGGAGGTGACCGCGTTGGCTGCCCAAGGCATCAAGCCTCGATTGGCAGCGGTGCTGGTGGGACATGTGCCTGCCTCCGAAATTTATGTGCGCAGCAAGGTACGCACCTGCCAGGAACTAGGCCTGGGCAGTGAATTGCTGACGCCGCCCGAGACGGTGACGACGGAAGAGATGCTGGCGCTGGTGACGGAGTTGAACGGCCGCGATGATGTGGACGGCATTTTGATACAGCTTCCCTTACCACCACAGGTGAATGCGAAACGGCTGCTGGAGGCAGTGGCTCCGGAGAAGGACGTCGACGGTTTTCATCCGGTGAATGTGGGGAGGCTGCAGACGGGACAACCGGCACTCGCACCGTGCACGCCAGCGGGGCTGATCGAGATATTGAAGCGGAGCAATTTGCCGATCGCAGGGCAGAATGCGGTCGTGATCGGTCGCAGCGACATCGTGGGCAAGCCGGCGGCGATCCTGCTGCTGGCCGAAAATGCCACCGTGACAATTTGTCACTCGAAGACACGTGACCTGCCGGGGATCTGTCGCACAGCAGACATCGTGGTAGCGGCGATCGGCCGTCCGGGGTATGTAACTGCGGATATGGTGAAGCCGGGCGCGACGCTGCTGGATGTTGGCATCAACCGCCTGACGACACGCGAGGAGTTTGATCGCTTCTTCCACGGCAACAGGCGGCGCGAGGAGATGTTTATCGCGAAGGGATCGACGCTGATCGGCGATGTGCATCCGGCGGCGTATGCGATCTCCGGGGCTTACACACCGGTGCCCGGCGGAGTGGGACCGCTGACGATTGCAATGCTGATGGCGAACACGGTGCGTGCGGCAAAGCTGCGCCGTGGACTGCTGTAAGGCGCACGGCCAATGTTGCGCGTTGGACTGACAGGCGGCCTGGGGAGCGGCAAGACTACCGTCGCGGCCATCTTCCGCAGGCTGGGGGCGCAGGTAATGGAAGCGGACGCGGTGGGTCGCACGATGATGCAGCCGGGCGAAGCGGTCTACGGAGAGATTGTGAAGGCCTTCGGTCCCGCGGTGGTACGCGCTGATGGCACGCTGGACCGGCGAAGGCTGGCAACGATTGCCTTCGCAGACGGACGGCTGGCCGAACTGAATGCCATCGTGCATCCGCCGGTGATCGCGGAACAGCGCCGCTGGATGAATGCGCTCGAGAAGGAGCAGCCAGATGCGGTTGCAATCTACGAGACGGCGCTGTTGTTTGAAGCGAGCAAAGCTGCGGGGACACGTGACTGGCACGAGCGATTTGACCGGCGCATTCTGGTGACTGCGCCTGAGGCATTGCGCATCGCACGGTATGTAGCGCGGATGGGAGGACCGGATCCCGATGCCGCAACCCGCGCGGCGCTGGAAGACGAGGCACGCGAGCGAATCGCCGCGCAGATGTCCGATGAGGAAAAGATGCGGATGAGCGATACCATCATCCGCAATGACGCGTCTTTCGAAGATGTAACTCGACAGACCGAGGCGGTGTATCGAGAGCTCAGCGCGCTGGCACGAGGCTCGCGATGAAACAACCGCAATGTAGTAAGGAGAGAACGACCCGCTTATGAACATTCGCCGTCTTGCAATCCTTGTTGTCCTGATCGTCGCCGGATTCTGGTATGTCACTACCTTCGGCATTCCAGGAGTGCAGGAGTTGTCGCGTCTCGCACATCGAGAGCTGCCGCTGCTGACGCATAATGTAAAGCTGAATCCTTCAGTCGAACTGACTGAGGCCGATGCGCAAAACAGCTACGACAACGTAGAGCAGAACAATATCTCGGTGTATAGGCGGGTGCTGCCCGCGGTGGTGAACATTACCTCGACGGCGGTGGCGTACGACTGGTTCTGGGGCGCGGTGCCGCAGCAGGGACAGGGCTCAGGCTTCATTGTGGACTCGCACGGTCACATTCTGACGAACTACCACGTCATCGAGGGAGGGCGGCAGATTGAGGTGACACTGGCAAACAAGCACAAGTACAAGGCGCAGGTGGTGCTGACGGACAGGCCGCACGATCTCGCGCTTCTCCAGATCGACGCGCCGGACCTGACTCCGGCGGTGCTCTCAAATTCACAAAACCTGCAGGTAGGGCAGAAGGTGTATGCGATCGGCAATCCTTTCGGCCTGAGCGGCACGATGACAACCGGAATCATCAGCGCGCTCAGATCCGTGCGTGGCCCAGAGGGAAATCTCATTGAGAACGCTATCCAGACGGATGCGGCGATCAATCCGGGCAATTCAGGCGGTCCGTTGCTGAACTCGCATGGCGAGGTGATCGGCATCAACTCGCTTATTGCGACGAACCCGAACGAGCAGATTGAGCAGAGTGCGGGCATCGGATTTGCAATCCCGATCAACACCGCGAAGGCGGTGCTGGAAGATTTCGCGCACTACGGGCGCATTCGACGGCCCTCCCTGGGCATCACTTCCCTGCCTATCGGACCAGACCTGGCGCAGCAGATGGGACTGGCGGCGGACTATGGAGTGCTGATCCAGCGCGTGATTCCCGGCGGGGCAGCGGAGCGCGCTGGCCTGCATGGCGGCCGCCAGCAGGCCTATCTCGGCAACACGCCGATCTTTCTGGGCGGCGATTTGATCATCGCCATCGACGACAGAGAAGTGACCAGCGGGCAGGACGTATCGCAGATCATGGATGAGCACAAGACCGGCGACACCGTGACTGTTACGTTCCTGCGCGGGAAACAGAAGATGAGCGCGAAGGTGACGCTGGAAGAAGCAGGAACGCGTGCAGCCTGAGCCGGCAACGCAGGGAGCGAGACATGAGCAAGTGGAGACCGCAACAGATACCGACGCAGCAGGGACGGCTTGCGATTATTACCGGCGCCAACAGCGGCATCGGCTACCAGGCGGCGCGGTATCTATCGCGTGCCGGAGCGACGGTGATCCTGGCCTGCAGGAATCGAGAAAAGGGTGAGGCTGCGCGCGTGCAGATCGCGGCCAGTCCGCCAGCGGCAAACGTGGAGGTGCACCTTCTCGACGTCGCGGACCTCGAGTCCGTGCGACGGTTCGCTAACGAGTTCCTGAATGAAGGCAAGCCGCTCGATCTGCTGATCAACAATGCCGGAGTGATGGCGATCCCTGAGCGTCGCACGACACCGCAGGGTTTCGAGATGCAGTTTGGCACTAACCACCTTGGCCATTTCGCGCTGACCGGGCTGCTGTTGCCGGCGCTCCTGCGCCAGCCGAACAGCCGCGTCGTCACGGTGGCATCGATCGCGCATAAAGGCGGCAAACTGAATTTTGACGATCTGAATGCGGAGCGCGGTTACGATCCGCGCGGCGCGTATCAGCAGTCGAAGCTGGCGAATCTGGTCTTCGGCCTGGAGTTCGACCGGCGGCTGCGTGCGCGCTCCGCGCAGACGGCAAGCGTGATTGCACATCCGGGAGTAGCGGTGACCAATATTGTCAGCAACGGCATGGGAACAGGGCTGAAGGGACGCATAGCCAATGCGCTGCTGCCGTTGGTTGCGCAATCGGATATTCGGGGCTCCTGGCCGCTGCTGTATGCGGCGACTTCACCCGAGGCGCATGGCGGTGGATACTACGGCCCTGATGGCATTGCCGAGATCAAGGGCACGCCGGTGGAGGTGAAGCCGAAACCGCACGCGGTCGATCCGGCAGCGGGCAAGCGGTTGTGGGACATCTCCGAGAGATTGACTGGCGTGCGTTACGATGCGCTCAACTCTTAGCTATTGCTTCCGTACATATCGGCGGCCCTCGATGACGTATGCCCCGGACAGCACCCGAGCGATGGCTTCGGTGTAAGCGATGTGCTCTTCGGCGAGGATGCGTGCGCTGAGAGCATGTGCATCATCCGCTTCGTGAACGGCCACGGCCCGCTGCAAGATGATCACGCCGTGGTCGAGCTGCTCGTCGACAAAATGCACGGTGCAGCCCGCGACTTTGACGCCATAGTCGAAGGCCTGATGTTGCGCGTCGAGGCCGGGAAAGGCGGGGAGCAGCGATGGATGGATATTCAGAATGCGCTCCGGAAAAGCCTGGATGAAACCGGAGGAGAGCAGACGCATGTAGCCGGCGAGGCAGATGAGTTCGATGCGATGTTCCCTAAGCGCCGCAATGATGGCGCCATCGTGTTCGGCGCGTTTTCGGCCGTCAGCTTCGATGGCGAGTGCATTCAGGCCGCGTTCGCGCGCGGCGGCCAGACCCAATGCATCGGCTTTGTTCGAGATCACAACAGCGATTTCGGCGTTCGGGATGCGGCCTGCGGCGACACTATCTGCGATGGCAAGAAAGTTTGATCCGCGGCCGGAGAGCAGGATGCCGAGACGATGCCGCGTGCTCATGCGCGGTAGCGAACGCTGCGGTCGCCTTTGACGGCCTGGCCTATGACGTGGAAGGGCTCGCGGAGGCGGCCGAGCAGGGTCTGGGCGCGTTTCCACTTTGCCTGCGGAATGACAGCGATGAGGCCGATGCCCATGTTGAAAGTGCGCAGCATCTCGTCTTGCGGGACGTTCCCGAGCTGCCGCAGATAGGCGAAGAGCGGCGGTAGCGGCCAGCTTTCGGTTTCGATTTCGGCGGAGATGTTCCTAGGCAGGATGCGCGGAAGATTCTCCGTGATGCCGCCGCCAGTAATGTGCGCCATGCCTGCGACGACTCCTGCGCGGGTGAGTTGTCGAATGACCGGTAGGTAACTGCGGTGGATCTTCATCAGCGCGACTCCGGCCTTTTCTTTGAGAGCGGGCACGCGATCGGCGGGTTTGTGGCCAGCAGTTTCGAAGATGAGCTTGCGCGCGAGCGAGTAGCCGTTGGTGTGCAGTCCGGTGGAGGGCAGACCGATGAAAATGTCACCGGCGCGGATATTTTTTCCGGTGATCAGCTTGTCGCGATCGACAATGCCGACGATGAAGCCCGCCAGGTCGTATTCGCCGTCGGAGTAGAAGCCGGGCATCTGCGCAGTTTCGCCGCCGATGAGCGCACATCCGTTCTCCTTACAGGCCTTCGCCAAGCCGCTGACGACTTTCTCAATAACTTTGTTTTCGAGACGGCCGGTCGCGAGATAGTCGAGGAAAAAGAGCGGCTCCCCGCCCTGTACTGCGATGTCGTTGACGCAGTGATTTACAAGGTCCTGCCCCACGGTGCCGTGGATACCGAGTTGAAAAGCGATCTTGAGCTTGGTGCCGACGCCGTCGGCGCTCGAGACGAGCACCGGGGTCTTGTAGCGCTTGAGGTCGGGTGCGAAGAGTGCGCCGAAGCCGCCGATACCACCTAGCACGCTTCGGGTGAAGGTCTGCTGCGCGAGCGTCTTGATGCGCTCCTTGGCCTGATCGCCCCGAGTGATGTCGACCCCTGCGTCGGCGTAGGTGAATTGTTTGCTCTTTGGTGCGGGCACTGGAGCTCTTTCTGTGCGCGAGTAATAGCTGCGAAGACTCAGTTTATCAGTGGAGATCAGGCTCTTGCGTATGCTCAAAGCGGTAGAAGCGCTGCTCCAGCCGCCACTGTTGCTGCGCCTTGGGACTGGCCGCAAGCAGGGCAGAGCACTCGGTTCCGATTTCGCGATCGTCGCTGAGGCTGGTGGCACAAGGGGGCTGCGGATGCCGGTAGTCGTGGTCGCGCCACAAGCTGTTGCCCGGCAGGAAGCTGAACTCGATTGAGTTCCGCGCCATTTCTTTGAGGTCGGGATAGGTGAGGTTGAAGGTTTCCACCGCTTTCTCGTATTCGTGGGTGAGATCAATGCGCGAGACACCTTCGTCGTCTGTGGAGAGCGCTGCAGGGACGCCGTATTTGCGATAGAGAAGCAACGGGTGGTCCTTGCCCCTGATGCCGAGGATGACATCGTTGCTGGTGAGATTGATTTCGACCAGAATGCGGCGATCGGCCATGGTCTTGAGCAGTTCGAAGGGCTGGTCCTCATACATGATGTCGACACCATGGCCAATGCGCTCGGCGCCGGCGATGGTGATGGCCTGCTGGATGTGAAAGCGGAGGCCCTCCGGCGGAACGAGCCCGGGGGCGAGTTCGCCGGCATGCAATGCGATCGGCACATGCGGATAGAAGGGGCGCAGCGCGGCGATCATCTGCATGTGAAGGGTGTAGTCGGCCATGGAGTATTCTGCGTCCTCCGGCTGGACGAGATTAAGGCCGACATAATGTGGATGCGGCGAGGCGAGGTCGGCCGCGGCAACTTCAAATCCCAGAAGAATCTGGGCGAAGACGGCGGGCGGCGGCATGTTGCGCAGCACCTGATAGAGGTAGCGCACCTCCACGTTGCAGGCGGCCGCCGGCTGGGCGGTGCCACAGCGCTCCTGCAGATGGCGGGTCTGCTCAAAGCGCTCCATTTCCTCGCGAATCGCCAGCGCGTGCTTGCCGAGGCCTCCATCCAGCATTTGCTTGCGCCACGCGGCATAGCCCGTGCCGGGAGGCACGATTTTCGCTTGGGCGATAGCGGTGAAGGCAGCAGCGGGAGTATCCATTAGTTCGAGATATTGCTCGTTCTGCGCGGCGGCGCGGGTAGCAATTTCGTCCACCCATTCCGGCTTGTGACTCTCCGCCAGCCCGCCGAAGAGATCGAAGGTAGCAAAAAAATGATCGTGGCCGCTGTCGCCGGTGACAGGCTCGAACGAGCGCATGGAAAAAGCGTCGATCAGCTTGTTATAGAGCGGCTGATTTTGCGGCAGGGTGGACGCATCGACCGCGCCGGCAGCACAAGGTGCGGTGGCGAGCGTCGGGTCGCGGCGCACAAAGCCGAGCGTCTTGGGATCGATGCAGACATGCTCCGCGGCGGCGTCGCGCAGAAAGGTCTCCGCGTAGACGGCCCCGCTAAGATGGCTGTGCAGGTCACCGCCCTTGGGCATGCCAGCGAGAAACGCGCGCAGAGCGAGAGGGCCGGCCGCACGCGCCTGTTCCATGCGGGCTGCGGCCTGCTGCTCCGGCGTGCGCGCTTGCGCGTGCGCTGGGAGAAAATGAAGCAGAAGGGCCAGCAGAAGGGCCAGCAGCAGAGTAAGTTGCGTGAGGCAGCGGCGCAGACCGGTAGCAAGCTTCGTCTCGCGCTGATACTCGGCGTGACCTCGTCGTGGCGAAAGAACAACCGAACGATCTCTTGATCCGCTATATAGACAGGAAAGATGCTCTAGCATGCGCGACATGACTCGGAAGGGAGATGGAATATTGCGTCGAATGGCTTCCAGTGTAGGACAAAGCCTGGTTTTCCTTGCGGCAATGATGGCGACAGGGCATGCGCAGAGCTGGCTCGCACCGATTGAGAACTTTACGCCGGCGCACAGCGGGCTCCGCCTGGAGCAGCACGCTGAGGCGGAAAAGCCCTTTACCGTGGCGGGGGAGTGCGGCGCCTTCATGGGCCAGCAGAATGGGGAGTTTGAAGCCTGGCTGTTTCCGGTGAAGATTTTGAGTCATATGCGCATTCAGGCGCAGGTGGAAGGCTACGATGTGCCGATTGACGTAAATGCAGATGCAGCAGAGATCGATGTCGAACCGGACCACACTACCATCACCTACTCGCATGTCGCCTTCACCCTGCGCGAGACTTTTTTCGCAACGCAGTGCGGACCGGACGACCCAACGAAGAGCGCGACCGGCGCGATGGCGATCTTTACGCTGGACAGCATTCGGCCCACGACGCTGACGTTCGATTTCACGCCCGAGGTTAAGCCGATGTGGCCGGCCCCGCAGTTTGGGCAGGCGGATGCGGAATGGATACCGCTCGACCCGCACGCTCCGAACAGGCTGACGGCGCCGGGCTGGTACATGCTGCATACCGATTGGCCCGAGCTGTCTGCCGCAGTGGCGATGCCGGGCACGCTGCCGGGCATCCTAGCTCCTTATCAGGAGAGACCGAAGTTCTATCAGACGCAACTGATACTGCACTATGACCCAAAGACCGACCGCGGCAAGGCGTATCCGCTGCTGATGGCCATGGGGCGGACACGGCAGGCGGCAACCAACACCAGTCTCGAAGCTGCATTGCGAAAGGAGAACGCGCAAGCCCTGGCGCTTTATCGGCAGACTGCGGATTACTACGAGCACTTCTTCGACACGCGCATGACCGTGGAGACTCCCGACGCTGCATTCAACGATGACTTCCGCTGGGCGGCGATTTCGATTGACCAGTTGCGCGTGCGCCACGGCAACGAAACGGGCTTAGTGGCTGGGTTTTACTCGTCGGGCGATTCGGCACGGCCGGGTTTTGGATGGTTCTTCGGTCGTGATTCGCTATACACCACGTATGCCATCAACAGTTATGGCGACTTCACGCTTACCCGTGCGGAGCTCGAATTCCTGATCGCGCGGCAGCGCGCCGATGGCAAGATGCCGCACGAATACTCGCAGACGGCAGACGTAGTTGACTGGGCTTCGACTCCCTATGAGTACGCTGCTGCGGATTCCACCCCGCTCTTCCTGATGGCGATGGAAGACTATGTGGACGCAAGCGGCGACACGGCATTCCTTGAGAAGAACTGGCCCGCCGTCGACAAGGCCTGGGCATTCGAGCGCGCGCACGACACTGACGGCGACGGCATCTACGACAACTCGCAGGGAACCGGCTGGGTGGAGAGCTGGATTCCGAAGATGCCGCACCAGGAGATTTACCTTGCCCTACTGGATGAGGAGGCGAGCGGCGCGATGGCTCGGCTGAGTGAGCGCATGCAGAAGGCGGATGTCGCGAATCAGGCGAACGAACGAGCAAAGAGCATCGCGGCGAAGATTCCGCAGGAGTACACGCAGCAAAAAGGAATGTTTGCCTTCAGCTACAACGGGAGCGAAGGCGTGGACAATACAGCGACGATCTATCCGGCCGTTGCATGGTGGGATGGGCATGCGTCCCTGCCGCAGACGGATGAGATGTTCCAGCGCTGGGCCTCCGATGAGTTCTCGACGGACTGGGGCACGCGTGATGTGGGTCATCATGAGGCGATTTACGATCCCATCAGTTATCACCAGGGATCGGTGTGGCCGCTGTTTACGGGGTGGACGTCTGTGGCCGAGTACCGCACAGGACATTCCCTGAGCGGCTACGCACATCTAATGCAGACGGCGAACCTGACCACGGCACAGGATCTGGGGTCGGTGACGGAGCTGCTGAGCGGCGACTTCTTCACGCCCTTCGGGCGGAGCACCACGCATCAACTATGGTCGTCGGCGATGGTGGTGATCCCGGCAGTGCGCGGGATGTTCGGGCTGTCGCTCGATGCAGGGGCGCATGCGATCACGGTCGATCCGCGGCTGCCAGCGCAGTGGGACCATGTGACGCTGCACAATCTGCATTTGGGCGATCTGCTGGTCGATCTGCGCTTCGAGCGAAGCGCGGATGGCTGGGGAGTTCGTGCAGAGGGGAAAGATGGAAAGTCGATCAAGCTGAAGAGCACGGTTGCCGGTGCGAAGGTGATGACGAGTGACGCGCTCGAAATTCCGACGCAAGGGGTGGAAGTGGGGATGGACTTTGGGGCCAACGGCGCGCTGCCACTGGCCGGCGCACGCACGGCGATGATGAAGGTGTTGCGGCAGGAAGCGGGACAGCGCTCGCTGACGCTACTGCTGGAGGCACAGGCGGACAGCACGCAGACCCTGTTTTTGCGCCAGCGGGAGCGGCGGGCGCGTGTGACCGTGGAAGGTGGAGCCGTCACGCCGGAGGGCAAGCTGGAGGTGCGCTTTCCCAGCGGCGAAGGCTACACGCAGAAGCAGGTGACGCTGCGCTGGTGAGGGAGGCGGACGGCCACGGAGCATAGCTGGTGGCGCGCCGAATGCTATACTGACGCAGTTGTCTCGCTCGCTGATTCGCCCCGAAAAACATCTGGCTCCAGCCCTGGAGCGAGAACGGAAGGCGAAACGGCATCCCGCACGGAAGAGTGAACAGCACTTCCAGCGCACGCCCTGCGCGAGAGCTGGCCAGGTAGCTCAGTGGTAGAGCGCGGCCCTGAAAAGGCCGGCGTCGGCGGTTCGATCCCGTCCCTGGCCACCACTTGAATCTGATACTTCTGCTAATTTTGCCAAGCATGATTCGATAATTCTTCCGTCGTCGCCGTGCTTGTAGATCGGCCGCCTACCCCCTCCATTTCGGAGCATCGAGATAATCTGCCGCGACTATCACAAATGACAGTTGCCCCCGGCTTGTTTTCTGCGGTTATGTAGCCATGGGACGAAGGACCGGGATCCAACCGAAGTTATTGCGGCAACTGCATGAGAAAACAGGTCCTATCAAGCTCCGAGGGCCGAGTGCCCTTCGGGTTTTGGACCCGGAGGCTTGAACCAGCCCAACTGAACTCGGGAGACTTGTGTAATGAGTGTTGCCCTTCGAACCGACCGAGAAGGAGGCCACGCGACCCTAGTGCCTACTGGTTCGTTCGACTTGTCTCATGCGACAGAGGTGACCCAGGCAGTCAGTGACGCTGAAGCCAGTCTGAATGGATGTCGCTCAGTCGATGTCGACCTGACGCAGCTCGATCGAATCGACGGCGCGGGCGCAGTCTTGCTGGCGCGGCTTCTCGATCGGCTGGAGGCGGATGGGCGGCAAGCGTCAGTTAAAGGCGATAACCCCGAAGCGACACGCCTGATCGCGCTTTATCGCGAACGACGGACTATTCTCCCTGCGCCTCAGATACGAACGACGAATCCGCTAACGCGGATCGGTGCAGTTGTGGCTCAGCTGCCTGGCAAGGCAAACGACGCATTTGATTTCATCGGTCGCTGCGCCGTCGCAATTCCTAAAGCGGCCGTCACACCGAGATCGGTGGATTGGCGTTCGTTGCCGAGCCTGATGCAAGAGATCGGCGCGGACGCACTGCCGGTCACGAGCGCCGCCAACCTTGTAGTCGGCATTATCATCGGCCTTCTCGGCATTTCGGAACTCGGACGCTTCGGTGCGAACTCCTATGTCCCCGAACTCGTAGTGGTCGCGCATTTCAGAGAGCTCGGACCGCTCGTAACAGCAATCGTCGTGGCCGGGCGATCAGGCGCTGGTCTCGCGTCGAAGATGGCCACCATGAAGGTGTCGGAGGAAATCGACGCTTTGCGGTCCATGGGTTTCGACCCGGTAAGATGGTTGGTCCTGCCCCGCTGTCTCGCGCTCGCCGTCACTGTACCTCTCTTGACCTGGGTTGGCGATCTGCTCGCCCTCGTCGGAGGCCTGGTGGCCACCGTCGTTATGACGGACATGACGCCCCACGCTTATATGGAGGGGACTTTAAAGGCGATCACCGCCAGCAACCTGCTCACGGGTCTCATCAAAGCTCCGTTTCTGGCGCTAGCGATCGGGTTAATCGCATGTGGCCAAGGGCTGCTCACCAGGGGTGGCGCCGCCGCGGTCGGCGCCCGGACAACGACCGCCGTGGTCCTGGCCATCTTCAGCACGATTGTGATCAGCGCGCTTTTTACCCTATTCTTCGCACTCATGGGAGCCTGAACATGCCGTCAAGGCCGCACATCACCGTCGACGATCTGCGCATCGGTTATGGGACACGGGTGCTCATGGAGCACACCACCTTCCAGGTGGAGCGGGGAACGATCTTCGCTATCCTCGGCGGATCAGGGTGCGGCAAGAGCTCGCTGTTGCGACATTTGATCGGGCTTGAACGGCAGCAGGCCGGGCGAATCGATATTGACGGCGTTGGAGAGCCGAGCCAGTACGAGGGCGTGCCGCCATTCGGCGTGCTCTTTCAGTCGGGTGCACTGTTCAGCTCTCTGACGCTCGCGGAGAACCTCTGGCTCCCCTTGAACCGATGGACCCCGATGCGCGGCGCGACAGCACATGAGCTCGTCCAGGCGAAGCTCGATCTCGTCGGGCTTGGTGCGTTCGCCGAGTATCTTCCCGGGGAAATCTCGGGTGGCATGAAAAAGCGCGCCGGCGTTGCCCGGGCTCTGGTGCTCGAAGCCGATCTTCTGTTTTTTGACGAGCCGTCCGCCGGACTCGACCCGATCTCGGCAGTCGAGCTCGACCAGCTCATCATCACGCTTAGCCGCGACCTGGGAATCACGGTGGTCATTGTGACCCACGAGCTGCCGAGTATTTTCCTCGTGGCTGACAATTGCATCGTGCTGGACAAGGCCGCGAAAGGGATTGTGGCACAGGGAGACCCGCGGAAACTTCGCGATGAATCGGAGATTCCGTTCGTCCATGCTTTCTTCACGCGGTCGTCGTATGACGTGACCGCAAATCCGGGAGGGTAGCCGAATGGCCGTCGAGAAAAGTTATGCGCGACTGGGCCTCTTCATCGTTGTCGTGGTGGTTGTCGTCCTGGCCACAGCGGTGCTCTTCATCCAGCGGCTGAGGAGCCGTGCCGTGATCCGCATGGTCACCTATACCACCGAGAACGTCAGGGGCCTCGATATCTCTAGCCCGGTGCTTTTCAGGGGCGTGCACCTGGGCCAGGTCACAGAACTACGTGTGGACCCAAATGGGACCCTCGTCGAAATCGATTTCGAGTTGTTCTTCGACCGCCTCAGTTCGATTGGCCTGGATGTCAAACGGATCAAGCGGATTACTGATATTGGAGGCACCTTTCCCCGCCTTCGCGCCCGGACCGTGGCCAACCCGGTGACGGGGGAAGCGTACCTACTGCTCGATGTACCCCAAAATCCCCCTCCGCCGATGAAGCTTGCGTTCACACCGACTCGGCCGTATGTGCCGTCGATGCCCTCGACATTTGCGACTGTGCAGGAACGGATGCCTGAGCTTTTGGATCAAACGGAAGCGACGCTACAAATTCTCAAGGACATTGTTGCGAGGATTCCCGATAGCCTCGACCGAAGCGACCGGTTCTTCACCGACGTCGGGCATGTTGTGCAGGAGAGCGACCTGCCAGGGCTGAGCGCCGACTCGCGAAAATTCTTTGCGACGACAAGTAGGCAGATCGAACAGATGAGGTCCGATTTGGATGGGGTAATGGGCAGCCAGGGAGCTTTGATCAAGTTTACTGAAGAGGGTCGGGCTGCGATTAAGGAAGCAGACTTTCCGGCCATGAACCAATCAGCGCGCGACGCGGCAGAGAATTCCAGGCTCGCTGCGGACGATCTCCGACGTTCTATGCCTGCCATCCAGGATTCGCTCGAAGAGATGCGCGATCTTGCGCGGCTGCTCCAGGAGCAACCCGAGTCGGTGGTCTATGGTCCACGACAGGCTAAGGGGAAACGCTGATGATTCGCGCATCCAGACCAATGTTGTGTGTCCTGCTCGCGATCGCCTGCCTGGGGGCAGTCGCCTGTCGCCTTCGGCGCCCCGCAACAACACCCAGCCGCATGATCGAGCCGCAAGTGCTCGACCCGCAACTGCCCGAGCCGGCGAACCAAGTTACCAAGGCGCCCAATGCCGCTGCTGTCCGGCTGCTCGATACACAAGCACGCGGACACATCGGCCGCCGTTTACTTCACCAGCAACCCGATGGTGAGTTGACCGAGGATCCTGTCTGGCGATGGTCGTCTGCTCCTGACAGGTATCTGGACACGGCGCTGCACATGGAAGTCGAGTCGAGTACCGATATGCGCCTCGTCGATGCTGGCCGCGCTCCCACGGTGGCCGCGACACTCCTGGCCTGGGATCTGGAGTCCGCGGGAGGCACCCGACTCGTCGGAGCTGTTGAGTTTGAGATCACCAGCACCGACCGCGCGGTCCACACACAGGTGGTGCGAGCTAGCGAACCCGTGTCGGGCGAGCTACCTGGGGACTTGGCCGCGAGCGCTGGCCGGCTCTTGCGCCACCTCGCGTCCGAGGGGCTTAAAGCGGCCGCAAGCGAAAAATGAGGAGAAAGTTCGTGGCTCTTCTCCAATTATTAGTATCAAAAGCGACATGAGGGCGGCGATTCGATCCCGTCCCTGGCCACCATCGAATCTGACTAGTTCTTTTCGTGTTGCCAGAGCATGAACGCCCCCTTGAAGGCGTTGTCGTTTGAGCCGAGAAAGACCTTAGGCGGCAGCGCCTTTATGAGCTTTGCATTTCCGCCTCCGAGAACAACGTAGTCAGCTTCCATGGCATTCGACATCAGCTCGACCACCTTCATTACATTCTTCTCCCACGCCTTTCGGCCGTAGCGCTTCAGTCCGGCCTTGCCGAGATAGTCCTCATACGATTGCCGTTTCTTCCACGGGAGATGCGCGAGTTCCATCGCCTGGACAGAGCCATCCACAACCATGGCGGAGCCAAGGCCAGTGCCGAGCCCGAGATAAAGCATGCGACCGCCCTTGTAGCTTCCCATCGCCTGCATCGCGGCGTCGTTGAGAAACTTCAGCGGCTTATCGTCAAATGCTTTCTTGAAGTCGAAACGCACCCATCCCGTTCCGAGATTGTGCGGTTCAAGCAATGGCCTGTCGTGGATCACCGGCCCGGGAAAGCCGATGGAAACGTGGTCATATCTCCAGCCAGCGGTGTGTGCCTTGATGGCCTTCATCATGACCTCGGGGGTCATCTTCGGGCCGGATGGCACCTTGGTGATCTCTTCCTGCTGCTGCGTGCGGAACTTCAGGTTGGTGCCGCCGATGTCGACGCCCAAAATGTTCATGCCACCTCCAGAGCCGGCCAGAGCTACCCTTAATTCCCGGCGAACTTCGTTATCTAAAGCCGGAGCGCCTTCCATATTTACATGGCCGGATGGCGTGCCGCGAGAGTGTTCCCGCAAGTAAATCGGCGCCACGGATGGCAGGAACCAGGTGCGCGGAAGGAGTGGCCATTTTCATGGCTTTGTCGGCGCGATCGGAGTGAACGGGTTGGGTACTTCGGTCGAAGATTGAGCGCCATTGAGCTTTGCGCATATTGCGAACTCCTGCTGCGCGCGCTCATTCAAGCCGCGATGGCGATAGATCTGTCCCAGCTTGAAGTGCAATGAAGCCGCATTCGGTGCGAGTTTGACGGCTGTCTCAAGCTGAGACTGTGCGGCTTCCATGTCTCCCTTTGCCTGGAGGGCACGGCCCAGTTCCTCGTGGATTTTAGGGTTTTGCGGAGCGAGAGCTGCGGCCTTTGTGAGTTGCGGGATCGCAGCCGCCGCGTCGCCCTGATTGGTCAGCAATATCCCGAGATTCAGGTAAGGCTGCGCGTCGGTCGGCACGTCGCCTTGCCAATCGATTGCTGTCTGGAAGGCGGCCTTTGCCTGCTCCGTGTGGCCGAGACCTTGCTGCGATAACCCCAGGTTGTCTTCCGCGCGGACGTCCTTCGGTCGGAGCGCCAGTACGTGCTCGAAACTTGCGACTGCTTCGGCAAACCGATTCTCGTTGTACTTGGTGCGACCCAACAGATACCAGGCCTCGGGATCGTTTGGCGTTTCGACTGTAACCTGCGAAAACCACTCATCTGCGTCTGCAAAATCTCCGAGCAATACATAATCGGAAGCGATGGTCCTCAACTCGCCTGCCCCTGGCGGCTTGAATTTCGATCCGGCGGTGAATTCGCCCAACGATTCCACGGCTCTCTTCTCACGAAACAGCACGTCGCCGAGCAGATAATGAGCTTCAGCGGACGAGGGATCATCTTTGAGATATCGTCGAAGGGTCATCTCTGCCTCGGGAAATTTGCCAGCCGCGAGAAGAGACTGTGCGGTCTTGAGAAGCTCTGCCTCGGATTGACTTGTCCCGGCGCCAGGGAAGAGCAGCGCGCACGCAGTCAGGAAGCATAGCGGGACGCGCCTGCTCACGGCGTCGCTCCGCGGGTCGCGCCGGCGTTGATTCCGGGGTTCTTGCAATCTGACATCTGATTGCGCATACGCCTAAGTTCCTCGACGCCTGGAGCGTAGATCAGGGCCGCATCCAGCGTAGATCGTGCGCCTTCGGCATCGCCATCCATGCACTGCACGCGCGCCAGATTCATCGCCAGCCCAATGACATCTTTGTTCGCTTCAAACGCCGACTGCAACGTTGCGACGGAGGATTTCAGCTTGCCCTGCTTCGCCTCCAGCGCGCCGAGGTTCGATAGCGCCGTGAGATCATGCGGATCCAATTTCAATGCCTGTTGAAAGGCTTCTTCCGCGTCGCGATTATCGCCATGCTGAGCACTCATAAGTCCAAATGCGTCGAGTGCATCTGCGTCGTTCCCTATGGTGCTGCGCTGCGCCTGCAAAAGGTTCCAGGCTTTTGGCCCTACGGATGAATTGCCTTCGAGGAACGCCTTGTAGTACGCCATCGCGAGATCCCGTTGGTTCGCCCCGGGGGAGAAGACCGGCGACAGCTCTGCACTTTGCGGATGTTCTGTGGATGTATCCAGCGGCGCCGGTGACCGGAGAATCCGGTGGTCAGTCCACGCGACATGCGGAATATTCTCCGCTCCGGTGTGCCGCATGTGACAGCTTGTGCAGTCAGGATTTTCCGGATGGTGTGATTGAGCAAACTGCTGCTGACTATGACAATTGAGGCATTTCGCGCGAAAAAATGCCGCGCGCTGGTCCGGCGCTGGAGTGAAGTGCGGATCATGGCAGCTGGTGCAGGACATTTTGTCGCCACTCGTGCGCTTGCAGGTGCTTTCGGCAAGCTGCTCCACTTCGCTCACGCCGCGAGCCGTCAGATTGTTGCCAGAGTAGACATAGAAGGCGAGGTAGTCCGAGATAGAGTCGCCCGGGCGATAGTCGAGGGCCGCGCGGCCTGAGCGCTCTACAGAAACATCACCCTCAAGATGACAGCTGATGCACACAGAATCGCGGCGTCCCGGTTCGAGATGCGCCGGATTCACAATGGGCGCTTTGCCGCCACTACTCACATGACGCTGCGAGTCCCCATGACAGGCCTCACAGGTGATACCGCCATGCAGAAACGGCGATCCACTGTATCGATTGATGGTTCCGGGATCGCTGCGTGCGACGGAGCTCATATGGCATCGCAGGCAGCCACTCTGCATGGGCAGCGACGGCGGCATCTGCGGCATCTCCGCCAGTCCCGGCTTCATATCGTAGCCGTGGACCGATGCATACCACGCAACGGGCGACTCAAAGAGATAGTGATTCAGCCCGTAGAGATAGGTCGTGCCAAGATGCCCCGAGCCAAGAAAATAGCTGAGCCGGTATTCGCCAGCGATATCCGGATGCTTTCCGCTTCGAAATGATAGATAGGGCAGGCCGCGCGTATTCGAGATGGAGTACTCGACGCCGGAAGTAGCGTGAAGAAATGTGCCGGGAACGAGATTCTCTTCAGCAGCACCACTCGCACGGGCCATGGGAGTCGCTAGATATCTTTCGAATATTTCCTTATGGCATTTCTGGCACTGTGCATCTGCGACCCGGACCGGAGTGGGCTGAAATGCGTGAGCTGTGCAAGCGATCAGCAGCGTGACAATCAACGGCAACGGGATTCTACGTCGCATGCCATTCACTTATGCTTTCCGGCAGAACACTTTGGGCACAATTCGTGCGTGATACCGTGACCCTGCTCTATCGTGAGAATGCGGTCTACGCCCGGAACGACAATCTTCTCGGCCGGACCTCCTCCCGGCCAGTGAACCTCTACGGAGTCGATCGAGGTCGCATCGCCCAGGCCAAAGTGCACGCGCGGGTCGTTGGAGGACGCAAAGCTACCGCCGCTCAATACATCTCCGCGCTGCGTTGTCTTACCAATTGTCACAAAGATGACGGCGCCGACGGCATCGCGTGGTTTGCCCGCCCCGCCGATCAGTTGAAACTCGATCCAGTGATGCTGGTCGCGATTCACGTTGCGCAGTAGGGTTGGCGGGGCATCGAGGTTGTTCATCACAACGTCGATCTTGCCATCGTTGAACAGGTCGCCAAACGCGGCGCCCCGCGCCGGCAGCACCATGGCGAGACCACTTCCCTTCACCGCGGGTACGATCGTGAATTTGCCGCTGTTTGTGTTCCGCAGCAACAAAGGACGCTGGGCAAAGCTGGTTCCCCAGTCGTGATCGTCGACCTGCTTATAGACATGGCCACTGGCGATAAAGATGTCCTTCCAGCCGTCGTTGTCATAGTCGATGAACCCATCACCCCAACTCAAGAAGGGGATCGTGTCTTTCGCGACTCCAGCTTCGTAGCTTGAATCGACGAAATTCAGATCGCCGTCATTACGGTACAGCACCTTGTAATCGTCGGAAAAATCAGTGTCCAGGATGTCCAATCGGCCAACGTTTCTGTCGTCGCCGACAGCGATTCCCATGGTTGCCGTTTCGCGGCCGTCGTGATTCACCGCATATCCGGACTCAAAGCTGAGATCCTCGAAGGTGCTGTCGCCCTTGTTGCGGTAGAGATAGTTTGGCGTCGAGTCGTCTGCTACCAGTAGTTCCGGCTTGCCATCCCCGTTCAGATCCACGAACAACGATGTGAGGCCGTAGTAGCCGGGAGCATCGGCCACACCGGCCTTCGCGCTGACGTCGGTAAACTTTCCGTTGCCGTCGTTGTGGAAGAGATGATCGTGTTCGCCTTTGAGCCCGCGCGGTCCGCAAAAGACGCTGGCGCCGCGATATTGACAATAGTTCGAGACAACCGACTTCGATCCGACTGCGGGCGGGTCGTGAAAGTCGTAGGCGGTATATCCGGGCACGAACAGGTCCAGACGGCCATCGCCATCGTAGTCCCCGAAGGTTGGTCCGGTTGACCAGCCATCGAGTGCGACACCGGCCTTCTCCGCTACGTCGGTGAAGGTGCCGTCGTGGTTGTTGTGATACAGCCGATTTTTTCCCACGTTGGTGACATACAGGTCGGGCCAGCCATCGTTGTCGTAGTCGCCCACGGCGACGCCGACACCCCAGCGATCGTTCATTACGCCCGCCTTGGCGGCAACGTTCGTAAACGTACCGTCGTGATTGTTATGAAAGAGCGCGGCATGCGGCGATTCGGCCTTTCCATTCATCGCGTCATAGGTCATGCCGTTGACGAGATAGATGTCGAGCCATCCATCGTTGTCGTAATCGAGCAGCGCCACCCCGCTGCCGAGCGACTCCACAATATATTCTTTCGCGCTCGAGCCACCTTGATCGCGCCAGGTAGTCAACCCGGCTTGCCTGGATATGTCTTCGAAGATGACCGGGCCGTTCGTGACAAATCCGCCAGCGGTGATGGGACGGTGCTCTGCATCGTGCACAGGCGCGTAGACCCCGCCGGTGCTTGCGCCCCCCTGGGGTGTTTGAGACTGTTGCGAGACTCCATGGCCGCAAACGAGCAATGCGATCGCGAGTATCGTCAGGGCGGCTGTTTGTCGCCTGCTGAGCCGCACGCGATTAGTGCGCTTTGCTCTTGATGTCAATGGACTCATTCGCCTGTGCGGCAACCCCTTCACTCGCCCGGCGCTGCAGACGGCCATACGTCCGATTCTCTTCCTGTGCTGCCGCCGTATTTCCCTGCGCTCTGTAGACGCTGGCTAGAAGGAAGTGTATGGATGGTTCGTCGGGGCTCTCCTTCTCTGCAGCCAGCAGGTCCGGCAACGCATCTGCCTGCTTTCCCGACTTAATCAGCGCGCGCGCCCGATCGACCCGCGCCTGCATCAGTTCAGGGCACAGTTCCACCGCCTTGTTCAGATGTGTCAGCGCTTCGCTCGTCTCGCCGTTGGCCTCCAATATCGTATTCCCCAGCTTCCAATGGGCGGTACAGTTATTCGGATCGTGTGCGAGGCCGGCTTCGAACTCCGCGCGGGCTGAGTCCCACTTGCTGATCGACCAGAACGTATTCGCCATATGCAAATGCGGGTCGGGCTGATTGGGTGCCAGATCAATTGCTTTCTTGTATTCGACCAGCGCGCCGTCGTAGTTATGCATGCTCTCGTCGATCTCGCCGGCAACCTCGTGTGCGACGACCGAGTTGGGGTCGATCTGATTGATCCGGCCGAGAGAGTCTTCCGATAACTGCAGATAGGTTTTGCCTAGCAAATACCACGCATTCTCATCGCGCGGATTCTCTTTTGTATAGGTCCTCAGCAGCTCGACGGCTTGATCGTACTTTCGAAGACGAATACAGACCTTTGACAGTGCCATCTGGATCAGGGGGTCCTTTGGATTGGCACGGAGCGCGGTCTGCAGAGGTTCTTCTGCATTTTCCACCTGGCCGATTTCTAGATAACTCATCCCCAGCATGGCAGACGCGGTCGGCATATCGGGATTTAGTTTCAGACCTTTGGACAGCGTCTGCGCGGCGTGCTCATAGTCATGTTGATTGAAATAGAGCCGCCCGAGATTGTTGTAGGCAGCAGCAAGATGGGGCGCCAGCCGAATCATCTCGCGATATTTCACAATGGCTGTGGGGATGTCGTCGCGCTGCTGGGCTGCCTGGGCTTGTGCGTACAGTTGCTGCACTTGTGGCGTGACTTCATCGTTCTGCGATTGCGCATGGATCGTAACGCAGACGTTACAGAGCGAGAGCGCAATGACTGAGCAGAGGATGTTGCGCAGGACCATAGCGCGGAGAGCCAACTTCATGACACCAAATTATAGAAGGACTAAGAAAGGACCGGACTGCGTTGTGCGCAGCCCGGCTGGGAAGAGTATGACAAGTTTTCGCTGCAAGACTCAAAATTCTAATCGGAAGCTGGCCTGGCCTTGTCGGTTGTTCGGTCCGATTTGGCTATTGCCACCTTGACCGGTCACTTGACCAAACGTGCCGTTATCAACATTTTGGTCAGGATTTTGGAAGATGGTGCGGTTGAGGACGTTGAAGTAGTCCACCTGCAGGATGCCCTGGAAGCGCTCCCCGAAGAAGAAGTGCTTCCGCACGTTGACACTCTCGTTGTAGTTTGCGGGGTTACGCATTTGGTTGTAATTTCTCGTCGCATCGCCGAGTACGTACTGTGACGGGGTGTCAGCGAAGGCTCCCAGACTGAAGACCTGGGCTAGAGGTATCTTTCCGCTGAATTGGTCAGCGACTTTGCTGTAAGAGGCGGTCTTTAGCCCCCCGTTGGTCCGATTGGGCCGGTTAAAGCCGTTCGGAAAAGGCACGCCGTTTGCCGTCGGGCCAGTTGGGGTGCCAGCCTCCTCGTCGAGGATGAAGCCCACCTGCCAACCACCCAGGATCTGACCGGTCACTCCTTTATTGTTTAGGTACGGCTTTCCTGGGCCAATCGGCAGTTCGTAGGTTCCGCTCGCCTTGAAGAACGACGGCGGAGCGCTGGACGATACGGCCCATTCCGGTTTCTGGTTGTACTTGTTCAGGCCACCATTGGCGAAGCTGCTGAATCCGCTGCTGGTGTTGTCATATTGCCGGGACAGTGTGTAGCCGGCCAGGAACGACAGGCCGTTTGTGAAGCGTTTCTCGACCTGCACCTGCAAAGCATTGTAGAAAGTGGTGCCAGAGCCCTCGAAGTTATTGAATATCTTCGTGTACTGCGGATAAGGAGTCAGCGATTGAGCCACCGTTGCGCTGTCGCCAAAGTCCGCTACGAAGTTCGGATAGGGGAGTGCATAACCCTTTGCCTGCGCCGACCCATCGGCGAATGACAGCGCGTTGTCGGTACCTAACGCGAGGAATTGGGGATTCTCTTGGTTCGGTGCATTCAACTGGCTGGGCAGGTGAATGACACGGTTGCCCACCCATGCCGCTTGCACGAATGTATTCCACCCCAACTCACGCTGAATATTCGCGTTCCACTGTTGGCTGTACGGAGCAAAGCCGTCGTCATGGCTGAAGTCGTTGATCTGCGTACCTACGCCAAGGCCTGCGTTAAGCGGGTGCGGCTGCGGATTCGGCAACAGCGTGCGGTCCCAGCTGCCGTAAGTGGGCTTGTTTGTCCCGCTGCTGAGGCGGGTAAAGGAGCCGACCAGGAGGTTGCCGTAGTTCACGGCGGTCTTGCTGGTTCCGTACTCGTAGGCGCCGCCGTTCAGGAAAGCGATAGAGAAGCCTCCCTGGACCACCATCTTGGGGCTGACCTGGTAGGCAAAGCCAAGCCGGGGACCAAAGTGACCGAAGTGAGTGCCCGCCCGGTTAAAGTTGGCGAACCCGGGGCCATAACCGAACTGCGTGGCCGCACCAAGGCGTCCGCCGGCGGCAGGGTTCGGCAGATCGGGATTGAAGAACACAATCAGATTGTTGTTCTCGGTAAAGGGCACCTGGATATCCCAGCGAAGTCCGAGGTTGACGGTCAACTTGGGCGTGAGCTTGATGTCGTCCTGGATGTAAGGCGACACCGCTAGATTGCGCAGTCGCAACTCCTGCGAGTTGCTGCGGTTTGCTTGGTCCACCTGGCCGAGCAGGAAGCTGGCAAACGCGCTGCCGGTGTTGTTCAGGTTGTTTGGATCGGCGGTGGTGCGCTGGCTGAAGCTGAATTGGCCTCCCTGGGTCTGCTCTTCGTTGTCATCCTGATAGGAGCGCCGGATATCGATGCCGAAGTTGAAGGTATTCCGGCCCTTTGTGTACAGATAGTTGTTCACAATCGCGATGCCAAGCTTGCGATTGATCGACTGCAACCACGAGCCCTGGGTGCCCCACTTGGTCAGCGTGTGCTGGCCATCCCAAACGATGTACGGCGGGATGATTCCACCCACAACTTGCGGAGGATTGAACTTGGTCTGGTTGAACTGGTTGTTGATTTCGCCAATCCATGCAGCGCCCGCGGTCATGATGAGATTGGGAGAAATGGTGTTGTTGTAGGTCAAAATGTACCCACTGCCGTTCGCAGGCTCATACTTCATGCTGTTGAGCGGGTTGGGCTGAATCACCAGAGGAGGATTGTCGAAGCTGTAGTTGCTGAAGCCGTTTTTCCACATACTGAAGTGGAGCGACTGCTGGGCGTTCAGATTCTGGTCGATGGTCCAGCCCCAGACGTTCTGAATGTGCGGATTGATGAACGGGGCGAAGCTCTTGTTGGAATCCAGCCCGCCGATGCCGCTGCCCGGCCGGTCGGGATCGGGGATGTACTGGAGAAGATCCTTCGACGTGGGGCTGAAGCGGCTGACGGGAATTTTGTTTCCGGGAAACTGCTGTCCGGTAAGGGGGTCAAAGATCGGAATCAGCGCGCCGGTCTTGCCGTCCACGAAGTCACTGAAATCGCCGTTCTTTTGTTTCACGGTCGGCACGGTCGAGACATCCGTATCCTGGCTGTTCTGCTTGTACCACTCCATGCTCAAATGGGCGAACGTCTTGTCCCGGCCGTTGTAGACCTTGGGTATCCAGAAGGGACCACCCACGCTGAAGCCGTAGTTGTTCTCGTGATCGGAGGGAACACCCGGATTCGAGGTATGGTATTTGTTGTTGAAAAAGCCCTGAGAGTCGAAGAAGCTGTTGCGGTTGATCTCGAACAGATCGCCATGATAGTGGTTCGTTCCGGAGGCCATCTGGTAGGTCAGAGCGCCCTGTCCGAGTCCATACTGCGCTGAGAAAGTCGAGCGCTCGACACGGAACTCCTGCACCATCTCGAAGGGCGGATTGAAGTTCGTTGTGTACCCTTCCGTCTCCGGCTGCGGGGCTGGAACGCCGTTGTACAGAATCTCCTGCTCGAAATCGACGCCGCCGCTGATGCGGTGGGAGAAGGCGCTGCCGGTCGTGCCGGGTGCGAGCAACTGCAACTGGTCAACCTGGCGGCCTCTGCCGCCGACCGCGGTAGGAAGCGACTTGACCACCGTCGGCTCGATGGTGGTGCCCATCTGCGGCTGTGTCGTATTCAGCGAAATCGCCTGGGCGGTCACCTCAACTGTTTCAGTTGCCGCACCGCTGGCCATTGTGAAGTCCCGGGTCGCGGTTACGGTAACTTCGACGTTGACGTGATTCTGGACAGACTTCTTGAATCCTGTCTTTTCCACCGTGACCGTGTACTGTCCTGGTGTGAGGCCGGTCACCGCATAGGTTCCGGCACCGCTGGTCGCGGTCTTGTTCGTGACCGATGTGCCCTCGTTCGTGATGGTCACGCTGGCGTCCGGAATCACCGCACCTGAGGCGTCTGTGACCGTTCCCCCAATGCCGGCGTTGGCCTGGGCCCACGCTCCTCGAGCGGCAAAGAGCACGAAGCACAGTGTCAAAAGCTGAATTGCAAAACGGAAGGAGAGACGTGGCCTGCCACGGTCCTGAGTATTGGGTGTCACAACCGCCTCCTGAAACGCTCAAATCGTACAAATCGTTGCTATCTGTAAATCCGCCTTTAGAGGCGGTCTTCGTGGGCCCCGGGTATTCCCTGTGATAACGCTCCCACCAGAAAATCAGTGAGGATTACCGTAGCGATTCACGTTTTGAGCTGTCAAGCACAAATGTTAATTATCCGGGTAAAAGCCGATAAGACATCGGTTTAGTAGGCTCTTCCCGAGACTGCCGATGTGACCATCTACTGGTGATTCCGCTGGCAGCACGTCGCAGAACCCGTCTCCTAAAAGCGACTATCAAGGTCTCTTGATGACGGCCCAATACTGTCATAGAGGCAGGCGTAATAGGTCGAAGGCGGCCGCGATTCGAACGGCCCGGACGCAAATCTGGCGTTCCAGACCGAGTGCACAATGAAAGGCGTCGTTTCGGTCGCGACGCCCTCGCGGCAAAGAGCCTAGCGCGAAACAGAGCCGCTGGAGCAGAACCTAGAATGGCAATAGCCGGTCGATGCGGGCTGGTTCCCCTGACCGGAGGTCGCGCCGGATTGCAGGTTGAGATCTACGCTGGAGCGGACGATTTCACCGTTCCGAATTCGGCGTCGCAGACGCCGTCGACATCAGTGGCAGGACTGCGGTCTTTGGCATTCCGGGGGCAGTATTGCTGACCGAGGCAGAGCGTAGCGAACGGCGCTCGTCCTGCCCCGTCCGGTCGAGGGTGGCATCGTTCCGCGGCGCAGTGGCACGCTGGCGACCAGCTATATCTGCTGTCTTGGCGATTCTTCCTTACGAAGCGCGCTCATGAGCAACCCCTCTCCGTTTGTGGTCGATCCTCTCGACCTTGGCGGGCTGCAACAGTTCGTCGAAAAGTGAGCGGTAATGAACCATGGCCTGGCGCAGCTCTTCGGTGGTCGCCTGGCCATCGGTGTGGCGCTCGACAATCTCGTGGCCGGCACGATAGTTCTGGACAACGGCCGGATAGCTCACAGAGATATCCGCGGCTCTCTGCTCAAAGTCCGTCATCGGGTATCCGCGGTCGGTCATCACCCGGTTGACGAGCCTGTCGGCTGTTCCCACGGCGGCCGACGGGTCATCGACGAAGCGGCGTTGCACCGCGGCCCACTCCATGGCGTACGCCTCGCGGTCAACCGCCGACAAGGCGCGGAGGGGGAAGGCCTCCACGCGCTTTTCCCGGTCCGCAAGCGTTGCTTCGGCGCGACGAGCGTCCCCATGCTGCTGGGTGACGGCGCGATCGTACTCGGGGCCGAAACGACGCCTCAGCTGGCCGGTTCTACGCCTGCGCATGACAAGAGCGACCGCGATGACGACGAGAACAGCGACGATTACGAGTGCGGGAACTAGAAGCCTGGTATCCATCGGAGTTTACCCTCTGGAGGTCTGATGCGTGGATGTGCGGCGGATGATGTCGAGTGACCGGCAAATCGGGCATTCGTGCAGATGGACGACCGCGAGAGAGCATGCAAGAAGAGCAGCTAAATCCGCACTGCTATTTAATTTGCGATGTGACGAAATCAGCCGCCGGCGATCGCGCCGAGAACGATGAGCGGTTCGCGCGCGGTAAGGACGGCCTCGGGAAGCGGCGTGTCGGGGCCCTGGTGCGAGAGGTCTTCCTGGCAGGCGAAGTAGCGTATGAAAGGTCGGCGCTGGAGGGTATCGTGATCGCGGATGGTGCCGCAGAGCACCGGGTACCGCGCTTCGAGCGCATCGAGGGTGGCGCCAATGGTCGCAGGAGAGGCGACTTCGAGCGTGACCTCAGCGCCCACGCGCGCCAGATTGCGAAGGTGGGCGGGCAACATGACGCGGATTTTCGATGGCGAGGTCACGACGGCTAAGCGATACCGTTTGCTTCATTCTTGCTTATTTCAGGCGAGAGTCTGCACCTCGACCGAGAGCACGGGGGGCAAGTCGCGAACGATTGGCGCCCAGTTGTCGCCCGCATCGGCAGATACATAGACCTGGCCACCGGTGGTGCCGAAGTAGATGCCGCAGTCATCCATGGTGTCCACGGCCATGGCGTCGCGCAGCACGTTCACGAAACAATTGCTCTGCGGCAAGCCTTTCGTGAGGGCTTCCCACTCATTGCCTCCGGAGCGGCTGCGGAAGACCCGCAATTTGCCCTCGGGCGGGAAGTGTTCGGAGTCGCTCTTGATAGGGACCACGTAAATGGTCTCGGGTTCGTGCGCGTGGACGTCAATGGCGAAGCCAAAGTCGGTGGGGAGATTGCCGCTGACCTCGCGCCAGTTGTCGCCGGCGTCATCGGAGCGCATCACATCCCAGTGCTTCTGCATGAAGAGCACGCCAGGTCGATTGCGGTGCATTGCGATGCGATGCACGCAGTGGCCGACCTCGGCGGTGGGGTCGGGAATGTACTGTGAGTGCAGTCCGCGGTTGATCGGCTTCCAGGATGCGCCACCGTCATCGCTACGAAACGCACCGGCCGCGGATATGGCGACGTAGATGCGCTTAGGATCGCTGGGGTCGAGCACGATCGTGTGCAGGCACATACCGCCTGCACCCGGCTGCCAGCCTTTGGCCGTATCGTGTTCACGAAGGCCAGGGAGTTCGGTCCAGTTCTTACCGCCGTCGCCGGATTCAAAGATGGCGGCGTCTTCGACGCCGGCGTAGACCTTGTCGGGATCGCTGAGCGAGGGCTCGATGTGCCAGACGCGCTTGAATTCCCAGGGGTGTGGTGTGCCGTCGTACCACATGTGCGTGCCTGGTGTGCCTTCATAGCTGAATTTGTTGCCGACAGGCTCCCAGGTTTTGCCGCCGTCATCGGAGCGTTGGATCACCTGTCCATGCCAGCCGGTGGACGGCGCGCAGTAGATGCGGTTCGGATCGGCGGGCGAACCCTTGAGGTGGTAAACCTCCCAACCGGCGAAATGCGGCCCGCTGACGTCCCACTGCTGGCGCTTGCCGTCCGAGGTGAGGATGAATGCGCCCTTGTGGGTGCCTGCCAATACACGTACCTTGCTCATGATTCGTGCCTCCACGCGACGACGCGCCGCAACATGATGTTTGGCAAGTGGCTGGCGCTATGGTTTTCGGTAAACGGAACGTTAACAATCGCGGCAGATCGTTTGCAACCCTACTGGGACGACATCCGGGAAGCGACGCGGACGGAGCTGATTCGCTCGACACCTCCATATTTTTTCTTGGAACTGTAATGCTCCCGTTACACGCGGAGACCGGAGCACCGCCTATTCCTTTTTGTGTCGGCTTAATGGCCGCAATCAAGGCCGAACACAAGAGGACAGTGATGCAAAAAGTACTCGCAACATCCGTGGCAGCGCTCATGATTGCCACTCAAGTATTGGCTCCGGCCACGGTTCACGCGGAGCATGACAGTTCAACAGCCACTCCGATTAAGCATGTGGTGGTGATCTTCGGTGAAAACATCTCCTTCGATCACTACTTCGGCAGCTATCCCAACGCGCTGAACCCACGGAACGAACCGCGGTTCATCGCGGCGCAGGACACGCCAGCCGTCAATGGTTATACCGATGGGCTGCTTTTCAGCAATCCGAACTTTTTGAACAAGTCCGGCAATGCTGGTGGCGCGAGCAATCCGTTTCGCCTGGACCGCTCGCAGGCGGCGACTGCGGACCAGGATCATGACTACACGCCGGAGCAGCAGGCCTTTCACGGCGGACTGATGGATTCGTTCCCTCAATACACGGGCACGCCGGGACCGCCGCCGAACGGGCAAGCAACGAACGGTCTGGTGATGGGCTACTACGACGGCAACACCGTGACGGCGCTGTGGAACTACGCGCAGCGCTTCGCAATGAACGACAACTCGTACAACACGACCTTCGGGCCTTCGACGCCGGGAGCGATCAATCTGATCTCCGGCCAGACCAACGGTCTCGCGGATCAGTCGAATGCCGGCGGAGACGTGATTGGGGACGGCAATGGCGGCTTCACGCTGATCAGCGACGCCGACCCGATTGGCGATGTGTGCTCGACCACAACCGGTGCCCTGGTGCAGTTCTCTGGACAGAACATTGGCGATCTGCTGAACACGCGCGGTGTGAACTGGGGTTTCTTTGAGGGCGGTTTCGACCTTACGAAGAAAAATCCCGACGGCAGCACGGGCTGCGCACGGTCGCATACCTCGGCTGTGACGAATACAAAGAAGGCCGATTACATCCCCCATCATCAGCCCTTCCAGTACTACGCATCGACCGCAAACCCGAAGCACCTGCGCCCTTCCTCGAAATTTGCGATCGGGCAGACTGACCAGGCAAATCATCAATATGACATCGACGATTTCTTTACGGCGGTCCAGGCTGGAAACTTCCCGGCAGTGAGTTACCTGAAGGCCGCGGGCTACCAGGACGCGCACGCTGGCTACTCCGATCCATTGGACGAGCAGGCCTTCGTGGTGAAGGTGATCAACTTCCTCCAACAGCAGCGCGATTGGAAGTCGACCGCAGTATTCATTGCGTACGACGATTCCGATGGCTGGTATGACCACCAGCTTGGTCAGATTGTGAACCAGTCAACCACTGCTGCCGACGCGCTGACCGCACCGGGAGCCTGCGGCAACGGGACGGATTCGGCCCTGCCCGGAGAATCTGGCCCGCACGCACAGGGTCGTTGCGGCTACGGTCCGCGGCTGCCTCTGCTGCTGATCTCGCCCTATGCTAAGCAGAACTACGTCGATCACACATTGACGGATCAGACTTCAACGTTGAGGTTCATCGAGGACAACTGGCTCGAGGGACAGCGGATCGGCAATGGATCGTTCGACGCGATCGCGGGGACGGTGAACGGTATGTTCGACTTCTCCCGCCACCACGACAACGACAATGACCGGCCATTCTTCCTGGATGAGAACTCCGGTGAGCCGATCAATGGCCACGGGCGCTAACAAGTTGTCCGGAGTGCTTTCCTTCGCCTGCTGAAAACTGCAGAGGATACCCGGAAGTACCCGCCGGGTATCCTCTTTTATTTGGACCCAAAATCTCAATGATTGATTTCTTTCGCTCCACGCGCCGCGAGTTCATGAAGAGCGGCGCACTTGCAGCTGCCGGCGCTGGCCTAATGCTGCCGCACGATGGGAATGCCGGCGCCGACGCTCTCGATCCCTCGACGCTGGTTCCCTTTGTTGATCCGCTGCCCGTGCCGCGCGTGATGAAGCCGGCAGGCATACGACCGGATCCTGAGCAGACGGGGCGACAGATTCCCTACTACCGGATGCGGATGCACGAGGTGCGGCAGAAAGTGCACCGCGATCTGCCACCGACGCGCATGTGGAGCTTTGAGGACAGCTTTCCCGGACCAACGATTGAGGTGAAGAGCGGCGAGGGCGCGATCGTCGAATGGGCGAATGAGTTGCCATTGCGTCACTTTCTGCCCATCGACCACACGTTGCATGGCGCGGAGCGGTCGCTGCCGGAGGTGCGCTCTGTCATTCATCTGCACGGTGGCAGAACGCCTGCAGCGAGCGATGGGTATCCAGAGGAGTGGGTGGTGCCAGGGAAGTCGCAGAGGTGCTTCTATCCCGCGAAGCAGGATGCGGCGCTGCTCTTCTACCACGACCACACGATGGGAATAAACCGGCTGAACATCTACGCGGGGATGCTGGGATTGTTCATCGTGCGCGACGCGCAGGAAGCTGCGCTCCATCTTCCTTCGGGCAAGTATGAGGTGCCTCTATTGATCGCCGACCGACTACTGGGCAAGGATGGACAGCTCGTGTATCCGGTGTCGGAGCATCCTGATCGACCGTGGGTCCCCGAGGTTTTCGGCAACGCGATCCTGGTGAATGGCAAGCTGCTGCCGTACCTGGATGTTGAGCCGCGGCGCTACCGGCTGCGAGTCATGAATGGTTCTAATGGGCGGTTCTATCGACTGTCCTTTGAAAACAAACATGAGATGCACGTGATCGGAAACGACCAGGGATTGCTGAGCGCGCCGGTCGCGGTGAAGCGTGTGCCCCTCGCGCCGGCGGAACGCATAGATCTGGTGGTTGATTTTGCCGCGATGGCGGGCACACACGTAAAGCTGGTGAGCGATTCATTCGACATCATGGACTTCCGAGTCGCGGCGAAAGGCAGTGAAGATACCAGCGTGTTGCCCGCGGTCCTACGAGCGCCTCTGCGGCTCGATCCCGCAACTGCGGTTCGCACCCGACGGCTCACGC
Organism: Acidobacteriaceae bacterium KBS 83; assembly: GCA_000381585.1. GTDB lineage: Bacteria > Acidobacteriota > Terriglobia > Terriglobales > Acidobacteriaceae > KBS-83. The sequence goes on from KB906734.1 coordinate 633,538, forward strand.
TGGATGAGCGGATGGACGATATTCAGCGGTCGATGGGGATGCTGCTGAATAACACGCCGTGGCATGCGCCGATTACAGAGAAGGCGACGCTGGGCACGACGGAGATCTGGGAGATGGTAAACCTGACGGATGATTCCCATCCGATCCATCTGCATCTTGTGCGGTTACAGATACTGGACCGGCGGCGTTTCGACCAATTTGAATATCAGGCGAAGGGCACACTCCGCTTCACCGGGCCAGCGCAGCAGCCGGAGGCGCATGAAGCGGGGTGGAAAGATACGGTAGGCTCCGACCCGGGAATGGTGACACGCATTGTGGTCCCGTTCGAAGGCTATGCAGGACGTTATGTGTGGCACTGTCACATCCTGGAGCACGAAGACAACGAGATGATGCGTCCGTACGAAGTGTTGCCTGCGCTGCACTCTTGAAATAGCAAAAAAATGCGCTCACGATTTGACAATCGCAGGGAAGATTTTCTATCTTTTCGCCTGCTCTCTGATAACGCTATCTTAGAGCCGCGAAAAAGTGCTAACAGCCACCTCCACCCCCCCTGAGGAGAGCGCATGCCTGCACCCCTGACCGCGTTATCCCGCCGTACATTTCTGGCTTTAAGCGGTGCTGCCGCCGGCAGCACCGCTATATCTTCGTTCGCCGCAAACACGAACACGCAGCGTCCTTCTACGGGCGCACTTCCAACATTTCCCAGAGCGAATTTTTCTCGAAGCTGCTGATCTGTCTGCGCTCACCGGCGATGACCAGTGTCTGCTGGTGAGCCTGCAGGGCCAGGTGAACCGGAAGCAGCCGCGGCTCTATTTCTACTGGGGCACGGACACCACCAACCAGACCTGGCTGAACACGATCACTGTGGCACATCGCATCAGTATGGATCCGTGGGAGTTCCTGGCGAAGTATCGCTCGGAGATCCGCGGCGCTGTGATCTACGACCTGAATGTTCCCGACACGGTTAACGTCGCAACCGCGATTGCCAGCATGCGCGGAGGAGTAATCGCGACCGCGGAACTGGCGAAGGCGCATCAACTGAACGTCATCGAGGACCTGACAGGAAAATTCGCAAATGGAATGGCCGCATATCAGTGGGCGTTCGACACTATCTGGCCGCACATGCCGAACCGCATCCTGACGGCGATCAGTCCGACGAACTCCGCGCAGGCGGCAAATGTACAGTGGACCACTCTGCTCCAGGTCACGCAGCCGGTGACCGACGGCTCAAACAAGGCGGTCTACACAGCAGACCTGACACCATTTCTCACCAACGGCGGTGCGGTTTACGTTCGCTGGACGGATGCTTATACCAACGATGGCTGGGGACCTTCGGTCGATCAGGTGACAGTAAGCGCCGATGGCAACGTGATCGCGTCGTTTCAGCCGGGGAGCGCGAGCGAAGCACCGTACGTCTTCGACCTGGACAGTTCGCAGACCGCGAGCGGATGGCGCTTCGCCGATGGCACGGAATACTTCATCTACAAATTCGTACCTCCCGCGGGCACAAAGACACTGACGCTATCCACCGAGATGTGGAACGAGTACGTGGTATCTGCGACGAGCACAGCCCCTAGCATGCAGCAGGGCAATCCAAACTTCCGCGACTATATCGTCGCCGCACAGGCACCGGTCTTCTGGCTGGACCCACAGGACCCCACGCAGACTGCGCTGTTCACCTCGATTCTGAAACGCGCCGAGCCGGATACGCCGTACCTGGGCTGGTTCCCGCAGGGACATGAGATGCCCGGCGTGACTTTATGCGGGCAATATGGCTCGCCGGTCGTCGCGGCGGATTTCTACATCAACGGGTCAGTATTCGCGGGCGGCGCGCCGGCGCCGATCAGCTCGCGCATCACGCATCCGTCGGTCCCGAAGCTGCAAAACAAGATTTACCTGACCCTGACCATGGTCGAAGGCGACAACGCGCAATACAACCAGCACCGCATGCGGTCGATCTGGGATGATGCCGGTCGCGGAACGATTCCCCTCAACTGGAGCATCAGCGTGCTGCTCTACGACCTCGGGCCGAGCATCCTCGCCTACTATCAGCGCACTGCCACGGCGAATGATCTGCTGATGGCGGGACCGTCAGGCGCGGGGTATACCTATCCTGCGGTGTGGCCGGCCGCAGCACTCGAAGCGTACACGCAACGCAGCGGCGCGTACATGCGGGCGACCGGGATGGATACGCTGTTCGCCTACAACCGCAACGGCTCAACCGATCTGCCATTCACGGCATCGATCATCGATCGCTACGAGCGCAATGTGCCTGGGCTTCTGGGCATTGCCTACAACTACGAGTCTTCGAGTCAGGTGAGCTTTGTCGACGGGATGCCGCTCGCAACACTCATAGGCGTGAATGACGCGGCGAGTGGTCAGACACAACTGGCGCAGGTGGCGGCGGCGTGGGACGGGTCGGCTCCGCTGTTCGTTGCGGCCGGACTCGAATCCTGGAACATGACGCCGACGGATGCGAAGAACCTGGTCGAATCTCTGGGCCCGCAATTCCAGGTGGTGCGCGGCGACACGTTCTTCCAGATGCTGCGGGCGACGCAGAAGAAGAGTTAGACCATATCGGTTGCGGCTCAGCTTCAATTCAACCGAAGTTGAGCTGCAACTGGTCCACATAGCACCAGCCCCAGGTCTCGCCGGGTTCGATGGAGCGCATGATGGGATGCTTCGTGCCATGGAAGTGCTTCGTCGCGTGACGATTCTTGGATGAGTCACAGCAGCCGACGTGACCGCACTCCATGCAGAGCCGCAGGTGGACCCAACGATCACCTGTTTTCAGGCATTCTTCGCATCCGTTAGTGCGCGGTTCAACATGCTGAATCTGATCGAGATGGGTGCAGCGCTTCATCGCTTCTCTCCTTCGGTCGAGCTTACTCCGCGGCGGTCTTCCACTGTTTTTGTTCGGCGGTCTTCCACTGTTTTTGTTCTTCGAGATAGCTGTTGGTGTAGTCGAGATAGTTGCGGGCGTACATCAGGATCTGCTCGCGGTCCTTGTCTTCGAGCGTGCGGCGCTGCTTCGCCGGCAGCCCGGCCCACAAGGTCCGCGGCGGGACGATAGTGCCCTCAGGGATGAGCGCGCCGGCGGCAATGATGGAACCCTCGCCGATGCGCGCGCCGTTGAGGATGACGGCACCCATGCCAATAAGGCAGGTGTCTTCAATGACGCAGCCGTGGACGGTGGCGTTGTGACCAATGGTGACCCAATCGCCCACAACGACCGGCCATTTGTAGCGCATGCCATGAAGTACTGCGCAGTCCTGCACGTTGGAGTTGGCACCTAGCCGGATGGAGTGCACGTCTCCGCGAAGTACGGCGTTCATCCAGACGCTCGCGTGCTCGCCGAGCGTGACCTCCCCCAGGATCTGGGCGGAGATATCGACGTAGCAGGAAGCGGGGATGACGGGCGTGTGGCCGAGGTAGGAACGGATCATGCTTCCAGTGTATTGCTGGCCAACATCGGGCCAGATTGCGGGCCGCCGTCAGCGTTCGTTCCAGATCATCGTTTACTCAGATTGATCGAGAGTTCTGTGTTGGTCGGAAAACTGACCTGGTGCCCGATGGCAATATAACGGCGATAAATGGATTTGCCGAATGCGTAGACAGCAAAGCCTGTGGATGCGTCGCGGCTGGAGGCCGCCATCGTGACAATGCGGGCAGCCAGGCCGAAACCATTGCTGGTGACGCCCTGACGGAGAATGTCGTCGTTGTCGCCGTTGGTAGAAGCCGCTGCCATGAGGCCGAGCACCAGGGGCGCGAGAAAGCGGCCTTTATCAGGCTGTGCGCGCGTGCCGCCTTCCTCGTCGAGTGCGACGTTCTGTCTCTTCTGGCCTTGAATGGATGAGAGATTGCCTTCGATATGCTGCCCTGGGCTAGCAGCGACGGAGGCACCCACGGAACGAAAACTGAATCGTAGACGACCGTTGCGGGCGAAGGATCGCGCCGGGCGGGCCTGCAGCACTACACCGTTGAGTGAGGTGCCGGCCGGTAGCATCAGCTTTCCCTGCGGATTGCAAAAGGGTTTCACGAGCACGGCGGAGACCGGATCACCTTTCTTGGATGTTGCCGAGCTGATGCCCGCGGTGAGCCGCGCCTGTATGTTGCCGGAGGTGAGATCCACAGCTTCGGCTGCCGGAATCGGCGCAGATGCGGACGCAAGGGGCAGCCGTAGTGGTTCGCGGAGTACCGCATCGAATTGCGACCCGGCCCAGACGCGCTGCGGGTGATATGGCAACTGGCTGTAGAGAAGCTGCTTCCCCCAGTCGCCCTTGTGCGGATTGTGAATCATGTCGCGCACCTGCTCGATCTGTTCGTGGATCATTGCCTTCACTCGACCCATGATCGAGGACGGAGGCGGATGCGCCCCGAGCGAGATGGTGGCGGCATTCCGCATTTTGCCTACCGCATCGACCGGCAGTATCGCGCCTGATGGAGATAACAACTGCGTGACGCGAACGACAGGAACGCGAAGCGGCGTGAAATCGCCGTCAAGTTTCGCGTTCACCCGCGTGCTGCGATCTGCTGCGGGCGTATCGGAGATCACTCCTTCGGCGGCGGTGCCCGCCGGCAGCAGGAGGCGGTTAGGACCGTAAACCGGTTCTGTGAGCTTGCCACGGAAAGGCTTGCCGGTCTGGAGTGTGAGGGTTTGTGTGATTTCCAGACGAAGCGGAACCTCTGCTGGAATGGAGAGCGATGGAACAGGATCCGGATCCGCTACCGCAGATGCGAAGGCAGACTGAACCTGCCCCCACGCCGTGCACGAAGAAAATGTTGCAATAAGCAGGACCTCTGCAACACGGCGCTGCGCGAGACAGCCCCGCTTCACGAATGACTGCTTGCGCTTCATGGTGTGCCTGGCCAGGTGAATGCGGCGGCCTGCGCCAGCGAGAGATGCAACGGTAACGGCTCGGCGCCGGAGTGATGGGCATCCTGGTCCCGCGAGATGCTTTTCAGCAGAAGGATCTTTCCATCGAGATGCACCTCGATTCTGGTGCTCTTCCAATCTGTGGCTGTCACAGGCGTGCGCGTGACGCGAAAACGGCTGTCCTTTTCAATGTGTCCGAGGATGCCAAAGCCGAAGCTGACGCGATCGATCAGATGGCCTTCGATACCGCACAGCCGCTCGGCAGGGATGCGGACAAGGATGGTGCCAGCCAGTCCGTGAACAATGCGTTCGTCATAGCTGGAGGGCGTAAATGCCGGGTTGGGACGAAAGGCGATGCGCACGCAATCGTCCTGCATTCCGTCCGCGTTGAAAAGGAATACCTTCGGCAGGATGTCGAGAATCTTCTCCAGGCGGGCTTCATCCGCGCGCCGATCGGCATCAGCGTCGCGTAGCGCATCTGGATCTGCGACAAGCGCAGCGATATGACGATCTTCCTCCGCAGTGCGATCGGGATTGAGTGGCTTGCCGTCTTCTTCCACCAATCTACGCAACTGACCGTCGGGGGTTTCGACGACGTTCTCTTTCCACAGATGGCCGCCGGTGCGCTCGGATCGCTCGACAGAGGTGTAGCGAAAGAATGTGCGATGCTGCCGGGCCTGCTTTTCGTTTCGCACCATCGCGGTCACCACCTGCAGCGGCGTGAGCTGTTCGGACGCCGATTGGACTGCCGTCGATTGCGCAATCGAGGGAAGTCCGCTTATCAGCAGCGCTATCAAGAGAAGCATCGTCCGCATCATCGGCGGACGAGTGACGCGCACGACGGTACGCCGGACCGTGGGAGTTTTTGAAATCAATCGGCCTTTACCGGAGTGCCCTGGGGGCTGAACGCGACTTCACGCCGCTGTCCATTTCTTGTGATCGTGGTCTCGTAACTTGCGATCGCGCCTCCACGAGTCACAGATTCAATCTTGCCGACTCTGCCGCCTTGCGCCGCTCTGGCGATGGCATCGGAGACGGCCGCCGGCACGCTGCCGTCCGTGACCTCCTGTTCGACTTCGATGAGCGATCCGGAAGCGTCCAACACGAAATCCCTGCTCTTGCCGTCCTTCAGAGTCTCCACCTCATAGGTTACCTTCCCGTTCTCTTTATCTTTGACGCAGCCATGGATGGTTGCGTCCCCTGCTTCAGACTTTGCACGGCTGAGAACACGGGCGGGCAAGGTATCGCAGGATACGCGGCTCTCTGCACGTGCAGGGATGGCGGCGGCAGCGGCGATGCCAGCGAGAAATGCTGTCGCGATGATGGCAAGCGATGGGCGGCTCATGGAATGAGTTTGCGGCCAGGTGGCTTAAACCAGCATGAACCATCTTTGACCAGCAGCAGAACGCTAGTGCTTCGTTTGCGAACACTGCGCACCGCGAGTGGACAAGCGAGTTATCCGCTCCGACGTGACGACTGCTTGCGAATCAGCAAGTTAGCAGGTCTGCCGATTGGCGACCGACGTGCCTAAGTGAATGTGCCGGGCCCCCCGTTCGTTCTATCGACCTTGAATCAGGAAGTGATCATGCACACGCTGCTTCAGGACCTTCGCTACTCGATGCGCCAGCTCGTTCACAGTCCTGGCTTCGCGCTCGCGGCCGTTGTTTCTCTCGCGCTCGGGATCGGGGCCACCGTAGCCGTATTCAGCGTGGTCTGGGCGGTGCTGATGAACCCGTATCCCTATGCGGCGCCGGACCGCATGGTGCATATGCGGCTGACGGACAAGACGGGGCAGGAACGTTATTTCGGGCTCACTGGCCAGCAGTGGCAGGTGATTCGCCACTCTCCCGTAGTCGAAGACGCCTTTATGACCGACCAATGGAAGTTGACGGTGACGGGTCACGACCTGCCGGAGGATGTGCAAGGCGATTATGTGACATCGAATATGTTCGAGTTTCTGGGTGTGCCGCCGATATTGGGTCGCGGCCTGCTGCCTTCCGATGCGGTCGACGGCCACGATCCCCAGCCCGTGGCCGTATTGAGCTACAACTTCTGGCAGCGGCACTTCAACGGCAATTCCGATGTCATTGGCAAGACCATACAGCTTGTGCACAAGAGCTACACAATCGTCGGGGTAGTCGGGCCGCGCTTCACCTGGAACGACGCCGACGTGTACCTGCCGCTGAAGGTGACACAGGATCCGGTGCGGTCGTACGAAACAGAGCTGCGGCTTAAACCGGGAGTGGGTTTGAGCGGAGCCGCCGCGGCGCTGACACCGCTTATCCATGATTTCGCCAAGGAGACCCCGAAGCATTTTCCTCGCGAGGCCTTCTCGTTCAGCGTCGTCGGTTTGAACGACGATTTCATCAAACAACTGGGCGGCACGCTGGCACTTCTGTTCAGTGCAGTGGCGCTGCTGCTCGCGATCGGTTGCGGGAATGTCTCGATTCTGCTGCTGGCACGCGGCACGGCTCGGCAGCATGAGCTGGCGCTACGTTCGGCGGTTGGCGCTAGCCAGGGCCGCATTGTGCGGCAGCTGTTTACAGAAGCGCTCCTGCTTTCCTTCACCGGCGCGGGGCTCGGAGTGTTGCTGGCTTATAAGACGATCGCGGTGATTGTGGCGCTGCTGCCCGATTATTCTTTCCCACACGAGGCGGCTATACAGGTGAACTTGCCGGTGCTTGCGTTCAGCGTCGGAGTGGCTTTGTTCACCGGCGTTCTCTTCGGACTGTGGCCGGCCCTGCGTCTCTCGCGGCCAGACGTAGGGCAAGTCATGCAGTCCGGATCCCGGAGGGTGGCGGGCAGGCTGGGCGGCCGCGCGACCAACAATCTGCTGATTGGGGGCCAGATCGCCTTGACCCTAATGATGCTGGCGGGCGCGGGCGCTGCGATCGAGGGCTTTCTACGAACGATGCACACGCCCCTCGGCTATGACCCGCACAACGTGATGTCAGTAGGCATACCGTTGCACGACGGGACATTCAAGGTGTGGGCCGAACGCGCGGCATACTTCGATCAGTTACAACAAAAGGTCGCGACGATTTCAGGCGTCACCATGACGGCGATCTCGAGCAATGCCACACCGCCCTCGAATGGGTGGCCAACACACGTCGAGTTCCTGGGAAAGGCGGCGCAGGACGAGCAAAAGGTGCGGGTGAACTTCGTCAGCCCTGCCTACTTTCCCCTGCTACGCATTCCACTGGCCGCAGGCCGTATCTGGAATGAAACCGAGAACAGGAACGCGGCGCACCTGGCCGTAATCAATCAGACCTTGGCGCGCCGGTACTTTCCCGGCGCGAGTGCCATCGGCCACTCGCTAAAAGTGCCGGAAATACAGGATCAGCCGCCCTTTAACCTTACGGCCTCGGACGGAGCTGGATGGCTCCAGATTGTCGGGGTGGTTGCAGACAAGCTTGACGACGGCCTGCGCAAGCCGATTCAACCGGAAGTTTTTGTGCCCTACACGATTTCGATGGGAATGTGGACGCAGATTCTGGTTCGCTCGGAGGTCTCGCCGCTCACCCTGCTGCGCTCCGTCGGCGCGCAGGTAAATTCGGTAAATGCCGATCAGCAGATCAACGGGCATGTGGAGGATTTGGAGCACTGGATCAGCGGACAGCCCGAGATGCAACAAGAGCACCTGGTGGCGTGGCTTTTCGGCTCCTTCGCCGCATTGGGATTGGTGCTGGCGGCAGTAGGTCTGTACAGCGTGGTGTCGTACACAGTAGCGCAGCGAACGGGCGAGTTCGGTATACGGATGGCGCTCGGCGCGCCTCGCGCGCATGTGCTCTGGATCGTCTTTCAATCCATGGCATTGAGCGTGGGCTGCGGTTTGGCGGCCGGCCTGGTGCTGACGCTCTCGCTCCAAAAACTGCTTGCACATTGGGCGGAGGGTAGCTCGCGCGACCCGTTGGTGGTGGTCGCGGCGGCCCTGTTGCTGACGGCGGTGGCCGTGGTGGCCTCATCGGTGCCAGCGCGTCGTGCTTCGCGGGTCGATCCCGCGCTAGCGCTTCGCAATTAAGCCCGGGCTCCGCGTTCATGATCGTCCGATACACGACATAGGCCCCGGTATAACTCTCTTGGAATTAACCGAGCGGTACTATTCGGGGGCCGCAGACAGGCCTTCGAGTGCCTTCCGTGCCTGCCGGATGCGCCTTATGGTGCACGGATGGCAGTGACCCCACCCTCCGCCTAAGTAAACCTCTTGACTGCTGTCTGCGCGAGTGCCGTATTCTATGAGTTGACCCCATTGGGAAGTTTGGAGGTGTAGTTCATTGGCTGAGGTTCGTGTGCAGGAAGGCGAGCCGCTCGAAAATGCATTGCGTCGTTTTAAGCGGAAGGTGCAGCAGGAGGACATAATCAAAGAGGTAAAGCGTCACTCCTTCTACCTGAAGCCCGGTGAGCGGAAGCGCGTCAAGGAAGCACTGGCGCGGAAGCGTAACCGGAAGAAGGCACGCAAAGAGCAAGACTAAAAGCACCTGTCGCTGAAAATGTGAGTCACTTTGACAGCAATGTGCTTCTAGCAGAATGGCTAGTTGCCCCGGGCCCGCAGATTTGTATAAGACAATCGCGGGCCCTCGGTGTCTCCAGTTCGTATGACGGCGCTCGTGAGATTCACATTCCTCTCCAATAACCCCTTTTCCTCCCCCAAAGGCTAGTCGCAGTTGCAGTAAGCCGCTATGGTGGCCGGGCCCAGGCAAGTCGGTTGATTTTCGAGGAGGGCGGGAGTTGCCGGCCAGGTAGTACGGCGGCAAGTAACCGGGTCATGGAATTCCAGGACAAGGTACTCAAATGCGTGGATTGCGGGAAAGACTTCATCTTTACCGCGGGTGAGCAGCTGTTTTTTCACGACAAGCAGTTTCATAACGATCCGAAGCGATGCAAGGCGTGCAAGCTGAAGCGAGGCGGCGGCTCAAGCGTACGGGCGGAGACCCGGACGCACTGCTCGGTATGCGGGCAGGAGACGACGGTTCCCTTCCGTCCGACGCAGGGGCGGCCAGTGCTGTGCCGGTCCTGTTTCGAACAGAACAGGCGCTCAGCGACACCCGTCCAGGCAGCGGCAGGATCAGGAGCGCAGCCCATCGTTGCAGCGATGGCGCAGCCTGTGACTGCGGCTGTAGGACCGGCAGACGTCACCGAGGCCAAGTCAGCGAGTTGATTTGGCCGGCGCGCTCCGGACAGTTGTTGTGAAGAGATGATTGCGGGTAAGCGAGGCTTCGCCACGCTGATGCGAAGTTGCGATTTCAGCTTGACGCTGTGGCTTTGCGCCGCGCCCCATTGCCTTTTCTGGAGGCCGAGGCAGCGGTGTAATCCGGCTGCACACCCGCCTTCGCCTTGTGCTTCTTGTCCTCGTGCGTAACCAGCAAAGCTTCGATCTGCAATAGCAGGTCATTGGTGTTCATCGGCTTGACCAGCATCTGGTCAGCGCCGGCGTTTTCCCACTCTTCGCCCGGCAATGGGAACGCTGTAAGCATGGCTACGGCGGGGTCGTACTCCGCTTCACGGGCGGCGCGCACAACTTCGATGCCCGCGCGTTCGTTCTCCATACGCATGTCCGTAATGACCATGTGGTAGGGATGGGCGCGGATCTTGGATTTCGCTTCCCTCGCGGAGGCGGCGGTCTCGACATCGAAGCCATGGAGCTCGAGAACAGCCTTCAGTGTGAGCAGGATCGCGAGCTCATCATCGACCAGCAGAATACGTCGTTTCATAGGTAACTTCCTCATCACAACATACCAGCAGGGGCCCGGTGGAAGAGTCCGGCGCGGTACGGCGCCATGCTCGACTCGAGCAGAAACAAGCTAACGGAATGTGAGGCAACTCCCGTCAGGCTTTTCTCCCCAAGAAGAAGGCCGCCTCCTTGATTTTGGGTATCTCACCCCGTCCCTAGTTCTGCTCTAGACTCAGGAACGTGGAAGGATATCACGTAGAAAACTTCGGCTGCCGTGCCAGCCACGCCGATGGCGATGCGCTGGCGGCGGAGCTTGCGCGCTCCGGAGGATTGGCTGTGCCTGCGAAGGATGCCGCTGTCGTGGTGCTGAATACCTGCGCCGTAACCGCGGAGGCAGAACGGACTGCTCGTGCCTACTTGCGCCGAATGAAACGGGAAAATCCCGAGGCGCGCATGGTGGTGACTGGCTGCTATGCGCAGCGCGCTCCAGAAGAGGTGGCGCAGCTGTCAGGAGTAGATGCCGTTGTCGGTAACAGCCACAAAGCCCTGCTGGCCGAGATGGTGGCGCGGCTGCGGCGCCAGGCCGGCGATTCCGCAGGTAGACCGGGGAGTGACTTCGTCGCCCTAACCGACGTCGCTAACGGAGCCGGCATTCCCGTTCTGGTGGATGATCGCTTTGCGCACGCCAATCTGGCCGCGGATGACCTTGCCGCGTCGTATGACACCCGTCCCAATTTGAAGGTGCAGGATGGCTGCGCGAACCGCTGCTCGTTCTGCATCATCCCGACGACCCGAGGGGGAAGCAGGTCGGTCCCGCTCGACATTGTGCTCAAGCGGGTGCGCAGCTTCGTGGATGCGGGCGGGAAGGAGCTCGTTCTCTCCGGTATCAACCTGGGGAGATGGGGACGGGAGTTCGAGCGGCCGGCCCGACTCGAGGAACTCGTTGCAGCGATCCTGGAACGCACGGCCCTCCCACGCCTGCGTATTAGCTCGGTCGAGCCTATGGACTGGAGCGCCGAGTTGCTGGCGCTCTATCGCCATCATGGCCGTGAGGACGCGACGGCGATGGGGCCTCGGCTGGCGCGGCATGCCCATCTGCCGCTGCAGTCCGGCGCAGATGCAACGCTCCGCGCCATGCATCGCCGATATAGACCGTGGCACTACGTGGAGAAGCTCGTAGCGATTCGCGAAGCGATGCCCGAGGCAGCGATCGGCGCTGACATCATGGTCGGATTTCCGGGCGAGTCAGACGCCCTGTTTGAAGAAAGTATCCGCTTCATTGCGGATCAGCCGTTCACGTATTTGCATCTCTTTCCGTTCAGCGCACGGCCGGGAACGGCCGCATGGGCCCAGGCACAGGAAAGACCAGTGCACGGCGCGGCGGTAAACGAGCGGATGGCGCGGCTGCGAGCGTTGATTGATGAGAAGCAGGCAGATTTTCGGCAGGGAATGAGCGCGAGCAGATTATCCGTTGTCACGCTCAAATCGAGCGACGCGCACTATGAACAGCACGTAACACCTGCGTTAAGCGATAACTTTCTTCCGGTCGAAGTTGATGGCGTATTTCCGGCGAACCAGATGCTTTGGGCCACCGTATCTCATCAAATGGATTGTAGGGGTTCGGCGTTGCGCGCCATTCGCATTTAACAAAAGTATTTCAGGCCGAATGCTATACTCGTCCCGCGAGGGTGCGCCCTCGAACAACTTTGGAGGAATCCCATAGCACTCGACAAACGATCAGCCAAGTCCTTTATTCGTACCAACGAGCGTATCCGCGCGAAAGAAATTCGCGTGATCGACGACCAGGGTGAGCAGCTCGGCATCATGCAGCCCTTCGAAGCGTTGAAGATCGCACGCGAGCGTGGACTGGACCTGGTGGAAGTCTCTCCTAACGCTATCCCGCCAGTGTGCCGCATTCAGGATTACGGCAAGTTCCTTTACGAGAAGGATAAGAGCGAGCGCGCCGCGCGAAAGAAGCAGAAGGTCATCGTGGTGAAAGAGGTCAAGTTCTCCGTGACCGTGGATGAGCACGACTACCAGACCAAGAAGAACCAAGCCGTCCGCTTCCTGAACGAAGGCGACAAGGTGAAAGCCTCGCTACGCTTCAAGGGACGCCAGATGGCCCACCGCGAGTTGGGCTACGCCATTATCAACCGCCTCATCCAGGACATGGGCGAGACGGGCGTGGTGGAATTCATGCCGCGCATGGAAGGCACCACACTGCACGCGATCCTGGCGCCGGGCAAGAAGTCCGAGGCACAGCGCGCGCCGAAGCCTGCGGCAAAGCCACCTGCTCCGCAGCAGGCGCCGGTGAACACGCAGGTTACCGCTCAGTCCTAGGCGAACAGCGCTGTGGAGGCATCGCCAAAGCCAACACTGCGCATAGCGACCGGTGCCGACCTGGAAGCGATCCGTGAATTAATCGCTGCATCGGTTCGCGGGTTGCAACACGAGTACAGCGAAGGCCAGCGTGAGCAAGCGCTGGCCTCTGTGTTTACGCCGGACACCCAGTTGATCGCCGACACAACCTACTACGTCGTCGAAGATGCAGACGGCAGTCTTGTTGCCTGCGGCGGCTGGAGTTGGCGAAAGACGCTCTACGGGGGCGACCACCACCACGCATCACGCGACGCTGGCCGGTTGGATCCGGCGACAGATGCTGCCAAGATCCGCGCATTCTTTGTGCATCCGCAGTGGGCACGGCGCGGACTGGGCACACTGCTGCTCCAAGCGTGTGAACAGGCGGCGTGGGATGCCGGCTTTCGCCACTGCGAGATGGGGGCGACACTCTCAGGCGTGCCGCTCTATGAACGGCATGGATACCGGCGGATGGCCGAGATTCTGGTCGATCTGCCGGGTGGAGAACGACTCCCGGTCGTGCGGATGGAGAAGGTGTTGGCCTCGCGGCTGGATTAGCCGATACCATTCGCGTGTATGGAGAAGGCCCGCGTCAGAACAATAGACGAATACATTGCCATGCAGCCTGCGGCGGCGCAGATCGTGCTGGAGCGCGTGCGAAGCGCGATCGCGAAGGCCGTGCCGGATGCGGAAGAATGCATCTCCTACCAGATACCGGCGTTCAAGCTGCACGGCCGCGTGCTCTTGTATTTTGCGGGATGGAAAGAGCACTACTCGGTATATCCTGCGAGCGATGCGATGACCGCCGCATTTGAGGGCGAGCTCGACGCATACCGGGTAAGCAAAGGAACACTCCGATTTCCCTTATCCGAGCCGGTCCCGACAAAGCTGATTGGACGCATTGCGAAGTTCCGTGCAGAGGAAATCGTCGCGCGCAAAGCAATGCGTGCGAAGCCAAAGAAGGCCTAGCTTGGCCTTTACGAAGATGCGCTACAGTTGTGGGCACTTCCGCATGAGGGCCACCATGTCTGCATCCCGTTTGCTTTGCTTCGCGTGCTTTTCACTGCAATCTGCATTTTCCTCGCTTCGTCTGCTTCTTCCGCACAAGGGATCCCGGCCGAGGCGTATCACGCCAAAACAATTTTTATTCGTAACAACGCCGGTGGCGCGCCGCTTGAAAATGCGGCAGACGAAGAGCTGAGCAAATGGGGACGGTTTACCCTGGCAGATGACGAGGCGAGCGCGGACATCATCCTCGTCATCTCGAAGAACGGAATCCAGAACACGCAGAAGAGCGACAACAAGAAGGACGGCACCTGCTGCGAGACGAGTTACGGCGCTAGCTTCTCGCCGGGCGCGACTGTGCGCGCGTATCTGAAAGGGCACGGGCCGGGGCCGGGATCGCTTCCCTTCTGGCAGGATGGCTGCGGCGGAATGACGCAGAAAGCGACCGGCAAAGGCTGCATCGATGCGTTCAAGAAACAGTTTCCGAAATGATCATGAGCAGCAGGACGAAGCAGCGTGCGGATCTGATGCGGAAACTGGAGGCATCCGCAGTCCCACCATGCGCTCCATGAAGACGTCAGCACGGCTGTAGTGCGATGGCGTGACGCGCTCCTTCGGCAGAGGACGGAAGCCCATCGATTCGTAAAGCGCCATGGCGCCGGTGAGAGTGTGGTTGGTTTCGAGGTAGAGACGCGTCGCGCCCATACGCTCGGCGAGCGCGATAGACGCAGACATGAGACGGCGGCCGATGCCGTGGCGGCGCTCGGTGGGAGTCACGGCCATCTTGGCCAGCTCGTACTCACCGGGACCCATCGCTATGAGTGCGCAGCAGCCGATGCAGACTCCGTTGCGCACGGCCATGAGGATGCGGCCACCGGTGTCGAGAATTGCGCTCTGCGGCTGCCACAGCACGTCGAGGTCCGCGGGCTCCAGCCAGAAGTAGCGCTGGATCCACTCGCGATTGAGTTCGAAGAAGGCATCTGCATCGGCCGGATGAAACTCTCTGACGATGACATCGGACATTGGTTTCGGTCCTCCTGCCTGCGTGTGGATTTTTGCGTCTTTCCTGATCCTGATTCCAAGGTTAGGATCAAGCGATGCGATATGTCCAATATTTCAATGCTCTGGATTGAGACGATCTGCATATGAAAGATGCCATCGAGCTGCGGCACCTGCGCTACTTCCTCGCGGTCGCGGAGACGCTGCACTTCAGCCGCGCGGCGGCAAAGCTGGGAATAGCGCAGCCGCCTTTGAGCCAGCAGATCCGCAAACTGGAAGCGCTCGTCGGTGCGCCGCTCTTCGAGCGGACGACGCGCGGCGTACGACTAACGCCGGCGGGCGCGATGCTGCGTGAGCGCGCCACGGCGACGATTGCGCGGGTCGGCGATGATTTGGAGCAGACGCGACGCGTGGCCCGGGGCGAAGAGGGGCGGCTGACAGTCGGGTTCTCGGGCTCGGTGATGTTTACCGAGCTCCCGGCGGCGATCCAGCGATACAGGCAGACGTACCCGCACGTAGAGGTGCAGTTGCGCGAGATGTGGACCTCCGAACAACTGAGCGCGCTTGCGGACGGGTCGATTGACGTAGGCTTCCTGCGGGACGGCGAACGGCGCCCGGAGCTTAGCATCACCCCGTTGCTGCGCGAGCCGTTCCATGTAGCGCTGCCTGCGAATCATAAGCTGCGTCGTCACCGGACCGTGGACCCGGCATCGCTCGAAGCCGAACCGTTTGTGCTGTTCTCACGCCGCATGGGCAGCTTGGCCTACGACCGCACTATCCGTTGCTGCCTCGATGCCGGCTTCCAGCCACAGATCGTGCAGGAGGCGCCGCAGTTCCCTACGCTGATCCGGCTGGTGGCGGCCGGGCTGGGGATATCTCTCGCACCGGCGTGTGTGGCAACGGTGGCGTTCCTGGGAGCGATTTACCGGCCGGTACGCTCCAAGCGCTGGACTTCCGTGGATATCGGCACGCGGGCGGGTGGGGCAAGCGCCACGGCAGAGGCATTTGTCGAGACGGTGCGACAGCATTTCGCCAGATAGTTCTGGGAGAATCACCGGTCAGGACGACGCTTTCGGACGAAGCCCCCACAGCACTAGCAGTGACGACGCCACAATCACGATCCCCACGCTCATGAAGCCTACAGTGACCAGGCTTTCCTGCCAGGGACGTCCTTGGTAGCCCGGCGCGGTAACGGGAGAGAGCGCGCCGGTCCCGAAGACCGCGGCGAGCGTGGTCACCAGCCAATTCACGTAAGTGCTGTAGAGGACGGCCCAGTACGTGGTCGTCTTCACCGCGGGCGGCAACGTAACGTGGGTCCATGCAGAGCCGAGGGCCAGCAGAAAGATGCCGTTCATTACGCCTTCCAAGTGTGCGGCGAGCCCCATGCGCACATTGGCCATACTGTGCTCAGCAAATCCGGTGAACAGACCCAGCAGAAACAGAAACATCCCATGCCACATCAAGCGCCGGTTGGTATTTTCCAAGCGACTTCTCCTTTGAGTAACTGCAGGCTGGATGGCGGGAGGGCTAATCATCGGGTTGTACCAGCAAAGGATCCCAAGTGCCATCGAAAAACCCGGCAGGTTCCTACGAGAGTGGCGACATTGCTACTCAGCCCCCTCCGATTGCCGATGGATACAGCCTCCGGTATACTGGCTGATGTCGCCATACGGCGATTTTCAGGATACTCATGCCTAAGCTGAAGACACACAAGGGCGCGGCAAAGCGCTTCAAGAAGACTGCTACGGGCAAAGTGCTGCGTGGCCAGACCAAGATGCGTCACATTTTGACCTCGAAGGAAAAGAAGACCAAGCGCCATCTAGGTGGCACGGTGCTGGTCTCCGAAGCCGACCGGCCAAAAGTGCTGCGCATGATTCCGTACGCCTGATCTTTCGGACGGGCCGGGGTAACGCGTTCCCTGTGAGCCCACAAGCGATAGCCGAAGTCAGAGCGATGAGCGAGTGAAGAGGTCCAAACGCAATGCCCTCCCGGGCGCTGCCTCCTGCCTCCAGCCGCATAACGAAGTACGCAAAGGAGAACCAACGAGATGCCCCGCGTAAAACGTGGAACCAAACGGCTTGCCCGCCGCAAAAAGATTCTGAAGAGGGCGAGCGGCTATTTTCTTACCAAATCGAAGCTTTATCAGGCGGCTCAGGAGGCCGTAGAGCGCGGCCTGAAATTCGCCTACGTTGGCCGTCGGCAGAAGAAGCGTCAGTTCCGCTCGCTGTGGATCGTGCGCATCAATGCCGCTGCCAAGCAGAACGGTACCAGCTACTCGCAGCTCATCCACGGGCTGAAGGTGGCGGGGATCGAACTGGACCGCAAGATCCTGGCTGACCTGGCAACGAACGATGCCGCTGCGTTCAGCGCTCTGGCGAGGACCGCGAAGGAGGCTGCCGCAAGGCCCGCGACAGTCTAAGAACGGCAGAGAGAGAGAGAAGAAGCCCGGCACTCGCCGGGCTTCTTTAGATCCGTTTAGAGCCAGGGACGCTTGCGCCGGCGGGGCTCGGACTCGTCCGCCTCAACTTCATTCAGAACGCCACCGTTCCTCTTAAAAAGCTTGCGGATCACCCAGAAGAGCAGAAGCCCCAGGAGCAGCGCGACGATGACCAGCATCATGGTCAGGTGGTGCTTGAACAGCTCGCCGACGACGTTGACGATCTCGGGCCCGTACTTGACGGTCAGAGCAGCCTCCACGCCGAAGCGCACTACGCGGCCGGCGAAGACCGCAAGCATGAAGTTCCAGATATTCATCTCGAAGACGCCGGCACCGAAGACGAAAGCCTTCCACGGCGTGGGAGGAGGCAGGGCCGAGGGAATGGCCATCGCCAGGAACTCCTGCTTTTCAAAACGGGCCATCATGGCCTCATAGCGGGCGCGGTCTATACGGCGCAGCAGGAAGAGCTCGCCCCCGGCCCGGCCCAGCAGGAAGGGGACAAGGCCGCCGATGGCCGAGCCGGCGGCGGCCATGAAGACGTAGAGCCAGGCATGCCGGTGGTCGTTCCAGGCCCAGGTGGCGATGAGCGCGTCCATGGGGATGGGGAGGGTGCCCGAGTCGACGACGCCGGCGAGGGCAGCGCCCCAGAAGCCGAGCGGGCCCAAGACGCCAAGTACGAGTCCCTTGTAACGGGCGATCCACTTCGCAATGAAACTGCTCACGTGCGCGGCGCTCCTGGCGTTTCAGTGTGAGCGTCAGCGCCGCTGAGCAGGAGAAGTGCGTGCGGGATCAGGTCGATTACCGCTTCGAGCGAGGTGACGGCGCCCTCCGGGTTGCCGGGCAGATTCACAATGAGGGCGCGACCGCAGGTCCCCGAGACGGCGCGGCTCAGTGCCGCGAGGGACGTGCGACGGGCCCCGGCGGCGCGCATTCGCTCGGCAAAGCCATCGAGGATGCGAGTGCAGACCGCGCGTGTGGCCTCAGGCGTGACGTCGCGCAGAGCAATGCCGGTGCCGCCGGTCGTTACGACCAGCGCCGCATGTGCGGCATGGCCACGCAGGGCAGCCTCAATCTGGGGCTGTTCGTCCGGTACCAGGTGCGGGCCTTCGACCGCGAAGCCCGCTGCCTGCAGGGATGCCACGACGGCCGGCCCGGAGAGATCCGGGCGGTCGCCTCGGGTGCGCGAGTCGCTGATGGTGAGGACCACAGCCTTTGCGGGCTGTGGCAGGCTGGCGGGCATTGCTAGATTGTACGGGGGTGAGGCGCTTATCGCTGAGGACCGGCGTCAAGCCGACGTTCCATGCGAAGCTGGCCATTGTTTCGATAGCTGCCACGGTTCAGAAGGAGATACAAGGCAGCCACGCACCCTCGGGCTGGTTGTAAAGTCCTATGCTCATCAATGTCATCGGCTGGACGACGCGCAGACCATTCGCGAGGCACCAGCGCAGCAGGGCGCTGTTGCGTGACGGCACGAGAATTCCTGGGCCTGCGAAGGACTCCGCGGAAGCGATGAGCGCCTGCATGTCCAGATTGCTTTCTGCCGTGGCGTGCCCGAAGAATGCGAGGCCGCTGGCGTAACCGGTGAGGCGACCGGCACGCTCCACCACCATCGCCGTCTTTTCCTCGATGCCTTCTGCCAGCTCCCTGCTGCGGTCGAATCCGTGTACCTGGCGAGATAAGGCATTGCACGCGTCGAGGTCGGCGGTCTTTGCCGGACGAACATGACATCCCGGAATAGTTCGTTCGCGAGGGCGCCCCTGGATGCAGGAGAGGGGCTCGCGGACATCGAACCCGAGGCTGGCGTACAACGAGAGCGAGCGGTTGTGAAATGCAGCTTGCACCAGACGTATGCCAGCCGCGCCGCGTTCATTCGCCCGATCGATCACTGCTTGCATCAGCTTTCGTCCGACGCCGAGGTTTTGCGCATCGGGATCGATGGTGATGGGGCCGACGCCAGCAATGATGGAGCGTTCGTCCAGCACATTGCTCCCGACGATACGGCCCTCGATTTCCGCCACGACGCAGTAGAAATCCGGATGGGAAAACATCTGCGAAATAACTCCGGTGGCCATCTCCGGCCCGGGAAAATCGCAGGGAAAGTTATGTGCAGCGTTGATGGTGGAGAAAGCTCGGTAGCAAATCTCACCGCAGACGGAAATGTCCTCCGGCAGCGCCGCACGTACGATCACGCCCGATGGCGATTTCGAGGCCATACGTTGGATCTCCCTCTTTGTGCGAGAGAGTATAGCTGTCGCTGCCAATTCATTCGAGGATTATGCCGAGGCGGCCGTGCGTGGGTGCAGGCGGCGCAAAGCAACTTTTGAATATCCACCGCGCGTGGGAGCATCATTAAGTGGCCTATGTACAACGCAAAAGCCTTCTCCGCTGCCAGTGCGACATCGCCGCTTGCCTCCACCACGATCGCGCGGCGCGATGCAACCGACACCGACGTCCAGATTGAGATCCTCTTCTGCGGCATCTGTCACTCCGACCTTCACCAGGCTCGCAACGAATGGAGCAGTGTGATGCCCACCGTCTATCCGTGCGTTCCTGGCCACGAGATCGTTGGCCGAGTCACCAAGGTCGGCTCCGCGGTCAAAAAATTCAAAGTTGGCGATATCGCGGCGGTCGGCTGCATGGTCGACTCCGACGGCACATGCCCCAACTGCAAAGAAGGGTTGGAGCAATTCTGCCCCAACCTCACGCTGACCTATAACTTCCCGGACAAACACACCGGAGCCGTGACTTACGGCGGCTACTCGGAGAGCATCGTTGTCGACCAGCGCTTCGTGTTGAAGGTACCCTCCAATCTCGATCTCGCAGGAGCCGCGCCGCTGTTGTGCGCCGGCATCACCACCTTCTCGCCGCTTCACCACTGGGGAGTAACAAAGGGTAAGAAGGTCGGCATCGTGGGTCTGGGCGGTCTCGGGCACATGGGTCTGAAGTTCGCCCATGCGCTCGGAGCTCACGTCGTCCTCTTCACTACATCACCCAACAAAAAGGATGACGCATTCCGCCTCGGCGCCGATGAGGTTGTCATCTCCCGCGACTCCAACGAGATGGCGAAGCAAGCAGGCAGCTTTGACTTCATCCTTGACGCTGTTTCCGCCGACCACGACATCAACGCATTGCTCAATCTGCTGCGCCGCGACGGAAACCTGTGCCTGGTGGGCGCTCCGGAGAAGCCGTTCCCCGTTTCCTCATTCAGTCTGATTTTCGCCCGCAGGAGCCTTTCCGGCTCTCTTATTGGCGGCATCGCGGAGACGCAGGAGATGCTCGACTTCTGCGGCAAGAACAACATCACCTCCGACGTTGAAGTCATCCCCATCCAGAAGGTCAACGAAGCCTATGAGCGGCTGGTGAAAGCGGATGTGAAATACCGCTTCTCCATCGACATGGCGTCTCTCAAAAACGCATAACTATCACGCCGCGGCGACTGCCTGCGAGATTGCAGGTGGACGCCGCGGCTCGTACGGCCCATTGATGCCGCCCGTTCATGCGCGGGCAGCTTCGCCGATCGAATTGAGCTCTGCGAGCGTTTCTGCAGAAAGTTGCAGCGCTGCGGCGTTGAGATTCTCGCGAAGATGCTCCACGGAAGATGTGCCGGGAATCAGCAGGATGTTGGGCGAACGGTGAAGCAGCCACGCCAGTGCAACCTGCATGGGCGTCACCTTCGACGAAGCCGCCACTGAGTTCAGCACTGACGATTGCAGCGGCGTGAATCCTCCGAGAGGGAAAAACGGCACATAGGCTATGCCTTGCTTTACGAGGTCATCGATGAAGCCATCGTCGTTCCGGTGTGCAACGTTGTAGAGGTTCTGCACGCAGACGATCTTTGTAATCGCCTGAGACTCGGCCAACTGCTCAGGACTGACATTGCTCAGGCCGACATGACGAATCAATCCCTCACGCTGGAGTTCGGCCAGTACGGTCAGCGGTGCTTCGATGGATCCCTCGATCGGCCCCATGACTCCACCGACTCGGAGATTGACGACATCCAGCCTTTCCAGTCCGAGATTCCGGAGGTTGTCATGAACGCCATCGATCAGATCCTGGCGGGAGAGAGCAGGAATCCAGGACTGGTCTTCGCCCCGGCGAGCGCCGAGCTTGGTGACAATAACGAGTCCATCCGGATAGGGATGGAGCGCTCGTTTGATGATTTGATTTGTGACATGCGGACCATAGAAGTCGCTGGTATCGATGTGATTGACGCCGAACGCGACAGCCTCCCGCAGCACCGAAATTGCGGCGTCCATATCCCGCGGAGGTCCCCATACGTGCGGCCCAGCAAGCTGCATGGCGCCATATCCCATTCGGTTCACAGTCATGGAGGTGCCGGGAAGAGTGAAGCTGCCGCCGAGTGTCGGCTGATTGGTCATTTTGTTGTTTTCCTTCGCTGTTAAAGATTGCTGTTGATCCGATTCCACGTGTTTAGATGAAGGAAGCTTCAGGTTAGGAGTTCGCTTTTGACGAGCGCGATTGGAGCCGCGTAAAACGCCGGTGCAGGCCCGCTCGACTGCAAGCGTAAGTGCGATCCTCGAAGCGACTATTCAGGTTTTGCTTTCGGTGGGGAAGGAGCAGTTGACCACGACAAGAGTGGCGGCGCGAGCCGGCGTATCCGTCGGCACCCTATACCAATACTTCCCCAACAAGAGCGCGCTATTGCAGGCTGTCGTGAAGCGGCACTTCAGCGAGATCACCA
The DNA here is from genome assembly GCA_000381585.1 of Acidobacteriaceae bacterium KBS 83. Taxonomy (GTDB): domain Bacteria; phylum Acidobacteriota; class Terriglobia; order Terriglobales; family Acidobacteriaceae; genus KBS-83. The sequence continues at coordinate 655,586 of KB906734.1, forward strand.
ACGCCATTGAAGCTGCAGCAAAGGGGCAAATCGCTGCCGGAGATGGCAACGGCCCTCGTCACGGCATTTCTAGAAGCCAAGATGAGGGAAGTGAGCACAAGTGTGGCTCTCTACTCCGTCAGCGGCGACGTGGATGCAGCGAAGATCGTACGGCAAACGGGGAGCCGAATCGGCAAAGCAATCGCAGAAATGCTGGAAACGGCCCGTGAGCGACTCACGGAAGATCCACAACTTGTGGCTTCTATGCTCCAGGGAACGATGGCGGGTGTCAGCAGGCGGCTTCTGGAATCCCGCTCACCGGAAAAAGGAGTGGACGCTGTCCGCCGGGAGCTCATCGTCCTCGCTTGCGCCTACCTGAATGCGTCTTCTGTTCGCTCCGTTCAAACAAGCGGCTATACCAAGCGAGCTGGGTAGATTATTCCGGGCAGTTGCAGCGCATGCGGTGGCTAGGGGGCATGGTGCCGTCAAGCGCGGGGATGCAGCAACCGTGAGGATCGCGGTCGGGGTAGCCCAGCTTGGCATCAATGCGGGCCTCGAAGCGCTCGGAGATGAAGTGTTCCAGGCGCTCGGCTTCATCGTGCAGCTCGTCGATGTTGTAGTCGAGCATCCGATGAAGGAAGGTCTCTATCAGGCGGTGATGCCGGACAATCTCGAGTGCGCGGCGGCGGCCCATGTCGGAAAGACGGACACCGCGATGGCGTTCGTATTCCACCAGCGGGCTCTGCGCGGCGGCCAGCTTCTGAAGCATGTTCGTGATGGAAGCAGGCGCTACCTTGAGGCGATCGGCTAATGCGGTGCTGCCGACGCGGCGGCCTTCCGCGCCACCGAGGGCGAAGATGGCTTTCAGATAGTCATCGATCGATTCGCTGCCCTTGTGAACGCTCGGACGTGGACTGTGGGGCATCGTGCGCAGCTTTCGGCGGGACGTCGATCTGGTGCCGTTGAGTGTTCGGGGCATGGCCGGGTCTTGATCTGCTCGTTGTGGGACTCGTGGCACAGAATACGCCCTGACCATGGTCAATGTGGCGGCGAAATCCTGTTTCGTCCCGATTGGGTCCGATGCCGGAGACGCCTTTGACAGGAGCCCTAATACGTATGACGTACCCAAAGGATACAAGGACCCAATAGGACGAAGAATGAGACAATATTCGAACGGCAATGCGGGTTCCTGGCGGGCCGTCCAGGGGAGAGACCGCGTCCGGCCTCGACAGAGACCATGGCGATTATTGAAGTTCCACCACCGCAGAGCGCGCCGCCCGAGCCGCCAGTCGGTCCCAAATTTCGCCGGAAATCCACCGCCCGCTACGACGGCATGGAAGCCGATGAGCTGCTTCATCTCATCGACAACCTTGAGGACGAGCGGTCGCGGGCCCGTGTGCGCGAAGGGATTTACATCTCTCTGCTGGCGCACGTGCTTATCTTCCTGTGGCTTCTCTTCGGGCCCCGCTATATCCTTCACCGACCGAAAGTGGTGAGTCCGTTTGACGTTCTGACTGACCGGCAGAAGAAGGAACTGACTTACATGACTCTTCCGCCGGATGCGCTCAAGAACATCCAGCCGAAGAACCCGAAGGCCCTCTCAGACAAGAACCGCGTCGCGCAGTCGCCGCACCCGACGTTGGACAAAAAGACGCTGGAGCAGCTGCAGGCGATGCGGCGGGCAGGACCGCCGGCTCCGCGCCCCGAACAGCAGCAGCCAGCGCCAGCGCCGCAACAGGCCGCTCCGGAGCAACAGCAGCAGCCGGCGCCGGCGAAGCACGCGCCTTCCCAACCCTTGCAGCCGCAGCCTGAGGGAACGACGCCTGCTCCGCCGCCTGAACCCAAACCGCAGCCGACGAAGCCGAACTTCGATACCGGATTGTCGGCCGGCGATCAGATCCGCGAGGCAGCGCGAGGCGCTGCAGCCCCGCAATCACCCAGCGGCGACTACGGTGCGGGCCGCATCCCACAGCATCCCGGGCTGAACGGCAGCGCGGAGATTCTGAGCGACACGATGGGAGTAGACTTCGGCCCCTACATGCAGCGTGTGATTGCAGCAACATACCGCTCTTGGCTGCCGCTGATTCCGGAGTCTGCAAGGCCGCCGCTGGACAAGCAGGGAAAGGTGGGGATCGAGTTCCGCATCAATCCGGATGGCAGTGTGAAGCAGATGGTACTGAGGTTCCCCTCGGGCGACGTGGCGCTGGATCGCGCGGCATGGGGCGGTATCACCGGAGCGTCGCCCTACCCACCGCTGCCGAAGGATTTCAAGGGTCCGTACCTGGCGCTCCGCTTCGGCTTTTACTACAACATCCCCGAAGACAAATAAGCGCGTGATGGAAATGCAGCCATGGCGGATGATCCGGGCCCACTGAAACCGCGCGATGTGCAACTGCGACAGCGACAGATAGCAGGGCTCTTGCTGCTGGCGCTGGCCGTAATGATCATTGCGGTGGTGCGCGCCCGCCACGGCGATCTGTTTCCGCGCGGTTGGTGGCGGTGGTAACGAGCCGACCATTGCTGGTGGTCCTGCTGGGACCGACCGCGAGCGGCAAGACAGCGCTGTCGCTGGCAATTGCGAAGCGGTTTCATGGGGAAATAGTCAGTTGCGATTCGGTGGCGGTGTATCGCGACTTCGAGATCGGCACCGCAAAGCCAACTGCAGCAGAACGGGCTTGCGTGCCGCACCACTGCATCGACATCATCTCGCCGGATCGGGAGTATAGCGCCGGGGACTATCAGCGCGATGGTCGCGCGGCGATCGCAGATATTTCGGCCCGCGGGCTGCTGCCCATCGTGACCGGCGGGACCGGCCTCTATCTGCGGGCGCTCCTGGAAGGCTTGTTCGAGGGGCCTCAGCGATCGGAACCCCTGCGGGCGCGGCTGCGGCGGTCCACTGCGCGACATGGCGCCGGCTGGCTGTCACGCGTGCTCGACAGGCTGGATCCTGAGGCGGCCGGCCGCATCCACGCGAACGATACGCCAAAGCTGATACGTGCCATTGAAGTCTCGCTCGAAGCGCGGCGTCCGATCACGGAAGCCTGGACGGCGGGCGCGGAGCCGCTGGCGGGCTATCGCATCTTTCGCATCGGCCTCGCGCCGGAGCGTGCGGCGCTGTACGCCCGAATCGACGCACGCGCAGCGTCTATGTTCGATCGGGGATTAGTTCAGGAGACAGCACGGCTGATTGCGCGGTACGGCGAAGAAAGGCGCATCTTCGATTCTCTCGGTTACCGGCAGGCTCGCCAGCTCCTGACCGGTGAGTTGAATGAGATGCAGGCGATAGAGGCGGCTCAGCAAGGGCATCGCAACTACGCGAAGCGCCAGTTCACCTGGTTTCGGCGGGAGCCGGAGGTGCGATGGCTGGCCGGGTTCGGCGACGATCCGGTGATCCAGCAGGCTGCGACCGAGTTGGTTCTTAACTGCAAGGAGTGAGATTGTTGCCCGAGGTGCCGGAGGTATTTGTCGAGGTCATATTGAGAGTGACTTGGAAGCACTTCGACGTGGACAGCGCGCCGTTCACGGCTGTGCCATAGATGCGGATGATGCTCTCGCCAGCAGGGGTGCCGGGATTCTCTGAGGGCCCGTAATTGAGATAGCGATAGCGCTGTGCGCAGGAGCTGGCGCCGCCCACGAGACTCCCGGCGACGCAGAGCATGGCCAGCATCCGTAAGCTGCGGTTGCGGCCGAAGCCAAGTCCCAACAGCCCGAGTACGCCCGGGAGCAGGAAACAGTAGACGAAGCCCGCATCGTGGCGCAGCGCACTGGTTTTCCCAGAGGGCGCAGTCGTATTCAACGTCATGGTGCTGAGACCGCTTTTCCCGGCAACCTGCACATTGGATGGCAGGAAGCTGCAAGAGGTGAAGAGGGGCAGGCCCGCACAGGAAAGGCTGACGTAGTTGTTGAAACCCGGAGTCGGCGCGATGCTGACTGCGACCGTGCCGGGCACTCCTGCATCGAGATTCAGCGTGGTAGGCGTAGCCGTGAGCGCGAAATCCGGCGCGGCCGCCTGCGCGGTGATGTCAGCTTCGGACGAAGTGGAGGCAGCCGAATTTTCTGCGCCGCTATAGACAGCGCTTACGGTCCTGGCGCCGGAGGGCAACGAAGAGACGGTGAGTGTCGCGCTGCCATCCGCGCCGACGAATGCGGAGCCCAGCGAGTGCGACCCGCCTTTGCTGTCCGTCTCCAGAAAGGTGACGCTGCCACGGTCGTCCGCCGACTGAGGCGCGGGGGAAACCTGGGCGGTAAATGTGGTCTTACCCGAAGCAACGTCGGAAGCGGCTAATGACGTGGTGGTCGCAACCGCGCTGTGAGACTGGCCAAAGGCTGCAGATGCAAGTGCGAGAACTGCAGCGGCAACCGGAAGCGCGCGGATGGACCGGCGCGACGACGACGGGGTACTACGCGAAGCTGACTGCAAATCCAAATCCCTCGTTGATCCGAGACGGAAATAAAGCGATACCGAAACGGTGTGTAGGGGTATTGTATCTGCGCCGGCGGAGAAATGGCGGACCTGCAGCGTGGCTGGGTCAGGAAAGGAATAGGCGGTCCTGTTTCGGACAGGTCAGTGTTGAGACGATGGCGCTTTCGGAGCCGGCTGACGCGATGAATCCGGAATGGTTCCCTGCGGTGCCCCGGGCTGCGCTACAGAACGGTGCGCTACGGCGTCCGAGGCGGCGGACGGCTGCCCGCTGACCGAGTTCTGGGGTTCGGTATCAGTAGGCTCACCCTGTCCGCCTTTTTTTTCCTTTTGCGGGTTCTGCCGCTTCTGGCTCTGGTCAGTGCTGTCGCCGGTGGCGGAACTGTTGCCTCCGAGTAATTCGCCATTTTTGCAACCACTGAAGAGGGAGAGACCAAGAATAGCGACGGTGAGCGCTCGAGGGAGTGCACGCATATCTATCAGGGATGCTGGATGCGCGATTGTTTGCGCGAGCCACGATGTGGCTTACCCTGTATCGGCAAAGCGTTTCCCCAACCGCCGGCGCGCCGGTTCGTTCGGCATTCTTTGGAGGCAGTCCGATGTCCTTTCGGTCGATGGCCAGAATCCCGCTGCTTCCCGTAATCGCGGTTCTGTGGCTCACGCCGCTTCAGGCACAAGAGCATTCCCTGGTGCTGGAGCACGACGGCAGCACGGTAGTGTTCGAACCGTATGCCCCGAACATCATCCGGGTGACGCTGAGCATGCAGCGCGATCCTGCGGTCGCGGCGCCCGGCTATGGCTTCGTGGCTAAGCCGGATAGCGGCGGGTGGACGCACGCATCAGACGACCATGGCGATATGTACCGTTCCTCCCGGCTGATGGTGTCCCTCGATGCGAGCCGGCACGGGGGCAAGCCGAGCCTGACACAGGCGGATATCGCAAAGTTCTTCACCGGTTCTACACCGGGTGCGCATATTCGCATCGCAACACCGGAAGGCGCAACCCTCTTGGACATGGTGGGATGGCAGCAATCCGTGCCTAACCACAAGGACGGCAACGCAGACGTTCTTTACGACAAGCGCCCAACGGATGAGCCGTTTTTCCAGGTTGGCGCTACATTTGTTTCGCCGCCGGATGAGCATTACTACGGGCTGGGACAGGACCAGCACGGTTTCCTCGACCACCGTGGCCATACCGTAGCCTGCCAGAATGATTACAACGCCACCGGCGGGGCCAGCTTTTGCGTCCCCTTTGCGATTACGAATAAGGGCTACGGGTTGATCTGGGACAATCCCTCGAAGACGACCGTCGCGCCCGGCTTCAATGAACAGACAAAGTGGACTTCTGAAGTAGGGAACCGCGTGTCTTTCTTCGTAGTCGCGGGCCGGACAACGGATGAAATTTACGCCGGGTACCGCAAGCTGACAGGCGCGACGCCCATGCTGCCCAAGGCGGCGTATGGCTTCATCCAGTGCAAGCAGCGCTACATGACCCAGGACGAGCTGCTGGCGGTAGCGAAGGGCTATCGCGAGCGGCACCTGCCCCTCGATGTGCTCGTCGTGGACTGGTTCTACTACACCAGGATGGGCCAGTTCGACATGGACCCATTGAAGTGGCCCGACCCTGCGGCGATGAACAAGGAGCTTCATGCTGAGGGCATTCAAACGATGATCAGTGTGTGGCCACGATTCACGGAAGGGTCGCGTTACTACGATTTTCTCTTGAAGAAGGGCTGGTTCGAACATCTGGCCGACGGCACGCCGACCAACGGGTTGCCCTATGACAAAGCCGGATCGGACATCGACACAACAAATCCAGAAGCGGCGCGCTGGTACTGGGACATCATCCGCGACAACCTGGTGTCGAAGGGCTTCGATTCTTTCTGGGCGGATGAGACAGAGCCCGATCTGCCCCCGAACGGAAGCTACTTCTCGATCGGGCCGGGCACGCGCTATTTCAACGTCTATCCGCTCTTCCACACGGCATCGATCTATGACGGCTTCCGCCGCGATCTGAAGACGCGCGCATTGGTGCTTTCGCGCGATGCCTATCTGGGTGTTCAACGCAACGGCACGATGTTCTGGTCGTCGGATATCGCTCCGATGTGGGACACGCTGAAGCGGCAGGTTCCAACCGGGCTGGACGTGACTGCGTCCGGCATAGCGTACTGGGGCAACGATATTGGCGGATGGCAATACCTACCCAATCAACACGTGCCGCAGCACAAGCCGCTGATTGATCCCTCCGACGCACGCGACAATGTCGGCGGGTACGATGACTATCCGGAGCTGTTTGCGCGGTGGTTCGAGTATGGCGTCTTCCAGCCGAACTTTCGCACCCATGGCAGCCGTGACCACAACGAGGTGTGGTCGTACGGGAAACAAGCGGAGCCGATTCTGGAGAAGTATCTGCGGCTTCGCTACCAGTTGATGCCCTATATCTACTCGCTTAGCTGGATGACACATGAAACGGGAGCGCCGTACATGCGAGCTCTGTTCATGGATTTTCCCAACGATCCGAACGTGGCTGAGCTGGGCGACGAGTACATGTTCGGTCCAGCCCTGCTGGTCGCGCCGGTGACGGAGCAGGGAACGACGACGAAGCGCGTCTATCTGCCGGCAGGCGCGGACTGGTACGGCTACTGGACCAGCGAGCGGCTGCGCGGCGGCCAGTGGATCGACGTGAACGCGCCGATCGACATGATTCCGCTATTCGTGCGCGCCGGGTCGATCCTGCCGCTGGGTGCTCCGGTCGAGAATACGTCGCAGCCACAGCAGCTTAAGAAACTGCGCGTCTACCCAGGCGCAGATGCGGACTTCACCCTCTACGACGACGATGGCAAGACGTACGGGTACGAGAACGGCGAGAGCCGCATCACGCATCTCCATTGGGATGACGCAACTCAGAAGTTGACGCAACAGGGGGTTCCGGCCTGGGAGGGCAGCGGCGCGGACCTGATCGACATCGTAGGGTCGAAATACGCGCGCCTCGACTAATCGGGCGTTGTTTCCGGCCGTGGCTCATGTAACCGGGCTCTCTTTTCCGCGTCCTACGCGCTGCAGGGGGAGAGGATGCGCCTTTTCAGGACGGGAATCAGAATCGCGGTGCTGTTGGCGTGGGTGCTCGTCTTTACTGCTGCGCTATTGGCGCAGGATCAGGCGCTCAGACTAAATCCGCACCTGGACTACAACAGTGACAGCGTGGACGGGCCGCTGATTACTGGCAACGATACCCAGACCGGCGTGGTCGCCGGTAGACCGAACTACGTCATGATCTACAGCGAGGGCTGCTTCAACTCCAAACGGCAGGCTCGCCGCACGGTGGCGCTTTCCGAGCGCTACAAGGACAGGGTGAACTTCGTCATTATCGACCTGGACAAACCGCAGAGTCCGGCACAGCTCAAGCTAGTCGAGAGGTACTACGAGGGCGCGATCCCGGATCTGGTTGTGGTGGACAGCAATGGCAAGCCGGTCTACAACCGGGCGGGCGAGCAGAGCGAGGAGGTGCTAAGCCACATCCTCGACGTTGCGCTCCAGGAGAAGCACTAGCCAGTATGGCGCAGGCACTCGCACAGGAGATGGAATGGATCGCGCGCATATTGAGCGGGGAGCGGGATCTCTTCCATGAACTGATTCGTCCCTACGAGCGCGCGGTGTTCCTGACGGCTGTGTCTGTGCTGCGCGATGCGACGGAAGCGGAAGACGCCGCGCAGGAAGCGATGATCAAGGCGTATCGGGGTTTGGGCAGTTTTCGGGGCGATGCAAAGTTCAGCACCTGGCTGACGACGATCACGCTGAACGAGGCGCGCAGCCGGCTGCGGAAATCGGCGAAGGTGAAGGTAAAGTCGCTGGACAACACGGACCAAGCAGAGGATTACACCCCATTTTTGGTGGCCGACTGGCGAGAAATTCCGAGCGAGACGCTGGAGCGCGAGGAGTTGGCGAAACAGATCGAAAGAGCGATCGAAGGGTTGCCACCGACGTATCGCGAGGTGTTTCTGCTGCGTGACAAAGAGGAGATGTCGATTGAGGAAATCGCGGAGGCGCTTGGAGTTAAGGCAAACCTGGTGAAGGTTCGGCTGTTCCGCGCGCGGATGATGCTGCAGAAGCAGCTCGCGCCGTATCTGAAGCGCGAACTGCCGCAGCGGCGGCGGTGGTTCTCCTGGTTGGGAGGCAGGGCATGAGACTCGATTGCAAGCACGTGTGGCCCTACATCTCCGATTACATCGATGACACGGTGACTCCTGAGGAGCGCCGCGCTATCGAAGAACACCTGGAACACTGCGAGATCTGCTCGGCGATCCTGGATTCCGTGCACAACATTCTTGTGTTGACGGCAGACGACCGCATCTTCCGGCTGCCCCTGGGCTACAGCGAGCGGATGCATGAGCGTATCGGCGCGGAGTTGGCGAAGGCTGCGCCTGGCGATAGTCCCGAGTAAACCGAGCCCGCTAGCAATCCACGCGGTGGATCCAGTCGGGTCCGCTCAATGCATTCGGCGGCGGTCGTCCGGATCAACGTAGCGGCCTTCCTTGTCGAAGTGCACTTCGCGGCCCTGCTTGCCCATGTAGACCTGGAACTTGCGCGCAGCCCGGGCACGTTTCCAGCGATAGTAGCTGTTGCGCATGCCGTAGAAGCCTTCGCTAGCGGCATAGCCATAACCGCGGCGCGGCGCCAGCTTCGCATAGAGATATCCGCCCAGGCCTCCGCCGAGATACGCGACGTATTCAACTGGATTGCCGCCACCCAGCAGCATGACGACGGCGATGAGCATGAAGATGATCGCCAGATATTTGGCCTTGATGCCGAAGGGCAGCGGGAACATGAAGAATTGCTGGTCGGCAAATAGCACTGCGAAACAGGTCAGCAGGCCGAAGAGCGCGACGTCCGTGCCGGGCACCGTGAGGTTGGGCGCCATGCCAAGTATGCCGGTGAAAGAGAAGGCCGTAGCCAGAATGCCGCCGGTAAGCGTGGAGATGAGATAGGTCTCCAGCAGCCACCTGCTGCCCTTCACGTCTTCGAGATAGAAGCCCATGAACCAGAGCGACAGCATGGTGAAGATGATGCTGAGCAGAGACATGTCCGGAACGAAACCGAAGGTTAGCGGCTGCCAGAGGAAGAACCGATGGACCACAGCTGCGGGGGTGAGGGCGAGCAGGGCCGGTATCAGCGCGAGCGGATGCATGAAGCGCGCCAGCAACCACGCCGTATACACGCCGAGATTGATGAAGATCAGGTTCTTTGTCATGCCCGCGAAGGGCGGGAAGGACAATGTCAATGGTCGAGAACCGGGCATGTCTCCTATTAGACCGGATTTCGCGTGAATCTCACCAGTCGGATGGGCATTCTTCACGGAAAAGCCGCCCGGTCCGTTTTGAATTCCCTACCGCTGCGGCATGGGAGCGACCGCTGGACTGCATTGGCCGGCGGCGTTGCATGCGCGGACGCCGAAGATGACATTGTCCTTGGAGACCGGCAGGGTAAGGGAACCGTTCGCGGCATCACCGGGTGGAACTTGCTGATGGATTTGCCAGTCAGGTGCCGAAGTCTCGCGCCAGACGATGTCGATGCGGGCAGGCGAAGGGGTGCCCGGACCCGGCTTCCAGCGCAACGTGCTGCTGTTGTCGAGACTCGTGGTCACGATGCGCACCTCCTCAGGGGCAGCCGGGGCGGAGGCAAGTGTTGCCAGCGTGGCGGCATTGAGGCGCGCTACATTCGCTACGTAGTTGAAATCGACATACTTGAGCAGGTCTCCGTATTGCTTCCCGTTCTCCATACGGACGTTCTGGTGCTGGTGGTCGAAGTTCTCCCGCCACTCCGTGAAGCGGATCGCGGCGAAGCCCTGTTTATTGAAGGAGAGATGGTCGCCTCCCCGGAGATAGCGGTCGAGGCGGAACTCGAGAATCGGGCGGAACGTGCCCGCGTGAAAGTAGGTGTGTCCCACGGAGGTAACGACGCGGGCCAGCTCGCGCGAGGGCCCATCACTCTCAAGACCAAGATCGAGGGTGCGTTTGATCTCCTCGGGCGTAGCTGTTGCGGGGATGCCCTGGCAAAAGACGCGGACGCGGGTCTTGTCCCGCAGCGTGTCGCCTGGAGTGGTATCGTCGCCGACGATGTCGTTGTTCAGAATGCCTGCGAGTTGCCACCCCTGATCCTTAGCCAACTTCGCCAGGTGAGAGCTACCGAGGAGCCCCTGTTCTTCGCCGGCGACAGCGGCGAAAACGATAGTGGCGGGCCAGTGATGCCGGCTCAGGGCACGCGCACATTCGATGCTCACCGCTGTGCCGCTTGCATCGTCATTCGCACCAGGGGCAAAGCCAGAGGTATCTGCCCAGTTGGAAAAAACGTTGGAATTGATCGAATCGTAGTGGCCGGTCACCAGATACATACGGCTCGCTTGTGCGGGGTCGGTACCGCGCAGGATGGCGTAGACATTTGTAATCGTCGTCGGCGCTTTTATCCGGCTGCGTGGTGCGGGATCTCCGGGCTGGATGAAAGTGTCGGTCTTGACCTCGAGACAGCCGTGGCAGCCATCAGAGATATCCCGGAACTGCTGTTCGATCCACTTGGCCGCCGCCGTCACACCGGTGTTCGGCGGCAGGTCTGTGTCCATGCTGGAAACCGTATTGCGGGTGCGGAAGTCAACCAGCCTAGTAACGGTGTAGCGGATGTGTTCGGGCGTTACATTAGCGAGCGCATGGAGCACGTCCGGCTCGGCAGGAGCTGCCACGAGCGGTCTTCCTGCAGGCCGCGCCTCTTGATGGGCGGCGCAAGCCGGAGCCACCGTCAGCCATAGGGAGGCTACCGCGCAAACAATGGCTGGGCCGAATCGCCGCGCCATGCCGTTAGAAAAGCAATGCAATCGTTGTGTCCGGTTCACACGCGCATGGTCTCATACCCGACACTGCGTAACGTCCGGGCACCTTGACGGCTCGCGGCCTTGCCTCTAAAACTAGCCGTAAGGCGGATGCCTGAGAGGTCAGTAGAAGGTTCCGATTCTATCCGGGCGATTGGGGCAACAGCCGAACGGCCTCGGATGGAAGAGGAGAGATTTATGAAATTCGGCGGAGCTGGCAGCCTCGGCGCCGCTCGCGCCATCATCACTCGGTAAGTAATCGTCCTGGAGCATTCCTGCTATAGGCGTAAACGGATGAGTGACGGTTCTTGTGGCCTTTCCACAAAGAGAGACCACGTAGAGTATGACTCCGCAGTTCGCGGTAATCAGAAATGCTCCAGCCTGGAGGGCGGGAAATGCCAGCATGTCCGGAATGTGAAAACGCACTCGATATCGACGCCGATGACGTTGAAGAGGGCGATGTGGTCTCGTGTGAAGAGTGCGGGACCGAATTTGAAGTCGTCGCCACCGAACCACTGCAGCTCTCACAAGTGGAAGACGAAGGCTATGATGATGAAGACGACGAAGTTCGAGATGAGGAAGAGGAATAATGCCTGATCGCTTTCGACACCGCATCAGTCGATGTATGGGTGTCACTGTTGTTCTGAGCGGGCTGCTTGCGGCGCCGTGCATGTTTGTTGCCCTGCCACGCATAGCAACCGCGCAAACGGCTCAGCGCGTCGTGCAGGGCAAGGTCGAGCTTGCCAGCGGAAGCATGGCGAAGGGTGCGATTGTCTATATCAAGAACGCGAAGACGCTCGAGGTGCGCACCTACATCAGCACTGAGGACGGCAGCTACCGCTTCGGGCAGCTCAATCCGGATGCGAATTACACGGTGTGGGCTGAGTACCAGGGCAAGAAGTCCAAAGAACGCTCGATCAGCTCTTTCGACACGAAGAAGGTTTTCAATATCCCGCTGAAGATCGCCGGCTAGGGAACTCCGTCAGAGAGCATCGCTGGTTAGCGGCGCGCGATTTGCAAAGCAGAAAGGCCGCCTCGGGTGAGGCGGCCTTTCTGCTTTGCTGCGTTGAAGGAAAGCTACTCGCCGCGCTTCCAGTTCATCAGATCGCCCAGGGTGGTGGTGGAGCCGGAAGCGGCGGGTGCCTTGTACGCTTCTACATCGGCGCGGCTGCCCTCCTCGCCCACTGCGCGCAGGCTGAGGCCGACCTTCTTCTCCTCCGGGTTCATCTTGATGATCTTGAAGTCGTATTCGTGCCCGGCTTCGAGCTTCACCGGCTGACCCAGGGCATCGGCCGCCTCCGAGACATGACAAAGACCTTCGATGCCTTCGGCGATCTCGACGAAGGAACCGAACTGCGCCGAGCGCAGCACTTTGCCCTTCACCACGTCGCCAACGCGATGCTGATCGAAGAAGGTCTCCCAGACATCCGGTTGGAGCTGCTTGATCCCGAGCGACAGGCGGCGGTTCTCTGCTTCTACGCCGAGCACTACGGCACGCACCTTCTCACCCTTCTTCAGCACCTCGGAGGGATGCTTCACACGCTTGGTCCAGCTCAGGTTCGAGACGTGCACCAGGCCGTCGATGCCATCCTCGATCTCGATGAAAGCGCCGAAGTCGGTGAGATTGCGCACGCGGCCTTCGACGATAGCGCCGGCCGGATAGCGCTCGGAGAGGTGCTCCCACGGATTCTCGAGCAACTGCTTCATCCCGAGCGAGATGCGCCGGTCATTCGGGTTTACGGACAACACGACGGTTTCGACCTCATCGCCGGGCTTGACCATCTTCGACGGATGCTTCATCCGCTTGGACCAGGTCATCTCGGAGACGTGAACCAGGCCTTCGATGCCCTGTTCCAGTTCGACAAACGCACCGTAGTCCGTGACGCTCAGGATGCGGCCGCGCACACGCGCCCCGATCGGATAGCGCTCCACCGCGTCGAGCCATGGGTCAGGCGTCAGCTGCTTGAAGCCGAGCGAGACACGCTGCTTGTCCTTGTCGAACTTCAGCACCTTCACCTGAATCTCGTCATTGACGTTGACCAGATCGCGCGGGTGGGTGAGCCGGCCCCAGGACATGTCGGTAATGTGCAGCAGGCCGTCGATGCCGCCCAGATCGACGAAGGCACCGTAGTCGGTCAGGTTCTTCACCGTGCCATTCAGGATCGCGCCCTCTTCCAGGTGCTCGAGCGTCGTTGAGCGCTTAGCATTCTGCTCCTCTTCGAGGATCTCCTTGCGGGAGACGACGACGTTGCCGCGCTTCTTGTTCAGCTTGATGACGCGCACGTCGATTGGCTGGCCGATATAGGCATCCAGATTCCGTACGGGACGGATTTCGAGCTGCGAGCCGGGCAGGAATGCCTTGATGCCGATATCGACGGTGACACCACCCTTGACGCGACCCAGCACCGTGCCGGTAATCGGCACCTTGTCGGTGTACGCCTTCTCGATGGAATCCCAGACGCGATGGCGCTGCGCCTTCTCATAGCTGAGCAGGTAGCCGCCCTCGACCTCTTCGCGCTCCACCACGACCTCGACCAGGTCGCCGGGGTGCAGCTTCGACTGGCCAGTGTGATCAGTCACCTGCTCCAGCGGAATGAGGCCCTCGCTCTTGAGGCCCAGATCCACCACCACATGCTTGTCCGTCAGCTTCACCACTGTGCCCGAGACGATGTTGTTCTCATCGCCCTGTGCAATGGCAGCCTCGGCGGCCTGCTCGCGGTCAAAGGACTCCAGTGCCGCGGCAAAATCCTCCATGCTCATGTCTTCATCTGCCGCTTCGGCAGTGGCAACGGTTGCGCCGTGAGACTCAGATGCGGAGGACTGGCCAGCATCGCCGTCATGGTACTCGGCGTCCTGGTGGTTGTAGGTGGGTTCGGTCGACGGCTGTTGGTGCTCCGTCGCGGCATCAAGCGTTGGGGTTTCCAGTTCGGTGTTCAGGGTTTTGCTCTCGGTTTGTTCAGAATGTTGGGCGTCTGCCATAGCAACCAGCTCCGGATTCATCGGCGGTGCCGTCCACCGCCTCGGCGTTCTGGCAACAAGCCCCGCATGGGGCGTATCGGACAGTCGCCGGCTAGGCGCGCCAATCGGGGGGAAGTCAGGCCCTTATCGAGCAACGTACAAGGCGGTTCCGGAGGGACCGGCGCACCTTGCTCCGCTTCGGCTTCCTGACGGTGGCGAACCCAGGGCACTCGCTGCTGACCTGCATCTTTACCGGGAGGCGATTCCGCTGGGGCCCGCTGGAATTCGCCAGGTACTGGAGCGAACGCGTTGCAGGTCTCCAGTGATGGAGTTGCCTTGGCTTCGGAATGGGCAGGGATCGCAGTGGAAGCCGCATCTACGAATCCAGCAGACAGGGCTTCAATTAAGAGTGTAGCAACCGGTCATAGGGCAGTCAAACAAAGTTGAGCGCAGGCAAAGCATGTGAATGGAGCGTGAATTGGCAGCGCGCGGCGGCCGCCCGCCGTGGGCTCTGCGACCCCTTATACTCGCCTCTGGACCGCTCTTCTCTGCTGCTCCCGCAGCTGAGAAAACCCGATTTTTGATCTTTCGGAGAGAAAGTCACGCCGGACTACCGTCGGTCCGTCGAGAAATACAGGAAAAATGATCTATGGATCATCTGTGGACGCCGTGGCGCTACCCATACGTCACCCAGGAAGACACGCGAGACGCCCGGGCTGGGGTGCCAGCCAAGCTCGCAGCATGGCCCGAAGACCACCACTGCGTCTTTTGCAACCTGATCGCTGCGGCCGACTATGCCATCGAGCACGGCATGGGACCCGAGGAAGCAGACCGCGCGGCGAACATCGTACTGCGTGGGCAGAGCTGCTACATCTGCCTGAACGCCTACCCTTACACCTCCGGTCACGTGATGATCGTCCCTTATGCACATGACGGAGATTTCGGTGCACTGGCGGCGGAGACCGCGCAGGAGATGATGGCGCTGGCCCAGCGAACTGCCCGGGCCCAGGAGCGCGCCTACTCCCCGGATGGCATCAACATCGGCCTCAACCTCGGCAAAGCCGCGGGCGCTGGTGTAGCCGACCACCTACACATGCACGTACTCCCCCGCTGGTTCGGCGACACAAACTTCATGACTGTGGCGAGTGAGACCCGTGTCCTGCCCGAAATCCTGGAGCAGAGCTGGCAACGCCTGCGGGACGCCCTCGCAGGCATCTAACCTCCCTGACGACAGAGTCGAGGAGGACAACCGTGGGTAACAAGACAGAGGTAAAGCCGGAGGAACCTAGCACCACTCCGGGAGCCGCGACATCCGTGGAGCACATCGCGCCGGAGGATCATTACGCCTCTGGCGGTCAGCACCAGGAACAGAAACAGCAGCTGAAGAAGAGCGTCGACGAGAAACAGCCCCAGCCCCCACCAGGCCAGAACGCCGGCCAGCACAGCACGGGCAGCTTCACCGGCACGTCCGGCGGCCAAGGGAAAAAGCCCTAAATACTCGTCCCAAGCACTTTCTGAAGATTCCCGGAACTAAGCCCTTTCCTGCGGCGTATTGGCGCCCAGGAGAAAGCCCATGTCCGTCCAGTCGAACCGTCTGTCCCTCTCGTGCTCCTGCGTTGCCTTTGCCGCCGCCACCCTTTCGTTTGCATCCTTGCCCGCTTCCGCTCAGTTGACCGGGCACGACTGGCAGAAGACCTATTCGTTGAGCGGTACCCCCACGCTCGCCATCGAGACTGGCGACAGCGGGCTGGACATTCAGTCCTGCGGTGAGTGCAAGGAGATCCGCGTTCAGGTGCACGCCACACGCGACCTGAACGAATACCGCCTGGAAGAGCGCCAGGAGGGCGACCATGTCTTCTTTTCGTTTAAGGAGAAGCCGCATATCGGGGTTCACATCAACTGGCGAAATGAAGCGGGGACGAAAGTCACAGTGGAAGTGCCCTCCCATCTCGATCTCGAGGCGAAGACGTCGGACGGAAATCTCACCGCGCGCGAACTGACCGGCAAACTCCAGGTGCATTCCGGCGACGGCTCGGTGACGCTCGAAGATGTCCACGGCGATCTGCATCTCGGCAGCTCAGATGGCAACGTTGTCATCCGTCGCGCGACCGGCACCTTGGAAGCGCGCGGCTCAGACGGCCATATGCAAATCGATGGGCAGTTTAGCGCTGTGCAACTGCATACCAGCGACGGCAACCTGGACTTTACTCTGGCGTCGGGCTCGCAGCTCAACGCAGCGTCGCGCATCGAGAGTTCGGATGGGCAGGTTGTCCTTCATGTGCCGTCGACGCTCGCCGCCGATCTTGATATCTCCACCAGTGATGGCCATCTTGACTGCGCGCTGCCTTTGACCATGGACCACTACGACAGTTCCGGCAACCACCTGCATGGACATCTGAACGGCGGTGGCATGCCGCTTAGCGTGCACACCTCGGATGGAAACGTCAAAATTGCGGCGCTCTGATATCAGCGCGCGTGAGGTGCATGTGGCGAAGAGAAGGGTGCCTGGATCGCATTTTTCAGGCTCGCATCGAGAAAGTCCACTGGTTGCTGGACACTCTGCTCAGTCGCCAACGCAGCTCCGGGATCAGCACAGGTCGAATGGAAGTGTTCTTAACCTGTGCGGCGTTCGCTGGTAAGTACTGAATCGAGCAGTCCGTTCAGATTGCTGGCGCGAGTGCGCAGTGTGCTCTCCGCCTGATTCGCGTTGCGATAGCGCGCCTGCAGTGTCATCAGTTCGTCGGCGATATTGATGGCCGCCAGCACTGCCACACGCAGCGAGTCCACGGTCGTGCCCTGCGCCGCCACTGAGCGCATCTTCGTGTCTACAAGATTAGCCAGCCGCTCGATATACGCGGGATCCTGCCCGCGCAGGTGATACGGCTGGTCGTAGATCTCAACGGTAACGCCTTGGCTGGTATCGTTCATCGCGGGCTCAATCTTCTCCTGGTGTGCGCTTTCCTGACGGGGCGCAGTCGGGTGACTACGCGGTGAATTCGTCCAGATGCTTCAATAGCCGCTCAACACGGCCACGTACGTGGTCCCGCTCCTGCTGCAACTGGCTGACTTCACCTTCCAGCCGTGTCGATTGCTCTGCCCGGCCCGCCAGTTGCCGTTCCAACTCTGCGCTGTGACGCTCAAGCTCTTCGACCTTCGAAGTCGCCGCGGCGTGGGCCTCACGCTCGGCCTTCAGCAGTTCCACTGCGCGCAGAACGCGCTCTTCCAGGGCTTGAAAATCCGCCACTGCCAGGGTTTCCGCTCCCTGCTCCGTCAAATCCATTGCTGCCGCCGCCATACATCCTCACTGCATTAGGGGAATCATGCTTGCCTGAGCCGCAGTATATCGCCAATGCAAACGCGCGAAGGCAAATCCGATTTGCCCCCTGTGCATATGTGTGCCGTAATTGACACTCTCTTGCCGTTATTGCGTGCGCAGCCGACCCCCCAGCGACTCCAGGGTGCTGACGATGCTGTTCGACCAGGCGTGAAGTTCCTCATCGCGCAGGGTCCGATCAGGCGACTGGAAGGTTGTCGAAACGAGCACGGAGTAGTGTCCGGCTGGAACGGTCTTTCCCTTTGGATCGCGGAAAATCTCGGCCGGGCGATATTCCTGCAGCTCGGCAATCGCGAGACCGCTAAGGGCGGAGCCGACCGCCTCCCAATGCACCGTGTCCGGAAAGACAAGTGAGAAGTCGCGGCGTACCGGCTGGTAGCGCGAGAGATCACGGGTGCTGGGCTGGCGTAGCGAGTGGCGGAAGAGACGGTCAAGATAGATTTCGCCGACGAGTACCGGTTGGCGCAGCTTGCGGCTCGCGTTTTCGTCCGGATGCAGCTCGCCGAAGTATGCAACGGTCGATCCATCCACCACGCAGCGCGCCGCGCGCGCGGGGTTGAGCCAGTGCGGCAGTAATCCGCTTGCCACCGGGAACGCGTCGAAGTAGACCGAGCGCGCAGCAAAGCGTGCGGTTAGCGCTTCCACCACACCTTTGAGATCGAAGAAATTCAAAGCGCGCGAGGAATTCAGGCCATCGCGAAGCCGACCGGTAGCACCAAAGGCGAGCCACTGCGCCTCGTCCACCCGCTCAGGCGAGCCGGTGAAGACCGTGCCCATCTCGAAGAGCCGGACGTCGTCGACATTGCGATTCAGGTTGTAAGCCAGCATGGTAAGCATCCCGGGCACGAGCGAAGGCCGCAGCATGCCGGCCTCTTCGCTCAACGGGTTGTCCATGGCCACAGCAACACCCGGTTGCGGGGCAAATGTAGCAGCGTCGGTGGCGGAACAAAAAGTGGAGGAGATAGCTTCGTGATAGCCGGCGGACAGCAGAAGCTCGCGAACGGCTGTCTGCTTGGGCGCGTTCGGAAGTTCCAGCACCGTGCCGGAGAAGGTGGGCAGCGTGTTCGCGAAGCGGTTGTAGCCGTAGACACGCGCGACTTCTTCGATGAGATCGATCTCGCGCTCCAAATCAAGCCGCCAACTGGGCAGCGTGACGCTATAGCGACCCTCGGCCGATGGCGCAAGCGTGCAGCCCAGCGAGTGAAGGATGCCGGTCGAGACTTCGTCCGTGATGCCGGGACCGTCGCTGGTGCGACCAAGCAGTTCTGCGCATCGCGCAACCGAAAAAGCGATCGAACGTCGGGCCGCCACGCGCGCCAGGACCTGCGGAATAACCACATCGACAAGCTCGCCTTCGATGTGGCCTCTGCTTTTTAGAATGAGCTGCGAGACGAGTGCTGATGCGACCGGTGGCGCGTGGAAGTCTGCGCCGCGCTCGAAGCGGTGCGATGCATCCGAGTGAATGCCATGGCGCCGGCTCATGCGGCGGACTACGGCAGGATCGAACCATGCAGCCTCGATGAGGATGTTCTTCGTCTCGGGCGTGATCATGGTATCCCAGCCGCCCATCACACCGGCGAGTCCGAGCGCCTTCTTTTCATCTGCAACGACGACATCGTCGGCATCGAGCACGCGGTCGATCCCGTCAAGTGTCTTCAACCGCTCTCCTGGTCGCGCGCGACGAACAACGATGGCGCCTTCAATCTTGTCGAGGTCGAAGGCATGCGTCGGGTGGCCCATGCCGAAGAGCACGTAGTTGCTGGCATCGACTGCATTCAGAATGAGCTTCTGGCCGAGGGCGGCGAAGCGTTCCGCCACGATGCCGCATGACGGACCGATCTTAACGTTGCGCAGGATGCGGGCGGTAAAGCGTCCGCAGGCTTCGGGCGCTTCAATGCGAACAGGATGACCTGCCCCCGGGTGTGCCGCGGGCAGCGTGGTGTCGAGCGGCGCGAGCGTGAGTCCGTAAATGGCGGCGGCTTCGCGCGCGACGCCGTAGTGATTCATCGCATCGACGCGATTCGTGGTGATGTCGGTCTCGAACAGCGAACCACCGATTGGTGCCGCCGCGTCAAAGACGCCTTCCACGGCGATGCCGCGGAGTGTCAGGTCATCAGCAAGTTCGCGGTCGGACGCGTCGAATTGCGGCAAATAGCTTCGGAGCCAGGCGCTGAGAATATTCACGCGAATTGCTCCAGGAAGCGCACATCCCCCGAAAACAGCAGGCCGATGTCGCTGATGCCGTACTTCATCATCGCAATACGGTCCAGGCCCATGCCAAAGGCGAAGCCGGATATTTTCTCCGGATCGTAGGCAGGCTGCTTCTGGCGCACGAAGCCGAATATCGCGGGGTCCACCATGCCGCAGCCGAGCAGCTCGATCCAGCCGGAGTGCTTGCACTTGCGGCAGCCCTTGCCGCCGCAGAAGATGCAGGAGATCTGCACGTCTGCGCTGGGTTCGGTAAAGGGGAAGAATGACGGGAAGAAACGTGTCTTCACGCTGGAGCCGAAGAAGGCTTTCATCGCGTGGTCGAGCGTGCCCTTGAGATCGCCAAAGGTGATTCCCTCATCGACACAGAGCCCCTCGACCTGGTGAAAGATCGGCGAGTGCGTCGCGTCGGCGGCGTCGTTGCGGTGCACCTTGCCCGGGATAACGAGGCGAATCGGGGGCGGTTGCTGCTCCATGGTGCGAATCTGCACGGGGGACGTGTGGGTGCGCATCAGCAGGCGGTCCCGCAGGGGCTTGCGTTCCTGCCCCACGACGACGAGCGTGTCCTGCGTGTCGCGTGCGGGGTGGTTCGGCGGGAAGTTCAGAGACTCGAAGTTGTAATAATCGGTCTCCACCTCGGGGCCGGTACCGACGGAGTAGCCCATGGCCGCGAAGATGCGCACCGCCTCGTGCCAGGTGCGCACGATGGGGTGCTCGGCACCGAGTTGCGGACGCGTCCCGGGGAGAGTCACGTCGATGGCCGCACCGGTTGCGGCGCGATGCTTGCCTGCGGCGGCATCTGTAAGCAGGGCTTCGATCCGCTCTTTCAGCCCGTTAAAACGCTGGCCCAGGGGGCGGCGCGCTTCGGGAGGAGCCGTCTTTAGCCAGGCCTCGCTGACCGTCTTGAGGCGGCCATGTTTGCGTCCCAGCCATTCGAGCCGAAATTGCTCAACCGCATCCGCGCCATTAAGCGAGCCCGCGCCGCGCTCCAGATCGGCAGTAAGCGAAGCAAAAGCGCGGTCGAGCGAGGCGTCATCGTAGCCGCGCAGTTGAGGAATCGAATCGTCAGACATGATCAAACGTCAGGATAAATCAGCATCCGGTTGCGTCGGCCCAGAGCGGTTGTAGCGTTCATGGTCTGCGCGTATGCTGGCGCCTGCGCCCGGCGGGCCTTTCTCAAGCGCCCGGTCCCGGCAAGCGAATTCCGAATTCGAGGAGATGTGTATGAGCAAATCCCTTACTCCGTATCTGACCGTGAGCAACGCTGCCGCGGCCGTCGATTTCTACAAGAAGGCCTTCGGTGCGGAAGAAATCGCACGACACCAGGCTCCGGACGGCAAGCGCCTGATGCACGCCCACCTGAAGGTGCTCGGCATGGACCTGATGCTTTCGGACGATTTTCCTGAGCACATGGGCCGCAGCCGCACCCCGGAGGCCTTCGGCGGCTCGCCTGTGACCTTGCATCTGCACACCGACGATGTGAACTCGCTATGGGAGAAAGCTGTCACGGCGGGGGCCAAAGTCACCATGCCGCTCGCAGACCAGTTCTGGGGCGACCGTTACGGCCAGTTCACCGATCCGTTCGGACATTCGTGGTCGGCCGGACAGACGATCAAGAAGGTGAGCGAGGAAGAGCTTGTGGCCGGCGCGAAGGCTGCGTTCTAGCGCGATCCGAAACACGAAGGGCGCGGCTAATAGCCGCGCCCGACTCATTGCTGCGCGGATTTCCGCTAAGCGGCTATCGGCCCATCACTTGCGGCAGGTGTTTCACGTGAGCGCCGCACCAGCGCTTCCGCCCCGAAGGCCAGGCCGGTCACCAGCAGGGTGGAGACCAGATCGTTGCGATAGAAGGGCAGCGCGGAAACGTAGCAGGCGCTCAGCCCGCCGAGCGTGTGGGGATACATGCCGGAGCCGACCCAGACCGCGTAGTTGCTGACCGCAAAGAAACTGGTCGACGCCAGCAGGGAGCCGCTTACGACCCGTGTGACATTGGTCCGCTGCTTCAGCAGCAGCGAGCCCAGCACCAGCACCGCCGCGTACCAGAGCCAGGTGATGAGATAGTCCCCTGCGTGGAAGGCCATGCGGTAGACGCGCGTGGTGAGGTAAACATCCATGGCCATGAACGGCACGATGGCCCAGGCGGCCTGGCGTAGCGGGCGGCGGGCGCCGAAGTAGAGCAGAGAGCCGCCGACAGCAGTGAAGTTGAACCAGCCGGAGAGAGCAGCGATGCGGCTGGCAAGAGCGGCCAGGATCAGGATGAACGCGGACATGGGCAACCTCGATCACTTCGTTTGCGGACGCAAAAAGCCGTGCGCAGTCAAAGATTGATTTTATCGCGAACGATGATAGGTCGCCGCAAAACATTCGGTATGCCATCGGGTCGACTTTACAGGCCCGATCAGTCCTGGGGACGGCCGTCCATGAAGGTCGCCTCAATCTGGCCGTTGGGCGCGACAAAGACCGAGCCGGAGAGCGGCTTCCGGTTTTGATGTGTGCCGAACCAGTCTGTGTAACCAAAGCGCAGGTCATGGAAGTTCACCTGCTGGAGATGCGGGTTGGCATCCTGCGGCATATCGGGTGGGTCGCCGGGGCCGATGTCTTCCACCAGCGGGAACTGCGACCAGTCGAGATACACGCGTCCGAGCCAGGAGCGTTTTGCCGCCGCGACAGCGGGTGTAACGGGCGGCTTGTAAATCGCGCCGGCCTCATCGATGTTGACGGTGTCGCCGCGGGTGCGCAGGTCTGCGAAGTGGTAGGCGTTGTCCGTCTCCACGATGCCCTGCCAGCGAAAGGGATTGATCGGATAAGGCTCTGCGGACACCCGCAGCACCGGATGATCAAACGAGGTCTGCTGCAGCAGATGGACGGCACGCGCATGCTCTGTACTGCGCAGGATGTAAAGGGCGGCAATACCCATCAGTGCCGCAATCGCCCAGCCGCGTCCGCGAAATACGCCTCTACGCTTGGAAATCTCGCGATCGACCAGGCCCAGCAGAGCGGGAATCACCAGGCCACCGAGCAGCAGCACAAACATGACGGGCTCGAAGATGAAGACGATGTCCCAAGAAAACCAGCGCGGATAGAACGGCGCGAAGGGCCGTATGCCGTAGTTGTTGGTGTAGTCGAGCAGCAGATGACTGAGATCGGCGAGCAACGCAAACAGCCACAGCAACGGCCATCGAGGTGGAATCCGGGGCTGCTTTCGTCGCAGCCGATGGAAGCCCCAACAGAATGCGGTAACCACCAGGGCAATCAGCGGCGCAGCCAGCAGGGTATGGGTGAAACCGCGATGATGCTGGAACGCAACCAGCGGCCCTCGAAAGCCCCACAGAATATCGAGGTCCGGTGTCTCCGCGGCCAGCGTCATGGCCAGTGTGGCGTACGCGGTTTTGCGATTGAAGCCCGCGCGGCCCAGGCATGCGCCCGTAAGGAAATGGGTGACAGGTTCCATGGTCGATTGCGGCGTTCAGTGTTCGAGGGAAGCATACAGGTAGACAGTCCGCATCTCTATAATCCGGGACGATGGCCGAGCGATCGAGACAGTCACTGACACTGGCGAAGACTGAGGCACTGCGCGACAAGATCCGCCACCACGAGCACCTCTATTACGTGCTCGACGCACCTGAGCTGGAGGATGCGGACTTCGATGCGCTCATGCGCGATCTGAAGGAGATTGAGGCACAGCATCCGGAGTGGGTCACACCGGATTCACCTACCCAGCGCGTCGGCGGCAAGCCGAAAGAAGGCTTCCTGAAGGTTGCGCATTCGCGGCCCATGCTCTCGCTGGACAACGTAAACACTCCTGAGGAGTTGGCAGATTGGGATCGCCGGGTGCGTTCGCTGGCGGGGGATGCGGAGATCGCATACGTCACCGAGTTGAAGCTCGATGGCCTTTCGCTGGCCTTGCACTACACCGCAGGCTCGAGCGGCGGCGCCGTGCTGGCTCGTGCCATCACGCGCGGCAACGGCACGATCGGCGAAGACGTGACCAGTAATGTCCGGACGATTCGCTCCGTTCCGCTTGCGATCTCTGCCGAGAAATTGAAGAAGAGCAGGCTGCCTATGCCGTTCGAGATCCGCGGCGAGGTGGTGATGCCGATGGCGGCCTTCCTGAAGATGAACCAAGAGCGAGAAGCTCTCGGCCAGTCACCGGCAGCCAACCCGCGGAACGCCGCGGCGGGCACCATCCGCACCGTCGAGCCGAACATTGTCGCGCAGCGCCGATTGGATTTCTACGGCTACTTCGCTCTGCAACTGACTCCAGGCGCGGAGGGTGAGAACGCATTCCCGACACAGTTGGAGACGCTCGATGCACTTACGACAGCCGGCTTCCGCGTGAATCCGCACCGTGAGGCATTCAAGACGCTGGATCAGTTGCGGACCTTCGTCGCGCGTGCTGAGGAGCAGCGCGCATCGCTCGGTTACGAAATCGATGGCGTGGTCATCAAGGTAAACAGCACCGCGTTGCAGAAGCGGCTTGGCTTTACCGGCAAAGCGCCTCGCTGGGCGGTCGCATACAAGTTCACGGCACGCGGCGGCGTCACGCGGCTCCAAGACATCGCGGTGCAGGTGGGACGCACCGGCAAGCTGACGCCCGTCGCGGTCCTGAGCGCGGTTGCCATTGGCGGGATCACCGTGACACGCGCGACGCTCCATAACGCCGACGAGATCGAGCGGCTTGGCGTGAAGATCGGCGACTTCGTGCGTGTCGAACGGGGCGGCGATGTGATTCCGAAGATCGTCGAAGTGGTCGAAGATAAGGACCATCCTCGCGGGCATAAGCGGTTTCATTTCCCTGCGCACTGTCCGGTGTGCGGCAGCGAGATCGTTCGCACCGAGGGCGAGGCGGACTATCGCTGCGTGAACGTGGACTGCCCGGCACGGCTGCGCGAGAGCCTGCTGCACTTCGCCTCCCGCGGCGTCATGAACATCGACGGCATGGGAGAAGCCGTCGTGGTGCAACTGATGGAGCATGGGTTGGTGCACTCCATTGCGGACCTCTATTCGCTCACCAGCGACAAGCTGCTGACGCTGGAGCGCATCGGGCAGAAGACAGCCGATGCGCTGATTGCCGAGATCGAACAAACGAAGAAGGCCCCGCTCGATCGCGTGCTCTTCGGGCTGGGGATTCGCTTCGTCGGCGAGAGGACGGCACAACTGCTGGCGGATGCATTCGGTGCGATGGATGTCCTGCTCACCGCAACGATTGAAGAGTTGGAGCGCGTGCAGGAGGTGGGTCCGCGCGTGGCCGCGGCAGTGCACGAATTCTTCGCCGAGGAGCGCAACCGCGAGCTGATCGAACGCCTGCGCATGGCTGGGCTCACTTTCACAGCAGAACGCCGCAAACGCTCGGCAAAGCTTGAGGGCCTGACCTTCGTGCTCACCGGCACACTGCCCACGTTGACACGCGATGAGGCGAAAGAACGCATCGAAGCATCGGGAGGACGCGTGTCCGGCTCCGTAAGCAAGAAGACGAGCTACGTCGTCGCCGGCGAAGAGGCAGGATCAAAGCTCGACAAAGCGCGCGACCTGAAAGTGCCGGTGATCGGCGAACCAGAATTACTGGAGATGCTGGGATGAGAGATACGCTCTCGCTGTTGAAGATGCTATGCGCTGCTGCTTTGATCGGAGTTGCTCCTGCGGCGCTGGCGCAGAACCTGCCGGCCGGGATGAGCGGCTACTGGAAGATTACGAAGATGCACCCGAAGAAGCCCCTAACCACGGCCTCATGCACGACCAATCCCTCATTCTTCAGCAAGACCGCGCGCGGGTCGCGGGTGCTTATGAGCGATCAGAAAATTGTATGGGGCCCGGCGACGGCAACCAGTCCGGCGCCCCGCGTCAGCATGATGGAGCCGGCAGATTTCAGCGCGCACCATTCGCAAGCGGGAGTGACCCTGCACGAGCTTTCCCTGGATCACGGCTCGAAGGTCGAAGTGCTCAAATTGGGAGCGCCGGGCACGCTGCCCTTCGACACCGTCGTAGTCCTGGATCCCAGCACGGTTTACTTCGAGCGTTGCGGAATCTTCATGGAAGCAGTGCACGACAGCGGCTTCGTCGCGCCGCCGCTGCCGAATCAACAGCAATGATGCTATTTCGGTGCGAAGTAGCCGGTGCGTGCATGCACCGAATAACCGCCGCGCAACGACGTGAGATAGATGGTGCGGAAGGAGCCGTCCGCGCGGAAATCCGCCGGCTTGTAGGCGAGCGAATATTGTGAGCGCAGCACCTCTTCCACACGATGGAACTCGTTCGCGATGTCTTCGAGCCGCTGTGGATAGAACGCGGTGCCGCCAGTCGCCAACGCCATTTTCTTGAGCACCTCATCGCCGCGCTCGCGGCTGGGACTGGTGTTGGTGCTGATGGCGAAGATGGTGGTCTCCGCGCGCTGGCACATCTTGATCGCATCATCCAGGTAAGCGCGGCTCTGGTTGTCATCGCCATCCGAAACCAGGATGAGGGCCTTGCGCACCTCGGCATTCGCCGGAATGTTCTTGATCATCTGGTCACGGCAAGCCTTGTATATCGCGTCGTAGAGTGCGGTGCCGCCGCCCGGCTTCAACCGGGTCAGTCCGGTCTCCAGCAGGTCGGGGTTGTTGGTGAAGCCCTGCGTGACGTAGGAACTGACATCGAAACCCATAATGAAGGCGCGGTCGGTCCGCGGCCGCAGGATGTCCAGCAGAAACTCCGTTGCGGCCTGCTGCTCGAATTTGAAGCGCGCGCGGATGGAGGTGCTGGCGTCGATGACCAGACCTACGCGCAGCGGCTGATTGGTCCGTTGGGTAAAGCTGTAGACCTGCGCCGGTGCGCGCTGATCGTCGAGAAGCGCGAAATCCTGCTGCTGCAGGTGATTGACGAAGCGCCCGTGACTATCGGTGACCGTGAACGTGAGGTTGACTTCGTTCACGTTGGCCTTCAGCGTGTAGGTGCCTTCTTCATCGCCTGGTGCGGCCTGCTCTGGTTCCTGATTGGTGGCCGAGGCCTGCGCAGGCGGATTGGTAGGTTGCGTAGCCGTGGCCGGCGGCGGCTTTGGCGGGTCTGCAGGCGGTGGCGGCGCAGGCTTGGCCGGGACGGGAACAGGCTGTCCGGGTGCGTCGGGAAGGGAACTGGGCGCGGTCTGGGTCTGGGACCGCGGGGCAGAGACCTGGGATGCTGGAGCAGAGGGCGATGCCGTTTCCGGCGCTGCGGTTTGCGCGGCGAGCGGGAGCGAAGTGGCGAGCATGCCTGTCAGCACAACGCTGGCGAAGCAGTGGCAGAAGGAGAACCGGCGCAAGCCTGGACGGCCCAGGGCAGAAGGAAGGCGAAGACTCATTGGGGCTGCTTTCATTGTATGCGTTTCCGGCCCGCTCCAGTTGCTGGCGGCGGCGAGGCCGGCTGGGTGATCAACTCGGTAGTTAATTGTTTGAGAAACAGCTCAAGCTCCCCGGGCAGCGGCGCCTGAAAAGCGAGTGGGCGACCTGTGACCGGATGCGCCAGGGCAAGTTCGGCCGCGTGCAGGAAGTTCCGCTCAAGCCGTAGTACGGGCTGGGCTGCGCCGGCTTCTGCCGTTTTCCGGCGCGGCGTCTGTGCGCGTCCGGTAGCGGGCGCCAGGTGGATCTGCGCCGGCGCGCCGTAAAGAGTATCGCCGACAACTGGATGGCCAAGTGACGCCATGTGGACGCGAATCTGGTGCGTGCGGCCGGTCTCAATGCGTACTGAGACCAGGGTGAAGCGGCCGAAGGGCGATTCAATGCGGCGCAGCACGCGGTAATGGCTGATGGCGGTGCGGCCGTCGTCGCGGCGTGTCGTCATGCGCGTGCGACGCACGGTATCGCGGCTTATGGCGGCATTCACCGTGCCGCTTTCGGCAGCCACTCCGCCGTGCACCAGCGCGATGTAGGTCTTCCGCACCTGGCGGCGCGCGAACATCTCGGCCAGCTTGGCATGCGCCTTATCGTGCTTCGCCACCAACAGCAGCCCGCTGGTCTCCTTATCCAGGCGATGCACGATGCCGGGACGCAGCTCACCGCCGTGCGAGGAGAGTTCCTGAAAATGGTGCAACAGCGCGTTCACCAGCGTGCCGCGGTTGCGCGCGTCATCCGTCGAACCGGCGCCGGCATGCACCATCATGCCGGCCGGCTTGTTCACGACGGCGATGTCGTCGTCTTCATAAACGATGTCGAGCGTGATCGCCTCTGGCACGGCACGCACGGGACGCGGCTCCGCTTCGCCGGTGATAAAAATCTGCTCGCCACCGCGCAACTTCAGACTGGCCTTGGGTGCCTTGTCTTCGAGCAGCACCTTCGCCTGGGACAGTAGCCACTGGACGCGGGCGCGACTGACCCCGAGCGCCTCCACCAGATACTGATCAAGCCGGCGGCCGGCGGATTCCCCAGGAACTGCAAGCATGCGAGGTGCGGTTTCAGGCATGATGCACCGCCGCTTGCTTGCCGTGCCCCAGCCAGCACGCGCCGCCCACAATCACCATCAGCATCGCCAATCCCTGGGCGGAAGTGATCAGGTGGAAGAGGACAGGAGCGTCGGCATACGCACCCGATAGTGGCGCGAGCAGAAAGCGGAATACTCCGTCTGCGAAGAGCGCGGTACCGAGAACCTCAGCAGGTTGGAACTGATGCCGCAGCATCATCACCAACCCGGCGGCAAGAGCAAAGTGACCGATCGCTGCGTAGATCTGCACCGGATGCACGGCGACGCCCAGTGGTACGCCAGTGGTACGAGCGGCAAAGCGACTGCTGTAGGTCACACCCCAGCGCAGCGCAGTGGGTGCGCCATAGTGCGACCCGGCAGCAAAGTCACCGACATCGAGAATTGCCAAAGCCAGCACAACTGCGGGTGCTGCAGCAGAGAGCGCCGGCAAGAGCGGCACGCGGGTCAGCATCAGGTAAGCAATGACGGCAACCACAGCCAGCAGCACTCCGAATGGCGCCGCGCTGCCGGATGCCAGCGTGCCCGCGCCGAGCACAAGCAGCGGCGCCTCGAGAAAGCCGCGCCAGTTGGCGACCACGACGGCAAGGCGCGCCCCCACGACAACGCAGACAACGGCCAGCAGGCCGGCGTTCTGTATCCTCTCCGCGTCCATGCCGGTGCGGCGCGCGATGCCTGTCCAGAGCGCGACGCCGCAAAGCGCCGCGACGACGGCAAGCACGCCATAGGTCGAGATTACAAATGCGCCGAACTGGAGGAAGCGAGGATACATAGCGAAATGACAAGCCTCGCAGCGCAGTGCAGGAGATTCGGCGGGAAGAAGAGGAACAAAACCGACCCACGGGGCCGTGCGGTGCGCGCTGGTGAACCCGTCCTAAGACGGTGGGACTCTCCGCAGCTCTTTAGGCATTCCGGACTGGCGGACACTGCACACCGAGCCAATTGTTCGAGTCGAGTCCCTGTTCAATGAATATAGGTTCTACCAGCGTTAGCTCCGCACCTGCTTTGCAGGCCGGTTTCTGACTCGGATGCTACCGAGGGGCGGCGCGCTTTGCAAGCTACCCATTTGGGGGATAGCTACGCTGCGATACCGAGGGTTAGACGCTGGCAACAGGGCTACGTTTCAAAACCTTCGGCTTTATCGAACGTTTCTGCGCCGACGTTCTCGAAAATATCTATTTCCTGCGCCTGCTGCGTCAGTTGCCGCGGCAGGCGCTTCGTCGGTTGCACGCCGAGAGCACGCAGCATCTCCACCTGACGCACCAGGTTGCCGCGCCCGCGCGTCAGCTTGTCGAAGGCTGCATCATATGCATTTCGCGTCTGTTCGATGCGCGCGCCAAGTTTGCTCAGGTCATCAACAAATCCGGCGAATTTGTCGTAGAGCTCCGCGCCGCGTTCGGCGATCTGCTGCACGTTCCGTGCCTGCTCCTCCTGCCGCCACAGATGTGCCACCGTGCGTACGACGAACAGCAGCGTGCTGGGCGAGACCAGCAAGATGTTCTTCTCCCACGCGTGGACCCACAGGTTGCTGTCGGTTTCAAGCGCCAACAGGAACGCCGGCTCGATAGGCACAAACAGGATGACGAAATCCAGAGTTTCGAGACCGGGAAGATGGTGATAGTTGCGGGCTGCAAGATCGCGGATATGCTCACGAAGTGAAGCGCAATGACGCGCGGCAGCATGTCTGCGCAGGGCGTCGTCTGAGCTCCCGCAGTATGTGCCGTAATCGAGCAGAGAGACCTTCGCATCGACCACCAGCTTCCGATCGCCCGGTAGATGCAGGATGACATCCGGCCGCGCGCGGCTGGCATCCTCGCGCGCGATGGTCTCCTGCATCGTGTACTCGTGACCTCGCCGCAGCCCTGCAGCTTCGAGGATGCGCTCCAGCACGACTTCGCCCCAGTCGCCCTGTGCCTTCGTGGAACCCTTGAGCGCCTGCGTCAGGTCCTTCGCCTCTTCGGCAAGACGCTGATTCATCTCCAGCAGCGAGGTCACCTGCTGCGCCAGTGCGCTGCGGTCTTTGCTCTCCTGCACGTAGACCTGATCGACCTTCGACTGGAACTCCTGCAACCGTGTTTTGAGCGGATCGAGCAGTTGGCCGAGGTTCGCCTGGTTCTGCTCAGTAAACCGGCGCGACTTTTCCTCCAGAATGTCGTTGGCCAGGGCGCGGAACTCGTACGTCATGCGATCGCGTGCGTCGTCCAACAGCGCCAGTTTCTCGTCGTGAGCGCCGCGCTCGGCGACCAAAGTCGCATCCAGTGCCGCGACCTTACTGCGCAGCTGCGCCGTTTCTTCGGCCATAGCCGAGCGCCGCGAGAGTGCAATCGCATATCCCAGCAGGCCGCCAATCACGAGACCGGCCAGCGCCGCGAAAAGATAGATCATGGCGTTCACGAACCCGTACCGCTCTTCGCACTTTACTGCCTCAATGTGGTTCTCGGGGGCGTGCATTGGACCAGGTCGCCCGCCTTTACACCCCCCGGACCTCTCAGTAGACTTGGAAGTTCGGGACCGGCATCCACACACCGGTGTGGGGCGCCAGGAGTGCGTCCGCACGTCGCGTACCTGATAGTCTCAAAAGGTATTCACTTCATTCGTTTTGTTGGTCGAGGAGATACGCATGGCAGCAGTGGACGAGAAGGTAAAGCAGATCATTGTCGAGCAGCTCCAGGTAGACGAGGCCGAAGTCACACCCAGCGCCTCCTTTCAGGAAGACCTGGGCGCGGACTCGCTAGATGTGGTGGAGCTGGTGATGCAGTTCGAAGAGGCCTTCGACATGGAGATCCCGGACGAAGACGCCGAGAAGATCAAGACCGTGAAGGACGCGACCGAATACATCGAGAAGCACGCGAAAGGCGGCAAGTAGCCTTGCGTTGCGACCGACGGGTAGTAGTGACAGGGCTTGGACTCATGGCCGGCCCCGGCAACACTGCGCCAGAGCTGTGGCAGAACCTGTTAGCCGGCAAGAGCGGCATGGCGCCGATCACCGGCTTCGATGCCAGCAACTTCCCGGTCACATTCGCAGCCGAAGTCAAGAATTTCGATCCACTGCAGTTCATTGAGAAAAAGGAAGCGCGTAAGATGTCGCGCTTCATCCATTTCGCGATCGCCGCAACCGACGAAGCAATGAAACACAGCGGACTCAAAGTCACGCCGGAGAACGCCGAGCGTATCGGTGTCCACATCGGCTCCGGCATAGGCGGATTCGACATCATCGAGCGTGAGCACAGCAACATGCTCAACGGCGGCCCCCGCAAGATTTCTCCCTTCTTCATTCCTGCCGCCATCGTGAACCTGGCTGCCGGCCAGGTAAGCATCCGATATGGCGCGAAGGGACCGAACCAGGCGTCCGCCACGGCCTGCACCACCAGCGCCCATTCCATCGGCGATGCGTATCGCGTCGTCGAGCGCGGCGACGCAGACGTGATGATCGCGGGAGGCTCCGAGGCCGCGATTACTCCGATGGGCGTCGGCGGATTCGCAGCGATGAAGGCGCTCTCCACGCGCAACGACGATCCGGAACACGCCTGCCGTCCCTTCGACAAGGACCGCGACGGCTTTGTCGTCGGCGAAGGCGCCGGCATCCTCATCCTCGAGGAGCTGGAGCACGCGAAGGCGCGCGGCGCAACGATCCTCGCCGAGATTGTCGGCTACGGCATGAGTTCCGATGCGTATCACATGACCGGCATGGCAGCCGAGGGCGAAGGATGCTTTCGTGCGATGAACAACGCGCTCAAATCCGCAGACCTTTCACCGGACAAGATCGGTTACGTGAATGCCCACGCGACATCGACGCCTTTGGGCGACGCGCTCGAATCCGCCGCGATGAAGGCGTTATTCGGCGAGCGCGCGCTGAAGGGCGACATGCCGGTGAGCTCGACCAAGTCGATGACCGGCCACCTGCTCGGCGGCGCCGGCGGACTCGAGGCCGGCATCACCGTTATGGCGCTGATCCATCAGACCGCTCCGCCGACCACGAATCTGGATAACCAGGACCCCGACTGTGAGCTGCACTACGTGCCAAATAAGCCGCAGAAAATCAGTACCGAGTATGCGCTGTCGAACTCCTTCGGCTTCGGTGGCACGAATGGGTCGCTGATATTCAAACGCTGGACGGAGTAGCCCTCTGCTGGTTTGCGTTAGGCAGAGCGCCGCGGAGAATCTTCGCGGCGCTTCGTCTTTCATGTGTCACGATGCGGAGATCGGATGCGCTTCGAGGATCGACACGTCGAGTTCCGGCACCGGAATGTTTCGTATTAGGCCGAAGCCTGCCTCTTCCAGCAATATCCGCCACTCGTGCTCGCTACGTTCACGGCCTCCCGTCACTGCCATCATGTTTAGGTCGCTCATGAAGCGTCCGACAAGTTCCGGCACAGGTCCGGAGACGATATCCGGCAGAACAAATTCGATCACCAGCAGCCTTCCCGCCACTGGAACCGCAGCGCGACAGTGACGCAGCATCGCGACCGCTTTTGCGTCTGTGAGGCCGTGCAGCACATGCTTGAGCATATAGACATCGGCACCTTTAGGCACGTGCTCGGAGAGATCCGCGGCGATCAACTCGCAGCGCTCCGCAGTAGGTGAACCGTTGAAGTGAGCCGCCGCCGCTTCGATGGACTCATCTCTGTCCACCAGCATGCCGCGCAGCTTCGGATGACGCTCCAGCACGGCGCGGATCAGCGCCCCGCCACCGCCGCCCAGATCCGCGACAATGCCGCCGGCCGGAAACTGCCACGCATCAACGATCAGTGCGTAGTTCTCCGCCGGAGCCGTGCCCATCACCGCGCGAAAGATCGCATTGGCCTCCGGGTATTGCGACCAGCGTGTCGCGATGGCCGCCTTTTCCATCACCTGCGCCGCGTTCTGTCCGGTGCGGACGCACTCGGCAAGGTGCGACCAGAAGTCCGCCAGCAGATCAGCCCAGAAGACGACTGCCGCCCATGAAGACTCCGGCACATCCTTGCGCAGCGGGCGGCCCATCTCCGTGAGACGAAAGTGTTGCTGCTGCGTCTCCTCGAGCAGGCCGAGAGCCGCCATCGCCCGCAACAGCCGGTACATGGAGGAGGGATCCGCCCGGCATGCTGCGGCGATTTCCGACGCGCTCCGCTCCGCGTCGCCCAAGGCATCCGCGACGCCGAGCCGTGCCGCCGCGCACAGCACGCAGCTTGGCCCATAGGCCATCGCCATCTCGAGCAGCTCGGCGTTTGCTATCACATTTCCGATTGCATGTTTCGCCGGCACCCTGCGCCCTCCGTCCCTAAATCAATGCGCTCCCTATGCATCGATCATGACACCGACATCCGCGGTGAGGATTGGAAGAAATGGAAGGGAAAGATGCCGGGTCACTGCACGCCGGAGGCGAGCAGTTCAGGCCTATGGGAGGGTGTCTCCTCCGACCGCGGCGTCAGGTACGACCTATAGACCGAGATATGGAAGCACGACTGCTGGAACTCCTCTTCCACGTCGATCTTGCCTGCCGTCTGCAGCGGTAACAGATAGGCTCGCATCCAGGCAACTTCGGATGGGGTCAAACCCTTCTTGGCAATATCCACCGCCTCGCCCGTCAGGTGCGGAGAGGCGATATCGCCTTCGGCCGGCGCCGCATTTCCGTTGATGTGCAGGAGATGACGCTGATATTCGATCGTCCGCACCGCGGAATTGACCTGCAGCGGCTTGTGGAAGCGCTCGTAATGCACCCGCGCCAGGTCCGTGAGGAAATGGCCCGTCCATGCGCGGCAGTAGCGGCGGTTCGCTGCAAGGCGGTTGTCCACGTGCATGGAAATAAGTTGTGGGAGTGCCACCAGCTCGCCCTGACGGCGCAGCGTCGCCAGGTCATCCTGATCTTTCACGCGGAGAAGACCATCCTGCTCTGCGCGCTCGTTCTGGCGCACGAGTGATTCGCGGCTCCCACGCAGGGGTGGCAGGTTCATCGCGGCAAGCGGCTGTTCCGGCAGATTCAGTGACGCTGATTGAGTGTCATCATCCGTATCTTCATCACGTGCAACGCGCTGGGTTTCCTGACGTGCTACCGCGCGCACCGCTTCTGTGCCATGCCTTCGTGCATGGCGCAGAGCACGCGCGGTGTGCGGATGCACATGATGGCGGCGCGTGCGGCCGCGGTTCGCGCGAACCGTCCGCGCGCCGGCAGCTTGTGCACCATGCGCCGAGACGCTAGTTATGTGGGTTGCTCGTTGACGCTTGGCAGCAATTTTCCCATCCGAGCGCGATGCGACGCGGCTCGGCTGATGCCGTGCCGCTATACCCGCACACGGCATCAGCAAAATGACCAGGCAGAGAAGCGCTGCTAAAGCAAAACGAGGGTGACAAGGGTGAAGACAGCGCATGCCCGAGAGCAGGTACGCGAAGAATGCCAGAGGACTTCATGCTAGCGCCACAACCCGTGCCGGCGAAGTGCCGAATCGGATACGTGCCCCTCAGAAGCCCCTCAGTCCTGTCGATTCTTCAATGGACTCGAATGATTCGTAATCACCACAGCTACGAACTAAATGCTGCTGCGCCAGCCTCGGCAACTGCATGATCCTGGTCACCGGAGCCACCACTCACGCCGATGGCGCCCACCACCTTCCCGCCCTTCTTCAGCGGAATACCACCGGCGAAGATCATCACCTTGCCGCCGTTCGATGCGTGAATGCCGAAGAACTGCTGGCCGGATTGCGAATTATCCGCCAGGTCTTTGGTGGAGATATCAAATGCGCGCGATGTCCAGGCCTTGTTGATGGATATGTTGACAGAACCCATCCACGCGCCATCCATCCGTACATGCGCCACGAGGTTGCCGCCCTCATCCGCCACCGCGATATTCATCGGTTGGCCGATCTCCTTCGCCTTCTTCTCCGCCGCCGCGATCACACGGCGTGCCGCGTCCAGTGTTACTTCACTCGCCATTGTTTCTCTGCCTTTCTGATTTTTTGCCGGGAGCGAACAGAAATCGACGAGGCTTGCAGCTCATCCACGTCTGCCTCCCAACTACGATGCATGGACAGACTACGCGGCTCATGTCAGGAATGTGTCAAATAGATGGCGCAATCTTCCGCGCTCGAGCCGACTCGGTCGGCCAGCCGGTCGCTCACGTCCATCTGCACGGTCGCACTCCATGCCTGCTGCAGATACGGCGCGCGGTCCAACACATCCCGGAGTTCGTGATTGATATAGACGACGGCAGCATTCCTCGGTGTTTCCGCGAGAGAGCGGCCGAGATTGCGAACAACCTGGTCGAGCACCGGCCGGCAGAATGGGTGATAGAGATACACCACCAGCGGCCCAGCTGGAAACCGGTACTCTGCCGCATCTTGAAGCAGAACGCTCATCGGTGCGAGGTCGCTCCGTCCTTCCATGGACCGAGCGGCGGTGTAGCGACCAACATTCTCAACTGCGATGCGATGAAGTTGCGGAGCAATCTCAACCCCGATTGCCTGCACGAAAGGATACTCCGAGGCAAGGAGGACCGCCCGGCCCTTCCCGCAGCCCAGGTCAATAAAGGTTGCACTTCTCAACAGGGACCCTGGCACCTGGGCCATCACGTGGCGAAAAACGGATGGCCCGATGCCGTAATACGCAGTGTTCCATGCGTCGCTGCGGCTGCCCGTCTTCAGGTCGACGCTCCACACCAGTCCGCTGGTATCGACGCCGTATTGCCGGTCGAACTCGTGTTCAGCGGTCGGAAGCCAGGCGATCGTGTCATCGGTTAACTGCGAGGTGCGGCGCAGCTTCTTCTTCAGATGGTCACGAGCTGTCCGTACAGCCGTGGCCCAGCCATGGTTCGCCACCATCTGTCGCGCGGTCCGGACGGTGCGCCTCGCATGCATAGCTGATTCCATATTGCACTTGGCCCCAGCGAATCAATCGCTCGGGGAGCCAATGTTGACTTTTCCTGCCGCCATTAGAGGCGCGGTAACTGGGTAATCGCTACGTTATCGAGGAAATAAACAGTGCACAACAAGATGCTTATTTGTCGTTACTTAGTGCCCTGTAAATAAATTGCAATGACAAAATTACATTACATAAGTACTATTTTCTCAAGCTGGGCCACCCCGGAAAGTGTAGTCCCCCGTAAGGGGGTAACCATACGGTCTGCGGTGGTTTCGCTTTGCGATTTCCACTTCACGTGGGATTCTCCAGTCACGCGCAGTAGCAAATTGCAGCACTTGCAGTATGGGAGGCTCCACATGAAAACTTTGTTCATCTCGCTGGCGATCGTCGCCGCATCAGCAACCTGTCTTGCCCAGTGCCAGAGCGACCGAATTTCGCTGAACCAGGAACTGCACGACGCTGGAACCACAATGGTCGGGACCGTAGTAGCTGCCCAGCCAGTTCCGGACTCCTCATTTCATCTGGATGGCATCGACTACGTTGTGCACGTGGATCGCGTGATCAAGGGACGCATGATCGACGCCGATGTAGTGCACATCTTCAGCGAAAACAGCCCCACCAAGTTCCCTATGCAGTCAGGCAAGCAGTATCTGCTCTTCGTCCACCGCAATTTCAACGATTACGAGGTGGACAACTGCGGCAACTCCGGCCTGCTCGAAGCATCCAACATTGACAGCATCGCCAAGCTGAAGGAATACGCCAAGAAGTAGGGGCGTGTAGTAGTGGTTGGGCTCATTGCAACACTGTGGTCTTTGGTTCCCCAGGCTAGTTGATTTGATCAGGCAGGCAAGGGCGCCCCTCGGGGCGCTCTTGCTGTCTGCGGCTGCAATCAATGCACTCGTTCGTGGCGATACCCTGCCGAAGTCAGCGCATCGGCAATCGCCGCAATATGCCCAGCCCCACGCGTCTCGAGCGTGATCTCAATGACCGTATCGCCCAGATTCACGCCGTAATAGGAGCGGTTGTGACTGGTCTGGACGATGTTCGCCTCGCATTCAGTAAGAATGCGCGTGAGTTGGTGCAAGGATCCTGGCCGGTCCAGAAGGTACACCCGAATGCGCAGAAGTCGTCCGTCCTTCGCCAGGCCGCGCTCGATAATACGCGATAGCAGCGTGACGTCGATGTTGCCGCCGCACACCAACGCCACTGTTTTCTCCGCCCGCAGATGCGTCTTGCCCTGCAGCAACGCCGCGAGTGCCGCCGCACCCGCACCTTCGGCCAGTGTCTTCTCCTTTTCCAGCAGCACCAGGATGGCGCTTGAAATCTCTTCCTCATCCACGGTGACGATCTCGTCCACGTAGCGTTGCACCAGCGGCAGTGTGCGTTCGCCCGCGCGACGCACTGCGATGCCATCCGCGATGGTCGCCTGGGCCGGCAGCGTCACCGGTGCTCCCGCCTCCACCGCACGCAACATCGAG
Source organism: Acidobacteriaceae bacterium KBS 83 (assembly GCA_000381585.1). Taxonomy (GTDB): domain Bacteria; phylum Acidobacteriota; class Terriglobia; order Terriglobales; family Acidobacteriaceae; genus KBS-83. Next base: position 693,072 of record KB906734.1, read on the forward strand.
GCAAGCCGCTCCGTCTGCACCCCGACGATCCGTACATCGGGACGTGCTTCCTTTACCGCACAGGCGACACCGCCGATCAGACCACCGCCACCGATCGGCACCACGATCGCATCGACCTCCGGAAGTTGCTCCAGAACTTCCAGCCCGATTGTTCCCTGCCCGGCGATCACCTCATCGTCATCGAAGGGATGAATGAATATAAGCTGCTTTTCCTGCTGCAGGCGCGTCGCCTCTTCGCAGGCTTCGTCGTAATTGGCGCCATGCAGGATGACCTCGGCGCCAAAGCCGCGTGTCGCAGAAACCTTTACCAGCGGCGTGGGCTGCGGCATAACGATTCGCGCACGAATACCCAGCCGCGCCGCGTGAAACGCCACCCCTTGCGCATGATTGCCGGCGCTCGCCGCAATCACGCCGCGCGCGCGCTGCTCAGGCGTAAGTTGCAGCAGCCGGTTCAGGGCGCCGCGCTCCTTGAAGGCGCCGGTGCGCTGCAGGTTCTCGAGCTTCAAGTAGATGGGATGGCCGGCCAGCTCAGAGAGATCGTGAGATATCTGGCACGGCGAGTAGTAGAGAACGTCGCGGATGCGCTCGCGAGCGGCTGCAATACGTGCAGATGTCAGCATGAAGTCTTCATTATAGATAGGCGCATCGCTTATGGCGGAAGGCGCGGGAATGCGGATCGGCTGCAAAATGCAAATGAGGCCGCGCGCTGCAGGCCTCATTTGCGTTATGCGTGAAGATACGCGTTATTGCAGCAGCGTGCCGTTTTCCGGCTCGCTCTTTGCTTCTTCCGGCGGAATTACGACCGCTGCCGCCACCTTATCCTCGTCCTCCAGATTCAGCAGCTTCACACCTTGCGTGGAGCGACCCGCAGCGCGGATCGTCTTGGTGTCGATGCGGATGATCTTGCCGTACTGGCTGATCACCATCAGCTCAGACGACTCATCGACAAGCTGAATTGCGTTCACCTTGCCATTGCGTGCCATCGTCTTCAGGTTGATCACGCCCTTGCCGCCGCGTGTCTGCAGACGATACTCGTCCACGTCCGTTCGCTTGCCGAAGCCTTGCGTGGTGACGGAGAGGATGAGGCAGGCGCAGTCGCCGCCATTGCCGTTCTTCTTGCGCTCCTTCGGAGTGACCGCAAGCCCGACTACGTAGTCACCCTTGGACAGATCGATACCGCGAACGCCGTATGCCGGGCGGCCCATGGAGCGGACATCCGTCTCATGGAAGCGGATCGCCATACCATCATGCGTCGCTAGAAAGACGATCTCATCTCCAGAGGTGATCCGCGCTCCAATCAGCTCGTCGTCCTTGTCGATGCCGATGGCGATGATGCCGCGGGCCATCACGTTCGAGAAATCTTTGAGCGGGGTGCGCTTAACCGTACCCTTCTGCGTTGCAAAGAAGATGAACTTGCCTTCCTCTTCAAGGTTGCGCTGCGCCAGAATCGTGCGCACAGTCTCCCCCGGTTGCAGGTTCAGCAGGCTGGCAATCGATTTGCCCTTGCCCGCGGCGCCAACGTCCGGAATCTCGTAGACCTTCAGCCAGTAGACGCGGCCTGTGTTGGTGAAGCAAAGCAGGTATGCGTGTGTCGAGTCGATGATGAGTTGCGAGACGAAATCTTCCTCGCGCGTCTTCATGCCCAGCCGTCCCGTGCCTCCACGCCGCTGCTGTCGATACGTGGAGATCGGCGTACGCTTCAGGTAGCCGGAATGCGATACCGTGACCGCGACCTGTTCGTCAGCAATCAGATCTTCCAGTTGCAGCTCAGCCGTCTCGTCCAGGATCTGGGTGCGGCGCTCATCGCCGTGATCCTTCCGGACCTGCTCCAGCTCCTTCACGATGACCGCGCGCAACTTCTTTTCCGAAGCCAGAATCGATTCGTACTCGGCGATGTTGTCGCGTACCTGCTTCAATTCGTTGAGCAGCTCGTCGATGGAGAGCTGTGTCAGGCGATAGAGTTGCAGTTCCAGGATGGCGTCGATCTGCCGGTAGCTCAGGATCAGCGTTGCTGTGGTCTGCGTCGCCATGTCAATGCCATATTTCGCGGCATCGAGTGAAACGCCCTTCAGCTCCGCACCGCGCAACTGGATCTTCGTGCCGGAGAAGAAGCGGAAGAGGTTCTCGCGTGCATCCACCCGCGATGACGACCCGCGGATGATCTTGATCACATTGTCCAGATGATCGAGCGCAATCTGGTAGCCGAGCAGGATGTGCTCGCGCTCACGCGCTTTGCGCAGCAGGTACGCCGTGCGCCGGCGCACTACGTCCACGCGATGGTCGATGAAGTGGCGGATCGCATCCGGAAGCGGGAGTTCCCGCGGCTGGCCATTGACCACCGCAAGGAAGATCATCGAGAAGCTCTCCTGCATCTGCGTGTGCTTGTAGAGCTGGTTGAGCACGATCTGCGCCTCTGCGCCGCGCTTCAGCCCGATCACGATACGCATGCCGTCGCGATCGCTCTCATCGCGGAACTCATCGCGCGCGATATCTGTGATCACGCCGTCATTCACCAGGTCAGCGATGCGCTCGATGAGCTTCATCTTGTTCACCTGGTACGGAATTTCGGTGACAACGATGGCCTGGCGGCCGCCGGAGATGTTTTCGATCGCGCACTTGGCGCGCATCAGGAAGCGACCCCGCCCGGTGCGATAGGCCTCAGGAATACCGCTGCGACCGTAGATGAAGCCACCGGTAGGAAAGTCCGGCCCCTGTACGTGCTTCAGAACCTCGGCCAGCCCCGCATGCGGATTGTTCACCATCTCGATGGTTGCGTTGACGATTTCCGTCAGGTTGTGCGGCGGAATATTTGTCGCCATGCCGACCGCGATGCCATTCGAGCCGTTCACGATCAGGTTTGGAATACGGGCCGGGAGCACCGCGGGCTCAAGCGTGCTCTCGTCGTAGTTCGGCACCATATCGACCGTTTCCTGGTCGATGTCCGCCAGCATCTCGCCCGCTATGCGCATCATGCGCGCTTCGGTGTACCGCATGGCCGCGGGCGGATCGCCGTCCACCGAGCCGAAGTTGCCCTGGCCATCAATCATGGGATAGCGCAGGCTGAAGGGCTGGGCCAGGCGCACCATGGTGTCGTAGATCGCGGTGTCGCCGTGCGGATGGTACTGGCCCATTGCCTGGCCGACCACCTTGGCGCACTTGGTGTACTTCTTGTTGTACTGCAGACCCATCTCGTGCATCGTGTACAGGATGCGGCGATGCACCGGCTTGAAGCCGTCGCGTACATCGGGCAGCGCACGGCCAATGATGACCGACATTGAATAGTCGAGATACGAGCGCCGCATCTCGTCTTCAATGTTGATGGGAATCATGTTGGCGGCGCCGGGGCCGGTGGGCGGCGTTGTGCCGTCCCCGCTGTTGCCGTTCGGACCGCCGAGGGGAAGCTGAGGATTCTGATCGTCTGCCATAGATAGGAAGAGCCGGTCGCAGCACCAACCACGCGCCATACAGGCCGTTCAGGGGCATGCACTGTACGAGGGGCTATGTGTCTATTTTAGCAAGGATTGACGCATCTTTCCGCGTCACTGGGATGGTTCCCAGAAGCTTATTTTTTCCGTTTTCAGGCTTCTTGTAGGCCATTCCGCTAGGCCTTGGCAGGGCCTCAGCCTTTCCTTGGAACCAGCTCCAAATGCGGAGTACAGTGGTGCCATCCGATTCGTCAGGTCGAGCCCCAGTTGTCTCGATGCCGAGCGCGCCGTCCACGACCTTGCCAGCGCCCGACAACCACAACGAGGTGATCTCCCCTCTTTGCCAGATTTGGAGGATTTCCTGATGCCCGCTGATCGCTCTTCTTCCGTCTCCCGCCGCTCCTTCCTGCGTATCGCCGCCGCTGCCGTCCCCATCATGACCGAGGCGCACCTCGCATGGGCCTATACGAACGGAGCACAGTCCGCTTCGAACAACGTCAAACGGGCTGGCCGATTCCACGGCCGCGTCCAGGCAATTCCTCCCGGCGCCGTGCTGATCAACGCGAATGAGAACCCGCTGGGCCCGTGCAAACTCGCCTGCGAAGCGTGTACAGACATCGCTCCGCGCGGCGGACGCTACGATTTCGAGCAGACTTCTGCGCTCACGAAGACGATTATGCAGCAGGAAGGCCTCAGCGAGGAGTCAATTGCCATCTATGCCGGGTCCAGCGAGCCGCTGCACTACAGCGTGCTGGCCTTCACCAGCCCATCGCGACCCTACGTAACTGCGGATCCCGGCTACGAAGCAGGCATGAGTGCCGCCGACATGGCAGGCGCCAAAGTCATCAAGGTGCCGCTGACCCGCGATGCCCATGCTCACGATATAAAAGCCATGATCGCCGCCAGCCCCAATGCCGGCGTCTTCTACATCTGCAATCCGAACAATCCAACAGGCACCACCACGCCCAAGGAGGACATCGTCTGGGCACTCAAAAACAAACCCAAAGGCTCCATCCTGCTCATCGATGAAGCCTATTTCCACTTCGCCGACGTACCCGGTTGCATGGACATGGCGCGCGCTGGTGAGGATGTCATCGTGCTGCGGACGTTCTCCAAGCTCTACGGAATGGCTGGCCTGCGCTGCGGCTTCGCCGCCGGTCGTCCCGACCTGCTCGCAAAGCTCCAGACCTATGGCATGAATGCCATGCCCATCACTGCGGCTGCCGCAGCGAACGTCAGCCTGCAGCATCCGGAGATGATTCCGGAACGCAAGAAGATCAACACCGATATCCGTGAACAAACCTTCGCCTGGTTGGATAAGCAGGGCTACAGTTACACCCGCTCCCAGAGCAATTGCTTCATGCTGGACACGAGACGGGATGCGAAGCAGGTGATTGCGGCGATGCAAGCGAAGAAGGTGTATATCGGCCGCGTGTGGCCGGTGTGGCCTACATATGTCCGCATTACAGTGGGCACAGCCCAGGATATGCAGGCCTTCCAAACCGCATTTCTCGATGTGATGAATGCTCCGGCCCAGAACTCGGGACAAACCGCAGAACTGCTGAACCCCTACGAAATGCCGCTTTCACACCTGGGCTAAGTCGTTCCTACTAGAGCGCGGGCAGGGCGATAGTCAGCACTGCCTGCAGCACCACCATGGCGACCACAGCCCAGCGGAAGATTCGCCCGTGGCGCGTCTCAAACGCATCGGCAAATACACCACCGACAAAAGTCATCAGGAAGGGAAGCGCCCATAGCCATGGCTGTCCAAACACGCCCGTTGTGACCAGCGGTAGGAAGCACAGCGCGATGACCAAGGGCAAGGTGTTGCCGAAATAACGGGATCGGCGCGTTGCCACATACAACACCAGCGCGGCCCCCAGCGCAATCGCAATACCTGCGTCGCCGAAAGAGAAGAGATGCGCGCGTGCCGCCGCCGTGCTGATACCGAGACGGCCGGCGCCGGAACGAAAGTAGTAGGTCAGTGCGTCTGGATGAAAGGCGTAACAGGCAAAAAGCAGAACAAATGCGCCGACCGTGCCCGTGAGAATCACCATCGGTACAGCGGTGCGGTTGCGCTCCGCCAGATACGCCATGAATCCCAGCGCAAGTGGCAGCGTCAGCAGCAGCGCGGCCGAGTGCGATGCCGCTACCAGGGCGAGCCCCGCCGCTAGCAGCACGATGCGCGGCCGCCATTTGCGCCGCGGTCCCTGCATGGCATGTGCAACGCCGATTGCTGTGTAGACGGTAGCGAAGATGCCGAGCGCCGTCGTGATCTCCGCATTCGGTCGCGAGCCTGCAGCTACGATGGCCGGTGAAACGCAATAGAAGGCGAGAGCGACAAAGCCGCCGACGTTGCCGAAGAGTCGCCGCGTGACCCACCACAATGCCCCGCCTAGCAGCAGCGCTGCTACGGTGAAGGGAAAACGTAGCAGCAGGCGCACGAAGCTCAGTTCATGCCGCATCTCCCAGGTGCTGGTGTCGCTGCTTTGCCCTGCAATCACTCGCTGCACGGTGAGCGGCAGCCCAGCCATGCGATAGGCCAGCACGCCATCGTGGATGTTGCCGCAGCTGGTGAAGTAGCCCGCGATCGCCGATGGCCGCTCCCACATCTCCCGTCCGCAGCGTGCGTATTGATAATCGCTCTCAGTCAGCGGCGCACGTGCGATCTGTCGCGCGCATTGCGCCAGGAGTAGCAACAGCAGCAGCGCCGCGATCTTCTGCGGGCGATCAAAACGAAAGCGCCGAAGATGGTGTCCGGGATGGTGTTCTGGCCGCGCCTGTTCGCCAGATGTCTCTTCGTGAGAAGCGGGCATCAGGGCTGGCTGAGAGGTGTCTGTGGGCATGAGAAAACGTCCCGTCCAGTGTACCGGAGGCCCCCGCTCTAGCTCGTTCCACTACGGGGTTCCTGTTCGCCGGCCCGCGCTCTCACCCGCCGCCTCCATCGCGCGCCGTAGATGCCCATGCGCGCCCTGCAGGAGTGCCTCCGCCTGTTCGCGGCTCAAGCCGTGTGCATGCATCAGAACTGCGGCTTTGATCGACCCTGCTTCGCGAAACAACGCCGCTGCCCTTTCACGCGGCAGTCCCGTGAGTGCGACGACGATGCGTTGCGCGCGGTCAGCAAGCTTCTCATTCGTCGGCTGCACATTCACCATCAGATTGCTGTAGACCATGCCCAGCCGAATCATTGCGCCGGTTGACAGCATGTTCAGCACCAGCTTGGTCGCTGTGCCGGCACGCAGGCGGGTCGATCCGGTCACCACCTCTGGTCCTACCGCGGGGGTGATAGCAATCTCAGCCGCCCGTGCGACCGCTGACTCCGGCACGCAGCTTACTCCGATAGTGACCGCACCGAGCGATCGCGCATACTCCATCGCACCCAGCACATACGGAGTGCGGCCGCTCGCCGCGATTCCGGCCATCACGTCCTTCGCGGAAAAGCCATGTGCGCGCAGGTCCGTCGCGCCTAGTTCCGGCGAATCCTCCGCGCCTTCCACCGAGTGGCGCAACGCGTAGTCGCCGCCCGCGATGAACCCCTGCACCATGGTCGCCGGCACATTGAAGGTCGGCGGACACTCCGAGGCATCAAGCACTCCAAGCCGCCCCGAGGTGCCTGCGCCTACGTAGAAGAGCCGCCCGCCACGTTCCGGTGCCAGCGCAGCGGCAATGGCATCTACCGCGCGTGCAATGGCAGGGATTTCGCGCCCCACCGCCTCCGCCACTTCGCGGTCCGCCGCGTTTATCACCTGGAGCATCTCGGTAGTCGAGAGTTCGTCGATGCGTTCGCTCGGCGTGTAGCGGGCTTCAGTGAGCAGCGAGGCAAGGTTGGAGACAGGATCTGTCAAGGAATTCGAATCGGGCATGTGCACGGTGATGGTATCGCAATGAGACAGACCATGGTGACGGACGCCATGCCAGGCGCTGCGATCGACGTGGCTCTCCGTCAAGAAAGCCACTCCTCGCGATAGTTTGCCTGCTGCACATTACGTTGAACATGAGACAAGGAACCAGAATGTGTACTGGGAATTGGCGTTCTGCTCTTGACCCAAACACATCACACAGAGTGTTCTGAAGGAACTAGGAAACACTGCACGAGAGGATTGCTACACATGAGCACTGCACCCACCACCCCGGAGAAGTACTTGGTCGCCTTCGTCATTCAGGGCGACACGATGTTCAAAATTACGGCCGACAGCATCATTCAGGCCACGGGTGGCGCTGCAGGTCTGGCATCCTTTGACGGCGTGGCCAAGCTGAAGGCCGCCGCGGCCCTGGTGGAGCTCACCAATACACATAACGAGCGTCCTGAGGAGTTGCGCCAGATGGCGCGCGAGATGGCGGGCGAAGGCATGCGCCTGCTGGCGCGCGCAGGCGCGGGCGGGCGCGTAGTGGTAGCCAGCGGCTCAGCCGAGCGTCCTCAGAGTCAGTCTGTTGTTGGACCGGTGCCGGTCGAAGTCAATCTCGCCTGAAGACGGCAGATAGTAGACTCACCAGAGAACAGAACAATGCAGCCGGGCGCCGCGAACATCGCGCCCGGTATTTGCTGCGTGTGAGCTTTTCAGCTGCGCCGGCGGGACCTTCCTTGCGGAGTGGCGCGAACTTGCTGCTGCTTCTGCCCGGAACTCCACCTAGGGGATGAATGTACATGCCGCTCTGGAACGAGATCGAAGGACACACACTCGACGGCCTCACGCTGGGCAAACTGCTGCGCAGCGAGGGTCGCACCGCATGGTTCTCCACCGTTGGCCCGGACGGAGAGCCGGCGGTGCTCAGCGTCTTCGAGGCGCTAAACGATGAGGAGGCCGTCGAAGCACGCCTCCAGGCAGCCGCTCGCGTCCAGCATCCCGGCCTCCACGTAATCCGCAAGGTCGGCTCCGGGCGTCTGGAGGATGAGTCGCTCGTATATGCGCTCATGGAGCCATTCGACCAGACGTTGACGGAGGTGCTGCGCGATCGCCCGCTTACGCCAGACGAAACGCGCGAAGTCACAGAGAGTCTGCTGAGTGCTCTTGAAACCGTCGAAGCCGCTGGCCTCTATCACGGCCATGTGGATGCTTCGGGCGTTCTCGGCGTGGGTGACAACATCAAGCTGCGCAGCGATTGCCTGACCCAGCGCCACGGCCAAAGCGATGCTCCTGCGTTGGCCGCCCTGATCTACAACGCACTTACCGGCCGCCGCTTTTCGAGCGAGCGCGACGCACTGCAGCTTCCCGCTCCATTCGCCACCCTGGTGCGCGCAGGCGCAGGCAACAACGCCTCGCTGGCCGCTATGCGCCGTGTGCTGAGCGCGCCCCCTGTGACAAATGCCGGAGCCACGAACCCCTCGCCCGCAGCACCCGTAAGCGCAGCGGCTCCGTCGGTTAAGGGCAGTTCCGCGCCGCGCGATGCTGCACCAAAAGCGGCCGTTCCCAGTTCTCCGCGCAGGAGATACGATACGGAGGCAAGACCGCGCAAACGGCCGAGCGTTGCCATCGCCGCCGTTGTCCTGATGGTTATCGTCCTCGTGGTCTTTTGGTACGCCACAAAACGTCCCGCCCGCCACACCCCGATCAGCGGCGAAGCTCCCTCCCCGGCAAGCTCATCGCAACCAGCACCCGCGGGCGTTCCGCCGGCTGCAACTCCTGCCGGACATGCTGCTTCCACCATGGGTGCACCCCAAACCGTGAAGCCTTCGCCCGCAACCGGCACCAGACCTGCTCCCGCAAAGGCTCCTGCGGAGTCTCCATCTGCCGGTGCCGAGCGGAGCGTCTGGCACGTCGTCGCCTACACCTACACTCGCGAAGACGCTGCACAGCACATGGCAACCGAACTTGCCGCGCAGTATCCCAAGCTTGAGCCGCAGGTCTTCTCTCCAACCGGGCATGCGCCGTTTCTGGTCACGCTTGGTGGCGGCATGAATCGCCAGGAGGCATTTGCGCGGCGAGATGCAGCGCGCGCTGCCGGTATGCCCTCCGATACCTACGCGCAGAACTTCCGTAAGTAGACGCGCAAGCCGATTGATACACTCCGGATTGTGAAGCGCAGCGACAACGATCCGGAGCGGCTGGTTTCGGCAACACGTGGCGAAGAGGACAGTTCTTTTGAGCTGAAGCTGCGGCCCCGCCGACTGGCAGAGTTCATCGGCCAGAACAAGGCAAAGGAGCAACTGGCGATCGCGCTTGAGGCGGCCAGGAGCCGCGGCGAGGCGCTGGATCATGTGTTGCTCTTCGGGCCGCCCGGCCTGGGCAAAACCACGCTCGCATCCATCATCGCGAATGAGCTTGACGTCGGCTTCCAGCAGACTTCCGGGCCGGCACTGCAGATTCAGGGCGACCTTACTGCCATCCTCACCAACCTGCGCGAGCGCCAGGTGCTTTTCCTGGACGAAATCCACCGCGTGCAGCCGGTGCTCGAAGAGAAGCTTTACACCGCCCTCGAGGATTACAAGCTCGACATCATCATCGGGCAGGGCCCGGCGGCGCGCACCCACGTCATGGATATCCGGCCCTTCACCTTCGTCGCCGCAACCACCCGTCCGGGCCTGCTTTCGTCACCGCTCCGGTCACGTTTTGGCATCCTGCTCCGTCTCGAGTTCTACACCGAGGACGAGCTCCGCTACGTCGTCGAACGTTCGGCCGAGGTGCTGCAGGTGCCCATCGACCCGGACGGAGCTTCCGAGATCGCGCTCCGCTCACGCGGCACGCCCCGCATCGCCAACCGGCTGCTGCGCCGCGTGCGGGATTATGCCCAGGTCCGGGGCAGTGGCACCATTGACCGCTCCACCGCGCAGGCCGCTCTCAAGATGCTCGAAGTCGATGCGCATGGCTTCGACGAACTCGACCGGCGCCTTCTGCTGACCATCATTGAGAAATACGATGGCGGCCCGGTCGGCCTGAACACCCTCGCCGCTACGCTCGCCGAGGAAGAAGATGCGCTTGAAGAGGTTTACGAGCCCTTCCTGATCCAGATCGGCTTTCTCGACCGCACACCACGCGGACGCGTCGCCACGCGCCTGGCCTACGAGCATTTCAACCTGCCGTTGCCGCGCAGGGCGAACATGCTGTTTTAGCAGCCAACCCGTCGCGGTTGCCGCCCGCCCACCTTGTTGCTAACGTGAAGAGAGCCGCAGCCCGTGTGCCTGCGGCCGCAGTCTCTGCGTCACAGGAGTGCCATGCCGCCTTCCGCCTTGCCCATTGCGATCTATTACGAGCAGCCCAACTGGTTCAAGCCTCTTTTTGCCGAACTCGACCGACGCAGCGCCAGCTACGTCAAGCTGCACGCGCCCGACCACACCTTCGCGCCGGAGCAGCATCCCGAGCAGGAATACGCGCTGGTTTTCAACCGCATGAGCCCCTCGGCCTGGAACCGCGATCATGGCGACCAGATCTTCTACACTCTGAGCTTTCTCGATCACCTCGAGCGACGAGGCGTTCGCGTCATCAACGGCCTCAAGGCATTCCGTACCGAGCTATCGAAGGCCGCACAGCTCTCGCTGCTTGAAGACCTCGGTCTGCCCTATCCGAAGGCGCGCGTCATCCATCGCGCCGCACAGGCCACTTCCGTTACGGAAGGTCTCCGCTGGCCCGTCGTCGTCAAGCCGAACATCGGGGGCAGCGGCGCCGGCGTCAAACGCTTCGATCACCCAACGCAACTAGCCGCGGCCGCTGCGCAACCCGCCGGCACACCGGACGGACTTGCACTCGGCATGGATTCCACCGCGCTCGTACAGGAGTTCATTCCTGCTCGCGAAGCGCACATCGTGCGCGTTGAGGTGCTGAACGGCCGCTATCTCTACGCCATCAAAGTCCACATCACCGGCGAAACCTTCGACCTCTGCCCGGCGGACATCTGCCGCACCACCAGCGGCGTTGAACTCAACCGCGCTGCATGCGCCATCGATGCCCCAAAGACCGGACTTCGCGTGGAAGGCTTCGAACCGTCGCGCGAAGTCATTGCTGACGTCGAACGCATCATGCAGCACGCCGGCATCGAGATCGGCGGCGTCGAATACATCACCGACGACCGCGACGGTCAGCGCCTCTACTACGACATCAACGCGCTCTCGAACTTCGTCGCTGACGGCGTCAACGTAGTCCGCTTTGATCCGTTCGCCAAGCTTGCTGACTGGCTCGAAGCGGAAGCTGCCAAATCCTCGCGCATCCCCGAGCTGATTCATGGCCGATAGCACACGCCCTCAAATGCGCTACGGCTTCTGGATGCCTGTCTTCGGAGGCTGGCTACGCAACGTCGAAGACGAGAACATGGCTGCAACCTGGGAGTACGTGCGCGATCTCACCCTACACGCCGAAGCACTGGGCTATGACTTGTCGCTCATTGCAGAGCTGAACCTCAATGACATCAAAGGCGTCGAGGCGCCGTCGCTCGATGCCTGGTCTACTGCCGCCGCACTTGCCGCGATCACGAAAAAGATGGAGCTGATGGTTGCGGTGCGCCCGACCTTCCACAACCCCGCGCTGCTGGCCAAGGAGGCTGCAAATATCGACCACATCGCCAATGGCCGGCTTACGCTGAATGTCGTCTCCAGCTGGTGGGCCGATGAAGCGACCAAATACGGCGTGCACTTCGACACGCACGACGACCGCTACGCGCGCACTTCGGAGTGGTTGGACGTGATCGACGGTTGCTGGCAGCAGCAGCATTTCAACTACAGCGGTCGTTACTATTCCGTGGCCGACAACGTGCTTTCGCCCAAGCCGGTGCGCCGTCCACGCCCGACTCTTTATGCCGGCGGCGAAAGCGAGACCGCGAAGAACCTGATTGCAAGCAAGTGTGACGCTTATCTGATGCACGGTGATCCGCCGGAGATCGTCGGCCGCAAAATTGCCGACATGCGGGAGAGGCGCGAGCGCCTCAAACTGCCCCCGATGACCTACGGCGTCGCCGGTTATGCGATCGTTCGCGACACCGAAAGCGAGGCGCAGCGCGAAGTGACGCGCATCACGGATGTGCAGCAATCCGCGCGCGGCTACCAGAACTATCAACAATGGGTGACCGGCTCGAAGCTCGAGCAGAAGGTCTCACTCGAGGATTACTCCGTTTCGAATCGTGGCTTGCGGAGCGGACTGGTCGGCACGCCGGAGCAGGTCAAGGACCGTGTCGCTGCTTTCGAGGAAGTAGGAGTGGACCTGCTGCTGTTGCAATCAAGCCCGCAGCGAGAAGAGATGGAGCGCTTCGCCTCTCAGGTGATGCCGAGTCGTTAAAGACCATTGGCCAGCCGGGTAGCCAGCCTCTCCGGCAATCCCGCCGCCAGGATTTTCTTCTGAGCGCGGTCCAGATCGTATGGCACGCGATAAAAACGCACCACCGACACCACATCGTCGTACAGCGCAAATCCCGCGCGCCAGTCGCCGTCACGAGGCTGCCCCACGGAACCAGGGTTCAGCAAATAACGCACTCCGCGGCGCATCGGCAGATCGAAGAACTCTTCATTGTGTTTCGAGGTGTACTCCGGCTTGAAGACATACCAGCCGTCGTCGCTGCGCACGAAGCCGCCCTGCACATGTGTGTGACCGTAAAACTCTACCCATGCGCTTGGCGCCGCCTGCAGCGCGTCAATCGCCTCACCCAGCGTCTGAACATAGATATCCTCATCCGCTGCCGATCCATGCACGCACACGAGCCCCTCGCCCACCTCGACCGGGCCCTGCGGTAGGTCGCAGAGCCATTTGCGGCGGCTGCGAGATAGTTGCCCGTGCGTCCATTCGGCAGCCTGGCGCGCCACCGGATTGAAGTCATCGAGCGATGTCAGGCCGCAGCACGCGCGGTCGTGATTCCCGCGCACGTACACGCTGTTCAGCTCTTTCAGGCACACAATGGTTTCGTTCGGCGAGGCGCCATAACCAACCACGTCTCCAAGATTCCAGACAATGTCATGCTCGGGCGCCGCCGCCAGCACGGCGGCCAATGCCTGCATGTTTGCGTGAATGTCTGAAAGAATGAGAGCACGCATGATCGGGGGCCTGGGGAAGTATTTTAGAAATTCGAAACTACTGCGACCTATAGTTTTAACTTGATCCTTTGAGATCTGCTTCAGGATGTCACGAATAAGCTTCGCTGCCGCTAGGAAAGCGCGCGAACCTGGTGACCAATGTCGTACTCCGTCCATGACCCGGGCGTGGCATATGCCTCGGGGGGCAGCGTCGACAGAGGCTGCATCCGGTTCGTAGCCAGCGTGGGCACAGCTCCCAGCAGGCTGCGCGTGTAAGGATGTCGAGGGGTGTGAAAAATTTGCTCGCGGCTGCCCTGCTCCAGCAGCCATCCGTGGCGCATCACCGCGACGCGATCCGCCACCTCCGCAACCACTGCGAGGTCATGTGAGATGAACAGCATTGCCAGACCGAACTGCTGTTGCAGATCGCGCAATAGCTTCAGGACCTGGGCCTGTACCGTTACGTCCAGGGCCGTCGTCGGTTCATCGGCAATCAGCAACTGTGGCCGGTTCGCAAGCGCCATAGCAATTAAGATGCGTTGCCGCTGCCCGCCGGAGAACTGATGCGGATAATCCCCGTATCGCTTTTCTGGTTCGGGCAGCGCAACAGCTTCAAGACTCGCAATCACTGCGCTGCGCACTTGGCGCCGCGTCAGGGTTGGCTGATGGGTCTCAATCGCCTCTGCAATCTGCCGTCCCACAGGCATCACCGGATTCAGCGCTGTCATCGGCTCCTGAAAGATCATCGCGATGCGTCGGCCGCGATACCGGCGCATTACCTCCGGTCGCAATCTAAGCAGATTCTCTCCGTCAAATCGAACACTGCCCCGCACCTCTGCTGCGCTTTCCAGCAGGCCGAGGATCGCGAGCGACGTCACCGATTTTCCGGAGCCTGACTCTCCCACCAACCCCAGCACCTGGCCGGGCTCAATCGACAGGCTCAACTCATGCACCACGGGCTTGCCCCGAAAGGCAACCGTCAATGAATCGATCGCAAGCAGCGGATTGCGCAATGATGAGTCGTTCGGCACCGCCTCAGCGTACTACGTTTCGCGTCCTGGGTTAGACTTCTGCTCCATGAGTGAAATTGCGAAACCTGCTGCCCTCTATGCGACCTTGTTGCTCTCCGCTCTTTCTTTCGCGTCGGCGCAAACTGCCGCACCAGCCGCCAACATCGATTTTGCGATTCACGACGGTGACCGCGTCGTCCTTTACGGCGACAGCATCACCGACCAGCGGCTCTATTCGACATTCATTGAGGAGTACGTGCTCACTCGTTTCCCCACCTGGAAGGTGCAGTGGACGCAATCCGGTGTCGGCGGCGACAAAGTCTCAGGCGGTGCGGCGGGGCCTATCGATCTGCGCATCCAGCGTGACATCCTGCCCTACCGGCCCAACGTCGTGACCGTCATGTTGGGCATGAACGACGGCTACTACCGCCCGCCGAACGCAGCAGTGCAGAAAACCTACCAGGACGGTTACGGATCCATGGTGGACACGATCATCAACGGCGCACCCGGCGTGAAGCTCACGCTCATCGGTCCATCGCCGTACGATGACATCACGCAGCCAACCCTGCACTACAACGAAGTCATGCAGGCCTATAGCGAGTTCGATCGGAAAGAGGCCGACCGCACCCGTCAGGGTTTCCTCGACTTCAACGCGCCCGTGGTTGATGTGCTCCAGAAGGTCAAGGCCGCGCATCCGGATCTGGCGTCGCGGCTTATCCCCGATCGCGTTCATCCCGGTGAGGGCGTGCACTGGGTCATGGCAGCCGCGATTCTGAAGGCCTGGCATGCGCCGTCACTCGTCAGTAGCGTAACCATCGACGCGCACGCGGCGAAGGCCACAGACGTACAGAATGCCAGCGTCACCGACGTGAAGCGTGAGAAGAAGACTGACGAGTTGCAGTGGACAGAGATCGAGAATGCCCTGCCATTGCCGCTGCCACTCAGCGCCACGGATCCGGTAACTGACGCGGCTCTCGACGCAGGCGGCATCGTGGCTGCGCTTGATCAGGAGATGTTGACTGTCACGGGGCTCGCGGCAGGCTCTTACACTCTCACCATTGACGATCAGTCTGTCGCCAACTTCACAGCGGATGCCCTGTCACATGGCGTCAACCTCGCGCGCATGACAACGCCAATGCTCCGTCAATCCCAAACCCTCGCCTGGGAGACAGACCATCGCAACGAGCTCGAACGTCAGCTCTTCACGCTGGTCGCGGGGACACACGAGCATCCTGAGGCAGCGCCCATGCCGGAACAGCAGGCCATGGAGCAGGCCGTCGCATCATCCATCGAGCAGCAGCAGAAGGATGCCCAGCCAACAACGCATCACTTTGCGCTGAAGCCGGTCAAGTCCGCGGCGACAGTAACGGGATCCTGATCCCTACTTCCACTTGATATTGCAGCCAAGACTCGCGTGCTGCTCTTCGAGCGGCGACCTGCCCGCCAGCAGCGATTCCACAGCGCGGCGCAGGTCGCTGCCCGTCACCGGCATGCTCAGGCTGGGGCGGCTCGCATCGAACTGCCCGCGATAGACCAGCTTCAGATCTCGATCGTAGAGGAAGAAATCCGGCGTGCATGCGGCATCATAGGTACGCGCAACCTGTTGTGATTCGTCGTAGAGATACGGAAAGGTGAAGCCGAGCCGCTTCGCCTGCGCGCGCATACCATCTGGCGAATCCTCGGGAAACGCAATCGCGTCGTTGCTGCTGATACCAACGATGCCCAGTCCCTGTCCCGCGTAATCTCCAGCAAAACGTGCAATGCCCTGCTCGACATGCTTCACGAACGGGCAGTGAACGCAAAGGAACATGACCAGCAGGCCGCCGGCTCCTTTCACCTCATCCCGGTTCACCATCTTGCCGGAGACAACATCGGGAAGAGAGAAGTCGGGGGCAGGCTTGCCCAGCGGCTGCATCGTGGATTCAGTTCGCGCCATGCCTACAGTCTAAGGCAGCCGCATACTCACGCGCCTCGCTCAGAACAGACGTCCGAAAGTGAAGAAGATTTTCCTGCGGCCCGCGTCGCCGACAGCGCCGCCCAGCGTGATCGAACCGAGCGGTGTCGTTGCCAGCACGCCCAGAACACCATCCTGCCGCACAAACGAGGGCTGCTCGGGCAACCACATTCCACCGGCCTCATAGGCGCCGGTTATGTAAAGCCCGTCGCCAAGTTGCGTGGGCAGCGACGCCACGCGCCGCAGATAAGCCGCGCGCACCAGAATATCGTCTGTGCCGCGATACTCGTCGATCGACGACGCAGAGAGCCGGAATGGTCCGCCCAGCGTAAAACGCAGAGGATCCGTGACATTCCGCCGGAAATACGTGTCGCCGGATATGGCCAGGCCCACGATGTGCTTGTTGGCGAACTCTATGGAATGAAGGACCGTCAGGTGCGCTACCGGCGCATTCTGGCTGGCGACAGTGTTGTACAGCGCGCCGCCTGCGACATCGAACAACACTCCCTGCGTCGAAAGCTGTGCCGTATTCAGGCTGTTGTAGGTGTAGTGCAGCACGCCGGTCTGCATCGTTCCGGAGATGTCCCGGCGCGAATCGCTGCCGATCTGCGAATGCCACCGCACTGTTTCGTAGCGCCACTCCGCCGCAAGTTGCGCTCGTGAATGATACGTCCGGCCGAAATCAATACCACCGCCTGCGTTCTGCTGCAGCCGCTCCGCGATGCGCTGCTGGTTGCTGTAGATGTAGACCGGTTCGCGCAGCAGGCCGGCATGCGGCTGCACAAAGAGACCGTCCTCCCTCAGCCGCCGGTAGTACTCCGTGGAGGCCTGAGTAAGAAACCCGACCCGCAGATCGGTGCGGAGCTCGGAACGGTAGCCGCCGAAATCGTTGTTGATAAGCCGCAGATCGAAGGTGCCACGAGTCACGTTGTCCGTCATCGCTGTGATGTCAGCGCCGACTAGCAGAAATGGCGGACCGTTGCGCGTTGGTTCCAGGTTCACCAGCACACCGTTGACGGGTCCTGGCGCAACTGTGCCGTCTGGGCGGTGCGGGGCCAGCGTCACAAACTCCGCCTCGTATGTCTGGTTGTCCTGCACCCGATCCAGCGCCTGAATGGTGGGTTTTGCTTCGATCGGCTTCCCCTCAAGCGGCTTCATGCTCTTCGAGACGCTTCGCTGTGCACCCGGCGAACCACCCTGTATCTTCACCGCCTTGAGCAATCCGGGATGTCCCTGCCGCCTGTCGCGTTTGTCTGCCACGTATTCCTTCCATGCCTCCGGCGACAGCTGATACTTTAGCAGTGTTTCGCGCTGCGCCTCGGCCGCGGCGTAGCCAACGTCGATCAGCTCCTTCGCCTTGGCATACTCGCCGACGCCATACTTGCCGGTATCGGGTGTCAGCAGGACATTCGCCAGCTTCACCGACTCCCGCTCATTGCGTGCCGTTCCCGCTGAGAAGGCGCGCGCGAAGACGCCCACCACCGATGCCACGTCGCTTTCCGTGAACTCCGTTGACGGCAGCAGCACCGCGATCACCACTTCCGATCGCAGATCGTGTTTGGCCACCTCTGTCGGCAGGTTTTCCATGATCGCGCCGTCCACCAGATAGTGATCCTGGTACTTCACCGGCGCGAAGATGCCGGGAATCGCGATCGATGCACGCACCGCCAGCGGTATCGATCCGCCATAAAACACTACGCGGTGTAACGTGTTCAGGTCGGTTGAGACGCAGCGAAATGGAATCGGAAGCTCATCGAAACGCAGATGGTCGCCATCGTAGTTCTGAAACTCGTCGTGCAGAAACGCATTCAGCCCGCGATCAGTCAACAATGAATTGCGCAGGCTGATGCCGCCCTTGAGTCCCACTTGAAATGCACCCGGCATCTCCCGGCGGTCCTCGCGCCGGCGATAGCTCAATTGGTCATAGTCCACTGACAGATGAAAGATATTCGGCAGTTCGGCGCCCGTGGCGACCTCCTCGATCTCCTCCGCCGAACGGCCCGTCGCATAGAGAGCACCGATGAGCGATCCCATGCTGGTCCCGGTAATACGGTCCACCGGAATTCGATTCTCCTCAAACCACTTCAGTACGCCAATGTGCGCTAATCCGAGCGCGCCTCCGCCATCCAGCACCAGCCCGATGCTCGGCCGTCCGTCCGGAACCACCGGCGGCAACGCCCCCGCAGGGGCGCTGTCCGTTTTCACCATCGTGTTGTCGATCGGCGAGGTCAGTCCCGCGCGGCCACTGGGCAGCCGCACGGACGGCATGGACGGCGCTTCCTGCGTGGGAGCCGGTTGCTGCGGAGGAATCTCCTGTTGCGCAGCGGCAGGAATGGCTAGCGCAAGCGAGAGAGCGAACGATCTCGCAATGACCAAAAGAGCACCTCGCAGGAGCCGGAACTACGCTATAGCGGAAACAGACGGGCGCACGATCACCTCAATCGTCCGGCCGACTATGCCTACGCTGTTCCAGCGTCGCCTCCCCAATCATGCCGGATCACGAGGCGCAACACGGGGAATGAGCGGCGAGGGGTGACGTGAAAGTTAAGTCCATCCGGGAGTGAATGGATAGCATTCGTCCCGGAGGCAGCTCATCCATGACACAAGTTGACCTGCTAGCCATTCTCCCGTCATGGAGTAGACGGGGATTGCACACCAATGACAGTGACTGGAGACGATGAGGACACGATGAGATTGTGCCTGTTGTATTTCGAGTCAAATCGCTCCATGAACCAGAGGCGTACAGGAGTCTCGAAATAGTGGAAACTCAACACACTTAGCCCGACGCAGAGTGCGAGGTATACCGGGTAAAAAGCATGGGTCACCCATTGATAGTGCCGAAACAGGGCGAGCATTGGCGTATGGATCAGGTACAGTGCATAACTGGAATTCCCCATTGCCACCAGCCATCGCCCGCACAGCCAACGCGACAGCGGGGTGGAGACAGCCGATAGCGCCCAGATGAAACCCGCAAAAATCGGCACGAGGAGTCCATTGTTGTAAGGTGCAGCTACGCGAAACCAAGGAACCAGGTGCGCGCTCAAAGCAACTCCGCCGACCGACAGCCCCAGCACTGCATTCACATGCCAAGCGCTTATTCGCTCCTTGTCCCATTGTCCCTGTTGCAGCGTCTGCCAGCGAGCCAGTAGGATTCCCAGCGCAAAAGTCGTCAGGTGGAATGGCGGCAAAACCATTGCCATCTCAAAACTCAGCTGCGTTCGCATTCCCCAAACTAAAGCCTGGCCTCCGACGTACAAGGCCACTGCGCTCATCCATAGGCGGGCTCCACGCAGCTTCCACAGCAGAGTGCCGAGCAGGGGAAAGCATATGTAAAAGAAAACTTCCCCGCACAGCGACCAGCTTGGCGGGTTGATACGAAGCAGCCGGCGCGGGTACCAGACTTGCACCATTGCTACATTTGCCGCAAAAATCGTTACCGTCTTGGTCATCCCGATTTTCATGCCGTGCCGCTGCACTTCCCACGCCAGAAGCTCCGGCGTGGCGGCTACCAACATGACAAAGTACAGCGGATACAGGCGCGCAAACCGTGCGGCGAAGAATCTGCTCTTGTCGATGGTCTGCCCATCGCGCAAATACACCAGGCTCAGCACGTAACCTGAGAGCAGATAGAAAAAACTGACCGCAACTGGGAAAGCAAACGAGACGATGCCTAGAAAGCCTTGCGGAACCCCATGCGTGCCTCTGCTGGAGAAAGCAGGAAAGAAAGTTCGCACCGAATGGTGAAACAACACGAACGATGCAAGAAAGAAACGCACTGAGGTCAGGGGAGATATCTTCTGGGGCATCGGCAGCTCGCTGACTGCGCTAACTGAGTCGCGGCCGATTTATTCCAGGTCTCCGAGCAAAATCCCCCTTGATGACGAGGCGACGTGCATAGAAAAGGGCACGCGGCGCAAGGCTGCGTGCCCATCTTGAGAGCCGGACGAAGACTTAGGCTTCCTCGCCCTCGGCATTCACCGTGACCTTGATATGCGCGCTCACCTCGCGGTGCAGCTTCACCGGAATATGAAACTCGCCCAGTTGCTTCAGCGGCTCATCCAGTTGCACCTTGCGGCGGTCGACCGAATAGCCCTTCTGCTCCAGCGCGTGTGCGATGTCCGAGGAGGTGACCGAACCAAAGAGGTGCTCGTTCTCGCCCACCTTGCGCTCGAAGACCAATTCCACCTGCTCCATCTGCGCGACCAGTTGCTGTGCATCCGCCTTCTCCTTCGCGGAGCGCCGCAGCGCCGACTGCTTCATCTGCTCGATCACGTTCCGGTTGGCTGACGTAGCTTCGATCGCGAGCTTCTTCGGCAGCAAAAAGTTGCGTCCGTAGCCGTCGGCCACCTTCACCACGTCTCCGCGATGTCCCAGTGTGTCGACGTCTTCCTTCAGAATGACTTCCATAACTCTCCTCAGTGTTGTGGGCGCTCCAGTGTTGCCGGCACTCTGAAATGCCGCGCAACCGGAACGCGCCATACTAGTACCGCGCGGCGAATGGCAGCAAGGCGATATTGCGCGCCTGTTTAATGGCGCGGGTCAGCCGCCGCTGATGCGTGGTGCAGACACCGGTCAGGCGGCGGGGAACAATCTTGCCCCGCTCGGCGACGAACTGCTGCAGCAGCCGCACATCCCGGTAGTGGATCGAGTCAATCTTCTCCACGCAGAACTTGCAAACCTTCTTGCGCCGGAAGAACTTGCGTCCGCCGGGACCGCCAGGTCCACCCGGACCGCCGGGCCCACGCCCGCCCGGGCCGCGTCCCCCTCCGGGACGATCTCCTGGTGCACGCTCCGGACGATCACTTGCCGGACGATCACCCGCCGGACGCTCGGTTGCCGCGCCTTCCGACGCACGCGGTGTTGCTGTTGCTGTGCTGGTCTCTTCAGCCATGGTTTCCTTTTTCTTTCTTCCCGCCCGGCTTTCGTATTCCGCCGGCGGAACAGGCCCTGCTCTTGGCAGGACCGGCTGCGATGATGCCGGCGCGTGGCCGGCGTTAATGTCAGCGGAACGCTTTAAGCGCTGGCTGCGGCTTCCGTCGCGGCAGGCGCTGTTTCGGCCTCAGGCGCCGCGGCAGCAGGCTGCGCGCTCAGCTTCTTGCGCGTCGCCCGGATCGCCTTGATCTTCTCCGCCCGCTTCTCTTCCTCGTCCATGCGCACGGTGATGAACTTGATCACCGGCTCCGTGACGCGGAGACGGCGCTCTACCTCGGCGACCAGGCCACCTTCCGCCTGGATCACCAGCAGGACGTAGTTGCCGTCGGAAAACTTGCGCACCATATAGGAAAGCTTGCGGCGTCCCAGCTTCTCGGTCGATTTCACAGAGCCACCACCGTGGGTGATGGTCTGCTCCAATCCCGCGATCAGCTTGTCGACATCCGCCTCTTCCATATCCGGCCGCACGATGAACATCACTTCATAGCTACGTTGCATGCGTTTCTCTCTTCCTCAATCCTGAAACTACCGATACTCACTTCAAGCTCGTAACAGCTGCTGCACTCAATCACTCGGCCTTCGAGGAGCCATTCCCCGCAGGACCGTTCCACTTGTTCATCGCCGCGGACACGCCGCTCACGATGACTGTTTCCACGGCTTCGGCGACGCGGTCCAGCACCTCGTCGAGCACCGCCAGTTCCTTCTTTCGCATCGGCGTCAACAGGTAATCCTTCCCCCGCCGCGACGCTCTCTCCAACCCATCCGGCCCGACTCCGATCCGGATCCTTGCCCACTCTTCCGTACCCAGCGCGCCGTTGATCGATCTGGCGCCATTGTGGCCACCCGACGATCCTCCGGCCCGCACCCGAAGCGTGCCCAGCGGCAGTGCCAGTTCGTCGTACAGGATCAGTACGTCCTGCTGCGTCGCACCTAGCTCCTCTACCAGCGCCCGAACTGAAAGCCCACTCAGGTTCATGAAGGTTCCCGGCTTCGCCAGAACAACCTCTCGGCCTGCAATCTGCGTTGTCGCCGTCAGTGCGCGACAGCGGCGGTTGTTCACCGTCGCCCCAGTCCGCTCGGCCACCCGGTCGATGGCCAGGAACCCCGCATTGTGCGGCGTCCACTGGTACTCGATTCCCGGATTGCCGAGCCCGATGACCAGAAACGGACCCCGCACTCCACTCTGCGGCTCCATCGCTCTGGGTTCCTTCGCTTCCGACGGCACTCTTTACTTCTTGCCGCCGGCCTTGGCGGCTTCGCCGCCTGCTTCCTCCGTCTCCTGCTTGCCCTTCTTCACCACCTCGGGCTCCGCAGGCGCCACAGCCGCTGCCACCGCATCCGGCTCCGGTGCCACTTCTTCCTTGATCACCGTCACGTGCGCAACCGTCGCATCCTCGTCCGTAATGAACTTGAGCTTGCCTTCGTGCGGCAGATCCGAGACACGGACAACGTCGTGCAGCTTCATGCCGCTCACGTCCAGCGTGATATGCGGCGGAATGTCCCCCGGTAGGCACTCGATCTCCACTTCGCGCAGCACTTGATCCAGCAGCCCACCTTCGGTCTTCACGCCAACGGGGATGCCCTCGAGATGGATTGGCACCTCGACAATCATCGCCTTGTCCATCGCGATGCGCTTCAGGTCGATGTGCAGGAGGCTGCCCTTGATAGGTTCATACTGCCAGTCCACGATCATCGCCTTCACACGTGCGCTGCCCTTCACGTCCACATCGAAGATGGTGTTGTGTCCGGACTCCGAGTGCAGGATGCGCAGGATCTGCTTGGGATCGAGCTCCACTGCAACCGAGGGCTCCTTCGCCCCATAGATCACCGCGGGAATCTTGCCCGCCATGCGCACGCGACGCGCCGCATTCTTGTTGAATTTGCCCTCGCGGGTCACCGCTGTTACCAGTTCTGTGCTTGGCATTGCTTCGTTTTCCTTTCGGTCATGGGGAGGTGTATGCCTCCGTACTCCCTTTGTTAAAAAGTTGCTGGTCCTTATTGCCTAGTTAAAGAGCGAGCTCACGCTCGTCTCCATGTGAATGCTTTCGATAGTCGCCGCCAGCAGGCCGGCGATCGACAACACCTTGATCTTGTCCACCGCTTTCGCCTCTTCGCGCAGCGGGATGGAATTGGTCACCACCAGCTCCTTGATGCGCGAGCTGGCGATGCGCTCGACCGCAGGCCCTGACAGCACCGGGTGCGACGCACAGGCATAGACCTCAGTCGCGCCTTCATCCAGTAGTGCATGCGCAGTCTTCACCAGCGTTCCCGCCGTATCCACGATGTCATCGATGATCAGGCAGGTCCGCCCCCGCACATCGCCGATCACGTTCATCACCTCGGTCACGTTGATGTCCGTGCGCCGCTTGTCCACGATAGCCAGCGGTGCGCCCATCTTGGTCGCGAAGAAGCGAGCCCGCTCCACGCCGCCTGCATCCGGCGAAACCACCGTCAGGTGCGGGAGGTTCTTCTCGCGGAAGTACCCCACCATCACCGGGCTGGCGAACATATGGTCCACCGGGATATTGAAAAAGCCCTGGATCTGCGCCGCATGCAGGTCCATGAAGAGAGCACGGTTCGCGCCCGCCGTAGTCAGCAGGTCGGCCACCAGCTTCGACGAGATCGCCACGCGGGGACGGTCCTTGCGGTCCTGCCGGGCATACCCGTAATACGGCACCACGGCGGTAATGCGCCCGGCCGACGCGCGTTTCAGCGCATCGATCATGATCAGCAACTCCACCAGGTTCGAGTCCACCGGATTGCACGTGGGCTGCACGATAAACACATCGACGCCGCGGACGTTCTCGAGCAACTGAAAGTAGATCTCACCGTCGGCAAAACGCTGGATCTTGGTCTCACCCAGCGCCACGCCAATCTGGCTGCAGATCTCCTCGGCCAGCTGCCGGTTTGCCGACCCGGCAAAAATCTTGAAGCGCTTGTCCTCGCTCAGCCCGCGGCTTCGCTTGCGCTCCGGGGCGGGTCGAAAGTTGTTGCTTGACGTCGCCGTCTCCGGTTCGAGCGTCGTCGTCGCCACTGCCGTCTCTTGCTTCATCACAATCTCCCAAGCTGGTTTGCGTTGGTGAACTGCGCTGGCT
The DNA here is from genome assembly GCA_000381585.1 of Acidobacteriaceae bacterium KBS 83. Taxonomy (GTDB): domain Bacteria; phylum Acidobacteriota; class Terriglobia; order Terriglobales; family Acidobacteriaceae; genus KBS-83. Next base: position 717,416 of record KB906734.1, read on the forward strand.
CTTGCGGCGGCTTCAACTGCATCCGCTGCAGGGACCCGGTGCACGGTGCACCGGAACAGAGTGGCTGGGCGACTAGGATTCGAACCTAGACAAAGTGCTCCAAAGGCACTTGACCTACCATTAGTCGATCGCCCAACAGGCTGCTGGCGGAGAGAGAATGATGCTGCCAGCAGTTTCGCCGAACAGCTCTAATTCATCCACATCGTGCGCCAATACTGCTCGCGAGGCAAGGTCTCGGTGCGCAGCGCCACAATGCCGCGGTTCCGAAGACGCTCTGCCGCTCGATCTGCCGCTTCTTTGCTCGCATACAGCCCGAACAGGGCCGAACCCGAACCTGAAAGCGCGGCATAGAGAGCCGCATCCCCAGTCTGGTCGGATGCCGCGAGCACACGCACAATGTCTGCAAGAGAGGGATACTGCGCAAAGACGACCTCTTCAAAGTCGTTTGCAATCCCGGTGCGGACAAGCGCGAGAAGCGGAGTCTCGGCCAGGTCTCCCTTCGCGGACACATAATCTTTCGGTCCAACAAGACCAGAAGGCATGCTCCAGGAGACACCGGAGGAGTGCGGCTGACCCCAAGCTGCGGAGACAGACCGACTCAACATGCTAAGTCTATCGGCTGAGGCCTCGGGGGTCAATGCGGAATGACGCGCATCCCATTCCCGAAACGCAGCAGGCGTCGACACTCCAACGTCTGGAACCGCCACGACGCAGGGTATCGCCGGAACATCGGCCAGCGGCGAAACCTCTTCGCCTCGCCCCACACCCAGCACCGCGCCGCCCAGCAGAAACAGCGGCACATCAGAGCCTACCTCCGCCGCCACGCGCAGCCGGTCATCAGAGCTCAATGCGACGCCAAGCTCCCGTTCCAGCCCCAGGAGAGCCGCTGCCGCATTCGCCGAACCGGCACCCAGTCCACCCTGCACCGGCAGCCGCTTCTCAATATGGATCTCGACCTCCGCTGTAAGCCCCAGCACCGCCAGCGCCCGCTCCACCATCTTCCACGCGGTATTGCGCGAGTCCGTGGGCACACGCTCATCGTTTGAGGTGAGTGCGATGCTCGTCGTCGCAACGCGTTTGGCCGTTACCGACACCAGGTCGTGCAGTGCAATGGTCTGGTAGACCGTCGCCAGCGCGTGGTAGCCATCCGGACGCGACGGACCGATAGCCAACCCGAAATTGATCTTTGCAAACGAACGCAGCGTGACTGCCATGCCCTCGTCATTCTAAGCAGTCCAAACATTTGTCATCTCAACCGGAGCGGTATCGCGCAAGCGAGACCCGTGGAGGCGAGAGATCTGCTGTTCCGTGGCCACTCTCGAATACACTCCTTCCATGCCGCCCAGTTCCCGCGCTGTCCTCCCCCTCGCGCTCCTCGTGTGTCTCGTCGCAACGCAAGCCATAGCGCAGGACGAGACCCCCGCCACCGCCGATCACGCCATGGTGGTCAGCGTGCATCACGACGCCTCTGATGCCGGCGTCGCCATCCTGAAGCAGGGCGGCAATGCGGTTGATGCGGCGGTCGCCACCGGCTTTGCGCTCGCCGTCGTGCACCCGGTCGCCGGAAATATCGGCGGCGGCGGATTCATGCTCGTGCATCTTGCGAAGGGCTCCAAACGCAATCTCTTCATCGACTATCGCGAGGAAGCCCCGGGCGCCGCTTCGCGCGACATGTACCTCGACGCGCAGCGCAACATCGTCCCCGACGCAAGCACCCTCGGTTACAAATCCGTCGCCGTGCCCGGCTCGGTCGCCGGCCTAGCCTATGCTGAAACGCACTACGGCAAACTCGGCCTCAAGGCAGTAATGGCCCCCGCCATCGACCTCGCTGAGGACGGCTTCGTCCTCACCGATCAGGAGGCCGCCGGGCTGCGCGATTCCGACCTCGCGAAGTTTCCCGAGTCGCACAGAGTCTTCCAGACCGCGCCAACCGGCAGCTACTACCAATCCGGCGAAACCTTCCGCCAGCCCGAGCTCGCCGCCACCCTCAAGCGCATCGCCGCCGATCCCGGCGACTTCTACCACGGCGAAATCGCGAAGAAGCTCGCCGCGGACATGAAAGCTCATGGCGGACTCATCACCGAAGCCGACCTCGCGCGTTACCAGGTCAAGGAGCGCGTCCCGATTCAAGGCTCCTACCACGGTTACGAAATTCTCAGCGCTCCGCCGCCTTCGGCGGGCGGCATCGCGCTGGTTGAAATGCTCAACATTTTGCGGCCCTACGACCTGGCGAAGCTCGGCGACCGCACAGCTCCAGAAGTTCTGCGCATCACCGAGGCCATGCGCCGCGCCTATATGGATCGCACAGACTACCTCGGTGATCCGGACTACGCGAACATTCCGCGGGCCGCGCTGCTCAATCCGGCATACGCCGACGCCTGGCGCAAAAGCATCGTGCTCGACCACGCCACGCCTTCGAAGGACCTCAAGCGGCCCGCCGGCTTTCTGCCTCCCCCGCCTGCGGCCTCCGTCGACGAATCAAAATCCACGGACACCACCCACTACTCCGTACTCGACAGCGAGGGCAACGCCGTCGCCGTCACCACCACGCTCAACGACGGTTTCGGCTCCCACGTCACCGCGACCGGTCTGGGCTTCCTGCTCAATGACGAGATGGATGACTTCGCCTCCAAGCAGGGCGCGCCGAATATGTACGGACTCATCCAGGGCCCGAACAATGCCATCGCCCCGTATCACCGCCCGCTCTCTGCCATGACACCCACCATCGTGCTCAAGGACGGGAAAGTTCGTATGGTGCTCGGTTCGCCCGGCGGCCCCACCATCACCACCACTGTGCTCAACATCTTCCTGAGCACCGCCGAGGGCGGACTGAACATTCAGCAGGCCGTCGATGCGCCCCGCTTCCACCACCAATACCTGCCCGACATCCTCAACCTCGAAACCGGCTTCCCCACCGACACGGCGACAAAGCTCACCGCCGACGGCTACACGCTCAAGCAGGGCGGTCACTGGGGCGACGGCGAGTGCATCGCCGTGGATCCAAAGACAGGGAAGCTGGAAGGCGGTCAGGACCATCGCCATCACTACGGCAAAGCCGCCGGGTATTAGCGAAGGTGCGAGCGGGAATGACGCGATTAGACAAAAGGTTGATCAGCGCGGCAGTTGCAGCAACTGTCCTTGCTGCGATTGCGGGAGCGTATCGGTGGTCGAATACTCCTCCGAAGCGTCCGAAAGGCGTTTCAGCTGATGCGATGTTCTTGTGGGCTGGACATCTGGGCTTGCCCGCTCCAAGACACGGAACATGGATAGAGTGCTGGACTGACACCAATAATCTCAATAAGTGCAGGCTAACTGAGATGAACGGAACTCGCGCATATGAAGGGGTGTTCATAGCCGACAGAGGCGGGACAGTTCCTCAATCGGAGCTGAAAATCGAGAGCGAACCCACAAGCGACGCGACTTACTGGGTGCGTTTTGATGCGATGCGGGGTGCCCCGCTGGTCTACTTACATAATGGGGTAGTGCTCATTCCAGAGGATGTCTATCAACAGGGCCTAGCCACGCTCGAGCATCTCCGTAAGGCGCGTGAAAAATAGCCGCCGGACAATCCGCGCGTCGGCAATGAGAAGATAGAGGGCGGAACCCACCCATGCTTCGAGCCCTCTCCACTCATGTCTTCCTCCGCCAACGTCTGCACCCCGGCCTGCTCGATACGCTCGCCCGCGGCGGCGCTCAAGCCATTGAAGTCTTCGCCGCCAAGCAGCACTTCGACTACACCAGCCGCCAGCACATCAAAGAGATCGCCGACTGGTTCAAATCGACCGACGTGAAGCCCCACTCGGTCCACGCCCCGCTCTACGCCGACTCGGAGATGGGCCGTGGCGGCCTGCCCTCCGTGAACGTCGTGCACAACGAAAAATCCCGCCGCATCGACGGCATGGACGAGGTGAAGCGCGCGCTTGAGGCCGCCGAGATTCTGCCCTATCAGTTCCTCGTCCTCCACGTCGGCGACCGCGATACCGACTGGGACGAGCGCGTGCTCGAGCACGCAATCACCGCCATCGAGCACCTCAAAGCCTTCGGTGGACCGCTCGGTGTCAAGCTGCTGCTTGAAAACATCCAGAACGAAGCCACGACGCCCGCGCATCTGGCCGAGATCATCCGCGTCGGCCACTTCGCGAACGTCGGCGTCTGTTTCGACAGCGGCCACGCCAATCTCATGGAAGGCGTCGACCCTTCACTCGAAACCCTGCTGCCGCTCGTCGCCTCCACGCATCTCCACGACAATCATGGCGACCGCGACGCACATCTCTGGCCCGGCGACGGCGCCATCGCATGGGAGGCAGCAATCGCCGCGCTCAGAACAGCGCCACGCTCACCCGCCGCGCTGCTCGAAATCCACTACGAGCTGGGCGACACACCCGAGACAATAGCCAAACGCGCCACCGAGACCTTCGAGAAGTTCGGCGTTTAGGATTCAAGCTGCAAATATGACGGACACATCTGTAACCACGACCAGCACACAAGCCACTCCCGTCCCCGCCACCATCGCTACCCTCAAGCAGCACGAAGGCCAGACCGTCGTGCTGCACGGCTGGCTCTACAACCTGCGTGCCTCCGGAAAGCTGCTCTTCCCCATCTTCCGCGATGGCTCAGGCACCGTGCAGGGCATCATGCCGAAGGCCGCCGTCACTCCCGAAGTGTGGGAGACGACAAAGCACCTGACGCAGGAGTCCAGTGTCATCGTCACCGGCCGCGTCCGCGCCGATCAGCGCGCGCCCGGTGGCTACGAGCTCGATGTTGAGAACGTCGAAGTCGTGCAGCGTGTTCCGGAGGAACAGCCCTACCCCATCACCCCCAAGGAGCACGGCGTCGACTTCCTGATGGAGCACCGCCATCTCTGGATCCGCTCCCCGCGCCAGTCCGCCATCCTCCGCATCCGCGCGGAGATCATCAAGGCCGCGCGCGACTACCTCGACGACAACGGCTTCGTCCTCACCGACCCGCCCATCCTCACGCCGGCGGCTTGCGAGGGCACATCGACACTCTTTCCCGTCGATTACTTCGGCGATGAAGCCTTCCTCACCCAAAGCGGCCAACTCTACATTGAGAGCACTGCGCTCGCCCTCGGGAAGGTCTACAGCTTCGGACCTACCTTCCGCGCGGAGAAATCCAAGACCCGGCGCCACCTCACCGAGTTCTGGATGGTCGAGCCTGAGCTCGCTTACGCCGGCCTTGATGACCTGATGGCGCTGGCGGAAAACTTCCTCAGCTTCATCGTCGGCCGCGTACTCGAGCGCCGCATGCCGGACCTCAAAGTCCTTGAGCGCGACGCCGCGAAGCTCGAATTGATTCGGGCGCCCTTCCCGCGCCTGCGCTACGATGAAGCCGTCGCCATGCTGAACGAGGCGCACGCCAAGGGTCTGCTCGAGCACCCGTTCGAATACGGCAACGACTTCGGCTCACCCGACGAAACCTACATCTCCTCGCAGTTCGACCGGCCCGTCATGGTGCATCGCTATCCTGCTGCGGTGAAGGCCTTCTACATGGAGCCCGATCCGGACGATCCCAAGTACGCGCTTTGCGTCGATGTCCTCGCGCCCGAAGGCTACGGCGAGATCATCGGCGGCTCGCAGCGCATCGCTTCCTACGATCTGCTCAAGCAGCGCATCGAAGATCACCACCTGCCGCTGGATGCGTTCCAGTGGTATCTGGATCTGCGCCGCTACGGCTCCGTCCCGCACTCCGGCTTCGGCATGGGCATCGAGCGCGCCGTCGCGTGGATCTGCGGCCTTGAACACGTCCGCGAGACTATCCCCTTCGCCCGAACCCTGAACCGTATCTATCCCTGATCTGTTACGCCCTGATCTGTTACGCCCCGATCGGTTACGCCAGGACCGGCCGGGATCTCCTGGCTGCCGCACCGATAAGGACCGCGAACACGACCAGCAGCAGCAGTTGGGCAATCTTGAAGGGCCCCTCTGTCTGCGTCGGACCAAGTGCGTGGAAGGCGAGCACGTGCTCGAAGATCTGTGCGACGAGGACAAAGACGTTGAAATACAGGGCGATCATGGCAGTAATGACGTACGTACGTCTCCAGGAGCCGTTCAGACGACGGCCATAGAGCGCAAAGATTGCTATGGGGAGGACAATCAGCGAGAGGATGCCGAGGATGATCCCCGGAGTCGGCTTCTTGTAAGGGAAGCCAAACCCGGTGACGCTGGTCAAAACCGTGGTGATGAGGAACAAACCGTTCCACGTGGTGAGCAACTGGCCGCGAAGAAGACCGGCAAGCACGATGAGCCCCGACGCGATCCCGATGAGACTGATAATGACGTGCACCGCAGTGTAGGTTGCCAGGCTCATTCCAAATAGCCTGCGGCCCTCTTTCATCTGGAGAGGAATGAATGTCTGGTTGAAGCCTGACTGCGGATTACGCATTTTTCAAGGACGAAGTTTCGTTTCGCCCAGTCAATTCTTTGTCTTGGACGACCGCCTCTTGGAAAAGGGCCGAGATTCACGGCGGCGCAACCCAATATTTGCCCGAACGCCAAACCCTCTCTATCCTTAGGAGTTTGCTCCAGGTTGAGCATTCTTTATGGCAAAGACGGACGACTCGATCCACGCAGAGACCTCACGCGGCCACCAGCCCATGTACACCGGAGTCCAGGCGTTGCCGCCGCGCCACATTCGCGTCATAGGCGTCCCGCTCGACCTCGGCCAGTCTCGCCGCGGTGTGGACATGGGCCCCTCAGCCGTTCGCGTCGCTGGTCTGGAGGCGCATCTCGAAGCGCTGGGCCATGTCGTCACCGATGGCGGAAACATCAGCGTGGCCATCGCAGAAACCAAAAATCCGGGGGAACAGAACGCCAAATACCTGAAGGAAATTCGCGAGACCTGCGTCAAGGCCGCTGACCTCGTTGTGAAGACGCTCGAAGAGGGTTCCACACCCGTCATCCTCGGCGGGGATCACTCCGTCGCGGCCGGGTCCGTCTCCGGCGTCTCCGAGTTCTACCGGCGCAAAGGGCAGAAGATCGGTCTTATCTGGATCGACGCCCACTCCGACATCAACACCCCCGAAACCTCGCCGTCCGGCAATGTCCACGGCATGCCCATGGCCGCGCTGCTCGGGCTCGGTCCAAAGGAACTCTCCAACATCTACGACTTCTCGCCCAAGGTCGATCCGGACAACGTCGTGCTGATCGGAGTACGTGACATCGACGTCACCGAGAAGGAGAACATCAAGCGAGCCGGCATCACCGAGGTCTACACCATGCGCGACATCGATGAGCGCGGCATGCGAACCGTGATGGAAGAAGCCCTTCGCGCTGCAGGCCGCGGCACTGCCGGCTATCATGTCTCGCTCGACATGGACTGGATCGACCCCGAGGATGCCCCCGGCGTCGGCACCCCGGTGCGCGGCGGCGCCACCTACCGCGAAGCCCACCTCGCCATGGAGATCCTCGCCGACCACGGCCGCATGCTCAGCTTCGAAATCGTTGAGGTAAACCCCGTCATCGACGAACACAACCGCACTGCCCACTTAGCTGTAGAGCTCATCTCCTCCGCGTTCGGAAAGAAGATCCTCTAAGCGCTACGCGATCGGCTGTCCGGCAGCGGCATAGATCTTCTCGATCGCCTCCAGGTCCTTGAGGCCTTCCTCGCCGGGCGTTCGCGATTCCTTATTCTGCAGGATGCACTCGGCGAAGTCCTCGGCCTCTATTTGAAATTGGAATGGCATTTTGCCGGTCGAGTCCTCATGTATGTCAGTGCCAGATTTGCCGTCGGGATCGTCCAGGTGAGCATCCAGATGCAGGCCCTCGTAGCTGTAGGCAGTTGTTACCAGCACGTTGCCACGGCTGCCGATCACCTTGATGTATCCCGGGAGCCGCGTGGTGTAGCTGGTAGCGCAATTGGCAAGAACACCAGATGACATCTCCATCGTCCACGATAGCGACTCCTCAATGTCCTTAAAGCGACCGCTCTGGCGATCCATAGTGCTGGTCATCGCCGCAAAGCGGACCGGCTCAATGCCGGTATAAAACCGGATCGTATTCAGCGGATAGATCCCCATGTCCATCAGCGGTCCGCCTCCACCCATGGCACGCGTAAGCCGCCATTGATTTGCCTGGAAGTAGCTGCCGAAATTGCCCTCACAATATTGAATTTCCCCGATGCGTCCCTGCTTGATAAGCTCGACTGCCTTCAAATGCGTCGGATCGTAATGAATGCGGTAGGCAATCATCAGTTTTCGGTCGGCCTTGCGGCAGACGGCAATCATCTCGCGGCACTCCGCGGAAGAGATCGCCATCGGCTTCTCGCACAGTACATGCTTGCCTGCCTGCGCGGACCGCACCGTGAACTCCTTGTGCATTGAGTTCGGCAGACCGATATAGGTAGCGTCGATGTCCTTGTTCTCGCGAATACGATCGAAGTCTTCGTAGTTGTAGATCGAGGAGCACGGCACGCCGTACATATCCGCAAACCGCGCCGCCTTCTCCGGATGGCCGCTTACCAGGCCCGTAATCTTCGTCGTCGAAGAGTTGGCAACCGCTCGCATGAAGATGCTGGAAATCTGACCAAGCCCGACCGGCGCATATCCAATCTTGCGCTGTGGCTGGCCGATTCCAGTGGAGGAAAGCTGCGTGGCAGCCAACGACAAAGCAGACATACGGGCAAATTCGCGACGGTTCACGTGTTTCTCCATACAATGTTGGGCTTGTCCGGCAATGGAAGAAGACTATCGCGGCCAAGTTAGAATCGCACCCGATACGCAATGTCCCGTCCTTGGCTGTCTCGTATCTCGATGACCGTCGTCATGGCAGCCACCTTTGCCGTTGCGTGCTTCTGTCAGGAGCGGCCGGCTCAGCACATCGTCCCGAAGCCCTTCAACGTCGACGCAAGCGGCCCGTTCACGCCGCCATCGCCAGCCGATTTTCGGGGTGGCACCTCGCTGTGCCCGACAGGACACACGCTCGAAGTCAACAGCCGCTACCTCCTTCTCGACGGCAAACCGTGGCTGCCCGTTATGGGCGAATTTCATTACTCGCGCGTGCCTGAGTCGGAATGGGAGGAAGAGTTGCTGAAAATGAAGGCTGCCGGCGTTCAGATCGTCGCAACCTACATCTTCTGGATTCACCAGGAAGAGGTGCAGGGCCAGTTTGATTGGTCCGGGCAGCGCGACCTGCGTCATTTCATTCAGCTGTGCGCCAAACATGGTCTGTACGTCTATCCCCGTCTCGGCCCATGGGCGCATGGCGAGGCGCGCAATGGCGGCTTTCCCGACTGGCTGCTTACGCTTGGACCAACGCGCCGCAACACGCCTCGCTATATGGCAGAGGTCGCCACGTATTATGCGCAGATCGCAACGCAGCTGCACGGCCTGCTATGGAAAGACGGCGGACCGGTTATCGGCATACAGCTTGAGAACGAGTACGCAACGCAGGAGCCGGATGCCGGCACAAACTACATCATGGCGCTCAAGAGGCTGGCCATCGAGAACGGCATCGACGTCCCCCTCTACAGCCTGACTGGTTGGGATAACGCAGTGGTGCCGCATGGCGAATTTCTTCCCGTCTATGGCGGCTATCCTGACGCACCTTGGGATGCCTCCACTACCTCGCTGGCACCCTCAGAGACTTACATGTTCCGCTTCCGCAGCCGGGTAGCCGGCAATATGGGCATGATGGGCGGCCACGGTGCTGCGACCGGCAATCCCTCTGCCACGACAACACCCTTCTTCACCGCCGAGATGGGCGGCGGTATTCAGGACACCTATCATCGGCGGCCTGTCATCTCTGCCAACGATGTTGCCGCGATGATGCCGGTCATGCTGGGCTCGGGTGTCAATCTCTACGGGACTTACATGTTTCAGGGGGGCGTGAATCCAGAAGGCAGGCTCTCCACGCTCGAGGAATCGCAGGCCACCGGCTATCCCACCGACGTGCCCGTGAAATCCTATGATTTCCAGGCGCCACTGGGTGCATTCGGCCTCGAACGTCTCTCGTTACGCAAATTGAAGGTCTTCAACTACTTCCTCAACGACTTCGGTAGCTTGCTGGCTCCGATGGTTACAAATCCACCGGCGATCCAGCCCAAAGACCCTGCGGACCTCAACGTGCCTCGCCTCTCCGTGCGCAGCAATGGCCGCAGCGGTTTTGTCTTCTTCAACAACTACGTCCGCGGCGCACGCATGCCCGCGCGGCCTCGGATGCAGCTCCGCATCAAGCTCCAGGACAGTGAACTGCTCTTCCCTCGGGAACCAGTCAATCTGCCGTCCGGCGCATACGGCCTCTGGCCCTTCCACTTCGACATGGATGGCATCGAACTGCGCTATGCCACGGCCCAGTTGATGACGAAGCTCGACAGCCCTTCCGGGCCTATCTATGTCTTCGTCAGCACGCCCGGCGTGCCCGCTGAGTTCGCATTGGGACAGGCAGCCTCGCTCTCGATCGGGCATGACACCTCAGTGCGAGTGGATCTGAAGGAAAACGTCGCCTACCTGCATGACACGAAGCCAGATCTCACTTCGCCGATGACAATCACGCGGCAGGATGGAAGGGCGATACGGCTCCTCATCCTGACCGAACAACAAGCAGAGAACTGCTGGAAGGTCCGCATCGACGGGCAGGACCGCCTCCTGATAACCAGTGCAGACCTGTTCTCTGATGGATCGCGCATCACACTGCGTTCTCTGGGAAAGCGCGAATTTCGCTTTTCACTCTTCCCCGGATTCGGCTCCGGTCAGCGGCTGGTGGCAAACTCGGCGCTCCGCACAGCAGCCTTTCGCAATGGTCTGCAGGAATACACGGCCGAGCTGCCTCCTGCGAATGCGAGCCTGACCTTGCATCCGATTCGGCGCGCCGGGATCGCGCCAGCGGTCCCAATGGGTCCTGCTGTATCGTGGCGCCCGCATAGTGTCGCTGCGGCGCCCGCTGACGCGACATTTCAAGAATCTGCAGCCACATGGGATCTGCGCGTCTCATGGCCCAGGCGAACCGAAATAAGCAATCTATTCCTCACCGTGGATTACCAGGGCGATGTCGCACGGCTGCTCACGGACGGTCACTTGCTGATCGACGACTTCTACAACGGAAAAAGGTGGCAGGTGGGGCTGCGTCGTTATCAAGTAGACGGGACCGTACCTCCGCTGACTCTTCAGATCCTTCCCTTGCGGAGCGACGCGCCCATCTTCCTCGAGCCGGCCGTGCGTGCGGGGCTTCCGCACACATCGCAGGTTGACCAGCTAAAGGCCGTTGGCGTCGTTCCCCAGTATCAGTTGCAGTTGGAAGCCCACTAACCGACGATTCGATAAGAGGCCGTGATTCGAGTCTCCCAACTACACTAAGAGCGCGCGATTGCTTCCAGAGACTGGAATACGTCCTATGCCCATCCGCCCCTTACGCCATCGATTGGCCATCATCTTTCTCGCCATGCTGGCCTCAACTCTCCCGCTTCTCGCGCAACCGGCAGCCACTCTCGGCACCCCCGCCGACAGCGATGCCATGGCCGCCCGTGTCCGCGCCGAATACCTTCATGCGTGGCAGGCCTACCACGCCTACGCCTGGGGCCACGATGCCCTCATGCCCCTCTCAAAAAAATCTCACGACTGGTACGGCGTCTCCCTCCACATGAGCCAGATCGATGGCCTCGACACCATGCTGCTCATGGGTCTCGACAAAGAAGCCGCGGAAGCCCAGCAGGACATCGACAAGCACCTCTCCTTCGACCAGGACATTTACGTCAAGAACTTCGAGATCACGATCCGCTGCCTGGGCGGCCTGCTCAGTGAATACGAGGCCACCAACGACCCGCAGCTCCTCAAACTGGCCACGGATCTCGGCCGCCGCCTGCTTCCCGCCTTCCATTCGCCCACTGGCATGCCGTACGAGTTCGTCAACCTGCGCACCGGCAAGGTCCGCGGCGCCGTCACCAACCCCGCAGAAGTCGCGCTCCTGCCGGAGTTCGGCACGCTCTCGAAGCTCACCGGCGATCCCGTCTACTACGACACCGCAAAGCGCGCCATGACCGAGCTGTGGAAGCGCCGGTCGTCCCTCGATCTCGTCGGCCTCGGCATCAATGTCGAAACCGGTGACTGGACTGACTCCACTTCCACCATCAGCGGCGGCATCGATTCTCTCGACGAATACCTGCTGAAGAGTTGGCTACTCTTCGGCGACCGCGACTGTCTCGAGATGTGGCAGAAAAGCATCGTCGCCATCAACCGATATCTCGCCGAGCAGACGCGCTTCGGCCTCTGGTACGGCCAGGCCGACATGCGCACTGGCGCCCGCACCACGCATGAATACGGCGCGCTCGACGCCTTCTTTCCCGCAGTCCTTGCGCTCGCCGGAGACCTTTCCGGCGCTGAAGCCCTCCAGCGCTCCAGCTTCCAGATGTGGACGCTCTACGGCATCGAGCCGGACACGCTCGACTACATCCGCCTCTCCACGCCCAACGCCGGCTACCCGCTGCGCCCGGAGATCATCGAGTCCACCTACTACCTGCATCACCTCACCGGCGATCCCATCTACCTGCACATGGGTCAGGACTACTTCGATTCGCTCGTCCGCTGGTGCCGCACGCCCGATGCCTACGCCGCGCTCACCGACGTGCGCACCAAACAGCAGAAGGACGATATGGAGAGCTTCTTCTTCGCGGAAACGCTGAAGTACCTCTACCTGCTCTATGCGCCGCGCGACACCGTGGACTGGAAAAAGTTCGTCTTCAACACCGAGGCCCACCCGCTCAAGCGCTTCACAACCGCCGGCCCGGTCGCCAACTAAGCCCGTACCGTCTGATATAGACGGTAGTGCTCATCGCCAATCGCCGCGAACGGCCGCATCGTCAGCGGTGCAGTAGCGGTAGCGACCTTCCAATCTGCACTGTTCTTCGAAGCATGCTCCGCAGCAAGCAACTGGGCACGCGTGATCGTCGCACTCCCATCTCCAATCGCAAAGAGCGCCACCGGTCCCTGCATCAACACCACGCGCTCGCCGCCCGCCTGCTGATAGGGAATCGTCTCCAATCGCTGCGGCATATCTATCTCGAGCTCGATGCGATCGCCGTTCTTCCAGGTCCGCTGCACACGCGCAAACGTCCCGGGCTTCACAGCCGCATCGACAGCGCGCCCGTTCACGGCGACCCGCGTCTTCGGTCCTGCCCATGCCGGAATGCGCAACTTCACCGCGAACGTCTGCGGCTGATCCAGCTTCAACTCAATTGTGCTCTCGGGCGAAGTCGGATATTCGGTCGTCTGCGTCAGCGTGCACGCAGCTCCACTCTCCCGCCAGCGCAACTCTGACGGCACATACAGGATCACGTACACATCCGGGCCGCTCCGCATGTATGCGCTGATGCCGTAGTCCGCCGTGACCTGCGGAAATGTGCCGGAACAGCACGGCCACTTGTCGTCGAAGTAGCCCTTTTGCCCCTTGTCGTTGTAATCCGAGTAATAAAAGCTCGTGCCGTCCGGCTGCAGCGGCTTCGCGCCCAGGATCGTGTTGTAGAGCACGCGCTCCATGCTGTCGCCGTAACGGCTGTCCCCGGTCTCAAGCAGCAGATAGCGCGTGATCTTGAAGTGACCGTATGCGCCGCAAGGCGTCTCGAAGCTTGAGTGCGTCTTGGTCAGGCTCTCGGCCAGCGCGCTGCTGTCGGGCTTTACAAACGTCTCGTTCGGTCCCCAGCCGCCTGTCGCGAAGCTCTGCTCCTGGATCATCCTGAAGCCGTTGCGCGCCGCCCGCAGATAGCGCTCCTCATCCAGGTTCCAGTACGACTGCATTGCGGAGCAAAGCGAGTTCAGGTGACTGTACGCATGTTCTCCCGGCAACACGTTCTGATCTTCCGAGAGCGGCGTAAACCAGCTTTCATCCTCGATGTACTTCTTCGCCATCTGGCGGTAACGCACCTCGCCGCTGCGCTGGTACGCCAGGAACAGGTTCTCCGGCAGCGTGTACGACTCGTCCCAGCAATAAGCCTCGTCCTTGTGCGGCCGTGCATACATCTCCTTGCGGTTCAGCGCGCGCTCCGGCAGGAAGGGAATCACCGCGTCTGTCGCAGGTCCCAGAGCGCGCATCGCCACCGGGTCTTGCCCGAACTGGTGCGCATCGATCAGACCGCAGCACGTCTTGTCGAAGGTGTACGCGGGCAGATGGTAGTCGACATAGAACTTCGGGGTGATCGTCTTCGAAAACCCCTCTACCAGCCGATGTACTTTCTGCTGCGTCGGCTTCGATCCCGTCTGCGCATACGCTCGAGCCAGCCCCGAGAGGTATTGTCCAAAGCTGTGGCCGGGAATATAGCCATGAAACGGCCCCTTGGGATTGAAATCCGCATAGAAGGTGTACCAGCCGCCCATGTCTTCGCCCGGCGCCGGAAGTCCAGCCTTCTGTCGAAACGGCTTGAGCAAGCTGTCTTCACTCAGGGCCAGAAAAAATGCATGGTTGCGATCGAACTGCTCCCGCATGGGCCCCTCCAGCAAACGCACCTGCTCGTATGCTACCGGGGACAGCTTCGTTCGACGGATCGTTGGGGTCGCAGCGGTGCATACGCGATCTCCCATCCCAAGCGCTCCACCTGCCAGCAGGCCATTCTGCATAAAGCGGCGGCGTGTCAGATTGCCCATGGAAAACGTTCCCTTCCTGTCTTCGCCAACATACTACGCTCGATCGGAACAGCCCCGGTCCCACAACACCGCGCTTTAGTGCCACCCCATATACCTCACCATTTCGCGTGAGATACGTTCACGCGCAGTGGAGGATAGACTGTCTTCCTATGGCCCGCAAACTCCGCGTTGGGATCGTCTTCGGTGGCCGCTCCGGCGAGCACGAGGTCTCGCTCCGCTCCGCCGCCTCCGTGCTTGCCGCCATCGACAAAAAAAAATACGACGTCGTCCCCATCGGCATCACGAAAACGGGACACTGGCTCCTTGCCGATGACGCAGAGCACATGCTCGCCGGCGGCACCACCGTCACTGCCACTCACCTTCCGAAATCCAAAACAGCCCATCAGAGCGCGCTCGTGCCCACCGCGCATCCCGCGGGACTTCTGCACGTACCCGCATCTTCGACGAAAGATCAGGGCCAGGCGGAAGCTCTCGGCGTCGACGTGATCTTCCCGGTGTTGCATGGTACCTTCGGCGAGGACGGCACGATCCAGGGTCTCTTCGAGCTGGCTGGCAAGGCCTACGTGGGCTCGGGCGTCCTCGGCTCCGCCGCCGGCATGGACAAGGACGTCATGAAGCGCCTCTTCGAAGCAGCCGGGCTGCCCATCGTCGAGCACATCACGCTCCTCCGCGGCGCGTGGCAAAAGTCTCCGCGCAAAGCTATCGCCGAAATCGAAACCAACCTCCGCTATCCACTCTTCGTCAAGCCGGCGAACCTCGGCTCCTCGGTCGGCATCTCCAAGGTCCATGACCGCTCTGAGCTCGCGCCTGCCATCGTGCTCGCCGCCAGCTACGATCGCAAGATCATCGTCGAGCAGGGCGTCGGCGGCAAGGCCGCGAAGAACAAACCCGGAGAACGTGCTCGTGAGCTTGAAGTCGCCGTCCTCGGTAACGACGACCCCAAAGCCTCCGTCGTCGGCGAGATCGTACCGGCAAAAGAGTTCTACGACTATGAAGCGAAGTACGAGAGCGACGCATCACTGCCCATCATTCCCGCTCCGCTCAGCAAAGCACAGGCCAGGGAAGTGCGTGAGATGGCCATCGCCGCCTTTCATGCCTGCGACTGCTCCGGCCTCGCCCGCGTCGATTTCCTGCTCGAGCCGGAGGGCCGCACCGGCAAACCCGGCCGCCTCTACCTGAACGAGATCAACACCATGCCCGGCTTCACCTCCATCAGCATGTACCCCAAGCTGTGGGAAGCTTCGGGCCTGAAATACTCCGATCTCATCGACCGTCTCATCGAGCTGGCACTCGAGCGCCGCGCAGAGCGCGACGACACGCAGTACAGTCGTTAGTCATCTCCCCTCGAGTAATTACCGGGTACCTTTTGCTTTGACCTTGCGCGCGTACTGGTGCACATAGCCCGATCACGCAAGGAACAGCGAAGAAGGGACAACCACACTTCGAGACAGACCATCTGCGTTCCATAGTCAGGAGCGGCAGGCCATGGCCAGTAGCCCACCTTCCGTGGCAACGGAACAACGGCGCACCACATCAGGAAAGCACAAACGCCAAATCATCGAACTGGTCCTTTTCACCGCACTGGTGCTCGCACTGGCGGGCATTGCCGTGATGCTTCATTACTGGCCCTTTCGCTATCGCGAAGTGCATCCGTTGCTGGAGCACACCTTCCGAAGCAAGGTTGTGGTCAAACGCTACCATCGCACTTATTTCCCACATCCCGGCTATGTTGCCGAGGGCATCACCTTTTACCGACTCGGCGATCTGCAAATTCCGCCACTCGCCACGCTCGACCGCATGACAGTCGTCGGCACATGGACGAATCTGATCTTTCATCCACACGAACTCTACGAAATCCGGCTGGGTGGTCTTCACGTCCAGATTCCGCCGCCGGGAACACAGGCCCGCAAAAAAGACTTCGGCGGGGGTGTGGTTGCTTCCTCCTCGCAAAAGATTCAGATTGAGACTATCGTCGCCGACGGCACCACACTCGATTTCCTCGCAGGCGCCGGCAAGTCCCCGCTGCGCTTTCGCTTTCCCACTCTTCAGGTTCACAACATACATCAAGGTCAGCCTCTTGCCTTTTCTGCGCGTGTGCTGATCCCGAAGCCGCAGGGAACCGTGGTCGCCAACGGTTCGATTGGACCATTCCGGCCCAATGACTATGGTGAAACCCCTCTCTCCGGCACTTATTCCCTGCTCAGAGCAGATCTCAGCAGTTTCGACGGTGTCGCTGGCCATGCGGCGGCCAGTGGACGCTACAAGGGGACCTTCTCCGACTTCGAGACTTCGGGCCGGTTGTCCGTGCCGGACTTCCGCGTTGCCTCCGCTCATGAGGTCCGGTTGGACTCGACGTTCTTCGTAACCATAAACGGCACAAATGGCGACATACAAATTCGGAACGTACAAGTAAGAGCCCATGGCAATCTGATTACAGCCAGCGGCTCGGTTGCCGGCCGCCCGAACAAGCTCAGCCTTCTGATTGCAACAAAGGACAGCCGGCTGGAGGATCTGCTCAGTATCATCCAGGAGAGTAATCCGTCAGTGAAAGGCAGGGTCAGCTTCCATGCCGCAGTGAGACTGAATGACGGCAGGGAAAAATTCCTTCAGCGTCTGGCTCTGAAAGGTGGCATTTCGCTTGATCGGATTACATTCACGAAACCGGAAACCCAACAGAAGATGAACGACTTCGCCGCGCACGTGCAACAGGACCCTCCAGCCAATTCACAGCCCGATCGGCCCGCGACAACTGCGGCCGCCTCGTCACCCACAATCTTCCGTGAAGGCGTTGCGTACTTTGACGACGTTCACATCACCTTGCCCGGCACGGATGCGCATCTGCACGGCACCTTCAACCTCATCAACACACGCATTCATCTCACCGGAAAGGTTGCGCTGCAACAAAACATCTCTCACGCTGCAACCGGGTGGAAGTCCGTGTTACTGAAGCCGCTGATCCCGTTCTTTCACAAGAAGGGCTCAGGCGCGCTTGTTTCCATTGCGGTGACTGGCACCGCCGAACAGCCGAAGATAGAGCAGAATCTGCTGCACGACAAATAACTTTGGCTGCGCTGACGCCGGCCTCGGGGTTGGCTGTGCCGTAGAGATAAGGCTTGCAGGCGTTCAGGCGATGAGACTCGGCCGCTTCTCCGAAGCAGGTCGCTCACGCTCAGGCACAACCGCTCGCTCGACGTGTGGACTTACATTGCGCTTCGTGCTCTCCAGCACGAAGTGATATAGCACCCACAGCATGAAAACAATACCAGCACCGCAGAAACAAAGCAGCGCGATGATCCCACTCGACGGCATCGGCATGGAAAGCCCGCTCTCTACCTCAAATGGATTACACATTGAGCGCGCCTTACGAGAGCGATAAGACTTCATATGGAATCCATAAAGCTTCTAGCATCGCGAGGCGCAATCAAATGACCGTAGAATTGACAAGCCCGTGACAATCACGGAGCGCATGCAGGTGGATGATAAGGCGTGATCGCAAGCGTGATCGCAAATCGAAATCATCGCATCGTCGTGTGGATAGAGAGCAGCGTGCTCTTTCTCCTCACTGCCTTCCTATGCCTGCACACCATGCCGCGCGCATGGGGCAAGCTGAATACCGACTTCCCGAACTACTACCTGTCAGCACGACTCGCTCACGAGGGCTTCGACACTGCCCGCGAGTATGAGTGGGTCTGGTTCGAGCGCGAAAAAGACCACCGCGCCCTCGACATGACAGTCATCGGACTGCTGCCCATCACGCCCTTCTCCACCCTCGTCATGTGGCCGCTCACTGGCCTGCCGGCGCTTGCTGCCAAACACATCTGGATACTGGCCAATCTTGCGCTACTCCTTCCGCTCGGCTGGTTGTTGCGTTCCATCACCGGCCTGAGCTACCTCCGCATCGCGCTGATCTTTGCACTCTGCTTCCCCCTCCATCGCAATCTTCTCTTCGGCCAGTTTTATGTTGTGCTGCTGCTCTTGATCGTGGCAGCGTGCTCGGCCTTTCAGCGTGGACTCATCGCGCTGGCAGGAGCACTCGTCGCCATCGCTGCGGCCTGTAAGATCTTTCCCGTTCTCCTCTTTGTCTTCTTCCTGCGCCGCGGAAACTGGCGGGCGCTCATCGCCGGCGCGGTAACCGGGGCGTTTGCTCTTGCCTCATCTGTCGCAGTCTTCGGATGGAGCCTGCATCGCACCTATCTACAGCAGATCCTCCCATGGTCGCTGCACGGCGAAGGCCTGCCGCCGTATGCAACGGCGAGTGCTTCCATCTCCAGCGTCCTGCACTATCTGTTCCTCGACGAACCGCAGTGGCACCCGCATCCCTGGCACAACTCTCCATTGAGTTATGCCTTGCTGCAGCCTACTTTGCAGATGCTCATCTTGGCCCCGGCCGTCCTGCTCATCCGCAAAAGCGATCAAACGCCGCGCAGGATTGTCCTTGAGTGGTCTGCCCTCATCGCCGCGTCACTTGCCATCTCCACGAGCCCGGCGTCGTATCACTTCGTACTCATGGTGCTTCCCATTTGCGTCCTCGCAGCTCTGCTGCTGGAGCGCAAATGGTATGGCTGGCTCGCCATTCTACTGCTCGTCTACATCGGCATCTGCTTTCCCCTCTCTGGCCAAAGCAAAGTGATCGGGCCCGCTATCTTGCTCTACGTGCCCCGTCTTCCTCTCACGCTCGCGCTGCTCATGGGCATCTATCTCTTGCTGTGGCGCGACCATTCGGTCGAGAGCTCTCAAACCAAATGGCCGAACTACGCCTGGGCGGTTGCAATGGCAGCCATTGCATTTCTCGGCGTGCGTTCCACGCTTCACCTGCAACGCACCGTCCGCCAGGAGTACGCTTATCGCGTTCCGCTTCGGGCGCAAACCTATCTCGATGCGAACCCAGACTCCGCCGGCGGCGCACTCCGCTACATCGGCTTTACCTTGAACGGATATCAGCTTCTGTCAGCGGATCAGAATGCACCGCTCGATCCCACTCCCGAGGACGACCTCTCATTCACCGCCAGGCCCGGAGACATCTGGGTCGAAAAAACCCGAAGCCCGCACTCGCAGATTGTCACTGTCCGGGAACCTGCCCGCGTCCTCATCGATGATGCGCGTGAGCCCACGATCTCGGCCGACGGACAAATCCTCGCCTTCATCCGCGACCACCACGGGCGAGGCCGGCTGATGATGCGACCAGCGTCGTTCTCCAATACACCGCACGACTCCCCGCTCACCCCCCCACCGCTCAACGTCTATGAGGCCTCCTTCCGCTCCGAGCATGAGTACGCATTCTCTGCTGTCGAGAACGGACGCCCGCCGCAGATCTATCTGACCGACAGGACCCACGCGAACGCGCCGCTTGCCCTCGGTGAATGCCGCTATCCTGCGCTCTCCCCCGATGGTGGCTGGTTGGCCTATAGCCATCTGGACCATGGCGTATGGAATTTGTGGCTTCGCGACCAGCGAAGTGGTGCCGTCCGACGCATCGCCGACATACCGTGCAATCAAATCCAGCCGGCATGGGAAGACGATTCCAGGACCTTGCTCTACGGGGCCGATTGCGGGCGCAGCCTCTGGTTTACCGCGGTCTCACGCCGGCGCGTCATTCCCTGATGGCGCCGGGCGTTCAATCCTGGACCTTTAAGGAACAACCGGGGCACCAACGGTGTCTCTATCGTCAGCCGGAAACTCCCCGACGGAGATAGCCTGCGCGTAAAATTCTCCCGAGACGCCCATGACCCTGCTCGACGCCCCTTCCTTTAATTCCGCGCGTGCCCGCAAACGGCGCAACGTGATCGTCCTCACGCTCGTCGCGCTGCTCCTCATCGGTGTCTTTATCTGGACCTTCTGGAACTGGCCGGCCGAGCACCGCGTCAACACCTTCTTCGCCGCACTCGAGCAGCAGCAGTTCGAAAAGGCCTACGGCATCTGGAACAACGACTCCGACTGGAAACAACACCCGGACACGTACAAGAACTACCCCTACAACAAGTTCCTCGACGACTGGAGCCTCAACGGCGAATACGGCAAGATCACCAGTTACAAAATCCTCTACGCCACCTCAAGCCTCGGCAACAGCACTCTGATGGCAGTTGAGGTGAACGGTCGCCGAAAGCTGACGACCCTCGGTGTCACCCACGGCGCCATCGGCTTCACACCCTTCTCGCTTACCCCGCAGAAAGGCCAATTCGGGCTCACCTACTGGCAGGTCAGCTATCAGTAGGTAGCTGTTCTGTTCGGATACACCGCGACCGAATTGCCATCTTAGCCGGACAGCGCCTTCTCCAGGCTCGCCGAGTCCTCCACATTCACGCACTTCAGCGCACGGTCGATCTGCCGCAGCAGCCCGCTCAGCACCTTGCCCGGCCCCACCTCGACAAAGGTGGTCGCGCCCGCCTCCACCATGCAGCGCATCGACTCCACCCACCGCACCGGCGCCGTCACCTGCTCGATCAGCAGCTCCCGCTCCCGGCCTCCGCGTTTCGTCACATCTGCGGTGACGTTCGACACGATCGGGAAGTTCGGCTCCTGCACCTCGATCTTCTTCAGCACTTCGGCCAGCCGCTCCTGCGCCGGCTGCATCAGAGCACAATGGAACGGAGCAGAGACCTGCAACGGCACCACCTTCTTCGCGCCTTTCTCCTTGGCCAGTTCGCTCGCCCGCGCCACACCCGCCGTACTGCCGGAGATCACGATCTGTTCCGGCGAGTTCAAATTGGCCGGCGACACCACCTCGTTCGTCTCTTTGGCCGCCGCCTCGCACACCCCGCGCACCGCGTCCGCATCCAGCCCCAGCACCGCGGCCATCGCACCTTTTCCCTCTGGCACCGCCTCCTGCATGAATCGGCCGCGCGACTCGAGCGCGCGGATCGCATCCGCAAAACTCATCACGCCCGCCGCGGCGCAGGCCGCATACTCGCCGAGGGAATGCCCCGCCGCCATCTGCGGCTGAACGCCTCGCGATGCCAGCACGCGATATGCCGCCATCGAGGCCGCAAAGATCGCTGGCTGCGTAAACTCCGTCTGCTTCAACTGCTCGGCCGGCCCATCGAAGCACAGCTTCGAGACCGAATACCCCAGCGCCGCATCCGCCTCGGCAAAGGTGTCGCGCGCCACCGTGAACTTCTCCGCCAGGTCGCGGCCCATCCCCACCGCCTGCGAGCCCTGCCCCGGAAAAAGAAATGCAATCTTCTGTTCGCTCATAATCGTCCACCCACAGCAAAGCGCAATTCTCGCACGAGGGCGGCAGTGCGGTGGAAAGGCTTGCCGCAAATTGTTCAACTGAATGGTTGACAATTCCCAGGTGCCGGTGCGATATTCAACCACATGGTTGAGCAAACGCCACAGCGAAAATCGCCCGATCGGCTCGACGCCGTCTTCCACGCGCTCTCCGATCCCACCCGTCGGCTGATGTTGCGTTCCCTAGCTGGCGGCGACCGCACTGTCGGCGAGCTTGCCGCGCCCTTCCGCATGTCATTCGCGGGAGCCGCCAAGCACGTCAAGACGCTTGAGCGCAGCGGCCTTATCCGCCGCACCGTCCGCGGACGCACACACATCTGCCGGCTCGAACCCGCAGCACTCGCCAACGCAAACGCATGGTTCCGCTACTACGCGCGGTTCTGGGAGCAGAGTCTCGACGCGCTCGAAGCCGTGCTGCGCGAGGAAGACGCCGCCCGCGGCAAGCCTTCTCGCAAAGCGAGAAAACTTCCGCAGCAAAAGGATCGATTGAATGAACACCACTGAGACGGCAACCTTGCAGGTCACGCGTAATTTTGACGCCAGCCCGGAGCGGGTCTTCGATGCGTGGTTAAATCCCGACGTGGCGCGGCATTTTCTCTTCGCCACCCCCACCGGCCAAATGGTTCGCGTCGATATCGACGCCCGTGTCGGCGGCAAATTCGTCATCGTCCGCCGCACAGACGGCGATGATGTGGAAGACGTCGGAGCGTATCTCGCCATCGAGCGCCCCCCGGCGTCTCGTCTTCACATTCAGCGTCCCAAAGTTCTCGCCCAGGTCAC
This sequence comes from Acidobacteriaceae bacterium KBS 83, assembly GCA_000381585.1. Lineage (GTDB taxonomy): Bacteria > Acidobacteriota > Terriglobia > Terriglobales > Acidobacteriaceae > KBS-83. The sequence continues at coordinate 740,007 of KB906734.1, forward strand.
ACAGGTGACCATTGATGTTGTGCCTCACGGCCAGGGCTGTGTCCTTACGCTGACGCAGGAAGGCGTCCCGCCGGAGTGGGCGGAGCGCACGCAGGAAGGGTGGTGGCAGATTCTCATTGGCCTCGATCGCAGCCTGTAGGAGTATGCCGAGGTCATTGGCACTGGCGAGGTACGGATCGTGCGCGTGCTCCCAAGTCCCATCGAGCGTATCTGGCAATACCTCACGGACTCAGAAAAACGCGGCAAGTGGCTGGCCACCGGACCCATCGAGCCGCGCGTGGGCGGCGCCGTACAGTTTCACTTCCTCAATGCCAGGCTGTCGCCGGAGCACGTGCCGCCACCGGAGAAATACAGCGATCATGAAAACCAATCGATGATGACCGGAGAGGTGCTCGAATGGCACCCGCCCACGCGACTGCGTTTCACTCGGAGCGAGCCGGGCGACCATTTCTCCGAGGCCACCTTCGATCTCTCACGGCAAGACGAGGACGTTCTGCTCGTCATCACTCATCGCAAGCTGCAAAACCGCAAGGCCATGGTCGGCGTCGCCGCCGGCTGGCATACGCATCTCACCATCCTCGAAGATGTGCTCCGGAGCCGCACGCCCGGCGCCTTCTGGAGGACATTCAACCCGCTGGAGGAGGAATACGAGCGGCGCGTCACGCCGGATGCCGAGCGATCGCGCTGATTGCGCCTGGATGTAGCTAAGAAACCGGAGACGCGCTGAACTCGCGCTCTATCCGGTTCGTCACGCCGGACGCAGCAAATTCCGCCGCCACGCGAATTCCGTTCAGAATCGCGCGATCGTCCGACGACCCATGCCCGATGATGCACGGCCCGCGCACTCCCAGCAATGGCGCGCCGCCGTACTCGGACTGGTCCAGCCGCTTCTTGAATTCCTTGAATCCGCGCCGCGCCAGCAGCGCACCGGCACGCCCGCTCACCGTGGACATCAGCGACTCGCGCAGCATATCGCGCACCATGCGCGCCAGCCCCTCGGAGGTCTTCAACGCAACATTGCCCACAAAGCCATCGCACACGATCACGTCTGCATTCCCGCTATAGAGATCGCGTCCCTCGACGTTTCCGATAAACCGGATCGGCAACTGCTTCATCACCTGCAGCGCCTCGCGGGTCAGGTCGTTGCCCTTGGTCTCCTCTTCGCCGATCGAGAGCAAGCCCACCCGCGGCTTTTCAATCTTGAATACCGAGCGCGCATACATCTCGCCCATGATGGCGAACTGCGCCAGATTCCGCACATTGCAATCGACATTCGCGCCTACGTCCAGCAGTACGCACGGCGACCCCGTGGTGGTGGGCAGCGGCATGGCCAGCGCGGGGCGCTCCACGCCCGGCAGCGCCCCCAGAACCATCTTTGCCGAGGCCATCGCCGCGCCGGTGTTGCCGGCAGACACAAAGCCGGCAGCACGCCGCTCCTTCACCATCTTGAGACCCAGCCGCATTGTGCTGTTGCGCTTCTCGCGCACTGCCTTTGCGGCCTTGTCCTCCATGGTGATCCACTCATCCGTATGCACGATCTCAATGGGCACACGACGACCCAGCACGCCGAGACCGGCGCGCAGCTTCGCCTCAGGGCCGATCAGATGAACGCGAACAGGATAGGCACGGCAGGCCAGAATGGCTCCGCGTATCTCCGGGCCCGGAGCATCGTCCGAACCCATGGCATCCAGAGCGATGTCCGTCAGCGACACCGGCACATACCTTCACGTGCGGATTTTGCGGGTGAGGATTCCAGACGTGTGAATTCTAGACCTGCGGATTGCCGCGCAATGTGGTCCATAGCCTCCTGCCGACGCGGCCCTTCCGTTCGGAACAGCCGCTCATCTTCCCTGTCGCTCTCGCAGACTATCGGAAATCCGGCCGTTATGCTTCCTTCGTCTCGAGCACTTCGCGGCCCTTGTAGTGGCCGCACTTGGCGCATACCCGGTGGGGCAACTTGCGCTCGTGGCAGTTCGGACATTCGGAGAGGCCGGTGGCACTCAGCGCATCATGCGCGCGACGCTTGGAGGTGCGGGCCTTGGAATGGCGCCGCTTCGGATTAGGCATGGCAGATTCCTTTCGATCCGGCCGGTGACAAGGTCGTTCGCGGGTTGCACATCGCGTCCCGCCGCTCGTTATTCCAGCCTCGTAGTTCCTTTAAGACTTGATCTTGCTGCGCAGGTCTGAAAGCGCGCTCCAGCGCGGGTCGACCTGGGTCGATTCGCAGGAACATTGCTCTATATTCAGGTTCCGGCCACAGCCTGGGCAAAGCCCTTTGCAGTCCGCGCGACAAAGGGTCTTCTCCGGCAGGGACAACAACACCTGCTCGCGCAAGACGTCTTCCAGCACTAGACCGTCTCCGTTATAGTATCCGATCTCGGTCTCGGAGGTCGAGATGGCCCGCTCCGCCGCGCCCGCATCCACCCTGATCGGCCGGTACAGCAGGTCGAACGACCCCTCCAGCGGATGTTCCACCGGCTCCACGCACCGTGCACAGGGCACCTCAAACCGCCCAGCATAGTCGCCCCGCACCCGGATGTCCGGCACTACCTGCTTGTGCCCCCGGTGTTCCTCGATCAGGTCTGCCCGCCCCTTCGTGTCCAGCACACCCACCTGCCGGATGTCCGGGCTGTAGTCGATCGCATCGGGAGAAAAATGCTCATCAAACTCAACAGGATCAAGCTGAAGATCCGCAACAGTAATCAACATCGCACTACCATTCTACGACCGACTGACGGTCTTCAACAGGTCACGCCAGCGCCCGGTAGCGACTATCCGGTGCGTTTTCAATGGGAGAACTCCATCAACTTGATCACGCTCTGCCGGTCGTATTGCGTGTAGTAGACCGTCTTGCCATCCGCGGTCGCACTCAGGCTGGGGTGCTGGCGTGCCGGTTGTTTCTCTAGTGTGAGAACGGAAGAGATGCGGCGAGTTGCGAAGCGATAGAACTCGATGGTGGGCCTTGGTTCCGCGTCCGTGTTTAACACATACAGGCCAGCCCAAGTCATCGCCCAATGTCCCCAATATCCAACTTGCGGCTTGTCCGCCACCACAAGCGACTCCCTTCCGCCGCTCGCCGGAATGCTCCAGATACCGGCTCGGTCAAAACGGGAAAAATAGATGGTCTGGCCGTCATACGATTCAGAAGGATTTAAGCCGCCATCCTTCGTCAATTGCACCTCCGCGCCACTCTCCAGTGAGTGCTTCCAGATCTGCGAACTTCCGGCGCGATTTGAGGCAAAGTAGATCCATTTACCATCCCGTGACCAACTCGGCGCGACGTTGTTATGAGCCCCACCGGTGATGGAATGCAGATTTCTGCCTTCTGTATCGACCACGAAAATCTGCGCGCTATTCCCGCTATAGCTGTCAAACGCGATCCATTTGCCGTCTGGCGACCAGCGCGGCGTACCTGAATATCGATTCAGGCGAGTCAGTTGCGTTGGGTTTTCCCCGGTCGCGCTGCTCGTCCACAACTCCTCAAAACCAGTTCGAATCGAGATCCAGACGATCCTGCTGCCATCCGGTGAAGATTGCGCATCCATCTCCGGGTACTGGCTACTGATCAGCTTCCGGTTCGTCAGGACAGCGCCACCCGCTCCCGTCAGGTCTGCGCGCCAGATAGCTGGCAGTTCCGCGCTGGTTTGCTCGGAGTAGACGAGACGCCGTCCGTCATTGGAGAAGCTTCCGATCGCCGGATAGGTGGTCTCGCGCTCGACCGCTCCGCCGTTGGCGGAAACGCGCCAAAGCGAGGGAAGCGTCGTTCGATTGGAGACAAAAGCGATCGACTTGCCATCCGGTGTCCACATGAGCGCGCTGCAGCCAAGCTCAAAATCGATGAGCGTAGTGCAGCCCAGATGATCGTCACTCGTCAGGTGTCGCGCTGCTCCGCTGACGAGCGAAATGGTGTAGATGTCACAACACGACGTAGCCGAGGCACTCGTGAATGCGACTGTTCTGCCGTCTGGTGAGAGCGTGAGTCCAAATCCGGTGTCGGAGCCCTTAGGGAAGTCAGAAGGCGTAAGGCACCGCTTTTCGCCGGTCGAGAAGGAGAACAGGACCACCCCGAACTGCCCTGCCGTAGAGCAGTGATCGATCATCAGCATCCCCTTGCCATCAGAAAGCCACGCGACCGGGCCGGGGTTAGTGCCCGGGCAGCCGACAGTCGTCAGCCTGCGTTCGGCGCCTCCGAGTGCAGGGACAATATAGACACCGTCGTTCTTCCCGTCGCATCGGCTGAAAGCGATCTCGCGTCCATCCGGGGACCAGGTGGGAGGACCCAAAAGTCCACTCTTGCTATAGGTGAGGCGGAGCGGCAGAGGAGCCCCCAGCAACTGCGCATAGATGTCAAAGCGCTTCCGCTCGGGCCCATTCCAAGCGAAAGCGATCTCGCGTCCGTCGGGCGAGAATGCTGGGGCAATCGCGTCGCCCGGTGCAGTTGTGACGGGCACAATTTGCAGGGCAGGCCGGACCTGGTTCCCCTCGCGAGACGCAGCGCCGTGGCGCATCCGAAGAATCAGTACGGTGCCGGCTGCGGCAAAGACGATCAAGACGGCCCATGCGATGACTGTGGCGCGACGTCCCGGACGCCGATGAATTGCCATTCCTTCAGCCGTCGCTTCGGGAACCTGCCGTGGCTCCGTCGTTCCTTCGATCGTCGGCGAAGCGGGATCGCCATCGAATTTTGCGAATCCGTTCCGAACGTTTACCGGCTGGGTTACAGGGGCGATAAAGCGATAGCCCCGCTTGGGCACGGTTTCGATGTAGAGAGGCGTGTCAGCCGAATCACCCAGCGCGTCACGGAGCTTCATGACGGCCGTGTTCAGGCTATGGTCGAAATCAACGAAAGTATCGGAAGGCCACAACACCCGGCGTAGTTCTTCGCGAGTAACCATCTCCCCGGCGTGTTCGAGCAGGTACACCAGGATGCGGAAGGATTGCTCGCGCATCTTCACGGGCCTTCCGCCGCGACGCAACTCAGCATTGCGCTCGTCGACTTCAAAGACCCCGAAACGCCAGGTTCGCGTGGTGTTCGTGGGTGTCTCCACAATCCCACTCCTCTGGCGTCACTCGCCGCAGAGTGAGCACCGTCTCTCCGTTCCATGGCAGAGAGGAATTGGCCCAAGCATACGCCGATCTAAGTCTCCATCTCTGAGCAACTTCGATGGCGAGACGCAATTGATTGCGGAATTACCTCCAGTGCATGGCGTCCACTGCCGCAACGGCGCAAGTTACGCAGGATCGCCAGCGGCACCGGATTCCGGCGGCCGCAATTCAAACACGGAGAACTCCCATGACCCGCCGCTCTCGAATCCTCACCAACTTGTTTTTCAGCATTCCCCTGGCCACCAGCCTGCTTTGCGCCGCCCCCCACGCCGGAGCCCAGACCAGCGCATCCTTCACCGTCCCATTCGCTTTCTCGGCCAACAATCAGAACGTGCCTGCCGGCTCGTACAACCTGCGACGGGAATCGAGTTGCATATTGTCTCTTGACAATGTCAAGACAGGAAAAAGCCAATTCCTGATGGTGCGTCCAGACGACTCGGGGCAGGCCATTGAGACACAGGGCCGTCTCGTCTTCCGGCGTTACGGAACACATATTTATTTGACGCAGGTCTGGAGTCCCGGAACGAGCAGGCACAGCGAATTGGTTGTGCAGCCCAAGACCGAGCGCGATTTGGCCAAGGGAAGCCCGCAGACGGGGTCCTCCTTCGAAGTGGCTTTGAAGTAAGCAACCAATCAACCTGCGGCCGATCACCCGTGAGCGACCGGCCGCAGCCGCTACTTCAAGCCATACACATCAATCTCTCCCTGCGGATTCGTAACCGTCGTTAGATCATGTCCGGTCGAGATATACACCTTCCCATTGGCAACCACCGGCGAAGTGAACTTGATCCCGAAGCCCGGCACATCGGCCGCGTTCTCGCCGCTGTCATACAACTCCGCCCCTAGGTCGTTCGCGTCATAGGCCCGCAGCGTCGATTTCGTCGGGGTGCTGCTCGTCTGCAGCGGCTGTCCCGTATCGATCATCCACAGGATCCCGTTCGCCGATCCGTCCGAGGAGACGAACGGTGTCGTGCCGCGCGTTCCCTGCAGAATGCTCGGCGTCGTCTCCGCTCCGTAAGAAAGCTTTCCGGAGTACACGAACTCCCGCACACCGGCAGGCGCCGTAGGCGCCGTCGGCGTCACGCCCAGATAAATCGACCCGTTGTAGAATGCTGCCGTTCCGAATATCTCGTACGAATTGCCTTGCGTCGTATGGGCTCCCGAAGCGTCGGTGCAGCTTGTAGAGTAAGGTGCGCTCAGATCGGACTCGAAGAATATCGTCTGCACCGCGCCCGCGTCGTTCGCCTGCTCTTGCCCAAGGTTGGCAGTATTCACCAGGAACAGCTTCCCGTTCTTGCCGCCGCCCACAAGATTCGAGCTTCCCGGAATCAACAGCAGTCCGCCCGCAGCTAAATCGCCATCATTGCAATTCAGGAACTGGTAGTTGTTCGGAGTGAAGTAATCCAGCAGCTGCAGCGTCGGGCTGAATTTCAGGATCGAATCACCAAATGCAGTCTGTCCATCCCACGGCCCGTTCCCGGTCGATACATAGACATTCCCCGCGTTGTCTGCCACCGGGCCTCCGCTGCCCATCCAGACACCGCCTGCGCCCCCGTACGTGCCTTCGCCGTCGATGTTCGGGCTGGCGTTGAAGACACCAGTCCGCGCCAGCGTGTGCGCGTCGTACGCCAGCAGCCACCCGCTGTGGCAGTTCCCAAAGCCGAGATACACGTTGCCGTTTGCCAGCAGCAGCGCCGCCCTCTGAATGCACGATCCCGGCAGAGACACCACGCCGTTCACCGCCGTCGAATTTGTTCCCGGAACTGACGCCTGGATGGTCACCGGACCGCTGAACTTCTGTGCGCCGGTCGTGATATCCAGTGCGTTCAGCCGGAAGCTTGAGACGCTTGCCGTCCTGTGAGCTGATACCACGTACATCGTGTTCGAAGCCGGATCGATCACCGGCGTGGACGTCACGCCCTGGTACGGCTGAATCGGTCCTGCTGTGACTGGCGTCTCTCCAGACTGAAGCAGCGAAACGTGCCACAGCGGTGTCCCGCTTCCATAGTTGTCCGCATCGAAGGCGTATACGCTGTCGTGCTCGGTGGCGACATAAAGAACGTTGTGCGTCGCTCCGTTGATCGTCACATTGGATATCAGTAGCGGCTCGGCATACGCGTAACCGTCCACCAGATAGGAAAACAGCTTCCCGAATGTCTTCGAGTTAACATTCCCCGGCGACAGCGAGGTCTCTTTGTTATTCCATCCGCTGCGGCCGTTGTCGAAATGCCATGTCGGGACATTCACCCCGGCGGTGCTGTTCACTGCACTCACGGTAAGAGGGTCGCTTCCCGTTATTCCGCTCAGTGAGGCCGTAACCTGCGTGGAACCTGGAGCGACTCCCGTCGCCAATCCGCCCGAGGTGATCGTCGCCACTGTAGTATCTGCAACTGCCCAGGCCGCCGTTGAAGTAACGTCCGCGGTCGAGTTATCACTGTATGTCGCCACGGCGTCGAACTGCTGCTGGCTCCCCACCTTAACAGTCGCGTTGCTCGGCGTCACCGCAATCGCCGTCAGCGTCTTCGTGGAAGACGTAACCGTGAGATTGATCGTCGTGTATGCAGCGCCGCCGCATTTATCCCACTCTTCCACCACCGTGTGCTCGGCGCCATTCGCCAGCGTCAAACTCGTGTTCAGTGTCGCTGCATTCACGACATACACCAGCTTGTTGTTGACGTAGATCCCCATCGAAGCGACGCCCTTTGCACAAGCGCTGGTCGCGGTCGCTGTGTAACTCACCGGAGAAGTGACCGTGCTGTTCGCAAGCGGCGCGGTCACCGTCACGCCGGATTTGCCACCGCCGCCACCACTGGAAACCGTGATCGGAACTTTGGTATACGAGGCACCCCCGCATTTGTCCCACTCTTCCACCACTGTGCCGTACGAACCCGCCGCCAGCGAAAGCGTGGTGTTCATCGTTGCCGCGTTCACCACGTACGTCAATTTGTTATTGACGTAGATACCCATGGAGGCGACACCCTTCGAGCACGTCGTGGTTGTCGCCGTCGCTACGTAAGGAACAGGCGAGGTGACAGTTGCACCGCTCTTCGGACTCGTAACCGTCACACTTGCGAACGCAGAGGCAGCAAATGACAAAAGAATGTAAGCAAGAGAGTGGATGGCCCTCATAACCCTCCTTCGCTGCTCCAAGATGCAGCAATCGGGTGTTGGCGCACCGAGGCAACCAGCCCTCGTTGTCGCAGCCATTTTTTCGGGGAAGATGCTTCGGGAAATTTTGCTGAAGCTTACGCAGTGTAGCGTGTCACCGCAGCCGTTTCAATATAGTTATCTATCCAGTAAGTACGTTCTCGACAAGTTCTTGATACGATCGATCGCGCAGCAATCTTTTGAACAACAATGAACGTGATGTCAGGCAATAAAATGTCGCCAGCCGCCAGTCCACTACACGCGGAGTAAGCGACCAAGGCAAGCGAACCTCACAGCACGCGCCGCGGGATGGCAGATCCCTAATGGGCCATCGCCTGCGCATCTGCTTTGCGCGGATGGTTGCTTCGCAGTAGGAACGACAGCAGAAACATGATCCCGGTCACGACTCCCAGCAGCCAGAACGTATCTATATAGGAGAGCGTCGCGGCCTGGCTCAGCATCCCGCGATACATCCTGCCGTAGGTCTCCATCTGGGCCTGGCTGCCACCCGCATGTCGCAGCTGACCGGCAAGAGAAGCGGTCGAGCTCTGAAACATCCGGTTGCCCATTCCCGTGTGGTTCGACAGCATTACCTGGTGCACCTGTGCGCGCCTCGCCAGCACTGTCGTCACCGCAGAGGTACCCGCGCTCGCGCCGATGTTGCGCACAAAGTTGATCAATCCCGCCACGGCGTTGCTCTTCTCCTGCGGTATGCCCAGATACGCTACCATCGTCGCCGGAATAAAGATGAATCCCATCGGCAGATATTGCGCAATGCGTAGCCACGTTGCCGACTCAAAGCTCATCTGCAGATCCATCCGGTGCGTCGAATAGAACATCGCTATCGTCAACGTGGCCCAGCCAAACGCAATCAGGTACCGCGCCTGGATCCTTGCCGTCAATTGCCCAACCATCGGCAGTTCGATCAGCAACAGCACTGCAGCCACGGAAAGCACCATACCCGCGCTCGTAGCCGTATAGCCCATCAGCGTCTGCAGGTACTGGGGCATCAGCACCGTCGTCGAAAAGGACGCCGCTCCCACCATCAGCATCATCACGCTCGCCGTCGCGAAGTTCACATTCTTGAACAATCGAAGATCCAGAATGGGTGTCTTGACGCGCAGCTCCCACACCACCAGCGCAACCAGAGCGATCACGGAAATGATCGTGAGCGTCAGGATGAAATTCGATCCGAACCAGTCATCCTCCTGCCCCTTATCCAGCACGATCTGTAGAAAACCCACGCCTACCGCCAGCAACCCGAAGCCGAAGTAGTCGATCTTGCTCTCATGCAGCGTCGTCCGTTTCAGGAATGGCGGATCATCGACATACCGGAGCACCAGGAATATCGCGAGAATGCCCACCGGCAGATTCATCAAAAAAATCCAGCGCCAGCTATAGCTGTCCGTCACCCACCCGCCCAGCGTGGGCCCAATCGCCGGCGCCACCACCGCGGTCACTCCGTAGACGGAAAAGGCGAGCCCTCGCTTCTTCGGTGGAAATGTGTCGGCCAGAATCGCCTGTGCCATCGGCTGCAGACCGCCGCCGCCGATACCTTGAATCACGCGCGCCAGCAGCAGGAATCCCAACGTAGGCGCCACGCCACAGAACAGCGAACTCACCGTGAACAACGAAATGCAGATAAGGAAGAATCGCTTCCGTCCCACCAGCGAGACAAGCCACCCAGTGATCGGCAGGACGATTGCGTTTGAAACGAGATACGAGGTCAGCACCCAGGTGCTCTCGTCGCTGCTCGCCCCCAGGTTGCCGGCGATGTGGGGCAGGGCAACGTTCGCGATGCTGGTGTCCAGCACCTCCATGAAGGCCGCCAGTGACACCACAAACGCGATCAGCCAGGGGTTCACCCTTGGCGTCCACACAGATTCCGGAATGGCGACGGTGGAGGCTGCTGCGCTCACGGCTCTCCCGAAAACATCTCAAGATTCAATGCAATTACGAAACGATCATTTTCGTTTCATTGTACGTGACCGGCAGTGGATAATGGCTCGTCTGTGCCGTGGGCTCTTCTCGACAAGGAGTAATTCACGTTGAAGGCGACCGCATCTCGTCCCTCTGGCTTGTCAAAGCGCCCCACCGGCCGCCCGCGCAGCGAGAAGACGCGCAAAGCCATCCTCAAAGCAACCTTCCGCCTGCTGAAACGGAACGGCTTCGACAATGTCTCCGCACAGCAGATTGCCGGCGAAGCCGGCGTCAGCACCGCAACGCTCTATCGCTGGTGGGACAACAAGCAGGCCATCCTGCTCGATGCCTACCTCGAAACCACGCGCGACATCCTGCCTCACGAAAAACGCGGCAGTCCCCTCGCCCGGCTGCGCACCTACACGCTGCGCATCGCAGAGTTTCTCCAGAGCGCCAACGGCACCGTATTTCTACGCCTGCTGTCCGCGATTCAGGAAGATCCTGCACTGCGACGAGGCTTTTATGAAAACGTCTTTCTTCCCCGTCGCGCGGAGGGCTGCGCCATCGTGCAGGATGCGATCGATGCGGGCGAACTGCCGGGCGGCATCCAACCTGACTTCATCATCAATCAGTTGATCGGACCGCAGGTGCTGCGCGCCCTTATGAGGCAGGAGCTGAACGCAAAGTACGCGCGACGCATCTTCGATTCCGTCATGGCAGGAGCATCGCCCAAAAAGCGCAGAAGTTAACCTGCAGCAGAACTCGCCATCATTCTTTGCGATAAAGAAGATCGCGCATCGCGTTCCGCCGCGCCTCGTTCAGGCCGCCGTCAACCTTGCGCTTACCAGCATCCGTGCGGCCCTTTGTAACTGGATCTGTTTCATCCATCGCGCTGCACTCCGGGCAGCGATTCGCAAATCCAGGCTTGTCGGGCTTCAGTTCAAACTCTTCTGAGCAGATCGTGCAGACTTTGATCGGAAAAGGCATAACACCTTCATGATAACGAATCCCCAAATCGAAAATCACGCACTGCAGACGGCGAAACATCAATTCGCAGCGATAGCCCGGGCGCAGCGATAGCCCCGAGCGATACGATGAGCTGAGGTCGCACGAGCGGTGATCCTTCTCGCGGTCCTGCTGCTATTCGTTCACCTGACGTGGCTCGCCGTAGTTATCTTCGGAGCCCTCTGGACCCGTGGCCGGCCGCTGTGGAGTACGCTCCACATTCTGGCGTTGTTCTGGGGCATCGTAGTGGAGCTCGGCCCTTGGCGATGCCCGCTCACTCTGGCAGAAAGCTACTTCGAAGCCCGTGCCGGTCTCCCGGCGTACCAGGGCGGCTTCCTGATGCACTACCTCGATGCCATCGTCTATCCCAACTTGCCCACGTGGATCGTTACCAGCGCAGGCGTCGCCGTGTGTGCGTTCAACCTGGCCATCTATGGGTGGCGATGGCGAAACTCCCGCATTGCACGACGGACCCGCAGCTAACCCAAACCAGATTGTGACCGTATCAGAACGACGCTCTCAGGGACTGACCCACCGCCACAACACGCTCAATGAGTTTCCGAGGGTATTCGGGATTTGGCGCGACAAGCGCAAAGCCGTGACCTGAATCGTATCTGCCCTGGGGCTGCCAAGGCAGCCTAAAGCTCCTCGCAGTTATCAAAGGTCCGTCGATTCAGCCGCGTCCCCTCTTTTTTTGCGCAACCGTAGTCCAATCGCCCGTTAGAAACGTCCGGATCCCCGCCACGCCGGCCGCCCCCGCCGCAATGCACGCGGCCGCGTTCTCCGCATTCACGCCGCCCAGTGCAAAGACTGGCATCTTTGCCGCCGTCCGCGCCGCCTCGGTCAGCGCCTCCACTCCCAGCGGACGCGCCTCGGGATGGCTCGCCGTCGGAAATATCGGCGACAGCAGCGCCAGGTCCGCGCCTGCCGTCCGCGCCACAGCCACCTCGCCCACCGAATGACAGCCTACGGATACAATTCCTGAGATCCGTGCTGTCCCCACTTGCTCCGCATGCCATCTTCCGGGCAGGTGAATGCCCGCTGCACCCGTAGCCCGCGCCGCCTCCGCAGCTCCCGCCGCCCCTGCGTTCACCAGCAGCCGCGGTCTGGAGCCTGAATGCCCCGTCGCCGCGATCATCGCCGCAGCCAGATCTGTCAGCTCCCGCTGGCCCAGGTCCTTTTCGCGCAACTGGACGTATTCCGCCCCGAGTTCCGCCCATTCCTTCGCCAGCCGAATCAGCCCGTCCCGTTCCGCATCGCTCAGGCGTCCGCTCTCATGTGTACCCGGCAGCAGCCGACGATCGGTAATGGCATAAAGGCGCATGGTCTAAAGTCTAACGTCAACGCAATTTGAATGATGAAGATGAGGCAAATCGCAACGTAGGTGGAGTAGGGTATGGGGACGCGCTATTTGTGCGCCATTCGTCAAACTTCGGTACCCTTGACCTTTGAGCATGGCTAACTACGACCTCATCATCATCGGATCAGGCCCGGCTGGACAGCGTGGCGCTATCTACGCGACCAAGCAGGGGAAGAAGGTCGCAGTGGTCGAACGCATGCGTTCGGTCGGCGGCGTCTGCATCAACACCGGAACCATTCCCTCCAAGACCATGCGCGAGGCGGTGCTCCACCTCTCCGGCTACAACTACCGCTCCATCTACGGCATGAACTATCGCGTGAAGGAGCGGATTACCATGGCCGATCTCGCCTTCCGCGTCCAGCACGTCATCAAGACCGAAGTCGATGTCACTGAGGCGCAGCTCTCCCGCAACGGCGTCGATGTCCTCTACGGCGTCGGTAGCTTCGACGACCCCAATCACGTCCGCGTCACCGAAGACGGCAGCTCGCAGGTCTACGAGGCAAAGAACGTCGTCATCGCCGTCGGCACCCAGCCCGCCTTCTCGCCCAAGGTCCCCATCAACGGCCGCAACATCATCAACAGCGATCAGGTGCTCAACCTGCCCACGCTCCCCAAGACCATCATCGTGGTCGGCGGCGGCGTCATCGGCGTCGAGTACACCTCCATGTTCGCGGCGCTCGGCATTCGCGTCACACTCATTGAAAAGCGCGGGCGCCTGCTCGAATTCGCCGATCAGGAGATCATCGAATCGCTCAGCTATCACCTGCGTGACAGCCGCGTCACCATGCGGCTCGGCGAAGAGGTGGATAGCGTCGAAGAACTTGCTGAGGGCGGAGTTGTCGCGCATCTCGAAAGCAAGAAGCGCATCCAGGGCGATGCGCTGCTCTACGCCGTGGGCCGCAGCGGAAACGTTGAAGCACTCAACCTCGCCAACGCCGGCATCGAAGCCGACTCTCGCGGCCGCATCCCGGTCGACAAGGACTACCGCACCAAAACTCCCAACGTCTTCGCTGTCGGCGACGTCATCGGCTTTCCCTCACTCGCCTCGGTATCCATGGAGCAGGGCCGCATCGCCGTCGCACGCGCCTTCAACGATCACAGCGCCCACTCTGACCCGACCTACTATCCCTACGGCATCTACACCATCCCGGAAATCTCTTTCATCGGCAAAACCGAAGAGCAACTCACCGATGAAGACGTTCCCTACGAAGTTGGCGTGGCTTACTACCGCGAGATCGCCCGCGGTCAGATTCGCGGCGACACCACCGGCCGCCTCAAGATCGTCTTCCATCGCGAGACTCGCCACCTGCTCGGCGTTCACATCATCGGAGAAGGGGCCAGCGAGTTGCTGCACATTGGACAGGCCGTCATGGCGCTTGGCGGCAAACTCGATTACTTCATCGACACGGTATTCAACTACCCCACGCTCGCCGAAGCCTACAAGACGGCAGCGTTTAACGGCATTAACCGTCTCGGCCGCACTGCAGACGGCGATTGAAGAACACCGGTAGGATTCTGGACTAGAGGAAGAGGACATGGGCAGAAGCATCGGCGTGGTCATGACCAACGACATCACCGCCGGCCTCATTGAGGACCGTCGGCTTATCGGCGAGCTGCGCCGTTATCCCGAGGATCCCGACGAACACCACGGCCTCGTTGACCTGCCCACCGATCAGCTGGTCGAGGTCATCTGTGACCGCATCACCGCGCTCAAACCCGCCTCCGGCGAGCTCGATGCCATCGGCATCGCGCTGCCCGGCATCGTGCGCGCAGGCATCGTCGAGGACTCGCCGAACCTCCCACAGCTCAAGGGCGCAAAGATCTCACAGAAGGTGGAAGCGACTCTGCACACGCGCGGTATCCGCGCACCCATCGCGCTCTTCAACGATGCGGATGCTGCCGCGGCCGGTCTCGCCGCCACCCGCAATCAACTCGACAAGGTTGTCCGTGTCTGGACCCTTGGCAACGGCATCGGCTTCGGCCGCTATCCCGACGCGCCCGGCCCCTTCGAAGGCGGCCACACCATCGTCACGCTCGATCCCAAGGAGACCTTCTGCGGCTGCGGCGGCGTCGGACATCTAGAAGGCATCATGGGCCATCGCGCCATGCGGCTCCGCTTCATGGACATGGAGCCCGAAGAGATATTCGAAAACGCGAAGCAGGGCGATCAGCGTTGCGCCGACTTCGTCAAACGCTGGCACCGCGCCCTCGCCGCGGGCACCGCCACATCCATCCACCTCGAAGGCCCCGGCCGCTTCTATATCACCGGCATCAACATCGGCTTCCTCGACCTGTTCTTGCTGAAGCAATACCTGTGGGACATGGTGAAGATGAGCCCGATCCAGAGCTACACATTGGAAAGCATCCCCGAAACGCCCGAGATAGCCGTGATCGGAGCCGGCACCGCCGCCGAAATCGAACAGAAGCGCTAGAGCCGAAGCACAGCCAGGATTTTAAAAACGTAACAACTTCTGTGCTTTGTCTCTATCTCAACGCGCACCACCCACTTGCGCCACATTCTCTTCACCTGAACCGCTGGGCGAAAGCCGCGCATACGCCGCAGCTAGCCAACCATCAAACTCGCTGTCTTTCACCAGCACCGAGCCCCGCACCTCATTCCCCTCGATCGACACGCCATCCAGGTGCGTGCCCGGCGTTTCCGCAATCGGAAGCAGCAGTGACCGCTTGCCGATAGCGGTCGCCAGCGCTGCCGCTGACGTACCATCCACCGTACCCAAAGCAAAATCCAGTCTCTCCTTCGCGCCATAGTGCACGCCCACAACGACACTGCTGACCCCGCGCAATGCCGTTGCACCAGCATCATCCACCACTCCCGGACGCAGGTGATGCGTCAGCTCCGCGCCCGGCATCGTGAGAATGCTCCAGCAATTCACATCTGGCTTGAGTTCGGTCAGCCGCTGTGTCAACCGTCCATCCACTCCGGAGGACGAGACATAACGATCTATCGCCCGCATCACCGTGATGGGCGTACCGAAGATCGCGGTGTTGTCATTCAGAATTGTCAGCCACCGCGTATCCCGCATCTCCTTCTGCTCGCGCGCAAACGGCTTCAAATTCACGATCCGCACTCCTTTATATGCAGTCGCAATGCCGCCATTCCTCTCCGCCTCTTCAAGAATGCGCGTGCCGCTGAAAGAGCCGCGTGCCAGAAGCAAGTGCTCGCTCAGGTCACCGCGCGGCGAAGACATCGCCACCTCGATCAATCTGTCCACTTCCCGCCGGTCGTCCACGCCGACCAGCCCGATCCAGTCTTTAAGGTCCACATTGTTGTTGTGCGTCACGATCAGCAGCAGTCCGCTCTGGTCGCCATGGTGGGGGTCCTGTATCCCGACAACAATCGCCGCGTTCGCAGGCACCAGCCGCAACAGGCTGTCCTCTGCCAGGCTGCTGCCGAACCCCCGCACGCAGCTCACCGTCATCGTCATCATCGCTATGCCTAGATATCGTAACCACTGTGGAAACATAAGGGCTCACCTCGTGAACCCATTCCAGCAGCGCTCCCAGATCAGTGCGATAAAGATTGGTTAAGTAAGGTAAAGATTGGTAAACGCAGGCATGATCGACGGACGCAGCAGTTTACTGATCGGCGTGGCCCATCGCTACGCCGACAATCTTAGCTGTTCTCCTATTCCACCCTCAGCGCCCGCATCGGATCGATCGAAGCTGCGCGCCGCGCCGGAATCATTCCGGCAACACCCGCCGCTACCGCCAACGTGACAATCGCAAAGGCCATCACACTGGTGTCTGCATTGGTGATCTCGTAAAGCTGCGCCTTCACAAATCGCACGCATACCAGCGCCACCGGTATTCCGATCGCCAGCCCGATCCCCGCCTGGATCATCGCGCCGCGCATCACCATCCCGATCACGCTGCCGCGCTCCGCGCCTAGCGCCATGCGGATGCCGATCTCGCTCGTCCGCAGCGCAACGGTATACGCGGTCACGCCATATAGCCCTACCGCCGCAAGCAGCAGAGCCAGCGCGCCGAACATCACGGTCAACCGCGCCACGAGACGGTCATCATTGATTCGATCGGCAATCTGCTGACTGAAGGTCTGAAACTTCACCACGGCCAGGTTGGGATTGATCCCCGCCAGTGTCCTTCGTGCCAGCGATTCCATATCGTTCATCGGCTGTGCCGTCTCCAGCACGATCGCGCCTGCATAGAGCGACATATCGTTTTCAATCGGGTCCTTGTCGCTCGGCGGCCGCTGCATCAGCGGCAGAAAATACATCGAGTGGTCCTTCCAGCGCACGCTGGTGTAGGCCGTATTCTCCACGACGCCAACAATCTGATAGTCGCTTGACGACTTCGATCCTGATCCAAAGCGCTGCCCGATCGGATTCTTGCCCTCAAAAAACTTCTTCACGAACTCCTGGTTCACCACCGCCACTGTGGGCGCCGTTGATGTGTCTTGCACGCTGATCCCGCGCCCCATCACCACTCGTGTTCCCACTGAGTCGAAGTACTCAGCGTTTGCCTTCACCACGGACGCTCCGGCGTGCGGGTCCGACCTGCCCTGCACCTGCACCCCCGTGCCCCAGTTGTTGTCCTCCATCGGGGTATATAGGGTGATGCCCACCTTCATCATGCCCGGCACCGCATGAAAGCGGTCTTCCATCGTCCGGTAGAGTGCTTCCAAGTGTGTCGGTGCATAGCCCGCTGCCTGTGGATTGATGTGCACGATATACCGGTTCTTCGTCTGCAGCCGCATGTCCGCATGCTCCAGCTTGCTGAGACTCTGTGAGAACAATCCCGCGCATACCAGCAGCACCAGCGAAAGCGCCGCCTGTACCACCACCAGCCCGCGCTGCAGCAGTGAAGCCCGCGAGGTCGTCGTGCGTGCTCCGCTCCGCAGCGCATCTGCGGGTTGGGTTCGCGCCGCCATCCACGCCGGTGCCACTCCGAACAGAACGCCAGTCACCAACGACACTCCAAATGCAAACGCCAGGACCGGCAGAGACGGAGTCGCGTGAATCGGAAGCGCCTGCGCGCCGGGGAATGCCAGCATCAGCAGTGCTCGCGCACCCCCATACGCCACCATCAATCCCACCGCGCCGCTCAGCACAGACAGCACAATGCTCTCCGTCAACAGTTGCCAGATGAGCCTCGACCGCATCGCACCCAGCGCTGTGCGCAGCGACATCTCCGCCTTCCGTCCCATGCCGCGCGCCAGCAGCAGGTTTGCGATGTTCGCGCACGCAATCAGCAGCACCAGCCCGGAGATGATCATCAGCAAAGTCAGATTCGAGCCATACTCCCCCTGCACTCCGCCATTCGCGCCAGCCTCAACTCCACCGCGGGCCGGCGTCAGCACTACATGCGCCTTCGCCAGTTGCTTCTTACCGTCTCCTGCAGAAAACGTCTTCGTCTGCGCGAAAGACTGCCGCAGCAACGCGCTCAATTTTTGCTGCAGCGCCGGCAGACTCACCCCTGGCTTCACCCGCCCGACCATGTAGAGCCATTGCACATCCGCGTCGTGCACATACGGAGCATTCGCAAGCGCGGCCATCGATTCAATCGGCAGATAGAAATCCGGCGGCGTGCTCGACAGCCGATCGCCATAAAAGCCCGCGGGAGCAATCCCAGTAATCGTCACCGCTTTCGTGTTCACCCAGAAGGTGCTGCCCACAACTGCCGGGTCGCCGTTGTACTCACGCTGCCAGGTGGTATAGCTCATCACCGCTGTCATCGGTGCGCCCGCGGTATCGTCTGCGTCGGTCATCAGCCGCCCCGCCTCCGGCCGCAGCCCAAAGGTCCGGAAGTAGTTGCCCGAAACAAACTCTCCCATCGAGGACCGCGCCGCTGCCGCGTCCCCGTCCCGCCGCACCGTGATCGGCCGGTATTCGAAGCCCGCCTGTATCGCCGCCAGCTCCTCGAACTCCGGCGCATTCTTCTGCATCAGCTTCCAGGTCTCGGTGGGAAACAGCGTGTAGTCGCCGTCATCGCTGGTGCCCGAATTCACACAGCAGTTCTCGTTATCGCCAATCCGCACCAGCATCTTCGGATCGGCAACCGGCAAATTCCGCAACAGCACCGCATGCACCAGCGTGAAGATCGCCGCATTCGCCCCGATCCCCAGCGCCAGCGTCAGCACCGCCGTAACGGTGAACCCCGGCGTCTTGCGCAACTGCCGCACCGCAAAACGAACATCCTGGATCAGCGTCATCGTCAGCTCCCTCAGAAAAACCTATTCGGTTCGCAGCGCTTGCATAGGATCGATCGACGCAGCACGCCTCGCCGGAATCAATCCCGCAACACATGCCGCCACCGCCAGCGTTACAATCGCGGCCGCTATCACACTCGCATCTGCGTTGGTGATCTCATACAGCTGCGCCTTCACGAAACGCACACACACCACTGCGATCGGAATGCCGATTACCAGCCCCAACAGCGTCTGCATTATTGCGCCGCGCATCACCATCGCCACCACACTGCGGCGCTCCGCCCCCAGTGCCATGCGGATGCCAATCTCGGAGGTCCGCCGCGCCACCGTATATGCCGTCACGCCATACAATCCCACCGCAGCCAGCACCAGCGCGAGCGCGCTGAACATCATCGTCAGCCGCGCGATCATCCGGTCATCGTGGAACTGCCCCGCGATCTGCGCATCGAAGCTCTGAAACTTCACCACCGCCAGATTTGGGTTGATAGCATTCAGCGTGGTCCGCGCCAGTGACTCCATGTCGCTCCTCGGCCCCGCGGTCTCCACCACAATCGCTTCGGAATAGAGCGAATCGTCCTGCTCAATCGGATCTTTGTCACTCGCCGGCCGCTGCATCAAGGGCATGAAATACATCACGTGGTCCTTCCATCGCACGTTGGTGTAAGCCGTATCCTCGACCACGCCGACAATCTCAAAGTCCCCGCTCGATTTTGGCCCTCCGCCGAAGTGCTGCCCAATCGGGTTTTCGCCCGGCTTGAACAGCTTCTTTACAAATGACTGGTTCACCACCGCCACCGTCGGAGAAGTCGGCGTATCCCGCACGCCGATGCCGCGCCCCATCACCACATGTGTCCCTACCGAATCGAAATACTCCGGATTCGCCCGTATGATCGAAGCGCTCGCGTGCGGATTCGGCTTTCCCTGCACCTGCACGCTCCAGCTATTGTTGTCGTCCTCCATCGGCGTATAGGAGGAGATGCCCACCTTCAATATTCCCGGCAGCGTATGGAAGCGTTCCTCGATCGTTCGATACAGTGCCTCCAGTTGCGTCTGCCGATAGCCCGCCGCCGCCGGATTGATGTGCACGATGTACCGGTTCTTCGCATCGAGCTTCAGGTCGATGTGCTGAAGTTTGTTGAGACTCTGCGCAAACAATCCCGCGCCTACAAGCAGCACCAGCGACAGGGCCGCCTGAACGACGACAAGCCCGCGCTGTAGCAGTGAAGCTCCTCCCGCCGTCGATCGCGTTCCGCTTCGCAGCGCATCCACCGGCTCGGATCGAGCCGCCATCCACGCCGGCGCCACGCCGAACAGCACCCCGGTCAGCAGCGAAAGTCCGCACGCAAACCCCATCACTGTCGCCGACGGGCTCGCCTCGATCGGCACACTCTGCGCTCCGGGAAACGCCAGCATCAGCAGCATCCGCGTCCCCGCATACGCCACCGCAAGCCCGGCAATGCCGCCCAGCCCCGCCAGCAACACACTCTCGGTCAGCAACTGCTGGACCACCCTCGCGCGCGTCGCGCCGAGCGCAGTGCGCACGCTCATCTCCGCCTTCCGGCTCATCCCGCGCACCAACAGCAGGTTGGCAATGTTTGCGCAGGCAATCAGAAGAACCACCCCGGAGATCCACATCAGCAGATTCAGGTTCGACCCATACTGATCCTGCATCTCCTGGATTCCGCCGCCGCCCGGCGTCAATACGACATGCACCTTCGGCAACAATGGTTTGTTTTCGCTGTTGGCAAACACTCTCGTATCCGCGAGCGACTGCCGCACCAGCGCGCTCACTTTCGCCTGCAGCGCGGGCAGCGAAACACCGGGCTTCACGCGGCCAACCATGTCTAGCCAGAGCTGGCTCGGATCATGGACATACGGCACATTCGCCAGCACCGGCATCGTCTCGATCGGCAGATAAAAGTTCGGCGGCGTGCTCGACAGCCGGTCGCCGAAGAACCCGCGCGGCGCAATCCCGGCAATCGTCACTGCCTTTGTATTTATCCAGAATGTGCTGCCCACCACCGCCGGATCAGCGGCATAGTCGCGCTGCCACGTGTCATAGCTCATCACCGCGACCATCGGAGCGCCGGCTACGTCATCTGCGTCGGTAAAGAGCCGTCCCGCCTCGGGCCGCAGACCGAAGGTGCGGAAGTAGTTGCCGGAGACGAACTCGCCCGCCACCGACCGTGCCGCGTCCTGCGAACCGCCACGCCGCGCGGTGATTGGCCGGGGTTCAAATCCCGCCTGGATGGCCGCCAGCTCTTCGAACTCCGGCGTGTTTTTCTTCACGTACTGCCACGTTGCGGTGGCGAAAATCGAGTAGTCTTCGTTCTCGCGCACCCCGACACCGACGCAGCAATCATTGATGTCGCCCAGCCGCACCAGCGTCTTCGGATCGGCCACCGGCAGATTCCTGAGCATCACCGCATGTACCAGGGTGAAGATGGCGGCATTCGCCCCAATGCCCAATGCCAGCGTCAGCACCGCCGTCAGCGTAAAGGCCGGCGTCTTGCGCAACTGCCGCAGCGCAAACCGAACATCCTGAATCAGCGTCATCGCCGCTCCCCGAACGAATCCTCTCGCGAAACAAAGCTTCAGACCGGCGCTGCACACCGTTCGATCGCTGTCCGCACCTGGGCAATTCGTTGGAAGAGCAACCTGTCTACCAAACCTCACTGTGGTTTTCGTCTGATTTGATTGCTACTTACATCCGGATGGAATCGCCGCATCTGTCCACAACCGCTCCGTGTTGTCCAACAGTGGACAGCGGCGACGCCTTGACCTGCTAGCTCCGGGCCATTTTCAGCACATTAGGCTGATTGTATGGACGTGAGAATCTATCGCGACCTCGTCGCCTCAGCGCTTTTCACCTCGCGACGCGACGTCGCCGTCGCCACGCTGCCAACGTTCGTCTCGTTTCGATCCGCACATCGTATCAATATGCCGAATCGTCTTCGTGCTTTCCTTCCGGCAGCGATTTCAAAAACTCCACCAGGTCCAACTTCTCCCGGCTGCCAAGCCCCAGCCGGAAACATGCGTCATAGTGATTCACCACCGCCATCAGCGTCGGGAAGCGTCCATCGTGATAGAAGCCGCCCTTGGTGTGCGTCCACAACCCGTTCAGCGGCGTCGTGCGATAGCGCTTGTCGGGAGCGCGGTTCGCCTGGAAATCATCTACGCACACCTCTTCGCCGGTATGCATATTCCATCCCGGCTCCGTGTAAAGCGGCGGCACGTGGCACGACGAGCACTTCCCCTCGCCGCTGAATATCTCTTTGCCCCGTTCCGCTGCCTCTTCATTGAAACTCTTGCGCGGCGGCGCCGGTGCCGCAATATCAAGTTGATACAAATGCAGAGCAGCAAGCGTCGGCGTAATCAGATCGGTTGTGTTCGTCGTATGCCCGAAGCCTGCCTTCGCAGCAACTGGGAACTGCCCCGCATCATCCAGCCTCGGATCGTAGAAATTCCCCTTGCCATGCATCTCCAGGTTGGCGACAAACGCATTCCAATAGGTCACGGAGCCCCAGCCGGTCCACGTGTGCAGGTTCACGCCGGCCAATCCAAAAGCGGGCGGAATCAAAACTGCGGCGGTCTTGCCGTCCGGCCGGAATGCCTTGCCGTCCAGTTCCAGCTCCGCGTCAAACTTTCCCGGTCCCCACGCATGCAGAACCTTGCGCACCGTCGCCTGATCGGTTGATAGCAGATCGGCCAGCGGCTGCAGATTCGGCGCCAGCGCCACGATGCTGCCTATATCCAGATCGCGATTGGCCCATCCATCCAGCCTGTGCCCGATGCCCGGAGTAAGCGCGTCGTCCACCGTGGAGTGACACAGCGCGCACTGAATGCCGACGGTCTGGAGTTTGCCCCGATGGTCGAATTTGCCGGTGACGCCGATCACGGCATTCAGTTGCAGCAACGCAACCGTCACCGCCGGATCGCTCAGATTCACCTTTCCTGCCTTGAGCTGCGCGATCAGACTCTTCGGCAGTGCATCCACATCTACCTTCAGCCCCAGCCCCAGCGCGGCCGCCGGACTCAATCCCGGTCCCACGCCACCGAGCTTTGCGCCCTCGATCGCCTGATGCAGCTTCAGCGTGTTGCCCCAGAACGCCTCGTCGCCGAAGGTATCGAAGCGAAATGTCTCTCGCCCCTGCCGCAGCATCTGTTGAGCATGGACGGAAGTACCAGCATCCGAATCGGGTCGTACCTCATAAAACGCCGATGATGAATGCTCCTGTGCGAAGAGAAGAATGCAGCCCAGCCCGGCTGCAATCAGAACGGAAAGTATCTTGCGACTGGCCATACCTCAACCTCCCCACTGCTCGTGCAAAGACAAAGAAGGGGCAGGAACGCCATCCGCCAGACAGCGGCGGCATTCTCTCGCTGCTCATTGCGCCGCAGAAAGGCGCTATAGAGGAATCCGCTTCGACTTGCCTTTGCTTCATCGCTCCTGTGTGAGCGCGTAGCGTGCGCACGTCGCCACAGGAACGCCACCATCTACTCGCAAGGAGCAGAGAGGCCGCAGAAGGTTACCGAGAATGACAAAGGAGTGACAATGCTTCCTTATCCAGCCGTGGCAGCCGGTATGCACACGAGTCGGATGCGAATATGTGCGCCGCTACTGGTGTGCGCAGTCCGGGACAATCGTTCGCTGATGCTGAACACCGTCGCCGCCGTCATATTCTTACATTTCACTTGCAACAGTAATTGAACGTTACTAGGCTCGGGTTGCATCGGTCGTCGCTCAATCACTACGCGAACCGGCAGCAGCAGGCACCTTGGCGCTTGCCTGAACTTCCGCTAACCAAGCCTCGTACCGGTCTTTCGACAGCTTCAACACTCCACGTACACCACCGTCCACCTTGGTCAAATCAGCAACCGGCAAAAGGGACGATCCCTTCATCCCAGTCGCAGACCCGCCAAGCGATCTCTGAACCGATTCGGCGTCCCGTCCGGAAGCCAGACCCACTTCATATTCAAATTCCACCTGCCGGCCGTAATGAATTCCAAACTGGATGGTGTCACCGGACCGGAGTAGCCCTGCGAATCTCGCATCGAGAATCTGAAAGGTGGACTGAATCTCGCTATTGTGGTCCGGCAATGTCGCCACACACCACGTCGCATCATCCCGCCGCAGATGCGCCAGCCTCTGCTCGAGCGCCGGGTCCGCAACGCTGTGGTCCAGATATCGATCAAGCTCCTGTTGCACGAGTCTGGTCGTGCCAAACGCCGCCATCTTTCCGTCCATCATCGCCAGCCACCGCACATCGCGGAAGCTGTCTCGCTCGCGAGCGAAGGGTTGTATCTCCAGCACAGCGATGCCGCGATACTGGATCGCTTTTGCGCCGGCCCCGGACCTGTAAGCAGATCTGTAAACAACTCCCTGATCGAAGTGTCCGCTCGCCAGAAGACTGTGTTCCGCCAGCGCATCACCGCCATCGGAGGCAGCCATAATGACCTGTTCGATGACGCGGGAGCCATCAGCTCCGGAAAGCGCCATGAAGTCATTCAGATCCATCAGGTTGTTATGCGTAATCAGCAGAAAGCTGCTTGGCTGGCCGCCGCGCGGTGCGGCAGCCATTCCGGCAACGCTTCGCGCCGTGGGAGGAACAAGCGAAAGAAGCCTGGGATTCGGCGTCACTGCCGACGCAAGAGCAATCGTGAAGAAGGGGAACAGAACCAGCAGAATCACTTTGCTGACACCGATTCGCCGCATAGAGCCTCCGTTTTCAACCCGACACTGCGAGTCGAATGCGGAGAACCTAGACCCCGTGGCTCTGAATAACAATGGCCGTGAGCTTAGATTTGCCTTCGCAAGATGTTAGCGATCAACTGCAACAAAAATCGTTGCTTAACACCATCAGGCGTGGCATAGAATGCCATCACCATACGTGCGAGGCGGCGTTGTATGGCCTCACCAACTACCCAACCGGGCATAATTCGTTTCGGCCTCTTCGCACTCGATCCCACCAGTCGTGAGTTGCGCAAGCGCGGCTACCTGATCCGGCTCCAGCCGCAGCAGATCGCCGTTCTCATGTTACTGACAGAGCGCGCCGGACAGATTGTCTCCCGCGAAGAGATCCATCAGCACATCTGGGGCCACGACACCTTCGTTGACTTTGAGCGCGGCATCAACTTCTCCATCAACCAGATCCGCGCCGCACTCGGAGACGACGCGGAGAAGCCGCGCTATATCGAGACCATTCCCCGCCGCGGCTACCGCTTCATCTTTCCCGTGGAAGCCATCGATCCGCCGAAAGGGCACGCTCAAGAAGACGCTCCTTCATCCGCGAAACCAATGGAGAATCTTGTCTCTCGAGCCGAACCACCCGGCCTTCCCGCCATGACAAATACCGCCACGGCGACAGCGTCTGACGCCGGGAACCACCAGACGGCAAACGGCACTCGTTGGAAATCCACGAAGTGGCTGCTCTCCGGACTTGCCCTGGCGACACTGTTGATAGTCACTGCGCTCTTGCTCGTTGGGACCCTCGGAGGTCGCCACCTGCGTTTGCCGTGGTTGGCAAAAGCGAAAGCCGTGGCTCCGCGCGAACGCACCGTTCCGCTGACCAATTTTCGCGGCGTTGCAACCGACCCGGTGTTCTCGCCCGATGGAAAACAGTTTGCCTTCCTATGGAATGGCAAGGAGCAAAGAAAACTCGACGTCTACGTCCAGATGATCGGCGGAGAACAGCCGCTTCGCCTGACCTCCTCCGGGATCCGGCAGATTTGTTGCATTGATTGGTCGCCCGATGGCCAATGGATTTCCTTTGCACGCTGCGACCACGGTGTGGGAGGCGTTTTCAAAGTTCCGGCCCTCGGAGGCGCGGAACGCAAAGTGACGGATGTCACCTGCATGGAAATCGTCCTGTCCTCTCCGCAGTGGACGCGAGATGGCAAGTCCATGCTGCTCAGCGACCGTTGCGTGCCGAATGGACCGTACGGAATTGTGGTATTTTCCTTCGCCACCGGTCAGAAGCGCTGCTTGACTGCGCCACTATCGAAAAATGAAATAGACCGCAGCTTGAATTTATCTCCCGATGGAAGGGTAGTTGCATTTCTTCAATCCACCACACCCGGTGTCGCGGAAATCTATGTCATTCCCCTCGAGGGTGGGACTCCACGGCAACTGACCAGAGACGGAAAGCGGATCACGCAGATCATGTGGTCGGCAGACGGAAGCCGCATCATCTTCTCTTCCGTGCGAGGCGGCACCTTTTCTGACCGTCTATGGCATGTTTCCCTGGACGGGGGAGACATCGAGCCTGAGAGCGTTTATTCAAACATCGGGGAGCTGTCGCCCGATGGGCAGCGGGTAGCTTTTGAAAAATTCGGAACAACGGACCCGCCCGCCATCTGGCGAGCTGAACTCTCCGGCCCGGGCGGCCGGGTCCTTAGCCAGAGAAAACTCATCGGATCAGCTTTATACGATGGACAGCCTCAGCTATCGCCGGATCAAACGAAAATACTCTTCGCGTCACTTCGCTCGGGAGAGAACGAGGTGTGGAGAAGCAATGTAGATGGGAGCAACTTCCTGCAACTCACCTCGTTCGGAGGGGAGCTCGCAGGAACCCCGCGTTGGTCCCCCGATGGGAAATGGATTACCCTCGACCGCCGTCCCGAAGCGCATAGCCAGATCTATGTCATCGATGCCGAGGGACGAAACATGCATGCCATCACGTCCGGTGACTATGACAACTCGGTTCCCAGCTGGTCACGGGATAGGCAGTGGATCTATTTCGGCTCTATGCGAACAGGCGAATGGCAGCTATGGAAGCAGAAGCCTGAAGGAGGCGGTCCAGTTCAGGTCACGCAACACGGAGGGTTCACCGCCTTTGAATCTTACGACGGCAAAACCGTGTACTACTCGAAGCGGGATGGGGAAGGCATCTGGAGTATTCCCGTGGCTGGTGGAGCGGAGACTCGCGTGACTGCCGCGCCCCGTCTTGGAAACTGGGGCAACTTCGCAGTATCTGAAACCGGTCTCTATCTGCTCGATGACGACGTCATGCCGCGCCCAACCATCGAGTTCTACAATTTCCAGACTCGTAAATTGACACCGGTGATTCGGCTGGAGCACTCAGGACACGCATGGGCCCCGGGCCTGGATGCCTCACGCGACGGGCGCACGGTCCTCTTTGTGCAGTGGGAGCCGCAAGCCTCGCTTGCCATGGTCGAAGACTTTCAGTGATTGCCAACCGCCGCGGCACAGCGAGACGCATAGACTGTTTACCGCTGACCAAGACCCCGGCGCCACCAAATCTTGGCTCGCTAGAACTTCATCTCCGCCCGACGAATCCCAAAACCAGACCGCATTAAACGCCATCCGCAAAAACCTGCCAAATTACGCCTCCAAATTGCTATTCTGAAAATAGGGTGATCTACGACAGTTGACAGCCAGTCGTGCCCAACTCGCAGACTTTCCCGCTAAGTTCTTTCACTAGACTACTTAAGCGCCAAGTAACCTATTATCAACAATTTACGAACGAGACCTCCCGTTTGCATCGGGAACAGTGCAGACGTGCGCCAATAAGTCATTTAGACAGAAGACCTAAGCGGTAACTCCAATGCCTGGACGACTTTAGCTATCGGGCGGCTGACTAAACCGCAGAAACGAAGCTGGTTACAAACCGGTCTCCGGTACCGGGGGGGAGGGGGTAACAGTACCGTTACCCAACTCGATTCCCATCCGTTGTCCCAACCCGGGACCATCCTTATAACCAGAAGGCATGAGCACTCGCCGCACCATGCCCGGAGGCTGGGCGCCGTACCGCACGCTCCCCCGTGGCGCGGGCGGCCGATGCCTCTGCCGATGGTGCGCCGTCGAAGTCGGAAAAGGCCGCCGAACCTTCTGCTCGGATGAGTGCGTGCACCAGTGGCGCGTCCGCTCCGACCGCGGCTACCTCCGCGACCAGGTCCTCAAACGCGACCGCGGCGTTTGCAAAAGCTGCCGTGTGGACACGCTCGTCGCCCACGGGATCCTGAAGCGCTCCCGCGGCGCCACGCGCCAGCGTCTGCTCAACTACTGGGACCTCGCCGGCTACACCGGCCGCTCCCTCTGGGAGGCCGACCACATCGTCCCCGTCATCGAAGGCGGCGGTGAATGCGACCTCTCGAACCTGCGCACCCTCTGCCTGCGCTGCCACCGGATGGCCACCCTCGGCCTCCGCCTCCGCCGTGCCGAAGCCCGCCAGCTTGTACGCGCCGCGGAACATGCAGAGTGCGAGCTTGCCGCCGTCTCCGCACCGGCCCTATCCTGATCCGGCTTTCTTAAAGCTGGCTCAGGAGAACAGCACGCATGCGAGCAGCGCTCTTCACCCGCGAATTCCCGCCCCACATCTACGGCGGCGCCGGCGTCCACGTCGACTATCTGAGCCGCGAGCTCGCCAAGAAAATCGACGTCGAAGTCCACTGCTGGGGCAAGCAGCACTCCGACGTTGGCCGTCTCCACGTGCGCGGCCAGAAGCCCTGGTCGGAAATCACCGACGGCACCACCGGCAAGTTCAAGGGAGCGCTCGAAGCCCTCAGCCTCAATCTCACCCAGGTGAAGGCACTTGAAGGCATCGACGTCTGCCACACCCACACCTGGTACGTTTCGATGGCCGGCTTCCTCGCCAAGAAGCTCTATAACATTCCATTCGTCCTCACCACGCACTCACTCGAACCCCTGCGCGCCTGGAAGTCTGAGCAGCTCGGCTCCGGCTACGCCATGAGCTCCTGGATGGAGAGCACAGCCATCCACGAAGCCGACGCCATCATCGCCGTCTCGAACGGCACCAAGGCCGACGTGCTCCGCGCCTACGACGTGCCTGCCGAACGCGTCCACGTCATCTACAACGGCATCGACCTCGACGAGTATCAGCAGACCGCTGACACCACCGCACTCATCGAGTACGGCGTCGACCCGGCCATCCCCTATGTCCTCTTCGTTGGCCGCATTACCCGCCAGAAGGGCGTCACTCACCTGGTCGACGCCATCCGCTATCTCCCGCCTGAGACCCAGATCGTCCTCTGCGCCGGCGCACCGGACACGCCTGAGATCGCCGCCGAGATGCGCGCCAAGGTCGACGAGGCCCGGCACCACAACCCCCACATCGTCTGGATCGAGAAGATGGTCACCCGCGCAGAGACCATCCAGCT
The DNA here is from genome assembly GCA_000381585.1 of Acidobacteriaceae bacterium KBS 83. Classification (GTDB taxonomy): domain Bacteria; phylum Acidobacteriota; class Terriglobia; order Terriglobales; family Acidobacteriaceae; genus KBS-83. The sequence continues at coordinate 768,872 of KB906734.1, forward strand.
CTACTCCCATGCCCGGGTCTTCTGCTGCCCCTCCGTCTACGAACCCTTCGGCATCATCAATCTGGAAGCCATGGCCTGCCGCGCCCCCGTGGTTGCCAGCGCCACCGGCGGCATCCTCGAAGTCGTCGTCGACAGCGAGACCGGCTACCTCGTGCCCTTCAAGCAGGACCCGGTCACCAGCTTCCCGGTGGACCCGGACCAGTTCGCCCGCGATCTGGCGGCGAAGCTTACCACATTGCTGAAGGACCCCGCCGCCTGCAAGCGCATGGGGCAGGCCGGCCGTCGGCGCGTGGAACAGCATTTCGCCTGGTCCAGCATCGCGGACCAGACCATCGCCCTCTATCGGGAGTTGATCAATCGTAGGAAGTAGCGCGTCGGAACAGATAACATCGAGTTGAAAACTCCAGTTCTCTCGCGACATCACTGTCAACCAACGTGGCGAGTTCTCGAAGACTAGCCAGCGGCGTTGGCAAGCCGCACAATACAACCGTGCACCCACTCGGCCTGATCTTCGGACTATTCGCCATCGGCACCGTGCTGCTCGATGCCTTCGAGACCATCATCCTGCCGCGCCGCGCAAGCGGAAAGATCCGGCTTACCCGAGTCTTCTATAGGGTCACTTGGCGGCCTTGGGCAGCGGTGGTAGGCCGCTTCAGCAATCGTCGCTTGCGCGAGACCGGTTTCAGCTTTTATGGCCCTCTCTCCCTTCTCCTCCTCATGGCGCTTTGGGCGGTGGGATTGGTGTTCGGCTTCGGTCTCATGTTCTGGGGTTTAGGCGCACCGCTGCATGATCCTCTCGGCCTCCATCCGCTTCACACTGCGATCTACATCAGCGGCACCACCCTGTTCACACTAGGCCTCGGCGACATCATTCCGCTGAATCACTGGGCGCGCGACCTTGTCATTGTCGAAGCGGGCACTGGACTTGGCTTCGTAGCCATGGTCATCGGCTATCTGCCCGTTCTCTATCAGGCCTTCTCGCGACGGGAAGGGTCGATCGCCCTGCTTGATGGACGTGCCGGCTCGCCTCCCACCGCGAGCGAGCTGCTGCGCCGCCACTCCAGCGATGGTGGCAACGACGCGCTGGTTGCGCTGCTGGAAGAGTGGGAACGCTGGTCGGCGGAGATGCTCGAAAGCCACATTTCGTATCCCCTGCTGTGCTATTTCCGCTCGCAACACGACAATCAGAGCTGGCTCAGCGCCATCACCGCAATTCTCGACACCTGCGCTGTTCTGCTTTCGATCGTCGAGTGCTCAGCCTGCCGCCAGGCGCGGCTCACCTTTGCTATGGCGCGCCACACCGTTGTCGATCTGCTGCTCGTCTTCAACCTGCAGCCGGTCGCTATGCCCAAGCCCCCCGTTCCGGCTGCCGTGGCCGATGCGAGCAAGGATGGAACAGACGCACCGACGCGCCTGTCCGAGCCTGAGTTAGTCCGGCTCACCGAGGTCCTATGCAAGGCCGGCTATCGCCTCCGCCTCGAACCGGAGCGTCTGGCCCTGCTACGCAAGCTGCGCTGGATGTATGAAGGGCAGGTACTCGCGTTGTCGCGCTACCTCTGCATGCCGCTGCCGTCGTTTGTTACAGAAAAACCAGGACGCGACACGTGGATGCTGGTCAACAATCTGCTGGAGCTTTACTCCACACAACCGCAGGCAACCGACGAGGACACCCACGCAGCGACCCTGATGGCCCGCACGCGTGAGATCTTTGCCGATGAGCCGCACGCTTTCTAGCGGAGCCGCGTAACCCGTCGTTCAGGAGTAAATGAGCGCAGCGCTCGCTGGCGGCAGATGCAGGCTGGCGCCTGCGGTCTCACGTGAGTTTGCGTGCCATCCGCCGTTGGCCTCGATCCTCGCATCCCCCAACGTCTCCCCTGTCTTCGCGGCCGCATTGGGCGCTTTCAACCGAATCAGCCGCATGCCGGACAGCTTGTGATCGAGAGTTAAATCAATGGGATGTTCCAGGCTGAGATTGAGTGCTGTCGTCACCACGTGCGCATCGGCGCGCTGAACAGCATAGACACGCAATCCATCGGGAGCTGTGCTCAGATTCGTTTCGAGCAGCTCCCCGGTGGATGTCTCTCGAAACAACCGCATGCCGTAATACAGCGGCCGAACCTCAAATCCCTTTGCACGCGTGCCCGGGATCGGCGTGTACCAGCCATAACCGCCGCCGTGGAAGTTCACTCCGATGCCGCCCGCCTGCGCAATGCGGAACATATAGTCCGCGCCCCACAGTGCGGACGCGAATGTGTCGCTCACACCTTCCTTACCGCCGCCGTAGCAGGAGTTGGTCTCCGCCAGCCGGAAGGGAAGGCCTGTCTCCCGCATCACTTGCTGCAAACCGGCAAACTCACGTTCCAGCTTCGGGTCGGGACGCAGCAGTCTTGGAATATCCATCTCCGGATCGTTTGGCGGACCCTCGGCATAGTAGTGCGAGGAGACAAACTTCACATCGTTGCGGAACGCCTTTGCGAACGGCACCAGCCAGTCATTGTTAAAAGCAGTATCCGGTCCAGCAAAAGGTGCATCGGGCACGCGCTTCCGCACCGCCTCGAAAAAACGCCGCCACTCCGTGATGAACTGATCGGCGTTGTAGCTTGCTGGACGCAGTCCGTTCTTATGGAACAGATCTGGCTCATTCGCCATCTGAAACGCCAGCACCTTCGATCCCGCCACGCGAGAGACGAAAGCCGCTTCCTCCGCCGCCATCTCCGGTGTGCCCAGTCCAAGGTTGAGGCCGTAGATCAGAGACCATCCCGGCAGGCGGTCCAGGAAGTCGCGCAGGTTGCGGATCGCCTGCTCCGTGATGACACGCCGCGGCGGCTTGTTGCCTTTGTCGGGGTCCAGAGCGCCCTCAACCGAATTCGCGGACGCGCCATGAGTCTGCGGATCGGACTTCCAGAAGCAGTACTCGCTCGTGTTGCCGCCAATGCGCAACACGCCATGCTGACCGAGTCCGGCTATCAACTCGATGAGGCGCGTATTATCGCCCGCAAAAAATTGGGATCGCTCAGCTGCGCCGATTCATAACTCAAGCCCGTGAAATCTTCAGCAATGCGACGGCCAGTCGGTTTGCCGATCGTCAGCGTGACCGGAAGCGGGGCGCGTTGCCCAAAAAGACGCGAAGCAGGGTGCAATGCTGCAGTGCCGAGAGCAGAAAGGGAAAGAAATCGGCGTCGGTCCATTGCGACAATTCGATCACATGCGGGAGTGGACAAGCAAAGCCGCGTTCGACGCGATGAAGCGGTATATCACTCTTGCGAAGCGGTGCCTACTTATACGATCGCTGGTACGTTCCGCTGATCCGGTCGTGCCAGCCCAGATGGTCTTCGTCAAATACCGCCCACAGCAGTCCGAGACCCAATGGCAGGGCCGAGAGAAGCAGCGCTCCCACCCGTCGCTGCATCGCCGGACGCGTCGGATTGTCATCATCGAGCGTGCACAGAGCAATCCGGGCATACATCATGCCCGGCGTGCTCTCGCCGAAGCGGAAGAATAACCATTGGTAGGCCACAAACGTCGCCAGCAGCGCCGCAAAGGCGGCCACCACGGCAGTCCTGCCCGCGGGTGGATGCGCCGTACACGAGCTGAATACGAAGACAAAGACCAGGAAACCGGCGAAGCTGAGGGCACTGTCCACTAGCGCGGCCATGATGCGATCTTCGAGCGCCGCCGGCCGGATCGGCGCTACATCCATTGCCGACTGCATTGCCCGCCGCGGCCGTTCCGGCGCCGGACTATCCAGCCGGATCGAAGACCAGTCGAGCCCGGCAGACGCCGCATTGATCCCCGGCCGATGGTCGATCGACTCCGGTTCCACTTCAAAAATGCGCAATTGCCCGGCCTGTTGCTCCGCATCGCGCAGCGGTCCTTCAGCCAGGCGGGGCCGCGCCTTTCGCGCCGCCACCAATTCCCTCGGAAACTCGATCAGGTTTGCCGCCAGCGGAATCGCCGGCGCTACCGTCTCCTCTTCCAGAGGGTCGGAGACCATTGGCTGATGCGGAGGAGCTGGCTGATGCGGAGGAGCTGGCTGATGCGAAGACTGCGGCAGTCGCGTAGAACGCCGTGCTTCATAGGCCTGCATCTGTCGCCGCGTGCGCTCGTCCAGGTCGTAGCGCACTTCAATGCTCTCGCGCTCCACGCGCTCTTGTTCGGCAAGCAACCGCTGCTCCGCCTCGCGAGCCTCGGCTGCGGCTGCCTCCGCGACGCGGGCATCTTCCATGCGACGACGCACGGCTTCCTGCGCCGCCTGTGCATCCATCAGCGCCTTCTCAGCTGCCAGCGCTGCCTCTTCCGCCTCACGCTCCAGCACCTCGCGGTAGCTGGGCCGGCTTGCATAGCGGGCTGCGACCGCTGCGACAACATTGGCGCGGCCAGGCTCGCCACTGGAATCTGCAGACCCATGTTCCAACGGCAGACGAGCCTGACTTAGAGAGCGGCCCGATCGCCGTGCGCGACTGGCTGCCAGCTTTTCGGTCAGCTCGGTCTTCCACGCCGGCACATCGTCCGGCACGAACTTTGCCATCGCTCCCGTCCCTGCTTCCGGCGTCGTTGCAGCCTTTGCGACCATGCACGTCCTTTGCGCACTCCGGCTTCCTCAGTGCCTGCATCACCTCACGCGAAGCAGTACACCGCTCGAAAAAAGGCGGCGCGAAGAAAACCAGAGCAGGACCGCGCCGGCTCCTCGCGAGCAACCGCGAAGAGGCGGCATGGATAGCAGCGTCCGAGCCAGAGCTGCGCGGTTTCCCCGTTTGAAGCACGCCATCGTCTCTCGAACTTCTTCCTGCTGCAGCACCAAGCGAAACTTTGTTCGAAGTGACCCGTCTCTGCCGAAAGGCCGCAACAACAATCGCCTGGCCGCTGCTCCTGCAGGAAAATGCTCTATTCTGGCTTTGCCCGTGCCGAAGAACCTGCGCAGTTTTTTATGTATCACGGTGGTGTGGCTGTGTCATCCGCAGCTTGCACTTTGGGCGTGGCAGAGCGGGCACCCGGAATCAAGCGCGGTACCGGCGCAGCAAATGCCATCATCTGCGCCCGCGTCCGCATCTGGCTCACTACCCGACGTTCCTGACGCGGACGAGCTGCCGCGTCTAGAACCGCTTGCCGGTCCTGGCAAGACCCTCGTTCCTGTTCATATTGCGGCGAACACGCAGCGAAAGGACGGGCCTGTCTACACACTGCTCGGCGAAGTCGAGATTCGCTACAAGGACTACGTGCTGCACGCCGACAAGATGAGCTACAACGAAGACACCGGCGAGGCGCGCGCCGAAGGACATGTCGAACTCGACGGCGGTCCAGCTGATGAGCATATCCTCGCCGACCATGCCACACTCAACCTCAATCTCGACACGGGCCGCTTCTACAACGTGAGCGGCAGTGTCGGCGTGCGCGAGAACGTAAGCCGTAAACGGGTCATCTACACCACAACCAATCCGTTTCTCTTCTCTGGCCGGGTCGTCATCAAGAACGGTCCGGATAAGTTCCGTGTGATCAACGGAACCATGACCTCCTGCCGCCTGCCCCACCCGGACTGGGTGATCGCCGCAGGACGCATCGATATGGCCGACGGTCAGGCGAGCGCACGCAATGCGCTCTTTCGTGTGCTGAACGTTCCGATCGTCTATCTGCCCTACTTCACCCACCCGGTCATGTCATCGGACCGGCAATCCGGATTCCTTATCCCCGTCTATTCGCAGTCAAACACCAAGGGCAGCGTCTTTGGCGAACAGTATTACTTCGCCCTCAGCCGTAGCATGGATCTGACCCTCGGCACCGACTACTACTCCAAGCGCGGCTGGGCGCCGAGCGGCGAGTTTCGCTATCGCGGACGCGGCGATGACTTCGCGGACGTGCGCTTCACTGCGCTGTTTGACCGGGGCACGATCGTAAACGGCCAGCTCACCGACCAGGGCGGCCAGGACATTATGGTCAACTTCCGGCTGGGTCTAGGGCCTCATACCCGCTTGGTCAGCAATGCCGAATACCTGAGTTCGATCATCTATCGCGAGGCCTTCGCCGAGAACTATTCCCAGGCCACCGCAACACAGGTGAACTCCAGCATTTACATGACTCACAACAGCAAGGGCTTCTCGGAAACGGGCAGCTTCAACCGCTATATCAACTACACGCAGGTGACACCCACCATCGAAGACGTGGTCATCGGGCACCTGCCCTCGATCAATGCCAATGCGATGGAGCGTCGGCTGGCTGCCACGCCGATCGTGTGGAGCGCAGAGGGCAGCGTGGCAGGACTCAATCGCCACGAGCCGGGCTTCGAGACTGCTCACGTAGTCGGCCGCTTCGATGTCTATCCGTCCCTCTCCATGCCACTGCACCTCGCCGGCTTCGATCTGCGCCCCTCAGTCGCTTTGCGCGAAACCTTTTACACCAAGAGCCAGGCGCCCACCTTCGTCCTCGATCCGGTCACCGAGTCCTACGTCCCCGTCTATCGTTCTGCCAGCCTGAACCGCAAGGATGTGGAGGCCGGCTTTGAGCTGCGAGCTCCGGTCATGGAGCGTGACTTCGCGCCGGCATGGCTCGCGCACTTCGATCGCGTGCTGCGTCACGCCATTGAGCCGGAGGCGCACTATGTTTTCGTCGGGGGCATCAACAACTTTCCGAACATTCTCCAATTCGATCCCACAGACCTCTTCAGCGATACGAATGAGATTGAATACTCCGTCACCCAACGCTTCTATCTCAAGAAATTGCACCCCAGTCCCTGTACCAATCCGCCGCTACCTCCCGAAGGCTACGGTCGCGTCTACCTGCCGGTCGGCTACCGTGACTGCTCCAGCACGGACACCAGCGAATCGTTCACCTGGACGCTGGGGCAGAAGCGTTATTTCGATCCGAATTTCGGCGGCGCCGTCATAGACAACCGCCGCAACGTGCTAACCACAACGCTGGACTTGACCGGCATCTCATTCCTCTCCGGGCCCCGCGATTACTCGCCGCTCATCTCGCGCATGTTACTGCGCACGAACCAGACGCTGAGCTTCGGCTGGGCCCTGGACTACGATCCCCTCGCAGGCCGCATCAACGGAAGCAATGTCTACGCCGACGTTCGCCACGGCAGCTTCTTCGCCTCCATCGGCGACGCACGTCTCGACGCCCTGAATGCGAGCACTACCCCGACGCCCGTCACCAACTACGAGCAGCTCAATGCAACGCTCGGATACGGAGCTGCGACCAAACCTGGCTTCAGCGGCGGCGTCAACCTTGGCTACGATCTCAACCAGGACGCACTGCAGTACGGAGGGGTGCAGACCAGCTACAACTGGAGCTGCTGTGGTCTTACGGTTGAGTACCGGCGCCTGGCCCTGGGCGCGGAGCGAAACGAGAACTACTACAGCTTCAACTTCACTCTCGCTGGCCTCGGCACCGCGGGTAACATCAATCGCTCCCAATTGATCTATTGATCCGGCTCTAAATCCGCGCCGTTCGCCCACTTCCCCGGCATCCTGCGATAATAAAAGTGTTCGTCTTCCGCAGCGAAAGGTGACCTGTTTGTTCCGTACCCGACTTGTCCTAATCTGTTCCCTGGCTGCCATCGCCACCTTTGGCTGTCGAGCACAGGCGCCTCCTCCTAACGCATCAGTGGACCGTCGCATCGAGGTCCTGGTCCGGTCGCAGTTCAACGTCCCTTCGGATTACGACGTTTCCCTTGGCGGCAAGACAAAGAGCGATATCCCGGGCTATGACAACTTGCCCGTCACCTTCTCACACAAAGGCAAGCAGACCACCGTCACGTTTCTCATCTCCAAGGATGGCAACACGCTGGCTCGGCTGGAAAAGTTCGACATCAGCAAAGACCCGCAGGCCATCTACTCGCTTGAACATCGTCCGACGCGAGGCAATCCCGATGCCAAGGTGACGGTTGTAAACTACGACGACCTCGAGTGCCCCTATTGCGCCCGGATGCACGAAGAGCTCTTTCCCACCACGCTCGATCACTACAAAGACCTGGTGCGCTACGTGTACAAGGACTTTCCGCTGGTCGAAATTCACCCCTGGGCGATGCATGCCTCCGTCGATGCCAACTGCCTCGCCGAGCAGAACAACGATGCTTATTGGCAGTTCGTCGACTATGCGCACAGCCATGGCCATGAGATTGACGGCAACCGCAACGACCCGAAGCAGTCCTTCACCTTCCTCGACGAACAGGCGCGTGCCATCGGCAAAAAGGTGAACCTGAACCAGACAAAGCTCGATGCGTGCATCGCCAAGCAGGATGAATCCGCCGTTCGCGCCTCCATGCGCGAAGGCGAAAAGCTTGGCATCGATGGAACGCCGCAGGTCTTTGTGGATGGCGAGCGCATTCCCGCAGGCGCTCAACCCACCACGGCCGTGTGGGACTCGATTGATCGCGCTTTGAAAGCCGATGGCATTACGCCGCCGGAACGGAACGACACCGCACCCGCGCCGTCAACTCCGGCCGCGCCGCCGCCTGCTCCATCCAGGTAGATGGCGTCCCACGAAGCAGTAGCGCGTTTGGCCAATGCCGGGTGCATGGCATCACCCCGCCAGCCACTCCAGCGTGGGAAATACGATAAGCTTTGTGAGCCGGTGTCCGGGCATGCCGGGCATCGGTGAGAGGTGTTTCCCCCGGGTGCGCCTCTCCAAGGAGACCGAGTGCCCGAAGTCCCGCTGACTGCATCCAGCCCTGCCCGACGCTCCCCATTCCGCCGTTCCACCACTCGGATGACCCTCTCGCTTCTCCCATCTGGACTGCTATGCCTCGCTCTCACCGCTGGCTGCAACCGCCCACACCAGCCGGACGTAGTCGCTTCCGTCAACGGACACCCCATCAACCAGGCCACCCTGGAACGCTACTACCGCACCAATCTCGGCAATGGCCCGCAACAACCGTCTCAGGTGCAGGCCCAGATCGCTCACCTGGAGATCCTGCGCAATCTCATTGACGATGACATTAAGCAGCAGCGCGCCGCCAAGCTCAACCTTGTTGCAACCGACGAAGAGGTGGACGCCAAACTTGCCGAAATCAAAGCGCCATTCACGCAGGAGGAGTTCAATCGGCAGCTCAAGGCCAAAAACATGACCCTCGATGATCTGAAGCGTGACATCCGGCGCGGCCTCACCAACGAAAAGCTGATGAACAGGGAGATTGCTTCCAAGATCAACATCACGGACGCTGACATCACGCAGTACTACAACGCCAACAAATCTCTCTTCAACTTGGTTGAGCCGGAGTTTCACGTCGCAGAGATCGTCGTTTCCGCTGTCCCGCCACCACAGCCCGGCAACATGCAAAGCGCGAGGGGCAACACCGACGCCGACGCAAGAAAAAAGATCGAGGCGCTGCACACCCGCCTGGAAAGCGGCGATGACTTTGGAGCGCTGGCTTCCCAATTCAGCGAAGATACTTCCAACGCCAGCAGCGGCGGCGACATGGGACGGCTCACCGAGTCGCAGCTTCGGTCCAATAGTGCGGTCTTCGCTGCAATCACGCAGCTCCGGCCCGGCCAGATCACAAATGTGATCCCTCTCTACGACCAGAACCACAAAGCCAACGGCTACGCCATCTACAAGCTGCTCGACAAAGAAGCCGCCGGACAATATGAGCTGAATGATCCTCGCGTACAACAGACGATCCGCGGCCAATTGCGGGAAAGCCGCGCGCAGCTCCTTCGCAACGCATATGACGAGATGCTGCGCGACCAGGCACACGTCGAGAACTACTACGCTGAGGAGATATTCAGGAAGGGCGCGCCGTAGCGTCACCCGCGCCTGATCGCTTGCTGCACTGTGACACTCTTTTGGAGGATGCACTTGTCCCATCGCTCGTCGTGGCTGCTTTCGCTGCCTGCCCTCGCCCTCACCGCCCTCTGCTCCGCACAGACCCCGTCTCAGCCGCAGCCCCAACCGGGACGGACTTTGGTGCACGCCGCGCATCTGGTGGACGTGCGTTCCGGCCGTCTCCTCGATGACCAGACACTGGTCGTCTCCGGCGATCGCATCGTCGCCGTGGGGCCTGCGTCGCAGGTAAAGCCACAACCCGGCGATAAGACCATCGACCTCGGCGATGCCACGCTCCTCCCCGGCCTGATCGATGTCCATACCCATCTCACTGACGACACCAACTTCGATCCCTACCACGAACTCACCACCACGGTTGCCAAGAGCGCTCTGATTGGAGCTCGCAATGCAAAGGTGACGCTCCAAGCCGGAATCACCACCGTGCGCAATGTGGGGGCCGACGGCTTTGCCGATGTCGATCTGCGCGACGCCATCAGCGAAGGATTAATCGAAGGACCGCACATGCAGGTCAGCGGGCCGGCGCTCGGCATCACCGGCGGGCACATGGACAACAACCTGCTGCCGGAGTCGTTCCACTCTGTAGGTGACGGCGTGGCCGACGGCATCCCCGCGGTCCAGCACATGGTGCGCCAGAACATCAAATACGGAGCGGACCTCATCAAGATCGGCGCCACCGGCGGCGTGCTCTCCAAAGGAGACGATCCTCAGGCGAGCCAGTACACGCTTGAGGAGATGCAGGCCATTGTCGTCGACGCGCATCGCCTCGGCCGCAAAGTCGCCGCGCACGCGCACGGCGCGCAGGGCATCCTCTGGGCCAGCGAGGCGGGCGTGGATTCCGTCGAGCACGGCACCTACATAAACGACGAAGACATCAAGATGATGAAGACGCACGGCACCTACTTTGTCCCGACCGCCTATCTCATCGACTGGGTGCGCGAAAATGGGCATCTGCCGGCTTACTCTCAGCAGAAGATGCGCGACGTAAGCGCTGTCGAAAAAGCCAACGCGAAGCACGCCATCGCTGAAGGAGTGAAGGTCGCCATGGGCACCGATGCTGCCGTCTATCCGCACGGCCTCAACGCGCATGAGCTGGAGGTCTACGTACGCGACTTCGGCATGACGCCGCCCGACGCCCTGCGCACCGCCACCGTGAATGCCGCCGACCTCATGGGCTGGAGCGATCGTGTCGGCTCGCTCGAACCCGGCAAGTGGGCGGACGTCATCGCTGTCTCGGGCGATCCGCTCAAGGACATCACCGTATTGCAGCGTACCGTCTTCGTGATGAAGAGCGGCACCGTCTATCGCAATGACCTTCACCGCCAGTAAAAGTCTTTCGCTTTAGGATGGGATCGTATGATCCGATACGGCATTCTTGGCTTCGGGCATCACGGAGAGCGGCGGCTTGCTCCAGCCTTCGAGCACACGCAGCGCTCTCAACTGGCCGGCATCTGGCGGCGTAGCCAGGAGCGCGCCAGGGAGAACGCAGAGCACTTCCATATCCCCAACGTCTTCGCTTCTCCCGAGGAGCTCTGCGCCTCATCCGCCATCGATGCAGTGTTCGTGGCCAGCCCGGATGCCCTGCACTGCGAGCACACACTGCTCGCCCTGCGTAATGGCAAAGCCGTGCTCTGCGAGAAGCCGCTGGCGATGAGCGCCGCCGAAGCGGTCCGGATGGCCAACGCCGCACGCGCGGCCAACCGTGCCTTCGGTGTGGCGCAGAACTTTCGCTATAACCTCTCGATCGAGAGGATGCGTGCGCGGGTTGCCGAAGGCGCCATCGGCACTCCTGTCTTTGCCTCCGCGCACTTCTGCTTTGTCAGTCGCAACAGTCCCCGAACGTGGATCAATGACGGCAGCATGGCATGCGGAGGGCCCATTGGAGACGTGGGCATTCACGCCATCGATGCGCTACGCTTCCTCCTGCAACAGGAGGTCCTCGCCGTCAGCACCCTCGCTCGCGGCCGCGAGCCGCAACTCCCCTCATCGGCGCGCGAACTCGAAGAAAGCGCAGCCATCACCCTGGAGTTCAGCCTCGGCGTGCTCGCCAGCATTCATGTGAGCTTCCGCGCACAATACCGCACACTCATCGAGGTCGTCGGCGAAGATGGCGTCCTCACCGCGGAGAGCGGGCTCACCGTCGATCGCCCCGTCACCATCGTCCATCACGCGGGCGGCAAGGTCCTCGACCAGGAAGTACTTTCGAATAGCGATGCGTACAGCCGCATGCTCGACGCCTTCTCCGCAGCCGTCGAAGGTACCAGCACCTTCGCCAGCACTGGCGAGGATGGCGTCCAGAACCAGCGGGTTCTCGATGCAGCCTTTCGCAGCTGGCACAGCGGCTGCCGCGAACGCATCCGCTAATCAATTTTCGGAAAGGATGCCCCACCCTACGCAAAGCACGGAGTGGGGCATCGTCGGAGCAAGCATCCCATTTAGGCCCTTATCAGTAAGCGTTCGGTCTCATTCAGACCAAACGCTCACCTTCTTCGCTCTTCATCGGGTGGTCTAGGACTGTGACGGTACGCTGATTCCTGCTTTCTGAGCCTTCATGTGACCAGAGGCGTATGCTGCCGCCGCATCCGAAGTGTCCATCAGGTTCTGCGCGTGCCCCTCAACCTGCTTGACGAAAGACTTGTATTCCGAGTTCATAGCCGGTGGAGCCGTGCCAGACTCATTGCGCTCTAGGATTGCTGAATTTGCATCCGCAGCAAGAGCCTTGCCCGAAGTCAGAATGCTGTCGATTGTCCGTTGATTCCAGTCTGGAAGCTGGGATTGCAAATCCTCCAATTGCGCTAGGGCCGGGTTTAAGCCATTGTTTACAAGGCCTTTGATCTGATTCAGATGATAAGTATGCGACCGCTCTGAGATACGTATGTTGAATGAGTCGAGATGCTCAGCGTTGTAGCGGACGTCGCGTGCCACCTCCCCCACTTGGTTGATGAGTTGAACACCCTTCTGTTGCGCTGCCAGGCTATCGTCCGTCTTCGTGTCGGCACGAGCCGGAATCGAAAGACCCATGGCCATCAAAACGCTAGCCGTCACGAGTGTCGGGCTGAATCGAGATTTCATGATGCTCCTCCTCTGGTTCGCTCTCTTTGCCTTTTGGACGGAACTGGGCAGCGATAGGAGTAGTAGATAGTTTGGAAACAAAACATCGGTTTAATCGATGTATCATGACCATTCGATGGAATGGCTGAACTATCACCACCTCTTATACTTTTGGGCTGTTGCGAGAAGGGGCAGTATCGCCCGAGCCTGCGAAGACTTGCGGCTCGCCCAACCGACAATCAGCGGTCAACTGCGAGCGTTGGAGGAGGCTTTAGGGGAAAAGCTCTTTGTCCGGCAGGGCCGTGGGCTCGTTCTGACTGAGGCTGGACAGATTGCCTATCGGTACGCGGACGAGATCTTTACTCTTGGCGGGGAACTGAAGGATGTCCTGAAAGGTAGGCCGCGCAACCGTCCGCTTCACTTGTCGGTTGGAGTGTCGGACATCATCCCAAAGCTGATCGCCTACCGCATCTTGGAGCCTGCGCTGTCAATGCGAGGCGGGGTGAAAATCGAATGTATAGAAGGCGCCCCGGAGGAGCTGCTGTTGAAGCTGGCAGCGAACGAACTCGATCTTGTCTTGGCCGAGACCCCGGCTTACTCTGCCTTTCGCAGGCGATTGTTCAATCATCTTCTTGGGTCGTCTGATCTGGCTCTTTTCGCCGCGCAACCGTTATCGCGATTCTATCGACGTGGTTTTCCAAAGAGCCTTACTGGCGCACCTTTTCTGCTCCCGATCCGGAAGTCTGCCCTCCGGCAGGCTCTGGACGACTGGTTTGAAGCCGAGTCCATCACGCCTCGTGTTCTGGGCGAGTTCCAGGATACCGCCCTGATCGATGTCTTCGCGCAGTCCGGCGCGGGCATCTTTGCCGCCCCGGTCGCAATCGAACGCGAGATCCGAACGAGTTACCACGTCGTCAAGCTGGGGACTTTAAGCAATCACACGGTGAGCTACTACGCAATCTCTGGAGAGCGCAAGATCAAACACCCCGCGGTTACAGTTATCGCTGAGGCAGCACAGACCAGGCTGTTCACCAGTGCGCCTGCTTAGATCGCGCCAGCGATCTGTGTGGCCGTCCGTCGTCACAATCCGCATAGGAGGCTTCTCCCTGATCCAGCCGCTCATGGCCCATCAACCAATCGCCAAATGGATCAAGCCTGATTCCGTCAATCCTAGGCAAAGCGAAGCGTCGAGATACCACCATCAATCATTCGAGGACTGCAAGCACCTGGCCGGAAGCCACCTTGTCGCCTGCTGCGACACGCACCTCGACGATGCGGCCGTCGCGCGCGGCCTTCAGTTCGTTCTGCATCTTCATGGCCTCGACCACCACGATTCCCTGGTGGGCAACCACTGCCTCCCCCGGCGCGATCAGCACGCGCGCGATGCGGCCCGGCATGGACGCCTTGATCTGCAGTGTGCCGTTACCCGCTCCCGGACGTTTGCGCTGCCCACGAAGCGAGCGAGGATCGTTCACGACAACCCGGTGCTGATGTCGGCCCACCGCGATCGTCTCTTCATCCGCAAACGCGATGCGCACACACCGGTAGGATCGCGACGATGCACCGTCCGCTTGAGAATCACCAATCAGAAGTGAAAGGACGCCGGGCGTCGGCTCGCATACATCGACCGCAATCGACTGCCCATCCATGTAAGCCAACCAGCCCTCCCCGCCGCGCTCCAGCGTCAGCCGGCGAAGAACGCCGTCTACCTCCACTTCCAGGCTCAGCGGGCTCATCGGCGCAATCCCTGCTGCAGGGCGTCTCGCTGCCACGGCGTCTGTGACTTGGACATGGCGGGGGCGGCTGGCGGAGCGGTTAACAAAACGGCAGCAATAGCCGCCGCCGCTATGCTCCCTCGCGCTCCATCAGCGCTCTCCGGCGCAGGCTTCGCAAGCAGTCGGTCGAGATAGCCGGTGTCGATTCGCGCTGCCTGAAAGTCGGCGTCGTCAAGAATGCGGCGCAGTAGCTTCAGGTTGGTTCGTATGCCTCCGATCACATATTCACCGATGGCACATCCAAGCCGGGCAATGGCGGCCGCGCGATCTGGCGCATGTGCGATCAGCTTTGAGAGCATCGGATCGTACTCGGTCGGCACCTCCCATCCCTCGTACACGCCCTCGTCCTCGCGAATCCCGGGACCGGCCGGTCGCAGCAGCCGCGCGATCCGTCCCGGCGACGGCAGAAATCCGTTCTCCGGATCCTCTGCGTAGACGCGCACCTCCATCGCATGTCCGCGCAAAGTAATCTCGTCTTGCGTGAATGGCAGTGGCTTGCCTTCGGCAACCGCGATCTGCAGGTGCACCAGATCGAGCCCGGTGACCAGCTCCGTCACGGCGTGCTCCACCTGCAGGCGGGTATTCACTTCGAGAAAATAAAAGTTCTGCGCCTCATCGACCAGGAACTCCACCGTGCCCGCGTTCACATATCCCGCCTCACGAGCCAGCCGACACGCCGCTTCACCCATGCGCCGTCGCAACTCCGGCCCCACTACTGCGGATGGCGCCTCTTCAATCACCTTCTGGTGCCGGCGCTGGACAGAACACTCACGCTCGCCGAGGTAGACAACGTTGCCATGCTGATCGGCAAGGAGCTGTATCTCAACGTGACGCGGCCGCTCGATCAGCTTCTCGAGATACACTTCGCCCGAGCCAAATGCACGCAGAGCCTCGTCACTCGCTGATAGGAATGCGGAGGCAAGCTCCTCTGGCCGGTGAATGGCCCGCATGCCTTTGCCACCACCTCCCGCCGCTGCTTTCAGCATCACGGGATAGCCAATCTCTTTTGCAATCTTCAGCCCTTCATCGGCGGAAGCAAGGCCCCGCACCGAGCCCGGCGTACGCGGCATGCGGGCGCGATCGGCGGCGGCGCGCGCGCGCGTCTTCGATCCCAGCTCGCGCATCGCAGATGCTGGCGGGCCGATGAAGGTAATTCCCTCCGTCGCGCAGGCTTCGGCGAAGTCAGCGTTCTCCGAGAGAAATCCGTAACCCGGATGAACCGCATCTGCGCCGCACCGGCGCGCGATTTCGAGAATGCGATCTCCACGCAAATAGGAATCCACGGACGGTGCAGGTCCCAGCCTGTAGGCTTCGTCGGCGTGTTGAACATGAAGTGCACTGCGGTCGGCGTCGGAGTAAACAGCCACGGGTGAGATGCCGAGCTCGCGGCACGCTCGAACCAGGCGCAGCGCAATCTCGCCGCGGTTGGCAATCAGGATCTTACGAAGGGAGGCCACCAGTGAGGGATTCTAGAGCATTTCTCTTGAAGATGTGGGGGCGCGTCTGCCCCGCACAAAATGCGAAAGAGCCCGCATGACGGGCTCCTTCGTTACATTGCTGTTGTCGTCCGCTATTTGTTGGTGTCCACGCCTGCTTTGGTAGCCTTATTCGCCTTCTCGACATTGGCCTTGCGGGCGCCAAGAGCCTTCTGCGTCCAGTCTTCAGCCTGCTGAATATCCGCCTTGCGCGCATCTGCGTTTCCGCACTCGATCTCGGCCTTTCGACGGTACGAAAGGTTGATATAGGCCATAGCGTCCTCATAGGAGGGCCGTAGATCGATCGCCTTATGCAGCACGTCGAGCGCTTCATCCACCAGCGGACCGTTCTGCGCGGCCAGTTGTTCGCAAGCCTTCTTGGGAAGGCCAGGATTGCCATCCGGCTTATCGGTGAGCCCGTTGTCCGCAAGGACCTGCAGCGAATTCTTCCGCGCCTTGTTCCAGTCGATGACGCCGATAGTGTAATACGCCTCGGGATCCTTCGGGTCGGCGGCCAGCACCTTCTGCTGCCATGTCTTGGCGTCGTCCGGCTTGTTCATGCTGAAGTAGATTGAAGCCACGCCCTTGATCGCGTTTACGTTGTTGGGATCGATCTGCAGCGCATCCTTGTACGCCGCGATCGCGTGATCCGCCAGCGCTTTGTTCGCCGATGTGTCAGAGTTCGGCACCACCTGCTGCGCATATGCGGTGGCCAGATACATATGCGTCATCGTCAGCGTCGGATCCAGATTCACTGCAGTCTGGAAGTGCTCGATGGCTTCTTCATACCTGGCGTTCTTGTACGCTTGGACTCCCTTGTTGAGCTGATCGCGCGCCTTCAGTTTGTTGCAGCCGGTGGTGGCGAGGAGCATCGACAGGCTGGCAACTGCCGGCATCCACACTCTTGCGATACGCATCATTCTGCTTCGTTTCTCCTTGAATAGGGGCCAGACCGCGGCGCGTTGAGGGGTCCGTTTACTGGGCAGGGAACAGAAACTTCTCTGCGCAGTGATTGTAACTGTTTTCCTAATGGCTGCAAGCCCGGACAATGACAAACCGCGGCCGGGACCGACCGCGGTTTGCCTAGTATAGGGCGGTCTACCGGCTCGCCGCAATGTTGGGAGTAATCAATCCAACATGATCGACGCCAGCCCCTTTGGCTATGTCAATGCTGTTGGCGATTGGGCCGAAATCCAAATCCTTGTCCGCCTCAATAAACATCACCTTCGTCGCGCGTGCGGAGAAGATGGTCTGAAGCCTCCCTGCCAGCTCAGACATCGTCACATTCGCGTCATTGATTTTGTAGGCCGGCTGACCGGTATTGGTGTGACGGATCTGAAGAACGATAGTGCCATCTGGCTGGCTATAGCTTTGGTTGGCAGCGGCACCAATGCCTCAAGGCCTTTGGGCACTACAGGCGTGACTGCCATGAAGATGATCAATAACACCAACAGGATGTCGATCATCGGGGTGACATTGATGTCGGAGGAGAGCCCCCGGCTACCGCCCGCGGTGAATGCTATGTGAGATTCCTCGTCTCCACAGCTGCGAACAGCAGGCAGCCGCTTCATGCACGCTGACAGCCACCGGAATCTCCGACTGTCAGCATGCTAAGCATTTCGACACTTCTGGGCAGAGGATTGTTCCCGCAGGCCGAATGAGGCGGGTTACTGGCCGGCCGCGATCTTGGGAGTGATCAGTCCAACGTGGTCGACGCCTGCGCCTTTGGCGATATCAATAGCATTGGCGACCGGGCCAAAGTCGAGATCCTTATCCCCCTTGATAAACATGACCTTCGTGGCGCGCGTGGAGAAGATGGTCTGCAGCCTTCCAGCCAGGTCAGACTTCTGCACATCGGTCTCGTTGATCCTGTATGCCGGCTGACCGCCATTGCCACGCAGGATCGACACCACGATCGCCGTATCGTTCTCCTTCTGCGGCTGGTTGTTCTTGGGCGGCTGAGGCACCAGCGCCTCCAGACCGTGAGGCGTAACCGGCGTAATGGCCATGAAGATGATCAGCAACACCAGCAGGATGTCGATCATCGGGGTTACGTTGATGTCGGAGGCGAGTCCTCCGGTACCGCCAGTAGAGAATGCCATGAGAGATTCCTCGATTCTTCGAATTCCCGCCAAACGCTGGGAATGCTGTTACTACATGCTGCCGGCGGCTCCGGCATTCGGCTGTTCAGTCAATACGCCGAGTGTATCGACACCCGAGGTACGAATGTTGTCGATGGCTTCCATCACCACCCCGTAGTTCGCACGCGCGTCTGACCGCAGATAGACCTCTTTGTTGGTCTTGTTCTGCAGCATGTCGGTGATCTTCGGACCCAGATCGGCTGAAGACATCTGGTTGGCGCCTAGAAACACGCGGCCATCGCGGGTGATTGCCACAACGACAGAATCTTCGTGGTCGGCGTCCGGCATCGGCGTCGCATCGATGCTCTTGGTCAGATCGACGTTGACCTTGTTCTGCACCATTGGCGTGATGACCATGAAGATGATCAGCAGCACCAGCATCACGTCCACCATCGGGGTGACATTGATGTTGGAATTAACCTTGGCGCCTTCGTTTCGAACTGCAAGTGCCATATATGCTCCCTAGCTTGGCGGGACCGCGTACGTGACCGTCCTGTGATGCATCCTGCGGGGAAGGAGGGTGGCGGAGCTTTGTGCCCCGCCACATTCGATTCACGCATGAACGGCGTCGCAGCAACCCGCGTTTAACGGCGCTGCGACTGCTTGATGAAATAGTCCACCAGTTCACTTGAGGAGTTGTCCATCTCGACGTCGAACGCCTCAACTTTGTTGGTGAAGTAGTTGAACAACATCACAGCAGGGATCGCGACTAGCAACCCGAACGCTGTGGTGACCAGCGCCTCCGAAATACCACCCGCGATCGCGCCGATTCCGGCCGACTTCTGCGTAGCGATCTGTTGGAAGGCGTTCAAGATACCGACCACCGTGCCGAACAGCCCGATGAATGGTGCCGTCGAACCGATGGTTGCCAGGCCGCCCAGTCCGCGCTTCAGCTTGGCGTGCACGATGGCCTCGGCACGCTCCAGCGCGCGCTTGCTGGACTCGATCTGGTCTTCGGTGATTGCGCCGCCATTACCGTAGCTGCGGAACTCCTGCAGTCCGGCAGTGACGACCTCGGCGAGATGCGACTTCTTGTTGCGGTCTGCCACCTTCACGGCTTCGTCCAGCTTGCCCTCGCGCAGAGCCCCGGCAACCTTGGGAGCGAATTCACGCGACTGCTTGCGGGCAGCATTGAAGTAAATGGCGCGGTCGATGATCACAGCGAGCGACCAGATCGACATGATGAAGAGAATGATCACCACGGCCTTCGCCGGAATGCCCATTCTTGCCCACATCTCAGGAAGGCTGAAACCGACGTTGCTACCCTGGTCCTGAAACCACAGACCAAGGCTCGAAATGTGGGGAATTACGTGAGTGAGCTGAGCGTGAATCACTGAATCTTTCCTCCTGGGATATTGCAGAAGATGGCAATTAAGCCGCCTAGGGATCGCGGTGCGTCAAAACACCCCGATGCTATCACCGGCCTCTTCACGCCCTGTATGACACGAAGAGGCCAGTTGGTGGATGGTCATCCCCCTCGCCGGAGGGAGACGCCGACGAATCAGCCGCCGAGATTGAACACCACGTTTACTGTGGTCTCCACCTCAACCGGCTCGCCGTTCAACTGATAAGGCTTGTATCTCCAGGTTTTCACCGCCTCGAGCGCCGACTGCGTCAGCATCGGAGGTCCGCTGATGACGTGAAGGTTTTCGATCGTGCCTGTCTTCGAGATCGTCGCCTGGAGCACTACCGTACCGGAGATCCGAGCCGCGCGTGCAATCGGCGGATAGGTTGGGTTCGTGCCGCCAGTCTTGAGACCGGTCATGACGCCGGACGAGATTGCGATCTTCTTCGGTGCTGCGGCTTTCACCACCGGCGCAGGAGCACTGCCCATGCCACCCAGGATGCCGCCGATCGCGCCGCTGCCCGCGCCCATGCCTTCCATGCCGGCCACGCCGGCATTCGTTGGCGGCGGAGGCTCTTCCTTCACCTGCTTGATCTCATGCGGAATCTTGCTCGGCGCCTGGAACGGATCGACCGTCTGCACATGGACCTTCACCGGCGCCTGCGGTGGCGGCGGTGGCGGCGGTGGTGGCGGTGGTGGCGGCGCTACCAGCAAGGTGGCCATCATATTTTTCGGCAGCGACTCAAGATGCATCAGCGGCCACAGGACCAGCCCGATCACCACTGCGACGTTGATGATAAGCGCAACGATGGACCAATACTTGCTCTTCGTCTTGATCCTGTGGCCGGATTCCATGAGGGCATCTTCGAACATGGCTTACCTCGAAATCTGCTAGGCCCCGGCGTCTCTTGCCTCCCGCATTGAGATGCAGCAGCGAACGTAGGCGGAGACTGGGCCTGCTACTTCTCGGCTATAGACACCTAATGCCCGGTGAATTGTTCCCACAAAGTTTCAAATAATTAAGCCTGCACTGAAAACAGTGCAGGCCCATTTTCCGCATCGTCCACTAGACTCGTGCGCGCTTTGCCGCTGGTAGCGCCGCCGCGCGTCCCTGGCCCGCACGCCATTCTTGCCAGGCCACCAGCATCGGTGCCGCAACCGCGATCGAGGAGTACGTCCCAATCAGGATGCCGATTACCAGTGCAAACGAGAAACCGTGCAGCACCTCGCCGCCGAAGAGAAAGAGTGACAATACGGTCAGGAAGGTAAGTCCCGATGTGAGCACCGTCCGGCTCAACGTCTGGTTGATGCTGCGGTTCACCAGGCTGGGCAGCGGTTCGCGCCGGCTCATGCGCAGGTTTTCCCGGATGCGGTCGAAGACCACGATGGTGTCGTTCATCGAGTAGCCCACCAGCGTCAGGATGGCCGCGATCACCGTCAACGTTAGTTCCTTGTTGGTCAGCGAGAAGGCACCGATGGTGATCAGTGTGTCGTGGAAGACCGCCACCACCGCCGCCACACCGTAGATCAGCTCAAAGCGCCACCAGAGATAAATCAGCATGCCCAGCAGCGAGTACAGAGTCGCGCGGATAGCCTGCCCACGCAGTTGCGCTCCCACCTGTGGACCTACGATCTCAGTATTGAAGATATGAAAGCCCGAGAGGTACGTCTGCTGCTGCAGCAGAGAAACCACCGCCGGGTCAGCGACGCCCTTCAGCGCGTCGAAGCTCCGGACCAGGCCGTCGCCCTGCTTGTCGCGGTAGTTCAAGATCGCATCTGCCTGCTGCGTGTATTTCGTCTTTCCGGCATCCGGGCCCAGGTGCTCCGGGTCCCGCTGCAGCAGGAAGTCGGCGAGCGTCCCGGAGCCTAGGTTATCCAGATCCAGCTTGCCCGAGCTGGCGTTGGCCGCGCCCGTCGACGAATAATAGCTACCCAGAGCCTTCACGATCGTGGTGCTGCCAGCCTCGGCATTCGACTCCTGCATCGCCTTTTCAGGCAAGGAAATGATCACCTCGTTCGAAGGCCCCTGACCAATGCGCTGCCCGAAGGGCTGGATGCGGCTGTCGCGGATGCCCGCCCGGTCCACCGCATCGCGGATGCGGTCCGCCGATGGCGGTGCATCAAACTTCACGTAGACCAATGTGCCGCCCTTGAAGTCAATGCCAAGCGGAATGCCGTGCCAGAAAAAGATGGATAGCAGGCCGGCCACGCTGAAGATGAGAGAGAACCCGAGGAAATACCACTTCTTCCCGAGCCAATCGATATTTACGCCGTGAAACAGTTCCACTTGAACTCCGTATGAGCCGTGCCGACTTCGGCATCCTGGCGAACTTTTAGAGCGGTCCCGCAGGCCGCAGTGCTTATTTGCTGCCCAGCAATCTTCTGGAGATGCCCCGCGAAACGGTTCGCTCTGCCGCCACTGCGGCCACGGCCAGCAGAGCAGCCGTTGCCACGCCCAGGCCGATCAGGCCCGCTGTTGTTCCCAGAGTGATCACCGCGAGTCGCATCATATGGAAAGCGCCTCCCCGCGCCCCTTACGGTTCAGAATGGCGTCAAAGATCGTCCGCGACACAAAGACCGCCGTGAACAGGTTCGCGCCCAGACCAAAGACCAGCGTGACAGCGAAACCCTTCACCGGGCCAGTGCCGAAGAGAAAGAGGATGGCCGCCGAGACCATCGTCGTAACGTGCGTGTCCAGAATCGTCGTCCACGCATGTGCGAAGCCCTGATCCACCGACGCCGCAGCGGATTTCCCAGCGTGGATCTCTTCCCGGATGCGCTCAAAGATCAGCACATTCGAGTCCACGCCCATGCCGACCGTCAGGATCACGCCGGCAATGCCGGGCAAGGTCAGCGTCGCGCCGGTAAAGCCCATCCAGCCGAGCAGAATCACCAGGTTGAGGAAGAGCGCTAGATCTGCATTGATGCCTGCGCCCTTGTAATAGACCAGCATGAAGATCATCACCGCCAGCATGCCGACGATCGACGCCGTCACGCCCTTGCGGATCGAATCCGCACCCAGCGACGGCCCAACCGTGCGCTCTTCCAGGTAATGAATCGAAGCCGGCAACGCGCCCGTCCGCAGCATCAGCGATAGATCCTTTGCCTTCTGCTCGCCCAGCCCCGAAATCCGTCCCTGGTCCCGGATCGCTTCCTGGATGTTTGCGACTTCCTGCACCCGGTTGTCCAGCATGATCGCCATCGGCTTGTTCACGTTCTTGCTGGTGAAGTCATAGAAGCGGTCGCCGGCAGCGCGGGTTAAAATAAAGGTCGCATCCGGCCGGCCGTTTTCGTCCCGCCCGGGTTGCGCATCGCGGAAATCCGGACCGCGTACTACCGCCACGCGCTGCAGCAGGTAATACTGCCCCTGCAAGCCCGCTTCGTTGCCGCCGTACGCTATCAGTTCCTGGTCGGGCGGTATCGCGCCGTTGTTCGCCTGCTTGGCCGCTTCTTGCGTGGCATACGGGCCGCCGGCTACGGCATGGATCTCAAGAATCGCCGTCGACTGGATAATGTCCCGCACACGGCCGGGATCGTCCACGCCCGGCAGTTCCACCAGGATCTGGTTCTTGCCGAGACCGTACTCCTGCACCGTCGGCTCGGTCACGCCGAGCGAGTTGATGCGCGTGGAGATGGTCTCAATCGATTGCTGCAGCGTCTTTTTCTCCAGAGCCAGCTGCTCGCTAGGCTTCAACGTCAGCGTGTAGCCATCCTGGGTCGAGCTGATGTTGTATTGCTGGCCATACTTGGTATCCAGCAGGTTGCGTATGTCCCCGGACTTGTCCGCGGGTACGCCGGAGATCTGGAGAGTCAGTGGGTCCGATGGGTTGGGCTTCACGATCGACCCAACGGAAATGCCTGCGGCCTGGAGATCGCTCTGCAAACGGCCCAGGGCATTGTCCGTCTCCGCGCCGACGGCCTCATCGACCATTACCTGCAACACCAGGTGCGTGCCGCCCTTCAGGTCGAGACCGAGGTTGATCCGCTTGGCCAGCGCATCCTTGAGCGCTTGGCCGCCGAGCCCGTGAGGAATGCCGAAGATCCCGAAGATGAAGACCAGCAGGATGGCGACGATGAGAACTGTTTTACCGGTTAGATTCTTGCGCATGATAGATCGGGTCGCCTCTTCGCGGCGTTACTTGACTTCCTCGGGAGTATTGGTAGTCACGGCCGCAATGGCCGACTTCACGATTTCAACCCTGATGCCATCCGGCGGCAGCTTCAGCTGGATTGCGTCCTCGCGCAGCGCCACGATCGTTCCGCGCATTCCGCCAGTGGTCGTGATCTTGTCGCCGATCTTCAGGTTGTTCAACATCTCCTGCCACTGCTTCTGCTTTCGCTGGTTCGGCCGGAAGAGCAGAAGATAGAAGACGCCGACCATCAATACGGCAGGCAGAAAAGTGACAAAGCTGCTTGGCAGCCCGGCTACGAAAAAGGCGGAAAGTTCCACGAACACAGAGATCCTTCTTCCATCAAGGTGCTCCGTCCCGCCGCGCCGGTTCTGGAGGCTGGCGCGGTGGCTGCAGCTTCAGTGCGGGTGCACGGGAAAGGAGCGGGTATGGCAGGCAATCCCGAGCAGCTACCGGTCTGAAATCCCCGGCCACCACTCATCCCGCCTCGGTCCGACTCCCGGAGCGCCCACAAAGGCGCGCACACAGGACACACAGATCGGCAGGATACCTAAGCAACAAGCATCACGGAGTCTGCGGCTTGTGTCAAGGGATGGTCGAAGGGCTCGGCATCGGACAGGTGGCGGAAAGCGCGCCTTCCAGATCCTCCTTCTCCACCGAAAACGTCACCGCCGGCCGGGATGACCCTGCCGAACGTCTGAGGTGAAACACATACAAAGTCTCGAAATCATCGCTCGGCCATCCCGGCACCACGGACGGATCCATCCCGTAGGAACGCAGCATCTGCCGGGCAAAGTCATAGGCGTATTTGTGCTCCCAAGCGATGAAGACGGTGCCGTTCGCATACTCCGGCGCAGTCACCTCACTCTGCAGCGCGGCGATATCTCGGAACCCAAGCTGGGTATTCACCGGCAGTCCAAGCTCGATCGCTGTTGGCTCAATCGTGGCCAACGGCCGCACATAGGAATACATCTTGGCTGACAACGAGTTCTCTCTCATCTGCACTGCAGGATTCGGAGCGAAGATCGCGTTTGGCTCGACCAAAGCGCCCAATCAATACCTTCGGTAAAGCCAAAGACCGGTTTAGCCCCATGCAACTGATCTGGCCCAGTCCTCCAAGGGGCTTCTCGCCGTGTCGCAGGACGACAATCGTCTCATCGCTGCTCGTAGATGCCGCTGGCTGCTTTCCGGAATCCCTGCAGCCACTCGATACCATGCAGAGCACGCCGAGTATTGCTGCCAGGAGCGAATCCGAGAGCGATGGCGTTCCCCTCGACCGTGCGCCTTTGCGAATTGTGATAAGCCACATGCAATCGCGAATATTACAGATATAAGGTAGTGAAAATCGTCGCCCGATCGAGGGAAGTGTCTGCCTATGACGGAACCTGGGTTTCTCAGCGCATTGCGGCAGGACCTCCGCTTCGCCGCTCGAATGCTCCTCAAACGTCCCGGCTTCTCCGCCGCGATCGTTCTTACGGTGGCTTTCGGCATAGGCGCAAACACAGCGCTCTTCTCTGTCATACGAGCTGTGCTGCTTCGCCCCCTCGGCTATGCCGCCGAGCATGGACAGCAGAGTGCTTTCCGTGAGGAGCTGCCGGAGAAGGCGGCCGCGGCCTGCACCGACCGCGGCACGGACGGCGAACTCGCGGGCACGTGTCGCTGCACGAGCCAGCAGCAGGCTTGCGACATTTGCGGAGACGATGAAGAGCATCAGGCCGACGGCGCCGCTGAGGAGAAGCAACGGCAGCCGCACATCGGCGACGATCGATTCCCGGAGCGACTGCACGTGCGCCGGATTGTCCTCGGTCGAGGGTTTGGCGTCGAGCATGGCGGGATGCGCTGCCGCGTACTGGCGATTGAGGGTGGTGAGCTCCGCGTTGGCTTGAACGAGAGAGACGCTGGGTTTGAGACGTCCGAAGATCTGCAAGTACGGGCTCAGCGGGCGCGACTTGACGGGCATCAGCGACCACTCGATGGGTCGCGTGATCCAGACATCGGTCTTCGCATCCACGAAGGGGAAGTCGAAGCGCGCCGGCAGAACACCGATGATGGTGTAGGGGATGCCCGCGAGGGTCGCAGTGTTCCCGAGAACGCGAGGGTCGCCGCCGAAATGCTGGTGCCACAGACGGGTACTGATGATGGCGACATCCGGACCGCCGGGGCGGTCTTCGGCGGGCAGGAATGATCGGCCGAGCGCCGGCGAGACGCCAAGGATGTCGAGAAAGTTGCCTGAGACGCGAGCGGCGCTGACAACCTCAGTTTCGTCTCTTCCGGCGAGCGCCATCTGCTCTGCCCCGCCGGAGAAGATGCCTGTGTTCGTCGCTCGGCGTCCTTTTTGCATGGGCCGCTCTGCGCGGTATTCGCACCGCGACGGCGCTTGAACTGCCGCGCAGCTCGGAGATCCATCTCGACCTCGCTGTTCTCGCCTTCGCGTTCGCGCTCTCCCTGCTCACCGGCATCCTCTTCGGCCTCGCGCCCGCGCTCTCTGCCTTTCGCCGCGACCTTGCCGCCGTCCTGCAGGGCAATCTCCTAAACACCTCCGCTCGCGGCAGGTTCCGCCGCCATCTTGCCGCCGGTCCGCGCGGAATGCTGGTGGCCGGGCAGGTCGCGCTCTCGCTCGTCCTTTTGGTAAGTGCCGGGCTGCTCCTCCAGAGTCTCGCGCACCTCTATAACGTCGATCCCGGGTTCCGCCCGGAACGCGTACTCACCATGTCCGTCTCGCTCGCCCCCGCGCAATACGACACCGACGCCAAACGGGGCGGCTTCTACACCCGACTCGTGGAACGTGTGGAGGCCATCCCCGGCGTTGAGAGCGCGAGCGTTACCCTCACCTTGCCCACTACCGGCTGGGCGGGAGCGCCGGTCCGGATCTCCGGCCGCCCGGAGTTGCTCCTGAATCAGCGGCCTATCGCGATCCTCCAGCAGATCTCGCCGGACTACTTCCGCACTCTCCAGATTCCTTTGAACCGTGGCCGCGCCTTCACCATCGGCGATACGGCAAACGCACCCGGCGTCACCATCATTGACGAAGGTCTCGCGCGCCGCTTCTGGCCCCAATATCCAGACGGCGAAAACCCCATCGGCCAGCACCTGCTTGTCGGCTCAAGCAAGCAACCACTCGAGATCGTTGGTATCGCCGCGCCAGTCCGCCAGCAGGGCCGCGATGCAGATCCTATGCCCGGCTTCTACGTTCCGAATGCGCAGCAGCCGCCGCAGGCTGCGATCCTGGTGGTCCGCACAAAGAGCAATCCATCTGCCTTCGCCGATGCGGTCCGCCGCCAGGTTCTCTCCCTCGATCGCAACCAGCCCGTATCCGATGTCAAGACACTCTCCGCCGTCCTCGATGACTCGGAAGACCAGCGGCGCCTGATGTTCGCGCTTCTCGGAGCCTTTTCGGTCGCCGCCACGCTGCTCGCCGTCGTTGGCCTGTACAGCGTCATCTCCTATTCGGTCGTGGAGCGCACGCGTGAGATCGCGATACGTCAGGCACTCGGCGCGCGGCGCGGCAACATTCTTGCGCTGGTGCTGCGGCAGGGCCTTGCTATCGCTCTTGCCGGCATCGGATTCGGCATCGCCGCGGCCGCTGGGCTCACGCGCCTGTTGAGCTCGATGCTTTTCGGTGTAAAAGCCATCGATCTGGTTACGTTTCTCTCAGCCGCGACGCTCTTTCTCATGGTGGCACTCGCCGCCAGTTATATTCCGGCACGGCGGGCGGCCGCCATTGAGCCTATGGTCGCGCTCCGTGATAGCTGACGTTCTATTCGCTGCGCGCGCTCACCCGCTCCGTGGGGGAGAGCGGCGGTATACCGCGCCCCAGACTCTCTCGCATCCGCGCCATCGTTTCCAGATAGAAGGCTAGGTTATGCAGGGTGTTCAGCACCGCAGACAAAGGCTCCGCCGACACCATCAGGTGCCGCAGGTAGGCTCGCGTGTAGCGTGCACACACCAGGCACTTGCAGTACGGATCAGGCGGCATCTGGTCTTCCGCAAACTGCCGGTTCTTGATATTCAGCCGGCCCTCTGATGTAAACAACAAACCATGCCGCGCCGCACGCGTCGGCAGGACGCAGTCCATCATGTCCACGCCCATCTTCGCGTACTCGACGATCTCCTCCGGGTATCCGACACCCATCACGTACCGCGGCTTGTCTGCAGGCAGCAGCGGCAGCGTCCTCTCGATGATCTCGCGTGTCAGCTCGCGGGGTTCGCCCACGCTCAGGCCGCCAATCGCGTAGCCGGGAAATTCCATCTCTACCAACCGCTCCGCCGATTCACGTCGCAGCTCCGGGTACATTCCGCCCTGCACGATGCCGAACAGCGACTGTGTGCGTCCGCCGAATTCCCCATGCCATGGCACCTCGTGCTTGTGCGACTCGAAGTAGTGTTTACTGCGCGCAGCCCACTCAAGCGTCAAATCCAGCGAGCCCCGCGCCCGCTCGCGGTCCGCTGGATACTCCGTGCACTCGTCGAAGACCATCAGAATATCCGCGCCCAGAGCGATCTGAATTTTGATCGAGCGCTCCGGCGAGAGGTGGTGCAGCGAGCCGTCCAGATGCGACCGGAACTCCACACCCTCCGCCGACACCTTCCGCAGTTCATTCAGGCTGAAGACCTGGAAGCCGCCGGAGTCCGTCAGCAGGCCGCGTGGCCAGCTCATGAAGCGATGCAACCCGCCCATGCGTCGCACCACCTCGAGCCCGGGCCGCAGATAGAGATGGTACGTATTGCCGAGGATGATCTGCGCGCCCAGTGCTTCCAGCAGATGTTGCGGCACCGCCTTGACCGACCCCACCGTACCCACCGGCATAAAGACCGGCGTTTGCACCTGCCGATGCGGCAGGTCCATCACTGCACGGCGGCCCGCGTCGGCAGTTGCCAGGATTTGGAAGGGAAGACTCACTCGCTGATTTTAGCCACAGAATCCTCTTCCGGCTGTAAAGCCTCAAATAACTCCGCGATGGTCCGCCCCAGAATCGGATGCCGCCACTCTCCTGCAACCTCCCTGAGCGGTGCAAGAACGAAGCGCCGCTCCTGCATCGCTGGGTGCGGCAGGGTCAGCGCCGGATCATCCAGCACGACACTGTTGTACAGCAGCAGATCCAGGTCCAACGTCCGCGGCCCCTTCGGCGGACCTGCCGCTCTATCCCGGCCAAAGCTGCGCTCGATCCCGAGCAGCGCGTCCAGCAGCGGCAGCGGAGCGAGTTCCGTCTCCAGCATCACAGCCGCATTCACAAACGCCGGCTGATCCGTGTAGCCCACCGGCGCCGTCCGGTAAAAGGCCGAGCGCGCCGTGAGTCGCCCGTATGCTGACAGCCGCTCTATCGCAGCGGCAAGCGTCTGCACCGGCGCACCCGCTTTTGAGGGAAGGTTGGCGCCAAGTCCGATGGCGGCAGTGGGCACCTGATCATTATGCGGCGACGCCGCCATTTAGCATCGAACGATGCGCATCGCCCTCTACGGCGGCAGCTTCGATCCGCCCCACTCGGGACACATCGGCATCGCTATGGCCGCCGTCGAAAGCCTGCATCTCGACCGCGTGCTTATGGCGCCGGTCGGGCGGCAGCCGCTGAAGCAGGACCAGGCCCCATCGCCCTTTGAGGACCGCATGATCATGGTGCAGCTTGCCTGTGCGGGCCATCCGCCGCTGGCTGCCAGTGCCATCGACGCGCCCCACCTGGATGGCCGCTATAACTACACGTACGACACACTCGAGCGCCTGCGCGAGACGCTTCCCGCAGTGGACGAACTCTTCTGCCTGGTGGGCGCCGACTCGCTCCGAACACTGCGTCAGTGGCATCGGGCCGCAGAGGCACTCATGCTCGCGCAATGGATCGTCGCCGCGCGCCCCGGCTTCACGCTGGAAGCTCTTGAAACTCTTTTGCCGGCCGGCATGCACGTCGGCCCACCGGAGCATGGCGACGGCTGGTTGCGCATGTCCCTGACCAAGCCGCCCGAATCGCTGGCAGGAAATTCGCAATCCGGAACGCTCTGGTTGCTTCCCGGGCTGTGTTACGAAGTCTCGGCCACTGAATTGCGCGCCGCACTCGCCGGCGATCCCAGCGAAATTCCGCGACAGGTCCTCGATCCTCAGGTGGCCGCGTACGCGCGCGAACATCGCCTCTACAACCACGCTTGAAAGACAACAGACAATTATCGGCCGCTTGCGATAAGTTCTTACCTTTAGGAGAAGGAATGGCAGCCCCCAGCAAAAAGTCCGCCGGCAAGACCGCCGCAAAGCATACCCGCCGAACGAAAGCAATCGGCACGAAGAAGACAGCGCCAAGACAAAGCACAAAACCCGCGGCGAAGTCGCGCCCCGCAAAAAAGAAATCGGGGCCCACAGCCGTGCCCCCCATCGTGCCCACCGAACAGCGCACCATCGCTGACTCTACGCGCCGGATGGTGGCCGCCGCGGCGGCAGCCTGCGATGAGAAGAAAGCCGAAGATACCCGCATCCTCGAGCTCGATGCCATCGATGCCGGCTTCACTGATTTCTTCCTCATCACCAGCGGCGCCAACGAACGGCAGACGCAGACCATTGCCGATGAAGTTGAGTTGCGCCTCAAACGCGACTTCGGCACCTATCCCAACTCCGTCGAAGGCAAGCGTCTCGGCGAATGGATCCTGCTCGACTACGTCGATTTCGTCGTCCACATCTTCCTCGCCGAAAAGCGCGCCTTCTACGACATTGAGCGGTTGCGCAAATCTGCACGGCACGTCGATGCATTGGAGTTACAGAAAGCCCTCACGAAGAAGACAGCTTCTACAAGAAAGCGCGTTGCGGCCAAGACGGCTGCCGCCTCACAGGCCGTCCCTTGAAGCCGAACTAGTCGAGGATCATTTCGTGGACGGGTGCTCTGAAAATGTTATAAGGGTACCCGCATCAGCGTGCAGGTCAATCTATGCAGTCATAAAGGACCGGAGCAATCACCATGCCGGATACTGCCAGTGCTGCCCTCACCGATACCCACGATTCGCCAGGCCTGTCGCAGATCGAACGTGTAGTCGATACATTCATCGAGCCCTCCAAGACATTCAGCGACATCAAGCGAAACCAATCCTGGTGGCTGCCGTTCCTGATCCTGGCAGTGCTCGGCTATATCTTCTGTGGCGTCGCCGTGCAACACGTTGGATGGGAATCGATGACAACCAACGTCCTCAAGAGCAGCCCGCGCAACGCGGAGAGGCTGGAGAAAGGCACTCCCGCCGAACAGGCGCAGATGCTCACGGTGACTGAGGGGTTTATCGAAGGCTTCATGATCGGCGGACCTGTGGTTGTCCTGGCTGTGAGTGCGCTCTTCGCTCTTCTGCTCTGGGGCGGCTTTGCCTTCGTGCTGGGAGGAACCACGAACTATAAGGAGATGTTCGCCGTCTCCATCTTCGCCGCATTGCCAAATGCGCTCAACTCCATAATTGCAATCGTGACGGTTTTCGTTAGCGATCCTCAGACCTACAACCTTAATCTTCCGTCGCCGGCCAACCTCGCATATTTCCTTGATCCCACATCCGCCGGATGGCTCATTTCGATCGGCAAGTCTCTCGATGTCTTCTCGCTGTGGTCACTCGCCCTCGCCGGTTTCGGAGGCGCCATCGTCGCGCGCGTAAAACCTGCCCGCGGCATCCTCATGGTCTTCGGCGTCTGGGTCATCTATGTACTAATCAAAACCGGCATAGCGGCCGCAACGAGCTGACTCGAGAATCGACCCTCTCCAAAAGAAAAAGGCCGCCGAACATCTGGCGGCCTTTGCTGTATTCAACCAGTTCCGTTAGAAGTTGAACTTCGCCCAGAAGCGCATCACGCGGCCCTGCGCCAGAGAACCGTTGTTGGTGTTGGAACGGAATTGGGAGGGGTTAAGGAAAGACGAGAGGCCGGCGTTAAGAACGTTGGTATCCATCGGTTCCACGTTGTTGTGGTTGCCGACGTCCTGCGCCTCCGCGCGGATCTGAAAAGTCGCCCCTTCCAGATGCGTGAATCCTGCAGGAATATCTTTCTGGACCGACAGATTCCAGAACTGCACTCCCGGCTGGTCGTAGCTGTTTCGCCTGAGGTTCCCGGAACCTACAGGCACAAGGAAATGGACATTCCCTGGCGCAACAGGAACCGCCTCGCCCGTCTGGTTGAGCGTGGCCACGTCGAAATAAACCGTGCCCGGTTGCAACGTAGGATCTAGCAAATTGCCATCGATGCCAGCCGAACTGAACGGTGCACGATTGTTGCTTAAGCTAGGCCGATCGTTTGCCGAGCTGCCGTCGCCATTGGTATCAAAGCCCACGCTGCCAAAAGTGCTGGGAGGTCCCGACTGCAGAATCGTATCTCCGGCGATCGTCCAACGTTTGGTGATGAGCGAAAGAATGCGTTCGCCGTTATAACCGGGCAGCTCATAGACATATTGAATGCCCAGGTAGTTACGATGATCCCAGGCAGACCTGCTCCATTCGCCGGCACGTCCTCCCGGGGCAAGATTGGCTGCATAGGAAGTACCCTGATTGAAAGTTGTGAAGACCTCCGATCCATCGTCCATCGCCTTGCTGTACGTATATGTTCCCCGGACGAAGAGACCGTGACTGAAGTCGTGAGACACATCCATCGTGACACCGTGGTAGATGGAATCTGCGTAGTTCCCGCGGGTGTTAATCACACCGCGGTCTGGATTCAAACGGTCCCCGGTGTTCGAATCGAAGAAGTTGAACTGTTGATTGGCAAACAGCTTCTCCCCTCGCACGCCGACGTAGGACACGGTCCACTTCAAATTGGCTGGAAGCTGATGCTCAAATCCCAGATTCCACTCATACGTCTGCGGATTTACCAGGTTATTGTTCACCGACTGAACGGTCGAGAAGGGATCAATCTCTGGGGAGAGGCCGGCAATCGCACTGGTAGCATTCGGCACGCCCCGGCCCTGCGTGGAGGTCGCCAGAGGATTGCTTGTATTTGGCGCGGAAGCCTGGCTGTTGTCTACGATATTCGTGAAGACAAAGTCGTAGAAACTACCGAAACCGGCGTGATAGACCGTCTTCCCGCTACCAAGAAATCCGCCACCCTGCGGAGCATAGGCCAGACCGAGGCGCGGCGAAAAGTTGTTTACGTCCTCGTTGACATTGAGCTTTGTGCCAATCGGAGCAAATGGATTGTAAGGATCGATCGCCGGATATGCCAGAGAGTTCTCCGGATTGCGGCGATACTCGTATCGCAGGCCAAAGTTGAGCGTCAACTCCGGTGAAAACTTCAAATCGTCCTGCGCGAAGTAGGCCTGGTTGAACGCATGCGGATCGACGCGAGGGCTGCCGAAGTTGATGGTCGCCTGCCCCGAAGGTCCAAGGAAGTTATCGATAAAATTCCCGATATCGGTAAAGCCACCGCCTTGGTTAAAGCCGAGCGTGCCGTAGTAGTTGTACGGCACATTGTCCGTCAGAATGCTTCGCCCGACGTCCGCACCGATACGCAGCGTCTGTCGGCCCTTGGTGATGGCGATCGTGTCCTGAAACTGATAGACGTCCTGGGCGTTGCCCTGCGGAAATCCGATAGGTGCGCCGAGGGAGGGAAACCCGCCTTCGAACTGCTGGTTGAACGTCACCGATGCAGTCTTGGCCAACGGGTTGGCGTCTGTTTCCGGTGTGAAACCGAAGGAAAAGTTCGTGCGCGTTTCGGATACGCGGAATTCATTCAAGAGACGAGGGCTGAATACGTGGATCCAGTTCCCGCCGAACTGCTCCGACGTTCCACCCTGTTGCGTATCAAACCCCGGAAGCGACGTCGGGTTGTTGAAGAAGTCGGGCGTCAACGATGTGTTGTCGTGCAGGTATCGGATGTAGATCGTATCGGATGGACGGGGCAGCCAATCGACACGGTAAGTCCATTGCGTATCGGGATTCTGCTGCGGGACGGGTGGCCGCTGAAACTGCGCTAGTTCGATTGGACCCCTGCCGTTCCCCAGGTCCACCAGCGTTACCGGAATAGTCGTGTTCTGCCGAAACGTTCCGACATAGGTCCCATTGTCGAGCAGCCCCAGCAATAGCTTGGCGTTGGGATACCGGCCGCTGAGCTGCTGGAGCGTGGCAATGCCATTGGCATCTGGCAGCAGATTCTGTGCCGCGGTCGCGTTGCCGTAGAATCGGCTGAACTGCGTTCCGCCGAACGCGAAGAGCTTGTCTTTGAGAATCGGGCCACCGAGCGTGAAGCCGAATTGGTGCTGATTGAAGCGGGACTTCAAGCCGTGCTCATGTGGAAGCTGCCGCTGCTGGCCATCCAGAGCGTTGATGCCCGACCCGGAGTAGAGCTCCCAGGCCGTCCCGTGAAACTGATTTGTGCCGCCCTTGGTAATAAGGTTAACGATGCCGCCACCCGCCCCACCATATTCAGCCGTCGCTGAATTGGTGATGACGGTCACGTTCTGGTACATGTCGGGAATCTGCGGCTGGATTGCCTGGCCTGCAATGCCGGGATCATTGATGTCCTGGCCATCGATCAGGAAGCTGTTCGAGCGGGGGCGCGAGCCGTTCACCTGAATGCCCACCCCATTACTGAAGTTATCCTGATCGACGAGCTGAACACCGGGAGCCGTTTTTACGAGCTCGATGGGATTCAGGCTGAAGATCGGGACGTTCTTGATCTCGGTGGTGCTGATCGTTGTCGCCTGCTGAGCATTCTCCGTATTGATAAGGTTCGTGTTTGCCGTCACGTTGACGGTCGTGGACTCGGAACCTAGCTGGAGCGAAGCATCGAAGGAGGTCACCACCGACGGCTTCACGTCGAGCTTCTGCACGGTGGTAGGTTGGAATCCCGGCGACTCCACCCGAATCGTATACAAGCCGGGCGCCAGGGCGTCCACGCGATACGCCCCGCTCTCGTTGGACACCAGATCTCGAGACTCGGTTGTAGCTTCATTCTGAACATGAATCTTCGCGTTCGGCACCACTGCGCCGCTGGCGTCGCGAACGGTGCCGGCAAGGATGCCCTTGCTGGTCTGGGCGTGCGCCATCGGCGTAAAAACGGCTTCGTACGCGCCTGCGAGAACCAGGGTGGCAGCAAGAATTAGGGCACGGGCTCTTCTATCAATCATGGAGACTTCCTCCTCAAAACGACTGCAGACCTAAGGATCGGGACGGAATCGATACCTGACGCTCTGTTTTAACTGTCGATATTGCAGACATTGCAATGTGCGTTGTTGCAATTGCACATCCTCGGCCAAAGGTTATCCCGCCCTCTGAAATGTGACCAACCCGCAAAAAACTGGGATTAGATGACATATTTCTGGACGAAATAAACTGAGTCCGAAATATTTCTCCAGCTTTTGGAATTTCGTGTATGAGTTCAGGTGGAATCCATCACTCGAGCCGCCCAGATGCGCCTGACACTCTCCGCCATCACATCCCGCAAGAGACCACGATTGGTCGATGAAGCACTGAAGGAATTCACCTCGCGCCTGGCTCATTACGCAACTGTTGAGCAGCTTCAGATCGCGAGAGAAGCCACCCTGGCCAAATCCCTTCCGACCAAATCACCGTCGCTCTCCAGACGGCCCGCAAAGCTCATCCTGCTGGACGCACGCGGACGCACCATGTCCTCTGAGCAGCTCGCTGCCTGGATCGGGCGCGAGCGCGACGCCGGGACGCAACATCTGCACTTCGCAATTGGCCCGGCGGATGGATGGTCGAAAGACGTGCGCGGCCGCGCCGACCTGCTGCTCTCCTTCGGCCCCATGACCTTTCCCCACGAGCTCGCGCGCGTCATGCTCGCCGAACAGCTCTATCGCGCATTTACAATCCTGGCTGGGCACCCGTACCACGGCGGTCACTGACTCCTTTTTCCGCCCGCGGCGCTCCCACTCCCATGAACGAATCCCGACGCGGACTCATCCTCATCAACACCGGCCCCGGTAAAGGCAAGACCACTGCGGCCATGGGCACGGCCCTGCGCGCAGTGGGCAACGGCATGCGCGTCCTCATGCTGCAGTTCCTCAAAGGCTCCTGGCACTACGGCGAGCTCGACGCCGTAAAAGCCTTCGGCGACAACTTCGTGATGAAACAGCTTGGCCGCGGCTTCGTGAAAGTCGGCGGCGCTGAAACTGATCCCGAGGACATCCGCATGGTCGAAGTTGCCTGGGACGAGGCGCGCCGAGCCATCCTCTCCGGCGAGTGGGACATGGTGGTGCTTGACGAGATTAACTACGCCATCGGCTACGGAATGCTCGACCCCGGAAAGGTCGTCGAAACCCTTCAGCACCGCCCGGAGATGGTGCACGTCATCCTGACCGGCCGCAACGCCCATCCGGACCTCGTGGCCATTGCTGACACCGTTACGGAGATGCGCCAGGTCAAGCACGCCTACGAGAACGGTGTGTTGGCGCAGCGGGGGATCGAGTACTAGTTGCGCAGGGGTCAAACTCGCTCTGAGGGATAATAGCTAGATGGCCTGGTTCAAGCGGCAGGACAACGAGATCGAAAACAGCTCTCCCGAGAAGCGGGTTCGCACCGAAGGGCTCTGGGTCAAGTGCGAAGGCTGCGACCAATACATCTTCAAGGCCGACCTCGATAACAACCAGCAGGTCTGCCCCAAATGCGGCCAGCATCACAAGATCGACGCACGCTGCCGCGTCGCCAACCTGCTCGAGCCCGGCTACGAACTCGTAGACCTGGAGTTGAAGTCCACTGACCCGCTCAACTTCTACGACGTCAAGTCCTACAAGAGCAGACTGGCCAAGGCACAGCAGGCCACCGGCCTCAACGACGCCATCGTGAACGCGGTCGGGAGGCTGGGGACGCACGATGTCGTCCTCAGCGTGATGGAGTACGCCTTCATCGGCGGCAGTATGGGCTCAGTCGTCGGCGAAACCATCGCCCGCGCTGTTGACCGCTCGCTCGAGTCGCGGCGCCCGCTCATCATCATCTCAGCCTCCGGCGGCGCGCGCATGATGGAGGGCATCGCCAGCCTGATGCAGCTCGCCAAGATCTCGAGCGGCCTGGCCCAGCTCGACGACGCGGGCGTCCCCTACATCTCCGTCCTGACGGACCCCACTACCGGGGGCGTCACCGCCAGCTTCGCCATGCTGGGCGATCTCAACATCGCCGAGCCGGGCGCGCTCATCGGCTTCGCCGGTCCCCGCGTCATCGAGCAGACCATCCGCCAGAAACTCCCCGAAGGCTTCCAGCGCTCCGAGTTCCTGCTCGAGCATGGGATGCTCGATGCCGTCGTTCCCCGCCAGGAGCTGAAGCCCTACATCGACCGCGCACTGTCGTTCATGACAGCTGCCACGTAATCCATCGGACCGAGAGATTCTGAAGACTCCTCGACGTGACCGCCGTGCCCAGCAAAACCTCGCCGTAGCTGGTAGCAAGATCTCTTGCCGTCACCGTTGAAGTCGGCTGTCACCGCGACCTGATGGCTCCTCAGGTTTCCGCGCAAGGATATAAGCCCGTCGGCTCTGGTGCTCCACCTCGGGTGCGTAGGGTTCGCGTTCGATCACCTCTTCGACAACCAGGCCGGCCGCTTCTAGATCACGCTGAATGCTTTGTGGTTGAAAGAAGTGGAAGTCGATATTGACCGGGCGATCCCACCACTCATCTCTATGAACTGTTTCCTCGCCGATGTGGTGGGAGAGCAGCAGCAAGCCGGCAGGCTTCATCACGCGCGCCATCTTATGGAAGGCCTGGGGCAGCGCTGCCCTGGGGAGATGGACGATGGCGTAGACGGCGACGATGCCCACGAGCGAGTTGTCGGGAAGATCGAGAGCCAGCATGTTGCTCTGGCGAAATGCGATCTCCGGGTTGAGGCGGCGCGCCTCTTCGAGCATGCCCGGTGAAAGGTCCAGACCGAAGACATCCGCGCCCGCGTTATGCAGAAATCGTGCGATGTGACCTGGTCCACAACCAAGGTCACACACCTGTCCCTTGCCCTTGACTGCAGCAGCGAAACGGGTAAGCAGCTCGCGATCGAACGGCTTGTTATCCAGTTCGGCGTAGAGGTGGCGTGCGTACTCGTCGGCGACGCGATCGTAGCCTTGCTGGATGGATTGGATTGTTTTGTCGGTCACCGGCTCCTCGACGCTGCGCTGTTGCGCCAGACTTCGAAGGATGACACCGTTCTTCGCGCGTGGTCGAACTAGATCAACCTGGCACCGGTGAGTTCCTGAAGCACCGTGAGTGGCGCGTGTTGCGGC
Organism: Acidobacteriaceae bacterium KBS 83; assembly: GCA_000381585.1. Taxonomy (GTDB): domain Bacteria; phylum Acidobacteriota; class Terriglobia; order Terriglobales; family Acidobacteriaceae; genus KBS-83. The sequence goes on from KB906734.1 coordinate 806,725, forward strand.
GCGACCATGGCCTGAGGCGCGACAAGATAGGTCTGCTCCAGTGCGTATTGGCCGCATAGGACGGCGTGAGGAACCATGTCGGTGTAGACCATCCAGCTTGATCCTGCAGGGAACTGGTAGTCGTACTTGCTGCAGGAGCTTTGGAAGGCGCGGTTCTCCTTGAGGAAGTTATGGAAGCGCATCATGAAGTCGTCGTAGGGCGAGCGCTTGAGCGCGGGCGCGGCTGCGCCGAGGCCGATACCGGTCGCCAAGGACTTGAAGGCGCGGCCGATGCCGGAATCTGGCTGCGGCAGTGCGATTTCAGCGGGCGCGTACTTCGCGGCGACGGAGCGGAAGGGGTCACTGACGATCCAGTCGCGTGTACGGGTGGGATGAATGTTATTGAAGAAGCGGAGAATGCGCGCACCATGGGTGGGACGCGTGGGAAAGGCGTCGGTGTGCAGCAGGTCGTTGCGGCGGCGCAGCGGCAAGTCGCGGCCCTCTTCCTCCTGCGGCCGGAAGCTCGCGTAGTCAAGCTGCCACTGACCGGCGTAGGGCGAGAGAAAGCCGGTGAGAAATGCCGTGACGGATTGCGAGTAGTTGCGCATGATCGCGCGCAGACGGTCGACGGCTGCGGGGTTGGCTGTTTTCGTGTCGACACCGGTGAGTTCGTTTGATTTCGGCTTATAGGCAATGTTCTTGTGCAGCGAGCTGTCGGTCTGCTGCTGGCCGCGCAGGAACTGGAGATCGGAATCAGCGAGCGCGATGGGGCTCTTAGGGAAGAAGAGAATTGAACCGGCTTCGAGGCTTTCGCACCACTGGCGATGTTGTTCGGCTGACCCGTTTTCTGTCGCAGTAATGGTGACGAGTGACATGGGCGTCAGTGAGCAGTGAGCTTGCGGTGAAGCCAGATGCCGAGAAGCACGGCGAGGCTGACGATGAGCACGAAGATGCCGGCGGGCAAAGCGATGAATTTGTAGCCCGTGTCGAGCGTGACGTGATGGTGGCCACCGCCGTTGTAGATCATCAGCCCGAAGATGCTCAGGAAGGTGACGCCGAAGAACGTCATGAAGCCGAGGGCGAGCGCGATGAGAGTGCTGGCGAGGAGGCCGAAGTCGCCAATAGGAATGCCGCAGACACGGGTAGTTCTGTGGGCGGGGGCTGGGTCGGGAAAAGGGCCGGAACTGCGGGCAGAGATTGCGGTCATATGCGAAGAGCGCTCTCAGCTAGAATACAAAAGATGGGGCACACCGCACAGACAGAGCTGTTGCCGGCCGCCGAAGTAGCGAGGCAGACGCCGGTAACACAGGCGGAGAACGGCATCTGCTATGCCACCTTCGGTGACCACAAATTGCCACCGGGCGAGCTGGAACAGGTGATCGGAGCAGTGCCACGCACCGTGGCCGCTGCGCTGAAGCATCGCGCGTATTATTTCGTGCCACTCACGATTCATGAGCAGGACGAAGACAGCATTCCTGACGACGCCCACTCCAGCGGCGAAACGCTGATTGCGCCACAGCACACGACGGAGTTGAGCGATCGCGCGATCTGTCATCGCAATGTGCATTTTGCCGGGGCGGACTACATATTCATCTCGACGCGGCTGATGCAGGACAAGTTTGCGCTGGCGTTTGAGCTGTTCATCAACATCGGCCACCACTTTGTGGATGCCGCAGGCGTGCCTGCAAGTTTTGGCGAGCTGGTGGATCGGCAGGCCATGGCGCAGGTGCGCGGCGAAACCAGTCACGATGCCTGGGAGAGCCGGGCGCGGGCTTACGGCGATATCCGTACCGAGCCGGCGGAGCGCGGCCGCGGAGGGCGCGGTGAACGGATGACGGCCTACGAGGCGGCAGAGAATTCGTCAGCCCGCGTGGATGAAAAGGCAAAGACGGCATACATCCATGCAACGTTCGCAGACGCGCTGGCGATCTATCTGCTGTCGCTAACCCTGGACTTCGACTACGCGGATCTTCGGGAGCGGGAGTATCCGCTGCTGGCGCCGCCGGCGCTGGCGGACAGGCTGCGAGCGGTGGCCGCGCTGTTTCCACCGAATGCGGGATATCAGTTTCAGGTGCTCTACCGCAGACGATAGGTGGTCGCAGCCGCTGCGGCGATCGGGCGTCGAACACAGCTGCTTAGCAGAACGGGGCAACCGTCTGGCGCAAACTTGGATCGCCAACTTGGTTTCGCCGTGATCGATTTCTGCGCCCCTTAACGAAGCTGCGAATCTGATGAAGCAGGAGGCATTTTGGCATCGCGCGAGTCGGTAGCGGAGCTGTTGCCGGAGACCAAATCTTCCGTGCGCAGCAGCGGCGAAACGTTGTTCACCATCCTGGCGGCGATCAGCGCCTGCCATCTGCTGAACGACCTGATCCAGGCGACGATTCCATCGCTCTATCCGCTGTTCCAGCGCATTTTTGGTTTGTCGCTGGGACAGATTGGGATGATCACCTTTACGTATCAATTGACGGCATCGTTGTTTCAGCCGTTCGTGGGGCTCGCGACGGACAAAAGGCCGAAGCCGTATTCCCTCGCCCTGGGGATGAGCTTTTCGCTTGGCGGGCTGCTGATGATGGCGTGGGCGCCGAGTTATGGATGGCTGCTGCTGGCAGGTTCGCTGGTGGGGCTCGGCTCGTCGGTCTTTCATCCTGAGTCATCGCGGGTGGCGCGGCTGGCCTCCGGCGGCCAGCATGGGTTGGCGCAGTCGCTGTTTCAACTGGGCGGAAATATGGGCTCCGCGTTGGGACCGCTGCTGGTGCTGTGGCTGGTGCTCTCCGCTCGCGGCGCGCACGCCGGACAGCACCGCATCGCCTGGTTTTCTGTCGCAGCGCTGGTGGCGATTGCGATTTTGACGGCGATCGGCGGATGGTACAAAGGGCAGATCGCGCACGGAGCCTCTGGGAAGAAGCGCGTGGAGACGCATCCACATGCGCAGTTGTCACGCGGCAAGCTGACACAGGCGATGGTCGTGCTGATGACGCTGGTCTTCTCGAAGTATTTCTATCTGGCCAGCATCACGAGTTACTACACGTTCTATCTCATGCAGCGCTTTCATGTGACCCTGCACGCGTCCGAGATGTATCTATTCATCTTCCTCGGCGCAGTGGCGCTGGGCACTATCCTCGGGGGGCCGATCGGCGACCGCTATGGGCGGCGGCTGGTGATCTGGGTGTCGATCGTCGGCGTGCTGCCGTTCACGCTGGTGTTGCCATACGCGAACCTGGAGTGGACAGCGATCCTGAGCTTCATCATCGGCCTCGTGTTGTCGTCGGCGTTCTCGGCGATTCTGGTGTATGCACAGGAGCTGGTGCCAGGCCGGGTGGGAATGATCTCCGGCTTGTTCTTCGGGCTGGCATTTGGCATGGGCGGACTGGGGGCCGCGCTGCTGGGCAAGTTGGCGGATATGACGAGTCTGAACCTTGTGTACCACCTCTGCGCCTATCTGCCAGCGCTGGGCTTATTGACCGGGCTGCTGCCGAAGATCGATGAGAACCTCCTGCCCAGCGGTGCAACGGATGCCGAGCCTGGCAGAATGAATATTCGGGGCGCGCGGCGATAGCGCAAGATATTGCGGGACTCCGCTGACGCCCTGAGCCGGTCTACCTTCTTCCATTCTCGAGAGACTGTTAGTTCTGACAGTTGATCCGCCCCTTCTCAGATGGGATACCCGAAGTACGCCTATTTCTCCCCGCGATACGGACGTGGGCAAGATTTTGAAATGTACATCGGTCTCCGATTTCTCCGGACGCCTTCGACTAGAGAAAGGACGATATCCATGGTTAGGCAGGTCCGGTTGTCACGTCACCTCGAACGGCGCGGCTTTCTGCGGGTCCCGCATTTTTTCGGTTGTCTCTCCCTCCTCCTGCTCCTGCCGATGTCGGCTTTTGCAGCGGGATCGAAGCCCAATATTCTTGTGATCTTTGGCGATGACGTAGGCCAGACGGACATCAGCGCCTACAGCATCGGGGTCATGGGCTTCAAAACGCCTAACATCGACCGCATCGCCAAAGAAGGCATGATGTTCACCGACTACTACGCGGAGAACAGCTGCACGGCAGGCCGTTCGTCATTCATCACCGGCCAAAGCCCATTTCGGACGGGACTGTCCAAGGTAGGCGTTCCCGGCGCGCCGGTGGGACTACAGGCACGGGACATCACGATTGCGCAGGCGCTCAAGCCGCTCGGATACGCTACCGGACAGTTCGGCAAGAACCACCTGGGTGACCGCGACGAATACCTGCCGACCAACCATGGATTCGACGAGTTCTACGGAAACCTGTACCACCTCAACGCGGAAGAGGAGCCGGAGCGTCCCTATTGGCCCAGCAACAATCCTGAATTTCTCAAGTCCTACAACCCGCGCGGCGTCATTCACTCTTTTGCAGATGGGAAGATCGAAGATACCGGGCCGCTGACGGTCAAGCGGATGCAAACGGTGGACGATGAGACAACGAAGGCCTGCATGGATTTCATAGCCAAGCAGGCCGGTGCGGGAACGCCGTTCTTCACCTGGATGAATTTCACCCGCATGCACATCTTCACCCATGTCCGGCCCGAGTATGAAGGGAAGGCGGGTCTGGGTAAGGGTTACTTCTATGCCGATGGCATGTGGGAGATGGACCAGAATGTCGGCAAGCTGCTGAAACAGCTCGACGAGCTTCACATTACCGACAACACGATCGTTGTCTTTACCACCGACAATGGGCCCAATGCGTTTACCTGGCCTGATGCGGCAACCACTCCATTCCGCAGCGAGAAGGACTCGAACTGGGAAGGCGCCTTCCGTGTTCCGGCCATGATCCGCTGGCCGGGCCACATCAAGGCTGGAGAGGTCTCGAACGAGCTATTCTCCGGGCTGGATTGGTTTCCCACACTGGTGGCAGCGGCCGGGGATACTGACATTAAGGCACGGCTGCTGAAAGGTGCTAGCGTCAGCGGCAAGACCTTCAAGGTCCATCTGGACGGTTACAATCAGCTTCCTTATCTCACCGGCCAGCAGTCACACGGTGCTCGCGACGAGTTCTACTACTTCGACGATGATGGAGATCTGGTCGCGGAGCGGTTTGACGCATTGCAACCGGGGGCAACCGAGAAAACTGCCTGGAAGATCATCTTTTGCGAACAGCGTCAGCCCGGACAATTTGACATCTGGGCCAATCCGTTCACTTGCTTGCGCGTGCCGAGGATGTTCAATCTACGCATGGATCCCTACGAACACGCGCAGATCTCCGGGGACAATTACGACTCGTGGAGGGTGGATAACGCGTATCTAGTCTTTGAAGGCACACGGAGGGCTGCATTGTTCCTGCAGACCTTCGTCGAATACCCACCCAGCCAACCCCCGGCGAGCTTCTCCATCGATCAGATTGAGGACGCCGTAAAGAAGAAGATCGCCCAGTTGGAACAGGCGAAACAGCACGCCGCTGAGCAATAACAACTAGCCGACAGGACCCTTTAAAACCGGGAATGTGAGTCCTCAGCATTCCCGGTTTTCTCTTGAGGAAACCGAGGAAACTCAAAGCCATATCCAAAATTTGTTTGCGACCGATGCAGTCTCTCTTCATACGAAAGCAACGGTGGTGCGGAGGAATTATGCAGAAACAAACAGCGCCAGTCGCCGCAGTAGTCCTTGCCTGCCTCCTGGCTGGGTGCGAACAACAGAAACCACCGCAAGCAACGGCCAATAGCGAAGCTCGCTACACTTTCGAGCGCGGCTATCCGGCGGGCGACACGGCACAGAAAGCTTACGAGGACAACGACCTCAACCGAGCCATCGAGGCATACAGGTTCTTCTACCCCACCGTCTCGGGACACGCCATCTTCGTCGGCAACGAGAAGATCGGCATCGTGCCCAACAAAGTCTGGGGCACGCTTGAGGGCCTGCCGAAGCACGTCGGCTTTACCCTCAACTCCGACACGCCATACGCTCCCGGGCTCATCGATCTCTCCAACGGCCCCATGGTGGTTGAGCTTCCGCCCGGCCCGCTTATCTGCGTTGCCATGGACGTCAACCAGCTCTGGGTCGCCGACGCCGGCCTCCCTGGTCCTGCCGCTGGCAAGGGCGACAGGGTCGTCTTCCTCCCGCCCGGCTATAAAGACAAGCCGCCCGCCGGATACCGCCCCGCTTACTCTCCCTCGAACATGATGCTGATTGGCATCCGTTCGCTTCCCGTTGGTGGCGATGTTCCCGGCGCGATTGCACGCATGAAGACCGTCAAACTCCACCCTCTGAAGACCACGCCGGGTTGGCCTGATCTACAGTGGCTTGACCTCACGCCGAACCCGCAGGACACCACGCCTCTCGCCTGGGAGAACAACATCGAATTCTGGCGTCAGCTATCCGATGTCATCAACTCCGAACCACCCAACCCGCGCTTCCACATGATGTACGGCGAGCTAGCCCCCCTCGGCATCGAGCGCGGCAAGCCCTTCTCTCCCGACGCACGCATGACCGCCATCCTTGAGAAAGCCGCGAAGATCGCCAACGGACAGATGCGCGTCGAGTCCTTCGGCGACCGCCGTCCCGACCGCATCGTCTGGCCTGACCGCAAGTGGGAGTGGGCTGCGCTCCGCTATGAGGATGGCGACTTCAACACCGCCAACTACGCCGATCTTTACGCCCGCGACAAGTGGTTCTATCAGGCCATCGGGGCTTCGCCCGCGATGTTCAAGCGCGATCCCACCGCGGGCTCGCTCTACTGGCTCGGCGTGCGCGACAGCAACGGCAATACGCTGGACGGCGGCAAGAACTACAAGCTCACCGTGCCGCAGCCCGTGCCCGGCAAGCTCTTCTGGTCGGTCACCGTCTACGACACCGACACCCGCAGCCAGGTCGCAACCGATCAGGGCAAAGCCGCGCTGCGTTCGCTCTTTGAGCTGAAGAACATCTCCACAACGCAGCCCACGGAACTCTACTTTGGCCCCACTGCTCCCGCCGGTCACGAGAACCAGTGGATCAAGACCATCCCCAACAAAGGCTGGTTCGTCTACTTCCGCGTTTACGGGCCTGAGCAGGCGGCCTTTGACGGAAGCTGGAAGCCGGCGGATTTTGAAGAAGTGAAGTAGCGCGGCATGATCTGTCGCGCAGTTGTACCGTCGGGCCAAAGCGCGGCGCAGTCTTCTTGACTACGGAATTTTCTGCGCCTATCTTCGCGTCTGGAGCACTTCAGGGTGCCGCCAGCTCGCGGAAAGGGCCAAGCCCGCCTGAACATTGCGTTGTCCTGAGATGCGTTGACGACAGACCTTTCCGCCTGAAGGTGCGAGCAATCGGGCGCTGCCGGCCGTGTGGCCAGGAAAGGACGTCGTGATGACTCGATCGCTCCCACTCCATCCATCGCTTGAAAACCTGAGGAAACGCGCCAAGGCATTGAAGCGTGCCTGGCAGAACGGCGACGCGCATGCGCTTGAGCGCGTGCGCGCGGCGCATCCGAAGCTTGCCGCGGACAATGCATTCGAGCAGGCTGCTCCACGGCTGGCCGACTGCCAACTGGTGCTGGCGCGCGAGGCGGGCTTCGCGAGCTGGCCGCAGTTACGAATTGCGGTCGAGGCGGCCCAGCATGATCTGCCGGACGAGTTCGTGACGCTGGCGTGCCTGTGCTATGACGATCCGCATTATGACCATCGCCTGTTCCATGCGCGGGCAAGCGAGTTACTGCGCAGCCATCCCTGGGTGGCTTCGGCGAACATCTGGTGCGCGGCAGCGGCCGGAAACGCAACAGCGGTGGCGACAATCCTGGACGAGCATCCGCATGCGGTGAACCGTCCCGGGCCATACGGCTGGTCGCCGTTGCTGTGCGCGTGCTACTCGCGCGTGACACCGCTTGATCCACACCACTCCACGTATGACGCCGCGAAGCTGCTGCTGGATCGTGGGGCTGATCCCAATACCTACACGATGAAAGGCAATGCAGACGAACGGCTGGAGCAGACGCCTCGGCGATTCACGGCGCTGACCGGTTTAGTGGGAGGCGGGTCGACGGGGCTCGCCAATCAGCCGCCGCATCCTCGTTGGCGCGAACTTGCGGAGCTGCTATTGGAAGGCGGCGCGAATCCTGCGGATGAGTGGGCGCTGTGGATCCATCCGGCTGCGTCGCTGGAATTGCTGCTGCGTCATGGGCTGACGCCGGAGGCGCGGACCGAAGATGGCGCCATCACGTTGATGGGGCGTGAGCTATCGCGCGCTGCGCTGGAGGGCCGCGTAGATCGTGTGAAGCTGCTGCTGGCGTCGCAGGGGCTTCGTATGGATGAAGCATTTCGCGGAAGAACGCCGTGGCAGCACGCCACGGACCGCGGCAACCTCGAGATTGCGCGCTTACTGAAGGAGGCCGGTGCTCCAGTATCGCAGTTGACCGATGTGGAGCAGTTCATGTCTCTGTGCCTTGCCGGCGCCGCCGCCGGCACTCGTGCGCTGCTGGATCGCGCGCCTGATCTGTTAGAACGCGCTCCGGGATTCATGGTGAATAAGGCGACTAGTACCAGACGCGTTGAAGCGGTTCGGCTGGCACTCGATCTCGGATTCGATCCGAACTTCATGGACGAAGTGGCGCCACTGCACATCGCAGCCGGCGGCGGCGGAGCCACCGGCGGACTGCGCGACTCCACAGTAGAGATCGTGGACCTGTTGCTGACGCGTGGCGGATCGCTGGAGGTGCGGGAGCCTTTTTATGACGGCACGCCGATTGGGTGGGCAGCGTTCTTCGATTGCGTAGAGTTGCGGGATTTTTTGCTGAACAAGGAGAAAATCAGCATCTTCGATGCGCTCGAATTCGATCGGCTGGACCGGATTGCCGACATACTCGCGCGCGATCCAGAGGCGTTGGAGCGTCCATTTGCCAAGTGCCTGACGCGTGAAGCGAGCCCCGAGGACTGGCAGACTCCGCTGACGCGCATGGTTAGTCGGGGGAAGACGGATGCGGTGCGGACGCTGCTGGCGCATGGCGCTGATGCAGCGGCGCGGTATCCGGATGGGCGCAGCATGATGGAGGTAGCGCACGAGAAGGGCTTCCCGGAGATCGCGCAGTTGCTGGAGGGTCACGCAACAAGGAGCCAAGTAAGATAGCGCCATGATTGCGCATCTTCGTGGACGTCTTTTGAGCAAGCAGCCGCAGCAGGTGATCGTGGAGGCGGCAGGCGTCGGCTACGACGTTGCCATCAGCGTGTCCACGTATACATCGCTGCCGACGGAGGGCGCGGAAGTGGCGCTGCACATCCACACGCAGGTGCGCGAGGACACACTGGCGTTGTACGGGTTTCTCGATCGAAACGAGAAGCGCATCTTCGAACGGCTGATCACCGTGAGCGGCGTGGGACCGAAGCTGGCAATCACGATCCAGAGCGGACTGCCGTCGGACCGGCTGGTGGCGGCGCTGCGCGCGCAGGACCACGCGACGCTGACACGGATTCCGGGTGTGGGCAAGAAGCTGGCGGAGCGGCTGGTGGTGGAACTGAAGGACAAGCTGGAGGACATGGCCGTGGCAGCGCCGGCGGTCGCAGCGGCCGGTCCGGCGGCGGAAGATGTGCTCTCCGCGCTGGTGAATCTGGGATATCAGCGGCCTTCGGCGCAGAAGGCGATTGAAGCGGCGGTAGCGAAGGACAAGAGCGTGGGCGAGCACTTCGACGCACTTTTCCGCGCCGCGCTGATGACCATCCGGTAAGCATGTGGGTCTGCCAGTACCGATTTGGATTCGGTGAATGGGCATCATAGGCGGCGGCCTTGTGCATCTATTTTTAGCGAGAGTAAAGTTGCATCGTCCGGAGGTAGGTGTATGCGCCATCCTCTTTCGCTCTCATCTCTCGTCCTGTCCCTTGCTGCTTTCACTGCGCCTGCATGCGTGGCGGCGCCCGCCAAGGTGGCCAATCCTTCCGCGTGCCCGGTTGAACTATCGGCCGAACAGCGCGGGGCGGGCACGCTTGTTGCGGTGGCACCGAATGCACCTGCCATCCCGCCGCCGAATGCGAACCACCCGCAGCAAGCGATCGATCTTTCGATGAAAAATACGCGCCTGGAGCGGATTGTCGCCGCAGAGCTCGAGGTACACGGCACGTCGAATAAGAGCCGGGTAATCCCCGCGGATGGCGCGGTTCTTACCAATGAGCCAACGGCCGATGCGATGCGGAATGTCCACATGGTGAGTTCAGTGCCGGCGGATCAGACGCGTACGCGTACCGTGTCGGTGAAGGACCTGACGTCGGTGGCGTGGATCTCGTTGATTGAACTGCGCTATGCAGATGGATCAACATGGCATGCCCGGCCGGGCGCGGAGTGCCGCGTAGTGCCGGACGGGATGATGCTGATCGCAGACAAGTAGCGGATCCGTTCACTCATTACAAGTCGATCAGCTTGTTCTGGAGGGATCGATGGTGATCTCCGTCGAGCCGACGCGTCCGCTGGCATCGTCACGCAGAATGAAGCGCACACGATTGGAATCGCGATACGGCATCTCGAAATTGACGCTGGTCTCGGTTGCCGGCGATGGAGTGACGCCATCCGGCAATGAGACGGTGTAGACGTGGAGCGCGCCGGCCTGCCAGGCGCCGCGCTGGCCATGCTTGCCCCTTGTCCGCTGCAGCGGAGCCGTGTAGCCGTTGACTGGCGATTGCTGCGAAGATGTGGAATTGGGCGCCGGCGTTTGGGCGAGAAGCGCGATGGCCGTAAGCGGCAGACAAAAAACGTACAGGAGACGCATGATGCCTCCAAGCGTTGCGCATCTGGTTCATGCTTCACAGCGCCACGTCCGTGCGATGGCGACATCCTGAGACGCGCGGGCGGGCAGGAAAGTCGCAATGAGTATGAAAGGACGATCCGGAATGGGAATGAGAGGCCTGATTTCGGCGAAGAAGAACGCGCCGGCCAGGGAAAGCGTGAACACTCAGCCGTATTTCACCCCGGAAGGGTTACGTTTTCTGCGTGGACTGGCGCGAAACAACAACCGCGACTGGTTCAATGGGCGCAAACCAATCTATGAGGCGGAGATCAAGCGGCCGATGCTGGCGGTGATCGACGCGGTGACCGGGGCAATGATGGACTTCGCTCCGGGGCACGTTCGTGCGCCCGAGTCGATCATGATGCGGATCTATCGGGATACGCGCTTCTCGAAGGAGAAGCTGCCCTACAAGACGCACGTTGCCGCGTGGTGGGTGCATGACGGGCTGGCGAAAACCTCGGGTGCGGGATTCTATCTGCACGTTTCGGCAAAACAGGTGGAGATTGCCGCAGGCGCCTTCATGCCAAATGCGGAGCAGCTACTTGCTATTCGGCGCTATCTGATGGAGCATCATCAGGAGTATCGAAAGCTGGCCCAGGCGCGTGCGCTGCGGCGTCTGCTGAAAGATGAGGAGAGCGGCGAGCCGTTGAGCCGGTCGCCAAAGGGATTTCCGGCAGAGCATCCGGCGGCGGAGCTCTACCGGCAGAAGCGTTGGGGGTTCAGCGCATCGCTCGAACCTGAGATGGCAACGAAGCCGGAATTTGCCAAGATGGTGGCGACCTATTTTCGAGCGGCGGCGCCGTTGGTTGCGCTGCTGAACCGGCCATTGGTGATGAAGGCAGAGAGGCCGCGGAGGCCGCTGTTCCTGGCGATCTGACCCTCGCTGATTACCAGCAAAACTGCCGCAAAAGTGGTAGAAATCCCCCAAAATCCCCGAAAAAACAGCAAAAACACAAAGAAAACTGTGGAAATGCCTGATTTGCCGTTGACAAGAAGTGGCAAAAGGCCGCATGGTGATGCTCGGTAGGAGTTGCGGGAACCCGCATAAACACTGGCGAATCGCACCGCTGGATCGCCGGGGTCAAGGGCCAGAGATGGTGCCGGTCACGCGGGTGCGGAGCTTCCCCCTGAAGGCGATCTTCCCGGTTCTTTCACGGGAAGGCCGCTACCAACGAGACAGAGGAGGAATTTCAATGGCAGCAGGACTGACCAAGACACAGCTGGTTCGGCAGATGGCCGAGAAGCTGGAATTGACCAACAAGCAGGTAGGCGGGTTTTTCGATCTGCTGACTGAGACGGCAGTGAAGGAGACCAAGAAGAACGGCGTATTTGTGATCCCGGGACTGGGCCGGCTGGTGAAGGCAGAGCGCAAGGCGCGCATGGGCCGCAATCCGCAGACGGGCGAGCAGATCAAGATCAAGGCGAAGACCGTGGTGAAGTTCCGCGTGGCGAAGTCTGCCAAGGACACCATCGCGCCGCCGAAGAAGTAATCGCGGTATCAAGATTCCGGGCGGCGTTGCCGTTTTCACGAAGGGGTTCAGGCGTCGAGGTAAATGCGGACGCAGCTTTTCCGTTAAGAAAAGCTGCTCCTCCTGGCGCCGGGTGGAACAGAGTATTTGTGAAAACGGGTCGCCGCTGGCGCCTGACCCGGAGTGCAGTTTTGTGAGCGCCTCCTGTTTAAGAGACGCTCCGATGGCGTGGCCTTCGGGCCACGCCATCTTTTCTGGTGGCGGTGTGCAGAAGGCTGCCACGCGCTTACTGGTTCGTTTGTTTGCCGATTAAGGATCGGTACTCGGGGTGCTTGGCAGCGAACTCTGCGGCAATTGGGCAGATCACATCGACGCGAAGATAGTTCTGCTTCGCATATTCGAATGCGGTTTGGGCGAGCTCCGCGGCGATTCCGTGACCTCTCATGTCGAGGGGCACTTCCGTATGCCAGATCGTCATCCAGCCCTGGCTATCTGTTTCAAATTCCAGGTACGCGACTTCGCCGCGCTCTTAGATTTCGAACCGGCTTCTTGTGACTTGGTTGGTCTCATTGCTCATGGATCGACCCTACTCTTCGCTTAGGATGTCATTCTCATGGCCGCTGTTTTTGGCAGCGGTGGACTTTCTGGGGAGCGATTCTCCGACGATTCGGGCGCGCCTGAATGCCGGCTCGATCAACTCCGCGCCGGAAAGCCCGTGCTCGCGCCACGCGCAATCGTAGTAACGATCTGACCGAAACTGGCACCATTACCACTAGATGGCCAATCGCCAGGGTGATAATGACGCGATATCATCAGCCGGCTGGTTACCTTCATCTTCTGACCGGATGGCTAGAAGCACGAAGGCGACATGCTGACCCCAGTGGATCCATCGCATGCTTCTTCAAACAAGAAATATGCATAACTCTAAGTTCGCATCACTTTGAGACAAGCGACCTCCCCCGCCAGATCGGAGGACAACTACACCATGGCAAATACGCAACAGCTCGCGAAGCTAAACGAGGGTTTCGCTGCCTGGAATACCTGGCGCGCAAGCACCAACCCTTCCATTGACCTAACCGATGCGTCGTTGGATGGTAAAAACTTCACCAACTTTGATCTGCACGATGCCAACTTTGAGCGCGCCAGCCTGCGCCGTGCCAAGCTCAGCGTCGGCACAGAAGCTCGACGTGCCAACTTCAGTCTCGCCGACTTACACAGCGCGAATCTTGACGGGAGCGACTTGTCTCACGCGACCTTTAATGGAGCTGACATAACGGACGCGAGCTTTCGGGAAGCCAGCCTCCGCTGCGCTGATTTGAGCAATGTTCGCGGTACACTGCAGCAGGTGCAATTGGCAGGTGCAGACCTCACGGCTGCCAAGCTACCTGAGTCCGTCAGTCGAACACTCACAGACCTCGAGACCCTCAATGCCTTATCGGTAAGTGCGCGCAATCTACTATTTGCTGTGCTCGCCGCCTGCCTCTACTGTTGGCTTACCATCGCCACCACTACGGATGGCAACCTCATCACCAATCACACGTCCTCACCTCTGCCCGTCATTCAGGCCAGCATCCCCATTGTTGGCTTTTTTATAGTCGCACCGCTGCTTCTGGTGTGCAGTTCCTTGTATTTCCATTTTTATCTGCAGCGACTTTTGGAAGAAGTCGCGTCGCTTCCCGCCGTGTTCCCGGACGGCCGCCCGCTGGGGGCAAAAGTTGACGCCCAGCTCATAGATGCAAAAGTTGACACCTTAGTTGGCACCTTGCTCATGGCCGAGTTGGTGAATTCGCCGCCCACGTCAGGGAGAGATCGCCGCCCGCTTCTGTCCCATATTCAACTCTGGGTCTCCGTGCTGCTGGTGTGGTGGGCAGTGCCCATGACCATTTTTCTTTTTTGGGCACGATACCTTCGTCGGCACGAGTGGCATGGGACAATTTTTCATATCGTCACATTAACAGTGACTTTTTTGAGCGCTTGGTGCCTCACCAAACTGGCCTTTGCAACACTTCGGCGGACAGAGCGGTCGCCATTTCGTTGGAAACTAATCCTCACCAACCCCCGCATGTACGTGATAAGTCTGGTAATACTGGCGGGTTTGTCCTTGTTGGGTGTTGTTTCGCTTGGGGCCATTCGCGGAAATTGCAATGAAGACAAACCTAACCATTGCCCCCTCGACGTCGATAAACTCAGCACTAGCACACTTATTCCCGCTCTGCTGTCGCTGATTGGATATCATCCTTTCCCTGATTTGAGCGACCAGGACATTTCTGTCAAAGGAACAAATTGGACGGACAAACCAGACGATCCAGACGACGAATCCAGGTCTGTCAGGCCCGCTAAATTAAAGGGCTGGGACTTGCGAAATGCGCGTATGGAGAGTGTCTTTTTGGTAGGGGCCGACCTGAGCAACGCGAATTTAACTAACGCAGTTCTCGTGAATGCCAATCTCAGGAGGGTCCAACTTTCAGACGCAAAACTAGCTGGGGCCAATTTCTTTGATGCTGATCTGCGTGGGGCCAACCTTGAACCTGTTAAGCCGAGCCGGGGCCCTAATCTGACGGGCGCCAATACTGAACGCGTTAAGCTGGGCCCCGGCCCCAATCTGACGGGCGCCAATCTCAGCCAGGCAAACCTAACTAAGGCGGTTCTCATGAATACCTGCCTATTCAACGCCCATCTCGTGGATGCACAACTCCCAGATGCCGATCTTACAGATAGTGATCTTACTCAAGCTGATCTTAGTAGCGCGAATCTTAGTAGCGCGACACTTGAAAATGCGAATCTCACACACGCCGATCTTACAAAAGCCGATCTTGAAAATGCGAATCTCACACACGCCGATCTTACAAAAGCCGATCTTACAGACGTTAGCCTGAAAGGTGCTGATCTTAAGTTCGCCGATCTGCGTCAGATAATTGGCCTGACTCCTGGCCAGATACAATCTGCAAAGGCTTGGAACGACGCTTTTTACGATGCTGGGTTGTTAAGCTCCCTTGGATTGGAGACAAATCATAACGAAAAGTTGGAAGGACAGCTAAAGAAAGCGAAAGTACGCCAGCCGCCTTGCTATTTCAGCGGGCATTAGCGACCCAAGGCCTCCCAATGTGCGCGCTCCTGGGCGATTATGGTAGACGGCTGGAAGCGAAGCACGTGCTCTTTGTAGGTGGATGCATGTTTCTCAGGGAGATGGCAAATGTCCGTTTGTGAATCTCTCCAAGACGGACGTCGGACAATGTGCATTCTGGATTCGCCGTAAGTTAGCCACGAGATTCCGCGTGCCCGAGCTACGAGATTGTCTGACGAGATGGTACGAGCGCCCGCGCGACCAATGACAGGCCGAGCGCGATGATGAGCACTTTGATTAGCACCTGCGGATTATAGCGCCATGCAAGTATGGCGAAACCTGCAGCGTAGCCGAGGGGCCATAGCTCACTGAGAAATGCAACCGGAACGGTAACATGTGCCATCGCAACAAAGCGCGCGCGCAGCGCAAGCAGCAACAGCAGTGCGCCGAGAAAGCCGATAGCAGTCCACACTGGCATCAGAATCGCAACCGAACAGCCGAAGAGAAATGCGCCCACAGCCCACAGCGTAGCTCTGCCACGCATGCGCGCTGCGATGGAGAGCAGCGCGCCGAGCGCCGCAGCAATCAATGCACAAATCGTCACCGTTATAGTTGCATATTCAAGATGAAAGCCGTGACGCGACAGGACGACCGGCAGCGCAAGCCAGATCATGTTGAGCGATGAGCTTGCTGCGTTCGCAGCGCGGTCCCACGGCGCCCACAGAAATAATGCGAAGACGAGGATGATGGCGATATCGAAGAAGACCGCCAGCCGCGCGGAACGCGTCATGCCGGCGTCGCGCCGGTGATCCGCTCCATGAGCGAGTCGAAAGCTTCGAGGTTCGTGTACTCGATGATGACCTTGCCTTTGCCGCCCTTGTCTTCGATTGCGACCTTCAAACCAAGTGCGCGCTGCATCTGATCGCGAGCTTCGCGGACGTTCGGATCGACAGGCTCTTTGGACTTCTCCTTCTTCTCAGCCTTCTCCGGGTTGAGCATGTTCTGCACGAAGCTTTCGGTCTGGCGCACGGACATGGACAGCGCGAGCACTTTTTGCGCCGCCTTCAAAATGGACTCCGGCGATTCCAGTGCAAGCAACGTGCGGGCGTGGCCAAAGGAGAGCTCGCCAGCTTCAACCTTGCCCTGGATCTCCGTCGGCAGGCGCAGCAGACGGAGGAAGTTGGCGACAGAGGCGCGGTCCTTGCCGGTGCGCTTGGCCATCTGCTCCTGGGTCATCTGGAACTCACGGCCGAGCCGATCAAAGGCGCGTGCCTGCTCCATGGGGTTGAGGTCCGCGCGCTGGAGATTTTCGATGATCGTCATCTCCATCGCCTGCTCGTCGGAAGCCTGACGGACGACGGCGGGGATGGTCGGCTTACCGGCCTTGCGCGAAGCCATGAGGCGGCGCTCGCCGGCGATCAGTTGGTAGCGGCCACCCGCGATAGGTCGCACAAGGATGGGCTGGACAACACCGGTGGCGGCAATGGATGTCGCGAGTTCCTGCAGCGCGGCCTCGTCGAACTGGCTGCGGGTCTGGAACGGGTTTCGGTCGATGAGGTCGACGGCTAGTTCGAGCGGCGCGCCTGTAGAGGGTGCATTCGCGGCAGCAGTCTCAGCGGCAGCGTTGATCTGGATGGGTTGTGGAGCTGCACGGTGCGGTAGCAGGGCTTCCAGTCCCTTGCCTAACGCGCGTCGTTTATCGGATGTGCTCATGGTAGGTCTCTCAGTCTAAAGTGGCTCGGAGCCATCAGGCATAGGGCCAGAATCGTATCTTGCTGTTTTTACGTGCTTTAGCGCTGGCTTCGCGCTGCTTTGCGGCAGGGCTGACGATCTTGTGATTAGCGAGCAGCTCGTCCGCAAGGTCCCGGTACGCCTCCGACCCGCGGGAGCGCGCGTCGTATAACTGGACGGGCTTGCCGTGGCTGGGCGCTTCCGCGAGCCGGATGTTGCGGGGCACCGCTGTCTTGTAAAGCTTGTCGCCGAAAAATCCCTTGAGGTTTTCGGTGACCTGCTGAGCCAAGTTTGTGCGCTCGTCGTACATAGTGAGCACGACGCCTTCGAGTTCCAGTTTGGGATTAAAGGCCTGCTGAACACGGCCGATCGTGCCTAGGAGCTCACTGACGCCTTCGAGGGCAAAATACTCCGCCTGCATGGGAACGAGCAGGCGGTCGGCGGCAACGAGAGCGTTCAGCGTGAGCAGGTCGAGGGCTGGCGGACAATCGAGAATGATGAAGTCATATGCGATGCGTAGTTCTTTCAGGGAATCGCGTAGTCGGGTCTCGCGATCTTTGCTGTCGACAAGCTCGAGATTGGCCCCGATGAGATTGCGGCTGCCCGGGATAATCTTGAGGGTCTCAATTGGGGTGGATTGAAGAAGGGTGTCCACTGAAGCGCCGTTGGTGAGCAGGTCGTAGACGGAGCCATGATCCCCGTCGCGGGCAACGCCGAGGCCGCTGGAGCTATTGGCCTGCGGATCGCAATCGATAAGGACGCATTGCAGGCCTTCCAGAGCGAGGGCAGCGCTGAGATTGATTGCGGTCGTGGTCTTGCCGACGCCACCTTTTTGGTTGGCGATGGCAAGGCAAATAGCTTCAGACATTGCAAACAAAGCTACGGCGAAGCTGCAAGCGATGCAAACAGGACGAGCAGAGGGAGTTGTGGAAGACGCTGTGGAACGCGGGGACCCTCACGAGTGTTCCACGTGGAACATCAGAAGTTCCATAGACTTATCTGTTCCACGTGGAACACTAAATTCTTCGGCTGATGTGCAAAACGCGGTCTTTTGCACCCGGAAGAGACCGGGTCTTCCACCGCCAGCCACTCAACGCCTCAGCCGGAGGATCCGAGGTGCCGAGCAGGCAGAGCGCGCCTGCCGATGCGACAAGGCTCGCGGCGATGGGAAGCATTGTGATGCTCTTATCTACGGCACGCATCCAGACAACGTCAAAGCTTCCCGCGGGAAGAAGCTCCGCCCGGGAGGCGTGAACAGTTGCGCCGAGCTGAAGGGTTCGGAGCGCTTCCTGAAGGAATGCCGCCTTCTTCCGCTGAGACTCGGCCAGAGTCACGTGAATCGAGCTGCGGCAAAGAGCGATAGGGATTCCGGGAATGCCGGCCCCGGAGCCAAAATCGAGCGCAGTCGCGGCTTCAGGGTGGTCCGCGGCAGCAAAAACGCCTTCCATCAGGTGACGCTCGATGAGTTCTGCCGGATTCCGGATCGCCGTTAGCGAGAGTCGAGTATTCCAGCGCAGAAGAAGATTGCCATATGCCGCGAGACGATCCGCGACCGGAGCCGCAATCTCTGCTAACCCCCAGCGCGTGGCAGCATCCTCCACCTGGGCTGGTGTAATCGTCATTCGTCGCCGGGGCCGTTCGGCTGGGGCTTCCAGGCGGCCGCCGCCTCGACGAAGGCCCGAAACAGTTCTCGGGAGAGTGGGCTCGAATCGAAAGTTCGCTCGGGGTGCCACTGCACGCCCAGGACAAAAGGCGCGCTGCCCTCTATCGCTTCGATGGTGCCATCCGCGGCGCTGATTGCCACGGGCTGCAACTGGTCCCCAACCCGCGCAACCGCCTGATGATGGCTTGAGTTCACCAGTACAGGAGAGGCCGCCGACTCTACACTCTCAGCGAAGTGCGCGAGCAGGCTGCCGGGCGTAACTTCGATGGAGTGGGCCTCGGCGATGTGGCGTCCCGGGGTGTGGTTCACGGATGTCTCGAGATGCTGGATCAGTGAGCCGCCGCGCCAGACGTTCATCGACTGCATGCCGTAGCAGATTCCGAAGAGCGGCTTCTGCAGATTGAACGCGTCCTGCAGCAGCAGTTCGTCAGCGGCCTCGCGGAGAGGGTCAGCGGGAGCCGATTTCGGGTTAAACGGTTCATTCCACTTCTCGGGATTGACATCGGCGTGGCTTCCTGGAAGCAGCACGCCCTGCGCCCCGGCAATCAGTCGGGCCTGCTCCTCCTGACTCGCATGGAGCGGTACAGGTACAGGGATGCCGCCGGATTGCTCCACAGCCGCAGCGTATTGCTGCCAGCCGCGCTGGTTGTACTCCGGGTCGTTGGAGGTCGGCTCCGGAATAAGGATGCGAGGTTTGGACATAGATCGATTCCTTCAGCGGCTGCGCGGAGGCGCGATGCGCAGTTCTTCGATAGCCTGTCGCAACTGCGCGGTCAGCGCTTCGGACTGACGTGTTGTGAGGTCTGCAGTGGGAATGGGGGCGCCGATGCGCAGTTCCAGCGGCCGCGGACTGAAATGGCGGGTGTGGATGGGTAGCAATTCGTACGTGCCCGCCAACGCCATGGGAATGAGCGGGACGCCCGCTCGGATCGCCATATAGGCCGGGCCGCTCATGAATGGACCGAGCTGGCCGTCGCGTGAGCGGCCACCTTCGGGAAAGACGAAGAGCGGCATGCCGGCCTTGAGGGCACGTACACCATTGGTGAGGCTGGCGATCGAAGCACGCGGATTGTCGACGGCAACAGCGATCTGGCCGGAGCGATTCAGGTGCCAACCGATAAACGGCAGCTTCCAGAGATCGCTGCGCGCCAGGATGCGAAATGGAAAGGGCAACGCGGCGAATACTGCGGGCGTGTCCATATACGAAAGGTGATTGCAGGCATAGACAGCGACGGGATGGTTGTGCACAACATCAAGGCCAGTGACGTGAATGGGCGAGCCTGCAATGGCGAGTGAGCACTTCGCCCACGCCCGTGCGATCCGATGCTGACGGCGGCCGTCCGTTTCTGTAAGAGAGGCCAGCAGTGAGACTGTGCCGAAGGCCGCGGTGGCGCCAAAGAAAAGCGGCGCCTGGATCAGATTCGAGACCAGCGTTTCCTTGATGCCGATGCGGCGCGGCGGCATAGCCGGAACCGCTGCGGTCTCAGCCGGCATGGGAGGTCCATCCTTCGGAGATCAGAAGACCGCGAGCCTCGCCTACCAGGTAGACCGAGCCCGTAATGACGGCATCCTGATCTGCCGGCAGCGACTGCAGGGCGGTCAGGATATTCGGCTGAAGCGTAGCGGGGGTGCCGACCGACTGCGCAGCCGCAAGCAGACGGCTGCCTGAGGCGGCTCGCGGCGAAGGAACCGGGACCAGTAGGACGCGATCGAAGAGCGGAAAAAGGATCTGAGCAAGCTCTTCGACCGGCTTGTCATCGAGGCAGCCGAAGATCAGATTGCGGGGCGGCTGGCTCTCGGCGGCGAGAGCAGCGCGGAGGGTCCAGGCCCCGGCAGGATTGTGGCCCACGTCGAGCAGGATGGAACGGCCGTTGTGCGTCAGCTTTTCGAGGCGGCCCAGCCAGTGGGTCTGTCGAATGCCGGCGGCAATAGATGCAGCGTCGATATTGTAACTATTTATGTTACTTAATTCGAGCGCTGCAGTGATGGCAAGAGCGATATTGCGCTGCTGATGCTGGCCGGCGAGAGGCGAGTCGACTTCAATATGCCGGCCATCGATATCTAACGAGTAGCGGTTGCGCATATTCGTAACTGTATGTGTGTCATATGGCATGGCCGCGGTTGCGTCCACGCCGCGGACGTTGAGCGCCACGGCGGCTTCGCCGATGGCCTGATTGGCTTCTGGGTGCTGCGGCAGAGTGACGAGCACGCCGTTGCTTCGCAGGATGCCGGCCTTTTCGTGCGCGATCTCGGCGACGGTGTGGCCGAGCCATTCCGTGTGATCGAGTGAGATATCGGTGATGATGGAGAGGCTCGGCTCGACGATGTTGGTGGCGTCGAGTCGCCCGCCGAGGCCGACTTCGAGCACAGCAATATCGACCTTGGCCGCACACTTTTCCTGCAATCCAGAAAAATGCAGGAAGGCCATCGCAGTGACGGTTTCGAAGAAACTGGGGGGTCCTGGCAGATTGCCTTCGGAAACGAGGCGTTCCGCGACGTGAATGACGGCCTCAAGGTGCTGGCTGAAGTCATCGTCCGGGATGAGAACGTCGCTGACGTCGTGCGCTGTCCCGGGCGTACGCGACAAAACCCTAATCCGCTCGTTGACTCGGACCAGGTGCGGCGAAGTGTAGAGGCCGGCGGAGAGCCCGGAGGCGGCCAGGATCGACGCAAGTGTCGAGGCGGTCGAGCCTTTGCCGTTGGTGCCGGCGATCAGGATTGAGCGGAATTGCTGCTGAGGATCGCCGAGGGCCCCCATGAGCGTGCGCATCTGCGCGAGCTCGAACTTGCGCCGGGCATGGCCCGGGGCGGTGTGCAGCTCAGCGCCCAGTGCCTGCAGGCGGTCGACTGCCTCGGTGTAGAGCATATATTTCAGTTTACGGGACTCGCCGTCCGGGCAAGGCGCTTTGGCACGCAAGGCTGGGTTCCGCTCGTAGCTTCGGATCAACAGGTAGCGTCGCCTGCCATGAGAGCATATGTGCCAAGTGATGATGGCCCGATCCTCGTCCAGCACCGCTGAATCCCAGCTGCCTATGACATCCGATCCGCTGCTCGCATGGCGCGACGAGTTCCCCATCCTCGCCAGCACCACCTATATGGTCAGCCACTCGCTCGGCGCCATGCCCCGCCGCACTGCCGATTCGCTCTCCGAGTTCACCGCGACCTGGGCCAGCCGCGGCGTCCGAGCCTGGCATGAGGGCTGGTGGGAGATGTCCGTCACCATTGGCGATCTCATCGGCTCTATCATCGGCGCGGTCCCCGCCGAAGTCGTCATGAACCAGAACGCCTCCACCGGCCAGTGGGTCGTCGCCTCCTGCTTCAATTGGCAGGAGCGTCGCAACAAGATCGTCACCGAAGGCCTCAACTTCCCCTCGAACGACTACATCTACCATGGCCTCGCGCGACAGGGAGCCCGCATCGTCACGGTTCCATCGCCCGACGGCATGACTCTGCCACTGGAACCGTTGCTCGACGCCATCGACGATGAGACCCGACTGGTCAGCATCTCGCACGTCGCCTTCCGCTCCTCCTACGTGCAGGACCTCTCCGCCATCATCCAGCGCGCACACGCAGTCGGTGCATACGTGATCGCGGACCTCTATCAGTCCGCCGGCATCCTGCCCGTTGACGTCCGCGCGCTCAATCTCGATTTCGCCGTCGGCGGCTCGGTCAAGTGGCTGCTCGGCGGTCCCGGCGCAGGCTACCTATATGTCCGTCGCGACCTGTGGCCGCTTCTCGAACCCGCCGCTACCGGCTGGCAGGCGCACCGCGCTCCATTTGACTTCGAAGGCGGCCCCATCGAATATGCCCCGGACGCCTTCCGATTTCTCGGCGGCACGCCCAACATTCCCGGCCTCTACGCCGCACGCTCCGGCTTCCAGATCATCAACGAAATCGGGGTCGATGCCATCCGCGCCAAGTCCATTCGTCAGACCACACGCCTCGTCCAACTCGCCGATGAGGCCGGCATCGCCGTCCGCAGCCAGCGCGACTCCGCGCGGCGTGGCGGCGTCGTCATTCTCGACGTGCCGGAAGGCGACCGCGTCACCGCCGAGCTACTCCGCCGCCAGGTAATCGTCGATCATCGCCCTGGCGCTGGCATCCGCATCTCGCCCCACTTCTACACCGCGGACCACGAGCTCGAGCACACCATCCACGAGCTCAGTGCTATCATCCACTCCACCCCTGTACCCTGACACCCCTTCATCGCGGAGCTTATGTCCACTCCAGTGACGTCGACGGAAGTTGCCGCGCGGCATCTTCAGCGGTCGCTTACCTCCGGCCAGCTCTCCATGATTGCGATCGGCGGAGCCATCGGCACCGGCCTCTTCCTCGGCAGCGCCTTCGCCATCCGCCTCGCCGGACCATCCGTGCTGCTCAGCTACGTCATCGCCGCCGTCATCGCCCTGCTGCTCATGGGCTGTCTCGCAGAGATGATCATCGCGCATCCCATCTCCGGATCCTTCGGCGCCTTCGCCGGTCATTATCTCGGCCCACTCGCCGGCTTTCTTGTCCGCTACTGCTACTGGTCCGGAACCGTTCTCGGTGTCGGCACAGAGGTCACTGCCGTCGCCGTCTACATGCGGTTATGGTTCCCGTCGATTCCGGGCCTGCTCTGGATTCTGCTCTTCGCCTGCGCGCTCGTCGCCATGAATGCCCTGCAAGTCGGCGTCTACGGCTCGCTGGAGTACGCCTTCTCCCTGCTCAAGATCCTGGCTATCGTCGGCTTTCTTCTTCTCGCCGGCAGCATTCTTCTCTTCAGCTCGCGCGCCGCAGGCATGGGCCTCCATCTCTACACCGCAGACGGAGGCTTCTTCCCCCTCGGTGTACGCGGCATGTGGGCAGCCGTCCTGGTTGCCATCTTCAGCTATTTTGGCGTGGAGATGATCGCCGTCGCCGCGGGGGAAGCGCGTGACCCACGCCGCGCCATCACGCGCGCCTTCCGCTCCACCGCTATCCGGCTCATCCTCTTCTATCTGCTCACGCTCGCTGTCATGCTCGCCATCGTGCCCTGGAACCTCGCCGGCACTTCGACCAGCCCCTTCGTTCGCGTCATGCAGGTCTCGCACATCCGCTATGCCGCCGGCATCCTCAACCTGGTCGTGCTCATCGCGGCGCTCTCCGCCATGAACAGCCAGCTCTACATCACCAGCCGCATGATGTTCTCACTCGCTCGCGCCGGCTATGCTCCACCGCTTCTTGGACGACTCACCCGCGCAGGCGTGCCCGTCCCGGCGCTCCTCGCGTCCTCTGCCGGCATTGCCGTCGCCGCAGTGCTCTACACGCTCTACTCCACGGCCGCTTTCACTCTCATCTTCTCCATTGCTACTTTCGGCGCGTTGTTCGCCTGGCTCATGATCTTCATCACCCATCTCGCCTTCCGCCGCCGTCATGTTTTCGCCAAGGGAGATTTCAAAATGCCCGGCCCGCCCTGGACCACTCTGTTCGGCGCCGTGCTGTTGATCGGCGTCATGATCACCTCCGTTTTCACGCCCGGCTTCCGCTCCATGCTTCTCTACGGCATCCCCTTCCTCGCGCTGCTCACACTGCTCTACTGGCTCCGCGCACCGAAAAATCGCCCGGACGCCGTTCTATCCATAGAAGACTGAACGCCGCGCCTTTGCCTGGACGGCTTAGTCCCGGCCAACACCTGATATTCTTCGTCCCGACTGTCATTCTTCCTGGAGGCCCCATCTCTATGCACACCGCTCGCTCGGCCGCGCTCCTCGCGCTGGCCGGCGCTATCCTCACCTTCCCCACCTCACCGCTCTCCGCAGCAGACAAACCGCAAAAGAAATCCCACGCCGCCGCGCCCGCGCCCGAAGCCAATCCGTGGGAAGCGCCGCAACCCGCCGTCGAAAAACTCGACCTCAACGCCTACGCCCGAATCCGTGAAGAAGGCCTCACTCACTCGCACGTCATGGAGCTCGCCTCCGCGCTCGATGATGACATCGGCGGCCGCCTCACCGGCTCCCCCAACATGCAGAAGGCCAACGACTGGACGCGTGATGAGCTCACACGCCTCGGCCTCGTCAACGCGCATCTGGAAGACTGGGGCGAGTTTGGCATGGGCTGGCAGCAGCTCAACACCTGGGTCCGCATGACCGCACCCGACACTGCGCCCTTCATCGCGCAGGCCACTCCATGGTCGCCGGCCACCAACGGCGCCGTCTCTGGCGAAGCCATTAACGTCGTCATCGACGACGAAAAGGACATCGATAAGTACAAGGGCAAGCTCGGCGGCAAGATCGTCCTGCTCGGCGAGATGCGCGACGTCCCACCCGTCGACAAGCCACTGTTTGTGCGCTACACCGACAAGGACCTCGAAGAGATCGCGCAGTACGATATCGCCCCCAACCGTGACCTCGAGAAGCGCATCCAGCAGTACCTCAAGCGCGCCGCCCTGCGCGAGAAAATCGCCGCCTTCCTCGCAGACGAGAAGGTCGTCGGCGTCATCCTGCCCAGCCGCGACGGCAAAAACTCCGGCGGCTCAGGCGGAACATTCTTTGACGACAACGGCGCGGCCCTCGGCACGCAGCCCTATAAAGCAGACAAAGCGGTCAAGGTACCGGTCGTCGTCACCGCCATTGAGAACTACGGCCGCGCCTATCGCCTGCTCAAGCAGCATGTGCCGGTCACGCTCGAGATGAACGTCGAAACCAAATTCACCGGCGATCACCAGCACGGCTTCGACACCGTCGCGGAAATTCCCGGCACCGATCCCACTCTCAAGGATCAGATCGTCATGGTCGGCGGCCACCTCGACTCATGGGCCTCCGGCACCGGCGCCACCGATAACGGTGCCGGCTCGGTCGTCGCCATGGAGGCTGTCCGCATCCTCAAGGCGCTCGATATTCATCCGCGCCGCACTATCCGCATCGCTTTGTGGAGCGGCGAAGAGCAAGGCCTCTTCGGTTCCAAGGGCTACGTGAAGGAGCACTTCGGCTCTTATCCGCTCGCCACCGATCCCGAATCGATGAAGCTGCCAGAGTTTATCCGCAAGGCCGCCGGGCCCGTCGAAACCAAGCCCGAGTGGAAGAACCTCGATGTCTACATCAACATCGACAACGGCACCGGAAAAATTCGCGGCATCTATCTGCAGGGCAACACCGCGGTCGAGCCGATCTTCCGCCAGTGGATGCAACCGCTCAAGGATCTCGGCATGACCACCATCACCATGCAGAACACCGGCGGCACCGATCACCTCTCCTACGACGCGGTCGGTCTGCCCGGCTTCCAGTTCATCCAGGACCCGGCAGACTACGAGAGTCGCACTCATCACTCCAACATGGATACGTACGAGCGCCTGCAGCCTGCCGACCTCCCACAGATCGCCACCATCGAGGCCATCTTTCTCTACAACGCCGCTCAGCGCGACGAGATGATCCCTCGCAAACCCATGCCCCACCCCGAATTGCGCGAACAGCAAATTGCCCCGCTGAAGGACGTCTTCCTCGGAGCGGTGCCCGAACAGAAATAATCTGTTATCGGAACCGTGTCAGTGACAGAAGGCCCGCGCAAGCGGGCCTTCTTATTCTCGCACCGCGGTGGTACTACTCGCATTCAGATCTTCACTCCGCCCGCAAAGCAACCATCGGATCAGCCTTCGTAGCCTTCTGCGCCGGAATGTAACAGGCCACAATCGCAATCACGAGTACGGCAAACCCGATTGCCGTGAACGTCAGCGGATCAGCCGGGCTCACCTCATAGATCAGGCTCTTCAATCCGCGAGCCAATATCAGCGCGAGCAGGACGCCGGTCGCCGTCCCAGCCAAAATCAGCTTGCCCGCTTGCAGAAGAACCAGCCGCAGAACATCGAAGCGTCGCGCCCCCAGCGCCATACGCAATCCAAATTCAGATGTCCGCTGGGTCACCGAGTAAGCGATCACGCCATACGTCCCAATCGCTGCAAGAACAATGGCAAGCGCACCAAACAAGCCGACCAGAAGAAAGGCGAACCGCGGCGTAGATACTGACGCGGTGACGATTTTGTCCATCGACCGGATATCCGCAACCGCCAGGGCCGGATCGAGCTTCGCGACCTGGTTCCGCATCGCATCCACCAGCAACTGCGGATCGGCGTCGGCGCGAACCACTACCAACGCGTCTGGAAAAGGATCCGTCACCTGATACGCGGACCACCAGAACGCCGGCTCTGCCCCGCGGCTGTTCGGCTGGTCCTTTACATCTCCGACAACGCCCACCACTCTCAGCCAGTCCTTGTCGTTTTTCGGATGGTCTTCAAACGTGATTCGCTTCCCCACCGCATCTTCGCCCGGCCAATAGCGTTCCGCCATCGCGTGATTAATGAGGATCACATGCGGCGCATCCTTCTTGTCGGCATCTGTGAAGAATCGTCCACGCAGCAGCGGAGTGCCCAGCGCGCGAAAATAATCCGGCCCCGCCATGTGATAGCGGGCATGGAAATCCTCATGTGGCGGAGGCTGTTTACCCTCAATTGAGAAGCTGGAGTTATCGTCGTAGCCTGTCCACGGCAAATCGCTCCCAACCCCCGTGCTCTGCACGCCGGGCAGCGCCTGCAAGCCAGCAACAAGTTGTCCGAAAAACTGCGCTCTACTCTCGTCCGTCTTATATTGATCGCGTGGCAGGGAGAGCTTCGCTGTCAGGACATGCTCTTCAAAGCCGCGATCCAGATGCATCAGGTTCAGCAGACTGCGCAGCATCAGTCCGGCGCCAATCAGCAGTACGCACGCCAACCCTACTTCGGATACCACCAGCGCATTGCGCAGCCTGCTTTGATGTCCGCCGCCTGTCGCAGCTCTCCCGCCTTTGTGCAGACCCTCTCGCGGATCGGTACGCGATGCCTGCAGCGCCGGCGCAAGTCCGAAGAGAACCCCCGTCGCCACGCTGACCAGCAGAGTGAACAGGAACACAGGAGCACTCACATGAATGTCATGCGCCCGGGGAAAATTGGCCGGTAAGAGCGAGACCAGCGCTTTTGC
This sequence comes from Acidobacteriaceae bacterium KBS 83, assembly GCA_000381585.1. Classification (GTDB taxonomy): domain Bacteria; phylum Acidobacteriota; class Terriglobia; order Terriglobales; family Acidobacteriaceae; genus KBS-83. The sequence continues at coordinate 834,297 of KB906734.1, forward strand.
GCCGGCCAGCGCCATCGCCAATCCCAGCGCGCCTCCCACGCACGCGATCAGCAGGCTCTCCGTCAGCAACTGCCGGACCACGCGCGAACGCTGCGCGCCCAGCGCAACCCGCACCGCAATTTCCCTCTGCCGCGCCGCGGCGCGCGTCAGCATCAGGTTGGCTGCATTCGCGCACGCAATCAGCAGCACCATGCCCACCGCTCCCAGCAGCACCAGCAGCAACTGCCGGCTCGCGCCTACCACTTCGTCATTGAGCGAAATCAGCAGCAGCCTCCAGCTGCCATACCCGCCATACTCGCGGCCGATTTGCGTCAGCAGCGTGTTCATCTCTGCATTGGCCTCTGCGAGCGTAACGTCCTTCTTGAGCCGCCCGATGCCTTCAATGAAGTGAGACCCGCGCCTTGCCGGATCGCCGCCGAATGCAAACGGCCACCACACATCCACGTCCTCGCCATAAGCCAGCGGTTGATATTCGTTGCCCGGATGCGCCGTGCCTGCCGGCATCACGCCCACCACCGTAAACGGCTGCGCATTCAGCGTGACCTTCCGCCCAATGATGTCCGGCGATGCGCCGAAGCGGTCGCGCCACACCCGGTCGCTCAGGATCACCCGCAGGCTATTGCCCGGAATCTCCGCCTTCGCGTCGAACTCCCGACCCAGCTCCGGAGCGAGCCCGAGCACGCGGAAATACCCCGATGTGATGCCCATCCCATTTAGCCGCACCGGCACGCCCGAACCCGAGAGCTGCACATCCCCACGCGTGAACGCAGCCATGCCGTCAAATGATTTGCTACGCGCCCGGAAGTCTCGAAAATCAAATGGATTCAGCGGAAACTTGGGAAACACTTCATTGGTGAAAAATATGCGGACAAGCTTATCCGGCTGCCGGTAGGGCAGCGGCTTCAGCAGCACCCCCTCAATCACGCTGAAGATCGCGCTGTTCGCCCCAATACTCAACGCCAGCGTCAGCACAATCACAACCGCAAACGTAGGATTCGCCCGCAACTGCCGCAATGCATAGCGCACATCCTGCCGCGCGTTCTCGACAAAGCTCGTTCCCCGCGCCTCACGGCAGTCTTCCTTCACCTGTTCGTGCCCGCCGAACAGCAGCCGCGCCCGGCGTCGCGCCTCTTCCTCAGTGAGGCCGGCCAGCCTGTACTTTTCCACCTGCTGCTCAAAATGAAAGCGAAGCTCCTCGTTCAGTTCCGTCTCTTCAGCACTCCGCCGAAGCAGCGCCCGCAGGCGAAAACCCAGCGCCCGCAGGGGAGAATTCAGATCGTTCCACATGGACGCACCTCACACGTTTCTCAGATACTCTCCAGGACCTGCGCCACCGCCGCCGTCAACTTGCGCCAGCTGTCAGTCTCCGCTTCCAACTGCTTCCGCCCCATCCGTGTCAGCTCGTAGTACTTCGCGCGGCGATTGTTTTCCGACGTGCCCCATTTGGACTTGATCCACCCCCGCCGTTCCAGCCGGTGTAGCGCCGGATACAGTGAGCCTTGTTGAATCCTAAGCACATCGCTCGACACCTGCTGCACGCGCTCGGAGATCGCCCATCCATGCTGCGGTTCAAGCGACAGTGTCCGCAAAATAAGCAGGTCTAATGTGCCCTGCGGCAGATCAATGCGTTCCGGTGACAATAGCTACCCCTTTCGCTCCTACAAGAAGGTGTAACGCGTCTCTTGTAGAAGCGCAAGGGAAAGATCGACAATCCGGCAGCCCGCTCCGCCTCGACGCGTCCCCGCGCCTCCCCTATCCTTATAAGGACCATGTCCGAATGCCAGATCCAGATCCACCTCCCCGACGGCTCCATCAAGCATCTCCCCGCCGGCTCCACCGCGCACGATGTCGCGCTGTCCATCTCGCCGCGCCTTGCAGCCGCGGCCATCGTCGCCCGCATCAAGCCCGCAAACATCGCTTCGCGCACGCCCGCAAACGCCTCCGCCCCAGCACCCGGCGATGAAAAATCCGAGCCCGGCGAACAGGCCATGTATGCCGCCCCCAACGCCGACGCCGAGCGCCTCATCGATCTCCGCGCCCCACTCAACGAAGACGTCCACCTCCAGCTCCTCACCGAAAAGGATGCCGACGCGCTCCAGGTCGTGCGCCACTCTGCCGCCCACGTCATGGCCACCGCCGTCCTCGAGCTCTTCCCCGAAGCCAGGCTCGGCCACGGCCCCGCCACCGACTCCGGCTTCTTCTACGACTTCTATCGCCCCACGCCTTTCACCACCGACGATCTCTCCGCCATCGAGCTCAAGATGGCCGAAGTCGTCGGCCGTGACGAGCCCTTCGTCCGCGAATTCGAGCGGCGCGACCAGGGCCTCGCCGACTACCGCGCCGAGGGCGACTTCATGAAGGTCCACTTCATCGAGCGCTTCACCAAGCCCGGCGACGAGATCTCCCTCTATCGCAACGGCACCTTCGTCGACTTCTGCCGGGGCCCCCACGTGCCCTCCACCGGCCGCGTCAAGGCCTTCAAGATCATGAGCCTTTCCGGCGCCTACTGGCTCGGCGACGAGAAGAATCCGCAGCTTCAGCGCATCTACGGCACCGCTTTCTTCTCCAGAAAAGATCTGGACGAATACCTCGCTCTGCTCGAAGAAGCGAAGCGTCGCGACCATCGCCGCCTTGGAAAAGAGCTTGAGCTCTTCCACAACAATGAGGATGTGGGTGCCGGCCTGCCGCTCTGGCTTCCGAAAGGCGCCACCATTCGCCGCCTGCTCGAGGAATACATCCTTCAGCTTGAGCGCGAGACTGGCTACGAGCACGTCTATACGCCGGCAATGGCGAAGGTCGACCTGTATGTCCGCTCCGGACACTGGGCGCATTACCACGAAGACATGTTTCCTCCCATGGATCTGAAGACCGAGCAGCTCGTTCTAAGGCCCATGAACTGCCCGCATCACATCCTGATCTACGAATCGAAGCTCCGCAGCTATCGCGATCTCCCACTCCGCCTCGCGGAACTTGGCACCATGTATCGCTATGAGCGCTCCGGCGCGCTCAGCGGCCTCAGCCGCGTTCGCTGCATGACGCTCAACGACGCGCACATCTTCTGCACCCCCGATCAGATCAAAGAGGAATTCTCCAACGTGATGCGGCTCGTCGAGCGCGCCTATCGCGATCTCGGCATCACGCGATACAGCTATCGCCTTTCGTTGCGCGATCCCGCAAACAGGGAGAAGTACGTCGACAACGATGACATGTGGGAGCTCGGCGAGCGCGTCCTCCGCGAAGCTCTCGACTCGCTCGGTCTGCCCTACCGCGAGAGCCGCGGCGACGCCGCTTTTTACGGCCCCAAACTCGACATCCAGCTCGCCGATGTCATGGGTCACGAGGAGACCTACTCCACCATTCAGGTCGACTTCCACCTGCCCAACCAGTTCGGGCTCGTCTACACCGCCGCCGATGGAAAGCAGCACCAGCCAGTCATGATCCATCGCGCCGTCGTCAGCACCATGGAGCGCATGGTCTCCTATCTCATCGAGCACTACGCCGGAAACTTCCCCCTCTGGCTCGCCCCGGTACAGGTCGGCCTCGTCCCCATCGCAGAACGTCACAATGACTATGGCAAACAGGTCGAGCAGCAGCTCCGCGCCGCCGGCTTTCGCACCGAGCTCGACAGCCGCAACGAAAAGATGAACGCCAAAATCCGCGATTTAACCATGCAGAAATTCCCCTACATACTCGTCTTCGGCGACAAGGAACAGGAAGCGAGCGCGGTGAGCGTAAGGGTCAGAGGCAAAGGCGATCAGGGTTCGATGCCGTTAGTGGATTTTGTTGCGAAGGCCAAAGGGCTCGTGGAGAGCAAAGCGATGGAGTTGATCTAAGTATCTGCTCCGCTAATCGACCTGCCTTCTTTAGTTACTTACATTCCACGCGATTATCCTGCGACGCGATGATCTGCCACGTACCGCTGCGTTTCAGCCACGTATCAGTCCAAACCTGACACACCTTCATGCTCGGCTGGGAGTTATCTTTACCGACAGCATGTTCCCGGCCGTAGACGACGGCGACGCTGTCTCCGAAGAAGTGCACCTTGGCCTCATCGAGTCCGCAATCGTGAGCGGTGCGTGCGCCCTTCTCATCCTTCAGTTCCTCGGCTTTGGTAAAGCGTGTGCCTTTCGGTGACGTGCCTTGGAAATCGTCCGCAAGCAGGCTGGCGACTACGCCGTTATCAACGCATACGCCCTCAGCCCACTTGCGTTCCATGTCGATGATGTACTTCGCGGTCTTGTCATCGGCCGACGCCAAGTGGCTTTGCTGTGTGTGCCCCGCCGGGACGAGCAACAACGTCACCCCAGTTGCCACCGCGAAGATTCGCAAGTTCATGTCTCCCTCGTTTCTAAAAGCGTTGGGTGCCCTATCCTAGCGCAGCTAGGGCAGGATTATTTGCTTACGACCAACATCCATGCGTAATTTCCCGCCCCTCCTCCGTATACCCCCTCGTATGCTCGAATACGACGGGATAATGGCCGTGGCCGGGAACACCGATACGCAGAGAATTGCACGCGGCCTTCGTCAGCGAGACGTAGCCCTCCTGCACGCCCTCGTCGTCGAGTATCAGTTCCGTCTCGTCCGTTACCTCATCTATCTGCTTGGGCGTCGCGACTCCGTCGATGACCTCGTCCAGGAGACATGGCTACGCGTCCTCGAACGCGGCCGTTCCTACGATGGCCATTCCCGCTTCGAGCCCTGGCTCTTCGCCATCGCCCGCAATCTCACCATCGACCATCTGCGCCAGCGGCGCATCTTCAGTCTCGATTCAAGCAGCGATGACTCCGGCAACCCTCATTCCCGCCACTCTCTGGAACAGGATGGCAAACCGCTAACCCTTGCTTCGCATGACCCGTCACCCTTTGAGCTGGCCGCACGGACAGAGGACGCGCAACGCCTCGCACACACGCTCGAAACTCTGGAGCCGATCTATCGCGAGGCGCTCGTCCTCCGTTTTCAGGAAGACCTGTCTCTTCAGGAAATAGCCACCGTCGTCGGAGTTCCGCTCACCACCGTCTCTTCAAGGATCTACAGGGGCCTCGCCGCGCTGCGGGCGCAACTGGAGGAAGCACAGCATGCAAACTGACCTTCATCAACCCATGCGCCGCCTCGTCGACAGATCGCTCGCCGGTGAGCTCTCGTCCTCGGAGCATCATTCTCTCCGCGACCACCTGCACGCGTGTGCTGCGTGCCAGAAGTACGCTGACGACAGCCGTCGCGTCATTGCCGGCCTCGGCGGATTTTCCTTCCCGGCAAATGCGGACCTCCAGGCAAAAGTCTTTGCAGCACTTGCGCAACGCGCGCAGCAACTCGAAGCCGCGCAGCCAGCCCGTCGACGTATCGTGCACACCTGCATCGCCGCGCTTCTCCTCACCATCGTCGGTTCCCTTGCCGCATTGCATCTCGGCAACCCGCTCGCTGGTCTTCTTCACTTGGAGCCCGCGAAAACTCAGACCGGGGTCCTCGCTTTATGGGTTCTTCCTTCGCTGTGCTTCTGCCTCTTCCTGCCGGCTTTGCTCCTGCTTCCTGCCCGATCGATGAACAAGAAAGGAAGTGTCCTATGAAACTCCGGCAATTTCTGAGTGTTGTGCCGAAGCCGGTTCGCATCGCCGCCTGCGCCGTCTTCTGCTGTGCTGTGCTCATCGGGCTGGTCGCTGGAGCCGTCCATGGTCGGCTCGTCGGCAATAACGTCGCATTGCCGGTGCTGGAATCCCTCGTCGGCAAGGGGATCGGTCTGTTCTTCGGCTCTTTGGCCGCCATCTGGCTTCTCTGTCTCGGGTACGTCTATGGAGACGCTCAAAGCCGCGGCATGCAGCCCGTCCTCTGGATGCTGGTCGCTCTCCTGGTCCCGAACCTGCTCGGATTTCTCCTCTACTTCGCGCTACGCCGGCCAATCACCATACCGTGTCCGCAGTGCGGCCACGCCATCGCGACCGACCAACGTTTCTGCGCATGGTGCGGCTGCGAAAGAATCTCGCCACCGTCCACCCAAACGCTATCTCAGGCGCCGGGTGCCCCATCCTAGCGCAGCTGGGATGGGTTCTTTCCAGGAAATCAGACAAGCTCCCGGTATCTTCCCATCCAGCGATCGAACTCGAGTCTGCATGGAAGGCAGACTCGTAGGAGGTTGACATGCACGACACAAAAGAGCGGTTGTCTTTACTGTGGATCTTCGCGTTACTCAACTACCTGTATGCGGACGTTGTTGCCCTGTTCGCTATTGTTGGCTCGCGAAATCCATTCGAGCCACTCTCCCCATGGGCGTTAATGGGTTCAGCGGTCTTGATGGAAATACCCATCGCCATGATTCTGGCGTGTCGACTGCTTCCGTTTAGAGCGAACCGGTTGGCGAATATCATCGCGGGTGGCATTGTGACCCTTGTAAATGGTTTCCTGACCTTCGTTCCGCCTCTGGCCGGATGGGGGAAGCCGCCCGCTTTTCCTGAGTACCTGTTCTTCGCAACGATCGAAACTGTAGCCACCTCGGTCATCATCTGGCATGCGTGGACTTGGTCAGAGATGAAGCCAGCAGTTAGTTCGGAGCGGATCGTCCGCCAACCGGAAGCTGGGATCACTTCTTCTTAGCTACCGGATTTCTCAAAAATCCTCTGCCAGAGCCGCTGCTGTTCGCGACAAGATTCGCTCAAATGAGGTCAATATGAAAAGAGAACGCCTGACACAAATCGTCTTGGTGATCGTGGGGCTGTTGAATCTGGCCCAACTTTATTTTCTATATATGGATCTGCTGCATTCCAGCTGGCTCTTGGAGCGAAAGCCCGAAGTCGGGCCGATGTTTCTGAGCTTCTTTATTCCAGTCGGAGTCTTTCTACTCATGGCCGCAAGGAGACCATCTGAGCATCGCTCGATGATCGCTCTAGTAGCTTGGTGGAACATCTCCCATGCCGTGGTGATGGCTATTCAAACCGTGGAAGCCTGGACTCACGGCGTCCACAGGAACTTCGCTGATGTGATCGTAATCCTTGTGATCGGAGCCGTCCTGTTAGCGCTTCTGCCAGCAAGACGAGAGGCAGTCGCGCCAAGCGTTGCATGAACGAGCGCAGAAACCCCACACTTTTCGCGATAACGTTTTTACGTATTTTCAGGTTTTTTCGCGAGGGACGACAGTGGAGCGCAGCGGCTCTGGGCAGATTGGCGTAAATCGCGATGACCACCGCACAACCCTCCCTCCTATGTGGACGGTTTGTCGGCAATACGGATGTAATTCTGCATCTTGTACTTTGACCAGTGACGTTTTCCTCCGGCTTTCTTCGTCGAATCTCCACGTACTATTGCCCCCGATGGACGCTTCCGGAGGCTCGCGCGTGGCCTCCGCAACCCCGATCACCAGCCCATTTGGCGCATCCGCTCAAGGATGATCGAGCTGTAGTGGTTCACGCGGTCGGGGCGTCGCTTCAGAGGAGCCGGCAGAATCGCAGCGAGATGTGCCGACTGTTCCCGGCCAAGATTCCTGGCAGAGATTCGGTAGTAGAAACGACCCGCCGGCTCTGCCCCGAAAATGCCTGGCCCCCATTCGACGACGTTGAGGTAGAGCTCCAGAATGCGCCGCTTGCCGAGGACAAATTCGGCAACCGGTACCAGTGTGGACTCCGCACCCTTGCGCAGGATCGAGCGGCCCGTTCCAAAGAACAGGTTTTTTACCAGCTGTTGTGTGAGGGTGGAGCCTCCGCGAAGGCGGCCGCCTCCCATATCGTCTTCAGCAGCGAGCTGGATCGCATGCCAGTCGAAACCATGGTGCTGGTAAAAGCGCGCGTCCTCTGCGGCGATGACAGCGTGCTGGAGATCAGGCGATATTTGACTGAGCGGTACGAATTTGTATCGTTTCTGATACGGCTTGGGCTGATTCCAGCCCTGCATCCGGCGCTGCATCTGCACCGCGGTTGTCGGTGGGTCGACCCACCGGAGCACCACAAGAACCAGTGCGGCCAACAACCAAAGAAACGCCGCACCGAGGCCAAACCATCGAGCATAGAAGCCGAGAGACCGCTTTCGACGTGTGGTCTTTGAGGGTCCGGCTGAACTTTTGATCACGTTTCAGAATAAATTGCCCGACGCGCTTAACGCCGACTAGCTCATGTGTGCCGGTGCATGTGTGTCGATGTTAGATAACGAGATTCACAGGCCGGGTGCAACGCTAGGGTGGAGTAGATTTCATCGGCCATTGCCGAGCGACTAGAACCTATCCCATAAATCAGCAAGCCGCGTTTGCTCGCTTCGGCATAACTTCCGGATTGCCGGTCACTCGGGCGAAATTCGGCCTAACCTCAGCGCTCAATTCGCTGTCGGAGACGTTGGGGCTGTCTGCCGATGTTGATCGCCAGAACCAATCGTGATTGAGTTATCAGTTTTTGCGGTCGAAGAAACAAATGAGTTGTCCAATGCAGCAAAGAATCTCTTCGCAATGTCCCGACCTGCCCACGACAACTCAAGAGGGTCAATTTTCTCGGAGGTCAGCGTGACCTTTGTATGGCTTTCGTCCACCTTACCCACGGTGACGCGAACATTCATTCCCCATGAGTTGGTCTTAAACGAGGTTCCCTGACGGAACTTCAATATCCCGTTGGCTTGGTCTGTATGAGTAACCTTCCACTTCTCATTTGCCGTTTGGACGCAAACTGTCCAAACCTTTTCGAACGGTGCGTTGTACATCCGTTCGTTGGGCTTGCCAGCGGACGCCCAGACCGACAAAGGCCAAAGCAGGGGTACAGCACACAGCGAAAAGGCACAAATGAAGAAGACCCAGTTTCTAAAGTGCATGGCCAATACTATTAACAGATTCTGAGTAGAACCACGCCCATTTCTCAGTTCTGACCGGTTTGTCGGCAATACGGAAGTAACTCAGGGAGAATAAGACCGATTCGCATATTTCTCGGCGATGCGATTCGATGAGGTGAGCGATGCGTCGTATGTTCAACGTGGTAATGCGAGTGATAAGCAGCCTTATCGGTGTCTTGATCGTTCTGATGGGAGGAATCTGGATCCTACAGGGACTGAATCTTGCGTGGGGATCTCTCAGCCGCAGCTTCATGCAAGGCGACCAACATTGGGCATTCTATGGCGCAATCATGCTAATTGTTGGAGTGTGTGAGATCGTTTGGAGCAACACTCGTCAATAGGATTGAGAATCCGACCTGATCCTTGAATGGAGGAGCCCACACTTCGCAAGCGAAGCAAAGGAGCACTATGCCGATTCGTTGGATTCATTATCTAGCAGTCACCAACGGAAAGCGCCAGGTAGTTGGGTGGCAGCAGTTACTATCGCAAACGATCCCAAATCGACGACCGCATTGTTTACGGTGGCTAACATATTCGGCTTCGGAGTAGCGCTTTGAGCGCATTGTAGTAGTGCTTAGACTTACGTTGCTCGGCCCGACTCTGAAGCCAGAGAAGGTGGGACCCGATGATAGTCGCAAGAAACATTGGCCTATGGTTCCTGTCCGTACTGCTTGCCGTCGGCCTTTTCAGTTGGGTCTTTGCAGGCTTCCATTGGGGAGCAGTCGCTGTGTCTGATTTTCGCATCACGATGAAATTCGCGCTGCCCGTCGCATGCTTGTATCTGCCCATCGTGATCATGCAGAGAGATGCTGAGAAAAGGAGGATACTCATCATCGCAGGCAGCGGGATAGTGATTGGGCCTGCGTTTATCTTGCTTTTGGCACTGATTGCGGCACTACGAGGCCAGCCTAATGTTATAAAAGGCGATCCACTTGGATTCGGACTAGAGGCCTGTCTCATCTTCGCCTTCACTGTGGGGTCGCTAACGACGATCCTGTATATAACGGCGCTCGAGTTGGTCCATCGCCTGACGCGCCGTCTCAAATTCCCTCGCTCACAACACAACTAACATCCCAACACCATGACCCTCGACGAGCTCCGCGTATCTCTCGATCAACGTGACCCGCCGCCAAGCCTCCAACCTCTCCTCACCGCCCTCTGGTGGGAAGCAAAAGGCGACTGGAATCAGGCACACGAAATCGCACAAGTCGACAACGGAGCAGATGCCGCGTGGGTCCACGCCTATCTCCACCGCAAAGAAGGCGACGCATCAAACGCCGCCTACTGGTACAGCCGCGCTCACCAACCGCGTTGCACGCTGTCACTCGAAGCCGAGTGGGAGCAGATCGCTTCCGCACTGCTGAACAGCTCCACTGCCGATCGCGCATAATCCAAAAATCAATTTGGGAATCGGGCGCAGAAATCACGCGAAAACCTGCCAGTTAATTCCACCCAATTCGCTAGACTGGAAATAAGGGGCAAAAAGATTCACGGCTAAGCGTCGACAAGCGAACCCGCTGACTTGACAGTTCTGCTCACCGCTAAGTCCTTTCGCAGGACATATTTACGTATAAGTCCTTTCCTTGGACATTTTTAGCCCCCGGAAGACACCTCAACTTATTGTATCTGCATGAGTTACGTACAGGCCTCCCGCACCGGAGAGGGGGGAGGGGGCAGGTAACAGTACCCTACTGCAGGCCGCAGTCGCGTACTGGAAGCACTCGCTCTGCGCCATCGTCGGAATGATCGCCGCGAAGCTCTCGGCCATGGATGCTGCCATCGCGCTCGCGCAGCGCCCCGCCGCTCCGATGGGCAAACGTAGCCTGCACCTCGCTCAAAACCGAGAGCGCAATCTGCTCCGGCGTCTCCGCCCCGATGTCCAGCCCGGCCGGCGCATGTAACTCCGCCGGCATGGCATCGCGACCCAGTCGCGCCAGCAGGTCCAGCGTACGCCGCCGCGCACCCAGCACCCCCAGGTACCCCAGCGGCTGCCGCAGCAGCAATTCAAGAAAGAAAGTGTCCTGCGCAAAGCTGTGGCTCATCACAACCGCCGCGGTCCTGCTATCGAATCGCACACTATCAAGCGCTGCAGCGTCCTTCGCCACGGTCACCAGCCCCGCCTCGGGAAAGCGCGCCGCCCGGGCAAAGTCAGCACGTTGGTCCAGCACCACGACGCTCCAGCCCAGCGCTGCGGCTTGCGCCACCATCGGCTGCGCGTCAGTGCCCGCACCGCACACCAGCATCTGCACCGGCGGGCTCAGCGACTCGAAGAACAGTCGGCAACCAGTCAGCGCGCCCTGACGTAACTCCGCACTGAACGAATACCCTGTCTCCACGGCACGCTCGCGCAGTCCCGCCACTTCCGGATACTGCTGCGCATTCTCCCGCGCAAACCGCTGACCCACCTGAAGCCCGGACGACGTGGTCGCCTCGAGCACCATCGCCAGGGCCCCAGCCTCGCGGCTCTCGGTCACGCGCTCTTGCGCCAGAAGCGGATGTGTCGCCGTCGCCTCGGACGGAAGGCGCTCCAGCAGTAGATCGATCCCGCCGCCGCAGCCTAATCCGAAGCCCTCATTGTCTTCCTGCGTCGAGGTATCGAAGGTCTTCAGCACCGCCGGCGATTCGGACGTCCACCAGTGCGCCCGACGGCACAGCTCGCCTTCCAGGCATCCGCCACTGACCGCGCCGATCCGCGAGCCATCTGGCAGGATCAGCATTCGCGCCCCTGGCGAACGATACGATGAGCCGCGCGTGCCCACCACCGTCGCCAGCACGCACACACCGCCCGCATCCCTCCAGGCAGCCATCATGCGGGCATGCTCCTGCATAGCAATAGTCTACTCACTTCGACCTGCTACTGTTGCCTCATGACGGCCAATGTGGACACGACCAATATGGACCGCGTCGCCGGCATCCTTCTTGCCGCAGGCAGCAGCCGGCGCTTCGGGACAGACAAACAATCCACCCTCGTCGGCGGGGTCCCGATGCTGCCTCGCGCCGCCCGCCTGCTGCTCGATGCTGGCTTCGTCATGCCGATCGTCGTGCTCGGTCCTCGCGCGTCCGAGCACCGCCCGCTGCTCGCCGGTCTGCCGCTGCAACTGGTTGACAACCCTGACGCAGAATCCGGAATGGCCAGCTCGCTGGTCGCCGCGCTCGAGGTGGCAGCCGACTCCGACGCCATCGTCATCACCGTCTGTGACCAGCCAGCCGTCACGGCCGACCACCTTCGCGCGCTCGTGGCCACGTGGCGCTCTACCGGCAGCAGCATCGTAGCCTCCAGCTACGCCGGCACCCGCGGTGTCCCAACCCTCTTCGCGGCCACCCACTTCCCGGAGCTGCGCCAGCTAAGCGGTGACCGCGGCGCGGGCCCGCTGTTCGCCCGCCACCCCGAGTCGGTCCACCTGATCCCCCTGCCCGGGGGCGAATTGGACATAGACACCCCCGCCGACCTCACTCGACCGCTTCCGAGGTAACGCAGGCAGCCGAATTCATCGCCCCGTAACCAAACGCTCCTTACACTCAACGCCATGCGCGATGAACCGCTAACCGTAACCGTTGCACAAGGAAGAGGCGAGGGCGTCACCATACTCCTGCTCAAAGGCCCCCTGACCCTGCAGAACACCTTCGAATTCCAGCAGGACCTCGCGCAGCACAAGCCTGCGGTGCTCATCATTGACCTGACCGAGTCACCCTACATGGACTCGGCGGGTCTCGGCCTGCTCATGAACTGCTACGTCTCGGCCGAGAAGAATGGCCGCAAACTGCTGCTTGCCGGCGTGAACGAGCGCATCAACGCCCTGCTCCAGACGACGAAGGTGCACCTCATCCTCAAGAACTACCCCACTGCAGTAGAGGCCGAAGCCAGCGCCCGCGCCTGATTCACTTGGCTTAGACCTGTTCGGCCGGGGCTGCCTTCAGCGTGAACTGCACTTCCTTCGTTCCGTGCCGTGGATCCTTGGCACGGAGCGTCAGCGAACCCGGCTGCTCTCCCGCCCGCACCCATACCGCCACGGCGCCGCCAATAAGGGTGGCAGGGTTATCGCCAATCAACGTCCCCGGCCCCTCGAGCTCCAGCACAATCCCATCGCTGGCAAACGGCCGGATGGCGCCGTATCTATCGTTCATCCGCAACACTACGCGGGTTGTATCGGCCCCGTCCGCAATCAGCTCGGTATCGTCCGGTTGCAACACGAACTCATGATCCACCCCATCGCCGGAGTAGCGCCTCGAGATCACCTGCTTGCCGCCGATGTAGCCGTCGATCCGGAAGTCTCCCCAGTTCTCGCGGATCTGGTCACCGAAGTCCACATAGAACGGCGCGTACTTCAGATGCGGGAACTGTGTGCGGTCCGGATCGGCTTCGGCCAGGAGGTGCTCGCCTGAGCCGGTGATCGTGTAGATCTTCACGTGATCGCAGTTCGAGCAGATAAGTCCTTTGGTGAAGCCCACCGACTCATCGTTGCGCGCCCAGTGAAATGCCGGTTCCAGTACGATCTCTTCCGCAGGATCGCATTGTGATTTGTAAAAGAACGCCGCGGGCTTCGGCTCGCGGAAGATGTCGGCAACGCCGTGGTAGCAGATGCGATCGCCGGAACCGAAGTTCGCGTGCGTGTTGTAGTCGAAGGCGCACCATCCAATGCCTCCCGCATACTGGGGATCAGAGGCCAGCGTGTCATGCACACGCGCGTGACGGATGGTGTGCTCTTGCAGGCGCTCCATGCTGTCGAAGGTCTTGCAGGGATAGGTGTGTCCCACAAACTCCGTGTTCAGATACCGCGAATGATTTGGCTTCTTCAGCGGCCAGCCGAAGTCATTCATCGTGAACACATCTTCCAGGAACTCCGACTCCTGGAAGTAGCGAATACCGCCCGTCTGCCGCGTCGGATCGAGCTGATGTGCCAATGCGTTGGTGCGCGTGTAGAAGTCGTGATTGTCGCGCGACTCGTTGATACGCACGCCCCACAGCACTATGGACGGATGGTTCCAGTCGCGGCGGATCATGCGGCCCACATTGTCGACTGAAATGTCCTGCCACGCCTTATCGCCAATATGCTGCCAGCCCGGAATCTCCTCCAGTACGAGGAGTCCAATCTCATCGCACCGATCGAGGAAGTACCGCGACTGCGGATAGTGCGAGGTGCGTACGATGTTGCAGTGGAAATTCGTGCGCAGGATATCCGCATCGCGGCGCTGCACTCGTCCCGGCATTGCCTGTCCGACATACGGAAATGTCTGGTGACGATCGAGTCCGCGCAGCTTCACGATCTTCCCGTTGAGCGAGAAGCCCTGATCTGTGAACGTCGCCTCGCGAAAACCGAAGCGGCGGGTTTGCTCATCCACTATCTGGCGGCCGCGCATCAAGCGAACGCGCACGCGATACAGCTGCGGATGATCCAAGCCCCACAGCTCGACCTTCTCGAGGTGCGGAATCTCCACCGTGTATTGCAGTTCGCCATGCGCCAGGCTTGCTGCGGGTATCTCTTTGGTTCCTGTACCTAGCACGCGGTCACCGTCCAACACTTCAGCCGTCAGGGAGTAGTGCTCGTGGCTGGCAGTTGCGGGATGTTCGAGATAACACTTCACATCAACAGCAGGTTGCGTCATCACATTCTTCGGCGCCGCGAACACATTCTCGATGAAGGTGTCCGGCACCACCCGCAATGAAACCTCGCGGTAGATACCGCCAAAGGTGAGGTAGTCCACTTCATAGCCGAAGGGCGGAATGTCAGGGCGTTCCGTCGAGTCCACTTCCACGGCCAACACGTTTTCTCCCGTTGCATCCAGATGCGGAGTCAACTCGAAGGAGAACGGCGTGTAGCCGCCCTTGTACTCCCCAAGCCGCTGCCCGTTCAGCCACACCGTTGAGGCCGTCATCACGCCTTCAAAGTCGACAAACACGCGGTGCCCCGCCGTAGACTGCGGCAGTCTGAAGTGCCTGCGGTACGTGGAAATAAACGTGTAGTCCTGCTCAGTGAAGCCGTGCCACGGAAGCTTGACGTTCGTGTGCGGCACGACCACGCGTTCGAAGTTCGCGTCGTTGAACTCGCGAGATGTCGCGCCAGCTTCAGCAGTCCGGCTGTACAGCCAGCCGCGGTTCATTGGCAATTCCATACGTCCGCCGACTCCATCGTCGGATGCATTGCGATCTGCAGCAAGCGCACCAGGCGCCAGTGTCGCACCCGCAATCAACGTGCCGGTAGTCTTGATGAACCCTCTGCGGTCCATGAAATCTCCTAACCTGCTCCAAGCGAGCCACGACAACCGGCTCCAGCATACATGCAAGCGCTTTCTTGAAGCGCGTACCTTAATACGCCGACAGGTAGAATCTCGAGTAGCAAAACCAATCCAATTGTGAATAATTCGGACATGTCGCGGTTCGCCATCGACACCAGAACTCTTCGCTGTCTGCGCGCAGCGCTGGTTGCCATCGCGGCATTGCTCTTCGCGATCCCTACCGCAATTGCACAGCAAGCTTCCTCGCAAGATTCGACCGGAGCTATCATCCAGGGCAGCGTCAACGACTCGGGCGGCAACCCGGTTGCGAATGCATCGGTGCAACTGGAAGAGACCGCCGCACGAAATCCTCTCGAAACGAAAACCAGCGCAGCAGGTGCGTTCGAGTTTTCAGCTCTTCCAACAGGAACCTATAAGCTGACAGCGGATAAGTCAGGACTCCGCAGCGCTGCCGCAACCATCGTTATAGGTTCGAATGTCGATCGAAGGCATATCGATCTGGTTCTTGAATCAAACGCCGCCACCCGGCCGCTCTCTCCGACCCAGTCCATGGGTTTTTCTGATTCGCCCAACTTCACCGTTGCCGGGGTTACAGATTGGACTGCCGTGGGCGGTCACGGATCGGACTCTATCCTGCGGACCAGCGAGGATCTCGCGAGAGAAACCGTCGCCCTTAAACCGAAGGACGCGGAACCAGGTACCTCAGATCGCGCCGGCAGCGCGAAAGAAGGAGAATCGGAAGGCACCTTGCGCACAGCGCTCGCCGGCGCTCCTGGAAGCTTCGAGGCCAACCATCAGCTCGGTGAGTACTACCTTAATGCCGGAAGATATCGCGAGTCGCTACCATTACTCGAGGCCGCATACCGGCTCGATCCCGCGAACGAGAACAACGAAGGCGACCTCGCCTTGGCGTATGAACAAATCGGCGATTTCAAACAGGCTCGCGAGCACGTCGACAACCTCCTGAAGCGAAAGAACGATGCCGACCTTCATCGCATGGCCGCTGAACTCGACGAGAAGCTCGGGGACCCACTTGGCGCAGTTCAGGAGTACCAGCTAGCCGTTGCTCTCAATCCGAGCGAGCAAAACTACTTCGCATGGGGCTCGGAATTGCTCTTGCATCGCGCCGTGTGGCAAGCCGCAGACGTCTTTCGAAACGGCGTCAAAGCACATCCACACTCGGTCAGACTGCTGACGGGTTTGGGGACTGCCCTCTTCGCCGGGGCCGCGTACGATGAGGCCGCTCGTAACCTTTGCGCTGCTTCCGACCTCGATCCCTCGAACCCAGAACCCTACATTTTCATGGGAAAGGTCGCTATGGCAGCACCCACGCCATCGCCTTGCATTGGGGCGAAGTTGGCGCGGTTTGCGAAAGACCAGCGTGACAGCTCCATCGCGAATTACCTCTACGCGATGGCGATGTGGAAACAGCAGCAATCGTCATCAAGCAGTCCTGCCATGCAAGACGTGGAAAGGCTGCTCACAAAAGCAGTGACCATCGATCCCAGATGCTCCGACGGGTTCTTGCAACTCGGTATCCTGGCGGCTTCCCAGCACAATTACAAGAAGGCGATCCAGCTTTACACGAAGGCCAGCGAGGTCAATCCGCAGTTAGCGGAGGCTCACTATCGGCTAGGCGTCGCCTATGAACACCTTGGCGAGCACGACAAGGCGCAGCAGGAGTTTCAGCTTCATGATCAGATCGAGAAACGCCAGGCAGATGCCGTAGAGCGAGAGCGTCGAGAGCTCAAACAATTTGTCGTCGTACAAGGACAGCCGGCGACTTCTGTGCCCCAATGAGCTCGCTACTTCTGTTTCGGCCTGAACGTTGCGATGATGCCATCGCCTTCGCGAATGGTGAGTATCTGGTTCGCCTTCACTTTCAAAAATCGTTCAATTTTTTGCGTTGTCGGCCATTTCACTTCGATGGAATCCACCGTCTCGATCGCGCCCAAACCGAAGTGGAGCCGAAGATCGCTCTGCGACATCACACTTGCACCGCTGTGCACCTCATCCATCTGAATGTGCTTGCCGGTAAAGACACGCACCCTCGCGCCAATCGCCGTGCGATTGCATTTGGTCCCTACCAGTTTGATCTTGATCCAGTTCTGCTTGTTGCCGCCATCGTTGCGTAAGAGCGACGGCAGATCATTCATGTTGAGAACCAGCGCGTCCATATCGCCATCATTGTCATAGTCGCCGAAGGCAGCGCCCCTGCTGGAATAGTGCTCGTTGATGCCTGGTCCCATCTCTGAAGAGACATCCTTGAAATGGCCGTTGCCGAGGTTTTTGTAGACCAGTCGTGGATTCTTGAACTTCTGATCGAAATCGTACTTGTCTATCTCTGGATAGACATGCCCATTCGCTTGAAGAATGTCCGGCCAGCCATCGTTGTCGTAGTCAATAAAACCGCATCCCCAGGCCACGTAGCGGCTGTTCACCCCGACGCCTGCGGGAAACGTGACGTCGGTAAATGTCCCATCGCCATTGTTGTGATACAGGTTGCATGTATCATCCGCGAAGTTGGTTTTGAAAATGTCGAACCAGCCATCGCAATCGTAGTCCGCAACGGCAATTCCCATGCCCGCCTGTTCATGACCGCTGTCGCTGTAAGCGCAATTCGCCATCACAGCGACATCCGTAAACGTGCCGTCATGATTGTTCTGAAACAGGATGCTGGGCTCGGAATCCACCGCAACATAAATGTCCGGCCAGCCATCGTTGTTGAAGTCATACGAGACTGCGGTAATGGAATATCGCGGACCGGCTTTTAAAATGCCCGCCTTTTCCGACACGTCGGTAAACGTCCCGTCTCCATTGTTGTGATACAGGATGTTCGTGTCCGCGGGAAGACCACGGGGGCCGCACATGATGGGAACGCCCTTCCACTGGCAGTAGTGTGTCACATCCGCAGAGGGAATCTTGTCCGGATCCAGCTTGATGTAATTGCAGACGAAAAGGTCGAGATAGCCGTCCCTGTTGTAGTCAAGGAAAGTGCATCCAGCGCCCCAGCGGACTTCTTTCTGTTGCAGGCCGGCCTTCTGAGTGACATCGGTAAAGGTGCCGTCTCCATTGTTATGGAACAGGGCGTTATGTCCCCAGAAGCAGCAGAACAGATCATCCCATCCATCGTTGTTGTAGTCGCCCACGCACACCCCGGTCTGCCAGCCGGTCCGCGACAATCCTGATTTGGCTGTCACATCCGTGAATGTGCCGTCGCGATTGTTTTTGTACAGTCGCGACGTTGGCGCTTTGCCGGCCGGCCATTGCGTGTCGAGCCGATCGCCATTGGTGAGATAGATATCCAGCCAGCCATCGTGATCGTAGTCAAAGAACGCCAACCCGCTTCCCTTGGCTTCGATGATGGACCGTTTGTGATCAATGCCGCCCCACACGTTGGGCGTATTTAGCCCGGCCTGTTGGCCCACATCCACAAACTGAATTGGAGGTGCCGAAGGCTTCGACGTCGCGGCCAGGAGCAACTCGGAGTCTTTCCATCGCCAGAGTGGAGTGGCAAGCGCCTCCAGCAATGTGCCGCTAAGCATAAACAAAGAGGTACCGAGAAAACGCCGGCGGGGCCAACTCATAAACTGCGATTATAAAGACCAGTTCAGGGCAGAGAGTTCAATACGTCGATCGCCTGTTTGGCGTTTGGGTTGTCGGGCTGCACGCGTAGCAGATCCGCCAACGCCTCTCTCGCTTTCTCCTTATCGTTCTGCATCACGTAGAGGCGGGCCAGATTGAGATAGGACTGGTCGAACTTAGGACTCATCCGAATACAGCTCTTGAACTGCGCCTCTGCTCTCGCATAGTCCTGTTCCCGGACGTAGAGGACACCGAGGTTGTTCAATGCTTCGGGATAGTCGGGACGCAGCTCAGCGGCTTTCTGCAAATATTGCTCGGCGCGCGGCAATTGGTTTTGCTGCGCATAGAGCATACCGAGGCTATAGTTTGCTTCCGGATCGTCAGGTTGTAGCTCAAGGGCACGGGTCAGGCAGTCCTGCGCCTTTTCAGAATCTCCATGCCGTCGATACACATTCCCCAGATTCAGCAGTGCGGTGGCATAGCCGGGGCGCAACAAGAGTGATTGACGGAAATTCTGGACAGCTTCGTCCATGTGACCTTCTTGAGCGGCCATCATTCCAAGGTTGTTCCAAGCCTCCGGATAGTTCGGTCGCAGCTTTAATGCTTCTTCAAGATATTGGCGCGCCTGCGAATAGTCATGCCGCTGAAGGCTGAGAGTGCCCAGGTTGTAGTAGCCTTCGGGGTTGTTCGGCTTTGCCGCAACCACCTGTTGAAAAGACGCTGCCGCTTCATCTAGATAGCCATGTTGAAGCATCGCCACGCCGTAGGTGAAATCGTTGCGCACAAATTCGTTTAGGTACGCTGTTCCAGCAAATGGAAGTGCTCTGCGCATGCGCTCCGTCGCCGTTGCCGGGACCGATCGCACATCCTTGAGCAGATCCGCTAGCTCGAGCGCCCCCTGATACACCTTCACGATCATGCCCCCCCTGTCCACCAGGAAGGCGGTCGGGATCGCAAGATTCCTGCGCCGGTCGAAGAGGTATCGATAGACGATGTTGTAGATTCCTGCAACATCCTCGGTTGCAAAAAGAACCGGGAAGGAAAGCGCTTCAAGTCCGGCGGCCGATCGTGCCTCCCTGGCGTCACCCGCATCATTAGCCGCACTATCCACATTGATCGCTACGACTTTCAGACCGCTCCCGGCTAGCGATAACCGGCCCCGATCAAGAAGCTTCAATTGCTCGCTCGAAATCGGAGCCGTCTTAGCCCAGAAAATGAGAAGCACGAAGTGATCCCGAAATTCCTGAAGCGACCGCGTATTTCCCGAGAGATCAGGCAACGTGAACTCGGGTGCCTTCAAAGGCTCCATGAGCCAGGTAGCTACTCGAGATGGCAGCTGCTCCGGAACAGTCGGCTGCGCCGGTTGCGCATAGGCTGAAGGCGGCGCCGCAAAAGCTGTGGCCGAAAATGTGTCGGAGCCTTCCTCGATTTCAATGCGACGGTTTATCGGCAGAGCATTCCATTCCTGAGAGAGCCCGCTCGGCCACCGGATCATGGCCCGAACTGTTCCTTCCTCCTTCCCCAGTCCAAAGAAGATCTCTTTTGAATGCTGGGCAAGAAACCCGGAGCCCGCCTGCAGATACTTCGTCTGGCGTAGCGCTCCGGACTCCACCACGACAGCAGCACCGATCGCATCGCGATTGCTTTTCTTCCCTCTCAAACGAAACGCTATGGAATGGCCAATATCCTTCATCGCATTGTGCATGATCCGAAGTTGCGGCGCGTTGCGGTTTTTCAAAATAACCTCGAGCCGTCCGTCATGATCGATATCGGCCAGAACAAACGAGCGTCCATCCTCAGGGAAGTCGAGCCCCACTACACCTGAAACCTCAGAGAATGTCCCGTCTCGATTGTTAGCGAACATTACATTTCTTTCGTAGCCGTTCCAGGAGCGGTCAGAACGAATCAATTCGTTGATCGCCTGCCATCCGCGCTCATACGCCTGCGCCGGCGTAGCGTCATCGGGAGAATTCCCCACCACCTGCCGCCAGAAGAAACTCGCAAGATCGTTCCGCTCCGGCGCCGAAATATAGCCATTGGCAACATAAAGGTCGGGATAGCCATCATGATCGAAGTCCCAGAAATCCGAGCACCAGGACCAGCGCCCCATCTCCACTCCGGCCTGCCCGCTCACGTTGTCGAACTGCCCATTCCCCTTGTTCCTATAGAGTGAATTGCCTCTGGCATGCCTGCGGTAGAGCGCGCGAATGTCCTCCGGAGCCTTCTCGTGAAAGAGCTTCTGATCTGAAACTCTCTGGCCCGCCGCTGACCACATGTTCGCTGCGTAGATGTCCTGCTTGCCGTCATTGTCGCAATCGGACCAGCACGCGCTCATCCCGGCGCCTGCGTCGTCAACGTGGGCTGTACCTGAGATCGCACTGAATGTGCCATCGCCGTTGTTGCGATATAAATTACTGCGGCCGAAATCGTTGGCTACATAAAGATCGGCAAAGCCACTCGAGCCTGACTCGCCCCACGCGCAGGCAAAGCTGTAGCGATCGTTCTCCGCGTTTAAGCCTGCCGCTGCAGTCCGGTCCACAAAGACTGCATTTCCCTCGTTATGCAGAAGAAAATTTGCTGGGCCATTTCGTGCATCGAAGTAAGGCGCCGGATAGTGATACTGGTCGAGTCCGAGGTAGTAGCTATAGAGGCAGAAATAGATATCCAGACGACCATCACCGTCATAGTCCGCGATGGCTGCATGCGTGAATGTGCCCTCAGGCGGATGCGCAAACTGAAATGCATCCCGCTTGATCGCGAATGTGCCGTCGCCTTGATTGAGGAACAGGAGAGGACCACCACCGCAAACCACTAGTAGATCCTGAAATCCCCTGTTCTGAAAGTCGGCGAAAAGCGCGCATGCGGTGTTGTCCAACACGCCGACTCCGGATTTCTCTGTGACATCTTCAAACGTTCCGTCGCCACGATTGCGGTAAAGCCGATTTGGCAATCCCGCCGGCTGGCAGACATAAAGATCGTCTAGTCCATCGTTGTCGAAATCGCCCGCAGCCACACCGTTGTTGCCATACACATCGATGCCGCACGCGCCATCCAGAACAGTGCGCCAGTAATCTGAGCCCCGGAGCATCTGGTTCTTGTATGAGTCCGCTCCGCCGAGCGCCTGAGAAGTGATGTCGATGAACACAGGCCCGTTGATGCGGCAGAGAGTTTCTTCTCGAGCCTGCCATTTTGCGGCCTTCCACTCCGCTGTTCCGTCCCGCCGCCACTCGGTGCCCCAGGTTCCCACACGCTCGTCGCGCTCCTGGCCAGTCCGCTGCGCGACGATGTCATAGCGGATCTCCAATCGAACCGCCAGCGGAGCACTCGCTATTTCTTCTATAGAAGTAATTTCGAATTCCGCTACATCGATTCTCGAGACCGGTCCCAGCCAGGTCCGGATCTCCTGGAGGAATCCCTCACTCCCGTGCACAATTTCAGTGGGAAAGCGTCTCCTTACAACCTCGATCCCACCTCCCGCGCGAAGCGTGGTCTCCGTGGGGTCACTAAACGAGCTGCCTTCGATCGAGGCATTCAGGAACTTTGCGATTTCCGAAATGCCGCGTGCAGATCTCCTGATAGCCGCGCTCCACTGTTCCAGCAGGGACCCGATCTCGTAGGCATACTTTTCCGTAACGAATTCGTCCGCGCCCGGTTCGACAAGTCGCAACACGTCTTCCAGGGGAGATTTCGCCGGGTAGTGCGGTGCCAGACGAATGTCACTGAAGGGAAAGGAAGGATCCTGATGATGGAGAACATCTCCAAACAAGAGCGAATAGCCATGAAGCGGCGACGGGCGCAGCAGAAGCGGCGCAAACCCCAGGCCCTTCAGGATCGTTCGTCGGGAAACGCCGTGATTTTCTGTTGAATGACGCGGCATCCTCACGGGTCCCGTGCAGACGGAATGCTAACACTAATCCCGGCAGTGGACCGAAGCGCCAATCTCTGCACGGATTTGCACCGGCCAACTATCCTCATGAGGCGTTGTTGACGCCCTGGTTGCCGTAAACCACACTACCCTCCACCTTTTGGTTGACAACGGTTGAGAGATTGGAATATGTTCCTGCCGACTGGCGTGTAACCGGTTACTTCCTCGTGTCGGTGAAAGCAGGATGTAATCGGTTACTTAGACCGGGCTGAATGACAGAGCGTGGCTGCTTCAAGCGCAGAATTGGGCCTCATCGAGGGAGAGAGGTAACTTTATGGCCATTGATCGCAACGTTTCCCAGTGGTTCAGACGTGTCGCCTATATAGCCTTTGCATGCTTGATTGTGCTGGCTCAGCCGCAACATCTCTTCGCCCAGGTGGATGCAGGCGTCATCAACGGAGTGGTTCAGGACTCCTCTGGCGCCGCGGTGCCCAACGCACACGTAACCCTCTTGAACACCGATCAGGGCATAACCCTTGAGACCACTACGGGCAGCGCCGGCGAATATGTCTTCTCGCCGGTCAGAATCGGCCATTACACCGTCACCGTGGCCGCCCCGGGATTCTCTACAACCACACAGCAAAACCTGACTGTGACTGTCGGGCAGCACCTGCTCGTCGACGTCAAGCTGAGTCTGGGCGCCGCCTCGCAAACTGTCCAAGTCACCGCTGCGCCGCCTCAGTTGCAGACGGATGAAGCGTCGGTCGGACAAGTCGTCAATCAGCACACCCTCAACAGTCTGCCTTTGAATGGACGCAACTTTACATTTCTTGCGCAGTCTGTCGCGGGCGTAAACACGCCCCAGGCGGACACCCGCGGCAACGCCGCCTCTGGCGCCTTTTCAGCCAATGGCTTGCGCCCCGCGCAGAACAACTACCTGCTGGACGGCATTGACAACAACTCCAACGCCGTCGACTTCCTGAACGGAACCAACTTCGTCATCCTTCCTCCGCTGGACGCCATCCAGGAGTTCAAGGTGCAGACGGCAGATTTCAGCGCTGAGCTTGGCCGTTCGGCGGGCGCCGTTCTGAATGCCACCATCAAGTCCGGAACCAACAGCATTCACGGCGCGGCATGGGAATTTTTCCGCAATGACGTCCTCGACGCGGCCGACTGGTTTGAAAACAACTCCAACACCAAAAAGGGCGAGCTGCGACAGAACCAGTTCGGTGCCTCCATCGGCGGCCCGATAATCAAAGACAAGCTCTTCTACTTCGGCGACTATGAAGGCTTCCGCCGCGTGCAGGGCACTGTCCTTAACGGCAGCGTGCCGACACTCACCGAGCGAAATAGCGGTTTCACCAACCTCTCCGACCTCATCACCCAACAGACAGGTCCGGCGAGAACGGATGCACTGGGTAGAACCGTTCCCTACGGAACGGTTCTTGACCCGGCCACAACACGTGCAGTCACCGCGGGCGCAATCGATCCTGTCTCCGGCCGCGCAGCGACGCAGTCAGGCTTTGTTCGCGACCCGTTCGGATCCTGCGGACCAAGCACGTCCGTTTACTCGCTCACTGCTTGCGGCCTGAATCAGCTCCCTGCAGGCCGTCTGGATCCGAACGCCGTAAAGCTGCTGAATCTGTACCCCGTCCCCACAACCGGTAGTTTTACCAACAACTACACCAACAGCCCCAGCCTTTTCGAACACAAGAACGCCTTTGACGTTCGTGTCGATTTCAACCCATCCGCGAAGGACCAGGTCTTCGGCCGCTTCAGCTGGGCGGATGATCCCCAATTCATCCCCGGCATCTTCGGTGGGATAGCGGACGGTGGCGGCTTCCAGCAGGGCGATCAAACCTACAGATCCTACCAGTCGGTCCTCGGATATACCCACGTCTTTACCCCGACCACCATCAATGTGGTGCGCGTCGGATTCAACCACCTGCATACCACTCGGACCGGTCCGGAAGGGAACACGCTGGGTATCCCGGCGCAATTCGGAATTCAGGGCATCCCCCAGGTTCCATTGAATGGTGGACTCCCCGCGATCCAGATCGCGGGTCTGAATGAACTCGGCAGCAATGACTTTCTGCCCTCCGACGAAATCAGCCAGACCCTTCAGGTCACGGATGACTTCACCAAGATCTACGGCAAGAACAGCTTCAAAATGGGCATGGAGTACCAGGACGTACACTTCAATACCCTGCAGCCGGCCTTCTCACGAGGTCAGTTCAACTTCGACGGCAACTACGCAGGCGTTCCGAGCCAGACCGGAGATCAGACCGGTCGCGCCGCAATGCTGCTGACTCCAACACTCTCGACCGTCGGCGGCCCTAACGGTATAGGCGGCGCGAACCAGGTGCAAGCGTCCAATATCGCCAAGACCTACGACCAGAGAATCTATCTGGCGTTCTACTTCCAGGACGACCTCAAGGTCACCCCCACCTTGACTCTCAACCTGGGCCTCCGTTGGGATTACTTCAGCCCCATCTCAGAGACCAATGGCGCCCAGGCTAATTTTGTACAGAGCGGTCCCCCGGGTGGGCCGGTTTACCTCATCCCGGCAACAGGGAAGGCCAACAGACAGCTGTCTTCGACTGCCAATAATCCCTCTCTGAATGGGCAAGGGTTCCTCGACCTGCTGGCGAAGGATGGCATTGCGCTCGGCTCTACCAACCAATACGGAAACGCTCTCGTACAAACTCAGAAAAATAACATCGCTCCACGATTCGGCTTTGCCTTCCAGGCGACTCCGAAGCTTGTACTCCGCGGCGGATTGGGTCTCTTCTACAACGCATTTGAAAACCAGGGTTATGGCCCGAACATAGGCGAAAACTATCCCTTCGTTTACAACTTCAACTTCCAGACAAATGGCTCTGACAGTGCGCCCTTCGGTGCTGGCCCCAACCCGTACGGCACATGTCCAACGGCTGGTGTGGGGGGCAGTGCACCGATCGGCACTGGTCTCACCTGCGCCGCCTTTACTCCTCTGGCGGTCAACGCCTCAGGTTTGAGCCTGCAGGGGCTTCAGTTCGACTATAAAACGCCTCGTACTTTGAGCACGAATCTCACTCTCCAATATGCGTTGACGAACACGTTGACCGCGCAAGCGGCATACGTCTTCACCGACGGCAGCAACCTCCAGACTGGCGCGCCTGGCAACAATAGACCGTCTCAACTTCTCCCCGCCAACACAAGCACAACTCCTTTTGTTCCTTTCCAGGATTTCGCCCAGGGCGGTAGCTACCAGCGGACCATTGGAAACAGCAATTACAGCGGCCTGCAAACCAAACTTGAACAGCAGCTTGCGAATGGTTTGAGCTATCTCCTCACCTACACCTGGTCCAAGACGATGTCTAACGCGGGTGATCTCCTGAATGGCAGCCCCAACGAAAGATATCGGGCGCCATATGTTCCGGGCGCGGGTCCCAAATTTGATTGGGGTCCGGCAGACTTCGATATCCGCAACGTATTCCACCTAAGCGGCACCTACGAGCTTCCGTTTGGTAAGAACAAAAAGTACATGGCTAACGCCGGCAAGCTCGGGAACAGCGTCTTCGGAGGCTGGAGCGTCAATGCCCTCGCGGTTATCCAGGGTGGTCAGCCCATCTACCTCAGTTGTCCAAGCGGAACGACCTCTGGGACAAGCTGCAATGACTTGAAGGTTCCCGGCCAGAGCCAGAAGCTTGGCATTAAAACCAAGACAGATCCCACCACTGGAAAGATCAACCTCTTCTGGTTCGGGAATCCGGCCGCCTTCAATCAGCCCTGTCTGCTTGGGGATAATGGCCAACTGGTGACTCCCCTCACACCAACCGGATGCGTGCCTCTGAACGGTTTGGCAATCCTGGGTGACCGGCCTGGATCAGCCCCCGGTCCGGGCATCCGCCGCTTCGACTTCTCAGCCTTCAAGGGCTTCCAGATCAGCGATCGTATCTCGATGCAGTTCCGGGCTGAGTTCTTCAACATCCTCAATCATCCGAACTTCAACGCTCCAAACTTCGGCGGCAACGGCGTCTCCGCCATCGGAGGCTCAGGCGACTTCACCAACTCTGCCTTCGGTCAAATCGGATCCACTCGATTTGCTCCATACGATCCAAGGCAGATCCAGTTCGCTCTAAAGCTTTATTACTGACGCTATACTCGTAGCAAAGATGAGCACCCCGGGAACCACTCTCCGGGGTGTCTCTTTTTGCGCAGCGTATGCTCACGCGACAATCGCCGAGGTGTGTAGTGAACAAGGGGTCTCTGCTGCGGCTTGTCCTTCTTTGTTCGCTGGTCGTCAATGCATCGTTTGCACCGGCCCAACAGAACCAGGGCAATCTTCTCGATCAGGAGTTTCAGTCCGCAGTCGCGCAATACCACGCGGGCAACTTCGCCGCGGCCGCCACTCAACTCGAAAAACTCTCAGCCACCGCCCCGAAGAGCTTTGAAGTTCACGAGCTCCTAGGTCTGGTCTATGCCGTACAGTCAAAACACGAGCAGTCCGTAGAACAGCTGCAAATTGCTGTTCAGCTGAAACCGGATTCGGCCGCAGCAAGAACAAATCTGGCAACGAGCCTTCTTCATGCCGGGAAGGCAGACTCGGCGGAAGAGCAGTTTCGTCAAGCGCTCACCCTGGAGCCGGATGATTTTCAGGCGAATCACAATCTGGCTGAGTTTTACATCCAATCAGGAAAGCTCCCGCAGGCGATACCGCTCCTCGAAAAGGCGCAGCAGATCCATCCGACTTCCTATGACAACGGCTACAACCTGGCGCTTGCCTACTTCCTCACTGGGCGGCTCACCGAATCAAGACAGCTTGTTGAGAGCATCGCGCAACAGAAAGATACCGGTGAGCTTCACAATCTTCTCGGTAAGATCGATGAGAAAGACGGAAAGTTTGTGGAGGCGGCGAATGAATTCGAGACAGCCACGCGCATGGACCCGAGTGAGGACAATCTCTTCGCTTGGGGAAGCGAGCTTCTCCTTCACCGGACATATGAGCCAGCCATCCAGGTCTTCCAGCAGGCAACGCAGCGCTTTCCGAACTCGCCGCGATTGTGGATCGGGCTTGGAATGGCCCTCTATTCGCGGGGTAGGTACGAGGAGTCAATTAAGGCGCTCCTCAGCGCAGCGGACCTGAATCCAACCGACCCCCGCTGTTACCTCTTCCTGTCCAAGGCCTACCTCAGTTCGCCAAGTCAGGCGGACGATGTAATTCAGAGATTCCGGCGTTATGCGGAGCTTCAACCTAACAACGCGTTGGCCCAGTATTACTATGCGGTGAGTTTGTGGAAGGGAAAGCGATCGGAAGCGTCCAGCATTAACTACCAGCAGGTAGAGTCCCTGCTGCAAAAATCGATAGCACTGGATGACAAACTCGCGGAAGCGCATTTGCAGTTAGGCATCCTCTACGCCGACCAGCACGAATATGCTAAGTCGCTCCCCGAGTACACGCGAGCAGTGACGCTCAACCCCAATCTCCCGGACGCTCACTACCGTCTAGGCCAATACTATGTGCGCTCCGGGGATAAGGAACGCGCGCAGCGCGAGTTCCAAACCTTCCAGCAACTCCAGGCACAACACCAGTCCGAGGTCGATAAGGAGCGCGCTGAAGTCCGCCAGTTCGTCTACTCATCCAATTCCGCCCCTGCCACCGGGCCTTAATCCTTGCTGCTATCACATGTGGACCTGAGTGTCTTGCCTGCGTCTATCCGCCTTGCGGACCCTTCTCCGAGCACTACAATTCTTCCGAGAGGCGCCGATACTTACTTGCCGCCGGAGATTCCTTTACTCATGAGTTCAATCTTCCTCGCACAGTGCCGGCCACTTAGCTGGCATTGGTTACGGGCGTCAACCTTGTTTGCGGCGGTCATGTTGTGGGGGCTGGCAGTATCTTCGCCTGCAACCTTCGGCCAAGCGCGCGGAAGAGCAGCAGAAGCGATGACAACCACCGACGCGGCGAAACTCCGCGAAGCTCTCGCCGACTATGACCAGGGCCGGTCGGAGCAGGCGAAGCCCATACTTCAGGATCTGCTCGTCCACTATCCGGCCAACTTCGACATCAACGAGACCCTTGGACTTATCTACGCCGAAGCTGGCGATTTCACTGCCGCCCTGCCGCTGCTTGAACGCGCCGCACATCTCCAGCCCGGTGCAGCCATCGCTCGAGCCAACTTGGGCACCGCCTATCTCAAACTCAATCAGCCACAGAAGGCGCTACCGGAACTCGAAGCCGCCGCGCGATTTCAGCCTCGCGACCAACAGACCCAGACAAATCTGGCACACGCTTACCTGGAAACGAACGAGCCTGCAAAAGCCGCGCACGCCTTTTCATCTGCCGCCGCGCTGGGTCCTCTCGATGCAGACACTATGCACGACCGCGCTCTCGCACTCCTAGAAAGCGGCGATGCCGCCGGCGCAAAGCGAGTGCTCGACGCGATCCCGCAAAGCGGCCGCAGCGACGCAACAGAGGAGATCGCTGGCGAGACGGAAGAGCGCTTGGGCAATTACCGCCAAGCCGAGGAGCACTTCTCTGAGGCAGCGCGCCTGAACCCCACGGAGCCCAACATCTATGCCTGGGTAGTCGAGTTGTTGCGCCACTTCTCATGGCAGCCCGCCGTCAAAGTCGCCGATTACGGCATCCAGCAGTTTCCTTCGAGCACCCGCCTCAAAGCTGCACGCGGCATCGCGTTCTATGCCGACAACAGGTATAAGGAGGCGGCCGCTGTGTTTTCCGACCTGCTGACTGCCAATCCCGGCAACGCCACTTGGGCCAATTTGCTCGGCCGCAACTGCGCGCTCATCGCGGACACCACCGTCACCGGGTGCGATAGCCTGCAACGCTTCGCCGATCAGCACCCCCGCAACGCGGAGGCCGCCACCTACGCCGCTACCGCGCTCCTGCACCAACCTGCCGAGAAGCGCGACAACGCCAGAGCCCGCGCTCTGTTGCAGCAGGCCGCCGCGGCCGACCCCTCGCTCGCCGACACCTACTATCAGCTTGGCGTGCTCGATCAGGAAGAAAGCCACTGGCGGGACAGCACCACGCCTCTGGAAAAGGCAATCGCGCTCAACCCTGCTTTCGCTGAAGCCCACTACCGTCTCGCTCGCGCCTATTCTCACCTCGGCCGCCGCGAAGATGCCGCCAGGGAAATCGCGCTGCAGCAGCGCTATGCGAAACAGCAGAAGGACAGCGTCGACGCGCGGCTGAAGGAAGTCACCACCTTCCTCACCTCAACGCCTTAAGGGGGGAAGAAGAGCCAACGATCCGACGTGACTTCCAACAGAAGAAAGCCGTTCTGGGTCGACCCGAACACATCACACTATTGTCGTTTTTGATCAACAGGCGCACTCTTCAGGAGGTTCTCTACACATGTCCTCCGCGCCCTCCAACTTGATCCGGTACCTCTTCGGTTCCACTCCGGACGCGAAGCAGGGCGCGTCGAACCGTCTGATTGCCCGCTGGCTCTTCCTTCGTGCCCTCGGCCTTATCTATTTCTCCGCATTCTTCTCACTCGCCTTCCAGATCCGCGGACTCATTGGCCCGGACGGCGTTTTGCCGGCAAATGAATATCTCGATCACGTCCGGCGTGGCCTAGGTCTTCTTCGCATCTGGTACGCGCCCACCATTTTCTGGCTCTCCGCCGGCAACCATATGCTCATCGCACTGTGCGTTGTGGGTATGCTCGCGTCGCTGCTCCTGGTTGCGAACATCTGGCCACGCGCCATGCTGTTTATCTGCTTCGTTGGCTTTCTCTCGTTCGTCGGCGCGGCGCAGGATTTCGCAAACTATCAGTCAGACGGCATGCTCCTCGAGGCCGGCTTCATCAGCCTCTTCCTGGCACCCGACGGCATGCTCCCCGGCTGGGGCGCCACTTCGCCACCGCCGCGCGCCAGCGTTCTGCTTTTACTGTGGGAGTGGTTCCGCATCTACTTCGAATCCGGAGCCGTTAAGCTGCTCAGCGGCGATCCTACGTGGCGCAACTTCACCGCCATGGATGAGTACTACCAGAACGGCCCGCTTCCCACCTGGATCGGCTGGTACGTTCAGCACCTGCCGGAGTGGTTCCACAAAGCGACCGCGGTCACCACCCTGTTCATGGAGCTGGTGCTTGTCCTTATGGCCTTTCTGCCGCGGCGCTGGCGCATCGTCTGTTTCTGCATTGTCACCGGATGGCAGATCGGCGTCATCCTCACCGCCAACTACACCTTCCTCAACTATCTGGTGCTCGTCCTCGGTGTGTTTTTGCTCGACGACCGCCTGCTGCGCCGCTTCGTCCCCATCCGCTTCCGCAACACCTTTCCCCAGCTACCCGAGCCCCCATCTCTTGAGGACGAGCTCACCCCCGACGACAATGACCCGGCCCAAACCACGCACTCTCGCACCGGCCTGCGCCGCCACACCGCGGCACTGCGCGTCGCCGTCATCGCCGTCATGCTCACCTGGGTCTTCTATGACACCTCGCTACTGCTGCTTCATATGGTCTGGCGGACACAGCCCCTGCCGGGTGAGCCCATCGTTGCGCTTGAGCCATTCCGCATCGCCAATCAATACGGCCTCTTCGCCGTTATGACTCCGCACCGTTACGAGATCGAGTTCCAAGGCTCCAACGACGGCACCACCTGGGTCGCTTATCCTTTCCGCTACAAGCCGCAGGACCTGTCCACGCCCCCTGGTCTCTACGCCCCCTATCAGCCCCGCTTCGACTGGAACCTCTGGTTTGCCTCACTCGGTGCATGGCCGGAATATCCCATCGTCCCGCGCACCGAGGAACTGCTGCTCACGAACGATCGGGACGTGCTCCATCTCTTTGCCGGAAATCCGTTTCCTGACACCCCGCCACGGTATGTTCGCGCCGTCCTCTGGCAATACTGGTTCACGTCGATGGCGGAAAAGCGCACTACGAGCACGTGGTGGCGGCGTCAACTCCTCGGCACCTATGCGCCGACCATCCAGCACCTTCCCAACGGACACTTCGTCATCCTTGAAGACGCCACGCTATCCGGCCCTCGGTGATGTAGCAAATCGAGCCGACGTCGATCGTCATATGGAATTAGCGCCAGCAGCAGGATTCAAATTCGTAGATGTTGCTAACCACACGACCTGGCCTCTTCTCCATATCGCCGCTCCCGCGGTGTCGGCTGGTCCCGTTGAAGTGCTGGTCCTAGGGTTGCATGCCCGAACAACAGTAATTGTGAAAAATTGTGAAAACTGCCTGCGATAAGGCGCAACAATTATTGGTCGTTTATGCGTATGAAGTACTGACAGGCGTATTCTGAGCGCACAAGGAGTTATCTATGCTCCGCAGAGACTTTCTTCGCCGCACCGCCTCTGGATTGGCTGCTGGCTGGATCGCCGGCAAGACCGCTCACACCGCCTTCGCGCTTCCTGCAATCTCCGGCAAGTACCGCGCCCACGATGACGTCGTGCTCGGCCGCACCGGTATCCGCACCAGCCGCCTAGCAATGGGCACCGGCACCATCGGTGGCGGCGGCGAATCAAACCAGACCCGCCTCGGCACCAGCCCGTTTGTCACGCTGCTGCTCGATGGCTACCACGAGAACGGCCTTCGCTTCTTCGATACGGCTGACTCGTACGGCAGCCATCCCTATGTGGCATCCGCGGTCAAGCAACTTCCGCGCGACAAGATCACCATACTCACCAAGACGGACCATCGCGATCCCAAGGAAGTACGCGACGATCTCGATCGCTTCCGCCGCGAGCTCGGCACTGACTACATCGATATCGTGCTGATTCATTGCATCACGGCAGGCGACTGGACCACGCAGTATCGCGGCATCATGGATGTGCTCTCTGAGGCCAAGCAAAAGGGCGTCATCCGCGCCCACGGTGTTTCCTGCCACTCCATCGAAGCCCTGCGCGCGGCTGCTGAAGCATCAGACTGGGTTGATATCGACCTTGTCCGCCTCAATCCCGTCGGAGCCCACATGGACGCGAACGCGGACACGGTCATCAGTGTCGTCAAGCAGATGCGCAAGGCCGGGACCGGCATTGTCGGCATGAAGATCCTCGGCCAGGGCGCGATGCGCGATCGTCCGTCGGATGCAGTCCGCTTTGCACTCGGCAGCGGTGTGCTCGATGCCTTCACCATCGGCGCAGAATCGCGGCGCGAACAGGACGATCTCACCCGACGTATCGCCGCCGCATAGAGCCCGACTTCTCGCTGCTCCTGATTGCGCGCGGCAGGCGACTGTCTGCGTCCCCCGCGTACAAATACATATAATTGTGCTCTGACTGACCTTTATCCTTGGAGCCGATCGGTGCTGCACGAGTGAAATTATCGGATTACGTATTTAGCAGGTTGAAAGAGTGGGGCGCGCGTCACGTTTTTCTGGTCACTGGCGGCGGCGCCATGCACCTCAACGACTCCGTCGGCACTTCGGGCCTCCACTACATCTGCACGCATCATGAGCAGGCCGCCGCTATGGCTGCGGAAGGCTATGCACGTATCGCGAATGCTCCCGGCGTCCTCAATGTTACGACAGGCCCCGGCGGTATCAATGCGTTGAACGGTGTCTTCGGCGCTTGGACTGACTCCATTCCGATGCTGATCCTCTCCGGCCAGGTGAAGCGTGAAACCTGCATGGCCACCTATGGCCTGACCGATCTGCGCCAACTCGGCGACCAGGAGGTCGACATCATCCGCATGGTGAAGGGCATCACCAAGTACTCCGTCTTCGTCAGCGATCCGGATTCCATCGCCTATCACCTCGAACGCGCCTGGTACCTCGCACAAAACGGCAGACCGGGTCCCTGCTGGCTGGATATCCCGGTCGACGTGCAATCGGCACAGGTAGATCCCGACTCACTTCGCCACTATGACCCACGCGAAGACGAGCTCCAATTCGACCCTTCCACTATCTCCGCTCAGGTGAAGGACGTTCTCGATCGCATCGCCAAAGCAGAGCGACCCGTTCTCTTTGCCGGAAGTGGCGTGCGCCTCGGCTGTGCGCTCAATGAATTCGAATCCGTCATTCGCCTGCTCCGCGTCCCCGTTGTCACTGCGTGGACACACGATCTCATCGCATCCGACGATGAGCTCTTCTGCGGCCGTCCCGGCACCATTGGGGAGCGCGCCGGAAACTTCACTGTGCAGAACTCGGATGTCCTCCTCGTCCTGGGCTCGCGGCTCAACATCCGCCAGACCAGCTATAACTGGCCTTCCTTCGCCCGCTTCGCAACCAAAATTCAAGTCGATGTAGACGCCGCCGAATTGCGCAAGCCGCTCCACCAGCCGGATGTGCCGATCCATTGCGACGTAAAGCTCTTCCTCGGCGAAATGGCGCGTCAACTTGAGAATGGATACAGACCGAAGCACGAGAAGTGGCTTGCGTTCGCGAAGCAGTGGAAGACGAAATATCCCGTCGTTCAGGAAAAGCATCGCGTCCCCGGCCCCCCACTGAATTCCTACGATTTCATCGACAAGCTCTTCGATATGCTCACCGGCGATGATGCCGTCGTCTGCGGAAATGCCACCGCCTGCATCGTCCCTTATCAGGCAGCGAAATTGAAGAAGGGCGAGCGCCTCATCTCGAACTCCGGCTCCGCTTCCATGGGATACGACCTTCCCGCTGCCATCGGCGTCGCTGTAGCCAGCGGCAAGCGCGCCATCTGCCTAGCCGGAGATGGTTCTCTCCAGATGAATGTGCAGGAACTGGCGACCGTTGTCGGAAACAATCTCCCGGTCAAAATCTTTGTATTGAACAACAACGGTTACCTTTCCATTCGCCAGACGCAGACCGGCTTCTTCCAGGGCCGCAAAATCGGCGAAAGCAAAGACAGTGGTGTCACCATTCCCTGCATGTTCAAGGTAAGCCAAGCCTACGGGCTGCCTGCATTCCGGGTCGCAACTGTTGCGGATCTCGAGACCGTGCGCCGCGAGTTGGACACTCCGGGTCCGGTTTTGTTTGACGTTCACCTCGACCCGGCCCAGGAGTTCGAGCCGCGCCTTCGCTCAAAGATCCTGTCCGACGGAAAAATCATGACTCCCAATCTCGAAGATATGTACCCTTTCCTCTCACCCGAGGAATTGGCGGAAAACATGCTCGTCAGGGAGGAAAACTGAGTGATCAAGCTTCCGCAATGCGTGCTCTTCGATCTGGATGGCACACTCCTGGACTCCATTCCCGGCATCGCCTACTCGATCAAGGCGGCATTTGATGCGGCGGGGTTGCCGGCACCTGCCTTCGATCTTCGCCGGATCATTGGGCCGCCGGTGCGAACCATCTTGTCGCGGGCAGCAGCTACAAACGATACTGCTCTCCTGGACGAGTTGGAACGGCACTTTCGCGCGAGCTACGATACCGAAGGCTGGCGACTAACAGTCTGCTTTCCCGGCACGTCGGAACTGCTCGCAGCCATGAAAGCGGCCGGCCACAGGCTCTTCATTATTTCCAACAAGCCCCGACACATCGCTGCGACATGCCTCGAAGCCTTGGGCATAGCAGCTTATTTTGAACAGATGTATACGCGTGATTCGGTTGAGCCGCCATACGCCTCCAAGGGCGATATGCTGCGGGCCCTCCTCGCTGACCAGCCGCTGAGAGCCGTAGACTGCGTTATGGTCGGCGATACAATGGAAGATGCCAGCGCCGCCGCGCTGCACAAGATCAGTTTCATCTTTATGGAGCACGGCTACGGAGATCTCTCTCTTGCTGAACCCGTCCTGCTCAAACTCGGCAACTTTTCTGAATTCATGCCATTTCTGGCAGTGGAGAATGTCCAGTGATCGATAAAGACATCTTTGAAGACCTGTTTGTTCTCGAACTCGCGAACAATCACCTGGGCCGTGTCGAGCGCGGCCTCAGGATCATTCATGAGTTCGCTCAGGTCGTCCGTTTCAATAACGTGCGCGCCACCATCAAACTGCAGTTCCGGGATGTCGGCAGCTTCGTCCATAAGGACTACCTGCAGTCCAGCGAGCGCTACATCGCCAAGACACTCCGCACTGCTTTGACCGATGAGGAATATGCCGCGCTCGTGAAGGCCATTCGCCAGGCTGGGTGCATCCCGACCGCGACCCCATTTGATGAGCGTTCCGTGGATCTATGCGTCGAGCTTGGATTGCCCATCATCAAGGTCGCCAGCTCTGACTTGAACGATTGGATCCTCCTCGAAAAGATCGCCAAGACGAAGAAGCCCGTCGTCATTTCCACCGGCGGCTCCTCGCTGAAGGACATGGACGATGTCGTCACCTTCTTCGCCAACCGCAACATTCCGCTGGGAATAAATCACTGCGTCTCGATCTACCCCTCAGAGGATTCCGAACTCGAGCTCAACCAGATCGATTTCCTCCGCAATCGCTATCCCAATAACACTATCGGCCTTTCCACTCATGAATACTCCGACTGGAAAGATTCGATACTGATCGCCTACGCAAAGGGCGCGCGCACCTTTGAGCGGCACATCGACACCGATAGCGATGGCACGAAGGTCTCGCCTTACTGCAGCCTGCCGCATCAGGTCGATGAATGGTTCAAGGCGTTCCACAAGGCTAAGGCGATGTGTGGAGCCCCGGGGACGCAAAAGCGGATGCCGCCGAAGAAAGAGACCGAATATCTTGATGCGCTCGTGCGTGGCGTCTACGCAAAGCGGGATTTGCCTGAGGGCCACCAGTTAACCGACGACGATGTCTACCTGGCCATCCCGCTGCATAAGGGGCAGCTCTCCTGCCGCGAGCTGATGAATGGAGAGTTGTTGCTCAATCCGGTCAAAGCTGATCGGGCCATTCGCATCGACGATATCGAGAGCCCCTACTCCCAGATTCCGTCGCTCAGAAAGATCATCTATGCCCGGGGCATGGCCGCTCCAGTGGAGCCTCCTGTCGCCGGACTCGATAATGTGCACCTCATGCCTTCAGGTACGGAGGAGCCATCGAGGAAGTAGTCGCGAGGCCGATCTTTGGGCGGTACGCATATGCGTTCCGCCCGACTCATCAGTGCCTGTCCACCACAACCGCAGTTGGGATCACCTCTGCCACCGCAGCGTGAGCTGAGCTCTGTTGCTGCGCCGCCTCGTGCGCAACGACGCTCTGCGCCGCCACGATCGCCAGCGGAATACTGACGTATAAAGCCAGAATGCCGAATGCTGCTTTCATCATCGTTCTCCGCAGCTGGATGCCGCAAAACGATCCTCCCACTGTCAGCTTCCTGCCATCCCTCCCACCTTCGGCGCACCACTATGACAAGCGTACTCATTTCCCGAAATGACCCGGCACATTAGCACAATATTCGCGGCAGAACTCCACCTTCGTATAACTCGCCGTAACACTTGCAAGGTTGCGCCCGCATGGGTTCACCTTTTGATCCCGCAAATAACAGGCATGTATCCTGTTATCACTTAGGTGAATAGACGTCATCGGTATATACTCGCCCCCTAAGTCAGATTCTCTGTTTCCCGAATTTTGGAGCGCGCGGAACGGTCAACTTTTGGCTCAGATGATTGTCATAGATCCCCTCCCAACCAAGATGGCTGCATCGCGCCCGCTGATCAGCGATGGAAACCGCCCATGCGACAAAGGCATGGCGGAAGACCCGTCTTCGATCTTTAGCGGAGTGGCCTGCGCACTGATCGCGGGGGTCGCCGTTCTTCTTTGCCTGCCATTCGCGGATATGGGGTTTATCGACGACTGGTCCTATGTGCGGACAGCCTATGACTTCGCGCAAACCGGCCACTTCGTCTACAACGGCTGGGCAACGGCGATGCTGGGCTGGCAGATAGTATGGTCGGCCCCATTTCTGAAGCTGTTCGGATATTCCTTTACGGTGGCCCGCCTCTCCATGCTGCCCTTCGCCATGGCCTGCGGATGGCTCCTGCATGCGATCCTGCGGCACAGCGGAATCTCCAACCGGAATGCTGTCTTTGGATCACTCGTTGTTTGTGTCTCTCCGCTCTTCCTCCCTCTGGCCGCGAGCTATATGTCGGATGTGGGCGGACTTTCTCTCATTCTGCTTTGCATGTATCTATGCCAGCGCGCCCTGGAGGCAAAGAGCGATCGCGCTGCCGTGCTATGGCTCTGCGGCGCCGGCCTGACAAACATCGTGGGCGGGACGGAGCGCCAGGTCATCTGGCTCGGCACCCTCGTCCTCATTCCCTCAGCTGCTTGGCTCATGCGGAAAAGGCGAGGAGTTGTCGTTGCCACGACCGTGCTTTGGCTGATCGGCGTCGCCTTCATTCTGGTTGCCATTCATTGGTTCTATAGTCATCCATACTCGGTCCCGGAAAAGCTCTTTTATCCTTCCCCTGATCATCCGGGCAAGTCGGCTTTCGACCCTCTGCTGGAACGGATGAAGCCTTCCAACATCATTTTCAAAGCTCGGGTCCTTTCCGTCGTTTTCGTGCAGACGTTGTTCTGCCTGGAACTGATTCTTCTTCCTCTGCTTGTTGCGTGGTTTATGACCATCCGCACACTCGGGCGCCGCGTCTGGTTAACTCTGGGCAGTCTCGCTGCGATGCTCGGCGTTGCCACATGGCTTCTGGACAAAAGCCACCAGTTGGAAGGCTGGCTGATGCCATGGATTTATCACGTTCTGGGAACAGAGGCCATTTCCAAAAGCACCTGGGATATGCTTGGCAATCGGCCGGTATCTATCCCGATGCCTCTGAGAATCGCCATATCCATGCTCGTTGTGATGAGCGGGGCAGTCTTCGTAGTGTGGCTCATCGTCTCGAAGCGCCGGAAGCCTGAGACGTCTACCTCCATGACAAGCAGATGGCAGACACTTTTCATCCTCTATCTTCCATTCTGCGCTGCTTATCTAGTGCTCCTGATACCGCGCGGGTTCCGCCTTTTTCTCTTTGATCGATATCTGCTCTACATTGCGCCGGTTGCGATTCTCTATCTCCTCAAGCTGCATCAGGAAAGGGTTCGCAATTCGCTTCCGTTCGTTTCCTATCTCACGCTGGCTGTCTTCGCTATCTACGGCATCTTCGCAACTCACGATCTCTTCGCTCTCAATCGCGCCCGTGTCGTGGCCGTTCACGCGATCCGAAGTACCGGCGTCCCGGAAGACGCAGCACAGGCTGGCTTCGAATACGACGGCTGGAGCGAAATCGATGTAGCGCAATACATCAACGAATCTAAGATCGACTTTCCGGCTGACGCCTATCACCCGAACCTGCAAGACCGGTATCGTCCCCCCGACTGCAGACTGGGCTTCGATCCATACACTCCTGCACTTCACCCCACGTTCATCGTCGTTCTGTCCCCCATGTGGTGTCTGGAGCAGAGCGCCTTCCCACCCGTCATCTATCACGCGTGGCTGCCGCCCTTCACTCGCAGCATTTACATACAGCACGTGCCCGACATGATGCAGAACCTGGTTCCTTCTCAAGCTCAGCCGAACTAACTATTCGTCCGCGCGGTTGCATCCCTTTTTGCTTCGAAGACCTCCCACTCTTATCAAGTTATGTCGAAAAAGCAGAAGCCTTCCTTAGCCGACCCAACCTCTCTCAACCCGCGAAGCGATGACTGCTTCCAGGTCATCATCGAGACGCCCAAAGGTTACCGGAACAAATACGGTTACGATCCGGAGCAGGGAATCTTTACCCTCAGAAAAGTTCTCCCGGAAGGCATGGTGTTTCCCCACGATTTTGGTTTCCTTCCACGGACCCTCGCGGCCGATGGCGATCCCATCGACGTTCTCCTGCTGATGGATGTCCCGGCGTTTCCGGGCTGTCTCGTACCCTCCCGTCTCATCGGTGTCATGGAGGGGGAACAGCTCGACGGAAAGAAGAAGGTCCGCAACGACCGTCTGATCGCCGTCGCGACTTTGAGCCATGCCTATAAGAATTTGGGAAAGCTCCAGGACCTACCCGGTCAATTTGTGAAGGAGCTCGAGGCTTTCTTCGTGAACTACCACAATCTCGAAGGCAAGAAATATAAGCTCCTGGGCTGCAAGGACACGAAAACAGCGCTGAATCTGGTCAAGAAATCGCAGAAAGCCGCTAGCCGCGCCAAGCAAAAATGACAAGTCGGAAACAATTGATTCGTGCCAGTCCTGGGCTCGCAGGACTATACTCGACTCGCCTTCGCAGGGCAAGTTCCCGGGCCGGCGCCAGCTGCCGCTGGGCCACTCCCTGCCAGGAGAGATGGGGCACCATCATGACAAACTCTCTCTTTTCCTCGGCGGCCTTTCTGGCAGTCGTTCTTTGTGGCGCACCACTTCTCGCTCAGCAGTCCACCGACACCGCCACTCCCGCCACTTCACCTGAGTCCAGCGCCCCCGCGGTTGCTTCACCCGCCGCGCCCCCGGACGCCGCTGTCACTGCGCCTGTCACGCCCCCAGACGCCACTGCGCCCGCCACGCCGCCGGATTCCGCTGCCACTGCGCCGACCGCGCCCGCCGCTCCACCGGATTCCGCTGCAATCTCGCAGCCTGCCACCGCCTCTCCCGGAGTCCGCATCGTGCGCCTCAGTCAGGTCATCGGCGAGGGAGTGCAACTGGACCGGCAAACCGGCCGCGGTTTTGAAGCAGCCTTCGCCAACCTGCCCATCACGCAGGGCGGGGTGCTGCGCACCGGTAACGGCGTCGCGGAAGTGGAGTTCGAGGACA
This sequence comes from Acidobacteriaceae bacterium KBS 83, assembly GCA_000381585.1. Taxonomy (GTDB): domain Bacteria; phylum Acidobacteriota; class Terriglobia; order Terriglobales; family Acidobacteriaceae; genus KBS-83. Next base: position 874,336 of record KB906734.1, read on the forward strand.
ACAGTAGCCTTCGCTTGACCCCACAGAGCATCGTCGCGTTTCCTGTCCTCTCCCTCGGTCCAGATGGCACCCGCTCCTCGACCGTCCACGTCCTGAAGGGTGCGGTATACGCCAGCCTGACAAAGGGCAAGCAGAACAACGTTAGCCTCACCTTTGGACATGAAACGCTCGTACTCGGTCCCGGCTCTCATGTCGATCTCGACCTGAATGGCACTCAGCCGCGGCTGGATGTGATGGATGGCACAGTACAGGCCGTCAACGGCGCAACCACCACCACCGTTGGCCGCAAGAAGGGCCTGCTCTTCGACCCGGCAAGCTCTGCGGCACCAACCCTAGTCAGCAATAACGAGAAAAGTCAGTACGACGCCTGGGACAAGCAGGCAGTCGAGTACCACGAGCGCCTCGTGCCCAGCGGCGGCAACTATGCCGGCACCCCGTATGCCTACGGCCTCGCCGACATGAACTACTACGGGAACTTCGCTCAGATAGGCAGCTGCGGCACGATGTGGCGTCCGTATCTCGCCAGCTCCAACTGGAGCCCCTACGACAACGGCGTCTGGGCCTGGTATCCCACCGCCGGCTACTCCTGGGTCTCCCCCTATCCCTGGGGCTGGACGGCCTTTCACTCCGGTAGCTGGAATTACTGCCCGGGATCCGGTTGGGGCTGGCAGCCAGGGAATCAGTGGAACGGCCTGCAGAACACAGCACTTGTGCAACGGCCAAATGTCCCGAGCACCCTCAAGCCCCCAATAGCCAGGCCACACCCAGCCGGCTCGACCATGATTCCTGTGAATCAAAAGCCGCTCGTAGTCTCCACCCTCAATGACAAGGACGCCTTCACCTTCCGCAAGGACTCGGCCGGTCTGGGCGTGCCACGTAGTACATTTGGCAAGCTTGACCACATCTCGAACGACGTAGCACACCACGGAATGGTCGAAAAGCCAGCGTTCGTCGCTTCTTCATTCAACGGCAGCAACGGCAGGCCGGAGGGGAACCAGGCACCGAACTCGGCAAATCGCGGAGCCACAGCCACCCATACCATGCCCGCAAACGGTCGCGGATCCATGTCCACGCACACATCCCCGTCCGCCGGCAGCAGCTCAATGGGCGGTAGACAATCCGTCTCCGCCGGCTCAATGGGCGGTCCCAGCTCATCCATGGGCGGATCGATGGGTTCCGCGAGCGCCGGTGGCCACGCCGCTGGCAGCGGCCACCACTAGAGCAGATCACCCTGAACGAAGCCGGCGGCATGCTGTACTCTGGCGCAGCCCGCCGGCTTCATTTGCCGATGCCAAGGGTCGAAAGCTCAGTAGATGCAATCTCAGTAAATGCAATGCAGTACGGCGCATTCGGACGCCGGAGACTTGTTGGAGACCTGTGCCGGCGTCGCAACAAACTACACCCGCCCTTCTAATATCTATCGCTTAGGCAAATGCCGAGTGCGCTACTCTAACTGGCTGCTACCTGCCGGCCGCCCGGCGGCCTCAAACGCATTCTCAGCGTCCTGGAGAGACGTCCAGCCGGACCATTGCGTACCGCTGCCGGTGCACTCAGCCTTTACCGCGACGTGAGTCACCTGGCGAGCTAAATTATCGGGGATGTCGACAGACGCGCTTCTACGGATGATGCCCGTATCGCCGCCGCGGCTCCTGCCGCCGATGCCAACCTCATCTGTTTCGACGGTGTAGAGATCCACCAAAGGATCGTGCACTACATCGCAGGCGCCACGTACCGGATGTAGGCAGCCCTTGCTGAGCGTGACGTAAAGCCGCCCTTTTGGGCCTGCCTGCGGCGAATCTGTCTCCAGTTCCAAGGTCAAGCTGAGCCAGCCCAGACTCAATGCGGCGGAGCCGCGCACCCAGCTCTCGGGACTGGCGCCGCAATAGGTCGCCGCCTGCAGGCCATGGTCCTGCCCATCGTGGCGACCGTCGTGCGGCGCAACATAGGTTCCCCATCCAAGGATGGGCGGCGTGCGTTCCTGCGCACCGGCAGAGAGGCAGCAGAGCCCCAGCAGTATGGCAAAACGGGAGGACATGCATCGCATGGTACCGACAGACCCCAGCAGCCCCCAATCCCGCTTTCCGGTGAGACTCGAGCTTCATCCCACGTAAAGTCCCGCGCTATCTTCCACCACACGAGTCTATTCCGGCTACCAAGCGCGGCGGCAATGCTAATGGCACTGTCTCAGTTACGAACGCCGGGGCTCCGGAACCGAACATCGAATTGAAACATCTGGAGACCCACGGGAGACTTGCGTTGGGTTGGAACTCAAGGCATGTCTTGGAAATTATACGTAACTGGGCCTAATGCATTTTGCAAGGATCGTTCCCGCCCCGACTTGCCTTTGCGGGAACATCGCACATTGCAATTAACTGCGGATCTTCACGCTCCCGGACTTAGCCTTGCAAGAATGTGAGCAACGCACGGAAGTCGTTCTGTTGATCGTCATACATCGCGAAGTGGCTTCCGGTTTCGGAAATCCACGACTGTCCATGTCCTATAAGCGTTGCCATGTTTCGCATGTCTTCTGGATCCAACTCATCGTAGCGTGCACCAATAGTTAGGGTTCGAACTTTGATTTTCGGCAGATCGGCCCACCGATCCCAACCTTTCATGCGGCCAGTGGCTTCGAATTCGCTTCGTCCCTGCAGAACGTTATAGACATGTTGATTCCACCGATCCAAACTGCGCTGCACTGGATCAGGCCATGGATCGAGTCGGCAGATGAAGAACTTGTACAGCCTCTCGAAGAGCAGCTTCTGATATGCAGGATCGTCGGTCTTATTGGCGTCTTCATAATGTTCCAGTTCAGCGCGCACACTTTCCGGGAACTGCGCCCGGATTTTCGATACATGCTTGACGAATGACTCGGTGCTCGCGGCCATGTTCGAAATCACGAGCCCCTTTAAATACTGTTGATATTTCAATGCGTACTCAATCGCAAGAAGGCCACCCCAGGAATGCCCGAGCAAATAGAACTGATCCAGACCAAGGCCTCGACGTACTGCTTCTACCTCATCCGTGTACCGTTCGATCGTCCAAAGACTGGGGTTGTTGGTCTTCTGTGAATTGGTGGAGTCAAGCTGATCGTAGTAGTAGAACTCAATTCCGTTGAGTGGAAGAAAGTCTTCGAATCCCTCGAAGTACCTATGATCCGCACCGAGCCCGCCATGCAGAAGCAATACCTTGATGCGCCCAGCGCCCACCTTGTTGGTCCAGATCCAATGACCACCGCCAATTTCGATTCGTCTTGAGCCGCCTACGTGCACCGTATTCTGCGATGGTAGCTCTATGTCTTTTGCTGTCGCAGATGCTACATGCGGTCTGAGAGTCGCTGCTGCAGTCATTGCTCCAAGTGAGAGGAAATTCCTGCGCTTCATAGATCAATGATTCCTTAATTTCACACGGGCGGTTGATCGTTGTTCGTTGAAGCGCTTTGATAACGGCGGCGTTCTCGATAGGCGGCGACCAGTCCCGATTTCAGCGAGCAGAACTGCTCCTGCCTCGGCTATCGGTATCAAAACAGCCTCGGGCGCGTCTCTTGCCCCAGTTGAATCGATGGTCAGCGAATGCGGCTTCTTCCATACGAACCGGGATGGTCCTGCGCGTGCCTTAGGAAGTTGCTGAGCACCGAAGGATCACCGCGGCGCCCAGCCCTTTCGCTTCTCCATAAATGAGCGGATGTTCTGGCGAATAGGGGTAGACGTCACGCCACTGCAACCGAAATGCCAAAAAGGAGCGCCTCTCTTCGAGACCAGCTATCGAGCTAAGTTGTTTCCCTGTAGCAGGATCTCTTCGCATGATCGAGCGAATCTCAATCGCCAGCTGACCAATTTGCGACGGATGTCTAACTCTGACGGGAATTGGTCGCGACCTTTGTCGCTGCATGTGGTTTTCCGCTATGCCGACCGAGGTTCACTTGTCGCATCGCTAACTATCAAATCGAGCCGTTTCACGGTGGAACCGTGGATCGCCCTGAAGTCGTACTTCCATGGAACGGACCTGTTCTCGGAACAACAGCGACGCACCAGAACCTTAGATCACTTGCCGATGCAGAAGGTGGAGAACGCAACAATCTCCAATATCCATAATGCTTTCATATAGTGATACCGATTTGGAGACATACAGGAGACATAAACTGCACCCGTGCCCGTTCGCAAAAGTCGGCGTCCAGTCTTGGACGTTGGCTGGTGCTGATCTCAGAGCCGAAGTCGGAGCAATACGCGAGACTGTAGACGGATGACAGATCGCGCGTATAAACCCGCTTTACTAAATTGCTACGACATTCTCTGCAATTCTGGTTCTGACCAGTATTTTCGCTGTGATGGAGCCGTGCCAAGCCGCTCCAGAACGCGCCAGGAGCCCCTCAGCTGAGAGGATAAGCACTCATCAAGCTCTCAATCAGTCGGATTGAAACGTCCGACCTTGGATGACTCGCGAAATTGGTATTCCTGGACGGGATTATCGCCGGAGACTTCCGAGGCATAATCCTTCTTCATACTCGCTCTCTTGTTCATACTCTTCAAACGCTCGGTCTCTCGCAAAAGAAGCGCACTTTAGGCGAAGCTAACTGACAGTCCTCTTCATTGTCCGGGACAGCGCGTTTCGACACACGATCGACGCTTTGAGCTCTTTCGATTGGAAAAAAAAAATCCAAAAAAGATGCCGAGGCGCAATTTAGACGCAAAGTGCTGTTTGCGAATTTTCGATACGCGATTTCGGCCATTCATCAATCTAAACAGCGGCACGAGCGGCCATGGTCGTTAGGAAGCAAAGATGGAATACCAAGGAGGTCCGGGCCCGAGTCGAACATCATTCTCTATGCGTTCCATGTGCTCGTGAGGCGTACCAAGTACGGGGAGGCAATTGGTTGTCGACCAGAAGCGCTCGCTCCACCAACGTCCAATCTTGGACTTGTGCGTTGATTCGGAATGATGGGCGGTCTCGTCTCCGCAGCATCATCGGGTTTCGCTCGACTTTGGCCATTCCCTGAGACCGGCTTAGGAAAAGAACGACTCCGGGTCAAACCATAAAGGTTATTGGGTCTTGCGCCCAGTAGAGCCGGCGGTGTTTCCTATAGTCGGCGGGACGATTCCGATTAGCGCTTGACCATTCTTTGATGGATTCCGATGGCTCAATATCCTGAACTCATTAGGCTGACGTGCTCAGTCGATTTGAACTGCCCCGAGCAAAGCTACATTGAAAAAATCGTCCCTTATCTTGTCGGAGTATGGATTGATGATTACACCGGAAACAATAGGAGCGCCGATATCATCGAGACGAGGGTCTCCGAATTTTCTTACCTATTTGATGTCGGGGCTGAGCGATTGATTGCTGCCTGGGGAATAAGTAAGGGCAAGAACCCAGAGGTGCGGCCCAAAGATCGGATGAAGGGGCATCCTTTAGGCGCTGGCCCTCTTTACCACCGAGGGCACGCGATACCTCATACACTCGGTGGGCCAACCGATATCAACCTTGTTCCTCAGCTCGGGAAGATAAATATTGGCCCATTTCGGGCGCTCGAAAAGAAGGCTGTTGCCAGCCCAGGATCTTTCTATTTTACGTACTGGAAGTATCAAGGCTCTGCCCCTACTCGCAGTGGCCATCCGGTGCAGACGCCAACAGGCGTTGACCAAGGCTTAATGGTCCCGGGCAAACCCCCAGTGGTCACACACTATGGCAACTGATCGAGTTATTGATAACCTATTGTCATTTTGTCAATGTCGTGCCTTGAGGAGAGCGGTGAAACCGGACAGAGAAATCTGGCAATCGACATCGCCTGCTCGGCTTTGGGAGTAATTGAACTATCGTTTTGGAGCGAGAGTCGAATGCAAGACTCGACCGGAGGGTCAGCCTACAATTACTTTTGGACTGGTTCGTTTGAGCCATAATGCCGTTTGTGAGACTCGGCGTGATAGAACCGACACATGTTCTTTGTATGGCCTGGCAAATTGTGGTTGGCAGCGAGAGGGATTGCGATCTCCTTCGCAACGATGGTCCTGACCTGCACCGGGATGGGATGGTTATTGGGCAAGCGGCGTCGAGGGCGAAAGAACATGTTGCTTTATGGGCATCCCACACCTCCAACGAACAAGAATTTGCTACATCATATGGGCGATATATGGAATTTCTTTTCCGGCCGTCCCAAGAGCTGGTAACCATAGGTGTCCGCCTTCAGACCGGCCAATTCATCCCGTTGACTCCTCCTGCGTACGTTTCGCGTACTCTGGTTCGATTTGCTTTCGCGTAAGCGTCGCGGGGTGGGAGCTGCGAGTGTTCCTGATTTAGTCATTTAGAAATCCTCCAGTTGCGCTTACAATGCTTCGCCGATAGCGTGAGATCGGCCTTGATCGCCTCCTGCTGGTTAAATAGGCCGTCGATCACATCACGAAATACCGCTAATTTCCTTGGTCTCCAACTCCGCCATCCGGGCTGCAAAGCCTCTCGGTTCTCGCGCAAGATGGCAACTGTCTGCGGATCGCCTGCCCATTGTCACAATGGGGTCTCAAGGTCACGGATTATAGTGCCTGAAATTTTTCAGAAGAAGGTTGAGATCTCATCAACGACTGGATAGAGAGGAGGTTCGAGCGACTTCATTGGGACGCCACAGTAACCAGCATGCTACTGGTGTGACTGCCAATGAACGTTTTCGAAAGTCGCGATCGCACCAGGGGGAGTCGGGACTGACGAACATCCCGGGATAGCTCCAGAAGAGTTTGCTATCCACTACAACAACTGTGTTAGAGACCGGTCATTCGGCCCCCGAATGGTCGCAGGCGTAATAGATGGCGGATGCTTCTGGCCCGTTCTCCAACCGGGTCGAAGTCGCCCGTGCACTTCGCCTACAGTTTATTGGCCATGTCCGTCTTTGGTGTGATTCCGACATTCGGGGAGTGTGGTGCACCATGCGGTCATGAAGAAATGGGACGGACAGGTCTATCGCCCTAACTTATGAAGCCATCGGTTGGGAGATGCCCCAATGGAGCACGCTCTGGAACCGCCTGATCGAGATCCAGCCCGAGAAGTGTGGCAATCACTTCATGGGTTTCTTGTTTCCGTGCCTGGACTTGCTCAGCCCGGCAACCTATAAACGCCTATATGAACCTGCCCGAAGGTCACGGGTCTGTCGTCGGCTACATCTCACCCCTCGGCCTTCCTGCTGCCTCGCAATCGCTAGAGGCATTTGGCGTGAAGTTCTCGCCCGGCGGGGCGCACATAAGCCGGACCCTGATGCTGGCTGAACTTTGTGCAGTCCTAACCAAGGTGCCACGATTGTCTGACCCCGCTGCTTACCGTGAGGCAATTCTCCAGAGGAACGTTCTGGGGAAAGCGACGGACAGCAACCGCCACAAGACACTGCGACACTTGCGAGAACTGTATGCGCTTGATGAGGGCACCCCCATCTTTGCGGTGCTTCGCAAGCTTCACCAAATGGATGCCACGAGCCTTCCGCTACTGGCCTTGCAAGTGGCCTGGGCCAGAGATCCACTCTTGAGAGCCTCAACTCCGCCGGTAATCGATGCAGCAGAAGGCGACCGAATCGAAACGGCCAGCCTCGCGAAAGCGGTGGAAACTGCATTTCCTAATCTATATTCGGTCTTGAACCAAAATAAGATTGCCCGGAATGCCGCCTCGTCGTGGACCCAATCAGGGCACCTCACAGGTCGTGGGAGGAAGACTCGTCAAAAGATCAAGCCGACAGCTACAGCGGTCACCATGGCGCTGATTTTCGGAGAAATCGCCGGATACCATGGCGCGGAGGTCTTTTCGAATCCATGGTGCCGCCTCCTCGATTTACTCCCAGGTCGGGCCAAGGCAATGGGCTTCGAGGCCCATCGGATTGGGCTGCTGAACCTGCGCGCCATTGGTGAGGTCGTTGAATTGACGTTTCCACTCTTCGCCGAATTCGCGAGTAAGCAACTATGAGCGCTGTAGACCATCTGTTCTCAAACTACTCCCGCCAGGTGCGTCTGCCTTGGTCAAGCAGCATGTCGGGCAAACAGAGGGTCTGGTTTGCGGTATACCCGCCGTGGGAAGAGAGGCGCGTGCGCGCACGTCTTCCACAGTTCGAAGCCGTGACCCTTGCCGCGAGTCACGGGTGGACGACCGTTGACCTCACCCGTCTTGTTCCCGACTTCCTGGCCGCTCACCCATACCGGGAGCAAGTCTTTCAACAACCCCAACATTTACGTGCGGGAAACGCTCTCGAAAAGCGCGCCGCAGCTCTGGTTAGAGAGGCATGCTCTGCCGAAGAGGCGACAGCCAGTAGTGTTGTTGCGGTTACAGGCCTTGCTTCTCTGTTCGACTTTATGCGGGTGTCCAGCCTGATTGAAGCCGCCGAAGACAGCATTTCCGGACGTTTACTTGTATTTTTCCCCGGTGAATATGCCGGAAATGTCTATCGCTTTATGGACGCGCGCGATGGATTTAACTACATGGCTGTTCCCATCACCTCAACGGAGAGCTTCATCAATCCATGATTAATCGTGACCTTTACTCCCGCGACCCTACTACCATCGAGCTTCTCAATAACGGCGTATCAAAGGTCTCGGAGTTCGGGGATGATGAACGTCAACTTCGTACCCTGAGGTTCGAACTTGAGTCCTTTGTCTGCGACGGTGAATACGCCCGTGGAATGGAGCGGATCCTCAAAGCATATCTCGACGGACTCGGGCGAGAAGAACAGAAGGCCGTATGGGTCAGCGGTTTCTTTGGCAGCGGCAAGTCGCATCTCGTCAAGGTGCTCCGATATCTCTGGACGGACTATCGTTTCCCAGACGGAGCCGCCGCACGGTCGCTCGTAAAAGTGCCGGCTGAGATTGCTGACCTCCTGAAGGAACTGTCGACGCGAAGCAAGCCATTGGGAGGTCTGCGCGCGGCCGCGGGGACTCTTGGTGCAGGCTCCATGGACAACGTCCGGCTTGCTTTCGTGCAGCTCATCCTACGGTCTGCAGATCTTCCAGAAGATCTAGCCCATGCGAAATTCGTCCTCTGGCTGAAATCGTCTGGGCTTGAGGCAACGGTCGTTGAGGCGCTGAAAAAAAGGAATTGCGACTTGCTGGAAGAGGTAGTGCACCTCAACTACTCTGTGTCACTCGCTGAGGCGATCCTCGAAGCCGAACCTAAATACGGAACTGTAGCCAACGTCCAGGAGTGGATGCGCGTCGGCTTTCCCGAGATTACATCTCCTACCATTGCGCAAGCACTGGACTTCATCAAACAGATCTTCGGTGAGAAAAACAACCTCGCATGCACACTGCTGGTGGTCGACGAGGTTCAGCAGTTCATTGGGGAGAAAATCCAGCGCGCGATGGATGTGCAGGAGATCGCCGAGCATTGCTGCACGGAGTTGAAGCAGCGTCTTCTATTGATCGGCACTGGTCAGTCTGCTTTGAATACCACGCCCAGCCTACAACGGCTCCAGGCACGCTTTACCGTTCCCGTTCAACTCTCAGACACTGATGTAGAGAGTGTGATCCGCAAGACGGTTCTCCGCAAGAAGCCCGAGCGTGAATCAGTCATCTCTGAGAAGTTGCTCGCCAGCCAAGGAGAACTTGCTCGGCACCTTCAGAACACTCGCTTTGCGGCCACACATCAAGATGATGAGTTCCTCGTCCCTGATTACCCACTTTTGCCCACCCGGCGCCGCTTTTGGGAGAAGGTGCTTCGCAATACCGACCATTCAGGCACTAAAGCGCAGCTCCGCTCGCAATTGCAGATCGTCTTCGAAGCCACGAGACAGACCGCCAAAGAATCCGTGGGAACCGTTGTACCGGCTGATTTTATCTACGATCAAATCTCCACGGACCTGCTCAACTCCGGTGAATTAGAACGCGAGTACGACGAAATCATCCGCAAGCAACGTGATGGTTCCAAGGAAGGAGACCTCCGCTCCAGCTTATGCGCGCTGATATTTTTGATCGGCAAACTTCCCCGCACGCCAGGAGCTGACGATGGGGTTCGCGCCAATCTTGAGACGCTTGTAGACCTGCTTGTCAGCGATCTGAAAACCGATCGACCGAAGCTGGAGCAGGAAGTTCCTTCCCTGCTTAAGCAGCTCGTCGATGCCGGCAACCTTATGGCAGTGGAATCCGAGTATCGCCTTCAAACCCGCGAAGGCGTGCTTTGGACTCACGATTTCAATCGCCGCCGCGCAGCAGTCCTGAACGATGACCAACGCATCAATTCGAAGCGTGCGGAACTGCTGCGGGATGGGGTGAAGCAGGCATTGAAGCCAGTGTCTTTACAGCAAGGCACCTCTCGGCAACCACGAAAACTGACTATTGAGCTGTCATCAAGCCGTCCACCATCTAACGGCGACGAGGTCACGCTCTGGATGCGCGAAGGATGGAGCGATGACGACAAGGCAGTCTTGAATGATGCCCGCGCCGCAGGAGTGAACAGCCCTTTACTTTTCGGTTTCCTGCCGCGGCTCCAGCACGAGGAACTGCGACAAGCAATCTCAGCTCAGGTGGCAGCACAGGAGACGCTAGACGCACAGGGTCCGGCCGCGACCTCCGAGGCTATTGAGGCCCGCAAGGCGATTGAGACGCATTTCGAAGTTGCGCGCCACCGGGCTCAAGAGTTACTTGGCCACATTATGGGGGCAGCCAAGGTCTTTTTGGGTGGCGGCCAGGAGGCAGAGGGAATCGAGTTGGCTGATAAGGTTCAGACTTCGGCCAACAGCGCCCTTGAGCGGCTGTTTCCTCAATTCTCCGAAGCAGACCATGCCAACTGGGGCCAGGTCGTCGCCCGCGCCAGGGCTGGAGACGTGGGCGCGCTCTCGCAAGTGAACTACCCCGGCGATGTCACAAAGCACCCCGTCTGCCGTCGTGTGCTCGATCAAATTGGGGCTGGAAAGAAAGGCAAGGATTTACGGGAATACTTTGGATCTGCGCCGTTTGGCTGGCCCAAGGACGCGATCGATGGTGCGCTGTACGTGATGCTGGTCGCCGGCAATCTCCGTGCGACAAACAACGGCCAGCCCGTCAACGCAACACTCCCGCAGAACCAGGTGGGTGTCGCCAACTTCTACGTGGATGTGCCGCCGCTTAATGTGCAACAAAGGCTCGATCTGAAAGCGCTCTTTCAGAAGGCCGGAATCACCACCCAGAACGGCAAGGAGTCAGAGGGGGCTGGGCAGTTCCTGCAAAAGCTCCTCTCACTAGCGGAGTCCGCAGGCGGCGCTGCGCCGCGTCCAGAGTCCCCGAAAACGCAGGATGTGCGTGCGCTCCAGACCCAGAGCGGCAATGCGCAGTTGCTCAAGATCCACGAGCAGAAGGACACACTCGCCGCCGAGCTTGCCGTGTGGAAGAAAAACGCGGACGCCATCGCAAAACGCTGGCCCGTTTGGGAACGGCTAGTGCAGCTTCGCGACTTCGCGAAAGGTCTTCCGGAAGCCGAGGCCTGTGCGGCATCCATCGACGCAGTCACCGTCAGCCGAACGCTGCTTGCAGACCCCGACCCGGCACCCGACCTAACCAAGCAGCTCGTAGCGGCTCTGCGGACGGCGTTAGGAAAGTTGCAGAGCGACCTTGCCGCAGCCTTTAAGGCCGGGGAGGGGAAGCTCGCAGCCGCGCAGGGCTGGTGCAGCCTTAGTGACCAACAGCGCGCTTCCCTCACAACAGCGCATCAGCTTAACATGCCCGCCAAAGAGGCAATCGGCACGGATGAAGAGGTCTTGTCTGCGCTCTATACAAGAACATTGGCCGACCGTCGTAACCTCCTGGACGCTGTTCCTCAGCGGTTCGCTCGTGCCCTCGAGGAGGCAAGTCGCCTCATCGAGCCCAAGGCGCAGCGCGTTGTGCTGCCTTCTGCGACTATCCACAACGCAGCCGAACTGGACGAGTGGCTCGCAGACGTGCGTAAGCAAGTGGAAGAGAAGCTGAAAGAGGGCACTGTCATTCTATGAGCAGTCTTCCCACCGCGCTCCGCCGACAACTAGAAAACACAGTAAAGCAGGCCCGCAAGGTGGCGACGGAGGGCGCTCGAAAGGCGCTCGAAGCGCTCGCGGTGCACGAGCCTCAACCATATGCGTATATGGATGAGGCGCGAATCGAACTGCGGCGCAAACTTCGCGCGCAGGCCAAGCAGCTTGGCGATCGGGAGACCCCGGCGCAGCCGGGCTCATGCGGAATCGAGCACCTGATCGAAAAGCTGGGCTACGACCAATGGCATCGAGTGCTCTTTGCTCGTTTTCTCGTTGAGAACAACCTTCTCATCTCGCCCGAGCACGGAGTGCCTGTCTCGCTGGACGATTGCGAGGAGCTCGCCCCATCGCTCGGGTTGAAGGACGCGTGGGCGGTGGCGGCTCGTTTCGCCGCGAAGGAACTGCCCGAAATATTCCGCGCAGACGACCCCGCAGGGGCGGTGGAACTTCCCGCCGAAAATCGCAAGCCGCTCATCCAGCTTGTCACCGGGCTTCCGGCGGCGGTCTTCACGGCTGGCGACAGCCTGGGATGGTGCTATCAATTCTGGCAGGCGGAGCGGAAAGATGAGGTCAACGCCGCCGGCAACAAGATTGGCGCGGACGAGCTGCCGGCGGTCACGCAGTTGTTCACCGAAGACTACATGGTGGACTTCCTGCTCGATAACACGCTGGGCGCGTGGCACGCCGGCAAGTGGCTGGCCGCGAATCCATCCGTTGCTGAGACGGCACAAAGCGAGAATGAGCTTCGTGCGGCGGTAGGGCTACCCGGATCCCCGTGGAGCTATCTGCGGTTCGTGAAGGGGGGCGACGGCAAGTGGGCACCCGCAGCAGGAATCTTCGCTGGATGGCCTAAGAGCGCTAAGGAGATAACGTGCCTCGACCCGTGCATGGGCAGCGGACACTTCGTTATAGCAATTTTTGAGCGGATGGTCGCGCTACGTATGGCGGAAGAAGCGCTGGATGAATCCGCCACGGTTGCCGCAGTCGTTCGCGACAATGTGTTCGGGCTGGAGATCGACCCGCGTTGCACCCAGATTGCTGCGTTCAACCTGGCACTCGCGGCTTGGCGGCGCTTAGGGCATAGCCCGCTGCCCGCGATGAATCTCGCTTGCTCAGGATTGGCGCCGAATGCGAAGCCGGAGGATTGGCTGAAGCTCACGGGGGATAACGACCGCCTACGGAATGGAATGGATCGGCTCTATAGGCTATTTGAAAACGCACCGACATTAGGAAGTTTGGGCGACCCTCGAGTGTCGTCGGATCGCCTTCTAGTCGCGCCTTTTTCTGAAGTCTATCCGCTACTTGTTGACGCCCTGTCCCGTGAGACGGTGAATGGAGCCGAGCATGAATTGTCAGTTGCGGCTCGCGGATTGGCAAAGGCCGCTGCGATCATCTCGCAGCGCTTTACATTGGTCGCGACCAATGTGCCTTACCTCGGACGAAATAGACAAGATGACTCACTTAAGGAGTATTGCGAGCGAGCTCATCCGCGTGCTGCTGCCGATTTGGCCACTTGTTTCGTCGAACGTTGCGTTTGCTTCTGTGCTGCACAGGGTACCACCGTTCTTGTCACACCGCAGAACTGGCTCTTCCTGTCCTCATACCGAAGGCTTCGGGAATGGTTACTTGAGACGGTTGAGTGGAATGGGGTAGTCCGACTTGGATCAGGCGCCTTCGAAACCATAGGAGGAGAAGTCGTGAATGTCGCCTTGATTGGCCTAACTAATCGAAAGGCGTCAACGGCCAACTCCTATCTGGGTATCGATTGCGCAACCTCCCCCAGTCCAACGGCTAAAGCATCGGCGTTATCGGTCGGTCCAACTTTGCAGTTATCGCAATCCGAGCAGAGGAGAAACCCCGACAGTCGCGTAGGCCTATCAGAAGTTTCAAGTTTGCCCCTGTTAGGCATGTATGCCGACAGCTACTGGGGGCTTGGGTCTGGGGACGGAGAGCGATTCTGCTATCAATTTTGGGAAATACCAGCAGTCTCTGAGAAATGGGAAGTTCTCCAAGTCACCTTTGCTCCAGGTGGGGTCGCGGTCGGTAAAGAGCAGGTGGTGTTTTGGGAGAGAGGAAGGGGTAGCCTGTACCGGCTCGCTGAAGATTCAAAGGAGAAGCTGAAGAACATTTGGCGAAGAGGGCATGAGGCATGGGGTAAGCAGGGCGTGGCGATAAGCCAGATGGGAGGCTTGCCGGCAACCCTTTATCATGGCGAAATTTTTCAAAACGGCGTCGCTGCCATAGTTCCCAAAAATCCAGAAGATTTGGCTGCAATTTGGGCCTTCTGCTCGTCTCCAACCTTTGTTGCTGAAGTTAGGAAGATCGACCAAAAACTCGCGGTCACAAATGCAACTCTTGTGAAAATTCCATTTGATTTGGGGCACTGGCGAGAAGTCGCCAAAAGGCTAAACCCTGCAGGGCTCCCGAAGCCATTTTCCAAAGATAGCCGTCAGTGGCTCTTCAACGGCTTTCCCAAAGCTTCAGATCAACCGCTGCATGTGGCCCTGGCACGCCTGCTCGGCTACCAGTGGCCGCGCCAAAGAGGTTCAAGTTTCCCCGATTGTCCAGCGCTCGGTCCGGACGGTCTGGAAGAGCTAGCAGATCCTGACGGGATCGTCTGCCTCTCCGCTACCAAGCGCGAAGAGCCCGCTGCCGAACGTCTGCGCGGACTTCTGGCACTCGCCTGGGGCGCGGATTGGAGCGCCAGCGTGCAGCAGGAGTTGCTCACGCAGGCGGGCTACGCCGGAAAGGCGCTGGACGACTGGCTCCGTGATGGATTCTTCGAACAGCATTGCGCGCTATTCCACCAACGGCCATTCATCTGGCAAATCTGGGACGGCCATAAGAATGGCTTCAGCGCGCTGGTGAACTACCATCAACTTACCTACGCCAATCTTGAAAAGCTCACCTACGCTTATCTCGGCGACTGGCTCCGTCGCCAGCAAGCATCCGTGGACGCAGGTGAGGCTGGTAGCGACGCCCGTCTTCAGGCCGCCAAACAATTGCAAGCCAAGCTTAAGCTCATCCTCGAAGGCGAACCGCCTCACGACATCTTCGTCAGGTGGAAACCGCTCGCGAAACAAGCGATCGGCTGGCATCCCGACCTCAACGACGGAGTGCGTATGAACATCCGGCCTTTCGCCAATGCCAATATTCTGCGAAAGAGAGTCAAGATCAAGTGGGACAAAGATCGCGGAAAAGAACCGATGCGACCGAAGGAAGAGTTCCCCTGGTTCTGGGGCTGGGATGGAAGAACCGAAGACTTCGCGGGAGTTGGCCAGAACCCGGACGGCAATCGCTGGAACGACTGCCACTACACCAATGAGTTCAAACGGAAGTCGAGGAACGCGTAACCGATGCCCGCCAACGTACAAACAATGGCCTTTTACGGTGACGTTCCCTGGCACGAGATCGGTACCCAGGTACCGCAGGATGTGACGGCAGAAGAGATGATCCGCGCAGCGGGGATGGATTGGTACGTCGAAGTCCGGCCAGCTCGAGGCGCGAAGCAGATTAATCGTCAGGGTGAGTATTCCCGGTATGAGGTCGTTCGCGTGCCTCGACCGCAGACTGAGGAGTCGGAAGTGCTGCTCGGTGTGGTCGGTCGTAGGTATCAACCCCTACAGAACGTCGATGCGTTCGATTTCTTTGATCCTATAGTCGGCCAACACAAGGCCCACTTCGAGACCGCAGGTGTGCTCGGACAAGGCGAGCGAATCTGGGTGATGGCTCGGATGCCGGGAGCCATGGAAGTGGTGAAGGGTGATGACTGTCTGAAATATCTTCTCCTCTCCAACACGCATACGGGAGAGGGTTCAGTGATCGCGAAGTTCACCTCAATACGTGTGGTGTGCCAGAACACCTTGATGATGGCGATGGACGACGGGCAGAAGGTGTACCGCGTCCGACACAGCAAGAAGATGCAATTCAAGCTGGACGAACTCTCCGACTTCCTGGCGATCACGCAGAAGGTGTTCCTGAAGGCTGAGGAGAGCTTCCGCCGCCTCGCCAAGACCGAGATGAATGAGAAGCGCCTGGAGACATATCTTGAAGCAGTGTTTCCGCGCAGCGAGGCACAGAAGAAAAAAGGTGAGGAACCGGCGCGCTGGAAGTCTTTGCGAGAGCTATTCGACGGAACACCCGATCTCCAAGTACCAGGCGTTCGAGGGACGATGTGGGCCGCCTACAACGCCGTTACGCGTTTTGAGGATTACAAGCAACCGCAGCAGGACGAACAGCCAGACCAACGTTTAGAGCGGATGTGGTTTGGCGGAGGAGCTGAAATCAAGTTGGTCGCCCTTATGAAAGCAACAGAGCTATCTGCAAGCTGGAACTGAAGCGCAGCGAGAGACGAGCCGTGTATCACTTCGGTCGGGAAAGTGTCATGAGTCAGACCTTCGGAGAATCACTATCTGCCACACTCAGAGCTGCCGCACAGGCGTACGCTATCGGTGACCAGGTTGCGCCTTGTGCGGTCCTGTGGGTCGATCCCGAGCGGCAATGGGAAAGCCTCGTGCCGGAATTACAGCCGATGCTGCCGGAGTTGTTCACCCTCGGCAGTTATGCACCTGAGCAGCGAAGAGGGCCGGCGTTGTGGCTGCGTTGCATCGAGGCGCGAGTTGTAGCAGGTGCGCCGCCCAACGGATGCGCTCCGATCTTCTACTTACCCGGCGTCAGCCAAGAGAAGCTGCGGGTCGCGGAGGATTGCCCGCCGGAACTAACGCCCCTTGTTGAGCTACAGTACCGGGGCATGATGTGGTTGCATGCATCTGGCAAGGAGTGGACGCCCTATTCCTTTTTGGTTTCGAAACAGGACGGACTGGGGCTAGACGTGGCCAAAAACCAGGCGACGCGTGACGCGCTGCTCGGTGCTCTCCCGTCACTCATGACGGAACAGCTCTCCTACTTGCAGGGCCGGCGTTTGGATTCAGAGTTCTTCAACGGGCTCGTGGCGCCGGATGCTACTGGCTTACTGCTGCGCTGGCTCACCGATCCAGAGACTTTCAAACAGCGCCGCTCAGACGCGGAATGGAAGGCTTTTTGCGGGGAATGCAAGGCGGACTTCCGCTTCGATCCGTCGAGCGAAGGTCCCCTGGAGGCGGCGAGGCAATTAGCTAGCCGAGGCGCATCCTGGAATTTGGTATGGAAGCGTTTTGCCGAATCTCCAGCCACCTATCCAGGCGTTGTTGAATGGCTGAAAAGGGCTGCACCGAAAAAGCCAACGATGTTCGATTCCGCTGAGGTGTGGCCAACTCTCAACGAACGCGAAGAGAGGGAGTTGCAGCAGGCTCTGGAGTCACTCGTCGATAGTCCGCAGGATGAGGTTATCGGACGAGTCAACGAACTCGAAGCGCAACACGCAAGCCGGCGCTCCTACCCATGGCAAAAGATAGGACTCAGTCCATTTGCGACAGCGCTTGAGCCGCTAGCGCAACTTGCCAGCTTATGCGGGATTACTCCTGGCGCACCGACAGCCGATGCGTATGGAGCATTCTATGCCAGCGACGGTTGGCGCGCGGACGCCGCCGCCCTTGACACAATGGCGGCGTGCGAGGCGTTAGAGCACCATGGTGCCGTGTTGGCGACTATACGGGCTGTCTATCTCCCCTGGCTCGAAAGCACCTCTCGTCAGCTTCAACAGCTTGTCAGTAACGATCAAATTTCTATTTCCAAACGCGCGAAGCCGATAGCAACCACTCCGGGGCGGATCATCTTGTTTGCCGACGGACTGCGAATGGACGTTGCCCAGAAGTTAGCGAAGAAGCTTGCGGGCGCCGCGCTTGAATGCACCCAGGACTGGCAGTGGTCCACTATTCCTTCGGTGACCGCGACGGCCAAGCCGGCGATGTCTCCGATTGCTGATAAGGTGGAGGGCGGTCAAACAGGGGAGGATTTTTCGACAAGGCTTACTTCGACGGGCCAGACCCTCACACAGGACCGTTTTTTGAACGTATTAGAAGGACTCGGATGGCAATATCTAAGGGCTAGCGAAATTGGGGATGCGTCACTTCCGGCCTGGACGGAGGGCGGAACGATCGATAGGCGTGGACACAACGAAGGCTGGAAGCTTGCCCTTAGCGTAGAGGCCGAGGTGCGAGAACTTTGCAGTCGAATTAGCGCCCTCTTGAGAGGCGGCTGGAACGAGGTGATTGTTGTAACTGATCACGGGTGGCTACTTATCCCGGATGGTCTTGAGAAAGTCGAGCTCAAACACTTCTTAGCGGTCAATCGTTGGGGGCGA
The DNA here is from genome assembly GCA_000381585.1 of Acidobacteriaceae bacterium KBS 83. Lineage (GTDB taxonomy): Bacteria > Acidobacteriota > Terriglobia > Terriglobales > Acidobacteriaceae > KBS-83. The sequence continues at coordinate 892,506 of KB906734.1, forward strand.
TGTGCGGTTCTGAGAGCTGGTGCGCAAACCGATCTGCCCACATACAAGTGGCAGTGGAACGCGGAGGTCGCGATCTCAACTCCGCCGGGCGCGGGATGCTTCCGTGCATCGACAGAGTATTCTCATGGTGGAATTTCGCTTCAGGAGATGGTGATTCCCGTCCTTCGGGTGACCGCAGTGGCTTCCAAAGGCGGCTTGGCTTCGATTGCCGAAGCGAAGTGGACGGGAGCGCGATGCAGGATTCTTGTATCTGGCGAGTACAGTGGAACTCGTGTGGATGTTCGCAGAGAGTCTTCCGATGCGACGAGCTCATTGCTGGCGGACAGGCAAACGCGCGAGATTACAGACGACGGCAGAGTCACGGTCTTCCTGGAAGATGATTCTGATATTGGCAAACAGGCGGTCATCGTTCTGCTTGACACATCGGGGCAGGTCATCGATGCCCTGCAGACGAGAATCGGAGATTGACTGAATGGGCGAGGAGATGGATGCAATCGACCAGATTGCGACCAGGGCTTTTGAAGGGTACGTCGTACGCAAGGACCTCGTCCGTAAGTTTAAAGGTCAGTACCCGGTGCCTACTTATGTCGCTGAGTTCCTTCTGGGTCGCTACTGCGCCTCTGTGGATGATGAGGAGATCTCTGATGGACTGAAGATCGTCGAACGTCAGTTAAGCGAGAAGACAGTTCGGGCAGGAGAGCACGAGTTATTTAAGGCGCGCGCTAAAGATAAGGGGCACGTCAAGCTCATCGACGTCATTACTGCGCGGCTTGACGCTGGGAGCGATTCGTTTCTGGCGACGCTGCCGAGTCTGCAACTCAAAGACGTTCGTATCGATGAAAAGTTGGTTCATGCAAATGAGCGAATGCTTACAGGCGGCTTTTATGCCGAAGTGGAGCTCGCCTACGATCCCATGATCGCAGCCGAGAAGAACGGACGTCCATTTGGCATCGAATCACTTCGCGAAATTCAGCTTTCGAAGCGGGAGGTATTGCCCGCGCTATATCAGGGGCGCGAGGCATTTTCAGTACAGGAGTGGAAGCTCTTTCTTATACGGAGCGTCGGCATCGAGCCGGAGCAGCTATCCGCCCGTGCGCGCGACATGATGTTGCTACGAATGGTTCCGTTTGTAGAACGCAATTACAACCTGGTAGAACTCGGACCGCGAGGGACAGGCAAGAGCCACCTTTTTCAGCAGGTCTCGCCTTACGCCCACCTAATCTCCGGCGGGAAAGCCACGGTCGCGCGGATGTTCGTCAACAATGCGAACGGGCAACGCGGGCTGGTATGTCAATACGATGTTGTCTGCTTCGACGAAATCTCCGGCGTCTCCTTTGATCAGAAGGATGGCGTGAACATCATGAAGGGCTATATGGAGTCGGGTGAGTTCAGCCGGGGGAAAGAGAGCATTCGCGCCGATGGCGGGATCGTTATGGTGGGGAACTTCGACATTGACGTGCAACATCAACAGCGAGTGGGCCATCTGTTCGGCCCGCTGCCGCCCGAAATGCGTGACGACACTGCTTTAATGGACCGCATTCATGTGTATTTGCCCGGATGGGATCTGCCGAAAGTCAGGCGCGAGTTCCTCACTGATCATTTCGGGCTGGTGAGCGATTTCCTCTCTGAATGCTGGAACCAATTACGGCGCCAGAGCCGGCAAGGCGTCCTTCAGGGGAGGGCGCACTTGGGCGGCGCGCTGAGTGGCCGCGACACCACGGCAGTCCAGAAAACCGTGAGCGGGCTCATCAAACTTGTATCCCCAAACTTGGAAATGCAGGTTTCTGACGAGGTGTTGGAGTGGGCGCTTCGCATCGCCCTGGAGTGCCGCAGACGGGTAAAGGAACAGCAGAAAAGAATCGGGTCCGCGGAATTCCGGAATACTCAATTCAGTTACTCGCTGGGTGAGGACGGCGTGGAGAAGTTCGTCGCTACACCTGAGCTCTACAGTGAGAACAGCATCGGCAGCGATCCGCTGCCCCCAGGACAAGCCTGGATCATTTCGCCTGGTGGCGGAGACGAAAATCCGGGACTGTATCAGGTAAACATCACGGAAGGACCGGGCAACGGCGTGAAGATCCTCAACCAGCCGGCTCCCGCATCCTTTAAAGAGAGTGTGCGGTGCGCGGAGCAGAACCTTTATGCGCGGTCTGTGGAACTCATCGGCGATCGTGATCCGCGTCAGCATGAGTTCTCGGTACAGTTAAGAGCTTTCGATAGCCCGAAAGGGGGATCGGCAACAGGTGTGGGTGTGCTGATTGCTCTGTGCTCTTCACTGTTGCAGAAAAGCATCCGAGGAGGTCTTGCCATTGCGGGAGGCCTAAACTTGGGAGGGTCGATAGAACCGATATTCAGCCCCGTGCACGTCGTGGAGATTGCGATCGAGAAGGGTGCAGGGAGCATTCTGATGCCGATCAACAGCCGGCGTCAATTGAACGATCTGCCAGATGACTTGGCAGCGAAGATTACCATCCACTACTACCTCGATACGCGCGATGCTTTATTAAAGGCCCTTATGGTCTAACTCGGGTGACAAGTCTAAGAGAGCCTGAGGGGGGAATCAAGCTGTGGGGGATTCCGTGGGGATACGCCCTCGCAGATGGCTGTTACCCGATCGCGCACCTAGTCGAGGCCTTCGGGGGATCGGCCATGTCGTCTTCACATCGTCCGCCTGATTGGGCAGGTCATTCACGTCTCCCTCGAAACCGTAAAGCGCACCCGCGAGCTAGGAAGCTTGGCATTGTTAGCCGAGGAAGTAGCGAATAAGTGATGGGCAACTCGACGTTTTACTGAGAGGGAGTTGCGATGCTTTGCGGACTCAAGGCAGCTTTTCCTCATCGCGTCCGAAATATCGGGGGACCATTTTGCATCTTCAGCTTGCCTGTAGCGTGAGATTCGGAGGAGAGAACACGGGACAATTTCGAGGCTCAATTCGGCACTCCCATGGGAATCGCGTGGTCGAGTTTGGGCTTGAGCAGCATACCGTAGACAAGCCCATCCGCGAAGAAGAAGCCAGCCTCCTTGAGTAGTGCCTCGAATGTCCGCAGTGTGCATGGGACTTCATCACGCGATACCTGGAACTCGCAGAAGTCGCGCCACAACGCACCGATGCCGCCGAAGCAGCGGTCTCTGAAGACACAGCGCGAGAGCGCCCAGCGGTGGAAGTCTTCCGCCCATGCCGTCGAGTCATGGATTGCCATGCCAGAGGCGGCGCACGAAATAATGGGAAGCTGCCCCGAGTGCGAACCGACAAAACTGACAGAACTCGGTTTTGTCGGTTTTGTCGGTTCTGCTTTTGGGTGTTCCTCCATTATTTCTTTGCCGGGAGTCCAATTGCGCCAATAGTCAATGCTTCGCATGCGTGGCCTCCTTTAGGCGCGGATTGATGCTGAAACTTTCGGATGGTCTACCCGGCACCGGGTCATGTCCCTCACGCCGTATCCAAGCCGCCTCCTCCAGCAATAAAAGGGCGGCGCGGGACTCTTCCGGAGTGCCGAGACCTGTCCAACCGTTGCGGTAGACGTCCCGCAGAGCGAAGTGTCCTTCGTCACGCTTCCAGCCGGTGACCAGCTTGCGTGACAGCGTGATGGCGGCCAACTGTGCAGGGTTGATACGGGAGGCATATATCCGATTTGCGTGAGCTTCCAGATACCCACACCAGTCGGCGGCAAGCTGCGCGTGGTGCAGATCGACGGCGTGAAGCACACCATCGGCCAGAGAGAACAACAGCGCGAGCGAGGGCATCAGGCTCCTGAACTTCGCAAGATGAGCTTTCATAACGGGCGGAAGATCGTCACCGCAGAGACGAGCCTCAAGTAAACGGAGCCACCCTTGAAACAGTGCTTGTGCATCAGGCGTGAATTTAAGGATCAACGGGCATTCAGAATCCATCTGCGCGATCGTTCGGTACACCCTGTTCACCCGCTCGATAGCTTTATGGTTGGGAAGCCTGTCGATATACCGCCAATCCCGGGTAGAGTCCGGGTAAATAAGCAACTGAAATCGCTGCATTAGCCCATCGTTACCGGGGCCGTCCTTCAGTACATCGGCGAGATAAGAGCGAAGCCGCGCGGGCGGGATGCCGCCGAGAATCGACACGCAACACGCCGGCACGTGGACGCTACCGCGCCCGATGCGGTCAATCGTGTGGCCTGTATCGCCGTTCCACGCCGAAAGGAAAAACTCGCGCTCACCTTCTCGACCTTGTTTTTCTAAGGTGGAGAACCACCCTGAAAGCTCATCCCGAATCACAAGGACGCCGGCAGGATTATTATGCAGAATTTCGTGCAACTTCTCCGGTGTTGCATCCTGGGTAATCAGACGGCAAAGTTTCGGCTGGGCGATCGAGTCGTCAGGGCGCAACGGCGGCTCGATGCCCTTCTTGACGGCTGCCGTATAGAGTTGCTTCCACGCTCCTTCCCTCAGCTCCTGCTGCTCTTTCTCCGATTTGTAGCTAGCAAGCGCACTTTCGTACTCGACCCGCCAGAGGCCCTCGATCATCGCTAGCGGCTTGGTCATAGCCGCAATCAGCGGCGACTTAAGGCAACCCGGCTCCGCAACAATGCCGCCCCATAGGTTAGGAACAACGGTCCAAGTGGTATCAGCTTCTTTCGGCTGGATCCGCGCCCTGCGACCGGTCACTCCGGCCAACGAAAGGACAGAGACGACGGCGGCAAAGTCAAGGGGCGTCTGCATTCGCTCGCTCACGTCCTCCACGAGTAGGCGAAGGACTTCCGGCAGCAGCCCCGCGTCGAACGCTGGAACGTTAGGAAGCTCCGTACCGAGTGATTCCGGCACCGGCCAGCCTTGGTATATGTCTTCTCCAGCGAGGATGCGTGGCGCATCCTGCACCAGACTGACAAGGTCATCGACCGTGGTATTGGCGTATGGATTGGACTGCGGCGGGTAGCAATCGACAATGGCGCGTGGTTCACTCATCGGGTCACCTTCGCTTCCGTTTGCCGGATCTTGTTCAATGCCTCGTGGAGGAGTTGCGCAACCGCATCGGCATCCGGACCATCTGGATCGTTCGCAAGCCGTGAACCTAACTCATCCGTGATGGCGTGAAGCTCGCGAAGTCGATCAAACGACGCCCGCTCAACTGCACGCAGCCGTTGCTGGCGTAGCTCTCGCTCTTGGCATTCCACCGCGGCTTTCCGAGCCTGTTCCGGCGTCATTGGCGAGCCGCAGATGTCTGTCCATCTGAGTCCGAGCGTGTGCAACACATCTGCTGTTTCGCAGCCGGCAAAGCAAGTCAAGAGAACTCTTCCATCTCTACCAGTGCCGATGGAGAGCGACGGCGAGCGGTCAGGGTGCGCCGGACACTTCGCCAGCCATCGAGCATCGCCGATGCGCCTCGCGTGGAGCACGTCGGCGATTTGCTCCGCGGTCATTGCGCACCGCCCCGAGATGCATCCACGCGCTCACTAATCCAGTCCGCAACTTCGCTATCGAGCCACGCGACAGCACGCGCTCCCAGGCTGATTGGTGCGGGGAATTCGCCGCGCTGAATTTTCGCGTAGAGAGAGGAGCGCGAAAGACCGACGCGCTGTTTGACTTCGGGGAGGCGGAGGAGATGAGTGGGATTTTCGGACGTTGCGGCCATAGGCCCTCCAACGATTCAGCAAAAGGAAGCTGAACTCATGTTGTCGGGCGGACACCGAATCGCCTCAAGCGAGGGCCGATGTCCAAATCCTACGCGCCTAGATTGTCCGGATCACGTTCGCGCCTTGTCGCTAGTTCCCGCGAATATTTACGGGGGGCCGGCATTCGAAGATCGGAGCAGTCACTTCGAAGACGATTCTGAAAGTTCTTATCGGATATGTCAAGCTGTCACCGTCTCTCCTCGGAAGGTCTATGCCGCGCCGAACTGACCTACGATGATTTTGGATTCGTTTACGATGCTGTCCACGTAATCGCCCCACCACTGGAGCATCTTCTTCCGCTGGTCTGCGAACTCTGCAACGATGTACACGGCTCGGATCCCTGCGGCTTCATGGCTCAGGGCTTTCTCGATCACGTCTCGGTTGAACCCGTGCTCTGTTAGCAGCGTCGCGCCCGTCCTGCGTAAATCGTGAATGGTCAGCGGGTCCATATCAAACGTGAGTCCTTCGAGCGCCTTATTAAGCGCATTGTGCGCGAAAGGCTTGCGAATGCTGCTTCGTCCCGGCAGCACCAACTCCGAGTCACCAGCGAGCGCCCGAAGCTCACGGAATAATCCGATCACTTGCGATGACATGTAGACGATATGCGGCTTTCCGTTCTTGGCGTTCTCTGCCGGTACCAGCCATTCGCCACTTTCGAAGTTGACATGCTCCCATCGCGCCAGCAGCAGTTGTGATTTGCGCGAGAGCGTAAGCAGAAGAATGTGCAGCGCCAGCTTGAATTGACTCCGGATGTTGGACATATATATAGTCCGCAGGTACAAGCGAATTTCCTTGGCTGTCAGCACGCGGGAGCGTTTGCGGGCCTTGCCGATGTAGCGCGTCGCCACCATCGCGGCAGGGTTGAGCGTCACCAGTTGCAGTTCCAGGGCATAGTCGAACATCTGCTTTAGTACCATGCGAATCCGCATTGCCGACGCGGGGTGGCCATTATCCCGCTTGCGGTAGACCAGCGCTTGCACGTCCAAGGCGTTTACGTCTTTGAGGGTCGTGTCTCCCAGAGTGGGGAAAATTTCATTGTTCAGGTAGCGGCGAATGTCCTTGGGGTCTTTCCAGTTCTTCACCGCTTGCTCTTGGAAGTACCGCTCTCCAAACTGTCTGACGGTGGGATTGATGGCCAGCCCGGCTCGCCTTTGCTTCACCTCCAAGGCGGGAGACTTGCCGCTGGCCACTTGCGCTGCCAGCCTGTCCCGCTCCGCCCGCGCCGCCCTCAAGGTCAGATCGGGATAGTGGCCTAGATTCACCTTGCCGTACTTGCCTTCCAAGCGATACCGAAACAGCCAAGACATTTTTCCGCTCGGGAGTACGTCCAAGGAAAGTCCCTGGCCATCGCTGACCAAGTACCGTGCTGCCCTTGGCTTCAAAGCCTTGATTCCTGCGTCTGTGAGTGCCATTCTGTCCCTTCTCGTATGTCTCCAGACCCAACTGTGGGCGGATTTCACCACTGGAGACATGCAGGAGACATATTGCCTGTCGGCTATCTATGTCTCCTCCTGTACACTCTAGGACAGGAAGATACGTTTTTGCAAGCGCTTATGCCAGGCTTTCTAGATTCCTTTGGACCCTGCTGGAATCAGTCTTACTTTCCGATGCAGAAACTCGAAAAGATCCGGTTCAAAATATCGTCCGCCGTCGTAGCTCCCGTAAGCTGATCAAGCTGCTGAAGCGCCGCATAGAGATCAAGCAGCAGCATCTCGTGCGGTACCTGCCCGGCCAGCCCAACGCGTGCGCGATCAAGCGCCTGGGTACATCCCTCGAGCGCTTCATAGTGTCGCAGGGTGGTCAGCATGCCCCCCTCTGAATCATTTGCGGACCCTCGCACCCGCTCCAGCAGCCGCGCGCGCAACTCCGCCACACCTTCGCCGGTCAGCGCAGAGACTTGCGCCACCTCGCGTTCCGCACTTTCCGGCCGCGCGAGATCGACCTTGTTCAGCACCACCACGGGTGAACGTCCCTCCAGCGAAGCGAGAAGCCACTTATCCTCATCCGGCAGCCGCAGTACGCCCTCGGCATCGACAGCCGCAGTCGCATCCAGCAGCAGCAGCACCAGGTCGGCATCCGCCATCGCGGTTTCAGTCCGCGCGATCCCGTGCGACTCCGCCTCATCCTCCGTCTCCCGCAACCCTGCTGTGTCCACCAGTTCCACCGGAATCCCGCCGAGGGAGATGCGCTCCGTCACCAGGTCGCGCGTCGTGCCCGGCATCGCCGTCACAATCGCACGTTCGCGCTCCACCAGCTGGTTGAACAGCGATGACTTGCCCGCGTTCGGGCGGCCCACAATCGCCATCGTTAGACCGCTGTGAACCAGGCGGCCCTCGCGAAAGCTCCCGGCAATCGGCCCCAGTGCATGATCGAGCGCATCCAACCGCCGCAGAATCTCGGCATCCGCCGTCACGTCGATGTCGTCTTCCGCGAAGTCGATGCCCGCCTCGAGCAGCGTCACCAGGGCGACGAGTTGCTCCTTCACTGGCGCGACTCGCCGGCTCAGCGCGCCGCCCAGTTGTTCTGCGGCCACGCGCACCTGGTAAATCGTCTCGGCCGCAATCAGGTCGCGCACCGCCTCAGCCTGCGTCAGGTCGATGCGTCCATTCAGAAAAGCACGCTCGGTAAACTCGCCGGGTCGCGCCAGCCGCGCGCCCGCTTCGAGCGCCCGCCGCACCAGCACGTCCAGAATCACCGGCGACCCATGCGCAGCAATCTCGAGCACATCCTCGCCCGTATACGAGTTCGGCGCGGCAAAGTACGTCACCACACCCTCATCCAGCCGCGCGCCGTCATCAACAATCGCACAGTAGCGCGCTCGTCCTGGCAACAGGGAAGATCGTAACTCCAGATGTGGCAAGAGAAGACGCGGCGCATCCGGTCCGGAGAGCCGCACGATGCCGATGCCACCCCGTCCGGGCGGCGTGGCAATCGCAACAATGGTGTCTTCGGTAAGGCTCCCGGTCATATCGTCGTAGCCGTGACAGGCGCCGCGGTGCGCGTCAGCGCGCCACTTGGATCGAGGTCAGCGACTTGAAGTCAACGGCGTGGGCCACCGGGACCGCGCCGGTCGCCTCGTCCACCGCCCCGCCGATCATTCCGGCGTCCAGGACCACGGCCGCCGCCGCGTGAATCCCGTCCGCCGCGGCCGCCTCGCTGAAACGACGGCGCTGCCGCTGGCGGCACATGCTTGTCGCCCTTCCGGTAGACCACAACAAAGCGCCGCAGGCCCTCGCCGCTGGACTCCGTCTCCAGGTCGTCGAATTGGCGAAACGCCAGGTGCAGCATGCGCCGCTCACGCGAGCTCATCGGTTGAAAGCTGTAAGGTGCTCCACTGCGCCGCACGCGTTCCGCTGCTGCATCGGCAGCCATCTTCATCTCCCGCGCGCGCATGGCCTTGAAGTTGCCGCTGTCAAAGGAGATGCGATCATGTTCCTCCGGCTCCAGCCGCACCATCTTGGCCGCAACGTGTTCCAGTGCCCGAAGCAGCTCGCCATTGCGTTGAGTCACCAGCCCGGCGTCCGGGCCGGCGATCTCCACGTAAATCTCGCGCGCTTCGAGGCCATCCGGATCTGCGGCGCCTTCGCCCGCCGTGATGCGGTACTTCAGCCGCAGCCCCCCGGTTGTGGTGAGCAGCTTCAGGAAATCGGAAATGGTGGTGGCCGCAGCGCGGTAGTCTTCGATCGGCATAGCTCCCTATCCTATATCTACGGCTTGCGTGTTGCGTCGCCTCTTACGCAGTACGTCGCCCGCTGCGCGGCAATTTCTTTGCGGCGCGCTTGGCCGCAATCTCCCGCATCTGCTTGCCCATCCCGGTCCGGTTCATGATGACCTGCACGATGGTGGTGATCAGGTTGCCCGCCGCCCAGTACAGCGCGACCCCCGACCCGATATTCAGCATGATGAAGCCGAACATCAGCGGCATCATGAACGCCATCATCTTCTGCTGCGCCGGATCCACGCCCGGCGAGGGCGACAGATACGATGTCGTAAACATGGTCAGGATCACGAAGATCGGCAGGATGTGCAGTGGATCCGGTGCGGCCAGGTCGTGCAGCCAGTACCAGTGCGCCTGCCTCAGCTCGATCACGTTCATCAGCATCTCGTAGAAGCCGTAGAGCAGTGGATACTGAATCAGCATGGGCAGGCAGCCGCCGAACATGTTCACGCCCTCGCGCCGCTGCAGTTCCATGATTTCCTTGTTCATGTCCTGGCGCCGCGGATCGGTAGCCTTGTACTTCTTGTATTTCTCCTTGATCTGCTGCATCTCCGGCTGAATGCGTTGCATTTTCAGCGCGGACTTCATCATGGTGATGCGCGTCGGAAGCATCAACAGATTGATCACCAGCGTCAGGATCAGGATCGACCAGCCCCAATTCGGGACAATGTGATCGTAGGTAAAGCGCAGGGCGGCAAAGAGCGGTTTCGCAACCCAGCCAAACCAGCCGAAATTGAGGATCGGTTCGAGATTCGGCCCCGTCTCGGTGGCGCTCGCCGACATCGCCTTCACACCAGTCAGCACGGAGATGACCTTCGGCCCGGCGAAGACACGCAGCGACACGGGAGTACTCATAGACCCCACCGCTGCACCCAACAGCGGCACAGACTCGGTTGCACCCTTCGGCTGCTTGGGATCCTTTGGGATGCTCCACCCATTGTTCAGCGAAATTACGGAAGTCTGTTCCGGTTGGTCAGGCAGGAAGATCGCACCGAAATACAGATCGCTGATGCCCGCATAGTCGAACGGCCCGTTCAGCGTCGCGCCGCCGCTCACCTTCTTCGAATCGGTTTTCTGGAATTTGCCGTTCTGCGAGATATCGAATTGCGCTTTGGAGAAGGACGCCAGAGTGCTCTGGTCGCCAATGCCCGCCGGCCACGCCACCAGCGTAGGCAATGCGCTTCCGTTATTCGTTACCGACGCTGTGACGCGAATCACATAGCTGGCGTCAAAGCGGAAAGTCTTCTTCACCACCAGCCCGCCGCTCGCGTAATCAAACGTCAGCTCGCCCGGAGCGGTCAGACTCCCTGTGGCTGAGGGCACATAAAGCGCGTCGGCAAGCTGCTGCCGCAGACCCGCGTCATAGCTGTAAAGCGAAAGCGGATAACCGAACTTCGCCGCTGTCTCCGGATTCACCAGGTCCAGCGGTTTGCCGTTGTCGTCCTGGTACCGCTTCAGCACCCAGTTCTTCACCTGCGCGCCGCGATTGCTGAAGACGATTCGGTAGTTCTCGTTCTCCACCGTTGTCGTCTGCTCAGCCGCCCCTGCCACGGAAGCAGCAGCAACCGCTGCCGGCTTTTGCTTGGAATCGTGCGGATTGGTGCCCGCGGCAGGCGCAATCGGAGCCGGTGCGGACGCCGCACTCTGCTGCTGCTTTTGCTCCGTCGGCTGGGGTGCCGGCTTCTTCGGCCGGAAGTACTGCAGCGCCAGCAACATGACCAGGAACACCAGCGCGAAGACCAGGAACGAGCGGGAGTCCTGCTGCTTGCCGCCACCGCCCTGTTGGTTGGGATTGCGTATCTCTGCCAAGGAACTCTCTGCTCGCTTCTTTCTCTTTGTCGATCGGAAAATCGGTTGAGGGCGCACAAACGGGAATCAGCCGGTTCAGGGCCTCCCCTGCCAGAGGCGTCGCCTCTCTCATCATGGTAAATGCATCAGGTCATACGGCCGCGGCTCGTCAGACGGTTCACTGACTCTCCCGCTCGCTCTCCCGCCTTCACGCCGTCGTAACCAGTTCCCGGCACAGGGTCAAATCCGCCCCGGCAGAACGGATGGCAGCGCAGCAGTCGACCCGCCGCCAGCCAGCTCCCACGCACCGGCCCGTACGTAGCAATCGCTAGCGCCGCATACTCCGAGCACGTCGGCTGAAAGCGGCACGCCCCGGTCATCCCGGCTGCAGCATGAAGCACAGGCGACACGCCGCGCTTGTAAAACCAGAGCAGCCGTCGCGTCATGCCGTACGCTCCGGGCCGCTGCGCTCTGGCATGTGATTCCTTTGGCTCTCTTCAATCTTTACGAAAACACGCCGCACTTCGTTCCGCAGTGCGTGCCACTCCGCGGTCAACACGCTCCGCTTCGGATGCAGCACCACGTCGACTTGAGCATCCAGCGCGTCCAGATTGCTCACTATCGCCGCGCGCATACGGCGCTTGATGCGGTTGCGTTCCACCGCCTTGCCCAGCACCTTGCCGGCGGTAATCCCTACACGCGGTCCGATGCCCGCGTACACAGCCGGCTGTGTCGCCACGAAGTAGGTCATCGATGTCGAGAACTGCTTGCGGCTCGCCTGGTAAACACGCTGATAATCGGCGTGGTTATGGAGTCGCCAGTCACGCGAGGCAACGTCGTGACACGACGAGTCACAGCCCTCCGCAGAGGGCGCAACCGGCGCAAACACTGATTTTCTTTGTAGCGGTTTCGCTGACAACGGAGCGGCAGTGGAAAGAGGCACTGCGGTAGGAGTTTTGCGTGACTCGCGCCCTGCCGGTCTTTGACCGAAGGACGCGATCCTTTTCTGGTTAGTCGCGGTAGCCCGGCGACACGGAGACACGGTGCCGTCCCTTGGCACGACGGCGTGATAGCACAGCCGCCCCGGCCTTGGTCTTCATACGCGTGCGGAAGCCGTGTGTCTTGGAGCGATGGCGGCGGTTAGGTTGGAAGGTGCGCTTGGGCATCGAACTGTCCTGATAAGAGAATCACTGCCTTACGGGCAAGTTCTGAGTATAGCTGATCCTGTGCAAATCAGGCAAAGTCCCGTTATGGTTCCGTCCCTTCAGCAGCGGATACTCTGCTATGCCGGCACCTTCGACTACCGTTCGCTCACGCATGCGCAACGTCTCGCCCCGCGGCATAGACTTCTCTTAGCGAATCTTCATCTTCCCTGGTAACACTTCTTCGCATGCATCGCGTCTCAGTCGCCATCTTGTCGTCAACTCACAACAAAACGTGAGCGTCCGCTGACCATGCGCTGCGCGTCTTCACAAGCGATGGTGCAATAAATTTTTTTGGTGACAATGCCGCTCACTCGATGCTTCTGTCTGTGCTAGTATCGGCTCCGTTCACAACTGAATTTTCTGGCGTCACCCCCAACCTTGGATCGGACAGCGTCTGCGTACAGATTCCCCGTCACCGGGCGCGATTCTGGTAGAGGAGCCTAAGAAGCGAACCCGCTACACCTGCCGCGCCTCCTGCAGAGAGGCGCGCTGTTGCTTCTTTTCTCTCGTCTGCCGTCGTCCAAACGGAAAACGCGCCAGTTGAAGGAAGCGTATGTCTTTTGTTCCAACCAGCACGACCGTCCTCGATCCGTGGACGCGCATCCTCGGGGCTCTGGAGAAAAAGGTCAATCGGCAATCCTTCAATACCTTCCTCAAACCGACGCGCATGAGTCATCTCAATGGACGCGTCCTCTTCGTGCGCATTCCTTCTGCAGATTTTCAGCATGTCGGCGATCGTTACGGCGATCTCATCCAGGAAGCCATTGACAAGCTAGAGCTGGAGCTCGACGACGTGCAGTTCGTTACGCTGGAAAACGATCCCTCAGTGCCGCAGCGTCCGCGCGAGCCGCGCGAGGATGGCGGCTTTCCGCCCTCGTCGGCATATGGATCGGGCACGACGCGTCAGCCCGGACAAAGACCCGCAACGCCGCCCGCAAACGGCCAGCAGACACGCTTCGACTGGAACTCCGCATCGCAGCTCAATCCGCGATACAACTTCGACGGCTTCGTCTCCGGTGCCGGCAATCAGTTCGCACGCGCCGCAGCCGAAGCAGTCGCTGAGCGCCCGTCAAAGGCCTATAACCCCCTCTTCCTCTACGGTGGCGTCGGTCTCGGCAAGACGCACCTCATGCACGCCATCGGCCACGAGGTGAAGCGCCGTCAGCCACAGTCCGCCATCTGCTACGTCTCGAGCGAGAAGTTCACCAACGAGATGATCTCCTATGTCCGCAATGAAAAGATGTCCAGCTTCCGCGACAAGTACCGTGGCGTCGACGTCCTGCTCATTGACGACATTCAGTTCCTCGCCTCCAAGGAGCGCACGCAGGACGAGTTCTTCCACACCTTCAACGCGCTGCACGAGAGCGACAAGCAGATCGTCATCGCCTCCGACCGTCCTCCCAAGGATCTCGCCGGTCTCGAGGAGCGCCTCCGTTCGCGCTTCGAGTGGGGCCTCATTGCAGACATCCAGCCACCCGATCTTGAAACTAAGGTCGCCATCCTGCAGCAGAAGGCGGAGAGCGAGCAGTGCGCGCTGCCCATGGACGTCGCCCTCTACATGGCGACCAACATCCGCACCAATATCCGCGAGCTTGAAGGCGCATTCACCCGCCTGCTCGCCTGGAGCTCGCTCAACGGCGTCGAGATCACCCTCTCCACCGCGCAGCAGGCGCTCAAGCAGTTCATCGATACGCAGGTGCGCAAGATCACGATCGAGGCCATCCAGCGCACGGTCGCCGAACACTTCGGCATGAAGATCGCGGAGCTCAAGCAAAAGAACAACTCGCGATCCGTCGTCGTTCCGCGGCAGATCGCCATGTTTCTCGCCAAGCAAATGACCGAGGCATCTCTTCCCGAGATCGGCCGTCAGTTCGGCGGCAAGCACCACACCACGGTCATGCACTCCATCGGCAAGATCGACGAAGAGAAGCGCACCGACAAGGACCTGAACCGCACGCTGAACAAAATCATGGAGACGCTGAACAACTAGCAACGCGCGGCTCTCGCACAAACGCACGACGGCCGGAGCCATCTCGCTCCGGCCGTTTGCTGCGATGCAAACAGTCTCTCTCTACCGGTCGGCCGTCTCCAGCGATGGATAGTCGGTATATCCAACCTCGGTGCCGCCATAGAAGCTCGCGCGGTCCGGCCACTTCAGCGGCGCTCCACTGCGGAAGCGCTCCGGCAGGTCGGGGTTGGCGATGAACAGCCGGCCGAACGCGACAGCATCCGCGTAACCGCCGGCTATGGTCCTCTCCGCCTCTTCGGCGGCATAGCCGCCCGCAGAGATGAGAACACCTGCAAAGGCATCGCGGAAGATCCGCGCAGTGCGCTTCGCCGTCTCATCAATCGGCACGTCCGCTCCCGCGTTGCCCACGCGCGGCTCTACAAGGTGCGCATAGGCGACGCTGCGTGCGCTCAACTGCTGCAACACATAGCCGAACAACGCGACCGGGTCCGAGTCTTGCATGTCGCCGAAGTGTCCGTACGGCGACAGGCGGACGCCGACACGCTCCGCTCCCCACACGCCAATGACAGCGTCCATCACCTGCAGCAACAGACGCGCGCGATTCTCGATCGGGCCCCCGTACGCATCTGTGCGGTGATTCGTGCCGTCTTCGAGGAACTGGTCCAGCAGATACCCGTTCGCGCCGTGGATCTCCACACCGTCGAAGCCCGCCGCCTGCGCGCGTATCGCGGCAGCGCGGTACTGCTCGACGATCCCCGGAAGCTCCGTCAGTTCCAGAGCGCGCGGCGTCTCGTAGTCCGCCTGCTGGAAGTCCGCTGTCAGTGCTTTGCCGATCCTGGGGGCAATTGCAGAAGGTGCAACTGGCAGCCCATCGTCCGGATGCAGCGAACTATGCGAGTTGCGCCCCACATGCCAGAGCTGCAACAGGATTTGCCCGCCCTTGGCGTGCACTGCTTCCGTGACTGCCTGCCAGCCTTCCACCTGTGCATCCGTGTGAATACCAGGCGCTCCCGGGTAGCCTTTGCCCTGCAGAGAGATCTGCGTGGCCTCGCTCACAATCAATCCGCCCTCGGAGGCACGCTGCCGGTAGTACTCCACGTTCAGCGCACGCGGCACATCACCCGGCAGTGCCGAGCGCATTCGGGTAAGTGGTGCCATGATGACCCGATGCTTCAGAGAGAACGCGCCGGCCTGCAACGGGGAGAAAAGGTTGGGATACTCAGTCATGCTCGTAGAGATGACCGTGTTTCGACCAAGGATTCGATCAAGGTCGCAGGATCGAAATCGCTCTGTCAAAACGATGGGCCTCCCGCCCGTCGGGCCGGCCCATCCTCATGATGCTCCCATCCCGCGTCTTGAGATATGGGTTCTTGGTGCCGTACGATATCCTTCCCCCAATGCGTCGCCACCGTCATCTGGCCAGCATTCTGCTCGCCGCACTCGTCATCACACCCCTTGCAGCGCAGGCCAACCCACCTGCCGGTGCGCAAGCCATAGGCCATGCCAACCCTGGCGCAGCCGCTCACCCGCCGGACCACCCTGCCGTGCTGCCTGCCCGCGAGCCCCAGCATCCCGCCCCGTCCGTCCGCCCGCAGGACACAGGCTTCCTCAACCGCGTTATCGTCCTCAACGGTACCAGCTACCGTTACGTCGTCTATCTGCCCATCGAGTACGATCCGCACCGCGCATGGCCCGTCATCCTCTTCCTCCACGGCTCCGGCGAGCGCGGCTCCGACGGCATGGATGAAACCCAGGTCGGCCTGCCCAACGCCATCCGCGCGCATCCGGAACGCTGGCCTTTCATCGTCGTCATGCCCCAGGTCCCCTACAGCCATCACCATTGGACCGATCCCGACATGATGCAGATGGCGCTCGCCGCGCTCGACGCCGAGATGAAGGAGTTTCACGGCGATCCAGAGCGCGTTTATCTCACCGGGCTCTCGCTTGGCGGCTACGGCGTCTGGGAGATCGCGAAAGACTATCCCGGCCGTTTCGCCGCCATCGTCCCCGTCTCCGGCGGCATCTTCTGGTCGTATGAGCCGCAGCGCTGGAAGCAGTCGAACATCCTGCCCGAAGGCTACGTGCACGCCGTCGGCAAAACGCCAGTCTGGATGTTCCACGGCACCCTCGATCCCGTAGTTCCACCCAAAGAATCACAGATCATGTACCAGGCGTTCTCGGCATCGGGCGGCGATGTGCGCCTCTGGCTCTATGAAGGCTGGCACCACAACTCTTGGGACAAGGCCTACGCGGAGCGCTCCCTTCCGCAATGGCTCCTCGCGCATCGTCTCTCTGACATTGCGACCGCGCACGCCGAAGCGCAAATGCTCACCGTGCCGCTTCACCCAGTCCCTGCCAAGGTCGACCCCGACATCTACGACGACTATGTGGGCGACTACTACGACGGCGAAGTCCGCCAGGTCACTATCCTGGTCGAAGGCGACAAGCTCTTCTCCCGCAACCGCACCAACGACCTCAACGAGTTGTTGCCGGAAAACCCAACCACCTACTTCTACCCCAGCGGCAGCCCAACGAGGATCATCTTCCAGAAAGACTCCAGCGGCCGCGTCACCGGCATCCTCTACCACGACGACCGGCATGAAGAGCACTGGGAGCGGCGGTAGTAGTCGCGTTCGATTGCGCTGAGGACTGACCACCAACACCGGGAGAACTGATGCGCAAGGTGCCAATCTACTTGGAAGCCTTGTTGGAAAAGGTCGCAATAATTGGTTTCGCTTTTCTCCTGTTCTACCTTGCAATTCGATTTGTCCCCGTTGCGCACCTTAATCCGAAAATCTCCGATCAAATTCCATTTGTCTCTCTTTTCACTGGCTTAGTTTTCGGCTACTTCATTTGGGAGAGCCGCGACTGGTGGACGCGAGGATCGTTTTGGGCATTCACAGTTCTTATGACTCTGGCGCACCTGCTTGCTTTCCTAAATATTCTCCTTAGGCATGCATTGAACCCTGGACGATGGACATTCGTTGCCGGAGCCCTTCTCGAAGTCGGATTGCTGATGCTCCTAAGAAACTGGCTATTGCCGAAAAACGGACAAGGCGGAAAGCGAGTTACCATGGCCACGCTGGAGGAATAGTCTCAGCGTGCCCCAACCGGCCTCACCAACCGCAAAAAAGCTAGGCTAACTCGGCATCCCCGCGTTCATCCCCGAGCTTGCCGCCAATCCATGGGAAGCCATCATCGTAGACGCCGGCCACAACGGTCTCTCCCTTACAAAATCTCGTGAAAGAAAACACTAGCGTGGCCCACCCACCTTCGGCTCTACTGTGGAGCACCCGGCTTCGGAGGGTTTCTATGAAATGCCTTGCGCTCTCGCTCCTGACGGTAACTCTCGCCCTGCCTGCATTCGCCTACAAAGTGCAGACCGACTACGACCACAGCGTGAATTTCGAGCAGTTTCATACCTATTGCTGGGGTCGCGTCAAGACCTCCGATCCTTTCTACGTAGACCGCATTCGCGAGGCCGTCAATCGGAATCTGCAGGCGAAAGGCTGGCAGCTTGTCACTTCCCATTGCGACGCCACTGTCTTCGCGGCCGACAACGTGCGTAACCAGAAACAGGTAGAAACCTTCTATAGCGGCAATGGTGGTGGATGGGGATGGAGAGGATTTGGAGGCGGGACGGCCACGACGACCACCTATGATGAAAAAATCGGCCATGTTGTCCTTGATATCTTCGCGACCAAGAACAAGCATCTCCTGTGGCGCAGCATGACGGAGCGCGACCTCTCCACAAACAGCGACAAGAACACCAAGGAGCTCAACAGCGACATCGACAAGATGTTGAAGAACTTCCCGCCCAAGGGATCACCCACAAGCGGGGAGTAACAGAGCGGCCAACCACGGCAGGCAGACCGGCGTTACCATAACCACGCCGGAGGAATCTTCTCAGCGTGTCCCAACCCACCTCACCCACCGCAAAAAAACTCGGCGAACTCGGCCTCCCCGCACCCATCCGCGAACTCGCCGCAAAGCCATGGGACGCCATCATCGTCGGCGCCGGCCACAACGGGCTCGCTTGCGCCGCCTATCTCTCGCGCGCGGGCCAACGTGTGCTCGTCCTCGAAGCGCGCGAGCGCATCGGCGGTGCCTGCACCATCGAAGAGCCGTTCTCGAACGTCAGGATGTCGCCCTGCGCCTATCTCGCCGGCTTGCTGCATCCGCTCGTCGTCGAAGAGCTCTCACTCCCCGCGCGCGGCTTCCACTGGACGCCCGCCGTCAACGGCCTCTTCGTCCCATTCCTCGACGGCACAAGCATCCAGCTCTGGGACGATGACGACAAATGCGAGGCCGAAGTCCGCCGCTTCGCGCCCGGCGATGTCGAAGGCTGGAAGGCGATGAACGACACCCTGATGCGTTTGCGTAACGCGTTGCGTCCGGCGCGCAACGGCGCCGGACCAGCGAATGGGAGCCGTGATTTTTGGGTCGGTGATGCGCCCACACCTTACGAAATCGATGAACGCCTCGGCGACGATCAGGAAGCCCGTCATCTCCTCTACGACTGGTCCATGGCCGAGTTCGTCGAGCATTATCTCCGCGATCCGCGCCTCCAATGCGCCTACCTCGGCCAGGGCGTCATTGGCACCAACGCCAGCCCCTTCGACCCAGGCACGGCCTCCATCCGCTTCCACCACGCCTCCGGCCGCCTCGGCGGGATGCCCGGCATGTGGGGCTACGTCGCCGGCGGTATGGGCATGGTCTCCTTCTACATCGCAGACGCCGCGCAGGAGGCCGGCGCCGTCATCGCTGCAGGCGTACCCGTCGCCGAGATCCTTCCCGGCGAAGGTGTCCTGCTCGAATCCGGCGAGCGCATCCCCGCGCCTGTCGTGATCTCAAACGCCGATCCCATCCGTACCCTCGCCATGCTTGGCGCAAACGCCGACAGCACATGGCGCAAACGCATCGAACAAGTCCCCATACAGGGCTGCACCGTCAAGCTCAACGTTCTGCTCTCCGCGCTTCCCGAGTTCCTCGCGCGCCCCGGCCAAAATCAGCCGCATCACTACGGCCAGATCAACGCACCGCTCACCCACGCGGAATGGCAATCCGGATTCGACGCCGCAAAACGCGGCTACCTGCCCCAGCATCTCTGGTGCGAGCTCTACTTCCAGAGCGCGCACGATGACACCGTCGCGCCACGCGGTCAGCACACCATGTCGGTCTTCGCGCAGTACGTCCCCTACACCTTCAAAGACGGCACCTGGGACTCGCGCCGCGACGAAGTCCGCGCCCTGGCGCTTCGTTCCATCGGCCGCTTCTGCTCCAACGTCGAAGGCCCAAACTCCGCAGTGATCGACGTCCAGGTCCTCGGCCCACCGGACATCGAACAGAAGGTCGGCCTCACCGGCGGCCACATCTTCCAGGGCGAGTGCCTCCCGGCCTACATGTGGTCGAATCGCCTCAGCGCGCGAACCCCCATGCCCGGCGTCTACATGTGCGGGGCCTGCACGCACCCCGGCGGCTCAGTGATCGCCATCAACGGCCGCAACGCCGCCATGGCTGTGCTTGCCGACAGCGGCCGCCGCACCACAACTGCGTTGTCCTCCCCCGATCGCAACCTGCGAACGGCGGACACGCTTGGCTGACCTGGCCGCTCCGCCTGTTCCGTCGCCGACAGGTGGCGCGGCTGCCGCCCCCACGCTTAAGCGCTCCCTGCGCTTTCGCGATCTCACCCTCTTCTACGTCGTCACCATCCTCAGCGTGCGCTGGGTCGCTACTGCCGCCGCCGCCGGTCCCGGCACGCTTCTCGTCTGGATCTTCGCGCTTGTCGGCCTCTTCCTGCCGCTCGGCGCCAGCGTCATCGCGCTCGCCACCCGCTATCCCAACGAAGGTGGCCTTTACGTGTGGACACGCGAAGCCTTTGGCGATCGCGCCGCCTTCCTCGCCGCCTGGACCTACTGGATGTCGAATCTGCCTTACTTCCCGGCCATCCTCTACTTCGGCGCTGGCTCCGCGCTGGTTGCCTTCGGCCGTCACGGTCGCGGCCTCGCCGCGAGTCCCGCGTACTACATAGGCTTTGCTGTCTTCTGGCTGGTCGTCATCATAGCGCTCAACGTCCGCGGCATCGAAGCCGGCAAGTGGCTCAACAATATCTGCTCCATAGGCGGCTGGCTCCCCATCTCCATCCTCATCGTGCTCGCGATCGTCGTGGCGTCACATCACGGTTCGGCAACCCGCTTCACCATCGCCACCCTGACGCCGCACCTCTCGCTCCAGAACGCCATCTTCTGGTCCACCATCTTCTTTGCCTTCTCCGGCTGCGAGTGCGCCTCGTTCATGGGTGAAGAGATCGAGAATACGCAGCGCACTCTCCCGCGCGCATTGTTCCTTGCCGGCGGCCTGATTACCGTTGCCTACATCGCCGGCACTGCTGCAATGCTCATCGCGCTGCCCAGCGAAGCCGTTTCCGGCGTAGACGGCTTCATGCGCGGCATCGAGCAGCTCACTGGCCGCCTCGGCATCCCGTGGCTCATTCCGCTCATGGCGATCCTCGTCACCCTCAGCGCGGTTGGCGGAGCCGCCGGCTACCTCTCCTCCACCTCACGCCTGCCCTTCGTCGCCGGCATCGATCACTACCTTCCCGCCGTCTTCGGAAGCATTCATCCGCGCTTCCGTACCCCGTGGATCGCCCTCATGCTCTACGGAGCCGCCGGCATCGTCACGGCCATCCTCGGCCAGGCTGGTACCTCCGTGCGCGGCGCCTACGATGTCCTGGTCAGCATGGCGCTCATCACACTCTTCATCCCCTACCTGTTCCTCTTCGCTGCCCTCATCCGCCTGGTCCGCCGCCGCGCCATCACACAGTTGCCATTTCCAGGCGGTCCACCCATGGCTATCGCGCTCGCCATCCTCGGGTTTCTTTCAACCGTCCTCACCATCGTCCTCTCCACCATTCCCGCGCCTGACGATGCCAATCCGCCCCTCGCCGTGGCCAAGATTCTGCTCTCCACTCTCGCCGTCATCATCGCCGGCCTCGCCGTATTTGCCATCGGCCGTCGACGCAAGATCGCTCACTGACGCACCATTCCTCCACATCCCACCGCATTCTGTGGATTCGCTGCAAACTTTGCCCCCAATTGGCCCACCGTGGAAAACCGGCCAACTCCATCGCCGCTGCAGTAGCGCTCAGCGCAGCAATTTCCACCCATCCACCAAAGGGGCATTGCGTATAGCGCGTCCGCGCCTGTGGACGCCGTTGGAGATCTGGACGGCTCCCACCGCACTATCCACCGTTTCTCCAGCACTCCCACATTCCAGCCGTCCCGATTTAGAAATCTCGAACCGTCCCCATGCCCAACAGGCATGCGGTTTTGCCGAGCATTCCCACTTCCCCACAGCAAACGACTACGGCGGCTATATATACATACCTGTTGAGATACTTCGTAGTAGCCGTCGTTCCAGCGCGTTCGTCTATCGCCCCACAAACCCGTGTGTGGTCAACCAGAGGAAGCGAACCCGCAACGGCGCCATTGCCCATGGCCGGTCCCGATTTCCCGCGAAAACGCCCAACTTTCCACGCACCCTATGCTCGTAAAATGGTGCCATTCGGATTCCTGCACTCCAGCCATGCGTCTGGTGTAGAGTGTGGGCAATCCATCCCAGCACGCATTCCAGGGAGCCGCACATGCCCGGCGTAGGACTCGAAGCAGACAAGCACACCGTTCAGGGATTCGCCATGGAGATCTCCGTCAGCAAACAGGAACTACTCCGCGAGCTCACCGCCACCCAGTCCGTCGTCGAGCGCAAGACCACCATCCCCATCCTGTCGAACTTCCTGCTCGAAGCCGACGAAGCCGAAGGCCGTCTCACCATCACGGCCACGGACCTTGACCAGTCCATCAAGACCTCCTGCAGCGCGAAGGTGAAGAAGCCCGGATCCTGCACCATTCCCGCGCGCAAGCTCTACGACTACATCAAGCTGCTCCCGGACGGCGACATCTCCATCAAGCTCCAGGACAACCACTGGGTGCAGCTCCGCAGCGGCCGCTCCAACACCAAGATGGTCGGCATGGCCCGCGCCAACTTCCCCCAGGTGCCGGAGTTCCCCTCCGTCTCCTCCGTCTCACTGCCGGTTGCCACCTTCCGCAATCTCATCTCGAAGACCATCTTCGCCATCTCGAACGAGGAGTCCCGCTACACCCTCAACGGCGCGCTGCTCATCCTCAAGCCTGAATCGCTGGCCATGGTAGCCACCGATGGCCACCGCCTCGCCCACATCGAGAAGCAGGGCGAAAATCTCGGCACCGTCCCCGGCGGCGAGAAGAAGACCCTCATCCCACGCAAGGCGCTCGCTGAATTGCAATCGCTGCTTTCGAACACAGACGCCGAGCAGGTCGAGTTTGCTGACGATGAGAACCAGCTCTTCTTCCGCATCGGCAAGCGCGTCCTCACCTCGCGCAAGCTCACCGGCCAGTTCCCCAACTACGAGGCTGTCCTGCCGCGCGACAACAACAAGTTCATCATCATCCGTTCGGAAGATCTCTCCGGCTCCATCCAGCGCGTCGCGCAGTTCGCCGACGAGCGCTCTGGCGCCATCAAGCTTCGGCTTGAGCAGAACGAGCTCCGCATCTCCAGCTCCTCCACCGAGTCCGGCGAATCCGAAGACACCATCGAGTCCCCCTACCAGTTCGACGCTCTCGTCGTCGGCTTCAACTCCGCCTACATGCTCGACTTCCTCAAAGCCATCGGCAACGCCGGCGAGGTCCGCCTTGAATTCAAGGACGCACAATCGGCCGGCCAGATGCGCCCCGAAGATCCAAGCGACGACTACAAATACCGCTACATCATCATGCCCATGCGCATCTGACGAATGAAATCGGCCCCCCGAAACACTAGAAATCCAACATGGACAGAGGACGAGCTAGTCCTAGCGCTAGAGCTATTTTTTGAGCTTGATTCACCTTCATCTTTCTCCCCTTCAAATGAGAAGGTGATTGCTCTAAGCGATGAACTCAATGTCCGGAGGGCAGAACCGGCTTCAGACCATAAGTTTCGGAATGAAAATGGCGTTGCGATGAAGCTTCACAACTTCAGCCGATTCCGGAATGGTGGTCGTGGCCTGCAGCACGGGGGCAAACGTGAAGAACAGGTCTGGCTCACTTATTGCAATGATCGACCGGCTCTTCGTGCTCGAGTTGATGCAATTCGTGGGAATTCACGCTGAACTCAGCAGGCGCAAATCCCACAGCCGTCAACGTGTCTGTAACTCAATCGTTCCCTGCAGATGGTCATTGCCTCGCACATCCACCTGTCTGCTCTTCACGAGGAAAGGCGCGAGCACCGAAGGCTTCGCCCACTCGAGCTCCCAGCCGCGCTCGATAGCGATCACCCGGTAGTGGCCAGGAAGAATGCCGGGGAGAGTGAAGGTCCCATCGGAATCGCTTTGATCGCGGCGAAACAGGATGGTGTTCTCGCCTGGATGATCGGGCACCAGGAACACCATCGCAGCGCTTGCCGGGTGCCCGTCGTGCATCACCGTGCCATCGATCTGCCCATAACTGCTGCCGAGCAGGATCTGCAGCCGCGGAGCCGCTCCTGCCTTCACAGTAAGCACCCGGCCCACCAGCGAGGCTCCGGTCGCCGAAACAGTTGCAAGGTAGTGGTGATTGATCTGCCCCAGCACCTCATAGCTCCCTGGAGGCACGCTGAACGTGAACTCACCTGCATCGTTCAATTGAGCAAAAGAACCATTCCGGGAGTGCCTTGCAACCAGCGCCATCCCCGAACCCGGAGGCAGCTTGCCTTCATTCGAGATCACCCGTCCGGTGACCGTAACATTGGTCTTATTTTCTTCATCGGAAACCTGGGCAGAGTCACCTGTCACGTCGGCGAAAAAATGCGTTTCGCTCTGACGGCCACCATCGTTCTTCGTCACAGTCACGTCGTAATGGCCGGGCAACAGGCCGTCGACCGTCGCACCGGATCCGTCGGAAGACATATTGACCGGCAGATTCTCCGGTTCGCCGAACACAGAATGGTTGACTGAGATGCCATAGCCACGCTTCATCTCCGCCTCTGTCATCGGGATGCGCAGGTGCACGGCGTGCTCGGCATGAAAGATGAAGTCAGTCTGCAGCCGCTCCCCGCCCTTGATTGGGATAGGTGTCGCTACATCGGCATCCGTTACGTCCGGGTAGAACAGAGTCGGATACGCGACGTCCAGAGCGGCATCGTCCGGAGTGGAGCCGGTCATCCCCTGCACCTGCCTTGCGTACCAGGGCTGCGCAGAGGCTGACAGGAAGTATGCCCCCGGTCCAATATTCGCTATCTCGAAAGCACCGCGATCGTCCGTGTTGGTGATGGCTTGCTGTCGCGTGCTGCGAATACCATCCGCATCCTGATCGCGAAAGAGTTTCACCTGCGCCTGGCGTACCGGCTCGCCCGACTCATCCGTCACCGTCCCCGAGAGGATCGCGCCAGGCGTCAGCTTGAACATTAGATCTTCGGAGACCAGCCCCGGTCCGACAGCAATCGCTGTAGAGAATTCGTCATGCTGCTCATAGGACTCAGTCACAAAGCCATGCTTGCTTGCAGACAGCCGGTACTTGGAGGGCGAAACGCCTTCGAAGAGGAAGCGGCCATCTTCGCCCGTCAGCCCTGTACGAGAGCCAAACCCGTGCTTCACATCCACGATCTCCACAACGCAGCGTGCAAGCGGAGTGCCGCCCTGCGCATCTACGACGCGGCCGCTGATGCGATACGTCCCCACACCCTGCTGTGCAGAGGCCTGTGACGCCATGCTCGGCGCCTGTGCGGTCTGCTGTGCGCCGCCCGCATAGGCGCAGCACGCAGCCAGCACCAGGAACGTAAGCTCGCGGCAAGCAGAGCAGCGCGGTTGCTTCCGGCACCGAGCCATCATGGCTCCCCGCCGATGACATCGAGCCGGATTTCGGTCTTTTCGCCAGGCGATAGATCGATGCGCTTTCCTTCGGTCTCATAGCGACGCAGACTCTCTGCGTCCCGGAAGGCCAATTGTGTCCCCGCGGGCGTCGCCAGCAGCAGGTACTGTCCCGGTGCCACACCGTCCAGAGAAAGCTTGCCTGTTCCCGTCGGCAACATCTGCTCATCCCGCGTCAGGTTATTGAGCGGTACTACGTGCACGTATGCGGTTGTCGGCCGTCCATCGCCCGCATCGGATCCCGCATTGGACACCTGGATCTGCAGCGAGGCCGCGTCATTACGCAGGACGACGCGCATCGCGCAGCCGGCAGCGCTTCCCGCAATCGCGAACGGCTCACGTGTCAGATCCGTGCCCCCGCAAACAGCCGAAGCGATGTACCAGGGCTGTTGTCCGCCGCCCTGTAGAACGTACTGCCCGGGCGGAAGGTTGCGGATCACGAGCGGATCACCTGTTTGCAATCCCTGAGCAGGATGAGTAGGATCCATGCCTTCTGCGGGGTACGTCATTGCGCCGTCTGCTCCGGCTGACAGCAGGCTGAAGTTAAATTGCAAAGGGTTCGCGTCAGTCGACTGCGGCTTGGTGGTCTTCTCCAAAGCCACCTCCACAGGGACCGCCGCCATCGGCTCGAGTGTCATCCGCAGCCCACTCACTGGTCCCTCTGCAACAGTCACTGACTGTTGCGCCATGAACTGCTGTGGCATGCGGTTGATGTTTCCGCGTCCGCCCGCCCGGACGAGTTGTGGCAGCTCATACCCAATCGCGCGCACTTCAAACGACCCGCTGGGAAGAAGCATCCGGAATATCCCGGTTTGTCGATCCATCTGGAGAGCGGGATTGATCTCCACGCCACCGGCTGTGCGCACGTTGAAGCTAGGAAAAGTGTTTTCAGATAAACCTTTCACCGTGACCGACACCGGATACAGCTTTTCCAGCCGCGTACTTATCTCGGCTTCCAGTTGATCGCCGGCATGCACCTGCAGCGCTCCCGCGCCGTTCGTTCCGAGTACTGGATAATCGGCGGGCGCGTACCCGGCAGCGGCGTCTCCCTCGGGCGGCCCGTCCAGCTTGAGCGCGGTCTGGATCGCATACTCGCCTGCCTGCAACTCCGCAATGCGGAACTCTCCTTCCGCATTTGTCGTGGTGCCGCCGCGCTGCTCCCAGTGCTTCAGCCCGTTGCTCACCGTCAGGGTCCGCAACATGACCGAAACTCCCTCGAGCGGAGCGCCGCTGGGGTCCGTGACATGACCCGACAGGATTGCCTCCGGCACCAGTCGGAGTTCAAGTGGCCTGGGCTTGTCCGGTACCGCCAAGGGCCACCCAGTCATCGCACCGGCATTTTCCCAAAAGTAGCCCGGTTTGTTAACAAACAGAGCATTGTCGGTGCTGTCCCGAAACTCGAAACGCCCGTCGCTATCCGTCAACATCGCGTGCTGTCCCGCCTGCACCAGCGCACGCGCGATCGGTCGCCCTGTCACGCTGTTGACGACAACTCCGGATACCGTTCGAAGCGGTAAAGATGATTGTTGGATTCCGATCGAGACAGGCTGCGACCGCACCGCGGAAGCAGATCCCAAGAGCGCCCAAAGCAGAATAAGTGTCGCAAAACAACGAGAACCCATAGTCTCTTCAGCCCGAACAAAAGAGGGTAGCCGCTCGCGCGCGGCTCTGACCAGATGAATCGCAACTCGGTCTCTGCGCGACATTCAGCACTGGCAAGATATAGACACCGTGACGATCAAAATAGTGCCAGAGTTTGCCGTGCGGATGGCGGCACAGCCGCTTCGCCGTGCGCTAGAGCGTCACGCTCACCGCGAAATGATCTGCTGGAATCGCCGCGAGACTCGGTCCCGACACGGTCATGTTCGACGAAGTGCAGAGTCGAATGATCGCAAGCGCCGTTGGCCGTATGAAGTCGACGCTGGTATCGTTCTTGACCGCGTCGGAAAGAGCATCCATGAACGCAGCCCATGTGATTCCGGTGGAGCCCACATCGACGGCGCGCACAAGGTCATGCAGCGCCGCGCAGAAGTTCATGAACGACTGGCCGGCAAAGATCGAATAACCCAGGAGGGCCCGGCTCCCGGTGTCCACTTGCGGGAAATCTTCAGGCCACTGCGTGCGGTTGCCGAATTGTGTTCGGTCCGGCTTGTTCGAGCCGGTGCAACTCATATTCAGTTTTTCCCAGGCCCCATAGGTCTTCAGGAACAGCAGCGTTTGTGTAGGCACGGTAGCCATCTCTCGTAGCGGCCACGCGTTCAAGTCGTCGGCTGCCGTGGCAAAAGCTTTCCAGTTGGCAACATCAAACACTGAGCCTCCGCTGCCCGGAAGGTCGCGATTGATCAGTCGGATCGCCTGCATTGGAACGGTCACGTGCAGTTGCGCCGTCCCCTGCCCGGAGCCATTCGCAAAACCCTGCATCGCATGGGAAAGCCCATCGGCGGTGCTGCCAGCGTGCAGCACTCCCAGCAGCAAGGCGATCCGCGTTGCCTCTTTGGGCTGCTTTGTTGCAGTCAGGATGAAATGCATGTTGATGTCGAGCGCGGACAAAGCACGTGTGGCGGAGGCATCCGCTTCGGCCGCAAAGTAGAGTTCGATGCTGCGCATCGTTCCCATGGAGTCTGTCTCGGTAGTGCGCCCGACATCGGCTGTCAGATGAAAGATGTTATTGCCGGCGTAGACCAGCTTCATCTTGGAGCTGAATTCACTCCACGAATTCCAGTGCCATAGATTGAACACATTCAAATCGCATGAGGTCTTCTGCCGGTACTCCCGCTCAAGCCCGCTGCCCAGATCCAGGGCAACAGCATGTGTGGCGAATGCTGCAACAAAATCGCCATCGACGGCTGCCTTCCACGCTTGTGCGAACGCGCCCGGATCGTTCATCGAGAAGGTGTAGGCAGCAAGGATCGTGCGCGCCCGCGTGTCTTCGATTGCGACCTGAAGGTTCGTCTGAATCCCGTTGGCTTTGTTCAGCCACGCCGTAAGCCTGTCATTCACCTCCGCAACGTACTTGCTGATCTCATCACTCGCCTCGACGAGCGCGCTCTGCAGGGCCGCCCCGCCTAAGGATGTTTCTCCTCCTGCCGCCTGCACCAGCGTGAATGCGAAGATGTTCTGGTGCCCGTTGATCGAAGCCGTTACATTGCTGTCGAATTTCAATCCGGCGCTCAGTACCGTCTGCGCGGTGGATTTTGACGATCGGAAGAGGTGCAGACGCGCCGCGCCGTCGATCTTCGAGAGCAGGGCTTCGAATCGGGCAGCGTATTCGTAACTGAAGTCCAGAGCGACATCAGCTCTCACCTCCGGGCTGGCTTGAACAGAGAAGGTCGCGAGCGGCGATTGCACGGTCTGCAGCACATCGGCAGAGGACTGGCCGGCATAGAGTACGCGGTCAAGGCCGACGTACGCGCCGAATGCGAGGTGCAGATTGCCATCGAACTCATGCTGCAGGAAGTCGCCGCTCTTCATCTGCGCCAGAGTGTCCTTATGGAATGGCAGCACGAATGACGTGAACGTCAGGCCAATGGCGTCACTCACCTTGGTAGACGGGGCAAACGCCTTACAGAAGGTGACGGCGTAGGTCACACCTGTATCAAGCGACGCCTTCACCCCGTAGGCTCCACTTGACCAGTTCGAGCTCGCATTGCCGGACAGGTTGAAATTCAATGTGAGCTTCACATAGGCGGTGTTCGGAGGAAGAGGGATGGATTTGTGGCTCTGCGTCTCCAGCCCATCTGTATAAGCAATGAGGTCGCCAGCATTGACGACCTCGATGGTGCCGGCGGCTCCTGCTTGCAGGCCAAACGTCACCGGACCTGCGGGCTGCCAGGAGATCGCCGGACTCATGTAGGAGACCGACGACTTGGCCTTGTCGCTCGGAACCTGTGAGAGAGTTGCGTTCAGCAGCAGACTCAGCGTGGGATCGAGTTTGAACGCCAGGTTCAGATCATCTCGGAAACTCTTGAGCGTGGAGATATCTGTCGGAATTGCGGTGGTATCAACGGAGACATCAAAAGACATGGATTACCTCTTCATATGCTCGCGATGCCGGCGAGCTTACGCTTTGTAGTTAGTGATGCCACTGCAGCCGGTCAGAATGATAACGGCATCCGATACTAAACCAGTCAAGACCGAACAACAGACGCGACCACCTCCCGTCGCGGACCACAACGTGATGCGACTGAATACGGAGGTGGTGTCATTGCCGTTTCACCAGCAACCGAGAACTCGATGAGACGTCTATGATGCTTCTTCATGCATATTCAAGAGGATTCACATACAACTGGCGTCGACGGTGAAAATGCCCGTTGGCGCTTGGCTGTTGCATCCGGCATACTCGGCTGGGTTCTCGATGCATTCGACTTCTTTGTCGTCATCTTCCTGTTCGATACGTTGGCCGATCATCTGCTGGTTCAAAAAAGGGCGATCGTGTGGACCATCTCCATCACGCTCGCGATGCGGCCGGTGGGTGCCCTTCTCTTTGGGGCGTTGGCGGATCGCTTCGGCCGCCGCAAGCCCCTGATCGTCTGTGTGCTCTATTTCTCAACCATCACCATTTTGACCGGTTTTGCGCCGAACTTTATGTTCTTTGCAGCAATGCGGGCGCTGTATGGAATCGGCATGGGCGGCTACTGGGGCGTTGGCGCCTCGTTTGCCATGGAGAATGCGCCCCGCAACCTGCGCGGCATTCTCTCCGGCATCATGCAGGGCGGGTACCCTTTCGGTTATCTGCTGGCCGCGGTCGCCATGCAGACCATACGGCCCTGGTTGGGATGGCGTGCCTTGTTCCTGGTTGGCTCATTGCTGGCGGTGATCATTGTCGTGCTCACTGCGCTGTCACCTGAGTCAGAAGCATGGAAGCTGCATCGAATGGGATCGGTTGGAAACATCTTCCGCGTTCTCTTTCAACACAAGCGCAGCTTCGCCTATCTTCTCCTGGTTATGGTGGTGATGAGTTGCCTCTCACACGGCACGCAGGACCTCTATCCTGATTTTCTGAAGAGCATGGCGTGGCTAAAGGCGAAGACGATCTTGGGTCTGGACCCGCTCTTCGGTATTCCAATCCTCTACAACATCGGCGCGATTGCAGGTGCGCTCTTCTTCGGCCATCTCTCGGAGCGATTTGGACGGCGCAGGGCCCTGATAGCCGCGCTCATTGTCTCGCTATTCTCAATACCGGCATGGGCCTTCGGTGGCTCTCTGCTGGTACTTGCTCTGGGCTCCTGTTTTATGCAGACCGGCGTGCAAGGCGCCTTCGGCGTCATTCCCGCACACTTGAACGAGCTCTCGCCCGACGCGGTGCGTAGTATCTTCCCGGGATTCGCCTATCAACTGGGTGTTCTGGTGGCTTCGCCCGCGGTAGGCTTCGAATATATCCTGCGCGACCATCTCGGCTATGCCCGGGCGCTGACTGCCTTCGAGTTAGTGGTCATCCTGTCTCTCGTCATCATCTTCGCCTTGGGACCTGAAAAACGCGGTAGAAGCTTCCTCGTGAAATCCGGCCAGCACTCTCTTCAGAGTGAATGAATCCGCCTCGATCCACACACACTGACATTACGCGCAATCCGAAAGCGAGGACGTCTTACGCCTCCATCAATGCTGCACGCGGTCCCAACGGGCCCTTCGCAGGTCCGAATCGGTACGGTCCCAGCAACGGCAGCAACGCAACTGCCAGAGTGGTCGCAATCGCCGCAGCTCCGAGCCCGGCGGAGTAAGAGTGGAAGTGATCGAAGAGGGCCCCCATCATTAAGGATCCCAGCGCACCTGCAATCATGAACGCGCCGAAGGCGTATCCATAGACCGTCGCAAAGGAGCGCAGGCCGAAGTAGCGGCTCGCCAGGTAAGCCATCATGTCCACCTCGGCGCCTATGCCGAGCCCCAGAAAAAATGCCGCCAGGAATACAGAGGATCCGGCAGGCGCCATCCACAACAAGAACAGCCCCGCGGCCGAGCACGCGTAGAACAGCATGCCCACGCGCGGCGCAAACAGGTGGTCCATCAGCCACCCGCAGCTGATTCTGGCGACAATGACCGCAACGCCCACGACAGAACTGCCAAAAGCCGCGCGTTGGGCCGTGAATCCCCGATCCATCAGTAGCGTAGGCAGATGCAGGATGCCCGCATGCAGGCTCGCACTGGCCAACACAAACGCGCTGATCATTACCCAGAAGGCGGAGCTGTGACGTACCTCAGCCCAGGATAGGCCCGTCGTCTCCTGAGCCGCCACGCTGATATCACGTGCAGAAGTACCGCCGTCCGGCAACAGACCCAACTCCGCCGGATTGTTGCGGAGAAAGGCAAAGACCACCGGCAAGGCGATCAACAGATTCGCTCCTCCGAAGATGGCGTAGGCAGCATGCCATCCGAAACGGGCGATCAGCCATCGCGACAACAGAGGAACTACAAAGGCGCCGATGCCTACACTGAGGGCCAGCAGACCCAGCGACAGCCCTCTTCTTCGGTCGAACCAGTGCGCAACCACAACCCCGAAACCCATGGGACCCGGCAGCATCCATCCCAGTACGGCGTAGAAGATGTAAAACGACCAGATGGTATGGACCAGCCACGGCGCGGATAGCAGCACGATCGCGAAGACCGATGTCATGGAAAGCAGAATCCGGCGAGCGCCGAAACGGTCGATCAGGTTGCCAACCACCGGAAGCCAAAGCGCTCCGACGATATTGTGCAGCGTGAATCCGAAGGAGATAGCAGCGCGCGTTGCGTGGAACTCCTGGACCAGCGCGGGAAAGAATACAGCGAAGGAGTAGACGGTGACGGAAGGTCCAAAGAAAACGCCCACGGCGCTCACCAGAACGATCCACCACCCGTAAAACACTCGTGGCTGCGACTCGCTCAAAACCTGCTCCAGAAGCCGGCTTGCACTTGTGGCCCGGGAGAGAATGCGGCTGTCGCTAAACCTTAGAGCATTTTCCCTGTATGTGTATACCTCGGTGTCGGCGGTCTGCTACTTCGCTTTCTCCAAAGCCTTGGCATCGTCCAGATGCTTTTGGAGTGTCGGCAACGCCTGCTCCGCATAGGATTTCAACGCCGCATTCTGCGCGTTTGCTGCTTCCTTCTTGTAGACCGCGATCGCTTTCGTATGTCCGGCAATCATGTCGTGAACATAGCGGTGGTCAAACGCTGCTCCATTCAACTTCTGAAAGGGGTCGATCATCGCTTTGTTGTGTTCTGGATCGATCGCATTCGGCATACTCAGACTCGCCTGGTGTGCGACGTCGTACAGTTGGTTGAAGTCCTTCGTGTGATCGGCGGCAAGCATCTGACCGTAGTCCTTTACCGGCTGCGCGGACGCCGCAGATCCCGCCAACTGCCCGAGGTTCGCTTCCACCATGTCGGTTTGCGCGGCGAAATCGACAAATTGCTGATCAGTCATAGCCGCGGCCTCCGCGGTCTTCTCCTTGGCCAGCATCGGCGTCGAGCAGATAGTGATGCAACAAACGGCTGAAAGAATGTGTTTCATCTCTTCTTCCTCCAATCGAAAGCTATATGCCCATAGTTAGATGCCAGCTTTTTGAACCTGCCACGCGCCGGTGCAAAGGGGTTTTCATGGCAGCAGGAGCAACCGGAGCCGCTACTGATAGTTCCCATCCGCACTCGCCAGCACCACCGCAGAGCGGCGCGCCTCCGATTCGTAATACTGAACAAACCGCTGCGGCTCGGTTGCGCTGTATGGCGCAAGGTTGTGCGCCCATCGAAAACCAATGGGCTGATACCACAGCTCTGCGCGCACGCTGAACGGACCAGGCGCCGAGGCGGTGTTAACCACGTAGCGGGTCACGCTTCCACGATCGGTGAAATTCGGATCATCCAGTGCGTCGCCAACCACCGCAATGTCTCTCGCGGCGGAATGCTTCTCGAAGCCGCTGGGCAGCAACCGGTTGTCCTTCAGATAGCCAACCGCGGATAGCAGTCCGGTAGTTACATTTCCGTGCGTATCTCCCAGTATGGGCTCAAAGATCTCTACCTGTTGTGGGCTGGTGATCTCCCGATAATGCGGCTCATATCGGTGTGGATCCGCA
The DNA here is from genome assembly GCA_000381585.1 of Acidobacteriaceae bacterium KBS 83. Lineage (GTDB taxonomy): Bacteria > Acidobacteriota > Terriglobia > Terriglobales > Acidobacteriaceae > KBS-83. The sequence goes on from KB906734.1 coordinate 925,788, forward strand.
TCATTCACATTGCCTGCGATCGAGCCGTCAGCATTCAGCGCGCCGGACTCGAAGATGCTTCGCCCGTCGCGGTCCTGGACCACCACATGCAGCCATGCTCTGCGCGATGGATACGCCGTCGGTAGTTTGTGTCCGGTCAGATTCTCAACGTGAACTTCGAGTGAGAGCTTGCCGGATCGATCACCTGCATCCACCAGTGTGACCCGCGCAGACTCCGACTTGAGAAAGTCGACAGTGTGGTTCGCCGCGGCAACCAGTTCCTGCGGCAGCGCAGCCGTGTGCAGATCGCCGCGGTAATCATTGAGCATCTGCAGCATCAGAAAATTCCCACCGACAAATTCGTGGCGGTGCATCCCTTGGCGCAGCGGCCCATAAACTGCCGTGACGGCGACCGGCTCATGAACCTCGGGCATGTGGCACGACTGGCAGGTCTGGCGCTTCGGATAGTCGCTGTGCAGCCATTCCAGATACGGCATCTGCTCCGGAAAGGTGCCAATCGGCTCGCCCTGCGGTCCCAGAGCTTTCGTGTACAGCGTGTGGCAACTCCCGCAAAGCGCGGAGTCGCGAATATGCTCGCTGTTCTGCGGCACCATGCCGTCGGTGGAGGATTGCATCACGCGCTGATGGCCCTTATCGATGACGAACGGGCCATACTCCGGACGCTCGTGTATGTTGTCGAGGCTTGCGAACGCGACGTTGCCGTTGAAGGACTCTGGCGTGCCCAGTCGCGTCTTCGCCATCTGGTGACAGACCGAGCAGGAGACGCCATCCGCCGCCGCCCCATCCTTGCTCGGCGGGGACGAGAGTGGCAGGTGCGAAAAGACCTGCGCCTGCCGCCCCTCCGATCGCGCAGTGAAATGCGTCAGCGGCATGTGACATGTCGAGCATTCGTTTTCGATGGCCGCCTGCGAGCCAGGATGATCAATCGACTCGCGCCGCACGCTGCCCTGCCAGTAGGGGTCGCGCGAAGAGTTCGCCATGATGCTCGCCCGCCACGCGAAGCCGATGGAGATGTCCTCGCCCGCTTTGGTTTTCAGCCCGTTGTGACAGGCCACGCATCGATCGGACGTGCGAAATTCCGTCTTGAAGTCCTTGTCCGAAGTGCGCACCTGCGCCAACAGCGGTCCCGCCGTGAACAACGTCAGCAATAGCGCTGGGCCACACCGCAGGCGTCTCATCTCCAGCCTTTCCACAACTTCCCGTCTGCCCAGTCCCACAGAACATAGACAACCAACTGCGGAGCGCGCCCGCGCGTATCGGTAAACGGAGTGCGCACGCCAATGTCCGCTCGAACATGTTGCCGACGGCTGATAGTCACCTGCATCTCCGGCAGCACATCCCAGTCCGTCTTCGCGCCATCCATCAGGTTCCGGTTGGCAAGGAACTCCACCATCGGGCTCCACATGCGCCCCAGCAAATGGTCCGATGCGAAGGTTTGGCCGACAGCAGTGCGATAGAAGATGGATTGCGGAGTAATGTCCGGATGCCGTGGCAGATCGGCCCCCATCTGAAACTGAACAAATGTATTAGAGGGGAAGAGCTGATCGAAGGCCACGAAGGGTTCGAAGGTTGTCGTTCCGTTTCCAAAACCGCGCTTGCTGTCGCCCGTGGGCGGCAGAATCCCTCCCTGCAGGCTCAGGATGGAGCCGGTGCGCAGGTTGGAATACATCACCCGCTTCACCCCAAACGTGATGTCCCCAATGCCGTTTTGCCATTGGTGATTTTGGTCCTGGTTATAGACCGGAAGATCGACTTCGAGCTGGTTCTTTACTCCGAAGCGCTGCTCATGAATGTAGTCAGTGACGAAGCCGGGCGCGCCGCTCACGTTCGCTGCAGTGGAAACGACGAACTCATCCTCCGGATAAGCCTTCTCGGTGACTAGCGCCCGTGGCAGATTCAGCTCCCCACGAGGCCAGTGTGGATTCGGGCAGAATCCACGCATGTACGCAATCACGTCATCGATATCCTGCGAAGAAAGCAATTCGCCAAACGCCGGCATGATGGTCGAGAAACCCCGCGACGGGCCGCCGTGCACGATGACAGCCTTCCACGCCGCGTTTGGTTCCGCGGTCGTCGCGGAGCACTGCGTGAAGTCGGGAAACGTGGACGGGCGTTTGAACTCTGTGCTGGTCTGCGGAGCGCCTTTTCCCAGCTCCCCATGACAGGCGTTGCACCCCGTCTTGTAAATACGCTCTCCATTCTTCGCGTCCGCAGGTTTCGGGGACTTGAGCGTTTGGGAGCGAAGAATCAGCGTGCTCACCGACAGGCCCATGACAGTGCAAACCACAAAAGCAAATGAGGCCAGCAAAACTTGTCGGGAGGTGATTCGCGAGACGCCTCGGCTCCAGCCGAAACGGACCTTATTCCACATCAGGTCTTCGGCCTCCACATCAGCGGTCGCGGATACAAATCCTGGTTCCTTGAAGAGATGGCAGCTTGCACTTTCAACCTATACGCTCGAGCCTTAACTTTGGATGAACGTCGACCAGAAAAGGTCGACACGAATCGTTGACTTGCGGACCAATACAGGACCATAACGGTCGCCAAAACGGCAAAGTCGGCACCGTCCAAACGTGAAAACGTCACCATGCTAGTGGCATTTCTGTGATTCCTGACATCGCAACCGGCCCTCAATTTCTCTCGACGCGAGGAGACTCTGCTCCCGCTCCTCGCCGATCCTGCGCTTCTCACTGCACGGTTCTCCCTGCACAGGAAAAGAGCGCTCACACATTCCCGCTTTGGCCACAAACGCGACCACGAAAGTCGTATTCGAATCTTGCGATCAGACTCGTACGCTCTTGAGCCATGGAGACTCTCCTCAGAATTCGTGAATCGTCCCCGTCCGAGCTCTTTGCCGATCGCCTGGAGCGCGAAGCCCAAATTGCTGACGCCAACAATCCCGAGCAGGCAAAGGACTACCGCCGCCAGGCTGAAATGCTGCGCGCCATGATCGCCACCGAGAAGCTCACCACGCGCAACATGTTCGCCGACAACTTTCTCACCAACCACTGAGTGCTGCCTGGCGAGCCCGTACGCCGCTGAAAGCGAGCACTCTAGCGATAGCTTCATCCGTCCCGCGTTGGTGATGCGTTTCCGACGCTAAGCGATCAGTTGCACTTCTCTCATCGCAATTCGCTGTGTTAGCACCCGCGCAGCACTAGTTGGAATGGACCATTGTCGGTCCTTTTGTAAAGCGCTTACACTCGCTCCCCGGCTGGATACTTCCACCCTCCCCGGAGCCCTATGCCACTCCTCCGCCTCCGCACGCGGCTCATTCCTGCCTTCGCGTGTCTCGCGCCCACGCTCGTCTTCGCGCAAACGCAAACCACCGCTGTTCCCACCAACTACAACTTCCCCCACACCTACACCAACCCGCTCACCTTGCAGCTCGCCAACGGTCAGCCCGCTGTCAGTTGTCCGGATCCCGCCTTCTATCACCAGCAGCAGCGTGGCGGCGACATCTGGTATCTCTACTGCACCGGCGATCCGCTCAATGCGCAGGACCTCGACGCCAACGGCAACCCGCGTCCGCACCTCATCACTCAGTTCCGTTCCTTCGATCTCATTCACTGGACCTACATCGGCGATGCCTTCTCGCAGACGCCCGCGTGGGTCGGAAACGCCACCGTGCAGTTCTGGGCGCCGGCCGTAAAGTTTCTCAACGGCAAGTACTACATGTACTACGTCGCCCCGAACACGCTCGCGGGCGGTGCGGCCATCGGCGTTGCGACTGCTTCCTCACCCTCCGGTCCGTGGACCGACGCCGGCGCGCCCGTAGTTCCCAATGAGCCCGCCTTCTGCTGCGCCGGCTCCCAGCGCGCCGTCATCGATCCCGACGTCATCGCCGACGACTCCGGCCAGCTCTACATCTCTTACGGCTCTTTCTTCGGCGGCATCAGCGTGCGCAAGCTTTCCGCTGATGGCCTCACCTCCGACCTGTCCTCTGAGAAGCTCATCGGCATCGACAACTTCGGCGAGGGGGGAAGCTTCTGGAAGCACGATGGCTGGTTCTACTTCTTCTTCTCCACGTCGAACTGTTGCGATGGCCCGCTCACCGGCTACACCGTCATGGTCGGCCGCGCCCGCACGCCAATGGGCCCCTTCCTCGATAAGAACGGCATCGACCTCACCAGCTTCGCGCCCGGCGGCACCTTCTCCATTGCTGCCAACGGCAACTCCTTTGTCGGTCCCGGCGGTAACGTCGTCTTCACTGACGACGCGGGTCAGGACTACATGCTCTACCACGCCGTCAGCGCCGTAACTCCCTACCTCGCCGGCTTCCCCGGCGTCACCACTCGGCCTGCGCTCATCGATCCCATCGACTGGATCGATGAGTGGCCGGTGGTCCGCGGGGGCTTCGGTCCGTCGGACACTCCGCAGCCTGCACCGGCCGCGCAGCCCTGGCAATACAACGCCTACCGCACGCGCGTGCTCCAGTCTGACCAGCCCGGCAAACTCATCAAGTCACTCTCGGACGAATTCAACTCCACCACGCTCTCCAGCCAGTGGCACTTCCTCCACCCCGGCGCGGACAACACCTATCTCCTTACTGGGTCCAGCTATCAGGTGGATACGCACGGTCCTGATGAGAACAGTTCTCCGCAGCAGGTCTCCATCCTCGCTGAGCCCGCGCCGCCCGGCGACTGGATGGTTGAGACCAAAATGACCACCAGCGTTCCTTTTGATAACAGTTGCTGTTACAACTTTGCGCAGGGTGCGCTCTTCATCTACGGCAACGACCAGAACTCCATCAAGCTCGACGTCTTTCCTAACTTCGACGTCCGCGCCACCGAGTTCGGCAAGCAGGTCGGTCCCGTCCCGGCGTCCTACCCTACGTACGATCACCAATACGTCGGCCAGGCTGGCCCCACCACCTGGCTGCGCATCGCGAAACACTCGAACGGAGCCAAGGCTGAGCTCTACACCGCCTACACCTCGACCGATGGTCAGAACTGGATCCGCGGCGGCACCTGGCAGCACGCGCTCGGCTCCGGCGCCCAGATCGGCATTGCCGCTGAAAACACCCCCGGCTTCACCATCAACTTCGACTACGTCCGCGTCTACACGCTGAAGTAGCTGACAGACTCTCCCGACGGCCCGGCGCAGTCGTTGCCGGGCCGTTTCTTTGTCTCATGACAATTGCTTTGTCATCAGGATGAAGTAGCCCGGAATCGCCATCTTTTCCACCAGCGCCGCTGCATACTCCTCGGTTCCCGTCTCCACATAACCCAACTTTCGATACACCGGCAGCAGTTGCTCCGCACGCGGGCTCACCACCCGCAGGTCCATCCAGCGGCATCCCTGCTCGCGCGCATACTGCTCCGCCGCATGGTTCAACTCCTTTCCCAGCCCCGCGCCCTGCCGCGCTGGCACAATCGACAGCAGCCCCAGGTAGGCGCGCTCCTCGCGTGGTTCCACATACACGCAGCCCGCCAGTGCCTCATCCTCTTCCTTCACCAGAAACGTCCCGCGCTCCCACAGCTCTTCAAATTCGCCATCGCCCTGCAGCCGGTCTCCGCCGCCCTTCTTCAGAAAGCGCTCCACATCAAACGCCGCGTTCACCAGCTGCCGAATTCCCTCGCGATCGGTGCCCGTGGCCACCCGAATCGTTCCTTCACCAACGCGCATCTCGTTCATACTCCATAGATTCTCCAACATCACGCATGGCTTGTGTAACTTCTGTCGCGCCGAGCCGTCCCATTCATACCGGAGCATCCGATGCTTTCAGCGCCGCGTACTTCAGGTGAGGATCCTTCATGCGTACTTCGCTCTTCCGTTCTCTGCTCCCCTTCGCAATCGCAGCCGCGCTCACAGGGTGCAACGTGAATGCGGCCACGCGCACTCCCATCCCGCCGGCCGCCTCCGATGCCGCTCTCGCGAAAACCAGCGGCAAACAGACCGCGGTCTTTGCCGGCGGCTGCTTCTGGGGAACGCAGGCCGTCTTTGAGCGTGTCAAGGGCGTGCTGAAAACCACGACTGGCTATTCCGGAGGCTCCGCTTCCACCGCAACCTACGATCAGGTCACCACCGAAACCACAGGCCACGCCGAATCGGTCCAGGTTGTCTACGATCCCTCGAAGATCACGTATGGTGAGCTGCTGCGCATCTTCTTCTCCGTAGCGCACGATCCCACCGAGCTCAACCGTCAGGGCCCCGACGTGGGCACCTCGTACCGCTCCGCCATCTTCTACGCCAACGATGAACAGAAGCGCCTGGCCACCGCCTACATCCAGCAGCTCGATCAGGCACATATCTTCCCGCGCCCCATCGTCACTCAGGTGGTGCCGCTCAAAGGCTTCTACCGCGCCGAGGACTATCACCAGGACTACGCGCTCCACAATCCGAACAACCCGTACATCTTCGTCTGCGACCGCCCCAAGATAGAAGCGCTCAAACAGCAGTTCCCGGATTTGTTCGTTGACTACAAGGGCAGCAAATAGCCAGCTAACTCTATCGATGGTCACCCGACCGGAGCCGTAGCGCGAAGCGACACCGGCGAAGTGGAGGGATCTGCTTTTCGAAATCCCTCCGCCCTCAATAGATATGGAAGTTGACTTCGATGGTGATCTCGACCGGCACAGGTTTGCCCTGGTAGGTGGAAGGCTTGAACTTGTACTGCCGCACCGCTTCGACGGCCTTCTCATCCAGCCCCATGCCCAGCTTGCGCACCACGCGGATGCGCTGCGGCATCCCGTGCGCGTCCACGATCAGCGACACCACCGACACGCCCTGATACTTCGCGCGCCGCGCTTCGTCAGAGAACTCCGCATCCACTGAGTAGATCAGCACCGGCGGCGACACGCCGCCACCTACGTGATACAGCCCGCCACCGTAGCCGCCACCCTCGCCCGGCCCATAGCCCGCGCCGGAGCCGGATCCGATCCCGCCGCCATCACCCGAGCCCAGACCGGCGCCCGAGCCCGTCCCGTTCGCCGCCGGCCCCACAATGTTGGTCCGCGGATCGCCTAGGTTCGGCAGGTTGTTGTTGGGCAGCGCCACGTTGGGCGGCATCTTGATCGTCGGTTCCACTGCTAGCTTGGGATGCTCGTTCACCGCCAGCATCGGCGGCGTCACCGGGGTCTCGGAAAACTTGGGCAGCCGGCCCTTGGGCGCCTGCACCAACTCGTGCGCGCCGCCGCCGCCGCCACCGCCCATCGCCGGCCCCTTGGGCGCAATCGGACGGAAGGGCGTGATGTCCACCGCCGCCATCTGCGGCTTGGGTGGCGTCACCTTGGGATGCATCCGCATCTCGATGATCAGGGCAACAATCAGCGCGATGATCACCACGTGCGTTCCCACGGAAAGCCAGGTCGACAGCGGACCGCGCTTCACCCGGAAGGGATCCAGCACCGCCACCGGCTGCGAGGTCAGCACCAACGGCGGCAGATGCTCTCGCTGGAACAATCCACGCACCGTCCCCAGCCACGTCCGCCATACCGGCTCGTCCACCACCGGATTCCACAGATGCGGCTCT
>KB906735.1:0-83554 GCA_000381585.1 Acidobacteriaceae bacterium KBS 83
GCTGGAAGTTGTTGAAGCGATCACATCAGTCTGGGGAGGCGATCGCGTCGCAGTGCGCATCGCACCCGCCGGTGCCTGGAACCACATGCGGGATAGCAATCCTGCCGCTCTGTTCACATACGTCGCAGAGCACTTAAACCGATTCGGCCTTGCCTACCTGCACATCATAGAGCCACGTGTAAAGGGAAACGTGACCATCGATGAGGAGCGGGGCCCGGTTGCCGCCCAGCAACTTCGGAAAGTTTTCAAGGGGAAGATCATCGCAGCGGGCGGCTTCGAGCCCGAGACAGCAGAATCCGCGATCGAGACCGGCGTCGCCGATGCCGTGGCCTTCGGGCGTCACTTCGTGGCAAATCCCGACTTGCCGCTGCGCATCAAAGAGGACCTTGCGCTCACACCGTATGACCGAGATACCTTCTACACTTTCGACTCAGTGGGCTATAACGATTACCCCTTCGCCAACGAATTGGCGTCCCGCTAGTTCCCGGGAGAGCTCTCAAGTGACATGCCCTGGATGCTTCTACGTTCTGCGCACGTCACTTCCGGAGCCGAAGCCATAGCAAGGGTCCCCAAGGATTGTCGGCCATTCGAAAGTTACGGGCGCGATCATCGTTGGTTGTGCCGAATCAGCGTCTCGCTGGCGAAGATGATCAGCGAACTTCTTCGAGAATGTTGCTGGCAACCATCGTTGTACTGTGTCCCTGAGCGATTTTTGTCGACTGCTGAGTTCAAATTATTCCCGTACTTTCGGGTACACGTTCGGGTACAGACATCAGTTTGGGCAAATTGCGGCAAACTACGCTAAATTACAGATGGGAATGGGTTTAGCTGGTTCGCTAATTACGCTCAATTTCGCCTATTTTACATAGACTTACGGTATTCTCGGGAAACTCAAAATCCGCCGGCCTTCGGGCCGTGGGGGTTCGACCCCCCTCCCGGCACCAAAGAATCAACAACTTATCGTCACTCGCAGATTCCGGATCCCCGAAATGTCACCGCTCGCTGTCAGTTTTGGTGTCAGTTCGATCTCTAAAATCACCATCTTTATACGGTCTTTCTTGCTGAGGCTCACCCTAGGATCTGCTAGGAATCACTAGGATCCCTATGAATCGCTAGGACCATCGCTAGAACTCCTTAGAAATCGCTACGATCCTAGGGAATTCTAAAGAAATCGCGTAATAGAAGTGACCAAAGCCCCGATGTAGAAGGGCTCGACGGAGTCAAAGTCCGCTGCGTCTTTCGTTCCCGAAAAGGAACTGCATTGCGGGTATACGACTAGAGCAAAGTATTTTCCACGTATTGAACGCCTTTAGGAGACAACGTGACAGTCTCGGTCTCACGATCGAATTCTAGGAGACGCGCCTTGTGTAGAGCTCCGATCACTTTGCTCTTAAAAACTCCTGGATTCGAGTATTCCACCCAATCACACAAGTCCTCGAATAACACGGCAGAATCGACGGATGAGTAGAGAAGCACCAGCACTTGGTCCTTGGCAACGAGCCCATCTTTTAGGACACGCTTCTTCCCAGCGACCTCCCAAATGATTGGCAACTGCCTGACGGAAAGCCCGTCCACGAGATCCTGCGCTTCTTCGAGAGACATTCCATGATTGATTCTGATTAGCTCACACAGAATCCAGTCAGCTGTCCGCGCCATCGCGGCAATGTCGATTGCGTTTGCATCGACATCTCCACCAACATGTCCGATCCCGCGCTTGTTGCGCATTGTGTAGAGGAACACTAGGGCTCTGGGCAATACCACTCGCTCGGATTCCGATGCCTGAGTGACAGGAGCACTGACGAGTCGCCGACATTCATCCGCAAAGTTTGCGATTCTCGTCCCGAAAGGTGTATGCGACCCGTGAACCTTCTCTTGCAGAAGCCTTATGACGGCCTCGCAAAACTTTGCGACCGCCATCCCTGCCGAATCATGCCGCATTGCAAGACAGTTCTTCTTGATGGCTAGGTAGCTAGTGGTAAGTTTCGTACGAAATGCCTTGGGGACCTTGGCGAGCGCAACCTCCAACAACGAATTAGGGTTTTTTGTATTCGTATTGGCTATCATTGTTTTTCTGTCGAATCAATTCATTGCTCCGTACTAACCGAGCGAGCTTGCCCGAGAAATCACTCGCTCTGAAATTCCGCGCGAGATTGACCTTGCAATGCTTAATGATGTCGCCAATCGTGCGGTACGTGTTGAAGAAATCACCCTCGACTAAGTTCGTCAGCGTAGACTTTGCACCGTTTCCAGATGCCACTTTCTTGGGGCTCTCCTGTGTAGATGGCTTTCCCCCACTTTTACGGCTTCCTACTTTCTTCGCAGTCCGAGAATTGTGTGCACTAGCGCCTGGCTCCGGCACTTGGCTTCCCGTTGTTTGTCGTTGGTCGAAGATCAATTCCAAAATACGGAGCTGTACGGCTTCCGACTTGAATTGGTTTAGCAATGTCGCGAGTTCCGAAAGCTCGCTCTTAATCTCTGAAAGCTTCTGCATGATGTTGGCCCCGCTACCAAAAGCTGTGTGCCTCAATGTACAGGAAGCGTCAACGGACGGTGGATCACACAATCGTGTTCCACGAACCGTGAGAACGTCACCTACGCACGAACGTGTCGCAACGGGCCGAGAGATTCTCAACGCGAGGGCCAATTTGTAACTCGAAGGTGTTGCGGGAGACTCACCTATTAGTGTCAGCTTTGGTGCCAGTTTCAGTGTCAGTTCGGGGCGAAATATCGTGCAAAACTATGCGTCTCCACGCATCGATTTGATACGATTTTGCGGCTAGATTAGCATTAAGTCGTTTAGAACGAATACCATTGCAGCGTCCTCAAATCCGCCGGCCTTCGGGCGTGGGGGTTCGCCCCCCTCCCGGCACCGATGAAATCAATCATCTAACTGTTTGTTCAGAATTTCCGGCACTGCTTTGACAGCGCCTCGCTCACGTCACCGCGAGTCTTGCCGTAGAGCAATTTTTGGTGCGGCTTTCCACCCGGCTTGTGTCGAGGGAGACTTGAGCACACCAACGGCAGCGTCGGTAACTCGAACATTCACCTGACCATCTTCGAACTGATTTTGACTTCAGGGCAGTCACGTTACTTGCTCCTGGGTTCTCCAGCCGATCGTCTCTTTTTGGTCTGTGGCGTGATCTTCACTTTTCCGCCTTTGACGAAATCTTGATATCTGTTCTTCAAATACTTTCTGCGATGTTTCGTCAAATTCTCAAATCGATTCATGGCGCTTTCACCTGCATCGTGACGAGCACGATAACTGATTGGATGTTCTTGCGAAGAACGACTGGCCACATTCGCACTGACGGACTCGATCCAGCATCCCGAACTCGACCAGCTCTAGAATTGCGTGGGCGGCCTTGACCTAGCCGTATGGATACTTTGGATCAGCGGGATGTGGTGGTAGAACGGAATGTGACTCTGTTAGCTCCTCGAGTCGGTCATAGCGATCCCTAGGTCATTGAGCCATTTATCCGGTTCTATTTTCTATGCGATTCAGCCATTCAATCAAAGACATATGCGCGATCTTCAACTGTTTCCGTTGTCCAGATGTTCCGACCGGTTGAAGGTACTTGCGTGGGATCGCGATGGTTTGTGCTCTGGTATCAGCGGCTCGAGGCTGGAGTTTTCAAGTTGCCGCGCATGACGATTGTGCTGCTCCTCTTTCCGGGAAAGTCCGGCGCATTACCCCCCACCGAGGTTATCTCGGCGCAGAAGGGGAAGCCGACTTGTCAAGGTCTTGCCCTGTGCAGCCGTTTCCAGCTTCGTGCCTGGGTAAGTCCACGATGGCTCACGGCGTCTCTGCCAAGCGAATTCCGGGACAATCGCGAGACAATTCAGTTGCATTGCATATGCAAGAAATCTCCTAGTTCGCGACAGCTTTAGTCCCCATGAGTTGCCTTTGAACCCATCGTCTCCGGTCAAAACTTTACTGCCAACAGTCAGATTAATAAGCATTTATGTGGCGGCTACGGCTAACAGCCCAATTAATCGATTCGCTAACCCCATTTGGTAATCCACGTGCTTAATCGGTAGGCACAGCGTGAAGATAAGACTCTCAACCGGAGTCTGTCTTCACAGAAACCACTTGTGGGTAGCCCCGCCATGGAGAACCTGTTTGAACGACAAAACGATTCTGATCACTGGCGGGACTGGATTCGTCGGTAAGAGACTCGGACTCGCATTGAAACCCGACTATCGGATTATTCTCGCGGCCCGTAACAATAAACTCGCAAGGCAAGCTCAGGATTGCACGGGCTGTGAAGCCGTGCCACTCGACGTAACGAATATTGAGTCGGTTCGTGACATCGTGGTGGCAGAGCGTCCTAACATCATCATCCACGCAGCGGCGACCAAATTCGTGGACAACGCCGAACACCAACCCATGGAGTGCATTGATGTAAATGTTCTTGGCTCACAAAACGTCGCGCGGGTCGCCATGGAACGCGGCGTGGAAACCGTGATTGGTCTCTCAACGGACAAGGCATCACCTCCCGTCCGAAATACCTACGGCATGTCTAAGGCCCTTATGGAGCGTATCTTCTGCTCCTGCAATCGCATGACTGACACCAGGTTTATATGCGTGCGATTCGGCAATGTTGTATGGTCCACGGCGTCGGTATTTCCGCTTTGGAGGAGCATGCACGAGCGGACTGGCGTCATAGGCACAACCGGCCCTGAGATGCGGCGGTTCTTTTTCACTGTTGACCAATCTGTTGAACTCGTTTTGGAAGCGCTAAAAAACGCCGATCGGTTCCAAGGCAAAGTACTATCCCGCAAGATGAAGGCGGCGCAAATCGAAGACATCTTGCGCGTGTGGTGCAAGCATAAAGGTGGCAACTGGGAGAGGGTGGCAGGACGTCCAGGCGAGCGCGACGATGAATTCCTGATTGGCGATATCGAGATTCCCTATACCTCTGAATTGGAGTTGGATGGCGTCACGCATTACCTACTCTCCTTCAACGAGAAGGTGGAAAAGCCAGTGTCCTTCGGACTGTCGTCGGCAAATACCGACCGGCTGACCGATGCTGAAATCCTGGATTTGATTAGCAATCCACCACTCGAGGAGGTGTAGGGTATGGCACGCATCCGGCATGCACTCATAATGGCTGCGGGGCGTGGCGTGCGTATGATGCCGCTGACGGCTGTCATCCCTAAACCAATGGCCCCCTATCTAGGCTCGACACTCATCGCCGATGGGATCCGCCGGATTCGTGGGCACGTTGACGTGATTCATATCACAGTTGGGTATAAAGGACCGAAACTCGCTGAGCACGTGATCGAGCTCGGAGTTGATTGCGTTTACAACACCAGCGGCAAAGGAAACTCCTGGTGGATTTACAACACGATGCTCAAGTACGTGGACGAACCTCTGCTTGTACTGACTTGCGACAACGTTGTGGAACTCGATTTTGAACAGTTAGAGCGGGAATACGCCCGGCATAACAGCCCTGCGTGCATGGTCGTTCCAGTCGCCCCCGTCCCGGGACTGGAGGGTGACTTCATCTTTCAAGAGGATGATGTAGTGACGAGGCTAGATCGGGATACGCGATCCGACAGGTATTGCTCCGGGATTCAAGTTCTAAATCCCGCAATGATCAACCGCATCACTTCGCAGCAGGAGGACTTTTACGCGGTTTGGGAGCAGCTGATTCCCAAGCGCCAAGTCTGTTGCTCGTCAATTTATCCCAAGCGCTGGTTTGCTGTGGACACATTCGAGCAGCTCTCCTCGATTAACGAAATGGTAATGTCGTCCGCGTCGTAGCTGAAGTACTTTCCCGACGGAAGGTTGCCCCGATATGAAGATGCCCGCAGTTTCAGTAGTCATACTGACCCACAACCGCAAGGACCTTTTACGTCAGTCATTAAGCAGTTGCCTCGCATTGAATTGGCCCGAATTGGAATTCATAGTTGTTGACAACGTCTCGACTGACGGAACCACGGAGATGATCCAAGAAGAGTTCGGCTCGAGAGTGCGCGTGATTCGCCGGACGGTGGATTCTCCTACCGCTGGCCGGAATGAGGGCTTTCGTTGTGCGAAGGGAGATTTCATTCTTTCCCTAGACAACGACATGGTTGTTTTGGATCCCGAGAGCATACATAAGGCCGTGGCACTCTTCCATCAGTTTCCAAAGGTGGGACTTCTGACGTTGCGGATCGCAGGAGTGGAAGACCCGGGCAACCCACTACGTGAACACTGGTGGCATCCGGTGCCGTTTGAGATCGGAAAACACCGCTTCTGCTTTACCGACTACTTCAGTGAGGGCGCGCTGTTTATAAGAGCCTCAACCTTCCGCGACACCGGCGGTTACGACGACGACTATTTTGCCTGCTTCGAGGCCGTAGATCTTGCGCTTCGCATTCTGCGCGCCGGTTACGACATTCTTTATGTGCCCACAATCGGGACTGTGGAACTGCAGGTAAGTCGACACGAGAGAAAGACCCGCAGCCAACGCAACTACTACTTCCTACGGAACAAGATTTGGACAGCGTGGAAGAATTGTACGCTAATGCGCGCGATCAGCTTTGTTGGGCCGCGCATTTTGAAAGACGGCCTGCTGTCGGTTCAAAATGGTTGGTTCGATTTGTGGTTTCGCGCCGTGAGGGAAGGAATCGCGGCTCCCTCCATGATCCGCCGTAAACGGGATCCTCTGCCGCGATCCGCCTGGAAACGTATCCGGCATATACGCAAAGGTCATACCTGGGAACTGAAAGAGACGCCCCCATCGGCACTGCAATTAGAGCTACTCATTCCTGCTGAGACAACAGTGGGTGCAATTGGTTCTTGAGTGTTGATCCCTGCACCACGTCGGCACTTTCTATTAAGAATTGCTGCAAAGAACCGCAGCTTGAACGCAGATTCCTTACGACTTTCGTGTGTGTTACGCGGACCACGTGCTCTACGCAGGATGGGAAGCCTGTTTTTGCAGGCTTGGACGGTTTGCGGCCTTTGGTTTGTAGCTTTGCGGATGCGGCACCGGATTTCATGGGACCTCCGTTGATGTCTTTGGAGTTTGGCCGTTGGATTCCAGCCGCCCACAGTCGACCGCTTTGTAGCTTTAGAAAGAGAACTCCAGCCCGGCCAGGGCCCCTTTCTGCGTCAGAGTCAGCCCAATTCGATCGGAGCTAGTGTTGACGTGGAGGTTCGAAGCCAGAGCATATCCCGCACGCGCGCTTATATGGTTCTTGAGAATTGGGACCCCGACGGTCCCCGTCGTAGAAATGTAGTCTCCGTATCCGAAGAGATACATGCCCTGCAGATTACCGGTTACGAAGAGACGGGGAAGCAGGTACACCCGGACATCAGGTCCGGCGACGGGGATGGGTGCTAGCAGCGATCCTGTTGCCCTCATGGCTGGATGCACAACTCCCCCGCTGGTTTGTGCCAAAGCACTGACGGTCGCAGATGTGTCGTAGAAATTTATTTGCCCGGACAATCCGATATGACCCCACTGGCGCCGGATGAAATCGTACTGGTACCCCACTGCAAAGGCATTCGCCTTGATCTCTCCCGTGGCAGTCAGGCCCGCGCTAAACGTCTGGCCCTGAAAAACAATGGTTCGCTGGAGGGCGACAGTCTTCGTGTGATCGAAGGGGGCAACCAAAAGGATTAGATGGTTCTTATGGGTAAACTTCCAGTCAAACCTGCCAAAGAAGGTGGAGTAATTATTGAAGCCGATATCTCCTTGCAGATCGAAGGATCCGCTTTTATTAGTTCCGTAGATTGTGCCCGTCGGCTGCGAATAAAACCAAAATGTTTCCGCCTTCAGTTTGTATGAGTCACGTTCCTCCTCTTGAGCTGCAGCGAACTGTGGCATCAACCCGCCGATTAGGAGAAGAAATAGACTCACCCTGAAGCACATGCGGCGAACGTTTCCTGTGACCAATTCCCGCAATGCCATATCGCGCCTCGCTACCTTCATCAGGGATTGCGACCCGTTACAGAGGGGATTCGGAGCAAAAGCCCTACGCAATGAATTCATATTGGGCGGCCGATTGCGAGCCGCCCACCATGAATGTCGTTCCGTTACTCACTGGGGCCTTTGGAAGCTGCTTCCGCCTGCGCCATCTTTTTCGCCATCTCCGCTTTGACTGCGTCAAGGTTAAAGCTGGCGCCCCGTTGCATCGGCGGGTAATCGAGGAACGTTTGGAGTTCCTTGGCCACTGTCTGCTGGACGAATACAAAACGCCAGAATTGGTACTTGAACCAGTCGAAGTATTGCTGGCCCCCTTCTTTCGTCCCGTTGTTGGGCCAGCCTGTACGCTCGAAGGGATCAAGACGCAGGTTGGTGATGTAGGGCACGTCGGGATGGGTCTTGTCGCCCACCCAGCCCTGCGGCTGGTCAATGAATCGGAACTTGTAATCGTCAATGCGGAGCGCGCCAACCGTGCTTTCGCCGAGGTAGAAGATCTCATGACGCGCGGACGGCCCTTTTCCAGTGATGGCGTCCATTTGGTTATAGCCATCCAGATGATTCTTGTACGTGCGGTCACCAATCTTTTTACCTGCCAGCAATTCCTGGGTGATGTTCGGATTGCCGGCGGCAGCGGCGAAGGTAGGCAACCAGTCCAGACCGGAGAATATGCCGTTCTGCACGGAGTCCGCGGGTACGTGACCGGGCCAGCGAAGGATGCAAGGCACGCGGAAGCCGCCTTCCATGACGGTTCCTTTAGATTGCGCGAATGGGGTCTGACCGCCATCGGGCCAGGTGAAGACTTCGGTGCCGTTGTCGGTGCTGAACACCACGATCGTGTTTTCGTCCTCTCCTATGTCCTTCAGCTTCTTCATCACGAGGCCGATATCATCGTCCAACTGCGCCATGCCGGCTTCTTCTTCTGACCATCCATTCTCTGCGTTCCGCATCGCTTCATACTTCGGCGAGAGATGCGTGACGATGTGCATGCGGGTCGGGTTAAGCCAGACGAAGAAGGGCTTGCCGTCTCTCTTCGCCTTATCAACGAAATTGAGGGACATGTCGCGAATTTCATCATCTACAGTTTCCATCCGCTTGGGATAGAGCGTGCCGGCGTCCTCAATCTTCTGTTTGCCGATTGGTCCCCAGCGGGGCATTTCCGTCTTGTCATCCGTGTCGGTAGCCCAGCAATGCACCATATTGCGGGGGCCGACCTGATTCAGAAGGTTTTGCGGATAGTTGGGGTGCGCAGGGTCTTCCATCGCATCAAGGTGATACAGATAGCCGAAGAATTCGTCGAAGCCATGAACGCAGGGCAGGAATTCATTTTTGTCGCCGAGATGGTTCTTGCCGAACTGGCCGGTGGCGTAACCCATCGACTTCAGAACTGTTGCTATGGTCACTGCCTCGGCGGGCAAGCCAGTCGGCGCGCCAGCCTGGCCCACGGTGGTCATGCCGGTGCGGATGGGAAGCTCGCCGGTGATGAAGTTGGCGCGGCCCGCTGTGCAACTGGCCTCGGCGTAGTAGTCGGTGAAGAGCATGCCCTCCTTGGCCATCTTGTCAAGATTCGGTGTCCTGCCGGCCATCATGCCGCGGTGGTAGGCGCCGATGTTCCACATCCCGATGTCATCGCCCATGATGAAGAGGATGTTGGGTTTCTTGGCGTCTGCCGCGGGCGCATATGCTGCGGCACTCGGGGTTGCACTAACGAGAAAAATGCTCGAGAAGGCAAGCACTCCCAGCGCCAGTCTTAGAAACTTCGCTCTAATTTCCATTCGTCTCTCCTTGCGAGGTTAGCGGCACTAGATCGTATGCTCCGTTCCATCGGCGGCCTTTACGACCGTTGGGTTGGGATTCCTGTCTACAGAATGAGCGCCCCAGCGGCCAGCAAGCCTCACGTCGCTTGAATAGGATTAAGATCCGCGTGCTCCTTCCGGATCTCGTAGTCCTGGAGCTTGTACCCGGTCCCATCTCACTACGCGGCGAAGGGTGCTGGGAACTGTCAATTGTGATAGGTGGAAGCGAGTTTTTTCTTAGCAACGGTGGGCGACACTCTGGATACTGGTGCAGTGTTCGAGAGAGACAAATATCTCGTCAGGGCCACAGAACTGTCACATGTACCAGTAGCGCATTCGGTCGAAGATTCCTATTATCCCAACTGGCGAGCGAACGCGGGCGTTCAAGTGGGCTAGGGTGTGCATTACGCAGGTAGAGTCAAGCGGCCCTCAAAAGGAGAAGGAATATGCGAGAGCGAGTCCAGAGCGGTATAGCAAGGATTGGTATGGTGTGTGCACTAGGGCTCATAGCCTGCACCGTAATGCTCGGGCAGGAAGTGAAATCAAATGCTATGCCGGGCGTTGATTTTTCGAAGTACCACACATATAAGTGGGTGCTGATCGCGGGTGGATCACATCCAAACCAAATCGCCGATGCGGAAATCAAGCAGGCGGTAGATGCGCAACTGCAGGCAAAGGGCCTCACCAAGACAGACAACGACAAGGCCGATCTGTTGGTTGGTTACCAGGTCGCGGTCGATCAACAAAAACAATGGAATGCTTATGGTGGGGGGGGATTCCGCTTCGGAGGCGGTATGGCAAGCGCGACTAGTTCAACCATCGACATTGGCAGTCTCGTCCTCGACATGTATGACCCTACTAGTAAGCAGCTTGTTTGGACGGGTACCGCAACAAAGACCATTGACTCCAGTGGCAACCAGCAGAAGAACCAGAAGAACCTTGACAAGGCTATGGAGAAGCTATTGAAGAAGTTTCCTCCAAAGTAAACGCTTCCGCGCGTATGCCTGATCCAAATTCTCAACCGTCCCGAATTCCAAGGCTCTGAAGCAGCGACACTCGGGAATCCCGACCTCCCCAAGCGATGTGAATGGAATCTTTGAAAACTATTGATTTATCGGACTTGCGGGCTGCTGCGCTTGGTGTGCCTTTACTGCCGACGCGCCCGTAATGTATACGAGTGGACAGCAAAATCGGACCAGGAGGTCTGCGATGACGAGTCGTTCGAAGCGGTTAAGAGGGTTGCTGGCAGGGGTGTTTGTTCTGGCCGTCGCTTTTGCCTGGCAGAGTGCTGGGGCCGAGGATGTGGCTCACGCAGTCAGCGGAATTGTGAAGAGTGTTGATAAAGACACAAAGACTATGGTCGTCAAGGCGGATGACGGTACGGAACACACGATTAAGTACACGGATCAAACAGTCGTGAAGGGTGCCAAGGCCACCGGCAAAGGTGTGGAGAAGGGTGCCACGGACACCGGCACAGCTGTGGAGAAAGGTGCCAAGGACACCGGCAAAGGTGTGGAGAAGGGCAGCGTAGACACCTACATGTCCGCCAAGGTAGGCACAAGGGTCACCGTAAAGTACACGGAAAAGGGTGGCGAGAAGACGGCGGTCGGTGTAAAAGACGCCGGTAAGGCAACGGCGAAAGCAGTCGATTAACGCTCCTCAATTGAAGGCTTCTGTGGCGAGTGCACCGCTCCAGCCGTCTCCTGGGTTGTATTGCGCCATGGCGGCGCCGAGATCTGTCGTCTTTTCGCCCAAGTCCTTTTGATAGACGGTACCGTCCTTGCCGACGATGAATGTCATGATTCCCGAATTCCTGTATTCCGCAGGATATGCGAGGACAGCGAATCCGCCTGTCAGCTTCCCGTTCGCCATGTAGTCCTTCGCGCCACCTTGCGCTTGATCACCTTGCTTAGTCAGGATCCGGAAATAATAGCCATTGAATGGCTGCGGCTTTTCGCCAGCGTTTGTATAACCAGCGGCCTTCGCGAAGACAACCAGTTGCCCGAGGGGGCTCGGAGCCTGGCCCTCCGGAACTTGCCAATACAGCCCGTTCTGCTTGCCCTCGTCGCTGACAAACTTTTGAGCGTATTGCTTAACCTTGTCGCCGTCGTGAATCTGGTTGAAATATTGGCGCTCGGCGTCAACGGTGGCAGCGCAGGCGGCGATCGCCGTCAACTCGCCTTTGCCGATGCGGCGTGCAAGGATCTCGTCCTTGCCTGCTGCCGTGTCGAACGACCATTGCCCGGCGGGATTTCGCCCCAATGGAATTGGAAACGGATAGTTGTCCGCCCCAACATAGAGAATTTCGCCGCCCACCTTGATGTCTCGCCAGCGGTTCATCTGGCCATAAGCAGCAACGAAGTCCTGCAAAGCATTCTTGTCCTTCACCGCATCCCCGGAGAACAGGACGTCTCTACCGTCGGGACCAAAGATCGCCAATAACGCGCCATTCTCGCCTGACTTGGCAGCTTCGAAAAGCGCGGTACCGGCTGCTGCAGGCGATGCAAAGGTTCTCTGGGCGGCGGGCTTGGATTCGTCTGCTTTTTTGCAGGAAGCGAGAGAGACGATTAGCGCGACCATCATTATCCAAAGCACAAAATCTGTGCCTTGAGTCCTGTGTGCCCAACCACGATGAGACATACTCGTTCCTCCAAACCTGTCCGTTTCCCCAAATTTCTCTCACGTCATATCGCGGTGGACTTCAACGTCGAAAACCGCCGCCTCCGAAGCCGCCTCCCCCGAATCGGCCGCCACTGAAGCCACTGGAACGCATGCTTCCCCAGCCGCGACCACTATCTGCTCTCGAAGACCAGCCGCCGGATCCACCGGAGTGACTGTCCATGCCGCTAAAAGCAGTCGATCGTCCGGCCCCCGAATTGTCGTGCTGTGCCCAGGAATTGGACCCCGAGGAACGATCGGCGTTGAGGTTCTGGGCATTATTACGGTTGACGTTGACCGTGTTTCCGCTCACATTCTTGTTGTATGTGTTTCCGCCTCGATAGTTGTTGTAGTTATTACCAGAGTGGTTGTAAGCATTGTTGTAGCCATAGCTGTTGTGATAACCACCGTTGTAGTAGCCGCCGTGCCAGGCTGAGTTTCCGTAATATCCTCCGCCGTGATAAATAACCGCCGTGCCGTGCCAGCCACAATTCCAACTGCTATAACCCCAACCACAACACCCGCCGCTCATCATCGCGCCAACCGCGATTCCCGCCCCGAACGAAAGCGCGCTGGCCGCCACTAGGTCTCCGGTAGAGTATGCAGGGGCAACATAGCTGGGAACCACATAGGGATAACCGTAAATCACCGCGGGGTTGTACTCCGGAACGTAGACAACTTGAGGGTTCGCGGATTGAATGACGATCGTCTGCGGCGACTGTTCCACGACCTTGATTTGTGAGGTTGACTTGAGATTACCCTTCGCTTTCGCTTGCGCACGCAAGGTCTGAACGGCTGCCATTACATCCGCTGACTGGTCGTGATAGGCCTCTCCCAGCGATGAGGTCCAGGTCAGATTTTTAGCCATGTTATCGAGCACCGACGGAAACTGCGTGAGCGCCTTCACGCTCGGATCCCAGGTTTGCTTGTCAACGGCCTGCATCAGCGAGCTTCCTGTCAGACTCTTGTTTTGCTCCAGCCAATAATTGGCAATTGCTACCTGGTCCGGAAAAGTCGAGGCCGCAAGCACCTGGGCCACGAGCGCATCCGGATACAACGCAATGGGCGCAACCAAGGATTGCAACTCGCTCGCACTCCTGGGCGCCGTTTCCGTGGCACTCCCGGCTCCATTCACAGGAGTTGAGCCCGAAGCCTGGTATCCGTATGCACACTGTAAGGGGACCGTGACAGCGCTGACGCTAAGCACGACCGACAGGATCTTCTTTGCATCTTTGTTGCTCATAGCTTGACTCCAGGTTGATGTTAGTCGCCATATTGTTGCCGTCCCATCAACGGCGGTTTCTGAGAAGTGCGCGGGACCTGAGTCTCGTCGTTTTCGACTATCTGGCGACTAGGGATGATGAGGCATGGCAAGCATCCAGTTCATGCGCCTCACGAGTTGACGGACGACAGTCACTTGCCATCGGTCACAATCAGCTTCGCATAGCCTGTCCCACACATTCCGTAGATTGCTCCCGATCGGCAAGCACCAGCGGAATACTTGAAACAACCAGTTCGTTTCGCCACAACCGAGACAGAGCGGTCGGAGCCACCGATGATAGCCCCACCTGGGTCAAATGGAGATGAAGTGCCGACATCGACAACGAAGCCATTCTCTTTTTCGGTGCTGATCCACTTAACCGTTGTCCCAACCTTCACGCAGAAAAGTGCATTCGGCTTAGCATTCGAAATGCCAGGAGTTGAAGACGCCGCATTCGCAGTCCGCTTTACGTCCACAGTGCACGGACTGGAAGCGGAGCCGCAGGTGTTGGCGGCGGTGCATAATTGCGCAGGGTTTGGCTCAGAACAAGCATGCTTGTCGCTCTTCGACTGAGCGGTTGCGTTGCTCGGCAACGCGAGAAGCGTCAACAACATCGCAGAGCCTGCAATTGCCAGGGGTGATTGAAACGTCATGATGCACCTCATTACCCGATTTTCAGAGAACCAATCCAGAAATTGACGTAGTCCGATTTCGTCGATCGGAGAGGCTACATTTGTCGAGCCCGAATGCCGTTCTAGTTCCCCGCCGTTCCCTTCCAATCGATGATGTCAGACAGCTTCCAGGCGTTTTCTCTCAGATCCCATTGCAATTCGCCCTGTTTATCGACGACGAGCTGGGCCGCCGGATACATAACGCCCGTGCTCTTGCTCTTGTCCTGATCGTTGATTTCGAGAATGCCCGCGGTAAGGTTGAAGGACATAGACTGGGTGTCATAGTAGGCTTCGCCGAATCTGATCTGGCGATTAGTCAAAAAAACGATCTTTCGGCCCGTTGGTGTTGGAATCATCTTGATATAGGAGCAGTCATTACCGAGCGTCCCAGTGATCTCTACGTGGCCGACCGCTTTCATTCGCTGGAGTGCATTTGCAAGCCCCTGGTTCTGGCCCTTTTCGTACGCCTGGACGAGGATCTGTTTGTCTGCGGGAGTCGAGAACTCATAAATGTTCAGGGTCACACCAATAGTGGCCCCAAGCTGGGTGCCCGTTCCGTAAGCCTGGGCATCGATCGTCTCATACTTGTCTCTTGCGAAGCCGACCTGACTGCTCACCATCCATAGGCCCATCAAAAGCACAGCACCACTGACGATCCTTGCGATTCTAAGTTGTCCGTGCATTCTTTTTCTCCGATCTTTGCTTTTAGCAGGCTCGGCGAAGCCGATGGATCAAGGCCGGGTAGGAAAACAGCTCGCCGCGTAAGTTCCGACTGAAAGAGCCCCGAAAGCAACCCGCCTTTCCAGGATCTCCATGGCACCCATTCCTGCGTTCGGGAAGAGCGCTCCCCTTCGAAGTCATTCAGCTGATTTCGAGGGCTGCACAAGAGCGTATCTGCAGGCTACGGGAGGTTGGAACTGGCATTTATGCCAGTTCTTTCTCGGCTGTCATGTCGGCGCTACGCCGAAAGCTTGGTCTGGGGTACGCCAGGAAGGCAAGATCGGATCGACGTGGAGGGAACTGGACGCCTGGATCAAGACCTTTTCCCAACCTCGGATGATGGCCTTGGAGGCGACGTTCTTCACGCGTGGATCTACGATCTGCTTTCCCATGCGGAGAAGGTGAGGGCGGCGCACCCGCTATGCTGCGGGCCGCCGCCGCGGCCAAGAAGGAAAACGGCCGGATCGATTCCGGCAAGATCGCCAACTGCCTATGCTACGCCTTCCTGCCGAGTGCCACATGGCGTCGGCCGAGAAGACCTCAGCCGACGAGATGATGCGTACGCCTATTTCCAAGCAGAGGAACTCGGAATGCAGTTCTTTGCGGTTCGATTTTCAAAACAAGCTTGAACACCCCAATCACTGCAAGACGGCATACTCCGCCTTGGCTTCTTTCAGGATCGAGACATCAGGATCGGCGTCTTTCCAAAGGGCCAGAAATCTCTGGTACGCGAGCCGAGCCCTGGTCGTATCGCCCTGCAACGCATAAGCACGCGCGAGGCCAAGATGGGTAAGCGCCCCAATAGGTTCATTCACCACAATATTGCGATGGTCGAGTATTCTCTGGAATTCTACTTCAGCGTCATTTGCCTGATGAGCTGCCAGATACGCCTCTCCGCGCACGTAAACCGGGTAGAGCGAAGGCGCGAACGAAGTATCGCCGGGTTGGCCTAACTCGAAGGCAGCTGCGCTTTTCAGCTCCTCGATAGCCCTGGCAAAATCGTGACGGCTCAAAGCGATCTGCCCGCGAATCGTAGGCAGATAGATGAAATTTACAACCGTGTCTTTAGGAAAGCCCTTCGCTAACTCGTCAGCCAGCCTTTGCGCGCGATCCGAATCTCCGACCAGTGCCAGGGCCAGACCACTCCCAAACTTAACCAGCCTCCCCGAAGAAAGCGCGAGCGCCGCAGCGGAACCTTGCCGTGCCTCGACCGCGTTGCCAAAGAGAGCTTCCCTCAGAGCGGCAGCGGCGGCATAGCTTGACGCGGTCTCTCGTTCTTCCGCAAGTTCGCTGGAAGTGATCGCTTGCTTTGAAAGCTGCCGGGCCTTACCAATCTGACCGAAATATGCGGCGGTGTCGGCTTCAACTGACAGCAGGACGTCTTCGACACCAGGTTTGCCCGCAGCCCAGCTTACCTGTTGCTCCATCCCTTGCACATCGTTCTGCATAAAGGCAATCTGGTAGAGATATAAGCGCAGGTAAGGAGAATCGAGGCTCTTTGCCTGCGCATCACGCGCAACGGATCGGGCTTCTTCCAGTCTGCCTAAATGCAGATTTGCCTGGGTGACGTTGGCATATCTCAAACCGCTTTCCGGGTGAAGGCCAAGTGCGTCTTGCGCGTGTGTGAGCGCCTTTTCATATTGACCAAGATATCCATTCAAGAGGCCAATGTTCCCCACGGGACTATCATCTCGCGGATACATCTGAGCCCAGAGTTCATAGACTCCGCGCGCTTTGTCTAGGTCACCGAGAATAAGATCGTTGTAAACAGAATCGATATAGAACTTCTCTCGCTCTGTGGTCCGCTCGCGAAGCTCATGCGCCATCGTTAGATTCTCTGCTGCTCGATTACTCTCACCCAGATTCGAATAGCTTGTTCCAAGGGCGGCGTAGGCTATGGCGAACTTCGGGTCGAGTTGGATGGCTTGCTCGAACAAAGGAATTGCAGCCTTGTCACCGTTGAGATTTTTTGTCTTGAGTCCCAGACTGTATGCTTGGAGGGCGTCAAGGGAGCGAGTGGTGGCCTGCTCCATCGGCGTATCGTATCTCTGAACTGTGGCGAGAGATTCGCCGAGTTTGCTGCGAAGTGAGATGGCGACCTTCCCCAGCGCGGTAAGCACCTGCCTCTTGTCCTCAGATGTGCTCTGTTCCCGCCCGACAGTATCCCCCGTCCGACAATTCACCGCTTTTAAGGCGAGTAGATATTGGCTACCTAACGTAGCGATGGATCCCTCCACCTCTGCAGCACCACCGGCCCTCTCGCAAAGCTCCCTGGCGATCTCGGATGTCACACGCGCTTCTGGCGGTTGACCCATCAATTGGAGGGTCTGCCGGATGCGCTGCTCTGAGACTAGGCTCAGGAACGGCGATTGTTCCAGCTGAATGGCCAACCCCTGTTTGAGCGCATCATCAAACACGGGCTCAGCCGTCTTGTTATCGAAATCGGAAAGAACAATCGTGTCTTTATCGGTCAAGGGCTTAGCTCGGTGTGAGCGGTAGTGAGCCACGCCAATTACGGCAGCAACAAATACCCCCGCGAGGGCAACAAGGATCGTCCATCGTTTCCTGTCACGAAAAGAAGTTACAGTCTTCTCGTCCCCGCTTCGTGCGGAAGGTGAATCAAGCAGTGCCAATGGACTGGATGACCGCGATGGCTGTTGAGCAACCTGAGAACCGTTGTCCTGCGCCAGGGGTCTTCCCGAGTTTGCGGCTACTACTTGTCCCGATTCTTTATGCCGCTTGAGGCGCTTCAGGTCAGCCATCATATCTGCAGCATGCTGATAGCGCAGATCACGATCCTTCTCCAAAGCTTTGTCGATGATTTGTTGTAGTTCGAGCGGAATGTCCGCATTCAGCTTAGTCGCAGGCGTGGGCGCCATGTCCAATATGGCCTTGAAGATCAGCGCAGAACTTTCTCCGCGGAACGGCCGGATGCCTGTTGCCATCTCGTACAGTACGATACCGAACGAGAATAGATCTGTGCGGGCATCGAGGTCCTTGGCACATGCCTGCTCAGGCGACATGTACGGTATCGTGCCAAGCGTAGTACCGGGCATCGTCAGATACTCGTCCGATGTTACGTCCATCATCGTTTCGTCTGATGCTGCACAATTCGACGAACGACCTTTTGGTGCAACCATAGCCAGTCCGAAATCCAAGACCTTGGCGTGGCCACGTTTGGTGACAAAGATGTTCGCGGGTTTGATGTCGCGATGGACGATCCCTTCAGAATGAGCCGCATCCAAGGCATCGGCGATCTCAATCGCGAGCCCTAACAACTCAAGTGTCTCGATACCTCTTCCCGTCGCCCGATGCTTTAGCGTCACGCCGTCCAGGAACTCCATGGCTAGGAACGCCTGACGATCCTCCTCTCCAACGTCATAGATAGTGCAGATATTGGGATGATTGAGTGCGGATGCAGCTTGAGCTTCGCGTCGGAAGCGGGCCAGGGCGTCCGGGTCGTGCCTGATCTCGGATGGTAGGAGCTTAAGGGCGACAAAGCGGCCTAACCGCGTGTCCTCCGCCTTGTAGACCACCCCCATACCGCCACCACCGAGCTTCTCTATAACGCGGTAATGGGAGATGATCTCAACCATAAAGAAGTCAGATTTGCTCGCTTCGGCGGGTACCATCTGAGGCAATGCTACGTTCAGCGCGCCAAGTGGCTATTGACTACGTGTCGATATTATCTCTCTACAATTGGACTGCCCGGTTCTTTTTGTACCCATGGAGATGAGACAACTTGGTTGAGTTCATTTTGCGGCCAGACCACGGATTCCGATTCCTATAGTGAGGAAACCACCGTCGTCAACATGCTCAGCGGGCACGGAGAGCATGATGAAATGGGATCGTCGCGCGATCGCCTGCTTCGACCAGGCTCTGGCCGATGTAGGACTAGCAAACACGATGCGTTGCGACAAGTGCTGCACGATACTTCGTCTGGGCGAACACGAAAACGATGCCTCGCTACCAGCAGCACGCCGATGACGTGCCGAACAGCCTCAGGAAGTTCAAATCCGCGCACCAAAGAGGAGGCCGCGGTTGCTACATCGGATGCTGCAATGGGGCTGAAATACCTGGAAAAGTGATATGCATTGCAAGGAATGAGACGGGCCTTCACGCGACAAAGCGGGTTACGTAATCCATTCAAAACAAGTACGTTACCCGTGCTCTAAGCAAAAGAAACCAAATGGCAACGGCAGCCAATAATCGCTTCGGGCACCATAGTCAGTAGGTATCCCGATCTCCTTCCACTCCTTGGTTGCGCATATGCTCTGGGCATGCAGAGAAGAATTCCGTGCGCGAGGCGGCGCTCGACGCCGGATCACCATCGGCGGCCGGCGTCACAGGTCTGGTTCATGACAACCAGGGCATCCTGAGACCCGCATCGGACTTGCTATTCACCAACGATAGATCGTCAGTTTGTCTGTATAAAGCGTATTCGAGCCGCTTCCAGAGTTATAGCCGTCGATCTGGAAATTGATGAGCAAGTCTCCTTTGGCCCATCCCAGAGCGTAAGCGGAATCGTAAGTGGCGTTTTGGAAATCAGTGTAGACTCCGTCCACGCCTACCCAGTCATACGTTACGATGCCGTTCGCGTCACGATGGGATGCGATCTGAATGTGGTGCCATGTATTCGCGGACCACTTTCTTGGATCGCAAGCAATGTTTGAGGCGTGCCAGTGAGGATGGCCGCCTCCCTGATACACGAACTCCCAGGTCTTGGCATAGGTGGAGCATTGCGTGCCGAGAATGACCGTCCGGCCATCTGACATGACATCATTCATATCCATTTCCAGATTCGCCAATTGCGATGGGTCGACTACGTACACGTTCGCGTCGTACACGAAGTGAGTCGCTTTCAAATCCGTCGCGAAGGAGAGGTGGTAAATCTCTCCTCCATGATTGGAGTAAGTCATGTAGAACTCTCTCGCCGCATTGTCCGAAGAGAGGCCGGAAATGGGATAGACCGAGGATCCCTGCGAACTCCCGGGTGTACCGGCATCATGATTCCATTTCCATCTGGTGGAGCCCTCCAGAGGTCCGGACGAAATTGCATACGATGGAATCTGGTGCGACGATGAGACAGGCGCCACGAGAGTCACGACCAGGCTCTTCGCAACCGCAGGATTAGCCACGCTTGTTGCTGTAATGGTAACTGTCGAAATCTGGGCCGCGCTCGCCGGAGCGTTATAGAGTCCCCCGATAGAGATGGTGCCATCCGTGGCGCTCCCTCCGGTCACTCCATTTACGCTCCAGACCACAGAAGCGTTCACGCTGCCGGTCACCGTCGCAACGTATTGCGATGAAGTACCCCAAGTGACGGTCGTTGCTCCGCCCAAGGTAAGCGTCACGGACGGAGGCTGCGGCGCTTCGAGGACAACGACGAGGCTTTGGGAAACTGCGGGATTTGCGACGCTCGTCGCCGTTATTGTTACCTTTGGCGACTGCGGTGCATGTGCCGGAGCAGTATAGAGGCCCTTTGCCGAGATCGACCCGATCGTGGAATCCCCGCCTACTAATCCATCCACACTCCAGGTGACGGCTGTGTTCGTGCTTCCCTTCACCGTCGCGGCATATTGCGAGGACGTCCCGAGCGTCACGGTGGTTATGCCACTGAGGGCCAGCGTCACCTGCGGGGCTTTCGGAGGAGCCAGCACGACTGAGAGGCTCTGCGAAACAGATGGATCCGCCATACTGGTCGCCGTGATTGTTACCTTTGAGGACTGGGGCGGATTCACGGGAGCGGCATAGAGCCCCTTCGCGGAGATGGTGCCGACTGTGCGATCCCCTCCCACAACTCCATCGACACTCCAGGCCACCGAGATGTCGGACGTACCGGTCACCGTCGCCGCATATTGCGACGACGTGCCGAGCGTGACGCTGCTCGCTCCACTCACTGCCAGTTTTACCGGCGGTGGCGGTGGCGGTGGCGGCGCAGCGAGGGCAACCACCAGGCTACGCGCAACGGAAGGATCAGCGACACTGGCGGCCTTGATTGTTACTTTTGAGGAGCCGGGTGCCGTCGCCGGAGCCGTGTACAACCCCAGCCCAGAGATCAACCCAACGGTGCGGTTTCCTCCCACTACTCCATTCACACTCCATGTCACGCCAGCGTTCGAGCTGCCGGTCACCGCTGCGGCATACTGCGATGAGTTCCCCAACGTAACGGTAGTCGCACCAGTCAGGGTAAGGGTCACGGCCGGAGGCGGCGCGACCAGTGTCACGGTAAGGCTCCGCGCAACGGAAGGATTAGCGACGCTAGTGGCCGTGATCGTCACCTTTAAGGATCCAGGCGCGCTTGTAGGAGCAGTGTAGCGTCCGCTTGTCGAGATGGAACCGCAGGCAGCGTTTCCTCCCACAACCCCATTTACGCTCCACGTCACTCCCGTGTTCGAGCTGCCGCTCACGACCGCGGCATACTGTGATGAGGTCCCAAACTTGACGGCACTCGCTCCACTCAACGTGAGTGTTATGGCCGGAGGCGGGGGAGGTGGCGCGACCAGTGTAACGGTAAGACTCCGCGCAACCGAGGGATCAGCGGCGCTGGTCGCCGTGATCGTCACCGTTGATGAACCAGGCGCGCTTGCGGGGGCAGTGTAACGTCCGCTTGTCGAAATGGAGCCGTAGGCAGCGTTTCCTCCCACAACCCCGTTCACGCTCCATGTCACCCCGGTGTTCGAACTGCCGCTCACGACCGCGGCATACTGTGATGAGGTCCCCAACGTGACGCTAGTCGCTCCAGTCAACGTAAGGGTCGGAGGAGGCGGGGGCGGCGCGACGAGTGTAACGGTAAGGCTCTGCGTAACAGAGGTATCGGCAACGCTGATCGCCGTGATCGTTACTTGCGAGGAACTGGGCTCCACATCGGGAGCGGTATAGAACCCAGTCGTGGAGATGGAACCGACAGTTTGATTCCCTCCCACCACTCCGTCCACGCTCCAGATCACTCCGCTGTTCGAGGTACCGGTCACGGTCGCGACATATTGCGAGAGAGCACCCAGTGTGACGCTCGTCGGGCCGCTCAAGCTCAAAGTCACCGTCGGCCCGACTCCGCCGCCACCCGGGGACTGCGGGGCCGCGACGAGGACCACTGCAAGCCCCTGTGAAACGGAGGGATCTGCCACGCTGGTTGCGGTGATCGTGACGTTCGATGGCTGAGGCGCACTTGCCGGGGCGCTATAAAGCCCGCTTGCGGAGATAGAACCGACCGTGCCGTCTCCTCCCGCTACACTATTTACGCTCCAGATCACTGCGGTGTTCTGGCTACCGGTCACGCTCGCTGTATATTGCGCCGAAGTGCCGACCGTGACGCTCGTCGGGCCACTTACGACCAGACTCACGGCAGAGCCGGGCCCATTGCCGCCTGGAGCCTGCGGAGGCGCTGTGAGGACCACGGCAAGGCCGCCTGAAACGGAGGAATCCACCACGCTGGTTGCGGTGATAGTGACGTTCGAGGGTTGAGGTGCGTCTGCTGGGGCGCTATAGAGCCCGCTTGGAGAGATAGAGCCGACCGTGCCGTTTCCTCCCGCTACGCCATTCACGCTCCACGTCACCGCGGTGTTCTGGCTACCCGTCACATTTGCTGCGTATTGCGCCGAAGTGCCGAGGGTGACGCTCGTCGGGCCACTTACGACCAGACTCACGGCAGAGCTGGCTCCGTTGGCGCCTGGGGCTTGTGGAGGCGCGTTCAGGAGCACCGCAAGGCCCTCCGAAATAGAGGGGTCTGCGACGCTGGTCGCCGTGATCGTTACATTTGCGGGCTGAGGCGCATTTTGGGGCGCTGTATAGAGCCCACTTGCAGTGATATAGCCAACCGCAACGTTTCCTCCCGGCGCCCCATTCACGCTCCAGGTCACTGCGGTGTTTTCGCTGCCAGTCACCGTTGCGACATACTGCGATGAGGTGCCCAGCGTGACGCTGCTTGAGCCACTCAGAGACACCACAATGGGTTCCGGGTCCGCATTTTGGGACGGCGCGGCGAGCACGATAGGAAGACTCTTCGAAATGGAAGGACTCGCTACGCTCGTTGCCGTGATGGTCACTTGTGAAGATTTAGGTGCACTTGCCGGGGCAAGGTACAGTCCCTGTGCGGAGATCGAACCGACTGTCGCATCTCCTCCGGCGACTCCATTTACGCTCCACGTAACCGTGGCGTCCGAGCTGCCGGATACAGTGGCCGCGTACTGCGATTGCCCACCGAGCATGACCGTGCTCGGCCCGGTAAGGGCGATCGTCACGGCTGCATCGCCACTCCCAAAGAGGGCGGGATTAGTCACGACCAGCCCACAAGCTGTCAAAAGCAGCACGAAAAACGTACTGAAGACCGCGCAGGTGAGTGGACGCCAAACTGAGCGCATGCTCTCGGAACCTCAGGGCCACTGTGGAATTGCCAAAAAATGCGCCGCGAGACAAAACTCGCTGCGCAGGCGAATTACGAAACAGGGACTGAGGAAAAAAGAGAAAGCTCAGCAATGAAACAAGAATGTTCGCGTTCTCCCTATCGGCATCTCGTTGCACCGATTCCGGAAAGGCGTGTGTCTTTTGTAATGACGCCAGTTCAACAATGGCATCCCACTTTCAAGCCAATTGGCTCTACAAAAGGCATCTTGACAAGAAATTGGACTTCATAGGCTAGCTAGAACTCCAGCTATTTGTGGGAGGGGTTATGGAGCACGCCCCAATAGGATCCAGCGATTACAAGTTAGATGTCTTTCGCGATTTCGCGCAGATTTTTCTAATTGCTTGAAAGCATTCCGCTCTCTCTCTATCGACCAACCAGATCGCCTGGTTACCCAATCCCTGAACGGATCAGCTACGGACCTTGCCTGGGGTAAGTGCCTGCTCACGGATTCATTACAGATGCACCTGCCAAATCGAATCTCTGCGCTTGGCTATCGGCCGCATCGTATTGATAAGTCATCCTCGTAGGCCCTCTTCCGAATGCGGCGGCGACATATGACCGCAGCGGTGTCTTTCACGTTACTAATTGATTTGGACAGTAGCGGCATTTCGTGATGAACTGGAGCGAGTCACAGCTATGGCATGCAGCATTCAACGTTGGCTTCTTCCCGCCGGTTTTGGGCTCTCACGGTCAGTCCTTAGCGCTACAGCGGTTTGCCTGCTTTCGGCAGCCTCTGCCCACGCCGTCACCTGCACCACGCAAGCGGAGATGAAGGAGACCGAACGAAGCGCGATCGTCACTGCGGCCCGCGGCATAGCAACCAAAATGCAGGCCAACGATACGAGTGGGGTAGCGGCCGCGACCATACCCGCGGTCGCCAGTCATTTTGGTGGCATCGCAGCTGCCATTCAACGGCTCAATCCTGCTTTAACCGGGGCAACGCTGAGTGTGACATCCGTCTATGATCTCCAGGCGACGGACGTACAGCCGGGCGAAGATGCCGTGCAGTTCTTCTGTGGCGTGGCGGCCAACGATCTACACGTCATCTTCAACATTCCGGGCCTACCGGCGGGCCATTTCGCCTTCGCCATCGTGGAGGCTAGCGGAGTCAAGAACCCGCAGCGGCTCTCCATGCTGCTCGAGAAAAGCTCTGAAGGCGCCTGGCAGCTGGCGGGGTTCTTTCCGCGTCCGCTCACCAGTGCGGGACACGATGGTGTCTGGTATTGGGAGAAGGCTCGCGACTACAACAAAGTCGGGCAGATCTGGAACTCGTATTTCTATTACCAGACGGCGGTCTACCTGCTGCTGCCAGCCGATTTTATCGACAGCAACAACTTCGACAAGCTGATCCAGGAAGTCCGTTCTGTCACTCCCGGCGGATTGCCGGGTGCTCAGCCGATGATCGTCAATGTCGCGGGGTCTCCGGTTTCAGTCTCTAACATCCATACTGACAGCACTTTCGGCGGTTTCGATCTGGTTGTCCGCTATGAAACGGACGACGTCAGCAATATGGCTGTGACAAGAACCAAAAGCGTTGCCCTGATGAAGGCGCTCCTGACTCTTCATCCAGAATGGAAAGAAGGCTTCCACGGAATGTGGGTTTTCGCGAATGCGCCGAACCAGCAGCCCTTTTCACTCGAGTTGTCGATGCCACAGATCGCGGCTCAGTCCTGATGGGCGCCGAACAATCGTAAAATGAGTCAGTCAGCCTTTCTCAGGCGGTCAAAAGTCTTTATGCCGGCAAGAGCACCAATCGCGTCGCGCCAATCCCGGTGGTTTCTTCCGGCTGTCCTTGCGTTTTGCTGTGCCGGACCGGCGACGTCCGCCCAGACACAGCCCACAGCTCCGAAGCCGACAGGTACGGTCCCGGCACGGGACCTTTCGCAGCCGCAGGCTCAGCCCAGCCTGACCATCGACAGCGACCCGATTCTCTCACCCGATCCGGCAGAGAAGGCCGCCGCGGCCGAGACGACGCCGACGACTCCTTCGGCATCCAGCACCGCACAGCCAGGTGACAAGACTCTAAAGAAAGAAGGTAGTGGCTACGTCTTCCGCGCGGATGTCGATGAGGTACTGCTGCCTTGCACCGTAGTCGATGACCAGGGCCGGCTCATCACAGATCTGACTCGCGGCGATTTTCAAGTCTGGGAGGACAATGTTCACCAAACCGTCGCGTCGTTCCAACATCGGGACGTTCCGGTATCACTGGGCATTCTGGTCGACAACTCGGGCTCCATGCGCGACAAGCGCGCCGCGATCAATGATGCCGCATTGCATCTGGTGAAGGCATCGAACTCGGCGGATGCGGCATTCGTCGTGAACTTTTCCGATCGGGCCTTCATCGACCAGGACTTCACATCCGATGTGAATTTGCTCGAGAAGGGTCTCTCGCATATCGATACCCGGGGCGGCACCGCCTTGTACGACGCGGTCGTCGCTTCAGCCAACCAGATGTCGAGACATGCAAAACAGCAG
The DNA here is from genome assembly GCA_000381585.1 of Acidobacteriaceae bacterium KBS 83. Classification (GTDB taxonomy): domain Bacteria; phylum Acidobacteriota; class Terriglobia; order Terriglobales; family Acidobacteriaceae; genus KBS-83. The sequence continues at coordinate 25,902 of KB906735.1, forward strand.
AAGCAGGTGCTGCTCATCATCACGGATGGCGGAGACAACGCGTCCCGGCTGACTCTCACTCAGGCGATCCGGCGTGTCCAGGCCCTGGATGGCCCGGTCGTATACACCATTGGGCTCCTCTATGAGGACCTCAGCAAGGAGGAGGCCGCTCGCGCCAGGAGCGATCTGCAGACGCTCTCGCTCGAGACGGGCGGCGTGGCTTACTTCCCTCGTTCTCTGAAGGATGTGGACGAGATCGCGGCCCAGGTTGCAAGTGATATCCGGAACCAGTACACCATCGGCTATCACTCCACAAAAGCATCAGCCCTCGGTGGATACCGGACCGTGCGCGTGGAGGCGAAGGGGCCAAAGCGCGGCCAGTTGACCGTACGAACCCGCAAAGGGTACTTCCCAAAGCAGCCGCAGCAGCCGCAAACTGCGAGCGCAGCACCACAGCCGCAACAGGAGCAGCCGCAGCAGCCAGCACAGCATTGAGCCTTGGCATCCCGCCATCGGCCCGAAGTGTTTGATTCGCTGATAAAGGGAAAAGGGCCGAAAACGCTCGTTTTCCAGCCCTTCCGTATCGATCCGATTGGCCGGCTACCAGATCCCTTTGTCGCTCCCGGTAATCTTTTGCCCAACATAGGCGGCTGTGGCAAGCCACGGCAGCAGCCCGAGTCTGGCGCTGTTGTTCAGGTCGCCCTGTCGCAGCAGGCCCGTAAGTTGCGAGCCGTAGAGCCCGGCCGATTGGGGCATGATGGGCACGCGCAGGAAGCTGCGAGCGTAATACGCTTGATCGCCGCCAAACCTGGCGGTCTCGCTTACAAATGCCGGGAGATTGAGACCCGTGCCGCGATAGTGCTTGACGTAATCCGACACAATCACCAGGTAGGTCGCCGTTCCCTCCCAAATCTCGGCCGCGCTTGCCGACGAGCGCAGGTCCTGATAATCGATAGCACCGGACTCGATGAGTTCCCCAGAATCCACGATGTCGCACAACCGGAAATAGAAGTGGCGATACATGCGCTGCAAGGTGGAGATCATCAGCCGATCCGATATCGAAGCAGTCCGGAATGGAACGCCGCCAACCTCTATGGACCGAGTACGTTCAAGCAAGTGGGACGCGATGGTCGTCTGTTCTCCGGTCTGGCCCAGCCGGCCCACATGGATCTCAACGGCTTCGGGCAGCCCTGGAATTTCGAAGTTCCATTTGCGCGCCAGACGATCTCCCCAGCTTCGAGCAGCGGTCTGCGCCTGAAAGCGCGTGCGCATCAGCTCCAGCACCTGCTCCGGCTTCGCACTCGTGTACAGATCGAGATCGCTGCCCAGGTCTGGCCAGTGATCCAGTGACTTGATGACCGCGACGCCAAGCCCCTGCTCGTCAAAAGCCTTGCAAACCTCATGGAGAACCGGAATCGCGACGTTGATACGCGCACGCTCTGTCTCGATAGCCGCAGTCGCCCAGCCGGCCCGAACGTCGTCGTTTGCGTCGCGAACGATCTTCAAAAAGGCTTCGAGTCCACGCACCACGACGTGGTTCAGGTTCGCCAGATTCACAAGGTCGTCGAAATTTTCCTGACTGATACCTCTCACCTCCGCAATCAGCTCAGCGGATTTGGCCTCGTCATTTGGCGGAAAGAGCAGACGAGAGAGAAGAACCATGGACTTCTGGGAAGGGTGTTGCGTGGATTCGTTCGGCAAGGTTTGAGTTCCTTAATTAGAGTGAGGAGGCGTTTGCGGCGCAGGTGTTGGGGGCGCGGATTGGGGAGTATTCGGCGGGGCAGGCGCCGTCGGCGATGGCGAGGGCGTATTGTCGACCGGGGTGCCGTCGCGGCGCTCCAATTCGACATTTCCTGGTTCCGCGTGACGTGTCTGCCGATAGCGATCCAGCTCACCGCCAACCTTCTGTTGGCTATCGGCAGCAACGGCATTAAGATACTGTCCTTCGGCCAGGCTACTGCTCGCCAGTCCAATATGTGCTTTGGCATCATCTGCTTGCTGGGCCTTCATGTAAAAGAAGTTCGCCGTCTCCATGTCACCGTCGCGCTCCGATACATAACCGAGATTGTTCAGTGAAAATGCGCTGTTTGGATTGAGCGAGTACGCCTTCAGAAAATCTCTTCTTGCCGCCTGCCAATCATTCCGGTTCGTCGCGGAGACTCCACGCACGGTGAGCAAAGCCGCCTGCGCCTCCGGAGTGTCCGTGTTTTTGAGGCGGCTTTCCAGCTTACGGGCGCTATCCGCGGCCATCTGACTAACGGATTTGCCTCTCCACGACCGGTCCAGCGTGACCACCACGGCCTCGGAGGAATGCAGTTGAGCGGCCTGGTCGAAATATGTCAATGCGCCTTCGTAATCTCCAACCGACTCCTTGGCCACTCCCAGATTATTCAGGGTGAAGGCGTTGTGGGGATCCATGGACACGGCGCGTTGGAGCAGGCTCTCTGCCTCGGAGGTGCGATTCTCGGATAAGAGCGCAACTGCCTCGACATTGATGTGATTCACGCGCATCGGCCCATCGCTCAGACCGTTCAGCGCATCTTCAATTGGCTTGCCTTCCAGCTGCTTTGTGTTGCTTCGATCGATGGAGGCGGTACTACCCTGCTGTGCGGCCAGTTTGTAGAACTTGAGAGCGCGGTCCAAATCTCCCTGCAACTCGGAGATATATCCCAGATTGTTCAATGTGAAAGGATCGCTGGGATCGTAGAGATATGCCTTCAGGAAAAGCGCTTCCGCCTTCTCATACTGCTTCTTCTCGACCGCCTGTACGCCATCACGATTCAGGCGTTGTACGGGCGTCAACTCGCTGTGCCTGGGGATCGTTATCTTCAGATCCTTCGCCCATGAAGGTTGCACGGCCCAAAGGGCGAAGAGTGCAGCCAATGCGAGTAATCTGGAAGGTGTGCGAAGCATTCCCAATTTTTCTAACCCTCGCTTCTCTGATGGCTCGCGGCGGTCCCTGGACAGCGCCAAAACGGCTACTCTGAATGATTCATTTTATACCGTTCATGATGTCTTCATGTTGCACTTCAGCCGCGTCGGCAGGTGACTTTGGGATAAACCCTTAGTACGTAGTGAAGCCAGGAGCGATCGGTCATAATCAAGTTGGATAAGGATTTGCCAATGGGTGTGCTTTTCGCAATCTTGATGCTCGGCATGGTGGCCTCTGCTCAGGTGACTGCCACTGACGCCGCGCCAAAACCAACGGAGACGAAACAGTCTGCGTCGGAACCCGTCAATTTGTCGGCCGACCCTCTCACGATGCCGAAGGGAAAGAGCACTGTCATCGGAGGCATCATCTCCGGAGTGGATCCGATCGCCGACCGCTTGACATTGAAAGTCTTCGGCGGCAAGCCAATGAAGATACTCTTCGACGAACGCACCCAGGTTTATCGAGATGGGGCTAAGTCTTCTCTGCGGGATCTGCGCACCAATGATCGTGCCTCAGTTGAAACCATGTCGGATGGAGACACTGTATTCGCACGCAGCATCCATATGCTGTCGCGATCTCCAGAGGGCGAGTGTCATGGACAAATCTTGAGCTACGATCCCGGCGCCAGTGTGCTGACGGTGCGCGAGCCTTTGTCACCGCAAGCCATCAAACTCGTCGTTCCTGCAGGAACGGCCATTGTTCGCCAGGGGCAGACCGCATCGAGATCTGGTGCCGCCGGCGTGTCTGATCTACGAAAAGGAACTTTGATCTCAGCCACATTCGAATCCGACAATAAAGGGCAAGGCGTTGCTCACCATATCGCCATCCTTGCTTCTCCGGGAGATGAGCTTTCCTTCAGCGGGAGTGTCACGTTTCTCGATTTGCACTCGAATCAATTTGTGGTCGCGGATGCGCAGAACGATCAGAGCTACAAGATCGTCTTCGATCCGGCATCTCTTCCTGCAGCGCACGATCTCCATGAAGGTGTGAACGTGAGAGTGACCGCGGAGTTTGACGGCTCCCACTACATCGCCCGGGCGATTACCCTTAAGTAGATTTGCGGGGATCTGATTGATGACGGTCCTAAGCCGATGATTCCGGCATCTCGTCTATCCTGAAAGGGAGGAACGGCGAGTCGTGCCGAGACAAAATGGACGTAAGGGATAGACGTGATTTTCTTAAATTGTGCGTCGCATCGGTACCAGCCCTGGCTTTCGCGAGAAGCCTTGATGCTGAACAAGCCCTCGGTGCTGAAGCCAAAAGCGGTGGGCCCACCCCGCAGGCCTTTCGCACACCTGCCACATTAGACCGGTACGCAGACCCGCTGCCAATCCCAAAGCGGATCCTGCCCCACGGCACTAGGAACGGCATCTCTCAGTACAGCGTTCGCATGACGGAGTTCAAGCAACAGCTGCATTCGCAGCTGCCGCCCACCAGACTCTGGGGATACGAGGGGCAGTATCCAGGCCCGATATTTGAAGCCCAGCGGGGCACGCCAATCGAAGTGCAGTGGGAAAACCATCTGCCCACAACCCACATTTTCGCAATCGATCCACACATCCATGGAGCAATGCCCCCGGCACCCCAGGTCAGGACTGTGCCCCATCTTCACGGCTCACGCACCCGATCGGAAAGCGACGGACTACCGGAGAAATGGTTCATTCCAGGGCAGTCAGCGCTTTATCAATATCCGAATGACCAACTAGCCACGACGCTTTGGTATCACGACCATGCGATGGGGATCACTCGTTTGAACGTATATGCCGGCCTTTCCGGATTCTTTCTTCTTCGCGACGAGGTCGAACGAAAGATGGGACTACCTTCGGGCGACCACGAGATCCCCCTCCTTCTGCAAGACCGGACGATCGATGATCAGGGTAAACTCGTCTACGCCCCGACACACGAAGACGCCGTGCCCCTTCCGCCGGGTGTTTGGGGTCCGGAGTTCCTCGGCGAAATCCCGGTCGTAAACGGCAGAATCTTTCCCTACCTGGACGTAGAGCCAACACAATATCGTCTGCGCGTACTCAACGGCTCGAACTCACGGTTCGTAAGTCTTTTCTTCAATCGCTCGAAGAGCCCGACAGATATTCCGTCACTGATTTCGTTCCATCAGATTGGAACGGATGGTGGCTTTCTCCCAAAGCCGGCGGCAATGAACAAGCTGCTGCTGGGCCCGGCCGAACGAGCTGACCTGATCATCGATTTTTCCGAATTCCAGGGGAGCGTGGTGACGCTGACAAATGATGCAGCCGCCCCCTATCCGGGATGGACAGCTCTCCACGAAGATCGCCCTCCTCTGAATGAGTTCATGCAGTTCCGGGTGGTTCTTCCCGCATCGGCCAAAGAGAGATCATTAAGCTTGCCGGCAGCAGTGCCATTCTCCAGGCTCGAAGAAAATCAATCCATTGCGACGAGGGATTTCATTTTGTCCGAGCGAATGGATGATCAGGGCCATTCCCTGGGAGTACGCATCAATGGAAAGGGTTACGATGACCCCGTCACTGAGACTGTGACACTCGGGTCCGTTGAGAAGTGGCGCTTTATCAACACCACCGACGACGCCCACCCGATGCATCTGCACCTGGTGCAATTTCAGATCCTGCATCGCCAGGGATTTAACATTCCTGCGATGCAGAGCGGCAAGCTGGAGCTCGTGGGGAAGCTACGCATGCCCGCAGATAACGAAGCCGGATGGAAGGATACGGCGGTTGTCAATCCCGGTGACGTTCTGACGATACTCGTACGGTTCGAAGGCTATACCGGCCGCTATGTCTTTCATTGCCACATGCTGGAACATGAAGACAATGACATGATGCGGCCATACGAAGTCGTTCCAGTGGTAGTCCGACGCGACGGGACGGCGACTGCTCCCAAAGTAGATTAACTTTGCCGCTCGCCGCGGTCGCAGTCATCCGAAAATAAATGAGCCCGCTCAGTGACTGGTCACCTGGCGGGCTCAATTTTCCAACGACTCAGCTATCGAGCGCCCGATATCAATGAAACGCCGCTGGTTGGCACGACGATCCGATCGGAGTCGGGGTGGGCGGTGTTGGCGGCGTGGCCCACGGCACATTGGTGAAATCGAAGAAATCCAGCAGATCAGGTTGCGCTGCATCCCGCGACGTTAAGTGAACCGATGGTCCAAGGAAGCGGTTCTCAACGAATTTGATAACCGCTGTGTGATCCATCGGAACATGCGAGACGTAGTGCCTGCGCACAAAGGGCGAAACCACCATGTTCGGCACGCGGAAGCCGAGCTGCGCTCCAAAACCGTTCTGCGCGCAGTACGTCCCGGGGGCACAGTAGGCGACGTCAGTTGAATTCGAACCCGGCCAGCCGCTCTTCAGATCACAGTGCGTGTCCCCAGGTGCTGCAGGTACGCACGGATTGAAGCTATCCGGGCTGACCGAAATCGACGTAACGTCGTTCGGATAACTTGCCGCCATCGACGCGGTAGTGAAGTCATTGGTGTGTCCGATCACTGGGGGGACGTGGTCGTACGGCCCACCGCCCTCGTCGTAGCCGAAGAAGAAGGCGGAATCCTTCCAGGAAGTGCTGGTCATCAGCGCATTGATGATTTTTGCCACCTGCGCCTGCCCTGCCAGAATCGACTGCCCATAACCGGGGTGCTCATCGTTGAGCCCGGAACCCGACTCAATAAAGGAGAAGCTGGGCAACGTGCCGTTCTTGAGGTCGGCAAAGTACCCATACGTCGGATCATTGATCGGCGCAATCTTGTTCAAGTTGATGCAGAAGGTGTTTGTGGTGTCCCCGATCGCGCTCGAGGGCGAGGCGGGCGCCTTGCAGCCCGTCGGGTCGCCAGGCGTTGGATTTGCATACAGGTACTGGAAAGACCAGGTCAGATACGAGAACGTCGTCGCGGGAAAGAGTGCCCCTCCTGAAACCGTCTTCTTGCAGTCTTCCGGATCGCACTCGCCGTTGTTAACGGTGTAGTAAACCTTCCACGATACCGCCGGCTTCGCCTGATCCAGTTCCTGGAAGATGCTCGTGATCTTCAGCTGGTTGAGATGGTCATCTCCGCTCGGATCCTGCGTCAGACCTTGAGTCGTGCCGCCGGTGAAGGTCGCTATGCGGTTGGGAATGCTCTTGCTTGCGACCGGCGAGAACCACCGGTCGGACAAAGCGAATTGCGAGGCCGTGTAGTAGTAGTAGTTCAGGAAACCCTGATCGTAGTAGCCCATGGCGCGATCGCCGGTGACATCGGTGTAGCCGGTGCAAGGGCCAACGCCTCCGGGGCACTTGGCGTTCGCAAAACCATCCGCGTTGGATGCAAAGCCGTTCATCCTGATCGTACGTGTGGTGGAGGTATCGCCCAAAGCCACGTCGCCGAAACTTTCACGCCACGCCGAAGACATGTCGTCAATACAGGTGCTCTTGAACTTGAACAGCGTGTGGGCGCCTTTGGGTGACTGTTGGTCGTTGTTGCTAATGATTTGGCCCTTCTTGTTGACTGCGTCGTACGCCTCGCCATTGATCTTGTCTTCAATGCCGTCGACATCGTAGGGAACCCCATCGTCACCGATCTCGAAGCCATTGCTCTTACGATAGGGATTCAACATGCCGAAGTAATTATCGAAGGCGTGATTCTCCTGCAGCATAAAGATCACGTGGTTGATCGAATTGACCGTGCCTGCCGGTACAACTGTGATCGTCGCTGTAGCTGTCGCAGGTGTGGTGCCGCTACTGCCGGCTGCGGTCGCGGTGTAAGTCGTCGTGGAAGTCGGAGTGACGCTCTGCGTGCCGCCAGTCGTCGCCAGCGTGTAGCTGCTTCCATCAGTCCCTGTGACAGTCACCGAGGTGGCGTTGGTCGCGGTCACGGTCAACACCGACGTGGCGCCCGATGTGATGGATGCCGGATTGGCTACGATGGTCACTGTTGGCCCTGGCGCCGTCGTGACCGTGACGGTGACCGTCGCCGTCGCAGCTCCGCCCGCACCAGTCGCGGTTACGTTATAGGTGGAGGTAGTCGTCGGGCTGACGGTCTCTGTGCCACCGGTCGGCGCCATTTCAAAGCTGCTGCCATCCGTGCCCGTCAGGATCACGCTGGTAGCATCCGTCGCCACAACGGTTAACGTCGTCGAAGAACCGGCTGCGATGGGATTTGGACTGGCCGTGAGGGTTACGGTTGGCGCAGGAGGCGGCGGTGCGGGCACAACAGTCACCGTCGCAGTCGCAGTCGCGGTCGCCGTTCCGCTGCTCGCTGTGACCGTATACGTAGTGGTCGCGAGAGGAGTAACGATCTGTGTGCCACCGGTCGCACTCATGGTGTAGCTGCTGCTATCCGATCCCGTGATCGTTACGGTTGTGGCGTTCGCTGCAACCACGGTCAGCGTGGAGTTACTCCCCGCGCTGATCGTAGTCGGGTTCGCAGCAATAGTCACAGTAGGCGGAACGACAGCTGGGGTCACGGTCACGATCGCAGCCGCTGTTGCGCTGCCCCCCACGCCGCTCGCGGTGACGGTATATGTCGTGGTCGCAGCCGGGGTGACGACCTGCGTTCCCCCGCTCGCGGTCAGGTTGTAACTGGTATTGTCCGATCCTGTGATCGTCACCGTCGAGGCGTTGGTAGCCGCCACCGTCAGCGTCGACGAAGTTCCGGCCGCGATCGAGGTCGGATTAGCCGCAATAGTCACAGTTGGGGTCGCGACGGGTGGCGTCACGGTCACGGCCGCGGTCGCGGTCGCCGGGGAAGTCCCTGCGGCTCCAGTTGCTGTGGCCGTGTAGGTCGTAGTCGCAGCCGGGCTAACCGCTTGTGTGCCGCCGGTCGAGGATAGGACATAGCTGCTTCCGTCCGAACCCGTCACCGTCACTTGGGTGGCGTTGCTCGCCGCGACCGTCAGCGTAGACGAGTTTCCGGCCACGATCGAGGTCGGATTCGCCGAGATCGTCACGGTAGGCGCCGACGCGGTCACGGTCACGGTTGCTGTCGCTATCGCCGGAGAGGTGCCCGCTGCACCACTCGCGGTCGCAGTGTATGTGGTAGTCGCGGCGGGGCTGACGGCTTGCGTGCCGCCAGTTGCCGCCAGTTTGTAGCTGCTCCCATCCGATCCGGTAATCGTAACGGTGGCGGCATTCGTGGCCTTCACTGTCATTGTCGAAGAACCGCCCGGCGCGATCGAAGTCGGATTCGCCGTTATCGTTACAGCCGGCGATACGGGTGAGGCTGAAACAGTCACGGTCGCCGTCGCCGTCACCGTTCCTCCCGAGCCGGTCGCGGTCGCGGTGTAGGTCGTAGTCGTGGTGGGGCTGACGGCCTTTGTCCCGCCAGTCGCAGCCAGGCTGTAGCTGCTTCCATCCGATCCGGCGATGGTCACTGTTGTGGCGTTTGTGGCCGCAACTGTCAATGTCGAAGTGTCACCCGGCGCAATCGACGCAGGACTGGCCGCAATGGTCACGGTAGGTGCGGCGGGCGTTCCCACCGTCACGATCGCCGTTGCCGTGCTCTTCCCTCCGTCCCCGGATGCGGTGGCGGTGTAGGTCGTGGTCTTCTTAGGCGACACAGCCTGCTTGCCACCGGCCGCGGCAAGGTCGTAGCTGCTGCCGTCCGTTCCGGTAACGGTCACAGTCGTAGCATCCGTGGCCGCAACGGTCAGCATGGACGATTGCCCAGCGGTGACTGACGCCGGGCTGGCGGTGATGGTGACGGTCGGCGCGGTTGTTGTTGTTTCGCCAGGCCCGATGGTGCCGCATCCGGCAAGCAGCAGGAGCAGCGAGAAACTCATGAACATCGCCAGCGGTGAGAGGAGTGAACGCAAGGGCCTGGAGCCGCGCACCTTCTTCATGTTGAAATCCTTCCTATGTCTCGGGTGAGCGGCAAGAGCTCAGGTTCAATCGAAAAATAATAAGAAAAGACGGGAAAATCGCCGCGGCACGCCGCACTGTTCGAATTGGTGTAGGGCGCTTCCCGGAGCGAGCATGCGGCTAAACAGATTTCGCCGACATATCCTCAACTCAATTAGCAAATTTACTATGTTCATACGCCTGGTTGGACAGGATTTTCTAACCTCAACCAAACCAATTTCCGTTACTGGCACTTCAATTTCTTTTTGCCAAACACACTTCACGCAAGAGGATCAATGAAATCTATCGACTGGGGATTGGCTCCAGCCGCTTCGCGTGCGTGGGCGTCAGCACCCTCGTGAACCTTTGCGGGAATTCCAACAGGCACTCTTTCAACTCGCCGTGAGAACAACGAACGACGCCAACTGCCTTTATCTTCTGAGGATTTCAACTCCTTCTTGTACTTATTCAACTCGAACCAACGTAGATAGTTGCGGACTACGCTGCCGATTGTCATTTCCAGTCCGGCGGCGAAGTTTTGCCTTCCCATACTCCGTTGTAACTCCGGGGATCGCAAAACGGTAATCAATTGATTTGCCAAGCCAGCCGCATCTCCCACCTTATAGAAGCGGATCGACATGTCCTCATCTGCGCCCATGTCTCGGAAATCCTCAATGTCGGCTCCGACGATGGGAACTCCGTATTCGCATGCCTGATGTGCCGGGCCACTCGAGCCGGTCGCCGAGTCATAAGGCAGCACGAGAACTGACGTGGTCCGGAAGAGTTCGGGAATATCTTCCTCCGCAACGTATCCGCGAAAATCAATCGGCAGATGCGGGGGTTGTGCGTCGCGTATCGACTCCCAGTAGCCTGCCTTGGTATGGTGATTGGCTCCAGCCACAATCAGTCTCGCGTTTGGAATCTCTTTCAACACCATCGGGAAAGCTTCCATCAGCGTCTCAAGCCGTTTGTAAGTCCCCCAATGTCCGATCGCCAGAATGCGATGTTCGGGATTGCCGCGCCTCGAAAAATCGGGAGGCTCGGGAGCGGAGGCGAAGGTACCATGTCTGCCCAGGAGAACATTTTGGACCGAATATTTATTGATCAGGATTTTGCGGTAGTTGGGTAGAAGCACAGAAACTGAGTTCGCCCTGAGCAAAGCCCGCGTCGTGACGTCTGTGCCCATGCGAAACAGTTTCTCCCAGCGCACACCCGCAGCTGCGAAATCGACAATTTCAATTATGTGGTGCAAGGTGACATGCGTATAGAAGTTGCAAGCCCGGGTGATGGCAGGCGTAGAAAGGCCTGCGAAAGCGGCAATCGGATTCTCTGGCGTTGCAAAGCTAGAAAACACCAGGTTGAACCACACCACATCTGGCTTCAGCCTGCGAATGATATTCAAAAGCCGCACCGGTGTCGTAACGCTGCCGAACTTCCAGCAGCGGATCACTTTGAAACCGGGCAATTCCGGTTGCTCATTCGCCTTCAGCGTCTCCCCATTTGCATCGGTTGCAAATCCGTAATCATCCAGTTCATCCGCAAGAATGGTTAATTCAACATGGGGATTGCGCTGTAGTTCCCGTGCGATATGAAACGCATACTCGTTCAGCTGACGTCCACTCGGAGGAAAGGTCGCAACTAGGCAGATCTTCATAGGATCTCGCTTCAAAATAGGCTGATGCTGAAATAAGGCCGGAACTGCTGGCTGTTGTTACCCGGAAAATTGAAGAAGGACTCTTGTTGCATGCCCGCGGAGAAACGGATGGGATACTGCAGCGGAATCTCCTGACCCTCGTTGTTGAACCCGCGATGGAACGCCATCGCATATGAGACGGAAAAACCGTTTTGCACCGCGTCGTAGGCGTGGAAACCTCGCGTACTGCTGTACGCGGTCGATCCCTGCACCATCCAGTTCCGCGTCGGCCGGAATTGAACCGTGCCGCCCGGTACAAGAGCCTGCGCAATTCCGTAGCGAGTCTGCACAATTCGCCAGGAGCGCAGATCTTCTACCACTGCCCTCACGTTCCACTTGTCCGAGAATCGCCGTTCTAACCCAACGTACGAGGACGTGTAAAAGTTCACGGTATTTTCCGGCTGGAACTGTTGATCGGCGGAGGCCCATCCTGTTACCAGCGCAGTTTTTCCCCACGGCTGCCCAACCCGGAAGTCCACGCCGCCAGCCAGTGTCCGCGAATGCAGGTCGGATTCGGTAAACGGACCCCTTTCGTATATGAAAAACCCGCTGACCGAAACCGCATCGAAAAAGGAACTGGTAGTCATATACGTATAAAAGCGAAATAGATTCTGATCCAACGCTTTCGGCTGGATCGAATCCCGGCGAATTGTTCCCTGGACACCAGTATTGAAGCTCAGCATGTTCGTCCCCAGGTGAACCGTAGGATTCAATCCGAAATTCAGTGAATAATCCGTCGTGTCGCGATTCTGAATTGAGTTCACACTCGGTACGGATATGACTCCGCGGGCATTTCTGACCTGAAAGAAGCCGGCCGCTGTTGGCAGGTAATTGAGATGCAGGTGGTAGGCGACGGCCCCCTGCGTCTGTAGCGAGGAACGGGGTGGTGGAAGCAGGGATGGTTCCGATTCGGGAACAGGGGTCGTAGTGTCGAGCTTTGAGTCGAGGACGTAGACCGTCGTCGGTTCGAAGATCCCGCTCACCGAAAAATCGGAGAGCAGACTCACTCTTGGATGAATCCTCAGCCCCTCGTCTCCACCGGCCATCAGCATGCCCTGCTGAGCGGTCGGATCTTCGCCCGCGGCATCGGCAGCCTGTGCAAATGCAGTCAACGCCTGCGTGTTGTGGTGAAGCTGACGATCGACGTTGGCTTCTGCTAGCAGCAATCTGTAATCAGGATCGCTGTCCGCATCCTGGCTGATGCCGGCGAGCTCGCCCTGAGCGCGGACCGTATCCCCAACCGCCATGTAATTATTCGCCATGCCGATCCGCACCGCAGTGTCGGAGGCGCCTACCGCACGTGCACGTTGAAGGTAAGTCTGCGAAAGATCGAAGTCATGGACACCTCGAAGGACATCGGCTGTTTGAACGAGTTGTTCGCCTGTGGCGGGCTCTGTGACGCCTGCTTCGGCCTCCATCATCGCCAGTGCGATCTGCCTTCTCGCGTCGTCGGCACGCCCTTCATGCACCATAATCTGGGCGATCGCCAGCCGGACGTCAATGCGGTCGCTATCTGGCATGGTGAGCGCCTTCCGGAAACGTTCCATCGCACCCGCCTGGTCGCCCAGCACGCTCAGAGCTGAGCCTGTGGACAAGTAGATGGAAGACGGTCCCGAACCCGGCTTGTTGTGCTTCGGCTGCATGAGTTGTGCATTCTGCTCCGCCAGTTGCACATTTCGCAAGGTCTGCTCGCGATCTCCCAATTGGGCATAGGCGCGTGCCAGCAAAGCGTAAACATTGGCATCGGTCGGCGCGAGCTTTTGCGTGATCCCGAGTTCCTCAATCGAATCGTGGTAGAGACGAGCGGAATAGAGGACGCCCGCCAACGCAAGGTGCAGCGACGGATCATCCGGACTGAACTTCAAAGCCAGGCGATATTCGCTCGCAGCTTTCAGCGGCTGGCCCCGTTGCCCGTACGCGGTCCCGCGGATCAAGTGGATCTGCTCGGAATCGCCCAGAATCTTCTCTGCGAGCTGCGATTCTTTCAAAGCGAGCGATGACTTGCGCAGATCCAGGTTGGCATACGCCAGGCCGAGGTGGGCCTCGCCATTATTGGGATCGCGTTGGATGGCAGCTTCAAAGTCTGAGGCTGCGGCCTTTGACTCGCGAAGGTCGTGCAGCACGTAACCGCGGTTTACGTACGCCGTAACGACGTTCGGATCGCGCTCCAGCGCCTTGGTGAAATCCTGCCGCGCCTCTTCCAGTTCCCCATTGTGCTTATGCACATAGCCCGCAAAGAGTGGCAGATCCGGTTCCTTGGTCAGGACGTCGGTGTACTCCGAGGTCAGCTTCAGCAGTTCGTCGTAGCGCTGCAGATTGAGCAGGTCGTAGCCGAGGTAAACGACCACGTCCCGATCCTTGGGCAGCATCTTGATGACTTTCTCGCCGATCGCCGCGGATTGCTTATAGTCGCCCTTGAAGCTGAGGTATCGCTCCTCTTCGCGGAGCACCTGCGGATCCTGCTGCATCGCTTCGGTCGCGCGGCTCGCCCACACTCCCGCCAGGTCCATCTTGTGGGCCTCAATCGCGGCATTCATGCCGCCGGCCACGATCGCGGCGTTCTTCGGAGCCAGCCGGTACGCCTTGCTGTAATTCGTCTCCGCCTTGGCAAAGTCGTGACGAGCTGTGTACATGTCCCCCAATGCGGCGTACGGAACATAGAGCGTTGGATTCACTTCTGCTAGACGTCGGAAATACTTCTCCGCGTCCGCATCCCGGCCTGCTGTTCGCGAAGCGTATCCCAGCGAAGTGAGCGCGAACCGGTTTTTGGGGTCGATCTCAAGAATCTGGTTGTAAGCATTGATCGCTTCTTCTGTGCGCCCGAGCTTCATCAACAGGTCCCCATCGAGCTGCAGAGTGTTCGGATCCTTCGGGTTGATCGCAAGTGCTTCCTTTACATCGCGCCCTGCACCGTCAAGATCGTTGAGATGCATTTTGATGGACGCTCTGAGGCGTAAAAAGGGCAGACGGCCGGGTCCGCTCTCGTTGAGTGCGCTGATTTGCTTCTGGGCTATGTCCAGCTGCTCGCGGGCAGTATCGGTCTGCTTCAGGCCCTGGTAGAGCTCCATCAGATTCATGTGAATCTGAATTCCGTAAAGGGGACCCTCCGATGGATTTGCGGGCATATGCGCCAGCACTGCCTGGTATTCCTTTACCGCATCCTCGTCGCGATCCTGGAGCCGTGCAATCTCGCCCCGGATGGCATGCAACCGGTAGTGGTCGCGGTCCAGTTGCTCGGCGCGATTCAGGAAATGGTCGGCTTTATCGAGGGCACCCAGCGTCACCTGTGCCTGGGCCGCAGAAAGCTGCAAAACCAAATCCTTTGGCATGGCATTGGCAGCCTGCGCATACAGCCGGGCTGACTCTGCCGGCTTTCCCGCGAGCTGATAGGCGTAAGCGAGTTCCGCCATCACGTCGGGCCGTGGTTTGCGAATCGCCTTGAGTGCGGCAATCGCTTCCTCATAGTTTCCCGTTTCAAGGAAGAAGCCGGCCAGCGATCGCTGCACTTCGGGATTATCCGGGGAACGGTGCTTGGCCATCTCGAGGTAGCGATTGGCCTGATCAAACTGTTTGAGACGCTGGTAACACAGAGCCAGCAGAACCTCGGACCGCGTCGCTGGCTCCATCTGTTCCGCTCTCCGAAAATAATTGAGAGCGCCGGGATAATCGCCGCTGCGCATGAGCAGCTCACCGAGCAGCAGTGAATCGTCGACACGCCGCGGATTCGCGGCGACGACCTGCCTCAGAAGAGCCACTGCCTCGGCCGTTTTGCCCATGACGCTATAAGTCTGGGCCAGCCCCGACACGCCGTCCACATTCGATGGCTTCAGACGCAGGCCGTGGTTGTAGGCGTCCACGGAGAGGGGGTACTGGTGGTTGAGCCGGGCCGCGTAGCCCAGCAGGATCCACAGCTGGGCGTCGTTGGGAGCCGCATTGGCCGCGCGCTGGGCGAGATTGACCGCAAGCGCATGGTTACCCTGCTTCAAGGCCTGTTCTGCCGCACGCGCGATACGGGCGTCTTGAATATTTGACCCCCAGCCCAGCGATTCGCTCTGCGAAGGCCCCTGACTGGGCTTCGCTTGACCCTTGCCGGGTTGCGACTTCGAGGACGGAGTGCCCTGCGAAGAGGCTTTTGGCGCAGCAGGCGGAGTCAGGTCATAGGTCTGGGCTGTCTGGGCTTGCAACGGGCAGCAAACCGCGAAGACGAGCAAAGAGATGTACCCCATCTTCAGGTATGCAGGTCTAAGGCTCAACGAGTCACCGGAAACTTCATCACAAATTAGAAAAGGCCCTTGAGAGGCTAATGATAAAGCCTGTTGCGGCCGGATTGCCGCGTTATGGGCCCATGCTGAATCACGCAAGTGCATGCGAAGGTAATGAAAAGAAAATTCATCCCTTGAGTGCACACAGAGTAACGCAAAGTATACGTGGAGTAACTGGCCAAAGTGGCAAGTAACGCAAGTGTACGCAAACGTAACTTCACGTCATGCACAAGTAATGCAAGTTTGATCTGCAGAATCAATTGACCCGCGTCAATATGAATCAATGTGAATTATAGTGGCGTCTTCAGGCATTTTTGTGCCTTGCGAGAGGGGACTTTGGAGAGAATGGATTCTGTCGCCATGTCGAAGCGGCCCATACCGCTTAGCTTCATTCTGTTGGCGGCTGTCGTCGTGCACCTGCCACTTCTTCTTGCGAAGATGCCGCTGCACTCCTATGACGCGACATTTCATATTTTCTTCGCCTCCCACTACCTCCATCATTGGATGGATCCCTGGAATGTGAAGTGGTATGCGGGATTTTCCCAGACCACGTACCCGCCGTTGCCCCAGCAATGGGTAGCCGTTCTCTCCCACGTATTCGGTCTCATAATGGCCTACATGGCTGTGCAGTTTGCCGCCATACTGCTTTTGGCGGTGGGAGTCTATCGCTTCTCGCGGCTATGGGTGAATGAACGTGCCGCCTCGTTCGCCTCGCTTGCGAGTGTATTTCTCGGCTCAGAAAGCTTTTTGGTTTATGGGGCCGGACAGCTATCCACCACATCTGCGGCACCCATCTATCTGAACGCCTTGCCTTATCTCTTCGATTGGGTACGGTACGGAAGATGGCGCTCTTTTCTGAAGGCCCTGGTGCTGTTCATGGCCGCGGCCGCGGCCCATCATGCCACCCTGATCTTTGGCTCCATGCTGTTTGCTGTGCCGGTTCTCGCCCTGGTCTTCCTCGATCGTAACGAGGGCGAGCCCATGTCCACCCCCACGTTTGTGGCACGCACCGCCACCATGGCGGTGGTGGGCGGTATCGCGATTGCCGTCGTGCTGCTGCCATTCTGGATCGCCCTGATCCACAATCCCGTCACGCAGGTGCCCATTCCGCATGCGAGCCGCGCCAACTTCGCCCTAAGCCCTGCATTGGGGATCAACTACTTCATCGTTCCCTACGGCGCGTTGATGCTCGTCCTGCCCTTCATTCTGTTCCGTGGCGCCGCCGTGCGTCGGCTCCGTCCTCTGCTTCTGGGCTTCTGGCTGACCTTCCTCATCGGCCTTGGCGGCACCACGCCGGTCGGCCACCTGCTCCTGGGCCGGGCCTATGAAGTGATCACCATGGAGCGCTTCACGTACTGGGCGACCCTGCTTTCGCTGCCATTTGTCGGCCTGCTGTCATCCGAGCTTGTTGATCGCTTCCGCATGCGCGCCGTGGTTGGATTGACCGTAGCAGCCGCTTTCACCTGTGGCCTCGGGGTGGCATGGATCATCTACAAACCAGCGGAAGATTCACAGTTCAGCGTGGATTCAGCCGCCGCCTGGCTTGATCGCGACGGTCACGATAAATATCGCTACTTCACCCTGGGATTCAGCAGCAAAATCTCGGAGCTGGCCACATACACCAACGCGGACAGCGTTGACGGGGAATGGAACTCCGGTCGTACGTTGCCGGAGCTGACCCAGCACGGCGGCGCTGCGCTTACGAAATCGAAATATTTCCAGAAGCAGGGTCTGGACGCGCTTCGCGCCATGCTGGCTCACGCCGACCATTACGGACTGAAATGGGTGCTGGTGAGGGATCCCTACTACGATCCGCTGTTGTCCTTCGTCGGCTACCGCCGTGTGGACACCCTTGAGAACAACACCATCACCATCTGGGGCAAGGACGGGATACCGCCCGCCGTCCCCGTAAACTCGGCGTACAGGCCGCCGCAGTGGCAAGGCCTGATGTGGGGCACACTTCCCTTCGGGAGCAGCCTGCTCGCGATCCTGGTTGTCTTCATCCCCGACAAACGCCGGCCCCGCGATGAGGAAGTCGAAGCTCCAACTCCAGCCGAAGAATTGGTACCGGGGAGGCTGGCTATATGAAGAGCGGACGCTGGCTTCCTATCATCATCGTCGTTGTCACAGCTCTACTGATTGCCATCAGCGTTCTGCACCCCAACCAGTCGGCTGCCGCTCTGGCGGATGCCGGGACAACCGGTCTGCTGCGCCCATCGACCACACCGGAGGCTGCGGTCGAGAACCTTGCGCGCGAGATCGGCCAGAGGCACTGGGGAAGCGCCTACTCCAGGCTCGCCAACAAGAGCGAATTCACAGAAGCGGACTTTCAGCGCGATCTAACCGGAACCTACATGAGCCTTCGCAGCTATGCGACGCTCGATCACTTCGAGGTGCGGCCCCAGCACGCCTCCCAGAATGATGCCCAGGAGCTGCTCAAATTGCACTGGTCAACCGTGGTTGGCACCTTTGAGGACACGAAGAGCCTGCATGTCGTAAAAAACGGGGATCGCTGGCAGGCGGAGTGGCCACTGGTAAAGGAACCCAGGGTGCCGCCCCAGGTGATTCCGGTCAATTACCTGCGATGGGACGTGATCTATCGCGGCGCCCAGGATGACTGGGGCGCACAGGATGTGGAATCGCCCCACGTACGTATTGTTGACATGCACCCGCTCGAGCGGGGAGACGGCGTGCTCATCATGGGTGAGCTTCTAAATGAAGACGTCGTGCCCGCATACGTATCCGTAAAGGCAACACTACTGGCAAAGAGCGGCGCAGCCATCGCGACAGAGGACAGCTTCGACAAGATCTCTCACCTTCTGCTGCCAAAGCAGGTCACGCCCTTTCTCATCTCTTTCCCTGGTGTTGAGTTGGCCCAGGTGGCGAGCGTGCGCATGGAACCATCCGCCTCACTGATCGCGGCTTCGGCGGACCCTGTGATCGCCATCGAGGACCAGAAATTGAATCCCGCACCGGGAGCATCTCTCACCGGAAAACTTGTTGATCAAAGCGGCCAGGTGGTGAATGTCGTCCACGTTCTGGGAACCTTCTACGATAAAAATGGCAAGCTGGTGTGGGTTGCGGATCACTATATGGATCGCGCCCTCTTGCCTCAGGTTCCAGCTTCGTTTACCATACCGATTCCCCCCGACATCGCAGGCCAGGTCAGCAGCGAACGCGCCGTTACGGCGATCTACAGCTCGGGTGGTTTCCAATGAGATTCCGGCATTGGTGTCTGGTCGGCAGCCTGGCTTTCGCCACACTGTCGCCATGTCACGCCCAAAGCGCGAGCATTACCCTGCCTAAACAGGTGAAGGCCGGAAGCCCCTTTTCGATTCAAACGAGTGGCAGCGGCACAGCCGTCCTTTACATCGTCGGTTTCGGGCAGGTTCTACGCCGGGACCTACAGCTGGGCGATACGGCATCGTTTTCCGCCGAGGACATCCACGATGCCGGCCACTACGTTGCTGTCCTGGTCGGACAATCCTCAACCGACAACGGAGCCTTCGATGTCGTCCCCAGCAGTCCACCGGCGAATCTGAGTTTCCTCGCCAAGCCATCTCGCCTTCCCGTCAGTTTGCATGATGGCATCAGCGGTGCGGTGTATGTCTTCGACGCTTACCAGAACTTAATCACTGCGCCAACGCCCGTATCTTTTCAATTATCCGGAGCGTCGGGAATCACGCAGACCCGCACAGTTGAAACACGTGAGGGGCGGGCGTGGATCCAAATGGACTCGGCGGCGAAAGAAGGCGCCGCTCATTTTGCAGTTCATGTCGGCGATATCTCGAGCACGCGCATCATACAGCAGGTGCCCGGAGACCCTTGCGCCTTGAGGATGAGCGCCCGGCCTTCAGGACAGAAAATCGAGCTACAGACCGAGCCCCTGCGGGACTGTAGCGGCAATGCAGTACCCGATGGAACGGTTGTCACTTTTACGGAAGCGTACGACGGCAAACAGACCACGGTGGATGTGCCTCTTAAACGCGGAATTGCCCAGGCGGAGTTGCCTGCCTACAACGGAGCGAAGATCTCCGCCGCAACCGGTGTCGTCTTAGGGAATGAAATCCACTGGGGTAAACAATAATGAACAAACTGGCCCTGGTGATCTGCTCGATTTTCGCCGCAACACTTCCCCTTGGCGCCAGCCAGCCCACGGCGCGGGTTGAGTCAACAAACGTACAGGGCCGACGCGATTTCAACGAACAGACCCAGGCGGCTGTCGTTCGTGGCTATCTCGAGGCGTGGCAGAATATGGCAGCCGCCCTTCAGCAGAACCGTCCCGATCTGCTCGATCGAGATTTTGTTGGGACCGCCAAAGACAAGCTGACAGATACCATCCATGACCAAGTTACGACGGGCATCTCTACCCGTTATCTAGACCAGGCGCATAACTTGCAAATAGTCTTCTATTCTCCAGAGGGACTATCCGTTCAGCTAGTGGATAACGTTGAATACGAAGTGCAGGTCTTCGATCGGGGAAAGCTCCAGACCAAGCAGAAAGCGCACGCGCGTTACGTTGTGGTTATGACCCCGGCGGAGGTGCGATGGAGAGTACGCGTGCTACAGGGACAGCTTGAATAGCCTCAGGTCGGGGCGGGCTAGGAATCTTGCCAGTGACGGGCCGGCGGAACAAGTGGAATAACTGGATAGCATATTTTGGCTAAGTCGGAAAGAGAAAAAAGGACTCAGGGGGTGCCGAGTGATTTCAGTTGTCGTACCCATTTACAATGAAGAAGTACTCATATTGCAGTTTCATGAAGCTATCACCAATGCTTTGGAAGAAACAAATGAAGACTGGGAAGTTGTTTATGTAAATGATGGTTCCAGAGATTCGTCTCTGGAGATACTGCGGAACCTCCAGTCCTCGGATCCGCATGTAGTGGTAGTGGAGCTTTCGCGTAACTGGGGCCACATGGGAGCTATCTCGGCCGGTCTCCAGACTGCGCGCGGTGACGCCACGGTAATTATGGACGGTGATTTCCAGGATCCGCCGGAGGTTGTTCCGGAACTGGTGGAAGCGTGGAAGGCCGGCGCTGAAGTCGTTGTTGCCGTCCGGAGGAGCCGCCAGGAGCGGCGCAAGCTTCTCGCGAAGCTGTTCCCGCTTTTCTACCGTCTCCTTGGGGCTCTTTCTGACTTCCCCATCCCTTTGGATGCCGGGATATTCGGCCTTATGAATCGGCAGGCCGTCGATTCGATCAATGGGATGCGTGAACGCAACCGCTACCTGCCTGGGCTGCGCGCCTGGGTAGGCTACAGCAACGCGGTCGTGTTCTACGACCGGCAGGACAGAGCAGGTGGCGACGGCAAGCTGTCGTTTATGAGCCGCATCAAGTATGCGATGGATGCGATCACTAGCTTCAGTTACAAGCCCTTGCGCCTCTGTTTCCTGCTGGCCAGCATGTCTACCTTTGCTGCAGCGCTTCTTGCGGTATCTACCATATTTTCCCGCAACCCCTTTCACACTGCGGGGTTCGGAGTAGCCGCTGCCATCTTCTTTGTGGGCAGCATGCTGCTTCTGTGTCTCGGAGTGATGGGCGAATATCTTGGCCGGGTTTATGACGAAGTACGCGGACGGCCTCTCTCCATCATCAACCGGGTTTACTCGCAGTCGGAGATGCTGCCGGTCCAGGCCGACAGCAACTACGAGGAGATGAAGCCCGCCGGAGGGTTTGGGGTCCACGTCGCATAACATCGCACAGTCTCGAGGCGAAAGCAGAGACTGTGCGACAGTCGTTCAGGCACTCTGGGCAATCGGCACCGGGAAGACTTCAGAATAGAGACGTGTGCTTCTCGCCCGTCTCCCTGCGCCCGTCCCTCACACCATTGGACGAAGCCGACAGGCCACCGGTTAAGTCGGGGTTTTACAAGTGTGGAACCGGGAGTGTCTTATCGGCGCCGCAGCCGGGGATTCCCTTCTCGATAGCTGTGCCCTCTTCGTAGTCATTCCAGGTTGCGATCAGCAAGAAGGGCATGGAATGATCTGCGGAGTGCTGCCGCCATAAGTTCAAGGTATCCGCAAGGGTCTTGCCACAGCGGGAAGAGATATGCCGGTTAAGCCCCCAAGCGGCCTTGCTGTCGTCGAAACCGGGCCAGGCCCCGCCGACGGCAATCTTGTCAGGGTATTTCGATTGCATCGTGCTGTAGAACTCAGTGAGAGTCTGCTCACCCCAATAATTGGGATCCCCTTTGCCCGCTCTGGGACTCACCCACGCGTAATAGCCGTCAATGGCTGGGACCGATGCCGCTGACGGTGGATATTCATCGATGAGCACAGGGGGCTTGTCCCATTTGTTGAGCTCGGCGCGCACCCTTTTCCAATCGGTGTGCTGCTTCGGGAAAATGAAGATCACCGGCCGCCCGTCATACGTCAAATATGCCTGACGGCCGGGCGCACCGGCAGCAAGATAGGTCTTCCTGAAGAGCTTGAGATCTTCGATCGACTCATCCGTCGCCCCTTCTTCATCGGTGCTCTCGTCGTACATCATGGCGATCTGAAAATTCTCTTCAGCGGCAATGCTTTGCAGCACGGCATAGCTGTGATCGACAAATGGCTCGCGATAGCCATACCAATCCACCACGAAGCCGGAGATGCCCAGCGCCTTGGCCTCGCGGATCTGCTTCCGAACGATGTCGGGATCGTGCGATGAGTAGCCCACCGAAATATGCTTGGGGTGCCCAAACCATGCCTCATACACTGCGAGGACCCGAGGCGGGCCAGCGGAGACCCGGGCGGTGGGTCGCGTGCTTTGGGTTGCTGCCGGACGGGAGCACCCGCCGACCAGAAAGAGAAGAAAAAGCAAAGCACCCGTTGCGCGAAAGAGCATAGCCAAGTTACATCTTAGAGCAGCACCGGGACGTTCGAGTTGTAGCCGATTTGCGAGCATCTTAGAGAAAGTTTGGACACATTCCTGGACTCATGACCTCGGCGTCGACCCCAGGTAACCATGGAATCCCGTCGCTGGTTGTAATCGCGCTTTCATGCCTAGGAGAACTACGGTCAACAGTAGTATCGTTTCCCTAACCCGCTCTCAGTAACACACACCAAACTCTACGGGGGCGGTGTACTGGAGTCAGTAAACTCCCCCGCTTGAAAATTGGAGTACCCAGACCTTGGTGGATGGCCAGATGCAGGAATCGAAGACGCTCCACGCCCGCATACTTTCGGGAAGCTTTGTGCTGCTTCTCGGGTCTGGGCTGACGGCGGGGATAAATTTCGCGTACAACGTTGCGATTGCGCGATTCCTGGGTCCTACAGCGTTCGGCCACGCGACGGTTGCCTACACCCTTCTCACCCTGATGTCCGCGGTGACCCTGTCCTTTCAGATTGTCCCCGCGAAGGTCGTAGCGCAGCAGAGCACTCCGGAAGCGAAGAGCGCGGCATACCGAGACTTCCATCGTGGCGCATGGGGATGCGGCCTCCTGGTTGCATTCCTTCTGGTGCTGTTTCAGGCGCAGGTCGCCAGTTTCCTCAAGCTGCCCAGTCCGGTTCTGGTGGTTCTGATCGCCGTAGGTGCTGCCTTCTATGTTCCACTTGGCAGCCGTCGTGGGTTCATCCAGGGAGCCTATGGTTTCCGCTCTCTTTCGGCGAGCCTGGTTCTGGAAGGGCTGGTTCGGCTTTTCGGATCGCTGCTGATGGTCATGTTGGGAGCGGGGGTCAACGGAGTCGTCGCAGCCAATGCCGCCGCTATGGCGGTGGCCTATTTCGCTGCCGCACCCAAGCTGGCGCCGCCGGTTCCCAGCCATATCCACTTCCGCTATGCGCTTCGTGAATCGGTGCAGGCCCTCGTCTTCTTCGCCGGCCAGGTGCTCATCAACAACTGCGACATCGTCCTGGTAAAGCATTTTTTCTCACCTGCATTGGCAGGTCTGTACGCTGCAGTGGCAATGGTTGGACGAGTCATCTTCTCCTTTTCGCAAGCAGTCGTAAACAGCATGTTTCCGCTGGTGGCCGGCACCGGCGATGAAGAGAGGAGAGATCTTAAAGTCATCGCAACCTCGCTCCTGCTGGTGTTGAGTATCGGTTGCAGCGTGGCACTTACTCTCCGTTTCGCTCCTGCCAGCATCTGGACCTCCTTCTTTGGACCAGGATTTGCCGTAGCCGGGATCTACGGCATGCCATATCTCTTGTCGCTGTATGCAGTCACGACGACCCTCTATTGCCTTAGCGTCGTCGTCATCACTTATGAAATGTCCTACAAGATCGCGAATACCAGCTGGATCCAGTTGGGGTTCAGCGGCGTTCTGGTCGCAGGCATCTCTGTGTTTCATTCTTCCTTGCGAGAAGTGATCCTGGTGCAACTGGTCCTGATGGGCTCCCTTCTCATTCTTGTAGCGTTGCCAATCCTGTTCAACGCCTTGGTGGTGGCGGAGCGCATGCCACGCATCAGCGGCGGCCGGCCAATCAGACTGATCCAACCGGTCACAGAAGACGAAGCAATCGCGGAATTTTTGAAGAGCGAATTCTATCGCCCCGTCTTCCGTGATTATCAGGAAATGATGCAGAAAATCGTGACCAATCCGAATCTCGAAGACCCTGTCGAAAACGCCAAGCGCCGAGCCTTGTTTTTCATTCGCCACTTCGCCTTATGGAAAGAACTTCCCGTGGATACGGAATGGTATGAGGTCGAGATTGGTGAAGCGGATCTTGAAAAGATCCGGGTATTTCCGCGTGCTCAATGGCGCAACTTTGCACCGCGAACCTTCTCCATCATTGAAGTCGCGGAACGTATGCGCAAGCGCCAGGGAACGGACACCAGCGCGTTCCAGTCCAAGATCGAGACTATCGGTAGCCGGCTGCTCCAACCGGACGCCAACTTAGGTACTGTGCTCCTCATTGGCGTGAACGAAAACGAGCCATTAACAATTCTGGATGGCAATCACCGGCTCGTCGCATCCATGCTGACATCGCCGCGCAGAACGCAGAGACTCAGGTTTCTCTGCGGATTTTCTCCGAAAATGACAGAGTGTTGCTGGTATGAGACGAACCTGGCAACCCTCTTCCGTTATGGGAAAAATGTCTTGAAGCATCTTGTACGTGATCACGAAGCTGAGCTTGATCGCTTGTTGCAGCGCGCAGGATAGATTTGCAGGCGCTGAGTTAAAAAACGAAGATCTTAGCGGTGACTAACAGGAACAAATAATAGGGAGTGAATATGACAATTCGAAAGCGGCCCGTGGCAGTGTTGCAATTGCCGGAGCAATTTACGAGGAAAGACGCGCGGACTTTTACAAGGGAGGTCGAGCGCTCGATGACCACGACTCGTCCCTATCTTGTGCTCGATTGCTCGAATATCCGTCATATGGACAACTCTGTAGTTCGATTGCTGCTGCACTGCCTCGAGGAGGCCATGAAACGGAATGGTAACGTCAAACTGGCCGGCATTCCTCCGGCAACGAATCCAAGATTCGGAACGAACGGAGCGAATCGTCTTTTCGAGATTTTTGACACCACTGCGGACGCCGTAAACAGTTTCCACGAACTGCCCTTCGAAGATATGTCTCAGGCGGACAAGTCGGAAAGTGCAGCGTAATTGATTTTGATTCGGAATAAGATGCTCAGGTATTCGCGTGTCCATAAGGGCTCGATGAGGAGCGCGGCTCATTTCTTCCGGCGGCAGATAGCCATCACCCTGGTAGCCTTTCTTGCTGTGCCGTTTGCAGGATGTGTGCCGGCGCTCGGGCAGCAGACAGCTCCCAGTCAACCTGTGG
This sequence comes from Acidobacteriaceae bacterium KBS 83, assembly GCA_000381585.1. Classification (GTDB taxonomy): domain Bacteria; phylum Acidobacteriota; class Terriglobia; order Terriglobales; family Acidobacteriaceae; genus KBS-83. The sequence goes on from KB906735.1 coordinate 51,283, forward strand.
AGAGTTTGCCTCCACCTCCGGCACCATCGCACAATGACGCGCCGGCGGCGGGTGCGAATCAGACCCCGGGTGACAATCCACCCGCCAACGTGCCGAACACTCCCCAGGGACAACAACAGGGCGAAATTCCGGCGCCCGTCGGTACAGCCGTTGCGCCATACGAGAAGGGTATTGGAGTCGCCGCGTCTCGGCCTGCCGGTGCCGTGATCGCTCCGGCAAAACAGAAGAGGTCACGCTCTTTCATGATCAAAGTTGGCGTGCTGATAGGTGCGGCAGTCGCCGTTGGCACAGTTGTGGGGCTATCTGTTGCCAGCCCCAGCCGACCCCACTAGTACGAACTCCGCAATCCCCGGTTTTTATACATCGATAAGAGTAGTGGGAGCACGATGATGCAACGACGCGCCAAAGACAGGCAACCTATCTTCGTAAGCTTTTCGGGCATGGATGGTGCTGGAAAGAGCACTCAGATCCAGAGCCTTCGCACGCGGTTGATGGAGGCCGGCTTGCGGGTTTCGTTGATTACCTTCTGGGACGACATTGCGCGACTTACCCACTTGCGCGAAGTAAGTGGACATACTCTGTTCAAAGGCGACAAAGGCGTAGGATCGCCCGATGCGCCAATCAATCGGCGTGACAAAAATGTCCGGTCCGCGCCGATGACGCTCGTAAGGTATTTTCTTTATCTCCTGGATGCGATCTCCCTGCGCTCGGTCGTGAAGAAAGCGCTGCGATCGGATGCAGATTTCATTATTTTCGATCGATATGCATACGACGAACTCGCAAATCTGAATCTGCACAATCCGATAGCTCGAGCATACGTACGGCTCGTCATGATCCTGGTGCCTCGGCCGCATGTCAGCTACTTGCTGGATGCGGATCCGGTGCAGGCTCGCGCTCGAAAACCTGAGTATCCAATCGAATTTCTACACTTCTCCCGCGCTTCGTATATGACGCTCAACGGCCTCATCGGAGGAATGACGGTCATTCCTCCGATGCCAGTCCAGGATGTCGAGCGGGACGTATTGCAGCACGCATCAAAGCACCTTCCCTCGTTCAAGAATCACAATGAACTCACCGAACACTTTGCAGGTGGGCCTGATCGCAATTAGCTCCTACGGCAACTTGTCGCCACAGTGGAAATGGCGCGCCTTGCAAATCCTGCTAACAATTGATTCCGCGTAGTCTGGCCGCCATAGCCCTAAGCGCAACAGAGCCGTATCAATCTAGGCTAACTTTCTGCTGAGAGCTTTCCTCTTTATCCCGTGATGATGCAACGAGTTCTTCAAGTAACAATTTGTCCGTTACAGTAAAGAATTCACAATTCCCTGCGCTGGACCGCCACGGAATGCTTGTCCCTCGAAGGTTTTTCGTTCTGCTGAATATCAGTATTGCCCGCGATAACTGCAGGTATTATTCTTTCCTCGCTGCTTCACTCCCTCGGAACCAGTCACGACAGTGCCGGGCCGCGCATTTGAGAATCTCCCTTGGGGAACTCTCGTAAGTCGCGATGCGCACTCGGAAAGAACCGAGGCGAGTTATGAAGGTCGTTCCTTGCATCGTCCTGACACTCGCGGCATCCGCGCCTGCATTCGCAACTGTTAGCGTCAGCAGCCCGACAAATGGCGTGATCGTCACTTCGCCGGTTCATTAAGTTGCGACGGCTACGACGAGTACATGCTCAAAAGGTGTAGCCTCCATGGGAATTTACGTAAACAACACCCTTGTTTACGTAGTGAACGCCACGACGCTGGACCCAGCTGAATCTGGCCACCCAGGTGACCGTGACCGGATCGAACGGCAGCATGTATACCCTGTCGCCGAGCGGTGGAACGCAAAGTATCAGCCCCACGACGACGACTACCTATACCGCGGACGCGACAGGATCTGGAGGCAGCGCCTCAGCCAACACGACGGTGACAGTTGCTGCCGCAGGTAGCAGTAATCCGACGATGCTTCGTCATCCTGGATAGAAAGCTACGGAGACATGAGCCGGTATAACTTCCTGACGACGCTTCATTGCGATTTGAAACCGACCGCCCCGGGAGCCCATTCCGGCGATGTCGCTGCCGCGAAAGGCTTCGGCGCCCAAAATCGGCTTCCGCGTGCCGAATATGGTCATCTCGCCTTTCACCCGACGGCATTACGTCTCTCACATCCCGATGGATCACACCGCGTTCATCAAGTTCGTCGAAGCCCATGGTCGTAGGTCAAGAGTGCGCATTTTTTTGCACAAGTGAGTGCCTTGAGTGGTGTTTCTAACTTCGGCACCCGTCAGCGGCAGGCCATGTCAGATCTTTGCGCGAGACCTAATGCGAACGCCCGCCGGAAGATGGCGTCCACTGTAGCGCCCGCGTCGGCCCAACGGGTGCCAAGTACGCTCGATGCCGCGGCCTTCGAAAGAGTTGCGAAGTCAGGCTGTCTCACCACGGACGAGAGCTCATTCACCAATGCCTGCGGGTAAGCCTCGGCATAACGAATGAATGGATTGTCCAGCACCATGCGGTTCTGTTCAGCATCATTCACCACGGGGATGCACCCGGCCGCCAGCATTTCGTGTGGCACAAGCGATACGTTTGTCAGGGACAGGCTGAGTCCCGCGAAGCATTGGTTGTAAATCCGATTGAGCTGCTCGGGAGAAACGCGGCCGTGATCGTGACAGCGAAAGGGCAGCCTTCCCATCCGTTCGCCATAGATATGCAGTTCAACCTCCGGGTGCTGCGCCGCAAACAGCTCCATCGTCATCAGACCCAATTCAAACCCTCGCCTTGCGGCATCAGGGCGCGCATAGAAAACAACGCCGTTGCGCTGCTTTCCGGGCAGGACTGAATACGCGGCCGTATCGCAACCGAAGTCAAAAGAGTCTGCCTGCATGGCAAATTCCGAGCTCAGTTTGGCTGCTAGCCACTTGCCTGCTGTAATCGCATGAAACCCCATGCGATACGTATTCTCGGCGAGCAGGCTCAAAGCCCCGACTGGGGTGAACCAGGGTTCGTAATCTTGGACGAAGTAGAAGCGCTTGCCGCGTGACGGTGCATTGTAGACCGGGTACGCCGTCGCCCACGACGTGGCGACGATGCCGTGCGCATCATCCATTCCGTCGGCATCGAGCACACGTATCGGCCCCCGAAAGCCATACGCCTCACGCGCGATCACCGAATAGTACTCCGGGTCTCCGCCATACACATTGTAGAAATAGACGCGATTCTTATAGCCATGTGCTTCGAGGTAGCGAATCATCCGGAAGATCGTCGTGTGCCCGCCGGAGTTCGGCCCCGCCGGAATGGTCACCCAGTTCAGAATCGGTGACTCATCTCCCCGAATTGGCAACATCTGAACTACGGGCGGCTGAGACAGATCTGCAGCCAGCACGTCCGGTCGAAGCACTGGAAAAGGCGCTGACTTCGGCGCGAGCCTGTCTGCTGCAACCGCGCGCATCCGCGTGATCAAGCCGGATGCACCGGCCGCCGCCAAGATACGACGTGTTTGCCGCCAGCCGCGCGCGAGCTGTCTCGTCGTCAAGGTCACCTATTTCATTCCCGGTCGGCGCGTCGGGGAACCATCATTCATACCCCCACCCGCTGCCAGCGTTGTTTTCGTAGCCGGCGCCCGGCCCAGCGAATCGCCGCGGGCACGAGAAACACCTGCGAGCGATGGCATATCGTCGCACCCAGCCACTGCCGCCGTTTGAGCGCTCGGAACTCGGGCAGCTTGTGCGCGTCTTCCCAGGTCTCCAGCGCAAATTGCACCAAACCTTGCACTTGCTCGTCTTCTGCGCGCCCGTGATCATACATGCGGCATGCGTCCCAGAGTGCTTCCTTTGCGAGCGCCCGATCGACGTCCTGCCGAAGCTCTTCCTTAGCATCCGACCTCTCGGAAGACAGCCGGATAAAGAAGTGAAATGCGGCTCTCCGTTCTACCATATCCACCAGGTTGCCCTGGAACTGCGTCCGCTGCATGCTGGCGCCATGCACGCGGTAAAAGGCCTGAGGCGCGCGCACATAGGCGATATTTGATACCGCTGCGATACGCAACCACATCTCGAGATCGCCACTGTGCGGCAGCTCTGGCCGGTAACCGCCGACAGCGCGTTGCACGCTGCTGCGAACCACAACTTCTGGCGAGGTGATGACGTTAGTGCCTGCGCGGCAGCGGCGCCTGATCCACTCCGATCCCTGGTAACGGATAGAACCCGCAGACCGCACCTCGCCGGAAGGTAATTGTTGCTCATCGTAAAAGTGGATGGCACGCCCATAGACCATGCCAACGCTCGGGTCGCGCTCCATGATACGAACGGCACGGCCCAGCGCTCCTGGCGAAAGGAGATCGTCTGCAGAAAGCAGCATGCAATACGGCGATTCTGACCAGCCGATCAGCCCTTCGTTATATGTAGCGATATGCCCTGCATTGGTTCCATGCCGGCGAAATTCTACCTGCGAGTATTCGTCAGCAAGCGCTGCACCAACCTCTGCACTATCGTCTGGAGAAGCGTCGTCAAGTATCAGAATGCGCACGCTGACATCCCGCTGCTGAACAACGCTTTCAACGCAGCGGCGAAGATAGCGGCCGTATTTGTAGCAGGGGATCACAACATCCACAGTTGGCGCTGCATGGCCCGCGGCCCTCACCTCCGATACCGAAGGGGTTTCGCGCATCCCAACTTCGCCGGCCGATTCCAGTACAGAAGCCATCGCTAAAAGAACTCCTCGTGGCTGCAAGGCGCGATCTCATGACCTTGCAGGTGTTTCCTGCTACGCGACCAACACCCGGCAAGCGTTTGACTTGGCAATGACATGATTGATCTCGAATGCGAGCGAACCGGGATACTCCGAAGCAAGCCTACAAGAGCGAAACGTCCCGGAAACTCCCCTGAGTGTCGTAGACGCCACGTTGAATTCTCTAAGGTCATCAGAATCGACATTGCAGGTAATGTACTACTGCATCTGGAATGCCAAACGGAGCGGCCCCATCCGCTGGCCGGATTCCGAGAATCGCCCCAAAAAAACTGCGGCGGAGCCGGGTTGCCGGTCTCCGCCCAAAAAGCTGATGTTGATCAGCCCTACATCTGTCAACGAACAACACCTGTAAGGTTCGTAGGAGTTCCTGGTGTTGGCGGTGCGCTCCCCGATGTGAGCTCGAACGCGCCGCGGTCCCAGACACCATCCGAACCCGGCCGCTGCGACCCGGCCGCATCCACGTTGAAGGGCGCGGCAAGCGTCATACCGTTGGAAACGTCCGCGATCTGGCTTGCCAGACGGAAGTTGCCTGCTGTCCAGTTCACAAATGGATTAGGTGCGCCAGTCGGTACAATGATGTCACTCGAGTTAGTCCCCGATTTGGGCGTGCCCGAATTCAAGTAGACATTATTGCTTTCAGTGAGACTTCCACCACAGGTCTGGAAGTCTATTCGGTCTCCCGGTGTGATTCCGTAAAACAAATTATTTTCCCAGACGAACGTGTCCGGATTCCCGTCACAGTGCGTGCCCAGAGCTCCCGCGTAATCCGCGGTGTAATTGACGACATCATTTCCGATAAAGCGCAAATTTGTGCATTTGTTTCCAGGATTGATACAAGAGAAGATGCCGTTGGAGGGACCCGGGCGATTATCTCCCTGCGGGCGCCAGATGACGTTGTTGTAGATATTCCAGTTGCTTGCCTGACATCCCGTCAGACACACCCAGAGACCGGTGCCCTGAATGTCCTGAATGATGTTGCTATGAAAGTCCACCCCGGAAGCGGCTACTTCGGTATACCAAAGCTGCCCATGGCAGGTCGCAGAGGAAATGTTCTGCTTAATGTAACTGTTCTGGACAATAAAGGATGTCGTCCACGGTATCTTGAAGAAATCGCACCCGGTATCATGGAAGTAGGAGTGATCGACGACGAAGTTATCGCAACCGCCACGGCACCGTATCTCCTCTTCCGAATAGGCACCATTGTTCGCGTCGCCTCCGCCCTGTATCTCGAAATAGCGGAAGGTCCAGTTCGGTGAACGATGCTGCCCGTCGTTGTTGTTCAGTCCAATATCGAAATCGCTGTCCTGTCCCTGCGAAGCAGTGATCTTCAGGCCGCAATCCGAGGCCGACGTCTTCGTGCTCGGAGATATTCCGCAGCCTGGGACACCGGCAGCCCCCGGGCGGCCGTTCCCATCCAGAATCAGATAGCCCGGCTGTGGCGTATCTGTGCCGCCGTAGAACTCATCCCACACCGCTTGCCCGGAACCCATCGTGCCGGCATTCCAGCCTGCAGAGATGTCGTTGGAGCAGCCATCGGACGATCGCCCGTAATCGTAACTCTGCGCCTTCTTAATGGTGATCGTACTCGTCCCGGAATTCGGTGTGTCAAACGTATATTTGCCATATTGCCCGTCTGCAAGATAGTACGTATCGCCCCGCACTAAGTTGGTGGGCAGATTCTTCATCCGGTTTGCCCAACTGGAACCGGAGCCGTCCCCCGCGCTCGTCGTTCCGACGGCATGACAAGCAGCGAATGCCGCTTGCCCGGAGAAGATCACGATAGAAAAGAGTGTCGAAAAGAGGAATAAGACTGCACGGCTAAACATCTTCATAGAGATATCTACTCACAGGTGGAGATATGGGGGACCCTTGAAGCTGTTGGGAGATTACTGCAGCATCGTCCCCGAAAGCTATCGGTAAAGGCATCGAAAAGACGGCATTAGTCACTAACTCGTTGCATATCTTGCCGTTACCATAAATATAAAAGCCAAGTTATCGCTCAGATCCTGGGCGTCGCGAGTTCCAATTCGGGAAAGCGACGAACAAATTGCGAAGATACAACGAAGCTAGCGTGTGTTCGCAGGCGCACAGGACTTCGGCCCCAATTCAAAATCTGTAGATCAGTCGTTCTTTCTCCAAAGATACAAATGCAATCCGCGCACGCGCTGCATCCTGACCAGAGATTTTCCATCCTCCGGCGGTTTCCTCGAGTCGCATGGCGCGCCGGGCGCGCCACCAATCGTCCACCTCATCTGGCCGCGCGATCCAAAGCCCTTCATTCTTGCGGAGTTCGACCAGATAGCCGAGCAGCGACTCGTAAGCCTGGACCGCCTCCGCATGGTCCAGATAGTCCGGATGCACAATGAAGCTGATCATGCCGTGCATCGCGGCAATCTGAGCGATCTGCTCGCGCCAAAGTTTCTGATCGTATGTCTTGAGGACATGAAACAGCGAGTAATCCTGAGTCGCCGTGACCGGGATCTCCAGTACGTCGCCAACGAAGTAAGGCATTACCGTGCAACACCCGCCGCGCTGCGGATCTAAATGCGCGCAGTTCGGCACAGACATGTCATAGCGAAAACGCAATGCCCCGTACCATTCCTGGTTGCGATACAGGGCGCCCGATCGAAAGCCTCTGCTGCCAAATCGAACAGCGTGCGCGTTGACCTGTTCCGCAGCCCTCTGAAATTCCTCGGCGTCGTCGAACAGATGCCCATCATGTTTTAAGTCGTGCACATTCACATCAAAGCCGCGCCTTCGGATCTTCTCGACTGTAGACTCGGTGACCGCATACCGGGCGGCGGGAATCAGTTGGAACGAGCTCTTGATCCCATACCGGTCGTTGATGTTCATCAGCTCTTCTGTGAATTCAAGCCCGGCGTCCGTTTCGACATCGTGCGTCATGACGGCACACGCCTGCTTCCCCTCAGGCCAGAACCAGATAAAGGGAATCTGCCGCTGCCCCGAAGTCTTGAGCTTCGCGTGCATCAGTTCTGTAAAGAGACGATCGACACTGGTGTCGACCGGCCATCGTGGAAATGGCCTGTTCTGCCATCCCCGAAGCCACCGCGCCTGAAGTGGACGGCGCAACTTCACCGGAAGCAGCGGCCGCAGCAGATAATACAGCTGACGGATCAGACGCTGGTGGAAGGATTGTCGCTCGACCTTGACATAGCGTTCCCGCCGCATGCTCTCGGCGACCTGAGTCGGAGCAAACGGCAGCACGCAGACGTCATCATCGAATTGGACCGAAGCCAGCAGGTCGGGAAGAAGGCCTTCCGCTGTTTGCGCGGTCTCCCCCGCTGCCCTGCCGTAACAGACCAGGTCTGGTCCGAACCGGAAGAAACCCTCACGCGCGTCATCACGCACCGCCTCAGAGATGTCGAATTCAGCAAACGACTCAGGGCAGCAAAAGTAGTCAGCAAAGCCGCGATCAACCGCTCCGGCCCGTTCAGCAGTCACAATCACTTGTCACCCCAGATGGCATTTGTCATCCCAGATGGCGGTAGAGGCAATCCCCGGTTAGTTCCAGCACGGGATCTGGCACGCGCGACAACACCTCTCCGGCCCATTTCCGCGCAATTCCAGCCTCTTTGGCCCGCTCGGCTGGCGCAGGCGTCCGGTAGTAGCACAGCTCCGTCGATTGAGCGCCCAGGTGCTTCTTAAACGCAATCAATCCAGGATCGGAGTAGTCCGAACGGCCCAGGTCAAGTAACGTCGCACCTTCTTCCTTCGCTTGCTGGATCACCTTCCAGAAGAGTAGGGGCGTGCCACCAAGGCTGCTGAAACGTCCGTCAGAGCAGCCGTACTTGTAGGTCACCTGCTGGCCGAAGTGCAAGGTAAGGATACTCGCCGCCGGCACGCCGTCCTTCGACACCAGGTGCACCCGCATGCTCTCGCCCAGCAACGAGGCGATGTTGCGGAACCATACAGCCGGTTGCGGTGGCAGCTTGTGCCGTCTCCGCGTCAGAAAAAGAAGGTGGCGGAATTTCTGAAGAAGCTCTTCTGAGCGGCCCACTTCATACGTAAGACCCTCGCGTTCCGCACGCTTGATCTTGCGCCGGATGCAGCTGTCGTGCATCTGTTTGAACAGAACCGGCAACTCCGGACGCAAATCGATCGTCTGGAAGCTGAAGCGTTCACTAATTCCGAAGCCCACATCGATAAGACCCGGAATATCGTGGGTCCGCGGCCGCAATTCCACATAACGAAAGCCAGCCCTCTCCTGCTGTTTGCGCACATAGGAGAGAATCGCATCCAGCCCCGCTCCCTTCGCCAGCGGATGACAATGGTCGGAGAAAGGCAAGGACACCAACCGCCGGCCAGTCAGCCGGCTCTCAATTCTGCAGAAGACTACCGCCTCTTCCAGTTGCGCGCCGCGCATCGTCGCGTAAACGACGGGGCGAAAACCATAACTCGCCCGCAGCGCCTCAAGCCACGCGCGTGTGTGGAATATCGAGGAGTTGGGATGCAGCGCAACCAATTCGTCCCATCGCGTATCCGCCAGAGGATCGATCTCGTGCACAACTGCGGCCGGGTTTTTGGTATCGCCTGCCTCGGCTGTGCAACCAATGTTGCTCACGGCATGGTCAAGGGGTTCTGTGCTCGATGCGTACGTCATATCCGTCCTTCAGATTCCTTCCTGCCGACTTTTAGTGCGGAGAAGTGTCGAACCGGCTGGCAAATCCAACCTAAGATTCTGCCGATCTGCTCTTTCCGAAGAAAGCGCACCAACTCGGGGTTGATAGCGGGTGGTTTCCGGGTTGCATGCAAGGAAAGAAAACCGCCCATGCGCACGAGCGATCCGAGCAGGAATGGCTTCTCTAGAACGCGTCGCGCACACTTAGCGATCTCGAAGACGGGATGGCTGCCGACCGACTGGTCCATCTTGCCCTCACGAAACCTGTGTTGAAACAGCGGGCTAGCCCCGCCGGTCGGACGGTAATGCAAGAGCTTCTGCTCCGGGGAGGCAGCTACGCGCCAGCCGAACTTGCGCGCCCGGATCTCCGCGTACCAATCTTCGCCCCCAAACTCCAGTGCCACCCATCCGCCAATCTGCTCATAACAAGTGCGACGAACCACCTGACCGGCATGCGCCACAGACCTGAGAGTGTTAGAGATCCGAGGCCGGAAGACTCCCTTGTGCGGTTCATAGATAACGCCACCCGCGATGCCCAGACTTGGGTCCTCCTGAAACTGCCTGATCAGAGACACGAAATAATCCGGCTCGAACGAGACATCGCCATCAAGATTCGCGATGAAATCATAGTCGCAGTCTGCTAGCTGCCCAATCGCCTCGCAGAGAGCCGTAATCTTTGAGGCGGAGCCACGATTCAGGCTGTGGTCCCGACGAAGAAACCGGATGAAATCATGCTTGGCAGCGTAGGAGGCGGCTATGGAGTCAGTGCGGTCTGTGGAGCGGTCGCTGACAATTACCCACCGGACCGGCCGCACGGTTTGAGCCAGCACCGATTGAATCGTTCGTTCGAGAAATGCCTCCTCGTTATGAGCTGCCGTCACTATCACATATTGTGAGCCTGAAGTTTCGCCGCTCTGCATCACATCGCCCCCATTGCGTTCTCCGACTGATCCACCAGAATTTCTCGTCCAACAAGCGCTAAGTGCCTACGTGAACGAGTTCTGGGACCGCCCGGTGCTCGCTCGCGTGCAACTCTCTTTGGCTTCGCTTTCGGTTCGCTTCAAGTGCCCGCTCACGTAGGAGCATCCGGCGATGGCTGACTGCGAGCGAAATCAGAATCCACGACATATATCCCTGCTGTCCCCAGCTGTACGCCGCCACACTCAGCATCAAGAAATAGAAGCCCGCAAGGCAAACAAAGAAAACCCCGCTCATGGCGCCTTCCCCGCCGCGAAACATCCAGCGCGTGCGCAAAGCATAGAGAGCAGCCGAAAATAGTAGTGCGCCGATCAGAATGAAGCCGACATATCCTGTCTCATAGAGAAAGAGCGACCAATTGTCATCACACGTGTACCAGAGCCGAGTCTGATCGAGAAAAGTGATCTGAAGCCCCAACTGGCGGAATGTCCCGAGCCCATATCCAAGCAGTGCCCGTGTTGGGCTCGCGACGACGGCCTCCCGAATGGCCACGCTGAGCGCATGCCGATAGAGATAGGAAGTGCCGACCGGCTGCGTGGGATCCGTCGTTGCCTGGTACAGAGCATTGATCGTGTCCAGAATGCCTGGCCGCGATAGCACCGCTATGCCGCTTAGCACCGCCAAAATGACGAGATAGCGTCGCACGCGCTTCTTCACCATGAAGAACAACATCAGAGAACACATCGCAGTCGCTAGCCACGGACCGCGGCTCTCTGTCTTGTATATGGCCCAGAACATCAGAATTAACGAAACCCAAAGAAAGGATCGCTGCCGCCCCTTCGGCCAGATGCTGATCAGGTACAAGGCGAGCGGGATGCTCATGGCTAATGCATCGCCGAAAAGAATCGGATGCGGAAAAGTGGAGCGAACGCGGATGCCTCTTCCCAGTTCTGAGTACAGCGGATCCAGTCCGCCGTTGTAGGTGATCCAGTTTTGAGATGGGAAGATGCGTAGAACACTCCAGTTTGCATAGGGTTCGAAGAGGCCCAGAACGCAGCAGATGGCGATAGCCATCATCATTGCGTAAAGCATCTTGTGGATCGTGGTTACGCTGGAGATGATCCGCACCAGCAGGTAATACATCAGGTAGAACTCCAGCACCTGGGCCAGGAGCTGCTTGAAGCTCGTGGTAACCGCTAAGGAATACATGCACGAGAGCACCGCCCACGCGATGTGCACAAACATCATTCCTCTGAATGGGATGGGCTCACGATTGAGGCGTTTCCTCTTCTTCCAATAGAGACACAGCAGCGTCAGCAGCGATACCCGCATGGTGTTCACATCGAACAAACCGGGAATCACCACCTTGGCCTCAAGCGGCATCAGGACCAGGAAGAAGCAGAACCAGGGAAGAGCATCTTCCAGGCGTCTTCGGCTGGTCTTCACCAGTGTCCCAATCACCATGAGTTGCAGCAATACAGTCAGCAGCATCTGCATCGCCCCCGGCCGCCGCAATGTATCTTCAAGTTCATTTCCGAACCGCTGAGCCCTTTCCGGCTCCCACAAGCATGTCTACTCGTTCGAGATACTCGCCCTTGCGTGCATCCCAGGTATTCGCGTCTGCGTACCGTTTGGCTCGCGCAGCCATGGCCTTCCGTCGGGCGGGATCGTTCTTGAGCCGCAGCATCTGAGTTGCCAGTTCATCCGCATCGTCGTTGCTGTAGTACTGAATGATCGAGTCGTCGTAGTAATACTGATGGATGGCAGTGCGGGAAGCGATCACCGGCACGCCAAGGCACATGAACTCAAGAATTTTGGTGCTCAGCGCCTCGTTGCCGAATGTGGAGGTCGAACGCTTTGGCTCAATCGCAAGATCCGTCATCGCCATCACTTCCGCAACCTCGCGGCTCGGCAGCATGTCGTGGAAGATGATTCGGTCTTCCAGCCGCAGATTCTTCACCAACTCCATCAGCGATGGCTTGGCGGCCCCTTCACCATAGATATGGAACTCTGCATCCGGCATCTGGTCCGCCACCTTCGCAAACGCGGCAATGGCTACGTCCAGTCCTTGGTGCCAGTTCAGCGATCCGGGATAAGTCATCAGAAACTTGTCCGCCGGTTTCGTCCTCTGCCCCACGCTGCCGCGGAAGATCGATAGGTCCGGTCGATTGCGCACCACGCTGCACTTTTCCGGTCTTGAGGAACGTGCCGCCAGACGCTCACACCAGAGATCGTTGGCGACGATGATGTGTGTCGCAAAGGCCGCCGACACCCGCTCCATCCACGTCAGCAGACGAAAAGCGCGCGATGTCCCCTGGATCCGGAATTTGCTCGCGAAAAGCTCCGGCAGCGGGTCGTGAATATCCAGAATGATCGGCACCCGCTTCCACTTCGGATACGCAGCGGCGAAGACCAGGGTGTCAGGCACGTTATGCACGTGGATCAGGTCATAGCCGTGCTGGCGCTCAAGGCGACGCAAACGCCGGGCCGCGGCCATCGTGAAACGAAGGATGCGCGATGCGTAAGCAAAGAGTCCCTTTTCGTTCACCGTGCGCGGCTGGATCCGATGCACATGCACTCCGCCGAGCACCTCATACTCCGGCAGCCAGCCGCGACGCAAAGCGATCACATCGACATGATCGCCACGCTCGACCAGCGCATCGGCGTACTGCATGACGCGCGTATCGTTCTCATAGAAGGCATACACCACCATGCAGATACGCCGGCCGCCCTGCCTCCCGCCGTGAGCCGGAGGCGGAAAGGTAGCAACTCTCTTTTCCGAAGCCTTCGTCGTTTCATGCACTGTGAAACTCATACATGACACTCCTTTCTCGCACGACCTGCGCCGGCTGCGCTCCACCTGCGGAAGTGCAGAAGCATTCGAATCGATCGAAGCTTTCGTCTCACTGCTTCACCCTTCGTTCGCGGAATGCAGTCCATCCGACGCACCACGCCAGAATGTTCACCCACTTTGCCCATGCCCTGCGCAGGAATCGCGCTCCGCGCGGATGGAGCGCCGCCGGCGAGGCCAGTGCCAACACGGAAAGTCGAAGCATGCACACCAGAGACATAAACGACCGCGAAACCCAGGCATAGCCGCGACCGCGATGAAGGGTGAAGAAGCGCATTAAGGACTCTCGCGTCGCAATACTGCTGAAGTGCGATTCCTCTCTCTGCGAGCTGCTGGCGCCTCCATGGTGCACGATGATGGCTTCCGGGACGTAGAGAATGACATGGCCAGCCTTCGCCACCTTGGCGCAAAGGTCCATGTCCTCTGCGTACATGAAATAGTCAGTCGAGAATCCCGCCACCTCATTCACCACCTCGCGCCGCGCCATCATGCACGCTCCCGAGATTGCTTCAACGGGAGAGGGCGTTTTCGCGCCACTATATAGAGCCCGCATTCCCCATATGCCCCACATGGGAAATGCCTTCCGAAGCCATTCGAGATTCAGCGTCTGGTTCAGGATGTTCGGAATCGCCGTCACGCACGTCGTCTGTAATGTTCCGTCGGTATTCAACAGCCGGGCGCCCACCATGCCTGCGTCAGGATGCGCATCGAGCGCAGCCGCAAGGGTTTCAATCGCGCCGGCTCGGACCTCAGTGTCTGGATTGAGAAAGAGTATGTAGCGCCCGCCGGACTTGGCCGCTGCCAGGTTGTTGGCCCGCGCAAAGCCCAGATTCGCCGTGCTCTCGATATATCGAACCTGCGGAAACTCTTCTCCGAGCATAGTTCCGCAGCCGTCTTCTGAGTCGTTGTCCACCACCAGCACTTCATAGGAGTCGCGCCGGCGCTCCTCTGCGAGACTTCGAAGACATGCCCGTACATAGTCCTTCGATCGCCAGTTGACGAGAATGATCGACACTTCGGGAGAGCGTGCCGTTGACTCTGCAGCCGCAATGCCGTCCGCAGCGGCATCGTGGCCGCACGTATCAACTCCCCTCAAAGTCTCGTCACCGACAGCGAACACGTTCATCGCTGCTCCTCGCTGGCTGCCTCAGGGGCGACGGCAGGTAGAAACCTTCGCAGCATGGGGGGCAGGTGCTCACGCGGCACCAGATGAAGAAGCACGTGAACGGAGTAAGTGGCACTCATCAGCGTTGCCACCGAACCCAGTGCGACAGCCTGCTTGAACGACAGGAAATACGGCCCGGCAAAAACCACAGCCGTCGCCGCAAAGAAGATTAGGCAACGCCTGGCATTCTCCCCCGACCATCGGAAACCGGAAAGCCGGCGGATGACGCTGTAGATCAGCACGCCGTGAAAGATGTAAGAGCCGAAAAAGGCGATCCCCGCGCCTTTCAACCCGAAAGCACTCACGGAGACCCACGCCAGGGCAAGGCTGACAATGGCCCAGGCCGCCTCGCACCAGAAGAACAAGGCCTGCCTCGCTTTGGCGACGATGATGTAGCCCATCGGCCAGGTCACGACCTGCAGCAAGGTTCCGAGACAAATCCACCGCAGAATCTCCACCGCTGGAAGAAATCGCGAGCTGTAAAAGAGAGCAATCGCAAGCGGCGCGCAGGTGAGCGTCGCCAGAACCCCCGGCCCGGCCAGCAGCAGCCCTATCTCCACCTGTTCGTTGACCAGCCTGTTCGCGACTTCGCGGTCCCGGATGCACGCCGTCAGCCGCGGATAAAAGTCAGCTCCCATGGCCTGAAGAATGAATGCCACGTAGAGACCGCCCAGCGTCCACGCTGACTGGTAAAGCCCGGTGGCTTCCATGCCCACCTTACGTAGCACGGTGATCCGCACTACGTAGGCGACTCCCATGGTCATCAGGCCGCTGGACATGAACGCGAATCCCAGCTTGAGCAATGCCGCAGATTCCCGCCACACTTCGGCACTCGAGACGGTCACGGACTCGACCGGTATCCGGTGGCTGTACCACCAGGACGCGCCAAGCGTCGTCGCCGCAACTGCAATCAGCGCGGGGATGATGCCGCGCTCGCGCAGGAAATACACCAGCGGAATGCTCAGCAGTGTTCCCCCCAGGGCACTCGCCACGCTGACCTTCGCCAGTTCAGCGATCCGCCGTAACCCCTGGATGCGAGCAGACTGTCCGCCGGAGATCGACATCAGGAGCACGACGCCGGCGAGACCTGCAACCGCAGCCGTGTGGACGCTGTTCCCGAAGGTGATCACCGCCACTGGCCGTGCGAGTACGACCATCAGCAGTGCGCCCAGGACGCCGAGCACAAAGGAAACCCGGCGGAGCACATGAGAGGTCTCGGCAATGCGGCGTTTGTTATCGCTGCCAGCAGCCTCAGCGATCTGACGCACACCGCTGCTGTTCACTCCCATCCCGGCCAGATTCTGAGCCAGCGTGGCGATGGAATTATAGACGCCGAACAGACCGAATCCAGCCGGTCCCAGCAGCAACGCCAGCACCTTGGTCCGGACCATTCCAATCGCCACATTCAGCAGCGAAGAACCGCCTACCAGGACAGACGACTTGAGAATCTGCCCATAACTTTTCTGCGAGCTTTTTCGCGTAGGCGATTCCACCGCCGTGTAGGGAAAAATATCTGCAGCCGCCGTTGTTTCCACAACCTGGCAAGCTGGGGTGGAGATTTCGATCAGATCGGACGGCTCTTCCTCAAGTGTCTGCATGGCTCTCTCGACGCGCTGGCTGGGGAGCGAAATCAACAGGCACCGCGGCCGGAGAGGACCGCCGCAGGAGTCAACAGAAGTATCTTGAGGTCCATCCAGAACGACCGGGATCCCGCATAGCGCAGATCGATGCGAACCATCTCTTCAAACGTGGTGCGCGACCGACCCTCTACCTGCCATAAACCGGTGATGCCCGGCTTCATCTCGAGTACACGACGCCGGTGCCAGACCTGGTATCGCTCGTACTCGTAGGGCAGCGGAGGACGCGGACCCACCAGGGACATATCGTTGCGAAGGACATTGAAGAACTGTGGCAGTTCATCCAGGCTGCTCTTGCGCAGAAACCGACCCAGCGGGGTGACCCTCGGATCGTTCTTCAACTTAAAAGTCGCGCTTCCCTGCCCCGCATCGCGGCTGCCGGCGATCAGCCTGGCCACATACTCCTGATGGATCCGGGGGTCGTTGTTGACGTACATGGTGCGGAACTTGAAGAAGTTGAAGTGCTGGCCATATTGTCCCAGCCGCTTCTGCCGAAAGAAAACCGGGCCGGGCGAGCTCAGCTTCACCAGGACCGCGATCACCAGAAACAGCGGCAGGAACAGCAGAATCGCGAACACGCTACCGAAGACATCGACCGCCCGCTTCAACGCCAGGCTACGGCGGTGGTTCTGACTTCTTGACAGATCGGGATAGAGCACGGCGTCCGGTTTCCCCGGATCCCCGTCGCCATCCAACGCGCTGTCCGGATACACGCGGAAGGTCAACTTGAGCTGCGAAAAGCTTTCCGGACTCAGGGCTTCCTCGATCGCGTCTGTAACTTTGCGTGCAATGACGTCCAGGTCTCTGGTATCGGCATAACCGATCTCCGTCATCAGCATCCCGAGCTTTTTTCCTCGCTCATACCAACCCAGCACGTCCGTCTCGCGAGTACGGCAGGAAACGCTCGACGCCACCCTTTGGAAGACCTCCATGCGCATCGCTCGGCTCACATCCGAGCCGTCGATCAATACCAGCATGAAGGGCTTCCCAGAGCGTTCGGTGCGCCGCCGCTCCAGACGCAGCATCTCCAGAAAGAGCGCGTCCTGCAGAGCCGAAAATAGGAGAGCCCTCCCATGAGCGGCGACCTCGGTCGCGCTCTCCGAAATGGGGGTCGGCTTTGTCGTTGCCATGCACGTACTCCTCGAAAATTGTTCGGGAGACCCCTCCCGGTGAATCCAACCCCGGCGGCGTCCCTGCCGGCAGATTCAACACTCCTAAAAGCGGCTCGGACATCGTGACTTCTGCAATCCCGTCCAACTGCAATCAAGGGGCCAACCGGCAGGAAAATCTTCGTTTCGCGATCTCGAACAAGCTGCGGCATTCCCCACTGCTCAAACCAGCTTCGGCGATACAAAGCGATTGATTTGTATCGCTCAAGTAACCGGGGATTGCATCATCTGTAACGAAACGATGCCACCGCTCCCCCCTGACCGACCGTTTCGGGAATGCGCACCCGGAAAGACGGAAGAGAGCGCCCAAGCCATCCTGGGATAACTTGAACGTGATGTATGCAAAGCTTTGCGTACCAGAGACAGACAGGTTCATACGGAGAACGGCGCGGCGCGGTTACTGGCTACGGCAGAACCTGGTACCGTCCCACCATGCCACCGGCATAGTGATCATTCACGTGGCAATGAAAGAGCCAGATTCCTTCGGCATCGGGCACCATATCGGCCGACGCCATGCCCATCGGCAGAAGGCCCACCGTGTCGGTCCGCATGCTGTTCCAGGTCACGGAGTTGCCATGCCAGTGGGCCATGTGGACGTCTTCTTCATTGCTGTTCGACATCAGATACCAGCGCACGTGCTCTCCCCGGCGCATGGTTAACAGCGGGATATTTCCTTCTATGTAACCGTTGATGGAATACATCAGGTTCTGCTCGCGCAACAGCGGATTCAACGCCTTGAGTCGCAGCTCGCGTCCTTTCTTGCCTGCATTGCCTTCAAAGAACCAGCTATCTGTCTCATCGAAAATCGAATAATCGGTAATAAACTCGCGATCGACATCCTTGGGCGAGCCGTCCGCGCGCGCTTCGCCTTTTCGAGTCACAACGATGGGGCCGACGAGCCCGGTGTTCATGTCCGTCGACTCAACGAAATGCGAGTGGTACATCCACAGTACCGAACTGACATCCATCGCCGCCGGACCGCTGCGTTCCGGAACACTCCAGATGTACGTAAATGTGCCACCCGGAGGCACTCGGTCATCCGCCTTTACCGAGCCCGCTGTTCCGTCGTTATAGAGTGCACCCTCAGCATCCTTCGTATACGCGAGTCCGTGCGGATGCATGGTCACGCTGAGATGCGTATTGTTGCGGAAGACGACCCGGATCGAGTCACCGACCTCCGCCCGGATCAATGGACCCAGGATGCCCAAGTG
Source organism: Acidobacteriaceae bacterium KBS 83 (assembly GCA_000381585.1). Lineage (GTDB taxonomy): Bacteria > Acidobacteriota > Terriglobia > Terriglobales > Acidobacteriaceae > KBS-83. Next base: position 69,606 of record KB906735.1, read on the forward strand.
CTCCCACTGCTGCGGGCGGGGCTTCAGCTTCTGAAAAGTGGCATCCGTGTACTCCTGATAGATGGCCTTGTGATAGATGACGTGCCGGGACCCCTTGCCTGTATCGTCCTCCGCAGTTTCAACATGAGGAATGCCGGCGATGTTGCGACCCTGCGGCGTATAGTCCCAGTTCACCTCATTGGCAGCAATGTAGTACGTGCGCACCACACTCGCCTTCGCCGAAGGGTTCCCGGCGGAGGGAGCCGCGGCCGCGTGAAGCTCGGCGGAACGGGCTGCGCCAGATCCGTGCAGCAGCAACACCGCGATCGCGGCCAGCACCGTGGTTAGTCGTCTCATCTCTTTTCGGTTGTCTCTTGCTTTCCCTGAAGCGCTCTGGGCAAAGGCACGCCGCCGTGATCCTACCCTGACCGGTCAATCGAATTCGATACCTCTGCCGGGTCATTCGGCGGCGGCTATCGGTAGTGCTTGCCGTAGCTGCCGTAATACGCGCTGCCCAGAACAGGCGTGTCATTCAGTACTACGCCCCAGAGCTTTCTGCCCAGAATCTCCAGGAGAGGTGGCAGGAAGCTCTTCTGACTCTTGCCTGATCGGACCACCATCAGAGCACCGTCCGCCTGCGGGAGAACGTCCGATACATCGGACATCGGCACTGCGGGAGAAAGATCCAGAATCACCCAGCGATAACTGGTCCGCAGCACGGAAAGCAAAGGCTGAAGTAGTGCAGTCGCGTAGAGATGCGACGGCTCTTCGACCCGCTCCCGGATTCCGAGCACATGAAAGGGGCGGTCGCCGATCTGGAACAGCGTCTGGGACAGGCTCTTCTTCCCTGTCAGCACCTCCTCCACTCCTCCATCATCCATGGAAAGGTCGAGCGTGCGGGTGACCCCCGGAGCGCGAAAGTCGAGATCCACCAGACAGGTCGAAAAGCCCCCCTGCGCTAGAGACCATGCAAGATTGATCGAGGTGAGGGTTTTCCCATCTCCTGGAGCCGGGCTGGTCACTAGCAGCACGCCGCCGCGCGGTTCAAGAGCATTGAGACGTCCGCGCAGCATCTTGTATTGTTCGACCGCGAGACCCGCCGGGTCCATGAGAAACGGCACCCGGAGATCTGCATGCGCCTCAAGCTTGATCGTGCGCGAAGGTGCAACGGCGGGAGGGACGATAAGAGGCGCTGGGAGCGGAGCGGAAGTTCGCGACAGAACCTCCTCGTCATCGGCGATCACCATTTTTGAGCGAACAATCATAGAGTTGGCCTGACCTTATGCAGAAAGAGAAACACTGCAACACAAATAGCGGCGGAGAGCGCCAGCGTGCGAAGCAGCGCGATGCGCTTCTGCCGGCGTTCGGCTTTGCTGACAATGGGCGGAATCGTGCCCAACACCGGCACATTCTCTGGAAGCAACGCCCGAAGCTGTGCTTCCGAGTCGATCCTGCCCAGCAGCATATGCGCTCCCAAAATTCCCGCCACAGTCAGCAGCAGTGAACCCACCACCGCGGCGAGCATCAGCGGCACCCTTCTGGGACGAATAGGCTTCTCCGGCGTCTTGGCCTCGTCCAGGACAATGAAGCGCTCGGCCTGCTGCCTGCGCTCGAGGTCCTGCGACATGCCGGCGGACATCCTCTTGTCCAGCAGCGACTGGTAGTTCTGACGCGAGGTCTCATAATTGCGAGTCAACTCGGTGAGCTGCGTCTCAAGCACCGGCACCGAATCTACCTTCGACTGATACGAAGAGATCTCCTGTTGGATGGCAGCCTGCTCGCTGCGACGCCGGTCAAGCTCTCGCGCGATCACTGTCAACCTTGCCTGCGTGACCGAATCGTATTGTGAGGTGCTGCCCGGGGCTGGCGCCGGCATCGCGGCCAGACGCGCGGTCACGCTCTGCAGTTGGCCTTTTACCAAAACGACATCGGGATATGTATCAGTGAACTCCCGCCGCAGCTTCCACAGCTCATTCTCCAGCCGGCGCTTGTCTTGCATCAGCCGCTCACGCTCACTCAGCGTGGAGACATCCGCGGTGACCGGAGCATGCGCTTGCGTCAGCATGATCCGTTCTTCATCCAGCCGGCTGATCGAATCGGTATTGGTCTGCATCTGCGTCTGCAGCCGAGATATTGTCTGAAGATTGCCATCCAGCTGGTCCGGTGTAGACCCGACATGCTTCAACCGGAATGCCTCCAGCTGCCCCTCTTGCTGCTCCAGACTCCTTTTGGCCTGCTCGAGTTCGCTGGACAGAAATTGCGTCGTGTCCGTTGCTTGCTGCTGCCGCACCTGCAGGTTCCAATCGATAAAGCTGGCGGCCAGTTGGTTGGCAATCCTCGCAACCGCGGTGCGGTCCCGATCCTCGTAGGTAATGGTGAAGCTGCTCAGACCCTGATCCGCACCCTGCTTCAACTCGATCTTGATCTTTTTGCGCATGTACTCCTGCACCTCTTCCCGGCTGGCGGTGCGCCGTAGCGTGGGATAGAGGTTGTCGCGGTCGATGATTTCCTGCAGCCGTGAGGTGCTCAGAACCTGCTGCTTCAAAGTGTTCAGGTTATCGTTGGGGTCGGACGTAACCGTGGACGCGACATATTTCTCCGGAATCTTCTGCGGGTCGACCAGGATGGTTGTCGTGGCCTGGTACACATCCGAAAGCAGCGCAATCACCATGACTGCAGCCGCGGCGAGCACAACAGAGACTAGGATGACAATCGAGGCATGGCGTCGCAGAACATTCCAGTGCTGACCGACGATCGCGGAAGCATGGCCGGTGCCGAGTGGTGACTGATTTATCGCTTCTGATTCCATCTTGTTCCCCTCACTGGAACAGGTGACCGGCCGTCGGCGTCCATGCAATCGAGAGCAGGGCCGTGTTGCGGGTGAAATTGGTGCCAGAATTGTCGCCCGTGTACCAGCGATAGCTAAAGATCGCCCTCAGGCCATGCCCCAGCACGCGGTTGTAGATTCCGTCAACATACTTTCCGCTGTTGCTCTGGGTGTCCTGGATGCCGGTGGTGTTGATGTACCCGAAATCGAAGGCCAGGCTTTCCCTGCGTTCAAAGTCGTACTGGTACCCGAGCCCGGCCGTCTGCTGCCACAGTCCCGGTCCAAGGTTTGTGCTTCCTACCTGCCTCGCGGCTATCGCATAGAACTGCGACCGAGGCGTGATGCGATGGCTGTAGGCTGCGTTGTAGGCAAATCCCTGCTGCTTGCCGCACGCGGAGGAATCCAACTGCGGGCCGCCGCTCAGGTGGAGATAGGTATGCTCCTCCGGCCTCCATTCGAGGCCAAACCCTGCCCCATACGCGTAGCAGTGCACAAATCCGTAGTATCGCGTCGCCGATGCGTAACTGATCCACTGCAGGTCAGGCTTGGCCTCATGCATATAGGCGGTACTCACGGTGCCGATCAGGCTGTTGCCAATGGTCGCGTCGTAGCCCGTGTACGCATTCTCGGCCTTGAAGCCCAGGGTGTCCCGCTCCGAGACCAGGTAATTGAGCCCGGCTCGTCCGTCCACGAATGTGATGGTGTTGAGATTCGGATTGAAGGCGTTGTTCGCCGGTGGGGTGCCCGGAACATCTCCAATCGGAATGCTCTGTTGGGGCGCAAGCATACTGATCGAATCCTGCCCGTGCCTTCCCAGCACCTGCGCATCCCAGTCCCACCGCTCACTCAGGCGACCGTCAATGTAGCCAGACCCCACGTGCATCGAGCCGGCCTCGTAGCTGCTTGACGTAAAGCGGCGGAAGGTCGGCTGGTACTGCACAACGTAATGCAAATTCGGACTGTTGCCCTGCATACCCAAATATGGGCTGAAGGCAAACACTCCGGACTTCGGCGCGTTTGCAATGCCGTTCGGATTGGTATCGTAACCACCGCTGTAATTGGCCCCCAGAAGAAATCTGCCGCGGAGTGCCTCATCCTGTGAAATCAGTCCCGTCCCATTGAGCGCCGATACGTAGACCGGCGCCGCGTCTTCGTCCTTGGGCAGCGGAGCCTCATCCGCCGGTTTCGCCTGCCGATGCTGCGCCGTCTCATCTGTTCCGACCTGCTGTGTATCCGCTTCTCCGCTTCCGGCCGGTGTAGAGGATTGCGAGGCGGACGGGGACGTCGTTTGCGCCCCGGTCGAGCCGGCTGCGAAAGAGACGGTCAACAGCAGTATTCCGATCCTTAGGTTTTTGTTCATCTCCGGCTCCTATGGAACGATGACCGTGTCTCCGGGCTGGAGGACAATATTCGAATGTATGTCGCCGTGCACTACCTTGATGTAATTGAAAGGAATCTTCTCACTCTTCCCCATTGAGGCCCGCAGGACATAAATGTTCTTCCGCTTGGCAAATGGCGTGAGACCGCCAGCCTGCGCGATCAGTTGCAGCACTGTTGTTGGCGCAAGCAGCGGATAGCTGCCGGCCTTGCCCACCTGCCCCATCACAAAGACCGCCCGGCTGCGGATGTCTACCACGCTTACCGTTACCTGCGGCGTGACCACATACGACGCATACTTGCTGGTCAACAGCGTTCCCAGCTGATCTGTGCTCAGTCCCGCTACATTGACATTCCCCAGCAGCGGCAGGGAGACGAATCCATCCGGGGCAACGGTTACGGTCTGCGACAGGTCTGCGTTCTTCCAGACGTTCACCCGCAGAATGTCCGCGACACCAATGGTGTATTGCGAAGAGGAGTTATCCGTGAGCTGAGCCGTCTGACTCACTCCCCGGTTGGTGACGTCCGTACCGGTACTTGGCGCAACGTGCGCTCCTTTTGCATCTGAAGCTGCAATCTGTTGCGTATTCCCGGTCATTGAGCATGTAGCCAGAAGCATGCCGGCAAGGAGAACCCGGAGTGGTACCTGAGAGTGCATAACTCACCTTCCGTCCCGGCAGAGGCGGGAACACCCTGCATATAGCACTCAGATAGCCAAAGAATTCCCCGCCTTTCCCCGATTACGCCCCATCGGGACAGGGGCTTTGCACAGCAAGTATGCAAATAGTTGCGTAGTTTGCGGGAAGTTGCAGCATTCGATGCTGGGTCTGCGGCCTGCTGCAGATTTTGGCCTTCTTTCCCGCATTTCAAGCCCCCCATTTCATGCGGAAGCAGAGTCCTTGCTCCCTCTTTCCTCTTTGGCCTTTTACTTGCTCCAAAGAGGCGACTGAGGAAGTTATCGGCATGCACGACATCACTGGGGACCAGGCGAACGGCGCACTCCTGGGCGAATCACCTTCCATCCTCCGTATCGGAGAGCAGTTGCGGAAGGCGGCGCGCATCGAGGTGCCGGTCCTCATTACGGGCGAAAGCGGAACGGGAAAGGAGCTGGCCGCCCGGCAGCTTCACCTCTTGAGTGAGCGGCGCCACGCCCCTTTTCTCAAGGTCAATTGTCCTGCGATACCCGGGCAGCTCTTTGAGAGTGAGCTCTTCGGGCACGAGCCCGGCGCCTTTACGAATGCACGCGATGCGCGAGCCGGTAAGTTCGAACAGGCCCACAAGGGCACCTTGTTTCTGGATGAGATCGGCGAACTCGATCTTTCACTGCAATCCAAGCTGCTCCATGCACTTCAGGACTTTCGCGTGGTGCGACTGGGCGGCGTTACTGAGCGCACGGTCGATGCCCGGCTCGTCTGCGCCACCAACCGCGTGCTCGAAGAAGAGGTCGCCAAGGGACTCTTTCGCGTGGATCTGTTCTATCGCATCAATGTGCTTCGCATCGAGATGCCGCCTCTGCGTGAGCGGCCCTCGGATGTGCCTCTGCTGATGAAGCATTACATCCAGGTCTACAGCCAGCGCTTTCGCAAGGCTCCGGCCGCGCTCAGCCCATCGCTGATGCGCTTGCTCGAGTGTTATCACTGGCCGGGCAATATTCGCGAGCTCGAGAACCTGGCCAAGCGATATGTGGTTCTGGGCGACGAGGAACACGTGATCGCGTCGCTGCGCGAACCGGAAGAGTTGCGTCCGACGATCTCCGACGCCATCGATCTCAATGCGCCTTTGAAACAGCAGACCAAGCGCGCGGTGCAGCACCTGGAGCGCAAGATCATCCTCGGCGTGCTCCAGGCAAATAAGTGGAACCGCCGCAAGGCGGCCCGCTCGCTCGACATCAGCTATCGCGGGCTGCTCTACAAGATCAAGGAAGCCGGACTTCCTTCTGTGCGTTCCACCCGCCCCCCACTGACTCCGGTTCCGATCGATGAGGCGGTGGAGGCTGTCCGCGCGACCGAAATCATGTGAGAGGCTTCGCACTTTGGCTACAGTCTTGCTTCACGTTCGTCGAACCGGATCGGGACAGGCACCGGAGAGTTTCCGGCGAGACGAAACGTACAACTCAATAGGTTTTTGAAACTGGCAGCAGATAACAGAGCAGCACTTACGGCAGCTTCGGGAGGAAGAACATCGTGATCAAAATGGGCGTGATCGGCTATGGGTACTGGGGACCTAACTTAGTGAGGAACCTTTTCGAAGTGCCCGAGACACAGGTGGTCGCTGTCAGCGATATGCGTGAGGAGAGGCTTGGCCTAGTGAAGAGCCGCTATCCCTCGGTTCGGGTATCGACAGACCTTCGCACTTTGCTCGACGATCCTTCCATCGACGCCATCGCGATTGCCACTCCCGTGTCCACCCACTACGACCTCGCGCTGCGCGCGCTGCAAAGCGGCAAGCATGTCATGGTCGAAAAACCGATGACCTCTTCAACAGAACAGGCGCTCAGACTTATCGAGGAAGCCGACCGCCGTGGCCTTACGCTCATGGTCGATCACACCTTCGTCTATACCGGCGCGGTTCGGAAGATTAAGGAAATCGTCGAACAGGGCCGTCTCGGTGATATCTACTATTACGACTCCACCCGCGTGAACCTCGGGCTCTTTCAGCACGATGTCGATGTCCTATGGGATCTCGCCGTGCACGATCTGTCGATCATGAACTACATCCTGCCGAACAGCCCCTGCGCTGTGGCCGCCACCGGGATCAATCACATCAGCGGGGGTACGGAGAATCTCGCCTACCTCACTATGTTCTTCGAGGACAACACCATCGGCCACGTCAATGTGAACTGGCTCTCTCCGGTAAAGGTGCGCCGCACCCTCATCGGCGGAAGCAAGCAGATGATCGTCTACGACGACATGGAGCCCAGCGAAAAGGTCAAGATCTATGACAAGGGCATCACCGTCAGCAATGGCCCCGACAGTATCTACAAGGCTATGGTGGGATACCGCTCCGGCGATATGTTCGCGCCGCAGCTCGATGTCTCCGAAGCGCTGAGGGTGGAGATCCAGCACTTTGTTGACTGCATCGAGAGTGGTCGCGAACCCATCACCGGAGGACGTGCCGGTCTGCAGGTTGTGCGGCTGCTCGAGAGCGCCTCGCGCTCCATGAAGCATCGCGGCCGCCTTGTCGAGCTCGAGCCGGATGGTCTCGGCGTGCTCGCGGGAGCAACGGCATGAGCGCGACATTCGCGATTGACATGACCACCCAGGCGCCTTCGAGCTTCGACGCTCCCCAGGCGGACTTCTGCCGCATCGCTCCCGACGTCCAGTTCGGGGAGAATGTGCGTCTCTTCGGCTTTGTGAACCTCTATGGCTGTTCGATCGGCGACAACACCAAGGTCGGGGTCTTCGTCGAAATCCAGAAGAACGCAACCGTTGGGCGCAACGTCAAGATCTCCAGTCACACCTTCGTCTGCGAGGGCGTGCAGATCGAAGACGAGGTCTTCATCGGTCATAACGTCTCCTTCATCAACGACAAATTTCCTCGCGGCACCAATCCTGACGGCAAGTTGCAGACCGAAGCGGACTGGCAGGTCGTCCCGACTGTCGTCAAGCGCGGCGCCTCGATCGGCACCGGCAGCACCATCCTGTGCGGGGTCACGATCGGCGAGGGCGCCATGGTTGGCGCAGGCAGCGTCGTGACGCGGGATGTCGCTCCGCATACGATCGTCGCCGGCGTTCCCGCCCGCGAACTCAAATCCACTTCCACATCATTGGGGCAAGAATGAAAATTCCGTTTGTCGATCTGTCAGCCATGCACCGCCCGCTCGAGCCGGAGTTTCTCGAGGTCTTCACCCGTGTTCTCAGAAGCTCAGCCTTTGTGCTCGGACCTGAAGTCAAACAGTTTGAAGACGCCTTCGCCGCTTACGTCGGTACCAGCCACTGCGTCGCTCTCACGAACGGGACAGCAGCCCTGCATCTCACTCTTCTCGCGCTCGATATCAAGCCCGGCGACGAGGTCATCACGGTCCCGCACACATTTATCGCCACCGCCGAAGCCATCTCCGCAGTCGGCGCGCGCCCCGTATTCGTCGATATCGATCCCGTCTCCTACACCATGGATCCAGCCCTGCTGGAACGGGCCATCACTCCCCGCACCCGCGCCATCCTCCCCGTTCACCTGTACGGGCAGACAGCGGATATGGATGCCATTCTCGAAATCGCCAACCGGCACGCCATCCCGGTGATCGAGGATGCATGCCAGGCCCATGGTGCCGAGTACAAGGGCCGCCGGGCGGGCTCCCTCGCTGTCGCCGGCTGCTTCAGCTTCTATCCGGGAAAAAACCTCGGTGCCTGCGGCGAAGGCGGCGCAGTCACTACCGACGATCCCGAGCTCGCGCATCGCGTCCGGATGTGGCGCGATCACGGTTCCAAACAGAAATACGTGCACCAATTCCCCGGGCTCAATATGCGAATGGATGGCGTCCAGGGCGGCATCCTCGCCGTCAAGCTTCAGCACCTCGATCGCTGGAATGAGCAGCGCCGGCAGGCGGCAGCCCAGTACCAAGTCGCACTGGCGGGCAGCGATATCATCCTTCCCGCAGAGATGCCCTGGGGCAAACACGTCTATCACCTCTACGTCATCCAGGCGGATGATCGCGAAGGGCTGCGACGTCGTCTTGAGGCAGCCGGAATCGAGTCTGGTCTGCACTATCCCATTCCGCTCCACCTTCAGGAGGCCTATCGTTTCCTGGGTTACCAGCAGGGCAGCTTCCCGGTGACCGAAGCGGTGGTCGGCCGCATTCTTTCCCTTCCCATGTACCCCGGCATCTCGACCGATGCGGTAGCTCGCGTCGCAGAAGAGATCATGGAGACATCCAATGTCGCCTGAGGCGCTCTCCGAAAGCCCGCGCACTGTTGCTGCGGTCTTCGGCCAGGCAGAGGTACGCCCGGATCCGGCATGGGAGTGGGAGTACGCCGCCCATCTGAAGCGTACCCACTCCCCCGCTGAACTGCTGGCGCTCTTCTCCGAGTATCGCCATGCAGAAGGCGCCTTCGAATCGCAGCTGCGCCGCATCCTCTTCCGCGCCATGTGCCGGCGGTGTGGCCACGGATTGCAAGTCGGCCCCGGAGTTGTGGTCAAGCATCCGGAAACCATGGAATTTGGCGACCAAGTCTTCATCGGCGCTCAAACCATGATCCAGGGCCGCTTCGACGGCATCTGCAACATCGGCAATCACGTTTGGATTGGGCCGCACTCCTATTTCGACGCCCGCCATCTCGTGATCGAAGGCTACGTGGGCTGGGGTCCGGGCGCCAAAGTTCTCGGCTCTGCGCACACCGGTGATCCTATCGACCTGCCGATCATCGCAACAGCCCTAGTGATCAAGCCCGTCGTCATTGGCTATGGCGCCGACATCGGTACCAACGCCACGATCCTCCCCGGCGTCCGGATCGGCGCCCAGTCGATCATCGGAGCCGGCGCCGTCGTCACCGGCAACATCCCGGAGTACGCGATCGCGGCGGGCGTGCCTGCACGCGTCACACGGATGCGGAACGGATCAGAACTCTGCCGCGATGCGGCCGACAGCAATGAGGAGAGCGGCAGGTAGTCAGATGCACGCTCCCGAGAGAGGCGAGATGAACTCCATTGAAGGTGCAAAGATTCTGATCACCGGGGGCGCCGGTTTTATGGGCAGCACTACCGCGGATCAGTTACTCGACCAAGGTGCCGCGGAAATCCGCGTGCTCGACAACTTTGTCCGCGGCTGCCACCGCAATTTGGAACGCGCGCGATGCACTGGACGCCTCCAGGTTCTCGAAGGTGACATCCGCAACAAGACCACCGTAGACGATGCCGTCGCTGGTGTGGACTATATCTTTCACCTTGCCGCACTGCGCATCACGCGCTGCGCCGAAGCGCCTTCTGAAGCAGTGGAAGTGCTGATGAATGGCACATCGCATGTGCTCGAATCCGCCGTGCGCCACAAGGTACACAAGATCGTTGCCGCATCCTCGGCGTCCGTCTACGGCAATCCCAGCTACCTGCCCATGGATGAAGAGCATCCCTTCAACAATCGAACGCTCTACGGCGCCGGCAAGATCGCCAACGAGCAGATGCTTCGCGCCTACAACGAGATGTTTGGGCTGCCTTATGTAGCGCTGCGCTACTTTAATATCTATGGGCCGCGCATGGATCTGGACGGCGTCTACACCGAAGTCCTTGTCCGCTGGATGGACGCGATCGAAGCCGGAGAGGCTCCGCGTATCTTCGGCGACGGCACTCAGTCCATGGACTTCGTCTATATCGAAGACGTCGCTCGCGCCAACCTCGCCGCGCTCGTCTCCGATGTCACAGACGAATTCTTCAATGTCGGTACAGGCATCCAGACCACGCTCAAAGAGCTTTGCGAAATTCTTTTGCGCATTACCGGCTCGTCGCTGAAACCCGAGTACCGCGAGGCCCGCAAGGTGAACAATGTGCAGGCGCGCCGCGCCGCGGTCGACAAAGCCGCTCGTCTGCTTGGCTTCAACGCCCAGGTAAAGCTTGAAGACGGACTTCGCTCCCTGCTTGCATGGCGCGAAGAGGCAAAGGCCGAGTCCATGGTAGGAGAGTCACGATGAGCACACTTGTTGCGGCCACAACACCAACAACCCCGATGATCCCCGTAGCACGGCCCTCCATCGGCGAACGGGAAGAACTGGCGGTCCTCGAGGTCCTGCGCTCCGGCTGGATCACGCAGGGCCCCCGGGTCGCCGAATTTGAGCGCGCCTTCTCCGCCTACATCGGCTGCCGTCACGCCATCGCCGTCTCCTCCTGCACCACGGCCCTGCGGTTGGCGCTGCTTGCTCAAGGCATCGGTCCGGGTGATGAGGTGATCTGCCCTAGTCTCAGCTTCATCGCCACGGCCAATTCGATCGCCTCGACCGGCGCGACGCCGATCTTCGCCGATATCGACCCCGAAACTTATAACCTTGATCCGCTGCAGTTGGAAAGCCTCATCACAGAGCGCACACGAGCCATCCTGATTGTTCATCAGATCGGTCTCGCAGCTGAGATGAACGCCCTCTCAGCGATCGCGCAGCGTCACTCTCTGCCCATCATCGAAGACGCTGCGTGCGCGATTGGTTCCGGCTATAACAACGAGCTGATCGGCCGCCCCATCGGCCGCATAGCTTGCTTCAGCTTTCATCCGCGCAAGATCCTCACCACCGGTGAAGGCGGCATGATCACTACCGATGAGGACGAGCTTGCCGAGCGTCTGCGGCGTCTGCGGCAGCATGCCATGAGCGTCTCTGACGTGGCGCGCCACAATGCGCGAACCATTGCTACCGAGACCTATGACGAGGTCGGCTACAACTACCGCATGACTGACATTCAGGCGGCGATCGGCCTCGTTCAGCTCGATCGGCTCCCCGGCTTTCTGGCGCGCCGCCGCGCGTTAGCGGCCCGTTACACCCAGGCTCTGCAATCGATCTCGTGGCTCGAGTGCCCCACCGTCCCGGCGAACTGTGAGCACAACTACCAGTCCTACATGCTTCGCTTGACGGATGGCACACCGGGCACGCGCGACAGCATCATGCAGACATTGCTCGAACAGAACATCTCAACCCGCCGCTCGATCATGGCTATCCACCGCGAGGCTCCCTACCGCTCCACCCGCTGGGAGGCCAGTCTGTCGGTGACAAACCGCATCACCGAAACCGGCTTCATTCTTCCCCTCTACCACGAGATGACAGAAGAAGATCAGGACCGCGTCGTTGACGCCCTCCACAGCATCCAGCTCTGAAGCGCGGGACACAAAAGCACATCAGCTCATGCATATGTCCCGTGGTATCGCACGTCGCCCTTGGCGCTTCCGGGTAGTAGTTCTGGAATTCGTCGGGCTAGGGGCCCTCTTCTCACGGTGAGATATTGCCGATACATCCAAGTCTGAATCTGCTTTTCCGTGCCTAATCCTAAAACGATGGGATGCGTCCCAGGTCTTCCCTGACGTGAACTTATACACGGGCGTCGCCGGACGAATTCGCGACTGTCCGATGCTTGTAATCGAGCCGGTTTTGGGTAGACGGACTACGCTGCGGTATACGTTTCGGCTGGTCCGTGACTCGGCAGCAAAGCTCTGTGCAGTCATCTGTTCGAGAGTGTATGGTCCGCCGTTTGACTGTAAGGAAGAGCTGAAGAACGAGAGAGGCAGTCTGCGCAAATGTATCCTGCTTACTTAGGACTCAACCATCAGCAACGCTCTACCAGAGCGCTGCCTTCTCCTTCAGCACAACAACAAACGTGGTGCTGTTCACCGTAGCTCCGTTGGCCGTCGCTATCAGCGTCACGTGATAGGTCTGCGCCACGGTGTTGTAGGTCACGCCGCAGCCGCTCATCGCCATCGCGCCGACGCCGGTCAGCACCAGCAGCATCAGCGTCCGCAGCATGCCCAGCTTCTTGCGCTTGCGCGCTGCCGCCGTCGCAAGCATCCCAATCAGGTTCCACGGCAACATCGCACCGTACGAGATTCCGGAAAGCCCCACGCGCGGAGCCGCAATGCTTGCGGCATTACTGCTGCTGACGTTCATCGTCGTGGTCGCTTGGCTATTCGCCACCAGCAGCGATGCCGGCTCGAAGCTGCAGTTTACGTTTGCCGGTAGCTTCTGGCAGTCCAGGTTTACCGTCTGGCTGAAGCCATTCTTCGGCGTCACCTGCACCGTCACCGGCGATGTCTGGCCGGGCTGCAACTCAACGTCCAAGGTGCTGAGCTGCAATGAGACACTTCCGTTGCCCGTCGGCGTTGGCGTCGATCCCAGCGTCGAGGTCTGCACCGCGGAGCTGAAGTTCGCAGTCGCGTTGGCACCACTGATCGTAACTGCACGGTTCGCAGGCGTCATCGCGAAGCCTGACTTCGTCGGCGTCACCGTGTAGCTGCCATTGACCAATCCGGTGAAGCTGTACTGACCGAAGATGTTCGCGGTGACGCTTGCGGTTTTTGCTCCCGTTAGGCTCACCGTAGCTCCCGAGCCGCCACTCCCGCTAATCGTTCCGCTCAGCGTGAAGGTCTGCGCAGAAGTGAAGTTCGCAGTCGCGTTGGCGCCACTGATCGTAACTGCACGGTTCGTAGGCGTCATCGCGAAGCCTGACTTCGTCGGCGTCACCGTGTAGCTGCCATTGACCAATCCGGTGAAGCTGTACGCGCCAAAGATGTTTGCGGTGGTGCTTGCGGTTTTTGCTCCCGTCAAATTCACCGTAGCGCCCGAGCCCCCGCTACCACTGATGGTCCCGCTCAGTGTAAAGGTCTGCGCGGAAGAGAAATTCGCAGTCGCGTTGGCACCATTGATCGTCACAGCCTGACTTATGGGTGTCATCGCGAAGCCTGACTTCGTCGGCGTCACCGTGTAGCTGCCATTGACCAATCCGGTGAAGCTGTAGGCGCCAGAGGTGTTCGCGGTGGTGCTTGCGGTTTTTGCTCCCGTCAGATTTACCGTCGCCCCCGAGCCACCACTCCCGCTAATCGTTCCGCTCAGCGTGAAGGTCTGCGCAGAAGTGAAGTTCGCAGTCGCGTTGGCGCCACTGATCGTAACTGCACGGTTCGCAGGCGTCATCGCGAAGCCTGACTTCGTCGGCGTCACCGTGTAGCTGCCGTTGACCAATCCGGTGAAGCTGTACACGCCAGAGGTGTTTGCGGTGGTGCTTGCGGTTTTTGCTCCCGTCAAGCTCACCGTTGCGCCCGAGCCGCCGCTCCCGCTAATCGTGCCGCTCAGGGTAAAGGTCTGCCCAGAAG
>KB906735.1:84241-356565 GCA_000381585.1 Acidobacteriaceae bacterium KBS 83
CGAAGCCTGACTTCGTCGGCGTCACCGTGTAGCTGCCATTGGCCAATCCAGTGAAGCTGTACACGCCAGAGGCGTCGGCCGTGACGCTCGCGGTGCTCGCGCCCGTCAGATTTACCGTCGCCCCCGAGCCGCCGGCTCCGCTGATCGTCCCACTCACCGTAAATGTGCCCACTGCACCGGTGAACGAGAGACCGAGCGCGTGGCCGTTGTTGATGGTCGCCGGCTGGCTAGCCGGTGAGAAGGTTGCACCACTGGCGGTAGGTGTCACTGTATATGTCCCATTCGCCAGGCCATCGAAGGAGAAGTTGCCCAAGCTGTCCGCGGTGACCGTTGCGCTCCCCGCACCGCTCAGCTTTACCGTCGCCCCCGCTGCCCCCGTTCCCGAGAGAGTGCCGGCGATGGTGTAAGTAGTCGTCGGCAGGTAGACAGCGTCAATCCAATAGTTCGCTGCGTTGAAGCTGGATGTCGGGAACAGAGTGCTGCTTCCGTAGTCATAGACGCCGTTCTGGCCATCCACGCCATTCGCCAGCGCGTGCAGCGGACCGGCATCCACTCCCGATGACGTGAAGTAGCCTGAGTCGGCTGCATAGTGCCCAGCAGTAGTGAAATAAGACGCCACGTAGGTCGTATTCTTCGTGACGGGTACTGGATGCGCGAAGAGCACCTGTTGCCAGCCATTCGCTGTCTCACCGGCAAAGCTCGCGGTGCCCAGGTTCGTTCCGGTGCTCGACCACAGATCTCCAATATGAGCACCAGTATTCGCCGCCGACTTATAGAAGCGAATTCCTGCGATGTAACCGTCTTGGTCAGCACGGATCTTCACTCCGTACTCGCCGGCATGCGTATCTCCTGCATCCGCCACGGCCGGGGCGACCGACGGTTGCCAGAGCGTATCGCACGGACAGATCGAAGGCACCGCGAAGTTCGCGTTTGTAATGTTCGCTCCCTGCACGGTTGCAGCGATGCTGGCCGGGGTGAAGACCAGACCTGTTTTTGCGGGAGTGATCGTATACGACCCGTTGGGATATCCGGCAAAGCTGTAGTTCCCGGAACTGTCCGCCGTGGTGGTAGCGCTCGCTCCGCCACTGAGCGTTACGGTTGCTCCCGCACCGCCACTGATCGTGCCCGAAATGTTGAAGGCTTGCGCTGTTGCCGTAAAGTTCACGCCTGTGACGTTGGCGCCATTCACCGTAACGGGCTGGCTAGCCGGGCTCACCGTGAAGCCCGCCGCACTCGGCGTGACGGTATAGCTACCGTTCACGACACCAGTGAAGGTGTAGTTCCCGGAAGCATCTGTCACCGTGTTGTAGGTATTCGCCCCGGAGAGCACCACTGCATCGTTCGGAGCACCCGCTACCGTTCCTGAGACCGTGTAGGAGACCGTCGAAGCGACGAAGTTTATCCCCAGCGCGTGAGCGCCATTGATCGTCACCGTCTGGCTTGCCGGTGTGTAGGTCACACCAGGGCTGCTCGGTGTGATGGTATAAGTGCCGTTGGCCAAATTGTTGAACGAATAGTTCCCCGACGCATCGACTCCGCTCGTGCCGCCCTTCGCACCGCTGAGCGTCAGCGTGGTCCCCGCAAAATTCCCGGTAACCCGCCCGCCGGCGGCATAGCTGCTTGCCTGGGCGTAGAGCACGTCAACCCAGTAGTTGGCCGCGTTGAAGGTGCTCGTGGGGTATGTTGAACTCGTCCCATAGCTGTAGACACCGTTGTGAATGGCGCTTGTATCCTGCGGCGCATGAAGGGGCGCGTTGTCTACTCCTCCGTTGCTGAAGTACGTCACGTCATCGGAATAATGCCCTGCCGGAGCGAAGTACGACGCCAGATACGTGGTGTGGGCGCTGATTGGAACAGGGGTCGCAAACGTAATCTGCTGCCAGCCCGACGGGCTCTCCGCAGTCGCATTCGCAGTCGCCAGGTTGACTCCGTTGCCGGTCCCGGACCACAGATTCGCCACATGTTGGCCCGTGTTCGCAGCGGACTTGTAGAAGCGGATGCCGAGGATATACCCGTCAAAGTCAGCAGAGAACTGCGTGCCAAGCTCGACCGAGGCGGCTTCCTTTGAATCGGCCGTAGCAGGGGTCGCAGACGGAGCCCAGATGGAATTGCAGGGACAGAGCGGGGACATGCTGAAGTTCACGCCCGTAATGTTCGCCTGCGATACCGTGACTGTTTGAGTGCCGGGGACAAATCCAACGGCGCTGGTTGGCGTTACCGAATAGGTGCCTGCGGGAACATTCGGGAAGCTGTAGTGTCCGGACCCATCCGCTGTCGTTGTGACCGAGACCGAGCCGCCCAGTTGCACAGTCGCGCCAGGTCCGCTGGTTCCCGAGACAGTCCCGCTGATGCTGTACGTCGTGCCGGGTGCAAACACCACATCCACCCAGTAGTTGGCTGAATTAAATGTGTTGCTGGGGAAAGCACCGGGGGCAGCCGTGTACAGGTACACACCATCCGGTTCAGCCGCAGTGTTGATAAGCGCATGGAGCGGAGCGTTGTCGACCCCGGTCGATGCAAAGTAACCCGAGTCGGCCGAATAGTGCCCGACCGGTGCATAGTACGAGATCACATACGTGGTTCCCGAGGTGATGGCAACCGGCGAAGAGAAGGACGCCTGTTGCCAGCCGGAAGCCGTCTCGTTGCTGAAGGTCACTTCCGCCAGCTTCGTCCCGGTGCTACTCCAAAGATGACCAACGTGTGTTCCCGTATTGGTGGTTGCCTTGTAGAAGCGGACACCCACTACTTGTCCCACCACATCGGACCGGAACTTCATGCCCACTTCTACGGGCGTGCCGTCGTTCGCATCCACCAGAGCTGGAGTGGTTGACGATGGCCAGACCGAGATGCAGGCGCAGGTCTGCCCGGTGAAGTTGATGCCGGTCGCATTGGAACTGGTCAACGTGACCGACTGCGATCCGGGCGTAAAGATTTCGCCCGAGGCCTGCGGCGTAACTGTATAGTTGCCGCCGAGCAGGCCGCCGAAGCTGTACTTGCCGGTCGAGTCCGCTGTCGCGGTCGCGGTCGCGGCCCCGCCCAGGTTCACTGTGGCGCCGGCGCCATTGGTGATTGTGCCGGAGATGCTCAGCGGATTGCTGACGGTCGCGGTGAAATTAACACCGCTGACTGAGCCGGTTCCGATACTTACGTTTCGGCTCACCGGAGAGAACGTCACACCACCGCGAGACGGCGTCACCGTATAGTTGCCGCTGACCACGCCATCGAAGGCATAGTTGCCGGACGAATCCGCAGTCATGGAGAGAGTCTCAGCTCCACTGAGAGACACTGTCGCGCCAGCTCCACCCGGCCCGCTCAGCGTGCCGCTCAATGCATAGGTATTCGAGGACGTGAACACCACATCGACCCAATAGTTCGTCGCGTGGAAGCTGGAGCTCGGGAAGGTTCCCTGAGCGGAACTCGTGTAGTCAAAGACGCCGTTCGCGCCATCGACACCATTGGCAAGCGCATGCAGCGGAGGATCGTCCACACCCGCGTTTGCGAAGGCGTTTGCGTCTGCGGCGTAGTGACCCTGCGGTGCATAGTAGGACACCACGTAGGTCGTGTTTGCCGTGATCGCTACCGGCTGCGCGAAATTGACTTGCTGCCAGCCCGAGGCGCTCTCGCTGGTAAAGGTCGCCGTGGCCAGCTGTGTGCCGGAGCTGGTCCAGAGATGGCCCACATGCGTGCCCTTGTTCGCGGCCGACTTATAGAAACGGACACCGAGTACGGTTCCATCAGCGTCGGCCCGGAACTTCAAGCCAACCTCGACCGCATTGCCGTCCCCGCTGTCCTGGGTCACGGGCACGTTCGAAGTGTTCCATACTCCGCACGGACAGACCTGCGGAGCCACCGATACGGTCACGCCACTCTTCGGCGTCTCCACATTGCCGCTGTCATCCGCGGCGCGGCTCTTGATCGTGATCTGTCCCGTCACCGTGGGGGTGAAGCTGTAGCTCCAGCTGCCACGTCCATTTGCCGGATGCCACGTAGCGCCTCCGTCGCCGGAGACCTCCACCGCGCCCACAACTCCTCCACCGGAGTCTGTCGCCGTGCCCGTCACCGTCACCGCGGTGCCTGCGTTCAGATTTGCTCCGGAGGCCGGTGAACTGATTGTCGACACCGGCGGCGTCGTGTCGCTCGAGGCGCTCGCCACCTGCAGGTTGGTCTGGATGCTGGCCGGTTGCACACCCATATCCGCAAGCAGGTTTACCGTCGCCTGCTGCATATTCGCATCGGGATCCGGAGTGTCGAAGCCGAATGGATTGTCGTGATCGCTGCTCAGTCCCCAGGCCCAGCTGACCGTACCGCTACCAAAAACCAGCGCCCCGCTCGGCGCGCGGTAGAGCGTCATATGATGGACCGCGTTTCCGGCTCCATAGGTCGCTCCCTCATCGAGCAGCAGGTCCGAAGTCATGCTGTGCGATGAGGTCGAGAGATGAATCAGTCCCGCCGGACGCGATCCGTTGTCGATATCCTCGTCCCATTCGTAACCCAGCGTGCCCTGAGGCATTGTGTAGGTCGAGCCGGTGGCAAGCCTCGCCACAGCTGTATTGCGCCAGAAGCGCATCTTGCCGTCATCGGATGGAACCTGCAGTTGCAGGCTGCCATCATTGTCCGGACCCGGCCCGTTCACCATGAATAAGGTGCCGGTCAGCGCATTTTCTGGTTTTCCGCCATCAGCAGGCGGGCTGAAGCTCGTGTCACGCCAGGTGCCCGTCCAGGTCGGCGGGTCGCTCGGATCGATCTTGTCAAAGGCCAGCGTCTCCTTGTAGCAGACCAACGTACGGTACGGCGTGTTCGTGCCATCACTGCTGTTCTCCCAGCGGGTCTTCCAGAACACCTCATTGCCGCTGAAAAATGCTAGGTTGACGCCCGCGTTCCGGGCAGCTTCGACGTTTGTCCGGCGTGGCCCCGACCAGTACTCGTCATGGCCCGAGTCCATAAATATCTTGTGGTTCTTGATCAGCGTTCCATTTCGCGCCGCATCTACCGCTGTGAAGTAGCTGACGTCGTAGCCGTTTCGTTCCAGCCACTCGATCATCGGGAACTCTGCGCCGAAGAGCCACGTTGCGGATTCGTCGTTATAGTCGCGAGTCAGGAAGGGTCGGTTGTAGCTGACCTTATAGGAACGGCTGTTCAATCCAAATATTCCGGAATTGTCGCCGTAAAGGCTGCCTTCGCCGTAGTAGTTATAGGCCTGCCAGGTCTCATCCGAAGTCTGATAGAGAATGGCCGAATGGCTGGCATCATTGCGGACAATAAAGACGATGTGGCTTTCGCCGCCGGTATCGGTACGAACCAGATGCGCAATATAAACGCCGGAGACCGCGGTTGTCGGCACGGCCCAGGTTGCGGAAACCCCCCAGTTGCCGCAGTCCGCCAGCCCTAAAGAAGTGTCGGTGATGCAGGCGGGCTGCGTTTGCGGTAGCGGTGCGGACGGCGTGACCGTTGCTATTTTGCGCGCGCCCATCCCGCCGTAGTAGCCAAGGCGATAAATGGTGATCGTATAGGCCCTGGCAGGCGTTTTGATCTTGAAGGCAACCGTGCCGCCTACGTTTACGCTGATATCGGTTGCGAATCCCTGGATCGTCTGATCACCGGCCGTATTCGCGCCTATATCCCATTCAGACGAGGGACTCCCCGGCAAGCAGTTTTCCGCCACAATGGCATTGGCGGGGCTGCCGCACTGCGCCAACGCAGATTGAGACCATCCCAGACCAAGCAGAACTCCCAGAAAAAGCCCGAACCATTGCGCACGGGTCAAAAATCGAAGAATGCTCGCCACGTAGTTGCCTTCTTTCACGGCCGAACTCATCGAGAGCGAAGACGCGATACGACAGGGAGCCCGACCCCGAGCAGCGGCACAGCCTGCCTGGACGCATCCGTTCGATGGCTCGACACGTTGGGGTAGTGGCATGTACTGTGCCAAAGCGGGGATGGCTAACTCCCCGAAAGTGGGAGAGAACGGAAGAAAGCGTGTGCAGAGACTTGCACAAAAACGTGCAGTCGGCTGTTGCCTTGCACGCGCGATTCTATGCCTCCAGCGTTTCCCGAATTGGAACTCGTGAGCCCCATTCGTAAAGCTCGCCGCCGACGTCTAGAGGCCGCCGAAGATGCCGACGCTGCGATCAGGAACGCGGCGCTCTGATAAAGGAGGTTTCAGTCAAGCGCGGGAGCCGCGAACGAGGCCGTTCGATGCGGATCACCCACATGGCGGACGATGGTGTCCGTCACATATTTCGCGATGGCCAGCGAGGCCGTAGCTGCAGGTGAAGGAACATTGCAGACATGGAGTACCCCATCTGCATAGGCAAAGCTGAAGTCGTCGATCAGTTTGCCTCTACGGCTGAGCGCCTGTGCACGCACGCCGCTTCCCCCGGGCACTAGGTCAGCTTCCGTAATCTCCGGAACCAGCTTCTGTAAGGAGCGCACAAACGCCCGCTTGCTCCACGACCGGTAGTACTCCTCGACACCAACCTTGCCGTACTTGGCCGCCATGATCCAGAAGCCGGGAAAGGTCGCATACCCAAGAACATCCTTCGCCTTGAAGGATTGTTTGTTATAACCCTCGCGTGCCAACGCGAGCACCGCATTCGGACCGGCTTCCACTCCACCGCCAATGCGGCGTGTGAAATGAACTCCCAAAAAGGGAAAGCGCGGATCCGGCACCGGATAGATTAGGCCGCGCACCAGCAATTCCTTGTCTTTCGCAAGATCGTAGTATTCGCCCCGGAACGGCACAATCGTCAGGTCGAGCTTCGCGCCCGCCATGCGGCTTAGGCGATCGCTGTGCAATCCCCCGCAATTCACCAGGAAGGCCGTCTCTATCTCGCCGGTATTTGTTTCCACAACGGTTTCATTTCCCGATCGGCTGATCGCTCGCGCTTCCGATGAACAATAAATCTCGCCGCCGCGCTCCAGAATGACAGCCGCATAGGCCTTCGCGACACGAGCGTAATCAATGATTCCGGTTACCGGCACATGGATGCCACGCACGCCTGCAGCATGCGGCTCGTACTCTCGGATCTCTTCGCGCCCCAACATCCGTAAGCCCTGAAGACCGTTGCCAACACCGCGGCGAAAGAGCTCCTCGAGTCGCGGGAGTTCTTCGTTTGAGGTCGCCACGATCAGCTTGCCGCAGCTCTCGAAGGGAACTCCGTGCTCTTCACAGAAGCGCTCGAGCAGTGCAACCCCTGCCACACACATTTGCGCCTTTAAGCTCCCGGATTTGTAATAGATGCCGGAATGTATGACACCGCTGTTGTGGCCTGTCTGGTGAGATGCGATTTCCCTTTCCTTCTCCAGGACGACGACCGGAAGGTCGGGATATCGAGCGCTCCATTCCATCGCAGTGGCCAATCCAACAATGCCGCCGCCAACCACTACCAGGCTCGCCTTTTTGCGCATAAGAAGTTACCCAAAAGAAATTGCCTTACCGCTAAACCAAGAAATTGCCGCTGAAAGCAACACAATCAAGCCTTGAAATGACGTGCTGCTTTTATCTCACCTCAACACTCTCCTGTGATACTTCGCCGCGATGTGCAGAAATCTTCTCACTTTCCCGAAAAAAGAAGCACGGATGTAACAACTATTCTGCACCGCTGTGCAATTGACCCGCCATCTTCACGATGCTAGTCTCGGCTCGAAATCACAAACAATGTCGATATACAAAGTACCAATCAGATATGCAGCATTCCGCTCCGAGTAGGTACCGAAGACCCCTCTAATTCGTGGGGCTTAGCTTCTGGATTTTTGAAACTCCCAGTTTTGCGGAAAGCGTGAAGCGTTTCTGCGCCTTTTACACACTATCTGGGGGGTTCTTGTTTCACTTCGTCTTGGGTCCACGTTGGGCCGGGCAAACTAGTACGTCGGGGAAGTTGGGGACCGAAGCCACGGCGCCTCGGGAGCCATGCCCGGGCAAAATGCCGAATCGCCGGCAAAAGGGTGAGAAGAATGATGCGCGCAGTCACTGCAGTATTAGTCAGCGAAGATGAAAACCTTCGGTTGTTAATCCAGAGATCCCTGGAGTCTGAGGGACACACAGTCGTATGCGCCACGACGGCCGCAGAAGCGGCCTCCAATATATTTCCCGAATTGAAACCAGATCTTCTGTTGCTCGATACAACACGCGGCCGGAGTGCCGCAAGCGTTTTTCCGGCAGAGTGGAAGGAGACGCTCAGCGGCTGCCACGTCACGGTTCTTTCCGAGATGGGAGATGACTCCTGGCAGCGTCAGGCGCAGCGCTGGGGAGTTCATTCGGTCCTCAACAAACCTTTCCTGCGTCAGGATCTGGAGAAATTGATTGCGGGCATAGAAACAGTAGAGCCTGCGCCGGCGGAAACTCCGGCTCCGGCTGCAGCCTCCGGACATCACGTGGAAGAGCTGGACAATGGCCGGTTCTTTTTTGCTGCGTCACCGGCAATGCTGAACATCTACAAAAATGTTCGCGTCCTTGCACCCGTCGATATTCCCGTTTTGATACTCGGAGAGAGCGGCGTCGGCAAAGAAATTGTCGCCATGCTCTTGCACAAGTACCATGGCCGCCCAGGCAAGAACTTTGTCAATGTGAACTGCGCTGCGCTGCCCACGGAGCTCCTCGAGAGTGAGCTCTTTGGATACGAAGTAGGCGCATTTACCGGTGCCGTGCGCGCCAAGCCTGGCAAATTCGAGCTGGCCGACAAGGGCACCCTTCTGCTGGATGAGATCGGCGAAATGAGCCCGCAGATGCAGGCCAAGCTGCTGCACGTTCTGCAGGACGGCACATTCTCAAGGCTCGGCGCCCGCAACTCCAGCCAGGTCGATGTCCGGGTCGTGGCTGCAACCAACATTGACATGGAAGCAGCCATGGCGGAGAAGCGCTTCCGTGAAGACCTGTATTACCGTCTCAGCACCTTCGCAATCACCATCCCACCGCTGCGTGAGCGTCGCGAGGAGATTCCGTTCCTGATGCAACACCTCGTCGCGCGCGCGGCAACTGAGCTCGATCAGCAGCCGATTGCGCTGACGGAGCGTGTGCTCGCTGCAGCGCAGGAGTACAGTTGGCCGGGCAATCTGCGCGAACTACGCAACTTCGTCATCCGCACCCTGGTGCTGCAGGACCAGGAGGCGGCATGCAATGAGCTTCGCGTGAAGGCCCGTGCAACGACCACCTCGGTGACGGTGTACCCCGCCCCCCATGCTGCCCCTTCACCCTCCGCGCTTCCGGAGCCTCCAGCGCCCCGGGGGATGCGCTCGATAGTAAACGACGTCAAAAACCAGACAGAGAGCCGGATGATCCAGAAGGCCCTCGCCGCTACCGGCTGGAATCGCCGCCGAGCGGCAACCGACCTGAACATCAGCTACCGTGCCCTGCTCTATAAAATCCAGCAGCACGGCCTGTCCGCCTGATAGAACGAGGGCGCGCCACGAAACAGCGCGCCCTTGCTTCCCTCTGATTTCCCGGACCGCTCACGGCACCGTCAGCGTGATCTGGTTCGACGCACCGCTCTCCACCCCGCTCGCATCCACGCTCTTCACCTCGTAAACATACGTCGAGCCACTTTGCACCGCGCTGTCGATATACGTCTCCTGGCTGTCCGGCGACGCATTCAGCTTCGTGAACGCCCCCCCGCCGTTTGTCGACCGATAGACGTTATAACCGGCCACCGGATCGTCTGAGCTGGCCGGTGCATCCCAGTTCAGATCGATCTCGTGTGCCACCGCGGTGCCCGTGCCGCTCAGCGACACCTGCGTTGTGCTTCCCGTAGTCGAGTTGCTGGTGATCGTCAGCTTTCCACTCACTGCACCCGCGGCCGTCGGATCGAACTGCACCTTCAGCGTCACTGACTGATTCGGATTCAAGGTCATCGGGAATATCGCTCCCGAATCGCTGAAGCCCGTGCCCTGCAGCGCCACGGAGCTGACCGTTACCGGCGCCGTCCCGGATGAGGTCAGAGTCACGGACTGCGTTGCAGTCGAACCCACAGGCACGTTCCCAAAGGGCAGCGAAGTCGCACTCACCAGCAATTGTGGAGTTGTTGCCACCGTGCCCGTTCCGCTTAGTTGGACGATGGTAGTCGCACCACTCGAGGAGTTGCTCGTGATCTCCAATTGTCCTGTCGCTGCTCCGGCTGCCGTCGGATCGAACTCCACCTGCAGCGTCACCGCCTGGTTCGGATTCAGCGTCACCGGGAAGGTCGCGCCCGAATCTGCGAAACCGGCACCGCTTAGCGTCGCTGCATTGATCGTCACTGGCGCTGTACCGGAGGAGGTCAGCGTCAGTGGCAGCGTTGCCGTGGAGTTTACTGCGACGTTCCCGAAGGACAGCGAACCCGCGCTCACTGTCAACTGTGCCGTGGTCGCCACTGTGCCGTTGCCGCTGAGCGCGACCTTCGCAGTGCCGCCAGTCGTCGAATCGCTGTTAATAGTCAGCTGACCTGATGCTGCGCCGGCTGAAGTCGGATTGAACTGCACTTGCAGCGTCACTGACTGGTTCGGATTCAAGGTCACCGGGAACGTCGTGCCCGACACGCTGAAGCCTGCCCCACTCACCGTGGCCGCGCTGATGGTCACCGCCGCCGTGCCGGTAGAGGTCAGCGTGACCGGTTGTGTCACCGGGACGTTCACCTGTGTATTGCCGAAGTTCACGGCCGTCGGATTCACCGTCAACTGCGGACTCGTGGTCACCGTACCGTTGCCGCTGAGCGCAACCTTCGCGGTGCCGCCTTTCGTCGAATTGCTGTTGATAGTTAGCTGCCCCGATGCTGCACCGGCCGTTGTCGGATCGAACTGCACTTGCAGCGTCACTGACTGGTTCGGATTCAACGTCACCGGGAAAGTCGTGCCCGACATGCTGAAGCCTGCCCCGCTCACCGTCGCCGCGCTGATGGTCACCGCCGCCGTCCCGGTGGACGTCAGCGTCACCGGTTGCGTCACCGGCACATTCACCGGCGTGTTGCCGAAGTTCACCGACGCCGGACTCACCGTCAACTGGGGCGTCGTGGTCACCGTACCGCTGCCGGTGAGGGTGACGTTCGCCGTGCCGCC
Source organism: Acidobacteriaceae bacterium KBS 83 (assembly GCA_000381585.1). GTDB lineage: Bacteria > Acidobacteriota > Terriglobia > Terriglobales > Acidobacteriaceae > KBS-83. Next base: position 95,267 of record KB906735.1, read on the forward strand.
GGTCGTCGAATCGCTGGTGATAGTCAGCTGCCCCGTCGCCGCCCCGGCCGTCGTCGGATCGAACTGGACCTGCAGTGTCAGTGTCTGGTTCGGATTCAACGTCACCGGGAAAGTCGCGCCCGACACGCTGAAGCCTGCCCCGCTCACCGTCGCCGCGCTGATGGTCACCACTGCTGTGCCGGTGGACGTCAGCGTCACCGGTTTCGTCACCGGCGCATTCACCGGCGTATTGCCGAAGTTCAACGCCGTCGGATTCGCCGTCAGCTGCGGGGTCGGAACCGCCGTTCCATTTCCGCCAAGCGAAACCGTCGCCGGCCCGGAAGGATCATTACTCGCTACCGTGAGCGTTCCTGCATCAGCCTCTGCGGTCGTCGGCTCATAGGTGACATTCACCGTCAACTGCTGTCCCGGTTGCAAAGTCGTTGGCAGCGACAGCGTGCCAATGCTGAATGGCGTGCCGGCAATCGTGATCGTGTTGATGTCCAGCGGCGCGTTGCCGCTCGAGGTCAACGTCACGGACCGAGTTACCTTGGTCCCGATCTGTGCCTGCCCGAAGTTGATCGATGTAGTCGAAAGCGTCAGATTTGGCGCCGGTACTGCCACTCCGTTCCCGCTCAGCGGAACGTTCGCCGTCGCGCCGCTGGCGTCGCTGGTCAATGCCAGGCCGCCAGTGAATGAATCCACCGCGTCCGGAGCGAATGTGATGGACAGGACCACCTGCTCGCCCGGATTCAGCGTTGCCGGCCACCCACTCACGCCGGCCGGATACGCCACCGACGTCACCTTAAATTGCTGCCCGGCAATCGTCGCTGACGAAATCGTCACAGGCGCTGTGCCAGACGAGGTCAGCGTCAGTTGCAGCACTGACTTCGCGCCCACCTGCACGTCACCGAAACTCAGGCTCGGATCGCTGAGGGTCAGCGCTGGCGCGGCTCCCTGCTTTCCCCGACCGGTCAGTGCCACATTGACGGGCGCACCTGTATCCGTCGCGAGGCTCAATTGTCCAGTCGCTGTACCCGTCGTGGCCGGATCGAACGTGACACTGAACGTCACCTGCTGGCCCGGCTGCAGCGTGATCGGCGCGGAGAGACTTCCAACTGGAACACCGGCGTAGGTCGCTGTGTAGCTTGCGCCGGTTACGGTTCCCGCGGTGATCGTAGCCGGCGTCGTTCCCGTCGAGGTCACCGTTATCGTCTTCGTCGCCTCCGAGCCGACAAGCACCTGCCCGAAGCTCAGCGTGCTCGCGCTCGCGGAGAGAGACGGCGTGGTTGCGACCACTCCCTTGCCATGTACCTTCACCGCCAGCGTCGGGCTGCTCGCAGAGTCGCTGGACACCGTCATAGTCCCGCTGGCATCGCCGTCCTTATTGGGGTTGAACTTCAGCTTCACCGACATCTGCTGATTCGGCTGCAATACCTGGGGCAACACAACCGGAGAGCCGGCGAACTCCGCACCCGCCACCGTGATCGACTTCACCGTCACGGGCGCGGTGCCATTGGACACCAGCGTGATCGTCTTCGAGCCCAGCGAACCCACCGTCACGTCGCCAAACTCCACACTGCCGGGCGCAGAAAGAGACGCCACCGTGGGCGGCGCCACTCCGGCCCCAGTTAGGCTGATGGTGTTGGAACTCCCGGTCGCATTGTCGGCAAACGTGACCTGGCCTTGCTGACTTCCGGTGGCCGTCGGAACAAACGTGAGTGGAAGCGTCACCTGCTGGCCTGGCGCAAGGGTAAGCGGCAGATGCAGCTGCCCCGCCGAAAACGCATCGCCGGTCACCGTCATCGACTGCAGCACCACCGTCGCCGTGCCGCTCGAAGTCAGTGTCACGGACGTGGTCCCTTGCGAGCCCAGAGTCACCGATCCGAAGTCGACCGCCGTATTGCTGATTGTGAGAGCCGGTGTCGACGCAGTCGGCGGAGGAGTCTGCGCCGCACCGCTGCCCGTCAGGTTAACGGCCATTGACGGCGTCGCCGCCGCATCGCTGGCGATCATCAGTTTCCCGGTCTTCACACCGGCGTTTCGAGGACCAAACTTCACCGGCAGGCTCAGCGTCTGGCCTGGCTGCAGGGTGAGCGGCAGCGAGGGCGCCTGCGCGGAGAAGTTCGCGTCTGTCGCATTCAGGGCGCTGATCTGGAGCGGGGCTGTTCCACTCGAGGTCAGTGTCACGCTCTGTTGCGCTTCTCCACCGATTGGCACACTGCCAAACTGCAGGGCGGTCGCGCTCAGTTGCAACGCGGGGGTGCCCGAAGGCGGCGGTTGCTGGGCTTTGTGTTGCCCCGTGCCAGATACGCCTACCTTGGCATCGCCGACCCCGCTCTGAATCACGATCTGCGAGTTGTAATCCTTCGCCGCGGTGGGTGCGAAGGTGACCGTCATGCTCGCCGTCCCGCCGGCGGGAATCGTTGTCGGCATCGCGGCCGGCACCAGCGTGAACGCGGGATCGGCAACCTGCATCCCGTTGAGCGTCACCGCCGAAAGGCCGTGGTTCTGGACTGTCACCGTGGCGGCCTGCGTCTGGCCCACCGGGACCGAGCCGAAGGAGAGCGAGCCGGGACTCACCGTAAGTGGAAGCGTGTTGTAGGTAACTCCGCAGCCTGCCAGATGCGCGATGGCAATCAGCGAGCAGATGATCCACGCCGCAGAAAGAGGAACCTTCGCAAAGAAGCGGAGCGCCGCAGAAAGGCCAGGCGATAACCGTCGCGAGAGGCCCGAGCGGCGATGGAAAAATTGAATTGGGCTCGTAGCCTTCGACGAAACAAGTTGCACTGGCGCATCTCCTTCACTCGGCACACAACGCGAGGTAGAGAGAGCCACGGCAGGAAGACAGTCCCCTGCAGACGAAATGTCCGATGAGCGGGGGAGGAGGTGGAGGCCCGGAAACAGCGCTGACCGGCGAACTATGCCGTCATGAATTTCTGACCAGTCGCAGGGCCGATTCTTCTTATGTATATCTGCGATAAATGGTCACGCCACTTATCTGTGGAAATAAGTGTGATTGAGATATAGGCGGAACTATATCACCCAAAAGATGCAGACGGCCCCCGTCGCGCATCTCGATGTGGATACTACGCTCGCACCCGCATTCACGGCTCTTTCCACGCATGTACGCCAGGCTGTGGGAAACACGCGGCAAAATCACCGCGGAATGTAGATTGTTCTTACTGGCGCATATAACAATGCAACACTGATATAAAACTTGCCTAAGATATCCCGAGTTATGCGCGTTCACCACTTAGGAAGGAAATTGCGCAAACAGCAGGATTTTCTTCGATCAGATCGGCCAACACCATTCCCGTTTTGGGAAACATACCAACTTTTCTCCGAGACCGGCTCTCCTCGTGATCGGTACCACTGAGAAGTGACAGGACGCGAATCGCTAGGATCCGCGAGTCCGCAGCAAAACCGAGCCGTGCCACCAAACTGAATGCGGCCAATGGTGCCCGGTCCCGACCGAAGACACTATCGATCACCGAACCCGGCCTGTCCGACAGCAGTAGCAGGGCGCTTCACCTTCCCTTTTGCTGATCCCTCATCCCTGATTCCTTTCCCATAGAACTTCGAGTGGTATACACTTTTCTCCCATAGAACTCCGAGGGGAGAACGACACCGACATGGGCCGAAATGAACCGCTCTCGAGCGACATGCTCAAAGGCACGCTCGACATGATGATCCTTCGCACCCTCTCCACCGGCGATGCCCACGGCCACACCATCGCCAAGGTGATCGAGCGCACCTCGGAAGACGTTCTCGAGGTCGAGCAAGGCTCACTCTACCCCGCGCTTCATCGCCTCGAAGACCGCGGCTGGCTCTCCTCCTTCTGGGGCGCGAGCGAAAACAATCGCAAGGCCAAGTACTACCGCCTCACCGCTGCCGGCCGCCGCCGTCTCACGCTCGAAGCCGGCCGCTGGCGTCAGATGGCCCGTGCCATCCATCTGGTCATGGGTGAACACGTAACCGAAGAAGGTGCCGAATGATCTTTGCGCGTATCGTCCGTCGCAGCCGCCGTGACCACGATCTCGCCCGCGAGATCGCCGCTCATTTCGATGCCGAGCGCGCCGAAAACATCGCTCGCGGCCTCACCCCTGAAGAAGCCGAGCGCCGCGCCCACATCAAGTTCGGCTCTGCTCGCCGCGTGCATGAAGATCTCTGGCAGCAAAACAGCATCGCTCCCTTCGAAAACCTCGCGCATGACCTCCGCTACACCCTCCGCACTCTCGTCCGCACACCCGGCTTCACTCTCACCGCCATTCTGGTGATGGCGCTTGGCATCGGTGCTACCACCGCGCTCTTCACCGTCGTTCGCTCCGTGTTGCTCAACCCGCTGCCGTACCCGCAATCCTCTCGTCTCGTGTCCCTCTATGAAAGCGAATCCGTCAGCCACAGCCCCTCGCCGTGGATGCCCGTCGCCGCAGGTGTCTTCAAGGAGTGGCAGCGCGCCACACAGAACACCGCCCAGATGGCCCTCGTCTCTCCCTGGCAGGGCTACAACGTCTCCGCCAGCGGCGGTCAGTTGCCGGAATCTATTACCGCCGCCTGGGTCTCCTGGAATCTTTTTCGCGTCCTCGGCGTCGCGCCCGCACTTGGCCGCGACTTCCTCGCCTCCGACGATCAGCCCTCCGCGCAGGCCACCGCCATCCTGTCGAACAGCTTCTGGAAGCGTCGCTTCGCGGCCGACCCTGCCATCGTCGGCAAAATCATCTATCTCGACGCCAAGCCGCACACCATCATCGGTGTCATGCCGCCGTCATTTGACTACCCCTGGCCCAAAGACCAGCTCTGGACGCCCGCCAGTCATGACGCGCCGTCGGATCTCATGAGTGCTTATGGCGATCACAACTTCTACGTCACCGCCCGCCTCGCACCCGGTGTGACGCTTGCGGGTCTAGTCAATCAAATCGATACCGTCCAACGTCGGGTCAAGCTTGCGCATCCCGAACCCCCCGTGCACAACCACGCCGTCGGACGCTCGCTGCTCGACTCTACCGTCGAGGACTTCAAAACACCGCTGTACACTCTGTTCGCGGCAACGTTCTGTGTGCTCCTCATCGCCTGTCTCAATGTCGCGAATCTACTCGTCGCCCGCTCCGCCGCGCGGCAACGCGATCTTGCCATCCGCGCTGCCTTGGGTGGCAGCCGCTGGCGTCTCATCCGTGAGCACCTCACCGAATCGTTAGTCCTCTCCGTCGCCGGAGGTGCGCTTGGCCTGCTGCTCGCCTGGGCTGCGCTTGCCTGGCTCCAGCACTCGAAGATCGACATTGCCCGCGCGCAGGAGATTCACCTCGACTGGTGGGCACTGGCCGTCGTCATCGCCATTTCTGTCACCGCCGGTCTCGCTGCCGGATTCAGTCCGTCATTCAGCCTGCACGCCGGGCAGCTTCTCGAAACTCTGCAAAGCTCCTCGCGTTCGCACTCCGGCGGCCGCAGCCGCGCCCGTCTGCGCAAAGCTCTTCTCACTGCGGAAGTCTCGCTTACCGTCGTCCTCCTCCTAGGCGCCGGCCTCCTGCTCAAGAGCTATCAGCAGCTCCGCACGCGCGATCTCGGGAGCACCGTCGACAACGTCCTCACCATGCAATTCAGCCTTCCCGACGCACACTACAGCGCGCCCACGCAGAAGGTCGCCTTCTTCGAACAGCTTCTCGCTCGCGTTCGCGCGCTTCCTGGCGTCGCCGCGGCCGGCATCTCCAGCGCTCTGCCCGGGGAAGGATGGGGCGGCGACGTTCTTATCGACATTCCCGAACACCCGCCGCTGCCCAAAGGACAAGGGATCGACCTTATGCATCGCGGTGCCGACCCGGACTACTTTGCCGCGCTTCAGATCCCGCTCATCCGCGGCCGCTACTTCCGTAACGACGAGCGCCTCGACCACGCCAAGGTCGCCATCATCAGCGAATCCACTGCGAAGCAATACTTCCCCGGCGAAGACCCCATTGGCCGCCATCTCGGTGGAAGCGATGTCGGCCCAAAATACTACGAAATCGTCGGCGTCGTCGGCGACACCCGCTGGAAGATCACGCAACCCATGCGGCCCACCGTCTACTTGCCATTATTTGAGGGTCACTACGGCGGTGTCGGAATCGGCGTTCGCGGCAATCCCGGTGTTGATATTGAAGCACTCGCTCTCCCCATCCAGAAAATCTTCGGCCAGCTCGACCCCGACCTTTCCGTCGCCAATGTCCTCACCATGCGGCAGAACATTGGCGTCGACACCTTGCAGGACCAGTTCAATTCCATCCTCGTCCTCGCCTTTGCCATCATCGCGCTTGTGCTCGCCGCCGTCGGTCTCTACGGCGTCCTCTCCTATCTCGTCACCCAGCGCACCGGTGAGCTCGGCATTCGCATAGCGCTCGGCGCGCAACGTGTGGAAGTCATGCGCCTCACTCTTGTAGACGGCCTCGCGCCCGTTTTGATCGGTCTCCTCCTCGGACTCGCCGGGGGCGCTGCCACCGTGCAGCTGCTCCGCGAGATGCTCTACGGCATGAGCCCCTTCGACTGGAGCGTCTTCTCCACCGTCGTCCTCGTTCTCGCCACCGCTGCCGCGTGCGCCTGTATCTTCCCCGCCTGGCGCGCCAGCCGCCTCGATCCAGCACAGGCCCTACGCACCGAATAGGGCGAGCTATATCTCGCGCCGAAGACGTGCTGTGCGATGATCTCGAAACTCACCTGCTCATCCTGGGCGGAGCGAAAAGCGGGATATAACAAGGACCGTCCCATCAGCCTTTCAGCAGCACCCGCACACCATAAGGCTCCAGCCGAACCGGCCCGCTCACCGCCGACCGGTCCAGCGCATCCACATAGGTGTCTGTAAGAGTGACAGATTGCGCTTTCGCAGTGTGGTTCAAAAGATAAGTCCATGCCCGCCGATCCGTGCGCCGGACCGTCATCTCAACACCCGGTGGCATCTCCGTCGGCCGAGGCACTCCAGCCGATGCGATCAAGGTAAGCAACACACGGCCCAGATCCGCAGGCTCCAAGTGCGCTCCGAGGTAGATAGCCTTCCCCTTTCCGAAGTTGTTCGAGGTGATCGCCGCCCTGCCCGCGTACGCTCCGCCCGTATAAGTAGCCAGCACCTCTGCCTTCTTCGCATCGAGAATATCCGCCCAGATGTGGCACTCCCCGTTCGCGCCCGCGAGCGCCCCGCTGAATTGCACCGATTGCATCTCCGAGTAGATCGGTTGATAGTCGACAAGCTCCACGCCCATCACCTCGCGCAGCAGTCCGGGCAGTGGCGTGGCGACTATCTGGCTATGCTCATCCTTCACGCCAAGTCGAAAGCCGGCAATGAATGTGCCGCCTGTGTCCACAAAATCGCGAATGCGCGCAGCCTGCTCTTTGCTGACGATGTACATCGCTGGCGCGCAGACCACTTTGTACCGCGAGAGATCCTGCGTGGCGTTCACGATGTCGACGCCCGCATGCGACGCGGCGATCGTGCCATACCAGGACATCGCCTCGCTCATATACTTAAGCTTCGGCTGGCCCGGTTGAATCGTGAGCGCCCAGTCCGAAGCGGGGTCGAAGCAGAGCGCCAACGTGGCAGCATATGGCGCCATTAGCGCGTCGGGCCCCAGCGATTTCATCTCCCGCATCGTCTGCTCGATCTCTGCAAATCCCGGACTGTGGGAACGATCATGCCGCAGCAGGCCATGCCAGTACTCCTCTGCGCCAAAGTTCGCCGTGTCCCAGCGGAAATAGTTGATGCCCATTGCGCCATGCGCCACCGCCTGGTACGACCACAGACGCAACTGCCCCGGCTCGGGCTGCGGCGAGAAGGTGGGCTGACCGGCTTTCCCCGATTGCTCCTCCATGATCAGGAAAGGCTTGCCATCCTTCACACTTCGCGAAACATCGTGGCTGAAGGACACCATCGGCGCGATCATCTCCGGCCCCAGGCCGGAATTACCTTGATGCACCGCGAAAAATCCCGGGTAGTTATCCGAAGCAACGAAATCCAGATCCCGATACAGATCGCGCATATCGATCGTATCGACCAGGCCCACATTGTTCGTCGTGATGAAGTGGCTCGGACACTGGGTGCGCAGCATCGTCAGTTGCTCGCCCTGGAAGGATACATTCGCGTAGCTCTGATACCGATCGTAATCGAGCGCGAGTCCGGGATTCGGCGGCGCGCCGGACGGAAGCGGCGTCGGAATTTGTGCGAAATCGGTGTACGTATTGCTCCAGAAAACCGTGCCCCACGCCTGGTTGAGCGCGTCGAGCGAGCCATACTTGTTGCGCAGCCACTCTTCAAAACCCTTCCGGCAGTAGCGGCAGTAACAGCGGCTGGACTCGCCCAGCGTGAGTTCGTTGTCGATCTGCCAGCCAATCACACCCGGAGTCTTGGCGAACCTGTCGGCCATCTCTCTCGCGACGGCAAGCGAAAGCCGGCGGTATGTGCTGTTCGTCGGACAGGTGAAGCGTCGCGCGCCCGGGCTCAACTCGACGCCATGTTCGTCCACCATCAGCACCTCGGGATATTTCAGCGTGAGCCACGGCGGTGGTGCAGCAGAAGGAGTGCCCAAAATCACAACGATCCCGTGAGCATGAAGAACGCCAATCGCCCGGTCCAGCCACGCAAAGCTGAAGTTGCCCTCCTGCGGCTCCATTAAGGCCCAGGCGAATTCCGCGATGCGGACATTCGTAATGCCCATGGCCGACATGGCTGCCGCATCTTCTTCCCAAAGATTCTCTGGCGTCTGGTCCGGGTAGTAGTCCGTGCCGAATAGCAGAGGTGATGTGCCAGCGTCGCGAGAAACGTTTTCTCCCCAGCCCCCTGAAAAAGCGAAAACTCTCCTGGTCACGAATGGCATCGCAGCCGCCGCACTCCCCGCCGTGATGAATTGCCGTCGATTCATCTGCCTTCCTCCGGCCATCACTATACAGCGGCTATGCCGCTGGCCCCCGCGGCATGAATGGACCGCAAGCGCCATCTTGGCACAACGTGCCGCCCGCCTCGACCCCGCAAAAGCATTACGCGTGGAATAGGGAAAGGCAATAATATACGTAACTGGCCTCACGACTGATTTGCTGCGAGGTTTGCTGCACGCTCAAGCATGGAGAATCTGTTCTCGTCAAAAAGCCAGAAGTCTTCTTTAGACTTCATCCGTTTCATGGCACGCTGATACACATCTCTCATTGAGTAGTTCCGATCCGCTTCGCCTTTTTTGGCCCATCGGTGGGCTTCATAGGCAAGCAAATCTGCGGCCTGAAGGGGAGTGGCAATTCTGCTTTCTGCGGTCGAGAACTCGCCTATGTGATCGAGTAGAAGTTCGCCGGTTTCCCTGAATCCTTGCTTTAGCTCATGAAAACATTCGAGCATCACGCTGCTGTGAGGAGACTCGTCGAAGACAAAGTGCATGACCCTGCCGTTGTGACAGAACTCTGCGGAACTCACAACTACTCTTTGCAGAGCGAGAAATTGTGGCTTATGAAGACGGCTGGTACCCGAGTAAAGCGCCATTTTGTCCGCAGATAGCTTGTCCCATTCCCCTCTCAATACACCACATGCGATAGGGAAAATCTTGGATGACTCGATCACCTTTAACAGTTGATCTATAAAGTCGCGGTGCTTTTCATCGCTCCAGTCTCGATATATTCCGATCCGTTTTCCTTGAGGTCTGGGCCAAAACTCTTTTGCGTGAAATTCTTCGACGTCGAAGGCTTTGAGAATCGGTTTCCAGGCGCGGTCAAACCGTTTCCACTCGTTAACGCTTCCTCTGTATCCGCCAATGATGCAGTTCTTCGACTCATCATGCGTTCCGCTGTCATCGAAGTACGCGACCAACATTGCGAAGACCTTAGCTCCCGGCAGGCGCACAGAGCGGATTTGTCCGTTGTGCCTGCCTCTGATCGATGCCGATTGTCTCTGAGATTGACTTTGACGCAGCACGATTGTAGCCGCATTTCTGGGGCTTACTGTGCCGAATCAACCCCACACTTCCGTCAAGGACCTGACGGGCGACTTCGAGCAGTTCACCGGATTTATGCGACGGCTGGCTACCGTACGCATTCTGGGATCAAAGCCAAGCTAGACGCTGATCACTTTGATATTGGCCCCTACTGAACTGAATACGCACGCGCATCCATGCAGGCCGAGAACGCTCGCTTGAAGCTGTCCAGCGCGGCTTGATGCTGGGCTGTGGCTTCAGCCTGAGCCTGCTGCTGAGCTTGAGCTGTTTGCTGAGCTGCCTGCTGCTCTGAGGCCTTCTTGGCTTTCTTTTTTTGCCGCCGCCCAGCCACTGCACCGACAGTCGCACCAATACCAGCACCAGTCCCGGCATCTCCGGCGATGGCACCTACTACCGCGCCTCCGGCTGCACCCTTTGCGGCACCCTTCACCGCACCACCTTTCGGTGCGTCTTTTCCTGCCTGTTGTGCAGCCTGCTGCTGCGCAGCCTGTTGCTGTTCTGCAGTTGGAGCTGCTGGGGCTGCCGCTTGTGGATCTACGCCAGAATTCTGCTTCGCGGAAGCATAGCAATCGTTTTCATCTCTGAGCTGCTGGTCTGAGCTCTGATTGTTCTTGGGATAGGCATACATGCCGAGGCTCTTCGCAGGAGATACATCAGTTGCTGATGATGTCGGTGGTGAGACGGATGTGGGTGGTGAGGTGGATGGAGGATTCTGCTGTGCTCCCGCGATCAGGGACAACATGACTGCAATCGAAAGTGTCAGGTAACGTTTCATAGCGGCAACCTCCTTTCGCTTGGACACCTCATTGTTCGCCGCGCTGAAGAAAAGAGGCCACTGGCAAATATGCCAGTTGTGCGGAACTGGTTCTCTCTCCAAGGGCATTCAAATCCACCTCGCCGTTCGGCGAGGGACTCGTTGACTCCTCCGGTCAAGATGTCGTGATCGCACCAGAAGTCCGGCAGCAAACGAGAAATTGCCGTTACCATCGCGTCTGTTTCGCTCGCAGACCTGCCAATTTATTCAATGCCACTCGCTACACTGAAAATAGGAGCAGTAAAAGCAGGAGACCATTCCAGGGCCTGGAAACAACACGCGCGCTTACCGAACAGATGCAGACGGAGAAATCGTCGCGTAAGTCATTGCGCTGGACGACTTTACCGCTAAGTCCAATGGCAAGACGACTTAGGCCTCGGGAGGACGCCTAAATAGCAGATTCTGCGGCGATTACAACCTGCTCTCCCGTACCGGAGGGGGAGGGGGCGGGAGTACCGTTACCTACCCGCCGGCAAGCACCCGCGCCCGCTCCGTCGCGCGCATCACTGCTTTGATCAGGGTCACGCGGAGGCCCCCCTCTTCGATTTCGAGCAACCCATCCGCTGTGCAGCCCGCGGGCGTGGTCACTGCGTCCTTCAACAAAGCCGGATGCTCTCCCGTCTCCAGCACCATGCGTGCCGCACCGTATGTCGTCTGGGCCGCCAGCAGGGTCGCCGCATCGCGCGGCAAACCGACCTTGACGCCGGCCTCGGCCAGAGCCTCGAGGATGATGTAGATGTACGCCGGCCCCGAGCCGGAGAGCCCGGTCACCGCGTCCAGGTGCTTCTCGTCCACCTGTACCGTACGCCCGACGCTCTCAAAAAGTGACGCCGCCAGTTGCAGATGCTGTACCGTCGCGTAACGTCCGCCGGAGAGGGCCGTCATCCCTGCGCCCAGCATCGCTGGCGTATTTGGCATTGCCCGCACCACAGGCATGCCCAGCAGTTCGGTTGCGTCCTCGATCGCCCTCGTCTTTACTGACGCTGCAAACGAGATGATCAGCTTCTCCGGTGTCAGCACCGGTTTGATCTGCCGGACGACATCAATGACTGTGAAGGGCTTCACCCCGATGAAGATCAGGTCCGCGTCCCGAGCCGCCGCTGCGTTGTCGGTCGTCACCGGCACCTGTAGCCGCTCCGCCAGCTTGGCCGCGCGGTTCTCGTGCTGCACCGTCGCTGCGATCTGGTCCCGCGTAAAACGCCCGCTGCGGATCAATCCCTCGATCAGGATCGACCCCATCTTGCCCGCGCCGAGCATAGCGACGCGCTTGTTCACTCTGTCAGTGCCAGTTGGCTGTGGAGAGGACTGCGTTTGGTCCGTCATCTATCTACTGTGCCTTGCTGCCCTGCTGCGACGCAATCCACGCGTTCACCCGCTGCTCTACGACGTCCAGCGGCAGAGCGCCTGAGTCGAGCACCAGGTCATGGAATGTACGGATGTCGAACTTCGCCCCAAGCGCCTGCTGCGCCTTCGCGCGCAGCTCTAGGAACTTGAGCTGGCCCACCTTGTAGCCCAGCGCCTGCGACGGCCAAGCGATATAGCGGTCCACTTCCGACTGGATCGACGCCTCGTCGATCGCCGAGTGCGCGTGGAAGTAGTCCACCATCTGCTGCCTGCTCCAGTGCTCGGAGTGCACACCCGTGTCCACCACCAGCCGGATCGCCCGCCAGATGTCGCCCTCCAGACGCCCGTAATCGCTGTAGGGATCGGTATAGAACCCCACGTCCTTACCCAACCGCTCCGCGTACAACCCCCATCCCTCGGTATATGCGGTGTAGTAGTTGTACTTCCGGAACTGCGGAATGCCGGTCAGCTCCTGTGCGATAGCAATCTGGAGATGGTGCCCCGGCAGCCCCTCGTGGTAAGCAATGTCCTCCGCCGACGCCAATGACCGCTGCTGGTACTCGTAGGTGTTCACGAAGAAGATGCCCGGCCGCTTCCCGTCCGGCGTCCCCGGCTGGTAGTACGCCGGCGCCTGGTTCTTCGCCATGTAATCCGGTACCCTCTGCACCTCGAGCGGCGCCTTAGGCAGCCGGCCAAAGAGTTGCGGCAGCTTCGGCCGCATACCGTCCAGGTAGCCGCGGTACACCGCGATCAGCGCCTCGGGCGAGGTCGGATGCAGCTTTGGATTGTTCGGGATCGAATCACGGAGCGCCTTCAGATCCGCGAAGCCCAGCTTCTTCGCGATCGCCGTCATCTGCGCCTCGTCCTCGGCCACCTGCTGCTCGCCGATCGTGTGGATCTGCTGCGGCGTCATGTCCGTAGTAGTGCTCTGCCGCACCAGAAACTTGTAGTACGCATCCCCCTCCGGTGTGGACCAGATTCCCGGCTCCGTACGTCCATGCGGGATGTACTGGGCTGACAGAAAGCGTCCAAAACGCGCATACGCGGGAAGCACCTGCGTGGCAATGACCTTCAGCACCTGCTGACGGATCTCCGCCTGCTGCGCTGCCGAGATCGAGCCAGGAAACTTCTGCAGTGGCAGCGCGAAGGGTGAGTCCTCCGGCTTCTGCTCGGCAAGTGTCTTCACCTGGACCAGCGCCTTCTCCAGCAGGTACTTCGGGGGAACGCGGTTATCATCCATGCCCGTCATCATGTCATCGGTGATCTGGGCGAATGGCGTTGGAACTTTGCCCAGCCGCGTCACATAGTGGTCGTAGTCTTCCGCCGTATCGAAACTCAATTGAGGCACCAGCTGCGGCAGCTCCAGGTATATCCCTCCAACCTGGCTGATAGGCATCTCCCACGGCTTGAAACGCGCCTCCTCTTGTTCGTCCACCAGCTTGCGCACCAGCAGATCCTTGCTCAGCTGCGCCTGCTGCGGAAGCCCTGCGGTGTCGATCGAACCCAGCCGGTCCAACAACGCGCGACCGCGTTCGAGATGCGCGTTGTATGCCGCAACCGAGTAGTCGCTCAGCTCCTCGTCATACCGCTTGTCGCCTAATGTGGACGCGAACTCTGGCGACTCCTTGAGCCGCTGCTCCCAATAGTCGGAGAACGCCGCGTTCAGCGCCTTCTCACGCTGTTCGCCAGTAGGAGTTGCGGCTGGCGTGGTCGCCTGCTGCGCCTGCATCTGCGGCGGTACAAAAGTTGCCGCGAGCAGGCAGAAGATCAGAATCATGGGCAGGTGTCCTCAGATGAATGTGCATCCACGATACCCCGCCAGGTCCGACCGATGCGCGGAGATCCCGCCGGATGTGACGGTGAAATATTTAAGAATGCGATTTGCTATGCGGGTTGCGCGCGCGCGTGGATTGCACGTCTGAGTCGATCACCCCGTCACGGATGTGCACGATTCGATGCGCGAACTCGGCGATGTCCGGTTCGTGTGTCACCAGCACGATCGTATTGCCCTGCGAGTGCAGATCATCGAAGAGCGCCATGATCTCATCGCCCGTCTTCGAGTCCAGATTTCCTGTCGGCTCGTCGGCCAAGATGATCGATGGACGATTGATGAGCGCGCGCGCAATTGCAACACGCTGGCGCTGACCGCCGGAAAGCTCGTTTGGCTTGTGTTGCATGCGTTCTTCCAAGTTCACCGCGCGCAGCGCTGCCTTGGCCCGCTCGATCCGTTCTGCTGATGGTGTGCCGTTGTAAATCAACGGTAGTTCCACATTGTGTAGAGCGGTGGCGCGCGCCAGCAAATTGAAGGTCTGGAAAACGAAGCCGATCTCGCGATTACGGATGCGCGCCAGCTCGTCATCGTTCAGGTCGCTGACACGATGTCCGTTCAGCGTGTAGGTGCCCTGGCTCGGTGAATCCAGACAGCCGATCAGGTTCATCAGCGTCGACTTGCCGGAACCCGAAGGACCCATGATGGCGACGTACTCGTTATGCTGGATGTGCAGACTCACGCCGCGCAGCGCATGCACCTGCTGCTCGGAGCCCATGTCATACGTCTTCCACAGGTCCTCGACGACGATGACATCGCCCCGGGGCGGTAACGTCGTGGTCGTAGTCTCCGTAGCTATCACCGTTTCAGCCGCCATCCGGGGCTCCTTCTTGGTTCGGGTTCCATTCTTAGCGATCCGTGCTATGTAGTGGACGTGGCGGCTGCCGCCGCGTTGGCATCCATCGGTTTTACCAGTGCGCCGCTCTTCAATTCGCGCAGCGTCTTGTACGAGCCAGTCACGATCTCATCGCCAGCCTTTAGGCCGCCGGTCACCTCGATATCTGTCGTACCCGTAATACCCGTATTCACCGGAACGAAGTGGGCTTTCAGTTTTCTGCCTTCATGCTGCAACACGAAGACACCCTGCACCTGCGGCTCCTTGCTTACGACTGCGGCCTCGACCTTCTTGCCCTTGGCGGTCTCCACGGTTTCGCTCGGACGCCTCATGGTAAGCGCCTGGATCGGAATCGAGAGGACGTCCTTCTTTTCCGCGGTCAGGATCTTTGCTGTAGAAGAAAGACCCGGCCGCAGATCGTTCGTCGGATTGTCAAGCGTTACGACGACCTTGAAGTCCTTCGCCTCCTCGGTACCGGTCGTGCTCTGGCTAGTCGCGATGCCGGTCGAACGCAGAATCGCCTGGTCGCCTACCGTCGTCACATGCCCCTTGAACACTTTCCCGGGCAGAGCATCGATGGTGACGTCCGCCATCTGACCATTCTTCACGTTGACGATGTCGGTCTCGTCCACCTTGACCTCGGCGGTCACGACCGACATATCAGCAATGGTCATCAGGGTGCTGCCTTCTGCATTCTGGATGCCGATCACAACAGTCTCGCCCTCGCGTACAGGCAGGTTCGTCACGATGCCATCGAATGGCGCTACCGCCACGGTGCGATTCAGCACATCCTTGAAGCGACGAAGCGCCGCCGTAGCCTGGTCGATGCGTCCCGCCGCGGACTGCGTCTGGGCCCTCGACTGCACAATGACGGCCTGGTTCTGAGCAACTGCTGCCGCTGCTACGTCATAAGCAGCCTTCCGCGTGTCGTAGTCCGACTTCGGGATCAGATTCTCCGCGTAAAGCGACTGCCCGCGCTTCCAGTCCAGCTCTTTCTGCTCCAGGGTCGCCTTCGCGCTAACCAGGTTGGCCGCTGCGGTTTTCTCAGCGGCGATGTAGGAGTTCATGTCCGTCTTCGAGGATTGAATAGTCGCCTGCTGCGTCGCCACATCCGCCGCCGGCTGGACATTCTCCATCGTCGCGAGCACCTGACCCCGCTTCACATGATCCCCCTCTTTTACATAGAGGTGCGTGATGCGCCCGATTGTTTCCGCGCCCACGTTGGCATAGACCTTGGGCTTGATTTGACCGGTGCCGCTTACCTGCGACAGGATGTCTTCCCGGACCGCTTTGCCGGTCACAACCTTCGTGTAGCCCGATTGCGCACGCGCAATGACGATTCCCACCACCACCAGCAGTGCAACTACAGCAGCGAATCCGAACCACAAGAGGCGTTTGCGTTTCATCTGTCGCGACCCATTCCTCGTCCTCTCGGACAAAGTCTTCTCGGTAAAGCAGGTAAAGTTACGGTTCCGGCTGGCTAATAGTTCCATCAAGGCGGGATGCGCTGGCGTACAAGCGCACTACCACCGGCGCACCGGTTCTAGCCGGACGAGCGCGCTCCAATGATACCAAGCCCAAGTTTTTTGGTAATTCCCAGTCGAATTGGCAACGGCGACTTTTTCTGAACGTCTTGTTGTCCTTGCACCTAATAGACCAATAGAATAACGGCACTGATTAGGAGTCCACTGGAACCATATGTATTCGGTTCATCATCGCGTTATCTGCACTCTTGCCTTGGCCGCTTCCACAATCTTTCTCCCCTCGCTGCATGGTCAGCAGTCCGCGCCCGCGGATGGAGACACTACCGTCGGACAACCGGCCCAGGATCCCCTTGATCGCCCGCTCAATGATAAGGAACGCTTCAAACAGCAAAAGGACCTGAGACAGGAGTTGAAGGGGCCTTACAAGAAGTGGCTGGATGAGGATGTCCGCTGGATCATCACGGACCAGGAGATGAAAGCGTTCAAGAGCCTCTCCAACGATGAGGAGCGGGAGTCGTTCATCGAGAACTTCTGGCTCCGCCGCAATCCTAATCCGGAATCCCCCGAGAACGAATTCCGCGAAGAGCACTACCGCCGGATCGCTTACGCCAACGAGCACTTCGCCGCAGGCAAGCCTGGCTGGAAGACCGATCGCGGCCACATATACATCGCCTACGGCAAGCCGGACAGTACCGACTCCCATCCTGCCGGGGGCACCTACGAGCGCCCCATGGATGAAGGCGGGGGCGAGACCACGACATTCCCCTTTGAGACTTGGCATTACCGGTATATCGAGGGCATCGGCGACAACATCGACATCGAGTTCGTCGACACCTGCCAGTGCGGCGACTATCACATGACTCTTGATCGCTCTGAAAAGGACGCGCTCCTGCACGTTCCCGGTGCGGGACTCACCATGTTCGAACAGATGGGACAGGCGAAAAAGTCTGAGCGCTTCAATGGAGGTCTCGAGAGCCTGGGCACCGGCCCGCTTACCGGCTCCAACGCCACCAAGCAGTTTGACCGCCTAGAGACCTTCGCCAAGCTGCAGGGTGCACCCAAGATCAAGTTCAAGGATCTCGAGTCATTTATGACGGAACACAAGGTTCTCAACGGCCCTGTCTTCCCCTTTGATGTGCGCACTGATTACGTGAAGGTGACCGAAGATACCGTTCTGGTGCCCATCACCCTGCAGATCAAGAACAAAGACATCACCTTCAGCACCAAAGACGGTGTCTCCAAGGGGGTCGTCAATATCTTGGGCCGGGTGACTACCATTACAGGTCGCGTTGCCCAAACGTTCGAGGATACCGTTCTGGTTGAGCAGCCAAGCGAACTCATGCCCAAAACGCTGGAAACCTCCCAGGTCTACTGGAAGGCCCTCCCGCTTCGCCCCGGTCATTACCGGGTCGATATCGCGATCAAGGACGTGAACAATCCGGACCATCTGGGAATCTGGGCCCAAGGCATCGTTGTGCCAAAATTCGACGACGAAAACCTAGCCACTTCCTCGCTCATTCTCGCCGACAAAATGGAGCGGGTGCCGTCAAAGCAAATAGGGACGGGCAGCTTCATCCTGGGCAATACATTTGTGCGGCCCCGGGTAATGGACAGTGCAGCGACCCCGGCCAGTTTTCATCGCAACCAACAGTTGAACTTCTGGATGCAGGTCTATAACCTCGGCATCGACGACAAGAGCAAGCAGAACGACGCGACTCTGCAGTATCAAATCATCGATATGGACAGCAACAAGACGGTCCTGGATTCATCGGAGGCAAGCAAGTCCATATCGCCCAATGCAGACCAGGTAACCGTCGAGCACTCTGTACCGCTTGCAGGTCTGGTGCCCGGCAAGTATCGGGTAACCATTAAAGTGAATGACAGCGTTAAGAAGCAGCAAATAGCCGAATCGGCACCCTTCACGGTAGACTAAGCACAGCTTCTACCGGGGTTCCTTGCGGCTACGGTCCCGGCCCCGAATTGCGGATGAGGTGGCAGCGGCTCAGCGGTGAGACAGCAGTTCATCCAAATCGCCTGTTCGATTCTGGCCTCCGCCGCCTTGGCCACCCCTGCATTGGCGCAGAGTGAGACGGCCTCCGTCTCCGGAGTCGTCCGCGATCGACGCGGCGCTCCGCAGATTGACGCGCTCATTCAGCTCATGCGTCCGGATTCCTCTGTCGTCGCCATTGCCCACACCGACGCGCGCGGGGTCTATCTGCTAGAAGATCTTCTTCCCGGCGTCTATCAGCTCAAAGCTTCAGACGAGTCGTTCCTACCATCCCTACGACAGAACCTTCGCATCATCGCGCACCACAACACAGTCGCCAACGTCACTCTCAGCACGCTGCTCGATGCAGTGCAGTGGTTGCCTGCAGAGCGCCGCTCCGCTACTGAACCCTCCGACGACTGGAAATGGACGCTTCGTTCTGAAACCAACCGGCCAGTGCTTCGCTTCTCTGACGAAGGCCCGATGATGGTTTCCGAAGGCAGCGGTCCTGCGCAGAGCCGCGCGCGCGTCACCACCAGCGGTGGACTGCGCGACTTCGGAGATGGTGGCCTGCGTCACGGCCTGGAATACGAGGGCACCGGCACTCGCGGCGAGCACACCTTGCTGCGCACCTCGCTGAACGTCACCGATGGTCTGCAGTCCAGTTACATGGCTGGATATGAAAATGAGATTGCGCCGGGACGGGTCGTGCGCACTGTGGCCGCCTATACGGACATGCCCGATCTCACTGGCGGTCCCTACGGTTCAGGTCGCTACCAGGCCGCAACGTTGCGCACAGCCGAGACGACAGATCTCACTCCGATGCTGCGCGCCGAAATCGGAAACGAACTGCTCGCCATGCGGCTGGTCGGCGCGCAGGGCGGAACTGAAGTGGACGCCCGGCCCTTCGGCTCCCTCATCATTCATGCGGGAGACACTACACTCGAATATCGCGTCGCTACCTCACGCTCTGCGCAGGAGGCATCGGCGCTTGCCGATGACGATACGTTACTGGCGCCCGTCGCACAACGGGCTGGGAGTGCGACGCTCGAACATGGTCTCCACCAGGAAATTCGCTTCCACCACAGTTCCGAACATGGCGCTACCGTTCAGGTCTCTGCCTTCCACGACCGCATGGTGAACCCGCTGGTGCAGGGAAGCGGATCGATCAGCGACGCTGACGAGGTTACCGGTGATCTGCTTATCGATCCGGTCTCCGGCGTCTTCCGCACCGCTGCGAATTCCTACGCAGGCTACGGTTTTTCCGCCGCCGCAACTGTCCCCCTCGCCCCTGCGATTGCAATCTCAGCCGCATTGGAGGCCGGATCGGCGCTCGAAGATCCTTATTTCCATTCAGACAACGCATCAGAGGAGAGGAGCATTGAGCAATCGCTCGCCGCTCTTCGCCCCCGTCTTACCCCAGCTGTGACCGTAGCCGCGCAAGGCAGCTTGCAGAAAACCAGCACCTACTGGCGGACTTCCTATCGCTGGCAGGCTCCAAACACCGTCACCACCGTCAATCCTTACGCTTCGGCAGCGAGCGACGCTTACCTGAGCATTTTGTTGCGCCAGCCGATCCGCGTCGGTCGCATCTTTCCCGGTGGCACGCAGGCAGTTGTGGACATGCGCAATCTGCTCGCGCAGGGCTATTGCCCCTTCGTGACACCCGATGGCAGTACACTCTTTTTCGCCCAGGCTGATCGCTCCATCGCCGGCGGCATCGCCTTCACCTTCTGAACTCAGCGTGATATAAAAAAGAGTAGGCGGCAAATCCCTTGCCGCTCCCGCAACACCCCTCAGCACACTCTCTGGGACGCGTAGCTCAACTGGCAGAGCATTCGACTCTTAATCGACAGGTTGTAGGTTCGATTCCTACCGCGTCCACCATTTACAATCTAAAGCGGTTACGGTTGTACTCTCCGTTTAACCTCTAGCGCTATGTATTTGGCTGTTGTGGGGGATTTTGTGGGGGCGACTCCCCTTGCGCGGCAAAATAGGCCGCGTGCGGGAAGGGCTCGAACAACGCGGTTTCTTCTGGCTTCAGGGACCCACCGGGTACGCCTACGTTAGAATCCCCGACTCGGCGAAGTCGGGCCGTCTGACTATCGCTCAGTCTCACTGATTTGAGAGTTGGTTCTAGCCGTCGTTGCCGCTGCCCGAACCAATTGAGTAATCGCTCGTCCCGAAGAGGGAAGGCGTGGCGGAGCGCAGGTAGCTGACTTCAGCTGCTGCCCAGGATGTTGATTGAGAATGCAATTACCCCGAGATTGAATACAAAGGCACCCAATGTGTGAAATATGGCCGTGCGCCGGATACGCCGTGACGTAATGTCCACGTCGGAGGTCTGGAATGTCATTCCCAAGCAGGATGAGAAGTAGGCGAAGTCCCAGTAATTCGGCTCTCTAGTTTCGGGAAATCTGAGACCCCCACTGTCCTGGCCACGTAGATCATGGGTATAGAAGAGATGTGCGTAATGCAGCGCATAGACGAGATTGCTGAAGATCCAGCACAGACAGAGCGTCACGATTACCAGTGCGACGTCGATGGTATGCGGTTTTCCTTTATGTGAAAGCTCACTCGCCACTGCAGTCAGAATGGCGATCGTGACCGCGGCTGAGATCAGCAGGAGGCTTCCACGATTAGCATCATTTTGCAATGCTGCCTGGCGCATCTGGGCGGCTTCATAGCGAAATAGAGGGATTACGCAACAAACGAAGCTTACGCTGGCAAAGTCGAACGCGGCCATGCCTCCACGTATCGGCCCGAGCAGCGGGCACGCAATTGCCGCTCCAGCAAGTGCACCCGCGCCAAAGACAAGAAATGGCCAAGGTGCGACGACATTTCCGACACCACGTTTGCTGCTTGCCATGTGGCGCGCTCCTCCTAGCCGAATGGCCATGTTTCTTTCGTAAAACCGATGTTAGTGGAATCTCCATTAATGCCCAGAAGGCCGCCTTGGCACCGTTCCTCTGCTGAATCCTTTCCAAATCGCGGTGTTGAACACTTCCGGCTTGTATTGGAGACTGCGCTGAGAGCATTCTTATCTCTTAGTGCACTAGGCTCCAGATCTCCGCGCAGTGGGAGACTTCCTGCAATCTCGGATCTGCCAATTCTTCCTCCGTGAAGCCGCCAACGGCTCGTAGGCCATCCGCGAGGGTCATCCCGTAAGGAATACCGACCAAACGTCCGACCTCGCCCGACCCGCGCTCATCTTCCCCATATTCGCCGGCGTTCGGCTTTCTGTCGGCGTCGATGCCAATGATCAGTTCCCGCCGTCTAAGGCCCTTCATTCTCTCTTGTAGGATTCGTCTGGCTGCCGCGCGTGACTGTGGCGAGCCCAGCGTATGGTCGCCAGGCCGCGTTCCGCTGACTGTGGCGAGTAAACCAAGCTTTCGATCAGTGATCATCGTCATTTTCGACCTCGCGACTGTGACTCGATGTGGCGGGTAGTATGGCGTTGAACCAAGCCGGCAGCGCACCTGTGGAAGCATAGGCTTCGAGCTCCTCTGCAGACATGCGAGCAAACAGATCGTTCATCGAGACCATCTCTGTCCGGTCGATCCAGGCGCCATTCGCGTTGATCTTGGCGTAAGCCTGGACGGCGGCTACAACTGCCGACGCTGACACCTCTACTTCGCCTGCCTTCTCGATGATCGACTCTAGCGCGGCACGAATCTTTCGACCGCGTTTCGGAAAGAGATCCAGGGCATGAGCGTGCCGGTAAACTGTCTTGCGGTCCGACAGCCCATATTCTTCCGCGATCAAAGCCGGACTACGCCAAGCGATGAAAGCCGTCTCGATCTCCTCGCGATCCGCATGCTGACAGATGGTGCAGCAGCGTTGATGCCGGCCAAGGCTAATTCCAGGCTTGGACATCTATTGAATTCTCCCGGTCACTTTGGCGAGGCAGCGCTTGATAAGCCCATCGCTCGGTTCAGAACGAACAAGTGTGAGCATGTTTTCCGGGACGATTCGTTGATTCGCCAGTTCGTTGTCGGACATATTCGGGGTTGCGCAATCGATGAGCTCAATCAGAGCGATCCTCAAGCTGCTGTACTCTTCTTTCCCGTGCGGGTTACGGTCCAGCCAGCTGAGAACCTCACCCAATGACCCATCCGGCATACGCACCAGCGCACCTTTCCCCCGAAGGTCATTCGGCACAGGCGAGAGCACAGATCTGCCCTCGAGATCGGCCCGTATCATGGCCAATTGTCGTTGTTCTTGCAGTGTCAGGATGCTCATCTTGCTCCAGTGATTTGGTTGTTCTGTTTTGGACGAACTAATGGGTAACCCAAGCAAAAGCTCCGCCCGCTTGCTGCTGGCAGACCTGGTACACGTCGCCAGTTGTTGCGTTCCGGACGATACATTGCAGCCCCTGACACTCTGCGGAGCATGTAGGCTGTGTTCCGGAAGTAGAAAGAAGTATGCCATTCGCCCCCCAGAACTCACCGGTGTTGTTATCGATGCTTCACGAGGCCCTCGCCATTCCTTCCTGTCGTGGAGAGCAGCTCTCGAATGTCAGAGAGCGCCGATTAAAAATGATTGGTAACGCGCCAGTTTCACCGGAGCGCTGCTTTGCAATGATGAGTTCGCCGGCGGACGATAGCCGGCCTTCCTCTTCGTCCCACTCGCGATGCAAAAGCGCGATTACATGCGCATCGTTCTCTAGCTGGCTTGATTCGCGAAGATCGCTCATCATCGGCCGTCGGTTTGGGCTGGAGCGATCCGCCCTTGCCAGCTGCGACAGGGCAAGCACGGGCACGTCTTCATCCTTGGCCAATCTGGTGAGTCCCCGAGACACGGCAGCGACCCGCAAGCGCTCGTCCCTACCCTGCGCACTCACGATCTGGCAATAATCCACCGCCACGAGCTTTACTCCATCGCGCCGGACAGCCAGACGCGCCACCGCAGTGAGTTTTTCAACGGACAGAGTCGAATCGTCCACGATATGCAGAGGCCATTTCGCAATTCGAGCTGCTGCCTCATCGATCGCTCGCATGTCCGACTCGCTTGCCCAGCGTGGATCCGCGATGCGAGGAAAAGGAACTGCAGACTCTTCCGCGAGCAGGCGCCGCAACAGTTGTTGACGGCTCATCTCCAGCGAAAACAGCAGCACCGGAGTTTCCCGGCGGCAGTTCGCCGCGGCCGCCTGGCACATCAGACAGCTCTTTCCAACTCCGGAACGCGCGCCGGCTACGGTTATCTCCCCGGGCTGGAAGCCGCGCGTGAGCGTATCCATCGATTCCAATCCAGTTGGAAGGCCAAGGAGATCGCTGGTACGAGTCCGCTCTCGCTCCATACGCCCCAGGAGTTCGGGCAACGCTGATGCGAGGCCACCACCGTTGTCGCTCTGCTCTGAGGCCCGGATTTCTAGCAGCGCTTCTTCGGTGCCCGACAGCAGTTCCTCCAGATTCGCGCTAGCACTCTCGCCCTCTTCGCTGGCGCGATGTATTACCTGAAGAAAACGGCGAAGCCTCGCCTTTTCCGCAATAGCTTTTGCGTAACTTCGGACTGCAATCCGCGAACGACTAATCCCTTCGGTCAACGAGGCAATGTAGGCTGCCCCGCCGATTCCGTCGAGTTCGCCGCGCTGGTGAAGATACTGGACGAGCGTGGCCAACGTCGCTGGCCTTCCCCACTCCAGTAGCGCTCCGATCGCCAGGAAGATCACGCGATGGGAACTGAGTCCAAAATCCTCGGACGCGAGCACTTGCTGAGCCTCGAGAAAGGCGGTGTTCTCGGTGAGGCAATGTCCAAGCAAATCGCGTTCGAACTGAGGCACCATTGGCACTGAGTTCATGCGCCCACCGCCCGTCGCTGGTATTCCGGGCCGCTGTAAAGCGTTGCGGGATCTACGTACCGCATCTTCGGCTCGGGGCGAAACTCAGGCTTCCATGGCCAGCTTTGCTCCTCTCGCCAGTGACCCCCGGCGAAGAAGTTAGCTGCCCCCCATCCACGAATCTCGAACTTTCCCAGATCACGAGCCGCGGAGAATTTCTGCCAGCGAGCTGGCAAAAGCCGGATCACATCTTCGGGGGATGAACCGTTCACGAGTTCAAATCTGACGGCTATTGCCAGTGCCTGCAGGACCGGCTCAGCTCGCAGCGAAGGTTCGGCCTGAGCGATTCTGCGAACGACTTCATCGATCAATTCCTCGCCGGGTTCATGTGTAGGTTCTTGGTGGTTCTTCCTATAAGGGGATGCAGGGGGTTTTGACACCATGTCAGCTCGAACTGTCCCGTTTGTCACCTGGCGAAGTGACAGCGTGTCACCTGCGTGTGCGGACTTGAGTGACATCTTGCCACCTGACACACCCAGCTTCTCCAGGCAAATTCTGTAGCAGTTGTTTCTAGTACCGTCCTCGTTTTTGTGTCTAGGGAGAACCTGCAGATACCCACTTTCCTCAAGCGCCTCGATAGCACGGAGGACCGTGCGCTGAGAAAGCGATGTGGCCTTTGAAAGGTTCGCAATAGACGGCCAGGCTAGACCATCGGTCCTTGCCTGATCCGCCAGCCGTACCAGCACCAGCCGGTGAGATGGCCGTTCAATGGGTGCCTCCCAAGCGGCGTTGAGAATGAAGTTCAAGCAGCCTCCTGTTGGAGGCAGCGAGAACATTGGCATTCATGGGCAAGGCGAGTCTTCTGCAGTTCTATCGAAACCGCAAACTGTACGACTTGGGTCGGCATATCGTGCGCTGCTTTGGCTTTGCGGCGCGCCGCGGCTTCCAGATCACTTAGAGCTTTACCTACTGAACAGCTTCGCGTATGTTTAGTCACAGTTATTTTCCTAAGCGCCCGATTCCCTAGCCAGGTTGGGCGCTTTGTTATTGGTGAGTTGCGCCGGGTTCGGCGCAGGTACAAGGCGGGGGATTCGGGCTCCGCCCCAGGAGTGAGCTACTCAGGCGACACGAGCCGGGGTCATTCCTTCTTCAATGAGCCGCTCGATTGCACTCGTGGGAATCCGAACCGATCGCCCTATCCGGACCGTGTCGATCTTCCTCGCGGCTACATAAGCCCACATCGTCTTCGGGCTGATGCTGAGCAGCTCCGCTGCTTCAGGTACTCGTACAAGCTTCGGCATTCCTCTCTTCTCCTCGCATCCGCTGTTTTCGCTTGCGTACTTGGGGCTACTGGTGGCACCTTAACTTGAGGGCCGGGGATACATCAATAAGAATCACGTATCCCACGCGACTTCGACGTATACCCTCACATATTCCTTTTCGGAGGAAACTGAGTGCCATTAAAGCTCGATATAGTGTCGGTCAAAGTTCTTCTTTGGGTTGCAAAAGCGAGCACTGTGCGACTCGAGACAAATGCCGAAGGCAAGACCACATTTCACTTCGGAATGGATCCCGAAGTTCCTGACATGGAATTCCGTCAGGTCAAGGCCGATGAAGCGGTAGCGAGATTCCTTGAGGCCGGGACCGCACACGATTTCTATCGAGTCTTTAGAACATACGGCCCGCTGCGACGGTGGTCGCAAGAAACAGTGACTCTCGATGAAGTCCGCGCAATTCAAACCACGTCACGACTTATGAGAGAGCGCGGGACCTATAAGCGGATCTGTGATTTAAATGCGCTTGTGGAGGCGAACTTCCCCGCGGAGGTCCTGGAAAAGGGCGATGCTTCGGCGGTGCGTAACATTCCATCATTCCGAGCGTCATGGCAGTCGCCGCTTAAGCTGGAAGCTGAGTGCGATGGTTTGCTAGAAGCGTTGAGTTGCACATTGTTTCTCGACAAGGCCAATGATCGCGATCGGATATTTTGTGCTCGGAAGGAGTGCGGGAGAACCTTTCTGAAGAAGAAGGGTGATAAACGCATCTACTGCGATCGCATGTGCGGAGTGAAAGTAGCTAAGGCGAGGCTGAGCGCCAAGAAGAAGAAACGAGCTGCGAAATGACCCTTTATCAGCGGGGCAAAGTCTGGTGGTACGAGTTTGAGTTCCGCGGCCAGCGGATCCGCGAGTCTGCTCATTCGCGCACGAAGAGCATCGCCGAACGAATAGAGCGTGAGCGCCGGCGTCACCTGGAGCTGGGCTCCGTCGGTCTCAAAGAGCATCGCGCGCCTCAGATGTTCAGCGTAGCTTCAAAGAAATGGCTGGAGGCTAGCAAGACGCACTGGAGCGCCAGCAACTACCGCATCGAATCCATCAACCTCGGGCACTTGGCGCCGCATTTCGGCCGCAAGCTGTTGGTGGACATTTCGGGAGATGACATCAGCCGCTACCAGGCAGTGCGGAAAGAAGAGGGAGCCAGCCCACGCACCGTCAACATGGAGGTGGGGACTCTCCGCGCCATCCTTCGCAAGCACCGCCTCTGGGCGAACATCCAGCCGGACGTGCGCATGCTGAAGACGCGTGGCGAGATCGGCAGAGCGTTATCGGCGGATGAACAGCATCGATTGCTGACAGCCTGTAAGAAGGTTCGATCGCGATCGCTCTACCCGGCCGTACTGCTCTCGCTGCACACAGGACTGCGCAACGCAGAGCTGCGATTGCTGCGCTGGCGTCAGATTGACTTCCTGGAGAAGCAGCTAATCGTGGGCAAGAGCAAGACGGCGGGTGGCGAGGGCCGCGTGATTCCGCTAAGCGAGACGGCCTTCAAAGCCCTACAGGAATGGCGCCGCGAGTTCCCGGATGCATCACCAGCTCATTATGTTTTCCCAACCGAGCGCTATGGGCTTGCTGGCGAGGAAGGCTACTTGGAAGGCAAGGTCGTGCCATATGCGATCGACCCGACGAAGCCGATCGGCTCGTGGAAGGTGGCGTGGACTGCTGCACGCACTGCGGCAAAAGTCGATTGCCGCTGGCACGACATGCGTCATACGTTTGTGAGCCGGCTGGCCGAATCGCAGGCATCTGACGCCACGATCATGTCTTTGGCCGGACACCTGAGTCGCAAAATGATGGAACGATATTCACACACACGGGCTGAAGCGAAGCGCGCCGCTGTGGCCGTGCTCGATCACAGTCGCCCGGTGGCCGAGTAGAAGCTTGTCAGCATGCGCCTTCTTCCAAGCCAACATTCCGAAGCATCCGCAGTAGTCTAATTTTCGCGTGAGGAGTTTCTGTAACGGCCTTCTGAATGAGCTCTTGGCTAACGCCAGATCCTCTCAGCACAATGACACCGAACAGAAGTTGTGCGGCTTCGGTCACAGCATTTAGTTTTTCGTAGTAGCCTTCTGCGGGCGGGTGATTTCTCGGTCCACCAAAATGCGACAGTTCGTTTCTATAGTTAGCGCACCGCCTCGCGAATCCGCGTATGGCTTCACGTGTGGTGGGAATCGGCAAATCTTCCAATAGTCCCCATATTCGCTGCTCAAGCGAAATCTCTTCGAGCCGCAAAAGCTTCTGTCGTACCCACCTCCGTTTCCGGCTGTCTAGCTTGTCTTGGAGCGCCACCATCACACCAGGATCTCCGAGGACTCGGGTCACTTCCTGGATGGACATCTTCCGGAGATTGCCCAGGGGATTCTTAATTCCGCACAGGCTGCACACGGCACCATCCTTGAGCGCGAAGTGATTCGGACCCATGCGGCCGTGGCAGGTCCAGCAAACCAGACAGGCGACGACCCGGTTGGCTCGTTTCGGCTTCAGCATGCCAGGAGGGTAAACAAGCAGGGCTTGCGGATGGCGAAGAAAATGCGAAATGATAGGCCGTCGTTAAACACGTGTGGTCGCTACGTTACTTCTCCGCCCAACGGAAATCTGAAGCAATCTGTTCCGAATCTAGACGTTCAGGACTTGATCGTGTCCCTGGTTCAACAGGGACTGAATCCGCCCCTGTTGTGGTTCAGATATCCCAAGCTACGCCATTGTGTGTGCAGCGCCGTGTGGTCGGAGACCGGCATTATTGTTGCCCACTCGCCCTCAATGATTTCGGTGGAGAGCGTCACCAGATATTTCGCTCGGCCCTCGCGTGGAGGCAAGATGCTAGTGATCGCAATTCGGAAAGTGGTCATGAGATGTGTTCTCGTCACACTTGCCGCGAAGCGGCTCTTTCGGCCATCCAAAAGACCCGACCGTGGGGCACATTAAAACTCCACACCACTAGCCATCGTTCGCTAACTTAATACCAACCGAGAGCCGGTCGGAAACTAGTAGAAGTGCCAGCAAGAATGTGACGGAGGGCCGGACGATTCATCTCGACAGTCAATAGCGATTGGCGTTTCCGGCCCGCAAGGCTAAGACGTTCGGCCACACCACGAGCCGGCTTCAACCACGCCCGAATCGTTGGAGGAGCGCTCCCCAGAGACTCCAGGATTGCTCTCCGGCGCGTAGCTCTTCTTGCGGTAAGCCTCTTGGAAGTTTCGCGCATAGGCTTGCAAGCAGAAGCGATTTCGCTCGGACAAGCAAAACTTGAAAACCCAAAATCAAATCCAAGTGCAGCTTAAGCGTTCGAATTTCTCATCAAGCGGTACGAGAGCAATTTTTGAAAACGATTGATTTATCGCAGCTTCTGGCCACGAGCACATGACCACTGCCCGCTATCGACGGATAGTGTGAGTGGGACTAGCAGGGGGACGCGTCCATGGAGCAAAAAGAGAGCTGATCGGCTCACGGCCGATCAACCCTCATGTAGCCGAATCGCGGCTTACTTTCTGCTATCGCGCGCTGCCTTCACGTAGTCGTGCGATTTTTGAACGTGTGCATATTGTGTGGTCAAGAGCTCTTTAACAGGCGCCGGCAAGTACTTTTGGAGTGCGTCCTTGTAGGCGTTCTTAGCGGCATCCTCTCCCTGCTCCGCTGTCTCCAGCAGAGTGTGATCGCCGCCGCCGAGATGTGCCTTGATGTCACCCCAGGTGCGATGGAGAGCGCCGCTCACGCTCCCGCTCTCCTTAGGATCGTGCTCTCCAGTGGAGTGGAGCAATGTCTCGAGTTCACCGCGGAATTGTGAACGCTTGAGAGATTCGGCGAAGAAGTACTTTTTCAGAGTTTCGTCCTTCAAATGTTCGCCGATCTTCTGAAATCCTTCATGGCCGTCGATCAAACTCTCGATCACATCGTGTAGAGTTTCGCGCACTTCCTTGTTGCTGATCTTCTGCTCTTCGCGTGTTGTTGTAGTCATCGATTCCTTCCGAATGGTGCGGTTATCACAGTTTTTGAACATGAGGGTGGCCCGCCCTCATAATTTCGCTACGGGTAGGTCGGTACTGCTTTCAGGGATGCCTCCAACGAGGCGATGGCGTCTCTCAGCTTGGTCGCGACCCCGATTCCGCCACCTGGCGGATTACGCCCCTCGCCGTCGCACTAGATGATCGCGTGTGAGGCACGGGGTCGGCTAGGTAAGACTTGACTCCCCGAAGCTAATCGACTACTCAGGGTCAACGGGCTTTTCTTTCGACTCCTCTTCCTGCCTCCTCTTTTCATCTCTGTCTGTCAAGACCGGTCGTCCCTCTGTATCGCGCTTTCCTTGCGCTTCATCGGCCTTCGGATCATTTGCCATGAATCACCTCTGTTTCTTGGATGCCAGGCGAGCAGCGAAGAGTCCACTCCGGCGCTTAGACAGATGAAATCCTGATGTACTGAACTACATCCGGTCCGATTGCGTATGTAAGCCGACCCCTATCCCTGTCAAGGGCAGTCGCAGGAGACCGTTCCCAGGTCGAAATCTCGGGCGTCTGGACCGCGCCCCATTGGGATGGGGTTCGCCACGGTCAGGCCAGTCAAAACTTACCCAAGCAAACGACCCGCTGTTTCGAGCAGAACTGTCGGATGAACCGGCTTTGCCAAAATTTGAAATTCTCCAACCTTGTTGTTCTTCGATATCAGAAGTTCAGATGACGCCATATCGCCGGTGAAGAGCAGAATCCGACAACGGGGATATTTAGCAGTCAGGGTCATGGCGAGGGTGATTCCGTTCATTCCGGGCAGCATGACATCGATGAGCGTAAACTCCGGCACCCATTCCGCGAGCATATGTGTCGCTTCTTCGGCTGACAGTGCATACTTCGCTTCATAGCCATTTCGGGAAAATATGAAGGCTAACGTTTCGCTCGTTACTCGCTCGTCATCGACGATCAGAATCCTGCGCCTTATATCCGCATCAGCCAAGGTTGGCCCCTTTCGCGCCGTCAGGACACCGGGGGAACTGCGCCTTGACCGAAATCTGGTCGTTTTCCTAGTACTGTCAGGATTATGAGATGCGCAAAAATGACTGGTGGACCTTGACACCGCGCACTTCGTATCGCTCCATCGCCATGTCATGCATCCCTCACGATCGAGCACGGATCCTTCTCATCTCGTAGACCCACGAACTTCGAGTGTCGGAGGGGTTGGCCCCGGTCCACTCCAGAAACTCGATCTCAGCCATGAGGCGCGGCTTCACCCAGACGGGATTTCGCGCCGCTTCGAGAGGGTCTGTTTCGTGAGATCCTCGCCGCGTCTCACCAGCACGTCGAAGGCATAGAACATGAGGTCACGCCCCAACTATTGCTCCCTTTTACTAACAATGCCTCCACTTTCCCTCTAGAGAACCGAAGTGCCTTGGCGAACTTCAGTCCCGGCAAGACCCCTGATTTGAAATACCTGGCCACGGTCATCCGGCTGACACGGAGATAGTCTGCAACTTCATCGGTGGTAAGAACATGGCTATCCGGCGGAATCTGTCTCGATCCGGCAAAGGGTTGTTCCTGATGTCGTGAGGAAGTTGTCGCGCCGGCCATCTTCTCGATTTCAGGACGCTGAAAGACCCAGCGCATCCCTCTACGCTTTCCAGGCAGTGAGCCTTCTCCGAGTCGCCTCATCACGGTGGGCGGACTGATGCCCAGCATCTCTGCTACCTCCGCCAGGCACATCCACTCGGGATTATCAAATTTTCGGTACATCAGACCTCTCTTGACCGCTGCATCAGCTCAAGCACCGCAGTTTTAGGATTCGATGCGCGTCCCGACGATGCGATTCCATCGATGGCTGGCTACATTCAAGCGGAGATGAGCCTCTCGTTGATTTTTTTCCAATCAAATAATGTTTGGATCTACTTCATGTTCTTCCCTTGTCCAAGGCTGCGCGCGCTGCCGCTCCCAGCTTCTAATGCAACGTTCGGGCCAAGTCTAGAGTCGAGTCAGCGAGGGATCCTGCTATGCCGCGGTGCTGCTTCGTAAGTGGCTGTATGAATGCTTTGGTCGGAGGTTTCGAAGAGCATATTTCTGTTATTGACCGAAACAACCCATATCACACCCGTCCGGGCAGAACGATCGGATGGTGCAACCGGCACAAGCTTCAAGGACGGCTCAGCGTCTGCGGAAGCTTCGGCCGATTTCTCACTCTGAGAGAACTGGCTGAATATTGATAGCGCGCCGCGATTGAGGAATACTTCGTATCGCTCCATCACCATGTCACGACTCCCTCACTACGGCACCCGGGTCCTTGTCGTCTGACGGCAAAAACTAACAGTGGGGTGCCAAAATGGGGATCGATAACGGCTAGCTAGCCGGAGGAGTGTCGCGCTAGAGAAGCGCTCAAATGTCGGCGATGGCCCTCTGGAGCGGAACAGTTACAACTATCATCGTACCTTTCACGGACAGTCCTGATTGAATGTGGAATATCCCGCCCACCATCCTGGCTCGTTCTCTCATGCTCTGAATGCCGATTCCGTTGGAGGCCGGATTCTCGGCTGGATGGAATCCCACACCGTCATCAAATACGGTTAAGTGGATGGAATCGGAATCCGCCGTCAATTGAACTTCGACCTTCGAAGCGCGGCTGTGCTTGCGCACGTTGTGCAGTCCTTCCTGCACGATCCGAAAAATATTCAGAGCCGCTTCATGGGGCACTGTTCGAGGAATATTTCTGTGACTAAACTCCACCTGGATTCCATCTTGGCGTCCGACTTCCGCACAAATCGAATGGATACTGGGAACAAGCCCAACGTTGACCAACAGGGACGAATGCAGGCGATGAGAAAGAGAACTCAGGTCGTCAGCAATCTCCTGAAGCACGGTCGTAAGGTCCGAGTCCCTAATCACCTGTGGGTCGCACAGCACCAGAGCAAGCCGCTGGCCTATATCGTCGTGCAGCTCCTGAGCAATGCGGCTTCGCTCTTGTTCTTGGGCGTTAATCAAACGTCCGCCAAGCGCTTCGCGTTCCAGTTGAGCCTGTTTACGCTCAGTGACGTCGAAAGCCACTCCGATCACGTATAGTGGCTTGCTGGACTTTCTGTAATAGCCTCTCCCACGGGCATTGATCCAGCGGATGCTTCCGTCGGGTCGCAGACAACGGTACTCGATATCGTAGGGGAGTCCATTCTCCAGCTGATATCGCCAGGTGTTCTGAACGTTTGTGAGGTCGTCCGGGTGCAAAGCTTTGTAGAACGTGTCCACCGTAACTTTGCCCTTCAGTTTTACGCCAAACATCTCGCGCATCTTCCGGTCACAGAATAGAACTTGCGTCTGCTCATTCCAATGCCAGAGTCCCAACTCTGAGCCTTCAGCAGCCAGCCGCAGCCATTCCTGAAACGTCCGGGGTGCATTTTTCAAACTCCGTTTAGCGCGGTGCGCAGTCTTAGCAGCGCCGTTGCGGAGACCGATCAGTTCGCCAGCAGTTCTTTGTGGCATCTTAAGAGCAACTCGGCGTTAGAGTTGGCTGATTTTACGCCAATAGCTCTAGTCCTGAGCCAGAGAACTTGACTTAGGGGAGTTCACTTTGGAACTTCGCAACATTCGTAGTAGACGTACGATGCGACTCGCCTCGTCCGCTGATTCTATTGAAGCATTTATGAGATGGGTTCTAGCCATCAATTATCAGAATGGAATTGTGATCATGCAGACGATCATCGCCACTCCGACAAGTGCCGCGTGCGGATCAGAGCTTGTTCCAGTCGATTCTGAGTAGGTTCTTGCGCAGGGGCAGCAGCCGGACCTGACTGGTGCCCTGCCCGCACCGCCTCATCTGGTTCTGATGGTCGGCAAGCTGGGCATCAGTGGCTCCCAGGTAGCGCAGCGCCTTCTCTAGCGTTTCCGCTGAAGCGAAGTTAATCCACGGGCCGAGCACCGTTTTGCACTCGATATGTAGCGCATGCGCCGCCGTCCCGCCCTGAGTGAAACACACCAGGATCTCCGACGGTTCGGTCACTTCCTGGATTGACCTCTTCCGGAGATTGCCGAGCGGGTTTTTGGTCTGGCATAGGCCGCATACGGCGCCGCCATCTTTAAGCGTGAAGTGATTCGGGCCCATGCGGCTATGGCAGGTCCAGCAAACCAGACAGGCGACGACCCGGTTGGCTCGTTTCGGCTTCAGCATGCCAGGAGGGTAAACAAGCAGGGCTTGTGGATGGCGAAGAAAATGCGAAATGATAGGCCGTCAACAGACATGTGCGGTCGCTACGTTCGACGTTCAGACAAGCAACGCATCGCCGAACACTTCGCTGTTCATGGCCCGTCTCTGCCTGACTTTGGGCCGAGCTGGAACGTCGCGCCCCAGACCTTCCAACCCATCGTCCGGTTGAATCGCGACACCGGAGAGCGCGAGCTGGTGCTCATGCGGTGGGGTCTTATCCCCTTCTGGGCAAAGGACCCGAGCATAGGGCTCCGCACGATCAACGCGAAAGCCGAAACGATTACAACCGCACCCGCGTTCAGGGAGGCGATCACATTCCGACGCTGTCTCGTTCCTGCGGATGCGTTCTACGAATGGCAGAAGCTGGATGCAAAGACCAAGCAGCCCTTCGCCATTGCAATGAAAGACGGCCAACCTTACGCGCTGGCTGGACTATGGGAGAAGTGGAAGGATCGCAAGGCTGGTGCAGAGCTGCTGACATTCACGGTAATCACTACTGACCCGAATGAGGTTGTGCAGCCCCTCCACGACCGAATGCCTGTCATCATTCCAGAACGCGATTATCAACGCTGGTTGAAAGCTGATCCAGAGCGTCCCCCGATTGACCTGCTTCGTCCTTTCGAGGCAGACAAGATGACAGCGTGGAAGGTGGACAACGCAGTTGGCAATGTGAAGAACGATCACCGGCGTTGATCGCGCCAGCCTCATGCGACGCCGGAGGGCCACTTCCCATCTGTTGCAGAATGCCGCGATGCGTCTAGACGGCCTCTTTCTCCGCGTTGTACATCAAGTGGGCCGCCGCCAGTCCTTGTCTCGCTAATTTTCGTTCGGATAGGCACCAGCGCTTTCTGAAACGCCATCCCGATCCGTGCAGAAGGTCCAGGAGCCATTCGTCGTCTGAAATGGCGGACTTGGTGGTTTTGTTTGTTTGCTCATGTAGCGATGATACCGTCACCTAAACAATCCTCCTACATTACGTCTGGTTACCCTTCAAGGCGGGTCTGCCCGAGTAGGAAGGCGCTGCGGGGCAGAATATGCTTGATTTGAGCGCCCCGGCCCCATGCGTCATCAGGTGACTCGCAAAACTTCCCTAGATTGCCCTCAATCTGCTCTACGTTGCCGCCTTCAGTGTTCCGTTGGCATATTGGCGGCAATGATTGAGATAGGCTGCTTCGTGACTGGCAACGAGATCGACGACGCTCGTCCAAAGCCAGGATGGGGCATCAAGGGTCTTGGTGCGGTTTCGCAATAAATCGTCAGCCCATTCCTTGCGAGTCTTTCTATCCATCTGGCGAGCGTGCGCTTTGCCAACGACGCCCGCAAACAAGTTCGCTGCAGAGATCGCATCCGTGCGACTGAGACCTTCCATCTCAAATTTGAGATCCTGGGGCATAAGTTCCCGCAAGACTACTGGACGATTGTCAAACTGGGTCGCCAGCATCCGCTCGCCAAGGAAAGGTGAAAGTGCTCGGGCACCGTTGACAACGCGTTGGGCGTTATCGCGCGGCATCGATGCACTCTCCCTGCGTGGCGCAGCCGCCTTCGCTGCTTCCTTTACATCGACCAGAGAGAATCCATCTCGGTTGTTCTTGCCGACTCCAACAAGGATCGCGTAACGCAATCGACCGAGCGAACTGCACCCTTTCATCCAGTACGCCGCATCGAGAACTGAGATGCTGGCCTTGTCCCCTCTGCCCTTGAGGCCGGTGACAAGGATGCGCACATCCTCCCGTGCAAAGATCCGGTCAATCTCTCGACGCTCCTGCAACGAAAGCCTCCAAAACCTTTTCCCCAAGGGGATTTCGGGCTTTACGTCCTCAATCCGCTCCTCAGCAAGGTGCCGCCACCTCCGGTCTTTGGCCTGTCTCATCACCAGGCGCACTGGTCCGATATCCGCCTGCTTTACGCCCATTGACCGCCCCAACAGGGCCTGTCGATAACCCCGAATGACCTGTTCCACCATCAAGGCTGTCGTGACGCCGGGCAGATCAGAGCTTCTGGCTGCCATGGCGAGAGACAAGCTCAGGCGAATCATGTCGTGCGCAGGATTTCCAATGACCGTCTGGTCGAGGTCCCGAATCTGGATCTCTATCTTGCCGTCCGCGCTGGCAACTGGGCCTAGATTGCCGATATGGCAGTCTCCACAGATCCAAACCGGAGGGCCTTCGGGAATCAAATGAGTCGCTTCGACCGAGGTCAGCCACTCGTAAAACTTGATGGTATTGCCTCTGACATAGGCATGGGCTGACTCGGCCATCTTGAGGCGACGGCGTGCGTTCAGGGCCGAGTCGCGGTGACGGGGCTCAATAGTCTTGACCTTCATTTCATCTGAATCTAAGCCTTTTCTCGACCTGGACTTCTTTCTTTTTTCAAATGATGATGGCGCTTAACTATTTCCAGC
Organism: Acidobacteriaceae bacterium KBS 83; assembly: GCA_000381585.1. Lineage (GTDB taxonomy): Bacteria > Acidobacteriota > Terriglobia > Terriglobales > Acidobacteriaceae > KBS-83. The sequence goes on from KB906735.1 coordinate 131,141, forward strand.
ATCCAACCCAGCACTACCAACAGGCTGAGATTTCCGAGGAAAAGTCAAACGCTATGGCATTAAGCGCCGTTTTACTGGACGAACTCCGCGATATGTACAGTGCGGAAAATCAATTAGTGAAAGCATTGCCAAAGCTTGCAAAGGGAGCCAGGAGCCCGAAGCTGAAACAGCTCTTCAAGGCTCACCTGGCCGAAACGAAGGGCCAGGTCAAGCGGCTGAAGCAGGTGTTCGCCGAGTTGGGAGAGAAGCCAACGGGCCAACACTGCAACGGCATGGAAGGCGTCATAGAGGAAGGGAAAGACGCACTGGAGAAGGACGAAGAGGGCGCATCTTTTGACTCAGGGATCATCGGAGCGGCCTTGCGAACGGAACACTACGAAATCGCAGGCTACGAAGCGTGTATTGCGATGGCAAATACTTTGAAGCTGTCAAAGGTCGTTAGACTCCTCAGCGCAAATCTGAGGGAAGAGCTAGCGGCAGCCAAAAAGGTCACCGCAGCGGCGGGGCCAATCATGAAACAAAGTGCCAAGGAACCTGAGGCTCCCAAGAAGCCAAGGACCGGCAAAGAAGAATATTCCGCCAAGAAGAGCAAGGAAGACGAGGCCAAAGCATCTCCTGACCTGGAAACTTCGAGCGGCTAGCCGCGCCAACGCGCAAGATCTCGTCTGAATCCTCCGACAATCCAGTGTCTCGACTCAACCTGAAATCGAAAATGAAAGGTTCAACGGCCATGAAACCTGCAACCATCATAGGAGCCATCCTCATTATCCTGGGTATCGTCGGCTTTGCGGCAGGTGGCTTTTCCTTCACGCATCAGAAAAAGGACGTTGATGCAGGTCCAATCCAGATCAGCCATCAGCAGACTAAAACCGTACCGATTTCGCCGATCCTGAGTGTAGTGGCTTTGGTAGGCGGAATTGGGCTTGTCGCAGTCGGACTGCGCAGTAAATAGTTACCCCGGGCCGGAGGGGCGCAACGACAGGTCGTCATTTGTCAGGTCTCACCACGAAGCCAGAAATAACTTGTGTTAGGTTTCACCATGCGCATGGACTGCCGCCACTTCGATGACCATGTTGACCTCGGCTCCGAGCAATAACATGGTGCCCGTGACGTAGAGCCAAGTCATCAGTACCATCACCGCACCCAGCGAGCCATACGTCTTTGCGTAGCTCGTAAAGAAATGAAAATATAGACGAAGCAATCCTGAGGCGGCGATCCAACCGAGCGTGGCGAACAGCGCCCCCGGGCTCAGCCATTGCCAGCAACGCTGTTTCAAGTTCGGCGCTGCGTAGTAGACCATTGAAGCGACCAGCGATACAAAGAAGAGCGCAATCGGCCACTGCGCGATTTTCCACGTCCAGTAGAAAACTGGCGTCAAGCCGACGCTATTGGAGACTACCTGGACGAGTGCACCGCCATAAAGGAATACGGTCAGTGCGGCGATGATCAGCAGTGACGCGGCGACGGTCAAGCTGAGCGCGATGCCGTATGTCTTCCAAAGCGGACGCGATTCCTTCACTTTGTAGACGGCATTGAGTGCATCTTCAAGCGCGTTCATACCCGAGTTGGCTGTCCACAGGGCGGCAAGAATGCCAAAGGTGAGCTTCCCGCTGCCGGAGGATCGAGTGACTTCCGTGATGACCGTACGGATAAGCTCAAAGGCGGTGCCAGGCAGCGTCGTACTGAGGTATTGAAGTAGCAATACGGTGAGTTGCGTGTTGGATTTGAAGACAAAGCCGAGCAGAGTGGTAATAAAGATGACACCGGGAAACAGTGACAGGAAGAAGAAATAAGCCAGCTCCGCCGCACGGTTATACACACCGTCTTCATAAGACGATGTCCAAACCCGCTTCAGCAGTGTCGTCACTGAGGAGACGTGTAAGCGCCAAGGAGACTTCCGGGGCAGCGCATTCGCAGGGACAGAAAACTGCATGGCCACACTCACAAGCGCAGCAGACCATGCTAACGAGCGGTGGACTGCACGTTCTTCATCTTAAGAACCGCGCAGGCTCGGCGAGGTTGCCCCTGATTTGGAACTGTGGCGGCGCTTTTTCCACGGCCTAGGACTGCCCGTCGCCCTTCGCCTGCTCTGCGATATTGAGATTCTCGTGCTTGATCTCGAGCCGCAGGCGATTAAACACACCCATGTAAATATTGGCAATCCACACCAGCGCAAACTCGGAAATAACATAACCGCGCCATCCGACGCAAAGCATCTTAAATTCCGTTAGCACCAAGAAGAGCGCCGCCACATAGTGGCTGAAGCAGTACTCGCAAGTGAATAGATAGTAGAACTTACGGAGGTAGAGTGGCGTACAGTTTTCGCTTTTGTCCTTGCAGAAGTCTCTGGGTTCTCGCAATATCTCCTCATTAGTGACGGTCCAGGATACGCACGCAACGGCAAGGCCCAGAAGTAGTAGGAATCCGAACTGCTGATGCAAGGGAACAGACAAAAGATTGGACGACATAGTTCACCTTTCACATTGGTTGCTTTTGGCTAAGCAGTTCATCGGGAGCTTAGCGAACGTCGTACCCTGTCACTGAAGAACCCTCCTTCACCAAGGGAACATCGCCAGACCGTCAACGCACCTTCAAGATTCAATGGTGTCAAAGAGGAACAGATAACGAGACTCCGCACGTCTTGTGATGTAAGTTGGCTCTACTACTTTACCCGTGCGGGGTGGAGATCCAATCGATGTCTTGCTTCTGATGGGGCCGAAACAAGTTCGCATTCGACCCATGTCCCAGACGGTTTGATCTCCAGAGAAGTCGGATCCTTTCTTACGAGGGCCGATTTCTTCATAGTTCGCGGTGAACGTCGCAAGCACATCGGACAGTCAGCCGCCAGTGAGGTTTGGCGACGATTTCCCGGGCGGGTGAACGCGGTCCGCTCCTTGGATGCCAATTTCTCCTGTGGAGTGCCCGCTGGCATCTGAATCTGTGTGAATGTCTAGGGAGCGTGTGATGAGAAGGGTGCTGCTAAGCGATATCGATGGGACCTTGGTGGATAGCAACAGCTTGCACGCCGATTCGTGGCGTAGAGCCTTCGAGCATTTTGGAATTGAGGTGGGTTTAGACGAGGCGTGGAGTCAGATCGGCAAAGGGGGCGACCAATTGATACCAGTGTTCGTCAAGCCAGATCTTCGAAAGCGACTGGAAGATAGCATCAAGGAATACCGCGACGATCTACTGAAGCGTGAGTATATGGCCCGAATGGTTCCGTTCGCTGGGGCACGCGAGCTGTTGATGAGGGTAAAGAAGGAGGGCCTCAAGGTCGTGCTCGCGACGTCAGCCAAAAAGGACGATCTTGCATTCTACAAACGATTGGTGGGGATGGACGATTTGGTGGACGAAGAGGCGACGAGCTCGGACGCCCCAGAGTCTAGGCCCGAGCCGGGCATATTCGCGGCAGCACTCAAAAAAGACAGGAAGCACAGCGGAAGACGCAATAGCTCTGGGCGACACGCCATATGACGCAGAAGCCGCAGGCAAGCTCGGCATTCTGACAATCGGATTTACGTGCGGAGGCTGGAAGGCGAGCGATCTCATGCGCGCCGGCTGCGCTGAGGTCGTTCGAGACCCTCAGCATCTCCTGACGGAGTTTGGCCGATCGGCTTTGGCAAAGGATTGACCAAGCCCGTGATCCCAGATAACTAGGAATGGATCGCTGGTGAAACGCAGATCGCGCGAGATAGTAAGCGGGGGCTGAGAGGCGTTAGCGACGCTTTGGATTCAACTGCTGGAGCACATCACGAGGTAAAAGTCTTCATCGAAACGGCCGAGTCTCTTTTCGCCGAATTGACTGAAGTCTCATCTCTAATACCCAATTCTGCTGGAGGGACGGGTCTTGTCAGGCAGTAAAGGCCATAAGAAACACGTTCGAACAGCTCCGGATTGTGTCCATTGCCTACTGCATGATCGGCGAGACACAAGTGATAATCCCTGTCATCCCAACCGGGACACGCTTCTTTCATCATGACAGCGTTGAAAGGTTCGGATAAAACTTGGTTCTCGACAGCAGCGCAGATTTCCTCTTCGAGCCTGCTCACGGTATCTCCCCTCCCCTAAAGGAGATTCGATGCGGGCTCGGACTCTGTCGAACACTAGATTTTTGTGCCAGAAACCGCTGCAATCTCATCGCGAGAAAGTGAGAAAAGCTATTGCAGCAGCACTCATGACGAATTTTGAGCAAACTCGTCCGCGACTTCGACTTGTACAGCTTGGAAGGTCTTTACACGTGGCTAGGAGATGACGACGACTTTCGGGAAGGAATGGCAGTGCAGTGGCTCCATTCTGGCCATCAGCGATCCTGTCCCTCCTAAAGTGGCAAACCTGAGCAAACTCGAAAACTCCGAAATCAAGTACACGTCACGCTCCGAACACTTCGCTGTTCATGGCCCGTCTCTGCCTGACTTCGGGGGGATAGCCGCGGCAGGGGAAACTTTAAGCTTTGCCAGTTCGCTGGCAAAAAGCGGGTTTTCGGGGAATTCCGCGACGAGTTCGTTAAGTTGAGCGCGGGCTACCTCTGGCTTCTTCTCGCGCAGAGCTACCATCGCCAGCAAAATCTTCGCAAACGGCCGTAGGTAGTGGCCATGATCGGCGGCGATCGCGATCTGCTGGAGCCCTAGCTTCTTGTCGCCGTGGATTCCAGCGAGGCCGAGGATGAGCCTCGTGAATCCCGACAGACTTCCGATGACGTAATTCGCCGTACCCAGGCCAAGATAGGCATCCGCGGCGTCTGGGGCGACCACCAACAGTTTCCTGGAGTACAGATCAGCTTCGCCGATCTTTTTCAGGCTGTCGAGCTGACGCTTGTCGATGAGGCTGGCATAGTCAGACTCCATACCCAGGGCCAGAGACATGGCGAACAGGGCGTTTGCATCGTCCGGGTTGGTCTTCAATCGCCGCTGCGCCAAGTCCTGCGCCCGTTTGTCCGCCGCGAAGAATGCCGCGCGCCGTACGGGGTCTGGCTTGAGAGGGATGTTGCCCAGAAAGCGCTTGTCGTCCAGGAAAAACTCGGAGGTCAGGATGCCCTGTCGATAACACTCCTCGTAGAGGTAGGCCGCCGCTTCCGAGGCGCTCCCGAGAGCGTCTTCTGGATGAGACTTCTCCCAGGCCTCAAATTGGATGCGAGCTTCCTCAAACTTCACTTCGTAGAGAAAGTGAAAGCCGGCCTCAAGTTCAGGCACGTGTAAGGCCTCAATCGGAGTTTGCCGGGAGGATGGCGGGGCCGCTCGAACATCGAGGACCCCTGCCATCAGCGCACTCCATAGAAGGAAACAAATTGTTGATAAGAATGCGCGACGACCGTCATGGTTCGAATCGAGCAAGCTCAGGTTGCCTTCTTCATTGTTTGGCCGCCTCATGATGTCTCCTTCCGAATTTAGAAATGTGTGAGTCGGCGGCCCGCGTTCAACAATCGCCTCCGCCAGCATATCTCTGCTTAACTGAGCCACCCGATTGGCCACCACCTTTCAAGCCTGCGGAACTCTTGCGGCTGTTGGGAGGCACCTCCAGATTCAAGCGCGACCCATGGAAGGCACTAGAATTGACGCCTGGCTGCCGTTCACCATCGAAACGGATTGAACAGGAATCAGGTCTCCCTCACCACTGAGCGCGGGTCTTTGTCATCACGAAGGCCCACGAACTTCGTGTGTCGCAGATGATCGGCACCCGTCCACTCTAGGAACTCGACTTCCGCCAGTATCTGCGGCTTTACCCAGATGCACTCTTTCATCTTCTCGCCAGTGAGGCCCTGTCCCCATCGTCCCGCATCCTTCTCGGGTAGATTGACGAACGGACATTTTGCCGTCACGAGAGGCTTGATCGTCTCGAACACCTGCCGCCGGGTAAGGGGCACAAGACCGGCGCGAACTCTCGCCGCATAGTGCAGCTCTTTTCCCCGATATACACCAATCACGATCGAGTCAACACCGAGATGGCTTGGCACATATCCGCCGATCACGAACTCCTGGCTGAGGTTGACGCGATGCTTGACCCAGAGCCCACTTCTACGGCCGGGCTCATACACGCTGTCCAGTCTCTTGCCGATGATTCCTTCGAGGCCGTGAGTCTTCACGAAGGCAAGCATCTCGTTGGCGGTCTGGTGGGACACCTGAGAAATGCCAACGTGATCGCGGGGCTTGACCGTCGATTTCAGGATTTCGCGCCGCTTCGAGAGGGTCTGTTTCGTGAAATCCTCGCCACGTCTCACCAGCACGTCGAAGGCATAGAACATGAGGTGCGATTCGGCGGAACGGAAATTTTGGAGCAGATTGAAGTCGGGTCTGCCCTGGTCGTCGAGCGCGACCAGTTCACCATCGATTACCGTGTCATCGGGCAAGCTCGCCAGAGCAGCGTTGACATCTTTGAAGCGCTGGGTGAGGTCAGTTCCGCGCCGGGAGTAGAGGCTCACCTTGCCCCCGGTCTTCACCGTGACAAGGCGATAACCGTCCAGTTTCAGTTCGTACGTCCAAAGATCGCCCTCCGGAATCTGCTCCGCCGGGAGGCATTCCATCGGTTCGATGAAACGTGCGGTTCGTTGGATACTGGCCAAGCCCGTCCCCCTCAGAAGAAATGAAGTTCAAATATTCGGGGGATTTCTCGCGAAACGGCTTCTTGAAAACTCTTGATTTTAGCAACGCTCCATTGCGATCCCGTCCCCTCCCCTCAAAGTGGCGAACCTGGTGTGAAACTTGAAAACTCCGAAATCAAATACACGTCACGCTCAGCACGTGTAAGCCGCACTGAAGCAAAACAAAGCATTCATTTGAAAAGCGTTTGATTTCGACCACTGAGTGGAGTTCCAACTGACCGTGCCGCAAGAACCTGCTCAAGATCGACTACTCACTGCTGTGACATGGCTTAAGCGATGTGCCAGCGGGCGCATCTGCGATTCGTGCGCTTTCCTCAAATCCCATCGATGCTCTCCGGTCGTACACAGCGCAACGTAGCGCAACGTGGCGCGACGTGGCGCGGGTCTACGCTGGGGACTCGCTGCGGTACTTGTCGCGTCTTAACGCAAAAAAAAGGCACAGTATGTACACTGTCGCTGTATATGGAGGGCCCCCATGGGCCAGATTACTCAAGACGGATACACCTTCAATTCGGATTGGATCGACCACCGGATTGCAATGCTCACGGATGGAAATATCCCGCGGGACGTGCGTCGGTACAAACTTCTTCGCGAATTGGAAGCACACAAGGCAGCAATGAAGCGTATGCCCGAGATGATGCCTAACGATCGCGCGGCAATCGCACATGCCAAGGCTTATCTCGCCGCTCTCGAAGATGCTTTTGACCGGCGCGTTTATGAGATGCCGCACCCGCGGCCGCTAAGGCGACCAATCGTAAGGTGAGATGGCGGTAAGGGGAAGGGCGCAGGCGGGCAGAACTTCGCTCGGGTGGGGGAGCGGTGCGCCGCAGGGGGAGCAGTGGATGTTCATGGCGCCTAATATTGGGGGAGGCCGAATTACGAGTTATGTATACCACCGCGGTGAGAGAAGGACTGGAGATGGGAGACCAGCGAGAACGACCCGCAGTAATATCAACGAACCCAGTAGATTCGATCTTCGGGACGCGTCCATCGCGGCTGCGGCCCTTCTTTTGGGAGCTGGGCCAAGATGCTGCCAACTGTGACGCTCGTAAAACAACTCAGGCCGCGCTTCTTTGAAGGACTTACTCCTACAGAGATTGCATCAATCATCGCGCCAGCAGCCCGACGTTCCTTCCCAGCACAGTCGGTAATGTCACGCGAAGGGTATGCCGCCAACAGTTTCTTTATGGTGCTCCGTGGGCGCGCGCGCGGCTTCTGCATGACCCCGCAAGGTGACAAGGTGCCTGTGCGCTGGTTTCCACCGGGAGAGATTTTTGGTGGTGCGGCGATGCTGCCGGAGTCTGTCGATTACCTGATAAGCACAGAGGCTGTTACGAACACCACAGTCCTCGCATGGGATCGCACCACGATCCGCTCGCTTCGTGCCAGATACGAGCGGCTGGCCGACAACCCTGCGATGATCGCCTATGACTATCTGGTGATGTATCGGTCTCTTCACCTTGCCGCGCGGTGCGATACTGCACCCCAGCGCTTCGCGTTGGTGCTGGCCAACCTCGCGACAGGCATCGGCCGGCAGGTGGATGGAGGATTCGAGTTGGATGTCCGCAACGAGGAACTGGCCAACGAAGCTGGCGTTACCATCTTCACGGCAAGCCGCCTTATGAGCAGGTGGGCCTTGGAAGGCATTATCGCTAAAGCCCGCGGCAAGGTTGTTGTTCTGTCGCTCTCCGCGCTTTATTCCTTGGCGGGCACCCTATAGGCGTAGTTCGAGTTGCCGACATTCAGGTGGTTCACGGGGTGCCACCATGCTGCCGCCTAGTTCGCCCCCGTCCGCCCGCCATCCGGCCGCACACAGGGCAACGTGTGGCGCGTGTCTCCGCACGTCGAGGCATCATGCCCACTCATAGACACTTTCGCCTCTGTCAAGCCCCACGAGTTGCGGTGGCTTTTCCACCTTCGGCTGCGGCCTATCTTCGGTGGCATGGGATCGTATCCGAGACGCGAGAAGGCCGAGCAGAAGGCGCGTGAGCGTGCCGACACGGTGCCCGCGCTCGACTGCCAGTCCTGTGGCGCGCTCACACCTAGCGAGCGATTCCGCTACTACCCGATCAGATCGTCTGCGACGCCTGCGACGAGCGGAATCCGCAGAGCCGTCGTCGATTGGTGCCGCGAGCGCTTCTCCAGCCCCGCAGCATATGCGTGAACTTCGTGGACTGCGTGGTCTCGCGGCACAAGCCATGGCCCTCGACCCACTGTCTCATCAGGCAGGCTCACGAGGGCATCCGCTACATATCTGAATCGCTGCGTAAGGTCGGTACCGCGGCGTGAGTAGGGAGGCGCGGAAGCCTGTGCGGTCATGAGAGCGCGGGGATTCGCGGTTCTTACGTCGATGGACGTCTCCCACCGCCGCCCACAACTGCTCCAATGAATGCATGAGCATATCGTGAAATACGAAAAGGCTGAATGAGCATCATGAGACCAATAGTGTTGAGCCGAGAGATGAAAGCTGTGCAGTTTTGCTCAGGAAATGCGGGAAGGCTTGCTCATCTCGAGGGGTGTTGCAAGGGCCTGTACTCGCCTGCTCAAAATGGACAAGCGTACGGCATTCAGGTAGGGTTGGAAGTGAGGCCGTTACTACACCTCCTCCTCTTTCAGGTTTCCTGAACTAAGTCAGCCCATCTGAAGTTCTCTCTTCTTAGCTAACAATGGCCTCTTAAGGAGGACCTATGTTTGCACGAAACGTCTCCGTTCATCTGAAATACAACATGCTTTCTGAGTACGGCCACGTATTTGAAAGCAAAATTCTCCCTTTACTTCGCAAACAGAAGGGCTTTAGGGATGAGATCACGTTTGCCAGGCCCGGCGGCGTGGATGTGATGGCAATTAGTTTGTGGGACAACAAAGCGGATGCAGAAGCCTACAACACTAATACTTATCCAGAAGTGTTGAAAGCCTTCGAAAAAGTCGTCGATGGAAGTCCTAAGGTTGAGACGTGTGAGGTTATCAGCTCAACCTCCCATAAGCTCACTTATCCCGTACACGCATAAGAGCCGTCGTCAGGTTCTAAGGGGAGGCAGTCGAGTCAGCCATCCTCGTACCATTCCACCACATTGCTACGTAATCAGGAGCCAGTGGCAGAAACAGGAGGCGGCTTACACCGCCTCCAGTTTCACCTCTCATTCGCCGCATATCGGACAAACGTGTTCTCCGTTTGTCTGCTTGACGTTCTTCCGGCAATGGAAATGCGAGTAGTTAGCTCGACTACGTCATACTCGCGCTTTGCTGCTTGGACGTTTGGCTGTTCTTAACGAGCCGAGTGATCCGTTGTCATGTTCCGCCGCGCCGCAGAGCCAGTAAGAGCCTTTCTCTCCGACGCGTACGATGAGACAGCGGAAGCCCGTGCGCTTAAGAAGGCTTCTACAATCTGGACTCGAAGAACACTCCCCTCCTATATATCCGTCCGCGCAAATTGTTTTGGCATTACGAGCGTGGATCAAGAGCGCGGCTAAATTCACTTCCCGACCAGGGGCGGTCAGCGCGTGCATTAGTTGCAACGCGTGTGGTCGAACCAGGGATTGGTTCCTTGCCGCGTCGCGCTACGTTGCCTCTGTGCGACCGCAGGGCATCGGACGGGTTGGGGGCCGCACAAACGCACCACTCGCAGCTTCGCTCGCTGGTATCGCCGCCGGTTCATGTCAGCTAATCTGCGCTGCTGAGAGGTGTCGCTAGTGCGTTATCGTCTTCGTTTTTGGATGACAGTGGCAGATGCATGCGACCGGGCCGAGCAGGAGATCGCCGGCATGGAGAATCGAATATCCGGGGCAGCGCAGGTGATCATCGATCGCGTCGCAGATGTCTAGCTCAAAGAGGATGGTGGGACGCGGAATGAGAGGGCGGGTCATGCCCTTAGACTTCTCCCGACCCCATGGCCACCGCCAAGCCTGTGAATACCGTAGCAGACGGAATCCCTTTGGCGACGCTGCAAAGGCCATGGGCCTGTAGTCGTCCCCGGCGTAGACGTATTGTTGACCGCAGTCATCGCACAGAAAGTCTAAAGCTGCGTCAGGTGGGCTTATTGCTTCCGCTATGAGGTGCTGAGTGCCGCAGGTCGGTGTCTTGCAGGTGATGGACCAGCAGAGGATCATCATCGATTCTGCTTTTTCGAGTTCATTTCGACGACTTGTCTCTTCTGCCCCGCGCGCAGGGCACTTAAATTTGTCCAGAACGATTGATTGGTTTGGGCCCAGGCACCGCAGGGTATTCCTAGAGTGCAAATCACGAAGAAGACTTTTCGCATGGGCGCACCTAATCTCCCTACCTTTATTAGTCATGGGCCGCAATTCTCTAATGCCGTGAGGAAAAGAAACCGTACCAGACATCGGGGGCCGAGTCATTGCGCAAGCGCAATCTCAGCGGCAGAGGCTTGCAGCGGACTGGTCAAAGTTAACTATTACAATAACGAGACTGTCACTAGTGTCCGGGGCTGCTATTCTTAAATGAGCGTTGTGGACGCTCTGACGCTACAAAGAGGCCATCCTTGGCCGCTCCGCATTCCCGTAAATTCCTCCGCAAACAGAATGACAGTGGGACATACGAGTCCACATGCTCCGTCTGCAATAGGACGCTCGAGCTTACCCTCGACGAACTGGAAGGCTCACATCTATGTCTACAAGCCGATCTTGTCCGGCGGAGATCTGAGCCCGCTCCTTTTCGAGCAAAGTGGGACGGACTTCCGGGCGCCAGCATCCGAAGCGTTGGCCGGAGCACCTGTGCTTTGGACGAGACACCGGCAGAATCCCTCGACGTGAAGACGACTCCTGACGTTGAAATCGGCTCGGTTCGAGCTTCTAAACGAAGTTAGGGATCAAGGTGTGCTGCGACAAGCAGCGGTTGTGCCGTCTTTCTCGCCTCTAGCCGTACCGTTTGCTGCGGACGAGCCCCTTCCAAGTTGTCTCAGGTAACACCAGGAGCGCTCCATGATGAGGAGTCTTAGTCCACCCGTTCTTAACACGGATCAGTTTTCGCCAAATGCAAATACCATAACTTTCCTGGCTTATAGGTTGTGGGAAGAGCGAGGAAGACCGATTGGCTCCCCTGAAGAAGACTGGTTCGAAGCTATATGTCAAATCAAACATGATAGGACACCTGGTTCCGTTCTTTAGTCTCGAAGTACGCCTAAGGAGGGCTCTATGGCGAGTGCAACAATTTTGCTGGTGGATGATGACGAAGTTCTGCGTCATACGTTGGCTGCCGTCCTGCAAGAACACGGCTTCGGCGTAACAACCGCAGCCAGCGTGCCCGAGGCGCTGAAACTTATCAGTGCGGGAAGCTACGACGTACTACTCAGTGATCTCCATATGCCCGGAAAGGGAGATGGCCTCACGGTCGTAAGCGCGATGCGTCACGCAAATCCCCGAGCTGTCACCATGTTATTCAGTGCCTTCCCGGAGATGGACGCTGCCGCTCAGGCCATCCTCCTTCAGGCCGATCAGATCCTGGTAAAGCCGATGAACTTTCCTTCGCTGATCGAAGCGATCGAGCAGCGGCTTGCAGTTGGAGCTCCTCCGTCGCGCGTGATCGAGAGTGTGGCTACGATTCTCGAACACTCCATTCAGACCACCGCAGACGCTTGGTTTGAGCGCGTCGAGAAGGACAAGAAGTTCACCACCATTTCAATGAGTCACGAACAGCGTGTTGGTCATCTTCCTAAAGTTCTGATTGACCTGGTCAATCGTCTGCGCTCGTTCAATTCTTTGGGCAGCAGAGAATTGGTATCAGTCGCGGCACAGCGGCACGGTCGCCTTCGGTGTCAGCAGGGGTATTCGGCTGCAATGTTGGTCGCAGAGTCGCGAATGTTACAGGTCAGTATCTTTGAAACCTTGCAAAAAAATCTAGCAAGCATCGATTTCAGCATTCTTTTGAATGGAGTGATGACAATCGCAGATGAGGTGGATTCACAACTCAGTCAGGCGATGGACAGTTATATAGAGGAGTCTCTTCTCAAAGCCACGTCTGTTTAGCGGGAAAGTCATGGGCCAATCGTCGCATGAATGGTGCTAGTTACCCAGTCTGCCGTTCGGTCTCCTTTGCAGTTATGGAAGACATGCGCACATTCTCAGCGAGGAAGCCCATGTTCCGGCGTGCGGCCTCGACCGCCTCGCCGTCCCCGTTCTATCTCAAGTCGAAAAACTGATTAAGCAGAAGATGCGCGGCCCGATGCCGACGGCAACCGACGTAGGCCGCGACATGATGGGCTGGAGCCCGGAGTGCGCGAAAGCGTTGCTTGATAACTTCCTCGATGCGTACCACGAGATAGCGCGGGAGTCGCTCAAACAGGCGCTGACCGAGATTCCGACTGGGATTCACACCCTATGGCCGAGCGCATAATAAAGGGCCGGAGGGACGCGCATGAAAATTCCTCCGAGCGGTAATTCTGAAGCAGGTTGAAATTTGGTTCTCCCTGCTCGTCAAGAGCGACGACTTCGCCATCGATCACTGTCTCCGTCAGGCAGGACCCTCAGGGAATCCGCTACATATGGGTTCGATGAAGCGTGCGGTTCGTTGGATAGTGGCCAAACCCGTCACCCGTCGGAAGAAATGAAGGTCAAATATTCGGGGGAACCCTCGCGAAACGCCTTCTTGAAAACTCTTGATTCTAGCAACGCTCCAATGCGATCCCGTCCCCCTCCCTCTAAAGGGTCGAATCTGGTGGGGAAACTTGAAAACTCCGAAATCAAATACACGTCGCGCTCAGCAGATGCACGCCGCACTCAGGCAAAACAAAGCATTCATTTGAAAAGCAATTGATTTCGAGCCCTCACAACTGGCCGTCGCTTCGAGTCCAGTCTTTGAATCGCACCGTGGAGAGTGCAATGTCGGCGAGTCGCGAGAGTCAGGGGTAGGCAGCCTCTGACGACAGCTTCCCCCTACACGTGCCGAAGGGTCTTGATCTTCCTTGCCGAGCGGAGGCAACATGGCTGCTCATCCTGATTCGCTCGTTGAATCGATCTCTAGGAGAGACAGATGTTCTGGCGGCCTACCAGCATGTTGGCGCTCTTGTTGGCAATGACCCTGCATGCGCAAAGCAAGGGCACAGTCACGCCGCGGGAATTTCACGGCACGTATGAGGAGCTGAGTCCCGCGCAGAAGAAATTGATCGACGACTGGTATGCAGAATACAACGACATGACTCATGACAAGTCGGAGCCCAGCGAGTACAACCAATTTTCCCAGTCAACGCGCACTACATTCGAGGCGGTCACCCATGCGCTGATGACGACGCCGCTGACCGACAAGTCGGGAAAGTCCATGGGAAACGCGTTGGATCTGGTGCAGTCGATTGAAGTCATCAACGGGAAGGTGCCGCGTGCGCGTGGGGACCTGCAATTCCGGATTTATGTTGTGCTCAAACCTGACGCTTTCGAGAAGCTGAAAGCTTCGAATGAGTTCTTCCGTGATCGCGATAATACGATCTTCCACCATGGTTATCCTCTGAACTACCGGCAGGATGGTGGCGCGCCCTCGATTCAGGTCTCGGTCGCAAAAGATGTGCGCCATGCCGACATCGATGTAGATTACCGATCGGCAAAGTTTCCGCAGGGACTGGTGAACGGACACCTGACAGCGGCCAATTCTGACGTTCGCGCCCGGGGGAACACGCAGAAGCATCTGCAGCGATGGCAGGGTCTGACCGATTGGTGGCAGAACCTGTTTGGCTTTCCCGAGAAAGTAGAATCGTCGGAGGAGAAACTTCCGGAAGGTGAAATACCCGCGATACCGCGAAGGGGCGACGATGAAGTTGAAGCCGCGGTCAGCGACTATCTGACAGCGTGGCTGGTGGAACAGAAACCGAACATATCGGCCGCGTACCTGTCCAACCTGTCGTATTCCTGCCTCGAGGAGTACGGCCCGGAATCGGGAAAAGTCGTGAGCGCAGGAGTAGCTCCTTACGTCGCGGCCAACAACATGGCAGATGTGAACCGCGCCATCGGAAAGGCTTCGACATTGCAGGCCGCGGTTGAGCCCTTGAGCCTGCACGATCAGAATCTAATGGCGGTGAAACACCGCTATGAGACGGCATTCGCGCTCTACCGGGTGTCGAATGGGCTGGCGTCGGAGTTCATCTGTGATCCCGATCGCGCTTTTGATGACTTTAATAGCGTGAGGGCGGAAGGCACTACGAGCAAATACACCGGATACTTTGCGGCGGCTTTCCGTCTGAGAGGCCCGAAAGCGAAGAGCGATGCAGTCACGCTGCTCTGGAGGAAGGAAGGCAAGTACTGGAAGGTGATTGCATGGGACGTGGAGCCCGAAGAAGCTACGCCTGGCAAGACGCCCGATACGTCCCGGCGGCGCAAGGCTGCGGCGCCTGTATCCGGGGAACGGCAAATGAGCGCTGACCCGGAATTCGTGCGCGCCTCGCAGGACTTCCTGCATTCCTGGCTGGTGTCGGATAACTTTGATTCCGCCGGAACATACTTTTCTCAGCGATCGTACGCCTGCGTCGCAGATTACCTTTCGCCGGATCAGCCGGCCCCATCGACTTCCGCCGACTATGCCAATTATGTTCGCAGCGCAATGACGAGCGTCGGGAAGGATGTTGGTCCAGTCGAGCATCTCCGGGATGCCATGGAGCCGGTGCAGCCCGAACATGACGACCTCAAAATATTGCGCCACGAGGGAGAGGGCGCATACACCGTGGTGGCCGTACCGGATTACCTTGAGGAACTGTTCTTGTGCGACAAGGAGTCATCGAAGCATCCTTATGATGTGTCACCGGATCCGAAGGGTACGGTCTATGGCAACTACTACGCCACACTGTTCGCCTTGCGGACACCTGGCGAGCATCCGGCGGCGCTCACGCTGCTGTGGGCCAAGGAGGGCCAGAAGTGGCAGATCGTCGCGTATGAGGTCCTGGCGCCGTGAGAAGGTAATTCGCGAGCGCGTAATGATCTCAAAACTCCGGCGTCCCAAAACGATGCCACCGAGAGATAATCATCACTGCTTCTGATAATTCGAATTTTGCTCGTTTATCGTCAACTCCTTGCTGACACCGTCAATGGTTGTTGTGGCTACGTGGTTGGTCCCATCCGCGAGCTGCGCGAACTGCGCCGAGATGGTGACGGCGTCCTTGGGATCACTCAGGTACGAGTTCACCTGCACGCTCGCCGGTGAATGGGTCTGCTCGTTAATCGTCATGGTCATCGAGTCACCCGGCTTCACGTAATTCTTGATCACCAAGCTCACAGTGCCCGCGCCGGGTTGCAACGAGATATTGCCAGCCTGCTTGGCCTGCGTCAGGGCGTCGGGATTAGGCGTGGTGTACTGCTTGGCCAGCGCGCCGATGGACTGGCCGTACTCTTTGTACTCCTCGGTCTTCTTCTCGATGACGTGTTCTTTGAGGCGGCCTTCGCGTCCGCCGCCGGAACTCGCCTTCTGGTCGTTGGCGAGGGTCTTCTGCTGCTTGCCATTGACCATCTGGACCTGGTAGGTCTTCGTGTCTTTCACGTCGCCCTTGATGGCAATGGTTTCCGTTTCCGTCCAGGTATACTGGGCGAGCTTCTGCTTGTTAGCTGCCTGCGCCTCCTTGATGGCCATTACCTTCTGCTCCATCTGTTGGCTCTGTGCCGCCACAGGCGCGGTTGCGAATAGCCCTGCCGGGATGGCCACTGCCAAAGCAAGCGACGTACGTCTCAATCCAAAATTTAATCGTTGAATCATATTGTCCTCTCGCAAATCGATTTGTCACGCCGACATATTCTGAGTGATCGGTCATACCCATGAAGTCCATAGGCGTGTCAATGTTGATGTCGTAGCCAAGCGGATGCTTGATGGTTTGTCCCTGAGCATACTTGAGGGTATCGTCTGGTCCCGTGATGCATTTGCGACTAGCATTGGCACTATCGTGTTCGACTAGATATTCAATGTGTACGACAAGACTGGACTCGCCTTTTCCAGCTACAAACCTTGAGACAAATGAGAGCTAGTGGATCAATCCTTGTGCCTGCTGAGCTTTTTCTTTATGTCAGGCGCAAATTCACCAATACTGTTGATAACAACTCCGACCCAGGCTTGCGTGATTACGCTCTGATATCCCTTAACCGTGATTGTTGGATTATTTGGATTCCAAGTTGCACCGATTGCTCCCGCTCCGAAAGCTGCCGCAAAGGGCATGATATTTGGTCTGATTGATTGTTCACTGTGGTCATAGGTTATGAAGTTTCTGACAAACGCGTGCCGAAAGCGTGGCCACGCTCCTTCGCACCGGCAACGGTCGTAGCGCGGTTCCCATCCAACGATCCCTAGACCCAGCGAAGTGAATGAGTTTTGAATGACATTCGTCGCCTGATTGGAACCGACGCGTTTTGCGAAACCAGGGAATCCATCCCCCCACTCCGACGGTGTATTTTTCGCTTGATCATGTATCGCAAAAAATCCGGTCTTGATATAAATGCCAGGTGTCGTATATGTCTGGCGAATATACAGCTTGAAACGTTGCTGACCATTCAGCGCAACCAGAGGGGCGTTCTTCGGAATGTATGCCCCATACAGCCAGTTAACCGGAAGTTGGGTATTTACGGACGGCTGCGGTTGCTCCTTTGTTAGAGTTTTTTCTTGCGCAAATGAAGTTGTAGCAAGAAGCGCCACCAAAACTCTGATCACTGATCTTCGAACAGTCGCGATCGTTTCCGGACTCAAAACCTGCCCAGGTAAGCATCGAGTTCGCATTCAGTGATCCTGCTCTCTCCACGCGTCGTGATAGCAATTCTTGGCTCAACCTCGAGTAGTGAATCCTTGTTCATTTCAGACTCCCCCGACCGCTTGGCGGCACCGGGCATGAGCGAATCTGCTGCCCCGAAATCGGTCGCGCCGCTTTCTACCCTCTCGTATATTCCGTTGGTCAAATTTCTGCCACTGGCAAATTTGCCAGTGTGAAGAAGGTCTGGACGCCCCGAGTTCAATCCCGAGCTGTATCAGTGTCGGCGAAGGAACTTTATTGATGCCTCCCAAATGCGATTCGCACGATGTATGGAATCTCAGCATGTTGCGCGAGGGGGACGTAGACGGCGTTGGAAATCGATCGCGGGAGACCGCTGCCAAAAGTAAAACAGGCGAATGTGGCACGAACGGGAGGATCGCTAACCGTGCAGTCTCAGGCTGCGGTCGTAGAAAAGGCAGGTTCCTTGGATTGCTCCTTGATGTAGGCAGGGACGTCCAGGTTGGCGGGGACGCGACGGATCGGAAATGGCTGCCAGGACAGTCGCGTTGTTTGAATTGTTACCTTATCGTGGCCTCGCAGCCCTGACCGCTGAAAATTTCGCGTAAGCTCGGCGCGCTAGAAGAAGCGCTAGCAGCGCGTGAAGAGCGCACACCGGCCACAGCAAATAGCTAACGAAGTCCCCGCCCGCTCTGAGATAGCCAAGATAAATAGCTGCCAGAAAGTTGTAGATAAACAATGCCCGAGTAGTCTGCGCGGTGGCATCGTCCATGCTCGGCCAACACGCCAACCCCAGAGCGAGTAGCGCCGCGCCGGCCACCCGGCTTACAGCGATGCCGCCGCCAAGGAGATCGGTGCCTAAGAGTATGCGAGCGACAAGTTCAGGATCAATGATCAAGGCGAGTCCGGTGGCCGCCTCAATCGTTGAGGACACCATCACTAATGCTTTTGTTGTCATCGTCGCTTGCCCCAATCGCTGAAATGGCACTGCCAGGGCCCCTAGGGCTGGCAGTGTGCTTCGTTTCGATTCGCGGTGGTGCTATTTTCGTCTGCCCACCTAGTCTGTGGCTCTCGCGACCTCTTCGACAGCGGCTTTTTTCTCTTCTGCCGTCATCTGCTCCGGCTCAAGCTTATAGTTCAGCTTGTCTATCGTCCCGGTAAAGCGGAATGGCACCTCATAGGTCAAGTCCACAGGCGTGCGGGTATCAATTCCGATGTCGAAGGTCTCGTCGATGGACATGAGCAACGGAATGGTGTGCGGGATCGTCTTGCGATCCACCTCCTTGCCATCCACAGTCAGCACGCCTGTACCACCCTTTGCCGGGCCGGGTCCGTCGTACTTGAAGTCGAACACGATAGTGTGCTTTCCTGCGCCGAGTCCGGAGAGTCCCCTCCACCGGAAGCGCTCTAAATCCAGGAAGTTGTAAACGAATAGCGGTCTGCCTCTCCCGATTCCAAACAGGTCGGTTGCGAACACGGCGGCCAGTCCGAGCGCAGCGATCAGCAACAGGGCGTAGCCAAATCGCAGTTTCCAGCGCCCCTTATTCTTACCCCACCAGACAAGAAGCAATCCCAGAACCAACAACGTCAGGCCGATTGCCTTGAATAAATCGCTCTTGAGCCACCAGTTGAAGCTATGAGTCAGGATGAGGGCGTAACCGCCGAAGCGTCCTCCCATCGTCGCGATCACTCCCTCCGCGCCGCCATCAGGAACCGTAATATTGGCGGTCATGGTGTAGTTGCGGTCTAAAATGCTGGGAGCATTGCCGACGGGAATGCCGGAATTTTCTCCGGTGTAAGTGAAAACAGTTTTCCCGGCGACCGCGCTCGGTCGCGGCGTGAGCAAGCGCGCGAAGGCCGAGTTGTCCATCGGGAATACGTTGTATTTCGCTGCCTCTGTCGAGAAAAGCGCTTGCAGTTCTCTCAATTTTGCCGGCTGCTGCGCCGCGACGTCGTTGTACTCCGAATAATCCTCGGCGATGTTGTAGAGCTCCCAGTGGTAGCCGTTGGCGACGTCGGGCATCTTGCCCGTTCCCATGAGCCAGGGCGGGGAGGGGGGCGTGGTGGCGGCAATCCACCCGTCGTGGTAGATCGCGCGGTTGCCGACCATCTCAAAATACTGGGTATCGCGCTTTGACGGTGCGTTGGAATTGGCCTGATCAAACGTGTAGGCCATACTCACGCCTTCAATAGGCTTCTGCTTGATCCCGTTGACCATATCGGGCGCCTGGATACCGGCAGCTTCGAGTATCGTCGGCGCGATATCAATCATGTGATGGAACTGAGTGCGAATGCCTCCCACATCTTTGATGTGGCCTGGCCACGAAATAGCCATGCCCTGCCTGGTTCCGCCAAAGTGTGATGCTACTTGTTTCGTCCACTTGAATGGTGTGTCGAATGCCCAGGCCCATGGCACTGCCATATGCGGATAGGTCTTATCCGAGCCCCAGGCTTCATAATGAAGCAGTTGGAGTGGTTGAGGGACATCCGTGATGCCGTTGTAGGCGGTCAACTGATTGTAGGTTCCGGAGAGGGTACCTTCCGGGCTGGTCCCGTTGTCGCCGTCAATGTAGATGATTAGCGTGTTGTCGAGCTTTCCCATGTCCTCGACTTCCTGAATGACACGGCCAATCTCATAGTCGGTGTACGCGGTGTAGGCGGCAAAGACCTCTGCCTGCCGCGCATAGAGCTTCCTTTGTTCCGCGGTAAGCGAGTCCCACTTTGGCAGGTCATCCGGCCACGGAGTGAGTCTGGCGTTCGATGGAATCACGCCCAGCCGTTTCTGATTGGCGAAGATCTCCTCGCGCATCTTTTCCCAGCCCATGTCGAACTTGCCTTTGAACTTCTCGATCCATTCCTTTTTCGGCTGGTGCGGTGAGTGACTGCCGCCGGGTACGTAATAGAGGAGGAATGGCTTGTCGGGTGCGGAGGCGTTCAGATCCCTCATATAACGGATGGCATCATCTGCCAGGTCGGTGGTGAGGTTATAGCTAGGCTTTCCAACCCACGGAAAGACTTGCGTATGATCGCGGAACAGATATGGCTGCCACTGATCAGTCTCGCCACCCATGAACCCGTAGAAATATTCGAATCCCATACCTGAAGGCCATTGATCGAAGGGACCGGCCGTACTGCTGTATTGGAAACCCGGCGTGTTGTGGTTCTTGCCAAACCACGAAGTGGCGTAGCCGTTCTCCTTAAGGATCTTGCCGATTGTGGCGTTCTCCGGGCCGATGATGGAGTCGTAGCCCGGGTAGCCGGTAGACAATTCGCCGATGACTCCGAAGCCGACCGAGTGATGGTTGCGGCCGGTAATCAGCGCCGCACGCGTGGGCGAGCAAAGAGCAGTGGAGTGGAACTGTGTGTAGCGGAGCCCCGCCTTGGCGATGCGGTCCAGCGCCGGTGTCGGGATGACACCGCCAAAGGTGCCGGACACGCCGTAGCCTTGGTCATCGGTCATGATGAGGAGCACGTTGGGCGCACCCTTGGGCGGCACGACGCGCGGTGGCCACCAGGGCCTGGAGTCGGCGGCACTTGGCTTGATCAGTCCGCCGAATTTTGGAGGCGGTGGTGGGAGTTGTTTGCCGTTGACAGTGGTTGTAGTGCTGGGCGAACCCAACTCTCCTGTCACTTGCTGCGCGGGCCATGCGACTGGAAGCATGGCAGCGAACAGAAAGACCGTCGCTGGTACTACAAGGGCTGCCTTGCTCCATCCTCGCCTCATGCTTTTCCCTCCGCTGATGTTGTGTCGTCTGGAGATTCCCTTTACGTACCCACTTCCGTCATCCGAAATTCTTTGATCTTGTATCTTTTCGCCAAATGCGACTCGCCTGTCTCGAAGGTGCGGGTTCCCAGTCAGTACAGAGAACTAAGCCGTCCGCCGCCGCTGCGATTTCTAACTCGTGCACCTGATAGAAATAGTGTGCCTACGAGTTGAGCCCGATTTAGAGGGGTCCGGGAACTGGCAGTTTTGCCAGATGCAGCAGAAAGGATGACGACATTCTCAAACGCGGAACTAGTGCAGGCGATCACGCATAAGCCATTCTCCATACAGAGAACATTCCAGTCATCGAGGTATGGCGTGGTGTAAGTTCTTAAACTGACCTGTCGTTCCTGAAAGCCTCGTGTATCTGCCATTCGCGATCCACGCTGCTTCAGGGTCAGCAAGTGCACGTCTTCATGCCATGGCCGATGCCCACTGGGCGAAATTTAGCCTTTCATCTACTGCCCGAGATGCGTCAGGGCCACGCGCAGGGGAGTGTCAGATGTGCGAATCAAGCGAGAATTGACCTGGTACATTTCGAGGATCAGGAAAATTGCACCACAAACCGCTAGCGCAGATATCATCTGGCTGACTACGATCGCTCGATTGGGACGAACAAAGAGTCCATAGCTGGTAAAAAGCAACATAAGCCAGAAGATCAGCATTGCCAGCAGCGGCATGGGAACAGAAGAACTCCTCTGCTCGACTATTAACCAGTGTGTCTGGCCTAATTTAGTCATTAAACCTAGCGCTTGCGTTTGAAGCGAGCGCTGACGATCGTTCTGAGGAGAGAGAGCCTGAATTTTGTCGAAAACGGGCTCACCGCTTGCAAAGAACGTTCCAAAGAGCGGTTCGTCCCGATTGCTCTTCCGCTGAGAGCGATCCACCTCACTGACAATGGAACCACGCAGCAGGTCGCGTGCATCCTTCGCTTCCGGTCCGTAGTGGGCGAGAATCCGATCCAGAAGGATCGCGGTGGCCGCAATCTCTGTCATTTCGGAGTTCTGGGTATCGTAGAAGTTCTTGGCGGATCCAATGAGCAGTCCAAGCACCAGCGCCACGGTAGTTCCGACCAGCCCCGTTCCGAGTCCCACGACTTCTTTTGTGTCGGCGCTTCGATACTTTTCAGACAAGAGTGAGTGGCCTCTGGCGCCGAGCAGCACCCCGACCGCAACGCAGCCAAAGGCGATCAAGCTGAGAGTGATGGGCGTCATGGTCTGCTATTTGTAAGGGCTATCAGTTAAGTGATTGCATCGCGTTCAATCGTGGGTCGCCGTTCCGAATACCAATCTTTCATCCCTGACTTGTAGTGGCTCAGCGGTGCAGGCGACTCGATTATGTGGGTAGGCAGCGGTGGCGATTCTGGGAGCCCGGCAAACCAGCGCTACCTAACTCCGATGCTTTAGGATCCTGCTATAGCCTTGTTTACAAGAATTTTCACCACTACCCGACGGTTCTGGGCTTGCCCCTCGGCGGTTGTATCGGAAGCCACCTGGTCACTGGTTCCCATAGCAGCGGGGGCAAGGATATTCGTCAGCGGAACCTTTCCATCCTGCTCCAGATACGCGAGCACGCTATCCGCACGCTCCATGCTCAACTTCTGATTCAACGCCGCGGAACCGGTTGAGGAAGCGAACCCTTGCACCTGGATCATGAAGCCATTGATCTGCTTGGCCTGTTGAGCCAGCGCCAGCAACTGCTGCTTGTACTTCGATTCCACGACCGTGCTGCCGTTTCCAAAGTAGACCGGAACGGTCCCTTTCACATCGTATTCGTCCAGTTCAGAGAAGCGTTTGTTCGTCTGCACGATGTCCTGCTTATTGGTGGCGGCTTGCTGCGCATTTGCAGCTATACCCTGCTCGTTCTGAGCGATTCCCTTCTGCGCAGCAGCCAGTTCCTGATCGGTCGGACTCAAGCCTGCCTGAATCTCCTGAGCTGTTTTCAAGTCGCTACCTTTGAACTCGACAGTGTTGGCCACCAGGCGATGTTGCGAGTCGTAGGATCCCTTGACACGGACCGGAAGGCCCGGCACCAGAGCGGTGATGCCCAACTCCTTCTTCCTCATCCCCAATTTGCCCTCGACTTCTTTCGCTTGTGTATCGTCGTTGAGGACGACCACCAGTTTCGGCGCGTCCGCGGTTTTGAGCACCATGTTTGTTCCACTGCGCGCGATGATGATCCCTTGGACAGTTGTGTCCTGAGCGGCAGCGCCGGCGCAAGTAAGCGCGGTTATTGCCAGCAACCCGACAAGACTGAAGATCGTTCTTCCAGGCCGATGGATGTTCATAGCTTTCTCACCTTCTTGCGCTGCTACACGCATGATCATCTGCTCGATTGGGTCGAACTCTCGTGCCGGCATAACGCTAAGCGTGCCACACCTGAGATGACGCACTCAGCCGCCACAGGGAGCTTGCAGGGCGCGACTCTCCCCGCATTCAGTCCCCACATACAAAATGATGATTGAGGAGCGCTACGGTTCTGGCTACTGGCAAAACTAGCAGGAAGTATCCAAACCTCTCTACCCACCTGTCGCAAGTTACCGGGCCGTGTTAACGCCAACAGACCCGGGCCCACGTCCCCTGAACAATTACGTACAACGGGTGACCAGGCGCTGGCGGCTTAGCCAGTTAGTTTCGGGCGTCGCGCCCTTATATAGGCCTTGACGAGATGCTGTGCAAACAACCAATGGAGGATGCGCTCGCGAAGAATGTTCAACACGGACGCATTCTATTCCGGAGTCGAATCGGATCAGTGGCCCTTACCTAGACTGGAAAAACTGTGGGGGATTGTGTGGGGACACCGCGGGGTAATCCAGAGCACGCCAGCCAAAGCGGGAGCGCGAGTGTAGGCGTAAACACTCAACGTATGGCACATCATGGGAAAAGGTGGTAAATCGGAGCATGCCGACACCATTCGACTCTTAATCGGCAGGTTGTAGGTTCGATTCCTACCGCGTTCACCATTCACAATTACTGAGTTAAGGGAGGCGGTGAGCTTGTCGCGCGTCTGTACTGGGTCCAGTTTTGCTGTAGAAACGTGGTCGCGGGTCGCGCCGTCATGTCAACCGCAGACGCGTCCTCAAGAGAGTTCATCTCGAAGATCTTCGCCGCGGCAGTACTTTTGAAGCCGAACACAAGCGGAATTGCCCAGGAAACTCGACGCTTAAAAAGCGTCTAATTTGTCGTGCGTTTCGACGGAGATGAGCGACTCGCCGACCAAGAACGCGGTGTGCTTACGTATACATAATCGATCACGCTTGGCGTCCGCCTGGAGTGCGGCACGATGTCTATTGGCTCGCCCGCGCGTAGGTCATGCAGGGATGGATGAGTGTGATACTCGCCAGTCAGATCAGAAAAAAGCATTAATTCATCTCAGCCACGCTTTCCGTCGATCATGTAGCGTTGAGGCAAACACGCATTGGGAGATCACGTCGGGCGTGTCCCGGTTCCGATCCTGCCGCGTCGATCAATTTGAAGGAATCCTGATGTGTGGCCGATATGTTCGCCGTTCCGACAAGCAAAGGATTGCCGAGCTCTTCGCCGTTCACGGACCTGTAATTCCAGATTTTGGTCCGTCGTGGAATGTCGCACCGCAATCTTTCCAGCCGGTCGTAAGACTGAATCGTGACACAGGAGAGCGTGAAATTGTCCTCATGAGATGGGGGCTTATTCCATTCTGGGCAAAGGATCCAAAAATTGGCCTTCGCACGATCAATGCAAAAGCAGAGACAATCGCAACGGCGCCTGCCTTCCGCGAAGCTATTCGGCCTAGGCGATGCCTGGTGCCTGCGGATGCGTTTTATGAGTGGCAGCGAATCAGTGAAAAGGTGAAGGCAGCCATTCGCAATTGCTTTGAAATACGATCAGCCCTATGCATTCGCAGGTCTCTGGGAGAGGTGGAAGGATGCAAAGGCCGGTGCGGAGCTTCTGACGTTTACCCTGATCACCACAGACCCGAACGAACTCGTGGAGCCCACGCACGACCGCATGCCTGTGATCATTCCGCAAGAAGAATATGATCGTTGGCTCCAGCCTGGTGATCCAGACCGGCCGCCGATTCACCTACTGCGACCGTTCGATGCCGGCAAAATGACGGCATGGAAGGTAGACACAGCGGTTGGCGATGCGAAGAACGATTCACCTGAACTGATCCTGCCCTCTTCAGCTGCGGCCGAACAGTTCCATTTACTACTCTCGCCTAACCGCAGCCCACGCAGCTATTGAATCGATGCTTGATGTCTTCCTGAGGCGGCTCGACACCATCATCGAGGGTACGCGCCCGGTCCGGCTGCGACATCCCGTGCCGAGGTGCGCCACACACAGGGCAGGCTTCGGCCTTTAAGGTAATCTCTGCTCCACAACATGTACAAAAAGCGGCCACGTCGTTCAGTCTCCCAAGTCGGTATGCCTCCTTGGATGAACGCAGGAATTGTAAAGATTCGAGCTAGCCCTGGACTTTGAGCAGTGGTTCAGAGTTTATCGGTGCAAGCAGGTTCAAGTGCGGAAACCCTCCCCCGCTCCTACTGCGCCGGTTGCAGCCAACCGCTTGGCGTAGAACGCGAGATCTGAAGCTCTTCCTCACTCATATCAATTGGAATGTCCGCAAAGAGCGGAGTGCTGAGATATCGCTCCCCGGTGTCGGGCAACATGCAGAGAATTGTCGATCCCTTGGGAGCATCTGCCGCTACACGCAAGGCCGCCGCGAACGTCGCGCCGGAGGTGATTCCCACGAAGATGCCCTCTTTGCGAGCGAGTTCCCTGCTCCAACGCATCGCTTCTGTGTTTGGAATTCGTAGGATCTCATTGACCTTGTTCGTCGCCATCGCGTCCGCCGTGAGCTTCGGGACGAAGTCCGGACTCCAACCCTGTAGAGGGTGCGGTTTCCACACCGGGTGACTTGCCGCGGCGGATCCATCCGCGTTTCGCTGCTGCGCGAGTCCGCTCGAGAGCATGGGCGCGTCATCTGGTTCGCAAACGATGATCTTCGTGTCAGGGCGCTCATTCGCAAGCACTCGCGCTACACCTTTCAGGGTTCCCCCAGTGCCAAAACCTGTGACCCAGTAGTCCAGCCGTTGTCCTTGAAAATCCTCCAGGATTTCTTTGGCTGTCGTTCTGGAGTGCATGTCCGCATTGGCCTCATTTTCGAACTGGCGTGTCAGAAACCAGCCATGTGTCTCCGCAAGCTCGATTGCCTTGGCTACCATGCCCAGACCTCTTCCCGCAGCCGGTGTAAGAACCACCTTCGCGCCCAAGAAACGCATCAGTTTGCGCCGCTCCACGCTGAAGGTTTCTGCCATGGTCACGACAAGTGGGTATCCCTTCTGCGCGCACACCATTGCTAGTCCGATTCCAGTATTGCCGCTGGTCGCCTCGATCACCGTCTGCCCCGGCTTGAGTCGTCCGTTCCTCTCCGCGTCCTCAATCACGCCTAGCGCAAGACGATCTTTTACCGAGCCGAGCGGATTGAAAGCCTCGACCTTTACGAAAAGATTGATGTCGGGCGGCGCAAGCCGGTTGATTCTGACGACGGGAGTGTTACCCACTGTTTCGAGGATGTTGGCATAGATACGTCCCATCGATTTCCCCCACAGGCACGCAAAAATTCGGCTTCTTGTGTGGATTCAAGAATACGCGAAGCGTCAGCCTGTCATCAGTTGAGAGAGTGCCGTCAGAACAGCACCCGAACAATCCCGCAGTTCTCGTCGCGGAACTATTGCGGCCGGGCAGAATCAGCCTCCGTTGCGGGTCCCGAAGAGAGGCCCGAAGCCAGTTGCGCCGTTTGCAGCAGGCGGTATCCGTCGCGGGTCCGGATGTGGTATTTCTGCAGATCTTTGCCTGCAAGTTTCACGGTGATTCGCCGCCAGCCTCGGTTTGGATTCGCCGCCGGGTAGTAAGTCAGCGTATAGAGATGTGCGAGGTCGTCACGGATAGAAGCGAAGGCGCGGGCCTCATCCTTCCAGCTCTTCGCGAAGTAGGCCTTGCCCCCGGTCGCTTTGCTCATACGTTCAAAGACGGCGGTGGATACCGGTTCATCGTGCGCGATTTGCGTGCTGATCATGTAAATGATCGTTCCCGTGGACTGCGCCAGTTCCGCCACATCCTCTGGTGGCACGAGACTCGCATTGTCCGGGCCATTGGAGAAGACCACGATCACTTTGCGCCCGGTGTAGTGCGCCGTGTCCTTCACCGTAAGCAAGAGACAGTTATACAGCGCAGCGTCATCACCGGCGACGGTGCTACGCACTCCGCGCAGAACCTGATCGCGATCCGCCGTGAGCGTCGCCGCCCGCGACAGGTCGCGGCTGTAGGAATAAAAGGCGATCTTGTTCGCGTCTTCCAGCGAGCGAACGAAGTCGGCAATCGAATCCTGCGCAAAAGCGAATCCTCGATACATGTAGTTGCTGGTATCAAAAAGAATGAAGACGTTGGCGCCCGTAAGCTGGCCAAACGGAGACTGCCCCTCTGAGTTCGCACGATGAGACTGGCCTGACTCGGAGCCCGTCGACGCGGCTTCTGTCAGCGAAGCACCTGGGGGGACATCGATCAAGCTGCGCGTTGGACCATTGCCCTCCTCAAATGTCGCAATTCTCTGCGGTATCTTGTCCTCGGCGACGATGAAATCCTGGGGATTGAGGCTGGGAATATATCGGCCCTTGCTGTCGGTAACGGCCACATTTAACTGCACAAGGTTCACATTCACAAGAATGCGCCCGTTATCGTCCTGTGCCCTTGCGCGCATGCCCGCCTGGGTGCATAAGCCTAGCGAGATCAAGAGGAAGAGAAAGTATCGTTTGCACATAGTAGTCGCCTAGTGGCCCGAACCTTCCGTGGTTATTTGCAATGAGGCAATCTTGCCTTCCCGGAACTCGTCGCCGGTTTCTTGCATGGCGCGTTGCACGGCAGACCAGTCTTCGAGGTCTGTCGCAAATATCTTCGCGATCATACGGCGAGTCAGCTCAGGAACCATTCGGTTGAGCATGACGGGGGAATAGCCCATTTCATCTGCCAGGCGCGCCCAATAAAGGTTGGTGGAATCCCAGGACTCTCCAAACAACCGGCTGTCCTCTCCACCGGAAGCAGGGAACGGTTTCACGCTTAACAACTCCAACGAATAGGTCTGCGCAAGTATCGGATGCGGAGTCCCGAAGTCCTGCGAGAGGCGAACGAAGCTGGTCTCCGTAGAATGCCTATGCTGCAGAGATTCCAACTCATGGCTGGCTGGCCCGAAAGACGCAACATCCTCGTCAGGGAATTTCTCACGAAATCCAGAAGCCAGGTAGAAGTTGTCTGCCGGCAGAAGGACAGGACGCGACCCCGCGCGAAATGATGAGTCGGTCTGCTCCAGCCGCTGCGGTGTCATCCGCTCCGAAAGAATCGATAGCGCTTTGCTTCGCAGCTGTTCGTTGGCAACGGACGCCGCCAGGATCTCCTCTCCTGACCGCTGGTACAGCGCCACTGCGTGCAGCTCATTCGAGCTGATGTTCCACCACCGCGGCAGCATCGCGCTCACCAGCAGGTCCGGAACAACTTCCTTCCAGATCAGTGCTTGAACGTTCTCCGGAGCGATGAAGTCCTGCTCGGCCGCAGCCAGTGCGTAAGGTAAATCCGTCAGCGAGCCGATCAGGTACGCGCCCCCGCCTGCCGGCGTGCCGATTCCGAACAGTTCCGGTGTCTCCCATGGCCGTTCTGCGCCCACGATCGAAAATCCCGAGAAATCATGGGAGCGCACGAAGAGTGGATTGTTGTGCAGCACCTGCGCCCCAGGTGGTTCATAGTAGGCATAATTCAAACCGACCAGCGTGTCCCGCACGAACGGCGCAAGTTCACTCCGCCCCGCCTCCAGTTGTGCGCGGGAAGCGGAGGTTTTTAGTGTCTTCGTCAGGTCAGTCTTGATCTGCAATTCCGCGTGCCGGCTGCTGTAAATCGTCGGCGCCCACTCCACCTTTTCGTTCTTCGTGAATATTTGTTGCGGCATCTCAAATCCATGCAGGTCTTCAGCGAGCGGCACCAACTTGTCGCCGCCTCCTGCACCACGCTCCATCTGCTGTATGCCGTCGCTCAGGGCAAACAGCGTGTCCAGAGACACCAGTTGCTGGTCTTCGAGCACTGCGCCCATACGACGGGCCAGCTCTGCATGCACCCGCTGGCCGTTGGGGCTTTCCTGCACAGGGCCGGCCAGCAGTTCGATCAGGTCATACTGAGACCAGCTTCGCTTGCCGCCCGCCGCGACCATGAGGGCGCCAAGCGACTGGTGCGACGCGTCCAGTAGTTGCGTCGACGATGCGATTTTCGCGAAGGGCTCGATCGTTTTTTGCCATGACGCATTCAATTCGGCCTTCGGGATCTGCTTCTGCCGCGCCAGAATTTGCCAGAGCCCCACGTTCGCCTGAAAGGTCCCGAGCGTGTTGCCGCGAAGTGCCAGGTGCGGAATTCCGTTGATCGAGTCGGCCACGGTGAGGAAACGGGCGATCGACTCTTCGCTCAACTGCGGAAACTCGGAGAAGATTAGATACCAGCGGCCATACTGCGGATACTTCGCGGCAAGCAGTCCGACCGTTGGCGCAGACAAATGTCGCTCCGACGGACGCACTCTATCCAGTTCGCTAATCGTCAGATAAATTTGCAGCGGCCCATTGTCCGTCGGGACGCGCGACGCTGCGACCATCGCCTCGAGCAGCTGTTCCTGATTGCCCCATCGACGCGCGCGCTTGTTCCAGTCGCGAATGATCTTCGAATCGACCTTCTGCTTTGGCAGGTTCCTCCACGCCGCCAGATTGCCGGGAACGTGCGGATCACCATTTGGATCCCACTGGACTCTGGTGAACAACACCAGCAACGATGGCGCCTTGCGAAAGGCGGCGTTGGCAGCATGCTCTTCCGGATCCGGAGACCGAAACGCCTCGTAAAGCGGTTTTAGTCGCGCGCTTTCTGTAAGGTGCGCCTGCTGTGTGGGATTCACGCGCGCCACCGCGTCGTAATAGGCCGCAAGCCAACCGTTATCTTTTTCAAGGAGATGAAGCACGAAGTCTCCCGAAGATTCCGGACTGGCTCCCACCAGGCTCTTCCAAGTCGACTCAGCCGCCGTTCCCCCGGGGACGAGAACGTGCCCGTTGCGAATACATATCTGAGTTCCGTAAAAATCGAGCACCCCGCCGTAGGGGAGCAGTCTGCTTAATCCCGGCGAGCGTGCGAGAGACAGCCGGGTCTCGTCATCCAGCTTGGCAAAGGCCCAATAGAGCCGGGCGACCAATCGGTCGCGGACCAGGACATCGATCAGGTTCGGGTTACGTCTCGCATGGTCGCTACCGAGCTGGCTCCAATCGCTTTCATGAAGCAGCACCGGCACCCGCGAAACCGGGAAGGGATATGTGAACGGAGTATTCTTCCGCAGATCCCCTTCGAGCTCCGTTAAAGGAAATCCTGAATCGATGGTCAGGAATGCTCGTTCCGAGTCGGAGGTCATCAAAAAGACCTCTTTCTGCCCGCATCCTGATCTCAACCGGTATCCCAGGATCTGCAACAGCGTTGCAGAATGATCGCAGTCGGCAATATGAATTACGCCGTGGGAGTCAGCAAGGCTCTGAAGCTCTCGTGCCTGTTGTAGGTAGCGGTCGACCAAAATCAGAAACTCTGTGGGCCTACCGTTTTCGTAACCCTGGGTGAAGACATTGCGCGCGAAGAGCGGCAGAACTTTTTCTACAGGGACCTTCTGGCTGATCGCGGCCATGCGCTCAAACGAGCGCAGCGGGCCAGGGATAATGACCGTTTGCTGCGGGGCCGCAGTCGGCGTTGTCCCGCCAAAGCAGTCGTCGGCGTTGAAGCACAGAAATACAAAGACAACCAGAGAAGCGTTGAGCGCACGAAGAGGGCGGTTCATTGCGGGTACCTCTTCGGAACTTTGGACTTACGACAACTCAGGCCGACTGAAAGTTGCCGATCCCACGGAACTGGCGGAGGCAAACAGCTGGTAATCGTCAGTGCCTTGCAGACTGGCTTGAACTCACACTACATCCTGTTGTCTCCCAGTTCCATCGTCCGAAAAGATATACCATCGGAAGCCCGAGTCAAGGGCTTTCGTTGACTCGGTCCGGTAAATGACATTCCCGTGACATTCAGAGGGCCTTGGAGCCTGGCCGAATGGAGAAACAAACGATTCGCCGCCCCTAAAAGCCCGGCTTGGCGATCTCCAGCGTTTCGTCCCAGCGCCTCTCGGAATGAGTAATCTGGGTCACTTCGCGGCCGGCTTCCTCTATATCTTCACTGCCGGGTCGGGTCAGATCGCGGTAAGGGCCACCCCTTCGAAACCACGCGACTTAGAATCTAAGGTGGAGTTCGATGGCTACGGGTGCGGTGCAGGCAGGGGTTACGAGCGGGACTGGCGAGCGTGCCGGGGGCGGCGCGTGGCTGCGGCGGTTCGCGTGGGCGGTGGTGGTCTATAACGTGCTGGTGATCGTCTGGGGCGCCGTGGTGCGGGCCACCGGGTCTGGCGCGGGATGCGGGGACCATTGGCCGCTGTGCAACGGGCAGGTGGTGCCGCTGAATCCGCGAGTGGCGACGATGATCGAGTTTACGCACCGCATGATGAGCGGCGGGACGCTGGTGCTGATTGTGGCGCTGGTGGTGTGGGTGTTTCGCGGGACGGTGGAGCGGCATTTAGCGCGCACATTCGCTGTTGCCGGACTGCTGCTGACACTGAACGAGGCGGTGCTGGGTGCGTTGCTGGTGAAGTTGGGGCTGACGGCGACGAGCACGTCGCCGCTGCGGCCGCCGATGCTGGCACTGCACCTTTCAAATACGCTGCTGCTGTTGGGAGCGCTGGCGTTGACGGCGCATTTCCTGGGGCGCCGGGCCACGGTAGTACGCGGGGCGGTTCGGTTAGAGCACAGGCTCCCCGCGTTAACCGGGCTGCTGGCCGCGATGGCGATCGGAGTGACGGGATCGCTGGCGGCGCTGGGGGACACGCTCTTTCCTTCTACTTCGCTCCGGAGTGCGCTGGCGGCGGACTTTTCTTCTTCTGCGGAGTGGCTGGTGCGACTGCGGATCCTGCATCCGGCGAGCGCGGTGGTGGCCGGGGCTTTCATTCTGTGGCTACTTTGGCGCGCGGTGTTTGTTAGCCGGGACGGGGAGCGTCCGGACGGAAGCATCCGGCGGCTTGGGCTTTGGCTGGCAGGGCTGCTGGGGTTTCAATTTCTGCTGGGTGGGCTGGATGTCCTGCTGCGCGCGCCGGTGTGGATGCAGGTTTTGCACCTGGCGGGGGCGGATGCTTTCTGGTGTGTATTGGTGGTGTTAACCGCCACGGTGACGGTGATTGCGATGGAACGACCCCACCCATCTGGGCTCAGAGAACAGGACTCGTAGAGTAGGCCACCTGGTTGGCGATCATCTGATTTCTGCGGTTTCCGGACTTTTCAGAATGGGCACCAACTCAGCGGGGTCACATTACTCCCACCCCATCCCCTCCCGGTACGGGAGGCACCATGATAAGTCATTACGAATCATCGAGTTAGAAGGCATTCCGAGAGCTAAAGTCGTCTTCCCAAAGAACTTACGGCTAAAGTCGTCTTCCCAAAGAACTTGGCCTCTAAATTCGGTGATGCCTCTCTCTCCTCTCTGACGATGGGCATTTCGGTGACCCGCAGAAATCAAAACGCCCGCGAGGGTCGCGGGCGTTTTTGTTTCGCTCTATTTCCAGTGTAGCGAAATGGAAGGGGTAAATTGGCAGAGTTTTTCAAAAATGTCTCAGTCGTAGTTCCAAATTGAAACTGCCTTCGGGCCGGGATGGGCTTTGTACATTCAGTTAGGATTGGACTTTCAGCCTGGGTGTATTCAGCGGTTGCGGAACTTTCGACATGGTGCCGACAGCAGCCTCTTCAAGGTCAGCATTCTGGGTGGCTGCGGGCTGCTTCGGTTCTTCGGGAGTACTGTTCTGGAGGATCTCGCGATCAGGTCTTAACGTCATACGGTTGTCTCACTCTCTTGAAATTTAGTGGATGGATTTCCTAGAGTTGGCCCTCTTTTATTCGTCCTCGTGCCCATCCCAACGCCTGCCGGGATGGGCTTTGCTCTCAACAAGCCGCTAGTATTTCCCAGTTGGCATTGAGCCCTGGACCTTCAGCGTTGGAGTATTTCCAGTGGGTCCCGTTTGATACGTATGGTCCCCAATGCTCGCCGTGGCCAGCACCGACGCGTCTTTTTCACCTGCCTTGCCATTTCCCTGCGCCGGAACCTCATACGAGTCATCAGGACAGACCCCAGTAAGTCCGGAAGCCTTGACCTTATTCGGGCCCGTGTTTTTCCACTTGAACGGCTCTCCCTGAGTAACAGTGCCGCCTAATTCAACATCGATCTTGATCTCATGCCCCATCGAAAATCCCCCTAAACGATCTAACGCTGGTGTTGTGCTGACTGCATAAGTTGCTGGTAGCGCTGATTGGAGTGCAGGTTATCCATCGCCGGAGCCTTTGCGACCACGGACGGTGGATACCCTGCTGCCAATGCCTTGTCCAGCCACTCGAGTGCTGGCCCCGTCTGATGCAACTGGTTGTAGATCTGCGCTGCGTTGAACATCAGTCCACTGTCGGTATGGTTGATGGCAAGAGCACGGTTCATAAATTCGATGGCTTGCGGTGCGTCGCCGAGTATGGAGTACATGTCGGCTATATCGCCAAGGATGCTTGCGTCATCGGGTGAAGACTTGAGCTGTGCTAACGCAAGTTGGATAGACCTTTTGTAGTCTTTCATGGCTTGATCTCGATGGCCGCCATAGTATTCCGCATCACCCAGAGCCGACCAGCTATCGTACGCATTTGGAGCTAGCTGAAGTGAGCGCCGAAATTCATCGGCGGCTTCGTCGAATTGGCGGACTTTGAAAAGCGCGGCTCCGAGATTGCTAAAGGCAACTGCTGTCGGATGCAGGGCGATCGATTTCTTCAGAGCATCGACGGTCTCCGTATCCTTTGCCTGAGCTGAGAGAGCGGCGGCGAGGTTGCTGTAGGAGCGGAAACTTTGCGGATCCTTTTCCGTGGCGGTGCGGAACATCTGCTCTGCCTTGGGATAGTCCGCCGTGCGGAAATAGAAACCGCCGAGTTGATCGTAGCCTCGCCAGTAATTGGGGCGGATGGCGATGGCCTGCCTGTAGACGGCTTCGGCCTTGTCTGGCTGATTAATCGTTTCGTAGGCCTTGGCCAGACCGAGGGAGGCGTCGTCGTTGGCCGGCTCGAGTTGCAAGGCCTTCTGGAACTCGCTCGCGGCTTCGGCTGACTTTCCCGTCTCCTGCGCCAGCCTGCCCATGCAGATATGGCCGTCCGCGCCGGCATTGCCAAGGGTCACAGCGTCACTGCAGGCCTTTCGCGCGTGTTCGATATCTGCAATTTGATGGTTGATGTGGTAGGCGTACAGCCAGGATTGACCCAAGCCGGCCTTGGCGGCGCCGTAGTTGGGGTCGATGCGCAGCGCTTCCTTGAACATGGTCTGGGCGCTCTTGAAGGTTTCCGGTGTGAAGGCTTCAAGAAGATAACCGCGGCCCTGGAGGAAGTACTGGTAGGCCTCCGGAAAGGTGGTGCCGTGGGCGGCGAGGGCGCGCTGCTCGTCGGTGCGCAACGGGATGTTGAGCGCGGTGGCGGTGGCGGTGGCGAGCTGGTTCTCGATGGAGAACATGTCGCTGACGGGCGCGGTGACGGTGCCCGAGGCGAGGACACGGGGCTGACCGGATGATTTGTCCTGTTGGGAGACGGAGTAGGCGGCGTGGACGAGGTCGCCGTCTCGGGTGAACGTGAGCGTCAGGGCGGAAGTGGCGCCAAGCTCATGCGCGGCCTGCACGGGTGTGGTGACGTTCCGGTCTTCGAGTTGGCGGGCGGTGAGGACGGCGATGTCGTGGTTGACGCTGAGGTCGGAGAGGCGCTGGGCGAGCGACTCGGCAAGGCCGCGGCCGAAGCTGGCGAGTTTGTTGTCCTTTGCATCGGCGACGGTGGGGGGCAGGACGGCGAGGGTGCCGGCGGTGATGGCGGCGGGTGCGTTTGCCGTGGTGCCGGTGGTGGCGGCCGGTGCATGACGCCGGTGGAGGAAATACGTTACAGCGGCGATGACGATTGCAATGGCGATGGCCGCGATGGCGATGATGCGGCTTCGCCGGTGGCGCGGAGCGGATGTTGGCGGCGCGGGAAACGCTGCCGCGACAGCCTGCTCAGGCAGTACGTCCGGATGCCGGAGGTCCGGATTCTGGAGAGCCCGAACGATTTCATGCGCGGTCTGGTAGCGGTCGGCCGGGGACTTGGCGAGGGCGCGGTTGACGACGGAAGCCGAGGACGCAGGGACCGCGGCGGCGAGCGGGCGCGGCGGCTGGTGGAGGACCTGGCCGATCATCGCAGTGGGCGTGGGGGCGGCGAAGGGGTGGTAGCCGCTGAGCATCTCGTAGAAGACGACACCGAGAGCGAAGATGTCGGAGCGGCGATCGGCGGGCTCGCCGTTGAGGATTTCGGGCGCCATGTACTGCGGGGTGCCGGAGAGCATTCCGGCTACGGTGAGGACAGTGGCGGTTTCGAGGAGACCGGTCTCGTCGGTGGCTTGCTGGGCGAGTCCGAAGTCGAGCAGCTTCACCTGACCGGGATGCGTGCCGGAGTTGGTGAGCATAATGTTTTCCGGCTTGATGTCGCGATGGAGGATGCCCTTGTCGTGCGCGGCGGCGAGTGCGGCAGCGGATTCGATGGCGATGCGGCGGAATTCGGAGTCGGAGATGGGGCGCTCAAGTCGTGCGCGGAGAGTTTCGCCCTCGACGTACTCCATGACGAGGTAGACTTCGCCGTCTTCGGTGAAGACGTCGTAGATGGCGGCAATGCCGGGATGGTTGAGCGCAGAGGCGCGCTGGCCTTCGCGCAGGAAGCGCTTGCGGTCGGTTTCGCTGGCGGCGTGCTGGGTGCGTTTGATGGCGACAAGGCGACGGAGGGTGGTGTCGCGAGCGCGGTAGACCTCGCCCATGCCGCCGGCACCGAGGCGGGCTTCGATATGGAAGCGGCCGGCGAGGACGCCGTCGACTCCCGGGAACAGTCCGGCGCGAGGGCTCAGGTCACGTTCGAGCGGCGCTGAATCTGGCATTACGCGGGTAGTCTCCGGGCGGGGACTCTATCGTAGGCCGAGTATGACCCTGGGACAAGTAGCGTCTGGATTGCGTCCTGGGGTCTGAACTTTGGCTGCGCGCGCGATGTGCTATAAGCGTAACCGGTTACATAGCCCTGGCTGTTTCGCGAAGGAAGGTTCTGATGCTGCGTTCTGCACTTCCCTGCCCGATACATGTTCTTGCCTCTGCGTTGATGTGCGGGACGCTGCTGCTACCGGGCATGGCCGGTGCGCAGGCGACGCAATATAAGGACGCGCCGCCTCAGCTGCTGGGCGCGGCTTGGTATCCGGAGCAGTGGGATGAGGCAACGGACGACCACGATCTGGAGACGATGGAGGCAGCGCACATCCGCCTGGCGCGCGTTGCGGAGTTTGCCTGGAGCTCGATGGAGCCTGCAGAGGGCCGCTACGACTGGGGGTGGCTGGACCACGCGATCGCCGAAGCGGCAAAGCACCATGTGTCGATCGTGCTGGGGACCCCGACCGCCGCGCCGCCGGCGTGGCTGACGACGAAGTATCCGGAGACGCTGCGCATCGATGAAAACGGCGAGCGCGACGAGCATGGGAACCGGGCGCAGTTTTCTTTCACGAGCAAGAAGTATCGCGAGCTGGCGCACGGGATTGCCGAGGAGATGGCGAAGCGTTATGGGCACAACCCGAACGTGGTGGGCTGGCAACTGGACAACGAGTACGGGAACGAGTCGTTCGACCCGGAGACTCGGGCGGATTGGCATGCGTGGCTGAAGAAGAAGTACGGCACGATTGACCGGCTGAACACGCTGTGGACGACAAAGTACTGGAGCCAGACGTATGACAACTTCGACGAGATCCCGATGCGGCCGAAGGATGAGAATCCGGCGTTGCTGCTGGATTGGAAGCATTTTGTGAGCGAGGTGTGGAAGAGCTATTCGGAGAACCAGATCTCGGCGATCCGGCCGAATGCGGACCCGCGGCAGTTCATCACCACGAACACGATGGGGTGGTTCAACGGCTTCGACAGCTACGTGCTGCACAGCGTGCTGGACATTGCGGCGTGGGACGCCTACGTCGGCGGGGACAATGGCGGCGACAACTATGACTGGGCGAACATGGGGGCGGCGCACGATCTGACGCGCGGCTATAAGCAGAAGAACTTCTGGGTCATGGAGACCGAGCCGGCGTTTGTGAACTGGCGGAGAACGAATACTCCGCTGATAAAGGGCCAGGTGCGCGACATGGCGTGGCAAGCAGTCGGCCACGGCGCGGATGCGGTGGAGTACTGGCAATGGCGCAGCGCGCTGAACGGACAAGAGCAATACCACGGGACGCTGGTGGGCCCGGATGGCAAGCCGGTACCGGTATACGCGGAGGTGCAGCAGATTGGCGCGGAGTTTGAGAAGGCGGGCAAAGCGCTGAGCGGGACGACTCCGGTGGCGAATGTGGCGGTGCTGCATGACTTCAACAGCCGGTGGGCGATTGATTTCCAGCGGCATGCGGCGAAGTTCGATCCCGTGACGGAGCTGGTGGCGTTCTACAGGCCACTGCTTGAGGATGCGCAGGGTGTGGACGTGATCGCGCCGACGGCAGAGCTGAGCCGCTACAAGCTGGTGGTGGCGCCCGCGATCAATGTGCTGCCGCAGGCGACGGCAGAGCGGTTGATTGCGTATGTGAAACAGGGCGGCCGCCTGGTGCTGGGGCCGCGCAGCGGGATGAAGGATGAGTATGACGCGCTATGGCCTGCGCGGCAGCCAGGGCCGCTTGAGGAACTCCTGGGTGGGCGTGTGTCTGAGTTCTACGCGCTGGAGCAGCCGGTGACGACTACGCCGGTGGTCGAGGGAGGCGCGGAGGGTAAAGGCGAGGTTTGGGCGGAGTTGCTGGAGCCCCTGAGCTATGCGACGGCTGTGACTGCGAAGTACAAGGAGAGCCCGGGGAGCGCGGGATGGCTGGATGGTCAGCCAGCGATCCTGACGCGGCAGGTGGGCAAGGGGCGCATTACCTATGTGGGGTTCTGGCCGGATGCGGCGACTTTGTCTGCACTGACTGCCGGGTGGTTGAAGGATGCGGATGTTGCACCGCTGCTACCGAATGCGCCGGAGGGCGTGGAGGTGTTGGAGCGCGCCGGTGAGGGGCGGCGGGTGGTGGTGGTGATCAATCACGCGACAGAGACGAAGCATGTGGCCCTGCCGGCAGGGATGACGGATTTGCTGAAGGGCGGCAGTGTGTCGAGTGTGGATCTGGAGAAGTACGGCGTGGCGGTGCTGGGGCGGGATTAGGTGTTGCATCGGAAGACCGGGCACCCGGCAGAAAAGCAGGTCCCTCTACTTCCGTTCCCTACGTTCGGGGCTTCGCTACGGTGGGGATGATGCGTGATCTGCTACTGAGTTTGCAGCATCAGCGCGGCGGGATTTGCGGGCGATGAGGGTGGCGACGATGGCGGCGCCGAAGCCGTTGTCGATGTTGACGACGGTGACGTTGGGCGAGCAAGAGTTGAGCATGCCCAGCAATGCGGCGACACCGTTGAAGGCTGCTCCGTAGCCGACACTGGTAGGGACGGCGATGATGGGCGCGGGGACGAGTCCGCCGACCACGCTGGGCAGTGCGCCCTCCATGCCGGCGCAGACGATGGCTACTTCGCAGCGCTGCAGCGATTCATGATGGGCGAGCAGGCGGTGGAGTCCGGCGACGCCGACATCGAAGTAACGCTCGACGGGCGCACCGAGGAACTCGGCGGTGACGGCAGCCTCTTCGGCAACCGGGAGATCGCTGGTGCCGGCGCAGAGAACGGCTACGGTTCCAGCCGGAGTCGGATGCGATGCCGGTTGCCGCAGGGTGGCGGCGCGCGCAGTGGCGTGGAATTTTGCAGCGGGAACGCGCGCGGCGACGGCTTGCCATGCGGCATCGCTGACGCGGGTGGCGAGCACGTCGGAGCCAGCAGACGCGGTGCGGGCGAAGATCTCGGCGACGTGCTCCGGCGATTTTCCTTCCGCGTAGATGACCTCGGGGATGCCGAGGCGCAGGCCGCGGTGATGATCGATCCGGGCAAAGCCCGCGTCTTCATAGGGCATGGTGCTGAGGCGCTCAAGCGCAGATTGGGGCGCGAGCGCGCCGGCGCGCACGGCTTCGAGCAGTGCGAGCACGTCGTGTCTATTCACTGACAGCGGCCTCCGGCTTCTTTGTAACTACATCGGTGCCATTGCCGGCCTGAGTTTGCTGGTTCCAGGCCTGCATGGCGGCATCGATGACCCGCTTGATGGGGACGCGGTGTTCGATGGCGCGGGTATGGCAGTCTTCGTACTCCGGCTGCGCGTGGGTGATGACGCCGTCGAGCGCGGCTGTCTTGATACGAACTTCGCCGTAGGGGGTAGTGACGGTCGAGTGCGCGCGATCGAGAACTCGACGCTGTTCGATGCGGGTGCGGACTCCAAGGGTAGATGTTTCGCGGAAGAGTAGTTCTTCGAAGCGGGGCGCGTCGGCGGGGCGACAGAGGATGGTGACGAGCGTACCGAGGCGGCCCTTCTTCATCAGGGCTGAGGCGGCCATAGCATCGAGCGCGCCATGCTCGAGAGCAAGCTGGGTGGCATGCGCGACGATCTGCGGACTGAGGTCGTCGATGGCGCACTCTAAGACAGCGATCGTCTCGCGCGCGATGGTGTCGTCTGCTTGCGCGATGGATTCACCGATACTGAGGCGAAGAACATTTGGAAAGCGCGGTGGATTGCGCGTACCGGCGCCGTAGCCGATGTGCTCAAAAGCAGCCACGGGCCGCGTGAATTCACAGCCGAGCGCGCGCAGAATGGCGGCGCCGGTGGGGGTAACGAGTTCCATCGCGAGGCCTTCGCTGTAAGTGGGGATGCCGCGCAGGAGCGATGCGGTGGCGGGTGCGGGCACGGGGTAACGGCCGTGCGCACAGTCGACGAAACCGCTGCCCACGTTGATTGGGGACGCATACCAGCCATCGATGTGAAGCGAGGTCAGGCCAACCGCGGCGCAGCTGATATCGACAATGGCGTCGACGGCGCCAACCTCGTGAAAATGTACCTGATCGAGTGGCACATCGTGGATGGCGGCTTCGGCGTGGCCGAGGAACTCGAAGGCGCGAAGCGCGAGTGCGCGAGCATCGGATGGTAGCGGCGCTTTGTTCAGAATCTCACGGATAGCCGGTAGGTTCCGGCCGTGCTGATGGGTATGGCCGGGGGCGTGCTCGTGATTGTGCGGATGCTGATGCTGATGATCGTGTGGATGCGAATGGTGATCTTTCTCCGGCGCATCGGCGTCATGGCCTTCGACCAGTACGCGCGCTTTGCGCGCGCTGATACCGCTGCGATCGACGGATTCAAAGACCAGGGTCGCGCCGAGGTTGAGAGACGCGGCTGTTTGCTGGAGCAACGCCGGAGAGACGCCGGCGTCCACCAGGGCGCCGAGCAACATGTCACCGCTGAGACCGGCGAAGCATTCGAGATAACCGATACGCATGGTTGTTTTCATGGATGCAGACAAGCTACTTGCCGGTGAGGACGGCGAGTGGGAGCACCTCGTTCATGGATCCGGAGCGGTAGCCGTCGCAGTCGATCGCAGCGTATTGGAAGCCCGCGGCGCGGACCGCGGCACCGATGCGGCGGAACATCTCGCGGTTGAGTGCGGCGTCCATTTCCTCGGGCGCCAGCTCGACGCGGGCCACGCTGCCGTGATGGCGAACGCGGAAGCGGCGCAGACCGAGGGCGGCGAGTGCATCCTCAGCCCGCTCGACCTGTTCGAGAACTTCCTGGGTGACGCGGCGTCCGTATTCGATGCGTGAGGAGAGGCAGGCGGAGGCGGGCTTGTCCCAGAGATCGAGCGCGGAGACGCGGGCGAGGTCGCGGACGTCGTCCTTGGTGAGGCGGGCATCGGCAAGCGGCGCGAGGACGGCGTGCTGTACGGCGGCCTGCTGGCCGGGACGGTAGTCGCGGGTGTCGTCGACGTTGAGGCCGTAGACGACGTGTGCGATGCCGCGAGCTGTGCGCTCGCGCTCAAGGACTGTGAAGAGCTCGTCCTTGCAGTGGAAGCAGCGGGTGGCGTCGTTGCGGGCGTAGTCCTCACTGGCGAGCTCGGCGGTAGCGACGGTAACGAGGGGGATAGATTGCGAGGCGGCGAAGGTGACGGCCTCGCGGAGATGGCGGCGCGGAAGCGAGGCGGAGTCC
The DNA here is from genome assembly GCA_000381585.1 of Acidobacteriaceae bacterium KBS 83. Taxonomy (GTDB): domain Bacteria; phylum Acidobacteriota; class Terriglobia; order Terriglobales; family Acidobacteriaceae; genus KBS-83. Next base: position 172,443 of record KB906735.1, read on the forward strand.
GCGATGATGGCAACCATGCTGCTGCCGAGGACGGTATGCGCGGCGTGCGCGAGGTATGCGGAATCGACTCCGCCGGAGTAGGCGACGATGACGCTTTGGAGCTCCTGCAGGCGGCGATAGAGCGCGTCTCGCTTTGCCGCCAGCTCGGAAGAGAGAGTGGCAGGCGGCGAATCCGGGTTGACGGTTGCAGGCATATATATTTGTTTACCCCAGGTACTGCGGGTTGTTGATGGTGCCGTCGAACATGTGGGAAGTCTTGTACTTCTCGTATTGTCCGGCAACGGCGGCGTTGGCGGTCTTGCTAAGCAGCGCGGTCATGGCCTTCTGAGGCATGGGCTGGAAGTTGCGCGCGAGGGTGAGGGCCTGGTTGAGGATCTTCATGGAATCGCAACCGGTGATGGTGAGCGATACGGGCAAGCTCATGGCGTAGTGCAGGCAATCGACGGCGGAGACGGTGTTGCTACCCAGGATGAGGCCATTTCCGATGGGCTTCATCCCGAGGATGCCCATATCGTGCTTGCGCGCGACGGGCACGACCTTAGTGGTGAAGCTGTCGTAGTGCGCATCCATCACGTTAAGGGGCATCTGCACGGTGTCAAAGGTGAAGCCGTGCTTGTCTGCCGTCTGAATCATGCTGAGGTGGATCTCCGGACTTTTATGTCCGGTGAAGCCGATGTAACGGATCTTGCCCGCCTTCTGCGCCTGCTTGAGCACATCGACGACGTAGCCGGGGCGGAAGGCCTGCTCGGGATCGGACGGGCGAATGACCTCGTGGATTTGCATGAGATCGATGTGGTCGACCTGCAGGCGGCGGAGAGACTCTTCGAGCTGCTTCTGAGCGGCGGCTGGGGTACGGCCGTCGATCTTGGTCATGAGAAAGGCTTTCTGCCGGTAGCCACCCTGGAGGGCGCGGCCCATGCGGCGCTCACTTTCGCCGTCGTTGTAGTCCCAGCAGTTGTCCAAGAAATTGACGCCGGAGTCGAGTGCGGTGCGAATGATGCGGATGGCCTCTTGTTCCGATACATGGGGACTGCCAATGTGATAGCCGCCGATGCCGACGATAGAAACGGATTGTCCGGTGCGTCCGAGGGTGCGGCGGGGGACATCGCCCGGGGCGGCGATGGTCTCTTCACGCAGGGCGATGAGGGCGGCAAGGGCGGCGGAGGATTTAAGGAAATCGCGTCTCTGCATGATCTGGATCTCCTTTCCTATGCGATGCATTCCTGAACCAGCCTGGCCGCTTTTCCCGCCGGGCCAGCCAGATTATCGTTTTCACAAATACCACGTCCCGCCGGCATCTGCGAGGAGCAGCTCTTTGTTGACGGAAAAGCTGCATCCATAGCTCGCAGGTGCCGATGCCCTTTGTGAAAACGATTAGGCTTTAGAAGAGAAAGCCGCTTGAGAACCATTCCCTTCTTCCGATCCAGCACACCGCTGACACCTGCCGAACGGCTGGCCAAGCGCCAGCTTGTCTTCAAGGATACGCTTGCGCTCCTGAGCGTTTTCGCCGTGACCTGTGTGCTGGCGGTGCTGACCTGGCTGATCTTCCGGTCCTATTCGCAACATCAACGCGATGCGGCGGCGCGATGGAAACGGCGGGGCGAGGCCGCCCTGAAGCATAACAATGCGGATGCTGCCGTGTATGACCTGCGGACCTCGCTCGGCTACGGGCTGGGCGACCCGGGTACCGAGGTGCAGCTGGCGGGCGCGCTGGCCCAGGCAGGACGCCTGCAGGAGGCAGCAGTCTACTTCAACACGCTGTGGGAGAAGGAGCCGGGCAACGGCAACATCAACCTGCAACTGGCGCGGCTGGCGGTGCGGCAGGGGCAGATGGCGCCGGCATTGGACCACTATCACGCGGCGATTTACGGGGTCTGGGAGGGGGATGGGGCTATTCGACGGCGGCAGGTGCGCCTGGAACTGGTGCGGTATCTCATCCAGCAGAAGAGGTTGGGAGATGCGCGGGACGAGCTGCTGATTGCGGCAGGCAACGACACGACAACGCCGGGGTTGATGGAGGTAGCGGGGATGCTGGCGGAGGCTAACGATCCGGCGGACGCGCTGCGTATCTATCATGAGGTGGCGGGACGGCGGCCGGTGGAGCCGAAGGCGCTGGAGGGTACGGGGCAGATGGCGTTCTTGCTGGCGCGATACAAGATGGCGCGCACCTACCTGGACCGGGCGGTCAAGGCTAGCAACGCCGCACAGCCCCTGGCGGACCGGGCGCTGGCGGAGAAGAACCTGCAGACGGCAAATGCGATCATGGCTATCTACCCGTCGGAGGAGCTGCCTCGACGAGAACGCCTGCGTCGCGTACTGCACGCCCATGATGTGGCTCAGAAGCGTTACCTGGCATGCGCCAACGGGACGGCGGGCCACACCACAACACCACAGAACGGCAGCAAGCAGATCCAGAACAACGAGCAGATGGCATCGCTGGGCAACCGGTGGCAGAGTATGCGACCGAAGCTGACCGTAGCCGTACTGGGAGATGACGCGCAACTTGAGCAGACCACAATGCAGCTGGTGTATGACACGGAACAGCTGACAGCGCAGGTGTGCGGAGAGCCGACGGGAGAAGACGCAGCGCTGCTAAGGATCGCTCAGTCGCCTGATTCGATCGATCGGTAAACCAACCCCAGAGCGATTCATCCGCAGACGCAAGGACATATGAGCACGGTATCGATGAGCAAACGGGACGCATGAGTACGACGGAGACAACGGCACAGGCGAAGACGAAGGCACCGCCTCTGCCGGAGACGATGCCGGCGGTTGAGCCGTTGCAGATGTCGCAGATCGACATGCTGAAGATCGCGCCGACACGCGACGAGCGGCTGTTCCTGGTGCTGTCGATCTTCATTGGCATCATCTCCGGGCTGCTGGTTGTGAGCTTTCGCGTCGCGATCAACTGGATCCAGACGCTGACTCTGGGCTCTGCGCCCCAGGCGGGTCTGCTGCGGCTGATCTTCGTTCCGATGATCATGGGCGCGGTGGTTGCAGCGCTTGTGCAGTTCTTCTTTCCAGCGGCGCGCGGCAGCGGCGTGAACCAGACGAAGGCCGCGCTCTACATCTACAACGGCTACATCTCGTTCAAGACGGTGATCGGCAAGTTCATCACGTCGGCCCTGGCAATTGGGGGCGGCTTCTCACTCGGGCCTGAGGACCCGTCACTGCAGATTGGCGCTGGTGTGGCCTCGGTGATCAGCCGCAGGCTGGGGATGAGCCGCCAGCGGCTGCGGCTGTTCGCACCGGTGGGCGCCGCTGCGGGACTGGCGGCTGCATTCAACGCGCCGATCGCGGCGATCCTGTTCGTTATTGAGGAGGTCATCGGACGGTGGAGCGCGGCGGTGCTGGGCTCGGTGGTGTTGTCGGCGATTTCGAGCGTGGTGGTGGCGCGGCGGTTCTGGGGATCGGAGCCGATGTTCCAGATCCCGTCGGTGACGGTGACAGATTCGCGGGAGCTGCTGGCTTATGCCGTGCTGGGGGTGATCGGGGGGCTGGCGGCGAGCATCTTTTCGCATGCGCTTGGCTACCTGCGGCCGCGCCTGCGCAACCTGCCGCGGTGGACCTTCTTCGTGCAGTCGCCGATCGCAGGACTCTGCGTGGGGCTGATCGGCTTCTTCGGATTTCCCCAGGTAATGGGACCGGGATACGAGGTGATGGACCGGGCGATGCACGGGCAGTTCCTGTGGACGACGCTAATGGCTCTGGCGCTGCTGAAGATCCTGGCGACGACGATTTCATTTTCGAGCGGAACGCCGGGCGGGATGTTTGCGCCTACGTTATTCATCGGGGCGATGTTGGGCGCGTCCATTGGAACATTCGAGAAGATCCACTTTCCGTACCTGCACATCACGGTCGGCGCGTACGCGCTGGTGGGCATGGGAGTGCTGTTTGCAGCATTTCTTCGCGTTCCGCTGACGTCGGTGTTCATGGTGTTGGAAGTGAGCGGCAACTACTCGATCATCCTGCCGGTGATTCTGGCGAACACGATCGCGTACCTGGTATCGCGCAGCCTGCAGCCGCATGCCATCTTCGAGGTGTTCACGCACCAGGATGGGCTGGATTTGCCCTCGATGGAGGAGCAGCGCGAAGAGGTGGTGCTGCATCTGGAGGACGGATTGCGGCCGCTGTCTGTGCCCGTGATCGACGCCGGGATGACATTGAGCGCAGCCGCGGCAGAGCTGGACGCAAAGCAGGCGGAGGTCTTTCTAGTTCAGCTGCCGGGGCACGCGTGGTATTCGATGACACGGGCGGAGCTGGGCACGCTGGCTGCGGTAAGCGCGCCGGAGACGGTGGTGGCAAGTGTCCTGAAGCCGGACCGCATTCCGCTGCTCTTTCCCGATCTGCCGCTGGATTCGGCGTTGCCTCATCTGGCACGATGGCCGATCCTGCCGATTCTCAATCGTGCCCGCCGCGGCACGATTGAGGGCACGGTCACGTTGGCTGACGTGCTGTCCCGCTACCAGGCAACCTGACGCCGTGCGCCCGGAGAGGCGGAAGCAGTGTGGCACACTTGACAGACGTGCGTAATCAGATGGCAGCAAGATGAATCTGAATCAGCGATTGATCGCCGGGCTGTTGCTGCTGGTGGCATTGGTCACCACGGTCGCGCTGCTGGCGGTGAGCGCGCTCCATGGAGGCGCGCACAATGCGACCGCGCACACAGCGACGCTGGTGGCATGGATTGCGATTCCTGCCGCGATCCTGATTGGTGTCGGAGCGGCGACGGCGGTGCTTGGTCCGCTGCGTCGCTCGGCGCAGCAGGTGCGCGCCATCGGACAGGGCAATCTGGAGCAGCGGCTGGAGTGGAGTGCGGATGACAGCCTGGGCCAGATGGCAAATGACGTGAACCGCATGGTGGTGCACGTCCGCGACCTGCGCGAAACGGAGTTCGGGCGAAAGCAGATGGAGCACCAGCTCTCCGATGCCGTGGTGCAGTCGATCTTCGAGCCGGTGATTGTGACGGATGCGCGCGGACAGGTGCTGAAGCTGAATACGGCGGCGGAGCAGCTGCTGGGCGAGTCGGCAGGCGATCGCATGGCGCTGGCGAATACACCGGGCGGCCAGAAAATTTTGCAAGCGGTACGTGATGCCGTCTCCATGCAGCGGCCCGTGGCGCACGAGGGCGAAGCGGCACTGCTGCCGATGTGGATTGGGCAGGCGGAGCGGAGCTACCGGCTGCGGACAACCCCGATCCGCGACACGGATGGCAAGCTGCTGGGCGCGGTGAGCGTGCTCGAAGATGTGACCGAGTTGCAGGATCTGGATCGCTTCAAGACGCGCTTCATCGCGGTGGCCTCAGACAAGCTGCGCACGCCGCTCGAGCAGCTGCGACTCGCACTGTATTCGCTAACGCAGGGATTCGCGGGCGACTTGCGACCGCTGCAGACGGACCTGATCCGTGGTGCAGAGCAGGAGGCAGAGCGGCTAAACGATCTGATGACGGACCTGATCGACGTGGCGGAACTGGATACGGGCCGGCGTGAGCTGCGCATGGAGCGGGTGCGGCCGATCGACATTCTGCGCGATGCCGCGCTGCGCTTTCAGGAAGAGGCGCAGAAGCGCGAGGTGCAGATTCAGATTGAGGCATTCAGCGATCTGTCGCCCATCTATGGCGACCGACGAGGATTGAAGAGCGTGATGGACAACCTGCTCTCGAACGCGCTGCGGTTCACTCCGGCGAAGGGCACGATCGTGTTGCAGGCGGAGGAGCAGAAGAAGCGAGTGCAGTTTTTCGTGCGGGATTCAGGAATCGGGATCGAGCCGGAGCGGTTGAAACGTATCTTCGGCCGGTTCGTGCAAGGCTCTCGATCGACAGAAGCAGGGCACGGCGCGGTGGGTAGCGCGGGACCAGATGGAACAGGGTTGGGACTGGCACTGGTACGGCGGCTAATCGAGCTGATGCACGGGCAGGTATCAGTGGAGAGCCGGGTGGGACACGGCACCACGTTCAGCTTTACCCTGCCGCTGGCGCCGACGCGGCTGCCACGCCACACGATCGAGGTGGGCTGAGATGAGCGAGCCAATGGAGATGCCCCCGTCCGACCCGAAGGAACCCACGGAGAGCTCCGCTTCCCTGCCTGATCCTCATGAACACGCAGTGCCGCCTGAGCCGGCGAAGCTGAAGATCTACCTTGGCGCAGCGCCCGGCGTGGGCAAGACGTACCAGATGCTCGAAGACGCGCACCTGATGCGCAAGCAGGGCATTGATGTAGTGATTGGGTTCGTGGAGCCGCACAAGCGCGCGGATACCGAGGCAATGATCCGCGACCTGGAAGTGATTCCGCAGCGCGCGATTCCCTATCGCTCCGTGATGCTCCATGAGATGGACCTGACGGCCATCCTGGCGCGGCGCCCGCAGGTCTGCATTGTGGATGAGCTGGCGCACACAAATGTGCCGGGCTCGAAGAACCGCAAGCGGTACGAGGATGTGCTGGAGCTGCTGGACGCTGGCATCGATGTGATGACCGCGGTGAATGTACAGCACCTGGAGACGCTGAACGACGCGGTCGCACGCTCGGCGAACACCACCATTCGGGAGACGGTGCCGGATAGTCTGCTGAAACGCGCAGACGAGATCGTGAACGTGGATCTGACGGTGGAAGAGCTGCGCTCGCGGCTGCGACAGGGAAAGATCTACGCGCCGGATAAGATCGAGCAGTCGCTGGCGAACTTCTTCCGCAAGGGCAACCTGAACCTGCTGCGGGAGCTGGCACTGCGCACCACCGCAGCCGAGGTGAGCTCACAGGCGGCAGACTACCGGCGGTCGCAAGGGCTGGAACAGGCCCCGATTCCGGAGAAGGTGATGGTGTGCCTCTCGCCGCGGCCGGGTACAGACCGTTTGCTGCGGGCGGGAGCACGTATTGCGTCGCGGCTCTCGACGATCTGGTATGCGGTGCGGGTGGAGACGCCGGATGATGAGGCCGGGGATGCGGAAGGCAAGCATCGTATGGAGGAGTACCAGCGGCTGGCCCGCGACCTGGGCGCAAAGGTGGTTGTGCTGAAGGACAAGAAGGTGTCAAACGCGCTGATCCAGTTTGCGAAGCAGGAAGGGATTTCGCATGTGGTCTTCGGGCAGTCGGCGCGATCGAGGATGGATATTCTGTTGCGCGGGTCGGTGATCAACCGCTTCCTCGCGGAAGTGCGCGATGTGACGGTGCAGGTGGTTCCGATGCAGAAGCCGCGGCGCCTGGAAGCAAAGTAACAAAAAGCCTTATATGGCAAAGGGAGAGATTTTCAAAATGGCAGATGCAAATGTGACGATCACGGCAAGGCCCAACGGACCGCTGCGGGTGGAAGGGCCGATTCGACTGATCGATGTGGACGGCACGGAGATCAACCTGGAAGGCAAGCCTGCGGTGTCGCTATGCCGTTGTGGCGCTTCGACGAAGAAGCCGTTTTGCGACGGGACGCACTCGAAGATCGGATTCCAGGCGGCGGAGGCTGCGGTGGCCGCGGAGCAGAGGGCGGCGGAGCAGAAATAGGGGTGGCGAGATTTTCTTTGACAGGAACGCACGCCGAGTGGAAGCTGACGATGCCCGGCGCGGTCATCTGATTTGTGCAAGCCAGCCGCGCGCAAAAAAGGAGAACCACCGATGATAAGAGCCACGCGATGGATCCGGATCGTCTGCCTGCCCGTAGCCCTGGCCGCGGGCATGCTGATGATGCATGCGAATGCGCAGTCCTCAAAGACCGCTGCCAGGACACCTGTAGTGAATTCCACCCCGAAGACGGCAGCGGCGACAGACCTGATTGATTTGAATTCCGCCAGCGTCGATCAACTGAAGACGCTGCCAGGCGTGGGCGATGCCTATGCGCAGAAAATCGTCGCCGGACGTCCATATGCAAAGAAGACCGACCTGGTGAACAAGAAGATTGTGCCGGAAGCGACTTACAAGAAATTTTCCAGCATGGTGATCGCGAAGCAAAAGTAGCTTCGATGAAAGACGAGGCCGTTGGAGACTGGGGAAAAACCCTCAGCCGACAGCGGCCTTTTCCATTCTGCAAGGCATAATGGCGGGATGCGATTTCTGCCAGGCCGTCTGCTCATTTCTCTGCTCCCCTTCATTGCGACGCTGATAGCGCTGCATGCTGCGCCCGCGGACGAGAAGTTCACGCTGGAACAGGTGATGAGCGCGCCGTTCGTCTCCGAGTTGACGGCGGCTCCGGCGGCAGGGCGCGTGGCATGGATTGCAAACGAGCAGGGCAGGCGAAACATTTGGGTGGCGCAGCCGGGTTCGCACGCGAGCGCGCAGCAGATCACGCATTACACACAAGATGATGGGCAGGAGATCAGTGGGCTGGCGTGGTCCGCGGAGGGGGAGTGGCTGGCTTACACGCGCGGTGGCGATGCAGAGTGGCCGGAGCGGCCGGCCCCGAATCCCGCGCTGCTGACGGCGGGCGTGAAGCAGGAGATGTGGCTGATTTCCGCGAAGGGTGGAGAGCCGCGCGATATTGGCGAAGGACACGGGGCGGCGATCTCTCCTGCTGGTGACATGGTCGCGTACCTGCTACATGGGCAGATATGGACTGCGAGCCTGAAAGATGCGTCAGCCAAGCCGCAGCAGTTGTTTCAGGCGCGCGGGGAGGAGCAGGATCTGCGGTGGTCGCCGGATGGCAGCGCGCTCGCGTTTGTGAGCCAGCGCGACGATCACAGCTTTGTGGGCGTGTACCGCTTCACGACGAAGACGCTCGAATACCTGGCTCCGGGTACGTATTCGGACAGCAATCCGGCGTGGTCTCCGGACAGCAATCACATTGCGTTTGTGCGGCAGCCGCTGGAATCAGAACATGCGATGCGCTGGCTGCGCGACGGGGAGCCGTGGTCGATCTGCGTAGCAGATGCGCAAAGTGGCGACGGACGCGAGGTGTGGCGCGCAGAACGCGGCGCGGGAAGCATCTTTCACGAGACTGGCGGTGCGAGCGAGCTTTGGTGGAGCGCGGATGGAAAGATCGTCTTTCCATGGGAACGCGGCGGCTGGACACGCCTGTATGCGATGCCGTGGCGGGGCGGCGAGGCGACGCTATTGACTCCGGGCGAGTTCGAAGTGGACCGCGTGTCGTTCAGTGTCGACCGCAAGCGGATCGTTTATTCCTCAAATCAGCACGGCAGCGATCCGCTGGATGAGGACCGTAAGCACTTGTGGAGTGTGACACCTGATGGCGGAGCGCCGCAGGCGCTGACACACGGCGATGGGATCGAGACCGAGCCGGCGATTGCGTCGGACGGCACGATAGCGATGGTGCGTATGGATGCGCATGTGCCGGCGCACGCGGCAGAGCTGGAGACGAGCGGACCGCGCGATCTGGCGCCGCATACGATTCCTTCGGATTTTCCCGCGGCAAAGCTGGTGGTGCCGCAGCAGATGATCTTCAGTGCGGCGGATGGCATGCGGATTCATGGGCAGCTTTTTCTGCCGCAGGATGGCAAGGCAAAGCATCCGGCGGTGGTGTTCTTCCATGGCGGGTCGCGGCGGCAGATGCTGCTGGGCTGGAACCCAATGGGCTACTACTCAAATGCATACGCGATGAATCAGTACCTGGTGAGCCACGGATATGTTGTGCTGTCCATCAACTATCGTAGCGGTATCGGTTACGGATTAAATTTTCGCCAGGCGCTGCACTTCGGCCCGGGAGGCGCAACCGAGTACAACGATGTGATCGGCGCGGGGCTTTATCTGCGGAGCCGCTCGGATGTGGATGGCAAGCGGATCGGCGCATGGGGCGGCAGCTATGGCGGCTATCTGACGGCGCTCGCGCTGGCGCGCGCATCGGATTTGTTTGCGGCGGGCGTGGATCTGCATGGCGTACATGACTGGAGCCTGGAGAGTGATCTGTGGAAGCCGTCGTCGGATTTCACATGGGACCGTGCTGCTGCCTCGAAGCTTGCGTGGGACTCGTCTCCGATAGCATCGCTCGATACATGGCGGTCGCCCGTGCTGCTGATCCAAGGCGATGATGATCGTAACGTGCTGTTTGCGCAGACCGTGCGACTGGCGAATGCGCTGCGCGCACGCGGCGTTCCGGTGGAAGAGCATGTGTTTCCGGATGAGATCCACGATTTTCTGCTGCATCGCGACTGGCTAACAGCTTATCGGCTGGGTGTGAATTTCTTTGACCGGAAGCTTGGTGAGCTACCTAAATAGCGGGACAAATGCCTGTCGAACTGCCCGCGCGCTTGTGCTGGGGGCGCCTGGCCTGCTATCCTTTTTGCAGCGTGACTTTCCGTCAGCACTGTCGCCCCTGTTGTTGCGCTTGTCCATCAAGCCACGGGTGGCAGTTCGCGTGTAGTTAGTTCCGCGAGAACTCTTTCACAAGACACCCGTTGCTGATCAGCACGGGTGTTATTCGTTTCAGGGCAGTATTCCCGGCAGATCAGCATTTACCAAGGCACCCAACTGAGGTCCCGAGATGCTGCCAACCGAGAATGGTTCGACGTACAGCCCGCCTATTCCGCTGAGTTCGCTACAGAGGGTGAGCCATCTGCGGCTGCTCGAGGCGGAGAGCATCCACATTCTGCGCGAGGTGGCTTCGGAGTTCGAGCGGCCGGTGATGCTGTACTCCATCGGCAAAGACTCGTCCGTGATGCTGCGTCTGGCGCAGAAGGCGTTCTTTCCCGGGCCGATTCCCTTCCCGCTGCTGCACATCGATACGGGGTTCAAGTTTCAAGAGATGCTTGCGTTCCGCGATGCGATGGCGCGCGCGGTTGGCGCGGAGCTACTGGTGTGGCGGAATGAGCCCGCGATTGCCGCGGGGACAAATCCCATTGTGTTGGACACGAAGCGCTGCTGCGGACTGCTGAAGACGCAAGCGCTGCTGGATGCGTTGAAGCATTACGGCTTCGATGCGGCGTTTGGCGGCGCCCGGCGCGACGAGGAGAAGTCGCGGGCGAAGGAGCGGATTTTTTCCTTTCGAGACGGCGCCGGACAGTGGGACCCGAAGAACCAGCGGCCGGAACTATGGAATTTGTATAACTCGCGCGTTCACCCGGGTGAGAGCATCCGCGTGTTTCCGCTCTCCAACTGGACGGAGATGGATGTGTGGCAATACATCCATGAAGAAGAGATTCCGATTGTGGATCTCTACTTCGCGAAGCCGCGGCCAATGTATGTGCGCGGCGAGGCGCTGCTGCCGGTGGAGCAGGCATTTGTAGCAAGGCTTGGAGAAAAGCCGCAGATGGTGCGCAGCCGGCTGCGCTCGCTGGGCTGCAGTCCGTGCACCGGCGCGATCCGCTCCGATGCGGATACCTTACCGAAGATCATCGGTGAGTTGCTGTCGTTCCGCTCGTCGGAGCGGGCGAATCGTGTGATTGACCACGACCAGGAAGGCTCGATGGAGATCAAGAAGCGGGAGGGCTACTTCTGATGGCGTGCGCGCTGACGCAACCGGATCTGCATGACGTGGGGACGGATTTTTCGATCGATGCGTTCCTTGAGCGCGAGAGAGAGAAGGATCTATTGCGCTTCTCAACTGCAGGATCGGTGGACGATGGGAAGTCGACGCTGATTGGCCGCCTGCTCTACGACACACAGAGTGTCTATGACGATCAGGTGCTCTCCATTCGCGGCAAGGGAACGGCTGGGCCGCAGCTTGATTTTGCGTTGCTAACGGATGGACTGCGGGCCGAGCGTGAGCAAGGCATCACGATCGATGTGGCGTATCGATATTTCTCGACGCCACGGCGCAAGTTCATCATCGCGGATACCCCGGGACACGAGCAGTACACGCGCAACATGGCGACGGGTGCCTCCACCGCCGACGCAGCGATTGTGCTGGTGGATGCACGGAAGGGCGTGCTGCCACAGTCGCGGCGGCATGCGTATATCGCGACTCTGCTGGGCGTTCGGCACATCATTGTAGCGGTAAACAAGATGGACCTGGTCGACTACGACGCCGAAACGTTCGCGTCGATTCGATCAGAGTTCGAGAGCTTTGCGAGATACGCAGCAGCCGAATCAGGCCATACGCCAGAGCTTCACTTTATTCCGGTAAGCGCGCTGCTGGGCGTGAACGTGGTACGCGTTTCCGATGAGACCCCGTGGTACGACGGCCCGGCGTTGCTGGAGTTGCTCGAGTCATTGCCTACAACGGTAGGCAGTGAGATAGCGCCGTTTCGGCTGCCGATACAGCATGTGATCCGACCACATCAGGGGTTTCGCGGATTTGCGGGACAGATTGCGTCCGGCACGATTCGCGTTGGAGATCCTGTAACCGTGCTGCCATCCGGCAGAACGTCACGAGTAGAACGCATAGTCACGTATGACGGCGATCTGGATGTTGCGCATGCCCCGCTGTCGGTGACGCTGACGCTCGAGGACGAATTGGACATCAGCCGCGGAGATTTGCTGACGCTCGCGGGTGAAGAGACCCGGGTGGCGCGGCGTTTTGCGGCTTCGCTGGTGTGGATGGATGGCCGGTCACTGGACGCATCACGGCGCTACCTGCTGAAGCATACGAGCCAGACGGTGCCGGCGGAAGTTCGGCTGCGGCACCGAGTCGATCTCGAGCAATCGATTCGTGAGCCGGGGCGGGTACTGGAGATGAACACAATCGGCGTAGCGGAGATCGAGACGCGCAGGCCGATTGCACTTGAACAGTACAGAGAGAACCGGACGCTCGGCGCTTTTGTGCTGATCGATGCGGAGACGAATGCAACCGCAGGCGCCGGGATGGTCCGTGAGGTTCTGACGGATGATGCCAGTGCTGTCGACGCGCGGCCCGTAACAGCACTGGAGCGGGCAACGCGATGGGGACACGCGGGAGTGGTGTTGCGATTGAAGGCGCCTTCCTCAGTGGCGAACGCGTTCGAACGCGCGCTGCTGAAGGCGGGAGTGTTCGTGGTGCGGCCACCGGATGACGATCCGACGACGCCGGGAGTTCTGGCTGCCGCGGGCGCCCTGGTACTGGTGGCGGAAGAAGGTGGACATAGTATTTCGCTTCGCATTGGCAGTTCGCGCGCGGAGTCGCTAATTCACGGTGAAACAACGAAGGCTGTCGCGAGTTTGCTGAGGCTGCTCCGCGAAAGTAATGTTTTGCATCATCAGGAGCGTACTCGATGAGTGTTGTTTTTGCGGGATTGGACGCGAAGGTATCGGGTGTTCAGGATCAACTGGAGCGGGCTTTCATAGAAGCGCCCAGCGTGGACGATGTGTGCCTTACATGCAGCTTCCAGGCAGAGGATGTGCTGCTGCTGAAGCTTGCACTTGAGCTGCGCCCCGATTTGCCGACTTTGTTTCTTGACACGGGTTATCACTTCGCGGAGACGTATGCGTATCGCGATCGGATTGCGCGGGAGTGGGACGTGAACCTGATCAACCTGCTGCCATTGACGACAGTGGCCACACAAGAGGCGCAGCATGGGCTGTTGTATCAAACGAGCCCTGACCGGTGCTGTGCAGCGCGCAAGGTCGAGCCGTTGTTTCGCGCAGTTGCGAATTACAAGGTCTGGATCACGGGGCTACGGCGGGAGCAGGCGAAGACGCGAGCCGCGCTGGAGGAGTCGGCGCTGTTTACCCTGCCAGGCGGCAAGCAGGTGCTGAAGTTGAGTCCCCTGGCGCAATTCAGCACGGCAGACGTGTGGCATGCATGCGAGGACCTGAGCATTCCGCTGCTGCCGCTGTATGCGCGTGGCTACTCATCGATTGGATGCGAGCCGTGCACTTCGTTGCCGCTCGATCCGGGAGATGCGCGGTCGGGGCGTTGGGCCGGGCGCAAGGTGGAGTGCGGTATTCACATCCAGGCGGCGAGGTAAGCTCAAAGACAGGCACCTCAGGATGGAAGCTTGGAATACCTGATCGGGTTCATCATCGCCGTCTTCATCGCACTAACGGGGGTCGGCGCGGGCACCATCACGACGCCGTTGCTGGTGCTCGTGCTTGGCGTGCCGGCGGCGATGGCGGTCAGTGTCGGCCTGATGTTCTCCGCAGCGGTCAAGCTGGTGCTGCTGCCGATGCAGATCTGGCGCAAGCAGGTGGCTTGGCGCACGCTGGCTTTCATGCTGGCGGGCGGCGTGCCAGGCGTGCTCGCAGGTTCGTTCCTGCTGCAACGATTTGTCGACAAGGGCGCGACCCACCTGGTGAACGGGGTGCTGGGTGTAGTTCTTGTTGCGACGGCGCTGTGGCAGATTTTCTTTTCGTTCCGGCCAGTGGAGCATCGGACAGACGCACCAGATCGCGCGCGGCTGTTGCCGTGGCTCATGCTGCCGGTGGGCGCGGAAGTTGGATTCTCCTCGGCTGGCGCGGGCGCACTGGGAAGCGCCGCATTGCTGACACTGACACCGCTTGCTCCGGCACAGGTGGTGGGGACGGACATTGCATTTGGCTTTCTGACTTCGTCGCTGGGAAGCGGAGCGCACTGGTTTACGGGCGGGGTGAATCAAGTGCTGCTGACACATTTGATTGCCGGCGGCCTGGCAGGTGCGATGGTCGGGTCGATCTTGGCAGGCAGTGTTCCGAAGAGGCCGTTGCGCGTCGCGCTGTGGGTGTGGCTGCTGGTGATCGGCGCGATTTTTCTGTATCACTCGGCGCAGCCGTTGTAGAGCGGCTTACATGCCCGCCGCCGCTTTGTCGCCCCTGATGGTCGCGTTGCTTATGAGGGGCCTTGCCCAGAAGCCGACGCTCCAGACATAACCGAAAGTCAGATAGAGCAGCATCATCGCGGTGCGCAGGCCGAGGTGATCGCCGATGCGCCCGATGGTGAGCGTCATGATGGCGCCGCCCATGATGCCGGTGGTGAGGATGCCGGTGAAAGAGCCGTGGTGCTCGGCGACGGAGTTGAGCGAGAGCGAGATCAGGATGGGCCACATGACTGAGGCGAAGAGGCCGACGAGCGGGAACGCGACAACAGAGACGGATGCCGGCGCGTAGAGGCCGAGTGAGAGCATGAGGAGCGCTCCGGTGGCAGCACCGATGAGAACACGGCGGCTGTCAAAGATGCGGAGGAGGAAAGCTCCGCCGAAGCAGCCAGTCGTCATGAGGCCCCAGAACCACGAGACGGCGCGCGCACCGGTGGTATGTGGATCGTACCCGTGGTAGTGGCTTAAAAATTGCGAGATCCAGTTGGCCGTTCCCTGCTCGCAGCCTACATAGGCAAAGATGGCGAGGAAGTAGAGCCAGACCAGACGGCGCCGGACGAGCCCTTTGTACATCGAAAAGGTGCCGGGTCGTTCTTCCGCCGTGTGCTGGACAGGCGGAAATCTTGAAAGGGAGAGAACGATGACCATGGTGATGGCGACGGCAGCGAATATCCAGTAGAGCGAGACCCACGGAAGGCCCGGGGGCGTGATGCGACTCAGCACACTGAGAAGCGGGTTCTTGTGGTCGGCAACGCGGGGCAAATGGATGACGAGGTAGGAGTAGATCCATGGGCCGAGGAAAGCTGCTGACCCGAAGAGCAGTTGCGCAATGGTCTCGTTGAGGGCGAAGTGCTCCTCGCCACCAGCGACGCGGAGCAGCGGGTTAATGGCGACCTGCAGCATCGCCATGCCGACTCCGATGACGAAGAGCGAGACGAATGCGACCTTGTAGGTGGGTTGAAGCGCGAAGCTGATCGAGCCGAGCGTTGCGCCGACAAAGGCGCATATCATGACAGGCTTTTCGGAGTAGCGCTCGACGAGAAATCCGGCAGGAATGGACATGACGCCGTAGGCGATGAAGAAGGCGAAGACGAGGAATCCTGCTGCTCCCAGAGTGACGGAGAAGGTGCTGATGATGTCCGGGACGATGGGGCCGAGGATGTTGGTGAGCAGGGAGATGACAAAGAAGACGAGGAATATGAGGCGTGCCAGGAACCGGTTCCGTGCCATGGATGCGCCTCTCCTACTGTGGTTGCGCGAAGCGATGATGCCAGACCCGCGCTGCGCCGATGAGGTTGGCGTCATCGCCGAGTGAGGCGAGACTCAGGTCCACCTTGTCGAGCGGGACGAAACGACATCCCTGCTGCATGACCTTGCGGATGTCATTGAGAAAGACGCCGGCGCTCTTCATCACGCTTCCCCCGAGGATGACGGCGTCCGGGGTGAAGAGGTTAACGAGGTTGGCGAGGCCAATGCCGAGATAGAAGTTCTCGCGCTCGACAGCGCGAGCCGCGAGAGGGTCGCCGGCCATCGCATGTTCGTAGATACGCCTCGCGGTGAGGCCGGGGTCGCCTTTGTATTCGGGATGCGACGCCATCCACTTCACCATCCCGGGGCCACACGCGAGCGCCTCCCAACAACCGCGGAGGCCGCAGGAGCACGGCGGCCCGTTCACATCGATGACCTGATGCGCAACCTCGGGATGTGCGCCGTCGACGCCACGGTAGAGATGGCCGTCGAGAATGATGCCGCCACCGATGCCAGTACCCACCGTGACGTAGATGAGCCGGGATTTATTTCGACCTGCGCCCCAAGTAGCTTCGCCGAGTGCGCCCGCGTCGGCATCGTTCTCCATCGCAACGGA
The DNA here is from genome assembly GCA_000381585.1 of Acidobacteriaceae bacterium KBS 83. Classification (GTDB taxonomy): domain Bacteria; phylum Acidobacteriota; class Terriglobia; order Terriglobales; family Acidobacteriaceae; genus KBS-83. The sequence goes on from KB906735.1 coordinate 188,882, forward strand.
AACATTAAATTCGCGTGCGAGATCGTCAGCGGGCGATGCGCCGCTCCATTGCGGAATGGTGTCGAGGTTCTGGAACTTGCCGGTTAGAGGGTCAAGCGGGCCGGTGGAACCGATGCCTATCCCGGCGATGTTGGCGTCGGCGTCGCGCGCGGCCTCGCGCAGCATGGTGGCGATGAGTGTGAGGGCTTGCGGCCACGGACCCGCGGTCTGGGTGGGCGCCTGCCGGCACGCGAGGACACGGCCGGAATCGTCGACAATGCCGGCAGCTATCTTGGTGCCGCCGATGTCCACTGCGCCGATTGCGTTCACGTTTGCAGCAGGCCCTTCTCGCCTTGGACGACGTAGGACGCAAAGCGGAACGAGTCACAGTCCACACCGCAGAGACGCGCGAGCCTCTCTGCCGCGAGCTGCGCGGGAATGATGTCCATGAGGAATTGCCAGCCCGATGGCCAGGGCGGCAGAGGCATCACGAGGTCGCCGGCATCCGCAGGCACGCCGGATCCGATGAGCAGAACGGATGCGCCGAGATGCCGCAGGTCACGCGCCACGGCAAGATCTGCATCATGCATGCGTTCATCGATCCAGATGGCGAAGCGCATGCCTGCGGCTACGATCTCCTGTGGGCCGTGGCGGAAGCTGTCGGTGCCCATCGCGATGGCCGGAACTTTCACGCCCTCTTCCCAGAGAAGTTGTGCGGCGCAGCTGCTGGCGAGGCTCGCACCACGCGCGAGGAAGCAATAGTTTGCGCCAGGCTGCAGCCATGAGGTCTGCGCGAGTTGACGTTGCCATTCTGGAATTTTTTCCGCGGTTGCTGTGATCGCTGGGAGAAGGGTAGATGCGAGGTGATCGCCGAACGTCCCGGCTATGGTGCCAGCGATGGCGGCAGCCCCGGCGGCAAGCGAGACATAGGTATTTGCCGAGATGCCGTGGTCGGGTTTGACGGGAAGAACGATGGGAATGTTCGCTTCGAGGGCGAGCGCACCGTCGGGGAAATTGGTGATACCGACGATCGTCGCGTGCGCGCCGCGGGCCTTCTCCAGCAGCTTAACGATCTCGATGCTGCGTCCGCTGCGAGAGAGGACGATGAGGACCGATCCAGCAGGAATGCTGGCGGTATGGAGCAGCTCCGCGGCATCGACTAGATAGACGGGGTGCCCGGCCGAGTGAAAGTGCGATGCTGCGCCGAGGGCTGCGTTGTAGCTGGCACCGATGCCGGTGAGATAGACATGACGCGCGCCCTGCACGGCAGCAGCCGCTGCGCTGAGTGGCGAGCTGCCTTTGCCTTGCAGTAGCTCGATGACACTGCGCAGCTCATCGGGCTGGCGGAGTATGTCCTGAAGGAAATGCGTCATACGTGGTCCTCGATGCACGCCGCGGCAGAGACGCGAGATGCGCCTCTGCACGGCGCAGTAATAGGGCTAGAGTGCAGGCGTGACCACAATGTTACGAAACGCAACATGACCCTTCTCGCTGCCCTGCAGGTAGATCGGGCCGGGCATTGCCTCGTGGCTGTCGAGCGCGCCGCCGGTGAGACCCCGAATCTCCTGGTCGTTGACGACGGTCGTGCCGTTCAGCACGACGGTGACTTTTCGGCCGATGAGCGTGATGTCGTAGGTCTGCCAGACATCCGGACGGCGCGGCAGCTCCGGATTCGGTGCGATGAAGCCGTAGACTCCGCCGGTGTGGTGGCTGGGCGGCTCTGCCTGCGACTCAGTTTCTATCTGCACCTCATAGCGGCCGCGCAGATAGACACCGCTGTTCGCGTCCTTGCCACAGTTGAATTCGAGATGGAGTTTGAAGTCCTGGAACTTGTGATCGTTGATGAGCTCGTGGGCGTGGGATGGTTTAACGATGGTGCCGTTCTCGACCGTCCACTCGGGCGCGCCGGGCTTGTCGGGATGCCAGCCGGTGAGGTCCTTTCCGTTGAAGAGCGAGACGGGCTTGCCCCAGTGAGGGGTGCGCGTGTAGACGAGGGCGGGTGCACGATTGCCGACCCATTGCCAGCTTGAGCCGTCGGGCCCGTTCACTGTGCCGGTGAGGGTCTTACCGGTGAGCTTGCCTTCAAACACCATGTCGGTTTTGCTGTCTTCTTCTTCTTTCGGAGAGACGAAGGTGAGTTTGCCGTCCGATATATCGACTTTAGGCAGAGGACGCACGTTGCCCCAGCGGCCGGTCATCCGGGCTTTCAGTTGGCCGCCCTCTTCGCTTATTTCGATCCACGACGGCCAATCGCGATCGGGTCCTTTTAGTGTCAGGTCCCAGCGGCCGAGAAAGCGGGAAGTGGCGGCGTTGCTGGTGGCTGCCGCTTTGGCCGGATGCGCTGCGTGTGCAGGCAGAGGGCTCCATGCAATCATGGCGACTGCGGCAGCGAAGATTACCTTTGGAAATTTCACGATCCCATAACTCCTTTGCACCGCTGCGAGTTGCGCGGCCTTTCATGAATTAGCACAGTCTGCGACCTCATGCTACGGGCTCGATCTTCTCCGCTGAAGCATTCCAGGCGACTGCGTGCCCACGGAAGTAGGATTCATTTGCAAGATGGCACGCCAACGCTGCGTTATTGCCGAAGAGCGCATCCTGCACGACGGGTTGGCGCGAACGCACGGACTGAAAGAACTTATAGAGGTGCGGCTTTAAGTCGTCGTAGTCGTTGCCGTTGAAGGTGATGCTTTCCGGCGCCGGCTCGTGTCCCGGAATTGGATCGTGCTGCTTGTGCCATTGGGCGGCATAGGCAGCCCTCATTGGGGCCGGGAAGGAGTTGGAGTAATAGCTGGGTGCTTCATCGACGCCGGACTGCGGCGAGTAGCTGACGCTGAATTCGCGCAGCTCAATCACGCCTTTTGACCCCATGAAACGCGTGACCTCGGTCGACTCACAGCCCAGGGAGAGCCGCATGTAGAGGGGAACGCCCATGTACTCAAATAGGGCCGGCTGTACGTCCGGCATGTTGCGACCGTCCTTCCAGCGATAGATGCCGCCGTAAGACATGACTCGCTTTGGCACCTCGTTGATGCCGAGCACAAATAGCATGCCGCTGATGAGATGGACCATCAGGTCGCCGGCGACGCCTGTGCCGTATTCCTTCCAGCAGCGCCAGCGCGCGAACGCGAGTGGATCAAAGGCCTTCTTCGGCGCGGTGCCCTGCCAGGTATCCCAGTCGAGGTTTTGCGGTGAGAGGTCCGGCGGCGGTGGATACTCCCATGCGCCGGTGGGATCGTTCCGGCCCAGGGTGCATTCGATGAGATTCAAATCGCCGATGGCGCCCTTCTGGTAAAGCTCCTTGGCCTTGGCGCAGAGCACGGAACTGGTGCGCTGTGCGCCGATCTGGACGATGCGATCTGATTTCTTTGATGCGGCGAGCATGGCGAGGCCATCTGCCGGATTGTGGGACATCGGCTTCTCGCAGTAGACATCCTTGCCCGCGCCGATGGCGTCGACCACAACCTGTTTGTGCCAATGGTCAGGCGTGGCAACGATGATGGCGTCGATGTCTTTGGAATCGAGCAGATCCTGATAGCGACGTGTGGTGCGAATAGGCTTGCCGACAATTTCCTTCGCCAGCTCGTGGCGTCCGTCATAAAGATCAGCAGCAGCCACACATTCGACACCGGGAAGCTGGATGGCAGTGGTGAGCAGGCCGGATCCTTCCATGCCTACGCCCACGATGCCGAAGCGAACCTGATCGCTGGGCGCTACGGCCTGGCCGGTAGCGAACGCCGGCTCCTCAAGCAATGCGGAGCCGCCAATGAGAGAGGCCCCCGCGACACCCGCTGTGGTCTGCAAAAATGCACGTCGCGACAAAAAACTTTTGCTCATCGTATCGGCTCCTCCTCTGGAACCCCCGGACTGATCAGGCAGATTTTCCGAACAGCCGCATTCGCCTCTGGTGCCTCGGCTACGGTCTTGGAAATCCGCCTCAAATCGATTGTCGACACCGCTACAGAACGTCCCGCGGCGTGATTTTTGTCCGAAACGAAGGTAAGCCAAAATTGAGCGGCCGCCAACCCTCCTGTTCGGCGCAAAGCAATGGCACGGCGCGGAAAGTGCCGAATCGTTGCGCGGTCATCATAGCAAAGGCAGGTGGCGCAGGTCGCAAGGGCGAAGGCATGCTCAAGCCCGATGGCGCGTGGGCGTTTCAATCTCCTGCGATCCATCGGTAATACGGATTGCTCGCATCTTCAGTCAGGACGCGCTGCATTGCCTGACTCCATCGTTCTTTATCGCCGTTATAGGCTTCCAATCCTGCCGTGTAGAAGTCCGTCAAGCTTTGTCGCTGCTGCCGGACTTGTTGCGCCAGATTGCTATCTCCACCTGTGAACTTCGGGTCAGAGCGAAGAGCCAGCAGCTCCGGAAGTGTCCGGGTGATCTCCTTCGGCCGGACCCACGGGGCATATTCAATACGCGGGTGGTTGTCAGTCACCGGCAGGGCGCTGCCGGCGTAACGCTCCAACCCGTCTCTCTCCATCACCCACGTTGCAAGAAGGCTGGCTGGAGAAGAGATGCCGACTGCGTTGAGGGCTCGCTGTACTGCAGGTTGTTCAAACCGGCGGCCAATGCGATCCGCATCGAGCTCGATCGGAGAATATGATCCGATCAAAAGCATTTCGTTCAACTCAGTGGTCCAAAGAGTGGCGAATGGAAAGCCATCGAGAAAGCTCCGCACCAGCTCCCGCGTATCCTCGTCATTCTGTGTTGCCAGCGGGAGCCATTGCGCGAAGAGGCCATCCGGTCTCAGCCTCCGGCCGGCGAGCTGATAGAACGCGGTCGAGTAGAGATTGGCAACACGTTCTGCTGACGGGGGAGGCGGCTCAAGTGTGATCAGGTCGTACTGCTCCGCGCTGCGAAGCAATTCCTGTCGTCCATCGCGGATCCGGATCTGGGTTCGTGGATCGGAGCTGGCGTTGTAGTTTTCGGGGAAAAGATCTCCCGCTTGAATGACAGCTGGAAGCATTTCGGCACAAACCACATGTTGGACCTGCGGATCGCGCAAGGCTGCTCCCGCGGTGATGCCGGTGCCATAACCAATCACCAGGACTGAGCGAGGCTCGCCACGATGAATCAGCAGGGGCAGCAAGGCCTGCAGTCGCATGTACCGTAGCGAAGTCATGGCGTCTCCGGAATTGGAAACGCCCTGAATGTAGAGCCGCCGGAAGACGTTGTCACCAGATCGCTGCTTGGCAACCGCCACCGTCCCACCAGCGCCTTCCCGATAGAAGATGAGATCGCCTCCGCCGCGTGTGGTCAGGAGAAGTCTGGACAATCGATCGGATGGGGTCAGAATCCCTGCTCCGACGGCAATAAGCCCGAGCAGACTGACCAACCAGACAAGCTTGCGGTTCGTCGACGGGGCAAGCGGAACAGCGATGATCCCGACCATGCATGCCGCAATTGCAAGAACTCCAAGGGTTCGAATAACTCCCAACGCCGGCAACAGCACGAAGCCTGTCAGCAACGTTCCAGCAATTCCACCAGCGGTGTTCAGACCGAGCACTTCGCCGACATCCTGTCCGGCATAAGCATCGCGTCCAGCAATGCTGAGGACCGCAGGAAATGCAGCCCCCAGCGCGACCGTCGGCACGAAAGCGATTCCGAGAGCAGCTATGAGAAAATGCGCGCACATACGCGCAAGCTCGCTTCCTGTGACCGCCAGCACCCAGGCAGCGATATCGAACTGAATTCGTAACTGCCAAAGGTCCAGCAGCGCAATTTCAATCAGCGCTACAACTCCAGCCGCAGAGATGAGGAGAGCAAATGTTCCCCACCTGTCGCGCACCTTGTGGCCGAAACGTGCGAAAAGCGCGCTCCCGAGAGCCAGGCCCGCCAGATACGTTGCCAGCACGACTGAAAACGCAAACGCTCGCGTGCTTAAGAACTGGGGCATCACTTGTGACCAAACGACCTCGTAGCCTAGAGCGATGGCCCCGGAAACTGCGTATAGCACAAGCGCATTTCGCGAGGCGGCATCAGCCTTTTGACGAGGGCTCTGAATGTTCGCAGGAATGCTGGGCATGGGCTCCGATCGCAGTTGCAAGCGCCACACGATCACGGCTGCCAGCACATTGAAGATGGCTGCCGCGACACCCGTGCCTATAACGCCCAGCCAAGGCAAAAACACAAATGAGCTTACGAGCGCGCCACAAATACCACCAGCAGTGTTTGCGGCGTATACCCACGCGCCACTCTGCGCGATGGGAAGGTTTTGCAAAGCTCGCCAACGCGTTGCGGCGGGAATCGTTCCGCCCATGACGAATGCTGGGATGCCAACCAACAAGAACGGAAGCAACCAAGCCAGGATGCCAGCCCTCTGTGAAAGGAAGGCAAATACTGCCGGCGTGTGAGACAAGGCCATCGTCGTTGTAACACCGGTTATCGCAACCGCGATCTCCAACGATGCATACAGGAGAAGGGGCCCCTGCCACCGATCTGCGAAACGACCGAGCAACGCGCCGCCGAGCGCGAGGCCGGCAAAGAACGCGCTCACGGCGATGGCGACGGAGTAGACTTCGACACCGACAACGAGTGAAAGCTGCTTGACCCAGAGCACCTGAAAGACCAAAGCTGCCGTGCCGGAATGGAAGAGCGAAAACCCGAGAAGGACAGAATGTCGCGCTTTCGCTTCGGGAGTGTGGTGCACAAGAGGCTTTTGCGGTTTTTCAATTCGCTTGCGGCCCGGGTTATCGATAGGGCGACGAACTCCGCGTGGATTCTTTTGGTAGCTCGGCATTCGGGAACCTTCAATAAAGCAAACCGGGTTCATGATGAGAATGAACCCGGCTCTCTCGGCTGGTGATTCTATATCCGGGCGGAGTCCAACAGTCGCAACACGCGGAAAAGAATATTTCGTATCTGTAATCTTTGCGATAATACGTGGGCCCGGGCGAGTACCGGAGCAAATACACGGATATGACCCCACGCGAATCGGTACTCGAGCTGAAGAAGCGGGTTGGCGAAACCATTCTCGGACAAGAGGCGATGATCGAACGCCTATTGATCGGACTGCTTGCCGACGGAAACCTTCTAGTGGAAGGATTGCCAGGTCTTGCAAAGACGCGGGCCATCAAGAAGCTCAGCAAGTTTCTTGACGCGGGATTGTCGCGCATTCAATTCACCCCCGATCTACTTCCTTCAGACATCACAGGCTCTGAGATCTATTACGGTGGCGAGGGTAAAAGCGAATTCCGCTTCCAGCCGGGCCCGGTGTTCAACAACCTGGTGTTAGCGGACGAAATCAATCGCGCTCCGGCAAAAGTGCAAGCCGCGCTGTTGGAGGCGATGGAAGAACGTCAGGTAACGGTCGCCGGAAAGACGCACGCCCTTCCTGAATTGTTTCTTGTCATGGCGACACAGAATCCCATCGAGCAAGAGGGCACCTATCCACTGCCGGAAGCGCAGCTGGACCGGTTTCTGATGCATGTGTATGTGGACTATCCGGAGGAAAAGTTCGAACGTGACATTATGCTGCTGGTGCGAAGCGAAGAGGCACACGATGCCTCCAGCGCGGCGGCGAAGCCGGCGTCAACGCGAGTTCCGCAAGATGTGATCTTCGCGGCGCGCCGGGAGATTCATGTCGTACAGATGGCGGCTGCCGTCGAGCAATATATTGTCGATCTCATCGAAGCCTCCCGTTATCCCGAGCGCTATGACAAAGAGTTGCGCAAGTGGATCCAGATTGGCGCAAGTCCACGTGGAACGATCGGGTTGGATAAGTGTTCGCGTGCTTACGCTTGGCTTCAGGGGCGCGACTACGTTCGTCCGGATGATGTGCAAGCGATCGCACACGACGTTCTGCGGCACCGGCTTCTGCTCAGTTATGACGCACAGGCAGAAGGCATCAAAGCGAATGCAGTCATCGACAAGATGATTCAACTTGTGGCGGTTGCCTAGCTGATTATGTTATGGGAGCCTATACCGATCTCGATGCCTTGATCGCACTGCAATTCAAGGCGCAGGGCTTCACGCTAAAGCACAACCAGCCTGTCCACAGTTTGCTTTTCGGTCGGCGGGCCTCGCATGTACGAGGACGGGGCCTCGACTTCGAGGAATTGCGAGGCTACGTTTCCGGAGACGATGTCCGCCGTATCGACTGGCGAGTAACGGCACGGATGCAGAAACCGTATGTCCGCGTCTACTCGGAGGAGCGCGACCGTCCAACCATGCTGGTTGTCGACCAACGCATCAACATGTTCTTCGGGAGTCGCCGCTCGATGAAGTCCGTTGTGGCGGCGGAGGTCGCGGCACTTGCCGCCTGGCGGGTGGTTCAACAGGGTGACCGTGTCGGTGCGATGGTCTTTAACGATAGTTCTACCGAAGAGGTGAGGATGCGCCGCAGTCGCGCTACCGTGCTGCGCATTCTGGATCGGATCTGCAATCAAAACCGGCTCTTGCGCGGCGATTCTCCCGCACAGCCGCGTCCCGAGCGGCTCGATGAAGTGTTGAAATCCGTCGGCCGCGTTTGCCGCCATGACGCTCTCATCGTGATTGCGAGCGACTTCGATGGCGCAGGACCTGGCACACGCGACCTGCTGCTTCATCTTTCACGTTCGAACGATGTCATCTGCTGTCTTACCTACGACCCCTTGGCTGTCAGGCTGCCGCCTGCAGAACAACTGGTCGTTAGTAATGGCGAATTGCAGGTCGAGTTGCGACTGGGAGATGCCACGGTCCGCAAGAGCATTCTCGACGCGTCGGACCAGCGTATGCGCGGCATCCTGTCCTGGCAGCACGAGTTGGGGATTCCCGTCCTTCCGCTGAGCACAGCCGACGACGTAGCGTCACAGGTGAGACATCTGCTGGGCCAATTCGCGCACCTGGGCCAACATGTATGAATGGATCCCTGAACAAGCTTTACGACTTCTATCAACCACCCCCACCCGCTTGGACTCCACAGACGGCAGCGTGGTACGTCGTCTTCAGCGCCATTGGGCTATTGATCTTATGGTTCGCGGCACGAACCATCCGCAGATGGATTGCCAATCGCTACCGCCGCGCAGCGCTACGAGAGCTTGCGACGGTTCCGACGCAACAGTACTCCACATTGCTCAAGCGAACCGCCCTTGCGGCATGGCCGCGTGACAAAGTTGCTTCATTGAACGGCTCGGCGTGGCTCAAGTTTCTGGATGAAACATCCGGTGAAAGCCAATTTCAGCATTCACCCGGCAATCAAATCGAAGAAATAGGACTGCGGCCGATTACGTTATCAGCCGACACAGAGCAGGCATTGCGTACGCTAGCTACCAAGTGGATACGGAGACATCGTGTACAGGCTTGAGTATCCATGGCTGCTAGCAATTCTGCCTCTGCCCCTCCTCATCTATTGGCTGCTTCCATCCTACAAAGAAGAGCAGGAGTCCCTTCGACTTACATTTTTCCACTACCTGAGCTCGACCTTGCGATTGTCTCCGCAACCGGGAGCCGTAGTCCCCAAAACAAACTGGCTGCAGAAACTGATCGCGCCCATTTGCTGGGGGTTGATCGTTCTGGCCCTGGCGCGTCCACAGTTCATTGAACCTCCAGTCCAGAAAATTCAGCCCGGTCGCGATCTCATGCTTGCGCTGGACATTTCGCAGTCCATGGAGACGCCTGACTTCCGTACTGCTGACGGCAAACGGCTGCGCCGCGTCGATGCTGTGAAACAGGTGGTGAGCCACTTTATCGAACGGCGGAAGAACGATCGCATTGGATTGATTGCGTTCGGGCAGGCTGCCTATCCGATAACTCCTTTCACCCTGGACCACGACGCCGCGCTGGAGATCCTCGGTCAGACGGATGCGGGAATGGCCGGTCCGCAGACGATGGTTGGCGACGCCATCGGATTGGCAATCAAGCAATTCGCTAACAGCGATGCGAAGGATCGTGTCCTCATTCTATTGACCGACGGCAACGATACGGGCAGCCGCATGCCACCGCGGAAAGCCGCTGAGATCGCGAAACAAAACGGCATCACAATTCATGTCGTAGGGCTGGGCGACCCCCATGCGACAGGCGAGGACAAGGTCGATTACAAGGCGTTACACGAGATCGCCACCGCAACCGGAGGTCAAGTCTTTCACGGCGAGAATCGAACCGAACTGGAAAAGGCGTACGCAACTCTGGACAAGATCACGCCTCAAAACTTCAAGACCCTGAGCTACCAGCCGAGGCGCGAGCTCTTTATGTTTCCTCTGGCCGTCGCCGTCCTATTGCTCATCGGCTATCACGTTCTGATGCTTCTCCTGAACGTGCTGTGGCGCCTATTCGCTCGCCAACGCGAGTCGAAAGAAGAACCGACATCGGATGTCTTCAAGGTGCATATATGAGGGAATGGCTAGCGGCGTTTCACTTCCTGCGCCCGGAGTGGCTGTGGGTGCTGGCTGCGATACCCCTCATCTATCTTTCCTTCCACATTCGCGACGACACACGTGCCCGCTGGAAACGCTACATCGAGCCGGATCTTCTGGACCACCTCATTGTCGGCCGTAAACGGACCTGGCGTTTTCGCCCAATCCACATGGTCTGCCTGCTGATTCTGCTGGGCGCGGCCGCGATCGCCGGGCCGGCATGGAAACGCGAGCAGCCTCCATTTACTGAAGACAAAGCGCCGCTGGTAATAGCACTCGATTTGTCGCCGACGATGGACGCAATCGACCTGAATCCCACCAGGCTGGAACGCGCCAAGTTGAAGCTTCGAGATCTGCTCAAGGTGCGTAACGGCGGCCGCACTGCACTTTTTGTTTATGCCGGAACGGCACACATGGTGCTGCCGTTCACAACGGACTTCTCTTTGTTCGATCTCTACCTTAGTTCACTTTCAACATCCCTGATGCCTAAGCCGGGGAAGAACTCCGCCGAAGCTCTGTCAACAATTGAAAAATTCCTCGCAAAGGAAAGTGTGCCTGGAAGCATTCTGTTTGTAACCGATGGGATCGAGGCGCAATCTCTGAAGGCGTTCCGGCAATTTACGGCGCAACCGGAAAACCAAAACGACATAGTCGTCATGGGAGCGGGCACTTCAGCCGGTGGCCCGGTCCGAGTTGCGGAGAACCGCTTTCTTACCGACGCAAACGGGCGTCGAGTTTTTTCGCGACTCAATGTGGGTCAGCTGCGCTCCCTAAGCAAGATCAATATCCCAGCAACCACTTTCACCCTGAACGACGACGATATTGGCTGGATACAGAGGCAGGTGCAGCGGCGATTTGAGGAGGTACAGCAACGCAACAATAAGACCCGCTGGATCGATGAAGGATATTGGCTGTGCATCCCTATTGCCCTCATCTCCGTTTTCTGGTTCCGGAAAGGCTGGACGGTACGCTGGAGCGCAACAACATTCGCTGCGCTCCTCATCTTCCCAACACCGGGCAATCTGCCCCACACCTCATGGATGGATCTGTGGTTAACGCCCGATCAACAGGGTCGCTACTACTTCGAGAAAGGAGATTACAAGCGGGCTGCAGAGCGGTTCGAGGATCCGTTGTGGAAGGGTCTCGCACTCGCCAAGGCGCGCGATTACGAAAATGCGGTGAACGCCTTTGCCCTGAATGACTCCGCCGAGTCGTGGTACGACCAAGGCAACGCGCTGGCGCATCTCGGGAAATATCCGGCAGCAGTGAAGGCCTATGGGCAGGCGCTCGAGCGGCGGCCTTCGTGGCCGGAGGCTAAGGACAATCTCGCGCTGGTGCGATCGCTGATTCCTAAAGCCAAGAAAAAGGATAACGACGAAGAGGAGATCGCTCCCAATCTACCGCCGGACCAGGTCAAGTTCGACGAGAAGGGCAAGCAAGGCAAAGAGACGCAGATGCGAGTGAAACTCGATCCGAAGAAGCTGGCCGAAATCTGGATGCGCAACATCCAAACGACTCCGGCGGATTTTCTTCGCAGGCGTTTTGCTAAGCAGGCTATGGAGCAGCACCCATGAAGATGCTGTTATTCCTGACCTTCGCAGCCGCATCCGCTCTGACTTCGATTGCTCAGGCCCCGATCGTTCGGGCACGAGTCGAACCGGCGAAAGACATCATCGTCGGACAACCGGTGAAGCTGGTCGTTACAGTACTAGTGCCCAACTACTTCGCGGGCAGTCCTGATTTCCCCGAGCTCGAGATAGAAAACGCCATCGTTGTGTTGCCGCAGGACCGACCGCAAAATTCAAATGAACAGATCGGGGGCACGACATACGCGGGAATAACAGAGAGCTACACCATCTATTCGCAACAGCCGGGAGATTTCCACATTCGACCGGCAGAAATTGCGGTGAAGTATGCGGACGCCCCGCCAAATTCCACCGCGGCGCATGTACCGCTCCCGTCGATAGCCTTCCATGCAGACGTTCCAGCCGCGGCGCGGGGTCTCGATTACTTCCTCCCGACGACCCGATTGACCATGACACAAAAATGGTTGGCATCCCTGACGCGAGTTCGTGCCGGTGATTCAGTGACACGAACTATCACGGTGACAGCGTCTCGCATGCAGGCAATGTTGGTCCCGCCGCTGCCGATGTCGGCGCCGGATGGAATTCGCGTGTATCAGAGCGATGCCGCGGTCGAAGACCGAAAATCAGACCGAGGTGAGTTTTTGTTCGGACGCCGCATGCAGTCGGCACAATATCTTATTCAGAAGGCCGGCGACTACACCTTGCCAGCGGTTGAATTGAAGTGGTGGAATCTTGCGACAAACCGATTGATAACTACAACGTTGCCGGCGGTTCACTTTACTGCGTTGCCTGGTCCGGCCGCCGTAACAGAGTTACCGCCCGCTCAGGAGATTGTGGCAGCCTCTCCACCGAAGCCGCTCACTCCATGGAAGAAGTATCGGTATTGGGCTGAGGTATTTCTGCCCATCGGGCTAGCCATCGTGCTTCTCGGCTGGATGGCACATCGCTTTGTGCCTTGCCTTTATCGCCGGCTGGTGGCGCTGAGCAAGGTCAGAAAGCAGAGCGAGCGCGCCTACTTCTCAAACCTGCGGCGGAGTTGCCAAGCTGGAGATGCCCGAGAGACATATCGTTGGCTTCTGAAATGGCTCGCCCGGTTCCATCCCGGCGTAAGTTTGCAAGGGTTTCTTGTTCTGGCCAACGATCAGGCGCTTACTGCGGAAATAGACCGCGTAACAGGATTACTTTTCAGGGAAAAAGCTGGGGCGGACGAGTGGAATGGAAAGCCGCTGTGGAAAGAGCTGAAGAACTACAGAGTATCTTGCAAGAAGATCTCATACAGTCCCGTTCTGGCTCCACTTAATCCCAAGTAGACAGCGGCGTCGGCGGAAAGGGGCTGACCGCTGCCAATCCTACTTTGTGGACATGAGCTCGGAGACGATCCCACACAACGATCTCAGACAACCAGGAGGCAGCCATGAGCACCACCGAAGTCCGCAATAACGACACAACCAGACCCGCGAGCGTCGCCGGACTCGACACGAAGCTCGAGATAGTCGTCATTCCCGTCTCCGATGTCGACCGCGCGAAGGAGTTCTACACGAAGCTCGGCTGGCGGCTCGACGCCGACTACGCCAACGGTAATGACTTCCGCGTGATTCAGTTCACGCCGCCGGGTTCCGGGTGCTCGGTCATCTTCGGCAAGAACGTTACCCCGGCGACACCCGGCTCCGCCCAGGGCCTGTACCTGATTGTCTCCGACATCGCGGCTGCCCGCAACGAGATGGTCGGTCGTGGCATCGAGATTAGCGAGGTGTTCCACGACGGCGGGGGTGTTTACGCCGGCCCGGACAAGCCATACCTCTTTGGACGGCTCCGGGTCAGCGGTCCGGATCCCGACCATCGCAGCTACCGCTCGTTCGCCTCGTTCCGTGATCCAGACGGCAACGGCTGGCTGCTCCAGGAGATCACGACCCGGCTGCCCGGGCGTGTTACGGGTAAAACCGCGTTCGGTTCGGCGAGCGATCTGGCGAGCGCGCTTCGGCGTGCGGAGGCCGCCCATGGCGAGCACGAGAAGCGCACCGGGCAGCGCGACGCGAACTGGCCCGACTGGTACGCGGAGTACATGGTGCGCGAGCAGGCCGGTGAAGAACTGCCGAAGTGACGACCATGACGTAATCGTCATAGTCGGTGCGCCACGAGCACTGCGGTGAATGGCTTGCCTTTCGCTCTCTCGCGCGCAGGTTTACTGCTCGTAGTGGATATTCAAGGCTGGTTTGTTCTCCCGGGCGAAGTTCAGATTTCCGAAGCGGGTGCCTCAGTCATTGGGAATCAGTAAAGAACAGAGGCTGTCCCATTTCAAAAATTGAGGCTGCAGGGATGTATTATCGGTGCCGGGTTTGAAGACACAGAAGGCAAGAAGATATTTGTGACGGCGCGCCGAACGCTGGATTCCAAAGGCGAAATGCTCATCGATGAGCGGAGACAGCATGTTCTGTCCCTGATTCAGCGAGATGGACGGGTGTTCGTCTCAGCACTGTCCGAGGCTCTCGGCATCTCTCGGATCACCATCCGTAAGGACCTGGACTTTCTGGAATCAAGGGGATTGGTGCGGCGCTCCCATGGGGGGGCCCTGGCGCCGGTGAACGGTGCCTTGTTCGATCCTTTCCTGAAGGAGAAAGAGCATCAGCACAGTGCGGAAAAAGCCCGCATTGCGGAAGCTGCTGTCGAGCTAGTCCAGGAAGGCCAATGCATCCTGCTCGATTCAGGTACGACGACGACTGCAATCGCGACCCGGCTCCGCGACTTCCAATCCCTTACGGTGATTACCAACGCGATCAATATTGCCGCGCTGCTCTCCGGCAGCAAGGTGGAAGTGGTCCTGACCGGTGGAATGCTGCGGCCCAATTCGTCGTCGCTGGTCGGTCCTATTGCGGAGGACATGCTCCGCGAGATTCACGCAGATATCCTGTTTCTTGGCGTGGATGGTTTCGATCTGCAGGTGGGATTGACGACTCCCAATTTTCTGGAGGCGCGGGTCAATCGTGCCATGGTCAATGCATCGACTATGGTTGTTGCCGTCTGCGATGCGAGTAAATTTCACAGGAGGAGTTTGGCACTCATCGTGCCTCCCACCAGAATCCACCGTGTCATTACTGATCGCGGGCTTGCGGCATCGGATTATGAGGCATTGCGATCGTCGGAGATCGAGGTCGCGCTGGTCTGACGTCGAGAGACTCGACCTTCCGAGCAGATTCGCAGGAGTAGCCTGCTCGGTTCCAGGTGCGAGCGTCTGCCGCACGTCGCCGAGTTCACGGATTCAGATGCGCAGGAAGAGCTTGCGCTTATACATCCAGTAAAGCACCAGCCAGTAGGTCAACATGACTGCGATTCCCACCAGCAATGGCTGCAAGCCTAAACCGAGGATGGCGAACGGCTGGGATCCGAGATGGATGTGGAAGCTGTTGATGATGAACTCTTCCCATAAGTGGGCGATCAAGTAAGCAGCAATGGAGTTCATGCCGACCACGACCAGGGGGAAGGCCCAGCCACGCCGGTTCTTTACCTCAATCACCCAGGAAAACGCTGCAAGGAAGAGAAAACAGACGCCTCCGCTGAAGAGAGTCCATGCGGGTGTCCAGATGCGCTTGACGATGGGGCAGATGTGGCCGAAATGGAGCAGGAGCGCCGCTGCGATGAGGATGGCGGCGGCCTGCAGAAAGCGCTTCATCGGTATTGCCGGCTCAGAGGCGCGCAGCCAGCGTCCGGCCGCCAGCCCCAGCAGCATCGTGCCGAGCGTTGGTATGAAGCTGAGGGTGAGGTAGCCACCATCATTGAAGGCAAACGGCTGCTTACGCGGGAAGAGATTCAGGAACCAGACGTCAAATGCCTGGCCCAGATTGCTGTTCTTGTTCCAGTGCGAGAGAAAGCCGGTGAAGTTGTGGTGCCAGTCCGGAGGGACGCCTACGGCGGCGTAGTCGAAGTGCGGACCTGGCGCTGGATAAATAGCCCACGCTGCCCAGTAGCTGACCAAGACGACGCCAAGCGCTGTCCACTGCCAGCGTGGGCGCGCAAAGGCCAGCAGAAATGCGATTGGATAGCCCAGGCCGATCTGGGTCAGGGTGTCCTCGAAGGTGAAGTACGTCATCGAGCTATGCGTGGAGCGGAGAAAGATTCCAAGCGCAATCAACAGCAGAGCTCGCCAGAAGGCATGCACAACCATGCGAACAAAGCTTTCGCCTTTGCGAATGCGACTGGCGATGGAGTACGGCATCGCCACTCCCACCAGGAAGGTGAACCCAGGCTGAATCGTGTCATGCAGTGACATGCCTGCCCATTCGACATGCGACTGATTCAAGGCAAGGATGCGCCAGAACAGGCTGTGGGGATACGCGTGAGAGACGGCTGCCCACTGCATCACTTCGCCCATCATCAATAGCATCACCAGCCCGCGGTAGGCGTCGACCGCGATATTACGCCTGGGGGCAGCGATCGTGGTTCCTGCCGAAGAGCTTCCGGAGCATGCAGTGAGCGGCGCCTGAGCAGACTCAGCGATAGCAGGATTCATACAGTACTCCAGCAGTGGAGTGTCGAGACGGTGTTTGCGGTCGACCGTGCCCGGTCAGGAAGAAGGAAGGCGCTCATTTCGTTTGCTTACCATCTTTCTGATGTCGTGGATCGTATCACGTCGATTGCTTTGCATGTTGCCAAGTTTGCTGTCACCCATGGGGAGACCGCCTGCGCGGTGCAATTGGGCGGATAGCCGACATAAATGGAGAGATATGCAGGATTTTCTGACTTGACACGCGCAAGACCCCTGCTAGACTGCATGCTAAATCGAAATAAAGCGAAATCATAGGTAATGGTGTGTGTTCGTCCAGAAAGGATGTTCCGTATGAGCCGTTCCCTTTATCGCCTGCTTGGGCTGGCGTTGTTCTGTCCGATGTTGGTCTTTGGACAGAAAGACACCGCTTCGATCGTCGGATCAGTCACCGACAATACGGGCGCGACGGTGCCCGGAGCGGTCATCGATGCCGTAAGCCTTGAGACCAACTTCACCTATCACGCCACCAGTAACCAGGCGGGTGAGTGGACCATCAGTCCTGTGCGCATCGGGACGTATCGTGTGACGGTCACGGCGCCGGGATTTAGCAAGGCAGAGGTGGGGCCTATCATGCTGGACGTTCAGCAAAGGAAGCGCACGGATGTCGCCCTGCAGCCAGGATCGATTACCCAGACGGTGATCGTGAAGCAAACCGTGCCACTCCTCGAGGTTGATACATCCGATCGCAGTCAGGTAGTGGACAGCAGGACCATGCAAACGCTGGCCCTGAACGGCAGGAACCCGGTGCAATTGGCACAGCTGAGCGTGGGCGTCACGGTGAGTGAGCCGGGAGCGCGCGATGAGAGCGGCTATGGCTTCAGCGCGAACGGCGCCCGCTCGCTCCAGAATAATTTTCTGCTCGACGGTATCGACAACAACTCGAACCTGCCGGACCTGCTGAACGAGACGAACTATGTGGTGATGCCGTCCGTCGACGCGCTGCAGGAGTTCCGCGTAGCAACCAATGCCTATGGAGCAGAGCTGGGACGCGCGAACGGAGCCGTGGTGAACGCCACGGTGAAGAGCGGCACCAACCAATTCCGAGGCGTGGTGTACGAGTTTGTCCGGAACCAGATTTTCGATGCACGGAATTACTTCGACACCATTCGTCCTCCGTATCACCAGAACCAGTTCGGTGCGACGCTGGGTGGGCCGATCTGGCGCAACCATCTGTTCTTCTTCGTCGACTACGAAGGACTCCGTGTGAGCCAGGGTCAGACATATACCCAATTGGTGCCGACCGCAGCCCAGCGTGCGGGTGACTTCAGCAGCCAGCTGGACCTCAGCACACCGACCGGCGTTCAGGATTGCAATGGCAATCCAACCTACACGGGCGAGCTTTTCGATACCACGAAGACGCAAGCCAGCGCGAGCAGCCCGACTGGCTATTGCGGCGTGCCGTTCGGCTATGACGCAAGCAATCATCCATCGAACGTCATTCCAATCTCGCGGCAGGATTCGCTGGGGAGCAGTCTGGCGCAGCTCTATCCGCTACCGAACGCGACCGGACTGGGTTACAACTTTCTCTCCAACCCGATTTTGTCGCGCGATCGAAATCAGGGCGACGTCCGCGTCGACCAGACGATCACGGCGAAGGATAACGCCTTCTATCGGTTCAGCATGAGCCGGCAGCCGTCCAACATACCCGGGCCATTCGGTGGAATTGCAGATGGCGGTGGTTTCTTTACGGGTATCGAGAACAATTCCGGCTACAGCGTCGCTGTGAGTTGGACCCACATCCTGACGGCGAAGCGCGTGAACGAGCTCCGTCTTGGCTACAACCGCCTGCACTCGAGCCGCTTCCAGTTCAATTACAACGAAAATGTCTCCGGTAGCGTTGGTTTCCCTGGCGTCCCCTATGTGGCCGGTACAGACAACGGCGGACTGCCGCAGATGTCATTCAACGACGTGGCAACGCTGGGCAGCCCCACGTATCTGCCCTCGAACGAGATACAGAACACCTACTCGGTATCGGATACCTTTACTCTCATCGCCGGCAATCACTCCTGGAAATTTGGCGCCGAGTACCGCCCGGAGGAATTCACGATCTACCAACCGGCTGCACCCCGCGGAGAGCTGAGCTTCGGGACACAGTACACCGACAATCCTGCTGCCCAGGGCACGGGCGGTAGTGGCTTTGCAACGCTCTTGACCGGCCAGTCGGCGGGTGGAGACATCAATAACCTGACTAACGTCGACTACAACCGCATCACCTATTCCATTTTCGCGCAGGACGATTGGCGCGTCACTCCGCGGCTCACTCTCAACCTTGGTTTGCGGTACGAGTTCTTCGGCCCCGTGCTGGAGCGGCATAACGCACAGTCAAACTTTAATCCGATGACTGGCGTACTGGACATTCCAGCATCCAGCAACGTGTCCCTTACTCCGACCCTTGCGCAGTTGCTCCCGGTCAACCACAAGGCATCGAATCAGCTGATCGACACGGACTACAACAACCTGGGACCGCGTGTCGGCTTCGCGTACCAGGTCGCACCGCGGGTGGTGGTTCGTTCTGCCTTCGGCGTCTTCTACAACGGCGATGAAAACGGACCGTACAGCAACCCAAGCCCTGGATTTAACCCCCCATATTTCGCAAGCCAGGCCTTCAATGCACCTTGCAGCCAGTCATCTTATGCCGGAAGCGCGCTGGACTGTTCCGTACCCGGCCTTACTCAGCTAGCGCAAGGATTTCCTGCCACTTCGCTGACAGATCCGAATACGCCCAGCCTCTTCTCTCTGCAATTGAACCTGCGGACGCCCTATGTAACGCAGTGGCACGGCACTGTGCAGTATCAAATTGCGCAGAATACCGTGTTGGACGTCGGCTACGTTGGCTCGAAGGGAACTAAGCTTTATACCTTCAAAAATCTGAATCAAGCTTCGCCGACCGCAGATGCATCGGCACCTTACGCGCCTCGCCGTCCTTTTCCCTACGTCGACTCCTCGATCGGCTATTTGGACTCGCAGGGCTTGTCAAACTACAACGCGCTCCAAGCAAAGGTGCAACACAACTTCGGCGCGGGCGTATCAGCTCTGGTCAATTACACCTATAGCCACGCACTGGGCGATTCATCGAACGCGAACCTTGGCGCACAGAACAATGACAGCTTCCGCTGGAGCGCGCGTCCGAATATCGAGTACGGAAGCCTGGATTTCGATGTGCGGCATCGCTTCCTCGCGAGCTACATCTGGGATCTTCCAATCGGCAGAGACCAGCATTTTGCATCGAACGTCAACAGCTTTACGAATGTGCTGATCGGCAACTGGCAGCTCTCGGGAATTGTGACGCTCTCCTCGGGCACCTGGTTCACAGTGACCGATGCGAACGCCAACTTCGCGAACTCCGATGGACAACAGCGTCCGGACTTTGTGCCGGGCCAGAGCGGCAATGGCAAGCCCTGCATTCCGGGCACTTTCTTCAATACATGCGCGTTTGCCGACCCGGCGCCGGGATCTTTTGGAAATGTCAGCCTGAACTCGCTGCGCGGCCCCAACTATAAGAACTGGGACGGCTCACTCCTGAAGAGTTTTCCTATCGGAGAGAGCCGCCGCGTCGAGTTCCGTGCAGAGTTTTACAATCTGCTGAATCACACAAATTACCTATTTGCGGCGCCGGGCCCGCAGAACTCGAATAACGCAACGGTGCTGGGCGCCTCAAGCTTCGGCTACGTCACTGCCGCACGTCCACCACGACAGATTCAGTTGGGACTGAAGTTGTACTACTAGGAGAATGCATGGACGAACGTCCAATTGAAGCGTCGCAATCGCTTGCGGCGGAGAGTGAAACTGCCGCTCACGGTTCCGTCTCGCGACGCAGCTTCCTGCAGGCGGGCGCGGCGTCCGCCATTGGGCTGGGATTGTCGTCCTTGGAGGCGACCGCACGAACGCCTGAAGCACACGTCCAAGGCAAAACCATGATGGATGTGCCCTTCGAAGCGAAGGAGCCGCAGCTCGGCATCATTGGCGTGGGTGGCCGCGGCACGAGTCTGTTGGAAGATCTGCTGGCAGCGAATGCGCAGGTGCGGGCGATCTGCGATGTTGTGCCGGGGAAAGCAAAGAATGCTCAGCAGTTGATTGAAAAAGCGGGCCAGCACGGGCCCGAGCTTTACACCGAGAGCGATCGCGCATACGAGCGACTGGTCGCGCGGGACGATCTGGATCTGGTGATTATCGCGACCCCGTGGCGGTGGCATGTTCCCATGGCGGCCGCCGGCATGCAAAAAGGCAAACATGTCGCGGTCGAAGTGCCTGCCGCAACCACGATCGATGACTGCTGGCAGCTCGTGAATACGTCTGAAGCTACGCGGCGACATTGCATCATGCTCGAGAACTGCTGCTACGGCTACAACGAGACACTCGTCCTTCGTATGGTCCGTGCGGGAGTATTTGGCGATCTTCTCTATGGAGAAGGTGGGTATCTGCATGATTTGCGCGAAGAGTTATTTTCAAACAAGGGCGAAGGTCTCTGGCGTCGAACCGTGCATACGCAGCGAAACGGCAACCTCTACCCGACGCACGGCCTGGGGCCGGTCGCGAACTACATGAGTATTAACCGCGGTGACCGCTTCGATTATCTCGTCTCGATGAGCACACCGCAGCGAGGTCTTGATGTCTATCGCAGTGCTCACCTGGAAAAGGGAGATCCACGGTGGGCGGAACGCTACATCACCGGCGATATGAACACTTCGCTGATCAAGACCGCGCACGGGCTGACGCTTACGCTGAAGCATGATGTCTCGAACCCTCGGCCTTACGATCGCATTAACACAGTTGCGGGAACAAAGGGCATCTTCGCCGACTATCCGCCGCGCATCTACCTGGACGGTCAGAAGGGTGAGGAGGCGTGGGCGAGCCTGGATGCATTCAAGGAGTATGAGCATCCCTTGTGGAAGCAGGAAGGAGACGTCGCGCGCAAGGCGGGAGGCCATGGAGGGATGGATTTCATCATGGTCTATCGGCTTCTCGACTGCATGCGCAAGGGTCTCCCGCCGGACATGGATGTTTACGACGCGGCTTCGTGGTCGGCGCCAGGTCCGCTCAGTCTTACCTCGCTTCAAGAAGGAAGCGCACCGGCGAAATTCCCAGACTTCACTCGCGGCCACTGGCACGACCGAAGTGGCTCACCCATCGCCGGAGCTATTAGCTGAGTCTGACCCGCCGAGGCGCCAATGAGCACCATTCTCGCCTCTTGCCAGTACGAGTTGAACAATTCAGCCAACGGTACTGGGAGCCAACTGCACCGGGACTGTAGTATCTTCCTTCCGTGTCAGCCGTTGCTCAGCACCGAAAAACAGAAGCTCCCCGGCATACCGCGCTTGTCCGCGTGACGCATTGGATCACGGTCTTTTGTTTCTGCGCTCTCTTGATCAGCGGTATTGAGATCGTGATTTCGCACCCTCGATTCTATTGGGGTGAGGTGGGAAATGTGGGTACATCACCCCTGTTCACGATCCCAATTCCCTCCTCGCGGGGCACGGTGCCGACGGGGTATGGGTTTGTAATGCCTGACCAGAATGGTTGGAGCCGGTATTTGCACTTCCAGACAGCATGGGCTCTGGTGCTGACCGGGTTGGTCTATGGGTTGGCCGGGTTGTGGACGGGGCACTTCTGGAAGGATCTGGTCCCGGAACGGGGCGACAGGAAGTGGCGCGCGTACTGGGGGCGTACGGCGCAGTATCTCCGCCGGACGCCACCGGAGGCGCGGGAGGCGAACTCATACAACGTGCTGCAACGGACGGCGTATCTCGGAGTGATCTTCGTGCTGTTCCCCCTGGTGATCTGGACAGGGCTGGCGTCGTCTCCGGCGTTCGATTCGGCAGTGCCAGCGGCGGTGAACCTGTTGGGAGGGCGGCAATCGGCGCGCACACTGCACTTTTTCGTCTCCGGGGCGCTCGTGCTCTTCCTCTTGGTCCACGTCGCGATGGTGGCGTTGTCGGGATTCCGCAACCGGATGCGGGGAATGATCTCGGGTCGCCTAGTCGTTCCTGAGGCCGCGGTCCCTGAGGAGGAGCGTTCATGACGAAAGCTATCTCACGTCGCAAGCTCATCACGAAGGGTCTCGCCGCCGCAGCGGGCGTTTCCGGATTGGCCGCGACAGGCCTCGCAATGCGCCGCCATGGATTGATTCCGCCCGACCACTGCGGAGTCTATGGTCCGGGAGAGACGCTGACCTACGCTGCGCAGCGGCTGCTCACCAGGCATTCGCTGGCACGCGAGTTTCCGCGGAGCATGATCTCAAAGAGGCCTTTTGCGAACGAAGTTGCGCCGCCAAGCGACGCGTTCAAGCGGCTTCAGGTGAATCGGTTTGCAGATTGGCGTCTGGCGGTGGATGGGATGGTCGCGAGACCGCTCTCGGTTTCGCTCAGTGACCTGCGCGCTCTTCCCTTCCGCAGCCAGATCACAGAGGTGGCCTGCGAGGAGGGCTGGTCGTATATCGCGGAGTGGATCGGCACTCCGCTGGTTGAGGTGCTCAACGAAGCGGGCCTCTTGCCGCAGGCGCGCTATCTAGTCTACTTCTCGATAGAAAGCAATTGGTGGGAGAGCATCGATCTGGCGGATGCGCTGCATCCGCAGACGCTGCTAACGTGGGGAATGAACGATGGCGACCTTCCCGTGCCGTTCGGCGGGCCGCTGCGGCTGCGCGTGCCGCGACAGCTTGGCTACAAGAGCGTGAAATATATTGTGCGGCTGACGGCCGCAGATTCGCTGAAAGGTTTCGGCAAGGGTCTGGGCTCGGCGTCGCCAGAAGCCGGGTATGCGTGGTACGCGGGGATTTGATCTGTACTTCGGCATGTCGGCAATCTTCGCGCCCCCTTACGCCGATCAGACACATCTCGATCTGATCTAGATCTTGTCCTCTAGCTTGGCCTCCCGGATCTCGCCCCGGGGTGGTGCGACCGGCTGGTTGCGTCTGTTTTGGGCGGGCTCAGCTGAGACGAAGTGAGCGGCGGAGTTCTTGCTATAATCGCGTCCCAGCGGCGGGAAGGGCCTGTCGGACTATCCCTCTGCCGTGGAGGGAAGATGGCGGGTCCCCAAGTCGTCTGGAAAGGCGGCAGCTTCGGCCAGACGTCTCGTCGCGATGCGTGGTGGTTTTCGCCATCGGCAGTTCTCATAGGGTTGAGTATCTTCGTGGTGTACTCCACGTGGGCCGCACTGCAGAACAGCCACTACACCTTTGGGCCGTACATCTCACCGTTTTATTCTCCCGAGCTCTTCGGTGATTCGCCACACGCGCTGTTCGGTCCGAAACCGGGATGGTATCCGAGCTTTCTGCCATTCTCCCCGGCACTTTTCATCCTCTGGATACCCGGCCTTTTCCGGCTGACTTGCTACTACTATCGCGGCGCATACTACAAATCATTTTGGGCCGACCCGCCCGCATGTGCCGTAAGCGAGCCACGCAAGAGCTATCTCGGCGAACGGCGCTTTCCGCTGATACTGCAGAATTTTCATCGCTATTTTCTGCGGCTCTCTTATCCGGTGTGGGGATTTCTCGCCTATGACGCAGTGATGTCCTTTCGTTTTCCCGATGGTTTCGGAATCGGAATCGGAAGCCTGATTCTGGTTGTGAATGTTGTACTGCTGGGCGGATATGTATTTGGCTGTCACGCCTTTCGGCATCTGGTCGGAGGAACGCTCGACCGAATTTCGGAGCACCCGGTCCGGCACAAGCTCTACGATTGCGTGAGCTGTCTGAATGCGGCACACAGAAGATGGGCGTGGGCCAGTCTGTTTTGGGTGGGATTTTCGGACGTTTACATCCGCCTCTGCTCGATGGGTGTCTGGCATGACTGGAGAATCTTTTAAGTGCCGGAGTTCGAGCGATTTTCTTACGACGTGCTGGTGATCGGCGCCGGCGGCGCGGGACTTCGTGCTGCAATCGAGGCTGCAGCCAGCGGCGTCAGGGTAGGAGTCGTCTGCAAATCGCTGCTTGGCAAAGCGCATACCGTCATGGCCGAGGGGGGTATCGCAGCTGCTCTCGCCAACGTCGATGATCGCGATAGCTGGCGCGTTCATTTCGCCGACACCATGCGTGGCGGTCAATATCTCAACAACTGCCGCATGGCGGAATTACACGCCAAGGAAGCACCCGAATGCGTGCGTGAGCTCGAGGCATGGGGCGCACTCTTCGACAGGACCAAAGACGGTCGGATCCTTCAACGGAACTTCGGCGGCCACAAATATCCTCGCCTGGCCCATGTCGGCGACCGCACCGGGCTCGAAATGATCCGTACTCTTCAGGACCACGGCATTCACACCGGGATGGAAGTCCACATGGAATGCACCGTGCTCGGACTACTGGTGGATTCGGGCAGAGTTGCGGGAGCGTGCGGATACGACCGAGAGAAAGGCCTCTTTCGCCTGTGGCAGGCGAATGCGGTGGTGCTAGCCACCGGCGGGATCGGACGGGCGTTCAAGATCACCAGCAACAGTTGGGAGTACACAGGCGACGGTCTTGCACTCGCCTATCGCGTCGGCGCGGAATTGCAGGACATGGAGTTCGTTCAATTCCATCCGACAGGCATGGTCTGGCCGATCAGCGTGCGCGGCATTCTGGTGACAGAAGGCGTGCGCGGCGAGGGCGGTGTTCTGCGCAACAGTGAAGGCCGCCGATTCATGTTCGATGACATTCCTGATCTGTACAAGGAGCAGACTGCGGATTCGGAAGAAGAGGGCTGGCGCTACACGCAGGGCGACAGAAATGCTCGCCGGCCGCCTGAGCTGCTCACGCGCGATCACGTCGCCCGCTGCATCAATCGGGAGGTCAAGGCAGGTCGAGGCACACCGCATGGAGGGGTCTTTCTCGATATCGCCTGGATCAAGACGCATCTTCCGAAATCCGAGGAGCACATCAAACGCAAGCTGCCCAGCATGTATCACCAGTTCAAACAGTTGGCGGATCTGGATATCACCAAGGAGCCGATGGAAGTCGGACCAACGACTCACTACATGATGGGCGGCATCCGGGTGGACGGCGATTCGCAGATGTCGTCCGTGCCAGGGTTGTTTGCCGCGGGCGAAGTGGCGGCCGGGCTGCACGGCGCGAATCGGCTGGGCGGCAATTCCCTCTCCGACCTGGTCGTCTTCGGGCGACGCGCCGGGCGCTTTGCGGCGGAATTCGCCAAAAGCAATAAGGCGGCCACGGTTGATGAGCAGCAACTTCAAGCAACCGCGAGCGCCGCTCTCGCACCCTTTGATCGTGGCCTTTCCGGAGAGAATCCGTATCAGATTCAATATGATTTGCAGGATGCGATGCAGGATCTGGTAGGCATCGTCCGCACCGAGAGTGAAATGCTGCGGGCATTGGAGAGCATCAGGCAGTTCCGTGCGCGAGCGGACCACGTTGGCATCACGGGCAACCGACAGTACAACAACGGATGGCACACTGCCATGGATCTCGACAGTCTGCTGGTGGTTTCCGAGGCGGTTACGCGCGCTGCCCTGCTTCGGAAGGAGAGCCGGGGCGCACAGTTCCGCGAGGACTTTCCGAGTAAAGACGCAGAGTGGGGCAGGCACAACATCGTCGTCAAGCGTAGTACGGATGGGGGAATGCAGGTGGAGAAGCGACCTCTTGCCCCAATACCCGAGGAGTTAAAGGCCGTAATCGAGGAGATGAAATAGATGGCCGGGCAGGCGACATTTCGAATCTGGAGAGGAGATCCGGCAGGCGGCAAATTTCAGGATTACGTCACGCCGGTGGACGAGGGCATGGTGGTTCTGGACGCCGTGCACCGCATCCAGGCTCAGCAGGCATTCGATCTTGCAGTGCGATGGAACTGCAAGGCCGGCAAGTGCGGCTCGTGTTCGGCGGAAATCAACGGAATGCCGAAGCTGATGTGCATGACCCGGCTCAACAATCTCAATCTCGACATGCCGGTTATTCTCGAGCCGATGCACACATTTCCCGTGATTCGCGACCTAGTTACCGACGTCTCGTGGAACTTCCGGGCGAAGAAGACGATCAAGGAATTCAGGCCCCGTTCACCAGACCTGCCGGATGGGACGTGGCACATGCAGCAGGCAGACGTCGAACGGGTGCAGGAATTTCGTAAGTGCATCGAATGTTTTCTCTGTCAGGATGTGTGTCACGTTCTGCGCGAACACCACAAGCATGATGAGTTTATCGGACCTCGCCTGCTAGTCCATGTAGCCGCGCTCGAGATGCATCCCCTCGATGTCGAGGACCGCGTGAGTGATTTAAGACAGAAGCACAACATCGGTTATTGCAATATCACCACTTGCTGCCGCAAGGTATGTCCGGAGTCCATCACGATAACCGAGAACGCAATCATTCCACTCAAGGAGCGAGTGGTGGACCAGTTCTTCGATCCCCTGAAGCAGCTTTTTCACATCATCTAAGCGGAAGGAGGGTCTCATGTTCGCACTTAAGCCAATTTCTCGTGACAGCGTGGACGGCGCGCTGGCCAGGGCCGAACGATACCGTCTGCTCAATGAGCCACACGAAGCAGAGAGCATCTGCCGCGATATTCTCGACGTGGATCCGGCTAACCGGCAGGCGCGCATTAGCCTGGTCCTCGCCCTGACCGACGAGATTCCTGAGGATGCTGGCGCGTTCGCCCGGGCCATAGAGGCGATGTCCGACATGGAAACGGAATACGATCGCACCTACTACTCCGGAATCGCGTGGGAGCGGCGCGCGAAGGCGTCGTATGCTGCGAGCGGCGTAGGGACCAGCGGCTATGTCTACGATTGGACGGTCAGGGCGCTCCGCCTTTTCGGAGAAGCGGAACATCTGCGGCCGGCAGGTAATGACGACGCGATTCTACGTTGGAACGCCTGCGTTCGTTTTCTCGATCGCCATAAGGAGTTGGGGCCGAAAACGGAGGAAGCTCCAGAGCCCATACTTTCGGAGTAATTGCTGCGCCAACTTGGCGTTGAAGTGAAAGAACGGCGGAGAATATCGCCTTCGGGCAAGCGCTCTTGCGCGTGGAAGCGGCTCCCACCGCACTGTCCACCAGCGTGATGTTGAAGTTCACTTTTATTGCTTATCAACAGCGGCCTGAGCAAGAGGCCCGAAAACCATCAGCCGGCCGGGAGAACCGATGGATGATATGCGATCCAGTTCGGTAAAGAACTCCGACACAATGAGGCCGCGAGGAGCAAACGCATCCGCGTAAAACTCGGGGAAACGATCGTGTGTGTGCTGCCAGCCCTTCTCCGGTTTGCCCGCGTTGAGCGTTGCCTCGCAGAGGATGATTAGCGACTTGGGGTTCGCTACCCGCTTGATCTCGCTAAGTGCTTTGCCTACCAGGGAGTTTGGGATATGTTGAAGGACCGTCCATGTGATCACGGTATCGAAACTGCGATCAGGAAACGGGAGCTCCGTGGCGCTGGCCTCACAAAACGATATCTGAGGATAGAACTGGCTGGCTTCCGATATGGCCCAGGTGTTAATGTCCACCGCCGTGTGTTGCTCAAAGTGCTCGGCAATGTATGGAGACAAACGACCGAAGCCACATCCAATTTCCAGTGACCGGCCGGGGTTAACACCGCGCTCGGCTATTAATCCCAGGCAACGGCGCAATTGCATTACCTCATAGAAGTGCCGGCACAGGAGCCTTCCCGGATCTTTGGCCTCAACGAAACCTTCCGGTTTGAATGTGACGAATTCTCCCTGTCGAACCACGCTCCCGTGAGGGTGAAACAACCGACGAACTGCCCGCGAGAGCAGGGATGGTCGGGCCGCCATCAGTTCCTCCATAATTGATCGCTACCGACTCATATCCTTTATTTAAATGCGGCGGCTTCTCCGTATCGGAGCATACCATTTTCCGAAATTTGGCCATCTACTTTGTCCCACAAACGTGCACACCAGAGACTGATCTTCACTGTTTCCGAGATGTGGACTTCACTTCTTCTGAGGACATCCCACGCTCAATGTTGTCCTGCGCGTCGTTGTCGTGGTCGCCGATATCCCGATCGAGATCGCGAGCATGCGTTTGCGTCGCCATACGATTCACTCTACTGCTTCGTGAGGGCACGCAACTGTTTCGCTATCGTTTGCCGAATCAGTTACGCATATGCGCTTCTATTAATCTGTGCTTCTCTCCCCTGTGGTCAGATGGACCCAAAGAGATCTGGGGAAACGAAACCCGGATCCGCCCTGCCAATCGACGGGGCGTGAGAGGCTCGCCGAGGCAACCATTTGAACCAGCGGCCGGGTGATCGTGATGGCTGCCATGCGAATCAGGTTGGCAGCCACACATGCGTGAGGACCCGCCCCCAGGGTGAGATGTCCTGCATTGCGGCGCGCGAGATCGACATGGTTCGGATGGGAGAAGCGCTCGGGGTCACGGTTTGCCGCGATGATCCTCAGGATGATGCGGTCGCCGCTGCGAATCGAAGCGCCATTGAGATCGATGTCCGCCGTGGCTATCCTGGAGAGGATGCGGACAAGACCGGCGTAGCGCAGCAGCTCCTCGATCGCCTGTTCCATCAGCCCCGGCTCTCGATGCAGCAAACTCCATTCTTGGGGAAATTGCAGCAGGGCGAACCATGCATTTCCCAAGATGCAGGGCATGGTCTGCGAAAGCGCAACGAACCCGGATTCGCGGAGGGACTCGGGTCCAGAAGGAAAGTAGTTCCGAAGCCCGGCGCTTAGGGATTCCGCGCTGCGGCGCAGGGCCGAGTCATAAGGTTCGGCGGCGGCGGCCGATATTTCCCGGGCTCGCTCGCAGAGCTGCTCGGCATCGCTTCGGGAGATGCCTGTCACTATCGCCGCCAATGAGAGACACAGCGGCCGCGCGTATGCATCCATCAGGTCCACCGGTTCTTCGACGGGCAGGCCGTCGGCCAGTGCGCGAGCCGCAGGAGCGAGTTGATCGCGCCACGCGCGCAACTGTGCGGGAGAGAGCGACTCCATTGCCTCTGCCCGCATCTTTAGCCGGGCACGCTCGCATCGGTCATGCTGACCCTCGGCACACTGACCTTCGGCACTCTCGCCGGATGGCTGCGAACCGTGGTCGCTGGCGTGGCTGGCCGGGGAAAGGCTCGAAGCATGAAACGCCGCCAGAATATCCGCGTGTCTGCTGAGCACCCACGCTTTGAGAGCACCGTCAAAATAGGGAGTTTCCAGCTCGGGCGCAGAGAGAGAGTCGAGCTGATCTTCCCTCCATGCGGGTATGGAAGGATCATCTCGTCTGGTAGGCATCGCAATCGCCAGAAAACATCATGTCGAGCATAGCGCAGCGGTCGAGGCGAATTGTCAGCAGTGTGTCATCGCTGCTTTTCCGACCGGTGCAGTTGCTTACGAGAGGTGACGACAATTCGATGACAATATCGGGACGATCGGCTGACACGCGCGGACGCTCAAAAGAACACATTTATGAGTAGAGCGAGCGATGCCGAAATCTTTTTCTCCTCCCCGGAAGGTGGTTTTTTTCTTCCCCTCCTTTGCGAGTTCTGAAGCAACGGCCCCACTCGGTGTTCTGGCAGTCGCGACTCCTCTGATTCGCGCCGGATATCAGGTTGTCCTCGTCGATTCGACGATCACCCCCGATTATAGGAAGAGGGTACTCGAAGAGGTTCGCGATGCCGTCTGTCTCGGCATCTCGCTTGTCACGGGGCCAATGATTCGCGAAACGGTCGAGATTGCGCGAGCGGTGAAGGAGTGGAATCCGGAGTTTCCCATCATTCTGGGCGGGTGGCATCCTTCGCTGCTTCCCGATCAGACTTTGCAGGCTGCATGCGTGGACTACATCGTGCGCGGCCAGGGTGAAGATGCACTGTTGGAACTGGTCAAGCATCTGGAAACGAGGTCCGCGCCGGATCTAATTCCAGGTATCGGCTTCAAGCGGGGCGGCAAACTCATCCTTACACCGGAGCGGCCGCTGAAGCCTCTGGTAGAGATGCCTCCGAAGGCGTATCACATCGCAGACTTCGATGCCTATGAGCGCGGTTGCGGCAAACGATGGGCGATGTACACCTCGAGCCTGGCGTGCCCATTCAACTGTGCGTATTGCACGAACGCAGGCGTCTACGGACGCAAATGGAACGCTCTGCCGCCCGAACAGTTCGTCGAAGAGACCGTCGATCTCACGAGACGCTATCGGCTCGAGATGCTCTGGGTGGTGGACGACAACTTTCTGGTCGACCTCGATCGCGCACGCGGCATCGCGGAAGGGCTGGTGCGCGAACGGTCCCAATTCAAGTGGAGCATACAGGCGACGACCAATATGGTGGCCCGGCTTTCGCCGGAAGATCTCAAGCTGCTGCGCCGAGCAGGGCTGCACCAGGTCTGTCAGGGGGTCGACTCGGGATCGCCGAAGATTCTGCAATTGATGAACAAGACCTTTCAGGACTTCGATCAGATTTACGAGAGCGCTGCCCGATGCCTGGCAGCCGATATCCGGCCTTCGTTCAACATCATCTTCGCCTTCCCTGGTGAAGGAGCCAAGGAACGCCGGGAGACGATCAGTTTCATGATGGATGTTTGCCGGCGTTTCCCGGGAGCCGAATTCTGGACAAACATCTTCACGCCCTATCCCGGCTCGCCGATCATGGAGCGAGCTAAGGAGATAGGCATCGAAGTTCCCGCGACCCTTGAAGGGTGGGCTGATTTCTTCCCACGCTATACGACACTGCCGTGGCTGCACGGTGAAGAGCATAAGAGGCTGCAGGTGACACGCGAATATCTTCGCATTGCCTTCGATCGAATCCCCATCGCGGCTGATACTCGCGGCCCCATTACGCGGATCGCGCAGAAGAGCATCTCCTTGCCCGCGCGCTGGCGCCTCGACCACGATGTGTATAAGTATCCGGTCGAGATATGGCTGAACAACCAGCTAAAAAAACGGACGGCTTCCAGCAAACCTGCCGTAGACGCGAAGAGGCTCGCCAACACACCGGCGGAGGCAGCATGCTGAAGCGGGGCAAGGTGGTTTTGTTTTATCCACCGTACGACGGGCCTCCGCTCGGCTCGCCGCTCTCGCTGCTCTCGCTCGCCGGCACGCTGCGCGAAGCCAACTTCGAGGTGGTGCTGATCGACGCCGCGATTGAGCCGCGATATCTGGAACGCATCGTGGAGGAGTGCGAGTCGGCGGTCTGCATCGGTATATCAGTGCTGACTGGTCCCATGATCGGAGGAGCGATCGAAGCGGCTACTCTGGTCAAGAGTCACGCACCGGAAGTATGCGTGGTGTTTGGCGGGTGGCATCCCACGCTGTGTCCCGAATCGACCCTGCGTGAGCCCTATGTAGATGTTGTGGTGCGCGGGCAGGGTGAGATCACGATCGTCGAGCTCGCAAGCGCGCTCGCCAGCAAACAACCCCTGGATCTCATTGCGGGTATCTCCTGGAAGAAGCAGGGGCGGCTGATACAAAACTTCGAACGGCGGGTTCAACCCGTCGACACCTTCGCTCCGCCCGCGTTCGACATGACCGACTTCGACGCGTATGAGCGCGTTTCCGGCAAGCGTGAGCTGGCATACGCCACGAGCGTCGGCTGCCCCTACGCCTGCAACTACTGCACCGATATGGTGGTGTACAAACGCCGCTTCAACGCTTACACCGCTGAGCATGTCGTCGCGGAGCTGACCGGCCTCGTCACACGCTACCGCATCACGCATGTGGCCCTGCTGGACTCCAACTTTCCCGTCGATCTGAAACGGGCAATCGCGATTGCCCGGGGCATACGCGACTCCGCCGTGAAGTTCTCCTGGACCTTCCAGGCATCGACGGACTTCATCTGCCGCATGAACCAGGAAGAGGTTCAGCTGCTTGCCGACAGCGGCGTAAGTTACATGGGCTTTGGAACCGAGTCGACTTCACCGCTCGTGCTTAAGTTGATGAACAAGCGCCACCAGCGTGTTGATGAGATGTACGAGACCGCGCGCAAGGCCAGCCTCGCCGGCATCCGGATCAACTTCAATCTCATCCTCGGCTACCCCGGAGAAACGGAGGCTGACCGGCTTCTCACCTTCAGGACCATGAGCGACATCGGGCGCCAGTTCAACAATGTCCGTTTCTCGCCGAATATCTTCACGCCGTATCCCGGCATTCCTATCTGGCCTCAGCTTCGCGAGCTTGGAGTCGTCGAGCCGCAGACCTTGGAGGACTGGATGTCGATGCCACTGGGAGCGAACCTGCTGCCCTGGCTCAAAGGCCGCGAGCTTGCCCGGCTCGAGCGGATGCTCGCTTATTTTCTATTGCTGAACCAGACACGTCGTTCGCGCAAGACTTCGTTCGCGCAAAAGCTCACCAGTTTTCTTGTGCAGACACCCGTCCGCTGGCGCCTGGACTCCAGCTTCTTCTCCTTTCCGTGGGAGATCTGGCTTACGCAGCTCTCGGAGCAGATCGTCAAGCGCCGCTCTCTTGTCACCGGCCAGGCATTGCCTGCAGAGCCAGCCAATGTCTGCTGAATTATTTTCGCCCGGAGGTGACCCATCGCAGATGTACTGCTGACGCACTCCTATCACCTTGCCCGCGACGCAAAACAATTCAGGAAGATGCAGCCGTATCCGCCGCTCGGTACGCTGTATGCGGCGACGGCGCTGCGCTCCGCTGGTATTTCGGTTGCTGTATTCGACACGATGTTTGCTGAGCCGGCGCCAGGCTTTAGTGCGGCGCTTGAGGAGCATCGCCCGAAGATCGTTGTCATCCATGAGGACGACTTCAACTTCGTAACCAAGATGTGCCTGATGCACATGCGTGAACTGGCAAACGAGCTTGCCACGATCGCTCGCAGCGCGGGAATCACGGTAATCGCGCATGGATCGGATGCGACCGATCATCCCCGCGAATATCTGGACAACGGTGTTGACTTCATTCTGAACGGTGAAGTGGAACAGAGCCTTGTCGATCTCTGTAGCGCTCTTCTGCAGTCGCAGCGGTTGCCAGCGGTTCCCGGCCTGGTGAGCTACTCAGCCACAGATGGCAGCCTGGAGACTTTGTTGCCTGCGCCGACTAATCCTTCCTGGGCCACTCTACCACGAGCGGCGAGAGATCTCATCGACCTTGAGCCATACAGGCGCGCATGGATCGAAGGGCACGGCTACTTCTCCACCAATGTCGTGTCCAGCCGAGGCTGTCCATATCAGTGCAACTGGTGCGCGAAGCCCATCTCCGGCAATCGATTTCAGCTACGAGCGCCGGAAGAGGTTGCGGCGGAGATCCGTGAGATCAAGACGTGTTTCGGCGTGGAGCACATCTGGTTTGGCGATGACGTGTTTGCATTGGATCGCCGCTGGGTGGAAGCTTTTGCGCGCGCCGTCGAATCGCATGGTGAAGTGGTTCCCTTCAAGATTCAGTCACGTGCCGATCTGATGAGTGACGCGACAGTCTCAGCTTTGAAGCGAGCGGGCTGTGTGGAGATATGGATGGGCGTTGAATCCGGTTCACAGAAGATTCTCGATGCGATGAAGAAGGGTTTGAACCTTTCCGCCGTGTATGCCGCACGAGAGAGGCTCGCAAGCGCTGGTATACGGGCGTGCTACTTCCTTCAGTTCGGCTACTCGGGGGAGGGATGGGCCGAGATCTGCGAGACGGTGCAACTGGTGCGCCGCACCCGACCCGACGACATCGGCATATCACTCTCCTATCCTCTGCCTGGCACGCGCTTCTTCGATCGCGTTCAGGCGCAGTTGGGAAGAAAACGCAACTGGATCGACAGCGACGATCTCTGTGCGATTCATATCGCTAGCTACAACGACATCTTTTACCACGCGCTCCGCGATGCGTTGCATGCCGAGGTGACAGCCTGGAATGCGCCTTCGGGCACATCCGATCCGTCTAGCTATGAATCCCTATGGAGCCGCGTTTACCAGATGGAGCCCGCATGCAGAAACAGGAACATACTGTCTCTGCCTGCCGAATCCTCGCATAACGACCTACACGGCGCGTTCCTGCCATTGGAAAACCTCATGGTGGGGGCCAGGAGATCCTGATGCCAGATCTGCTCCTTACGCACGGTTACTTCCTCTACGAGGACCCCAAGGAAATGCAGATCATGAAGCCATATGCACCTCTGGGCATCCTGTATCTCTGTTCGCACCTGCGGCGGCAGGGCTTCGATGTTGAGGTCTTCGACACAACCTTTTCCAATCGCGAGTCGCTCTTCCGCCACCTGCAGACAGAGAAGCCATCCGTACTTGGCATCTACGCCAATCTAATGACTCGCAGCAACGTGGTGGAGATCATTCGCGTGGCTCGTGAAGCGGGCTGGCACATTATCGTCGGAGGGCCGGAGCCCGGCGCATACGCGCAGGAATTTCTAGAG
Source organism: Acidobacteriaceae bacterium KBS 83 (assembly GCA_000381585.1). GTDB lineage: Bacteria > Acidobacteriota > Terriglobia > Terriglobales > Acidobacteriaceae > KBS-83. The sequence continues at coordinate 223,558 of KB906735.1, forward strand.
TCGGGCGCGGACTTCGTCGTCTTCGGCGAAGGCGAGGCCACAATGCAGGAGTTATTGACGGCTTTGCACGATAGCACAGACTCATCCGGCAATATTTGGAAGGCGAAGGTCGCCGGAACAGCATATCTCGACGACGAAGGAACATTTCATCAGAATCCTCCGCGGGCCCAGATCGCTGACCTCGATGCGCAACCCTGGCCTGCCCGCGAAGCAATCGACCTGCATCGCTACGTCGATACCTGGCGAAGCCATCATCAGCAAGGGTCGGTGAACTTTATCACCGCGCGCGGATGTCCCTACAAGTGCCGCTGGTGCAGCCATCAAGTCTACGGCCAGACGCACAGGCGCCGTAGCCCAGTCAAGGTGGTGGATGAACTGGAGTGGCTACTGACCGAGTACACGCCGGATATCGCATGGGTGTCTGACGATGTTTTCACGATCAATCATGAATGGATACGCAAGTATGCCGCGGAGATGCGTCGCCGCAATCTTCATATTCCCTTCGAATGCATCTCCCGCGCGGACCGGCTCAACGAAGAGATGCTCGACCTGCTCGCGGAGCTGGGTTGCTTTCGTATCTGGATCGGCTCTGAGAGCGGTTCGCAGCGGCTGCTCGATGCGATGGATCGCGGGGTGAAGGTGGAACAGGTGCAGAGGGCCGTCGAGATGAGCCGCGTGCGCAAGATTCAAAGCGGGATGTTTCTGATGTGGGGTTATGAAGGAGAGGAGATGGAAGACATTGAGGCCACGATCCGCCATGTCAGGACGACCAAACCTGACATCTTCTTCACCACAGTCTCCTATCCGATCAAAGGCACTCCATACTACCAGCAGGTTCAGAACAAGCTGGTGCAGCTGAAGCCCTGGGCGCAGAGCTCCGATCGTGAGATCAAGATCGCAGGTCGGCACTCACGGGCTTACTACGCGCATGCAGATAAGCTGCTTCGCGATGAAGTTCAATTTGCGAAGGTGAGCGAAGACCCGGCAGCGGACTCAGAGCTTCTGCAGGATCTCAGAATAAACATTCGAGCCTCGCGGGAAGGACTCCTGGCCACGCAGAGTGAGGTGGAGGCATGACGGTCGACGGAACGATCTCACTTGTCAGTTATACGGAATCAGCTTATGCGGGACCGGCCGCCGGTGCAGCCTTCGACCGAATCGCACATGACTACGATCGAAGATTTACCGATTCGTTGATTGGCCGAACGCAACGCGATGTCGTCTGGAAGGTGCTGACGAGAACCTTTCAAAAGAGCGACAAGGTTCTCGAACTCAACTGCGGTACCGGCGAAGATGCCATCTATCTGGCCGGCAATGGCATCTCTGTAGTCGGTCTTGATGCTTCGCGGCAGATGATCGCCAGGGCCAAGCAACGCCTTCAGCAGAAGTCACCGCGAATTCCCCCAGTCTTCCGCGAGTTGCCCACAGAGCGCATCGGCGAGCTTCGTGCGGAGAAACAATTCGACGGTGTATTTTCGAACTTTTCCGGATTGAACTGTATTGCCGATCTTGCTGCCGTTGCCTGCTCAGTTGCGCGGCTCGTGAGGCCAGATGGGCGCCTGGTTCTGTGCTTTTCTACACGCTTCTGCCTAATCGAAATCCTGTACTACCTCGTTCTCGGGCGATGGCGGACGGCGTTGCGGCGCTGCAAGGGGCACACCGACGTGACGATCGACGGGGTGTCGTTCATGGTCTACTATCCGACCCTTCGCAAGATTCGCCAATCGTTTGCCCCGGATTTTCGGCTCTACTCTTGCACTGGAATCGGGGTTGCTGTGCCGCCTTCCTATCTTGAGGCATGGGCTCGCCAGCATCCACGCCTCTTTCGCTTACTCCGCCGCCTGGAAGAACGATTGGCCGCGCTGCCCATTCTTCGCAGCACGGGTGATCATGTCCTCCTCTGCTTCGAGAAGGTGTCCTAATGACTGCGGCGCACGTAGAGGTTCTCGATGGAGCCGAAGGGGTATGCCGGAATTGGGAGGTGACACTCCTGTGCTGGCAATGCGGTGCCCCCCTGGCAGAGCTGACCCCCGATACGCGAACTGGATCCGGAATACGTACATGCCAACGTTGCAAAATGACAACGCGATACAGAAACGGCATCTGGCGGGCGCTTTCTCCCGACCGCGTCGATCATTTCCGGAAGTTTATTGCCGAATATGAGTTGATACGTGCTGCCGAGGGGCGTGGTAGTGCACAGCCGGAATACTATCTAAACCTGCCGTTCAAAGATATGTCCGGGCGGAATAGTGACCAGTGGGCGATACGAGCACGCACCTTCCGTGCAATGCAGCGATCCATTGTGGCACCCCTTGCCCTGCGCGCTGGGTGTGCTCTCCGCATTCTGGACCTGGGTGCGGGCAACGGCTGGTTGAGTTATCGGCTAGCGCTCCAGGGACATTTCCCCATTGCCGTCGATCTATTGACCAATGATCGCGACGGTCTCGGGGCGGCCGTCCACTATAACGCGCACATCCATCCCCTGTTCCCTCGCGTCCAGGCGGAACTCGATCGGCTTCCATTCGTCTCATCAGTCTTCGACCTCGTTATCTTCAACGCGTCGTTTCACTACTCTGTGAACTACGAGCGGACCTTGGCGGAAGCAGTGCGGTGCACATGCCCAGGCGGCAGCGTTGTGATCGCAGATACGCCGTGGTACGCAAAGGAAGAGAGCGGCAGAAGAATGGTCGAGGAGAAGCACAAACGCTTCTTTGCAACCTACGGATTCGCGTCTGACTCGATCGCAAGCCTCGAATACCTCACGCCGACTCGTCTACAGCGCCTAGGAAACGCGTTCAATCTGGGATGGAGATCTATAAGCCCGTTCTATGGGATTCGCTGGGCTCTCCGTCCGCTCCGTGCCAAGCTCGCTGGCAATCGTCCTCCATCGCAATTCCGCATCTATGAAGCACGTGTGGGAGCATGATCATCCTCTATCATCCGCGCGCCACGCGGCCACGCAATCGCAGACTGCCTCTCGCTGTCCTGGCCCTCGCCGCGGTGCTGGAAGGAAAAGAGGAATACGAAATCGTCGACGGGAACCTCGAGGAGAATCCGACCGCTCGCATTCTTGAGCTCATCGATCGGCATAAGGTCGAATTGCTGGGTGTCTCAGTAATGCCGGGTCCGCAGATGGTGGCGGCGATGGAGACCTCTCGTGAGGTTCGTCGTCTTCATCCGAAGGTCCCCATCTGCTGGGGCGGCTATTTCGCTTCTATCTATCCTGATGCTGCGCTCAACGCTCGCTACGTGGATTTTGTCGCTCGCGGTCAGGGCGAAGATACGCTCATCGAGCTTCTAGATGCCCTTCGCGGCAAGCGCTCGCTCGACTCGGTAAAGAGCCTCTCCTACAAGGACATGTTTGGCCTACGTCGCGACAACGGAGAGCGACCGATGAAAGGGCCGGATGAGTTTCCATGGTCACCGTTTCAGCGTCTTCCGGTCGAGAAATATCTACGTCCTTCCTTCTTCGGGAAGCGCACGGCCGTTCATCATGCGAGCATCGGCTGTCCGTTCAACTGCAGCTTCTGCGGTGTTCACGCAGCGTATGGCAACAAGGAGAAGATGGAGTCGCCCAAGCGAACGGTCGCCATTCTGACTCATCTGGTTGAACGCTACGGCGCAGACTCGGTTCAGTTCTACGATATGAACTTTTTCCTGCGCGAGGATCACGCGCGGGAGCTCTGCGATCGCATGGCGCATTTAAATCTTCGCTGGTGGTGCGAAGCGCGTGTCGACATCATGTCCCGGTATTCGGATGAAACATTCGCCGCAATCAAACGAGCTGGATGCGCGATGATCTTCTTCGGAGCGGAATCCGGTTCGGACTGGGTGCTCGAGGAGATGCAAAAAGGGATCACCACACAACAGACGCTGGAAATCGCACGGAGAACCCATCAGTTCGGCATCATTCCCGAGTTCTCCTTTGTCATTGGCAATCCCAACGATCCTGACCGCGACACGCGCGAGACGATGCGATTCATCCGCCAGATCAAACGTATCAACCCGGATTCGGAGATCATCATCCAGCACTACACTCCAACACCGCAGCCGCACGATGCCGGCGGTGAGATGTACGGCAAGATCGATGTTCCGTTTCCGGATTCACCGGCCGGATGGGCGGCAAAGGAGTGGATGAACTTTACTCTGCGAATCGATACCAACGCTCCATGGCTCAAGCGCCGGACCAAGAAGCTCATCGACAACTTCGAGATCGTCGTCGGCTCACGCTGGCCCACGGTTCAGGATATTCGTGCGCCGCGTTGGAGCCGTCGGCTTCTGCAAATTCTCAGCGCGTGGCGCTATGCCTTGCACATCTATAGCTTTCCTTTCGAGCTTCATCTCGCCAACCAGTTCATCGCTCTGCGCAAGCCGAAGCGGGAGAGCCTGTGACGACGCGCGCCAAAACTTGGGCCGTTTCGCAGGCGCAACCCGACGCCAGCGTTTTCAATCGTTGGGCGCAAGTCTACGATGCACAACGCAATCCCTTGCTGCTGCTCGAGGAGCGCAAAGCTGTGCCGCTTCTGCCGTCCATTCGCGGCAGCAATGTTTTGGATGTCGGATGCGGCACCGGCCGCTGGCTTACGCACCTCGAAGCCCTTCACCCAGCTTCGCTCATCGGCATCGATTCCTCCAGAGTCATGCTGAAGCACGCTCGCAAAAAGGTCCTTCCCGCAACGAAGCTCGAACATGGCCACAGTTCGGCGCTGCCGGGCGAAGATGTGCGCTACACCCTCGTCATCGCTTCGTTCCTGCTGAGCTACGTCCAGGATCTGCCGGCATTTGCTCTCGAGTGTGCTCGCGTCGTTCGACCGGGTGGGTCGCTGATTCTCTCCGACATGCACCCCGTGACAGCGGCAGAACGAGGCTGGAAACGAAGCTTTCACGTCGATGGCACAACGGTTGATATAGCCGCTCATTCCCGGTCTTTGCCGGAGATCATTGCTGTCTTCGAGAAAAGCGGATTCGAGGTTGGAATTCTCATTGAGCCTCCATTTGATGAGCCTGAGCGGCAGGTATTCGAGGATGCGGGGAAGCTCGGAGAGTACGAAACACTAGCTGGAGTGCCAGCAATCTATATCTTGAAGTTGCAAAAGCGACGACCGGGCACGCCGATGCAGTTTCCTGCCCGGAACAAGGCACTTCAACTTACGAATGCGCGCATCGGCGCGGGCCCCACTACCTGGAGAGACGGCGTCATCTCGATAGACAATGGGCGCATCGCCGGCATCCATGACGATTCTGACGTGACAGCGCAGGCACTCAATCTGCAGGATTATGTGCTTCTGCCAGGCTTGATCAATTCGCACGAGCATCTTGAGTTCGGATTATTTCCAAAGCTTGGGCGCCCCGCAGACGCTCCCTCTTATCGAAGCTCGATAGAGTGGGCGAAGGAGATCCATCGGCTTCACTCCGGCATCATCGCGCAATACCGACAAATTCCGAAAAAGACTCACCTGTGGTGGGGAGCGATACGCAATCTTCTGTGCGGCGTCACAACGGTTTGCCATCATAATCCGCTCCACCGGGAGCTGACCCGTCCGGATTTTCCAGTGCGCGTTCTCTCGCGCTTTGGGTGGTCCCACTCACTTGCCTTTGATTCGGATCTGAAGGGCAACTTTGATCGTACGCCGAAGGAATATCCGTTCATCCTTCACGCGGCCGAGGGCATGGATGAAGAGAGCAGGAACGAAGTTTCCTGGCTTGACCAGATGCACGTGCTGGATGAACGCACCGTGCTGGTGCATGGGCTGGCATGCTCTGCAAGCGAGATATCGCTGATCAATCGACGTGGCGCTTCGCTGGTCGTCTGCCCCACATCGAACCGCTTCCTTTTTGGAAGAACTTTCCCGCGCAAACTACTGACTGTGGTCGAACGGCTCGCACTTGGCAGTGACTCGCCGATCACGGCTGCGGGCGATCTGCTTGATGAGATCAACTACCTTAACGCGCAAGCCGGTCTCAGCCCGCACGTGATCTACCGCATGGTCACAACCAATCCCTCGGAGATGTTCCATCTCAATGATGACCAGGGCCGCATCGCGGAGTCCGGTGTTGCCGATCTGATCGCAGTGCGCGGCAACTACGATACTCCCGCGCGCGCCGTCTCTGAGCTTACGGTGGGTGACGTGGAGTTCGTTTTACTCGCGGGTCGAGCTCAGATCGCATCGCCCTCTATCTACGCACGCTTGCCATACGATCTTCGTTCCGGCATGGAGCTCATCGAGGTAGGAGGCTATCAACGCTGGATTCGCGCGCCCCTGCGAGAACTGTTCGCGTCTGCGGCGAGCGTTCTGGGCCAGCAAAAACTGCTGCTCGCCGGGAGGGAGGTGCGTTATCTCGGCACTCTATGAAATTCAACCTGCGACGCCGGCTCATCTTAGTAGATCGCGGATTACCACGCTTCCCATTCTGCTGCTCAGCATCCACAGCCAATGCAATTGCCGCTGTGTGATGTGCGACATCTGGAAGCGGAAGGACGGACGCGAGTTCCATGCCGCCGATCTCGAACGGCATCGCGAATCGATACGAACGCTCGGAGTGAAGCACGTTGTGCTGACTGGCGGCGAGCCTCTGCTCAATCGTGAGCTGGGCGCGATCTGCGAGTTCTTTCACGATCTAGGCCTTCGCGTCACACTCCTCACCACCGGGCTCCTCCTGCAGAAGAAGGCGGATGTCGTTGCCCGTGGCTTCGACGACATCATTATCTCTATCGATGGGCCGCCAGAGGTACATGATCGAATTCGTCGCGTCTCCGGCGCTTTTCGGACCCTTCAAAAGGGAGTGATGGAGGTTCGCTCCCATCGGTCCCAGATACTGATATCCTGCAGAACCACAGTGCAGAAACTGAACCATACACATCTTCGCGCTACCGTCTCCGCCGCTAGATCTCTTGGACTCGACAGTATCTCCTTCCTCGCGGCGGACATCTCGTCAGCAGCTTTCAACCGGGAGGAACGCTGGGCACCCGAGCGGCAGAAGGAAATTGCACTTAGCCGCGCCGAGGTGAGCGAACTGGAAGAAGAAATCGAACTTCTGATCCAGATGCACCAGGAAGACATTGATCGGGGCTTCATTGTTGAAAGCAACGCGAAGCTACGGAGGATTGGAACGCGCTTTCGAGAACACATCGACGGCACACCGCCAAAGGCTCCCATCTGCAATGCCCCATGGGTTTCGGCCGTAATCGAAGTGGATGGAAGTGTTCGCCCCTGCTTCTTTCACCCTTCCGTCAGCAATGCACATCAACTCACATTGGAGGAGGCAATCAATAGCGAGACTGCCCTCTCCTTCAGAAGCCGCCTTCAGGTTGCCAGCAACCCCGTCTGCCAGCGTTGCGTTTGCTCCCTGAATTACGCGCGATGAGTGGAGTCGCCTGCGGGAGAGCTAAGTTCATCGAGGAATATCCACATAACCCCGATGGTCTAGGACTGATGTTTGTCGGCTTTGCTGGTGAACTCCGTCACGCCGGCACCACCACAAGTATGGAGAAGCAGCTCATCCACTGACAGAGTGGAATATCGAAGTATCACCATCGCTATTCCATCTCGAAGGCAACGTATTGATTTACGCCGCGCCGCTCGACCACGAGCGCAACCACGTCTCCAGGTTTAAAGCCAGCGATATCCTGTCGCAGATGCTCCGCATCGACCACTGGCTTGCCGTTGACCGACGTAATCACGTCTCCAGCGCGGAGATCGGCCAGAGTGGCCGGTTCTCCGCTGAGCACTCCAGCCACGATAGCGCCGGATTGGGCACGAGTCCCCATAGCATCCGCCAAGTCGTGCTTGAGATCCACCACAAAGATGCCGAGAGATCCGACGAGATCCGTCCTAGGGTTGATCAGGTCAGAAAGGTTCTCAATCGTCTGGGGCGCTGGAACGGGCATGACGGATGCTGAGACATCTTTGCCATCGCGCAGTACCTTCATTTCCATCCACCGCTCGCGCGGATGCAGGTAGAGAAATGCCGTATATTTGGGCAACGAGTCAATCGGCACCCTATCGATAGAGAGAACCAGGTCCTTAGGTTGAAGCCCTGCAGCCGCGGCCGGCCCGTTTGCTTCCACGTCAGATAGCATCACACCCCAGTCCCGAGGGAGCTTAAGTGCGGCAGCCAGCGCAGGCGTAACGGTCTGCGCGTGGGCTCCGATGGTAGAGGCGGGGATCGTGCCAAACTCCTTGAGCTGTATGTATGCGTACTGGACAATCGGCTCCGGGATCGCAAAGCCAAGTCCCTCACTTCCGCCGCCGGAACTATAGATAAAGGTGTTGATCCCGACGAGGCGTCCGTTGCGATCCACAAGAGGGCCGCCACTGTTGCCTGGATTGATCGGTGCGTCAGTTTGCACATATACCATGGGACGGTCAGCTTCCGGCTGCCGGCCAAGCGCACTGACAATCCCTTTCGTTACGGTATGGGCGAGCCCCTCCGGCGACCCGATCGCGATCACAGTCTGTCCTAACCGCACTTCGTAATTCTCCGGAAGCGGAATGAAGGGCAGGTTCTTCTCGTCGATCTTGATGACTGCGAGATCAGCGTAGCGATTGGTACCGATGAGCGTCGCATTGTAGACATGTTCCTCGTGGGATAGAACGGTGCGGCCCACCGCCAATTCAACAGTCGCCGGCGCAAGCGTCACGCGGATGCGCAGGGCCCCGGAAACAACGTGATTGTTGGTGATTATGTATCCATTCGGATCAACAATCACACCCGAACCGAGCGCACGCTGGCGCTGAAAGTTCTGCGAATCGTCACCTTGGCCATGTTCGGGCACGCTGTAACTGGTGACGTCGATTTGAACTACAGACCGCATCGCGCGCTCCGCAATCTCATCGAGCGATTGATCGTATTCCTGCAAAATAGAGGACCCTACGCTATGTGGCGTCGGGGACTCGCGCTTCTGCTGTCCATCAACTGATAGCGGAAGCAGGGCTACGACGATCGCAAGAGCGCACTGCATTCGATATTTCATCTTCTCGTCCCTCACCAAGACCGAAATGCCTAATTCTCCGACGGCGCGGCTGCCGCCACTGTCGGCTGCGTCTCCACCGCCTTCCACTCCAGCACCTTCAGATCAAGCACGAAAATCGCATACATCACCGGCACCTGAAGCTTGGTCACCACTGTCGCCACAAGCAGCCCGCCAATCTGCGCATAACAGAGGGGCTTCCACAGCGGCCCGCCATGAAGCGCAAGTGGGAAAAGAGCCAGCACCGTCGCAAACACAGTAATCAGCACCGGCCGGAGCCGGAGAATTCCTGCATCGATCAGAGCGTTTTCAAAATCGTCGCCTGCGAAGTGACGCTCCTCAATAAAGTCAAAGAGCACAATCGAGTGGCTCACGATAACACCCACTAGGCTTGCGACTCCCAAAAAGGCCATAAAACCGAAAGGTTCATGCATGATCCACAACGCGCAGAACGCGCCGATCATGCCGTAAGGAGCGGCTGCCAGAACCAGCAACGGTTTGATGGCATTCTTGAACTGAAAAAGCAGCGCCAGAAACACGGCAAAGGATGAAATTGCCATCACCATCGTGAGATTTTTGAATCCCGACTGTGTCTTGTAATATTCACCGCCGATCTGCATTTGAAACCCCGGTGGCAGGGAGTTCTGAAGCGAGCGCAGGCGGGGCATCACATCTTTGATCACCTCCGAACTCAGATGGCCAGCAACAGGAAAGGCGCGTATGTTCATCGTGCGGAACTGCTCAAGGCGAATAATGCGCCCATTTACTAATTCGTGGTCAACCTGAGAGAGCTGAGCGAGCGGCACCTTGGAGTTGTCCTGGGACGCATAGACGTAGAGATTTTGAATATCAGAAAGACGGGCGCGTTCGTCCATGCGCATTCGGGCGACGATCGGAATCTGTTTTTGGCCTTCCTGAAGGGCGGCGACCGTGGTTCCGCTGATCCCTGCTACAGACGAGTTGGCGACGTCCATATTCGTAATGCCTGCCAGATTCGCGCGGTCCGAATTCACGGTGAGCGTTATCTGCGCACTTTGATCCCCCCATTCATTGCGCGTGCGTTCGGCCAACGGCGACGAGCGCAGGATGTCTTCAACCTGGCCGGCAATTCTTCGAAGCTGCCGGATGTCGCTGCCCTCCAGCGCGGTGTTGACATCAGCGGTGCTGGAGACGCGAATCTCAATCGGATAATCGATCGGATTGGTCAGCAACTGCCGTGCGTCCAGCCGTGCTCCTGGAATGGACGCGGAGAGGACGGGCTGCAACTCGCGAACAAACTGGGGAGTGATCTCTTTATTGGTAACTTCAACCAGCACCTGCGCATAATTCAACTGTTGGAGCTGAGGAGACGCGGAAAACCAGAACCGCGGACCTCCCCCGCCGACAAAGGTCGTGACATAACGGAGCACGGATGCGGACTGTCCGTCATCTTTTGCATGCTCTTGAGCAAACTTCGCGGCCTGTTGCTTTACGACATCCTCGACTTTGCGTGCTGTATCGTTAGTTGCACCCAGGTTGGCGTCATTCGGCAGCCAGACATCGATGTACGACCAGTACTGGACGTCTTCGGGAAAGAAGGCGGCGTTCAAGTGCGAGAAAACGAACGCCCCGAACACCAGGAAGACGAGGGATCCGATGAAAAACTTCCAACGATGTTCGATCGAATACCGCGCGATCCGCGCATACCAGCCATAGAAGCCGGCGCTGCGCATTTCTTCAATCGTCTTCTCCGGCTTCTTCTCTGGCCGTAGCAGATAGTAGGCGACAAAGGGGAGAAAGCTCATGGAGACCAACCGCGAAGCGACCAGCGCGCAGGTCATGACGATCGGCAGGCTGTGCAGGAACTCGCCCGTACTTCCGGTGACCAACAGGAAGGGCAGATAGGCGACTATATTCGTAACCGTCGCATACATGATTGCCGTTGCCAGCTTCGTAGGTCCCAACCATGCGGCTACGATTCCGGGGTGTCCCTCGGCGAGTGCTCGCTTGATGGAATCGCCGGCGAGTACGGGATCATCGACCAGAAGACCCAGGGCAATGATCAGAGTGGCTACGGAAACCTGTTGAATATCGATACCAAGTAGGTACATGGCGCCGAATGTCATCGCCAGTGTGACCGGCATGGAAATTGCCATCAGCAACGCGGAACGCCACTCCCAGAACCCCAGCCAAGAGACCAGCACCACCAGGACAATCGCCTCATACAACGCATCCATGAAGAGGCTGATGTTTTCCTTCACCTGCAGCGGCTGATCCGAGGTGTGGACGATGACGAGATCCTCCGGCAGATACCGTCTTACGGCCGCGAGCTTTGCATCCACACTCTTTCCAAATGCTCCAATCTGGGCCTCATCCTTCATCGGCATGGCTAGCGTGATGGCGCGACTGCGATGCCATACGCCTTTTGCATCCGCCCAGGTAAGGTAGTTCAGATAACGGGCAGGGCTCTGATATCCGCGCGAGATATCGACCAGATCCCTCAGATAGACAGGGCTTTGCGCTGCTGAAGAAGACGAACTTATGATGACATCGCCGATTTGGCGAGCGCTGGTGAACTTTCCCGAAGGATCGATCTGTATCGCCTTTGTTCCAACCTCCAGCTGTCCTCCAGGCAGCGTGATGTTGCGCGCCCCGAGGATGTCTTTCAGGTTGGAGGGCTGCAGACCATAGGCTGCCAGCCGATCCTGTGAGTATTCCAGATAGATTTGTTCTGACAGTACTCCCTTACGATCCACCTTGGCGACCTCCGGCGCCCCCTGCAAGCTTCGAGAGATGAGATCGGTAAAATCATCCAACTCGCGATAGGAATACTTGTCACCGGCACCCGCGGCAAGACGCGCCTCAGTATCCGCAGGATCACGGATGAAAGCGGCCTTCCACGCGTCAGGATGTATTTCCGAACGGTGCAGGTTCTCTTCGACCCAATGGTCTCCCAGGGTCCTCAGTTGCTCGTCGCTCAGCTTGGACGTTATATCTACGCCGATGAATCCACTGCCTTCGAAGAAATGCGGGTCAGCCGCTGCCCGGTTCGCTTTCGCCGAATCGACAACGGCAACGAGCGAGTCACGTATAAGGTCAGCGGAGACGGATACAGGAAAGGCGTACACCACGCTGATACGGGGCCGGGGAGACTGTTTGGGTTCTGCTTCTCGTATCTTGCGAATAGCGCCCTCTACCGATCTGGCGCGCAATGCGATATCGACCTGGCTTGCCGGAGGAGTTGCCACTGTCAACATGAGAGCCGCGGTGTCGCCAAAGTCGCTGTTGAACTGGATCGGCCCGGCTCCCTGCGGCAATTTATCGTTGAGCGCATTGAGCTTGAGATTGATGTCGGCGAACTGCTTCTTCGTATCGATGACGCTATCGTCCAGCTGCACGTAGGCAAGCGATAGCCCGGGAAAGCTAATGGAGCGGATGCCGAAATCCGACGGTGACGGCGCTTTGATGAACTGGTTCTGCGCCATTGTCTGTTCTATCGGCCGGCTTACCAGTTGCTCAACCTGTTCGGCAGTCGCGCCGAGCCATTGCGTGCTGGCCACGGCCACCCGAACGGGAATCTTTGGGTCCTTGCGTTTGGGCATGTGTTGGTATCCGTACCAGCCCCATAGCGCGACTGCGATCAGCAGCACAAAAGCAACCTGGCGATGTTCGGTAAAGAATCGCGCCGCGTTATGTGTTTGAGCTATGTACTCGGTCTCGGATCTATGACTCATGCTCGCACTTAGGCTGACCTGTTGTACGGAGTGTGTTGTGCTAAGGGATCACACGAACGCGATCGCCATCTTTGACCAGAGAAACTCCAGTCGTTATGACCCTCTCTCCCGATTGAATGCCGTTGTTTGCGGCGATCATATTGCCGTAGACATCGCCCAGAACGACCGGTCGCAGCCGCGCGGATTCGATCTCGGAATCACCTTCGGCGACCATCACTGCAAATCCGTTCGAGCTCAGAGGATTGCGCACCACTGCGGAGACGGGCACGGCGAGCACAGATTGATCGAGCGCCTCGCCCTCGATCGCTAGTGATGCGATCATGCCAGACTTCAGTTCGTTTGAAGCATTGGGAATCGTGACTTCTACGGAGAACACCCGGCTCTTGGGATCCGCGGCAGGAGAAATCGCAGTGATTCGTCCAGCAAATTGCCGCGAAAGCGCATCCGTAGAAATGCTGAGACGCTGGCCCAGCTTCACGCGGCCGATTGCCGTATCAGGAAGACCGAAGACCGCTTTTACGGTCTGCGTGCTCGCAATCGTAAGGCCGTTGGTGGCCATCCCAACAAAGCTGCCACTATCCACGCTGCGCTTGACAATCCAGCCATCGAAAGGCGCCCGCAGCGAGCAATACCCAAGTGCTGTAGTAGCCTCGCTTACATCTGCCTTGGCTCCGGAGACGGAAGCCGTAGTGCTCTCAAGCTGCGCTTGTGCTGAATCAAAGTCCGGCTTGGTGGCGCTCTGTGACTTATAAAGGGCGGAGACTCGATCAAAGCTGAGCTTCGCCTTCTCATACTCCGCCTGGGCACGGGAGAGCTGCGCGTTCGCCTGCTGAAGCTTGTCTCGATAGCTCTGCTCACGCACCACGGCAAGAACTGTTCCCTTCCGTACGAAGTCGCCTTCATCGATATTTCGCGTTCCACCGCCAGCACTCTTCACCTGACGAACATGATCTATGTAGCCTGCGGACTGGAAAGCGAGGTCTACTTGCGAATATGGAACGATGCTGGCCGAGTACCGCACGCTGTTTCCGATGGCAATGCTCTGCACCATCGCAGTTCGGACCGGCACTGGCGATCTTGCAGGGGCCGCAGACTCTTTGCATGAGACGAGCATGAGCGCGGCGACGGAAGCAACAGCGGCAGTATCACGGACCATTCTGCATATCATGTCGTCACTCCTCTCCCAGGGCCTTCTCAAAGTTGGCCTTCGCACTCCAGAAGGCGAGCAGACTCTGCTGATACTCCTGATTGGCGTTTATTGCGGCTGCCTGCTGTTCCAACAGGTCGCGCATGAGGACGGTGGACTTACTGAACTGATCGGTCACTTCGCGCAATTTCTCATCCGCCGCGTCGCGTGCAGCGCCGGCCACTGCCACCAGTGAGCGGCTCTCACTCAGCTTCCGAAAAGTGTTGTCGACGTCGAGCAACACCTGTGAGCGAGTTTCCTGCAACTGGAACTTACTTTGCTCGACGATAGTTTCTTTTTGCTTCACGTCGTCGTGGCGCCCTCCCCAGTCGAACGGGTCCCATTTCACCTCAAAACCAGCAGAAGCGATATTTTGGGGAAGGATCTGAGTGTTTATGGGGGTCAGGTAGTGAAAGGCCGCACCAATATCCGGAATGTATTGCGCCTTAGCCAGCTTGCGATCGTAGTCTGCCCGGTGCACATCGATTTCGGCTTCTTTGACCTCCGGACGTTGCGATAAACAGGTCTGCCGGGCCAGGGTCAGGTCCATTTCTTCTGGCGATATGGGCGGAACTTGCTGGGTACGAAATGGGGTATCCAGATCGCGTCCCAGAAGGTTGTTGAGGTATTCCTTTTGGGTGGTGAGCGAGTCGCGCAATTGAGCTACTTGATATTGCGATTGTGCGAGCTTAGCCTTCACCTCGAGGCTGCTCGACTTGAGCGCCGACTCTTCCGCAACATATTGCAGCACAACCCGGTCGGTTTCCTGATACTGCTTGACGGTCGCCCGAGCCGTTTGAAGCGAGCTTTCCGTTTGTAGAATGGCGTAGTAGGCCTGTCGTACATCCGCCACCACCGACTGCCGCTTCGCGCGATACTTTTGCCCAGCCAGATCGGCACCTAACTCCTGTTCGCGAATCGCCAGGTGAATTTTGTACAACTGCGTCAGAGGCTGCGCGATCTGGATCAAGACGTTCCCGGTGAATCCCTGCGAGAGCTTAATGTGCGTATCCTGCGCGGGCGACGGAACATTGTTGATGGTTCCGAAGATTCCCTTCTGAAACGTGAAGGAGGGCGATGTCAGATTCCCACCTCCGAAGAAATATGTGCTGATCTCCGGGAATCGTTTGGCTTTGGTTTGCAGCACCTGCCAATGTGCTTTCGTGATGTCAAGCTGAGTGATCTTGACCGGGCGGTTGTGATCGATCGCAAGCTCGATTGCGTGCGACAGGGTGAGCTCCGGCAAATCATCAGCCACCTCCTGCGCCCCCATGCTGTTGCCTGCCATAAGCGCGGACGCCAGGAGGGTAAAGCTGCATGCTCGTGCGAGTGTTATCGACCTCATCGCTTTTGGACCGTTCCCATCTCAGGTCAGCTGCCGCGCCTGCGAGTCCTGCGCTCCGTCGCAGCGACCAAAGCGCTGCGGCGCTAGCCTCTGCCATGCCTTCCGCCGCCTTGCGGGCCAAGATTGTTCAAGTCATCCAGGACGGCCTGGCGATCCTGATCGCGAAAAGATCCGGTATTCATGACAGCCTCGATCTCGCCCTTGGACTGCTTGAGGGCCATTAAGGCCTTCAGGGGGTGCGCGGAATCAGCTTTTGCTTGCTCCAGGCCATTCAAACTGTCCTGAAGCTGCTTGACCTGGCCTTCCGTTGGCTTGCCGAACATAACGGCAGTGAAGACATCCTTACCAAGCTTTTGCCCGGCGTTCGGAGGCTGCGCCGAAGCAGCTTGCGGTTTCTGGTGTGCCAGGAGAGCCTGCATATCCGCCTGCAAAGTCTCACGGTCCGGCTGCTTCACCGCCGCCATGATTGCCTTCATGCTGGAGACCGCTCGGTAAGGAGTCAGAAGATCGACCGGGGCGCCCGGTAAACGCTCTCCTTTGGCGGCCTTCAAGGTTTCGGCGTTTGCCTGCAATTCTTTGACTTGTGGAACGGCGATGCTGCCATTCAGCACCGCTGCCTTCATATCCTCTTTGAACTTGTCCATCGCTGGATTGGAAGGCTCAGCCTGGGCCATCGCCGAGGGCGCATGAAACAGAGCAAGAAGGACGATGGATAGCGAAACAGCTCGTAAAGCGATCTTCATAATTTCTTCTTTCTCAATTGGCTCTTCCATTCCCTGCAGGGCGAAAGGGTGATCATCGGCTTCCCTTCACCCGCGGGACGTCACTCCGCTGTGAGATGAATGACGCAGATGCCGTTCGCCCCTACGGCGCGACCTCGCCTTTGTCATTGAGCTTGATCCAGCCTTGGGCCGCCATCACCTTGGTGATCTCATTTGCGGATGCATCTGCGGTCTTCACCACATCGTGATTAAGCGTCTTCTTGCGGTCGGTAACAACTGACTTGGCCGCAACCGCGGCTGGATCAAGTCCGGCCGCGGCTGGAGCGACCGCTCCAACATTCTTAGGGACCGTGGTTTCGGTCTGAAATTGCGACACGAGCACCGCTTCAGCGGGCGTTTGCAAGCGGACATCGATCTTCGCCTGAACCCCGGCAGAACCGAGGCCCATACCGACAGTCGTACGCTCGGTCTTAGTTCCTTCGTGCAGCGCGACAAATGTTCCTTGAACGATAAGGGACCCGTCGGAAGGAGTCGTACCGGCGGCAACGTGTTGAACCGGAATCCCGGTCTTGGCTAGTTTCTTCGCCAGCTCATCGGAAAAGGTGTGCTCCGAATTTTTGGCAACCGCCTCGGGATTTTCATCTCCAGCAATTAAATGCCGGGGACGAACACCTTGCGATTTGTCGACTTGTATGTCGGTACCGGGCACAAGATCGTAGATCAGGATCTTGCCCGGCTTTGATAAGGGACTGCCACTGTAGCTCTGCAGCGTTGTCAGGTTTACCTTGGCCGCCATCGGGCCATCGGGTTGCGCAACCGCCGTCCAGCATGAATTCGTCCCAAGAAGCAATAGCAGAGCCATGGACGCGCGGGCGGCTATTGTTTCTTTGTTCCAAGCCAAATTCCGGTCATTGTTCACAGGCAAAGTCCTTCTTTGCGGTCCTCGGAGAACAACCATCAGCGGCGTGAACCGCTCAATTTTGATCATGCTTAAGGATGAGCAACTGTTGAGCAACTTAAGATGGCGCAAAGTCTGGTCTCGCCGGGGCGCGAAGTCAATGCAGACGATCTAGCCCTCAAGTCAAGCCCATCTAAAGAAATAACCATTCTGCTATCAATGACGGACGCCATTTCGCATTCATGAAAGGCTCCGCTCAGCGGTATACTCGCGTGGTCCCCCCAAGGCCACAATCCAAGGCAGTACTTACTCCTTGTGCCGATCCGCGTCCATCCAGACCCCGAGATTGTCCATGCCCGAGCCGTCAATACGATTTGAGGAATTTGAGCTTGACGTCGACAGCTGCGAACTGCGGCGATCCGGACGTCCCGTCAAGCTCGAACGAATTCCGATGGAGCTCCTGATTCTGCTATTGAAGAGTCCAGGAAAACTGGTCCGCAGAGAGACCATCGAGCAACACATCTGGGGCGGCAATGGTGTTCTCGAGACCGAGCACAGCATTAACACGGCCATCAACAAACTGCGAATGATTCTCCGGGACGACTCCAGGGACCCGCACTTTATCCGCACCGTGATCGGGCATGGTTATCGCTTCATTGCGAATGTGAAGCACGCGGAACCGATCGAGGAGTCCCCTTCCCCTTCGCACTCGCTTCCCCCTTCGGGTGTGCTTGCTACGACGACGAACGGCATGGCGACGGTACATGAGTTTCGTCGCCAGCCGGCTGCCACGCCCAATGGAACCGGGATAAAACAGGCGGCTATACCGGATTCGGCGGCTATTCCAAATCAGCCTCGAATCCAGGCTCCCACCCTGGAATCAGCACAGCCGCGAGGAAACCGCGTAGCCGCCGGCAAGTGGTTTATCGCTGGCTCTCTCGCATCAGTGACCGTGATCGCAATCATTGCTGGGTTAGTTCACCTTATGCCCACGCCCAAAACTCCGTTACGGCAGTCTGAAGCTTTGCCCGGATTCCAATCGATAGCCGTACTGCCCTTCCTCAATCTTGCGCAAAATTCAAAGCAGGACTATCTGGTTGACGGCATGACCGACCAGCTTATTTCAGACCTTGCGATGAGCACACCATTGCGAGTGATCTCTCGCCGGTCGGTGATGCAGTACAAGGATGTGCAACTGCCGTTGCAGGAAATCGCGAAGGCACTCAACGTGGACGCAATCGTGGAAGGCTCCTTCCTGCGCGAAGGGAAAGAGATTCGCATCACGGCGCAGTTGCTGGATGCGCACAACGACCGGCATTTATGGGCGCAAACGTATCACGAGAGCGGTAAGAACTCGCTCGCTATGCAGGATCAGGTGACGAACGATATTGCCCGCGAAGTGGCCCTCGCTATCGGCAGCTCGTTTACCGGATCGAAACCGCACAGCACCAATGAGCAGGCGAGGAATGCCTACCTGCGCGGACGATATCTCTGGAATGAACGCACTGTGAGTGGCCTCGCCAAATCCATCGAATACTACACCGATGCAATCCGCGCCGATCCCGACTATGCCGAAGCCTATGCAGCGCTTTCAGAGTCATACGTCACGTTGGGAAGCTATGGCAGGACAAATCCCGCCGAAGCGCTTTCGAAAGCCCAGTCAGCTGCCGAGCATGCACTTGCACTTGATAGCAACCTGAGCGCGGCACATACCGCTTTGGCAGGGGTGAAAACCGACCGAGATTGGGATTGGAGGGGAGCTGAGGAAGAGTACAGGCGTGCCATTGCAATAAACCCGTCGGACTCAACTGCTCATCACTGGTACGGTCTTCACCTTGCCCGCATGGGAAAAGCCCAGCGGGGATTAGCAGAATTAGAACGAGCGCTTTCGCTCGATCCGCTCTCCTTGATCATCGCTACTGATATGGCCGAAACCTACTATTTGTTACGTAAGCCCGAGGAGGCGATGACCCAGGTGAACGAAGTTCTCGCACTCAATCCAGAATTTGCGCAAGCCCATTTGGTGAAGGGAAAGATTCTGGAACGGCTGCATCAATATCGCGAAGCGGAAGAAGAATTCACGGCATCGTCCCGGCTCTTCGGCGGCGGGAGCAACCTCGACGCCGAACGCGCCCATGCTCTCGCGCTCGCTGGCGAACCACAACAAGCTTTAAAGATTGCGCAGGACCTCGAACGTGTGTCAGAGCAGCGCTATGTCTCCGACGTCCATCTTGCGCAGATCTACTGCGCCCTGCAACAAACCAACGCCGCCATGATTTGGCTGGATCGCGCCTATATGCGCCATGACGCAGGCATGAACATGCTCGGCGTTGATCCGCTTTTCGACGGCTGCCGGGCAGACGCACATTTTCAGGAACTGCTTAGGCTAATTAAGCTCACCGGATGACTCATGAGAGGCGGGTGGGTATCAGTTCATTGGTAACTTGGCAGAAGTTTGGAATAGTTGATTCGATCGAGCGCGCGAGCGGTCGGTCACGTTCTCTCAACTTTGCGGAAGCACCCACCTCAGTGAGGTGCGGGAAGAGATGAACTGGCCGACGGTCCCCCATTGACTAGCAAGTCTTGTTTCACTCTCACCTGGCCGGCTTCCGTGTCACGCCTGAGATCGTTATTGAGCACAGCCTTCAAACGGGCGAGCACGTGCGCCGCTCCTTCATTCTGATGCAGCCTGCGCAACAGTAGAAACTGCCGATTCAATGCCGATTGATTTCCAGGTTGCAGCTTAGGAGCGACATTTATGTGATCAAGTGCATCGGCATCGCGTCCCTCCTGCATCAACAGCTTCGCCATTAGAATCTGCGCTTCTCAGAGTCCGGTCTTGTGACGAGCGATGTTGTCAGGAGGGTGATTGCTCTCTCATATTCCGGCTGACCGGGCAGCGCACCTGAACGAATCAGAAGATCGGCGAGTAAATAATTAGTGACAGCATCCTTCGGTGTGATAGTGAGTTGCTTCTGGAGCAGCGCCTTCTCTTTGTCCACCTGATTGCGATCTGAGTAAAGGAGGCTCATCGCAATGGCGCTATGCGGCTGATTCGGCTCCAGCTCTGCAGCAGTAGTGAAATCGCCCTCGGCCCTCTTTGTGTCTGGCCAATTGAGCATACGCGACACCGCGAATGAGAAAGAGCGAGGAGGCTTTCGGAATCCGGGCGATTCCTGCCGTTGCTGCCATCACGGATCGCTGCTCCAGAATTTTGCTTCTTTTTGAAAGCTTTCATTTTCTCGACGGAAAGACTAGTAGTACTCTCAGAAAATTGTCAATAGTAAAAATTAGAGAGGTGAAATCCCTAGAACGTGAGGGTGTGTTTAAGAGCCCTAAGGTGTTGACGCGCGTCGGCGTGGCGTCCGGGATTCGCTCGTAGCGCCCATTGCTCCGACGACTCTTTCGCTATTCTCCGCTGGAGGGACACCGACGGAATCGCGAATCTTCAGAGCTGTTTCAAGCACGATATGCTCCGGCGGCCCGTGATCTCCGCGCACACGATCGATCAGGATCTGCGCGGCTGCTGTTCCCATCTGGTAACCCGGCTGTGACACCGATGAGAGAGGCGGACTGGTCATTTCGGCAAGTTCGAGATCATCGAAACCAATCAGCGAAACGTCTTCTGGACACTTTAGTCCGAGTTCGCGAAAAGCCAGTAATGCGCCGAATGCGATCATGTCGTTTCCGGCAAAGATCGCCGTTGGACGTCCGATCATTCGCAACAGCAGAAGGGCCTTGGTATAGCCGCCGTGCTTATCGAAGCTTGTCTCCTGCACGTACTCGGGGCCGATGTGGATGCGGCTTTCCTGTAGCGCACGCTTGAAACCTTTGAGTCGGTTCTGCGCGTTGGTCAGATTCCCTGGCCCGCTAATCATCCCCAGACGTGTGTGGCCCTGGCGGAGAACATAACTGGTGGCTTCATACGCGCCCGTTTCGTTATCTGCCGTCACGGTGTCGCCGTTCCAATCTCGCGGAAGGCGATCTACGCAGACAACTGCCGCGCCCGCCTTGCGGTAGGAAGCAGCCTGCGCGGTCAAATCACTGAAATTTGAAGGAATGACAATCAGACCGGAAGGCAGATACGTCCTCAGCTCGTTCAGGTGCGCGATTTCTTTGGCATGGTCGTTGTCTGTATTGCACAGCATCAACCGGTATCCATTCGCGAAGGCGATGTCCTCTGCGCCTCGAACCACGGCAGGAAAGAACGGATTGGTGACATCTGGAATGACCATGCCGATCATGTTTGTCTTATCGCGGCGCAGGCCACGCGCAAGCTGACTCGGCTGATAACCAACCCGCTCGACTGCATCCATGACTCGTTTACGAAGCGGTTCCCGGACCGTAGCCGAGCCGTTCACCACGTGAGACACTGTGCCGAGCGAAACACCCGCCATCTTCGCGATCTGCTTCATGTTTGCCAAAGCGCATTACTCCTGACGCGCTGCCCTACAGCACAACACGGTTTGACCGGCCATAGTGTCGCACATGGTTGGAATTCGACGAAAACATGCAGATTGAGGCTATATCTTGCAGCGCCAATAGAAAGGCGAAACGAAACTTGACAAACGAAATGCAATCTTTACTAATCTGCGACAGCTTCTTGAAAGCTTTCATTTATGCCTGATCTGATACTTTGGCTCGAACATCCAGCAATGCACAGCGAATTCGATCAAGGTGCCCAATCGTCACGCCGAAATACGGCTGATACCCGGTGGAAGGGAGCGAGCGTTGTTTCAGCCTGAGAGCTATCTGCCTGTCCTGTTGCTGATGATCCTCAGCATGCTGTGCTGGGGCTCCTGGGCCAATACAATGAAACTCTGTCCTGGCTACCGGTTTCAGCTCTTTTACTGGGACTACGTATGGGGGCTAATCGCTGGAGCGTTGCTATGGGGATTCACGCTAGGTAGCATCTGTGGCCACGGGCCAAGCTTCTTACCGGATCTAGCGCAGACTAGCGGAACCCACATTGGCTTCGCACTGCTCAGCGGCGCGTTGTTCAATATCGCAAACCTTCTGCTGGTCGCCGCCATTGAAATCGCCGGGCTTGCTGTGGCATTCCCTGTCGGCATCGGACTCGCGCTGATCGTGGGCGCCATCGCCAGTTACATTCTCCTGCCAAACGGCAATCCTCTGCTGCTATTCGGCGGCATCGCGCTCGTAGTCGCCGCTATCGCCTTCGATGCTGCAGCTTATCGTTTGCGCGAAACTGATCGGCGCTCGTTAAGCGTGCGCGGCGTCATCATCAGCTTGATTGCAGGACTGCTGATGGGAAGCTTTTATCCTTTTGTTGCGCGCGCAATGTCAGGGCAGCGCGCGGGCGGTCCATACGCCATAACATTCGTCTTTGTCTTTGGTGTATTACTTTGTGCGGTTCCGTTCAACTTCCTGCTCATGCGCAAACCGCTTGACGGCAGTCGTCCGCTTATTTTTTCCGAGTACACGGCAGCGCGCCGCTCCTGGCATCTATGGGGACTTCTCGGAGGATTGATCTGGTGCACGGGTGCACTCTTCAATTTTGTGAGCTCACGTGCGCACGCGGTCGGCCCTGCCGTCTCCTACTCGATCGGCCAGGGAGCCACCATGATCTCTGCAGCCTGGGGTGTTTTTGTGTGGAAGGAATTTGCTGGAGCGCCGCAGCGTTCAAAGAGATTTCTTACGTGGATGTTCATCTTTTTTCTGGCGGGACTTTGTGCTGTCGCACTCGCCCCGGTTCTTTGGAAATAGGCAGCTTTTCTCAATGTCAGGAGGGCGCCATGTCTGCGGGGAGTAAGCCAGTCGCCGTCGTGGGCAGCATCAACATCGACTTAGTGACAAACACCAAGCGTATCCCCGTGCGGGGAGAAACTGTCTTCGGTAGCGGATTTCAAATCCATTCCGGAGGCAAGGGCGCCAATCAGGCAGCGGCGGTTGCGCGGCTGGGTTACCCCGTGTGCATGATTGGCCGAATCGGCGACGATGCCTTCGGCCAGCAACTTCGCACTCATCTCGAGCAGGCCGGGGTGAATGTCGCCGGCGTGATCACCACAACCGGGACATCAGGTGTGGCGACGATCATCGTTGCAGACAGCGGAGAAAACTGCATTGTCATCACTCCGGGTGCGAATGCCTTGCTTACCCCAGAAGACATCGACGCAAACGTTGAGATTATTCGTTCTTCCGGTATTGTACTGACGCAACTCGAAATTCCGCTTGAAACAGTTGAGCATCTGGCTGGCATCTGCGCGCGTGAAGGCATTCCGCTGATACTCGATCCGGCGCCGGCGAAGGGGCTCCCAGCATCGTTGTTCAAGGTCGTAAGCTGGTTCACTCCGAATGAGACGGAAGCAGCGTTTTTTACCGGGGAGAATGGCACGGACTTCGGACTGCTGGAGCCCGCGAGCGTCGCAAAGGCATTGATTGACCGCGGTATCGGAGGGGTCGTTCTCAAACTGGGCTCACGTGGCGCATTCCTCGCATCGAACGCCCGGGTGGAGGAACAATTGCCTGCCTTCGCCGTTCGGGCCGTCGATACTACAGCCGCAGGTGACGCCTTCAACGGAGCCTTCGCCGTCGGAATGCTGCTAGGCAAAGATCCCGTCGCCAGCGCACGATTTGCCACAGCCGCCGCTGCTCTTTCCGTCACGCGCGCTGGTGCGCAACCTTCCATGCCCACCCGGGCAGAAGTCGACCGACTCCTCGAAACCAGGCACGAAGCTGGAGAACCCCTACGATGACGTGCGCGATTCGCTCAATGCGATTGCTCGCTTTCCTCTGGTCCGCCATGCTGGCTTTTTCTGTGGCTGCCCAGGACTTTCGGTACCAGCCGCGCGAGCAGCAGATTCCTCCGCCATCCTGCCTCACGATGCACTTTCCTTGGGAGGGCGGTAGCGCTCCGTGCGCGCCGGGTACGCACGAGGAGTGGCTCAAGGCAATCAACGACTGGCGCACTGAGTGGCGCATACGCGTTGGCTACAGTGGGGCACGCTACGAGATGCCGGCGCTTCAATGGACGCAATCCAGCTTCATTCAGCCGCAGATGATGGTGCCCGACCGTCACTTCTACGATCCTGTCGCCGGGAAATATACCGTCGATCGTTATCTCGATGATTTGGAGAAGCGCTATGGAGGCATTGATGCGGTTCTCATCTGGGCCACCTATCCAAACATGGGCATCGACAACCGCAACCAGCAGGACTTGGTGCGCTCCCTCCCCGGCGGCGTGGAAGGCGTACGGCAGATGGTCTCAGACTTTCACCGTCGCGGTGTGTGTGTTCTTTTCCCGATAATGATGTGGGATCAAGGTACGCGCAACCCTGGAACGAACTGGCCGGATGCCACCGCGCAGCTCATGAAAGAGATCGGCGCTGACGGCGTCAACGGCGATACGCAGGATGGAGTCCCGCTGGCTTTTTCAGTTGCCGCGGAAAAGGCAGGACATCCGCTCGCGTTTGAGCCTGAGATGGGACCATCTGACGAAGCTCTGGCCTGGAATGTGCTCACCTGGGGTCAGTACAAATTTCAATTTGCGCCGACGCACGCCTATGTGAAATGGGCCGGCAAGCGCCTGCCGCATGAATGGGAATGGCAGTTTGCAGCCCAAGGTACAGAGGGTCGTACCTATCCGTGGGGTAATACGTGGGACACGAAGGCGGTGCCCGAACCTGACAAAGGCCGCACGATGCGCGGACCGGATGCTGTGGGTGCCCATCCGGCGGGAGCCAGTCCCTTCGGAGTGGAGGACATGGTAGGGAATGTCTGGCAATGGACCGACGAATATGTGGACGAGCATACGCGCAGCGGCATTTTGCGCGGCGGCAGTTACTACCAGCCGCAGGGTTCGATCTGGTATTTCCCCCAGGCTTACCGCAATGACAACCACGGAAAGCTGCTGATGATGGCACCGAGCTATGATCGATCCGCCACTGTAGGCTTCCGTTGCGTCGAAGACGCAACAGATTGATTGGTGCTTCTGAGGAAACGAGATTATTTCGCGGCGGATGCCAAGAAAATCTTCCCCGAGCCATCACGCGGGCGAATAGCGGTTCACCCGTCGAGCGCGCCCATGGATGGGATAACTTTGGGCGGTTCACAGCTGAAATCTGGAGGCCGGCAAGAATGCCGACCTCGCAAGGACGAATTGACCACCGTCAGCTAACCTTCTGTCGCACACTCTGAAGAATCTCATCCGAGAGCCGCGGATCCTTGACGGCGCGAGCCAGCACGACGCCGCCGAGCAAAGCGGCTGCCTGAAAGATGGCTTCCTTACGGTCGCCGCTGGCGGCAGAGAGAATTTCCTCGAATCCGCGCTCGAAGGCTGCTTTGAGTTCCGGCGCGGAACGGGCCACTTCCTGCGCCAGTGCCGCCATGGTGCAGCCGTTGCCTGGATTGTCGCGATGCCGAGGGCTCAGATAGCGATCCGCATACACTTTCCGGCCCTTTTTCGTCGAGCCGTAGCTCCGTGCGCGCCCAGCCGAAACATCCTGTCCGTAGACAACGGCAGCCTTCTCGAGTTCTTGCTTCGACGCGAAATGGGCATAGAAGGCGCCATGCGTAAGGCCAGCGGCCTTCATTACTTTGCCCACGGTCACGTTCCCAAATCCCCGTTCTCGAAAAAGGCGCGAGGCCTCCTTCACAATCCGGTCATGTTTTGCGGCGGTCTCTTTGGCGGGGTACCGCATTTTCCTGCATCCTCCAACTATGATGCTCATCATACCAAATGCATGACGGACATCATGGTTGAGCGGGCGATCATCAAGGAGGAATCATGAAGCTTGCAGGCAAAAGGGCACTTATTACCGGAGGCAACAGCGGAATCGGCTTGGCCACAGCCCGCCTTTTCATCGCCGAAGGTGCTGAAGTCGCCATTACGGGCCGGGACCAGAAAACGCTGGATGAAGCAGTAGCCGAACTGGGCTCTGACGCACACGGCTACCATGCCGATCTCACCATAGCCGAAGATCGCAAGCAGCTTTTCGCAGCACTCGCCAGGGATTTCGGCAATCTTGACATCGTCTTCGCCAACGCCGGAATCTCCGGAAAAACGCCTACTGGCGCGGCTGACGAGGCCATTTTCGAGAACATCATCCACACCAACTTGAATGGCGCTTTCTTTACCGTCAATTCAGCTGCATCTTTGCTGAACGACAACGGCAGCATTATCTTCAACGGTTCGGTGCATAACTATCTTGGCCAAGCGGGCATGGCTGCATATGCCGCCACGAAGGGTGGCCTCGTCTCCATGGCGCGTGCCATCGCGGCCGACCTTGCGCCACGCGAGATTCGCGTAAATGTGGTGGCCCCGGGGGCGACGAAGACTCCCATCTGGAAGCGCGGTCCCCGCGCCAACGATACAGCCGAGCAATCTGCTAAACTCGCTGACTTCGTCTCCTCCTCGATTGCACTGGGCCGTTGGGGCGAAGCGGAAGAACTGGCCAAAGCTGTGCTTTTCCTTGCCTCCGACGACTCGTCGTACATCAATGCGATCGAGCTGGTGGTGGATGGAGGAATGACGGGTGCGCCTTTCGGAGCTCCCATTCTGCGTGGCTAAGCGTCGAATGCCGCCCCATCGAAGATTAAAGTCGTCCGGCAAAAAATGTTCAACACAAAAGGAGAGACTTATGCCCACGATCCACTTCCACCAGACAACCAGCTTGACGCCCGAGCAGTACGTCGCCGGGCTCACCGACTTCGGACACGGCCGTTCAAAGCTCTTTTAGCAACAGCGCAGACGGGTACCTCAAGGTGCATCAGCGCGGCCGCACGTCGGCCGACGTCACCGAAGACTCCGGCGGCATCTGGGAACGCTTGCGCTACGACTGGTCCGATCCGAACAACGTCATCCTCACCACGACCGACTCGAACACGTGGGGAGGCGCTTCCGGCCACACTTACACCTTCACTCGGCGGTCCGAAGGCACCACAGAGATTGACGTCGCCGTCAGACGCGAGGGCAAGAATCTCAAGGGACTCTTGCTCGGCGTCGTGCTCGGTACCATCGGCAGGAGCGTTTTGGAAAAGGCGTTTACAAACAGCGTCAAGGCCATTGAAGCCCGAAACGGCGTGGCCACGGACAGATACGCAGCTTGAGAATGCGGCGAGCAAGCCGACCCAACTGGCCGGATTGGTACGCCGAGTATATGGTGCGCGAGCAGGCCGGCCGAGAACTGCCGCAACAATGGCATGAGCGATTGGGGTGGGATGCGTGTCATCTAATGCCCTGCGCTCTTCAAACGGGCGTAATCTCAAAGAGTAGGTCGACGGCAGTCCCGCGGCACAAGTCATGGCCCTCGACCACCGCACTATTCTCGGCCCTCAACTCAGGATCCAGAGCGCCGTGACCGTGCGCCGGCTGCTCGCCTATCTCGCGCTACGCCCGAGCAGATTGCCCACCAACGCGTGAGACACCTTCTATGGAAGTGGTTTTGTCTTGCCAGAATGGAAGTTGGCCTCGCACCGAATGCACTGACTAGATTGCGGTCATTACGGCACGAAGCAGATTTGATCTTGGGATTGACCGCTGCCCTCGCCGAAAATTGACGCCTTGATACCGTGGAACGAGGAAGTGGGGCACCGCGTTGGTCCCCAGCATGGAAACGCGCGAGTTTGGGCCGTATGGGATGAGAAGCCCGTTCTCGCCAGACCACTTTGGAGATTCACGCGCTTCAACTTCTGCCGCTTGCAGCAGCTTGAGCACGGTATTCGTACTGTTGCCGGCTTCAGCCGCTATCTGGCGGGTTGCTCTCGCCAGCGGCTCTCAACCGTTGCACAGTCTGGAACAGCTTGTGATCATCCTCAGCCTTCGGTCGCCCTGCTGAAGCGAAGCAGCGTGAAGAAGAGACCGCCGGGCGACAATGTCGTGGACTGAAGACGAGGCACTGTGGCGCACCACAGCGCAGAACAGCGGCGCAGTAATCTTTCTGGGCTGCTTCGAAGGCGGCTTTGCCGCGGGCCGCGGTGGTCTCCTCAAGCAGGTAGCGTTGCTGGGCATGGACGGGTGTTGAGCACAGAGCGAGGAAGAACAACGCCCAAAGATCGTCGCGGCGCAGTGGCGGGAGCCTGGACGGGCAGGCATCATCGCAGCTCCGCGATTGCGACGGCGTCCATGTCATCGAACGCCTGGTTTTCACCGCCCATTGCCCAGCAGAATCCGTAGCGCGTTGTGCCTGCGCCGGCGTGGACGCTCCATGCGGGCGAAAGGACCACCTCCTCCGGCCCGACGAACACATGCCGCGTCTCCCGTGGGTCGCCCATCACGTGCAGAATGCGCTGCGAGGCATCGAGGTCGAAGTACATATAGATCTCGCTGCGACGCTGATGGGTATGCGGTGGCATCGTGTTCCAGGACGAGCCTTCATCGAGAAGCGTGTAGCCCATGACAAGCTGGCAGCTTGCGATGCCGTCCGGGTAGATACGTTTGTAGAGCGACCGCTCATTGACCGTGGTCTGCGAACCCAAACGCAGAGCTGCGCTGCTCTGATGTGTGGCGAGCTGCGAAGGGAAAACCGCGTGGGCGGGATAGCTGACGAGATAGAAGCGAGCGGGATCGGTGGACGCGGTGCTGGCGAAGATCACCTCGCGGCTACCTCGGCCGATGTAAAGACAGTCGAGCCGATGCATGGGGTGAGATTGACCATCGACCAGGACCGTACCATGCCCTCCGATATTGAGTACGCCAAGCTCGCGCCGCTCGCAGAAAAAGCCGGCGCGCATTTCGGGTCCTGCGGATAAAGACAGAGACGTATTCACAGGAACAGCACCACCGACAATGGCGCGATCCAGGTCTGTCGAAACGAGGTGAAGCCGGCCGGGAGTAAAGAGGCCTTCGATAAGAAAGCTGCTGCGCAGCTCGGCTGTATTCATTCGCGCGGCACGGATCGGATCGGGCATGGTGTAGTGCTTCATATAGGTTCGCTCTCCGGGCTCGGCTGGTAATCCAAAGATGTGTCACGGACGCGCAGGCGCAGGCGTTTTGATCACGAACAGGGTAAGGTTCTGGCCTGGCGCTTCTATCGCCTGATGCGGGGTGCCGGCCGGGATGAAGATGACATCGCCTTTGTGCAGAGGATGACTTTCGGCACCTTCTAGTCGGGCGCCGCGCACTTCCCTGTCGGCCTCTTCACGACGATCGACAATGGAGCCACCGGTCAGCTCCACTCCTTCGCCCTGCAGCACGATGAGGTAATCGCACCAGAGGCCATGAAGCTCCGCGCCACCGCTGCGGTCCCGCGTAGTGAGCATGGTGTATTGGTTTGGAAGCCGCGTGAGCGTAGCTCCAGCACTGCCGTTTGCGGCTGCGGCCTGGGCCAGCAGAGACTTTCCCTGCTGACTGAGATCAGCAGAAGTCCAGAGCTGCACCGTTGGTGCGTTCGGCGGCGCAGTCGCGCCGCGTTGCCCACCAGCAGCCTGCACGAGAAAAAAGACTCCAATAACGAATACGAAACAACGTGCAGCGGTTTGGCGCATGAATATCCTTTCGGCTGGTAATGGAGATCGGGCGCTTGCCGTACACGAAACCATGCACGTAAAGTCGGTGGCATGTCCAGCCGTGCCACGAATCCCTTGCCGCCATCGTATCTTTTCAGCCTGGAGAATAAAGTGGCTCTCGTCACCGGGTCGGCCAGCGGGCTGGGCGCGGCGATGGCGCGGGCGCTGACTGGAGCGGGAGCAGCTGTTGCCGTACATGGCAATCGCAGACCGGCCGATGCGGTGGTCGTCGCGCTCGGTACCAGGGCTCAGGCGTTCGCAGCAGATCTGAGCAAGCCTGGGGAAGCGAAGGCGCTGTTCGAGCAGGTTAAAGCCCACTTCGGAAGAGTGGATGTGCTGGTCAACAACGCAGGTACGATTCATCGCGAGGATGCGGTGCATGTCTCGCTTGAAGACTGGCAGCGGGTTCTGCAGGTGAATCTCACGAGCAGCTTTCAGCTCTCGCAACTGGCGGCGAAGGATATGCTGGAGCGCCGGAGCGGAGGCAAAATCATCAATGTGGCGTCACTGCTTAGTTTTCAGGGTGGGATTCGGGTGGCTGCGTATGCTGCCAGCAAAGGTGGAATCGCACAGATGACAAAGGCGCTTGCGAATGAATGGGCGCAACACGGCATCCAAGTAAACGCGATTGCGCCGGGATACTTTGCCACCAGCAATACGGAGGCTCTGCGTCAGGATCCGGTGCGACAGCAACAGATTCTGGACCGGATTCCGGCGGGACGCTGGGGAGAACCGGATGACTTGGCAGGCGCTGTGATCTTTCTTGCCTCCGCCGCGAGCAATTATGTGAACGGCACAGTGCTTACAGTCGATGGCGGATGGATGGGGCGATAGACGCATCACCTTCCATAGTGAAATGAATCCTGCCCAACGTGGACAGTCCGAGGCTCCTCTGGAACCGCAGGATGTCCATTCCAATTCGTGGTTATCAGGAATTACACAAGACTGTCCACGATGGTTTCGGCAGAGAAGTATGTCAGCGTAAATGCGCCGATATCCATTTCCAGAACCTGTCAGGAGCCACTTGTCCTTTGCGTTTCACTGTGCCGCAGCATGGGCCGCGCGCACGCCGTCAACGGCCGCCCGCTCCAAAGAATCCGTGTTTGACCGTTGCCCCGGCGGCCAACGCCGCGCTTGAGACTGTTACGAAACATCTTTGAGAGGACGAAACCGTACTAGCGCATTCGACTCGACGAAAATCGGACAGCAAATGGCGAGAAGACGCGTTTGTCGTCCGAGTCAGTATCCGCAGGCGCCGCCGAGAAACCCAATTCCCGCGTCCTCCATCGTATCTCGGAGGCTAAGCCTTTCGTTGAAAGGTTGGCAGCTTGGTCATAACAATTAGAAAGTAGCTAGCCACGCCGACCAGACACAATCCGAATCCGGCCACAGCGACCGAGATACCCAATAGTGGAATCAACCTCCCTAGAATCAGGGCGCCTAAAGGTATCCCGGCGCGAAAAGCCAGATTGTAAACGCTCATCACCCTCCCTCGCATTGAGTCAACAACAATGAGTTGGACGAGCGACAACATTAGCGAGGCAGATGCCATTACAGCAGTGCCGGCAAGAAAAATCAGAACACAAGAGATTGGAAGCCATTTGGATACTGCAAATCCGGCCGTTGTAAGCCCAAGTACGACTAGAGCAAGAACCGCTAGACGCGCCTGTCCTTTCAGCTTCTCCATCGCCGCGACGAGTAGGGCTCCACAAATTGATCCGGCACCTGAGAAAACCAGCAAAAGCTCATAGGTGCCGGGGCCTCTGTTGAAGATCGTCCGCACGATCACTGGAAGAAATCCAGTCAAAGAAAAACCAAGCAGAGTTGTGCAAAATGCCAGCACGACGAGCGGAGTCAGACCTTCACGATCTCTAATAAATCCGATTCCTTCCTTCATGCTTTTCAAGACGGACATTTGTGTCTTCGGTGCGACGAAATGCACCTGGATAGCGAATAGAGAAAGGATCACCGCAATGTAAGAGAAGCCGTTCAATGCGAAACACCAAGTCGCTCCAAAGGCGGTATACGCGAAGCCGCCGAGTGTCGGGCCGATGATGCGCGCAAGGTTGAACTGAATGGAGTTCATCGAAATTGCATTGGCAAGGTCTTGAGGTTCCACCAGCGTTGGCAACAGCGCGGAATAGGCTGGTCCGCCAAATGACTGCCCGACCCCAACGAAGAAAGACAAGGTCAGGATGTGCCAGACCCTGACGGTATGGGTAGAGAAAAGGGCCGCCAACGCAAAGGCGCAGATCATCTGGATATACTGCGACGACAGCAGCATCTTCTTCCTGTCCAAGCGGTCAGCAAACACACCACCGAAGAGGGAAAAGAGCATGATCGGCAGTTGCCCCAAGAACAGATCCAGTCCGAGATAGAAGGGATCTCTGGTGAGATCGTAGACCAGCCAGCTTTGTGCAAACTGCTGCACAAACGTGCCTATGGTAGAAACACAAGCTCCCAACCACATGATCCGAAAATCACGGTACCGAAACGCTCGGAAGATGCGATTCAGAAAGGACGAGGGTTCAACCAAGAAAGCTGGGCTCCGTTCGAGATTTGACCAAACCCTCGTTGATGTGCGCCAAACCGAAGGTAGCGTTGAGAGATGATTTACAGAATAGATGAGAATCCCGAGGCATCGTCGCAGCTTCTCTGGGAGCGGCCGTCGACTAGGTGGAAGTACCACGCGGGTAAAACTGATGACTCCTGCTTCTAGCTAATCGATCTGTCGAAGACAGCCTTCTCAGGTTCCTGAGAAAGCCGGATGCGGCCGCGCATCCACGTGCTCGCACTGTGGTTGCCGCATAGCGGTCTGACTTGTGAGGCCACAAATCAGGTTGGCGAGCACAGCCAGTCTGCTCTATCATTTTATGATAGCAGGAGGAGATGACCCATGCCCAGCAGCTATACCCTTGGCTCCCACTACGAGGATTTCGTGCAATCGCAACTTGAGAACGGCCATTACAACAGCGCAAGCGAAGTAGTTCGCGCCGGCCTCCGGCTCCTGGAAGAACGGAACGACCGTCTCTGCTCTCTCGATCGGGCCTTAGCGCAAGGCCTTAAGGATGGGGATGCGGGTCGGGTGCGTCCCGCAGCGAAGGTCTTTGACGAGTTGGAAGCCCGGTACGCTGTGTCGGCGACGAAGAGACGCCGATGAAGGTAGTCCTTACTGCAAAGGCCGAGGACGACCTGATCCATATCGCCGATTACATAGCTAGAGCCAAGCCAGAACACGCGATCTCGTTCATCCGCGAATTGCGCGACGCTACGCTTCAGCTGGGTGACCTGCACGGGATTTATCCGATCCTCTCTCGCTATGAGAATCTGCGTCTTCGTCGAGGTGTCCAGGGCAATTACCTCATCTTTTTCCGCGTACACAGGCGGCAGGTGGTCGTCGTTCGCATTCTGAATGGGGCGATGGACCTCGATCCGCTCCTCTCTTAGCTCCCAGCTCGGACACTTCGATCGATTCGTCACCGGCGCAGGATCACGCGTGCTAACCATTTCCCTGCCAAACTCGGTCTCGGTCATTAAGCGACCTGTCCTGATACGGAGCAGGATTTCACGGGTCCCAACTGAGGGAAGCCGACCGCAATTATGCTTTGTCCTATCCGGAAACGTTCGCCGTTATCGGAGACTCAAATCACGCATTGGAGCTGAACTCTGCGCGATCAAGCGCTCTTCGGGTCAACTGTCGGACTAGAGAGAATGTCGAAGGGACTTTGTTCCTGCCAAATAAAAGCCTCAGCGCGCGTGTAGCCGCTTGCCAGACCTCTGAAGCGGACCACCTGGTCTTGCAGCGCATAGTACCGATCCGGCGTCTGGCTCGCATGCGCGTAGCACGCCGCCCTCTTACGTGACTCCAGCCGGGTGATATCAACGTAACGATTCGGCGAAAACTGCATCGTATCTTCGCCATCCGACACTTCGTAGTAATAAAGGGCGAACTTCCGGCCGGATTTTTGCCATGCGTCATACGAGAGCATCGCAATGGCGCGATGATCACGATGATTGTCGATAATCCAATGAGTGAAGACGACGTCGGGTGCCTCGGCGTTGAGACGGCGCGCAAAGTCTTCATAGTGGAGGTTGTCTACTATGGCCGCTCCATTTGTCTGCCCCGCGTAAACGGGACGCGCTCCCAGCAGTTCGCATGCCCGCTTCGCTTCCGCCAATCGTGTTGCCGCCGGCGTCGGTGGCCACCCGCCATCGTTGAGGTACAGCAAGACGACCTCATGGCCTTGCTCCACTAAGGATGCGATCGCGCCGCCACATCCATATTCCGGGTCTCCGGGATGGCCGCCAGCAACGATGATCTTCGCCTTATGCCCTTTCGGCAGCGCGGCTATTGGCGAGATCGCTCCCAGAGCGATGGCGCCTGAGGCCATTCCTCCTCGAACCATCAAGGCGCGTCGCGTCCATTCCATTACTTTACTCGCTCATTTTCTCCGCCATGCTCTTCCGCACTGCGGCATGTAAACGGCGTCAGCTTGCTAATGAAAGATCCTGGAAACGTCGAGTGGAAAAAAGCCCAAGGTCGTACTCAGGCGAGCCGCCGGTTGCCAGCTCGGCCAGCACTTCCCCCAGGACAGGAGCGAATTTGAAACCATGGCCGGAAAATCCCGCTGCCAGCGTCACCTGCGAAAATTCAGGATGCTTATCGATAACAAAATGTTCATCGGGAGTCATCGTGTACAGGCACGTTTCGGCATGAAGCAATCGACCTGCGAGCAGTGGCAGCGCTTCCGCAACGCGTGCTCTGATTATGCGCTCATCGGCAGGACGTATGGTCCGATCGACCGATTCCGGCGAGCAGAACTCGTCACTGCCATGTAAACCCACCTTCACACCTTCGGAGTCCGGACCGGTGAGAGGAAAGCCATATAGCAAAGGCTGCCCCTCCTCCATCTCCCGAATATAGACAGGCATCCGGTCCGTACGAAACAGATCGATGCTGCCGATGGGTTCGAACCGATAGACCACCTGGCGTGTGACCCTGAGCGGCAGGTTTAGCTGTTTCAGTATCTGAGGTGCCCACGGACCGGCCGTGATCACCAAGTGTTCGGCGGCATATGTCTGGCGCGACGTCCGCACCAATACGTCACCGGTGGGCAATGCGTTCCATTCCATCACTGGCTCATCGAAATGAAGTTCCGCGCCAGCCATTACGGCTTGTCCAAGCTGCTGTTCGATACAGAGCTCCGGTCGGAGATAGCCCGCATCCCTCTCCCAGAGCGCGACCCAGTCATCATCCATTTTGAACGCGGGATACCGGCGGCGGACTTGTTCGGTCGAGAGTACCTCATGCGGTAGCATGAACCGTTCCGCGCTAACGGCACTCCGCCCCACCAGGCCCCCGCCGGCTCGTCCAATCATTAATCCGCCCGTTATATGCATCAGGTGTTGCCCGGAGTCAAACTCCAGCCGGCGCCAGAGCTCGTAACCGCGCAACAGCAAGGGAACGTAGCGAGGATCTTCCCAATAGGACTGCCGGATGATCCTTGTCTGGCCGTGAGAGGAGCCGTAACTATGAGGCGGTGTGAACTGATCAAAGCCAAGCACACGATGACCGCGCGATGCGAGCTGCAGCGCCGTTGCGCTGCCCATGGCACCAAGGCCGATAACTATAATAGTGCCCATTGCTCTCCGTGACCGCTCTAATCTGCAAACGGTCAGATTGACTGACGTCATGTGGCGACACCTATCCTCGCCCATCCGGAAAACCAATTCAAATGCAGCGAGGTATCTCAGGCCACCTGCTCGAACTGCCGCGTAGCTCCTGCGACGTCTTGTGTGCGGGGAAGCTACTGTGGAAAGACAAGCAGCGTGGCCTCTCCTATTGGCTTCCCGTTCTCCAGAAGAGTCCATCGCAATTCCTGCGGCTCCCTCCCTGCTTTGGTAGCTGGTGCAGTCAAGAAAAGCTGAGCCGGGTAGCTGCTATGAGACTCCAAGTGATAAGTGCTCTCTTTCGATGTCGAGGTCCAGCCATCCGGCAGTGAAGCACGAAGGACGAGATCGTGGCTTTCTCTCGTATCGTTATGCAGCAATAGAGGGACCCATAGAGAATGACCACTGCTCAGGACTGTCTGGGGCTTCACGAAGCTCAGTGCAGCCGTTAGCCCGTGCGAAGCGTAAAACTCCTTGTAGAAAGACCATAGGCCGCCAAGTTCGAGGCCTACTGAAGAACTGGACTCCGGCCGATACCCCGGAGGGGGGCATGTACGCAATCGGAGTCTTATCGACTCCATCCCAGACATCCGCTTCGACAGATGAAGACTTGACCAGCGACTTTGCAAGCACAAGATGGTCAGGCATGTTAACGTAATAGTCCAGTTGCGGGTCGATCTGCATAGCATAGAACTCCCCTGCACGCCGGTTCAGCGTGGCATACAGCACCCCTCCGCTACGCGAGACATCCGAAGCCAGGTAGCTGGGGTCATGATGCGCCAGAAAGTCCTGATGGCTTGCATCCGAAAAGTAGTAGAGCTTCTTGGCTGCCAGGGATGAAGGCCTTCTCCATAATTACTGATGTCTTGAAACTGTCTCGGTGCAGCTACCTGCTCTGGAAAGGCAGTAGGGTCGCCGGCTATATCAACAGCTTCCGTTGCCACCACCGAGGAGGCCTGATGGTCGCCGTGGTTTTCGCCGGCTACATATGCAGGCATCCAGGTAATGATGACCCCCGGGCGAGTCGAGGAACCACCTCGTCCAGCGCTTGGCCATGCCCGAGAGTCTCCAGCGAGTGCAGCACGTCCTGGGTTGGGGTGTCAGCCCAGGCAAGAACCAGATATTTGTGATGCCGCTGGCTGCAAGCGATCGGCGTGCTTCCATTTCCCGCTCGTCGGCCATCGCCCTTCCCTCCTCCATCCCAACTGCGTTCCCCCAGAATTTCCCCGGGTGGTGAAGATCACGGCAACTCTTTTACCTGCCTCTGTTATCCATTGCCACGGCGCAGAACGACCCCACGCAAGCTGGCGCGCCTACGGTGGCGCGGAGGATGGAGCGCAGTACTCCTCACTGAAGCAGGTAAACCGCGGCAATGTGATGCAGTTGAAGCCTATGTGGATTGCGTCCACCGGGGACGAGGCCATCTACGCCTTCAACCCGCTCGTCATCGGCGACACCTTGTATGCATTGGCGGAGAAGGATCACATCCTCGCGCTCGATGCAGCGACCGGCAAGCAGAAGTGGTCGCACAGCATCCATGCAAAGACGCAGCTCGTGCTCGTAGGCATCGAAACAATCTTGAATGAATGTGTGTATCGCTTTAGTCTACAAGCATAGAAAGTGACTTAGGCGATGCTCACGCGGCTAATGCGCGTGCCGATCCAATGCTTCTGATTGTAATAATGCTTGGGGAATGAAGCCCTTCATCGCCTGCTGCGCACTCGACACGCACCGGCTTTGACAGGAATTTGGGTTCACACCAAACAGGTAACGGCAAGTCGGCTTGTGTTGACTAATTGCGATACGAACCCCAATCGGCGAAGAAGCGCTTACTGGCTTTCTGAGAAGTTAAGAAACCACAGTAAAACGTGGTCGTCAAAATGATTCACGACGAGCGTCCGAAACGAATAGATCGTGGGTAAGGGTGCACTTACGCCGTCAACTCCAGGGAGATTTGCTTGGTGTCGCGATCGATCGTAGCGATTTTGAAATTGCGCACCTGACCAACGTAAAGTGGCTCAGCCTGCGCGCCCAACGCTTTCGTTTCGCCCTTCCATCGGGCGCTCAGCATAGAGCTCAAGGCTGAGAGATCAAGCTTGGCTTCGCTGTGGCTAGATGCCACCGGCTCGGTCCTTACGCTTACGGCGCAATTGGCGCGAATGCCTTCGCCAAGTTCCACAATGGCGTTATCCCC
Organism: Acidobacteriaceae bacterium KBS 83; assembly: GCA_000381585.1. Classification (GTDB taxonomy): domain Bacteria; phylum Acidobacteriota; class Terriglobia; order Terriglobales; family Acidobacteriaceae; genus KBS-83. The sequence goes on from KB906735.1 coordinate 260,722, forward strand.
TGTGCACTCAAGCAGGCGGCCCGATACGACGTCACCGATTGAATGCTCCTCGAGATACTCGTCCAGGCCGGTAGGAATCAACTGCTTCATGCTCAGCTTAATCTGACGCTTTTCCAACTCTATGGCGAGAACCTGAGCTCTGACGATCTGTCCGATCTTGAGCGCGTCCTGCGGATGGTTAATGCGTTTTTCGGCGCTGATCTCGCTGACGTGAACCAGGCCCTCGATACCCTCCGCCAGCTGCACGAAGGCTCCAAACTTCATTAGTCGTGTGACTGGGCCCTCGATAACAGAACCGGCGGGAAACTTCTGCGGCACCACGGTCCATGGGTCGCCAAGAGCCTGCTTGAGCCCTAGAGAGAGACGGCGCTCGGCTGGGTTGATCGAAAGGATGACGGCCTCAACCGTGTCATCGAGTTTGAGAAAATCAGCAGGCTTCCGCACCTTGTTGACCCACGACATCTCAGAGACGTGAATCAGACCCTCGATTCCGGGCTCGACTTCGATGAACGCACCAAAATCCGTAAGACGTTTCACGGTGCCGCTTACGCGCTGCCCCAACTGATACCTGTCGGCAGCAGAGCGCCATGGTTCTGGTTGCAGTTGCTTGAGTCCAAGAGAAATGCGCCTGCTGTCGGCATCGATCTTCAGAACTTTGACCTGTAGTCGCTGACCGACAGTAAGAACTTCTTCAGGATTATTGACGCGACTCCACGCAATATCGCTTACATGCAGCAAGCCATCGACTCCACTAAGATCGACAAAGGCGCCGTAGCTTGTGAGGCTTCGAACCAGACCACTAACAATATCTCCCTCTTTCACCTCTGCATATCGTTCTTGCTCAAGCTGCCGGGCCTGTTCTTCAAGGATGACGCGGCGGTCAACGACTACGTCCTCTTCGGCGGCGTCGAGCTTTACGATGCGGCAGGTGATCTCCTGGCCAACAAGCTTCTCCAAAGCAGCAGCATCGCGAGTGCCACTACGAGATGCCGGCATAAAGGCTCGTACGCCAATGTCGACTGTAAGACCACCCTTGACGAGGCTAGTCACGGTTCCTGCGACGGCTGCTTTTTGCGTATAGGCTTCTTCCAGTGATGACCAGTCCGTCGGCTGAGCAATCTTCAAACGCGAGAGAGCATAGTATCCTTCTTCATTGCGCCCCTTGACCGAGACAAGAAACCTGTCTCCAACAGTAATCCCTTGGGCGTTGTTCTCAAACTCTCCCCGAGAGAGTACGCCCTCGATTTTAAAGCCTATATCAAGGAACACCGAATCTGACGAGATCGAGATCACGATGCCTTCTTTCTGTGACGCCGCCGTCTTCGATTGGCCAACCCCATGAGTCTTCTCAAACTGTGAAAGGAGTGAGCCGAACGATTCTGTGGAATCGTCAATGGCCTCGGGTGTATTGAGAAAGTCGGGAGTGTTATTTGGGGTGCCTTCGTTTGCCATAACGATTGTCTAATATTGTAGCCATGATCGGCGCGGTGGCGATTTTTAGCGAGCAATGCAATGTCGCTGCGCTAGCTGCCGTAAGCGACGCGATGCCGCCTGAGCAGACTTTCAGGAAAACCTGATAAGCCTGCGTTGGCTCCAACAGAATTGGCCTACGTAGCGTATTGACGGCTCCAGAAACGCTGTGTTTGGATCGATTCAGTGATTCGAAAGGCAGCACTTCCGGTGGATGCGATTCTGCCGGAGGTTCTCGCAATCCTGCAGCATACGACCAACCTCGTCATCGAAGCACCGCCAGGAACCGGGAAGACCACCCGTGTTCCGCCGGCCGTTCTCGGTCTCGTCAGCGGCGAAGTTATCGTGCTCGAGCCGCGCAGGATCGCGGCTCGCCTGGCGGCACGAAGGGTCGCATGGGAAAGAGGCGAAGAGGTTGGCGGAACGGTTGGCTACCAGGTCCGCTTCGAAGAGAGGATCGGGCCGCGCACGCGACTCCGGTTTGTTACGGAGGGCATTCTGACCCGCCGTTTGCTGACAGATCCAACTCTCAAAGGCATCGACGCGGTCGTTCTTGACGAATTCCACGAACGCCACCTTGACAGCGATCTTGCTCTGGCACTTCTGAAGCGTCTCCAACGCACCCGGCCGGAGATACGCATCGTTGTAATGTCGGCCACGCTCGATGCGGCGCCGATCGCGCGATACCTTGATAACTGTCCAGTCCTTCGAACCGAGGGGAAGCTGTTTGAATTGTCGGTTAGGCATCTGCCTTATTCCCCCGAGCCGCTTCAGGTTCAAACGAGGAGGGCTGTGGAACTGCTGAATGCCGGCCAGCCCTCAGGCAGTATTCTCGCTTTCCTTCCTGGCATCGCAGAGATTAGGAGAACGATGCGAGAGTGTGAAACGATCGCTCGCCGAACGGGCCTGCTTGTACTGCCCCTTCATGGAGATCTATCACCCTCCGAACAGGACCGCGCCGTGTTGCCGTCGGCGGAAAGAAAACTCATTCTCGCGACGAATGTTGCCGAAAGCTCTGTCACTGTCGAAGGAGTGACTGCAGTCATCGATAGCGGTCTGGCGCGCATCGCAACCTACTCACCTTGGAGTGGACTGCCGACGCTGCAGGTTGGACGGATCAGCAAGGCGTCCGCAACTCAGCGAGCCGGACGAGCAGCCCGCACCGGACCCGGCCAGGTGATGCGGCTTTATTCCGAAGAAGATTATCTGCTGCGACCGGAACACGATACTCCTGAGATCGCACGCGCCGATCTTTCGCAGCTTTTACTCAGCATTCGGGCAATGAAGATCGCACATCTCAATGATCTCGATTGGTTGGATACTCCCCCCGCGAAAAGCGTTGAGAGTGCTGAGTTGTTGCTTGATCGCCTTGGGGCAAACGACGGTATGGAGCAGCAACTCGCACAGTTTCCGCTGTCTCCTCGCTTGTCTCGCATCCTGGTCGAAGCATTGGATCGAGGGGTCGGAGAGGATGGATGTCTTGCCACGGCACTGCTCGGTCTAGGCGTACGCAGCGAAAAGAATGATCTTCTAGCTGCCATGGACTTGCCTCAGGAGTATCGTTTGCGGCAGCACATGGAACAACTGATCAGGATGGCCCGCCCACCAAAGCAAACTCGCCACGATGATGAGGCATTGCTGCTCTCCGTACTGGCTGGTTTTCCTGACCGTGTTGCCGGCGGCGATCGGGCAATCAGGTGCTGCTATCAACAGGGATCTCGGCAGAAGTGGCTGGCGAAACGCCACCTTATGAATTTATGCTCGCCCTCGATGCGGAGGATCGCCAGGAAAATCTCTTGCCACTCATCCGCATGTTCGCGCGAGTTGAGCCGGAATGGCTGCTCGATCTTTTCCCTGATCGTATTCAAGAAAGTTCGAGTGTGGTCTGGAATCGCATCACGGAGCGGGTCGAGAAAGTAAGTGCGTTGCTATATGACAGCCTGATCATTGAGGAGTCGCGAGGAACCGCGCCGGAGGCGGAAGCGGCCGAGTTGCTCGCTCGGAAGGCATTCGAGATAGGCGTAGATCACTTCGTAGAAAAGTCGGCTCTGGAATATTTCCTCGCTCGATTGACCTTCGCGCGACTCGAGTCACCCGATCTCCTACAAACCCTGCGTAATCTGTGCCTGGGACTTCAAAGCTTTGGAGATCTGAGAAGTGCCTCCAGAAACTTCATTCCCCTGCTGGAAGAGAAGCTCAACATGAAGCTCCTCGACGAGATCGCCCCTCTCAGTATTCGGCTGAAGAATGGACGTCGGACTAAGATCCATTACGAAGAAGGCAGGCCACCATGGATTTCATCCAGGCTGCAAGACTTCTTCGGGATGCAGGAAACTCCACGGATCGGTCCGGACAAGACACCGCTCGTCATTCATCTCCTCGCTCCAAACCATCGCGCGGTACAAACGACAACAGACCTTGCCGGATTCTGGGAGCGCCTTTATCCACAGGTTCGACGGGAACTAATGCGCCGTTATCCGAAGCATGAGTGGCCAGAGTTGCCTCACGCACTGAAAGGGTCTCAGAACAAAAGATCAACGTAAACGCGTTTAAGAGGAAGATCGTCACCGTCGCCTCTAAGCGGCGGTCAATGGGTGATTTGGCCTGTTGGCAATACCTGAGTTTCGTTATGTCGGCAGAGAACGATGTAGCCGCAATGGTTTTGTGTCATCTTGCGAAACGCAATATCCTACCGTCACTCAGTTGGGTTTAGGAGAAACTTCTGCCAGCGCATGATTTCGGATTGGTTTTTATCGAGCTTGGAATGGCGATCATCGGCTTGGCGGTGCTTGCGCGGATTGCCAGTCGCTGGGGAGTTTCTTCCATTCCACTTTACCTGCTTGCCGGACTTGCATTCGGCAACGGCGGGTTTGTCCCCCTCAAGCTTAGTGCGGGCTTCATCCAGATAGGAGCGGAAGTCGGCGTCCTGCTGCTACTCTTCATGCTTGGCCTTGAGTACTCCGGAGCGCAACTCAAGCGGAACTTACAGCGCGATCTGCCGGCGGGTGCCATCGACCTCCTACTCAATTTCCCTCCGGGATTTATCGCCGGTCGGCTTTTGGGTTGGAAGCCACTACCCTCACTGCTCCTAGGTGGGATCACCTATATTTCGTCGTCGAGTATCATCGCTCGCGTACTCTCCGAACTCAGAGGATTCGATTCCCCCGAGACACCCACCGTTCTCTCCATCCTGGTCCTCGAAGATCTTGTAATGGCCGTGTATCTTCCATTCGTGGCGGTACTCATCAGTGGAGGCGGTCCCGCCGGAATGCTTGTGCCAATAGCAATCGCCGCGGGTACGGTCGCGATTGTTCTCTTTGTCGCAATCCGTTATGGCAATTCGCTGAGCGTGTTTGTAGCGCATCAATCGGACGAGATCATCCTTTTGACCACCTTCGGAACCGTCCTGCTGGTTGCGGGAATTGCGCAGAAACTCCAGATCTCAGCTGCCATAGGAGCGTTTCTTGTTGGAATCGCCGTCTCTGGTCCTATCGCAGAGCAATCCCACCGCCTACTCGCTCCGCTACGTGACCTCTTTGCTGCGACATTCTTCTTTTTCTTTGGGCTGGAAATCGATCCGCGTATTATTCCCCCTGTCCTGCTGGTAGCGCTGGTGCTGACCTTTGTCACCAGCCTCACAAAGATGCTTACCGGCTTCTGGGCAACGCGGCGCGCTGGCCTGCCGAGGCGTTCACGTTTGCGCGCAGGAATGATCCTTGTTGCTCATGGCGAGTTTTCGATCATTATTGCCGGTCTCGGCACCAGCGTTGAACCCCGCCTAGGACCTCTTGCAGCGGCTTATGTCTTGCTCATGGCCATCCTCGGGCCTATTACGGCCCGCTTGACTTCTGGACAAACGATCCAATCTACACAAAGCCCCAATATCGTCCACTGATGGAATGGTGTTCTTTATCTCAACCACTGGTTTCGGCGCTCCCTTTTGCATCCGACGACGTTCCCTGGCATGTAATCGTGGAGTTTTTGGCAATGCCAGACGGAAGGTCATATTCTCGCTTGATGCTAAATCGCCAACTCACTCATCATGCGACGTGGACGCCTTCGTGATCGAGGCTTCCACAGTTCATTCGTAGCGTAACGCTTCCAGCGGATCGACCTTCTCTGCCCGTCGCACCGGCACCCAGCACGCTAGGAGGCCCACTCCCACGAACATCGCTCCCACAGCGATCAAGGTCACAGGATCGCTGGGCTGCACTTCGAAAAGGAGAGACCTCAGCACTCGCGACAAAACAATGGCCAGTGCTACACCGATAAGCACGCCACCCGCTATCAACCGAAACCCTTCCGCGAAGATCAACTTGCGTATGTGCTTTTGTTGCGCGCCCACCGCAGTACGAATGGCCAGCTCACGGCGTCGCGAGGCCACTGACAGCGAAAGCACACTGTAAATTCCGACCAGCGTCAACGCGCTTCCCACCACCGAAAACCCTGTCAAGAGGTTCATCGCGAATGTCCGCGATGCCAACGACTCATCACGAATCTGCTCTAGCGTCTTCACGTTTTCGATTGCCGCCGTTGCATCCACGGAGCGGAGTGCGCGTTCCACGGCAACAACCACCGCGCGCGGATCCGCTGTTGTTCCCACGACAAGATGTTTTGAAAACGCCGTCGCCTGCCATAGCGGGAGATAGATCTCGGGCAATGCCGACTGCGTTAGATCGTCCGTCCGCCCATTCGCAATCTCCCCGACAATTTCCGTGTCCGGTTTATCTCGCCCATTCAGCCAGAATTTCCGTCCAATTGCGTCGCCATGCGGAAAGTAGCGGTCCGCAAACGCCTGGTTTACGATGGCCACCTGTGGCGCCTTGTCGTCATCTGTCGATCGAAACTCCCGCCCGTCCATGAGCGCCATTCCCGTCAACTTGAAATAGTCAGGCGTCACGGCGCGCAGCGGCAGCGCTGTCTTGTCACTCTCTTTCACCGCCGGCGGCTGGCCCTCAATGTCCAAAGTCGCCGGCCAATTGTTTCCCGTCAGCGGCACCCCCCAAGCAAATGCCGCGTACTGCACACCCGGAAGCGTGGCAACGCGTTCCAACGCCTGCCGGTGAAAGCTGCCCCAACTCGACCTGCTTTGCACCTCTGTCACGCTCATCGTCAATATTCGACCCGTGTTGTAGCCAGATGGCACCTGCGAGATTTTCATCATCGTGCGAATGAGGAGCCCCGCGCCTACCAGCAGCGCCAACGTCAGCGCCGTCTGGAGCATGGTGACTGCCCGCAGCAACCGCCTCTCGCCGATTCCTGCCGTTCCTTTCGGCCCGGCGTTCTTCAGCACCTCCATCGGATCCAACCGAAACGCTCGCAGAGCCGGGAAAACCGCTGCGAAAAACGCGGCAAGCACTGCAACGCCAAGTCCCCACCCCATAACCGCCCAGCCTGCTGTTACTCCATCAAGGCGAGGAACGGCATGTCCCGCAATCGCCTTGAACAGCTTCACGGCAGCAAAGGCGAGGCCGACGCCAATCGCCCCGCCCAGTAACGCCAGCAATAGGCTCTCCATCAAAACTTGCCTTAGAAGGGCCATGCGACCCATACCCATTGCGCTGCGTACTGCGTATTCTTGTTGTCGTTGCAGGCCTCGCACCACCAGCGGCAGCAGAACTTGCCTTCCATCCCGGTTCAGTTCATCCGTTACTAGCTCGGATTGCGGCGCGAACCCTTCAAACTTCTTCTCTGCGTGCGCCTCTCCCGCCGCAGCACGGCCAATTCCTGTTGCCCCTGCTGTGGAATCACTCCATCGCGCAGTCGCGCCACTACATTCCAATACGGCTCCTTCAGATACTTCGGTTCGGGAATCGCCGGCACCCAGAAATCCACCGTCGCATTGACGTCGTAATTCCGCTCCTTCGCCGCTCCCGGCGACGGCAGGAATCGCACGCCCGATTCCATCACCCCAATCACTGTCGGCGTCACTTGCCACCGACTGATTCGCACTGTCTTCCCGATAATCTGCTTGTCGCCACCAAATGTCCGCTGCCAGAATTCGTATCCCAGCAGAATCGATTTCACTGGTCCTTGCGCGAAATCCGAATCCTCGAAACTGCGCCCTGCCACTGGCCTGAGCCCCATAACCTGAAAGTAGTTTTTCGTTACATCCATTCCCTGCATGGACTGGCTGCCGTCATTTCGAATTAAAAAATTAAATGTCCAGTCATACGCAGCGATACCTTCGAACGATTTCGGTTCTTTCTGCCACTCCATCCACTGTTGCGCCGCCCACCCGCGTGGACTGTCCATCTTCTGTCCATCGGTGCGTACCGTTGGAATTAACACGAGCTGCTCCGGCTTCCGGTAGGGCGGCGGTGTGAGCAGCACGCCCTGAATCAAACTGAAAACCGCGGATGTCGCCCCCAATCCCCAGCCCCAGCGTCAGCGCAGCAATCAAGCTAAAACCTGGCTGCTTCAACAGCAGTCGAATCGCAAACCGCAATTCTCGCAACATGCGCCCGCCCCTATTCCCTTTTCAATCCGCCATGGTGAAAGAGAAAACGTTAGTTAGATCGCCTTTGTTCCGTCATCCGGACGCTTGGAAACTCAGCCCCGGGCTGAACGATCCAATCGCATTTTTGTTCACGCTCAACGATCGATAAATCGCCGATACACTCATCGAGATCCCCTAAAAAATGAGGGGCAGTAGACAGCGCCGCCCCGGAGACACATCCTAACTCCGGTAGTCCGGCGATTCTGTAGGGGTTGTCGGGCGGAATCTGAAGGTTGGCAGTGCGTTTGAGTCGAGATCAGTAATCGCCAATGCGCTCAGTGAGTCGGTTCTGTTCTGGAAATGCGAAGGCGGTAGCATAGTCCCGAAAAACGTCGTTGCACTCCTCACCCGCCGTGAAGTGGCTGTGATTCGCGGTGGATTTATGATTGTCATACTCATAGTGTTGTAAGAATGTTCAAGTTATATGCGCTCGTGCCAATTCCGCAGGTCCCTCAATGATTTCTTCAGTGATTTTGGTTCGGCGCGCCAGGAGTTGGAACACGGTCGGAGACCTGCGCTCCATTGGTATGATGCCGGGTTAGCGGAGTAGTGAGGTTGATACCGCTACCCGATATCTGCGTGCCAGCTGCGTGGCCACGAGCGAGGGGTGTGACGACCGTGATGGTGGCGGCGCCACGGGTCCTACTCGAGGAGACAACAGCCGTTTCAGAATTTACTCCTTCGTCGATCGTGATTGTTTGGCCTTTACTAAAGCCAGTCACGCTTGTTGCAGGGAGAACAGTCGCTCCTACACCGATGGAAGTACGCAACGTAGTGGCGCCTGCAGTGCCAACGGTAGAGAGAATCGCGGTTTCAGCATTCGCACCAGAATCTATTCGGATTGTCTGGCCAGGGCGGAAGCCTTCCGTGCTGGCGACCTTGATGTTGGTTGAACCTGCGCCCGAAGCTGCCGACAAAGAAGCAGCAGCCTGCGTTGAAAAGTCGGTACAGTTGCTGTCGGTATCGGCGCCGTCAGGGAACCGGCCTGCGCTCGTATTGATGGCAACAGGGGCCACAACTGTCGACCATGGGTTGAAGACCGAACCAGGTGCTGGGGCGTAGCAACCGCTTATCTGAGCTCCTGAGACAGCTTGATTCCCTTCAGCGGCCCATGGATCGACAAGGCCTCCATAGTTAAGGCTGTCGGCAACCACTCCTGAAGAGTCACGGAGCACGATGCTGCCTTCCTCGACGGTGAGGGTACGGCCGAACTGCGGGGACTTCGTGGTTAATTCCGGTCCGCCAAACCACTGGTTGGGCGCAGGCGTGCCCTGGTATCCCGCAGTTGTGACCGCGGCATCGCGTACGGCCGCGTGGATCGCGTGATCGTTGGCCAGTGGCCTGTAGAGCGTTATACCTGTCCCAAGCGCCTGAACGGGCTCGTTGCTCGAATGCGCAAAGGCAGTCGCCGGTTGGAAGCTGACTCCTGTTCCGCGATCACTAAACGGAAGGTTGGCCGCAGGATTGAACCGTAAGGGAGCTGCCAGCCCCAGGCCTGTGCCCGGAGCTACCACTCGTTCACTGACTACATGAGGTTTGATGAGGGCGGGGGTAAAGTCGATGGAGGTAACATCCGGACCCTGATTGCCCACAGTGGTGACCCTGACGACTTCCTGGCTTGTAGGCGTGCCGACCGTGATCTTGTCTCCCACACCGAAACCCTCCGCTCGGCGCACGCTGATCCGGGTTGCTCCGGCATTCGCAGGAGTTAAGAGATTGGTCTGACTCGCTGCTTTGCCGACATGTGCCACCGTCACGGCTTCGATCCCATGACCAACGCTGTCGATATCCAACCTGATATTGTCACCGGTGGAGATATTTGCGAGGGATGTCACCTGGATGTTGGTGGCTCCCGCAGGCGCATCCATCGCCAGATACGCTTGTGTGCCTGGCTTACCGATTGCCGTCACCGTCGCGATCTCATACTGCTCCACCGTATTTGCAACGATCGGATAGGTAGAGCCATAGCCAAGCGCAATCTTCTGACCAACAACAAACCCAGATGCATCCTCAACAGGCACATTGGTCGAGCCGGCAGGAATTGTGATCACTGGTTCTTCGGGCAGCGATTGCCACAACGCTGTATGGTTACTGGCAGCCGTCCCGAGGCCTGCGATCTTTCGCACTTCCACGTTGGAGCCCGTGCCGATGTTGATCGTGTCGCCAACCGACATTCCCTCGGCGTTTCTGACATGGATAACGCTGTCGCCTGCGTGTGCGGGAACCGCCAACCCCGAGTTGGAGAGGCCGAGCAGATAGAAGCCGCCAGCCGCAAGCTTCGTTCCAGTCGGGATCTTCACCGCCGAGAAGATAGCCTGATGGGCGGGGTGCACGGTCAACGTCCAGTTGGCGAGATCGACGCTTTGGGAACCTGCGTTGTAGAGCTCTATAAATGAATCTGTCGGGTTGCCGGGAGCGCCTGAGTTGACTCTAAACTCGTTGATCTTAATTGGTCTGGCATTTCGAACCTTTTCAACTGCCGTTTCGATCTGCCTTCTGCCGCTGGTCGCGTTCGTCCACGAAGCCGTGCCTACGAGATCTCCGTTGAGCGCTACTGGTCCGGAAGTGACTTTGAAAGTCGCGCTCACGCTCTCTCCCGGCGCAATCTGCTGACCGAACATCTTCGACGTCTCGGTCGTGCCTGAAACGACAGCCGCCCACTGTTTGCCTGGTACAACAATGCTCAACGCAACGTTCGCTGCAGGCGCCCCCGTTGTATTCGTGAATGCCACGGTGAAGTCTCGCGAAGACCCCGATGTGAAGGACTGCGTGCCTGCATGCGTTATGGCTGTCGCCGCTGGAGCCAGACTAAGTGGAGTCACGTCATATCTGGCAGCCACAATATTCGCCTGGACAAGTTGGTCGGTAGCGTCCGATGGAAATGTGCCAGCGGCGGTCATCACTCCTTCATAGAACGTCCCTTGCGAACCGATACTGTTGTCACCACCGTTGCCCAGGAGAATCGCTCCCTGCTTGCGCATCGGGTCATAGGTTGGATTCACACGGTGCCCATCGAACATGACCGACAGAGCGCCCTTTTGTGCGTCACCACCCATGGATGTCCAATGGTGTGGTTCTCCTTTGCCGATTGCGGTTACAAAACGCCAGGGGATACTGGGTAAATTGGGACAGCCTTTGGTCCCATCCTCGTTGACGCAACCGACAAGATTATTTTCCTGGTCAGTCATAATCCAAGGACCGTTGCCAGCCCCGCTGTACCACGGCGTGGCGTTACCGAAATAGAGCGTTTCCATGGTGCCGTTGTCATCATCACGGCTGTCGATCTCGGCATTGCCGTAGTCGAAACAGCAACCGGCGTTGAAATGCTTTCCGCTGACGACCCAGTATTGCCCCTCCGCCTGGTCGTCGACTGCGGTGCCTTTCGCATCGTTCTGGCGGAGCCCCACGCCTGGCTCGATGAACACGCCATAGACCTTGTGCCCCATGATCGTGATCGGCGCCATATCCGCGATTGGAAGGGTGTTGAAGCCTCCCAATGCCGGACCACTGAATCCGCCACGGGGAGCCTGAATCAAGTCGTTGTGTTTAGGAGACTGGTCGTAGATGATGCTGATCCAGCAATAGGTGCCGGCGCAGAACTTATCCTGTGCGGCTGCGTCGGCGTATCCGCCGGGATCCAAACCTGGCGACGCAGCGGCCTGGACAACACCAATGTCCAGGGTCTTGCCGTCCGATTGGCGCAAGACCTGGTAGAGGGCACCGTTATATGTCGCGTATAACGCGCGTGTCGTGCTATGGGCCGCGACACATGAGTCACCGGCAGCCACGTAAATGTCGCACGGGCCTTGAAGCCTGTGCGGAGGAGCGGTGTCTCCCGTAGGAGACTGTTGCGCCATCGTCAAGGTGGTGCCAACAACCGCAAGCATGAGCGCTAGTCTAAGCACAAAATCGATTCTCGTTTTCATTCTTATCGTGACTTGCTGCAAAGAATTCTCTTGAGCTCTGAGGGGTGGAAGAGAGCTTACCTCGTTTGGACCCTTCCTCAGCACTCTCTGCCACGAATTCTGCCATCATCTCGACCTCCAGCACTTCCGCTTTCCTAATTCCTGACACACACGCGGCTTCTTCGAGCGGACCGGGGTCTTATATCACCGCGCGCGCTGGACGCAGCTCCGAGACGATTGTTCTGGGTATCTGTAACCGGAGGACGCTGGCGAATCGACTGGCCGCGTACCAATCGCGGCTAGACTGCCGTCTCTGGCACCGCACTGTTATTTGCTCTTCTGCTATCCATCGAATCTATCTTCACGCTGCCATCGACTGTTGGGATTTAACATCGATTGAGACAGTTCCCAATGTCCGGAAATTGAAATGCAGAAGTAGTCACTTCCGCATCCACTGCCTGCGCATGTTGCCGCAAAAGTCTTTCCCGGGACTTCGAGCAGGTCTCGGCGTATACTCGCTTCCGCTTCTTGAAGCTATTCCACGGAGGGGAAATGCACGAACTCGAACACGATCCGGGGCCGGACTCCACCTGGGAACAGCTCTTTAAAAACGCCCCGCTCGACCACTACATCAACTTTACTAAGTCCCCGTTCCACACCCGTTTCGGGCCGGTGTTTTACCGCGGCCGCCTTGACGGCACCGCCCGCGTTCTCGTCATCGGACAAGACCCATCCACCGATGAGACCCTCGCTCATCGAATCCTCATCGGTCGGGCTGGACAACTCGTACAGACCTTCCTTGCAAGGCTCGGTCTCACGCATTCGTATCTCATGTTGAACACGTTCTTGTTTGGAATACAGAGTGCGTCGCTCAACCAACAAATCGCAACGGATGCAAGCATCACGGCCTATCGGAACAAACTCTTTGATCAGGCTCACGCGAGCAACAACTTATCTGCCATCCTGACCTTCGGAACCTACGCTCACTTGAGTGCAATGAATTGGCCCGGCCGGGGCAGCCTCAAAGTCGTGCACCTTACTCATCCAACTTCGCCCAGCGGTGTCGCTGCAAATTGGAACAGCCAGTTTGCCGCCGCAAGCAGCGCGCTTGCACCTGATCCTGATGGCACCGTGGACAGCACTCCGTTCAGCACGACGAGCCCAATCCACAGCACCGATGTGCCAAGGCGCGATCTGCCCTTTGGCGTCCCGGCATGGCATGGCGCCGGCGGAGGAACAGACAGCCAGCGCGGAGCCGGAAGCAACTTTGAAAGCCAGATTCTGTGGACCGCGCCGTAATCGAAGCCACTCGCTGAATATCGACCGCGTACACATCCTGCAAACTATCTCCTTTGACATGACGGCCCGCAGTATAATTTGTGCGCACTACCAAACCCCTATGCAGTGAGCGGGCCGATGGCACGCTCCTTCTTCTCTGTTTGCTGGCAGAAGCTCGTTCTGGCGAAATCTAAATCTACGATCTGGTTGGTCTGAAGCACCGGTGCGAATGGAGGGCCGCTCATGAAGTCTTCTCGCAAGTGGTACCCGCTAACAGGCGCTGTTTCTACAAAAGGGGAAGTTGCTGCAAAAGCGCTGAAGGCCGGTCCCATCGACCCGCTCACTGGTCCTAAGGTTGCTCTGGCCGGGCGCGTGGTCACGATGGACGACAACTTTACAGTTCGGCCTGACTCCATCGCGTATATCAACCGAGCTTGCGTCGTTGACATTCGCCACCGTACGAACCCTCATCCGGACTTCAATGGTGTTCCAGTCGTCGAGACAGGTGGGACAATCTTTCCCGGCCTGATTGAGTTGCACAACCACTTGAGCTACAACGTGTTGCCCTTGTGGTCGCCAGTGCCAAAGCGTTTTGAGCACCGCGATCAGTGGGGTGGCTACAAGGACTACCGCCCCTTGATCAGCGGGCCCATGACCGTCATTGGCGAATATCGCGACGACGATGAAAAACCTGCTCTTCTGCCTGCGCTTGTGCGCTACGTCGAGTGCAAGTGTCTGCTCGGCGGCGTCACTACAAGCCAGGGAATCAAGCTCAACAGCAACGCGGGCATTTCACGCTTCTACCGTGGGCTGATTCGCAACGTGGAGCAAACTGATGATCCTACGTTGTCAGAGGCACAGGCCCGCATCGCCGACATCGACGCAAAGGACGCGCAAAGATTTCTGACTCAAATCGGGAAGGAAGATAGCTGCTATCTCCTTCACCTTAGTGAAGGCATCACGAACCCAAACCAGCCGGATTCGGCCGCCCGCGAACACTTTCTTGCGCTCGAGATTGCACCGGACAAGTGGGCACTAAACAGCGTGTTTTGTGGAATTCACTCCGCGGGACTACTGCCCCAGGACTTTGACGTCATGGCGAAGCAGGGGTCATCGATGGTCTGGTCGCCGCTGAGCAACATGCTGCTCTACGGAGCAACCGCGCGTGTGGAAGCAGCGCGCGCGTCAGGGATCAGAATCGGAATCGGCAGTGACTGGTCGCCTACCGGCAGCAAAAATCTGCTTGGAGAGTTGAAGGTCGCATGGCTCTACAGTCAGCACATGCTCAATGGCCTGTTCAGCGCGCGGGATATTGTGGCTATGGCCACCAGCGATGCGGCCAAAATTCTCAAGTGGGATGGCAGAGTCGGAAAGATAATCATCGGTGCGCGAGCAGACCTGTTGGTGATCAGTGGCACGACTGGCGACGCTTACGACGCTCTCATCCACGCTAAGGAAACGGATATTCAACTTGTCATGATCAACAGCGTGGCACGCTACGGAGCTGCGGCGATTATGAGCGCGCTCGCGCCGGATGATCAGACGATAAAGGTTGGAGGCCAATCGCGAAAGCTCTTTTTGAAACAGGACGCGGCCGATCCCGACGTCGCACCGGTCTCACTACGCACCGCTACAAATCAGTTGAGCCACGCTTTGCTCAACATTGCCCAGATTGCAAGAACCGCCGAGAAGCCCAGGCCCGCACCCGCAAAAAAACGTGTCCTCGATGCGGCGCCGAAGCTTGTTTGGTCGCTGGCGCTCGACGAAATCCAGGATCGCGGCGAGGATCTGCGCCCGCGCTTGCCGTTCACGGGCCCGCGCGATTTCACCGGACCCAAGCGTCCGCCCATCGCCGCAGCGGCAACACCACCGTTGTCCACGATCCTGAAACCGATTGACCTCGACCCACTGACCGTGGCAGACGATGAGAATTTTCTCGACGCAATCGAGCACCAGCCGAATGTGCCTTCGCCAATCAAAGGTGGCTTGAAAGCCCTCTACTGAGCATCCGAGAACTTAAGCCTGGCACGCCAGAAAGTAGGGTCGTGCCATGCATGAAACTCAGCGTAACGATAAGAGGCAGCCTCGGGCGGAAGTACGGCGCTGCCAATCTGAGATTGATGGCCACGCAGTAAACGATTGGATCGCACAAGTTCGAAAGCGCGGTGCCGGAGCGGACCATTTCAGTCTTGCGGGAGTTGGACGCTGACCTGCTGTGTCTGCAGGAGGTGGTCAATGCTCCCGCTCAGGCTCCGCTGTTCGATCAGGCTGGGGAAATCGCGCGAGCGCTTCCGGAGTACACAGCATGCTTCGGGGCAAACCGCCCGCTGCGGGGCGGCACCTACGGCAGCCTGACACTCAGCAGATTGCCGATGCTTGCATGGAAAAACATCGAGATCACGCAGAGGCGTGAGCCGCGCGGAGTCTTGATGACAGATCTGTCTCTTGGAGCGAACGAGACATTGCATGTCTTCAATGTGCACCTGGGTACCGGATTTATGGAGCGCAGGTAACGGGGCTATGTCTCGGATCAGACCACCCAGTCGGCCGTGGACTGGATTCGCCAGCAGAATGCCGAAGGGCAAACCTGGATGGCGACCGTGTCGTATGCCAACGACCACACCCCATATCAGCAACATCCGCGCAATCTTCTTCCCATCGCTACTCCGGATTCCGCGGGCTTCTCGTGTACCGACAATACCAGGCCAAACGAGGCCGCCACACGCATCCTCAGCAATCAGATGCTCGAGACCATGGATACGGAAATCGGCAATCTTCTGGTGAAGAGCGGTCTGGCCACAATGAACCGTGCGGGAAGGCTGCAGTAAGACCCGGCAGCAAATAACACCATGGTGATCATCATCGGGGATAACGGCACCTTTTGCGCCGGGAGTGAAAGTTACCTTCGATTCCAGTCGCGCGACAGGGTACGTATATCAGACCGGTGTATGGGTACCCTCTCATCGTGGCTGGACCATTGGTTGCTTATCCAGGATGCCAAGTAACCAGCATGGTGAATATCGCCGATCTGTTCAGTTCTTCGGCGTGTTTGCCGGGGTCGACGTACGCAAGGCTGTTCCCGCATCGCACATCCTAGATTCCCGATTCATTCCTTACCTGACAAACGTCGCCGAGCATTCGCCAAACCAATTTCACGCAGACCTCGAGCAACATCCACACAAATACGCCTCCGGTTCATTAGGCCTCATGTTCGAGGTCTCCGTTCTCATCAATCGCTGATCGCACAAGTTGTCGTGTGCGCACTGGCGGCGCGCACACCGATATCTTCCGCTGGCAGAAAAAATGCACCTCTGTAGACTAGGCCTCAGAAACCGTACAGATGGAGTTTCCTGTTGTACAAAGTGCAGAGTACATTTGTTTTCAAACGATAGAATTGCACGTATAGCAAGATCCTCCATTATTGCGGAACTGAATAATCAAACCGCCCTGTTGCAGAAAGCGTGTGAATTCCTTGTGGGAGAATCGCCAATACTGCCCATTATCAAAAGTCCAACGGACGCGAGCGGGAGCCGCTGGTCCGGCTTCAGGCTGGGCACTGCGAGGCGCGAAGATGACACACACTCGGCGTGCCCTACGGTCGATCAGTCGAACTGGAAGTGCCCTCGTTCTATTTGCGGTAACGTTTGTCACTGCCGGCTGCCAGAAGCCAGCCACCGATCCTGCAGCCGCTGGCCACGCTCAGGCTATGCCCGTGCAGACCATCACCGTGACGGCATCACCGGTGCCGCAGAGTGATGAATACGTGGCCACAATCAAGTCCCGCCGCTCCGCAACTCTTACGCCCCAGGTCGACGGAAATCTCACGAAGATCCTGGCCCGTTCGGGTGATCGGGTAAAAGCCGGCCAGTTGTTGATGGTGATCGACCCGATCAAGCAAGAGGCCACCCTTGATGCTCAGGCGGCCACTGAGAATCAGAAGCTGGCGGTATACCAATATTACCAGGTACAGGTGGAGCGTCAGCGCAAGCTGTTCAATGCCGGCGTGACCAGCCGCGACGCTCTCGATCAATCCGAGCAAGCCTACCGAAATTCCAAGGCAGACTACGAGTCGGCTGTCGCCTCACGGAAGACCCAGGGCAGCCAGCTCGGCTATTATCAAATCCGCGCGCCATTTGATGGCGTCGTGGGCGACATCCCGGTTCATGTAGGTGATTACGTATCTCCGACTGTCCCTCTCACAACGGTGGACGAGAACCGCGATTTCGAAGCGTACATCTATATTCCTTCTGAACGCGCTTCTCAGGTGAGACGCGGTCTGCCCGTCGACATCCTCGACAACAGCGATAAGCTTATCGAGCATGCCCATACCGACTTTATTTCCGCACAAGTCGACAACGGCCTTCAGGGCATTCTGGCTAAGGCCACGCTCCGCTCCGGGGCTAAAACGGTGCGCAATGCACAGCTAGTGAAGGCCAGGGTAATCTGGAGCACGGTTGCCACCCCGACTGTTCCCGTGCTTGCTATTTCGCGGCTCGGTGGCCAGGCCTTTGTCTATGTCGTGCAACATGAGGCAGACAAAGCAGTGGCACGGCAGCGTCCGGTCCAATTAGGAGACACCGTCGGGAACGACTATGCTGTGCTATCAGGACTACACAAGGGTGATCAAGTTATCGTCTCGGGCACGCAACTCCTTGTTGATGGGGCTATGGTGCAGCCCATGAGCTAAATCTGGGCGGGTGGCGTTGCGCGTTTGTCCAACAAGTTGATCCGCGAGAGGAATGCTCTCCTTGTTCGTTAACTTCTTTATCCATCGGCCAGTCTTCGCTACCGTTTGTGCACTCCTCATTGTCCTTGCGGGTGCGGTCGTCATTCCCAGCCTGCCAATTTCGCTTTATCCCCAGCTCGCTCCCCCGCAGGTTACGGTAACCAGCAACTACGTTGGGGCGAACGCGCAGGTCGTTGAATCCGCGGTCACCGTCCCTCTTGAGCAGCAGATCAACGGTGTACCGGGCATGCGCTACATCCAATCCACCAGTGGAAGCGATGGCACTAGCCAGATAACAACCACATTCAATACAAATTACAATCTCGACATCGCCGCAGTGGACGTGCAGAACCGAGTCTCCACCGCAAGTGGACAGCTACCCGCCGAGGTCAATTCCACCGGCATCACGATTACCAAGGCCAACAGCAACTTCGTTTTCGCGGCCGGCTTCTACTCGGATAACAATGAATACTCCAATCTCTTCATCAGCAACTATCTCGACGTCTACGTTAAAGACGCGCTCAAACGTATTCCTGGCATTGGCGATGTTGAGATATTCGGCGAGCGCAAATACGCCATGCGCATCTGGTTGGATCCCACGCGCCTGGCGGCCCGCGTTCTCACCGCCTCAGACGTGGTCAATGCACTTCGGGAGCAGAATGTTGTCGTAGCAGCGGGTCAACTCGGGCAGCCTCCTTCGGACGGCAAACAGGATTTCCAGATCACTGTCAGCGCGGCGGGACGACTGACCACACCAGACGAATTCAACAGAATCATCATCAAGAACACGCCGAATGGCATCGTGCAGGTCAAAGATGTGGGACACGCCGAACTTGGCGCAGAAACCTACGGCGGTCAGTTGAAGTTCAACGGGATCGACACGGTTGGAATAGGTGTACAGCAGCTCAGCAATGCCAATGCGCTTGAGGTAGATCGTCAGGCCAAGGCTGCCCTCGCCAGGCTCTCGAAGACTTTCCCGCCCGGTATGAAATATGTAATCGCCTTCGATACCACCACCGTGGTCGGGGATTCCATACGTGAAGTCGTTCGAACGCTGGGCGAAGCTATTGTCATCGTAATCGTCGTGATCTTCCTGTTTCTGCAAGATTGGCGAGCGACCATCATTCCGGCCGTCACGATCCCCGTGTCTCTGATCGGCACCTTTGCGTTCATCAAGATATTTGGCTTCTCCATCAATTCGCTCACTCTGTTCGGCATCACGCTCGCCACAGGGCTAGTGGTCGATGATGCCATCGTCGTCATTGAAAATGTGCAGCGGCACATCACGGAAGGCCAGAACGATCCTCACGTCGCGACTTCCAGTGCCATGGCTGAGGTGACGGGCGCAGTGATTGCAACCTCGTTGGTACTCATCTCGGTATTCATTCCCGTCTCGTTCTTTCCGGGAACCACTGGTATTCTCTACAAACAGTTCTCGCTGACCATCGCCTTTTCCATCGCAATCTCCACCTTCAACGCGCTTACTCTCTCCCCCGCACTGTCCGCGTTGCTGCTTCGGAAGCCGACGCTGTCGCACGGACTGCTCCATGCGATCGATCGCGGCATCAAGGGCACGTCTGTTGGCTTTGCGCGGGCGATTCATGTCGTACTTCGTCTCCGCTATCTCATGCTGCTGATCTTCTTTGTCGGACTCGCGGCCACAGCCTACATGTACAAGCACGTACCCACGGCTTTTGTGCCGCAGGAGGATCAAGGTTACTTCATCATTCAAGTGCAAGCTCCACAAGGTGCTTCTCTCTCATACACCGGTCGTCTTGTAGATGCTGCGCAGGCTGTACTTCGCGACCAACACGACGTGGAGGGTTCTTTCGCAATAACCGGCTTCAGCTTCTCCGGCAGCGCGCCAAATTACGGCATCATCTTCTCGAATCTCAAGCCTGTGGGTGACCGAAAGGGCAAAGGTCACTCGGCGGCAGAAATTGTCGATGGCCTGCGCGGCAAGTTGATGACGATTCCTGGCGGACTGGTCATTCCCTTCGAGCCTCCAGCGATCCAAGGCATCGGCAGCTTTGGTGGTTTTCAGTTCGAATTGCAGGACATTGGTGGCAATACGTTGCAGGACATTGATCGTGTGGCACACACGATTGCAGCAAAGGGTAGCCAGGATCCTGCCCTCGCCGGGCTGTTCACGAGCTTTACTTCGACCGATCCTCAGTTGATTGTCGAAATCGATCGTGAAAAGGCGAAAGCACTTGGCGTCTCATTCGGGCAGATCACAGATGCGCTGCAGGTTTACATGGGATCGGTGTACGTGAACAACTTCGACTTCAATAACCGCTCCTATCGGGTCTATGTCCAAGCTGATCAGGACTTTCGGCAGACCGCTAAGAACATCCGCCAGTTCTACGTGCGTTCGGACACCAACCATATGATTCCGCTCGACAACCTGGTCTCTCTGCGCAATGCCTCTGCACCGCAGGTCATCAGCCACTACAACCTCTTCCGCTCCGCAGAGATAGATGGCTCCGCAGCGCCGGGTCTGTCTTCAAGCGAGGGCCTCTCCGCAATGGAACGCTTGGCCAAGCAGAACATGTTGCACGGTATGACCTTCTCCTGGACAGGACTGTCGCTGGAAGAGATCGAATCGAGCGGAAAGGCTCTCATCATTTTCGGGCTGGGTATTCTCGTCGTCTATCTCACCTTGTCCGCCCAATACGAGAGTTTTGCTCTTCCGTTTATTATCCTGCTGGCGGTTCCGATGGCGGTGCTGGGTGCTCTGCTGGCGCAGATGCTGCGCGGACTTCCCGACGACATCTATTGCCAGATCGGGCTGGTGATGCTGATCGGCTTATCCGCGAAAAACTCGATTCTCATCGTTGAATTCGCTGAGCAGTTGCGACGGCAAGGCCGATCGATCATCGATGCGGCGATTGAGGCGGCGGAACTCCGACTTCGGCCCATTTTGATGACCTCGTTCGCCTTCATTCTTGGCGTGCTTCCTTTGGTCTTTGCGCAAGGCGCTGGCAAGTTGGGTAGGCACTCTGTCGGTACTTCGATTGTCGGCGGCATGCTACTCTCCACGGTGCTGAACCTGTTCTTCATACCGGCTCTGTACGTAATTCTGAGCAGCTTGATGCGTAAGACAAATCGAAAGCACCTCGTAGGCGCGGACAGGCCTATACACAGTGCCGCATCGTAAATCTGAAGCGCCCTGATGCACTCGTCGTGCAGTCAGCATCTTGTTCCCCCTCGGGGCAGTTCCCGCTATCAGGAAATCGGTGTCTCGGTTATTTCTGTGTTTGATGCGGCAAGGCCGTGTTTTTTCATACGTTAGATCAGAGTACGGCGGCTTATGTCGAGATAGCGCGGCCTTGGGTCTGCTTTCCCTTGAACTTGTCGAGAACGCGGCTGATGAGCTCGCGCTCGATCTCTTCGACGTGATGCGATCGGTGTATGCGCTGTTTAAAGGGAACGAGAAGGTACACCGACATTCTCACGCTCTGGCGTTGAAGTAGCTCGGGCACCTTCGGAACCACTTTTCCGTTCCGGCCAGTTGCGCTGCACTATAGCGTCGTGAAAGTGTTTGGTTTCGATGAAGAGTAAAAATGTTGTCCGGTCCATTGGGCCCGCAATGAGGGACGATGGCATGCACAAGATAAACTTCGGGGCGCGCATTCCGGAACACTCACCGGTGCCTTCTAGCCCCTTGCGAAGCTGACCATAACGGTCTATTCACAATCCACGTTCCAGACGGGAAGTAGGTGAGTGTTTGGACAGGAGAGCGGACAGCCGCTAGCCGTCCGCCCATCGGACTGGCGGTGGGGTACCAAGGCGCAAGGGGGAGGGGCCTCCGCCCACCCTTGGAGCGGAAGCGCAAGCTGAAGCGGTAAGGGCGAAGCGCAGTGGAGGTCTGCGAACGTGCTTCTACGACCCGGCCAAGCAGAGATAGCAAGGGATCGTGAGATAGGATGCCGCAGAAACATGGGCTCTCTTCCGGCGAATACTGCGCTTACGTGAGGACGCCGGCTCTTTACAGGGTGCAGTGAATCCGATGGCCTATGGCTGCCCGGCCCGGCTCAGATTCCATTCCTCGCAACACCCGGCGGATGGATGCATCCGCAACCCCGCATTTGATTGTTCTTCTTAGATCCCTTGCCCGCGTACCCTGGCATAACGCTTTTGCCATCTCCTTGATGAGCTGAAACGCGTCCACCTCGAGGTGAAGGCGAAGCCCAAGCCGAGTACGCATGAAATCGCGCATTAACGGCACCGACATAGACCTCGAGTCCTCGAATCGAGCCGGAATACTCTGTGAAAAGTGGTGGGACGGGAGCGATTGCGAGTTCCGAGCAGGCCAATAGATGACACTGGTTGGAAAACCGCAAGCGGTACTCGTGACCGACGGGAAGAGTAAACAAGAGCCTATTTTCTGGCCTGGGCGGGACCGCGAGCCCCTTCACTGAGAAAGGACGGCTGAGTGTTCCGCACAGATTCTCTCGTAGATGTGGCTCTCCTGTTCGCGCTGGAACCGTGTCAGCATATACCCGCACAGAATATCCACGTCGTGAGTCCTGGCTAGCTCGTCCGCGAGGTGTTCGACCTGAATCGCGGCCTCCACCTTACGTTGGGCCCATAACGTCGGCGCAAATTCGCCATACGCTGCCACCCTTGGGTAGCTCGCCTTCGCGACGTTAAGAGTTGAAGACAGTAGATCACCAAAAATCTTCAGGAATCGGACTGGGTCAGGCAGATCATTCACCATGAAAGTCGAGAGCGCCTCGTAAACATCCAACGTGATATAGAGCCCTTCTTCGATTACGGCAACACCATCCATGCCACGTGCCACCAATGTCTGAAATAGATTCTTCCGGTGTGACTCGGTCGCGATTACGATGACCGGATTGCCTGCGTTTAGAGCAGCTTCGACGAAAGGAGCAAGGCCAAGGAGAAAAGCTTCGTCATCGGAGTAGAAATGAACTTCGTGGCTATGAGTGATCTTCGGCGTTCCCGGCACGAGCGGGGGGAGAACTTCCTGTTGGAAGAACTCGTCAGCAGGTTGTGCATCGGTAGCTTTGGAGCGATTGCGACCCGATAATCCCTTACTGGCAAACAGCCTGCCCTGACAAACCGCTTCCAACCCCGCTGACAGTTCGCTTCCGGCATGTGTTTTAACGATGTAGGCCATTGCACCCAAATTGAAAGCTTCTTGCGCCACTTCGAGAGAGGATTCTTGACTCAAGAAGAGTATTTTGCATTCCGGGCAGAGCTTGCGGATTCGCCGAGCAGCCTCAATCCCATTGAGCGTAGGTAGCCCGATGTCGAGCACAATTAGGTCCGGCTTCAGTCTTTCAGCCTTGCGAACCGCATTCAATCCATCTGATGCCTCGCCGATCACCTGCATGTCCTGCCGTTCCCCAAGCGTTTCACAGATGAATCGCCGGAACGGCTCATAATCATCGACAACGAGAACTCGGATCCTTGACGCTGCCAATTGGCCTCAGTCTCCTCACTTTTCACGACCCAGTCTATTAGGATGCCAACACGCTGCTGGTTCGGTTGTTTCACAAACGCGATTCGGGTCAATGGTATGAGGAACATAGGCAACGGTTCCTGACGATCGATTAGGTCTGATTGCATGCGATTAAAGACTCCACCCGCCCTTCGTCTGTCTCAGGTCCGCCCGAGTTTCGTTAGGAAGCCTAGGGAAGAAAGCCGGTCAATACGGTCGAGCTGATTCCTGTCGCAAACATGCTCATCCTCCAATTGATCCAGTTCCGCCTCCAGCAATGCTGAGGCAACCGTCCGAAAGCAGTGCGGGCAGATGGCATCGAAAGTTCCATCTTCGTTTTTTCGGTGAGGGAAGGTTCCGTCAACGTCTTCAGCCATAAAACGTTAACCCGATTGGAAGGCTCCGAACGTCAAGGGCAAGTAGAGAATGTACCTCTGAGTCGGGGCGACCTTTTGTCCGCTGGAAGACAGTTATTGCAACAAACGCGCGTCGAATTGGCTTCTTGGCGTGTTCCGATTCGGGAATGGCATACTCACATCGGTCCTTGCATTGATTCCCGAGGGCCGAAGACAAAATCACTGGAGCGATTTAGGGAGCGACCGCGAACGCAGCAGCCGCACCAACGGCTAGTGCTGCGCCGCAAGCAATTCTAGCCATAGCGTTTTTTCTTGCATCAAACGAGATGTGCGATCGAATTCGCTCCCCCGAGCAGGAGCTTGAAGTAGATGGCTAGACCGAAGTGCCCGAAGTGTGATCACACTCGATTTGAGTCAACTCTGATTTCGCCTAAAAATGGCAACTTTAAAATGCTGGCTGTACACTGCGCGAAGTGCGGTGCCATCGTCGGAATGGCCGATTGCCATGATGTTGGCTCCATGGTGCAATGCCTTGCGGAAGGTCTGAATATTTCGATCTAGACACTCCACGCCGCGCGTCGCCATTCAACCTGCGCGCAGGTTTGAACGGAGCGTGAGTGAGCCATCGTCATTGAGCCGCTGATGACAGCCGCAACGCATCGGATAGCGCATCCGCCTTCACCTCGATCTTCCCCTGAGCTTTAGACCTAGCCACTTTGTGCCTTTTGGCAGCACGAACTAGGCTTGCCGGATCTTGCCTGGCAGAGGATAACCCGGATCGAGGCACCCGGTTCGGAGCAGCTTGCCGTCCTCGCTCTCAACGGTGACACGCAACACGCCCGGCTGCCCTTGAGCCTGGACCATAGAATTCGATGGACCCGGTCTCCAACAAACTAGCCCTTCACGCGTCCCAATCCAAGCCAGAAGCCCAGTGGGGTCGGCGGCAAGCTTGTCAGCGGTGGAGAGCTTGGCGCTGGGAATTCTTCTACTACCCAGAAGTTCCGGATGCGAAATAAGGCACTCGGCGAACCCGTGGTCTCCGCCCGCGAAAGGCCAATTCCATCGAATGCAGCAGGCATAGACGGACTACCGGCGTGACGAATTCCGAGGATGGTAATGTCTCTGCGACTAAGAAAAACGCACCTCAACCATTCGTCTGGTACCCGCCGGTTGGACACCTGTCGGCGTCCCTCTTCCATCAATCAACTACATGATGTCTCAACGGAAGTGGTTGAGGCGGATGCGCTTTGCGGCGAAAAGGGCGGACGCTTATCGGCGTCCGTATTTTTTGCTTCTTAGGTATCTTGCTTAAGGGTTTATGGAAGCGGTGTTCCATCGGCTCGCCTGAGGGTGCGATGTATTCATTCCTTCAGGAACTCGGCGATGTGCTGGTTGAGGAAGGTTTCGTCGGCGGGGCTTGCGCCGGCACCGGCGGGGTGGCCCCAGAGCGACGGGATGGGGAGCAGGGTGCAGTGGGGGATGTACTGCGACTCGTACTGCGCATCGGCCACGGGGAAATAGAGGTCGGTGGCGGAGGGCATGTAGAGGATGGGCGCTCTGATCGAGCCGAGAGCCTTTTGCAGATTACCGTTGAAGCCGGGCGTCATGCCAACGTCGTGCTTCTCCCAGGTGCGGAGTTGCAGGATGAGGTCGTTGGCGTCGGCCCCTTCGATGAAGTGGGTGCGATACTTGCCGATGACCTGCTGGAGCGTGGTGGCTTTGGGGTCTTCTTCGCGCCAGAGCTCCTTGCGCCACCACTCCTGCGAGTAGAGCCACGCGGTCCAGACGATGGAGAACGCCTCGATGCCCTTGGCGGGCTCGGTTTTGTAATCGCCGTTTTCAAAGGCGGCGTCGGTGGCGATAGCGGTGATCTCGCTTTCGTTGCGCACGATGCCGTGTCCGTAGGTTTTGGCGGTGCCCGAGGTGGCGACAATGTGGCTCATGTAGTCGGGGTAGGAGACGGCCCACTGGAAGGCCTGCTGCGCGCCCATGGAGAAGCCGATGACGGCCTGGAGATGGCGGACATGGAGCTCTTGAGTGAGGAGCCGATGAACGGCTTCAACGTTGTCGCGAATGGTGGTGACAGGGAACCGGGGACCGTGGAAGGGCTCTGGCGTATTTGAGGGCGAGGAGGAGCGGCCGTTGCCGAAGAGTTCCGATGTGATGAGGAACTGCTTGTCAGGGTCGAGGGCCTTGCCTTGGCCAATGAGCCATTCATAACCGTGGAGGTTGGCCATGTAGTGCGAAGGGAGCAGGATGGCGTTGTCGCCTGCCGCATTGAGGTGGCCGTAGGTGCCGTAGACGATCTTCGCTTCGGGAAGGGTGGCGCCGCTCTCCGTTTTGAAGTTGTGGATGACGAAGGCGTGCTCAGTGACGGGCGGCACGGCAGTTGTCGGCGGCGACTGGGCATTCGCAGCCGCAAACGTAAGAGCGATGAGGACATGAATCAGAACGAGCGCGACGGCGTGTTTCATGGGGTGATAGATCTTCTCCAAGTGGAATGCACGGTGGATGGCATCGACGGGAAGAGTACCCGGCGGCTGGTGGTGGCGCTTGGCCATCAGTGTACCGAGTGCCCGAGAAGAGTCATGTCATCACATTCCTCCGCACCGGTCGCCCACTCAGCGACTTCCCTCGACAGTAGCTCACAGGCGGCCTGACTAGTCGTGCCAAACGGGACTGATGGGATGCGAAGATCCCATTTCTTGTTCTGAGGTCAACCATGACATTCATCCAGTGCTCGAGTGCATGCGGGCGGCGGCCTGGTGATCGACAAGGAAGTGTTTTGTGAGGCCCTACAGAGAATTGATCATCGAGGCCTTCGGAGTCGATCACTTTCCGATCCATCGACTCACGAACGAAGATGACGCGTTCGCTATCGGTGGCCGCTTCCTGAAACCAAACCCAAAAGAAAAGTGGCGACAACACCTCTTGGAGGTGCTGCTCGATGCCGAAAGTCGCAGAAATCCGCACGGAGCCCGCGATCTGGAGTATTCCGCTGCACCAGGCGATCTATTGCGACCCCCGATACCTTCGTATTTGCGCCTCAAAATAATGCAACTCGCGCGATGAGCCTGTACGCGGAAACACCGGTGCGACCATGCGGGGAGTCTCGCCGTCCACTTGTCAGAAATGACAGGTCTTCCGGAAGCTTAGTCTCGGTTGGTTCTTTCGCGTGCATGTAATTTGCTTCGGCAGGCAGTTGCGAGCGTGGGGTAGCCGCACATCTTAACAACTTCTCCTGACCATCCCGGGATGGCGCTTGATGCGTACTGTCACAAAATACAGTTTCTAAACTACCGGAACAGTGGTGTGATCAATGAGAAATCCGCAAGCGCGCCGAGGACCCGACGAGCCGGCTGGCCCGGTGTGAGAGGCCAACGGACAACGGCATTGACTAGAGGAAAGAGCAGCACATGGCGCATGCAGAGGCCGACGGAAGACTGAGCCATCTGAACCACGAGCTCGTCGCGTCGCTGAACGACTTCCACGATCCGAGACAAGAGTGGCGCCGCCTCTTCTCGGAGCTGCTCGGAACATTCTTCCTCGTCCTCGTGGCCGCGGGTGGCGGCATGATGGGGCAGGCCTTTCCCGGCACAATCAGCCGCACCGCTGCGGTCGTCGCACCCGGTCTGATGGTGATGGCGATCATCCTCTTCATGGGCAAGGTGTCCGGCGCTCACCTCAATCCTGCGGTCAGTATCGCGTTCTCGCTGCGTGGTGACTTCCCATGGCGTCGCGTGCCGGGATACGTCGTCGTGCAGTTGATCGGCGCGACGCTCGCGGCACTCTTCCTGCACGCTGTGATCAACGTATCGGCCAGCTACGGGTCGAACTATCCCGCGTCGGGATACTCCGCGTCCGATGCGTTCCTGATGGAGGCCGTGCTGACCCTCGGTCTCGTCAGTGTCATTCTCGGCACGGCGTCCGGCGCCCAGAACGTCGGGATCTTCGGCGCGATCGGCGTCGGCGCGTACATTGCGCTCGCCGGGCTGTGGGGGAGCCCCATCTCGGGAGCGTCGATGAACCCGGCCCGCACATTCGGCCCGAACCTAGTCGCAACCGACTTCACGAGCTACTGGGTATATGTCGCAGGCCCACTCGTGGGCGCAGTTCTCGCGGTGGGTGCAGCATGGGTGCTCCGCGGTGCCGGCGGCGGGCGCGCAGGCTCAGGTGCGGCACAGGGAAGCCTTTTCACCAAAGTCGAGCACCCGGAGAAGAAGGGGTAAATGTATGGTCCGTCGCCTGATTGCAAGCAAAATCTTCCATGGCAAAGCGATCTGCGCAAATATATTCGACTTCTGAGTGAAGCGATCTATCTGCTTCGAGCCATGATGGAATCCGCGCCCGCCCTCTCCTGACAACCCAAGCGGTCTCCAATTGCGGACCGTCTACCCCGGAAGGTTCAAGGTGGGCAGCATGAACCTGTTCAGCCATCAATCAATCTGTTTGCGAACCTGGTGAGAACTCTTCGATCCCCGTCGTGGTAGCTGTCGTAAGGAAAAGTGGAAATCACAAACTTGATTTCCATATTTTCCTTACGCGCAGACTGTCGGGGAATAGACCTGGCCGGTGGTTAGCACGGCCCAGGCAATACGTGCCAGCTTGTTCGCCACCGCAATGATAGCGACATTCTACGGAGGCTTCGTCCGGGGTGCAGACAAGCACCTTCACGAGATACCTGCGTTGCCGGCAAATTACTCTTTTCAGTGGTCGGGAGAGCACGAACTGGAGTTGCGAGCCAAACAGCGACTGCAACTGATTCTTCCAGTCGTCTTCTTCGTGATCTTTCTACTTCTGTATCTTGTATTCCACTCAGGTGCGGAAGCGCTTGTCCTCATCTTTCCAACGATCTACACCATGACCGGCGGATTGTTGCTGCCGTGGCTGCTTCATCACAACTTCAGTGTTGCGGTGCCGTTGGCTATATCGCGCTCTTTGGAATCGCGGTCGAGACTGGTGTGGTCATGGCGGTCTATCTCCATGAAGCACTCGAGCACAAACTGCAAAGCGGGAAAGCGCTGACTAACGCCGAGGAAGCGGCAGCCATCGAAGGTGCTGTGC
Source organism: Acidobacteriaceae bacterium KBS 83 (assembly GCA_000381585.1). Taxonomy (GTDB): domain Bacteria; phylum Acidobacteriota; class Terriglobia; order Terriglobales; family Acidobacteriaceae; genus KBS-83. The sequence goes on from KB906735.1 coordinate 289,490, forward strand.
AACGCCTTCGCCCAAACTCATGACCGCCTGCGCGGTTCTTGCGAGCCTGGTTTCAATTCTTTGGGAATCCAATATCGGTTCCGATGTGATGAAAACAATTGCCGCTCCCATCGTCGGCGGCATGATTACCTCAACTATCCATGTCCTGATCCTGGTACCCGTCTCCTTCGTCATGATGAAGGAGCGGGCCTGAAGCATGGAACGCTGTTGCGCAAAGATGAGGAACAACACGCAGCCGCAACGTCCCTGAGCGCCTGAAAGAGGGTTTTTCGAAACTTCCGGTCGTCGAAGCGCTTTCGCCACTCGCGGATGGTTTGGCTAGGGCTTGCCACATCTGACCAAGCGGGTATATTCACTCTGCCTTATGGAGCACTTGCCGATCGCGTTCCCCCGCGTCCTTCGACTCACCCTGCATCAGGTCGACGATCGTCTCGAACAATTGATTTCGGGTTTCCAGTCTCACTCCGGCCCGCGTGATGTAACGGACGACGATGTCGACGCCCGCTCCGGCTGGCCGCAGATTGACCGATGGCATCGCGCTGAACTTTGGTGATCCTTCTTCGTGTGTTACTCGCCTCCATTCCTCTTGCGCCATCTTCGCGTCGGCCTCCGTCGCCTTCACCGACGCCTCATAAATCTTCTCGATCAGCGGATGAATGCTGGTGCCCACCGGTATGTTGACCTTGATCTCATCCCACATCCACTGTCCCACCGTGGAAAAGTTGAAATACTTTCCCCGAATGGCATACCCATTCAGAAAAGAAACTCTTCTTCCCGTGGGATGGCCATTCGCCGTCCAGTTTCCCGTCTCCAGCAGCCACGTGCGGAACAGTCCCAACTCCACCACCTCTCCGCCGACGCCGTCGATCTCCACCCAGTCGTGGACCCTGATTCCGTTCGGTCCCATCAACACGAACCACCCGCAGAACGCCAAGATAAAGTCCTGGAAGACCAGCGTCAATCCGGCCGTGGCCAGCCCAAGAATCGTCGGCATCTGTTGCGGCACGCCGAAGATGACCAGCAGAACAAGCACCAGGCCAACGACCTGCGTACCCAGATTCAGAACCGTCGTCAGCGTCTGCTTCTGTCTGCGGTCGCGGAACATCCTCTCCAGCGCAACTTGAAGTCCCCACCCGCCAAGCATCGTCAGCACACATATCGCCGCGATCACTGCGAGCGATTGCAGTATCAGATGAATGATGATCTTGTCCTGTATCTCTACCTGCTTTTCCCAACGTCCGTACAAGGCGACAAGCTGCTGCTGCGCTCCCAGGCGATCGTTCAGGATGCTTTGGACCTTCTGCTGCTCTGCCTGCCGTTGCAGCCGCTCCACCCGCTCCGCACTCGATAAAGACGCCGTTGTTGCAGAAGCATCGGAGGAGGCCTCTGCTTTCATCCTTTCCTGATCGCTCGTCAGCGCAGCTACGTCCGCTGCCGCCAGTTGCTCAGCCTGCGCAATCAACCGCTTTCTATTGCGGTGTGACCACCACGCAGATATCTGTTGCGCCAGTGTCTTGTACTGTTCCGCCGTGGTGACGGCCGTCTGCCCTTCGTCCTTCGAAACGCTGTCGTCGTACTTCTTCATAGCGGCCTCGCGCGCCGCCAGTTCCTGTTGAATCTTTACTCGCTGATCGCCGCTCGCGCGCGAAAGATCCACGAGGGAATCATCCAACTCATTCTGGTCGAGCCCAAGCTGGGCCTTCGCGACTTCAAGCTCGCTGCTCGTCGAAGCATCCGCACCTCCCCCACCTGCCGTCAGCGCCGCGATCCGCGCCTGGTCGCTCTTCACCGTAGCCTGAAGCTCCGTCACGCGTTGTTGCAGCGCCAGAGCCTTGCCGCTCAGCTTCGGCTTCTCCAGGCCGGCCTGCCTTAGTGACTGCGAGAAGGCCTGATCCACCTCGTGATCGGCAAGCCTCTCCGCCTCGCGCGCGAACTCCCGTTCCTCCGCCGATCGCGCCATGCTCGCCAGCGTGGACGCAGTCTGCCACGGCCGCTGGTCGACGATCCCATGCGAGACATACTCTCCCGTCCAGTTTCCCTTCTTGGCATGCAGGAACGGAAGATATTCCATTACTCCCCGCGTCAGAAAGGCGCCTGCCAAAGCGGTGCTCAGTAAAACCAATAAAACTGTAATCGTCAGCTTACGAGCCCGAGTCATGTGCATACCATTCAAAATCGTCCCCTTGTTTCCCCTTGATTCAATGCTAAATCGGTCACTTTATCCATGAAGGAACTTAATGGCGTCTGCGAAGTATCGGATACGAGCCACGGCGAAGAAGATTATCGATCCCAACCGGATCAAACCATTTCTTTCAACCCGTCCCAGCTGGTCTCCATAGTTCTCTTCCTTAGCGGTAGAGACGCCGCTCGCCGCTATTTGATCCACTGATAAAGGGTTGGAAGCACGAGGAAGCGACATGCCCTGTAAAATCCGAGCGCCGAGCCCAGTCGCGAAGCACGAGGGTGGCTTTCGATTCGATTTCAGGCTATCGAATCATGCATCGAGGTAACGCGAATGGTCAAGAAATCGGTACTGCTTCCGCGGAGATTTTCCGGATTGCCCCATGACTATCAGATCCGGCGCAAGCGTTCCGGGTGGATGGTCGGCAAGCCAGAATTTATCCTGCTAGCCGATTTCAGAAGCAAAGTAACTTCCGTATTATCCGTCATTCGAGAATAAATCCCTCCGTCCGCGGCGTTGCTCCGAGACGACATATCTATTCAGACCGCAGCGCCTGCATCGGGTCGACGGACGCGGCACGGGCTGCCGAAATAGACGATGCTACTAACGCCACAAGCAAGAGCGGACCCGTAACACCGGCGTAGATCATCACATCGGTAGCTCCACGCCGAATAGCAAGGTTTGAAGCAAGCGGGTTAAGATAAGCGCCGCGATCACTCCCGCCACTGTGCCAGCAAGCGACATTTTCGCTCCCCTCCAAGAGAGAGCCGCAATACATTTTCGCGACACGCTCTGAGCACCATCCGGACACCGATCTCCCGTGTTCGCGTGCATCCCGGCCTCGAGCGCCCGTTGCGCCGTGTACGCGCCCATCATCATAACGTTCCCGGCCCCGGCGGCGGCCTTCGCCTGTGCCATCGCGTTGGAGATCCCATCAGTCACACATACGTCACCAACGGATAGTTCGCGACGGACGGGCCAGGCAATCGACTATGAGTCGATGCACTTCCTTGCAGTGAATCTCGATGAGCAGTGCACCAGATCCTCGGCCACTGCCGCAAAGTCATTTCGAGATTAAGGGGTGGCCGATGCCAGGATTAGAAAAACGCACAGCACTGCGCGGACGGGTTGAGATCGCGCTACGCGTCGAGGATCTGAATGCCATGCAGACGTTTACCAGGAAATGGTCGTTTGCTGTTGATGAATAGAAGTCCGCATTGGGCGTTCTTCAAAATCGGGGCTGGGTATGGCGGTCACACACAGGTGCTCGCATTGTTCGATTTCCTACAAGTTCTCGCTATCGGCGTAGCGCCGTCGCGACTTCGACGCTTGACCATATCGCATTCGAGATCGACCCAGCGGATTTCGCTGGCGAAAAGATAGACTGGAAGCATTGGGGTTTCAGGTTGCAACTGCAGAACACGCGTGGGTACATTGGCGGTCGTTTTATGTAATCGATCGAGAGGGCAATCAAGTGGAACTAGTCTGTTATGACGCTCGCGTGTAAGAAATGGAACTGGGCCGACATCCAGGAGCTATTCTCTTCTTTATGAGTGAAGGGCGCCAATTGGCGACCACGATCCGTCCGGCGCTTTCAGAAGACGCTGAGGGCATTGCCCGCACGTTCCTGGAAAGTGCCGAGTACCACGCCCGTGTTGATCCTAAACGCTATTCTGCCCCGACACTTGAGACGATATCGGCACGCTACCGAGAGGGGCGGCAGCATCTGCCGGTGGCGGGCGGACAGGCTATCACTCTTGTTGCGGACCTCAGTGGTGAGATCGTTGGATTCATAGATGCCCGTCTCGAACAGTCGCCAGATTTAATGCACAGAGAAATGATCTATTGTCATGTCGCGGAGATCGCGGTAAGCGGCCGCCACCAGAATCAGGGCATCGGTGGACGACTGCTGCGGGCGGCTGAAGATTGGGGGCGCCGGCAGGGTGCGGAGTTTGCATCTTTGGAATATCACGCCGCGAACACGCGCGCTAGCGTGTTCTATAAGAGGCGTATGGGCTATTGCGTAGCATCCATCACAGCGATAACGCCTCTAGTCTAGCCGTGCAGTCGACGCGCTAGGACGAGCGGCCAAAACAACTTCCGGATTGCCGGCAATGTGGAAGTGATCCGCCCGCGTTGTGACGTGATTGGATCTGCAGAACACGCCACGTGGATAGCTTCCGAATAGCCCGTGAGACGCTCGTGACCTCGCGCACAAGCCGAGATCCGGGCACGGCAGCATTCTTTGCCGCGCGTGCTTACCGTTCTTGCTGCAGTTTAGGGCAGTGCAGTGCAGTGCAGTCGATTCTGGGCACTGATTAGACATCGGTTGTTGAATGCCTGTTACCGAGCCCGAGTGAATCGATTCGTGGCCAAAATGAGTACATTCTGCTCAATGTTCCGGGTTCGTGCGGTGGCCACCTTCCGGAATGAAAGGAAGACGTACCCTTCTTTCTCTGAATCAGTGCAGGTCGCTCCCGGACGTCGCCAAGAACCAACCCGCAACGTCCGGGACCGCCTCGCAACACTCCTGTCCGTCTCGTCACCCTTAGGTCGCCAAGGGGCTGCCTAGTCCATACGCTCGGGTCATGAAGTCACTTGTTAGAAAAGAACCCCTGAAGAGGATGGCGCTCTGCATAGGCTTCCTGTCAGCGCTTCCGATTGCCCAGGCCGCGCAACCTATCACGGTCACCATGACCACTGACAACTGGCGGACCAAGGAGAACGCGAAGTTCCTCCGGCAGCTGGGTTTTCGATTATGGCTTGAAGCGACTGAACAGCGGCGATGCGGTACTGAAAGGCATCACGTTCAGCGACGGAACGATCAAGTTCGACGTCAATACGATCGGCCGCGGCGTACCCGGAATAGCCTTTCGTCAGCAAGACGAAGGGAATCTCCAGCTCTTCTATCTTAAGCCTGATCCGAGCTGTCCGGCCCTCCAGGCTTGCATACATTATGACCCCAGACTCATGGGGTCATAATGTGGGACTTCTTTCCGCAATATCAAACGCGAGCTCCGGAAGAACGGGGATAAGAACACATGATTCCCGCGCGTACGACCAAATCGAGTTAGTAATATATTCAAATTTTGCTTTTGCCATCGCGACTCTTGCCGGATGCGGGCTCTCCGCCTCCCAGCGTCGCCTCCTCTGGGTAGGGAGCAATGCATTGGGACGTTCATGTTCCCGTCCGAAGCCATCCACATGGGGTGGCAGAACTTTTTCCATTCGTTCCAGCACTTGGCGTTGTCATGCGACGCTAAACCGAATGTTGCTGAAAGTTATCGGCAAACCATTGCCCCTCTGCCGTGGAATTCTCGCCAACTTCGATAAGCTTTGGTCTAAACGACAGCATTCCCCATGACCGGACTCAACCTGAGCACAGTAGGGGTATACCGCGGCCTGCAGGTAATTACCCTGGAGAACGCGTTGCTTCGCGTCCAGATATTGCCGCAGGCAGGCGCGAAGATCTGGCAGATCACCTATCTGCCACTCGATACGAAGCTACTCTGGAACAATCCACACATCCCGCCACGGCAGCATGCCATCCATGCGCCCTATGACGACGTCTGGAGCGGCGGCTGGGATGAACTCTTTCCCAACGATGAAGAGGCTGTAATCGGCGGCGAACGCTATCCAGATCACGGTGAGCTTTGGAGCGCGGCATGGGACGCGGAGTCTTTTACCGGTGCGGATATGGTCGGAGTGACGCTGCGGCTGCAGACGCCGCTGAGTTCGGTGATGGTGGAGAAGACAATTGAGCTCCGGCACGGAAGCGCGCAGTTGCATTTCTCCCATCGATTTACAAACCATGGAGCGGTCGCATTTCCCTTTATGTGGAAACTCCACCCCGCCTTGCGAGTGACGCCTCAGCACCGGATCGATATGCCTCCCATGCGCGTAGTCAGGGAGCCGGATTTCCCCGGTACTCTGGCCGCCGCGCCATTGGAATTCACTTGGCCGTACGCCTTTCTGCCAGGACGCAGTGTAGATCTGCGTAACGTACCGGATCCTCAAGAGCGCGAGCTCTATTTCTTCTACGGAACAGAACTTGAAAGCGGGTGGTGTGCCCTAACAGACAGAGCGAAGCGGCTGGCCTGCGGGCTTCGCTTCCATCCCGCGATCTTTCCTTCCTGCTGGCTCTTCGCCAGTTATGGCGGATGGCGCGATTACAACGTGGCGGTGCTGGAACCGTGCACCGGATACCCATTACGCTTTGCTGCCATGCAGGCCGCGGGGCGAGCACGCGAATTGCAGCCGGGAGAGATGCTGGCAACCGACGTGCTGTTCACTGTGCAAGAGGGACTGGACGGGGTCGGTGGCATCGACGAGGCTGGTTGGATGATGAGCGCCGCACCGGACCGTGAGTAGAACCTACCTACCGCTTTGCGATTCAGGAGATGCAGTGGCGGAAGGCGCTTCGATCGAGAGCAGGATTGCGGCAACAATGGCCATCACCGCGCCAAGATCCTGGAAGGGCGTCAATCGCTCGTGCAAAAAGAGTACGGCGATTGCTACGGTAAGGAGCGGATAGAGTGAGATCAGAGATATAACGACGGAGGCTTTGCCGCCAGACTCCAGGGCGGCAAAGCTTGTCAACGCTCCCAAGCCGTTGAGCACTCCGCTGAGGATCGACAACGCCAGAATGAATGGCCGGAGATGCCACTGGATGGGCACAGTAAAAGCCAACCCGGCTGAGATGGCAACCATTGCCCAAGCCCACCAGAAACAGGAGAGTTGGCTGGAGATGCGATTGGTGGAGAGCTTCTGTGTGACACCAGTGATGCCCCAGAAGACAAGAGCGATAGTCGCGAAGAGCAGCCACGCTGGCATCAATGACATAGGTGCGGCCTACATGCTCAGAAGATAGATGGCGACGAGTGCAAGTGCGAATCCGATGATCTGTTGCTTGCTGATGCGTTCGCGAAGAAACGTAACCGCCAACATCACAGTCACGATCGGGAAAAGAGCAGTAGCGGGAGCGACGATGGAGACCTTCCCGCCCGACCCTAGTGCGCGGAAGAAGGCAATGTTCCCTGCTCCTCCCAGGATTCCGGTAACAAACGCCCACGCGATGCCAGCACGCCGCTGTGGGCCGACGGCTCCGTGGCGCGCCGCCGGAAATAGCACGAGCATCAAGGGAAGGAGCCCAACGGTGAAGAAAATCTGGTTTGTGTTCGCGTCCACGCCGGAGGAAGCGACCTTGAAGACGGCTCCCCACGCGCCCCACAATAGAATCGTGACCAGCGAGTAAGCCAGCCACGCGGGCATGCCCGCCAGCATGGTGCGCGCTGTTGCTCTGGAGTCGATGGCAGAAGGCATCGGTGGCAAAGAGGAATGCTGAGGATACGTCGTTGCAATGTGAGCGTGCAATAGTCGAAGCAGGCCGCGAAGTAATATTGTGATCGTTCTTTCGCTTAAGCGGGGGCCGATGGGTTTGCGCCCTCTAAAGAACGCCGCCTCTCTTATCACCAGCCTCGAATGGATGCGTACCGATGAAGATTACAGGCGTAGAAGCGATTCACCTGCGGGTTGAAGATCCGAATATCAGCCTTTTCGATGGCTCCTATGACGATTGCGTCATCGTCGTGCATACCGACGAGGGAATCACCGGACTGGGCGAAACGGAGTCCATGGCGCCTGCGATCCAGGCGATCATTCGCGGTCCTTCCGCGCACAACCATGCCCGCGCCCTGAGCGAAATTCTGATCGGCTGCGACCCTTCCGTTCATCCGTCAGAACATTGGCAGCGCATGTACGACACCACAGACTACGTGGGCCGGCGCGGATTGATGATGCACGCCATCGGCGGCGTCGATCTGGCGTTGTGGGATCTGTATGGGAAAATCCAGGGCAAACCGGTACACGCGTTGATCGGCGGCGCACGGCGCGAGAAACTGGCGGCATACGGAACGATCTACCCGATTGAGCGCACGCCTGAGGGCGTAAAGGCTCAAGTACGCGCCGGCAAAGCACTCAACCTTCGCTCGTTCAAGTTGGCAGCCGATCCATGGTGGATGGACGATTTGCAGCTCACCGCTTCCCTGCTGCAGGCGACGCGCGAAGAGGCAGGCCCGGAAGCAAAGATCATTGTGGATGCAGCGCTGTCCTATCGAACAGCGGAGGAGGGGCTGCGGCTTTTACCTCACCTGATAGATGCAGGCGTCTGGTTTCTGGAGGCGCCGTTGCCGCTGGATGATGTAGAGGGACATGCGCAGATGTCGGGACACGGGATCGCTTTGGGCGTAGGCGACCTGGGGCTCACGCATGTGCGTGAATTCATCGAGATGATGGAGCGTGGTGGCGCAGATATCTGCCAGCCCGACATAAGCCAAGTAGGCGGTTTCACCGGAATCCTCGGGATCGCAGCGGCGGCACGCGAACGAGGCAAACGCGTGATCACGCACGGCTACAAGACCAACATCGAGATCGCGGCAAACCTGCACTTTCTAGCCGCGCAACAGAATGAAGAGATCCTGGAGTATTCGCTTAGTCATTCGCCGCTACGCTGGAGTACGACGCGCGAGCACTTTCCGGTAGAGCAAGATGGCTGCGTGCGCGTGCCTCAGACACCGGGACTGGGCGTCACGCTCAATCCGGAAAGCACTGAAAAGTATCGCTGGCCACAGAAGCAGAGCTAGTTCAAAGCGAGGACGACCTTCAACGTGGAGCCGGGACGTTGGGTGATCATCTCGAAGGCCTGTTGTCCCTCTTCAAGCGGGTATTGAGCGGTGTACGCATCGAGATGCACTTCGCCCGCAATGAGCAGGCTAAGAGCACGCTCGAAATCCGCCGGCGTGTATGCGAAGGACATGACAACCCTGTGCTCCTTGCGAATGCTGGTGACGAAATCGATCTCGCTTCGCTGCTGTCCCATGCCGAGCAGCAAGACTTGGCCACCTGGACGGCATAGATCGAAGGCCATCTGCCGCGCCGGTCCGCTGCCGCTCGCGTCAATGACAATGTCAAAGCCTGCCCCGCCAAGTTCCTTTGCGTGAGCAACGCCTTCGGCGCTGGCGGTATTGGCGGTATGGCTGGCGCCAAGCTGGCTTAGGCTGCTCAGCCGCTGGTCGTTCACGTCGACCACGAGCACCTCGCGCGCACCAATTCGTTGTGCGGTCAGAAGCGAAAGGGCACCCATTGTGCCTCCCCCAACAACGGCCAGACGAAAGAATGGTGCCGGCGCGAGCAGCCGGAAAAAATGCACGACATTCGCGAGCGGTTCGGTGAGAACGGCGCGTTTGCCATCCAGCGAGTCCGGCACCTCGTAGATCTGGTTCGCGGGAAGAGCGACGAACTCCGCGAAGGTACCCGCAGTCTGATCCATGCCCAGCAAACACCAGCTTGAGCACAGATTCTGCGCGCCTGACAAGCAAGCGTGACACCGCCCGCAACTGATTAGCGGATTCGCAACCACGCGGCGGCCGTCGGGCATGCGGCCCACAAGCTCGTGACCTAGGACGAGCGGCGGTTTGCGGCGCGCACTGTGACCGAGAAAGCCCGAAACATCGGAGCCGCAAACTCCCGCGAGGTCGATCGCTACTTCCGCCTCACCGTCGCCTGGTGCAGGGCGAGGGCGCTCTTTCATTTCGAGCCGATTGGGTGCGGTGTAGACCAGCGCTCGCATATGGAGAGAATAATGCATTTAAGCTCGCATGCAGGACCATCGAATCCTGATCTTTCATTTGGCCAAAAACCGGCCAGCGAGACGAACGCCGCTGCGTTATCTACGGCGGCTGGCTCAGTAGCGCCATGCCCCATGCGGCGCGGCATCCTGCGGATTCCATGCTTGAGGCTGCCGGATAAATTCGCGCGGTGTGCAATGGAGATACTTTCTGAAATCGGAGACGAAGTAAGCACTGGTGCCAAAGCCGCAGCGTTCCGCAACCTCGGCGACGTTCGCAGCGACGTCGGAGTGCCGACTTCAGGAGTGGGCCCGTATTGTGAGACCGCCGTCCACCACCAGGCAGGTTCCAGTGATAAAGGCGCTGCCATCCGACGCGAGAAAGAGCGCCGCGTTGGCAACGTCGGTGGGAACGCCACGGCGGCCGAGTGGGTGAAGCGCAGCGGTGTTCGCAGCGAGGGCTTCGGCATCCGGAGACTGGCGCAAGTACTCCTCCCACAATCGCGTGTCGATATAGCCGGGGCAGATTGCGTTGACGCGGATGTGCCGGTGCGCCAGCTCAAGCGCGAGGTTTCGAGTCAAGGCGACAAGACCGGCCTTCGAGCAGGCGTATGCCGTGGAGCCTGCGAAGGCGTGGGTGGCATGAATGGAACTGATGTTGATCACTGCTCCTCCGGCGACGGGAAACAGTGGCTCGAGCTCCTGCGTAAGCAAGAACGGCGCGCGCAGGTTGATTGCGAGAACCTTGTCCCACAAAGCAGCGGTCATCTGCTGGAAGTTCGTATCCAGCTCAACACCGGCGTTGTTCACCAGAATGTCGAGTTTGCCGTAAAGAGATTTGATTTGCCCGGCTGCCACCGCAATTGCCCCGATCTGTTCGAGATCGATCCGATGAAACGTGACGGCATGTGCCGGATCCGCCGCGGTTAGCTCGTTTGCTGCTGCTTCTCCTGCGACGTTGTCGCAATCGAGGATGCAGACTCGGGCGCCTGCCTGCTGGAAGCGCTCCGCGATTGCTCTGCCGATGCCTTGGGCTCCTCCAGTGACGACGGCGCTCTGGCCGGCAAGGCTGCATGCTGTCGGCGTTCCCGCATTCTCTCTCATCTGACTCCTCGCGCTCACTACCTGGGCTTACACGGCTGCATCATCGGTTGGTGGACTCTACCTGACTTCATTGATAAAGACCAGCTCCGAGCTATCGGGAACGGTGAGCGCCACGCTCCGGCATATTAATGTGAATTCAGTACCGCTAAACGTCATTCCAAACCTACAAAGACCGCGCGGGCAGACTCTACCTCTCCCTACCCCTCTCATTCCTGTGAAACGCTCTTGGATTCATAACGCGCGACTGTCCAGATACTGGCTCTACCAACGCATCGAGTAAAACCTCGAAGCGGAACAGTAGACTTATCTTGCATGAAGAAGATAGGCTTCCTCTCGTTCGGGCACTGAACACCTTCACCGCAGTCACAAACTCAGTCTGCAGCCGATGCGCTCCTTCAGTCCATTGATCTCGCCGTGTAAGCTGAGCGCCTGGGAGCGGACGGAGACTACTTCCGTGTCCATCACTTCGCGCGGCAACTTGCATCACCGTTCCCGCTGCTCTCCGCGGTCGGTGCAAAGACCAGACAGATTGAGATTGGCACGGCCGTGATCGACATGCGGTATGAAAACCCTCACTACATGGCGGAGGATGCTGGCGCTGCAGATCTCATCGCTGGGGGGCGCCTGCAGTTGGGTATCAGTCGCGGTTCTCCCGAGCAGGTGATCGATGGTTGGCGCTATTTGGGCTATCGCCCGGTGGAGGGCGAGAAGGATTCAGATATGGGACGTCGGCACACCGAGAAATTCCTCGATCTATCGGTATCCATAACGGTTTCACACTCCGCGAGCGTGAGGCGCTTCGTCCAGTCGTGAAGATTTAGCGCACATTTACGAACCTGCTCGTGAGTTCTGGGTGGGAACCTCAAGCCCCGACGCTCAAATACGGCGTCTTCGCGAGCAAATTTCCAGGCAAGGAAGATACACTCTGGACATTCATTAACCGAAATCAATACGCCATGGATGGCGAACAGATTGAATTTCCGGTTTCGCCCGCACCCGCTACTTCGATTTGTGGCACGGCGTCGAGTTGCATCCCGCTGTATCCCCAACGACCTGCGGTCTGTTCCGGAAGACTCACGGAAGGGCAACCGCATCCAGCAAATGCCGGATTAACTGCTTTGACGTCGTGAGCGCAGCCTCATTATTTGGGCCGCGGCGAGTAGCGTTCTGCCCTTAGGATAGGAGGCGCTGGCGTGGGTGGCAAGAAATGCAGATTTCGTGGCTGCTGGACGGGCGGGAGAGCGCTGTTTGCGGGCTTTGGATAGGACTGCGCTTCGTCCGGAAGTCTCTGAGGCTCGGGCTGGGTTCTTTGCTTCTGGCACTGTGGCTGGGCGGGGCCGCAATGGCCCAGGCGGATTCGCTGGTGCTGCAGCGCGATGGGCGCGTCATTTCGCTGGTTCCCTATGCTCCGAACATTCTGCGAGTGACGATAAGCGCCGACACGGCTACGGGGGCAAGCGATCCAGGATATGGGTTTGTTGGCAAGCCATCCCCGGAGGGATGGACGCACGAGCGCGACGCAGAAGGCGACGTCATCCGATCGGCCCGTATGGCGGTTCGCATCTCGCCCGAGAACCTGCCGGATGATGAGCGGCCGAAACCCATGCCGCTCGATGCTCTGAACAGTCAGTTGCGTGATGTCTACTTCGGGGGCGGAGGTGGTCATCGTCCGCACAACGACTCGCTAGTGGTGACAACAGCCGAAGGCAAGGCATTGCTACACATGCGGGGGTGGACCATGGCGCCCGAACTCCCAGAAGTCGCCAACTGGATGCTGGCGCAAAAGGCAATCGTGTTGCGGCTGTGTTCGACTCGCACGCCGACGAGCACTACTACGGGTTGGGGCAGCAGCAGAAGGGCTGGATGGACCTGCGGGATCACGAGATCCGTTGTTGGCATGACTATGGCGCGATCGGAGGCGAGGACGTCTGTGTACCCTTCATAGTTTCGACTCAGGGCTACGGTCTGGTCTGGGACAATCCGTCGAAAACGACGGTGGATCTGGGCTTCAACGGTCAGAACGTATGGTCGTCGGAGGTTGGAGACCGCATATCGTATTTCGTCATCGCAGGCGACACCAGCGACGAGATCTACGAGGGGTATCGGCTGCTGACGGGCGTGACGCACATGTTGCCGAGGGCGGTCTACGGGTACATCCAGAGTAAGGCGATTTACCCCACGCAGCAACAAACTCTGGATGTGGCGAAGGGGTATCGCGAGAAGAAGTTGCCGCTTGATGTGATTGTCGTGGATTTCCTCAACATGACGAAGCAGGGCGAACTGGACCTGGACCCTAAGCGCTGGCCGGATCCAGCTGAAATGAATCGTGAACTGCATGCCATGGATGTCAACACGCTCTTGAGTGTGTGGCCGCATTTTTCGCAGGGCACTAGGTCTACGACACGCTGCTTACTAAAGGCTGGCTGGTGCACACGCCCGACCGAAAGCCTGACTCGGGAGGCTTCAAAGACGCCATCGGGCCGAATATCGACACCACGAATCCCGAGGCGGCCAAGTGGTTCTGGGAAAAGATTCGCGATCGCTACGTGAAACCATACGGGTTTGATTACATTTGGCTGGACGAAACGGAGCCGGATATCGATCCGGCGAAGGACGTGTTCTTCATCGGTTCGGGAACGCGTTTTTACAACGCGTATCCCCTCTTTCACACAATCTCGGTGTACGAAGGGTTCCGGCGGGATTTTGGCGAGGCCGGAGGGTGATGATTCTGGCGCGGGCGGCCTACCTGGGGGCACAGCGCAACGGCACGGTGTTCTGGTCGAGCGATATCGTTTCGACGTGGGACATGCTGAAGCGTTCGATCCCGGCGGGGTTGAACTTTACCGCGAGCGGATTACCGTACTGGGACACGGATATCGCAGGGTTCTTCTCGCCCTCGCTTCCGGCGGACTACCACGCGGAACATAAGCCATTGATCGATGGATCAGAAGTACGCGGCACTATCGGGCACTATGAGGACTATCCCGAGCTGTTTGTGAGGTGGTTTGAATGGGGCGCGTTTCAGCCCGTGATGCGCGCGCATGGAGAGCGGAATCACAACGAAGTGTGGTCATACGGCAAGCGGGCGGAGTCGATCCTGGCTAAGTATCTGAAGTTGCGCTACCAGCTTCTACCGTACACATATTCGGTTGCATATCGCAGCTACCAGACGGGCGCTCCGTATATGCGGGCGCTGTTCATGGATTTTCCCGATGACCCCAAGGCTGCGAATATTCCGGACGAGTATATGTACGGGCCGGCTTTCCTCGTAGCTCCCGTGACGGAACAAGGCGCGACCCACCGGACGGTGTATCTGCCGGCCGGGTGTGACTAGTACAATTACTGGACCAATGCACGGCTGCACGGTGGACAGACGATTGTGGCGGATGCTCCGGTCGATACGCTGCCGCTTTTTGTAAGATCGGGAAGTATTGTGCCCCTTGGATCGGAAGTGCAGAGCGCACAGCGGCCGCAGACGATCGCGTCAGTACGGGTCTATCCGGGCGCGGACGGAAAGTTCACACTCTTTCAGGACGACGGCGACACTTACGAGTACGAGAAGAGCGGCGGCATACTCACGAATCTGACTTGGGATGACGCTGCGCATCAGCTGAAACACGAAGGGGCATCGGCGTGGAGCAGACTGTCAGTTGTAACCGTCGTGAACAAGTAGACCCAATCAGGATCCGCCTCCGCAAACGAGACGTATCCACTGATGACCTCGATCTGTCGGTGAGTAATAATCGCCGAGTCACTTATCGAGGCTTGAATCCAGTGTCGAACAAGCAGGCATGCTTCCTAGTCGTGCGTGTTCTGAGTTAGCTCGCCCGTAACGCCGTCATGCGCGCCGCAAACCAGCTCGCGCTGCTCTCGTTGCCAGCAACCTGGCCGCGCGCAGCGCAATCATCACTGCCAACGCCGATGCTGGTCCATCACGATGTACTTCCTGGACTAAGGGACGCATCCTTTGCTTGCGAGGAGGCGATCGCTGAGCCTCAGAGCTCCCACCATCACGATGGGCGCCCCGGGCAGCGGCTCGAACCGAACTCAATGAGTGCTAAGCCCTGTTCTCATCAATCGAGTAACTACTAATTCGCAGGCAGGGCCACTCGCTCGATCAGCTCTTGAAGCGATGCTCTTGCATCATTCAGAGCGCTCTTGGAACTCTCGAGCCGGCTTATCATAAGGGCGCCCTCTAGAGTCGCGATGATCGTGTTGGCGAGTGCTCGCGGTTCCACATCCCGTCGAATCTCTTTATGAGAGATTCCCTCCCGCACAATCTGGGAGATTCGGCTTCGCCAACTCTTCAGCCCTTCCCACACCAGCTCCCGCAGAACTGGGTTGCCATCATCCGCATCAATCGCCGTATTCAGGATTGGGCAACCGCCAGGAATAGGCGACGGCTTCTCGACGAAGTGATCAATCATCTCGCGCAGACGCTCCACCGCAGTTCGCGATGGATCTGGGGGAGGCATCCTGATCTTTACTGCCTGCGACAGCGAAAAACGGAACGCGTCAGCAGCTAACCCCTCCTTGCTGCTGAAGTGACGATAGATTCCGCCTTTCTTCAGTCCCGTCGCCTCAAGGATGTCCTGCATCGAACAGCCCTCAAACCCACGCTGATTGAACAACGGCGCCGCTAATTCGATGATTCGTTGCCGGGTGACCTCTCCCTTGCTCATCCTGCACGCTCCGTTTTTTGCAAGGCCTCTCGCCACAAAAAAGACGCATCGGTCTCAAACCTGGAGAATCAGATGACAATACGAGACCGTTCGGTCTCAATCATACTCTCCGGGGTTCGTCCTTGGCTACAGCTGTCGTCTCAGAGCGCTCGCTTCGCACTACCCTCGTGTCCGCCGCGAAGCCCTCCGTGAATCCCTGGGTGATTGCGCTTACCGTAACGCTGGCGACCTTTATGGAGCTGCTCGACACTTCCATCGCAAATGTATCGCTCCCATACATTGGCGGCGGTCTCGGACGTTCCTATGACGAAGTCACCTGGATCCTGACGACCTATCTCGTTGCCAACGCCGTTGTGCTCCCTTTATCGGCCTGGTTGTCTCGCGTCCTGGGCAGAAAGAACTACTACCTACTCTGCGTAGCCCTCTTTACCGTCACATCCTTCTTGTGCGGCATCGCACCGAGCCTCGGTGTGATGTTATGCGCTCGTGTCCTTCAGGGAATCGGCGGCGGCGGTCTCGCTCCCGTAGAGCAGGCGATTCTCGTGGATACATTTCCACCCTCGAAGCGCGCTGCCGCATTCGCGCTCTACACCATGGCCATCGTTACGGCCCCAGCTATCGGACCTGTGCTCGGCGGGTGGATCACCGATAACTACAACTGGCGCTGGGTCTTCTTTATCAACATTCCTGTCGGGCTTCTCTCGATGATCCTGACCACGCGATTTGTGCACGACCCGCCTGCATTCGCGAAAGAGCGCAAGACGGTTCGAACCGCCGAGGGAAAGTTGAAAATTGATAGCATCGGAATCGCTCTCATTGGCCTGGGATCTGGTGCGCTGGAGGTTGTACTCGATCGTGGAGAAATCGACGACTGGTTCGGATCCAGCTCTATTTCTTGGACCTGTGCGTTGGCTGTCCTCTGCCTGGTTGCTGCGGTCGTTTGGGAACTGAGGCAGGAGGACCCTGTGATCGAGTTCCGGCTACTGCGAATACGGAACTTCGCGATTGCCAACCTCTTCTATTTCATCTTCGGATTCGGACTCTTTGCGTCAACAACTATGATTCCGCAGATCCTCCAGACGGTTTACGGTTATCGCGCCATCGACGCGGGCCTGGTTCTCGGCCCCGGAGCGTTTGTCATTACTCTCCTAGCGCCGGCCGGAGCGCAATTTCTGCAGCGCGGTCTCATCCACCCCCGCTACATGCTACTCATTGCACTGTTGATCGTCGGCGTCTCTTTCCTCCACTACAGTCATTTCAATCTCGCGACGGACTATAGCCACTATGCATGGGCACGCGCGCTGCAGGGGCTTGGCTACGCATTCTTCTTTGTTCCGCTCACCATGATCGCTTATTCGCAGCTCAAGCCTGAGCAGAACAACAAGGCCTCATCGCTGACCAATTTCTTCCGCAACTGGGGAGGCAGCTTCGGGATCGCATTTCTTAACACCGCATCTGACCGCCGCCTGGAATATCATCAGTCGACCGTCGGCGCGAATCTTCAGGGTACGTCTCTGCAGCTGCAGCAGCAGGTGAAGAATGTGTCTCATTACCTCACCATTCACGGCATGGCGCCTGCGGAGGCGACGCATGCTGCGTATGAATATGTGTACTCCCATCTTCAGTCGCAGGCACACCTGCTTGCATTTATGGACTGCTTTCACGTCATAGGCGTGATCACGCTTATTGCGGCACCGATCGTGCTGCTCGCAAAACCATTTGCTATCGGCAACAAGAGCTCTGCCGGGCATTGAGGTTGATGAATCGTGTTGGAAGCGTGGCTCATTCGCAGCAGTAACCATAACAGTGGGCGAAGATGAATCGGAGTCCTTCCACTTTTGGACTAGCCTGACATTCAAGTCGAAAAACGAGGAGGCGTTGGTGCTAACTGTGTCCGTAATTTGTAATTAGTCGGCGACCGCCAAGCCGGTTTATCGGCCAAGTGGACTTCCGATTACCCGTCGCTAGGTAATCTCCCTCAAGCCCGTTGCTGCACAGGACTTTGAGAATGAGGTATGCAGGCAAGCAGGTTGCAAGAATCAGAGTCGGCACCTGTTGGGCTACGTTTTTCTAAATCTGCCCTGTAAAACATTGACAACTCTAGCAGGCTATTTTAGCCTAGGCCTGTTTCACATAGGTCTATGGCGCCCACCTCCAACCCCGATCAACGCGACCTCTTCCGCGGCGCGCTGGAGATGATGATCCTCCAGTCGCTCCGCCGCCAGCCCATGCACGGCTACGCCCTCGTCCAGCACATCAAGCAGCGTTCCGACGAGCTGCTGCAGGTGGAAGAGGGCTCGCTCTACCCTGCCTTGCAGCGCATGCTGAAAGACAATCTCGTCAAGGCCCAGTGGGAAACCTCCGCCAGCAACCGCCGCGTGCGCACCTACCGCATCACCCCGGCGGGCATCAAGCACCTCGAACGTGAAGTCTCCAGCTTTGAGCAGATGCTGAAGGGCATCCATCTCGTCCTCGCTCCCGCCGAATCCTAAGGGGCTCCCTCATGAATTGGCTTCGACAGCTCTTCACCCGCCGGCAGATCTACAACGACCTCTCCGAGGAGATCCGGCAGCACCTCGCGGAGAAGGTCGAGGCCCTCATCGCCGAAGGCATGAGCTGCCAGGACGCCGAGTACGCCGCAAAGCGCGAGTTTGGCAACATAGCCCGCATCGAAGAGTCGGGCCACCAGCCCTGGATGTGGCCGCGCGCCGAAAGCATCCTCGCCGACATCCGCTTCGCCTTCCGCAAGCTGCGCCACTCACCCGGCTTCGCTCTCACCGCCATCCTCACCCTCGCCTTTGGCATTGGCGCCAACGTCGTCGTCTTCAGCGTTCTCAACGGCATCCTCCTTCGCCCCATCGACGTTCCGCAACCCGGCAATCTCTTTCAGATCGCGCACGGTGAAAACGGAGGCGACTCGCAGTCCTATCCCGACTACCGCGACCTTCGCGATCGCAACCAGTCCTTCACCGGACTGCTGGCCTACAAGGTTCTCAGCGTCGGCATCACCCTGGAAAAGTCGGTCTCGCAGACCTGGGGCATCGCCGCCTCCGGCAACTACTTCGATGTGCTCGGCCTGCAGCCCGCGCTCGGACGCTTCTTCCATGCGTCGGACGAACACGGCCTCGGCTCGGCCCCCTACATCGTGCTCAGCTACGACTTCTGGCGCCGCCAGTTCGCCGGCAACCCGGGCGTCATCGGCAGCACCGTCCTGCTCAGTCAACATCCCTTCACCATCCTCGGTATCGCCCGCGAAGACTTTCACGGCACCGACTACTTCTTCTCGCCGGACTACTGGATCCCCGTCGTCAACGCCGAGCAGGTCACCGGCTGGGACGACTTCTGCTGCCGCGATCACGGCGGCTTCATCCTCCTCGGCCGCCTCAAGCCAGGCGTCGCGCCGCAGCTGTCTACGGAAAACCTCAACACCATCGCTCGCCAGATGGCAAAAGAGAATCTGAAGGACGAGGGTCTCACCCTCAGCGTGCGCCGCCCCGGGCCAGCGGGCGACACGCACGACCCCATGAGAAACGCGCTCTTCGGCATCACTCTGCTGGCCGTGCTCGTCCTGCTCGCCGCCTGCGCCAATCTCGCCGGCATCTTCGCCGCGCGCGCCGCCGACCGCTCGAGCGAGCTCGCCATCCGTCTCGCCATCGGCTCCAGCCGCTGGATGGTCGCGCGCCAGTTGCTCGCGGAAGCCGTGCTCCTCTCTCTCATCGGCGGCATCGTCGGCACCTTCCTCGCTCGCCTGCTGCTCGGCGCACTCGCCCACTGGCGCGCCGGAGACTTCCCCACCCGCTTCCTCATCGCGCCCGATGCGCGCGTCTACCTCGTCGCCATCGCCCTCTCCATCCTCAGCGGCATTCTCTTCGCCATCCTGCCCGCGCGGCAGGTCTGGAGCATCGATGTCATCCAGGCGATCAAGAGCGGTTACGTATTTGCCGGCTCTTTCCGCCGCTTCGCCGTGCGCGACGTCCTGCTCATCCTCCAGATCGTCGTGTGCACCCTGCTCGTCACCGCGTCGCTCGTCTCCGTGCGCGGTATGATGCGCCTCCTGCACGTGCCTCTCGGTATGGAGCCGCGCGGCGTCACCTTCGCCGAGGTCGATCTGAAGACCGCCGGCGTCCCCGACGCGCAATCACGCCTTGTCCAGAGACGTCTACTGGACGCGGCAGCCACCCTGCCTGGAGTAACCTCCGCCGCCACCTCCGACAATCTCCCGTTCATGAACGGATGCTGCTGGTCTGTCTACCCTGGAACCACCACGCAGTTCGTACCCTCGCGCGTGGCCTTCTCGTCCAATGTCTACCTGGTCTCTCCCGGCTATCTGCAGCTCGCCGGAACCCGTCTTGTATCCGGCCGCAACTTCACCGCCGACGACAAGCCTGGCTCACCCGCCGTCGCCATCGTCAATGAAACCTTCGCCCGCCAACTTTCCGGCACCACCACTCGTGCTATCGGCGGGCATTATGCCATGTGGGACAAGGCGCGATATGAAATCGTCGGCGTCGTCGAAGACGGCAAGTACAACAGTCTCGGTGAAGATCCGCAGCCCGCCATGTTCCTCGCCTACGCGCAAGGCATTGGCGAATTCATCGTCTCCAGCCAGATATACGTGCTCGTCCGTTCGCATTTGCCGCAGGACCAGATCACCCGCTCGCTCCATCACGTGCTCTCCCAGATCGTCACCACCGCTCCGATCCCTGTACTTGCCTGGAACGACGCCATCGACCGCTCCATGATGCTCACCCGCGCCGCCGCCACGGTGCTCGGCGTCATGGGCCTCATGGCTGCCCTACTCGCCGTCACCGGCCTCTTCGGCATGGCCTCTTACTCCGTCTCGAAACGCATGAAAGAGCAGGGCATCCGCATCGCGCTCGGTGCGCAGCGCTTCCAGGTCATGCGCTCCACGCTCAGCCGTCCCATCCTCATCCTGCTTGGCGGTTCCTGCATCGGCCTCCTCGGCGGAGTGCTCGCCGCCGGCGTCCTTGCGCATCTCATCTCCTTCGCCAGTACACGCGACCCGCTTGTGTTGGCAGGAGTCGTCCTCACCATGATGCTGCTCGGCTTGGTCGCCACCTGGGTACCCGCACGCCGAGCCCTGCACATCGACCCCGCAGGGCTCCTGCGAGACTCGTGAAGAACCATGACTGAGACATACAAATCGATTCGGAAATGATGAATCCCATGGCCAAAACACTTGCGTACTGCCCCCATGCAACAGAAGAGATACCTGTGACATGTATCGACCAAAGGACAACATCGGAGACGAGGTCCGCATCGGGCACAGCATCCTTGCTTGCCCAGCTCGGTGCACACGCGACCGCCCGGCTCACCAGTCGGCTGGCCGTGCTGGAGCTCGCTCCTGCGCACGCAGGCATTCTCAAAATCCTGGCCGGTACGCCAGGCATAAGTCAGTGCACACTTGCCAGGGCTCTCGGAACACTCCCGAGCCGAATGGTGGGATACGTCGACGAGCTCGAACGGAAAGATCTGCTGGAGCGCCGGCCGCACCAGAGCGACCGGCGTAACTATGCCCTGTACCTGACCAAAGCAGGGCAAGCCCTATATCGATCCACCTGCCGGCTGGCGGATGAGCATCAAGAGGCGCTTTTGGTGGGACTATCAAGGCACCAACAGGTGCAGCTAACGGAGCTACTGCAACTCGTCGCCAATCAACAGGGCCTGATCTCGATCATTCATCCGATGACACCATCGCAAGGGACACAATGATGTAGATTCAATGGCCGAAAGCTCGTCCTGTAGAACTGGCTGCCTAGCGCAACGGACAAGAGCACAGGTCTAGAACTTTCCTAAGTCAGACACCTTATACTTACAAACCATCAAGGTGTTATTCGGAAGCATTTGCAGGTCAAGGCTGACATCGATGCACGGGATGCGTCCGCGTTGGTGTCGCTAAACGCATCTTGTCTCTTGATTCCCCGGATCGTCGGCAAAACAGGAAGTTGAATATCCCTTCCACTTAGCGATCATTCGGGAGTGACCCCGCTCCCTTATAGCGAGTTGAGGAACGCCACCAACTCAGCTTTCTGCTGATTGGTCAGCCCCATATTGAAGCGCTCGTTGTAGAAGTTCACTAGCTGGTTCAGATCGGTGGCCGCACCATTGTGAAAATAAGGAGCACGTGCCGCGAGGCCTCGCAGGATAGGGCCCTTGATACGATTTAGGTCGGTGCACTGACCTGTCAGCATGGCCTTCCCAATGTCTGTAGTGTAGATCGTGCCTTCTCCGGTAAACGGGTCGGTGCAACCGCTAATCCGGTAAACCGGCAGGTCAGGGAAGTTCAATTGAGCCAGCGCATTCCTGATCTGAGGATTCGTTTCGTACCGGGGAGAGTGTCCAGTTCCGATATCGAGGGGTAAAGGCAGAGAGTGATCGCCCACCCCAGGCGCGTCATGGCACGTCCCGCAAGTTCCAGTGATCGTAGAGGGGTTACCAAGCGCCGGATTGTCGTTGAGGCCGCGAACATCTGTGATGTGGATCGGGAAGCTGTTGAAGATCTGCTCACCGGCAGCAATTTCGGTGCGCGCGGCTTCTTCGGCGGAGAAAGCGCGTCGCTGGTTGGTCCAAGGCTCAAAGAGCGTGAAGATCGTCGGATCGAATCTGGATGGTGTCAGCGAATCGTTTATCCCTGGGGCATAGGTCTGGCGTGAGAGCGCGAGCGGGCCGCCTTTGGCGCCGAATGCGGAGAGCAGCCCGGCACGGAAATCCCAGAACTGCGCCGTATAAAGGCCGAGTTCCACTCTGACGATATCGGCAAGTTGGGCGGCGGTTGGGTCGGCGGCAGACTGCGCGTGAGTCTGGACTGCATGCAATGCCTGCGTCGTGAGATCTGCTTCCAGATTGGCATTAAATGTGGCGGGGTCATTCAGCGGAAGCGCCGCGCTTTCACGTCCATCGAACATGACCGCACTCAGGAATCTGAGGTTCGTGGTAGGAAGCGGCCGGCGGTAGAAGGATAGGATCTGCTGTCCGGTGCTGGTGTCGGTTGAACAGCCGTAAGGATCGTACTCGGGCTGCACTGAGAACTGCGTAGAAACAACAGGTGCGGCAAGGCCGATTCGGATCAGTCCGTGTTCCAGAAGCAGTGAATGGTCGGCTTCATCCCGGGGCCCCGCACCAGGACAATTTGCGCCGTCAACAGAAGCGAAAAGGGGGTCCCTGCCCCGACTGGAGGTATACCTCTCGCGGACGCCCGTAACACTGACGCTGAAGCCCTGGCTGACCACATGGCATGTTGCGCAACTGCGACCGTTGGTGCCGAGACTCTGGAAGAATGCGCTCTTCTGGCTGATATTTCCGTTCTCGCTGTAGGTGGCCACGAACCCGCTGCGATCCAGATAAGGCTGAAGGTTGAAAATCACCGAATTTCCGGTAGCCTTCGCTTGCTCACCGCGAACGGAATCCAAACCGAGAACGAGAAGAATTGCAGCGGCCGCGGCCGTCGCGGCTACTCCCCCGATGACGCGAGTTCTCACAAGGCGCTTCGACTTCAAGACGTTGAGCGACATCGTGCCTCCATTGCGCGTGATCGTGATCGGGACCCGGGCTTCCGGCAATAGCGAACGCCTGACGTTCGTATGACTTTCTTCTGTCCCGCCATACTGTTGAAAATGCGAGCGTTGGCCCGAATGGCCGGACGGAGGTAAAATGTCGGCCTCACTCCGCGGGGCATGGAATGGCGGCAGGATCAGCAAGAATCCAGGGCGAGGTACGGTTCGGCGAAGACTTCGAACTTGATTGCCGCAATTTCCAGCTTCGACGCGCCGGCCGCGTGCTGAAACTGGAACGGATCCCTTTGGAGATGCTGATCCTGCTGATCGAACGGGCAGGTCACCTGGTCACCCGAGAGGAAATCGCAGAACGGATCTGGGGAACAAATGTCTTCCTCGACACAGACAACAGCATCAACAGCGCGATCCGGAAGATCCGGCAAGTGTTGCGGGACGATCCTGAGCAGCCCAGATTCGTTCAGACGGTGATCGGGCGAGGGTATCACTTTGTTGTCTCTCAACTGAGGTCCGATTCCGCCGAGAGTGCCTCAACAGACGAACACAGGATCGCAGCGGATGGTTCTCTCCTAGGCCGCAAGATCGGAGATTACCGCGTTCTTGAATTGATTGGTGGCGGCGGTATGGGAGTGGTGTATCGGGCTGAAGATCTCAAGTTGGACCGCCAAGTCGCCATAAAATTCCTCCCCGCTGAACTGGTGAATACAGCGGCCGCCTTCGAGCGGATGAAGCGAGAGGCACGCATGGCCTCAGTCCTGGAACATTCCAACATCTGCCCGATTTATCAACTCGCCGAATTTGAGGGCCGGCCATTCATTGTCATGCCATTGCTCAACGGCAGAACGCTACGGGAATGGATAGTGTCGCAGCGTACACGACCCGCTGGAATCTGCGCCCGGGAGATTCTGAACCTGGCAATTCAGATCAGCGAAGCGCTCAAGGCAGCACACGCTCGGAGTATTCTGCACCGCGATATCAAGCCTGCCAATATCTTCATTACATCGAATGATGAGGTAAAAATCCTCGACTTTGGAGTAGCAGAGATCCTGCATGTGGGTGGAACTGCCGGGAGTGATACTCAAGCCGAAACCGACTGTTCCTTCACCGGCACACCCGCTTATTTATCGCCAGAGCAGATTCTTGGCGAGACGCTGGATGAGCGGACTGATCTATTCTGTTTCGGCTCCGTTCTCTACGAAATGTGTACCGGACACCGTGCATTTGAACGAGAGAACATAGCTGCCACATACGAGGCAATTCTTGGCGAACCGCCGCCTCCCATCCGTGTATGTAGGGCGGAGCTCCCGATCAAGTTGGAAGCGATCGTCCAGAAGGCGATGGAACGGGACCGCGAGCGTCGATATCGAACGGCGGCGGAAATGGGCGCGGAACTCTCCACCCTTAGAGCCGAACTAAGCTCTCCGGCAGAAACAGCGCCGGAACAGGACCAAGCTTCAGGGCGAATCTCCATCTGGCGGACAGTGGGAGTTAGTTTGGCCGTCGCGAGCATGCTGGCCCCCGCGGCGCTCTGGCTGCTGATGCGCACAGATACACAACAGCCGTTCCGGGACTTCACCATCACACAAATTACCGATACCGGGCGCGCCGAGCAGGCGGCCATCTCCCCGGACGGCAAGTACGTTTTACACGTGCAGGATGAGAGGGGGATGAAGAGCCTCCGCCTGCGCAATATCGTGACCGGAAGCGATATGGAGATTCTGTCGCCCGAAGGAACGCGCTTCAAATCGCTGGTGTTCTCGCCAGATGGCAATTACGTCTACTTCCGCCGGCTCGTGAACAGTATCGGCAACGAATGGGACGTGTTCCGCATGCCTGTTCTTGGCGGCAGCCCAGAACGACTTATGCGCGATGTCGACAGCGACATCACCTTTTCGCCTGACGGAACGCGGCTCTCATATGTAAGAGCCAATGATCCCGACGAGGGTAGATACCGTGCGCTGACGGCCGATCTGGACGGCAGCAACGAAACCGTCCTGACGGATCAGAAGATCAATGGTTTCGGCAACGACGGGTACCCGCCTTTCAATACATGGTCGCCCGACGGCAAGCAAATTGTCTTTACATTCGCCAAAATGGCCGACGAACCGGGCATTATCCGGGTGTTGAACATAACGACGGGGCGATTCAGCGCATTGCAGCATTTTCCGGACCTGCTGACCTTCGATATTCACTGGCTGCCAGGCGGCAAGTGGCTGCTGCTTGTGCAGTCACCGCGAGGTGGAGAGCCAGGTTCATCTCAGATCAGCGCATTTTCTCTGAGAGACGGGAAACTTTATCCGGTAACCCGCGACGCGAACAGCTACTCGAGTCTCAGCCTCTCTGCTGACGGGAAGATTGCGGCAGCCGTGCAGAACAGGTCGTTCTCTCACATAGATCTTTTCGATTTGAATTCGCATGGGCTGGAAGCCCGCAAAGACGTGATTCCGGACGTTCTGGCGAATGTACGCTCGTTCGACTGGTCGGGTAAGGATCATCTGCTCGTTTCCGACGGATCCAGACTTTTCCGTGTCGACGTCTCGAATGGAAAATCGACGGAACTCCTCTCCGAGGCGCCGAGGGCTATTGTCGGCCTGGCGCAGTGCGCGACCGGCGCTATCGTGATCAACCTCGAATCCAGGACGGGCAATCGCAGCGGCGAAATTTGGAGGCTAAACCCGGACGGGTCGAATCCAAGCAGACTTAGCAACGGACAATACGATATGTCTCCCGCATGCTCTCCGAACGGCAAATGGGTGTACTACCTTGATGGAATGCAGCGTCTAAAGCGCGTTCCCACGGAAGGAGGAAAATCCGAAGCCGTTGGGGGGGCCATTACGAACCTCGACCGCGTGTTTGGGACCTTGAGCTTTTCACCCCGTGGGAACCGGATGCTCGCATTGGTGGACATTGTGGATCGCGCTTCGAACCGGGCGCAGCCACGCTTGGCCATTTTCGACCTACAAGGCGGAACTCAATCCGCTCCGCGGCTGCTTGTCCCCAATCCGAACATCAGTGCAGGATCGTTGTACAGTGGCGGTGCGCGATTCAGCCCGGACGGCTACTCGGTCGTATATGCGATCAAGACGAATGGCGTTGGGAACCTCTGGATTCAGCCACTCGACGGCTCCCCGGGACGCGTCGCAACAAATTACTCGTCCGACGTAATTTCTCACTTTCGTCTTTCGCCTGATGGCACCGCGCTGGCAGTCAGCCGCGTGCACACTATCTCAGATATCGTCGTCCTCCGGAATGCCCCGAACCCCTAGGGACAATTTTTCAATAAGAGCGACGCACATGCGCCGCAGCTCGGCTTACGTGCGCGACACAGCACTCAACAATTCTTGCCGACGTGCTCGATCCGTTGGATCGCCATGCGTTCATGGTAACGAATCTAGGTTCGAGTCCTAGCGAGGGGCGCGCGTTTGGAGATTGGTCTAAGAACGACAAGTCGCCCAGTGTTTACAAATCCAGCCCACCTGGACGTAAAACCGGCTATACGTGCATGGGCGTCTGACCGCTATCACTCCTTGTTCTATCCGGTATCCTGGCGGTAGCTACGAGCAAGTGGATGATCTACCTAATCCTTATAGGCACTACAGGCGCAATGCGTGTGAGGGCTATCGCTGCCCACGCTCAATCGCCTTGACCGCTTCGTCCGTTGTCAGGACCGCGCGTGCGAGGAACGCATAATTAATTAGCGCTGCCGTATAGGCATAGCCCCATTCCGGGTGTTTCGGCGCTGCGGTCGCGTCTTTCACCACGGCCACCTCGAAACCCTGCTCCAGCAATTCTCGCAAGTGAGATTTGACGCGCATGTTGGCAAACGTTCCACCAAGTAGGATCTCGTTGATCTTGCGGATGTTATAAATGTTGCGTTGCAAGCGTTTGCAATGTTGCTTGAGTGAAAGCAGCAAAGAGGATCGGCGAAATTTTGGCCGCGGAAAGACTGTTCATTATGGAGAGAAGACAGCTTCTTAAACATTTTGGAGTCTTCACAGGAGGCCTGCTCTATCCCAAGGGAGCATGGCCGCAAGCGTCATCCTCAGCAACGTCCGAGCCCGCGGTGAACCTCGCCACACCGATACGAGCGCTGACGCGCCGGGATGGCAAGCTCCTGCAGCCGCTGCTGATTTCTCCGCGTCCCGGAACCCATGGCGAAGTCGTCACCAAAATCGATGGCGTTGAAGTTGATCGCAGAAGTGCCTCAGACCCGGCCGGTCCTTTCGAGGTCTATTTCGAGCCGTCACCGCAGACGCGGTCTCTTTTCATCTCTGTCGAGGTAAACAACATCGCGCTGACCGAAACGGTCTCCGTAAAACCGGCCCGGAAGGTTCTGGTCTACGTCCTGCCCCATTCGCATCATGATCTCGGCTACACCGACCTGCAGGCGGCAGTGGAAGAAAAGCAGATGCAGAACATCACGCTTGCCATGGAGCTTGCGAACAAGACAGCGAGCTATCCCGAAGGAGCGCGTTTCATTTGGAATCTCGAAGTTCTATGGGGCTGCGACTTTTTCATGCAGCGGCGGTCGGAGGCCGAAAAGAAAGCCCTCATCGAGGCCATTCGCAGGGGCCAGATCTCGCCGCAGGGATCTTATGCGAATGAGCTCACGGGACTCTGCCGCCCCGAAGAATTGCTGCGACTCTTCAAGTACGGAACGCAGCTCGGCAAGCAGTGTGGCATCAAAGTCGATTCCGCCATGATGAGCGACGTGCCCGGATACTCGTGGGGAACGGTAACCGCCATGTCTCAGGCAGGCATACGCTATTTTTCCGGCGCGCCCAACTTCTTCGATCGCATCGGCACATTTATGGAGGCCTGGCAGGATCGGCCTTTCTGGTGGGTTTCTCCCTCGGGCCGCGAAAAGGTTCTGATGTGGATTCCATGGACTGGTTACGCGCTCTCGCACATCACCAAGAAGCTCAACGAAGAATGGGTGGGAAGATATCAGGACCGCCTCGACGAAGTCATCTACCCTTACGACATCTCCTACATTCGCTGGTCGGGTCATGGAGATAACGCCGCGCCCGATCCTGAGATCAGCGATTTCATTCGCGACTGGAACGCCAAGTACGAGTGGCCTCGCTTCTCGATCGCGTCTACCAGTACGGCGTTTTCCGCCTTTGAAAAGAGATACGGCCATCAGCTGCCTTCCTATCGCGGCGACCTGACCCCGTATTGGGAAGATGGCGCAGGCTCCTCGGCGCTCGAGACTGCCATGAGTAGAAACGCCGCCGACCGGCTCACGCAGGCTGCCACGCTGGCATCCATGCTGGTGCCCGGAAGCTATGACGAATCAGCCTACGCGATGGCATGGCGGGACGTGCTCATGTATTCCGAACACACATGGGGCGCGTGGTGCAGCGTATCCGACTCGGAGAATCCATTCACAAAGAAGCAGTGGGACTACAAGCGGGATTTTGCTGTCAAAGCGGAAAGCCGCTCCGAAGCCCTGATAGCTGCATCGTTACCCGCTTCCGACGCAACAGTGCAAGGTTCCATCGATGTGCACAATACGTCTTCATGGAGTCGAACCGGAATCGTGTATGTCTCCCGCCAGCTTTCCTCTGCAGGCGATTCTGTGGTCACCGCAGATGGCAGACCCGTTCCGTCGCAAAGACTGAGCAATGGTGAGCTCGCGATTCTTGCCAGCGATATACCGGCGCTAGCCACAGCCAGCTACAAGATCTCTCCCGGACCTGCGCACCGTTCCGATCACGCGGTCACGATCAAGAACAACGTGTTGACGAACCGGTTCCTGAGCTTCCATGTCGACCCGGAAACAGGAGACATCGTCGAGCTCTATCGCAAAGGCAGCCACGAAAACCTGGTCAATCGAGATCACGGAGCGGTGAACCAGTATCTGTTTCTCTCCGGCATAGATTTCGCGCACGTCGGCCGCAGCGGCAAACCCACGATCACCGTGGAAGAAAATGGACCGCTGGTAGCTTCGATCCGCATCGATTCGTCCGCACCAGGGTGCAGGCACCTTACCCGGCGAATCCGGCTTTGCGAAGAGACGAACTTCGTCGAGATCAGTAACATCGTCGACAAAGAACGAGCGCCGCTTAATCCACATCCCGGCCAGGGTGACCAGGGCTCCGACTTTGCACAGCACGGTTCGAAAGAGAGCGTGCAGTTCGCGTTTCCGCTTTCTGTCCCGAACGGAAAGATGCTGCTGGATATTCCTCTCGGCGCCATGCAGCCAGAGGTCGACCAGCTCCCCGGCTCGTGCAAAAACTGGCTCCCCGTCGGCCGATGGATCGACGTCTCGAATGAGAGCTTCGGAGTAACGTGGGCCACGCTCGACGCACCGCTGGTGGAAGTTGGCGGCATTACCGCCACCATGCTTGGTTCACAGAAGGTTCCCGCTCTGTGGCGTCAGCACATTGAACCCACTCAGACCTTCTACTCCTGGGTGATGAACAACCATTGGGGAACAAACTATCTCGCATATCAGTCCGGACCGGTGACTTTCCGCTATGCCTTGCGCCCTCACGAGAGCGAAGATATCGCCGCGGCGAGCCGCTTTTCCACGGGGCTCTCGTACCCGCTTTTGGTAAGCCCTACCGTCAATCACGAGTTGACCTCCAAATCGATGCTCCAGATCGAGCCTTCGAGCGCTTTATTGACCGAGCTGAAGCCCAGCGATGACGGCAAGGCCTGGATCGTGCGCCTCTTTGCAGCTTCCGATGAAGATGTGAGCGCACATCTCACCTGGTCGTCTAAGAGTATCGGCCAAACGTTTCTGAGTAATCTGGCGGAAGAACCTTTGCGCCCCGTGAGCGGCGATGTCTCAATAGCTGGATGGGATCTTGTGACACTTCGTGTGGAACGAACCTAGCGTGCGAATGGAAAAACGTGGCGTCCTCACAACTTCCTTTTACTCCGAAAGTTCCGTAAGGCGTAGCCGTGCTTGATTCGAAGATTGGAGCAGGGTTCGTGCTTCTCGAGGCCAACAGCAAGTGCGAGCTTCGCTTTGCCGGGCGCTGGCGTTCGTCAGGGCTCCAAGCGGCAGGACATCCCGGACATCCTAGTAGAAGTCTCGGAATTGCAGGCCATCGTTGCGGAGTTGCATTTAAGAAAGCGCGTGTTGGTATTTCTAGACATGGCGAGTAGACTACGCCGAGGCGAGCTGGATGGAATAAAGTGGCGTGACTTCGATTTTGCTGCTCTCGATATCAACGTCCAACGCGCGGTCGTGAACCAAATCGTTGGCCGGTGCAAAACCGAGGCTTCACAGAAACGCATCCCTTTGGACCCGTAAACGGCCCGGGATCTGCTTGCCTGGTATGAAGTCACACCACACCGGGACTGGGTGACTCCGTCTTCGCCTCCGACAACAGCCGTACGGGAGAGAGGCGCGGGAAGCAACCGCTGTGGTTGTCGACTATCATGCGCTACTACATCCAACTGGTGGCCAAACGACTCGGGATCAATAAACGAGTGGACGGCAAAGAGGTCGCCCGCAAGTCGATGGAGCACACCATACCCATGCTCATGCCGTTCGATGAAACCTTTGACGTCGGAGTCGATACCCACACGCCGGTGGACTTTTCCTACGAGTGCCCATTCCGCTTCAACGGAAGCATTGACAAGCTTACCTACAACGTCGGACCGTCACAGCTATCCGCAGAGGACCATAGGAAGATGCAGGTTCACTCGCTAAAGCAAACGATTAGGGGGTCAGCAACAGGCGCCGCCAGCGCATGTGCCGGCCGAAGGAGACACCACCGTCATCACTCATTCATGGAAGCCACCAGTCTAGCAGTCACAGCAGAAAACCGCGAGAGGAGAGTTATGAGAAATACGGCATGCAGGACGAAAATGATCCCCCCCGTCCTGATCGCAATATGCATGGGTGCGGTCTGCAATCGTCCAACCAAGGCGCAAAATCCGGAACTCCAGCAGCGTGTCGCGGAAATCAAGCAGACGGCTGAAAAGAATAAGCAGAACCTTTTTCGATACACATGGGTCGAGCAGGTTACGATCAGCCTGAAAGACGAACCAAAAAAACAGGAGCACTTCCAAGTGCGTCTCGGACCGGACGGGCAGCCCCAAAAGACTTCTCTCGATCCACCCGATAGTGCTGAACCAAGTGGAGGCCGCTTGAAACGGCATATCATTGCAAAAAGGAAGAAAGAATACAAAGACTACGCGGAGCAGATGAAAGCGTTGGCGCAACAATATGTGCCACCGTCAAAGGAATTGATCCAGCAGGCTTATGAGAAGGGGAATATCACGTTGGGCACGGGAGCGGGTGACCCAAATGAGGTTCTGCTGGTTATCCACAACTACTTGAAGCCGGGCGACTCGATGACTCTTGCCTTCGACAAGACTCAGAAGGCACTGACCGGGATTCAGATCGCTTCTTACATGGACGATCCAAAGGATGCAATGAATTTGAAGGTGCAAATGAGCCGTCTGCCGGATGGAACAAACCACGTTTCCGGTCTGGTGATTGACGGAGTCAGCAAGAAGTTGAACATTGCGATTCAGAACTCAAATTATCAGCACGTCTGAGCTGGTCTGGGCTTTCAAATGTGCGAGCGCGATTCTGACCTGAGGTGCCCAGGACCAGCTTCCCGTCAATCCGAAAGCCCACGCCGCTGTCACTGATCTGAACGGAACCGATGGGCCATTTTCCGCACGGATAATGCACCTCATCTACCCGCCGCCTGCTCTTCGCGCGAACCCGACCGGCGTCAGTTAGTTCAGGCTGCTGTCGGGCCGGTGTTCGTCGTAATCCCGGCGGCACTCCGCGCGCGGCGACGATCTCGTCGAGCACGCGTGTGACGTTTCCCAACTTTTAGAGAGGAGGCTGTAAGTTGTTGACGGAATGGTAGGCACGAGGAGACTCGAACTCCTGACCTCTACCGTGTGAAGGTGGCGCGATGGAAGCCGGATGCTGACTACAAAGGGGTTATTAGCCGGAACAGAGGGTAAAAACCGCCAAGGCGAGTTTCATCATGCACGCCTAACAGGAAGTCTCACTCTGTCAGAGTGCGAGGAGTGCAATTTCGCTCTGAGCTGCGATCGACATGCTGTCGCGCGCTTATGCGGCGTTTGTGGACAAATGGCGAATCACCCGAAGTTTCGACGCCATGTTCACCAAATGAGCGAAGGAGTCTGCTTTCATTTTTCGCATTACACTGCCGCGGTGCATCTTTACCGTAATTTCGCTGATTCCCAGTTCTGCTCCTACTTCCTCGTTTAGTAATCCCGATACCACCCCTGCCATCACTTCTCGTTCACGACAACTGAGAGATTCAAAATCCGATTGCACCCTATGGAACTCTATGTCGCGTCTCAGCGTTAACTCACATGCCTGATTGCGTTACGGACTGTACCTAGCAACATGTCAGAATCGAATGGCTTTAATCAGGAACTCTAATGCTCCTCGCTTGATTGCTTTCACCGCCGCGGGTAAATCAACATGGCCGGAAAGAAAGATAATCGGGATGCCACACCGTTCGGTTGCGATGCGCTCCTGCATTTCGAGTCCGTTGAGATCAGGCAGGGTGAAGTCCAGAATCAAACAGGACGGGATATCCGATTTTGGATGGGCAAAAAATTCAGTTGCCGATGCGAATGACTGCGGCTGCCATCCAGCGCTCTGGATCTTCATAGCTAGAGACCGTCGGACCGAGACATCGTTATCGACAACGAACACAATTGGCGTTGGAGAGCACAACATAGTTTCACCTCGCGTCAGCGGCCAAGGTCGTAGGCAGTCAGTCGTCGCTCGTCGAGAAGGCCGGGATTCGAGTAAGTCAGCTCGATTCATGTTGCGCATTGCCTGACTGTGAAGGATCGCGATGGCCGAGGAATCGCCAAGCACAGTAGGTCTACTCGGCGTCGGAATGAGTGTCCCTCAGATGCCGATTGCCGACATCCTCTCTGCCTCTATTAGTGGACACTGTGCCGTCTGCGGCGGCTCTTTTCGCAGATCCAGTACAACGCCCTTATCAAACATAAGGATATCGCCGCGGTCTGAACTCTTTGGTTTCCTAAGGCGTGTTCTCACTGTTCCTCCTTGTGGGCCCTGTTCTTCTTGCTCGCGGCAAATACGCCTCGACACCAATCAGCGGTAGTGAAGATAAACGTCAACGTGCCCGATGCCAGACCAGGGAGAGTGTGGTCATCGTTTCCGTTCTAGACCAGCCAAGGATCTTCACTCAACGTTGCCGACCTTCGGCACATCACGTAGATAATTCCCCAAAAGCAGTGGTGCAGAACCGTTGAAGATCGTGCCACCTTAGTGGCCGCCCGTCATCGGGTCCTGGGAGGCAAAGCGAGATCGACCGTCCAAGTTCTTCTTACGCGGCCTTGAAAGTAGCTCGATCAAGTGCTTTCACAAAACGCTTACTCAGTTCGTGGTCGGAAGGTGGATTCTGACCGGTGATAAGTTCGCGATCTTCGATCACAAATGACTGGAAAATGCCTTTGTCAGAAATGGAAACGTTACCGCCTGCGATTTTCAGAGCATCATTTACGTAGAACGGGATTTTGCCGCCCCCCATCAGACGTTCCTCAACATAGTGCTCCTCGTCATTCGAAAAAATTGTCATGCTATATCCGGCATATTGCCAGCCCTCAGCAAACCCTTTTGCCTCTTCAGCTGCCGGCTACCAAATGGTTCTGGCCACGCCTAATGGCACCAAGCCGATAATGGATCCTCAGTCAGCCGTAGCTGCTCATTTCGGCGGCAGTGAAGAAACTCTCCGAGAGGCAAAGACGGTGTAATGGTACTCAGTTAAAGCAACTTTGGAATTGCTAGTTCGCGACCAATGATCGGTGCCTTGCCTTGCGGCGGGCGATCCATGAAGCGAACTCGGCCACACGGCGCCCCGGTAGGCTCGCTGTTTCAAGATCACCTTCTCCTGGTACCTCACCTGGTGATGCGTCGCTCGGAGAAATCGCCATCGCTCTAGCATATCCACCCGTCCAGTTGAAGTCGTTGGAACCATCCCTCATGTGTTCTTGGACTGCATACCGAGGCCAATCCATACTTGCCCATGCTGTTGGGACAGGGTCCAAAAGTATGCAATCGTGTTCCATTTGTCACCGATTACTGTGGCAGAATTCGTGAAGCCGGCGGCTATTTGATCTTTCCAAGCCATGGAACTCCAGGCGGCTACACTGTCATCTGCAAATTTCTTGAACTACCATGGCGGGGCACCCATGTAGGTTGGCGAACCGTATATGATCGCTTCCGCTGTTTTAAGATCGCCCCATGCCCAATCGGGTAAGTTGCCTTCTTGTGAGATCGACAAGGCCTCAACCTCTACGCCATCTACTTTTTCCGCACCATCGGCGACTGCTTTTGCCTGCTTCGACGTGTGACCTTCGCCACGGAAATATACGATCGTTACTTTGCTCATTTGGTTCTCTCCCTCTGCTTGTTCTTTCGAAGTTGTCAGTAGGGTGTCTGCCAGGCGTGCGGGAGGTACGGTTCTTCCAGCTCTGACTTCTCAGACTCTGTAAGCACAATATCCAGAGCAGCGATGGCGTCTTCCAGGTGTGTTAACTTTGTGGCGCCGACGATGATCGAACTCACACTGGGATGTTGTACGACCCAAGACAATGCAATTTGCGCTTGCGGCACTCCTTTCTTCGCGGCTACTTCTGTCAATCGATCAACCACCAAGCGGTCTTGCAACTCCGTGCGTCCGTAAAGAGCCTCGGCTACGGCGTCCGAAGCAAATCGTGAGGTACTTGACCGATCAGCCCACGGACGCGCGAGTCGTCCCCTCGCCAATGGGCTCCAAGGGATCACGCCTATTCCTTCCGCGAGGCAAAGCGGGAGCATCTCCCGCTCTTCTTCGCGGTACATCAAGTTGTATTGAGGCTGCATGCTGATGAAACAGCTCCATCTGTGTTGATCAGCTAAAAAGAGAGCCTTCGCGAATTGCCACGCATACATGGACGAGGCACCGATGTATCGAACCTTGCCCGCCTTGATGACGTCGTGTAGAGCCTCAAGCGTCTCACCAATGGGCGTCTTTTCATCCCAACGGTGGATCTGATAAAGATCAATGTAATCCGTCTTGAGGCGGCCTATACTGGCGTCAATTTCTGCCATGATGGCCTTTCGAGACAGTCCCCGGCCGTTTACGTCCTCCCGCATGGGCATGTAGACCTTCGATGCGACCACCATCTCTTCGCGTTTGGCAAAGTCCTTTAATGCGCGGCCAAGGACTTCTTCACTGGTGCCCGCCCCATACATATTTGCGGTGTCGAAAAAATTGATGCCTGATTCGATGGCCTGACGGATGATTGATCGGCTCTTTTCCTCATTCAACATCCACGAGTGTCGCCCCTTCGTTGGGTCCCCGAAGCTCATGCATCCAAGGCATACCCGGGAAACCACCAAGCCGGATTTTCCTAGGTTTCTGTACTTCATGTTGTCTCCTTTGAGATTTAGGCCCCGTGCTTGATAATCTCCGGCCAACTCTTTAGTTGAATTGCGGCACTATCGCCCGCTTGAGCCTTCCTCATATTTCGAACGACCTATAGGAACGGTTGAAGTATGCATCCGTTCGCGAACGATCTCTACGGATTCCCCCAAAAAGAGCTCTGACGCTCTAGGCTGCCCTTCAATTGGAGTCTGTGGACGCAGCAACCAAGCGCCACCTCTCGGTTTCCTTTTCTACAAAGGCGTTCTTGTCAGCGATTCGCTTTAAAGTGTCGTTGCCCAACGGCAAGCGCAGCGGCGGCTCAGCAGTTCTCACAACTTGTAGAACCGCCTGAGCGAGCTTACTGGGATCACCTGGTTGGTGGTGATTGTGGCCCTCCATAAGGTCGCGCATCTCACCGACTGTATCTGCGTAGCCACTGATTACATTTGCCGTCTTAACAAGGGAGCTGCTATCGAGAAAGTCTGTCCGAAAGAAACCTGGCTCCATAACGGTTGCATGGATACCCAAGGGAGCAAGTTCGTCGTGCAGGGATTCCGTTATACCCTCAACAGCGAACTTGGTTGACGAATAGACCCCCCACCCCGGATAAGAGCTATAACCACCGATCGAAGAGATTTTAATGATGTCTCCAGATTTTTGTTCGCGCATATAGGGAAGGACAGCACGTGTTACATTCAGGAGACCAAAGACGTTCGTCCGGTAGATGTTTCGACCTCCTGCGCTACTTTCCTCGACGGCGCCTAGTAGCCCGTAGCCGGCATTGTTTACTAGTACATCGATGCGTCCGAACTGTCTCACTCCAGCGTCAACTGCGTTCTTCGCCTGTGATTCATCGGTTACGTCAAGAACAACTGCAATGGCATTTGAATCCTTTCCTAAATAATCAAGCGTACTTATCTTCCTTGCTGTTGCAATAACCTTATCTCCGGCAGAAAGAACTGCCTTCGCGATTTCGGCTCCTAAGCCACGAGAAGCTCCAGTAATTATCCATACCTTTTGTGTCATTATTGCGCCTCAGACTCTTGGTCTTCTAAAGTGGAGTGTTGTGCGGTTATAAACATGCTCTTGCAACGCCCGGCTACTTTTAGCGATGTCATTCATTGCCTGCGGTCTTCCTGTTGTTGTCACGGATGTAACGATCTGCGCTCCGATTCCACGTGTTGGACTGAGCTAGCAGCCATTAAGGTCAACAGCTATGCGCAGCTGCTCTTGAGCGATCCACTCCTTCACAAAGCCGGGGCAATTCTTAAGCTCGACGCCTTTCCGGTCGCACGTCGTAAGAAAAGTGATGGCGTCGCGATGGACGAGCATGACCTCCGTTAGGTCGAGGACGGCACCGGGGCATTCCTTTCGATCAACTCCTCGGTCATGCTTACGTGTTCAACTTGAATGCGGCCGCAACGCGTAATACGACCCTGTTATCATTACCAGCGAGCCGTTCGATCTTACAGGTCATTGAGAACACCTTCAGTGCAACCGCCTCTCGATGCTTTGCATGTGGCCTCAAGTGCGAATGCAGTATCAGGACAATGCTCTAATTCTTTTGACGGTTTAATGAAGCGCTCCTCCAATATCTATGCGTGCGTGGGTTCAACTACTGTTCCGGGGTGCCTCAGCATTTTCCAACATGCACGATCGCTAAGTGCACGCCGAAGGCCATTCTGTAAGTGTCCGAAAAGGAATGAGGGCAGTAGAAAAGAAGGTTGTCGTGCTTCGCGAAATTCGCGAGAACCGTGATTTTCGTAGACTCTTCACGGATTTCATAGCCATCATTGAAATGGCTCTTCTCAATGGCCCTTCATCTTGGAGCCAAGAGGCGGTGGAGGTGTTGGACGGGGCGACGTCGCTCCCCTCTCTGCGGCGGGATCATCTGATAAGGCTGGTGGGACGGTTGCTGTGGTTGCCGGTCTGATCGCAGCCGTCAAGCTGGCACGCGTGGAATGGATCGAGCTGCAAAAACCGGAGTCCGCGGGTGCGCTCTGCGATCTCCGGCTCGATTACTTGCGCGCATGGTCGTGGAAGCGAGCAAAGGGAAGGCGTGAAGGGCGACATGTCAAAGTGTCACGTGACGGTCTCGACGAAGCATGGTCCACCACTGACGGAGTGTGTCGAGACCTCCGTACCCGGCCTCGCACTGAACATGGACAAGTTTGATGTCCTGGCTCGCTTTCCCTTACGGCCAGCAAACTAATGTGTGGCCGCTATGTTCGTCGCTCTGACAAGTAACGCATCACGGAGTACTTCGCAGTTCACGGTCCATGCATTCCAGACTTCGGGCCGAGCTGGAACATCGCGCCGTAGACCTTTCGGCCGATCATCAGACTGAACCGCGACACCGGCGAGCGCGAGATCCGTGCCTTATTGGATACTGTTGGCGAAATCAGGCGCAGCCGCTGAAGCTTCCGAAAAGACTTCACGGGAGCTGCTAAGAAGCCTTCACTGGCTGAAAATAAATTCATCACTTTAAGCCTTATGGCACGAGGTATACTCGGCCTTCCACAAGATATGCGGCGGCAATTCTTCTCTTAATGCTGGGGATTTTCTGCACAGCTCTATTTGGTACTGCCATCTCGGTCCGTGATCCCAAGCGACTTGGTGAATCGTTGCCGGTCGTGCAAGCTCCTCCCGTATGGGGAAGAATTCAGTGAGCTTTGGCAGAATCGTCTTGCAAACGCGTGTCTATTGCGATCCAATTCACTTCCCAGGTCTTGCCCCCATCTTCCGAGAATGATTGTTCAAAACGGCATGAATTCGGAGTGATGTCCGAAATAACGAAGCGAACATAGATAGCTCTGCCATTCAGCGTTTCCTGATCGAAAAACTCGCCGCGGCCATTCTTGAACTGCCCGATCGTGGGTTGGCTTATGGTCCCGCCACTGCTGTTGGCAAAATTGAGGCTCCACTGGCGAGATTGAGGATTGTATAGACGAAGGCTCAGACCTTCGAGATGACCCGATGGGCCATCGACTTCGAGTTCTACCAGATTGGCGTGGCCATTCCAGACCCTGCGAACGACGGTCGTACCGTCGTATTCGATCCACGTAGTGGAACCAGTTAAAGGATGCGCCAAACGCCGGAGGTGGGTTGTCCAGTCGCCAATTTCGAAGTCAAAATCGTGTTGCCCATCCCGCTCCATGTAACCCGGTTGTGCGCTTATGGCTGATGCGTCCAAATTCTGCTGAGCAAGTCCATGATGAGGTTGCCG
The DNA here is from genome assembly GCA_000381585.1 of Acidobacteriaceae bacterium KBS 83. Lineage (GTDB taxonomy): Bacteria > Acidobacteriota > Terriglobia > Terriglobales > Acidobacteriaceae > KBS-83. Next base: position 328,241 of record KB906735.1, read on the forward strand.
AATGACAATCAGGCTACCCATCAGAAGACAAGTTCGAATGTGTTTGATGTGCATCTTTTCCTCGTCTCATTTGTCTCTCTATCCCGCCGGGACGACAACGACTTGCCTGCCTTGGACCATCCCGAATCGCGAGCAAGTCGTAGTCACGCAAGGAAATTAAATCAACCAGTGGTCTGCCACAATAGCCACTTCTGATGCATTACGATGTAACCACTTTAAGTTCGGTCCGAATGAAAAAAGCGTGCCGTCGTCATTCTAGGCCGTCAGCACCGAGAAGGGCCTTCTGGTGGCGGGATAGCCCGCAGCTGCATCTGCACTTCGTCGTTGGAGACACTGAGGCTCTTGACGCTGGAGGTGGTCGCACTCTCCGTTCATGGGGAACGTCACAACGGAAATTTCCCACAGCCGGAGTTCCTTCAGCATACTGACGACCCCGCGTATCGAGGATTGCAGAGTCTCTAAGCCGGTGGACATCCCCTTGATGACACTGGCATTCATGAACGTGTAGGCCTTAGGGCAGTTGTAACCGAAAACTTTTGATCGTCAGATAGCATTGAACGCATGTGTGGTCGCTACGCACGACGCTCAGATAAGCAGAAGATCGCCGAGCATTTCGCCGTGCATGGCCCTTCCCTACCAGATTTCGGTCCGTCCTGGAACGTTGCGCCGCAGACCTTTCAGCCCGTTCTGAGGCTTAATCGGGATACCGGCGAACGCGAGATCGTCATGATGCGATGGGGACTCGTGCCCTATTGGGCAAAGGACCCGAAGATCGGCCTGCGGACCATTAACGCCAAGGCAGAGACAATCACGACCGCGCCAGCGTTCCGTGAAGGCATCAAGTACCGTCGCTGCCTTGTACCTGCCGACGCATTTTACGAGTGGCAAAAGTTAAACACCAACACGAAGCAGCCGTTTGCGATCGCGTTAAAGAGCGGAGAACCGTATGCGTTTGCCGGGTTGTGGGAGAGATCGAAAGATCGGAAGGCAGCCGCAGATTTGCTTACATTTACGGTGATCACGACAGACCCGAATGAAGTGGTGCAGCGACTGCACGACAGGATGCCATGCATCATTGCGAAGCGAGACTATGACCGCTGGCTCACACCTGGAGATCCACTGCGACCACCGGTCGATCTGCTCAGACCATTCGACGCGGAGAAGATGACTGCCTGGCGGGTAGACGCGAAGGTGGGAAACGTGAAGTACGACACGTCAGATTTGATTGAGCCAGTTTCGATGAGCACGGGAGAGGTTCAAAAAGCCGATGGGGAGGTTCCCAGGCCGGGGTCGCTCTTCCCGTGATTGCTTGGCAGTTTCGTCGAGATTATGCGGCGGCTCGTTGCGCAGGGGGTACCAAGTGCCAGGGATGGGTCGGGCGATGTTGCCTGGGGCCAGTGCCGCCTGTTCCGCCTCTTTCCTTCGCTCAGCAGCCAGCTGATTTTTCAGATCCTGGATGTTGTTGTCGGTGTTGTCCTGTACTACTGGCTGTGGCGGATCGTTTTTACCCGTCGGCTGATGGGCTACCCTTGAAGCGAGCCATCCGTTCCCGCCGACGGGAGAAATCCATGAAGCGGACACGGCATCAACAAGGAACACTCAGGCTCGAAGAACGTGCGAACGGCACACGCGTGTGGGAGTACCGATGGTACGAAACACAGATCGACGGCTCGCGCCGTCTACGCAGAGCAATGATCGGTACTTTGGATGAGTATCCGACCGAATCAGGAGCGCAAAAGGCCGTCGCCGCGCTTAGGGCAAATATCAACTCTGAAACCCCTCGGGGCCAACTTGACGCGGTCAGCTTTGGGACCTTGACCCAGCATTACCGCGAGCGAGAACTGACCGAGGCCTCCGGCAAAACATTCAAGACAATCAACGTAAACGAAGGCTACTTGGAAAGGTGGATCACACCGCGATGGTCATCGTGCAGGCTGAAGGACATCAGGTCGGTCGTGGTGGAGGAATGGCTTCGGTTGCTTCCGCCCGCAAATGGAAGCAAAGCGAAGATTCGTAACCTAATGCACGCAATCTTCAATCACGCGATCCGCTGGGAATGGCACGACCGGAACCCAATCTCGATGGTGCGGCAGAGCGCCAAGAGACAGAAGGTGCCTACTGTGTTGAACATCGAGCAGATCAAACCTCTGCTGGAGCATCTTCAGGATCCCGGCAAGACCGCCGTCCTCTTGGACACTCTCACGGGTCTTCGTGTGAGCGAATTGCTCGCGCTCAAGTGGTCGGACGTGGACTTCGAAAATCTCGTTCTTCACGTCACCCGCTCGATAGCATATCAGCATGTCGGCCCTTGTAAGACAGAGGCATCGCAGAAGCCTGTCCCACTCGACCCGGAACTGGCCGAGGCGCTGCTAATGTCGCGCCGGAGGTCACCTTATCCTGGCGACGCCGATTGGGTCTTCGTAAACCCAGCCAGCTCGGGCAAATTGCCATACTGGTCGTTCTCTATCTATCGGACCTACATCAAACCAGCGCTCAAAAAGGCGAAGATCACCTCCAAGGTGGGCTGGCACACCTTCCGTCACTCCTTTCGCAACGATCCTTAAGTCGCACGGCGAAGACGTGAAGACAGTACAGGAAGACGTGAAGACAGTACAGAAACTCGTGCGGCACGCGAACAGCAGCGTGACCCTCAACCTCTACGCACAAGCGGTAACGGACATCAAGCGCACTGCGCAGAGCAAAGTGGCACGGCTTGTTTTCGCCGAAAAGGCAGTAACCGATGATTGGAAACCTTATTGGACCTTTTTGGACCGGCGGCGATTTCCGGCGATGTCGGCTAAGTTATTGAATTAATTTGGCGTCCCCGACGGGATTCGAACCCGTGTTACCGCCGTGAAAGGGCGATGTCCTAGGCCACTGGACGACGGGGACGCTGGGCGGGTTTACAGAGGTTGCCGGGCGGCAACGCTAGACCCGCTGGAGGCTGACTCTGAGGCTACCAAGGGGTGGGGGTGCTGTCAAAAGGCGAGTCTGTTCGCAGACGGAAGCACTTTGGTTCCAGAGATTGTTCCATCTGTTATCAGCAATCCTTCATGGCAGGGAATGCGCGCAATGGATGCTATAACCCAATCACATGCGCAAGTTCCACTACCTCGAGACTCTGACGATTGTCTTCGTCGTCGTTCTAGTGATTTCGAATCTTGTCGGACCGAAGATGTGCCAGGTCGGCCCGTTCAAACTGAGCGGGGCGGAGCTGCTCTTCCCAATCACCTATATTTTCGGCGATGTCTTCACCGAGGTATATGGATATGCGGCGTCGCGGCGAGCGATCTGGATGGGGTTTCTTGCCATGGGGCTGCTATCGGTTTTTGGAGAGATTGCCGTTGCCCTCCCGCCAGCACCGGATTGGCATAATCAGCAGGCCTTTGCGACCGTCTTCGGTCTGGTCCCGCGATTTGCCATCGCCAGCCTTGTGGCCTATTGGGCCGGCGAATTCACCAATTCGTATACCATGGCGAAGCTGAAGCTGCTGACGCGGGGCTCTAAACTATGGACGCGCACTATCGGTTCGACCCTCACGGGACAGGCTGTGGACACGACGATCGTGATTCTGATCGCGTTTTACGACGCGCCATGGTCTACAAAGGCGAACATCATCGTGTCGTCGTATGTCGCCAAAGTTCTGTATGAGGTACTAGCAACACCGATCACATATGCGGTGGTATACGGGCTGAAGAAATCGGAGCATGTGGACACCTTTGACGATCACACCTCTTTCAACCCGTTTCGTCTTCGATCGAACTAAGCTGAGTGGAGCAAGGACTTCGGCTCGCGATAGGCTCACTTTATGAATGTTCGAGAAGAGCGTATGCGAGCAATTGTGCTCAAAGGACCTGGCGACGCGGGTACCATGCGCGTGGCCGAGGTTCCCCGCCCCACTCCGCGATCTGGCGAAGTCTTGATTAAAGTCACCGCCGCCGGCGTGAACCGCGCCGACATTGTGCAACGCAAGGGACACTACCCCCCGCCAGCCGGCATCACTGACATCCTGGGAATGGAAGTAAGCGGATACGTGGCAGCGACAGGCACAAATGTGGCCCGCTGGAAGGCGGGTGATGCGGTCTGCGCTCTGTTGGCCGGCGGTGGCTATGCTGAGTATTGTGTGGCGCCGCAGGGCCAGGTGCTGCCGGTTCCAGATGGAGTTTCGCTAGAGCATGCTGCGTCTCTTCCCGAGGCGGCCTTCACGGTGTGGGCAAATCTCTTTTTCGACACCCAGCCGCTGAGGACACGGGAATCACTGCTGATTCAGGGCGGATCGAGCGGTATTGGTTCGTTTGCGATCCAGGCTGCGCGAAGCATCGGCGCGCGCGTGGTCGCGACAGCCGGATCTCAAGAGAAGTGCGCGTATTGTCGTGACCTCGGCGCTGAAGCTGCTTGGAATTACAAAGAGGAGAACTGGGTGGCGGCCGGATGGGCATGGTCGGAGGGCAAAGGCATTCAAGTAATCCTCGACATGATCGGCGGCGACTATTTCGGTAAACACATTGAACTGCTTGCGCAGCGCGGACGACTGATCCATATCGCAACGACGAAAGGCGCCGAAGTGAAGCTCGATCTGCGCGAGGTAATGCGCAAACGGCTGATCGTGACCGGTTCCACGCTGCGAGCACGCAGGCCGGAGGAGAAGAGTCTGTTGCGTGAAGGCGTTGAGGCAAAGCTCTGGCCAGCGATTGCCAATGGTGCAATTCGTCCGACGGTGCACGCGAGATTCCCGCTCGCCGAGGCTGGAGACGCACACCAGCTGATGGAATCGAGCGCGCATCTGGGTAAGATTGTGCTGACATTATGAGCCTATACCTTTCAGGTTAGTGCGAAGAGCGCGAATTGAATTGATGAGAGCGGGACACAGGATGGTTGAAGACCATTGCCAGTAATCGCTGAACTGCGGCCGCGGCGACGGTGGCGTATTGGCTGGCTGCTGGGCCTAGGCGTGCTCGTCAATTATTTTGACCGCGTCAACCTTTCGGTGTCCCACGGCGCGCTGTATACAGCATTCGGTATCTCCGATGTCGCGTTCGGCTATCTTTCCGCGGCATACAACTGGAGCTACGCGCTTTGTCAGCTGCCGGTAGGTGTGGTACTTGACCGCTTCGGCGTGAAGCGCGTGCAGCGTATCGGCATCTTCATCTGGAGCCTCGCATCGTTTGCCGCGGCAATCACACCCAGCCTTCCGGGATTCTTCAGCGCGCGGCTGCTGCTGGGGATTGGCGAGGCACCGACGTTTCCAGCAAACGCGAAGGCTATCGGTGTCTGGTTCCCGTCACGCGAACGCAGCTTTGCGACCTCGCTGACGGATGCGGCCGCAAAGCTTGCTTCTGCAATCGGCGTGCCACTACTGGGCATCCTCCTGCTGCGAGTGGGTTGGCGATGGAGCTTCGCCGCGACAGGCGCGATCAGCCTGCTGTATTTGCTCGTGTTCTGGGTGGTGTATCGCGAGCCCGAAGAAGATGAGAAGTTGAGCGACGTGGAGAAACGGTTGATCGCGGATACTGCGGCGAACGAGTCATCCGTGGCAGAAGGACCTGGCTTGTCGCTTGGCGCACTGATGCGACAGCGCAAAGTGATTGGACTTTCCCTAGGCTTCGGATCGTATAACTACGTCTTCTATCTGCTGCTGACCTGGTTGCCGAGCTATCTCTCCGGCGCTTTGCACATTGATCTACTGCACTCCTTCCTGTACACCGGCGCGCCGTGGCTCTTTGCCACGGCAACAGACCTGTTCATCGGTGGCTTGCTGGTGGACGGTCTGGTCTCGCGCGGATGGAACGCGCCGCTGGTGCGCAAGGTGGTGCTGGTGGCGGGAACGGCGTGCGGGCTGGGCATTTTAGGCGCAGCCCATGCGCACACTGCGATGCGCGCGCTGCTATGGATTGGTCTGTCGATCGGCGGCCTTTCCGCCGCTGCGCCAGTAGGCTGGTCGATCCCTGCTTTGATTGCACCCCGGAGCAGCGTGGGCAAGGTGGGCGGTATCGTGAATTTTGTATGCCAGGTGTCGGGAATCACAGCGCAGATCCTCACCGGCTACATCGTGCGGGCGACCCACTCCTACGCGCTCGCCTTCGGCATTTCGGCCATCTATCTGCTGGCTGGAATTGCTGGCTATCTGGTGCTGCTGGGCCGTATCGAACCAATGCGGGCGGCTCACTTCCCTGCCGCGTAATTCTTGTCGAGACCGGTGCGACCGTTGCGCATGGCAAAGCTGCCATCGCGATTGGCGCTCAGCTCGATGTCATGCCCAGCGTCTGGCCCGTCGAGGTTTGCAATGTATTCGGGCTGTGTATTGTGCTGAGCGCCGCCTTCATCCGAGTAATGCAACTGCCATAGTGCCTCAATATCGGGGGCCTGGCGTACGGTATCGAGGACAGGAATGGAGCCGCCCTTCTTCGCGCCGTTGTCCATGACCGCGACGCGCGGATGGATGGCGTCGACGAGCGCAGGGCTCGAGCTCTCGTGCCAGCCGTGATGTGAGACGACGAGCACGTCTATCTTGCCGAGACGATTGTCCGGGCACATCAGATCGCGCTCCTTGTCCGAGGTCAGATCGCCGAGGTCGAGGATCTGCAGCTTACCGAATCGGATGAGAACACCTAGTGAACGCGCGTTTTCCGTCTGGTCGGGCGTGCGGATCTCGCTCTGCTTGCAGAAAGTGTTGGGCTCACCGGCGCCCGAAAGTGGCTTCTGGATCACCTGGCCATCGGCGCTGATGACGGTCACATCCATTCCCTGAATCGGCAGGTGATCACCGGGCTTTGCGACGATCTCTTTAGCCTTTGTGTCGGTAAGAGCCTTCTCGAAAGCCGCATACCCGCGCTCCGTGGCCTGGTCTTGTTCGCGATTCGGCCCATGAACGATGAAGGAGCCGACCGGGATACGCTGCACGAGTTGTGGCACTCCGCCCACGTGATCGTCGTGATAGTGGGTAATCAGCACATAGTCAATGCGCTTCAAGCCTGCGCTTTTTGCAGCGGCAGAGATGCGATCTGCGTCGCGGAAGTTGTTGCCGGGCCATCCTGTGTCGATCAACAGCGATTTCCCTGCGGGCGTGACAAACAATGTCGATTGGCCACCCTCGACGTCGATGAAGTAGACGCGGAGCTTACCGCCAGACGCGACCTGTGCATGCAGCGTTAATGCAATCACAACGGTGACAAAGAATCCGAGGAGTGCTCGAAGTCGGAGCATCATGAGTGGCCGCCTTCTTTAGGTTGTGAAACAGTAGCGCGGGTGGCGCCGGTGGAGATGCCCCCATCCACCAACAGCGTTTGTCCAGTGATGTAGCGGCTGGATTCGGAGGCGAGAAACACGATGGCGCCGTCGAGATCGCGCACATCGCCCGGGCGCTTCACCGGAATGCGATCGACCAGGTAGTCGACCCACTCCTGGTTTTCGTAGAGAACCTGGTTCTGCGCGGTGCGAAACCATCCCGGCGCGAGACAGTTGACGGTGATGCCATGTGGACCCCAGTCATCGGCGAGGCTCATGGTGAGTTGGCGTACACCGCCACGGCTGGCGCCGTAGGGCGCAAGCCCCGCATAACCGAAGATGCTGGTAACCGACCCGATGTTGATGATGCGGCCATAGTGGTGCCGGACCATGCCGCGTGCGATGGCCTGCGCGACAAAGAAGGTGCCGCGCAAATTCGTGTCGAGCACGAGGTTCCAATCGTCCCACGTAACATCAATGGCAGGCTTGCGGACATTGCAGCCCGCGTTGTTCACGAGGATATGGACCTGCGGGAAAGCGTTCTGTACGCGCTCGGCCATGTTCGTGATGCTGGCGCTGTCGCGTACGTCGAGCGCGAAAGGATATGCGCGGCGGCCTAGCGATTCAATTTCGGCGACGAACGGCGCAAGATCGCTCGTATTGCGGCTGGTAAGGATAAGGTCCGCACCCGCGCGGGCGAGTGCCCGAGAAAACTGCTGGCCGAGGCCGCGACTGGCTCCTGTGACGAGCGCGATTTGACCCGACAGGTCGAACAGAGAGGCACCAGAGCCGGAAATCATGCCGGCGCGCCATCCTGTTCGCCGCCTGCTCTTGGATCGAGCACCACCTTCATCAGGTTCGGCTCCCGCGCGTAGAGACGTTCGAACCACGATGGGCCTTCATCAAGCGGCGCAACCGCGGTGATGAGAGGCGCAACTTTGATCTTTCCGGTTGCGATCCACTCCATGGCCTGCGGATATTCTCCGGCGGAGGCGCAGGAGCCCTGCAGACGAATCTGCCGCGTGACCACTTTCTGTAGCGGGATGGAAACCTCAGGCGCGATGTTGCCGACCAATGCGACTGTGCCACTTTTCCGCGCGCAGTCAATGGCGGCCGCGACGGTCTCGGGACGTCCGACAGCTTCAAAGACCACATCAACGCCTCGGCTCTCCGTGAGTTGTGCGATACGTGAAGCAACCGTCTCACGGGAACCATCGATGATGGCGTCCGCACCCAGCGAACTGGCCAGTTCGAGGCGGGTGGCGTCGAGGTCCGTGACGAAGATGCGCGAGCAGCCTGAGGCGGCTGCTGCCTGCTGGATCAGGAGGCCGATCATGCCGGCGCCAATCACGAGCGCCGTCTCGGCACCGTTGATTTCGGCGACCCGCACCGCGTGAATAGCAACCGAGACAGCCTCGAGCATTGCGGCGTCGGAGAAGGACAGATCGTCTGGGAGGCGGTAGAGGATGCGCTCCGGTACAGTTACGTATTCGGCAAACGCGCCGGCACGCCGGTAGTCGCCGCAGGAAACCCCCACCACCTGTCGACGGTCGCAAAGATTGACGTCACCGCGCCGGCAGAACTCGCAAAGCCCGCAATAGACGGTTGAATCGAAGGTGACGCGATCACCTATCTGGTAGCTATTAGCGCCCTTCCCAACCGCAGCAACAACGCCCGCCGCCTCATGTCCCATGACGATCGGCGGGATCCGCCGCCCGGAGGCGCCATCGTAGCCGTGGACGTCGCTGCCGCAGATACCACAGGCCGCCACTTGAATGAGTACTTCGCCGGCACTAGGAGCAGGCGTCGGAAGTTCGGCAATAGCCAAACGTTTGTATTCGGAGAGCAATAGGGCCTTCATCACGTGCCTTTGGACTGTTTTCCCAAGAAGTGTAGCCGCCGAGTAACACCGTACGCAGCTTTCTGCGAGGAAAGTTACACCGCCACAACCAGTCGAAGACTGGTAAGTGCCAAAGCGACCTGGTACACAGTAGAAAGCCCCGGGCAATAGCCGAGGGCTACGAATGAGGCTGGGATAGCTTAGGCGCTGAAGGACGAGCCGCAACCGCAGGTGCTCTTCACGTTGGGGTTCTCGAACTTGAAACCAGCAGCCTCAAGCGTCTCCACGTAGTCGACCACGCAGCCGTTCAGGTACATAAGCGACGTAGCATCGACAAAAACCTTCAAGTCATCGAATTTAAAGACCTTATCCATCATGCCGGCCTGGTTTTCAAAGGACATCGAGTACTGGAAACCAGAGCAGCCGCCACCGACGACGCCGATGCGCAGACCAGCCGGCAAGGGATCCTGGGTCGCCATGATCTCCCGCACTTTAGCGATGGCGCCATCTGTCAGATTGAGAGGCGCCTGTTTAGGCGTGTTGGACTGATCAGTTAAAGGCTGCGCGATGGTTGCCATAATGTCGGGTTCTCCCTAGGTGCTGCTCCTTATATTCTAAGACGGCTGCGAATCCCGGACAAGTTTTATCCGAATTGCCGCCTACCTATAGAGATGCAATTCAGCGCCGGCTCGTCGCAGGATTGCGTGCAGCATCCCGGTAACTGTCTACCGGGCCGTGATTTGGTCGGCGATGTGGTGGTATTGCTCTTGGGTCAGCAGGCCCCGGTGGACCAGCGCGCGCGGATCGCGATAAGGACGTCCTTTCACGATGTCATGGGCCTTGGTGATGCTAATTCCCGGGAGCATTGCGATGCGTGCAGTCGATGCGCTGTTGATATCAACGAGGTCGCTGTTATCGCCAAGTTTGTTGCTGTTTACACCGTCTTTGACACCCTGCGCAACCGCTTTGACACCATTAACTGCATTCGCTGCAGCAACTTTCGTATTGGCAGAGAGTTGCTTCGCCTCTTTCTGGATTTGTCGGGTAGCCTCAGCTGATTTCTGACGGATCTCCTGATCATTCTGCTTAGTCGAACGATTGCAGCCGGAGATCGCCACGGCAAGCGCGCCGAGAGCGCCGAGAGCGCCGAGAGCGCCGACAACAGCAATACCAAGGCGGGATGCGAGCACATTCTTCATATGCGGTGTCTCCATAGATGCAGCCTTCTCCCCCGGAGTGGACGAAAAGTCACAGCTTGTGATGAGCATGACGGCATCAGGGGTGGCCCGCGCAGATTTCTGCGTGTGCGGCAAGAGTTCGGGAACCTAGGTCTACTAGGGGACTAACCAGGCCTAGAACTGTGTATTTTCGAGCTTTACCGGACTGAAAGATAGCCTCAAAGATATTGTCAGAGGTGCCCCAAAGAGACTATTTTCGGTTTGAACGGCCCCTCCCCCAGAGACCGGCTGTACAGCAACGCCTGGCCTATCTGATTTCGGCACTGGGACCGCTCGCGGTTGAACCGGAGGTGCTGTATGCACTATCTGACCATCGTCTTTATCGTGTGGGCAGTCGCGGCCACCGTCCTGCTTGCGTTGCTTGCTTATCGTTCCACTCTGACGCGCTATGAAGAGGATTGCCTCTTCCTGGGAGACTGCAACGACCATCAGCATAAGGAACAGGAGACCATCCTGGCCCGGGTGCGGAAGGTGCAGCCAGCAGTACGCGTCATGACTGTTACAACCTGCATCATGTCGGCAGCACTGGTGGGCACCTTTATCTTCCAACTTGTCCAGCAGTTGAACACGCCGGCAAGCTAAGCGGAGAGCCTCGCAGCTTAGCCGGGGCCCTCCTCATCACTGTCGTTGGACTGGGCGCCATTGATCGTAGCCACGGTGCGGGTGGTTCCCTTTGCGCTCACGTCGACCGCCACCGTCTTGCTGAGGTGAAAGAACGAACCGCGAGGATTCTTCATTCCCCACTCGACATACGGAACGGTGAAATGGGTAGTAGCGCTGAGTGCATTGCCCACGCGGATCAGGTGCACCTTGATCTGCAAAGGGTGATCGGCTCCGTGGATATTGAGCATGCCTTCCGCGATCACATCTGAAGAGCCGTTGGCCTTGGGAAGCTGTCCGCGCAGATGCTCGACATGAAAGAAGATAGAAGGATAGTGCTTGCTTTCAAGCACCTCCTCCTGAAGTTCCTTGTCACGCGCCGCATTTCCGGTGCGGCCGGTGGTGGCATCTACCAGCAACTCTCCCTGCGCAAGTGTTGAATCGGGATCTACGGCGAGTGCGCCGCCTTTGAACTGAAAGGTCCCGCGCACGTCCCGAAGCATATTGCCGACCTTGAAGTGGATTTGTGTCGAGGCGGGATCAAAGTGAATTTCAATGTTGCGCGCAGGAATGGCGGCAGAGGGCTTTGTATGCGATGGAGTCTGCTGGGCTATGGCTAAAGAAGAGGCCGGCAGGGCGAGAGTAAGAACAGGCAGCAGGAGGCGGGCGCGCAACATGTTTGCTACCTTACACCGTCTCGGATTTGTGCTGCAGCGGAGCTGTTCTACTCGGCCATCGCGAGCTGATGCCGTACGTCGGCGCCGCGCACCCAGAAGATGACGTCTTCGGCGATGTTGGTGGCGTGGTCGGCGATGCGCTCCAGATTGCGTGCGGTGATGACCGCATTCAGCGCCTGGAGGCTGGTATCCGGTGACTGCTGCATGACCTGAATCAGGTCGACATGCGCGGCGCGATTCATGTGGTCGATGTCGTCGTCCATCTCGCGAACAGACTCGGCCAGCAGCGCGTCGGCCTCAATGAGCGCCTGAACGGCGCGGCGGATCATGTCTGAAGCGTGGGTTCCCATGGCAGCGATGTCGACGGGCAGGGCGGCCTTGGGCACGCGCAGTATCTCTTCGGCGCGCAGCGCGATGCTCATGGATTGATCGCCGATACGTTCCAGGTCCCCGTTGATCTTAATGACGGAGAGGATGAAGCGCAGATCGATAGCCATTGGCTGCTCCTTAGCGAGCAGATCGTAGGCCATCTCGTCGACATCGCGCTGGGCCAGGTTTATTGCCGTTTCATTGTCCCGGACGAAGGTGCAGAGCCGCTTATCCCGCTCCAGGTACGCGTCGACGGCGTACTCCACGGCCTGCTGCGAGAGCGCGGCCATGGCGAGCAGCTTGTCCTTCAACTGCTCGAGCTGCTGATGGAAGTGGATGCGGGGCACAGAGAAAAACTCCTTATCGCATTGTGCATGAGCAAGGCTCTAAAGTCGCATGAAAATCTGTGCATCTTTTGGGGCATTCGCGGCCGGCAAATCTCGCCATGCTACATGCAAGCTGATGGGTGCAGCGGGGTGATCAGCCCAGGCGGGACCGCGCCTCGCGCGTGGCCTCGTAGATTTGGTCGAAGGATTCGACAGCGTACAGCACCTTCTGCATCTCGGAAATGTTGAAGTCGCGATTGAGCACTTCATCGAGATCGAAATCGTGGATCTCGGGGCCACCGGAAAGGACGTACGTCGATTCGCCGTGGGAGGAGATCAGGCCGGATCCATAGAGCTTGATCTTGCCGTTCTGGCGGATGACACCGAACTCGACGGTGAACCAGAAGAGTCGCGCCATGCGGTCCAGATCCTCCTTGCGCGTCAGGCCGGCGCAGACCTGACCGTAGCTCTGAAGGAAATCAGCAAATACCGGATGTGCGTGCATGGGGACGTGGCCGAAGACGTCATGGAAGATGTCCGGCTCCGGCGTGTACTCAAGTGACTCGCGGCTGCGCAGAGTGATGGTGGTGGGAAAGCGACGGGCAGCGATCATTTCAAAGAACGCGGGCCCAGGCAGGTAGCCTGAAACCGCGGTGGCATTCCAGCCTGTGCGCGGCGCCAGCAGAGTGTTCACCGTGGCGAGGTCCGGAATGACATCCCGCCGCAGGCCGATGTTGTGAAAGCCGTCGAGATATTCCTGGCAGGCATGCTCTTCTAGTTGCGGCATGCGACGGCCGACGAGCTCCGCCCACACGGCGTGCTGGTCCGCGGTATACCGGCTCCAGTCCTGCTGGACGAGATACGGCGCAGCAAGCGAAAGCGTGGGAACAGGAGCGGTAGCGGCCATGATGAAGTCTCTCTCTCTAAGAATCGGACTGCCTGCCGGGATGTTGCGTAATCCAGCAAAGACGCCTGAAGCAAACCTTGGAGAATTGCAGCTTAGATCGACTGGTGTCAATGCAGGAGGGTGGGTCACATTACCTGGCCGCCCCCTCCCGGTGCCGGGGTTTGCCTCGATAACTCTTTTGTATTCAGGCGATATAGATGGCCTTCCGAGGCCCATAGTCCTCTACCCAAAGGACTTAGACGTAAAGTCCCTTTCATACGAGACTTACAGGCCGCGGGTTGCACCGGCAGCGGTGCAACCCGGCTCTCCGGCTGCTAAGTTGCTCATTCCAGATCGATTGGCGATAAAGTCGTCCAGCCAAAGGAGTTAGAGATCAACCACGTTGGCAAGTCGGCTAGTCACCCAAACTCCGGCTGTGAATAACGCTACAGCGAAGAAGCGCGCAGCAAAATTAAAAGGCCCGCGAATGGTCGCGGGCGCTTTATGTCCTTAATTCCAGTGTAGCGAATCGGGTGGGGTGAATTGGCAGGTCTTTGGAGAAATGTTCCTGTCTCGGTTTCAAATCGGAACGCTCCGGAGCGTAGCGTTCCGTCCCATCATCCGTCGCAGCAGTCTTTCCTTATGTTGATTCGGTTTGCCGGGTGATACAGGTCAGGGCAACTCGCAAAAGCTGCCTGTTCGCTGTTCGGCTGTCGCTAATTCGTGTCGGTTGCGCTCATCTCTGCCTTTTTCAGCTTCTCCACATCGGCTGGGGTGAGTTGAGGGTGCTGAACGGCAATGGTGAGCTTGTCGATGGTGCCGGTGAAGGTGAATGGAATTTGGTAGTCCTGGTCATCTACTGACGATCCGGTGTCAGACCCTATGTCAAAGGTCTCGTCGACCGCAAAGATCAATGGAATTGTCTTTTCCATCGTCTGATTCGCCACGACATTGCCGTCTACCTTCAGTACGCCAGTTCCAGACCCTCCGATACCGCTCATATTGTTGAACGCCAGCGTTGCGAAACCCAGTCCGTCGTACTTGAAGTCATATTCGATGGTGTGTTTACCGGGGGCCAGCGCCTCCGGGGCCATCCACTTCACACGCTTCAAGTCGAGAAGGTTCCAGTTGAATACGGGCTTGCCTTTCAGCACATACAAGGCCCATCCACCAAAACGACCACCTGCGGTCGCAATCATGCCATCCGCCTCAGCCTGTGGTACATCGACGACTGCGGTCATGGTGAAAGACGTACCCAGCAAATTCGGCGCTGTGGCAATAGGCATTCCGATCGTGGGCTTACCGGAGTATGTGAAGACATCACGGCCGGCCGCCATGCTCGGACGCGGCGCCACCAGGCGTGTTGCGACGGAAGCGTCGAGCGGCAACACCTGGTATTTCGCAAACTCGGCAAACATCAGGTCCTTCATCTCTTGCACCTTCGCCGGATTTTTGGCGGAGAGGTCGGTGTTTTGTGTCCAGTCATGGTTCACGTCGTACAGTTCAAACTTGAACCCGCTCGCGGGATCGGGCATGGCAGCACTAGCGAGGTCCCATGGCGCACGAACCGGCACGGCGCTTAGCATCCAGCCATTGTCGTAGAGGCCTTGCACGCCCATCATTTCAAAGTACTGCTTGCGATGTGGGGACGGCGCATTCGCGTTGGCTTTGTCGAATGTGTAAGCCAGGCTTACGCCTTCGATCGGCTTCTGAGCGATCCCATCCACCATAACCGGTGCTAAAATGCCGGTGACTTCGAGGATGGTAGGAACGATGTCAATTACAGAGTGGAATTGATTGCGGATTCCGCCAGCATCTTTAATGTGGCCTGGCCACGCGATCGCCATGCCGTTGGAGGTTCCGCCGAAGAAGGATGGAATCTGCTTGGTCCACTTGTAGGGTGTGTCCAGCGCCCATGCCCAGGCCACGGCGAAGTGGTTATAGGTCTTGTCGGTGCCCCAAACATCGTAGAAGTATTTCAGCTGGTCTGCCACCGGCACGTCCACGCCATTGAAAGCCATGAGTTCGCTAGGAGTGCCGTGTATGGTTCCCTCCGCACTCGCGCCGTTGTCGCCGCTAATAAAAATGATGAGCGTGTTGTCCAGCTTGCCTTCACGCTCGACTTCCTGAATCACTCTCCCAATCTCATGATCCGTGTACATCAGGTAGGCAGCGTAGATCTCTGCCTGACGTATGTAGAGCTTCTTCTCGTCCGCACTCAGAGTCTCCCAGCGAGGCAAAAGCTTGTCCGGCCATGGCGTAAGTTGCGCGTCCTGCGGAATCACGCCGAGCTTTTTCTGGTTGGCGTAGATCTCGTCTCTCAGTGCGTTCCAGCCATTGTCGAACAGGTGGAGGTTGTGAGCTTTCTCCACCCACTCCGGCGTGGGATGATGCGGCGCATGCGTTCCGCCCGGCACATAGTGAAGGAAGAACGGCAAGGTAGGATCGAGGTCGTCCAACTGGTTGAGCCAGCCAACCGCATCGTCCGCCATCGCCGTGGTCAGGTTCCAGCCCGGATGGCCGACATAGGGATAGATTGCCGTGGTATTGCGGAACAGCATTCCAGGCTCCCACTGATTGGTATCGCCGCCGATGAAGCCATAGAAGTACTCGAAGCCCATTCCCGTGGGCCACTGATCAAACGGTCCCGCCTGGCTTGAGGTATAAGTCGGCGTGTTGTGGTCCTTGCCGAACCACGATGTGCGATAGCCATTCTCAAGAAGAATGCGGCCGATCGTGGAGGTGTTCTTTTCGATGATGCTGTTATAGCCGGGAAACCCGGTGGACTGTTCCGAGATCACGCCAAATCCTGCGGAGTGGTGGTTGCGGCCAGTGATCAGAGCCGCTCGCGTCGGCGAACAGAGCGATGTGGTGTGAAAGTTGGTATACCGCAGACCCATATCAGCGACGCGTTGGAAAGCCGGTGTCGGAATGACGCCACCGAATGTGCTTGGTGCGCCAAAGCCCACGTCGTCGGTCATGATTAGCAGGATGTTCGGTGCGCCCTTCGGCGGCACGATTCGTGCCGGCCAAGCCGCCTTGGACTGCAAAGCATTGAGTTCAATTGAGCCGCCAAACGGCTGCGGCGGTGCGGGTACATATCTGCCGTCGATCGATGTGGTGGCGCTCGGCGAACCCGGCACGCCGGTTGTCTGCTGGCCGTTAGCCGTTCCGACTGTCAGCAGAAAAGCGGTGAAAACCATAACCAACTGAAGAAGACTGCGTTTCCAGATCTTATGAGTGGTCCACATATGCTGCGTCCCTCCGTGTACTTGGAATTTTCTTCAGTTGCTATTTCTCAACGGGCCGATTCAGTCGTCCATCGAGCGCGGTATGAAGGTGTGCGGGCCGAAGATGAAGAGGAAGGTCCCGACAAGAGGAAGGTTCAGCCTAGACGATGTTTGGGATGCCGGGAACTGGGAATAGTTCCAGTAAGTGTCGGGAAATTGACTAGTGGCAACCGTCATCAACGGAGTTGCCACCACGTCTGGAAAAGGGCAGGGCTTTGGCCGTGCTGACCCAGCTGCAGCCGGACCGTTATGTTTTCCAATACCTGGGCTTAGGTCATTTCAAGTTGACCTGTTGATTTACCGCCAGAGCTATTCGGTATCCATTTCTGGTCGACCAAGAATGTTTCGAGCTGCTTTTCTACCAGTTTCGCCATGCGGGAAGCATCGGCTTCACGGTCGACTTCCTGTCGTTAGCGCCTCCGGCTGCCGCTCCGACAGCGAGTGAACTGACTCCATGGAAAAAAATATCGATCCACCCCCGATGGCAGTCACGGATGGCGCTGACGCGCCAGGCGGGTATATGTTGGTGGGTTGGGCAGCCGGCAGCCGGGTGACCGTCTGTCGTTTTGCTCGTTTGGAGAGGAAATAATGGCGACTTTGGCCCGTTCCGAAGCTGAGACGAAGAAGGACTTCCTGCCGCTGAACGGCACGGATTACGTCGAGTTCTATGTAGGCAATGCGCGGCAGTCCGCGTACTTTTACCGGCTTGCATTCGGCCACATGCTGGTCGCTTATGCCGGTCCGGAGACGGGACAGCGCGACCGCGCCTCGTATGTCTTGCAGCAGGGCAAGATACGGCTGGTACTGACGACGCCGCTGCATCCGGAGGGCGAGATTGCGGCACACATCCTGAAGCATGGCGACGGCGTGAAGGATGTGGCGCTGTGGGTGGACGATGCTCGGGATGCTTGGCGGGAGACAACCAAGCGTGGCGCGAAGAGTGTACGCGAGCCATTCGAGCAGAAGGACGAACACGGCACCGTCGTGATGGCGAGCATTGCCACCTACGGCGAGACCATCCACACGTTCGTAGAGCGCAAGAACTACAAAGGGCCGTTTCTGCCCGGTTTCCGCTCAACGCCCGAGGATACGCAGGCGCGGCCGGTCGGCCTGCTGCACATCGATCACATGGTGGGGAATGTGGGCTGGAACGAGATGAACACGTTCGTCAACTTCTATCGCGACGTGATGGGCTTCGGGCTCTATCAGCATTTCGATGATGCGGACATCTCGACCGAATACTCCGCTCTGATGTCGAAGGTGATGGCGAACGGCAACGGACGCGTGAAGTTCCCTATCAACGAGCCGGCGGAGGGACGGAGAAAGTCGCAGATCGAGGAGTACCTGGATTTCTACCGCGGGCCGGGCGTGCAGCATCTGGCGCTGGCAACCAATGACATTTTGCAGACGGTGGCGCAATTGCAGCGGCAGGGCGTGGAGTTTCTGAAGGTGCCGCACAGCTACTACACCAGCCTGCAGGAGCGCGTGGGCAAGATCGACGAGCCGGTCGACGAGCTGGAGAAGCTAGGGGTGCTGGTCGATCGCGACGACGAGGGCTACATGCTTCAGATCTTCACCAAGCCGGTGGAAGACCGACCGACGCTGTTCTACGAGATCATTCAGCGCAAGGGCAGCCGCTCCTTCGGCAAAGGCAACTTCAAGGCGCTGTTTGAGGCGATCGAGCGCGAACAGGCGGAGCGCGGAAATCTGTAAGAACGACGGCGGAGAACGACGGCCGCTTTCGGAAGAGAGCAGACAGATGCCTCTGCCGTTTGTCTGATGGCCCTTGCTGTCGTCTACTGTGGATATGCGCAGCTTCGACCCTCAGCAGGAATCTGTTCAGAACATCTACAAGTTGATGATCGGGGCGATCGTGCCCCGTCCCATCGCCTTTGTCTCTTCATTGGATGTGCGCGGCGTACGCAACCTTGCGCCGTTCAGCTTCTTCAACGGCGTAAGCGCCGATCCGCCCGTGGTCCTGTTTTGTGCATCGGTACGGCGCGAGGATCCGCAGCGCAGCCTGGGCCCACACAAGGACACTCTGCTGAACGTCATCGATACACGAGAATTTGTCATCAACGTAGTGACAGAATCCATCGCGGAAAAGATGAACCTGACTTCCGCGCAGGTGCCCCCGGATGTAGATGAGTTTGAGCTATCGGGGCTGACACCTGTAGCAAGTGAACTGGTGAAGCCGCCCAGAGTGGCGGAGAGCCCGGTGCAGATGGAGTGCCGGTTACGGCAGATTGTAGAGATCAGCGAGAAGCTTCACGGCAGCACGATCGTACTCGGTGATGTTCTGCGCTTCCACGTGCGCGAGGATTTGGTGGAGAACTTCCGCATCGATGCGGACAAGCTGGCTGCAATCGGGCGCATGGGCGGCCCAACCTATGTACGCACGCGGGACCGGTTCGACCTGGAACGGCCGGCGTAGGAGCTAAGACTCGTCGAGTTCGGCAACAGCGCTGGCACTGCGGCCACCGGGGCCTCGCTTCAGCGGTACCCGCACCCCCGCGTCCGGCTTCGCCGGATGGAGGGGCGTTGCGTCCGGTTAAGAGGTCCCGCAGACGCTGGAGTATGCGCTTCATGGGAGAAATGCTACTCCTTCGATGTACAACAAAGACAGGCAACGTTTTCGGGGGAATATGAAATTGAGAGGTCATGCCGCGTAAATGCGACTTCTCGAATATCTGGTGGAGGTCTTCATACAGACCTTCGGCATCACACGGCCCACGGAGGCACAGCGCCGGCGGGTGACATTCCTGCTGGGAGGCGCGCTGTTATTCGGCGCACTGCTGGTGATCGCCGCCGGCGTGGGAATGGTGTTTTACCTGCACACTAGCCGTTGAAGTGTTTCTGCTGTTACACGATACGGGCTAGCCCGCCGCCGTTTGCGTTTTTGTATATGCCCGCCGTGCAAACGCTCGCCCCGGCCACGTTTTGACATTGCATTCACGAATACTTGCTAACGAGTTTGACGGGCAGTTTAGGATTTCCGTCGGCGGTGCGTTGCAAATGCGAATGCGCAATTTTCTTGTTGCGGTTTTGGGTGTTGTCGCGACAGTTGGGATGGCGGGGCGGCCGGCGATGGCGCAACAGGTGTTGACTTGCTCGTCGGATAACGGCAAGCGGAATTACTGTCCAGCAGATACGCGCGGCGGGGTGACGATGGTCCGGCAACGCAGCGATGCGCGTTGCCAGCAGGGATATAGCTGGGGCTACGACGGGCGCGGAATATGGGTGGATCGCGGCTGTCGCGCAGACTTTTCGACCAACACCTATCGGCCGGGAGGTCCGGGTTATGGTCCGGGCGGCCCGGGCGCGGGAGTGATCACCTGCTCCTCCGATGACGGCGGGCGAAAGTATTGTCCGGCGAACACGCGCGGTGGAGTGTCGATGGTCCGGCAACGCAGCGATGCCCGTTGCCAACAGGGATACAGCTGGGGATACGACCAGCGGGGCATCTGGGTCGATCGCGGCTGTCGCGCAGACTTCAGCGTCAACACCGGCAATCGGCCAGGAGGGCCGGGGTACGGTTCGGGCGGGCAGACGATCACCTGCTCGTCGGATAGCGGCAAGCGCAACTACTGTCCTGCAGACATGCGGCGCGGCGTGCAACTGGTGAAACAACGGAGCGACGCACGTTGCACGCAGGGTTACAGCTGGGGATATGACCAGCGGGGTATCTGGGTCGACCGTGGCTGCCGCGCCGATTTTGTGGTCCGCTGATGGCAACAGCAAACGGCTGCTTTCGCTTCCAACGCTGTCAGCCTATTCATCGCTCTCGTGCGCTAAATACTTGTAGCGTGCGATGCCGGCTCTGAGGAGGTTCCATATGCGCCTTCGCATTGCATCGCTTGCAACCATCGCACTCTTCCTGGGGATGACTCCACTACCCGGTTGGGCGCAGCAGACCATCACCTGCTCTTCAGATGATGGCGGTCGGCACAACTGTCCTGTCGACACGCGGGGCGGCGTGCAGATGACCAACCAGCGGAGCGGAGCAGCCTGCAAACAGGGCTACAGTTGGGGATACGACCGCACTGGCATCTGGGTAGATCACGGATGCCGCGCGGACTTCGTTGTGAACACAGGCTACGGAGCTGGTGGCGGCGGCGGTCAGACCATCACCTGCTCTTCGGACGATGGCGGGCGGCATACCTGCCCTGTCGACACACGCGGCGGTGTGCAGATGACCAATCAGCGTAGCGGATCAGCGTGCAAACAGGGCTACAGCTGGGGATACGACCGCAACGGCATTTGGGTAGATCACGGATGCCGCGCAGATTTTGTTGTGAACACCGGCTGGAACAACGGCGGCGGTGGCGGCGGTCAAACGATCACCTGCTCTTCCGATGATGGTGGGCGGCATACCTGCCCTGTCGATACACGCGGCGGCGTTCAGATGACTAACCAGCGTAGCGGATCCGCCTGCACGCAAGGCCAAAGCTGGGGGTACGAGCGCAACGGTATCTGGGTAGACCATGGATGCCGCGCGGATTTCACGATCAACACCGGCTGGAACAATGGTGGCGGGGGTGGCCAGACCATCACCTGCGCTTCCGATGATGGCGGGCGCCACTATTGTAATGCGGATACACGGCGCGGTGTGCAGATAACCAATCGGCGCAGCGAAGCGCATTGCGAGCAGGGCTATAGCTGGGGCTACGATCAGCGAGGCATCTGGGTGGATCATGGCTGCCGCGCCGATTTCCTGGTGCATTGATTCGGGGGCGGGCGGTCTTCTTCGGCCGTGCTCCTATCTCAGCCGAATACGAGTGTGGCTGCTCCGCCGGCGATCAGCAGGCCGCCGACTACCTTATGCGCGGTGAGTCCTTCTCCAAGAAATATCCATGCGAACAGAATGACCAGCACCACGCTGAGTTTGTCGATGGGCGCGACGGCTGACGCAGGGCCGAGTTGCAGTGCGCGGAAGTAGCAGAGCCATGACAGGCCGGTGGCAATGCCGGAGAGCACGAGAAACAGCCACGAGCGACTTGCGATTGCGGCGATCGCGTTGTGCCTGCCAAGCGCAATGGCGATGGCCCAGGTGAAAACCAGCACCACGGTCGTGCGGATGGCAGTGGCCAGATTGGAATCAATGCCGGCGACACCAATTTTGGCGAGAATCGCCGTTGCTGCCGCGAAGAGTGCCGAAAGAAGCGCCCAGACAAGCCATGTCATGGATTCAGGATAGAGCGGATCGCAAAAAATTCAGCTGATGAGCTGGGCCAGTTTGTCTTCAAGCGACGCGATGCGCGCACGAAGCTGCGTGACTTCGCTCTCCAGGCTGGCGATTCGATCCGCAGTTCCCTCGCTCGCTGAATCTGCCGAATGCACGATGCGGTGCGTGCGATCAGAGTCAGCCGCTGTGGGAGCATCGGGAACCGGCGAGAGCAGATGAACATACCGCACCTCGCGCGAGCCGGGCTCGCGCGGCAGCGCACGGGCGAGAGGCGGCTCGCGTTGGGCGAGCTGTTGCAAGGTGCCGTCAACTTCATCCATGGCGGCGAAGTTGTGCATGCGTTCGCTGCGGCTGCGCAGCTCGCCCGGGGTCTGCGCTCCGCGCAGCAGCAGAACACACAGGATGGCCACCTCGCCGCGGCGCAGATTGAAAACCTCTCCGACATGGTGCGCATATTTGGCGACCCGGCTCTCCGTGCCGCGTACCGGCGCGGCGAGCCCAATGTCTTCGAGCTCATGCAGTGCCATGCGCACTTCGTCTTCGCTCAGCTCCATCACCGGGTGGCGGCTGGTGCGCTGGTTGCAGGCATTGGTCAGGGCCAATAGCGAGAGAGGGTAGTACTCCGGGGTGGTGGTCTCCTTCTCCAGCAGAGAGCCCAAGACACGAGCGGCGGCCGCGGAGAGATGCATCGGTGAATCCGGCATGAACATTGCTCCTTGCACCCACCTTAGACCAATCGCGGTGCTCCGGCGCATCGAGCAGAGAAGTCTCGTACTCTAAAGAGGAATGCCAAGTTCGACACTATCCGCGCCGGCACGTGCAAAGACCGCGCAGCGCGCCGTGGCAGCGTACTTCCTGGCAAACGGAGTGGTGATGGGGGCGTGGGTGCCGCACGTGCCGGACAGGGCGCGCGAGCTGCGTCTGGATCCGGGCACGCTGGGCTGGGCGCTGCTGGCCAGTGGGCTGGGCGCGGTGCTGGCAATGCCGCTTGCCGGACGTATGACCGCGCGGCTCGGCAGCCGGGCTGTGAGCCGTGTGTCGGGCATTGCCTTCCCTGTCACGCTGAGCGCAGTGACGCTGGCGCCGACGGCGTGGCTGATGACCCTGGCCTTACTGTGCTTCGGTATCGCGGGCGCGAGCATGGACGTGGCGATGAATGCGCAGGGCATTGCTGTCGAAGAGCAGCTCGGCGAGCGCACTATCTCGCGGCTGCATGGCATGTGGAGTATCGGAGGATTCGTCGGGTCCGCCATCACCAGCTTCGCGCTGTCGCGGCAGCTGCCGGCGTGGGCCATCGTTCTCAGCTTCTCGGTATTGATCGTGTTGCTGGTTGTGGCCGCGACACAGTCTCTCTTCTCGCGTGAGGAAGAGGGTCTGCACGACCAGCCGCATGCATTGCGGCCGCATGGTCAACTTTTGCTGCTGGGCCTGGTGGCCTTTGTCTCGATGGTCTGCGAAGGCTCGATTGCCGACTGGAGCGGACTCTATCTGCGGGTGGTTCGCGATGCGGGTCTTGGCGTATCGGGGTACGGATATGCTGCTTTCGCCGCGCTGATGGTCACGGGGCGCTTGTCGGGAGACTCCATCGTGGCGCGGTACGGCGAAGAGCGGACGCTGCTGGCAGGGGGGCTGCTGGCCGCAGCAGGTTTAGCAGTCGTGGTAGGGTCCGGCTGGCAGCATTTGACGAGCGCGCTGTGGTGGCTGCTTGGATTCGCACTGGTGGGCGCCGGCCTGGCCAACGGCTCGCCGGTGATTTACCGCACAGCGGGCCGCGTCCGCGATGTACCCGCCGGCGCGGGGATTGCAACCACGGTTGGGATTGGTTACGCCGGGTTGCTGGCCGGGCCGCCCGGACTTGGCTTCGTGGGAAAGCATGCCGGACTCACATCGATCCTGCTATGTGTCATGGCGCTGTGCTGTGTCATGGCGTACGGCTCGCGGCTGGTGCGCGGACTTACAGTTCCAACGGCGTCGTGATCCGCGCCTATTGTGCCGCGGGCGCCATCCACTGATTCTGCTGCATCCAGCTTTCGAGCAGCAGAGTCCAGAGGTGCAGCGGCGGCAGATGTTCTGCGAGGTCCACGCCGTGATGGCCGTGCTCGAACATATGAAACTCGACCGGTACGCCCGCGCGCTGGCACGCCGCCACATAAAGCATGCTGTTTTGCGACGGCACGACGTCGTCGTCGTTGGTGGTGAAGACGAAGGCAGGAGGGCTGGTCGATGTTACGTGATCTTCGGCGGAGAGCAGAGCGACCTGGGCGGGATCGGGCATTGGACCGAGCAAGTGCTGCCGCGAATCCGCCTGTCCGAATTGAGTCTTCATGCCGATGACGGGATAGGCGAGGATGACGAAGTCGGGACGATCACTTGCGTGCTCGACGGGATCCGGACTGGCGGGCACGCCATTGTCAGAGAGCGTGGCGAGAATACTCGCGATGTGGCCACCGGCCGAAAAGCCCCACGCGCCCAGATGGTCCGGCGAAAAGCCGAAGTCAGCGGCCTTGCCGCGCAGCAGCCGCATGGCACGCTCGGCATCATCGATGGGCGCAGGGTAGCGGTAGGGCGCAACACGATAGTGCAGTACGAAGGCAGCAACACCGCGCTGCGCGAGCCACTCCGCAGGTGCGGCGCCTTCGCGGTCCGCCACGACCTTGCTGTAGCCGCCGCCGGGAATTACCAGGACGGCAGAGTGCGTGGGATTGGCGGCGGGAAGATAGACATCGATCGTGGGACGATCCGCGACGGCGTGACCGAGCGCTCCGGGCACGGCGCCGGGGTAGACATTGAGAGTCTTTGCGGGGACGGATTGTGCGTGCAGCAGGACGGAGCTACATGCAGACAGGAGCAGCAAGGCAAAGAGGCGCATTGCGGCAAGTGTAACTGTGTTTTCCCGGATGATGCGGTGATGGCGAAATCGTAGAGTGCTACGCCGTGATCTCCGCACCGCGGGATTCGCGCGCGAATGACATCACGATCGCGATAAATAGCGCAACGGCAATGGTCGTGACTGCCAGCACAGGACCATAGCTGCCGTAGTGCTCCGCGGCGCGCGCCTGGATATTCGTAATCTTCGACGCGATGAGATTGCCCAACTGGTAGACCACGCCGGGAAAGGTGGCACGGACGGGCCCTGGCGAAATCTCGCTAAGATAGACCGGTACAACGCCCCAGGCACCCTGCACCATGAATTGCAGCAGGAACGCTCCAGATGCGAGAGCAATGCGCCCATGCGCCAGCATAGCCAGCGGCGTGACGGGAATGGCGAGCAACGCCGCGGTGATGATGGCGCGCTTTCTTCCCCATCGCTCCGAGAGCATGCCAAAGACGATGCCGCCCATGATTGCTCCAAGCGCGAGCACGATACCGATCGCCCCTACCGTATGCGCATCGAAGTGATGATCGCTCTGCAGGAAGAGCGGGTGATTATCCTGGCTGCCGTGGCTGAAGGCGTTAAAGCCGGACATGAGCAGAACAAGGAACAGGAAGAGTGGCAAATAGCCGCGAATGCCCTGCCATAGTCCGGAAAAGGACATTCCAGTGCCGCGTGCTGCTCTACCCTTCTGCCACGCGGGGGATTCTTCGACTTTGAAAGCGATGTAGCCTGCGACCAGCGCGGGCATTGCGCCAACGATGAACATACCGCGCCATCCCACAGTTTGGAACAGCAATCCAAAGACCGCTGCAGCCACCAGATAACCGACGGCGTAGCCTTCCTGCAAAAAACCGGAGAAGAATCCGCGATTTTCCTTTGGCAGCGTTTCAAAGGCCATCGCAGCGCCGACGCCCCATTCACCACCCATGGCGATGCCGAACAGCGCCCGCAGAACCAGCAGAACATGGAGCGACGGCGTAAAGGCGCAGGCCAGTTCCAACACGGAATAACAAAGAATATTGACCATCAACGTTGGCCGCCGTCCGAAGCGATCCGCCATCCAACCGAACAGGAGCGCGCCCAGAGGACGGAAGGCTAGCGTCAGGAAATACGCCTCGGTAACGGCGCTCTTGGCGACCTTGAAGTCTGTCGCAACGGCGGATACACAAAAAACCAGGATGAAGTAGTCGAAGGCATCCAGAGACCAGCCGAGGAAACAAGCGGCGAAGGCGTGGCGCTGCCTTGCGGTCAGGGTCCGGAATGGGGCGAAGAAGTTCACCAATGAAGGCCAGCATAGCAGCAAGTTTTTGACGAATTTTTTACTCGCGATACTGATATTCAGTCATTCGCCACTGGAAACGCATCCCAACGAGCGTGGATCATGCAGTCAGAGTCCCCTCGTTCAGCGATTTCTTGCCAAGCGACAGCAACCGCAACGCAAGTGCAAAGAACTTCGCTGCGAAAGGAGATGCCAGTGGAGAGATCGCTCGAGTCCAACCCCGAAGAGGTTGAGCCCTCTAACAATCCTGCGGAGGTGGCGCTTGCCAAGGTGGAGTGGGTTGCCGAGCGTCTCCGGCGGGAGATTCATCTGGTGCTGCGCGCGCGGGGTATGACGTTGACCCAGTACAACGTCCTGCGAACTCTTTACCGGGATGGAATGAATGGACTCACCTGCTCGGAGCTAGGCGCCCGATTGGTGGGTACAGACCCAGATATTACGCGGCTCCTTGACCGATTGGCGCTGCATCGACTGGTGCGGCGTCAGCGGGACGCGCGCGACCGTCGCGCAGTGCTGACAGAGATCACCGAAGAGGGCCGGCGACTTGTGGACTCTGTTATTCCAATGCTGGATCAGCGAATTCGCGGGCTATTCGAGCATATGACGCCGGAACGCCTGCAATTACTGATCGATCTGCTGGATGAAGCGATTGAACCGATAAGCCGGCATGATCGCGCGCGGCAAACAGGCGCCCAATCAGCAGCTACTCGAGCGAGTTGAAGCAGAGGGAAGACATCCGGAAGAAGCTGGTCCTTCCGGATGCGAACGATCGATTGGGGTTAAGCTATTTTTCCGCAGGCGCGGACTGATGCGCGGGCATTGGGGTGAGAACTGCGTCGCCACCTTCGGCATTCACCGAGCCGTCAGCAAATTTCTTATGCAGTTGGTGATGCAGGCAATAGAGTGCCAATTCGAGCCGGTCTGAAACGCCGAGTTTGTCGTAGATCTTGCGCAGATAGTTCTTGATGACCTGTTCAGTCGTACCGAGCTGATAGGCAATTTCTTTGTTGCGCTTGCCCTGCGTGATGCAGGTAATGATCGCCATCTCTTTGGGTGACAGACGGGGCTGGCTCTTCGGACTGGTCAAAGCAGTCGCCTGAGAGCGGTAGGCTTCGATTACCCAGTTGACGGATTGATTGTCGATCCAGGTTTCACCTTGTGCGATCTTGCGGACGCATTTCACCAGCAGATCCGGCGAGATCGACCGTGGGATGATGCCCCGCACCCCGCGGCGATAGAGCTCGACCGTGTTCTGTTCGTCTGTCGAAACGGCCTGAATGATGATTTTGACTTGAGGGTTGCGACGCACGATCGCGGGAATGGCATCCGTGGTACCCGTGATCAGACCGCCTTCAAGGATTACCAAATCGGTCGGGAATCTCTGAATGGCCGCCTCCAGATTCTGGAGGTTATCGACCTGTGCAACCACCCGGATGTCATCTTCGAGGGCAAAGATCTTGCGCATGCCGACACGATAGATGGCCTGCGAATCCGCAAGAATAATGCGGACGATGTTGGGTTCGGTCGATGCGCTGGGCTCGACTGGTTCGTCGTGAATGGTCTCGTCAAGCATGTCCGGCTTGGCTGCGCTCATAGGCAATTCTACTGACTGAAGTAATATTCGTCGATAACTGCTGCGGCACGCCAGCAGGTGTCGCTGGTGTTGCAGCGTACCACACGTCCGGTGCAGTGAACTACTACGTCGGTCGGGGTTCCCATGGCCTCTGCCGGCATCTTCATTGTAAAGCGCACTTGCGTCTGGACTTCGAGTGGACGGGGGAGAGTGAATGCGACCCCGGTGGCAGATATGTTCTCTGTCATCGCGGCAATCTCTCCCGTCGCGGTAAAGAGTCGCAGTGGTATCTGAAGCGGAAAGCGAACTGCATTTCTCAGCTCAACCGGGGCATCCGCTTTTGCCTGTGCCGAGAGTGCTGGGGTCATGTCGTCACTATATGTTTGCCATTGCGCGTCGGCACATCCCACGAAAAGAGTAGCGGAAGGCACACCAAGGGAAGGCTGCATATCCCCAAGTGACTGTTCTACTCCGTAGTGCTTAATTCAGATAACGACTCTGCTGTCCGCGAAATGCTAAATCAAGTACATCGGTAATATTACCAGTCTTCGTGGCATTAAATTCCACCAAAGTTGTAGCGGGGTCAGGCAACCTCCACTAAGGTTCGTAATACGTAGGCGATACGCCACGTGCACCAAAGACCCTTGGGGAGGCCCTTTTTATGAAGCTGCTGTCAGTTGCAGCCTTGTCCGCCGTTCTAGTAGTACCTTGCATTGCTAACGCGAAAGTATCGAGCAGCAGTCCCAACTTGCCTTTTCCCAAGAGTCTCGGCATGTCGGCGACGAATGTCAGCCCGAACCTTCCCTTCCCAAAGAGCCTCGGCAAGTCCGGATCAGTGACGTTCAGCCCGAATCTGCCTTTCCCGAAGAGCCTCGGCAAGTCTGGATCGCTGGCTTATAGCCCGAATCTTCCGTTCCCGAAGAGCCTCGGCAAATCCGGATCAGTAGCGTACAGCCCGAATCT
>KB906735.1:356835-849966 GCA_000381585.1 Acidobacteriaceae bacterium KBS 83
TTCCCGAAGAGCCTCGGCAAATCCGGATCAGTAGCGTACAGCCCGAATCTCCCCTTCCCGAAGAGCCTCGGCAAGTCCGGTTCGCTGGGTTCCCCGAACCTCCCTTTCCCAAAGAGCCTGGGATAAACCTGACTGTCGCTCTTTGACCCATACGGATCATCAACAACTGGAGTTATGTAGCGTATGCTCTTCGGTGTGACGACATCGAGGAGCAATGCGCTTTTTTACTTTTGATTCGGTGGGGATTGCGGTAGGCCTACTTCTGCAGGCTTCCCTCCTCGTCGTCATCTTCCGCAAAGGCATGGCGCGCCTTTATCCGATCTTCGTGCTGTATCTCCTTCTTAACCTTGCTGAAGACCCGTTCAGCTGGCTCTTGAAACCCGGCGGTGATATATACCGTCGTTATTACTTTGTCGTTACCATTCTGGATTACATCCTCCAGCTCTTGATTGTTTTCGAGATCGGACGGAATGTATTTCGTCCGGCCAAGCGGTCGATACCTGTTCCTATCGTGCCGATTGCGACCGTCGGCATCCTTCTGTGCGCCATCGTGGCTGCGAGCTTTGCACCGCAAGTGCAAGCGGCTGGTGCCGAACGCCTCGTCCAGGTTTCGTTGCAGGTGACCCTCGGGCTGGCGATTCTCAAGCTCCTGCTGTTCGCAGCACTGGCAGGTTTTGCACAGGTTCTAGGCATTGGGTGGAAGAGTCACGTGCTTCAGCTCGCCACGGGGCTAGCTTTCTATGCTGGCGCGTCACTGTTGATTCAGATCAGTTCCAGCCATGTTCAGATGACCGATCAAACAGCGTACATCGCTCATTTGAGTAGGCTTATGCGAATGCAATCCCTCGCCTACAATGGAACGCTGGTGTTCTGGATCTGGGCTTTTTCCCGAAATGAAGCGCCACGCAAAGATTTCACTCCACAAATGCAAGAAGTTCTGGTAACAATAGCTCAGTCAGCCAAACGTACTCGTTTATCTGTTACTCGGAGCTCGGATCACAGATGACGTTCTCGCTATTCCAGATACTGCTCGCCGTCGCGCTGCTCGCATTTGTGGGTGTGTGGCGTCGTCAGCAGTCAAAGCGGAAACAGCGCAGCTGGGACGACATCGTTACGGCGCTCCGGGCCAACGACTGGGGACTGGACGAGGTCTCTGAACGGTATCTCTACCGTGGCGGTATCAAGGCGACGCCCGCGGACATCTGGAAGAGGATCGACGGCGCCCGCGGTTTGTGGGCTATGTACTGCAACGCTCCGCTGCTGGTTCAGCTTGCGGATTATGCGGCCGAGCACGGCACCGATCCGGACGAGGCACTCCTTGAGAGTCTGCGCAGCGACGCATTCCAGATCCGGCTTTGCGTGTTGATGGCACTTATGAAGTATGCGATGTCGCACTCGACGGTGGGCGCTTCGGTGAACGCCCATCGCGCGACGGCTTTGTACAGCGAAATGCTGGCGCGACTGACAACGCTGTTCCAGGAGAGCGCCGGACAGCTCTTCCCCCGGTATCTCGAAGCGATGTAATCCGCCACTTCAGCGAAATTCAACAGAGCCTGTCCAGCGGACAGGCTCTTTGCTTTCTGTCAGATAAGTGCCTCGTCCGAAGGCGCGTCGGCAAGCTGCTTCCATAGCACCTCCTGTGTGATATCGCGCGGGCGCGGATGGCAGAGGAAAAGAACATCGCGCAGCGCGACAGAGCCTGAGCGATCGCATTCCGCGAGTTCATGCCCATCGAACTTCGCAAACGCCGCGGCCAGTCCTTTCTTGACCTGAGCGGAAAGCGGCTGCCTGCCGTCGCTCCAATAGATGGCCACAAAGTCGGAGATTTCGCTGGCATGCCGAATGACGCGCGGGAGGGTAGCTCCGACCACCGCACGATGGGAGGCGTGACGCGCCATCTCTCGAACGATGCGATGCGATCCGCGACCGTGACGCCCGGCTCGCAGAACTGGCTTTCCGAGAGAAGATTAGCGAACACGGTGCTTCGCAGAGCGGTTTCCGGGCTGATGATCGCAATTGGCGTTCGCTCGCAGGAGACCAGACGCGCTTTGGGGTTGAGCAGATTTGGATGTGCCATGACGCAACTCGTTCGCCGGCGCCGGTGGGAAGCTCTCGCCGCCGTCCGGCATTACGGAGGCGAGAGGTCAGGAGGCGGAATTACTCATCATCTTCTTCCGCCGCGGACTTGCTGGTGACCGTTTTGACCTGGCTGAAGCCGGCTGTGCCGTGACGCTTTGCGATCTCCTTTGCATCAAGGATCACGGCGACCTTCTCCATCTCGTACACGCTCTGGACAAGCTTGCTGACGTAATCGGTGCAGGCGCGTACAGGAAACTGCACGGCGCGCACCTGCTCATAGAAGTAACCGCAGCGGACCCGCTCTTCGCTGTCGGCATAGCCCTGCTTGACGTGTGCGTAACGGCAGGTGTGGCAGAGCGATACGTTGTCTGCCGGTGTGCCATTACGCACATGAATCGTGGTGGACATACGTTCCTTTCTCGCTCGCCACTCCGTTGCCGGTGTGCGGGTGATCTGGCGCGCCGGGAGTGCGCGGAATGGAAGCTGCAACTATCGAAGTTGAAGCATTCGTCCTCCACGCCATTGGCGCGTGTTGCTCTCGTCCCTCAGGCGCCCGGGAACAGGCTTATTAACTGGATAGACTGCCCAACTTTGCGGGTCGGAACGAAGGTATCCGTCGGTTTCACCACGGGCTGCTGAGAACCACACACCGGAAGCCGGAGTGGGCACGAAGGCAACGTCTTAGTTGCTGGATTACAGATCGCGCGTTAGCGAAGCGCGGCCAGAAGCCCCGAACTCGCGTCGACGCATGGCTGCATCCACTTTTTCCCGAATTCGAACATGTGCTGTTGCATGTGGCTTCCTCGTTGACTGCTGGGAGAGAATGACACAGCTTTCGCGAGAACGCAAGCTATGCTCGCCGGGATCTTCCAATGGACCCGCATGGCGGGAACGAGCGGGCGGCGGGATCCTTCACCTGAAAAGCTACGAAGCGGCATCGAAGGCAGACTTGCGGAAACCCGTTGATTTCGCCATACTTGATGGGTTGGGAGCAGTGCGGGTGCAACCCCCATCCTACCGCCGCCGGCAATCGCCGGCTGGCCGCTGGACAAATCCCGAGACGATTCTAAAGAGTTTGCTGAAAGGAACAGAAATCCTGTGCTGATGATTCGTTTGGCGCGCTTTGGAGCGCGCAAGCAGCCGTATTACCGCGTGGTCGTGATCGAGAAGGACCGCGCACGCAATGGCCGTTCGATTGAAGTGGTGGGCACCTACAACCCGCGCACCAATCCGGCAAGCGTCTTGCTGAAGAAAGACCGCATCGACCACTGGACCGGCCATGGCGCCCAGTTGTCCGATCGTGTGGCCAAGCTGGTGAAGGACTACAAGGAAGCTCCGGCGGCCACGCCGGGCGCGTAGCCGTACCCGCGCATCCTGCTAACAGCGGGATGCCGTCGCCTCAGGTTTGGAGCCAAATGACCCACGACGAGAAGCTGGACGCCGCAGAAGAGTTGATGACAAAGATCGCCCGCGCCCTGGTGGACCACCCGGACGAGGTACTGGTTGAGGCTGTCGAAGGCGACGAGGGCGACGACACGACGGTGCTCGAGATGCGCGTCGCGCCGGATGACGTGGGCAAGGTGATCGGCAAGCAGGGCCGCACTGTGCGTTCCATGCGTACGATCCTTGCGGCTGTGGGACAGGGTCATCACCTTCGTTATGAACTCGACGTCGTCGAAGACGAGGACGATGAGAACGACGAAGAGGATACGGATGGCACCACGGTCGGTGGCAGCGAGTCGACTACCGCAGGCTGAACTCCTTCGCAGCCATGTCTGATGAGGGCGATCACGACTTTGTTTTGCTGGCACGTCTGGTTCGCGCGCAAGGCCGTCACGGCGAAGTGATTGCCGACATTCTGACTGACTTTCCTGAACGTTTTTCGGAGCGCACGCACATCTGGCTGCTGGCGCCGAATGGGAAAGGTTCGCCACGCGAGGCGGATATCAAGCGCCACTGGTTCCATAAGGGCCGCGTTGTGTTGAAAATTGCGGGGATCGATTCGATCTCCGACGCCGCGGCGCTGAGTGGATGGCAGGTTGCCGTTCCTCGCGAGCAACGTACTTCGCTTACCGGCGATGTTTTTTATGTCGCAGATCTGATCGGATGCCATGTGATCGATGAAGCCGACGGAGGCGCTGATCTGGGCGCGGTGCTGGATGTGGAGCGTGGCGCGGGCGGAGCGCTAGACATGCTGGTGCTCAAGAGCGGTAAAGAGGAATTACTGATTCCCTTTGCGAAGGCATATCTAGTCGCACTGAATCTCAATGCGAGAGTGCTGCGTATGCGGCTGCCAGAAGGGCTGACCTCGATCAACGCGCCGATGAACGAGGAAGAGCGCAAGGCTCAGCAGCGGGCGAACGAAGAAGAAGACCGCGATGCGCTTTGACATTCTCACCATCTTTCCGGCCTTCTTCGACGGATTTCTCACCCACGGAGTGGTGCGACGCGCGCTCGAAAACAGGCTTGTCCAATGCGAGCGTCACGATCTGCGCGACTTTACCTCGGATCGTCACCGCACGGTAGACGACCGCCCCTTTGGCGGCGGCGAGGGCATGGTGTTGAAGCCTGAGCCACTGGCAGCCGCCATCGAATCGCTCAGTGTGAGCACAAAGGCGGAGCGCGCCCAGGCGAACGAGAGCGTAATTCTGCTCTCAGCACAAGGCGAGCGGTTCACGCAGTCCATGGCGCGCGCGTTGGCACAACTGCAGCGCGTCGTGCTGATCTGCGGCCGATACGAGGGTGTGGATGAACGCGTCAGCACGCTCTTTTGCGACCGCGAACTGTCGATTGGCGACTACGTTCTGACGGGTGGCGAGTTGGCGGCGGCGATTGTGATGGACGCGACGGCGCGCCTGCTTCCCGGCGTGCTTGGAAACGAGGCGTCTTCCTCCTACGAAAGCTTCGGTGCCTCGGATCCCGGTGCAACTGAAGCAGGAGAACCTCCGCGCTCGACGCATGGCAGTGGTGGGCTGCTGGATTATCCGCACTACACGCGCCCGGCGGAATTTCGCGGGTTGCCGGTGCCGGAGGTGTTGTGCGGAGGCGACCACGCGGCAATTCGCAAGTGGAGACGAGAGCAGGCATTGCTGAAGACGATGCGCAACCGTCCGGATCTGCTGAGAAATGCGGTTTTGAGCACGACGGATCGGAAGTTTCTGGAGAAAGCGACGCAGGACGGCGACACAGAATCGAAGGGCTAGGAGGTCGCTTTCGTGGCTAATGGCTTTCGCACTATTGAGCCGAAGATTCTCTACTTCGGCACGCCTGTAGCTCTTATCAGTTCGCAGAATGAAGACGGAAGCACCAACCTTGCTCCGATCTCTTCGTTTTGGGCACTGGGTTGGACTGCGATGCTTGGGCTCCTGGATGAGACGAAGACTGCCGACAATCTGGCGCAACGGCCGGATTGCGTCGTGAATATTCCGTCACCTGACTTGTGGCAGCAAGTAGAGAAGCTTGCACCGCTCACAGGAAAGAATCCGGTACCCGAGATCAAGGCGCGTCAGTTCCGCTTCGAGCCCAATAAATTCGACGCCTCCGGGCTCAGTCCGATGGCGAGCGAGGTTGTAAAGCCGGAACGCGCAAAAGGAGTGCCCTGTGCACCTGGAAGCGCGAGTGTCCGCCTGCACATGCTGAGCGGAGAGAAGCTCAACCAACTTGGCGGCGGCGTAGCCGCAGAGGTGGAAGTGTTGCGAGTGCACGTCGCGAGCGAGTTCATCCTGGGCGATAACCACATCGATCCGCAGAAATGGTCGCCATTGATCTACAACTTCCGGCATTATTTCCGGCTTGCGGACAAGGAGTTGGGGAAGACGTTCCGCGCGGAACGATGAGGCCAAGCTACGGCTGCTTATCTTCCGTGGCGGCATCGTCAGCCCAGTAGTTTCTGCGTGCCGTGATCTCCAGGTTTGGATAGTCCTTCAACTGCAGCTTTAGCGTATGGAGCCCGGGATGCGGAGATCCGGGACGAAAGCTCAGGACGTAGCGATTGGGCACGTGATTGGAGACGGTAAACATGCCCTTCTGCAGTGTGCGGCGGTCTTTGAATCCGTAGTACTCGCCGCCGGTGAGGTGTGCGACGGTCTCGGACGCGTTCTTGCGCATACTGTTCATGGCTACAAGCGCTGCGATCTTTGCGATCCGCAGCGGTGGCGCGAGCTGGCCCAGGCAGTCGTAGGTTTTTTCTGCTTTGCCCTTCTTCTCCGAAGGATCCGCATTTGGGTCGTTTGCGAAGCACCCACCTGCCGGTCCAGGCTCATCGTCGCGCATCATGTGCGATGCCTCATGGCCTGCCGATGACTTCGTAGACGAGAAGGCAAAGCTATAGATCACGGTATTCGTATCGCTGACAGAGCGAACGGCGTCTTCGAGAGCGGTGTGACTGCCGTGATCGACGGTCTCGCTGATGAGTACGATCGCACGGCGATACTCGGGCGGCTGCTTCTGTAACTGCTCAACGGAGAATTTCAGGCCGTCGAGAATCGCTGCTCCGCTGTCTCCGGATTCGAGATCGTGCAGGCCAGCCGCGGTGGCGCTGAAGTCGGGCGTGAAGTCCTCCAGCAGGCGCGCCTCGCTATCGAAGCCGACAAGCGCGACGCGATGCGGGACATTGCCGACGAGCGCTTCGATGTTCGAGCCGAGATTGCGGTAATCGTCCAGGTGACGGGCTCCGGCACCTCCAATCTGCACCGCGATGACGAGAGCCAGAGGTTCGCTGTCGGTGTCGGGCTCGAGCGCGAGTTTTTGCGGCATATCGTCGTCGGTGAGAGTGAAGTCATCGGCCGCCAGACTGAAGACCGGTTCGCCTGCCTTGGTTCGCACCAGCGCCGGGACGAGCACCAGGGTGGTGCCGGCGCGGAAGACGGGACCGGTCTGCTGGGGTGGGGCCCCCGCCTGCGCAAGGGCGAGCGTAGACGGTGCAACAACGTAGACTGTAAGCAGGGCCAGGAGGGATCGCATACGAATGGCTCGATTTGCAGTGTAGCCCCCACTCGATGCGGCTTCCTCAAGATGCGAACTCAAGAAAAGTTGTGTACACTAGAAGTTCGAACTAATCCCTAGGAAATTGTCATGTCCATTCATCCAGTAATGCAGCGCCTTGCCGAGAAGCTCCAGCGTACGGATCTTCCCGATTTCGTCCCGGGCGACACGGTACGCGTGCAGGTAAAGATCAAGGAGGGGGAGAAGGAGCGTCTACAGGCCTTTGAAGGCATTGTGATTGCCAAGAAGCACGGCCCGCAGGGATCCTTCACCGTCCGCAAGATGAGTTTTGGTCAGGGCGTGGAGCGTATCTTCCCGCTGAATTCCAGGGTGGTGGACAAGGTTGAGAAGGTCCGTTCGGCCCGTGTCCGTCGCGCCAAGCTCTTTTACCTCCGTGGCCTGCGTGGCAAGGCTGCCCGTCTGAAGGAAGTGGAGCGCACTTAGCGTCTTCGTCAGCATTTCGCGAAGGCCCTGGGGCGCTGCCTCAGGGCCTTTCCCTTTCTGCATTGCAGAATCGGGTTCGGCTTCATTTCTGAGGCTCACTTTCCAAGTTGCAGTTCTTTCAGGTCCGGCCAATGGCCGTTCCTCACTTGAGTGAGCGTCCTTATGAAAGCCTCTCGAAGCGATCACGCGATGCGTGATGTTCTGACATTCCTTTTCCGCCACTGGCGCCGCGAGGCGTGGCTGGTGGCCGGCGTTGCCGCAGCCATGCTTGCGGCGACGGTGGCCGATCTCTTCATGCCGCTGTTCGCAGGCCGGCTGGTGGATGCCGTCTCGATGCACGCAACACATGCGCAGCATGCGAAGTTGCAGGCGTTGCATGCAGCCTTATGGGCGCTCGGCAGCATGGCCGCATTGGGAATCGTGCTGGTGACTGGGCGCTACTACGCACTGGTTGCCATCATTCACCTGACACTGCGTTTGATGTCTCGCTTTGCGCGGGATGCCTTCTGGCGGGTGCAACGCTTCTCGACGGACTGGCATGCCAACAACTTCGCCGGCTCCATCGTGCGGCGGGTGACGCGCGGCATGTGGGCCGTAGACATGATGGACGACACGCTCCTGCTTGCGCTGCTGCCAGCGCTGCTGGTGCTGATCGGCTCCTCCGTGCTGCTGGGTTGGCACTGGCCGGCGATGGGCGCCGTGGTAGGCGCGGGGGCAATGCTGTATGTGGCGCTCTCGGTTGCGCTGTCGCTGTACTACGTGGCTCCCGCGGCACGGCTCTCGAACGCACAGGACACGCTGGTGGGCGGGGCCATGGCGGATGCCGTGACCTGCAATGCTGTCGTGAAGTCCTTCGGCGCAGAGAGCCGTGAAGACGAGCGGCTGGGCGTAGTCATGGGCAAGTGGCGGCGACGCACACTGCGGCACTGGGTACGCGGCACGCAAAGCGGCAGCATGCAGCAGCTTGTGCTGCTGGTGCTGCGTGCAAGCGTGACCGGGTGCGCGGTGTGGCTATGGTGGAGCGGCCGCGCCACGGCAGGCGATGTCACGTTCGTGCTCACCAGCTATTTCGTCGTTCACGGATACCTGCGCGATGTTGGCCAGCATGTGGCCAATCTGCAGCGCAGCGTGAACGAGATGGAAGAGATGGTGGCCATGTACTCGCATCCGCTGAGTGTGGCAGATCGCGACGGCGCCCGGCCGCTGCGCATTGGCGAGGGCGAGGTACTCTTCGATCACGTGACCTTCCGTTATGGCGGACAGGTGGAACCACTCTTCCGCGACTTTTCGCTGCGCATTCCAGCGGGAGAGCGCGTGGGGCTGGTGGGTCACTCCGGTTCCGGCAAAACGACGTTCGTGAAGCTGCTGCAGCGGCTTTACGACGTGACGGACGGACGGATCCTGATCGACGGGCAGGAGATCGCCAATGGCACACAGGTCTCGCTGCGTGCGCAGCTCGCCCTGGTGGCGCAGGATCCCGTGCTGTTCCACCGATCGCTGGCGGAGAACATCGCCTATGGACGGCCGGGCGCGACGATGGCAGAGATCGAGCGCGCGGCCCGACTGGCGAATGCTCACGAGTTCATCGCACGGCAGCCGAAAGGCTATGCCACGCTGGTGGGCGAGAGGGGTGTGAAGCTCTCCGGAGGAGAGCGGCAGCGGGTGGCGCTGGCACGGGCCTTTCTGGCAGATGCGCCGATTCTGATTCTGGACGAGGCAACTTCCAGCCTCGATTCGGAGTCGGAGGCTCTGATCCAGGAGGCAATGGAGCGGCTCATCGTTGGCAGGACGGCGATTGTGATTGCGCACCGGCTCTCCACGGTGCGGATGCTCGACCGCATCCTTGTTTTCGAACAAGGCGCGGTGGTCGAGGAGGGCAGTCATGAAGAACTTGTCCAGCGAACGGATGGTGTCTACAAGCGGCTCTTCGAACGGCAGGCTATGGGGTTGCTGCCGGACGAAGAGGACGACGAGGATGCCGGCAAGGAAGAGGCTGAACTGAGCGCCTGAGGCATGAGGGCCGCGTCGCGAAATCCAGTGACGCGGCCTTTTTTTCGACAAGGCTTCACGACGTACACTGGGGCAGATGTCTCCGGCGAAACTCATCAGCGAACAGGACATCGAGTGCCTCGAAGAGGATTCGCTCTCTCCGTCTGCGCGCAAGATGCGCATGCTGAAGAAGCTGCACTGCGGGCTGCGCTATGAGAAAGAGGCGCGTGCCGCGGGGGCGGTCATGGTGGCCGGCGTCGACGAAGTGGGACGCGGCGCGTTGTTCGGGCCCGTGGTCGCGGCGGCGGTCATCCTGCCGCCGGAGTGCCGCATCCGCGGGCTACGCGATTCCAAACAACTGGAGCGCGAGGACCGCGAGCGATTAGCCAAGGTTGTCGAGACACGTGCTATCTGCTTCGCAATCGAAGAGGTGGATGCGGAGACCATTGACCGCGTGAACATTTACCAGGCGTCGAAGCTGGCCATGCTTCGCGCGGTAGCGCGGCTGGCGCCTGCGGCGGACCATCTGCTGATCGATGCCATGCGCCTCGATTTGCCATGCGCACAGACCAGCATCATCTACGGCGACTCGCTCTCGATTTCCATCGCGGCCGCTTCTGTCATCGCCAAGGTCTATCGTGACCGGCGTATGTGCGAATACCATGAGCAGTGGCCGCAGTACGGACTCCATTCCCATAAGGGCTATTCCACACCGGAGCACAAGCGCGCGCTGGCCGAACACGGCCCCACGCCGCTGCATCGTTTCAGCTTTCGTCCCGTAGCGCAGCGTTCGCTGCCCTGGGATTATCCGACCGCGATCGATAGCATTTTCGAAGGAGACCAGCTTGTCCCTGCGCCTGATGTGCGTGACGGCACACCCGGATGATGAGAGCGGCGCCTTTGGCGGCGCGCTGCTGATGGCGCATGCGCGCGGCGGCGACACAACGGTCATCTGTCTGACCGAAGGCCGCGCGGCTTCCAATCGCGGTGATGCTCGCAGTGACGATGAGCTTGCGGCTGCACGCATCGCAGAGCTCGATGTTTCCTGCGGCATTCTGGGAGTGACGCGTTACGAGGTGTGGAAGTACCCGGATGCGGCGCTGATCCAATCCAACTTATTTGAGATCACCACACGGCTGGTGGAGCGCATGCGACAGCTTCGCCCGCACGTTGTGCTCACTTTCGGCGGAGACGGCGGTCCAAATCTGCATCGCGACCACGCCGTTGCGAGTTTTGCCGCGACTGCAGCCTTTCACTGGAGCGGCCGCAGCAATTTTGCGCAGAAGCAACTGGAGAATGGGCTCGCACTTTGGGCGCCCCAAAAGCTCTATTACTCGTCCACGAATTTCACGATTTCGAAGTTCAAGGAGGAGGCCGCTGTGGCACCACGCACACCTGCATCCATCGCACTGGATCTGGGTCCACTTCAGGAAGTGAAGCGGCAGGCGATCGAAGCCCACGACACGCAGGGAGTGATGAGCCGTGCGGCCGAGGTATACGAGAAATTCGGACACGAGGAGCGCTACCTGCTGGCTTCCGCGCGCCATCCGGAACGGTTTCAGAATGAGACCGATCTCTTCGCCGGCATCGAAGAGGTATAGGATCGGTTAACCAGGAGCGGCAGACGAATGCGCCGTCATCGGCAACTCGCTTCCCTGCTCTGCGCGGTCGCGATAATCTTCGCTGCCATATCCACACGTGCGCAAAATTCTGATTCGGGCGGGGTGTTGGGCCGTGTCTACTGCGCGGACACCCAGAAACCGGCGCGCTTTGCGAATGTCCGGTTACAGCCGGCCGAAGGCCAAGATGGATCATTTGGCGGCCGGGGCGGGTTTGCAACCACTGGATCCGATGGTTCTTTTCGAATTACCGGTGTGTCCCCTGGCGAGTACTACGTCGATGTGATGATGCCGGGATACATTCAGCCGATGCGCGGCATGCTGAACAGCTTCGAGAACCTGGCACCCGAGGAGCGCGATCGAATCACGGCTCAACTGACTCGCGTGAATGTTGCATTGAACCAGAGCGCGAACGTGCAGGTGATGATCTATCGCGGGGCCACGATTGGCGGAACGGTGAACTTCGATGACGGCTCACCAGCAGCAGGAGTGTCTATTCAAGCTCTGCTACTGCCGGCGGGTATTGGTGCGAAGACTGTCAGCAGTGGTTCACAGCAAAGCTTCGCAGGCTTCGCGAGAACTGACGACCGCGGGCAATTTCGGGTGACAGGTTTGGGCGACGGGACATACATCATCTTCGCGGCACCGCGTTCGATTTTTCCCATCTACTACGGCAATACCATCGAACGGAGCCACGCAAAGAAATTTGAGGTGCACGCCGGGGATGAGGTGCCCGGGGCGGACATCCAGATTCCGGCGGCGGGAATGCACTCCGTCAGCGGGGTCGTTGTTTCACAACAGGATGGCCATGCGCTCTCGCGGGCGTCCGTGCAGTTGCGTCTGAGCTCAGGAGACACAGGCACGATCAGCGCGACCACAGCGTCGGACGGCACGTTCAAGTTCAACGCGGTCCCCGACGGCAAATTCACCATCCAGCTATTGAATGCCTACGATTCGACCACGCGCATGGGCTACGCGAGCTCAGGCCAGGCCCTCGAGGTGGATGGAAGCGATATTTCCGATCTGATAGTGAATGCAGCGCCGCGAAACTGATATCAGCGCGTTGGTGAGACCTCGGCCATGCGGCGTTGCCGGCGTCTTGCATCGACGAAGGACCAGGCGGGACGAGCCAGCAAAATGATCGCAAGAACGATGGTGATCTTCGTGGGATCGCGCACACCGGTTTTGACGATCCACCAGTAGTGGACGATTCCGAGGATCGCAGCTACATAAACAAGCCGGTGAAGCGTCTGCCAGTGCTTGCCCAGTTTGCGAATGGACCACTTCGTGGATGTGAGCGCGAGCGGGAGCAGCAGCAGCCACGCAGAAAATCCTGCGATGATGTATCGCCGCCTGCTTAGATCATTCAACAGCGTGGGCCAGTCGAGGTTTGCATAGAGCTTGAGATAGATCAGCAGGTGCACACTGGCGTAGAAGAACGCATACAGTCCAAGCATCCGGCGAAAGCGCACCAGCCAGCCGAGGCTTTTGCTGAGACGGCGCACGGGTGTGATGGCCAAAGAGATGATCAGGATGCGCAGCGCGGCGAATCCTGTGGCGTGCTGGAGTGCGGCCGTCGGATCTGGCCCGAGCAGAGCGACCGCATCGGGATGTCTAAGGTCGTGCCAGGTATGCCACGCCAGAACCAGAAAGGGAGCAAGGCAGGCAAGGTGGACTAAGACCTTCAGGGCGACGATCGCGCGATTCGACATTGAGAAATTCAATCGTGAACTATCAGAAATACTTCTTCAGGTCCATGCCCTTGTAGAGGCTGGCTACCTGGTCGCCATAGCCGTTGAACATGAGAGTGGGCTGGCGCTGCTTGAAAAGCGAGGCGCCGATGCGCCGTTCCGTCTTCTGGCTCCAACGCGGATGATCGACATTCGGATTCACGTTGGAATAAAAGCCATATTCGTTGGATGCCATCATGTTCCAGGTTGTCGGCGGCTCCTTATCCGTGAAGCGGATCTCCACTATGCTTTTCGCTGATTTGAAGCCGTACTTCCAAGGGACGATCACACGCACCGGCGCGCCATCCTGATTCGGCAGCGTTTCACCATACAGCCCGAAGGTGAGCAGCGTGAGCGGATGCATGGCTTCATCCATGCGCAATCCTTCCGAATACGGAAAATGAATTCCCGACTCGTTGATCTGGGGCATCTGCTTCCGGTCTGCAAGCGAGAGGAATTGAACATACTTCGCACCGGGCTGCGGATCGCACTGCTTGATGAACTCTGAGAGTGAGTACCCAGCCCATGGGACCACCATGCTCCATGCCTCGACGCAGCGGAAGCGATAGATGCGTTCCTCCATCGGCTTCAGCTTCAACAGCGTGTCGATGTCAACCGTCTTTTTTTTCTTCACCAATCCAGTCACCTGGACTGTCCATGGTCGCGTGTGCATGGCGCCTGCATTGCGTGCGGGATCGCCTTTGTCAGTCCCGAATTCGTAGAAGTTGTTGTAGTGAGTGATGTCCTGGAGCGAAGTCAGCGTCTCTCCTTTTAGCGAAAGGGGGCTCTTTACCGTCTGCAGCTTCTCTGCCGCGTGCACAGTGCCGCCCCAGCGTGTGACGCGCCCTGCGGTTAGTGCGGTCACGCCGGTAGCAGCGATACCAGTCATGAAGGTGCGCCGGCTCAGATAGTCGGCCTTCGGAGTGATTTCAGAAGAAGGAATATCGGGGGACTTGCGAATCAGCATGTTGCTCTCCAAGGCCTTTGCGGCACCTCGCATAATTTGGACGCTGTATTGAGGGCTCGGTTACAGTACGCGCGGCCGGCGGGTTTCGGATGGTTATTTTCATTTTACGGGGCTGGCTCCGCGGTTTTTCACGAAAGGCCACGCAGCATCCCGCCGCGCACGCCACAGGTACATCGCCACGCCAGAAACGGTGACGATGACCGCGGCGGCAATCTCGCGTCCGGCATGTGCGCGCGAAGCGAGCACGAATAGAAATCCGATCGTCGCGAGGATGACGGGAAGCGGATAGAGCCAGATGCGAAACGGGCGCGGCAGATCGGGCCTGCGGCGCCGCAGCAGCACCACGCCTACCTGTTGCAGCAGGAACTGCAGGACAATGCGAAGAGCTACGAGCGCGGCGATAATCGCCTTCAGGTCGAAGAAGCAGCAGATGCAGGCGATGGCGCCCAACAGCAAAAGCACATTTGCCGGGAAGCCTCCGCGCGGATCGAGCCGTGCAAGCCGCTGGAAGTAGTTGCCCTCCGCTGCGGCAGCCCAGAGTACGCGCGACGCGCCCAGCAGCAGTGAGAAGAGCGAGCCGAACGCCGTCCAGATAACCAGCCATGCGCCCACCTTCGCCCATACCGGGCCGAAGCTGCGGCCGAGCAATTCAGCCACCATCGCTGTGTGGCTGGAGGTCGGGCGCAGACTAGTGAACTCCTGCCACGGAATGACGCCGAGCACACTGACGTTCATCAGCAGGTAGAGCGACGCGATGATCACGATGGAGCCGAGAATGCTGCGAGGAAGTGTCCGGCCAGGGTCGCGCACCTCGCCTGCCAGATAGGCAATGGTGTAGTAACCCCAATAGTCGTAAGTCGCAATCAGCATGGCCGCGCCGAGCCCGATGAAGAAACGATGGTCCAGTTGAAAGGCGCCAGGCGGAAAGGAAAATGCCTGCCGCGCATGAAAATGTGCCAAACCGGCCGCGATGGTGATGCCCAGGGTGAAGGCCACACCAGACCACAGAACCCACGCCATCCGCTTGATTGTGCCCAGTCGACGGTAGAGGAGAATAACCACGAAGACCACAACTGCCACCGCGAGCAGACTGGCGCGCTGAATGTGCTGGAGCGGGGAAGGAAGGGGAAGCGGAATCAACAGACTTGGATACAGATAGCTCGCGTATTGCGCGAGACCGATAGCTCCCGAGGCTGTGACCAGAGGCGCGGTGAGAGTGAACTGCCAGACATAAAGGAACGAGATGAGCCGCCCGAGGCGGCCGGGCCCGTAGATCTCACGCAGGAAGGCATAGGATCCGCCAGCCTCGGGAAACGCGGCAGCGAGTTCCGCCCACACCAGGCCGTCACACAACGCGAGCGCTGCGCCGAGGACCCAGCCGAGCATGGCCTGCGGCCCGCCCATCGCCGCCACGATGAGCGGAAGAGTAATGAACGGTCCCACGCCGACCATCTCCAGCATGTTGAGCACGAGCGCGCTTCCCTGCCCGAGTTCTCGCGACAGGTGCGGCGGTGGTGGGGCGTGGTCGGGCGGCATGCTTTTTTGAGATCGGGCGCCATGCGATCCACCACCGCCCGCTCAACGCAGTGTATCGGACACTCGCGCGCTAACCGGACGGACGATACACTCAAAGTTCATGCATCTACGGCGCGCGCACCTTCTTCCACTGGCTGCTCTGCTGGCGACCACGGTCTACGCGCAGACTGACGCCGCCAATCTTCTTCCCGCTTCCGCGCCCCGCATCGAGGCGACGCCGCTGCCCGAGAACCGTGGGGCCGCCGCGCTTTACGAAAGTCTGCAGCATCTGGATACGACGGCCAGCCTGATGATGATCGTCGGCCACCCCGACGATGAGGACGGCGGGATGCTGACGTATGAAAGCCGCGGGATGGGTGTACGAACTGCC
Organism: Acidobacteriaceae bacterium KBS 83; assembly: GCA_000381585.1. Classification (GTDB taxonomy): domain Bacteria; phylum Acidobacteriota; class Terriglobia; order Terriglobales; family Acidobacteriaceae; genus KBS-83. Next base: position 372,553 of record KB906735.1, read on the forward strand.
CTGTTCACGCTCACGCGCGGCGAAGGCGGGCAGAACGCGATGTCCGCAGCGGACTACGATGCGCTTGGACTGATCCGCACGAACGAACTGCTGCGCGCCGATGAGTACTACGGCGTCGACCAGCAGTACTGGGGAAGCGTCGCCGATTACGGCTTCTCAAAGACGATGGAGGAGGCCCTAAGTCAGTGGGGCCACGATCGTGTGCTCTACGATGCGGTCCGCGCCGTTCGCCTGTATCGGCCGATGGTGGTCTGCTCGGTCTTTGTTGGCGGCGTGACAGACGGTCACGGACACCACCAGGTTGCCGGAATGCTGGCGCAGGAGGTGTTCAACGCTGCCGGTGACCCGAAGATGTTTCCTGACCAGATTGCCGCAGGTCTTCAGCCCTGGAAGCCTCTCAAGGTCTACGCGCGCGTGCCCGGCTTCTCGCTGTCTCCCAAGGGCATGTTCGACTACGCGACCGGCAAATACACTGCGATTCGTTTCCACAACTACGTCGACGACACGGACATCAACGGCATCCCTGCCACAAATGTCACGATTCAGGAAGGCGGCCGCGATCCACTGCTTGGACAGACCTATATTCAGCTCGCGCGACGGGGCCTGGGTGAACAACGCAGCCAACACGAAGGGCCGAATGTGCCGCTCCCGGGTGAGGCGTCGAGCGCCTACCATCGCTATGGATCGCGCGTGCCCGTGGAGCCGGTGGAGCAGAACTTCTTCGACGGCATCGATACTTCCCTGCCCGGTCTCGCAAAACTGGACGGGCCGGAAAGCGCATTTCTGGCACAGCCGCTGTCACGCGTTCACGAGATCATTGCAGGAGCAATCCTGAACTTCTCGCCCGACCACCCGGAAAAGACCGCACCGGTGCTTGCAGATGTCTATCGCCGCATCGCGAAGCTGCTGGATGAGGTGAAGACCAGCAGACTGAGCGTAGAACAACGGACATCCATCCAGCGCGAGCTGGAGATCAAGCTGCAGCAAACGAATGATGCGCTGGCTCAGGCGCTTGGCATCGAGATGACCGCGCTTGTCACACCGGGGGGCGGCGCCCGCGGGATTGAAATCTATGCTGGTCCGCGCGGCGGCCTCTCCTCGACTCCGGAACCGACAGCAGCACAGGTGACACCCGGCTCCGATTTCCGGGTTCGTGTGCACATCCGCGCTCCGAAAGCCGTGGTGCTCAAGAAGGTCGCGCTCGAAACTCCTCAGAAGGAACATTGGACCGTGGAACGCGAGGCCGCGCCAGGGCTCGACGATCCGCACAGCACCAGCGGAGACGCGGTGTTTCACGTCACAGCGGCCCAGGATGCTGCACCCACAGCGCCTTATTTTTCCCGGCCCTCGACCGAACAGGCCTATTACGACATCAACGAGCCGGAATACCGGAATCTCTCCTTCGCGCCCTATCCTGTAACAGGCGTCGCGAGCTTTGACTACGACGGCGTGCCCGTTCGACTGGCGCAGGCGGTGCAGACCATGCATCTGGAACTTGGACCAGGCGCGGTCTATGCGCCCCTGGTAGTCACGCCAGATTTGTCTGTCTCTCTGGGACAGGCTTGGATCGTATTGCCGATTTCTGCCACTGATGGCACGCGGCACGACCTCTCTGTGCCGGTGCATCTGCATGCAACGCAATCAGCCGCGGGGACGCTGCGGCTGGACCTACCGCAAGGCTGGCAGGCGGCGCCCCAAACAGCGGACTTCCATCTGCACGAAGGCGAGGATGCTGTCTTCAGCTTCCAGGTGCACGCGCCGACGCTCGAATCCGCTAGCTATCCCATCGCTGCGGTCGCGGAAAGCGGGAACAAACGCTTCACCGTCGGTTATGAGACGGCAGGCTACGGCGCCCTGATTCCCTACAACCTGTATCGCGCTGCGGGCACGAATGTGCGCGGCGTCAAGGTGAGCGTTGCCGGCGACCGCCGCATCGGTTATGTAATGGGCACCGGCGATATGCTCCCCAGCGCCATCGAACAGCTTGGCCTGCATGTCGATCAGCTTGCCGATGCCGATTTGCTGAACGGCGATCTGTCGCAGTATCAGACCATTGTGCTGGGAATCCGTGCCTACGCGGCCCGGCCGGATCTGCCGCTTGCCAACGCTCGTCTATTGGCATGGGTGCATGCCGGTGGCACCCTGGTGGTGATGTACCAGGGATCGGAGTTCGATCATGGGTATGCGCCATACGAGATGCATCTGAACTCGCGGGGTATTGCCGAGCGCGTGGTAGACGAGCGAGCGCCTGTCAAGCTGCTTGATCCGAAGGACCCCCTCTTAAGCTCGCCGAACCAGATCACAGAAGCGGACTTCGAAGGTTGGGCTGAGGAGCGGGGTCATTCCTTCATGAGCTCATGGGCTCCGGAGTATGCTGCGCCAACCGAGACAAATGATCCGGGACAGGATCCCCAACGCGGGGGGTTGCTGCATGCGAAATTTGGCAAGGGCGAATACATATATGTTGCTTTCGCGCTGCATCGGCAAACGCCTGAAGGCGTGCCGGGCGCTTACCGGCTGCTGGCGAATCTGCTCAGCGCCGGGTCACGCTAAACGCAAGGGATTTGCACGATTAACCTTGTGCTCATCAATTCCTCATCATCTATTCAAACCCTGTTCTCCAGTTATTCATATTCGGCTGCCAGCCTAAGGCTAGGTCACCTGTGTGTCCCGCTTCCTTGGGTAGCGTTTCCTCGGGAAACGAGCTTGTGACAATTTCTGGAGAGAGGCTGAATGAAAAACCATTTGAAGACGATGGCGACGTTTGTGCTCGTGTCGGCCATGGCGACCGCGCACGCGCAGACGACAGCTGCAAGCGGCAGCGCTACAGGTAAAAATACCGGACACAAGGCAACAGGGAAAGCGGCACGTCGTCCGTCGGTTGAGACGCAGATCCAGCAGCTCCGCGAGGAGATGGAGACACAGATCAACCAGCTCAAGCAGCAGCTGAACGACCGCGATGCGCAGCTGCAGTCAGCCCAGCAGCAGGCTGAAGCGGCCAAAGCGGCGGCGGCCCAGGCGCAGCAGCAAGCACAGCAGCAGGCCCAGCAGCAGCAACAGCAGAACGCTGACAATGCGTCCGCGGTCTCCAATCTGCAAGGGGCAGTCAGCGATCTGAAGACGAACAGCACCTCTCTCGCATCGTCCATTCAGGAAACGCAGACGAACATTGCGAAGAAGGTCGACCACCCCGATTCCATCCACTTCAAGGGTGTCGAGATATCGCCGACCGGGTCGTTCATTGAAGCAGCGACCGTGTGGCGCAGCGCAGCCACCGGTGGCGACATCAATACCGCCTTCACCGGGATACCGCTCGAGAATTCCAACGCAGCTCAGCTCACCGAGTTCTACGGGTCCGGACGTCAGTCCCGTCTTGCGATTAAGTTCACCGGCAAGATTCCCAGCATGACCATGACCGGCTACTACGAAATGGATTGGCTGGGCACCGGCATCACCTCCAACAACAACCAGTCGAACAGCTACGTGGTGCGCCAGAGGCAGTTATGGGCGCAGGCCGCTCTGAACAACGGCTGGAAGTTTACCGGCGGTCAGATGTGGTCGCTGGCAACAGAGACGACGAAGGGTCTGGATAACGGGACTGAAATCCTTCCCTTGACCATCGACCCGCAGTACAGCGCGGGCTTTGTGTGGACGCGGCAATACGGTTTTCGCGTAAGCAAGAACATCGGCGAGAAGGCATGGCTTGGCGTTTCGGCGGAGAACGCTGAGACCCTGAATCCAGCGGGTTCCAGCCTGCCCACCAATATTCTGATCGGTGAGGCCGGGACTGGTGGAGGCCTTTACAATTCGACTGCGAACTATTCCTTTAACCTGGCACCAGACATGCTCGCCAAGTTGGCCTTTGAGCCGGGCTGGGGACACTATGAGGTGTTTGGAATAGCCCGCTTCTTCCGTGATCGCATCTACCCGAACGAGATCGTTATCACAAATCCGGACGGCACGACCAAGCCCGGCGGCACCTCAGTGGGCGCATTTAACGACAGCACCGTCGGCGGCGGTATTGGTGGCAGCGCGCGCGCGCCATTCGCCAACAAGAAGCTCTCAGTCGCTATCAAAGGGCTATGGGGCCAGGGAACGGGACGTTATGGCACTTCGACGATTGCCGACACCACGCTTCGTCCGAACGGCCAGCTGGCTCTGCTGCACAACTTCTCGGCGCTCGGCACGATCGAAGCGAACCCGACGGCTCGACTTACTCTCTACGCCAATTACGGTGGAGACTACATCTTCCGCCGTTATTTCGGGAAGGTCGGTTACGGCTCGCCTCTCACGAACATGAGCGGGTGCAACACCGAGCCCGTGCCTGGCATTACAACGACGAATGGCGGCGATGGATTTACCCCATCGACCCCGGCGAACTGCGGCGGCAACACCAAAGACGTTCAGGAGCTCAGCACCGGCTACTGGTACGACTTCTACCGCGGTCCGGCAGGCCGCTTCCGTCAGTCAATTCAATACAGCTACTTCCAGCGCAATATCTGGTCCGGCGATGGTGGTACGACAAACCCCGGTGGCGGCGCGAAAGGTACCGACAATGTGGTCGAGACCGCAATCCGCTACTACATACCCTAGTCTGGACAGAACGTGACCTTCAAGGGCACCCGAAGCCGGGTGCCCTTGCTGTTTGCGCGGGGCTGGCAAGGTATATACGTGTGGTACCGTTAAGTAGCAGTAGAGCGATACTGTGAGCTCGTAGCTCAGTTGGTAGAGCAACGCACTTTTAATGCGTGGGTCCTGGGTTCGATTCCCAGCGAGCTCACCAGCAGATCGCCGCTGCTCCCATTCCATGGCTACCTCACTCTCCACTCTGGTCGACGCGTGCGCCATCGTGCAGCTGCACGATGGTCGCACCCGGCTATGGCACCAGACCGCGCCAGAGACAGGAGCCGATCGATCGCTGGAGGGACTGGTGGAGGCGCAGCATGCAGCCAACTTCACCCTGTGGCATGCCGAGGATGAGGCGCGGAGGCCCTCGGCGGACGATGCCTCGATCGCGACCGTGAAGCGGCATATCGACCGCGTGAACCAGGTACGCAACGACACGACGGAGCGGATCGATGCCTGGCTGCTCGCCAGTCTCCGTGAAGCATCCATCGAGGAGAGCGGGGAGCAGCACTCCGAGACACCGGGCATGATGATGGACCGCTTATCGATACTGTCGCTGAAGCTGTTCCATACGGAAGAGGAGCTTGGCCGCTCGGACGCGCCACCGGGACATCACGAGCGAAACGCGGAACGGTTCGCTACCTTACAGGAGCAGCGGGATGATCTGACCCGATGCCTTGACCGGCTGTGGGCGCAGGTATGTATGGGTGAACGCTGCTTCAGGCAGTACAGGCAACTCAAGATGTACAACGACCCCGAGCTGAATCCGGTTCTCTACCAGGAGAAGACTAGGAGAAACAAGCTGTAGCGACGCGCCCCCTGACCCAGTTGTGTGGTTGACGGACCCCAGGGTCGGGAGTGTACAACGGCTGAACAGAACCGACAGTGAACCACTGCCTGAGATGCAGGCGGATGTGACTCAAGGACGATCAATCAATGGCAAGCACAGGCACACCCAAAGCGCGCGGCGGCCCGAAGACTATCCAAGGCAAGGTGCGCACCATGACCGATCCGGCACAGCAGAAGAGCATGCAGGAATACGAATCGGCCCTGAAAGCGATGCAGGAGGGCAAGTACGAGAAGGCGCGTGAGGCCTTCCGCAAGCTGAGCGAACAGAGCTCGCCCGAAGTGGCGGAGCGCGCGCGTGTGTATCTCGAAGCGTGCGGCCGGCAGGCAGCGAAGCAGGAGCGCAAGTTCACGGGTCCTGAGGAGCAGTACGATTACGCGATCTCGCTGCTGAATACCGGCCTGTACGAGGAGGCGCGCGAGCAGTTGGAAGAGATCCTCGCCAAGGCGCCGCAGGCGGACTACGCACTCTATGGGCTTTCCATTTTGGAGAGCATGACGGGACAGACGGAGCAATGCCTGGAGCACCTGTCGGCGGCCATCAGCATCAATCCGCAGAACCGCATTCATGCGCGTGTGGACTCCGATTTTCAGGACATGGCGGACGATCCGAGGTTCACGGAGCTGCTTTATCCGGAAGTTCAATAGGCCGGAAAGTTCAATGAGAAAAAGGAAACCGCAGTAGTTATGCCGGTGATTCCAGACAGTTCGTTGGGACAGCGGGAGGCAGCAGGAGCATCCGCGCACCGGGGATCTTCGCTGCGCGTGGTGGCGATCGGCGGGGGCACGGGGTTGTCCACGCTGCTGCGCGGACTGCGCCGCTATGCGCCGTCGCCGCAGCCGAGCGAAACCGACACGACAGGAGTGCCGAGTCTTATCAGCGACCTGGCAGCGGTGGTGACCGTAACCGACGATGGCGGCTCGAGCGGGCGCCTGCGGCGGCACTTCAATATGTTGCCTCCGGGCGACCTGCGCAATTGCATGGTGGCGCTGGCGGACGACGAGGCGTTGCTGTCCAAGCTTTTCCGCCACCGCTTCTCCTCTGCCAGTTCTCAAGGCATCCCTACGAACGGCAACGGAGAGCGCAAAGATCTGGCTTCGCTCGAAGGGCACAGCTTCGGGAACCTCTTCGTGGCCGCGCTGGCAGAGATCACGGGCGACTTCGCGCAGGCCATCAAACTCTCCTCGCAGGTGCTTGCAACGCGGGGGCATATCTATCCGGCGACCACGGCGAACGTGACGCTTTCCGCGCGGATGGATGACGGCTCTACGGTGCAGGGCGAGACGAACATCACCGCGAGTCATCGCCGGATCTGCGAGCTGACGCTCGAGCCTGCGGGCGCAGAGCCCATGCCGGAGACGCTCGATTCGATTGCACGCGCCGACCTCATCACGCTGGGGCCCGGGTCGCTGTACACCAGCCTGATCACGAACTTGCTAGTGAAGGACATTCCCGAGGCGCTGGCTGCAGCGCGGGGGCTGCGGGTGTTCATCTGCAATCTGATGACGCAATCGAATGAGAGCCTAGGGCTGACGGCGTCGCAGCACATTGAAAAGATCTACGAGCACACGGGCCAGGCGATATTCGACTATGCGCTGGTGAATACCGCGCCGGTAAGCGAGACGCTGCTGCGCAACTATGCGCGTGAGGGCGCCACGCCGATCGTGCCGGATATCGAGCGCATTGAAGCAATGGGTGTACAGGTCATACCGGGGAATTTTGCCGCCGAGGGTGACACGCTGCGCCACAGTGCGGACCGGGTCGCTGAGACGTTGCTTCGCCTGGGATTTGAGGCAGATCTCGGCTCACTGCACGACGTTCCTGACTAACTATTTGCCCGTCGACAGCAGGTTGTCGTTTAAACGAGAGTGGCAAACCTGTTACTGGTACGCACCCGCTTTATGACAACAGGGTGGATGGCCAGGTGCCGTCCAATGAACTGGAGTACCGACGGACAGGTATTCTGAGCGTGCGAAACTCCTGATATGTCTAACGCCCAACTGACTCCGGTCCTCTTCGCGTTGCTGCTGCTTGTCGGCCTTGCCCAGTTGCTGGGCTACCTGTTTGTGAAGCTGCGGCAGCCAAAGGTGGTGGGCGAGATCCTGGCGGGAGTCGTGCTCGGGCCCGCCTTACTTGGCCGCGTGCCCGCTATCGCGCACATCATGAATGGGGCGCAGCACCAGGGAAACATTTTTGACTTTGTGTACTGGCTCGGGCTGCTGCTGCTGATGTTTCTTTCCGGCGCGGAGACGCAGCAACTGTTCACGCGGGAAGAGCGGCGCGAGGTGGGCTGGCTGACAATTGTGGGCACGGGTCTTCCCTTCCTGGTGGGGCTGGGGCTAGCGCCATGGGTGATTCGTCCGTCGCTCGCGGGGCCGAATGGCAATCGCGGCTCGTTGATGATCATTCTGGCGGTCGGCGTCGCGGTGACATCGGTGCCGGTGGTATCAAAGATCTTTGCCGACCTGAAGATTCTGCACACCCGATTCGCCCGCCTAGTGCTGGGCGTGGCGGTGCTCGAAGATATCGTCTTGTGGCTTGCGCTGGCGATCGCGACGGCGATGGCCGGCAAAGCCGCGCTCGATCCGCGCAAGATGTCGTATCACCTGTTCGCTACGGTGGCCTTCTTCCTCCTCGGGCTGACGATTGTTCCGCGCGCGGTGAAGAAGATCAACAAGGCGCGTGTCAACATCGTGGCGCAGCAGTCGCCGGTGGGATATGCAATCGCAGTGCTGCTGGCCTACTGCGTGATTGCCGGCGCGCTGGATGTAAGCATGGTCTTTGCGGCGTTCCTGGCAGGCTTCGCGGTTGTGCACAAAAAACGGCGGCTCTTCGCGGATGCGCTGGAAGCGATCGGCAAAGTGTCGTTTGCCTTCTTCGTGCCGGTGTACTTCGCGATCGTGGGCCTGAAGCTGGACCTGATCCGCGGCGTATCGCTGTGGATGATGGCGGCATTCATCGCGGGAAGCTGCATCATCAAGGTGCTTTCGGTGTCGCTGGCCGGGCGGTTCGCCGGATTCCGCGGGCTGGACCTGATCAATCTCGCGATCACTACGAACGCGCGCGGCGGGCCCGGGATCGTGCTGGCGAGCGTGGCGTTCGATGCGGGGATCATCAGCTCGAAGTTCTACACAACGCTGGTAGTAGCGGCGGTTCTGACCTCGCAGGTTGCGGGCGCCTGGCTGGAGTACGTGCTGCGCAAGGGATGGCCGCTGTTGAAGCCGTCTGCGCGGAGCGAGGCTGCGACACCGGTGGCCGAGAATCCTTCGAGTTTGATCGTGTTGTAAGGGACCTGCGGTTCAGGCAGAGGCGCCCGCGGGGCGTGCTGTTGGGTTCGTTCCCTTTGATCGTTCGGGATTGTGGGCGAGTCACCTGATTCGCTGCCAGCTTTTGTGGTATCCCACCCCCCGTGATCGCCTCCGATACACTTTCCTACTTGCAATCGAATGAGGCGGCGTCGTTGATGCTGCCTTTGCCTTTGTAGTGCGCTTGCTGCGGGTAGGGGCAGATGGGGCGGGTCATCAGGATCTTGTGCGGGTCGGCGTCGTGGTCGGGTAGCTCTCCGTACTTGGTGGCGGTGATGGCTTCCGGCGTTTTGTTCTGCTCGACCCAGTCCTCGAGCGCGTGGATGACGTTGTGACTAGCGTCTGATTCCGTCATGGCGGGGAGGCCGAACTGGCCGATCGAGTCCGGGCCAGGGCCGTCGGCACAGTGCTTAACCCCGGGCATGAGGTAGAGGCGCGTGAAGCTTGCAGTTTCGTTCTTGCCGATCTTCTGCTGCACATCTTGGTAGTAGTGGATGGAGTAGAGCGGACTGATGGCGGCGTCGGCCCAGCCGTGATACATGATCAGCTTGCCGCCGTGCTTCGCGAAGGCGCTGAGATCGGGGTTGGTGGCGTCGAGCGCTTCGCTGGTCTTCTCGCGTGCGGCGGCGAGGCCGGCGACTGGATCGAAGGTACGGAAGTTCCAGTGTGGATCGCTGTAAACCATGTTGGCGAAGTAGCCGGCGCCAAAGCCGGCCATCGCGGATTTGCCACGCTCGTTGCCGGTAATCCAGCTAGGCCAGCCGTTGGGATCGAGTTCGCCGCCTGCTGGAAGGATCGGCGGGATTGTGGTGTCGCCGGCTTTGCGCTCAGTTAAGAGTGCCGTGAGAGCTTTGACCTGCGGGGTGGTGAGGCACTGCTGGGATTGCCCTGCTTTGCAGGTGATGCGTGCCGGTTCGAAGTGGCAGACGCGCGGATCGTTGACGATGCCGTCATTGACGTCACCGGGCAGCTTGTCGAGCTTGTCGCACTGCTTGAGGATGGCGTCGTGGATGAGCGGCACATCGGTGGCAGGGATGTAGCTGGCGCTATCGGAGAGCAGGGTCTGCATGCCGATGGCGGCACTGGTGAGAAGCGTGGTCCAGTTGTAGGCGGGCGCGCCGGCGAGGATGCCGTCGTAATCGTCAGGAAAACGCTGCGCTTCCATGAGCGCTTCACGGCCGCCATCGGAACAGGCAGTGAAGTAGCTGTGCGCGGCGGGCGTGGAGTAGTAGGCGGCGAGGACGGCCTTGGCTTGCTGCGTCATCTGGTGAATGCCGCGCCAGCCATAGTCGGTGATCTTCTCGGGATGATGGAGGGCCCAGCTTGCGTCGATGCCATCGGCGAAGTGGCCAGTGTCTGTGCCGGCGGTGGCGTTGTTGTTGCCGAGGGCGCGGGCGAGGCCGCCGTAGTCTATCTCGCCGGCGAAGCCACCGTTGCCGAGGGCGAGGAAGCGATGGTTCCAGCCTTCGACGGGAAGCCAGACTTCGATGTTGATTCTGGAGTCGGAGGTGGGGGTGGCTTCGACTTTGACGCGGCAGAAGGTGGGGAGCTGTTTGTAGAGCGGGATCTGCTCGGCTTTACCGGTGGGGCGGGGAGGAGCCATGAAGGTACCGCTGGCGACGACTTCGGCGGAGACTACTTGGGCGTGGTCAAGCTGGAGTTGCTGGAGGTTAGTGCACCGGGTATCTGTAGATTGCGCGAGGGCGGTGCTGGCGAGCAGTAGTGCGGATGCTAGGAGTGCGAGTGGGCGCATGGCTGCACCACTGTATCGCATGGGTTGTAGCAGGTCGTGCTCAGGAATTTGCTTCGGTAGTTTTTTTGAGCTGGCCGCAGGCGGCGTAGATGTCCCGGCCGCGCGGGCGGCGGATGAAGGCGGGGACGCCTCGGGCGATTAAACGCTGCTGGAATTGCTGAACTTCTTCCTCCTTCGGCTGTGTGTAGGGGATGCCAGGGCCGGGGTTCCAGACGATCAGGTTGACCTTCGACGGGAAGCCGGCACGGCGCGTGAGGGCGACGACTTCGTCGGCGTGCACGAGTGAGTCGTTGACGCCGCCGAGCAGCACGTATTCGAAGGTGATCTTTTCGCGCGGAGCAGGCTGCACTTTGCGGACGGCCTCGAGGACTGCTTCGATGGGCCACTTGCGCGTGATAGGCATGACGGCTTCGCGGACCTCGTTGTTCGAGGCGTTGAGTGAGATGGCGAGGCGCGGGCGGACGGGCTCGCGAGCGAAGCGCTCGATGCCGGGGACGATGCCCGAGGTCGAGACGGTCATGCGCGAGAGGGAGAGGCCGACTTCCGCACCGAGCAGACGGACGGCGTTCATGAAGGCGTCGTAGTTGAGGAAGGGCTCGCCCATGCCCATAAAGACGAGGTTGATGCGATCGCGCCCGAGCTCGACCTGGTGACGGCGAAGCACAGCGACGACCTGACCGGCGATCTCGCCGGCGGTGAGGTTGCGCTCGATGCCGAGCTTCGCGGTGAGACAGAACTGGCAGTTGACCGCGCAGCCGATTTGCGAGGAGACGCAAATTGTGGCGCGTTTGCGCGATGGAGCCGTCTCTTCCTCGTCGTCTTCAGCGCCGTCGCCGCCGGGCATCCAGACGGTCTCAACGGTCTGGTTGCCACTCGCTGCGATAAGGTAGCGCTCGGTGCCGTCGACAGAGCGGAAGGTCTGGAGGATGGGCGGCAAGCCGACGGCGTAGCCCGCTGATGCGAGTTTTTCACGCAGGGGTAAGGGCAGGGTGGTAATGGCGCCGAGGTCGGCTATCCAGTCCCGGTAGAGGGCCTGGGCGAGCTGGCGGGCACGGAACCCGGGCTCATCAAAGCTGCTTATTACCTGGCTAAGTTGTTCAAAAGACAGGCCAAATAGAGACTGCACCGCCTCTGGGGCAGGAGCTTGAACCGATTCCGGCCCGGCAGAGTCTAAAATGAAGAAGCTCTCCCCAGTTGGCCCGGATGGTGGTTCAGGCAGAGGCTCTGACGGAAATCCGGTATCAAACGGCATCGAGGCAAAGTCCGGCAACAGGCAAGCATAGAGCATTTTTCCTCGAGGGTGTGAGGATCAGATGCTCCGGCATCGGCTGAATGGCACGTACGTGCTTCGCGCGGGCTTGTGTCAGCCCCCAACGGATGGAGCGGCGAAATTTATGTTGAATGAACGTAGCGTGGAACGAACGGTCCTCCCGAATGGGCTGACCATCCTGACGGAACGCATGGAAAACGTGCGGTCGGTTGCAATGGGTGTTTGGGTGCGGGCGGGCTCGCGGCATGAGATTGCGGAGCTGAACGGCATCTCGCACTTTGTGGAACACATGGTGTTCAAGGGCACCGAGACGCGGACGGCGCAGCGCATTGCGCGCGAGGTGGACGCAATCGGCGGAAACCTCGACGCCTTCACGGGCAAGGAAACAATCTGTTTCAACATTAAAGTACTGGATGAACATGTGCCGGTGGCGCTGGACGTGTTGAGCGACCTGGTACTGCACCCGATCTTTGCGGAGGGTGATATCCAGCGCGAGCGGGGCGTGATCTTCGAAGAGATCAAGATGGACGAGGACAACCCCGACTTCCTGGTACACGAGATCTTTACGCAGAACTTCTGGAAGGGACACCCGCTGGGCAAGCCAATCCTGGGGACGAAGGAGACGGTGGGGCGGCTGGAGCAGGCGAAGCTCTTCGGCTATTACGGCGACCGCTTCCGTGGCGGCAATGTTGTCTTCACCGCGGCGGGGAATCTGGACCATCAGCGGTTTGTGGATGAGGTGCGGCGGCGCTTCGAGGCAATGCCGGGCGGCGTTCCTGAGGATGCGAGCCTGCCGCCGAATACGAGTGCAAAGATCGTGCTGCGAAACAAGAAGGCGCTGGAACAGGTGCAGCTTTGCATGGGTGTGCCTTCCCTGCCCATTTCGAGTGACCGGCGGTATTGCGCACTAGTGCTGAATACGGTGCTCGGCGGCGGCATGAGCTCGCGGCTCTTCCAGACGGTGCGCGAGGAGCGCGGGCTGGCATATTCGATCTACAGCGACCTGAATCCATATAAGGACACGGGCATGCTGTGCGTGTATGTGGGCACGTCTTCGGACCGGGCGCTGCAGGTGATCCAACTGGTGACGGATGAGTTCCGGCGGCTGAAGCAGGAGCCGATGCCGGAGGACGAGTTGCGGCGCGCGAAGGACCAATTGCTGGGCAACATCATCCTGAGCATGGAGAGCACCGGGGCGCGGATGTCCAACCTGGCGCGGCAGGAGATGTACTTCGATCACTTCTTCGGGATCGACGAGGTGATGCAGCAGGTGGAAGCAGTGACGGCCGAGCAGACGATGGCGCTGGCACGGGAGCTGTTCGATCCGGAGAAGATCGCGGTGACGATGCTGGGACGGCTGGACGGTATCAAGGTCGAGAGGAAAGATCTGGAGTGCTAGGCATAGTTCCTAGACTCTAGCCTCGGTGGTGTCGGACCGGTTAGCAGAGTGAATAGGGCGCGCCCGATGAGCGGAAGTGGGTCGGGCTGCGTCATTCTCAGGCACACTCTTGGGAGCCACGTTTTCTGAAGAACATCAGACGTATTTCCGGCGCCACGGGGATTTTGGTACTCTGCGGTCGGCAATATACGTCTGGGCGGTACGCCAGATGATCTTGAGGTTCATGTCATGACGAAGTGGTGGAAAAAGCTGGTGACGGAAGATCGTTTCCGGTGCAATGAAGCGGGTTTCACGCTGATGGAGCTGCTGATTGTGATGGCAGTGATCCTGATCCTGATGCTGGTGGCAATTCCGAGCTTGCTGAACATGACGATCCATGCGCACGAGACCTCGGCGCTGGCTTCTCTGCATGCCATTCAGGATGCGGAGGTGCAATATACGTCGACATATCCGGCGAATGGGTATGCGTGCACGCTGGCCGCGTTGGGTGGTGCTACGGGCTCCGGTGCGCCGAGCCCGCAGGCGGCGCAGTTGCTGCAGGGTACGCTGGCAGCGGGGCTGAAGGACGGGTATATCTTTAGCCTGACGAACTGCACCAAGGCGCAGGGGGCGAACAACCAAGACATCTTTACCTCATATGAGGTGACGGCGGTGCCGCAGACGGTGGGCAAGACGGGCAACCGTGGCTTCTGCATGGACATGTCGGGTGAGATCAAGGTAGACATGGCGGGAGGCACCAACTGCTCGGTTTCGCTGCAGTGAGAGATTTGCACACGAGAAAAGGCCAGCAGCGCTGCTGGCCTTTTTTGTTTCTCGGGCTCGTGCTGCTGCTGACACCGGAAGCGCGGGGTGCGACAGCGCCCTCTGCCGCGCAGCTTGCCGCGACGGTGGACCACCACTACAACACGCTGCACCGGCTGCGCGTTGATTTCACGGAAGCCTACGCAGGCATGGGGATGGACCGGCATGAGAAGGGTGTTCTGCTGCTGGAGAAGCCGGGGCGCATGCGCTGGAACTATGCCGAGCCGGCGGGCAAGGTCTTTGTACTGGATGGGAAGTTCGGATGGTTCTACACGCCGGGCGATGCGCAGGTGCAGCAGATTCCGGCGAAGAAGCTGGACGATCTGCGGTCGCCGCTGCGTTTCCTGCTGGGACATGCGCAACTGGCGAAGGAGCTGGACGGGCTGACTATGACGCCGGCGGAGAACGGCGAGTTCCGGCTGCTCGGCGTCCCAAAGGGGATGGAGCAGCGGGTGCGGTCGCTCGAAGTAACTGTCACCGTGGATGGCACGATTCACGCGATGACCCTGGAGGAGCTCGACGGATCGCGGACGAGCTTTGTGTTTTCGGGTGAGGAGGAGAATCCGGTGCTGGCTGCGGGGACGTTCCGGTTTGTGCCTCCGGCGGGGGTGCCGGTGTTGGAGGGGACTCCACCGGTTTAGATTCGTTTCTTCAGCTTGGATTGAACCTGACGGCTTCATCCTGTCCTCTGAGAGAGACTTCGGCTCACAAGAGAGGCTTCGTAGATATGAAGATGGTTCGTCGGAGTTCGCGACTGCTATCAGGGCATACGCGGCCGGCTTTGTACGTGGCGGCGTTCGTTTTCCTGCCGCTTGTGTTGGCGCACGCCCAGCCTTCCGGGCAGGTAGAAAAGGTGCTGATCAAAGTCGCCGATATTCCAATGCCGGGGCCAGCGGTCCGTTTCGACTACCAAAGCTTTGATCCAGCGAGCGGACGGTTGTACATCGCGCACATGAATGCAGATCAACTGGTGGTCTTCGATACAACCAACCGGCAGGTCGTAGCGAATCTTGACGGGTTTCCACGGGTTCACGGCGTGACTATGGCGGGCGCGATCCATCGTGTGTATGCGTCTGGGACCGGGGCGCATCAGGTCGTGGCGGTGGATGCGGAGACGTTGAAGATTGTGGGTAAGGCCGGTCCCATCGTCTATCCCGATGGACTCGCTTACGCGCCGAAGCAGAACAAAGTCTTCGTCTCTGATGAGCACGGCGGTGTGGATGCGGTGATCGATGCGAAGAGCAACAAGTTGATCGCAAAGATTGCTTTGGGCGGTGGCGCGGGAAATACGGTGTACGATCCTGTGTCCGGACAGATTCTGGTGGCGGTGCACGGCGCGAATCTGCTTGCGGTGATCGATCCGGGGACGAACCGGATTACCCAGCGTCTGCCGCTTCCAGGGATCGAGAACCCGCACGGCATCGCACTCGATGTTGAGGGCAGGATTGCTTTTGTCGCAGGCGAGGAGAACCACTCGCTGGCCATGGTCGATCTCAGGGACATGAAGGTGCTCTCCACGTACCAGGTGGGTGAGGACCCGGATGTGCTGGCTTACGATCCCGGATTGCGGCGCTTGTATGTGTCGGCGGAGTCGGGCAAGGTGACGATATTTCAGAGAAACGGGTCGCATCTTGCGTCGCTGGCGTCATTCGATATGGCCCATGCGCATACAGTTGCCGTGGATCCGAAGACACACCTCGTGTATTTTCCACTGGAGAATGTGGACGGTCACCCAATCTTGAGGATTATGCGACCGACTGATGTGCATTAGGCGTTCACTTCCAGGGTCAACTTAGGAGTGCAATCGAAAGTTGGTCCTGCTGCCCAGGAAGGCGAGACAACAGGACCCCAGGAATACCGCAAGGATCGCGGTTAATACACCTACGAAGACGGTTCCGCTGGAGAGCGCGCTGAGCGATGTTGAATTCTGCGATGGCTGCATGTGCCAGAGCTGGGGCAGATACCAAGCGGTGAGGACGACCGCATACAGGGCCGCGAGGATGCTCATCACGGTCACGCATTGCGTGGCGCGTCTAAGGGCTTGCCGTTGACGCTGAGCCCGCATCTTCTGCCAGACGAGGTGGGCGGGCGGAGGCGGGGTTTGCGCGGCGATCGTCGCTGCGTGCTGGAATTGCTGAGTGATGCGCTTTGTCTCAGTGCAGAATGCGCAGGCAGCGATGTGATCCTTGAGCTCGGCCGGGAGATCGGCCGGCGATATGCCGGAGCGAGTCGCGGCGATGACGGAAGGCGCGCGTTCGCATGTTCTTTGCCTCATGGGCGCTCCCCTTCCGGCCGAAGCAGGATTGCAGCCTTCTTTCGCGCCCGGAACAACAACGGGCGCACACTGAACGCGGTGAGGCCGGTGGCGACAGCAATCTCGGTGTGGGTCATACCTTCCACGTAGGCAAGCCACAGCAGCTCGCGTTCTCTCGGCTTCAATGACTGCATCACGCGCCGGACATCTAGTTGAGAATTGAGGTCGTCGGAGTGAGCCTGGTCGAAATTGTCCAGCGGCTGCGTTTCGTGCCGGGTGCGCCAGCGGTCGCGGAGCAGATTGGTGGCGATGCGGAAGAGGTAGGGCCGCGATTCTCCCGGCGGCATTCCGGCGGGCCGGCGGGAGAGAAAGCGGCAGTAGGTTTCCTGGAGGACATCGTCGGCGATGTCTCGTTGACCGGTGATGCCGATGAGGTAGGCATGTATGGGGCGGGCGGTCGCTTCGTAGAGGAATTGAAATTGCTGCTCGTCCATTGCCGTGCTGTCGTGGGTATGGGCACCGGCCGGCGCGGCAATCGCCGGAATGGCAACCGCGGTGAGATCGCGCCCGCTCGAATTTGCGAAGAACAGAATGGCTTCCATCGTTAGTTAGGAGCGCGGGCTGTTCGCCACCAGGCCGAAGCTTCGGGAGAGGACGTAGGTTGCCGCGGCTGCGATGCCGAGACCAACGCCCAACGCGATCGCCAGCGTACCCAACACGACCGGTGGCTCGTCCGGGAGCGTATGGTTTGCATGCAGCAGCAGCAGCGCGGCGCCGAAGATGATGAGCACGATGGAGAGCTGGACGCCGATAAGGATGCTACGGAAGGGAGCGGTGCGTGGTTCCCCTTCGCGCTCCAGGCGGAGAGCTTCGACGAACTCGCGGCCAGCGTCGGTTGAAACATAGGTGAGCAGCAACTCGGGCGAGTTGATGCGCTCGAGGAGTTTGGCCTGGATTGTGGCCTGCAGGCGGGCCATGAGAAAGCGCCGGATGGAGGTGAAGATGAGCCAGGCGACGAAGCCTAGCAGCGAGGAGATGAATAGTGGGACGAGTGTGTTGTCCATGGTTCCAGCCTCTTTACGGTCTTGTCGTGTTTACCCATACAACGCAAACCGAGGGCGGGCGGTTAACACAAAAAATGAAGAAAGTTCGCCGCGTGACCTGAGGAGCCAGCGGTGGAGCGGCGCTTTGCATCGGCGTTGAACGATTCGATATGGGAGGGGCTCCCTCCACCTTCGGTTGCGTTCAGGACGACGCACGTGTTCCTAGTGGGGCAGGTTTTCGGTCCACTGGAGGATGGCGTTAGCTAGTTCGGCGCGCTGGCCGGAGTAACTGTGGTCGGTGTCCCAGTGGCGTTCGGTGATGTGGGTGTCACCGGCCTTGGCGAGGGCTTCGGCGAGCGCATGGTCGGAGGGTGCCAGGCCCTCGCTGGCGGTGATGACGAAGACCGGCCGCGGGGCGATGGATGATGCGAGATTGAGGAAGTTGAGCGCCTGCTCGTGAGCGCGGATCTCGCGCGCGAGCGCGAGACCGCTGGTGCCGGCGAGCGGGGCAAGGTTGTTGTCTTTGCTCAGCGACTTCGCTTCGTTCTCGGTGGTTGGGGCGGCGGTCCCGATGTGGCGGCGGGTGTCGTAATCGGCGCCGATGTTCCAGGCGGAGATGAGGACTGCGGCAGCGACCTTCGGATTATGCGCGATGGCCGACGCGGCCATGTATCCGCCCATGCTATGGCCGATGACGACGATGCGGTTCGGATCGATGCGGTATTTCTGCGCGTTGGCGGGATCGAGGAGGAAGGCGACCTGGGTGTCGGCGTCTTCGGCGGCGTGCTCGAAGGAGAAGTTGCCTTTGACGCCCCACGATCCGCGGTAGTGCATGGCGAGGACGTTCCAGCCATGGGCGCGAAGGGTCTGCGCGATATCAAGGTTCTGCTCAAAACCCGGGAAGCCGTGAAAGATGATCGCGGTGGAGTGCGGGCCGGGACCGGCTGCGAGGTAGAAGATCCCGAGCAGAGTACTGCCATGGCTGGGGATGGTCATCTGCTGCGTGGCGGCGGGCACGGCGGTTGCAGCGCCGGCGTGAGGAATGGGGGCTGCGGTGCCAAACGCGGTGACGGTGCAGAGGGCAAGGGCGTGCAGTGCTTTCATGGGCGGCCAGTATACGCGGTGATCCTGGGCGAATCCGCTCACGCTGTCGCGGGTTCCTCACGCTTTGAAGTGCGATGGTTCGGCAGAAGGAAGCCGACCGCAATGATCCAGATGAAGCCGGGAAAGCGGGTGAGAGGAACGAGGAAGAGAAGCTTGGGGAAGACCAGGTGCAGCCAGCTGAACTCGCCCGCGGCGGCGAGGAAGAGGCCGAGAATGATGACCCACCTAGGCAGCACGCGCATGAAGGCTGCGGTGACAGAGACGCCAGCAATGAGAAGTCCCATGGGAATGGAGAAGCCAGGGCTACCGAGTCCGTAAGCGAAGTAGTAGAGCGCGAGCAGCACACCGGGATACACGGCGACGCCGGGATGGATCATGGTCCAGGTGGCCATGGCGCCGACCATACCGTCGAAGACAACCAGGAAGCCACCGAGGAGCGCGATGCAAGTGCCGGCGGCGCGCGAGCCGAGGAAGTGGAGTCGGCTGACGACTGCAGCGGTGAAGATGCCGAGACAGATCATTGCGCCGAGCTGCAGAAAGATACACAGAAGCACGCGAGCGCCGTAGTTCTGAAAGTACGGAATGATGACGGAGGCGGGCTCCCACGGGCCGGGCCAGTAGGGCTTCGCGTACATGCCGGTGACGGGATAGAGCCCAACGCAGAACAGCACCGTATAGAGGACGGCGAGCATGCCGGGGTGCGGACCCTGGTGGACAGCCGCGGTTGGTGTGGCCGATTTGATTTGCGTGTTCATGCGTTCCCCTTTCTGCACGATTCGCGACTATACGAATGCGGTGCGTCCGCGAGTGCGGAGCCAGAGTTCGATGAGGACCGTGTTGAGCGAGAAGCCGATCCAGAAGGCGATGCCGAAGAACTGTTCGGGCGTGAGGTGGGTGAGGCGCGAGGTAGCGAAGAAGACGCCCATGATGGGACGCGTGGTGGCGATGCCGAGCAGGATGGCAATGGCGCGGAGCATCCAGCGCTGGTGCTGCTGGCGGTCCCCGCTGCGCGTGAAGGACCAGGCGCGATAAAGCGCGAAGAGGAAGAGCGTGTTGAAGAAGAGGACGGCAGCGCGCTCGAGCCATCCGCCGATGGCGTGGCTGCTCATGGCGTAGGCCGTGAGGCCGACGATGATGCCGAGCGCAAAGATGACGCGGCCGAGCACGATCGAGTCGCGTGTGCGGCGCCAGAAGAGCAGCGGCAGAAGCAAGACAAAGGCGAGAGCGCAGAGGATGTGGACATAGGTGAGGATGGCGTGCGCGCCGAAGTAGGCGTCGAGGCCGGCGAGTTGCGGCGGCGCCTTTGGGCTGGGCGGCGTAGAGAGCGCGACGACACGGCGGAGAACGACGGCGAGGGCGATGGCGATCGAAAACCAGAAGCCGACCTTCAAACCGAGTGGGAATCCGAGGGGAAGCTGCACGCCCGCGCCTCTTCCCTCCCCTGATCGATTCCGTTTCGTGCCGATCAGATTGCCAGTCGGATTGCCAGCCATCGGGCCCTCCCTTCCTATGAGTTCCATTTTCATATTTCATTTAACTTATTGTCAAATGAAATTTTAAACTCTAGGATGCAAGTGTGACTAAGCGACAGGCAGAGCCGGTGAAGCGGCCTTATGAGTTGGGCAAGCGGCTGGAACAGATGGGCGAGAGCCGCGCGGCGATTCTGCGGGCGGCGAAGCAGCAACTGGCGGCAGATGATTATCGGGGACTGACGATGGCGTCACTGGCGGCAGAGAGCGGTGTGACGCGGCAGACGATCCACAACCTCTTCGGAACCAAGACAGGTGTGCTGGAGGCGGTGTTCGACCTGATCGCGCTCGAGAGCGGCATGGAGCGGATGCGCGAAGTGATGATGCTGCCACCGGGCGATGCGCAGTTGCAACGGTTTGTGGAGATCTTCTGTGGCTTCTGGGCAAAGAACCGGCTGCTGATCCGGCGGGTGCATGGGATCGGGGCTATCGATCCGGAGTTTGGTGTGGTGATCGAAGCGCGAAACCACCGGCGGCTGATGGCTGCTACGCGGATCGTCCAGAGAATGAGCGGGGACGACGAAGCACAGAAAGCCGCGATGCTGACGGCGCTGACGTCGTTCGAGTTTTTCGATGCTCTGGCCGAGAGCTGCGGGGATGAGGCGGAGGTGGAAGCGATGGTGCTGCGGATAGCGGGTAGTGCGCTGACGATCTAGGCGCCCGGCACCAGTGGTATGCACTCGCGATGTATTCAATGACTACGTCGGTACGCTGATTCAAAAGGAACGCAGTGGTCAGCGCCGGTCGCCGGGCGATGGTCGATCTTGATTGAGATCAGCCTGATCTGGCGGGCGTGTCTGTTTCCCAGCGTTGATATTCGCGTGTTATCAGAGGGGCTGGATATCCCGAATGATTTAGCGATATAAGCCAGCCATTTGAGGAAGGATCGCAATGGGTCTCCTGAGTGAGTGCGAGAAGCAAGTAACAATTCGTCGGCTGATTCCATTTACAGGGGCATCATCTCAGAGTGGCCGGCGCTCGAGATCAAGAGCCAACTCCGGGCCGATCCCCCCGAAGTCTCCGTGGATCTGCCGCGCGCGGGCCAGGGCTGCCTGAACGTGTGGCAATACGTTCTCTTTCCCCACCGCCTTCAGGAAATCGGATTGTGAGATGAGCCGCGACGGTTGTTCTCGCGCGCCACAGAGCAGAAGCCTTTTGCCCGCTTTATGGAGCCGATCGGAAAACTGTTCAAGGGCGTGGATACCAGTGGCATCCAGCGCTGTCATATTGCGAAGGCGCAGAATCACCACGTCTGCAAACTGATTGAGATTGCTGGTGGCGTCCGCGAGTTTTTCGGTCGTCCCAAAGAGGAACGGACCGTGAATACGAAGAATGGTCACGTTCGAAGGAATGTCTTTGTCCTGGAGAATGTGGGCTTGCCCGTCTTCCAGATACTCGGGCGTCACGGCTGCGACGGTGGTCGTCTCCGCGATGCGGTAGATATATAGGAGGGCTGCAAGCGCCATCCCCACTCCGACGGCAACCGTCAAGTCGGCGAGCACGGTAAGGGCGAAGGTCGTATACCAGACGGCAATATCGGTCTTCGACAGGTGAACGATTGTGCCGATCTCCCGCCACTCTCCCATGTTGTAGGCCACCACGAATAAGACGGCCGCCAGAGTTGCCAACGGTACAAAGCGGGCCAGCGGAGCAGCGACCAGAAGAATCGCGAGCAGCGTGAGCGCATGGATCATACCCGCCACCGGCGTGAGTGCGCCGGAGCGAATGTTCGTCGCTGTGCGAGCAATCGCCCCGGTTGCTGGGATTCCCGCGAACAATGGAGAGGCGATGTTGGCGACGCCCTGTGCTACCAGTTCCACGTTCGAGTTGTGATGATCTCCGCTCATGCCGTCGGCAACGACAGCGGAGAGCAGGCTTTCAACTGCCGCAAGCAGTGCAACTGTGAATGCCGACGGAAGTAACGGCAGGATGTGTGCCGTCTGAAAGCTCGGTAAGGCGAAGTGCGGGAAGCCCTGCGGAATGCCACCGAACTTGCTGCCGATGGTCTCAATGGGCAGGTGGAAGACTGCCACCAGAGTCGTTGCCAAGAAGAGCGCGACGATCGAGCCGGGGAGCCGCCTCGTCAGCCGCGGCCAGAACAACACGATGGCGAGCGAGCCCGCTGCTAGAGTCACGGTCTGCCAGCGCGTGGTTTCGGCATAGTGGAGGAGCATCCTGACCCGAGGGATGAACTCGCTGGGGATCGCCGGCGTTTTCATGCCGAGGAAATCTTTGATCTGGGTGGAAGCGATCAGCAGCGCTATGCCGTTTGTAAATCCGATCGTAACCGGGCGAGGGATGTACTTGACGGCTGCACCTAAGCCAGTGAAGCCCATGACGAGCAGCAGGACGCCGGCCATCATTCCGACCAGCGCCAAGCCACCCACGCCAAACTTTACGACGATTCCAGCGACGATCACGACGAACGCGCCGGTAGGGCCGCCGATTTGAGTGCGTGAACCACCCAGCGCTGAGATCAGGAAGCCGGCAACGACTGCCGTATATAGGCCAGCCTGCGGAGGCACGCCGGACGCGATAGCGAAGGCCATCGCCAGAGGAAGAGCAACCAAACCGACAGTCAGCCCGGCGACAAGGTCATGTGAGAATTGCCTGACGGTATAGCCGCGAAGACACTCAATGGAACGAGGAAGCCACCTTTGCGCAGAGCTCATCGAACAGTCTCCTGCGGCTTTTTGATTTCATCCAGCATCCCCAAAGCTTCCGTGAGGTGCGCGTGGAAGTAGGTGCGCATCAGGTTCAAAACTTCAATGATGATGGGGTCTCGAACCGAATAGAAAACCTGATTGCCGACCTTGCGATTGGAGACAAGCTGCTTTGCTCGCAGCACTGCGAGGTGCTGCGAGACATTGGCCTGCTCCATCCCGAGTTTTGCGATCAAAGTTCCGGCGGAGAGCTCTCCGGGGCTGAGGAGTTCCAGAATGGCGATTCGGGTTGGATGAGCAAGAGCATGAAAGATGTCGGCCTTGAATCGTCGCAATGAGTCCTGCATATAAGAATATTACAATATTCATATATTAATGACCCTAAGAAACTTTCCGGCGTCGCTCGTAGAGGACGTCGTCGCGTAGATTTGAAGCCAGTTTTCGAATCGATGGACCGACTCTCAAACCGCGATACCGATGTGCTCATTGTTGGCGCGGGGCCTACCGGCCTGGTGCTCGCGCTTTGGCTTGTCCGGATGGGCGCGCGGGTGCGGATTGTCGACAAGACGACGGAGGCGGGGACGACCTCGCGCGCGCTTGCCGTGCAGGCGCGGACGCTCGAGTTTTATCAGCAAATGGGGTTTGCGGAAGCCGTGGTCGCGACAGGGCGGAGGACGATTGCGGCGAATATGTGGGTGACGGGAAAGAAGGTCGCGCATGCGGTTTTCGGCGAGATGGGTCTGGGGCTGAGTCCGTTTCCTTATGTGCTGATCTATCCGCAGGACGAGCACGAGCGATTTCTGATCGAGCGGTTGGGCGAACTGGGAATGGAAGTGGAGCGGCAGACGGAACTCATCCGCTTCGAAGACACAGCGGACAGCATGATCGCGCATCTGCGGAGGGCCGACGGCAGTGAGGAAGTGTGCAGCGCGGCGTACATCGCGGGGTGCGATGGGGCGCGGTCGACGATGCGCGAGGCACTGGGGATTAGTTTTCCGGGCGGGACCTACGAGCACATCTTCTATGTCGCCGATGTGGAGGCGAGCGGCGAGACGATGAACGGCGAGTTGCATGTCGCGATGGACCGAACGGATTTCCTGGTGGTGTTTCCGTTGAAGGGCGAGCGCCGGGCCAGGCTAATCGGGACCATACGTCGGGAACTGGAGTCGCAAGCAGAAAAGCTTAGTTGGGAGGACGTGAGCAAGCGCGTGCTGGACTGGATATGCATCGATGTGAAGACGGTGCACTGGTTCTCGACCTACCGCGTGCATCATCGCGTGGCGGACCATTTTCGTAAGGGTCGCGCGTTCCTGCTGGGGGATGCGGCGCACATCCACAGTCCGGTGGGCGGACAGGGAATGAATACGGGGATTGGCGATGCGGTGAACCTGGCGTGGAAGCTGGCGGCGGTGGTCGGGGGGCGAGGGGATGCGTCGGTTCTCGACAGTTACGAGCAGGAGCGTATGGGATTTGCGCGGACACTGGTGGCGACGACCGATCAAGCTTTTGTTGGAGTGACCAGCTCCAGCGCGATGGCGCGGCTGATACGGCTTCGCATTGTGCCGCTCGTGATACCACTGCTGTTCGCGTTCAAGGCAGTGCGGCGGGTCATGTTTTTAAGAGTCTCGCAAACCGCGATCGACTATGAGGGGAGCAGCCTGAGCGTGGGCTGGTCGGAGAGTGTGCAGGGGGGCGACCGCCTGCCGTGGGTGGAACACGCGAATGAAGGTGGGGACAATTTTGTGCCGCTGGCTTCCCTGGACTGGCAGGTGCATGTGTACGGCGAGGCGTCGAAGGAGATGCGGGCGATGTGCGCGACACGCAAGCTGCCGTTGCATGTGTTTCCGTGGCGTACGGAGATACGGCGAACAGGATTGTGGCGCAATGCCGCGTACCTGGTAAGGCCGGATGGCTATGTGGGGCTGGCGGATGCGGTGGGCAATCCTGCGGCGGTGATTTCGTATCTGGATTCACGCGGGATTCGTGTGCGGGAGTAGAGTGCTCCAACCTTGCGGCAAGGGGAACCTTCTCCCGCGGCTCGCGTATGTTTGCGCATGCGCTGCATTCGCACCGCTCTTGGGATTCTCGCTACTCTTTGCATGCTTGTGGGCGCTTGCCATGCGGCCCCCTCTCCAAACGCTGAGCGGCGAATCACTCGGTTGGATGGAAGCACGATCACGCAGCAGCAGGTGGATGCGACGGTCAACCAGCTGCTCGAAGCTGCGCATGTGACGGGCGCGGGGATCGCAGTCTTCGAGGACGGCCGGATTGCGTACCTGAAGGCGTATGGGCTGCGAGATACGGAAAAGCGCCTGAGGCTGACGCCAGATTCGGTGATGACATCGGCATCGCTGAGTAAGGCGGCGTTCGCTACAGTCGTGCTGCGGCTGGTGCAGCAACACAAGCTTGACCTGGACAAGCCGGTCTATCAATATCTGCCGAAGCCGCTTCCCGAATATCCGCAGTATGCGGATCTGAGTGGCGATGTGCGATACAAAAAGATCACCTTACGGATGCTCTTGAGCCATACCAGCGGGTTTCCGAACTGGCGGGCGTTCGAGGACGACCACACGCTGAAGATCCACTTTGAACCGGGGACACGCTACGCGTACTCAGGCGAAGGAATTGAACTGGCGCAATTGGTCGTTGAGGCAGTGGCGCATGAGCCGCTGACGGCGCTGATGGAGCGGGAACTGTTCGCTCCCGTGGGCATGACGCGCACGAGCATGGTGTGGGAGCCACGCTTCGAGAGTGACTTTGCGAATGGATATGACGAGTACGGACGATCGCTGGGGCCGGAGAAGCGAACGCGGCCGAATGCCGCGGGATCGATGCAGACGACGCTAGACGATTATGCGACGTTCCTGACCGCGGTGATGCAAGGGAAGCTGTTGGACGCGAAGATGAGCGCGGAGATGCTGCGGCCGCAGATTGCGATCCGTTCCGCGCACCAATTTCCATCGCTCGCGACGGAGACCACGGCGGCAAACGATCCAATTCACCTCAGCTATGGACTGGGGTGGGGACTGTATTCATCGGCATATGGGCGAGCCTTCTTCAAGGAGGGCCACGATGAGGGCTGGCGGCATCTGGCGCTCTGCTTCGAGGGCAGCGGTGCGAAGAACAAGGGCGCCGGCATTCTCATCATGACGAACAGCTCGAACGGCGAGGGAATCTTCAAGCCGCTCCTCGATGCTCTGCTGGGTCCGACTCAGTTTCCTTTCAAGTGGGAGCAATACACGCCATATTCCGATCTTCCGCCGCTTCCGAAGTTGAAGGAACACAAGCGGGTGACGCTGACCGCGGCGCAACTCGAGAAGTTTGTGGGCAGGTATGGGTTATCGTCGCAAGTGGTGTTGACGGTGACTGCGGGGAAAGATCGGTTGTTTATCCAGGAGAATGATGAGCCGAAGCAGGAATACCTGGCAGAGAGCGACCGCGATTTCTATTCCACCGCCTCGAGCGATGAGGTGACCTTTGCCCCCGCGGATGGGAACGCGGCGCAGGTGATGATCCTGCATCTGGACGGCAAAGACGTGGCGGTCAAGCGGTTGCAATGAATTGAGCGTTCGCTTTGAAGTTCCCACTTGACATCGACACTTACCGTAAGCAATAACTTACGGTAAGTGGATACTTACCTACAGGCCGGGCTGGATGCTCTAGGGGACAGCACCCGCATGGCTATTTTCCAACGGCTGGCGCACGGTCCCATGGCGGTGCATGAGCTCGCAGCACTGGTTCCAGTGAGCCGTCCGGCGGTCTCGCAGCATTTGCGGGTGCTCAAGGACGCTGGACTGATTCGCGACAGCAAAGAGGGAACCCGCCGTGTGTATGAGCTGGACGCTGCGGGCATTGCACGGCTGCGGGCACACTTTGACCAGGTGTGGGACAAGGCGCTGAGCGCGTTTCAAAGCTCGGCAGAGAAGGCAACACCTCAGAACGATAAGGCAGGAGAGAAAGATGACAAGAGACGGCAAAAGCGGCGTCATTCGTAAGAGTGTGTGGGTGCAGACTCCGATCGAGCGGGCCTTCTCAGTGTTCGTGGAGCAGATGGAGACGTGGTGGCCGCCCGAACACCACATCGGCGCAAAGCCCTTCGCATCGATTTTCGTAGAACCGCGCGCGGGCGGCCGCTGGTATGAGCGCGCCGCGGATGGGGAGACATGTGACTGGGGACGCGTGCTGGTTTGGGAGCCGCCACACCGGGTCACGTTCTCGTGGCATCTCGGGGTGGACTGGAAGTTCGATCCGAACCTGGAGCGGGCGAGCGAGGTGGCGTTGCGGTTTACGGCGGACGGGCCATCAGCAACGTTGGTGGAACTGGAGCACAGCAAGATCGAACGGCATGGCGAGGGCTATGAGCAGCTTCGCGAGCTGATGGATGGGCCAGAGGCGTGGGCGCGCACGCTGCGGGAGTACGCGGTGGCGGCAAATGCGGGGGTGAGTGCATGAAACCGGTTCTTTATCTACGCGCTGCTTCCCTGCTGACACTTTTACATGCCGTGCTGCATACCATTGGCGGCGTCTACAGCAAGCCAGATCCGGGGCCCCAGCAGGCAGCTGTGGCGGCGATGAAGGCTAACGAATTTCCGTTGATGGGGGCGACTCGTAGTTACTGGAGCTTTCACATGGGACTTGGGCTGGCGGTGACGATCCTGCTGACTATCGCGGCGGTGGTGTTATGGCAGCTCGGCACGCTTGCGAAGAAGGAGTCGTACCGGCTGCGGCCGATCTATTGGGCGTTTCTGGTGGGCTTTGTCGCGATGGCGGTTGACTCCTATGCCTATTTCTTTCCGCCGCCGGTAATTACGGAGCTGATCATCGCTGCCTGTCTTGCGATGGCAATTTTCACCTCGCGACATTCGGCTGTCGGGTAGAGGCGGCGCGGGGACGCAGGCGCATTTATCCTAGGGAGAATGCGTTGTTTCTTTGTCTGTGTTCTTGGATTTGGGCTGATGGCTGCGTGCTTTCCCCGGCTGGCACCCGCGCAGCTCACTCCCGCCTCCAAAGGTTCGGCGAGCACGGTGTGGAATCCGTGGGAGACCGAGCACAGCGGCACCGATCAGCCTCTGCGAGGGATCCATGCCGTGGGCAATGGGGTGGCGTGGGCGAGTGGGGCTCGGGGGACGGTGCTGCGGACCGAAGATTCAGGCTATGTATGGCAGCGATGTGCGATGCCGGAGGGTGCGCGGAAGCTGGATCTTCGGAGCATCTGGGCGTGGGACGCGCAGCGTGCGATCGTGATGTCGTCCGGGCCCGGGGAGCAGAGCCGACTCTATAAGACCACGGATGGCTGCGCGCACTGGACAGCGCTCGGGACGAACAAAGACGCTGCCGGGTTCTGGGACGGGCTGATGTTCTCCGACGACAGGAACGGCTACCTGCTCGGCGATCCGGTGAATGGGCATTTCACCCTGCTGCGGACTAGTGACGGAGGAGTGCACTGGAAGTCTTTGACGAGCAAAGACTTGGACCTGGACGGGCAGAAACTGGGAGCATTTGCGGCGAGCAACCAGTCGCTTGCGTCGATCGGCCCGGTGCTAGGCGAGATATGGGCCCCCTGGTTTGGCACCAGCGGCATGAGCGGGGGACAGTACCCCTACGTCTATTCGGGGGGACTGGACTGCGGAATGACCATGGCGCACAACAATCCGGCGCGCTGCCTGGAGCGGTACTGGACCTTTCAAAAGGATGAGGTACCGATGGCGGGGTCGAGTGAGTCACAAGGAATTTTTGCGCTCGGAGTACGGAAGGACCAGAGCGGCGCCCTGCACGCGGTAGCGGTCGGAGGCGACTACTCTGCTCCGGACAAGAACGATGGTACGGCGGCCTGGCGGAACCCGAAAAGCGGGAAATGGACAGCTGCGACGAAGATGCCGCATGGGTACAGGTCAAGCGTGGCATGGGACGCCGCGGACAATGCCTGGATAGCGGTAGGGCTGAATGGAACAGACGTCTCGTATGATGACGGGCAGAGCTGGTCCGCGATAGGCAATGATGGCTACAACGCCATCAGCCTCCCTTGGGTTGTTGGCCCTCAGGGGCGCATTGCAAAGCTGACAAGTCTGAAAGGAAAGTAGCCGTAAGGCACGCGCATGGCAGAGTTTGTAATTCGACTGGCCGATGAGCGCGGCCGCCTGCAGGAGCAGGTGCAGACCGCGGCGAGCGCGGAAGAGCTGCGCACGCGCTTCACGCAGGCTGGGTACTACGTGTATTCGGTGAAGGCGCGGGGGCTGCGGGCGCGCCAGAAGCGAATCAAGCTAGAGGGCTTTCTGATCTTTAACCAGCAGTTTCTGACACTGATCCGCGCCGGTGTGCCGATTCTGCCGGCGCTGGAGATGCTGACGAAGAGTCAGAAGAATCAGGCCTTCCAGGCGCAACTGGAAGGTGTGACGCAGCGGATCCGCACCGGGCAGTCGCCATCCGAGGCGTTCGAGGCGCAGGGGGGCTTTCCGCCGATCTACACCACGACATTGCTGGCGGGCGAGCGCAGCGGCCACCTGGAAGATGTGCTGGCGCGGTTCCTGAATTTTCAGCGGATCTCGTTGACCTTTCGCAAGAAGCTGCAGGCCTCCATGTTCTATCCGGCGCTTCTGGTGATCATGGTTGTCTCGATGTTCATCTTCCTGATCACTTTTGTGGTGCCGCGTTTCGGGCAACTGTATGACCAGATTGGCGGAAAGCTGCCCCCACTGACCTTATTCATGTTGGCGCTGGGCAAGAACTTCCAAGCCTACATCTTGTATGCGATTCCGGTGCTTGCGCTGCTTGCGTATGGTGTATGGCGGTGGAGCCGGACGGAAAGCGGCGGGAACCGCATCGACAGCGTACGGCTGAAGATGCCCATATTCGGCAATATCTGGGTGAAGTACCAGGTGGCGCAGTTTGCCCGGACGCTTTCGACGCTGCTCGAAGGCGGCATGCCGCCGGTGCCATCGCTCGAAACGGCGGCACGATCGATTTCGAGCCGGATTCTGGCGAAGGCGGTACGGACCTCGGTGGTGAGTGTGCGGGAAGGCAAGGCGCTGTCGCTCGCGCTGACCAGGACGAAGGTGTTTCCGGAGCTGGCGACATCGATGATTGAAGTTGGCGAGTCGACGGGCGCGCTGCCGCAGATGCTGAACTCCGTAGCGGAGTTTTTTGAAGAGGATGTGCAAACGGCGTTGACGGCTGCCCTGTCGCTGATTGAGCCGATCATTCTGGTGGTCATGGGTGTGGTCGTGGTGACGATCATGATTGCGCTGTATCTGCCAATTTTTTCACTGGGGCAGACGAGCACGATGGGGGGCAGATGATCATGCTTCAGCCCGCCCGTCTAACGAGAGAAGGAGTACCCCTGCATGGCTGAAAGTCCTGTTGTCGTGATGCCTGTGCCGATACTGGCGGATGAGGTGGCGCGCACACAGGCGCTGGCGAAACGCTATCGCTGCGAGTTTGTGGACCTGAAGAACTTCCGCATCCAGCATGAGCTTTTCCGTTCGGTGCCGGTGGACATGATGTTCCGGTACAACTTTGTGCCGCTGGAGCAAATGGAGGACCGGCTGGTGATCGCGGTGAGCGACCCAAGCCGGCTGATGGTGCTGGACGAGATTGCGGGCCTGCTGGGGCAGCGTGTGGTGACGCGGGTGGCGACGCTGTCGCAGATCACCGATTTGCTGAAAAAGACGGAGCAGTCACAGCGCGTGCTGGATGAGGCGTCGGAAGGGCTTACGTTCGACGTGATTTCGTTGGAGGAGAACCAGGACGAAAACATCTCGATCGAGAAGCTGACCTCGGAAGAGGACATCTCTCCGATTATCCGGCTGGTGGACACGACGATCTTCACCGCGCTCGAGCGGAGAGCGTCGGACATCCACATCGAGACCTATGACGATTCGCTGCTGGTGAAGTACCGCATCGACGGCGTGCTGCAGGCGGCGATGGCGCCGATTGCGCGCGAGCACCACACGACGATCCTGTCCCGCATCAAGGTGATGAGCGAGCTGGACATCGCGGAGCGACGTGTGCCGCAGGACGGACGTTTCCGCGTGCGCTACAAGAACCGTCTGATCGACTTCCGCGTGTCGATCATGCCGACGGTGCATGGCGAAAACGCCGTGCTGCGCGTCCTGGACAAGGAGTCGATGAGCGAGAAGTTCAAGAAGCTCACGCTGGATGTGGTGGGCTTTGCGCCGGAGGACCTGACTCGCTTCCGCCGCTATATCCGCGAGCCCTACGGCATGGTGCTGGTGACCGGGCCGACCGGCTCGGGCAAGACTACGACGCTTTACGCGGCATTGAACGAGATCAAGAGCGACGAAGACAAGATCATTACGATTGAAGACCCGGTGGAGTACCAGATCCGCGGCATCACGCAGATTCCGGTGAACGAGAAGAAAGGGCTGACCTTTGCGCGCGGCTTGCGCTCGATTTTGCGTCATGA
The DNA here is from genome assembly GCA_000381585.1 of Acidobacteriaceae bacterium KBS 83. Lineage (GTDB taxonomy): Bacteria > Acidobacteriota > Terriglobia > Terriglobales > Acidobacteriaceae > KBS-83. The sequence goes on from KB906735.1 coordinate 403,569, forward strand.
TCCGGACAAGATCCTGGTGGGTGAGATCCGCGACCAGGAGACGGCGCAGATTGCGATCAATTCCGCGCTGACCGGCCACCTGGTGTTCACGACAGTGCACGCGAACAATGTGCTGGACGTGCTGGGGCGCTTCCTGAATATGGGCGTGGAGGCCTATAACTTTGTCTCTTCGCTGAACTGCATCCTGGCGCAGCGGCTGGTGCGCACCATCTGTGAGTACTGCAGCCGACCGGTACGTATCAGCGACGAGATGCTGGAAGAGAGCGCGCTCGATCCGGCGGAGTGGCAGGATTTTCCGTTCCGCGAGGGGGGCGGCTGCATTGAGTGCGGCGGCACCGGCTTCCGGGGGCGGACAGCGATCCACGAGCTGCTGGATTTGAACGATACGATTCGCGAGTTGATTCTGGAGAAGCGGCCGACGTCGGAGATTCGGCGCTCGGCACAGGGCATGGGCATGAAGTTCCTGCGTGAGTCGGCACTGGACCGGGTACGCGCAGGACTGACGACACTGGGCGAGATCAACAAGGTCACCTTCATCGAGACGGGACGGTAGCGAGCACGAATGAGCATTGTCCGTCGTATCTTTCCTTCCGACACCGACGCGCTACGACCGCGCCTGGCATGCGAAATCACGCCTGGCGGAGTGCTGGGGGCGCGTCCCGGCTCCGTGGCCGAGGCGGGCGAGGCGCAGGATGTCGTGACGCAGTTTGTGCCGCTGCGACTGGGCGTACTGGTGCCGGGACTGAAGGTGCCGGCGATGACCGACCGGGCGGCGGTCTCCTCCGCGATCGGGCAGGCACTGGAGCCAATTGCAGAGCGGGCCAAGAAAGTCACCGTGATTGTGCCGGATGCGTCGGTGCGGGTGCTTCTATTGGATTTTGACACGCTGCCGGTGAAGACAGCGGACGTGCTGCCCATCCTGCGCTTCCGGCTGCGCAAACTGGTGCACTTCGATGTGGACGACGCGGCGCTCTCCTGGCAGGTGCTGCCGAAGAATGGCGATGAGACGATGGTGCGCACCGTGGTGGCAGTGATGCCGGCGGCCGTGCGCGCGGAATATGAAGATGCAGTGCGCGAAGCGGGCTATGAGCCTGGCGCAGTGCTCTCCAGCTCTCTCGCAGCGCTGGCAGCAGTGCCGGGCGAAGATCCGGCATTGCTGGTGAACCGCAACGCCACCTGTATTACGACGGCCATTGTGCGGGGACCGCAGTTGCTGCTGTTCCGCACGATCGACCTGGGCGAGGGCGGCGCAAACGTGACCGACATGGAAACCGGCGAAACGCAGACGGTAGCAGAGTTGCAGCAGACAGTCTCGGTGGCAATGGCCTATTACGAGGACACGCTGGGGTCGACAGCGCATACTATTTATTCGGTTGGGCCGGGAGGCGCGAGCGAACTGGACCGGCTGCTCGCGCTGCCTGGAATACGGGTGCGTGATCTAATTCCATCGCGGGAGAGCAATGACTCCGCGGCGGCAAGCCCGATCAACGGAATGCTGGCCCCGGTCGTGGGAGCGCTCGCCAGCTAACTTATGCGCGTCACACTCAATCTCGCATCGCAGCCTTATGTAGAGCTTCGCCCGCTATATCAGCGGCTGCGCGTTGTGGCGCTGCTGCTGCTGGTGACCGGGGCGGTACTCTGGTGGGTTGTACGCGCAGAGCAGCAGAAGGCAGCTGAGGCGCATGCGCGTGCCTCTACGATTGAAACGGCCATCACGCAGACGCGCGACGAGCGGCAGCGGGCAGAGACTTCCATGCGCCAGCCGCAAAATGCCGCGGTGCTGGCACAGGCGCAGTTCCTGAACAATCTTTTCCTGCACAAGTCGTTCTCATGGACGGCGGTGATGATGGATCTGGAACAGGTCCTGCCTGCGAACGTGCAGGTGCTGAACATTGACCCCGTCGTGGGAAAGGACGGCAGCGTGACCATCCGGATGCGGGTGGCGGGCCCACGTGAGAAAGCAGTGACGCTGGTGCGCAACCTGGAGCACTCGCGCCGGTTCCGCACGCCGCGTATTGTCGGCGAGACGGCGCAAGCGCAGAACCCGAATGGGCGGCCGAATCCGACCTTTGAAGCAGCGGGCACGCCGGACGGGGTGAACTTCGATGTGCTGGCTGAGTACAACCCGTTGCAGCCGCGCGAGACGAAACCGGCGGCTGCGGTGAAGAAAGACATAACCCGTGTTGCCGCAGCCCATCATGGTGCGGCCAAGCCAACACCGGATCAAAAGACGCCATGAAACTGACACGTTCCGGAACATTCAACCTGCTGAACGTACACATTGCCGTAGTGGCGCTGCTGGCGATCGCCAATCTGGTGATGCTGGTGCAATTGGGACTGGCATGGCATACGCTGCGCGAGGACCGTCCCGAGCAACTGGAACTGAAGCGGTCTGATCTGCGCATGGCCGAACTGCAGGCGAAGCCGCTGCGCAATCTTCCTGAGCGTGTGGCCGATTCGACCAAGGGCGCAACGCACTTTTACGACGCGCGTGTGCCGGGTGCGGATTCGGCGATTCTTTCGGAACTGGGCGCGCTGGCAACCAAGGCGAACGTGCGGATGAGCCGCGGGCAGTACTCGTTTGCGCCGGTTCTGCATGACGTAACGGAAGTGCGGATGGATGAGACCGTGAGCGGCGAATACACCGACTTGATGCGTTTCATCAACAGCGTCGAGCGGGACAAGATGTTTTTCGTGATCAACGGATTGACGCTTACAGGGCAGCAAGGCGGCCTGGTGAACCTGCGGCTGAAGGTGACAACGTATCTGCATGGAGCCGACGCGCAGCATCTGCCGGCGACGAATGGCGGCAGTGAAGAGACAACGCCGGACACTGGCCAGAGCGGGGGCGAATAGTGATGGCCCTTCGGATTGGCGCCGAGAGTAAACCGAAGCTGTTTGCCGCCATCGGGCTGGGCGTGATTGTGCTGCTCATTGCAATGGTTCAGATTCCCAAGTTTTTTGGAACGTCAGCGCCGGCGCCGGTGCGTGTCGCGCCGCTAGCGAGAACGGCTGCGGGGCCTGCGGGTTCGTCGGACAATGCCTCGGGGAATGCGCCCGGCAGCGCGTCGACTACTCCGTCCGGGGCGGCGGGAGCCACGGCGTATCCGCATGAGGCGATCCGGCTGGCGAGCTCATCGGCGCTGGACCCGACACTGCATCCGGAGCTGATGGCGCAGGCTGAGGAGACCACTTACAGCGGCAATGGGCGGAACATTTTCTCGCCGAACTCGGCTGCACCTACGCCCGTCAATATTGAGAAACCTAAGAGCTTTCGGCCCGGGCCTCCCCCACCGCCGCCAGGCCCGCCACCACCACCGGCGATCGACCTGAAGTTCTATGGCTACTCAGCCATGCAGGGCGGCGGCAACCGGCAGATCTTCCTGCTGCATGGAGACGATATTTTCCTTGCGCATGAGGGTGACGTGGTGGACCGCCGCTATCGAGTGGTCTCGATCCGGCCCTTCTCCGTAGAGATCGAAGACATCCCATATCACAACACTCAGAGCTTGCCGCTTTCGCAGAATTAGTTACTTATGCTGTTGCAGAGCACCAAACCGGATAGGAAACAGAGCAACGCCGAAGACGGCTACCTGCTGCTGACCGTGCTGGTGATGGTCTTTCTGTTGCTGCTGGCGCTGTCTGTGGTCGCGCCGAAGGTGGCGAAGGAGATCCAGCGGGACAAGGAGCAGGAGGCTGTGCAGCGCGGACTGCAGTATCGGCGCGCGATCCAGCTTTACTACAAGAAGTTCGGCGCGTATCCGGGTGACATTAAGCAGTTGGAAAAAACAAACGAGATCCGTTTTCTGCGTAAGCGCTACAAAGACCCGATCACCGGCCAGGACGACTGGCGACTGATCCACATGGGCGAGGCCAAGGTGCCTCCGATGGGCTTCTTCGGGCAGCCGCTGCAAGCAGGCATGAGCAGCGTGAGTACTGGCCCGGGTATGGGAATATCAGGGACCCCGAGCATCTATGCGCCAAGCGGCGATGGAGGTACGTCCGGGACGAACGGCGGCGCGGCGAATGGCTCAGCGAACGGAGCCGCTAGCGGCACGGCAAACAATCCCACGAACAGCGGTAGCTCGAGCTTTGGCTTCTCAAACAGTGGTTCGAATAGCGGTCCAAGCGGCATCGGGAGCTCCGGGATTGGTTCGTCAGGAAGCGGATTTGGATCGAACACCAACACAGGAGCGACGAACCCGGGCGGCATTGGTGGAGCTCCTGTAGGCACAAATGGGCCCGGTGCGAGCAGCAACAGTGGCGGCACGACATTCGGCAGTGGCGGCCCGATTGTGGGCGTCGGGATTCCGGTGAAGAAGAATTCGTTGCTGGAGTATCACAAGCAGAAGAAGTATTCAGACTGGGAGTTTGTCTACGATCCGCAGACGGATCTGCTAATGAATGCGGGCGGAATCGCGAACGGCGGGAATGTGAACGGGGCGGATGCAAACGGAAATCCCGCTCAACCGGGGACGGGATCGGGCAATGGCTCCGGCTTCGGCAACTCCGGACCGAATAGCAACTCCGGATCGGGGTTTGGGAATTTTGGGAATTCGGGATCGCCGCCGAGCAGCGGACCCGGTTCGAACATGCCGAGCAACGGGCCCGGTTCGAATATGCCAGGCAGTCCTCAGCAGTAGCGACTCCGACGCAACCTAGCAGGTTCTTCGCTACGCTCAGAAGGGCAACTGAGTTAAACGATCCTGACGGATCATCGGTATTGAATCCAAAACAATTTAGTTTGTCCCAGGCGCTGGCCGGATGATGCCGAGCTCACGATAAACGGGTCGGATGGCATCGCGGACCGCGCCGATTTGACGCCAGAACCAGGCTGCGCCAAGGATGCAGCAGCTTCCGGTGATGACAACGGCCCACGAGGCGGTCACGGCGTGCGCAAGACCGCCGGCGAGCAAGCTGCCGAAGGGCGCCATGCCGACGAACGCCATGGTGTAGTAGCTCATGACTCGCCCGCGCTTATCGGCGGGAGCGAGTGTTTGGATGATGGTGTTGCTGGCGGCCATGCCCTGCATCATGCCGAAGCCGACGACGAGCATCAGCGCGAGCGAGAGCCAGAAAATGTGCGAGAAGCCGAAGGCGACGAGGCCGGCACCGAAGAGTGCGGCAGAGAGGGGCACCATCCTGAGCAGGCCTTTGACTGTCTTGCGCAGCGCGAGCAGCACGGCGGAGACCAGCGCGCCTACGCCGGCCGCGCCCATGAGGAAGCCGAGGGTGTGCGCGCCGCCGTGGAGTACCTGCGACGCGAAGACCGGCATGAGTACGGTGTAGGGCATGCCCATCAAGCTGACCACAGCGAAGAGCAGCAACAGGTTGCGAATGGGAAGAAAGCCTGTGATGTACTGCCAGCCCTCGCGGAGCTGCGCGAACATGGTGTCTGCGCGCTCCGGCACGAGCCGCGGGCGGAGATGCATCATGAGCAGCGAGGCGATGACGGCGAAGTAGCTGACGCCATCGATGAGGAAGCACCAGCCTTCGCCGTAGGCCGCAATGACCATACCGGCGAGGGAGGGACCAATAAGCCGGGCGAGATTGACAATGGACGAATTGAGCGCGATGGCATTGCCGAGGTCGCGCTTGTCGTCGACCATCTCGACCATGAAGGCCTGGCGGCCTGGCATGTCGAATGCGTTGATGAGACCCTGCAATACGCTGAGCGCGAGGATGTCAGTGACGGTGACGCGATGCGTGAGGGTGAGAGCGGCAAGGGCGAGCGATTGTAACGCGGCAAGCACTTGAGTCCAGACGAGAACCGTGCGCTTGTTCAAGCGGTCGACCCACACGCCGGCGAAGGGCGCAAGCAGGAAGGTGGGAATCTGGCCCATGAAGCCGACGATACCAAGTAGCCATGCGGAGCCAGTGAGACGGTAAACGAGCCAACTGGTGGCAATGCGGGTCATCCAGGTGCCGATGAGCGAGATGCTCTGTCCGCTGAAGAAGAGGCGGAAATTGGGCGCGCGGAGTGCACGCCACGCGTGCGAAATACCCCCCGGATGATCGCGCGTGGGGATGGTTTCGGAAGCAGAAAGGTGGGTGCCCTCGGGCGCAGCAGCCGGCATAGGATTTTCCAGTGTCGGGAGCTCGGGCTGCCCGGTGTCCTCGACGCTGGTGTCTCGTGTTGTCATCTCTTCGATCAGCTAGTTTGGATGCCCGGGGGGTGTTGGGGGGCTTCATCCCGGCGGGAGCTTACCGCCGCGACACCATCCTGCATCCTCATGGTCGCATGTGCCGGTAACAAACTGCAGGCTACAGCCGCGCTGTGTTGTCGCGGCTTGCCTGCCCGCGCTGCTTCCGGTGGGCCGCCTCAGCGAGCTCACCATATGGGACCTTGCTCGCCTTCGCGATCGTCTGCGCCGGTGTCTGGATTTTGCGGCGCCGCGCTCCCGAGATGGAGCTGCGGTTCCGCACGCCCTTCGTTCCCGTCGTTCCGATCCTCGGGATCATCACATCGCTCTATCTTGTCTATACGCTTCCGCGGCTTACCAAGGAGGTTGTGTTCGTCTAGCTTCTGATCGGCCTCGCCATTGATTTCGTTATAGCATCCGCAATAGCAAGGTGCAGGCCGTGGAGCGCTCGGAGGAAAACTGCCCGCCGAGCGGTGAGATAGCGACATAACTGCATCTCATCAGCCGGCGCCCGCTTGCTCGGGAACAGCGCCGCGCGTTGAATGAGGGACATATGCTTCCCTTCTCGCTTATCTATCACGATGGGTTCTACCTTCCGCTCGGCGGGCATGTATTTCCTGGAGAGAAGTACAGGCTGATTCAACAGCGACTGCTCGAGACGCGCGTCGCGGCTGAAAGCGACTTTGTGCGGCCGCAGACGATCGCGATGGACGATGTGCTCCGCGTGCATGAGCGTGGTTATGTGGAGCGGCTGGTGAATGGCACGCTCTCGGAGGCGGAGATCCTGCAGACGGAACTGCCTTACTCAAAAGCGCTGGTGGAGGCGTCGCTGTTGGGCTGTGGCGGCACGCTGGAGGCCGCGCGGCTGGCCCTGCGCAACGGAGCAGCGTGCTCGATCGGCGGTGGATTCCATCACGCACACAGGGGGCACGGAGAGGGTTTCTGCATCCTGCATGATGTGGCGATTGCGTTGGCGCGATTGTTACATGATGGCGAAATACAAAGAGCGATGGTGATCGACCTGGACGTGCACGATGGCAATGGGACGGCGGCGATCTTTCCTCCGGCGGGCAAGCATCGCCGAGAATCCCTACGTTATGGAGTGGCTTCGGGATCGATGATGCCGAGCGCGGATGGCGTATTCACACTGTCGATGCATCAGCAGAACAATTACCCGATGTACAAGCCCCCGTCGTCACTGGATGTGCCGCTGGCGGATGGCACGGATGATGCGGAGTACCTGGAGGCGCTGGAGAACGCGATGCAGGGCGCGTTTGCACGCTTCCGGCCGCAACTGATTGCTTATGTCGCAGGCGCTGATCCATATGTGGAAGACAAACTGGGCGGCCTTGCGCTGACCATCGAAGGGCTGAAGGAACGCGATCGGATGGTGTTCCGCGCGGCGCAGTCAGCGGGTGTGCCGGTCTTCTCCGTATATGCGGGCGGATATGCGATTCGGGTGGAAGACACGGTGACGATTCATGCGAACACAGTGCTGGCTGCTGCTGAGGTTTTCAGCTTTCATGGAGCTACGAGTTGCTGAGGTTCTTCGCAAGGATCGGTCTCTACGCGCGAACTGCAGGTCCATCGCTTTGCCCAGGACAGATCCTATCTGCACTACCGGGAAGCCATGGTCTTGTCGATCGCGGACTGGGCGAGCGGCGCCATGATTTTGTAACCGGCGTCGTTGGGGTGCAGGCCATCTTCGCTGAGCTCGCGCTTGAGCAACCCGCTGCCATCGACCATGGCGTCGAAATAGTTCAGGTAATAGCAATTGGTGTTGGCGCAATAGGCCTTCATCCATTCGTTGAGGCGCAGGATTTCTGAGAGCGGACGGTCGGCGAAGAAGCGCTGCGATGCGGGCGTGTAATTGTTGACCGGAGTGACGGAGGAGAGGACGACTGCGATATTGTGCGCACGGGCCAGCTCGGCCACGGAGGTGATGTTGCCCTCGATGTCCTCGATGGAGATGGGGCCTGTGTTGCCCGCGATATCGTTGGTGCCGGCAAGAACGACGACGATGTGGGGATCGAGATCGATGACATCCTGCCGGAAACGCAGAAGCATCTGCGAGGTGGTCTGGCCGCTGATGCCGCGGTTGATGTAGTTGTGTCCGGGGAAATACTGGCTGAGCGTCCACTTATCGGTGATGGAGTCGCCGTAAAAGATTACGCGATGCTCTCCGGAGACAGGAGCGCCGAGTTCCTGATTTGCGGCGCGGTAGCGATGCAGGTCGGCGAAGTCGCGGGCCCAGTCGGCCATCTGAGAGCGCTGGTAGTCGTTCAGCGGCTGCACTGTTTCGACATGCGGAGCCGCCGCCCCGCCGCGTTCCTGTAACTGTGGGGATGACTGCTGGGCATAGGTCCCGGGCATGACGAACAGCGTTGCTCCCATGAGACAGAGAAGAGCTCTGAACAGATCCCCTCTCCAAAAGGACAGAACCATACACGCAACCTTACATTGCGGCGGCACTCGTGTGCACCCCTGAAGGGGCCGAATTGGACTGATAAACTTGTAGCTGACCTCTATGTTTGAAACTCTGTCCGACAAGTTACAGCGTGCCTTTAAGAACCTGCGTGGCGAAGGCACGGTTTCCGAAGAGAACATCAACGACGCACTGCGCGAGATCCGGGTGGCGCTGCTGGAAGCGGACGTGAACCTCTCGGTGGTGAAGGAGATGATCGAGCACGTTCGCGAGAAAGCGATGGGCAGCGAGGTGATGACGGCGCTGTCGCCAACCGAGCAGGTGATCAAGATTGTGCGCGATGAACTGATCACGATTTTGGGCAAGGATACGGCGCGCTTCAACTTCGCATCGCGGCCTCCCACAGTGATCCTGATGGCGGGGCTGCAGGGGTCGGGCAAGACTACGACCTCCGGCAAGCTGGCGGCGTGGCTGCAGAAGGGTGGCCATCGGCCGATGCTGGTCTCGGTCGACGTGTACCGGCCAGCCGCGCGAGAGCAGTTGAGGGTTGTAGCGAGTTCGATCAAAGCGAATATCTATGAGGGTGACCTGAAGGGCGAACCGGCAGGTACACCGCTGGTGGAGCGGCTGGCCAAGGAAGCGCGGCGGGAGGCGGTGAACTACGGCTGTGACGTATTGATCGTGGATACGGCGGGCCGCCTGCACATTGACGATCATTTGATGCAGGAGATGCGGTCCTTGAAGGCGTTGCTCTCGCCGCAGGAGATCCTGTTTGTGGCCGACGCGATGACCGGGCAGGACGCGGTGCGCTCGGCGGAATCGTTCCACCAGCAACTGGCATTGACCGGCACCGTTTTGACCAAGATGGATGGCGATGCCCGGGGCGGCGCCGCGCTGTCGATTCGGCACATCACCGGGCAGCCAGTGAAGTTCATCGGCACGGGCGAAAAGCCGGATGCATTTGAGCCGTTTCATCCCGATCGCATTGTGAGCCGCATTCTCGGTATGGGCGACATCATGACGCTCATTGAGAAGGCGGAGTCAACGCTGGACCGGAAGAAGTCCGAGGAGTTTGCGCGCAAGGCGCTGTCCGGTGATGGATTTTCGCTGGAGGATTTTCGCGATCAACTGCGGCAGATCAAGAAGCTGGGTTCGATGCAGAGCATCATGAAGATGCTGCCGTCCGTGGGGCCCTTCCAGGGACTGCAGCAGATGGCGGGGCAAGTAGATGAGAAGCAGTTTTCGCGCGTGGAGGCGATCATCAACTCCATGACGAAGAAGGAACGTAACAACCACGAGATCATCTCTGGGTCGCGCCGGAAGCGCATTGCGACAGGTTCCGGCACCAGCGTGCAGGAAGTGAACCAGTTGCTGCGGCAGTACGCGCAGATGCGCAAGATGTTCAAAAGCGCCGGCAAGCCGGGGATGCAGCGCAAGCTGATGGGATCGCTGAACGCGATGCGCGGCATGGGCGGTATGGGCGGCGGAATGGGGCGCTGACGATATCCAGCTGATAACATTGCAGGACAAGCTCGACGAGATTACCGCCCAGACCCGCAACCTGGTGCAGCCGGAGCGGTTAGAGCTGAGCGAGCGCGCGATCGCGGAGCTGTTTGCATCCGGCATCGAAGAGAAGCTCCTGAAACCAGGCGATACCGCGCCATCCTTCGCGTTACCGGATACGAATGGAAGGACAGTCAGCTCTACAGATCTGTTGGCACTGGGGCCGCTTGTAGTGTGCTTTTTTCGCGGGCGATGGTGTCCATATTGCGTGACGGAACTGGAGGGTTGGCGCGATCTGTTCCCTGCTCTGCGCGAACGCGGCGCTCTGCTGGTAGCCATTTCGCCGCAGACAGTACGGCAAAACGACTTCACCGTGACGCAACATACTCTGCAGTTTCCGCTACTGCGCGATGAGGCTGGTGCAGTCGCCACGCAATTTGGCGCCGGTTATGCGGTGCCGGCCTACATGCAGGGCTATTATCGGTCGATTCTGGTAAATATCCCGTTCATCAACGGCGAGCCATCATGGCGTTTGCCGGTTGCGGCGACGTTTGTGATCGGGCGAAATGGCGTCATTCAGTGGTCGCAGGGACACGCAGATTTTCGCGTGCGCCCGGAGCCGACGGAAGTACTTAAGCTATTGGAGCAGTGAGGCTTAGCAGACCTTCTGGAAGGGCGTAGCGGGTTGACCGACGGGCCACCTCATTGTTACTATCATGTTGCGGGGTGGAGCAGCCCGGTAGCTCGTTGGGCTCATAACCCAAAGGTCGCGGGTTCAAATCCCGCCCCCGCAACCATTTAGCCCATTGAATTTATTGAGCTTAGAAAAGGCCGCTGGTGAGCGGCCTTTTCCATTTCGTGCTGAATGTCCGTGAACTGTCCGCCTTTTCACCAGGAGCCTGGGCCGATCTCATAAATGCTGTCGATAACTGCTTCGCGGAGATCGCTTGCACCCCGTGTACTAGGTTCGCGCGCAAAGGCATTCATGATCATCGTCATCACGTAGAGCGAACCCTTTGCTGAAATGCCTATGACGGGTCTGGAACGTGGTGTATCGCTCCGGAAGGTCCGCCCAGGGTGCACCAGTTCCACAGGACGCCGTTCAGGACGGATCGGCGGCTTTTCCCGTCGCTTTCTTTGTTCCGAAAATGTTCCGAAAATAGGATCGAGAGTTTTCCACCGTTCATCCGTTAGGTCGCGTACAGGGCGCATTCCCGTGTTGTTCCCGGGTGGCGCTCCGGGTGCAGCAGCGGTCACGGTTCGCGGAGGTTGGCGGAATTACTTCCGAGTTATCGACAATTCACTCAGTTCATGGTTTTCGCTTACTAGAAGGATGTTCACGAGACATCCTGATCCGCGCGGTCCTGAGCAGCGCGTTCGACTGAGACTCGCAGCATCACACCACATCACTTGCGGTTCTTCTGCTTATTGTTTCCAAATTTCTACAATGCGATGCTCGCCTGCTGGTATCCGGAAAACGGCAGTTCCATGTCGTGCAACTACCGACTTAGCTTGCTGATTGTCAATACTCAGCGATAATGTGCCGGATGACAGTTCGCGCGTGGTGACATTTGTGGACCGGAGTGTCTTTATCGAAAACGACAAGGTAGTTGAGTTCAATTTGTAATTTCGCACGACCACTCCGGCATTGGCTTCAAAGCGAACGTCTCCGTCACGCTCAACGGCAGTACGATCAGGACCAATGGCGATCTTGTAATTATGATGATTCCAAGAGTAGTTTGACAGCTCGCCGGAAGTGGGTGGGTTCAACGCGCCAAATCGCAGTCCATCCCAAGGCGTCTCATCCATGTATTGCTCGAGAGGAATCAAGCAAAGGAGTGCTCCCCATGTGTAATGTTTATCTCCGCCGGCGCTCCCACCCCACGCATAATACTGTTCGTTCGTGTATTGATGCGCATGCCAGTCTTCCATGAAAAGATCGTAGCCCTTTTCCGCAAATTGTAACGCCGCCTCGTCTTCGCCGTAACGGTTCAGTCCCTCATAAACCAAATAATTAGTCGGCCCCCAGATATCGCCTCTCCAATAGAACTGGTCCTCAAAAGTCACATCACTACGTGAGATAGTGGGAATTACATACTGCCCCCAAAACTCTTTAGGGTTGAGGAGATGCTCTTTTACCATTATCTTCGCCTGTTCGGGCGTCGCAACGCCACCCAGCATCGGATAGAAGTTGGTGGGAGAAAGACGTCGCGAAAAATGGCCGTCCCAATATCGATTTTCGTAAATGCCGTCTTGTTCATTCCAGAGCTGCTGCATGCTCCTTTTTATTCTTTCGTGGTCGGAGGTGAAACGGCTCTTATCATCCTCGTTTCCGAGAATCCCGGCGATCTTCGCCAGACACTCTGAGTCAAGCGCGTACAGTGAATTCAGGCCGACGTCGTTGAGATTCATGGTGTAGGTGCCCGAGTCGTACAGAACATCGTCGTACATTGGGCTGTCGTCCATACCACTTTCCCATCTCGCCCCTTGAAGATATCCACGCCCGCCTCCTGAAGAGCCCGAACCCTTATCGCTCCCCCACTCAAGTAGGCCGTCATGGTTCCCATCTCGCCAGGGCTGCCCGTCGCCACGGTCGGAAAACCACCACTCATGCCATCGTTTCAGCCGCGGATAAGCCCATTGCAGAATTTCTTTGTCGCCGTTTCGCTGATAGTTCTTCCACACAACGTAGGAACCAACCGGGGGTTGCGATCGATCGGGACTGGTTCCACCTCCGCTGGCGAAGTTTGGAACAACCCCATTTGACGCTTGCGCGAGAAGGATTGCACGTGTCGAAGCAGATGTTTGAGCTGTATCCTCTACATTCGTTAGAAGGGCATCGAAGAAGCAGTCCCACTCGCCGACCACCCAGCCGCCAAACCTCTTAGCCCAGTCGCGGCTGATGCTCGGGAACTCAAGACCAAGCAAGGGCACGTATAGTGTGTTCCAGAACATCGAGTTTCCGATAGCATCGGGGGCCTCGCTGAAAAGACCCTTAATGTGGGGCCTTCCTTGCTCATACTCCAATGCCTTTTGGTTGAGAATTGCGTCGATCCGTCCGGGGCCGAGAAGTTCCCTAGATTGACTAGTCAGTTCCGAAACATTCCATCCCACGGTAGCTACAAAATGGGCGGTCGAATTCGTGTCCGTTACAAGTTCAAGACCTGCTGCACCCCTCATGTAGCGGTCGTCGACGTAAGAATCGACGCCGGAAGATTCCAGCCCAACCGCTCCCTTCTTGTTTGGCGCGTCGGTATCCGTTAAGGTGCCAACATCCATTACCTGCCGCAACTCAGCCACCTTGGGGAATGTGGCCGTGCCCACGATTGGGCGATCCGTTGCTACTACGAAGTGCGCTACCGAAGCGAAGTGGCCGTCGATGTGGTGGTCGCCGATTATTTGCTTGCCATCCCTACTGATGTAATACGCGCCTGTGAAATCAAGTTCGAAAGGCGAATATGCCTCAAGTACCAAATGCATATCAGCCGGAGCCCTTAGCCTTCCGACAACCGTGGTTCTGTCGATGCGTGACCACTCCAACGTGACGGGTGCCGTGCGCGGATAATGGCGCCAGCTCAAGAGAGCATAAGAACCATCCGGCGCATGAGGCCCAACGGTGCTTACAGCATCAAAGATCCGCTCTCCATCGAGGAATCGTCCGCTCTTCGATCCCACCCGGATAGCAAAAGGGACCCGTTGTCCGTAGGCTGTACCATCGAAGACAATTCCGTTCCACGCGTCAGGATCAAAAGCACCCACGTACATCTTGTCAAAGACGTCCCGATCATTTTTTCCCTGTCCCATTAGAAAGAGGGGAACTGACAAGAATAAGAGGAGCACCGCATAGCACACTCTTCTTTGATCGTATGTCTCGTACCTCCTTATAGAGGTGGGACTATTTTTATCCCGCGTCACACGGTTGCTTCTTGTGATCGGCTGAAAACGCATTTCGTAAGCACAATTAATGTGAGATCCCATAGTTTGCATGGAAAAGCGAAAATGCATTCTTACGGGCGACTATTCAAGAATCGGGCACAGTTCCGAGGGGAGGGGAATATACCGTTGAATGAAACCACCAGGGCACAGTGCCCTCTACAATGGTTCGCCGGTTGTCACGCGGATCTTTGAAGCAACGGGAAAAACTGGCCCCCGATCTTTTCTCCCGCCGAAATTACAGGTACGCCGTGAAGCAGAGATTCATTTGTAGCGGAGCATACGCCATCCCGCATCGCATTGATTACTGTGGCCCGGCGGGCCTGGTCGGAGTGATTGGCAAATGATCCATGCACCAGACGGGGATGATGAAATGAGGCTTCGCCTTTTTTGAGTTCCACCGTAACCGCTGCATCGAACTGCTCGCGCTGTTCAGCAGACAAGACTCCGTGGATCGCCTCCATATCCCCAGCCAATCCCGTGATCGGCAGCTCAGGCCAGCGATGGCTGCCCGGGATGTACTGCAAACATCCATTCTCACGCGTGGAGTCGTCCAGGCCGATCCAGCAAGTAAGGTGTGCAAGTGGTTGCGTGCGCGTCCAGTAAGAATAGTCTTGATGCCAGGCAACAACGCCGCCGTGATGCGCAGGCTTACAGAAAAGCTGGTCATGCCAAAAGCGCACGGGCCCGTCGAGCAACTGTGCTGCCGGAATCGTGAATGCGGGGTTCCACAGCAGGTCATGGAAACCCGGCGTGATCCGCCATGCGCCTAGAGCATGGAACAGAATGTGGTCCGGAGTTGTTGATTCGTTCGAGTGATATTCATAAAAAAGTGCGTGTCCCGGATGCTTCGGATCAGCCAGATCGGCTAATTCCATGCGCAGTGTTTCGACCTGCTCATCCAGGAGGACTCGAAGCCCGCTGACGTATCCCCGTTCGTGGAAGAAGTTGACCTGATCCGCGCTGAGGCGAAAGAAATCAGGACTCCTACTCAGCTGCGGGCCGAGCAACGTGCCGATAGGATGATGATGCATGGAAAGATCTTCCATGAAGGTGGAGTCTATCACTGACTCAAGCGTAGGTATACGAACCAGGTTGGATACGCAAAGCGCGTTCGGGCTGCTTGAACCAGGTACCGCGGGAAACTCGAGCACCTCACGCTCAACCGGTCAGCGAAGAACCCTTTTTTGATACTTAACAGATTGCACCGATCCCAATTGCAGGGTGCGATGGATTTTATGATTTTGTCGGGCCTCAGAAAACTGCACAGTTGATGGCCCCGTTACAGGGACCCGTTAAGGTCAGCAATATTGTTATCACGGGGTACAAACGCAGCTGCTGCCTACACGCTCTCCGCGATCGTGGTTGAGTGACGGGCTATCTGGACGTTATCGGATCAGGGAAGAGTAGCCAACTGCACGTCCAGGACATCGAGGAATAAAACGCCAGCAATACAAACCAGCGTGAGGCGGGAGACTCTTCTTTTGATATATTGTTCCCCCTGCGAAGGGGTTTTAACGTGGACGCCGAACGGAGTCGTACGCTGTGCTGTGCAGAACGCTATCCGCTCGTTGACGGTTCTGTCTGATTCTGCCTATTTGGCGCCTTTTCAATTCCCTACCGACACGTCGGTTCGAGGGTTTTTCTCCGAGGCACAAAATCACCATGACAGCGCAACTGAAACTGACACGGCGGGCATTTCTTAGCGATGCCGCGTTGTTGACTGTTGTTGCAGCGGCCAATGCGCGTCTGGGTTCCCAGGCTCCGGACACGTTCGTTCAAACTGTTCTTGGCCTAATCCCAGCCTCCAAACTAGGAGTCACCCTTGTTCATGAGCACGTGATGTGTGATTTCGTTGGCGCGGAGGAGACCAACCGGCATCGCTGGGAGGTGGAGGCCGTGGTGAAACGGATGCTGCCCGTGCTCAGGCAGTTGAAGGAACGCGGGGTGACGGGATTCATCGACTGCACACCGGCCTACATCGGGCGCGATCCGCGAGTGTTAAAGCAGTTGGCCCAGGAAACCGGACTGCATATTGTCACGAACACCGGCTATTACGGTGGCGCGGACGACAAATTTGTGCCGATGCATGCTTACGGAGCAACGCCAGATCAACTCGCTGACCTCTGGGTGGCGGAGTTCGTACACGGCATTGAAGACACCGGGGTGAAGCCTGGCTTCATAAAGATCGGTATCGATGAAATCAAAGGTAGCTCGGATCGGCTTTCGCCCATCGATGAAAAACTTGTGCGGGCTTCTGCGCGTGCGTCTCGACAAAGCCATTTAGCTGTGACCTGTCATACCGGAGGTGGGCCAGCGGGCTTAACAGCGACGAAGATCTTCATCGAAGAAAGAGCCGACCCAGGGTGCTTTATCGTCGCTCATTCTGACGGCCATGGGCTGCCCATCAACCGAGCAGTGGCGGCACTTGGCGCGTGGGTCTCCTTCGACGGAATCGGCAGACAGCCACTCGAATCGCACCTCAAGCTGGTCCACGCCATGGCGAAGAATCATGCCAGCCGCCTGCTGCTTTCGCAGGATAGTGGTTGGTATTGGGTCGGCCAGCAGAACGGAGGAGAGGTTCGCAACTACAATTATTTGAGTGATGTGTTTTTACCCGCTTTGCATAACAGCGGTATCAGCGAAGCAACTATTCGAAAACTCATGGTAGAAAATCCGGCGAACGCATTTGCTATTCGTTGTCAGCGATAGCGCATCAAGGAAAATCCGGCGATCATGCAAGACACGCAAGCTTGGTGCCTTCAAGGGTTCGCAAAAAGGCATTCCTGGCTGTCTTCCGGAATTGGACTGCTATGGCGGCCAATTGGAAGTTGGCGAGCTACTTCCCTTAGTCATTTGATGGGAAATCGCCTAGATTCAACCTGGGTTCGAGGCGGAAATGCGCGGCGAGAGAAGCCTCGGACGAGCCGCCGGCCCAGACAGTGAACCGTCCTGGCTCGATAGCCCACTTCCCTTCTGAGTTCCAGATGGCAACCTGACTTTGCGGGATGCGGAAGGCAATCGTCCTCGTTTCCTTTGGCTTGAGGTGAATGCGCGAAAAGCCCACGAGGGAGCGATCGGGCGTCTCGACACTAGTGACGTTCTCGCGAAGGTAGAGCTGGGCTACCTCGTCTCCGTCGCGATCGCCCGTATTTGTGACTTCCACGGTTACCCCAATCGCCACGTCGCTGCGAGGCGCCGGGGCGTTTACAACGAGGTGGTCGTAGCGAAAGCTGGTGTAACTGAGGCCGAAGCCGAAGGGAAAGAGGGGCTTGCCGTCGTCGTCGACATACTTGCGGATGCGTGAAGGATCACTGTTATAGAAATCCGGAAGCTGACCGACCGTGCGTGGGAAGGTGATGGTAAGGCGACCGGCAGGGTTGTTGTCTCCGAAGAGTGTTTCAGCGATGGCCTGGCCGCCGAACTCGCCCGGATACCAGGCTTCGAGGATCGCAGGGACGTGTTGCTTTGCCCAACCGATGGTGAGCGGCCTTCCGTTTTCAAGTACAAGAACGACGGGCTTTCCGGTGGCGACGACGGCCTCGAGAAGCTGCTCCTGGTTGCCCGGCAGGTCGAGGCTGGAGCGATCAAAACCTTCACCCGAGATGCCCTGCCATTCCCCGAGACCAAGAATAACGACATCCGCCTGCTTTGCCAGCTCGACGGCAGTATCAATGTCCTTGCCGGGAGAGGAGATGACGGTTGCTTGCGGGACGATCGCTCGAATGCCATCGAGCAGGCTGATGTGCTGGCCATTCGATTCGCGCTCGTAGTCGCCGTAGCGCGCTACATCGGCATTGGGACCTATGACCGCGATACGTTGGGTGGATTTTGCAAGGGGAAGGAGGTGGCCATCGTCCTTGAGCAGCGTCATGGACTCGCGTGCCGATTCCAGCGAAACGGCGAGATGCGGCTGCGAGCGGTGGACGCGCGGGTTGAGGGCGGGATCGACGAAAGGGTGATCGAAGAGACCGAGGGCGAACTTTACTCGTAAAACAGAACGAACGGCGCGATCGAAATCGAACCGCGAAAGAGAGCCTTCGCGCACGCAATCGACGATCGCTTTCTGGAAGACGTCCTGAGGAAAGTCGTAGAACTGCATGTCAACGCCTGAGCGAATAGCCAGGCAGGATGCGTCTTTCGGCGAGTCAGCGACGTGGTGCACGGTGTAGAGGCGCTCGATCGCGCCGAGATCGGAGAGGACAAAACCGCGGAAACCCCACTCCTGACGGAGGATGGTTTTGAGCAGAAGCGGATCTGCGGTGATGGGGATGCCGTCAATCTCGTGATAAGCGGCCATGGTGGCCATGGCGTGTCCCTCGCGAAAGGCGGGCTCGAACGACTTCAGCATTACGGTGCGCAGCTCACGCTCGCCGATGTGTACGGGCGAGGTATTGGTGCCGCCTTCCGGCGAGCCGTGACCGGCGAAGTGCTTAGGCTCGGCGACAACGGTGTGATCGCTGTCGATGGTGTCGCCCTGCGCACCACGCACGTAGGCAAGGCCAAGCTGGCCGGTGAGATAGGGGTCTTCGCCGAAGTCTTCTTCAACACGCCCCCAGCGCGGATCGCGGGCGAGATCGAGCACGGGCGCGAGGATCATTGCGACGCCGGTGGCGCGTGCCTCCGCGGCGATGGCTGCGCCGGTCTGTTGTGCGATCTGCGGGTTCCATGTGGCGGCGAGATTGATGGGTGCGGGAAATACGGTGCCAGTATCGAAGCCGTGCAGACCTTCTTCGATAAAGAGAGCGGGGATGCCCAGATGATTGTGCGCGATGACCCACTTCTGGATGCTGTTTGCCTGCTCCGGCGTGGGGTTGAGGTCATGAATACTTCCGACCCCGAGATCGCCCCAGAGGCGCTGAGCCTTCTCAGGAAGGAAGGCGGCATCCAGCGCCGCGTGTGTATCGTCGGTGTGGCTCTCGACGAGATAGCGAGCGCCGGAGTACATATCCAGTTGCCTCGCCTTCTCCTCCAACGTCATCCGCCGAAGAAGATCATCAATACGGCCTTCTATGGACGCGTCTGCCTGCTTGTAGAGAGGCAATTGCTGTGTCGATTGCGCGCTAGCATCGGTGAGATGTGTTTGAGTGAGGCCCGCTGCGCAGACAAGCATGCCACGCGCGAGACGCGAGAATATGGAGACCCAGCTTCCCATCCCGGCATTTTTACAGGACGAGGGTGGTAACTGAATCTGCCGGCAGATCGATTTGGAGTGATTTATCCTGCATCGCGCAGCGGACATGCTGGTCCTGACCGCGATTGGTGAGGACAAGCACGCGGGCGCCGTCGGGGTTTTGCGCTGCTATGTGATCCACATCGGGAAGGTCGCCGCGGGTGGCGAAGACACGGGCACCACGCTGCATGAATCTGGAGTAGTGAGCCAATGCCCAGTAGAGCCCACTGCGCGTGAGCTGATGTGTCTGGGAGCTGAGAGTGAGAACGCCGCCGCAGGAGAAGGGGCCAACATTGGGCTTGCCTTGCTCGTCGAGCACCAGGTTCCAGCTGACGATGGAGCGCGCCCAGTTATTCAGGATGCCCGCGAAGGTACCGGACCATTTCGACCAATCGGTTGTGTAGTCGGGCGAGGTGAAGTCGGATCCGCCTTCGGTCCAGTACGCATTCTTGAGCGGGAACATGTTGTGGACGCGGGTCATGGCGGCGGGCGAACCATAGTAGCCGTGCCAGGCGACGCCGTCGACGTACTTCGAAAGACCGGGATCTTCGAATTCATCTGCCACGCGCCCCCATAAGTTGTAGTTGTGGTCGAGTATCCAGACTTTTGTGTCGAGGGAGTTCATCTCAAGGGCCGGCCCCAGGAACTGCTTCACGAACTGGATCTCGTATTCCTGTCCCCACATGCACTGTGGCATGCGGCCATTCTGGTCGGTGTCGATCTCGTTCTGAACCGTTACAGCACGGATGTGGACTCCGTCAGCGGCATACCCCTTGAGAAATTTGACGAAATATTCCGCATAAGGCTCGAAGTAGCGGCTACGCATGGAACCGCCGCGCAGCGAATCGCCTGCCTTCATCCAGGCTGGCGGAGTCCAGGGGGAGGAGAAGTAGAAGATCTCCGGATTCACCTGCTGGGTCTCGCGGAGCACGGGCAGGATGTATTGTCGATCGTGGTCAATGCTGAAGTGCTGGAGATTGGGATCGGGCTGAGCGCTGTCGTCGTAGGTGTACGCGTCGCGGGAGTAATCGCTGGAACCGATGGTGGTGCGCGCAACGGACATACGGAGTCCGTCGCCTCCGAAACATTCCTTGAGCAAGGCTTCGCGTGCGGCCGCGGGCATTTGCTGGATCAGGTAACAGGAGGCGTCGGTTAGGGCGGCGCCAAACCCTAGTAACTGCTGAAATTGTTGTGTTGGATCGAGTTGGATGACTCCGGCGCTCGTTTCGGCCCCATTTCGCCAGGGGGGAGGTTCGATCTGCTGGCAGCGAACCTTTTCCGAGGTGCGCCAGGCCTGTATGGGCTTCCCGGAGGAAGTGTCCGACGGCAGACCCCACGCTGCGAGCGAACCAAAAGTGGTGGCAGAAGGGGCAGCCAAAGCTGCCAATTTCAGGAAGGTACGCCGGCTCGTCATATCCATGAACTTTATCGATCTCTCTTCGGACATCTGTTTACTGATATGAAGACAAAGGATTGTCTTAGCATACGCAACGAAGATTTCGCTTGACAATGATCTTCTTGAATTGTTTTCATCTGCAACGATCACCGGAGACCATCTTTACCGGACGCGAAGGCGAACCCGTTGTCTCTGAGTCGAACCGGGCGGAGAAAACGGGAAGAAAAACCAATATTGCTTATTCGCCAAAAGATGCCGGTGATTGACGGACGGGTTGAGACGATCTGCGGTCCTTCCCTTCCGTGCTCGGGGAGTCGTGGGCTTACTGCCGGATTGACGGCAGGGGCCTGATGCAACAAAGAAGAAGCGCGAAGCCTACGGATCAACCGCTGGCGCAGCGCAGGCAGATTGTAGTTTTCCAGGAGGCAACATGAAGCAGTGGATTCGCGCCAGCCTTGGCCTTGCCATGTTATGGCCGGCCCTAGCGGCCATCGCACAGAACACCAATTCCGGTGAGATCCGTGGTGTTGTAACGGATTCCGCGGGAGCCGTCATCCCAGGCGCCACAGTGAAAGTCGATGACGTCGACAAGGGCATTTCCCACACCTACACAACCGATGGAGCCGGCCTTTACTACACTGGTTCGATCGTTCCGGATCATTACCTGATCACCGTTACCGCGCCTGGCTTCCAAACCTTTGTTCGCGGCCCGATCACTCTGCGGGTAGCCACGGTCTCTGTCGACGCCCAGATGACTGTCGGTGGTGCGCAACAGGAGGTGGTGGTTAAGACGGATGTGCCTCTGTTGCAAACAGAGAACGGTTCACAATCGAGTACCCTTGAGTCCAAACAACTTCTCCAACTGCCACAGGTGGGCGCAGACTGGCAGAACTTCGTCGTGCTTATGCCGGGCGCTTCCAGCACGAACTACCGTACCGGCCAGACTGCCTCGATTAACGGCAACTTGCCCTACAACACGGTCCTGGCTGATGGCGCGACGACCACTCTGCCGATGAGCCAGAACGCCGACGTGATGGTTCTGGAGACGGTTGCGGAACTCAAGGTCGACTCCTCTTCCTTCTCGGCCCAGTACGGTATCGGCGGCGCGAGCTTCAATCAGATCAGCAAGGGCGGTACCAACCAGTTCCACGGTGCAGGCTACGAATTCTTCCAGAATGATGCTTTGGACGCTGCGGACTACGGCTTCGGCAGTGGGAGCCGTCCTTATCAGCGCTACAACAATTTCGGCTTCTCGGTTGGCGGTCCGATCTGGAAGGACAAGATCTTCTTCTACTTCAACTACGACAAGACGATCAATCCCGGAACTGCATCTGCAGGCTTTGAGAACGTCCCTACAGCCAACATGCTTGCCGGCGACTTCACCGGCTTTCAAACCCTGTATGATCCAACGACACAGACCGTTGATAGCACCGGCGCCTTTCACAGAAAATCATTCCTGGAGGAAACCGGCAAAAACGCTATTCCCGCGGGCAAGATCGATCCTGTCGCAGCGGCGATCTCCAAATACTATCCGGCTCCGAACGTGGCGGGAGCATCTGGTTTCACGAACAACTTCCACTACAACGTGCCCAGTTCGAATCCCTTCACAAAGTACTTCGGCCGGTTAGACTGGCAAATCAACCAGAACAACCACATCATCATTTCGGAGACGAACAGCGACAATCCGGCGCAGTTCCGCAATCAAGGCATTTGTCCGGTCAATTGCCAAAATGGCGACGTGAGCCGCGACAATGCGCAGGTCTCCTGGGTGTGGACGATCAGCCCGAGTACCATCAACGAAGCACGCATGGGCTTTACGGATCAGCTCAACTTCTTTACGCCGTTCTCGATTGGGCAGGGCTTTCCCGCCCAGCTAGGTTGGCAATTCGCGAAGGCGGATACCTTCCCGGACGTCCAAATCGAGGGCAACGGCGGCCAGATCTATGAGCTGGCTCCCCAGTCCAACGCGGTCTATAAGGAATTTGTCTTCGATCCGTCGGATGTAGTCACTTTGGTCCGCGGCCGGCACGTGCTGCACTTTGGCGGCGAGTTCCTGATCAACCAGGCAAACTCAACCGCCTGGGGCAATACCAACGCGGGCACTATGAAGTACACGGGCGCTTATACGGCGGCTACCGCCGGAGACACGACGACGGGCATGTCATTCGCAGATTTCCTGCTCGGGTATACGAATCAATGGAATGCGAAGGTCACCCCTGAATACGGCGGCCGATTGAAGAGCCCTCAGGTGTTTGCGCAGGACGATATCAAACTTACTCCTAAGCTGACCGTGAACGCCGGGCTGCGCTGGCAGGGGATGACTGGCTGGCACGAGGTGAAGGGAAACATGATTTCCTTCGATCCGACTGTCACAAATCCTGCAGACGGCTCGCTCGGTGCTGTGTGGTACGGCACAACCAAGGCAAACGGACGCGATAGCCTGCAGGCAGGAAACTGGAACACTTGGCTGCCTCGCGGTGGCTTCGCTTATCAACTCCGGCCTACCACCGTGCTTCGCGGCGGGATCGGGCTCTACGGCTATACCTGGAGCAATGACACCTATGCCCCGGGCATGGGCGGAGCGTTCGGGTCTTCAGGCACTCTGAACGACAACACGAACGGAACATTTCCGGTGGTGCTGCTCGCTTCCAATGGCAATACGAACAATCAGGGCGCAGGGGGAAAGAGCGTCAACGCAGCATACCTGACGGCACCAAGCACGCCGGATGCCTATAACGGGCTGCAAATCTCGTATCAGCAGTACCACACGCCGGTGCCGAAGATTCTGGAATGGAATGCCGAGGTGCAGCAAGAGATAGGCCCGAGCATGGTTTTCAGAGTCCGTTATGTTGCGAGCCATGGATACAACCTGTTATTCCCGGCCGATATCAATGCGGTTCCAGAGCAGTTCCTGGGGCCGAACGATCAAGGTAAACGACCCTATCCACTGTTTCAGTCCATCAGCAGCGGCAACAATGGTTCCGGCGGCACCAACAACGGTGTCTCCAATTACAACTCGCTGCAAACTGAAGTCAGCCAACGGCTTTCCCACGGCCTGGAATTCCAGGCGAACTATGTCTGGTCGCACATGCTTACCAGCATTGATTCCTCCGGATGGGGCAGCAGTTCGGGAAATGACTTCTACCAGCGGCCTTACAATGTGTCGGCCAATTACGGAGCATCGAACTTCGATGTCCGCAATGCCTTCAAGACAGCAGTGCTCTACGACCTGCCTTTCGGCAAGGGTCAGCAATTCCTGAACAGCAACTCGCTGGTCGACGCAACTATTGGTGGATGGCAGGTTGCGCCAACTATCGTCTGGACGTCCGGCAGTCCATTCAACGTTACGATGAGCTCCAATAACTCCTTCGATCTGACGGGCAATGGACAGCAGTTCCCCAATCAGATCGGAAATGCGAATCCGTCTAATAGAAGCATTAACCAGTGGTTCGACCCGGCAGCATTCCAACAGCCGCTCCCCGGGACATACGGCAATACGCGACGGAATAATCTGTATGGGCCAAACTACTTCATCATGAATGCGGCGCTTGGGAAGACATTCCACCTTCCGTGGGAAAACATGGCCGTAGAAATTCGCGCAGCAGCACAAAATGTCCTAAATCATCCCTCCTTTGACAATCCGAACGCTTCGATCGGAGACCCCAACGCCGGGATCATCAACAGCCTGAGGGTGGGCGGCCGTACCATGCAGCTCTACGGGCGTATTTCCTTCTGACCTCTAAACCTGCTTCGAAAAAGAAGAGAACGGCGATCGCCGTTCTCTTCTTTTTTCGTCCCGGCGATATCGCCACTTTATGATGACTTAGACATGACTTGCCGCGTTGTCCTCAGTGCCCTTCTGTTGCTGCCCCTCTCTGCAATCACTTGTGTCGGTCAGGTGGCCAAACCGCAGACTGGCTCGTCGAAGCAGCAGGCGCGTCAACATATTCAGGCGTCACAGCAGTACCTCCAGCAGCAACGGCCAGACCTGGCCATACCGGAGTTGCAAAAGGCGGTGGCACTGGAACCGAACAATGTGGACGCACGGGGGAACCTGGGTGTGCTGCTGTTTTTTCGCGGAGACTATGCCGGCGCGGTCCCCGAACTACGCGTGGCGGTCAAGCTTAAGCCCGACCTATGGAAGCTGCAGGGACTTCTGGGGCTTGCAGAAGAGCGGACGGGACAGATCGATGCGGGGAACGCTGATCTGGAAGCTGCCTTCCCCCACCTGACAGAGCAGAAATTCAAGACCGAAGTTGGCAATGCTCTGGTGACGAGTTACACCAGCACAGGAGAGACAGAGAAAGCAGCGGCGATTGTGTCGCAACTGCTTGCGGACCAGCCGACGAACACCGACTTACTCTATTCGTCCTATCGCTTGTATTCCGACCTGACGGACAAGGCCATCGTGACGATGGCGCTTACCGATCCCGATGGCGCACTGATGCACGAAATGATGGGCCGCGAACTGGCGCGGCATGGGGATGAGGCGCAGGCCATCGTCAATCTGCGCGAGGCTCTGAAAATCAATCCACACCTTCCGTCTGCGCACTTCGAACTCGGCGAGCTACTCTATAACTCAACAAACGATGCATTGAAGGCGCAGGCGGAGCCGGAGTTTCAGGCGGCGATTGCCGACAATCCTGCCGATGAGCAGGCGCACCTGATGATGGGCCAGGCTGCCGCGAAGCGTGGGGACACGAAGGCCGCGTTCACTGAAGACTCGAAGGCGGTGGAGCTGCAACCGAACGATGCGGATGCGCTGGTGGAACTGGGGAAAATCCTGATGACCATGAACGAAAACGAGAAGGCACAAGAGATGTTCGAGCGAGCGGCAAAGGCGGATCCGACCAACACGGTAGCCCACTACCGGCTGAGCGTGCTCTATCGCCGGCAAGGCAAGACTGCCGAGGCGGATCAGCAGATGGCAGAGTACAAGAAGTACAAGGATATGAAGAGCAAGCTCGAAAAAATCTTCCGCGACATGCGCATGGGATCGCTTCAGAAGAATGCTGATGATACGGTCGAGCAGCGCTGATCGGCGAGGTCTTTGGGCGCGGCTTGCCGCCGGCGTGTGCGGACAAATGCTCGTACTTTTGGGATGCCTGTGCGCGCCGGCGATGTGTCTCAGCCAGTCGGCGCAGGCAGTGAAGGCGCCTCCAACGAGTGGGCCCGCGCCTCAACCGAGTGCTGCGACGCAACTGGTGGATATCACCGCCCGCACCGGCATTCATTTCGACCACATGTCGACGCCCGATGCGCGCTACATCGTCGAGTCGATGAGCGGCGGCGTGGCACTGATCGATTACGACCAGGATGGCTATCCCGATATGTATTTCACAAACGCCGCGAGCGTGGAGATGGGGCTGGCGGGGAAAAAGGCGAAGAGTGCGCTATACCGTAACAATCACGATGGCACATTCACGGACGTCACCGACAAGGCTGGAGTTGGCTATCCCTGCTGGGCAATGGGCTCAACGATCGGAGACTACAACAATGATGGTCGACCTGATCTGCTGGTGACGTGCTTCGGCGGAGTCGTCCTCTACCGCAACAATGGCAACGGTACGTTTACGGATGTGACCAAACAAGCCGGGCTGAGCGGGGACAACAGTTGGGCGACCGGTGCTTCTTTCGGTGACTATGACGGCGACGGATGGCCGGACTTGTTCGTGGCGCACTATGTCGACTTTCATCTGAATGATCTGCCGACCTTCGGGTCGAAGAAGACCTGTCAGTATCACGATGTCCCGGTGCAGTGCGGGCCGCGCGGTCTAAAGGGGACAAGCGACAACCTGTACCACAATCACGGCGATGGCAGGTTCGAGGGCGTTTCCAAGCAGGCGGGCGTGGACGATGCGCGCGGTTTCTTCGGATTGACGGCGGTGTGGGCTCACCTGGGAGGCGATGGGCCGCCCAACCTGTTTGTAGCGAACGATGGCGAGCCGAACTTTCTTTACATGAACGACGGTCACGGGCACTTCACCGATGTCGCCTACCCGTCGGGCGTGGCAGTGAACCAGGATGGCACGGAACAGGCGAACATGGGAGTCGCTCTAGGCGACTACATGCACACCGGCCGCTTCTCCATTGCGATTTCGCACTTCAGCGAGGAGTACGCGACACTCTATCGGAACGATGGCGGAATGAATTTTACCGACGTTTCTTACCCTTCCGGCATTGCGCGCGCTACGACTCCGTATGTCGGGTGGGGCGATGCCTTCATCGACCTCAACAACAGCGGCTGGCTCGACTTCATCCTGGTGAATGGCCACGTCTATCCGCAAGTGGGAGCTTCGGGCACAGGTACGGTGTATCGGGAACCGAAGCTGGTTTATAGCAATCAGCATGATGGGACATTTCGCGATGTCAGTAGGCTCAGCGGCCCGGCAGTCCTGATACCGCAGGTGAGCAGAGGGCTGGCCGTGGGCGATCTCTTCAATGATGGGCATCTCGAAATCGTGATCGAGAACCTGGAGGGCAGCCCAATGATTCTGCGTGCGGAGGCGGATGCGCAGAATCATTGGATCAGTCTGGACCTGCGGGGCGCGAAGGGAAACTTGCTGGCACTGAATGCCCGGGTCAGGGTGACAGCGGCCGACCTTATACAAGGAGATGAAGTACGCAGCGGCGGCAGCTACCTATCGCAGAACGATATGCGCCTGCATTTTGGATTGGGGAATCATTCCCGCGCAGATAAGGTCGAGGTCACCTGGTCTTCCGGCGCCAAAGAGACACTCGCGAATCTGGCCGCCGATCGCTTTTATGTAGTGCAAGAGGGTAAAGGTGTCATATCGACACATCCGGCGGCGACTTCACCGGCGCTCGCGCATTAACGATGTCAAGTCGCTGGCAGGATCAGGCGAGCGATTCCAGATAGTTCCCCCATCCGACTACAACTGTCGAGCCGACGAGCAGGAAGAGGCCGAGAGCCATGAGGAGCTTGGTTCTCCGGCTCGTATCGCGCCACTCGTGCAGCACCAGCCCCCAAAGGGTGGCAAAGACGATGATGCTGGCCATGTGTAGGGTCCAACTGGAGAAGTCGTACTTCCCCATCTTGGTCTGACCCATCGAGTAGAAGAAGAACTGGAAATACCAGAGAACCCCGGCGAGGGAGGCCAGCGCGTAATTACTGACCAGAATGGCCGGAGTAAGCCGTTCGGATAAGTCGGCAGTTTCGTCTACCGGCGCTGCCTGCTCAGGATTGACTCCTGGTGCTCCAAGAAATTCCGCCGCGGAATGATTGCGCACGATAAGGATGATGGACCAGAGGAGGTTAGTAGCAAAGCCGCCGATGAGCACCACAATGAGTAGTGGAAGGTTTTGCCAGAGTTCCGAGCCGCCATGAGCAAGAAGGTGTTGCCGCGCGATGAGCGCGATGCCTTTGCCGGCGTTGAGCCCGTAGGCAAAGCACGAACTCATGATGCCTGCAAAGATTGCCACGCCGAGCCCTTTACCAAAAGAGAAGTCGCGTTCGCCAATCGCTGCTCTTTCCTCCGCGGGAACCTCTTTCTCTTTCGAATAACCAGCCAGCCCATTCACCGCGATCGCCAGTACGCAGATGGCAACACCGAGGAGGATAACGCGCCCTCCGGTTTGGCGCAGAATGCTGAAGATCTGTCCGTTGAAGATAGGCGGCATCAAGGTGCCGAAGGCGGTGCAGAATCCGAGTGCGATCGCATATCCGAGCGCAATACCGAGATAGCGTACCGCGAGACCGAACGTAAGGCCGCCGACACCCCACATGGCGCCCCAAAACATGGTGTGCCACAGTGTCGAAACTGGCGTCACACGGAGTACGGTGAGAACGTCCGGCACAAAGATGTGTCCGATGATAATGGGGGCCACGATCCATGCGGCGAAGCCCTGGATGATCCAGTAGATTTCAAACGACCAGCGCTTGATGGGCCGAAATGGAATGAAGTTGCTGGCAGACGCCAGGCCGCCAATCCAGTGATAGATGACCCCAACCAGGGGATTCACACCCAAGCCATGCCTCCGCGCCGTGAGTTAGTTCAAGCCATCTTACGTGGGCATCGCTGCATTTGATATTCGCGGCTGCAATTGAAAGGAGTTTGCGGCGGGCGATACACTCGCTGTTGCGCCGTCATTCCTACAGGGAGGAGCACGCAGGTGCCTGACACGCTAGCCTTGGAAGGTGCGCTGACGCGCCTGGACCGCTTCACGATCGAGGTGCCGTCGTGGGGATTTGCGAATACGGGCACACGGTTTGGCAAGTTTCTGCAGGCGGGGGCTGCCACCACTCTGGAGGAAAAGTTCGCCGATGCTGCGCTCGTACTTGCGCTGACGGGTGTAACGCCCTCAATAGCGCTGCATGTGCTTTGGGATCTTCCGCGCGGTCTGGACGGCGTGCCAGAAGTGGCGCGCCTCGTGGAGAAATATGGAGTCCGGGCCGGATCTATCAACCCGAATCTATTTCAGGACCAGGAATACAAATTCGGTTCGCTGTGCAATCCGGATGCCGGTATCCGACGGCGTGCACTCGAACATGTACTGTATTCAGTTGAGATAGCGCGGTTGCTCGGCTGTCGTGACATCTCACTCTGGCTCGCTGACGGCTCAAATTATCCTGGAGCGCAAAGCATTCTTCATCGCATTGGATGGTTGGAAACGGCTTTATTGGAGATACACAGCGCCTTGGCCGGCGATCAGCGATTGCTGATCGAATACAAGCCGTTCGAACCTGCTTTTTATCACACGGATATTGCCGACTGGGGAATGGCATCACATTTAGCTCGTGCTGCCGGGCCGAGGGCGCGTGTGCTCGTGGACACAGGTCATCATTATCAGTCGCAGAACATCGAACAGATAGTCGCGTGGCTGCTGCATCTTGGCCTTCTTGGTGGCTTCCATTTCAATGATCGGCGGTATGCGGACGATGACCTGACCCTGGGCTCGATTGATCCGTATCAGTTGTTCCGCATCTTCCACGAGATTCCTTCTACTGACGAGGCTGAATTCGCGAATGTCGCGTTCATGTTGGACCAGAGCCACAACATAAAAGGAAAAATCGAAGCGACGATACAGAGTGTGATTGTGGCACAGGAGCTGTTTGCGAAGGCATCGGTGGTGGACCATAGCCGCCTGGCCGAGTTGCAGTCCGCTGCAAAGACGGTAGAAGCGGAGGAGTGTCTGCGCGCAGCATTTTGGACAGATGTACGTCCGGCATTAACGGCGTGGCGCGAACGCCGCGGCGTACCTTGCGATCCGCTGCGCGCTTTGGCAGAGAGCGGATACGTAGCAAAGGTTGAACGGGAACGTGGATCGCGCAATGCAGTGCTGCAGTCGAGCTACGCCTGATGCGCAACGGAGAGATACGAAATCATGACACTGGCACCATCACATAGCGCAACGGAGCTCCAGTACCTTGACGACCGTTGGGACGACAAGGTTGCCGCAAATATGGATGAACCTGAGCTGCTACGGTATCGATCGAACCTGCTTGGCTCAGACCTGCGCATCACGAATTTCGGAGGCGGAAATACCAGCTCGAAAGTGGTCACGAAGGATCCGCTTACAGGCGAAGAAGTCCGCATCTTGTGGGTCAAAGGCAGCGGGGGTGACCTTGGAAGTATCAAGCGAGCTGGGTTCGCGACCCTGTATCTGGAGAGGTTTCTAACGCTCGAGGGGATCTATCGCGGCGCGGACCGCGAGGACGAGATGGTGGAGTTTTACCCGCTCTGCACCTTCGGCATCAATCCGGTTGCAGCTTCCATCGACACGCCGCTGCACGGTTTCCTTCCTTACCGGCATGTCGATCATCTTCACCCGGATTGTGCCATCGCGCTGGCCGCTGCCGCCAACGGGCGCGAGAAGATGGAAGAGTTCAACCGCACCTACGTTCACAAGCTCATCTGGGTACCGTGGCAGCGGCCGGGGTTCGAGCTTGCGATGATGATGAAGCGCGCAGTTGAGCAGGAACCTGCGTGCGATGGCATTGTGCTTGGCGGTCATGGACTCTTCACCTGGGGTGATACGCAACGCGGCTGCTATCTGAATACGCTTCGTATGATCGACCACCTCACTGATTTCATTGAAAGCCACCTGAAAGCGAAAGGGCAGAACATACTCGGCGGCCAGCGGTTTGCGCCGCTCGATGATCGGGAAGAGGTCGCGGTCAAGATACTCCCTTTCCTCCGCGGAAGGGTCAGTGAACAGAAGCGATCGATTGCGAGCTATTCCGACCTTCCCGATGTGCTGGAGTTTGTGAATTCGCATGATGCGGAAAAACTGGCGTACATGGGAACGAGTTGCCCGGATCACTTTATCCGTACCAAGATTCGCCCGATGCATGTGCCATGGGAACCCACGAGTGGCATCGCCGCACTGAAACAGGCGATCATGGATAGACTAGCTGTCTATCGCACTGAGTACGCCGACTACTATCGGAGGCACGCTGAGGCAGCGTCGCCTGCGATGCGCGACCCTAATCCGGCCGTTGTGTTGATTCCCGGACTCGGCATGTTCACCTTCGGGAAGAACAAGACGGAGTCGAGGATCGTTGGCGAATTTTATGTCAATGCAATCCACGTAATGAAAGGCGCAGCGGGACTGTCCGAAGGGGCGCCACCGAGGCACCTTCCACAATGCGGCTCTGACACACTTGCCGATGCATTTCAGACTTACAGCAACTACGTGTCGCTTCCCCCTTCAGAGGCGTACAGGATTGAATATTGGGCGCTGGAAGATGCAAAGATTCGACGGCAGCCAGCGGAAAAGGAGCTAAGCCGCACGATCGCGTTTATTGTTGGTGGTGGCAGTGGGATCGGGCGCGCAGTGGCGCTGCTGGCCGCGGAGCGCGGAGCGCACGTGTTCATCGCGGACCGTGACCTCGAGAGCGCGACGCGCGTGACGGAGGAGGTGCGCGCGATTGTGGGCAAGGAAGCCGCAACTGTGTCCGCGGTCGATATTCGTAGCCGCGACTCGATTCGCGAGACGATTCGTCAGACTGTATCGGCGTTCGGGGGTCTCGACATTCTCGTCAACACCGCGGCGCTGTTTCCTTCGTCCCCCTCGGGTGCGATCTCGGATGAGCAGTGGGCGCTGACGCTGGAAGTGAATGTCACGGCGAATTTTCTGCTGGTCGAGGAGGTTGGTCGCTTGCTTCAGGAGCAAGGACTTCCGGCGAGTGTCGTTCTGACGAGCTCAGCGAATGCGGTCGTTCCGAAGAGAGGCAGCGAGGCATATGACGTCAGCAAAGCGGCCCTGAGTCACCTGATTCGGGAGCTCGCAGTGTCGCATGCACCGCTGGTGCGGATCAACGGCATCAGCCCCGCGACGGTTGTGAAGGGGTCGACGATGTTTCCGCGCGACCGTGTCATTGCGTCACTGATAAAGTACGATATCCCGTTTCGTTCGGAGATGAATGACGAGGAATTGCGCAGCAGTCTTGCCGCTTTCTATGCTGCCCGTACGTTGACCCACGCGCCGATCGATCCGCAGAATTGCGCGGAGGCAATCCTTTTTCTTGCCGGCCCGAAGGCACCGTGTACAACAGGGCATCTAATTCCCGTGGACGGCGGCCTGGCCGACGCTTTTCTACGTTGAGGAGACGGTGCCCACTGCGCGCATGAGCCGGCCACCCAATATCGTGGCCATCGACCTAGGTGCCGAGAGCTGTCGCGTCTCCCTGCTGCAGTGGAACGACGACGTCCCGCAAATTGACGTGATTCAACGCTCGAGCAATGGTCCTGTCGCTCGAGGCAACTCGCTCCATTGGGACCTGCAGAAGCTGATCAACGAAGTGAAAGTGGGCCTGCGGCTGTGTGCCGAAAGGACACACGGCCCCATAGCGTCCATCGGAGTTGACGGGTGGGCGGTGGACTATGTTCGGCTCAACCAAGACGGTGTGCCGATTGGCGCAGCCTTTTGCTACCGGGATGAGCGGACGATGGCCAGCGAAATGGCGACTGAGAAAGCATGTCCGGCAGCATTTCTCTATCGGCATACTGGCGTGCAGCCGCTTCGCATCAATACGCTTTACCAGCTTGTTGCCGACGGACAAGCGGGTGTTCCAGCGCATTATCGCTGGGTAAATCTGCCGGAGTATGTACTCTCGCAACTAGGCGGCCGGCTTGTCTCGGAGTTGACCAACGCCGCTCACACCGGACTCCTGGATGCGCGTGCGAATACGTGGAACAAAGAGGTCTTCGACCGGGCTGGACTCGACCTTGAAGCGGCGCCTGAGCTCGTTGCGACCGGGACTGATATTGGCACCGTAAGCGCCGATTTGCGGATGCTTCCGCCGTTCGCAAAGACACGGTTAATCGCGCCAGCCTGCCATGACACGGCGTCGGCGGTTGCGGGGATTCCGGCGGAAGGCGATGCGTGGGCGTACATCAGCTCCGGTACGTGGTCATTACCTGGCTCGCTTCTCGATCAGCCTATTTTGGCAGAAGACGCGCGCATTGCGGGATTCACCAATCTGCGGGCTGCTTGCGGCCGATATTGCTTCCACAAGAACGTGAATGGCATGTGGCTATTGAAACAGGTCGAGAAGCAGCTTTGTCTTCGAGGGAATGCGTGGAGCATTGCGGAGGTGATTGCAGCAGCAGAGGGGACACCAACACCGCAGGGTTTGTTAAACGTGGATGATCCGCGACTGCTGGTGCCGGGCAAACTCGCATCGCTGATCAACCAGCAGCTTCTGGAGCAGGGCGTCTCGGCCGTTCCAGAAGACGAATCTTCTCTCCCCGCGTTTGCAAGTCTTATCTTCCATAGCCTCGCGCATCGGTATGGCGAGGTTCTGCGTGATCTGGTGCGGCTCACCGGATGCACGCCTGAACGGATCTATGTTGTGGGCGGCGGGAGTCTGAATTCCCTACTGAATCGGCTGACGGCCGAAGCAACTGGTTTGCCGCTCTCCTGTGGGGTAGTCGAAAGCTCGACCATCGGAAACTTCGCCGTACAGCTTGCCTCGCTCGAAGGCGCATTGTACGAACGTGACAGAATTCGCCATTGGGCGAAACTGCTCACTTCTTCCGCTGAGTGCTGATCTGGTTTAAGGGTTGGTCTGCGAACGCGAGATATTCGGCTTATTCTCGCTTAGTCTGCCCAGGTCCAGGTTGAGTTCGAGCACATTCACACGAGGCTCGCCGAGAAGGCCCAGTTGTCGTGGGGTAATATGTGCCGCAACCAGCCTACGGAGCGTCTCCTCCGGAATTCCCGTTGCGCTAGACACACGATGCACCTGATAGAGCGCCGCAGCCGGTGAGATGTCGGGATCGAGCCCGGAGCCGGAAGCCGTCACGAGGTCCACAGGCACCGGAGCTTCTGTTTTCTCACTGCTGACGCTCTGCGCAATTCTCTCGACCAATGGCTTGCTCGTGGGGCCAAGATTCGAGCCTGACGACGCGGAAGCATCGTAGCCGCTGCCGGCTGCTGAAGGCCGGGAGTGGAAGTAATGGTCTCCGCTGAAAGGTTGGCCAATAAGCCGAGAGCCGACCAGCACGCCATTCCGCCACACCAACTCGCCGGATGCCTGCGCTGGAAAAGCAAGACGCGCGATGCCAGTGATGAGGAGCGGATAGCCGACCCCAAGAACAATCGCAGTGATTGCGGTGTAAAGGCAGGCGGTGATGAGATGGCGCTTCATCGCGATAGCTCCTCTATGCAAGACCGATGGCGGTAATGGCCAGATCGATGGCCTTGATGCCGATGAACGGTATGACAACGCCACCCACACCGTAGATCAGCAGATTACGCTGCAGCATCGCGGCGGCGGACGAAGGACGGTATTTCACCCCACGCAATGCCAGTGGTATCAGCAAGACGATGATGAGCGCATTGAAGATGATGGCGGAAAGTATGGCGGACTGAGGCGTGCGCAGGTGCATGATGTTCAGCGCATTCAGCACAGGAAAGGCGCCGGCGAACATGGCCGGGATGATGGCGAAGTACTTGGCAACATCATTGGCAATCGAAAAGGTGGTCAAAGCACCGCGGGTCATGAGGAGCTGCTTACCGATCGCCACGATCTCGATGAGCTTGGTCGGGTTGGAATCGAGATCCACCATGTTGCCGGCTTCCTTGGCTGCCTGTGTGCCGCTGTTCATCGCGACACCCACGTCGGCCTGTGCCAGAGCAGGCGCGTCGTTTGTGCCATCGCCTGTCATTGCGACGAGCTTCCCTTCCGACTGTTCGCGACGAATGAGATCCATCTTGTCTTTCGGCTTAGCCTCCGCCAGGAAATCATCGACACCAGCCTCGCGCGCAATGGCAGCAGCGGTTAACGGGTTGTCGCCGGTAATCATGACAGTTCGGATGCCCATGGCACGCAACTGAAGAAATCGTTCGCGCATGCCGCCCTTGACGATGTCTTTGAGATGAATGACGCCGAGCGCACGACCGTTTTCGGCAACGACCAAAGGTGTGCCTCCGCTGCGCGCAATTCCCTCCACCACGGATTGCACCTCCGCAGGTAGGCCACCGCCGAATTCGCGGAGATAGCGCGCGATCGCATCGGCTGCACCCTTGCGAATCGAGCGGCCCTCAAGGTCAATGCCTGACATGCGCGTCGTTGCACTGAACGGGACGAACACCGCATTGAGTTGAGCGAGTTCTCTTCCTCGCAGTCCGTAGCGCTCTTTTGCCAGGATGACAATCGATCGTCCCTCTGGTGTCTCGTCGGGCAACGACGAGAGCTGCGCCGCGTCGGCAAGTCTATCGTTCGAAATGCCCGGGGCTGGAATGAACTCAGACGCCTGGCGATTGCCGATCGTGATAGTGCCGGTTTTATCCAGAAGGAGTGTGTTTACATCGCCCGCAGCCTCTACCGCCCGGCCGCTCGTGGCGAGCACGTTGTGCTGCACCAATCTATCCATACCGGCGATGCCGATCGCAGAGAGCAGACCGCCGATCGTCGTGGGGATGAGGCAGACGAGCAGCGACACCAGCACGAATATGCTTTGCGGCGCTCTGGAGTAGAGAGCAAATGGCTGCAACGTGACGACAGCGAGGAGAAAGATGATGGTCAGACCGGCCAGCAGGATGTTCAGTGCAATCTCGTTGGGAG
Organism: Acidobacteriaceae bacterium KBS 83; assembly: GCA_000381585.1. Taxonomy (GTDB): domain Bacteria; phylum Acidobacteriota; class Terriglobia; order Terriglobales; family Acidobacteriaceae; genus KBS-83. Next base: position 439,176 of record KB906735.1, read on the forward strand.
TCTTCTGACGCTCCGCCCCCTCTACGAGAGCAATCATGCGATCGAGAAAGGTCTCACCCGGATTGGATGTGATGCGAACCGTGATCTCGTCGCTCAACACCCGCGTGCCGCCGGTCACCGCGGAGCGGTCACCGCCCGCTTCGCGAATGACCGGAGCTGACTCGCCCGTAATAGCGGATTCATCGACGGAGGCCACGCCGGCGACTACTTCACCATCACCCGGGATCATCTGTCCGGCGGAGACGCGTACTAAATCCTCAGCGCGAAGCCTGGAGCTCGGCACTTCCTCAACCACGCCGAAGCGGATGCGATATGCAATCGTCTCCGATTTAGCCTGACGCAATGCGTCGGCCTGTGCTTTGCCGCGTCCTTCGGCCATGGCCTCCGCAAAGTTTGCAAAGAGGACGGTAAACCAGAGCCAGAGTGTGATCTGCAGATCGAAGCTGGTGTTGGGGAGTCGACGAGCAAGATCCGATATCAAAAGGACCGTGGTGAGGACGCTTCCCACCTCAACGACGAACATGACTGGATTGCGCATCATCGCTATGGGGTTCAATTTGCGCAGAGCATCGATTGCGGCTCGACGCGCGATGGGCGCATTCATGATGGAACGACGTGACTTCCCAGAGTGGGTGTCACTGCCGATGAGTGGTTCGAAAGCAACTTGAGTGGACATGTTAGAAAACCTGACCGGCATGCATCATGAGGTGCTCCAGAACGGGGCCGAGACTCAACGCAGGAACAAAGGTGAGTGCGCCGACGATCAGGATCACGCTGGTGAGCAGTGCAGTAAAGAGTGGAGTGGTAACCGGAAAAGTGCCAACAGAGGCAGGGGCGCGCCGCTTTGTGACCAGATTTCCTGCGACGGCGAGCATGGGCACGATCATGAGAAAGCGTCCGAAAAACATCGCGATCCCGAGTGTGATGTTGTACCAGCGCGTATTCGCACTCAACCCTGCGAACGCAGAGCCGTTGTTTCCGGTCGCAGAGGTATAGGCATAGAAGATCTCGGAGAGGCCGTGCGGTCCTTGGTTTGTCAGCGCAGAGAGACCAAAGCCTGGAGAGAGCACGGAAATTGCGGACAAGCAAAGAATGATGAGCGGAAAGATTAACAAATAGAGCATCGCAAGCTGGACATCGTAGGCTTCGATCTTCTTGCCTAGATATTCCGGAGTGCGCCCGACCATCAGGCCAGCGATGAAGACCGAGATAATGACGAAAATCAACATGCCGTAAAGCCCGGCACCCACACCCCCGAAGACGATTTCACCCAAAAGGATATTGACCATGGGCACCATGCCGCCCAACGGTGTAAATGAATCGTGCGCGGAGTTGACGGCGCCGCAGCTCGCATCCGTGGTCACTGTTGCGAAGAGCGCTGAGTTCGCGATGCCGAATCGGACCTCCTTGCCCTCCATGTTCCCTCCGGCCTGATTGAGGGACGCGCGTTGTTCAACGCCATGAACAAGCGGGCTTGGCTGCGATTCTGCCCAGTAGCATGTGAAAACGCCTGCGAACCATAGCAAGGCCATCGCAGCGAAGACAGCCCATCCGTGACGGGGCGATCCCGTCATCTCTCCGAGTGTCGCCGTCAGACCTGCGGGGATGAGGAAGATTGCGAACATCTCCAACAGGTTGCTGAACGGGGTTGGGTTTTCGAACGGGTGGGCGCTATTCGCGTTAAAGAATCCGCCTCCGTTGGTGCCGAGCATCTTGATGGCTTCCTGCGAAGCTGCCGGGCCTTGTGCAATGGTCTGCGTACTGATCGTCGCGGTCGCCGGCTTGCCATCCGGACCCGTCGTCGTCTGTGTTTGAGGCTGGAGGATCTGTGCTGTAGCATATGGCCGCAGATTTTGAATCACGCCCTGCGACACGAGCACCAATGCCAGCACAATCGATATCGGCAGCAGAACCCAAAGCGTCGCGCGTGTGAGATCGACCCAGAAGTTACCCAGCGTCTTCATCTCGCGCCGCGCGATGCCACGGATGAACGCGACCGCCAACGCGATTCCGGTTGCTGCAGACCAAAAGTTATGGGTGGCCAGACCGAGCATCTGAGTCAGGTAGCTCATCGTCTGCTCGGGCACATAGGACTGCCAGTTTGTGTTCGTCGTGAACGAGACCGCGGTATTCCAGGCGAGTGCCGGTGTGACACCTGCCAGGTGCTGGGGGTTCCAGGGCAGGATATGCTGTGCTCTCTCGATCACGTATGTCAGCAACATCGTGGCCAAACTGAAGAGAAGCATGGCCCCGCCATATTCGGTCCACCGCATCTCGTCTTCGCGTTGCACACCTGTCATGCGATAGAGGAGTCTCTCGACGGGAACGAGAATGGGATCCAGCAATGTCCTACGCCCCTCAAAGACGCGAGCCATGTATTTACCAAGCGGCTTCGTCGTCAAAAGAACGAGGGCAAAGAACACCGCGATTTGCAGCCATCCATTAACGGTCATTTAGAACTTCTCCGGCCGCAGCATTGCATAGACGAGATAGACCAGCAGAGCGGCAGAAATGAGAAGAAGAATCGTACTTTCACTCACAAGCGGCCTCTCTTCAGCGCGTCGCATGCCTTGATATAGGCCAATGCGATCACAAAACAGAAAGCTGTGCCCAGCAGCCCAGCTAAGTCAAATACGAACATGCCCGACCTCCTGGGCGCGTTTCGCCCATGCGTCGTAGCCTTTAGTAGAAGCGTGACGCGAGTAGGAAGTCCGTCTTGAAGACGTTAAGAAGTGGTAATGTCAGTCGATTCGAGCGAGCTTTGATCGGGATCGAACCTATAACCGACCCAAGGCTCGTTGAGGATGTATCGAGGCTCTGCCGTCGCTTCAATCTTTTTTCGCAGTTGCGCCACGAGCACCCGCAGGTACTCGGGTTGGTCCTGGCCAGCCGGACCCCATACGGCCTTCAGCAATGTGCGGTGGGTTAAGACGCGACTAGGGTTCCGCGCAAATACCAGCAACAGCGCGAATTCCTTGGGGGTCAGGTGCACGTCCTGCTGGCGTACCCTGACGCTATGCTGTTCGGTATCGATCTCGAAATCGCCGATAGATAGATGGGTGGCTTCCTGCGGCTGCCTTGCGGATTTCCTCAACTGAGCCCGGACCCTGGCCAAAAGCTCCTGCATGCTGAAAGGCTTTGTAACGTAGTCATCGGCGCCCTCGTCCAGCGCCGCGACCTTCATGATCTCCTGCTCCCGCACCGAGAGCACGATGATCGGCGTGTCGCCTATCTGCCGGATGGCGCGCGTCAGCTCGATCCCATCCATCCGCGGCATGGAAAGGTCGGTAATCACCAGGTCGGGCGCTGATTCACGATAAGAGTCGAACGCCTCGACACCGTCTTTTGCCAACTGCACCTCATAGCCACTACTGACCAGGGAGGCGCGCAATACGCGAGTGATTTGGGGCTCGTCGTCTACAACCAGTATGCGCATTATTCCTCACCTGCTGCGAAAGGCACAGAACTGAAACTCGGCCAGGTATTGCGGAGATGCTGCCGCTGCATGCTCGTAGAATCCTCCTGTGGCTTCTCAGCGTCAGGTCGTGGTCAGCCGATGGCTCATCGCTGCATCTGCTCTGGTTGCGATTCTAGCCGTGTACCGGCTCTGGCTGCACGTCAATCCGACGACGGTTGCTCTGACCCTGTTGCTGCTCATCTTATCGCTCGCCGCGCGGTGGGGGCTTACATACGCCGTCGCAATATCGATTGCGGCCGCGCTCTGCTACAACTTTTTGTTCCTACCGCCGGTAGGAACCTTGACAATCGAAGACCCGCAAAATTGGATCGCACTGTTGGCATTTCTCAGTACCTCAGTCATTGCCAGCAGATTGTCTACACGCATCCGCCAAGAGGCAAAGGAGGCCGGAAGACGGGAACACGAGGTGGAAGTACTCTTCCACCTGAGCCGTGAGCTGCTGCAGACGGACAAGGTCACAGAATTGCTCCGGACCGTCCCAGATTCCATCGCGCGAGTTACCGGTGCTTCATTCGCTGCACTCTATCTCGGAGATGAGGATCAACTTTACCAGTCGAAAACGGCAACCGAGTGCGCACCGGCGGGAGAGCGACCGCAAGAGCTGATGCTTCTGTCCCAGGTCACTCCGCTGAAGACGTGCGACGGGGTGGCGATTCCACTGAGGGCAGGCGTGCGGCCCCGCGGCGCATTGCTGCTGGCATCGACCATTCTCTCCGATGAGACGCTTCAGGCCCTTGGAGGTCTCGTGTCGATTTCGATTGACCGGGCACAGGCGCTGGAAGACGCGGCGCGCAGTGAAGCCGCAAAGGAGAGCGAACGGCTGCGGAGCCTAATGCTGGACTCGATCACACACGAGCTTCGCACGCCGCTGACCGCTATCAAGGCATCTGCTACGACCATGCTCTCCTCTGCGGAAGTCAGCCTTGATGATCGGCGCGAACTGCTGACGGTCATCGATGAGGAGACGGACCGACTGAATCACCTGATCGCGCAGGCAGTAGAGATGGCGCAATTGGACACTCAAGAGGTCCACATGAACCTGCAACCAATCAGTATGGAAGATGTCCTTCAGCGCGGAATGCTTGCGAGTGCAATCCAGCTTCAGGAGCGTCCGGTCAAAATCACTATCGAACCGCACCTGCCTCGCGTGCTGGCAGATGCGACCTGGCTACCGAAGGTCATGTCGAACCTCGTCGAAAATGCCGCGAAATACTCGCCACCCGCCTCGCCGATCATTGTGAAGGCCCTCGTTGTTGGAGATAAAGTAACAGTAGCTATTACGGACTACGGAGTTGGCATTCCCGCATCCGAACAAATCTTGATCTTTGAAAAGTTCTATCGCGGACCGGCGCAGGCACATCGCAAGCCGGGTACGGGCATGGGGCTTGCTATTTCCCGGGCGATTATTGAAGCACATCAAGGAACGATCAGCGTATCAAGCGCTCCTGGCGAAGGGTCGACGTTTACTGTGGGGATCCCGATCTGGCACGGAAGTGGGCGGATCAGCTGAATCAGGGCTCCTATTACGGGCACGTTAACAATTGTTGGAATACCGCGGGATGAACCCGCATTCCGCTCGAGTACCTCAATGTTCTCTTAGTGATCAGCGGTGCAGTAGCAGAGCGGCGATCCATTTGATCGACGAGGTTAGTCTTGACATCGATTCAGGTCGCATGTCATTTTCGTGTACGTTACCGTTTTTGGTCATTCTTCTATTTTGAGTGCTTCCGGCTATGCTCTATCTATTCCGGAACGCAAGACGTTGAGCAACGGCATGCGCGAAGAATCTTGTTCGCTTCCATTTCGCCTGGAGCTTCCGCCAGCGCCTCTTGAAGAGAGTGCTGCGGTCAAGGTTTGGCGGCAACCGGTCGTCATGAAGAGCTACCTGCCTCGTCCTCCCGACCGTAATCCGATGTTCCTTGAGACACGCGTGTACCAGGGCAGTAGTGGCCGGGTTTACCCAATTCCGTTTGTTGACCGCATTGCCGAAACTGCGATCGACCAATCCTGGGAGGCAGTGCATCTTGAGAACGCGTATCTGCGATTGATGGTGCTGCCGCAGATTGGTGGACGTATTCATGTTGGTTTCGACAAGACCAATGATTACGACTTTTTCTACCGGCAGAACGTGATCAAGCCGGCGCTTGTTGGTCTGGCGGGACCGTGGATCTCCGGCGGCGTGGAGTTTAACTGGCCGCAGCATCATCGTCCCGCGACATTTATGCCTGTAGAGACGGAGATCGAACGCCATCCGGATGGTTCCGTCACGGTGTGGTGCAGCGATCACGATCCGATGCAACGCATGAAAGGGATGCACGGTGTCTGCCTGCATCCGGAGCGAGCTGTGGTCGAGCTCAAGGTGCGGCTCTACAACCGTACGCCGTACCAACAGACATTCCTATGGTGGGCAAATGCCGCTGCGCGCGTCCACGAGAAGTATCAGTCTTTTTTCCCGCCCGACGTACGTTATGTTGCCGATCATGCGAAGCGCGCAATTACGTCGTTCCCGCACAGCGACCGTCCCTACTATGGTGTGAACTATCCGGATCGTGCCCGTGACGGAGTTCCGGAAGAACAGCAGCCCCGTCAGTTCCGTCCTGACGGTTCTTACGCAGCAGACGATCTGAGCTGGTATGCAAACATTCCGGTGCCGACCAGTTACATGATTACGTCCACCAAAGCAGATTTTTTTGGTGGCTATGACCATCGCGCACAGGCCGGCGTGCTGCACATCGCCAATCACCACATCGCGCCAGGCAAAAAACAGTGGACCTGGGGAAATCATGAGTTCGGTTATGCGTGGGATCGCAGTCTGACAGATGCGGATGGCCCTTATATCGAGTTAATGGCCGGGGTCTACACAGACAACCAGCCGGACTTTTCTTTCCTGTCTCCAGGAGAGACGAAGCACTTTTCGCAGTTCTGGTATCCCCTGCATCGCATTGGACCCCCTCAGGCAGCGTGCCTGAAGTGCGCGCTCAGCCTGACGGCGACAGAGCATCAGGTCAGGATAGGCGTGCAGGCAACGGAGGACCTGGACGACGTAACCGTGACGTTGACACGCAGGGGAGTCGTTGCCGCGGAGTGGACCCAGAACATCCGGGTAGGCATCCCGCTGACCGTCGAGCACGCAGTTGTCATCCCTACAGACGAGACTGATCTTGCTGTCACCGTGACGGAAGCGAATGGTGTTCTCCTGCTCCACTATGCTCCTGGCGAAGTCATTTCCGCGCCCGCGCCCACGGTAGCGACGGAACCGCCGGAACCCGAATGTATCGCGACTAGCGAGGAGCTCTATCTCACTGGCCTTCATCTGTCGCAATACCGCCACGCGACGCGACGGCCGGAGGTCTATTGGCAGGAGGCACTGCGCCGCGATCCGTTCGACGCGCGCGCAAACACCGCGCTGGGCGCGTGGCACATAGAGCGCGGAGAGTTCATAGCTGCGGAGACGCTACTGCGCAAAGCGATTCAGCGGCTCACTATGTTCAATCCGAATCCTGAAGATGGACGATCGTTCTACCTTCTGGGGCTGACGCTTCGATTCATGGATCGACTGGCGGACAGTTACGACGCTTTTTCGAAAGCTACCTGGAATGCAGCCTGGAAGTCTGCAGCCCACTATGCATTGGCGCAGGCAGATGCAGCCGCGGGTCGACGGGGGGCAGTTCTTCAGCATGGACAGCTCAGCTTGGCATCGGGCGCCGATCACCTCAATGCGCGCAATCTTTGCGCGCTTACACTTCGCGCGCTTGGCCGCGAGAATGAAGCGCACGCTATGCTGGCCGAGACGCGCGCGATGGATCCGCTCGATCACTGGAGCCGTCACCTGGCCTTTGAAGAGGTGCCTGCAGACAACCGCGTTTTGCTGGATTTGGCCTGGGACTACGTTTATTGCGGTCAGGTGGACTGCGCCATTGGCCTACTCCATGCTGGGGACATGCAATGCCTCGACGGCAGCGTGCCAATTCTGCAATACACGCTCGGATATCTTTTGCACCGTGTGAAACGTACTGATGAAGCCGAGTTGGCCTGGCAGCGCGCCGCCGCTGCCAGGCCAGACTACTGCTTTCCACATCGCCTAGAAGAGATGTTGGTCCTTCAGGCTGCATCCGAGGCGGTCGCACACGATGCGCGCGCCCCCTACTACCTTGGCAATCTGCTCTATGACCGGCGACGCTACGATGAGGCGATTTATCACTGGAAGCGCGCAGCGGGGCTTGATCCTGCATTTCCCACCGTGCACCGCAACCTTGGCATTGCGTTGTTCAATGTATGCGGTGATGCCGAAGCAGCCATGGCCGCCTTTGATCGCGCGCAGATCGCCGATCCGACGGATGGTCGCATTCTGTATGAGCGCGATCAGCTCTGGAAGCGTACGGGAGTCGCCCCTCAGCGGCGTCTCGCAGAATTGTTGAGACATGCGGATCTCGTGGCGTCGCGGGACGATCTGTCAGTCGAGGTTGCAACGCTTTACAACCAGACCGCCGCGCCGGAACACGCGCTCGCGCGATTGCTCTCACGCAATTTTCAGCCGTGGGAGGGCGGCGAAGGCTTGGTTCTCGGACAATATGTGCGCGCTCGCCTGCTGCTGGCGCGGCGCGCGATAGCGGCTCAAAAACCTGCCGACGCGATCATGCACCTCGAAGCTGCGCTCGATCCTCCACAATCGCTTGGAGAAGCACGCCACCTCCTTGCCAACAAGAGTGATATTGAATATGCACTGGGTGTCGCTCATGCCGCTGCGGACCATCCGCAAGAGGCAGAGCGCTGGTGGAGGCGAGCGGCAAGAGAGGCCGGCGATTTCCAGCAGATGAATGTTCTTACCGTCTCAGATATGACTTACTGGCGAGGTGCGGCGCTCGAAAAGCTACAACAGCCTGAGCAGGCCGAGCAGGTTTTCCGCCGCATCGCCGCATATGCTGACGAGCTCGAAATGCAGGAGCCGAAAATCGATTACTTCGCGACATCACTGCCCACCATGCTGCTCTTCCGAGAAGACTTGGGCCGTCGCCACCATGTGCTTGCGGCCTTCCTGCGTGCCCAAGCCACCTACGGCTGCGATGGTGTGGAGGCTGCTGTTCCAATGCTGCGCTCTGTGCTCAAACTGGACAGCAATCATCCCGGCGCATCTGATCTGCTTCAACAGGCTGAGCTCGGGTTAGGTGAAGCACCCGCACAAACCGACCAAAGCAACACTTCAAAGCTGAGATGAGCGTGCAGTATGCTCTGCCGGCCGCATCGCCCGTCGAACCAGACGCACCGCGGCTTCGACTTGGCTATCTTCTCTGGATCGCCGCTGTTGCAGCACTAGGTGGATTCCTTTTCGGCTATGACTGGGTCGTGATCGGCGGTGCAAAGCCGTTCTATGAAGCATATTTTCACCTTACAACGGATACGCTTATCGGCTGGGCCAATAGCTGCGCCCTGGTGGGCTGCCTTGCAGGGTCGCTTCTTTCCGGCATGATCGGCGATCGATTAGGCCGTAAGCGTTCTCTCCTCCTCGCTGGCGCGCTATTCGCCATCTCCTCCGTATTCACCGGTTGGGCGTTCTCATTTTCCGCATTCATCACATGGCGCGTTGTGGGCGGGCTCGCCATCGGCCTTGCTTCAAACATCTCACCTATGTACATCGCCGAGATCAGTCCAGCGCAGTGGCGTGGCCGACTGGTCAGTCTTAATCAGCTTGCGATTGTCTGCGGCATCCTTGGCGCACAGATTTTCGACTGGCAGATTGGCACACGCGGCGCGCGGCTCTTGCATGGATCGCTTTCAACCATGGCATGGAACGCGCATTTTGGATGGCGCTGGATGTTTACCGCAGTTGCCGTCCCTGCGTTGCTGTTGTTCTTTCTGGCCGGGATCATTCCGGAAAGCCCCCGCTGGTTACTATCCCATCACCGGATGGCCGACGCGGAGTCCGTCCTTGCACGCATGGGCGGACCCGATTATGCGGGCGCCATGATGCGTAGCATTACGGAACATCTGCAACACGATCGCGCGCAGCAAACGGGCTGGCGGGAGTTAGCGTCACCCGGCGTACGACGCCTGGCGTTTATTGGGATCGGGCTTGCTGTGCTGCAGCAATGGAGTGGCATCAATATCCTCTTCAACTACGCGGAAGAGGTGTACCGGAGCGCCGGCTACGGGGTGAATGACATTCTGTTCAATATTGTGATCACCGGCGCGATCAACCTGGTCTTCACAATGTTGGCCATGCTTTTTGTCGATCGCATCGGACGCCGCTTCCTGATGTTGCTTGGTTGCGCCAGCGTGGGCATCGTCCATTTGGCACTGGCAATTGTGTACCACCTGCATTTGCGTGGCCTGCCCATTCTCATCCTTACGCTGTGCGCCATCGGCTGCTATGCCATGACGCTCGCGCCGGTCACCTGGGTCCTGATCACCGAGATATTTCCCAATCGCCTTCGTGCGAGGGGCGTTTCGCTGGCTGTTTCCGCGCTTTGGGCGTCTTCCTTTCTGCTCACGTTCTCGTTCCCCGCGCTGACTCACGCCTTCGGTCAGTCGGGAGCGTTCGTGGTCTATGGCGTGACGTGCCTCGTAGGTTGGCTGTGTGTGCGAGCCCTGGTGCCGGAAACGAAGGGACGCAGCCTGGAACAAATCGAAGAGCAGATCGGCGACGTAGCGAACTGAATTGCGGATCAGGCACCACGGGCTTCGAGCGCGCTTGTGACACGGGCCTTGCTGCGAACGCGATCGGCAAAGAGCGGTAGATTACTGCGAAAGACCGTATGGGGCGCAAGCCGCGTCGCACGCTCCGGACGTATGCGCTCCACTAGATAGCGGAGAAGTATCTCGAAGGCAGTCTTGCCCTGCGCAAACGGCCGCTGATACAGCGTTGCAAGGATGCGGCCGCCTTCCAGCAGCGGAATGAGTTCCGGAAACAGATCCGTGCAGAGCACCTGCACTTTGCCGAGTAGTTGCTGCTCCTCCAGAACGCGCAGCACCGGCAAACTGTTCGCCGTGCTCACGTAGATGCCTGCAATCTCCGGATGGCGTTTGAGCAGGTTGCGCGTCTGTCGCAATGCCTCCTGCGGGCTTTCGTGCGACTCTACAACGGGCAGCAAGGAGAGATGCGGTGCAAGGAGCGCGAGGTTAGCCGCGAAGCCACGCAGCTTCTCTGCGTGGTCCAGAACGTGAAGCTCGCCGGTGATCATTGCAACACTGCCGCTGCGTGGAATGGTGTGGCCGAGCAACTCGGCGGCGAGGGCACCGCTCACGTATGCATCAACCGAGACGGCGGTCATGCGCTCGCTATGGGGTGCATCGCTGGCGACGCATACCATTGCGGTGCCGGAGCGGCTCAGCCGATTGATCACCGGCTCCGACTTTGCGGGATCGCCTGGCGTGAAGATGACTCCGTCAAAACGGCCATCTGGAATGGATTCAAGCAGGGCAAGGTCGCCCTCACCCATCCGCGGATAGGTACGGTATTCGACATCCATCTCAACGCCAAAGACGCTGTCTGCGGCGGACCTCACGCCTTCGAGCAACGGCGTGAAAAATGAGTGGATCTGTTCCGGCAGATACACTGCGATGCTCAATCGCCGGTTCAGTTTCAGATTGCGGGCTGCTAGATTCGGCCGGTAGTTGAGCTTCTGTGCCATCGCCAGCACGCGCGCACGGGTCTTCGGGTTCACACCCGCGCGATCGTGAAAGGCGCGATCCACGGTTGCAATCGAGATCCCCAGCGCGCGTGCCACATCCTTGATGCCTGCCGGCTTCTTTCCCCTATCCATGCCACAGGCATCGTAGCGCAGCTACGCGACTTTACGGTTATGCTTCGTCGTCATTCGTGCACGTTACCGCTAAAGTCCGACATCGAGGATCATTTTCGGAGTGCGAGCGTCAGCAAATTGCGGTCGTGCACGCTACCTGATGAAAAGAATCTAGATTGTTTCCGCCCAAACCGCTTGACAGTGCTTTGTTTCACGACCTAATCTCGCTTCGTTTCAGTAAATTTCGGGAACGTACCCGTTTTTAGGACAAGAGGCCAACCGATGCAATCTACGCGCAGATGCAGTTTCTCCCTGGGCTCATGGCTTATTCGCATCACTTTGCTCATCGGTGTCTTGAGCAATCTGCCCGCGACAGTGCTGGCCCAAATGGATCAGGGGACGATCACAGGCACTGTGCTCGACAATACCGGCGCTGCAGTACCGGGCGCGGCGGTTTCGCTGACGAGTGTCGATACCGGTTTGACCCTGAACTCCACTACCGATGGCTCGGGAGGCTACACCTTTTCGCCGGTCAAGATCGGCAATTACAAGCTGTCGGCCAAGGCTGCGGGCTTTTCCACCGCAGTGCAGGACAATGTCCATCTCAGCATCCAGCAGCGGCTTGAAGTGAACCTCCAATTAAAGCCCGGCACAGCCACGCAAACCGTCGAAGTAACTACCGCACCCCCATTGCTCCAAACGCAAAGCGGTTCGACCGGCCAGGTGGTCGATGCAGCGACAATCAATGCAACACCCCTGAATGGACGCAACTGGGTCTTTATCGCGCAACTTACCGCGGGGGTTGCGCCGGCGAATGGCGCGCGCGGTCAGGGTAAAGGCGACTTCAACGCAAACGGCCAGCGCGCGGAACAGAATAACTTCATTCTCGACGGCGTAGACAACAACACGAATGCCGTCGACTTTTTGAACGGCGCCAGTTTCAGTGTCCGCCCGCCGCCGGATGCGCTTGCCGAGTTCAAGGTCCAGACGGGCAGTTACAGTGCGGAGTTCGGCCACTCCGCCGGCGCTGTCGTCAATGCCTCCATCAAATCCGGTACCAATCAAATTCACGGCGACCTTTGGGAATATTGGCGCAACGACGTTCTGGATGCCCGCGACTACTTTGCAACCAGCGTTCCCAAGTATCGCCAGAACCAGTTCGGCGCCACGCTCGGTTTTCCCATCATCAAGGACAAGCTCTTCTTCTTTGGCGACGTCGAGGCCAATCGCATTTTGTTTGCAGCGCCCAGCGTCACCACTACGGTGCCCACGCCTCTCATGCGCCAGGGCAACTTCTCCGAGTTGCTGAACACTAACCTAACCGGCTCCGCACAGCCGGTGCAGCTCTATCAACCCAACAGCGCCAACCCGGCGACGCCGTTGGCCTGCAACGGCCAGAACAACGTGTTCTGCCCGAACCAGATCAGCGCCATAGCGCAGAAGATCCTTAATCTCTATCCGCTGCCCAACATCAACGGCGGGAAGACCTATTCGAACTACGCGGTCCAGCGGCAGATCACCGACAATACCTGGCAATGGGACACGCGCATGGACTGGAACATCAGTCAGCACGATCAGGCCTTCGCCCGCTTCAGCTATCTCAACGAGCCGGCGTTCCATCCCGCCCCGCTCGGTCCCATTCTGGACGGCGGCAGCTATGGCGATGACGGCAATTTGAAGAACTTCGGCGAAAACTTCGCCGGCAGCGAAACGCACGAGTTCAACAGCAGCCTGATTAACGAGTTCCGCTTCGGCTACAACTACGGGCATTTCAGCAACACGCAGCAGACCGCCGATGAGAACACGGCGGCACAGGTGGGACTCGGCGGCATACCGTTTGCGCCACTCAATGGCGGACTTCCGGCAACCTCCATCACCGGCATCTCCTCCTTCGGCGCTCCGGAGTTCTATGCCGCGAATGAGTATCAGAACATCTTCCAGATTCTCGATAACGTCACGAAGGTGGCTGGCCATCATACGCTGAAGGCAGGAGTGAACTTTCAACGCAGCCGTTTCTACACACTTGCGCCCACAGCGCCGCGCGGAGCTTACAGTTTCACCGGCCAGTTCACTGGCATTCCCGGGCAGAGCTTCACCGGATTCGGCGTCGCCGACTTTCTAGCCGACCAGATCGCGACCGCGCAGATCTCCAATCTCGCCGGTGTCGATCAGTACCGCTGGACCCGCGCGGCGTACTTCGAGGATGATTGGAAAGCTCTGCCGCGCCTAACGCTCAACCTCGGTCTCCGCTACGAGTTTGTGACACCGCCCATCGAGCGTCACGACCGTCAGGCTGCATTCGAGATTACCGGGCCCATCGGTCCCGGCACGGGCTCAGGGGTCTTCCACCTGCCAGCCAGCCAGCGATCCACTCCACTACCGGCATCCTTCCTCGACCTCCTCGCCAAGGACAACGTCACGGTCAGCTACTCGAACAATCGCGCGCTGGTCGATCCGCAGTACGCCAACTTCGGACCACGCATCGGTCTGGCCTACACGCTTAAGAATCGTCTGGTCCTTCGTGGTGGTTACGGGATTTTCTTTGGGGGAGCAGAGAGCACCGGTGGCGCACCGAATCTCGGGTTCAACTTCCCCTTCCAGTTCACCTCGTCCCTCTATAGTCCCGACTGTGCAATCAACAATTGCCCCAGTAGCGGCATCACGCTGGAGAACGGCTTCACGCAGCAGATCAATGAAGGTTTGGTTAACTCAGCAACGTCGCCCACGCTGGTCGGCTCGCAGCATCTGGTCCAGACCACGTACAGCCAGCAATTCAATCTCGCTCTGGAGTATGCGCTCTCGAACAATCTCACCGCTTCAGCTGCATACGTAGGGTCGAACTCGCGGCATCTGTCGGTATCGCCGGACGGCAACGCCTCCGCCGCACTGATTGCCCCGGGATTGAATGCGAACCTGGTGCGGCCTTTCCCGGATCTCGGCACTATCTACTACAACTTGTACGAGGGCACCGGCAACTACAACGCGTTGCAGACCAAGCTGGAGCGCCGCTTCGCCTCGCACCTTAGCTTCCTTGCAACGTACACATACGCCCACTCCCTTGACGATGCGACGACGCCGCTCGGGAGCAATGGCGATGGCGGCTATCGCAACGTCAATCTGATTGGACTCTTCGGCGACTACAGCAATTCGCCCTGGGACACGCGGCATCGCTTTACCTTCAACGGCACTTACGAGCTGCCCTTCGGCAACGGCCGGCGCTTCCTCAATCATGGTGGAGTGGTGAACCAGCTTGTTGGCGGCTGGTCCAATACGCTGGTCTTCCGCGCGCAGACCGGGCAGCCTTTCACCGTTTACAACAACAACTCTGCGGTTAACGGCGGAAACTCGCGCGCCATTCTGGTGGGCGATCCCTTCAAGGGCGGCGGTTCAGCAAACCCAACAAATCCCGGAGTGGATTGCCCTGCCAAGGTCCGCACCGTCGCCAACTGGTATAACCCCTGCGCTTTTGCGAATCCGCCAGATGGCAGCGTCATCAGCGGGAACGAGCAGGTCACGGGCGATCAGGCCCTCTCGCTTTTGGGTGGGCGACGCAATCAGGCATTCGGCCCGGGATATGAGCGCATCGACATGTCGATCTTCAAAGCTTTCCCGATCCTTCGGGAGCAGTCGCTGCAGTTTCGCGCCGACGCGTTCAACCTGCTGAACACGCCGTCTTATGGAACACCGAATGGCAGTATCGGGTCGAATGGCGGCCAGATCACGAGCGCTCGCAACTTCCAGCCCAACACACCGGATGCACGCTTCTTCCAACTGGCACTGAAGTACATCTTTTAAAGGAAAGGGCTATGCTGGGCGGCGGCACCGCCCCACCCTCTGATTGATGCATAAAAAAATCTCGATCGCGGTCCTTTTATCCTCGCTTCTCGGCACTACCGGGGCTCTTGCGCAGTCCGTCTCGGTCACGATTGATCCCGTTGACCCCGGCAAAACCTTCGATGGCTTTGGCGCAGTTAGCGCCGGGGCATCCTCACGGCTGCTCTACGATTATCCGGAGCCATATCGCTCGCAGGTTCTCGACTACCTTTTCAAGCCTGATTACGGAGCCGCTCTGCAGCATTTAAAGGTGGAGATCGGCAGTGACGTGAACTCCACCGATGGCTCCGAGCCGAGCCACATGCGTACTGCTCAGGACAAAAACTTCACTCGCGGCTACGAATGGTGGCTCATGCAGGAGGCTCATCGCCGGAATCCGAAGATCATCCTGGACACACTGGCGTGGGGGGCGCCTGGATGGATCGGCAAGGGCACGCTTTACACGCCGGCGATGGCACATTATTCGGCAGTCTTTCTCAATGGCGCGGAGTCGCAGTATCACCTGAATATTCCCTACACGGGCATCTGGAACGAGAAGCAGTTTGATGCACAGTATGTGAAGACCCTGCGCAGCGTGCTAGATAAGGAGCGGCCCGGCGCCAAGATCGTGTGCTGCGACGAGTACCCGCATGAAGGGCTTGGGCAGTGGAGCATTCTTGACGCCATGCGTAAGGACCCGGCACTCGCCAAAGCAGTCGACTTCGTGAGCGTCCACTACCCTCGAGAGAAAGGCAAGCTCACCACGCCCGCCGATGCCGTCGACGCCGGCAAGCCACTGTGGTCCAGCGAAGATCAGCCCGAGTCGAGCGCCTCAATCATTCTTTCGCGTGACTGGGCCATTGGCGGCCGCAGCCTCGCACATCTCTATAACGAGAATTACCTCGAAGGCCACTTCACCAAGACAGAGATTTGGAGCCCGGTCACTTCCTACTACGACATCCTTGCCGCGCCGAACTCCGGCCTGATGTATGCGAACACTCCCTGGTCCGGCCACTACGATGTGCAGGGAGCCATCTGGGCGACAGCGCATACCACTCAGTTCGCAGATCCCGGCTGGCGCTACCTGCAGAACGCCTCAGGACAACTCACCCCCGGCAGCTACGTCACACTCGCCGCGCCCAATGGCCACGACTGGAGCATGGTCGTCGAAACCATCAACAGCAAGCAGCCGACCAGGATGACCGTCGTCATAAAAGGCCCGCTTGGTCACGACGCGCTTCACGTATGGGAAACGAACCACAAGCGCACCTTTGAGCATGTGGGCGATATCGCGCCACACGACGGCAGCTTTGTTTACACGTTCGAGCCGGACTCGCTCTATACCATTACCACCACGGTCGGCCAGCATAAGGGCACTGCCGTACCTCCGCCCAGCAAGCCGTTCCCACTTCCCTATCGTGATTCGTTCGAAAAAACGCCGCTGCTGCGGTCCGCCGCCTATCTCTCCGACCAGGACGGCGCCTATGAGGTGCATCCGTGTGTCGGACGACCAGGCAAGTGCCTGGAACAGGTCATTACGCAGAAGCCGATTCCGTGGGGACCAATTCCCGATCCCTGGACGCTGGCTGGAGACATTCACTGGACCGATTACACGGAGCGCACGGACTTCAGCGTTCCGGCAAATGGCATCGCGACCCTGATAGGCCGTATCGATTCAGCCGATGTATTTGCTGACGGCAACGCCCGCTATCCCAGCGGATATGTGCTGCGCGTGCAGGCGGACGGGCATTGGGCGCTGCTAGCGACCGCTTACAAAAAGGCTGAGAAGCAGTTGGCCGCGGGTGAGACCGCCGTGGATGCAACGCGATGGCACAAGATGGAATTGCGCTTCCACGGGAGCGGCATTCAAGCCGCAATTGACGGAAAAACCGTAGCAGAAGTCCAGGACCAGACGCATACCCACGGAATGATCGGCATCGGTTCGGGCTGGAACCATACAGCGTTCGATAACCTCGCCGTCGATACATCCGAATAGTGGGCGCCATAGGCGGCTCGCAAGGCCTCCGTGGGCAGCCAATCCACACTGCTGTGAATCACAGCGTCCATGGCGCGATCTACATGGCAAGGACAGATTCAGATCTCTCTCGTCTCGTTTGGAGTTAGCATTGTGCCGGCAAGCACCTCGGCTCGGCAGGTGGCATTTCACGAAGTCGACCGCAAAACCGGCGAACGAATTCACCACCGCAAAACCGCCGCGGACGACGAAGCGGTCGAGGCGGAGGACGTCGCCAAAGGATTTGAATACGAGAAGGGCAGATACCTCGTGATCGAACCGGAGGACCTCAAACGCCTTCGACTTCCCGGACAGAAGACCGTGACCCTTGAGCACTTTGTCCCACGCGACGACATTGATCCGGCGTTCTTCGAGCGTCCGTACCTTCTTGTTCCCAAGGATGACGCGCAGGCTCGCACCATGGCCACCATCAGCCGGGCGCTTCGAGAAAGCGGACGTGTGGGATTGTCGGAGATCACCTTCAGCGGACGGGAGCACTTCGCCGCTTTTGCGCCGCCAACCGACAGTGACTCACCATGGCTCAACATGTACCTGTTGCGCTATGAGGAGGAACTCCGCGATCCTGCCGACTACTACAAAGACTTTAAGAAGCCCACGGTCGATAAAAAACAACTCGCCATGGCGGAGCAGCTGATTCGATCCTATAGCGAGAAATTCGAACCGACGGCGTTCAAGGACGACTTTGAAACGGCGCTGCGTGAATTCGTCCAGGCAAAACTTGCCAACAAGCCCCTGCCGAAGCGTCCTCCGGAAGCGAAGGCTGGGAAAGTGATTGACCTGAGGGATGCTCTGAAGCGCTCTCTGGCTGAGCGCAAGAACGGACATGCCGCTGCCGGACATGCGAAGTCCAAAACGCGCCGAAATAAGGCCGCCTGATGCCAGCGCGCACGAAACCAACAAAGAGCCCCGCCGCGGCGGTCGATGCACAACTCGCCCGCTATCGCGAGATGCGCGACTTCTCACACACGGCAGAGCCTCGCGGCGCCGCAAAGGATACAAAGGCGGCAGCAGATGGTCTCCCGTTCGTTATCCAGAAGCATGCGGCGACGCGGCTGCATTATGACTTCCGCCTCGGCTGGAACGGCGTGCTGAAGAGTTGGGCAGTTGCCAAAGGACCAAGCTACGTCGTAGCGGACAAACGACTCGCCGTTCAAGTCGAAGACCATCCCATGGAATACGGCGGCTTCGAGGGAACGATTCCAAAGGGCCAGTATGGCGGCGGCACCGTCATGCTGTGGGACACGGGGACGTGGGAACCCGTTGGCGATGCCAATGAAGGCTTCCGCACCGGACGTCTCAAATTCATCCTGCAAGGACATAAGCTCAAAGGCCACTGGACGCTGGTACGCATGGGCGGCAAGGCCGCGAAGGAATCCAAGCCGAATTGGCTGCTCATCAAGGAGCATGACGAGTACGAGCGATCCGCCGATGCGCCCGCGGTTGTCGATGAAGAACCGGACAGCGTCATCACACATCGCGATTTGGAGGCGATCGGGAGCGCCTCCGACCACGTGTGGGACTCGCGTACGGGCCTTGCCGCTGACGAACGGGCCAGATCGGCGGGCGCAAAGATAAAGGCCACGAAAAAACTAAGCAGCATTGCTATTCCGAAGGGTGCAAAGGCAGAGTCGTTGCCCAAGTTCATTAGGCCCCAGCTCGCCGCCTCGGCGGAGCTTCCTCCTGTTGGCAAAGATTGGCTCCACGAATTGAAGCTCGATGGCTATCGGATGCAGGCCCGGCTGGAGAATCACAAGGTCCAGCTGCTGACCCGCAGCGGGCTCGACTGGACGCATCGCATGCGTTCCCTTGCAACTTCGCTCGAGGCAATCCCGGCGAAGGCGGCGCTTCTGGATGGCGAAGTGATCGTGCTCGATGAGCGAGGCATCAGCAGCTTCGCCGCGCTGCAGGCAGCATTTCAGGAAGGAGCCAAACATGCGCTGCATTACTACGTCTTCGATCTGCTGCACCTCGACGGCCACTCTCTGTGCCAACTTCCGCTGATCGAGCGAAAGACGTTGCTCGGCGATCTCATTGAGGGCTTAGACGACGATGCAATTCGACTGAGTGAACACGTCCGCGACGAGCAGGCGGCCATCTTCGATGAAGTCTGCCGCCACGGTGCTGAGGGAATCGTTTCGAAACGCGCCGAAAGCCAGTATATCTCCGGTCGCACCGCAAGCTGGGTGAAGGTGAAGTGCGGATTGCGGCAGGAGTTTGTGATCGGCGGCTTTACCTTGCCTTCAAAAGGCGGCGAAGGGCTTGGCGCGTTGCTCCTTGGCTACTATCAGGACGGCAAGTTTATCTACGCTGGCCGAACCGGCACTGGATTTACGCAGAAATCTCAGGCACAGATTCGCATGCGGCTGGAATCTATTCGTTCGGATACGAATCCCTTCCTTGCCATCGGCACCGCGGAGCGCCGCGGAGCTCTGTGGGTGAAACCTCAACTCGTCGGGGAGGTCGCTTTCAGCACCTGGACCGCCGATAACCTGGTGCGCCAGGCTTCCTTCAAAGGTCTGCGAGAGGATAAGCCGGCGACCGAAGTCGTTCGAGAAAAGGCCGCGACAGGAATACCAAATGCGCGCGCCGCCTCCAGTGCAGGCAAAGGCCGTGCCCACGCCGCAACCTCCTCCAAAGTTCAAACGTCTGCTCTGCCTCGCGTCACGCATCCGGACAAGATTGTCGACCGCGAATCCGCGCTTACCAAGGAGCAACTCGTCACCTACTACGCCGAGGTAGCGAGCCACATACTGCCGCACATCTCGGACCGCCCTTTGAGTATTGTGCGTTGCCCTTCCGGCACTGCGGCGAAGTGTTTTTTCCAGAAGCACGTGAAACCGGGGCTCCCCAAGGGAATCGGCTCAGTCGAGATTGTGGATCGTAAGAGCGGAAAACCAGAGCCGTACATCATCCTCTCCAACGCGGATGTCATTCCGGAGCTCGGCCAGCTTAACGTCTTCGAACTGCATCCATGGGGCTCGCCGGCCAGCGACTTCGAGCATCCTGATCGAATCATCTTCGATCTCGATCCCGATGCAAGCATTGAATGGAAGACACTAGGGGACACGGCCTCTGAAGTTCGATCACGTCTCAAGAAGCTTGGCCTCGAATCTTTCCTGAAGAACACCGGCGGCAAGGGTCTACATATCGTGGCGCCTATCCAGTGTGAACATGACTGGCCCACGGTAAAAGAGTTTGCGCATCAGTTCGTGCTCGCCATGGAGGCAGACAATCCCTCCCTTTACATCACCAAAATGACGAAGTCCGCGCGCACCGGACGCATCTATCTCGATTATCTGCGGAATGAACGCGGCGCTACGGCCGTGGCGCCCTACTCGCCGCGCAGCCGCGCTGGCGTTCCCGTCTCTGTGCCGATGGACTGGAGCGAGCTGAAGGCATCGGCTCCCCCGCGCTGCCTGGTCGCGAAATTTGATGAGTGGCGCAAGCGCCTGTCCCGTGATCCGTGGGTCGACCTGCCGGAGACAAAGCAGCGGCTGACCCAGAAGGCCATCGATTCCTTGCGAGCAAAAAAGTCTAAATAGATCGAATCTGCTTCAGCAGCGCACGATATTCGGCGAATTCATACCTCGCGTAGCATTGCGAGTATCCACCACCAGCTGTGCATCGCGCACGATCGCAGCGTAATCGTAACTGGAATGATCGGTCACGATAAGGACGCAATCGTATTCTCCAACCTTGTCCAGCGAGGTGCTACGCATGTGCAGATCGTAGTGACGCCCGCGACCGACAGACGGAAAGAAGGGATCGTTGTAGTCCACCAATGCGCCGCGTTGTTGTAGCAGTTCTATGATGGTGAGCGAAGGCGACTCCCGCAGGTCATCTATATCGCGTTTGTAGGCCATGCCCAGCACCAGGACCCGGGAGCCCTTCAAGGGCTTGCGACGCTCATTCAACGCGGCGGCGGTTTCATCGACAACGTAATACGGCATGCGGCCATTGATCTCACCTGCAAGTTCGATGAAACGTGTTCGAAAGTCAAACTGCTTTGCCTTCCATGAGAGGTAGAACGGATCGATAGGAATGCAATGGCCACCCAGTCCCGGCCCGGGGTAGAACGGCTGGAATCCAAAAGGCTTGGTCTTCGCCGCGTCGATAACCTCGAAGATGTCGATCTCCATGCGCGCGCAGAGCTGTTTCAGCTCGTTTACCAGGGCAATATTGACTGACCGGTAGATATTCTCAAGCAGTTTGGTCATCTCCGCCACCGCAGGCTTGCTCACCGACACGGTCCGGTTAAAGATGCTGCCGTAGAGTGCGGCGCCAAGCTCAGTAGCGATCGGGTCCACGCCACCTACGACCTTGGGGATATCGCGCCGGGCTACGGTGTCGTTGCCGGGATCCTCACGCTCGGGAGAAAAGGCAACGTAAATGTCTCCTTTTCCAGTGTCGCCCCGCACTACACGCAGCGCTGCGCTATTGCCCTGTTCGAGCAGTGGAACTACTACCTCGTCGGTTGTACCGGGATAGGTGGTACTCTCGAGCACTATCAATTGCCCGGCGCGCAGCCGCGGTGCGAGCGCCTTGACGGTATCGGTGATGTAGCTCAGATCTGGCTCGTGGTATTCGTTCAGTGGCGTGGGCACACAGATCAGCACCACATCCATCTCGCGCAAACGGTCGTAGTCGCTGGTAGCTTCAAAACCGCTCGCCTGCGCACGAGCAATCTCGTTTGGCGGGATGCGGACGATGTAGGAGCCGCCACCATTCAGCGTCTTCACCTTGGCTTCGTCGATATCGAAGCCTGTTACGCGAAAGCGCTCTTCACTGAAGAGCAGGGCCAGGGGAAGCCCCACGTACCCGAGTCCGATGATGCCGATGTGCGATGTATGGTCCTCGATACGTTGTTTCAGCTCCTGCGACTGACTTCCCGCCAAAGCCATCTTTCTCTCCTCAATAAAAGGCGTTGGACTCAACGACCGCTCGATCCAAAGCCGCGCTCACCTCGACCGCTCTCGGCCAGATTCTCTACCACTGTAACCACCCAATCGGTCGAAGCGCGTAGGGGGGTCATCTGCACGATCTTATCTCCCTTGCGTAAATGCACCGTCACATCGCTCTTCATCAGGGTCACCCCCCGCAGGGTACCTGACGCATCGCGATCTTCCACAAGTTCGTATGCAGGTTGGTTGACATTGACCAAGCAAACGAGGATCTCCCCGCGATAGCCAGCATCGATACGTCCGCCCGCATAGGTCACTCCTCGGGCGGCCAGTGAAGAGCGATCTCCTAAGACGAAACCGAAGCCTTCCGGACCCTCAACGGCTATGCCCGTGCGCACACGCATCATCACGCCAGGCTCCAGCACCGCGTCTTCCAACGCGTACAGGTCGAAGCCCAGATCACTGCCAGGATGGGCGACCGTGGGAGGCTTCGCCTCAGGATCCAGCAGCTTGACGCGCAGCACGGCCTCTGTCACTAATCTTTCTACCGGCTCAGGCACACAAAGCGCGTCGCTCGAGCTCACTTAGCCTTCACGCCTTCTTCTTTTTTCTGCTTGGCCCAGCGGCGACGCTGTGCCTCGATGATTCGCCTGCGCCCTTCCGGGCTGATCCGGCGCCTGATGGCGGGTTTCGGCTGGATGTCTCTCACAGTAATTCCGGCAGCCACATCGCGTGAGTTGCGTATCAATGTGCGAGCTGTCTCCAGTCGCTGAATCTCCTGATCGAGAGCGACAATCATATCGTGTCGTGTCATTGTGGGGGGCCTCGAGAATCTGTATTTGTAACTACGGGAGAGAGTGGAGCAGAATCTCTCAAGAAGTATCTTAGCAATAGCTTTCTCTCTCATGTTCGAGAGAACATCACGTTTCTTTTGAATCAAACGTTGCCATTGAATCGGCAACCCGCGCATCCAATGCTGGTGAACGCTATGCTCGTTGCTCCTCCTCGTTGGAACGCCTCTACGGAGTCGCTGTCTCAGGTTAGCCGGGGACCATCACTGCTGATGCTGGACTACGATGGCACGCTCGCTCCGTTTCACCAGGACCGCATGCAGGCGTGGCCTTGGCCGGGGATCGCGGAGCGCCTGGATCGGCTCGCCACCATCCCCACGGTCCACCTGGCTCTGGTTACGGGCCGTTCGGCCAGAGAACTTGCTTCTCTGCTTCCTTTGCCGCGTGCAGTTGAGATATGGGGCTCGCATGGGCGCGAGCATCTCACCCCCGACGGCGTTTACACCTCCGCCACTCTTGCGCCAGCCCAGCAGGCTGCTCTGGATCAGATGGAGAAGGCCCTCAAAGAAGCAGGATTCGCTGCACAGGCCGAACGAAAGGTCGCTAGCCTCGCCGCGCACTGGCGAGGCCTCACTGCGGACGCCGCCGAAACGGTGGAGCGGATTGTCCGCGATGCATTCCGAGCCTCAGGCGACCGGTCCGGATTGCAACTGCTCGTCTTCGACGGCGGTGTTGAAGTGCGGTCGGATTCCATCACCAAGGGACACGCCGCCCTGCATATGATGACTCGGTATCCCACTGCAACACCAGCGTATGTCGGGGATGACATGACGGATGAGGATGCCTTTGCTGTTCTGCGCGGGCGCGGTCTTACTCTGCTGGTGCGCCCTGAGCCTCGTCCCAGCCAGGCAATCTACTGGCTAAAGCCTCCGGAAGATTTGCTCGCATTCCTCGATGGCTGGACCCGCGCCGCGGAAAGGGCTGTCGGATGATGGTTCAGGGCAAAAGGCACACATTGTCGACGACGCGACACCGGCTTCTTGTTGTCTCAAACCGGCTTCCGGTCTCGATCAAAAAGGACGAGAGCGGCAATATGACGGCTGTTCCCTCGAGCGGCGGCCTGGTCAGCGCGCTGAATCCAATTTTGTCCGAATATGGCGGCACCTGGGTGGGCAATACCGGTTTTGCCAGCAATGGCGAGTCCCATGACGCCGAGGTACGCAGACTGCTTACAGCCACAACGCGTGGCACATCCGTCCGGTATCTTCCCGTCTTCCTGTCCACTGAAGAACAGACTAACTTCTACGAAGGCTTCTCGAACGAAATTCTGTGGCCACTCTTCCACGATCTTCAGTCTCGCTGTAACTTCGCGCCGCGTTACTGGGAGTTTTACCAGAGGGTCAATCAACGTTTTGCCGCTGTCTCGCTTAAGGCTTCGCAGCCCGGCGACGTGATCTGGATCCAGGACTATCAGCTGATGGATGTGGGCAGGTTGATCCGGCATAAGCGGCCGGAAGGCACACTAGCCTTCTTCATGCACATTCCGTTTCCCGCGCCGGATATTTTCGAAAAGCTGCCTTGGCGGCGGCAAATTCTTGAAAGCCTCCTCGAACACGATCTATTGGGAGTGCAGACCCCGCGTGACGAGCGCAATCTGGTTGCCTGTATCCGCACCTTCCTTCCCAGCGCGGAGGTCGAGCGCGAGCATGACTATCGGCGCATCCTCTATCGCTCACGTCAGACTCGCATCCAGGCTTTTCCTATCAGCATCGACTTTCAGCAGTTCGCGCACGGGGCAGCCAGCCCCGAGGTCGGACGGCGTGCCTTCGAGATACGCCGGCAACTCAACGGCATCCCGATCGCGATCGGTATCGATCGGCTGGACTACACCAAGGGAATTCCTGAGCGCCTCCGTGCTTTTGCGCGGTTCCTCCGCGATTTTCCCACCACACGCGGTCGGATCTCGCTCTACCAGGTTGTGGTTCCCAGCCGCGAGAACATCACCGGTTACCGCCGTCTCATGCACGAGATCGAACAGCTCGTGGCGCATATCAATGGCGAGTATAGTCAGCCCGGGTGGGTTCCTATTCACTACGTTCACCGCTCTCTGCCGCGCAAAGAGCTGCTGGCACTCTACAGAGCCGCAAGCCTTGCCCTTATCACGCCCTTAAAGGACGGCATGAACCTGGTTTCCAAAGAGTATTGTGCAGCGCGAACTGAGAACGACGGAGTGCTTATTTTGAGCGAGTTTGCGGGCGCTGCCCCGGAACTGCACCGCGGTGCGCTGCTGGTGAACCCCTACGATGAGCTCGGAATCGCTGAGTCACTCAATCGCGCCCTTGCGATGGAGCCGCAGGAGCAGCGCCGGCGGATGATGCGGATGCGGGCCTGGGTGCGTCGGCATGACATCCACAATTGGCGGGACAGCTTCTTCGCCGCGCTCGATGGATATTCCGGAGCCGCTGCGTCCTAGGCCGTCTTGCGCATGACATCTCCCCGCGGCAGGGTCATCACAAAAGCGGTTCCGTGGTCTTCTTCTTTCTGACTGCTCATCACATTGAGCTGTCCCCGGTGCTTCTCCACGATTCCCTTGACTACCCAGAGCCCGAGCCCTGTCCCGGCATCTTTCTTCGTAGTGAAGAAGGGCTCGAAGATGTGTTCCAGCAAGGGTGTGGCAATGCCATGCCCTGTGTCCGAGATGGACAGACGAACCTGCTCCCTTTGCAACCGCACCTCCACCCCAAGGACACCGTAGGGCTCCATTGCATCCAGCGCATTGGACAGCAGATTTGCCGCTACCTGACGGAGCTCGCCAGCGACACCCTCTACTATGACGGTTTCCATGTTGCGAGTTACACGGATCTGACGCGCATCGAGCTTTCGCTGATAGAGCGTCAGAACGTCGTTGACGAGTGCCGAAAGATCGACTGGCTGAGGAGTACTGGACTCGCGATAGAAGCCCAACGTCTGGCTCACAATATGACCCACCCGGCGCAACTCCTCATTCGCCATTCGCAGATAACCTCTGGAGATAGGCGGCAGTTCCGGTTCGTGGAGCGCCAGGTAAATCAGATTGCCCACAGCTTCGAGGGGATTGTTAATCTCGTGTGCCACCGTTGCGGCCAGCCGTCCTGCGGCAGCCAATTTCTCGGCTCGAAGCAACAGGTTCTCTTGAGCCTTACGATCATCGATGTCCGTGGATGTGCCAAACCAGTGCGCCACCTTGCCCATCGTATCGATGAGCGGCTGGGCTCGCGCCAGCACCCAGCGGTAACTGCCGTCCCCCCGCCGCATGCGATGCTCGACCTCGTATGGCCGTTCTGTGCGAAGGGCATTGATGAACATTGCAGCAGTCCGTTCGCGATCTTCGGGATGGATCAGATCCGCGCCGCCCAACGGCTCGCTGCCTGGACCAGCATTCATCTCCCTTCCGGTAAAACTGCGCCATCGCTCGTTTACATATTCCGGTTCACCGGCAGCCCCGGTCATCCACGCCATCTGCGGGATGGCTTCCATCCATTGCGCCTGACCGGCACGTATCTCGTTTAGAGCATCTTCTGGGACATGCTGCGGCGTCAGGTCTTCTACAACGACGATCGCCGCCTGCGGATCTGCCAACTCATCTCGCAGCAGTGAGCTACTGACACGTACCCATCGAGTGGAACCGTCTTCACGGAGAATACGGACTTGCAACCGAAGCCTTACCTTTTCAGCATGCAACAGACTGTAGAGTTGAGACTCTACGTCAGACTGTTCGTCCGGATGCGCCAAAGATGCAAAAGCGCGGTCATGCAGCGTTGCCGCGGAGTATCCGGAAACCTCGCAATATGCAGGGTTTGCGTACCGGATCCTTCCCTTGAGATCCAGCACTGCGATGCCGACGCTTACCGTCTCGATAACTTCGCGAAGCAAGGTGTCGGGAGAAAGGCCGCGAGCAGCCATCTCCGTAAATATTGCCGGCAACCGTTGCAAACAATGCCCCCTCCCTGCTCCAACCTGCGTATGCCCGTAAGGCAACACTGTCTAGGAGTGCATGTTGGGGTAGCGGAGATGGCCACGCCCGGCAGATTGGTGCAGATCCGTGATTCGCTATGGGGTTTTTGCCATATCCGGTTACGTAAAACCGCAACGCTTCTTGCAGGAAGGCGGAGATTGTCTGCTCCGCATGCGATCTCTTGCGAGGAGCTCAGTATGGTCTCGTAACTATTTGCGACTGGAAGTGTTACCTCGGATTTTCCGGCATTGAAAGCCACTTCGATTGGCCCGCGGGTCATCCGTAACCACTTTTGTGTCTCGTCGAAGCTGACCCCGACATCCTGCAACTCCCCGCGGGTTAGGGCGCTCTCCTGTCGGCGTAAGACGATCAATCGCCGATACCAATCCAGCATCTCGGCATGCGAATCCCCGCCCAGTTCCTCCCATTGCAGCTTGGAACGCAGGAATGTCTCCTCGGCCTGTGGATCGGGCACCTCATCCGGGGACCAGCCGAACGCGACAAACTCGTTGCGCCGCCCCTCAGAAACCAGCCTTCCCAACTCCTTGTCCTGAAAATCGGTGAAGTACAGGAAGGGTGACGATGCTGCAAACTCCTCGCCGGCAAACAGCATAGGGACAAACGGACCCAGCAGCACCATGGCCGCGGCGATCTTGGCTCGCCCGATATCCAATAGCTGACTTAACCGCTCGCCTTGTGCGCGATTGCCCACCTGGTCATGGTTCTGGATGTAGCCAAGAAAGCGATCGCTCGGCAGTGCGACCACTGGACGGCCATGACTTCGCCTGCGATGCGGCGAATATTGGCCTTGGTAGACGAATACCTCTCGGATGGCCGTCGCGAGATGCGCCATGGGTCCGGCACCTCCGATGTCACCGAAGTCCTGGTAGTAGCCTCGGGTCTCGCCTGTCAACACAGACCAGAGGGCATGGTGGAAGTCATCACTCCACTGTGCGTCTAGTCCGTAGCCGCCAGCCTCGCGTGCCGTGACCAGCCGAGGATCGTTCAGGTCGCTCTCTGCAATCACAAGGTAGTGCCTGCCCGTGTGGTTGCTCAGGGCGCGCACCTCTTCTTCAAGCTGCTCAAGGAAATGCTTCGCCGAGCGATCGATAAAAGCATGGACCGCATCGACACGCAGACCGTCAAAGTGGTAGTCACGCAACCACATCAGCGCGTTTTGGATGAAAAAATCGCGCACCTCCGCCGAACCGGCGTCTTCAAAATTCACGGCCCCACCCCAGGGCGTCGTGTGCCGATCGGTGAGGTAGCCCCCGAACTTGCCCGTGTAGTTTCCGCTCGGCCCGAAGTGGTTGTAGACCACATCGATCAACACGGCCAGTCCGTGTCCATGCGCCGCATCTACGAATCGCCTGACGGCCTCCGGACCGCCATACGCTTCGTGCGGAGCGTACAGCGCCACGCCATCATAGCCCCATCCGCGAGCGCCCTCTGCCGCAGCCAGCGGCATCAGCCCGACGTGCGTGATGCCAAGATCGTGAAGGTAATTGATACGGCTGATCGCTGCATCCAAGGTTCCCTCCGGAGTGAAAGTCCCCACATGCAGCTCGTAAATCACGCCACTGGCCAATGTCGGTGGTCGCCAGTCGTCGTCTTTCCATGAAAAGGCCGCGTGGTCCACCAACTCTGAAAGGCCATGAACGCCGTACGGCTGCCGTGCCGACTGCGGATCTGGCACCGGAGTCTCATCTTCATCCAGCAGAAAGCCATATCGCGACCCTGCACGAGCCTCGTTCACCGTCACCACCCACCAGTCGCCTGGTTCTCGCTCCATTGCGTATCGTTCACCATCCACCACCACCGAGACGCGCCTTGCCCGCGGTCCCCAAACTCGAAACGTATGCATGCCCAATCGTCCTTAGCCGGATCCGATCAACACTCCGGTTGTTCGTTCACGGTTAGGATGCAGCATTGCGCAGCATTTCTTCACGCAACACATCCACCCAGGAGCCCAATTTCAACAATCTCAAGCAGCATGGCAGTCTCCAGCGGTACGCAGGGACGCATCCGTGTCGGCATTTCCGGGTGGAATTATGCGCCGTGGCGCGGCGTCTTTTATCCTGAGCGTCTTCCCCACGCGCGCGAGCTCGCCTACGCCGCCGAGCGCTTCTCCACCATCGAGGTCAACGGCACGTTTTATTCTCTGCAGCGGCCTTCCAGTTTCGCCCGCTGGGCCGCCGCGACACCGGATGACTTCGTCTTCAGCGTGAAGGGCTCCCGCTTCATTACTCACATGTTGCGTCTGCGCAATGTGGAGCAGGCGCTGGCGAACTTCTTCGCCTCAGGACTGCTCCTGCTCGGCCCTAAGCTTGGTCCCATCCTGTGGCAGTTCTCGCCGGACTTTGCCTTCAACGCCTCTCGGCTCGAAAGCTTTTTCCAGCTTCTCCCGCAATCTACGACGGAGGCTGCGCAGCTCGGCCGCAGTCATGACAGCCGCGTCAAAGGCCGCGCCTACACGGAACCAGACGAAAACCGCCCCTTGCGCCATGCCATCGAAATCCGCCACGACAGCTTCCTTACGGAGGATTTCATCAAGTTGCTGCGCCGTTACCGCATCGCACTCGTCTGTGCGGATACCGTGAGCTGGCCGCGACTCGTCGATGCGACTACTGATTTCGTCTACTGCCGTCTTCATGGCTCACGCGAACTCTACGCCAGCGGCTACGGACCGAAAGCCATCGCCACATGGGCGGATCGCATGGCAGCCTGGGCCGGCGGCAACCCGCCCAGCGGACCGCGTGTGTCACCATTCAGTCCCATCGAAACCCGCCCGCACGATGTGTACGTCTACTTCGATAACGACATGAAGGTACGTGCTCCCGCGGACGCGCTAAGCCTGGAGCGACGGCTTGCAAAGCTGGGATTGGCGCAGCCATGGAACCCCTCACTTCCCTGATTTAGTTTTCCTCTTGTGGGGCGGTTCGTACACTGCCCGCACCGCGTCCAGGTCTGGAAGCAGGACGGGATGCACCTCCGCAACAAGCCGTCCAGCCTGCACACCCGGATCGTTCTCGGCCAACCGAAGCGCCGCTTTATAGGTGGCAGCGGCGATAAGCAGCACGCCCGTGAACTCGCCTTCGTCCATCACCGGCCCAGCCGCTAGGTATCGGCCGGCTTCAGAGTGTTCACGCAGATAGGACAGTTGCCGTTGTATGAGTCCCGTCGCCTCCGGGCCCTCGGTTTCATTCCAGCGTGGACCGCGACGCAACAGGCCCAGGAAGTAGGGCTTCAGGTTCTTCGGCACATCGCGCATGCCCGTTTCCTTCGGACTCCGCTCTTCAGTCATCGCGCCTCGCAAGACTCCATCATGCCACCCAGCACGAGTGACGATCTGGTGACAAGGAATGTTGATCCATGCGCTATGATTTTCGAACCAGACCCATCATGCTGCGCATACTGCTTCTGACCCTGACCAGCATCGCGTTTGCATGGAACCTCAACGCGCAACAACCTGCTCCCGGAACAAACAGAAAATTCGTCGGCTCGGCCGCGTGCAAGCCCTGTCACGAAGCGGCTTACAACGGCTGGCGCCAGACCCGCATGGCCAATGTCATCCGTGATCCGAAGCTGCATCCCGATGCGGTGCTCGGAGACTTCAACCATCCGGACCCGGTCCGCTCCTTCACGCTGGATCAGGTGGCGTTCGTTTACGGCAGCCGGTGGAAGCAGCGTTACTTCGAGAAGCGCGGGCGCGACTACTTTCCGCTCCCCGCGCAATGGGACATCCAGCACCGCAAGTGGCTGCCCTATCACGTCCCGGATGGAGCCGACTGGTGGACACAACACTACGGCAAGGCCAACACCGACCGCCCGACCGGCCCTACCTGCGATGGCTGCCACTCCGTCAACTACAACCTCGCCACCCGCGAGGTTACGGAATGGAACGTCGGCTGCGAGAAGTGCCATGGCCCCGGCAGCGAGCATGTCGCCCACCCCACGACCCAGAACATCATCAATCCGGACCGTCTTGACTATGTCCGCGGAAACGATGTGTGCATGCAGTGCCACACGCAGGGCAGGCCTGCCTCACTTCCCATACACGGTGAGTATCCAGACTGGCCCGTCGGTTATCTGCCTGGCGAACGACTCGCCGACGTCTGGAAACTCGAAGAAGCGAAATTGGGCACGCAGGACTTCTATTTTTTTCCGGATGGCAGCGCACACAAGAACCGCATGCAGGGCAATGATTTCATTCAGAGCAATATGTACCATCGGGGGCTGCGCTGCTTCGACTGCCATCAGGTCCACAGCAACCGCAATCCATCCAATCTAATCGCGACGGGAAACCAGCTCTGCCTCAACTGCCACACGAAGGACAACCCAGCCGGCCTGAAAGGCACCGTTTCAGAACACACCCACCACGCCGAAGGCAGTCCGGGCAGTCAATGTACCGCCTGCCACATGCCCCAAATCGCCCAGACTCTCGCCAATAAGCAGAATGGCGACGTCTTTGTCTCCAGCCACACCTTCCGCTTCCTTTCGCCGGCGCTGACGGAGACGTCAGGCATCCCCAACCCATGCGTGAGCTGCCACAAAGATAAGACGAACGTATGGGCTGCGGGACAATTGCGCTCATGGAACAGTGCCAGTCCATGGCGAGTGGCAAACTGATGGCATCTCCAAACCTTCTAAAATATCGCCTATGCCAGCCAAGCGCCTCTACTATGCTGACGCAGCACTTACGCATTTCACCGCCACGGTAACCGACATCCGCGAGCACTCCCGGATCGGCGGCACATCTCTGTGGCAGGTCGCACTCGATCGCACTGCCTTCTATCCCACCAGCGGAGGGCAACCCCACGACACTGGCGAGCTCACCGCGATGGCTCCCAGTGGCGCGCGGCTGGAGGCTTCCGTCGTCGATGTGGACGAGGACGAGCATGGTGAGGTCTGGCATCTGACTTCAAAGCCTTTGCTCGCCGGCACGCAAATCGAAGGACGCGTCGACTGGGCGCGCCGGCTGGATCACATGCAGCAGCACTCCGGCCAGCACCTGCTTTCCGCCCTCTTCCACCAGGAGCTAGGCGCCCTCACTATCTCGTTTCATCTTGGTGACACGGTCTCGACCATCGATCTCAACACCGAGTCCCTGGAGCCAAAGCAGCTCGCGCACGTTGAGCAACTCGCCAACGCCATCGTTGAGGAAGGTCGGCCTGTGATTCAACGCATTGTCACCTCAGCCGATGCCGAGACACTGTTCCAATCTGGAGCCCTCCGGAAGTTGCCGGTGCGCTCAGGCGACATCCGCCTCATCGTGATTCCTGAAACGGACGCACCAGGCAGGGATGGAGAGGGTGGCGCAAAACCGGACCTAGACGTGAATGCGTGTGGCGGCACTCACGTTAGTTCCACGAGTCAAATCGGCGCCGTTCTCATCCGCGGCACCGAGCGCATCCGCCAGGCCGTCCGGGTGAGCTTCCTGTGTGGAAATCGCGCCATCTCCGCGGCCCGCGCCGACGATGCCCTGCTTACCGGATTAGGCCGTGAGTTCTCCGTCGGCCGAGCGGACCTGCTTGCGGCGGCCAGCCGCCTCAAAACCGACGCCAAAGCCAGCGCCAAGGAGCTACAGGCACTGCGCGAGGAGCTTGCCAACTACCACGCCGCGCGTCTGCTGGTCGAAGATCCACCGCACCACGATCTGCGCATCGTCCGGCGGGTCTTTTCCGATCGCGACGCTGACTACATCAAACTTTTGGCTAGCCGTGTCACCAGCGCGGCACCGCACACCATAGCCCTGCTCGCCTCTACACAGCAATCCCCGGCCACCGTAGTGATGGGATCGAGCAAGGAGTTGGGAAGGAATGCTGGCGAGTTGCTGCGCGCCGCGCTGGCCCAGTCAGGCGGCCGTGGCGGCGGGTCACCGACGTTGGCCCAAGGCCTGGTCTCTCGCGATCAGCTCGACAGGATGCTCAACGGGTTGGAGGCGCTGCTGCGGTCAGGGCCGGTTCCAGCGGTCTAGTCCCATTTCGCACCCGGCAGCGTTGCTGCTATAGTTTGTGAGGCACTCCCGCCTATTGGTTGTGGGGCTATAGCTCAGCTGGGAGAGCGCATCGTTCGCAACGATGAGGTCGTCGGTTCGATCCCGACTAGCTCCACCAAAATCAAAAAAAGTAAGTTATTGGTGTAAAGCAGCTTGGCGTTCCGGGCTACTTTTCGATCTCTACGCCGCGCCAAAAGGCCATGTGATTTTTCACGTGCTTTGCCGCCGGCTTCGGATCGGGGTAATACCAAGCGGCATCCTGATTCTCCTGTCCGTCCACCACAAGGGTGTAATACCGTGCCTGTCCCTTCCAGGGACAGGTTGAGGTGGTCGAGCTGGGACGCAGAAATTCGCGGTTCACTGAGGCATCCGGGAAATACAGGTTCCCTTCTACAGTTTCTACTTGGTCACTCTCCGCGATTACTTTGCCGTTCCAGGTCGCCTTCGCCATGGTCTGTTGTCGCCTTCTTCAGGAGTCGCGCCCGGGCATTCCGCCACAAGCCACGCAGTACAGTAACAGATTCTTCATGGCAAAGGCTTGCGGATCGCGCGGAAACCGCACGAGAGGACCTGCGAGCATAACGTCGGTCTCGATCTCCTGACCATTACAGGAAATTAGAGATATCGGACCGCACTCAATCCGGTCGTTGAATATCGGCAAGGGGCGGGGCCTCACGCGCCGCCAGTCGCTTCTTCACTCGGACCTGCATCGCCTCAAGCTTCTGCCGGGCCGTACCGCTGCGTTCGACCAGCTTCTCAATCTGCACCATAAAGCCAGGCGCTTGCTTCCGGATTTCCCCCACGTAGGGCCAGAACTTGGCCGCAATGAAGAAGGGTTCAGTGCTGCAATCTAAAAACAGATCCGGCGCCAGAACCCCATGGTTGACCAGCGCCGCTGCCATCTCCCAGTAGGAGGTCACCTGGCGGAACCAGCAATTCGTCTCGGACCCGGCATCGTTGAGAACGATCTGAATCTCCTCCGCCGATGTGGGCCAAAACGCTCCTGTCATCCATGCGCGGGCCTTGCGCAGCTCCGGTTCCTGCCGCAGCTCATAGAGCTTCAGGATGGTCGCGGCATCTTCGCGCGCTGCAAGAGTGCTTTCCATGATCGCTCCCTAAATCGCGGTTATGCGACGGGTTGAGCTGCCTCTTCGGTTGTTCGTTTCTGCTTGGACGGGACCGGCGCCTCTGCCGCGGGAGCATCGCGCAGGCGCTTCGAGTAATGGCAGGTGATACCCGTCTCTTCCTCGACCTTCTTCTTGCGCTTGCTGCCCTTGTCGTCGGCCGACGCTGGCTTCTTGTTGTTCGGGCAGGTGAGGTAGACGCCGGATTTTAACGTCTTTTCGATCAGGTATGGCGAGCCGCATTCCGGGCACTTCTTCGGGACGGGCTTACCGTTCGCAGTAAAGTCGCACTTGGGATACCGGGTGCAGCCGTAGAAGGTCGTGCCGAAGCGCGTCTTGCGTTCCGCGATGTCACCCTCGCCGCACTTGGGGCACTTCATTCCCTCCACCAGGTTCTGCTTGATGTACTTGCACTCCGGATAACCAGAGCAGGAAACGAACTCGCCGAAGCGGCCTGTGCGCCGGACCAAGTCCTTGCCACACACCGGGCATGGTTCGCCGATCGGCACCGGAGGTTTCTGCTGCTCGCGGCTTGTGAGCCGGCGGACCGTCTTGCACGGCGGATCCTCGTTGTAGCCCGGGCACGCCATAAATGGACCGAACGGTCCATTGCGCAGCACCATCACGCGCCCACAGGCCTCGCAGTACTCCTCTTCCTTTTCGTCCGGATTCTCAAGCTGCGGCTTGGCCGCGAAATTCTCCTTTGTAAAGGTGCAGCTTTCCTTGTCCTTCTTGTTGTAGGTGCTGCAGGCGTAGAAAGAGCCGAATTTCCCCCATTTCAGCACCAGTGGGGCGCCGCACCGCTCGCACTTCTCGTCGGTGGGCTGCTCCATGCGCTTGATGTTCTCCATGTGCTTCTCGGCGTGCTTCAGCTCCTTCTTGAAGTAGCCATAGAAGGCGCTCAGCAGGTCGGTCCAGCGCTCCTTGCCGTCTTCGATGTCATCGAGCTCACCTTCGAGCTTTGCTGTGTACTCCGGATCGAAGATG
The DNA here is from genome assembly GCA_000381585.1 of Acidobacteriaceae bacterium KBS 83. GTDB lineage: Bacteria > Acidobacteriota > Terriglobia > Terriglobales > Acidobacteriaceae > KBS-83. The sequence goes on from KB906735.1 coordinate 474,036, forward strand.
TAGGGGAAGTTCGCAACCAGCAGATCTGTCACGACTAGACCAATCTCGGTCGGTACAAACTTGCCGGAGCGCCCCTGTCCCACTTTCTGCACATACTCGCGCTCTTGGATCGTCGATAGGATGGTGGCGTAGGTCGACGGCCGCCCGATGCCGCGCTCTTCGAGCGTTTTGACAAGCGAGGCTTCGTTGTAACGTGGTGGCGGCTCGGTGAACTTCTGCTCATGCTTCAGTTCCTGAAGCGAGAGAGCCTGGCCGGCGTTCAGGTCGGGAAGCTTGTTCTTCAACGCATCATCATCGTCGTCCTTGGTGTCCTTGGCCTCTTCGTACACCTTGAGGTAACCGTCGAACTTCAGGATCGACCCTGTGACTCGAAAGTCATAACGCCGGTCTGCCTGCGCCTGCACGTCGACAATCGTCTGATCGAAAACCGCGGGCACCATCTGCGATGCCACAAAGCGTCGCCAGATGAGCTGGTAGAGCTTGAACTGCTCCTCGCTCAGATACCGCCGGACCGACTCCGGAGTGTGCCGCACCTCTGTCGGACGGATCGCTTCATGCGCATCCTGCACATCCTTTTTGCTCTTAAAGGTGTTTGGCGATTCCGGCAGGTATGTCGAGCCAAGCTGCTTGCCAATGTACTCACGCACTTCAGCAATCGCATCCGGTGAAACGCGCGTCGAGTCGGTACGCATGTAGGTGATCAGGCCTTCGGTGCCCTCGGAGCCCAGCTCCACGCCCTCGTAAAGCCGTTGCGCGACGCCCATGGTGCGCTTCACCGAGAAGCCAAGCTGCCGCGATGCATCCTGCTGCAAGCGGCTGGTAGTGAAAGGCGCGGCAGGGTTCTTCCGCCGCTCCTTGCGCTCCACCTCACGCACCGACCACTTCGCCTTCTCAAGCGCGCCGAGGACTTCCTTCGTGATGCGCTCATCGGGCAGCGCATTGCCGCTGACCGTGTCCACCTTCGCACTCTCGCCATCAATGCCAACGAAGCGCGCGGTGAAGACGCTGTCGTCCTTCGCATTCGTTTTCAGGTCGGCATCAATGGTCCAGTACTCAACCGGATTGAATGCCTTGATCTCACGCTCGCGTTCGACGATCAGGCGGAGAGCTACCGTCTGCACGCGTCCGGCGGAGAGTCCGCGGCGTACCTTGTCCCACAGCAATGGCGAGATCTGGTAACCCACGATCCGATCCAGCACGCGGCGCGTCTGCTGTGCATCTACGAGGTTACGATCCACCTTGCGTGGATTTTCGAAAGCCGCCCGCACGGCCTTGGGCGTGATCTCGTTGAAGGTCACGCGCTGGATCGAATTCTTCGGTGAAACCTCGCGCAGCTCGTCTTCGAGATGGGCAGCGATGGCTTCGCCTTCGCGGTCCGGGTCAGGCGCCAGATAGACGTTCGTCATCTTGCCCGCGATCTTGCGCAGGCGGTCCACCACTTTCACCTTGTCAGGCATGACGATCAGGTCAGGCTCAAAGGTGCCGTTGTCCAGTTCTACGCCGATTTTGTTTTTGGGCAGGTCCTTGACATGGCCGATAGACGCTTCGACCACGAAGTCCTTGCCCAGATATTTTCCGATGGATTTCGCCTTGGCGGGCGATTCAACGATGACCAGTGATTTACTCATTGCTTCCCTTCACTTCCGCCTGCTCTCCGTTCCGGCCGCGGATCTGCCGGTGCGTCCCATGCCGGCGACGCTCCTGAACCGGGGTCAGGCAATTTGTTGTGCCCGCTCGCCGGCAATTTCCGAACGCTACCACGCGATGCCCCATGTGTCCAAGCCCCCAGGCGGCGGGACACTGGCCGCAACTCGCGTAAAGCATCAGACGCGGCTCACCTCGGGAGGTCGCTAAATTCGTCTGGAGGCGGGATACAACTACGTTAACGGCGGGAAAGGTGTTCCCGGAGGCAGCCTACATGCGCCGTACGTAGTTTTTGCCTGGGAGCTGACGGATGTGGTTGTTCAGCTCAAGTTCGAACAGCGCTGTAAATACCTCAGCCGACGTAACTTGCCCCTCAAGCTGTTCGAGTAGCTCCTCCAGATGGAGCGTCTCGTCCATGCGTAACAACCCGTAGACCGCAGCCTCTGCGGGGCTAAGTGGCAGCCCTGGGGGCATCGCCGAGTGTCCCTGTCGTAGTAATGATGCAGTTACCCCCGCTCCGGATTCGGCTGAAATCGCAAATAGGTTCTCCTGCTCCCCAATCCGGTCTCCGTCTTGGGCGGCCTCCAGCCGGCCCTCCAGTTCCAGCCGGATCTGGCTCCGCAGGTCTTCCCAGATGTCTTCCCAGGTGGCCGTCAGCCTGGCTCCCTGCTTGATCAGGGTATTCGGCCCCCAGGCATTCCGGCTAGTCACATTTCCCGGCACGGCATAGACCTCACGGTTCTGCTCGAGCGCGCAACGCGCGGTCACCCGGGTGCCGCTCTGCTCACCGGCTTCCACCACCAGTACACCCACACTCATCCCGCTGATGATGCGGTTGCGCAGGGGAAAGTTCTGTGGCGCGGGGAAGGTGCCCATCGGCTGCTCGGAAACGATCGTGCCGCTGGCGAGGATGATCTCCTCCGCGAGTCGCTTGTTTTCCTTTGGGTACACGACGTCAATACCCGTTCCCCATACGGCCACCGTGCGGCCTCCAGCGCTCAGTGCTCCTTTGTGTGCAGCGGTATCGATCCCACGCGCCATACCGCTCAGAATCACCATCCGGCGTGCCGCCAGATCACGTGAGAGCATCTCCGCCATACCTGAACCGTAGGCGCTGGGTGCACGCGTGCCCACCACTGCAATTGCAGGTTGTGACAGAAGTCCGCGGTCGCCACGTACCCACAACACCGGGGGCGGATCGAAGATCTCGCGCAATCGCTCCGGGTAATCGTCATCTGCCAGCGTCATCACGCTGCAGCCGCCTTCGGTCGTTTTCTGCCATTCTTCTTCCGCGGCTTTGCGCGCCTTGCCTTCAGCAATAAAACGCGCTGATACGACCGGTATCTGCAGGGCTTCGAGTGCGGTTAGGGGCAGCCGGAATAATTCCGCGGCTTCACCGAGACCACCCACAACACGCTGGATGCGGCGCGGCCCCAGCCCGGGCGTCATCGCCATGGCGAGCCATGCCAAGGTGGTTTCAGTTGCAGGAGGGGAAGCGCAGGTGGTCTGTGGGCCCATTGTTATAAGCCGAGGCTATTCAGCGTCAAACGGTAGCGGCAATCCGACAAATGGGTTAGAGCTTCACTCTGCAGACCTTTCAGCCTAGAGGCTTTGCACCCTGTACTCTATCGAGTGAGCCGTCTTCGCGTTGCTGCCATCCGATTCCTGAATCCTGCACCGCTGATGTGGGACTTCGATCATCCACCTCTCGCCGTACCGCTTGCGGCGCGCTATGACATCGAGAGTATGATGCCCGCACAATGCGCGGAGCGTCTCACGGATGGGACGGCCGATCTAGGGCTGGTGCCTATCACTGCGTTCGCGCAAAGCCGGTCTCTTCGCATGGTTCCTGGTTGCGCTATCGCTTCAAAGGGAGCGATCCGCTCCCTCCTGCTGGTCTTCCGCGCGGCGACGGGCCTTAAAGCTGTGCGAAGCATCGCGGCAGATACATCCTCCCGAGCCACGCTTGCGTATGTGCAGATCATGTCGAAGCAGTTCTGGCAGATTCGAGCTACATTCGTGCCGTATGCACCGGACCTCGACGCAATGCTGGCCGCATGTGACGCTGCATTGCTGATTGGCGACCCGGCACTGCTCGCGCTGGAGAACCGCGATGCTCGCCGGTTCCGGACAGGAGAGGAGCTGCTCTATCTCGATCTAGGGACTGAGTGGCACAAATGTACGGGGCTGCCATGGATCTCTGCGCTCTGGGGTGTCCGCGAGGAGGCACTCTGCTCTGCCGGGCAGCGCGACCAACTCGTCGACGATCTACTGGGGTCGCGCGATGCCGGCCTCGCCCACATCGATGAGCTGGCCAACGAGTGGGCCATGCATATCGAAGTGCCACGCGCCACCATCCACACGTATCTGAGCAAAAACATCCACTACGTTCTTGATGACGAATGCCTTACAGGATTACGGCGCTTCTACGAGCTTGCCGCGGAATGCGGCATGCTGCCTGAACTGGCAGAGCTGCCGCTGCTCTAAATCGTTCCGGATTTGCCACCCCTGCGCAGCCTGGGAGCGCCTCCACGCGTCCAAGAGGCTGGCGACGAAGTGGACGTGAAAGCGAGGCACCCGTGACAATGTCGTTCCTCGAGACCGCTCTGGCCACACCGACGAACCATCGCGCGATGCACTGGCTCGTCCATCTGGGAGCGGTAGGCCTCTTCGGCGTTTCCTTGCTGGATGCGTGCCCTTTCCCGTTGCCCATTCCTGGAACAACCGACCTGCTGCTCCTGATCCTGATCGCCCGCAAGGGCAATCCCTGGCTGCTGGTCGCACTGGCCGCCGGTGGAGCAGTAGCCGGGGCATTCACCACATGGTCCGCGGGCAAGAAAGGGGGAGAAGAGGCCCTCCGCCGCTACGTGCCCGAGCGTTACTACGACCGCATCACAGGCTGGGTAAAGAGGTATGGCGCGACCGCTGTGGCGCTGGCCGCTATCAACCCTCCACCGATTCCCCTGATGCCCTTCCTTGCAGCCTCAGGCGCGCTGGGTGTCACACGCGGGCGTTTCCTGACCGCATTCACACTAGCGCGTACGGCGCGCTACACCGTGGTGGCGTGGTTGGGTGTCGTGTATGGACGCCAGATGGTCCGCTGGTGGAATCATTACCTTGCCCGCTACTCCGGCGCGATCGGCTGGGCCACCTTCGCGCTATTCCTTGCGGCTTTCGCCTGGGGCTTCTGGAAGTGGCGCACAACCGCCGCGCAGCGCACCGCACAGCATGCGCATTCCTGACTATCGGGAAATCATGGCATCCATCATTACGATTGATGCCGATTCCCTATTCCTTTTTGTGTTGTAGCGGCCGCGAGATCACGCACGCATTGATGCCGCCGATGCCGCTCGAGAGCTTCCCGGCGAACCCTTCGGCCGCAATGCAGCTATCCGCGAAGACGAACTGGCCGTGGATGCCGGCGATTGCTGGATTCAATGATTTCTCGGTGAGGAGCGTCGGGAAAAGATGGCCGCTGGCGTAGCCCAGATATTGTGCGGTCAGTTCCCAGCCGCCGCCGGCGCTCATGCCGTGGCCAAAAGTGCCCTTCCGTGCGGTCACCATCACTGTCTCGGGCAACATGGTGCGGAGTGTGGTCATCTCCGCGTAGTCACCCGGCGTGGCGGTGGCGTGCAGGTCCCACGTAGCGATCTTTTCAGGACTGGTATGAGCCTCTTCGAGCGCCTGCCGGATGGCGGCCTGCGGGCCTGCAAGGGACGGCGTGATGATGTGATGGGCATCCGAGCTGACACCTGCCGCAATCGGCTCCATGCCGAGCGGCGTCATGCCCTTGGATTCGAGGTACTCCATATCTCCCACAATCCAAACCACTGAGCCCCCGGCCACATGTGTTCCCTGCAACTGCGTCAGCGGATTCGAGACCTGCCGGCTGGCCGAAAGCACGCGCGCTCCGTAGAAGGAGCCGACAACCAGCGGATGTGGGGGCGGATCGGTTGCTCCGACCACCACGACCTTGGCCTCACCTCGTTCGATGGCCTGCATCGCCAGCCGAAGCGCCACGCCAAATGTCGAGCAAGCGGCCACCGGCGCAAACGCGAGACCGGTGATGCGTCCCAGAATGGAAACCTGAGATGCGGGGGTGTTGTGGATGTTCCAGATCAGGTTTGCCGAGACCCTCCAGGGCGGCTCCGGCGCGCTCCACTTCTCCTGCAGACGGGCGTGTCGTTTGCCGCGTTCCCGCAGCACGTGAAGCTTTCCATGCTCGACCCCGCCTTCCATGACCAGCGCGTCGATGCGCGCAGCTTCGTCCAGATATTCCCGCAGCTCGGGCGATCGCTCCGTCCAGTAGGCTTCCCAGGCGAGCGAGAGTTCGACCAGGTCGCCCTCTGCATCGGCGGGATTCAACGGCACACCCTCCACACCCTTTCGTTCACCTTCGAGATAGGCAGTGAGCGCGCTGTTGTTCTCGCGGCTGCCCCAGAAGCGGTTCCAGCGCTGCTGCGCAAGGTAGAGGGTCACGCTGGACTGGTACATCGTCTCCACAGCGCCCAGGCCCGTCCCGAGGTACACATGCGCCTGACTGCCAAGCTCCTGCATGAGCTCTTCCAGTCCAGGGTTCTGCCCCAGAGCCTGGATGAAAGCCCCGATCGCATAGAGCGACGGGGAGTCCATCTTCTCTTTTAGATTCTGATAATGGCGGGGCGCGAAGCGCGCGTCGATCCACGGCTTGTAGTCTTCAAAGCGGAAGTCGGGCTGCCCTACCAGGAAGTTGCTGGGACCGAAGCCGTCGAAGGGTGTGAGCCAGCTCTCGGATTTCTCGAGATTGCGGGCAAATGCTTCGATATTTGGCGACTTGGGCGCCACGATGCCCCATCCGAAGACACCCACGCGAGGCACTTTCGGCCGCCGGTCGTGGTCGGCGGAGGCAACTGTCCCTACAGAGGATGCAACGGAAGCGGTGCTCGTCGGTAACTCGGCTGAGCTCATGGCTGGCCCTTTGATTCTCGCCGACCACGCGCTCGGATGTCCACGCGCGACTGCGAAGTGACAGTGCTGTTCAGGATTCGTCGGAAGCAGTTCGCGAGCGGAGCGCTTCAGTGCACCGGGTGGCCTACTGCGCCCGGAGTGACCCGTTACCGTTGCTTCCTTCCGGACCTGGCGGGGTTGGCGGGATTCCGTCGCGTAGGACCCGGCACTCGATAAGAATATCACTCTCGGATCGCCCTTCCCATAGCATGACAGGATCGCATGTCTACTCTGCCCAACGTGCACGACCTTCCCACGCGCACGCCTCTCTTTGTCCGTAGCAGGCGCCTGGATTCGATCGACATCGTCCGCGGCATCATCATGATCCTGATGGCGCTGGACCTTGTGCGCGATTTCTTTGGTGTACCGGGCATCAGCCCCACGGACGTGACCCACGCTACCGCAGCACTTTTCCTGACCCGGTGGATTACTAATCTTTGCGCTCCAGGCTTTTTCCTCCTGATGGGGACCGGCGTGTATCTATCGCTACAGAAAAGATCGCGCAGCGAACTGGGGCGCTTTCTGATTACGCGCGGCATGTGGCTCATCTTTTTGGAAGTCTTCGTGACGCGATGTCTCGGCCTCCAGTTCAACGTTGATTACCGCATGACCATGCTGACAGTGTTGTGGGCACTGGGATGGGCCATGATCGCTCTTGCAGCGCTGCTGACCCTGCGAACGCGATGGATTGGCGTAATCGGTATCGCAATGATCGCTGCACACAATCTGTTGGATCGCGTCCAATCGGCCGATCCCCTGTGGCGGCTCATCCATGCGCCCGGCGTCGTGCTTGCCGTGCGGGGTCACATTGTCTTCGCCGCCTACCCGCTGGTCGCGTGGATCGGAGTGACCGCGGTGGGCTTGTGCTTGGTCAGATTTACGGTTGGCCCGAGCAGAAGCGCAAAGCGTGGCTTGCGCGTGCCGGGATCGGGCTCACCTTGGCGTTTCTCGTTTTGCGCGCCATCAATCGTTACGGAGATCCGCAGCCCTGGAGCGTGCGGGCATCCATAGGACACACCGTTCTTTCCTTCGTGAACACGACGAAGTATCCGCTGTCGCTCTTGTCCTGCTGATGACGCTCGGTCCGATTCTGCTGTTGCTGCGGGTCTTTGAAGGCTGGACACCGCGCATTCTTCGCCCGGTGAATGTTTTCGGCCGGGTCCCAATGTTCTATTACCTATTGCATCTTCCATTGATCCATCTGCTGGCCGTCGCGTTATGCGGTCTGCGCTACGGTGCAGTCCATTGGATGTTTGAATCACCCACGCGGGGAATTTCCCGTTTACCGCGCCACCCGGTTGGGGCCTGACGCTGCCGGAAACCTACCTGGTTTGGGTCGCGGTCGTGGTACTGCTATCTCCGGTTTGCCGATGGTTTGCTGCATTGAAGCAGCGGAATAAGGCTCTGTGGCTTAGCTATCTATAGGCTGCCGCGGACGCGCGATCCGTTAAGATATGTAAGTGAATCCCACCGACATTCTGGAAGCGCCGCCAACGGCAGCGGTCGTCGATGCCGCACGGCCGCGTGTCGGTTTTGTGAGCCTCGGCTGTCCGAAAAATCTCGTGGACAGCGAGGTGATGATGGGGCTGCTCGATCGCGCGGGGGCCGAGCTGACAGCCGATCCGGAAGCCGCCGAGATTCTGGTCGTGAACACCTGCTCGTTTATTGATTCGGCCAAGCAAGAGTCAGTCGACACCATCCTCGAGATGGCGCAGCACAAGACCAGTGGCCGCGCCCGCAAGCTGATTGTGGCCGGGTGTCTGGTCGAGCGCTATCGGGACGAGATCCGTAAAAACATTCCCGAGGTTGATGCGGTGGTGGGCACGGGCGAGTTGGAGGCAATCCTGGACGCTGCCGGTCTTCGGCCCGCGCAGACCGCCGTCCCCGTGGCTCCGCAGCTGTTCAATATTTTGACCGCGCCAGCAACTCCGCGTCATTCGCCGGCGAACGCAGCTTCGACAACGTTGGATGCTCGGGCGGGGACCGCCTCCTCGCGTGCCGAAGGCGACCTGCGCGAGCAGCAGGGGCGCTTTGCGCGCGATGCATGGGATGGCGCAACGACCACGCTGCCTACGTATCTCTACGACGAGACGACGCCGCGGTTGCTGGCCACCGGTAAGACATCGGCGTATCTGAAGATTGCGGAAGGGTGCGATCATCCCTGCTCGTTCTGCGTCATCCCGAATCTGCGGGGTAAGTTCCGTTCTCGCCGGTTTGAATCGGTGGTCGCGGAAGCAGAGCAACTCGTGGCGCGCGGCGTGCGCGAGATTACACTCATCGGCCAGGACACCACCTGCTACGGCGAGGATTTCGGATTAGAGGATGGGCTTGCGGTTCTGCTCGACCGGCTTGCGCAGGTAGAGGGCCTCAACTGGCTGCGCTTTCTCTACGCATACCCCAACAAAATTACTGGGCGGCTGCTCGACACCATCGCGAAGCACGATCGCATTGTGAAGTACATGGACGTGCCTCTGCAGCACGCTTCCGCGCCCGTGCTGAAGCGGATGCGCCGCGGCGCGAATGCCGACATTTTCTTGCGCATGCTCGAGAAGGTCCGGGCGGCTATTCCCGGTATCGCCCTGCGCACCTCGTTCATCGTAGGCTTTCCCGGTGAGACGGCAGAAGACCACGCAGCACTGATGGATTTCGTACGCGAGGCGAAGTTCGATTGGATGGGTGCCTTCGCCTACTCGGATGAAGAGGGCTCCCATGCATTCGGCTTCGATAAGGCGCTCAAGGTGCCGAAGCGCACCATTGAAGCGAGACGACGCGCGCTAATGAAGCTGCAGCAATCAATCAGTCGCGAGCGTAAAGAGCAGTGGATCGGCCGCACGATGAACATCCTGGTCGAAGGTGAGAGCGAGGAGACGCCACTGCTTTGGGAAGGCCGCTCCGAGTTCCACGCGCCGGAGATCGATGGCAAGGTCTACATCAACGATTTCGGCCCACTTGAGACGCTGGTTCCGGGTACCTTCTATGGCGCCGAGATCACCGAAGCGCACGACTATGATGTGGTCGCGCGCGTTATCGAATAACCTTCAGGAGCCGTTATGACTGAGGCGAAGCAGAAAATCCTTCGCTGCCCTATCTGCAAGACCGTGGTGCCGCTGGACGAACCCAATGCGCCTTTCTGCAGCGACCGTTGCCGCATCATCGACCTGGGAAAGTGGGCCAGCGGCGAGTACCGCATCTCCTCGCCGATCCTCGATCCTGGGGTGTTGGAGGATATCGACGAGGCCACCTTGCGCCGTGCCCAGCAGGAGAATGATGCGGACGAACGTTGACCGTCCCGTGGCGCAATGAACGATAGACCAGCCGCGGCACCCGCCACCGGCAAGAAGACCCTGTGGGCGTGGGCCGTCGGTACGTTCTTCGGGGTGGGTCTGTTGAAGCCCGGGCCCGGGACATGGGGTTCAGTCGCCGCGACGATGCTGTGGATGGGCGGGATTCTCATCCACCAGTACAATCCCTTTCCCTTCTTTGAGTGGCAGGCCTTCTGGCTCTTCTACTCCTCGCTGACCCTTGCAGCCGTGGCGCTCGCCTCTATTATCGGCATTCCTGCGGCGAGTATCGTCGCGCAGGAGAGCGGCCGCGAAGACCCTGGCCACGTCGTCATCGATGAAGTCGCCGGACAGTGGCTCACGCTCGTTGTCTGCCCCCCCGACTGGCCGCATGCACTTCTTGCGCTCGCCCTCTTCCGCCTCTTCGACATCACCAAACCATGGCCCATCCGCAAGCTCGAGGCGCTGCCCGGCGGGTGGGGCATCATGCTGGACGACCTGGCAGCCGGCTTCTTCGGCCTGGTCGTGCTGCTTGTGATCCAGCATTGGTGGTAGTCTGCGCGTCTAAACTGGGCAGTCCTACACTGCGCAGTCGTAGACTGGAGGGGCCAGCCATATGATCCGTATCGCCAAGTCAGACCACTCCAATTCGAACGCGCCACGCATTGACTCCATTACCCCTGAGGCAGTCCTGCCAGGCGGTGAGGTCGAACTGGCCGGCAGCTCGTTGGGCCCGGTGGCGGAACGCCGTCCCCTCGCCGTACTCGACGGCTCGCTGGCTCCGGTCCTGATGAGCCGTCCCACGCGCATGAGCATTCGGGTGCCTGAGTCCGCCGAAGTTGGTCGTCTGGAGGTGCGTCAGAACGGCGCAACCAGCAACGCCGTCACCCTGAAGATTGGCCGTTTGTTGGCGGAAAACGTGAACCCGGTCGCCAGTCCGGTGGTGGACGCCGATGGGAATGTGTATACGACGCTCTCCGGCCAGCGCGGGGAGAAGATGCCGGTATCGGTCTATCGGATTTCGCCGGAAGGCGACATGGACAGCTTCGCCACCGACATAGTGAATCCGACAGGCCTCGCCATCGATGCGGACGGCGTGCTCTATGTTTCCTCGCGACACGAGGGCACGATCCATCGCATTACACCTCAGGGCGCCAGTTCGGTGTTTGTGGAAAGCATGGGCGTCGCAACCGGACTCGCCTTCGACCCCGAAGGCAATCTCTACTGCGGCGATCGCAGCGGCACGATCTTCAAAATCGCGCGCGATCGGCAGATCTTTGTCTTTGCCACGCTGGAGCCAAGCGTCTCTGCCTATCATCTCGCCTTCGGCCTGGATGGCACACTCTTCGTCTCAGGTCCTACGACCTCGAGTAACGACGCCGTGCACGCCATCGACCGCGATGGCACCGGACGCGTCTACTATCGCGGCCTTGGCCGTCCGCAGGGGATGGCCGTAGACATCGCCGGCTCGCTCTACATAGCGGCATCGCATCGTGGCCGGCGCGGCGTATTGCGCCTACCCATCGATCGCGCACCTGAGGATGAACCCGAGATCGTGATCAGCGGCAGCGGCATCGTAGGGCTTGCTTTCAGCCCATCCAGCAGCGCCGTCGTGGCCACCCATAACGCCATTTATCATGTGGCATTGGGCGTGGAAGGCCTGCGTTTTCTCTGACAGATCTGCACGCGCACCGCATCCCACCCATGTCCGCACATTTTGTATCGCTGTATTTCGGAAGGTGACCCACCCGCATGCTCGCAGAAACCATCGCCGTCGGCTCGGAGATGCTGACGCCCTTTCGCCAGGACACCAACTCGCTTTTCATCACCGAGCGCCTCAATGAGATCGGCGTCAAAGTTGCCTTCAAGACCACAGTTGGCGATCGCATGGAGCACCTCGTCAGTGCGGTTCGCACGGCGGCACAACGCGTCGACATTGTCGTCATCATGGGCGGTCTCGGACCGACACAGGACGACCTGACGCGTCAGTCAGTAGCGGAAGCCATGGGCATTCATATCCGGCGCAATGCAGACATAGTGGCGGATCTCTACAAACGATTTGCCGCGCGCCGCATGAGCATGACAGAGAACAACGCGCAGCAGGCCGACGTGCTTGAAGGCGCGCACGTGGTGCCCAATGCCAACGGCACTGCCCCGGCGCAGTGGCTGGATACGGTCTTCGGCGGCCATCGCAAAATCCTGATGCTGCTGCCTGGACCGCCGCTTGAATTGAAGCCGATCTTCGACCAGGAGTGCATGCCGCGCCTGCGTGAGGCCTTGCCGCAACGGTTCATCGCCATGCGCACGCTAAAGGCGGCGATGATCGGCGAGTCCGCGTGCGACGCGCGCATCGCGCCGATTTACAAGCATTATCCAGACGTCGAGACCACCATCCTCGCCGGCGGTGGCGACATTCAGCTGAACCTGATCTGCGAGAAGCCGGCCCTCGATATTGCCCAGGCACGTGTCGATGAGCTTGCTGGCCGCATTGAAGAAGAGTTGGACGAGCTCATCTATTCAACTCAGGGTGAATCACTCGAAGAGATCGTGCTGCTCTATCTCGGAATGAAGGGCGCGACGCTGGCGGTGGCCGAGAGTTGCACCGGTGGTCTGGTAGCAGAGCGCATCACCAGCATCCCCGGCAGTTCACGGGCTTTTCTCGGTGGCGCGGTTGTGTATTCGAATGAACTGAAGACGCTTTTTGCCGGAGCGGACGCAGGCTTGATCGAGCAACATGGGGCCGTCAGCGCTCAAGTGGCGAAGGCGATGGCTGAGGGCATTCGCAAGAAGACGGGTGCCACCATCGGCCTCGCCATCACCGGAATCGCAGGTCCGGGCGGCGGTACGGAGGAAAAGCCAGTCGGCCTGGTTTACATCGCAGTCGCGCATGGCAAGGAAATCGAAGTAGTGGAGAAGAACTTCGCTTCGTTCTCCACGCAAAGCACGCGTGAGCGCGTGCGCACGTTGAGCGCGCAGGCCGCGCTGGACATGGTTCGGCGCCGGCTGATGTAGCTCCGCGCGGTTTGGCGTAGCAAGCTGCGCACTGGTTGCGGTGAACCGCAGGCGCTACACTCGAAGCCGTCCATGCTCCTCTATTTCCTAGTCGGCGTTGTCGCCTATCTGCTGGGCTCGATTCCTTTCGGTCTCATCCTGGTGCGTGTTTTCCGCAAGCAGGACATCCGCCAGCAAGGCAGCGGGAATATCGGTGCCACCAATGTGATTCGCTCCGGTGGTAAGGGTCTGGGGGCCGCCACCTTCCTGCTCGATGCAGCAAAGGGGATTTTGGCTGTGATCGCTGCATACATGATGGCGAGCCAGCTCCACCTGAGCCGTCCGGCGGCGCAGAATCTTGCCGCGACGGCCGCGCTGTGCGCCATCGTAGGCCACATCTACACAGTCTGGCTTGGGTTCAAAGGGGGTAAGGGGGTAGCGACAGGCCTTGGTGTCTTCCTCGCCATCTCGCCGATCGCGGCGCTCATCAGCCTGGCGGTATTCATCGTCGTCTTCACGATTAGCCGCTATGTCTCGCTTGCCTCTATTCTCGCCGCGATCACCTTTGCTGTGCTCGCGTTGATTCGTGGATACGGAAAGGTCACGCCCTGGCTACTTGCCGTCTGCGTCATCATTCCAGTCATCGTGATCGCGAAACACCACGCCAATATCCGCCGTCTGCTCATGGGGACCGAATACCGCTTCGGCAGATCGAAGGCCGCTGCCGCGTGAGCCGGCTTGCCATCATCGGTAGCGGGGCGTGGGGCACCGCTCTTGCCATCTCGCTCGCGCAGCGCGGCAGCCACTCGATAGCTCTGTGGTCGCATACCGCTGCAGTCGCAGAGTCCATTGCGCAACATCGCGAGAATCACACGTATCTTCCCGGTTATGTCGTTCCCGGCGCTGTAACCCCGACAGCAGACATCGCGCAGGCGCTGGCTTTCGCTGAGATCGTCATCGGAGTAATGCCATCCGCCCATGTGCACGCGATCTATACCAGGATGGCCCCGCACCTGACGGCCAATCAGGTGATCGTGAGTGCGACCAAAGGCATCATTGCCAGCGGTACCGAGCTCTTGACATATCAGCGGATCAGCGAGGTGATCGGCGATGTGCTCGCCGCGCGGCAGCTTTCGCTGCCCTGCGCCGTGCTGAGCGGGCCATCGTTTGCGCAGGAAGTTGCGGCGGTCCGCCCCACTGCGATGACCATCGCGTGTAAGGAAGCGAAGCTGGCTGCCCGTTTGCAGGATGAACTTTCCGGCCCTGCGTTGCGCCTGTACACGAATGACGATGTCGTTGGCGTCGAACTTGGAGGCGCGCTGAAAAACGTCATCGCGATCGCAACCGGCATCGTGGATGGACTGGGTCTGGGCCATAACAGTGTTGCAGCTCTCATCACCCGCGGCATTGCGGAGATCACCCGGTTGGCAGTCGCATGCGGCGGACGGCGCGAGACCATGGCCGGCCTCGCCGGGCTAGGTGATCTAGTTCTTACCTGTACGGGCGAGTTGTCGCGCAACCGCCGCGTCGGGATCGAACTCGGGAAAGGTCGCCGTCTCGGTGACATTCTCAACGGCATGGGCGGCAAGGTGGCGGAGGGCGTGCTGACCACAGGCGCCGCACTGGGATTAGCCAATGGCCGCGGCATCGAAATGCCCATCACCGCGCAGGTGGATGCGATCCTCCACCGTGGCAAGAGCCCGCGCGAGGCGGTCGCGGAGCTGATGCGGCGTCCCGGCCGGGACGAGCTGTAACTTCCCGTCAGGTCTTCCGTTGCTACACTGAAGCCAGACGGGCAATTCATGATTCAGACACTTTTCGGCAGCCTGAAAGAGGCTGAGGAACCTAAAAAACGCGGCATCTTTGAACGAATGCGCGAGGCGGTGACGCGCACACGCGAGAACCTCTCGCAATCTCTCGAAGAGATCGTCGCGCTCACCATCGAGATCGACGACAAGGCCCTCGATGAACTGGAAATGAGCCTGATCGCCGCCGATCTGGGCGTTGTCACGGCGCAAGAGATACTCTCAGCGCTGCGCGAGCGCGCGCTGAACCACAAGATTCGCGATGGCGCGGAATTGAAACAAATGCTGCGGGTGGAGATTAAGGCGATTCTGGACGCGTACGCCACCCCTCCTCGTGTCGTCGAGCAGGCGCCAGAGGTGATCCTGCTGGTGGGCGTCAACGGCACGGGCAAGACGACGACCAGCGGCAAGCTGGCGGCATGGTACCGCCGCATGGGCAAGACCGTGCTGCTGTGCGCAGCCGATACCTTCCGCGCTGCCGCGATCGAGCAGCTGGAGATATGGGGACAGCGCACCGGGGTCGAGATCATAAAGACCAAGCAGGGTGGCGATCCTTCGGCGGTGCTCTTCGACGCGCTGAATGCGGCGAAGGCGCGCTCGATCGATGTGCTGCTGGTCGACACGGCCGGGCGCCTGCACACCAAGAACGACCTGATGAAGGAGCTGGACAAGATGCGGCGAACCACGCAGCGCTTCATTCCCGATGCTCCTCATGAGGTGCTGCTGGTGATGGACGCGACCACCGGGCAGAACGGCATGCAGCAGGCGAAGCTCTTCACTGAGTCCGCGGGCGTGACCGGCATCGTCCTGACCAAGCTCGATGGCACGGCGAAAGGCGGCGTCGCCGTGGCGATCGCGCGTGAGCTGCAGCTTCCCGTGCGCTTCGTCGGTGTAGGCGAGAAGCTCGATGACCTGCTGCCCTTCGACAGCGCTGCCTTTACCGACTCGCTGCTCGGCGCCTGATGCGTATGCCTGAAACGCCGCAGATCGCGAGCGGAATTCCGGCAGCAGACGAACTCAAGTGGATGGAGCTCGCGCTCACCCTTGCGCGCGAGGGCGTCGGCCTCGCTTCACCTAATCCGACGGTCGGCTGCGTCATCGTTCGCGACAACAAGATTGTCGGCCGCGGCTTTCATCAATACGCGCAGCGCGATCATGCCGAGGTGGTCGCGCTCGCAGAAGCAGGCGATGCGTCACGCGGTGCTACGGCCTATGTCACGCTTGAGCCGTGCAGCCACTATGGCCGCACCGGGCCTTGCGCTCGCGCGCTGACCGAAGCCGGAGTGGCGCGTGTTGTTGCCGCGACAGCCGATCCCAACCCGCTGGTCGAGGGCCGCGGTTTCGCGATGCTGCGCTCGGCCGGCATTGAGGTCTCGCTCGGTCCGCTGACCGCGCAAGCACGCGAGCTCAATGACGCGTTCGCGCATTTCATCCGATATCGCAAGCCGCTTGTCTCGCTGAAGATCGCGGCGACTCTGGACGGGGCCATCGCGCCGCCACAGCAACCCAAAGGAACATCGTTCGCAATCACCGGCGCGGCATCGCGGGCACGCGTGCAGGAGCTGCGCCATGCGCATGATGCGCTGCTCACCGGCATTGGCACGGTGCTGGCCGACGACCCGCTGCTTACGGACCGCAGCCAGAGGCCCCGCCGGCAGAGGCTGCTGCGCATCGTGCTCGATTCCCAACTGCGGCTGCCGCTGGAGTCGCGCATTCTCGAAAACGTGGCGGATGATCTGGTGATCGTCACGCGTAGTGAGGACGATGCGCGCCGGCAGGCGCTCACGGCGCGCGGGGCGCGTGTACTGAAGCTCGATGCGCAGGCCGAGGGGGGCATTTCGCTGCGCGCGCTGCTCCAATATCTTGGCGAGCAGGAGATCCTCAGCGTGCTGATCGAGGCCGGTGCACGGCTGAACCACAGCGCACTGGCAACCGATGTAGTGGACAAGCTTTATCTTTTTCAGTCGCCGCGTTTTCTTGGACCTGGTTCTGTGCCTATGCTTGCCGGCACACCCGCTGCGCGTCTGCCGCGCCTGCTCCGGTACAGCTCAGAACTTCTCGATGAAGACATGCTGATCGCGGGTTACGTACGCGATCCCTGGGAGGCGGCATTGGGCCTGGCCCACGGGTAACGGTACTGTCCCCGCCACGATGTGGCATGCATCTCGCTTGGGATGAATGGGTTAAAGGCATTACGGACGTTAACTTCGGTGGTTTAAAGGACTTAACTTTAAAAATGTCTAAACAAAGGACTTATGGCCGAGGCGACTCAACTGCCAACGTGCAGAATCAACGACTTATCTTATGCTACGGTCGCTAAGTAGCTCAGAATAGGAGTGTTACCTGTAAATATTTCTTTCTATTGAAGTTACGAGCGGGGTTTTGGGATCCCTACGGCTAGCGCCAAATGATCCCCTATTTCAGAATAGCGTTTTGCGGGAAATAACTTGCCAAAATTCTGAGTGTATTTTCGGTTGTAGTTTTGAATTATGTTCACAGGTCTTATTCAGGAAACCGGCTCTGTACTCAGCGTGGAGCAGCGCGATGGGATACACCACATCGCGATCCATGCGCCCGGTCTTGCGCCGCGGCTTCAGGTGGGCGACAGCATTGCAGTGAGCGGCGTCTGCCTCACGGCGCTGGCCATCGCCCCGGAGGGGCAGCCGGAGCGCTTTGAAGCTGACCTCGCAGAAGAGACCGTACGCCGTACCTCGCTCAGCCAGCTTGCTCCCGGCACAGTATTGAACCTGGAGCTTCCGACGCCTGCGGGAACGCCGCTCGGCGGTCACGTGGTGCAGGGTCATGTCGACGGCGTGGGGCGCCTTATTGCGCTCAAGCCCGTCTCACCCGGGAACGACGGCACCGACTGGTGGCTGGAAATTGAGGTGCCCGAAGTGATTCGGCCCTACGTCGTGGAAAAGGGTTCGATCGCGATCGAGGGCATCAGCCTGACGGTCGCCCGCTGGGATGGAGCAAAGGTGAGCGTCGCCATCATTCCGCACACCTATGCGCACACGAATCTGCGAACGCACCGTCCGGGGGATTTGCTGAACCTTGAGGCAGATGTGCTGCTGCGGCATGCGGCTCAGATGCACGCAGCCCAAACGGCAGCGACGGATGACTTACCAGAACTTACTCTCGCCTTTTTGCTTAGCAACGGCTACTGAGTTCACGTCATCTCAGCGTGACATGGCTGAAAGTAGCGCCACTCACGGCAGCACGGGACGCTGTGGGCTGGACAAGCGGAAGGCCTGCGTTTTTCTGATACTGGTTGCGGTTGGGCTCCTGTGTATCTTCACGCTGGCCTACCTGTTGTTTTTCGCGACCCCACACGCAAATACCCCGATAAAAAATGGCGGACATAGTCTGCTTCAGGAAGAAACGTCCCCTTCTCCGGCGCTAGTTTCGGCTAGTGTTCTTGTCCGCTCGTGAACAGCGGAGGATCCTTTTCGAACATCGAACGTTGCCCGGGTCCGCGTGAGCGTTCTCATTTTTATGGCACTTAGCGGTAGGGGCGAGTGGCCTGTGCCGTGCTGTTTATCGGTCTATGCGCCTGCTCGCTGACCTCCGCTTCGCGTTTCGCCAGTTCCGCAAATCACCCGTGTTCGCCGTTACGATGCTGGCTGTGCTCGCGATGGGTGTGGGCGCGACGGCCGCTATCTTCACCATCTTCGATCAGGCTATGCTGCGCTCACTGCCGGTGAGCCACCCCGAGGAGCTGGTGCGGCTGCAGGGGCACGGCGAAAGCTTCAGCGGCAGCTTCAGCGCGCGTGGCGGCGATCTAGACGAGTACACCTCTTTTCCGGCGTATCGCTATCTGCGCGACAACACGGGTGCAGTGTTCAGCGGTGTGATCGCGA
Organism: Acidobacteriaceae bacterium KBS 83; assembly: GCA_000381585.1. GTDB lineage: Bacteria > Acidobacteriota > Terriglobia > Terriglobales > Acidobacteriaceae > KBS-83. The sequence goes on from KB906735.1 coordinate 492,603, forward strand.
CCGATCCGGAGAACACGGTGGGAGTGGCGTGGCACGACCGCAGCGATCTGGCGAGCGCAGAACTGGTGAGCGGCAACTACTTCCAGGTGCTGGGGGTCCCGGCGCTCACCGGGCGCACGATTCAGCCGGTTGACGACGTCGTCAAGCTTAGCTCACCGGTAGCGGTCCTGAGCTACGGCTACTGGCAGCGCCGCTTCGGCGGCGACCCGCGAGTTGTCGGCCAGGTTCTCGCAGTCAACGGACATCCCTTCACGATTGTCGGAGTGGCACCGCAGCGCTTTCACAGCGTGAATGCCGGAGAGCCGACAGACATCTTTGTCCCCATGATGATGAAGCCGGTGATTACACCGGGACGGGACGATCTGGAGCGCTATAACTCGGTTTGGCTGAACACGGTGGCCCGATTGAAGCCGGGAGTCACGCTGGCGCAGGCCACGGCTGCCATGCAGCCCATCTGGCATGCAGAGCGGATCATTGACTTTGCCTATCAGGAAAATCAGTCGCCAAACAATCGCGCGAAATATGTGGACCACGCATACATGAAGTTATTGAGCGGCGCGACGGGATTCTCTCCGCTCCGAGACGATCTGGCGACGCCGATGAAGGTGCTGATGGGTATGGCGGGCCTGGTGCTGCTGATGGCCTGCGCCAACGTTGCGAGTCTGCTGCTTGTGCGCGCGGCAGGCAGAGTGCGCGAGATGTCCGTGCGTTATGCGCTGGGAGCGAAGCGGCAGCGGATCGTGCAACAGCTCCTGGTGGAAGGTCTGATGCTGGGACTGGTGGGAGGCGCTCTTGGCCTCGTGCTCGCTCAGCCAGTGGCGGAGCTGCTGATCCGCCGCATCCAGGGACTGAACCCGGGTGATGCGCCCTACTCCGCGCAAGTGGACCTGCGGCTGCTGCTGATCACGCTGACCATTACGCTGGCCACGAGCATCATCTTCAGTGTGGCGCCGGCGCTCGAGTTCTGGCGGCCGAACCTCGCTCCCGCCCTAAAACAACAGAACGTCACTGCTTCCGGTGGAACGCTGCTGCTGCGCCGCCTTGCTGTGGGCGCGCAGATCGCGCTTACCGTGTTGCTACTGGCTGCGTCCGGACTCTTCTTGCGGACAGTGAACAACCTGCGTGGGGAGGACCTGGGTTTCCGTCCGGATCACCTGGTGGAGTTCACGGTCGATCCCCGGCTGGCCGGCTATGCCGGGGACCAGGTCATGGTGCTGGACGAGCGCATCCTGGCGACCCTGAAGGCGCTTCCGGGCGTGAAGTCGGTGAGTGCGAGCGACGATCCGGAGATCTCGGGCAACGATGAGGTGACAACGCTGGACGTTCCTGGCTACAAGGCGGCGAAGCACGACGATCTAAATGTGGAATGGTCCGCCGTCATGCCGGGATATCTGGAGACACTCGGCGCGCCACTCATAGCCGGACGCGGTATTACCGGTGCGGATCGTCACGGCACGACGCAGGTCGTGGTGATCAGTGAGAGCGGCGCGAAGCGCTACTTCGGCAGCGCACAGAACGCGCTGGGCCGGGCTATCAAGGTGGGGAAAGAATCGCGCAGCATCGTCGGGGTCTTCCCCGAGATCCGTCACTTTGATCTGCGGGGGCCCATCCGCGCGCGCGTCCTTCATCCATACCTGCAGGACGATCCTCATCGGCTGACTTTCGTGCTGCGCACGGCGGCGTCGCCGGAGCCGATGATGGAGACAGTCCGCGCCGCGATGCAGCAGGTGGATTCGAAGCTGGCGATCGATCCGGTGATCACCATGAATCTGCAGCTGGAGGAGAGCATGAGGCAGGAGCGCACGCTTGCCCTGCTGGCCACCAGCTTTGGCTTGCTGGCGGCGCTCATGTCTGCGGTCGGCCTGTACGGTGTGTTGGCCTATGAGACGGTGCAACGCACGCGAGAGATCGGTGTGCGCATGGCGCTGGGCGCGAGCCGCGGCGCCGTGGCGCGGCTGCTGATGGTGGAGACGCTGCGGCTGGCGGGCATCAGCATCGCAATCGCAATGCCGATGGCCTGGGGCTTCGCGCATCTGGCCAAAGCCATGCTTTTCGGGATTACCAGCGCCGATCCGCTGAGCTACATTGCGGCTGCGCTCCTGGTGGCGCTAGTGGCTCTGGCTGCGTCTTCGATACCAACGTGGCGCGCAGCATCGATTGAGCCTATGCGTGCGCTGCGATACGAGTAAGAAGCAGAAAAGCATTTCGCGACGGCGGATTCCTGCATCTACGCTCCAGACCGCTGCTCCCAGAGCGGCGGTCCGGAGAGCTCATGAAGATCGTCGGAATTGTGCTTATCATCGTCGGCGTGATCGCGCTGGTCTACGGCGGATTCAGCTACACCACCACTAAGAAAACGGTGGATATGGGGCCAATCCAGATCGACAGAAAGGAAAATCACTCAGTCCCGTTGCCACCGGTGCTGGGCGTGATCGCCATTGTGGGTGGAGGCGCGCTGCTCTATTTCGGAGCGAAGAAGCCGTCCTAGCAATTTCCGGTGTGTGTGCAGGCTGCCCAACCGCCGCTCTCGTGGCTTTTCTCAAAGGCAAAGCCAGCCGGAGTGAATTTACGCGGTCACAGTAAATGCTTCAGCCAGAGATATGGCATATAAAGTGAGGCATGCAGGCGAGACCGGCACCGCCAACCCGGCAGCGGGGAGGGTTCCTGGCCAGCGAGCCTCTGCTGCTCGTGGCTCTGGTCATCCTGACCCTTTATTTCGCGCGGGACCTGGTGGCCCCGATGGCGTTCGCGCTGGTGCTGAACTTTTTGCTGTCGCCGGCGGTAGCGCTGCTGGAACGGTGGCGACTGAGCCGTTCGGTGTCGGTCGTCCTGGTCATCCTGATTTTCTTCTCGGCGCTAGTGGCTACGGGCTGGGTAGTGGCGCGGCAGCTGGTGCATGTCGCTGAGCTGCTGCCGGATTATCGCGAGAATATTCAGACCAAGCTGGACAGCCTGCATACGCCGATCGGCGGCGCGGCGGGAAGAACCATCAGCGCGCTCGAGGAGATGACCGAGCAGCTCTCGTCCCACGCCAACACAACCCTTGCCCCGCCGGAGCCGAATACAGCACTACCTACCGTGCGGCCCCGGCGCTCGCGGCAACCTGCTGCTCCGCAGGCAGGGCTGCCTGACAAGAATGCAACCCCGCAGCAGCCGACGCCGGTGCAGGTGGTGGAACCGCCTGTCTCCGTGGGCCGGTATTTGCAGGACATCTTCTCGCCGATCCTCCGGCCGCTTGCGGCGTGCGGCATCGTGATGGTCTTCACTGTGTACATGCTGATGAACCGCGAGGACCTGCGCAATCGGCTGCTGTTGCTGGCGGGGATGGGGCGGCTGAGCGTGATGACGCGGGCCTTGCGGGATGCGGCGGAGCGCATCAGCACTTATCTTGTCTGGCAGTTCGTGACCAATGTGCTGTTCGGTCTGCTATTCGGGATAGGCCTTTCGCTGATCGGTGTCCCGGATGCGACGCTGTGGGGTGCGTTGGCCGCGATCCTCCGCTACATCCCCTACGTGGGCACGGGCATCGCCGGGCTGCTGCCGGTGATCTTTGCGGTCGCAATTTTTCCCCGTTGGCGGGAGGTTCTGGAGATCGTCGGGCTCTATGGCGCGCTGGAAATTGTGACTGCGAATTTCTTCGAGCCTTGGCTCTACGGGTCGCGCACCGGTATCTCCGCGCTGGCGCTGTTGGCTTCGGCCATCTTCTGGACCCTGCTGTGGGGTTGGTCCGGACTGGTGCTGGCTACGCCGTTGACGGTTTGCCTGATCGTGCTTGGGCGCCACGTGCCGCAGCTTCGTTTCCTTCATGTGCTGCTGGGTGAAGATGCCGAGCTGGCGCCGGAAGCGAAGTTCTACGAGCGTCTGCTGGCGATGGACCAGAACGAGGCGTACAGCATTGCCGACCGGTTCCTCAACGAGCGACCGCTCATCGACTTCTACGATGCTGTGCTGCTGCCCGCGCTGGGACTGGTAGAGCAGGACCGGCACCAAGGATCTTTCGATGAGGCTCGTGGGAACTATCTGCTGATGAGCGCGACCGAGCTGGTGGCGGAATTAAGCGAGTACAAGAGCGAAGCTGGTCCTACGGCGCCGGAAGATGGCAGCCCTGAAAACAGCACTAGTAAAAATGGTGCCCTTGAGGTTTCGAATCTGGAGCCCGAAGGGCTGCAGAAGCGTTCTCCGATTATCTGCATTCCTGCCGGCGACCAGGCAGACGAGCTGACGGCGATGGTGCTGGCGCAGCTGCTGGAGCAGAGCAATCACAAAACGCTGCTGCTACCGACCGCGTCCGTGACGCCGGAGATCCTGGAGCGGCTGGGAGAGGACGCCGGCACGATTCTCTGCATCTCCGCAATGCCACCATTCGTCTTTACGCAGACGCGAACTCTTTGCCAGCGCATCCGGGAGCAACTTCCGGAGAACCGCATTCTGGTCGCCCTGTGGCAGTCCATACAGAGCCCGGAGACGATGCGAGAGCGCTTCGGTAGCGCAAGACCAGACCGCGTGGTGACTACGCTGGCAGCTGCGATGGTGCAGATCGAGCGGTGGCAGAAAGGCGATGCCGCGCGAGTAGATGTAGCACGAGTGGAAGGGGCCGCCGCCCGTGAATTTGCAGCCAAAGGACCGATGGAGTGAAAGCCCTACTGCGGAGTGATGATTCCGCCTACGCGCTGCCGTGGAGGAAGCGGCTTGCCTCGGCGGTCTACTTCGACGGGTAGCTCGACCTGGGATTTGACTGGCGGCCGGGAGACAGATTTTGCGGCCGTCCCCCCGTCCTTCTTTGCAGAAGATTTGGTCACACTGGGCTTTGTCGGCTTCATGGGATCGACTCCACCGCAGACTACACTGAAGGCATGCCGTCGCGCGTTCGCCTCATAGCTATCGATATCGATGGCACGCTTCTTCCAAGTTCCGGCACTACGATTAGCCGCCGCAACTGCCAGGCCCTGCGCGAGGCGCAGGCGGCAGGTATCCACATACTGGTTGCGACCGGCCGCCGCCACCAGTATGCCGGTCCGGTGCTGGAGCAGGTGGGCCTGGCGCCGCGCACAGTCTTGATCTCCTCAAACGGCTCCGTGGTGCGCCACTTCGACGAAAAGATTATCCAGCGCAACCTGCTGCCATCCGCAAGCGCGCGAGCCCTGTGCCCTGCCCTGCGCCAGTTCGGCCAGACCATGGTCTTTACCTTCGATCGGCAGTCCGGGCCCTCGCTAGTGGTCGAGAGCATGGAATCACTCCATCGCAGGATCGGGCTGTGGGTGGAGTCCAACCGCGACGACATGGTCGAGATTGTGCCGCTGGAGCGCGCCTTCGATCAGGACGAAGCTCCGATTCAGGGGATGCTGTGCGGCGAAATCGCACAGGTGCGCGACGCCCAGAGGGCACTCGAAAACATGGATCTCGCGGCCAATATCACGATGCAACGCACCGAGTATGTCGAACGCGACCTAGGCATTCTGGACATACTTCCGCCCAACTGCTCCAAGGGCCACGCTCTTGCGGACTATGCGTACTCGGTCGGAGTGGAGGCGGCAGAGGTGATGGCGATCGGGGACAACTTCAACGACCAGACCATGCTGGAGTACGCGGGGCAGGCCGTGGTGATGGGCAATGCGGGAGCGGAGATGCAGGCTCTGGCGCGCCGAAACGGCTGGACCATCACGCTGAGAAATGACGACGATGGGGTCGCCGCGACGCTGGCGCCCCTGCTTCACAGCGCACAGGAGAGCCAATCCGCAAGTAACGATCCTGCCCCGGAAGTCGTAACCTGGGAGACCGGCGCCGGCAGCCGATGACGCCGGCTGCATGGTAGCCTACCGATGAGTGATCTGCTTGCGACATGCCGGATTTGCCGCGTGGGCATTGCTGTTGGCCGGCATGGCCACGCCGCTACGTGCGGCCGAACACATCACGCTGCGCAATGGTTTTGATCTGATTTGCGATCACCGCGAGGTTGCCGGGGAACGCGTCCGCCTGTACCTGACCGCCAGCGGCCCGAACTTCATGGAAGTGTCGAACGACGACATTGCAAGCAGCGAGTTTGTCGAGCTTCCGGCAGCGAAAGAAGCCACGCCTGCAGCAGCGGCTCCCGCGCTTGTGGCGGATCCTACGCCCGCCGAGATTCACGAGATGGCGGCAAAGGCCGGGGCGGCGCATGATCTGGATGTCGAACTTCTGGCCAGCGTGATCCGCGCGGAGAGCAATGGCAATGTGCATGCCGTAAGCCGTGCCGGCGCCCGGGGGCTGATGCAGCTTATGCCCGGAACTGCGAATCAGCTTGGCGTGGCGGACAGCTTTCGCGCGGAGCAGAACATTAACGGCGGCACTGCATATCTGAACAAGCTGCTGGAGCGCTACCACGACAACCTGGCCCTGGCACTTGCGGCGTACAACGCGGGACCAGCCGCGGTCGACAGATATCACGGCATTCCGCCCTATCGAGAGACGCGACTCTACGTTGCGCGCATTATTCACGATTTCAACCGCCGCAAGGCGCAGACCGCCGCGCATCCCGCTACGCTGGTCGCCTCGACGGCATCGCCCGCCGCAGGCAATTGATCCCCATCGCGCGGAAAGCTACCTCCCAGACCACGGCGAATCCCATCCAATCAGGAGCGATACCACATTGAAATCGAAGAAGCTCCTGTTCTCTCTCGCCGCAGCGCTGGTGTTCGTCGCGCTTCTGGTCTACGGAAGCCACCGCACTCACTTCCGGTGGGACATCCTCGCGCAGCAGACGCACTACGTGCGCTGGACGAACATTTTCATCGGCATGCTGCTGATCTACGCAGCGTACCTGGTCCGTGCGTATCGCTGGGTCATCTTCCTGCGGCCGACGCGACGGCTGCCTGCGTTCTATCTGTTGGGTACGCAGGTGATCGGATTCACCGCGGTGGCGCTGCTTGGCCGTGTTGCCGATCTGACCCGGCCCTACCTGGTGGCTCGCCGCAGCAATCTTCCCATCGCGTTGCAGATTGCGATCTATACGGTCGAGCGCATGTTTGACGCGTGCTCCATGGCGACCATCGTGGGCGTGGCACTGCTGCTGGCGCCGAACAAAGCGACGATGCCGCATCGCGAGCTGGCGATGGCCGCTGCCAGGAGTGCGCTCATTGGGGCGGCTGCGTTGATCGTTCTGGCGGTTGCGGTCCGGCTGGCGGGAGAGAAGCTGGCACAGATCTGCGAGAACCGCATGGGGCATAAGCTCGGCGCGAGCATTGCCGCAAAGATCCGCGGCTTTCGCGATGGGCTGGTCGCCATCTCCTCGACGGGCGCGCTGCTGCAGGCAGGACTGCTGTCTCTGCTGATGTGGGCGATGATCTCCGGCGCCTACCTCGCCACCGTTCGCGCCTTTGCCGCGTCGCCGGTGCTGGCGACGATGACGCTGGGACGCGCGGTCATCTTGATGGCAGCCAGCATGGTGGGATCGGTTGTGCCGATCCCGATCGTGTCGTGGTTCGCGCAAATTCTTGTGCTGCAGCAGACACTGCAACATCTGTACAACGTGCCGGCGGAGATTGCGCTCGCCTGCGGCACGGGCATCACGTTCGTGACCTTCCTGTGCATCGTTCCAGCGGGCCTGGTGTGGTCGCGTTTCGAGCATATCTCGCTGCTCGAGGTGTCGGAAGAGTCCGAACACGACGCCGAGCAACTCTCTACGAGCGCACAGGCGTAGGGTTCGCGAGAAAGCCGCGAGACACAAGCTGCTATCGTAGAAGCATCTATGAAGTGTCCGTACTGCGGCTTTGCGCAGGACCGCGTCGTGGATTCACGCGAGAGCAAGGAAGCCGATTCCATTCGAAGACGCCGCGAGTGCGAGCGATGCGAGAAGCGGTTCACCACTTATGAGCGGATCGACGAGATCCCCTACATGGTGGTGAAAAAGGATGGGCGGCGCGAGCGTTTCGAACGGCACAAGGTCCTGAGCGGGCTGCTGCTGGCCTGCCGCAAGCGCCCTTTCACTCCGGACAATCTTGAGGCCATCGTCGACGAGGCGGAAACGTATCTGATTGATTCGCCGGACCGCGAGCGCACGACGAGCGAGATCGGCGAGCTGATCATGAACCGGCTCAAGGCGATTGACACCGTCGCATACATCCGCTTCGCCAGCGTGTACCGCGACTTCACGGATGTGCGCGAATTCAAGGAAGAGCTGGAGCGCCTGCTGATCGCGAAGGACCAGACGGCCAAGCGGCGTGTGCCGGAACCCCCGCCACGGAAGCCGCAACGACGTCCACAATGACACGCCGGCCGTGAGCGCAGGCCACAAGATCCATTGCAAGAGGATGAACCAAGAATGCCCAAACAACACACCATCACGCTGATTCCTGGAGACGGCATCGGTCCGGAAGTGACGAACGCCGTTGTGCGCATTCTGGAAGGCGCCGGCGCAGCCACTGGGGCAAGCTTTCAATGGGAGAGCTATGCCGTGGGCGCAGAAGCCTTCGAGCGTTACAAGGAGTACATTCCCCGCGAGCTCTATCACTCGATCGAGCGCAACCGCGTGGCGTTGAAGGGGCCGGTGACGACGCCGATCGGCGGGGGGTTCGCGTCGATCAACGTGACGCTGCGCAAACAGTTCGAGCTCTACGCTAATTTCCGCCCCATCCGGAACCTGCCGGGCACGCAGACGCGTTATCCGGGCGTGGACCTGGTGATTGTCCGCGAGAACACCGAGGATCTGTACGTCGGCCTGGAGCATGAAGTCGTTCCGGGAGTGGTTGAGTCGCTGAAGATCGTCACCGAGAAGGCCTCGACGCGCATTGCGAAGTTCGCGTTTGAATATGCGCGCAAGCATGGCCGGAAGAAGATCCACGCCATTCACAAGGCGAACATCATGAAGATGTCGGACGGATTGTTTCTGCGCTGCGCGCGAGACGTGGCGAAGGATTTCCCGGAGATCACCTACGGTGAGCACATTGTGGACAACACCTGCATGCAGCTGGTGATGAATCCTTACCAGTACGACATTCTGGTGCTTCCGAATCTGTACGGCGACATTGTGAGCGATTTGTGCGCAGCCTTCGTCGGCGGACTCGGCCTCGTGCCGAGCGCGAACCTTGGCGAGAGCTGCGCGATCTTCGAGGCGGTGCACGGCTCTGCGCCGGACATCGCGGGCCAGGATAAGGCCAACCCGACGGCACTTCTGCAATCGGCCATCCTCATGCTGCACCACATTGACGAGGCGGAAGCGGCGAACCGCATCCAGAACGCCCTCGACAAGGTGTACGCGGAGAAGACCGCGCTGACCCGCGACGTCGGCGGGACCGCGGGCACGCAGGCCTTCGCCAACGCTGTGCTGGCGGCACTCTGACACTATTCACGAAGGGACCGCAATGCTATCGCTGAGCCGATCGCTGTCTTTCTTTCTTTGTAGCGCGCTGTTGATGAGCGCCGGATGCAAGCGCTCCGAGACGGGCGCGACAACGGGGACTTCACCCGCTGCGGAGGGACCGATTACGCTGATTGACCCTGCCACCGCCGGCAGCGTGGAAGGAACGGTGCACCTCGCAGGCAAGGCGCCGGAGCGGATCGAGATCGACATGGCGCAGGACCCGGCGTGCGCGATGAGCCCCTACGGCAAGAACCTGACCGAAGGCATCATGAGCAAGGATGGCAAGCTCGCGAATGTCTACGTGTACGTGAAGGACGGGCTCGGCAACAAGGTGTACGCGGCGCCGAGCGAACCAGTTGTGCTCGACCAGAAGGGCTGCCGCTATACGCTGCATTTGCTGGCCGCGATGGTGGGTCAGCCGATCGAGTTTCGCAACTCCGACCCAACGATGCACAACGTGCATATGCAGCCCACCGTGGGCGGTAACCAGCAGTTCGACATCTCGCAGCCGCCCAACGGCGGCACCATGCGACACACCTTTGCGAAGCCAGAGCTGATGATTCCGGTGCGCTGCAACAACCATCCGTGGATGCAGGCCTTCCTGAATGTTGCGGCGAATCCCTTCTTCGCGGTGAGCGGAGAGGACGGTCACTTTGCCATCCATGGGCTGCCGCCGGGCACTTACACACTGGTCGCAGTGCAGGAGCAACTGGGCCAACAGCAGGCGGCGGTGACAGTGACCACGCATGGCACGGCGACGGCTGACTTCAGCTTCAAGGCGAAGTGAGGGTAAGGGATCAGGAATCAGGGATCAAAGATAGTCACTTGATTCCTGAGGGTTACGCCTATTCGCCTCCGTCCATTTCCTGCTTTCGCCGCGATTCGCGATAAAATTACCGAATCCTAACAAAGACAGCGAAGAGGCCAATGGCAGAGAGACTGAGGGTTGGCATACTCGGCGCTACCGGCACTGTCGGTCAGCGCTTTATCCAGATGCTGGAGCGGCACCCGTTCTTTGAGGTGGCTTGGCTGGCTGCGAGCGACCGCTCGACCGGCCGCAGCTATGAAGACGCGGTGCGCTGGAAGCTCGATACGGCTATTCCGGCCGCGGTGCGTTCCCTGCCGCTGTCGCCAGCCACTCCGGAGCTTGCGCCCTCGACTGTTTTCGCCGCGCTGGACACAGATATCGCGCGTGAGCTTGAGCCGCAGTTTGCTGCCGCTGGTTGCGCTGTGATCTCTAACTCGAGTGCCTTCCGCATGCAGGAAGACGTTCCGCTGGTGATCCCTGAGGTGAACGCCGCCCATCTGTCACTGTTAGAACTACAAAGCTGGCGCAAGGAGTCGGGCGGGTTCATCGTGACCAATCCGAACTGCTCTGCGATTGGCCTCGTGCTCGCGCTCAAGCCGCTCGCGGATCGCTTCGGCATCGAGAGCATTTTCGTGAGCACCATGCAGGCCATCAGCGGCGCGGGGTATCCGGGCGTGCCATCACTCGACATCCTGGGCAACGTCGTGCCCTTCATCAGGAACGAGGAAGAGAAGATGGAGGCTGAGACGATGAAGCTGCTGGGCACGCTCGACGGCACTTCGATTCGTCCTTACGCCGCCCGTATGAGCGCGCACTGCAACCGGGTTGCCGTGGAAGACGGCCACACGGAGGGTGTTTCGATCAAGCTGCGCACTTCGGCCACGCGTGAGCAGGTGCTCGCGGCATGGAGTGAATTTCAGCCGCTCGCGCAGCATCAGCTTCCGACCGCGCCTGCGCAGCCGGTCGAATTTCTGGCTGCCGAAGACCGTCCGCAGCCCCGACTCGATCGTATGCGTGGTGCGGGCATGGCAAGTACGGTCGGGCGCCTGCGCCCTTGCAGCCTGCTGGACTGGAAGTTCACGGTGCTCTCGCACAACACCATCCGGGGCGCGGCGGGCGCAGCACTGCTGAATGCCGAAATGCTCATGCAGATGGGCAAGTTGAGCGGTACACGCGGGGCTCGTTCTGCTACAGCGGCGGCGGCCGTTTCCGCATGAAGCTCGTCGTCATGAAATTCGGCGGCACCTCGGTTGAGGACGCCTCCGCCATCCGCCGCACGGCCGACATCGTGGCAGGCCGTGTCGCGCACGGGCTGCAGCCGGTGGTCATCGTGAGCGCGATGGCGCGCGTGACCGACCAATTGCTGAACGCGGCGGCAGCGGCGGGTCGCGGGGACAAGTCCTCCGCACTTGCCGCCAGCGTCGCCCTGCGTGCCCGTCACCATCAGGCGGCCAGCGAACTGATTCCTGCTGGTGAGTTGGCGCCGATCTCCGCATTCATCGACGAACACTTCGACGCACTCGACGAGTTGCTGCGCGGCCTTGCTGCGGTAGGTGAGGTCACCCCGCGCACCACCGACATTGTTGCCTCCTACGGCGAGCGGCTTTCGAGCCGAATCGTCACAGCCGCGTTCCTGGCTTGCGGCATCGCGGCCAGCCATCTCGATGCGCGCGACTGCATCATCACCGACGCGCAGCACATGAAGGCTATCCCGCAGGACGAGCTGATCGCGGAGCGTTTGCGCGAACATGTACTGCCACTGGCGCAGGCGGGCCGCGTCGCTGTGCTGGGCGGCTTCATCGGGTCAACACCGGAGGGCGTGACCACCACTCTGGGACGCGGGGGATCGGACTTCAGCGCTGCCCTGGTCGGAGGCGGGTTGCACGCCGAGTCGATCGAGATTTGGACGGATGTCAACGGCATCATGACGACCGATCCGCGCATCTGTCCGGACGCGCTGCGTGTTCGCACTATCAGCTTCGACGAGGCTTCCGAGCTGGCTTACTTTGGCGCGAAGGTCCTGCATCCGGCCACGATTCTGCCCGCGGTGGAAAAGAACATTCCGGTGCTCGTGCTGAACTCGCGCGATGCGCAGAACGAGGGCACGCGCATTACCGCGCTGGCGCCGCACTGCCGCAGCCCCTTCAAGTCCATCGCCGCGAAGAAGCGGCTCACTATTATCGACATCGTCGCCAACCGCATGTTGATGGCACACGGCTATCTGAAGGCGGTCTTCGAGGTCTTCGATCGGCACAAATGCCCGGTCGATATGGTGTCGACTTCAGAGGTCAGCGTTTCGCTTACCGTGGACTCAAACGAGCGCCTACCAGAGATTGCCGCAGACCTGCGCAAGTTTGCCGATGTAAAGTACGAGGGGCGAAAGGCGCTGATCTGCATGGTGGGTGAAAACATCCGGGGCCAGAACGGCATCGCGGCACAGGTCTTCGGCGCGCTTCGTCATATCAACCTGCGGATGATCTCGCAGGGCGCTTCGGAGATCAACATGAGCTTCATGATTGAGGAAGACGATGTGGAAGAGGCGATCCGGTCGCTGCACTCGGTATTCTTCGCGGACCCTGATCCATCGATATTCGATCTTGAAGCACGAGCGGAAGCGCAGGCGGCAGGGGGAAAGCGATGATCTTTCTGATTCTTGGCCGCGGCAAAACCGGTTCAATTGTTGCCGACGTGGCGCACGAGCGCGGCCATGGCGTGCGCGTGATCGGTGAAGAAGAGAACCGCAATGCGTCCGCCCTGACGCCTCCGCTACTGACCCAGGTGGATGCCGTTATCGACTTCACTACCGCGGAAGCAGTGGTTCACAATCTGCGCGCCTGCCTTTCCAGCGGCGCCAAGATGGTGGTGGGCACTACGGGCTGGTATGACAAGCTGAAGGACATGCGGGCACTGTGCGAGCGGCGGAATGCCGGCCTGCTGTATGGCACAAACTTTTCCGTGGGCGTGCAGGTAATGCTGCGGCTGGTGCACGAGCTTGCGATCGGAACGCACGGCTACGAGCTCTCCATCTCGGAGATTCACCACGCCAGCAAGAAAGACGCGCCTTCCGGCACCGCGCTTTCGCTGCAGCAGACGGTGCGGGAGGCCGGGCCGGAGCTCGATGCCGCGATTACCTCGCAGCGCGAAGGCGACGTCGCCGGCATTCACGAGCTGCAGGCCCGCTCGGCCAACGACCTCATCACCATCCGCCATGAAGCTTTCACGCGCCGAGGCTTTGCAGAAGGAGCCGTGCGCGCCGCCGAATGGCTCTCCACCCGTACCGGCTGCTACGACTTCAGCGATATCTACGCGCAGTTACTGTAGGATCTCCCGCGCGCTTTCGCTCCATACCGCAAGTAACTGGTATTCTCGCCGGTTATGGAATTGCGCGGCTGCGGCACGGCACTCGTTACCCCCTTCCGTCCCGACACAACCATCGACATCGAGGCGCTCGCCGCATTGGTGGAGTGGCAGATCGCAAGCGGCATCCAGTTCCTGGTGGCCTGCGGGACCACTGCGGAGACTCCGACGCTGACGGATCGTGAGGCGCTCGACGTCATCCGGCTGGTCGTTCGTGTTGGGGCGGGCCGCGTTCCCGTCGTTGCCGGATGCACGCACAATGCGACCCGGGAAGCAGTGGAGCGCGCGAAAGCCGCAGCGGCCATTCGCGGCGTGAACGCGATCCTGACAGCGAATCCCTACTACAACAAGCCGACGCAGGAGGGGCAATACCAGCACTTCCGCGCCATCGCGGAGTCGGTGCCGCGACCGGTCGTGATCTACAACATCCCGGGGCGCACGGCATGCAATCTGGAACCGGCCACAGTGGCGCGCCTCGCGCATGACTGCCCGAACCTTTGCGCGGTGAAGGAGTCGAGCGGCAACCTGCAACAGATCACGGAGCTTGTTCATGCGCTGCACGAAACGAAGGTGCAGGTGCTGGCGGGCGACGACAACATTGCCCTCCCGGCAATCGCCGTGGGCGCGGCCGGGCTGGTTTCCGTGGCTTCAAATGTGATTCCCGCAGAGATGCAGCAGATGATCGCCGCCGCGCTGAAAAATGACTGGACCGCCGCGCGGGCTCTGCTGCGCCGCTATTATCCGCTGTTGCTCGCCAATTTCTGGGAGACCAGCCCTGGACCGGTGAAGCACATCCTGGCGCGAATGCGCCGCGTCACGCCGGTATGGCGTTTGCCCATGGTGCCGCCCTCGGCGGCGGTAGCAGCGCGGCTGGATGCCCTCATCGCATCGCTCGATCTCGTAGCCGCGCCTCAGTGACAAGCGCCGTTACACTAAGTTCATTCATGCCAGAACAGCATTCCCTGCAGCAGGAAATCGAGCGCCACTTCGCCGCCGGAGCCGCAGCGATCGGCGATCCGGCCGTTCTCGAAGCATTCACCCGATTGCGCAGCGAGCTCAACAGCGGCCGCGTGCGTTCCGCCGAGCCGGATGCCGCAGCACCGCTCGGCTGGCGTGTCAATTCGTGGGTCAAGCAAGGCATCCTGCTTGGTTTTCGCATTGGCCAGCTTGCCGCTTTTGGCAACCACGATCTTTCCTTTGTGGACAAGGGCACATTCCCGGCGCGCAGCTTCGCGCCGGAGGAGGGCATCCGCATCGTCGTCGGCGGATCGTCGGTGCGGGAGGGCGCGTATCTGGCGCGCGGAGTCATCTGCGTGCCGCCCATGTATGTGAACGTAGGTGCCTACGTGGACGAGGGGACACTCGTGGATTCGCACGCGCTGGTGGGAAGCTGCGCCCAGATCGGCAAGCGCGTGCACCTGAGCGCAGCGGCACAGGTGGGCGGCGTACTCGAGCCTGTAAATGCGAATCCGGTCATCATCGAAGACGATGTGTTGGTCGGGGGCAACTGCGGCGTTTACGAAGGGACCATTGTGCGTAAGGGTGCTGTGCTGGCCGCAGGCACGGTGCTGACACGGGGCACGCCGGTTTATGACATCGTGAACGGCATCATCCATAAAGCCGAGCCTTCGGGGACGAATGCAGAGGCGAAGCCACTGGTTATCCCTGCCGGTGCCGTCGTCGTACCCGGTTCGCGAGCTATCACGCGCGGTCGCGCTTCGGAGTGGGGGCTTAGCCTTTACGCTCCGGTGATTGTGAAGTATCGCGACGACAAGACCGACCTCAGCGCGGCGCTCGAAGATTTGCTGCGCTAGGCCAGCCGGATGACATCGCCAGCGGGTCCGTGCTTTCATTTCGCATGTCCGCAGAGCCTGAAGATCAGGAATTGGTTGAGGCCGCCCGATCCATCATCCTTGAACGATATCGGCCGGAGTGGCATGTTGTGGGGGCGGCGGTGCGTACTCGTTCCGGCCGCATCTGGACCGGGGTTGCATCTGGAGGCCTATGTGGGGCGGATCGCGGTCTGCGCGGAAGCGGTCGCACTTGGACGCGCAATTACCGAAGGAGACACGGAGATCACGACCGTGGTTGCCGTCCGTCATCCGGGCTACGGTTCGACAGACGGCCCCATCATCCCGACAATCGTCGCGCCCTGCGGCATGTGCCGGGAGCTGATCTTCGACTATGCTCCAGAGGCGATCGTCCTGCTCGGCCCGGATCATCAGCCTACCCGGACGACAATCCGCGAGTTGCTACCGGAGAAATACAAGCGCTGATTGCACGGGTATTGAAGACCTTCCACCCGCCAAAGCAAGATGCAGATGCTCTAATGTAGGAAAATCAGTACTGTGCCGCCGGGCCTCTTGGACGCGTATCATTCAAGAGCGGAAGCCATTTCTTTTTGTCTGCATCCCACTACTGCTAGCATTTTCCTTCCATGTCAAAAGACAAGCTGCAAATCATCCCCATCGGCGGACTCGGCGAGTTCGGCATGAACTGCATGGCCATCCGCTGGGACGAGGACATTTTCGTCATCGATGCCGGCCTCATGTTCCCGGAGAGCGACCTGCTTGGCGTCGATATCGTTGTCCCAGACATCACGTATCTTATTGAGAATCGCTCCCGTATCCGCGGGATCGTCCTCACCCATGGTCATGAGGACCACATCGGCGGCCTGCCATGGCTGCTGCGCGAGCTCAATGTGCCGGTGTACGCCACGGAGTTCACGCTGGCCTATGTCGAAGGCAAGCTGGAAGAGCATAAGCTCCTGGACGATGCCGAGCTGATCGAGATCGAACCGAAGAGCAAGTTTCAACTCGGACCCTTCACCATCGAGCCCCTACGGGTAACGCACAGCCTGGTGGATTGCGTTGCACTGGCGATTGAGACGCCGGTTGGCATCATCATCCATACCGGCGACTTCAAGGTTGACCTTTCGCCGCCAGATGACCACGCCTTCGATCTTGCGAGCTTTGCCGAGTACGGCAAGCGCGGCGTTCTTGCCCTGTTGCAGGACTCGACCAACGTGGACCGCGCCGGGTACACGCCAAGCGAGTGGGCGGTACGCCCGCGGCTGGACGAAGTCTTTTCGCGCACGCAGCGACGCCTTTTCTTCTCCTGCTTCTCGTCTTCGATCTACCGACTGCGCATCGCGCTGGAGCTGGCACAGAAGCATGGCCGCAAGGTCGCGATCGTGGGACGGTCGATGCTCGAGTCGTCAGAAATTGCGCAGGACCTTGGATACCTCAGCATTCCCGGCGATCTGCTCGTTCATCCCGGCCAGATCAAGGACTACGCTCCGGACGAGGTCTGCGTGCTCATCAGCGGCACCCAGGGAGAGCCGATGTCCGCGCTGTCGCGCGCGGCCGTGGACAATCACAAGCACGCCAAGATTGAACGCGGCGACACAGTGGTGCTGAGCTCGCGCGTCATTCCCGGGAATGAGAAAAGCATCTACCGCGTCATCGACCACCTCTGCCGCCGCGAGGCGCATGTCATCTTCGATGACGGTCAGTCAGGACTTATCCACGTCAGCGGCCACGGCAGCCAGGAAGAGCTGCGGCTGATGATCAATCTTGTCCGGCCGAAGTTTTTCGTGCCGGTACACGGCGACTTCCGCCATCTGCAGAAGCACGCGCGGCTGGCTATGGACATCGGCATCTCCGAAAATGCATACCTGCTTGAAGATGGCGACGTGCTGGAGCTCGACCAGACCACCGCTACGAAGAACGGAAAGGTTGCCGCGGGCCGGGTGCTGCTCGACTCCGGAGCTTCAGGCAATGTAGTCGAAGACATGATCATCCGCGACCGCCGCCACCTGAGCGAAGATGGACTGGTCATCGCGATCATCACCATCAACAAGCTCACCGGCCGCGTAGAGGGCATGCCGGAGTTTGTGACGCGCGGCTTCGTCGCCGGCGATCTTGAACTGGGAGAGCAGGCCAAGGCTATCGTCGGCAAGACCCTTGAGGAGTCGAACGCGGAGGAGCGTGCCGACCAGGTGCTGATCAAGGAAAAGATCCGCGTCGACCTGAAGCGCTACATCCAGAAGCAAACGGCGAGCCGGCCCTTCATCATGCCGATCATTCTGGAAATCTGAGCACTGAATTCTGAGCATCGGGGACCTGACTGTGGCAACGACGAACATTGAGATCCGGACTGACCTTGTGACCGCGGAGGAGTTCGCTAAAGCGCGCGAGCGGCTCCGTGATGTGGTGCTGCATACACCACTGGTACGGCTGACCTCTGTCACCGATGCGGCAGCGTATCTGAAGCCAGAAAGCCTGCAGCCCATCGGCAGCTTCAAATTGCGTGGTGCTTCGAATGCCGTCGCGCAGTTGAGCGACGATGAGCGCCGACGAGGCGTCATCTCCTACTCCAGCGGCAATCATGGGCAAGGTGTCGCTTATGCCGCGCGCGCTTTTGGCGTTCGCGCCATCATCGTCATGCCCGCGAACGCGCCGGAGATCAAGCGCCGGGCCACCGCGTCGCTGGGCGCGGAGATCGTGACCGTAGGACCGGCAAGCTCCGAACGACGCGAACGCGCAGAGGCGCTCGCCGCCGAGCACGGTTACGCGGTTATCCCACCGTACGATGACGCCGGAATCATCGCCGGCCAGGGCACCTGCGGGCTGGAGATTCTGGCTGACTGTCCGGAGGTGGATCTGGTGCTGGCTCCGGTGGGCGGCGGCGGCTTGTTGAGCGGCGTCGCGGCGTCCATTCGCCAGCAGCGGCCGGAATGCCATGTGATCGGAGTCGAACCGCAGCTGGCGGGCGACGCGGCAGAAAGCCTCCGCCAGGGCAGGATCGTCGAGTACACCGCGGCAGAAACCAGCCGCACAATGGCCGACGGGCTCCGCACACAGAGTCTTGGCACGCTGAACTTTGCGCATATCCAGCGCTATGTAGAGCAGATCGTCACGGTGACGGAGCAGGAGATCGAGCAGGCGATGCGCCACATTGCATGGGACGCTCGGCTTATCGCCGAACCCAGCGGCGCCGTCGCTACCGCGGCGCTGCTCTTTCACCGCCAGGAACTGCCTCCGCACCGCACCGCTGTCGCCATCGTCAGCGGTGGCAACGCGGAACCCGCCACGCTGCTGCGCGTGCTTGGCAGCGCATGACCGGGTGCTCCGGCGTTATTCTGAGCACGTGAACCCTCCGCGATCTAAAGTTCTGTGCAGTCTCGCCGTTCTAGTCTGCGGCGGCGTTGCCTTCGCCGCGAGCTCCTTCGCAGCGGACAAACCGCCCTCCGGACCCATCGCCACTGTGCTGCGCAATACGCCCGTCTTCGTGCAGGCGGACACCGGCTCGCAAAAGCTGGATACGATCACGCCTGGGCGGGAGATGGTGATTGTCGACCAGAACGGCCCCTGGCTGCGCGTCTTCGCCAACACAGATGTCCAGCAGAACCAGGCCGCGGATGCACCGGTCTTCGGCGGCGATGCCGCCACGCCGCCCGTCTCCGGCTGGCTGCAGAGCAAGGGCATTGTCTCCGCAAATACGCCGAATGCCGACAACATCCTTTTCGGCGCGGCCGCAGCCCAGGAGGCGGCGGCGAGCGACGTGCATGGCTCGAAGGCATCAGCACAGGCCGCGCGGCTGCTGTACGCGCGTGATGCCCAGCTCTTCTCTTCGGGACCGCATGCCGGCGAAGCAGCCTGGCGCGCGGCAGACATCCGCTGGCAGCTCGAAAAAGCCGACGTTTACTCACGCCCCTCGGCACACGAGAAGGAGGCGTGGCTGCGCCAGCAGATCGATGATTCGGAGATGAAGAAAATCATCAAGCGCTTCCCCGGCACAAAGTTCGCCGACCTGGCCGCATACGACATGCTCGACAACAAGGTTTGCGGCGATTGGCAGGGATCGACGAAGTGTCCGGAAAAGGAAGCGGAGATGTTTCAGAAATACGTTGACGAGCATCCCAATTCACCGAAGGCGCCAGAGGCACTGTTCGAGGCGGTCTATCGGCTCGCTGCGGCAGGCGATATCTACGCCGGTGACAATAACGACAAAAAGGCCGCAGAGGAACGCGATCACGCCAAGGTAGTCGCCACGCGCCTTGAGCAGAAGTACCCGGCCAGTGACTACTCGGCCCGCTCGGCCACTCTGATATACCAGATGGAGCAGTCCATCCCCATCTATGGCGCGGAACGCAACTAAACCGCGCGCCCAAGGAAGTGCGTGAACGACTACATCGTCTCGGTCCTGCTCGGCATTGTCGAGGGCCTCACGGAGTTTCTGCCTGTCAGCTCGACCGCGCACCTGCGAATCGCGGAAGCGCTGCTGCACATCAATCTAGCCGATCCGTATTGGAAGATGTACACCATCGTCATCCAGCTTGGCGCCATTCTGGCGCTGATCGTCCTCTTCATCGGCCGCATCCTGGAGTTCATCCGCACCTTCCCCAAGGGTGAGAGCGGCGATCGCAACTGGCTCAATCATCCACTCTCGCTGACGCTGATCGCCTTTGTCTGCACGGCCGTTCCTGCGTTCCTGCTGACCAAAGTCATCGGCAAACATCTGGAGAGTCTGCGGCTCATGGCGACGTCGTTGCTGGTCGGCGGCATCATCATGTGGGCGGTGGATGCATGGAGCGTGCGCCGCGAATCGACAACTGAAGATGTCGAGCACATGACGCTGGGCCAATCGGTCTGGATCGGCCTCTGCCAGGTAACCTCCGCGGTCTTCCCCGGCACCTCGCGCTCCATGTCGACCATCGCCGCCGGGCAACTGGTCAGCATGACGCGCTCCGCCGCGCTCGAATTCAGCTTTCTCGTCTCTATCCCGACGATGGTCGCCGCTACGGGCTACGACCTGCTGCGGACGCTCCATCCCAAACACACCGATGTAGCGGAGGCGATCGCTCCGCTGGTGATCACCGCCCACGGCTGGATTGTGCTCTTCATTGGCTTCGCCGTCTCGTTCGTGATCGCCCTGCTGGTGGTGGAATGGTTCCTGATGTGGGTGCGCCGGCATGGATTTGTAGTCTTCGCCGTATACCGGATCGTGCTGGCGATGCTGCTCTTTGCTCTAGGCAGGAAGATGATGATGACGGCGTGAATCGAATTCGTACACACCGTGTGTGATTTGTCCTTCAAGGAATCACCGTGAATGGCTCGGGGCTGGTTTCCACACGTGTGCTGGCAAACACTGAAGGTGACGTGTCCGGTATCCAATCCGGCTCCCATACGGGCGACTGCAGCTCCGGCATTGCCTTTGCCTGAAACAGCTTGCGGCATTGCCTCGCCATCCACCGCGCCGTTCGCTTGGCCTTCTTTCGCCGCGCGCTGTCGGTGGAGATGCCGGTACCGGCGTACATCTGCCGGTAGAGCTTCGACAGAAACACAAATGCTACGCGCGCCTTGAGCGTGGGGGTGCAAGCAGAGCGCTCCCAGATCGCGGGAAAGGTATAGAACCTGTCCCAGACACGTTGCGTGCGTTCGCGGATCTCGTCGGAACTCATCGAAGGGTGCGGCGTGAACATCTTCGGGCGCACGGCGGTGGGAATGAGCCAATAGCGGGTGATCGGCACGCCGCTTACCAGCGTGGGGGACTTCGCCTGCTCCTTCTCCCAGCGGCCAAAGTCGACCGTGCCGGGAAAGGGTGTCATCATCACGAACTGTGCGAAAGTGATGCCCGCCTTCAGAGCCATCTCAGCGGTGGCGTCGAAGGTCGCCGGCTTGTCCGTTGGCAGGCCGAAGATGAACGAGCCCAGCACATGGACACCGTGCTGCTTGAAGGTCTGCAACTGAGTGGCCAGTCCCTCGCCCGAATAGTTCCAGTCCTTAAAGACGGCCTTCAGTCCCTCCGGTGTCACGGCCTCCACACCGACCAGCGCGCCCTTGATATTGGCCTTGTGCATGGCGTCGAGATACTCGCCATCCTCGCCGGCCTCCATGGTGATCTGGGTGAAGAAGACCATGTCCCTGGGCAGCTTGGCCAACTCCGCCATCAACTGGAAGCGCTCGGTACGGATGCGGGTCAGTTCTTCCAGTTTCGCCTGATTGTTCTGCTCACGCGCCAGCCGCAGGTCGGTCAGCGTGACGGGGTAGAAGTTATCGTCCGCCAGCGCGATGAAGCGGAAACCCAGCCTGCGCAACGTGATGATCTCGTCCACGACGCTCTGATAGGGCCGCTGCCGCGGCTGCTGTCCGTCGGTCCGCCACACGCTGCAGAATGAGCAATGCTTCGGGCATCCGCGCAGTGTCTGTACGGATGCCCACATGTACTTGTCTTTGGCAATCAGATCCCATCGCGCGGCCAGGAACTTGGAGCCGCCAATGCGGCCGCCGTCGTAGATCCTTTCGAGCTTCCCCTCCATGCAGTCCACAACTGCGATGCCCCACGCGAGATCGCCATCGCCCTTCACGACAGAATGCGCTTCGCCCAGGTCAAAGGGCTCCTCTGGAAACAACGTCGCGTGAATCCCGCCGTAGATCACCCAGGCGCCCCGCGCCCGCGCCATGCGGCCCACTTCATAGCCGCGCAGTGCGTTGCCGGTGTGAACGCTGATGCCCACAATGTCGCCGCTTGCGATGCTCTCCGGCTCAATCTGCTCCAGCGATTCGTCAACCAGCACGGGATCGCCCGCAATCTCCGGGGTGGCCGCCGCCAGCACAAACAGCCATCGCGGCGTGATCACCGCCGTCCCGAACGAATTGTCGCTTGGATTGACCAGATGAACGCGCATTTGTCCCAACCTTCCTTGATGCGAGCCCGCTGCATGGGCTTGTTCCCGTGACCTGAGCCCTGCAGCGATGTGTGCGCCGGCTCAGATACTGTGTGATCTCTGCGCCTCCACCGTCCCAGCGCCAGGCGCATGCATGCCCGAATACGCGCTCGAAGGAGAGGTCCTGTGCCACTGGCCCGCGCGTCAGCGCCCCGGTGAAGCAAAGACGATCGACGACAAAGAGGGAATCAGATCCGGAGGGTTGTTGCTGGGAGGGAAAAAGCGAGAAGAGGGTCCCGGTCGCATCGCGTCTGGAGGAAGGGGAATATCTGGGGGGAATGGAGGGATATTGCCAGACATCGCCGCGGTAACGCCATGACCCAGCATGCCAGCAACCCCAGAAACGGCGACGTCACCTGCCGATACGCGGTCAACAGTACAAGGCCGGCAAATAACAGCAGGCTGAGGAGGCCGAATTCGACATCCGGACCATCCCGCAGCAACTTGTCCCATTTGCAGAAGTGTTCGGTAAGGGGCATCAGCAGGATGAGCACTTCGGTGAGGATCAGCACCGCCCGACAAGCCAACTTGCGTACCTCGGCCAGACGACGAGTCCGCTCCGCATACTCCCTGCCTCGATCAAGACTGCTGCTCAGAGCTGCACCACCCGATTCCCCGCCAAAAACTGTGTATGCAAAGCATGTCACGATACGCAACTAATGTCGAACTATCTGTTCTCCAGCAGGCAGACATTTTTCTGAAATATCAGTTCAGGTTCGCTTCATGCGCGAACTGGGACGCCCCGGCTAAATGCTTGACTTTGTCAAATATTTCATTAAGCTATCGCTTATGGAGACCGGCGTCACGGGAGTCCTTCCTGCCAGCAATGAGACCGCGGCCTTTCGCCGGTTTACTCGCTTCTACACGCGCTTCATCGGCACATTGCAGGAGGGTCTGCTCGACACCCCCTATTCCCTCAGCGAGGCGCGCGTGCTTTACGAACTGGCGACGCGCCGGCGACCATTCGCAAGAGAGATTACGCAGGAGCTTGGCATGGATGCGGGATATCTGAGCCGCATTCTGAGCAAACTCGAAGGGGCCGGCCTGGTGAAGCGTGCGGCGTCTCTCGACGATGGCCGCCAAACACATCTCACGTTGACAAAACAGGGCCGCGTCGCCTTTCGTAATCTCAATGCCCGCTCCGACCGGCAGGCACGGAGCATTTTGAGTGGCCTCGCGCCTGTGTCGCGGATGAATCTGATCCGGTCGATGCGCTCGATCGAAGAAGTGCTCAACGCAAGAACCCCAGTGAGCGGACAATCGCCCGCCGCATCTTTCACGCTTCGTCAACATCGTCCCGGCGATATGGGCTGGGTGGTGCATCGCGAGGGAACCCTGTACGCGCAGGAATATGGATGGGACGAGAGATTCGAGGCACTGGCGGCGCGGGTGGTGGCCGATTTCATCGATCACTTCGACCCCGCACGCGAACGCTGCTGGATCGCGGAGCGAGATAGCGAAAGCCTGGGGCATATCTTCCTGGTGAAGCATCCCGAGCGCGAGGGTGTGGCGAAGCTGCGGCTTCTGCTGGTCGAGCCATCGGCACGGGGCATGGGCGTTGGACATGCGCTGGTGGCCGAATGCGTTCGTTTTGCCCGTGAGGCCGGCTACCGGAAGATCACCCTCTGGACGCAGAGCATCCTGACTGCGGCACACCGCATTTACCAGCAGGCCGGCTTCCGGCTGGTTCACGAAGAGCCCCACCACAGCTTCGGTAAAGACCTTGTGGCACAAACCTGGGAGTTGGATCTAACGCAGAATGGCTGACCGCGTCATCAAGTGGCGACCTCGATTCCCATCACTCGCTTTCCCTCGATTCCCCCTTCCGTGCTTTGCGACAATGGGAGGTGCTCTGGCGTGTCGGCTCCGGGTCCATTCGCAAAATGGGCGGGCGCCGTTTCGTGTCCTTCGTTGATATCCATGAAGCCACTCAAGGTCGCACTTACGCCCACCGGCAATCGCAGGCTCAACGAACTGGTTGGCGTCTCGCTGATTGCCATGGCCGGCCTCCTGCTCCTCTCGCTCGTTTCCTATCGGCCCACCGATCCGTCGTTCAACACCGTAGGCAGCGCAGTCGCCCATAACTGGGCGGGGATCTTCGGGGCCACGTTGAGCGATCTGCTCTTCCAGTTTGAAGGCTTTGCCGCTTTCTGCCTGCCGCTGATGCTTGGCCTGCTCGGCATCAGTTGGATCCGCTCGCGCGCAGTGGGCGCGCCAATGTCGAAGGTCGCGGGCTTCGCACTGTTTCTGTTCATTACTCCGGCGGTCTTCGGGCTGTTGCCCGGAAACATGCACTGGCTCGGCTCCATTCCGGTAGAGGGCGTGCTTGGTCGTCTGCTAGTGGACGGCATGACTGCGCTGCTCAACTATCCCGGCACTTGCGTGCTCGTCGCGACGTTGCTGCTGATCGCGGTGCTGTTGTCCACGGCATTCTCCTTCAGCAATCTGCGCCAGTGGCTCGCGGTACGCTTCGCGTTCATCTACGCCTGGCGCGACCGGTGGAAGAACTGGCAGCTTCGCCGCGCAAAGAAGAGCGCCGCTCGTTCGGCGGACAAGGCGATTCGCGCTCAACAGAAAGTTGCTGCTCCACGCAGGACGGCCGCACAAGCTACCCGGCGCGATGTCGCGCCTTCCCAGCCGCACACCAGTTGGCTCAGCCGCGTGCTGCATCGCCCGCAGCGAGAGGAAGACGACGACATCCCTGCGTCGCGCCGTTCCGCCTTCGCGGAGACGGCCGCGCCAGCCTCTCCTGAGGACGCCGCATATCTCGAAGAGCCGGCGCCCGCACCGTCGTTGTGGACGCAGATCCCGCGTGCCACCGTGCCCGATCCCGCGCCCGTGGCCGAACCGGCCCCGCGCACGACTGCTATCGACCGCCATCGCTGGGATGAAGCCGTGCCGAAAGACGTGGAGCAGGACGACGAGAACGGCAGTATCTCCATTGGCGAGCGCGCCGATGCCGATGCGCATCCGGTAACGCTGACACCGCGCGCCGTCTCAGGCTATCGGTTGCCGCCCAGTACGCTGCTGCACCGCTCTGAGGATCAGCAGATCGTTCGCGAGGATGAGCTGCGCGAAGAGGCAAAGGTGCTGGTTGAGAAGTGCGCCGAGTTCGATGTAACCGGGCAGGTGACGCAGATCAATCCAGGGCCAGTCGTCACTACTTTTGAGTTCCGCCCGGAGGCGGGAGTCAAATATTCTCGCGTCACCGGACTGGCCGATGACCTGTGCCTGGCGATGGCTGCGGAGAGCATCCTGATCGAGCGCATGGCCGGCAAGAGCACCGTAGGCATCCAGGTGCCCAACTCCACCCGCGAGACCATCTGGCTGCGCGATGTGGTTGAAGACGGAACCTTCGCGCAGACCAAATACAAGCTCCCGCTGGCCATGGGCAAGGACATCAACGGCCGCATCGTAACGGCCGATCTTGCGACCATGCCGCACGTGCTGATCGCCGGCTCGACAGGCAGCGGTAAATCGGTCGCGATCAATGCCATGATCATGTCCGTGCTCTTCAAAACGACGCCGGAACAGGTACGAATGATTCTGGTGGACCCGAAGCGGGTCGAACTCGGCATGTATGAGGGCATCCCGCACCTCTTCACGCCGATCATTACGGAACCCAAGCTCGCCGCCAATGCGTTGCGCAATGCAGTGCGTGAGATGGAGCGGCGGCTCAAGCTGCTGGCATCGCGCTCCGTGCGCAATATTGACCAGTACAACAAGCTCTTCGATTCCGGAACGCCGAGCATGTTCGAGGATGCGGAGGAGCAGACGCCGCTGCCCTACATCATCATCATCATCGATGAGCTTGCCGACCTTATGATGCTGGACCGGGCAAACGTCGAAGAGGCGATTACGCGCCTAGCGCAGATGGCACGGGCCGTCGGCATTCACCTGGTGCTGGCTACACAACGGCCTTCGGTCGACGTGATCACTGGCCTGATCAAGGCCAATGTGCCTACGCGCATCTCTTTCCGACTGGCCACCAAAGTGGACTCGAGGACCATCCTGGACAACAATGGCGCCGAAGCCTTGCTGGGCCGCGGCGACATGCTCTTCCTGCCGCCGGGTACCTCGCGCCTGCAGCGCGTGCACGCCCCCTTCGTGACGGAAGCGGAGATTTCCGCGGTAGTCGACTTCTGGAAGGCGCAGGGCGGCGCGGAGTACGTGGAAGGCTTCCTCGAATCGCCGCGAGATGAAAAAGGCCGCGAGCTGAACAGCGAAGATGGCGAGGAGGATGACAACGATCCGTTGTTCAACGATGCTGTACGGCTCGTCTTCGAGTTCGGCAAGGCCTCGACATCTCTCATCCAGCGGCGGCTGCGCGTCGGCTATGGCCGCGCGGCGCACCTCATCGACATGATGGAGCGCGACGGACTTGTCGGGCCGGCAGACGGCTCGAAACCTCGCGAGATCCTGAAGAGCCCGGATTGGCTCAGCGAGATTGAATCTTCGATGCGGTAAAGAATCTTCTGGGTGCGGACGCTACGAGCTAGTTCGCGCACTTCGCAGCGCAACGACGCCCAGCGTGCCTACGACCAGAATCAACGCCACCCATAGCATTACCGGATGGCGCTCTGTAAACGGGCGCGCTTCGGCGATCTCTGGCGTAAGTGCGCGTTCGGGGCCGAGCGTGCTGACAGATGCATTCGCGCCGGCAGCTTCGATCGGCGTCAGATCGTATTGTGGCGGCCCGAGCGATGGATCGCCATAGCGCAGCGTGTAGGGAGTGTCTGGCTTTGGCAGAAAGCAGAGCCGCCGCTCACGCATCTGCAACGTGACGACATGCAGTGCGACCGGCGCATCATCGCCGTTCTGCATCGTCAGCCGCAGCACGGACGGATATGAGGCCGCACCCAGGCCGAGATCGATCGTGTTCGGTCCGCGCTCTGCTTTTGGCGAACGAGCCAGCGTGACGCCTTGAGTTTGCGTCGGCATCGCTTTCGTCGCGGTATCGGATGCAGACGATTTGTATCGCTCCAAATCTGCGGTCCGGGAGAAGACTGCGTTCGGATCATCGCTCATGAAGCTCAACTGGTCCAACGGCACATTTGCTGGGACGGAGAACTCGTAGATCGTCTGGTGCGGCTTCTGCTGTGGCGCTGCCGCAACCGCGGCCTGCAGATATCGCGGCGCCTCGGTCGTCTCGGTCAGCACATCCACGCCGGCGATGTCCCGCGGCGTCACAGGATCGAGCGCCAGTGTCTGTATTTCGAAATGCAGGTAGCGAAAATTACTCTCCGGCAGCAAGATCAGCTTCAGCTGCGGCTCGTCCTCGGGCGTGTCGGAACTATAGGCAATCTCCGGAAACGCTACTCCGGCCTCACCTGGATGATCGATACCGGTGACGTGCACAAGAACCGAAAAATGCGAGCGCGCCATCTTGAGCAGCACGCGGCTATAGCGCGGCTCCGTCATCTCCACATCGAAGCTGATGACTCCGTTCCGCTGGCCCAGGTTCAGGATCTGTTGTGGCCGCCCCACGTGTTCAACAGCGTCGCTCGATATGCGCAATTGGTAGGCGATCTCGCGATCACCGGCCTGGACGCGCAGATCCTGAAGCATCGGCGCTGCATGGGGCAACAGATCAAGCGGCAGTACAACGCATGTCTCCGGTGCAGTCGCCGCACTCAGTTGCACCGGCCGCTCGTAGCGAAATGCGGGATGGACTGCGGCGGCAGCAAGCGCCGCGACGGCAACGCCCGTATGCCGTATCACTTCGTCTCCGTAGCGCCGACGGCCCGCAGATGAAGCCAGTCTCGCTGGTAGGCAAAGCTTACCGCCAGCAACAGAACGCCCAGCGCGAGAAAGCTGACGATCCGATAGCCCTGGCTGAGCGTGCTGGTATCGAGCAGGAAGACCTTGCAGATCGTAATCGCAAGCAGTACCAGTGCCTGCCAGCGCAGCAGCGCGGAGCGGCGCCTGAATCCGAATACCAGCAATGCCGCTCCCGCGAGCAGAAACCACGCCGAGTAGCTGAAGCGCTCCGCCATCTGCCGGCCCGCCACCTGCGACACATACATCACGGAACCCGGCGCAGCCAGCAGCGGACGCGTGGACCAGAAGGTCGAAATTTCAAAACAGATCGCGGTCAATGAGAGAACGGTGGCCAAAACGCTCGCGCCGATGTGAATCTGCGAGCTACAGGCAGGACCTTGCTCCGACGAACGCCGCGCTGCCCACATGGTCGCAGCAATCGCAACCGCGAAGGCGGCGAAGCGCAGGTTCCAGATGACATACTGCTGCGGATAGACCATCCCGATGCACAGCAAGATCAGCGCGGCCGACGCCCAGCAAATGCTCTCGACCAGTTGGAGGGTGAACGCGCGCACCATCGACTTGCCCCGCAGTGCCGCCCACACCAGGGCTCCGCTTGCGGCCATGAGCCAGATGGCGCTGCTTAACAATGAACCGGGTGTCCGAAGGTCTGCGAGGCCGGTCGCCGGCGGCGGACCTGACCACCAATATGTGTGAATCTCCTCGAGCACAGCGATGATGACCAGCGCATTCGCAACCACCGCACCTATCTGCGCGAGCAACTTCCAACTTGGACCAGAGTTTATGGCCGGCTCACGATTCGCCGCCGCTCGTACCAGCACGGTTGCCACCGCCATCGCCGCCACCGATACAGCAAAGCTGAGGAAACGGGTATTCCACAGCACACGCGTCTGGGCGATGGTAGCATCCATCGACAGCGAGATGAGCCCCAACGCCAGCGCTCCGAAAGCGAGAAACTGCATCAAGCGGCTGCCGACCCGGGTTGCCACCCAGATCAGCACTGCGCCCTCGGCCATCCAGCCCACAGTTACCCAATGTCCATGCACGGCCAGCGGCACTGCCAGGGTGAGAAAGACAATCGCGATCGAAAGCTGGACGTCGGAAAGAGAGGCCAGACGAGACCCGGCGATCGGCGTGCGCTCCATCCATTTGCGCACGCCGAGATAAAAGGTGCCGAAGCCAACAGAGCACCATGCGAGCGCGGTGTTGCGTCCACTCCCGTTGTGCGACAGCATGGCGTAGAAGCCGAGGAAGCCGAAGGCTGCGTTGGCCATGCTCACCAGCGCGCGGGCCGTATCGTCCTGCTCCGGATGGACGCGCCTGTGCCGCGCCAGAATGGTCGCCGCGGCGAAGAGCAGAATGAAGAACGAGAGAAAAACCGTCGTTGTGACGAACGCGGCCGGCGCATAGAACTGCCAGTACCAGCCCCAGTAGAACGCTACGGTGCCCAGGAAAGAGAGAGCCAGCAGCCGATTCCAGCCCTTCAGCACCAGCAGCGCCATGGTGGCGGCATTCATCATCAGGAGATAGCTGAAGAGGAAGACTTCTTCGTTGCGGCCGGTGGAGAGCAGCAGTGGTGTCGAAAAGGCCCCGACGATGGCGTAAACGGCCAGCAGCTCCGCGCTCTGCCGCCAGGCGATGAATGCGTTGAACGCGGTCACCACGACCATTCCGGCAAAGGCCACGGCGGACGGGATCAGGTGATACACCGAAAACGCCGCCCACAGGGAGAGGTACAAGACGCCGCTGCCGACCGCCTTGAGGGAATAGGAGAAGGCCAGATAGCCTTTGCTGCGGAAACGCTCGGACCACGCGATCAAAGCCGCCCCGCTCACGAGGCCGATCAGCACCCGGCCCGCGGGCCCGACCCAGTGATTGTCAAAGGCAAACTTGAGGAATAATGCGACGCCAATGAGCACCGCGATGATGCCAACTCGATTCAGCCACTGCGAGCCCACACGATTCTCGAGCGACCTCTCTTCACGCACGCGCACCGGAGTGACTTGCGCCGCCGCACCGGTTTCCGAAACAGGCGTGAATGAGTCGGCTGACTCGGGACCGCGAGTGACGGTGACTGGAGCCGGGGGCTGGATCGCTTGCGACGGCGCAGCCACGGCGGCTTCCGGGATTGCCGGCGCGGATACCGCCGGCATCGACTGCCCGCGCAGAGCGGCTACTTCCTTCTCCAGTTGGAAGACGCGGGCCGTCACCGCGGCCAGCGCTGCCTCGAGCCGTTCGGCGCGCTCCTCCGCAGGAGTTCTTTCTGGGCCTTCGCTCATTCCGCTCTCACTCTACGCAACCCTCGCCAGCGGGACAAACGGGCTGTTCGGCGGCTTCCACACGTAGCAGGTAGAATAAACAAAGGAACAGCCGGTTCCTTGTCCGGTACCACTGCTCAGCAAAAGGTGCAACTGCAGAGGCCTTCGCGTAGTATGCCCGTGTGGGAACGGTTCCCCGGCCGGCTCCATCAGTTCCGAAAATGTTCAGGTCCTAAGAACACTGGCCATCGAGACACATACCGGCACGCCAGCGCTGCGCGTCCTGCTCGCTGATGACGACAGCATCGCGCTGGAGTTGGTGTCGCTGCTGCTGGCCCTCGAAGGAACCGAGATATTGCGCGCTCTGGGAGGCCAGGAGGCGCTTACAGCGCTTCAGTCATCATCGCCCCTGCCGGATGTGGTCCTGGTGGACCACCAGATGCCCGGTGTCAGCGGCGTGGACATTGGCCGTTATGTGAAGTCGCTGCCCGAACCGCGGCCACGTGTCATCGCCATGAGCGCGTCTCCTCTCCCGGCAGAGGAACTGGCGATCTTTGACGATTTTGTTCCCAAGCCGGTCGACCAGGACCTGCTGCGAGCCGCCATTACTGGTTCCTCAACCACACCGATCGGCGCCAAGCTGCCGCCGTCTCTTGATTCCTCCATTGTGACCAAGCTGCAGGCGATTATGGCGCCGCCCGCGATCCATGAGCTCTACGCCGTCTATGTCGCCGACACTCGGAAGCGCATCCATGAGCTTGAGCGCTACTCTGCCGAGGGAGACGAGGAATCTTTGCGCCGCTGTGCCCATGCCGTAAAAGGCTCCGCCGCCATGGTGGGAGTGCCCGGCATAGCTACCATTGCGGCGGGGCTCGAAGCGGGAGAGCTGCCGCGCCGGGATCACCGAAAGTTATTTCATGAAATGCGCAGCGCCTGTGATGATGTGGAGCAAAGTATGATCAAGAGCGCAAAGACCAATAGTGCAGCGCCCGGGGAGGCCAGATGAGCCCAAACGCACCTACCGCAACTGAGCATCGCAACTCGACCACCCGTATCCTGCTCGCTGACGATCATCCGGTGGTACGCATCGGCGTGCGCAACATGCTGCGCGCCGAAGGCCACTTTGATGTGGTGGGCGAGGCTTCCGACGGCGATGAGGCCATCACGCAGACGCTTGAGCTGCTGCCCGATATCCTGTTGCTCGATCTCTCGATGCCACGCATGCCCGGCCTGGAGGCGATGCGCGCCATCATGAGCGGCTCGCCGCGGGTGAAGATCCTGCTGCTGACGGCCACCATCTCGACCCAGCAGATCATTGAAGCGCTGCAGATCGGCGCGCGCGGCATTGTCACCAAGGATGCGCTGATCGACCAGCTGACCAACGCCATCGACGCGGTCATGCAGGGCGATTACTGGATCAACGGCCAACGCGTTGTGAACCTGGTAGGCGCGCTGCACGAGTTGATGCAGAAGGCCGCCGTGCCGGAGCGCAAGACCTACGGCCTGACGCCGCGCGAATTGGAAGTTGTCGGCTGCATCGTGGAAGGATGCTCCAATCGCGACATCGCCAAGCAGTTCGCCATCAGCGAAGAGACTGTGAAGAGGCACCTTTCGAACATCTTCGACAAAACGGGTGTATCGACGCGCCTCGAGCTTGCTTTGTTCGCGATTGCTCACCAGTTGGTCATGCCACAGCCGTAGCGTTAGATGCGCGAACTTTGCTTGTGACATATGCGTGGCGGCCTTCAGGCCGCCACAGCCATTTTTCCGGCATCTGCATCCATTCTCTGCATGCAACTGATGGAGCCCCATTGATGAAGATAATCGTCGTTGCCGTAGCCCTTTTTTGTGCCTCTGTCTTGCCATCCTTCGCGCAGGACGAAAGTCCGGTGATGCAGAAGACGCCTCCGCCTACGCAGGAGATGCGTAACGGCGAGCCGCTCTATCGCGTCGAGGTTATCGGTCGCGACATTCCTGCCATCAATTACTTCAATCGCAGCGGCAGCACACGGATCGGTTTTGAAGGCACCAGCCTTCTGCCTGGCGCGAAGGGCAAGGCAACCGTCGACAACGGCAAGGGCAACGCCACCATCGACGCGCACTTCGAGGGACTGCCGCCCGCCAATACGTTCGGTCCCGAGTACCTCACTTACGTCCTGTGGGCCATCACGCCCGATGGCCGCCCCAGCAGTCTCGGTGAAGTGCTGCCCGACGGCAACAAGGCCTACGTCCGGCTTACCACCAACATGCAGGCCTTTGGCCTGATCGTGACTGCGGAGCCCTACTTCGCAGTCACCATGCCTTCAGATGTCGTCGTGATGCAGAACGTCGTCCTCAACGACAAGACCAGTGGCGTCATCTCGCCGATCAATGCGCACTACAGCCTGTTGCCGCGGGGCATTTACACAAAGGTCCAGGGCAGCAAAACGCTGAATCCGATTACCCGGAACGAGAAGTCTCCGCTCGAACTTTATGAGGCCATCAACGCAGTACAGATCGCAGAGGCCGCAGGCGCGGATAAGTATGCTCCTGACATCATTGCGCGAGCGAAGCAGCAGCTCTCGAATGCGCAGGACATGGACAATAACAAACACGATCGCAAACAGGAGATAACCTACGCCCGCGCCGCCGTTCAGACGGCTGAAGACGCGCGGCTGGTGACCCTACGCAAGATCCAGGCGGAGCAGCGCGCCGCCCTGGCGGCCGAACAGAAGGCGCAGCAGGATGCCGCAAACGCAGCCGCCGAAAAGGCGCGCCTCGAGGCACAGCAGTCGCAGTTGGCCGAGCAGCAGGCGCAACTCCAGGCACAGCGCGACGCGGCACAGCGTGCCGAGGCTGAAGCGGCGGCACAGCGCGCTCAGGCCTCCCAGCAGGCTGCAGAGCAACAGGCCGCAGCAGCGCGGGCCCGCGAGGCGCAATTGCGCGAACAGCTTCGTCAGCAGCTCAACTCCATTCTGCAGACACAGGAGACGCCGCGTGGCCTGGTCGTAAATCTCGCGGATGTACTCTTCGCTACGGCCCGCTACGACCTGAAGCAGGATACGCAGCTCAAGCTCGCGCGCATCGCCGGCATCTTCATGGCGCATCCGGATCTCAAGGTGCAGGTGGAGGGCTATACGGACAACGTCGGCAGCGAGTCGTACAATCAGAAGCTCTCCGAGCAGCGTGCAAATACAGTACAGAGCTTCCTCGTCTCGCAGGGCATCCCGGCACAAAATGTCAGTGCGGTCGGTTACGGCATGACCAATCCGGTGGCAGACAACAGCACCGCCGCGGGCCGCAAGCAGAACCGTCGTGTGGATATGGTTGTCTCCGGCCCGTCCATCGGCATTCCCAATCAGGCCGCTCCGGGACAGACGCCGGCGCCGGCGGCCGGTGTGGCGCCTTCTGAACCACCAGTACAACCCGTGCCGCCTCCGTCGCCAGCCAATCCCAGCGGCGTCAGCAACCCGCCAGGTCCGCAAGGCTAGCAGACGAGGCACGGGGGCTGCTGCCGCTTTGTAAACGGGCAATGCTATGCTTGCGCGCACCGGCCACCTGCCATCAGCAGAGCCGAAGCGATTGCCGGCAACCTTGCCGGCGCGGAGCAGCAAACGTGGCCGAACCAAAGGTGGCCGAACCAGCGGATTCCTTAGCATCGCCAACCAAGAACGGATGGCGCGGTCTCGCACCTGTTCTTCTAGTCGCGCTTTTCGTCTTTCTCGTCCACCTAGCGACGAATGGCCGGTATGGTTTCCATCGCGATGAGCTTCAGGTGCTCGACGATGCGCGCCACTTGGGGTGGGGTTTCGTTCCCTATCCGCCATTCACGCCCTTCGTGGAATGGCTGAGCTTTCACCTTTTCGGCACTTCACTGGTTGGATTGCGCCTAATCTCTGCGCTGACACAGACTGCTGCCCTGGTGCTGACAGGCATGATGGCGCGCGAGCTTGGCGGCGGCAGGCTCGCGCTGCTCATGTCGGCGATGGCCGTCGCCGTATCGCCGCTGCCGCTGTTTGAAGGTACAGAGTTCCAGTACTCCTCGTTCGACTATCTGTGGTGGGTCGCGATTGCTTACTGCATCGTGCGGCTCTTGAATTCCGAGAATCCACGATGGTGGCTGGCTCTAGGCGCATTCGTCGGCCTCGGCCTGATGACCAAATACACCATGCTCTTCCTGATTGCCGGCGTCTTTGCTGCCGTGGCGTTCACCCCATTGCGCCGTTATCTCGCAAGCGCCTGGTTCTGGCTGGGCGTGGCACTCGTGCTGCTCATCTTCCTGCCCAACCTGCTCTGGCAGTATCAGCACCACTTCGTATCGCTCGATTTTCTGCGCCACATTCACGCGCGCGATGTGTCCCAGGGCCGAGCCGACGGCTTCATCCGCGATCAGTTCCTCATCTGTACGAGCGTTGCCGCTGCCCCGCTGTGGATTGCCGGGCTTGGCTACGTATGGTTTGCGAAAGCAGGCAGACGCTATCGCGCTCTGGGCTGGATGTACCTCGTACCCTTTCTCCTGTTCCTTATCAATCGTGGTCGAGGCTATTACCTGGCCGCGGCGTACCCAATGCTCTTTGCAGCAGGCAGCGTCGCGTACGAGCGCTGGGTGGCATCGCTTTCAAAGGTGTGGTCGCAGATTGTGCGGGTAAGTGCTTATGCGCTGCTCGCCGCGAGCGGTATTGTGAGTGCCGCGATCATTCTGCCGCTTCAGCCGATGAGCTCATCGAAGAACATCGCGCTGCCCCTCAATGGTGATCTTCGCGAAGAGATCGGCTGGCCGGAGCTGGCCGCGACCGTGGCGGGCGTGCGCGATACGTTGCCGCCGGAAAAGCGCGCCGACGTGGGCATCATCGTTGGAAACTACGGTGAGGCCGGCGCCATTAATCTTTACGGGCCCGCCCACGGACTGCCGCCGGTGCTCAGTGGCACGAATACGGCCTGGTACCGCGGCTACGGCAGCACGCCTCCGCAAACACTTATCGTCGTCGGCTTCTCGCAGAACGCGGCCGAAGCAGCCTTTCAGTCCTGCCGCCTCGCCGCCATGAATGTGATCCCGTTCGGCATTCGCAACGAAGAGGGCGAATACCATCGGGAAATTTTTCTCTGCGGAGCGCCGAAGCGGCCCTGGCCCGCATTCTGGGCAGATTTCCGGCGCTTCGGCTAGAGTCTTTTGTTTCTAATCGGCGTCGCGGCCGTCGTTTTTCTGTTTCATTCATCCAAGATGAGTGAAGACAACATCTAGCAGGAGTATCTGTGTCAGCTAATGCAAACCTTACTTTTCTTGGCCTAGGGCAGATGGGTGCGCCCATCGCGCGATTACTGCTCGCACACGGCCACAATGTCGCGCTATGGAACCGTGATCGGCGCAAAACAGAAGCCGTTGAGAGCGGCAACGCCCGCATGGCGTTGTCGCCACAGGACGCAGTCCGCAACGCAGCGATCGTCTTCACCATGCTGACGGACGATGCGGCTACGGAGGCCGTTCTCTTTGGCGACGCGAAACAAAGAGGATTTCTGGAAGCGCTTCCCGCCGGAGCCATCCACGTCACGCTTTCGACCATCAGCGTGGACCTCGCGCGGCGCATCACCGCTGCACACCGGGAGCGCGACCAGCGCCACGTCGGTGCGCCGGTCTTCGGCCGGCCAGCGGTTGCCGAAGCAGGCAAGCTCTGGATCGTCGCCTCCGGTGAGAACGACGCGCTCGCACAGGTGCGGCCGGTGCTCGAATCGGTCAGCCGCGGCCTCACCGTTGTTTCGAGCGAACCGTGGCAGGCGCATGCACTGAAACTCGGTGGCAACCTCATGATCACATCGATGATCCAGACCCTCTCCGAGGCCTTCGTCTACGCGGAATCGCAGGGCATCTCGCCGGCCCTCTTTCATCATGCCATCAACAGCGCACTCTTTCAGTCGCAGCTTTACGAGAATTACGGCAAGACCATCCTCAACCCGCCACAGCATCCCGGCGCGACGGTCTCTCTCGGCATCAAGGACACGCGGCTCGCGCGCGAGGCCGCTGCGGATGCCGGCGTTCGCATGGGTCTCGCCGACTACTTCGCCAATGTGCTGGAGCGCGCGAAGAAGGCCGGATTCGCCGACGAAGACTGGGCCGTAGGACAATACCGCATCGCCCAATCGGACGCGCCACTGAACACAGCAAAGGATTGATGCCCGCATGTCACAAGACCTCGCACAGAAGATTGCCTTTATCACCGGCGCCAGCTCCGGCATCGGACTGGCGACCGCCCGCGCCTTCGCCGCGCAAGGCGCGCGTCTGCTGCTCGCCGCCCGCCGCCAGGACCGCCTGGAAAGCGAACGCGCAACTCTTGCCGGTGCAGGCGATGTCCACACGCTCCAGCTCGACGTCACGGATCACGCAGCCGTTGAACGCGCCATCGCCGCATTGCCGCAGCAGTGGCAGGCCATCGACATCCTGGTAAACAACGCCGGCCTCAGCCGCGGCCTGGACAAGGTGTATGAAGGCAAGCGCCTGGACTGGGAAGAAATGATCGACACCAACGTGAAGGGCCTGCTCTACGTCACACGCGCCGTGGTGCCCGGCATGGTGAGCCGCGGCCGCGGTCACATTGTGAATCTCGGTTCGACGGCCGGACGCATGACGTATCCGAACGGCGCCGTATATTGCGCCACCAAGGCCGCCGAGCGCTCCATCACCGAGGGCCTTCGCGAAGACTTGCTGGGCACGCCGCTGCGCGTCACCACGATCGATCCCGGAATGGTGGAAACCGAATTCAGTGAAGTGCGCTTCCGCGGCGATAAAGCGCGCGCCGCCAAGGTCTACGAGAACATCAAGCCGCTCACGCCAGAGGACGTGGCCGATGCCATCGTCTATGCAGTCACGCGCCCCGCGCACGTCAACATCTCCGAAGTCCTGCTCACGCCGGTGGCGCAGGCGAATTCGCTGCTCTTCCATCGAACAACAAAATAGCGGGACAAACTCGCACTTTCGCATTGCAGAAGATTTGGCTGGCCAGGAACGGAGGACGATCTCTAGACTCAATCGTCTTCCCAGCCATGGAGGCCAAACAATGCTTAACCTGATGCGCGACCTTCGCTACGCAACGCGCCAGCTACGCAACTCTGCTGGATTCACGGTGGCAGCGATCTTGACGCTCGCGCTCGGCGTAGGTGCCACGACAGCCATCTTCAGTGTGGTCTATGGGCTGCTGCTTGCGTCGCTTCCCTTTCACGATGCGGCCCGCATCGTGAACGTCGGCGAGACCCATCCGCAAGTGCCGGGAAGCATCATCGCCACCTACCCCGACTATCGGGAATGGAAAGCAGAGCAAAAGAGCTTCACTGATCTCGCGGCTTATTCCAATCTGAATCCCGACACGGTTTCGCTGGCAGCGAATGGTCATGCGGAACAGGTGCATCGCGTGCTTGCCTCAGGCAATCTGTTCTCATTGCTGGGCGTCTCCCCGCTCATCGGCCGCACTCTGAATCTGCAGGACGAAAGAGCGGGAAGCGATCACGTCGCTGTGCTCAGTGCTGGTGCCTGGGAGCGTTACTTCGGTCGGGATCCCGGCGTGGTGGGACGCGCCGTTGACCTGAACGGCGCCAGTTACACAGTTGTTGGAGTACTGCCGCCGGGGTCTGCTTATCCCGCTGACGGCGACGTCTGGCTGCCGCTTTCGCTGCTGGATCCTGCGACACAGGCCTCCCGCGTATGGCACTCGGTCTATGTCATCGGCCGTCTGCGGCCCGGCGTCTCGTTGCCGCAGGCGCAGACGGAGATGCGCACGATCGCCGCGCGGATCTCCGCCGCTTATCCCGCGACCAATCGCAATGAAGGCCTACTACTCATTCCATTGCGCAATCAGATGTTGGGCACGCTACGGCCCACCGTTCTCAGCCTTATGGGAGCGGTCGCGCTGGTGTTGCTCATCGCGTGCGCCAATGTCGCGAACCTTATGCTGGTGCGCGCGGCTGCCCATCGCCGGGAGGTCGCCATCCGCCAGGCGCTCGGAGCGGATCGGCGGCGGTTGTTTTCGCAATTTCTCGCACAGACTTCCATTCTGTGTGTCTTGGGAAGCGCACTCGGCATTGCCCTGGCTGGCACCGCGCTGCCGCTGCTTCGCGTGGCGCTCTCCCACACTTCCGGCCTGGATGCCTCGCTCATTCCTTCCATCCAGATCAATATTCCTGTGCTGCTGTTCACATTAGGTGTGTGCACGATAACCGCTACTCTCTTCGGACTCGTCCCGGTCTGGAAGACGTCTCCTCGATTGGCGGAAGCGCTGAGTCCGGGAGATCGCGGCAGCACGCGAGCCTACAGTCAGAGCCAGGCTGTGCTCGTTGCTGCTGAGATCGCCATCGCCGTCGTGGTTTTGTTTCTCAGCACCCTTGTCATTCGTGGCTTCCAAAAGATGCTCGCAGTCGATCCCGGCTTTCGCACCGACCATCTGCTGAGCACGGAGATTACTTTACCCGGCCCGCGATATGCGGACAGCACTCCACCAACAAACCATTTTTATGAGCAGCTTGTGAGCCAGATCTCGCAGGCACCTGGCGTGATCTCCGCCGCGACCACCACGCAGATCCCGCTCAATCCTTCACACTCGATGACGCGCTTTCTTGTCGAAGGGGCGCCGCCATTAGCTCCGGGTGCATTTCCCCTGGCACAGATACGGCTCGTCAGTCCGGACTACTTCCGCACCATGGGAATCGGTTTACTGAAAGGCAGGGGCTTTGAACGGAAAGACATCGATGATCCAACTGGATTCTTCATTGTGAATCAGGCCTTCGCGCGGCGATATCTGGCGGGCAGAAACCCTCTGGGCGCCAATGTCATCCTCGGTGTGCTCAGCCCCCAGCCGCAAAAGATTCCCGTCATCGGAGTAGTGGCCGACGCACACGATCTGGGCGTTGACACGGACGCCGAACCAGAACTGTATCTGCCCGGTTTCGGAGCCCACGCTGTCCTGCTCGTGCGCACGGTCGCCGATCCGCAAAGCGTGCTGGCCGCGGTGCGCCAGGCCGTACACACGCTCGACACAAACCAGCCTATCTATCATGTGCAGTCGATCGACGAGGTGCTCACCGACTCGCTTGCGCTGCGGAAGATGACAGCCAGCCTGCTCGGCATATTCACACTCGTAGCCCTTGCCCTGGCTGCGGTCGGAATTTATGGCGTGCTCGCGTATTCTGTCGCGCAGCGCACCCGTGAGATTGGCGTGCGTATGGCCTTGGGTGCGAAACGGGAAGACATCGTACGGATGGTGCTGCTTCAGGCAGGCAGATATGCGGCTGTCGGGATCGCAGCGGGACTCGCAGTTTCGCTTGCCGGAGCGCGCGTCATCCATGGGCTCTTATTCCAAACCAGCCCCATGGATCCGATCTCCCTGTCCATCACAGTTGGTGTATTGGTGCTCCTTGCAGCGGTTGCCGTTACCATACCTGCACAGCGAGCGGCCTCGGTGGATCCTACAGAGGCGCTGCGCGCCGAATAGACTTTCGTCAGAAATGAAATATTGACGAGTTAATGTTGCAAACGGAAGATGGTCACCATGCGCTTTGGCGATCATCCGCCGTATTCGCACGCGTGGGCTGCCTTGCTGTTGCGCATCCTCGTGGGCTGGGTCTTTCTCACGGAAGGTATTCAGAAGTTCCTCTTCCCCGTAGCACTCGGCTACGGACGCTTCGAGAAGATCGGCATTCCGTATCCGCATGTCAGCGCGCCGTTCGTCGGCGTGGTGGAAATTGCATGCGGAATATTGCTTCTGGTCGGATTGGCTACCCGCTTCGCCGTCGTTCCGCTGCTGATCGATATCTCGGTCGCGATCGCAACTACCAAGGTACCGATCCTGCTCCATCAGGGATTCTGGCCGGCCATGCATGAGGCTCGCGTTGATTTCTGCATGCTCCTCGGCCTCATCGCGATCCTCTGCATCGGCGGGGGCCAGATCTCCTGCGACGCCAAGCGCTTCATGGGCGGCGAATAATAGAGGGCGCATGATCGAACCGCGACGGCTCCCTGCGCCGATCGAGGTTGTGCTCGCCTTCCTTCGCCTCGGCTGCACTTCCTTCGGCGGCCCAATCGCACACCTGGGCTACTTTCGCGCAGAGTTCGTCGATCGCCGCGAATGGCTCAGTGAGACCGCATATGCGGAAATCGTGGCGCTCGCGCAGTCATTGCCAGGCCCGGCCAGCAGCCAGGTGGGCTTCGCCATCGGTGTGCTGCGCGCTGGTTGGCTGGGCGGTATTGCCGCGTGGATCGGGTTCACCCTGCCCTCTGCGGCCCTGATGCTCGCTGCTGCCTTCGGCTACGGCCACTCGCAAGGTAGAACAAGCGACGCGATCCTGCATGGTTTGCAACTCGTCGCAGTCGCCGTCGTAGCGCAGGCAGTCGTCCGCATGAGGCGGATGCTTGCACCGGACGTGCTGCGTGTCTCGATTGCCCTGCTCGGCGCCCTTGTTGCGCTCGTTGCACCACCCGTCTACGCCACGGTGCTTGCAATCGCGGTAGGCGCAGGCAGCGGCCTGCTCTTGCTGCGTCATGCGAAGGAGGCGGTCCAGGACACGCCGTCGTTCGAGTTGCCAATCTCGCGCCGCGGCGCCGGCGTTGCCGCAACTCTTTTCGTGATCCTGGTTGCTGCGTCGTTGTTGCTGGTGAAAAGTCGTACGATAGCCGCCGCTGTGCTCGCCAGCCTGTATTGCACCGGTGCGCTGGTCTTCGGCGGGGGCCACGTAGTCCTGCCGCTGCTCGACGCCGCCATCGTCCAGCGTGGCTGGCTCGCGCAGTCTTCCTTCCTTGCCGGGTACGGGGCAGCTCAGGCCGTTCCCGGTCCGTTGTTTTCAATCGCGGCTTACATCGGCGCATCCGTGCGGCCCAACGCGTACCCGTTGCTGCTTGGC
Organism: Acidobacteriaceae bacterium KBS 83; assembly: GCA_000381585.1. Taxonomy (GTDB): domain Bacteria; phylum Acidobacteriota; class Terriglobia; order Terriglobales; family Acidobacteriaceae; genus KBS-83. The sequence continues at coordinate 533,729 of KB906735.1, forward strand.
ATGGGAGCGCTGATCGCGCTTTTTCTTCCCGGGTTGTTGCTCATGAGCGCGGCGCTTCCGCTCTGGAACGCATTGCGACGCCGTCCACGCATTGCATCTATGCTTCGCGGCGTAAACGCAAGCGTCGTCGGAGTCCTGGCCGCCGCGCTGTACCGTCCGCTCTGGACGGCGACCATCCACACCATAACCGACTTCCTCATCGCGCTCGCCGCCTTCGTTCTGCTCGTCCGCTTCAAGGTGCAGCCGTGGATGATCGTTGTTGGCGTCGGCCTCGTGTCGATTCTGGTTGCATGGGGTTGAAGCACGTATACTGCGGGCACCTTTCACTATGGCAAACACGGGCAGCGTTCCCCTTCCGCCGGAAATTCATGAATGAGGTGAAAATGGGTCGTTACTCGCCTTTACCAAATAGGCTAAGAGAAATGCTCGAACGAGTAGAACCTAGCAAGGATGGTGACCTTGAATATTATCCCTGTCGCGTACTGCTAGTAGGCGGTAATGTCCTCGATAACGTATATGCAGAACCAGACGAACCATATTTTAAGCGCTGGGGTGTTTATCCAGAAGAAGATCCGGGCAAGAGATCAGTGCTTATAGATGAGGTGCTCGAAATAGAAAGTAGTCCTGCCCGTCTTCCTGCAAAGATTGCAACGCGAATTTATGACGCAGGTGAATCAGGCATGGGATTTTTCATTTTCACCGTCGTGTTCGCCGATGGTCAGAAAGTGGCTTATCAGTCTGGAAATGCTGTGGATTTCATCCCATATCCAACAGGCAAAGGGCCACAAGATGTCATACACGTGATCCCGCACGAGGGCAGAAATGACCCATCGTTAAGGAATGCTCTCAACTGGTATTGGTGCTTATATTCAGGAGGGGAGTAGGACACCGAGCCCTTAAGTCTCGTTCAACAGTCTGGCCTCCATGGTTAGTCATGCTCATGTCGAACAACATGGATGCACGGCTGAGCGGTAGCACAATTTAGAAGTTGTAGGTCAGAAGGAGTGACATGCTTCGCTCATCGCTTGCATGCCCGGTGTCACGTCTCGCAACTTGCACAGCTGCACTTTGTATCGTGGCTAATTTTGGACTCGCCCCGACCGCCGCAGCACAGAACACCGCAACCTGTCACAGCGGGATGCAGATGAAGGCGCTTCCCGCGCCGGATTCCCTTCCCGTGCCTGTGAAGATGACCGGCATCGGCAACAGTCGCCTCACCATCACGGCAACGCCTGAGGCGCAGGCCTGGTTCAACCAGGGACTCACCCTGCTGCACGACTTCTGGGATTACGAATCGGAGCGCGCGTTTGAACAGGGCGTTCGCGTCGATCCGAACTGTGCCATGTGCTACTGGGGCCTGTACCAGGCGCTGATGTTCCGTAACGGGATACCGAATGCGTACACTCAGCAGGCGCTTGCCAATGCCGTCCGGCTGAAGCCGCGCGCCAGCAAGCACGAGCAGCTTTACATCGACGCCACCTCTGCCTCGGATGAAGCAGTGAACGCAGCCGGTCCTGACGACGAACCGGACACGGCGAAAGAGACCGCTGTTTGGCGGCAGATCGTCAAGGATTATCCGGACGATCTGCAGGCGAAGCTCTTCCTCGCCGGCACGCTGCGTGACGGATACGACGACAAAGGCGAACCGAAGAAGAAGCAGAAGGAGCAGATCGCGCTGATTCAGGAGGTGTTGAAGCTTGCGCCGAATGACTCCGCCGCGAATCACTACTGGATCCATGCCGTCGAGGCGAGCTCTCATCCGGAGCAGGCGCTCGAGAGCGCGGCACTGCTCGCGAGCCTCGCGCCGGCATCCGGCCACATGGTCCACATGCCGGGCCACATCTACTACCGCACCGGCGATTACGCCACAGCCGAGCATTGGTTCGCCGCATCCACCGCCGTAGAAGAGCGCTACCAACGCGAGCAACATGTTGTCGTCGACAACGACTGGAACTACGTCCACAACCTGATGTACTCGATTGCGAACCTGATGGAAGAGGGCAAAATGCAGGAGGCAACGGCGCTCTCCGCGAGGCTCTCCGGCGCACGCGGAGAGTTCGGTCCCACTCTCTACACCCGCGTGCCGCGCGATGGCATGACGCGCCTCAATCCCCTGCTTCCGGTCGCGTTGCGGACGGGCGACTGGGACGCAGTGCTGCGCATGCTCAAAGACAGCCGACACGAGGCGAAGCTTGAAAATCTGAATTTTCTCGCCGGTCAGTTGAAGGAGTTCGCCACGGGTATGCAGGCGGCACAGGCTGGCGATATTGCGGCTGCTGAGACAACATCGCAGCGACTCGATGCTGAGCTCTGGCGGCTCTCGCAACGGGTGCACGATGAGCCCGCCGAGAAGAAACCTTCACTCACCGCGCCGGCGATGGCGGTCGTGATGCCGGATGCGCAGCCCGGCCCGTTGCTCAGCAATCTCTCCGTCATGTCGCTCGAACTGCGCGCGACGATCCTCGCTGGGCAAACACGCGTGCCGGAAGCCAAGGCGCTCTTCGATCAGGCGGCGCGTGAGGAGAAGAAGCTCGGCTATCGTGAGCCGCCTGCCTATGTTCGCCCGGTCGGTGAGACGGAAGGCGCGGTGTTGCTGCGCGCCGGCGATGCGTCAAACGCGCACGCCGCTATGCGGCGGCCCTGAAGGACCGTCCGAACTCCGGCTTTAGTCTCTACGGAATGGCGCAAGCCAGTGAAGCAGCAGGAGACAAAACAGAGGCGCGAGAGGAGTATCAGAAGTTCCTCACCGCCTGGAAGAACAGCGATGTGAACCGACCCGAGCTGACGCACGCGCGGGCTTACCTCGCTTCGGACAAGACGGTAGTCGCGGCAGCGCCGCACTCCTGAGGCGGTTCATTCACGAAACGTCGAGTGCGGCGAGCTGTGCTTCCACTTGCTCGAGCGCTGCTTCCAGTGCTGCGCGGCGGTGCGGGTTGGCGGTGCGCGCAGAGAGGATCTGCTCGCGCTGCAGTTCTAACGATTGGCGCGCCCGCTCCTTCGGCCCATCGATCTTTTTCTTCGTTTCCACAGGAGCGGCGCGTTCGGCCTGCTGTTCTTCAACGGACTTGGATTCCCAACCCTTCGACATATCTCAATGCTAGAAGCTGAATGCATTCTGTGCACGCAACCCTTTGCCCGCTGCCTGCTCTAATAAAGCCATGAAGGCATGGCGCATCCCCGCATTCGGCATCGACAAGCTCTCGTTCGACGAGATTCCCGCACCGCAGCCCGGCCCCGGGCAGGTCGTCCTCGACGTGCACGCCGTCTCGCTCAACTATCGCGATCTGATGACGGTCAAAGGCTTCTACAATCCGAAGCTCCAGCCTCATCGGATTCCCTGTTCGGACGGCGCCGGAATCATCTCCGCTATTGGCGAGGGAGTAACACAAGTCGCGGTCGGCGATCGGGTCGCGGGGACCTTTTTCCAGCACTGGATCGACGGCGATCCCGCCGTGGAAAAGTTCAAGGGCGCCCTCGGCGGCGACATCGACGGCACGCTCACGCAGCAGGTCCTGCTTCGGGAAGAAGGGGTGGCTCAGATCCCGGAGCACCTCAGCTTCGAGGAGGCCGCTTCCTTGCCCTGTGCCGGAGTGACGGCCTGGAATGCCGTCGTGACGGCGGGCCGAGTCAAATCCGGCGATGCGGTCCTTATTCAGGGCACTGGCGGGGTCTCCTGCTTCGCCTTGCAGTTCGCGCGGGGACTGGGTGCACGGGTGATCGGCACCTCGTCGAGCGCCGACAAGCTGCGCCGGGCGGCAGAACTCGGCCTGGATGCCGGCGTTAATTACCGGGAAAACCCGGAATGGGCCCGCTGGGCTGTCAGCCAGACCGGCGGACAGGGCGTGGATCTTACGGTGGAGGTCGGAGGGGCCGGGACCTTCCAGCAATCGATGGCCGCAACACGCACCGGCGGCGTCGTCGCCCAGATCGGCGTGCTCGCTGGCCGGGAACAGACTCTGATGATTACGCCTATCCTGCACAAAATGTTGCAGATACGTGGCATATACGTGGGGTCGCGCCAGCATTTCGTCGAGATGAACCGAGCCATCGCGCAGACTGGTCTCCGTCCGGTGATCGACCGTGTCTTTTCCTTTGGAGAAGCCCGCGAAGCCTTCCAGACCATGGAACATGCCTCCCACTTCGGGAAAATCGTGATCTCGGTAAAGACTTTGTGATCCCCTGCCGATGAACTCTGAACGGCCCTGGACCTGACTGCGTACGTTTGGTATGTCAAAGAGAATTCCGCCGAGGCCATGCTTTGGTAACCATTTTCGAGACTCCAGAAGGCCAGTCACTGGTGTCACCCGTAAGGCAAGAAATCGACAAATCCTCTTCGCCTTCCGCCGCGTCCTTGCTAACGTAGCTCAGCAGAATTTTGGGAGTCCGGTACGGGAATCAAAGTGCGGAAGAGGAAAATTTCTCCCCTTCCTAAAGCGACTGTTTCAGGCTTTCAGCATCTCAAGTTTGCACCCTGGGCCCGGAGGATTGGACCTGGATACCAGAGCCGCTCTCAACCATGAGGAGCTTCACAATGCGCTGGATTATGGAATTTTTTCAATCTGTCTTTGAGGCTATTTTCGGTTACTGCCGCCACAGCAACCTCTCGCGTCCGTTCACCATCGAGGGACAGACGTACAAGGTCTGCATGGACTGCAGCCAACAGGTCTTCTACTCCCGCGACACGATGCTGCCGCTGAGCCGGCGCGAGCTGCGCCACCTGCGCGCTGAGCAGGCCGCTGCCGCTGTCTCCATCATGCCTGCAACCGCAGAGGCGCGCGAGGCCGTGATCGGCCGCGCCCACAAGACGGCAGCAGCTTAGATTATTTGGGGCTTCCCGGCACCGGTTCCTTCCAAGAGCCGGTGCTGTTCTCTTTTCAGCCCTGATTGCTGAAAAGGCACCGCAACTCAATCCTGCTTCTGTGCCTTGCTGGTGGTCGCTGCTCCTCGCGTGGGCAGCCGTTTGCCCGTTCCGAACGCGGCCAGGAAGGCATCCGCGACCTGGATTTCGAGATTCTTGGGGCCCTTCCGCCCAGCTTTGTGGCCGAAGATATGCCGATACATCATCGGTCCCAGCAGGAGAGCGATACCGACCTCGGGATCGATGCCACGGCGCAACATGCCACGCTTCTGGCCGCGCCTGATGATGTTCGTCAACGCCCGGCGGGCCGGCTCAATCACCCGCGCGCGCCACGCACCGCCCAGCACCTGATTGCGCGAAGCGTAGGCGATCATGTGGGGCACCATCTTTTCCCGAAGTGCTTTGCGGTCGGCGGCCGGCTGATACTGAAGCTGCGAGATGAGATCGGCGCGAAGATCGCCGGAATCGAAGACCGGCGGCTCCTCGTCGAGGCCGTGCAGGTATCCCATGACCTCCAGCACAAGGCTGTCTTTGTCCGGCCAATGCTTGTAGATGGTGGCCTTGCTCACGCCCGAGGTCTCGGCGATGGCATCCATGCTGGTGGCATCAATGCCGCGCTCGGAGAACAGCTCCACTGCAGCGTTCAGAACTTTCGCATGAGCCTGTACGCTCCTCGGTCTCGCCATCCCTAAGCTTCAATTCTGGAAAAGAGATAGGCGCCCGCACTCAGGAAGACAGCCCCAATGGCGGCTAACAGCGCGACGTCGAAAGCCACGCTGAACTGCCAGGTTTGAATCAGCGCGCCCCGCAAGCCGTCCACGCCATAGGACAGCGGGTCCAGCCGGGTGATGACGCTCATCACCACGCCGAGATTCGCCAGCGGAAAGAGCGCGCCGGAGAGAAAGAAGATCGGCATCACCAGGAAGTTCATGACCAGCTGAAAGCCTTGCATATCCTGAATGATGGAGCCGATCGCGGTGCCAAGCGCCGCGAAGACCACCGCGATCAAGACCACAAAAAGGAAGGCGAGGGGAATGGCGACCCAGCTATGTGGGCGAAAGCCGGCGATCAAACAGATGATCAGAATCAAGGTCCCCTGGATTACAGCGACCGTAGCGCCGCCGAGCGTGCGACCCACCATGATCTGCATTCGCGAGACCGGCGCGACCAGCGTCTCCTTGAGAAAGCCGAACTGGCGGTCCCAGAGCATCGCGATCCCAGAGAAGACGGAGCTGAAGAGCACTGTCATTCCGACGACGCCGGGTGCCATGAATTGGAGATAGCTGCCGTGGCCGGCCTGCCGGAAGACCGGGCCGAGTCCGAAGCCGAGCGCCAGCAGGTACAGGCACGGCTGGCCCAGCGAAACCACAATCTGTACGCGCGAGCGCACGTAACGCTTTAGTTCCCGCAGCCATAGGATGTAAATCGCACCCATACGAATCCTCCGACTCCTTGTTGCGCCTCAGCGGCGCCACATCTTGGCGACCTGCCGCATCGCAGCCTTGGCATCGGCGCCCTCGTCGCGCAGCGAAGAGCCTGTAAGCGCCAGGAACGCGTCTTCGAGCGAGTCCGTTCCGGTCTGCTCTTTCAGCTCTGTCGACGTGCCCTGGGCAACGATGCTTCCGTGATCCATGATGGCGATGCGATGAGCGACGCGGTCCGCTTCATCCATGTAATGCGTGGTCAGAAACACCGTCGTTCGCTCGGCTTCGTTGAGCCGCTTGACGTGGGTCCAGAGCTGGTTGCGGCTCTGGGGATCGAGCCCCAGAGTCGGCTCGTCGAGAAACAGGATCTTCGGCGTATGCAGGAAGCCGCGCGCGATCTCCAGCCGCCGCTTCATGCCGCCGGAAAAGGTCTTTACATAATCGTCTTTGCGGTCCCAGAGCTCAAAAGTGCGGAGCAGCTCTTCCGTCCGCGAAGCACGAAGCTTGCGCGGGACGTGGTAGAGCACGCCATGCAGATCCATGTTTTCCCATGCGGTCTGCTCGCTGTCCAGACTTGGATCCTGAAACACGATGCCGAAGCGCTGACGCGCCTGCTTCTGCTTTACCGTCGGATCCAGGCCATCGAGTTCGATGCGGCCGCTGGTGGGGCGCAGCAGCGTGGTCAACATCTTGATGGTTGTGGTTTTGCCGGCGCCGTTCGGGCCGAGGAAAGCAAAAATCTCTCCCTGCGCGACCTCGAAAGTGATGTCCTTGACGGCGGTAAAATCGCCAAAGCTCTTCACCAGGTTGTGGACAGAGATCATCGAGAAGCATCCCTTTCATCGTCGAGATCATATCAATACTGAACGGTTTAGTTTAGGTGAGTCAAGACTGCGAGGAAAGCACCTCGCCAATTCCGTTTCGCGTCCCGGGATGAGGGCCGACTTGGAGACTCGCTGATTCGCCGTCCAGAGCCTCTGCAACTGGCCCGCAACTTCTTCGTCGATTCGGGGTTTCGCCCGGTACGCCGTTCTCTGCCGTACGACTTTCGTGACACGCTCCACGCGCGTGCATGCAAACTGGCAGACACGCCGGGCACGTACAATTACAGCGACCCCCTGGATGGTAGTGATGATGACCCGGCACATTCGTTCTCTGTTCGCCTTTGCTGCCCCTATTGTGCTCATGATCGCCGGCTGCGGCGGCTCCAGTCCCAGCTCGAATCCTTCGAACGGCACCTTCTCTATCGCGCCTGCGACGTCAACGATCGACACCAATGGCCAGTTGCAATTCACGGCCACGCTCACAAACGGCCAGCCGGCGACAAATGTCAATTGGGTGGTCAGCACGGGCACCAATGATTCCAACCTCGGTCTGGGGTACATCGATCCGAAAAGCGGGCTCTACTATCCGCCGAGCGCGATCTCAAAAGATTCTGTGCAGATTCAGGTCCAGGCCAACCTGACCAATAATGTCTACCAGACCGCGACGTCGGTCGTGACCGTTACGCCAGGCTTCATCCAGTCTGTAACTCCTGAGAACGCGACCCTCTCGACCGGGGGAACGGTTCAGCTCACCGCCACCATCGCTGAGTTGGGCGGTGGATCGATTAACTGGAGCCTCGGGACATCACCCTCCGGTGGGTCGAACGCAGGTTCGGCCGGCGGCAGCATCAGCGGTACGAGTTGCCACAACAGCGGCAGCATCAACTCGTCGAATCCCTATTACACCTTCTGCACAGCCACCTATACGGCACCCTCCTCCGTGCCGTCGCAGGCCATCTATGCCATCGGCGCGGTCGCCTCCAATGCGGCCAGCACCAGCTTCTCCAAGCTGCTCTTGAATAGCTCCGGCATCAATACCTCGCCACTCGACAATCAGGCCGCGCAGACTGCGGCGGTCCAAATGGGAAGTTCCGGCGGCAATAACAACGATGTCGACGTGGATTCCAACGGAAACGTCACCGACTGCGCCAGCGGGACGCTGGGCGCGCTGGTGAAGGATCAGGCCAACAATCTCTTCATCCTTAGCAACAATCACGTGCTGGCCGAGTCCGATCAGGGGCTTGTGGGTGACACCATCATCCAGCCGGGCCTGGTGGACACAGGCTGTACCCAGCTAACCGCGGGCGTCACCGGGATTCGTGCCATCGGTACGTTGCAGTATTGGGTACCGCTGATTGATGCTTCCGCGAATGTGGATGCAGCATTGGCCGCAACCACATCGGCCAACGTAGATACCTCCGGCGCGGTCATCGCCCTGGGAGCAGCGGGTGGTGGCACGAACCAGGTGGCCGCTGCAGCGCCGGTCGCTGGAACTGGCGAGGTACTCACAGCCGCCAACATAAGTAATATTCACGTGGCCAAGAGCGGGCGCACCACGGGCCTGACCTGCAGCACCGTCGATACCATCAATTCCACGATCAAGGTCTCCTACTACAAGGACGCCGCCGAGACCCAGTTTTACGTCTCCAAGACCTATACAAACCAGATCGGCGTGCCGGGCAACTACTTCTCCGATGCAGGGGACTCCGGCGCACTGGTGGTCGACACTGCAAACGCACAGCCGGTCGGGCTCTTCTATGCAGGCTCGGCCGGGAGCGCCACCCAGCCGGGTGAGAGCTTCGCCCAGCCAATCGGAGACGTTCTCACCAATCTTTCGCAGTTGAGCCAGGCACCGGCGGGGACGACGTTCACCATGGTGGGCGGCGGCCCTCACACGGTCAACTGTCTCAACTACGACGCGAACACAGCCACGCCTAGTTCTGCGGTCTCCGCCGCGCGCATGAACGCGGCACGGACGGCGGTCAGCCAGAACGGCGCCATAATCGTTGACGCCTCAAAAGGTATTTTGGGCGTCGTCGCGGGTAAGAGCCTGGACCAGCCCGGACAGGCCGCCGTGATCGTATACACCGACCAGACTCACCCCGGCCCCATCGCGGTTCCGCAGACCATCGGCGGGCTGCCGACGCGCGTCATCACGACCACTGCAGGCGCGGTCGCTAATGGCACGGCGCCTACCAGCTCGTTTGTCACGCCGGGCATTCACCTCTCTCAGGCAACGCTCGAGGCTGCGCGGCTAGTTCAGAGACAGCACGTCCGGCAGCTCATGGGCGACCCGGCATTCTTTGGCGTGGGAGTTACCCAGAGCCAGGACAATCCCGCTGAGGCTGCGCTGATGGTCTTCATCGACCGCACGCGCATCCCACGCGCCCAGCCTGCGACTGTTGGGGGCCTGCGCGTGCGCTATCGCACCATGAACCCAATCCGGATCAACTACAACAGGGCGGCGCGAAAGTAGCGGTTTACGCGACCGGCAAAGATCGTCGGCAGGTCGGCGGCTTGCATTGCTGACCTCGTCTTGATCGCGCTTCCTGTTCCGGCTTCTATTCAGACAGTCAGGCGAGTTGCTCAGAGGTCACGGGAGCCGCGCTTTGCTCAATCGCATCGGTGGCGGGATGCCCCACACCGTAGTCCGGGAAGAATAGCATGAACACTGTTCCCGAGCCGTTCGCCTGAGGCGGCTCGAAACGGCTGCGCACTGTGATAGTGCCCTGATGCTTGTCCACGATGTCGTGTGTCACCCAGAGTCCGAGGCCGGTTCCGGTGGCCAGTTTGGTGGTGAAGAAAGGCTCAAAAATCCGGGCCCGCACCTCATGCGGCATGCCGGTTCCCGTATCCGCCACGACGACCCGCACTCCGGCGCGCCCGTCCGTCCAGCAGTGCGAGCGTGTCGCGCGAACCATCAATCGGCCGCCGCCGTTCAGCGCGTCGAGCGCATTGGTGATGAGGTTGGCGAAGACCTGCCGCAACGCTCCGGACAGGCAATAGAGATCGACATTGTCGCCATAACGGCGCGCCACATCCACTCTGAGCGTGTGAATGCGGCCGCTGTGGAGAGTCAGGATGGAGTCGAGGATCTCTGCCACATTCGCCAAGGCTGGCGAGGTGGAGGGGCGATAGAAGCGGAGGGTCTGCTGCGTGATCTCGGAGACGCGCGACAACTCATGCTGCGCCATCTCTGCGAAGCGCATCCCATCGCCATCGAGCGGGACCTGGGTTCGCAGCAGAAACAGTAGATTGGTTACGGCCTCGAGCGGGTTGTTGATCTCGTGCGCGATCGAGGCTGCGAGCTGTCCGGCGGCGGCAAGCTTCTCGGTCCGGCGCAGCGTGTCCTCGGCGCGGCGGCGCTCCGTAGTGTCGATCATGACAGCGCCCACCCATCGGACCTCCTGTTGTCCGCTTTTTACCGGATAGAGATTCACCAGCCAGCTGCGGACATCGCCCTTGCCATCGGTAATCTGCAACTCGAGCGTGTCGACCGGCTGCGCTCCTTGAAAGATCTCCGCGAGCCGGGGCTCGAGCGTCTCGGCTTCCACCGTACCGAAGAGCTCCCTTGCGGTGTGCCCCAGGAACTGCGTCAGTTCGATTCCCATGCCGGTCGCAAGAAAATTGTTCACTCGAATGAACCGGCCCTGGCGATCGAGAAATGCAAAACCGATAGGCGCGTGCGCCAGCATGGAATCCAGCAGCGACAGTGTGTCATTCAGGCCGGAGCGCTGCTCCTCCATGGACAGCACCAGAAGATTGAAGGCCTGGGCCAGCTCTCCCGCTTCATTCGTCTCCGCTATTTCGAGCGGAAAGCCCTCCTTGGTCTCAGGATCACGAATGAGCCGCCGTGTCGCGTTCATCACAATACGCAGGGGCCGGGTAATGGAGCGGGCAAGCAGCGCAGAGGCCAGCATGCAGCCGAGTATGCCCAGAACCCCGGCGATCAACGCCACCCTCACCAGCGAGTCCACTTCTTCCTTCTCGGAAGTAGGGTTCTCCGCTACCCACGCATACCCGATCAACTGAGTGCCCTGACGAATCGCACTGACAGCCTCGCGATTCCCCTCGTCGTTCAGGAAGATGTCAGCACGCTCCAGCGCCCGGCCTGACGCGGGGAGTTGTCTGCGCTCCGCTGCGGTCAGCGGGCTGGTCTCAATGTGGCCGGTGTTCGGCAAAAGGGGCGCGCCGTGCAGATCGGTGAGGCGGACAAAATGTACGGATGTGCTGGCTTCGAGGGCCTGCGCCATGGGCACAAGCCGATTAGCTTCGTTGTCGACGATGGCATCGGTCGCCATGGTCGCGAGCAGATTCACCTGCTGTTCGATACGGCGTTCTGCGCGTGCATGAATTTCGCGCGTCTCCGTTCGCAGGACCAGCAGCGAGAAGCACACCGTAAACGCCAGTTCCAGGACAATGAAGCCGATCGTCAGTTGGCTGCGGATTGTGCGGTAGCGGAACCAAGCCATCCGTATCTCTCCCTCCAAGGATGGAGTTGGGTCACACACCTGTCTCTCATAAGAGGACGAGACCTACCCAGTCATAGGACGCACGAACATCACTGCGAGGGCAAAGCAAAAAGCAAAAACCGCGCCAGGCAGCTACGACTCCAACAAAATCTACGTTGTCGTTACAGTCTACAGACATCGTACCGAGTTACTCTTGAGGGTACCGCGCCGCTCTTCCCCTTGGACGCCACTCAAAAGCCGCGCGCCATGAACACAACGGACGGCGATCGAGTAACCTCATTCCTCCAGCATTGCCGGTGTCACGGCTTCATCAAGCCTGGCTGCGATATCAGCAGCAATTTGTCGGCCATGAAAGCGGCCGTTCTCGATGAAAATCTCATTCGTCCGCGAGCCGGCGATAATGACTCCTGCCAGATAAAGTCCGGGGACATTGCTCTCCAGGCTCTCGGGGTCGCACTCCGGGCAGCGGTCCTTGTTGTCCATTCGCACCCCGAGCGATTCCAGGAAATCGAAATCCGGGTGGTAGCCGGTCAGCGCGAAGACGAAATCGTTGCGCACGATCTTCGGTCCATTCGGAGTTTGCAGCTCCACACTGTCTTCGCGGATCGCAGTCACGCGCGTATCGAAATACGCCTCCACCTCGCCCGCTTTAATGCGGTTCTCGATGTCCGGCAGGACCCAGTACTTCACATGGTGATGGATCCTGGGACCGCGATGTACCAGCGTCACCCGCGCGCCGTGGCGCCACAGGTCAAGAGCCGCAATCGCTGCGGAGTTCTTTCCCCCAATTACCACCACGTCCATGTCGTAGTAAGGGTGCGGTGCGTCGTAGTAATGCATCACCTTCGAGAGCGCTTCGCCTGGAATCTTCAGATAATTCGGGAGGTCGTAGTAGCCGGTGGCGATGACAATCTTTCGTGTCGCATAACTCTGCTCACGGCCGAAGCGGTCCTCCACGCGAACGCGGAACTCGCCGTCCGCGCCTTCGACGCGAAGCACCGTCTCATATTGGCGCGCGTCGAGCTGATAGTGCTCGGCTACCTTGCGGTAGTACTCCAGCGCCTCATCGCGGGTGGGCTTCTGATTGGGGCTTGGAAACGGAATGTCGCCGATCTCCAGCAGCTCCGGCGTGGTGAAGAAGGTCATGTTCGATGGATAGTGAAAGAGCGAGTTGCACAGGCAGCCCTTCTCGACCAGAACCGTCCGGAGGCCGCGCCGGCTGGTCTCAATGGCGCACGCCAGACCAGTAGGCCCCGCCCCGATTACCAGCACATCGAAACGCACCGCGCTGTGACGCCGCGCGGCCGCCTGTTCCTCCATCTCGATCTTCTTCGCGCACATATCTCTAGCTTAAGGGATACGCGGTGCGCGGTCAGCGAAGCACCCGCGACATCTCGTATTCGATCAGCCTGGGATCGTTCGGATAGGGCTCCGTCCGTCCGGTGCGAGCGAAACCCAGGCGCTGGTAAAACATCCTCGCAGCATCGTTGCTCGACGTCACCATCAACTGCAGGAGATCGGCGCCTCGTAGACGGGCCCAGCCGGCAATCTCGTTGACCAGCAATCGGCCGATGCCCTGTTGCCGATGCGTCGGGGCTGTCCACATCGAGATCAATTGTGCTCGAGTTCGATCGTCTTCATCGAGAAGCGAGCCGGCGATGCCGCAGCCAACGCTCCCATCCATCGCGAGGAAGCCGATACCTCTTTCACCATTCCAACTCAGCGCCCGCTCTAACCAATCTGCGTCCGTGAGTTGCAACTCTCTCTCGTACGTTGAACCAAATGCACTCGGTGTATCTTGCAGCGCGCGAAGACGCACCTCTCGAAAGAGCGGCACATTTTGTACAGTGATTGGGTCGAGCATGATCATCAGGTCGTCGGAACTACAAAAGTGTTTGCTTATCGCGACGGGAGCGCCGCAATGACTGGCCTCATTGCTCCATCTTCCATCTGTCTATGTATTCTGACATTCACATCACGCGTGCGACCTAATTTGGCTTACGAGGTCGTGATTGCGGGTGCTGGGCCCGTGGGGCTGTTTCTCGCCTGCGAACTGCGGTTGGCCGGCGTTTCGGTGCTTGTGCTCGAACGGATGGAGGACACTCGAACTCCGCTCAAAGCAAACTTCATGGGCATGCGGGGGCTGAATCTGCCGTCCGTGGAAGCCTTTTATCGCCGTGGGCTCTTGAATGCCGTGCGCGAGTCGGCCCTGGGATGGATGGACGAAGGAGCAAACAAAGGTATCGAACTACGGGATACTCGCCAGACCGGCGAGCCGCCTGCCCCTCGATTCGCCGGCCACTTCGCTGGAATCATGCTCGACGGCAACAAAATAGATTTCTCCGACCAGCGATTCATGTTGCCCGGACCGTCGGCTTCGGGCGGCATTGTGAGCATGCAAGGTATGGAGACCCTGCTCGCGGATCACGCAAAGGAATTAGGTGTGGAGGTAAGGCTGGGAGCAGCGGTTACGGATATCACCCAAAGCGATCGTGGCGTTGCCGTACATGTTGGCGATGAGACCATCCAGGCCGATTGGCTAGTCGGGTGCGATGGAGGACGCAGTACCGTGCGAAAGTGCACTGGGTTCGAGTTTCCCGGCACGGATCCGCAACTGACCGGGACCATTGCTATGGCGGACTTTGCCGATCCGGAGAGGCTGCGTCCTGGATGGAACATCACACCGAATGGCATGTACGTGAACGGGCCATTGCCGGGCCGCATCAGCGTTGTCGAATTCGATGGCGGCGCGGCCGCGCGACAGAACACCCTGACACTGGAAGCGCTCCAAACGACTTTGCGTCATGTTTCCGGCACCGATGTGACGCTTACGGCATTGCACCTTGGCACGCGCTACACCGACGTTGCGCGCCAGGCCACGACATACCGCAAGGGCCGCATGCTGCTGGCTGGCGATGCCGCGCACGTCCATTCACCGTTCGGCGGGCAGGGACTCAATCTCGGCATCGGCGACGCGATGAATCTCGGCTGGAAGCTTGCCTCAGTGATCAAGGGCTGGACCCCTGAGAGCCTGCTCGACACTTACACGGACGAGCGGCATCCAATCGCCGCATGGGCGCTGGAATGGACCCGTGCTCAAGTCGCAATCCTTCGTCCCGAGCCCCACGCGCGCGCTATGGCGGCAATCGTTCGCGACCTCATCCAGACCCCCTCAGGCGCAACCTATTTCGCTCAGAAGATTGCCGGTGTTTGGCTGCGATACAACCTGCCTGGCGACCACCCGCTCATTGGCTGCAGCGCGCCCGATCTCGAATTCGAGGATGGAACGCGGCTGGGCGCGCTGCTGCATGATGGGACGGCCTTGCTGCTGAACTTGAACGGCGGCGAAAAGCTTGGCGCCCTGGGCGAGCGCTGGGCTGGACGGGTCAAGTATGTCTCCACGAAAGCAAAGGGCAGTTTGGGCTTAACCGCGCTTTTTGTGCGTCCGGATGGCTTCGTTGCATGGGCGCAGGAAGGCGAGGAGAATGTGTCGGATGCTCGCGTAGCACTCATCCGCTGGATCGGAATGCCGTCTGGTCACTCTGTCCCCGGCGCTTAACTGGCTGATGTGATTGGATCCTCAATGCTTCTCGTAGACTGGATGCTCCTCGTAGACTGGATGCTCCTCGTAGAATAGGAAGTGCATCGAATTCCTATGGCGTCCACCCAGGCCATCCCGACCGCTGCCGCAACCGCCCCGCTTGTCGGAGCCGGACGCTTGACCGACAGCCACGGCCGTGCCATCACTGACCTGCGCGTCTCCGTGACGGATCGCTGCAACTACCGGTGCATCTATTGCCGCACCGGCAACGACGGCGCCCAATACAGCGAACTGCCCCTGGCCGACTACCTGCGCATCATCCGCGTCTTCGTCTCCCTCGGTATAGAAAAGGTCCGTCTCACCGGCGGCGAACCGCTCCTTCGCAGGGACCTGACCACGCTCGTTCGCGAAGTCGCCGCGCTGCGCACTAGCTACGCGTCCGACGGCACGCCGCTCGAAGAGGATCGCGGTAGACCGCTGGATCTGGCCGTTACAACGAACGGTCACCTGCTCGCCGCGCAGGCACAGGCACTGCGCGAGGCAGGCCTGAGCCGCGCTACCGTCTCCATGGATGCAGTCGACGCGGAAGTCTTTGCGCGCATCACCCGCGTGCCCGGCAGCTATGACCGGGTGCTTGCGGGCATTAGAGCTGCGCAAGCCGCCGGCCTTGGTCCGGTAAAGGTGAATTGCGTGCTGCTTCGCGGCTTCAATGATGATCAGATCGTCCCCTTCGTCGAATTCGCGCGCCGCGAAGGCGTCATCCTGCGCTTTATCGAGTTCATGCCGCTGGAGGAGGATCGCATCTGGTCCCCCGACACGGTCATCGGCTATGACGAACTAAAGGGGCGCATCAGCGCCGTGCGCCCGCTGGTACCGCTGCCGGGCAATACCCCGGGCGAGACGGCCCAGCGCTTCACCTTCGACGACGGCATCGGCGAGATCGGCATCATCGCACCCGTCTCCCGCGCCTTCTGCGGCGCCTGCAGCCGCCTGCGTCTCACCTCGGATGGCAAGATCCGCACCTGCCTCTTCTCGCAGATGGACCACGACCTCTACGGCCTCATGCGACGCGGCGGCTCGGATGACGATTTGGCCGCTTATATCCGCGAAGTGATCGCGCAGAAGGAAGCCCGCCATCACATCGGCGAGCCGGGCTTCCTCAAGCCGAGCCGCAGCATGGTGCACATCGGCGGCTGAACCGCAGCAAAATCAGCAACAGGCTCCCCCCGCGCGAGGCAAACTCCCGAAGGCCAACAACGTCTATCCTGCCGTTTAGGTTCGACTCCATCGGGGGAAGCTCCATCCATGAAAGCTCTGGTCCGATTTGTCTCTGCCTTTGCCGCCGTCTGCTTTTCCAGCGTGCTCTGCGCGCAGAGCACCCCCGGCGCATCGCTGCTCGTCCTCTCCAAGCACGACCACACCCTCAGCATCGTCGATCCGGCTACTCTTCAGGTCGTCGCCCACATGCCGGTGGGCAACGATCCTCATGAGGTCATAGCCTCAGCCGACGGGACAACGGCATACGTCTCGAACTACGGCGGCGGCGCCTACAACACGCTTGCCGTGCTCGACCTGGTTGGCCAGCGGGCACTCCCGTCCGTTGACCTCGGCCCACTGCGCGGCCCGCACGGCCTCGCCTTTGTTGGCGGGAAAGTCTGGTTTACGGCAGAAGCGGCCAAGGCGATCGGGCGCTACGATCCCGCTGCGCAGAAGGTTGACTGGATACTTGGCACCGGCCAGAATCGCACTCATATGATCGACGTCTCGGACGACCAGCAGAGCATCATCACCACCAATGTCAGCTCCGGCACCGTCAGCCTGATCGAAATGGAGCCCGTCCATATGTCCGGTCCGCTGCCTGGCGCGATGCGTCCCCCAGGTGGCAATCACGCCGGTCCCAACGGACCAGGTGGCCCGACTCCGCGCAAAGACTGGAATGAGACGGTCATTCGTGTGGGCAATGGCTCGGAAGGCTTCGATGTATCGCCCGACCAGAAGGAAATATGGATTGCAAACGCGCAGGACGGCACCATCTCCGTCATTGATATCGCGGCACAGAAGGTGGTTGCGACACTGCAGGCCAACGTGGGCGGAGCAAACCGGCTCAAATTTACGTCTGACGGCAAGCGTGTGCTGGTCTCCACACTCGGCGGGCCAGATCTCGTCGTGCTCGACGCAACCACGCGCCAGGTTGTCAAACGTCTCCCGATCGGACACGGAGCCGCCGGCATCCTGATCGAACCCGGCGGCTCTCGCGCCTTCGTCGCCTGCACACCGGACGATTACGTCGCTGTCATTGACCTCCACTCATTGGCTGTTGCCGGCCACATTCAGGCGGGCGGTGAACCGGATGGGATGGCCTGGGCGGTTCGGCGCTAAATCGGGAAGACAGGCCACGGTACGAACGTATCGCTGCAAACTGCAGGTCCCCGTGGCACAATCGACAGCAGCGAATGGCCGACCACGCCCAGAACCCCACGACCCAGCTTGAGCATCTCCGGCTCTTCCATGACGCCGCCCGGGCCCTCACGTCATCGCTCGATTTGCCCTCCATCCTGCGCAGCATCCTCGAACAGATGGAGCGCTTCTTCCGTCCCGAAAGCTGGGTTCTGCTTATGGTCGATGAGCAGAAACGCGACCTCTACTACGCGCTCGCCCGCGGCGTCTCCGACGAGACACTCCAGAACATCCGCATCCCTTTCGGCACGGGCATGCCCGGATGGGTCGCGCTGCATGGCGAGCCGCTCATCGCGACCAGCGACGGCGTCGCGGCCCGGCTTTCGAGCGGAGAACAGCAGCACTCCGCCATCTGCCTGCCCCTGCGCTCGCGCGAACGCACTCTCGGCGTCTTGCAGGTCACACATCCTTCGCCTCAAACGCTGACTGACGACGCGGTCACCTTTCTCTATATTGTGTGCGACTACGCTGCGATCGCGATCGAGAATGCGCGCGCGGTCGAGCGCATCCAGGAACTCACTATCACCGATGACTGCACGCATCTGTTCAACGCACGCCACCTTGCCGCGGTGCTGCCGACAGAAATCGAGCGCGCCCGCCGCTTCGGCCAGCCGCTCGGCCTGCTCTTTCTGGACCTGGATAACTTCAAGCAGGTGAACGATGAACATGGCCACCTGGCTGGCAGCCGGGTCCTGGCAGAGGCGGCCGAGGTGATCACCCGCACCTTGCGCAGCGTCGATCTTGCCTTCCGCTACGGCGGCGACGAGTTCGTCGCGGTGCTTCCGCAAACCTCGGGATCGTCCGCTGCCAAAGCAGCCAATCGCCTGCTCGTTGCTTTACGTGCCCGCCGCTTCCTCAGCCTTGAGAATCTCGCGCTGCGCCTCACCGCGAGTCTGGGCGTCGCCAGCTATCCTGAAGACGGAGATACCGCGGCCGCGCTGCTGGAACGCGCCGACCACCGCATGTACCAGATTAAAAACTCCACCCGCGACGGGGTCTCCACCCAGGGCTGAACGAAGCGTTAGCGCTCGGTCGGCACGATCGTGTTCAGGTTGTCTCCGGACTGGGGATCCACGGCGAAGTCCCACACCGAAGCATTGGCCTCGCGCGGTCCAAGCAACTCCATCAGCGCATACTGACCGATGGTCAGCTTCTGTTTCGGCACGACTTTCATCCAGTGGCCGCCAGGCAGCACTGTCGTCGTCGTCTCAGTTACGTTCTCGTTCTGATGTGGCACCTGGCTCAGCGTCACATTTGTGATCACGCGGTAGTTGCGCCGCGGATCCACGTTGACGATGACGTACTGGCTCTTCGGAGAGCTCACAGCCCCACCTTTCGCATCATGGGTGACATCATTGGTGGCCACGCTCAAAGCGTCCGGGCCCGCCGTATCGTCGCCGCCGGTGAGACTCACGTAAAACTCCGGCTGGTTTTCGTGCAGGTGTACCTTCGAGCCCCCGCCGTCCAGCCGAATCTCGGCCTTGCGGTTGGGTGGCGGATTGATGGGCGCGCGCTGCACGTTGTGCCCTGTCCGCTGATTCACGTCCCCGCTGTCCTGCTCGAGAGTCACCAGCTCCGGCTGGTTGCGAAAGTAGTCCAGCACCCAGACGCCGTCGCGATTCGGGAGGTTCAAGTGCGGCACCACCGGTGGCGTGCGCGAGGTAATCTCCGCCTTCTCGGCCGCCTCTTCCGCATCGACGGCGCGCGCATCCGCCGAAGCTGCAGCCTCGTCACGTCCCGATTCCGTAAGGCCATGCGCGAACTTTTCCGTGGCCGCCCAGTCCACCATGTTGATCGGCAGCTCCTCCCACGCCCCATTGCGCTCGGCCGAGATATAGCGGACGCGGTCGCCCTTGATCTCCCAGCGGCGCACCTGCTGGTAGCTGCCGTCAGTCAGGATGAGCCGGTGGATGCTTGCGACGGTCGCCGCGTCCGTCGGCGGTTTAGTCTGCGCAAATAGAGTCGCCGTCAGGGCCAGCACCGCCACCCATCCGAATGCTTTCCTGCGTCCCATCATCGTTCCCAAAGTCTAGACGTTCCACAGGCTGGAAAGTCTGCCTCTGTAAAGCTACTTCCCAACCCGCCGCCACTCTGCGATACTTGATCGTGCCCACCCGGTACGCCATCCAAACCCAAAATTCAGAGGTGATGCAGTGTCAGCAAAGTACATCTTTGTGACCGGCGGTGTTGTGTCCAGCCTGGGCAAAGGCCTTGCCGCCGCCTCCATCGGTTGCCTGCTGGAAGCTCGCGGATTCCGCGTCAATCTGATGAAGTTCGACCCGTACCTCAACGTCGATCCGGGGACCATGTCGCCCTTCCAGCACGGGGAGGTCTTCGTCACCGACGATGGCGCCGAAACCGACCTTGACCTGGGACACTACGAGCGCTTCACCCATGCCCGCCTCACCCGCGACAACAATCTGACGACCGGCCGCATATACGAGCAGATCATCACCAAGGAGCGCCGCGGCGACTACCTCGGCAAGACCGTCCAGGTCATCCCCCACGTCACCAACGAGATCAAGAACGCCATGCGCAAGGTGGCAGCAGATTGTGACGTGGCCATCGTGGAGATCGGCGGCACCGTGGGCGACATCGAATCGTTGCCCTTCCTCGAAGCCATCCGCCAGATGCGCCAGGAACTCGGCCGCGAGAACACCGTCTTCGTCCACGTCACCCTCGTCCCCTGGATCGCCGCCGCACAGGAGCTGAAAACCAAGCCTACCCAGCACTCCGTGAAGGAGATGCTCTCGATCGGCATCCAGCCGGACATCCTGCTCTGCCGCTCTGACCGTGCGCTCTCCCGCGAGCTCAAGAGCAAGATCGCGCTCTTCTGCAACCTCGAAGACCAGGCCGTCATCGCGGCGCGCGACGTCGCTTCGATCTACGAAGTCCCGCTTAACTTCGCGCAGGAAGGCGTCGACGCACTCGCGCTCAAGTACCTGCACATGGAGACGCGCACCCCGGACCTCTCGCGCTGGCAGCAGGTCGTGGAACACGCCTATCATCCGAAGGACGAAGTCCACATCGGCATCGTTGGTAAGTATGTCGAGTACGAGGACAGCTACAAATCCGTGAAGGAAGCGCTGGTTCACGGCGCGCTCTCGCAGAATCTGAAGCTGCGCGTCACCTGGCTTGAGGCGGAGGGTCTGGAGTCCGAGGACTACGTTTCGCAGCTCAAGGACTTCGACGGCATCCTCGTCCCCGGCGGCTTTGGCAAGCGCGGCATCGAAGGCATGCTCAACGCCATCCGCTACGCGCGCGAATCCGGCACGCCCTACTTCGGCATCTGCCTTGGGATGCAGACCGCCACCATCGAATTTGCGCGCAATGTCTGCAGGCTGCACGACGCCAACTCCAGCGAGTTCGATCCCGCCACGCCGCACCGCGTCATCTATAAGCTGCGAGAACTCACCGGCGTCGAAGAGATGGGCGGCACCATGCGGCTTGGCGCGTGGACCTGCCTGCTCGAACCCGGCTCGAAGGCCGCAGAGGCGTACGGTCGCACCGAGATCTCAGAACGCCACCGCCACCGTTACGAATTCAATCGTGAGTATGAGCCCCTGCTCACCGGCGCCGGCCTTCGCATCACTGGCAGCACGCCGGACGCCACTTATGTCGAGATCGTCGAGCTGCCCAATCACCCATTCTTTCTCGGCTGCCAGTTCCATCCCGAGTTCAAGTCCAAACCGCTAGAGCCGCACCCCCTCTTCCGCAGCTTCGTCACTGCCAGCTATGCCAATCGCCTGAAGCAGCATTCGAAGGCGTCCACGGCCGCCGACGAAGCCCTCGTTCGTAGCTGATGCACTCTGCTGCGTCCGAATCAACAGCCGGGGCAGCCGAAGAGTCCCACGCGTCGGCCTGGCGGGCTCCAACAGGCCGCGAGATCGGAACGTTGCTCACCATAGCGCTGCTTGTGCTCTTCTGCCGCCTGCCGCGGCTGCTGCTGCACGGGCGCATCCTTGCGGAAGAAGGTACCACCTACCTCCGCTACGCGTGGGATGCCACGCCGTTGCGCGCCATGCTGGCGCCGCACCAGGGCTACTACTCACTTCTCGACAATCTCTGCGCGCTCATCGCCGCCCGACTGCTCCCGCTCTCCGCCGCCGCGCTCTTCTTCACCTGGAGTTCCGTGGCGGTGCAGCTCTTGCTGCTCTTTCTTGTTATCGAATGCGAAGTCTTTCCCACGCCAAGCGAGCGTTGGTGCGCGCTATTCGCCGTCCTTCTCGTAACGCCGAATCTCGAAGTCTGGCTCAACCTGGGGAATTGCCAGTCGGTCCTTGCGGTCGCAGCGGCGGTCATCCTCATCTCTTCTACACGAAGACTCTTTGCGGTGCGCACCGGCACACTTACCTTGGCAGGGCTCACCGGCGTTACCTCGCTGCCGCTCATTCCGCTCTTCTGGCTCAGGGTCTGGCGGGAGCGCTCGCGCCGCGCACTCATCTTCGCCCTCAGCATCACGCTTCCGGCATTCCTGCAAAGCGTCGTTTTGCTGCACTCGATCCGCTCCGGCAATCGGCCGGTCACCTCGCCCTACCTCCGCTCACTCGTGGCATACATCTCGTCGCGCATCGTCGTGCTGCCTCTCACCACAGGACGCGGCGCCGAGTACTACGGCGAGTTTGTTCTCCAACATGCCGGCATCGGCTGGACGTTCGCGCTGTATCTCATGTCTTGCGCGCTGCTCGTGCTCGGCTACCTGCTCTTCCGAAGGACTTCGCGCGCCGCGCTCGTTTTGTACTTCGCCGCTCTTCTCTCCAGCTCGTTCGACTGGTACGGCTGCTTAAGCTGCACTTTCGCCCGCCTTCCGTCCAGCGGAGGTGAAGGACGGTATTTCTTCGCCGCAAATTCCATACTGTTGCTCGCACTGCTGCTGGCCGCCACGCGCGCCACTCCCCGATGGATCTCCGGCGCGGCAGCCATCTTCTTCGGTTGGATCATCTGTACTGGCATCTTCCACTACTTCCGCATGCGGCCATACCTGAACGACTATCCCGCCTGGCAACCACAGGTCCGTCGCTGGCAGCAGGACGAGCGCCAGCCGATCCTTATCGGGCCCTCCCACTGGCGCACTAATCCGCTGTATCTCACGCACCAACATCCCAACCGCAAAGACCTGCCGGTGAACGCCTATGATTCCCTAGCTGCCCGCCCGCGCGACGACTAAAGCATCGCGAGACTCTGCTATACCCGCCGCCGCGAAAATGCATTAAAGATTCCTGCTAACTGACCAGCCATGTCGCCCTCGCGCGCGTCACACACTGGAGAGATCACCTATGCCAACCACCCTTTCTGAGAAGCGCTCCTCCGCAGTGCCGGCTCTCATTCTCGGCGTCATCGTCGGCCTGCTGGCTGCGCTTCTCGCCGTGCCCGCGGTCGTGCGCCACGTCGGCGCGTCCATGCGTAATCGCATCAGCATGGCCTTTTTGGGCCGCCACGATACGATCGACGTCTCGCAGCCCACCGTCATTGCCAGCATCCAGCGCCTGGCGCGGCTGGAGTCCGTCGTCTACACCATGGACAAGGTGGTCGAAGGCGATCGCACCAATGAGTACCTTCCCGATATCCTCACCGGCGACAAGCTGTTGCTGATCGTCCACGGCCAGGCCGTCGCCGGTGTCGACCTCAGCAAGGTCCAGGCCAGCAATGTGCAGATCGATGGCCACAGTGTCACCATCGCCATGCCCGCTGCAGAACTTCTCTCGGTGTCGCTGGATAACAGCAAGACGCGCGTCTTCTCGCGTATCACAGGCCTGCTGGTGCCCACGGATCCTAACCTCGAATCCGAGGTGCGCGAAAAAGCGGAAGGCGGCCTGCGCCAGTCCGCGCTCGACAGCGGCATTCTCACGACGGCCGAAGGCAACGCCCGCGCCACCCTCACCACCATGCTGCACTCGCTCGGCTTCCAGCAGATCACCTTCCGTTGAGCAAGCGCTAGTCAGCAGATCAGCAAGCCGGCGACATAATTCCGGTCTACTCCCAGCGCAGCCGCACCAGCGCCACGCCTTGCCGCGCCAGCAGCATCTGGAACGTCGCCACGCCATTTTTCGTCACAATCGCATGCGGTGCCATCACTCGTTCCAGTTTTCCGGCATGCAACAGATCCTGCCGCTGCGCGGCACTCGGTTTCTCGGGACTTCCCATTCGCTGCCACATCGCATATGCATTACTGTGCGCCGCATCCATCAGGAAGATCTCTTCGGTCAAATGCGAAACGGGCAGTCCGCGCACCTTTATCTCCAACTTTGCGGGAGCCGACGGCACGTCGGCATCGTGGTAGTTCCACAGCAGAACGTCTACTTCGGCCATTGTGCGGGTGGCCATCGCGTTTACATCCGGCGCATATGTCACACTGTTAGTGACAATATGCTCTACCGGCAGCGCCCCGGTGCTCTCCGTTCGTACCCGGTCGCCGCCCAGCATAGCCATCATGCGGAAGACGTTCAGCACCGCCTTGTCTACGCCGTTCGTCGCCAACTCGCGAAAGCCCGCAAAGTACGGCTGATTCTCAAATGTGAACGCCCATGTGACCGCGCCCAGCACATGCACATCATGTTTGCGTGCCAGTTCCCAGGTGCGCGCCGTCGCCTCCGCCACGCTCACCCCGTAGAGCGAGCCATTGCGATAGCCGTTCTGCGGCCCCTGACAAGCCGCGCATCCCTCCGGATCGCTCTCGCCCAGCACTATAGGCGTGCTGTGCCACTCCGGATAACTCGCCACTACATCCATGCCGCGCTCCACCGCGGCAAGCTGATGCCCTACGTTCATCACTACATGGCCGTCCACAAACTTTGGCGAACCCTTGGGATGAAAGCTGATGAAGTCGAGCGGCGCGCCCGTCTGGCCCGTCGCCGCATTCTTTCCATGGGCGCAGTGCTCCAAAAATTGCCGCAGAAATACCTCGCTCGTGCTTGGCCCATCCTTTCCCGCATAAACACCCGTCGAGTCCGGGCCGCCGATCTTCGCTTGCGGCAGTACCTTGCGCACCGCCGCAGCCGAGACATCGTAGAGCCGGTCGTACTCCTGCGGTGTGCCGTGCCAGTAGGCGATATCCGGCTCGTTCCATACTTCCCAAAGCCAGCCGTCCACTTGCATTCCGTAGCGATCCCTCAGGTGTGCGGCATAGGCTTCGACCAGTGAGCCCCACTTCGCGTAGTCCTTCGGCGGGTAGCTCCAGCCGGTGAAAACATCGCCGTTCGGAAAGTTGTGACGGTACGGCTCGGGATGCGTCGAGAGAGCCTCCGGCATGAACCCGAGCTCCACAATGGGACGCACGTGGGCATTGCGCATTGCGTCGAAGATACGGTCCGTGATCGTCCAGTCGTAAACCGGCGTGCCGTCCGCGCGCTCGGTGTACACATTTGTCGAGCCCCACTTCAGTGAGCCCTCGCCATCGCCACTGGTGAACAGATTATGCACGCGGAAGTAGACCGGGGCATGCGCCGTGTCGCCCAACCCTCCCAGTTCGTCTAGTAGCTTTCGACCATGCGGACCATAGCTGTAATTCGGCTCGTCCGCTCCAAAGTAGCTCCAGATCGGGGAAAACACACCTGTCGGAGTATCAGCATGCACGGTAACGCGAACGGTGGTGCCATCCCTACCGTTCGCGGAAAGCGATGCGAGAAGCAGTACGAGCCCGAGAGAGAAGGATTGCCAGCGCATGCCGCCACTCTAAACGACTGTGCGGCGATGCGCTGTTGGACGTGTGGGGAGCCTGCTATTCCGTACGCAGTACGCGCATCGGCTCAGTGGAAGCGGCGCGATGGGCCGGCAGGAAACAAGCCAGCAGAGCAGCAGCCAGCAGCACGCACCCCACAGCGGAAAACGCGGACAGGTCGAGCGCACTCACACCGTAGAGCGTGCTCTGCATGGCGCGGCCAATGAAGTATGCGCCGATCAACCCAAGGACAAATCCCACCGCCGCCAGCGTCACGCCTTCGCGCAGGACCAGCGTCACTACGCGCCCTCGAGTCGCGCCCAGCGCCATGCGCAATGCGATCTCATGCGCGCGCTGCGCCACAGAGAACGTCATGACGCCATAGATGCCGAGCGCAGCCAGCAGCAGAGCGATCGCCGCAAAGCATGCGAACAGCACCAGCGTGAAGCGATCGTCCGAGAGCACATCGTGGCGCACCTGCTCCATGGTGCGTGGCGTCGCCAACGCAACATCCGGGTCCACCTTATGTACCGCAGCCGCAATGCTCTTCGTCATCGAAGCTGGATCTTCACTCGTGCGCACTCCGATCGAAGTCGTTGGCCACGGAATCTGCCAGAAAGGAATCAGTATCTCTGGATTGTCCTCACGCAGCCGGTCGCGCACGTTGTGGAATATGCCCACAATCTGCCAGTCGATTGGCGGGCCAAGTTTCTGCACACCGGGAATCAGCTGCTCTACGATGACGCGCTGTTGCAGCGGGTCCTTGCCCTTGAGATACTTTCTGACAAACTCTTCGTTCACCATGGCCACCTTCACGCTTGCCGCTGTGTCCTGGTCGGTGAAGCTCCGTCCGTTGATGCGGCGGATGCCGAAGGTCTTGAAGTAGTCCGGCGTCACCATCCCAAAGCTACAGCCAGGACGTTGCGATGGATCGGCAAACGCCGGTGTGCCCGCGATCATGAACGGCATGCCGAAACCAGAGCCCTCGAGCGGAGTTCCCGTCTGCGCCGAAACCGACATCACGCCGGGAACCGCGTTGATGCTCGCGAGCAATTGCCGGTAGTGGGCCGCGATCAGGACTGGGTCCTTGGAGCGCGTATCGGGAATGGGCAGGTAGAACGTGAGTACATGATCTGTCCTTACTCCCAGGTCGACACGCGTCAGGTTCAGGAAGCTGTGGATCGCCAAGCCCGCGCCCGCGAGCAGCGAAAGCGCCAGTGTGAACTCGCCGATAACCAGCGCCTGCCGCAGCCGCTTCCGCCCAACGCCAGTTCCGGATCGGCCACCCTCTTTCAACGCTTCAGACGGATCCACTCTTGACGCATGCCACGCCGGCACGCAGCCGAAGAGCAATCCAGCCAGCGTCGTTGCACCCAGCGTGAACAGCAGCACGGGAAAGTTCAGGCTCAGGTCCGCTTCACTCGGCAGGGTTCCTTCGGGCATTGCGGCCATGAAAGCGTGCAGCATCGCGTACCCGACGCCGACACCCAGCGCACCGCCGATCAGCGCCAGCAATATGCTCTCGGTCAGCAACTGCGTAAAGATCGTCCTCGGCGTGGCCCCGAGCGATGAGCGCACCGCCATCTCCTTCTGTCGAGCCATGCTGCGCGCCAGCAGCAGGTTGGCTACGTTCACACAGGCAATCAGCAGGACAAATGCCACCGCGCCCAACAGCATCCACAGCGTGCGAATGCGTTCCTTCGGGATGAAGTCGTTCTTCAACGGCTCAACATATGCACCCCAGCCCTTGTTGCTCTTCGGATACTGCTGTGCAATGTGCGTGGTCACCGCATTCATATCGGCGCGCGCCTGCTCCATCGTCACGCCCGGCTTCAGCCGCCCAATTGCCAGCAGCCAATGAAAATCGTGATTAAGCTGCTCCGGTTTGAAGGCGAGCGGCACCACGATGTCACCCTGCCCGCGATCGTAGAGTCCAGGAGACAGCACACCCACCACGGTGTAGGGTTCCGCATTCACGCGCAGTATCTCGCCCACGATGTGCGGGTTCGATCCCAGGCGCTTCCACAATTTATGCGTCAGGATCACCTCATGATCGCGGCCCGCCTGGCCCTCTTCCGGCAGAAAATCCCGTCCCAGGAAGAATGGCGTCCCCAGCATGCGATAAAAGCCCGGCGTCGTCATGCGCCCGTCGATCTGTTCCGGCTGGTCCTTCGTGGCGAGGTTGAAGGCGCCGCCCGTCCACGCATTCAAATCTTGAAATGTCGTGTTTTCCCGCTTCCAGTCTGTGAAGTCTCCGGCCGAAATGCCGTTGTGGTAGCTCTGGATCTTCGACCACACCACCATCAACTGGTCCGGTTGCGGATAGGGCAACGGCTCGAGCAGCGTTGCATAATCGACGGTGAAAATCGCAGTATTCGCGCCCACCCCGAGTGCCAATGTGAGCAGAATCGTCAAGGTCAGACCCGGATGCTTGAGTAGCATGCGAGTGCTGAACCGAAGGTTGCGAAGCAGATTCTGCATCCGTACACCTCACTCTCGATTTTTGAAAACGGGGGGCAGGAACAAGAGATACGCAGCAGCCGCACTTCCAGTTCTCTGAAATTGCTATTCGCAATGCTACAGACGGTAACATTCGGGCTGCCAGACAAGCAAGCGCCGATTTCTCTTCACGCAACCCGACGGCTTGGACATTCGGCAATGCCGCGATCCAATGACGCAGATCACCAGAAAGCTGCTCTGCATTTTTTTAAGAAAAAGGAGGAACCACGATCCGGTTGGGCCCGTAATCATCACCTGTGGCATCGCCACAGAACATGCCATACTTATGTGGCCGCCACACAGGAGACAATCACCGCATGCCTGATCCCAAACTCGATCTGCTCCAGGGAACCCTCGACCTCATGGTCCTCCAGACACTTGCCGCCATGGGCGAGTTGCACGGCTACGGCATCGCGCGGCGCATCGAGCAGATCTCGGGCGACACCATCCTGCTCAACCAGGGCACGATCTATGCTTCACTGGTCCGCCTGCAGAACCGCGGCTGGATCTCTGCCGAGTGGGGCGTCTCGGACAACAATCGCAAGGCCAAGTACTACGCCATCACGCGTAGCGGACGGAAGCAGCTCGCACGCGATGCCGCCGACTGGCAGCGTCTTTCAGATGTGATGGGCCGCGTCTTTGCGCAGTCCCCAGAAGGTGCTGAATGATCTCCTCCATCCGCGCCGCTCTCGCCCGCACGCGTGCCTTCCTCAATAAGCCAATCGGTGACGCCGACCTCGAGCAGGAGCTCTCCTCGCATCTCGACTTCGCCATTGAAGAGAACATCCAACGCGGCCTCTCGCCTGAAGAGGCGCGCCGTCACGCATTCATCCGCTTCGGCGGCGTTCAGCAATCGCGTGAGCAGCAGCGCGCCGCGCGGGGCCTCCCGGCGCTCGATATCCTGATGCAGGATCTCCGCTATACCCTCCGCACCCTGCGCCGCGATCGCGGCTTCACCTTCATCGCCATCCTCATACTTGCCCTCGGCATCGGAGCAAACATCGCTGTCTTCAGCGTGGTCAACACGCTCATGCTGCGCCCCCTGCCCCTCCGCGATCCTGCGCGGCTGCTCTGGATCGGGCCTAAGGTCTTCGACGGTAATTGGTCCGCCGCCACCTACTCCATTGACGCGTGGCAGGAGCTCCGTGAACGCAACCGCTCCTATCAGGACGTGGGCGGCTACTTTGCGTTCTCATCTCCAGACAACATCAAGCTCATGGGCCATGGCGACCCGCGTCCCGCTACCGGAATCATGGTCACCGACAACTTCTTTCAGGTGCTCGGCGTCACGCCGTCGATGGGCCGCCTCTTCCGTGCGAGTGAGTCTTTGCCGGGTGCGCCGAATGTCACTGTGCTCAGCAATGCCTTCTGGCGGCGTCAGTTCCACGCCGATCCCAACATCATCGGCGCACCCATCGACATCGGCGGCGGACAGACCATGACGGTTATTGGCGTGTTGCCGCCCAGCTTTGACTTCGGCGCCGTCTTCGCGCCCGGTACGCGCGCCGATCTCTTCACTCCGATGAACTACGACCAGGTCCGCCAGTGGGGCAACACCATCACACTCATAGGCCGCCTCACGCCCAGGGCCACTCTCGGTCAGGCACGCGGTGAAGCCGCGCTGCTCTTCCCCAAGCTCGATTTCCGCAAAGACCACCCTGAGTACAAGGAGAACTACAGCGCCTATCCCACGCCGCTCAAGGAGTACGTCAGCGGCAAGCTCCACCGCTCGCTCATCGTGCTGTGGTCGGCCGTCGGCCTCATTCTCCTTATCGTCTGCGTCAACCTGTCGAACCTGCTGCTCGCCCGTGCCGCCGCGCGGACCAAGGAGTTCGCGCTGCGCGGCGCACTTGGCGCCAGCCGCGGCCGCATCATCCGTCAGTTGCTTACGGAGAGCCTTCTGCTCTCCGGCGTCGGCTCTCTCTTTGGCCTGGTACTGGCCTTTGCCATCACCTTCTGGCTGCGCCATCAAAGCTCGATCGCTCTACCGCTGCTCAACGATGTGCGGGTGGACGGCACCGCCCTTCTCTGGACCGTCCTCGTCGCCGTCGCCACTGCCGTGCTCTTCGGCCTCGCGCCCGGATTCCGCATGTCCAGCAACGACCTGCAGGAGTCGCTCAAGGACACCGGTGGTCACGGCGCAAGCGACGGCCGTCGCCACGAGCGTCTTCGCGCTGTGCTCGTCATCTCTGAAGTCGCACTCGCCTGCGTGCTCCTCGTGGGCGCCGGCTTGCTCCTGCGTAGCTTTCTTCGCGTGCTCAATGTAGATCTCGGCTTCCAGCCCGCCTACGCTGCGTCGATCAAAGTCGACTACAACGATGGCGGCGATATCAACAAACGCGGCGCCATCCTACAAAACATTCTGACCCGGATCAGCGCTATCCCCGGTGTCGAGCACGCCGGCACCTCGGACAACTTGCCTCTTGAGCGCAATCGTTGCTGGGGTATTCCACATTTGAAGGGCGTAGACCAGAGCCACATCCAGGGCCAGTGCGCTTTGGTTTATATCGTCACACCCGGCTACCTCCCCGCTTTGGGTGTGCCCATCACTGGCCGTGACTTCAACTGGGGAGACGGCCCGCTCGCGCCGCAGCCCGATCCCAAGAAACCCCTCCCGCCCCCAGACGGCAAGCACTACTCAGAGCCCGTCATCATCCTGAATGAAAGCACCGCACGCCATCTCTTCCCCAATGGGGACGCTGTTGGCCACGTGATCGAAGCCGCCAGCAGCGACATGCGCATCATCGGTACCATCCCTGATGTCCACCTCACCAGCGTGGAGGGCCCGCCGGATTCGCAGGTGTATTACCCCGCAACACAGCAAGAGCCAGAGGGTGCCGAACTCGTCATTCGCAGCAAGGTTCCGCCGGAACAGCTCGCGTCCACCGTCTTGCACACTCTGCGCGAGATCAATCCCGGGCAGGCCGCCGTACCACTTCGCCCCATCCAGTCCCTTGTCGACCACGCTGTTTCGCCTCGCCGCTTCTTCGTGCTGCTGGTCGGCACCTTCGCTGCACTCGGCCTGCTGCTCGCCGCACTCGGCATCTACGGTGTCATCTCCTACTCGGTCACGCGCCAGACGCTCGAGATCGGCATCCGCATGGCGCTTGGTGCCACCGCCGCGCGCGTGCAGTTCGGCGTCATCTTCCGTACCATGCGTCTCGCGCTCATCGGCATCGTCGTCGGCGCAGTCATGTCGCTCATCGTCGCTTCGCTTATCTCCGCGATGCTCTTCAACACCGCGCCTACAGACCCGGCAACCTTCGCAGTCATGGTCGCTCTGCTCACCGTCGTCGCAATCCTCGCCGGTTATATTCCGGCGCGCCGCGCCTCACGCGTCAACCCGATGGTCGCCCTCCGCGGCAACTGAAGCACAGCGTTATCACAGGCAGGCCCGGTCTTGAATGAGGCAACAACCGCAACTCGTCTAACAGGGACCGCGCCATTTTTAGGTTGCCGCTGTGAGTCGACTCTCTACTTCCGTGGGAGCCTTCACTCCGCCGCGGTGCAATTCCCTCATGCTTCATCCCGCTGCTAACCTGCATTGCAGAAAGCACTGCGACTATTTATGAAGCGCTGGTCCGCTCTCATTCTCTTCTTGTTATCCGTGCCCCTTGCCCTCGCCGCTGCGGCAGATTCGCCCGCGTATCAGGACGGTATCCTCACCAAAGTCCGCACCACCGTCGTTGACAATGCATGCTCCACTTCGACACAATCCGACGCTGCTACCTACGGCAACACGGCGCGCCGGACCATCGATGCCTCCGCACGCTGCTCCGACATCCGCGGGACAATCTACACCGTCGCGGTGGCAGGCACAGAATACGAACTCACTCCCGACCACTCCCGCGTCGCAAGAGCATCCGCATACCTTCCGCTCAGCGCGACCATCCTGAAGCAAAGCAGTTTGGCGAATCACATGCCCGGCACCGCCGTGAGGCTCCGCCGCGATGATGACGGCTTTCTCGTGCTCGTAGGCAAGCGCGAGTCGCACTACCGTGTCTTCGTCGCGCACTAACGGACGACCCGCAGATCTGCTCCGCCCTCCAAACTACTCTGCCCTCATAGACACAATCGGATCCACGCGGCTCGCCCGCCATGCCGGCGCGGCGCTCGCACCCAGCGCCACCATCGCGAACACAACCGTCGCCGCGCCCATCAGCCATGGATCATTCGCGCTGGGCTCGTACAGCAACCCCGAGATGACTCTCCTTGCGGTGCACGAGCCGGCAATACCCAGCACGACTCCCGCGGCGGTCAGGTTCAGTGCCTGCCCGACAATCCGCGCTGTGATGTCCCTCCGGTTCGCACCCAATGCCATGCGAATGCCGATCTCAAGCGTTCTCCGAATGACCTGCTGTGTCAGCAGTCCATAAATCCCCAACGCGGCAACTACGAGAGCCATGCCTGCAAATCCTCCCAGCAGCACGGTTCGGAAGCGCGGCTGTGCGCGCTGCTCGTACAGGATGGTCTGCATCGCTTTCATGTTGGAGATTAGTGCCTCTTGGTCCACACTGGTCGCCGCTTGCTGCACCTGCTCGGAGATCCCCATCGGATCGGCCGCCGTGCGCATTACCAGCGTGGTCGCTTGCCCCGGCGCCTGCGTCACTGGCCGGTACACTGCCGGCGCCGTGATGTGGCCCATCTCACGAAACACGTTCGTGGTTTTTACGTTCCCCACCACGCCCACAACTGTCAACCACGGCGACGAATGATCTTCCGGGCTCACCAGCTTGATCTGCCGTCCCAGCGCGTCACCCGACGGGAAATACTCCTGGGCCAGCTTCGCATTGATCAGAGCGACAGCTTGTGTGTCTTTGCGATCGCTGGCCGCGAAATTCCGTCCTGCCAGCAACGGGACCTCCGCCGTGCGAAGGTACTCCGCGCTCACTACCTGACTCGCCACGTTATGCGCCGCCGAGCGTGCATCGAATGTCCTCCCCGCGACGGCCAGTACGTCGGAGCCCAGCGGCAGCACGCTTGACGCTAGGAATCCGCTCCGGACACCGGGGAGCGTCGAGAGCCGCTGCAGCATTGCCTCTGCCTTCCGCTCCTGCACATCCGCATCCGCCCCCGGCTTCGTCGGCAGATTCAACTCTGCCGTCAATAGATGGTCCGCACGATATCCCAGCGATTCGGCCGACAGCCGTGCGAGGCTCGTCCCGAGTAGCGTTGCGCCAGTCAATAGCATCAGCGACAGAGCGACCTGCAGCACCACCATCATCTTTGCTGCGCTCTGCGTTGCAACACCGCCGCCTCGCGCATCACTCTTCAGCGCATCAGTCAGGTCCATCCGCGAAGCGCGCCATGCGGGCGCCACACCACACACTAACGTGCACAGCACGCTCAACACCGCCACAAACAACAGAATCTGCCAGCGCATCTCCACTACATTTCCCGGCGGCAGCTCCACCGGATTCGTCGCGTGAAAGATGTGCAGCACTGCTTCGGCCAGCCCCACACCGCCGGCCGCTCCACACATCGAGAGCACGAGCGACTCAGTCAGCAACTGCCGCGTCATACGCGCCCGGCCGCAACCGATCGACGCGCGGATCGCCATCTCCCGCTGCCGCTCCGCCGACCGCCCCAGCAGCAGGCCCGCTACATTCACGCACACAATCAGCAGCACCAGTGCTACCGCAGCAGAGAGCATCATCAACCCCTGGCGAAGGTTGCGTCCCGCGAGCCACGTAAACTCTGCCTGCAGATTCAGCACCACCGGCACTGATGGCGGCATCACCATGTTTCGCGGACGCTCCCCTGCAATGCTCGCCTCGATCGCCGCCAACTCCTGCTCCGCTGCCGCACGCGAGACTCCCGGCCGCAGCCGTCCGAAGACCCCCGCCGGTGTTTTCCACGGCTGCCGCACAAAATCGCTGTCCGGGGTAATCACAGTCCACAAGCTCGTCTCGCGCGGATAGAACGAGAAGCACTCTGGCATGACGCCCACCACCAGGCACGCGCGCTGGTCGAGCGTCAGAGCCCGCCCCGGCGCTGTTTTGTCCGCTCCCAACTGATCGCGCCAGTAGGCATAGGACACAACGACAGCACAGCCGCCCGTAGCATCGCGCGGCTCAAACACGCGCCCATACTGCGCCTGCACCCCAAGCATGGAGAAAAAGCCGTCGCTCACCGGAATCGCCAGCACCCTCTGCCGCTTGCCGTACCACTCCGCCGTCTGGCTCCCTGTCGCCCAAGAGAGTGCGGCCAGCGATGCGAAGCTCCGGCTCCGCCGCTGCCATTCTTGAAAGTCACGATACGTGTCGAACCACTCGCCCGTTGCCCGATGCTCGGGCGAGCTCTGCCACATAATCGTCAACTGCTTCGCATCGCGATATGGAAGCGGCCGCAGAATCACCGCCTCCACGATGGAAAACATGGCCGCGTTCAGCCCGATGCCCAATGCAAGCACCGAGATGACTACCAGCGAGAACACGGGACGACGCAATAACATCCGCACACCAAACCGCAGATCCTGCGCGACACTCTCCCACCAGTCAAAGCCCCACGTTTTCATGCTTCCCCCCACTCATGGGAACATTCTTCTAAGTCGGCGCGTACCCTTACCTTCTGCTCAACAGGACAGACCTTTCCATGCCCGTTCGTCAAGTGACTCTGACTCGCAGGCGCGTCACCGCGTATCCTTTCCTCTGTGAGCAAACACGACTTCGAAATCGGCAACGTCCCTGTCGGCCGTGGCCAGCTCTTCCTCATCGCCGGTCCCTGCGTTATCGAGAGCGAACAGCACGCCCGCATGATGGCTGACTCCATCCAGCGCATCGCCAGCGATCTCGGCATCCCCTACATCTTCAAAGCCTCCTATGACAAAGCGAATCGCACCTCGGTCTCGAGCTTCCGGGGTCCCGGTCTCGTCGAGGGCACACGCATCTTGAGGCGCATCGCTGAGGAGACCCGCCTCCCCGTCCTCACCGACGTGCACGAGCCCGACCATTGCGCCACCGTGGCGGAAGCCTGCGACGTCCTCCAGATCCCCGCCTTCCTCTGTCGCCAGACCGACCTGCTCGTCGCCGCCGGCAAAACTGGCCGCGCCATCAACGTGAAGAAGGGACAGTTCGTCGCGCCCCAGGACATGAAGCACGCCGTTGAAAAGATCGCCTCCACCGGGAACACCCGCGTCTTCCTCACCGAGCGCGGCGCCAGCTTCGGCTATCACAATCTCGTCGTAGACATGCGCTCGCTCCCGATCATGCGCACCCTCGCACCGGTCGTCTTCGACGGCACGCATTCCGTCCAGACGCCCTCCGCCGCTAATGGAGTCTCCGGCGGCCAACCCGAGTTCATCCCCGTCCTCGCACGCGCCGCCGTCGCTGCCGGCATCGATGGCATCTTCCTGGAAGTCCACAACGATCCTGCCAGCGCCAAGTCAGATGGCGCCAACGCGCTTCATCTCGACCGACTCAAACCCTTGCTTGGGCAGCTACTTGCCATCCACTCGGCAATCTCCTGACAACGTGATTGTTCCGCTCGGTGCAGGGCTGAAAGATGAAGCGTCGACGAATCTCGAACGTTTCTTGCAAGAGGAACTAATAGGACCCGGAACAGTCGGTAGGTCCATCTGGGCCCACAAGATCATTCTTGCGCCCTGATAGTCTCACGCGATTGCCTCAGGAGTTTCGACGTTCTCCTGAGACGCAGCCGCCGGAAGGTTTTCCGGACAGTAGCGAGTTGCTCGACTCATCGCCCAATTTGCGAACGCGCATATCGCCAGTGTGGCGGCAGATGAGAACAGGATCGCTCGGGTCATAGGGACGAGCAGCAACGTACTGAGGAACTCCAGTGCGATGAGGAGCAGCAGCAGAATCACGATGGCACGGCGTGGCATGTAGGAGCAGACCAGCGCACCAAGTGGCGCACCAATCGCTACGACGGGCACTGCGGCAAGCCAGTAACTCGTCACAATTGGTCCGAAATCCCGCAGGACCGCCAGATGGAAGATAAAACCGGCAAGGGACACCATTGCCATCAGAAGAACGGTAGTAGGGGTAGCGATCTTCTCGCTGATGCGAAACAGCAGCACCATCGCCATAAAGGCGATCGTATTTGCTCCCGAACCGACCAATGCACTGACAGCGCCGCCGATCAAACCTACGATAATGAGGACCCACTTCTCTTGCGCCCCGAAGATTGGCAAAGCTTCGTTACGCGACTCGTGGTCGCTGCGGTTGATCAGCACGAGGGCGACTCCAAGGCTGCTCACCATAACAGTGAAAGAGGCCCGTGCCAGAGCAGGCGGGAAGACGGGAGCTATGTAATGTGCTCCAAGCGCAACGCCGGCAACACCAGGCAGTCCGGCGTAGAGGAGCGCACGCCGCTCAATCGGAATACGGAGGTAGAGGATACTCAGCGATGCTGCGCCCATTCCCACCGTCTGAATAGCCAGCGAGAAGTTCCGGGCAATTGCCGCTGGAATATGAAGCAACTTGGTGAAGACCGGAAAGGCTATAGCGCCCCCGCCCTCACTCGTACCTCCGCCCACGAGTGACCCAAAGACCATGGTCACCGCCACACGCCAATTCGCAAACAGCGCATGAAAGGCAGCGTCCCGTCCGCTCGCTGCCCATGCAATCCACACAACCAGGGCTAACCCCAGATTGAAGCGAAGCGCGCGTTTGCGGAAGCGTGCTCTTTCCGTAGCCATAGAATTAGCGACGATCGGGCGCAATTGAGGCGACCACGATTCCGTGCGAGTCACCATGGGCGTACACTGTTCCGCTAACCTTGACGTGCTCTCCAGCAAACGGTAGAAGTTTGGCATTCTGCGAGGATGATGGCGTCTTGCTGTCGATGGGCAGGAAGATCGCGCCGTCATCGCGCAGGATTACGAGCGGTGAACCACTCTTTGCGCAAGCTTTTGCGCATGCACTACTAATTGGCTTTTCAAGACCCTTCGTATATGCGCACGAGGAGTCGATCACCCAGCCGCTGATCGATGTACTCTTGCCGTTGTTGCCGCTTTGACTTACGCCTAGGATTGGAACGGCAGCTGCCATTACGGCCCACAACATCGCTTTTCGTTTCATGCGTTCTCCAAGGTCTTGCTCCGCAGGGATGATACTGGGCCACTACAACACTATCTATCCATCGAAGGGTTGACTTGAGCAGGCGCGAAGAGTGTTACACAGTCTGTGCCGCGCTCTCTGGTCCATGGATACAACTTGCAAGCAACGGAAGATAAAAACGGTATTGATGTGCTCGTGATTGGCGGTGGTCTTGCCGGCCTGGCGACGTCCATTCATGTAGCACGCGCGGGTTTGAGAGTGACCTGTGTCCAGAGCGACGAGCTTCGTTCGGACCTTGTCGGGGAGTCTTTGGATTGGTCAGCACCGGACCTGCTGAAAGCCATCGGGCTGCCGACCAATATGTTAATGCAGCGTGGAATTGCGACTATCAAGCAGCATGTCACGCTCCGGCTTCTCGATGGATCGGAGCGTCACTATGTTCCCGGCACATGGTTGGCCGGATTTCCCTTCAACGTTTGTCTCGACACAATTCATGTCGATCGCGAGGCACTGGCCCAGGTCATTGGAGATTTGGCCGAACGGGAACGAGTGCACGTGATTTCGGATCAAGTGATCCGGGTAGAAGAGAAAGCTAGACGCATCCTTTCTGTGGTGACAAAGCGAGGCCTACAGTTGCACGCCAGGTGGTTCGTAGATGCGTCCGGCGGTACAACTCGTCTCCTCGCAAGGACTTTCTCCCTGCCCTCCCGCGAATACGGCCCAGGCAAGGTTGCAATGTGGGATTACTTTTCGGTTACAGGTCCCACCGTTGAGGGAACCACGCTCTACTGCGCTTCGTCAGCGAAGTACATGGACTGGATCTGGCAAATTCCGATTCGGCCTGGCTTGGTGAGCGTCGGTTGCGTCTCGACTGGGGAGGCGATAAAACAGCAGCGTCAGAGTGGTTTGAACGTACCGCAGATCTATGAGGCAAGGCTCAAGGAATTTCCCGCACTTGCATCGCTGCTGACAGCAGCGGGACCGGTCGCTCCACGGGTGACTTCGTTTCGATGCCGCGTTCACAAACGGGTGAGCGGCCCGAACTGGCTGATCGTGGGAGAGGCGGCTTCCATGGTCGATCCGATGACGGCCAACGGCGTAACCGCGGCACTTCGCCATGCACAGGAGGCCGCGGCCTTACTCATACGCAACCGGAATGCCTCGCGGCTTCCCAGGCCGGCCGCAGCGGCCTATTCCAGGCGGGTCACAGACATTGCGGCGTTCTTCAATAACCTCATCGAAAAGATCGTTTATGAAAGAGACATCCGTGCCCATGTTGGGGTGCTGGTCGCTGGAGACGTCTACACCATCCCTGCGTGGCTGATGAATCTCTTCTACTCTCGGATTCGGCCGAAGGGGGTCATCGCAACTGCTTGTTTCGGCATGGTGCTGTGTTTCCTGCGCTGCGGTGCGGCCACCTTTTCACGGTTCTGCCGCGTTCGTGCCGCCGCGCCGACGCCCGATTAAAATGGACAAGCAGTAGCGCTTCTCGAGCATTGGCAAACCAGATAGCGAACTGCTCTTGCGCACCGAACGCCATCCGCTGTGCAGGAATTATGGTTTTTTCGTGGACCCGGCGTAGTGTCTCACGACTGGGCAGCGCGAACGCACAGCCATCAGTCTTGACCAGAGATTACCTAGCGCCGATTTCATGCGGGAAGGTATATCACTCCCGTCAGATCACTGTCCTTCATCCATTCGGTTGATTTTGCGCTCAAACTTCAACCTTATGGGACCCGATTTGGCCTGCGAAGAGCTGGCATCTTCCTCGAAGTCCGAATGACCCCGCCAACGCACTCCATCTTGACCGGCTCAAACCCTTGCTTGACCACCTACTTGCCATCCATTCGGCCGTCGGAACTCCGCAACAATGCTAGGCAGTAACTCACCGGACGCATAAGCCCTTCAGCGATTCTTCGCACGCCGCTCAGGCACCGGGTCGCGCGGTCCATTCTTCATAGCGTTCGCAACCCTGAGACGCACCCTGGATCTGGAAAAACTGTCAGTAGAAATATCCTGGTGTGTGGCGCATCATATGGGTCTCGATGGGTCGCTCGTGTTTCAACTTCAAAAGAATTCACCAGGCCGAGTCAAGGAAAACGAGGAGTCGGCAAGCGCCGCGCTCGTCTCGGCCCCTTGTCAGACCGGCCTTCTCCGACCGGACCGCGCGGTCGCACCGATAGACCGGTCGCACCGTTGATGTGAAACGGACCACCTCGTTCACCCACTATCCAATGCAAGTAATATCCACAGGCACGAACTTGCATCTAACCCCGCGAACTCTCTACCTCGATGGAAGAGAAGGAGATTGCTGTCATGCGTACCTTTTTGTCTGCCTGCCTGATCGCTCCGCTGTTGACGCAAGTTGCAACTGCTCAGGTTACTTCCCCTGAAGCCGAGGCGGTCCAGTCCTCCACCACTAGCTCACCCGTCGCATTCATCTACGTCTCGAACAATCCCAACAACAGCAGCACCAACGAGATCCGGGCCTTCGCTGCGGCCGCGAACGGCAAGCTCACTCCCGTGCCCGGGTCGCCCTTCCGCGATGACATCACCAACATGGCGGTCAATGGAAAATACCTCTTCGGCTCCACGCGTAACGGCATTTACATCGCCGAGTTCTTGATCGGATCCAAAGGCGCGCTCCATTGGACGAAGTCAACCGACATCGTTCAGTTCAACCAGGGTGACTGCGGAAACTCGGGCCCGTTGTTCTTCGATCACACCGGCACAAGCCTGTATGACCTGGAGTTCTTCAGCGATTGCTCGAACAATTCCTATCATTCACTCGCCGTTAACAAATCCAACGGAAGCCTGCAGCACCTTAGCGCAACCTTCGGCGATGCGTGGCTGAATCTTCCGGCAACCTTCATTGGCAACAACATTTATGCCTATAGCGCAGTATGCCTGGGCAATCTCTATT
Source organism: Acidobacteriaceae bacterium KBS 83 (assembly GCA_000381585.1). GTDB lineage: Bacteria > Acidobacteriota > Terriglobia > Terriglobales > Acidobacteriaceae > KBS-83. Next base: position 573,404 of record KB906735.1, read on the forward strand.
GGGAAATTAGCGGTTACAAGCGCAGCAGCAATGGATTGCTGAGCCCGATCGCTATCAATGCGCCGACGCCGGCTCGCAAAGCTGGTGACTTCTGGTGTCCCTCGCAAACTGCAGCGGACCCGGCCAACCACGTAGCCATCACCATGCAGGCGGTCGATCAGAATTTCAGTCCGGATGGTCCACCGCGGCTTGCGACGTACACCGCGGACAACTCTGGAAATCTCCACACGGCGAGCACTCCCGCAAACATGCCTCAGACCGCCGTCGGCACCGTGACCGATCTCAAGATGGCGCCCTCGGGCAAGCTGCTTGCGGTTGGTGGAACGGCGGGGCTGCAGGTCTTCCACTTCAACGGCAGCAGCCCCATCACTCACGGTACCGGCCTGCTCACGAAGAGCCCAGTCAGTCAGTTCTTCTGGGACAACAGCAACCATCTCTACGCCATCAGTCAGTCCGCCGGAAAACTCTTCGTATTCACAGTAACGCCCACCAGCGCAACTGCGGCGCCCGGCTCGCCGTACACCATCGCTCGCCCACAGAATATAGCCGTTCAGCCGGAGACGCCCAGATAAGAAGCAATCCGGATAGCAGCAATGCGAGAGGAGGACACATGTCCACCCTCCTCTCGTCATCTCGACTCGCTATGGCAGCCCGTTAAAGAGATCCCTCAAATCGTTCGCGCTCGCCGCATTCCCCAGCAGTGGACCCACGTGGAATATCTCTTCCAGCGTCCGCAGCAGAGAGCTGTGCGTGTAACGGATCTCGTTTCTATATCCCCGCTTCACACCTTGCCCCAGGGCAAGAAATGGAATCGGCCCGTCGCCATTGGCTGCTTCATCGGTGGCAAGGAACACAACCACGTGACCCTGCTTGTATTGCGCGGAGTTGAATATCCCCGGCAGAAAGCTCCGCAACCACCCATCGATATGCGCGACCTCATTGCCGCCGCAGCTGTCGTGGCCGTCGTGGCAGATATTGGGCGTGATGAAGTTGTATCTTCCGATTGCGCCTCGCTGGAGGTCGCCCTGCAGCTCACTCATCGGCCTTACATGCTGTATGCAATAGGACGAGTGAATATTTCCGCCATTCGTCACATCGCTGAAATAGACGTATGGCTCGTGCTTCGTCTGATACAGTCCTCCACTCTCAGTCGTCAGTGGACAGATATTCCCAGAGATAGATTCGGCGTACGCTCGCCACGGTATTCCTGCATTCTGCAGAAGGTTGCTCAGATGATCATGCGTGCTCTGGCTATGCTGGCTCGGCGGCCCATCGTCACGGATCCCGAAGCTCTTGCCCGCTTCCATCCAGAGATAATTCGGGAGGCTGGGATGATTCCCTGGCGGATTGAAGTAGTTGTTAGCCACCGCGGCCATCGGGAAGAGCGTGTGATTGATATAGGGCGCTTCGGGGCTTCCGTACACGCCACCCGTGCCGACCGCGTTCTTGTTCTCGATGACGATCAGAAAGACGATGGGCCTATTCGACTGGGCAGCAGCTTGAGCCTGCGCCCACGAGAGCGGGGAGAGCGGAGCCAGCGCCAGAAGGGCAGAAGAGAGAAACCTCGTCACGCTTCGCGGAGCGATGGACAGTTGCATAATGAAACCTCCGTTTCATGCTGTCCTCACGATCCAACGATCAAACCTGCAGCAGCCGCGCAGTCTTCATCCCAATAACAATCCATCGTATGGGCAAACAATTAAGAACTCCTGAATGGCTGAGATAGACCTCCCTGCTGACAAAACTGGGAATGCGACCTTCGGTCCAAAAACATTCATGCGAGCGTGAACTATCTTTCAGCAGGCTCGGCAAAATTGCATAGATAGGCCGCCCAACTCGCTCCCCGGAGAGCAAAAACTGCATCCTGCACACGGCACTGCGGCATTCGCGTGGGATTCGAGTGACGCAGACTGTTACTCGAATGAGCCGAAAAAATTACAGAAACTTAATTACTTTTCCGGTTGGCTCGGCAGGACGCGTTAGCGATAACTCGTCCATTCATAGCTCTGCTTTCACTTACCCGCGCTATCTCGCAGGAAGCGAATCAAATCCTGTCGCTCCTGTGGCTTTGCCACGTGAAACTCCATGTTGTTGCCGGGAACCAGTGCATCCGGATCAGCGAGCCACTGCTCCAGCGTCCTCTCGTTCCACACGATATGCGCCTTCGCAAGCGCCGGCGAATAGTCAAACCCCGCCAGTGATCCGGAAGCTCTCCCAAAGACTCCGCGCAGCCGCGGCCCTTCGCGGTTCTGCTCCATCGCGTGACATCCTGTGCATCGTCTCTCGAAAACATCCCTGCCGCGCATCCCATCGCCTTCCGTCACGATCTGCCCGGGCGAATCCGATACTCGCACTAACCTCCCGCGCGACCACTCATTCAGGGCAGCTACATCTGTATCCGTGATAGTGGCGTTACGGTGAATCACACGATACTGCAGCGGCGGCATCGCGCGCCTCTTCACCAGGGTCGCTATCTCTGCCTTGAACACCTCCTGTTCTTCGGCGGAATACTGTTCCCAAAGGGACAGGTCCATCGCATTTCGCGCCTCGACGATATCTCGCTCCATCAACCACGATATCGGCGCGAATCGGCCGTACAGCGGAGCCCGCGTCTGGGCCGAATGACAGTCCGCGCATTTCGTCGTCAGCATTTCGCGCACCGCTGGAGGCACGCCTGCATGTTCCATGATCACCCGCGGTTCATATCTCGGCCCCGGCCCATACAAACCTGCGTTCCCGAATGGATGAGCGCGGCCAAGCAGGAGCGACGAGAGCGCACCGACCAATGCGCCCGCGCAGATCACGATGGCGCGTCCAAGGCCGGTGATTTTAAGACCGGTCATGCCTTCTCCGCCAGCGAGGAGTCCACGATCGCCAGGTGGCTCTGCCGCGCAATGTAGCGGACCTTCGTGACGCCCAGCACGCTCTCGAGCTTTCCAGCCGGAACCACCATGGGCCCCGCGTGGGACGCACTGCCCGGTGCCGGCTGGGGAAAGGCCGTCGATGTCGCTGTGTGGAAGGCAATGTTTCCTTCCACCTTTTGCACCGTCTGATGGATGTGCCCATTTAGCACAGTGACGGAACCAAAGCGCCGCAGATATGAAAGCGCCTCCGCGCCATCCTGCGTTCCCCAACCCCATTCCGGATACACCATCCACAGCGGAATGTGCGCGAAGATCACAATCGGCGTCGAAGCGGAGCGTGAGGCCAGATCACTCTTCAGCCACGCAAGTTGCGCCGGACCCAGTTTGCCCATGGCGTCGATCTGCAGCACATTGTTTAACCCAATAAAGTGCACGCCCTTGTGATCGAAGCTGTACCAGCCATTGCCGACAGTGCCTTTGCCGAATCGCTCACGATACAGTGCGCCATCGTCGAGCGCCGTATCGTGCTCGCCCGGGACATAGAAGGTTTGGCCGGCTTTCGCATCCTTGATGATCTGCTGTGCCGTGTCGAACTCGGCTGCCTTCGACGACTGCGTGATATCGCCGGTGTGCAGCAGCAGATCCGGCTTTACCGAGAGATCGTTGATCTTGCCGATCGCCAGCTTCAGCGTTCCCGACACATCCTGATTCGCTGCCTTGTTGAAGCCGATATGGCTGTCGCTGATCTGAACAAAGCTGAATCCGGATCCTGCATGGGCATGCGCCGCATTTCCACCCGCGGCTCCAGCCGCCGCGGCAAACAGCTTGGACGTCGGCACACCGCCTACCATCGTCCACACTAGTCCCGTGCCGGCCCACGCCATGCAACTCAGAAAGTTCCGCCGGTCAATTCCATCACTGGCTGCGGATTCGGGTTGTTTCGCTCCCACGGGTGTAGCCTTCGGCGTCTCCTCGGGCGTACGGTTAACATCTGGCTTATCTTTCATGAGTAATTCCTCCACCCATGCAAACTGCGGGCTGCCGGACTTATTCCGTCGCCGTGGGAATAAACTCGCGAAAAATCAGTTTTCGTGAGTAGGAGAGCCGGGAAAGGCATGATGGCGCTGCTGCCCTGGGGCGTAAGCAAAACGAAGCGCACAGTCCATGAGAGTGTCGGTGGACCCTCTACATTCGAGGATCTGGCACTCCCGTTGCTTCCTGCGCTCTATAACGTAGCCTCCTGGCTCTCGCGCAATGCAACAGACGCGGAGGATCTTGTGCAGGAGACATTTCTGAAAGCACTTCGCGGATTCGATTCCTTTGAACCGGGCTCAAACTTCAAGGCGTGGATATTCCGCATATTGAGAAATACCTACCTCACCTCACGCACAGGCCTTCGGGCACAGCGCACGGTCTCCCTCGACGAGCAGTTGGAAGAACAACGCGACTTCGGTCCGGCGATCTACCCGGAAGCAGCCATCGATCGATCGACTCCCGAAATAAACCTCATCCTCTCCGCGGATCGCGCCGCCCTTCACGACGCGATGGAAAAGCTCCCCGCGCCGCTGCTGGAAGTCATTCTCATGTGCGATGTGGAAGAGATGAAATACAAGGAGATTGCGTCGGTTCTCGATCTCCCCATCGGAACCGTGATGTCTCGCATTGCGCGCGCCCGTGCCGCCCTGCGAAAGTCGCTCGAAGCCGTTACCGCTTTGAACAGAGAGTCCCGCGCATGACCACTCATCTTTCTGCCACCGTGCTCAACGCTCTCGTCGATGGTGAGCTCCCGGTCGAACAATTCGCTGCAACAAAACAGCATCTCGACCAGTGCCCCTCGTGCACCTCGAGCGCGCTCAGTCAGGCATTGCTGAAAACTGCTACCGCAAGGGCCGGCCAGAGATATACCCTGCCGCCTCAGTTGCAGGAGCGGCTGCGGCGCATTACATCGTCGCAGGAGTTGCATACCCCGCTCGACCGGCACGACTCTTCTGCGAAGATCTGGACGATGAGACGGATCGCCTCGTTGGCCTTGCCCATTGCGGCCGTCCTGTTGTTGCTTGTGTCGAGTTCTCTCCTTATGCAGAGGTATGGGAAGAACTCAGAGCGCGCCTCCATCGAGCAAGCTGCGCTCGTCGCACAAATCTTGGATCTGCACATCGCTACGCTGGCGTCAGATCAGCCGCCCGAGGTGATCTCCTCGGACCGCCATACCGTGAAGCCCTGGTTTCAGGGAAAGCTGCCCTTCAGCTTCAATCTTCCTGAGAATCTGCCCGCCGATACACACCTGGAGGGCGCCAACCTCACCTATCTCCACAATCGTGCAGTGGCGCAGCTTCTCTACAGCATCGGCCGCCATCGCGTTTCTGTATTCATTCAGGAGCGGTCGCAGACTTCAACGACACAAAATCCACAGCAGGCGGAGCACTCGGGCTTTCACGTAACCGGCTTCGATACCAGCGATCTTGAAGTCACCGCGATCAGCGACGTAGATCCCTCGCGCTTGGCCGGTCTCGTACGAGCGATCGAAGAGGCACAGACGAAGCATTGACGAAGGGAGTGACTCAGGCCCCAGCGCGGCATTTCGCGACAATCAACGTGATGTCGTCGTGCTGCTCCTGCGGGCTGAAGCGTTGCACATCTCGAATGACAGACATGACCGTCGAGTGCGCGGTTTGCCCACGGTGGCGCTTCAACGATTCGATCAGGCGCTCTTCGCCGAACTCCTCTTCGCCATCGCCGAAGGATTCCGTTACGCCGTCGGTATAGAGCGCCAGCGTATCGCCGGGCGTAAGCTGGCACTCCACCGATGGACTCTCCCACTCCCGAAACAATCCCAGAACCGTACCGGTGGAGCGGAGCCATTCAACTGCGCCATCCTGTCGCAGCAGCAGCCCCGAAAGATGGCCGCAGTTGGTGTATCGAAGGCGCTGGGCGATGTCGTCATATTCAGCAAAGAAGACCGTGGCGTATGCACTGTCCGCCGTGTTCTCAAAGAAGAGCCGGTTCACCGATTGCAGAAAACGCTGCGGCTGTTCGCGCGCCAGGGCAAACTGGCTGCGCAGATTCGCCTGCAGGTTGGCCATCAGCAGCGCGGCAGCGATTCCCTTGCCTGAAATATCCCCGACGAACAACCCGACCTTCTCCTCCCCGAGAGCGAAGAAATCGTAGTAGTCGCCTCCGACGTGGCGGGCCTGAATGCAGGCACCCGCATAATCGAGTGTCCTGAGCGCGGGAAAGGTCTGCGGAAACAGCCTGGCCTGTACCTGTTTTGCGATTTCCAACTCCTGGGCCAGACGCCTTTCCGATTCGAGCCGCTCAGCATTCGCCCGGCGCTGCGCCTCAATCTCCCGGCTCATCTCATCGGAGCCAAGCAGGTCGAAGGAGTTTTGATCCGCATCGCAAAACACCGCCATCGTGCCACCCCACAACTGCGGCTGCGGAGGATGAAGAAAGCGCACTCCACGGCTCAGCCAAAGATCGTAGGTCGCAAAGATGTCTTCGGCGATGAAAGCAATCTGAGTTGGCCGCCCGATGAGCTTGTATCTCTCAGAGCCGCGCTTCGGAGCCACCACCGCGAGGATCGCGCTGCCATCGGGAGGCGCGATGGCCATCCACCGGCCGAATTCAAAACGAGACTCGGCCAGCACGCTGAAGCCAAGCTGATCGACGTAGAACTTCAGCGCCCGGTCGTAGTCCCGAACAAAAACGTTGGACTTGAACAGCCGGAGGTAAGGACTCTGCTGCTCGGCCTGAACCGCCCTGTTTCCGGCCAGTTCTACCCGAGTGTCCTTCGTCTGCGAAATAGCACTCTCCGGGTTCAACCTGAAGCTCCTCGGCGAAAGATGTGCGACCCAACAAATCGGCCAGAACCATTGTGCCAGCCGCACGCCAGATCATGATTGGGTGAACAGTCGTTCACCACATCCCGGAAATGGCCTTTTGCATTGTGATCAGTGCAGAATAGGGCCTCCGTAGCGCACCCAATCGCGCCCAAAGCACACCCAAACCGCCTTATTCGGAGCAAAAAAAGGGCCCCTCTTTTGGGGAGGGGCCAATCTGCCTTGGTTCTCTCGTTGTGTGAGAGCTTGGTTGCGGCCAGCCTTATTGCTGGGGCTGCGCCATTGGTTGCGACGCAGCACCCTGGGGGGAGGGCTGCGAAGGCGACTGCTGCGTCGCACCAATGGGTGAACTGCCATCCGGAGATGGCGCGCTCAAAGCCGCTAAACTGTTATGCATCAACGTCACGTGGACAAGGCTGCCACGTGCCGCCGTCCCGCTGTCCGACTCCACGGGAGCGTTGCCGAGCGCGACACGATAGATGCGGTAGACCGGGATATTGTGTTGGACGACGAGGTAGCGCACCACCGCGTCCGCCATATGCTGTGAGCTTGCGATGCCGGCCTGCCCGCCTGTCCGCGAGTAGCCCTGCACCTCGACGATGTAACCCTTCTGCCCTTGCAACTTGGTTGCGACGTCGTCCAGCGCCTCTTTGGCCTTTGCATTCAACGCTGTCTGGCCGCTGTGGAAGCGGATTTCAGTGTCCGCGATCGGCGAATATTGATCGAGATTCGAGACCGTTGTATTCAGATTGTCTTCGCGCGAGGAAGCCTGCTGCGCCAGCTGCGAGGCCTGTCCAGCCTGCGTATTTGCGGTGGTCGCCAGCTGGTTCGCGCCATCAGCCGTGTCCTGCGCCTTCTTGATGCCAGCGGAGCTGCGCGCGTCCAAATCCTTGATATCGTTGGAGTTCTTCGCCGTGAGCTGATCGAGCTCGTTGAGCCGGTCCTTTACTGGACCCACCTGCCGATGAACCCACTTTTTGCGGGCCAAGGGATTCAGGTGACCCCAGAAACCCTCATTCGTTGTAGTAGGAAGAGGTTTGCCAGTGGCGTAAGTGCTGTTGTCCTGCGGGTTTTGCGCTGAAGGGGATGGCTGTTGCTGCGTGTCTGCCGCCTGAGAGGAAGGAGTCTGCGCGGACAGGCTCATGGTCGCCGCGAACATGAGGGCGGCCATCGTGCTGCAAGCAAATACCGTCGCGTTTTTATTAGCCATGCGCCTAAACATGTTGCAACGGGCATGCCAAAGCTGGTTTCAGAGTGGGACATAGTCGCAAATTATTGAAAATAATGATATTTATCAACTTATCCACATCGAATTTGCGTACTAAAGTAATCGAGCAAAGGTGCTTCGACAGCCGCGAGCCATGAGGTTATGACAAAGTGCCGCGAAAAAACTGCACCGCTTAGGTATTTAGCGGGTCTGGACGCGTATCGGTTGGATGGCCGGATATTGCTGATTCCACGTCGGCGAAACGTGATCGAAGATCAGGCGGAATTCGTGCGAATCGCCCGGCTTCAATGGCTCCGCTGAGACCGGTTCAATGTCCACATACGGCTCTCGCGTCCGGATCAGGGTAAGCGGCATAGGCGACTGCTGCGGAGGCTCAGCAATATCGTTATTAAATGTGACCAGGACGTTGACGCCGGTCACCGTCTTGTCGCCTTTGTTCGTGATCACCCCATCCACGTAGGTGACCTTGCCTCCGGCGAAGTTGGTCGCCTCACTCATCTGTAGATTGCCTATGCTTATGTGGCTGGCGTAGGCGTCGGGCGTCTGCGAGGCCTCCTCCGCCCGCTGGGCGGCACGGTCGCGATGACTCGAAAGAAGCATGCCAGCAAGCGCCACGACTACGACCAGGCCGGCAATTACCCACGGCAGCCACGATCTGCCTTCTGGCTCGTTCTTTTTTTCAGAGAGGAAGCCCCCGGCACCGCTGTTCCCCGCACTGGACATGGCAGAGATTTTACGCTGTCACCATTCCGAAGGAACCCCTCAGCCGATTACGCCCCGTCCACACTTCACAAATTCTTCATTCGATTTTCGCGACTTCTTGCCACAATGAGAGTCTTATCTGGCAAGCATTTGACCTTGTCGAGGAGCCGGTCCCATGCAGCAGGCGAAGCGAGATGCGACCCGAAGCGACCAACCCTTTGCCTATCTGGATGCGAATGCAGCCATGCTACCGGAGTACGTTTACCGCGCCGCAATTCTGATGGCTGTCATTCTTTTGCTCTGGACCGCGGCCTAGATCTATCCGCCGGGAAGAAATTCCGCCTTCGACCATTGAAAATTCGCTTCGCCGGAGCCAGCCGTCTGGCGAAAATCTGCACCGAGCACCTCAATCGAGACACACATCTCCGCCAGTCGAGATCGCATTCGTTCGCCGATACGATCGCCGAGGGTATCTTCTTTGCTCCCGCCGGCCGGTGCCCGATTCGCAAAGTTGGTCGTAATAATGGTCGTCCGTTTGTGGTTGTAACGGGCGTTCAGCACGTGTGCCACGGTGTCCCACACCCACGCTGTCGGCTTGGTCGAGCCGAGATCATCCAGCACCAGCACCTCAGCCTCGATCACAGGCCGCAGCAGTTCGAACTCCGTAGTGTCTGAGCGCGCGTTATAGGAGTTCTGAATTTGCTTCAGTAGGTCACCGTAATCGCAGAAGAGTCCCTGACAGCCTTTCTCTTCGATAAGCGCGCGGAGCACCCCAACGGCCAGATGTGTCTTGCCGCGACCGGCCATGCCAACGAACATCAGCCCGCGGCCATCCGTATTGTGCGGGTAATCAAGGACAAACTGATGTGCTTTGAAGTGTGCCTGCAACATGGTTTCGTGGGAGCCCGTCGTTTCGACAGACTCATAGTTCTCAAGTGTCGCGTGCTCATGACGCCGTGGGATGTTGGCACGCCCCAGCCTGCGCAGCGCCTGTCGCGCCACTCGACAACTGCAGACCGCCGCAACTCGGTCACCCTGAGCGTCCCGGGTGATCCGCATGCCCGTCCCGCCGCACAGCGAGCAGGCCGTTGGATTCGCAATGCCGTCCTTCTCCCGGGCGCCGTCCATGCCTGCTAGTATCGCACTCGCTTGCTGTCCCTGGTCGGGCCGGAGAGCGTGCGCATCTGTGCGGGAACCATGCGGGAAAGTGGAAATGTACGTCATCCTCTGGCAGTTCGTCGTTCGTCCCGAAAAGGTCAATGCTTTCATAGCCGCCTATGCGCCTGACGGCGCCTGGGCGCAGCTCTTCAGGCGGGCAGACGGCTTTGTGGGTACGGAGCTACTTCGCTCCACTGACGGCGAAGACGGCGCAGAGTTTTTGACCATCGACCGTTGGCAAACGGCCAAGCACTTCACGCGGTTTCAGACGCAATTCGCCACAGAGTACAGAACGCTCGACACACAGTGCGAAGGGTTGACCTTAAAGGAGCGCAAACTGGGGGCATTCGCCGAATTGCGAGTGGCCAGTTCTTTTCGGGATGAACGCGGGCGATGGGAGATTGCCATGGAGGATGAAATCGAGCTCCTCAACTTCGTTTACAGCCGATTCAATGCTCGTGACATGGAAGCCGTGCTTGCCGCTCTGCATGAGGACGTTGTGTGGGCGAACGGGATGGAGGGAGGTCATCTGGAAGGACGAGACGCAGTGCGTAACTACTGGACCCGCCAATGGGCTACCGTAGACCCGCATGTCGAAGCGGTCGGCTTTTCCAAGGGGAATGAGGGGGAGATCGTCGTCGAGGTTCATCAGGTTGTGCACGACACAAACGGTGCCCTTCTCCTGGACCATAAGGTGGGTCACATTTTCAAAATCGAGGATGGAGCGATCCGCCGCTTTGATATCCGCGGTACGCCCCCTCAGCAGCCGCAGTAAAGGCGGCCACGGCTGAAATGTAGGCTCGGCATAGTAGCCGGCGTCGGTGCGCGCCTTCATGCCAGGCTTATCCACCTTTACTTCGAGCTCGTGATATTCATCTGTGTGTTCCGCCTGCGACGGATCGAAGCCCAGCGCGTAGTAGGCCTTCGCCTCAGCGATGCAACGGTTCAGCTGGACGACCAGATCATTGGACGCATTGAGCACAAGGCCCCCACTATGGATGGCCAAAACAGGCAGGGATAAATCTCCGGATTCAGCCTGTCGCGGCGATGGTACGCCCTTCAAAAAGCTCTTGTAGAACTCAGTGCGCATCGTTCCCGGCGATTGCGGATCGAGCTGATTGACGCTGTACATGGTGATGCGCGCCTCGCGCAGCGTCCGAGTCATCTCGACGATTGCGTTGAAGAGTCCGCGTTGGGTCGCACCACTTGGCTGGTACCCGGGTCCTTCCAGCATGGGCCAGCCTGGACCGATCCAGATAAGCATTTTGTGGCCTGGCTTCGGCGCTTCGACGGCGGCAATCGACCGCAAAGTCTTCAGCGACAACTCCAAGCGCTCGATGGCGTCATAGCCGCCGCTCCTCTGAACCGTGTGCATGGTCGCGCCACTCTTCTCGAGTTCCTGCGCCATTGAGTTTCCATCGAGAGAGGGCTGCGGCCCCACTTGGACTCCACGTTCGGAAAAGATCATCAACGTCAGCGGCTGCGCCAGATGTCCGCCATTCTGACGAAAGAAACTTTTCAACCTGATCGCGCTCAAATGCGGTGATGCGTTGAAGAACGTTCAGCGACAGTGTCGTGCGATTCGGCTCAGTCTGTTCCGTGAGAAGCATCGAATGCATGGTCGACTCGGCCCTATTCAGTTCGTCAGCGAGGCGATTGCCGTCTGTGGTCGGCTGCGGCTGGCCTTTACGCCGTAGTCATCGAAGATCAGCAGCGACGTAGGTTGCGCAAGCCTTCCCACCGTTCCGTCGCAGGAAGTTTTCGATTTGATACCGTTCATTGCCGACTACGCGCAGTGAGGTGGCGACATCGATCAGCAGAACTACCCGAACCGGCGGCTCGCCGGGCCCGCTCCCAGGACGCCATCCACCGCCCGAAAAGAAAGGATCGGCCGCGGCTTCTTGTTGTCGAGCAGCGTGAAGTCCTTCTGTTCCAAACCCGCGACCGGCCGTCCGGATATATCCGTCACCAGTACATCGAGCATGAGTTGGTTCGCCGCCAGCCCCGAACCTGGGCGGGGCGATGGGAGAGCGTAGGACGGTTTTGATCGGTGGCCTGAGGGCTCTAGGTAGAATCCGCCAGCGCGGCCACGGAACTCTGCCGCGAGATAGCGACAGAAGCAGAGCTTAGCAGCAGGAATAGAGCCCAACGGGTCCCAGCCAATCGATCACCACCGCAACCCGCCTCAATAGGGCAGCGGGAAGAATCCTTTGTCCGGCAGCGGCATCATAGGCTTGGTGATCGTAACCGGAATAGTGTCTACGCATACCGATGTCCGCCTTGCGAAAAGGCAGAAATCTGCCTAAAATTGGAGGATTGCAGGAAAGGGATTTTGCGACAGATGCCAAAGGAAAAGATTCACCCCAATTACGAGAAGATTCGCGTGCAGTGCGCCTGCGGCACGGGTTTCGAGACCCGGTCGACCCACAAGGGCGATATCCACGTAGAAATCTGCTCCGCGTGCCACCCGTTCTTCACGGGCAAGCAGAAGCTGATCGATACCGCGGGTCGTGTGGAGCGCTTCCGCCGGAAGTACGCCAAGGCTGAGGCTCCCGCCGCGAAGTAACATCGGCTGGGACGGTAGACTCAAAGAGGCCTCCCGCGGGAGGCCTCTTCGCTTGCATAGACTATTCAGAGAGCCCGACCGCGATGAAGAAGCACTGGCACGACAATCCGCGCAGCCTGCCCGAATCCGAGAATTCCGGAGCGGAGCGTTCCGGACCGGAAGACTCCGAGCAGGAACCCGAGCAAGCGCCGGCCGTGCGTGTGCCTGCCGCCTTCGCTGTTGGTGGGGTCGAGGTGCGTCCTGCAACAGTGCTGGCCCCCATGGCCGGCGTTACCGACACGATCTTCCGCCGCTTCATCCGTAACGCCAGCCTGTTCACGCCTGCCGGCAAGGCCGACGCCACGGTTGACACCGAGATATCCAACCAGCAGTCCGGCTGCGGGCTCATCATGACGGAGTTCACCTCGGCCGATGGGCTCTCCCGCATGCGCGAAGCGAAGCGGAAGCGCTATCTCACCTACTACGACGATGAGCATCCCATCGCCGCGCAACTCTTCGGCTCGGATCCGCGCACCCTCAGCGAAGCCGCCAAGATCGTTGAGGACGCCGGCTTCGATATGGTCGACCTGAACCTCGGCTGTCCAGCGAAGCGAGTCGTCGCATGCAATGGCGGCTCCGGCCTGCTGCGCGATCTGTCGCTGATTGCCCGTATCTTTGAGGCGGTGCGCGGCTCTGTAACGATTCCGTTCACGGTCAAATTCCGGCTGGGATGGAATGACGACAACATTGTTTGCGTCCCGCTCGCTCGTCTTGCGGAAGAGAGCGGACTGAATGCTGTCGCGCTGCACGCCCGGACGCGCGAGCAGGGCTACTCCGGAGATGCCCGCTGGGAGCACATCGCCGCCGTAAAGGACGCAGTCATGATCCCGGTCATCGGCAACGGAGACATCCGCACGCCCGAGGACGCCGTTGCAATGGTGGCGCTTACCGGCTGCGATGCTGTAATGATCGGCCGCGCTGCGCCTGCGAATCCGTGGATCTTCCGCCAGATTGCGCAGTACACCGCGACCGGCCGCTACGACCTCCCGACCGAATGGGACCGCTATCGCATGATCCGCACCTACTTCACGATGCTGCTCGAAGAAGGCCACTGGCACACAGCAGGATCAGACGAGAAGAATATGGAAGCCGCAAAAGCGTGCCGCGAAGGCGCCGGCAAGATGAAGCAGTTCGCCTCCTGGTTTACGCATGGCGTAGCGGGCGGCGGCGCATTGCGCAAGACGATCTACGAAGCACGCACCGGCCCGGCGATCCTCGATGCCGTCGAGCGTTTCTTTGCGCATCGCTTCAGTGGCGTGGATGTTGCGGCGGCTGAGACTGCCGCGGCTTTCGCCCTTCAGGAAGGCTGAATTTCCCTGCCGCGCTTACGCCAGATCACCTCAAGAGAACGCCGCCAGCCCTCACCCACCGCAATCAGGCTCCATTCGATCTCGCCGCTGAGGTAGCGCAGCACCGTCTCGGTCGCCGGATGGATGCGCAATGCAGGTGCGATAAAGTACAGCAGCGGTGGCCTATCGGACAGCGATATGCCAGGGAAATATCCGGACCGGGTGAAGTCGTTCAAACCATCCGCTCCGCGTGATTGCGCGGCACGATGTACTCGGATCCAGTAGTCCAAGCCCTGCAGCACCATGTGCAAGTCTTCATCCGCCTTCAGTTCCACCACCGCAAGCCGGCCATCGCGGTTCGCCGCAAGCAGGTCCAGCATGCCGCGATCACTCGCCGCAAAGGCGGGCACCTGCCGATACACCGGGGCTCCAAGCATGGAATGCTCGATCTCCGGAAGTGCGCGGGATAGGCGCGACTCAAGCCAGCGCTCCGGCTGCATGCGATATAAGGGATCGCGTACGCTCCCGGCGATGTGCCGGCTCTCAAACAGACGCGAGGTCAAAGCCCGCAGCATCGGCGCGGTATCGTCGTTCAGTTCCGTCTCACTTGGCCCGGCGCCGAAGGTGATGCGGTCCTTCCGTTGAAACGATCCGGGCGCGAGCCCGTGCTGCACCCTCGCAAACTCCAGGCCGCAAAGCGACAGCCCTATCGTCGAAGCGCTGTGGATCCTCTGTTCGACGCGTTCACGCGCGCCCTCCTGCACCAGTGCCAGCACTCGCGCGATGCCCGCCTGCAATCGTTCCAACGCGGCTGCGCCGTCGAAGTTCTGCACCAGCCGCATCTCGAGATTGCCGTTCCGGCCAACCTCCAGCTCCCGCAGCTCATCCGCACGAGCATCGCATTCATACAATTCCCACTTGGCCTGCGAGGCATCCAGCCACCCCATGCGCGACTGGGTGACCGCGACATGGCCTTCCGGGACGATCACCCGCAAACCTTCCACATGTCGCCCGTGTCCACCCCTGGGATGTAGTGCCCGATCACGACAGCGGCTCAGCCACAGCAGGCCCAGCGTCAGAATGCCGTCGATCGTTGCCTGTGACTCCTCCGCATTGACGGCAATCAGCGCCCAGGCGCCCTGACCGCGCGTCAGTAGCCCGCGTGCATATGCCGGGCCAAAGCTGTGCTCGAGATCCATGGAGCCGCTCAGCCCTTCGATCTTCCAGTCACCGAAGGCGCGCGGCAACAGATGCTCCAACTGCTTCAGGTAGCGCGAGCGTATCGCTGCACGAGTAGACGGTGTTCGCTGATCGTGATCCGCCAGCAAGTGCAGCATCTGCGGCCGCGTCTGCCCAAACCGCCGCACCTGCAGCCGCAACGCATCCTTCCGCACATCGAGCCCAGTTACGGTGCGAACGATATTCCGTTCCTCCGACCACAACTGCAGCACGCAGCGGCCGTGATCGGCGGAAAGTGCGTAGCGGGCCTCCCGCATGTCGAAGAGAACATGCCCATCTTCCAACACTGCGGCGCCGGGATGGTCCCCAAGAAACGCCTCAAGCTCGCGCGCCAGTGTATCTGCACTCAGGTCTGTAACAATAGCCGGCATTTATCTGCATAGCTAGTGTGCGCGCAAGTCTATGTCGGACGAAATGCCCTCTCTGGGGGATGAGTTCGCTACCTCAGCGCGGTACGGCTCGCGCGTGCTCCAGATGATGCCGGCTGTGCCACTCATACCGCAGCAGAACCTGGTCCACACGCTCCGGCCCGTTCTCCGGATGGCCAAAGCCGCGCGCCCAGTCAGCATCTTTGAGCGACCGCAACAGCATCACCAAGCGCGCATGCACGCCATCAAGAATGCCCAGCGACGAAGCCACCGAAGCGCTTGAAGCATCCGTCAATTTTGCCCAGGCTCCCTCGTCATAGGGCTTGATGACCGGCCAGTCTTCGGTGAGAGCCATGCGCAGCCTCCCGGACATCTGCGAGTGACTGTCCGCGAGGTGATGTGCGAGTTGGCGGAGCGTCCATCCACCCGGACGGTACGGCCGATCGAGGCCAGCGTCTCCGCGCATTTCCACTTCCTGCCGGAACAGCCGCGGAAATGCCTCCAGGAAGTCAATCGCCTGCTTGCGCTGATCTGCGTTGACCTGCGGGGTTAACTTGAATCGACCGATCGGGTACTGCTGCCTCTCTATTTCGACCGTCTGTGCACTCATGCCGCCAATCTAGCACGGAGGATGCAGCTAATCCGTGACGTTTAGAGCGCCCTGAAGCCTACAATCGTTCAAGATCATCCAACCAACAGACATGAGCGACCACCCTACAAGCATCCCGTCTGGAACACAGCACAATTCTTCGGGCCCCGAGCATCGGCGTTATTTCTTCGATACCTTCGGGATCACCGAGCGGCTGCTCGAGCGCTGCCTCGGTGAGGCGCTCTCCGCTGGCGGGGACTACGCCGATCTCTACTTCGAATCCATCGCGTCCACGTCGATTGGCCTCGACGAATCGCTGGTAAAGTCCGCCAGCCAGGGTATGAGCGCGGGCTGCGGAGTGCGCGTTGTTGCTGGTGAGCGCACCGGCTACGCCTACACCGACGACCTCTTCGCCGACCGTCTCCTCCGTGCCGCGCGCACTGCGGCACTCATTGCCAGCGGCCCGGCAAAGGAACCGGTCACCGGATTTCGCGAGCGTGCCCAGCAGGACCTCTATCCTGTGCTTTCCCCGGAGGGCGACGCTAACATCGCAGGCAAACTTGACTTGTTGCTGCGTGCTGATCGCGCGGCGCGCGCAGCCGATCCACGCATCGTGCAGGTTCGCGCGAGCTTCTCTGACGAGGTGCGCCGCATCCTAGTCGCCGCGTCCGACGGCACTTTCGCCTCCGACACGCAGCCGCTCGCACGCTTCAACGTCTTCGTCATCGCCAAGGACGGCGCCAGCATCGCGCGCGGCAGCGCGGGAGGCGGCGGCCGCGTGGAGCTCGACTACTTTCACACCGAAAAAACTCCTGAGGGATTTGCCACCGAAGCTGTTCGTCAGGCGATCCTGCAACTTCAGGCCGTTCCGGCACCAGCCGGAGAGATGGAAGTCGTTCTCGGCCCGGGCTGGCCCGGCGTACTGCTGCACGAAGCGGTCGGTCATGGCCTCGAAGCAGACTTCAACCGAAAGGGTACCTCGGCATTCTCAGGACTCATCGGCCAGTCTGTCGCATCATCAAAGGTCACCGTGGTCGACAACGGCCGCATGCCCAACCGACGTGGTTCGCTCAATGTCGATGATGAAGGCTCGCCAACGCAGGAAACAGTCCTCATCGAGAACGGCATCCTCAAGGGCTATATGAGCGACAAGCTCTCCTCGCGCCTCATGGGCATTCCGGAGACTGGCAACTGCCGCCGCGAAAGCTATCAGGCGGTTCCCATGCCGCGCATGACCAACACTTACATGCTCGCCGGTGACGATGCGCCCGAGGACATCCTGCGCTCTGTCAAACGTGGCCTCTATGCTGTCAACTTCGGCGGAGGGCAGGTCGACATCACCAACGGCAAATTCGTCTTCTCCGCCAGTGAAGCCTATCTGATCGAGGATGGTAAGATCACGGCGCCCGTCAAGGATGCCACGCTTATCGGCAACGGGCCCGAAGCGTTGAAGTACGTTTCGATGGTCGGTCACGATCTGCGTTTGGATGAGGGCATCGGAACCTGCGGCAAGGAAGGCCAGAGCGTGCCCGTCGGCGTCGGCATGCCCACTATCAAACTCGACCGCATGGTGGTCGGCGGGACCAGCCGTTCATGATCGAGACGCTCAACCAACATCAGGACCTCACCGCTGCTCTCGCCACAGAACTCATCGACCGGGCGCTCGCAGCCGGAGCTACCGATGCCGAAGTCGTCCTCTACGAAGGCGATGAGTTTGAAGCTCTCGTTCGTAAGGGCGAGGTCGAACGGTTGAAGGAATCCGGCTCGCGCGCCGCAGGATTGCGTGTCTTCCTTGGCTCGCGTTCTGCCTCTACTTCGACCAGCGACCTGACATCCGCCGGTCTGGAACGCCTTGTCCACGGCGCAATCGATCTTGCGCGCGTAACCTCGGAAGATCCGTTCTCAGGCTTGCCTGATTCCAGCAGCTTCGGCCAGCTCAGAGATGATTTGCGTCTCTGCTCCGATGATGTCGCCGGTTTGCCTGCTGCCGAGCGCATCGCACTCGCTCGCCGCGCCGACGCAGCATGCTTCGCGGCCGATCCGCGCATTACCAATACTCGCGGCGGTTCCTTCGATTCCGGCGCAGGCCACAAGATTCTCGCCAACTCGCGGGGCTTCCTCGGCGAGTACCGCCGCTCCATCTGTTCGATTTCCGCCAGCCCAATCGCGCAGTCTGCCGATGGCCAGATGCAGCGCGACTACTGGTATTCGAGTGCGCGCTCATCCGCCGCACTCGAATCACCAGAATCGATCGGCGCGGAGGCCGCGCGCCGCACGCTCCGGCGGCTCGGCGCTCGCTCCGTGCCCACACAGCAGGCGCCAATCGTTTTCTCGCCGGAAATCGCGCGCTCGATCGTGGGCCACATCTTCGAGGCGGCCAACGGCTCGCTCATCTATCACCAGTCGTCGTTTTTCGCCGGCAAGCTTGGCGAACGGGTCGCCAGCCCCGAGCTTACGATCATCGACGACGGCACACTCATCGGCGGCTTCGGTACCGCGCCATTCGACGGCGAAGGACTACCCACGCGCCGCACCGTCATCATTGAACGCGGCGTGTTGAAGAGCTATCTGCTCAACACCTACATGGCGCGCAAGCTCAACATGCAATCCACGGGCAACGCGTCACGCGGCATCACCGGCGCGCCCGGCATCGGCGCAGGCAATCTCTTCCTCGAATCGTCATCGCCGCTGCCATCCGCATCCATTCTCGTTGGGGTCAAAAGCGGCTTCTACGTCACGGAGCTGATCGGCCAGGGCGTCAACATGGTCACCGGCGACTATTCGCGCGGTGCCTCCGGCCTCTGGATCGAGAACGGCGAACTCAGCTATCCGGTCGAGGGCATTACCATCGCCGGCAACCTGCGCGAGATGTTTCAGCACATCAGCGCTACCGGGGACGATATGGTCTTCCGCAGCTCGATCGCGTCGCCCACACTGCGCATTGACGGAATGACGATAGCTGGCGCCTGAGCGTCCGGACAGAAAAAGAGGGCCGCCATGACGGCGGCCCTCTGCTGGTTTACTGCCCAGCTTAGAAGCTGAAGCGCGCTCCAAACTCACCAGTGAACGACTTAGGAAGTACTGTGCTGTTCGGTGTGATGAAATCAATTGGCTTTAGGAAAGTGCTGACGCCGGGATCGGGATCAAAGTCAGACACGATATTGTCAAGGTTGCTCCCAAAGTTCGCGCGATTTGTCAGATCGAATCCCTGGAAGAATAGGTTGATGTTGTACCGGTCGCCAATCGTAATCATCTTGCTGATGCGCGCATCAAGCTCGGCAAACGCCGGGCCACGGAAGTTCGCGTAC
The DNA here is from genome assembly GCA_000381585.1 of Acidobacteriaceae bacterium KBS 83. Taxonomy (GTDB): domain Bacteria; phylum Acidobacteriota; class Terriglobia; order Terriglobales; family Acidobacteriaceae; genus KBS-83. The sequence continues at coordinate 592,593 of KB906735.1, forward strand.
GAGACCTCCTGGCAGGTGCCAGCCGTCAAGCAGGCCTTGTAGTCGTCTCCGCTGATGCCGGCGAACGCCACGTAGTTTGCGCGATTCGCGATTGATTGGCCGGTAGGTACGATGGCATGCGGATTGGAACGGCCGCTGCCTACGCCCCACAGGTCACTGCTGGATTGCTGGATGTCCACCGGGCGGCCCGTTCCGATCTGGAAGATGGGCGAAACAGAGACCTTCCAGGGCAAGTTGAGCGTAGCAGACGCGGTTACGTGGTGGCGTTCGTCACTCGGCGTTGCACCATAGTCCTGCCGCCGGAGCTGACCCAGGAAAGGATTGGTCGCGGTATTGCGGAAAGAGGCGGCTCCGCCTTCAAATCCCAGCGCCTTGGCATAGGTATAGTTCACCGTTCCCGTGAAGTGCCTCCACATCTGCTGCCTGTAGCCGACGTTCAGCCCGTCGTAGTACGAGCGGCCGATCGACTGCTCATCCGCGATGCGGCCGAGCTTTGGTACGCCTGCGGCGGCGAAGGCTGCAGAGAAGGGCCGGGTGTTGTCGCTGAAATACTGGATTGGATTGATATTGACAGTCTTATTGTCATGCAAGCCGCGTGCCTGGACATAATCCACTTCGATGACGGAGAAGTTATTCGGCGCGTACTGGAATCCAAGGTTGATCTGCTGGGTGTAGGGATTGCGATAGCTCGGGTCCATGATGCGGCCTGTGGATCCCGGAGCCAGATCATGGCCCGCCGGCGGAATCGCCGGCGCTGGATCGATGCCGTAGCGGTAATTGCTCAGCAAAATTCCGGTGCCGGGCACATCGTTATCCGATGAGCATGACGTGTCGCCCGGTCCGCTGCAAGCAATGCTGAAGGTGTTTGCAAACACCTGGTCGTTCGCCTGCTGGAGCATGAACAACGGAATATTCTCGAAGGCCTGGCCGAAGTAAAGGCCGTAGCCGCCGTGCACGAGGAAGCGGCCATTGCCCGAAAGATCGTACGTGAAGCCAATGCGGGGGCTGATGTCCAGGGGGTCATTCTTGGGTAGCCCGGTGAAGACTCCGCCAATATTCGAGAGGTCCGGCGTATAGCCGGTGACATAGGTGGTGGGATTCACAGTTGTCGGCACCGTGGGAACGCCGGTGGCTGCCGCTGCAACCAGTTCCTGATGGGTGCGGCTGTTCTTTTGCTTGTCGACGCCATACGTGTCAATGTCGCGATCGTAGCGGATGCCAGCATTGATGAGCAGCCGTTGCGTGATGCGGAAGTCATCTTCCACATAGAACCCAATCATCTTGGGAGACAGATTGAAGCTGGGATCGCCTGCGGTTCCGGTCATGCTGATAACGGCGCCGGGCGTCGAGAATCCATTCGCATATTTCGTCGGATCCAGCAGATTTTGAGGTGAATCTACAAAATCAAACTCCGGCGTAGGGTTGTTCTCGAAATAACCGCCCACCTGCGGTTCATAGACAAAGTCCACGCCACCACGCACCGTATGCTTTCCATGCGTATAGGAAAGGTCGTCGCGGAACTGGAACTTGTGCTGGCTGGATTTCTGCGGCACGTTCACGTTTGTTCCAAACTGGGTCGTGTCAGGAAAGGTGATGGTTGGGGCGCGCAGTGTCGAATCAATCAGGTTGTTCCAATATTGGAAGCCCGCCGTGAAGTTGTTCACCATATTCGGTGTCAGCAGCGAGCTGAGCGTGAAGTTAGTCAGGATCAGGTCGTTGATGGTGAAGTTGCCCTGCGTCAGATCGACGCGCGCATTGGCCTGATCGTTGTTGCTCTTGTTGTCCTGCGCCAGGTAGCTGACGAATGCCCGATTCTTTTCGTTGAAGACGTGATCGATACGGCCGTTATAGCGCTTCTCATCGAACGGAGTTGGAATGGTATGCGACGGCTGCGGTGGCACTGCGAACAGATTGGGTTGCTCCTTCGCCACCTGCGCCACAAGCGCTAGTTCATTGTACGAGTCCGGGTTAACGGAGATACTGGAGCGTTCGCGCAGTCCCTCGTAGGCAAAGAAGCCGAAATCCTTGTCCCTGCGAATCGGTCCGCCAATCGAACCGCCATACTGCTGGCGGCTGTAATCCGGCTTCGGCTGGTTTCCCTGTTTTGCGAAGTAGTTATTTGTCTGGAAGGCCTGAGTGCGGAAGAACCCATACGCACTGCCGTGGAACTGGTTGGTGCCCGATTTGGTCACCACATTGAGCGCCGCCCCCTCGCTGCGACCATTTGCTGCAGAGAAGCGGTTGGGGCTGATGATGAACTCCTGCACGGCTTCGAGCGGCAACTGCATGACCGCACCGCCCACCGTGTTGTCCTTGTTGTCGATGCCATTGACGGTCGTATTCGTATTGCGCCCCGTCGAGCCATTTACCGCATAAACCGCATAGCGGTTCTTCGTCGGATCGTAGCTGTCTACCTGTTTCACGCCCGGTGCAAGGATCGCGAGGTTGGCGAAATCGCGTCCATTCAACGGCAACTCTGTGATCTGCCGCGGCGTCACCGCAGTCGAGACATCGCTCTTCTCCTGATCGATGAGCTGATTATTGGCTTGCACCTGCACCGTCTCGCCCGCGGTGCCAGGCTTCAGTGGCACACTCGCGGCAGCCGTCGTTCCCACCAGAAGATCAATATCTTTGATCTGCCCCGCGGCAAACCCCGGCGCATCCACGTGAATGCTGTAGTGACCAACAGGCAACAGATCGAAGCGATACTCGCCGGCCGCGCCGGTCTTCGCGACTCGCTGTGCATTGGTTTCCAGATTTGTCGCCGTCACCGTAGCACCGACGATTGCGGCACCGGAGGAATCAGTGATGGCACCTGCAATTGCGCCGCTGGCTGTTGCCTGTGCATAGAGCGCCGGTGCGAACGACGCCATCATGGGAACGCCCAGCAAGCTAATAGCCAGCCGGAATTTGATACCGGTATACCCGCGTGCAAACATCTACGATTTGGCCTCTCGGAAGGGAATAAAATTAGCGCCCGGGCTCACGTGGGTCCGGGTCATTTGGTGATTCTTCATCCACTGAGATTTCGTGGATCATATGGGAGTCATTTTGATGTGTCTACAAAAATTAACACGGAATGGACATTTTTTCGCGACGAATGCCGACCTCGGTCCACACCTCCGGGACTTCGTCACTCGATTCCATACGATACGGTCGGCAATTTTTACTTGGAATCAGGCGTATCGGATAAATAAATGCAACTCTTCTAAGTACGAATTTTCCACACCACTGCCGAGTACCCCGATATGGACCGCTCGTCCCCGTTTACGCGCGCGAATTGGACGCCGTCTTTGGCATCGAGCGACGGCCCGGTCAGCTTCCAGCACTCCATCGCTCTGGTCATGCTTCTGTGCAGCCTCATTTGCACTGGGCCGCTCGACTTGTTCACGATGGTCACCAGCAGTGCGTCTTTTATACGTGCCGCGTAGGCCGTCACATCGTCCGCATCGGCATCGAGCGAAACTCCGATGAAGGCCGCGCCTGCGAACTGCTGGGCCAGCATCATGCCGTAATACTCCGGCCGCAGCTTCGTACCATTCGCGTCACCAGTAATCGGCGCGTAGTACCCCTCACCGCCACCGTGCAGGTTCACACCCGCGTAGCCAGCCTGTGCCACACGCAGTAGATAATCCGCAGCCCACAGTGCAGATGCGAACGCATCGCTTACCCCGGGCTGGCCACCGTGATAGCAACTATTTCCTTCTGTCATCCGATATGGGACACCCGCGGTTTTGCCGGCGGAGACCAGCACCGGCATCTCCCGCGCGAGCCGTGGATCATCGCTCAGGAGCTTCTGTGCGTCGATACCCGGAGCGCCTGCGGGACCCATCGCATAGTAGTGCGACGAGATCAAAACCGCATCGCCTTTCGCGCGGCCCGCAAACTGCGTTACCCAGTCGACCTTGGTTGCGACATCCGGACCCGCAAACGGCGCACCGGGTACGCGGGCACGCACCGCCTTCAAGAATTTCTGATACTCGTTCCAGTAGCGCTCAAAGTTCCAGGCACCTTCGCGAAAGGCCGGGCCATAGAGGTCTGCCTCATTCCCCACCTGAAATGCCAGCAGGTGATTTCCCGCATATTTCATCACCAGGGCGCCTTCTTCGGCCGCCCGCTCTGGTGTTCCGGTGCCCAGATTCAATCCGTACAGCAGCTGCCATTCTGTTGCACGCAGGAACCCTCCGAGAGCCGCGATGCCGTCGGGACCAATCGTCGCGGGTCGCTTGCTCGAAGCTTTTGCGTCCACAAGCCGCCATTCATGAAAGCTCTGTATCTTCGCCGATTCCTCGGGTGCGATGGTGTTCGCCGCACCGCCAGCCCATCGCGTCACGTCACTCAAGTTGCCGCCCAGCCGCAGGACGCCATGCGGGCAGAGCTTGCGAAAAGCACTGACCAGCGTCGCATTGCTCGCAGAAAAGAATGCAGGATCGGCTAGTTGCGCAGACTCGTAACTCAGCCCAAGGAAATCCCGCGGCATCGTCGCCAGCTTTTTGTCTGCATCAACAGTGACATTCACCCGCGGCTGTGCAGCCCGCGCTTTCGTCATCGCGAACCGTGCCAGTGACAAGCCCGCGCCGTTTAGAAACCTCCGCCGGTTCATCTGCATAATCATCTCCAGTACCAAAGGCAGCCAGCATATCCCACGGGACGGCGCCTTCCGCTTCCTCTGCGCGTTCGCCCAGGGCGCCGCTAAAATTAGGGTGTGCTGGCGCATACTCTATCCTTCGCCCAAGCAGGCGATTCGGCGGAGACGAATCAGCTTGCGGAACTGCCGGCAGCACCCGCTGTCTTTTCGCTCGGGTTCGGCGAACGCCGCGAACCGTACATCGCACGCACTACCAATCTGCGCCGCAGGCTGCAGCGTATGCTCGCTCCTGATGGCACCCTCTCGCGCCGGCTGCAGTTGCTCCCTTTCGTACGCGAGATCGCATGGGCGCCCTATGGTTCGGAATTTGAAGCCTCCCTGCTTCTCTATCGCGAGATCGTTAGCGCCTTCGTGGCAAAAGATGCGACCCAGATCCGCAAGCGCCTCCGACTGCGGCCTCCCGCATACCTGCGCATGGCAATGGAGAACGACTTTCCCCGCCTCTTCGCGACCAACCGCTATGTGCGGAGCGCGGCCGATCGCAGCTTCGGCCCATTTCCCACACGCGCCGCGGCAGAGCGCGCCTGCGATGCGGTGCTCGATCTATTCCAGTTGCGTCGTTGCGTCGAAGATCTGCACCCTTATCCGGAGCATCCCGCCTGCCCCTACTTCGAGATGAAGAAGTGCCTGGCGCCCTGCAATCAAAGCTGCACGCCGGACCGTCACCGTGGCGAGGCCAATGCTGTCTTCGAGACGCTTCGCACGCACGGAAAGAGCCTTCTGTCATCGCTCGAGCGCGAACGCGCCGCAGCCTCCGAAGCTCTTGAGTTCGAGGCCGCTGCCGCCATTCACCAGCGCTATGAAAAAGCGGAGACGGCACTCAGTGAGCTGCCGGAGTCGGTGCGTCTACTCTCCGACCTTTCGGCCGTCATCGTCCAGCCCTCGTCCGATCCCGGCGAGGTAACCCTCTTCCTGCTCACGCGCCAAGGACTCGCCGGCCCGGTCACCTATGCGACGGTCGGTATGCGGCTGCACAACGAGCAATCCGGCTCGACATCGCTGTACTCGCACCCGATGGCGCTCGCCGCGGTTCCGCTCGAGCCGTCACGCAGCGCTCCCGAAGTCGACACGCTCGAGGCCCGGTTGGAGAAAGCCCTCGCGTCGCTCGAAACGATATCGCCCTCTCGGCCATCGACCTCGCAGATCGAAGACCACCTCGCACTCTTCACCCGTTGGTGTTTCCGTCCAGCAGCGAAGCGCACAGGTGAAGCGGTCTTCACGGACCCTACCGCCCTCCAGCCTGACAGAACTGTTCCGCACAAACCGCTCCTGCGCGCTATCTCCCGAGTGGCCCGCGGGGCCGTTGTCCCTGCCGCGCCCATCACCGCATGAGTCATGTCCCGCTGATACACTGACCGCGTGGTTGAACTGTTGCCCTCTATATTGTCGGCAGACTTCGCGCGGCTCGCCGAAGGCGTTGCTGCAGCCGAGCGCGGTGGCGGCACTGTCATTCACGTCGATGTGATGGACGGTCACTTCGTCCCCAACATCACGCTCGGGCCGCCGGTGGTGAAGTCGCTGCGCAGGGTCACGAAATTGCCTCTCGATTGCCACCTCATGATCGAGAATGCGGATGAATTCATCCCTGCCTTTGCCGAAGCGGGAGCCAACTGGATTGGTGTGCACTACGAAGCCTGTGTCCATCTGCACCGGACCATTGAGCACATCCGCGAACACGGCATGGAACCCGGCGTGGTCCTCAACCCGGCAACCCGCGTCGATCTGCTCTACGATGTGCTTCCCATGCTCCACCACGTCCTGATCATGAGCGTGAACCCCGGCTTCGGCGGACAGAAGTTCATTCCCTTCTCGCTCGAGAAGATCCGGCGCCTTCGCGAACTGCGTGCAGAACGCAACCTTGGCTTCCGTATCGAAGTGGATGGCGGCGTGGCTCACGACACGGTCGCCGCAGTCGTCGAAGCAGGAGCAGAGTTGCTGGTCGCCGGCAGTGCGGTATTCGATGGTGGTCAACCGGAACGCAAGGCACGGCAATTATTGGAGGCGGCGCGCTCAGCAGAGCTTGCCGCCGCACATTGAACGGAAATCCCGTCGGTGAAGACTTGGAAGAAGAAAACTATGCGGTTTCTGGTCGGAAAAACTGCACTTCTGTGCGCTGAACGAACACAGGAGCGGGAGGCCGCTCTAGAATGGTCGTAACGAGAAACCCACAGGCGAAATCGAGCGCACGCTGCCGGTGGTCTTTTGCCAAATCTCGAGGGATGTCGATGTCAATGAACCGGAGTTTTTCCGCCCGCTTGCTTGCTCTTTCCGCCACTGCGTGCCTGGCCGCCGCATGCACGATCGGCTCATCCGCCCAGGTTCTTCATCATTCGAATAAACCAAAAAAGGTCAGCCCCACGGACCCGCTTGCGGGCGTCACCTCCAAGCAGCCGGATAAGGAGCTCTTCGACAAGGCGATGACCGCCTTGAAGAAGGGCAAGTACGATGTGGCCCGCCTCGATCTGCAGGCGCTCCTCACCACTTATCCCGAGTCGGAGTACCAGATGCGCGCCAAGCTCGCTGTAGGCGACAGCTGGTACAAGGAGGGCGGGGCCGCGGCCCTGCAGCAGGCCGAAGCTGAATACAAGGATTTCATCACTTTCTTCCCCAATCAGCCTGAAGCCGCTGAAGCCCAGATGAAGGTGGGCGACATCTACTATCAGCAAATGGAAAAGCCGGACCGCGATCCTACCAACGCGGACCGCGCTGAGCAGGAATACCGGCTGATGATCCAGCAATACCCGGATTCCACGCTTATCCCGCGCGCCAAGCAGCGGCTGCGCGAGGTGCAGGAGGTGCTGGCACAACGCCAATACACCATCGGCAGCTTCTACGCGACACACGAAAACTGGCCGGCGAGCATCGCCCGCCTGCAGACCCTCACCGATGCCTATCCGCTCTTCAGCAAGAGCGATCTTGCACTGATGCAGCTCGGCGATAACTATGCCGCGGAAGCGAATATCGCGTCCCGCATGAACATCAAACCCGTAGAACGGGAACGCTTGATCGCGGCTTACGACGATCGCGCCGCTGACTGTTATGCGAAGGTGGTCACCCGCTATCCCATGGCGCCTCACGTTGAGGACGCGAGAGAGAAACTGATCGCACTGGGCCGGCCGGTGCCGGAGCCCAATCAGACCCAGCTCGCCGAAAGCGAAGCCGAGGAGCAAAGCCGTGCCAACATTAAGCTGAAAGACCGCGCGATACTGCTGGTGAAGCATGGGCCTTCCACGCTGCAGGCAGCCCGCGTGGGTGAGCCGCTGATGACGCCTGCAAAGACCGTCACTGCGCCTGAAGTCAGCAAGGAAAACATCGCAATCTTCAACTCCGCTATTGGCAAACCGGGAGGGGAAGCTCCCGCCGCCGCAGCTTCGGCTGGTGTTGCAAACGGTACTGCAGCTCCGCGTACCGGGGATGCCGCTGTGCCGAATCCGACAGAGGGCGCTCCAGGAGGAACCGGCGTCGGCGTTGAAATCCTGAACCCCAATGGCAATGCGGTAGACAACAGCAGCGGCAACTCCTCAACCGGTGCTGCGCCGCCTGCTGCCGCTGCGCCACCCGCCGGAGGAGGCACCGACAATGGCACGCCCGCTGCAGCCGGCGACAACTTCGGACTGAACCCAGTCGGTCCCGCCAACACTGCACCGCTGCCTCCGGTCGAGAAGCCAGCTGAAGCGCAGAACCAGGTCAACGATGTGAAGGGCGGAGCCGCCGGTGCTGCGCAGGTGCAGACGGGCACTCCCGCACCGGGCAAGAAACCCAAGAAGAACCCCAAGGTCAAGACCGACCAGAGTTCCGAGTCCTCGAGTGCAAACAAGAAAAAGAAGGGCCTCGAGAAGCTGAACCCCTTCTAAAAACAGGACCAGAATCTTCATGCAACACCAGACAACGGCAGCAGGCACTCACCTGCTGCCGTTGCCGCTTTCTCCCTATCTATCTGGCGGTGCCTGCAGCTGTCTGCCTTTGCCGGTAGTTCTCTCCCTCTTTGTTACCCTGAAGTTTCCATGCCACGCGAACTTCCGAAAACTTACGACCCAGCCGCCATCGAAGAGCAGTGGGCCGAGTACTGGGTACGTGAAAATCTCTTTCACGCCGCCTCTATTGGCGAGAGCGCTGATGCTCGCAATTTCACCATGCTGCTGCCTCCGCCGAACGTTACCGGCCGCCTGCACATGGGACACATGCTCAACCAGACCGAGATGGACATTCTCACGCGCTGGCATCGTATGCGCGGCGATCGCACCCTCTGGGTGCCAGGCACGGACCACGCCGGCATCGCCACTCAGATGATGGTCGAGCGTCAGCTCGCAGCCGAGAAGACCTCACGCCAGAAGCTGGGTCGTGAAGCGTTTCTGGAGCGGGTTTGGAAATGGAAGGAACAATACGGTTCCGCCATCCTGGACCAGATGAAGCGCCTCGGCGTCTCCGTCGATTGGTCGCGCCAGTACTTCACTATGGACGCCGATCTGTCGCGAGCCGTACGTGAAGCTTTTGTCCGCCTGCACGAGCAGGGCCTCATCTATCGCGGATCCTACATCGTCAACTGGTGCCCGGATTGCCAGACCGCTATCTCCGATCTCGAAGTCATTCACGAGGAACAGCTAGGCAAGCTCTACACCATCCCATATGGGATCGTCGGCTCGAACGAATCGCTGCTAGTCGCAACCACGCGGCCGGAGACGATGTTCGGCGACGTGGCCGTCGCCGTCCATCCCATCGACGAGCGATATCGTCACCTGCAGGGTGAAAGCGTGCGCGTGCCTTTCATCGGGCGCGAGATTCCCATCATCGCCGACCCATGGGTCAGCCCCGGGTTCGGCACTGGAGCGGTCAAGATCACGCCCGCGCACGATCCCAACGACTACGCAGTTGGCCAGCGCCACAAGCTGCAGTCGATCAACGTAATGGACGAGACCGCGCACCTCAACGAGATCGCGGGCCCCTTCGCCGGCCTCGATCGATTTGAGGCGCGCAAGCGCATCGTCACCCAACTCGAAGGCCAGCCCGGCTTTTCGGTCAAGGACCACTCGCACGCCATTGGCAAGTGCGACCGTAGCAAAACGGTGGTGGAGCCGCGCCTCTCGAAACAATGGTTCGTGCGCATCCAACCTCTCGCGGAAAAAGCTATAGCCGCAGTGGACGAAGGGCACATCCGTTTTACCCCCGAGCAGTACCGCAAGACGTACGACGAGTGGATGCGAAACATTCATGACTGGTGCATCTCTCGCCAGCTCTGGTGGGGCCATCGCATCCCCGCGTGGCACTGCGACGCATGCGAGCAGGTTACCGTCGCGCGCGAAACCCCCGAAGCTTGCCAACATTGCGGATCGAAGGCGCTGACTCAGGAAACGGATGTGCTCGACACCTGGTTCTCCTCTGGGCTGCTGCCGATGTCGGTCTTCGGCTGGCCGGACCAGACTCCCGATCTCGCCACCTTCTATCCGACCGAGCTGCTCGTCACGGGCTTCGACATCCTCTTCTTCTGGGTGGCCCGGATGATCATGTTCGGCTGTCACTTCATGCTCGATGTGCCGATGCCCGATGGATCAGCCCGCACGCTCAAAGACGCCGTTCCTTTTCGCGAGGTCTACATACACGCTCTCGTGCGGGATGCCGAGCGCCAGAAGATGTCGAAGACCAAGGGCAACGTCATCGATCCCATTGAAATCGTGAAACGATACGGCACCGATGCAGTGCGCTTCACACTGGCGACGATGGCTTCGCCTGGCACCGACATCGCCTTCTCGGAAGCACGCACGGAGGGCTATCGCGCCTTTGCCAATAAGATCTGGAACGCTGCGCGCTTCCTCTTTATGCAGCGCGAACGCTTGTATCCCAATGGCGGCATGATCGTCGGCTCCATCGATCTCGCTACCGTCGATCGTAGGGAAGGGGTTTTCCTCACCTATCCAGCGCCGAATCCGGAGATCGGAAAGCAGCAGACAGATCAGTCGCGCCTCGAAGACCGTTGGATCCTCTCGCGCATCTACACCACGGCAAATGCCGTCAACACCGCGCTCGAAGCCTACCGCTTCGACGAAGCGGCCCACGCGATTTACCAGTTTTTCTGGGGAGATCTCTGTGACTGGTATCTGGAATTGGTAAAACTGCGCATCGAATCCGAAAATGAGCAGGATCGGACGTTGTCATTTCTGCTCTTCAATGCAGTCTTCGAATCCTCGCTTCGCATGCTCTCGCCTTTCATGCCCTTCATAACGGAAGAGATCTGGCACGCCTTCTACGACGGCCATCCGCCTGCGCGCTCGATTGCGCTGATGCCCTATCCGTTCTCTGGTCGAAAGGAATTGGACGAAGGCTCAGAAGCCCAGATGGCGCAGCTCCAGTCCCTCATCGTCTCTGTCCGCTCAGCCCGAAAAGACGCCGGCGTACCCGAGCGTGAATCCATCCCCATCCTTCTCCGCGCCGCAGACTCCTCTGTCTTCGAGCAGAACCTGTCGACCATCCAGCGCCTCGCGCGCGTCACGACGTTTGAAATCGTCTCGCAATTGCCGGAGGGTTTGGCACATCGCGCCACTCCCACCTTCGATGTCGCCATCGTCTACGAAAAGCCCGTCGACACGAAGGCCGAGCGTGAGCGACTCGGCAAAGAACTCACGAAGCTGGAGAAAGAGAAAGAGAACAGCGACCGCCAGCTCGCCAACGAGTCTTTCCTCGCCAAGGCTCCCGGCTCGGTCATCGAAGGCATTCGCCGCCGCAATGCCGAGTTGACCACACTCATCGAGCGTACACGCGGAGCGCTCGGCAATCTGCCGCCAGAATAGAACTTACCTCCTCGCTAGTGGCTGAAGTTATAGGACAACTGCATGCCCCGCCCATTCGGCGTATCGACCATGGAGAAGGTAAAGCTCTTGCTCGGCTCGCCGCGCTTTCTGACCACGTAGCCGCCGATCAGATAACCCAGCGTGCTGCCTACCACCACGTCCGAAGGAAAATGCTGCCGTGCCATCACGCGTGATGCGCTCACGGTTGTCGCCAACCCATAGGCCACCAGCCCCACGCGCCAACCCGGATAACGTGCGGCCACTACATGCGCCATGCTCCATGCTGTCAACGAATGGCCGGATGGCATCGATTGGCCATCGGGCCATGTACTGGGGCCATGCGGCCAGAAGCGCCCCGTACCGTCGCCCTGGTTGGGCGCCTGTCGATCCAGAGCATATTTCAATGGCAGGTTAATGATCTGCGCGTCAAGGATCGCCTCTGCGGAAAGCACCGCGGTCTGCTGAAGGTAATCGTCCTTCCGCCATGCGCCGGCCGCATACCCACCGACGATCGCCGCAATCGGCACATATACCGCGCCTACATTTGAGATCGTTTCGAAAGTATCCTGCTGGCTGGGGTGATAACCCAGCTCGCTCAGCGCATCCGCGTCATAGTGGAGGGCCACGCCGGTCGCAATGCCAAAGGGCGCAATCCACAGCAGGTCCTTGGCCCTCACATGCAGCGGGCTGGTCAGGATGCCGACTTCGTCCCCGAGAACGTGCCGGGCACATACTCCGGGCTGGGTCAGCAAGCATTCGTCCTGTTTCGACTGCGTCTGTGCCTGCAATGCCAACGGCATCGCCGCGGCAAGAAATAACAAGATCCCTCGAAAAAGCATCTTTTAATCCTAACCGTCGCTTTATCAAGTCAAGCTCAAGGTTCGACTCCGTTGCGGCGTATCATGAGAGGAGCGTATGGACTGGAAGAGTAAGCGAGTTGAGGCCATCCTGGAACACGCCCTGCTGGAAGACCAGGCGCTCAAAGACATCACAACTGCCTACACTATCGATCCCAAGCTGCGCGCCACCGGCACCATCGTTGCCAAAGAAGATTGTGTCGTAGCCGGTCTTGGTTGTATTCCCCGCTTTCTGGAGATATATTCACGCCTCAGCCAGGCGTCCGGCCGGTCGAATCCGGTCCGCTACGAAGTCGTACATCATCCAGAAATTTTCGACGGTGTGCGCGTCAAGCGTGGGCAATCGATCGCGGTTGTCCGCTCCACCGCGCAAGTCCTCCTCTCCTGCGAGCGCGTCATCCTGAACCTGATGCAGCGCATGAGCGGCATCGCCACCATAACGCGCCGGTATGTCGACCAGGTGAACGGCACGAAAGCAAAGGTCCTTGACACGCGCAAGACTGTGCCGGGCCTGCGTCTGCTGGACAAATACGCGGTCTCCTGCGGGGGCGGTGAGAACCATCGGCTCGATCTCTCCGACAGCGTTCTCATCAAAAACAACCACATCGCTCTCGGGGGCGGCATACCCAAGGTGCTTGCAGCCGCACTCGCGGCGCGCAAGCCCGGTCAGCGCGTGCAAGTAGAAGTGCGCAACCGACAGGAGCTCGAGCAGGCGCTCGAGGGCGGCGCCGAGGCAGTCCTGCTCGACAACATGACACCCGCTGACGTAGCCTCCTCCGTCAAGTTCATCCATGCGCGTAGCCGCAATGTGCCCATTGAAGCTTCAGGTGGCATTCAGTTGGATTCCATCCGTAAATACGCCGAAGCTGGCGTGGACTTCATCTCCTCCGGCGCCCTGACGCACTCCGCCACCGCGATTGACCTCAGCATGCGCATCGTGGCAGAGAACTGAAGGCGGAGAGCAGAGCGATGAACTTTATCTCCGCTCCTATCGCCGGCGCCTTCGAGCTCGAAACGCTCAATCGCGAGCTCGCTGGCACACCATTCGCCGGCAGAGTCCGTCACTTTCCCACCATAGACTCCACCAACACGCAGGCCATGCGCGAGGCCGAACAGGCGCAGGAGAGCGGCACCGTCTACCTTGCTGACGAGCAGACCGGCGGTCGCGGGCGCAGTGCGCACGAATGGCACTCCGCCGCAGGCTCCGGCCTTTACGTCAGCATCCTGCTGCGGCCGAAGATCGCGCCGGCCGACGTTCTCTGGCTCTCGCTGGCTGCAGGGCTCGCTGTGCAGGATGCCGTCCGCGACATCACCTCGCTCGCGCCCGACATTCGGTGGCCCAACGATCTGCTGCTCTCCGGCCGCAAGATGGGCGGCATCCTCACCGAGCTCAACGCCGAGGTCACACGCGTGCGCCACGCCGTCATCGGAATAGGCCTCAACGTACATCAGCCATCGTTCCCGCCGGAGCTGGCATCACTCGCCACCTCGCTCAAAATCGAAACCGGCCAAGACTGGTCTCGTCAGGATCTGCTGGTGGCGCTCCTGCATCACCTGAACCAGGAGGTGGAGCGGCTGACCGCAGTACATAACCTTGATGTGGCAACCGCAGATGTCCGTGACCGGTTATCCGCAGGCTCCACGTGGATTCAGGGTAAACAGGTAACTGTTACTGACACTGATACATTCTCGGGAGTCACGGACGGGCTCGACGCCCGCGGCTTTCTTCGTGTGCGCACGCCCCACGGCATCCGCGTTGTGCTTTCCGGCGGCGTGCGGGAAGGAGCGCGCTAACCATGTTACTGGCCATCGACATCGGCAACACCAACACAGTGCTCGGCCTCTACAACCATGATTCCTCAGAGCTCGTGGCCGACTGGCGTATCACCACGCACAAAAACCAGACCTCCGATGAATACGGCGTGCTCTTCCTGAACCTGTTCGCAATGCGTCAGATTGACGTCTCGAAAATCTCTGCAATCGTCGTCTCGTCGGTGGTTCCACCGCTCGACACCACAATCCGCCGCCTATGCGAGCGCTACTTTGGTATCCGCCCTCTATTCGTCGAACCCGGTATCAAGACTGGCATGCCGCTTCTCGTCGACAATCCCGCCGAACTCGGCGCGGATCGCATCGTCAATGGCGTCGCAGCCTTCGTGCGCTACGGCGGCCCCATCATTATCGTCGACTTCGGCACTGCAACCACCTTCGACGTCATCTCGGCGCGGGGCGAATACATCGGCGGCGTCATCGCTCCTGGACTCGGCATCTCCGCGGACGCTCTCTTCTCACGCGCGGCCAAGCTCTCCCGGGTCGATATCAAGCGGCCCGCGCGCACCATCGGAACCAACACCATCGCTCACCTGCAAAGCGGCCTCTTCTACGGCTACATCGGCCTGGTCGATGGCATCCTCGAGCGGATGCTGGCAGAAATTCAGACCAGCCAGCCCAATGGAAGCGCACCAGCTCCGAAAGTGATCGCCACCGGCGGTCTCGCCCACATGCTCCACGAAGACTCGAAATACATCACGGCCATCGATGACATGCTGACGCTCGACGGCCTGCGTCTGCTCTACGAGCGGAACCGCACACCGCGATCGCGCGGCGCATCACCTCCGGCCACGACGACCTAAGTGCAAAACAACTACATCAACTACTTCACGGAGATCGAGGAGCACTTTCAGCGCCGTCGCGGATCCATCCTGCTTCTTTCCACCCTGGACTGGGCCCTCATCGACGCCTGGCGCGAGGCGGGCGTGCCGCTGGCCGCCGTCTTGCGCGGTATCGACGTTGCCTTCGACAAATATGAGGCGCGCAAGACGAGGGCCCGTATGCGGAAGGTCAACGGTCTCGCCTGGTGCGCGCAGGCTGTCATGGAAGCCGTTGAAATCATGCAGGATGCCACTATCGGCGGCTCGCCCGTGCAGATGGATGCCGCCGGACTCGAACATGATCGCATCGCAAAGCATTTGCAGGCCGCGGCTGCGACCTTCAGCCGCGTCGCGAGCACCGTCCCGGCGCTGCGCGAGATCGCGGAGCGCCTGGAATATTTCGCGCACCAGAAGTTCAGCAACGAAGAACTCGAGCGCCACTTGAGCACGCTTGAAGAGAAGCTCTTCGCGCTCCTCCTCACCGACATGCCCGCGGATGAGCTGGAGCAGATGCGCGAGCAGGCCGGGCGCGAGCTTGCGCCCTATCGCGGCCGCATGCAGGCAGTGCAGATCCGACAGATTGAGCAGCAGTTCATGCGCCGGCGCCTGCTCGAACGCTACGATCTGCCGCGCGTCAGCCTCTTCTACATGCAGCAGGGCGAGTGACATGAAGCTGCGGATCGAAAAAGCGATCTACGGCGGCGCGTCACTCGCCCGCGTCCCCGCTGATGGCCCGGCCGATCTCGCCGGCAAAGCGGTCTTCGTACCACTTGCTCTCCCCGCTGAGTTGGTGGAAGCCACCATCGTCAGCGACCGCCGCAGCTACATCACGGCCACACTCGACTCCGTATTCGAGCCCGCACCCAGCCGCACCACTCCCGGCTGCGAATACTACGGCCGCTGCGGCGGCTGCCATTACCAGCATGCCGACTATTCAGCGCAGCTCGCCATGAAGCGCGGCATCCTTATCGAAACGCTCGAGCGCGCGCACGTTGACGTCCCCGGCGAGTTCCGCGTCCTGTCGGCCGATCCGTGGTCGTACCGCAACCGTATCCGCCTCCATGTCACGACGACAGCGCTCAGCTACCGCGAAGCCGCCTCCCATCGTGATCTTCCCGTCACTCACTGCCCCGTCGCCGCTCCCATCCTGCAGCGCGTCATCTACGCGTTCAATGAACTTCTCCAGAAGCAGCCCTCCCTCGCGCAAAGCCTCTCCGAAGTTGAGTTCTTCACCGCAGCCGACGAATCGGCGCTACTCATCTCGCTCTTCACACAGCAAGGCAAATCATCGGAGCATCTTCCCCGATCTGTAGCCGACGCACTTTTCACAACCCTGCCCTCGCTCCAGGGCGTGCGCACCTTCTCTCTCGATCCCAGGACGCGCCGCATACAGTCATCCGCCGCGTGGGGCCGGCCCTCGCTCGACTACACCGTTGGCTCGCTCCGTTATCAAGTCAGCGCCGGCGCCTTTTTCCAGGTGAACCGATATCTCATCCCGGCGCTCGTTGAAGAGGTCGTCGCGAAACGAACCGGAAACATTGCGTGGGACCTCTATGCCGGCGTCGGCCTCTTCGCCCGGGCGCTCGCACAGCGATTCGACCAGGTCATCGCTGTCGAGTCCTCGCCATCGTCGACGGCCGATCTCGTTCACAACCTCCGTGGCCCTGCGCACAAGCACGTATCGCGGGACACCCTTCGATTCCTCCAATCGTCCCCCGCCCAGACTCCCGATCTCGTCGTAGTAGACCCGCCACGCGCAGGTCTGGGCAGCGACGTCTGCCACCAGCTTGCTGCCGTACAGCCGCGCCAAATCGTCTACGTTTCCTGCGATCCCTCCACCCTCGCCCGCGATCTGCGCGCGCTGCAACCATCCGGGTATCGACCCGTCGCTGTCACCCTGATAGACCTGTTCCCACAGACATTCCATCTGGAGACCGTGGCCACACTCGAACGTGAGTAAAAACTGGTGGCGCGGCTCAGGGCTACCAATTCATGGCCACCATCGTCGCTCCGCCACAGTCACCCCCACTGCGACCGGCCAGAGGCCATTCCTCCAAAGAACTCCTCGCGAAGCCCCATATCGGAGCCATCCAGCACGATCCGGTGCGCTTCACCCGCGTCCCGCTTCTCTTCGCAGCCATAGCCTTCGCCGCAGGCATTCTCATCTGCAGCCGTTACTGGTTCATGCCTGCGTGGCTCGCCATCGCGACTCTCCTCGAGGGCCTGCTCGCCGCCGTAACCGCGCGCTGGCGGTCCCGCATCGCGCTCTGGCCGCTCGCCGCAACATGGCTGCTTCTCGGCGGCTTCGCCGCAGAGATGCAGCCCCGTCCCGCACCACAGAAGGAGCTTCGCCACATGGCCCAGAACGAGCCCGTCACGCTGACCGGCACGGTCGAGCGCGCCAGTCCCATCCGCCACATCATCTCGTTCCGCCCCTTTTCGAACGACCAGATCGCCGAGCAGATGCAGTCCATCGACCTGCAGGTCCGCGCTGCCGCGCTGCCCGGCGATCTCCTCCAGCCGGTCGAGGGCGGCCTGCGCCTCTCGCTCTACGCACCCGCAGACGCCACGATGACGCCGCTCGGCTGCGGCGATATTGTCGCCGTTACGGCAACGATCAAGCCACCCGAGCGTTACCGCGAACCCGGGGTCTGGGACAGCTCCGCGTGGCTGCTGAGCCAGGGCATCGGCGTCATCGGCTCCGCGAAAGCCGAGAAGCTCCATATGCAGGCGCCTAACGGCCGCCGTAGCTTCGCATGCCTGCAACACGCGCTCCAAACCGCAGCTAGCGACCGCCTGGTGCAATTCGCGGACACGCCGCGACCCGGCGCCCTGCCTGACTGGCTCACCCTAGGTCACGATGATGCTGCCATGCTCTCCGCGATGGTCACCGGCGACCGCTCTTACCTCGGCAGCGCACTTCGCACGCCATTCGAGCGCACTGGCTCCTTCCATCTTCTCGTCGTCTCTGGCTTGCACCTCGGCATCTTCGCAACATTTGTTTTCGCAATCGGCCGCAGGCTTCACATCGGCCGACTTCCGCTCACCGCCATCACGCTCCCGCTTTCTCTCGCGTATGCTCTGCTGACTGGATTCGGCCAGCCAGTCCAGCGCGCCTACGCTATGCTGGCGCTCTACCTTATCGGTAGGGTTCTCTATCGTGATCGCGGCCGCCTTAACAGCCTAGGGTTTGCCGCGCTTTGCCTGCTCGTCTTCGATCCCCACGCGCTCTTCGACGCCGGCCTTGAGATGACTCTGCTCACCGTCGTCGCCGTCGCCGGCATCGCTGTCCCCGCTATGGAGCGCTCCAGCACCCCGTTTCTTATCGCCTCCCGCTTCATCAACGCCGTCGGCATGGACACAGCATTCGAGCCGCGTCTCGCCCAATTCCGCGTGACGCTTCGCCTCCTCGGGGAGCACCTCGAACCGTTCGTCAGCCGTCGTCCGCGCCGCACCCGCCGCGCACAGAATGTGCTGGCATTCGGCATCCGCGGGAGCCTTCTGCTCTTCGACCTCTGCCTTGTCTCCGCCACCATCGAGCTCGTCATGGCACTGCCCATGACAGCCTACTTCCATCGCGTCACCACATTCGGGCTCTTCGTCAACATCCTCATCGTTCCCGCCCTCACGCTGCTGCTGCCGGCCGCGCTGCTCACAATGCTGGCGCTCCTCTTATCGCCGCATATCGCGTGGCTGCCCGCAGCGGCTACCGCCGCCCTGCTGCATGCCGTCGTCGCCATCGTTCGCATCTCGAGCGCGTTGCGCATGAGCGAATGGCGCCGTCCCGGTCCGACCATCACTGCCACCCTGGCCTGTCTCGCGCTGCTCGCCTTTGCCGTCTGGGTTGTCCGCGCGCGAAGCCGCGTAGCACTGCCGATGAGCGCCGCAGCGCTCCTCACAGCCGTTGTGTGCATCCTTGCTCCGCCTGGTGTTTCGCGCCGAGCAGGCGTGCTCGAGATCAGCGCCATCGATGTCGGTCAGGGCGATTCCATCTTGGTCGTCTCACCCGAGGGCCGCACTATGCTGGTCGATGCCGGTGGTCCCACAGGTGGCTCGACCCGCCAGGGCAACTTTGATATCGGTGAAGATGTCGTCTCGCCTTATCTGTGGAGCCGGCACATTCAGCGCCTTGACGTGGTCGCCCTCACGCACGCGCACAGCGACCACATGGGGGGCATGGCCGCCGTGCTGCGCAACTTCCGTCCGCGCGAGCTCTGGGTCGGCCACAATCCACCTACCCCCGCTTATCAGCAACTGCTTCGCGAGGCCTTATGGCTCGGCGTCCGAGTCCGTTCCTTGTCTGCCGGCGACAGCATGACCTTTGGCGCCGCAACTGCTAGAGTTCTCGCTCCATCGCCCAGTTACCAACCCGGCGACTCTGCCAGCAATGACGACTCTCTGGTGCTTCACCTCAGCTACGCCGGACATTCCGCTTTGCTCGAGGGCGATGCCGAGGCGTCCAGCGAAACCGCCATGCTGTCACTGCCCGCTGATGACCTTGCCTCCGACTTGCTCAAGGTGGGCCACCACGGCAGTAAGAGCTCTACCACTCCGCCTTTCCTTGCGCGCGTCCAGCCGCATCTCGCCATCATTTCGGTCGGTCCTTACAATAGCTACCACCATCCGCGTTGGGAAACATTGAAAAAGCTACAAGTTGAAGGCGCGCACACCTGGCGCACCGACCTTCTTGGCGTCTCTACCTTCTACATCGACGGTACCGGTGTTCACTCCGCGCACTTACCTTGATACCGGTCAGGATCGTTTTTCTCGTGCGCAGCATCCTTATCAGGTATAGAGTCTGCGAAACATCGCAGTCCGGAGGGTCCACGCATGCAGTCAGAGGAAACCGGGGACAGAGGTCACACACAACCCGCGGAAGCACGCTCCGTGCTCGAGCAGCAACAGGAAGAGAAGAACCTTCGCCGCCTCCAGCTCATGATGAACATGGTGATGTCGGTCATCGCGCAGGACAGCACACTCACCTACGAAGCGGCATCGGAGATGATCGCGGACAGCCGGCGCGCCGCACTCGCCATGTTTCCGGATAAGGAGCTGGCCTACGAGCTGATTTACCAGCCGAAGCTGCAGCGCCTGATGCGCGATCGTTTTCGACTGCAATAGAACTGTCCATGCCTTCAGGAGAAGTGCTCTAACCGCGTATTCTTGTATTCGTGGTGCAGGCATCTGTCGGGCTTCGCGGTGAAGCACTCCTGGAACATCATGCGATTGTGCAGGTCTAGATAGTCGATCTCCAGCAATGTGCCATTGCAGGTCACGTTCACAAACCCATTCCAACCTGCGCACGCAGCTCCCTCGCTCAATTTGTAATCGCCTCGCGCGTCATAGAACTTCAATCCTGCCTTCTTTTGCGGCCGCTCCCCACATTCCACTGGCATGCCGCCATGCCCAATGCATCGGCCATACGCGCCAATACCGCCAGGAGTCGCTCGGAATTTATAGATCGCCAATCGGTGCTCATGACCCCAGAGCCACACTACCTCCTGGCCGGCAAAGAACTCCGCAAGCTGTCGTGCCGGGCGCGGAAACACCTCATCCGTGAAAGCTGTCCCATACTGGTGATGCGTCAGGATCAGCGTAGCCTTTGGTCTCTCCTGCGGCTTTACCGTGTCACGCAACCACGCGATCAGACCGTCTTCCATCCGGCAGTCCGCATGTACCCAGCGCAATTGGTTCACGCCCGGTATGGCTGCGAGCAGCGGCAGTCCGGCGGAGTTGTAGCCCGTGTCGAGTCCCAGAATCCGCCAGTGCTCCGATTCGAGACAGAAGTAGCTCGCCTTCTGCGGCCCTCCATCGCCGGTCTCGCAGTAGTCCAGCACCGCTGTGAAGTACGATCCGCCGCCCCCGTACATCTCGTGATTGCCCGGGAGCGCAAAGGTGCCCACCGCACCTTTCGGCCACATCACCGGCGAATATTGATTCACCATTGTTCCGAGGAAGTTCTCTCCCACCTCCGTCTCATCGCCAACGTAGTAGATGTCGCCGAGATGGATCGTGTAATCCGGCGCGCCCACTGCCATCGATTCGGCCACCTGCGCCGCTTCCTGCGTGCCGGTTCCCCAGTCGCTCGCAATCGAGATGCGCACCGCGCCCTTGCCGTTCGCGTTACGCAGCGCATAGATACCGCTCTCCCCCGTGCCCGCGTAGCTCGGATACGGCGCGTAACGCCGTCCCAACATCTGCCGCGCGTAGCTTGAAATCCAGCGCCAGCTTTGGTGCGGCAGGAACGCCGCCAACTCTGGCCGAGGCAGCGTGGGAGCCAGTCGCGTTGCACGCCGCTGATAAAACGACATCAGCCGCGACCTGCCCAGCAGCGGCACATTGCTGCGCCGTGCGATTGAGGATGGCTTGCGGATTCCGCTCATCGAACTCTGCTCTCGATCGAGTCTTCTGCGGCTATTTCGGATCCACGCTCGTCAGCCGCAGCGTGATGGTGCCCCAGAACAGTCGCGCGCGCATCTGCACCGGCAGGTGACGGTTGTCATCCGAATACCAGATCCAGATGTTGCCGCGGTTCTTCACCACGCCTGCATCTGCCGTGGGCTCTACCCGGATCGTCTGAAATGTGCCCGCAGTCGTCTTGATCTCCTCACGCGCCTCCGGCTTGAAGGTCACCGTCACGACGCGCATTGCATCTGCAACCGGCATCACAAAGTTCTGTCCCACTTCCAGCGGCTGCGCACCGGCAACGAAGATCGACGACATCAGATCAGTCACGCACGCGGGAATCGGCGACTCTAAATGTTGGCTCGTGCCCTTCACCAGATTCTTCTCGTCCAGCACCTGCTTATGTGCCCCATACTGGAACTGCAGCGTGCTCACAATCTGCCGCCGTCCCTCCTGGAGTTGCTTGGCAAAGGTCTGCGAACAACCGGTGCGCCGGTCAAAGGATGATTGAAACCTGTCCACTACCTTGAACAGCAGACTCACCGCACCGATCGAATCTCCATTCGCTTGCACCCGCTGCGTTGTTCCATCGCTTTCCAAGTGGAAGGTCGCCGTTCCCGCCGGAAACACCCGCCAATCCACGGCGTAGGAGAGCGTCTGGCGCTGCGGCAGATATTGCTGCTGCGGGGCGGGAAGCAGCGCCGTCTGCTGAGAATCGGCGGCGATCGCCAGCAGCAGACTCAGAAAAAGCCAAGGCAGTCGTCTCAAATACGTCCCCCACGCAAATTGTTTTTCTCAACCGCGAAAATCACAACGGGAGAAATGGCGTTCTGTGCCAGACAAACAATTTCAGCAACAGTACCCCATAGATACCGATTGTGCCTAGCACGGCGTTGTACTCGCGGTGCTTGCGATAGAGGGCAACGGAGAAGCCTCCGGCGTTGATACCGTTATTATTGGTGGAGGCCGCCGACCTCAGCCGTGGAATCAGCCGAGGAACGCGTTTCGCATACTCGTCGTACTCGCTGAATCGTTTGCGCAGGAACGCCTCTTCCGAGCGAACCGTTGGAAGATAGATCAGGGTGAACAGGATCGCCAGAGCCAGCGCCGTCCACCAGCTATGAGCGGCTACGGCGAATCCAAACGCAATCAGCATCGAGCCCAGGTACAGAGGATTGCGGGTGTACGCATAAGGCCCAGTCGTCGTCAGTTCCGTGTTCTTCGTGACGTAGCCCGAAGCATACGCGCGCAGCGCCACGCCGGGTACGGTCCCCAGCAGACTCCACAGCAGGGAGTGCACCGAAGGATGCGCTGCCAGCAGGAAGAAGAGCGCAAACACAAATCCCATGGGCACCCGGATGCGGCGCGCGATGCGCGTCCACCCCGCGCTCAAGCCTGCACCGCCGCGCGTCCGGCCGAACTTCCTGCGCCGCCTATCAGCTCATCCACCGCATCGAGCACTTCCTCAGGCTCAATCGTCAACAGGCCGGCTTCGGGCGCGTTCCGTCGCGCATGATCGCGCCGGCTCTCCGGATGCCGCAGCACACGGAACGGCACGCCCCACGGCCCATTGCGTGCCGGATCGGTAGGCCCGTAGATGCCGACCACAGGTTTGCCCAATGCGCACGCGAGATGCGCGGGCCCCGTATCACCTCCGATCACCAACGCACAACGCCTCGTCATTGCGATCAATTCTGCCATGTCTGTTCGAATGTCCTGGGCGGCCCCGCCGCTGCTCTGCGCCACTTTTGCTGCGAGCGCCTCTTCCCCCGGGGCGCGGTTCACGACCACACTGTATCCGCGACTCACAAGACCTGCCGCCACTCTGCCGTAGCGCTCCGCAGGCCAGCGTTTGGCGCCCCAGCCCGCGCCCGGATGCACCAGCACCAGCGGCTTTGCATCCGGCATCATCACATGCACCCGCGCCTCCGCTCGGCAATCCACCGGCAGCGCCGGCAATTCAGGGGTCAGATGCAATCCCGTGGCTCCGGCTATTACCTCCGTTGCCTGCTCGATCACATGAACGCCCCGCGTCGGCACCAGACGGTGGAAGAACCACTTCGCCGGTCTCTCGCGTGGTTCTGCTTCGCCAACCAGTTCGGCATCCGAAGCTCTTCCCATCAGCGCAGAGCGCACTGCGCCCTGCAGATCGATCGCGAGGTCGTACTTCTGCGCGTGCAGCTCGCACCGCACCTCCCGCATGGCACGCCAGGTGGATACCGCAATCGGCCGCCGCGCCCAGCCTCGTGCATTAGCCATGTGCAGCACATCCACCAGCGGCATCGTCGCGGTGCGAGGTAAAGCCCTCGCGTCACTTTGCAATAAAGGCGCCCAACGCGGCTCGATCATCCACCCCACATGGCACTCCGGCAATTGTGCCCGCAGCGCCGCCACCGCGGGCATCGCGTGAAGAACGTCCCCCATCGCGCCCAGCCGGACCACCAGCACGCGCAATCGGTCTCTCTGCGAATTATTTCGGCGTGACAACAGCTGATTCTCTCACGCGCCCTTTTGCAGCAGCAGCTGCTCAAGCGCACCCAGCGCCGTCTCCGGCTCAAGCAGCCGCACCGTCACTTGTGCTGCGGCCAGCGGCCCAATCTGAGCGAGACGCATTCGCTGTCTCTCCGTCAGGCGAACCATATCTTTTTGTGTTGTTAGAAACGATTTGGCTCGATAGGTAGTCGCCATATCGCACAATATCTCGACATCCCGATCCGTAAACCTGTGATGATCGCGCCACGCACGCGTCGCCGCTAGTGCGACGCCCTGCCGTCGCAGCTCCGCCACAAACTCCTCCGGATGTGCAATCGCACTGAACACCACGGCTGCTCCCTCCAAAGCAGGCACCTCCAGTTCGCGCTTGATTGTCCATATCTGCGCATCCGTGCGCATCCAACGCCGCGCACGCGCTGCTAATTCGGCGTCGCCCTCGCGAAGCACAACAAATTCCGCACGCTCGAGAGCCGCCAACGGCTCGCGCAGCCGGCCTGCTGGCAGCAGCGTCGTCCGAAAGTCGGACCGATGCAGCAAGACGATTTCCGCATCCCGAGCGAGCCCGCGATGCTGCATCCCATCATCCAGTAAGTGAACATGACGCGCGCCACCGTCTACTATCAGCGTCGCCTCCGCCAGCCTGCCCGCCGACGCACGCCTGCGCCCTACATACACCGGCACTGCCGCGCGCTCCGCAATCAGGCTCGGCTCGTCTCCGTAGCGCGCCGCCGGATCGTCCATAGCCCCCGTGACAACCCGCTCCACAACATCAGCGGTCCGTCCGTATCCGCGCGAAAGCACATCGACCGACCATCCCCGCTCCGTGAATGCGCGCGCCAGCGCGATCACGAAAGGCGTTTTTCCAGCACCGCCCACCGACAGATTGCCCACACTCACCACTGGCCACCGTAGCCGCTCCCGACGCCGCCATCCGCGCGCATACGCAACGCTATCCAGAGCTTGCGCGGCCCCATACAACGGAACCAGCGGCAGCAGTGGCCACACCACATGTCTCAAACGTTGCCCTCCGAAAGCAGCCGCACCACCGCATCCACGGCACGTTTCGTCGCCCCCGCCTGCTTTTCAAATGCTTCCTTCCCGCGTGCGCCCATCGCAGCCGCGGCATTCGTATCGCTAAACCACTCCGCGATCGTCTCCCCCACGCCCGCGCGCTCCACCACCCGCAATGCATCCACGCCGCGCAGTAGCTCGACCGCGTCACGGAAGTTCTCAAAATGCGGCCCCATCAACACCGGTACGGCAAACTGCGCCGGCTCCAGAGGATTGTGTCCTCCAGCCGGAACCAGGCTGCCGCCTACAAACGCCAGTGTCGCGAGCCCGTACATGCTGGCCAACTCGCCAATCGAGTCCAACAGAAATACACTTCCCGCAGCCACTAGCCCGCCGTCCCATGACGACCGCTCCATCAGCGGTATCTTTTTCTCCCGCGCCAATGCGGCCACGCGCGAAAAGCGCTCCGGGTGCCGCGGCGCCAGAACCATCACCGCATTCGGCGTGCTTGCGCAGGTGGCCGGCCATGCATCCAGAAGCACACGTTCTTCATCCTCGAGCGTCGAACCAGCCACCAGCACCTTCGCCCCATTGGGCAATTGCCCCCGCAATTGCTCCACTAGTCCCGTAGACCGCGGCGATCGCACATCGAATTTCAAATTCCCACCCACGCGCACGCGGTCTTCCGGCACGCCGATCGACACAAACCTCCGCGCATCCTCCGCACTCTGCGCCAGCACCAAGGTCAGCATCTCCAGAAACGGCCGCCACCATCTGAACAACCGCTGGTATCGCGGCAGAGAGCGATCTGAGACACGCGCATTCACCACCACCACGGGTAGCCGCTGCCCCGCGCACTCTGCTAACACATTCGGCCACAACTCGCTCTCAGCCAGCACCAGCATCCGCGGCTGCAGCGCACGGAAGGCCCGATGCACCGCCCATGGCAGATCAATGGGGAAATAAAAGCATCGCGCCGCGCCGAAGCGATCCCGAGCCAATTGCTGCCCGGTCTGTGTCGTCGTTGAAATCGCTACCGATCCCCGACCCAGCCGCGCATCCAGCTCTTCCACCAGGCGGCTGATCGCCACCACCTCGCCCACCGAAACAGCATGAACCCACACCTGCTGCCTCCCGCTCAGCGCATGGTTCACCCGCTCCGCACCCGCACCCAACCGTTCGCGCAGTCCTTCACGCCAGCGCCGACGCAACAGCCAAATCGGTGCGCCAACCGCCAGCACCAGTAGCAGCCCGATGTTGTAAACAAAAAGTGTCACGATCCTGCCGCAGACTATACCGTTTTCACAAAAGGTGTAGCCGCCAAGAACAACACCGGACGCAGCTCCCTTCAAGAAAGCTGCTCCTGGCGGCTGCTGGTCGGAACACAGTACTTGTGAAAACGGTATAAAAGCATTTTGCTATCGGTGTAGACCCGGCCAGCGTCACTTCTTAGGGCCTCCCCGACAAAAGGGTCTTTCCGGAAGTCAATCCGCAGGTCACAGGAATCGCAAAAAATGCTTCGTTCCTTTACCCGTCTCACGCGATGCCCAGATAATCACTGCATGCGTTCTCTGCTGTGTTTGCCGTTCGCTGCCGCTCTGCTTGTGCTTCCCGTTTTGGCGCAGCACGCTCCGCCGCCCCCGCAAAACGCGGACCAATATCCGTCCTTTGAGCGCCACGCCGGCGACCACCTCTCCATCGCCGCCGATC
This sequence comes from Acidobacteriaceae bacterium KBS 83, assembly GCA_000381585.1. GTDB lineage: Bacteria > Acidobacteriota > Terriglobia > Terriglobales > Acidobacteriaceae > KBS-83. The sequence goes on from KB906735.1 coordinate 619,150, forward strand.
CCTACGAAACCCCGAAGAAGGCATCCATCTTCCGCGTCGACTATGTGTCCGCCAATATCATCCCCATCCGCATCATCATCACCAACGAAGGTGATACCCCGATCTCGCTCGACAACGCGCGCATCGACTTCATTACCGCCGCCGGAGACAAAGTTCCCGCCGCCGAACCGCGCGATGCGGAGCGAGCGATCGACCGGCCCGCCGATCCGCGCAACAAAATTCCCATCGGCCCGATAAAAGTTGGCGGCAAGGGCAAAAATCAGGACAAGAAAATCGAGCAGGACTTCTCAGAATTTCAATACAACGCCATTGCGGTAGAACCGCACACGACCCGCGCTGGATTCCTCTTCTATGATTTGCAGGACCTTGAGAGCCCACTTAGCGGGGCGCACCTCGAGCTGCGCCGCATTCAGAGCTCAGACGGCCGAGAGCTCTTCGCCTTCGAGATTCCCCTCAACAAATATCTGGCCAGCAAGACCATTCCCTAACCTGTAACCGGAGTCTGAAGATCAAACGCCTTTCTTCTGCGGCTCCCAGATGAACTTGTGAATTTGCAGACTCAGCCGTGCGGGCACTCCATCCGCCAGCATCCATTCAACCAGCAGCCGCGGGTCCAACGCGCAGTTGCTCGTCGAGCGCTCGAGACTCGGCGCCCTTTTAAATGCCGGTGAGAACAGCACCGCCCCACCGAGCTCCGCGAGCCTATGCTCAAGCGCAAAGTCACGGGCGAACTCGTAATCATTTCGATCGCTGATAACGAATTTCATCTCGTCGCGCTTCGTCAGAGTTTCCAGATTCTCCATCCGGAACGTACCGCCCTCGCCCGACCCTGGACACTTCACATCCACGATCTTGTGCACGTCCTTCGGCACACTCCCGAGCGGCCGTTCGCCGCTAGTCTCGATCATGAGCGTGTACCCGTTCGCCAGCATCCGCTCCATCAACGGCACCAGCTCGCGCTCCTGCAGCATAGGCTCCCCGCCAGTGAACTCCACTAGACGCACGGGCGCCAAGGCCGCGACCGCCTCCTCCACTTCGTCCAGTGTCTGCCTGTATCCGCCCTTGAAGGTGTACTCTGAGTCGCACCACGAGCAGCGCAGATTGCACCCGGCGAGCCGGACAAAGACGCACGGCAGCCCGGCAAAGGTCGACTCGCCTTGCACAGACTTATAGATTTCTATGAGATACATGCTGCGTTACAGCTCGTAGTACGTAGCGGTCGTGGTGTCCGTTTCGAAGATTGTGCAGTCCTTCACGTGGACGCGACCGCCCGTCATCTCACTCAACTGGCGATTCGTCTCGTCAAAGAAGTACTTGGACAGGTTCTCTGCCGAGGGATTGATCACGGTAAACGGCTCCAGCTCGTTAATCATCTGGTGATCCAGCCGATCGATCACCGGGCGCATCACTTGCTTCAGCTGCTTGAAATCGAGCAGCAAACCGGCCTCATCCAGTTCCTTGCCGCGCAGGGTCACCCGCACCTTGTAATTGTGGCCGTGCGGATTCTCGCACTTGCCGCGATAGTTGCGCAGATAGTGGCCGGAAGAAAACCCGGCCTCTACCGTTACCTCGTACATACGAATGTCTTCCTTTGCCAGAAAGGGCAGGTTCAGCCCTTCTTCCATTCTACCGGCTAATCTCTACGGCACAGCACTCAATGACGCCGCCGACCCTCGCGTCGCTGGCGCTCCTCATTCCGGCGCTCTACCTGTTCGAACATCGCCGTCATCACTCCCGCAAACGCCGCCATCACCGCGCCCAGAAACAGAAACAGCGAGGTCGTCTTCCACAACGATCCATTACCCGGCAGGTCCGGCTGGGTCGAACTGACCGAACTCAGCATGGCGCACGAGATCAGCGAAAACAACAGCAGCGTAGCAGCAAGGATGTACAGGTTCCGCGACATGACTCAAATCAATGCTAGCAGTGGCTCGTACAGACCAGTCATTGGCTTCCCAAAAGCGTGAAGCGTTCGCGATTGATCAGATACTATGCCTCGCGGTTAGGGCCCCGATGGGCGAGCGCGAAAATGCCACCACCTATCGACGTCAAATAAAAGCTACTGCACGTGATTTTCAATATGCAGCTTTGTTACATGAAGCGTAGGATAAGTCCGCATTTGGGGCTCAGAATCTACAGGAGAGGATTCACCATGGCGCCCTTCAGCAATCAAGACATCGACCAACTCGCGACCGAAATCAAAGCTGCCTACCAACGCCGGCCTCCTGCTCATACAGAGGGAGCAGCACGAGATCCAAAAGGGACATTCTGTGAAGTCTGGCCTTCGGTGCACGACGGCTTGGTTGCGCTAGAGGCAGTCGTCGGGTCCATACCCGGCTTCGGTGCGATGGTGAAGGCCGCAATTAGTATCGTTGACGCTGCTGGTCAGGCTGCGGATAAGGCGCTCTGCCCATCAAAGTAACAGACAGGGCTTACTTTGCGTTCCGTTTGTACGTTTTCGATTGTTGTCCACGGCGCAAAGGGCTGTGCGCAGCCCCTACTTCGCCTTTAGGGCAGCAGCGAAGAACCGCTCCACCTCAGCAATATCCTTCGTCACCCGGTAGGGCGGCAGGCTGTCCAAAAAGACTCGCCCGTACCTCTGCCGCTGCAACCGAGGGTCCAGCAGCATCAGCACCCCGCGATCCTCCAACGACCGGATCAGCCGCCCGAATCCCTGCTTCAGCGTGATCACCGCTTGCGGCACCTGATACTCAAAGAATGCGCTGCGCCCGTCATCCTCAATCGCGCGCATCCGCGCCGCCACCACAGGATCGCTCGGCACCGCGAACGGCAGCCGGTCCACTATTACGCAACTCAGCGACTCGCCCTGTACGTCCACTCCCTGCCAGAACGACGATGTGCCGAACAACACCGCATTCGGAGTCGCGCGAAACTCCTCGAGTAGCGCCTTCTTCGGCGCCGTGCCCTGCAGCAGCAGCGGAAAGTCGAGTTCCATCACCAGGCGCTCATACAAGTCGCGCATCTGCGCATAGCTTGTGAACAGGCAGAAGGCTCGCCCGCGCGTGATCTCAAGCACGCGGCGTATCTGCTTCGCCGCCTCCGCGGAAAAACCTGGCTCACGTGGGTCCGGCATCTGCTGCGGCAGATAGAGCAGCGCCTGCTCCGGATAGCGAAAGTGCGAGGGCACCACGAGTTCCGTCGCCTCCTCCATGCCGAGTCGCTTGCGAATGTGTCCAAAGCCGCCTGCCACGGTAAGCGTCGCCGACGTCAGCACAACCGACGAATAACTCTCAAACAAAAGTTCCTGCATCAGCCCCGAGACATCGATGGGCGTCGCCTGCAGATACGTATTCCTCACCCCGCCGCGCAGCGGCCCGCTCACTCTCCGCTCCAGCCAGAAAACCGTGTTCTTTGACTCAGTCTCCATCAAGTACTTTAGGTTCTCGCGGATGTCCGCAGTCCGCTTCCGTAAGCCCGGCGCTTCCTCCACGCCGCGCATCTGCTCCAGCTCTCCCTCTAGACGGTGCAGCGCATTCAAAAGTCCGAGATATATGTCCCCAAAGCTCTCCAGAAACTCCTCTCGCTCGGAGAACACAGCTCGCCCCTCAAAATCTTGTGGCAGTGCCCCGAAGAACATTCGCGCCCGCTCTCGTACCGTCTGTCCCGCGGTCAGCACGCTGGTCGCAATCGTGATCTTCGTCCGCAATAAGGTCTCGAGGTCACGCACCAGTTCCTCGAAGCGAATATTGCTCAGGCTTATGCCAAAGTAATTCGACGCCACATCCTCCAGTTCATGCGCTTCGTCGAAAATCACAACCCCCGCCTCGGGCAGAATGCCCGCATCGGGCGCGGTCCGCGCCTGCAGCTTGATGCCCAAGTCGGCAAAAAACAGATGATGATTCACGATCACGATGTCGCTCTCGAGCGCCTTGCGCCGCATCTCCGTGATGAAACAGCGTTCCCAATCAGGGCAGCTCTGGCCCAGGCAGTGCTCGGTTCGAGCATCCAACTTCTGCCACAGCGGGCTCATTTCCGGTAGTCCGTCGATCTCACTGCGATCGCCCGTCTCCGTCGTCCTCTCCCACTGCGCAATCTTGTTGAACTGGTCTATCTCCTCAAGACCGTTCAAAATCGGGTGATCCCTCAGGGCATAGAGCTTGTGCCGGCAAAGATAGTTCGCGCGCCCCTTCATGTAGCACACGCGCAAGGGGCCAAGCAGCGACTCCAGAAACGGCACGTCTTTGAAAAACAGCTGCTCCTGCAGATTCTTCGTGCCCGTCGAGATGATCACCCGCTGCCCCGTGCGCAAGGCCGGCAGCAGATACGCCAACGTCTTGCCTGTGCCCGTCCCCGCCTCGACAATCAGGTGATGATGCCCGGTCAGCGCGCGCTCCACTGCCTGCGCCATCTCCAGTTGGCCGCGCCGAAACTCGTACGGCAGGCTTGACCGCGCCAGCACGCCGCCGGGCGCGAAGAAGTCATACACCTTGGGCAACGCGGGCGTGAGTGGAGTGGAGGAAGACACTGCGGAATTAAGGCCTGGGTGCGTCAGGATTCGATCTTTCTATAATAGACAGGGCGCAGCGAGACCACCGGTTCAACCACGCGCGTCAGGAAAGAAGCTGCCGCCTTGCCATCGAAAAAATCCCAGAAACAACAGGCCACCCGCGAACGCTCCGCCCGCAACAAGAGCCGCCGCGAAGCCAACGAGGCGCGGCTCAAGGCCAAACGCCAGCGCGCCTCCGAGCTCGGCTCCCGCTCCCGCAGAGCCGTAGATGCGGAAACAAAGGCGAAGCATCCGGACAAGATTGCCCTCACGCCCAATCAGCGTCAAAAGGCGCGCGCTGCCGCCAAGCGTATCGAGCCCTCCCCCGCAGACCTCGACGCCGTGACCAGCCGGATGCAGCTCAATCTTGACCAGCGCACTCTTGACCACAAAATTGACCAGCACCTCGAGTCCACGCCCGCTCGCGCCATCTTCGCCAATCAATCACGCGGCGCCACGGCTGACCTGCCCGTCTTTGTCATCTGCGGCCGCCCCAACGTCGGCAAGTCCACGCTCTTCAACCGCCTTACCGGCTCGCGGCGGTCCATCGTCGGTGACGAACCTGGCATCACCCGCGATCGCATCTACGGCGAGGTCGAATGGGCTGGGCGCACCGCTCGCATCATCGACACCGGCGGCATCATCCCGGATGACGCCGATCTCATCCCCGCCGAGATCTTCCGCCAGGCGCGCACCGCCTTCGATCAGGCAGAGGCCATCGTCATGGTCGTCGACGGCCGCAGTGAACTGGCAGCTCCGGACATCGAGCTTGCGCGCCTGCTCATCCGCTCCAGCAAGCCGATCTTCCTCGCGGTCAACAAAATCGACACCGACCATCTCCTGTCGCAGGCAGAAAACTTCCGCCGCCTCGGCGTGCAGGCGCTCTTCCCTGTCTCTGCCGAGCATGGCTCGGGCATCGGCGATCTCCTCGAAGCCATCTTCGACACCCTCCACTTCCCCGAACAGGACCAAGAAGAAATCTCCGCCGCAGCAGCCGAGCAAATCGAATCGCATCACCGCACGCACGGCGAGTACGAGCAGCGCGAAACCTCCATCGCCATCATTGGCCGGCCCAACGTCGGTAAATCGACGCTACTGAACGCACTCACCAACTCCTCGCGCGCCATAGTCTCCCCCATCGCCGGCACCACACGCGACGCTGTCGATGAAGTTGTCGAGCACAATGGCGCGCAGTACCGCTTTGTCGACACCGCAGGCATTCGCCGGAAGGGCAAGACCCACATGATGGCCGAAAAGCTCTCCGTCATCATGGCCCGCCGTCATCTCGAGGCCGCCGACGTGGCACTGCTTATCATCGATGCGACCGAGGGCGTCACTTCCACCGACGCCACCATCGGTGGCTACGCGCATGAGAGCGGCCGCTCGGTCATCATCGTCGTGAACAAATGGGATCTCGTCACCACTGCGCGCACAGATGGGAAAATACCGGCCGACCGAAACATCTTCGAGGAGCAGATCCGTCGAGTCCTCAAATATCTCGACTACGCGCCAATCGTCTTTCTTTCCGCGGCACACCGCACCAATCTACACCGTCTCTACGAGGCCATCACTCTGGTTGCCACCGAGCGCCGCAAGCGGGTCTCCACCGGCCAGATGAACCGCTTCCTCGAGCGCGTCGACTTCCAGCGCGCCACAGTTCCCGCGTCAAAGAAAGTCCGTATCTACTACATGACGCAGGCCGCCGTGGCGCCCCCTACCTTCGTCCTCTTCACAGATCGTCAGGTCCGCCTGCACTTTTCCTATGAGCGGTTCCTCGAAAACCAGATTCGTGAGGCCTTCGGTTTCGCAGGCTCGCCCATCTGGTTCAAGGTGCGCGCACGCAATGTGGTCAAGGCGGACCGCCACTAGCGCGAAAAACAAAAAGGCAGCCGGTCTATTGGCTACCCATTTGTTTGATTTTTACTTTTGCTTTCTTCTCTTGACGCGCTACGGAAGCAGGCCGAAGATTGCCAGGCCCGCATCCGTGCCGATATACACGAAGCCATTTGCCACCAGGGGAATCGCGTGGCTGCTGGTCGTTCCAATCGAGTCACGTGGAGCGCCGCCAACCTGCGCCTGTGTGCTGTTGTAGAGTTCCGTGGCCAGGTTGGTTGCATTGTAGGCGTGCAAAACTGCTCCGCCGCTCGCCGTCGTATCCAGCGCCCACAAGATCGCTCCACTCGTCCCGTTTGCGGTGATAACCGGCGTGGCGCCCGAACTGCCAAGCGGGTTTGCAGACTGGCTCGTCAGCGTTGCACCGGAGGCACCCAGGGCGTAGCGCCTCAACACATCGCTCGAGCCGCCGTAGTAAAACGCTCCATTGAAATATGCCGGCGAGGACGTCGCTCCGTTCGGTAGCCCGCCTGTCACCTTCTTGTAGTTGTTGTCGCTCGTGCCGTTGTACTCACCCAGCACGTTGCCGGCGCTGCCGAGCTGGTAAATGTTCCCGTCCATGCCCGCTCCAATCGCCTGGGCCGGATATGATCCATTGCTTGCCATAGGAGTCAGCATCACGCCGCCGGAACCCTGGTCCTGGTAGTCCGCCGTCCCCGGCACACCGTTCACCGGCTCGAAATAATCGAATACCGTCATCACGCCGTTTGGCGATTGGATTTTTAGGTAGCCGTTGCCATAGTCGCCGTTCTTTGGCTTGCCATTTGTATCCAGCGTGGTATCGAATGTCCCCTTCGATGTGGTCAGGAATACATTGCCGTTCGTATCCGCAGCCGGTCCCGCCCCGCTCATCGAGATGAGCCCGCCGCTGCCGTTTGGCGTCACGTTCAGCACTGATAATTGGGCCAACGTTCCCTCGTTGTATGCCATCATCAAACCGCTGTACCCGGATGATGTCTCCTGGCATGGCGCCGCCCAGGAGAGATATACGATGCCATTGTTCAGCAGGAGTGCCGCCTGTTCGACGAAGACGCCGGGGTCAAAGCTATTTGCTGCCGTAATGTCCGCCGGACCGCCGCTCAGTTCAGCGCCTGTGGTCAGGTCCAGCGCGTGCAGCCGCTGGTGATAGGTGCCACTGCTGTCTTTCGTCTTCGCGACGAAGAAGATCGCCCCGTTCGGCGCAAAATTGCGATCAATCACAGGCGTCGACGTAATCCCAACCTTTAACGGAAGCTCGCTGCAGCCTTGGTTGTCGGCCGCCGTCTCATCCGGCCCCAATGCCGACGTCTTCCACAACTGCGCGCCGTTACTCGCATTCCATGCATACACAGTGTCGTTCTCGGTCGCCAGATACAGCACGTTCAAAGTCTGGGTGCCAATCGTTAGGCCCGATATATACAGGGGCTGGGCATCCAACGCGCCGTCCGTGGACGCAATGCCGAATTTGGCGAACTTCGCCGCACTCACCTTCGCGGGCGTCAGTATGGTCTCGTTTGCGTTCAATCCCGTGCGCGCCATGTCGTTATGCCACGTCGCAACGTCCTTAACGCTGCTGCTTGTCGGATTCACAACGGTTAAATCGAGGTCCGCGGTGCCATTCACCGAGTTCACCTGGCCAAACAAGGTCACCGTCGTTTCGCCCGGTGCCGCCTTCGCACCAGCAACCAGTGTGAAATCCTGCGCAACCCCCGGAACCAAGGCCGCCGTCGCCGGCAGCATCGTCACGCCGGCCGGCAGGTTCTGCGCCGACACATTCACAGTACCCGCATACCCTGCGCCTGCCGTTGCAGTCACCGAAATCGTACCTACGGATCCCACCGTGATCGTCTGACTCGAGGGTGAAACATCCAGCGTCACGACATCGGGTGGCGGCGGAGCTGTCACCGTCAATGCGACTGTCGCTTTGTGGGACAGCACGCCGGATGTCCCGGTGATCGTCACCGTCGCATTGCCGAGCGGTGCATCGGCCGCGGCCTGAAACACAATCGCCTCCGTCCAGCCGCTCTCGAGCGTGCTGCTTGGAGGCACGGCGACAACTCCTGTCGGCAGTCCGCTTACCGTGAAGGCCACATCGCTGGCAAATCCGTTGCTGCCGGTCACCGCGACCTGCACCTCGCCACTCTGCGCGCCCTGCGCCACGCTCATCGTCCCCGGCGTCGCGGTGATACTGAAATCCGGGCCGGTGGGGCCAACGACCGGGATCGTGAGTTGAATACTTGCCGTATGCGACAGCGTTCCTGATGTACCGGCGAAACTTACCCTCACTGGTGTTGTTGTCGCGTGGGCGTCGTTCGCTGCCGTCAACGTAATCGTCGTCGGGTTGTTCGGCGTTACAGTAATGGTCGACGGAGACACGGTCACGCCCGTCGGCAGGCCGCTCACGGCGACGACAATCGTGCCGTTGAAGTCGCCAAGTGCTGTGCTGCTTAGCTTTACTGGCGCACTCGCGCCGGGCGTCAACGTCAACGTGCTTGGCGCCGCCGTTAGCGCGAAGTCCACGCCCGGCGGCGGTTTCACCACCGTCGTTGCGGTCACTGTCAGCGCAACTGAAGTGTTCGCGCTCAGACTTCCCGACGCGCCGTACACCTTCACCGAGCTGGTTCCCACCGCCGCACTCGCCGTCGCGGTCAGCTTGAATGTCGCGCTCGCCCCCATCGCCACCGTCGCGTTTGCCGGCGAAACGGTCACCCCCGACGGCAAGCCACTCACCGAAACCTGAATCGATCCTGTGAATTGATTTGCGCTGGTCGGCGTCACCGTGAAGGTGAGGCTCCCCCCTTGGGCGATCGTCACCCCCGGATCCGCCCCCAGCGTAAAGCTACCGTTGTCGGTAGTGCCACCGCTGTCGCTGCTGCTCACCGAGCCGCAGCCGGTCACCAGCACAAACAGACATAGGGACAACATGCAGAAGAGGGAAAGTCGTGCGTGACGCATGCAGCTCCTGGCGGGCACGCTCTTTGCACATGGCGGCCCGTCGGATCATATTTCCTGCCTGTGTCAGCCGCGAAGACTCACTCAACATGGCCTTTCCTCAAAGAAGGGCCACCGCACAATCGCTAGACCGTCCACGTGCAGGAAAATGATCCTTATTGCTCGCGTCATCGTAGCAACCGAAGTTACCTGGACAATATGACCCTTCGCGAACAGCGCTTGGCACTTTGGTGGGAGTTACACCGCGACCGCTACCGCCTGCTCAGACCACCACGCGTCAAACTTCGCAAGCGCGCGTTCGCATTGCAGCCGGTGCCGCTCACGCTTGTCGCGTACTCTACGCCGCGTCTCCTCTTCCAGCGGCTCCAGCAGATCGAATGTGACGTTCGCCGGTTGGAAGTGCTTCACATCTGCGCGCGTGATGTAGTTCACCAGGGAGCCCAGCGCCGTGCCACGCGGCACCGGCGCCACTGGCAAATCCAACGAGCGCCGTGCCGCGTACAGGCCCGCCAACATCCCCGTCGCCATCGATTCTGTATACCCCTCGACGCCCGAGATTTGTCCCGCGAACAGCAATCGCGGATGCTCTTTCATCGCGAGCGTCTGATCCAGCAGGCGCGGCGATTCTATGTAGGTATTTCGGTGGATCTGCCCATAGCGCAGAAAGCGAGCATTCTCGAGCCCCGGGATCAGCCGTAGCACCCGCGCCTGTTCGCCGTACTTCAAATGGTTCTGAAATCCCACCAGGTTGTACGAATCCGCACGCAGATTCTCGCAGCGCAACTGCACCACCGCATGGGGCGTCTTTCCCGTGCGCGGATCGCGCAAGCCTACCGGCTTCATCGGCCCGAAGCGAAGCGTGTCCCGCCCGCGCCGTGCCAGCTCCTCAATGGGCAGACAGCCCTCGAAGTACTTGACTTGCTCCCACTCCTTCGCCTCGACGCCCTCCGCCGTCACCAGCGCGTCATAGAAGCGGTCGTACTCCTCCTTGTTCATCGGGCAGTTGATGTAATCCGCCGTACCCTTGTCCCATCGCGCCGCCATGTACACCCGCTCGCGGTCAATCGTGTCCCCATCCACGATCGGTGAGATCGAATCGTAGAACGCCAGATGTTGCTGCCCGGCGAGCCGCGCGATCTCGTTCGACAGCGCCTCCGAGGTCAGAGGGCCGCTCGCCACTATCGTCAACCCCTCAAAATCATCCTCCAGCGCCGTCACCTCTTCGCGCACCACCGTGATACGCGGCTCCCGCGCAATCGCCTCACCAATCCGTCGCGAGAACTCCGCCCGGTCCACTGCTAACGCATGTCCTGCCGGCACGGCGCACTCGTCGGCCAGCCTCAGCAGCACCGACCCGGCCCGCCGCATCTCCCGCTTCAGCAGCCAAGGCGCCGTGTTTTCGCTCTCCGACTTCAGCGAATTCGAACACACCAGCTCTCCAAAATCCGCCGTCTGGTGCGCGGGCGTCTGCCGCACCGGCCGCATCTCGTAGAGCACGACCTCCGCACCTAGCGCCGCCGCCATCAGCGCCGCCTCCGGCCCTGCCAAACCTCCGCCAATCACTCGTATCCGCATACCTGTATCTCGATTATAGGAAGCAGGTCGACGGCTGCCCCTCATCTCGCAGAGAAGTGGGGATTAGAGTCCGTTCGCCCACGAAGCCAAACGTGAGCGACCAAAGGGAGCGAACCCCACCGCTCGCGCACCAACGGCGCGTCGCCCGTGCGGTCAGCACCCGTGGTAGGCTGGCACTCCGTGTCTGCCCATTCCTTCGACCTCGCCGCAGCGGCGTTCACCGAGATGGTGCGCCAGGGATTCCACCCCGACTTTCCACCAGGCAGCGAGGAGCAGGTAGATCGCATTCGCGCTGCCGGACCGCCAAAAGCCGCAGCCAATGTACGCGATCTGCGCAGTCTGCTGTGGTCGTCCATCGACAACGACACCTCGCGCGACCTCGATCAGGTCGAGTTCGCTGAACGAGTTGATGACAGCATCCGGGTGCGCATCGGCGTCGCGGACGTATCCGCAATGGTCGGGAAGAACACTCCGATCGATCAGCACGCTTCGCAACAGACCAAGACTGTCTATACCGCGACGCGAAACTTTCCCATGTTGCCCAACGAGCTCTCTACCGACCTGACCTCGCTGAATGAGAATCAGGATCGCGCCGCGATGGTCACAGAATTCGTCGTCGACCGCGAAGGAAACCTCCAACAGCAGAGCATCTATCGCGCCCTCGTCCACAACCGCGCCCAGTTGGCATACAGCAAGGTGGGGCCGTGGCTTGAGGGCAAAGCCGGACCCGACCCTAAAGTCGCCGCCTCGCCGGAATTGCAGGCCCAGTTAAGCGTGCAGGATGAAGCGGCACGCGCGATACGCGCTGGACGTATCCGGCAGGGCGCGCTTGAGTTCAACCGCATCGAAGCGGACCCGGTCGTCATCGATGGCCAGGTGCACGAGATTAAAACCGCACAACACAATCGCGCCACCAACCTGATAGAGGACTTTATGGTCGCGGCAAACGAGACCATGGCTGAGCTCCTGCATGCCGCCGGCCGCTCCTGCATCCGCCGCGTGGTGCGCTCGCCGGAGCGCTGGTCCCGCATCGTTGAGCTGGTTGGTCGCTATGGCACTCAACTTCCCGCCGAGGCGGACTCCGCAGCCCTGAGCGAATTTCTTCGTAAGGAACGCGAGGCCGACGCTGTTCACTATCCCGACATCGCGCTTGCCATCATCAAGCTCATGGGCGCAGGAGAGTACGTCGTCGCAAAGGGCACCGACACAAAACCACTCGGCCACTTCGCTCTCGCCGCGCGCGACTACACACACTCCACCGCGCCCAATCGCCGCTTTCCCGACCTGGTCAACCAGCGGATGGTCAAGGCAATGCTGGACAACCAGCCCTCGCCGTATACAGACGTGGAACTGACTACGATTGCGATGCACTGCAACCTGCAGGAGTCCGCTGGCCAGAAGGTGGAGCGCGCCATGCGCAAACGTGCCGCTGCCGTCGCCCTCTCCAACAGCATCGGCAAGCTCTTCCACGGGGTGATCACTGGCGCCAGCGACAAGGGCGTCTACGTCCGCGTCTTCAACCCGCCGGTAGAAGGCAGAGTGACCCGAGGCGAGGACGGCCTCGAAGTGGGAGACACCGTCAACGTAGCCCTGCTCCATACTGACCCGCAGCGCGCTTTCATAGACTTCGGAATCGCATAGTCCTTGTCCATCCTGAGCGAAGCGAAGGACCGGCACACCTGTCGAGTGATCCTTCGCTATGAAAGGGCCATCTCCTCCATCTTGGAGTTATGGAGTGCTGCGAGCAGCACCGATTGATGGCATTTCACGAAACCATCTCGCGTCTCCAGGAGTTGCTCCAGGAATCGCTTGCGATACGTGTCCAGCTTGGCCGTGGTCCAGCTTCTCTGGCCGCCACTGGAAGCGCTGTCGAGCAGCTCTTCAACGACACTGAAGAGAATCTCGTTACTTTCCCGCGTGATGCGGCGTATGGCTTGCTTATATTCGTGCATGCCGGGTAGCTGCGGGAACAGCCGCTCCATAATAGCGATCTCGTTCGAAGCCCAGTTCAACTGTGGCGAAAGCGCGCGATATCCGTGAATCCATCCCCACACATCTACGATCTCTGAGAGAGAGCGATAGAGCGCCGTGACACGCGGATCAAGGAAATCGTAATCAGGATGGCAGATATCTCCTTTTAGTCTTCCCTCACGCTCCAACTCATCTTTGATCGGCGTGCCGTCATATGGCAGCATCCGGCAAAACACGGCGGCGGCACATCCGTCCGCAAGAATCGTGCGCAGAAACCCGAGATTAGTACGCACCGAATCAAGGGTGCTGCCAGGATCGAAGAGCATGAATCCAAATTCAAACAACAGTCCTACCTGCTTCAATATCTCCACCGCGCGCAGATTTTGCTCCACCGTCACTTGTTTGTGCAGCGTTCGCAAACCCTGTTCGTTTCCGGACTCCAATCCCATGTAAACCAGGTAGAGTCCCGCATCGCGCATGGAGGCAAACACCTCGGGCTCCACCGAATCAGCCCGGCAGTTCATCTTCCAGATCACACGCCCGGAAAGCTCGCTCCGATGGAGTTCGTTGACGAAGTGCGCAGCCCAGCGTCGCCACACCGGGCCGAAGAGGGGAAAGTCGTCGTCTTGAAACAGAAAGATCGTGATCCCGCGCTCCTCGTGCAGCATGCGCATCTCTTCAACCACCTTGGCAGGCTTGCGCGTTCGAACGATCTTGCCCGGAGCCGCTCTGTAAAAAGTCTGTATGGAACAAAAGGAACAGGTGCGAGCACAACCTCGGCTCGCCAGCAAAGGGAAGGCCTTTCGTCCCAGTGCCGTCTCCGGGTCGTAACTTCGGTCCGGGTAAGGCAACGAGTCGAGATCATCTACCAGTGAGCGCATCGCGGTCGTTTGAACACCGTCCCCGCCGCGATAGGCAATCCCGGTAACGTTCCGCCAATCCCTCCCCATGCTGATTACGTCCGCTAGCTCCAGCAGCGTCATCTCGCCTTCGAAGCGAACCACGCTATCGAGTTCCGGGATCATTTGCAGGGTCGTTGCGTGACTTAGGCTCGGGAAGTGGCCGCCCATCGTGAAGTGACAGAAGACGCCGGCCTCTCGCAGCTTCGATATCAGCACGGAATAACGCGGAATGTAGAACTGGAAGATCAGCGAGAAGCCGATGATGATGGGTTCTGCATCCACGGCCGCCTTCACGATCAGATCCGGATCCGCCTCCACATCGAACAACAGCACAGAATATCCGTGCTCCCGCAGAGTGGAGGCGAGGTATCCCAATCCGAGATTTCCCTGATGCTGAAACCCGATCAACAGAATCGGTCTCGCAGTCTCACGGCTCCGATCCAATGGCTGGTGGTTCTCGATGACTGTGAATTGTGAAGATCCCGTCATGCAGCCCCTTTCTCAACCTTGGTGTAGGGGAATGCTTGAGGGCGGCTGGCGTCCAGCACCGGGGCGCAAGAAACCAGCGCCCTGATGGGCGGGGCCATCCGCCTCGCACCTATGTTATGCACAAACGAAAGACGACTGCGCGGCCGTAAGGACAGCCTCGCTTCGGTGAGAGTAAATAGCGCCGATGGTTTTGCGCCGCGACTATCTCGGTTTTGCGCCCTGCAGCAAGCCGCTTAACTTCTGCAGGCCTTCCGCCTGCGTTTTGAGCATTGCCGCTTGCGTATCCAGGCTTACCGCCACTAACTGTCTCTGCAGAGGATCTTCCAGCAGCTTGAAAATCTCCATATCGATCGGATCCCACCACCATTTCCTATGAAACACGAGCTCATTGGAAAGATCGGGCATGATCTACCTCCTCGGTTCGAGATGAATTTGCTGGCCCACTGGGAATTGGGCTCTCAGAACACACGACCAGTGGACTGAAGGTCACACGCTGTACTGAATCGAGTCCCGGCGTTGCGGAAGCGGTCGCTTCCTGATGGGCGAGATTCTCCGCGCCACATGATTCGTTGTCACGGCTCTTGTGATGTCGTGATCTGGACAAATTCGAGTCGCTGCTGCTATCGCTCCCCGTGGAGCTTCATATTCCCAAACGCTCCGCGTCCGGAACGACGCCAATCGCGTTGCTTTCCGGCCCATTCCTGCATCAGAGTGGGATGGGAATGTCGCAATCACCAACTTCGCCCGCCTCCGGCGCACCACGCTCCCGAGCGGTAGTATGCCTTTCCGGCGGCATGGATTCGGCGGTCTGCGCCGCCATCGCGGCGCAGAAGCACGAGACCTACGCCCTGCACTTCAGTTACGGACAACGCACCGAACACCGCGAACTCCAGTCCGCCCGCGCCATCGCCAACGAACTCCAGCTCGCAAAGTTCCTTCCGCTCTCCATTGATCTCTTTCGCATCATCGGCGGCTCCGCGCTCACCGACAGCAGCATCGCCGTACCCGATGCGCCGGCGGAAGGGCCCGACCCAGACGTTATCGGCGCCAGCATCCCCGTCACCTATGTTCCCTTCCGCAACGCGCACTTCCTCTCCGCCGCCGTCAGTTGGGCAGAGGTGCTTGGCGCCGATGCCATCTACATCGGAGCCGTCGAACAGGACAGCTCCGGCTACCCCGATTGCCGGCCCGCCTACTACGAGGCCTTTCAGCAGCTCATCCGTACGGGTACTCGCCACGGCTCCATCCGCGTCGAAACGCCGCTTATCTCCATGCGCAAGCACGAGATAGTCCGCCGTGGCCTTGAACTATCCGCGCCCTTCCATGTAACGTGGTCGTGCTATACAGGCAATCAGGCCGCCTGCGGGACATGCGAAAGTTGCATCCTGCGCCTTCGCGCCTTCGCCGAAGCAGGAGTCGACGACCCCATTCCTTACGCAACCGACTGGCGACAGACGGCCAACGCGCCCAGAAACGCATCCAGAGAAACATCTGGAACACGATGACGAGGAGAACGAGTATGACGAAAAAGTTTTGGCTCGCCGCGGCACTCATTGCCCCGCTGGCCCTAGACGCCCAGCAGCAGACGGGCTCCATTCACGGCCACGCGCAGGATCCCGCCGGCACGCCCCTTGCGAACGCCCAGATCCAGATCTCCACCGACGGCAAGACCCCCTTGTACACCTTCACCGCTGACCAGAACGGCGACTACAAGGGCGACAACATCAAACCCGGCACCTACGTCGTGACCATGTTCATCAAAGGTCCCAACGACGCCAATTTAAAGCCTGTGGACCGCTTTGAGAGCGTCAAGATCGACGCCGGGGCCAACGCCACCCAGGACTTCGACCTCTCGCGTCCCGAATACGTCAAGAAGCTCTCGCCGGAAGAGCAGAAGCAGCTCGCCGACATGAAGGCCAAGAACGCGGGCATCCAAAAAGAAAACGCGCAGGTCAAGAACCTGAACGCGGATCTTGCCACCGCCCGTCAGGACATCAAGGACAAGAAGTTCGATGATGCTGCAACCCTGATGCAGCGGGATGCGACAGCTAAGCCCGACGCCGCCGTCCTGTGGCTTGAGCTGGCTCTTGCGCAGAATGGCTTAAAGAAGTACGACGACGCCATTACCTCCGCCAAGAAAGCCCTCGAGACCAACACCGCCTCGAAGAAGCCCAGCCCGGAGATTGAGGGTGCAGCCAACAATACCCTCGGCGAAGCCTATGCCGGCAAGAACCAGATACCTGACGCAACGGCAGCCTACGATGCCGCCGCCAAGGCGCAGCCCGCCCAGGCCGGCATGTTTTACTCCAACGAGGCCATCGTACTCGCCAAATCCGGCGGGAACCCGGACGCCGTCGTCGCCGCAGCCGACAAGGCCATCGCCGCCGACCCCAGCAAGCCTGTCCCCTATTACCTGAAGGGCCAGGCCCTCATCGGTAAGGCCACTGTCGATCCCAAGACCAGCAAGATCGTCGCCCCCCCCGGCTGCGAAGAGGCCTACGAGAAATACCTCGAGCTCGACCCCAACGGGCCCATGTCCGCCGACGCGAAGAACATCCTTGCCCAGATCGGCAGCAAGCAGGCCAAGTCCTACAAGGCGAAGTAGCGCACGACCACGCAATACAGACGGCGCCGCCACAAAGCGGCGCCGTTCTGCATTTGTACCCACGACTCGTTATCTTTACCTGGCGGCTGGAAGCCGAAAGCACTCAGGCGCACAATAATCTTGTGATCCTCACCTATCCCGAAGCCGCCAGTCTCGTCCTCGAGCACGCCCAGCGGCTCGCTGTCGCACCCCGAAAAACCGAACACCTCCCGCTCCTCGAAGCACTCCAGCGCGTTCTCGCCGCGTCCATCCGCGCCGACCGCGACCTCCCGCCATTCCATCGCTCCACCCGCGATGGCTACGCCGTCCAGAGTGCTGCACTCACCACCGGCAACTGGCTTCCCGTCGCTGGCATCCTCCGCGCCGGCGAAAAGCCGTGTTCCGGACCACTCGAATCCGGCACCACGCTCGAAATTATGACCGGCGCAGCTCTCCCGGAAGGCGCAGACGCCGTGGTCATGCTCGAACACGTCGAGATCTCTGGCGGCAAAATCCGCCTTCAGCCCGAACGCAAGGTTCGTCCCGGCAGCCACATCGTCCCTTCGGGAAGCGAGGCGCACCGCGGTGATCCGCTCATCCCCGCCGGCACACGCCTTGCCGCAGCCCACATCGCTGCTATCGCGGCGGTGGGCGCCGCCCAGGTCGACGTCTTCGCACGTCCCCGCGTCGCGATCCTCGCGACCGGCGACGAACTCGTCGAGATCGACACAGACCCCGAGCTCCATCAGATCCGCAACTCCAACAGCTATAGCCTCGCCGCCCAGGTAGCGCTCACGGGCGGCGAGCCTACGCGCCTCGGCATTGCCCACGACAACCTCGAAGACCTCAGAGCTTTGCTCGACAGTGCGCAAAAATCCTGCGATCTCCTGCTCCTTTCCGGGGGCGTCTCAGCGGGCAAGTACGATTTGGTCGAGCAGGCGCTCGCCGGGCGCGGCGCCACCTTCCATTTCACTGGCGTACGCATCCAGCCCGGCAAACCTACCGTGTTTGGCGAACTCCCGCCTCGCGATCCCAACAGCACGCCCCTTCCCTTCTTCGGACTGCCCGGCAATCCGGTCTCCACTATGGTGACGTTTCTGCTTTTCGCCGCTCCAGTCCTCCGCGCGCTCGCGGGCGAAACTAACCTAACCCCGGACTTCGCTCAAGCCGTCCTCACCGCAGCCGAGCCCCCAGCCGACATTACCCGTTTTCTACCCGCACACCTCGACGCCGACTGGGACCACGCGACCGTTCGCCGCATCCCTTGGCAGGGCTCCGGCGACCTCGCCGCCACCGCCCAGTCCAACTGCTTCGTCGTCCTCCCGCCCAGCACCACTGTCGAAGCTGGGGCCAGTGTGCAGGTTCTGCTGCCCTAGCTCGCTACACTCAATGCATGGCGAAGAAAGCAGGAAAGCTCTCCCACTACGACAGATCAGGCCGCGCCCGAATGGTCGACGTCAGCGCCAAAGCCGCCACCCACCGCGAAGCCACCGCCTCCGCCTTCGTCGCACTCTCGAAAAAAGTCCTGAATGCCCTGCCCCAAAACCCCAAAGGCAATCCCCTCGAAGTAGCCCGCATCGCTGGCATCCAAGCCGCGAAGCGCACATCGGAGTTCATCCCCATGTGCCACCCGCTCTCACTCACCTTTATTGACGTAATCACCACGGTGACAAATACGGGCGTGGCCATCACCGCCTCTGCCGCCACCACGGCCAATACCGGGGTCGAGATGGAAGCTCTCACCGCCGCCTCCATCGCAGCACTCACTATCTACGACATGACCAAGGCGCTCGACAAATCCATCACCATCGAGAGGATCCAGTTGGAAAGGAAATCCGGTGGCAAAAGCGGCGATTACGTGCGCCAAGCCTCGGAGCATGCATGATCCTCGAAGTCGCCGTCCTCAACGTTATCCCAAGCCAGGAATCCACATTCGAAGCCGCGTACCGGCGCACGAGGCTACATCACCCACGAACTCCGCCGATCGATCGACCACACTAGCAGCTACATCCTGCTCGTTCAATGGCAGACCCTCGAAGATCACACTGTGGGCTTCCGCACCTCACCGCAATATCAGGAATGGAAGGCGCTGCTGCATCACTTCTACGATCCCTTTCCCATCGTCGAACACTTCGGGATTCCGGCTTACCCCCCTCAGCGCATGTGTCACACTCCGCGCATACCGCTCAGCCGAAAACGCGCCCGGAGGACGGCTCCGCTGTCCGCTCCTAAAACTATTTGTACTTGTTCGAATAGATCGCAGCCTGCTTGAGTTCTTCGTCTGCCTGTTGCAGCAGTTGCTTTGCCCGCTGCGCATGGTCTCCGAGTTTGTCGTGCCACGCCGCCTGGGCAGCATCGATCTGCCCTTCCGCGGAACTGATCAAGTGCTGCGCTTCAGCAAGGTGCGGATGGACGTGAGGATCGATGTCCTGCTGGCCAACTGCCACGCCACCTGCAAACAGTACCGCGCTGCACGCTCCGTAAATCAGAACCTGTTTTACCTTCATGATCTCTCCCTTGAATCGCTCCGGACGACAGCGGCGCCGTCATTTCGAATCCTCACCTGCAAACTCTAGAGCCAATGGGATAAAGAAGATGTAAAGACGGTGCTTTGCATCGTTTTCCGGGGACGAACCCAGTGCACGCCTTGACGCCGTGTGCTCCTCTCCGTATCGTGTAACCCGTTACACAGAGGAGCCCATGCGAAAGACCTTTCTTACCCTCGCCCTGCTCGCCTTGCCCTTCGCCGCTAACGCACAAACCAAGGTCGCCGCCACTCCCGCCATGGGCTGGAACAGTTGGAACCACTTCGCCACCCACGTCACGGACAAGGACGTTCGCGCCGCGGCCGATGCCATCGTCGCTTCAGGCATGAAGGACGCCGGATACATCTACGTCAATATCGACGACGCGTGGCAAGGCAAGCGCGATGCGAGCGGCAACATCGTCCCCAACAGCAAATTTCCCGACATGAAGGCGCTCGCCGACTACGTCCACTCCAAGGGCCTCAAGATCGGCATCTACTCATCGCCCGGACCGCAGACCTGTGGACGCTATGAGGGCAGCTATCAGCACGAAGAGCAGGACGCCAAGATGTATGCGCAGTGGGGCATGGATTACCTCAAATACGACCTCTGCAGCTACGGCCAGATCATGCGCAAGGCCGCCCCCGGCGACCAGGCAAAACAATACGAGATGATGCATGCCGCCTACGAGAAAATGCACAAGGCCCTGCTCGCCACTGGCCGTCCCATCTTCTTTTCGCTCTGCCAGTACGGCTTCGATTCCGTCTGGAAATGGGGCCCCACCGTCGGCGGCAATAGCTGGCGCACCACGGACGACATTGAGGACAGCTACATGAGCATGTCCAACATCGGCTTTGCGCAAGCCGGTCTCTCCAAGTACGCCGGCCCCGGCCACTGGAACGACCCAGACATGCTCGAAGTGGGCAACGGCAAGATGAAGTACAACGAGTACCTCACTCACATGAGTCTGTGGGCCATCCTCGCGGCGCCCCTGCTGGCTGGCAACGATCTCTCGCAGATGTCAGCCGAGACCAAATCCATCCTTCTTAACAAGGACGTCATCGCAATCGATCAGGATCCTCTCGGCAAACAGGGCGACAGAGTGAGCGCCGAAGGTCCGTTTGAGGTCTGGTCCAAGCCGCTCAAGAATGGCGACGTCGCGGTCGGCCTCTTCAACCGCGGCCATGATGCGGAACAGATGTCACTGCCCCTGCAGAAGCTCGGCCTCACCTCCAGCAGCAAAATCCACAATGTCTGGAATACATCCGACAACGGCCACGGTCCCTGGATGGTCCCCGAGCACGGCGTAGTACTGCTGATAGTTAAGAAGTAGTTACGAAATCGCGTCAGAGGTAGTTATGAAATCCATCGAGAAATCAAGTAATGGTTATAAAATTCGGACCCACACGTAACGAGCCAGACCTAGATTCGAGCCTGTAATTTTTGGGAAAAATAGAGTTAGATAGACGGCATGAAACGCCTACTCCCCCTGGCAATTCTTATCGTCGTGTTGCCCGTGGTTGCAATGGGCAAAGAAGACCTGTCGAAGTACACCGGCACCTACAAAGGTGAGATACGGTCCATCCGCTATCTCACCATGACATTGAGCCTCGGCGACGACGGCACTGCCACCCTCACCCAGTCGCCGGATGCCGTCAGCGAGATCACCAGTTTCGGCAGCTGGGTCCGCCAGGGCGACATCATCCGGCTCAACTTTGAATCAGTCGGAAAGCAGCCCGCCCCGTCTCCCATGACCTTCCGCTTCGAGCACAAGACCCTCACCCCGATCACATGGAACCATAACCTCTGGCGCACCGCGCCGCCGCCCGCCATGAAGCGCATGAAGATCATCAAGCATGACCCCGATGATGACCTCTGATTGCTGATCACCGATCGGCAGTCCGAAGAGAGAACACCTGAACTGCGCTTCATCTCGGCAGTATTTCCCTTGCGATCCGAGCACCTCGGGTAATCTACTGTGTCCCCTTTTCGAGTGACTTGAGGGAGGCGATCAGTAACGCGCATCGCAGGGCCCGCAACGGACTCCAGATCCGCGGGTTAGCATGAATATATGAAGCGCATTCTCTCCCTGGCACTTCTCATCTCCCTTCCCCTCACCGCCCTGGCCAAAGACGAAATGTCGAAGATCGCAGGAACCTACAAAGGCGAAACCCGCGCTAAGGGCGAAACCCGCGACCAGAGCGACGAGGGCACCTACGTCAACCGCCATCGCACCATCATGGTGGTCCTCGGCAAGGACGGCACTGCCACCCTCGCGCAGTCGCCAGACGCCACCGACGAAATAACCAGCTTCGCTCACTGGACCGTCCAGGGTGACACCATCAAGCTCATCTTTGATCCCGTCGACAAGCAGATCACGCCCGCGCCCATGACCTTCCGCTACGAACACAAAACCCTGACGCCGCTCGTCTATAACCACGACTTGTGGCGGACCCTTCCGCCACCACCTATGAAGCGCCAGTAGCGCCGGGAAATCCACGGCGACTAAGTCTTGGTCAATCGGGCCATCGCTCGTTCAACCGAGGGCCGTCGCTCCGTTCAACAACCGTAGTGCCGGCCCTCGGACTCCAGATGAGCGTTAGTACTGCCATCTGGAGTAAACGTCCGCTGAAAGAATGCGTCATCCACCACATAGCATTCGCCGCCCTCACCACGCACGATCCAGTCACCTCGGTGCACGCGTCGCACTCCGCCATCGGTTTGGATCGTCATATTCGTGGTACATTGATTCGCGTCTACTCGCAGTGGCCGATGTGTTCTAAAGAGTCCCATACAGATTCGTTTTTCTCCTCGTCACCATCCAACGCTCTAACGGATAAGCTTGCAGTCGGAATTCCGTTAAATCCCCGCTAGGAAACGGAGCTGTCGCCCCGGTCCGCGAGGTCAACTATCCGAACGTAGAAGTCCAGCCAATTCCGCCCATCTCCCCGCCATGGAGAACGGTCCCAGCGGCCCGCACGCAGGCATCGGTTCCGGCGAGCCAGTTCGCGCGCCACATACTCTTCTTCGTACATGACAAAGCTAGGGCGAAGAATCAGCGAAGCCGGGAGCTACAATATCCCAATGCAGTTTGCTCCGCCCGCCACTCCCGCCGAAGCACTCGCATGGGCCCACCCCATCATCCAGGAGTGGTTTCTCTCCCGCTTCGGCTCTGCCACTGAGCCGCAAATCGAAGGCTGGCCAGCCATCCTCGCGCAGCGTCCGACGCTCATTTCAGCTCCCACTGGCTCCGGAAAAACCCTTGCAGCATTCCTCATCTGCATTGATCAGCTCTTTCGCAAAGCGCTAGCGGGCGAGCTTGAGCCGCACACAGAGGTCGTCTACATCTCGCCGCTCAAGGCGCTCTCCAATGACATCCGCAAGAACCTCGAAGAGCCCTTGCAGCAAATACAAAAGCTCGCTCTGGACCGCGGCCATCTCTGCCCACCTATTCGCACCGCCGTGCGCACCGGCGACACGCTCCCCGCAGAGCGCCGCGCCATGCTCAAACAACCGCCGCACATCCTCGTCACCACGCCGGAGTCGTTCTTCATCCTGCTCACCGCGGAGAAATCCCGCGCCAATCTCACGCATGCCCGCACCGTCATCGTCGACGAGATCCACGCCATGGCCGACGACAAACGCGGCACGCACCTCATGCTCTCGCTTGAGCGGCTCGACGCACTTGTCTGCGGCGAAAACCGTCTGTCGCCTGGCAACCTGCTCACCGGCCTCGCTGCGCCGCCGCAGCGTATCGGCCTCTCCGCCACGCAGAATCCTATCTCGCTCGTCGCTGACTTCCTCTGCGGCTCACGGCATCGCGATTGCGCCATCATCGAAGTCGGACGACGCCGCCACTTCGACCTCGGCATCGAAGTCCCCAACGACGAGCTCAGCTCCGTCTCTACCAATGCCATCTGGGACGACGTCTACAACCGCCTCGCCGAGCTCGCACTCGAGCACCGATCAACATTGGTGTTTGTGAACACGCGCTCCATGGCGGAGCGGCTTGCCTTCTCGCTCGGCGAACGCCTGGGTCACGAACACGTAGGCACGCACCATGGCTCGCTCTCGCGCAAGCTGCGTCTCGAAGCGGAGCGCAAACTCAAGGTCGGCGAGATCAAGCTGCTCGTCGCCACCGCGTCGCTCGAACTCGGTATCGACATCGGCGCCATCGACCTCGTCTGTCAGATCAACACGCCGCGCGCCCTCTCGCCCGCACTGCAGCGTGCGGGCCGCGCTGGGCACTGGCGCGGCGCCACGCCCAAAGCGCGTTTCTTCGCCACCACCCGCGACGACCTGCTCGAGCTCGCTGCCATCATTCGCGCCCTCCGCGCCGGTGCGCTCGATCAGCTCGAAATCCCACCAGAGCCCCTCGATGTCCTCATGCAACAGATCGTCGCCTCCTGCGCCGCCGAACCCTGGCAAGAAGACGCTCTCTTCGCGCTCGTCACCCGCGCGCATCCCTATCGAGATCTCCCCCGTGAGACCTTCGAAGAACTCCTCTGCCTGCTCTCGGACGGCATCGAGTCTTCGCGCGGACGCTACGGCGCGTACATCCTCCGAGATCGCATTCACGGCCGTTTGCAGGCTCGCCGCGGCGCGCGCTCTATCACCGTGTCGAACGGTGGCACCATCCCGGACACCGCCGTCGTCTCCGTAATCCTCCAGCCTGATGGCCATCAGATCGCCACCCTCGATGAAGACTTCACCATCGACTCCGGCGTCGGCGACGTCATCCAACTCGGCAACGCCTCCTGGCGCATCTCCGCCATCGAGACCGCCGGCCGGATGTACGTCGAAGATGCCCACGGCCAGCCGCCCACCGTGCCCTTCTGGCGCGGCGAGGCGCCGCAGCGCACAATGGAGCTCTCGCGCTGGGTCTGTCAGTTGCGCGAGGACATCGACGCGCGCACGCCAGGCCTCCTCCCCGGCTACATCAGTCAGGCTGACCCATCTGTCGCCACCACTGTTGCGTGGCTCAAGGAAGAATGCGGCGTCACGGATGCCGGAGCCGAGCAGCTCACCGCATATATCGTCGCCGGGCGTGCGGTCCTCGGCACCGTTCCCACTCTCACGACCATCGTCGCCGAGCGCTTCTTCGACGAGGGTGGCGGCATGCAACTCATCCTGCATGCGCCCTTCGGCGGCCGCATCAACAAGGCCTGGGGCCTCGCCCTTCGCAAGCGCTTCTGCCGCGGCTTCAATTTCGAGCTTCAGGCGGCCGCCACCGATAACGGTCTCAATATCTCGCTCGCCGAGCAGCACTCCTTTCCCCTCGCCGACGTCTTCCAGTTCCTCACCACCCACACCGTCACTGAGCTGCTCGAGCAGGCCTCGCTCGCCTCACCCATCTTCAAAACCCGCTTCCGCTGGGACGCCACCCGCAGTCTGCAACTCCTGCGGTTTCAAAAAGGCAAGAAGGTCGCGCCGCAGATCCAGCGCACCCGCGGCGAAGACCTGCTCGCCAGCGTCTTCCCGCAAGCAGCCGCCTGCTTCGAGAACATCGAAGGTGACATCGAAATCCCCGACCATCCGCTGGTCCGCGAAGTCATGAAGGACGTTCTCGGCGAAGCCATGGATCTCGCCGGCCTCATCGACATCATCGCCAAAATCCAGTCCGGCGAGATCAAATGCGTCGCGGTCGATTCCACCGTACCATCCGTCTTCTCGCACGGCCTGCTCAACGCCAATCCCTACGCCTTCCTCGACGATGCACCCATCGAGGAGCGCCGCGCCCGCGCCGTCAACATGCGCGGC
This sequence comes from Acidobacteriaceae bacterium KBS 83, assembly GCA_000381585.1. Classification (GTDB taxonomy): domain Bacteria; phylum Acidobacteriota; class Terriglobia; order Terriglobales; family Acidobacteriaceae; genus KBS-83. Next base: position 644,287 of record KB906735.1, read on the forward strand.
ATGGTCCCGGAAAAACTCCTCGGCGAAGCCGGCCGCCTCGATCCCGACGCCATCCGTCAGGTCCGCGAAGAAGCGTGGCCGGACATCCGCGACGAACACGAGCTCCACGACTTACTCTACGGGCTCGTTATTGTCCCCGAATCGATCCTCGACGACCCGCGCGCCATCGGCTGGCGCATCCTGCTCAATCGCCTTATCGCGCAATCCCGCGCAATCATGACTACTAACGGGCACGGCGCGCCCCACATGCTCGCCGCCGAGCGCACCGACGACCGCGCAAACCTGCTCTCCGCGATGCCCGATTTGCCGCTGTTACAAAAGGCGCTCCACGCCTGGCTCAACATCCTCGGCCCACAAACCGCTGCATCACTCGCCGCATACCTCGGGATATATCCGCAAGCCGTTTTCAGCGTGCTGGTAGCGATGGAATCGCAAGGCACTATCCTCCGCGGAGAATTCGAAGCCGATGTCAGGCTGAGCGAAGCGAAGGGCCTGCAGTCCGCTGCCGAGTCGCCTACCACACCCGAAGCGAGCGACCAAAGGGAGCGAGCCCAACAAAGCGTGCCACCGGCGCGTCTGCCTGAATGGCAAATTCAGTGGTGCGAGCGACGCCTTCTCCAACGCATCCACAAGCGCACCATCCACACGCTCCGCAAACAAATCGAGCCGGTCGCCCCAGCGCAGTACATGGACTGGCTTCTCCGCTGGCAGCACCTCGCGCCGCAGACCCAGCTCACCGGCGAAGAGGGCGTCCTCGATGCCCTGCGCAAGCTCGAGGGCTTCGAAGCCCCCGCCATCGAATGGGAGCGCACGCTTCTCCCGCAGCGCGTCGCCAACTACGATCCGCGTGCGCTCGACACGCTCTGCATGGCCGGCGTGGTCGGCTGGGGTCGCATCTCGCCCCACCCCGCTTTCCTCTCGCCGGAAGGCGGCGCGCCTCGCCGCGTGGTCCCCACCAGCATGGCGCCCATCACCTTCTTCCTCCGCGAAGACGCCCACTGGATGGATGGCTGCCTTCGCACCCGCGAGCTGCCCGAAGCAGCGCTCGCTGCGTGTCTGTCGTCGCTGGCGTTACATGTTCGCACCCACCTTGAGAACTTCGGCGCTGCCTTCGCCGCGGACCTTTCCCGCCAGTTCGGCGTGTCCATCACCGAGCTTCACACTGCGCTCTGGGAATTAGTTGCCGCCGGCCTCGTCACCGCAGACGGCTACGACAGTCTCCGTTCGCTCATCGATCCGCGTCGCAAGTCCGTCGGCGTCGCACCCTTCCGCATGCGCGGAAACAACCATCGCGCCCGCAACACCGCCGGCCGCTGGAGCCTCCTAGCCGCTTCACCAACTCGGGTGCCCGATGTCCCGCGAAGCGAAGGGTGGGATACCCCGAAGGCCCATGAAACCGCACAGCAATCCGCCATCGCCTTAGCTCAACAGAGAGAGCAGGAGATCGAATCCGCGGCCCTGGTCCTCCTCTGGCGCTACGGCATCGTCTTCCGCGACCTCGCGCAGCGCGAAACCACCATGCCACGCTGGCGCGAACTCCTCGGTATCTTCCGCCGCCTGGAAGCTCGCGGCATCGTGCGCGGCGGCCGCTTCGTTTCCGGCTTCCAGGGGGAGCAGTTTGCTCTTCCTCAAGCCGTAGAATCTCTGCGTGAATCTCGCAAAGAGGAGAGCGCCCCCGTCACAGTGACAATCGCTGCGGCCGATCCCGCCAACCTCGTCGGCATCATCGTTCCCGGCGACCGCCCGGCCGCCACCACCGGCCGCACCGCGCAGTTCCGCGGTGGCCATTTCGTCTCGGAAACCAGCGCCACGCCGGAAGAACTCACTGCTGCACCAGCGGCTCTCGGCGTAAACCCGGCACCGGCTCAGCTCGTCCTCGGCCATGACTGACCAGCGGGAACAACTCGCCCCGCGTCCCAATCCGCAGGAGGGTGAAGACTTCTACTGGGAAGGCCACTACATGGTCTTCACCGAAGTCTGGCACCTCAAACGGGGATACTGCTGCGGTTCGGCCTGCCGCCACTGCCCCTACGGCCACGAGAACGTACCGGAGAAAACAGACCGCGCTTCACGCTGATTCCGGCACGCGTACCTTCCCGCGATCAAGCCCTTCCCAGAACCATCGCGCTGCATTCGCGCGAAACACCGCATCCCGCTCCCCCTCGGGCAAGCCGCGTATCATCTCCTCATAGACTGCATACGGATGCAGCACGTTTCGTGCCAGCTTCGAGATCGGACGATGGCTCCCAAACATCACCCGCTCGGTCCCAAACAGCTCCATCGCTGCGTCGATCCAGCACCGCGCCTGCGCCATCTGCCACTCCACACCAAAGACGCACTCCAGCGCGGAGATCGTTAGCCGCACGTTTTCCGACCGCGCGATCTCCTTCAGACTCCGTTTCCATCGCTCAAATTCCCCGTCATCCACGGTCGTTGGCCATCCCATGACTGCAATCGTGAAGCCGGTCTCCGGATTCTGGCGAATCACAGTGAGCAAATCCGGCAGTTGCGGGGAGAACTCCTCCAGCGAGCATTTGAATCTGTAGTTCCTTAGCAGTCGCACTCCTTGTCGCCAGCTCGCGTCCGTCAGCAAGTTCCCTCGCTTCGCCATGCAGCGTTGCGAATTGTTTGCATCCCATCCCAGGTGTTCTCGCACCGCAACCACGTTCGCATGCTGTGCATAAGCATCCAGCCGCGACTTCAGGTCCGGAGCAAGAAAATCCACCAGCTCCACAATTGCCATTGGAACCGGAAGTCGCTCCGCAAGGCGCTGCGCCCAATTCACTTCGCGTACCGAATCGTTGGCGATGAACTCATGCCACACAATTCCATCGACGTAGTCCTCGAATAGATACCGCTTTGGCAGGCGCCGAGTAATCTTCAATAAGGGCTTCGAGCATGACGTCCGGCTTCTCGATGTGCTCATACCGGTTTTCCTGGCTGTCATACAGATGTTGTGCGCATCCACGATCCGGCGCTTGCTTTGTGCCTCCATCGGATCCCCCTCGCTTACGCAGCGCGCCGCGCTCACCTTTATCGTCTCGTTGGACACAGATCCGCTTGACCGCGCTTATAAGTGTGGCCCGGTTTCAGAGGCCAGTCCCGCAGTGTGACTTCGCGCGGCGTGGCTTTTCTTGTGTATACAAGAGCTCGACCGCCGCGCGGCGTTTCCGTCAATGGAAATACGCTCTAGAAGTAGGCGAGCCACTGGAACCACAACGAGGTCGAATCCTCTACGGACGCCTTCGAAAGTGGTTTGCTGCCCTGGATCATCGTGATATTCTCGCTCGCCTCGCTGGTGTAATTGATGGCGCGATTCGAGCCGGTCCGGTACGCATAGGCGTCGTCCATGTAGGCCTGCGCATAAAAGGGCAGGGGCCGGCTGAACGAACCATTCACCTGCGTCCGCTCCATGACCCATTCCGCCGTCAGTCCGGAGAACTTGGTGTTCTTGGGGATGCCCAGCGAGGCCGACACGTGTTTTCTCGTGCTGTAGTTGGCGATGAAATAAAAGCCGGTAGTTACGCCATTCTTTTTACCGACAGACGAGTAGGCGTAGATCACATCGCCTGGTGTGACCGGGAAGTTGTTGATCCTCACTTCGGGCTGGGGAATAAATTCAATCCACGCGTAGTAGCTCGGCTTGCCACCCGTCCAGTCCTGCTCCGTACCATCCTGAATCAAATCATTGCAGTTGCAGTTGCCGTCGATGCCCACCCATTCGGACTCGTAGCCGGTGAACGGCCGGAACTGATTGTTTATGCTGGGAACCACCCACAGCCCGACCACTTCGCTGAAGGGCGCTCCGGCCGCCGTCAGCGAATATCCGCTCCAGTTCAATGAATCGGTCTTCACCGTGTTGCTGTTCGACGCCGCGGTCGCGGCGCCTACCCGCTGGTTCGCCCGGTGCACCACATTCGGGTTGACCGAGAGTTGCGGCATAATGCGCGTCGTCGAGACGGCCTGCACCCAGTTCGCATATGCCTTTACGTCGCCCGGGTCAGGACGACGGGGGAAGCCGTAGTCCTCCAGTTGGGAATCGGCCGCGGAGACCGGGTCGAATCCTTCCGGCACGCCATTGTAGGTCGTGATGGTACTAACATTCGGCAAAGAAACCGAGCTGGAATAGTTCTGGCCGTTCACGGCCAGACTGCCGACCATCAGCGTCGCCAGAGCGAGGAGCGGGACTGCACGCTTCACGATAGTCCTCCTGAGACTTGAGCAAAGATTCGTGGATTCCGGAGCGAACCAGGCAGGCGAACCACAAACGAGATGTACATGCAAAACCGCGCATTACGCGGTAGGGGTAGGACTATAGGAGCCGCTGAGCGACTGTCAACGGAAACAGATTGATCCGCCCAAAAGTTGAAGTTAACTAGGGGTTTACGGCGGCGCACGCGTCCCGCAATCTCGGACGCGTCACCTCTCGGGATCAATGCACGAAATCCCGGACGACACGGTATTCCTGTGCCCTCCGGGATCCTGGCAGGAGAGACCAGCCAGCCACGCGCGAATCACCCGCTAAGACTTTCCGCCAGACGCGTTCGACGGTGACTTCTCTTTCAAAGTGGATATCATCACGTCAGCGGCTGGGGGGGGCATTTCGCTCTTAAAGATCTCCGGACCCGTTATTTTCTTCCCGTAAAGGTTCTTGTTCGCGTCCTCGTCGGGCCCCATCGTTGTCCCGGAGAGGGAAACTCCGGCAAACACGCCATTCGACTCGGAGTAGGAAAGCATCTCTGCGTTCATCGACGCGTTGGTGGAAGCTTCCGCAGTCTTGCCTACCGGGCCGGCAGCAACACTCGCGTCGCCACCCAGCTTGAGCTTCCCGTTTAGCATCGTGCGTGCGCCCTTGTCATTCATCACCAGCACGACAAAGTCGGTCGCTTGCCCGCCTGCCTGGAAGCCAACACTGCCGCCGCTCGACTGCATCATGATCGGCGCGCTCCAGGTGCCGTCGAAGTTCTCTCCGCTCCGGCAACTCATTGCGCCACGGCCGTACTGCCCGGCAACAATGAACCCGGCCTTCTTTACCGAGGGCAGAATAATCACGCACTCCGCCTTATTCAAAACATCAAGCGGAATTCCGCGGTCTTTGCTCAACAGGTCCTTTATCACCTCGCCAGCCTCTTTCAGCCTCTGATCCTCCTTATCGCTACTCGCCTTGGCCAGTACAGGCACCAACAGGCACACAAGAACGGCCAGACTCGCCATCCACCTTGCATTTTGAAAATGACAGTGATTCTCGCGTTGATTCACAGGACTCTCCTTTTCTCGATCGGTCGCGGACAGCATTCTCCAACCACAACTTAGTGTTCTCCATCACCGGCCCCGAGGAGAACTAGCAAATCTGACAGGTTCGTTCAGACATTCCGGCACCAAACTGAAAATGCGTCAACAACACTACTGAACCCGCAAACAATAATCCTGACGGGGGAGCCGGAACAAAAGGGTCTGGCGGCAATCCAATCGTCCTCTCAGGACGCGGGACGGAAGGAAGTACCGTCAGCCCGCACACATTACGCCAGGACCCTGTCGCTTGGGAAGCCCCTATCACAGGTGCGAGTCAGGACCAGGCCTTCTCGCCTGCAAAGGCAGCCCTCTGAAGAGAGGGGCATCTGGCTATGGCTGAGGCGGAAAAATCGACTTCCAATCGCTCTTCATATCCACAACCGTCCACCCTTTTGCAATTGCCTCGTCCAAGGCTTTATCGAGGTGGCCAAAGTGTGACTGCCGATCATACGCATACTCGCGGATCGCATCCGTGTGGTGCACAAGCAGCATGAAACGCGGACCTCCCCCTGCGGCAGTCCATTCAAGCATCTGCTGGTCGCCATCGGAGTTGCCGAAGGCGGCGATGGGGCGGCGGCCAATGAACTCGTTGATGCCCACGGGCTTGCCATCCTTATCGTCAATAAAGTTGATCTCTGGCAGCCGCATAAGATCAGGCTTGCCGTCGACCATCTCGAACTTCGTCTTGATCGAACTGCCCACCACCTGCTCAGGTGGGATCCCATATGCCTTCTGCGTCCACGGACGCATAAACTCAATTCCTCCGCCGGAAACGATGTACGTCTTAAAGCCATTGGCTCGAAGATAGGCCAGCAGTTCCACCATAGGTTGATAAATGCATTGCGTGTACGGGCGCTTGAACCTGGGCTGTTGCGCCTTCGCCAGCCAGTCGCTCACGATCTGCTGGAACTGTTCCACAGTCATGCCCGCATGGGTGGCCGCCATCAACTCCATCAGCCCCTTTTCCCCCGTTGCGGCAACGGCCTTCATATCTCCATCCAGAACTCCCTTGAACGGCTGCGTCGTCTTCCATGCTGGATGCTGTGGGGCAAGTACCCGGACACGGTCGAAGACAAACGCCAGTTGCACATACATCGGCTGCTCCACCCAAAGAGTGCCGTCGTTGTCGAATGTAGCGATCCGTTGATCTACGGGAACGAAATTGGGAGTGCCTTCTGCCGTCACTATCCCGACGAAGGCGACGATAGCCTTCTTTGGCCCTGTATCGTTCCACGAAGGTAGCGGGTCAGTCTGAGCGTGTGCGCTAAACAGAGCAGCCGCAGCGAAAAGTAGGCCAAAACAGGAACGGAGCAGCGCATTCTTTCCCTGAGCCATTCAACCTCCAACCGCTGGGTAATGTCTGCTGTCTACGGCATTACATGAAGGCATTTGATCCGAAATCCGAGGCGCGGTAGATCGCAGTTACGGGAAATCCTACAGACGCCGCGAAGCAGCGAGAACCTGTCAGAGTTACCAGTTTCGATGTGAAATTGCAGTCAACCAACAACTATGTGACTCGACAGTTGTGACTGGACGATGCGCACGCATCTGTCATAGACGGTCGATATAGATTTTAGGATTTTTCGGATTTAGGCAGGGCTTGAGCGGTCACGCTGCGCGTGATTGGCAATTTGTTGACCACAGCCACTCAGCGAACCAGCACGCCCGTCCGCGGGAAGCTGAACGCCCCCGCCCGGTCATCAATCACGTTCACCTGGCAGGTGTACTGCCCCGGCTTAAGGTCTTTCAGCGGTACATCGAACTGGAACGCGATCGTGTTGCGTGAGGCATCGGTCAATTTCGTGGCCTCCACCAAGGGTGTTTCAAAGACCTTCGTTGATCCGGAAAGGAACTCGATGGAAGTGAGCAGTCGTGGCGACTGTGCCCTTGCATCCGCTGTCTTCGTGCCCGGGCCATAGACCTCATACAGCAGATACAAATGACCGTCCTGCCGGAAGACGTGCGCCACATTCGGCACCCATAGCTGTCCGTCCTGAATAAGCGGATTCGCCTGCTTGCTCTTCGGCGCCGTCTGTCTCTGATTTGCAAGCAATACGGACGACAGCTTCAGCGGCGCCTTGCTGAGGTCCGGCACATTGATGTCCGTCTCGAACGATCCCATGTGTCCGGTCTCGTTTTCGCGCACCACAAACTTCACGTGATATTTGCCCGGAGGCAGCGTGAAGCTCGTGGTGTACTGCACATTCTTCCTGGAGACCTGCTGCTGCTGGTCAATCGCCAGCTTCACCGTCTGTCGCACCCCGCCTTCGGCGCGACCAGCCCCATCTTTCACCTCCCCGATGATGTCAATCGTCGCCTTGTCCCGATCGCCGCCCTTCACAAATGGGATCTGCGACCCCGGCACAATCAGCGACACCGGAATGTAATAGCGATCCGGCGTCAGTTCAAAGTAGTAGGCCGCCATGTATACCGGGACATCAGTCGCTGGAAGATCGCTCTCCAGTTGCTCCGTCAACTGACGCTCGCGGTCCTCGTGGTTCGAATGCTGGTAGTCCGCCGGTGCGTAGTACCCGGGCCGGTACTCGACCTTCACATCCGCGCGATTCAACTTGATCTGTAGCCGGCGGTAACGGCCATCGCGTGCCGGATTCGTGGAGCGGAAGCCGATCACATAATACTGGGCAGTGTCGTTCTCCATCGCCTGAAAGGCCGGAGCGAAGTCGTTGGAGTCGCCGTAGAACTTGCCCCCAGTGTCGGCCGCCAGCGTCGACAACACCTCCTGCGTGTTGAAATTCGCATCCAGATTGTTCTGCAAAGCCTGGCCGTTATACGCGCTCGCTCCGCGGACCGATCCCGTCGACGCATCCCCCAGCGGCGAGATCGCCTGCAACCCGCGCATGTCCACGCTGTAAATGGAGAGGTTCGCTCGCACCGCTGAATTAGTCGCCGAACGCAGCGAGGCCTCGTTCTCAATGCCGTCGCGCTGTATGCCGCCCGAGAAGTACAGGAGCGACTTCTTCTGGTTGATATACGCGAGCGACTTCGAGATCTCCGCAATAGCATAGAGCTGACGATCTGTATTGATGTCGTTGTATTCGCTCTCGTCCGGAGTAAAGCTGCTTGCGTCTTCGGTCTGATTGGTCGTCGAGGTTGCGCCCGCTTGGTAGCCTCCCTGCCGAGTATTGTCGTAATGGGATACCGCCGCAAGCAATGCCTGTTTGTTCGCGGTAAAGTCCTGGTCCACGCTGATCGATGCATCAAGCGACACCGCAGCCACCAGGTCAGCCGCCTGCATCTGCCGGCTGATGTAGTTCTTCGCCGCGGCAACCGAGCGCGAAAGGTCATCCGGCTGCATCGAAGTGAGATCGAAGAAGAGGATGACCAGCCGGTGATTGCGCAGCTCATCGCCCGTAACTACTCCTGTGCCGGTCCCTTTTCCCAGTACCAGTTGCCCAGCCTTCCCACTCACGGTCGCCTCGTTTAACGGAGTAGCTGCATCAATGCTCTGGAAGTCAAATGTCTGGATCGTCTGCGGCTTCCCGTTCTCAAGCACCGTGAAGTCCTTCGCCGTGAGTCCCCGAACGACGGCCCCTGTGCGCTTGTCGCGCACCACGACGTTGGTTAGCACCAGGTCGCTCTGTACCTTCAAAACGTAACTGGTGTTGTTTGGATTGCCATTGTTCACTGCGGCCGGCTGCTTTTCCTGCGCCTGCAACGGCAACGTCAGCCCAACCAGCGTCAGTGTCAGGAATGTACGCATCAGTAACGGAACCTCGCCATCAGCACGAAGGTACGCATCTGCGCAGCCGATGTGACCTGACCATAGGTATTCGATCCCAGACTCGTGTCCACGCCCGCGTACTGCACCGTGTTTAGCACGTTGTCCGCGGTGCCACGCAACTCCAGATTGCGCATCTCACCCATCCGGATCGTTTTTGACAGCGACGCGTCGAAGGTCAGCGTCCCCGGCCCGGGGATTGAGTAGCGCGACGCCGTTCCATACACCTGCCCGGGCGCGAAGTCGCTGCTGAACGCGTCCGTATTGAACCAGCGGTCCAGCGTTCCGCCCCCGGCGGTCAGAGGAGCTCCCTGCACCCGATTCGGCCGCAGCGACCCCGTGCTCCCGCGCGCCACATCGGCGCTGTTCGCGACAAAGCGCGGGGTCAGCGGCTCTCCGGTCGCGAAAGCAAACGTGCCCGAGACAGACACATTTGCCAGCCCGTGCGATAGCCAGTTACCGCCGGTTAGGAAGTGCCCATCCGGCCCGAAGGGAAACTCGTACAGGAAATCGCCCTTCAGGTTGTGCCGCACGTCGAAGGAAGAATTCGACTCCTCCGCCAGAATGTTCTGCCAGTTCTGCGCGACCACAGCCGTAGTCCCGCCATTGCCGCCGATCGCGCTCGCGTTGTCGATCGCATGCGAGTACGTGTAAGTGGCACCCAACGCAATGCCGTCCTGGAGTCGCTTGCGCAGCCGCAGCGTGCCGGCGTTATAGTTCGAAAATCCCACCGAGTCCGAGTAGTCGTAGTACACGCCGCTCAATGACGAATCAGCGTTGCGTCCCGGCGCAGTCAGCACGTCCAGCCTCGTGCCCTTCGCCCCGTTCCAGCCGACGTTCAACACGATATTCATAGGCAGCGTCCGCTGGATATCGAGGTTCCACACCTGCACGTAAGGCAACCGGTAATTCTTGTTCACCGAGTAATTGCCCGCCGCCTGCGGGGTGCCGAAGCCATTCGCCAGCGTGATTTTCGCTCCCTCCGTCGCCTGGTTCGTCTGCACATCGGCAAACGGCGGTTGGAACGCGAGGTTCTGGATGAAGCTGATGTACTGCCCGTTCGCAAAGTTCACGCCATACCCGCCGCGGACCACGGTATTCTTCATCGCTCTCCAAGCAAAGCCCACGCGCGGAGAGAGATCGTTGCGGTCCGGATAGATCAGCGTCTTAGGATATGGTCCAGTGAACTGGCCAACGCCACCGGCCAGCACCGGCGCCACCTGGCTGAAGTCACTGCTCGGATCGATCGTCGCCAGCCGTCCGTCCTTTTCCGAATACGGCGAGAAGTACTCATAGCGCAGCCCCGCGAGAACGGTGAAATTCGGCCTCACCCGCCAGTCGTCCTGAAGGAATAGATCGTAGATATTCGCCCGCAGGTACGCCTTCTGATACGGTGCCTGGATCGTCGTCTGCTGCGGAAGTCCCAGCAGGAGATCTGCCAGCGACGATCCCGTTGCCGGCTGCCCATTGCCGCCATTCGTTCCGGTGCCGTTCGCGCCGGAGGAACCCGGCTTCTCCGTCGCTAGCCCTGTAAAGACAAATGTGCCGGTAGAATCCGCCTGCCCGATCATACTCAGCTGGATCCGCTTGTAATCTCCGCCGAACTTCACGTTGTGCTTGCCATGTAGCCACGCGCTCGACTCTGAAACCCCGATCGTCTGGTTCACCTGAAAGTTCGGCTGCTCTTCGTTGAGGCCGGAGAATTGCACGAGCGTGACATTTGGCAATCCATAGTTCAGCGGATTCGCCGCCGCGCCGCTCAGCACATGGATGCCTAGGTCCTTTGCGATGTCCTGCTCGTTGGTGAAGAAGTTGCTGAGCTCGGAGTTCGTGCGGTTCAGGTTTGCCGTAAAGTTGTTCGTCAGGCGCTTGAGCCCGAGGGTGTAGCCGAGTTGCAGCGAATACTGATGTGTCTGCTGCTTCCCGCCCAGTTCGGGAAACAAATTCACCTCATCCGTAGCGGAGTGGCTGTAGTTGAAGTTGGCATTGATGCTCTGGTGCAGCCCGGGCGAACTGGCTCCGGTGAACTGGCGGATCATGCTGGAAGTCGCCGTGCCCGCGCCCAAGCTGCGCATATAACGCGCGCCAACCGTTGTTGTGTTGGTCGTCGCAGTGGTCAGCCGGTGGTAATTTTGGCGGTTTGTCGTCGTTAAATTCGGCAGCGGCACGTAGCCCAGCAGTGCAGTTGCCTGCGGGCTGATTCTGCTCGTCGGAATCTGGTTGTTGGCAAACGGCTGACCGTTCTGTGGATCGTAGATCGTCGGCTGCGCGGAGAAGTCCCCCGCGCGAAGCACCGCATCCGGTACTGTTCCATAGTTATCGAACGGCGACGAGGAATGATTGCCGATCAGTGAGAGGAAAATAAAATCCTTCGTATCATTCTCAATCACATGCGGTATGTTTGGCGAACCTGCAAAGATCGCCCCAAAGCGATTCGAGTTGTAGGCTGGCTGTGGCTCTTCTTGTCCCCGCAACGCAAAATTCTTCGCATCGAAGAGACTGTTTCCCCCGGTCCAGAAGAGCGCGCCGTGCGGCTTGTTCGGATTCATGCGGCGGAAGTTGAAACCGCCGCCACGGCCTCCCCCTCCGGCAAAGCCCCCTCCGCCGCCGCGACCTCCACCGCCGCCAAAGCCACCACCTCCACCACCGCCGCCGAATCCGCTGAAAGCGCCCGCACGCCCCTGTCCTGGAGTCTGCGCCAGCGTCTGCTGCTGCTGCATGTTTTCCAGGTTGTCCCGCATCTGCTCCATGTTGACGCCGGCGAATGGATTCGTCGTGCCGCTCTGCCCCGTCACGCTCACCGACTCCGTACTGCTGAAGTCGCTGTTGTTCGCCGCCGAAGGCAGTGCGGCCCCGCCCGTATCTGCGCCCGCCGCAATCGCCCCGAGCGCGCCGGCCATCAGCCCTAGGTTTTGCGCCCCCTGGCCGCCCATGTATTGCCTCGGGCCGCCCTGCTGTGCCCCGTCGCTGCCGCGTATGCCCTGACCTGCGGCACGCCGCGCCTCCGCCTGCTCGATTTGTTGCTGGCGCGAGGCCAGAATCAGCGAGAAGTCCATTGCGGCCGTCGCGCCGTCGTGGAGCAGCACCTCTTTTGTAACGGCTGCAAAAGCTGCGAACTCGGCGCGAACCACGTATCTCCCATCCGCATCGATGTGCAGCGCGAACGCGCCGTGGCTATCCGTGGCGGTTACGTATTGTTTCCCCGTCAGCGTGTTCTTCGCCGCCACGCTGACGCCAGGAAGCGGCGTCTGGCCCGACTTGATTACGCCCTCGATGGTTCCCCCTGCCGTTGCAGAGGGGGCTGCAGGCGCCGACCTCGGCTGCAACTCTGCGGCTGCAGGCGTCGACTGCTGCGCAACCCGGGCGTCCTGAGAGGGCCATCCGCAGACCGGCACGGCCAGCAGCACGATCAGCAAGCCCGCACACCTCATCGCGCCTCGGACCCGGCATCGAGCCATGGTTCGTGTCCCTTCAGATCAAAAACGGTAAACGTCGTCGCGGTGAAGGTGCCGTTCATTACCCGGCCCTCGGCGCGAAAACCCTCGCCCGGCCGCAGATCGGCGAGCGTCACCGAATCGCGCTTCTCGCGGAATGAGGTGTTCTCGTCCACCGCTATCTCCTGTTCCACACCATCCAGCCGGTGTACCTCGATCTTCGTTCCCGCGATGGCCGTTATCTTTCCCGCGCTCCAAGTCTTCCCCAGACCCTCGCGCGCCCTGCGCACCTCCTCCGCCGGAACATCGATCAGGATCGCCGCACCCACCGTCTTCTTCTTTGCGTCCAGATTGCCGGCGGCAAAGATCATGTCGCCTGTCTGTATCTCCGTTGCGCGCACCTGGTCGCGACCCCTCATTAGCCGCGTATTCACCCCGTAGAGCACCTTCCATTGTTGGCCGCCGTCCGTCTTCACGGCGAAGCTACCATCGTTCTTTCCCCCGGGAGCGGCCGAAACCACCGTGCCCCGCAGCGTGTTCTCTCTCGAAAACTGCGCCCACCCTTGGTCCTCGTCATCCTGGGGTCGCGCTGGAACAGCCGCGAGTAAGGCAAACATCATCAGCAGAACGCTGACCCCAGCCCGAGCCAGGCATCCGCAGCAACCGGCCTGTAACCTTTGCGACATCGGAATCACAAGAGGTGCCTCCATAGACGAGGATACGAGTCCAAAGGACGCGGTTCACGCACGCTCCACCCCCGAATTTCGCCGGTTCGAAATCGCATGCTATGTCTCTATTTTGTCCAGGAGCAGGAGCCCCGCTTCTGGGCGTTATCGTCGGAGGCCTATCCCGTCCCGCCGTTTTCCCGTCACCGGAGCGAACATGCTCTACACTCCCGGCATGACCAGCCTCTCGGAAGTCCATCACCATGAAGGGCACTTCGAATCCGGCGCTACCGTTCGCGACATTGTCATTGGCATGTCCGACGGGCTAACGGTTCCCTTTGCGCTTGCCGCAGGCCTCTCCGGTGCGGTCAACTCCTTGCACATCATCGTGCTCGCCGGGGTGGCCGAGATCGCCGCCGGCGCCATCGCCATGGGGCTGGGCGGCTACCTCGCGGCGCGCGGAGACGCCGAGCACTACCGCAGCGAGCGCCTTCGCGAACAACGTGAAGTGGTCGAGCGGCGCCAGGATGAGGAAGAGGAAATCTACCAGATCTTCAGCGCCTATGGTGTCGAGCGCCACGAGGCCACGCCCGTGCTCACTGCCCTCCAGCGCAATTCAACCGCCTGGGTCGACTTCATGATGCGATTTGAACTCGGGCTTGAAGAACCGCAGGCCGGCCGAGCGCTCACCAGCGCGATGACCATCGCCGGTTCATACATCGTCGGCGGCCTCATTCCCCTGCTCCCCTACATGGTGGGTACGGTTCACACGGCGCTTCCGGCGTCCGTCGGAATCACTCTGTTCGCCCTGCTCCTCTTTGGAGCGGTCAAGGGCCGCGTCACCGGTGCCGGCGCCGTGCGCAGCGGCTTACAGACCGTCATCATCGGTGGGCTCGCTGCAGCCGCCGCCTTTGCGCTGGCACACCTGCTCAGTGCCCCCTGATTCCCCGCCGCAGTCATCTGCCCTCCGGAACATGACCAGCGGTCCGGTATCGGATATAGGGAACTCTTCTATGGTTACCAAATCTTCGAGACCCTGAAGCGCCTCTTGCGCATCCATAGGGATGCTGCGTAGTGTTCCAGTTTGCCTTTTTGCTGGACACGCAATTGCCGCCGTTTCGTTAGCAATTTTGTGACGGCGAAATGCTAGGCTGTGCGAGCAACGGAGGAGCCATTGCCGCGCTCCAATTGCGAAGGATCAACAGAACTTTTAGGACACGCAGAGTCAATGACAGCAGCAACGGAACTTAGCGCGCCCGGACTCTTGACAGCATTCACCGCGACGCGCCGGCAAAGCCTCGCGCTTTCGACTCCGCTGACACCAGAAGACATGATGGTGCAAAGCTGTCCGGAGGCAAGCCCGGCAAAATGGCACCTGGCCCACACCACGTGGTTCTTTGAAACCTTCGTTCTTCGTGAATACCTCGCCGGCTATCGCCCCTTCCATCCCGACTTCCTCTGGCTCTTCAACAGTTATTACAACAACGTCTCCGACCAACCGGAAAAGAAGCTGCGCGCCTCCTTCTCGCGCCCCGGAGTCGACGACGTTCTTGCCTACCGCCGACACGTAGAAGATGCCATGGGGCGGCTCGACCAGCAAGGCTTGCCCGAGGAAGCAGCGGAGCGTATCGAGCTGGGAATTCACCACGAGCAGCAGCATCAGGAGCTGCTCTGTTACGACATCAAGCATGCATTCTGGAGCAATCCGCTCCACCCCGCATACGCGGAGGGCGGCAAGTTCCAATCGTGTCGCGCACCGATGCGCTGGCTCGACTTCGCTGGCGGACTCACCGAGATTGGTCACCCCGGCGACGGTTTCGCCTACGACAACGAATCTCCCCGTCATAGCGCCTTTCTTCAGCCATTCGCGCTCGCCTCACGCGCCGTCATCTGCGCCGAATATTTCGCATTTATGGAAGACGGCGGCTACACTCGACCCGATCTCTGGCTCTCCGAAGGTTGGGATACGGTGAGCGCGCAGCAATGGAACGCTCCTCTTTACTGGCGCCAGTTGGATGGCCGATGGATGATCTACACCATGCGCGGGCTCGTTCCCTTGAGCGAGATCGAAGCAACGCCCGTCTGCCATGTGAGCTACTTCGAGGCCGATGCATACGCCCGCTGGGCGGGCAAGCGGCTGCCGACCGAAACCGAGTGGGAAGCCGCGGTCGCAGAGCTCGTTCCGTCCGTTCCTGCAAATGCCAATCTGCTCGAGAGCGGCCAGCTCCATCCGGTGGCCGCGCCAGACTCTGCCCTCGATCAAGTCTTCGGCGATGTGTGGGAGTGGACGCGCAGCGCTTACCTCGGTTATCCCGGCTACCGCGCGCCCGCGGGTGCGCTCGGCGAATACAACGGAAAATTCATGTGTAACCAGATGGTGCTGCGTGGTGGCTCCGCCGTCACACCTCGTTCGCATATCCGCCCCACTTATCGCAACTTCTTCTCTCCTGCAGCGCGTTGGCAGTTCGCGGGTTTCCGGCTGGCACGCGACTTGTCGCCACACTCATCCCAAACCTCATCCAAGACACAACCCATCCCGGCACGGGAGAAAGATGTTTCCAGATGAATGCAGTCTCATTACCCCGGCTTTCTGAGGCGGTCTATACGCCTCTCGGCTCCGAGGTCTATCGCGGCCTCACCGCGCGGCCGCGTACCCTCAGCCCCTGGCTTTTTTACGACCAGGAGGGCTCGCGACTTTTCGAAGAAATCACCACTCTCGACGAGTACTACCTCACCCGCACCGAACGAACCATCTTTGAGGCCAACGCCGATGCCATCATCGCCGCAGCTTCGGCGCCCACTCCGCATGGCATCGAGCGAGACCTCACCATCATCGAACTCGGCGCCGGCACCGCAACCAAGACCGGCCTGCTGCTCCGCGCCGCAATCCGTCGCCAGGAAGCCGTCACCTACCACGCTATCGACGTCTCCGAGTCGGCGCTTGACGAAGCGCAACAGCATCTGACCGCCGCCATCCCCGGCATAACCTTCGAACCACGCGTCGGCGACTACACCGAGGGTCTCGGCGTCATCCCCCCCGATGGCACGCGCCGCCTCGTGCTTTACATCGGATCGAGTCTGGGCAACTTCGAACCTGAAGAAGCCCGCCGGCTGTTGCTCGGTGTCCGCAACCAGCTCGCTCCAGGAGACATGCTCCTGCTGGGCGTGGACATGGTGAAGGACATCTCTACGCTGGTCGCTGCCTACGATGATGCGAGCGGCGTCACGGCGGCCTTTAATCGCAATGTGCTCACGCGCATCAATCGCGAGCTCGGCGCCGACTTCGACCTCATGAAGTTCCGACATAAGGTGCGTTGGAACGGCGCGCACTCGCGCATCGAGATGCATCTCGAGAGTCTGCTGGCTCACGACATCTCCATTCCGTCACTCGATCTCTCGCTCGCCTTCCGCCGCGGCGAAACTATCCATACCGAAAACAGCTATAAGTTCACAACCGAAGGCGTACAGCATCTGCTCACGCAGACCGGCTTCACCGTCGTCGATCGCTGGACCGACCCCCAGCGCTGGTTCGGCGTTTTCCTCGCCCGCGTCCATTAGACCCTCGCAGTCAGTACCAGATGCCCCATCTTTTCTCTTCGCAGGCGAAGGGAAGGGATGGGGCATCGCGACATTCTCCACCACCCGCCAAAAGAAGTGACATCACTTCACGCGCCGCAGGCGCTTTGCCGGGACGGCGAGTCCCGTACACTCGATGGCGAGAATAGCCGCCATGAACATCCGCCTCGCCACCGAAGCCGACGTCCCGGCAATCTTCACCCTGATCCATGCGCTCGCGACCTACGAACGCGAGCCCGATGCAGTCCAGATCGGCGAAGCCGAACTCCGCCGGGATGGCTTTGGGCCACGTCCGCTCTTCGAATGCCTGATTGCGGACGACGAAGGCGAAGCCGCGGGCTTTGCTCTCTACTTCCCCATCTACTCCACCTGGCGTGGCCCCAGCCTGCATCTCGAAGATCTCTTCGTGCAGCCGTCGCATCGCGGTCGAAGCATCGGCAAGGCGCTCCTTGGATACGTCGCCGCCATCGCCATGGAACGAGGCTGCGCCCGCTTGCAGTGGGACGTGCTCGACTGGAATGCGCCCGCCATTGACTTCTATCGCAGCTGTGGCGCCGTCATGCTCGAACCCTGGCGCATCATGCGCGTCAGCGGTGCCGCCCTCGCGCGGCTGGCAAACTCGTCCACACCGCGCGCGTAAGCGATTACACTTGCATGCGGTCTGTGATTTGCCCTCAGGAGAACGCCCCGTGCCTTCGCGCTCCGTTGTCAGCTCCGCTTTCGCCCTCGCTGCCCTCTTTACCGCCTACGCCGCCAGCGCGCAAAGCATCGAATACCGCCCAGACGCGAAACTCTGGGTAATCCAGGCGGGCAACTTCACCTACGCCATGGGAGTCGACGAGCGCAACTGGCTGCAGTCGCTCTACTGGGGCCCGCGCATCGATCGTGCAGGGGACATCCGTGCCGCACATAGCCTGCCGGAGCGCGCAGCGTTCGATCTCCCGAGCACGACGACGCCCCAGGAATACGCTGCGTGGGGTGCCGGCCTCTACACTGAACCCGACCTGAAGGCCATCTTCGCCGGCGGCAACCGCGATGTCGTTCTCGAATACGTCGACCAGCACCAGACCCACGACTCCAACAGCCAGACGCTTGACATCACCATGCGCGACATCAAGCAGCCGGTGGTCGTCCATCTCTTCTATCGCGTCTACACCGGGCAAAGCGTGCTCGAGCGTTGGTCCACCATCGAGAACCAGACCAAGGAAGACCTCGTCCTCGAAGACGCCGCCAGCGCCACCTGGAGCCTTCCCAATCTTGAGAATCGCAACTACCGCGCCCACTGGCTCACCGGCCGTTGGGCCGGCGAGTGGCAACTGCAATCAGCGTCTCTCGAAGTCGGCAGCCAGGTCATCGAAAGCCGCCGCGGCTCGACCGGCAATCAGGCCAATCCCTGGTTCGCGCTCGAAGGCCCCGACGCCGCGGACGAGGAGCACGGCCCCGTCTACTTTGGCGAGCTCGGCTGGAGCGGAAGCTGGCGCATCACCATGGAGCAGAGCTCCTTCCACCAAGTTCGTATCACTGGCGGTTACAATCCCTTCGACTTCGGCTACCGCCTCGCGCCCGGCGAGTCACTCACCACGCCACCCTTCTACGGCGGCTTCACCGACGGCGGCATGGGCGAAGCTTCCCGCATCCTCCACCGCTTCCAGCAGGGCGTCATCATCCCCGGCGCGCCGCATCCCAAGCTGCGCCCCGTCCTTTACAACTCGTGGGAAGCCACTGAGTTCAACGTCAGCGAATCCGGCCAACTCGCGCTCGCTGAAAAAGCTGTGCAACTCGGCGTGGAGCGCTTCGTCATCGACGACGGCTGGTTCGGCCAGCGCAAGGATGACCACGCCGGACTGGGCGATTGGTACGTCAACAAAGAGAAGTTCCCCAACGGCCTCAAGCCGGTCATCGATCGCGTCCACCAGCTCGGCATGGACTTTGGCATCTGGGTCGAGCCCGAAATGGTCAACCCCGATAGCGATCTCTACCGCAAACACCCCGAGTGGGCCATCAACTTCCCCGGCCGTCCGCGCACCGAAGGCCGCAACCAGCTACTCCTGAACCTCGCCCGCCCTGACGTGATGGAGTACACCTACCGCTGGCTCGACGACCTCGTCTCAAACAACGACATCAACTTTCTCAAGTGGGATTACAACCGCAACTGGGCTGAGCCCGGCTGGGACGCAGTACCCGTCGCAGACCAGAAAAAGATTTACGTCGCCTACGTCAACAATCTTTACGCCATCCTCGATCGCCTGCGCGCCAAACATCCGAAGCTTGAAATCGAATCCTGCTCCGGCGGTGGCGGCCGTGTCGATCTCGGCATCCTCCGCCGCACCGAAGAAGTCTGGCCCTCGGACAACACCGACGCGCTTGACCGTCTCTCCATCCAGGACGGCTTCACCCACGCCTACGCGCCCGGGGTGATGATGGCATGGGTCACGGACGCACCTCACCGCAAAACCCCGCTCAAATTCCGCTTCCTTGTCGCGATGGAAGGCTCGCTCGCCATCGGCGCAAACCTCAACAACTTCACACCCGAGGACATGTCGACCGCGAAGGATCTCGTCGCCTTTTACAAGACCGTCCGCCCCACCGTGCAGCAGGGGCTCCAATACCGGCTCATCGCCCCGTCCCGTCCTGCTGCACCGAGTGAGCGTGCCGCCACCGAATATGTATCAGCAGACGGCGCACGAGCCGTCGTCTTCGCCTATCTACACTCGCAGAACTTCGGCGACCCCTATCCCCTCATCCGTCTCGAAGGACTCGATCCCAAAGCCCTCTACCGTCTTCGTCCTCTCGACCCAAACCAGCTCCGCTCCCCACAGGAAGCAGGCGGCAGTTACTGGATGCACCACGGTCTCCAGTTCGATCTGCGTGGCGACTACGACAGCACGGCCGTCGTGCTTGAACGGCAATGAGCCAGACCGGTCCTCGTCCGCTTGACGGAAGTTGCCGACTTCGACATCCTTCTCACACATCCCCCACTGATTCACCGTTTGTTCTATGTTTTTGGGGGTGATTTTTCACTCCTGCGTTTTTCTAACAGGCGCTCGTCTATCCCAAACCGATTGCCGGACCATCGAAGCCACTGGAGATACACGTATGAAGAGGCCGCTTGTCACGATCCTGAGTCTTGCGCTGTTCGTGCCGCTAATTGCTGGCTGCAGTTCGTCTCCCTTTGGCACCGTGTCTTCCACGTCCAATCCGCTGGTCGCTGAATATTCGGTCAACCCCGCTCGACAGGGAACCGTGACCGTTGAATTCGGGGAAACGACCGAGTACGGACGCTCGACCTCTCCGGTGGCCACCACGGTTGGACCGACGACGGTCCAGGTAGCAGGCATGAAGCAGAACACGACATATCACATGCGTGCGCGCGCAGAGTACGTCAACGGCACCTCGCAACTGGATGTGGACCACGTCTTCAAGACCGGGAGCCTGCCTTCCGGCCTCATCCCACCGTTCACGGTAACTGCCACCTCGGGACTTACTCCTCAGCCCGGAGTGGAAATGGTCAATGCGCTGGTTGAGACCGTGCCCAGCACCGCCTTCGCCACCGACCTCGAAGGAAATGTCATCTGGGCTTACCCCTCTCCCGACCCCACGAAAGTTGCGTCTTTGCTGCCAATCAAGCTGCTGCCGAATGGCCACTTCATGTGCCTCATCGCGCCCCCGGTGTATAACGGGCCCCCAGCTTCCGACACCATAAACGAGATTCGAGAGTTCGATCTGGTAGGCAACACCATTCGAAGCCTCAACATGTCAGATCTGAATGCGAAGCTGGCCGCGGGCAATTTCAATCTCACACTCGTGTTGTTCTCGCATGATTTCGCCTATCTGCCCAACGGCCATATCCTGGTTCTCGCAGATTTAATTAAACAATTTGCGGATCTTCCCGGCTACCCGGGCGTGACCAACGTGCTGGGCGATGCTGTGGTCGACCTGGATGCCGACCTCAACCCGGTCTGGGTATGGAACGAGTTCGACCATTTCGACATTAACCGTCACCCCATGATGTTCCCCGACTGGACTCACACCAATTCCATCGCCTATTCACCGGATGATGGCAATTTCGTGGTTTCGATTCGGCACCAGCATTGGGTAGTCAAGGTCGACTATCGCGATGGCGGCGGTACCGGAAACGTCCTCTGGAGACTCGGCGAGGGAGGGGACTTCAAACTTGAAGGCGCGACCGATCCTACCGACTGGTTTTATGCACAACACGATGCAAATTTCGCGAGTTCCAACACTACCGGCAGCTTCAAACTTGCCATGTTGGATAACGGCGACAACCGCGAGTTCCCCCCGAACGTAAGCTGTAACACGGCAGGAGCGCCGCCCTGCCTCTACACCACCGTGCCCGTCATGCAGGTGGATGAGAATGCAAAGACTGCCTCATTTATCTTCCATCAGATACTGCCGGTGCCCTTCTACAATGGCTTCGCAGGAAGTTCCAGAGTCCTTCCTAATACCAACGTCGAATACAACCTGGCAGCAGTCGCCGGTACCGATGGTTACACCTTTGAAGTCACCCAGACGGCCACTCCGCAAACCGTTTGGCAAATGCACATCCCCGGCAACTATACCTACCGCTCGATCCGAATGCCGAGCCTCTATCCCGGTGTCCAGTGGTGAATGCTGAGCAAGATCAGTCTGATTTGGCGAGAGAAATACGACAACACGGCCATTGTGCTGGAGTCGGCTGCATCGAAAGCGTCGCATTCGCCGGGCCGTTTCACTTATTCGCATGACCCAGAGAGATACGCTGAGTGAATCAGTCGATTACTGCAACGGTGAACTCCTAGGGTTCTGCTGGAACTCTGCCGCAGTCCTTCGGCCCGACCTTGGTTCGCCCCCTCCGGTCGATCGAACGAGAAATAGCGAAAGGTCGAGAGAACCAAATCTGGTCTATGCCGCTTACATGCAGCCCCAAAGTTTGGAGTACACTCCCACTGGCGGCTCCGAACTGCACGTCGAAGGGCTCTAACAATCAAATTCTAGAGGGGGCGGTTTTGTACAAGCTCTTTAGTTCTGCGGTCGTCGGTTGCCTTGCCATATTATGGTTCACCGGTTGCAGTGGATCATCCAGCAACTCTATGGATGCGACGGATCCGAATGCGCCCGTCACAGGTACGGTCTCCGGCACAGGAAATCCACAGGTAGCTTCGTTCTCAGTGACCCTGCCCAAGGCGGGGAATGTGAGCGTTGAATTCGGCCCGGACACCTCTTATGCCTTCTCCACTTCCCAGCAGCACACTCCAGCGACTGGGACCCCAAGTGTCATCGTTCTTGTCGCAGGAATGAAAGCCAACACCACCTATCACATGCACGCGAAGGTGGAATATGACGACGGTGGCGTCACCACGGGCACGGATCAGACATTCACTGCCGGGGCAGTTCCTCCTCCAGGAATTCCGAGCGTCACCGTCACCGCTACGCCCGGCATGACACCACAGCCCGGCGTGGAGTTGGTCAACCCGGTGGGTCCCCACTATAACGCCCCCTTTGCAACGGATCTCCAAGGCAATGTCATTTGGACCTATACCCCCCCGGAAACCCAGTTGGCAGGAGAGTCAATCTATCCCATCAAACTGCTTCCCAATGGCCACTTCATGTGCATTTTGGGAACAAACTCGTCTACCGTCGTGTCGTCACCACCGCCGGCCGGAACCGTCCATAACATCCGTGAGTTCGATCTGGCCGGAAATACGGTGCGCGAGCTTTCCATCGAGGACTTGAATACAAAGCTTGCAGCAGCGAATTACAACCTCAAGCTCGAGATCTTCAGCCACGATTTCACTCTGCTGCCGAACGGCCATGTGCTCGTAATCGCAAATACCACCAAGCAATTCACCGATCTCCCGGGATATCCGGGAACAACGACTGTCATTGGCGATGTCGTCATCGACCTCGATCAGGATTTCAATCCAGTCTGGCTCTGGAACGAGTTCGATCATCTCGATGTGAACCGCCATCCTATGAACTTCCCTGACTGGACGCACAGCAATGCCCTCGCCTACTCGCCGGATGATGGCAATTTCCTGATCTCGATCCGCCATCAGCACTGGATCGTCAAAGTCGACTATCGGAATGGCGCCGGCACGGGAAATGTCCTGTGGAGACTCGGCAACGGTGGCGACTTTATATTACAAAATGGCACCAATCCTGACGATTGGTTCTACGCCCAGCACGATGTGAATTTTGTCAGCTCCAATACCACCGGCAGCTTTCAGCTGGCAATCATGGACAACGGCAATAACCGCGCCTTCTCTTCCGGCCTCACCTGCGGCGCGGCCAACGCCCCCGCCTGTTTCACCACCATTCCCGTTTTGCAGGTCGATGAGAATGCGAAGACGGCATCATTCCTTTTCCATCAGAAACTGCCAGGAGAACTTTACAGCTTCTTTGCCGGAGACACGCGCGTTCAGCCCAACACGAATGTCGAATACGATCTCGCAGGCGTGGGCTCTACGTCGTATGTCTTCGAAGTGACTCCAACTGCAGCGCCGCAGACAGTCTGGGAAATGCACCTCGCGAACTCGAATACGTATCGGGCTTATCGAATGCCCAGCCTTTATCCCGGCGTCCAATGGTGATCGGCAGACCCCGATTCAACGATCCTCCATCGTGCTCGAACCGTTGCATATCTCGGAAAGTTACAGCACAGTTACAAATGATGATTCTCTCGGCCACGCAGCCAGTCTTTCGCATATTCGGCAGATGTCGCATGACTCCGAGATAATTCTTGCATCGCGCAAATCTTCCGGCTTAACGTGTAGCCTGCATGTCGGAATGGGGTAGATCGCTACGCAATCAGCCGGCGTGCCATTGAATCAAGTGGCTTCGGCAGACGTCTCCAGCACAGACGGCACGGGCCCAAAGCTTCCAAAACACAGAGTGCGATAGCGACCTTCCCGGAGCTTTGGGAGGATTTGTGAAAACAAACTGTCTTGGTCTGGTATCGAGTTTCTTGCTATCAGGTTTGCTTCTGGCCTGCAGCGGCGGGGGAAGCACTCCCCCTGTCAATCCCCTTAGCGTCACGACGACATCTCTGGCCTCCGGGCAAACTTCGACCGCGTATAGCGCCACTCTCTCTGCCACCGGCGGAGTGGCGCCTTATAGCTGGACGGTCAAGTCCGGCACCCTTCCCGCGGGCCTGTCCCTAAGTACCGCCGGGGTCATCGCGGGAACTCCCACCGCCGCCGGAGCAGCAAATGTGACCGTCCAAGTCTCCGATAGTGAAACAATGCCACAAACCGCCGTCTCTGGAAGTCTCACCCTCGCAATCAGCGGCGGCACCCTGAAGATCACCTCGACCACGGCTGACCCCGGCACCGTCGGGACGGCCTATAACTTCCAATTGACGGCGTCCGGCGGCGTACCTCCTTACACCTGGGCGGTGGCCTCGGGTTCCATGCTTCCCGCAGGCCTGGGATTGAACTCAGCCGGCGTTGTCTCCGGAACACCAACTGCATCCGGAACTTTCAACCCGAGTATCGCGGTAACGGACGAAACCACCTCCAACACAATATCGGAGCCGGTCTCCTTCACCATCAATCCTTCGGGAAATCCGTTGCCGGATGGAAACTACGCCTTCCAGTTCAACGGAAACGCTGCCGGCGGCAATCCTGTGGGAATCAACGGAGTCTTCGAGGTGTCCAAGGGGGCGGTTGCCATTGGCTTCTACAACGAAAATCAGTTGAATCAGCCCCCTGAGGCACAGCAAAGCATCACCAAAGGTTCAGCTTCCATCGCGCCCAATGGCTTGGGACAGCTCGAACTGACCCTCCAGAGCGGCAATGTCACATTCGCACTGGCAGCTCCCGCCTCCGCCCTGACGCCGGGGTCCGACAGTAACATTCGCATCATCGAGTTCGATGACACCACGGGAACCGGTATGCGCGGCTCTGGCGTCTTAAGGGCCGCAAACTTCAACGGCTCGCTTTCCGCCATCAAAGGAGGCTACGCCTTTGCATTCAGCGGCTGGGACATGCATTCTCAACCCGCAGCGGTGGCCGGATCCTTCCAGGCAGACGGTCTTGGCAATATCACCAGCGGGATCGCTGACATGAACGACAACGGAACCCTTTCGAGCTATACCGCGGTCACTGGAACCTACACCACCGATCCGGTGGGCGGCGGCGTGATCACGCTGAAGCTCGCAGCCGGACTCACCGTCACCTACAACTACTACCAGGTCACTCCAACTGAGTTGCTGGCGACGTCCGGAGATCTCTCCTCCGCCACCATTCCGCTGGTAAGCGGCTCGGCGCTCCAACAAACCGGTCCCTTCAGCAATGCCTCCTTCACTGGAGCAAACGTGCTTGAGTTGAATGGCAATGCCCTCCAGACCGCGTTCTATATCCCGGATATCACGTTAGGATTGCTGGCGAGCGACGGAAACGGAAACCTGGCCGCAGCCTATGACGAGTACAAAGGCTCGCTGGTCGCGCCGCAAACCTACACCGCAACCTATACGGTCGATCCCGCAACAGGTCGCACCCCGATTACAGCAAGCGGCACCACGGCCATCCTCTATCTAGTCACTAATACAAAGGCATTTGTTCTCGGAGCGGATGCATCCACCAGTTCCGGCCTGCTCGAGGCGCAGTCGGGCTTGCCCTTTACCAACGCATCGCTCAAAGGAAACTATCTGGGTGGCACGATTCCCTGGCCCGCTCTCAACGTGGTCAGCCTCGTCGCGGCCGACGGAGCGGGCAACGCACAATTCACCAACAACAGCAGCGGGTCAAAGGGCCTTCTGTCGGACCAGAAGATCTCCGGCACCTACTCCGTGGACGCCCTCGGCCGGGCCGTCTTTACCCTCTCCGGCGATGCAACTCCAAGGATTTTCTACGTCGTGTCACCCACCAAAATAGTGCTTCTTTCGGGCGACGGAGGAGGATATCTCAGCAGCTTCGAACAATAGGGTCAGTCTCGACCCACAACGCAGAAAACCTGAAGCAAAAGGAGGGGCGCGGCAATCCCCCGCGCCTCCCCTTTTCAAGCTGAGTGTACTTTGACGGCTTACAGTACCTTCACCATCACCACCGTCAAATCATCCGCCTGCTCTGTCGTGCCTGCATAAGCGGACACTGCATCGGCAATCTCCCCTACAGCAACGCCCGCCGCTTCTCCCTCCGTGCTAAGAACCACGTGCCTCAATCGGTCCATCGAAAACTCTTCGCCGTGCTCGTTCTCCTGCTCGGTCACGCCATCTGTGAACAGCGTCAGGATGTCGCCGCGCTCTAGTGGAACGACGGTATTCGAGAACTCCGCTCCAGGCAGAATTCCGACGATCGGACCTGCTTGCTCCAGCCACTGCGAAGCTCCCGTCCTCGTACGCACCAGTAACGGCGGATTGTGGCCGCCGCTCGCGTACTCAAGCGTCTTGCTGCCTGCATGCAGACGCGCATAGAAAATTGTGACGAATGTCCCCCCGGTCGTAATCTGCTTCAACGATTCGTCAAGGTCCTTCACGATCGCGGCCGGTCCGCTCAACTCTCGCGCGCGAGTGCGCAGCGCCAGTGCAAGCGACGGCATCAGCAGAGAGGCTGCTGCGCCCTTCCCGGATACATCCGCGATCACCACATCCACCACATCTTCGGAGATCTGGAAGAAGTCGTAATAATCCCCGCCCAGCAGCCGCGCAGGATGCATCACCGCCGCTAACTCAAAACCGGTCAGCGTCGGTGGCGTCGGCAGCACCCGCCTCTGCACCTGCGCCGCCAGAACAAGATCGCGCTCATAGGCATCGCGCTGCCTCCGCACCTCGTCCGCCAGGCGATCGCGCTGTCTCGCGATGAGCGTCACCAGAAATCCCACCACCAGGAATCCGGCCACGCCGATCACATTGTGCGCAACACGCAGATGCAGCGACTCCGCCGCCGGTCCGAAAATATCTGTCAAGACCGTGCTCACCACAGCCAGAACAACCGTGATTGGCAACGGATTGATCAGCCCGCTCAGCGCGATAGGTAGCACGTACAGATAGCCGAGCGAAACATTGGCGATGACCCTCCAGTCGGTGTAAGCGACGGCCATCACCGCCAGCACGACCACCGCATTGAGCAATCCAATGGTCCGATGCTCCTCCCATTGCCGCTCCCGGGCGTCATTCCGCCTGCTTTTTCCCCACCCAGCCATTCTGGCAACGCTCCACCCAAAGGTCGGCCTCAACTGTCTCGAGGCGTAGCTATACTAATCCCCCGCACCGCGAAGACAGCTAGCTGAATCCACTCGTTCTGCAAAAGCTAGAGATGGTAGAGCGGCGGGCCGCCTCCATGTATTGCTTCAGCCTTGCCCGAGGGCGCCGTTCAGTCGCGTGCCGCGGTTCCTAGGCGGATTAAGCGCTGGCCATCCGCACAACAGTCCTTGCGCGACTATTCAAGGCCGCCATCAGCTCGTGGGATGTTCTTTACACTGTCTCGAGAAATTTGAAAATGTCGCTGACTTTACCCAGGGGAAATGGCTCGCGGTTAACGACGATCTCGACTAAGGTCGTTGTGAAAGGATAGAAAAGCGACGCGTCTCCGATGCCATTGATGTTGATAATGACAGGCCCGGCTACCGCCGTCATGGTCTTTCCGGCGTCGTCACTCCCGTAGCCTTGATACGCCATCAGCGCCGTGCCAGTGGACGCCGTAACGCGGATTTGCAGCGGATATTTTTGCTCGGAGATACCTTCTGGTAACCGGACGTGAAAGCAGCGAAAGCTTCGATCCGTTTGATAGGCGTGTACATCTGTGTACATCTCCTCAAAGGGAGCCCAGTTGCCCCTGTCGTCTTTGTGCAGTACATCGATGAGATAGTCCGTAACCGGATCACCACGCTCATCTCGCGCATGCACAACGAACTGTTGCCATCCTTCCATTGGCTGTTCGCCGTTGTGAAATAAATGCCCAAAGAAGTCCTTGATGTCGCCCTGAATCCCCGCCGCGTCTTTGCCAGGATTCACCAGCATTTCCTTCTTCGCTTCCGAGCCGCTGGCCACTGCACGCTTGAGCCAATTTTCATACGCATTCTCGTCTGCCACCTGGAGAAAGTCCAGGATAAGTCCCATCATCGTGTCGTCTGGATTGCTTACCAGCGTCGCGTGGTTCCTGCCGGCTACCGGGATCATCGGGATGTCGACGCGACCTGACCAGGGACTGATGGACACTCGGGACGCGGGCTTTCCATTCTCGCCAATCGGAGTACGAGTCAGATCGATTGTGATCTTGCGGGTGTTCAGGCCGCAGCCGGACCAGCGAACCGTTCCGTCGGTTCCGGGATCGTTGGCGACGCTCGAAATTCCCGTGTACGGCGTATTGCCTATAAACACGCAGACGTATGGCGTATCGGGTCCTTTGTCGTAATACGGTTGACGGCCCAGAAGATCAAGATGCGCGAGGTCCCACGTGAACCGACTTCCAAGTTCGAGCCCGTCAAGTACTTCATCGCCCGCGTTCAGAAAATCCGGACCGGGCTCCTTGTTGCCCTTCACCATTGCGCCTATCCACGTCCGGCCCTTGTGCGCTTGCGGAGAACCCCAGGTAGCGGGTGCCAGCCCTACTAGGTGTTTCAAACGTTTGGCTCTTTCGTTGTCACCGACCGCCGCGCCATAGTTGGTCAACCACGCTCGAATGACAAGCATGCCGGTGGAGTGAACGATAGCGGCGAACTCCTGGCCAGCATTCAGGCGGGGGTTGTTTCGTAGTGCTCGATCGAACCCCTCCGCAATGTCCTTAATCGAAATTTCATTGTTGAGAGAAACGTAGTTGCCAACGTTTATATCGATCGGCTCTACATGACGCTTCTTCAGACGGTCGCAAAGCTCCGTGAAATCAAGACCAGTAGCCGAATAGCCATGGATCAGAACAATTGGGCGCGTCATCAGTGCACCTCGCAGGGAAGCAACTCTACCACGCGTTCCGCCCGCGTGGGGCTGGCAATTACCGCAAGGGATTGCCCAAGATATGTGATCCGGTGCTGGTAGAACACCCTTTAAGTCAGCCCGTCGCACTAATCACTAACGGACCAGCCATCACGGCATCAATCATTCGTTGACCACGGTGCAGTGGCGCATCTTCTAAGTTCCTTCATCGGGGTGTAACCTTTGAAAGTCGCGTTCTGCAGGGTCCGTGGCTGATTTCTACTGGTGTTTTTCGCTGAAGTGTCACCCCAGCGCACACTTCAATCGAAGAATCTTTGGCTATTTGAAGTTGCGATGACGGACGCCCGGACACGAAGGATTGCGTAATGAAGCCCGCAGATGAACAGCTCCGAGCGATTATTGAAACGATTCCAGCGCTGGTTTGGTCAGCCGGTCCGGATGGCTCCGCTGAATTCTTCAATCGCCGCTGGCTGGACTATACAGGTCTTTCTTATGATGAGGCGCGCGATTGGGGCTGGGCTAAGGTGATTCATCCGGAGGACCTCAGCAGGCTTGTTGGGTACTACAGATCGATGCTTGCATCTGGAGATCCGAGTGAGATTGAAGCGAGGCTTCGACGTTTCGACGGGGAATATCGCTGGTTTCTGTTCCGAGCAGGTCCTTTGTGCGACACGGCCGGCAAAGCAGTCAAATGGTACGGGACGAATATCGATATAGATGACCGCAAACGCGCGGAAGAATCTGCGCAAAGGAGCGAGCTTAGCTTCCGCCGGATCGTCGAGACAATTCCCGCTTTGGTGTGGTGTGCATCGCCCGATGGTGAACTTACGTATGTGAACCAGCGAATCCTCGACTATACCGGTGCATCCCTTGGCGACCTGGCGAGAGCCGGCTGGGTTAGCTTTCTTCATCCCGACGATGTCCAGCAAACGGTGACCATGTGGATGAGGGCAGTTGACTCCGGCAATCCGCACGACGTTCAATACAGGCTGCGGAAGCATGATGGCACCTACCGGTGGTTCCATGTCCTCGGCCAGGCAATGGTGGATGCTGCGGGCCGCGTCTCCCAGTGGTACGGTCTGTTGATTGATATCGACGATCGAAAGCATATTGAAGAAGCATTACGCCGTACCGAGGCTCGACTATCCAGAGCAACTCAGATTGCCACAGTCGGCGAACTCGCCGCTTCGATCGCGCACGAAATCAATCAGCCGCTGGGAGCTGTCGTCACTAACGCGTATGCATGTTTACGCTGGCTTTCGAGCGGATCAACGAATCTCGACAAAGCTCGCGAAGCCGCGGAAAGGATCGTTCGTGATGGAAAGGAGACTGGTGAAGTGGTGGGCCGGATTCGAGCGCTGTTCAAGCGTACGCCAGTTCAGCATGTGATGCTCGATCTGAACGGTCTCATCGTCGAGGTCGTCCGCCTCCTTGGAGCGGAGTCATCAAAACGTCGCGTAGCGATGGAGACCGAGCTACAACGAAATCTGCAATCCGTCCTCGGCGATCGTGTCCAAATTCAACAGCTCGTTCTGAACTTGCTGATGAACGGACTCGATGCGATGGACTCCGTTACAGATCGCACCAAAAGAATCGTGATCCGCTCTCAACAAAATAACGCAACTACGGCTCTCGTCGAAATTGAGGACAGCGGCACCGGTCTTGCCGACTGCGAGAAGATTTTCGAACCCTTCTTCACCACCAAAGAGCACGGGATGGGCATGGGCTTAACGATCTGTCGCTCCATTGCGGAAGGACACAACGGAAAGTTGTGGGCAACTCCGAACAAGACATTTGGGACAACATTCCGTTTTACACTCCCACTGCATACGAACGAACTGACAGGACTTCAGCGATCATGAATCTGGACGATCCTATTATCCTCGTCGTCGACGACGACTATCGGATGCAGGAAGCATTATCTAGCCTCGTTGAAGCGATGGGATTTCGCGTGGCCACATTTGGATCCGCTTCGGAATTTCTGAACACGGAGGCGCCCGATTCTCCCGCATGCCTGATCTTGGACCTGGAACTTCCCGACATCGATGGGCTCGAACTACAACAGGAGCTTGCCGATCGGGGCTCACCTCCTGTGATCTTTGTAACCGGTCATGGCGATATTCCGTCCTCAGTTCGAGCCATGAAGGCTGGCGCGGTCGAATTCCTGTCGAAGCCTTTCGGCGAGCAGGAATTACAAAGCGCTATCGAAACAGCAGTTGCGATGGATCGTTTTGCGCGGCAGAAGAGATCCGAACTCACAGAGCTACAGAGCCGCTATAGCCTTCTCACGCCTCGAGAACAAGAGGTACTGCCATTTGTGGTTGAAGGATTCCTTAACAAGCAAACGGCCGCGGACCTGGGTACAAGCGAAGTCACGATACGTGTGCATCGTGGCCAGATCATGCGAAAGATGGGCGCAGGATCGCTAGCCGAGCTCGTAAGAATGGCAGATAAACTGGGCGTAACGCCTCGTACCCCCGGCGGCTAAACATCCGTTTAGCAATTCCGTGCTAGATCGTCGCTTGAACTCCCGAAAATAGCAGACAAGCTGAGCGGTAACTTCATATTCGCCCTCAATGACTAAACCTAGAGATAATGGAAAACCTTCATTTGCCCGCATATGATTACGCGGTGTTCCAGGAATTTGTCGTGCTGGACCACTCAACAGTGCACGTAATCGTTGGAATAGACGACGATGTTCGTATCCGCGAGTCTCTTGAGAGTCTCGTCGAATCGGCTGGATTTGCATCGTTTGTATTCCCGTCAGCCGAGGAGTTTATGCGTTCCGGGATGCTTGCAAAAGCCAGTTGCCTAATCACAGACATTCGGATGCCCGGAATGGACGGGATTGAATTACAGCTCCGCGTAAGGTTAGACCGTCCGGAATTGCCTCTCATTTTCATCTCTGGTCACTACGATGACGACATCCGCCGCAGAGCCCTCGCGGGTGGCGCCTTTGCTTTGATTGATAAGCCCTTTGACCCGGGCGATTTGTTGGCTTCCATTCATCGAGCCACGAGTGAATTCCAACAAGGTCGACCAGTTGATTAGGGAGACGATTCCTGAATCGATCTGGTTTTGCAAATGTCACGGCCATGCGAGGCAACAATGGACATGTTTGGTTCACTAACGGTTGAGGGTTGCCGTGGTGTCGGTTCGGGCTGTAAGGCTAAGCCCACCGCGGGACGCAGTCTGACTGCTTGTTATGAAAAACCACCCGCACCTCAAGTTAACTTCGCCCGGAAGAAGGCACGCCATGGGAAGCGAAACGGTACTTAATATTCTCAAGTTGATTCATGCCGGATCACCTTTATCAGAAGTGCTGGCCATCATCGCCCGATTGGTTGAATCCCAAGGCACCGACACGCTGTGCACCATCTGGCTTCCCGACGACGACGGGAAACAACTCCTCTGCGCAGCGGCACCCAGTCTTCCTGGATTCAGCGCTCATGTTGGGCCCATGATTGTCGGCCCGACGGGTGCATCATGCGGGACAGCTGTTTATCGGAGGGAGCCGGTGTATGTGACAGACATCTTGAGCGAACCCATCTGGGATGACTATCGTGACCGGGTTTTGGGCTATGGTATTCGGTCGGTTTGGTCGCGCCCCTTGTTCACAAGCGATGGGAAAGTGCTGGGTACGTTCGCCATCCTTTATCGCGACGCGCGTAGTCCCGTTGCCGACGACCTCGAGTTGATCGAAAATGCCAGCCACATCGCAGGGATCGCGATTGAGCGTCACATGAGTGAACAAAAGCTACGGCAGGAACGCGATCGGCTCCGCCTGCTTCTAGAAATCACGAACAGCATGACATCAAAGCTAGATCTCGGCCAATTGCTCGAGGCGCTGTCTACAAATCTGCTTAGCGTAACGCGATGTAACTTTTGCGCCTTGCTCTTGCCTCACGCTGATGGTCGCCAATTGCGCGTGACCATTTTGTACAACCCGGAAGGCCGGGGTGCTATCTCTGACGGCACGCTTGTTCCGATTAAAGGCTCGACATGCGGTAAAGCGTTTTTGTCCGGCAAGAATCAACTTATCCATAGACTCGAAGACCTCGGGCAGGACCCTGAAAGCTTCGGGAGCAGCGAAGGTCGACTCTTTTTCGAGCGGGTAGTGTCGGAGGGATTGAAGTCCGGGTGCGAACTGCCGTTAGTCGGTCGAAAGGGCGCGATCGGAGTTTTGGGTGCATTCAGCCGCTCGGAAAGGGCCTTCACCGATGACGAGTTCGCCTTTCTGGAACAGGTCGCCCGCCAGGTAGCCATGGCTGTCGAGAACGCGCTGGATTACGAAAAGGCGATAAGGGATCGAGACAAAGAGACGAAACAAAGACGTTATCTCGAAGAAGAGATTCGGGCGGAGTTTGGCGAGATCGTCGGAGACAGCCCCGCGTTAAAGACCGCCTTGGAGCTAGTGTCCGTAGTGGCACCGACAAATTCGAGTGTGCTGATCATGGGCGAGACGGGAACCGGCAAGGAACTCATTGCGCGTGCTATTCACAATCTGAGCGGTCGCCGGGAACGTGCCTTTGTCAAATTGAACTGCGCCGCGATTCCGCTTGGACTCCTGGAGAGCGAGCTGTTCGGACATGAAAAGGGAGCCTTCACGGGAGCAATTGCCCAGAAGACTGGGCGCTTTGAACTCGCGAACAAGGGCACTCTTTTTCTTGATGAAGTCGGCGATATTCCTCTGGAACTCCAGGCGAAATTGCTCCGAGTCCTGCAGGAGCAGGAATTCGAGCGACTCGGCAGCAACTACACGCATAAAGTTGACGTTCGCCTGATCGCAGCCACGCATCGTGATCTGGCTGCCATGGTCAAGCTGGGGACGTTTCGCGAGGACCTCTATTATCGGCTTAAGGTATTTCCGATCCGCGTTCCCGCATTACGGCAGCGCACCGAGGACATTCCGGAGCTGGTTCGGCATTTCATGCAACTCTATGCGCGAAGAATGAACAAACGGATCGACGAGATCCCGTCGGAAACGATGGATGCATTAGTCCGATACCGCTGGCCTGGAAACGTTCGCGAATTACAGAACTTTATCGAACGGGCTGTCATTCTTTCCCCACACACTGTGTTACGCGCCCCAATTTCGGAATTGGAACCTTTCAGCGTTCATCGGGGACTCAATGTGCCTATAACGGGCCTCGAGGAGTTAGAACGAGATCATATCCTCCGTGCGCTCGAGGCAAGCAATTGGGTAGTCGGCGGCCGGAATGGCGCGGCAGAACGACTAGGCATGAAGAGAACCTCATTGGTTTACAAGATGCGGAAGTTTCGGATAGACCGTCCTGCGTCCGTGCTGCAGAAAGACCCCGAGAGACAGGCACACTAGGATAGTATCTCTTTCCCTACGCCCTGCGCTCGTGACAATTGCCGCGACGAGAACCCGTCAGTGACGGATATCAGTCACAAATCTGTCAGTTAACGATCCGATGCAGGCGCACCTGCCTCAGACGTACCACATGGGCACGAAATGACTTATCGCGGCGAATCGTGCCATCCGGGGCAATCACGTTGCTCTGGCAAGTTGCTTGCTCTAAGCGTGCTTGGACTCGGCGAGTACTGTCGCGTTTCGGACGGCGACTAGGTCGGCTACCACAAGGCTGGTATCGGCGACCACGAGTGAAACGGCACCATGTCTACCCTTGACTCGAAATATAGAGTCGTGCGCTCATTGACGCGGTCTCTGGCGGAAAGTTTGTCCGCCGAAGACCAGATGATCCAGTCATGTCCAGAGGCTAGCCCGGTCAAGTGGCATCAGGCGCATACCACGTGGTTCTTCGAAACCTTTGTGTTGCGACCTTTTCTCCCGGACTACAGACCCTTTCGTGAGGAGTTCCACCGTCTCTTCAACAGTTATTACATCTCGCGAGGCGAGGAGATTCCCGACAAGAAGTTTCGGGCATCATTTTCTCGTCCATCACTCGATGAGGTTGTGGCTTTCCGCGCTCACGTTGACCAGGAAATGGAAAGATTGTTTGCGCACTCGGTGGATGGAGAGATATCGCGACGGATCATCCTCGGTATGAATCACGAGCAGCAACACCATGAACTGATTCTGACCGACATTAAGCATGCCTTCTTCTCGAATCCTCTGCGGCCGTCATATTGTGTTGCTGCCCTGCCCAAAGAAAGCACACATTCGGCGCCCAAGCTTCGATGGCTCCACTTTGAGGGTGGGTTGACCGAGATTGGCTATTCGCCGCACGCAGAGGACCGTCTCGGCTTTTGCTTCGACCATGAAACCCCGCGTCATCGTGTTTACCTGGAACCGTTCCAGATGGCAAACCGCAATGTTACATGCCGTGAATATTTGGAGTTTATGTCGGATGACGGTTATACACGCCCCGGGCTCTGGCTGTCTGATGGCTGGGAGATTGTGAAGCTTGCAGGATGGGAAGCGCCTCTCTATTGGGAACGTGATTCCGCCGACGAGACGGGCTGGCGCGTTTTCACGCTGCGGGGTTGGCATGGACTCTCAGAGCTACTTGATACTGCCGTGTGCCACATAAGTTTCTTCGAGGCTGACGCCCTCGCGCGCTGGCGCAGCTGTCGACTCCCGACAGAGACGGAATGGGAATCCGTGGCGAGCGGGGTGCGCCGGGAGGGAAACCTGCTAGATACCGCCAGGTTACATCCAGCAACGGCGAGCGGTCCGGGTATCCAGCAACTGTTTGGGGACTGTTGGGAATGGACAGGCAGCCCCTACACGGGCTATCCGGGATACAAACCTCTTCCTGGTGCGTTGGGTGAATACAACAGCAAATTTATGTCTGGTCAAATGATTTCGCGGGGAGGGTCATGTGTCACGCCTGCTGATCATGTACGCGCAACCTACCGTAATTGTCTTCAACCGGCGATGCGTTGGCAGTTCACCGGAATCCGTTTGGCGGTATGAACGGTCACTGGTTTCTATGATCACCCTCTCTGAGACATTCCAGTCAGAGCGCATGCCACACTTGATATGCCGCGACGAAACCATCTGCACGGTGAGGCATGGGCTGCGACCGCCCGACCGCTTCTCCGAGACTCAGGTTTTGAAATCGAGAAGGCATGGAAGGATAAGCGTGATTGGTACGCTGTTGCTCTCGCGCGCCCGCATGCATGAGTTCCAGGAGTGTGCCTTCGATCATCGTCTTCGATGTCAATGAAACGCTTATCGATATCGAGTC
This sequence comes from Acidobacteriaceae bacterium KBS 83, assembly GCA_000381585.1. GTDB lineage: Bacteria > Acidobacteriota > Terriglobia > Terriglobales > Acidobacteriaceae > KBS-83. The sequence goes on from KB906735.1 coordinate 680,040, forward strand.
GATTGCACCATTATTTGAGAAGGTATTTGGTGATCAGAAAGTTCTTCGCGAATGGTTCAATCAGCTGATCCTGTATTCCAACGTGATCGCTCTGGCCGGCTACTACGAGACGCTTGTCAAACTATGCCAGGCTGTCCTTGAGATGTCGGGTTCCATTCACCAGGTCCCTCTAGAACCCACAGACCTTGAAGAGTTGAGAACAAATATGCTATCGATGCCGGCTCACGAGGATGTGCCTGAGGGGCTGTGCCTGCTTAGCGAAGCAGGCTTTCGTCTGATGACGCTGACGAACTCCCCACCCGACAAGGATGGTAGCCCTTTGGAACGTGTCGGGCTTGCTTACTTTTTCGAACGCCAGTTCAGCGTCGATAGCATTCGCAGGTTCAAGCCCGCTCCGGAGGCATACCATCTCGTAACCGAACTCCTGAACGTCGCGCCATCGGCGATCTGTCTTGTTGCTGCGCACACATGGGACACACTCGGCGCGCAGAGTGTCGGTTTCTCAGCAGGACTTGTGACCAGGACCGGAAATGCTCTGCTGCCAATCGATGGGCTTCCCCAACCTCAGGTTGTAGCGACAGACCTTGTGAGGCTGGCGAGGCAGATGATTGCTTTGTGGCGCTGATCGCGGTCTGCCTTCGTCAAGCATGCAGCCAATCTGCCGTACCAAATTTCAGGAGTATGTCGCTGTATGTTCAATCGGATGAAATCTTTCCATTGCGCCTTATCTTCGGATTCGGCTTCATGGGACACGGTTATGCCAAGCTCCTCAAGGGACCCGTGGCGTTCGCTCCATCCTTCGCGCTTTTGGAATGCCTGCCCGCACTTGATGGCGTGGCTGACCATCCTGACCGAACTCCTGGCGGCCTCTCTGTGTTGCTCGGCGCACTTGTCCCGCTGATCAGTGTGCCGATGGCAGGTGTCCTGCTGGTGGCCATGTTCAGTGTGCACTGGCGGTACGGGTTAGTTCGATCAAGCTGGTAGCGTAACGCCGGCAGGAGCCAAATTTGGATCACCCGGATACGAATGTGATTTGCTTCATCTGGCGTGTTTAGTTGCGCTGATGCTTTTGGGTTCGGGACCGCTTTCAATCGATGAGGTGCTTGCGCGGAAACCTCGACCCTCCTCTGATTAGCTTCGAATCCGACTCTCGCAACGCCCGATCGTTCCAGCCCTCCTCGAGTGACAGAGCAAATGGTTTCTCGGTAGCGAAGACGCAAGCTCTCGAATGCTCCGAACCTGCAAAGCAGCCGAGGAGGTTTCCGCCTGACATGGTGCCCGCGGAACTGATGTCAGACTCCGGCTTTCGCGCAGATCCCGGGCGCCGAATTGAACAACCCTCTCACGAGCTTCGTCAGTGCGAATGATCAGGTTCCGGGCCACCGCGTGCCGCGACGGAGTCCGCGACCAAATCCCGTCAGTGTTGGACATTCGTCGCACATTTGTCAGTGAGCGGCCGATGCATTTACTCCTCTTGCGAATCGATCTTGCAGACTGGCAAGAAGTTAGCTCTATAGCCGAGATCAAGTGAGAGGCTCTGTGTTTGGTATTGCATTTGCAAGTAAACACATGGCGTGCGTTGCCCGTCGCAGGATGAGGCATCACGAGCAGGAGTGTGAAGTTGTCATGAGTTCCGCTGTAGCGGCGCAGCAACGGCAGGATGTATCAATCCGCGATACTGTCGTTCAATATCGCACCGTCGACGTTGACACAGTCAGGATTTTTTATCGCGAGGCCGGAGCGGAAGACTCGCCCGCCCTCCTCCTCTTGCATGGATTCTCGACCGCGAGCCACATGTTCCGAGATCTGATCCCGCGGCTCGCCGACCGCTTCCGGCTCGTGGCACCCGACTTGCCTGGCTTCGGGCAATCGGACATGCCCTCCCGAGATAGTTTTCAATATACCTTCCACAACCTTGCTCAGGTCATCGATCGATTCACTGAGGTAGTAGGTTTGTCGCGATACGCGCTGTACATCTTTGACTATGGTGCGCCAGTCGGGCTGTGGATCGCCTTGAAGCACCCCGAACGCGTGACGGCGATCATTTCACAAAGTGGCAACGCCTACGAGGAAGGCCTGAGCGCAGGGTGGAACTCCCTTAGAGAGTATTGGCAAGAGCCCACAGAACAGGCTAGGGATGAGCTTTGCAGCGCATTCACGCTTGAGACGACCCTCTATCAATATGTGCAAGGCGTGAACGATGCCTCTCTGGTCTCGCCCGACGGTCCTGCTCTCGACAATTTCTACCTTGCGCGTCCAGGTGCTCACGAGGTGCAAGTCGACCTCTTCCTCGACTATGCGAGCAACGTGGCTCTTTACCCCAATTTCCAGAACTATTTCCGCAGGCACAAACCACCTCTGCTTGCCATCTGGGGGCGCAATGATCCCTATTTCTTACCGGCGGGAGCGCAGGCGTTCAAGCGAGATATCCCAGACGCTCAGGTGCACCTCCCTGATACTGGCCATTTTGCGTTAGAAACCCACGGCGCAGAAATCGCAACGCCAATTGCCTTGTTCGAACCACTTCGCCAATTGCTGGAAGGAGCCTTGTGGTGATTCTCCGGCAACCACCAAAAGAGCGCGGTTGCTGCGTGTGCGCATTCCGCGTAGGAGCTTAGCTTCTATGAACCATCCCATGATCCTCAGTGCATTCTTTTTCAACCCACAGGGTGATCATCGTATGTCTTGGCGTCACCCACGAGCACCCGGCCAGGAGATTTTCGGCTTGGAGTACTATCGCCAGTTGGCCATCGTCGCGGAGAACGCGGTCATTGATATCATCTTCGTCGCGGATCATGTGGCCATCTGGGACAGCTTTCAAAGCACCGTCGCTCATTACGCGAACGCACGACTGGAGCCCATCACACTTCTTTCCGCGCTCGCCGCTGTCACAAAACACATTGGTTTGATTGGAACAGCCTCAAGTTCTTACAGTGAGCCCTACAATCTCGCCCGCGCATTCGCATCGCTCGACTATCTCAGCAACGGGCGAGCTGGCTGGAACGTAGTGACCTCCGCGATGGACGAGGAGGCGCTCAATTTCGGCAAAGATGGCAACACCGAACACGCAATTCGATATGAGCGTGCGGCAGAGTTCCTGGCTACGGCCAAAGCCCTTTGGGACAGTTGGGCAGATGACGCGATCTTGATGGATAAAGCGTCCGGGTACTTTGCCGATCCCGCGGGCGTCCATCGTATTAATCATACGGGCAAGCACTTCAAGGTCCGTGGCCCGTTGAATGTTCCGCGTCCAATTCAAGGGCATCCTGTCATTGTGCAGGCGGGCTCTTCGGAAGATGGCAAGAATCTGGCCGCAGCCCACGCAGACCTTCACTTTTCCCTTGTCCGCAGCATCGAAGAGGGCAAGCAATACCGGCAGGATTTGAATGAACGATTGGAAAGGGCCGGTCGCAATCCTGAGAGCTTCAAGATTCTTCCTGGAATCGTCCCAATCGTGGCAGAGTCTGCATCCGCAGCTCGTGAAAAGCAGGCGCAGCTTGAAGCGCTGATGCCGGTGCAAATCGGAGTCGATCTCCTCTCGAGCTGGTGCGGCGTCGATCTGTCGAAGTTTTCTCTCGATGATCCACTTCCGTCACTTCCTTCGGAGGACACCTTCGACGGGCAGCGGACGAACCTGGCCAGGGTTAGAGCATTTGCCGAGCAGGGTCTGACGATCAGACAAACTGCGCAGAGAATCTCTAGAGCTGGTACGGCTCCTCTAATGCTGGGAACTGCCGGGGAGATTGCGGATCAACTCGAAGCGTGGTTCACCGCCGGCGCCGCGGATGGCTTCAACCTGATGTTCCAACTCTTGCCGGAGGACTGGACTAACTTTGTGAGCCTGGTTGTTCCCGAGTTGCAGAGGCGTGGTCTTGCCCGCAAAGGGTACGGAGCGGGAACCCTGCGGGAAATGCTCCGTCTACCTCGCCCCGAGAATCAATTCGCGATGAGCAAAGCACCCGAAGGCGAATGGCGAGAAAAGGTCAACGAACCTGTCTCGATCGCCAATTGAGTGGATCGACAGAACGGCTCTGTTGACATGCGGAAAGGTGTGGCTGTTATGCCAGGCAGCTCAGATGTGTTTGCGATGCTTCCCGACGTTCCAATCAATCCGGAAGCTACCGTCGACTCGTTTCGCCAGGCGATGCGAGCACTGGCCGGAGGTGTCGCGATTGTGACTGTCGGGCAGTGGCCGGAGCGGACCGGATGCACGGCAACCTCCGTGGAATCGCTTTCTGTTGAGCCGCCTCGTCTACTGCTAAGCATCAATGAGAGTTCGTCCTCCGGGAAGCAGCTGCAGAAGCACCCCTGCTTCGGAGTAAACATCCTTCGCGCAACCATCGCAGTCTCGCCGATCAGTTTGCGGGTCGCGGCGGACTGCAAGGCGAGGATCGATATCGCGGGGGCAGATGGACCACCCTGACGAGCGACGGCGCCGCGATTCTCGAAGATGCGCTTGCCGGCGCTGATTGCGTCGTCGAGGAAGTCCTATCGCGCCACGGTCATGCAATCGTCATCGGCCGGGTAAGAGCGATTCTGCTTCACGCTGACGGGCAGCCGCTGCTGTATTGGCAGGGTGCCTATCGGCAAATTGTCCACACGCAACCAGAACAGCAGGCTTGAGGAGGAGATGTTATGAGTGGGGTCCTGTCAGAACAATCAGCCCGCAACACGGAAACTGGGTCGAAGCAACGGAAAACACCAGCCGGGACGGGAGCATCGCAGTCCGTTGTACCTGTGACGTCCGTGCATAGAATAAAGGCGGACGGCGTCCGGATATTCTACCGGTCAGCCGGAGATGCGGCAGCGCCAGTGCTCCTCCTGCTGCACGGGTTTCCAACCTCATCTTTCATGTTCCGTGATCTCATTCCACGGCTCGCCGATCAGTATCGCGTGATCGCGCCCGACCTGCCTGGATTCGGATTCACAGAAGTTCCGGAAGTACGGAAGTATGCGTATTCATTCGACTCATTGGCGAATACCATCGAAGCCTTCACAGATGCGCTCGACCTCAATCGGTATGCCATCTATGTGTTCGACTATGGAGCCCCAACAGGCTTTCGTCTGGCAATGCGGCATCCAGAACGAGTGACAGCTATCATTTCGCAGAACGGCAATGCCTACGAAGAGGGGCTCGGCGACGCGTGGGGACCAATCAGGAAATATTGGTCACAACCTTCAGCAGAAAATAGAGAAGTGATCCGGCAGAACATCCTGACTCTCGAGGGAACTCGCTGGCAGTACACGCACGGCGTGGCGAGTCCAGATAGCGTCGCGCCTGAGTCCTACACACTGGATGCAGCATTATTAGAGCGCCCCTGGAACAAGGAGATTCAGCTCGATTTGTTTCTGGATTACGCTTCGAACATAAAGCTCTATCCGAAGTTTCAGGAGTACTTCCGTCAATCCAAACCGCCTTTACTGGCGATCTGGGGCAGGAACGACCCGTTCTTCATCCCCGCTGGCGCCGGAGCCTATCGAAAAGATCTCCCGAACGCACAAGTCCAGTTTCTGGATACGGGGCACTTTGCCATTGAAACGCATGGCGTGGAAATCGCTGCCGCCATGAAAGCGTTCCTCGGGGCGAACGGCGTCCCCGGCCGTCCGGAGAAGGTCGCATCACGATGAGTCCTTCTCCTCAAGCGGGTACGGTGGTGCTGGTTCATGGTGCATGGGCAGACGGATCATGTTGGAGCAATGTGATTCTGCCCTTACGACACCAGGGGCTGAACGTCACCTCGGCACCTATTCCGCTTACGTCGCTCACCGATGACGCCGCTGCTCTTCGACGAGTGATCGAAAGGACGGATGGCCCGGTCATCCTGGCAGGGCACGCATATGCAGGTGCTGTGATCGCTGCGGCCCAGGACGATCGGGTGAAGTCGCTGGTCTACGTGGCAGCGTTAGCCCCTGACGAGGGTGAAACAGTTACAGATGTTTTTTATCGCACTGCCCCGCATACAGAAGCCCCCAAGCTCGTACCGGACGCGTATGGATTTATCTGGATGCCGGAGGAGGGCTTTGGTCACGCGGTGGCTCACAAAGCCTCTCCGGATCAGAAGGCCATAATGGCAGCGGTGCAGCGGCCAATCGCAGTCAATTGCATTCAAGAAAAAGCTCCCAGGCCCGCATGGAGAACCAAACCGTCGTGGTTTCTTATTGCGGAGGAAGACCACATGATTAACCCGGAGACCCAGCGCTTCATGGCTGATCGGATGGGGGCAACCATCCGGTCACACGCTGTAGACCATACGCCCATGTACACCGCGCCGAATCTGGTGATCGACGTTGTTTTGGAAGCAGCTCGAGAAACAATTCGGAAATGAGCCGAGAGCCGGTGCAGACAACTTCTGTCGCTATCGTGACTGGGGCGAGCCAGGGAATCGGTCGCGCCACCGCGTTGCGGTTAGCGCGCGATTTCTCCGCCGTTGTGCTGGCTGCGCGAAATAAGGATGACTTTCAGAAAACGGCCGCGGCCATCGACGCCGCGGGTGCTGAATCACTCATCTGTGCACTCGACCTGCGCGAACCTCGGTCCGCAGAAATCCTCGTTAACAGTACGCTCGATCGTTTTGGCAGAATTGACGCGCTGCTCAACATCGCGGGAGCCGTGCCACAAATTGATTTGTTCGAGATGACCGATGCGCAGTGGGAGGACGGCATCGCGCTCAAGCTTCACGGCGCGCGTCGCTTGACCGCGCAAGCCTGGAACGCGTTGAAGGCCTCGAACGGCTCCGTCGTTCTGATTTCAGGAACCGCTGCTCTCGATCCAAAACCCGCGTTCGCCGCGGTGGCTGCGATTAACGCCGCGATCATCACGCTCGCGAAGGCATTTGCAGAGCAGGGCATCAAGGACGGCGTGCAAGTGAACAGCGTCGTCCCGGGAGCAGTACTGACGGGACGCAGACAAGCCTTCTTTGAAAAGTGGGCACCGGTCCACCACTTGACCGTGGAAGAGGCCCTGAAGAAGTTTCCGGAAGAAGCCGGCATCGCTCGTTTCGGAAAACCTGAAGAAATCGCCGACCTGATGGCGTACTTGGTGTCGCCCGCTGCAAAGTGGATGACAGGGACATCGGTGCGGATGGACGGCGGCGAAATCAAGGGTATCTGATGCGCAGCGCTTCTGGTGCTATCTCAACAACCAGAAGATTCCCTGGAGGATGAATGGCTCAGCGAAAGGCAACCGTAGAGCGGCTGGCGTTGTTTTCAGACGCAGTGTTTGCTGTAATTATCACAATCATGGTTCTGGACTTGAGGCCTCCGGAGCATCCCACATTCGCGGCCCTTTTGCCTTTGTGGCCGACCGCGCTGAGCTACGTGGTGAGCTACACGTTCATTGCAATTGTCTGGCTCAATCATCACCACCTCCTGCGCTTTACGGAATACCCGACTCCACGTCTGATTTGGGTCAATTTTGCGCATCTATTTGCGGTGTCCTTGGTGCCTTTCACAACGGCATGGGTTGCAGTAACACGTCTGGCGGCAGTTCCCGTCTTCGTATATGCAGCAGTGTTTGTCCTGGTTGAATTGGCCTACTTTCAGTTCGAGCACCACGCCCTGACTCAGGCGGTAGTTGAGGAGATCTCGCATCGTACCCGTCGGCTCGCAAAAGTACGCTCGTTCATCGCCTTTGGACTCTTTCTGACCGCAATGTTCGTATCACTCAAGTTTCCACCCTGGGGTTTCGGGTTAGTGTGCTGCGCGGTACTTCTCTATCTCCGACCTGAGCCCCCGGGTAGTCGAGCAAGCGCCATAGCTAAGGTGATTTCGAGGTATGAGGTGCTGCCGCAGAATGAGGACTACGGCATCACCTCCTAGCAGCATGTGATCAGAGTCGCCGATGATACATCAAGGAAGGGCTCAGCATGGGAAGGGAAAACTCTATGAATACTACGGATGGCAATTCTTTAACAAAGTCCTCCGGCAGTCCAGTTGCGGAAGAATACGACATCGTCATCATCGGCAGCGGTGCCGGGGCGAAGCTCGCTGCCTGGACCTTCGGTGCAGAGGGAAAGCGTGTTGCCGTTATCGAACGTAAATACATCGGTGGCGCCTGTCCGAATATCGCCTGCCTGCCCAGCAAGAACCTCATCCACACCGCTCAGGTCGCCTCCTATGTCTTGCGTAGCGAGGAGTTCGGCATCGCCCGCGATGGGTTCCGCGTCAACATGTCGGCAGTGCGTGACCGCAAGCGCCGGATGGTCTCCGGGCTGGTCGATATTCATGTGGAGGAGTTCCATAAGAGCGGAGCCGAACTCATCATGGGCTCCGCGCGTTTCGTTGAACCGAAGACCGTTGAGGTCACGCTGCCCGATGAAAGGCGCCGCCTCCTGCGCGGAAAGAACGTCATCGTCGGCACCGGCACCCACGCCGCGCTGGACCCAATTCCCGGCCTTGCCGATGCACAGCCGCTCACGCATATCGAGGCTCTCGAATTGGACGACGTGCCTGAACACCTCATTGTGATCGGTGGCGGTTATGTTGGACTGGAGTTCGCGCAGGCCATGCGCCGCTTCGGCAGCCGGGTTTCCGTCCTCGACCGCAACTCCCGACTACTGCACCGCGAAGACGAAGACGTAAGTGCAGCGTTGCGCGGCCTCTTCGAAGACGAAGGCATCGACGCCGCCCTCAACGCTCGCATCCATAAGATCTCCGGCAGGTCAGGGCAGTTGGTGAAGGTTGTGATCGAGCAACATGGAACGGAAAGAGTGCTCGAAGGTTCGCATCTGCTGGTGGCTGCCGGCCGCGTTCCCAATACAGAAAGACTTGGCTTGGATTCCGCCGGCGTGGAGCTGACGCCTCGTGGATATATCAAGGTCAATGAGCGGCTCGAGACCACCGCGACCGGCGTCTGGGCCGTTGGCGAAGTGGCGGGCAGTCCCCAGTTCACCCATATCAGCGAAGACGATTTTCGCGCCGTGCACGACAACATCACCGGCGGCGATCACCTGACCACGGGCCGCCAGGTCCCGTTTTGCCTCTTCACAGACCCGGAGTTCGCGCGCGTAGGTCTCAGCGAGACAGAAGCACAGGCACAGGGCATCGCATACCGCCTGTTCAAAGCCCCGATGGCGGCGGTGTTGCGCGCGCGTGCGCTCATGGAGATACGCGGATTCATGAAAGCGCTGGTCGACGCGGGCAGCGATCGCATCCTGGGCTTCTCTGCATTGGGCGTCAGCGCCGGGGAAATCATGTCCGCCGTGCAGGTCGCGATGATCGCAGGCCTTCCCTATACCGCGCTGCGCGATGCCATCCTCGCGCACCCGACCATGACGGAAGGCCTCCACCCTCTCTTCTCTACGACGCCGTCTGTGGCCGTCACACCCGCTCAGAAACCAGCCGCTGCGCTTGAAACCGCCTGACCCATTGTTCTTCGGATATCAGAAGTGGTTCGGCTACGAAGTCCAGGGCCTCGTTCCCTTCTTCACCCACGGTCCGCTCATCTTCTTGATGTACCCCGTCTTCGGCATGAAGGGCTCTACCTATTTCCTCGGAGTTTCGGAGTGGCTTTTGGAGCACTGATCTTCGCTGGGTTCTGGAACAAGAAGCTGGGCGTACTGGGCGCCACTCGGCTCGGTCGCTACCTTCATCGCCACCGTCACGATCATCCCGTTTAGGCCCGACGGCTGGGCCCCATCCGCCGGGGGATTTCCCACCATGCCCGGCAACGTCGCCTTTCTCATGAAGGATGTCGTTCTACTCGCCGTCTCGTTCTATCTGCTAAGGCAAGACGCCATCAGAGCGAGATACGCAGGCAGTCCCAAGGAACCAGCAGTAGAAACGGATCAGGCCGCTCGAAAGGATCGTTATTCGGCTGCTCCCGTCATCTAGAGATCAGAACACGCCGCGGGGGCCCTATCTGGTCACTGAGCTTGATCCATCCGGTTTACTTCGCCGCGCCCTGTTTGGGAATGCTGGCGGCTGCATCCACGTACGTCCGAAGTGAGGGACGGCAGAACGTTTATTGCGCCAAGATATTCCATGACCTGCACCCCGCTTGGGCGTTTCGTTGTAACTTTGATCATCTTTATCGCGAGCCTGAACGTGTCCGGAACGATGCAAGGGCTGCTGGCGCCAAAATTGAAGGCAATCAGCAGTGCATGGAGAGCGCATGTCGAGACTCCTATCAGTAAATGTCGGCCTTCCGCAAGATTTCGAATGGCAGGGCAAGTTGGTCCGTACCGCAATTTGGAAGCAGTCCGTACCTCACCGTGTCGTTGCTCGCCGACTGAATCTGGAAGGCGATGGCCAGGGGGATCTCCAGGGCCATGGTGGCGAACAGCGTGCCGTGATGGTCTATCAGCTCGAAGCGTATCGGTATTGGGAGCGCGAGCTCGGCCGGAACGATTTAGAGTACGGACAGTTTGGAGAGAATTTCACCGTTGACGGTCTGGCGGATGATGAAGTCTGCATTGGAGATCGGTACAGAATTGGCAATGCGGTCTTCGAGGCGACCCAGCCACGCGTCACTTGCTATCGGGTCGGCATTCGAATGAGCAATCCTCAGATGCCTGCCCTGCTGGTATCGCATCGAAGGCCCGGGTTTTATTTCCGCGTGATCGAGGAGGGCGAAGTCGGCGCAGGGGACGAAATTCAGAAGATCGCCGATGGGCCTGGAAGAATCACGGTCGCTGAAATCGATTCTCTGTTATACCTTCCGAACCACGATCCCAGCCGTGTCGCGATTGCAGCACGAATTCCTGCACTGAGTCCGGGATGGAAAGGATCCCTGGAGGAGTTACTCAAAGCAGATGAAAGGGGAGTTCACAACGGAAACGCAGGGCTCACATCGTCAATTTCATCTCCACCTGCATGGAACGGCTTTCGGACGCTGAAAGTAGGGGCAGTTCATCGCGAGACAAGTGAAGTAACGTCAATCGTGCTGGAATCTGTGGATGGGTCGCCTCTCCCGAGTGCTCTGCCCGGTCAATATCTAGTGCTGCGCCTTTCTCCCGATAAGAACTCACCGGCCATCGTGCGCAGTTATTCCATTTCAGGCGCTTCTAGCTCCGGAACCTATCGCATCAGCGTAAAGCGAGGTACAGGTGCAGGCAGCAGATATCTTGTTGAATCAACGCGGACCGGCGACGTATTCGAGACCAGCGCTCCACGGGGCGACTTTGTGTTGCAATCCGGTTCGCACCCGGTCGTTCTGTTGAGCGCAGGAATTGGCATCACTCCCGTTCTTTCTATGCTCTACGCCCTTGCATCTGACGCCCCCAAATCTTCTCGAGAGGTGTGGTGGATTCACGGCGCGCGTAGTGCGAAGGAGCAGGCCTTTTCAAACGAAGCCCGGGAGCTCCTTGACGCGATTCCCGGAAGTCATTCGGCGATCGCGTATAGCAAGCCAGGTCCCGGAGGTACGTTCGGCAGAGACTTTGACATCCACGGACATCTTGATGTCACAAGCCTGCAAAAACTTAGTCTCCCCATCGAGGCGGATTTCTATTTGTGCGGACCGGCGGGATTTCTCGTAGAAATGAATCGCGATCTGATTTCTTTAGGTGTTCCGCCAGACGCGATACATCAGGAAGTGTTCGGACCTCTGAGCAGTATTGAGCCGGGGGTCGCAAGGGCAGAGACAAAGATTCCGCATCCCCCACTTAGCGCCCCTGGGGACGGACCGATCGTATCCTTCACTCGAAGTGGCCTCGATGTGCCATGGGATAACAAATTCAAAAGCCTGCTGGATTTCGCCGAGGCATGTGACGTTCCGGTGAGATGGTCTTGTAGAACCGGTGTCTGCCATATGTGCGAGTGCGGACTTCTGGATGGCCATCTTCGCTACCGGCCACAACCCCTCGATCAGCCCGCAGCGGGCAATGCTCTGATCTGCTGCTCCACACCCGAATCGCGAGTTGAACTTGACCTATGATTGCGCAGCCGAATCGGTGGTAGTTGCCCCTTCATAATTCTCGGCTTACGCTTTCGGCTATCTTTGTCGTACCTGGGTGCGTCTTTCGACGGACGGGATATTGCGCCACGCGCAACAGCGGAGAGGAATTGCAATGAGCTTCAGCTTGGTAAAGTCGACGGCAGTCATGGCTCTCCTCGCAATTCCTAGCACCGTGATATGGGCGTATGTCGTCGGTGGAGTCGTTATTGCCATCGGGCTGGTCGTAATTTTTCTCCGCGGCGATTGGCCAAAGGCGCGAGGACTCGACAAGCTGATTTTGTTCGGGCCTCTTTTCTACGCAGCACCCATTGCGGCCTTCGGCACCGAACATTTCACGCTGACGGAGGCCGTCGCGTCAATCGTACCGGCGTGGATTCCGTGGCATCAGTTTTGGGTCTACTTCGTCGGCGCTTGCTTCATAGCAGCCGCGCTGAGCCTGGTTACGAAGATTCAGGCATGCCTCTCGGCGAGTTTGCTCGCTTTGACCTTTTTCCTTTTCGTAGCCCTGATGGATGCTCCGGCATGGGCGCAAAACCCACGAGACCGAATTGTGCTGGTGCTGATGCTGCGGGAATTATCCTTCAGCGGCGGACCTCTGGCGCTGGTGGCCAGCCTCACCGGGCAGTCGCGCGAGCACGTCACGCACGTGCTTGCCACGATTGCGCGATACTTCGTTGCAATTCCCGTGCTGTTTTTCAGCTTCGAACAATTCCTGCACGGCAATCATGTTCCCGGCATTCCGCTGGAACGAGTGACTCCCGCGTGGCTCTACGGACACTCCATTTGGACCTACTTGGCAGCCGTAGTCTATGCAGTCGCGGGCACCTTGTTGCTTGTTGGCAAGCAAACTCGCGCGGCAGCAACCTCGCTAGGATTGACCGTGCTGTTCGTGGAGCTGGCTGTCTACGTGCCTATCGGCGTAGTGGAACGCGCCAGCCTCGACAATGGCCTTAACTATGTCGCCGATACATTGATGTTTTGCGGTGCTGTTCTCCTGCTCGCGGGCGCCATGCCGCGGTCTCGTCGGTTCACATAGACGGATGTAGGCCGGAGTCGCGCTCTCTTGTGACGGACAGCGCCACCCTACTCGCGATCTCCTCTGACGGAAAGACGGCGCGAGCAATAGGCTGCGGACATTACCTGTTGCCGATAGCAGATTGTGGAGGAAGCTTCGCCCGATCAAACATCTCTGGAGCGCCGCGTCAGATTAGTTCCGATGTCTCAGCTCCGGATCGCTCACCGGATGTCAGACTGCTCGCGGTGATTCGTCGCACAGGCGGCCGCTTCCGTCTGAAATACCACCTCGGCACGCTACTGAAGGCGCATGGTTTGGCAGTTCTAGAGAATGGCTGTCTGACCCTTTGCCGTGACCTCATCCAGGAAACGCCGGATGGAGCGTGCGGAGTCCTCGATCATGGCGTTCTCAAGAGGCGATATCGACAGGATCTCAATGGACCGCTGAATCCAGCCTCTGCGGTCGAGCTCAATGGGGATTCCAAAAGCTCCATGGATACCGAAGCATTCGCCCTCGAGCATCACCTGTCCGTGGATGCGACGGTGGTCATCGACGAGTGCTGCGGCAATGATGTGCAGGGTTGCATTTGCGGTCGCATTTGGCGTGGAACGCATGCAGTGCGTGGTGATAAATGGCTCGATAAAAATGCGCGCATCGGGAAGAGCCTGACGAGTGGCTTCATAGGCCTCTGCGATCTTCTCCTTCTCCAGCAGCGCAACAACGGATCTCTGGAGAAATGCCACGCGTTCTCGCAGGTCGATCTGTTCGCTCGTCTTTCGTAGGGTTTCCAAGGCCGCATCTGCCTCTTTCTGCGGCGTTGTCAGTTCCACGCTACTCCAGATCGGCACCATGCCGAGCCCATGTTCACCCAACACAGTGGCCCGCACCTGATGACGGCTCACCCCGAGATCCTTCGCAATCGCCCTGGCGAATCGCAACGAATCCTGTTGGGCGCCCATGCCGACGACGCGTTTACGATCCAGCTTCTCACAGAGAATCTGCACCGCAAGCTCGACGGGATTGCTGACGACGATGAACAGGGAATCTGGTACGAGGGCCGCGCATTGCTCGGCGATCTCGCAAAAGAGATCGAGGTTCATTGCGCCCATATCCCGGCGATTGGTGCACTGTGGTGAGATGCCAACACCCGAAGCAATCACCACGATGTCCGCATCGAGATCCGCAATCTGTGGCACAACCTCGACTTCCACACGGCTGTCATCGAAGGCGTCGAGTAGATCGATGCGCGTGGCGAGCAGTCGAGCGTCGCTTTTGGGGTTGCCATGTCCCACGAGCTGAATCCGGTCTTGCGGCTCCAGCAAACCGCTGCGGAGCAGATGTGCTCCCAGAGCAGTACCGACAGAGCCGGAAGCGCCGAGAATTGCAATGGAAATCGCCATATCCGTCCTATAGGGTAGCGTAACGTCTTTGCTAGTTTAGTTATTTGAATTAGTGCTCCGGTGATTCAACGCGATGCGGCGCAACTACGCTATCGATTTTGCTGCCCGACACACCGAAGGTGTACTCGACCTCATCAACACCAATTCTTGTCTTCTGCTCGACGAGAAGCAGCCGACCAAATCCTTTTGGTAGCGACCTTGGTTTTTTAGGCGCATTTCGGGTCCGCTGAGAATATTAAAGACAGGATGGGGTCCAGGGTCGACTCGCCGCACCTCCTACGCTTCTTTACGTAATCCACCAATACTGATTGCTAAATCGTCGTCCGGCAGCATAGACTCCGGGGTGCCCTGATCGATCCCCCTGCGGCCATTCGCTCCTGTTGCAGTAGTTATAGGAGGACTCCCATTGACCCACCCAGTCGCCCTCACCCTTGCGCTTGCCGCCACCTTGTTGGCAGCAGCCGCCGGAGCCCAGTCCCTCCCGACCCAGTCGGCCGCCGCCACACCCACCAACGTCGCTCGTGTTTACGTTCAGACTGCAAAAGGGGTGAATGTTTACACCACCTCGTCAACCGGCAAGCTGACCCTGGTGTCGGGCTCGCCGTTCAAGAACACCGTAGGCTTGATGATCGGTGCCCCCGGGGGTCACTTCATCACGCTGGGCACCACCTATCTTCGCTCTTACGCGATCAAGTCCACCGGCGGGATCGGGGCGCAGGTGGCGCAGATCAACACGGCGCTCTACCCAGGTGCGGCGGATTGCGGCACTACCACTACCAATGGGGGCACGATCGACCGCACTGGCACCGAGGCTTACATCCGATTGGATGGGTCAGACACCTGTCACAGCTTGCAGACCTTTAATATCAATGCGACCACTGGCGCATTCACGTTTGGCGGGTTCGCGTATGGCGGCGGCCTCGGGTCCCAACCCCCAACCTTCGAGGGCCCCCTTGTCGTTGCCGGGAATAACGGCCACGCCTATACCTTCACGCAGTATTACTGTGAACAAAACTTCAGCGCCTTTTATCGCGACAGATTTGGGGCGATGAACACAGCCACCCCCACCATCACGTTCCCGCCGCCCAACGGAGGCGAGTATTTCCCCAGCGCGATGGCCTCCGACAACCAGAACGTGCGCACGAGCCATATGGCGGTAGCCATTCATGAGGACTTCTTGGACTGCGGCAACAACCCTTCGCCACTCGCCCTTGCCGCTTACACCGTCGACTACAACGGCAACCTCATCTACAACGGCGCTATGCTCAAACTTGCGATCAACGCGGAGTCGATGGCGATCAACCCCCAGGGCAATCTCCTGGCGGTGAGCGCGGCCACTTCAAATCCCTTTTCTACGAAAGACGGGCCGGGTCTACAGGTCTTCCACTTCAACGGAGCCAAGCCCATCACCGGGTACTCCAATATCCTTACCAAGGACCCCATCAGCAGCGTCGCCTGGGACAAGAGCAATCACCTCTACGCCACCAGCCGTGCCACTAACAAGCTGTACGTCTTCACCATCACGCCGACCTCTATCAAGCCGGTTGCTGGGTCACCCTTCACCCTCAGTGGCCCCAGCACCCTTGTGGTTCGACCGTTATAGCCAAGCGATGGCGAGAGCGGAGATGCCATCCCCATCGCCCAGCACTTCCAGACGCATCGCCGTGGCCGAACCATTTCCGTTTGCATAGCCCATGCCTTCCCCCGACTTGTGCCGAGAACGCGATTTGGCAACAACCGGGAGAGCGGAGGGCCAACTTATGGATAGTTAGCCGCCTTTGACCAGCCATCAGTCGGGGATGTAAGGACGTATGGTTGACCGGTATTGATCTCGTCAGGATGGTATTTCGACTTATACTTCTTAACCCGTGATGCGAATTCGCAGTGGCAGGAAGTTTTCACGCAGGCAACTGCTACACTTCACCGCGAACTTGCGGGCCAGCAGCTACCAGGTGATTTTCGCCCCCCAACTGAATGTGACGGGATCCACCGGAGCCTACGACCGGATTGGAGGCCTCAATGTCCGGGGTGTACCTGGCTTGCGCCACCGTGGAATAGCCTGGCAGTGCTACTCCTGCAGAGGGGGAGTCTTCGTAAAACCAGTTATAAAGATCTCCGCTTGTCCCGGCAAAGTTCGGGTGATTGAGGACATTGAAAAATTCGCCGCGGAGTTCCATCTTCCTACGCTCCCGCAGCGTAAAGGTTTTAATCACAGAAAAATCAAGATTGACGAAGTCCGGTCCACGAACAACGTTGGCGCCCCATGGTGCCGAATTGGCCAGGCTCGGGTGGCGTGATGACCCACCCCGGTCCGGCGTAGCAGCCAAAATTGTAGAGCTGCTCGTAAGACGCATACTGCTCGCAGGCCGCGTTTATCGTACCGGGGTAATCGGAGTTGAACTCATACCACGGCAGCCCCTTGCTCCGCG
The DNA here is from genome assembly GCA_000381585.1 of Acidobacteriaceae bacterium KBS 83. Classification (GTDB taxonomy): domain Bacteria; phylum Acidobacteriota; class Terriglobia; order Terriglobales; family Acidobacteriaceae; genus KBS-83. The sequence continues at coordinate 696,780 of KB906735.1, forward strand.
ACCAGTGAATATTCTTCGGATTGCCGTGAAGGTTCCAGCGGTCGTAATATTCCCCCGTCCCACTGATGTCATCGCCATCGTCAAAGAAGTTTATGGGCGCGCCACTTCGCGCGGTGAAGATGGAATTGAATCGCCACCTGGAGAGGAGCTGGGCGTATCCAGGCTTGCTTCTTGGCTCATAGGTGGCGGCGAAGGTGAAGCGATTGCGCACATCGAAGTCCGAATCGCCGCGCTCTGCAGCGATATCGTAACTATTCTGGACGCTCGCGCTGCGGCTCGAGCTGCCGTTGTCGATCGAATGTGCCCACGTTTAACCGGCTACGAAGAACAACCCGTTGCTGCTCTGCTGTTTTAGTGTCACCTGCAGGCTGTGATATATCAAGAAATCGTAATTCTCCAACATATCGATGTAATTAAGGTAGGGAAATTTCGTTATGTATGGACGTCCGGAGAATTCGTCGCCTTCCGTGTCGTTGTTATAGACATTTTGATTGATATCGCGAACGCTGTAGAGCCTATTGCCCTTATTCCCCACATAGGCCGCCGTAAGTGCCGCGTTTCTCCATTGGGATTGTTCCATGTTGGCGTTCCAGTTGTAGACGTAGGGAACGGAGAGATGATTTGTAACGCCAAGGATCGGGCAGGGTTGGTCGTAGGAGCAACTGAGCGCGTTCGGGTCCAGATTTCCAAAGACAGGGCCGCCGGACTGCCAGCCTCGCGTCACGGTATCTCCGCTCAATTCGAGAAAGCTGGCCTTGATCGTGCCGCCGCCCGGTGTTACCCCAGCAGCGCCGGTCGGGACGACTCCGAGTCCTTCTGCTTCCGCACCATTCTGACCGATGAAGACCGAGAGATGGGGAACTTCGTAGATGACACCGCCTCCGGCGCGGAAGACCGTTTTCCCGGAACCAGTGGGATCATAGGTGAAGGAGAGCCGCGGAGATAGATTGTTCCAATCGGTGTTATAAGGCTGATCAATTTGCTTTCCTACCTGGGCAAGACCAAGGGCAGGATCAAAATTGCCGAGGAGGTTGTGCTCTTCCTTGATGGGAAGGTCACGTCGTAGCGAAGTCCATAGCTGACGATCAGATTCTTCGTCGTCCGCCAGTTGTCCTGGAAAAAGAGGCCGAAACTCTTCTGCGATACAAGTCGGCGGCTGTCTCAGATCCAGGCATATCCGCGCAGGGCATTGCCGGCGACAAAATCTTCCGTGCTGCTGAACTGAGCCTCACCCGGACCATAGTCATCGCGGGTGTAGTCGCTACTGCCGGTACGAAATTCTCCACCAAAACGAAGACTGTGGGTTCCAGATAGGTAGGACGCATTGTCGCTAATGATCCAGGTCTGATTGGGAGTTGTGAGTAGCGGGAAATCGAGGTTACCGCCAAGTACATGGCTGGTATAGCCCGAGATCCGAATCTCTGGCATACCGAAATCGAGAGGATTGGTCACCCCGGTGTTGATGCCATAGGTGGGCCGGATTGACGGTTTGGTCCCCCTGAAAGAGCTCCTGGGATAGGCAGTTATAACCAACATGCAGTTGATTGGTGAGCTTATCGTTCGCGACAAAGAGCCAGGAGCCGCGTCTTGGCGGTGGTTAGCCAATAGGGCTGCGTGTAAACGAGATCTTCCTCAATCTGATTACTGTCGCCGGCGAAGTAGGTTGCATTAAAGCTATTTCGATCCGTGACGTGATAATCCACTTTCAGGATGCCATTGTCTTCGCGGTTTTGATTGTTGTAGTCAGTAAAAATCAGCGCGTCAGCGGATTTCCGACCGCGTCGCGAACTCCCTCGTAGTTCGCAAAGATAAACAACTTCTCTTTCACGATGGGGGCGGCGGCCGAAGCGCCAAATTGATGCAGCCCGAGCGCGGAAAGCGGTTGGCCTATCGGGTTGAAATAGTTGCGGGCATCGAGCGCGTTGTTGCGGTGAAAGTAGTAAGCCGAACCATGAAATTGATTGGTTCCAGACTTGATACCGAGATTGATGATGGCGCCCGGCTTTGCACCGTAGTCCGCTTCCGGACTGGATTGCACATTGAATTCCTGTATAGCGTCGATAGGAAGATGTGTGGCAGGAGTTCCGGAAACGCCGGGCTCGTTCAGAACAGTTTCGCCATAGAAGGCATCGTTGTCGTCAATGCCGTCGACCAGGAAATTGTTGTCCGTAGCGCGGTTGCCGTTGGCGGTGATGGTAAGGAGTCCGCCTCCGGGAGTGCGCTGTATGCTGGGTTGAAGTGTGACCAGGTTCTGGAAGTCGCGCCCCTGCAGCGGCATTTCGAATTCACAGTTGTACGGCCTCGATATCTCGCAGCTCTCCTGCTCGCAAACACTTGCAATGGCGCGGTCACCGGCGCAGAAGACTCCTCTGACGTTCGATGAAGCCTTTGATTATGTCCAGATTCAGTCGGTGAAGATATCGCCCGATGGGAGTGCGGTTCTGATCGGCACGCGGCGTCCCAACTGGGATGTGGAACGCTTTGAACGCACGCTTTGGCTCTACCGAAACCACGGACTGCGGCAACTGACCTCCTCTGGTCGCGATCACAGCGCTGAATGGTCACCCGATGGACGGTGGATTGCATTTCTGTCGGATAGACCGGCTGTCGGAAGCAAGAGGGATTCCGATGGAACTGAAATTTACCTGATCTCTGCTACCGGCGGCGAAGCATTTGAAGCAACCTACGAAGCAAACACGGTCGACGCCATGACGTGGGCTCCCGATTCGCAAAGTCTCTATTTTGCGGTGAAGCCGCCTCTCGATGAGGCTCAAGGGGGGAGCACAAAAAGCAATGGCATGACGTGGAGATTTTTCGTGAAGATGACAGGGGAGACGTCATACGTAGGCTTCCACTCGCGGCAGCGATTGCAACGAGTCAGCAGACCGCGCCGCCCAAAAGAGACGAGACGCCGGGCGCAGTGCGCATCGCGCGAAGTTCCGAGTCTGTAGATGATATGGCGGTCTCTCCCGACGGGATGCAGATTGCTTTTGCGACCGGCTCGCTTTCTGGACGCATGGAATCCATCGCCGAGAATGAACTCTGGCTCGTCAACACCCGGACTGGCGATCTGCGTCAACTGACGCATAACGAAGCGAACGAGCGAGATGTGGTTTGGTCCAGCGATGGCAAGCGAATCTTGTTCAGCGTCCACGGGGATCGGCCGAAGGCAAATATGAGGACGTGCAAGGCCGAATCTATTCGATCGATCCGGCAACAGCGAAGATCGAGAGGCTGGGAGCTGCTTTCAGGGGATCGCTGGATGAGCCGATTCTGCTGCATGATGGCGTCCTCGTCACCACCGGCACAGTAGGTACCGAAGTTCAGATCTATACCGAAGGCAAGGACAAAGAATTTGCGAAATCAGCTGGGAAGGCCGGCACATATGCAATGCTGAGTGCCGCAACCCAGTCTCCACGAGTGACATTCGTTTATTCCGCCCAACAGAAGCCCGCTGAGGTGTATGTGGCGGAGGATGCTCAGGATCTGCGCGAAGCTCAACCCATTACCAGCTTCAACAAACTGTTTACCGAACGAGACCTACCGCAGGGCCGGCCGTATCAATGGAAGGCCGACGATGGAACCACTGTAGAAGGCTGGCTCATATATCCGCCGGGACAATTCAACGCAACGCACCTGCCGATGCTGGCCCTGGTTCATGGCGGTCCTGCGAGCGCGGATGGCAATCACTTTCGATCCGACTGGTATGACTGGGCGGTGATCGCCGCGTGCCATAGATGGCTTGTCTTTCGGCCAAATTATCGAGGCTCCGTTGGGTATGGCGATACGTTCATGCGACAGATTTCGCCTCACCTGGTGTCTCGTCCGGGGAGGGATATTCTGGAAGGCGTCGATGCGCTGGTGCGGGATGGCATCGCCGATTCCAGCCAATTGACGATTGGTGGTTATAGCTATGGCGGCTATATGACGAACTGGCTGATCACGCAAACGAGCCGCTTCAAGGCTGCAGTTACGGGCGCAGGTGTCGTGGAACATGCGGCAAACTGGGGCAATGATGATCTGACATTTGACGATGCTTGGTATCTCGGCGGCGCCCCGTGGGCAGAAGAAAAGAACTATAACGACGAAGCGGCTGTGTGACAGATGAACAAAGTAATCACTCCGACACAGATGGTGGTTGGCGGAGACGATGTCCGCGTCGCGAAGTTGGAGAGCTATTTGATGGAGCGTGAGCTCTACACCCTGGGTGTCCCCAACAGGTTGCTGATATTCGCCGGCGAGGGACACCTGCTCGGAACGAATCCCTGGCATGGAAAGATCAAAGTACGTGAAGAGCTGAAGTGGCTGGACCAGTACGATCCCCGCTAAGGCGCCGCGAAATCCAAGAATGCAATAAGAGAGGGCTATGAGCAGAGTACGTTCCGTTGTAAATGTTTCCGTTTTGTTGGGCATGTCAGTGATATGCGGATTTGCGCAGCAGCAGAAATTCCCTGCTGACGATTTGAACCCGAACTTCAAACCGCCGGTCCAACAGACCGACTTCGACAAGCGTGTCGTCATGGTCCCGATGCGGGACGGGACCAAGCTATACACAGTGATCGTGGCGCCGAAGGGCGCGCACGATGCCCCTATTCTGCTGACTCGCACTCCTTACAACGCAGCCGGACGCGCGGAGCGCTCCACCAGCGGGCGCATGATCGAGGCGCTCCCGCTGAGCGACGAGGTGTTCGTGAAAGCAGGCTACATTCGGGTGTATCAGGATGTGCGAGGCAAGTACGGCTCCGAGGGCGCGTATCTCATGACGCCGCCGCCGGCCGGATCCGAATATAACCCGACCGGAGCGGACGACACCACCGATGGGTACGACACGATCGAATGGTTGGTGAAGAATGTGCCGGAATCGAATGGGCGAGTCGGCATGATCGGATCGAGCTATGAGGGTTTCACCGTGGTGATGGCACTGTTGCACCCGCACCCCGCGCTGAAGGTCGCGGCGCCGGAGAGCCCAATGGTAGACGGCTGGATGGGCGACGACTGGTTCCACTACGGCGCCTTCCGGCAACCCGACATCGATTATGTGTTGGGCCAGACCTCTAATCGGGGGAAGGGCGTACGTAGTCCGCGGGAAGGCCGGGATGATTACACGAACTTCCTCGAGGCAGGCTCTGCAGATGCTTTAGCCAAGTCCGAGGGCATGGAGCAGTTGCCATTCTGGCGCGTCATCGTCGAACACCCGACGTATGACGGATTCTGGCAGAGCCAGGCCTTGGACAAGTTGATTGTGCAGGAGCCATTGACGGTGCCCACGATGTGGGAACAGGGACTGTGGGACCAGGAGGATATGTGGGGCGCCATCCATAGCTATCGGGCCTTGAAGGCGAAGGGCACTCCAGATTCGATGAACCACCTCGTGATGGGACCGTGGTTCCATAGCCAGGTGAATCGCGAAGGACGCGCACTGGGGCCGCTTGTCTGGGCAACCGATACCACGGCGCAGTGGCGTCAGGGTGTGTTGCTGCCCTTCTTTAATCAATATCTCAAGCCAGGCTCGCCAAATGCTGATGCCCCACCCGTTTTGATCTACAACCCGGGTGAAGATCGGTGGGAGCGGCCTTCTGTATTCCCGGAGAGTTGCGAAAAGGGATGCCCGGTGGAATCCAGGCCGTTGTACCTGCGGGCCGATGGGAAGTTGTCTTTCGAAGCTCCTGCGCCGGGCAATGGACCCAAGTTCGACGAGTACGTTTCCGATCCTGCGAAGCCAGTGCCCTATCGGCCGCGGCCTGTGGTGGCGTCCGACAGTGCGGGTTGGAGATCATGGCTGGTCACGGATCAGCGCTTTGTAGATGGACGGCCCGATGTGCTGACCTATGAAACGGAGTCGCTGAAGACGGCGATGAAGCTGTCGGGCGAGCCAACGGTGCACCTTGTGGCTTCGACAAGCGGAACGGATTCGGACTGGGTGGTAAAGCTGATCGACGTGCTGCCGGACCGGACAGCGCCTCCAGTGGACATGAGCGGCTATGAGTTGCCCCTTGCGACGGATATCTTCCGCGGACGCTATCGAACGAGCTTCGAGCATCCGGAAGCGATCAAGTCGAACGAGCCGCTGTCTTATGCATTCGGGCTACCGATGGTAAATCACACATTCCTTCCCGGGCACAGAATCATGGTACAGGTGCAATCCACACTGTTTCCGCTGTACGACCGCAATCCGCAGAAGTACGTTACAAACATCTTCGAAGCGAAGCCGCAAGACTATGAAAAGGCAACCCAGCGAGTGTGGCATGCGCCGGGCGAAGCGAGCTTCATCAGCCTACCCGTGGTGCCAGCGACGAATCCGTAATGGACTTAAGCAGGTGCGTGGCGGCGTGTAGCTTTAATGGATTGCATGCCGCTTCCGCCTGGCCCAACCGATGCCCGAAATTTCAAGGAGGCCTGGTCATCATCAGGCCCTGAGCCACTCTTTCTCGGGCGCGGTAATGTGAATGTAAAGAGTTGGAATTGTGGTCTCGCTATTGGCATCCATCGCCAAGCTAGAGCGCGAAAAAAATCGTGAGGTCAGTAGCAGAGCTGCACCATCTCGGTAAGATGAATGGCGCGCAGCGGCGCTGGCTTCTTCGTGGGGAACAGTCTTTCCGCTTTTGATGCGCAGGCCTGCATCCCATTTCGCAGCATCGATCTCGGCAACTGTTACGTCTCGGCCTCGATCGAACCTTTTCCGACCATTTTTCTGCTAAGAAAATCTTCTACTTCCTCTGACATCTCTAGCGGTATATCATCCGTCACGCAACTGGGCCTTTATCAATTTCCGCGCAATCTGCTTCGATCCTGCATGGGTCGCGCAAGTGAGGGATAATGTCTGCTAAAAAAGTCGCGCTCGCCGCTCGCAAAAAGAAGACCTCACGAAGAATCGTGGCCAAGCAGCCAGCCGCTATCGGGGCCGCGCCGAAGAAGCCATTAGTCCAAGCGTCTGAGCGACAGCGTTTGAAGCCAGGCCGCAATAAACGCATCACAAAAGTCGTCCCCGACAGCGTCGACCTCCGCGACCGTCCCTACACTCCGGCAGTCCAGATTGTCCCCGCGACTGAGCTTTATCCGAACGTCACCATTCCTGTACTTGACCAGGAGCAGACCAACGCCTGCACCGGATTCGCCCTCGCCAGCGTCATCTTCCATCTGCAGCACAACGCCAAGCGCAGGGACCGAGTCGATGGCTACGCTGTCTCCCCATACATGCTCTACTCCATGGCACGCCGTTACGACGAGTTCCCTGGCCAGCCCGGAATCGACAGCGGCTCAAGTCTTCGCGGTGCTATGAAGGGTTGGTACAAACACGGCGTCTGCGGCGCCAGGCTTTGGAATGGCCTGGACATGCCCTCCGCGACCGATCCCGAAAGCGACTGGTGGCAGGACGCGGTCAAACGCCCGCTCGGCGCCTACTACCGCGTCGACCACCGCTCCGTGACCGACATGCAGATTGCTCTCAACGAGATCGGCATCCTCTACGCCAGCGCCGCCTGTCACGCCGGCTGGCAGCCCGAGGACGAAAAATATCCAACCGAGGCAGCCGCCGATTACTGGGTAATTCCCCACCAAAAGGCCACCCCCGACGATGGCGGCCACGCCTTCGTCATCGTCGGTTACACCTCCAAAGGCTTCATCATTCAAAACTCCTGGACGGAAGCCTGGGCCTCAAAAGGCTTGGCCATCCTCTCCTATCAGGACTGGATTCAGAACGCCATGGACTGCTGGGTCGCTCAGATCGGCGTCGCCACCGAACTTCACGAGGAGATTGCCGCCGCCCCATCCCTCCGTCTCTCCCCCGAAGGCAAGGTCCGCCTCGCCGCGGATGATACCCTCCGCAACCGCGAGGTGGACCCTTTCATCATCGACATGGAGAACAACGGAATTCTCAGCAACACCGGCGACTTTCGGACGCAGCCCGACGACGTCGCCTCTCTTGTCACCACACAGCTCGGCATCGCCCGCAAAGCATGGGGACTCAAGGACTCCGACCCCGTCGACATCGCCATCTACGCCCATGGGGGCCTCACCTCCGAGGATGACGCCGCAAAGACCGCAGCCTGCTGGACCAAAGCGCTCTATGACCACCAGATCTTCCCCATCTTTCTCATGTGGGAGACAGACCTGTGGTCCACCCTCAAAGACAAGGTCGAAGACCTTACGCAGCCCGTGTCCCGCACCACTGGGGGTCCGCTCGATGCGCTCGAGACGTGGAAGAACCAGCGCATCGAGCGTCTCCTCGTGGTCCCCGGCACCACCGTCTGGGGCGAGATGAAGAAGAACGCAAACCTCATCTCCGTCGAGAAGCAGAATCTCCCCAAAGGATCTGACGGCAAACCCGACTTGAGATTTCAAAGCGGCGCTGTCCTTCTCTACCAGGATGCGCTTACCTCCGAGTTCTTTAAGTCGCCCTACAAATTCCGCCTCCACCTGATTGGCCACTCTGCCGGAGCAATCGTCCACAGCTACATCATCGACCGCCTCAAAGACTGGGAATTCGAAACCGTCAACTTCATGGCTCCCGCCGTACGGGTCGACCTCTTCAAAGACACCGTCCTTCCGGCCATCGGCACCCGCATCAAACGCTACAACCAGTTCCACCTCATCGACGACATCGAACAAAAAGATCCCACCTGCAAAATCCTCCTCACCTACTCCCGCTCGCTCCTCTACCTGGTCTCACAATCCTTCGAAGAGGGAGTCGCCACCCCCATCCTCGGCATGCAGAAATACTTCGACAAACTCATCCCGCCCGCCAGCAACATCAACGTCTTCACCGCCCCCGGAGCAGACTCACAAAGCGTCACCCACGGCGGATTCGACGACGACTGCGTCACTACCAACAAGATCGTTTCTCTCATTAAGAACGCCCCTGTAACCCCATTCAGCTGCAATCTATCCTCGTAGCGATCGACCTCTATTGGCTGGCATCCGGCTTCACATTGCTTATCTTTTCTAGATAGTTCTGATTTCCGTCATTTCTCGGTTTATGCAATAGTCTAATCACTCCTCGTAGCGTTCTCGGCAATTTGGAGTTGAGTCGTCGTTGATATGTCCAACCCCTCAGCGGTTGAGAAATGTTGCCAATTAGAGATAGTTCGATGAGCTGCGCTCGGCTGCCTGAACACAGTTTGCGTTCCCTGCGGGAAGGTCACACTGGCACGCCCATGCAAGGTGCCGGGTGACATCGATCCGAAAGAGCACGATCCCGTGATCCGGTGCCAGCACTGCGAAGACACGTGGCAGTACCTCGACAAAGATTGCTTCCTCGCTCCCCTCTCTGCGGCGGGATCATCTGATAAGGCTGGTGGGACGGTTGCTGTGGTTGCCGGTCTGATCGCAGCCGTCAAGCTGGCACGCGTGGAATAGATCGAGCTGCAAAAACCGGAGTCCGCGGGTACGCTCTGCGATCTCCGGCTCGATTACACTTGCGCGCATGGTCGTGGAAGCGAGCAAAGGGAAGGCGTGAAGGGCGACATGTCAAAGTGCCACGTGACGGTCTCGACGAAGCATGGTCCACCACTGACGGAGTGTGTCGAGACCTCCGTACCCGGCCTCGCACTGAACATGGACAAGTTTGATGTCCTGGCTCGTTTTCCCTTACGGCCAGCAAACTAATGTGTGGCCGCTATGTTCGTCGCTCTGACAAGTAACGCATCACGGAGTACTTCGCAGTTCACGGTCCATGCATTCCAGACTTCGGGCCGACATCGCCTTCCACTCGGGCACAGACGTAGTCGCGCAGAGTCTTACGCAATGCATAGCCGGTTGCGCTGAGGCTCCACCGGAGGATTGATAAAGCTACCCATCGACCGATGCAGGACAGCGCATGCACCTAGCCGCTACTGTTCATCCGTGCAGCCCGCCGAGTGATTTCTTCCCCTGAACGTGGGTGGACCCTGCTACTGGTATTCGCCGGCAGAATTATCTAAATTCCACGGAGCCTTTGAGATGCGGCACGTTCTCTGGCGCACATGTCACGGTGATCCACCTCAACAAGGTGTCACGCGAACCGCAGGCGTCACTCTGTTTGCAGTGCCAAGTCTTCTGGGAGACTCGAAACAATATGAACTTCGTTCGCAATGTGCTGGCATTTGTAATGCTTGCTTGCCTCAGTTTGTCTGCTCAGCAGATCACCGGAAACGTTCGCGGAACAGTTACAGACCCAAGCGGCGCTGTCATTCAGGGCTCCGCGGTTACAGCGCGGCAGGCGGAAACGGGCCTGTCGCGCAGCACGACCACCGATCGCGACGGTAACTACGTTCTTCTGGAACTCCCGGTCGGACATTACCGCCTGCAGGCCGCAGCAAAAGGTTTCCAGGAATATGTGCAGGATGGCATCACGCTGAACGTGAACGAGACGGCTTCGGTCTCCCCACATCTCGCGGTCGGATCGGAGAAGGAGCAAGTGCTGGTGAGCTCCGATGCCGAGCTGATTGAGCCAACCGTCACCAGCATGGGCAAGGTAGTGCAACAGCGCGAGTTGGAGGATCTGCCGCTGAACGGACGCAACTTCTCGCAACTTGGCTTGTTACAGCCTGGCGTCGTTCCCTTGACGCCTGGGATAGCCGAAGCGGGCGGATCGCTGCGCAACGGACAGGCATATGCAGTCAATGGCCAGCGACCTGAATCAAACAACTTCCTCATCGACGGCGCGAACAACTTCAACGGCGTCGACGGCGGATTCGTCCTCAAGCCGCCGGTGGATGCGATCAGCGAGTTCCGCATCATCACGCACAGCGCGAATGCGGAGTTCGGAAGTGCGTTAGGATCGACGACAAATATCATCACGCGGTCGGGCACGAACCACGTTCACGGAACGTTGTGGGAGTTCCTGCGCAACGACGCAGTCGATGCCAACAATTACTTCTACTCCGGGCCGTCGAAGGAGCCGCTGAAGCAAAACCAGTTTGGCGCCACTATCGGCGGCCCGATCAAAAAAGATAAAACCTTCATTTTCGGTTTCTATGAAGGCTTCCGCAATCGCCAGGGCGAGACTGGACTTACCCCAGTGCCGTCGCTGAAGCAGCGTACCGGAGACTTCTCCGAACTCTGCCCGGAGGGCTTCACGGACGGCTTCTGCAACAACCCTGCGAACCAGCTTTTCAACGTCTTCGCCAATGCACCGTACCCGAATAACCAGGTGCCGCAGGCTCAGTTCAACTCGGTTTCGAAAAATTTGCTGAGCTTCTTTCCGCTTCCAAACGCGGGCACCAATCTGTTCTCCACGACCCAGATTTTGACCAATAATACCGATCAGTTCGGCATCAAGGTGGATCACTACCTCAATCCGCATGACATGCTGAACTTCAATTACATGTTCAACCAGCTCTCCCAGGTCGATCCGCTATCGCCGGGGGGGGCCAGCGTGCCGGGCTTCCCCATAGGCGAAGACCAGCGCGCGCAGATCTTTGTCGCTCAAGAGACGCACACCTTTTCGCCGACCCTCATCGGTGTGGCGCGATTCTCGTTTCTCCGCAACAAGTTCCTCTACGGCGAGCACGAGAACCATCAGCCGCCCTCAAGCCTTGGATTCCAATACGAACCGAGTCTCGATGTCGCCACTGGACCGCCGTTCATCCAAGTGAATGGCTATTCCACGGTTGGTGATCCGATCACCGGCCCACGCAACACCTACGAAAACGTCTTCGATTACTCCGGATCGCTGAGCTGGGTGCGGGGCAGGCACACGCTGAAATTCGGCGGCGGATATCAGCATCAGCAGATCAACGTGCTGCAAGGGATTGCGACCAACGGCTTCTTCGTATTCGTGCCATTCCCGGTAACGGACGCGTTCGCCAGCTTCCTCACCGGGCAGCCGATCGTCTTCCTGCAAGGTATCGGCGATTTCTCGCGTGGCATTCGCGGCAACAATGCGAATTTGTACGTGCAGGATACGTATAAGGTCACGCCGGGACTCACAATCAATGCCGGACTGCGTTACGACTTGCCCATACCGTACACCGAAATTCATAACCGGGTATCGTTGTTTGACCCGGGGAAGAAGTCCCAGGTCCTTCCGGACGCGCCGGCGGGACTGTTGTATCCGGGCGATCCCGGTGTGCCCGCAGGCCTGATCCCCACCGATAAGAAGGCATTTGCGCCGCGTCTTGGCATCGCGTGGGACCCGATCGGTAATGGCAAGTCACTGATAACTGCGGCATACGGTATCTTCTATGAGCCTTATTACACCGGACAGGGTGGTCCCTTGCAGGCGCCGATCAGTGCACCTCCGTACCTGGGAACCCCGCAGGTGAGCCTGCCGAACTTCGCGGATCCGTTCAATGGCAATCCACCGGCCGTAGGGACATTCTCCAAGCCACTCACGAATCTGACTCTGTCGCCGACGTTGACGCTCCCTTACACGCAGGATTGGGACTTGAGCCTGCAGCAGTCGTTAGGATCCGATTGGCTGTTCGAGATCGGATACGTCGGCACCAAGGGCACGCACCTGCCGCGCTTTATTGAAGCGAACCCAGCTGTATTCGTTCCCGGAACCGTGAACGGCCAGCCGATTTCGAATTCCAGCAACGCCGATCAACGGCGGCTCTATTCCGGCTGCACGCTCGCCGATCCGCCGAGCAGTTGCCAGTTTTCATCGACCGGCGAGATCGCGGGTATCGCCAACTCGTCGTACAACGCGTTGGAAACGTCCATGCGCAAACGGTTCAGCCACGGTCTGTCATTCCTCGTGTCGTACACGTGGTCGAAGGCGATCGACGATGTGTCGTCGTTCAACATAACCGGATCGGCGGCGAAGCCAGTCGCAGGCGAAAACGATCTCGCCCAAGACCCGTTCAATCTCGCAGCAGAGCGGGGGCTCTCGCTGTTCGACGCGCGCAACCGATTCGTTGGGAGCTATGAATGGGCGCTTCCGTTCTGGAACCATGCGCAGAACTGGTACCAATGGGGGCTCGGCGGGTGGCAGTTGAATGGCATCGCCACGCTGATGAGCGGCACGCCGTTCACCGTCTTCGACTCCAACGACGTTGCGGCGCAAGGCACTGCGCCGGAGATCACCGGATTCTCCGCGCAGCGACCCGATCTCGTCGGCAATCCCAATAGCGGGCCGCGTGCGGTCAGCGCCTGGCTCAACAGTAGCGCTTTCCACCGACTCGATCCCACAGCCAACGCGGGGCAGTTTGGCACGGAACGCCGCAACGTGAATACCGGCCCGGCTTATGCGGACTTGGACTTCGGTGCCCTTAAGAACTTCAAAGTGACAGAATCGACGCAGTTCCAGTTCCGCGCGGAGCTCTTTAACATCCTGAACCGCGCAAACTTCCGCTTGCCCGACAGCGACATTAGTTCGCCGACATTCAACCATATCCTTTCGGCGGAGGCTCCGCGCCAGGTACAGTTTGCGTTGAAGTTCATGTATTAGCAGGTACGAACGAACAGAGCCGGAAAGTCAGCAAACGGGCGCTGTAGTGGAATAGATGATCCGCTGTGGGACACGTCTCAGACCACTAAGACCGCCGCGCTAGCGAGTTGCATCTGCATCGCCGAGTGTGCCTGGCCGCGCCCGTTAGGGCGGTCAAAGCAGTGCTCACTCCGATGGCTCGAAGATCGGTAAACAATGAGAACGAATCACCATCATGTAGACGAAGAGAGCTCGATTCAATATCCCGGCTGGGGTGTACTTGCCGCCGCATTTACCGGCGTCATGGTGAGCTTTGCTCCGATCGTTCCCTACACGTTCAGCTTGTTCCTCGATCCGTTGCATGCCGCCTTTGGTTGGAAGCGGGAAGCGATGGGTGGAGCGTTTGCGTTGGCAGCCATTACGGTCGCACTTGTCTCGCCCCTCATCGGCCTTTTGCTCGATCGCTTCCCCCCGCGCGGCATCATCCTCCCCGGGATTCTGGTTTTCGCCGTCGGGCTTGCGACACTCAGCCGATTGACGCCACATATCGTTCAGTTCTATGCCACGTTTTTTGTAATCGGGCTGGTTGCAAACGCCACCGCACAATTCGCGTACACTCGCACGGTCCTTACCTGGTTCACAAGCCACCGAGGATTTGCGCTCGCCTTGCTCCTCACCGGAAGCGGTGTTGGCTCCATTCTGATCCCACCACTCACCGAATGGATGATCCAGCATCACGGCTGGCGCAGCGCCTTTCTATTATTGGGCGGCATCGCGATCCTCGGCTTTCCGCTCACCGCGATTCTGGTGCGCAATCGCCCCGAGGCGGCGATCGTTCGCGCTGAACACCGGGCGGACACGGGCCTGACAGTCGCGGCCGCGTTGCGGACTACTGCATTCTGGATTCTTGCTTTTATTACCATCCTCTCCGCGTTCAGTGAAAATGGCCTGGTGACCAACCTTGCTTCCATCCTCACCCAACATGGGGTACTTGCTGCCAGCGCGGCGCTTGCTTTGTCGGTTCGCGGAGGGGCGAGTATCATTGGCCGGCTCGGTGTCGGCTTCGCAATCGATCGCGTCTCTCCAGAACGCATTCAGTCCCTTGTCCTCGCCTTGGCAGCCGCGGGAACACTCATTCTTGCTTTTGCCGGCAGCGCATGGGCAGCTCTGTTGGGAGCGGCCGTCCTTGGCGTGGGGCTGGGCAGCGAAGCAGATGTGGGACCATACCTGCTTGCGCGCTATTTCGGCCGCCGGCATTTCTCAGCGCTATATGGTCTTACCTGGACCGCTTATGCCATCGGTGGCGCAACTGGGCCGCTGTGGATTGGGCATTTGTATGATCGTGCTGGCGCTTATCTGCCGCGATTCATCGTCTATCTTGCCTTAGTGGCATTTGGAGCGGTGATGCTCAGCTTCTTCTTGCAATCCGACCAAAAGAGCATTACGACTGAGCGGGAAATGACCGCAAACGCGGGCGTCCCGCTCGAAGGCTAGCAACTGGAAGCCGATCATCCGGATTCTCGGGTTTCAACGAAAACCAGCATCGAAGCCCTTAATCTCTTAAATCACACGAACGTGCAGAACATCGACCAGGTCTACGTCGCCCCCATTTTCTCGGTCCCATACCTCGTCAATATGGCGACAAAATCGGAAGTCCCGTAAACCTACTTTGCGACGCCAAACTTCACCGGTACAGCCAGGCAGCTGCAGGCGCCTCTGCGCATGTGCCTTAGGAAGAAGAACCAGATGGCGCGTACCGGGACACCAAGGGGGCTATCGAATCCATCGAAAGGTTGACTTGAGGTGTCGGGAAGAGTGTTACACAGTCTGTGTGGCGGAAGTGCGTGTGAGTCGAACACACCGTCACCCGTGAAGAGCGACCGCCGGTTTTGAAGACCGGGAGGATCACCGGAGCCTAAGCACTTCCGAAGTAAGCGTCTGAACATCCGTGGTTGAAGACCACATCATCGCATCGAACTGACAGAATGAGAACGCCCTTATGAATGCACCACTCATCAGGTTAACGCAACAGGTAAAGGCGGGAGGATGTGCCAGCAAGCTGGCGCCCGGTTCACTCGCGGCTGTGCTTTCTCGGTTGCCTTCGCAGAGCGATCCCAACCTATTGGTCGGCTTCGACACTTCGGATGATGCGGGCGTTTACAGACTCGACGCCGATTCTGCACTCGTGCAGACTGTCGATTTCTTCACACCGCTCGTAGACGATCCGTTCACATTTGGCCGGATCGCGGCCACCAATGCACTCAGTGATGTGTACGCAATGGGTGGCCGCCCGCTCACCGCGCTCTCGCTGGTTTGCTTCCCCCAGGACGGCGATCTGGACATCCTCGAGCAGATAATGCGAGGCGGCCTCTCGAAGATGTCTGAGGCTGGTTGCGTCGTCGTCGGAGGACACAGCGTCCGTGACGGGGAGATCAAGTTTGGTTATGCTGTCACCGGCTTGATTCATCCAGATCGTGTGCTCACCAATGCCGGCGCGGCAGTAGGCGACGTACTCGTGCTGACGAAAGCGCTTGGGACTGGCGTGATCACGACGGCTCTGAAACAAGGCAAAGCCGATTCCGATTGGGTAGAAGTAGCAGTGCGGTCGATGACGACTCTGAATCGAGAAGCATCGGAGATCGCAGCACATACGGTCGGAGTACATGCCATGACCGACATCACTGGTTTCGGCTTGATGGGGCACAGCCGCGAGCTGGCCCTGGCCAGCGGAGTCTCGCTCGAGATCGAAGTGGAGCGCATTCCGCGGATCGATGGCGCGCTGGACGCGATTCGGATGGGTGCCATCCCCGCTGGCTTACTGGCGAATCGCGATTTTGCGGAGTGCGTTACCTGCGATGCGGCGGGTGCGTCTATCTCGGATGCTATGCGTGCTCTGCTGTACGATCCCCAGACAGCTGGAGGGCTCCTGATCTCCGTCGCCGCCGTGGCTGCCGATGAACTACTAGCGTCCCTCAAGGCCGGCGGGATCTATGCCTGTAGGGTCGGCTGCGTCGTTGGCCGACGGGCTGCGGGCGAACACCTGATTCTTTTACGCTAGGGGATAGAGACTCTTGCATGCTGAAGGATGAGCCCAACGAGAACGGTACCGGACAGGAAAATCTGTACAGACATGTCCCGTCCCTGAACAATTTGCTGCTCGGTCCTAACTTCCAAGGGTTGCTTGGTACTCACGAGCGCAGTGTTGTGGTGCAGGCGACACGGGACGAGCTGATTGCTGTGAAGCAGCAGATCACGTCCGGTCAGTTGTCACAGCACAACCTGGCGACATACCTGGACGTCTTGCCGGATCGAGTGTCGGAACGCCTTCAGAGCCGACTTCGCTACTCACTGCGGCGCGTCATCAACGCCACAGGTGTACTCCTGCACACCAACCTCGGACGAGCCCCACTAAGCACATCGGCCATCGACCATATCGCCGACGTCGCAGCCGGATACTCCAACCTGGAACTGGATCTCGAGACTGGCGAGCGTAGCCACCGAGACGTTCATGCGGAGTCCCTCGTGCTCGACCTTCTGAAGATGAGGACAGGCTTGGCTGGCGAAGAGGAACAGCCAAGAGCAGTAGTGGTGGTAAATAACTGTGCTGCTGCAACCTTCCTGGCTCTCGATGCGATTGCCAGGGACCGCGCGACGATCGTCTCTCGTGGGGAACTCGTCGAGATCGGGGGCGGCTTTCGCATTCCAGAGATCCTGGCTAAATCAGGAGCGCAGTTGCGTGAGGTAGGTACCACAAATCGGACGCGAACTGCTGACTACGAGTCGGCGATCTCTCCAGCAACCGGTTTGATCCTCCGTGTTCACCAGTCCAACTTCAGCATGGAGGGCTTCACCGAACGACCTTTGCTTGCCGACCTGGTATCCCTTGGCAGGCGTGCGTGCGTCCCGGTTTTCGAGGACCAGGGCACTGGACTTCTGACATCGCTGGCACCGCAGAGCTTTCCGGCGGAAGAAACATTGCTCGAAAGCTATCGGCAGGGAGTGGATCTCATTGCGGCAAGTGGCGATAAGCTGCTCGGCGGCCCGCAATGCGGTCTCCTCATCGGCAGAACAGATCTGATCGAGCGCATTCGCGCGAACCCGCTGTTGCGAGCCTTCCGCGTGGACAAACTTACTTATGCCGCACTGGAGGCCACGCTGATCGGATATCTCTCGAACGAGGAGCGGTCGATCCCTATCCTTCGGATGTTGAACATCCCCGCCGGTGAGATTCTGGAGCGAAGTGAACGGCTTGCTGACCGCGTCCGTTCTCCCGAGCTTTCTGCAGAAGTGGTCTCGGCGGTCAGCGTTATCGGCGGCGGCACGACGCCGCGGGCGAAGCTCCAAAGCTATGCAGTGGCGTTGCGACATGGCACATCTCATTGCCAAGATCTGTTGCGCAGTCTGCGCCACCTTCAGGTGCCAGTGGTCGGCCGCATCTGCGACGATCGAGTCTGGCTTGATTTGCGCACCGTGGAGCCAGAACTCGACGAAACACTCGCTGCTCTCCTCGCGGAACTGGGAGGGGGCAGCGCTAGCTCGAAGCAGCAGGCCTAATGGACTCCTCGGCAGAAAGGCCTCACCGCAACTCCATCGTGGTCGGCACTGCCGGTCATATCGACCACGGAAAGACTGCACTCGTCCGCGCTCTTACCGGAGTGGATACCGATCGCCTGCCGGAGGAGAAGCGAAGAGGCATAACCATCGACCTTGGCTTCGCTTCGCTCCAAGCGAAGTTGACGGACGGCCAGCCGATGACCATCAGCTTCGTCGATGTGCCAGGGCATGCGCTCTTTATTCGCAACATGTTGGCGGGTACTGGGTGCATCGATGCCGTGATGCTCGTCATTGCGGCGGACGAGGGTGTGAAGCCGCAAACCCAAGAACATCTCGACATCTGTCGCCTGCTCGGCGTACAGCGCGGTCTCACTGTGGTCACCAAGGCAGATGCCGTCAGCCCTGATCGATTGGAACAGGTCTGTCATGAAATCGAGTCGTTCCTAGGCGACAGCTTCCTATCCCAAGCAAAATTGGTGGTGGTGAGTGCATATGCCAGCACCGGCATCGACGAATTGCGCGATGCGCTTCTGGATCTTGCGAACGCCGCTCCTGCTCCCGCGAGGGGAAAGCTACTAAGATTCCCTCCCGACCGGGCCTTTGTCGTCAAAGGATCGGGTACGGTTGTGACGGGCACGCTCATCGCCGGTGAGATCACGGCAGGGCAGACGCTTTCGCTCGAACCAGGAGACAGGGCAGTACGAGTGCGGGAAATACAGACCCACAACCGGCGCCTCCAGCAGGGGGACGCTGGGTCGCGCGTCGCACTGAACCTTGCAGGCATCGATGCGACGGAGGTGTATCGCGGCCAGACCCTGGTCCTGCCTGGCTCTATTAGTGCCACCGAAACCATCGATGCGGAGATCACAATCCTCCCAGGCTGTAGCGGACTGAAGCATCGTACAAGCGTTCACGTACATGCGTTCACCGCAGACATACTTGGGACGATCTTCCTGTACGGCTACGACGCAGCGGAGCCAGGCCCGGCTCGCATCGTGCGCATCCGTCTCCAGAAGCCAATGGTATTGGTATCGGACGACCGTTTCGTGCTTCGCCAACCCTCGCCCGCGATGACGATTGGCGGCGGTCGTGTCCTGGATGCGCATCCCTTGCCTAAACTGCGCAGGGCAGAGGCGCTCCAATGGTTGATCAAATTCAAGGATGCGCCTCTGGAGGAAAAACTCTACGCGCGTATCGCACGTCGCGACGTCGATGGACTGACACTCCAACAACTGAGTCGGGAAACTGGATTGACCTTCGAAGCGCTGGAAACGCCCCTTCATCCTCTCATCCAGTCACGGCGTGTACTTCGCCTGTCCGCAGGAGTGCTGTTGGTATCCACCGCGCAGCAGGCTGCACGCGAGACTGTAGATGCTCTCCTTCAGGCTAAAGGAAAAGATCTGGCAACCAAGGGATGGAAACGCTCAGAGCTAAGAAGCCGGACCCGTCTAAGCCCAGAAGTCTTCGATTCGGTCATGAAAGAGCTCTCTGGCGAGAATCGGGTCAAGATCAGCGGTGAACTCGTCTTCTCGCAGAACCCCCACTCGTCACCTGAGAATGCAGATCGAAAGCGGCTCTCTACGATCGACTCAATCTATGAAGTGGCTGGGCTCGCCGCCCCCTTGTCGACCGAGGTGGCAGACCGTCTATCCCTCACGCACGCCGAAATGCGGCAACTGGTGACGATTCTGCAGCGAGAGAGAGTTCTGATCAGGATGGGCAGTGACACGCTTTACGTGCATCGCAGCGCGATTGAGCGGCTTCGGATTGAGTTGCAAGAGATGCGCGGGCAATCCCTGGATGTGGCCCGATTCAAGGAACTCACCGGCCTATCCAGAAAATATGCCATTCCGCTACTCGAATACTTTGAACGGGAGCGAGTTCTCCGCAGGCTTGGGGACCAGCGCCTGATTCTCTGAGTGACACCTGGCTAGCCGCTCCAGGTCAGCCTTTCGATGGAGGGCGATCGGCACATCTTGTGCTACCTTGCTCCCGACGAGAAACATTTTAAATTCATGTCTGAGCCCACGAAAAAGATCGACCTGATAGAAGACGCCGATGCTTCCGGTGAGGTGGCAAAGGTCTATGACGAGTGGCGGGCAAAGTCAGGCCGCGAGAAGGTGCCGGGCATCCTGAAGTGCTTCAGCCATCGGCCCGATTTTCTGCACGAGGTCATACGTTTTAGTGACACTGTCCACTTTTCGGAAGGGCACCTGGATCGGCGAACGAAGGAAGCAATCGCAAGCTGGGTATCGTGGCTGAATCGCTGTCCGTATTGACTGGACTCGCATGCCTACTTCCTGCGTGTTCAGGGAGCCGACGAGAAAACAGTTCAGGCAATCGCTGAGGGAAATCTCGATGAAGCCGGTCTCAGCGCTGCGGGGCGTGCGTTACTGGAGTATGTAAAGAAAGTGACCGAGGCGGCTTACCGCACCACTCCAGAGGACGTAGAGGGATTGCGAACGCATGGGTGGACTGAGCCGCAGATTGCGGAGGCCGTATACATCACGGCAATGTTCGCATTCTTTAATCGCGTCGCGGACGCATTCGGCATCGCGCCTCAGGGCTATCTAGAATTAAATGCGGTGACCAAATGAACGCAGAGAGATGCCGATGAAGGCACGTATCAAGCGTTGGTGGAGCAGAGGGCTCCTCGTGCTTGGCTTGCTATGGCTTTGTTTTGTCGGGTACATCGGCTGGGCCATGCGACAGCCGCCCGAGGTGTTTGGGCATGTGATGTCTCGGATGCCGATGCCTGCTTACTTTCTCTTTCCGTTCGAAACGATGTGGACACGCGCGCGGAAAGGAACGCTGCGCGTGGGGGATACTGCACCGGGCCTGACTGTGCAGACGCTCGATACTCAGCAGACGCAGGTCCTGTCCGCGCTTTGGAGGGACAGGCCGGTCGTCCTCGTCTTTGGCAGCTACACTTGACCACCCTTCCGGCGGGAGGTTCCCGCCCTGAACAAGCTTTCGGAGCAGTACAAGGGAAAGGTCGATTTCTACGCGGTCTACATTCTTGAGGCCCATCCGACGGATGTCTGGCAGATGCAGAGCAACGTCCGGGATAAGGTGCTATTTCGCAGCCCGCGCGACATGGACGAGCGCGTGTCTGTAGCGGGCGCCTGTGTACGACGGCTGAAAATCCAGTTCCCCGCGCTTGTAGATGGCCTAGATGATCGAGTAGAGGCGGCGTACACTGGCTGGCCTGATCGCATGTATCTGATCGACCGCGGCGGGCGCATTACGTTCAAGAGCAAAGCTGGCCCGTTTGGCTTCCATCCCGAAGAACTCGCAGCGGCTCTGCAGAAGCTTACTTCTACAACCTCACAGCACTAATCCACTTTGCAATGGAGTGGAGCGAGAATCGGTCGCCAGTGCGTGTGGCGACTACCAAGACGTTTGGGACTATGTTGCTGCAAATTCCCGTCGGATGCATGTGATGCAGCTTACCGAGCACCGTGTGAATGACCTGAGCGGTTATCAAGTCAGGACACCACGGATGGCCTATGGCCGACCGCTTCATGTGCCTTGCTCTACGGCGCTTTCAATCAAATTCGACAATGACAGGAAAGCCGAATGCACTCGTCTGGGGATCCAACGCGCTATCAATCTTGGCCTATTCCCTTTCAAAGCCCCGCTCGGGAGCGGCGCAAACCTCTGCCGGAGCCGGAACGGGGCACCCCTGATTCAGAAGGCGTTCGAGCTATACGTCAGCGGAGCAGAAACCGAGACGGCCGCCTTGAGGACGGTGACGCGTCTAGGCCTCAAAACTTTAGCTGGACGCAAGCCGACACCGCAGACCTTTGAAAAACCGCTAAGGAGTCCAATCTGTGCAGGCTGGATCGTTGTTCCTTCGTGGAATTCGCACATAAAAGGGGGTTTGCTACGGCGAGGCACCGAGGCGCGAGCAATGGCCATTTGGCCGGGATTGAGCGCGCTCCCTGTTGGCTATGATTGGAATGCCTGCGTATGAAACCAAATGTTCTGAATCCGTCTGACCTCCAGCCAATAGCTCAAGACAAAGAAGCCTTCTCTGAGATCCTGCGGTTGATTGTTGCCCACGCCAAATAGCCTTCCATGCCGTTAACACCGAGTTGATTAACCTCTATTGGGAAGTTGGCTCAATCATCAGCCGCGGAATGGGGTGACGGTGTGGTGGATCGACTGGCAGAGTTCATAGCCAGAACACAGCCCGGCATGCACGGCTTTACGTGTCCTAACTTGTTTAGAATTAGGCAATTCTACGAGGCATACCAGGATCACGAAAAGTCTCACCGCTGGTGAGACAACTGCCTTGGACTCACAACCTAATCATTTTGGGACAGAGCAAGCTACCGGAGGAGCGCGAGTTTTATCTGCGTTTGGCGGTTCAAGAAAAGTGGAGCAAGCGGGAGTTGGAACGTCAGGTGAAGGGCGGCGCTATTTGAGCGGGCGATACTGAGCCCAGCAAAAGTCTCACCAGCGGTGAGACAAATGCAGCCCGAGGCTTTCAATGTCTTCAAAGACGCTTCCATGTTGGAATTCCTGGACCTGCCGGAAGGACACGCGGAGGCTGATCTACGCCGCGCCCTGTTGCTCAAGCTCAGGGACTTTCTGATCGAATTGGGGCGTGACTTCTGCTTCGTCCGCTCCGAGTATCCCTTGCAGGTCGGTGGCCGGGACTTCGCACTCGACTTGCTGTTCTTCCACCGCGGATTAAATAGCCTGGTGGCGTTGGAACTCAAGGTTCGGCCGCTTCGAGCCGGAGTACCTCGGGAAACTCGCGTTCTATTTAGAAGCCCTGGATCGTGACGTGCGGAAACCTCATGAACGTCCGTCGATTGGCGTATTGCTCTGTGCTAGCAAAGACGACGAGGTCGTGGAATATTCGCTGAGCCGTACCTTGTCTCCAGCACTCATCGCTGAGTACCAGACCCAGTTGCCCGATAAAAAATTACTTCAGGCCAAGCTCCATGAGTTCTACCTTCAGAACGCACCCGAATAACCGACGCCTGTAAGGACTGGTTTGGAGATCCATACCATTGCAAGGTGAGGCAGACATGAACAGTTCAACCCCGAGACGGACCACTCTGATTACCGGCGCATCGCGCGGTCTAGGAGCCGCCATCGCTCTTGAGCAAGGAGCGCTAAGTTCGAATGTTGCCATCAACTACTTCAATAGCAGCGATGCGGCTGAACAGCTCTGCCAGCGCATTCGGCAGAACGGCGGCTCTGCCCATACATTCAAGGCGGACGCGCGTAGCGAAACCGAGATCGTCCGTCTGGTCCGTGAGGTAGCGGATGTTTTCGGCAGGATCGACGTTCTTGTTGTCAATGCCACCGGTCCCCAACCATTCCTCTCCGTCGAGGAGCAAACCTGGAGTTCCTACCTCGATCAACTGGAGTTCTTCGTGAAGTCTCCTCTGTTGCTGCTGAAGCAGGTCCTGCCCGGGATGAAAGAGCGCGGCTTCGGCAGGATCATTAACATTGGCAGTGAAGTCTTCGACCTTGGAAATCCCCGCTTTGCAAACTACGTCGCAGCCAAGGGTGCTCATTTGGGGCTTACCCGTTCCTGGGCACGTGAGCTCGCACCCACCGGCATCACTGTCAACCTCGTAGCGCCCGGGTGGATTCCTACTGAGCGCCACGCAGACGTGACCCAGGAAGAACTGGATAGCTACACAGCAGGTGTTCCCATGAAACAAATGGGAAAGCCCGAGGATATTGCCAAGTTGGTTGCTTTCCTCGCAAGCGATGGTGCGAGCTTCATTACCGGACAGAGCTTTTCAGTGAATGGCGGCAATACTTTGGCCTGAACAGTCTCGCGTGCTTGAACTGCGAATCCGGCGGGGTTGTCATTTCCCGGCAGCCCGGATAGTCAGCAGAACGACCGATCGGCGGGTCATCACCTCGCTGAAAGTGGAACCGGCACGCGTAACCGGCGCGCTGCGAGCTTACAAATTCGATCGCTCGTCAACGATTTGCTCCTGATATTCCGCCGCTCCACTCCGGGGAAGATTCGCCAGTCTCAAACGCAGCACATGCGCTTGGTCGGACGGATTGCTGAGCAGAATGCGTATCGTTCTCCCGTCAGCCGAAATACCGGCAAGCGTGCGGATCGGCGAATCGGCAGCCGTGTCCACTGCAAGACGCTTCGGACTCTTCAGCAACCCGTAAACGCCAGGAACGCATAATAAGGTTTCTGCGGTACGCCGGCCGCCGTAAACAGCCCCCACATCGCTGTGGTGCCCGTGTAGAAGGTGGCGATATCGACCGGAGCGTCTTCCATTCCGATAAGCACCGCCGCATCGAACGCTGCGCCTACAGAGTTTTGCGTCGAGCCGAAGTATCTTCTGCGTCGCGGATGCGTCTTGAAACAGCGCATCCCAGTTCAAGGGGCCATAATTCCACTCATCGAGCACGCTTTGCGCGCCCGCATATCCGTATCGCATCAGCATCTCGTGGAATCGCTCGGCCCGCTTCGCAACATCGGCCGGATCTTGCGTGTAGATGTGCCAGGAGAGAAAGTCCAGCGGAAGCGCGCGCTGCCTTGCGTATGCAAGAAAGCCATCGAGAAACAACTCATGGCCGGCCAGCGCCGGTCCACCGACGCGAAGCGTCGGATCCACTCGTTTGAGCGCGCGTACCGTGACCTCATACAGACGGTAGTACTGCTCCGGCGTGCCAGACCAGAAATCGGTGATATCCGGCTCGTTCCACACCTCCCAATATCGAATGTTGGCGTGGAGTCCGTTGTCCCATCCTCGTTGTAGTGCCGGACTATGTGCTCCACCACGGCAGCCCACTTCTCATAACCGGGCGGCGGCGCGTTATGCCGAGTAGCACTCTTGCCCTCGGCGCTGTGGCCAAGGCGAAAGATGATATGGATCCCGAGATCGCTGGTCGTCTTCACATAAAAATCGCTTGCTGTGAAGTTGTAGCTCTCCGTTCGCTCCGGATCGGCACTCCAGTCCGGAAACAGAAGTTCCATTCGAGAACGTCGCCATAGCTCCAGTTGACATCGTGCAGCCGCACGTTCTGGACGCCAAGCTCTCGGTAATAGCGCGTCAGATCGACGACGCCGTGCTGGCAGAGCGGCCCGTTATCCACGTCGTTGAGTCGACGAATAGTGCCGACAACACGCGAGGCATCGACAGAAATACTTTGGGCGAAGGCAGTGCAGGCCAGAAGGGCGTATCCGGCAAAGATGGCTGACCAGCGAACTCCACTGCGACAGGACGTCATGGCGCAGGGCGGCAGTGTTGACACTGCTCCGTAGTCGATTTGCACTTCCAGTGCCGACTGTAATTCTCAACGGAGGAGAAGCTGCGGCTCCACATGCGATCTATATATAAGGTCCCTTTCAGATGATCGATCTCATGTTGCAGAATGCGCGCATACCATCCCTTCGCTTCGATCTCTATCGGTGCTCCGGACTCATTCAGGGCTCGCACTCTCACCTTGCGGGCGCGCGGCACCATCGCCATAAATCCAGGCAGGCTCAGGCAGCCCTCAAAAAAGCTTACCTCCGGCGGCGATAACAACTCGATTTCTGGATTGATCAGCACATGAAAAGGAACCGGGTGCCGTTCACGTTCCTTGAGCTCCACCGCCGTCAGATTCGCCTGGTATTCCGCTTTGTCCTCTAAAATCGCCAGTTGCAGCGGCTCCCCAATCTGCGGAGCGGCCAGCCCGACGCCCGGCGCATCGGCCAGCGTCTCCCGCATATGTTCGATTAGCTCGCGGATACGCTCGCTCTGGATCTCTTCCGGACGAAGCGGCCGCGCCGCATCGCGCAGCACAGACTCACCCACAGTGGCTATTTTGATTCTCATCCGTCTGCCCCTTCAGTTCCGCGCAATACAGTACGCCGGCCACACTTTCGTTCGGGCCGCCGCCTTGTTTAGCCAATAAGGAACTCTCGATCCACAGGGATTTGCATCGAATTTGCGAGGCTATTCGTTTCCTCAGCCATGCCGACGACCGCCAAAAACTCAGCATACTGCTCGTCGGATAGGCCCTTGGCCCGCGCCGCGGCCGTGTGCGAGTGGACGCAGTAGCTGCAGCTGTTCACTGTTGATACCGCGATATAGACCAGCTCCTTCGTGAGCGGATCGAGCACTCCGGATTCCATCATCACCTGTTTCACACTCGACCACGTCCGTTCGAGAAGCCGGGGCTGATTCGCGAGAGCACGCCAGAAATTGTTCACGAAATCTGACTTGCGAGTTGCGCGTATATCTTCGAACACGGTCTTTACAGCCGGGACAATTGCAGCTTCCTCATCAGTCCAGAGTTTGATGGTCGCCACTCGGTAGTACCTCCACTGCAATCATAAGGACCCTTCTTCCGTGCTTACCAGCTTTACGAAATCCCGCCAAAGATCAAAATCAGATCGAGTCCCTGGCTCCGCGCACTGTCTGAAAAATCCGCTTCGAGAAATACAATGAGTGGGGATCGGCAAGCCGCCCCACCCCGCAATATCTGACTTCTCAATTCCATATTTTCGCAAGACCAGCCCAAAGGAGCGCCAGGGCCGAATGGCAGAAGTTTCAACAGTAGCGGTGCAGGCGCCAGAGGTGCGCCAGACAAAGCCTCATTTCGAGGTGTTGGATGGGCTGCGTGGTTTGGCCGCGGTGGGGGTGGTGACCTTCCACTTCATGGAAATGGTGATCTGGAACTACAGCAAGCTGTGGATTGGGCATGGCTTCCTGGCTGTTGATTTTTTCTTTTGCCTCTCCGGCTTTGTGATGGGCTATGCCTATGACGATCGCCTCGAAAAAATGGGCCTGTGGACCTTCCTGAAGGCCCGTCTGATTCGCCTCCATCCTCTGGTAGTGCTCGGAACGGTGCTGGGACTGATCGCCTTGTATGCCAATCCGTTTGGAGGCACACCGGGATACGGGCCGGGCAAAGTCGCGCTGATGTTTGCGGCGTCGCTGCTGCTCATTCCCTACGGAGTGATGAAAGAACGCTCACAGAATCTGTTCAGCCTGAATGCCCCGGCGTGGTCACTGTTCTGGGAGTACGTAGCAAATGTGGTCTTTGGCATTGCGCTGTACCGGATAAAACGCGGGCTGCTTGTGGTGCTGACGATCATTGCGGCAGTGCTGCTGTGCTGGGCCGGGTATCGTGCCGGGAACTTATCCGGCGGATGGAGTGCGCGGAATTTTTGGGATGGCGGTGCGCGTGTCGCCTTTTCGTTCATGGCGGGGCTGCTGGTCTACCGCATGGGCTGGCGGCTGCGTACTCGGCTTGGCTTTGGCGCGTTGAGCGTACTCCTGGTGCTTGCATTGGCTATGCCGTATGCGAAAGGCGGATGGATACGCGAAGCGGCAGTCATCATCGTGTATTTCCCATTGCTGATAGCGCTGGGCGCAGGGGCCAAAGTATCCCCGCGAGTCGAACGGTTGTGCCGGTTTTCAGGAGACCTGTCGTATCCGCTGTATATGACCCACTACTCAATAGTCTGGATTTGGGGAGACTTCGCCGAGAAACACCAACTAGCAACTCGAGGGATGGCGCCGGAAGTGCTCTGCGGAACCGTAATCATGGTCGCATTTGCATCTTTGGTGATGGTCGCGTACGACAAGCCAGTACGCGCGTATTTGCGAGCCAGATGGTGATGTAAGTCACTCGAGATTCGGAAAGATGCTTGGGATGTTCGGATCGCGCAGCGGCAAGCGGGCCGGAGATGCGGGACGCCGTGCAATCTCTGATCCACAACGCTCGCTTCCTTCTTCCTCCCACAACCCTGAAGAGCGCTACACTCTGTGCACAGATTCACCTCCTATGCGACACAGGTATCCGGCACTGTTCGGCTGCGCCGTCGAGAAAGTGGCAAAGGTGTGGGCCGCTCCTATCTCCCAATCGGCTGCGTATCTACCTGCTGGTTTGGCAGATGAACTCCGGCAGTGGAAGGTAGAGTGCAAGGACCCCTCGCCTAACGCCTTCATCTTCCCGATGCCGACGGCGGCGCCATGGACACGGCGAACTACCAATACCGGGTTCTCTAGCCTCTGGCGGAGGAGCTTGGCATTCCCAGGCTGAACTTCTAGATTCTGCGCCGCACCATGGCTACTCGAGCGCATGGGATCGGTCAAGGACATTCAGGCGCACCTGCGGCACGCCAAGGCCGACACCACGGCTAGCGAGTACATGCCGGAACTGCCCGAAAGCGTGCAGCAGATGGTGGGATCGGTTTATCACATGCTCGCGAAAGGAGACGAGAACAAGAAAGGTCGGAGCATCTGCTACCAAAAGCTACCAACGCTCGGGAAGAGCAGCTTGTAAGTTATTGATTTAATGGTGGGCGCTACAGGATTCGAACCTATGACTTCCACCGTGTGAAGGTGGCACTCTACCGCTGAGTTAAGCGCCCTTAGGGGTGGGGATCCGCTCGTGGGTTCCCGTCAGATGGGTCTCACCCACTGTAACATCGGGGCGCCCTGCGGCCCAACCCCCGCCATGTCCCTCGCCGGCCTTACCCATACCATTCCGTGTGCGCTGCCCATTCTGGAACTCGGACATCTACAATGCGATAACGTACGTTTCCTGTATATGCCCTAAAGATCATCAGAAGGACATGTGGCCTGCATCGAAAAGAGGTCACGCTGAGAGCATCTCCGCTGTCTCGCAAAAACAGGAAATCGTCCAGCCTCGAATGCCGTTCCGCCCCTCAGACCGCCCCTCCAACCACCCGGATCATCCTCACCGTCCCTCCCGGGACGCGGATCGCCCCTTCTCCACCGAGACCGGCGCCGACACCAGCGAGGCTGATGATCTGGAAGCTCAAGAAAATGAAGCACTTCCCGCGATAGAGTATGAGGCACCTACCGGCATAGCTGACGATCCTGCTTCCGGCCCCCATTTCGACGAGCAACTAGGCGTAGAAGAAGACGAGGAATCCGCGCAACGTTTTGCTGAAGAGAGTGTTAAGGAAGACATGGCTACCGTTGCGGTTCGTCCCCAATCGCATGTCGGACCCCTTTCCGGCGAGGTTCGCGCCGGTGCCAATGCGGCAACGCTCACCCCCGGCGGCTGGAGTCAACTCTCCGATGCCGAGATCATGCTGCGGGTCGCTGCCGGGGACGAGGCAGGGTTCAGCCTGCTGGTCGAGAAGTACCGCCGTCAGATGGTGCACTACATGTATCGCATGGTTCACAACCAGGCCATTGCCGAGGAGATGGCACAGGAGGTGTTCCTCCGCGTCTATCGCGCCCGTGCCAGTTACCGCGCGGAAGCCAAGTTCAGCACCTGGCTCTACCGCATCGCCACGAACCTCGGCGTAAACCACGCGCGGGACACGCGCTACGAACGTGGGGCCCAGGCCGTCTATCTGGATCAGCCGGACCCGGAAACCGGCATCAGCCCGGATGTCGCTGATACCACGCCGACGGTAGAAGAACATATGTTACGGGACGCGCGGCTCGCCGCCATCCGCAAGCACGTCATGGCTCTGCCCGAACGGCAGCGCACGGCCGTCCTGATGCACAAATATCAGGACTTGGATTACAAACAGATAGGTGCCGTCCTGAAGCTCAGCGAATCGGCCACCAAGTCGCTTCTCTTCCGCGCCTATCAGACATTACGCGAGCGGCTTAAGGAGTTCGTCTGATGCTCAACTCCCGGCCAACGTCAGCATCAGCATCGGAGCAAGGAAGTAGCACCATGGATTGCAAAGCGACCAAAGCGCAGTTAGCCGACCTGCTGCTCGATCCAGCAGCCGCCTCGCCTGCTGCCCGTGAGCATGTCGCTGCCTGCGCGGAGTGCGACAAGGAGCTGAAGGAGTTGCAGGCGACACTGCTGGCGATGGACGGCTGGGAAGCGCCGGAGCCGACGCCGTACTTTGATACGCGGCTCGCCGCGCGCCTGCGCGAGGAGAAGGCCCACCCGCCGGCCGGCCTGTGGGAACGCATGCGCGCGCGTCTCCTCTACGGATCGAGCCTCCAGTTTCGTCCCATGGCTGCCGGTGCGTTGGCGCTCTTGCTGATGCTGGGCGGCGGCACCGCCATCTGGATGCAGAATGGCACGCAGCCGCCCGTTCCACAGGAGTCTGCCACCGTCCATGATCTGCAGTTACTCGATGGCAATGCACAGGTCTATCAGCAGTTGAATTCGCTCGATACGGATGCGGATGATAACTCCGGCAATCCATCGGCGAATTAGACTTCAGTGGACAAACACTCTGCGCGAAGTATCCTCAGCGCAAAGTATTGTGAAAGCGAGGCGTGGCTTCGCTCCGCAGTATGCCTTATTGAGAAAGATGAATCTCCATGCCTCGGTCGATCGCAACACGACACAGTCTGACCCCTGAACGTATCCGGGCTGACCGCAGTCGTGTCTTCCGGGGACGTGTATTCAAGCGCCACGGAATCTTGGTATCTACTCTGTTGCTCGCCGCGCTGCCTCTGGTCTATGCGCAGCATGGCAGCAACCCTCATCCTTCATCGCCCCCGAAGGCGGCGCCTCATTCCTCCGCTCCTCCGGCGCAGTCCCCGCGGCCCTCGTATCATGCGCCCGAGGCTGGAGGTGCGTACCGCGGAGCTCCGCCCGGCTATGCACCTCGCCCCGGCAGTGCTCCCTATCCCACTGTCCATGCTCCCCACGGCGTACCTCCCGCGAACACACCTGGCCCCCACCTCGGCAACTGGCTCCAGAGTCATCAGGGGGAATCCTTTACCGGTCAGGAAAAGGCGTTGCGCAACGAACCGGGTTTCAACCGCCTCCCTCAGCAACAGCAGCAGCATCTCATCGACCGTCTGCATCAACTCGATACGATGCCACCGCAACAGCGCCAGCGCACTCTCGGCCGCATCGAGAATATGGAGCGGCTCAGCCCGGATCGCCGTCAGGCTGTGCGCAGCTCCGCGCAGGAGTTGAGCAACATGGATCCCGAGCGCAAGCAGCAGGTGCGCGGCGCATTCCGCGTCCTGCGCGAGATGTCACCCGGCGAGCGCGAGCAGGTGCTCAACTCGCCGGCCTATCGCTCCATGTATAGCGACCACGAGCGGCAGGTGCTAGGCAACCTGCTGTCCGTCGAGCCCTATACGCCTCACTAGAAATCTCCGACACAACGAACCGGCATTGCTTAGGGTGTCTTCGGATACATCTGAGCAATCATCGTTTTGTGCTGGTCGGAAAGTTGCGTATTCAAGGGTGTGCCTTTACCGTCTTTGAACAGAGAGCCGTCGAACTGGTACAGCATGATCGAGTTCATGTCGAACTGGGTCGCGCTGATCCCATCCGGTGAATACTTCTGCAGAACGTTCGTGTCGATATCAGCCTTGCTCCAGTAGTTTGGTGGGCCGGAAAAGACGCATATACCGCGTCAGTATTCCAATCTAAATTTTCAGTTGGACTCTGGAACTCGTGGATACAACCTAGAGCATGCCCAAATTCGTGGACCACGACTCGTTCGTACTCTCGATCATCAGTATCGTCGCGTAACCACCCGAAATTCATCGTGGGCTGATAAGTAGGAAAATAACTGCTGACCAGGCAGTCGTTTCCAATCGCCGACCACGAGCCGGCATCTGCCTGGAACGATATACGTATCTCCGCATCGCCATCATTGACAAATTCGATCTTGAGATTGGCATGGTCGAGCCAGATATCCGCTTTCTCTTTTACCTTCCCTTTCTGAAAATCATCGCCATCGAGGAACTTGCAAGTCAGGGTATGTCCGTCCTCCCATTTCTTCTGGTTGATAAGTGCCATCCTGTTGACTTGCACAGGATCGTTCGCACTTAAGTTAGGGAGAGGGCCAATTGCCGCGACGAGTTGTTTAAAGTTGGAGTTTGGCGGAAGGGCCCTTTGCAACAGCCGCCGCTTTGTTCTGCACTGCAGCAGCGTATTGCGCTAACGCAGTATTGTGAGCGACCGCTCGTGCCGGTTGAAAACTGGCAGGGATGATCCGGTCGAAGCAGATGCGTGGTGCTTGTGCCATAAAGGTGTGCCTTTCGGATCGACAACGAAAACTGCGCTGTTCCGCAGCGCGGAGGTCTCAAAGGGAGACACCGAAGGTTCCTTGTAGCCCGAGACGGCTTCTACTTTTAAGGAGCCGAGGAAAGAAGGTCGCAGCTATAACTCGAGGATTTATGAAGGTCAAGAACTTGATAAATGGCCGGCATGAGGTTAACCGGCAGCTTCGGATCGACGCGCGAAGATCGGCCCGTGCAATTTCTTGCTAACACAGCGACCGACACTCGTTTACTCAGACAACAATTTCTTGTACTACCGCCCGTACCAGTAACCTCTCGAGATAACAATTTGTAATTAGGGCTTCTTTTTTACACAACCAAATCGGGTATCAATCAAACTAAACTGATCACGGTTATTTACACGAGGAGCACGTTCCCGTGCGGTAACCTCCGATGGTTAACACATAAGACGCTGTAGATATTTCCTGTAGTCATGATTGCAATTTTTGCTCTTGGTTCTTACTGGTAATACCCCCAACTGCCAGCCCCGTCTTCCGGCGGAAGAGCCTTCTTCGAGGACTCGTCACACGTGGAATGTCTCGGAGAGCCCCTCGCTCTCTTGGCATATGGCTGAAGTTTGCGCTGTCTTGGGGTGCCAGATGCGTATTGGTAGTCGTTATGGTTACAAATTAGTATATTCACTCTTCATCTCACTCACCTCCGCGCTTCTGCTCACGAGCTTTGGCTGTGGGGGGACCTCATCCGGCAGCATGGGCGCTCCAGGGAAGACCCTGCTCGCAATCGCCGCATCTCCCGCTACCGCGGACCTCTCCGTGGGTGCTGCGAAGCAGTTCAGCGCGACTGCGACCTATAACGACGGCTCTACTCAGGACGTCACCGCATCAGCAGCCTGGACGGACACAAGCCCGGCAATAGCAAAGATCACCGCCTCCGGCATGGTAACCGCCCTCGCCGCAGGCTCGACCACGGTCACCGCCACCCTGGATGGCGTGAGCGGAAGCGCCGACCTCACCGTCTCCGCGGCTCCGAAGACACTGACCTCCATCGCAGTATCCCCGGCTACCGCCACCATCGCCATCGGAGCCACCCAGCAGTTCACTGCCACTGGCACATACAGCGATAGCTCCACCGCAAACGTCACTACGTCCGCCACGTGGTCGTCCTCGAGCACAGCCACTGCAAAGATCGCTCCGTCCGGCCTTGCCTCTGCGCTGGCCGCAGGCTCCGCCACCATCACGGCAACCCTCAGCGGTGTCTCCGGCAGCGCGACCGTCACCGTGCCCGTCGCGGTCGTTGCAAAGACCCTGACTTCCGTCGCTGTTTCACCGGCGAGCCCAAGCATCGCCATCGGGGCTATCCAGCAGTTCGTCGCGACCGCGACCTATAACGACAGCACCACGGCAAACGTAACTACATCAGCTACCTGGACGTCCTCCAACCCCGCCGTCGCGAAGGTCACCCCTTCCGGCCTTGCCTCTGCGCTGGCCGCTGGCTCCGCCACCATCATGGCTACCATCGACGGTGTCTCCGGCAGTGCGTCGCTCTCCGTGCCGCCACCCGCGGTCACGAAGACTCTGACTTCCATCGTAGTAATCCCGGCTACCGCTACTTTCGCAGTCGGCGCTATCCAGCAGTTCATCGCCACCGCGACCTACAGCGACAGCACCACGGCAAACGTAACCACATTAGCTACCTGGACGTCTTCCAACCCCACTATCGCGAAGATCACTCCTGGCGGCCTCGCCTCTGCGCTGGCGGCGGGCTCCGCCACTATCACGGCAACCCTCAGCGGAGTCTCCGGCAGTGCGTCCCTCACTGTACCTCCACCCGCGAAGACCCTCACCTCCATCGCCGTCACTCCCGCCACGGCAAGCATCGTGGCTAAAGCTACCCAGCCGTTCAGCGCCACCGCGTTCTACAGCGACCACACCACCGCCGACGTCACCACGACAGCAACCTGGACCTCATCTAATCCCACAGTAGCAATGGTGGATGCCGCAGGCCTCGCTACGGGAGTAGCAGCCGGCACGGCAACCGTAACCGCAACCCTCACCGGCGTCGCGGGCGGCGCCGCGCTTACCGTTACGCCCAGCCTCACCGCCGTCTCCGTCACGCCGACTCCAGTCAGCCTCATCGTCGGGGCCACTGAGCAGTTCACCGCCACCGCCACCTACAGCGATGGATCGACGCACAACGTCACCGCCACCGTGCAGTGGTCCGTCGCCAGCACCGCCGTGGCCATCATCAACCCATCCGGCATCGCCACCGCAGTCGCTTCCGGTTCGACCGCCGTCACAGCTTCCTTCGGCGGGATGACTGGTACCGCGACCCTGAACGTCCGGGCCTTGACTTCCATCTCCATCTCTCCCGCCACCGCAACATTCTCAGCCGGCTCGACACAGCAATTCACCGCCACCGCCACCTACAGCGATGGAACCACCGCGGTTATCACGTCCACAGCAATGTGGTCCGTTGCCAGTACCGCCATAGCCACCATCAGCCCATCGGGCCTCGCCACCGGTGTGGCTTCGGGTTCCACCTCTGTTACAGCTGCGCTCGGCACCATCAGCGGCTCCGCAACATTCACCGTCACCGCACTGCCCACCATCGCCATCACGCCCAGTCCTGCAAACATCCTCGTTGGCGCAACGCAGCAGTTCACTGCCACTGCCACCTACAGCGACGGGACCACCGCCGATGTCACAGCTACGGCAACGTGGTCCGTTGCCAACAGCGCCGTAGCTACCATCGACGCGTCAGGCCTGGCTACGGCAGTCGCTTCCGGCTCGACTACCGTTACCGCTTCCTCGAACGGCAGCAAGGGTACCGCGTCCCTTGCCGTCACGCTCCCTGCGCCGCAGGGCGTCAACGTCACAACCTGGCACTTTGACAACAACCGTAGCGGGCTCAATCCCAATGAGACCTCGCTCACGCCAACCAACGTAACGTCTGCGACCTTCGGCAAGCTTTTCTCTTACTTGGTCGACGGCTACGCTTACGCCGAGCCGTTGTTCATGTCGAATGTGACCATCAACGGCGCCACGCACAACGTCTTGTATGTTGCCACGGAGAATGACACCGTCTACGCCTTCGACGCTGACACCTACGGCACTGGCGCTCCGCTGTGGAAGTCTCCCCTGCTGAACTCCGGGGAAACGCCGCTCACAGGCGCCAGCGTTCTCCCAAATCAAGGCGTCACATCAACGCCTGTCATCGACCCGGCGACGAACACCATCTACGTCGTATCGGCACAGAAATCCCCCAGCAACGGCTCCAGCTATCGTCTCAACGCGTTGGATATCGTCACCGGCTTGCCGAAGCTTCCCGCGGTTACGATTCAGGCTTCGGTTCCGGGGACCAATTCGACTGCTGTCGGCGGCAACGTAAGCTTGCCGGGCGGCTGTGTCCAGCGGGCGGCGCTCCTTCTCGCCAATGGCAACGTATATCTGGGCTTCGGGAGTTGTCATAGCGGATGGTTGCTGGCTTACGATACAAAAACTCTGAACCAGATCGGCGTCTTCAACTCCAGTCCCAACGTGGATGGGGAGGGCACCTATGGCGGCGCCGGCGGTGTTTGGATGGGCAGCGGCGGGCCGATTGCCGACGCCAACGGAAACATCTATGTCAGCACCGGCAATGGTCCCTATGACGGATCGACCGCCTGGGGCGACTCCATCCTGAAATTCAGTCCTACGCTTCAGCTTCTTGACCACTTCACTCCCGCCGATTTCCAGTTCATGAACTGCAACGACTCGGACCTTGCCGCGGGTGGTTTGCTGATGGTTCCCGGCTCGGGACAGATCGTCGGCGGCGGCAAAATGGGCAAGCTCTATTTGGTCAACACCGCCAACCTCGGTGGAGAACAGCCCGGCGACGCTGGGGCCGCGCAGACCATCTTCGTCGAAACCGGCCTGATCAGCTCCTATACCTCCGCTGCCTGCATGGACGACATACCCTCGCCGAATTCATCGCATACCGCGATGATCAACTCCTATGAAATCTTCGGTACTCCCGCATACTTCAACGGCTCGATCTACCTCGGCGTCACGCCCACTTCACCGACCGCACCTGCGGTCGTGCGACGCTTCGCCTACTCCTCTTCGGGCGGCGGCTCTCTGGCAGCGCAGGAATTTACCTCGCCCGACATCCAGCTAAACACCCGCGGGACCACGCCCTTCATCTCCGCCAATGGCACGTCCAACGGAATTCTCTGGATGATCGACGAAGGGCAGCCAGTGCAAACTCCGGACCCCGGCGGACCGACCAGCGCGACCCTGCGAGCGTACGACACGCAGAATCTGGCTCACGAGATCTATGACAGCAGCATGAACTCCACAGACGTGCCCGGCTACGGCATCAAGTTCTCTTCGCCCATCGTGGCCAACGGCAAGGTCTACATCTCCACTGGCCACGACCCATACTCGAAATCGAATCCGAATCCCAACCCGCAAGGCGAGATCGATGTCTATGGCCTGAAGTAAAAGCCCCGGCGACCCCCAACTGCTTGATCGCGCTTCGCCGTTCCTCCTGAGCGCAATAGACGGGCCTGCCATCTGCTGTTGCGCTCAGACTAGGTCCAGCCACGAGAAGTGCCCGCTGATAATTTTGCTAGTTCCTCATTCCTTGTCCTATCCGCTAACCTGCATGCAATCGATATCCCTGTCCGGCAAGAATGATCTGCTTCGTATGACAAATTCAGTGCACTGAAAGCTATGCGGTGGTCACAGGGTTCGAGTAGGAGACCCGCGATGGAAAACACGACAGGAGGAGGCGGATTCTTACACCGCTTGTTCAATCGGGGTGCGCATGAAAGCTCTGCTTCGGACGTCCAAGCGGTCTCGGCTGCGAAGTCAAAACTCGACCTTAACGATATCCAGGGGCTTATCCTCCGTGGGTACAAGATGCCCATGGTGAGGCATTACCTGCTGACGGTGGGCGATCAGGCGGCAGCGCGGAAGGTGTTGGGGCGACTTGTCAGCGGTAACGAGAGTGACGCGCCTCAGATCACCACTGCAGAAGAGTGGCAGGTTGGATTCGAGGCGGGTCCGGGAGACAATCCCACGGAGCGTCCACATTACAAGCCTGACTATTGCCTGAACGTGGGCATTACGTGGCCGGGACTGATCGCGCTGGGGATGAAAGATCGCGTTCCGACGCTCTCGTTCAAGTCGTTCGAAGCGTTCACGGCGGGAGCGGCCGCGCGCGCTGCGCTGATAGGGGATGTTGGACCGAGTGCGCCCGAGACCTGGGTTGGCGGTTTCGGGAAGGGGTCCGACCATGTGCTGGTGACGCTTCATGCTCTGACTCCGGAGGGGATGACGAGTTACAGCGATCGTCTGAGTGCACTGTTTGCTGAAGGGGATGCGTTTCGCGAGATATGGCGTGCGGATGGGATGGCATTGAAGGAAACGGTGGATGGCAAACCGACGTTTACCTCCAAGCTCCACTTCGGTTATACCGACGGCATCAGCAGGACGACGATTCGCGGCGGTCCGGAAAAGTATGCGCCGGATCATCAACAGCCGTGTGAGTCCTGGCTGTTCGTTTTGCAGGAAGGAGCTGATAGCTACTTTGTGCCGGAGCCCCGGGAACTCGGCCTGAACGGTAGCTTCGCCGTCTTCAAGATGATCGTGACAGACGTGGTTGGATTTGAAGAGAACCTGCAGAAGAATAAGGGCAAGATAGATCCGGAACTGCTGGCAGCAAAGATGTGCGGACGGTGGCGCAACGGCGTTCCTCTTGAACTGTCGCCGGAGACGGATAGTCCAACTGGAGTTGCGCCCGACCAGCTCAACAACTTCGGGTATGTGAATGCGGATGGGTCAGGGGATCCAAAGGGAGTGCGCTGCCCGGTGGGTGCGCACATCCGCCGCGTGAATCCACGAGACCAGCCGGTGCAGGGACAGGGAGAACCGGGCGGCAGCAACAATGCTCACCGGATGATCCGTCGTGGTATGCCGTACGGGCCGGTCTATGATCCGACGAAACCCTATGACGGTATGGAACGCGGGCTGCTTGGTTATTTCATCAACGCGAGCATCGAGAACCAATATGAGTTTGTGCTGAGCCATTGGGTCAATGACTCTGAGTTCGCCGGAGCGGTCCGGCTGAATCCTAAATCGAAGGATCCTATCGCGGGCACACCAGATCCGGGGGATGGTGTTTTTGTGATTCCGCAGGCGAATGGCGCGCCGCCAATCGAAATTAAAGGGTTCTCAAGCTTTCTGAGGACAAAGGCCACGGCCTACTGCTTCCTGCCGAGTATCACCGCTCTGAAATTCATCTCCAATTTAGGTTGAGGAAAAGATGGGGCGCACCGGGAGATCGATGGTGATCTTCCGTTGCGCGCCTCAATGGAAGGTTCGTGGCACCTAGCCATTTCAACCCATTAAGCCCTGGTAGCGAGAAGCTGAGATACCAACGCTGTCGCAATGGCGGCATGCAGAATGGCGCCAGGCCAGAGTAGAAAGCCGTGGAAGGTGGTGGCAACGGCCACCGACACGAACAGGATAGTCACCCCGACATTGAACACACAAAGCGCCACCACAGCGCGGCGCGATACTGTGGCCGTGGAAGGCAGACAGGCAATCCCCAGAGCAAGAAGGCCAAATCCGGCAAAGCGAGCAACTGGTACGCCTATTCCCTCAGGCTTCGCCGCGAACAAGAGGACGCACGGGAGGTCGGGAACCGCAATGAATAAGACACCGACGGTGAATTCGAGCCACGCTGCCGCCATAACGACGTATCGCTGAAGCATAGTTTTCTTCCTATCGCCGGCGCACAAGCCCCCGCAGAAGTATCTTCGTGATTCCTCAGCCGAGTGGTGCAGCCCCAGTCGAATTTAAGAGTTGTCAAGCTTCCTCAGGACAAAAGCCACTGCCACTAGGTGACTGGCAGACTAGGGAGCACCGGAGATCGTTGCTGATCCTCCGGTGCGTGTCCCAAAACCAAATAACGGTGTATGAAGGCTGAGCTGTTCAATGCGCAGTGCCTACTTTCGCGTCTGCGAGCAGAGCCCGGACGTCCTGCACCGCCACGCCCGGATACGCACTGTAGAACCCGATCCCCGGACGATTCATTGCACCGGAATAATCCAAAAATGCCTTGGCATTTTTTGCGACCGGGGTTGGCGGCGGATCAGCGACGTACTTGAACATCAGGTCGAAGACCGGTCCGATCTTCTCTGTGAAGTCCGCCATGTACTTTTCGAAAGTACCGTCGTAGACGGTAAAGAAGCCCAGGTGAGTGTCCGCGAGAGGCACGAAATGAGCGAAATGCAGCGTCCCAACAGAATCGGCCCCGGCAGTCATTTTTTTGTCCGCGGCCTTTAAGACAACGTCTTCGAAAATAAGGGCCTTTAGCTTTGATGCCATGGGCAGGGAAATCAATAAGGGATGCTGCTCGCCGCTACCCGTAAAGCCCGCCGCACGAGCGCTGGACTTGATGTCCTGAACCGAAGCGTTGGCGAAAGCGGAATAGATGATTAGAGGTTTGGTGGAATGGTCCTTCACCCAGTCGATGAACGCCGCTGAGTTATTGGCCACTGGCAATGGAGGAGGGTTCTCCACGTGCTTGAAGATAGTGTCGAACACTTGCCCGGCAGACTTCGCCAGCGCGCCGCACACTGTTTCGACGTCGCCGTCGATGTCGGCGAGGAAGAGCAGTGCTTCATCGCTTAGGTCAAGGAAACGCGAATAATGGATGGTCCCAATAGCGTCCTGCTCCCTGGCAAAATCGGGCATTAACGGCGGCAGCTCTTGTGCGATCGCCTTCGCGTCGGCGGGTGATTTGATGGGAAAGGCAATGGTGATGTGATTTTGCGTTTCGCTCATGATTTGCTCCCTTCGGGGTTGTTACCGGTGAGCTCGGAATGGTGCTTTGGCGGAGCCGAGATGGCGTTCTTCTTTTACTGGAACCACGCTGACCAGTGCTCCGGCGAGCACCCAGAGGAACGCAGCTGAGGCAGTAGTCCCCTTCTCCCAGCAGACACACTTGCGGAGACGGAAGCAGTTTATGAAGCTCCGTATCAGGACGGCTACTGGCAAAAGTGGCAGGTTTCCCAGCAAACGCACATCTTCCGGGGCAACGGCGGCACGCGTATAGTGAACCTCAATCGGCCCCGAAGCTGGTCGCCCAAACCCCTTGTTAGCAGGACTGATAGGTCCCCCTGCACAAGGCGGCTCACCATGGCGCGTAACCAACCTTAGATAGCGCTCAGCATTGCGACTCGTGCTCGGCTTAGCGCTGCCTCGTGCAGGAATTATGCCTAGTCAACGAGATAGGGCGGAGCAGTTATTCCAGGCCGCGCTGGACATCAAGCCGGCCGAGCGTGCCGCCTTTCTCGACAGGGAATGCATCAGCAATCCGGAACTACGGCAGGCAGTGGAGGATCTGCTCGCACAGGATGCAGATGCCGGCAGCTTTCTCAAGCGTCCGCCATTCGAGCCCACGACGGCAGATAGTCTCAATCCATCCGGAGTCTTCATCGATCACTATCAACTGCTGCACTTGATCGGTGAAGGCGGCATGGGCGAAGTATGGCTAGCCGAGCAGAAGCAGCCCGTCCGCAGACGTGTCGCCATCAAGCTGATCAAGGCCGGAATGGACACGCGCGAGGTAGTGTCGCGCTTCGAGTCCGAGCGACAGGCTTTGGCCCTCATGGACCATCCCGCCATCGCCAAAGTCTTCGATGCCGGCACGACACCGGAGGGTCGCCCCTACTTCGTGATGGAGTATGTGGCCGGCATGCCCATCACGACGTACTGTGATCGGCGCAAGTTTGGCACTCGTCAGCGGCTCGAGCTCTTCATCTCCGTGTGCGAGGGCGTTCAGCACGCTCATCAGAAAGCCATCATCCACCGTGATTTGAAACCCTCCAACATCCTCGTCACGGAAGTGGACGGTAAGCCCGTCCCGCGCATCATCGATTTTGGAGTAGCGAAGGCAACTTCGCAGCGTTTGAGCGCCGGGACGCTGTACACGCAGGTTGGCGCGGTGATCGGCACTCTTGACTACATAAGTCCTGAGCAGGCCGACTCCGGCGGTGTGGACATCGATACCCGAAGCGACGTTTATTCACTCGGTGTGGTGCTCTATGAATTGCTCAGCGGGTCCCTTCCCTTCGACTTTCATAAGCTGGCTTACGATGAGGTGCTGCGGTGCCTGCGCGAGCAGGACGCTCCTCACCCGAGCACCAGGCTGCGCACAAAAGGCGGCGATTCTGCACTAACCGCAAAGAATCGGAATGCGGACCTGCCAACGCTGGTCAGTCTGCTGCAGGGCGATCCTGACGCCATCACGCTCAAGGCTCTGGAAAAGGATCGGGCACGCCGTTACTCCACGCCACTGGACCTGGCGGCCGACATCGGCAGATATCTGCGCAATGAGCCCGTCGCGGCGCATGCGCCCAGCGCTGCATATCGCGCACGCAAATATATCCGGCGCCACAGGCTTGGCGTAACACTCGTGAGCCTGCTGGTGCTTCTCGCGGTGATCTCCGCGATCGCCCAGACGATTCAGCTCCGGCGCATCCGGCACGAACGTGATCGAGCGGATCGGATCACTGACTTCCTGACTGACATGTTCAAGGTCCCTTCGCCCAGTGAAGCGCGCGGCAACACGGTAACGGCACGGGAAATACTGGATAGATCGTCGAATGAGATTGAGCGGGAACTACATCAGGATCCCGCGGTTCGTTCGCAGCTGATGCTCGTGATGGCCAGGACCTATGAAAACCTCGGCCTCTTTTCGCGGGCGCACGAGTTGATGGAGCGTGTTGTCCAGGATCGGCGCAAAACACTTGGGCCCGACCACCCGAAAACACTCGAAGCGATGTCCCAGATGGGATGGGTTCTCTATCGCGAGGGACGCGAAGCCGATGCCGAGCGCCTGACGCGAACTACCGTCGACGCTCAGAGTCGCGTCCTCGGACCGGATGATCCCGCAACGCTCGAGTCCAAAGATCACCTTGTCTGGATTCTCTTAAGACAGGCTCACTATGCGGATGTGGAGAAGCTTGAAGGTGAATTGATCGCAGCCAGCAGCCGCAAGCTGGGTCCTGAAAATCCGCGAACGCTGCGATTCATGGACGGACTCGCCGTCGCATACGCCCACCAGAGCCGATTTGCGGAAGCGGAGGCGGAGTATCGCAAGTTGCTTGATTTGGAGCGCAGCACGCTGGGTGCCGACCATCCCAGCACTCTTGCGACAATGCACAACCTCGCCAACATGTATCAGGGCCAGGGCAACTACGAGGAGGCTGAAAAGCTTTATCGAGAGACGCTCGAGATTCAGCAGCGCATTCTGGGCCCCGATCATCCGGACGCTGCCGACACCATGACGACACTCGCAAATACAGTCAGGTTCGAACCTGGACGCTATACGGATGCCGAAGACCTCTATCGAAAGTCGCTCGCGATCGAATTGCGTACCATGGGGCCGGACCACCCTTACACAATGGCCGCGAAAGAGGGGCTGGCCAACGTGCTGTCTTCGGAGCACCGTTATGTCGAAGCAGAAACGCTCCTCCGCGAGATCGTGATCGCGCGCCAGCGTATTCTCGGGCCCAACCATACCGACACCCTCTTGGCGCAGTACAACCTGGCAACCGTTCTGAATCACGAAAACAGATTCGCCGAAGCTGAGAAATTGCTACGCGAGACTCTTGAAGCGCAGACGCGTCTGCTGGATCCGGATGACCCGGATACCTTGGCATCCAAATCGGTCCTCGCCGACGTCCTGCTCAAGGAGCAGAAACCTCAGGAAGCGGCAGCATTCGCTAAACCGGCCTTCGACGCTCAGTTGCGAACTCTCGGCCCTTTGCACCACGACACGATGGAGACCCTTGGCATCCTCGGCATGGCGCTGGTTCGATCCGGACTCTACGAGGACGCGAAGAAGGCCTATCTCGAAGCTATCGCCGCAGTAAGCAGCGATAAGAGCGCGCATCACAGCGGGGATATGTTCTGGCTGTGGTATAACCTCGCGTGCACGGCCGCTCGAGCCGGGCGCCGCGACGAAGCCTTCGACTACCTCCACCGTGCCGTGGAAGCCGGCTACAGCGATGCTCAACTCATACGCACTGATGACGATTTGAAGTCTCTGCGAAACGATCCCCGCTTCGACAAGCTCGTTGCAACTATGAACGCCTCTGGGCCGCCGCCTGCACCTGTATCGAAATAGCGGCTGCTACCGGCACGCTCGATCTGTCGTTCATCCCCGGTTCTGCTTACTTGATCACACTCTTGTTCGAAGTATTGACACTCGCCTCCATTAGTTCTACATTGCAGTAGTAATGTGATTACTACATTGTAGAGATAATAAGGTCCTGCCGTCATGACGGAATCGACTTCCAATCTGCCTCGGCCCCTCCAAAACAGGAGATCGTTCCTCTGGTCCCTGGCAGGCGTGGGTACAAGCATCGGTCTGGCAAACAAAGCCTTCGCGTTCAGGTCAGACAAGAGCTCCGAAACTGTCTACCGCATCAGGACCCCGGAATGCGAAGTCCGCATGAGTGTCGAATACTTCAGCAACTCGGAAACAGTCAGCCTGCGCTTTCGCGACTCTCTCACCAGGCAGCCGTTCTGCCTCTCCGCAAGCGGAGAGGAAGACCACAATTGCGCGGCACGCTTCTCCGGCTCCATGGCCATCGCCCACTACCATTTCCGCTCACGCGCTTATACGCAGCCGGCTCTCCAACTTCGTGAGCGCGTTCTCACCATCGATCACGATAGCCGCCTCGACCCTCGCCCTCCCTTCGAGCGTCTCCTCGCGGTGCAACGGGAAACGGTCAGTGACATTCAGGCATTCGGCTTCCAGCCCGACCATTCCACGGCGGATCCCCAACGGCTCGCCCTCTGGTGCCTCGTGCGTCAGGATCTCTTCTTGAACGAACAGCCCACCGCCTTTCTCATCGTTCACTGGAAGCACACCTTCGACGCCATACACCTTCTCGATGTCATTCCGGGCGATCGCACCGAATTGCTTCAGGCATAGATTGACAACGCCAACCGATTAGTACCACAATGTGTCTCTAATTATGTTAGGC
Organism: Acidobacteriaceae bacterium KBS 83; assembly: GCA_000381585.1. Classification (GTDB taxonomy): domain Bacteria; phylum Acidobacteriota; class Terriglobia; order Terriglobales; family Acidobacteriaceae; genus KBS-83. Next base: position 740,653 of record KB906735.1, read on the forward strand.
GAATTCGAATACCTGCTGATCACCACCGCTGCCCGGCTCGGTGAGAACGCCTATGGCGCGGCTATCCGCGAAGGCATTGAAGAAATCGCCCAGCGAAAGTGCTCCATCGGCGCGCTGTATACCACCATCGAGCGTCTCGAAGGCAAAGGTCTCATCACCACCTGGATGGGTGAAGCAACGGCAGAGCGCGGTGGCAGAGCCAAACGCATGGTCCGCGTCACTGGCAAAGGCACGCGCGCGGCCAAAGAGTTTTACGAAGTGATGATGCGCGTCAGCAGAGGCGCATCCTGGGCGGTAGGTCGAGCGGAGAAGCTTTCATGACATCTTCTTTGTGGTCCCTCGTGGAGCTTGCGGCTCGCCCGCTCGAGCGAGATGAACGCGATGCAGTCCTCGGCGATTCGCTCGAAGCCGGCGACAGCTCATGGCGAGCGCTCTCGGGTGTGCTCGGCTTCGTCCTTCGACGGCAGCTCCTGCTTTGGAAAGGCTGGCGCCCTTGGCTCGCATTTGGATTCGCTGTGCCGTGTACGTGGCTCCTCATGGTTGTATCCCTCTCCGTGACATGCACGTCGGAACGGCTTCTGGGACTTAACCTTGGCCACTGGGCCCCCACCGGGCACGAAGGCTTCTTTCTGCTTCTCTGCCACATCTTCCTGCTCGTCGCATGGTCATGGACGAGCGGCTTCGCGATTGGATCTCTTTCGCCGCGGACTCTCTGGACGAACGTGGCCCTGTTTCTACTTCTGGCTCACTACCTCCATCACATGTACATCGTCGCAGCACCGGTTGAGGCGATGCACGGCGAAGTCGCGGGCGGCTTCCCGTTTCACGGCTCTCTCCTTTCGCTCGCGCCGCTAGCCCCGTTCCTCTTTGTGCTGCCCGCCGTCTGGGGAGTCCATCAGGGCTTGCACACCATCCGACTCAGGATGGCCCCCGCGCTCCTTCTCGCCGTCGTCATCACCCTTCTCGCGACGTCAGCCTGGATCAACAACGCGCTGTGGGTCTTCAACTGGTTGCTGGTCTGCCCCGCCTTGTATCTCGTGGCAGCGGCGCGCAGGTCCGAGACCAACAGAAACAGACAAGTCCAACGCTCCGAGAGAACCTCCCTCTAAGCGAGGGCCTGTCCCGTCTCGCCGGCATGCGCATCAACGTGTTACCCGGTCCATCAAGTGAGAGCAATCTCGCCAGGATTAGACGACTCTTCCCCGTTGCAAACAGTGAGTTTTGCTAGGTGGCTGATGCTGCCGTGATGGGCAATAGTTTCTTATTGCCTCTGCGCATGCGTCTGGTCGAGGGATTGGCTACTGATCGCCTCGTCGCGTTGTGCTCGGAAAATGGTCGGACCTTGTGGGGTCGAGCTAACACGGAAAGCGCCAGATAGAGCACGCCTGGTGTGCATGCAGGATGGCGTTTCCATAGCTTCTCTCGGACATGGAAAGGAAACGACTTTGGGTTCGGTGACACGTTCTGAACTCCGCGGTGATTCAGCAGCCTCACCGGCCGCTGGTCGCTGGCTGCACCTCTCTTCGCTCGCCATGGAAACCTTCGGGGCAGTGATCTTTTATTGGCAGGGACTGCCAATGTATCGGGAAATTTCGGCTGATCCGTCGGCCTATGCGTCCCACAATACCCCGCGACTCTGGTGGCTTTTGGGCATCGTACTGATTCAAGTCGGGTATTGGGCCCGCTACCGGACTGCTCCCGTACTCCCGCAAGTGTCCAATACCGCACTCCGACACATGGTGTTGTTCTTGGGTCAAATGGTTTTTACCTTGCCGACTGCTGTGTTCTCTTTCGTATTTATCTCGCGGAAATTGTCGTCTGAAGTCCCGGTGATTGGCTATGTCCTCACCTTGGCGGGACTGTTTTCCATGTTCTTATACATGCGGGAATTGCAGTGGTTGGGAAATTCCCTTGCGCTTCGTGAGAAAAAACCAGGCGAATCCCCGAGCTAGCCCGGCGCACTCAGAGGAGACTACCCATGAATATGAACCTCAGAAAAATCGGAATGACTGCGCTGTGCTGCTGTGCAATCTTTGCGGTTTCGATCCCCATTGCCGCGCAGGCAATGACCAAGGGGCTCGTTGCCGAAAAGATCCTCCGAGTGGAGGACGGCGTGGACGAATTCAGGGATTACCTGGAACGTCGTGGTGACAACGCAAGAGATGCAAACTCGACAGCCCAACAGAGCGGTCGTGCGTCGGGCCGCCGAGGTACGGCAAATACCGATAGCCGAGGTACGGCAAATGCAAATACCGATTCAAGAAAGGCCACCGCTCAATCAGGCAAAGATGAGTTGGACGATGCCCTTGGCGATCTGAATAGTTCCACGAACAGGCTACGACGCAAGTTCGACGCCACCGATAAATGGATGGAAACGAAGGCTCAGGTCGAACGTGTGGTCGACGACGGTCGCAGGATCAACCAGGTTGTCACCAGAGGGAAGTACGGCAGCGACGTGGCCAGGCTGTGGGCAGCCCTTCGGAACAACATCAACGATCTGGCACGTGCGTATAACGTGGCACCGTTAGGGGCGTGAGATTGGTTCCGATCAGTTCTCCCTGCGTGACTTACTCATGGCGAAGCGCTTTAAGCGGATCAATGCTTGCTGCTCGTCCGCGGGTAGCCAACTGGCCGAGAGAGCAACAACGATAAGCAGCAGAGAGGCTCCGGTGAACGGGAGAGGATCGTACGACTTGAGGCCGTAGAGCATGCTGGCGATCAGCCGGCTCATCGCCACTCCTACGGCGATGCCCGCAGCCACACCGACCGTAGCCAACAAGGATGCTTCGCGTATGATCATGCGCTGCACCGGCCTGATTGCGCTCCCAGCTCCATGCGTATGCCGATCTCGTTAGTGCGTCGAGCAACGCTATAGGCCATAAGACCATAGATACCAATACAGGCCAGGACCAGCGCAAGTAAGCCGAAGCCGTTGGTAAGGGATGCAAAAACTCTCTCCTGCTTGGTTGTGTCCTCAATCTGCTCATTCTGGGTGCGAATGTCGAGCAGAGGAAGGTCTTTGTCGACGGAAGTGACGGCGGTGCGGAGTGAGGAAGCGATAATCTCCGGTTTCATTCGTGTGTGGATGTCAAAGGTCATGGATTCGGAGCCTGCCTGCTGGCGATAGGGAACATCGAAGGTGGCGGGCGGATCGCTGCGGAGGTTGTCGCACTTTGCGTCCAACGGCGATCTTCGTTTACCTCTACCTGCGTTGAGCAGTGTCGAGCCTGAGGAAGCGGGCAGCGTTGTTGTAGAGTATGTCGCGTTTCTGTTCGGGAGTGAGGTAATCGGCGTTCTGGATGATGCTGATGGAATATGCCATGAGTTTAGGCCACTCCATTTGATCAGTTCCGAACATCACGCGATCTTCGAACCCGGCTTCCACAAGGCGTTGAATGTAGCGATTGACTTCCTTCAGAGGGTAGCTCCAGATGAGTCCGGCTACATCGACGTAGACGTGGGAGTTGGCCTGCAGGAGCGTGAGCATGTTGTCAATCATGGGGTAGCCGGCGTGCATCACCTGCACGCGGAGCTTGGGGTGCCGCGCCAGCAGCTCTTCAAGCAGCAGAGGATTGCCCATCGATCCGCGGAATTGGGGCATGGCGATGTTGGCACGGCCAGAGCCACCGGTGCCCATGTGGATGGCGACAGGGATGTCGAGCTCTTCGGCGAGGGCAAAGTATTGATCGACGGAGGGGTCACTGGGAGAGAGGCCTTCGTATTGAAGACCGATTTCGCCCATGACCTTAAAGCCATCTTTGGTGAAGTCCTTGCGGAGCTCGTCGAGCGGGACGCGTGCACCGGGTGCCATGCCCGCACTGAACGACGTACCGGGGATGACGCGGTTTGGAGCAGCGTCTTTCCACTTTTGCACGCTCTTCGGGTTGCCGAACACGACGGCGGTTACATTGAGGCGCTCCATCTCTGCGACGATGTCCTTGAGGTATTCCCCCTTGGCGGCGGGGTAGAGTTTGGGTGTGCACTCTTCCTGGCTCCAGCCGTTCGTGGCTTCCTTGGTGGATGGGTCGGACGCGAGGAACTTGGATTCATTAGGACACATTGGCCCGCCGGGGAAGGACTCGTCCATGGCATGCACGTGGACGTCGAGCACCGGAGGAATAGTTGTACCTGTGTTCTGAGCCGAAGACGGCATGGAATAGCACAGGACAAGTACCACTGCGTAAACGCCTGCGCGTGCGAATTGCCGAAAGTGAAAAAGCATTGGTTTGCTCCGGTCCACAAGGTGACGATTCGCTTAAGGATCGCATAGGCAATTCGCACAGAGCTCTCATTCCGCGCTGACTCCGAAGGCTCATCGAGGTTCGTGTTCAATGGCCTCACAGGTCTGGTCTACGAAGAAGCCGCGCCGACAGTTCGATGGAGCAGCACGTTGTGGAGCTAACTCCTCTCGACGGTATCGGACGGCCAGACGACATTGGACATGGCGTCGTCTTACCTGACGTTGAAGTTGGGCGTCAAAAAGGAAGGACGCCCCGCATGCAGGCCAGATCAAGCATGAACGGACACCGTCATGCTTTGAAAGAAAGATCAGAACTGACTCAGCTCTTCAGCACATTCTTCGCCAGGAAGATCACATTCGCCGGGCGCTCCGCCAGCCGCCGCATGAAGTAGGGATACCACTCCGTGCCGAACGGCACATACACCCGGACCCGGTAGCCTTCTGACACCAGCGCGCGCTGCAGATCGCGCCGCACCCCGTACAGCATCTGGAACTCGAAGGCCGATGGTGGAATCCCCTGCTCCTTCACAAAGGCGCGGGTCGCCTGCACCATCTTCTCGTCGTGCGTCGCAATGCCGTGGTAGATCCCGCTGGCTACCAGGATCTCCGCCAAACGGACGAAGTTCTCGTCCACCTGCGCCTTCCCCGGAAATGCCTTGTCCGCCGCTTCCTGGTACGCTCCCTTGCACAGCCGTATACGGATCCCGTCCTTCAGCAGCACCCCTATATCCGCCTGGCTGCGATAGAGGTAGGCCTGGATCACAATGCCGACGTGACCCTCATTCCCCGGCTCGGCGTGAATGCGTCGCACCATGTCGATCGTCGCCTGCGTATACTCGCTGCCCTCCATGTCCACCCGCACGAAGCTGCCCGTAGCCCGCGCATGCTCTGTCATCTCGCGAACAATCTGCTCCGCCAGTTGCGGGTCCAGATCCATCCCCATCTGCGTCAGCTTCACGCTCACGTTCGCGTCCAGATGCCGCTCGTGAATCGCATCCAGCAGTTCGTGATAAATCGCGGCGGACCGATGAGCTTCATCGGGAGAGTGAACGTTTTCTCCCAAGCTGTCGAGCGTCACTGAGATTCCGTGATCGTTCAGCGCAGCTGCTGCGTGCAACGCTTCGTCCGTATGCATCCCCGCGACAAAACGCGAAGAGAGCCGGCGGCCCATGGAGGACGCCTCCGAAAAGCGGCGAATTGCAGTATTACGTGACAGTGCAATGAATGTGCTGCGTAGAAGAGGCATATCAGGAATGCGCAACTCGTGATCCTCGCACAGGTCACCTCACCACTGCAAAAGCGTTGACTCAAAATGTATTGCGCTTACAGTCAGCCGGATAACAATTACTGAAAGGTTTCCTACGATTTCTGGAGACAACTGCGGTGTTGCGGGTGCATTCTAACTATGTATCGCGATGCTTTGAAAAATTCGGCGCGCTGTTCTCCCGGGCGTGCAAATGCGATGCTCTCCAGTAGTTCAGATACGGAACACGGCTGGCCGTGATTCCGGCGAGGTCCCCCATGGTGAATCACTGCGCGAATCCTGAATGCTGCAAACCGCTCCATTACCTCCGGGAGGGGCGAGTCTACGTCTTCGACGTAACACGGACAGTGACTGGAACTGGCGAACGGACCACGCGCCGCATGGAGCACTTCTGGCTCTGCGGTGCCTGCAGCGAATCCTACCTGCTCGAACAGGTAGAAGACCGCACCGTGCGCATCACGCCGCGCACCAAGCGAGTGGTTAGCGCCACCATGATGCCCTACAAGGCCGCTCACCCGATCGCATCCTGATCGCTTTGCACAAGCTGCCGAATTGGGGTAGAAAAACCTTGTCTAGAACGTAACCGCCGCAAACGGCTGCGATTCCTGAACGTACCCGACGCTGGAGTAGATCGCGAAATCCCGGCTAAACCGCCCCGTGGTGCGCAGACTTCCGTTCTCCCACTTGAGGCTCGCGCATAAACTCCACCGGCTGGCGCCGGTAAACTCCCCTCAACGCATTCCAACGCACGAAGACCAGTTCCAGAAGCATCTGCATCCCGTCGCGCAGGTAACTGATGCGGCTACGTTCATCGTGCCCCCAGGTCACCGGCACCTCAGCGATGCGCAGCCCGCGCTTGATCCCGATAAACAGAATCTCCGGATCGAAGCCCCAGCGCTCGATGCGCTGCAGTCCAAATACCAGATGTGCCGCCTCGCGCCGGAATGCCTTGAAGCCGCACTGCGTATCTGCAAACGGCAGCCGCATGATGGTGCGCGTGAGCCCATTGAAGCATCGCCCGAAGACACGCCGGTACAACGGCTGCTTGTGCACAATGCGCCGCCCTATCAGCCAGCGTGATCCGATCGCGACATCGGCGCCCTCACCAATCGCCGCAAACAGCCGCTCTGCCTCTTCGATCGGCGACGACAGGTCGGCGTCCGTGAACATCACGATCTCTCCCGCCGCCCGCAGCATGCCGTTTCGAACGCTGTACCCCTTGCCCCGGTTGTGGCCGTTCTGGATCAGCCGTACTTCCGGATGCCGCAGCGCCCATCGCTCCACCAGGGCCGCTGTGTCGTCTATCGAACCATCGTCCACCACCAGAACTTCGGCATCCCAGCCGCGCGCCCGGATACAGCCGCTCACCGAGGACAGGGCACCCTCAATGCGCGCCGTCTCGTTGTACGCCGGGATCACAATGCTATACCGGGGATGGTTCAAGCCGCCTCCAGAGAAAACCCATCTCATACTATTCCAGAACGGGAACTCCTGTCCTGCCGCCGCGGGGGGCGAAATCCCCGGAAATTCAACAAGATATACCCGCAACAAAGCGACTTGGTTCTATTTTTCTAGTACAGAACTGCCTATCCCGCATCTATCATTGGGGTTGCAGCCTTTTGTGGACTTTGCCTCTGTAACTTCTCGGGAGCCGCCGCACCATGACCAAAGCCGATCTGGTTGAAGAAGTGACGCAAATTGGAGATTTGACCCGCCGCGACGGCGAAGTCGTCGTCGACACCGTATTCGACGCCGTGATTCAGGCACTCCAGGCCGGGGACAAAATCGAGATCCGCGGCTTCGGTAGCTTCCGCATCCGGCAGCGCAAACCCCGCACCGGCCGCAACCCCAAGACCGGCGACAAAGTCGAAGTCCCCGCAAAGCGTGTCCCTTACTTCAAGCCCAGCAAAGAGCTACGCGATCTGGTCAACCCTAAAGCTGCCGGTGAAACCGGCAACGGTGGATCAGGAAACGGCGGATAGGGATAGCGCCATCGGCCGTATATCACTCGGACCCAACACCTGAGCGACCATTCGGGGCGAATGAGCGACCATCGGGGCGAACCTATCAACTTGCGCCGAAGGCGCGCCCGTCCGTGCGGCCAGTACCAATCACACCCATCATCCGCCCGCAAAACCCATGCTCCGCCCGGTACGAAAAGAACAACTTCGGCTCGCAGTTCGTGCAGCGGTATGCCGTTGCTATCGACTCCGCCCGCAGTCCGGCATCGATCAACTGCCGCCGGTTCGCCTCAGTCAGATCCAGGTGCAGATTCGGCCCCATGTTGCTGTGCCCCGGTGCTCGCGCCGTGAGGAAGAGCAGCGGATACTTCTCCTTCACCGGGTCCGAGTCGTAAACCTCTGAAAATAACTCCGGCGCGTAGCTGAACTGCGAAAGGAATTCGCTCTTTACCTCTTCCCCCACCGCATAGCAGCATGCCCCGATCGCTGGGCCGATCGCCGCCTCCAGGTCCTCCAGACGGCTGCCGAACTCTAGCCGCATCTTACCGATCCCGCCCTCAACGATCCGCTTCAGCGTTCCGCGCCATCCGGCATGGAAGGCCGCCACAGCGCCCGTTCGCGCGTCTCTGACCACCACCGGCACGCAGTCCGCGGTCTGGATCCCTAGCATGACGCCGGGATCGTCCGTTATAAGGCCATCGGCGCGCATCGGCCGGTCTGCATCCGCCCGTGTCACCCGCCGGGTCAGGTTGGAATGAATCTGTTTCAAAGTAATCAGCGTCCGGCCCTCAGCACCTGCGGCTGCCATCAGCAGGCGGCGGTTCTCGAGCACATTCGCTGCCTCGTCGGCTTCCGTGAGCCCCAGATTCATCTCTCCCGGACTCAACTCTTTCCGGTCAGCCGCCGGGCCGTCCTCGCCCCGGTATGCGGTCGAGACCCCGCCCCGCCTCGTACTGAATGCGTGCGGAACATGCGCCTTCTGCCAGCCCGGGACGATCAGCACCTCCACCCGCCCGTTACGGTGCGTGGCAAGCTCCGTCGGCAGCGACTCCTGGAGTTCAGCCGGTTCCTGCCGCCGATATCGCGGGCTGTCCCGCCGAATCAGCCGCCGCCCATGCTTAAGCCCAACCCCGGCCAGCAGCTCATCCACCGCCCCAATCGCTTTCGCGGTCTCCGCTATCTCACTCTTACGCGACATCTCTAGAGATTTTAATTGGCGCCGCTTGCGTGCATCTCCTCGTTGCCGGCGACAAAGACCTTCTGGTGCTCGGTGACATCGTCACACCGGCCACTTCTGTCAATGCGGCTTAAGCAGTTTGTTGCCGACAAAAAAACAGGAGAGCGCTGGGCCCGGTTTCCGCCGGGCCCGCTCAAGAGGCTTTGAAGAATTGTCAGAGAGTGAGAAGCAGGATGAGGGCAATGCCCTCAAAAAACGAGGATTTGCACTACGGGGTAGGTCATTGCTGCTGAGGTAGCCTCTGTGCTTGCCAGATAGGACTCGCACCAGGCAGAAAAGGTTGGCGCCCCCGAGTATTTTTTCTCAACCTGTCAGCGCCACTCCCAGCAGTTCCTTCAGCGAGGCAACGTACCGTTCCAGCGCCGTTCGCCCCGTATCCGTCATGCGGTAAAGTGTCATCGGTTTGCGCGCGACAAACTTCTTCTCTACAGCGACATAACCCGCCTCTTCCAGCTTCAGCAGATGTGCCCCCAGGTTGCCGTCCGTCGAGCCGGTCCTCTCCCGCAGCCAGGTAAACTCGGCCTCGTCCACCCCGGAGAGCAGCGACAGCACTGCCAGCCGCATCTTCCCGTGGACCACCGGGTCGAGATCCGGCAGCTCAGGCATGCTGCACCGCCGCAGCCCGCGCCCGCGCCTTGTCGCGGCTCTCCCGGATCATCAGATACGTCCCAAAGCCGATATTGCAGATGAACGTAGCTATCAGAAATAGGATCGCCGTGCCGCCTTCGCTCACAAAACAGCTCGCGATCGCCGCAACCCACCACACGCCGCCCACTGCCACCTGTGTCGGCCAGCGCAGCGTGATGCCGCTCGCCACGTGCGCCACGCCCAGCAGCACTTCGATCGCTGCAACGAATGCATGTGACTCCAAATGGTGCGTGGCAGCCACCGGAACCGCGAACACGAAGATGCCGCAGCCGACCGCGGTCCAGATCGCAATCAGGCTGCGGCCTTTATCGGTATGAGGCTCGTGACGCCCACGCCTCCGCGCGATCATCACCGTCAGCAGTGACGCGAAGATCATCGTCACCAGCCACGCCACGCCCGAACCTCCGGCATGCGGCAACAGGTTCGACCACGCCACCGCCACTACATAAGCGACGCCCCACAGAAGAAAATTCCACCCCCAGTACTCCGTCGATCTTCGCCCCGACCGCATCATCGACTCGATCAACGCAATACGCTCGCCAATCTCCCGCTCGTTCATCGCACCACCTCCCACCGTGTTTCCATCCGCATCCATCTGCCGTACTCCTTCCTCAGACCGCATGCCGTATCCATTCGATCCCAGCCCCCTGACCCTGACGTCTGATCCCTAAATCACCCGAGCCTGACACCCCGCCTCAAAAACCACACATACAGCGCCAGCAGCACCGCAGTCGCTATCAACACGCCCTGCAGCCTGGGGATTGCATTCGTAACCGATACGGTATCCTTATTGCATCGCGACGCAACACTCGGGATCCATAACAGCCCCGACGCACCGCCAAACGAAGAAGCAGCCGCCGAGATCAGCACCAGCTTCCAGCCCATCGGGTTCCACACCCCCGCCACGCACGCCGTCAGTCCGCCGGCGAAGTAAATCGTCCGTGTCATGCGCCGAAGCCGTGTTTCGTTCGACCCGGCTATCCGCACCAGTTCCCGCGCGAGCAGCAACGCGGCACCGAAATAGCTCGCCGCGCCCAGCAGCGCAAAGCCCACCCGCCATACCCATGTCGGAGATAAACCCTTCATCCACTCGGCCCAGTCGCCGATGCCGCCTATACCGGAGAAGAGAAAATACCCCGTGCCGAGCAGCAAGTTGAACGCAGTGAATGACCACAGAAACAACCGCTGAGGCACATTGCCACGGCGAACTCGGCGCAGCATAGCCAGCCCGAGCATACCGAACACAAGATTGACCAGCGTCCCCGCCGCCAGAATCCAGCGCGTGTCGAAGCCCGCATCCATGTACGTCGACGTGACCGTGATATGCCGTGCACCCGAAAGCCACGCCACCCCTCCATGTCCCAGCCCCTCGTGCAGCACATTCGAGATCATGTAGGCCAGCACGCCAAAAGCCGCCAGCGTCCACCGGTCGTCTTCTGCGAATGACGACGTTGCTGCCCTTGTGTGCGCGTTCGTCACCATGGCGTCCATAGCAAACCTCTCTAAAGACTGGCCTGCGCGGCCAACCGCGACCGAGGCGCCTTGCGGAAAGCGGTGTAGAGCGCAACTGCCGCGCTCGCCCACAGAATCAGCCCCGCCGCAACGCACTCCATCACATCACGCGCCGGGCCGGGCAACACCAGCGCCATCGCAGCGCAAAGCATCAGCGCAACACCCGTCACGCGGTGCTGCCGTGCCTGAAAAATCCACGCTAGCGGAAGGAAATGCGCTCCAACGATCAGCACAATCGCCGGAACAATCCACCCCTCCAGGTGCAGGTTACCCAGCAGGTTGACTGTTCCGAAGATTGCGACCCATTGGACAACATTCACCACGGCAAAGGCACGCATCCTCTGCTTCTTCTCCAGCGTCTCTTCGCAGGCAATTCTCGGCAGCCTTCGCCGGGCCGCCACTCCGAGTCCGGCGATCAGCGCAAAGGCCGGCACCACCACCGCTAGGGCCACCGGCACGGACACACCCGCGCCCGCCATCCCCATCGCCAGCCACGCCCCCCCAAAGCCGCCCACAATTGTGGCCCCGATACTCGCGCCCCGGACCCGCTCGATACAGAAGCTCTCGGCGTAACTCATAATTCACACCTTTCTCGAAGAGTACTCTAAACTGCAGAGTAGACTGCAGACTACTCTGCTCCGCAGAGCAAGATCTGTCAAGTTCCTTTTTCATCACTCAAACGGCAGGCAAAAAGAGGTGAACGACTGTTCACCTCTTTTTGCACCATGAGTTGTTCAGAATCGCCTCTTAAAGCACACCAAATCGCACCCGCAAATGCGCTTCTGAAGGCCGTTTCCAAGACCAAAAACAGCCCTCTAAACCGCCATCAAAGCCTCCCCAATCCACTCCTCAAAGGCTTCCATGCTCTCGTCGCGACCCAGAAATCCCTGCACCATCGCGCGTCCCGGCGCCGAGCCGCCCCGGTCCAGCACCGCCTCGCGATACCGCATCGCCGCCGGACCCTCCAGGAGCGCGTCGCGATCGAACTGGTTGAAGAAATCGATCGCAATCACCTTGTCGTAGAGGTACGTGTAGTAGTTCGACGAGTAGCCGCACAGATGCGTAAAGCTCGCATACATGCGGTTCCCGTCGATCCATCGATACGGCAGAAACCGCTCATAGTCCGCGCGCAGCAGCGCGTCCAGATCGAGCGGCGCGCCTGGCGCATCCGGATCGCGATCGTGCACATCGAGCGCGTAATTGGTGTAAAAGAGTTGCGTTTGCACCCAGTCCGCGCGCCCAAACGCGCCCGCCTGGTTCATCGTCGCCACCAGCTCCGCAGGAATCGCTTCGCCCGTCTGGTAGTGCCGCGCAAACGTCTGGAGCAGTTTGGCATCGCGGAAGAACTCCTCCAGCATCTGCGACGGCACCTCGACAAAATCCCCCTCCGTAGCAATGCCGCTGATGCCCGCCCACTGCTGCTGCCCGCCAAGAATGGCGTGCATCAGATGGCCGAACTCGTGGAAGTAAGTGACCACGTCCGAATGCTGCATCAGGCCCGGATCTTCAGCTTTGTCATTGCCGCCAGGAAAGTTACATATCAGAGCCGCCTCCGGAATCTGCCGCCCCGCGATCCCCGGCACCAGGGGCGCCGCGCTGAACCACTTGTCCTTTCCCTCACGCGGATGCATATCCAGATAAAACCGCCCGACGCGCTGCTCACCATCGACCACATCCCACACCGACACCGACGGATGCCACGTTTCAGCATCCGCAGCCGGCCGGAACTCCACCTTGAACAGCCGCGCCGCTGTCGCCAGCACGCCCGCCTCGACCTGCGCATAAGGGAAGTACGGCCGCACCGCCTGCGAGTCGAATGCAAACTCCTTTCGCCGGTACTGCTCCAGCCAGTAGCCGCGGCTGGCAGCATCGATCGCCTCCAGCCTTGGCTCCCGGCTGCGCGCGAAGTCAACGATAATCCCGTATTCGCGCTGCGCACCTGCCCGCGTCGCCTCCTCCAGACGCTCCAGAAATTGCTTCATGGCTCCCGCCGAGCCGATCATCTGGTCCGCAGTGGCAAAGTCCGCCCAGGTGGCAAAGCCAAGCAGATTCGCAATCGCGTGCCGCGTCCGGAACAGCTCCACCAGCAGCTCCCGGTTGGCTGGAAATGCCCGCGTGTTGTAGGCCAGGAACATACGCCGCCGCAGGTCATCGCTCGTGGCGAAGGTCATCACTGGCAGATAGTGCGGATAATCCGTCGTGAGCACCACCTTGCCACTCTCATCCGGCAGATGGCTCTCGCGGAAGTCCTCGGGGAGACCCTCGAGTTCGGTGAGGTCGGTGATCTCCACCTTGAGCGCGCCCTCCTGCACATTACGCCCGATGGTCAGGCCCAGCAGCGTCGCTTTGTCCTGCAACTCGCGCAGTTTGGCGCGCGTCGCATCGTTCTTGTCCACGCCGGCCAGTCGATACTGCAGTAGCGTCCGCTCCACATAATGCCGTGTCGCCTCGTCCGCCTGGTTCACGTCCACCGAGGCCAACGCTTTGTAGATCTCCTGGTTCAGCGAGAGGGCCGTCGCCGCTTCGGCCACGCGCTGCGCCAGTTGCTGCGCTTTGTCCCGCAGCGGCTTACTGGGATGCACGCTGTCCAGCAGGCCACACTCCGAACCCGCCTGTCCCAGCGTCGCGATGGCGTCATCGTAAGCCCGCCAGGTTGTCGCAAGTGTCCGCTCTTCTACTGCCAGCAGCCGGTCCAGGCTGGTCTGATGGGCGACCAGGCGGGCGGATACCCAGCTCTCCAGACTCTCCGGAGTTACTTCTGTGGCATCGGCCACGCTCCAGGCATGGCGGCTCGAATTTGCTGCATCTGTAACATTCATTCTCGAATCGGTTCCTCTAACAAAAGGTTAAATGCAGAGAACACCTTGCAACTAAGTGCAGGTGCTGGTTACCATTTCGCAATTCAGGCATGACTTTCGCATGACCTCTACGACTCCAGCCATTGCCGCCCATCAGCTCCGCTCGCGCATGGGCAGGATTTGCGTTTCTGTCAACGGCGCAACTGCGAACGAATTGCTGGCCCGCGCCGAGCAAATCTCCGACAACAACCCGTTCATCGAGCTGCGCCTGGATACCCTCAACAAGCCCCAGGCGATCCTGCCGAAACTCCGCTCCTTCACCTCCACCAACCGCCACGTCACTGTTATAGCGACGTGCCGCCGCACCGAAGGTGGCGGCCACTTCGTCGGTGAATTGTTTGAACAGGCCGAGATTCTCGAAGGTGCCGCGAGGGCTGGCTGCCAACTCATTGACGTCGAGATCGAATCCGCCGAGACCATGCGACCAGCCGACTGGAAGCGCCTGCGTGCGAGCGGCGCCGCGCTCATCCTGAGCTATCACGACTTCTCCCATACGCGGAGCCTCGAGAAGGCCTTTGAGCGCATGCAGCGGCTCGAGCCTGAGTTCTACAAGATCGTTTCCACGGCACGTTCTCTCACGGATAACCTCGCCGTGCTCGATCTGTTGAAGCAACACGGCGACAGCACCAACATGATCGCGATGGCGATGGGGCAGCCCGGCATCGTGAGCCGCCTGCTTGCCCCCCGTGCCGGCAGCGCCTTTACCTTTGCCTCGACGGCCGCCGGCGAAGAGACCGCGCCCGGCCAAATGAGCCTCGACACATTGCGCTCGCTCTATCGCTTCGAAGATATCGACGCCGCCACACGGGTCTACGGCGTTGCCGGCCATCCCATCGCGCACTCGCTCTCGCCCCTCATGCTGAATACTGCCTTTCGTCGCGAGCGGGTCAACGCCGTCTTCGTTCCTCTCGAAACTGCGAAAATCACCGACCTGCTGACACTGGTGGACCGCATCCCGCTCGCCGGCCTCGCCATCACCATGCCGCTGAAGCAGGAGATCCTGCCTTCGCTCGCCCGCATGGATGAGCTCTCCACCCGCATCGGCGCCTGCAACACGATTGTGCGCGGGCCGGATGGCCGCCTCTTCGGATTCAACACCGACGTTAGCGCCGTCATTGGGCCGCTCGAGCGCCGCCTCTCGCTCAAAGGTGCGCGCGTGCTGGTGCTCGGCGCGGGCGGCGCCGCGCGGGCCGCAGTGTTTGGACTTAAGGAAAAAGGTGCAGAGGTCTACATCCTCAATCGAACACCGGAGAGCGCGAAGGAACTTGCCACTCAGGCCAAGGCAAAGGTCTTCAAGCGCGAGCAATTGACCAAAACTGACTTCGACATCGTACTCAACGCAACTCCTGCCGGCATGCACGGCAGCAAAGTGGCTACTCTTCTTGAGCCCGATGAGCTGCGCGCGCGGTTGGTCTTCGATATGGTCTACAACCCGGTCGAGACACCCCTGCTCCGCCTGGCCCACGAAAAGGGCATCGCGGTCATTCCTGGGCTCGAAATGTTCGTCCACCAGGGCGCGCGGCAGTTCGAGATATGGACTGGCAAGCCTGCGCCGGAAGCCGATATGCGCCGTGTCGTGATCCACGCACTGCAGCATCAGGCCGCGCAGCCCGCAAAAAACGCCTGAGCTGTCGCGAGATCCGGGCATACTCAACCTGATCGAGAGTGAATCGGCTACGCAACAAATCCCGGTGATAGCCTTCCTCTGCCGGGCTATTCGCTCCGCTGCAGTCACTATGCTCAAATCGCACTCTGCTACCGAGGAACCGACTTTGCCCAATCTTCGCTCGCTGTCGCAACTCCGCTCCCTGCTGCCCTACGCCGCCAAGCTGCTGCCCGTGATTACAGGCGTAGTCGTCGCCGAGCCGGCCCGGCGGGCTGATCTCTCCACGGTCGACCGTCGCTTCGGCGAAATCCAGATCGAGAGCCGCGGTCTGCGCTCCCAGTTGGCAAGTCAGGGCGAAGAGATCGAGCGCATCCTCAGAAAACACGAGGAAGGATTGGATCGCGTCGCCTCGGGTGTCGAAAGCATCCATCGCGAACAACAAGAGCTTGCCAAGACGTTGCGCTCGCTCGTCGGATTGCTCAAAGGGCTATTCTTCGCCATTCTTTTCCTGTTGGTGTCCCTTACTGCCCTAAGCGCGCTCATTCTGTTTCACATGTCGCACGTTTAATTTTTTTTCGCCGTGTGCTTCGCGACCGCTCTGCGACTGCTTCGGTAACGTTTACAACGACATAAGCGAATTCGTCTTCAGATCGCATTCGGGAATGCGTAAGACGTGATTCGCTTTCGCAGTTGCCAGTCGTGTCATGCGAGGTCTAGGATGTGCCGTAAGTTCGGTGCAGCCCTCTACATGCAGGCGCGCCAGGGCAAGCGCAGTCGCCTTATTCGCAAGGATTTGGTCAATCAACTGGTGATTTCCGCCAGCGTCAATGGAGTGACACTCTCTATGGCGTGGTACGCCTACTGCATTAGTGAAAAGCAAGCCTTCCCTGAATTAGCCCGCCACCGCAAACCGGTACCAATGCAATCCTTAACCGGCATCTCAGGGAATCAGATCTTCCTCTATCCAGCCAGTGATCTCGCAGTCATCGTTTCGGAACACAATCCACAGGAGAGTCTCGATCAACAGGCTGCCAAAGACCACGCCCGCGTGGTCGGTGACTGCTTCAAACTCTCTACTGTTCTTCCATTCCGCTTCGGAACCGTATTTGCCGATGACGAAGCGCTCCGTCGCTCGATTCGCTCCAATCAGCGCCAGTACGCGACACATGTGGAGCGTCTGCGCGGCAAGGCCGAGATGCATCTCAAGGTCGCGGTCGAGGACTGCTGCCTTCAGCAGCCGCTTCGTGCTGTCTATAAGGGAGACAGCGTCGGCAAGGAATATCTCTCTAACCTGCGCGAGACTGCGGCCCGCCAACGCGAACGGCAGACCAAAGGTCGTGCCATCGCTGTCCAGATGCAGCGCCTCTTCGCTCCACAGGATGAAGAGGTCACTTGCCGCACCATGGACAACGGAAAAATGCTGTTGGATATCTCGCACCTCATCGATGCAAAGTGCGTGGAGCGCTACCAGAACAAATTCGCCACCACACGCGAATTGCTCAAGGACTGCCAGATGCAACTCTCTGGCCCCTGGCCTCCGTACCACTTCGTCCACCGGCTGACGCGCCCTCACCCCGTCGCGCCAGGCATCCCCGCGTAGTTATCCGCAGCTTCAGGCACAACCAGAAGGCCCGCCGTCATCATCGGCGGGCCTTCTGGGCATTCGGTGCTCCTGGAGATTTACCCCGCGCCGAGAGCCTACTCAGCGTGCCAGGCTGCGAGTTCATTGCCACCCGGATCGCGGAAGTGAAAAACGCGATCCACCCGGAAACGAGAATCGAGCCTTCGTAATCACTCCACCGGCCGCTACAACTCGTTGTTCTACTGCTTCAAGTTCGTCCACGAAAATTACCACCAGCGGGCCCGATGAACCTCCGGTTTCACCCCTCCTGAACCCGCCGGCAAGGCGGCCGTCAGAAAAGCTTGTGTAATCCGGGCCGTAGTCTTCAAAGGACCAGCCGAATACCTGCTGATAGAACTCTTTTGTGGCTTCTATATTTGCCGAATCAAATTCGATGTAATCAATTTTCCGGTTGCGAGTCGTTTCCATCACAGTCTCCTTTACATGGCGTCCGAGCGTAAGCACACCACTGGTGAGTGCTCGCAGCTCCTCCATCCATGCTCGTCGCGAGAACGGAGCGTGAGTAGGCCTCTTCTTCGAACGGCAAAAGGCCACCGAGGTACACGGCCAATGTAATCGCTGGAATTCCTTCTACGTTGTTGTCCCCTCGTATCATGAGCCCAGACGGAGGAATCAGCATGCGTGCAGCCGTCCTCAGAACTCCGGCCCCGGTCGACAGCAACCCACTCCAGCTCGAAGACCTGGCAATTCCGGTACCGGCGAGCAATGAGGTTCTACTCAAAGTGCTCGCATGTGGCGTGTGCCATACGGACCTCCACATTGTCGAAGGCGAGTTGTCCCCACGCCTACCCTGGGTCATTCCTGGCCATCAGATCGTCGCCGAAGTCGTCGAGCCAAACGGGTCAAGCTTGAAGAAGGGCGCGCGCGTCGGTGTCTCCTGGATTGGCGGCACGGACGGCACATGCTCCTTCTGTCTCAGCGAACGAGAAAACCTCTGCGATCACCCCACCTACACCGGGTACACCCACCAAGGCGGCTATGCCGAATACACCACAGCGCGCGCTGACTTCCTGTCCGTACTGCCGGAGCAGTTGAGCAATAATGACGCCGCGCCGCTACTCTGCGCCGGCATCATCGGCTTTCGCAGCGTGCGCGTTGCCGAGGTCAAGCGAGGCCAGCGCATAGGGCTCTTCGGATTTGGCGCATCGGCGCAGCTCATCATTCAGGTGCTACTGGCATGGGACTGCAAAGTCTACGTCTCCACACGCGAGACCCAGCACCAGCAGTTTGCGCGCTCGCTCGGCGCCGAGTGGGTCGGCGGTGGCACGGACCTCCCGCCTGTCGCACTCGACTGCGCCGTCACCTTCGCGCCCGTCGGCGAGGTCGTAATCGCTGCGCTGCGCTCACTCGCCAAGGGCGGCATCGTCGCCATCAATGCGATCCATCTCGATCGCATTCCCCAGTTTGATTACGATTCATTGCTGTGGGGTGAGCGACAGATCCGCAGCGTCGCCAACATGACGCGCCAGGATGGGCGCGACTTTCTGAAGATCGCCGCCGAAATTGGGTTGAAGCCCACCGTCACCACGTATCCGCTGGAACGCGCAAATGAGGCGCTCCAGACCATCCGTCACGATAAGTTCACCAACCCTGCCGTCATCGTTCCGTAGTTGAGGAGCGGGATTGTCCGCGGACTTACTGGAGGCAATCAGCATGTTCGGATTGATTGTGAAGATGGCCGTGATTCACGGCCGGCGCGAAGAGATGATCGAAATCCTGAAAGAGAGCGCGTCCAACATGGCGGGATGTCTCAGTTACGTGGTGGCCGAGGACTCCGCTGACGAGGATGCCATTTGGGTGACGGAGGTATGGGACTCAGCTGGCAGCCACGACGCCTCTTTGTCGCTGCCATCTGTGAAGAGCGCAATTCCTCGGGCCACGGCGATCGTCTCCAGCTTCGAGAAGATCGCGGTCACAACTCCAGTCTGGGGTGATAGGCTGTTGAAAGCACACGCTCAATGATCTTCGCCGCTCAGTTGACCGGAGCGGCATTCTTCTTGTCGCGCTGCATGACTGCGCCCGCTTTGCGACGGTCGGACGAAGAATGATCGATCTGTCGCCAGAACGCCTGGAAGTAGTCCACGGCTGAGACAATCGACACCAGCACCATGAAATAGATCGCAGTGTAAGCCGTCCACCGCACCGGCAGGATGTACCAGCCCCACTGCCACTCGTACCAGCGGTGCGCCAGGATCGTCGCAACTACTGCGACGATCTGCACGATCGTCTTCAGCTTGCCCAGATTGCTCGCCTGGATGGTGAACCCTTCGACGCTCGCAATGGAACGCAATCCACTCACCAGAAACTCGCGTCCGATCACCAGGATCGCAATCCATGGTTTCATGATGCTCGGCGTAAACTCCACCAGCGAGATGAATGCCGCCGAGATCATCAGCTTGTCCGCCAAGGGGTCAAGAAGCATCCCCATGGTCGTGATCTGCCCGCGTTTGCGGGCCAGGTAGCCGTCCACCCCATCCGTGATCGCCAGCAGGATGAAGATGCCCGAAGCAATCAGTTCCTGTTCACCCCATGCGTCGCGAAATGGAAAGCTCGCAGACAGCATCCAGATGAGCAGGGGCACACCCGCAATCCGGCTCATCGTGATGGAGTTGGGCAGGTTCATGCGGACGCCACGTGGGCAAGATTCCAGATGCCCTTCCAGCATTATGCCTGACTTGTATTTTCAGTGTGTTGTCCCGTAGGGCTATTCGGCTGGAGCGTCCCCGGCTACTCCGAGAGATAGTGCTCCAGCGGATTGGGAACCAGCCTGCGAAGCAGCTTTAGCAGGGAGGCAGGATCGAAGTTGTCTAGTTGGTGGTCGGCCACTACGCAGTCCGTAACGCCGCGGCTCGAAGTGACGATCAGCAGAACATCGGAGCGAATCGTACGCAATTCCTTAACCAGGGAGGCGCAATCCATGCCGGTCACTGCCTCATTCATCACGATTCCGCTTACATTCGGGAAAAGACGGAAGGTGTCAATCGCTTCGTTACCGCTGTACGCGGTGATCACATTGTATTTGGCCGTTTCAAGCACCAGTTTACGGGTGGAAATACTGTCTGGGAATTCATGATCGATCACGAGAAAACACGGGCGAATCATCGTCTTCGTAAGATGCCTGCGGAATGGAAATTGAGTCAACCCAGACGTCGGAAAAGCGCAGAAAAGGAGGACGAAAACGCCCTCCTTTTCTCAATTTCAGGCAACCCTCGTCAGGCGTAAATGCCTCGCTGCTTGATGGTGAACGAAACGCGGTCGATGGCCAGCATGTAGGCCGCGATGCGATTGTTCACTCCGTGCGCCTCGGAATAGCGGACAACATCGTCGAAGCTCTCTGCCAGAATGCTCTCAAGTTGCTCGTTGACCACCGACTCCTTCCAGAAGTAGCCCTGCCGGTCCTGCACCCACTCGAAGTAGGAGGCAGTCACGCCGCCTGCGTTCGCGAGGATGTCGGGGATGACAAAGACCTTCTTGTCAGCCAGGATCTCGTCGGCTACCGCGGTCGTCGGCCCATTTGCGCCTTCGCAGACAATCTTCGCCTTGAGCCGGTCCACGTTGCGGCTGGTCAGCACGTTCTCTGTCGCCGCGGGAATGAAGATTTCGCACTCTTCGAGAATCAGCTCCTGCGGGTCGGCCGCCTCCGCGCCCTTGAAACCGAGCACCGTGCCATTCCGTTGGCGGTATTCGACGAGTTGATGAATGTCGATCCCGTTCGTGTTGTAAAGTCCGCCGTCATACTCCGCTATACCGACGATCTTGTAGCCCTTGTCCATCATCAGCTTCGCTGCATTGGATCCCACGTTGCCAAAGCCCTGGATGATGACGCGGCATCCGTCGCGTTGCAGGTGGAGGTAGCGCAATGCCTCGTCGCACACAATACCAATGCCGCGTCCCGTAGCTTCGCGGCGTCCGCGCGATCCTCCGATGTTCAACGGCTTTCCTGTAACCACCGCGGTGACAGTCTGGCGCATGTGCATGGAGTAGGTGTCCATGATCCATGCCATCACCTGCTCGTTGGTATTCATGTCCGGCGCCGGCACGTCCTTCTCCGGTCCGATGAACTCTATCAGCTCCGCCGTGTAGCGGCGGGTCATGCGCTCCAACTCGCCGATGGACATCTTCTTCGGATCGCAGATCACGCCGCCCTTCGCGCCGCCGAACGGAATGTTCACCACAGCGCACTTCCAGGTCATCCAGCTCGCCAAGGCACGCACTTCATCGAGCGTCACGTCCGGGGCATAGCGAATGCCGCCCTTGGCAGGTCCGCGCGCGATCGAGTGCTGCACGCGATAACCCGTGAATACTTCTATGGAGCCGTCGTCCATGCTGACGGGAAAATGAACGATGAGTTCGCGCGCAGGATACCGCAGGACCTTCCAAAGTCCATCGTCCAGGTTCAGCTTTTGCGCCGCGAAATCGAACCGAGCAGCCTGGGCTTCCCAGGGATTGATCTCCTGCTCGAGGGTGAGTGTTTGCATTGCGTGTCTCCAGTGTTCAGTGAACGTTGCGCCGTTCTCTGCGAACCAACCAGCATGGCGCACAAAGAGAACCGCAGGAAATGCTACGAATGGGTGGCTTCCCTCTCCGCGGTGCCGCACGCGACACCTCGTAGACCGAAGATCCACCTCGATCTGGCCAAACTCATGAGTATAGGCCCCCTTGAGATACCGCAACAACCAAGGGAGTTAGCGACTCCGGCACCCGGCTCCGGCACCTTTCGGGGATGCTAGATCCCATCTACACCAGTACCCGTCCCGGCTCTCGAACAGGAATCGCATTCACGTTGCCCATGTACCATGAGCATGTCTTATGCCTCGCAGCTCCTCCGATCCCGAAGCGATCTTTCCGGCGCTCCCTGAGTTTTTGACGCTGGCTCGCGCCCATACGCTTGTGCCGGTCTGCCGCCGCCTGGTCGCGGACCTGGAGACACCGGTCTCCGCATTTCTCCGGCTGGCTGCCGACGAACCCGAATGTTTTCTGCTTGAGTCGGTCGAAGGTGGCGAAAAGCTCGGCCGCTACACCTTTATGGGAATCAGGCCGGCAAGCAAGCTGGTCGCACGCAATGGCGAGGTGACGACCTGGCGCAGCAATCATCAGACTCCTACAAAGAGCGACACGGTCAAGGGCGATATCTTTGAGGTGCTCAAAGAGGCCTTGGGTGGCCATTCCCCTGCGCATGTCGCTGGATTGCCGCCATTTACCGCCGGCGCCATCGGCTTTTTCGCCTATGATTCGGTTCGCCAGATTGAGAAGCTGCCCAGCCTGGCCGAGGACGACCTCCAGCTTCCCGACGCCTGCCTGGCCTTCTTCCACGAGGTCATCGCCTTCGACCACGTAAAGAAAGAGTTGCTCCTGATTGTGAACGCGGATGTGCGTGCGCAGGCGCCAAAGGCGGCCTATGCGGCGGCTTCGAGACGGATAGCGGCCCTTCAGCGCCAGCTCGCGAAGCCATTGCCGCCGCTGCGCCGCCGGAAACGAACCGTGGAGAAGCTCGCGGTAAAGAGGTGCACCCGCAAGGCAGACTATCTCCGCGCCGTCGAGCGCACCCGCCAGTACATCGCCGAAGGTGACATCTTCCAGGCCGTCATCTCGCAGCGCTTCGAGGTCGATCCCGGCGACGACCCCTTCGCCATCTACCGCGCGCTCCGCATCGTGAACCCCTCACCGTATATGTACTTTCTGCGGTTGCATGTCGATGGCAACAAGGCGGCTTCGAAACCTTCAAAGCCGATCCACATCATCGGCTCATCGCCCGAGCTGCTGGTGCGCGTCAAGCAGCGCCAGATCGAGTATCGTCCAATCGCCGGCACTCGAGCTCGCGCGCAGGATGAGGAAGAGGACCAGCGCCGCGCCGCGGATCTGCTCGCCGATGCCAAAGAACTCTCCGAGCACGTCATGCTCGTGGACCTCGGCCGCAACGATGTCGGGCGGGTCAGCGAATTCGGCAGCGTACGCGTCCGCGATCTGATGATCGTCGAGCGCTACTCGCATGTGATGCATCTGGTCAGCTCCATCGAAGGCCGCTTGCGTCCGGAGCTCTCCGCCGTTGACGCTCTCCGCGCCTGTTTCCCTGCCGGCACCCTCTCCGGTGCTCCCAAAGTGCGCGCCATGGAGATCATCGAGGAACTGGAACCGACCCGCCGCGGCATCTACGGCGGCGGTATCTGCTACGCCGATTACTCCGGCAATCTCGACTCCTGCATAGCCATCCGGTCCATGCTAGTCAAGGATGGCGTCGGCTACATCCAGGCCGGGGCCGGCATCGTCGCCGACTCAGTCCCCGAGCGTGAATACGAGGAGTGCCGCAACAAAGCGCAGGCCGTCCTCCGCGCTGTCGAGCGCGCACGCAACATCTAGCCCCGCTCCGCCTTGTGAATTTCCTGCTGATTACCAAGGTTTCCCCCATCTTTGCAAGACCACCCCACCGCGAGGGGACTACTGTAGAGCCCGAACCTTCGGCCCTCCCTATCCAGGGGACACTTGTCACAGAAACCCGAGCGAGGTGAATCACAATGGGCTTACTCGACAGTCTGAAATCGATGGTAGGCGGCGGCGTTTCGTCAGAGGATCATGCATCCGTCGCCAACGAGCTGGTAAATGCCGTGCAGCAACATCCCGGTGGACTTTCCGGAATTCTTGACAACTTCAAGCAGAACGGAATGGACAATCACGTCAACTCCTGGCAGCAGCCGGGTCAGGCAAATCAACCGATCTCACCGGACCAGGCTCAACAGGGTCTCGGTTCTGGTGTCATCGATTCCATCGCGCAACGCACCGGTCTCTCACCCACCATGGTTAAGGGCGCAGCAGCCGTGGTGCTGCCGATGCTGGTCGCGCACTTTGCGGAGAATGGCGGCATCCACGAGTCTGGCAGCAACTTCGGCAGTCTCGCCTCAGGCTTTCTCAGCAAGATCGTCTAGTCGCTCTTTGCACCTGCCCACTGCGGCATCCCCGGGACAGGTGTGCGCCTCCAACAGGAAAAACGAAGGAGTTTCGCATGGCAGATCTCAATCAGCTTAAACAGAAGTACGCGTCGGTCGTTGACACCATCCAGAGTTTCAGCGCGGAAGGAGCCAAGGTCGACAATGTAAGTTTGGAAGGCGACAAGCTGCTTCTCAAGGCCTCGGTGCCCTCGCCCGTTGTCGCGAATCGCGTCTGGGATGCAATCAAGAAAGTAGACCCCACCTACTCCGATCTTCACCATGAGATCGCTACTACGGGCGACACGCAGTCCTACACAATCCAGTCCGGAGACAACCTCTCCAAGGTCAGCAAACACTTCTACGGCGACCCCAATAAGTGCCAGAAGATTGCACAGGCCAACGGCATCGCGGACGCGAACAAGATTCAGGCTGGGCAAACCATTACGATTCCCGCTTAGAGCTTTCATGAAGATGCGGGACTTATTTGAGGAAAATGGAAATGCTGGTTTCCCGAGCTAGCTGCAGCGCATCAACTTCGTAGTTCGCTCGGGACGTCAGGTATGTTTGAGACCCTCACAAATAGCTCAGCCAGCTCCAATCGCGGTGGCGCGCCTTAAAGTTCGTGTACCAGCGGCAGGGATAGTAAAGAATCGCCAGCACAACTGCCCACATGAGATAAACAACCGGCAGACCGTGCCCATAATTTGCGGGATGCCCCTGCACAAACATTGTGATCTGCCACATCCATGCGTAGGGCTGGCCGCAAAGCCAAGCGACAACAATTGCCAGCAGGTGGATGAGATAGATGTGGATCACATAGTAGAAAAGAGGCACACGTCCGAAGACCATCAGGATGCGCGCCGGACTGCTCCCGCCGATGGCGCGGTCCAGAAGGCTAAGCAGTATCAGCGCCGGACCCAGCGTCATCAGCAGATAGTCGAGGGACGGCGGATATTTTACCGTGTCAAAGAACGAGAGAATCGTGAACACGAAAGTACGTTGGACATGCCAGGGACCAAGAGTGGTTGGGAAAATCGTCTGATCGCCGGGCATTCCGTTTCCATAGTGGTTGATGCCGCGCACAATGAAGAACCCAACGGTCGCTGCGAAGCCGATCCAGAACAGCGGTACCCGGCGATCAGGTCGACGAAACAGAGCGCCTAATGCATAGCCGGCAGCCATCACGCCGATCCACGGGATCAGCGGATAGCCGACGAAGAGCTGAGTATGCGGAGTAAAGGTAACCATTCCCGGAACGTGTAGCACGGTCCAGAGCCGGGGAAACACTGCTAGACCAGCGAGATCGATTCTGTCCAGCAGGTTGTGGAACATGATCATCGCGATTCCGAACGCTGCGATCCAGCGCACCGGCAACCACACCAGCAGCGCCATCGCTACCATGGACCAGCCGAGCGCCCAGATAACCTGAGCGACGGGAAGGGTGGTCAGATTAAAGTTCCACGCAAAGCGAATGACCACGAGCTCAAGCACCACAAGCCACAACCCGCGACTAACGAAGAAATACGAGACCTGAGCAAGCGATCTGCCTCGCGATAACGAGAGATACGCTCCGGTGCCCGCCAGCAGGAAGAAGGCCGGCGCGCAGAAATGGGTGACGATACGCGTCAGGAACAACGCCACAGAGGCGTGGGTAAGATCTTCGGCGGGGTAGGCAGCCCCACTGAAGTAGTCGCGCACGTGATCGAGCGCCATGATAACCATCACCAATCCGCGCAGCAAATCAACAGAAAGAACGCGGGAGGAACGGACAGTCGAAATCAAGGGCTTGGTAGCGACGGGAATCGCGGATGCGACGGAGCTCATATCTTCACACCTGTAGTGCAGGAAATCAGCAAAACGTTTCTTTCGACTCTTCTACTGAACGGAAGATAGATAGGGGCGACCGGGATCTCTATCCGGTTCTTGCCGGGGAAAGTTATTAAGTGCGATTTTTCGATGCAGAAAGGTCAGAATTCGGCTCTAAAAATGGGCTGAGCACCCATCTGCCCGGGTCACATTCGCTAAAATTCAACACCGGATGCGGAGTTCAGAGATTTGTTTGATTCGGGTTGATCTGCGCCTGATGGACTAGGCGAGTCCCGAGCGCAGCGGCGCAGTACACTGGAAGGAGCGAGCGTCTCGCCTCCTTTTCCATATGGTCTTTGTTCTCGACAACTACGACTCCTTCACCTACAACCTTGTGCAATACATGGGTGAGCTGGGCGCGGAGATGATAGTCCGCCGCAACGACGAGCTCACGCCGCAGGAAGTCGAGTCGCTTCATCCCGACCGGATACTGCTCTCGCCTGGCCCCTGCACGCCGCAGCAAGCAGGCATCAGTATCCCGCTCGTTCGCTACTTCGCCGGCAAATTGCCCATCCTCGGCGTCTGCCTGGGACATCAGGCCATCGGCGCAGCCTTCGGTGGTAACGTCGTGCGCGCTCCGAAGCTCATGCACGGCAAGACCAGTGAGGTCATCCACGACGGCCGCTCGCTATTCACCGGAATCGCAAGCCCCATGACCTGCACTCGCTACCACTCGCTCATCGTCGCCGAAGAAGACCTTCCGCGAGGTCTTGAGATAACGGCCCGCACCGAAGACGGCACCATCATGGGCCTCCGCCATCGCAAACATCCCATTGAAGGCGTGCAGTTTCATCCGGAGAGCGTCCTCACCCAGGACGGAAAACGCCTGATTCAGAATTTCCTAGAGATGTAACGCTTCCACTGACCGCCGGCTACTCAATCACCGGCTTTCCGTAATCCGGAACCTCCCAGCCCTCATACGCCGACATCACCGTCGTCTTTCCCTCGGCGTTTCCGCTTGTCTTCCGCGCCAGCTCAGGAAACTGCTTCTTTAGCCCCTCGTCCTGCGCCCACACTGGCGCGTCCACGATGCGGTAGTGATACGTCACATCGGAGGCCTTGCGTTTGTCCTCCACGCGCAGCGGAGTGAAGCTGTCGACCGATGTCACATCGCGATGACCAAAGCAGACGCGGGCCTTAGCGCGCGTGCCCAGCGGCGTTAGGTCGTAGCGCACCAGCTGGAATGCGCCATCCTCTATCCGGGTCAGCAGCCCGGCCTTCGCCAGCGCGTCCATGTCCTTCATCTCCGCCTTCTCGTGCACCTTCACCTCATTCGGAAATTTCTGGGCAACCGGAAACAGACATTCGTCGCGGCCGTTGTAAAAGTACGCATTGATCGCCCGTTTGAAGTTCTCGTTGCTGGCTTCTGTCCGTTTTTTGTGACACCCGCCGATCACGGATATCACCAGAACCGCCGCCGTCAGGCGCGCCACGCGCCGCCATTGTCTGGCTGTTCTCGAAATTGCGCGCGTTTCGATGTGAGGCTGTGTCGTCCCCGGTTGGCTTGCGACTCCGTTCCTGTGCATGTCGCAACAGATTCCGTCGCCTCGCCGGATGTTGCCTGCACAAAAGTTCCGTGAGGCTATTCGGGCCGCCGGCACTCCATACCTAGGCAATTCTCCCAGCGCCCGGCATCTTCGACATCCGCAAAACGCGGGTCCGGGTTATCACCCATGTGCGCGCGCCGGATCGCGGTAAACCCCGCCGCAGCCAGCTCCTGCGTCATGTTCTTCTCATCCCACATCCACAAGTGCGCGCTGCGGCCGAAGAGCATCCTGAGAAGCCGAGAAACCCCTTTTCCATGCGAATCCACTCCCAGATACGAGTCACGCATAAACCGGCTCGCCGCCTCCGGATCCTCCGACGACGCATAAGTCCGGACGAGTACCTCCAAATCCGGCAGCACAAATCGGAACGTCCCGCCCGGTTTCAGATAAGTAAAAACATGCCGCAACGTCGTACGAAACTCATCGAGCGCCAGATGCTCCAGCACATGCGAGCAGTACGCCGCCGCCGCCGATCCCGCAGCAACCGGAAGCCCTCGAATAATATCGCCATATTCGATATTTGCGGGATAGTCCGGGTAGCCGCGCCTAAGAAGTGTTGGCTTCAGGACCGGCAGGTGCCGCTCGATCCAGAACGCCGGTCCGGCATCGAAGTTGCGCCACGTCGCCGGAGCGCACAGGCCGCAGCCAAACTGGATGTAGGCCGAATTGCCGATAACGCCCGTGCCGTTGTGTTTGCTACTCAAATCTCTCTCCATCCCCCCAAATCGTGCACGTTTGCACCGTCTCATGCGTCGCTACAATGGTAAGAGCGAATCCTATATCGCCTGGTCCAGGTAGTGCGGGCTTTCTCAACGAAGAGCCTCGCACCGTTTCCTGGCTTAAGGACGCATCGTGGGAAATTCTCTTTAGGGAAACATATCCGCTGACCAACACCATGCCAAATTCGTGGCAGGCGCAGGCCGTCCGGCTGCTGGGCTCCTTCGCCGTATTTACCACTGCTCTCCCACTCGCCGGGCAGACCCCGTACATCGCCAGCACGCGTGCACAGGCCCTGCAGGCGGCTGGCGTGCAGATCTCCGGCGACGTCCATGTCGCCAACGGGGCAATGGAGTTGGGCAATGGCAGCACCATCACGGCCGGCAACGAAACCGTGCCGATTGCCCTCAATCGCGGCGGCGAGCTCAAGCTCTGCGCTACCACCAGCATCCACCTCGCACGCGATCGCTCCATCCAGGCACCCGACGCCTCCGGCCTGATGCTCGGACTCGACCGGGGCGCAGTCGAAGCTCAATACGAAACCAGCAAGTATTCCGATGTGCTGCTCACCCCGGACCTACGCATCCTCATCTCCGGCCCTGGCACAGCCGACCTCAGCATCCGCGTCAGTCGGCAGGGTGACACCTGCATCGACAACCGCGGGCCCAACGCACCCTACATCACCGTGACCAGTCAACTCGAAGGCGGTCTCTACCGTGTGCAGCCAGGACAACACGTCAGCTTCCAGCATGGCAGCCTGCGTGAAGTTGTCGACACGGAGCACGAGCCCTGCGGCTGCCCCGCAACAGTCT
This sequence comes from Acidobacteriaceae bacterium KBS 83, assembly GCA_000381585.1. GTDB lineage: Bacteria > Acidobacteriota > Terriglobia > Terriglobales > Acidobacteriaceae > KBS-83. Next base: position 769,486 of record KB906735.1, read on the forward strand.
CGGTCGCCGATGCAGGTAGCTCCGCGCCGATCGGTGCCGCGCCCGGCCATCCCGTCGGCGGGCCCTCTTCCACGCCGGCCGATACCGCATTCCCTCTCGCTGTCAGCGAGGGCCTGACCAATGCCCCGCTGCCACCAGCTACTCCCGTCGCCACCCCGGGCGAGGTGCACGCCCAGGTCGCCGTGCCCTTTCGCTACAGCGGCAATCTTCCCACCGTGAGCGAAGCCGCCAGTCCGGAAGGCAGCTCGGTTGCGGCAGCAGCCGCCATACCGCCGCCCTCCTCCGCCGCACCCGCTCCCTCTCCATCGAACATGCCCGCGCCTCAGCCCACACCGCCGCCGCCCGGATCCAAACCCGCGCCGGTCGAACCTGCACCTGTGCGAACAGCTATTGCTATCGCCCCTGCGCCGGCTCCTCAGCAGGACACACCATCTCCCTCCCGCCGCTTCTTCCGCAGCGTAGGACACTTCTTCTCCCGACTCTTCGGCGCCGAGCAGTAAAGGTGTGCTATGAAAATCCGCTGGAACTGAACCCGCGGTCCATTCTTGCAGGCTAGCTCGTCACGCTGGTCAGCGGGCCGTTATCGGCCACCTTCACCTTTTCCGTGCAGTCGATCATCACGATCTTTGCCGGCATGCTCGCTTCGTTTCCCATGATCGTGCTCTCATCCACATTGCGCAGCACGATTGCCCGCGGCTCCTGTCCGGCCGGCCGTAACGTGTCGCAACTGTTGAAGCGATTTGACTCAACGTCGAGCCACGCTGCTCCGCCGCAGTAGATCGCCGGGCCGCCCAGGTCACGGAAAGTGTTGCGCTGCACCGTGATCCCTTCATTGACGCGCGCGATCGGCGTCGCAGCGTGGGTGCGCTCCGGCTCGGTGTCGATGGTGATCGCGCCCCGCTCGCTGAACGGCCCCAAGTTGCACTGTTCAAAACTGCACTCCGTGATGTGGACGTTCTCCACTACCGGCCCGCGCATGTGCTCGAGGTCCGGTGCCAGCACAATCGCCGGCCCGGCATAGCCGCTGAAGCTGCTGCTGCCCACGCGGACACGCGCTTGCGCCACCAACCCGGTGGTTGGCCCACCATGGAATTTGCAATCGTCCATCTTCAATTGAGCCTGGTTGGTCGCACTGAGACAGAACACCGTGCCCTTTCCTACGGCAGGCGAAAGCGTTTCGCTAAAGGTAAGTTCCATGCCGGCCGGCACCGCCCGCGCCTTGGTCACAGCGATCTCGCCCAGCAACTTCAGGCTTCCTGCCTGGCTGATCTGCATGTATGTGCCCTGTCGGGGGAGCAGCCACTCAGGCACGGGTTTGCCGTTCGTACTGACGAGCACGGCGACTTGTGGATCCGTCACCTGATCCACGCGCCAGTACGACTGCTGCACCCGCATTCCGGCTCCAGCGGTTCCCTGGAGGAGCGCATGTTCGATGCTTATCGCACCGGTAGAATCCAATATCTCAATGCCGCCTCCGCAGGTTGAAAGCAACCGGCCGCTGGCGGGATGCGGGATCACCCGCACCGTGTCCAGCGTGATGTCGCGGCAGCCGGAGAGCACCACGGCCGCCCCGGGCGCGGAGTGGAAGACCACTGTCTCAAGCACAATCTGCTCGCATCCCTCCAGACGAAGTGCACCCCCCTCTTCTGCAGGATGCAGGAGTACAACCTTGTCTCCGGCACGAAACGGCGCATGCTCGCTCAGAGCAAGCTCCAGCGTCTGGCTACCGCGCAACTGCGTCGATGCGATGCCGTAGACGTTCACGCCGCTGGCACCCGCCGTTTTTCCTCTGCCATCAAAACCCAGCACCGCATGGACGCGTTCTGATCCATCGACGGGATAGGCCGGATCGATCGCGACCGTCACACTGCGATCAGCAACGGCGCGAACTACACCCTGCGAAAACGGCGGCCGCGTCCAGTCGACGATCATGTCGTGAACTTCCAGGTCCTTGCAATTCGTCAGGCGAAGTGGCTGCGTGGCACCGGCAAAGGAGAGCTCAGCTCCATTGCCAAAGATCTCGAGGCCTTCGTAGCCGTTGAAGTCCATCAGGATCGAGTTGGACGCGGCAAAGGTGTACTTGCCCGCGGGAAAGACCAGGCGGGCGTTGCGCTTGGCGAGCGACGTTATGGCCTTCTGCACCGCTGCCGTCGCATCCTTCTGGCCGGTTGGATCCCCACCAAAGTCGACGACAGAAGCGCGTCGGGCGGTACCCGGAGGCACGTCTACCAGCGACCACGCACTGTGTCCCGCCGCCAGCGCGGCCCCCCCGGCCACGGTCGTTCGCACCACGTGCGCCAGGAACTCACGCCGCTGCATCATCCTGTGCTTCTCCGCGAAATCGAAATCGAGGCGCTCGAGACGAACGCACGTGCCGCCACGATAGCAGTGAAGGGGCTGCGCTACAATTCAACTTTAGGTGCGCGGGCCCATCCTCGACCGCCACTCTCCTCGCAGCATCTCAACCCTTACCAAGGAGCCTTATTCGTTATGGCGATCCCCGCCACCCAGATGCGTCCGGGCATGATCATCAAACACAACAACGAGCTGCACGCCGTCTTCAGCGTGGAGCACCGGACCCCCGGCAACCTGCGCGCCTTCATCCAGGCCAAGCTACGCAACCTGCGCACCGGCGCCATGTTCGAGCACCGCTTCCGCTCTCCCGACCCGATCGAACGCGTGATCGTCGATGAGATCGCCATGGAATTCCTCTACTCGGATGGCGACGATTACTACTTCATGAACACCGAGAACTTCGAGCAGACTCACCTGAAGCGCGACACGCTCGGCGACTCGGTCGAATACCTCATCCCGAATCTGCAGATTCGCGTTTCATTCTTCGATGGAATCGCGGTGGGCATCGAGCTGCCGCAGACGGTGGAGATGACCGTGATCCAGACTGAACCGGGACTGAAGTCGGCGACGGCTTCCTCAGTGACCAAGCCGGCCACGCTTGAGACCGGCCTGGTAGTGCAGGTGCCACCGTTCATCAATGAAGGCGAGAAGATCCGCGTGGACACCGCCGAGGGCGCCTACCTCTCACGCGCCTGACGCAGGTGCCTTTGCGGGGCGGAACCCAGCCGCCCCGCACTTGACCCGCTCTTATTGCCCTGCTCCCGGCATTCCCACCATCCAGCCCACGCCAAATTTGTCCGTGCACATGCCAAACAACGGCGACCAGAACGTGGGAGCCAGAGGCATCTGAACACTACCGCCCTCCTGGAGGGCACCGTAGATTCGTTTGACCTCGGCTTCGTCCTTGGACTCCGCGCAAACCTGGAAACCGCCGAGCGGCGTCGATCTTCCTGGCGGCGCGTCGCAGCCCATCAACAACCCGTCGCCGAGCGGGATCGATGCGTGCATGACCTTGTCCTTCCAGTCTGGCGGCACTGGCGAGCCTCCCGGAGCGTCGCCATACGTCGTTTGGAAAGGATCGTTGACCTTGAATACTTTCGCGTAGAACGCAAATGCATCAGCGCAATTTCCCTGAAAATTCAAATGCACACTCATCCGCATGGTCTCTCTGCTCCTCTTGATTGAGTCTCTTCGCTCCGCAAGCTGAGTGAGCGACACCTGGGGAGTGTACGCCGCTGAATAAATCATCCGCACCCAGCCGAACCAGAACCTCGCCGCTTGCGCTCTATTGCACGCTCTGCAACACTGACCATTCAGCCGCTATGGTTCGCTACTACCTCGTCAAAGGCCGCGTGCAGGGCGTGGGCTTTCGCTGGTTTGTGCACCGCGAGGCTGCGGCGCTGGACCTGCGCGGCTGGGTACGCAACACGGAGAGCGGTCACGTGGAAGTGGTGGCGGCAGGCGACGAGGCAAGCCTCGGGCGCTTGCGCGCGTTGCTTGCCAAGGGGTCGCGTGGAAGCCGCGTGGATGCTATTGAGCAGCGTGACCTTGACCCCAACGAGGCGGATGCCCTGGGACCATTTGAGATTGAAGGAGCCTGGTAATCGAGCATGTCAACAAAGCCCATGACGCAGAAACCGACAAACATGGAACCTATCAATTGCGAGCCGCTCAAACGCCTGGTGCGCACGGTACCCGATTTTCCCAAGCCGGGTATTCTCTTCTACGACATCACCACGCTGTTGAAGGACCGTCTGGGTTTTGCCACGCTGATCGACGCGCTTGCGGCGCACTATCTGGAAAGAGATATCGACCTGATACTGGGGATCGAGGCGCGTGGCTTCATCTTCGGGCCGGCACTGGCCTACCGTTTGAACGCAGGATTCGTGCCCGTACGCAAGCCGCGCAAGCTGCCCGCGCCAACAGCCAAGGTAAGCTACGATCTCGAATACGGCACCGACTCACTCGAGATTCACATGGATGCGATCGAACCTGGCCAGAATGTCGTCATCGTCGACGATCTGCTGGCAACCGGCGGAACCATGGAGGCGACCGTGAAGCTCGTGCGTCAGCTCGGGGGCCGCATCGCCGGACTCGGCTTCGCTGTCGAACTCGACTTCCTGAAGGGCCGCGACCGGTTTGAAGAGTTCGACGTCTTCAGCCTCCTGCATTACGACGAGTAGAGACCGCCCACACGGCATTCTCTGGAACGCAAATGGGCCTCTGGCCGTATATATCCTCGGCGGCGGGCGTCCGTCCTTGCTCCGTTTCCCGAAGCTTGACGCCCCGATCCGTACTGCTGTATTAGTACAGTGATTAAACCGGGGTGAACTTATGTCCCTCGTTTCGTTCCGTGGCACTCTGCGCAGGCTCGCTCAATCTCCTGGCTTCGCGCTTGCCGTCATACTCACCCTGGCACTGAGCATCGGTGCAAATACTGCCGTCTTCAGCCTGGTGAACGCGCTGCTGTTGCGCCCACTGCCCTACCCGCAGCCGGATCGGCTGGCAGGCATCGAGCTTGTGTCGAATCAGGATGCCCCTGATCCATCCACGGCCATCGATGGCGAGACCTGGGAGCTTATCCGCGATCAGGTGCCGCAGGTCGTGGCCGCCGTCTCGAGCCTCGGCGCGCCAGTAGGCAACGCCACCAACATCCGCACCCCGGGAGGAGTGCGCAGCGTGTCCTCTGTGCGCGTATCGGCACGCTTCTTCAATGTGCTAGGCCAACTGCCCGTCATCGGACGCACCTTCACCGCAGAGGAGGACCGCGAGGGTGGCCCGCACGCAGTCGTGATCAGCCACCAGTTCTGGCGGACTGCTTTCCAAAACGACCCGCACATCCTGGGCAAGTCGATTCTTCTGAAGGGAGAGCCCTATACCGTTGTCGGCGTGCTTGCGCCGCACTTTACCCTGCCCGGCGCGGCGGAGATCTATACGCCGATTCGTCCTTCGCGCAACGGCGAAGGTGGAGGCACGAACTACAGCTTCATGGCGCGGCTAAAGCCCGGGACGAGTTGGCAGGAGGCAAACGCTGCGCTGGGACGGCTGCACCCGAAGATGCTGGATTGGCACGAGCACGATCTGCGCCCTGGAGAACACCGCTCCCTGCAGTTCATCCCGCTTGAGGAGCACCTGAGCGCTGACGAGCACGACCCCGCATTGGGCCTGCTGCTCGCCACAGGCTTCATCGTTCTCATCGCCTGCGCAAATCTCGCCAGCCTGACGCTGGTGCGTATGCGCCGCCGCTCGTACGAACTGGCGACACGCCTCGCATTAGGTGGCGGACGATGGCAGCTGATGCAGCAGTTGTGGACAGAGAGTGCGGTTCTCGCGATCGTCGGCGGCGCCGTTGGTCTTGCGACCGCGATGGGCTTGCTTCGCGCGCTGGTGGCGTTGATGCCCGCAGACCTGGTGCCTTTCGGCGGTGTCGCACTCGATGGACGCGTCCTGCTGTTTACCATGACCATCTCGCTCGCCACCAGCCTGCTCTTCGGCATGCTGCCCGCTCTCGTGATCTTCCGCATGGACCCGGCAAGCGTGCTCGGACAGCGCACGATCGCGGGAGCACGCGGCGGCCGTGCTCGCCAAGTACTGATCGCCTGTGAGGTAGCTCTGACGGTCGTTCTGCTAGCTGGATCGGGACTGCTGATTCGCTCACTGATCCACCTGCAGACGCTGCCGCCGGGATTTGACGCGCACGGCGTGCTGACAGCCCAGGCTTCGCTCGACCAGGCCGACTACCATGACCCGGCACGCTTCGCGACGCTGATGCGTGAAAGCGTCGCCGCCATGCAGCGTATCCCGGGTGTGACGCAGGCGGCCGTCGGATTGAGCCTGCCGTATAAGCGCGGCCTGAACGATGGTATCTCGGTGAAGGACGGGAAGCAGGCGGGCCAGAATTTCATGACCTCAGAGATTTACGTCACGCCGGGCTACTTCAACGCGCTGGGCATGACGCTGGGAGAAGGCCGCGCGTTCACAGACGGCGACACCGCGGCAAGCGAGCCGGTCGCCATCGTGAATGAAAGTTTCGCGCGCCAGATCCTGCACGACGCCAACCCTGTTGGCCGCCTGCTGGGCAACGGCAAGACGGTCATCCGGATCGTAGGCGTCAGCAATGACGTGCAGGCGAAGCCCGGGCTGGACGACACTGGTCCGATCAGCACCGAGCGCACACTCTACATACCCGCCACACAGGTAGACAGCAAGTTCCTCACTCTCATCCACGTCTGGTTCCAACCAAACTGGATCATCCGCTCGACGCAACTGGACGCTCACACACCCGCGGCGATGCAGCATGCCCTCGCTTCCGTTGACCCGAACCTGCCCTTTGCCAGCTTCCACACCATGGATGAGCTGCTGGCGAGCGCCCTTGCACTGCAGAGGATCGAGGTGGCGCTGCTTTCATCGCTCGCAGTTCTCGCGCTGTTGCTGGCTGGACTGGGCGTCTTCTCCCTGGTCTCGAGTGTCATCACCGATCGTCAACGTGAGTTCGGGATCCGGATCGCGCTTGGCTCGCCGATTTCCGATGCGATGCTCGTCGCGGGACGCTCGGGCATCTTGCCTGCAGCCATTGGGCTTGTGAGTGGTCTCGCGCTTGCGATGATTGTGCTGCGCGCGATGCACGCGGCACTCTTCGGCGTTTCGAGCTACGACCCGTTCACTTTCATCGCCACTCTTGCCGTGCTTCTGCTGCTGGCCGCGCTCGCAAGCCTGCTGCCTGCATTGCGCATCATGCGGATTCAACCAGCGGTCGTTTTGCGTTCTGAATAAATCCTGCGAGGAATACGAAATTCCCGCGGCGATGATTCATCGTTTTTCCAGGATTTCCTCGAGCACCAGCCGATCGCCTTTGCGTAGATAACCCTTCTTGCGGAACCACTCTTCCATCGCCTGCCCGAGCACATCGACCGGCAACCGCAGTCCAATTTCCATGCGGCCGTCATCGATGGGAAGAGTGTCATCGAAGATTGCGCTGTTGGTGAAATTTCGCATGGCAAAATTGTCAATCCATGCGAGCGGACAACGCTCGGGCGGAGCATCATCACGCAGATAATCGACGCGTAGTTTACGCAGGAACACGAATGCTACCGGCGCGCGTGCGGGCCTGCCGCACGCACTGCTGCAGGCGCGTCGAAGCGCGCAAAATTCGCTTCAAAGCGCGCTGCCAGCGCAATCGCCTGACGATCGTATGTGGCCTTGTCCGGCCATGCGTTGCGCGGGTTCAGCAACTCTGGCGGCACCCCGGGACAACTGGTGGGAATGCTCAAGCCGAATGCCTGCTCCGTTGTGTATTCAGCATCTGCGAGGCTGCCGTCCAGCGCTGCGGTCACAAGAGCGCGCGTGTGTGGCAGGCTCATGCGCTTGCCTACGCCGAAGACTCCGCCTGTCCAGCCCGTATTCACAAGCCAGCATTGCGCCCGGTACTGACGCAGCCGCTCGCCCAGCATCGCAGCGTAGACCTTCGGAGCCAGTGGCAGAAACGGCGATGCAAAGCAGGTGGAGAACTCTGGTACAGGCTCGGAGCCGAGTCCGGCCTCGGTTCCGGCAAGCTTCGCGGTGTATCCAGACAGAAAGTGATACATCGCCTGATCCGGAGTCAGTCTGGCGATGGGAGGGAGCACACCGAATGCATCCGCCGCAAGAAACAGAACGTTCGCAGGCTGGCCGCCCATTCCGGGCACGACCGCGTTCTCGATGAACTCCACTGGATACGCCGCGCGCGTGTTCTCCGTATAACGGATATCTTCGTAATCCGGCTCGCCGGTACGCGGATCAATGACCACGTTTTCGAGAACCGCGCCGAATCGAATCGCGTGATAGATCTGCGGCTCCTTCTGCTCGCTCAGATCGACGCATTTGGCGTAGCATCCGCCTTCAAAGTTGAAGACTCCCCTCTCGCCCCAGCCATGTTCGTCATCGCCGATCAACCGCCGATTCGGATCGGCGGACAGTGTCGTCTTTCCCGTGCCGGAGAGGCCGAAGAACAGCGCCGTCTGGCCATCGGCGCCGATATTGGCAGAGCAGTGCATGGGGAACACATCACGTTCCGGCAGCAGATAGTTCATCACTCCAAAGATGGACTTCTTCATCTCACCCGCATATTTGGTGCCGCCGATCAGGACGATCCTGCGCTTGAAATCGGTGATGATGAAAGTCGATGAGGTGGTGCCATCGCGTTCGGGCACCGCTTCGAACTCCGGCGCAGCGATGACGGTGAACTCGGCTACGTGCTCTGCCAGTTCGGCAGCATCTGGGCGCACGAAGAGCTGCTTCACGAACAAGGCATGCCACGCATACTCCGCCACTACGCTGATCGGCAGCCTGTAATGGGGATCGGCACCAGCGTAGAGGTCAAGCACATACCGGTCGCGCTCCTGCATGTGCCGCTCAACCCGTTCGAGCAACGCGGCAAATCGGTCCGGCGAAAACGGCTGGTTCACCTTGCCCCAGTCCACTCGACTTTCGGTCAACTCGTCTTTCACCAGAAATTTGTCACGTGGTGACCGGCCGGTGCGGGCGCCAGTAAGCGCAACAAGCGCACCATTCGAAGCGAGACTCGCCTCACCCCTTGCAATCGCCGCCTCCACCAGTTGCGGAGTAGACAGATTCCGGTGAACGTGCGGCCCTTCCAGTAAGTTCTTTGACACAGTGCCTGCGAACGCAGCGCCCATACCTCTCCCGTTCCTGCTGAAGCTACAAAACCGTCTATTGTGCCACCCCGCAGGTGAGGTAGGCCAGTGCAGGGCGGGCGAGAAACTCGCGCCCGTCAAACTCATTGATAACAAGTATCTTAAGGTTGGCTTAAGGATGGTTTCACGCGAAATTCACGCGTTGCGAACCTTGGCAGAAAGTTGTCTTGTTATCACCTCCCTTGGAGGTTCACCTATGAAACAACTGGTTCTACTGCTAGCCGGCACCGCCGCGCTTGCTCTCGCCGCTCTACCTGGCCACGCCGAGGATGACGACTGGGGACACAACAATCGCATCAAACATGTGCTGCTCATCAGCATCGATGGCATGCATGCTGTCGACTATCGCAATTGCGCGCGTGGCATAGGCGGTGCGAACAACGGCACACCCTACTGCCCGAACCTGGCGGCGCTCGGCCATTCTGGTGTGAACTACGTAGCTGCCAACACCTCTCGTCCCTCAGATTCGTTTCCGGGGTTGATGGCGATTGTCAGCGGGGCAACGCCGCGCACCATGGGCGTCTACTATGACGTGGCGTATGACCGCTCATTGGATGCACCGGCCAATACCACAGGCAATGGCGTGGCCGCAGGGCCGTGCACTCCGGGATCCGCGCCCACCGGTACGCGCACCGAATATGAAGAGGGCATCGATCTCGACCAGAGCAAATTGAATGGTGGCGCACCCGGTGCCAGTCTGACCGATGGCGGTATCGCCTCCATCGACCCGGCGCGACTGATTCGCGATCCCAAAGCCGGCTGCGCTCCGGTCTATCCCTGGAACTTCGTTCGCACCAACACGATCTTTGGCGTCGTGCATCGCGCGGGCGGTTACACCGCGTGGTCAGACAAACATCCGGCCTACTCTTCGGTAGCCGGCCCCGGCGGCAACAGCCTGGATGATTACTTTTCGCCGGAGATCAACTCGCTGGTTGTCCCCGTACCGGGCATCAACACCCCCGCTGGCGTCTCCTGCTCTCCGGTTCCCGACCCCTCGCAGCTCGGCGCCTGGACAGACAGCTTCGCGAATATCCAGTGCTACGACACCATCAAAGTCGATGCGATCCTCAACGAAATTCGCGGCAAGAACCATAACGGCAGCGCGCACACGCGCTTCCCTACCCTCTTCGGCATGAACTTCCAAGCCGTCAGTGTTGGCCAGAAGCTGATCGAGTCGGGTGTTGGAAGTGGTGGTTATCTCGATGCTGCGGGCACACCGAGTGAGTTGCTGACCCAGGAGATCCAGTTTGTCGATTCCTCCATCGGCAAGATGGTCGACGAGCTGAAGGATAACGGAGAGTTGAATTCGACACTGATCGTGATCACCTCGAAGCACGGCCAGGGACCGATCGACCCGCATCGCTTCTTCCCCATCCCCGGGCATAGCGGCACCAACGGCACCACGCCGGCAACGCTGCTCGCGAATCTGCTTCCCGCTTCCGAGTCGCCACTGAATCCCACCGGCATCGGTGCCACAGAAGACGATGTCTCGCTGCTCTGGCTGAGTGACTCCAGCACCACGGACGCGGCTGTCGCCACACTGGAGCAAAACGGCACTCAAATCGGTCTAGGCACGATCTTCTATGGACCGTCGCTGGCGATCAACTACAACAAACCGGGCCTGCCTCCCTTCGGCGATCCGCGCACACCGGACATCATAGTTACGCCGAACCCGGGCGTGATCTACACCGGCAGCACCGCGAAGCAGGAGGAACATGGCGGCTTCTCGCATGACGACACCAACGTGATGATGCTGCTGTCCAATCCCAGCTTCAGATCCGAAACCGTCTACTCAGATGTCTCGACAGCCCAAGTGGCGCCCACGATTCTCAAGGCGCTTGGACTCAATCCGCGTAATCTTCAGGCGGTACAGCTGGAAGGCACATCAGTACTGCCAGACCTCGATCTTCCTCGCGAGGATCGGTAGTCCCGAAAGCGGTCTAGCTGAAAACGGCTCACAGGGATTCTGTGAGCCGTTTTCTTTATCTGTGTGGCCGCTGATGCGCCGGCCGTGAAACATACACGTTGGCTCACCGACGATCAACGTCGCCTAGCGAACACTTTTCAAGCCATCGACTCGTGGATTACTGGCAGCATGGGCAGGTTCGCAGTGTGCTTCGCTTCGCGCATCACCACGTCCAGATGATTGAGTACCTCTTCAATGCTCATCGCATACATTTCCCGGCCGTTATCGTAACCGTCCTCGATCGCTTGTTTTAGGTAGTGACCCGCAATTTGAGCGGCAAGCCGGTCCGTGATCACATTGCCTGATCGATTTTTGTATTCCACCCACGCCTGCGCAGGCATCGCGATCCAAACCGGACGTCCGTTTACCTCGAAACGGACATCGATTGCGTCCGCGTGGCGAGTCGCGATGGCCACGATGTTGGCACGCCACAGACAGTGCAGAGACTCGCCCGTCCATCGGTCGACGACGTTGAACTCTTCATACATGATGTTTTCAGCTTAGAGCATTTCTCAGAGGTGCGCCGTCGACAAGTAGAGCTCGGCCTGGACCTGGCCGTCGCATATCAAAAAAGCCCCGCTGGCCCAGGGGGTCCAGTGCCGCAATACATACACGTCCCACCCCCGGCAACAAAAATCTGCATGATTGAGGAAAAAAATAGCAAATTTTCCGCCTCTTGCTGCGTCCAATAGTCTGCATTTCGGATTACCGAGCCAATCAGAGGAGTTGTCAGACGTGCCCAAAACCGTTAGCCCCCACAGTGTTTACGAGAAAAAGTTGCGCCAGCAGCAGGACCTGCTATTGCGCTCCATGAAGTCGGCCGTTGAGCAGGGTCGGGACGCTGGGATGGACGACACCCAGGATGTCGCGGACCAGGCCGTTGCGTCCTATCAAAAAGAGTTTCTGTTCTCGCAAGGCACCAATGGCCATGCACAGATGCAATTGGTCCGCCAGGCGCTGGAACGGCTGCGTGAGGGCAGTTTCGGCGAGTGCCAGAACTGCGGAGAAACGATCGGCGCCAAACGACTCGAGGCGTTGCCGTGGACTCCCTTCTGCATTGCCTGCCAGGAGAAGGTCGAGCGGGGCGAACTTGAGATGCCCGTGCGAGCGGCTTGAGCATCGTCATTTTGAGGCCTGAATGGGGCACTTTGCGTGCCCCATTCGGCTAATCCAGGCTGTGAAAAGCTCGCTTTTTGACCCCCAAATTGCGCCGCTGCTACACTTAATCTATTCATTCGTTGAGAGCCGCGGGCTGCCCTGCTCGCCACGCGTTATCGCGTCTGGCTCTTTTCTCTAAGGATTGCAGTGGACGCACAAACCCGTAGCACGATTAAGAAAGAAGATATTCTCATTCACTCCACCCAGGTCGGGCTGGACTGGATTGCTGAGAACCGCACGAAAGCCCTCCGTGTCTCGATTGCCGTGTTGGTCGTTATCGCATTGGTGATTGCCGGCGTAGTGATCTATCAGCAGCGCTCGCAGGCAGCAGCCAACGCCTTTGGGGCTGCCGTGAGCGTATACAGCACGCCGATCGCCGACCCGGCCCAGCCAGCTCCTCCGGGCATGAAGACCTTTCCCACTGCCGCCGACCGCGCGAAGGCGGCGAATCCGCTCTTTGCAGATGTGGCAAAGCGTTATGGCAGCACGGCGGCTGGACACAACGCATTGTATTTTTCTGCACTTACCGCGGCGGAGATGGGCAATACCTCCAGTGCGGAGGCCGATTTCCGAAAGGCCGGCGAACTGCACGATGCAAATCTCGCGTCGCTGGCGCACCTGGCGCTCGCAAATCTTTTGACACAGCATGGACAGACCGGCGAGGCGATCAAGCTCTATCAGGATCTGATCAGCCATCCTTCCGCCACGGTACCCGCTGCCACAGGGCAGCTGCAGCTCGCACAGCTTTATGAGGCCAACAACAAGGCGGCCGAAGCGAACAAGATTTATGCCCAACTTAAGGCCAAGGACCAAACAACGGCCGCTGGCCAGATTGCCGCACAGAAGCTGGCTGGCCAGCACTAAACTGCTGGCAATGCCGCTTGTATCTCACTGTCCGGACATATCGCGCTCCGCGAGAGATTTGGGACGATTGCTGTGAGCGAAACTACCCCGCCCCGCGTCAGTGAGAGCAAGCGCATGGGTAGCTATGAAGCAAATCTGACGGGTCTGCTTCCGATGCCGGAGACGACGACCAGCGTCACGGCAGCGGCACCCGACCGTGCGGCCGAGCTGACTGCGCTGGTCAACGAGTATTCCGGAACCCTTTACCGCGTGGCGTTCTCGATCTCCCGCAACGCCGCCGAGGCTGAGGACATGGTGCAGGAGACCTTCCTGCGGGTCCTGCGCCACCGTGATCGTCTCCCAGAGATACGGGATGCGCGCGTATGGCTTATCCGCATCACGTGGAACCTGGTGCTGGACCGCAAGCGCCGGCAGAAAACCAGGCCGGAGAATGAGGATATCAGTGAATTGGCGCGTGTTCTTCCCGCCAAGGAGATGCGTGCTGATCAGGCCGTCATTGCTGCGCAACGGCACGCCCGCGTGCTCTCCCTCATTGATGAATTGCCGGCCAAGGAGCGTCAGGCGCTTCTGCTCTCCGCACTCGATGAGCTTTCGAATGCCGAGATCGCGTCGGTGTTGGGTATCACCGAATCCTCGGTTCGATCGCGCCTCTTCCGCGCTCGTCGCGATCTGGCAGAGAAGCTGCGCAAGGAAGGATTGAAGTCATGAAGCCATCCAATCCTAACAATTACATGCAGGAAATCAACGGGGCGCTGGCTGCGCTCGCTGCTGTTCAGCCAAGAGAGGGCCTGGAGCAGCGCGTCCTCGCATGCATCGCCTCGGCGCCGGAGCTCCCTTGGTATCGCCGCCGCCTTTCGATCATGCCGGCGGGGCATCACCGCTGGGCGCTGGCTGCTGCCTCTGCCGTGATCGTTGCCGGAGGCGTCACCATGACCACGTATCATCCTCGTCCCACCGCGTCGCCCACACCCGTTGCTGTGCACGTACCGCGCCCTGCACAGCAGCCGGCCGCAGCCGCCGGCAGTGTTGGCGTCAGTAAACATCCGCTCGACGAGAACAAGGCGAAGACACGTCACCGTGGCGTCCACCGCTCCTATCGCGCGATGCATGAACATGTGCCACTGCCACGTGGGACTGCAGCGCCGCTGCGGCCGCAGACTAGTCCGGCTCCTCAATAACCCAGTGCTCGCGACAGCATGCGAGCGCTAACGTTGTGCGCGCCGTTCCGACTTCGTTCCCATACCGAGCAGCATGTGCACCAAGGCAAGAATCACTGCACCGACAAAGGCCGAGCCGAAGGTGTCAACATGAAAGCCTGGCACCAGGCGGGAAGCGAGCATGAGTACGAAGGCGTTGATCACAAGCAGGAATAGACCGAGGGTGACGATGCTGAGGGGAAACGTCAGAATCTTCAGCAGCAACCCGAGGGTCGCGTTCAGCAGCCCGATCACCAGCACGGCGAGAAGCGCAGACACCCAATCGCGGATGTGAAAGCCCGGTACAAAATAGGCGATCACGAACAGCGTGATCGCACCGACAATCCAACGCAGCAGCAGTCCCAGCACGCAGACCTCCCGGCACTTCAGGCTTGGGGTGAGCCTACGGTAGAGCATTTCCCGGCTGGTGTACAGCGTGGCGGCATCGACACTGCGCACGAGAAATGCTCTAGCATGAACACAATCTTGCGTATCTTTGCGGCCATCCTTCTCGGAATCTTCCTTGCTGCCAATTCAGCCTTGGCCGCACAACAAGTTGACTCACCACCGGCGCCTGCTCCACTGCCCGACGTGGCCACGTTGCTGCGCAGCGTGGAAGGCAATCAGGAGGCGCTGGACCGCGCGCGCGAGGAATACACCTTCCGTCAGCAGCAGCGGCTCACCTTCTATGACAAACATGGCAAAGCAGGGAAGAACGAGGAGCGCGTCAGCAACGTTTTCTTCGTGCACGGCCAACCGATCGAGACGCTGATCAGCAAGAACGGCAAACCTCTAAACGCGAGCGACCTGAAGAAGGAACAGGACCGCGCAGCAAAGGAGGCCGTGAAGTATGCAGCGAAGCCATATGGACAACGCGACAAGGATGACGTGAGCGTATCGCGGCTGCTGGCGATTACGCGTTTTTCAGACCCGCGGCGGATCACGGAGGGCGGCCGGTCCGTGATAGCAGTCGACTTCACCGGCGACCCGCATGCGAAGACACATGGGCGGAGCGAAGACGCGGTCAAGAAGGTGCGCGGTACGGTATGGATCGATGAAGCGGCGCGAGAGGTGACACGGATGCACGCCACTTTCGACGAGCCTATGCGGATCGGCTTTGGTCTGTTTGCCACGGTGAACGCCGGCAGCAATTTTTCCTTCGAGCAGGCACTCATCCGCGATGAAGCGTGGCTGCCCACCAAGATGGACGCGCGCTTCGACGGCAAGGCGGCGCTCTTCGTCGGATTTCACGTCGAACTGGCCATCCGCTTCGACCAATATCAGAAGTTCAACGCCAGCACGACGGAGCATATCGCGACCACTCAGTAATGGAAGCGGCTGCTGCGACTGAACTACGGATGGCTGTCTGGGAGGAGACCCCCTTCCCCCTCCCGCTACGGGAGAGCACCCCGCAAGCCGTTTGCTTTGTGTGGCTTAACTGCTCCCCCGATGACTAAAGTCGTCCAGGCAAAAGACTTACCGGTAAAGTCCTCCTGCATAAGGACTTACAGTGACAAAAAAGCCACGGGAGCTGCCCATGGCTTTTTGCTTGTAAGTGAATCTCTTATTTAAGAGTAGCAAGCGGCATGGAATAAATCGGCAGGTTTTGCTGAAGTAGTTGGATCGGGATTCCGGTTTGGGAATTCGATCTGAGATTGTTGCTGCTGCTTGACAGCGATCCGATCCTTCACTCCGTTGCAATGGCCGTTCGCCCACGGGGAAAGACCCGCATCTCAAACGCGAGATCTGGGCGCTCCCTGCAGTCCGCAGAGCAGCAGAGAGCCGCATTTTGTGCGGCCCTCTTTCGACGGAGTCGATGCCTTTACTGAGGCTGTGCGGGTTGCTGGCCTGCGCCTCCCTGGCCGCCGTGCATGTGCTCCGCGCGGCGCTCCTGCATTTTCTGTTGGTCGGCTTCGAACTTCTGCTTCTGCTGATCTGTCAAAACCGCCTCGATCTTCTGCGTGCTCTCTTGGTGCATGCTCTGCATTTTGGCCATCTTGTCCTCACGTGAGGAACTCGTGTCAGAGCGCAGAGACTGCATCTGCTGCTGCTGATCCTGCAGGATGGGCTTGATCTGACTCTGCTGATCGGCGGTGAGGTTATAGCGCTTGGTCATATGAGCAAGCATCTGGTCGGGATCCATATGATGGCCGCCGTGCATGCCCATCCCACCGCCTTGCGCCTGGGGAGCGCCTTGTTCGGGTGCGGATCCTGGTTCCTGCGCGAACATGACGCCGGTTGACAGCAATCCAGTGAGTACGAGACTACAGAGTACTTGCCGTTTCATCTTTGTATTTCCCTCCACGCTCATATCAACCCGCTTGAGCTTCGCCGGTTGCGGAGCGGATCACATTCCCTGGTGAGATTCGAGCCGAGGAGGCCGCCGTTTTGCATGCACTCCAAGGCGTAATTGGCCCACAGCCCTGGGAGAGTGGGGCTGCCAGTCCTAATGGACGAGTAGAAGCGGTTGAAGAGTTTCTGAAGAAATGTCGAAAAAATACGAAAACTACCCGGAGATGTGACCTTTCAAACCGACTGAAAGATCACGCATGGGCGGCTGGGCTTGCCAGCCAATTCATAGAAATGCAACAGACCGGTTACTAGAGAGGTTAGACCCACCACTGAAATGCGAGCCGCCGCGCCATTTTGATGTCTACTCGCAGTATTTACTGACCACGATTCCAGAAAGGGACACGGCTCGTGCACGATTACCGTCACCCGTCTTTGCGACGGCTTGTACTCTCTTGTGTTCTTGCGACGACTGCAATTCTGACATTAACCCGGTGCTCTTCAAGCGGCACCGGTCCGGACATTGGGTTGAAGAGCGGAGTTGTCGCCGTACCGACATACCATTACGACAACCAACGGAGTGGTATCCAGTCGAAGGAAACCACCCTGACGCCGGCGAACGTGAACGCCACCAGCTTCGGCAAGCAGTTCACGTTGCCGGTCGATGGGCAGGTATTCGCTCAGCCACTCGTTGCAACAAACGTGATCATGTCAGACGGGAAAGCACACGATCTCGTCCTCATCGCCACAGAGCACGACACGGTATATGCCTTCGACGCCGACGTCGCATCGACACAGCCTTTCTGGAGCAAGTCGCTTCTACAGACTGGTGAAACAACTGTACCTTTCACGGATACGGGATCGAAGGATATTCAACCTGAGATTGGGATCACCAGCACGCCGGTATTTGACCCCAACCAGAACATCCTCTACGTGGTCTCAAAGAGCAAGCTGGTTCAGAACGGCAAGACTACCTACTTCCAGCGGTTACACGCTTTGAAAGTTGAAACAGGTGTGGAGGCTCTGAACGGGCCGACGGTGATCAGCGCTAGTATCCCAGGGTCCGCGCCCGACGCGGTGAACGGCCAGGTACCATTCAACGCTCTCAAGTCACTGCAGCGCAGTGCGCTGGCTCTGATTGATGGGAATGTCTGGGTGGCATTTGCTTCGCATGGTGACAACCAGCCCTATCACGGCTGGCTGCTTGCCTACTCGGCTGCAGATGTATCGCAACAGACGTACGTTTTCAATGACACGCCGAATGGTAGCGAAGGTGGAATCTGGATGGGCTCGAATGGACCATCTTCGGATGGGAATGGAAACATCTTTCTCGCTTCCGGCAACGGGAGCTTCGATAGCACTCAATCGAATTACAGTTCGAGTTCACTGAAGCTGACGACAGGCCCAAATAAATCGGTTCGCGTGGCCGATTTCTTCAGTCCCTACAACCAGCAGCTGATGAGCGCTTATGACAACGACTTCGGCGTGATGGGAAGCGTTCTGCTTCCCGATCAACCAGGGCCGGTGCCGCACCTTCTGGTCACAGCAGACAAGAGCGCCTTCATCTATTTGATCAATCGCGACAGCATGGGATCGTATGACGCAACTACAAATCACGTTATTCAGACAGTGAAGCTCGACCCCAATAGCACGCACCAGAATGCGCTCTTTTTCAATAACGCTTTGTACCTGAGTGGCGACAGTTCACCCATGTATGTCTATCCATTCAACCCAACAACACAGCAATTTCAGATCACACCCTCCTCGGCTACCCCGGAAACATTTACGTGCAACGGCTGTTGGGTCGGCGGCTCGGCTCCGACGATTTCCGCAAACGGCACCAGCAACGCCATCCTTTGGACCGTCGATGCAACCCAGTTCGGGGTCCCGGGACCGGGAGTGCTTTGCGCGTATGATCCGGCGGACCTCACACATGAGCTGTACAGCAGCACACAAGCGGCGGGAAACCGTGACCTGGCCGTGAATGCGAACAAGTTCGTCACCCCGGTTGTAGCCAATGGCCACGTGTATGTGAGCGGTAATGGAGCCGTGGATGTTTACGGGCTGCTGACTCCATAGGTGAGCGGTCGAGTTTTGGGACGCAAAAAAGCCCGCTCGGAAGAGCGGGCTTTTTGATGCTAATGCCGGCGATTACCTAATCTCCCACACACTTTCGCGTGCAGTACCATCGGCCCGACGAGGCTTAACTTCCGTGTTCGGGATGGGAACGGGTGTGACTCTCGCGGTATGCTCACCGGCAAGCTTGGGTGCGGCGCTTGGCGGGAGTTTCCCCGCAGCCATCTCTCTGCACACACGGGCGGTTTCTCCCCGGAACGAGAATGGCAAACTGGCGCCACAAACTTTGCATTTAAAACGAATTGCATTGGGACTGGCTGCAACTGCAGTCAATCACTGCATTTCAAGGCTTGTTGTTGAGTATCTTTTCTGGCGGCGGATTTGCTGCGCAGAATTAATTCTATGGACAAGCCGAACGGGCGATTAGTACTGGTAAGCTACGCGCATTACTGCGCTTCTACCTCCAGCCTATCAACCAGGTGGTCTTCCTGGGCCCTTCTTTTCCCTTTTGGGTTGGGAGATCTCATCTTGGGGCGTGCTTCCCGCTTATATGCATTCAGCGGTTATCACAACCGAACTTCGCTACCCAGCCGTGCCCTTGGCAGGACAACTGGAACACAAGAGGTTCGTCCATCCCGGTCCTCTCGTACTAAGGACAGCCCCCCGCAAATCTCCTACGCCCACAGCAGATAGGGACCGAACTGTCTCGCGACGTTCTGAACCCAGCTCACGTACCGCTTTAATAGGCGAACAGCCTAACCCTTGGAACCTTCTACAGCTCCAGGATGCGATGAGCCGACATCGAGGTGCCAAACCGGAGCGTCGATATGAACTCTTGGCTCCGATCAGCCTGTTATCCCCGGCGTACCTTTTATCCGTTGAGCGATGGCCCTTCCATACAGAACCACCGGATCACTAAGGCCTGCTTTCGCATCTGCTCGACTTGTAGGTCTCACAGTTAACCACTCTTATGCCTTTGCACTCGACGGCTGATTTCCAAACAGCCTGAGAGTAGCTTCGCGCGCCTCCGTTACAATTTAGGAGGCGACCGCCCCAGTCAAACTACCCGCCTAACTATGTCCCTCTCCCGGATCACGGGAGCAGGTTAGAATCACAGCACTCACAGGGTGGTATCTCACCGGTGGCTCCACCAAGCCCGAGAGCCTGGTATCAAAGCCTCCCACCTATCCTGCGCAGTAAGAGCCATAATTCATAGTTAAGGTGTAGTAAAGGTGCACGGGGTCTTTCCGTCTAGCTGCGGGTAACCGGCATCTTCACCGGTACTACAAGTTCGCCGAGCAACTCGTTAAGACAGTCGTACGATCGTTACGCCATTCGTGCAGGTCGGAACTTACCCGACAAGGAATTTCGCTACCTTAGGACCGTTATAGTTACGGCCGCCGTTCACCGGGGCTTCAATTCAAAGCTTCGCCTTGCGGCTAACCTCTCCTTTTAACCTTCCGGCACCGGGCAGGCGTCAGCCCCTATACGTCGTTTTCGACTTAGCAGAGACCTGTGTTTTTGTTAAACAGTCGCCGTACGCGTTTCACTGCGGCCCCCTCGCGCTTGCACGCTAACGGGGCGCTCCTTCTCCCGAAGTTACGGAGCTAATTTGCCGAGTTCCTTAACAAGCTTTCACTCGAGCGCCTTTGGATATTCTCCTCGTCTACCTGTGTCGGTTTGTGGTACGGTTCCCAGCCCTTCTCCTTAGAGGATTTTCTCGGCAGCGTGAACTCACCAGCTTTCAGCCATGCGGCTTACTGCTTTACGCCTCACTGTTAAGCTTCGACGGATTTGCCTATCGAAACCAGCTTACGCGTATCGAACCCAATAGCCATATAGGGTCCTGGTTATCCTTCTGCGTCTCCCCATCGTCAAACGATGGTCTGGGAGGTCCGGAATATTAACCGGATGTCCATCAGCTACGCCTTTCGGCCTCGCCTTAGGGACCGCCTAACCCTGAGCGGATTAACCTTCCTCAGGAAACCTTAGACTTTCGGCGTGAAGGGTTCTCACCTTCATTATCGCTACTTATGCCGGCAGGGTCTCTTCGCAACGCTCCACCAGTCTTCTCAGTCTGGCTTCAATGCTGTTGAGAATGCTCTCCTACCACGCACACCAGAGGTGTGCATCCGCTGCTTCGGTGTACAGTTTTAGCCCCGTTGTATTGTCGGCACCGGACCGCTTGACCAGTGAGCTATTACGCTTTCTTTAAAGGATGGCTGCTTCTAAGCCAACCTCCTGGCTGTCTGGGCGTTCCGACTTCCTTTCCCACTTAACTGTAACTTGGGGACCTTAGCAGGCGGTCTGGGCTGTTTCCCTCTCGACTATGAAGCTTAGCCCCCACAGTCTGACTGCCGGGCTGGTTGTCACTGGCATTCGAAGTTTGGTTGGATTCAGTAAGCCGGAAAGCCCCCTAGTCCATCCAGATCTCTACCACCAGTGCAAATCACCCGACGCTAGCCCTAAAGCTATTTCGGAGAGAACGAGCTATCACGGAATTTGATTAGCCTTTCACCCCTACCCTCAGCTCATCCGAGCTTTTTTCAACAAACACCGGTTCGGTCCTCCAGTGGGTGTTACCCCACCTTCAACCTGGCCAAGGGTAGATCATCCCGCTTCGCGTCTATTCCTGCCAACTGAACGCCCTATTCAGACTCGCTTTCGCTTCGGCTCGCTTACGCTTAACCTTGCTGACAAGAATAACTAGCCGGCTCATTATGCAATAGGCACGCGGTCAGGCATTCGCTTGCGCGCATAGCCCTCCCACTGCTTGTAGGCACACGGTTTCAGGTACTTTGTACTCCCCTCGCAGGGGTGCTTTTCACCTTTCCCTCACGGTACTGGTTCACTATCGGTCAGAAACGAGTATTTAGCCTTACGGGATGGTCCCCGTGGATTCAAGCAGGGTTTCACGTGCCCCGCCTTACTCAGGTATCCGCTTCGAGTCCAGATGGCTTTCGTCTACACGCCTGTCACGTTCTATGGATCGGCTTTCCATCCGATTCGACTAACCACTGGATTGGTAACTCTACTGTTGCGGACCCTACAACCCCCGCTGCACCGAAATGCTACGGGTTTGGGCTATTCCGAGTTCGCTCGCCACTACTATCGGAATCGAGGTTTCTTTCTCTTCCTCCAGGTACTGAGATGGTTCACTTCCCTGGGTTCGCTCACTCCTGCCTATGTATTCAGCAGGGTGTTCTTGAGGTTTGCTCAAGTGGGTTTCCCCATTCGGAGATCTCCGGATATAACGCCTGTGTGCGGCTCCCCGGAGCTTATCGCAGCTTGCCACGTCCTTCATCGCCTGTTTCTGCCAAGGCATCCACCGTGCGCCCTTAGTAGCTTGACCATAGAATTAATTCCACGCAGGAAGCGATCGTGCTGCCTCTTGCCGGATTCATTCCATGCATATTTCCGCCTGTGCGCCTCACGGGGTACGATCCCCGCTTACGCACTCTATCTAAAGACACTCAACTAACCAGCCTTACCAACCCAAACTTGACAGGGATAAGTAAGCTGCTCAGCCTTGTATGCAATTTACCCAATGCAATTCGTTGTCAAATAACAGAACGCTGCTCCAAAGCAGCGCGCGCCATGAGGCGCTCTCGAACATGCCCGCCTGAATCTTGGCTCAGGCTGAGCCCGCTCAAAGGTCAACTTCCTCGTCATGAAGAAGTTCACCTTTGAGCAGGAGACGCAAAGAAGACTGGTGGAGCTGATCGGGATCGAACCGATGACCCCCTGCTTGCAAAGCAGGTGCTCTCCCAGCTGAGCTACAGCCCCATCTATATTCCGATAAGGATGGTGGGCCTGGGTAGATTCGAACTACCGACCTCACCCTTATCAGGGGTGCGCTCTAACCAACTGAGCTACAGGCCCCAGTCCGGATCCATCCGTCGAAACGAACAGCCCGACTTGGTTAGTCTTTTTCTCGTCCAATGATTTCGAGGACCAGGTTGAACATGCTGAGCAGCTACGCCGCTCATGACCATCGATGTTGAGATTCAACAGGCAGAGAAGGCCTGATTCAAGCTCCTCTTCTATCCCGGAGGTCCGGGACAAGAGGGTGATAGCTGATATATGCGCTGCCGAGGCAGTCCGCAATCGCGGATACATATATCAAACTATGCGTTTCTCTCTTAGAAAGGAGGTGATCCAGCCGCAGGTTCTCCTACGGCTACCTTGTTACGACTTCACCCCAATCATGAATTACACCTTGGACGGCTGCTTCCTTGCGGTTAGCTCACCGGCTTCTAGTGCAACCCACTTTCGTGATGTGACGGGCGGTGTGTACAAGGCCCGGGAACGTATTCACCGCGGCATTCTGATCCGCGATTACTAGCGATTCCAGCTTCATGGAGTCGAGTTGCAGACTCCAATCCGAACTGAGGCCGGCTTTTTCCGATTAGCTCCCCCTCACGGGTTTGCGACGGTTTGTACCGGCCATTGTAGCACGTGTGTAGCCCTGGACATAAAGGCCATGAGGACTTGACGTCATCCCCGCCTTCCTCCCCGTTATCCGAGGCGGTCTCACCAGAGTGCTCAACTAAATGGTAGCAACTGGTAACAAGGGTTGCGCTCGTTGCGGGACTTAACCCAACATCTCACGACACGAGCTGACGACAGCCATGCAGCACCTATATAGCGGCCCATTGCTGGGCGCCGATGTTTCCACCGGATTCCACTACATTTCGAGCCCAGGTAAGGTTCTTCGCGTTGCGTCGAATTAAACCACATGCTCCACCGCTTGTGCGGGCCCCCGTCAATTCCTTTGAGTTTCAGCCTTGCGACCGTACTCCCCAGGCGGATCGCTTAACGCGTTAGCTTCGGCACGGCGGGATTGGGTACCCGTCACACCAAGCGATCATCGTTTAGGGCTAGGACTACCAGGGTATCTAATCCTGTTTGCTCCCCTAGCTTTCGCGCCTCAGCGTCAGTTGTGGTCCAGTGAGCCGCTTTCGCCACAGGTGTTCCTCCTGATATCTACGCATTTCACCGCTACACCAGGAATTCCACTCACCTCTCCCACACTCAAGCCAGATAGTTTCTCGTGCAGACTCCGAGTTGAGCCCGGAGATTTCACACAAGACTTATCCGACCGCCTACGCGCCCTTTACGCCCAATAATTCCGAACAACGCTCGCCCCCCTCGTATTACCGCGGCTGCTGGCACGAAGTTAGCCGGGGCTTCTTCTTCCGGTACCGTCATAATCGTCCCGATCGAAAGGAGTTTACGTCCCAAGGGACTTCATCCTCCACGCGGCGTTGCTGCGTCAGGGTTTCCCCCATTGCGCAAAATTCCCCACTGCTGCCTCCCGTAGGAGTCTGGACCGTGTTTCAGTTCCAGTGTGTCCGTGCGCCCTCTCAGGCCGGATACAGATCACCGTCTTGGTGGGCCATTACCCCGCCAACTAACTAATCTGCCGCGACCCCCTCCTTAAGCGAATTGCTCCTTTGACCCGTAGGTGTTATGCGGTATTAGCCTCGGTTTCCCGAAGTTATTCCCCACTCAAGGGTAGGTTAGTCACGTGTTACTCACCCGTGCGCCACTTTACTCATGGATTGCTCCACTTTCTCGTTCGACTTGCATGTGTTAGGCACGCCGCCAGCGTTGATTCTGAGCCAGGATCAAACTCTCGTTTGAAGCCTGCTCGCGACATCCCAGGACGGAGGTCCGGGAGTGTCGCGCACTCTCCAGCGCTCGAAAAGGCTGGAGAGATTTA
Source organism: Acidobacteriaceae bacterium KBS 83 (assembly GCA_000381585.1). GTDB lineage: Bacteria > Acidobacteriota > Terriglobia > Terriglobales > Acidobacteriaceae > KBS-83. The sequence goes on from KB906735.1 coordinate 793,807, forward strand.
CCTTGTGAGAATGATCAAGCCTATTCCTGCTGATCTCTCACGACTGGCACGTTCAACCTGATTGTCAAAGATCCGGAACGGTATCCGCCTTAGCGGGCCGCTTTTGGATCGAGATCTACGACGAGACGTCGCAGGCCCTCGAACTTGCGTGCTGTCGGCTCGGCTGCACACTCAGCGCAGCTCAGAACCGTTTTACGCGCACTTGCCAACACTATCCTAGTGTTACCGAGTCGTCAATCCCATTCTCGGGATTTATTCCCGACGACTACGGAAGCGCACAGCACAAAAATCTAAAAGATCGTAGCTCCGTATCGCTCTCAAGCGGGGAGTGGCCGTGAGGCCGTCAAGCGGGCATCTGAACCCGGTTGCCTACTGCAGGAGATGTTCGGTGTTGTGGGCTACTTGCCCGGCGAACATTACGCTTCGATTCCGATCACATTAGCCACTCGGCCAATCCTGGAATCGCGCTTCCTTACGACTGCTTATGTAGTGTACCAGAGATTTTGCTTCCGGCACAACTTCGCGCCGTCGCTCTCTCGCTCACTCACTTGCAGCAATTCGGATACTATCGGGACCTCGCCCTGGACGCAACCGCGCCACTGTTGAAAACACCGGAATGCCTGTTGAAATCGATAAAGCTGACGCTGATCCGGCCGCTCATTGTTTCAGCCTTAGGGCGTCAGCTTGAGCGTGCCCAACATGCGCTCATAGGTAGGCCGGAGAGCGTTGAAATCGGCATCTGGGGCGACAAACACAAGATAACGCAGCGTCCCGGTGGACTCCGGAAGAGCCACCACCCAATCTCGTTCGGTGCCGCCTCCGGCTGCCCCGGTATTTGTCGCCTCGAGCGACCGCCCGCGCACCCCATTCACCACCACGTCCGATGCAGCCCCTGGCGTCAACTGCGGGTTCTGCTGCCGAAGCTGTGCCACCAACTGATCGGTTTCCGCTGCCGTCTCGTCCAACTGCTGGGGCTGGAAGCGCCCGCTCAGCATTCCGTACCCGATTTCGTTCTGTGCACCTACCCCACCCGGCGGCGCAATCAGACCCCCGGCTCCCGATACCGCAGCCTTCCAGTTTCCTGGATAGGAGACGGTGAAGCCGTCGCCCTTAAGTGTCTGCCAGTCCCCTTGCGGCGCCCATTGTGCCTGGCTGAGCCGCCCAGCCGAAGAAGCGGCTGCCGGTGGCGGTGCGGCATTGCCGCCCTGCTGCTTCCAAGCGCCGCTCGACACCTGTTTGGCGGTATATGGGTGCATGCCGGCAACTGCCTTCTTGATGCGGGTGAACTCAGCGCTCGTCTTTATGTAATTGGTGCGGGGTGGCAGAGTGGCGATCTCATCGTTCACGTAACCGACACGGTTTCCTGGGTTGGGATGGTCGCTGAGGAACTGAGATCCACCCTCGCCGTACTTGCCCTGAATGACCTCGAAGAACTGCGGCATGGCACGCGGGTCATAGCCTGCGTCGTAGAGGATATCGGTGCCCATCAGGTCGGCCTGCTTCTCGCTGTCGCGCGACATGCGCAGGAAGGAGAGGCCCGCGGTTAAGCCGATCCCCTGCTGCACTGCCGCGCCTGCCGCCCCACCCAGCGCGATCCCGGCCGCAATCTGTCCGAGGCCCGCGAGCAGGCTCGGCATCTGCTGCTTGGTGATGTTGCAGGTGGAGTGCCGCTGCGCGACGTGCGAGATCTCGTGCGCCATGACACCGGCAAGCTGCGCCTCTGTCCCGGCTGCCTGGATCGTGCCCACGTTGACAAAGATCGACCCGCCGGGCAGGGCGAAGGCGTTGATGTCCTCCACATTCACGACGTGGAAGTTGTAGGGCCACTTGTATCCCGGCGCATGGGTCACCAGGCGGGCGCCAAGCTGCTGCACGTAGCGGCTCACTGGGCTGCTATCCGGAAGCACCGGCATCTGCTTATAGACATCCTGCGCTGCCTTCTGCCCCTCGGTAATCTCCTGCTGCTCGGTGAAGGCGTTCTTGCAGGGATGGGGAGTGTAACGTGCCCATCCTTTCACCGGGGCCAGCGTGATTGGAGCCAGCAGCAACAGGGCCGCCAGCGATGTACGCCTGGACCAGATCGTCATACTTCACCTCCGATGCGTGCCGCTCGGAAACTACTGCTTCGCGATCACACCCAGATCTGTCAGCCCGTTAACAAAGAATTGCACCGCCAACGCTACAAGCAGGAGTCCCATGATGCGAACGAGGATGCGAATACCGGTATCGCCCATTACCTTTCGGATGCGGTCTGCGCCAACCAGTACGCCGTAGCTGGCCCAGGCGGTGATGGCGATGGAGCCGAGAATGGCGATCCACTCCCACAGTCTGGCCGCCTGGCCGACCAGCACCATCACGCTCGAAATCGCTCCCGGGCCGCTTAGCATCGGGATGCCCAAGGGAATGATGCCGGCGTCATCCTTGGCCGTGGCTTCTTCCGTTTCGCCGGAGGATTCCTGGGTGGGCGAGCGCTTCGCCTCGAGCATATCGATGCCGATCAAGAGCAGGATCAGGCCGCCGGCGATCTCGAATGCCGGCAGAGTGATGCCGAACATCCGGAAGATCAGCTTGCCGATGAGGGCAAAGCTGGTGAGCACGATGAAGCAGGTAAGCGCGCCGCGCCGTGCCGTGCGGGCACGGCTCTTTTTGTCTTCGCCCTCCGTGATGGCCATGAAGGTCCCGATAGCCGCGAAGGGATCGACCAGGAAGAAGATGGACGAGAGCGCGAGCACAGAAAAGCGCACATAGTCCGATTCCCTGATTTCGTGCAGCGCTGTCGTCGCGGGACCGAAGATCATGTTGTGCTCCGGACGTTGCCAGGTTCTAGGTTGCTGGTTCTCAGGCGCCATTGTCGCCGATAACTCGTTCCGCTCCACACGGGTTTGTTGTGAAGTCTGTTTCTTTGCTTCCGCCAGACCTACCAGGCGCTTCAGCGCGGATTTCGAGAGATGCAGATAAAAGTGGCCCTTGATGGACGGAGATTTCGTATGCTCCTGAGTGAGGTGAGGCATGTCCGGTCTGCTTGATGATCTGCGCCACGCTATGCGCCAGCTTCGTTTGTCTCCCGGCTTTGCGGCTCTGGCTGTCATCACGCTAGCGCTGGCAATTGGCGCGAACACAGCGATGTTTACCGTAGCGGAGGATGTGCTGCTGCGGCCGCTTCCTTATGCAGATGCCAGCCTCCTCACGATGATCAATCCGAGCAGCGAAAACCGGCCGCAGGCGAGTTCCTGGCTGAACTACCGCGATGTACGCGACCAGGCCACGCGGTCCTTCTCGGAGGTCGCCCTTTTCTCGGAAGACGTTGGCGTGCTGTCCGGCGCTTCGTCAGGTGAAAGAAACGGCGCTCGGGGCGAAGTCGCGCCCACGTCGGTGGTGACACCCAACGTCAGCCCGAACCTTTTCGCGATGCTGGGCGTGCGTCCGCTGCTTGGCCGCACTTTTACCGCGCAAGAGGGCGACGCGAACGGACCCAAGGTAGTGCTGCTCTCCGAGGGGCTATGGCGGGAGGCGTTTCACGCGAATCCGGCCATCGTCGGCGATACCATCCGGGTAAACAACCAGGCACGCACCGTGGTGGGGGTGATGCCTGCGGCCTTCCGCTTCCCGGAGTCGATGGGCAACGACATTCGCAAAGGCGTCTGGCTGCCGCTGCAGCCCACGCCTCTGATGCTGAACGACCGCGGCTATCACTTCGAGTACATCGTGGGCAAATTGCGGCCTGGAGTCACGCTGGCACAGGCACAGGCGGAACTTGACGGCACGACTCGCAGCATAAAGGCGGCGAATCCGAAGAAGCTGCACGCCGACTTCCAATTGCAGGCGATTCCCTATCTCGAGACGGTCACCGGGCAGGTGCGTCCGGTCTTTCTGGGGCTGGTCGCGGCTTTGGGGATGGTGCTTCTTATCGCGTGCGCGAATGTCGCCAATCTGATGATCGCGCGCTGCCTGGGCCGGCAGCAGGAGTTTGCGGTGCGTTCCGCAATGGGCGCACCGCGCGGGCGCCTCATCCGCGGCATGCTGGTGGAAGGCGGTGTCTTGTCGGCACTCGGATGCGCGTTCGGTATTGCCCTCGCATGGCTGCTGATCCGATCCATCCGTACCCTTCCGGCCGACACGATTCCGCGGGCGGAGGCGATCACGCTCGACTGGACGGTGATCCTGGTGCTGGCCGCCGTCGCTACGATTACGACCCTGCTCTCGTCGATACTTCCGGCGCTGATTGTGGGGCGCACTCATCCGCAGCGCGCCCTGCAGACAGCATCGCGCGGGCTGGGAACACGCAGCGTCTCGAACCGGCTCACCCATACGCTGGTGATCGGTGAGGTCGCGCTTTCCACGTTGTTGCTGGTTGCGACTGGACTGCTCTTTCACACGCTCTGGAATCTGCAGCACACCGACCTCGGCTTTACCACAGAGCGCATCACGGGTTTTTCCGTTATGCCGGCCGATGCGGCGGGCTTCTCAAACATGGCCGTCTCGACGGATACCGAGCATGCGCCGGTTTCCGTCGCCGTCACGGCATATGGCCCGGTGCTCGAACGCCTGCGCAATGCTCCCGGTGTTGAGGACGCGGCACTCATCACAGCGCCACCGCTCTCCGGTATCGACATGCACACCAGCTTTCGGGTGCTCGACCAGCCGCAGGATGATGCGCACAACTACAGCTCGCGGATGTCTGCAGCGAGTCCAGACTACGCCCGGTTGCTGGGAACACCGTTGCTGCGCGGACGCATGATCAGCGAGGGCGACACTGCGGCGGCTCCAAATGTCATCGTGATCAACGAGGCCCTGGCGAAAAAGGCATTCGGCACAAAGGACCCGCTCGGCCACAAGATCGATCTCGGCGGCAAGGACACCGGGATGATTCAGCCGTACACCATCGTGGGCGTCCTGGCGGACCAGAAGGACTCCGCCATCGGCACGGCGCCCGGGCCGCTACTCCTGATTCCCTATCAACAGATTCCCACCACATCGCTCTTCTATCCAGCGCTGCTCAAGACCGTGGTGAACATGCTGGTGAAGACGCGCGGCGATGTCGCAGTGGCACCGATTGCCCGCTCTGTCTTTCGCGAACAGGCCCCGGACTATGCGCTCGACAGCTTCCAAACGCTCGGCGAGACCGTGGACAAGAGCAACTTCACCAACCGGCTGGGACTCTACATCACAGCAGCCTTTGCGGGGCTGGCGGCGCTGATGGTGATCACTGGACTCTACGGCGTGCTCGCACAACTGGTGGGCTACCGGCGGCGTGAGATCGGGATCCGGCTGGCTCTGGGTGCGCCACGCGCCTCGGTTCTGCAGATGGTGCTTCGTCAGGGGGCGGCGATGATCGTCGCCGGGCTGGCTGCAGGGCTTGTGCTGTCCGCGTTGACCGGCCGGCTGCTCTCGGGGTTTCTTTACGGGGTCGGCGCAGCCGATGTGTGGACATACGCAGGCGTTCTGCTGACGCTCTGCCTCATCGGAGCGGCGGCATCTTACATTCCAGCGTGGCGAGCCTCGCTGATTCCACCGGTTGAGGCTTTGCGCGACGAATAGCGGCAGCGTGCCTCCCCTATAATCGAAGCAGGACGAACGACCGCCACACGAGCGAGGAGTGTGCATGCCGATCCAGACCACGGCCAACATCTGGCACAACGGAAAACTCATCCCCTGGGAGAAGGCGCAGGTTCATGTAATGAGCCACGTGCTGCATTATGGCTCCTCGGTTTTTGAAGGTCTGCGCTGTTACAAGCAGCCAGAAGGTGCAGCCATCTTCCGGCTCTCCGACCACATGCAGCGCCTGCTCGATTCGGCGCGCATCTACCGCATGGACCTGGGCTACACGCTCGAGCAGCTCAACGCGGCCGTGATTGAACTGATCGAAGCGAACGGCGTCGCGCCCTGCTATGTGCGTCCCATCTCGTTCCGCGGCTACGGCGAGGTTGGCGTCAACCCGAAAGGCTGCCCGGTCGAGACTTACATCGTCAACTATCCATGGGGCAAGTACGTCCCCGGTGATGCTGGCGCCGATGTGTGCATCTCGTCCTGGAACCGCCCTGCACCGAACACTATGCCTTCGATGGCGAAGGCCGGCGGCAACTACCTGAACTCGCAGCTTATCCGCATGGAGGCAGACCTCAACGGCTACAGCGAGGGGATCGCGCTCGACGTGAACGGCTATCTCTCGGAGGGCTCGGGAGAGAATCTCTTCGTGGTGCGTGGATCGACTATCTACACCACACCGCTCGCCAACTCCGTGCTCAGCGGCATTACGCGCGACTCCGTTCTCACCCTTGCGCGTCATCTCGGCATCACGGTCATCGAGCAGCCGCTGCCGCGCGAGATCCTCTACATCGCGGACGAGGTCTTCTTCACCGGCACCGCCGCTGAGGTGACGCCGATCCGCTCGATCGACCGCATCCTGGTCAAGGACGGCAATACTGGGCCGATCACGCATCAGCTTGCCGAGGAATTCTTCGGCATTGTGAACGGCTCCCGCCCAGACCGTTACAACTGGCTGACGCCGGTGAATGTGCAGGCTGCGGAGCCGGTCGGCGCTTGAGTCGGCGGGGAAATAACTAGGGCCGGGACGGCGATGCCGTCCCGGCCCTTTTCCTTCCCGCTACTGGACTGGATCGCTACTGGACTGGATTTCCCGAGGCATCGCGATATTCGATCGGCCCAAGATTCAGCTCCTTCAATCCCGGTTCGATCTTCGCGCGATCTCCTACTGCCACCACGATCATCTGTTTGGGGTGGATGTGGTCTATGGCCGCCTGCGTCACCTGCTGCGGCTTTACTGCAGCGAGTTCCGCGGGCAATGCCGCGTAGTAGTTATCCGGCAGCTTGTAGACGAAGAGACCGCCCATTCGCTGCGAGGTCCCCTTCGCAGTTTCAAACTGCCCCGGAATCGAGCGCATCTGCGAGTCCTGCGCCAGCTTTAACTCGGCCGCGGTTGGTGGATCGGTGAGAATGCGATCTAGCTCCGCGAAGAGCTCCTTTGCCGCCGGCGCGGTCACATCTGTGCGCACCTGCGCTCCGGCAAACATTGGACCGCCAAAGCGGTTGAAGGTGAAGCGGGAGATCGCGCCATATGTATAGCCGTGGGTCTCGCGCAGGTTCATGTTGATGCGCGAGGAGAAGAGGCCGCCCAGCACATCGTTCATGATCTGGATGCTCGGGTAGTCCGGAGTGGAGCGTGGAACACCCAGTCCAAAGGCGAGAAGCACGGTCTGCGGCGAGCCCGGCTTGTCCACTAGGATTACCTTGCGCTCCGGCGCAGCCGGCTCAGGCACGGAGGTGACGGCTGCGGCAGACGAACTCTTCCACACGCCGAAGTACTTATCCGCCTGCTCACGCGCTTCCTTTTCCGTGATGTCGCCCGTCAGCACCAGAGCGGTGGTCTGCGGGCCGTAATGCGCATTCCAGAAGCCGGAGAGGTCGTCGCGCGTGATGCTCTTCACGGAAGCGCTGGTGCCCACGGCCGGATAGCCATAGGGCGAGTCTCCGTAGAGCGCCTTCACGGCCACGCGCAGTGTCGCAGCAATGGGCTCGTCTGCCTCCTGCAGGATGGCGGTCAACTGCTGCTTGCGCACGCGATCGACTTCCTGCGTCGCGAAGGCCGGATGCTCGGTCATCTCCGAAAGCAGGTCGAGCGATGCGTCCGTCGTATTGCTCAGCGCGTCGATGGATGTAGTGGCGTTGTCGACAACCGCCTGCGATTTAAGCTGCGCGCCAAGGTGGTCTGCCGCATCTGCAATTTCCGTTGCGGAGCGGTCGCGTGTTCCTTCGGTCAGCATGCGCGAGGTGAAGCCTGCCAAGCCGGGCTTCTTCGCGGGGTTGGCATCACCACCGGCCAGAGTGACAACACTCGCGTTGAAGACCGGGAGCGCGTGATCTTCGACGAGATACACATGCAGGCCGTTGTCCAACGTGAAGACTTTGGGGACCGGCAGGTGCGCTTGAGGCAGCGGTCCCGCTGAAGGCGCGGACTTGCGCCAGTCCTGAGCCGTTTCAAAGGACGATGCATATGGGTTCTCAACCTTCACACTCGCGTCCGTGTCCGCAGGGCTGCGCGGGACATCGTGCGTCACCTTCTCGCCCTGGACCGTGGTCACGACGACGCTCTTGTCATCGACGAGGTCTGTCTGCGCCAGCTTGCGCACGGAAGCGACGGAGACGTGCTGGAAGCGCGCAACGTCCTTGGACAGGTAGCCCGGATCGCCGGTGTAGTAGTTGTAGTAATCCATCCGGTCGGCCACGCCGCCGAAGCCGCCGAGGCGCTGTAAGCCGCTGATCAGACCGGTCAGCTGGGAGTTTCGCGCACCGTCGAGCTCTGCCTCCGAAGGCCCCTGGCTGCGCATGGCGCGCAGCTCTATCTCGATTGCAGTCTTCAGATCGTCAGGTTGTGCGCCGGGCCGGGCGATGATGTCGCACTGCGCGACAGAACCCAGGCGCAGCGAGGTCAGTTGGCACTCGGCGCTCTGCGCAATTTGCTTCTCATAGACCAGCTTGCGGTAGAGCCGGCTGGCCTTGCCGCCGCCCAGGATCTTCATCAGCATCTGCGCATCGGCATCGCCTGGCTGAAAGGCCGGAGGCATCAGCCATGCGTATGTCACCCGAGACAACTGTACTGTATCCGTGACGGTGACAGTCTTCTGGCTCGTGATCGGTGCGGTGGTCACCGTGACCGGCGGTGGCTCCGGGCCTTTGGGGATGGGCCCGAAGTATTTGTCCACCAGCTCCTTCAGCTTTGCCTTGTCGAAATCGCCGGCGATCGCGATGTTTGCATTGTTGGGGGTGTAGTAGTCACGGAAGAAGTTACGCACATCCATCAGCCGCGCCGCTTCGATGTCGGAATGCGAGCCAATGACGGAGGCATAGTAAGGGTGACTCTGGGCGAAGAGCTGGTGGTACACCTCCTCGTCACTCAGTTCGTAGGGCTGGTTCTCGCCCTGCCGTCGTTCATTGCGCACTACGTCGCGCTGGTTGGTGAGCTTCTCGCGATCCAGCTTCTCCAGCAGGAAGCCCATGCGGTCGCTCTCAAGCCAGAGGGCCAGTTCAAGCTCGTTGCTGGGGACGGTTTCGAAGTAATTTGTGCGGTCAAAATCGGTGGTGCCGTTGATGTCGGTGGCGCCCACGCCTTCGAGATAGCGGAAGTGGGCCTTTTCGCCCACATGCTCGGATCCCTCGAACATCATGTGCTCGAACAGATGCGCGAAGCCCGTGCGGCCCTTCGCCTCGTTCACCGGACCCACGTGATACCACAGGTCGACGGCCACGAGCGGCAGACGATGGTCCTCATGCAACAGCACCGTCAAGCCGTTGGGCAGGGTGTAGCGTTCATAGGTGAGCGCAGGCACCTTCAGCGGCTTGGTTGGAGCGAGCTTTGAGGGTTGCGCGAGTGAAATCGTGGCGAATGCCAGAGCAGAGGCGGCGAGGCAGAAGCGCGCGCCACGGAAAAAAGCTGAGAGCATGAACGTCCCCCGAGGTATCAGAAGCAGAGGCACATGATATCCGGAAAACCCCCGCTCCCGGCTGGCAAGATGGCCGCTTGACACACTCCCGGGGCGGGACGCTTCAGGCAGTGGCTTTTCGGGGAGATTTCGCGTCCGAACTCGAAATCTCAGCGGTGTTCTGATCCTCGGGGAGATCGTGATCCGCCGGCGAGGCCAGGTCAAGTGGACCGACTCGGACTGGCTTCCGGGCCGGGACAAGCGCGTTCCATCCCGGCAGCCTTTGATTGCCCATGATGAGGCGCGCTCCGTGAGCCGATGTGAGGTAGGTCCAAGCCCACTGCACCATCACCAGAACGCGGTTGCGGAAGCCTATGAGGAAGAAGATGTGCACCGTCAGCCAGGTGATCCAGGCAAGAAAGCCGCTCCAGTGTCCCTTGACCGGCCATTTCACGTCGGCAACGGCGCGGTGGCGGCCGATAGTCGCCATGTCTCCCTTGTCGAAGTAGTGGAATGGCTTGCGTGTACGACCCTCCATGTCGGCTTCGATCATGTGCGCAGCCTGCCTGCCCATCTGCATGGCAGGCTGCGCCACGCCGGGAATAGGCTTGCCGTGCTGGGTCACGTCGGCGAGGTCGCCGCAGATGAACACATTTCGCAGACCAGGCGGGTTCAGGTACTGATCTACGGTCACTGATCCCTTGCGATTCACGGGAATGCCCAGCATCTTGCCCAGCGGCGATGCCTGCACACCCGCGGCCCACAGGGTCACCAGCGATTCAAAGCGCTCGGCGTCCGGCCCTTGGCCGACAACCACATAGCCCGGCTGGATATCCGTGACGTTTTTGCCAGTGAGGATATCGACGCCCAGCTCGTGCAACTGCTGAACCGCCTTTTCCTGCAGATCGGGCGGATACGAAGGCAGAATGTGAGGGCCGCCTTCCACCAGCAGCACGCGCGATTTTGCGGTATCGATGTGCCGATAGTCTTCCCTCATGTAGAGGCTCGCGATGTCGCGGATGGCGCCAGCGAGCTCAACGCCCGTCGGGCCGCCGCCGACGATAACGAAGTTCAGCGGAGGATGGGATCCGGTCTCGACAGTCTCACGCTCCGCGAGCTCGTAGGCCAGCATGATGCGCCGTCGGATCTCCCGCGCATCTTCGAGCGTCTTCAGGCCAGGCGCCAACTTCGCCCAGGCCTCGTTGCCGAAATAACTGTGCGTGGAACCGGTGCCGAGGATGAGGTAGTCATACTCCAGCTTTGCGCCGCTGCACAGCTCGACCGTCTGCTGCGCGGTGTCGATGCCCACGACTTCGTCCATCAGGACTTCGGTGTTCTTCTTCTGGCGCAGGACTGTGCGGATGGGCTGCGATATATCCGCGGGCGACAGTACGCCGACGGCAACTTGGTACAGAAGCGGCTGGAAGGTGTGGTGATTGCGCCGGTCGATCACCGTCACATCGACAGCCATGTCCCCCAGCGCGAGTGCTGCATTCAATCCTGCGAAGCCGGCTCCCAGCACCACTACACGCGGTCGCGGCGGAATCTTTACTGAATTCTGTCCGTTCGTCATCGTCGCTCCTGGAATTCCCGCCTAAATGAAAGATGCGCGAGAAGCGGTTCTGGCTTCGACACTACGCCTCTCGTCTTCGGCTGCGGCCAGCACGGAGACAATCCCCACGCAAAGTCCCTGGTTCTGTCGGAGATGCCTCATTCGCCTCTCGGCAGAATTCAGATCTCGGGATAGAAGTCGAAGAAGGCATCGATGCTCTGCTTCAGCTGCTTTTCGATCTGCTCCCGGGAGCCTTCGAGCACGTGCATCGTGACCTGTGCCTCGTTGCCATTGTGAAGCATCACGGGTGCCGAGCCGACCTGTTTCACCTCTTCTGCAGGCAGCAACCGCATTCCATATACCAGGACAAGATCCGCCATCTCCTGCTCCTCCCTCTCGCGGCCATGTGGCGCGGAGTCGTTTTTCGGTGGTTAGAATCAAAGATGCACAGATTGCACCTATAGAGATCATGGCAGACAACGTTCGCGACACAGTCATTCTGGGCTCCGGCTGCGCCGGGCTCACCGCAGCTATCTACACCGCCCGCGCCAATCTGAAGCCGCTGGTGCTCGAAGGCCATGAGCCCGGAGGACAGCTCTCGATCACTACATTGGTCGAGAACTTCCCGGGCTGGCCGGACGGCATTCAGGGGCCAGATCTGATCGAGAACATGAAAAAGCAGGCTACCCGCTTCGGCGCTGAGTTCCGCATGGCCAATCTGGTCTCTGCCGACCTGTCGCAGCGCCCGTTTGTTCTGAACCTGGGTACAGAGACCATTCGGACCCGCACGCTGATCATTGCCAGCGGCGCGTCCGCGCGCTGGCTGGGTTTGCCGTCGGAGCAGGCGCTGATCGGCCATGGAGTCTCCTCCTGCGCTACCTGCGACGGCTTCTTCTTCTCCGGGAAGGAGATCGCGGTGATCGGCGGCGGGGATTCCGCCATGGAAGAGGCCCTTTTCCTCACCCGCTTCGCCAGCAAGGTCTACCTGCTGCACCGGTCAGACAACTATCGGGCGTCACACATCATGCTGGAGCGCGCCCGTGCGCACGAAAAGATCGAATTCGTTTCGAATGTGCTAGTTGACGAGGTTTTGGGGGTCGAGCAGAAAGAGGTGACCGGTCTCCGGCTGAAGCATACGAAGAACGGATCGATCACGACGCTGCCCGTCACGGGCTTGTTCCTGGGCATCGGGCACGAGCCTAATACCAAGCCGTTTGTCGGCCAGATCGAGCTGGATAGCGACGGCTACATCGTTACCCACGACGAAGTGCACACCCGGGTGGAGGGCGTCTTTGCGTGCGGGGATGTGCAGGACCGACGCTACCGTCAGGCGATCACGGCGGCGGGGTCAGGATGCGCAGCGGCGCTGGAAGCAGAGAAGTACCTAGAGGAGCAGGGCCGGTAACCAGACGATTTACTCTTGCTGCAACAGAGCATTGGTAACAACTATCTCTCTGGTAATACTTGTAGCCCGTTTTGCCGCACTTTCGTTACGCTGCTGGGGAGCGCATCTGCGCCCGGGAGCCTTTCGCATGTCACGCACTTTCCGTACCCTCGCCCTTTCCGCAACCCTGCTCGCCACGACAACGGCATTCGGTGCGCCAGGTGGGACAAATCCGCCACCAAAGGGAGGACAATTCATGTCGATGTCGGTATCTGTGATTTTGTCTTTCTTAGGCCTGTAAACCTGATAGATACTGGCCCAGAATAGGAGAGCTTACCTCTCATGAGGCTCCCTTTACTGGACACCGCATTGTGGGCGGCGGGCCCGTTACTGAACGCCGCCCTTTTGTGCGTCATCCTTCTGCGGCGAAGACTGCGTACCTTCCCGATGCTCGCCTCGTGGTGCATGTTGACCATTGTGAGTGCGGCTGCACTCTTTTTCACATACCGTTTCGCATCCGATCACACCTACGCGGTCGTCTATTGGATTGTTGAAGGGTTGGACGCTCTCTTACAGATCGGTGTCATTGTGGAAGTCGCTCACATCGTTTTTCATCCCGACACGGTTGCAAATCGAGGCATACGGCTTGCGCCGCTGATTGCGGTCACAGCGCTTGTTTCATTTGTGATCGTCTGGTGGATCCATCCGAGCTCAGCCACACCCGCCGATGTGTGGGAGATTCGTGGCGATCTGTTCACAAGTCTGATCGTCAGCATGACTTTTGCTCTCGTGCTTCTCCTGTCGCAGAAACAAGGCCTTCATTGGCGCTCTCATGTGATGTCAATTGGGTACGGTCTGATGGCGTGGGCGGTCGTCACGTTGGTCATCGGACTTTTGCACGGCTATTGGGGCCGGTATACGCATTATGTGGGCGTGGAACACGTCCGTATGTTTGTATATTTGTGCATCCTTTGTTACTGGATCGTCGCACTGTGGCGGGAAGAGCCCGAAAAAGAACGGCCTTCGGCGGAAATGCGTGATGCCATGTTGCATCTGACCGATAAGGTAAGTTACGATCTCGCAAAAGTTTTGGGTACTCGGGGGAAGGAGCTTCACTGACGTGGTCGGCCTCGCTATAGTCGGATTCCTCCTTCTGGTAATCGCTGGCGTCCAGCTGCGATTCTTCCTACGGCGTCGCGCGCAGCAGAACACTACCTGGAACACTCTGGTCGCTCGTCTAGAGCCGCTGAATTTTGCAGATCTTGAAAAAATCGCCAAAGCTTACCTGGAACCACGTGGCAATCAGCTTGAGTTGCAACCGCAGGCCATGTGGCGTCTGCTTGGCGGGGCCGATGGACTGCCTCGACTGCGCCGCAACGCGCAGGTGATGCTCGACTTGGCTGTCTTTGTGCAGCGCTGGAACTTCGAGGATGCGACCGTCGTCGCCGAGATCATGCGCCGCGATGCGGCCCGCCTGCAGAAGGCGATCACGCAGATTGAAATGGCGATGTTGCTGCGCCGCCAGAGTCTGCGCATTCCCTTTTACATCCACGAGGCATCTGCCGCGTACTACCTGATGCGGCAGCGGCTACTTGCTCTGTACGAGACCAGCCACGCAGGGCTGCTGCCGCGCCTCACGCAGGCTCTCTGAAGCGGCCTGACTTCCGACTGACGACGCGGTATTCTGAATAGCGGCGCTACGATCCCCGTTTGGGACGTGGACCCGAGCGTTTGACACCCACCGGCGTGCCTCGCCCGATATCTACCAGCGAGGTCTCCCGTCTATGCCCTTGCCCGTGCACTCGACTGTCCGCGAAGACATCGATTCACTCCAGCAGCCGACACTCGATCCGCCAACACCGGAGGCGTGGCAGGAGTTACGCGCGCTGGGCCATCGCATGCTGGACGATATCTTCGATGATCTAGCTACCCTGCGCGAACAGCCCGCATGGCGTCCTATGCCCGAAGCATCCGCAACTGCGCTCTCCTTGCCGCTCCCGATCCAGGGCCGGCCGGCGGAAGAGGTCTATCGCACGCTGATGAAGCATCTTGTTCCCTACACAATCGGCAACCGTCATCCGCGGGCGTGGGGATGGGTGCGCGGCACCGGAACGCCGCTGGCCATGCTCGCCGACATGCTTGCGTCGGGTTTGAACGCACACGTGGCGGGCGGCCGCCAGGCGCCTGTAGTCATTGAGGAGACGTGCCTGCGCTGGCTTGCGGAACTGATGGGCATGCCATCGCAGAGCTCGGGTTTACTTACCACCGGCGCGACCATGGCCAATCTCATTAGCCTTGCAATAGCACGTAACGCGAAGGCCGGCTATGACATTCGCCAGCAGGGTTTGCAACACTGCGCGCACCCACAACTGCTGGTTTATGGATCGACCGAGACACACTCCTGGGCGCTGAAGGCAGTGGAGCTGCTTGGCCTGGGACGCGATGGGTACCGCCGCATCCCGGTGACCGAATTGCACCAGCCAGATTTAGATCGGCTTGAGTTACAAATCGAAGAGGACCGAGAAGCGGGTCACCGGCCTGCGGTGGTGATTGCCAATTGCGGCACAGTGAACACGGGCGCCATCGACAATCTGCCTGCGATTGCAGCGCTGTGTCGCAAACATGACCTCTGGTTCCACGTGGATGGCGCCTTCGGCGCGCTGCTGCGCCTCACCAAAGAATATGCAGGACTAGTGCGCGGCATCGAGGAGGCGGATTCGCTGGCCTTCGATCTGCACAAATGGGTTTACCTGCCCTTTGAAATCGGCTGCGTGCTGGTGCGTGATTCTCAGTTGCATACGGCTGCGTTTGCCACGCAGGCGAGCTACCTCGAAGAGGCGGAGGGCGGCATCATGGCCGGCGGACT
Organism: Acidobacteriaceae bacterium KBS 83; assembly: GCA_000381585.1. GTDB lineage: Bacteria > Acidobacteriota > Terriglobia > Terriglobales > Acidobacteriaceae > KBS-83. The sequence goes on from KB906735.1 coordinate 809,046, forward strand.
GCCCTTTGCCGATCGCGGCGTGGAACTGACTCGCGGATTTCGCGCGCTGAAGCTCTGGATGTCATTGCAGGTGCACGGTATCGATACATACGCTCATCTGATCGCGCAGAACATGGCGCAGGCTGCGCACCTGGAATCGCTCATTGAGGCCTCGCCGCGGCTCGAACTGCTTGCGCCCCGGCCCACCAATGTCGTCTGCTTCCGGTATACGCGTCCCGGCCTCGATGATGTCGCACTCGACGCGCTGAATCGCCGTCTAGTGATTGAGCTGCAGGAGTCCGGCCGCTACATCGTCTCGAGCACAGTGCTGGACGGACGATACGCGCTGCGGGTGGCCATTACGAACCATCGCAGCCAGATGTCCGACTTCACCGCGCTGGCCGAGGACTGCGTTCGCTTCGGCGATCAGCTCACGTCCTGAGTCTGCATTCGTGGCCTATGTGGGATTGGTTGTGCGACGCTCCGCACCGATATCGGGAAGAAGATAAAGCGATCCTTCGCTCCACCTTCGGTTACGCTCAGAATGACAGACTCACTATAAGCATGAACACGTTCGATGAGCTGAAGCGGAACCTGGAGCAGGTGGAGGCGACGATCGAAGGCGCCTGCCGCCGCGCGAATCGTTCCCGCGGGGAGATCACGCTGATCGCGGTCACCAAGATGCATCCCGCGGCGGCTATCGCCGCGGCAGCCGAGCTTGGCATCACACACATCGGCGAAAACAAGGTGCAGGAGTTCGACACAAAACAGGCAGAGTGGAATACGCTGCGCGACGCCCATAAACTACGCGCGCACCTTATCGGCCATCTGCAATCGAACAAGGCGGCGCGGGCCGCGGCACTCTTCGATGCGGTTGACTCGGTCGACTCATTGCGTCTGGCGGAGCGGCTGGAGACGGCGGCTGCTGCAAATGGCCGGATGCTGCCCGTGCTAGTCGAGATCAAGCTGAGCGATGAAGAGACGAAGAGCGGCTTGGCGCCGGGAAGCGCGGCGTTCGAAGAGCTCTTCGAACGCCTGCCGCAGCTCAGCCATCTGAACGTGCGCGGCCTAATGACGGTGCCACCCTATCTGCGCGATGCCGAGGCCGTGCGTCCCTATTTCCGCCGGTTGAGTGAGCTGCGCGACGAATCGGCGCGACGTCATCCGAAGCTGCAGCTTGATGCGCTCTCCATGGGGATGACACACGATTATGCGGTGGCCATCGAGGAGGGCGCGACGGAGGTCCGGTTAGGGACGGCGCTCTTCGGCGCGCGCGATTACAGCCGGGCCTGAGTGCTTCCGTTCATGTAGCATCTCTCGTGACTGAAAGGCGTTTTCAGAGCCCATGAACCATCTTTACGCTGGCGTTCTCGCCGCCATTGTCCTTGGACTGCTCACGGTCTCGATCTCGCGTCTGCGCAAGACGCACACCAAGGACGACTACCTGTTGGCGGGCCGCTCATTGCCTGCGATCGTTCTCGTCTTTACGCTGCTGTCGTCGTGGATCGGCTCGGGCTCCCTGCTGGGTGGCGCCGAGAACGCGTACAAGCATGGTTTTGCCGCGCTATGGCAGTCAGGGGGCGGCTGGGCCGGGCTGGTGATGATTTATTTCATCGCGCCGCGGGCACGCAAATTCGCGCAATTCACCATCCCGGACCTGCTGGAGGTCCGCTATAACCAGGTGGCGCGTGTGCTCGGCGTGATTGCCGTCCTGTTCACCTACACCGCCATCACAAGCTATCAGCTCATTGGCGGCGGCGACATCCTGCACCTGGTCTTTCCGGGCGCGATTTCCTCCGATGGAGGCAAGTACCTGATCGCTGCCTTCGTCATCGTCTTCACCGCGATTGCCGGCATGTCGTCAGTGGCGTACATGGATGTGCTGATTGGGGTGCTGGCCACCGTCACACTGATCCTTGCTCTACCCTTCCTGGTGCATCGGGCTGGTGGCTGGCATGGCGTGCACGCGGCATTGCCGGCGACGCACTTTCAGATCCTGGGAGACTTCAACCTCATCCAGGCACTCGAACTCTTTCTGCCCACCATGCTGCTGATGCTGGGCAATCAATCGATGTACCAGAAGTTCTTTTCCGCCAAGTCAGAGAAGGCGGCGCGGCAGGCAGTGGTGGGATGGGTCATCGGCACCATCATCCTGGAGAGCGTCATCGTCGCGCTTGCCGTTGTGGCTTCGGTCGTCTTTCCCACGGGTGAGGTGCATGAGCATCCGCGCGAGATCATCGCGTGGTCCGCACTGCATGGACTGCCGGCATGGCTTGGACCGTTGCTGATGGGCGCTGTGTTCGCCAAGATCATATCCACTGCAAACAACTATCTCTTCTCGCCGGCAACCAATCTGGTCAATGACGTCTTCTCTCGTTACATCGCGCCGAATGCCTCGAACCGCGTTGTGTTGTTTGTATCGCGGGCGATGGTTGTGCTGCTGGGGCTGTGGGCGCTGTACCAGGCGCTGCACACACAATCCGTGCTGCAGAAGACGCTTTACGCGTACACCATCTACTCTGCAGCGCTTACGCCGGTTGTGCTGGCGGCCTTCTATTCGCGACGCGCCAATGCTGCCGGGGCCGTCTCAGCCATCGGCGTGGGAACCTTCGTCACTGTCTTCTGGGACACGGATTTCATTCACCATCATTTACCCGAGGTGCTTGTCCGGCGAGACGCGATCTTTCCTGCGTTGATCGCCTCGGTATTCTGCCTGGTCGTAGTGAGCGCGTTTACGGGAGCACCGCGGCGCGAGCAGATCGAGCCGTTCTTTCCGACTGCAGAGCCTGCGACAAGCGAGCCTGCTTCCTGATCTTCCCCCATGGCCATTGCTGCCCTTACCGTGGAACTCTCCATCCCGCTCTCGCGGTCGCTGAAAGACCGCCGCCAGGTGGTGCGGAGCATGAAGGACCGGTTGCGACAGGGCTTCAACGTCTCGGTTGCCGAACTGGATGAGGCGATCACTTGGCAGAGCGCCACGCTGGGCATCGCTGCCATCTCCTCCTCGCGCGACTATCTGCGCGGCCTTATGGCAGAGGTGGAACGAGCGGCGACGCGTCTGGCGGCGGAGAACGGCGCGGAAGTCACCGATTCGTTCTGGGATTTCGCGGAATCATAAGATTCGCTGGCGCCCTGCCTGAGCGTATCCAGTACCTACCGGCGGCGGCCATTCTGGTATCCTTTTGGGTTTACCCGGAGGTTCGTCATGCCAGAGCAACGCGCCCGCAAATATCACCAGGACCGGGTAGCCGAAACCCTGCGCGACGAGATCAGCACTATGATCCAGGGAGAGCTCTCGGACCCGCGCATCGGTTCGGCGCATGTGACAGAGGTGGTGCTGAATGCCGGCGGCAAGTCAGCACGCGTCTACGTTGCCAACGATGGGCCTCCCGAAGATGAGGAGCCAATGTTGGAGGCACTCGCCTCTGCGCGAGGATTCATCCGGCATGAATTGCTGGAGCGCATGGGAGTCCGTCACGTTCCCGAGCTGAGCTTTCACCTGGATCGTACAGACCGGTTGACCGCCCGCATCGACGAGCTGCTGGGTCGCAGACGGCGACCCAAGGGCAGCAGTTCCTCGGAGACATCCGCATCCACTCCGGAGGCCGGCAAAGGCGCATGAAGCAGTCTGCCTCCATGTCGCGGCAGCTTGATCGGGCACTGGGTGGTGGTCTCGCGGAATCCCGGTTGGAAACGGGCGCGTTGCGCGCCCCGGCTGTTGCACCGAGCAAACGACGTTCGTCAGTGGGCGTACCGGTGCTCAATGCGATCCTCGAAGCGATTCAGGACGCACAAAGCATCCTGGTGACAGCGCATGCACGTCCGGATGGCGATGCGGTAGGTTCGGTGCTGGCCTGCGGCATGCTGCTGGAACAGCTTGGCAAGCAGGTGGAGATGGCCTTCAGCGATCGCGTACCGCTGATCTACCGCTGGCTTCCATGCGCTCAACGCATTCGGCATTGGCAGAGCGTGGAAGGCGACTTCGATCTGGTGATCCTGCTGGAATGCGACGGCATCGAACGCAGCCGGCTCACGGGACTCGAAGGACGCCGCCTCATCAACATCGACCATCACACCAGCGGGCAAAACTTCGCGGACTTGAACTGGATCGACACCGATGCGTGCGCTGTTGCCGAGCAGGTCTTTACCCTGGCTTACGCCGCCGATATGCGCATCACGCCGGACATGGCCACCTGCCTCTACATGGCTGTGCTTACGGACACCGGTTCGTTCTGCTATGAAGGCACAGACGCGCACACTTTCTCTCTGGCCCATGAGCTGGTGCGGCTGGGGGCGCGCCCGGGGCCCATCGCACAGGACGTGTATTTCTCAAATCCCATGTCAAAGATGCTGCTGCTGGGAGCGGCACTGGGCAACCTGAAGCGCGATGGCCGCGTGGCTTGGCTGTGGGTCACGACCTCGGACATGGAACGTTCGAACGCCGCCGAAGAAGATTGCGAAGGCATTGTGAACTACGCTATCGGAATCGCCGGTGTGGAGGTGGCGGTATTTCTTCGCGAGCTGCCCAACCACCGCGTGCGTCTCAGCCTGCGCAGCAAGGGCGAGGTGAACGTGGCTGCAGTGGCGGAGAGCCTGGGCGGCGGCGGCCACGAAAACGCCAGCGGGTGCACGCTGGAGGGTCCGCTGCCTGTAGCAACCGAGGCAATTCTGGCGCGATTGCGGGCGCTCTTTTAACGCTGTCATACGCTGACTTGCTTGTCGGGAATCTTTCGGTACACACCATCGCGTCGTTCACTTGAGGTGCGCTATGCCAGCGGAATCGAATCAGTGGCCGGAGCTTGACTGGGCCAAATGGGAACCTACCGCCTTCACGCTCCACATGTGGACGCAGATTGTCGGCAAGGTGCGGCTCGCATTGAGCCCGATGCAGGCGCACTGGTGGAACGTTCCGCTGTACGTCAGCGCGCGCGGGCTGAGCACGTCTGCCATGCAGACGGCCCACGAGATGCTGGACATCGAATTCGACTTCGTAAGCCATGATCTGCATTTCCGGCAAAGCACGGGGGCGTCTTTGTGCATTCCGCTGCGGCCGCAGACTGTCGCGGATTTCTACCGGGAGTTTCAGCAATGTCTTGCGCTGCTCGGAGTCGATGTACATATCCATCCCATGCCGGTGGAAATCCAGGACCCTATTCGCTTCGATCTGGATACGGTGCACCGCTCCTACGATCCGGAGTATGCACACCGCTTCTGGCGTGTTCTGGTGAACGTGGATCAGATCTTTCAGGATTTCTCATCTGGTTTCATCGGCAAGATCAGTCCCGTGCATTTCTTCTGGGGCAGCTTTGACCTTGCGGTAACACGCTTCTCAGGCAAACGCGCTCCGGAGCGAACGGGCGCAGATTCCATTACGCGCGAAGCGTACTCACACGAGGTCATCAGCGCCGGTTTCTGGCCCGGCAATGGCGGCTACGGCGAAGCAGCCATCTATTGCTATGCGGCGCCCTCGCCGGCCGGGCTTGCAGACTCCAAGATCGAGCCTGCGACGGCATATTTCGACGCAAAGCTGGGTGAGTTTCTGCTGAAGTACAACGATGTGCGCACGCAGCCATCTCCGGAGAAAGCACTACGCGCCTTCCTGGACAGCACCTATGCAACTGCTGCGGATAAGGCGGGATGGGACCGCGCCGCGCTGGAGCGTCATTGAAGCAGAAGCACAGTTGAGGGGCGTGCGCCGCCGTTCGGCGTCACTGGCAGTATCATCACCTGCATGGTCAAGGCCCCCTTTCGATTCTTTCCTCTGATGCTGGCCCTCTCGCTTAGCCTTCCCACTCTCGCCGCGAAACACAAGACCGCCGAACCTGTGAAGGAGCCTGTTCATCTGAGTGGGCCGATCGTCCTGCACGTCGATCTCACGGATGCGCCGCGGCACATCCTGCATGCGCACGAGCAGATCCCAGTTGTAGCGTGCGCACTCGAACTTCAATACCCGAAGTGGATTCCCGGCAACCATCGCCCTACAGGACCGATCGATAACTTCGCCGGCCTGTTTGTTCGTGCCAACGGCAAGGACATACCGTGGCGGCGGGATGAGGTGGATATGTATGGCGTTCACCTTACCGTGCCGGAGGGGGTGACCTCGCTCGACGTCTCCTATGACTTCCTCGCGGTGCCTGGCGATACGGGATCCGGCGAAGACGGCGCCACCAGCGCGAACATGGCAGTGCTCGAGTGGAATGCAGTGGTGCTTTACCCGGCGCACATCCCCGCGGCCGATATCCCTGTCACCGCCAGCATCACGGTGCCTGAGGGATGGAAGTCAGGCACTGCGTTGACGCCAACGCAGGAGTCCGGCAACGAGACTTCGTTCAAGACTGTTTCGCTCTACACGCTGGTGGATTCGCCGCTTATCACCGGCCGCTACTTCCGCGAGATTCCGTTGGCGCCGGAGATCATGCCGAAGCATTACCTCGACGTCGCCGGTGAAGCGGCGGAGGATGTCGACATCAAGCCCGCGGTTCTGGATTCCTTTTCGCGGCTGGTGCGGGAGGCCTCGACACTCTATCAATCGCACCACTATGAGACCTATCACTTCGTCCTCTCGCTCAGCGACACCTTGCGCGGCGAAGGCCTGGAGCATCATGAGTCCAGCGACAACGGCGAGCCGGAACATGGGCTTTCGGACGAATCGCTCTTGATGCTCGATGCGGATTTGCTGCCGCATGAGTTCACGCATTCGTGGAATGGCAAATACCGGCGGCCGATCGGGCTCGCTACGCCGGACTATGCGACACCGATGCGCGGCGACCTGCTGTGGGTCTACGAGGGCATGACGCAGTACTGGGGAGACGTGCTGGCAACGCGATGCGGGTTGTGGACTCCAGAGCAGTTCAAAGAAGCACTGGCCCTGACTGCGGCGAATCTGGATCAGAAGCCGGGCCGCACCTGGCGCAACCTGGAAGACACCGCGATTGCCGCGCAGATTTTGCGGGGCAATTCGCAGAGCTACAGTAACTGGCGTCGCGGCCAGGACTACTATCCGGAAGGCGAGCTGTTGTGGCTCGATGCCGATACCACGATCCGCCAGCTCACGCATGGGCAGAAGTCACTGAACGACTTTGCGGTGACGTTTCTTGCGGTCGGTGGCAACACGCCGCCCAAGGTGGTGCCCTACACCTTCGACGACATCGTGAAGGATCTCAACTCGGTAGTGGCCTACGACTGGCGCGGCTTTCTGACAGACCGCCTCACGTCGCATGCGAACCACGCGCCGCTCGGTGGCATCGAGCATGGCGGATACAAACTGGTCTATGAAGACCAGCCGACGAAGTTCGAGAAGGCAGCGCTGGGTCGCCGTGGCGGCGTGGACGCCTTCTACTCGGTCGGCCTGCGCGTGCGCAAGGACGGCACGATCGGCGATGTGAAGATGTTCTCCGACGCCTACAAGGCCGGCTTTGCGCCGCAGTGGAAGATCGTCGCGGTCAACGAGATTGGTTATTCCGATGATGGCTTCAAGGACGCGCTAAAGAAGGCAAAGGAAGGCAGCGACCCGATCGAGTTCATCGTCTCAAATGACAACCACTTCAGAACGCTGAAGATCGACTATCACGGCGGCGAAAAGTATCCGCACCTGGAGCGGGAGAACGGCACGCCGGATATGCTGGATGACATCCTGAAGCCGTTGGCACCGGCAACCAAATAGCCCGAGAAGTTTGCAAAAGACAGAAGCCCGGCCGATGGCCGGGCTTCTGTGCGTATTGCAGCTACATTCAGTGAGCCGTCAGCTCGGCAGCCATCTTCTCGGTAACGAAGGCCTCGATCTGGTCGCCCTGCTGCACGTCGTTGAAGTTGGCGATTGCCATGCCGCACTCCATGCCGTTGGTGACTTCGCGCGCATCGTCCTTGAAACGCTTGAGCGATGCAAGCTTGCCCTTGAAGACCTGCTCGCCGCCACGCATCACGCGCACTTCTGCGTCGCGACGAATGGATCCGTCGGTGACGCGGCAACCAGCGATGGTGCCCACCTTGGGAATGCGGAAGACTTCCTGCACTACGGCGCGGCCCTGATAGCTCTCCTTGAAGACCGGATCGAGCAGTCCCAGCATCGCCTTGGTGATCTCGTCCTGTAGCTCGTAGATGATCGAGTGCAGCCGGATCTCGACGCCTTCCTGCTCGGCCAGTTCTGCAGCCTTGCGCTCCGGCCTGACGTTGAAGCCGATCACGATGGCGTTCGACGCCGAAGCCAGCAGGATGTCGCTTTCCGTAATGGCACCGACACCGCTGTGGAGGATCTTGATCCGCACCTTCTCGGTCGACATCTTGCTGAGCGAGTCGGAGAGCACCTGTACGGAGCCCTGCACATCGCCCTTGAGAATGAGCGGCAGGTCCTTCACGCCGGCTTGCTTGATCTGTTCCGCAAGTCCCTCGAGGGAGACACGCGAGCTCTTCGCGAGCTGCGACTCGCGCTCCTTCATCTTGCGGTACTGCGCAATGCCCTTGGCCTTGTCGCGGTCCGCGACCACGAGGAAGTTATCGCCGGCATCCGGCATGCCTTCGAGACCCAGGATCTCGACCGGAGTCGATGGCCCGGCTTCTTCGATGGCGCGCCCGCGATCGTCAAACATCGCGCGAACTTTGCCGAAGGTGTTGCCGACGATAAAGCTTTCGCCGTTGCGCAGCGTGCCATTCTGCACCAGCACGCTTGCCACCGCACCGCGGCCACGATCGAGCTTGGCTTCGAGCACGGTGCCGACGCCGGAACGATCGGGAGTCGCCTTCAAGTCGCCAAGATCGGCGGTGAGGCAGATCATTTCGAGCAGCAGGTCGAGGTTCATCCGCTTCTTCGCCGAGACATCGACGAAGACGGTCGAGCCGCCCCAGGCCTCGGGTACCAGCCCGCGATCGCCCAGCTGCTGCTTGACGCGATCCGGCTGCGCCTCGGGTTTATCGATCTTGTTGACCGCCACGATCATCGGCACATTGGCCGCCTTCGCGTGGTCCACTGCTTCGAGCGTTTGCGGCATCACGCCGTCATCCGCCGCGACCACGATGACGACGATATCCGTCACCTTCGCGCCGCGTGCACGCATGCGGGTGAAAGCCTCGTGACCCGGGGTATCGAGGAAAACGATCTCGCGGCCGAATGCCGGAGAATCCTGCTTGGCGATGCGGACCTTGTAGGCACCGATGTGCTGCGTGATGCCACCGGCCTCGCCCGCGGCCACGTCTGTTTCGCGGATTGCATCCAGCAGCGAGGTCTTGCCATGATCGACGTGACCCATGACAGTGACGACCGGTGGGCGCACGACTTCGATTTCGCCGACGTGTTCCTGTCCGAGCAGCGTTTCGAGCGCTTCGTTCGCCATCTCGTCTTCGAAGCTGATGATGCTGGTGTCGGCGCCGAATTGACGCGCTACATCCTTCACCAGTTCAGCATCGAGCGACTGGTTCACGGTGACAAAGACACCGCGCATCAGGAGCGTCGCGATGAGATCCTTGCCGCGGACTCCGAGCTTTTCTGCGAGGTCCTTTACGCTGATACCCTCGGTCACCGTGATGGTGCGGGTGATGGGCAGCGGCTCCTGCGGAATCTGCGCTCCACCAAAACGCGATGGTGGCGCAAAGCCCTTCATCGGGCCTTCTTTGGTCTTGGGGTACTGCTGGCGTCCACGGCCACGTGGCGGACCGCCCGGACGCTGCGGGCGCGGCGCCTCGCCCGGAGGTGGCACAAGGCCTCCACCGGCGGCACCACCCATGCCAGGACGCTGACCGAAGCCAGGACGGCCACCTGGTCCACCCGGACGAGGGCCAAAGCCGGGACGGCCACCCGGTGCACCGCTTGGCGCAGAGCGCGTCGGATGCATCGGCCGGCGACCTGCCGGAAAGCCTGGCGCGCCAGACGGAGCGCCGGGACGTTGCGGATAGCCGCTTGGGCCACCCGGACGCTGGAAGATGGGACGTCCACGCTGAATGACACCACCGGCGCCGACAGACGCAGTGGGCCCTTGGGGCGCAATGGGGCGCGGTGGAGGCGCGCTGTAGACGGGCCGTGGACCGGTCTGCGGCATGATCACCCGCTTGATCGGTGCAGCGGCTGTTGCTGGGGCTTCCGGAACCTCAGGCACGGGCGCGACCGGTGTTGCGGGCTGGGCCGGAGGAGGCGCCGCGGCAACAGGAGATGCAGGCGGAGCGGAAGGTGGAGCAGCCACCGTTGCCGCAGGTGGCGGCGGTGGTGGAGGGGCTGCGACAGGGCGCGCCACCACTGGACTCGTCGGAGGAGCTGAGGCAATGGCTGGGCGCGGAGTTACGGGCGTGGCCGGAGCAGCACCGACCGGAGGACGCGCGACGACTGGGCCGGCAGGCGGCTTTGCAGCGATCGCGGGAGCCTGCGGTGGAGGCGCGGTCACAATCGGAGGCGCCTGACGCGGCTGAGGCATCACGATGCGGCGCGGAGCCGGAACTTCGACCTTAGGCGCGACCGGCGTGCTCGCCGATGCGGCTGGAGGCGCTGCAGGGCTGGCCGCGACTGGAGTCGGAGGTGCGGCTGGTCTGGTCGCTGCCGGCGGCGCAGCCTGGGGACGCGGCGTGGGGCGCTCTGCCTCTTCCTTACGCTGCTGAATCGCCTTAAGAACATCACCGGGCTTGGACACCCGCGACCAGTCGATCTTCTGCGTTGTGGTGTCGCTCTTCGCCTGGGCTGAGCCGCCGTTGCGGCTGCCTCCGCGCTGGAAGTGTGCGCGGACGCGCTGCGCCTCATCGGCTTCGAGCGAGCTCGAATGCGTCTTGGCGTCCGTCACTCCAACTTCGCGCAGTACGTCCAGAATCGCCTTGCTCTTGACCTCGAGCTCTCTTGCTAAATCGTTGATGCGAACTTTACTCATCCGTCCCTTTACGTGGCACTCTGCCTGTCGTCCCTCAGCTAGTCATAGCAACCTCTTGCTCTGCGGGTTCACATGCCGTCCCATTTGATTATCGCCTGAAAACCGGAATTCCGTGCTGCGCGTGCGTGAAGATGCGCAGCACGAAATCGTGAATGAGGCGGCTTTACCGTTACACACCGTCATCTTCCTGCTGCCGCTCGGCATCGGGAAGAACGGCCTCTTCTTCAGCCTCCCCGCCGGGCAGGGGGCTTGGAACCGGATTCTGACGGCGCAGACGAGCACTGGTGTCGTCCCGCCCCGCATCCTGGGGCAGTACGCCTACCTCGCCTGCCTCGCTCCCGGATTCGGTCAGCTCTTCCATCCGCTCCCGGGCGATCTCGTCCACGACGTGGCCGGTTCCGTCCTCGGATGAGCGCTCCTCGCCGCCATCCTGATCGTCCACCTCGAGGGCATCCAGTTCCTCGCCGAGCTCGGCGTCCGCCTTGGCCCGCTCCTCATCGAGTGAGATATCTGCCTCCAATGCAGCCAGATCGGCCGCGTTCGGCGAGCGCTCCTCTGCCTCGGCCGAGGGAGCAGGGGCCGCGGCTTCCGGCCGCTCCTCGCCGTCTTCGTATTGACCGAAGTAGTGGCGTACCGCGGTCGAGATCTTCTCCAGTGTCTTTTCGCCGATACCCGGGATCTCCTCGAGTTGCTCCGGCGTCATGTCGGCCAGCGACTCGACCGTCGTGATGCCGGCAGCCACCAGCTTCTGAATGATCGCCTCGCCCAGCTCGACGACTTGTTCGATCGGCGTCGAAGGACCGCCGCTCAGCGCCTGCATCTGCTGCTCGACCTCCTGCCGCTTCTCCTCTTCGCTCTTGATGTCAATCTTCCAGCCCAGCAGCTTGGCTGCGAGGCGCACGTTCTGTCCCTTCTTGCCGATGGCGAGCGAGAGCTGCGTGTCATCGACGATCACTTCGAGCTGCTTCTCAGTCAGATCCGTGATGCTGACGCGGCTCACTTTGGCCGGCTGCAGCGCCTTCTCCGCGAATGTCGTCACCTCATCGGAAAACTCAATGATGTCGATCTTTTCTCCGCGCAGCTCGCGAATGATCGATTGCACGCGCATGCCCTTCATGCCGACGCATGCGCCGACTGGATCGACGTCCTTGTCTCGCGACTGAACGGCGATTTTCGTGCGCTCGCCAGCCTCACGCGCGATTGCCCGCACCATCACGGTGTTGTCGTAAATCTCCGGCACTTCGCTCTGGAAAAGGTTCTGCACCAGTTCCGGAGCTGCACGCGAGACGACCACCTGCGGTCCCTTCGCGGCGCGATCGACGCGCAACAGAATAACGCGCACACGCTCGCCGACGCTGAACTGCTCCAGCCGGCTCTGTTCGCGACGGGGCATGCGGGCTTCCGCCTTGCCCAGGTCAAAGATCACGTCCTGCAATTCGAGGCGCTTCACCATCGCGGTCAGCACTTCGCCCTGGCGATGTGCGTACTCATTGAAGACGGTGTCGCGCTCAGCCTCGCGGACCTTCTGGAAGATGACCTGCTTTGCCATCTGCGCAGCGATGCGACCCAGCACGTCCGTGGGCTTGTAGTAGCGAATCTCGCCGCCCACTTCCACATCGGGCGCCAGCTCCTTTGCCTCTTCAAGCGCGATCTGATTCAGGTCGTCTTCTATCTCGTCGTCGGTCGCCGTCACGGTCTTGTAGACATAGGCGCGAATCTCGCCCGTCTCCTTGTCCAGTTCGGCGCGCATGTTTTCCTGCGTCTTGTAGTACTTGCGCGTCGCAAGGGCGATCGCGTCCTCAACCGCGGTGACCACGATCTGCGGATCGATTCCCTTGTCGCGGCTCAATCCTTCAATAACCTGATAAAGCTGACTCGCCATCTGTCTCTGTCCTTCTCCCGTTCAATCTTGCGCCGCGGCATACGTTCACGCGGCCATTCGTTTTGCTCCGACTGCTCTTGTCTACAGCTCGGGTATCAGCTGCGCCTTTTCGATATTCGCGAATTCGATTTCGACAAGCGTGTCGGCGCCCGCGGCTGCCTTCCTTGCTTTCCCCTTGGCTTGGATGGCGGAACGGTCGAGCGTGATCTTGCCCGCGTCCGCGGAAGTCAATCGGCCCTGCCAATGGCGGTTGCCCGCAACCGGCTGAAATGTCTGCAGCTTTACCAGGCTGCCGCGAAAACGCTCGTAGTCCGCCGGCCGGCTCAGCTTGCGATCCAGTCCTGGCGAGGAAACCTCGAGCGTGTACTCTGTCCCCGGAACCAGGTCCTCGACATCGATTACCGTACCGAAGTCGTGGCTGAATTGTTCGCAGTCCTCGTGCGTGACGCCAGAGAGGTGCTCGGTGCTCAATTCACCACGCACGACAGCCGCGGGAAGCGTTCCATCCTCTCCCAGACCATGCTCAGCCGCTGCTCTTGCTTCCGCGGCCATTCGTTGCCGTCCCGCCGCGTCCTTCTCGATCGAAACACGGAGCACCCGGTGCTTGCCGCCGCCGACAAACTCGACGTCCACGACCTCCAGCCCGTAGCTGCCCGCTACACGCTCGGCCGTCACCCGAATTTTCTCCAAATCTATTGCCATCCACTTTGACAGCTTTGCAGCAAGAAAAAGGTGGGCTTTCGCCCACCATCTCCTCCGGCGGTATGGTCACGCGCGGAGCAAACGTGTCTATTGAGATGATACGCCCCTTGTTGCGGCTTGCCAACTGAATCCGAGCGGAGTTAGCCGCTATTTTCGCCTGTTCAGGGCTGTTTTGCCGCCGCCTGCTCCGCCTGGTCCAACGCCTTGCGGAAAGCGTCGACGGCGGGCACGGTGTGGGGCTTGAGCGCGTTCTTCTCCTCATACCGCCAGACGACCGGCCCATCGAGCGGCTTCTCAGTGCGTCCCCGATATACCAGGAAGCTGTCGTTCGAGGTGGAGTTGCCTATCTCCATCTGAGGATGCGCCCTGTCGTCTGTCATCTGTCCGTTCTGGGCTCCCGGGTCCGGGATCGAAGAGCCCTGGGACGCATCGGGCGGCCCTCCGGCGTACGGCGGGGGGTGGCCACGCTGGACGCCAACGCCGATACCCGTCTCGATGGGATCGACCACCACCGGCCGTCGATTCTGTTGAGGATCATGGACGGTTCCGCTGGCCATCTTCCCGGTTCCGCGACGAACGACGATGATCAGGTCAGCACTCTGGCCGTCGAGCACGGGCTGAAACCGACCCCAGTTCAGGAACGCTGTCTCGACGTCACGCTGCGCTACCTGGTTTGCCTGCGGATCATCCATCGAGACACCTGCGGTCGGATCGATGACGACGGCTACTGACCGCGCCTGCAGGACATCGGCGGGAAGCGTCGATTTTGACTTGTTCTTTGCGAGTGCAAGCGACGGGAGCAGCATTGCTGCCAGAGCTGCGGAAAGGTATGCACGCGTCTGCATGTGCGTCACCCGCGAAGATGGTACGCCCAACAGACGGTTTGTGGCACGGATAGTTAGCCGGCACCCGGCTTTATTTCGCAGCCTTCTTCCAGTTCACTCCCGGCCGGGCAACGGCGTACATCTCGGACATGATCTCCCACATCAAGCCCATGCGATCATCACCGACGTTGTAAAGATCGAAGTGCGTGCGGTCCGGGATGTAGGTGAAATGCGGATCAGCACCCAGCTTTTTCAGCCGGGCCTCGAACAGACGTGCTGAGCCGTCGAGATAAAACGTATCCGCTGTGCCGACGAATAGATGGATGCGCCCCTTCAGCAAATCGCCGTTCTTTGCCCAGTGCTCTTCCGTAAGGTGCGCGAGATCGTAGTGGTCGCGCCAGTAATCTACAACCTTGGGATCGACATCGCCGGTCTTGCGATCGAACATCGGCTCCGGGGCGCCGCTCGGCCCCTTCGGCGAGAAGACCCAATCGAAGGAGGCCAACTGGCCACCGTACGGTCCGAGCACCGCTTCGAGCTTGGCTAATTGCTCCATCGTTGCCTGCACCTGCCCCTTCTCGCGCATGATGGGCCACGCACTGCCGTCGGGCTTGTGATACAGGTTCGGGTGCGCGGCATAGAGGTCCGGACCGGTGAAGTCGTGAAAGTCGCTTGGGTCAGGAGAGGTGGACCATGTGCCGCCGAAGATCTGCGGATAGTTCACCTGAAGCTGCAGCGTGGCCCAACCGCCGCTCGAATGGCCATTCAGAAAGCGCCCGTTGCGGCGCGCGTCCATGCGGTACTTCGACTCGAGCCACGGGATGAATTCCCTGGTCAGCGCGGCGCCCCACGGGCCGTTGTTCACAGAGTCAGCAAACTCATGCGTGCCTTCGGGCAGTGACTCATCCAGCATCACGCAGATCATTGGAGGAGCCTTGCGCTCCACCATCGCCTTGCGCATCCCGAGGCCCGTGATTAGCGAATAATCCATGTTGCCGCCAAAGCCGTGCGTCCAGTAGAGCGTCGGATAGGTCCTGGCATTCGCGTTATATCCAGGCGGCAAGATCACCCAGCCGCGGATGTAGGTGGGCTTGCCCCAGAACTTCGTCAGCAGGGCGCTTTCGAACTCTGCCTTCTCGACCTCGCCCTGCTTAACCTCTGCCAACGCCTTCGTCACCGTCACGGCGCGCTGGCCCGGCTCCGGATGCGAGGTGAGAGTCAGAACAGGCTCGCTACCGACACCGGGCTCCCAGCCCTTCGCCTCAACAACCTCAGCCTGCCAGTCGCCTGCGTCGCGACCGCTGTAGTTGTAGTTGTGATCGGTGTCGAGCACGGCCTGGAGCTCGTAATCGGCGCGCTGCATGCTTGCGAACGGTTGAGGAAATGCGACTCGATCGAGATCGACTTCAACAGCGCTGCCCGGCGCCACATCGTGGATCTCGACGGCGGCCACCGCGGTGTTCGTGGGATGAAACTCGCTGATATCGACTTCCTTCTTGGTACCAGGCTCGTGCTCATCCTTTTTGCCGGTGTCGGCTGCGGCATTCTTCGCGAATACCAGCAGCCGGCCGCTTACCGGCCCGGGCAGATCTTTGCCGACGACAACTCGGACATATGCGTGGCGCGGCGCCGCCTCCTGTGCCGGGAGCCCCACCGCGCACAGCAGCAGCACCGCAACAGCCGCAACTCTCCCCAGACAGACGCGCATCTTCATTCGGTTGGATCCTTGGTGGATGTCTTAGAACGCTGCTTATCCTATAGCACGCGTAAGCGAACGAATCGTACGTCACAAGGATGACGGGAGTGACCTCACACAACAGCAGGAAACGCTGCTGCCTTCGTCAGCAGGTGCGTTTGGTGGCTGCATGGGCTCTGCGGTTGCCTCTACGATCTACGCTCCGCCTGCGATGCAACTCACGTCGCCGATCCCGGTGTGGAGCTTCAGCCGGTAACTCCCGGCATGGAACTGCCGCTCCACGCTCTTGCCGAGAAAGCCTGAGGGTTCCAAGCCGAAAGCCTTCGCGTCCACGTCGCCGATTCGCACCGACATTGCGACTGCGCGATACGCGTGCGCATCGGGCACAGTCATGTGCAGATCGCCAACGCCTACCTCGGCGTCGGTATTGCCGGTGACGCCTTCGATCGTGAGGTCACCCACTTCGAGGTTCAGCCGCAGGTCGCTGCGTTTCGGTACGTAGAGAGTGACATCGAAGTCGTGGTTCCCGTGCTTCGGCATCTCAAGCGCGATCTTGGCTTGCGACCCATTCACGGCGAACTCGCGGATCCAGTTTGGCGCGGCCGTCGCATCTTCCTGCTTATGCGGAGTAATGACCAGCCGCAGCTTGTCCCCCTGCTCCATCGGCATCACATGCACATCGCCGACGTTCGCATCGAGGATGACTACGCCGGCTTCCGCGAACGACGCCTCGCGCACTACGGGAGTGAAGTTCTCTGCAAACGCCCGGCCAGCAACTGCAGGGACCAGCGCACATAACATGACCCAGAAGGCATACATCCAACGACTCATATCGTTCCTCCCCGGGCGGGATCGATGTCGATCGAGCTGGCGCCCACATTGACCTGGAGGCTGCCATTGCCCTTGCCCTGGTAATTGCAACTGATGATGAAATGCGAGTTGCGGCCTCCGGGCCGGTGATCGTGGAAACTTCCCATGCCCACATTTGCCTCGAAGCTCGCGTAACCGCGGTCATCCGCCATAGTGAGATAGGCGTCGCCCGCGCCGAGATTGACTTCGCGGTCGCCCTTGATGCCATCGGCATCGAGGTAGAACTTGCCCGCTCCCAGGTTGATCTCGCTCTTGAGGGATGTGGTGGAGGGCAGCTCGAGCACCACGACGGCGTGCACCTTGTGCGGAAATTGCAGGCTGATGGTGGCGTGGTCGCCTGCTACGTCGAGCGTCTTCACATAAGCGCGCATCTTCAGATCGGGATTCGAAGCAGTCTCTATGCGCAACGTCAGCCGCTCGCCGTGTCCGCGCTTTATATGTAACTCTCCGGAGCACACATCCAGGTCCAACCTGCCTTGTCCCGCGAAGCTGCGTTCCATCGTAATGTGCTGGGCATCTTCCGTGTCACCGGATTGCGCGACATAGCTGCTCGGATCCGGCGACTCGCCGCAGTCGTGGTTTTCTGCGCGCGCGAGGGTGCCCGCGGCGCTCGCCATAAGAGCGGCAAACATCACCAGGTACGCCCACCGAGCGAGCGCTGCATTTCGTCCTTTTACTCGCACGTCCGCCTCCCACATATCTGTGCTGCGATACGGCTGCATGCTCGCCGCGGTTCCGCGAAATCCACGCTGCGGTTCCCCGGGTTACAATGAGACGAAGACATCCGCCGGTGTCTTCGTCCCATCAATAAACGCAGACTGTCCGGCCCGGTGTCTCTGGCACTACCTAAGACACTTATGATTGAGAGCCCCGTACCGGAAGCACTGACCTTCGACGACGTCCTTCTCGTTCCTGCCTATAGCGAGGTGGTTCCCGCCCAGGTTTCGACCCAGACCCAGCTCACCCGCCGCATTTCCCTGAACACACCGCTACTCTCTGCCGCCATGGACACCGTGACCGAGTCGCGGCTGGCCATTGCGATGGCACAGCACGGGGGCATCGGCATTATCCATCGAAACCTGTCCGTTGAGCAGCAGGCAGGCGAGGTCGACAAGGTGAAGCGTTCGGAGAGCGGCATGATCGTCGATCCGGTCACCATCGGGCCGGAGCAGCTTATCTCGGACGCCCTGGAGGTCATGCGACGCTACAAGATTTCCGGCGTACCGGTAACCCAGGGCAAGCGGCTGGTCGGCATCCTGACCAACCGCGACCTGCGCTTTGAGACGCGCACGGACATTCCCGTGGGCGATGTGATGACCAAGAAGAACCTGATCACGGTCCCGGTGGGCACAACGCTCGAAGAGGCGGAACAGATCCTGCATCAGCACCGGGTCGAAAAGCTGCTGGTGGTGAACGGCGACTACGAGCTCAAGGGTCTGATCACAGTTAAGGACATCCAGAAGAAGCTGAAATACCCGAACGCCGCCAAGGATGAGCAGGGACGTCTGCGCGTCGGAGCCGCTATCGGAGCCACCGGAGACTACCTTGAGCGTGCGGCGGAGCTGATCCGAACCCGTGTCGACGCGCTCTCGATCGATTCAGCGCACGGGCACTCCTCGCGGGTACTGGAGGCTGTGCGCGAAGTAAAGAGGCGCTTCCCGGAAACGGACCTGCTGGCCGGCAACGTGGCTACCTACGAGGGCGCCATCGCCCTGATGGATGCGGGCGCGGACGCAGTGAAGGTGGGCATCGGCCCCGGCTCAATCTGCACTACCCGCATGGTCACGGGTGCCGGTATGCCGCAGATCACTGCTATCTCAGAGTGCTACCGCGCGGCACGCGAGCGCGGGGTTCCCATAATTGCGGACGGCGGCATCAAGTATTCCGGCGATGTGACCAAGGCCATAGCTTCGGGCGCCTCGGCCGTGATGATCGGCTCGCTCTTCGCCGGCGTGGATGAGAGCCCGGGAGAGACCATCCTCTACCAGGGACGGTCGTTCAAGGCATACCGCGGTATGGGTTCGCTCTCCGCAATGGCACAGGGCTCCGGCGAGCGCTACTTCCAGAGCTCTCGTGATATCGAGGAGAAGCCTGCCGGTGGCGACGTCGCCCAGCGGGAGCAGACTACGCAGAATCGACTGGCAAAATTCGTGCCGGAAGGAATTGAAGGCCGCGTTCCCCATCGGGGACCTTTGGAAGCAATGGTGTACCAGCTCGTGGGAGGGTTGCGCTCTGGCATGGGCTATCTGGGCTGCGGCACCATCGAAGAACTCCAGAAGAATGCACGCTTTATCCGCATTTCGAACGCCGGCTTGCGCGAGTCCCATGTTCACGACGTGATCATCACCCGCGAGGCCCCGAACTATCACGTGGAGTAGACACGGTGCAGGCCTCTCCGGTGGATGCACCTGAATCGCGGCACGGGAAGAAACTGCGCAACTATCCCGAATTCTTCGCGTTCTCATCAGAACTATGGCTGGTCGCGCCTTCCTTGCTGCCGTTGTGTTTTCTATTGGCATTCCCGCGCTGGCGCAGCAGCCGGTATATCCCAATTATCCGCCGCCACCTCCCGCTTCGGGCGAAAACGCACCCCATACCGTGCCGCCCAAGCAGACTGACCAACAGGAATATCCCGCACAGCAGCCACCCGCTCAGCAACAGGACCAACAGGAACAGACGAACCAGGCACCGCAGAAGCCTTCACCCTACCCACAGGGCAGCGAGCAAGGCGGAGGCGACGGTTCGAATCAATACGGCCAGCCATCCGGACAGTCGACCTATCCTCAGCAACAGACGTATCCGCAGCAAAGCGCCCCGGCCTACCCGTCATCGGGCAATTCTCTTAGCTGGGTTCCGCAAGGCATGGAGGCGCTTGGGCGCACGGCAGCCTTCCACACTGATTTCACCTTCGACCGCTCGATGCTGCAACTGGCGAGCGGGCTATGGGAGGGTCCAAGCGATCCTGCGCTGGCCGACGCAATCAGCCGGCTCGACGGCATCTCCGTGCACAGCTATCACTACGCAGCGCCGGGCATGTACGATGCGCGGCTGCTGGATGCCGTCCGCCGCCAATACACGGCGACGGGCTGGGAGCATCTGGTCACGGCACACTCCGCCTCGACTGGCGGCGCGACCGACCTGTGGATCAGCTTCCACCACATGCGCGCGACCGGGGCGGTCGTGCTCTTCCAGAGCCCTACCAATCTGAACCTGATTGCTTTCTCGGGCAATCTCAGCCCGTTGGACCTGCTCCATCTGCGCGGACATTTCGGCATCCCGCGCTTCCCGGGCGATCGCTTCAGTCCGGCCCCGGGAGCAGCCGCGCGCGTCGCTCCAGCCTCGCGCCAATAAGCTTCACTTCGGACATCCAGAATGGCGAAATGGCCGGGAAACGGTCATTTCCTTGACAACGATGCCTGCTTCGTGTGTGATCATTCCCACAAATTCCTGAATCATCAGACGAACGATTGTCTAAAGCATTCTGCGTCCGGAAGCAGCCGGTTTCGCTGCGGCGAATCGGACGCAATCGAATCGATGGTTGAGTCGGTTCTGCGAGTTTGTTCTAGGCACTGGCCTCCCTCAGTGCCGGGAGGCGATCGACGAGACCGCCTCCCTCCTTTTTCCTAAGTGCATGGCTCACGCCGATGCACGTGCTCTGCAGATCCTCGCTTTATTCCGCCGGCCCTCTCAGATCACGGCCGAACGATGAACACCTTATTGCTCTTTAGACTCACGTTTCCAGCGGTGACAGTGATATATCCGGTCGTTGCAGCAGCCGGCACAACGGCTCTCAAGTACTTCGAGTTCACCAGAGTCGTCTTAGCGGCTTTCCCGTTAAAATATGTGACGCTCTGAGATGTAAAGCCCTGCCCCAGAATCTGTACTGTCGTGCCGGCTCGGCCATAGAAACGCAGATAAGTAACAAACGGGGCCAAGCTCATGTTGAAGCTATAAAAGGTGCCTGCATTCGTTCTGCCTCCTACTTCGGTCACACCATACAGCAGACCGTTCGTGTGCTGGAGGAGCGCACAGGTCGACACCAGGCTGAGAGTATAAATTGTCATGAAGTTGCCAGACGGAGTGATGTTGAACAGGACGCCCGTGTCTGCGGTAGCACCGTAGAGGTTCCCGTCGGTGCCTTGGATCAGGGACGCGATCGGATTAAAACCATCGTTGCCGCCGGTGAAACTGTGAAGCACAGTCACTGCGCGGCCAGGCGTCATTTTGAATACAACTCCGCGTCCCATGGTTCCACCTTGAGTAGTGACGCCGTTAGAAATTCCCGTCGTTTCCTTGGACCAATCCGGCATATGGGTAAGCTCCATTGGTGTTGTTGAACCCGAACATGATCTTGAAGTCACCGTTCGAATTGATGCGATAGACCGATCCGAGACCGTGCGGCCCTCCCGTGTAAGTCGTCCCGTAGAAGTACAGATCCGTTCCCTGTATGAGCGGAGCCCATGGTGTGACTCCTCCTGGCCAGCAAAACAATGCAACGTTTTGAACTGGCCGCTCTTGGTAATCCTGTAGACCGTTCCCCTGCATCCTTGTCCCCCGGTTGTGGTTCCGAAGAGATCGCCACCCTCACTCTCAATGGGTGCCGACTGCGGAGAACCTCCATCTGCTCCGCCCGTGAAACTGTGAAGGATCGTGAGCTTGCCACTAGAACTCAACCGGAAAATGTTTCCGAAATTGAACTGCCCTCCGAAATTGCTGGTGCCATAGAAATTCCCATCTGTCGCAACCGTGAGACTGCCTGTAGGGGAATTTGCCATTGGGTCCCGGGAAATGCTGCAGGACATTGATATCCCCGGTCGTGCTCATCCTGAAAGCTGATCCACCATCTGCGGTCAGGAAATCTCCCGCAGTCGTCACAATGTAACCACCACTAGTTTGCTGAAGCGTTACCGTCCTCCACCCTGGATAGCTCGGATCTCCTGGATTAGAGAAATCGTAAAGAGGAGTGTAGGTCTGTGCGTGAACGATCAAACCGGCTGCGAGAAACACTGCTCCGACCGCAAAGATTCTGTTCATGGAAGCCTTCGGGAGCGATGTATTTTCCTTGCTGTGGAATAGACCACGATGATGAAACACTTGTCACGTTGATCGGGCACCGTCGCCAGACCAACCCCGAATCGATGTCCGACAGCAAGAAATTGCGCAAGAGAAAAGCGCACTCGTGATGAGTGCGCTTTCGATCATTCAAAGAACGTTCTTAGAAGATTGAACTACTTTTCGGATTCGCCTTCGGCCGGTGTCTGCTCGGCCATGGCCTTCTCCATCTCCTCGCGGCGCTTCTGGCGCGCCTCGGCACGCTTGGAGCGCTTCTCGTCGAGAAGTTTCTCGGCGCCCAGCAGCTCGATGAATGCCTTCTCCGCACCATCGCCCTTCTGGAAACCGGTGCGCACGATGCGCAGGTAGCCCCCCTGACGATCACCGTAGCGCGGGGCCACGGTCTCAAACAGGCGCTTCACTGCATCGTCAGTCAACAGGTAAGCGAGGGCCTGACGGCGCGCATGAACATCTCCGCGCTTGCCGAGGGTGATCAGCTTCTCCACGTGGGGACGCGCGGCCTTCGCCTTGGTGACAGTAGTGACGACGCGGTCTTCGAGCAAAATGGACGTCACGAGGTTCCGCAGCAGGGCGCGGCGGTGGCTGGTATTGCGGCCGAGTTTGTATCCAGCATTGCGATGGCGCATGGCAAATCTCTCACTTACGTGCGGCGCGAGGCCGCCGGAATCAGTGCCGGAGAGAGTCACCCCTCTCCGGCGGAAAGTACAGTTACGGCTTAGAAGTTCTCCGGCTCGTTCTGCATCGGCTCGAGCACGTCGAGATCGTCTTCCTCGTCCTCAAAGCGGTTGTAGCTCTGCGCCAGCGCCTGCGAGGGCAGGATCGAAGTCGGACCGGGAACGGCGTTGCCGTTCTCGTCGATCTTCATGCCGAGCGACAGACCCATCTGCGCGAGGATTTCCTTGATCTCGTTCAGCGACTTGCGGCCGAAGTTCTTGGTCTTCAGCATCTCGGGCTCGGTTTTCTGCACCAGCTCGCCGATGGTCTGAATGTTGGCGTTCTTCAAGCAGTTGTAGCTGCGCACGGACAGTTCGAGCTCTTCGACCGAGCGGTTGAGGTTCTCGTTCCGCAGTTGCATGCGGCCCTCTTCCGTCTGGTGCTCCGCTTCGATCTCTTCCTCGAAGTTAATGAAGATGCTCATGTGGTCCTTGATCAGCTTGGCTGCCAGGCCGATTGCATCGGCAGGAACAACGGAGCCATTGGTCCACACTTCGAGCGTCAGCTTGTCGTAGTCGGTGATCTGACCGAGACGCGCTGCGTCGACAGCGTAGTTGACCTTACGCACTGGAGAGTGGACCGAGTCCACAGGAATGAAGCCGATGCCGAGATCGCTGTCGAAGTTTTTGTCGGCCGCGATGTAGCCGCGTCCGCGCTTCAGGCGCATTTCCATGTCCAGCTTGCCGCCTTCGCTCACGGTCGCGATGTATATTTCCTTGTCCAGGATCTCCACGTCGCCGTCCGCTTCGATCATGCCCGAAGTGACGACACCGGGCTGGTCCGCGCGCAGGTAAAGCGCCTTCGGGCCTTCACCGTTCAACTTGAAGGGAATCTGCTTCAGGTTGAGGATGATGTCCGTCGCATCTTCCACTACGCCGGTAATCGACTGGAACTCGTGCAACACACCCTCGATCTTGACTGCGGTAACGGCGGCACCCTCGATGGAGGAGAGCAGCACGCGACGCAGCGCATTGCCAACAGTGGTGCCGAAACCCCGTTCAAAGGGCTGGGCGCTGAATTTTCCGTACTTCTCGGTGAGCGTCTCGGTATCGACTGCAAGACGCTTGGGCTTCTGAAATCCTCTCCAAAGCATGTCGTATCTCCTGCACAGCAAGCGTCGCGAAGCATTCTGCAACGGCTGTGCCTGTGTCTCCTGTTTCGTTAATGTGGCCGCTTTCGCGGGTACTGCGACCCGGCGATCGACTGCCGGGCAAACTCGTTTACTTGCTGTAGAGCTCCTTACTTGCTGTAAAGCTCTACGATCAGCTGCTCGTTCACCGGCAGGTTCACGTCCTCGCGCTTCGGCAACGCCAGCACCTTGCCGGAGAGATTCTTGTGATCGACCTGCAGCCACTGCGGCGACTGCTGATGGCTCGCGAACTCGGTCGAGCTCTCGAGCACCGTCATCTTCTTCGAGCCTTCGCGGACCTTGATCTCATCGCCGACCTGTACCTGATAGGAGGGGATGTTCACCTTGCGGCCATTTACTTCGACGTGGCCGTGACGTACGATCTGGCGCGACTGGCGGCGGCTGGAAGCAAAGCCAAGACGATAGGCCACGTTGTCAAGGCGACGCTCGAGCTGCTGCAGCAGGATCTCGCCGGTGACGCCCGAAGAGCGGTTCGCCTTTTCGTAGTACTCGCGGAACTGGCTCTCCAGCGTGAAGTAGATGCGCTTTGCTTTCTGCTTCTCACGCAGCTGCAGACCGTAACCAACGATCTTCACCTTGCGATCGCGGCCATGCTGGCCGGGGGCGAAGTTACGCTTGTCCACCGGACACTTCTCGGTGTGGCACTTGGTGCCCTTCAGAAAAAGCTTCATGCCTTCGCGACGGCAAAGGCGACAGACTGCTCCGGTATAACGTGCCACGTAATTCTCCTAAAACTTCAGGTGTCGACTGGTTTACGGGCGGTGCCCTTCGTCCCAGTCCTCACTTCTCCACTTCAGCCGCCGCCTGCCAAAACACAAGCAGGCAGCGAATACATCAGACCCTACGCCGCTTCGGCGGACGGCAGCCGTTATGCGGAATCGGGGTGACGTCGCGAATCGAACGCACCTCGATGCCGGCAGCAGCCAGCGCACGCACCGCGGATTCGCGGCCGGAACCAGGCCCGCTTACCCGCACATCCACCGAGCGCAGACCATGGTCGCGCGCCTGGTTGGCGGCGTTGATCGCAGCCTGCTGGGCCGCGAATGGCGTGCCCTTGCGCGATCCACGGAAGCCGAGCGAGCCGGAGCTCTTCCAGGACAGCGTGTTGCCCAGGTTGTCGGTGATGGTAACGATGGTGTTGTTGAACGAAGCCTGAATGTGCACCAGACCGTAGGGCACGTTCTTGCGTTCGCGCTTCTTGAACTTCTTGTTCTTGCCGGCCTTGCCGGTCGCCGCCTGCTGTGCCTTTGCCATTTAGGTCTTCGTCGCTTTCTTCTTGCCCGCAATGGTGCCCTTGCGCGGGCCCTTGCGCGTGCGCGCGTTGGTGTGGCTACGCTGACCGCGGACCGGCAGGTTGCGGCGATGGCGGCTGCCACGATAGCTCTGGATATCGATCAGGCGCTTGATGTGCATCGAGACGTCTTTGCGCGCGTCGCCCTCGACGTCGCCTTCCTGCTCGATCACCTGGCGGATGCGGTTGACCTCATCCTCGCCCAGATCCTGGACCTTCTTGAACGGATCGACGCTGGCGGTGCTGAGAATGCGCGCAGCCCGCGGATTGCCGATGCCGTAGATGTAAGTGAGCGCGATGCGTGCCTGTTTGTTTCTCGGCAGATCGACGCCTGCAATACGTGCCATGCTCATCCTTCACTTGCTTCCGTGCAGCTTCACCGCCGGAGGCTCTTGGCCGGACCCGATTGGGAAGTCCAGCTGGTTGTACGGAGCCGGGGTTCATCGCAAGCCTTAACTTCGGCTAACTCGCCCCGGGGCCGTCTTGAATATGCCGGGGCCGTTTTAGCCCTGGCGCTGCTTATGCTTCTGGTTCTCGCAGATCACCCGCACCACACCGCGGCGATGGATGACCTTGCACTTGTCACAAATCTTCTTTACTGACGCACGTACCTTCATGAACAGCTCCTAGCTAAAAACAGCCACCCGCTTGCCATCTCCGACTGAAGCCAGAGCGATGAACCAGCAGCTCGATGGGCTACCTGGGCTACTTGGGCTACTTGTATCTGTAAACAATGCGGCCGCGGTTCAGATCGTACGGACTCAGCTCCACCGCAACACGATCTCCAGGGAGGATGCGGATAAAGTTCTTCCGCATGCGTCCGGATACGTGGGCCAGCACCTGATGCTTATTCTCGAGTTCCACTTTGAACATCGCGTTTGGCAACGTCTCGAGAACCGTCGCCATAACTTCTATTGCGTCTTCCTTCGACAATCAATCTTCCTGGTTCTGCCAGACTCGTCCCGCCAGAGAGTTCTGGCAAAGCCTCCGGCCACTTATGTGCCAACCCTTATGATACCCGATTTGCAGGGTTTACAGGGTCAAAATCGCCGCGCCGTCCTTGGTAACAGCGACAGTGTGCTCGAAATGCGCGCTCAGACTTCCGTCCTCAGTCACTGCCGTCCAACCATCCTTCAATACCCGCACTGCTTCGCTGCCGGCGTTGACCATGGGCTCGATAGCCAGCACCATGCCCTCGCGTAGCCGCACCCCACGCCCGCGCTGGCCGAAGTTGGGGATCTGCGGGTCCTCGTGCATGCGAGTGCCGATGCCGTGGCCAACAAACTCCTTTACCACGCTGAAACCCTCGGCCTCTACCATCTCCTGCACTGCCGCCCCGACATCACCCAGCATCGCGCCCGGCCGGACTGTTTCAATCGCGCGCGCCAGGGACCCCTCTGTAACGTCGAGCAGCCGCTGCGTCGTCGGCGCCACCTTTCCCACCGGGATAGTAATGGCCGAATCGCCATAGTAGCCGTCGATGACCGCGCCGCAATCAACCGAAAGTATGTCGCCTTCACGCAACACCGTCTTCGCCGAAGGAATGCCATGAACCACCTGGTCGTTCAACGAGGTGCAGAGCACGCAGGGGAAACCGTGATAGCCCTTAAAGGCCGGCTTTGCGCCTGCGTCGGCGATCATCTTATCCGCGACATTCTCAAGTTCGAGCGTCGTAACACCTGGCTTCACCATGGCCCGAACCGCGTGAAGCACCTCGCGCACGATCTCGCCGGCGCGGCGCATCTTCTCCACTTCCTTCGCGGTTTTGATCACGATTGCCATGATGCCTTCTTGTCCCCGCTAGCGGCGGAGCCGCTCCACCGCATCCAGGATGCTTTCCGTCACAGTGTCGACCGAAGCATCTCCATCGACTTCCAAAAACCGGCCTAACCCCCGGTAGTGTTCGAGCACTGGTGCGGTCTGCTCCGAGTATGCGCGCATGCGCTCGGCAAAGACCGCCTTGGTGTCATCGGCGCGCTGCTCGAGCACCGTCTGATCGAAGTCGCAGACGGTGTCGGCCATCGGCGGCTTCAGGTGCATGTTATAGATGCGCTTGCAGGTCGGACAGCTTCGCCGGCCGGTAATCCGCAACAACAATCGCTGCTCATCCACTCTCAGGCTCACCGCCACCACGGGTAGACTGCTGCCGCTCGATGACAGCTGGGCATCCAGCCAGTCCGCCTGCACCAGGGTCCGGGGAAAGCCGTCCAGAATATAGCCCCGCACCGTGTCTGGTTCTTCAAGACGCGCGGCCACCATATCGTTCACCAGCGCATCGGAGACCAGCTTGCCGGCTGCCATGCGAGCCAGATCGTCCTCATGCAACTTGCCTTCGCGCAGCAGCCGCTCGGCGATCACGCTCGGCTGCACGTTACGGTTCCGGATCTCGCGCAGGAGATCGCCGGTCGAGATCTGCGGAATACCCCAGGCGCCCATGATGGCCTTGGCCTGTGTGCCCTTGCCTACCCCAGGCGCGCCCAATAGCAGCACCGGCCCGGGCACAAAGAGGGAACCATGCTGCGCCGCCAATGGGTCAGCGGAAGCCAACTCCGGATGTCCTGCTACCACGCCCGGCGTCCGCGCACCCGGCCGCTCCGTGGAGAGAAGCCTTCATAGTGGCGCATGATGAGCTGCGATTCGACCTGGTTTACCGTGTCCATGGCCACGCCAACCACGATCAGCAGTGACGTACCGCCGAAATAGAAGTTCAGGCCCAGTCCGTGGGTCACCCAGGTCGGCATCTTCTCGAAGAACGGCCCGATCAGCCACAGGTTCTCAAGATGGATGCCGTTGATCATGATCTGCGGAATCAGCCAGACCACGATCAAGTAAATGGCGCCCACCAGCGTGATGCGGGTAAGGATGTCGTTTATGTAATCCGAGGTGCGGCGCCCCGGTCGGATACCAGGGATAAAGCCGCCATACTTGCGCATATTGTCCGCGATATCGTCCGGGCGGAAGACGATCGAGATATAGAAGTAGGCGAAGAAGACGATTGCCACCATGGAGAGCAGTTCGTACCATGGCTCACCGGCACGCAACGCATCGAAGATGCGGTTGAGCAGCGTGTGGCTGCGCACGAAATTCGATGTGGCAAAGAGCATCGGCGCCGAGAGGATGGAGCTGGCGAAGATGATCGGCATCACGCCGCCGGAGTTCACCTTGAGCGGCAGGTGCGTGGACTGGCCGCCCATCAGGCGACGTCCCACGATCCGTTTGGCATACTGCACCGGGATACGACGCTCCGAGCGCTCGACGTAGACAATGAACGCGATTACCGCGATCATGCCGAAGACCAATAGAGCGAGGGCGGGAACGGTAAAGGCGCCGAAGGCCTGTGTTTTCGCCTTCTCGTAGAGGTCGGCGATACCGCGCGGCAGACCATCGACGATACCCGCGAAGATCAGCAGGCTCATGCCGTTGCCCACGCCGCGATCGGTGATCTGTTCGCCCAGCCACATGACAAAGCTGGTGCCAGCGGTCAGAGTGAGAACAGTCATCGCGACGAAACCGGCGCCTGGGTTGAGCACATAGGACTGCCCGCCACCGGAGCTATGCGACAACGTCAACGCAATAGCAAAGGACTGCACAATGCCGAGAACCACCGTCATATAGCGGGTCCACTGCGTGATCTTACGGCGGCCGATCTCGCCTTCCTTCTGCAGTTTCGCCAGCGGCTCATAGACGACGGTCAGCAGCTGAAAGATGATCGACGCGGTGATGTAGGGCATGATGCCCAGCGCAAATACGGTGAGACGGCGCAGGTTGCCGCCGCTGAACAGATCGACGAGACCGAGAGCGGAACCGCTCTGCGAGTCAAAGAACGACTCGAGCGCCTTGGTGTCGACGCCCGGCGTGGGAATGTGCGCGCCAAGGCGATAGACCGCAAGCATCCCCAGCGTGAACAGCAGGCGGTTGCGGAGGTCCGGGATACGGAAGATATTCGAAAACTTTTCCAACATATACGGTCAGCCCTGCCTGAGCTGATGACCTTACATCGTTTCCCTATTATGCGGCTCGCCTTGCTGCCGCGAGTGCGGGGAAATACCTAGGCCTGGGTGGGAGCGCCACCCAGCACTACGGCTTTGCCCCCGGCGCGCTCGATCTTTTCCTGCGCCGACTTCGAAAACTTGTGCGCGTGTATGGTGATGGCGGTCTTGATCTCGCCATTGCCAAGGATCTTCAAGAGGCCCTTCTTCTTGGTCAGACCAAGCTCAGCGAGCTTCTCAAGCGTCAGCTCGGTCTCTTGAAGATCGGCCAAGCTGCCCAGATTCAGGACGTTGTATTCGGTGCGGAAGATGTTGGTGAATCCGCGCTTGGGCAGGCGGCGATGCAGCGGCATCTGGCCGCCTTCAAAGCCGCGCATCAGGCTCGAACCGGAGCGGGAGCCCTGGCCCTTGTGACCGCGGGTGGAAGTCTTGCCCATGCCGGAGCCCATGCCGCGGCCCACGCGCTTGCGATTGGTGTTCGCCTTCTTCGGCGCACGCAGATTGGAGAGATTCGTTGCCATGTATTCCTCGCTCAACGCCGGCCCTGCTTTGCCAATGAAAGCAGCAGGCCGACTCGCATGTGTATGTTTCTTGAACTACTCGACGATGCGTACCAGGTGCGGAATGGCCTTCACCATGCCACGAACCGACGGCGTATCCTCACGCTCGACGATCTGATTCAGCCGGGTGAAGCCCAGGCCCTTGACCACCTTCTTATGCTTCTCGGGTGTCGCGATCTTCGAGCGGTAGTACTCGATCAGCAGTGTCTTCTTCGCCTCTGCCATGACTATAGCTCCTCTACCTGCTTGCCGCGGAGCGCCGCAACATCGGCGCGGTCGCGCAGCTGGGTCAGCGCATCGAACGTCGCCTTGATCACGTTGTGCGGGTTCGCGGTGCCCAGGCTCTTGGTCAGCACGTTCTGCACTCCGGCCGAAGTCATCACCGCGCGGACTGCGCCGCCTGCGATGACGCCTGTACCTTCCGGGGCAGGCTTCAGCAGCACCTGGCCCGAGCCGTAACGGCCCAGCACCTGGTGAGGAATGGAGGTGTCGGTCAGGTGCACGTGCACCAGGTTCTTCTTGGCGCTTTCAATGCCCTTGCGGATCGCCTGGGGCACCTCCTTCGCCTTACCGGAACCGTAACCCACCACGCCGGCACCGGGATCGCCCACAACGACCAGCGCGGCGAACGACATGTTCTTGCCGCCCTTGACCACCTTCGTGACGCGGTTGATGGCGACCACCTGATCCTTCAGGTTGTAGTGACCGGCATCGATCTTTTTCTTCAGCATTGCCATCCGTCTGTTTCCTTCCGAGCGCCAGGCGCCCATAACCTCTGCTAGAACTCGAGACCCGCCTCACGCGCGGCATCCGCCAGTGCCTTGATGCGCCCGTGATAGAGATAGCCGCCGCGGTCGAAGACGACCTTCGTGACGCCCTTCTCCTTAGCGCGTTCCCCCACCAGCCTGCCGACTTCCTTGGCCGCAGCCACGTTGCCGCCAGTCTTCAGCTTGGCCGATTTGCTGGAAGCCGAAACCAGCGTGGTGCCGGAGGCGTCGTCGACCACCTGCGCGTAGATGTGGTTCAGGGAGCGGTAGACGTTCAGCCGCGGCCGCTCTGCCGTACCCTGCATCTTCTGCCGGATGCGCGCGTGCACGCGCTGCCGGATCACATTTCTCTGTCTCTGCGGAATCATCGTTTTGTCTTCTTCCTAGTAGCGGGACCGCCCTGCGGCCCCGTTCGGTGAATTCGTGTTTACTTCGCGCCGGTCTTGCCGACCTTCTTCTTCAGCTTCTCGTCGGTGTAGCGAACACCCTTGTTCTTGTACGGATCGGGCTTGCGCAGGGAGCGCATGTCGGCCGCCACCTGGCCGACCTTCTGCCGGTCGATACCGCTGATCGTCACCTTGGTCTGCTTCGGATCGACTGCTGCTTCGACCCCGGTGGGCAGCGGGAACTCGATGGGATGCGAGTAGCCGAGCGTGAAGACCACCATGCCCTTGCCCTTCATCTCCGCGCGATAGCCGATGCCGACGATATCCAGTTCTTTCGTCCAGCCCTTGGTTACGCCCTCAACCGCGTTGAAGAGCAGCGCACGCGTCAGGCCATGCAGCGGCGCGAGCGTGTCATCTCTGCGTGCCGCGATCATATGGCCGTCCTTGTCCTCAAGGGTGATACCTTCCGGGAGCGGCGTCTTCAGCTTGCCCTTGGGACCTTCGACCAGAACCTCTTTCCCCTGCACTGTGTACTTCACACCCTTGGGGAGAGCTATCGGCTGTTTTCCAATGCGTGACATCTCTTTTCCATCCTTCATCGGCTTGCGAGTCCCGCTTCGATCTTCCGGATCGAAGCGTTCCACTGCAGCCTGTGACCACCAAATACGTGACACATCTCGTTACAAGTGCGGTTTACCAGACCTCGCAGAGAATCTCTCCGCCCACACCCTCGCGGCGCGCCTGCCGGCCGGTCATGACGCCACGCGGCGTGGTCAGGATGTTGATGCCAAGACCGCCCTGTACGCGGCGGATCTCGTCGCGGCCCACATAGACGCGGCAGCCGGGGCGGGACACGCGCTGCAGATCCCGGATCGCGGCCTCATTGTTGGCACCGTACTTCAGGTACACCCGCAGCACCTGACGGCCCTCTTCCTCGGTGGCCTTGTAGTTGGCGATATAGCCCTCTTCCTTCAGAATGCGGGCAATCTCGGCCTTCAGCTTCGAGGCGGGAACGTCCAGCTTCTGGTGGCGGGCGCGGATCGCGTTGCGGATGCGTGCCAGAAAATCGGCGACTGGGTCGGTAAAACTCATGCTCTCTCCTTCATCCTCCGTTCGCTCTGACCAGATGCGTATCGCAGCCAGAGAACCAGGCGAAGATGGTGTGACCTGCCGGTTTTGTCCGGTCAGGCAAGTTGCAGTTCGGTCGTGGTCAGCCTTACCAGGATGACTTCACGACTACCAGGATGACTTCACAACGCCTGGAATCTCGCCGCGCAGCGCGAGACCGCGGAAGCACAGGCGGCAGACGCCGAACTTGCGCAGGAATGCGCGCGGGCGGCCGCACAGCTTGCAGCGGTTGTGCTTGCGCGAAGAAAACTTCGGCTTCCTGGCGTCCTTCACACGTTTTGCAGTGGTCGACATTCTCTCTTAATTCCTCGTATCCTTCTTCGCTTTTGCGGCGCTTAAGCAGCTGCCGTGCGGAATGGCATCCCGAACTGCCGCAGCAGCGCGCGTGCCTGGTTGTCGTCCTTCGCCGTGGTGACGATGGTGATGTTCATGCCCTTCAGCTTCTCCACCCGTGCATAGTCGATCTCCGGGAAGATGAGCTGGTCGCGGATGCCCAGCGTGTAGTTGCCGCGTCCATCAAAGCTCTTGGTCGAGACACCGCGGAAGTCACGTACGCGCGGGAGAGCGATGGCGATCAGGCGATCGAGAAACTCGTACATGCGCTCGCCGCGCAGCGTGACCATCGCACCAATAGGCATGCCTTCGCGCACCTTGAAGGCCGCGATCGACTTCTTCGCCTTGGTGGACACTGGCTTTTGTCCGGCAATCGACGTCAGATCCGCAACCAGGGGATCGAGCATCTTGGGGTTCTGCGTCGCTTCGCCCAGCCCCATGTTCAGCACGATCTTTTCCAGGCGCGGCACTGCCATCGGGTTCTTCAGGCCCAGCTCCTTCTGAAGCGCCGGCCGGATCTCTTTCTGATACTTCTCATGCAGTCGTGTTGCCATCGTCTTGTCTCTCTCTGCCCTCTGCCACGGTCCTGGAGTGGTTTGCCCGTATACCGTTGCGTGGCTCGTACGAATTTCGTTTGTCTCTTCTACTTCTTCTTGCCCTTGGGGGCGATGGTCTCGCCGCACTTTTTGCAGACCCGCACCTTGGTATCGCCGTCGAACTTGTAACCCACGCGCGTTGGCCCACAGCTCGAACAGACCAGCATCACATTCGAGATCTGGATCGGGGACTCCTGCTCCGCAATCCCGCCCTTGATGTTGCGCTGCGGATTCGGCCGCACGTTCTTCTTCACCACGCGCACATGCTCCACCAGCAGCTTGCCCTTTTCCGGCATCACGTGAAGCACGCGGCCCTTCTTGCCCTTGTCCGTGCCCGTGATGACCATCACGGTGTCGTTGCGCTGAATCTTCAATCCCGCCATCTCGTTTCTCCCACTCTCTGGAGCCCCGGCCTCTTAGAGAACCTCGGGGGCCAGCGACACAATCTTCAGAAATTTCTTCTCACGCAGCTCACGCGCGACCGGCCCAAAGACGCGCGTGCCTACCGGCTCGCCCGCTTCATTGATCAGCACCGCGGCATTCTGGTCAAAACGGATGTACGTACCATCGCGGCGACGCGCTTCCTTGCGCAACCGGACGACGACTGCCCGCACGACCTTGCCCTTCTTCACCTGACCATCCGGCGAGGCTTCCTTCACCGCGGCCGTGATCACGTCGCCCAGGCCAGCCTTTTTGCCGCTGGCACCACCGAGCGGCAGAATCATCTGCAGCTTGCGGGCGCCGGAGTTGTCGGCAACCTCGAGCATCGACCTCATTTGTACTGCCATCGTTCTTGTCTCCGTTCCCTGCCGGGTACCTGTAAATCTCGTGAACCTTACAACACGACGTGAATCTGACGCGAAAGGCTAGGTCGTCAATTCAGGCGCGGCTGCCGCCTCGGCTGCCTGCACCTGCGCTAGGGTGGAACGCCGCAGGATCTCCTGGAGCTGCCACCGCTTCAACTTGCTCAGGGGACGGGTTTCGCGGATACGAACCATGTCGCCCACGCGCGCCGTGTTCTTCTCATCATGCGCATAAAACTTCTTGGTCAGCCGTACCGTACGCTTGTACTTGGGGTGCGCCTTGCGCATCTCGACTTCGACCACGATCGTCTTCTGCATCTTGGTCGAGACCACGTGCCCTACCTTTTCGTTCCGGCGGTCGGTCGCGGCCAGCTGCTCGTTCGTCATTACCTGCTCGCTCATGGCTTACCGAGCCTCCTTCTTCTTGGCGGTTTTCTTCGCCGCGACCTTCTTCTTCGCGCCCGTCTTCACCACTCGCTTGGCCGCAGTCTTCTTGCTGGTCCGCTTGGAGGCAGTCTTCTTCTTCGCCTTCTTCGTCGCTGGACCGGCTTCTGCCTGACTTTCTGCATGACCATGGAGCGCCGCATTCAGTCCCAGCTCACGCTCGCGCGTGATGGTCTTGATGCGCGCAATGTCCTTCTTCAGACCGCGCAGCTTTTTCACGCCCTCGGTCTGCCCCAGGCGCATCTGAAAGCGCAGGCGGAAAAGCTGCTCAGAGGCCTGCTGCTCCTCGTGCTTCAGCTCGTGCGGGCCCAGGTTACGAATCTTGTCCAGTTCCATCTCGTCTTCTCTTCCGGGCCGCTCTCATCGGGCATGCCCTTCATCGTCTCGTCCGCTGCGCACCTTCGCCGCCGCGGAGTTCACCTGCATGACTTCTACTTCGCCGCCGTCGTCATCACCACGTCGTGACGCATCACAAACCGCGTCTTCAGCGGCAGCTTGTGTGCCGCCAGCCTCATTGCTTCCTGCGCAATATCCGGCGTGACACCTTCCATCTCAAAGAGCACCTTGCCCGGCCGCACCACTGCAACCCAGTGGTCAGGCGCGCCCTTGCCCTTGCCCATACGGGTTTCAGCCGGCTTCTTGGTCACCGGCTTGTCCGGGAAGAGACGCAGCCAGATCTTGCCGCCGCGTTTGATGAAGCGGGTCATCGCCACGCGGCTCGCTTCAATCTGGCGATCCGTAATGTAGCCGCACTCCATCACCTTCAACCCATAGACCCCAAACGAAAGCTCTGAGCCGCGCCATGCCTTGCCGCGCATGCGGCCGCGCTGCTGCTTCCGGTACTTCACTTTCTTCGGCATCAACATAAAAAACTCCAGCTACTAGCCACTAACTCCTAGCCGCTAGCTCGTGAACTTCAATCCTCGTCCCAACGCCCGATAGCTAGTTAGCGAATCGCTAGTAGCTAGAAGCTGCTTTAGAAGACCGAGCTGCCGATCTCCTTCGGCTGGCGGCGCTTCTGTTCATAGACATCGCCGCGGTAGATCCACACCTTCACCCCGATCACGCCATAGGTCGTGCGTGCCTCGGCAAAACCGTAGTCGATATCCGCGCGAAGCGTGTGCAGCGGCAGCCGCCCCTGCAGATACCACTCCGAGCGCGCGATCTCATTTCCGTTCAACCGGCCCGAGACGCGGACTTTAATGCCCTTGCAGCCGAAGCGCAGCGCCGAATCGACCGCCATACGCATGACACGGCGGAACCCCGAGCGCTTCTCGAGCTTCAGCGCAATGCTTTCAGCAACCAGCTGCGCATCCAGCTCCGGCTTGTTCACCTCGACGATGTCAATGGTGACATCGCGCTTGGTGCGTTCCTGGAGCTCAGCCTTCAGCTTGTCGATCTCCGCGCCCTTGCGCCCGATCACGATGCCGGGACGCGCGGTACGGATGATGAGCCGCAGCTTCTTACCGGGCCGCTCGACTTCTACCGAGCTCACACCGGCCAGCTTCAGCTTCTCCTTCAGCTCACGCTTCAGCTGAACGTCTTCGACCAAAAGCTTGTCGTAGTCGCGCACCACAAACCAGCGCGACCGCCACGGCTTGTTCACACCCAGCCGGAATCCATAAGGATGGACTTTCTGTCCCATACGTTTCCTTTACTTGCCCGCCTTCGCGGACTTGGTTCCTTTGGCGGCGGCCTTCTTCGCCGGCGCTTTCTTTTGAGCCGCCTTCTTCGCAGCCGGCCTGGTTGACTTTTTCGCGGACTTCTTGCCCTTCGCCGTCGTCTCCACGCCGGGCTCAGCCTTGGTCACAAGACCCTGAGGCTTGCGCTCGGCCACGGCGATCACGATGTGCGACATGCGGCGCTGATAGCGGAACGCGCGTCCCTGAGGTGCAGGCCGGATCCGCTTCATGCGCGGCCCGTCGTTCGCCAGCGCCTGCTTGACGTAGAGGTTATCGACATCCACGTCGAGGCCCTGTTCCTGGCTCAGGTAGTTCGCGTTCTGCACCGCCGAACGCAACACCTTCTCAACCAGGGGCGCAACACCCTTCTTGGTAAAGGCCACGGTCTGGAGCGCTTCACCCACTCGACGGCCCTTGATCAGCTCGAGCACCAGCCGCGCCTTTTGCGGCGACACACGCTGGAAGCGCGCTTCAGCTCGAAATTCCTGTGTCTGTTGCATAGCTTGCCTTCCTGCCCTCAGTCCTCTTGCTTAGCGCGGCTTCGCCGTCGTTTCGGCAGCCTTCGCCGAGTGGCCCTTGAAGGTCCGCGTCGCCGCGAACTCACCGAGCTTGTGGCCCACCATGTTCTCCGTCACGTAGACCGGAATGAACTTGCGCCCGTTGTGCACCCCGATGGTGTGCCCCACCATGTCCGGGTGAATCGTCGAGCGGCGCGACCAGGTGCGCACCAGCTTCTTGTCATTTGCCTGGTTCATCGTCTCGATCTTCACCATCAGGTGCGTGTCGATGAACGGTCCCTTCTTGGTCGAACGTGCCATCTCTGTCTCTCCTACTTCGTCCGACGGCCAACGATGAACGCGTCAGTCCGCTTGTTGTTGCGTGTCTTGTAACCACGCGTCGGCTGGCCCCACGGCGTCACCGGATGGCGTCCGCCCGAGGTCTTGCCCTCGCCGCCGCCGTGCGGGTGATCGACTGGATTCATCGAAACGCCGCGGTTGGTCGGTCGAATGCCCTTCCAGCGGTTGCGCCCTGCCTTGCCGATGGCTACATTCTCGTGGTCCGTATTGCCGACCTGCCCGACCGTTGCCATGCACTCGACCAGTACGCGCCGGGTTTCGCCCGAAGGCAGCTTCAAGAGCGCGTAGTCGCCTTCCTTCGCCACCAACTGCGCCTGCCCGCCCGCCGAACGCACCATCTGCGCGCCCTTGCCCGGCCGCAGCTCGACGTTGTGCACCGTGGTGCCCGCCGGAATGCTCTTGAGCGGCAGTGCGTTGCCGATAAGGATGTCCGCCTCCGGACCGCTCATCACCGTTTGGCCAACCTTCAGGCCGACCGGCTGCAGGATGTAGCGCTTCTCGCCATCGGCATAGTGGATCAGCGCGATGCGCGAGGATCGGTTCGGGTCGTACTCGATCGTCGCTACCTTGCCTGGAACGCCAAACTTCTCGCGCTTGAAATCGATAAGGCGCAGCTTCTTCTTATGTCCGCCGCCGTGATGCCGCATGGTCATGTCGCCGGAGTTGCGGCGGCCGCCGGTGCGCTGCTTGGAGACCAGCAGCGGCTTGTGCGGCTTGTCGGTCGTGATGTCGTCGTTCACCAGCGTCGTCTGGAACCGGAGCGTCGGGGTGATCGGTCGAAATGTCTTAATCGGCATCGTCTTAGCTCTTTTGCTTCCAGCGGCTATCTATCGCCGCTTGCTGTCGCTACTCAACTTCCCCTACGGGAAAATACATAACCGCTTCGGTTACAGATTGTTCACGTAGTCCGGCATCTTTTCGCCGGCCTTCAGGCGTACATACGCCTTCTTCCAGTCCGGCCGGAATCCGGTGAATTTACCCCGGCGGCGCTCTTTGCCGGCAAAGTTCGCTGTCCGCACGCTATTCACCTTCACCTTGAACAGGGCTTCGACCGCCTGCTTCACCTCGGTCTTGGTTGCGGCCTCAGCCACTTCAAAGACCAGCGTGCCTTCGGTCTCCTTCACGCTCATGCCCTTTTCCGTGATCAGGGCACGGCGAATTACGGTATAGGTCGTCGGCATATCAGGCCACCTCCGCCTTCTGTTCTCGAGCGCGCTGCCGGCGCTTCGAAACAGTCTTCTTTAAGGTCTCCTGCATCTGCTCGAGAGCCGCGCGTGAGAAGATAGCGCGGTCGTAGCGCAGCAGGTCATAAGGGTGCACCTCGTTGTTGAGCATGAGCTCGACGCCCTCGAGGTTGCGCACACCTAGAATCAGTGCCGGACTCAGCGACTGCGAATTCTCGACAATCAGCGCCGTCCGCTTTACGTCGACGGCATTGAGAGCCGCACGATAGGCCTTGGTTTTCGCCTGGCCTAGTTCGAGCGAGTCAACCACCGTCAGCTTGCCGTCGGACAACTTCGCCGCAAGCGCCGCGCGCAGTGCGCCCAGCAGCTTCTTCTTTGGAAAGGCGTAGTCATAGGAACGCGGCTGCGGTCCGTGCACGGTACCGCCATGCCGCCACAGCGGCGAGCGCACCGAACCGATGCGGGCGCGGCCCGTGCCCTTCTGCTTCCACAGCTTCTTGCCCGACCCGGAGACCAGCTTGCGGTTCTTCGTCGCGTGCGTGCCCTGGCGCATTGCGGCGCGGTAATGCTTGACTGCTTCCCACAGCAGGGCCTCGTTCACCTCGCCCGGAGCGAAGATCTCTTCAGCCAGCTCGAGCGAGCCGACCTTCTTCCCACCGAGATCCAATACGTCAATGTTTGCCATCGTCTTAACTCTTTCAACCGAGCCGGCTAAGCCGCTCTTACTTCTTCTTGGCTGCCGACGCCTTCTTCGACGCCTTCAGCGGATCGACCGTGGTCGCGCCGGCAAAGCCGCGACGCTCGCGCGGCGGTGCCTTCGCCTTCGAGATCAGCACATAGCCATCGCGCGGACCTGGCACAGCACCTTCGACCATCAGCAGGTTCTCTTCCAGATCAATGCCGCGAATGCGCAGATTGCGCACCGTCACCTGGTCTACGCCGAAGTGGCCCGGCATGCGCTGCCCGGGAAACACACGCGACGGGAACGACGATGCACCGATCGAGCCCTGCACCTGAAACATGTGGCCGTGCGCCTTCGGTCCGCCACCAAAATGATGACGTCGCACGACTCCAGCAAAACCGCGGCCCTTGCTGGTTCCGATCACGTCGACATACTTGTCGTCGGAGAAAATATCCACCAGGATGCGGTCACCCGCTTTGAGCCCATTACCACTCGCCGCCGGAGCCTCGCCTTCAGCCCCGTCCGTCTTGGCCGGCGCAGCAGCAGCTTCGACAGCAACTTCGCGCATCAGCTTGACCGGCGGCACATTGGACTTGCCGAAGTGCCCGGACATCGGCTTGTTCACCTTCGAGCTCTTCACGAACTCAACCAGACCGATCTGTGCAGCTTCGTAGCCGTCCTTCGCGAGCGTCTTCAACTGCGTGATCACGCAGGGACCGGCCTGCAGCACGGTGATGGGGTGCACTTCACCCTTCTCATCGAATACCTGCGTCATGCCGATCTTCTTGCCCAGAATTCCTGTGACTGCCATCTCTCGTTCCTCTCCCCATCATGCCCGGCGGGCACTGTAGGCACTCCTATTTACTTGGCTGGTGCAGCCTTCTCTTCGCGCACCTTGATCTCGACATCCACGCCGGCCGGCAAATCGAGCTTCATCAGCGCGTCCACCGTCTGCTGCGTCGGCTCGAGGATGTCGATTAGCCGCTTGTGCGTGCGAATCTCGAACGCCTCGCGCGACTTCTTGTCCACGTGGGGCGAACGAAGCACGCAATACTTATTCTTCACCGTCGGGAGCGGAATCGGCCCCGCCACCTGCGCGCCGGTGCGCTTCGCCGTTTCCACGATCTCGCCCGTTGAGGTATCGAGCACGCGGTAGTCGTACGCCTTCAGCCGGATTCGGATTCTCTGTCCTACCATTTTGCTTTTCGTCTTCCCGTGGGTCAGCAGCGTGTGCCGACCCACTTGGTTCTGTTCTGGCGCCCAAATGGCGCGTGGGCCCGACGCTGCGAGCGTCTACTTGATGATTTCGGTGATGGTGCCTGCGCCGACTGTCCTGCCGCCTTCGCGGATAGCGAAGCGCAGACCCTTCTCCATCGCCACCGGCGTGTGCAGCTCGATCTCCAGGCTGATGTTGTCCCCCGGCATCACCATCTCCGTGCCTTCCGGAAGCTTTGCCGTGCCCGTCACGTCCGTCGTCCGGAAGTAGAACTGCGGACGATAGCCGTTGAAGAACGGTGTATGACGACCACCCTCTTCCTTCGACAGCACGTAGATCTCACCCTTGAACTTGGTATGCGGCGTGATCGAGCCCGGCTTCGCCAGCACCATGCCGCGCTCCACATCTTCCTTCGCAATGCCGCGTAGCAGGAGCCCCGCGTTGTCGCCCGCGCGGCCTTCATCGAGCTGCTTCTTGAACATCTCGACGCCGGTCACCACCGTCTTGCGCGTCTCGCGGAAGCCCACGATCTCCGCTTCCTCGCCCACCTTCACCTGGCCACGCTCGATGCGGCCCGTCACTACCGTGCCGCGGCCCGAGATGGAAAAGATGTCTTCGATCGGCATCAGGAACGGCTGGTCGATCGCGCGCTCCGGCAGCGGCACGTTCTTGTCCACCGCCTCCATCAGCTCATCGATCTTCGCCTCCCACTGCGCCTCGCCGTTCAGCCCGCCCAAGGCTGAGCCGCGAACCACCGGCACATCGTCGCCCGGGAAGTTGTACTTCGACAACAGCTCGCGTACTTCCATCTCCACCAGGTCGGTCAGCTCCTGATCCTCGACCGCATCGCACTTGTTCAGAAAGACCACGATGTAGGGCACGCCCACCTGGCGCGCCAGCAGCACGTGCTCCTTGGTCTGCGGCATCGGTCCGTCGGTCGCCGCCACCACCAGGATCGCGCCGTCCATCTGCGCCGCGCCCGTGATCATGTTCTTGATGTAGTCCGCGTGACCCGGGCAGTCCACGTGCGCGTAGTGACGGTTCGCCGTCTCGTACTCCACGTGCGCGGTCGCAATCGTGATACCACGCTCCCGCTCCTCAGGCGCATTGTCGATCGTATCAAAGCTGCGAAACTTGTTGTTCGGATTGTGCTTCGACAATACCTTCGTAATCGCCGCAGTCAACGTCGTCTTCCCGTGATCAATATGACCAATCGTCCCTACGTTCACATGCGGCTTCGACCGGTCAAACTTCTCCTTCGCCATTGCGCTT
>KB906736.1:0-220533 GCA_000381585.1 Acidobacteriaceae bacterium KBS 83
TCAATAGATATGGAAGTTGACTTCGATGGTGATCTCGACCGGCACAGGTTTGCCCTGGTAGGTGGAAGGCTTGAACTTGTACTGCCGCACCGCTTCGACGGCCTTCTCATCCAGCCCCATGCCCAGCTTGCGCACCACGCGGATGCGCTGCGGCATCCCGTGCGCGTCCACGATCAGCGACACCACCGACACGCCCTGATACTTCGCGCGCCGCGCTTCGTCAGAGAACTCCGCATCCACTGAGTAGATCAGCACCGGCGGCGACACGCCGCCACCTACGTGATACAGCCCGCCACCGTAGCCGCCACCCTCGCCCGGCCCATAGCCCGCGCCGGAGCCGGATCCGATCCCGCCGCCATCACCCGAGCCCAGACCGGCGCCCGAGCCCGTCCCGTTCGCCGCCGGCCCCACAATGTTGGTCCGCGGATCGCCTAGGTTCGGCAGGTTGTTGTTGGGCAGCGCCACGTTGGGCGGCATCTTGATCGTCGGTTCCACTGCTAGCTTGGGATGCTCGTTCACCGCCAGCATCGGCGGCGTCACCGGGGTCTCGGAAAACTTGGGCAGCCGGCCCTTGGGCGCCTGCACCAACTCGTGCGCGCCGCCGCCGCCGCCACCGCCCATCGCCGGCCCCTTGGGCGCAATCGGACGGAAGGGCGTGATGTCCACCGCCGCCATCTGCGGCTTGGGTGGCGTCACCTTGGGATGCATCCGCATCTCGATGATCAGGGCAACAATCAGCGCGATGATCACCACGTGCGTTCCCACGGAAAGCCAGGTCGACAGCGGACCGCGCTTCACCCGGAAGGGATCCAGCACCGCCACCGGCTGCGAGGTCAGCACCAACGGCGGCAGATGCTCTCGCTGGAACAATCCACGCACCGTCCCCAGCCACGTCCGCCATACCGGCTCGTCCACCACCGGATTCCACAGATGCGGCTCTAACGGAGTTCTGCTTCTCTCTGACTCGATGTCGGGTGGTGGGGGCAGGACCTGATTTGTCATAGGCACTTCTTGACCTTACCGAGGACGGCAGCCTGCGGCGCACCGCCCGTGATCTGTTGATTATCTATGAATGCGCTGTCCCATGTCTTCGATTTGCCGCATCTTCCTGCACCAAAATGGAGACCGGCAGGTAACGTGGGTCACGTGCAGCTCCGTTCTAAGGCGATACAGATTGAGACGGGCACCTGCCCGGATTGGTCACACCCAACATATGTAAAATGAGCGACCCTGGCGTTCTACAATAGAGCATTCCCTATCATGACCTTGCGTGACCCTAAGCCAGACCCCAAATCGTCCCATTCCGAAGGGGGCCGGCCGGAGCTGAAGTCGACCCTTCTGCTGCCGCGTACCGGCTTTCCCATGAAGGCCAATCTGCCGGAAAATGAGCCAAAACGGCTTGCGATTTGGCAGGAACATGGACTCTACGAGCAGATTCGCCGGGCTCGCAAAGGCGCTCCCCAATACATCCTGCATGATGGACCGCCATATGCCAATGGCCCCATCCATCTGG
Source organism: Acidobacteriaceae bacterium KBS 83 (assembly GCA_000381585.1). Classification (GTDB taxonomy): domain Bacteria; phylum Acidobacteriota; class Terriglobia; order Terriglobales; family Acidobacteriaceae; genus KBS-83. The sequence continues at coordinate 1,514 of KB906736.1, forward strand.
GCCACGCACTGAACAAGTGCCTGAAGGACTTCGTGGTGAAGTCGAAGACCATGGCCGGCTTCGATTCGCCTTATGTTCCCGGATGGGACTGCCACGGCTTGCCCATCGAGATCAAAGTCGACGAGCAGCTTGGCCGCAAGAAGCTCGAAATGGACCCCATTGCGGTCCGGTCCGCCTGCCGTGCCTACGCGCAGAAGTTCATCGACCTGCAGCGCACTCAGTTCGAGCGCATCGGCGTCCTGGGCCGTTGGCAGGACCCGTACACCACGATGTCCAATCAGTACGAAGCCACCACGCTTCAGGCCTTCTACGAGCTTTTTGAGCGCGGCTTCGTCTATCGCGGGCTCAAGCCGGTCTATTGGTGTTGGCACGACCGCACGGCGCTGGCGGAGGCAGAGGTGGAGTATGAGATGCACACCAGCCCCAGCATCTACGTACGCTACGCGCTCACCAGCAAGCCGGAGGCACTTGACCCGACGCTTGCAGGCAAGCCGGTTTACGCGATCATCTGGACCACCACTCCGTGGACGCTGCCCGCCTCACTCGCGATCGCCTTCCAGCCGGAGTTCGAATACGTGGCGCTCGAGAACACAGATAGGAACGTCTATCTGGTCGCAGCTGCTCTTGCCGATGCGGTGAAAGAAGCCTGCCATCTTGAAGCCGCAAAGGAGATTGCCCGATTCGGCGGAAGGCAACTCGAGCGAGCGACATTTCAGCACCCGTTTCTTGATCGCGCCATCCTTGGCGTGCTGGCCGACTACGTCACCGCAGACCAGGGCACCGGCGCCGTCCACACTGCGCCAGCGCATGGCATGGATGACTTCTACACCGGCGAGCGCTACGGTCTTGATCAGACTACGAAGGTCGACGCCGCGGGACGCATTCACGAGGGGCTGCCCGAGTACAACGGCCTCAACGTCTTCAAGGCAAATCCGGAGATCATCAAGCTGCTCGAAGCGCGTGGGGCGCTGCTCGGCCGGAACGAGATCTATCACTCCTACCCGCACTGCTGGCGCTGCCACAACCCGGTGATCTTCCGCGCGACGGAGCAATGGTTCATCTCCATGGAAACGCCGATGCAGAGGCCTGATGGTTCTACCGTCAGCTTCCGCCAACGTGCGCTTGAAGAGATCAAGCAGGTGAAATGGGACCCTGCATGGGGCGAGGAGCGGATCTCGAATATGATCGCGACCCGGCCCGACTGGTGCATCTCGCGCCAGCGCATCTGGGGCGTGCCCATCGCGCTCTTTCTCTGCAGGAAGTGCCATCAGCCGTTACGCGCGCCCGAAGTTTACAGGCAGGTGGTCGAGCTGTTTCAGCAGCATGGCGGGGATGCCTGGTACGACGGCTCAGCTGCAAAGATTCTTCCTGCAGATGCGAAGTGCGCCGCGTGCGGTGGCAACGAATTCCGCCGCGAGACGGACATTCTCGACGTGTGGATCGACTCGGGGACAAGCTGGGCTGCGGTGCTGGAAACGCAGCCTGAACTGCGCTTCCCATGCGATCTCTACACGGAGGGCGGCGACCAGCATCGCGGCTGGTTCCACTCCTCACTGTTGTTTTCGGTGGGACTGCGCAACGTCGCGCCGTATCGAGTTGTCGCCACCTCGGGCTGGACTCTCGATGAGCAGGGCCGCGCGTTTTCCAAATCGCTCGGCAATGGCGTCGATCCGGTCGATATCGCGAAGCGCCTTGGCGGCGAGATTGTGCGGCTCTGGGTCGCATCGGTCGACTTTCGGGAAGATGTTTCGGCGAGCGAAAACCTGATGCAGCGTGTCGCCGACAACTACCGCAAGTTGCGCAACACCTTCCGGTTTCTGCTAGGCAACCTGCATGACTTCAACCCGGCGCAGCATGCCGTCGCATGGGAGAAACTCGAGCCACTGGACCAGTACATGCTGGCACGCGCGCGAGAGCTGACCACCAAAGTCCTGCGCTGGTACGAGGAGTTCGAGTTCCACCGCATCTACCACGCGGTCAATGAATTCGCGATTGTCGATCTCAGCGCGCTCTATGCCGACGTGCTGAAGGACCGGCTCTATACGTTCGCACCCAACAGCGCAGCGCGCCGGGCGGCGCAGACGGTGCTTTGGAAGATCACAGACGCGCTGGCACGGCTGGTCGCGCCGATTCTCAGCTTTCTTGCGGATGAGGTCTGGCAGTATCTGCCTGCAGATAGCAAACGCGACGCGAGCGTGCACACGACGCTCTTCCCTGCTCCCGATGAGCTTGCTCCCGCGGGTCAGGACGCTCTGCTGGCGGACTGGGCACAACTTCTCGCGATCCGGGAAACTGCGATGAGGTCGCTCGAGGAAGCGCGCCAGCAAAAGCGCATCGGCAAGGCGCTCGAAGCCAAGCTGACGCTTGAGGTTCCCGCTGCGCCGCTCAAGATCGCGCGGCGGTACGAGTCAAGCCTGAAGGAGTTGTTCAATGTCTCCCAGGTGGAGCTTGCGTCGACGGCAGGTGAGGAAGTTCACGCCACCACCACGGATGCAGATGGAGCCAAGTGCACGCGCTGCTGGAACTATCGCACCGACATCGGCGTCGATCCGCGCTGGGCGACTGTTTGCGGCCGCTGCGCCGGAGCGCTCGACGAAATCGGCTTTCCTCCTCTCACCGAAGAGGTAACTGTCTGATGGTCGACGCAGCCACCGAGGCGGCGCCACTGCGCAACCGCCGCGGCATCCTCTTTGCTGTCTCCGCGCTGATTGTGGTCCTCGATCGCATCACCAAAATCGTAGTTGCGCGCGCGATTCCGCTGGGCGATGCGCATGTGGTCATCCCGAAGGTCTTCCGCATCACGCATGTGCTCAATACCGGCGCGGCCTTCTCCCTCTTCGGCGATTCGGCATCGCCAGAGCGGGTGCGCTGGCTGCTGGTCGGCTTTTCGTTGATCGCAGCGGCTATCGTCGCCGTCGTGTTGTTGCGCATGGGACGGCAGATCACCGCTACTACTTTCGGTCTCGCGTTGATTCTTGGTGGTGCGCTCGGCAATGCTTATGACAGAATCCGCACCGGCGCGGTCATCGATTTCTTCGAGGTCCACATCGTTCATTACCACTGGCCGGACTTCAACGTGGCGGACTCGGCTATCGTTTGCGGCGGGATATTGCTGGTGCTGCACTCGCTGGTGGCTGCGCGCTCCGAAGAAGGCTAAGTAACGTGACCCCCCACCCCTCCCCCTTCGGTGCGGGAGGGCACCTGTTAACTGCTTTCTATCGTTTGACTTAGGGTGGCTCCCGAGGCCTAAAAATGTCCAGGCAAAGGACGCGCAAATATGTCTTGCGACTGGACTTAGAAGCCGAGGGAGGTGTGTGCCTGCGGTGTCGGCTCGATCTGAGATATGTCCCCTATTTCTAATGGTAGCGAATCGCGCGAATTGACCTGCCAACTATTTTGCTACTTTCACAGATACGTTCCCGCAATGGAACTGGCGGTCCGGGCGGACGCACTCACGTCGCTTCGAGAGTGGGAAACTACTCTCACCCTAGCGCTGCTAGGATGGGCACCCGGCAGCTCTCCCTCAGCTTGCTAGACTGCTCGGAACATGCGTAAGCACGTCTTCGCTCTTCTCTGCCTTCCAATCCTCACCCTCCCCACTCACGCCCAATGGGATCTTCAGGACTCCCACACCACGGCCAGCCTGCGCGGCATCCACAACGTAGGCGGAGGAGTCGCCTGGGCCAGCGGAACCAACGGCACAGTCCTTCGCACGACAGATGAAGGCGCAAACTGGCAAACCTGCGCCATGCCGCCCGGAGCTGAACACCTCGATTTCCGTGGCATCCAAGCCTTCGACGAAAACACCGCCATCGTTATGTCCTCAGGCCAAGGAGACCTCTCCCGCCTCTACAAGACCGCCGACGGCTGCAAATCCTGGAAATTCCTCTTCACCAACGGTAAGAAGGATGGCTTCTGGGACGCAATAAAGTTCAAAAATACATCGCAAGGTTTGCTCATTGGAGACCCCATTGGAAAGGGCCACTACTTTTCGCATTACCAGCACCGATTTGTGACAACACGGGCATTCCCGCTCTATGCCACCATCGATGGTGGGCTGACTTGGTCGAGGGTGGATGGGAATCTTCTATTTGCCGGCCCCTTCTCCCCTAACGACTCGTTCGAATCGATCTTTGCCGCTAGCAATTCGTCTCTTCTTGACTCGATGCGCATGCCGACATCCTCTTCGTCACAGGCGGCGAAAGAAATGGTCTCACGGTACTTCGTTATTCAAGCGAAGGGTTCCCATTGATCGCTAAGGGCAGATTTGCGATGTCGGGAGGCGCTGACACTAATTTGGCCCAAGGTGCGACAGCAGGCGGCTTCTCAATTGCAGTTGAATCAGATAGAACGAGACCAGTCTTGAATGTCGTTGGAGGAGACTACAGGGTGCCCGATAAACCCGAAGGTACTGCTTCCACCTGTGTCTTTGGATCAAATGATGCACACCTCGTCGAACGACTCACCTTTTATATGTGTGAGGCCGCCCAGACCCTACCCCACGGCTACCGCAGCGCAGTAGCCTACGACGAAAAGACCAAAACCTGGATCACCGTAGGCCCCAACGGAACAGACATCTCCACCGACGAATGCAAAAACTGGCGCCCGCTGCACCCCAAGCCCGGCCAGCCCCACGACGCAGATAGGAATTGGAACCCCCTTTCGCTGCCCTTCGTAGTTGGCCCCTATGGGCGCATCGGTAAGTTACGCAATGATGCATTGAAGCCGTGACTAAGCACAACGAAACACCGTCTCCTTCCTCTAATGTCCGTATGACCGGCGATACGGACGTTATGCCGAGGGGGCCAACCCGGCTCGTCGATTTATGAGATAGCTTCTTAGAGCAGTTGAGAGCCCGGCGGCCTCACCGATCTCAGCAGATCATCCACCAATGATTGCCTTCGGTCGCACCCCAAGATGCAAGCTATGACGGAAAGACTAGGGTTCCGTTTTCCGGGGATGGGGCGCCGTCGTCGCTACCTCTGACGGGGACGCGCGTGGCGGGTCTCACGAAGGCACGCAATGCAATCAGTGGCATCTGCAAGGGCATCCCGTTCATTGCCTTTGATGCCCAGGTTGGCCAGGGTAGAGGAAGCTGGCGGCGTACCGTACTGGCTGAACTTTAGCTCGCGACGCTGGGAACCAAGAACCATCTCATAAATGCCGCTGACTAGACGACGAAGAATGGCCGATACTTCGCCTCGAGGATTTTTCAATGGCTCTCTTGCATCAGATGTTGCAGTGCCTCAGCGCGGGCCGCTTCGAAATACTGGGTCGCGGTCTTCGCTCGCGATAGTATGGCATCCGTAAACTTCTTTTGTCGTTTTGCGGCAAAGACGACAGAGTCGAACATTTCGTCTCCCATTGTGAAATTGCGGTTTCCCTCCGCGCCTGCAAGCGTCGCAATACGGCGGGCATTGTACATTTGCACAATTTGCGGAGGATAGCCGACACCTGTATCGAGCGGTGGGAATTGATATCCCACCGGTGCGTAGCCACCTTTAAGAAACTCGCAGCTTGGGGCGACCGTCTGGTTCCCTGCAGGATCCTCCAGCACGATCGTATCTGCCGGACGGGCCACCTGCTGGTACGGCTCAGCAGTCACCACGATCGCGAAGCTGCGCACAGCAGTTTTCGTTTTCAACTCGAACCGGTTCCCTTTGGCTTCCATCGCTCCCAATTTGAACGTCTTCCCCGCTGGAGTAATGGCCCACACCAGGTAAATTTCAAACTGGGCTCCGAAGCTGCCCGGTGCGCTCAATCCGTTGGCTTTCACTTCGACCGCGACCTGCTCGTCTCCCATTTTCAGTTCAGCCTGCCCGCTTGCGTTCGGCGCCAATTCCGTCCCCTTGAGTGTCGTTGTGACAGATCCACGAGCCGGCGGATTGATGACGCTCACAGTCTTTGTGACAAGTTGCGGCTGAAATTTGAGCTTCTGCGCCCCGGTCGCGCTCCCAGATTGTTGCGCATGCACGACACCAACGCCTGCGCAAAACAAACTCAGCAGGAAACCCCTTGCAATCATGTGTTGGACCGAATTCTTCATTTCAGCTCCCAATGCTTCACCGCAAAAGTCTCGGCTTCGCTGCGAAATCGCATCTGGCGGTCGATCTGATCCCCGCGATACCTGATGTATTGTCCTACATACCTTCGTTCCCCTCCGTGTGGCAATGATCGAGTAGAACAACTGTCATAGTTCCCGAAAACCGGCAATACGGAAGTTATGCCGAGGGCGAGCCAACCCGGCTCGTCGATTTCCGAGATAGGTTCTAGTCAGTTGATCCTGTCCGGCGGCGTGGTCAGAACCCCATCTCATAAATGCCTCTGGTCGGCGAAGCTTGGCAGAATCATTTCCGGATTGCCGACAACACAGACACAATCGCTTAGTTGCATGAATCTCGACAGGAACACCGTTGACTCCATTGGTGTCTAAATCAACCAGTTGAACGAGCCACATGACCGGACGTTTTGTTCTGCTACTGTTCGCCTTGGCACCAGTCGTGATCGGGTACTCTGCGCAATCTCCGGCCCGAAACACGCAACCGCTCTATGCTCCCTAACGCTTTGTGAAATCTCTTCCCATCACAAAGGGGTGAGTCCGAAATACATTTCGGTCGATGCGGAGTATATAAACGCGGTTCCACATGGTCTGTTTCTTACCGATAGGCGATCGATCTGAGCAGGTCAATGAGTGACTCGGCTGATATCACCAACTGAGCCTTCGGTGTCCAGAAGTCACTACAAATGGGGCGACTTTTCATTAGTAACCACAACTACGCCGTCCTCAATAAACAGTCTCCCGGCAGTTTCCTGACAAATCTTCTGGACTTGACGTCGAAAGATCGCGCAAAATCTCCTGTTGTTTTCCAAAAGAAAGCATGCCATTATTCCTGTTGGGAAACCTAAATGTGGAACTCCCGATGAAAGAAAAGCCGGACGTCTTGCAAGGAACGCTGGCGCTGATGGTCCTCAAAACCCTCGATGTTCTGGGGCCACAGCACGGCTACGGCATCGCCCGACGCATTGAGCAGATCAGCGGAGACATTTTGGCCCTAAACCAGGGCACTCTCTATCCTCTGCTGCTCAAGCTGGAGAATGAAGGCTCGATTGCCTCGCAATGGGGTGCATCGGAAAACAACCGCCGCGCCCGCTTCTATCGCCTTACCGCAACCGGCCGCAAACAGCTGCAGGCGGAGACCCGCGATTGGAAACAGACCGCGGCTATCATCGCGCGCTTCTTTGAGGTCAAAGCCGAGGACCTGCCATGAGATTCCTGCGCCGCTTTTTCATTCGCCTCTCGAACTTCGCCACAGGGCAGAGTGCCGACCAACGCCTGCAGGATGAGATCGCCGAACATCTTGCGTTCCAGACGGAAGAGAACATGCGCGCCGGTATGTCGCCCGCCGAGGCGCGGCGGCAGGCCGCACTCAAGCTCGGCGCGGCGCAAGCGATCCGGGAAGGCCACCACGCCGAGCAAAGTATTCCCTTCATCGAGAATCTGCTCTTCGACCTGAAGTATGCGGTTCGCATGCTTCGGAGATCTCCTGGATTCTCTTTCATTGCCATCGCCACCATGGCCCTCGGCGTCGGAGCCACCACCGCCATCTATAGCGTCATCGACGCCACGCTACTGCATCCTTTGCCCTACCCCAACCCCAGCCAACTGGTGCTCATTCAAGCCAACCTTCCCGGCGTGGGCGCGCACGACATCGGCCTCTCCATCCCCGAGTTGAGAGACCTTCAGAACTCGGGAATCTTCCAATATGTGTCCCTTTGCTTTTTCGGCACCGACACTCTTACCGGCAGCGGCCAGCCCACGCGCCTCGCCGGAAAGTCGGTCTCACCGGGCTACTTCGCGGTGCTCGGCGTCGACGCGCAGCTGGGGCGCACCTTCGATCCGCACGACGCCACACCCGGCTTCAACAACGAGGTCGTCATCAGCGATGGGCTCTGGAAGCGCGCACTTGGCGCCGACCCGCACATTGTCGGCAAGACTCTTCGCGTTGACAATGATCCCGCTCTTGTTGTCGGCGTCATGCCCGCCAGCTTTCGCGATCAGGGCCAAACCAGCGAGCAGGTCAGTACCGAATTGTGGGCGGCGACCGGATTTTCCGACGACCCGCCGCCGTTGCGCGGCTCGCGTACCCCCTACGAGACCATCGCACGCCTTCAGCCTGGTCTCTCGCCTGAGGCCGCGCAGGGGCGCCTCGATGCCCTGGTTGCATCGTTGAAGAAGCAATATCCGGCGGATTATCCGCCGCAAGGCGCGTGGACCATCCACCTCACTCCTCTGGCCGAGACACTTGTCGGCAACGTTCGCCAATCCCTCATCCTGCTGTTTGGCGCGGTGGGCCTGGTCCTGCTGATCAGCTCCGTCAACGTCGCCAATCTGCTGCTTGCTCGCGCCAGCGCGCGAGGACGCGAGATGGCGGTTCGCCAGGCATTCGGAGCCGCAAGAATGCGCCTTATTCGTCAGCTCCTCTCCGAGAGCTTGTTACTCTTCGTGCTTGGCGGCATCACCGGTTTCGCGGTCCTCTTCTGCGCCCGGAAATTCCTGCTGCAATTTGTTCCCGAAAGCCTGCCGCGCCTCAATGACATATCCATCAGGTGGGGCGTGCTGGCGTTTGCGATCGTCGTCTCTGTCGCCGCCGGAACCATCTTCGGGCTTGCTCCTGCGTGGCTCACAAGCCGCCTTAATTTGACGGCGACGCTCCGGCAAGAAGGTCGTGGCTCCAACGGTTCCCGGCAGCGCTCGCGCTTGCGCCATGTTCTGGTGATTGGTGAATTAGCCCTCTCCCTGGTGCTGATGGTCGCCGCCGGTCTTCTGCTGCGCAGCTTCTGGGACTTGTTCAGGGTTCAGCTCGGCTTCAATCCCAGCCGCGTCATGGCAATCGAGAGCTCGCTGCCGAATCCTAACGATCCCAAAACCGACATTTACCACACCGCCACGCAGGAATCGGTGTTTCTGCGGGAAGCTCTCCGTCGAATCCGGACGTTGCCGGGCGTGGAAGAAACCGCCGTCAGCGATCGGCAGGCCATTCCCCTCGGCCATGGCCAGAACGATCGCAGAATGATTCCATTGGTTCGCGAAGGCGAGGAGGGGCAAAGCAGCCAGCCTCCGCTGATCGATACATCGATCGTCTCACCGGAATATTTCCACGTGCTCGGCATGAGTCTGGCGCGTGGACGCCTCTTCGTCGACCGGGACCTCGAAGCTACGCCCTTGGTCGCAGTCATCAACCAGGCCGCGGCCCGCACCTACTGGCCCAACCAGGATCCGGTCGGCAAGCGCGTCCGTATGTTGGGCCGTTTGGGCCGTGCCAGGCCGGACTCGACCACCATCGTCGGCGTCATTGCCGATGCACACACAGAATCGCTCGCGGACGCCGGCATTCCGCAGATGTACCTCGACATCTACCAGCGCCCCGCCAAGTTTCTTGCGTTCTACCTGCGTGGACAGATCGATCCCGCCGCCATCTCCGCGCAGGTGCGCACACAAATCCAGGCCGTCGATCCGGAGCTTCCCGTCTTCCACGCGGAGACCTTGGACGACGTTCTCTCCTCTTCACTTTCCGTGCGGCGGTTCTCCATGGAAATGGTGGCGCTCTTTGCCGCAACTGCCCTGCTCCTCGCGGGCCTAGGAATCTATGGAACTATCTCCTTCCTGGTCAATGAGCAATCGCGCGAGATCGCGATTCGCCTTGCGCTGGGCGCGCAAAGGAGCAATATCCTCAGGATGGTTTTACGCCAGGGCCTCGGTCTGGCCGCCGCCGGCGCCGGCGTAGGCCTGGCGGGCGCGCTTATTGTTTCTCATCTCATGGCCGGCCTGCTTTACGGTGTCTCGCCCTACGACCTCTCCACCTTCGCCGGCGTAACCGCCGTGCTCACCGCCGTCGCCATCGCCGCCAGTTACATCCCTGCGCTGCGCGCCATGCGGCTCGATCCAATCACTACACTCCACTCCGAATAACCTTTGGCACTGCTCAAGACTTTGTCTTCACAAGTTGTTTCCATCCCAATGAACTCCTTCGGGATGCTGATGAATTCACCCCACAGCGAGTTCCAGAGGATTAGTCCCCAAAAACGCCAATCCCGGAAGGACGGCTCTCGTTTGATGACAAATCGCCAAGTCACTTAATGACAACTTAGAACAATCTGCTTGTCTGTAAAGTCGCCATCTCGGACAAGTGGCTCAGGAGCTGCCGAAAAACGGGGTTGTCGGTATCTACGTCTCGCCGAGTCGCTCAGCGAACGCTGCGGACATAGAAATTTCAGGTTCCGGGCTCTGGGAAGCTTGCCGGATTTTCGTCTGCCGGTCGATAAATTCCTGTTTGGCGACTAACCGGACATTGACTCAACGCAAGCGCGTTTCCCGATACATATTCCAGGCAGAGGCATCAATCGCAGTCGATGAGTGCATTGCCCTGTCTCGTAAGTTCACTACGTCAATTCGAACCACTTACGCCGCGCTACGGGTGTCTGCGGATGGTCCGTAGATCGACGGAACTGTTCCGCCCATCGGGCGCAGATATGCAGCCAATTGACCCCTGTGATGAATTGAGCCGAAGAGAATGAACCATAGAAACTGGTCACTAAGTTGCTCCGAGACCACTTTTCCTTCGTAGAAAAAATGGGCTACCCGGCCCCATGCTGATTCGTCCATCGCTTCCACAAGGTTGATGAGTTCATTCGACCATTGCTCGAACATCTCCAGCATTTCTGCAAGTGAAGGCACAGACTCTTGCCGCCATTCCGTGCGACCCTCTTTGACGACCTCAATGCATGCCCGTAATTCGCCTACGAGCGTCCATACGAGTTGTTCGGCTGAGGGAGAACGTTCATGCGGCTTATAGCTCAGATGATCAGCTGGAAGCGAGTGAAGGACTCGCAGGAAAACAGGCGACTCGGCTCTTCGTCGCTCGAGATAAAACTCACGCGATGTCATGGTGATTGAAGCCTTCCGGATTTGATAGATAACTCGCCACGTCTATATCATGTGTTATACCCATGACGGTGTTAAGAACGCATCGGCGTGGAGGAATAGAAAACGATGCCGATTGCGGAAGACTTCGTATTCATTGGCAGGTTGTCACTCGACTTTGCCCATACCGGAGATATGGGCTACGGTCCTAGATTCGAGCGGCTCAAGTCGCCGGGTGACCTGAACCGCTGGCTTTCTCTAAGCCCGCTCCGGCTGCCGCCGCTTCCCATCTCCGATGTCGAGATGGAAGAAGCCAAGATCCTCCGCAGAGCTATCTCGAGGGTCGCTTCCGCTCTGGTTGCAGGGGCGGCCGTGGGAGAACAGGATGTGCAACGGATCAACCGCGCAGCTCGACAACCTGCTCTCGTCGTCCAGCTCGCGCGCGACGGGAAATGCATGCGGTGGCACTCTCCAACCCTATCGGCTGTTCTGGCCACCCTCGCCGCGGATGCAATCCAACTCTTTGGCGACGCAACGCAGAGAACTCGGATTCGTCGTTGCGAAAACTCCGGCTGCCAGGCAATCTTTTATGACGATTCCAGGCCGGGGCTACGGCGTTGGTGCGCCCCAAATCGTTGCGGTGATCGCATGCGGGCGAAAGTCTATCGCCAGCGGAAATCTCAGGGGCATTCATGAGCCTTGTGTGACCGCGACAAGAGAGCAGAATGAATCTCTGCTGTTTCATTTCGATTGATGCGAAACTCCAACGCGCTCCCTGAGATTCTGAAGAGTCTCGGTCTTCTGGCCGTATCACCGGCTAACCGGAAACAACAAAGCGTAACGTCCGGATTGCCGACAATCCACCCGGAACGCCGCAACAAGCGCGATTAAGTGGGGGATAATCGTGAAATATGGCGATCTCAATACATTCTGGACTAACGGATGACAATGACTTCGTCGATTTGTTAAACGAGCTGCTGAATGCTTTACTCGTTCAGCAAACCCCGGAGCAACTCTGGGTGATCCAGATCGATAATTGGTTCGATCACAAATGGCTATGCTATTCCGGGAGTGGTAGTGTTGCCTCGAAGCTCCCGGTAGATTGGACCTGCTCGTTTATGGACCAGTTCGCTTCCGTCAAGGAACAATTTTGGCGGGACAAGCTAACCTTTCCACCGTTTGCGCCGGACAGGGTGGTGGGCCAGTGGTCGTTTCTGCTTTCCAGGGGAGGCTACATCGAAGTTCCTCTCCCGAAGTTGCCACATAGAGAGTCTCGACGCCGCAGCCATTCCAACCTAAACAGGCGGGTGGAGGATTTCGTTCGATCGGCTTCATTTGTCTGGTATAGCGGCAACACTTTGAAGAACGGACGCGGAAGCGCGATGGTTTACAGCATTGGAAATGGTAAGCCTATTTGCTGGTTTGCAGCATTCGGAAGGAAATTGGGTTGGATGCTTGAAAGGACCAAGGGCATAGATAAGGAAGAGGTCTCTCGTTTGCTTTTTGGCGGTTAACCGGCAGTACGGACAGAACTTGCCGGCTGGTGCGTTACTTCCGTATTGCCGACAATACGCCAACCACGGCGTCTATACTCGCAGATCATGCGGCAGATCGCTCAGTGCATTGCTTTTTGTCTCGTGTTCGGGGCACCCACGACCTGTCGTTGCCAGAGCAGAGTCCCTTCGCCGGACGACGCTCGTGCGAGGAGCGTTGACAACTCCACCGCTTCTCCCGGCAGTTCAGTGACCATGACAGGGATTTTGCTAGTCGACGATTGGCGATGTGATAAATGGTCCGCCGATGTGCCCAAAGATAGCATGATGTGCCCAGAAGGAGGCTTATCGCAATGGGGACTCATAACTGCCACGAAGCAATACATAGTCCGGGGAATTAACAGTGAACTCAGGAAGTACGAACGCCAAAGAGTCATGGTAACCGGAGCAGTGACAGCAGCAACCGGAGATGTGCCCACCGACAAACTTGAGGTGCAATTGATTGCTTCGAATAAGGTCGACAAAAACCCAATTCGAGAATTGATTGCGGAACTGAGATCGAATCCGTGGACCCAGCCTGTGAATACGTCCAATCCGACTCTGTGGGATTTTCACTTCACGCCGCCAATGATTCAGATTTTGCAGGCCGGACCGGCGGCACAGGATGTGTTGCTGGAGTATATAAGTGATCCGCAAATCAAAGATCAGATCATCTTCCTCTTAGGGGGAGTCGGCGACGGGAATGCCATCGAACCGATCATCGAGGCCATGGCCACTCCGGTTGAGGCGCAGGGTGGTGCCTATGCGCGCAAGGTTAACCTTGCGGCCAATCTTGCTCTCACCAATATCACTGTTGGTGACGTTATCTGGCACCACGGCGGCGGGATTACGATTGACCGCTGTCCAGACGATCCAAAGACATGTTGGTCTGTATGGTGGACCGAACACCGCGACACGTTCGATATTTCACATACGCCGAAGCGAAACTCGAACTACCCCGATTACGGCATCTACCAGAACCCCAGCGCGTATCGCTCGGAGAGCTTCATTCACAGCCGGGAATATAAATAGCGGGTACTCGGGTGCTCGTGAGAGGCATTCCGGGCGAGTCACCGGCAATACGGAAGTTATGCCGAGGGCGAGCCAACCCGGCTCGTCGATTTCCGAGATAGGTTTTAGTGTTCATTTCCGGCTATCCATGGATCCGCACCATGCAGGCTGCGACCAACGGGAGCGCTCCACAACTCGCGCCGCACGCGCGGCCTCCCGGACGGCGAGTCCCCGATATACTGAAGGGTGCATCCTCAGCCCTTGAAGGCCACTACGGACAAGCCCCCAGTGAACGACTCCATCGTGATCCGCGGCGCGCGGACCCATAATTTGAAAGGCATTGACTGCGAGATCCCGCACGGCAAGCTCACCGTCGTGTCGGGGGTTTCCGGTTCGGGCAAGTCCTCGCTTGCCTTCGACACCATCTACGCCGAGGGCCAGCGGCGCTATGTCGAATCGCTTTCGGCCTACGCGAGGCAGTTCCTGGAACGCATCGAGAAGCCGGATGTTGAACTGATCGACGGGCTCGCCCCGGCTATCGCGATCAAGCAGAAGAACACCACGCGCAATCCGCGCTCGACGGTGGCCACGGCGACCGAAATCTACGACTACATGCGGCTGCTCTACGCGCGCTGCGGGACGATGCACTGCATCGTCTGCAACAACCTGGTCCGCCGGGACTCGGTCGATGAGATTGCCGCGGAGATTCTCGCGCTTGGCGAAGGCACGCGCCTGCACGCACTGTTCCCGGTTGAAGCGCGACGTCCTCCGGGCTCCGAGGATCTCGCGGTGAGCGAGCATCCGAAGGACGAGCCGGCCAAGCCCAAGCGCGGCGCGAAATCCAAGTCTGGAACAGCCAAGTCTGGGGCAGCCAAGACCGCACCTGAACCGATCTCCGACGAGCTCCGCCAGCGGCTCACGGATCTTCGCGCGCGGGGCTTTAACCGGCTGTATCAGCAGAACCGCATCTTTGAGTTCTCCTCGCCCGAATCGCTGCTTGAAATTGACTTCACGCAGCCGGTCTTCATCCTGGTGGACCGTATCGCGGTCTCGACGGAGAACCGTGCGCGCATCGTGGATGCTGCGGAGATTGGGTACCGTGAGTCCGGGGAAATTATCTTTGAGATCGTGCCGCGCGAACCGCGCGGGGAGATCGTGCCGCGCGAAGTTGATGGCGGGCCGCGGGAGCGGCTTCGTTTCTCGCGCGAGTACGAGTGCAAGCACTGCCATCGCCTCTACCGCGAGCCCGAGCCGCGCCTGTTCTCCTTCAACAATCCTTATGGCGCCTGTCCGCGCTGCCAGGGTTTCGGCAACACTATCGATTTCGATCTGAACCTCATCATTCCGGATAAGGGCAAGACTCTCGATGACGGCGCCATCGATCCGTGGACACGTCCAAAATACCGCCCCTACCAGACTGAGCTGCGGCGCGCCTGCCGCGACGAGGGCGTTCCGGTCAATGTGCCCTGGTATGACCTCACAGCCGCGCAGCAGGCCTTCGTGCTCGAAGGCAAGGGCGCCTTCCTGGGTGTGTACGGCTTCTTTCGGCTGATGGACCGCAAGAAGTACAAGCTGCATGTGCGGGTGATGCTCTCGAAGTATCGCGGCTACGCGCGCTGCCCGGAGTGCAAGGGAGAGCGGCTGCGGGCCGAGGCGCGAGCGGTGCTGCTTGATGGCCGCAATATCTGCCAGGCTGCCGCCCTCACCATTGCAGCAGCGCACCAGTTCTTCGCCGCCCTGACGCTGAACCGCGAGCAGGAGGAGATTGCCGGGTCCATCCTGAAAGAGGTGCAGCAGCGGTTACGTTTCCTGGATGCCGTCGGCCTCGACTACCTTACGCTCGACCGGCTCGCCTCCACGCTCTCCGGCGGCGAGGCGCAGCGCATCCAGCTCGCCACTTCGCTTGGCTCGCAGCTTGTCGGCGCGCTCTACGTTCTTGACGAGCCGTCGATTGGCCTGCATACACGCGATACCGCAAAGCTGATCCGCATTCTCGAGAACCTGCGCGATCTCGGGAACACGATCCTGGTGGTTGAGCATGATCCCGACGTGCTACGGGCTGCCGACTATTTGATGGATCTCGGCCCGGGCGCCGGCGAATACGGCGGTAAATTGCTGGCCGCGGGCACCGTAGAGCAGGTGGAGCGCAACCCTGACTCGCTCACCGGCCGCTACCTCTCGGGTGCGCTCACCATCCCCGTACCCACGCGACGCCGGGAGCGGGGCCGCGAAAAGATCGTTCTCCGTGGCGCACGCATTCACAACCTGCGCGGCGTTGATGTCGAAATCCCGCTAGGCCTGCTGGTCTGCGTCACCGGCGTCTCCGGTTCGGGTAAGTCCACGCTGGTTCACCAAGTCCTCTATCGCGCCATTGCGCACGCCCTGGGCCAGACGGAAGGCGGGGACCCCACCGGTCTCTTCCGGGAGCTTACGGGCGCCGAGCGGCTGAACGATATCGTGCTGGTCGATCAGAATCCCATCGGCCGCACTCCGCGCTCGAACCCGGTCACTTATATCAAGGCTTTCGATTCAATCCGCGAGCTCTTCGCCTCGCAACCGGAGGCGGAGCGCCGCGGCTACGGCGCCGGCCACTTCTCGTTCAATGTGCCGGGCGGGCGCTGCGATGTCTGCGAAGGTGATGGCACAGTGACGGTCGAGATGCAGTTTCTGGCCGACGTGGAGCTGCCCTGCGAGGAATGTAACGGTACGCGTTACAAAGCTTCCACGCTCGAAGTGCGGTACAAGGGCAAGAACATCTCCGAGGTATTGCAGCTCTCGGTCAAGGAAGCGCTGCGCTTCTTCGCCGGCCATCCGCGTATTCTCGACAAGCTCGCCGTGCTGGATGAGGTCGGCCTCGGCTATGTCCGCCTGGGGCAGTCTGCCACGACGCTTTCGGGCGGGGAAGCACAGCGGGTGAAATTAGCCAGTCATCTGGCCAGCGTCCGCACGACAAGTGGGAAGACTGGCCGGTCGCGCACACTCTACATTCTGGACGAGCCAACTACAGGGCTTCACTTTGACGATGTCGGCAAGCTGCTCCACGCCTTTCGCAAACTCATCGACGGCGGCGGTTCGCTGCTGGTGATCGAGCACAACCTGGACGTCATCAAATCCGCGGACTGGGTCATCGATATGGGACCCGAGGGCGGCAGTGGCGGGGGTGAGATTGTAGCCGTCGGGACTCCGGAGGAGATCGCCGCCACGGAAGGCTCACACACGGGTTACTGGCTGCGTCGAATGCTCAAAGGCGTCCCGGAAGAAGCGCAGGTTGCAGTTTAAGAGATGGAGATGAAGTGGCTGTATCTAAGCATCTTGTGCTTTTCAATGGGCTCCAGGGCGCAACAGGCTCCGCTGCCGGCCGGAAGTCATGATCCCGACGAGGCGGTTACGTCGTCACCAGCACTCGCATCGGGAAAGCCTGCCGGCATCGCCCCGGCACTTGCGGCCGCGGAGGACAAGATCGAAGCGCACGACTTCGATGGCGCGCGGCCTTCCCTTCTTGCCTATCTCCAGCAGCACCCGGCGGACGCCCGGGCCCTCTTCGATCTTGGCTTTGTCGAGGACTCCACGGGGCAGCAGGATGCCGCTGAGCGCGACTACGGCAAGGCCATTGCCGCAGACCCGAAGCAATTCGAGTCGCATGCCGCCCTCGGCCTGCTGTATGCGCAGACCGGGCGCGTCGACAAGGCGCTTCCTGAACTCCAGACCGCCAGCCAGCTCGAACCCGCCAGCCATGACCAGGCTGCCAAGGCTCAGGTGTGGCGGAGCCTGGCCCAGCTTCAGCTCCACAGCGACCCTGCGGCGGCGAAGCAATCCCTGCTGAAGGCACTCCAGCTTGCACCGGGGAGCGAGACGCCCGCGGACCTGGTGCTGACTGGGCAGATTGCCGAGGCCAATGGCGACCCGGAAGATGCCGCTATCGCTTACAAACGCGCTTTGGCTGCGGATCCGGCCTCCGCAGGGGCCACATCGGGGCTTGCCCACCTTCTGCTGAAGGAGAAGAAACCGGAAGAGGCAGAACCCCTGCTGCGTGCTGCACTTGCCAAACATCCGGAGGACGCGGGGCTGACCGCGCAGCTTGCCACTGTGCTCTCCGCCGAGGGCAACCAGGCTGAGGCAACGGCCACGCTTGAAAAGCTGCACCAGCTTCAGCCGGCAAACGTGGAGGTTAGCGGGATGCTGGCCGACGCGTACCTACGCAACGGCGCACCGGAAAAGGCTGCCCCGCTGCTCGCGGACGCGGTCCGAGCGGCACCGAATGATCCCGGACTGCTTACGGACTACGGGCAAAGCCTGATCTACACGAAAGAATTTGCCAGCGCCGTTCCCGTTCTGGAACGCGCCACGGCAGCCGACCCGCGCAACGAGGAGGCATGGGGCGGCTTGGCTTTTGCCCATTCCCAGCTTCACCAGGACGCGGAAGTATTGAAGGACCTTTCGGCCCGACAAAAAATCGCGGCCGACACACCAGAAACATTGTTCCTGTGGGCAACTTCGTACGATAATCTGCACCAGAAGGAACAGGCGGCTGGATACTACGAAAGATTCCTCGCGGCCGCCCAGGGTAAGTATCCAAACGAGGAATGGCAGGCGAAACACCGGCTGGTGGCTTTGGGACATGGTCACTGACCGCGCACGGAAAGTCCGGGGTGCGCTATGCGTCCAATCGGTCTGCTCCTGTTTGTCGCGCTTCTCCTCCCCCTCACAACTCACGCCTCCAGTGCGGACAAGCAACTCGATCCGGTCGCACTTTCCGCCCTCGCCACGAAGGCAAGCCTGGCATCACCAAAAGAGCAGTGCTACCTGTATGCCGAACTCGTACACCAGATGACAGAACTTGCTGGGCGTCAGCTCAGCCAGGGTGAAGACGCATCGGCAACACTGCTCGCAGTCCGGGATTACACGCAGAAGATCCATCTGGGCGCGGCAAAAGATAACAAGAAACTCAAGAATGCACAGATCCTGATGGAGCACACAGCCTTCCGGCTGAATGAGTATCTGCACTCGGCTGGGATCGACGAGCGTCCCGTGCTGGAGTCGACGTTGAAAAATCTCAACGAAGTACAGAATGAGCTTATGATGCAGGTGTTTCGCCGCTGAATCATTTGCTGGTCCTTCTTCCAACACGCCGCTTGCGCAAACCGTTCCAAGTGATCATCCTCTTTACGGCCGCCTGCCTCTTGGTCGGGCGCTGTTCCTATGGTCAACACTCACACGATCCGCTCACACCAAATGAGGAAGAGCAGGTCCGGGCTGTTGCCGATCAGCCGAATGAGCGTGTAAAGCTCTACATCAAGTTCATCGAGGAGCGGACGGAGGCAATCCATCACGCCGTCGTGCGCCCCCCAATGCAGCACCCCGGTGCCGCGATCCACGACAATCTGGAAGACTTCACGCGGCTGGTGGATGAGTTGCAGGACAACCTGGATGCCTACGACGAGTCGCACACCGACGTTCGAAAATCGCTCAAGTATCTGCTGGAGCACACATCGAAATGGCCACCAGTTCTTGACGAACCGCCAGGATCTCCGGCCTACGATTTCGTCCGCAAGAGCGCGCTGGACGCTGTCGAGAACATGAAACAGTCCTCGACGACGCTGCTGAAGTCACAGGAAGAATACTTCGGCAAACACAAAGCGGAAGCGGAGCCAAAGAAGAAGTCCGACGACTAGCTTTTTGCAATGAGCCTTTCCGCTGGTCTGCGCATCTGTTTCAGTTGACAGGCGGTGGTAATGGAAGTCGCACTGACCATTCTCGAGCGGCTGGTATTGGTGGGCATCGCAGTTTTCGCTCTCTATCAATGTTTTCAGGTCAAGGACAGTGGCCGATTGGCTCGGCCCGTCGCCAGCTGGACGGTACGCGTTTGTCTCATCGCCCTGGCCGGCGTCTGTTTGTTCACCTTGGCGCGACTGGCGGGCACTGGCTGATGCCGGGCAGTGTCCTCAACACCGCGAGCTGAGAACAGATCAGCAGCTGCGAAGAGCAGCTTTTCTTGACGGAAGAGCTGCGGTCCGGTGTGTTTTCGGCGGCTACACTTTTTGTGAAAACGGTATAGGCTAACGTTGGCGTGAGTCCCGAGCTGCAACAGATTTTCCAAGACGAATATCGTGTGGTCCGGCCACGCGCGCCTATTCCTCCCCTCCATGTGCGCTTCCGTCGCTTTACCACACTCAACACCACGATCCGGCTGCGCGAGGGAAGGCTGCACGTCTCGCTCTCCGATGTTCTCGAGGGTGCCCCTGAGCCGGTACTGCGAGCCATCGCCCACATACTGATCGCGAAGCTATATCGCAAGCCGCTCGATGCGCGGCACACGCGCCGCTATCGCCACTTCTCCTCGAGCGAGTCGGTGATGCGGCAGACCGAGCTCATCCGGCAGATGCGAGGGCGCAAGACGATTCTTGGAGCAAAGGGCCAGTACTACGACCTCGATGAGATCTTCGAGAGCCTCAACCAGCGCTTTTTCTACGGGCTGATGGGCCGTCCGGTACTGACCTGGAGCAGCCATATGGCCCGCCGCAGTCTTGGCCACTACGACGCGGCGCACAACACCATCGTGATCAGCCGCGTCTTCGATCGCCGCAACACGCCGCGCTGCGCAGTTGAATATCTCGTCTATCACGAGATGCTGCACCTGAAGCATCCAGTCACAGTGCGGTCCGGACGGCGCTGTGTGCACTCTCGCGCCTTTCAAGAAGATGAGCGGCTCTTTCCGGAGCTTGCCGCGGCGAAGCTTTATCTGAAGCAGCTCTAAGTAACTGCTGCAGCACGCTCGGTTCGGGCTGCGGCGTGACGTCGCGCCCAGAGAATCAGCGCAATGCCGATGATCATCGAGCCGATGCTTGCTACCTGCGCGTTGCTCATGCCGAAGTAAATTCGCGGGTTGATGCGGATGAACTCCACCAGGAAGCGAGCAACACCGGAGAGCACGAGGTACTCTCCAGTGATCTCGCCGGGATTGCGCCGTCCTCGCTTCCACAGAATGGCAGCGATGACGAGAGCACCGATGAGTTCATAGATCGGCGTGGGATGGACGCGTTGCATCGTCGGCACCAATCCGTGCGGAAAACTCACACCCCACGGCAGCTTCGTGGGAATGCCATAGTCGCCGTCGCCCGAAGTAAAGCAGCCGATGCGACCTACGCCGTAGCCTACGGCAGCCGCGGGAGCGGCCAGGTCGAGCATGCCCAGCGCGCCAACCTTCGCCGCGCGGCCCTGCCACATCAGAGTGAGGATGCCGGCGATGAGGCCGCCGTACCACGCAAAACCGGCACGATCAAAGAGCGTGGCCGCCGGGTAGTGCAGCAGTGTCGCGGGATCTTCCAGGACGTGCCACAGCTTTGCCCCGATGACGCCCAGAACCGTGACGAAGGCTACGACGCTGATGGCGTCGGCCTGAACATGATAACGGCGAAAGTTCAGGTGGAGCACGTAGCCGGCACAGACTGCCGCGAGCCAGAGCATGAGTCCGAAGGTGCCGATGGTGAGCGGGCCTAGATGAATATATGGATACATTTGCGCGAGTTCATCACAAGTATAGTCAGCGCGGCTGGTACTGGGCGAAGATAGATTGATGGCAGCACCTGTGCGACACACATATTCGCCGGCCCATCCACCCGTTCTGATCAGTCGCGATGCCATC
Organism: Acidobacteriaceae bacterium KBS 83; assembly: GCA_000381585.1. Lineage (GTDB taxonomy): Bacteria > Acidobacteriota > Terriglobia > Terriglobales > Acidobacteriaceae > KBS-83. Next base: position 22,620 of record KB906736.1, read on the forward strand.
GCCGCCCGAGTTGTTGAACTCGGCGCGCAAATCGATCGGGATCTCGCTGGCGAGTCGGTATTGCTGGTGGGCGTACTCAAAGGCGCTGCTATCTTTCTCTCCGATCTCGCTCGCGCCATCAGTATTCAATGTACGTTTGATTTCGTTGCTGTCTCCAGTTACGGCAAGGGCACGCGTTCCAGCGGAGCCGTCAAGCTCATCAAGGATCTCGATCATCCGATCGAGGGACGCAACATCATTCTGGTGGAAGACATTCTCGACACCGGGCTCACGCTCTCATTTCTTAAACGCATGCTCATGCAGCACCGTCCGCGATCTCTGCGCGTGGCCGCGCTTCTCGACAAGCCCGATCGGCGTCTCGAACCGATCCAGGCAGAGTACGTGGGCTTCAGCATCCCCAATCATTTTGTCATCGGCTATGGCATGGACTACGCCGAGCGGTTCCGTAATCTTCCCGACATCTGTATCTTTCCGCCTGACGCAGCGGATTGATTTCTTCCACAGGACGAGTGGCGACGCTCGCCCATTCGCTGCGTCCATCAGACTGGTGGCATACGTATGCCTACCAGGGAGCGAAGTGCGAAAATGAGAGTGATGGAATCGAATGCTTTTGACGAGGTCGCCGTAGCAACACGCGGCACCTTTGATGCTGCTGGATTTGCTAAAAACGCATTGGCGACGCCGGCCAGTCTAGCTGCCGTGCTGGATCACACACTGCTCAAGCCGGAAGCGACACGCGATCAGGTGCTCGCCCTATGCCATGAGGCGGCAGAACATCGTTTCGCCTGCGCCATGGTGAATCCCACGTGGGTCCCGCTTGCGACATCCGTGCTTGCCGGCACAGGCATACCGGTAGGAGTGGTGCTCGGTTTCCCGCTGGGGGCCAGCCTTTCGACCACGAAGCGTGACGAAGCACGTGAGATGGTGAAGATGGGCGCGCGCGAACTGGACATGGTGCTCAACATCGGCATGCTGAAGAGCGGACTGTACGATCAGGCCGAGACAGATGTCCGCTCGGTTGTGGAGGTCGGGCGCGCAGCGGGTGCGGTGGTGAAGGTAATTCTGGAGACCTGCCTGCTTTCGATACCCGAAAAGTTGCGGGCCGCCGAGATCGTCATCAATTCCGGCGCGGATTACCTGAAGACAAGCACCGGCTTTTCCACGGGAGGCGCCACCGCTGCCGATGTCGCATTACTTCGCGGCATCGCCGGCGACAGTTGCGGGGTCAAGGCATCGGGAGGCATCCGCACTTTGAGTGATGCTCGCATCATGCTTGAAGCCGGGGCGAGCCGTATCGGCGCAAGCGCCAGCGTCCGCATTGTGGAAGAGTTGCATTCGACCTCCGCCGCCGCCAAAACTTAGCCATCTGAGCGGTTTGCACGATCCCTAACGGCCATATGGTCGATCGCAACGCTGCGCTATGATGACTCGATTGCCTGCCCCGTCCGGTACAGGCAGTGGAGCAGATTTGTGAAGGATGACGGCCAGCAGGAACGGTCCAACGACCGGCCTTCTGACAGCTTCGAAGGAGATTATCGGCCAGCCAGCGAGAGCGCGGCGGCCCGCGCGAAGGTGCGCACGGAGCCGATCCAGCTCGCATTTCTCATGCGACTGGCGAACGCACTCAACGCCACTCTCGACCTGCAGACCATCATGCACCAGACCGCGGAGCTGGTCCGCGCTGTCATTGACTACCGGATCTTTGCCATTCTTCTGCTGAACGACCGCACAAACGACCTGCGCATGCGCTTTCAGATCGGCCATACGCCGGAAACGGAGCGCCGGCGTTTCCGCATCGGCGAAGGCATTATCGGTGAAGCGGTTGCGCGCAAAGAACCGGTGCTCATCAACGATGTGCGCACGGCGAAGAACTATGTATCGGCCAACGAGGCGGTGCGCTCGGAATTGGCCGTGCCGCTGATCGTCAAAGGCCGGGTTATCGGGGTTATCGACATCGAAAGCGAAGAGGTCGGCTACTTCCAGGAGGAGCAGCTTCGCTTGCTGGAACTGACGGCGTCACGTGTCGCCGTGGCGATCGAGAACGCACGGCTGTACACGCGAGTCTCCCGGCAGGCGCAAACGCTCGCGGTACTCACGGAGATCTCACGCGACCTGAGCTCGATTCTCGATCTGGACGAACTGCTGGAACGCATTGGGCAGCTACTTCGCCGTCTCATCGACTATCAGATGTTCGCCATCCTGCTGCTCAACGAGCGCGACCAGGTGCTGGAGACGCAATTCGCTGTCCGATTCGGCGAGCGCTACGTTCCGATCGAGCGCGTTCCGCTCTATCGCGGTCTGGTCGGTGCGGCGGTGCAGACGCAGGCTCCGGCCTACGCGCCTGACGTACGCCGCGATACTCGCTACCACATGGTCAATCCGCTCACACGATCGGAGCTGGCGGTACCGCTCATTTACAAAAAGAAGGTGATTGGCGTGCTGGATATGGAGCACACCCGCGCCAACTACTTCAACGAAGATCACCAGCGGACCATCGTCACGCTCGCGGCACAGATTGCGATCGCCATCGAGAATGCGCGGCTGTACCAACGCGTGGCGCAGCAGGAACAGCGGCATGAACACGACCTGGAGATGGCGCGTGAGGTACAGCTCCGGTTGTTGCCGCAATCGCTCCCGACGCACCAATCCGCCGAGTTTGCGGCGCGGTTTCTGCCCGCACGCACCATCGGCGGGGACATGTACGACTTCCTGCATTATGACAACGACCGCACCGGCATCGCGCTGGGCGACGCCAGCGGCAAGGCCGCTCCGGCGGCGCTCTATGCGGCGCTGGTCAGCGGCATTATGCGCGCTGCCGCGCCGCGCGCGCTGCATCCGGAAGAGATGCTGAGCCTGCTCAACGATTCGCTGCAGGAGAGGCGAGTCGATGCGCAATACGTCACCATGGTCTACGCGACGTGGAATGACGAAGACCAGACACTGGAGATCGCGAACGCCGGCGCGGTGCAGCCGCTCATCAGCCGCAACGGAGAAGTCGAGACTATCCAGGCTGAAGGCTTTCCACTCGGCCTCTTCCCGAATGTTTCCTACGAGCAATTCACGCTCTCGCTACGCCCCGGCGACTGCGTTGTCTTCTTCAGCGATGGACTGGCGGACGCCCAGAACCCCGAAGGGGAGATGTTTGGCACTGAACAGCTCTGCGAAATTGTCCAGCAGAACGCATTCCTGGACGCAGATGAGCTTGCCGACCTGATCATGGACAGGATCAGCGAGTTTCAGTCGGGGGCGGAGCACTTCGACGACGAGACGTTGATCGTGCTGCGCGTGAAGGAGGTTCCGGGCGCCAGTCCTGCGAATTGACGCGCACGTTGTAACCTGAGAGCAATCCCTTGACTGGAGTTTTCGTTTGTCTCAAGCAACAGCGACCCGCGTGATCGCGCCCGCCCGCAACCTGCTCGGCAGCCTGCGCCTGCCGGGCGATAAGAGCATCTCCCATCGCTATGCCCTGCTGGGCGGACTCGCCAACGGCACAACTCAGCTCGAGAACTTTTCGACGGGCGCCGATCCTGCCAGCAGTCTTGGCTGCGTTGCCGCGCTCGGGGCCAGGGTCGAGCGGGATGGTGCCAAAGTCACGATCCAGGGCTGCGGCGGCCAGTTTCATCCGGCGAGTGCCCCGCTGGACTGCGGCAACTCGGGCTCGACGATGCGCATGCTTGCCGGGCTGCTCGCCTCACAGCGCGGCGCCTTCACGCTCATTGGCGATAGCTCCCTAACACGCAGACCGATGGAGCGCATCCGCAAGCCGCTCGAAGCGATGGGTGCCCACATCACGCTGACGCAGGGACATGCGCCGCTGACCATCGAGGGCGCTGCGCTGAATGCGATCGATTACACGACTCCGGTGCCCAGCGCGCAGGTGAAAACGGCCGTGCTCTTCGCGGGGCTGAATGCCGACGGAACCACGAGCGTCACCGAATCGGTTCGCACACGCGATCACGGGGAGATTGCGCTGGAGGCTTTTGGCGTGAAGGTGACGCGCAATCACGACACGGTCAGCATCAGTGGCGGCCAGTCCCTCCAGGGCGTCGATACAGTCATACCCGGCGACATGTCCTCCGCCGCCTTCTTTCTGTGCGCCGCCGCGCTCTTCCCGGATTCCGGTCTGCTGCTGGACAACCTCGGATTAAATCCAACGCGCGCCACACTGCTCGACGTGCTGGCGACGCTCGGCGCGAAGACCTCTGTTCTCAATCTGGAGCAACGCAGCGGCGAACTCGCCGGAACTGTGCAACTTGTCGCGCCGAAGGACGGTCTGGGCGGCGCCACCATATCGGGGGCGCTCGCCGCGCAGCTCATTGACGAACTGCCTGTCCTTGCAGCCATTGCGCCTTATACACGGCACGGGATTCGCATTCGTGACGCTAAGGAGCTGCGCGTTAAGGAGTCCGACCGCATTGCACTGGTCGCCGAGAATTTGCGCCAGATGGGGGCGGAGGTGACGGAAGTGGAAGACGGCCTCGACGTGCCCGGAGGACAGGCGCTCCATGGCGCTGAGATCGACTCCGGCGGAGATCATCGCATCGCCATGGCATTCTCCGTCGCGGCTCTAAGAGCGGACGGCGAGTCGACGATCCACGGCGCCGAGTCGGCAGACATTTCTTTTCCGGAGTTCTTCAGCCTGCTGGATCAGGTGGCGGTCCGCTAAAGGGGGCATTCATGCACGTGGTGCCTCAATCCGCGCTGCCGTTGGTCGGGGTGTCGCATGAGTTCGTGGGAAACGAGCAGGGCCGGACCGGCATCTCGTTCTTCCTGGTGAACACAAGTGAACCGGGACGACGTGTTCGTCTTCACAAACACGATTACGACGAGGTGGTTTACCTCATCGAGGGTCAATCCACGTGGACGATCAGTGGACAACAGGTGATCGCGAGGACAGGCGATACCGTGGTGGTGCACGCAGGTGAGCCTCATGGCTTCGTGAACAGCGGTGAAGGGCAGCTGCGTCAGATCGACATTCACCTGCACCCCACCTTTGAGACTATCTGGCTGGAAGACTAATGCTTCCCTACTGAGGCGGCTGTTGTGGCTGCGGCGCCGCCTGGGCCGGAGGCAGCGGTGAAGGCGGCGCCACCGGCTGAGTACGTAACTGCTCCTGTTGCGAAGGCAGAGTTGTCTCCGAATTCTTTGGCGCAGGCTCGAGGCCTGGAATCGAGAGTTGCTGGGTTACCGTGCCGGAGACCCCGTCGCCGATGCTGATGTTGTACTTCGTCAGCGTGTTGGCGAGAATCTGCTCCAGTGAAGCGCGATCCTTCGCGTAGGTCGCCATTGCAGAGATGACGGTGTTCTCCGCCGCAGCCAGGTTGCGCTCCTGCTGCAGCACCAGGGCGGTGGTGGACGCGCCGTACTTGAACTTCTTCTTTTCCGCATCAAGCGCCTGCGTGTTGTACTCGCGGGTTGCCTGCGCCGCCTGCACCGCTGCGCGATCGTTGGTCAGCGCATATTGAGCATTGATGACTCCCATGCGGATCTGGGTGTAAAGCTGCTGCAGCTTGAGCTGGTCCTGACGGAATTCGAGCAAGGAACGCTCATGCAGTGCTTGAGCCGGGCGATTCCGTAGCGGAATTGAGATGTTAACGCCCACGCCTCTATCCGGCGTGTTTCCCTTGAACAACCCGGTAAACACATCGCCGTACCCGCCGGGGGTGATCGTGCAACCCTGGGGCCCGTTTTCTTCCGGGCTGCAAGCGGGGTTTGCTGCGCCACCTAAAGTAGCAGATCCGAAGAAACCGTACAGGTCCACAACCGGCAGCAGCCCGTTCTTGACGCCTTTCAGCGTGATCTGATCGTTCTTCAGATTCAGGACGGCCTGCTCGATCTCAGGACGGTTCTGGTAAGCCTCCTTCACCAGGTCCTCCACGCCAGCTGTCTCTTCGGGCATCTCGATCAGAGACACACGGTCGGTCGGGATCACCGGCGCTTGCGCGAGCGTTGCATCACTCAGGTTCCGGGCGATCGCCTGCTTCATCACTAGCTGCTGGTACTCAAGATTGCTTTGCGAGGTGATCAGAGTCTGCTTGTCCTGCGCAACCTGGTTGTCGGCGTTTAAGACATCCAGAGGCGCCAATGTTCCGATCTGCAACTGCTTGCGGTTGTCCGATGCCACCTGCGTGGATTGGTCCAGTGCACGTTGCGCGGACAGCACATTTTCATACGCACTTACCAGCAGCCAGTAAATGTTCTCCACTTGATTGATCGTGAACAGTAACTGCTGACGGAAGGCTGAGTCGGTGATACGCCGGTTATTGATGGCCTGGGCCATGAACCGGGTATTCACCCCGATACCAAAGCCATTGAGCAGATGCTGATTGATCGTTGCCCTGAAGCTGGAGGCAAGCTCTGGGCTGTAACCGCTGCGGAAGCTGTTGGTCGTGAGACGCGAATTCTGAAAACCCACGGTGAGCGTGGTTCCCGGGCTGTACCCCTGTTGGTACTGGAAGTTATACGAATTGGTGTTCTGAATCAGAGTGGGAGCGCCGGTGATGAAGGAGTTCGGCTCCGGAGTGGTTGCACGTTCAAACTGAACCGTGCCGGTCAGCAGCGGATCGGATACCGTCGGCGTCGGTCCCTGCCCGTTTGCCGTTAACACCAGGCCGCTGGCTCCTGCGCCGGCCCCGGAGGCTCCAGCCGACGTGCCGCCTGGCCCTCCGCCGGAGGCCAGAATTGCGGTGCTGCCGCCAACCGTGCCTGTCACCAGGCCGGCGGGAGAACCCAGCAGCGAGGCGCCAGCACGGGAACGCACAATGTCCGTGTCCGAGACATTCAGGTTGTAACGCGCAATCGCGATATCGAAGTTGTTCTCGAGCGCCAGCATGATGGCATCGCTCAAGCTCAAATAGATCTTTCCATTGCGCAGCAGATCGTTGAGTCTCGGAGAATTAAAAACGCTGAGAGTATCGATCGTAGTCCCACGATAGGGCGCGATCGGATTCGGGAAATGTGAGGGCGTGTTGCGGAAATCCCGCGTACCCGGTCGCATGTAGAGCGGCAGAGTGGCGTTCGGCGCCGGTGCGGCAGGCAGCCCTTGCGTAGCAGTCCCGGGATCGATCTGCTGCTGCGCTTCGGCGAGCGGCGCGAGTGTAGAAAGCATCGTCGCGGCGATTGCCGCCCATCCTGCCAGCCGCCGGCCCGTCCGCCCATTGTCGTAATTCACTCGCCGCTTTTCCTGCTTCCTGAAAAGGTTCATTCGCCCCCACCCATCGAAATGCCACGTCCTCACAGAGACGGCGTATGCCGCCCCTTGGACTCCGCGTTGAGCCGGAATCCTTCAGCCGGGCCATGCCCTGCCGCTATGTCAAGGCTTACGGACCGTACGGATCTGCCGCCATAACGTGTTGACAGTTCTTACGTTCGAGCGCCGTTGCACGTTCCCACAAATCGCTGCAAGCATCTCGATCATTGTTTGCGAGCGGCAGCAAAAAGTATATCCCAGCACCATCAAGGCCCTGCGCTATGCTCAGGCTTCGTATGGACGTGTTTCCAGGCAATGAAGTTCCGTTGAACGCGCAGATGTGGAAGATCGTCCTGGCTTACGACGGCACGGATTTTCATGGCTGGCAGGTGCAGCCCGGTCTTCGCACCGTTCAAGGCGAACTGGCATCGGCGATTGAACATGTAACCGGCGAGCGCGTACTTCCCCAGGGCTCCGGGCGCACCGACGCAGGCGTGCACGCGCTCGCGCAGATCGCATCGGTGGCACTCACGTCGCCTATTCCGCAGCCGAACCTGCTGCGCGCGCTCAATCGCGCGTTACCGCCATCGATCCGCGCAACGGAAGCGACGCACGCGCCACCCGGCTTTCATGCGCGCCACTCGGCCACCGGCAAGCAATACGAGTACCGCATTTATCGCGGGGAGATTTGCCCGCCGCAGCTCGCGAGATATGTCTATGCCCTGGCATGGCCGCTCGACGTTCGAGCGATGCAGCAAGCCGCCCCGCTCGTGGTCGGGACGCACGATTTCTCCTCTTTCGCCGCTGTTGATCCTGATCGAGCCACCCGGATGGCGGCGAATTCCGCGATCGACAACGTGCGCACCCTTACCCTCTCAGAATGGCGCGACGAGGGCGATCTGCTGATCTACAGCGTGCGCGGCGATGGATTTCTGCATCACATGGTGCGCAACCTGGTTGGCACTTTTCTGGAGATCGGCCGTGGACAACGGCTCACCTGCGATCTGACGGGATTGATGGCCGCACGCAATCGAATGGAGGCGGGGGCCACTGCTCCAGCGCGCGGTCTCTTCCTGCACTCCGTCAGTTACGCAGACAGCAGTGCTACGCTTGACTAGACCTTTTTTGCAATGGATGTGGGCCTGTGAACTCTGTGAAAACGGCATAAAGCGATGCAGTCGTTCCTGTCCCTCAACCCGCTCGGCCAGGTGCCTCAGCTTGCCGCGCAGCGGCGGGTGCACCAGGCCTTTCGCTGGCTTCATCTGCATGATGGGCTGCTGATGGATTGGCAGCGCACGCTGGTCGGCATTCCCGCGCCGCCTTTCGGCGAAGAGAGACGTGCCGAGTGGTTGCTCGAGCAGTTCCGGGCACTCGGCCTCACCAACACCCAGATTGATGCCGAGGGCAATGTGCTGGGGCTGCTTTCATCGCCCGACCTGGGCGACATGGACCTCAACAACAATCCACGTACTGTTGTCCTCTCCGCTCATATTGACACCGTCTTTCCCGCGGGGACTGAAGTCACTCCGCAGACCGCCGGAATGCGGCTGGTTGCGCCCGGTGCCTGCGACAACGCCGCCGGCGTGACGGGCCTGCTGGCGATAGCGGCGGCCCTGATCGATGCATCCATCACCCTGCCCTGCCCTGTCCTGTTCGTTGGCAATGTGGGAGAGGAGGGCGAGGGCGACTTGCGCGGCATGCGCTTTTTGTATCAGCGTTCAACATGGCGCGATCGCATCGCCGCCCACATAGTGCTCGACGGCGCAGGCCATGAGGTCGCGGTCACCGAAGCGCTCGGGAGCCGACGCTTTCTCGCTACCGTGACCGGGCCCGGCGGACACTCCTGGACGGACGCCGGCTCGCCCAATCCCATCGCCATCCTTAGCCAGGCCATCGCCGCACTCACCTCGCCGGAGCAGCAACGCGAGAGCCGCACCACGCTGAACGTTGGGACTATCGAGGGCGGCAGTTCCGTCAATGCGATTCCGGAGCATGCGAGCGCGCGCTTCGATCTCCGCTCCACATCCTCGGAGGAGCTGGTCTGTCTCGAAGTCGAGTTACATCGAGCCATCGAAGACGCGGTGCTTGCTGCAAACGCGGCGGCGGCGGAGCTGCGGCAACGGCGCCCCAATGCCCAGGCGGCTTTCACCATCGAGCGCATCGGCGACCGTCCCGCAGGCCGGCTCGAAGCCGCGGCAAAAGGTCCGATTCTCTACGAGGATCTGCTCGCAGTCGATCGCCATCTCGGCATCCGCACGGAACCGCGCATCGCCTCCACGGATGCAAACATTCCGCTCTCGCTCGGCATTGCTGCCGTCAGCATCGGCGCCGGAGGAGACGGAGGCGGCATCCACACACGCAATGAGTGGTATGACGCGACGCACCGCGAACTGGCGCTGAAGCGCATCCTGCTGCTCCTGATGCTGACAGCGGAGCGCTGTTAGGCGCAGTCGAAGAGGCTGCCTGATCCGCGGCCCTGCTCTGTTCGATCAACGCGACTAGTGAATGAACGGTGGCAGCAGGAGCGCGCGAATGCCCAACTGATTCGCGTCGAAGCGCTCCGCTCCGCCACTGGGGCGATTCACGATGGTCGCGCCGCCATGGCCATTGTCTTCCACCAGGTCTGTCGATCCGCCACCATCCAGATTGATTGCGTTGAACGCACCGAAGGCAAGCATGATCTCGGCTGTCTCGGTGGATTTCGTGCCGATGCTGTAGCCGGGCTGGCGACCATCGATTACGACAACATAGAGATACCGACCGTTCTGCTAGAGTCCCAAAGACGTCCGGGGATTGGGGTCGGCACCATCGCCAAACGGCGTGTCGGCTCCCACATTCAGGCCATCCTGCACAATGATGCCGGAACCGGTGACGGCGTTAAAGACATTCGAGATGTCCGTCGTGTCTGTGGTCTCCGCGATTGAGGCATGGTTCTTCTGGTCGATGAGCAAAGATGCATTTTGTCCCGGCGTGCCATCGGGGGCAGACACGGTATTGCCGTCTGAGACTGCAAGCCCGAGTACAGTCTTTTCCTCATTGGTCGCATTGCAGCAGGGAGCAAAAAAGTTCGCGTTGATCGCAGCCTGCAGACCGTACTTCAACAGGAATTGGCTGGTAGTCGACGCCACTGTGTTCAGGCTGCCCTGGCGGGGTGCCGTGTAGAACCGGATGCCGGGTGCGCGCAGGTCGACACGCAACGCGTAGGCCACGCTCGCATCGGAGCCATCGATCGATCCGCTGGCCTGGTCGATGCCGACATACACAGGATGCCAGGGCGTGGTCTTGACGGTGGCGGCGCCGGCGCGCGCCGAGATGCAGGCAATCGCAAGCAGGATGAGCGAGAAAAGCCGCTTCATATTCGGGGGAGTCCTCCGGGGGAGATTTGTACTGCCCACCGATCATGCTCTGCGTGCCGCCGGCGTTGGTTGCACCGCGATGAAACTGCGATGACTGCGCTGCTAAACTCGCACCGATGCCCCGATTGCTCTCTGCTGCCGCTCTGCTTGCCGCTACGTTGCCGCTCGTTGCCCAGTCCGGACCGCCGGACGCCATTTACTATCACGGCCACATCCTGACTGGCGTGGGGCTCGACCGAGGCAAACTCGACTTCGTCAGCGCCATTGCGATGCGCGATGGAATCATCACTGCCACAGGCACAGATGAGTTACTGCTGAAGACAAAAGGGCCGAAGACGCAGCTGGTCGATCTCGGCGGCGCCTTCACCATGCCGGGCATCAATGATGCGCACACGCACATGGGCGAGGCGGGCCGTATCCAGCTCTCGGTCGACCTGACCGGAAGCAAGACGCTTCAGGAGATGCTCGATCGCATCGAGCGTGCCGCGAAGATTGCCCCTGCGGGCAAATGGTTGCAGGGCGGCGGATGGGACCACACGATCTGGCCCGAGAAGATTCTGCCAACACGTCAGGAGCTCGATGCTGTCACGCACGGTCATCCCGCGATCTTCGAGCGTGTCGACGGTCACATTGCCATCGCAAATACGGCGGCGCTCGAAGCGGCCGGGATTACTCACACGACAGCGGATCCGCAAGGTGGCAAATTCGATCATGACGGCCGGGGAGAACTCACTGGCATCGTCCGCGAAGACCCGGCGATGGAGATGGTTTTCAAAGTGATCCCACCTCCGACACCAGCGGAGCGCAAACGGGCCCTCTCCTTGGCGATGGCGGATGCCTCGATCCACGGCGTCACCAGCGTGCAGGACTACTCGCAATGGGATGATTTCCTGGTGATGGAGCAGCTCGAGCGCGAAGACCATCTGCCGGTGCGTGTCTCCGAGTGGCTGACCTTTGCCGATCCGGTCGAGACGTTGAAGGAGCATCGCGCGCACCATCCCGCAGATGATCCGATGCTGCACACCGGCATGCTGAAGGGCTTTATGGACGGGTCGCTAGGCTCACGCACTGCTGCACTGAATGCGCCTTATTTCGACGATCCAGGCAACACCGGCATCCCACGTTATGACCAGGCCAAGCTCGATGCCATGACAAAGGAGCGTTCTGCGGAGCACTTCCAGATGGGCTTTCATGCCATAGGAGATCGCGCGGTTGAGATGGCGCTCAACGCATTTGCGACTCCCAAGCAGGATCCCAGCTGTGTCGTTCCGACGGTTTCGATTCCTCAACCTAAAATCACTTGCGATCCCCGCCTCCGCATCGAACACTCGCAGGTCCTGGATGCCCCCGACTTCGCTCGCTACAGAGATCTCGGCGTCATTGCCTCCATGCAGCCCAACCATCTACTCACCGACATGGCGTGGGCGGAGCAGCGGCTCGGGCACGATCGCGCCCGCTACTCTTATGCGTGGAAGAGCTTCCTCGATCACGGCATACCGCTGGCCTTCGGCACCGACTATCCGGTCGAGCCCATCACGCCCTTCCGCGGCATCTATGCTGCTGTCACGCGTGAAAACGAAGCGGACACCCAGAGCTACTTTCCGGAAGAGAAGCTGACGATTGCGCAGGCGCTCTACGCGTACACCCAGGGCTCGGCTTACGCGGAATTCAGCGAGTCCTACAAAGGAACGCTCGCTTCCGGCATGGCGGCCGACTTCATCGTGCTCGATCGCGATCTCACCGCCATCCCAGCGCACGAGATCCTCGGCACCAAAGTGCTGCGCACGGTGGTCGCCGGCCATCCGACATATTTTGCGAACGTAGTCACGCGATAAAGAAGGAGCATGCCATCGCGAAGCATACCCGCAGCGCCTCTCTGCTGCTGATCCTCACCGCGGCGATCTGGGGCTCCACGTTCGTCGTCGTAAAGGACGCGCTGCGCGATGTCTCGCCGCTGCTCTTCAATTTCCTGCGCATGGTGATTGCCACCGTGGTTCTGGCGGTGATCTATCAACGCGAATTGCGCCGGCTGAAACGAAATTACCTGGCCGGAGGCGCTCTGGTAGGTCTCTGCCTCGCGGCCGGCTACAGCTTCCAGACTGCCGGGCTCGCCCGCACCACGCCGGCCAAATCCGCATTCATCACCGGCCTCATCGTCGTCCTGGTGCCGATGCTTTGTGCTTTTCCCGCACTGCGGCCCAGCAGCATGCGGGCGCCCTCTCCTGCGGTATTTGCCGGCGCAGCCATGGCCTTTGCCGGCATCCTGCTGCTCACCACGCCGTCCAACACACCCTGGGGGACCCTGTTTGCCAGCATCAACACCGGTGATCTGCTGACGCTCCTCTGCGCGCTGGGATTCGCCTTGCATGTGCTGTCCCTCGCGCACATATCGCCGCGGATGCCGCTGGGCGCGCTGGCGGTGCTGCAACTGGCGTTTTGCACCCTCCTCATGGGCGTCGCGCTGCCTCTATTCGAACGGCCGCACCTCGATTTGTCACCGCGGCTGGTCACCGCGCTGCTCGTCACCGGCGTGCTTGCCACTGCTGTCGCCTTCACCGTGCAGTCCTGGGCGCAACAGCGTCTCTCGGCCACGCGAACGGCGCTGATTCTGGCGCTCGAGCCGGTCTTCGCATTCCTGACGTCTTATTTCTTCTTTGGTGAACGGCTGTCCGGCCGCGCATCCTTCGGAGCCTTGCTGATCCTGAGCGGCATCGCATTTACTGAATTGTTGCCGCAGACAGCGCCGGCCAGCGCGCACGAGGCTCCGATTGCCTAAGAACTGCAATGAGTTGCACTTCCGGATAAAACCGTTCGCCGTTCCGGGCGTCTAAGAAAGCAGCGATGTCTGGATAGAGCAGCCCCCTGCGAACCATCTATACTGAATTGTCAAGTCAATTCCACTCATCTCCGGCGTACCCGCGCCGCGACAGCTATCGCGAAACTTACGAGGTTAGACCTGCATATGAACTCTTTTCTTAGACGGATCAAGCTCAACCGTCTGGCTCCAACATTTGTCATACTGGCCACTCTCTCCGTCGGGATCATCATCGGCTCGGTAGCGGTGCACGGCGTGAGAGGCAACGAGAACCAGGTCAATAGTTCTGACGCCACACCGCTGAAGATTCCCAACCCTGTACAGTCGGGCACGCAGTTCACGCAGATCGCCAAGGATGTAGGTCCCGCGGTCGTGAACATCTACACCGAGCAGCTGCCCAAGGAGCGCCGTACCACTCGTCGCCGCAGCGGACCCCAACCGTTGCAACCTAATAACCCTCAGTCGCCTGACGACCAGCAGGGTCCGGATGACGATCAGCAGCAGGGTCCGGATAACTTCCAGGACTTCTTCAACCGTTTCTTCGGCGGTCCTGGAGGACAGGGACCGGACGATGGCGGCGGCCCGGATGGCGGTGGTGTGCGTGAATCACTCGGCTCCGGCTTCATCGTCGATGGCCGCGGCTACATCGTCACCAACAACCACGTCGTCGACAAGGCCGACAAAATCTTTGTCAAGCTCTCCACGGATCCGGAGAACCCCACCGACCACGGCCGTCCAGCCAAGGTCGTCGGCGTCGATCCCGACACCGACATCGCGGTCATCAAGATCGATGCATCGGGGTCGCTCCCAACTGTAAAGATGGGCAACTCCGACGGCACCGAGGTCGGTGAGTGGGTGGTGGCGATCGGTGAGCCGTTTGAGCTTTCGAAGACGGTCACGGCCGGCATCATCTCCGCGAAGAACCGGACCATCGAGCCCGGCGCGAAGGGGCAGTTCCAGCACTTTCTCCAGACCGACGCCGCCATCAATCCGGGCAACTCCGGCGGCCCGCTCATCAACATGGCCGGCCAGGTCATCGGCGTAAATACTGCTATCTACACCCAGTCCGCCGGGTACCAGGGCATCGGCTTCGCCATGCCCTCCAACACCGTTGCTGAGGTATACAACGACCTGATCGGCCCCGAGCACAAGGTCGTGCGCGGCTCGATCGGCATCTCCTTCCAGCAGGACCTTCCTGCCGCTGTCGGCCGCGTCTACGGCTTCAAATCCGGCGTGCTGGTCAGCAGTGTCGCGAAGGGCGGGCCCGCAGAGCAGGCCGGCATCAAGGTCGGTGACATCATCACGTCGGTCGATGGCAAGCCCATCAAAGACGGTGATGACCTGGTGAACACCATCACAGCGCGTCACCCGGGCTCCACCGCAAAGATCGGCTACCTGCGCAACGGACAGCAGCAGAGCGCTACCGTGACCATCCAGGACCGCACCAAGACCGTCGGCTCGCTCACGGGGCAAAACAACGCACCGAACGAGAACGGCCCGGGTGAAGAAGAATCGGGTCCGGACAAGCTCGGCGTCACTGCGGTGAACCTGCCCCAGCAGCTCACCAGCAAGGGTGTACATGGCGTGCTGATCCAGCAGGTGAAGCCTGGGTCGTTCGCCGATGAGATTGGTCTGGCACAGGGAGCCGTTATCAACGAGATCAATAAGACGGCTATCAACAACAAGAGCGACTACACCGCTGCGGTTTCTGCCCTGAAGAGCGGACAGGATGTGGTGGTCAGCATCATCGACCCGCGTCGGCCCGGTAGCGGCAACTTCTACCGCGGTGGCACGCTTCCCTAAGTAACACTTTGGTGTTACCCAAGAGGATCGGCACCCACAACTTTCGTGGGTGCCGATTCATGTTCAATTGCATTCTCATGAATATGCCGATAGTCTCTCCAGAACGCGACCTTCCTACCCCCGGACGAGGAACCCGCATGCTTCGCTTTTCTGCCGGCAGCACACTGGCCTTGGCCCTCGCTCTCATTGTGTCTCCCGCGCTTGCAGCGCCGACTACGTCGACTACTTCTGCTCACAAGAGCGGCACGACTAGCCGGGTCCATCGCATCCGGCACCGCATCGCTCATCCGATTGGTCAGCGCGGCATCGCCCCGGAGCGGGCCACAGAGATCCAGAACGCACTGATCCACCAGAATTATCTGACCGGCTCACCCAGCGGCCAGTGGGACTCCCAGACCGAGGCGGCGATGCAGAAGTATCAGGCTGACCACGGATGGCAGACCAAGCTCACGCCGGATTCACGCGCCCTGATCGCGCTCGGCCTCGGCCCCACGACGGCAAGCGGCCCACAGACGCTGCCTGCGAATACCTACAACTCCACGTCGCAGTCGACTGAACCGGCAGAAGCCGGAACGCTCGCTTCCGTTCACTCGATCTCGCAGTAGAGACGACTGCAGACAATAGTGGCCCGCAATCGCGGGCCATTGTAATTTTCGGCTCTGCTCGCTACTGCTCATTGCGCAACTGGTCCTCGATTGTCTCGCGTCGGCGCACCAGCCGCACCCTCCTGCCGTCCACCAGCACTTCTGCCGCGCGGCCACGCGAGTTGTAGTTCGATGCGATCGACATTGCATACGCGCCTGCATCGAGCAGCGCAATCAAGGCTCCCGGCTGCGCATCGGGCATCGCTCGGTCACGCGCGAAGAAGTCCCCTGTCTCGCATACCGGGCCCACTACGTCCATGGTCGCGCTTTGCGCCTCGGCATTCAATGGCCGCTCGACCGAGACGATCTCATGATGCGCGCCATAGAGGGCGGGCCGGATTAGGTCATTCATGCCGGCGTCCGTGACCAGGAATTCTTTTGTGCCGTTGCGCTTGCGATAGAGCACGCGCGTCACCAACGCTCCGGCCTGCGCCACCAGAAAACGTCCCGGCTCGAGCAGTAGTCGCACACGCAGTCCGCGAAGGCCCTCGATGAGCGCCGCCGCATATGCGGCCACCTCCTGTGCTGCATCGAATGTTTCCGCGTCAAGCGGAGCAGCATAGTCGATGCCCAAACCGCCGCCCGCATCGACGGAGCGGATTTGAATTCCATCCGTGGCCACTTCCTTCACCAGCGCGCGAACGCGAGCGAGCGCGGCACCGAATGGCGCGGCGCTGCGGATCTGTGAGCCGATATGCACGCTCACGCCTTCCGGGGACAACCACTTGCTCTTCGCGGCGTGTCCATAGACCTCGCGCGCACGGCTGATGTCGATACCGAACTTATGCTCGCGCAGGCCGGTGGAGATATAGGGATGCGTTTCTGCGAAGACATCCGGATTTACCCGCAGCGCCAAGCGTGCTTTTTTGCGCAGCCTGGCAGCCCGGTCCGCCAGCACCTCAAGTTCCTGCTCGCTCTCCACGTTGAACAGCAGAATGCCGGCGCGAAGCGCCAGGTCCATCTCCTCTGCCGTTTTTCCGACGCCGGAGAATACGGTCCGCGCCATCGCGCGCTTGTCCGCTCGGCGTACGCGCTCCAGTTCCCCGCCGGAAACGATATCAAAGCCCGCACCTTCCCGCGCGATCATTCGTAGCAGCGACAGGTTCGCATTCGCCTTCACCGCATAGCAGATCAGGTGGTCCTGCCGCGAAAAATGTTTGCGGAAAAGCGCGAGCCGTTCGCGCACCTGCGATGCGCTGTAGCAATAGAGCGGCGTGCCATAGCGAGCAGCCAGTTTCGCCACGGGCACCGCATCGCACAGAAGCTGGCCATCGCGGTCGTAATGAAAGGGCCGCGCCGCGACCCCCGTTGGTTTTTTCGGCAAGTGAGACTTCCTCGTGAGAGATCGGGATGCACTCATCTTTTCATAGATGAATGGCAACACCTGTGGAGTCGGCACGTCTGCCCCTCGATCAATGCGAAGAGATCTGATCGACAAAACGCCGCAATAGTGCTCCGACCAGGCGCGGCTGCTCGTAGGGTGCGTAATGCCCCATCTCCTGCAGTAGATAGAACGTCGAGCCGGGAACAGCATTCGCCAGCTCCCGCATCTCAGCCGGGGTTGAGCCGCGATCGAGCGACGCCGCGAGCACAGCAGTCGGCACATGGATCGTCATTGCCGTGGCCATCGAGTCCGGACGCGCGGCCAGCGCGCGCTGCACCTCGATCGCCGCCTCCGCCGACATGCGCTCCATCATCGCGCAGAGGCGGTACACAATATCCGGATCGCGCTCCTTTGCCGGCGCGCCAACCAGCGTGTCCAGCATGGCATCGAAGAACGGTGCAGTTCCCTTTCGCTCAATCCCGGCAATGGTGATTTCCCTCGCCTTTCGTGCTTCCGCCGTATCGGCATGCGGCTTGGCACTGCAGATAGCCAGCGCGCGCACTCGTTCCGGCGCCTGCCTCCACAATTCATAAAGCAGATAGCCTCCGATGGAACAACCGCAGAAGATGGCGCTTTCGACGGAGAGCGCGTCCAGCAGCTGGAGGACGGCATGGCCCATCGTCTTCATGCTGGCGGGTTCGTCGCCCAAAGGCGACATCCCATGTCCGGGAAGATCGGGCAGCAACACGCGGTATTCCGGCTCGAGCAAGGCTGCAGCCGGCTCCCAGAAGCAATGATCGACCGGCGTGGGGTGAAGAAAGACCACGCACGGCCCACTGCCGCGATCCTGGTGGTGCAGGAGCTCGCTCATGAGGAAAGGCTCAACTCTCTCTGCAGGTGTCCAACCGTGCGAACAAGCACGGCTTCGCGTCGGCAGATCAGACTTCCGCCGCGGCCATACTATTTGAATACGCCTTACACCTGCGGGTTTGTCGGGGGAGGATAGCTGGCAGCAGTCGGCAGCAGTAACGGCTCCTCCGGGGCAGCCACCCATAGCACGATATAGAGGACGAGGCCGGCGCCACTAAAGCACGCGAGCAGGACGAAGACCACGCGCACCAGCGTCGGGTCCCATCCGTAGGTGACAGCAACCCCCTGGCACACGCCGGCAATCAGGCGTCCCGTGCGCGGACGCACCAGCCGTCGCTGCGATGAGGGCGGCACGGCCTGCGCACCCTGAAATGCCCCACCCACGGCGTGTCCGCAGTTCGGACAGTGCCGCGCATCCGTGGCGATCGGTTTGCCACAATTGCTGCAGTAGAACGCCATCAGCCTCTCTCCCGCATGACACTTTCTGGTTCTAACCGGATACAACGCAACAGCATAGCCCGAAGTTCCGTTAGATCGGAACACGAACTCCACTTAACCCTTGTATGGCTCCTTCAGATAACGCCGTGCATCCGAAGCCTGCTCGCTCTCTCCCAATGCCAATACATCACGATACGCCGCTTCGGCCTGTTCACGCTTGCCCAATAAGTCATACTCCATGCCCGCACCAAGCTGCGCCCGCCGCTTCAGATCCGGGCTTACGGTGGGCTGCGCCAGAACCTGCTCGAAGGCATGGGCCGATCCGGCCGCGTCTCTTTGCCCGCGCAGCGTATCGGCCAGTCCATACCATGCCGTCTGCAGGTGGGCGTTGGTGAAGTAGCCCGGATGCCGCGACTGGTCGAGCAGCGCGCGGTATAGCACAATGGCCTGCTGCGCCCTGCCGGCGTCCTTCTGCAGATTGGCCGCTTCGAGCCAAAAGAGAAAATTGTGTGGATACTGCCGCTTCAACGAGTCATTCCACGCTGCGGCCTCGTCGTACTTGGCCTCGCGGCGCAGGAAAAGGGCCAGTGCGGTCCGCGCTTCCACCGATGTCGTCACGCCATGCTCACCGTCATCGCGCAGCAGCGCCAGTCCCTTCTCTTTGCTGCCGTGGATGCCCGCCAGGCCTGCCAGGAGCTTGATCGCCCGCGGCAAAGACCCCACGACGTACTGGTGGACCCCGACCACCAGCTCGGCGTCGACATAGTTCGCATCGAGTTCAAGAACCTTATCGTTGTCATCGCGCGCCTGCAGCGCCAGGCGCAGGGCGGAGTAAAACGATCTCTGCACTAGCCCCATGTAGGTGGCATGCAGGCTCTTCGACCAGCCGCGCGCGTAGAGCGCATCCACGTCTTTGGGATTCTTCCGCAACTGCTCCTCGGCCAGATGAATCGCCTTGTCAGAGAGATCCTCGATTTGGGAGGAAAAGGCCTTGTCCTCGACCACCTGATGCTTGCCGGACAGGAAACCATCGTGCGCGTAGAGCGTTGTATCCAGCAGATCCATGTCATAGAGCTTATGAAAAAGGACAGTCTCGAGTACGTAGTCGACCGCCATCGGATCGTCCGGATGGACCTGCTCGACCTTTTGAAAACCGCGCAGCGCGCCATCGTAATCCAGTGTGTAGAAGCGGTCATAGGCCGCGCGCACCTCAGGCTCCCGATTCAACGGGTTGGTGTGGATGACCCGTTCCTCTGCGTGCACGTGAAGAGTCGAGAGCAGCGCCCAAAACAGTGTCCAGACCAGGGCCGCCACGCCGATCTCGCGCCGGGTTCCGGCAGAGGTACTCCGAGGCCGGCGATCGTACGTCATCCCTGGCCGCCCCTCCTCGATCTTTGTCGGGTACGTCACATTCACAGATCTCATCTTGGATACTGTCAAAAATTCAGATTCGGTCAAACATTTGCGGTTTTCACCCTCCATTCATCCCAAACTACGCGTTCCGGGTAGGGTACGCGAATGGGGGAGCGGGCACCCTCTGATATACAGAGACGAAAAATATTAGCTACCGGACGCCGCACGATTTGTTTATGCTTGCAGTCAATTTCGCCGCCTTCTCCGACCGCTCACGCCCAACCCGCACTCCAACCCCAGGGGGACGGAATGACCAGGCAAGAAGTAATTCGCCACATTGTTTTACAGGCCCGGTCCAATGGATTCGATTTTCGGTCCTGGTATCGGGCTTATGCTGCGCCGGAATGGCTAGGTTTCGATGAGGCCATCGACCATCTCTGCCAGGGCCGTAACTGCTATTTGCTGCTCTTCTCGCACGAATTTGCCCAGGCTTTCTGGAAGGCCGGGCTGCAGATGAGCTTCATGGTGCCTGCAGTCAGCTATCCGCAACGCAGGAAAGATGGCCAGATCGTGACCGTGCACCGACGCGCCTTTGCCCGCCGGATGCTCAAGGCCGACTCATGGCTGTATCACCTGCGCGAGATGGTGGAGGCGTCCCATCCCCTCAAATACATCCGCCGTTTCGTGGTCCTCCAGGAGGACGTCGTCGCCGCTCAGCAGCTGCGTCCGGACGCCCCTGCAGGACCGCCAATCCGGGATGACGCCCATGCCGGCAATACCCCTCACCCGGTAATACTTGAGCGAGGGCCAGCACGGCTGAACTGAAGCTAGCCAGACCTGGAGGGATCGTATCGGAAGAGGTGGTGCAGCGGACCCCGGCCTTCCCCTATGGGGTAGGCGGCTCGCAAAGCCTCAGTGACATAGCGCTTCGCCGCCTCGACCGCATCGGCACCCGCCCTCCCCAGCACCAGCTCCGCCAGCAGCGCGCTTGAAAAGGCGCATCCCGTCCCGTGGGTCGAGCGCGTTCTTACCCGCTCTCCGGGCAGCCAGCGACCCCCTCCTTCCACCAGCAGATAGTCATCAGGCCGGTCGAGGTGTCCGCCGGTCACGATGATCGCAAGATCAGGGTTGCCGATGCTAGCCGCCTGCCGGAGCAGGCGCTCGGCAGCGGGCGGCACTCGGTCTCGCGTCCGAACCTCCACGCCGGTCAGCAGAGCCAACTCGTCGAGGTTCGGCGTCACCCAACCCACCACACCCAGCAGCCGCTCGCGCAACTGGGAGATGCCCTCCGCGTCTAGAAGCGACGCCCCGGAGCTCGACCGCGACACCGGATCGAGCACCACGCGGTGCCGCAGTTCCGGGCGTGCCCGGAGAAAGTGCTCCGCCTCCGCTACCAGGCCAGCACTCGCCAGCATCCCCAGCTTGACTCCGGCCAGCGTGATGTCGGCAGCCAGGTGTTCCACCGTTTCGCGAAAAAGCGATGGGCGAACTGGCTCGACCGCGCGCACCGCCTGAGTGGATTGGACGGTCAATGCCGTGATCGCGGCGACCCCGTAAATCCCATACGCTGCGAAGGTCTTGAGATCGGCAGTGACGCCTGCGCCGGACGATGGATCGAATCCCGCGATGGTGAGACACACCGGAGGAGTCATCGTGCTGTTGACAGGCTTGCGGTTCCCTTCGTTGTTTTCAGCCCGTTCCATGGTGTGGACCCGTAAATCAGCATGACACAGCAGAAGCATGTCATCTGTAAAGATGATCACTCCCTGATGCCGCGGTCTGAAAGCGCGCGCTCAGGATCGCGTTCAACGATGTGCCAGATCGCCGCCCAGGACGCTGGATTCTTGCGCAATCCTTTTACCGAATCGGGCGTGTGCCGGATGTTTCACTGGATTGCGCTTGCCTTCGAAGAAGGAGTAGACGACTGGAAGCAAAACGAGTGTCAGTGCGGTGGAACTGACCAAGCCGCCAATGACGACAATCGCAAGCGGACGCTGGATCTCAGATCCCGGGCCGGTGGCAAAGAGAAATGGAAGCAAGCCAATTGCTGCGACCGTCGCCGTCATCATGACCGGCCTGAACCGCATCTTTGTCCCTTCGCGAACGGCATCCGCCTGCGCCATTCCGTCCTCGCGCAATTTGCGAATGTATGAGACCAGAACAACGCCGTTGAGAACAGCTATGCCCCACAATGCGATGAAACCGACAGATGCGGGGACCGAGAGATACTCACCAGACAGAAAGAGGCCCAGGATACCTCCGATGGATGCGAGAGGAAGCACCGTGATGATGAGCGCGGCAAACCGTACTGAATGGAAGAGAACAAAGAGCAGGAAGAAGATCGCGGCGATGGTGATCGGCACGATGATCATGAGGTGGTGCAAGGCGCGCTCCATGTTGTGGAACTGGCCGCCCCATTCGATGTAATACCCGGGCGGCAACGGTACTTTTTCTTCCACTTTCATCTGTAGTTCCTTTACATAGCCACCCAGGTCCCGATTCTGCACGTTCAGACCGACGACAATCCGTCGTTTTCCCATACTGCGGTTGATCAGGGCAGGGCCCTCTACGACTCTGAGCGTCGCGAGGTCCTTGAGCGGAACACGCGGACCATCGGCGGCACTGATCAGAAGGTCGCGAATGTCGTCCACGCTATCGCGCAGATCATGCGGCAGACGGACCACTCCGGCAAACCGGCGCTCGCCTTCATAGATGTCCGTTGCTGTTTTGCCGGCAATCGCCGTTTCGATGACATCATTGACGTCTTCTGCGTTGATCCCATAACGGGCGATGGCGTTCCGGTTGATATCTATTGTCAGATACTGCTGCCCACCCACCCGATCGACACGGGTGTCCTGCGTACCCTGGATGCCCGTCGCCAGTTTCGCTATCTCGTTTGCCTTGGTCACGAGCGTTTCCAGATCATCGCCGTAGAGCATGACCGCGATGTCCGCGCGTACTCCCGAAACCATTTCATCCACACGGTCGCTGATCGGTTGCGACATCACCAGGTTGATGCCGGGCAGTGCTGCCAGTTTTTCCCTGATCTGCTCGGCGATCTTGCCCTGCGTCATCCCATGTGGCCGCTTGTCAAAGGGCGTCAACGACGCTATTACGTCCGCTTCATTCGGACCCGCTGGATCCGCGGGCGATTCGCCGCGTCCAACTCGGGAGACAACGTTGTCAACTCCGGGAACCTGACGCATCAGCCGCTGCATCTCCCGCTCCATCTTCAAAGATTCGTCGAGCGAGATATTCGGCACGCGATCAGCGTTGGGGGAGAGGGTACCCTCCTGCATCTCCGGGATGAATGAGGTACCCAGGAATGGAAAGAGAGACAACGACCCAAAGAAGGCGAGGATAACTGCAAGCACCGTCGCTTTTCGGTGGTGCATCGCCCAGTGCAGGATTTTGTTGTAGGGCTTGCGAAGAAGGCGAAGCAACCAGGTGTCCTCTTCTGAGCCGCCTCTGAGCAAGTACGACGACAAAACGGGAGAGAGCGTGAGTGAGAGAACCAAAGAGATGCCCAGCGCAATTGCGATCGTGTACGCGAGAGGGGCAAACATCTTTCCTTCCATGCCCTCGAGCGTCATCAACGGCAGAAAGACGAGAATGATGATGGCCACACCGAAGATGGTGGGCGTAGCCACCTCCTGCACTGCAGCCAGAATTACGTGCAGCCGCGCAAAACGATCTTGCGGATGATGTTCATGCCTTGCGTGACTTAGCTTGGCGAAGACATTCTCGACCACCACAACAGAACCATCCACCATCAACCCGATTGCGATAGCCAGACCCCCAAGGGACATGAGATTGGCGGAGAGGCCAATGTGATTCATGACCAGAAAGGTAAGCAGCGGAGTGAGCAAAAGGTTTGCGCTCACGATAAGACTCGACCGTACGTCGCCCAGAAACAAATACAGGATGACCACGACAAAGAGAACGCCTTCGGCCAACACCTCCGTCACCGTGTGGATCGCAGCATCCACCAACTGCGAGCGGTCGTAGTACGGAACGATCTGCAGCCCGTTGGGAATCATGTGGCGGCTATTGATCTCCGCAACCCGCTCCTTCACGCGGCTGACGATCTCCTTGGCGTTGCCCCCGCTGGTCATCAAGACGACACCGCCCACCGCTTCGGTGTAGCCATTCTTGATCATGGCGCCGTAACGCACTTCCGTTCCCATCGTCACCTGCGCCACATCGCGTATGTAGATGGGCGTCCCCTTGTCTTCCTTCAGGACGATATTGCGAATGTCATCAAGATTCCGTACCAGCCCTACGCTTCGGATCAGATACTGCTCTGCATGTTGCGGGAGAATTCCACCTCCTGCGTTGGCGTTGTTGCGCGCCATTGCATCTCTCACGTCATTGATCGTGAGATCGTAATAGTGCAGTCTCTGCGGGTCGACGAGCGTCTCGTATTGCTTCACGTATCCGCCCGTTGAGTTGATCTCTGCCACGCCAGGTATAGACCGCAGCAGAGGCCGGACAACCCAGTCCTGCAAAGTGCGCCGCTCCACCAGCTCCTCATGCGTGAGTGGATGCTTCCCTGCACTCTCGCCCGGTTCCTCGAGCGTGTATTGATACACCTCGCCAAGCGCATTCGTTATGGGCCCAAGCACCGGCGTGACACCGGGCGGCATGCGATCGCGTACCTCCGCGAGGCGTTCGGAGATCATCTGCCGCTCGCGATACAAGTTGCTCTCATCCGTGAAGACAAGCGTGATCAGCGAAAGGCCGGGCTTGTTCAGCGAACGCATGTCCGTCATTCCCGGCAGGCCGGTCATCGCGATCTCGATGGGAATGGTGACAAACCGCTCCACTTCTTCGGGAGACTTGCCCGGCGCTTCCGTCGCGATCTGAACCTGGATGTTCGTGACATCCGGGAAAGCGTCCACAGAGAGTTGCTGAGCGGCGTGGATGCCAAATCCAACCAGTACAGCCGCCACGACGAGAAGGATGAGGCGCTGTCGCAGAGCACCAGCGATGATGGCGTGCAACATCACTCGCCTCCCCTGATGGCGTTCTGCTTGCGCTGGTTGTTCAGGTGGAATGCACCATCCGTCACAATGTTGTCGTTCTTTTCGATCCCGCTCAGCACGACTCGGCGGTCGTTCATTTCCTCGCCCAGCGTCACCTCGCGTAGCGAATATTTTCGATCCCCACTCTCGATGAAGACGTAGTCTTTGTTCTCCTCACGGACTACAGCCGCAGCCGGAATGGTGAGCTTTCGCTCACTTCGACCGGTAAACTTCATGCTGGCCAGTTCGTTCGGCTTCAGCAGGCCGGCCGGATTCGCAATATCCATGCGGACCTCGACCGTTCTTGTGCCCTGATCCACAATCGGGGAGACAAAGACGAGTTGGCCCTTGATGTGTTCTTGAGGTAGCGCCGGAATGTGCACTTCCACCTCCATGCCATTTCGCAAGTGGCCAGCATCTTCTTCAGGAACATTAGCGATCATCCAGACGTTGGACAGGTCGGCAATCGTGAATGCGGGATCAGATGGCTGCACAACCTGTCCGATGGTGATCTCTCGTTTCAGCACCGTGCCGCTTCGCGGAGCGACGATCGGATAGTCGGCGCTGAGCTTGTGAGTGCTCTCCAGTGCGAGGATCTGGTGCTCCGTCATGCCAAGACCGCGCAACTGAGTGCGGCACGATGCCACTTCCGTATCGGCCTGCAGCAGTTCCGCGCGGCGCCGTTCCAGTTCGGCGCGCCCGATAACATCAGCGGCAACCAACTGCTCGGCGCGCTTTTCTGCGGCGGTTGCGAGACTCTGCTGCGACGTTGCCTTGATCAGAGCGAGCTGCGTATCGGACAGGTTCGTGCTGTGCAGCATAGCGAGAACGGTTCCCGCCTGAACCTGCTGGCCTTCGAAGACCAGCAGTTTCAGGATGCGTCCTGCCACCGGCGAGCCGACATGCGCGATCCGGCGCGCGTCCGTCTCAACGTGCGCAGCCACCTCGAGAGTTCCGCTCACCTCGGTCATCTCCGGCGTGCCTACTTTCAGGTTTGCTGCGATCGCCGGCGTAACCGCTACTTCGTTGGGATCGCCATGCTTCGCTGGCGCGCTCTGCACCTGCTTCGCCTTGCATCCTGCCAGCCCGAGCAGGAGTGCCGGAATCAGAATCAGCGTGAGCGCTCCGGTGAACCGGGAGCGGGCGGCGCCTGACGTGAGATGGACCTGATATTCGGGAGAGATCAATGCTTTGCTCCACGCGCGATTGCGCCAAGTTCCTCTAAATCGACCTGTGCGGACTGGCGCGCGTACTGCGCGTCCAGTAGATCGCCGCGCACGCTTTGCAGAACGCGCTGCGCATCGAGCACCTCAAGGATGCCGCGTTCGCCGAATCTATATGCGGACTTTGCGGCCTCTACTGCGCTCTCCGCGGCGCGCAGCGATCCGGCCTCGAGCGACGTGGCCTGCTGATCAGCAAGCTGGTATTGCTCGTACGCGCGTTCAGTGGCGGAGATCAATTCGAGCCGGCGTTGGTCAAGGATTGCGGAGGATTGCGCAATAGCCGCCGTGGCTTCGCCAATCTGACCCTGACGTCGATCCCAGAGCGGTAAGGGAATGGTGAATCCTGCACGCCAGAAGCTCAGATCCGGCTGGTTTTCGTATTCCGCAAATGCGGTTGGCTGCGGGATGCGCAATGCGCGCTCCCGCCTCAACGAAGCACGTGCAGCCTCAATATCTGCCTGTGTCTGCGCAATCGCGGGATGGGTCCCGAGTACGCGTTCGCGCACCTCCTGAAGCGGCGGGAGCTGCTGACGTGGCTCGAATTCCCCGCGCGGGTCCAGGTTTGCCTCTGCGGGTGCGGCAACGGCGACACGCAGGGTCGCAATCGCATTCGCATACTCAAGTTGCGCGCTACGAACAGTGAATGTCGCGCGAGCAACCTCAGCCTGGGCACGCGTCAACTCGAGACCGCCTTTTTCGCCGACATCTACCTCCACCTGGACACGCCGAAGCAGGTCCTGCACCAATTTGAGGTTTTCTTCCGCATGCTGAATCGCTTCACGGCGTCGCAACGCACTATAGAACGCATGCTCGGCCTGGGATACGACAGAGAGGTTGATCGCCTGCTCACCCGACCTGCTGCTGCTGATCACGAACTGCGCGCCCTGTTGCCGGGCGTGACGCTCGGAGGGAATCTCGATCGTCTGGTACCCAGCGTAATGCTGCAGGAGGCCGGGAACGCCGGGAGTTGATATCGGCTTGGCGTACTGTTCGCCCTCGAAGACCTCAAAACTGGGATTGGTGTACGCCTGAGCGGCCCGGCGAGCAGCCACTGCGCGCTGCGTAACTGCCGTCGCTTCATGCAGGCGCGGGCTGTTCTTCTCTGCCATTGCGATCGCATCTGCCAGCGTCAACACCAACGGAGTTCCTCCGACCAGCTGAGGAGTCGAATTGTCCGGAACCGCTTGCGAAAGTAGCGTGGTGCTGTTGCCTTCATCCACAGTTTCAAGATGTTTCGTGGGCGCAGCGACGACCCCCACACTTGGATCCTTGACGGACTGCTCTGACTGAAGCTGTCCATTAAGAACGGCAACCGGCAAAAAGATGGCCAATGTAGCAATGCGAAAGATCACAAACGTCGTGAGGCAATTGGCGCGCCAAAGAGATTTGCTCGAAAGATGCGGTTTTCGTTCACACGGCGGGCGGCGGGTGTTCCAAAAGGTACAGTTCTCACTTTGCTGGTGTCCTTTATGGTCCAGCAGAATGTACGGGCTGACGTTTCCTAGGACGCCGAGTCCCCTGCTCTCCAACTGGCAGCCGGATTGCAGGCGTCATTTCACGCGACTGGAGCGAGCATGCGATCTCTGCCTGTATTAGTGATGCCGATCGATGCACTGACACGTTTGTCCAGGGCACGGACACGTCTGTCCAGGGCTGCGTGGGACAATCACCGTATGCCATTCGGATCCCGCCTGCGCTCCGCTCCGGCGACCGCCGCGCTGATCGTAATCCTGGTGGTGACGCTTGCGATCTTTACCTGGATGGCACCGCCCCATGCGGTAGTGCTGCACAACGTCCTTCATCACCTGAACATTCTGCCGTTCATGCTGGCCGGCATGTTCTTCGGCTGGCGGGGCGCCGTTCAGACGATCCTGCTGGCGACGGTGCTGCAAGCGCCCTCGATCCACCGCCACTGGTACCGGGCGCCACTCGATGCACAGGATCAGATAGTGGAGCTGAGCACCTTCGGCGCCGCCGGCATCATCGCCGGACTTCTCGCGGACCGGGAACGCACGCAGCGCAAACGAGTGGAGGCAACCAAACTCGAACTCGAGCAGGTTCATGCCAAGCTGCAGCAGAACGTTGAACAACTGAAGAAGACGGAGCGGTTGACCGCGGCGGGGCAACTATCGGCGAGCCTGGCGCACGAAATACGCAACCCACTGGCCAGCATCAGCGGCGCCGCCGGTATTCTTGCCCGCGGCCAGGCCTCTCCCGATGCTCGGGGCGAGTGCCTGGAGATTCTCACTCGGGAATCGCTTCGGCTCAATAAACTGCTCACAAATTTCCTTGATTTCGCACGCCCCCGACTTCCACGGTTACAGAAGACGGAGCCTATCGAGATCATCAAGTCCGTTGTCACGCTCGCGCAGCACACCGCCAGCCGCCAAGGCGTTCTACTCGATGTGGAGGCGCATGGGGATATCCGGGAAATCGAATGTGATCCCGAGCAGATCAAGCAGTTGCTCCTGAACCTGATCCTGAATGCCATCGACGCAACAGAGGGTGAGGGGATCATCACGATCTCTGCTCACTTCGAGGACGAGAGTCTCTTCATCGATGTAAGCGACCGCGGCCAGGGGATTGCACCCGAAGATAGAGAGCAGGTCTTCGATCCGTTCTTTACCACCAAGAAGAATGGAACCGGGCTAGGTTTGGCGATTGCTTCCAACATTGCAGCGCAGCACGACGGAACTCTCAGCTGTATGCCGAATACCGGTCGCGGAACGATCTTCCGGCTGGAGCTACCGGCATCTTCCTCCAAGCCGGCCGTTGGAGTCTTCTCATGAAACGCAAACACATTCTTGTCGTCGACGACGACAGTAGCCTTCGCCGCGTGATGAAGATGCAGCTCGAAGAGGCCGGATATGAAGTCTCCCTTGCGAAGGATGGCGACGAAGGCTGGAAGATGCTGAAGGAGATTGAGCCGCAACTCATCATCACCGATCTCCGCATGCCAACCACGGGCCTGGAGCTTCTCGCTCGCGTCAAGAATGATGGCATTCAGACAACCGTAATTGTCGTCACCGCATATGGAACGGTCGAAACGGCGGTTGAGGCAATGAAAACAGGTGCTTACGACTACGTGACGAAGCCGATCGATTTCGAGGCTCTCGTTTTGGTCGTGCATCGTGCCATGGAGCGACAGAGCCTCATCGAAGAGGTGCGCACACTTCGATCGGCACTCGACCAGCGATATGGTTTTGAAAGCATAGTGGGGCACTCAAAGGGACTGTTGCGTGTCCTCGACCAGGCTGCCCGCGTCTCCCAAAGAGACGCCACCGTTCTCGTTCAGGGCGAGACAGGAACGGGAAAGGAGTTGGTCGCACGCGCCATTCACCACAACAGCAGGCGCGGCAGCCAACCATTCATCGCCTTGAATTGCGGTGCGATTCCGAGAGACCTGGTCGAATCAGAGCTCTTCGGCTATGAACGAGGCGCATTCACCGGTGCGCTGACGCAAAAGATCGGACGCATCGAATCGGCAGATGGAGGGACCCTGTTCCTAGATGAAGTC
Source organism: Acidobacteriaceae bacterium KBS 83 (assembly GCA_000381585.1). Taxonomy (GTDB): domain Bacteria; phylum Acidobacteriota; class Terriglobia; order Terriglobales; family Acidobacteriaceae; genus KBS-83. Next base: position 52,176 of record KB906736.1, read on the forward strand.
GGCGAGCTTCCACTGGATGCGCAAGTGAAGTTGTTGCGAGTGCTGCAGGAGGGAGAACTCCACCGAGTCGGAGCAAACACTCCAGTGAAGATTGATGTCCGCATCATTGCCGCGACGCATCGCAACCTGCCTGCAATGGTCGAGGACGGCACATTCCGCGAAGACCTCTACTACCGTCTTGCTGTGGTGCCTCTCCGGATCCCTCCGTTGCGGGAACGGCGTGAGGATATCCCTGAACTGATCGACGCCTTGTTCCAGCGCGCCAAAGAACGGCATCATCTTCCTGAAGTACGCCTCTCTTCGGCTGTTCAGCAGAAGTTGATCTCGTATCGCTGGCCGGGCAATATCCGCCAGTTGGAAAATGTCCTGGAACGACTCGTTGTGCTCTCGTCTTCCGATCTGATCACCGCCGACGATCTGCCGGAAGAACTTGTCTCATCCGCGGCCGGTACGGCGCCCCTCTGGTTGAACCTTCCCGATGAAGGGATCAACCTCGAGGAAGTGGAGCGCGAGTTGATCAGCCGTGCGCTTGAGAGGTGTGCCGGCAATCAGACGCAGGCGGCTCGATACCTGGACATCAGTCGCCGCACGTTGATTTACCGCATGGAGAAGCACGGCCTTGCCTCCGCGGATTTTGCCGACTCGGGCGAGATCACGCAGCAGAACTAAACCGTGTGGGTGAGACGTTTCGAAGGAACAGTATTGTCTATGGAAGGGACGGAGGAGTCTTCCAATGCGAGAGGTCACGGCCAAGAATCGCTTCGAGCTCTTCTATCTCGCGCAGCATTTGCGTCCGGACATTCTTCAGCGCCTCCAGCGGAATATCCGGGAATGGCGCACCGCCGCCCAGAAATAGCCTGATGAAGTGTGAGTTCTTCACTCCAGCGACAACGTGGTCCAGTTTTCGCGCCTTGCACCAGTCCGCCACTGCGGTTGCGATTCGCGTCGCGAAGAAGTTACGCGGCTCTGTCATCTTCGCAGTGGAATAGACCTGCTCCAGCTGAGACTGTTCAAGTTGGAATCGAGGGATCTCCAGGAAGTCGGCGAGGCGGTCGATAAACGCCTGCGGGTTGCTGCTTAGATCCTCAAACAGATTGATGGAGAGTTGTTCCGGCGGGAATTTGTTTTGCCACTCGCGAAGATTCGTAGCGTACAAACTGGATTCGACTAATTCCGGATCTCGCTCCAGAGCTTCTTCCAGCGTCCACGACAGCCGTCCGTAAGCCCGTTTCAGCCGGTAAAGCGATACGAGCCGCTGTACGGGATGACGGAAGATAAATACCAATTTGACTCCTGGGATCGTCTGCGCGATACGGTCCCGGGCATGCGCTGACCGGAAGTAGGTCGGGGCAACTTCTCCGCGGGGACATCCATTGTGCGCGGTCGGAAAGTGGTCGAGATACCAACGCAGGCCGCGATCAAAATGGAGATCGAAGAACCGCGTTTCCTTTGTGGGGTCGGGCAGATTCGCGTGGTCAGCGAGGACTTCGTGCACCCAGCTAGTGCCTGTCCTGGGTGGACCCACCACGAGAAACGACGGGAGTTTAAGCGTGGAAGTCTCCACGCTATTATTCCCCGCGGCCCCACGCCCATCGCGTTTCCCTTGAGCGGCGTCTTTTCCCATAGCGAGTGCGTCCCGTATTCCCGCTGCCATGATCCGAATCCTAGTTGGCCTTTGCCCCGCTTATTAAACCAAGGCTCACGTTTAAGTTGCTGTGGGGCTAGCTTATCTGTGTCCGGCGAACACCGCAACGGTGAAACCGGATTCATGTTCGTTTCGACTGGCGCTGACGTGTCCCTACGTAGACAATTCGCCTATGTCCTCAAAAAGAGCAGACGACCTGCTCCGCATCCGTTGTGCCCTGGAATCCGTAGCGAACATGATCCAGGGGGTCAACCATCATGAAGTCTCCGTAAGCTATTCGCCGAATGGAGACCCTGTCACCGCCTTAGACCGCGCCATCAATCGCGTTCTGCATGAAAATCTTCCACAAAATGGAGAGGCCTGGCTATCGGAGGAGAGTCAAGACGATCTTAGTCGATTGCATTCGTCTCGTGTCTGGGTCGTCGACCCCATTGACGGTACTAGAGAGTATGTCGAGGGCTTACCAATGTGGTGCGTGTCTGTCGGGCTGGTTGAAGACAGCCAGGCCGTTGCCGGTGGGATCCTTAATCCATCGACCGGGGAGATGTTCCTGGGATCGATAGAGACGGGCTTTGAGTTATTGGGGCCGATCAGGGTGCAGTCGGGCCTTGACAATGGCACCCCTCCCCGTATGTTGGTGAGCCGTAAGGAGTACGGGCAGGGCAAGTGGACTAGCTTTGAGTGCTCCGAACTGACAATTACGCCGGTGGGATCGATCGCATACCGGCTCGCTCAGGTGGCCGCCGGTTACGCCGAAGCGACCTGCACTTTCGATCCACGAAGCGAATGGGATGTTGCCGCCGGGGTGGCCCTTATTTACGCAACTGGCGGCAGAGTGCAGGCGTTCGACGGAACCCCCATCCGCTTCAATCAGAAGGTTCCCAACGTGCAGAGCTTTTTTGCATTCGGAAAAGAATGCCCCGCCTCAGTACCGAAGAAATGCGGAGTAGCCATGAGTCCCGAAACGTAATTAGCAAAGGGGTTAAGCGTCAACAAAGTTAACTACCTGGAGGTTAACTGCCTAGAGCCGTGTCATGGGCGAATCCGGTAGGTAATCTTCCCGCGACTCGGAGAGGCGTGCCTCCACGGCGTCCACGATCTTCTGTGCGCTCTCTGCAATCGTTTCGCGATCGGTCCGGCACTCGACTTCCGGAGACAAAGGCGGCTCATACGGGTCGTCGATGCCGGTGAATCCCGGAATCTCGCCCGCTCGTGCTCTACGATAAAGGCCTTTCACATCGCGCTCTTCGCAGGTACCGATGGGTGCGTTCACGTAAACCTCAAGGAAGTTCGTGATGCGCGCGCGCACCTCATCCCGGACTTCCCGATAGGGCGAGATCGCTGAAACGATTGCAATCACACCGTGACGCGCCAGCATCTCTGCGACAAATCCGATGCGCTTGATATTTTCGTTCCGGTCCTCTTTGCTGAAGCTCAGACCCCGAGACAGGTGCTGGCGTACCTCGTCCCCGTCAAGCAATTCGACGCGGTGGCCGCGCGCCCAGAGACGCTCGTATACCGCCCTACTGAGAGTGGATTTGCCGGCGGAACTGAGACCGGTTAACCACACCGTTACTCCGTCCGGAATGGCGGTACGCGCCCGGGAAGCTCGGTCCTCCTGGACTTCCTCGATCATTCCGGCGCCAACCGTCAGATTTGTTATGGGATCAACAAAGATGAAGCTACCCGTCTTGCGATCCACCTGGTAGGGATCGCAAAAGAGAGAACGATGTGTCTGCAAGGTGACAATCCCGATATCGTTCAGACCCAGGGAAATTGCCGGCTGTTCACTCAAGTTCGTAAGATCCAGTCGAGAGTGAATTTTCGTCACCTCGCCGCAGACGATCTGCGACATGTGCTTTAGAAGGTAGGGACGGTTGGCCGCGAGAGGCATCTCGGACATCCAGACGACCCGGGCGCGGAAGGTGCGGGAGGATTGAGGCGGATTCGTTGTGTCAGCAAGCACGTCTCCGCGGCTGACGTCGACGTGATCGTCTAGACAGAGTGAGACGGACATCGGCGCGAAGGCCTCCATCAGATCACCCTGGAAGGAAGGGATGCGAGCAACGCGCACCTTCCTGCGTGAAGGAAATACCTCGATCTCGTCGCCAACGGCAACCGAACCGGAGACAATCTGCCCGGCATATCCCCGGTAATCTTCTGCCCGAATCACATGCTGAACGGGCATTCGAAACGGGCGGCCATTCGCGCTTTCTGCAACCGGCACGGTTTCCAGATACTCGAGAACAGAGGGGCCGTTAAACCAATCCATTCGTTTGCTTGGCTGTACGACATTGTCACCATCGGTGGCGACCACCGGAACAAAGTAGAAGTGGGCGCCATCCAAACGGTCCTGTACAGATTCGAACTGGCGCCGGATACCCTCAAATACATCCTCACGAAAGCCAACCAGATCCATCTTGTTTACGACCACTACGAAGTTTCGGATGCCAAGCAGCCACGCGATAAACGCATGGCGAATGGTCTGCGGCAGAACTCCTTTGCGTGCATCCATGAGCACGAGGGAGACCTGCGCGGTGGACGCGCCAGTCGCCATATTGCGTGTGTACTGCTCGTGGCCGGGAGTATCGGCAATGATGAATTTTCTGCGTTTGGTAGAGAAATAGCGGTACGCGACGTCGATGGTGATGCCCTGCTCGCGTTCCGCTCGCAGGCCGTCGGTCACGAACGCCAGTTCGAGGGCTCCATTACGCGAGGCACGACCGATGGCCTGCAGCTGGTCATCGTAGATGCCGCCGCTGTCATAGAGGAGGCGGCCGATCAAGCTCGACTTGCCGTCGTCCACGCTTCCTGCCGTACTGAGTCGAAGCAGTTCCAGAGGCATGCTAGAAATATCCCTCCCGCTTCTTCTGTTCCATAGAACCTTCCTGGTCGTGGTCGATGACCCGGTTTTCCCGTTCAGACTTTTTTATCAGGCGCAGCTCGGAAATGATGTCGGCCACCGTCGTTGCTGTCGATCGCACAGCGCCCGTGCAATAGGTGCAGCCCAGGGATCGCATGCGGCAGACAACATTCACCGGCTTCTCTCCCGGCATCATGGGTGGATTGTGCTCCGGAGAGATCAAGGAGTCGCCGCGGACCAGCATCGGCCGCTCGCGCGCGAAATAAAGCGGCACGATGGGTATGTTCTCGGCCTCTATGTATTCCCAGACGTCAAGCTCGGTCCAGTTTGACAGGGGAAAGACGCGGATGCTCTCTCCTTTGTTGATTCGCCCGTTGTAGATATTCCACAGCTCCGGCCGCTGGCTCTTCGGGTCCCACTGGCCCAGGTTGTCGCGGAATGAGTACACACGCTCTTTGGCACGTGACTTTTCCTCGTCGCGGCGGGCTCCTCCGATTGCAGCGTCAAAGCCACCTTGCTTCAGAGCTTCGAGAAGCGCACCAGTCTTCAGCGCAGCGCAACACTTTTGGGTGCCGAGACGGAACGGGCTGGCTCCTTCTGCCAGACTCTTCACAGCGGAGTGCGCAATGAGTTGCAGACCGAGCTCCGCGGCGATCCGGTCGCGAAACTCGATCATTTCGTGAAATTTGTAAGAAGTATCGATATGGAGAAGCGGGAAGGGCGGCTTCGCGGGGAAAAACGCCTTCTGTGCGAGCCTCAGCATCACTGAGGAGTCTTTCCCTATCGAGTAGAGCATTACCGGGCGCGAGAATTCAGCCACAACCTCGCGGAGGATGTGAATACTCTCCGCTTCCAATGCTTCCAGATGAGACAGCGCCCGAGCAGCCAGAACATTACCCCCAACCCTTAGAAGCTCAACCGTACACCGACGGCTGCATGCGCCCGCAGGAATGAAGAGAGGGTTTCATGAAAGGCCCATCCCATCGCCCCAAACGGCACGTGCTGCGGCTATTATGCACTGTCGGACGGCGAAAGGACCGTCTTCTAGCAGCATCGGAAGTACCTAACCGATCTGTTACATAGGTTTTCTGACGATGGCGCGGCGTCTGAAGCGGCTGGAATGGATGCCGTCCTCCAGACAGTTCCAAGGGGCCTACTGTGACTGTTTCCCCTGTGAAGACGCATGCGGCGCAGGGGCAGCGTGCTCCGCAGAGCAACTCATAGACTGATAACAGAACTGCAATCCGACGATCGCGAGCCAGAACGAAAGGACAAGTCGCAAGGTGCGATTCGGAATCTTCGGCGCTATCACCGTGCCAAAGATGCCGCCGGCAATGCCCCCGATGGCCATCTTCACCAGGAGCGCCTGTGCGTATTGCCCGCCCAAGATGTGAATGCCAGTTCCTACTACGGTAATCGCGAGCCCGAAAGTGAGATCGGTTCCGACAACCTGGGTGGCAGTAAGGTTGGTCATGCTAAGGAGAGTCACAGTTCCGAGCGCCCCTGCCCCGGAAGAAGAGAATCCGACCTCAGCGCCGATCGGAAACATGATGGCGCCGATCAGCTTTGACCGGTCGCGCGGCGGCCGCGCAATGCCCACCGGATGGAAGTGGCTGAAGATATGCCAACCCGACGCGAATAGGATGACCCCGCCGAGGACAAGGTACAACAGCGAACAGGATCCCTTTGCGGAGACATGCTTGAACCAGATCGACCCGACGATGACACCGGGGAGTCCGCCGATCAGCATGAAGCCCAGTACCCTATAGTTCACCTGTCGGCGAACGACCTGCACGGGCACGACGATCAACTTCACAATGGCCGAGTAGGCCAGCGCCGTGGTGACCGCAATCCCCACCGGAATGTGCAGGAAAAGAATGAGCAGCGGCGCAGTGATCACGCCCGCCCCAACGCCTGTAAGAGCAATGACGACGGCAATCACGAAGCCGATGGCGAAATCCATGTTGGATGCTTTCCGAAATGAGAGTCTGGCGCAACACGTGAATTCCCTACGATTCCCGGCGGCCTCGCAGCCTATCCGATGCAACTACATTTTCGGGATGATCGCAAGATGCAATCGCGGAATTGCAGTGGAAGCTTCGGTACGGAGAATCAGTTGTGCGTTACGCCGGTGCCATCGCGCGCTCGAATTAAGCATCTGCTGGAACTGTGCGGGACCACCAAACGCTAGTGGGCTGTCCACTGCGGATGGCTCGTGAACAGCCCTCCCAGGAATCCGAGCTGATAGACCAGGAAGACTCCGAAACAGACACTCACCAGCCCCGAGGCGATGCCTAAGTATTGGCCGAGTCGCCTGAAGCGGCTACCGGCATAAGCGAGGGGCATCGCCATCACTGTCGTCATGCACATCATTCCAGCCATGGTGCCGGCGCCAAAGATGAGCAGGTACATGGTTGCCCACACCGGATTATGGATCGTGGACAATACCAGGAGCGCGACAGCAGCAGAGCCCGCCAGGCCGTGAACGATGCCGATGACCAAAGGTCGCATACATTGATGCAGGCCGAAACGCCCAACGGACCGGTCCGGCAAGGCTTCGCTGCTCAGCTCTTCGCATACCTGTTCGGCCGTCCACCGTGTGCGGATCCGACCGCCTCGAGTAAAGCGGCTTTTAATTTTCTGCATGACCCCGGTGAGATTGAGCACACCGAGAAGGATCAGCATAAGGGCAACGCTGAATTCCATGGATAAACCGAGGCGCGGTGGAATGACAACGTCGAAGAGAATGATCGCGGAGCCCACGACAAAGATCGTGAGTGTGTGGCCGAGGCCCCATACGCTGCCAATGAGTGCGGCGTGGCGGATGCTTCGCTGCCTGCTCACAATCGTGGAAACGGCGACGACGTGATCCGGGTCAGTGGAGTGGCGCATCCCGAGGACCAGACCAAGACCGGCGATAAGCAGTACCGATCCCATCTTTTGCGCTACAGGCAGGTGCAGGTTGAGGTTAGTTGCCGCGAACGCGTGAACGGCGACTGCTGCTCCGAGCAACGTCATAAAAGCTGCTGACGCGACCGGAAGCCATCGTGTGATGAACGGACCATCGGTTACGACGCGAGACATGAAGCGCCGCGCATAGACCATGAGCACGCCGAAGCAGATCAGCACCGCAGCCAGTCCCACACTGAAGGCAACGATCAGAAAGAATCCCAGACCGACTCGGTGCAAAGCAAAGGCGCTCAACAGGACCACGAGCGCCGCCGGACATGGGATGATCCCGCCCGTGATTCCCAGTGCAAAGAGCTGAGAAAGAGTGACAGGCGTGGAAATTGCCTTGCCTGACGCGGCACGTTCGCTGCGGTTTTGGTTGGAGGAAAACCAATGACCATGTATCTGGCCCGGAGCATGCGTGTGATCGGCTTCCTTGCCGGTCCACCGGCGCAGGAACATGTAGCCGCCCAAGCCCGCGATAGTAAGTCCTGAGAGCACGCCCAGCCATGGATAGAGCTGTTCTGGAACGACGTATCGCGAAGCGTAAAGGGTAACGGCGCCCAGCGCAAAAACTCCGGCGGTATGCGAGACGGTGACTATGCTGCCAAGCAATATGGCGTGACGCGCAGTGCCGCGTGATCCGACGAGGTATGCCGCGACAATTGTCTTGCCATGTCCTGGTTCGAGCGCGTGGAGGGCTCCCAGACCCAGAGCAATCAGCGCGGCCGTAAGAAGAAACCAGAGGCTCAGGTGGCTGGTCGTGATGAGCTCCGTAAAAGCATTGCGGGGCGTTGCCTGTTGATTCGGTTTCAGATGCAAGGATGCTGGCGGGCCGGCCGTTGTGGACGGCCGCTCGGGCACCACTCCGGGCGCCAGCGTCCGTGCCTGTATCGATCCTGCGTTAGGTTGCTGTGACGAACCTGCGCGATCGGGATGGATGGCTCGCTTCTGGCGGGCCGAGGCAGTCCCGGCTTGTTGAACGGGAGCATGGCTCAAGGGCGCACTCGCAGCGGAGGCTGCTACCGGATACCGGAACTGAACAGATGCCTGGAGATCCTGCGGAGGGCTATTCAGGAGATCCGTTGGATAGTTGGTCAGCTCTGCGCTGCGATCTGTCTGCGGCGCCGAGTTGCGGATCAGGTATCCGGCAGATGCTGGAACAACGATCTCCTTCCATCCGGCATGCCCCTCAAAGTTGTTGTCGAAGTACTGAAGAGTAGAGCTCGTCCGGGCAGGTCCGTCAGGATACGCTGCACGGTATACAAAACCCATCTTCATCGTCGGAAGTCCGCCGGCACCTGGCGGGAAGATCACCTCCTTCGATACCAGACGTAGAGCAACCGCTTTGCCATCGATAGTGAGGATGAGCTCACGTTTCAATGCTTCACCGCGGGCAGCAAGGAAAGCAGCCACCGCTGGAGCGTCGGCATCTGCTGGTACGTTGCCCTCCTGCAACTCCTGATACGTAGGAATCTCCGCCAGATCGACGATGTAACGAATGCTGATTCCGTCACTCTCAAGGCTGATCTTCGAATAATGATTCACGCTGAAGTTGCCCATCGGGTGAGCGAAGGAGGCAGGAGCAACGCAGACAAGCATCAGCGCAAGGAGCAGGCGAGTCAGCCGTCTACCTGACATCGTTCTTGCCCCCCTTCGCGGTCAGCTGAAGCTGTGTTTGAAGAAGCGCCAGTTGCCGCCTCGCGGCGTCGGCGTAGAGGACGTGGAAGTGCGGATTGATCCTGATTGCTTCGCCTAACTGCAGCCGGGCCTGAACATTGTCCCCGACGCCTGACGAAATCATGCCCGCGTGAAACAACAGCATGGAATCCTTCGTGCCGAAGTGGAGCGCATGACGCATGGCATCCTGAGCATCCTGATACTTGCCATTCTTGTAGAGTGCCCAGGCAAGAGCATCCCACGTGTAGATATCGTGGCGAACCTCGAATTCCTTGCGTGCCAGCGCGAGTGACTCGGCCAGCTTCATGTCATGATCCGCGTAGAAGAGCGCCAGGTCGCGGTTGTGCAGGACCTGGTTGATATGACCCAGCAAACCTATGTATTCGACGAGCTGGTATTGCTTCTTGGCTTCCTCTCTATCTCCGGTCCTGGAGTACAGGTCTCCCAATTCAGCTACGTAGATCGGCATGGGCACGACCGCAATCGCGCTTTGGTAAAGGGTGATTCCTTCCGCATACCTTCCCTCGCTTGCACGCACCTTGCCCAATCCTGCGAGCGCGCGGTAGTCCCCGGGATGGATGGTGAGCGCAGCGAGATAGGCGCTGTCAGCAGCCGCCCGATCGCCGTTCAGGAACGCGTACTCTCCGAGTTCAAAATAGAGCCATGCGAGGTTCTCTTTCGGCAACCGCACTTCGGCGCCCGCCGCCACCGCACTTTGCATCAACCGAACAGCGCCATCGGTATCACCGGAGATAAATTTCAGATAGGAGGTGCGGCTGTTCTGCACATAAGTCGTGCGCGGCGTCGCCGGCCCGGATGGAGTCAATTGCCCATATGCATTCGCAGCTTTCTCGTATTCGCCCATATCCGCGTATGCGTCACCTTCAATGGCGAAGGGCGAAAGATCACCGGAGCCAAGGGAAAGCGCCCTTTCTGCATAGGTCAACGCATCCCGAAAGCGGTGCTCTCCCATGCACACCTCCGCCATCGTGGCCAGTGGCGAAGCCGCTGACATGTCGGTCGAGATCAATTCGAGAGACTTGGCCAGAGATTGCTCTGCCAGTTGGTAGTTTTCGACGTCTCCGGTCTCTCGCGCAAGTTGGAAGTAGGCGGCTCCAAGACCTGCATATGCCTTCGCGTCGTTAGGACTGCGCTCCACCTGGGATTGCATCGTCCGGATGACTCGTGTCGTTCCCGTCGGTCGCGGAATGAGCAGGGCCGCTGGCACAGGTCGAAATGTGCTCAGAGTGGCGTCAGTCGCATTTGCTCCGATCACAGCGGAGTTCGATGTCAGGGATGTCGACGATACAGAATCAACCGGCGTTGCCTTCGCGGTGTTCGATGGCTCCGAAGCGATCGATGCCTTCGCTGCACCAGATGCGTCGGAGGACCGCGGAGCGGTATCGGGAGCAGCAACCGCTCCAAGCTCCCTTCTTGCGTCAGCCGCATGCTCGGATGCGGAGTCTACCTGCAATGACGCCTCAAAGTACCGCGATGCTTCAGCCTGCTTCCCCAGCTTGAAAGCGATGTTCCCAGCGTGATCAAAAACTTGCGCACTGCGGACGCCAACTGCGAGCGCCTTCTGGATCTGCGCGTTCGCTTCCGCATAGTGTCCGTTCCCATAGAGCGCCCAGGCATAAGCATCCAGAGTCCAGACGTCGTGACGTACACCGATCTCACGTTGTGCGACGCTCAGTGCCTGCGGCCAATCGCCGGCGTGATCCGCGTAGTAGAAGGTCAGTGCACGGTTGGCATTTGCAGGCTTGTTGACTAGCGCCTTCGCCCTCGTTTCGAACTCCGAGTATCTGGAAGCGGCTTCGCCGGCTTGTCCTGATAACTCCTCGGCCCTGGCCAACAGGTACAAGCCCTCTGCGTCGGATGGCGCGGCCGTTTGCTGCTCGAGCAGCAAGGTAATTGCGTCGGGGTACCTGTGCTGCTCCAATTTCACGCGCGCAAGATTCTGGAGAGTGTATGGATATGCAGGCATCAACCGCTCTGCCGACTCGAGTATCTGGGAGGCCTGATCCAGCTTGCCTGATCTGATCTCGACTTCTGCAATCCGGTTCGCGATCCAGGCGAGTTCTTCATTTTCCGTAGGAGGCGCTTCCCTGTAAGCCTGATTGAGAAGTTCCAAGGCGCCTTCGGGATCGCCGTAAACATCTCGCAACTGCGCGCCGAGCATCAGGCCGGGAAGATTGTTCGGCAGCAGATTCAGCATCCACTGCGCCGCCTCCTCGGCGTCGGGATACTCGCCCAGCGCGATATTTGCTTCCGCCAGGTATGCATAGGTCGTGACATCATCGGGAGTGCGACGGTTCAAAGCGGTCGCCTCTGTCCTGGCCTGAGCAAACTCGTGCCGTCCGAGCAAGAGGGCGGCATGCGCCTTTGCAAGCTGAAAATCACTCGGCGTAAAAGCGAGTCCGGCCGTGATGGCCTGTTCGGCATCGTTGAAATAGACAGGATTTGCGGTCTCGCGCGCTCGCCGTATCCACGCAAGTGCGAGCTCGACATAAGGCTGCGCATCCTTCGGATGAGCTTTCACCTGTTGCTTCGCCGCTGCGATTCGTTGCTGCGCCGAAGTAGGTTCCTGAGTTGTCGCAGAGACGACGGACGTACCGGCCAGCAACTCCGGCGCGGTCTGAGCGGCAGCAATGCCGCTGCTGACAAACAGGGCGAGCAACGAAAAGACGCAGGAGAACTTCACATCACACCTCGAAACAGATTGGGTGTTGGGGGAGGCTCTCGATGCGCGCTTACCGTGCTCGAGAGCTCCCGCCGATGAGTTGACTAACTTACTTGAGCCGATTTCTTCCCCGGCTTACTTGACCGGGCAAGGAGCGGTCCCACCCTGATTTGCCGGGGCGTTTTCGGCGCTTTCGTTCTTGGGTTGATCGCCACAACCAATCTCGCTCGGATCGATGTGGCGGCTGTCGCGTCCGCTATACGCAAAGTGAACGTAAGGAAATTTCTCCTGCGTGGGTACGTCCGTCGCGGCTACTCCGTCGCCGATTTTGTTGTTGGGAAAGACATTGAATTTCGGATTGAGTATCCCGCCGCCCACGACGCGAGCGGAGATGTCCACCACATCGTCCGTAAGCCGACGACCGTTCGGATAGCCCGCCGAGTCTCCTCCAATCAGTCCCAGACGGCTGCGATTTGAATACGGGGTTGGAGGCACACCCGTGTTGAGCCGCATTAAGTCCGCGATCGGTCCTGCCGGCGTTCCCGGAGCAGCGATCGGCGGCGCATAGGTCACAAGTGGCAAGAGGTCAGTGCGTGGCGGCGTTGGAATGTTGATCCCATATGCCGCGTTAAAGATACGGGCGATAGTTGGATCCAGATCGAAGCTCGCGAACTGAGCATCATTCCGCGGCTTGTCCATGCTCCAACGATCTTTGTAACCGGTGCCGATGATGAGTTCGTTGATAAGAGCATTGCCGAAGCGCTGCACCTGCCGGTAGGTGCCGGTGTCAGACTCGGGAAGCGGCGAGCGACGGATGGTGAGCTGATGACGGGACGTTGTTGCCCACGCGCCGATCGTCGCTTTGGTGCTGTTGGCTCGATGCACTTTACCGTCGCTGGTCAGCAGGCGAATGGGTACCTCGATGACGATCGAATTCACATTGAAGCCGGATACTGCGTTGGGGGCAGCGTTCAGGTGGTCGTTCGCGTCCTGGGTAGCCGTCAATACTCCTGGCACACCTGAACCAGTGTTCCGGAAATTGAAAGTATCGAAGGCAGCTCCCAGATCGATGAAGAAAGGATCGGCGACTGTGCCCGCAAAGACCCGGATATCGCTTGACCCGCCGTTGCCCCGCAGAGCATAGATTCCCTGCTCCGCCAGATCTTCATAATTAGGCATCGTCCGCGGTCCGACGTTGCTCGGAACGGCGAAGAGGTTCGACCCGTTCTCCGCCTTCAGATCAAAGATGCGTCCATCGCGAACCATCTCGACCGTGTAGGTCTGCCGCAAACTGAGCCCTGCCGATCCGGGGCCGTCTAGCGAGGTGATGGCAGGTGGCACGATAGGAGTTCCCGGAGGAACGGGAGCTGGAGAGTTTGCTGGGGCAGCGATACCGTTTCCAGCACCTGCAAAGCCGGTGAATAGCTTGGGTGCCCGTATCTCCGTCTGAAAGCGGAATCGAAAGCTTACATCCGGAGAAGCATCGTAGTCGTTATCGACCTTGATCTCGTAGAGGACACCGGGGTCGAAAGGAAAGTAGTTTGGCCCATTGCTGGGTTCGAGGAATGGATCGACATTCAGAATGAAGGTCACACGATCCGGATGGTCGTAGCTGACAAACGCGTAAAAGTCAGTGATGTCTGCGGTGTGGTCAAGGGCGGTGATGGGCGCTTCACGATGACTCGATGCAAACCCGCCCGGCGGAATGATGAGCAGCGCACCCACCGCAAGCGCGGCGAGCGATTTGACTTTGGACATAGATGCCTCCTAGGAGATCTCTGCAGCCGAGCGGCGCGAAACCTGATCAGGGGAGGAGGGGCCTTTTACGCGGGAAGGGACTACGCCGCCCGAACCGATGCTGTAAGTACGCCCGAAAGGAAGAAACGGATTATACCGGGTTTCTTTTTCCGAGACCAAGATGGAGGCGAAGACAAGCGAGCTGTCCTCAGAGTTCAACACCATCTTTGTGCGATGGCACACACTTAAGTGGCGGCGTATCTTTGTCGCACACCGCACGGCAATATGGACGAGTTCAATAAGCAAACTATCTATTGATGCGTATGTAGATGATTGCTCAGCATGAATGACGTGTCGCCAACACCTGAATCGTTCCTGCGTTCGAGCCGATGCTGGTAGTGCCAATCAAGACTTCGAAGGAAGCATCCGGCGTACTGCAGCTCTTCGACTGTCGCCAAACATCCATCAACGCCGTGCTGTGCAGCAGAGACTGCGCAGCCGCCTGCGTGCCCGCCATGTCCAGACCCTGCAACATGAGGACGTGCCCGGTGCGATCGAGATTCGGGACCCACGCGACGCGCGCATAGGTCTTGTGCGATGCTCCATCTCGCTCGCCCTGGTAAAGCTTCGCTTCCCCTGCCGCGGGATGCAGATTGACGACCTTCCAACTGTGCGCACCCGCGTCTTCCACGATTTCAAAGGCAAGGTTCTTCTCGAATAACTCTGCCCACGGGTTGGTATATGCACTTCCCAGCAGGATGACGTTGTCGTCCTTCAGGTCTTCCATCCGAAGATCGCGTGCGAAACGGATCGCGAGCCGGGTCGGCACAACCTCTTGTAGATGAGAAAAAGCGACCGCCGTCTCGAGATCGGTCATCGAGGTATACCGCTGGGATGCGAGATCGTTTGCCACATACTTCTCAGGCCCTGCCAGCGACAGATTGCCCACCTTGAGACTGGTGTAATCGGCTAGAGAAAAGCGCCGGCCCAGCACGTCCTGCAGCGTGCCAAAGCCACTGTCCGCTGTCACGATCACAGTATCCCGATCGGGACGGAAGACGCTCGACCAGAATCCGTGCATGGGCGACGAAGCCGCGGTGACGGCATTTGCGCGTGATCGAAGAAGCACCCCTACCGTGACCAGCAGAGCGAAGACGAACAGCGAGAGCACAACAACTGGCCATGATCGCGACCTTCTGGCGGGGGCCATGGCGATGGGGGTGGGAATGACGTCAAGGGCGTGATCGTCAGCAAGCTCAGAGATGAAATCCATCTCGAGGCGGACAAAGACTGGCTTATATCCGCCTCGCGGAACCTCGAGCCGGAGAAGTTCGCTTTGACCCTCCTCGCGATAGTAATCGTCGAGGCGGTTTCGAAGCTGGCGGGCATAGTTGCGAACGATGTTGTCCGCGCTCGAATCGTAGCCGTCGGGTCTGCCAAAAACATGAACACCGATATGGTGTTCCGTCAGCGCATTTTCCCCACCGGTCAGGGAGCGTTCGCAGATGTAGCGCAGAAAACGCGATAAGAGGCCGGACTTTGAGAAGTGCCGGCTTGCGAGGACCCGCTCGAGCAGCGCGCGCTCCTCTGCATGCTCCGCTTCGAGCTCAACCTGCACGGGGGATGATATTGCAGTGGTCATTCCTCGGGAAGCGAACCGAGAAGCGGTGTCGGCCCAGTTTCTCCTGCGCAAAGATTATGTGCTCTTGATGAATGCTGCGTAAAGGGCGACGGAGTGATGAATTCTTCACATCCTTTTCACCAAGTCGATAAAACCCGGTTTTTCTGTTACTTGAAGCGTTCGTCAAGAGGTGTATACCCCGGTGTTTGAGCGGGGAAAACACCTTGTCGGCACCACACCTCCTCAGAGAAGTTGAGACTGCGAAATTGCGTGGGGGGTGACATTGTGAGAGGCAGTGAAAATAAGAGAAGTGGATGGCTGAAGTTGGCTGCCGCAGTCCTGATGTGCGGAGCGCCGCTGGCGCTTTCTGGTCAGGTCAACACCGCAAGCCTGAGCGGGTTCGTTACGGACTCTTCCGGGGCAGCGGACGCGGGCGTGAAGGTGACAGCGACGAACGAGGAAACGGGCTACGTCCGAAATCTCGCGACAGATTCGACGGGTTTCTATTCGTTTCAGACCATGCCCATCGGAAGATACTCGGTCAAAGTGGAACAGTCCGGCTTCGCTACTGTGCAGGAAGACGTTATGCTCAGCGTGGGTGAGAAGGCGCGTCAGGACTTTCACCTGCAGATAGGGTCGGCACAGCAGACCGTTCAAGTAGAGGCAAACGCCAGCCTGCTGTCTCCGGATGACGCTTCGGTCGGCACTATCGTGGGGTTGCAAACCATCCAGCAGACGCCGCTCTATCTGCGCAACTGGGATGATCTTCTGCGTACAGTCCCCGGAGTGCAGATCAGCCGGTACACCCAGCAGAGCGGCAACACCTCCGCCGGGCGCACAGGCGACTTTAACGTCAACGGCGTGCACTCGCTGCAAAACAACTTCATCCTCGACGGTATCGACAACAATACGTTCTCCGAGAACGTGCAGGAGCTGAGCACCGAGGCATCGCACCCCTCGGTCGACGTGATTCAGGAATTCAACGTCATCACCAATCCCTACTCCGCGGAATACGGCCGGAGTCCCGGTGCTGTCGTTTCGGTGAATACAAAGAGCGGTGCCAACAAGATGCATGGGTTGCTCTTCGAATACTTGCGCAACGACTACTTCGACGCCAACGACTTCTTTTCGAATCGCAACCATCTACGCCGTCCGGAGAATCACCAGAATCAGTTCGGCGGGAGCATTGGCGGGCCAATCAAGAAAGACAAGCTGTTCTACTTCTTCAACTACGAAGGCACGCGCATTACTCAGGGTGTCGGCCGCATCTCCACCGTGCCGCTGGATAACGAACGCGTCGGCGACTTCAGTGCCGCAACCGGCGCACGAGTCGGCGTGACGTATCCAACGATCAACGATCCCGCAACCGGTCTTCCCCTGCCCAATAACCAGGTGCCTGCCGGCAGAATCGACGCCGCGGTAGCCAAACTGATTGCTCTTTTCCCTGAGCCGAATGTGAGCAATGGCGGCGTGATTCCCGAGCTCAACAACTATGCTCGCAATGCGCCGGTGACAGACAACGACGACAATTACGACGCGCGCATCGACTGGACGCCGAATCAGAAGGATACTTTTTTCGGCCGCTACAACTACTCCAATCGCACCCGCGATATTCCCGGCTACTTCGGCGGCCTGGCGGACGGCACTTCCACCTCTGCCTGGGGCAACCAGATCCTGAAGGCCCATAGCTTCGTCCTTGGCTGGACCCACCTCTTTTCCCCAACGGTGGTCAATGACTTCCGTTTCGGCTTCCTGCGCAACTACTCGTTCGCGCAGCAGCAGCCCTTCTCCCTTCCGCAAACTGCAGACCAGTTTGTCCCCGGCATCCCTCCCAACCCGCAGATTGGCGGCGGCGTTCCATTAACCACCTTCTCGAACTTCGCCTTCCTCGGTTCGGCTGACTTCCTGCCGAAGAAGCAGATCCCCCAGCTTCTTCAGTACAACGACACGGTCTCCATTACCCACGACAAGCAGACGCTGAAGGCCGGCGTCAGCATCTACGCCCCAATGCGCAACATCTTCCAGGATGAAGGCGGTACTCGCGGAGACCTCACTTTCACCGGTATCTTCAGCGGATTTCCATACGCAGATGGTCTGCTTGGCTACACGCAGAGCACACAGTTGACGAATGTGTTGCTAGTCGATCAGCGGCTCTGGATGGCGTCGGGCTTTTTCGAAGATGACTGGAAGGTCACTCCGAAGCTGACCTTGAATCTTGGCCTGCGCTACGACTTCGCAACGCCCGCGCTCTCCGGCGACAACAAGATGGCGAATTTCAATCCTGCCGGAAAGGGCTCCCTTGATTTCGCGAAGAGCGGCTCCCTTGAGGACCGCTCGCTGGTTCAACCGAACACAAAGAACTTTGGCCCGCGGTTCGGTGTTTCGTATTCACCTGATCAGAAGACCGTTCTGCGCGGTGGCTACGGCATCTACTACACGCTCTTCGAGAGGTATGGCAGCGAGAATCAGATGGCGCTGAACCCACCCTTCCTGGTAAACCGTACCGCTGCCAGCAACACCCAGTCGGTACTGACTCCCGAGCAGGGATTCCCGAATGGCTACCTCGATCCAGCCAATATCGATCTCAACCACCTGACGTCCTACCATGTGCGCGCCATGAACCCGCACAGTCCCTCGCCCCAGGTGCAGCAGTGGAGCCTCGGATTTCAACACGAATTCGGCAACGCCTGGACCGCCGAGGCGAACTACGTAGGCACCAAATCCACCCACCTCGATCACCTGGTCGACTACAACCAGCCGCTTATTGTGAACGGCGTGGCAACCAGAGTGCCGTATCCAAACTTCGGCTTCATCGAGTACACCGACGCCACCAGTTACGGCAACTACAACGGGCTGCAGGCGAGCCTGGATCATCGGTTTCACAATGGTCTGAATATGCGCGCTGCGTATACCTACTCACGAAGCCTGGACAATGCGCCGCAAGAGCTTGAAAGCAATTCAGGTGGCGCGCCGGATGGCCGCAACTTCGGCGCATGGTATGGTCCCAGCGACTTCGATATCCCGCACCGCGTCTCGGTGAACTATGTGTATGAGCTTCCGTTCGGCCACGGCAAATCCATGCTGAACCAAGGGGCACTTGCCTGGATCCTCGGAAACTGGCGCACCTCGGGCGTCTACACGTACTACAGCGGACATCCTTTCCAGGTAAATACCGGTTCATTGAATGCCTCGCTCGATCCCTTTGGCGAGGCGACCGCCCCGCCGAATCTGATCGGGAAGCCCAAAGTCGTGGGCGATCCGGATTGCTGGTTTTATGGCAGCCAGAGCAAGCTTTGCGCCATGAGGGCACCTGGTCAGACAGACGCGTACGCCGCGGCGCCCAAGGGCGTTATCGGCGATGTTGGCCGGAACACCCTGCGCGGTCCCCGCATCAGCGTCTTCGATGCGTCGCTGCTCAAGGAGTTCCCGATCCGGGAAGCTGCCAACGTTGAGTTTCGCTGGGAGGTCTTCAACGTCGCCAACACGCCAGAGTTTGGACAGCCAAACGGCAACATCACAAGCGGCGCAGTCGGGCAGATCACCACACTTTCCGGAGATCCGCGTGTGATGCAGTTCGCGCTACGGTTGTCCTTCTAATCCGATCGCAGCTCTATTCGGGAAACAATTCATCGGTTCGGACCGCAGCCCAAGACACGGTCCGAGCCAAATCTTTTAGCAGATCTGCGATGTTCCGCCTGAAATCCACCAGCCCCTTCCCGCCGGGCCTTTTCAACAACTGGACTTGTGTACTTCCGCGCTCCCTCGTCTCCCCGATGAGAGTGAACCCAACGCCAGTCGCGTGAAAACGCGTCTCACGCGGATCAACGAACCCAGACCCGGACCATGATCGAGAACCTCTAAGGCATCACTGGCAACCGCCGGTGCAAATCCAATCGGCAAATCGTCTATGCGGTTGCACAATCTATGCGAATTTCGTAACCGAAGTAACACAATCCTTCCGGGATTGCAACCATTTGGAGGCAAATAAGCGGCGTAAATTGTTTGCTTTGGAGGTGCTGCCCTCCGTAAAATTATGAGAGTCGATTATGAATACAGCCTTCATCCATACGAATCGCTCTCTACGATTTCCTATCGTTGCGGCGGCGCTCATGGCGACGGCGTTCTTTCTGACGAGCGGGCGCAGTGGCACTTCGGTGCATGCTGAGCAGAGCGACAACGGCACAGCGACTGCGCAGACGGCTCATCGCCAGCATTGGTTCCAGTTTGGCCGCGCTTCCTGGTACGGGCACGCGCTGCAGGGTCTGCCCACTGCTACTGGCGAGGCCTACGACATGAACGCAATGACCTGCGCGCATCGCACCCTCCCCTTGGGCTCCCTTGTACGGGTCACGAATCTGCGCAACCATCGTTCCCTGGTGCTTCGGGTGAACGACCGCGGACCGATGATCGAGACGCGGGTGGTCGATTTGTCCTATGCCGCAGCCAAGCGGCTTGGATTCAGTCAACGCGGCACGGTCCGGGTTCGACTCGATCTCATCGACGCGAAGCCCTCCCCCACCGAAGTCGCCATGCTGACCAAGCCGGGGATGTAAGCCGCGCGAGTCGGCATTCGCCCCGCTCTCGTTCCTTTTCCATCACTACCGCAGCGCAGAATGGTCCATTCTGCACAGTCGCGGCGCGGATAAGATAGCAATCAATATGGTAACCAGCGCGCCGCCGGCTTCCTCCGCCCCAAACCCAGCCACCCAGACATCCAATGAGCGGCTGATCGTGGCCCTCGACTTCCCCGAAGCCTCTGCGGCGCTAGCCTGTGCGGACAAGCTTGCCGGCTCTGTGTCGTGGTTCAAAGTGGGACTTGAGCTTTATCTCGCCGCCGGCGACAGCATCATCAGTGAGCTCAAGCGCCGCGGCCACCGTGTCTTTCTCGATCTCAAGCTGCACGATATCCCGAATACCGCCGCGTCCGCCGTTCGCTCGCTGGCGCGCTTGGAGCCGGACCTGCTCACCGTTCACGCCGCCGGTGGACGGGCAATGCTCACCGCTGCGGCGGAGGCTGCGCGTTCTCTGCCCCACCCGCCGCGCCTGCTTGCGGTGACTGTGCTCACCAGCATGGATACGGCAGCGCTTGCTGAAACGGGTGTGTCTGCTTCCCCTGTGGAGCAGGTGCTACGACTCGCGCGTCTTGCTGCGGAGTGTGGCCTGGACGGTATGGTCTGCTCTCCGGCCGAGGCGGCAGCCCTGCACAGTGCGCTGCCAAAGGCGTTGCTGGTAACGCCGGGGATTCGTCCGGCTGGAGCCGATGCAGGCGATCAGAAGCGCATTGCGACCCCGCAATTCGCACTCGCCGCGGGCGCCAGCAAGTTGGTGATCGGCCGACCCATTACCGCGGCAGCGGACCCGAAGGCAGCCGCCCAGGCGATCCTGAGTGACATGGCAAAGAGCAACCCCACCAAATAGAAAAGCCCGGCCTCGTCGGCCAGGCTCGTTATCTGTTTGCGAAAGCACTCCGCTATTGCGATTCCAGGATCGTTAGAGCTTCTCGTAGAAATCGCATGCCGAGCAGGAGATGTAGACTCCGCCGGGAACGCCGCGCTCACGGTCCTTGACGCGCTTCACGATACGCGTCGGCTTGCTGCACTTGGGACAATCCGTGCTCTTGGACGTGTCCATTACCTTCTTGCGATCTGCGGTCTTTGCAACCTTCGCCATGACTCTCCGTCAACTCCTCAGAAACTGATTCCGGCACGCAACTTTGGGCCGCGCCTATGCGGCCTGAATCCTGCAACTCTTCCCATAAATTGAGGCTTTGGATGGAGGCAGACGGCGGCGTACCGCTCTGTTAAGTGTACACGAGGCTTGCCACCAGGTTGGGGAAGGATCAGCTCTGCCCCCCAGCCCGCGGCAGCGTATTTCCCGCCGTTGACCAATGGCCGTTTTGTCCAGGCGTCGATGAGGGCGGCGCCGGTATAGGCTGTGGTTTCGTGTCCGGCTGGCCAGGCATCTGCACGGGCTGTGCTGCTCCCGGAAGTTCCTCGCCCGGCAGGCGGAGTGATGGTGCTTTGCGGTGACCGCCCTCGCCTTCAACTGAAGGCGTCGCGTCGCCCATCTTCACTTCATGGGTGTCTCCGCCACTCGTGTAGCCCCCAGTCTCGTCCTGATTGCGTACCACCAGGTCCTGGCCGACCGCAGCGACCTCAACCCTCACGACACGATTGCCGACGAAGCGGACAAACTGGGTCGGCTGCGGTGCCTCGCCGAAGATCCATTCTTCGAACGCGACGCCGTTACTTTCCTCGCGGGTCTTGTCATGCGGCTGGCCAAGCGCGTAGATCACCATCTTGCGATCCATTCCCACCAGCACGTGGTGGTTCAGGATGGCCTCTTTGAGCTTCGGTGGCAGCGTATCGACGTAGGCCTCCAGCGGCGTCTTCACGTTGAAGTCCATCACTGGCTGAATCAGGGCGCGCACTTGGTCCGGCGTCATCTCCGGCACATATTTGTCAAAGACCAGCGTAAGCCGAGAGCCCACCGGCTCCTGGCCATCGTCCTTCACAATCGGCGAGCTGCCCATTCCCCCGCCAATTTCGATGTGCCGCAGATATTTGTGCTTCTTGTCCGGACCGCCGTTGAAATTAAAAATAATCTTCTCCGACTCGATCTTGATGTCGGAGATGATCAGCCGATCGCCCGCCTTCGAACTGATGCCGTGCTTCTGCAATGCTTCCTCGTAATCCAGACCATCGGGCTTCAGCTCACCATTGGCGTGCAGCACTATTCCATGCGAATCCAGCGGCAAAGGACGCCGTGCGAAGCCCTGTTCGGCAGTAAACGCCATGATGATTTCCCGATGCCCGCGCGGCGTCAACTTGTGCGTATCAAGTTTGACCTGCGTCGGCTGGAATGGAGGCAGGTTTTGCTGGTGTTCGGATTGCACAATGAAGACTTGGCTTTGCGCGAAGCCGGCTGGCGCCGTCAACACAAGGGCCATGGCGGAGACAGCCAGCGCGATCGGCTGGCCGGCCTTTTGCATCCTGTGCCGAGTGCCCATAGAGAAACCCTCTATTGGGGCATGATGCTCTCCTGCCGGTACCCCTGACAAGGAGAGAGTGATGAACCCTGTCGGCGAAGTCAAAACCTACGCCTGGCTACGGGTCCAGCCTACAAACCGTCCGGAGGCATTTCGGATTTGGGAGGCGCCGCCGCAGGCGGCAGATCGCCGATCTGCACCAGCTTTGGCGCAGCCGGCTGGACCGGCCCCATCGCCTGCTCATGTTGGCGCCGGGCTGCCGCGTCAATATCTACCGGAATGCCGCCCGGAATGATCTCGGGATAGCCATGGCGGGCAGCATACTCGCGGGTCACACGCATGATGAGCCACAGACCGAAGCACAGCACCAGCACCGCCACCACGCTTCCCTCTGGCCCGTAGTCTGCGCCAGTGAGGGCATCTGGGCCCGGGGGCAGACTCTGCACCACGGGCGAGAACCCGTTCGCGAATCCGCTGTAACCGCTGAGCGGCAAGCCGAAGAGCGGTCCCATCGCCGCGTTCCATGCAAAGTGCAGGCCCCAGGGCAGCCACAGGGCGCGCGTCCGCAGATACGCGATACACAGGATCAGGCTGAGGAGAAAGAGCGCGAAGACAGCCGCGTGCGGCATATCGGGCTGATAGTGCACGACCACGAAGCAGATCGAGATCAGCACTGAGCCCAACGTCGATCCGATCGCATCCATCAGCCGTTGAAATGGATAACCGCGAAAGATCAGCTCTTCGCACAACGCGGCAACCGCCAGTACCAGCAGATCAAGAATAAGCAGGAACCACTGGTGCGACCCGGTCCACAACGTTACGCCTAGGCCGCCTATGAAGACCGACGGCACAATCGTCAGCAGCAGCAGGCCCCAACCCACCGCCGAGCCAGTGCCGAACTCATGCAGCATGCCCGGACGGGATACCAGCCCCATTGCGCGCGCCGGCTCCCGCTGGCGGGAAAAACCCATTCCAAGCGCGCCGAAGCCGACCAGAAGCAGGAACAGCATCACGATCCGGTCGATCAGCGGCACCCAGTCGCCGGAACTCAATCCACTCGCGGCGTGGTGTGCAATCACCCCCGCAACGAACGCATACATCAGCGCCACAACGAAGATGCAGAAGGAGCGCAGACGTGAGGGCCGGTGTGGATGGGCGGGCAAAGTTAGCGGGGTGGTCACCACGTATGTGTTAGACGGTGAAGAATTGCGCAATATTGCGGAACTTCTCGCGCCGCGCAGCCAGACGCGCTTCGGTCGACATGGCCTTCAACTCATTGAGGTGCCATGTCAGCTTCTCGTCGAGCATGCGCGCTGCCGCGTCCGGATCGAGATGCGCGCCGCCCGGCGGCTCCGGAACCACGTCATCGACGCAGCCCATCGTCATGACATCCTCCGAAGTGGTCTTCAGCGCCTCTGCCGCCATTGCCCGCTTGGATGCATCGCGCCACATGATGGACGCGCAACCCTCCGGCGAGATCACCGAATACACGGCGTTCTCCAGCATCAGCACGCGATCTGCCACCGCGAGCGCCAGTGCTCCGCCCGAACCGCCCTCACCGGTCACCGTGGCAATGGTAGGAACAGCAAGGCGCGACATCTCCAGCAGGTTGCGCGCAATGGCCTCGCCCTGTCCCCGCTCCTCAGCGCCAAGGCCGGGATTCGCACCGAGCAGATCGATAAAGGTAAAGATCGGGCGACCGAACTTCTCCGCGATCTTCATCACGCGCAGCGCCTTGCGGTATCCCTCCGGATTGGGGAGACCGAAGTTGAATTTGACGTTGTCCTTGGTCGTGCGGCCCTTCACGTTGGAGATGACCAGGACCTCTTCGCCATGGAAACGGGCCATGCTGCATTGCATCGCCGGATCATCGGCGAAGTTGCGATCGCCGTGGATCTCACTCAAATCGGTGAAAACCATCCGGATAAAGTCCATAGGGTATGGCCGCTGCGCATTCCGTGCCAGTTCGGTTTTCAGCCACGCGTTCGACTGAGCTTCCGCGGCAGATGTATGCTTCGGCTCCGCCTTTCCTTCCGGCTGATCACTGGGCGGCTGCGTCGTCGGTGGTGTCAAGGTTCCCTGGGCCACATGGTGATTGTATGGAACGAAAGATGTGGAGACAAATCTGTGTACCTTTACGCTACTTCGCGGTCTCCAGACGGGGCGCTGCCGGCACCAGCGGCGTGTGGAACACATATTTCCGCAGCAGATCCCGCAGATAGTTCTTGAAATGTACTGTCGGCTTAGCCAGCAGCGCGGACAATGCGACGCAAAGGACCAGCATACCGAGCTTGAACCAGCTATTTGCACGTTCATTCGGGAAGATGGCCACGATGAGTACGTACAGAGGAAAATGCAACAGGTAGAGCGGGAATGTAGCTTCAGAAAGCAGCCGTACCCACTTTACCCAGCCCGCCTTCTCCGCCACATTCAGCCGTTCAAAGACCAGCATGGCCCACAACAACCCAAAGACAGTGGGCACCCCCTCGACGTAGTAGGTATAAGCCCAGTGCAGATTGATCGGGGCGTGATGATGCACCCAGAAGAAGCGTGTGATAAACCCCTTGAGATAAAGTAGCAGCCTGAATATCGCCGGCACTAGAAACACGCCGCCCACTGCCAGAGAGAAAAAGATCAGGTTGAGCTTCTTGAACGAGATCCTGGGGTCGCGAGCGCGTTGGTAGATATCGTGTGCAAGACATCCGATGAGCCATAGGGGCAGCAACAGCAGGATGTGTTGTCCCGCTAAAGCTGCAACAATCAGCAACCAGAAGCCGCGCCGTATTCCGCCCAGGTAAAACGCCACCGCGTAAAAGACGTAATAAAAGACTTCGTAGGAGAGTGTCCAGAACGGCGTATTCGAAAACGGTTCGTACGTCAGGTTCCACGACTGCGCCATGAAGATGAGGTTCAGCCCGATTCGGAGCAATGGACGACCGCCGTTTATACCCCAATTCGGCAAGTAGTACGCAGGGTTGATGCGCATCGCGAGATACGAAGCTATGACGGTGAACACTAATGCCGGCACCACCACGGAATACACACGCGAGATGCGGTCCACCCAGAAATCAGTCATCCTGCCGCGACGAATGACTGTGACATAGCGAATGACCAGTCCGGAGAGAAGGAACAACATCACCAAAGCCGGCCTGCCGTGCTCCGTCAGGTCCGGCCAGCCGGTTGAGAAGTAGGACTGTGTGAGGTGCGCGGCCGCGATCACAATCGCGGACGCCAGGCGAAGCACGTCCAGCAAGACAGAGGTAGCGGTGGAGAATTTTCTGACCGGAACAGTCGTCATGCCGTGGCTTTAGGCGAATTGTACATGCGCTCCGGTCGCGACTCTTCGCAATCTAGTCAATCACCTTTACAGCTCCGCGCCCCAGCAGCCCCTCTGCACGCTCGATGAAGATGCGATCCGCTCCCACCGTAAAGCCCTCCGGCTCCAGCATCACCTCGAACTCGCCGCGCTGTTCCAGGTTGATCATCAGCTTTCCCGGTCCGGGCGCCTCTTGAATCATGGCATGCAACGAGAGCAGGGTCTGGTCCGTGGCGCGGTCAAGTGTCACCTTGATGCGCACATTCTGCGGCAGCTTTACCCTGACGTCTTCGAGCGCCTGGATGGACGACAACGCAAGCTTCGGGGCCGCGTCTTCCTCCGCGCGCAACTGCCCGCGCACCAGAACCGGTACATCGATCTTGAGCGACTCCGCCAGCTTCGGGTAGTCCTTCGGAAAAGCAATCAGGTCGATCTTGCCCAGCGTATCCTCAAGGGCGGCCTGCGCGTAGAGTTCGCCGGATCGCTTCGACTTTGCCACCTTCAGTCCGACGATGACTCCGGCCAGCGCAATCTCGTTCTCCGGCCTCTGCTCGCCGCGGCGCGTAGGCGGCGCCGGTTTCATCTCCAGCGCATCCACCGTACTCACCGCTTTCAGGTTTTTGAGCTTGTCCGCATATTTGTCCATCGGATGCCCGGAGACGAAGAAGCCCAGCACCTCCTTCTCCGACTGCAGGCGCAGGTTCTCATCCCAGTCCGGCACGTTGGGCAGCGGATCATCTCCGTGCAGTCCACCCGTGCCATTTACCGGCGCTTCGTCAAAGATCGCCCCGAGACCACCAAAGAGTCCACTCTGTCCCGCCGCCAGGTCACGCTGCGACTTCTGCGCGCGCTCCATTGCCTTATCTACGGCAGCCATGAGCTGCGCACGCGGCCCAAAGCTGTCAAGCGCACCGGCCTTGATCAGTGATTCGATGACGCGCTTATTGAGCAGCCGGAGATCCACCAGCTCGCAAAACTCCCAAAGCGACGTGAATCCGCGCTTCGCCTCTTCTGCCAGCTTGGCACGAGCTGCCAGGATCGAGTCGATCGCGTTGCGTCCCACGTTCTTGATCGCCGTAAGCCCAAACCGGATGACCTTGCCGTCCGGCGTAAAGTCTGCGTCGGAGATCTGCACATTCGGCGGCTCGACCGCGATCTCCATCTCGCGGCATTCGCTAATGTACTTCACCACGTTCTCAGGCTTCGAGATTTCGCTGGTCAGAAGCGCAGCCATGAACTCAACCGGATAGTGCGTCTTCAGATAGGCAGTGTGATATGCCAGCAGCGCGTACGCGGCAGAGTGCGACTTGTTGAAGCCGTAGCCGGCGAATTGCTCCATCAGGTCGAAGATGCGTGTCGCCTTGTCCTTGGGATGTTTGTGATCCGCCGCACCCTTCAGGAATCGTTCGCGCTGCTTCGCCATCTCGACCGGATTCTTCTTGCCCATGGCGCGGCGCAGCAGGTCGGCCTCGCCAAGTGAGTACCCGGCCAGAACGTTCGCGATCTGCATCACCTGCTCCTGATACACGATCACCCCCAGCGTCTCGGTCAGGATCTTTTCAAGTTCCGGCAGCTCGTACTCGACCTTGCGGCGGCCCCACTTGCGCTCGATGAAGTCATCGATCATGCCGCCCTGGATGGGGCCGGGCCGATAGAGCGCGTTCAGCGCCGTAAGGTCTTCCACCGTTGTCGGACGATAGCGGCGCAGCACATCGCGCATACCCCCCGACTCGAACTGGAAAACGCCCGAGGTGAGTGCCTTGTGGAAGACTTGCTCGTACGTCGTCTGGTCATCGAGCGGCACCCTCGCCATGTCGATTTCGACATTCTGGTTACGGCGGATCAGTTTCAGGCAATCGTCAATGACAGTCAACGTAGTCAGCCCAAGAAAGTCCATCTTGAGCAGACCCATCTTTTCGACCGCCTTCATGTCATACGCGGTGACGATTTCGTCGTTCTTCGAGCGGCTCACCGGAACCAGCTCGGTCAGCGGCTTCGGCGCGATGACGACTCCGGCGGCATGCACGCCCGCACCGCGCACCAGTCCTTCGAGCTTCTTCGCCGTATCCACCAGTTCGCGCACCTGCGCCTCTGCTTCATAGGCGGCCTGCAACTGGTGTGAATCCTTCAATGCCTGTTCGATGGTGATACCGATCGTTGCCGGCACCAGCTTGGCGATGCGATCCACGTCGCCATACGGCATATCGAGCGCGCGGCCCACATCCTTGATCGCCGCTTTCGCCGCCATGGTGTTGAAGGTGATGATCTGCGCCACCTGCTCGCGACCGTATTTGCGCGTCACGTACTCGATGACTTCGCCGCGCCGATTCATGCAGAAGTCGATATCGATATCTGGCATCGACACGCGCTCCGGATTCAGGAAGCGTTCGAAGAGCAGCTCGTTCTGCAGCGGATCGATGTCGGTGATCTCCATCACGTAGGCCACCAGCGATCCCGCCGCCGAGCCGCGCCCCGGCCCCACCGGAATCTCATGCTCCTTCGCATAGCGAATGAAGTCCCAGACGATCAGGAAATAGCCCGGGAACTTCATTTGTTTAATGCATTGAATCTCCCGCTCCAGCCGCTCGCGGTAGTCAGCTTCGGTCTTCCGCAGCAGGCCGCGATCCTTCAAGTGTTGGATGGCTGTGGCAAGCCGCTTCTCAAATCCTGCCCGGCACACTTCCTCGAAGTAGCTGTCGATGGTGTGACCCGCCGGGACCGTAAACTCCGGGAACGGATTGTCCACCTTGTTCAGCTTGAGCTGGCAGCGCTCGGCAAACTCCATCGTGCGACTCACCACTTCAGGCGCATGGGAGAACAACCGCTCCATCTCTTCGGCAGACTTCACGTAAAACTGATCGGAATCAAATTTGAACCGCTTCGGATCGTGAATGGATCCCGCAGTCTGCACGCACAACAGCACCTCGTGCGCGTGATGATCGTCCTCGCACAGATAGTGGCTGTCATTGGTCGCCACCAGCGGAATGCCGAGTTCCTTTTCCATCCGGAACATGTCCGCATGGATCTTCTTTTCAAGTTCGAGCCCCTGGTCCTGGATCTCGAGAAAGAAGTTCCCCTTGCCGAAGATGTCCTGATACCCGGCAGCCACATCGCGGGCGGCCTCGTATTTCCCTGCCATCAGGTTCTCGCAGAACTCGCCTGCGAGACACCCGGAGAATCCGATCAGTCCGCTCGAGTGCTCGGCCAGGTAACGCTTCGACACCCGCGGTTTGCGATAAAAGCCATGCAGCGACGCCTCCGAAGTGATGCGGACCAGATTGCGATAGCCCTCTTCGTTCTCCGCCAATACCAGCAGATGGTTGTAGTCGTCGCCCTGAGGATCGGCGCGATGGTCCTCCTTCTTGCACACGTAGAGTTCGCAGCCCAGGATCGGCTTGATCCCCTTGGCCTTCGCGGCATCGAAGAAGTGCACCGCGCCGTAGATATTGCCGTGATCGGTGATCGCAACGGCCTTTTGACCGATGGATTCCACGCGCGCGACCAGTTTTTCGACATCGCAGGCGCCATCCAGCAATGAGTAGTCCGTGTGCAGATGAAGGTGGGTAAACTCAGCCATCTCTTCTCATTTTAGTTGTCCGCGCACTCACGAAGAATCGGGACAGGCTGTGCGTACCGCGTAGCTCTTTGAGGAAATCCGGCTGCAAACGCAGAAAGAGGCGAGCATCCTGCTCGCCTCTCGAACCAGGATCTGCAACAGTTCAGCGCTTCTTTTTTGCCGGCGTCTTTTTTGCAGGTGCCTTTTTCGCCGCGCTCTTTTTCGCCGGCGGCTTCTTCGCGGGAACAGCCTTCTTCGCCGCTTTCTGCGGAGCCTTTACCGCTTTTGCCTTCACAGCAGGCTTCTTTGTCGCAACCTTTTTCGCCGCCACGGCCTTTTTCGCCGCCGGCTTCACGGCTGCCTTCTTTGCTGGCGTCGCTTTTCCAGTCGCAGCCTTCTTCGCGGGCGCCGCAGCCTTCGGTTTCGCTTCCGGCTTCGCAGCCTTTGTGGGCGACTTCGCGGGTGCCGCCACTTTTGCAGGGACAGCCTTCGCAGGCACTCCCTTGGCTGGCACCGGCTTGGCTGGCACCGTTTTTTCCGGCGAGGCCTTCTCTTCGGCAGCCTTCGCCGGTGTGGCGGGCTTTGCTTTTGCGGGAGCCGCAGTAGCGGCTGCCACCTCAGGCGACTTCTTTGCCGCTTCCGCTCCTTCTTCCTTCTTTGCCGATTTCTTCTTCGAGGCGCGCGACTTCCGCAGGCTGACCGGCGGAGGCGGCGCTGGTGGAGAGTACGGCTCGAGGAAGGCACGCAGCGCAGCCTCGTCGTTCAGCTTGTTGTCCATCGTTTGGAAGAACAGCTCCTCCAGCAGTTCCGGATAGCGCTCGATCTCGGGGGTGATGCGCATCTCGAGCATCAGCGCGGTCGGCACCTTCTGGCGCGCCTCCGGCCACACATTGAAGAAATTCTTAAACTTGTTCTGGATCGCGGCACCCTTGCCCGTCAGCCCCAGCCACAACACCGGCTCCGCAGCGGAGCGCGTCATCAGCTTCCAACTTGTCGACGGCGCACTGGATTCCTTTGCGGTCAGCTTCGCCGCAAACGCTTCCGCTTCCTTGTCCAGCTTTTCCCATTCCTTTACGAAGCCTGGACGCACAAACAGCTTCTTCAGTCCTGCAATGTCCTTGGGCTGCATGCGGGCCGTCAGCAGCTCCATCGCCGCGGCAGAGATGTCCGCATAGATCCCCTCGATCTGCAGGCGCGTCTGCAGCTCGTGCAGCTGCGCCAGGCCCTGAGCGTCGGCCTTGCTCACCGTCCACGCCGGGTAAAGCTGCTTCATCCAACCCTGGTCTTCGAGGGTGCGCAGCATCTCCAGCGGATTCTCCTCGTGGCCGATCTCCTCCAGCTCGTACCCACGCTGGTAATTTGTGATCTGGGAAAAGACGCCTTCTTCGATTGCGTTGTCGAAACGCTGCTTGGTGCGCTCGTCCATCAGCCAGCCTAGGCGCGTGCCCAGTCGTACAGCGCGGAGCAGCCGGATCGGGTCTTCCAGAAAGCCGTAGTTGCTCACCAACCGTAGCGTCCGCATCTCGATATCTGCCACGCCATTGGTGGGATCCATCAACAGCCCGTACGAGCCCTCGTTCAGCGAGATGGCCATGGCGTTGACAGTAAAGTCGCGGCGCCGCAGGTCTTCCAGGATGTTCGTCCACTCGTAGGTGGGGTGTGCCAGTTTGGCAAAGGTCTCCTTGCGGGCGCTCGAGACCTCCAGCCTCACGCCGCCGGGATAGCGAAGAAACAGCGTCTGGGACGGAGCATGGGAGCCCCAGTGGATGAAGCCGGCAGAATCCAGCGCCTGCCGCAGGTTAAGGGCATTTCCCTGAACCGTTACATCAAAGTCGCGGACGGGATGGCCGCTGGTTAGGTCGCGAACAGCGCCTCCGGTAAGAAAACTGGTCATGCCCTCGGCGCGGGCGGCATCGCGGACTAGACTGAGGGCATTGCGCTGCGCCAGAGAAAGGCGGCGTTCCAGCAAGTAAACGTAGTCTGGCATGTTCGTGCCTTGAGCCGTCCGCCAGCAGTCGGCTGGTTGGCTCTATGTCACTCTTTCTGGGAGACTTATCGTTAGCACAATCTACTGTTCAACGCCTAAAGGTATCATAATGTGACTATCTTGGCTACCATTCTGCACACTTTCCGCTGCAATGGATCGCCCGGTATGAGACAATCCCGCGAGCCTTTGGCTGGAGGCTAATCCATGGCCAGCACACAGAAGAAAGCCGTCCTCCGCATGCACGATGGAAACTGGATGGCCGGCTATCTGCCCGCCACCGGCTTCATCCGTCGGGCTGTCTCTCCGGACGCGATCGAGCTGCTGGATCTCTCTGCGCGCCGTCAGGTAGTCCCACTGGCATCGCTCAAATGGGCGTGCTTTGTGCGCGATTTCAACTCCGGCGAAACCACAAACCCGGAACGTCTGTTGCGCACCACCTTTTCCGGTCGGCCGCGTCTGGCCGGCTTGTGGCTCCGGCTGACCCTCAAGGACGAGAGCGCTCTCGAAGGGATGGCCGCCAACGATCTCACTCTGCTTGATCCCACAGGGCTGCTCTTAACCCCGCCGGACACCCGCTCGAACACCCAACGCATCTTTCTGCCGCGCACCAGCATTGCGGAGTTGAGCGTGATAGCTGTCATTGGCGCCAGCGGAGCGGCCACGGGCCGCAAGCCACCTGCCTCAGCGCGTCAGCAGGGCGATCTCTTCCCTGTCGCGACGCCGAAAGCCCTCTAGGATCACTGCGCGCCGCCCGCGTCCCCTCCGGAAGGCAACTCAGTCGATTACCATTCAAAGCATGAAGCTTGGCGAACTAGCCGCGCAGCTCGGCGCAACCCTCCACGGTGATCGCGAAGCGGAGATCACTGGCGTGGCGGGGATCGAGGAAGCAAGCGCTGGCCAGGTCACCTTCGTCTCAAATCCGCGCTATGCCTCGGCTGCAAAGACGACCCGGGCAAGCGCAGTGCTGGTCACGCCCGACTTTCCGGAAATCACTGCTCACACTCTCCGGCTGCCAAATCCGTACCTCGCCTTTGCCGAGGCCATCGCTCTGCTTCATCCGGCACCAGCGTATCCACCCGGAGTACATCCCACCGCAGTCATCGATCCCTCTGCGAGCATCGGTACCGGTGCACACATCGGCGCCTATGTTGTGATTGGCGCGGGAGTCCGGATTGGTGATCGCGCCGTCCTGCTCCCACACGTCGTCATCTATCCTGGCGTCACGGCGGGGCACAACTTCTTTGCTCATGCTCACTCGGTTGTCCGCGAGAACTGTCTTCTGAGCGACAATGTCATCCTTCAGAACGGCGTTATCGTTGGCGGGGATGGCTTCGGCTTTGCCAAACGCGATGACGGTTCCTGGCAGAAGATTCCGCAGTCGGGTCCGGTGCGCATCGGCAATGACGTTGAGATCCAGGCCAACGCATGCATCGATCGCGCCAGTGTGGGTGCGACCGTCATCGCCGATGGCGCAAAGATCGACAACCTCGTGCAGGTCGGCCACGGCTCGAGCGTGGGTGAGAACACGTTGTTGTGCGCGCAGGTCGGGCTCGCCGGATCCACCGAAGTCGGCCGCAGTGTCGTACTTGCCGGACAGGTTGGCGTCGCAGGCCACTGCAAGATCGGCGATGGCGCCGTCGCCACTGCCCAATCAGGCATTCCGAACGACGTGCCTGCGGGCAAAGTCGTCAGCGGCTATCCCGCGATCGACAATCGTCAGTGGCTGCGCGCATCGGCAATCTTCCAGCGGTTACCTGAATTATTCCGCCGCCGTTTCGTAAGATCACAGAACGAATCGTTCTCAGATCAATGAAGACCAGTAAGATGCAGACAAATAAATCGGTTACCGCAGAAAGCCCGGCAGCGCTCGGGTGCATCTCCGCATCGAAACGGTCAAATGTCCGACATTGAGGAAACTAAGCCCTCGGGCACGGTCGCTGAAGCCGTGCAGGAAGAGCCGGTTCGCGTCCTGCTGCTCGACGACCATCCGGAGAACCTCCTCCTGCGCTCGACCATTCTGCGCAAGCATGGCTATGTCGCCGAAACCGCCGACTCGGTCGAGGAGGCGGAAAAGCTGCTGGACCGTATCGACATCGCCGTGCTCGATTACCACCTCGGTGCCGGACGCTTCGGCACGGATGTGGCCGCGGAGCTGCGCGAGCGGCGGCCGGAAGTACCGATCATCATCCTCTCCGCCACACTCGAGCGACGCTTTGGCGGTGTCGAGGACATGCATCTGCTGAAGGGCTACAGCTCCATCGACGATCTGGTCAACGCACTTCGCGGCTTCGAAGCCAAACGCCGAGGCAGGCCCGTGGTCGTGGACGCGCGCGACTTCTTCTACTCCCGCATCAACATGGCGATGGGCGACGACGTTGTGCTCGAGATCCTTGACGCCAATGGGAACTGGCAGTACGTGAACGACACTTGCGCCCGTCTTCTCGAACGGCCACGCGACTGGTTTCCGGGCAAAAACATGTTCGTTGAGATGCCGGAGCTCGCTCCGGACTGGCGCGACATCCTGCGCACCGTTGCGGTGCAGCGCGAGACCTACATCGATCGCACTTACCGTGGTCTTCTCAACCTTCCCCGCAAGGGTGAGGGCTGGGTCTGGAACGTGCTGGCCTTTCCTCTCACCCTGCACAACAATCAGACCGGCGTAGTGCTGACCGCCCGCATCCTGGAACGGAAAACCACCTTGTAAGCGCAAAGCCGCGCTTTGCGCGTGGGCCATTTGGCACAGAACAAGTACATATGAAAGTTACATTTCCATGTCTAGCCGCGCTCGGGCTTCCCTTTCTGGTCGCCGGCTGCCACTCCCGCCCCAGCCTGGGCCAGCCCGAGGCTGCATTCGTCATCACCGTCAGGAACCAGGGCCCGGACATCCATCAGCTCGAAGTGGACTACCCCAACGCAAGCTTTGGGCGCGACGCGGTCGCAAGCGGAGCAAGTTTCAACTACCCGCCCAAGCTGATTGGCTCCGGCCCGGTGAAGGTGACCTTCAACGACTCCGCCGGAAAAAGCCATACGGCAACAGGGCCCACAGTGCAGGAGGGGATGCACAAAAATCTGGTCATTTCCATTGGCGAGGATGAGAGCATTATCTTTCAGGAGCTGCCGCTGCCGACGCCATGACCGCAACAATCGAGCCGGCATCGCGTCCATAGAAGTACGTGAAAGAACCAATGCGCAACCTTTCGCTCATTGCAGTCATGGTTGTCAGCCTCTCCGCAATCGCGCAGGAGCCTTCCGTGTCACCCGCGCAGACTGCCAACCCGCAAGAACAAGCGCCTGCTCCGGACCAAGCCCCTGCTCCGGAGCAACGTCCGGCTTACCAGCGAGGTCCCGCTCCCGAGCCTCCCTCTCCCATTCTGCCCTCGCCATCCGACACTTCTCGAATCCCCGCTTACGCAATCCCGTCGTTGGGACTCGAGACAAGTGTCGCCTGGAAAGGAGTCCACGACGACGAGACCAAGGGCTCCTCCAACGGTCAAACGAATTATCCGGTCTTTCCCGATGGTCGCAATGGCGTGCCTGGACGCCAGTTCGTCACCTGGTACGGTGACAAGGGCGGCCAGCGCTATCACCTGACATTTGGTCGCGATCCAAATGCCACGCACTTCGTCTATGCGGCGAACGTCTATCTCGTCGACCCCTCTGAAGTCGAGAATGTCGAGATGGATATGAATCAGGTGATGTCCGATGGTCGAACCGTCATCTACGGCACCCAGTGCGCAGCCCACTCGAAAACCTGGGAGTACACCTATGTGGACCGCTCCGGGACCCACTGGCACCCCTCGAATATCCATTGCAACCCGCACGACTGGGGCAAAAAGAAGTGGCACAGAGTCCAGATCGGCATGCATCGCGACGAAGGCGGAAATGTCACCTATGACTGGGTGAACTTTGATGGCGTCTACACAGACTTTCAAGGCGCAAACGCCTTCTCGGCTCGGGCGCTCCGCTGGACGCCGGGCGAACTGCTGCTAAACTTCCAGATTGACGGCGCCCGCAAGAAGGGCGTGATGGACGCCTACCTGAACAACCTTGCCGTCTACCGATGGTGATTAGACTCCTCTGTTTAGTTAGCTCCTGTAGTTCCAGTCCTGGGTGATCTGGGCCTTGATGTTGATTGTCAATCCTGCGTCAACCTCGTTGAAAATCTGTAGCCGTCATCGTTTCAGACAAGAGATTGTACGCGGTAGGCGATTTTCGTTTCACCACGCACTAGTGGCCTACCCCAGAAGAGAGGAATAGCGTTTGGGGCGTGAAACCTCTTGCACGAGAACTTGGCATGTCGGACAAGTAGCTCTAGTCTCGAATTGCAAATAGCAGGGCAATGCACACAATGAACCTGCTTTACGCAGGCCGGCTGAATAACTCTTGCTAAACGGCCATGTAGCTAACAACCGGTACAAATCGGCGCTCATTGAGTGATTCTGGCGATGATGCGCCAACCGTTCGAATACCTCACCGTATTGCAGCGTCACTCCGCCGCCGTTGTCGCGCCTCCCGGCGAGGCTGGACGGTTACGCCTCATCTCCAGCAGCCTTGCCGGATGCAGTCTCGTTCGGATAGTTGAAGAAGAGCTGATTGCCGTCGGGATCATCGACCACCAGAAGCCGGTAGCCCCACCAACCCTCCTTGACCGGAACGCCCTTGGCCTCGAGTTCTGCGCGCAGCGCGTCCAACGCGGCGACCTGCGTCTCCGGCTCGACGTTCAGGGAAATGAACATCAACCCCATGCCAATCTTCTCCGGCCACGAGTCGGCCAGGATAAGCGCGCAGCCCTGCCGGTCGACCTGTGCGACATCCGCTTTGCCGTCCTCGTTGTGGCGCCAGGGGCTCGTGAAGCCGAGCTGATCACCGTAAAAGCGAAGTGAGGCCTCGACGTCCTTGACGTGCAGGACGGGGCGCGCGAACCAGTCTGTCATAGACCATGTACCCCCGAATTAGGATCACTTTTCCAACATTAGTTCAGAAACGAGATGTCACGCTTTTGACTTTGGCAGCGTTTGAACGAATGCTCAGCCAGTCTCCGGCAGCCATATTAGTTCGGCTCCCAATGAAAAGTGGCAAATCCTCGGAATAAACGGGCACCGTCGTCTTCGGTGTCAGTGAGCCAGGATGGAATCTCAAAACGTGCACGTTTGGCCCGACAGTCTTGGCTTTGGTCATGGTGAGGCTGCGCTACACTTGGTCCATGATCCGTCAGATCGCGCCTCAGTTCTTCACGACGGACATTCCCCGCACGCTCGCCTACTACAAAGACAAGCTTGGCTTCGAGTGTCGTGGAACATGGCAGGATCCGCCGGTCTACGCCATCGTGACGCGCGACCAGCACGCAATTCACTTCCGCTGCGCTGAGCCGCCTACAGCCAATCCAGACAAATATGACGACGAACTGCTTGACGCATACCTCTTTGTGGAAGATGCGGACGCGCTTTTTGCCGAGTACGCAGCCAACAGCGTGGAGTTCACCCGGGAACTCGCCAACATGCCGTGGAATTCACGAGAGTTTGTAGTGAAGGAATGCGACGGTCGTCTGCTGGCCTTCGGTTCGAACTTATAGCCCGTTTCTATTGCGCCGCTGCAACTTAGAAACCAAAAGCCGCTCCGAAGAGCGGCTCTTGGTTTATGCAACTTCGAGTGTGCTTAGTGCACAACAGACTGGAAGAGGCTCGACTGCAGCAGCGTCGCGAACTGACTATCCGATGACGAATAGCTGACGATAAGCTTGCCGGAGCTCGAATCGATCTTCGTGCCGTCAATCGCCTGCTTTTCGATGTCCGTGCCGCTCATCTTCTTGTAGAGCGCGGCCGCGTTCAGCAGAGATGCCATCGTCGCAGCGGTGAAAGTGTCTGGCGTCAATACATCCAGATCGAACTTCACGCCATTCTGAAAATCCATCGTGTAGTACGAGCTGAGGATCCGCTTCTTAAGCGTGTCGTAATCCCCCACCTGCTGGGCAGCATCACCCATCAGCGATCGCATCATGGTCTGCGTGCCCTTCTGGTCCAGAATGCTCCACAGCGGTTCATCCTGCACCGAAGACATCATGTCGGTCATAGCATTGTTGGTGAGGAAGTTCGGCTGCATGCCGTCACGCGCATCCAGCGCCTGCTTCAGCGAATCGGTCTGGCCGAAGACCATCGTGGTGGGATTGAGAAACGCCACCTGCATCCCCGATGCGCCCATAGGATAGATCTTGTTGTCGCGCAGCACCACGGGCTTGATCTTCTTCTTCTTGAAGTTGGCCATGATGTCGTCGAGCGAAAATTGCCCTTGCGCAAGACCGATGATCCGCGTCGCATCGCCGGTCGAACCCTTGGGTCGGTACGCGGCGAAGGCCAGCTCATCCACATCGTGGTTGTCGTTCATTCCGGAAACCTGTAGCGCCTTCTCCAGGCTTTTCAGCTCCGGAGGCATCACCTTGTTCTTCAACTGCATGGCAGCGGGAGAGTTCTGCATGGCCCGGTAATCGATCACGATCAACTGCTGCACATCGTGGGGAATGGCCGCCCGCGCATCGCCACTCAGCTGAGCAGCGCGCGCCGGCAGTGCCGTCGCAAGGCACAGAGCAGCGATTCCGCCGCCCACAATCTTTGCAAGGTTCTTCATTTTTACTTCCTTTCGGAGAGGTGCCTGGGCTGCCGGAGATATATCTCAGGGACCCCATAACACCGTCCGCTCTTTCCATCTTAATTCGCGGTCAACGTCCGCTCTATTTCACTTCTGGGTGACAACACGATAACCCTTAGATAGTTACGAAATTCGCCACCTTCGTCGGTTCCCGGCCCTCTCTATGGCCATTCGAGTGGGCGTTCCATCCGGCGTTCGAGGATTTTTCCCTCCGCGGAGAAGTCTTCCAATTGACGCACCCACTCGCTGTTTTGCTCTACCGCCGCCTCCGGGATCAGGCCGATCAGTTCCCCCTCCACAATGCGGGCTCCCCGGCCTTCCACGCGGCGCTTCAGATCTTCGAAGACCGCGCTTGGCGAGTTGACGCGGAAGTCCGTTAGATTCATGGAGATCTGGGCCCGGCCACGCACCAACGCGCCCAGCGCCTTCACCCCTTTCAGGCCGCCGCCGGAGTCCCGCACCTCCCGGGCCAGCGCCCGCGCCAGGGCCACGTCCGGCTTGTCCAGAAAGACATTCCAGGCGATCAGGAACCGCCGCGCCCCCACCGCACTTGCCCCGGCGGTCGGGTGCAGGTCCGGGCCACCTACGTCGGGCCGCCGCGCAGGGTCCCGGCGCGCCGCTTCCCGTAGCCCCTCGAACTGCCCCTGTCGGACATCCTCCAGCCGCGCCCGGTCGGGTCGGGCAGCGGCAGCCTCGTAGAAGTACACCGGCACGCCATAACGGCGCCAGATCTCCTCGCCGGCCTGTCTCGCCAGCAACGCACAATGCTCCAGGGAGATATCGCGCACCGGCACAAACGGGATCACGTCCGCAGCGCCGATGCGCGGGTGTACGCCCGTCTGCCGGGTCAGGTCAATGAGCTCCGCCGCCTTGCCTGCAGCCAGCACCGCTGCTTCCACCACTGCCGCCGGAGGGCCGGCAATGGTCACCACGGAGCGGTTGTGGTCGGCGTCCTGTGACCAGTCCAGCAGAGAGACGCCAGGCACCTGCATGGCACGCACGATTGCGAGCACGCGCTCCGTGTCGACGCCCTCCGAGAAGTTCGGGACGCATTCGATAATGGCCTTGCTCATCCCTGTCACTTCCCTACTTCCACCAGCTGTAGCCGATCTGGAACTGCACTGTCGCGTTCACGCCGGGATTGGCATCGCCCAGAGAGGCGTTAGAAATGTGCACTGCGTTCGCATTGAAGGTAATTGAGCGCCGGGGTTTGAGGAAGTACTGGAAGCCCACGCCAAACTGCGGGGTAAAGTTCCAGACACCTGTGCCCTGATGTCCCGGCGCTGGAAGCGGTCCTACCGGCGGGAATTTGTGATTCGTCCATACCACCCCGCCGCCCCCCTGCACAAACGGCATGATCCGCCGGCTGCCGCTGACGTCCCAGCGCAGCAGTATGGGAGTAACGCTGATGCCGTTATACGCACCGCCGGTCTTGTACGGACCGGAGGAAGCCGCGACGTTGGGATTGCTCGTCGCTGTCAGATTGACGCGCTCGAAGGTGTCCGTGCGGGCCTGCCACCACGGCATCAGCTCTGCGCTGTACTCGAATTGACCGCGCAGAAACCCCGGCCCGATTGGACCGGTCATCACCTTGCCCGCTCGCGCCCCCAGGTTTAGATAGCTCGAACTCGGCGTGACATCGGCGCTGAAACCGCCGGTAAAAAACGCTCCCCAGTTCCATGGATTGTGTCCCATGGTCTCGGCAACCGGCGCAGCTGTATTCGCGGGTGTGGAGGTCATCGTCTGACTGCTGCTGGACTGTGCACTAAGTGGAAGCGAGGCACCGATCAGAAGAACAGCAGCGGGCAAAAGGCGGGTGCAAAAAAAAGGCATGCGTCTCATCGAGTGCCCGGGCCGGTATCCAGACCCGCGCGGATTGTGCAAACAGCGCAACGTGACAGTGAAAAGGCCGCCAGTGGAGAACGCCGGCGGCCTTGTTGGCGATGCGAGGGAATTAGCCAGCCACTTCTTCCAGTTGTTTCGCGTCCATGTCGAAGTTGGAGTAGACGTTCTGTACGTCGTCATGGTCCTCCAGCGCTTCGAGCAGACGCACCATCTGGTTTGCCGCCGGGCCCTCAAGCTTGGTGTAGGTGGAAGCGATCATCGTAATCTCGGCCACCGAAGTCTCGATCTTCGCCGCGCGAATCGCATCGAGCACCGCGTGGTATGCGCCCGGATCGGTCAAAATCTCCCAGGTGTCGCCTTGGTCTGTCAGGTCATCGCCGCCGTTCTCTAGAACGAGGTTCATCAGCTTTTCCTCGTCGGCGTTCTCCTTGGCAACGGCGATTAGTCCCTTCTTCGAAAACATGAACCGGACCGAACCCTCTGACCCAAGATTTCCGCCGTTCTTCGAGAAGGCGTGCCGTACCTCGCTTACTGTACGGTTGCGGTTGTCGGTCGAAGTCTCGACCAGCAACGCCACGCCGCCCGGCCCATAGCCCTCAAACGTGATCTCTTCATACAGCGCGCCGGGCAACTCACCGGTGCCGCGCTGTATGGCGCGTTTGATGTTGTCCTGCGGCATGTTTTCGGCCTTCGCCGCCAGGATCGCTGTACGCAGCCGCGGATTCCCGTCCGGGTCGCCGCCGCCGCGCGCCGCCATGGTGATTTCCTTGATCAGACGGGTAAAGATCTTGCCGCGCTTGGCGTCCAGCGCGCCCTTCTTGTGCTTGATTGTGGCCCATTTCGAGTGGCCTGACATAGGACCTCTGCAACTCTCGGAAGTGTGTCCACTGGCCTGTCGCCCGCGCTCGCAGCAGCGGAGATAACCCTTGCCGGGACACTCGATTGTAGCACTCGAGGAAGGCCCTTGCCGGAGAGCGACACCGCTGTGCTGCGTGTCGAAGAAGCTCTGCCATCAGGCATTGATCAGTGGTGCGCCACCACCCGGATATGCGCCATCATGCCGCCGTCTTCATGCTCAAGAATGTGACAGTGGTACACGAAGTCTCCGATCTCGGAGAACGGTATTTCGACATGAACCGAAGCAACCAAACGCCGACAGTTCGTCTGCGGCCGGCTCGGCTCAAATTTTCCTGACCGCCAAACTGTCTCGGACTTATGCTGGGTCACGTCGCGCTCTCCTCCAACAATGGAAGGAAATTATTTGAATGAAAACATTCACGACTCGCCTCAACAGTCTTTCATTGGTCGCAACCATTGCTTTTGTGGCCGTTGCCTTTGCAGCCATCGCGCAGACGAAACAGCCGCCCCGAACCGTTCAAATCGGCGAGTTCCATGCACAAGTCCATGTTTCTCTTCATGTCGGCGACACGCTGCGCGTCGTGCTTCCATCTACCCCATCCACCGGGTACAGTTGGCACGCCGTTGGCGGCATCCCCTTACTCAAGACGATTGGCTCAACGAATGCGTCCGCAGCCGAGTCCAGCGTTGGCGCTCCCGGCAGGCAGACACTCGCCTTCACGGCAGAAGCCCCCGGCACCAGCGATCTCGCGATCGACTACAGCAGGCCGTGGGAGAAAGGCAAACCGGCGGCGCGCCAATACACGTTTCAAGTCACAGTCGACGATGGAACAAACAGCACTGCATCGCCCGTCGTCATCGATGGCAGCGCGCCAGTTGGCACCTACAGCGGCAAGCTGCCCTGCGCCGACTGCAGTGGTCTGCTTACCTCCATCGCCCTCTATGCTGCGGACTCCGCACAATCTCCTGTGGGATATTACGTGCGGACCAGCACCTATCTGGGAGCGCCCAAGGGCGACGTTGTTTTCATAGAGGCTGGCAACTATCTCCTGCGAAGGGGCACGCCCGCAAATCCAGACTGGACCGTCTACACCCTGCAGTCCAATACTTCGGATCACCTGGAGAACTACCGGCTTGAGGGCGACGCACTCGTGCCACTGGACAGCGATGACAAACCCATCCAGTCGCCCTTCAACATGCGCCTGAAACTGCAGAGCTAACCAACGCGCGGTGCTTTTGGTTTGCGAAACGCATAGACGATTGCCAGCAGCGGCGGCGCCAACAGCACACCCCAAAACGGAATCACAATGCCCAGCACGATCGGCACAAGGATCGACGCCCAGATCGGCACGCGTGTGGTTTTCTTCATCAGCCATGGCTGCAGCACAAGCTGATCGATCACCACGATGATTGCGTAAATGCCGAGCAGGAAGGCGAGCCGCTCCAGGTCCTTGCCCGTCACCAGGACGCTGAACGTGGGACCGATCAGTGCGATCACGCCGCCGACATTCGGCACAAACGCCATCAGACCGGCAACCAGCGCCCACGCCGGCGCAAGCGGCACACGCAGAATCTCAAGCCCGATCAACCACAGCACAGCAACGCACAGCGCCTCAATCGAAACAGCCCGCCACCAGTTCACCAGCGCCGAGCCGGCCGTGCGCAAATGCTGTCCAGCAGCTGGCCTCGCGCTGATAGTCGCAGCCGCTGGTTCTACGACAGACGGCTGCGGCCTCGCGTATCCAATGGGCTGCTCAGGTTGTTCGACTACCGGCGGCTGCGCTGGTTCATATGGCACAGGGCTGGTCGGCTCGTCCTGCGGTTCGGTCTCGTCCATTGTTCTCTCCAACCCGTGACGCATCACTTAGACTCGGGAAACGGATCCAGTCGATGTTCTTCCTTCGGCGCCCTACAGCGCAACGCATCGAACGCTTTCGCCAAACGGCGACGCAGAACAGCTTCTCGTATCCGGAGATCGGCGCGACGCTAAAGGGCGAGATTCCCGAACGATACAACCTTGATCACAAGCGCGTTCGCCTGGGTGCGGGCTCACGCATATTCGAGCAGGCTTGCGCTGCGCTCTTCAACTGGAAGATGTTTGACATCGGATGGGTCAAACTCATTCATCCGGCTGCGCCGATCGTCCCGGGACAGACAGTCCTCGTGCTCGGGCGCACGTTTAGGCTCTACTCGCTCAGTGCCAGCCGCGTTATCGCGATGATCGACGATGATAACGGCCCCATCCGTCGCTGCGGCTTCAGCTATGGCACGCTCCAGCACCATGTGGAACGCAGCGAAGAGCGCTTCAGCATCGAGCATCACGCGGAGGATGACTCAGTCTGGTATGACCTTCTGCCGTTTTCCCTTCCGCAGCATCCATTGGCCCGTCTCGGGTACCCAATGTCGCGCGCTGCACAACGTCGCTTCGCCAGCGATTCCAAAGCAGCAATGCTGCGAGCTGTTTCCTGACGCTCACGAATCACACGTACCTTTTGTTACCCTGAAAGTATGAAATTCGGCGTCCTCGTCTTCCCGGGCTCCAACTGCGACCACGACACCTACAACGTCATCGAGCAGATTGCGCACCAGCCGGTCACCATGCTCTGGCATGAGACCGAAGACCTGGAAGGTTGCGATGCGATCCTGGTCCCCGGCGGTTTCGCCTATGGCGACTACCTGCGCACCGGTGCCATCGCGCACTTCGCGCCGGTCATGCAGTCCGTGAAGCGCTTTGCCGCCTCCGGTGGCCTCGTGCTCGGCATCTGCAACGGCTTCCAGATCCTCTGCGAATCCGGCCTGCTGCCAGGTGCCCTCATGCGCAATGCCGGACTCAAATACATCTGCAAGCAAGTGCATCTGCGCACCGAGACGGCCGACTCGCCCTTCACCAGCACTCTGACCAAAGGCCAGGTGCTCGAGATCCCCATCGGTCACATGGAAGGTAACTACTTCTGTGACGAATCGACGCTCGCAACCCTCAAGCGCGGCGACCGCATCGCCTTCCGCTACGCAACTGCCTCCGGCGAGATCACGGCGGACGCCAACCCCAACGGCTCGCTCGAAAACATCGCTGGCGTGCTCAGCGAGGGCCGCAACGTGCTCGGCATGATGCCCCATCCTGACCGCTCGAGCGAACTGCTGCTGGGCTCGGCCGACGGCTTCCCCATCTTCCAGTCCATGATCGCGGCCCTCGCCACTCGATAGCATGATTGATATCCACCATCACCTGCTCCCC
This sequence comes from Acidobacteriaceae bacterium KBS 83, assembly GCA_000381585.1. GTDB lineage: Bacteria > Acidobacteriota > Terriglobia > Terriglobales > Acidobacteriaceae > KBS-83. Next base: position 95,781 of record KB906736.1, read on the forward strand.
GGCCTGGACGATGGCGCCCGAACTCTGGATGTCTCGCTCTCTATGGTCGAGACGGCGCTTGCCGATGGCATCACGCATATCGTGTGCACCCCGCATGCCAGCCATCATTACTGCTTCTCCCCGGAGACGAACGCCACGGTTTTCGCCGAGTTGCAGGATGCCGTGAATCAGAGATTCGGCGAGCAGGTGATGACACTCGGCCTGGGCTGCGACTTCCACCTGATGTTCGACAACATCGAGGACGCGCAGCACCACCCCACCCGTTACACCATCAACGGCCATAACTATCTGCTGGTCGAGTTCCCGGACAGCGCTATCTCGCCGAATACCGCGCAGACCTTTTACCAGCTCTCACTCTCCGGAATGACGCCGATCATCACTCACCCGGAGCGGAACCTCATTCTGGCCCGTCAACCGGAGCGCATGGAGGAGTGGCTGAAGGCTGGCGCGCTCATCCAGGTCACGGCCAGTTCGCTCACCGGGCGCTTCGGCCCGATGGCCGAACAATCTGCCGCCTGGCTGCTGGCCCACCAGTGGGTCCACTTCCTCGCGACCGACGCACACAACAACGACTCCCGGCCACCGCTGCTCCGGCCCGCCTTCGACCTGGTGGCCGAGCAATATGACCTGGCGACAGCCGAGCGGCTCTGCATCGCCAACCCGCGCGCGGTCTTTTATGGTGAAGCGCTCGATCCGCAACCGGAGCCGGCCGCACCCCATTCTGTGGAATCAAGGCGCCGCTCAACGGGCAAATCCAGCTTTTTCGGCCGCCTGTTTGGCCGCTGAATCAGCGTTAACACAGTAGCTAACTCCTTTATTACGCTTACTATAGTCACGTTAAACCTGGGACGGGTGCTGCCCTTTTCTGGGTATGGACGCTCCCCGCGCCCGCCGGTAGGCTGGTGCCTAAGTAAGCGAGAACTATTGGGCTCTTTTGCGTTTGGCGATCAGGCGCGTCATGTTTTGCCTGCAAGCCCACCCCATGAAGGACAGGGACCCTGACTCACGAGGTCCCAGGATTGGTTTACCTTGACCGTTCTTTCGGAAGCAGGCTGTAGCAAAGACTGTTCTCTATACATTGGGGTGGTCGCATGAGCGACTTCCTCGCAACAGCTCTCGGACTTGCCTTCACTCTGGTTGTCTGCCTTCTTGCCTTGCAGGCCATCCTGAGCCCGTGGTTGCGCGTGCGCCGTGTACCGGCAAACGCGAGCCGTGCGAAAGAACCGCGCGCTTCCACGACCGCACAGCACGCGACGGCGCCAGAAAGCAGACCCGTCCAGCTGGTCTAGTTAGGGTTTAGCCGCGGGCAGCACTGTACCGCTTCTCCACCGCGCACACTATGCGACGATGGATCAACCCTCATGCCCCCGTCGTCCCGGCCATCGCTCTTTCCTCCTGCTCCCTCGCCGGACACTGGCAGCCTCAGCGATCTGCTCGCCCGCACCTTCGGCTTCCCTGCCTTCCGCGCAAATCAGGAGGAGGTCTGCCGCGCCGCCATCTCCGGGCACGATCTGCTGCTGGTCATGCCGACGGGCGCCGGCAAATCGCTCTGCTACCAGTTGCCCGCCATAGCGCGCGGCGGCACGGCGCTGGTTATCAGTCCGCTCATCGCACTCATGGATGACCAGGCGGCCAAGCTCTCGGCACGCGGCCTCAGCGTCGCCCGCATCCACTCCGGGCTCGATCGCCAGACTTCGCGCCAGGCCTGCATGGATTACCTCAACGGCAGCCTGCAGTTCCTCTTCATCGCACCGGAGCGGCTTCGCGTTCCCGGCTTCGCCGCAATGCTCGGCAAGCGCAAGCCTTCGCTCGTCGCCATCGACGAGGCGCACTGCATCTCCCAATGGGGTCACGACTTTCGTCCTGACTACCGCATGTTCGGGCAGCATCTGCACCTGCTGCGCCCCGCTCCCGTGCTGGCGCTCACCGCGACCGCAACGCCCGTCGTGCAGAAAGATATCCTCGCGCAACTCGCTCTCAACGACGCCGTGCGTTTCATCCATGGCTTCCGCCGCGACAATCTCGCCATCGAAGTGGTCGAGGTGCCGAAGCCGCTGCGCACCGAGCGTGCTCTCGATCTCTTGCGCGATCCGGCGCGCCGGCCCGCGATCGTCTACGCGCCCACACGCAAGGATGCGGATGAGACCGCCGCCACGTTTGCCGCGCACTTCCCTGCGGCTGCCTATCACGCGGGCCTCGACGCCGATCAGCGTGAACGGGTGCAGGGCAGATTTCTCGACGGCGCCCTTGAAGTCGTCGTCGCCACGATTGCGTTCGGCATGGGCATCGATAAAGCGGATGTTCGTACCGTCATTCACACGGCGCTTCCTGCCAGCCTCGAGGCCTATTACCAGGAAATCGGCCGTGCCGGTCGCGATAGCCTGCCCAGCCGCACCATCCTCATGCACTCCTACGCCGATCGCCGGACACATGAGTTCTTCCTGGAGCGCGACTACCCTGCGCTCGACGAGCTTGAGCGCATCCACAAGGCGCTTGCGCGGAGGTCCGGCGACGGACCCATCGCACGCGATGAGTTGCAGGCCGCGTTGCGCATGGATGCGGAGATCTTCGAGAAAGCGCTCGAGAAGCTCTACATTCATGCCGCAGTGAACGTTACCTATGACGATAGGATCAGCCTCAGTCCCGAGGCCAACGGCTGGCGCCGCACCTACCGCTCCCAGGCAGACTACCGGCGGCAGCAGCTTGATCTCGTCGGCCGTTACGCCCAGGGCCATGCCTGCCGCATGGCGTCGCTGGTCGCGCACTTTGGCGATACGGCAGACAGCCGCCGCCACTGCGGTCATTGCGACGTCTGCTCGCCCGAGCGTGCCATCGCGCAAAGCTTCCGCGGCCTCACCACGCAGGAGGAGCACGCCGCGCGCGGCATCCTGAAGTCGCTGCGCAGCGGATCGTCCCCGTCGACCGGCCGTCTTTATAAAGAGCTATACCCGCGTGAGGATCTCTCTCGCAATGACTTCGACGCCGTGCTCGCCGCGTTGGCCACTGCCGGTTTGGTATTCATCGAAGAGGCAAGCTTCGAGAAGGACGGCAAGCCGGTGAACTACCGCAAAGCCGCGCTCACTCGCGAAGGCGAAGAGCTCGTGGAGGGCGCGCCACTCGACCTATCTCTTCGCGAACGCTCCACGCGTGACACACCGAAACAGCGAAAGGTGGAGAAGCCTTCAAGAAATATCCAAGAAAAGCCGCCCATCACCCTCTCGCCTCAGGGCGCCGCACTCGAACAGCGTCTTAAAGAATGGCGGCTCACTATTGCAAAGAAAGATGGCAAGCCCGCCTTCTTCGTTTTCGGCGACAGTGTGCTCCGCTCCATTGCGTACACGCGGCCCACAAACCTGACCGCGCTCGCCGCCATTCATGGAGTCGGTGCCGCCAAGCTCGAACGCTACGGTGCTGACGTCTGCCGTCTCTGCGCTGAGAACTAGCGGGGCGCCCCCGCCTCTCGCGCTCCCGGCACTTCCACCAGCTTCCCGTTCGCTACGTCATAGATGTACCCATAAATCGGAATCGAACTCGGCACAAGCGGATGATTGCGTATCCGCGATACGTCATCCAGCACGGCTTGACGCTGATCCGGTATGCTCAGCCACTCCATGAACTCTCCTGCCCGGGAACCGGGCCCCTTACCGACATCTTTGAAGCCCTCACTGGTCAGCTGCGCCGTTTCCAAACTACTCGCCAGCAAATTGCGGATCACTTCGTTCGTGAAGAACTCCATGCCGCAGTTCGTGTGGTGAATCACAAAGAACTCTCGAGTGCCCAGTAACTTATAACTGATGACCAGGGATCGAATGGCATCATCGCTCGCGCGCCCTCCTGCATTGCGAATGACGTGGGCGTCGCCTTCAGCCAATCCGGCGTATTTGGCTGGGTCCAGCCTGGCATCCATGCAGGTGAGGATCGCAAATCCGCGCGCCGGCGGAAGTGCCAGCCTGCCCCGCTCGCCGAAGCCCTGACTGTACTGCTCGTTTGCCTTCAACACCTCATCCAGTATTTGGCTCATGATGCCTCCGTTTCGGCGTCCAGCGTTTCGTTTGCCCTGTAAACGTAAAATGGCCCACGGTGGATAACCGTGGGCCGCTCGAAGTCTGTCTTTAAAGCATCGTCAAACAGGACCTCGCCCACGGTTCTCGAAACAGCAACAAGTGAGCAGGCTGTGTGGAAAATGCATGGAGGCATGGTAGCACGCAGGTAGAGCGCTGCTACGCTTCCTTGGTCTGGATATACCATTTGCGTTATGCCTCACGGATTGCATTTCACATGTCTCCTCGCGGCCGGCCTGCTGGCTGCCGGCGTACTTCCTGCGCAAGCCACTTCTCACAAATGGTCCATCGTCGTTCATGGTGGCGCTGGTGTCATCGAGCGCGAGTCCATGCCTGCTGCAACCGAAGCCGAGTACCGTGCCGCCATGAAGACGGCAGTCGAGACCGGTGCGGCTGTGCTCGAAAAGGGCGGCACATCGCTCGACGCGGTTCAGGCCACCATTCAATACCTCGAAGACAATCCGCTCTTCAACGCAGGCAAGGGCGCCGTCTTCACTGCCGATGGCCGCAACGAACTCGACTCGGCAATCATGGATGGCGCGACGCTCAATGCCGGTTCTGTTGCACAACTAACCCGCACACGCCATCCCATCGCAGCGGCGCGCGCTGTCATGGAGAAGTCACCCGCCGTCATGTTGGCCGGCCCCGATGCCGACACGTTTGCTGCGAGCAAGGGACTCGAGCAGGTGGACAACAGCTACTTCTTCACCGAACGACGCTGGCAGGGTCTCATCAAGCAGTTGCAAAAGGAAGGCAAGCCGATTCCGCCGCGTCCCGCAGGCGCACCGCCGGCACCGGCAAAGCCACTGGCCATGCTTGAACCCGCTGACGCGCACAAGTGGGGCACCGTTGGCGTCGTAGCGCTCGATGAGGCAGGCAACATCGCCGCCGGGACATCCACCGGCGGCCTGCAGGCCAAGCTGCCCGGCCGCATCGGCGACTCGCCCATCATCGGCGCCGGCACCTACGCGTCCAATCACTCCTGTGCCGTCTCGGGCACCGGCACCGGCGAGTATTTCATCCGGCTGACGATCGCTCGTGAGATCTGCGCCCTGGTCGAAGACAAGCACATGAAGCTGCAGGCCGCGGCCGACGAAGTAATCCACAAGCAGCTCGAAGGAATTCATGGCGATGGCGGCATCATCGCCATCGCGCCCGACGGCGAAGCCGCATGGAGCTTCAATACGCCCGGCATGTACCGCGCTCGCATGAGTCAAGGCAGCCAGCCCACCATCGCGATCTACAGCGACGAGCCGTAGCGCAAGGCGCATGTCATTTTCGACAAACAGCAAGTCAGCACACCGATCAGTTATTCGCTCACGAAATCCATTCGGCGGCGACCCGCGGGAGCCGCTCTGATACCAGGCGCGCACGGCTAGTCCTCAGGGATGGCGATACACCACGCCATCCTTCACCACCAGCCGTACATCCTTCACCGCTTCGATCTTCTGCGTGGGATCGCCTGCCACGGCGATCACATCGGCGAGCATGCCGGGATGCAGGCGGCCGAGTTCTTTGCTCATGCCGATCACGGATGCGTCCGTCGCTGTCGCCGCAGTCAGCGCCTCCACCGGTGTCATGCCGTCGCGCACCATCCACGCCAGTTCGCGCCAATTCTCGCCGTGCGCAAAGACACCCACATCGCTGCCGCAGCCGATCGTAACGCCGGCTTTCCGCGCCAGCTCAAACGCATGCGCTACCTCCTGCATATCCTCCGTCGGCGGGTTACCGGGCACGTAATGCTGGAAGTAAATCCCATAAGCCTCCACCGCCGTCAGCGTCGGCATGTAGGCGACGTGCCTCTCCGCCATCAATCGAAACGTTGCCTCACTCCCGCCTGTTCCGTGTTCGATCGTGTCTACGCCGGCCAGCACAGCGCGTCGCATGCCTTCATCGGATTCCGCGTGCACCGCTACCGGACGTCCGCTGTCGTGCGCGGCGGCGACCATGGCATTCATCTCGGCCTGCGTGAACGTAGGCCGCGTCTCGCCGTGTGGGCCCGTGCGGTAATCGCCATAAATCTTGATCCAGTCCGCACCGCGTGCCGCCTGCTCGCGCACCGCGGTCACCGCTTCGGCTTCACCCGTTGCCTCCTGCGCACCTTGCGGCAGGACGATGTCCGGCCGATAGTTTCGCACTGCAGGCCCATACGCGCCCGTCGCCACGATGGCGCGTGTCACCACCCACAGCCGGGGCCCCGGAATGACACCCTCGTTGATGGCACGCTTTAATCCCACATCCGCAAATCCAGCGCCCTCCGTGCCCAGATCGCGCAGCGTGGTGAAGCCGGCCATCAGCGTTGCCTCGGCATGCTTCGTTGCCACGACCGTGCGATACGCCGGTGGCTCCGTCAGAACCTGGGCATCCCACAATTTTTCGCTGTATGGGTGCAGCAGCAGGTGCGAGTGCAGGTCCATCAGCCCGGGCAGTACAGTCATGCCGGGCAGTGCGATATGCTCAGCATCCGGCGGCACCGTAACGCTCGAGCTCGGGCCGACTGCCTTGATCTGCTTGCCTTCGATCAGTACCACCCAGCCGGAATGGAGCGGCTCACCCGCCGTCCACACCTGCGCCGGTTCCAGCAGCAGCGGATGCGCGGCTGGCGTCTCCGCGGCAAATGAGAATGTCGCAACGGCACTCACCATCAGCAAAAAGAGGAAGCGTTTCATGCACGCGAGTGTACTTCACACGCCATCCCACCGCTGACCTTCAGCCGATTCGCGGACTTCTTCCTAGCTGTACCGCAACCAGCGCAGCATCTCCGGCAGCGTCGCGCGCTTACCGTACATCAGAATGCCGATCCGGTAGATGCGCGAGGCAATCCAGATGGCCCCCCAGATGAACAGGAGCATCAGCAGCATGGACAGCGCGATCTCCCACGCAGGGGGCATCTGCGATGACATGCGCAGAAACATCACGATAGGTGTGCATGGTGGAAAGAGTGACAGCAGCACCACCGGGAGCGCGGTCGGATTGCTGGTGATGTAGGTGATCAGAACCATTCCCACCGTCAGCGGTGCCACGATCACCATGCTGAACTGCTGGATCTCCTGCTCGCTGCTGACGCTTGCGCCCACCGCCGCCGCAATCGCGCTGTAGAAGAAAAATCCCAGCAGGAAGTAAGTGACCAGGAAGAACAGTTGCTGCGGATGGATGCCGAATCCGCCCAGCCCTGCCGTCCCCGGCAACGCGCCGGCAGAGGTGACAACAATCGCCGATATCAGCAGAAGCCAGATAGCCATCTGCGTCAGACCCGCCGCACCTACGCCCAGCAACTTGCCCGCCATCAGCGACTGCGGCCGCACCGTCGAGAGCAGCACCTCGAAGATGCGTGATGTCTTCTCCTCCACCACGGAGCGTGCCACGTTCATGCCGTAGAACACGACGGTGAAGTAGATAAGAAACATCATCGCGTACGCGCCGAAGAAACTCTTCAGCGAATTCGATGGAACCAGCTGACCCTGCCGAAGCTGCACAGTCTGAATGTCGGCCTGATGCGTCATCGCATCGATCTCTGCCCTGGAGACGCCATGGTGGATGAGCTGCTCGCGCTCGATCCCATGGTTGAGGGCACTTTCCATCCCGCCGAGCGAAAACACGTCGCCACTGGAGCGGGAGACAAACGTCGCGTCTGGCATACTGCTGCCTGGCTTCTTTTCCAGCCACAGGTAGCCGTCCAGCGTCTTGTCTTCGACGCGCTGGTTCAGGGTCGCGCGCGCCGCATCCGCGGCAGGCGCGATCACCTCCGGAGGCTTCGCACGTGAAGACGCATCTTGCATCTCCGCGGCTACTTCTCGCGCCAGCACCGGATCGTTCGATGCAATCGCAATGTTCTTGCCCCCGGAGCTAAGCTTCCCCGCGAGAAAGCTGCCGCCGACCATCAATCCTATGAAGAGCGGAAATAGAATCGTCATCATAAGGAACGCGCGGCTTTGGACACGTTCCAGGTACTCGCGGCGGGCGATCAGCAATACCTCACGCATCGGCTCTCCCTCCTACCGTACGGATGAATATTTCTTCGAGTGACGGCTCGACTAATTCAAATTTGAAGATCCGCGCGTGGCGTGTCGCAGATTCAAGTAGTGCCTGGCCGTTCGCGCCATTGCGCAACTTGAACTCGGCACGGCCAGGAGACTCACGCAGTTCGGTGATCGAGGGATCGGTAAGGAACGATGCGTCGCCCTCGTACTCGACCACAACGCGATCTCGCGGGTAGCGCGATTTCACTGCGCGCATCGTCCCTTCAAGCACCGCCCGGCCCTGGTCCACCAAGCAGATGGCATCGCACAGCTTCTCCACCTGCTCCATGCGATGAGTCGAGAACAGAATGGTCCGCCCTTTGCCTTTCAATTCCAGTAGCGTCTGCTCCAGCAATGACACATTCACCGGATCGAGCCCCGAAGACGGTTCGTCCATGATGATCAGCTCCGGATCGTGCAGCAGCGTGGCGATGAATTGGATCTTCTGTTGCATGCCCTTGGAGAGTTCCTGCGTCTTCTTCTCCATCGACTCCGTAATCTCCATGCGTTCGCACCACTGGCGCGCGCGTGCTTTTGCGGTCGACGCCTCCAGGCCGTGCAACTGGCCCATGAAGATCAGTTGATCGATGACCTTCATACGCTTGTAGAGCCCGCGCTCTTCCGGTAGGTAGCTTATGCGCGCAAGCATGTCGCGGCGGAATGGTTCATCAAAGAGCCGCACCGTTCCGGAATCTGGCAGCGTCATGCCTACCATCATCCGGATGGTCGAGGTCTTGCCTGCTCCGTTTGGGCCCAGTAGGCCGAACATGGTGCCCTTCTCGATGCGCAGGCTCAGTTCCCGCACCGCTGCTTTGCTGCTATAGGACTTTGAAATGCGATCGAGATCGACTACCGGCATGCAATAAAGGCCCTTCAAGTTACGGCGTCCCAGTCTAGCAGAGCGCCCGCGCCTCCTTGTCTGACAAGACAATAGCGCGCCACAATCGAAAGGTTTTAACATGATCTATCACTGTTACATATACATAATGGGGGCCCATTGTTCATAAAATCGAAATCTAAAATCCGCAACGTCCTCACAAAACATGGAATAACACCCGCAGTCAGACTTGTCACAATGCGATGACAAAGCCGTGACAAGTCTTGTGTGTGCCGCCGGATAGTCTTCGTCAGGATTTTCGAGCCTGGACGCCCCGCCTGCGGTTTGGAATTCCAGCCTGTTGCCCGGCACTACGTCGGGCAAGCGGCACCTTGACGAAACGGGGCTGAAAGTATCAAGGAGTCTCGTATATGAAGACATTGTTGCGTCTCACCGTCACAACCAGCATGGCTCTTGCGATGGGAGCTGTCTCTTTTGGCCAGCACTACACACAAACCAATCTTGTCGCAAACACTCCCGGCGTCGCTCCGATTACAGATCCTCAACTGGTCAATCCCTGGGGCATCTCGCGTACCTCCGGCAGTCCTTGGTGGGTCTCTGACAATCTAACCGGCGTGAGCACGCTCTATATCGGCAACGGAACGAAACAGGGCTTAATCGTCACTATCCCGCCATCCAATCCCAACAACAAAAAGACGCCAACCGGGACCCCCACAGGCACGATCTCCAACAGCAGCGCCATCGACTTTCTCCTGGCACCAAAGACGCCGGCAATATTTATGTTCTCCACGCTCGACGGAAGCATCGCCGCCTGGAATCCAGGCGTTGGGCTTGCGCCGGGCGCAATGCCGCCTTCCACCCACGCTGTGACCGTAGCCAGGGGCGCCAATGGATCCAGTTACACGGGACTTACCAGTGCCTTTATCAACGGCCGCCCCTTTCTCTATGCTGCCAACTTCAACAAGGGGAGCGTCGACGTCTATAACACCGCCTTTCAGCACGTGACGCTGCCACGCGTCCAAGGAAGCGAGGATCCTCATGATGATTTCGCGTACGACGAGGACAACGGGAAGGATCAAGACAAGCCATTCACCGATGATCGCCTGCCGCGCAACTTCGTGCCTTTCAACGTGCAGGCCATCGGCAACGACATTGTCGTGACCTACGTCCTGCACAAAGAGGGTGCGCAGTTCGAAACCGATGGCCCGGGCTTGGGTTATGTGGATATCTACAGTGCGTCAGGACGGCTCCTGCGGCGTCTCCAACACGGAAGCTGGTTGAATGCTCCTTGGGGCGTTGCATTGGCGCCGCTCGATTTCGGACGCTTCAGTCACGATCTGTTGATCGGGCAGTTCGCAGGCGGCGGCACTACGCAGTCCGCCGGCTTCATCGCAGCCTATGACCTGTCCACCGGAAAACTCGATGGACTGTTGCGGGATGTAACTGGAAAACCGCTCTCCATCCCTGGCATTTGGGCGATCAGCCCGGGCAATGTCAGCCCGGCCAACAGCGATCCGGCCAAAGCACCCGCCGCAGAGCTCTACTTCACTGCCCTCACCATTTCCAATACAGGTCCAGGCGGACTGTTTGGCTATCTCACAGCTGCTCCTACTGAGTTGATCAAGGGAAACGATCAATAAGAACGCGTGACGTTTGAAGCAGAATGCCCTCCTTCGCGAGTTGAAGGAGGGCATTCTGTTTCACTTCGTCTGCCAGAAAAGAGCAGCTCTACGAATTGTCGAAGGAACTGTCGTCAAATGAGCCACCATCATCGAACGATCCACCGTCATCGAGCGATGCATCGTCATATGCCCCACTGTCATGGAGCGTCGGCAGATCGGTATCCGCCTGAAGCTGACCGCCGCCATCCACGTTCACGTTGCTCGCCAGGTCCTGCTGCGTATTCAGGCCGCTGTCGCCCTCGTGCGCATATTGTTGGATGTCTGCGTTCCTGTCCTCAAATCCCGGTCCGGGCGAGTCGTAGTAGTTGTTGATCACCGTTTCTTCCGGCCGGCCTCCGAAGTCTCCTAGTCCCGAACCACCAAATCCCGCAGTGTGGCCAAAGCCATGCATCAGCGACTCAATGCCCTCAAAAGCCAAGGCACCTGCCGCCACTCCCGCCGCAGTGGTCGCGGCAGAGCGCAGGAAGCTCGACCCACCGCCCGCCGGCACGCCATACGCGGGCGGAGGATATCCGACCGGCTGTCCGTACTGCTGCGGTGCCCCGTATTGCGGAATCGGCGCATAACCCGGTTGCTGCGGTTGCGCCGGATATGTCGCGGGCCGCGGCTCATCTTTATGTCCGAAAAGATTTCCGAGAAAGCTGCCCGACTTCGCCTGCTGCTGCGTCGCGGGGTGCTGTGCCAACTGCTGCTGCAGATTTTGTATTTGCGCCTTGGCCTGTTCCAGCGCATAGCTCTGCACCAGCACGGTCTGCGCCAGGATGTAAGCCGCGTCTCGATTGCGCGCCGACCACCCTTCGATCCGCTGCGCTGCCTCGGGATCTTTGTCATCCAGCCGCGTATTGTCCACACGCGCCATCAGGTCGTCCAGCATCTTCTGCTCTTGCGGGGTCATCGTCTCTCCATCTCTCGGCCGTGCAGTCCATGCAACCGCGCGGCCTACTTGTTAGATGTGAGAACGCACTTCACGTAAGCGAAGTTCCGCTGGGCCGAGCGGACGGCTCAGGCGACTGTCTGCAGCGCGCGTATCTCTTCCCTGCGCACCGTCAGCTTCTCCACCAGCTCAGTCTTCACCTCGAAGCCGCGCCCGGCCGTAGTCGGCACCGCGATCTCGCCCTTATTCGACACTTCGACCTCGGGCTCGATGATGTCTTCGGCCCAGTAGCGTCTCGACGCCGACACATCCCCCGGCAGCGTGAAGCCCGGTAATGAGGAGAGTGCAATGTTGTGCGCGCGACCGATCCCGGTCTCGAGCATGCCACCGCACCATACCGGAGTGCCGCGCTCCATGGCCGCGTTGTGCACCGCGATGGCTTCGGAGAAGCCGCCCACCCGGCCGTTCTTGATGTTGATGATGCGGCAGGATTCCATGTCAATCGCCGCCAGCGCATCGCGTCGGTTGCGAATGGACTCGTCCAGGCAGATCGCCGTCTCCAGCCGCTTCTGCAGCATGGAGTGGTAGTAGAAGTCATCCGCCCACAGCGGCTGTTCGATCATCAGCAGGTCGAATCGATCGAAGTCGATCAGATGGTCGAAGTCGCGCATCCGGTACGCTGAGTTCGCATCGACGCTTAGCATTATCTTCGGCCATCGCTTGCGCACCGCCTCCAGCATCTCCACGTCCCAGCCCGGCTGGCACTTCAGCTTGATCCGCTGGTAGCCGGCATTCACCTCGCGCTCTACCTTGCGCAATTGCTGCTCCATGGTGGGCTGCATGCCGATGGATACACCGCACGCAATCCGCTTTTGGGTCCCGCCCAGCAACTCGTAGAGCGGCGCCTTCTCAATCTGCGCTTCCAGATCCCAGATGGCGTTCTCGAGCGCGGCCTTCGCCATGGGGTTACCGCGCACTTTCTTGAAAACTTTTGGGCAGTCGCCGCCATGTTCTACTGCGCTGGACGCAAGCATCGGACCCAGCTCCTGCAGTAGCACTACCCACGCGGTATCGATCGACTCCGCGGAGAAATACGGATGCTCGCCCGCAACGCATTCGCCCCAACCCACCAATCCTTCGGCTTGTATCTCCGTCAGTAGGACGCGGCGGTCGGTCGTCTTGCCGAAGCTGGTTACAAATGGTTCCACCAGCGGCATCCGGATCTCCCGCAGCACGATTGCGTCGATTCTCATAAACTCTTCCCTGCTTCAGTCGCTCGTTGCGTTGTGTGTTCCGTTATGTTGCGTTCCGCTAGGATACTGCCGCCGCATTCTTCGAGCCACCGGCCTCACCAGGCCAGCGGCTCAACTCAAACCATCCGTTGCCCTCTTGGTCCCGCGAAAAGCCCGTTACTGCAAGACCGCGTCCGAAAGCCTCGACAAACTGTTCCTGGTTGGCTCGTTGCAGCGCCATCGCTTCTGCCGCACCCTCGGCTGATTCTTTCCACTGCATCACCTGATGCGGCAGCTCGATGCGGAGCTCAACCTCGCCGCGCGGCACGCGTCTGCCCGCGACTGCCTCTACCACCCGCTCACTGTCCAGCCACCACTCGGCGTGCAGCCTGTCCGTCGGACGCCCGCCCTGAATCCGAGCCGAGGATACACCATAAAAATTGGGTGTATAGCTGCGCGTAATCGCTCCCAGCTTCTCGATGTTGAAAAATGAGTTCTTGATCTCGAGCGGATCGAAGGTCCACTCCATCAGCCGGATGCCCCGTTTCAGGGCATCTTCCCGCTGCGCCAGCTTCAGCCGCCGGCCCACGCCTGCGTTGCGGTACTCCGGCCGAACCGCCAGCATGTGCGAGTGCAGATACGGCCGGCTCTGCCGGATACCGGGAATCGACATCGCAAAGCCCGCCAGCGTATCGTCCACGGCGAACGCCCCCATCACCTGTCCGCCGATCCGCTGTGCCACCGTAAACATCCGTCGCGGAATCACGTCCAGCTCGTCATAGCCCCAGATCGCCACCTGCAATGCGACGCAGGCCTCCAGCTCGTCAAACCCAGTGCAGGAGCGCACTTCGAGTTGCGTCTCCGCTCGAGTCTCCGGCACATGCTTCGCGTCTTCGGTAATCATTCAGCCGCAACCGTCTCCTGTTGCTTCGCGCGTGCCCACAGGGCCTCCAGTTCGGCCGCGCTGCGCTCCACAAGGGCGCGCTCACTTACCTGCTCCATGACCGCAAAACGTCTCCGAAACTTCCCGTTCGTTCGCCGCAGTGCCAACTCCGGATCAACTTTCAAATGCCGCGCCAGGTTCACCACCGTGAAGAGCAAATCTCCAACCTCGCCCTCGATCGCCTCTGGAGCCGCTCCCGCGACTTCCGCCTCAATCTCCCGGCACTCCTCTTCCACCTTTTCGAGCAGCCCCGCACGGTCCGGCCAATCGAAGCCGACCTTTGCCGCCTTGCTGCCCAGCTTCGTGGCTTCCAGCAACGCCGGAAAGCTGCGCGGCACGTCGTCCAACAGCGATGAGGGATAGTCTGCCTTGGGCTTTTCTGCTTGTTTGATGATCTCCCAGTTCGCAAGGACTCTCGTCGACTCTGTTACTGTCCCGCCGTCCACCTGTGCGCGATTTCCCGCCGCTGCGCTCGCCTCCTCGCCAAAGACATGCGGATGCCGCCGGATCAGCTTCCGGTTCAGGTGCCCGAGTACATCGACAATCGAAAAGTACCCGGCCTCATCTCCCATCTGGGCATAGAACAGTACCTGCAGGAGCAGGTCACCCAGTTCTTCGGCCAGATCAGACCAATGCTCACGCTCGATCGCGTCCAGCACCTCGTAGGTCTCTTCCAGGGTGTACCTGCGAATCGTGGCAAAGCTTTGCTCACGGTCCCACGGGCACCCGCCCGGCGCGCGCAGCTGCGCCATGATCGCCACGCTCTCCTGAAAGAGCGCGCCGGCGTCGGGGGGAGGGGCGCCTTTCTCCTGGCTCATGTCTTCACTTTAACCGACGTTCGTTACCGAACGCTCGCCGGCGTTATCCATGCCCTCGTGCCGGTGCATCCCGACTCGCTATACTTGCCCAGCGAGTCTGTTGTTGAGCGCCAGGGAGCGCTCCTGCCGCAATGCTGACCTTCCAGATCGTCTTTGCGTTGCTCTTCGGCCTTGCCCTCGGCAGCTTTCTGAACGTTTGCATCAGCCGCCTGCCTCGGCATCGATCCATCGTGCGGCCGGCCTCGCACTGCCCCTCATGCCGTGCACCTATCGCCACACGTGACAATATCCCGCTCCTCAGCTTCATTCTGCTGCGCGGCCGTTGCCGCGACTGCCAGAAGAGCATCGGATGGCGTTATCCGTTTGTAGAACTCGCTGTCGCCGCGCTTACCGTTGGCAGCATCCTCTTCTCCGGCTTTGACCTCGAAGGCGTCGCGCTCACCCTCTTCTGCTCTTTGCTGCTGGCTCTGGCGGCCTGCGACGCCGAAACGATGCAGTTGCCAGACACGCTCACACTGCCTCTGCTCGGGCTGGGCATTCTTTATCGCGCCGGCGACGCCTTCGTCGGAGAGTTGCATCGCGGCACGGCCTACGCCTGGCACTCTGCCCTTTTGTTGGGGCTGCGCGCCGCCATCTCCGCGGCAGCCACCGCGCTGACCCTGCTGATATTGCGCTGGATTTACGCACTGATTCGCCACCGGCAGGGCCTCGGCCTGGGCGACGTGAAGCTCGCCGCAGCCATCGCCACGTGGCTGGGTGCGCGCCAGATGTGCGTGGTTTTCTTTCTCGCCATCGTCGCCGGTGCGCTCACCGCGCTGATCGCACTCGCTCTCCGTCGGCGCAGACCAACGTCTCCGGAAGGGCCGCTGGCGGTGCCCTTCGGCACGTTTCTGGCACTCGCCGGGATCTACTGCGTTTTCCTCGGACAGGTCACCCTGCGGTGGTACCTGAGTTTCTTTCGCTAGTAGCGCTAATCCGAAAAGAGATATCGAGGCAAATAAAAAACCGAAGCATCTTGCTCCGGGCGTCAGAAACGCACGCTATCGCTTCCAGCTACACCCTCGCCATCTTTGGATGGTGAAGTACCTCGACCGACAATGTCTCGCGCAATTCGCAGATCTGCTTCACATGGTGCCGCAGATGCAGCATATGATAACGGCGCCACTGGTCGATGCGCAGCGGCCCCAGCAGGAAATGCCGGCCCACGCGTTCCATGCCAAATTGCTGCCGGCACTGGTCCAGCGTCGCGTCAAGCGATTCCATTGCTATCTCCAGCCGCTCGGTAAGTTCGCGCACTCCGGTGGATGTCAGGTTTGCTGCGGGTGTAGTCTCACGCGGCGCGCCAACGCCCTTCGGCATGTGGCCCACACTCAAAATCATCAGTTGCAGCGCCCATTCTGTACGAGTCCGGTGCAGGTTCCGTCCCGGCCGCCCTTTCGACAGCCGCTCTTCGAGCATGGTCCGCGTCGCATCCAGCGAAAGCACCAGGTGCTCAACGATCTGCTGCACGCTCCAGCAATGCGGGCGTCCGTACGGATGCACACCGGCCGACGTGGCATCGAAGGTGCCAAGCTCGGTTGTGACTTCGCGAAAGGCGGACCGGAAGACTGGATGCATGAATATCCGTTTACGGATAACTGCAGGCACGATAGAACGTTCGCCTAAGGGCTGCAACAACGAAAAAGTGGCAGATGTTGAGAGTATGAACTCCCCCATTCGTGCTACTTCGAGAGCATCTGAATCGCTTTTCGAGCGGATTTGGCGTCGTTCCCGTCCGGAGCGATCTGGAGGTAGAGCTTATAGTTGGTCAGCGCCTCGTCCGTGTAGTGCAGGCCGGCAGCCGCGGCGGCCAGTCCGTAGATGGCGTTTACGTTCGTCGGATCCATTCGCGCCGCCTCGGAGAACCGCCCGTAGGCGCCCTTGTAATTCTTGGCGCCTAGATAGAATCGCCCCACCCGCACATCGTCCTCGGCCTCTCCCTGTCCGGCCAGCGAACCGCTCTGGATGTCCTTTTCACTCGGCTTCTTCAGCTTGCGGCGCCCCGTATCGCGCGGCAGATCAGCATTCGGGTCGACGTTCGGATCGGTGTCGCCACCCGCACTGGAGCTGCTGGAACTGCCGGAGGATCCCGATGACGCATCATCGTCCTTCGCGGCTGCAGCCGCTGCAGCGCTTTTCGACACGTCCTCGGGAAAAGGGTTGTCCTTAGCCGCTTCGTCTGGCTTCTGCTGCGGCTGCTGGTCGGCATCCGGAGCGGCAGGAGCATCCGCGGGTTGGTTCGGTTGTTGCTGCTGCGCTGCGCGCTTCGAAACATCGCCTGGAAACGGATTCTCCTCCGCTGGGGACTTATGCGCGGGTGGCTGCTTCTGCTGCTTGCTTTGCGCGGGTGGCGAAGACTGGCTGCTCGAATCCGGCGTTCCCGATTGTTGCGCCAATACCGGCAGCGCCAATACCCCTGCCACCGCAAGCAGCGCCACGGAACGGGCGACCGCCCCGGCCCGGAATGTCTGCATCTCCCACATCTCTATTAGGGTATAAGACGCGCTGGGTTCCTTGCAGGGCTCTATACTCGAACCACCTTATTCTTCCCGAGAGACCCCATGGGCCTGATGATCCGCTCCTCCGCCATCCACGCCGCCGGCTGCTATACCACAACTCCGATCCGCAAGGGCGCACGGGTCGTCGAATACACCGGGCCGCGCATTCAGAAGGCCGAGGCCGACCGCCTTTACGAGGACTCGCCCATCACCTACCTCTTTGGGATTGGTTCACGCTCAACTGTCATTGATGGTCACGGCGCCGCCATGTTCCTCAACCATTCCTGCGACCCCAACTGTGAGACCGACGAGAGCCGCGGCCGCGTCTGGATCCAGGCCATCCGCGACATCGCGCCCGGCGAAGAACTCACCTACGATTACTGCCTCTACGACGGCGACGAAGACGAAGCCTCCTGCAATTGCGGCGCACCTGCCTGCCGCAAGACCATGTACTCCCCTGAAGAGATCGCCCGCCGCACCCGCGCCGGGAAACGCAGAAAGAAACGGTAGGGTGGCAGGCTCTCGGCCGGCGCAGCCGGCGGTGCAATAAGCAGAAATCGCTTCTGCTTCATAGCCCGGAGCGATGCGAGTTCCCACAGAGCCGGGGACTACAATCGCACTAGACCCGCATCATCGATTCGACAGATGGCCTATCAGGTTCTCGCCCGCAAATACCGGCCCCAATTCTTCCGCGACGTAGTCGGGCAGGAGCACGTCACCCGCACCCTGCTCAACGCGCTCGAGCAGGGGCGCATCGCCCACGGCTACATCTTCAGCGGCCACCGCGGCATCGGCAAAACCACTATCGCCCGCATCCTGGCCATGGCGCTCAACTGCCAGCACGCCATCGGCTCCCCCCAGCGCCCCACCGCCGAACCCTGCGGCATCTGTGACGCCTGCACCGAGATTCGTTCCGGGTCCGCCGTCGACGTCATCGAGATCGATGCCGCCACCAACCGCGGCATCGACGAGATTCGCGAACTGCGCGATGCCGCCCGCTACCGCCCCGCGCGCGACCGCTACAAGATCTACATCCTCGACGAGGCGCACCAGATCACCGACGCCGCCTTCAACGCTCTGCTCAAGACGCTCGAGGAGCCGCCTGACCACGTCGTCTTCATGATGGCGACTACGCAGCCCGAGGACATCCCGCAGACCATCCGCTCGCGCTCGCAGCACTACGCCTTCCACGCCGTCCGGTTCGACGACATCCTCACCCAGTTACGCTCCATCGCCGATCAGGAGAAGCTCGACGCAGATGACGCCGCGCTTGCCCTACTGGCCGAAGCCGGCGACGGGTCCATGCGCGATGCGCTGTCCATCATGGACCAAGCCATCGCCAGCGCGCCGGTTGCCGCCGATGGCCGCCCTCATCTGGAAGCCACGCAGATCCGCGAGCTGATGGGCACGGTGCCGAACACCGTCTTCGAGCGGCTGCTGGAGTGGGTTGGCGAAAACAACAGCGCCGCCGTCATGACTGAGATCGACACGCTGCTCAATGCGGGCAACAGCCCCTCGCAGCTCGCGCGGCAGATGGTCCGCTACCTGCGCAACGCGCTGATGGCGAAACTCGGCGGCGAATCGACCGAGCTGCTCCAGATCTCCGGCGACGAACGCGCCCGGGTCGCACGCACCGCGCTGCTCTTCTCGGAAGAAGATCTCGCGCGCTTCCTGCAGATCATGCTGCGCAGCTTCGACGAGCTGAACTACCGGCAGGAGCCGCGCTTCCATCTCGAGCTCGGACTGCTGAAGCTCGTTCATACCCAGCGCCTCATTCCCCTCGAACAGCTGATGAGTCAGCTACCCGGCGGCCAGCTTGCGGGCAGCTCAGGCAATCTCTCACGCCCCAGCACACCTCCCGCGCGTCCTGCTTCCAGTACCTCCGCTGCGCCCGCACCTTCTCCGCGCAATTCCGCGCCGCAACCCGCACCCCCGCGCAGCGTCGCCAGCACCGAGGCAGCACGCGGCGGATCCGTCGCCTCCTCGACTCCGCCACAACCCACGTTCTCTCCCTTCGAGTCGGATACTCGCCGCAAATCCGGCCCTTCCGGCTCCGCAGCGACCGAACCGCCGACAGCAGCCCAGCCGTTGGAAGTCCCTGCCCCTGTCATTGGCACAGCAGTCGCGCTCGACGAGCCACCCGCATCATCAGACGTCGACGAGGCGCTGAGTCTCCAGCACGAGCCACCTGACCTCCAGATTCGCGGCCATGTCTCCCCGGAAGCAGAACGCATCGTCGCGGATCTCGAAGAGGAGATCGCCTCCGACGATTTACCCGAGCCGCCGGCATCTGGAGAATTTACGAGCCTGATCGACAAGCTGCGAGACGCCATCTGCCAGGGCCTTCACGACAAGGGACACGAGACCGCAAGCGCACTGCTCCGCGCCGGTGATTGGTCGCTCTCCGATTCCAACACCATCACCGTCTCTGCCGCAGTCAGGAAGACCATGCTCTCGCTCACCATGAATCCGGAGGCCGAGCGTATTGCGCGCACTGCGATGCAGCAGGCCGGCAGCAGCGCAAAGCTCGTTGTCATCCCCGGCGATGGCTCAGGGTCTTCTGTACCGTCCTCTGCGCCCGCCGCCAAGGGCAGCATTCAGTCGCACGCGCTCGACAATCCACTGGTGAAGCAGGCGCAGGAGCTCTTCCGCGCCGAGGTTCGCAGCATCCTTGACCTGCGGGGCAGGTCATAACAGACCTCCGCGGAAAGCCATAGGAAAGGACATCCATTGAATCCCGAGGACCTACAGAAAATGCTTGGCCAGGCCCAGGAGATGCAGCAGCAGATGGAGCAGCGCCTCTCTTCGACCGTCGTCGAGGCGACCTCCGGTGGCGGCGCCGTCACCGTGAAGATGAACGGCAAGAAGCAGGTGCTCTCGCTCAAGATCGATCCTTCGGCCGTGGCCGGTCTGGTTTCCGGTACTCCAGGCTCGAACGCTGAAGACATCGAGATGCTCGAGGATCTCATCACCGCCGCGCTCAACGAAGCCGGACGCCGCGCCGACGAGAGCCTGAAGTCCGGACTCTCCGGCATGCTCGGCGGCCTCAATCTGCCTGGCTTCTAAAACGACCCGCATGTCACGATTCGCAGAGCCCATGGCGCGCCTCATCGAGGAACTGCGCAAACTTCCCGGCATCGGCGCCAAGAGCGCCCAGCGCCTCGCCTTCCACATCCTTCGCTCGAGCGCCGCCGATGCCGACGCGCTCTCCGACGCCGTCCGCGAACTGAAGGCCAAGCTGCGCCTCTGCTCCGTCTGCAACAACATCACCGATGTCGACCCGTGCGTCTATTGTTCAAGCCCGACACGCAACCAGCGCCAGGTGTGCGTAGTAGAAGAACCGACCAGCATCGCAGTCATCGAGCGCACACGCAGCTACAACGGCGTCTATCACGTGCTGCACGGCACGCTCTCGCCGCTGCACGGCGTCGGCCCGGAGCACCTGCGCACCGGCTCGCTCACCGTACGCGCCGAGCGCGGCGAGATCGACGAAGCCATTCTCGCCACCAGCCCCACGCTCGAAGGCGAAGCCACAGCATCCCTGCTCGCCGATCTGCTCAAGCCTTACCCTGTCCGCATCACTCGTATCGCCACCGGCGTCCCCGCAGGCAGCGATATCGAATACGCGGATGAGGTCACAATGACGCGAGCGCTCGAAGGGCGTCGCGAAGTATGAACGTCCTAAAAGCAAAACGCCCCGCGATCGCGAGGCGCTTTTTCCCATTTGGAATAGCTCAAGTAAAACTTTAACTCCGCAGACGGGCCAGCAAATCCTGCGGATGGACCGGCTTGGCCAAAATCTCAAACTCGTGGCCCTGCACACGCGCGCGATCTAGCAGGTCTGCCGTCGCCGCCTGGCCGGAAAACAGCAATATCTTGCAGCTCGGGAGCATGCCGCGGATCTTGATCGCCGCATCAATTCCGTTCATGTCCGTCATGATCACGTCGGAGATCAGCATGTCTGGCTTCAGCGTCTTCGCCGTCTCCACCGCCTTTTCGCCACTGTAAACGGCGGTTGCCTCAAAGCCCGCTTGATTCAGGATGATGGACAGGGTATCGGCGATCACGCGTTCGTCATCGGCTACCAGGACCTTTGGCTTTACTTTTGGTTCGGACATTCGCTCCCTTTTACTCCCGGAACTGGCCGCACAAACCTTCGTCTGCCTCGACGGATCGCACTCGAAGCATCAGGCGCCAGCCCTGAAAACACACTTGTCGACACCTTTCCTGCCGCTCTAGCCATAGTGTCACCTCGGCGATCCTTCTTTCGGAAGGAGTCGCCGGAGCGGTCACCGACCGCTACATCTGCAGGGAAAATGCTCTATGCCTAGATGATACGCTTCCCGTGAGGAGATGCTTCATCTCCCCGCAAACAGACAACGCATACATTAGACAGAACAGTCAGGTATCGAAACGGGTTGTTGCGGACTCCCTACGGTGCCCTCTGCGGGGGCATGCCACGCGTCACCCAACCCGTGCCGCATGGTTTGCCGTAACCGGACCCTGGGACTGCAATCGAGTCGTGCGTTGCACGCTTTGGATGCTCTATGACCGAAACGATTATTCGCGCCGAGCAGGTCGAAAAGTACTACGCGCAGCCCAGCGAGAACCGCATCCAGGTTATCGCGCCTACCGACCTGGCCATTGTTCCCGGCGATATCGTCGCCCTGCTCGGTCCCTCGGGCTCCGGCAAATCCACCCTGCTCCGCATGCTCACCGGGCTCAGCAAGCCCTCAGCGGGCGAGGTCTATTGGCACGACACGCCTATCTCTCGCGCCAACCCCAACGTCTCGATCGTCTTCCAGAGCTTCGCCCTCTTCCCGTGGCTGACTGTGCTCGAAAATGTGGAGGCCCCTCTAAAGGCACGCGGCATGAGCGCCGACGAGCGACGCGAGCGCAGCCTGAGCATCATCGACACAGTAGGTCTGGATGGCTTCGGGGCCGCTTTCCCCAAGGAACTCTCCGGCGGCATGCGGCAACGTGTCGGCTTTGCGCGCGCGCTTGTGGTTGAGCCGGAGGTCCTCTTCATGGACGAGCCCTTCTCCGCCCTCGACGTGCTCACCGCGGAGAACCTCCGCAGCGAACTCCTGGAGTTGTGGCAGAAGAAGACCATCCCCACCCGCGCCATCTTTCTCGTGACCCACAACATCGAAGAAGCCGTCTTGCTCGCCGACCGCATCATCGTGCTCGGCCGCAATCCCGGCCATGTACGCGTAGATTTCCGCGTCACCCTCTCGCAGCCGCGCGACCGCAAGTCGTCTCTCTTCACCCAGCTCGTTGACTACATCTATACCGTGCTCACCCGGCCAGACGTGCAGCCCAGCAATGTGCCGGAACGCGTCGCCATCCGTGACCAGCGTCAGATGCACTATCAGATGCTTCCTCATGCGCGGCCCGGTGGCATCGCCGGTCTGCTTGAAATCCTCATCGATCGTGGCGGCAAAGACGACGCCTACCGTCTTGCAGACGAACTCGGATTCGAGCTCGATGACCTCTTCCCCATCGTCGAAGCCGCGCAGCTGCTCGGTTTTCTCAAGGTCGCGGAGGGCGACGTAGCCATCACCGACAGTGGCCGCCTTTTCGCCGACTCGGAAATCCTGAAGCAGAAGGAGCTCTTCCGCGATGCCGCGCTCGAGCACATCCTCTTGCTGCGTCAGATCACCCGCGCGCTCGATACCAAGAGCGACCACACAGTGCCCGAGGACTTCTTCCTCGACTTGCTCGACGAGCAATTCTCCCAAGAAGAGACCCAGCGCCAGCTCGAAACCGCCATCAACTGGGGTCGGTATGCCGAGCTCTTCGACTTCGACGCCGGACGCCGTCGCTTCATGAAGCCTGAAGTCGAGGAGGCCGCCGACATTCCCGTCGAGGAGACCGTCGAGTGAGGTCCGTGCGCATCCCTACGCTCTCACGCACCCTGGTGTTAGAGCGTTCCTGGCCGGTCGTGCTGGACCTGACTGTCGCCGCGTTCTGCCTCGCGACCTTCTATTGCGTCGTCCTCCTCGGCCGCTACTGGTTCAGTCATCCCGTGCCCTCTGCCCAGATCTCGCAGTCCGCGCGCGCACTGCCGCTCTACGCCTTTTACTCGATCGTCCGCATCGGCGTTGCCTACCTGCTCAGCCTCATCTTCGCCGTCGGCTATGGTTATTACGCCGCATATCACCCACGCGTCGAAGCGTTCATGATCGCCGTGCTGGACATCCTGCAGTCGATTCCGGTGCTCAGCTTTCTGCCTGGTGTCATGCTGGTGATGGTCTCGCTCTTGCCTACCCGTCAGCTCGGTGTCGAGATGGGCGCTATCCTGCTCATCTTCACCGGCCAGGTCTGGAACATGGCCTTCAGCTTCTACTCCTCCATCCGCAGCATTCCGCGCGAGCTGCGCGAGGCCTCGCAGATCTACGGCTTCACCGCGTGGCAGCGGTTTTGGCAACTCGAGCTCCCCTTCTCCGCCATCGGACTTGTCTGGAACTCCATGGTCTCGGTCGCAGGCGGCTGGTTCTTCCTCATGGCCTGCGAGATGTTCGTGCTCGGCGATCGCGACTTCCGCCTTCCGGGCCTCGGCTCGTATCTGCAGACCGCCGCGGGCAACGGCAACACCCGCGCCATGATCTGGGGGCTCGCCGTAATGATCGCCATCATCGTCGCCACAGACCAGCTTGTCTGGCGACCAGTCATCGCGTGGGCCGACAAGTTCAAATTCGAGCAGGTGGAAAGCTCTCAGGTCCCCAGCTCACCGATCCTGTACGCACTGCGCAACTCCAACGCCATCGGCTGGCTGCATCAGCAGACGATCGTGCCGCTCGGAGAACGCATCTACCACAATCTTGCCGCGCGACGTCTCCGCGCCCTCTCACGGCCCGAGCGCAGCGTCGCTTCACGCCAGCGTTCGCTCATTGCCAACAGCAGTATCTTCGGAGTGCTTCTCGTCGCAGCCATTTTTGCTGCCTTCCATGCCGTGCTGCTCTTGCGTCAATTGCATGGTGCGGAGATCGTTGAGCTGCTCAAGGGCGCGGGCGCCACCTTCCTGCGCGTGAATGCCTCGCTGCTCATAGCCGCGCTCTGGACCATACCCGCAGGCGTCGCCATCGGCTTTCATCCGCGCCTGGCACGCATCGCCCAACCCCTGGCGCAGATCGCCGCATCCGTGCCTGCCACGGCCCTTTTTCCTGTGCTGCTCATCGCGCTCGTGCACGCCGGCGGTGGACTTGGCATCGGTTCCATCGCGCTCATGCTCCTCGGTACCCAGTGGTACATCCTCTTCAACGTTATCGCCGGAGCCATCGCCATCCCCTCCGACCTCAAAGAAGTCTCCGGCCTGTTCCACTTCTCGAACATGCAGCGCTGGACCACTCTGATTCTGCCCGGCATCTTCCCTTATCTCATCACCGGCCTCGTCACCGCATCGGGCGGCGCCTGGAACGCCAGCATCGTCGCGGAGTATTTCCACCTTCGCGGCCAGACGCTCTCTACTCTCGGCCTCGGCGCGCAGATCAGCCGCGCCACCGACCACGGCCACTTCGCCACCCTGTTGATGGCCACCATCATCATGGCGCTCATGGTGGTCACTATCAACCGCCTCGTCTGGCGCCCGCTCTTCCAGCTCGCCGAAACCAAGTACCGCCTGGAAGGCTAGGACTCCCGAGGGATTTGTCAGAGCAAAGCAACGGTCGCTTCAACGCATCACGTGCAAGCCAAGAGACGTTCCTTCACGTGAACGAAGATGCGCAGATGCGCGCTCAGATGAACGCTCTACTGGGCCACGGCATTGACTCGCGCAACCATCGCCAACCGCACCGCCACACCAAGCGAATCGGAGTATCATACGAGCCTGATGACGGTTAACGAACGCATGATTCTGCTCGTGGAAGACGATCCCGACCATGAGGCGCTGACTATTCGCGCTCTCAAAAAGGCCAACATCGCCAACAACATCCGTGTGGCGCATGACGGCGAAGAGGCTATCGAGATGCTTTTTGGCGAGGGCGAGAACACGCTGCCCTATGTGCCGCAGGTGATCCTGCTGGACCTCAAGCTGCCCAAGATCGACGGCCTTGAAGTCCTTCGCCGCATCCGCGAATCGGAGCAGCACCGCATGCTGCCCGTTGTCGTCCTCACCTCCTCCGACGAGGAAAGCGATCTGATGCGCAGCTACAAGCTCGGCGTCAACAGCTATATCCGCAAGCCGGTCAACTTCACCGATTTTGCGGAGGCCACTCGCCAGCTCGGCATGTACTGGCTGGTGCTGAATGAGGCGCCGCCCGTGTCGCTGCGCTAGCAGTTTTTCCACGCACCAATCCGTTGCTTTCTGTTGGAAAGGCTGCCTTCGTGCGAAACTCGATGGAAGAATCTGCTCTGCTTCGCCGGAATGTGGCCTCTGGCCCGCCGGTCGAGAATTGACGATCTTCGATCAGATACCGATGCGTCCACCAGATCAGCCAGACCAGATCGAAAGCCGGCCAACCCCTACCTCATTACGCGTCCTGCTGGTGGAAGACAACGAAGATGATGCCCTTCTCCTGACCCGCTACTTCGAGCGCGCCGGCTATCGCACCTTTGTGCACCGCGTCGAGACCGCCGATGACATGCGCCGCGCACTCAACCAACCCGATGCAGAATGGGACGTGGTGCTCGCTGACTTCAATCTGCCCAGCTTCAGCGCTCCCGCGGCCCTACAACTGCTCAAGCGATCGGGAAGAGACGTTCCCTTCATCGTCATGTCCGGCGCGGTCAGCGAAGACACAGCCGTTGAGGCCATGCGTGCCGGTGCCCACGACTACATCGCCAAGCAAAACCTCGCCCGCCTGGGTCCGGCCATCGAGCGAGAACTCCGTGAAGCTCGCGCGCGCCGCCTGAAATCCGATGCCGAGCAGGCCCTGCTCATCAGCGAGGAGCGCTTCCGCCGTCTGATTCGAGGTATGCCCGTCGGCCTCATGGTCGCCGATACTACCGGTCTCATCCAGTACGCCAACAGCAGCCTCGAGCAGCTTCTGGGTTATAGCGAACAGGAACTCCGCAGCGGCAAATTCGGCTTTGCAGACATATTCGAACTGGAATACGAACAGTTCCTTCTGCGTTTGCGCGACATTGTCGCCCAATCCGGGCGCCCGCACCCCTTTGAGGCGCTCTGCCGTACTCGCAGAGGAGAACACATCCCTATCCTGCTGGCATTTACCACGCTGGCTCCCGAAGACGCCCCCGATACAGACGTCGTTTTCCGCCAGGTCGCCATCTTCTTCGTGGATCTTACCGAGCAGAAGCGCAGCGAAGAGGTCATGCGACGCACTGAGAAACTCGCCGCGACCGGACGGCTCGCCGCCTCCATCGCGCATGAGATCAACAATCCCCTCGAAGCAGTCACTAACTGCCTCTTTCTTATCGGCTCGGGCCGCCTCGAGGCGCGCTCCCAGGAATACCTGCGCATCGCCCAGCAGGAACTCGATCGCGTAACTCACATCACCACCCAGACACTCCGCTTCTACCGCCAGAGCACTCGCCCGGTGGAGTCAGACGTGAACGATCTGCTGGAGGGTGTGATCGCCCTCTACGAGCCCCGCCTGCGCAGCTATTCGATCGGCATCAAGCGGCGTTACCGCGATCTGCCGCCGGTGCACGCCTACGATGGCGAAATCCGGCAGGTGCTGGCGAACTTCATCGGCAACGCCATCGACGCCATGCAGCGCGACGGCGGCCGTCTGACACTTCGCACTGCGCGCGGCCGCGATCCGCTGACGGCAGCCGAAGGCATATACGTCACCGTGGCAGATACAGGTTGCGGCATGGACGACGCCACGCGCCCGCGTATCTTCGAGCCCTTCTTTTCCACCAAAGGCAACACCGGAACCGGCCTCGGCCTTTGGGTCAGTCAAACTATCATCGACAAACACGGTGGCCGCATCTCCACGCGCAGCCGCGTCCGCCGACATCCGAATGACCCCGGCGGCACCGTCTTCCGCATCTTTCTTCCGCTTCAATCGACCGCTCTGTCTGCTCCCCTGATCACTCCGTAGCGGGGCGACATCTCCCGGCTGTAAGCAACACAGATCGCTTCGCGCGCTTCTGACTCGGAGGAACCCCCTCAGCAGAGACATCTCTCAGCAGTGAGAAAGATCAATCGTATGGCACGCACAGTACTGCCCGGAAAACCCTACCCGCTAGGCGCAAAGTGGAACGGCCGGGGAACAAATTTCGCCGTCTATTCAGAGAACGCCACCGGGGTTGAGCTCTGCCTCTATAACGATGAGAACAGCCAGACCGATGTGCTGTCGCTCGAAGAATGTACCGCCTTCGTCTGGCACGGCTTTCTGCCGGGCATCCGCCCGGGTCAGCGCTACGGATTTCGCGTCCACGGCCCGTGGGACCCCTCCAAGGGTCATCGCTTCAATGAGCACAAGCTGCTCGTCGACCCCTACGCACAGGCCATCGTTGGCGACGTGCAGTGGGACCAGTCCATCTTTCCCTACACCTTCGACGGCGAGAACTCCGACCTCAACAAAAATGATCAGGACAGCGGCTCCGGCGTTCCCAAGTCCATCGTCGTCGACCCGGCGTTCGACTGGACCGGCGATCGCCGGCTTCGCATCGCACTCGCCGACTCCATCATCTACGAAGTCCATGTGCGCGGTTTTTCCGTCACCAACCCCGCCATTCCCGAAGAGCTGCGCGGCACCTACGCCGGCCTTGCCCATCCGGAGAACATCGCCTATCTGAAGAAACTAGGCATCACGGCAGTTGAGCTCCTTCCCGTCCACCACTTCATCAACGACGCGCATCTGGTGAAAGAGGGACTCACCAACTACTGGGGCTACAACACTCTCGCCTACTTCGCTCCAGAGGAGCGCTATAGCTCAGATCAGGCGCCCGGCGGCTCCGTGCGCGAGTTCAAAGCCATGGTGCGGGACCTGCACAAGGCCGGCATCGAAGTCATCCTCGACGTGGTCTACAACCACACCTGCGAAGGCAACCAGATGGGCCCGATGCTCAACTTCAAGGGCATCGACAACGCGGTCTACTACCGCACGATGCCGGACGATCCGCGCTTCTACATGGACTACACCGGCACCGGCAACACTCTCAACGTGCGGCATCCCCAGGTGCTCAAGCTAATCATGGACTCGTTGCGCTACTGGGTCACGGAGATGCACGTCGATGGCTTCCGCTTCGATCTCGCCGCCACTCTCGCGCGCGAGCTGCATGACGTCGACCGCCTCTCTGGTTTCTTCGACATCATCAACCAGGACCCCACGCTGGCCGATGTCAAACTCATTGCCGAGCCTTGGGATGTCGGCGACGGCGGCTACCAGGTCGGCAACTTCCCGGTCATCTGGGCCGAGTGGAATGGGAAATATCGCGACACCGTGCGCAAATTCTGGAGAGGCGACGAGGGCCAACTCAGCGATCTCGGCTACCGCCTTACAGGCTCGAGCGACCTCTACCAGCACGATGGCCGCCGCCCTTACGCGAGCATCAACTTCGTGACCGCGCACGACGGCTTCACGATGCGCGATCTCGTCAGCTACAACGAGAAGCACAACGAAGCGAACAAGGAAGACAACAAGGACGGCACCAACGCAAATGATTCCTGGAACATGGGCGTCGAAGGCGATACCGACGACGAGGCCATCAATCACGCTCGCGACCGCCAGATGCGCAACTTCCTTGCCACCCTCATCCTGTCGCAGGGCGTGCCCATGATCTGCGGAGGTGACGAGCGCGGCCGCACGCAGTACGGCAACAACAACGCCTTCTGTCAGGACAACGAGGTCAGCTGGTACGACTGGAGGCCCAGCGAGCGCAAGCAGCTGCTCTATGACTTCACCAGCCACCTGATCCACATTCGCAGGAAGCACAACAACTTCCGCCGCCGCAAATTCTTTCAGGGCGCAGCCATTCACCATTCCGAAGTCCGCGACATCGCATGGTACGAAGCCAGCGGCGCAGAGCTGGACGTGGGCGCATGGAGCGCGCCCTGGAGCCGCAGCCTCAGCTTCATGTTGAATGGGCGCACCCTCAACGCCAGGGACGCCCACGGCAATCCCGTCATGGATGACTCCTTCCTCATCCTGATCAACGCCTACCACGAAGGCGTCGAGTTCAAGCTTCCACCCTGCCCCTGTGATGGATACTGGGAGTGCATGATGAACACCGACGATCTGCACGAGGAATTCGAGCGCAGAAAGGTGGACGAGACCGTCATCGTCGCCGGCCGCTCCATGATGCTGCTCACCGAGTGCACGCCCGATACGAATCTCGACGAAGCAGGACCGGAGGAGAAGGATTGACCGCACAACCCATCCGCTGTGGCGTGATCGGCTTTGGTCTCGCTGGCCGCGTCTTCCATTCCGCTGTCATCGACGCGACCGAGGGCATCGAGCTAAGCGGTATCGTCCAGCGCAGCGGTGACTCCGCACAGAAGGCATACCCGCACGTGCCCGTCTACCCATCGCTCGATGCGATGCTCGCGCAGGCCACTCTGGACGTCATCGTTGTCGCGACCCCCAACGATACGCACGTGCCTATGGCCGAGCAGTGCCTGCGCGCTGGCAAACACGTCGTCGTCGATAAGCCGGTGGCCGTCTCTTCCACGGAGGCCGCTTCCCTGCTCGCCATCTCGCGTCAGACCGGCAGGCGCGTCTTCGTCTTCCATAACCGCCGCTGGGATGGTGACTTCCTCACCGTCCAGCGGCTGCTCAAGTCCGACAAGCTCGGCACCCTGCGTACCTTCGAGTCGCACTTCGACCGCTTCCGTCCCACGCCTAAACAGGGGGCCTGGCGCGAGGCCGCCGGCCACGGCAACGGCATCCTCCTCGACCTTGGCTCCCACCTCGGCGACCAGGCGCTTGTCCTCTTCGGCCTGCCTGCGGCGGTCTGGGGTGATGTGCGTTCGGAGCGAGCCGGCTCAACCGTCGATGACGCCTTCGACCTGCGCCTGTACTATCCCGAAATCACGGTATGGCTGCGCTCCACGTCGCTCTCGGCACTTCCCGCCGTGCGTTTCCTGGCCGAGGGCACGCAGGGCAGTTATCGCAAGGACAACCTCGATCCTCAGGAAGATGCGCTTCGCGCCGGCGACCTCTTCAGGAGCAAGCCCTGGGGCATGGACCCGGAGAGCGCCTGGGGCGCCATCACTACGCTCGACGCAAACGGCGCAACGCAACACACTGCCGTCCCCACTCTGGCCGGCGACTATCGCGGCTTCTATGCGAACGTGCGCGACGCACTGCTCGGCAAAGCGGAGCAGGCCGTCACCCTCGTCGACGCATGGCGCGTGCTGCGCCTGCTCGAGTGGGCACGCGAAAGCAGCGAATCACGTGCTGCTATCGCCTGCGATTGGACTAACACCCCACAACTCTAGTGAGTTGATTGGTCGGACCGACAAACAAGAGTTGTCAGCTTGAGCGAAACGAAGAGCCTGCAATGTGTTAGGTCGCGCACAACATCGCATGTGAGCGACCAGCGGAAGAACTTCACAATACGGCCCGCAGGCGCCTTCGCCACGGACGGCAAGTCCGCTAGCTCAGCTCCTTCCGCAGAAACGTATAGCTGATCTTCAAACTATCCATCGGCGACTTGTCGGTCTCGTCCTGCTCGACGTAATAGTGTTCGATGCCCTGTTTTTGCGCCAGCGTCAGCAGCGGCCGCCAGGGAATGGTCCCGTTGCCGGCTTCGGTGAAGTGCTCCGCGGAGGCATCCAGCACCTGTGAGGTCGGGAAGTCGGCTTTGCGGTCTTTCAGGTGCAGCAGCCGCACGCGTTTACCCAGCTGGTTCAACAGCAGCACCGGATCCCGGCCCGCCTGCGTAATCCAGTAGACGTCCATCTCCAGCCACACCAGTTCGGGATCCGTTTCCTTCAGCAGGATGTCGTAGCCCGTCGTTCCCTTCAGATCTTGGAACTCATAATTGTGGTTGTGGAACGCAAACCGCATGCCGTGCTGCTGGCATTGTTTGCCCCATTGGTTGAAGGTGGCGGCCGCGCGACGGAAGCCTTCCGGCGATCCCCACTGCGCCTTGGGCAGCATCGGACACACCATCCACTTCAGCCCCAGCCGCCGCGCGTACGGGATCTTCGTAGCAAACTCTTCGTAGTTGAAGTGGCCGCTCGCTGCGGTCAGCCCCGATCGGTGCAGAATGCTCGCGAGATCGTGCTCCGTATGCGTGTAGAGGTTCCAGTAGAGCTCCACCTCTTCATAGCCGATGGCTCGAATCTCTTTGAGTAGCTGAAGAAGATTGTTGCCCTTCACCAGGTTGCGGATCGTGTAGAGCTGCACCCCCAGTGGGACATGCTTCCCAGCGCCGAAAGCCATCGCTGGCCAGGCCGCCGCGGAGAGTGCCAGGAACTTTCGCCGGTTCAGCATTGTCCGCTCATAATATCGATACGGACCGCGAAGTTCCACCCCGTCCTGGTATTCGAATCGTTACCTGTCCTCAAAGCGGGACTGCAGTTTCGATTTGAATCGACGCGAATCGACTCAAGCTTTGCGCGGCGACGCCGCCGGTTCCTCCCGCAGCGCCCACCAGATACCCACCGCGATCTGTGTCGCTCCCACCCAGCGTGTCAGCGCCGGACGCTTGGCCATGTAACTCATCAGCGACCGAAAAGGCTCCGGCCCCATGCGCCAGGCCAGCGCATCACGTTCCGGATTGATCAATGCCAGCAACCCATCGCCCACCAGCACAATCGCCGTAATGTGTTTCAGATGAAGCGCCATCGTTGCGGCCTCCTTGTTTACTGTATCTTCGGTCCTGCACTTCGATCATGCACCTCGGTCCTGCTGTGATTCTCGCACTGCGCTCTCCCTGCGCTTTAGGATGCGCGCAAATGACCGATCAACATCTCCGTAAAGAAAACGTAAAGGGACAAGCCGAAGCTTGCCCCTTCGCGTGTCACTCGCCTCTCGGGTTACTGCACCACAACCCTGAGCGGTATGTTGTGCACGACGTTCACCGTCGTGTTCGGCTGTGAGTTGTTGTAGACCGCTGCACTGCCCGTCACGATCACCGTATAACTGCCGGGAGCCAGCACTGCATTCGTTTTTGCGTCGCTGTTGCCAAAGAGCGAGTCATAGTACTGCTTGTTCGGACCGTTCGCCACCGATGCTCCGCAGCCCGTGAAGCCAAAGGCCACTATGAACAACGCCAGCGAGCCCATCAGCGTTTGCCACTTGCGCCGCTGCTTCGGTATGCCGAAGAGCAGAATGCACGCCAGTGCTGCTCCGCCCTCTGCCAGCCAGAAGCCGCGTGAATTCCCTTGCGGATTCACCGCCGTCGCCGTACGCCCGATTGTGGTTCCCGCCGCAGGCCGGCAGGTAACGTTCACCGTCGCGTAGATGGTCTGGCGGAAGTTCGGCGACGCCGGCTGCCCCGTGCAGGTGACGCCGGGAGGCGTTGTGTAACTGAGCGCAATCGGTATCCCCAGCGCGGCCAGGTTGTTCATCGAAGTGAACTGCAGCGTGAATCGCGCTGCCCGGTTTCCTGCAGAGATTGTCTGGTACGTCGTGTTGCTCTGCATCGCAAAGTCGGGCGTTGAGAACTGGTCATACACGTTGATGGTGTAAACCGAGCTCGAAGGTGCGTGCGTCGCATCGCCGGCATACTGGGCCAGAATGCTGCTCTGTCCCAGCGGCAGAGTCAGCACCCCATCGTCGTTTTGTGGAACCATGAACGCCGCGATCCCCGCCGCGTCCAGCGGCACCGGCGGGAACGCCGTCCCATTCGAGAAGAACGTCACGTTGCCGGTTGGCACTGGACGTCCGTTGACCCTATTGTTGACCGTCGCAACGAAAAGTAGACTCGACGTGTCCACAAAGCTGGTGGAGCCCGCCGGCGTCGTCGCGATGGACGTATTCGTGCCCACTGCGCCCGTCCCTGTTCCAATCGCCACCGTCACCGGCGCCGAGGTGGAAGTCTGGTAGTTGCCAACATTGTTCGGAACGTAAATAGCCGTGATCGAATACGACTGCCCGGCGGCAAAGGTGTTGCGCGGAACGGTCAGCACCGCAGTGTTCGTGAGCGCCGATCCTGCGTTCACACCCTGGCCCAGTGTCACCACTCCCAGCACTGTGGCGCCCTTCACGCCGTTCTGGACGCTCCGGAACCGTACCCTGCCCACCGGCGCAAACCCTGTAGGACAAGGCGCCAGCGGTGAGCAAACCTGAACCGGCGTGACCGTCGCTACCAGCGACATCATGTTGTTCGCCACCGATGGGTTCGGATCTGTCGACACCAGGGAGGTCGTCGTCGGCACACCCGAAATCAACAACGAGGGCCCCGGACCGGTCAGGTTTGCCGCGCTGAACGTCGCGTCTCCGCTGTAGGTCGCACCGAAGATGTGTGCTCCCGCGGCGAGCGTTGAGCTGCTGAAGCTTGCAAAGCCCTCCGAGCCCACCGGCAGAATCGCCACCTGCTTGCCGCCGTCGGTCAGGATAATGTTGCCGGTCGCCGATGCCGGATCGTTCGGATCATTCGCATCCGAGACGAAGAAGCCAAAGTGCACATTTGTGCCGTAGGGCAGCGTCTGCCCGTTGTATATCGGCAGAGGGTTATTGAGCTGGTCGGTGGTCAGCATCGTCAGTTGCGCCGGAACTCCGGTCACCGTCACCGAAGTCGATGCTGTCGCCGGTGCGTAATTCGCGTCGCCCGCATATCGCGCCACCACCGAATAACTGCCGCCGGGCAGCAGGGCGCCGAAGCTCGGATCGCCCGGAATTCCCGGGAACGTCGCCTGCCCATTGGCCAGCGTAAGCCGGACTATGCTCAGGTTCGGATTCCCGACGGTCGTCGCGGTCATCAGGACATCTCCCGTCGGAGTTCCCGCGCCACCCGTTACCGATACGGCCAGATTCACGGGATCGTTATGACGGAATGACGAGATCGGCGTCCCATTTTCCGTGAGCGAAAGCGTGATCGTTGCTCCGCCTCCGCCAATAGTGCTCCTCCATCCGCTGATCAGGCTTGCCACATCCACGCTGCCTAGGCCAGAGGCTGCGTCATATCCCGCGCCCGCGTTATAGCCCGTCGTGAAAGAGTCTGCGCCGCAGTCCGGGCTGCCGGGCGCGCATGAAACCTTGTTCGTGCCGGCGGTGACGTCATGGAATGCGCCCGGCACGGCCGCGGCAGTCGCATACAACCCGTTGTTCAGATTGCCCTGCGCGCCATGCGCCTGCACCACCAGCGCCGCAACGCCTGCGAAGGCCGAAGCCGCAAGCGCAGAGTTGCCGCCATTGCTGTACTGCACGTCATCCGGTGTCCCGTTCACGCAGTCGGACGGATCGATGCAGAGCATGTAGGTGCTGAGGTTGTTGAAGTTCCCGCCGAAGAACGACACATCCGGCACGACGCGTGCCGTCGTTGAGATGCCACCTGCGACCGCTGCCTGATACGACGGCTGGGCGTATGGCCCCTGCGTCACGCCATCGTTTGCCGTCTGACCCAGCGTGCTCACACCGCCGCCGGTCGCCTGTACAAATGTCGGAGTAAACGGCTGCTGGTTGTTTGCCTGGTAACTGGAGTTATAGGGCTGCTCCGGGATGTACTGCTTCGCCGAGGTAAAGCCGGCTGTTCCGCCGTTGGTAGTGCTCCAGTAGGTGAAAAAGATGTTGTTGGGATCGTTGACATTCACCGTCCCCGTCGGCCCGTAGAAGAAGTCGGTCCCGCCCACCGCTGTGTTGAACGGTGTCGAGGCGTAGCCATTCACTGCCAGCCCATGCGTCGCGACATTCTGTGGCTGGGCTCCGTTTGCACCTGCATCGCACTCTGCCGCGCCACCGCCGCCAGCGCCCACAATCACCGAAATTCCCTGTGCTGCGGCCTGCTGCCAGGCATTGTCATAAAGCAGATTGATGCCCGGGCCAAGGTTGGCTTCACAACCCTCGAACCCGAAGACCAGTACCTGCACGCTGTTGTCGTTCAGTGCGCGGATGGTCGCAAAGTCCAGGCCGGTATCCAGATCGGTGTCGGCCGAAGTGTACAAATTTACCTGCGCCTGCGGCGCTGTCGCCGCCAGCAGCTCGATCGCCCCGTACGTCACATCGGAGTCCGCATTCACTCCCGGATCGGTGCCGTCCACCACCACCGTCGGTGTATTCGCTGGCAGGCCAAACAGAGTGCGGTAATTCGCCGGAATCGCCAGGTTGATGTTCGAATCGCTGATCACACCCACCGTCACGCCGCTGCCTGTCGCCGCCGCCGGGATGTCATAGATCACCGCCAGATCGCCCGGCGAAATCGACTGAAAAGGAAAATTGTTCGGATCGCTGTACAGCGCACGAGACCGGCCCGTCTTCCGGTTCAGTACCATCCGCTGCGTCGCATGGGCCCCTGGCGCCTTGTAATTGTTAAGGGTGATCCCCTTCACCACCGGAGCCAGCGCTGCCGGAACCTGTGGTGCGCTCACGTTGGCGTTGAAGCTCCGCCCATTCAACGCGAAGGTGTGGATCTCCGTGCGGAAGGCCGAACGGACCTGCCCCGTCGTGCCGGAAAACTCGACCGCCATCTTGTCTTTGAAGATGCGCCCTACCTGAAAGCCCTGCCCCGCAAGGTAGGAGGTCACCGCCTCCACATCCGCATCGGCAACCCCAAACCGCGCGCCAAACTGCTCCGGCGTCAGCCACTTGTGATAGCTCGGGCTCTTCGGGTCCTTCTGCGCTCCAACCAGCGCATCCAATGCCTTCTGCTGCGCCTCGCTGCGCTTCAGCACCATCAGCATGTGTCCGGTCGGCGTACCGTCCGGCACCCGCCCTCGATCCAGGCTCTTGCGGGCAATCGGCAACGTGCTGTTAGTCAGCGGCGCCGTCTGTGACTCGTTCACGGGACCGAGCACCCGTGGAACGCTCAGCGCTGCCGACGTCTGTCCGTATAAACCTGTAGGGGTGAAACCGAGCGCCAGTACCGACGCAAAGACACACAGCCGGGAAATGAAACGATTCGAAGACATAGCCATCCCTGAAAATAGTTCGTGTGCGACCGATGGTTCCGTTCTGTTGCGTCCGCCGGTCTGGATGGCGGCTGCTCGACGGATTCTGTGCAGACCGCGAACGGTCCCTGATTCACTACAGCCGAAATTTGCGCGTCCTCAACGACGCATGCAGCCACGTCCGTTCTGCAATCGTGCGATGCGGGTTTTCCTGCTGGCGGACAGACCGGAACGAACTATTTTTCCCGTTTCCGGACCGCCTGCCGGCTGGCCGCATACCACCTCCGCGCCACCGCTCTCCCCGGAACGAGGGATTGCGCAATAGGGCGGAATGGACGTTGAGAGTGTAAGCGGAACCACAACGCACTGTCTCCAAAAGTCTGCAAATCTTGAGACTTTTCTGGGACTTGAGGTTCGGTTCGGGAAAGATACGTTACTCCTGTACCTCTTTGTCAATGCACGCCGTTCCTGCATCTCGTCCTTTATGGTAATTTCCCTCTTCAACTTCCGCCGGCCCTCGCTCTCCAAGGGCCTCTTCGCGCGTCGGCCGGCCTCTTTCATCCCGCCACAAAAGATAGCTGAGAGCTCCGTGCACTTCGCCTTCGGGGACGCCGTCGGCGCCCTCTACGGCGCGCTCGCCGAATACTGGCCGGACGCGACAGCGGGTCAGGGCGCAGCCTTCGCCCTCGTACTGCTCGGCGCCACGCACGAGTCCGCTCTTCCCGCCCTCCATCTCGCCGGGCCTGCCAGGCGTCAACTGAAGCAGGAACAGCTGAACGAGCTCGTCACCCATCTCGTCTTCAATGTCACTGCGAAGCAGTTGCGACGTCGCATTCGGGCATGGATGTAGCATCAGCGCCGACGCGCCAA
The DNA here is from genome assembly GCA_000381585.1 of Acidobacteriaceae bacterium KBS 83. GTDB lineage: Bacteria > Acidobacteriota > Terriglobia > Terriglobales > Acidobacteriaceae > KBS-83. The sequence goes on from KB906736.1 coordinate 132,562, forward strand.
GCGATCATCTGGCAAGACGGCCCGCCATCGCTGGCAGGTCGTCTTCTTTCACACCCGTTTTCAAACGGGTTATCTTCCCGTGGTCTCGTGCGCGGGCAGCGCCTGCACCTTGCTGTGTCTCGTGGAGTAGGTGAAGTAAATCAACAGCCCCACCACCAGCCAGATGCCGACCACGATCCAGGTCAGTAGCGGCAGCGAGAACATCAGGTAGAACGCGCTGATGATTCCCAGTATCGGCACCAGTGGCACCAGCGGCGTCTTGAAGGGACGATGCAGATCCGGGTGCCGCCGCCGCAGGATCCATACTCCCGCACTTACGATGCTGAAGGCCAGCAGGGTGCCCATGTTCACCAGCTCCGACAGCCGGTCGATCGGCAGTAGCGCCGGCAGGAAAGCCACAATCGATCCCACCAGCATGTTCGAGATCCACGGTGTCCGAAACTTGGGATGGATCGCGCTCGCCCACTTCGGCAGCAGGCCATCCCGCGACATTGAGAAGAAGACGCGCGACTGGCCCAACAGCATCACCAGCATCACCGTCGCGAGCCCAAAGACCGCCCCCACCTTCACCAGCAGGCTGCCCCAGGGCACCCCTGTGACATCGATACCCACCGCCACCGGGTCGCCTACGTCCAGCGCCTTGTAGCTCACCAAACCGGTTAGCGTGAGCGAGACCATGATGTAAAGGATGGTACAGATCACCAGCGATCCGAGGATGCCGATCGGCATGTCCCGCTGCGGATTCTTCGCCTCCTGCGCCGCCGTCGACACCGCGTCGAAGCCGATATACGCGAAGAACACCGAAGCCGCGCCCGCCGCAATGCCGCTGATGCCGAAGTTCCCCGCCTCATCCTTGGGCGGAATGAACGGGTGCCAGTTCATCTTTCCCAGTCCTGGGTGATGAATCAGGTAGTTGATTCCCAGAATAAGGAAGATGAAGACGCAGGTAAGCTTCACGATCACGATCAGCGTGTTGAAGTTCGCCGACTCCTGAATGCCGATCACCAGGATCGCGGTGACAATCAGGATGATCAGGAACGCCACCAGATTGAATACGCCCGTCACATGCGGCAGCTTCGACAGGTCAGTGCCCAGCGGCAGCACCATCGAAATCGCCGCTTTCGTCATCCATTTGCCGTTCAGGTTGTAGAGCACAGTTCCGGCCGTTGTCGTAAAACGCGCCACCCCCGGCGACAGGTAGATGTGCAGCTGCTCCAGCAGCGAGACGAAATATCCCGACCAGCCCGATGCCACCGTCGCCGCGCCAAAGGCATACTCCAGACACAGGTCCCAGCCGATGATCCAGGCCACGAACTCACCCAGCGTCGCGTACCCATAGGTGTATGCGGACCCCGCAATCGGGATGATCGACGCAAACTCCGCATAGCAAAGCCCGGCGAAGGCGCAGGTGATGCCCGCCAGAATAAAGCTCAGCGCGATAGCCGGCCCGGCGTGACGCGCCGCGGCCTGGCCGGTAAGCACGAAGATGCCCGCGCCGATCACCGCGCCAATTCCCAGAGTGATCAGGTTGACTGGGCCGAGCGAGCGCTTCAGTGTGTGCTCGCCCTCCTCGTGTGCCTCCTCCAGCAACAGCGAGAGGGGCTTGGTTGCAAAAAGTCTAGCCAAAAGAATCTGTCTCCGGTTTCAAATGTCGTCGTGCGTGTGCTGCCTGTTCAGTCGAACGTCGGCTCGAAGCAACATGGTCGCGAGCAGGCACCCACGTGGCTTACAAATCTGTAGGTACTCAGCAGTCAGTTCTATCGTAAAAATGCAAGAAAGTCCCGAACCCTTTCGGACATCCCCCTGCCCGCCTGAGGCAGCAGGCCTGAAATGACCGCCACTGCATCTGCCCCGGCCTCGATCACCTCGCGACCGCTCTCGGCCGTGATGCCGCCGATCGCGACCAGTGGCAGCTGCGTCAACGCGCGCGCCGCTTTCACTCCCTCAAGCCCCACCACCGGATCCGGGTTCTCCTTCGATGCCGTCGCGAAGACCGGTCCGATCGCCAGATAATCCGCCGCCCCTGTTTTGACTGCCGCGCGCAACTGCGCGACGTTATGCGTCGAAACACCCAGCAGCCGCCCTCGCGCCAGCGCTTTGCGCGCCTTCGCCGGGTCCATATCCTCCTGGCCGATGTGCACGCCATCTGCCCCAGCCGCCGCGCACAGATGCACCCGGTCATTCACCAGCAGCACCGCTTCCCCCGCCGGAAAGACCGCGCGCAGCAGGCGCATCCGCTCCAGCACTTCTGTGTCGGTCGCCTGCTTGTCGCGATACTGCACCCAACGCACACCCGCATCATAGACAGCGTGCCCCGCCGCGATCAGCGGTATGCCCGCGCGCGCCAGCGCATCCGCATCGAGGATCGGATAAAGCCGCGGCAGCTCCAAGCGCCTGTCCTACTGCTCGTCCGCCGAAGGCCCATAGACCCCCGGCACCTTCGCATCGTTCAGCCGCAGATACACACCAAGCTGCCCGCGGTGATGCACTATGTGGTTCAGGGACCACTTGCGAATGGCGTGATACCGCGGCGAGCGGACTATCTCGTAGCCATCCCACGTCATCACCCACTCCTGCTGCATCGCATCGTCTGTCGCCGCGGCAAGATCGGCACGTGCCTTGGCCGCCCAGCCTTCGAACTTCTCCAGCATCTCTTTTGAGCTTGCAGGTTTGAAGCTCGCGTTCTCTGGCGGGTTCGCGCTCGTAACGTCGAAGCGCTCCCGGCGCAGTACATCGCTCGTCCAGCTCACAAGCTCCGCAACGTGCCCGGCCAGCTCACGCATCGGGAACGACTTCGCATGCGGCCGCCAATCGAACTTCTCCTCCGGCACCGCCACAAGCACCTTGCGCGTACTAGCCACCTCGGCATCAAACTCCGGCAACAGCAACTCAGCGATCATTGGCATTTGCTCTCCAGACCACTGCATCTTCCCGTAAAGGGAACGAGCCATGCAACTCGCGCCGAATCGCGCTGTTTGTGTGCTACCCTCCAGCGAAGCTTCGCCTAAGTGCCATCATGTCCGACACACCGCAGTTCTCTACTGCTGAATACCCACCTCAGCAGATCGAGCGCTGCGGCCTCTGTGGCACCCCGCTTGCCAGCGAGTACTATCGCGTCCACGGACGGACCGCTTGCGCGGGCTGCGCTTCCGCCGCGCAGAATGGCCAGGCGAATGGTCAAAAGAACACCGCCTTCACACGCGCGCTTCTCTTTGGTATCGGCGCCGCGGCTGTCGGCCTCGTCGGCTACGCTGCCTTCACCATCGCTACGAGCTTCTACATCGGCTACGTGGCGCTTGGCGTCGGCTACATCGTCGCGCGAGCGATGAAGTTCGGCTCCGGAGGTTTCGGCGGCCGCCCCTTCCAGATCGTCGCCGTCATCCTCACCTATCTCGCCATCGCGCTCGCCGAGATACCTATTGCGCTTTGGGAATTCCGGACCCGCATTCCTGCAGGACGCATGCTCGTCGTCGGCATACGGCTGCTCCCCGTCGGCCTCACTTCACCGATTCGCGAAATGCGCGACCCCATTCACGGCCTCATCAATCTGGTAATTCTTTTCGTCGGCCTGCGGATTGCATGGCGTGGCACAGCCGCCCCGAGCGCCAACGTCGAAGGGCCCTTCCGCCCGAAACCAGCGGCAAGCTAAATCGGATTGCCAGTGTCCGCTCGCAACAGTTCGGAGTTGTCAGGACGAACCGCACCTGGCCCTATTCCGATAACCTCACTTATAGGAAATCCGCGTTAGCGCGTCCATCTCATGTTCGATCTCTCCTCTGCAGCGCCGCTCGAACGCGGGCCCGCCAACTGTGCCTCCTGCGGCGCGAGTCTCCCCTCTGGCGCACGCGCCTGCCCACGCTGCCATGCTCTCGTCCACGCACAAAAGATCGACGCCCTCTCCTCCCAGGCGCAGAAGCGCGAAGCGTCCGGCGATATCGCCGGTGCACGTGAGCTCTGGTCCCAAGCCCTCAACCTCCTCCCCTCCGACACCACACAAGCCCAGTGGATGCGCGGCCATCTTGCCGCACTGCCGAAGCCCGCTCACGCGACGCCGACCTGGCTCAAGCGGCTCGGTCCGCTCGGCCCCTTCCTGCTCATCCTCCTCAAAGGCAAAGGGCTCTTCTTCGCCGTCTTCAAGCTGAAATTTCTCTTCAGCCTCTTCACCTTCGTCGGCGTCTACTGGGCGCTCTACGGATGGAAGTTCGGCATCGGCTTCGCAGCCTCGATCCTTATCCACGAGATGGGCCACTACATCGACATCAAGCGCCGCGGCCTCCCCGCCGAGATGCCCGTCTTCCTCCCCGGTCTCGGCGCATATGTGAAGTGGCAGGCGTTAGGCGTCTCGCAGGCGAAGCGCGCGCAGATCGCGCTCGCCGGTCCACTCGCGGGCTGGCTCGCCTCAGCCATCTGCGCCGGGCTCTATCTCCAGACACACTCCATGCTGTGGGCCGCGCTGGCCCGCGCCGGCGCAGGGCTCAACGTCCTCAACCTGATTCCCATCTGGGTGCTCGACGGCGCGCAAGCCGCCAACGCGCTAGGCCGCACCGCGAGACTCGCACTGATCTGCGCCGCAGTTGGATTGTGGTGGATGGGCGGCGAAGGACTCTTCCTCTTCATCGCCGCAGGAGCACTGTGGCGACTCTTCACCATGACGCGCCCCTCGATGCGGGACCGTCCCGAAGAAGGAGGCTGGGACACGATGCTCTACTACGTAGCCGTCATGGCCGCATTAGCCCTGACGTTGCACCTCATCCCCGGCCACGGGATGGGCGGACGTTAGTAGAAGAGAGAGCCATCTCATCGGTACGGCTCGTAGATGACTCTCCTGTAGCTCCGCTTTCCAAACAAGCTCTCAGCTCGGCGTCATCTTTAGTTCCTGAATTACTTCTGTCTCGAATCCAGGCCGTGGGTTCGGGGCCATCTCTCCATCAGCGGATGAGTAGTCGTCTATGGACAGCACTGTCAGCTTCATCCTAGCGGCTCGTCACTCTGGCGCTAGTCCGGCAACCCCGTCAACCGAGCCTTCTCCCGCTCAAAGAACCGCTCCATAAACTTCGTATCGAACTTGCCTTCGCGGAACTCCGCATCGGCAAAGATTCGCTGGTGCAGCGGGATCGTCGTATGGATCCCCTCCACCACAAACATCTCGAGCGACCGCTGCATTCGCGCCATTGCTTCCGAGCGGTCCTTGCCATGCACGATCAGCTTCGCAATCAGCGAATCATAGTACGGCGGCACAAATCCTTCGGCATACTGCGCCGTGTCCACCCGCACGCCATTGCCGCCCGGCACGTTGAAAACGCTGATCCGTCCGGCCGAGGGTGTGAACTTCTCCGGATGCTCTGCGTTCACCCGGCACTCGATCGCGTGCCCGCGAATCGTCACCGGCTCAGTCACGATATCTGACAGCTTCTCATCCGCTGCAATTCGCAGCTGCGCCTTCACCAGGTCCAGCCCCGTCACCATCTCCGTCACCGGATGCTCCACCTGAATGCGCGTGTTCATCTCGATGAAGTAGAGTTTGCCGTCTTCATCCATCAGGAACTCGATCGTTCCCGCGTTCTGATAGCCGATCTGCTCCAGGCACCGGCGAATCGTCTTGCCGATCTCCTCGCGCATCTTCCCGTCAACCTGCAGCGATGGCGCCTCTTCGATCAGCTTCTGATGCCGCCGCTGGATCGAGCACTCCCGCTCGCCCAGCGACATCACGTTCCCGTGCTGATCTGCCAGAACCTGGAACTCGATGTGCCGCGGCTGCTCGATGAACTTCTCCATATAAAGGTCGCCGTTACCGAAGGCGTTCGCCGCCTCGGTCTGCGCCGCCTGGAACAGCGCCGGCAATTCATCCTTCGAGCGGATCACGCGCATCCCGCGTCCGCCGCCGCCCGCCGAGGCCTTCAGGATCACTGGATACCCCACCGACTTGGCCCACTCCAGCGCCTCGCCCTCGCTCTGGATGACGCCTTCCGAGCCCGGAAGGATCGGCACCTTGGCCTTCTTCATGGCCATGCGCGCCTTTTCCTTCTCGCCCATCAGCCGCGTCACCTCCGGCGGCGGCCCGATGAACTTGATATTCGAAGCGCGGCATACCTCCGCGAAGTTTGCGTTCTCGCTTAGCAGTCCATAACCGGGATGGATCGCATCTACATCCGCGATCTCGGCCGCCGAGATCACCGCGGGCACATGCAGATAGCTCTCCGCCGAGCGCGGCGGCCCAATGCAGATCGCCTCATCGGCAAAGCGAACATGCAGCGAGTTGCGGTCGGCCTCGCTGTAAACCGCCACGGTGCGGATGCCAAGCTCCTTGCACGCGCAGATCACACGCAGCGCAATCTCGCCGCGATTGGCGATCAGGACTTTCCGAAACATGCATTCCCTTCGCGCCTCAGGGCGCCGTCACAAACTCTCATCACACAATGTGTCATCTCGACTGAAGCCGATCGCGAAGGCGATCGGTGCAGTGGAGAGACCTGCTGCTTCTTGCCTCGCCCACAATCTTCGACGTAAGCGACCATAGGGGGCGAGCTGAATAACTCGCGCCGTAGGCGCCATTGCCCGGACGGCCAGTCCTAGCGCGGCCGCACGGCGAACAGCTTCTGTCCGTACTCCACCGGCTGGCCACTCGTCACAAAGCGCTTCACAATCTCGCCTGCCGCATCGGACTCGATCTCGTTCATCAGCTTCATCGCTTCCACGATGCACAGCACCTGCCCGACTTCCACCATGTCGCCCGGCTTCACAAACGCCGGCGAGCCTGGCGATGGCGATTCGTAAAAGGTCCCCACAATCGGCGACTTCACAATATGCAGCCCTGCCTCATCGTCTATGGGCGCCGCGGCTGTCGCCGTCTCTGGCGCAGAGGATGCTGCAGCTGCCGGATGTGCAGGTGCGCCCACGGGATGCACATGTGCTACCACCGCAGGCTGCAACGCCGCGGCATGCTGGGCCGCCGCAAACTGCGCCAATTGCGACAGGTGCGACGGATCCACCTGAGGCCCAGCGCCGGCAAACTTCAGCCGCACCTTCAGGTCGCCCCGCTCCAGGTCGAACTCGCCGATGCCGTTTTCCTTCAGGAACTCGATCAGCTCTTTCAGCTCTGCTATCTCTTCCGGATTCATGCTTGCCAATCTCTTCTTGTCTTTCGCACTCAGTCGCGCGTCCGTCTTCTTTGCCGTCACTCCGCCGCCTTGCGCTGCCTTAGCTGTTTTCCCGATGATTCCAACGCCAACCGACCGACGGCACAATTCTTCCGTTGAGAAAAATCGCACATCACTACTGCCAACCGATCACCGTATCAGGAAAACAGCTTTTACAACTCAATCCACGCCTTGGTCGCCGGCGTCAGCACACGGCATGCTCGCCGCTCCACCACTACTGTGTCCTCAATGCGCAAACCGAATGCACCCGGTATATAGATGCCAGGCTCGATGGTAATGACCATCCCTTTGGTTAGCAACGTCTGCTGTGCCATGGCGATGCGCGGCGACTCGTGGATCTCCAGCCCTACTCCATGCCCCGTCGAATGCGTGAAGTAATCTGCCAGCTTCGCCTCTCGCAACACGCTGCGTGCTGCCTCATCCACATCGCCTGCCTTCACGCCCGCGGCCACTGCTTCGACCGCATTCTCCTGCGCCGCCAGCACCGCGTCATAGGCCTCGCGCTCCCGCGCTGTCGCCCGCCCCAGGTGCACGGTGCGCGTCATATCTGAGCAATAACCGTTGAGAATAACACCGAAGTCGAGCGTCACGAATCCGCGCCGCGGCAGCTTTGCCTCCGTCGCAGTACCATGCGGCATCGCGGATCGCTCGCCGCTCGCGACGATCGTCGGAAACGACATCGCCTCCGCACCCCACAGCCGCGCCCGATACTCCAGCTCCGCGGCAACTGCATTCTCCTTGAGCCCCGGTCGCATGAACCCGACGATGTGCTCGAAGAGTCGCACACCCAGCGCCGCCGCTGCGGCCATGCATTCGATCTCCGCCGCATCCTTCACCATGCGCTGCTCTGCGACGAACGGCGACCTCAGCGGCTCGAAAAATCGCTTCGCGCTTCCTCTGGAAAGCCCCTTCAGCGACTCCTCCATCGCGCGCAACGCGGCAATGGTCGTCTGCTCGCCGTCGTAATACGCATGCTTCACACGAGTGGCCGCAAGCCAGCGGCAAGCCTCCGCCAGCGCCGGCCCCTTAGAGATCCGCACCTCGGTCTCCTTCACCTCGTAAGCAGCCTGCGCGGTATAGCGCCCATCCGTCACCATCAACGAGTGCTTGGCCGTGATCGCCAGTGCAGCATTCGACCCGGTGAAACCGCACAGATAGCGCACGTCGGGCAGATGCGTCACCAGCAGCGCCGCGATCTTCTGCTTCGCCATCGTGGCGCGGAGTTGGCGCATGCGTACTCTTTCAGGAATCATCTTTGTCGAACCCGGCACACCTTTATGAGCATAGCAATGGCCCGCATGTTACGATCCAAGCCCTCGGTAACCGCGCATGCAATCGAAGAAGTAGCAATGGTTAGTCGCTGCTTGTGGTGGTTTGCTGGTGGCGGCCGCATGCGTCGCGTTGTCAATCTGGGGACTTGAATCGGCCGGGATGATCTTCCTGCCTGGGGCGCTTCTCGCGGGACTGATTTTTCCGCAGGGGATTCACGGCGATTCCGTCGTGCTGTATATCGCTTTCACCTTTGTTCTGACCGCTGCGATGCTCACGCCATTCGTTTTTTTTAGCGCTGCACTCGTGGCTTCGTCGCAAGCAGGCGCAAGGAAATAAGTAGTGGCATTGAACGAACAACCTGCTTATTGAGCCGCGCTCTTCCGCCGGGCCGGCCGCACACTCTGCACCGGCTTCGCCTTAGGCTTCTCTTCCAGCCGCGCCGCCGGCATGTTGCCACCAGAGCTCTGCTGGTCCATCCAGTCGTTCAGCCGCGAACGCTTGAAGCGCCACCGGTTCCCCAGCTTGAACGCCGGCACAAATCCCTCGGATGCGTACTTGTACAGTGTGTCGGCGCTGATCCCCAGATAGTCCGCCGCCTGGCGGATGTCCATCACCTCGCGCTGCTCTGTCGCTGCCGTCTGCGCCTTCATTGGAGTGCCATCCCTTCAGGGGGAACTTCCTCCCGGGCCGCATTAAGCAGTTTCGGCAAAAGCTAACCCGGCGTCTTGTATATACCTGTTTCCTTGGGCCTCTTCAAGGAAAGATTCCTCTCCTTTACCCACCGAACGGGGTATTGCCGCTGGTTTTGGGGTTCCGTCAGGACTTTCCAGGGCATCTGCCCACCCGGCCATGCCTCCGCCCACGACCCACCTGGGGTACCGGCTGTTTTATACTTCGCCAAGACAACTTATTGTCAACTTTCTGCATTCTGATCCTGAAAGTTAAGTCTCGACATAGCCACTAGCCTCTTCCGGTTTTCTGCCCCCATTCCCCTATTCCGGAGTCATTGTCGTGAAAAAATTCGTCCCCCTCACTGTGGTCGCGCTCCTTGTCGCGACTCCGCTCCTGGCACGTCAACACACCAGCGGGAACATCAGCCTGTCCACCACCGCACTTAGCTTCAACGGCTCCAGCGGCAACGTCTCATCCCAGCCCTTGACCATCACCTCAACCGGTCGACGGTCCGTCACCATCCAAAACATCTCGTTCTCAAATGGCGTCTTCTCCGACTCCACCGTATCCCTGCCCGCCACCTTATCCCCGGGGCAGACTCTCACCGTGAAAGTAATTGCCAAACCGCAAAGTACCGCGCAAACCGGCACACTCACTGTCACCTCCACCGCGAACGACCCCACGGTTTCGCTCAGCGAAACCGCCATCAGCACAACGACCTCGCATTCGGTAAGCCTCACCTGGCAGGCGCCTTCGAGCAGCAGCGATCCCGTCGACTCCTACCAGGTGGATCGTGCCGCTTCCGGCTCAACCCAGTACTCGACCATCGCGACCACCGTAGCCTCTTCGACCGCCTTCACCGACAACTCGGTCACTTCGGGCCATACCTACGTCTATGAAGTTCGGTCCGTCGACCAATCGGGCAACACCAGCAATCCGTCAAACACCATCACCATGACGATCCCCTAACCGCATTCAATCGGCCCCTCAAACAACAAGAGCGCACCATCGTCCCCCTCAGGATCGATGGTGCGCTCAGTTTATTGCCGTAAATGCTGCTGACGAATCTCGTCAGTTGTCCCGGCGATGCAGCGTCGGCCGATCATCATCCGAGCCGTTCTGCCCATTCGGGTTGTTTTGACCATTCTGACTCGTCTGCTGCCCGTTCTGGCCGTTCGCATCCGGTGATGTGCTCGCGTGCCGCAGTGAGGGTTTCTTCTCCTGCTGCCCGTCGCGCAGTTTGCGCTTGTTCTCGATCCGCGCCAGCCGTGCCTTCACATCGTCGAACTCCGAGGTCGTAATCACATACTCATCCTTTGGCGGCAGCAGGTGGGCGATCTCCTGCTGAGTAGCCAGGATGCGGTCCGGCGTCTGTGGATGATCGGAGAACGCCTTCGCGATCATGTTCGGCTTGGTCTTCTCCAGATGCTCGATCTTCTCGAACATGCTCGGCAGCGCCTGCGGATCGTAACCGGCGCGGTACATGTACTCAATACCAAGGAAGTCCGCTTGCCGCTCGAAGTCCCGCGAGAACTGCAGAAACGTGATCGGCACCGCCAGGCTCGCTGCTTCATAGAGCCCGTATCCCAGGCCGCCACCGACGAAGATCAGCGGAATCGTACCCATCTGCGCGTAGTTCATCCGCGTTTGTTCGCGCATCGCGTGGTGCGCCGCGACGTGCGCGATCTCGTGCGCCATCACGCCGGCCAATTCGGCTTCATCGTCCGCCGCAAGGATCAGACCGCTGTTCACGTAGAAGAATCCGCCCGGTAGCGCCATGGCGTTGATCTCATCGGAATCGATCACCCGGATCGTGAACGGCACCTTCGCGTCTGAGTTCTTCACGATGTTCTGACCGACGCGGTTCACATACTCTGTGACCATCGGATCGTTAATGAACTTCACGCTCCTCTCGATCTCCATCGAGATGCCTTTGCCCTCTTTCATCTCCGACTCGGTCGAGTACCAGTTGCCCAGCCCGCGTCCGCCGATATCGCGTGTGCCCGTCGCGCTCACATCCTCAATGCTGCCCTTCTTCACACCCGGCATCACGCCGTTCGGCAACGGCTCCGGCGCCGTGTTCTTGCGCGCCCGGATCGACGTATCCTGCGCCGCAGCCATCTCTTCCGCGGTCGGCTGATTGTCCTTATTGTCCTGGGCGTCCTTGTCCTTCTTGTTTTTCTTATCCTTCTTTCCGTTGTCCTTCGCGTTGTCATACGCCGGAGGATTCGTCTGCGTGCTCGCAGGCGCATTCGCAGGCGTAGACTGCGCCGCTGCCGGCGCATCCTTCGCATCCGTCGCCGCCGCCGGCGCATTCTTCCCATCCGCCGCAGCCGGCGTATCCTTCGCATCCGTCGTCGCGGCTGGCGCATTCGTCCCATCCGTGGCAGTCCCGGTTGTGGGCTTGGAAGTGTCGGAAGGCGTCGGGGCGCCAGTCGTCGGTGCAGAGTTAGCGGGCGGAGTAGCTGCAGGGGGCGCGGTCTGGCTGGCGGGCGCCGTCGTGTTTGCCGGAGCCTGTGGCTGGCTCGTCTGCTGCGCCTGGAGCGTCACTGTCGCCATCGCAAGCAGCGCCGGCAGAAAAATCTTGGTTGAGGAAGGACCGGAAACCCGCATAAGAACACCACCTCTAAAGAGAGGTCAGCTGGGACAGCCCAACGCGCGGGCAGCTCAGACTGAGCCGCTGATTAGACCATGATACGCCGCCATTGGTGAGCGGGAGCCCGGCTCTTCAGAACAACAGAAGCGCTTCCCAAGAAAGCTGTCATTCGTCGCGAACCGAACCTCCAGTGTGCCAGGTCGCCCACAAAACCCAACGTGAGCGACCACAGGAAGCGAACCCCACAACTCGCGCCACCGTCGCGTCTGCCTGGCAAATCACCTAATCGTAATACTCGAGCCCCAGATGCGTGATCAGGTCCTCGCCCTTGATATGCCGCAGCGTGTTCTTCAGCTTCATCGACTGAATGAACAGATCATGCTCCGGATAGAGCCCCTCGGCCGTCATCGGCGACTTGAAGAAGAAGCTCAGCCACTCCTGGATGCCGCGGTGCTTCAGCTCCGGCGTCCGCGACGCCAGGTCTAGAAACAGCACCAGGTCCAGCGCCAGGGGAGCCGCGAGGATCGAATCGCGGCACAGGAAGTCCACCTTGATCTGCATCGGATAGCCGAGCCACCCGAAGATGTCGATGTTGTCCCAACCCTCTTTATTATCACCGCGTGGCGGATAATAGTTGATGCGAACCTTGTGGTAAATGTCCCCGTACAACTCCGGGTACAGCTCCGGCTGCAAAATGAAATCCAGCACTCCCAGCTTCGACTCTTCCTTGGTCTTGAACGACTCCGGATCGTCCAGCACCTCGCCATCCCGGTTTCCCAGAATGTTGGTCGAGTACCAGCCCGCCACGCCCAGCATGCGTGCCTTGAAGGCCGGTGCCAGCACCGTCTTGATCAGCGTCTGCCCAGTCTTGAAGTCCTTGCCGCAGATCGGTGCGCCCGTCTTCTTCGAGAGCTCCTGCAGCGCCGGAATGTCCACCGTCAGATTCGGCGCGCCATTCGCAAACGGAATCCTTTCCATCAGCGCGGCATACGCATAGATCTGCGAGGGTGCAATCGCCGGATCGTCTGCGAGCAGCCCCTTCTCAAACGCCTCAATCGATTGGTGACACGCCGCGGGCTCGAGAAAGATCTCCGTCGATCCGCACCAGATCATCACCTGGCGATCGGTCTTCGCCTTGAATGCCTGGATGTCGTTGCGCACCTGCTGCGCCAGGTCACACTTCGAGCGTCCCGTCTTCACATGATTGCCATTCAGCCGTTTCACGTAGTGCTGGCTGAAGACCGCCGGCATCGGCTGAATGCTCTCAAGAAACGGCCTGATCTGGTCCAGGTGATCGCGCTCTAGCACTGCCGCAGTCTTCGCAGCCTGGTACATGTTCTCGTCGTAGATGTCCCACCCGGTAAAGACAACGTCATCGAGCTTCGCCAGCGGAACAAAATCCTTGATCAACGGCGCCTGGTTGTCGGTGCGCTTGCCCAGCCGGACCGTGCCCATCTGCGTCATCGATCCGATCGGCTTCGCAAATCCGCGCCGCACCGCCTCCACTCCGGCGATAAGCGTGGTGGCCACCGCCCCCATGCCCACAACCATCACTCCCAGTTTGCCCGTCGCGGGCGCAATCGTCGGCGGGGCAGCGGCGGCTTGGCCGCTGCTCTTCTTGCTCGTCATCTTTCGGGTAGTCCTCTCAGTCAATTCCTAGGGGGCAATATCAAACGGCGCAACTTCCTAGTCTGAAGGCCGTTCCCTTCTTTGGCAAATCGCGCCGGCCGGATGCGCCGCTGGAAACGTGAAATGCGTCCGTCAAATAGCAGGCGGTCGCGATGACTGCAACGATGACTAAGTAGGCCTCGGTGAAAGCAGCGCGCTCTCAGAAAACTCGCGGCGCAAAAAAAACGGAACGCGAGTGTCGGCTCGAAATCAGGAGTTATTTGCTCTCCCGCACCGCTCGGTCATAGCTCGGTTGCGTAGGCCGCGCATCGTCGCGGTAGAGCTTTGAATATTCAGTGATTTCTGCTGCAGACAAGGTTACCGGGTGCTTCAGTACGTACCAGGTTACGTTCTCAGTGCAGGGTGGTGTCGTGAGAGATCCGGCAAAGGTGTAGTAGCCGCGATCAGCAGGTAGAAGGTTCGCCACGTTGATTTGAACGCTGTCCAAAAACCCTTCCTTGTTCTTCTCTTTCGGTACGTCCGCCCACAACTCGTCGATCAACGCGTTGTCTGCGCCTTGCTGCAACAGGACCGCGACAACCGCCGTTGAGCCGTCCGAGGCCACGTGTACCAGATGCACCACCATGTCGTATCTCTTGCCCTTGATCCTCTCCTCGCTCGGTCGATGGAAGTGGAACTGTTTCAGCTCGTAGCGTTTGTCTCCCACCTTGATCGAACTGCCGGGAGCGTAATTGATCATGATCGTATGACCGTTATCGATGATGTGTAACGGTGCGGCTTTGTAGTCAAACTGAATGGCGGGCAGGTCGGCCTTTTGTGCCGCCTCAATATCAATCGGCGACTGACGATGACCGATTTTGCACGGAGCGTAGTCACTGCTGAGGTCACCCCAATGACTGGGACTCGTCTGTCCTTCGTAGCTCCAGTGTGGCGCTCCTTGCTCTTGGGCGATCACGGTTGTGACCCATACCGCGTTGGTTGCCAAAAGGATCGCGGCGCCCCGCAAGAGCATCAGCGATGCGCTGCAAACAAACTTCCCGTTCAGACCGGAGTTCCCCATCCGGGGACGCAGCACCGGGAAACCGGAGCGCTTGCTTCTCGCCCGTCGACTGAAGAGCATACCGCCCCCTTTGCCGTCGATAGTCTGACTCTCAGTTTTTGTTGCCTCCAACTATAGGCCGGAATTTCGCTCCGCGAGCACGATCTTTGCGTCCCGACTGCATTGGAGAGAGCTGCCCATCCTGTCGGAGAAGAAATAGGATCGCTGCCTTTTGAGCGTACGCCGCATCATGCCAGCCGCAGTGTTCCCTTAATCGACACGCATCCTCGTCCGGAGATGCTCACGCCGCCGCTGCCTACCTCGATCTCGATCAAACTTGGCCGTCCCATCGTGAAGCCCTGCTCGATCCGGATGCGGCCATGGCGTACCAGACCTTCCTTTACCAGCCACGCTCCGAGCGGCCCAGCCGCCGTCCCGGTAGCCGCATCCTCGATGATCCCCATCGTCGGATTGAAGAACCGTGCGTGCGCGGCAGATCCGGCGCGAGCCACATCGCGGCAGAAGAGATACGCACCCTCGCCTCCGCTCGCACGCAGTACTGAAAGCAGCCGTGCCGCGTTGGGCTTCGCCCGCTCGATTGCCGAACGATCCCGTACCGGAATCAACAAGTGCGCCGCCCCGGTCGATACCACCTGAGCCGGTCTCCCCTCCGGCAATACATCTTCGGCTTCCAGTCCCAGCGCATCTGCAAGCGCTCGAGCATCGCTCACCGTCTCGCCGAACTCCGGAGCAGCATGTTGCATCACGATCGACCGCACTGCACCGCCACTGGAAACGACCTGCAGCGGAAGAACCCGGCCGGCGATCTTCTGACGAAATGCGGTCGTACCGTCGTGAAGCGGCAACCGTCCCGACACCGCCAGCCACCACCACGCTCCCAGCGCATTGTGCCCGGCACCTGTCACCTCGTGTCCCGCCGCCGTGAACGAGCGCAGATGCCAATCTGCATCGTCCTTCTCTGGCTTCAGCAAAAATGTAGTCTCAGACTGATTGAACTCGCGCGCGATCCGGCGCATCGTCGACTCGTCGATCGAATCAGCGTCGGGAACAACCGCCAGCGGATTGCCTTCGAGCGGCCGATCGGAAAACACATCCACAAAAACGAACGGGACAGGATTCATGCCGTTTGGATTCCGGCAGCGCGCTCAAGATGCGCGTAAGCCCCTACTTCGGGTCCAACACCTTCGTCTCTGCGACCGTCAACGCCGCCTGCCGTTCCTGCAGAAATCTCCGTACCGCTGCATCGCGCTCCAGACCGATTGCAATCTCGTAGGCCTGCCACGCTTCGCCATGCGCGCCCGTCCGTGTCAACAGCTCCGCGCGCGCCGCCCAGTAGGGCTGATACTCCGCCAGTCGCGGATCGGCCACTGCTTCCGGCAGCGCAGCAAGACCGGCAGCCGCGCCATCCCTCTCAGCAATCGCCACCGCGCGGTTGATCGCCACCACCGGCGATCCGGAGAGCGCAAAGAGCGCATCGTACAGCGCGACCACCTCCGCCCAGTTGGCCACACCGCTCTGGCAGCGATGCACATGTGCCGACTGCAGAGCACCTTCCAGTTGATAACGGCCCGCCATCCCGCGCATCCCTGCGCGCCGCAGCAGCGCTTCCGCCTCATCGATCATCCGCGCATCCCACAACGCCGGATCCTGCTCCGTCAGCGGCACAAACTCACCCCTCGCCGAACGCCGCGCTGCACGCCGCGCCTCCGCATGTAGCATCAGGGCCAGCAAACCCAGCGCCTCAGGCTCCTCCGGCAGCAGCTCCGTCACCAGCCTCGCCATAAACATCGCCTCCGCCGTCAGGTCGCGCCGCACCACATCCATGCCGCCATCCGTTCCACCGCCGGGACCGGTCCAGCCCTCGGCAAACGCGGCATAGATCGCCTCCAGCACCGTATCCAGCCGCGCCGCCAGTTCCTCGCGCTCCGGAACGCGGAACGGAATCCCCGCTTGCCGTATCTTGTCCTTCGCTCGCACCAGCCGCTTGCCCATCGCCGCCGGCGACGAGAGAAACGCCGACGCAATTGTCTTCGCGTCCAGTCCCAGCACCACCTGCAACATCAGCGGCGCGCGCACCCCCGCCTCGATCGACGGATGCGCGCACGCAAACAACAGCGCCAGCCGCCGATCGGGAATCTCCGCATTCTCCGCCGCTGCCGCCTCCAGGCCCTCGGCGATGATCTGCAACTCTCCCGCCGCAGCCTCCGTCGTCGAATGCCGCCGCCCCGCGTCGATCACCTTGCGCCGCGCCACCGTCAGCAGCCAGCCCTCAGGATTCGCCGGACAGCCGTTGCGCGGCCAGTCTGCCAGCGCGGAAAGAAACGCCTCTGACAACGCGTCCTCCGCTGCCGTTACGTCGTGTGTCCGCGCCGCCAGAAAGGCGACAAGCTTGCCGTAGCTGCGCCGCGCTACCGCATCTGCGGTCTCGCGTGCTTCCTCGTCGCCTTTTTCCACTTCGACGGCACGGACACTCATGGCATCACTTGCGAAGCCGACATCGCCCACACCGGGCGCACCTCGATCGTTCCATGGCTCGCGCCCGGGCAGCGCGCCGCCCACGCAATCGCCCCATCCAGATCCGGCGCCTCGACCAGGTAATAGCCGCCCAGTTGTTCCTTCGCATCCGCATACGGGCCGTCCAGCACCTGCTGCTTGCCGTTGGCGATCTTTACCGTGGTCGCCGAGGAGACAGGCTGCAACCGGTTCGAGCCCACATAGGCGCCGGCCTTCTTCAATGCCTCGGTATATGCCATGTAAGCCGCATACCCCTGCTGCTGTTCGGCCTCGGTCATCTTCGACCAGCCATTCTCGTCTGCGTGAAGCAACAAAAGATATTGCATGAAAATTCTCCTCGTCGATTGTCAGCGGGCATTCTGTCCGCTCTACTCCCATGACGCGTGACTATCCGCCATTTGGACAGCGTGTGATTTTTTTCTTCAGAGCGAGCGGGTGCTTCCTCCCGCCCTTCAGGCAGCACGAAAGCAAAGAGATAGTCCACCTCCCCGACTCGCCATCTCCAGCTCCACCCAAGGTGCAGATCGTAATTGAATTTGAAAAATCCTTGACAACACTCTTAGCAATGCTTAGTGTTGTAGTCAAGTACAACACTAAGCACCTGAGCAAGCGAAACACACCGGGGACCAAATGCAAAGGCGCTTCCGGAGAAATGCGTATGAAATGCCTTCGTCTTATGCTGTCCGTCGTTCTGGTCTCGTTCGCAACCGCAGCTTGCGCCCAATCAGGGGCGCAAAAGTCATTCGACTCATTGAAAGCCTTGGCAGGCACCTGGCAAGGCCCTGTGACTATCCTCCCGAAGGGTTCCGGCATGGGAGAGAACACGACCATGCAGGTCTCCTTGCGCGTGACCTCGCGAGGAAACGCGCTCGTGCACGAGATGAAGGAAGCGGGAAAACCAGAAGACCCGGCGCATTACGACCATCCAGTCACCATGCTCTATCTGGACGGTGACCGCCTGCTCCTTACCCACTATTGCGACGCCGGCAACAGGCCGCGCATGGTTGCGAAGAGCTCGCCCGACGGAAAGACGGTGGAATTTGATTTCCTCGACCTCTCTGGCGGCACAGAGCACGGCCACATGGACCACGCAGTCTTCACCATCGTCGATCCCAACCATCATGTTGAGGACTGGACGTACATGATGCCGGGGGACAAGCGGATGCATGCGCACTTCGACCTCGCGCGGGCAAAATAGCCGAAGGGCTCTCAGGGAACAGGATGGACCGTGAGTGGAACGACAATCAGCCGATTTACCGCCAGCTTCGCGATCGCGTGGTCGCGATGATTCTCGAGGGCGTGCTCAAGGAGGGCGATCCCCTGCCCTCCGTGCGCAATGTCGCCGCCGAATTGCGGGTCAATCCACTCACCGTACTCAGGGGCTACCAGCAGCTGGTCGACGAGGAACTCGTCGAGAAAAGACGCGGGCTCGGCATGTTTGTCAAAATCGACTCGCGCAAACTGCTGCTGCGTGGCGAACGCGAGAAGTTCCTCAGCGAAGAATGGCCCCGGATCTGCGCCACCATGGAGCGCCTCGGTTTCTCACCGAAGGAGCTGCTCGAGACCACAAACCGCCGCTCCTCGAAACTCGCAAAGGAAGGACGCTGAAGCCATGGCAGCGATAGAATCGCACGGCCTGCGCAAGGCTTTCGGCACAACGGTTGCGCTCGACAGCATCGATCTGCGTCTCGAGGAGGGCCGCATCCTCGGCATCATCGGTCCCAACGGCGCGGGCAAGACCACGGCGTTGAACGCCATCCTCGGTCTGACTCCACATGAGGGAACTCTGCAAGTGCTCGGACGTAATCCCTGGACCCAGCGCGATCAGCTTATGCGCGATGTCGCCTTCATCGCGGATGTCGCCGTGCTGCCGCGCTGGATGCGCGTGTCCCAGCTGCTCGATTATGTAGCCGGCGTCCATCCGCGATTCAGCCGCGACAGGGCGCAGGGCTTTCTTGCGAAGACCGCCATCCAGCCGGACGCAAAGATCAGGCATTTGTCCAAAGGCATGGTGACCCAGCTGCACCTCGCTCTGGTCATGGCCATCGACGCAAGATTGCTGGTGCTCGACGAGCCGACCCTCGGCCTCGACAGTCTCTATCGCAAACAGTTCTACGACTCCCTGCTCAACGACTACTTCGATCGCAGCCGGACTATCGTCGTCACCACCCATCAGGTGGAAGAGTTTCAGGACCTTCTCACCGACGTCATCTTCATGGACCGCGGCCGGATCCTGCTGAATTCCACCATCGAAGAATACGAAGCGCGCTATCTGGAGCTGATCGTGCATCCGGAACAGGTCGCCGCGGCACGCGCGCTCAAGCCGATATTCGAGCGTCAGCTCTTCGACCGCGGCATCCTGCTCTTCGATCATGGCGATCGTCAGCAGCTCGGCGCTCTCGGCGACGTGCGCACACCCAGCATCGCCGACCTGTTCGTTGCCGTGGTCGGTCAGGCACCCGGTCAGATTGGTCAGTCACAAGGAGCCACCCGATGAATACACCAGCGAATACCGCCCCTACCTCACTCGGTGCGCAGGCCATTCCATCCGCCGCGTTCTCGATGACACGGCCCTTCTACTGGTCGGTGCAACGCGAGCTATGGGAGAACCGTTCGATTTATATCGCTCCCCTCGCTGCCGCCGCCGTATTTCTCATCGGTTTTCTGATCAGCGCCATCCATCTGCCGCGTCAGATGCGCACTCTTTCGGCGCCGGCTCTGCACCAGACGATCATGACGCCCTACGACTTTGTCGCAGGTCTGCTCATGCTGACCGCAATGGCCGTCGGCCTCTTCTACTGCCTCGACGCGCTGAACGGCGAACGGCGCGATCGCAGCATTCTCTTCTGGAAATCGCTGCCCGTCTCCGATGCCACCGCTGTACTCGCGAAGGCGAGCATCCCCTTCGTCGTTCTCCCGCTGATCACCTTTGCAGTCACCGTTGCCGCGCAGTGGATCATGCTGCTCCTCAGCAGCGCAGTATTGCTGGGCAACGGTCTGAGTGCCGGCACGCTGTGGACGCAGGTGCACCTCATCCCCATGTCGCTGATGCTGCTCTACCACCTGATCACCGTGCATGTGCTCTGGCACGCACCCTTTTACGGCTGGCTCTTGCTCATCTCGGCATGGGCCCGGCGCGCGGCCTTCCTGTGGGCCGTGCTGCCGATAATCGCCATCGCTTTCGTCGAGAAGATCGCCTTCAACACCTCACACTTCGCCACCTTCCTGGGCGACCGATTAGGAGGAGGTGCGGAAGCCATGACAATGCCCGGAAGCATGCCCATCGATCCCGGAGTGCACATCACCCTCGGACGATACCTGAGTAGCCCGGGTCTGTGGATCGGGCTGGCGTTCACCGCGCTATGTCTCGCCGCAGCGGTGCAGCTCCGCCGGCAACGCGGCCCGCTCTGATTGACGCACTCCTGCTCGGAGAACAGCGCACAGCATGAGGAGGGTGTTGACGTGAATCGGGAAAGGGCGTTGAAGATTCTGTTGACGTTGGTGGGGTTATTCTTCGTGGCCGGCATCTATCCGCTGATTACATCAATGATGCATCCGAAGCAGTCCGATTATCCGGATCAGATGATACTAGCCGTCTATGTCACGCTTGGGGGCAGCGAATCGCACTTTGATCACCTTCACAGCATGGTCGAGTCTGGCTCATGCTGCTGTCATGGCGGTGCAGTCGATCCAATTGGGAAATGAACGCACAGCACTGCCGCCCCTCGGTGTGGCTGGAGCCATCTGCCTCATCCTCATCGCTCTGACTCCAACACGCCAGCCGGGCCCACCGGCATCAGTCTCTGTCTGACCTGCAACGCAGCGCCGCAGCACTCCCCCTCAGACCGCCTGCTGCGCCCGCACCCGCCCCCGCCAGTGCGACCACATAAACCACACAAACCCCACCACCAGAGCGACGACCACCACCAAGTGGAAGCGATGGAAGATCTCCTTGAACCGCGGATCGTTGTCCCAGTGGTCGCCCAGCCGCATCCCGACATAAGCCAGCGCATAGCACCACGGCCACGAGCCGAGGAAGGTGTACAGGTGAAAGCGCCCCTGCGGCATCTTGGCAATGCCCGCGGGCAGCGCGATGAAGGTCCGCACCACCGGCAGCAGCCGCCCGAAGAACACCGTGATCCCGCCGAAGCGCTCGAAGTAGTGCGTCACCCGGTCCAGGTCATGCTGGCTCAGCAGCACATAGCGGCCAAACTTCTCTACCAGTGGCCGTCCGCCGTAAGCGCCAATCCAATACGCCACCACCGATCCCAGGTTGCAGCCCAGCGCGCCCGCCGTCGCCACCCCCAGCAGGTTCAGCTTCCCCATATGCACCAGGTAGCCGGCGAAGGGCATGATGATCTCAGAAGGCAGCGGAATGCACGCCGACTCGATACCCATCAACAACAGAACGCCCCAGTATCCCGAGGTCGAAATCACCGCAATGATGAATTGCGCGATCGCTGCAAGAATTTTTTCACTCATGTTCGGGTGAGTATACCGTCCTTCCCTTGCCGACTCAGAATCAGAAGGGCGGCGTTGCGCTCCGCGCGTCCATCAGCGGTTCACATATTGATCGAGGAATCTGAATACATCATCCTCCCATGCCGGAATGTCCTCATAAAGGAAGTTGTGGCCGTCCTCGGAAGTGAGCCCCACTGCCGGATATATCTTCAGAAGATGGGGCTTCTTCCGGCGACCTAACTCGCCAGCCAAGGCTCGTCCGGCGGATGTACCGTAATCATTCTCGGCGTGGATCAACATGATCGGTGCATTTGTCCTGTTCACTGCAGCAATGAGTCGCTCGCGCAACTCCGGGGACCGTTCCCAGGACCCGGCAGCCGCGGCAAAAGTGACCGCAGCACGAATCGTGGGATCGCGCGCTGCCGCTAACAAGGTGAGTTGACCGCCAAAAGAATTACCCGCGAGGGCGATCCGATGGCTGTCGATGCGGGATTCCGACTTCAGGAACCCTAGCGCCGCCATTACGTCATCCAGTTGCTCCGTGGTCACAAGCACGAACTGCAGATGTTGGCGGGCTTCTTTGCCTCTTGCTTCCTCTTCGCGACGCAGAAGGTCTTGCATGAAGGGCGCCTGATTTGCCGACAGTCCCTGGCCGCGCCGAAATGGGTAGAGAAACGCATAACCATGTTTCAGAAAAAATGGCGCAAGTATATCGGCGGACTCCGTGATTTGCATTCCTGCCGTAACGTCAGCGCTCGCCCCTCCTGAGCCGTGACTAAACAACACCGCGGGAAATGGGCCCGGCCCGCTTGGTATCCATAGATAGGCTTTGAGGGTGAGCTTGCCGCTCGAAAAGGTTACGACTTGTGGCGCAATCGGATGTTCTGACGCGCCCAGGCTCGCCGCGCCCAACAGGAGAAAATATGCGACCGCAACGCGGAATACTCTCACCATTTTGCCTTGTATGAGAAGTTGAGCCCAACTACTCCTTGCTCCTCGTCCCATAAACAAAACCTCACCGGGCTTGGGCCAGGTGAGGAAGTTTCATTTCATAGCCAGTATGGAACAAGCTTTTGGTGAAAATCCTTTATGTCTCGATGTGAAATACCACTCTCCAATTGACATCGCTGCCCCAGTTTATAGACATCCACACCCACACCGTCCCCGTATCATCGGGAGCGACATTCAGGATCTGCATACTTGCAGCACCGATAAACGGATAATCGAGAGCTTCTCCCGGCGGCTGATCAATCTCGCATATCGATGCGACGACGCGCGAGTGACGATTGATTATCGACGTGCCGAAGGGAAACGGCACAGGATTCGATCCGTGTCCATGCCCATCCCACCACCATGTTGTCATTGGATTGAACTCTCCTTTCACAAACTAGGAAATACGAGTGGGGCCTCCTACGATCCGTAAGGTTCCGGTTTTCGCGGAACTGGCGGTCAAGGTCGCTGGTTGCATCTCGCCTACGTTGCCGCTTTGCACCGGACGGCCAACGGCTACGTGCGTACCCAAACCGCTTGAGGTAGGAGTTCGGGACGATTGCGTCGGTGGACTCGCGATAGACTCCGGTCCCACTGGACGTCCGGTCGCAGTGTGAACTGGCGATTTGTTCTTACCCGATGTGCCCTTCCCCAAGGGCAACTTACCCCCATGTGCGGAATGCGCTTCTGAGTGGGCCACGTGTCGCGTACCCCCTTGGACGCAATGATTTCGCTGACCCTTGGTTCGAGCCGAGGGGACCTGTCGGCTTGAGTTGCGGTTGGTATCGGCCCGAGAAGATCAGCGCTGGTTACGTATTGCCGACCCGCTACACGTCATTGAGGGCCACTACGTTACCCCGGCATTCGCGATCATGTCAAACGACTATAGGTTCTAATAACTGCCTTGGGGGTTTATCAGAGTAATCCGTTCCTTTTTCTCCAAAGTTCACAATCCAACTTAAACCGCAACCAATTCGGCTCATGGGCGCCCTGGCCCTCTGCGGGACGGACTATCTCCGGCTTCGTCGCGATAGCGGGGTCTGAAAGCACGAAAATCCGACAAGCCGCCACGTTCCGTGAACTCCTCCCCGTCATTCGCGCATCAGACAGCAAGCACAGCTAAATTTTGATAAGACGAAATTGGAACACACAGGATAAGCAACTTTGTTCTTAAAGAATCGGACGTTTTGGAAATGGCTGGGCGTTGTGCTTCTGCTCAGCGCGGTGACGTTGTTCGTCGTCGCTGAAATCATGCTTAAACATGCCGGCCCTATCCTCAAGGGACGCGTCATCGAAACCCTCAGCACCCGCTTCCAAAGCAAGGTCGACCTCGATCAGTTGCACGTCTCTGTCGTCCACGGCCTCTCTGTTACCGGCGATGGCCTACGCATCTACCCGCCGGATGATGTCATCGCCGCCGGAGCCAGTCACCCGCTCATCGCCGTCCGGCATTTTGAATTTCGCGCCGGTATCATGGGCCTCTTCATCAAGCCAATGCACGTCTCAGACGTGCATGTCAGCGGACTCGCCATCAACATCCCGCCCAAGGAGTACCGCAGGGCCGACACGCACCCGAAGAAGCACCACGGCAAAATCAAAATCGTCCTCGGCGAGATCCTCTGCGACGATTCCCAGCTCGTCATCGGTACTGCCAAGCCTGGCAAGGACCCAAAAATCTTCGTGCTGAAACGCATCGTCATGCACGACGTCGGTAGCAATGCCGCATGGCCTTATGACGCCACCCTCACCAACGCCATTCCCCGCGGTGATATCCACGCCACCGGCACCTTCGGTCCCTGGAATATCGAAAGCCCCGGCGACTCCGATGTCACCGGCCACTACACCTTCACCAACGCCGACCTCGGCACCATCAAAGGCATTGGGGGCATGCTTGACTCGACCGGAAGATTTGTCGGCCAGCTCAACCGTATCCTCGTCGACGGCGTCGCCGATGTACCCGCCTTCACCCTCGACACCGCGAATCGCCCGGTGCCTCTCCACACCCGTTTCCACGCCATCGTCGACGGCACCAGCGGCGACACAACGCTCGATCCCGTCGCGGCCATACTCGGCAGCTCCCACTTCGTCTGCTCCGGCTCCGTCATCAATGTCAAAGGCAAAGGTCACATCATCGATCTCAACATCGACATCCCTTCCGGTCAGATCCGTGACTTCCTCAATCTCGCCGTCAAAACCCAGCCCCCGATCATGAGCGGCACCCTCCAGATGAAAGCGAAGCTCAACATCCCCCCCGGCAAGGAAAGCGTCACGAAGAAAATCGGTGTGCGCGGCGCGTTTGTCCTCATGGGCATTCACTTCAACAACTCGCAGGTAGAAGACAAGGTGGACATGCTCAGTCTGCGTGCCCAGGGCAAACCCGGCGAAGCGCGTCCTGGCGCAGCCGATGTTCACTCACAGATGCGTGGCACCTTCAATCTCAAATCCGGCCAACTGGATTTCAGCCAGCTCAACTACACACTTCCCGGCGCCACCGTCAATCTCGCCGGCCAGTACACTCTCGATGGCAAAAAATTTGACTTCGCAGGCAAAGTCCGCACCGACGCCAAACTCTCCCAGATGACCTCAACTTGGTGGAAGTCGCTCATGCTCAAACCCGTCGATCCCTTCTTCCACAAGCACGGCGCCGGGGCAGAAATCCCCGTCAAGATCACCGGCACCAACACCGCACCCAAGTTCGGTCTCGACCTTGGCAGCGGCAAGAAGTAACAGATGTCACGAGCCGCCTGTACCCTCTCGCGATCAGCGATGCTCTGACGGCCTGGGATGCATCGGCTGATAGAGCCCGACCATGCCCCCACTCGGCAACGTGAGCGTCGTGATCTGCCCCCAGCGCTCCTCGCGTACCGTGCCGCAGTGCGCACCCCTGCTCTTCAACTCCTCTATGGTCCCTGCAAGGTCGTCACACGTCAGGTAAAGTTCGGGCCGTTCGTTGCCCACCGCAGGATGGAATGCTGCCTCGCTCGGCGGAAGGGCGAAGATGAGCCACCCGTGTCCCGCATCTACCGCTTCGAAGCCCAGCACCTCACGAAAGAAGTTACGATCCGCGTCAGCGTTCCGGCTGTAGAGAACCACATGTGCTCCGTCGATCACGGATACCTCCTATTGCCCTCGGCGGCATCACCTTTTCGAACGCACCCCTCTGCGCCGGAAACAATCAAGCGCATGATCGTCCACCATCCCCACTGCCTGCATCCACGCATACACAATCACCGGCCCCACAAACTTGAAGCCGCGCTTCTTCAGGTCCGCCGAGATCGTCTCCGACAAGGGCGTCTTCGCCAGCAGATGGCCGGTCGTGCTCACCACCGGCTTTCCATTCACGTGCGCCCACATCGCCTTCGCAAAACCACCTTCCTTCTCCATCGCAAGAAAGATCCGCGCCCCAGCAATCGTCGCCTCGATCTTAGCGCGCGAGCGGATGATCCCCTCATCCTTCAGCAGTCTCTCGATGTCCCTTTCCGTGAACCGCGCCACCTTGTCGGGATCGAAATCGCGAAATGCTTTGCGAAATGCCTCACGCTTGCGCAGGATCGTCAGCCACGAGAGTCCCGCCTGAAAACCTTCGAGCATCAACATCTCCCACATCGCGCGCCCATCGCGCACCGGTCTTCCCCACTCCTTGTCGTGATACTCGCGCAGTAGCGGATCGCTCTCCGCCCACTTGCATCGCTTCTTTTCGTTCATACTCCCCCGCTCAGCGTGATCCTAAACCGCAATGCCTCGCGCCGACCCGCAATGCTGCAAGAACACCATCGCCGCGCCGTGAGATTCAAAGGCTGAAGAAGCGACGACCACCAAGGTCACCTCGCGCCGCCTTCAACTGACAAATGCGGACCTGTGCCATGGAACGTGCAAAGACATTTTTTGGGGTGCGCTCGGTGCGCCGGGAGGGGTTTGCAAGCGGAGCGTGCGTGGGTTTGGCACGGTGGGCCTTCCATTCACGCATTACTGAGTGACGGACGGCTGGCTAGAGGAACAGTATTATCTAACTAAACAATAGCGATAACTGAAGTACTCCATGTTACTATTTACCTGCTTAACAGACCGCCATCTTCAGCACCGTAGATGGCTGCGATCGACTAGATCGACTGGATCCTATTTCTCCCCTGACACTTGCCGGCTTCCGGAATAACCGTTCGAACGCAACTGATAAATGGAGGACCTGCGTCCTCTATTTCGGTTGAATGGGGCATTCATGGGTCTGCCGAGACAATCCGCGGAGCAGTTGTTTCTAGATGCGCTCGAGTTGCAGCCCGAGAAGCGGCAGACCTTTGTCGACCGTGCCTGCCGTGGAGACCCTGGGCTGCGAAGGCGGGTTGAGGAACTGCTGCGGGAAGACGAACGCGCCGGTAGCTTCCTGCGCGTGCCGATCCTCGTGAGCAGGCTGGACGCCGCTGCTGGCGGTGCAACCGTCTCCGGCCTTGATCGTGACCATACGGACGTGACAGCGCGCTTCAACGCGGGGGAGACCATCGCGCACCGCTTTCTCGTGGTGCGCTTTATCGCGCGCGGCGGCATGGGTGAGGTTTACGAGGTGGAAGATTGTCTGCTACACGGCAATCGAGTCGCGCTAAAGATGATTCGGCCGGAGATAGCCGCACATCCGGAGTCAGCCCATCGCTTCGAGCAGGAGGTTCTGCTAGCCCGGAAGATCAATCATCCGAATCTGTGCCCGATCTACGAGATATTTCGCTGCGATGATGAGCCGCCGCCGTTTCTCTTCCTCACCATGAAACTGCTCACTGGCGAGACCCTGGACGTTAGCCTTCGGAAGAATGTGCTGCTGCCACGCGATGAGGCGCTCGAAATTTTCCGGCAGATGATCGCGGGCATCGCCGCGATCCACGACGCCGGTGTTGTTCACCGAGATATTAAGCCGACCAACGTCATGCTTGACCGTTCAGGTTTGCGGCTCTCCGTGTCCATCATGGACTTTGGTCTCGCTCGGCAATACGAGTCCGACGCAACGCTCCCGGGGATCGCCGCAATCGCTGGAACTCCTGGCTATCTTGCCCCTGAGCTCATCCGCGGCAATCGGCCGTCACGTGCTTCGGACGTTTTCGCGCTCGGCGTGCTGCTGCACCAGGTGCTTACGGGAGAGCGCCCGGTCGAGTCAGCGGATGGCCTCAATCTGCACTCGGCACCGTCGCTCGATGCGATAACCGTGCCCGAGCTCCATAAACGAACCGTCGGCGAGTTTCTCTCCGAAGACCCAGTCGTTCGCTGTCGCGCCTTCGAGCAGTTCCGTTCCACCATTGAACGAGGACCGCTGCAATCGGAGCTCCGGCAGTCACCTCACACATGGACGCGCCGCCAGATGCTGGCAGCTTCCGGCGCCGCATTCTGTGCGGTCGCGGGTGGCGCCTTCTGGAAGCGAGAGACCCTCGCGGATTATATGCACCCCTTGCCGGTCAAGCGCTTCGTGGCGCTGCTTGGCTGGCCGCCTTCTGCAGACGCGAAGATCAAGCTGGTTCTTATGGGCTTGATGGATTCGATCTCGAGCGAGCTCGCGCGGGCGGAGGCGTATGACCGCAATCTGCTTCTGATTCCTCAACAATCCCCGGATGACGTGAAGACCACTGCCCAACTCAACGAGGTCCGCGAATCCCTTGGTGCGAATCTTGTCCTCGCCGCCTCCGGCATGCAGTCATCCAAGGGTCTCCAAATCGCTTTGAAAATTCTCGACCCTTCCATGCGGGCTCTTCGTTCCAAAGACATTCACGTCCCTCTCGACCGTCAACTCACTCTACCGCAGAAGGCCGTGCACGCCGCAGCCGACTTATTAAACCTCACCGATTACCAGCCGGACGACAAACGTACAGCAGTTGGAACCGACAACCCTAAGGCGTACGCTGCGTTCCAGGCAGCAGAAGTGTTGCGGAAGGAGCCGAATGACTCCGCTCTTGAGCCAGCGATAGAAAAGTACAAGGAAGCTACGGATCTGGATCCACACTACTCGCTGGCACAGGCCAGGCTCGCCCTCGCTTACTGTCGCCTCTGGGTTTTGGAACACAATCCGGGGACGCTTGTGTTATCGCGTGCCGCCGCCGATGCCGCTCTCGCGATCAGCCGGGACTCGGTAGATGCGCACAGCGCACGCGGCTTTTTCATGCAGGAGATCGGGGACCGGCAGTCCGCGATACGTGAGATGAAGACGGCCTTGGCGCTTGATCCAGGCAACACGCAGACGCTCATATGGCAGGCTCAGTTCTATACGGATCTCAACCAGTGGCAAAGGGCGGAGGATAGTTTCCGCCGTGCGCTGCAACTCCGCCCAAACGATTGGCTTGCGCACAATAACTTAGGCGATCTTTTGCAGCGGCAGGGCAGGTACACAGAAGCGCTCCGCGAATTCCGAGCTGCCAACGTGGTCAATCCGAGGAATGCGTTGGCGCTGCTCAACATGGGGTGCATGTACCTGCTGTTAGGCCGAGCCGATGAGGCGAGTGATCGCCTGCAGCAGAGTATGAAGTTGAAGCGTGACCCAACAGCATCCGCCACCATGGCTCAAGTGCTCCGGAGCCAGGGGAAGCCGGCGCTTGCGCTCCAGTCTGCAAAGGAGGCCACGAAACTTGACCCGCAAGATAGCACGACTTGGTTGGAACTGGGAGACTGTTACACCGCACTCAGCGATCATCGCGCTGAGGCCAAAAGAGCGTATGCGGCGGGTGCGCAGGCACAGCAGGAGAGTCTGCAGATGAATCCGCTGCAGGGACCTGGCTGGATCCTCCTCGCACTGCTCGAGGCGAAGGCAGGATCTGCGAAAGAAGCCCGACTCCATATGCGCAAGGGTGACGCATTGCCCACTGCAGACATCGACACGCAGTTATACAAGGCGCGGATGTTCGAACAACTCGGCATGCGTAAGGATGCACTGGACACTCTGGCAGCTTGCTTTAAGCGAGGAGCTACCACGTTTCAGATAGACCTTATGCCCGAGATGGCCTCCCTCAAAAAAGATCCCCTATATCAGAAGATGGTCCCCTCTACGGGCTCCTAAGCAACAGACCAAATGTCAGAGGAGAACGAGGAGAATTTATGCGTATCCGTCATTCAGTTTTGGCACTCGCTTTGCTATTTGTCCTGTCGGCGATCTCCGGCTGTAAGCGACAGGTAGACATTGAATTGAATCCCAATCACCTACCAACCATCTACGTTTACGAAGGTCAAGTCCTCAAGGTCCGCCCCTCCAAGAGCGATTTGACGTTCACGTTGGCGTCCCAACAGGGTCTTTGCAAAGAAAGCGGCCCAATGCGGGGCACCCGCGAACAGCCTCCTGTATGCACCATCGCCAAACAATCCTTTGATGACGACAAGCCGAACACTTACACCTTGACAGTCTCCGGTTCAGAGCCGACCACGTATAACGTAAACGTCTTTCCGTGTACAGGCTTTTGCCCATTGACGAAGCCGTGTACAGGTTTTTGTCCTCATTAAGCTGCACATGATATTGCCCACCACCGGCCTCTTAGGTGCCGTGTCTTCGCGCTTGAACCGCCTTGCTGCGCTTGCGAGGCGGGGAGGTGTAGCTCTGCTTCTCGGCGTGATACGGTTTGCCATCGCAAAGGTGAATCAACTCGCGCCGACCCGCAATGTCCGAAAAACGGCTTCTTGGTCAGAAATGATCTCGCGATAGCCAAGTTCGGTTCGTATCCTGCTGGTGTCGTAAGCAATATTCTGCGTGAAATCGAATGGGCTGTTCAGATCAGGCTCTATCGCGGATGGCGGCAACCATGCCAGACGTTCGCCGATCGTCGGAGTGGACGCTTCGCCGACGTTGTACACGCGACCCGCGGCGGAGGGGTGCATCGATGCAATCGCAACCGCGCGGCTGCGACGTTTTCTACAAAGCCGTGGGTCCAGCGCCAATCCGGGTGGTGGCGGTATCGATAGATTGTGCTGAGATCTTCATCGCCGCCCGGTCCATACACTTTAGGAAGCCGCAGGATCGTAGCGGGCAGTCTTGGATCGCTGCATACGGCGCGCTCGGCAAGAATCTTCTCGTACCAGTATTCGAGCGCCTCCTCGGAAGCAGCTCGCGCACGGTAGAGGAACAGCTTCGTACGCAAAGGCGCATCCTCTGACAGGAGTCCTTCCTCCGGCGCCCCCGGCTCGAACTTCGTGAATCGTCCATAGGCTCGGTAGACATCCCCGCTGCTCAACAGAACCAGCCGCCCTGTATGACCAGCAAATGCACGTACCGCCGCTTCCGCATCAGCAGCACCCATCGCAAGCGTGTGAACCACTACATCCGGCCCAAATTCAAACAGCTTCTTCGGAAACTTTTGGATCGGCATTGCAGAGCGGGGATGGAGGATCTGGTGCACGTGATTCGGCAGAACCGCCTGCGTGCGGCCGCGATGGTATATGGCAACCACATGACCTTGATCGGCAAGCTGGCGCACGAGTAGGTGCCGATGAAGCCCGTGCCGCCGATGACCAGAACCCTCATGGTCTTTAGGATGGCGCGTCACTGCCGGGAATCAGGAGCGAACTGGTTCAACTCAATCCGGCTCCTGATACAACCCGACCACATTCCCGCCCGGATCGCGAAACCGAGCCGTCTTCTCCCCCGGATCGCTGCCCATCGGCTGCACAATCCAGCCGCCATGCTCCTCCACCTTCTTCACCGTATCCGCCACGCTGTCCACCATGATGTAGAACAGCAGTCCTGGCGTCATTGGAGCGCGCTTCGGCATAAACGCACCGCTTACCTCGCCCGTCGTATCGTCGAACGCGATCGCGCCATCGCCCCGCGTCCGAATCGTCCAGCCAAACACTTGTTGATAAAAGTCCGCCGACGCCTGCGCATCCATGGCCGGCATCTCGATATAGCAGACCTTCCCATGCTTCGCCGTCGGCATCGCTCGTTTCCTCATCTCCACAAGAAATGTCGTCATCGTCGTTAGTCCGAATTGCCGTCATCGCACCTGAAGCCCGAAACGCTTCGCAGCTTGCTTACCCGCGTGAGCGAGAAGCAGCACTCCGGGCACCCGGAGCAAACGAAGCGAGCCTGCAGTAAATGGCTGCGCGAGACGTGCCTGGAAATCTCCTGCGATGGAATGGAGCCTAGAGTTTTGGGGGGAAAGTCAGGGCTGCGCGGCAGTCTATGCCTTCAAAGCAGCCCACGCAATTCGAAATTCGATCCCTCATCCAAAATTCATTTCGAAACTATCTGTGAGTACGGTTCGCGCCTGTCAAATGGATGTGGCACTCATCCGGAACCCCACCTGATCCGTGTTTCTACTTCGGCACCACAAACAATCCCGCAGGGCCGCTGATCGTGTAGGGCGACCCCGGTGCTGCAGCGATGCTCGTCGGTGTGATCGTGTACACGTACAACTTGCCACCGGTACCGAGCGCGTAGAGATGATTTGTCTTGTCCCAGCGAATCCAGCTGATCAGACCCGTCGTTAACACCTTGCCGTACTTTGTAATCGGCGCCGCGCCATTGAAGTGAAAGACCTGCAATCCTCCCGATGTCCCTCCGGCAACTGCCAGCAACTTTCCGTCAGGAGACATATTCATGTACGTCGGAAACACATCCGGAAAAGGCATGTTCTTGTAAGTGTTGGTGGTGTGAGCATTCCCTTGACTGTCCACCGTGAAGCTGCCGATCTGAGCGCCTCCGGTCGTTCCAAACGGCGCGTCAAACCAGGGGTGCATCGCGATCGCCAGATGGTTGCTCGGATCTGACGTCACCTGTAGCGGGAACCAGCTGTAACCCGGATCATCTGCCGGAGGAGGAGCGGGAAAGTCCCAAAAGCCGCCGAAAGATTCAAGCGTGCCGTTCGTCTCACGGAGGAATGACGATTCGCTGGTGAGATAGACATCCGTGTCTCCGAATTGGGTCACAAAATCGAAGTTATTGACGAGATATGCATACTTGTTGTTCGAGAGGAATGTCGGCAGATTCCGCATCGCCGGGGCGCCCGTGTTGATCGTGGTCGATCCGTTGAAAGTGAGCTGGCCGGATGCCGTTGCGATCTTGAAAGTCTGGAAGGCGTTACACACGTTGACGCCGTCCGGCGGCACGTTCAGCAGCACATACACATCCTGGCCGCTGTGATCCAGAACAGCTCCGTTGGTCGTCCCGCAATTGCTGCCGCTGTAGTTCTGTGTATCGATCTGCGACACCTGCGCGCCGATCGCACCATTCGCCTTCACCGGATACGAGCGAACCAAGTCCGTGCCCACGGTGATGAAGTACTTCTGATTGCTGCCGATCATCAGCCCCGTGGTCTTGAATGGCGAACCGGAGCCAGCGTGAGCTTCCCGTTCGACGCTGCGTTATACAAATTGATTCCCTTTGACGTACCGACGTACACGTACGCGACGGGAGCGGGTGCGGCAACAGCCTGCGTTATGGCTTGAGCGATAAGCGGCGCTGTGGCAAGGGTAGAGAGTAAACACAAAAGCAGTGTGCGGCGGAAAGCTGCGCAAGGCATAGTGAAAAGCTCCTGGTTTTCAGTGGGGCCGCTGACGGAGGGGGCAGCCAATCAAGGGCTGCACGGGAGTGTATGCCTTAGCAATAGTCCACGCAATTGGTTTTACTCATCGCACACGTGCACTTCTGACAAGCAGTTCTACCTGGGCACCACAAACAATCCGGCCGGACCGCTGACTGTGTAAGGAGAGCCCGGAGCCGCGGCAATGCTGGTCGGCGTGATCGTGTACACGTACAACTTGCCGCCGGTACTCAGCGCGTAGAGATGATTTGCCTTGTCCCAGTGAATCCAGCTGATCAGGCCCGTCGTCAGCACTTTGCTGTACTTCGTAATAGGCGCCGCACCATTGAAGTGAAAGACCTGCAATCCCCCCGATGCTCCTCCACCAAGTGCAAGCAACTTTCCGTCGGGAGACATATTCAAGTCCGCCGGAAACACGTCCGGGGTTGGCATGTTTTTGTAAGTGTTGGTGCTAACCGGATGTCCTTGGCTGTCCACCGCGAAGCTGGCAAGCTGAGGCCTTGAGCTACTTCCCTTCGGAGGGTCGTACCAGGCGTACATCCCAACCGCCAGGTGATTGGTCGAATCCGCGGTTACCTGTAGCGGGAGCCACACCCACAAATTTTCATCTCCCTGAGGTACGTCGTAGTCGTAGGGAGGGGGGAAGCCCCAGCCCAAGTTCAGAACCTCCAGCGTGCCGTTGCTCTCCCGAGTGAATGTACTTCCGCCGTTGAGATAAATTTCCGGGGGCCCCGTGGTCAAGAAATAGAAATTATTGATGCCGTACGCAAATTTGTTGTTCGCGAGGAACGTCGGCAGATTCCGCATGGGCGGCGAGGTGTTGTCCTGCGTGGTCGCTCCATTGAAGGTGAGCTGTCCGGATGTCGTCGCAATTTTGAAAGTCTGATAGGCGTCACATGCATTGTTGCCGTCCGGTGGCACGTTCAGCAGCACATACACATCCTGGCCGCTATGGTCCAGAACAGCTCCGTTCGTCGTCCCGCAATCGCCGCCGCTGTAGTTCTGCGTATTGATCTGCGACACCTGCGCGCCGATCGCACCGTTTCCTTTGACGGGATAGGAGCGGACCCAATTGATGCCCAGCGTGATGAAGTATCTCTGATTGCTGCCGATCATCAGCCCGGTCGTCTTGAACGGCGAACCGGAGACCAGCGTGAGCTTCCCGTTCGGCGCTGCGTTATACAAATTGATTCCCTTCGATGTGCCGACATACACATACGCGACGGGAGCGGGTGCGGCTGTGGATCCATTCGCGGGGGGTGCCGTGGATGTGAGTTGGGTGAACGCCGGATCAGTCAGGAACAGGGCGACGCCGAAGGTGAGTGCGTAGCGTAGGAATCGATTCGTCATCTGGCTCCTCCGTGGTACGCGGTCGAGCAAAAATGAATCTAGGTGGTCGGGCCTCTATTTGCTGTGATCCGGGTCACCCATCCCGCCCCGGGCGTAAGCGAGCAGAGCAGGCGTCCCGAATCGGGAACGCATAATGGGAGAAAGCCGAACCCACTGTGTGATGAGTCCCGGCCCTTTTACTGCGGCACCACAAACAATCCGGCCGGGCCGCTGACTGTATACGGAGACCCCGGTGCCGCCGCAATGCTCGTCGACGTGATCGTGTAGACGTACAACTTGCCATTCGTACTCAGCGCGTAGAGATGATGTGCCTTGTCCCAGCGAATCCAGTTGATCGGATTGGTGGTCAGGACGTTGCTGTACTTCGTGATCGGCGCGCCCCCATTGAAATGAAAGACCTGCAATCCCCCCGATGTTCCTCCGGCAACTGCCAGCAGCTTTCCGTCAGGAGACATGTTAAGGACATTCGGACTGACATCCGGCAATGGCATGTTTTTGTAGGTGTTGGTGCTAACCGGATGTCCTTGGCTGTCCACTGTGAAGCTGGCAAGCTGAGCGCTCCGGCTCGCACCAAACGGCGGATGGTACCAGGGGTGTATCGCAACCGCCAGGTGATTCGTCGGGTCCGCAGTCACTTGTAAAGGGAACCACTCGTATTCGTCATCATCGTCATAAGGAAGGGGGAAGGCCCAGCTGCGGAACAGGGGTCCGGTGTTTTGATACTCCAGCGTGCCGTTGCTCTCCCGGCTGAATGTACTTTCGCCGTTGAGATAAAGATCCTGCTGGCTTCCATCCGGTAAATCGACCGTGGTCGAGAAACGAAAGTCATTGATGGCGTACGCAAATTTGTTGTTCGCCAGGATCGTCGGCAGATTCCGCACCGGCGGGGCGCCGGTAAAGGCAAACTTGGTGTCGGTCGAGGTCGCACCGTTGAAGGTGAGCTGTCCGGATGCAGTTGCGATCTTGAAGGTCTGGAACGCGTTGCATACGTTATCGCCATCCGGCGGCAGGTTCAGCAGCACGTACACATCCTGGCCGCTATGGTCCAGAACAGCTCCGTTTGTCGTCCCGCAATCGCGGCCGCTGTAATTTTGTGTATTGATCTGCGACACCTGCGCGCCGATCGCACCGTTGGCTTTGACAGGATAGGAGCGGACCCAATTGATGCCCAGCGTGATGAAGTATCTCTGATTGCTGCCGATCATCAATCCCGTCGTTTTGAAGGGCGAACCGGAAACCAGCGTCAGCTTTCCATTAGGCACTGCGTTATAGAGGTTGATTCCCTTCGACGTGGCGACGTACACATACGCGACGGGAGCGGGTGCCGCAACAGCCTGTGTGACGGCCTGGGCAAGAACCGGCGTTGTGGCGAGGACTGAAAATAAAGACAGAGAAAGTGTGCGGATCGCTGTGCGAGTCATGGCAGGTAGCTCCTGGTCCTGAATGGAGCCCGGTGACGGAAGGGGGAGCCAATGAAAGGCTGGACGGAGTCTATGCCTCAGCAATAGCGCGCTGCAATCGAGCTATTCCGTCCCGCAACGGAGCACCTCTTCACCTTCCGCGATTTTGTTGGCAAAACATATCCACGAATTCGCTACTCTTGAAATAGGGGCTTCTCTGCAGATGGAGCAGGGCCGGGGACATGCGCCCGCTAAGTCCAATGGCTGGACATATTTACGGCTAAGTCTTTTGCCTGGACATTTTTAGCCCTCGGGAGATGGAATAACCCGCACAAAACAAACATGGTTAACACCATGCCTCCCGTACAGAGGGGGGGGTGGGCGGGCAACGTTACGCCCGCATCCTTGCTACCATCGAGACAAAGGACACGACACATGGCAGAGACAGAAACACTCGCCGCCCCCGCCGAAGCCGCAAAGCCCGAGACCCGATCCGAAGGCAAGCCCGAAGCGAAACAGGACAAACCAATCAAGCGCCAGATGATCGGCTTCACCTTCTTCAAGGTCATGCCCGAATGGCGGCGCCTCCCCGCCGCCGAGCGCGCCGAGCACAAGCGTCTCTTCGCCGAAGTCCTCGCCCGCTGGAACCAGCCTGGCCGTCTGCTCTCACTCACCTACTCCACCGTCGGCCTCCGCCCCGACTGCGACATGGTCCTCTGGCGCATCTGCTACTCCGTCGACGACCTCAGCGAGATGATGGCCGAGCTCCTCGCCACCCCCCTGGGCGGCTACCTCGAAGTAGCCAACAATTACATCGCCATGACCAAGCGCTCGCAATACCTCATCGGACACGAGCACGAAGGCCAGCACGACTCGCGCGGCGCCATCCGTCCCGGCGGCCAGAAGTACATCTTCATCTATCCGTTTTGGAAAACACGCGCCTGGTATCTCCTGCCTGCGCCCGAGCGCCAGCGCCTGATGAACGAGCACATCCGCATCGGCCACCTCTATCCGCGCGTCAAGCTCAACACCACCTACTCCTTCGGCATCGATGACCAGGAGTTCGTCGTCGCCTTCGAGAGCAACTTCCCCGAAGACTTCCTCGACCTGGTGCAGCAGCTCCGCGAAACCGAGATCAGCGCCTACACCCTCAAGGACACTCCCATCTACACCTGCATCCGCATGACCCCCGAAGCCATGCTCGACCGTCTCGGCTGACGACTATGCCTGCAGCGAGCAAGGTCACAGCGAAGAAGCGCCCGGCGAAGGCGGCAACAGCGTCCCGGAAGAAGTCTCGCAAGCCGCAGCTCAAGACTTCGCCGGAGCGCATCGCGAAGATCATCGCCGGCTTGCAGAAGGCGTATCCCGACGCGACTTGCGCTCTCGTGCACTCAAACGCGTGGGAGCTGCTTGTCGCGACCATCCTCTCCGCACAATGCACGGACGTGCGCGTCAACATGGTCACCCCAACGCTCTTCCGCCGCTTCCCCACCCCGGCGGCCATGGCCAAAGCGCCGCTGCCAGAGATCGAAGACCTCATCCGCACCACCGGCTTCTTCCGCAACAAGGCGAAGTCGATCTCCGGCGCGGCGAAGGGCGTGGTCGAGCGCTTCGGCGGGAGAGTCCCGCAGACGATGGACGAAATCCTCACCCTCCCCGGTGTCGCACGCAAGACCGGCAACGTGGTCCTGGGGGTGGCCTACAACATCGCCGAAGGCATCGTAGTCGACACCCACGTGCTCCGACTCTCGCGCCGCCTCGAGCTCACCCTCAACACGGAGCCAAAAAAAGTCGAACAGGATTTAGTGAAGATCATCCCCAAGGATCACTGGATCGATTTCAGCCACGAACTCATCCTGCACGGTCGCGCCATCTGCATCGCCCGCAAACCCCGCT
Source organism: Acidobacteriaceae bacterium KBS 83 (assembly GCA_000381585.1). Lineage (GTDB taxonomy): Bacteria > Acidobacteriota > Terriglobia > Terriglobales > Acidobacteriaceae > KBS-83. The sequence goes on from KB906736.1 coordinate 170,049, forward strand.
GCGCCGACTGCACTATCGAACGAGAGTGCGACTCCAGCGACAAGACTTGGTCGAGCCACTAACGCGCGAACAGTCGCACGCAAGTATCCACTAACGCATCGAGCGTAGCCGTTACTGCTTCTGCGCGAGCAACAAGCCCCGCCTCGCGCAATGCCGCCGAAGTCACCGGCCCGATCGACACGCAAGCCACCTCGCTCGGAAACACGAGCCCCGCCTCACGCAGCACATCGAGCAGATGCATCACCGTGGAGCCGCTGGTAAACACAACGGCATCAGGCAAAGGATGCGCACCGAACACCGCGCGCGCACGCGCCACCGCATCAGCGGGCACAACGGTGCGATACGCATCGACCACCGTGACGGTCGCGCCGGCAGCCTTGAGTGCATCGGGCACAACATCGCGCGCGACTGCTGCCCGCACCAGCAACACGCGCTGCCCGCGCGCGCGATCGGTGAGCGCCTCCGCCAGTGCCTCGGCGACGTAGCGCTCGGGCATCAGCGCAACAGTCAGTCCTATCGACCGCATTGCCTCCGCCGTCGCAGGCCCTACCGCCGCGCAGCGCAGTTGTGCGAGCGGCTGCACGTCGAGGGCAAGAGCGGCCAGCCGCTCCCCGATCACCCGCACCGCATTGGTGCTCGTGACCACCAGCCAGTGAAACTGTTGCGGCAGCCGCAATGCGGCATCGAGCGGCACATAGGAGTCGGGCGCCACCATCTCGATCGTCGGCAGCAGCAGCACCTCGGCGCCCTGGTGCTCCAGCCGCTCGCGCAGCCCGCCACTCTGCCGTTCCGCACGTGTCACCACGATGCGCCGCCCGGCCAGCGGTCCCGCAGTCATCTGGCCACGCCTTGCTGGGCCAGCAGTTGCAGCGCCCCCTGCCGCAGCAGCGAGTCGGCCAGCGCCGCACCCAGAGCTCCTGCATCCGTGCCCCGTTCCTCACCCCGCAACACCGTCGCGCCATCCGGGGATGAGACGCATCCCGTGATTCGATACTGATCGCTGTCGCGGCGGCAGTAAGCCCCGATTGGCACCTGGCACCCGCCGCCCAGAGCAGCAAGCGCCACCCGCTCCGCCGTCACAGCAAAGCGCGACTCGGCATGCTCGAGTGCGGCCAGCACCTCGCGAGTACGCATGTCCAGTTCACGGCACTCGATGGCCAGCGCACCCTGCCCCGGCGCGGGACACAGCACGTCCTCCGAGAACCGCTCGCGCACCCACTCCGTGCGCCCCAGCCGGTCAAGGCCCGCGGCCGCCAGCACCGCCGCATCCACCTGCCCGTCGCTCAGCTTGCGCAGCCGTGTGTCCACGTTGCCGCGGAACTCCACATACTCCACCCCCGGCCACCCCGCCCGCAATTGCGACTGCCGCCGCAAACTACTCGTGCCCACGCGTGCCCCATACGGCAACTCATCCATGGCGGCGTAGCGCAGGGACACGAAGACATCGCGCGGATCCACCCGTTCTGTCACTGCTGCAATCACAAACCGCGCATCCAGTTCCGTTGGAAGGTCCTTCAGGCTGTGAACGGCAAGATCGATCGCGCCCTCAGCCAGCGCCTCTTCGATCTCCTTGGTAAACATGCCCTTCGATCCCACCCGCGTAAACGGCACTTGCTGCAGTCGGTCCCCCGTCGTGGTGATGGTAGTGATTTGGACCTCGTGCCCCTGCTCGCGTAGCAAGGCCCCAATATGCTCCGCCTGCCAGAGCGCGAGCTGCGATCCACGCGAGCCGATGCGGATCAACGCCTGGTTGCCTCAAGAGACCCGGTAGGCTCTCCCGTCTCCTGCCTGGCCGTTTCGAGGGCGCTCGTCACCGCCGGCTTCTCTTGGGTCGAAGCACTGTCCTGCGAGGTCAGCCCACCTTGCGGTGGCAATCCAAAGATCTGCTGCACCGCTTCCACCACCGTCAGATCGCCGTTCCGCGCCGCGGCCTTCATGGCCTGCAGGGGCTGATGAAGCACCTTGTTGATCAGCCCGCGCGTCAACGCCTCGACTGCGCTGCGTTGCTCAGTCGAAAGCGACTGCAGTTTGCCCTGCATCCGCTGTATCTCCGCTTGTCGCAGCTCTTCCATCGATTGCTGCAGCGACACTATCGCCGGCACAGCGCTCAATGTCTGCTGCCCGCTGGCGAAGCGTTCCACCTCCGCCTGCACAATCGCTTCTGCCTGCATCGCTTCCCTGCTGCGCTCGCTCATGTGCGATGCCGCGACAGACTGCAGATCGTCGATGTCGTAGACGAAGGCGCCTTCGAGCCGGTTCACCTCCGGCGCCACATCCCGCGGCACTGCAATGTCGATGTAGAACATGGGACGATTGCGCCGCCGGTGCAGAAACTGCTGGGCGTGCTCGCGGCGAATGATAGGCTGCGCGGCGCCGGTCGACGTAATCAAAATATCTGCCTGGTCCGCTACCGCATGCAGATCCTCAAAACGTACGGCGCGCCCATCGAATATCTGCGCCATCCGCACGGCACGATCAAAAGAGCGATTCGCAATCAACATGGAATGCGCGCCCTGCTGGATCAGATGTCGCGCTGCCAATTCGCTCATTTTGCCCGCGCCCACCAGCAACACTTTCTTGCCCTCGAGTGAGCCGAAAATTTTCTTCGCCAGATCGACCGCGACTGACGCAATCGACACAGAAGTGGTGCCGATCTGCGTCTCCGTCCGCACGCGCTTCGCTACGGTGAAGGTCGTCTGCAGCAGCCGCTCGAGCGAACTCTGCACCGCGCCCACCGCTCGCGCGGCGGTATAGGCCTCCTTTACCTGGCCCAGTATCTGCGGTTCGCCCAGTACCATCGAGTCCAGGCTTGAAGCCACGCGGAAGAGATGCCGCACGGCATCCGTCCCTTCGTATTCGTAAAGATGCGGACGCAGCGCATCGATGTCTAGTGCGAAGTAGCGGCGCAGGAAGTCCATCACATCCGGAGCCGTCTGCTCGTAGCTAGTCACCAGTTCCACGCGATTGCACGTCGAAACGATCATGCCCTCGCTCACGCCGGGCGTGCCAAGCAGTGCCAGAGCAGCCTCTCCCAGCGATTCAGGCGCAATCGCCAGCCGCTCCCGCAGCTCAATCGGCGCCGTGTGATGATTCACTCCCAGCAGGCGGATGGTCATGGCACCGGGAACCTGTGTACCGAACTGAACTGATTCGCTGCCCAAACACTCAGCACGACGAGAAAGACCACGCTCGAGAGATAGATCGCCCTTCGCCCGCGCAGCCCAGTGCTGCGGCGGACCAGCAGCATCAGCACGTAGAGCCCCCACATACCGAATGAGAGCAACACCTTCGGATCAAGAAAATATGCAGCCCCGACACTCTGCTGCGCGATGAACGAGCCCGCCAATAGACCCAGCGTCATACACGGAAAACCGGTCAGCAAGCTCAGATACGCGATGCGGTCCATCGTCTCCAGCGGCGGTAGCCACGCCAGAAAACCGACTCCCTCTTTGCTCTTCAGGCGTCGCTCCTGCACTAGATACAGCACGCTGGCTATCAGACTGAACAGCAGCGCGGTGTAGGCCGCCAACAGGGCGCTGATGTGCACCACCAGCCATCCCGAGCGCATCTCCGGTGTCACGAATGCTCCGCTGTTCGCACCCATCGCCGGCGCGATCATCACCATCAGCGCTAGCGGCAGCGCGAAGATCCCGAAAGCCGCCGCGCGATATGCAGCGTAAACCAGCAGATACGCCGCCACGATCAGCAGCGCGAGCGTCGCCTGCACCTCAACCCATCCCAGAGGGACGAGGTGATGCGCAGCCACCATTAGCTCCACCACCGCGACAAGGTGAAAGAAGAAGCCCGCTACGGCAGCCGGAAGCGAGATACGTTGCCACCGCGGTTGCCCGTACAGCACAGCCGGGAAGGCCGTGGCGCCGGCAATAGCGTAGAGAACAGCCGCGACTCGCAACCAGAGGAGGGACATGATGCGGGAACGAACCCTTCAGTATACCGGCGCGAAGTACGCCAAGTCTGACTGAAAGGCAGATCAGCCCTTACGATTCAGTAGAATCGGGTATTGATCACCTTCTCGGGGGCCTTACTCCGGCACGATTGGCGGGATATCAGGCGACATCGGGACGACTCGTGTCTTCAGCGGCGCCACGCTATCCAGCTCTGCCTTGGTCAATCGTCCCCGCTTGTCGAAGCGCAGCTGCCAGTTTCCTGTCTGTGCCGTCGCCGAGACGTCACTGAAGTGAACCTCAGCATCCTTACCGGGGTCGATGACAATGATGGGTGTGCTGCCGTTGCGTTTCGTCAACGCCTCGGATGCCTCCACACTTTCCTTTGGCACGGCAACTTTGGGCAGGTGGCCGCTGAGCGCCGCGAAGCACATGCTCAGATTCAGCCAGTGAGATGAGGGCCCGAGCTCGTGCTCGCCGCGATCGGTCGTCAGCATCTGGTTGAATGCGATGTACGCTGTGCTCTTCTCCCATGCCGCGTGGAACGGCAGCAAGCCGTGGGCATAATCCGTCACGACCTGCACCTTGTCGCCGTTCGCCGGCACCACGGCGACGAAGTGCGATGGCCCATGCTCCACGCTATCGTTTTGGAAATTCAACATCATGTGGTCCGGAAGAGTACGGCAGACGACCTGCTGATATGTCCAGCGGCTGTCGCTGATATCGAACCCATAGAACGCAGCCGCACTGCTGACATCCACCTCTCTCCGTTCCAGCAGCGCGCGGTCCGCTGTGCTCATCTGTCCGGCGTCCAGCACAGGAAGCGTTGACGTATGCGCCTCGAGCGCGGCGATCTTCTCCTCTTCACCGGGCGGTGGCGGGCCATTGCGGTGACGATGAAGCTGGGCTGCCGCCGGCAGAGCGCAGGCTAGACCGAGGAGCAGGCCGAGCGCGGCGTTCACGCCTGCGCGCGAGCTTCCGTCGAACCGGGAGGAGACCATAACAAAGCCAATCTACCATGCGTCCGCTGCCGCTCGGCACTGGCCACAAAAGAGGAGGGCGGCCGGTTGGCCGCCCTCCTCTCGGTTGCCGAACTTGCAAGGATTAACGAGATGGACGATGCGCCGGCGCCCGACGTGTCGCCTTCGGCTTCTCGGGCGCAGGTGGGGCTCCGTTGATAAGGGTGATCATCTTCGGATTCTGCGTGTATGAATCGAAGGTGGCGTCGAAATTCACCATCGCCCCAATTGTCGGCGGCGTGGTCAGCGGTTTCTTCATGTTGATGGTAAAGTCCGCCGTATTGGAGGCCTTGGCATCCTCCGTCACCGCAAGCTGCACGGAATCCGCAGTTGCCGAGACGACCTTGCCCGGAATCTCGTAGGTCTGGCCCTTCATCGTGTCCCACATCTTTCCGGCATCTTCCGGCTTCCCGTTGAAGAGGATGAATTCCTTGTCATTCAGGTTCAGCGTCTTCAAGTCGGGCGTGCTGGCTACTACCTTGGCAGCCTGGTCGGCTGGGGATGGCGGCGGTGGTGCAGGCGTGGGGTTGTAGCTGTCCGGCGGAAGCACCGACTGCGTCACTAGCGTCTTGACCTGGTCAAAGCCGTCCATGCCCCCGTGGTACTTGTTGTAGTAATACTCGGCTGCCTTCTCAATCTGGTCCTTCGCTGCCGGAGGAGCATATGCAGCTGCGCGGGTCAAAAACCACACAGCATTCTTCAGATCCGGCGGGGTCTGCTGCGCATATGCCTGCCCCAGCAGATAAGTATCGTTCAGTGCCGGGCCCGTCTGGGTCTGCGCTGCCGGTACCGATTGCAGCTCCTTCTTGAATGCTTCTACTGCTCCCGGGTAGTCCTTCTTCAGCTGGTTGTCCATGGCGATCGCGCCGTAGAAAATCGGCGTGGTCGCATCCTTCAGCTTCTGGTAGTCAGCATCCGGCATGTTGGCTGGCTTGGGAGCAGCGAGCCCCTTCTGTGCATTGGCGGCCGCCTCGTCCAGCAACGGTTGCTGCTCAGCGGGCGTGGACTTTTGCGCCGCCTGCGCCTTCTTGATGTACACAGTGATCGCCAACGCGCGCAGGTTGTTCGGATCCACCTGCAGCAGCCGGTTCGCCGCATCCACCGTCTTGTCCATGTTGTTCGTCGCCTGGTAAGCAGCCATCAACTGCTCCAGCATCTCGCCCTTCACCACCGAGTTCGGATACTTGGTGAGGAACCCTTCAATGGCAGAAGCCTTCGCCGCCGGCGAGGACTGGCTGATCGCGTTCGAGTAGTCGTTGTACTCGGCCGGATCTTTGATTGTGATTTGCTGGGCACCAGCACCACCGGCCGCGGCTTGGGCCAGGGCGAACGGCGTAGCACACAGCATACTGGTAGCGATTGCCAGCAGAGAAGCTAAGGCGACCTTCTTCATTCAACGCTCCTAAGAGAAGTGCAGCGATTTATAACCTGTAATTCCGTACCTGCAGTCTTCACATCCACGGCACTGGCGAGAACGCGCCCGGTCAGGAGCGACGCGTCAATCGATTTGTCCCGGGAAAAGAAACGGCGCGGCAATGTGGCTGGATTATAAGAATCAGTCTCTCCCCATGCAAGCGGCAGGTCCTCCAAACTGATCGGAATCGCTGGGACCAGCGGTAAAGATGCGGTTCTCCCCCGCCGCGTTGACTCGACACCCCCAAGAGAATGTCACGGCAATGTCATCCAACTCAATGACCCATCCGGCGTATGCCCTTTGCCGTCGCGGTATAACGATCACAGAGACGAGGGCACTATGCCACCCACAGATCCACCCGCTTCAACGCCCCCAACGGCGCTCGCCGGCCGGACTGCTCTCGTCACAGGCGCATCGCGCGGCGTCGGCCGATCTGTTGCCTTGAGCCTCGCACAACTCGGCGCGCGCCTGTTGGTTGTTGCTCGTGATCGGAAAGCGCTCGCGGAGGTCCAGCAGGAGATTGTCGATCTCGCGGCTGCGGCGGAGGTCTTCCCCTGCGATCTCGCCTCCTCCTCCGAGATTCAGGCTCTCGTGTCGCGCGTCGACGCCGCAGGCGGATGCGACATCCTTGTGAATGCCGCCGGCATCGGCAGAATCGGCAGGCCACTGCACGAGATGCCCCTCGAAGACTTCGACACCATCTTCGCCACCAACGTGCGTGCGCCATTCCTGTTAATGCGCGCCGTAGTCCCTTACATGCTTGCGCATGGCGGTGGCGACGTCGTGAACATCTCCTCGCTCGCCGGGCAGGGCCCTCTCGCCAATGGCGCGGCGTACGCGGCCTCCAAGTGGGCACTCAATGGCCTCAGCTACTCCGTTGCAGAGGAACTGCGCGCCCACAACATCCGCGTCTCCGTCGTCGCACCCGGCTCAGTGAACACCAGCTTTGGCGGTGCGGGTAAGGACCGAGCGAAGATGCTCCAGCCCGAAGATGTTGCCGCCGCGGTCACCATGCTGGTGACTCAGCCACGTCATGCGTTCATCAGCGAACTCCGCATGCGTTCTACCCAAAAGCCGTAATTGCCATTTTTTCCGCCTGCAGCCGGCTGCCATTCCGAGCCAAATGCACTCACCGCCCAAGGAGTCGCAATTGCGCCCTCCTTATCCACAATATGTAGGGGTATCTGTGTTGAATCGCCCTCGACACCCAGCTACCATTCTTGGCAAGACTGTGTTCGAGTGGAATAGGAGCCTGGCCCGGCTCCCTCTCCGCTCCCAAGGGTGTCATTGATGCTCAAGCTCAAGAAGATCCAGATCCTCGGTTTCAAGTCTTTCTGCGACCGCACCGAGCTTACCCTGCCCGGCCAGGGAATGGCGGCCGTCGTCGGCCCCAACGGTTGCGGCAAATCCAACATCCTCGACGCCGTCAGCTGGGTACTTGGCGAACAGTCCGCGCGTACACTGCGCGGCACCAAGATGGAAGACGTGATCTTCGCCGGCACGCGCGATCGCAAGGCCCTCGGCATGGCCGAGGTCTCCCTCACCCTCATCGATCCCGATGCTTATGGCGAAGGTCCGCTTGCGACCGAGTTGCAACCGAATGAAGTCGCGCTGGACAGCGACGGCGATGGGATCGTCGCCGCAAACGGCGACTGGGATGAGGCCGCGCACCGCCATGCGCGCTCCGCCGAAACAGAAGAAATCATCGCGGAGGCCCAGCCCGGCACTGTCATCGAGGGCGAAGAAGGCGAAGTCGTTCCGTCCGGAGAAACTGAAGCGTCTGCGCAGGAAAGCGCACCGCAGAATGGCTCCGTTGCCGTCGCAGCGCCGAATACCGTCGTCCTGAAGATCCGCCGCCGCAAATTCCAGCGCACGCCCGCGCGTTCCGGGGAGATCATCGTGACTCGCCGCCTCTTCCGCTCCGGCGACAGCGAATATCTGCTCAACGGCAAGCTATGTCGCTTACGCGACATCCAGGACATTTTCATGGGCACGGGGCTCGGCCCCGAGAGCTACGCCATCATCGAGCAGGAGCGCATCGGCCAGCTCCTTAGTTCCAAGCCGCACGATCGCCGCGCCATCATCGAAGAGGCCGCCGGCATCACCCGCTTCAAGACCAAGAAGCGTCTTGCCGAGCTGCGCCTCGAGTCTGCAAAACAGAACCTAGCCCGCGTCAACGACATCTTCGAAGAAGTCACGCGGCAGATGAACTCACTCAAGCGCCAGGCTGCCAAAGCCGAGCGCTACGTCGCCGTCCGCGACGAGCTTCGCACCCGCCTGCGTGTCGTCCTGGCCAGCCGTCTCCATCAGATGGACTCAACCAGCGTCACGCTCCACGAGCAGATCGCCTCCCTGACATCGCAAATCGATGCCTCCGCCGCGCACGTGGAATCACTCGACGCTGAACACGCAGCCGCAGTCGCGCGCGGCTACGAGCTCGACGCCAGCGCGAAGGATGCCAGCGCTCGCGCCAGCCAGGCCGCCATCGATCTCGAACGCGCCAGCGCCCGCCAGCACGCCAATGAGGAACGTATCGCCGACCTCGCTTCCCGCTCCGCCGCGGGAACCGCCGAGCTCGAGCAGGCGCGCCAGCAGATGGACGGTCTCACCACGGAGCGCGAGCAGCACCGCAGCTTCCTCGAAACCGCCGCTGCCGAAGCGGCGCGTTTCCGCCAGCAGGCCGAGGCCCTCCAGCAGCAGGCGCGCGAAGCTGCCCAGACCGTCTCCCATGCCGAGCAGCGCCTCGAGGCCGAACGTCGCCGCGGATTACAACTTCTCTCGGAAGCCGCCAACGCCCGCAATCAGGCCTCCCAGGCAGAGGAGGCAGTCGGCGCGCTTGAACGCGAGGCCGAGCGCCTCGCCGGTGAGATGGACGCCGCACGCCGCGATCTTGAAACCCTCGGCGCCGAACGCGGCCAGGCATCCCTCCAATTCGAATCCGTCACCGAGACTCTGGCTCGCCTTGAACGCGAGATTCTCAATCTGCGCTCAGAGATCGAGCAGACCCGCGCCGACGAGACCGAGACCCGCCGCCGTGGCGATGCGCTGCGCGCCGAGCACGCTACGCTTACCGGTCGCCGCAATTCCCTTGAAGGCCTCATCCGCGAACACAGCTACTCGACTGACACCGTCCGCAAACTCTTCCGCACCAACGGTCATACCGCCGGCCTTTCGGCCGTGGGCACGCTCGCCGACTTCCTCGAAGTCGATGGCCAATACGAAACCGTCGTTGACGAATATCTCCGCGACGAGCTCAATTACATCGTCGTCAAAAGCTGGGATGCCGCCGACGAAGGCATGCGCCTGCTCAAGAGCGACGTCGACGGTCGCGCCACCTTCCTCGTCCATCCCCACGACGCCCAGGCCAAGTTCTCATTCGATCCCACCGAGCCCACCGGCACGCAGACCAGCCGCGAAGGTATCGTGCGCCTGAAGGATTGCATCCGCGTGCTCGATGGCTTCGGCACATCGCTTGAGGCCATTCTGCCCAAGCTGCGCGAAGGCTATGTCACGCCCGACACCGGAATCGCACGCTCGCTCGCACTTGAAAATCCGCAGGCCTTCTTTCTCGCGCCCTCCGGTGAGTGCTTCCACAATGTAACCGTCACCGGTGGCAAGCCGCGCGCCGAAGGCCCGCTCGCCATCAAGCGTGAGCTGCGCGAGACGCAGCAGAAGCTCGACGCGCTCGACGCCGAACTAGCTCAGGCGGAGACGCACGCAGCCACCCTTGGGCGCACCCTTGCCGAAAAAACTCGCCTGCTCGAAGCCAAAAGTGAAGATCGCCGCGCCGCCGAACGCGACAGCGCGAACCAGGGCGCCGCTCTGCGCCAGATGGAATCGGAAGCCAAGCGCCTCGAGCGCCGCCTGCAGGACTGGTCGCTCGACAGCGAACGCAATCGTGATCAACGCAACCAGCGCACTGCGCTGATGGAGCGTAAACGCGAAGACGTGGCCCGTCTCGAAGCTGAGCACGCCATCGCAGAAGCGCAGCAGCGCGAACTCGAATCCGCACTCGCCGGCCATCGCGAAACACGCGAGACCGCACAGCAGGCATCCTCGCATGCCGTCGCCGAGCTTGCCGGTCTCGAAGAGCGCAAGCGCGGTGCAGAGGCCTCCTTCGCCCGCATCGATCGGATGTACGCCGATCTCGGCCGTCGCGTCGTCCAGCTCGAACAGCAACTCGCCGCAGCAGCAGCGGAACAGGCGCAGCGCACGGATGAGAACGCAGCACTCTCCGCCCTGCAGCAGCAGCTTGCCGAAATTCGCGAGCAGGCCATTGCCGAAACCGCGCGCTGGACCGAAGAAGCGCGCCTGCTGCGCATAACGCTTCTGGTAAGCGAGCAGCAGCTGAAGGCACTCCGCGCTGAAACAGATACGTTGCGTGAGAACCGGAGCAGTCACGCCGCGCAGGCCGCCAAGCTCGCCGCGGACCTCGAGCACCTCGAAGCCACCTGCGTCAGCGACCTTGGCGTTGAAGCCGGTGAACTCCGCGCACAAGAGGACATCGCGCGTCTCGAAGACGGAGCCCTCGCCACCGAAGACGAAGCCTGCCGCGGTCTGAAGAGCCGGCTCGAAGCCATGGGTCCAGTCAACATGATGGCCCTCGATGAATACAAAGAGGCGGCGGAGCGTCACAGCTTCCTTGAAACGCAGCGCACGGACCTGCTCGACTCCATCGAGAACACACAGGCCACCATTAAAGAAATCGACACCATCTCGCGCACAAAATTCGATGAGGCTTTCGCGCGCATCAACGAAAACTTCTCCGTCACCTTCACCCGCCTTTTCAACGGTGGCCAGGCCTTCATGCGCCTTACCGACGAAGAGAACGTTGCGGAGAGCGGCATAGACATCGTTGCCTCACCCCCGGGCAAGAAGCTCCAGAACGTGCTTTTGCTCTCCGGCGGCGAAAAGGCCCTCACGGCACTCTCGCTGCTGGTCGGCATCTTCCTCTACCAACCCAGCCCCTTCTGCGTGCTGGATGAGGTCGACGCCCCGCTCGACGAAACAAACGTCGGCCGACTCGCCGACATGCTCAAAGGCATGGCAAAGGAGACCCAGTTCGTCCTCGTCACCCACTCCAAGCGCATGATGACCGCCATGGATCTCATCTACGGCGTCACCATGCAGGAGCCGGGCGTGTCGAAGCTCGTCTCCGTACACATGAGCCATCACGCGCACGGCCGCGCAGATCACCGCGCCACTGCCTAACCAGCTATCTGCTGATGGCTTCGATTGACGCGTTCGCTATGAAGCGTGCCCTTTCATTTCGCATCGGAAACTGCGGCCGAAATCACGATCCGCCATCTCACTTGGAGTCGAGGTCGTGGTCGACCATTGCATCGGAATAAAATCGCTCTCAGGTCGCTGCGACTGGAATCCGCTCCACCACGCGTGCCTCTGCCATTACTCATAGCGCAACGCGACAATGGGGTCGATCTTCGTGGCACGTCGCGCCGGAAAATACGCTGCGATCACAGTAACTGCCGCGATCATGGCCACCGCCGCCATCAGCGTAATCACATCCCACGGACCGACCCCGAACAGTCCCGCCCGTACCGCCTGGCACGCTGCCAGCATAGCCGGCACACCCACCGCGATCCCCAGGCCGAGCAGCACAAGCGACTCCCGCAACACCATCCACAGGACATCCAGTGCCGGCGCACCCAACGCAATGCGCACGCCGATCTCGCTCGTCCGCCGCACCACGCTGTAAGTCATCACTCCATAAAGCCCAAGGCACGAAAGTGCCAACGCCAGCAGCGCGAAGAAGATTGAGAGCTGCGAGACCAGCTTCTGCGTATCGATCAGCCCCTCTGTTTGTTCGCTGATCGTCTTCGTTTGGAGCACTGGTAGGTTGCCATCGATCTCCGCAAACGCAGCCCGCACCTGCCCGATCAGACTTGCCGGATCGCCGGCGCTCTGCACCTGCAGCCAATACGCGTATTGGTCATCTTCAGTCAGTTGGGTCACAGGCAAATACGCCATCGGCTCCGGCTTTGTGGCTGATGCCCTGAATCGTGAGTCCCGCACGATCCCGACAATCTGCCATGTACCCTTCACGCCAGGATCGGCAACCGTGAAGCTGTGACCGATCGCATCGCCGTGCGGAAAATACAGCGTCGCCAGCGTCTGGTTCACGACTACGGCCTTCAGGGATGTCGCCGTATCATCTGCGTTGATAGTACGTCCCCGCAGCAATGGAATTCCCAGGGTCTCGAAATAACCTGCGCTCACGCGGTTCAAATACGTGCTCACGTCTTCATTGGGAGTAATCGGCCGGCCAAGGATCGTGATGGGTGAACCCCAGTTGCCCCGCGCAATTGGCAGCTGGCCGGACAGCGCGGCGGACCGCACTCCCGGAAGAGCCTGCACGCGCGTAAGGATCCTCTCGTAGAGCCCATTGAGTTGTTGCGGCTTGTAGCCGGCAAACCTCGGGTTCGTATTCACCAGCAGAAGATTCGTCCGATTGAATCCAAGGTCCTGGCTGCGCAGATTGTGCAGCGTCCGTACAAACAGGCCCGCCACCGCCAGCAACACCAGCGAGAACATTACCTGCCCCACCACCAGCGCTTTCGGCAGTAGCCTTGCGGACCGGCCGCCGCCGCTTCCCGCCGTCCGCGCTGTCGCATTCAGGGCGCCCGAGGCACTCATACGCGAGACGTGCATCGCCGGCGCGATCGTAAAAAGAATGCCCGTCAGCAGACAGATCACGGAAGTGAAGCCCAACACATGCAGGTCCGGAATCGCGCTCAACGCCGTATGCGCTTCCTTGCCGACGACGAAATTGATCAGACCCCGAGTTCCAAGAAACGCCAGCAGCAAACCGAGTGCGCCACCGCTGAACGCCAGCAGCATCGTCTCCGTCAGAACCTGGCGAACGATTCTGGTCCGGCTCGAACCCAGCGCAAGCCGCGTCGTAAATTCGCGCTCGCGCGAAGCCGCCTTTGCCAGCAGAAAATTCGTCAGGTTCGCGCACGCAATCAACAGCACCAGCACCACCACGCCCATCAGGACCGCAAGCGGCGCCTCATAATCCGCGCGAAGATGCGATATCCCCGCGCCAATCGGCACTAACGGCACAAAGCTCGCGGCAATCTCCTGCCGGCGTCGCTCTGGTAACTGCGTTCCTTCCCGGCTCGTCATGAATTGCTGAAGCTGCGTCGTCGTCCATGCCTGCGCCCGCGCCGCGCTCACGCCCGCATTGCGTCGCGCGATCATGTGCAGCCAGTACATTCCACCCGCATCGAGGAGTGTGCCCTGCTGCTGCTGCATCACCGCTTGCTGCATCGTGATCGGCAGCCACATGTCCGGCATCTCTTCATTCAGTTCCACGCCATAGAAGCTCGGCGGCATCACCCCGACGACGGTAAACAGCGTCCCATTGATCGTCAGCGTCCCGCCAATCACCGCGGGATCGGCAGACAGCTCCTGCTGCCAATAGCGATGGCTGATTACGGCGACCGCATTGCGGCCGGGGGCATCGGTATCGTTCGTGCTGATGACTCTGCCCCAAAATGCTTCCACGCCAAGGATGTCAAAGAACGTACCGGACACGAGATGGCTGACCGCCTGCGTCGCTGCGCCTCTCTCCCCCGCGCCTCGCCGCACACTCACCGGTGTAGGAAAGCTGCCAAAGGCAGCCACGCTTTCGAACGGCGAATGCTCTCGCTCAATCCCTTTGTAGAAGTCGTACGTAAACATATCTACGGGCCCTGAATTCACGGAGCCAAGAGTGCCTCCGCCTATCGATCTGCCGAATGAAACCAGCTGCTCTGGTCTGTGAACCGGCAATGACTTCAGCAGCAGATCGTTGATCAGCGTAAAGATCGCCGTATTCGCGCCGATGCCTAGAGCGAGCGACAGAATCGCGACCAGCGAAAACCCCGGCGACTTCAAGAGCTGCCGTATCCCGAAACGCACATCCTGCACCAGCGACTCAGCGGTCGCCTCCCAGCCAGACGACCACACTCTGTGCCTCACCACCGCGGCACTCCCCACTTCCGCGCGCGCCGCCCGTGTCGCGGACTCGCGAGGTATGCCGCGCCGTACTTTCTCCTCGACAGAGGCCTCGACATACCCCTGCAGCTCTTCCTCAATCTCGCGGTTGCGATCCTCTTTATGCAAAAGCGCCTTGATTCCGCTCAATAAACCGCGCAGCATGCGCCCCTCCGGCCATCTCCTCTTGATTGTCTAGAGGTACCTCGCCCTCCTCTTGATTGTCAAGAGGAATGAATGGAGCGCTCAATGCATGGGCCGATCGCCAACATGCAGAACACTTTCATGCGCGCAGAACGCGAGCCGCTCGCGTTGACAAAGCCCAAACCCGCTCCGAGAATCGAACCGTAAGACATACCTTCACTCCAGGGCAACACATTCCTTTGCAGACACTCACTCAAACCGATCTCGCCGTCCTGCCTCTGCTCGCTCGCGGTAAGGTGCGCGACCTCTACTCCGTCGGCGAATCTCTCCTGCTCATCGCCACGGATCGCATCTCCGCCTTTGATCACGTGCTCGCCACCGGCATTCCGGGTAAGGGCAAAATCCTTACTCAGCTCTCCCTCTTCTGGTTCCAGTTGCTGCGCGATGTCGTACCCAACCACCTGATCACCGCCGACGTTGCGCAATACCCGGAAGTTCTGCGTCCCTACCGGAGCCAGCTCACCGGCCGATCGATGCTGGTCAAGCGGGCGCAGATGTTCCCCGTAGAGTGTGTCGTGCGCGGCTATCTCTCCGGCTCAGGATGGAAGGACTATCAGGCCACCGGAGCAGTCTGCGGCATCCAGCTGCCCAAAGGCCTGCGCGAGTCGGACAAGCTGCCCCAGCCGCTCTTCACTCCCGCTTCGAAGAGCCTCGGTGGCGAGCACGACGAGAACATCTCCTTCGACGAGATGGTCGCCCGGATCGGAGAGCCTGCGGCTACGAAACTGCAGGGCCTCAGCCTCGACATCTACTCCCGCGCAGCAACTTACGCGGCTCAGCGCGGAGTCATCCTCGCCGACACCAAATTCGAATTCGGCGTCACCCCCGACGGAATCGTCCTTGCCGATGAAGTCCTCACTCCGGATTCCTCCCGTTACTGGCCGGCTGACCAGTACGCACCCGGCGGCCCACAACCCTCCTTCGACAAGCAGTTTGTCCGCGATTACCTCGAGCAAATCCGGTGGAACAAGCAGGCTCCGGCCCCTCCATTGCCGGACGAGATCGTGGCAAAAACGCAACGCAAGTACCTGGATGCTTACCATCTGCTCACCGGACGCGAACTCGATCTTGCCTGAGTTGCGATAGGATCGCCCCATGCAGACCCTCACTCCGCTGGACTGGACGATCCTTGCTGTCCTGGTCATCTCCACGGTGATGGCGTTTGTCCATGGTTTCCTAGTCGAGGTCTGCGCCCTGGCTGGCCTGGTCGCCGGCATCGTTCTGGCGGGCCAGTATTATCTGCAGCTTGTCCCTTCGATCGGCCACTTCGTGCATGAGCAAGCCGCAGCCGCCGCAATCGCCTTCCTTTTCGTCGCATTCGGCGTTATGCTGGCCGCCGCAATACTTGGTCGGGTGCTACGCTGGATACTCCGCAGCATCGGGTTCGGCTGGGCTGACCGCGTTGCTGGGGGAGCCTTCGGTCTGCTCAAGGGATACATTCTGGTGGCATTGGGCGTCGCTGCCATGGCCGCCTTTTTTCCCCGGCAGCCATGGTTCGACCAGTCACATCTCGTGCCATACTTCTTCCCCGGGGCCCACGGAAGTGCTACTGTGCTGCCTCAGGACTTGAGCGTTAGAATTCAATCCGGATTACACTCGCTCGAGAACGTCGCCCGGCGCGAGGCATCTGGACTGGGACAGCATGACTGAACAATTGAACGAAGAGACCGGCGCTTAGATTCGGTCCGTTAGCCAAGAAAGAGGATTCTGTGAAACGCGAGTTGGACAACCTGGTCAGCCAGATGCACGCCGGTGGTATCACCTACGACGAAGCCATCCGTGAGTTCAAAAAGCGCTTCATTCTGGAAGTACTTGCCGCCCATCGCGGCAATCAATGCAAGGCTGCGAAGGAGCTCGGTATGCACCGCAATACCTTGAGCCGCACTATTGCAGAACTCCACATGGATCCCGCCCAGATTCGCAATGGCCTCAAGCGTCCGCCGCGTCCCGTGCGTCCATTGCTTGAACAGCCAAAACAGGTGATGCGCCAGCAGGGCTGACCTTGCGTCAGCTATCCTGAGAGGTCGTTCGCCTATCTGATCTCAGGAGCCGCCGGCCGCTTTGCAGAATACTGCCATCAGACCAACCGTCCCTGCGGTCTATCGTTCGTATGTCACTCCAAAGGGCCGTGTCGCTTGGCGCTCCGGCCTCCTCTGGGACCAGTTCGACGCCTATCTTTTCGACATCGACGGCACCCTGCTGCGCGATCCCGGCCGTGTCCACTACAACGCCTTCTCGAAAGCCTGCTACGAAGTCCTCGGCCATTCACTTTCACTCGAACCCGTCACCGTGGCGGGCTCAACGGATCCGCGCATTCTAAGGGACGCCTTCGCCGCCGCCGGCATCGCCGACGAAACCTGGCGCCCCCATCAATCCCGTCTGCTTGAAGCCATCTGCACGAACGTTGCGCGCGACGCCGCAAACATGCAGCTCACCGTCATGCCTGGTGTTGTCCCCACGCTCCGCCATCTCGCCGCGCTTGGCAAGTGGCTTGGCGTCGCTACCGGTAACCTCGAATCCATCGGCTGGCTCAAGCTTGAACGCACCGGCCTGCGCGAGCACTTCACCTTCGGCGGCTTCAGCGATGCACATGAGCAGCGCGCCGATATGATCGCCGCGGCAGCGGCAGCAGCACGCGATGATGCCGGCGTAGATGCTTCGATCGTCGTCGTTGGTGATACACCGTTTGACATCGCAGCCGCGCGCGCCAACCGGCTTTCTGTCATCGCGGTTGCCACGGGCCGGTCATCCTTCGATCACCTGCTCGAACACGCACCAGATATCTGCGCCGAAAACCTCGAGGCGCTGCTTGCCGCAAAATGTGAGGAGCAGCCATGACTCGCTTCCTCCGTGTTGCCGCATGGGCGCTTGCCCTCACACTGGCTGGGCATGCGCAGGCTCCCGAAAAATCGGGCCCCACCCAGCATGACAAGCGCGCTGCTGCCAAGGCATATCTCTCCGGCGCGCATGCTATCGAGGAACGCAATACCCGTGCCGCCTACCTCGCCTTCTCCAAGGCCGCCGAGCTCGACCCCACCAACACGGACTACAAAAACGCTGTCGCGATCGCAAAGGCCCACTTCGTCACCGACCTCATCCAGCAGGCTGAGAAGGCACGCATCCTGGGCAAGAACGATGTGGTCAACGCGCGCCTCGCCGAAGCCCTTGAGCTCGATCCCACCAACCCCATCGTCGCGCAGCACATCAGCGAGCTCGCTGACCTCGTAAGCGAGCCGCCCAAAACCGACGACATCACCTCCAGTATCGCGGACGCCATCCAGCTCGAACCCACTCCTGGCAAACACAGCTTCCATATCCGTGCCGATGGCCTCACACTGCTCCGCCAGGTTCTCTCCTCCTATGGCATTGCACCCAGCTTCGACTCCAGCGTCTCCTCACAGCCCGTCCGCTTCGATGTCGATGATGTGAACTTCCAACAGGCGCAGCAAC
The DNA here is from genome assembly GCA_000381585.1 of Acidobacteriaceae bacterium KBS 83. Taxonomy (GTDB): domain Bacteria; phylum Acidobacteriota; class Terriglobia; order Terriglobales; family Acidobacteriaceae; genus KBS-83. The sequence goes on from KB906736.1 coordinate 188,039, forward strand.
TGTTGCGCCTCGAGACCAACACCTTTTTCGTGCCGCTCGATCCTCACCGGGTCCTCGTCGCCAAAGACACGCGCGCCAATCGGCAGGAGTATGAGCGCCTTCTGCTCGAAACTGTGTATCTCCCTGGTCTCAATACGCAGGAGATAACCGACGTCAGCAACCTCGCGCGCAACGTGCTGGAGATACAGCAGGTCGCCGCCGAGCCAAGCAAGAACACTCTCAGTGTGCGCGGTCCGGAGACCCGGCTCGCCCTCTTCAACCGCACGCTGCATGGCCTGATGGATGGCCGCAGTCAGGTACTGCTCGAAGTACGCATTTATGAGATACAACGCACCCGCAACCTCAACGTCGGCGTCCAACTTCCCCAGCAGTTTAACGTCTTCAACCTCAATACGGAGATCCAGAGCGTCCTCAACAACAATCAGCAGCTGATCCAGGAGATCGTCTCAAGCGGACTCGCCAACGCCGGCGATCTGCAAGCCATCGCGGCAATCCTGATCGCTTCCGGCCAGGCTGCAGGAAATTCGATTCTCACTCAACCATTCGCAGTCTTTGGCGGCGGGCTCACTGCCACCGGCCTAACGCTCGGTACAATAACGGTCAATGCGGGCCTCAACACCAGCGACAGCCGTGCCATCGATCAGCTCCAGCTTCGTCTGCAGGACCAGGAGACAGGAGACATCCTCGCCGGCATCCGCTATCCCATCATTCAGTCCAGCTATTCCAATCTCACCGGCGTTGGCGTAAACATCCCCGGACTCAACACTCCCGGCCTCTCCAGCCAGCTCGCCGCGCTCGGCATCAACGGCTCCAGCCTCAATGCGCAGACCATCCCTCAAGTTCAGTATCAGGACCTTGGTCTCCAGATGAAGACGACACCATACATCCATCGCGATCAGTCTGTGTCCCTCAAGCTTGATCTGAAGGTGCAGGCCCTCGCCGGGAGTTCCATCAACCAGATCCCCATCCTGACGAATCGGCAGTTCACTGCCGCACTCGACCTGAAGGACGGCGAAAGTGCTCTAGTCAGCAGCGATCTCAGTTCGCAGGAGGCCCGCGCTGTCAGCGGACTGCCCGGTCTTAGTGAAATCCCCGGCCTGCAATCCACCACCAATAAAGAGGTTCAGCGAACCAACAACGAGCTGGTCATTCTCATCACGCCCCACGTCGTACGGCTGCCACATTCTTCAGGCGCCAGCCAGGTCATGCTCCTGCCCACGCACCAGTGAGAGCAACCTCCTGCAGCCCTGTTTCCGTCGAGAAGACTAGATCGCAGAGTGGCGACCTGCCAATTGCAAACGATCAGGTTCCATATCCTCTGTGTTGCATCGCCCGGAGCTTCTCGCCACTCGGCCAGGCGATTGTAAGCAGCATGGCGGAATCCTCACGCGCCTCAAGTTCGTGTTTGATCGATGCGCCCAGAGTCAGGACACTGTTTGCCTGAAGACCATGGGATTCTCCATGGACGCGAAAATCTATAGAGCCCTTCAAAATCTGAACCGAAATCGTGCCGTCTGCGTGGTGCTCCTTCAGGACGGCGCCTTTGTCCATGACGATGAGCACCATCCGGAAATCTGATTTCTTGAAAAGTGTTTTCGCAAAATGGCCCGTGGGCCATGGTCTCTTCTGCTCGCAGTCCTTCATCTCCTGCGCAAGATCGAACTGCGCCAGGTCTTTCAGGATCGTGCCGTCATCCGCAAAACCTTCAGTGGTCATGGATCGGACCTCTCTGTGTGTGGATGCGATTCGCCGGCCTGAAGACGAGACGATTCATTGCCGATTTGCTTCGAATGCACCCCAGGTCATGGCCGCGACGCGAGAACCCGCTTCATATTTGTTGCGATCAGCTCCGCCTTCTGCAGAACGATCGCAGCTTCGGCGGCAGGCATTACCTCGTTGGCCGTCTCTGAAAACAGCGCCAGCCACCGGGCGAAGTACCTTTCTTCGATGGGCAGCGGAAAATGCGCCAGAAGTGGATTGCCTTTGTATTTGCCCGTCGCCAGAAGCACAGTGGACCAGAAGTCTTTCAGAAGAGCCAGATGGGCGTCCCAATTATGGATCGCCTCATTGAACACCGGCCCGATCTCCGGATCCAACTGAACCTTAGCGTAGAAACGATCCACGAGCCTCGAAATCTCCGCTTCGGTGATCAACGTTCCCACACTCCTAGGTCTTTCCTACTTTGCTCCGCCCTGCTTCAGATCGTAATCAATAATCAGCTTCAACTGGTCATATGGAATGCCCGCAAACGGCAGCAAGCGGCCATTCACAAACAAGAGCGGCGTCTGATTCACGCCGATCTCGTTGCCGACCTGAATCGATGCGTCCACCGCGGCCTTCGTCGAGGGCTCCGCCACGCACGCCTTTACCTTCGCGTCGTCAACGCCGGCAGCTGTCACCGCGGACGCCAGCGCCTGCGCCGAACTCTCCGGCGTCAATTGCGCCTGGTTGGCATACACAGCGTCGGTGTACTTGAAGAACGCATCGTTTCCGCCGATCTTCGCCACGCACACACCGATTTCTGCTGCCTTCTCTGCCTCGCTGTGAATATTGCGCAACGGATAGACCTGCGAGACAAAATGCGCCTGCGGATAATCCTTCAGCAGCCGCTCCAGTGTGGGCTGCGCCTCCTTGCAGTGAGGACATTGGAAGTCGGAAAACTCCACCAGCTGCAGAGCCGCATTCGAGGGTCCGCGGGACGGTCCCTTCGCATCGCGCTCAAGGATGCTTTTGTAATTCTCGAAGGGGTGCTCGCCGAAGGGCAGAATCTCCTCGTTCGCAATCAGGTGCTTCCCGTCCGGAAGGGTCAAAAAGGCCAGCTCGGAAGGCTGCGTTTGCTGCGTGCCCTTTTCCTCCACCAGCACAACCACACGGCTGATGCCATCAACCTGCGTCTTCTGGATCGCCTGGACCTGGAAGATGCGGTTTAAGTCGTACCCCCAGCTCGCACGCAAAAATGCCTCCACTGTCGCCTTGGTTGGCATGGACGCGGTAAAGTTCGCCGGATCGGGTGGCGGCAGGGGCGGCAATGCCACCGGCGCAGCGGGCTTATCGGGCTGTCCGGGCTCTCCGGCTGGCGGCCCCGGAGCACCAGGCTGCGTTGCCGGAGCTTCCGGCGTCTCTGGTGGATTGGCCTGGCTATAGGCCGAAATTGTCACCGTTTGAGCTACACATAACAGCGCCGCTAGCATCCCGCCGCGCATAGAAATCGTCATTCGTTCTCTCCAGAACCGATAAAAAGAAGCTTAAACCTGTACTTTAACTGCTATCGGGAACCGCCGTCCGGTACCGAAGGATTTCGCCGTCACCTTCAATACTGGCGCCGCCTGCTGCCGCTTGTACTCGCTCTGCTCGATCAACTTCACGATCTTCTGCACCAGCGGCAGCTCGAGTCCCTGCTGATCGGCAATCGCCTGCATCGGCATGTATCGCTCCACATAAGCCTCCACCAGCGGGTCCAGCACGCTGTACGGCGGTAGCGAATCCGTATCGAGCTGCCCTGGCCGCAACTCCGCCGAAGGCGGCTTCTCCAGAGTCGCCCGCGGAATCACCTCGCGCTCGCGATTCACATAGCGAGATAGCGCATACACGCGCGTCTTCACCAGATCGCCGATCACTGCCAGCGCCCCTACCATGTCGCCGTAGAGCGTGCAGTAGCCCACCGCCATCTCGGATTTGTTCCCGGTCGTCAGCACCAGCGCGCCCAGCTTGTTTGAGAGCGCCATCAGCAGCATCCCACGGATGCGCGACTGAATGTTTTCCTCGGTCACATCCGGCGCGCGCCCCGCGAACAGCGGGCCGAGCGCTTCAGTGAACTGGCTGAAGATGCCGTCGATGGGGATCGTCTCGTACTTAATCCCAAGGTTGCTCGCGAGCGCCCGGCTATCATGAATCGAGCCCTCGGACGAATACGGACTTGGCATCCCAACGCCGATCACGTTCTCTTTGCCCAGCGCATCCACCGCAATCGCCGCCACGAGAGCGGAGTCGACCCCGCCGCTCACCGCGATCAGCACCTGCTTGAATCCGCATTTGCGAACGTAGTCGCGCGTCCCCATCACCAGCGCTGCATACGTTGCCGCGTCGTCACTTTCCGCGGTGCGATGAATATCTCCGGTGCCTGCAGCCGTATCCACCATCACCAGATCTTCCGCAAAGGAGCGCCCCTGCGCGATAACCTCGCCCCGTGCGTTCAGCGCCAGACTCGTGCCGTCAAAGATCAGGCTGTCGTTCCCACCCGTCTGGTTCACCATCAGGATCGGCAGCTTGTGGTGTCGTGCCGCCGCCGCCAGCATCTCCGCGCGTTGCTCCCGCTTTCCCTGCCAGAACGGCGATGAGGAAATGTTCAGAATGAGCGTCGCGCCCTGGCGTACCTGTTCCTCCACCGGATCGATCTTGTACAACCGCTGTTTCCAGTAGCCCTTGTCGTTCCAGGCGTCCTCGCAAATGGTCAGGGCTACCAGTTCGTTGCCGATTTTCACCACTTCCTGGTGGTCGGCCGGCGCGAAATATCGCTGCTCGTCGAAGACGTCATAGAACGGCAGCAGCATCTTGCGCTGGGTGAAGGTGATCTCGCCCTTCTGCATCAGCACGGCAGCATTGCTGACCCGTTTGCCCGACCCGGCAGGCGAGGGCACCAGCGTGCCGCAGATCACTGCAATCGATTTGCCGGCCGTCGCCTCGCGCGCAATCTCTGCCGCGGCCTCGCCGGCCAGCTTTACGAACGATGGCTTCTCCACGAAGTCGCCTGTGGGATAGCCGCAGACGCATAGCTCCGGGAAGATCACCAGGTCGGCGCCACGCCTCTCTGCCTCGCGTACATTCTGCAGAATCCGTGCTGTATTTCCTTTAAAATCCGCAACCGTTGGATCAATCTGCGCCAGCGCAATCTTCACATTTTCAGTGTATCGGAGAACGCAATCAAAAAGGCCAGCCCTCAGGCCGGCCTCGTGTACGAGAAAAGTGAAGACCTCTTAAGTGCCGGTTCCCGAAGCGACAACTCCAATCGTGCGCACCAGGATCTTGACGTCCAGCCACAGACTCCAGTTCTCGATATACGCCCTGTCGAGCGAGATGTAACTGTCGAAAGATGGGTCCTGCCTCGCCTGCACCTGCCATAAACCCGTGATCCCGGGAACTACATCCAGCCGGCGCAGATGATTCAGCTCGTACCGCTTCACTTCGCTTGCAATCGGCGGCCGCGGTCCCACCAGGCTCATGTCCCCGCGTAGTACATTCAGCAACTGCGGCAGCTCGTCCAGCGAGTATTTCCGCAGAAACCGCCCGAGCCTCGTGATGCGCGGATCGTTCGTGATCTTGAACAGCACCGCGTCGCGCTCGTTCATGTGCAGGACTTCCGTCCTGCGCTTCTCCGCATCGGACACCATGGTACGGAACTTGATGCAGCGGAAGACACGGCCCTTTTTACCGATCCGCTCCGACATATAGAAGATCGGCCCGTCCGAATCCGCACGCACGGCTATAGCAATCGCGATGAGCACCGGCCACGTGAGCACCAGCGTCACGCTCGAAGCGACAACGTCCAGGATCCGCTTCATCACCATACCCAGCATCGCCACCTCGCCGCGATGCAGCGGTAGAGTGGGAAACTGCCCGATGTACTCGATGGGACTGTTCCATGCCAGGCCGTCGTACAGGTCCGGCACTACCCGGATGTCGACGCTCGCCTCGCGCGCCTGCTGGACCAGCTGCTTCACCAGCACGCGCTCGCACGGTGCCGTGAGAAAAATCTCGTCGACGAAGTGCTTTCGCGCCAGCTCCAGAACTTCGTCAATTGTACCCAGCACATCCGCGCTGTCCTCCACGCCGTCGGAGTCGTAGCCCGGCACGTGCACAAATCCTTTGAAGGTAAACCCGAGGTGACGAATGCTTTCAATGTGATGGCGCAGCGCCTGCCCCACACGTCCCGTGCCCACCACCAGAATATTGCGTGTTTCGATCCCGCGGTCATAACGTCGATACACGATTGCACGCCAGAACAGGCGCCTCGCGCACAGCAGCACCGCGGTGAAAACTACGGTCAGAACGACGACGCCGCGCGATATCGCCTCTCCACGCCCCAGGTACAAGGCGCCAGAAAGCAGCAGGCCCGCTGTAAAGCAGGCCTGAATCGTCAGTCGCTGGTCGTGCAGGGTGTTGCGCATCTGGATCGGTGCATAGAGACGAAGGCGGCGGCCGACCAGAATTAGCGACAGAATGAACCAGCACAAATAGAACAGCGACAGCCACGGGCTCGCGCTGAGCATGGACTGGGTCTCAATTACCGACTCGTCCCCGATAAAGTTTCCCAAATAGATGCGTATCGCGGCAGCCGTTGCGATGAGCACGCACAACATGTCGCAAAACGCCCAGAACAATGCCACCTTGAAGGAGTGCGACCAGAAGCTGGAACGCACGCGGTCCACCGTACGGGTTCCAGCCGAATGGAATCGCTGGACGCCTTGAATACGCGGAACAAACTCTGGGGTGCTCATCAGGGGGACCTGGCTAATCCTGTTGACCTGCTATGCCTTGGATGTTGCGAATACGATATGAGCTTGCGTGGAGTGGATTGTACGCCATCTTCGATTTAATCCCTATTATTCGGAACCGGGTCACAGTCCCGGAGCGTATCGTTCTCGACTCAGCGCCCTGGATCCGCGGGTCCATTCCTCCGTCGCTCCTCTTTCCACCTCTGCAATACCGCGCAAAACCAGTTAAAAGCGCGTCAAACGCATTGATTTTAGGTTGAATCAATCGTGCAACTTGTGTTTGAAATGCCAGAAGATATTCACAGTATTGTCAAAAGTTGAATGGCCGTTCCGCCAACGGGTAACGTCCTTTCACCTTCGCATCGCTTCACGCAGTGTGCAACTTCTTCATCGCGAATTTCCACGTGCGGCGGTGACACTTCTGAGTCATTGCAGCAGAGCGAAAGTTACACGTTCGGCAGAACAAGCGAATCCAGCTCCAGAAACTGTTGCAGGATTTCGTCATCGCTTCGCTTCATCTCTTCCATCGTCCCGTAGAAGAGAACCTTGCCCTGGTGCAGGAAGACCACATGGTCCGCAAGCCGCTCCGCAAAACGCATGTCGTGTGTCACAACGACGCTCGTCAGTAGTAACTGTGTCTTCAGCTTCTGGATCAAGTCTCCCAGCAGCCGGCCGATCAGCGGGTCCACCATCGTCGTCGGCTCGTCGTACAGAATCGCCTGCGGCTGCGCCGCCATCGCACGCGCAATTGCCACCGATCGTTTCATCCCTGTCGATAGATCCGATGGCAGCAGATCGGTCATTCCCGTTACCCCAACCATCTCCAGCAGCCCGTTGACAATTTTCTGAATCTGGTCTTCCTCAAGCTCTCTCCGCTCACGCAGCGGAAACGCGACATTCTCTCCGACACTCAGCGAATCGAAGAGGGCCCCGCTCTGAAAGACCATCGTGACTTTCTTGCGGACCTCTTCCATTTGCTGATCTTCAAAGCCCGTAATGTCCTCGCCGGCCACCAGGATCCGTCCCTTGTCCGGCTTCAGAAAGCCCATGATCTGCTGTAGAGACACCGACTTCCCCACTCCGGAGCGGCCGAGAATACATAGCGTCTCTCCGGTCAGCACCTCAAAGCTCACATCGTCCAGTACGTGCACGTCGCCGAAAGACTTCGAGACATGATCAAAGACGATGTATGGCTCCGGCGGTTTCGTCGGCACCTGCGGCGCATTGCCGTTATCCGGCGCCTCGCGGGCCTCTTCCTGGAAGAGCTCCGCCGGTATCTCGAGCGGCGTCTCGTCGAGCGGCGGCAGCGGAACCTCTTCTCCCTGCGGCGGCGCCGCGGCGCGTAGCAGTGCCTCTTCGGCGGCGCTCTCCTGCCCGTCGTGATTCTCTGCTGCCGGATCTCGGCCCGTGTCGTCGTCCCGGCCGGCCTCCGACCCTCTCTCGTCGTCCATCTTCATAGGATAGGTGCTTGGGCAGCCATCGCCTCGGCCAGCGCGAGATCTTCCGGCCTGTTGCAGTTCATGAACTGACAATGTGTGGGCAGACGCGATTGCCACGCTCCGGCCGCCGCCACCCTCTCAGTATCGAAAAGGTCGATCCTGCCGCCGCACAACCCACGTTCTACCGCAACCATAACCTTGTAATCGCCGTCGTCCAACGCTTCCGTGAGTCCGCCGAGCAGCTCGCGCCGATAAACCGCACACAACGGCTGCGGTTCGCCCAGCAACCGCGGAATCGTCGCCATCGCTCCGGTCGTCTCGGCCCGCCGGACCATCCAACCCAGAAACTCCGTCTCCAGCAGCGGCAGATCCACTCCAACCATCAATACCGCTCCAGAGCCACTGTTGCTGAACACCGTTTCCATCCCGCTCAACGGTCCACATCCGGGACGGCTGTCAGGAAGCACCGGCGCAGCCACTCCCTCGACGGGCTCACGCAGCCCGGCCACGCTGGCGCGCAGCCCCAGCGCCTGTAATTTCTTCAGCATGTGTTCCAGCAGCGGCCGACCGCCCAGCTCTACCCTCGCCTTGTCCCGCCCCATGCGGAGGCTCCGGCCTCCGGCCAGGACCCAACCCTCGGCATCCATCGAGGTCACCCGCCCAGACGCTCGAACATCCGAATGACCGATTCAATACCGCGATAGAAGTTCGCAATGTGGAACTTCTCGTTCGGCGCGTGCAGGTTATCGTCTGGCAACCCGAAACCCATCATCACCGTGGGAATCTTCAGGTGCCGCTCAAAATCTCCTACAATCGGGATGGAGCCGCCGCCCCGTACAAACACCGTTTCCTTGCCGAAGACCTCTCGCATCGCGCCCTTCGCTGCAGTCACATAAGGATTGTCCGTCCCCACCACAATCGGATCGCCCGAATGGATCATGCGCACTTCCACCGTCACACCCTTGGGCGTCAGCGACTCCACGAACGACATGTACTGCGCGAACGACTTCTTCGGCGTCATCCCCGGCACCAGCCGCATCGACACCTTCGCCGTCGCCCGGGCGGGGATCACCGTCTTTGCCCCCGCACCCGTAAAACCGCCCGGCATTCCGTGCACGTCCAGCGTCGGCCGTGCCCACGTCCGCTCCAACACTGAGTGGCCTGCTTCGCCCGTGAGCACCGGCGACCCCACTTCCTTCTCGCGATAGTGCTCTTCATCGAAGGGCAGCCGCTTCCAGGCCGCCTTTTCCTCCGCGGACGGCACCTCCACATCGTCGTAAAAGCCGGGAATCAGGATCTTCCCCTCGCGATCCTTCAGCCCGGCGATGATCTGCGCCAGCGCCACAAACGGATTCGGCGCAGCCCCCCCATACATCCCCGAGTGCAGGTCGGTCTTCGCGCCCCGCACTTCGATCTCGGTGTAAATCATCCCGCGCAGCCCTACGCACAACGTCGGCAGGTCCGGCGCAAACATCTCCGTATCCGAGACCAGGGCGAAGTCCGCCTTCAGCTCCTCGGGATGCTCCCGCACGAAAGCGGCAATTCCCTCGCCCCCAACCTCCTCCTCGCCCTCGAGAATGACTCGCACATTCAGCGGCAGCTTGCCCTTGCCGCTCTCAAACAGCGACTCCAAAGCCTTCAGGTGCATGTACATCTGTCCCTTGTCGTCCACCGCGCCGCGCGCATACAGGTTCCCGTTGCGTTCGGTCGGCTCAAAGGGCGGCGTCAGCCACTCATCCAGCGGATCTGGTGGCTGGACATCGTAGTGTCCGTAGCACAACACCGTCGGCTTCCCCACCGCGTGCAGCCACTCCCCATAAACCAGAGGATGCCCCGCCTGCCCGCCGTGTGTGGTCTCGATCAACCGGACATTTTTGAGCCCGATGCGCTTCATCTCCGCAGCCAGGATCTCGGCCGCGTGGCGGGTATCAGCGTTGTGATCCGGGAGGGTAGAGATGCTCGGAATCCGCAGCAGAGCCTTCAATTCCTCAAGGAATCGCGGCTGGTTCTGGCGGGCAAAATCAATAGCAGCACTGGACATAAAGCTCGTTCACTCCGCAGCGATCATAGCCGACGCGGCGAGCAGGCCGCCCCGTCTTACTCTCGCGGCTTCGGCTGACCATCCTTGTTCCAGGCCGGAATAAAATCGCTATCCGCAAGCCAGCGGACCGGCTCTACCAGCGACTGGATCGCGGCCGTCATGAACGGGAGATCCAAATGCGCAAGGTCGTCATCTGGCTGGTGATAGGTCGGCGGAGTGCCCCAGCCGGCCGCGGTGTGCGCGACCACGCCTTTCAACGCCAGCGCATAGTTGTCCGAGCGCTCAAAGAAGTGCTGCTCCGGATAGGGATCAGGCCCCAGCAGCGCACCATGCTGCTTCAGCATCGGCCCCAGATTCGACCGGTCCCATCCCGTGAACAGCAGCACACCCTTCGCCATCTTCGGGTCCTGATTGCCGATCATCTCGAACTCCAGGTTCGCCACCAGGTCTTTCAGCGGCACCGGCGAGTGCTCGCCAAGGTAGGTCGATCCCAGGCCTCCTGCTTCTTCGCTGCCGTAGCAGACAAACAGGACGCTGCGCCGCAATTGCGACCCGCTCGCCAGTGCATGCGCCAGTTCCAGCACTGCGGTCGTGCCGGCGGCATCGTCGTTTGCGCCGTTGTAGATGCTGTCGCCGTTCCCCTGCGGCCGCGCGCCCAGATGGTCGAGGTGCGCCGACAGCAGAACGGTGCCCGCATTCGGGTCCGTACCCGGCAGATATCCGATCGCGTTATACGTGTAGCGCGGCGCGCTCTGCGGCACCATGTGGATCGCGAGCGCGACCGTCTCGCCATCCTTCACACTCTCCATCTTCCCCATCGCCGCCGGGGTAAGCGCCACCATTGTCGGTCGTTCGTGCATCGGCGCATCGGCTAGGCGCATCGCGATACGGGTCTTCCCGCCAGTCATGGTCATCATTTTTTGCGTCGAGGCATTTTCCTCCATGAGCACAGCCACCACTGACTCCCGATACAGCGGCCGCAGGGACTGCATCGCCGCGTCTCCTGCCGGCAGATGCTGCAACAGCACTACCGCCCCCGGTGCCACCTTTGCATGGGCAGCGTCCTTCGCCTCAATCCGCATGAGCGGCCCGCGTACCGGCTGGCCGCCGGCCATCAGCAGATGAAAGTCCTGGCCTTCCTCGAGCTTGTTGTTGGCAATTTGGATCGTTGCGTGCCCATCGAGCACCGGCTGCACCACCTCCGCGCGCTGGACATATCCCGTCATCCCCGGCGCGGTCTTCAGCCCATAGGCCAGGAACTCGCTCGCCACGTACATCGCCGTCACTTCCTCATCCCGGGTAGCGCTGCCTCGCCCCTGCATGGCATCTGCGGCGAGAAACTCCTCATGTGCCTGCACCCACTGCGGCTTTACTGTCCATCCGTGCGCGCCCTGCGCACCGCCAACCGAGGCAGCGATGAGCAACGCGGCTCCACAGATCATCCCTTGCAGCGGTTTCAGACGCACCAGCACCCTCCCCATCCGGGATCGTACGGCCATGTGTATGCAATTACGAATCCCCGGCCGGTTTCCGAGGGCGATCCCCGAGCGATCATAGACGAGCTGTAAAGGAAGGAATGAGCAGCTTTGCGCTCAATGACTGACTGACGGACAGGACGAACTGCGCCAGCTAGTATCGTGCCACTGCCGGATCCACATCCCGTGACCACGCATCGATTCCGCCGCGCAACGACTGTGCCTGCTCAAACCCCTGAGTCCGCAGCCAGTTCGCCACATTCAGCGAGCGCACACCGTGATGGCAGATCACGACGATCCGCCCGTCGGGGTCCAGCTCGTTGAAGGCCCGGGCCGGAACCTCGCCCATGGGCATGGCGTATGCTCCGGGAAATCCTACCGCGGTCGTCTCCCACGGCTCGCGTACGTCCAACAGAATTAGCTGGCCTTTGTCGGCCAAAATACCCTTAAGCTCCTGCGGAGCCATCTCAAGGTCTAACATAGATAGATAGTAGTAAAGATGTGTGCATTGCCCCTGGGGTTTGTACACTTTCGGGAATGCCGGTGCCAAATACTTATTCAATTAGTAACTCCGGCGTGATCAACATGATAGAAACAACACAAACTTTCGTTAAGAGAAGAGAGCAGTTAAGCAATGGCAGGTGAAAAGGTACTGATCGTAGAAGACGAGCTTCATGCACTCATGGGGCTGGCAGAACTTGTTTCCGGATGGGGATATCGCACAGAAACCGCCCGCGATGGCGCGGAGGCCTTGGACAAGGTGATGGCCTGGCAGCCGGGCATCATTGTTACCGATATGAAGATGCCACGCATGGATGGCATCGAATTGCTGAATCGACTCGGCGAACTCCCTGACAAGCAATGCGTCATCCTGCTTACCGCGCAGGGCTCCATCGATCGCGCCGTTGAGGCCATGAAACTCGGCGCCTATGACTTCATTCAGAAACCGGTAGACCCCACCCGACTGAAGATGATCCTCGCCAACGCTTCGCGTCAGCGCGAGACCGAACTGGAGCTCGACTTCACTCGCCGCCGGCTGCGAGAAAGAGGTGTGCTCGGATCACTCGTCGGCTCTTCCCGGAAGATGCAGGACATCTTCGCCCTCATCGAGCGCGTAGCCCCCAGCAACGTATCCGTCCTCATCACCGGCGAAAGCGGCACTGGCAAAGAGGTTGTCGCCCGCACCCTGCATGAGCTGAGCACGCGAAAGCCAAAGCCATTCGTCGCGGTCAATTGCGCCGCCATCCCCGAGACCCTCATCGAAGCCGAGATCTTCGGCTATGAAAAGGGCGCCTTCACCGGCGCCATCGAGCGCAGTCCGGGCTGCTTCGAGCTGGCTGAGGAGGGCACCCTCCTGCTCGACGAAATTGGCGAGATGCCCGTCGGCACCCAGGCTAAGCTGTTGCGCGTGATTGAGGAAAAGCGGCTGCGCCGCTTGGGCGCGAAGATCGAAAAGTCAACCAACGTGCGCGTCCTGGCAGCTACCAACAAGGATCCTCGTGAGGCCGTCGACGATGGCCACCTTCGCGCCGATCTCTTCTACCGCCTCAATGTCTTCAACATCCACATGCCGCCGCTGCGGGAGCATAAGGAGGACATTCCAGCCATCCTCGAAGCCATCCTCGCAGATATGAATGAGAAGCACGAGCGTGCCGTCACAGGAGTGGACAAAGAGATGCTCGCCCGCCTGATGAGCCACGACTGGCCGGGCAACGTCCGCGAGTTGCGTAACACCATCGAGCGTGCCGTCATCCTCTGCGGCGAGGGTCAGCTCGAGTCGCGTCACCTGCCCCCGGGCTTCGGCGAGCGTGTCCTCCGTCCCAGCGCGGACGACGCCGCCTCCGCCAACTCCGTTCAAGTCGAGGTGGGCGCTACCGTTGACGAGGCGGAACGCCTCCTTATCCTGAAAACCCTCGAGTCCACGCGCAACAACAAGACCCGCGCTGCCGAGATCCTGGGTATCAGCCTCAAGACGCTGCACAACAAGCTCAAAGAGTACGGCAGCGCATCCTTCGCCTCCGCGGAAAGCATTGAGGAGCGCGTTTAAACCTGTTCTCCCTGCGGGATTGGTACCCCGGTTGTATTGCCTTAGAGCCTTTTGGGGAATAAAAACCGCTAAGGTTCTCCGTTCAAGGTGGTTCCCGCAGGAAACTACTCAAACTCGCCAACCCGAGGCTGAGTTCCGGTTTCGGAGGGTGCAGCCGCAACGGGTACCATAGGCTAGCCCCCATGCGCCTCAAGACAAAACTTGTTCTCGCCATTACCGGACTTGTCTTTCTGGTCGTGACGGTTTTGTCCTGGCTCTTCCTCGAACAGCTCCTCGCTCAGCGCATCGACCAATCTTACGAGGCCCATTACATTGTGGCCCGTCAGATTCTTTACAGCACCACGCTTGCGATCAACACGGGGCTTAGCGGGCGCCAGATCGATGCCAATGACCCAACGGCTCTCCGAGCTGCCGTCCTGGATGTACTGCAGCACGACGAGGGCCTGAACGGTTTGCTCAGCTCGGTCAATCGTTACGTACCGACCGTCTTTGATGTCGCTATCGCCGACCGTGACGGCAAAGCTTTGCTCAGCACCGACCCCACTCAGGACAACGTGACGCTTCCCAAGCGGGAGGACTATGCCGTGTTGCAGCACGCCGGCGTCATCACCACCATGCGCGCCGTCTTCGGCCCGCCTCGCAACTACGATATAGTCCTGCCCCTCGAACGAACCGTTGCGCCGGGGAAAAAGGTCCCCTTCCTGACCATCCGGGTGGGCATCCGCACTACTTTCCTCCGCACCGTCTTCGCGCCCTGGATCTGGGCCTCGCTCACCTTTACCGGCATCGCCAGCATCTCCTCATTGCTCGTTGCCGCCCTGCTGGCCAACCTTGCCCTCCATCCCATCGAGCTGATCAGCCTGCGCCTCGACACCCTTGAACAAGCCGGCTTTGATCGGGACGATGAACCCGCACCGGCACAGCCTTCCGAACTCCCGGCGCCCAAGGAAAGCCCCGCGTGGATGCGCCCTGCCGCCCTCATCCGTCCCTCCACGGAAGACCCCGTCGGCCAGGTCTCGGACAAGATCGAGCGCATCGGCCGCCGCATGCGCAACGTCGAGGAAGTCTTCTCCGCTCTCAAGGAAAACCTCGACTCCATCATGGCGAACCTGCAGGACGGCATCCTGCTGTTTACTGCCGAGGGCCGGGCTGCCCTGGTCTCCGATTCCGTGGAGCGCTTCCTCGGCATCCCACGTACCAGGCTCTTTGGTGGCAGCATCAACAGCATCTTCACCCTGGAAACCAAGATCGGTCGTCTGGTGCGCGATGCCTTCGAGAACGGAAACACTTTGGACCAGGAGGAGGTCGAAACGGAAACCGCGCGCCGGGTTCAGGTCTCACTGGACTTCGTGGTCGACCAGGATTCCGCCCCGGGAGCGTCCCTCGGTGCACTATTGACCCTCCATGACCTCGAATCCGTCCGCGAACTGGAAAGCGAGCTCGAGCTCTCCCGCCGCCTCGCCGCCATCGGCCGCCTCACCTCCGGCGTCGGTCACGAGGTCAAGAACCCCATCAACGCCATCGTCGTACATCTGGAACTGCTGCGGAACAAGCTCTCAGGCCCCGACGCTCGGGCCATGCGACACCTCGAGATCATCGAAAGCGAGATCCAGCGCCTTGATCGCGTGGTCCAGACCCTGGTCGACTTCTCCCGACCTGTCGAGCTGCAGCTCAAGGAACAAGACCTTCGCCGTATCGTCTCCGGAGTTCTCATGCTCGCCTCGGCCGAGCTCGAGACCCACAACGTCCGTGTTTCCAGTCACATGCCGGAGCGTCCGCTGACCGCCAAGGTGGACGCTGACCTGATCAAGCAGGCTATCCTGAACGTCGTCCTCAATGGCGCCCAGGCCATGTCCCAGGGGGGAGACCTGCATGTCACGCTGCGCGAAGACGGCCGCATGGCGGCCATCGAGATCTCCGACAGCGGCAGCGGGATTCCCGACGACATCCGAGCCAAGATTTTCGATCTCTACTTCACCACTCGCAAGGACGGAAGTGGTATTGGCCTGGCCATGACTTACCGTATCATTCAGTTACACAACGGAAGCATTGACGTACAATCGGAACAAAACATAGGTAGCACGTTTACTTTGAAACTTCCTCTACTGGCTTCAGCAGAGGGAAAACTGCGCGGTTCTCAGTTGGAGAAAACAACTTCGGCTCCGGCCTTCACCTCCGAAGGGTCCGGCCTATGACACGGCGGCTTCTTAGCCTTGCATCCCTGGCCGCAACGCTGCTCCTCCCGGCGCTGACAGGGTGTGCTTACCTTCATAAAGAGACACCGGCGCCCGTCCCAATCACTACCCTGGCCCCCTCACCGGCGCCAGCCGTCACGCCGTTGTACTCCCAACTGGCTGAGGGCAGTCCAACGCTGCCCGACCTGCCGGCGCCTCCACACCCCGGCGCACAGCCGGCGCCCCCGCCCACTTCCGTCATCGCCGATAGCTCCAAGAAGCCTGCCCATAACGGCCATCGCCGCAGCCACAAAGGTGAGGTCGAAGTGGCAGAACGCGATAACCACGAACATGAAGCTCGGGAAAAGGATTCAGCACCGCTAGAAGTTGCGATGGCGACGCCGCCGCCAGAAGGCCAGAATGTCAAGGTGACCGCCCCGACACCCAGCGGGGACACGACCCAGTCCACCTCCATCGGCATCCTTACCGCAGGTCCCACGCCGGACAACACCGGATCGCGCCAGCAGGCCGCCGATCTCATTGACTCCACCTCGCGCGGTGTCAACTCCCTGCATAACCTCAAGGGTGATCAGAACAAAACAGTCGCCCAGATACGCAGCTTCCTCGACCAGGCACAGCGAGCCCTGCACAACGGCGACGTCGACGGCGCTAACACTCTGGCTACCAAGGCCAAAACTCTTCTGGACGAACTCACGGGTGCAAGTTAAGCCGGCGAACTGGCTGACTTGCCGACTAGCTATCTTTCGCCCCACTTCAGCTTCTGCCGCAGCACATCGAAGAACGCATCCCTCCGCAGGCGCACCAGTTGCACTGTATGCTCGGAGCGCCGGCATAGCAGGCTGTCGCCCACCAGCACCTCGATCGCTTCCTGTCCGTCCACCGTCATGTACGTCTGATCCGGGATGCCCACCACGCTCAAATTGATCTGCGCATCGCCGTGCACGACCATGGGCCGGATGGTTAGCAGATGCGGACAGATGGGCGTCACGATCGTCGCGTCCACATCCGGCGACATGATCGGACCATTCGCCGCTAGGTTGTACGCCGTCGACCCGGTTGGCGTCGATACGATCACACCGTCCGCACGAAAGGACATCGCAAGCTGATCGTCCAGCAGCACTCGGAAATCGCCCATGCGCGCAATTGCGCCCTTAGAGACGACGATGTCGTTCAGTGCCTCATAATCCCGGAAGAGTTGCCCGTCGCGGACCACATCCACATGCAACATCGCACGCGCTTCGATGTGGCAGGCCCCGCAAGTCCATCCTTCCAGATTCGTGAACAATTCGGAAAGCCGCACTTCGGTCAGAAAACCCAATGACCCGAGATTCACGCTCAGGATTGGCACCTTGTTCTTCGCAAACACACGCGCTGCCGCCAGCAGCGTGCCGTCCCCACCCAGCACAATTGCCAATTCCGGATCCTCGGCAGCCATCTCGTGCCGTGGCACAATGCGGGCGCTCTGCACGTAAGAGCCGCTCACCGGATCCAGAATCGGCTCGATCCCCCGCGCGCGTATCCACGCCACCAGCTCGTTCAGAACCGGAGCTAAGTCGGGCTTCTGCGGCTTCGAAATGACAGCAATCGTTCGCATCGGTCTCTCAGTGTAAATGGAAGACAACCGGTTCTTGTGCCGCGAGACTCACACGCTATTCCCACCGCGCACGCAGCAGGAACTCCCGATTCCCCTCCGCCCCCGGCACAGGTGATTCCATCACCTCGATCTCTTTCCCGTCCAACGCTTGAACCGCAGCACGCACCCGCTCCACCGCCAGTGCATGCCCGGCCGGATCGCGCACGATCCCGCCCTTCCCCACATACTCGCGCCCTGCCTCGAACTGCGGCTTCACGAGCACCACCGCTTCCGTCAGTGTCGGCCGCATCGCCTCCAGGACCGCCGGCAGCACCAGCGTCGCCGAGATGAACGAGACGTCCATGGCCAAAAACGTAACCAGCAACGTTACCTTATTCCGCTCCAGCTTTCGCGCATTCGTCCTCTCCAGCAAGGTCACACGCGGATCCACCCGCAGCTTATGCGCGATCTGACCGTACCCTGTATCAATAGCAAGCACTGCCGCCGCGCCGTGCTGCAGCATGCAATCCGTAAAGCCGCCCGTAGAAGCGCCCACATCTGCGCACACGTGCGCTGTCAGATCGATCTGCCAGTGCTGGAGCGCTGCTTCCAGCTTCAACCCGCCGCGGCTCACATAGCGCAGGTCGTCGCCCAGCAGCCGAACCATCGCGTCGCCGGCAACAGCAGCTCCGGGCTTTTCAACCTTCTGCTCGTTCACCAGCACTCGCCCGGCGAGGATCAGCGCCTGCGCTCGTTCCCGCGATGGTACGAGGCCCCGCTCCACGAGAAACTTGTCAAGCCGAACTTTCATGCTGAGTGCATCCCATCTTTTGAATCGACGTTGCCGTGCTCTCTTCCGAGTGACAGAGCGTCGGTGTGTTGCGTATGATGACCACGCATTCCTCGAATGTTTGAATCCCCTTCCAATCCGAAGCCCTCTGATAACCGTACATCGAGCAGCGAAACGGAGATCAGAACTGCCGACGACACAGCGATGTTGACGCGCATTGGGCAACGCGACGAGAACGCGATGGAAGCAGTCTTTCGCCGCTATAGCGGGCCTGTGTACTCGGTAGCGTTCCGGGTGCTGCGGGACAGCGGGCAGGCCGAGGACGTCCTGCAGGAGGTCTTCCTCCAGCTCTGGCGCAAACCCGCCGCGTTCGTCCAGAACCGCGGTTCGCTTGGCGCCTGGCTCGTCGTCATCGCGCGCAACCGCGCCATTGATGTGCTGCGCCGTCGCAAGCCATCATCCTCCGTCGAGGACGTGGTCCTCGCCTCGCCCGTCAATGTAGCCGACGAGGCGGAACGCAACACCGTCATGCAGAAGGTACGCGGCGTCATCGCCAATCTGCCTGAAGAGCAGCGTAAGACTCTTCAGCTCGCGTACTTTGAAGGATTCAGTCATACCGAGATTGCCAGCCGCACCGGCGATCCATTGGGCACGGTAAAAACAAGGATTCGGCAGGCGCTGATCACTTTGCGAAAGGCATTGGAAGCATGAACGAGACCGGTTCCAACCCGGCACCCATCTCGCCCGAGGACCTCGCGCTCTACGCGATCCAGGCCCTCCCTGGGGACGAGATGGCCGCTGTATCCGCCGCGCTGCGCGACAATCCGCAGGCGCAGCAGGACCTCGCGCGCTTTCAAGGCGACTTCGCGTTGCTCGCTCTCTCCGCAGATCAGCAGCCCGCGCCGGCTGGCGCCTTTGATCGCCTCAGAGTTCGCATGCGCGAAGACGATGAAACAGCCGCAAACGTAGCTCCGGCAGCTCGCGTTTCCGTGGAGAAATCGGATACCGCATACGAAATTGCTCCCGCCCGTCGACGCAGCAAATGGACAATCATTACTCCTTGGGCCATCGCCGCCGCGCTCGCCATCGCCTGCAGCATTCTCGGCTATCGTGTCAGCTCAATGAACGATGAGCTCGACGGCTCATCCCGTCTCGTCTCCAACCTGGCCGCAAAGGCTTCGCACGCCCAGCAGGTGCTCGAAGTCCTCAACGCGCCAGACGCTCAGCGCGTCACCCTCACCGCCACCAAGACACCGCCCACACCGACTGCCCACACCGTCTACCTTGCGGAGCGCGGCGCGCTGGTCATGGAAGCGAGCCATCTCAAGCCGGTACCCGCGGACAAAACCTATGAGCTCTGGGTAATCCCGTCCAGCGGCGGAGCGCCCCTGCCCGCCGGCACCTTCCGGCCAAATTCGGAGGGCTACGCCTCGCTCGTGCTGCCCAGACTGCCCAGTGGCGTCCCCGCAAAGGCATTCGGCATCACCATAGAAAATGTGGCGGGCGCCACTACCCCGACGCTGCCCATCATCCTCTCCGGCGAATAAGCCTGGCGAACCGAACCCATACGCTCGTCATACCGACCGCGCTGATCCGGTGCAGCAATGTGGGGGCAAAAGGAAAGGCGCTCTGCAGTGTAGGAGCGCCAAGCACATCAGGAGACGTTCTCGAAAGCAAGACTACGGGGTCTTCGCCGCCCTGTCTTCGGCAACAGGAATGGTTTCGCTCTCCAACCAAAGATGGGGCACCGGCAAGAGCATGAGCTGAGCTTCCAGCGCTTTCCACTCGCATACCATGGTCGGATCATCGACATTTTTGCCCCCGGGGGAACCTTGCATCTCTTGAGACCGCTGCGCGCTGCCTTCATCGCTCTTCTTCTCTCTGCACCGCTTCATGCGCAACCCGGCACCAGCACGGCTTGGCGCGACGGCATCTTTCACGTGAATGTGGCGCACGTCGTAAGCGAGTCAGACATTGTTCTCGGCCGCCCCAACACAGACCCAACCGAAGCCCTGCCGCTCGGCAATGGCCGTCTCGGCGCAGCCGTCTGGTCCGCGAATGGCATGACCATCCAGCTCAACCGCGCCGACACTCTCCCACACCGCCTGTCACCAGGTCAGATCATCATCCCGGGCCTCGCGAAGCTCACCTCGGCTAGCGACTACCAGGGCCGCCTCGATCTTTACAATGGCTCATTTGTCGAGCACGGTGGCGGCATCTCTGCAACCGTTTATCTCCAGCCGAAATCCGACACCCTTATCATCGATGTCACGGGCGCCGATCCCGCCCAACCGCAGACGGCAACGCTCCAGCTCTGGGAGCCCCGCGCTCCGAAGACCATCGCACAAAAATCCGTCGGCATCCTTGCGGAAACCTGGATCGACAACCAGGATCCCGGCGCCTCCGGTCAGCGCTTTGGTTCGCTCGCCGCTATGACTGCGGAAGGTCGCGATGTAACCGCCACTATGGCAAACACCAGGACGGTCACCGTCACGTTCAAACCCAAAGCCGACGGCTCCTTCCGCCTCTTGGTGGCCGCGCCCCACTATGCCGGCTCGACTTCTGCCGAGGCAACCGCCGCCCCGGCTCTAGCTGACCGCAACCCCACCGTACATATCGACTGGTGGCACGCCTTCTGGCAGAGCGCCGGTCTCATCCAGGCCTTCTCGCCCGACGGCGAAGGCCAATACATGACGAACCTGCGCAACATCTACCTCTTCAGCGCAGCCGCCGAAAATGGGGACCGCTTCCCCGGTTCGCAGGCCGGGGTCGCCGATCTCTTCTCCGCCGCGCGCGACGACCACCGCTGGGACCCCGCTGCCTACTGGCACTGGAACCTGCGCATGCAGGTCGCCGCCAATCTCTCTGCCGGCCTTCCCCAGCTCAACCTGCCCTACTTTCGCCTGTATCGCGAGAACCTCTCCGCCATTCAGCGGTGGACCCGCGAACGCATGAACGGCCGCCCCGGCGCCTGTGTGCCGGAGACAATGCGCTTCAACGGCAAAGGCGTCGAGTATGAGTCTTGGACTCAGCCCACCGGCAAGCCCAGTGGCCTCAATTGCGACGCAAACTCTACTCCCTACTACAACGCCCGCACCCTCTCTACCGGCGCCGAAGTCTCCCTCTGGATCTGGCAGCAATACCTCGTCGCTGGCGACCGCGCTTTCCTTGCACAGAACTTCCCCGTTATGACCGCCTCGGCACGCTTTCTTCTCGCCTACGAGAAGCCCGGCCCCGACGGCCTCCATCACACCTCGCCGTCGAACGCGCATGAGACGCAATGGGATGTCATCGATCCCACCACCGACCTCGTCGCGCGCGAAGCTCTTTACAACACGACCATCCATGCCGCCAAAGCACTGGGCGTTGAGTCCGCGCTACAACAGCAACTCAGAGCCGCTCTCACCAAAATCCCGAGCCTGCCCCGGACACAAGCCAGCGGCAGACTCGCGCTTCTTCCCACCGATGCGGACCACGATGGCCACGACGTCATCGCTAACTCGTATCAGCCCGATGCACAGATCCATAACTCCGAGAACGTCGGCTTGGAGCCGGTCTGGCCCTACGCCACCATCGGCGATACATCGCCCCTCTTCGCTCTTGCACAGCGCACCTATCAATTGCGGCCAAACAAGGAAGTCGCCGACTGGAGCTTCGATCCCATCCAGGCCGCACGTCTGCACCTCGGCAGCGAAGTTGCCGATTCACTCCGCAAGATCACTGAAACCAGCCAGCACTTCATCAACGGCTTTGCACATCTCGGCGCAACCGATCAGGACAGCGAGTTTTACGTCGAGCAGACCGGCGTTGTCGCCGCCGCGCTCGCCGAATCGCTCGTCCAGGATTACGGCGGTACCCTCCGCATCGCGCCCGCCATCCCGCCCGGCTGGAATTTCTACGGTAGCGTCTTCGTCCACGGCAGAACCAGGGTCGACGTGCAGGTCCGCAACGGCGCAGTCAGCACCGTCGGCCTCGAAGTTCACCAGGCGCAATCCATCCGCTTGCGCAACCCCTGGCCGGGATCCTCTCTCCGTGTGAGGGATGCTCAATCCGGACGCGAGATCTCCATCACATCGCCAGCCAATTCTGCGGATATTGTCTTCGCCGCAGCCGCCGGCCACTGCTATCTCATCGAACGCACTGGTCAGCCACCTCTTCCCTTCGCTGCAATCGACGGCAAGTCTGCCACTCGCTATCGCCGTCTGAACTCCGTACAAATCGGCCTGCCGGAAAACTAAAGCAGCCATCACGAGCGCGTCACTAGGCGTTACCATTTCGCCCATGGACAATACCCGCCGCACACTCTGCTTCTCGCTTCCCGCTCTCGCCGTCACCGCCTTCGCCGCGGACAATGCCGGAGCCTCCATTCCTTCGTTCGCCAAGCCCTTCGATACCCTGCCAGTCCATCAGAACGGCGCCAACATCTCCCGCGCTATCCTCGACGGCACCACGCACTCGAACGATCACCTCGAAGTCCACGAGACCACGCTCGCTCCCGGCAGTTCCCCGCACCCGCCTCATCAGCACACGCACGAAGAGCTCTTCCTCATGATGAAGGGCACGCTCGCCGTCACCATCGCCGGCAAGACCACTGAGATCGGTCCGGGCTCCGCCGCCTTCGTCCACTCCGGCGAACTCCACGGCGTCCGCAATCCCGGCGCCACGCCCGCGCAATACTTCGTCGTCGCCATCGGCAGCCAATAGCGCCGCCAACAAAGGATTCACCAGCAAATTCGGGTAACTCGCAGCGCCGCGGGTGCTGAGTGCGGGGACAGTTTCCATAGAAAGCCGAGTCAGCCACGAAACCACACGCGAGCGACCAAGGGAAGCGAACCAGGCAACACGCACCGCAGGCGCCTTCGCCCGGGACGCGAGTCCCTTTGCCCGGACGGCAAATCCATGCTAGCGTTCCCTCACAGCACACTCATCCTGAACATCTTTGTTTCTTTTCTGAGGACCCGAATGCACTCTTCGTCCCGCTGCCTCATTCTGGCGGCCGCTCTGCTCGCCATCTCTGCTCCCGCCATCGCACAGAACACTGCATACCCCAGCGAGACACCCGCGCACTTCAAGCCCACCATTACCGGCTTCGAGTATCAGCGCCGCGACGTCATGATCCCCATGCGCGACGGCGTCAAGCTGCACACCGTCATCCTTGTCCCGATCGGTGCCAGGAACGCGCCCATTCTCCTCACTCGCACACCGTATGACGCTACCGAGCTCACGTCGCATTCGCAAAGCTCGCACCTCGGTCCAATCCTTCAGGGCTATGACAACGCAGTCGATGTCATCGTCGATGGCGGCTACATCCGGGTCGTTCAGGACATCCGCGGCAAGTACGGCTCCGAAGGCGACTACATCATGAATCGCCCCCTCCACGGCCCTCAGAATCCCACTCCCATCGACGAGTCCACTGACACCTACGACACCATCGACTGGCTCGTCAGAAACGTCCCCGAATCTAATGGCAAGGTCGGCATCCTCGGCATCTCCTACGACGGCTTCCTGCCGCTCATGGCGCTCGTTCATCCGCACCCCGCGCTCAAAGTAGCAGTGCCGATGAATCCTATGGTCGACGGCTGGATGGGCGACGACTGGTTCCACAACGGCGCCTTCCGCCAGCAGAACATCACGTACATCTACGACCAATCCGCTACCCGCTCCAACACCATCACCTGGTGGACAAGCAACTACGATGATTACGATATGTGGATGCGCGCCGGCTCTGCCGGCGAGCTCGCCAAACAACGCGGCATGGAGCAGCTGGGCTTCTGGAATAAGGTCGCCGCGCACCACGCGTACGACGCTTTCTGGAGCGACCAGGCGCTCGACAAGATCCTGGCCAAAGAGCCGCTCATCGTCCCCACGCTGCTCGTCCATTCGCTCTGGGACCAGGAGGACATCTATGGCGCCATCTCCGTATGGAAGGCCGTCAAGCCCAAAGACACCGCCAACGACAAGCTCTTCCTCGTGATGGGTCCCTGGCACCACGGTCAGGAGATCGAAGACGCCAGCACCCTCGGCGAGCTTCACTTCGGTCAGGACACTGGCCTCTACTTCCGCCAGCACGTCCTGGCGCCCTTCCTCGCCCACTATCTCAAGGACGAGACGCCGCAGATCCCCACCGTCACCGCATTCGAGACCGGCGTCAACAAGTGGGAGCAGCTTCCGTCATGGCCGGCTGGTTGCGCTGAGGGCTGCTCCGTGCAGCCCACGCCTCTCTACCTCGAGCCGAAGCTCGCGCTTTCCTTCGAGAAACCAAACACAGACACCCCCTCCGGCAGTAATGCCTACACCAGCTACATCTCCGACCCTGCCAAGCCTGTCCCCTTCCGCAAGCGGCCTATCCAGCCCATGGGTTACTCCGGAGAGCTCACCTGGTCGTTCTGGCTGGTCGATGATCAGCGGGAAGCCTCTGGCCGCCCTGACGTTCTCTCATTCGTAACCGGACCGCTTACCCATCCCGTCCAGATCAGCGGACAACCCGTAGCGAATCTCGTGGCTTCCACCACCGGCACTGACTCCGATTGGGTCGTGAAGCTCATCGACGTCTACCCCGACGAGGT
This sequence comes from Acidobacteriaceae bacterium KBS 83, assembly GCA_000381585.1. GTDB lineage: Bacteria > Acidobacteriota > Terriglobia > Terriglobales > Acidobacteriaceae > KBS-83. The sequence goes on from KB906736.1 coordinate 212,656, forward strand.
AGCTGAGTACCCGCACCTGGGCGGCTTTCAGCTCATGGTCTCTGCAGACATACTGCGGGGGCGCTATCGCGAGGGCTTCACTGCCGGCAAACCCATTCAGCCAAACACGCCCTTGCTCTACAAGTTCGATCTGCCCACAGCCAACCACGTCTTTCTGCCCGGTCACAGAATCATGGTGCAGGTACAATCCGCGTGGTTTCCGCTCTACGATCGCAACCCGCAGACCTTTGTACCCAACATCATGTTCGCCAAACCCGGCGATTACCAGAAAGCCGAGCAGCGCATCTACCACACACCGGACAACGCCAGTTATATCGAGCTACCGCTCGTGAAGGAGAAGTAGGGCGCCTCATGGGAAGCGGACGAATTTGACCGCAAAATTAAGGACTGCAGCATTCAAGCCCTGTCGGCGTCCGGGTTCGAATCTATGTACTTGATAAGCAGGACTTCGTTCCCGATCTCGCTGTAGATCAGCTCATCCACCGTGCCTGAGGCCATGAGAAGACCAAAGCCGCCGGCACGCATTCCTACTTTCTCGCGTTGCTCGATTTGCGCCAGTGGATCGACCTCTTTGTTGTCCAGGGGTGCGTGGAGAACCGACTCGCGCCGGAAGCCCGCGCCAGGGTCTTGTATGTAAAACACACACGTCCTTGCCGTGCGCACCGCGGTGACCTCAACCATCTGGTCAGGATTGAATGCCGCTCCGTGCTCCATTGCGTTCAGCAGAATCTCTCGAAGCGCCTGCAACATGTCCCCTCGCGCGTCTTCAGGCAGCTGAACGCTGAGCTCTTTCGCAAACGTCATGAGGCGTTCGGCGTTGATCAGGCGGCAATTGACCCGAACCGACACCCAGCCGGGTTTGGCGGATAGGACCTGGATATCGTCCCGCCACTGGCTGTCCGATGCCGCGCTGGCAGCCAGGTAGGCGATCTCGTTGATATCAAACGGAGGGGTGCAGCATGCAAACACCCGGGCTCGCAATGCCGCGATGACATCATCCGGTGTACTTTGACGGGCAAGCACAATGCACTTTAATCCAGGCCGAATGGCACGCAACTCCGTCAGCAACGCCAGGTCCTCGGCCAATTCGCTATCGCAGCTCGTGATCACCACGCCGAAGGACCGCATCTGCATTCGCAGGAGGGCGTCGGCATGCCCTGCTGCGTATTCCACCGGCAATTCTTGAGCCGTGAGTTTAGCGCCAATCTCGCGGCTCAGCGGCTCAGCTCCCATGGTGAGCAGCTGATCCCCAATGATGAGTATCCGGCTCATACTGTGCTCCTGAAGGGTGGTTCGTCAGAACTAAATATGCCTCATCGCTCTGCTCTTCTCGATTCCGTGCAAAAAAGTGAGCGAAAGATACGCGCCAATCCATGATCCGCCGGCGGCGAAACCCACGTAAACCCAATTCCTTGTATAGCTGATAACCGCAAATGCGGACAGCAGATACCAGACGCTGCTCCACGTTGCTGCTGGCACACGCCTGCGCGCAGAAACGGCTGCATTGAATAAGACATACACCGCATCTGTTACTGCGGTGGAAATGGAAACGCCCACTGCCAGCCATGGATCTATATGTGTCACGTTCGATCTCCTGTGCCACCTTTGGTTCCGCACGGGACGGCCATTGGCGGTTTCGCGAGTTCCACAACTCTGGTAGCCGCGGATGGCCTGCCTTATTAGAGGATTTTGACTGCCGCCTGCTGCAGCTCTGCTTTAGCATCGCCGACGGGCAGGAATTCCATCGCGAGCCAGCCGTCATATCCCTCTTTGCGAAGCGCTGCATATACGTCGGGATATCTGATTTCTCCAGTAAGGGGTGTACACCTCCCCGGAACGTTCGCTACGTGAACCAGCCCCAGAAGGTCCATGTTTCCCTTCAGTGGTGAAAGTAAAGAGCTGGTAACATCTCGCAGACCGTCACCCCTGGCCTCGTGATAGAAGTCATAGAGCACCTGCACGCTCGACAGGTTCACCGCGCGCGCTATGTCAAAGGCTTCCGCGACGTGCGTTAGATAAATGGACGGATTCTCCAGGGCATCGATCGGCTCGATCAGAAGATCAAACCCGCGTTTCGCCGCTATCTCGCCCGCGTGCTGCAGGTTCGCCACGCACACGGCATGCTGCTTCTCACGCGGCATTGCGTTGTCACGCTTCCCCGAGAGCAGAATGATCCGCCGGCAGCCCATCCGCTCCGCCTCAGGCATGCGCGCCGTTAGCTCTTCGCCAAGCCGCTCCCCCGCATTCGCCTCGGCAAAGCCCGTGTCAATGCCGGACATCGCATCGCACACGATCCCTAATTGCTTCATCCGCGCGCGGATGCGCGTCACATCTGCGTCGGACCACTTCTTGTCCTCATTGACCAGCTCGAAGCCGTTATAGCCCGCGCTGGCCACCAGGTCGATAGCCTGCTCCGCTGTGTACTTCGGCCGCAGCGTCCACAGCATGACAGAAAGCTTGAACGGTGCCGCCGCCTTCTCCGGCATTGTCCAACCAGCGCGCGAGCCGACGGCAACTCCCGCCAGCCCGGCAGCCGCCCACCGCGCGAAGCGCCGCCGTGTTATCGGAGCAACGCAACCCATTGCACGCCTCCGCATCAATTGTCACACTCGTAGGATCAGTGATCCCCGACCGGGAGTGCCGGAATCCGGACCGGAGACCACGCGAAGAGCGCTCCAGCTCTAGTGCTACCGCTGAAGCTGCTCCTACTCCGCCACTACTGGCACCGACACATCCGTCGTCTCCCACCGTATATGCAGAGAGCTGGTCTTTCCCTGGAAAGGCTCGAGCTTAATCGACATCACCTCTTGCGGTGATGACAGCGTCTCCTTCTTCATGTCCACGCGTGCCAGGTCCCGGTCCTCGTGATACTCGGTCCCCCACTGCCCGGTCTGCTTGTTGATAATCAGCTTCCAGTCATCCGCAGACGGCAGCGTGTAGAGTGTGTAGGTTCCTGCCGGCACCGACGCCGTTCCAATCTTCAGATTTGTGTCCGTCTTTAGCGTCGTCGCCGGATTCGCGCCCGTCCGCCACACCTTGCCATACGGCACCACAACGCCAAAAATCTTCCGCCCACGCATGGAAGGAGCGCTGTAGTGGATTGAAATCGTCTTGCCATTCACCGTCTGCGAAGTATCCTCCGGTGGGCTCAACACCGGCTTCTTGTTTTGGGCTTGAACGCCAATCAACGCCATCAAGCCGATGCACGTCGCACAACTCATTCGCAGCAATGTTGTTTTCATCGATGGTTCTCCAGGTGAAAGAATCGCGGGACGATGTTATCGCACTTTCTCAAACGCAGACTTTGATCGGATGTGAGCATTACAAAAACCGCCCGATTGACTAGGGCTCCAGCAGCTCCAATACAAGGCCGCAAGCCCTGGCGGAGCGTCGAGGCAGCGGTAAATTCCCCGCTATTGGGGCCCGAATTCCAGCAGGCGAGTCTATTCCTCGTGACCCCTCTTACTGCTCCTCATTCCGGACATAAGGCTTCATCAGATACGCTCGTGCCTGGTTCACGGCGCCCTGCGTATTGTCATTCGTCTGAATGGCCTGCTGATACTCGTGGACCGCGCGGTCGCGCTGGCCTGTCACGTCGAAGATCTTCCCCAGTTGGATGTGGCTCCATACCTCGGTCCACCGCGGATCGTCGTCGCCGCGCAACGCATCTCGATAGGCATTGGCCGAGGCCTGATAATTTCGCTGCAGGAACAGCACATCGCCAATCCGGTAGTTCGCGAGCGAGCTTGTCGGGTTCGCCTTCAGCGCGTTCTGGAACTCCTCAATCGCTCCTGACGTATCGCCCTGCCCCAGCAGCTGCTGCCCGCGCAAAATCGCTATCCGCACCTGCAGGTCCGGGGTATTCTTCAGCACTTCGTTGTTCGGATCGACCGTGATCTTCCGCGGCAGCCCAAAGGTGTCGATCACATATTGCGAATTGCTCCCCGCAACCTCGACCTGCTTCGACTCCGTCTTGCCCTCCGTCTGCACCTGGAGCGTTACCGGCATCCGGAACAGGTCCAGGTCTTGATCAATTTCGCCGATCGTGCGGAAGCCCGTGCCGTTCCCCAGCCGGTAGACCGTGTACTTGTTCGTGAACTGCGGCGCACCCGTTCCGTCCAGCCACTGCGCGAAGAAGGGCACCAGATTCTGCTGGCTCGAGCCTTCTGCAATCTTCTGGAACTCCCTGGTCGAAATCGACGCATCCTTATGCGTCGTCAGCACCGTCTGCAGCGCCTTCTTGAAGGCATCATCGCCAATCTCGTAACGCAGCATGTGAAACACAAGGCCGCCCTTGTCGAGCGTCATCGCCTGGAACTGCGGCGACGATGGATCCAGCCGCCCCGCCGAGGTCAACGGAATCGTGTCATACGCCAGCGCGCCCGCAGAAACATCCAGAATCGCCTGCTCCAGGCTCTGCTTCCCCGCCACGTCCTCCACGTACATCAGCTCGCCATAGCGCGACATGCCGTTTGTGATCCAGGCATCGTTCAGCGTTGCCGGCGACACCATCGAGCTCCACCACTGCCGCACAATCGTATTCGCCAGTAGACGATAGTTGTTACGCTCGGCCATATGCGCGCCCGCCACCAGCGCCATCTCCGGCGCCCAGTACACCGGCACCGTATCGTCCGGCAGCTCGATCACGTTCAGTCGAGCCGACTCCGCGGGGCCAAAAGTCCCGCTGAAGAAGTCGTACACGCGGTTGGCCGTCTGCGCGTATTGCTTCGCCACATCCGTATGCGCCGGCGTCGTATATACCTTAATGTTCGCGCTGCCCATCACTGCAGTGGGCTCCTTGTACTTCGCGGTAACGATCGTTCCCGGGAAGCCCGGCCGGTCCCAGTTGAACTGCCACGTCTCCCCGCCCCGTTCCGTATGCGGGGCGCCGGTCGATCCCGAACCCAGCACTTCATACCCCGTCGGCGCATGTACCGTAATGTCCGCCGTAAAGCGGTCCGTCAGGTAGCCGATCATCGGGAACCATCGCGCCTGGTACAGCAGGTAGCTCACCGGATCGCCGATCGTCGCCAGCTTCAGCCCCTCCACCGGCGAGTTATCGCCGTTCTCGAGCTCGCCTGCATAGTCAAAGGTCCACACTGCCTTGTCGCCCTTCGCCAGCGGCTCTGACGGCGTCACGCGAAGAGTGGAGGACTGCCCACGTTCCGCATTCAATGGATGCCCGTCCGCATCCGTTACCTTCGCCACCTTCAGCGCGGCGTGCAGCTCAAAGGTCGCCACCGGCACCGCATCGAGCGCCGTAAAGCTCACCTTCGCTGTCGCATGCAGCTGATGTGTCGCCGGAACCACCGTCGCGTCGATCACGTAACCGGTGATGTCAATGAGCGGCTTGTTGGAGAGCTGCTGCGCCAAAGCTGCCGGAACAGCCACTCCAAACGCCAGCACGATGAAAAAAAATGCGGCGCGATAAGAGATGCGAATCATGGTTTGCGTGCGTAACTTCATGCCTGGTACGTGCCTGCCGGCAGAGCAGATCCTTCCGGCTCCCCTCTTGTGATCGACGATCCGTCATTCGATGACCCGGTCTTCGATGACCCAGTCTCCGATGCTTTCGCCCCATTCCCGCGCGCCAGCAGCTCCACGCAGATATGCGCCGCGCGCTCGATCGCCGTTTCGTCCGCGCCGTTACCGGGTGTATCGTGCAGCGCGAGCCGCTCACGCACTTCGCGCAATCCTGCTATCACCTCGTCGCGCACAGGCCCATCGACCAGCAGCGGTTCGAGCGCGCGAACCACATTCGCCGCGGTGAACTCATCCTGGATCAGCTCCGGCACTACCCGCCGTCCGGCAATCAAGTTCGCCATCGCCACGTGCGGTACCGTCACAAACCGCCGCGCAATCGCGTAGCTTACCTTGGACAGCCGGTACACCACCACAAACGGATTCCCCAGCAGCGCCGCTTCCACCGTGGCCGTGCCGCTTGCCACTATAGAGCCCCGCGCATGAAAGAGCGCAGCCCGTGCATCGTCCAACAGCACCGGCTTCACACCGTGCCGCACATCCATCGCCGTCGCCAGCGGCTCGCGCTCGAGCGTGGGCGCCACCGGCAGCAGATACTCGTACGTGTTGCCAAGCGTGGTCGCAGCTTCGAGCATGGTAGGCAAGTTCAGGTCAACCTCGCGTTGCCGGCTGCCCGGCAGCAGGGCCACCCACGGTTTGGACGCGTCAAGCCCATGTTGGCGAGCGAAAGCCTCGCGCGTCACCTCCGGCGCCTCCAGGTCGGCCAGCGGATGTCCCACAAACTCCGCTGCCACACCGCGCTCGAGATAAAACGCCTCTTCAAAGGGAAAGATCACCAGCATGCGGTCCACAAAGCGCTGCACCCGCCGGATGCGCCGCTTCTTCCACGCCCACAGCTGCGGCGAGACAAAGTACACCACCGGTATTCCGAATCGATGCAGGTGCTCGGCAAGCCGCAGATTCACATCCGGAAAATCGATCAGCACTGCCAGCGCCGGCCGCTCTGCGGCAATCGCCCGCTTCAGCCGCTGGAATTGTCCATAAATATAAGGAGCATGCCGCACGACTTCCGTGATGCCCATGTGCGCCACATCTTCCGCGCGCACCACTGGCCGAAAGCCCTGCGCCGCCATCGCCGCGCCCCCCAGCCCAAAGAACCGCGCCCCCGGTACTGGCCGCAGGATCGCCTCCATCAACGCCGCCCCATAGCGCTCGCCTGACGCTTCGCCGGCAGACAGGAAGATCAACGGATTGTCAGCGGCGCCCATCGTCTACCGATAAGGTTAGCAGCGCAGTCCAACGCCACCCCCGATCCCAGCCCTGAACCGCGGTCGCTGGCCCGCAAACTTCCGGATTGGCGAAAGAACTGAAACGATCCGTGGTCAAGTGTCCCTATCCTTGTGCTGGCGGATTCGCGCGTCGTCCACCGTGGCGAACGCGAATCCGTCCGGCTCCCGGCTCCCAATCCTAATCTGAGCCCGCGCCACCCAGGCGCCAAGGAGAACTCCGCATGTCAACAGACGCAACCATCAACCTTCAGGATCTTCAATGCCTTCGTCAGGACCGTGGCTCGGATGGCTCCGATCCCTACATCTGGCCGGCACTCGTGTCGATCGATAGCAGCTTCAGAGTCACCGTCCTCACCCCATACAACGAGTCGCGCGTGATCATCCAGAGCGGCATGAAAAACGGCCAGACCGCCGCTATACCCGCCATCGTAGGGGCGCAAACCACTCGCCTCGAAGGCGACCTCACCGCCAATCACCTCATCCTCGTAGTCGCACTTTGGGAAAAGAGAGATACCCCCGACAATGTCGCAAGCGCCGGCTACACGGCGTTCTCCGACTCGCTTGGGACCGGCATCCGCGCCAATCTTCTTGGCCTTGGCTCCTCCGATCCAGCGACCCAGCAGGCAGCCATCGACGCTGTCAAGACAACGGTCAAGAACGGCGTCACCGATGCCATCTCCAACACTCTCACCTGGTATCAGAAAGCCGAGATCGCCGCTGGAATCATGACTCTCGATAACCTCATCGACAATTCATCGACAGCCTTCTCCAGCCTGACTCCACAAACGTTCGCTGTCTCTTTCGGCGGTTCCATCGGCGGCAGGCTTCTCTTCTATCGCGATAACACGCAGAATGGCACCGGCGACGTCGATACACCCGGGATCATCGGCCAGGGCGGATGGGAAGATTTCAAATTCCTCTTCTCCGGCGGCAACGGCATCATTTACGCCGTCAATCCCGAAGGCCAGCTCCTCTTTTATCGCGATAACACACAGAACGGAACCGGCGATGTCAACACTCCGTCGGTCATCGGCCTCGGTGGCTGGGCTGATTTCAAATTCCTCTTCTCCGGCGGCAACGGCATCATCTACGCCGTCAATCAGCAAGG
>KB906736.1:220788-826801 GCA_000381585.1 Acidobacteriaceae bacterium KBS 83
CAGAACGGAACCGGCGACGTTGACACTCCGTCGATCATCGGCCTCGGCGGCTGGACGGACTTTCAGTTCCTCTTCTCCGGCGGCAATGGCATCATCTACGCGTCCGAACCAGCACTCACTCCCGCCAACTCGTACGTGGTCGATGCAAACCTGCAACTCGCCACGGTTATATGCGAAGCGGAGTCCCTCGCCGTCAACCAGGATCAGGTCGCGGTGAACGGTCTCAAGGCACAGCTCCAGGAATTGCAGAAGGAGTTCGCGCAGGCCCCTGCTAGCGAGAAACCGGCCATCCTGGCCGAGATCCGGGAGTTCGAGAAGGACGAGCTCGCGCCCGCAGAGGCGAAGCTCGTTGCGGATACAAGGGCTCTCGAAGCCTGCCGCGCCCGCTCCCCTGTGTCCACAAGTAAAAAAACTGCGGCTTCGCCCGAGTCACCTGCTGTCAATCGTGTCACCGTGCCCGTCTAAACCTAGCGATGACGCTCGTACAAGCGTCGCCGGAAGAAGGACACCGAAGTAAACAACAAGGTTAGCTGGAATGGCTGCGCTGCGATCGTCAACCCACGAGAGCGGCGTGGTCATTCGAGTCTATGCGGATCACTCGGCCCGCAACGCCTCCACCGGATTCACCGAAGCGGCTCTGTGCGCCGGCAGATAACTCGCCGCCATCGCCGCAATACCCAGGATCAGTGCCACACCTGCCAGCGTCGCCCCATCCCACGGCGGCACTCGAAATAACAGCGGACGCAGCAACCCCGCTGTCGCCAGCGATCCCGCCACTCCCGCACCAATTCCAATCCCAATCAGCTTCATCGCCTCACGCAACACCATGCCGGACACCGAGCTTCTTTGCGCACCCAGCGCCATCCGCACCCCAATCTCTCGCGTCCGCTGGCTCACCGAGTACGCAATCACCCCATACAGCCCGATCACGCCGAGCAGTAATGCCATCCCCGCAAATCCCCCGGCCAGCCACGCCGCGGAGCGATGCAGGTACGCTGGCTGTGATTGCTGAATGCTCGTCTCCATCGTGCTCTGGCTAAAGACGGCAATGTGGGAATCCATCTCGTGCATCACGCGAGCCATCATCGGCAGCAGTGAGGCATCATCCTGCGAGCTCCGCAGCACGACGGAAAAGAAAGGCCCCGGATCCTGCGCAAAAGGTATGTAGAAAGCGGGCCGCGTTGCGTCGTTGAGCGGCCCCTCCTTGATGTCCCTCACGATGCCGACGATTTCGAGCGTCGGTCCTGTTCCGCCCGTGTACCGGATCCGCCTCCCGATCGGGTCTTCCCCACCGAAAAACTTCTGCGCCATCGCCTGGTTCACAATGGCGACGTGCATCTTCAATCCGTCATCCTCCGTGAAAGTGCGTCCGCGGATCATCCGCGCCCCAACAGTTGCAAAGTACGTGGGAGTAATCTCACGGCGCGTCGCCTCGTCGTGGTCACCCGGTTGTACCGGCTGCCCTTCCACGATGAAGTCGCTGAACGGCCCGTTTCCGGTCAGCGGAAGATATGTCGCGATCGCCGCCGAGCGCACTCCCGGCAGGCTCTCCATCCTGTGCAGCACTTCCTTTTCAAGCGCGATCGACTTCTCATCCGTGTCATATGTTGAGGGCGATCCCGCAACGCTGATCATCGCTAAGTGATCCGCCCGTATTCCCGTCTCTACGTGCAGCAGTTGATACAAACTCCGCGTCAGCAGTCCCGCACCCGCCAACAGCAGCATCGCCGTCGCCAGCTCCAGGACCACCAGGCTCGATCCCAACCGCCGCCACGTCACGCCGGCCGCTGTGCGTCCGCCATCCGTCAATCCCCCGCGCACATCTCGCAGCGGCAGACGCACGAGCGGCACCACGGCGAACAGCATCCACGCAAACAGCGCAACAGCCGCCGCATAAAACGCAACATGCGCACTCAAACCGGCTTCGGACAGAAACGGCATTCCCGCCAGCATGTCTGCGGGCATCAGCCGCGGCAATATGCGCACAGCCAGACTGGCGATCGCGACCCCCAGCAGACTGCCCGCTCCCACCAGCACTGCGCCTTCGGTCACAAACTGGCGAACGATACGCGTTGCCGAAGCACCCAGTGCGCCACGGAGCGCTATCTCCCGACGGCGGCTCTCCGACCGCACCAGCAGAAGGTTCGCGACATTCACACCCGCGATCAGCAGCAGCAGCGCCGTGCCCACCAGCAGCGTCTTGAGGATCGGTGCTACATCGCCAACGATAACCTCCGTCATCGGAAACACCGCCGCACCCTGCCCCTGGTTCGAATCCGGATATTGCTTCTCCAACTGCCGCGCCAGACGTGTCACATCATCGAGCGCAGCGGGCACCGTCACCCCATCCTTCAGCCGCGCCACGCCAAACAAGTTGTGACAGATGCGTCGCTTCGAGCAGGAACTCGCGGGATCGATCGTGTCCCAGAACTGCACCGGCTCCACTGGCGCGAAATGGAACTCACGTGGCATCACGCCCACAATCGTCTTCGCGACGCCATCGAGCGTCACCGTCTTGCCCAGGATGTCCTTCCTTCCGCCAAAGCGTTTCTGCCACGATGCATAGCTCAGAATCACCGCGCGTCCCGCATCGCGGCCATCTTCCTCCGCGCGAAAATCGCGCCCCAGCATCGGCACGATTCCCAGCGTATGAAAAAATCCCGAGCTCACATGCGCGCCGGACGTCAGCTCCGTTCCCTGCGGCGACCGCAGCATGAAGTTCCACCCGGTATACATATCCACGGAGTCGAAGCTCTTGTTCAGCTGCTTCCAGTCCAGATAGTCGAGATACGAAATGCAGTACTTCGGTCCCGCCGCGATACTCTCGAACAGCCCTACCAGCCGCGCCGGATCGCGATACGACAGCGGCTTTACCAGGGCAGCGTCTACAAACGCGAAGATCGCCAGGTTCGCACCCATCCCGAGTACCAGAATCAAAATCGCCGTCAGCGTGAACCCGGGACTCCGCCGCATTTGCCGCATCGCGAACCGCAGATCCTGCACCACCGTCTCCACGCGAAAACCGACTATCTCGTCACTCTGCTCTTTCAGCCGCGTCGCATTGCCAAACCGCCGCTGCGCCGCATAGTGAGCCGCCTCCACCGACATTCCGCCTTCAACGAACTCTTTCTCCGCCTCCGCACGATGGAACGCCATCTCCTCGTTCAGCTCGTCGCGAAACTTTTCGCGCCCAAACAGCAACCGCACCTTGCGCGGAAAACGAAGCATCGATGTCATCTCTTTCTCCTGCCTACTCCGCTCTCAGCGCTTCAACGGGATTCACCGACGCTGCCCGATGCGCCGGCAGATAACTCGCCATCATCGCCGCCGTCCCCAGCACAGCGGCCACCAGCGTCAGAATCTGCATATCCCATGACTGCACGCCGAAAAGTAGTGATCGCATCAGCATTCCCGCAGGCAACGAGCAAGCCAGACCAGCAAGAATGCCGGCTGCAGTCCACCATCCCGCCTCTTTCAGGACAAGCTGATAGATAGAACTCCGCTGTGCACCTAGCGCCACCCGCACACCGATTTCGCGCGTCCGTTGGCTAACTGAGTATGCAAGAACTCCGTAAAGTCCAATCGAACCGAGCAATAGCGCCAAACCAGCAAAGCCGCCCACCAGCCATGCAGAAGATTGGCGCAGATACGCTGCAGGCGATTCATTCATTCGCTCCGTCATCGATCCTTCTTCTGATATGGCCACTCCGGGGTCGATCTTGTGGATGGAGGCCGCCATTGCCGAGAGGATCGAATCTTCTGTCCGGGAGCTTCGAATCAGCAGAAAGAAGGAGGAGTCCGGGTCCTGAGCGAAGGGCGTGTACATGGCCGGGCGCATCGGCTGATCCATCGGCCCCTCCTTGATATTGTCGACGACACCCACAATATCGATCGGCGGCTCTGAAGCGTCGAACCGGATGCGTTTGCCGATGGGACTTTCTCCAGGAAAATAGCGCTCGGCCATTGCGCTGTTGATAATCGTCACCGGGGGTTTTGAGGCATCTTCCGTAGCACGGAAGAAACGGCCGCGCAGCAGACGCACCTGGAGCGTCGTGAAATAGCCGGCACCCACTTCCCGCTGATTTACCTCTTTGAGTGCGCCAACTGTGGGTTGGCCGACGATCTCAAACATCGTGTTCCCGCCGGCATTCCCTATCGGCAGGCTGTGGCCGATACTTATCGAAGTCACTCCCGGCAGAGCAGCTCCTTCTTCCAGGAATCGGTTCGCCACGGCAGTGATCTGCTCCTTTGCATAACTCGAATGCGGCAGAAGAACGCGCAATGTAACTACGTGCTCTGGCTGGATTCCGAGGTTCGTATGGAGCAGCAGGTAGAAGCTCTTGGTCAGCAGGCCCGCACCGGCAAGCAGCACCATGGCGGTCGCAAGTTCGATGGCGACCAGATTGCCTCCAAGCCTCCGCCAAAGCGTGCTCGAAGTGTTGCGACCGCCTTCACAGAGACCATCCTGAGGAGTGCGCACTGAAAATCGCAAGCTGGGAACAACAGAGAAGAGCAACGCTGCAGCAAGCGAGATAGCACACACAAAGGCCAGGACGTGAAGATTCAGCCCTGGTCCCTTCAGGTAAGGCATGGCAATCATCATGGGGGGCGGTATGAGTTGGATGAGTAGTTGCATCAGCATCCACGCGCTCCCGAGCCCAAGGGTGCTGCCAAGCACAACCAGCACCAGACCCTCAGTGACGAATTGAGCTGTAAGACGGAGGCGCGAAGCTCCCAGCGCACCGCGCAATGCAAGTTCGCGCTTGCGAACTTCCGTGCGCACCAGCAACAGGCTGGTGACATTGACACAGGCTATGAGAAGCAGCAGTTCCGTTCCGCTGAGAAGAACGAGCATGATGGGTCGGACGTCGCCGACGATGGCGTCAGACAACGAGACAACCGTGGCGCCCCGTCCTTGGTCCGCATCGGGATACTGTTTCGCGAGTTGCGCCGCGATCGATTGCATGTTGGCCGTCGCAGCCTGAAGCGTGGTTCCATCCTTGAGCCGCGCGATAGCCGAGAGCCCATGAGCACCGCGGTCCTCACTCTGGGAAAGATGAAGTGCCGCCCAAAACTCGGCAGAGCCGGTGGGTGCAAAGTGAAACGCCGGCGGCAGCACGCCGATAATGGTGTTCGGGGTGCCATTCAGAGTGACTGTTTGCCCGATCACGTCCTTTCGTCCTCCGAAGCGCCTCTGCCATGTGCCATAACTGAGCATCACGTTACTGCCTACTCCGGATTCGTCCTCGCCTGCACGAAAATCCCGTCCCAGGATCGGAACAACCGCGAGAGTGCGAAAGAAACCAGCACTCACGGCTGCGCCCTCTACCCGCTGTATTCCCACTGGGGTACTCAATAGCGATTCGCTGCTATCGAATGCATCCAGTCCACTGAAGACCGTGTTGAGCCGTTTCCAGTCGAGGTAGTCAAGAACCGACAGATGAAAACGAGGACCGCTTGGCGTGCTCTCAAACAGGGCAACCAGCCTGGATGGATTTTGATACGGCAGCGGCTTGATCACCGCCGCATCGACGAACGCAAAAATAGACACGCTGGCGCAGATTCCGAGCGCAAGCGTGAGGATCGCCGTGCAGGCAAAGCCAGGGTTTCTACGCAATTGCCGCATGGCAAAGGCCACATCCTGCACCACGGTCTCGATCCGGAAGCCAACCACCTCATGGCTTCGCTCGTTCAGCCGCGTCGCATTGCCAAACTGCCGCTGCGCCGCATGGTGAGCCGCCTCCACCGACATCCCGCCTTCAACAAACTCCCTCTCCGCCGCCGCGTGATGAAACGCCATCTCTTCGTTCAGCTCGTCGCGAAACTTCTCGCGCCCGAACAACAATCGCACCTTGCGCAGAAAACGAACGAAAGACGCCATCGGCCACCTCACGCATCCTGCAGCACACGGCCAATCGCCGCGATCATTTGTTGAAACTCGGAGAGCTCGACCCCAAGCTGCTTGCGCCCCGCCGCCGTCAGCGTATAGAAACGCGCGCGCCGGTTGGTCTCCGTCATCTTCCACTCCGCCTTCACCCAGCCCTGCAGCAGCAGCCGCTGCAGCGCCGGATACAGCGATCCCTCTTCCACCGTCAGCACCTCATCGGAAAGCCGCTTGATTGCAAGCGCAATCCCGTAGCCGTGCAGCGGCGCTCGTTTCAGCGTTGTCAGGATCAACAGATCCAGCGTCCCCGGTAGTAGATCGTTCTTCTTCGCCATGATCATGTCCTGATGTATGCATAGATTATCTATGGATAGAAAGTCAATGGCGTATTTTTTCGCCTCTGCAGCGCGGCCGCCGGGATAACTCCTCCAGGCCAGTTAAGACCCTAGGCGCCCGCACAAGCACTTCGGAGTTACAATCGCACACCCCGGAGCCGCTACTTCAGCTACTGGGGAAAGAAAGAGGTGAATGCATGATCGGAAACAAGATCGGCGAAACCAAAGGCAAAAGGCTGGTGCGTCGGGTGCTTTCTACTGACCCGCCCACCGCAGAGGTGTCCTTTGAAGACAGCGGAAGCATGTTCGGCGTTTCCACCAACGGTATGGGAACCTATACCTCAATCGTCCGCGCAGACGGCTCCATTCACGGTCAGGGCCAGGGGCTCATTATGACCCCGGACGGCGAGATGGTTACTTGGACGGGCACCGGTGTGGGCAAATTCGGAGCGGCAGGAGCCGTTAGTTACCGCGGCATGCTCTTCTTCCAAACCACCTCGCAAAATCTCGGTCGCCTCAACAACACCTGCGGCGCCTTCGAATACGACGTAGATTCCGCCGGCAACACAATCTCCAAAGTATGGGAATGGAAGTAACGCCGCCACAAGCTATCGGGCCAGAATGATCCTCGAAGAGCATCGCGGGCCCAGGAAGATCACCGGAGGTTTCCAGGCTTCTCACTCGAGACCGGAATTCCGCACCTCCCCCAAAGGTGCGGCCAAATCAGGAAACTCCTCCCGCGAATCGCCTGAGTACACTCCCACGCTCTGTCTCTTGCCGGCGTCTATGGATTGGTGAAGTGGGCGACTGTGCTCTTCACCCCATCACTCTTGCCGTTGCCCTGCATTGAGTCAACCGTGTAGTAGTAGGTCGTCTGCGGCTTAAGGCCGTTCAAACGCACGCGGAAAACCGTATAGGAGTGGTTTTGGTTCAATCTGATGGGAGATTTCGCCGTCTCGCTCAGATGGTTTGGATCGGTACCGTAATGCACAACACCGAAATGTTGATCCGAACCCCCGGGATTGTTGCTCGTCCACGTGATGATGGCATCATTGTCTTTTACCGATTCGAGCTCAGGCCCTTTGGTGATACGGACGCGCGAGGCTGGTTTGGCTGGAGCAAGTATTTGAGCATATATCTGGGCCCGGGAACTGGCTGAATGGGAGCAGCGCACGCCGACAACCATAATCGTGACCGCCAGCGGCAGGAGCAATCTATATACACGCAGACATGTCATGGTGCAAACCTCAAAGAGAATTGCGCAAATAGATCTTTCCCGTTTGGGGCGATTGAATGGCGCATGGAGACGAGCCTCCATGCGCCTGTTTTCTTAGTACGGCGCGTCTTCTAGTGGTGTATGGAGGTCGCTGAAATAATCGTAGAGTTCCCCTGCGTTGAAGCATTCCCACCCGACATGCAGGCCCCTGTAAAGGTATCGATGTCCGGATAAGGAGTTGTGTAACCGTCGCTGAGTGTTTGCAGGAAGGCGACGATCTGGTTCTCCTCCTGATCCGTCAATCCGAGTTTACCCGTCGTCATGTCCAGGTTTTGCGGCACTTCGGGTTCCGGCCAACAGGTCACTTTTTCGACTGTACCCGCAGGGCAGTGTCCTGACTCCACGGCGAACCTATAAACGTCACGTGTGTTGTAGAAATGTACGAGTTGCTTCAGGCTCTTGATGTAGCCGTTATGGAAAAATTCCTTCTGGAAGTAGGGCCCCGGTGCCTCCGTGGCGGGACACTGCGGCGGTGCAAGCCCCGAATTGCGGGCCGTAGACACCTGCATTTGCCCGTCAACACTCGACGCAAACTTTCTCCACGTCGAGTTTGGGTTGGGGGCCGAACCGAATCCGCTTCTCAGAAAAGTACCCAGCCCGTAATCGGTGTAGGCAAAGCCTTCCGGATTGACCGTGAAACCGAAGGAATCCGGCGTGGCCTCGTAATAAACGGCGACCCTGGGATTCTTGGGTAAGCCCTCATTCGCTGAGCCGAAGCAGGTAAACAGAGGAGTTACGTTGGCTGTTGTCCCGGTGTCCTCGCTGTCTGGAGCAGAAGGTAAAGGAGCGGTTGACCGGCCGTCCAGATGGCATGAATTGCAGTTGCCCTTGCCGCGGAACAGTTTGTAGCCAGCCATCTCGTCTGCTGTCAGTGTGTAATTGCCCTTGAGGTAAGCATCGAACTTCGAGGTGAACGGGCTGACCATCTCACTATGCTCGTATGCGTTCAGCGACTGAGCCCAGTGATCGTAAACCTGATTTGAGCGAGTGCGGTCAGCCGGGCTTAGCGCAACCGGTGTAGCGCTCCCGCCCAACGAGGTAGCTCCAATAGGAGTAGCGCAGATCTGGGCAGTGTGGGCCGGCCAGTTGATGTCGAATGAACCCTTTCCCCACACCTCCTCAAAGAGAGGTCTGTAAGTAGCTAGTGAAAGCTTGTACGTAACGCAGGCGGTGTCAGGGTTGCCCATTTCGTCAGGATCGACTGGAGGAAACTGTGATTGCTCCGCGTCAGGACTCCTGAGCAAATACCCGGTTGCGCGTGAATCCCAGAAATTTCCGCCAAAGAAGAGGCCCTGAACCGCGTCGTACTGGAGCGGGGGGAAGTAGGCCGCGTACGTGTATCTCTGCGCTGTCCGCTTGCCGGCGCGGAAGTGTACGCTTCCGGGATACGCGATCATGGTCAGATTCACCGACGGAATCGGCCCGCTGAAGGCCACGTACGGCATGTGGCAGGACGCGCACGCTTGATTTTTAAAAGGTGAGATGTTCTTGTCGAAATTCATCAGCTTGCCGAGTATTTCTACTGAGGCAACGCCGGTGTTCTGAAGTATGGGCGGATTCCCCGTCAGCGTTGGCGGCGGCAGCGCCTTCCACTGCCGCATCGCTTCGGCTTCGATGAAATCTATCTCCCGCAGAACTCTTGCCATCTCGGAACTCAAATCCGATGGGAGAATCCCCTTCGAATACGGGTTGTAGACCGCGGTAGACGCGGCATCCATTTGCCCGCACACCATGTGGGTGGTGATTGACATCGCGGACGCAATAACCGCGCAGCCCGCGCCCAATGTTAACGATCTGGATTGTTTCAAGGGGGAACCTCCTCTGAGCGGCAAGGTTCGGGCGGGATTGCCCGTATGAGATAGCCGCACATGAGCACTCTCATGGCGCTTTGCTTAATTACCCGAACAGGTTGGAGGCCGCTAATTCCTCAAAAGCCGGGGAGCGAATGAGTCCTCGGCAAACGGCAGGACTGACAGATCGGAGACACCGGGAGAAAATGAGCTACCGAACTACAGGGGAAGATAATGGTCCTGCCGTTAAGGACCTGTCAATCTCAGGCTCGCTAAATCTGGGTCTTTGGATTTTCATGCGAGCGAAAAGCGCGTGAGTCTGCCCGGAACTCCGGTTCAGAGCAGAATGTCCGCGCCCTGCTCGGCACGTGGCAAGTGCCATCCCATGGCTAGAGCAATGGGAAGGCTAAAGCACTCCCAGATGCTCGGGATACCGTGCCTCGAGAGCGCTCACCAGAAGTTCAAACTCCGGAAGCATCCGTAGACCTTCAAGGCACGGGTCGTTCATAAAAAATGGCCAGCATGCGAAACCTGTGCTGACACTTCGCTCCAGCCACTCAAAAGCGGTATCAGGTCGCCCTGCCAGGGCCAGAATGCAGGCGATCTGGTAATAGGTATGGTGCGCGTGTCCAAATGATTTTGGACTTGCGCAAGCCTTCGCCATGCAATCGAGTGCGGCTTCGAATCTCCCTTGCAGTGCCCAAAAGACTCCCTCAAGGCTGATGATCAGCGGATCTTCCGGCAACAGCAGCAGCGCTTCATCCAGCAGATCCTTCGCCTCTTTCCAATCCCCCGTCATCATGGCTGGCTGCGGAGCAAAATAGATTGCGTACTTATTGCTTGGGCTTTCTGCACGCCATGCGTGAATCACTTCGCGCGCCGCTTCGTATTCCCGATTCCAGATATGGACCTGGACAATACTCGAACTCACCGCCTTTCTGGGATCGAAAGGCCGGCCTCTTTCGTACATGTCGCGCGCGTAATCAAGCAGCCCGATATGCGCCAGGATGGTGCCGAGACGATTGTAGGCATGAGGCAGATTGCTCTGCAGGGCGAGGGCGCGCTTGAGTTCGCCAATTGCTTCCAGGTGTTGAAAGTTCTTCGACGGTCCCCACAGCAGAAAAGCACTGGCGACGTGCCCTTCGGGAAGATTTGGATCTAGTTCGAGCGCGCGCCGGCAGTGAAATTCAGCCCTTCCCAGCCATACGCTGGCTGGATCAAATTCGAAATGGCGAGTCGTGCACACAAACGAGAGGGTCGCGTGACTCAGGGCGAAATCAGGATCTCGCGTCACAGCGTTCGTCAGGTGATGTGCGGCCTTCTCCATCATGACCGGATCGCCGGAGGCGCTCAGCCGATAGCCCCGCATAAATTCCGCATAGGCCAACGGATCTCTGCTATATCGCGGCCGATGCTCGGCCATCGCTCGACCAAGCGGCCGGTTCAGTGTGCTCGCAATCTGCTTCGCGATCTCACTCTCGAGCTCTGATAAGTGATTCATGTCGAGATCGCATTTCCTTACAAAGCAAACGCTCTGCGAATTTGCGTCGAGCATCTCCAGAGAGAGACGCCATTGACCTTTGGAGATCTGAATGGCGCCATGGACCATAAAACGAACGCCCATCCGGGCAGCGATCTCCGATGCGTTGGCCTCTCGCGGCACGTTCAGCATCGCTGAAGTTGGCAATACATCCACACCCGGCAGATTTCCCAGGCGCGAGCACAACGCATCCGCGAACCCCAGGCAAAGACCATGGTCGTCCGTAGCCTTCCCCAGAACCACCAGTGGCAGCACGCCAAGTGATGAGCGCTCGTTCCACCCGCTCGCGGTTTCCGGCCGAACGAAGCCGGCAGAAGCTTGCCCAAAATCAGCGCGCGGATATTGCGCTTCGACCACACGCACAGGACCGATGAATCGGTACCCTTTCCCAACTACCGTTTCGATAAAGCGCGGTTGAGCGGAATCGTCATTCAGTGCCGTCCGGATCTTTCGCACAATGTTGTTCAGGTTTTTGTCGGTGTCGATAAACAGATCGGAGCGCCAGAGTTTCTTGACGATATCTTCGCGTGGCACCATTTGCTCTCGTCGGCCAACCAGGAAGATCAGCAACTCCATAGACTTCTTTTCTAGCTTCACCCGGCGGCCGGAGCGGCGCAGTTCGTATCGCCCGAGATCGAGTTCAACTTCATCGATAACTCGTTTTGCACTGAACATAGAGCTCTCGTACTGGAATCATCCGATAAGACTCAGCGACTTGGAAAGATATATGAAAGATATACAAACTTTACCTGCTACCGATTGGAATGGCCCCTTCGCTAAGGGATGATTCTCGCGGATTCAAAATCCCCAGAGTGGAGACCGAAAGATGAAACGAAGCACGTACCTCTTACTCGCGCTGTTTGGGTTATTCTGCGGCGCGGGTCAGCTCCTCAAGATTGCGGCGCAAGCCCCGTCCCATCAAACAAGACACGTGTTTACCCCGGATACCATCCCGTGGGGTCCGCCACCGCCGGTGGTGCGACCGGGCGCACAGTTCGCCGTGCTCGAAGGCAACCCGCTCGCCGCGAGCGGCGACTACACCGTGCGTCTGAAGATGCCGGATGGCTACCGGATCTCACCCCATTGGCATCCCAAGCGGGAAAATGTCACCGTCATTTCCGGAACATTCAAAGTTGGCATGGGAGATGTGTTCAACACGAAAACCATGGCCGCCCTCACCGCTGGCAGCTTTGGTTTCCTCGATCCCAGCATGCATCACTACGCCATGGCATGCGGAGAGACCATTGTGCAGGTCCACGGCCAGGCACCTTTTCAGTTCAACTACGTCAATCCGGAAGACGACCCCAGGGAAAAGTAAGTCTGCCTCTCAAATGTCGGGGGAGGATTTCAGCAGTCGGCCGTGCAGCAAACAATCTGTGAAGGCCGCAGGCTCCAGGAAGCGTCAACAATCGTTTCCTGGAACGAGTTCCAGGCAGGCGCCCCGATTCAGAAGATGAAGTCTTCTGTAGTTCGTTCAGGTCTCGATCGGGTATTGTTACCTTCACCATCAGGCTCGGATCAGGAGGAAACTCCGATGAGCTTCGACGTGATCACCGTGGGCGGTGGGCTCGCTGGATCTACTCTCGCCACAGAATTAGCTCGCGCTGGCTACAAAGTACTCGTCCTGGAACGAGAAACTCATTTTAAGGACCGAGTTCGCGGCGAGAATATGCTCCCGTGGGGAGTGGCGGCCGCTCGCCGATTGGGACTCGTGGACTATCTGCTCGCCAGCGGAGCTCATCAACCTCCGTATTGGATCACATACATAGGCGGTAATCCCGTTGCCAGCCGCGATCTCCAGGCAACAACACCACACGGCGAAGTCTCATTGAATATCTATCATCCCAGCTTGCAGGAAGCATTGCTCCGGCGTGCCAGTGTCCAAGGCGTCGAGGTGAAGCGTGGCGCAAAGGTATTGAGCGTCGATGCAGGCCCGGATCGGCTTCCAAACATCACGTTCGAGAACGAAGGCAACCGGCAGACGTTGAGTGCACGAGTGATTGTCGGAGCAGATGGCCGCGCCTCTCAGGTTCGCGGATGGTGCGGATTTGAAATACAACGAAATCCGGATCTTCTGACCATTGCAGGAACATTGCTTGCGGGAACCGACGTTCCAGATGGCGCTGTTCATCTCGCATTTGGCGTTGGATGCGCAACGCTTTGGGCGCCGCTCGGCGGCCGGCGCGCTCGGGCATATTACGTCTACCCCGGGGTCGCTGGACGTCGAGGGCTCTCGGGCAAAGACAAGACTCAGGAATTCATGCGGCTCTGTCAGTCAACGGGTGTGCCGGAATCGTGGTTCGCCGGAGCGGAGTCGATCGGGCCGCTCGCTGAATTCGACGGCGCGGATCGCTGGGTCGAATCGCCCGCCAGAAACGGAGTTGTTCTCATCGGCGATGCGGCTGCCTCCTCGGATCCATCTTGGGGCTGCGGTTTGGCACTCACACTCCTGGACGTCGAGCACCTCGCGAAAGCACTCTGCGCGAGCGATGACTGGAACGCCGCGCTTGGTCGCTACGCGGCGGAGCACGATGAGTACTACTCGGCCCTTCATCGGATCCTCGGCTGGATGACGGAACTGACATGGACGGCGGGCCCCGAAGCCGATGAGCGACGTGGACGAGTCTTTCCGCGTATGTTGTCCGACCCGCGAGGCTTTCCCGACTCCGTCGGACTCGGGCCGTTTGGTCCAAACGACGATGAAGCAAGAAGGCTCGTGATGGGCCTCGACTAAGCCCCGCCCGACGCGTTCAGGCCAGACGCGTCCAGGCCGTCTCTCCCGCGGAAAGTAGTTAGGCGCGAACGGCTGCAGAGCGGAGTTGCATCTGTCTTAGGCAATTTGTTGCCTCGATTCGGTATCCACCTTTTTGGATTGCAAGCGCAGAAGTCGCGGCGTAACTTCATGCCCTCCCCTCTGACTTTCCAAAGGACAAGAATCAAATGACGTCTCAATTGCAGTACCTTCTCTGCCTCGTCGTCGCCGTTTCTTCCCAGGCTGCCCTCGCCCAATTCATACCCGCCGCCACAGCACCGGCGCCCGTCGCACACGTCTATGTGCAAACACCGCGTGGAGTTAATCTCTACAGCACCTCTCCAACGGGACGCCTCACGTTAATGGCCGGGTCGCCGTTCAAGACTGTCGGATTGGCGGTCGCGACGAACGGAAAGTACTTCATCAGCAATGGCACGAATTACGTGCATGTTTACGCGATGTCATCGGCGGGTGCCGTCGGGAAGGAAGTTTCTAACATCAATACTGCCCTCTACTCGGGTGCAGAATGCGGGACAACTGGTCCAACGGTCCTCGACCACACCGGCCAAACTCTCTACGTGCAACACGCCGAGAGCATGGACGGCGCCTTTGTCTGTTCTGCCTTCCAGTCGTACAGACTCGGCAGCACAGGGCAATTGACCTTCATCGGTGCCACGGAACAGGGCATCGACATTCATGTCGCCGCTCCGACGCCTTTAGCCATCAGTGGTCAGAACAACTATGCGTTTGACATCTATGGCATCAGCTTCGGGTATGAAGGTTCCTTCGCTCAGGCTTTCAAGCGGACCGCGAGCACCGGCTCTTTGGACCAATGGAACATTGCTGTGACCAATCCCGCGACCTTTGACGCTAGCTGGTCATGGATGCAATTCGGTGTGGCCGCCGATCCCACAAATCACCTCGTCGTCTTCCAGATGCAGGAGCAGGGCCTTCCGTATGGCCTATTCACTTACCCGCAATTAGCAAGCTACGCCTTCGATTCTTCGGGGAATCTTACGACTACCAATACCTACAGGAATATGCCTGCGCCCCAGGTGTACCCGGCGGTCATGAACATGTCCCCCTCAGGAAAGCTGCTGGCAGTCGCCAGTCCCAATAGCTACTCTGGCTGCAAGTGTGGAACTGCTAGCTGGGGAACGGCTGGATTGCAGGTATTTCACTTCAATGGAGCCAAGCCAATCACCCATTACACGACAACGCTTACCAAGGCTCCGATTGATAGCGTTCGCTGGGATCACGCGAACCATCTCTACGCCCTCAGCTACTCCACGAATAAGCTTTACGTCTACACAATCACCCCGACCAGCGTCACACAAGCCCCCGGTTCGCCTTATACGATCAACAAGCCTACAGCTCTGGTTGTTCGCTGAGAACGAGAGAAACCTGTGCTCAGCCGATCCGGTGTTCTTTGCCCAAGACCGCCGCCATTCCTGGCTTGGGCAAAGTCTCACACGTCATCCTGATGGGCAGGAGGTGCCTCGAACTTTTCTAGGCTTTCGCAAGACTGCTAGGTCGAGTCGCAGGTACCCGACAAAATCACAAATGGCACGGGCGTCGGAGCAGAGGCCCCGGAGCGGGGAACAGTTTAACGAGAAGGAGTTTACTGTGCCAGAAGAAGTGGTGGGTGAATCTAGTACACAAGACCCGGGCGTTAAGGGTACAGGGCCAGTTATTGGAGTCCAGGGAATTGGACTTGTCCCGGGTGGGTTTGGCGTCGTAGGTGGCCCTCAGAGTCAGCAGCCTTTCCCCGGACCATTTATCGGGGTCAAAGGAGATGGTGGTGCCGGCCTTGTGGTGCCGCCCGGCATTCCTGTTGGGGCCCCACATTTCGGCGTTCTCGGCACAGTCTCTGGTGCCGAAGACACTGGCGTACAAGGGGAAAGCCCGAACGTTGCCGTGAGTGGAATGGGCGGCAAGATCGGGGTTTTCGCAACCGGGGATACTGCGATATTTGGTTCATCCAAAACGGGTCTTGCGGGCCAATTCGACGGAAATGTAACGATTAATGGCAATCTCAGTCAAAATGGCGATGCCGACATTGTTGGAGGTTTAGTCGTAACCAAAACAGTCACTTTTAATGGAGATTTCACCACAGTCGGGAGCGTAACCATTCAAGGCGACTTGAGTACCAACGGGTCGTTCAACGGGACACTTGACCTGCAGGGCGACCTGAACGTCAGTGGCGACGTGTTCCTACAGAATCGCGGTGGTGATATCGCTGAGCAATTCGCTACCGGCTGCGTGGACCTGTGCGATCCAGGCACTGTGATGGCAGTGAATGACGACGGGCAACTCATTCCATGCAGTGAGCCTTACGACCACCGTGTGGTGGGTATCGTCGCAGGGGCCGGGGGGCTGCGTCCGGCGCTGACGCTGCGCCCGGACCTGCCGGCCGCCACAGTTTTGCCCGTCGCTATGGTCGGGACAGCCTATTGTAAGGTTGAGGCGGATACGCACCCGATAGGGGTGGGCGACCTGCTCACGACTTCGTCACGCGCTGGCCACGCCATGAAGGCCATCGACCAATCCCGAAGTTTCGGCGCCGTCCTCGGGAAAGCGCTCGCTGCCCTCCCGCAAGGACAGGGCATAATCCCGGTGCTGGTGACCTTGCAGTGAAAGGTGTGTTGCGGCATGCCTGATGGTGGACAGCAGCTTTCCGTAGACGACATCGTGAGCGCCATGCGTAAAGCGCTCAAGGCGGATGAAGAAGGCAAGCTAACGTTTATCAACGAACTGGGACAGGTCATCGGCACGCTCGCGAATATTATTCAGGTGGCTGGCTGGGTTATTCCCTTTGCCTCGACAGCGGCCGGGATCATCAAGGCTGCCGTCGGGCAGCAGTCCGATGCCGATCCTGCATTGAAGGCGATCCAGGACGAGCTCACCCATTTGATCAAGGACCTGCACAACGTTACCGACCACATCGACATGGAGGATATTACGACGCGGCTGAACGACGTCCAGGTGACTCTTGATCTGCTCAAGCTGCACGGTAAGTCCGACCCCAACGTGGTGTCGCGTATGCCACACGACGCGATTGCGCTGCTCCGAGATTTCGGCAGCCAATCCTTCTGGACCCGTCCGTTCTTTTCAGATCTCATGTGGCACGACGGGTGGATTTCGACGGACCCGCCGGTCGATGCCGGCGGAGAAGTGCTTGATCCCACGCTCATCATGGTGGGCTACATGCGAGCCATCAACATGTGGTTGTGCACGCTGTCGCTTATGGAGCCGTCTGGTCCGCCGCCCGAGCTTGGGCTCGACATTACGGATGTCATCAACAACGTGCAGGGATACCACGCCGCCCTGGCGGCAGGCATTCACGTCGGTCGAGTGCCCATTCCAGATGATGTAGCCATCCCCAGCACCATCGGTCCTGCGCTGCTAGGCGGGTGGAGTGTGATTGAACCACACATTGGCGCCGTCAACATCTACACGAACCAGCCACTCGTGGTCGACTACTGGGCATGGCCTGACCCTGAGTTGAAGTGGACGATTGAAGAGTTTGATGCGTTCTACGACGGGTTTGCCAGGTTCCAGGTGCAATTCGAGCTCGGCGGCAAGGCACGTCAGAAGGCGCTGTATATTACTGCGGGACTGCCCGACTTCTGGCGCACTTTGCAACACGTCCGTCAAATTGGCGGACAACCCATCGAACGCAGTAATCCGAATTCGAGCTGGTCCCTGAGAGAGTTGGACGCCGCTCTCGTACGCCTGCACCCGCTTGATGATCCCGACGGCCTTGTGACTGGCTTGCGTGTCCTTCGTCGACTTGACGAGGTCGCGAATTATCCGAACGACGCGCCCCCGCCCTCGACTCAACTCGGCAGGCGCTCGTTGAGGGACGCCATCCGCCTGGCCACCGCCTGATGAGGCTCGTTGGGAATTCGCCAACAGTTTCCATTTCCGGAACGAAGGCTCATTCTCGCAACAAAGTTGGCAAGGTATTTCCCGCGATTTGCCATACTCAAATAAGGGGTACCAGCAATGTCTGTCGCTAGTGATGGACCGGCCGAAGCTAAGTCCTTTCGTTGGACATTTTTACGCGTAAGCCTCTTAGACATAACAACTTAGCTGCCGGATCGGGGTACTGCGCCAGAAAACATGCAAAGTCCCTTCCGTAAGTCCTTTGTTTAGACATTTTTGCGGCTAAGTCCTTTGTTTGGACATTTTTGAGACTCGGGAAGCCACTTAAACCTTGGCAATGAAAAGACTTACGTCTCGCCCTCCGGTGACAGGAGGGGGGGAGGGGTCGGGGTTACTCGTAACGCAACGCTTCGATTGGGTCGAGGTTCGCTGCACGCAGCGCCGGCACCATCCCGCTCACCAGTCCAACGACGATCAGGATCCCGGTCGAAACAGCAACGATCAGCGGCGAAATCAGCAGCCGTATGTCCGCATCGGTTGCGTTCTGAGCGATAGCGCTATAGAAGGTGATGCGCCCCACTCCGAGCGACACCGCATACGCCAGCAGCATGCCCAACACGCCGCCCGTCGCTGAAATCACCAGCGCCTCGGCTAAAAACTGAATCAGGATGTGGCGCTTGCGTGCGCCCAGCGCCTTCTCGACGCCGATCTCGCGCGTTCGCTGCTGTACGCTCACCAGCATGATGTTCATCAACCCGATGCCTGCAATACCCAACGTGAGCGAGCCGATGAACGCCATCAACACCTCGAGCGCGGCGGTGATAATGCGGAACTGCGAAAGCTGTTCCATCAGGTTCGCTACATAGATCGCGTTTCGATCAGTCGGGCGGAATCCATGCGCCGCGCCCAGCGTTCGACGCACCTCCTGCTCGACCCGCATGTGGTCGCCGCGGTAGGTCATCCAGATGCCGTCAAGGTACTTCATGTCCTTGATATCGCCCATCGTCTTAAACGGAATGTGGACCACGCGGTTGATGTTGTTCTCGTCCTCCGTCATCTTCGGCTTCAGCACGCCGATCACGGTGAAGCTGATGCCGCCGACACGGATGCGCTGCCCGATCGGATATATGCCGGAGAACAGCTTGTTTGCTGCCTCCCATCCCAGCACCGCAACGTGATTGCGCTCCTGGTTGTCCTGCTCCGTGTAGTAGCGCCCTTTGACGACGTCGTAGTTCAGGATCTCGGCAATCGCCGGATGACTTCCTTCCACATGCCAGCTGTACGTGTGCAGATCGTTCTGGATCGCAACATTGTCCTTGTCAAGCGTGGCAGTCAGCGACTCGAGACCCGCCACGCTCGCCGAGAGCCGGTCCAGATCGTCCTGCGTGAAGCGCACCACCACACCCGCCTTCTTGCCGCCTGCCTGCTCGCTCGTCGTCCCGGGAAAGACGCCGATGGAGTTGACCCCCCACTGCTCGAAGATGGCCATGATCGCGCGGCTGAACCCGGCACCGTAGGCCAAGAGCAGAACCACCGTCGCAATACCCCACGCCATCCCCGCGACGGTGATGATCGTGCGCCGCCGGTTATACTGCATGGCTTCATAAGCTTGTTTCAGAAGATCGATCAGCATCGCCGCTACTCCCGCTCTCTACTCTCGACGTAACGCTTCGACCGGCTCCAGCCGCGCTGCCTTGCTCGCCGGAACTAGGCCGGCAATGACTCCGCTCGCCGTCAGCGCGCCAATGGCCAGCGCCGCCGACCATGGCACCAGCCGCGGCGGGTCAAACCCTTCCATATTGTGACCAATTGCCGACTGCAATGCGTACATCAGCAGCGCGGCCCCGCTGATACCGATCAGCCCGCTGATGCCTGTCAGGAAGAGACCTTCCAGCAGGAACTGCAGTTCAACACTGCGGTTGGTGGCGCCGAGCGCCTTGCGCAGCCCGATCTCGCGCGTACGCTCGGTGACCGCCACCAGCATGATGTTCACGATTCCCACCGCCCCCAGCGCTAGCGTCACGACTCCAACGCTCCCAAGGAAGACATCCATGGCATCGAATATCCTGTCCACCATCTGCTGGCTCTTGATCGAGTCCCACTCGTCGAAGGCGTCCTTGCTGTGCCAGTCAAACCCGTGCCGCTGCGCGATCAGCCGGTGGACATCGGCCACCGCTAGCTCATTGTCTCCATGAACGCGCGGTTGGTATTGGATCCCGCTCACTGCATCCTGCGGCAGGTTCTCCCCCTTGATGGCGAACATCTCCATCATCACCGTGAGCGGAATGTAGGCGCTCTGGTTGACGCCATTGTTGTTGCCGCGTCCAGTCTTCTCCGCAACGCCCACCACCTGGAACCGCGATCCGTTCAGCAGGATCCACTCGCCCAACGCCGGCCGCCCGGAGAAGAGCAGCTGCGCGGTCTTCTGCCCCAGCACTACAACGTGCCGCCGGTCACGCAGGTCATTGGCGTCGATCATCCGCCCCTCGGCAATCGGAAGCGTACGGATGTTCGGATAGTAGGTGTCTATGCCCTTAACCGTACCGCCGGTCGTCGCGTACTGGCTGACCTGCTGAATGGTTTCGTTCTCTACGACCGCCGTAACGGCTCGTACCGAAGGCAGCTGGCGCATGGCCTCGGCATCGGAGAGGGTCACGTGGTACGGCCGCATGCCGGTGTGCTGACTGGGGACGGCCGGAATATTGCCGCCCGCGAGGAAGATCACGTCATTGCCGAGCGTCGCCATCTGGCGTCGCTGCCCAGATCGGAAGCCCTCACCGAGACCGATCAGCAGCAGCAACGAACCTACCCCCCATGCAATACCAAACATGGTGAGAAATGACCGCAGCTTGTGCGCCCAGATTGCATCCAGAACCTGGCCGATGATGTCTCTGAGAGCGCGCATGCTACCTCATGGACGGATACGCAGGCCATTGGACAGCAGTTCCGTGTCTGCCCCGGGTGTCCGCCTGATCCGCCTCGAGGAACGCCCCTACTTTTTGTCGAGTGCCGCCAGGACCTCGCCGGCGTTCGGTGAGCTCACTCGCAGGTATTCGCTGACGCGCTTCCGCTCCTCGTTGGTGAGCGTCGGGGCTACCGCGAGCAGGCGTCGCATGGTGGTCGCAACATCGTCTACATAGTTCATCATGCGAATGGCTTCGCCCGACAATGGCATCTTTCGTTTCTCCACTTCTTCTTTCAATCGCTCCACACATTCTCCCGTGCCCGGGTAGGATTCGTAAAGTGGCAGACGGGCTTTCAGCCGAAAGCAACCGTTCAGCGCAACCCGGCCTCTAGCCTTTATCCTTTTAGTAACTCGCTTTGCTTTGAAGCGAATCTTACCGTTCCAACCGCCGGAAGCTGTTACAAGTCTCCCAAAAGTAGAGTAGGAAGCCAAACGGGTTGGACCAGATCGCTCCATTCGGGCCTGCTCTACTTCTGGATTCACCAAAAAGCCATGGACCAAGACTGCATTCATTCTCTACTCCAGACCGATGTTCGCGTCCCCGTCGCCACATATCGCGCCCAGATGCACCGTGGATTCACATTTGATCAGGCAGGTGAGATCGTTCCTTACCTGCAAAGGCTCGGCATGGGCGACTTCTATGCCTCCCCCATCTTCGAGGCCCGCCCCGGTAGCATGCACGGTTATGATGTCACCCGGCATGACCGGCTGAATCCGGAATTGGGTGGCATGGAGCGCTTTACACCCTTTGCCCAGACACTTCGCGAGCACAATATGGGTCTGCTGCTGGACATCGTGCCCAACCACATGGGAATCGGCAGAGACTCGGTATGGTGGCAGGACGTGCTCCAGAACGGTCACGCCTCTCGTTACGCCAACTACTTCGATATCGACTGGCGTCCGTTGAAGGAGGAGATGCGCGACAAGCTGCTCTTGCCCATCCTAGGCAACCAGTACGGGATCGAACTGGAGGCAAAACATATCCAGGTGGCCCTTGAGGACGGCCGATTCTTCGTGAAGTATTACGACGATCACCGCGCGCCAGCGTCCCCGCGCTCCATCCCGCTGATCTTCTTCCGCAGGCCCATCGGTACAATGCCGAGCGACCAGGAAACGGAAGGCATGCCACACGACGTGGTCGAGGTACTCCGCGAGCTGACGCAACTTCCCCCGCACGAGACGACTGACCCTCGGCTCCAGGTGGAGCGTCGTGAGCGATTGGGCACCCTGATGCCGAGACTACGCGCCATCCTGTCAACCGAGGAGGTGCGGCCGGTTGTCGAGCGCGCTCTTCGAGCGATCAATGGCGTAGAGGGCGACCCGCACAGCTTCGACGCCCTGCACGCATTCCTTGATGTCCAGCCGTACAGGTTGGCCTACTGGCGCACCTCGGCCGAGGAGATCAACTACCGCCGCTTCTTCGACGTGAATGATCTAGTTGGGCTCCGAATGGAGACGCCGGAGGTCTTCGCCGATACGCATTGTCTGATCCGCGAGCTGCTGGCGAAGGGTCAGGTGACAGGATTGCGCATCGACCACTGCGACGGCATGTTCAATCCTCGGCAATACCTGATCCGGCTGCAGTTGCTTTATCTGGCGAGCCAGTGCGCAGGACCGAAGCCTGAGACCGAGACTGCCGCCAACGGCATCGAGCGGGCAGTACTTGATCCGGTGCGCGGATATGACTGGAGCGCGTCGCATGGCCCCCTGTATGTCGTAGTGGAGAAGATCCTGGAGCCGCACGAGCATATGCCGCGGGAGTGGCCGGTGCACGGCACCTCCGGCTACGATTTCGTCTACTTCGCCAACAACATCTTCATCCAGCGCGAGAGCCTCAAGGCGTTTAACGCGCTCTACGATCGGGTGCTCGGCCATCCCACGAACCCGGACGAGATCATTTACCGATCGAAGCTCCAGGTGATGCAAAGCTCGCTGGCCAGCGAGGTGCACGTGCTGACCAACATGCTCAGCAAGGTCGCCGCGGCGGACCGGCATGCTCGGGACTTCACCGACAACATCCTCGAATCCGTCATCCGCGAGACCATCGCCTGCTTCCCTGTCTACCGGACGTATACCGATGAGCGCGGCATGTATCCCGAGCGAGATATCGCATTCATCCATAGCGCGATCCGCCAGGCGAAGCGACGGAATCCGGATATAGATGGCTCGGCGTTCGACTTCCTCTCCGACATGCTGCTGTTGCGCCGCCGGCACGAGACGCCGAGCCGGGAGATCGACCCGCAGCAACTGAGGTTCGCCCTCAAGTTCCAGCAGCTCACGGGGCCGGTGATGGCGAAGGGGGTCGAGGACACGACCTTCTACGTATACAACCGGTTCGTGTCGTCGAACGAGGTAGGTGGCGACACCAGGTCATTCGGCATTCCGCTGGCGCTGTGGCATGCCAGCAACCAGGAGCGGCTGGAGGTGTCGCCGGACTCGATGCTGACCACTTCCACGCACGATACGAAGCGCAGTGAGGATGTGCGCAACCGGCTCAATGCGCTGTCGGAGATTCCGAATGCGTGGGCGGGCGCAGTGCGGCGCTGGCAGCGGGTGAATGCCAAGGTGAAGCGCACGCTGGGCGACGGGCGTGTAGCGCCGGACGCGAACGAGGAGTATCTGCTCTATCAGACGATCGCGGGTGTATGGCCGTGGCGAGACGATGAACCGGGCTGCCGCGAGTCCGTGCTGAAGCGACTGCAGGAGTATGCGGCGAAGGCGCTGAGCGAGGCCAAGGTCAACCTGAGCTGGATCAGTCCTGATCCGGAATACGTCGCGGCGGTGCAGGGATTCCTTGCGGATATCATCATGCCCGACAAGCGCGGGCGCGAGACCCAGTTCATGCAGACGTTTCGCAAGCTGCTGCCACAGATCAAATTTTTCGGTGGTGTGAATTCAGTGGCGCAGCTGGTGTTGAAGGCTACCTGCCCCGGGGTGCCGGACTTCTACCAGGGCACGGAGTTGTGGGACCTGAGCCTGGTCGATCCCGACAACCGCCGGCCGGTCGACTACTCGCGACGTGACAGGATGCTGGAGAACCTGGATGCGCTCGAGGCCAAGCACGGACCGGGAGCGGTGGCGGCGGAAGTGACGCGCGACATCACGGACGGCGCCATCAAGCTGTGGGCCACATCGCGGGTGCTGCGGCTGCGGCGCGAGGAGCACGCGCTCTTCCGCCACGGAGGGTATCTACCGTTATATGCTGCGGGCTCGGCGGAGCAGTACGTGATCGCGCATGTGAGGCAGTATGAAGACAAGGCGGTCCTGGTTGCGGTGCCGCGTTTTTCCTGCTCACTGATGCGCGGCGATCCTGCGCTCCCGCTGGGTGAGGCGTGGAAGGACTGGTCCCTGTCATTGCCCTTTGAGCTGCACGGGTGGTATCGCAACATCTTCACCGGCGAGATGGTGACTGCCGACGGACCGCTGCCGCTGGCCGAGGTCTTCGGCAGCTTTCCCGCCGCCGTGCTGGTTTCGACTTCATAAGCAGTGCACGGAAGGCGGCCACTGCGAGCCGGCGCGCATTCGTCACATCGGATGTTCCGTATCGGTGTTCCGAGTAAAGGAGCCGTTCGATGCGGTCTACTCCGCAGCGGAGGTAGCGGTACTCCACCCCCTCCCCCTCCGGTACGGAGGGCGGACTGTAAGTCTTTTTACTGCAGCAAGTTAAGGCCTCTTCCGAGGCCTAAATATGACCAAGCAAAGGAGTTAGCCTTAAAAATATCCAGATAAAGGACTTAGCTCGGCGCGGGTTTGAGGTCCGCAGCGTGCGCGAGTTCTCCCCTATTTCCAGAGGAGCAAATCGCGGCATATATCATGCCAGCATTTTGCTACTGCAATATATACACTTCCCGTTTTGAAATTGAAGAAAGCGGACGGAGACTGCGGAGGAATGGCTTCCGCGGTCAGGGTCCTGTACAAGAACATGTCCGGTCACGGAGCCCTGACAGATAAGTTGGCCAAATGGCCACATCATTGGTTATTTCAGGCTGACCCTCGACGAGATCGCTAACGCTCGAACAGAATCAAGCCCTCAGTGACCTGATCTCGTGTTACGGCTGATTTACCGCCAACTAACGGACGCACCGGCGAGCAGGACGTTGCACAAAACACAGCGATGTACCTATAACGTCGTTTTCGAAGAACTACAGGATGCCACCTGTCCGAGAAGCCGACATTTTGGACAAGTGACGAGAAGTGCGTTTAACAGGATCCGAAACCGAGTGCGCCTCATACTTGCCTCGACGCTAGGTCGTTGTGACTGAGCCGATCCTGATCGGCGGTGCTGGCCCGCTCCTGAGCAGTAGTGAATAATTCGGCGATTGTTCGAAATCGAAAAGTGTAGGATCGATTGTCTCTGCGATGGCTCAGGTGTCGACAACTACGGACGAAAAGTCTCCGCAACGGGTTCTGCCTGTCACTGGGCGCAAGTTCTTTCTGTTATTTCTGTTTCTGCTCTCATACCTTGCTCTGTTCCCGTATATGGGCAATACCGGCGCACGTTATTACGTGTTTCGGCTGGTGAGCGCCGCCGTCACGCTGATGTGTGTGTACGCGGTCAGTTTCCGGAAAGGTCTCATCTTTGTCGCTGTGATTCTTGCGGTTCCTTCTATCGTGGCGCACACGATCGTTTTTCGGCCCGGGATGGTGCCTGCGTGGGTCTTCAACGTCACCGTGAGCTTTGCATTTGATGTTTTCACCATCGTAGTCATCTTTCGCCGCGTTTTTGTGCGCGAAAAGCCCGAGGCGGAGACGATTTTCGGCGCGGTCTGTATTTATCTCCTCATTGGATTTTCCTTCGCTCGGCTCTACGCCATCCTTGCCATCATTGACCCTCATGCCTTCTACCTGGATCCGGCGGTCAATTTGCATCCTGTTCCTGTGGGTTTCGATTTTATTTTTTTCAGCTTTGGAAGCATGACGACGGCCGGCGCGGCCGGCATTGCGGCTGCTTCGCCGCAGGTTCGATCGGTGTCCATGATCGAATCCGTTCTGGCGGTGTTGTATATTGCGGTGATGATTGCGAGGCTGATGGGTGCCTACCGGCCAAACCACAACGGCTCCGGGGAATCCTCATGAGGCCGCATTTGTAATCGAAAGTCAGCTTCTCTTTACCGATGTATCTGCTCACCTGGAAAACCGGTATCCGGAAGTTGACTTCGAACCTCCTGAAAAGTCCCGTTATCGGTAAGTTCGATTCTCAACCGACCTGAAACAGGACGATGTACTCAATGAGCCGTAAAGGTCGATACACCGCTGGCTTCAACCTCACAAGCAGGGCGCGACTAATCGACACCGCGAACCGGAGATTCGTCACATCGGCTGTTCCGCATCGTTCGCCGTTCGCTAATCTTGCGCAGAAGCACGCGTCCAGTGTGCAACTTCTGTTCCACCGGGAGAGTTATGCGAACAGTTGCCATCCGGGTACTGTCTGCTGCTGTTTTTCTCGCTTTGCCTTTGTCCAGCTTTGCGACTTCCTCCGGGACACCGCAGCCGAAGACGGCGGCCGCCGTGATCGCGGCAGACGACGGTTGGGAGAAGGCGGAGGAGTCAGGCGACGTCCCCTATGTGGACAACCTGCTGCTGCCGGAGTATCGCTCGGTGAGCGCCGACGGCAGCGTCCATGACAAGGCAGCCATTCTGGCGAACACAAAGCACAATATTGGATCGCCGGACCACGCCGCGAAGGTAGCGCAATGGCAGGCAGCGCACCCGATGGACACCTCAGCGGTGATCCAGGGGCGACACGGCGGTCGTGACATTCCACCTCAAGCCACTCGGTCCTGAGAAAGGGATCATGTCCAGCGATATCTTCGTGTACCGGAACGGGCAATGGCACGCAATCTACTCGCAACATACGGACGCGGGTAAGTAACGGCACGCTACTGCGATAGATGCGGCCCCCTTTTGGAGGTGAAAAAAGGAGTGAGGCGGATGCCGCCTCACTCGCAGGAGTAGCGTGACCTTCAACCCTCCAGGCTGTAGACGACATTGACTGTGGTTTCCACCTCGACTGGGTCCCCGTTGAGGAGATAGGGGCGATAGCGCCAGGTGCGTACGGCTTTGATCGCGCTCTCGGCAAGCGATGGATCGGGGGTCTTCACGACGAGAAGATTTTCTATCGTCCCATCCTTTCCAATAATGGCAGTCAGCACGACCGCACCCTGTATCTTCTTCGCGCGGGCTTCCTGTGGATAGACCGGGTTATCGCCGGAGATCTTCTGGATCGCCATAACTCTCGACTCCACATGAATCTTTGCCCGCTTTCCGTTTGCGTTCGCCGCGGTCGTTGCGGAGACATCGGTACGCAGCGCGAGCGCCGATGCGCAGGTGGCAAGTGCGAGGGCGCAGCAGGCGGTGGCAACGACGATGCGACGGGCACCACTCATCTGCACAGGTTTACGGGTCAAGGTCATAATTCTCCTTTCAAAGGTGCGGCTGTCCGGATTGCCGCTTTTGGGGCTGAAGCTAAAGATTCCGATAGCGTGAAGCGCCGCGCCAGGCGGGCGCGTGAAGAGCATGGACGCGAGGCGCAGCAGCGATTGCGCATACTGCCTCCGTCCCGCGACGGCGTCTGCGGCAATGATGTTCGCCGCAATGGCATCACAGATGAGCTCGCGGCTCTCGGCCACGCGAGCGCGTGTTCGCCAGAGCAGCGGATGCCAGACGACCGGGAGCGAGACGAGACCGTAGAAGAGGTTCTTCGCGAAGTCGTAGCGGGCGACGTGGACGAGTTCGTGAGCGAGAACAGCATCTAGATCGTCGGGGGCGATCTCTTCGAGGAATGCAGGCGGGAGGAGCAGCAGACCACGACGCAGCCTGATCGTGACCGGGCCGATGGCTCGCGGCGAGACGGCTATCTCCGGCGGCAGGGCGGGGATTCCGAGCCGACGGCGGTGCTTCGTCCAACGGAGCGCGGATTCGCCGGTAAGCGCGATGCGGGCGGCGCTGCGCGCGAGGGCGTGAGTCTCGAAGAGTCCCCAGGCGAGGCGGCCCGCGAAGTAAAGCACGGTGCACCCATAGGCAACGGCGATGCCGGTGACCAGCGCGGATGGAAGGTGAAGCAGATTGCCGTTGATCTCCCCGGGGCCGAGGAGCACACGAACACGGCCATTGCCGCTGCTTCCCTTCTGCCAGAACCACGGCGAGATCCAGAACGCAATCCGGGAGAGAAGAGTGGCGAACCGGAGATCGCAGGCGGGCAGCACTACCTCCAGCAGCAGCGCACCCACCCAAGCGCGATGCTCGGCGAGCGGAGTGGCGCGGCGGAGCATACGGGCGGCGATCCAAGCGGCGGCGAAGACCAGCGGGATTTGCCACAGTGCATTGACCAGATAGGAGAGCAGCCACGAAAGCATGGGCGAAGAGTGGAGGGCGTTCATGCGCTGCCGCCCTTCTCCGCGTCTTCTTCCTGCTGCAGACGCCGGGTGAGTTCCGCGATGCGCTTGGGGTCGATCTGGCGGGATTTGATGAGGCTCATCACCAGCTCGTCCGCGGAGCCACCAAACATACGATCGACGAGGTCGCGCACGGCGTGGCGCGATGCTTTGTCCTCGGTGACGGTCGCGCTGTAGACATAGGCGCGGCCGCGCAGTTTGCGCTTTAGCTTCCCCTTGCGCTCAAGGATGTTCAGCATTGTCTGCACGGTGGTGTAGGCGAGCTTCTGCGGCAGCGCTTTCTGCACATCGCCGACGCTCGAGGCGCTGCTGGTTTTAGTTGCGCCGAGCTTCCAGATGGCTTGCATGATCTGGAGTTCGAGGCGGGTGAGGGTTTCAGGTTCTCCCATGGAGGCTGCTCCTAAGCAGTTAGGAAATTAGACTCAGGAAACAAGTTTGTCAACTAAAGAGTTAGGAGATGTTAGCGAGGAACGCGAACACGTTCCAAGGGCTTGTGAAAGCGAGATTTAGCAGATCAGAAAAAAGGTGGCTTAGTGCGATTCACCGACGAGTTGTCATCAGAATTTAATGCTGTCCCCTGTTGTCGAGGCGCTAGCATGGTTCGCCAACCGAGCGCATGGAGATGCCATGACGACGACACCGGAAACTTCCTTTCACTATGAAGTCGATCACTCAGAAGACGAAACTAAGTGGAAAGTCACGACAGTCACATGCCACGGCAGGCTGGTGAGTGACAACGCAGAAGAGATCAGAGAACTGGTAAAGCGTCTGATCTCTGAAGGCGGCCACATCGTGATCGACTTTGCCGATCTGAAATACCTGGACAGCCTCGGTATTGGAACGTTGGTTGGCCTGAAGGTGTCTGCGATCAATAAGGGCTTTTGCAAGCTGGATTTCGTGAACCTGTCGTCTCGCATGCGTGAGTTGATGACCATCACTGGCCTGACGCAATTGTTCTCCCTGTAGAGGGGGAACTTGATTCTTCAGGCGCGGGCGGCAAGCTTCAAGGCTGCGGCGACGGCGGGATCCGTGGTGGACCTGGCCTGCTTCTTTTCGAAGGCGAGGCTCTCCTGTTCGAGCTCGCGAGCGACTTCGCGCGAGTAGATGAGGAAGTGGTGCGCGGACAGGAAGACCATCGATCCCAGCCACAGCTTTGCCGGCTGGCGCGCGTATCGGCGCACGAGTTGATAGAGGAATTTCCAGTACTCGCGCTTGTAGGGCGAGCGCATGCCCTGTCGCCACATGGAGGACGCCAGCACGCGCAGGTTGTACACCATGGGCAGCGGGGGCGGAACCTGCGTGGCCCGCGGCTGCCAGACTTCGAGTGAACGGAGCGCACGCGCGAAGAAGGGTTTGGCTTCGTAGAGGCCGGCGAGCAGGCTGCTAAGCCCGCGCAGCAGGACGGGCACGGGAAGCACGGTGTCGAAGTTGGGCGGGCTGAAGTTGGTAAGGGCTTCGCTGTCTTCGTGGAGGCGACCTTCGCGCTTCATGCGGTCGTAGAGCGCGGTGGTGGGCGGCGCCTGGAGAACTCCCGCCATCGCCCAGGGGATGTTGGTGAGCTCGATGAACTCGCGCTGGCGCTCGAAGATGGTAGCGTCGTCGGAGTCGAAACCGACGATGAACCCGGCGAGCACCCAGAGGCCGGCCTCCTGAATGATGCGGACCTGCTTCACGTTGTCGCCGCTACGGAGGTTCTGGAATTTGCGTGATTCCTTCAGCGCTTCGGAGGAGGGCGTTTCAATGCCGATGAAGACGTACATGAAGTTGGCGGCGACCATGGCCTTGAGCAGCTCAGGCTGGTCGGCGAGGTTGAGAGAGGCTTCGGTATAGAAGGAGAAGGGATGATTGTGTTGCGCCTGCCACTCGGCGAGTTCGCGGGAAAGGGCGAGCGCCTTGTGAAGATTGCCGATGAAGTTGTCGTCGACGATGAAGACTTCATTGCGCCAGCCGAGTGAGCGCAGAGTATCGAGCTCGGCGATGAGCTGCGCGGGCGTCTTGGCGCGGGGCTTGCGGCCGTAGATGGTGATGATGTCGCAGAACTCGCACTGGAAGGGGCAGCCGCGTGAGAACTGCACCGGCATAGAGGTGTACTTGTCGAGCCGCAGCAGGTCGAAGCGCGGGATGGGGCTCGCGGTCATGTCGGGCTTTTCGACGACGCGATAGAGGCGCTGCGCGGTTCCCTGCTCGAGTGCGCTGGCGATGGCGGGAAAGGCTTCTTCGGCTTCCCCGACGATGACGTGATCCGAGAACTCAAGGACGCCTTCGGGATCGGTACTGGCCCAGGGACCACCGACGAAGGTGCGACGGCCGAGGGCTCTGGCGCGAATGAGGATGTCACGGGCGTGAAAGCGCTGCGCGTGCATGGCGCTGATCATGATCAGATCGGCGGCAAGAAGATCTTCGTCGCGAATCTCCTCGAAGCACTGGTCCATGAGGCGGATCTTCCACGAAGACGGGCAGAGTGCGGCGACGGTGATGAGGCCAAGGGGCGGCGTCATGGCGGCCTCGGGAAGCATCTCGAGCACGCCTTCGAATCCCCAGAAGGAGGACGGGAAGCGCGGCCAGATCATGAGGACGTTGATGTTCCGGCCGAGTGGTGGGAGTGGGGCGTCAGCGGGGGCGAGGACCGGGTTCGGGGGCAGTGTTGCGGACAGTTGCTCGTGCATGCGTAGTTCTCCGAACGAGCGGATAGTAGCTGTCTGATGACTGGAGAAAGCCCGCCGATTCAGATGCCACTATAGTCCCGGTTGTCCAGCGGACGAATGACATTCGGGAGAAATCGGGTTGGATGAGCTAATCTGCCGTAGTTTCGGGGCTGACGACGTCGCGGTCCGTGAGCTCGGTAATAGCGGCGAGTTGCTCGGCGTGCTCCATGCGGATAGCGCCGCGGGTGAAGCGCCAGCTCCAATTGTCACCGGTAGCGGCGGGGGTGTTCATGCGGGCTTCGGAGCCGAGGGAGAGGATGTCCTGTAGGGGAAAGATGCAGGTGTCGGCGACAGACTCGGCGGCGGCGCGGATGAGAGGCCAGACGACGGGCTGGTGGCCGTGGGTGCCGGTGTAGATGCGAACGGCGGCGCGCTCGCGCGGGTTTGCTCCGGTGGCCCACCAGCCGGCAGTGGTGTCGTTGTCGTGGGTGCCGGTGTAGACGACGGTGTTCGGTTCGTAGCGGTGCGGGAGGTAGTTGTGGGCGCCGCGGTTGCCAAAGCCGAACTGAAGAATACGCATGCCGGGCATGCCGAACTGGAGGCGGAGCTGATCGACTTCCGGCGTGATGAGGCCGAGGTCTTCAGCGATGAAAGGGATGGGGCCGAGGGCTTCGGCAAGGCGCGTGAAGAGCTGCGCCCCCGGACACTTAACCCATTCGCCATGGATGGCGGTTTCTTCTTCGGCGGGGATGGCCCAGTAGGCCTCGAAGCCGCGGAAGTGGTCGAGGCGGATGATGTCGTACATGGCGTGGGCGCGGCGGATGCGATCGACCCACCAGTCGCAGTTGCGCTTGAGGAGCACGTCCCAGCGGTAGAGGGGGTTGCCCCAGCGCTGACCAGTCTCGCTGAAGTAGTCGGGGGGCACGCCTGAGACGCGGATGGGCGAGAGGTCTTCGCGGAGCTCGAAGATGTCGGGATGAGTCCAGACGTCTGAGCTGTCGTAGGAGACAAAGATGGCGACGTCGCCAACGAAGCGAATGCTGCGCTCGAGTGAATAGCGGCGGAGGGCCTGCCATTGCCGGTCGAAGGCGAACTGGATGACGCGTTCGACTTCAAGCTGGGAGGCGAGGTCGGAGCGGAGTTTAGCGAGAGCTTCGGGACGTCGGTGGGCGATCTCGGCGGGCCAGGTGTTCCAGGCGGCCGAGGCGTACTGGCGGCGCAGAACGTTGAAGAGGACGAAGTCTTCGAGCCAGTCGCCGTTTTCGCCGCGGTACTTCTCGAAGGCGTGCCATTGGGCGGGCGCGTGCTTCGAGAGGAAGCGGGCGGCGGCCTGCTCCAGCAGCGGCATCTTGGCGGCGCTGACGTCTTCGAAGTGGACGCGAGCTGGATCTGTGCCGGTTGCGGTGACGTATCCGTGAAGTTCGTCGGCCGTAAGCCAGCCCCATTCGACAAGGACTTCGAGTGAGATGAGCAGCGGGTTGCCGGCGAAGGCGGAGATAGAGGAATAAGGCGAGGAGCCGTAACCGACGGGATTGAGCGGGAGCACCTGCCAGAGTCGCTGTTTGGCGGCGGCGAGGAAGTCGGCGAAGGCGAAGGCGGCGGGACCGAATTCGCCGATGCCGCCCGCGGAGTCTAAAGACGAGATGTGGAGGAGAAGGCCGGAGGAGCGATCGAGAGCCATTCGGGGACTAGCCGTCCAGGCGGTCGCGCCTTCGGCGCGCTGTTGGGGCGGCTCCCTTTGGTCGCCGCCGTTCAGTGTGTGGCTTGCTCAGGCAGACTGCAGGTCCTTCGCTTCGCTCAGGATGACGGAGAGTTTCAAGACGACGGTTCTATCTTCACGATTTTGCCCCGCTCAGAATGACAATGCTGTTTAGGATGCGGGGGCGTCCCGGGACGTTCATCCCGGGATCATGGGTGACTGCTGCGCCTTCTTGTTCATGCGGACGCGGCCGGACTTTTCGAACTCCTGCGTGATGTTGGTGACGTAAACCGCGAAGACCTCCTCGCGGCGCTGGCCGGCCATCTGCTCACGTGCCTGCGGAAGATTCTTCGCGATCTGAGCTGCATCCGGCTCCTGCTTACCGGTGAGCTTGATGACGATGCCGTTGCGGCCGGTGTTGATGGCGTTGGAGACCTGACCGTCGTTGAGGTTGAAGACCTGCGGGGCCATCTGACCGAGCTGGCCGAGATCGGGAATCTGGCCGTCACGACCGACGAAGTCCTGAGTCTTCACGGTGGCGCCAACGGATTTCGCTGCAGCCGCGAGATTGCCTGTCTGCTTGACCTGAGCGGCGAGAGCATTGGTCTTCGCGGCGAGCAACTGCGGCAGCTGCTGATCGCGGAAATCGTCGACCAGATGTGATTTGTATTCGTCGAAGGTGGGGGCGTGAGCAGCGTGGATATCCGCGACCTGGAAGACGGCATAGCCTTCGCCGGTAGAGGCGACGGCAGGCGGACCGTCCTTCTTCGCGGTGAACGCATCGG
Organism: Acidobacteriaceae bacterium KBS 83; assembly: GCA_000381585.1. Taxonomy (GTDB): domain Bacteria; phylum Acidobacteriota; class Terriglobia; order Terriglobales; family Acidobacteriaceae; genus KBS-83. The sequence goes on from KB906736.1 coordinate 253,742, forward strand.
TCATCAGCTTGGAACTGTCGGCGAGCCCGGGAGCGATGGCGCCCTGCGCGAGGTAGTCAGTGGTGACGACCTGCAAATGATGCGCCGCGGCCGTCTTCGCGAGGCTGGTCTTTTGTGCTTCGGTGGCGAGTGACGCGGCGAATGCCTGCGCGGCCTGCGCTTCCTTATCGCGCACCATGGTGGCGAGGATGACGCCGCGCACCTCGTCAAAGGACTTGGTGTGCGCGGTCTGCTTTTCTTCGGTCTGAATGACGTGATAGCCGAACTGCGTCTTGACCGGGTCAGAGATCTGACCGGGGTTCAACGAGAAGGCGGCCTTGTCGAACTCGGGAACGGTGACGCCGTGCTGCAACATGCCAAGTTCGCCGCCGCTGTTCTTCGAGCCGGGATCGTCGGAGTACTTCTTGGCGAGAGCCGTCCAGTCACCGCCGGCACGAAGCTGCTTGAGCACATCTTCCGCCTTCGCCTTCGCGGCAGCATCGGTCTTTGCATCCGCGCCCTTGGGCACAGAGATGAGGATGTGGCGAACCTTGACCTGGTCGGCGACCTGGTAGTCCTTGAGGTGCTGCTGGTAGTACTGCCGCGCCTGCTGATCCGTGATCTGCGGTGTACCACCGGGCACCTGGTCGGGCGTGAATGCGATGTAGCTGATCTTGCGCGCTTCCGGTATGGCTTCCTTATAGCGGGCGGCATTCTGCTTGAAGAACTTCTGGAGATCAGCGTCCGATGGATTGATCTGCTTGCGCAGGTCCTCGCCGTTCAGCACGGCGTAATCGAATTTGACCTTGGTGTTGTCGCGGCGGTAGTTCTCGGTTGCGTCCTTGTCTGAGACGAAGACGCCGCCGGTGATGAGCGCCTCGAGACGAGTGATCTCCAGCTCAGTGCCGATCTGCTTTTCAAAGTTGGCGGTGGACATGTGTAACTGCTGGTCGACGAAGTCGGCGTAGCGGTCCTGGCCGATGAACTGGCCCTTGGGGAAGAAGTAGATTGCCCAAGGCCCGTCCCGCAGCTCGTGACGGATGTCGTTTGCGGTGACCTTGAGTCCCAGTTTGTCTGCCTGCTCAAGAAGGATCTCGCGCTGGATGAGCGCCTGAGCGGCCTGCGGCATGAGAAACGGGACGGCTTGCTCGGGATAGTGGCGCTGCTGCGCGATACGACCGGCGACCTGCGTAACTTCCTGATTGGTGATGTCGCGCGCGCTGCCGAACGCGAAGTAGCGGCCGAGCAGTCCAGCGGGCCGGACAGAGGCGTAGACGTTGGAAGCGGTGCTGGCCTGATCAGAAAGGATGCCGGGCACCAGGGTGACGACCATGGTGACGCAGGCGATACCGATGATGAGCCAGAAGACGACCTTGATGGCTTTGGAGTCTTTTTGCAGGAAGCGAATCATGAAGCTATGACGACCTTTAGAGGAGAGACAGTCTCAGGCGCGGCGGAAGAGGTCACGTGTTGTGCGAATGATCGTGAACTGAGAGCGCCGGCCTGGTGAGAATTTGTTTCGATTATAGGAGACCCGGGGTCTTTTGAGAAAGACGCCCGCCCCAGCGACGCCACGCCGAGATGCCCGACCGACCGGATGGCTGAATCACCCTCGTTAAATGGCATATCCGCCATCTTGTGAGTAGGTCCTCAAGCGAACTACTCTGCGTTCACATTCGAAGTTTTTTGAAGAGACCCCTCAGAGGTCTCACCCTTCCCGGCCCTGTCAGCTCGACAGCATCTAGTCCCGTTCGCGCCTCGATAAGGAGCTATCGAGCATTCGCAGCCGTGCGCCTGCTTCGTGGAGACGATGGGCGCTCAACCGAAGTCTGTTGTCCGAGAAAGGAAGCACACCGATGTCAGTATCGAAAGCTTTGACAGTAAGCATCCACAATGGGATCCGCTGGCCACACCTCATCAGTGTCTGTGCGGCTTTGCTAATCAGTGTCAGCTCAGCCCCGCCGCTGCATGCACAGGAGCACTCGATGGCCGATGCCCAGGTGCCAGCCAAACTGGTGAAGGAAGTTCAGGACGCGACGCGCAAGTACTTCAACGTCAATGACGCGAGGAAGGCCGGCTACGGACCATTTCTCGGCTGCGTCACCGGCCCGGATCACGGAGCGATGGGCATCCACTACGTCAACGGCAAGCTGTTTGGAAAGCTTGAGCCTGACCAGCCCCAGGCGCTGATCTACGAGCCCGAAGGCAACCGCCTCCGGCTGGTTGGCGTGGAGTTCATTACGGATGCCAAGACATGGCTGAAGACCCACCACAATACGCCGCCGGTGCTGGATGGACAGGTCTTGCAACTAGTTCCTGCGCCAAACCGATTCAACCTGCCTGACTTCTTTGAGATCCATGTCTGGGCGTGGCGGAACAATCCGAATGGCGCATTTGTGGACTGGAATAACAAAGTGAGCTGCGAGCACGGAGGGTAGAAGCGGGGGATTGCTGCGAAGAGGGCCAGTCCGGATGGACTGGCCCGTTCTATTGCGCGCTTCTAAAGGCTAGTAACGATAGGGATAGTAGTAGCCCGGTGGTGGCGGAGGTGGTGGTGGCGGGTAGCCGTAGTAGTACGGGTAGGGATACGGCGGACGCGGCCGGGAGACCGGGCGCGGCGTGGCCGATGCCTGCAACTGCTGCACCTCGGAGAGGCTGATGGGGCTGATGGTCAACGGCTCTTTGAGATGGAAGTTGAGGAGCGTTTCCGGCGGCATGACTTCTCGCGGGCCACTGGCGGCGGAGAGGCCGACACCGGCAGCACCGCCCGCGACAGCGCCAATGGCCGCACCAGGACCACCTCCGGCCACGGCACCGATAAGCGCGCCGATGGCGGCTGCCCCGATCGTATTGGCGGTGGTGTAGCCTCCTTTGCCGTGCGTGTCGGAGGCAAAGGTATCGGTCGTGATGGGGTAATTCTGCCCGCCAAGGGTGAGTGAGGTCATTTGAAGCGCGAAGCCGGCTTCGCCGCGCACGGCACCGGGCTTCTTGACGCCGACAACATAACCCTGGACGGCCGCTCCGCGCGGAATGACCAGGTATTGGCCTTCAAAGATGTCCTGCGCCAGGGTCGCGTGGAAGTTTTCCCCACCCCGCAGCTTGTGGCTATCAAGCGGCTCGGAGATGCGAACGCTGAAGAGAGTGCCGGGCCGGATGGTGATGGGGGTGGAGGAGAGATTCGGCGCGACGTAGGGTCGGTTTTGTCCGGGATACTGTCCGGGATAGGCAGGCCGGGGCGGGCGCGGCGGATAGCCGGGCTGCGGATATGGGGCACCCTGCTGCTGAGGCGGTGGGGCGGTCTGATTTTGCTGCGGGGGCTGCGCTTGATTCTGGCCGGGCTCCTCGCCGGGATCCTGCATGGGGTACTGATCGGCCTGATCGTTATTGGGCTGCTCAGGATTGGGCTGTTCAGGCTGGTCACCTTGCGGCTGCTGAGGGATCTGCCCGTTCTGCGCGTCGGGAGGCGGACCGGCCTGCCCCCAGTTGCCGCTGCTCCCGGGCTCGGGCTGAGCCTGAGGCGTGTAGGGAGCCTGCTGCTGATCGGGATCAGTGGACTGGGCCTGCTGCACGGGCTCCTGATCCGCCTGCGCCTGATTGCGATCTGCAGGGTCCTCGGCGGCGTCCGGTTGACTGGAGGCGTTCCCGGTGACGCCGATGTTATTGATGACGGAAGTGACGCCATCTATCGTAGCTGCCACAACTTGCGCCTGACTTTTTGCCGTAATGGATGAAGCGGTGCCGTGAAGGGTGACGACGCCGTTCTTGACCGTAGCGGTGATGTGCTCATTGCTGATATCTGGATAGCTGGAAAGCGCCTTGACTACATCGGTCTGGATGGCGAGATCGGTGCGCGCGCCGCTCTGTTGAGCGTAGAGAGCCGGCGCTGCGGCCAGCGTCGCAGCGCCGGTTAGACCAAGGCTAAGCGCTAAGGAAAGACGAGCCGCAGCCGGACCGGAAAGGCGGAAGGCTCGTTTGGAGGAATTCATAGGGTTGTACTCCCCTCTTTTCACTTTTCTGACACGCCGAGGCGGCCATCCAATCGCACGAACCCTAAGGCTGCCGGATAGTTGCGGCCATGTAAATGCGCCTTCCGGCGGATAGAGGTCACGTTTGAAGGTAACTACGGATTTAACAGAAAGCGCGGAAAGAGCGCGAGCGTTCCCCCGGATTGTCAAGAGTGGTCGCAGCGAAAAAACAACAAGCAGCTATCAGACGGCTGCCGTGTTGCTTGCCCGAGGTGACCACCTTTTCGTCCCCAAAAGAATCCCGTGATTCCTACCTTCCTCGTTGATGTCGTAGACGCGCACATCAGTCCAATCAAGTTCTTTCCGAAGCTGGGCCAATGAAAGGGCGTTGACCTTCTCGTATATCTGAATCGCGAAAAGGATCTCGTGTTTCGCGAATTGAGAAGCAATGTGCTGGATAACGTCGGCGATCGGAGGTGTCGTGCGGCGGAAATCCAACCCATGCACTTCATCCAGGGCAACGCCCCATGGAGGTGCGACAAAGGCGACGATGCCCCGGTCCTCCAATATCCGGTACTGCTCGAGGAGCGTCACATAGTGGCCATGCACAAGTTCAATCCTCTGGCCCAGGGACGCGAGGTTGCGACGGGTAAGTTCAAACACCTGCGGATCAGATTCGAAGGCAAGGCCCTCAGCATTCGGCAGGTGCCGCAGGATCCAAAACAGCGTGTTACAGGAGCCCGCGAACGGATCGATTACCAGCATCCGAGTTGACCGAATACATGCGGCGATCGAGGCCACATCGAGACCAATACGATTTGCAAGCGCATCTCGCGTGCACTCTACCGCCGTGCGGCCGAGCAGACGGATACCCCGGCGGTACCATTCCCGCGGGGGCATTCCGTAGATGCCGACGTAGGCAGCATCGGCGAAGCTGTCGAATCCGTATTGCTCGATTTCCGCAAGAGTCAGCACGTCATCGCGTCTGGAACCGTACAACAGCGATGCCCGATCGTAGACAGGCAAGCTCGCACTGCTCGCGCGCCCGGGTTTTGGAACGGGTTGCAAATCACCGCCTCGAGAATTTGCCTTGATGGCCCGTACGACCGCAAATTTATTGCTGAATCAGAGTTGTTTCGAACGCTACAGACCCCGGTTGAACTACGCCCGAGAGTCGTTGCGCTCGAAGCCTCAGCCTAGAGTGCCCTTCCTGAACTTGCGGATGAGGTTGGTGGTCGAGCTGTCGTGGGCCATCTTTGGTTCGGTGGGGCTGGCTAGTTCGCCGATGATCTTCTGTGCCAGGACTTTGCCGAGCTCGACGCCCCACTGGTCAAAGGAGTCGATGTTCCAGATGACGCCCTGGGTGAAGACGGAGTGCTCATAGAGAGCAACCAGCTTGCCGAGGATCTCCGGGGTGAGGCGCTCGGCGAGGATTGTGTTGGACGGGCGATTGCCTTCAAAGACGCGATGCGGAACGAGCCAGTCGGGTGTGCCCTCTGCCTTGACCTGCTCGGCTGTCTTGCCGAAGGCAAGCGCCTCAGCCTGCGCGAAGACGTTGGCGAGGAGCATGGCATGTTGAGCGCCGAGCGGGTTGAGCGTTTTGAGGAAGCCGATGAAGTCGCAGGGGATGAGGCGCGTCCCCTGATGGATGAGTTGGTAGAAGGAGTGCTGGCCGTTGGTTCCCGGCTCGCCCCAGTAGACGGGGCCGGTTTCGGCCTCGACGCGCTTGCCGTCGAGTGTGACGTGCTTGCCGTTGCTTTCCATGGTGAGTTGCTGGAGGTAGGCGGGAAAGCGCTTGAGGTACTGCTCATAGGGCAGGACAGCGACAGTCTGCGCGTCAAAAAAGTCGGTGTACCAGACAGTGAGCAGGCCCATCAGGACAGGAAGATTTCGCTCAAAGGGCGTCGAGCGGAAGTGTTCGTCCATCTCGTGAAAGCCGCTGAGCAAGGCGCGGAAGTTGTCCGGACCGATAGCGAGCATCGTCGATAGGCCGATGGCGGAATCCATGGAGTAGCGGCCGCCGACCCAATCCCAGAAGCCGAACATGTTTTCCGTGTCGATGCCGAACTTCGCGACTTCCTTTGCATTGGTGGAGATGGCGACGAAGTGCTTGGCGACGGCGGACTCATCGCCGCCAAGCCCCTTCAGAGCCCATGCGCGCGCGGCGTGGGCGTTGGTCATGGTCTCGAGCGTGGTGAAGGTTTTGGATGCGACGAGGAAGAGGGTCTCATCGGCGCTGAGGTCGCGGACGGCTTCGACGAAGTCGGTGCCATCGACGTTGGAGACGAAGCGGAAGGTGAGGTCGCGCTGGGAGTAGTACTTGAGCGCTTCATAGGCCATGACCGGGCCGAGATCGGAGCCGCCGATGCCGATGTTGACAACGTTGCGGATGCGCTTGCCGGTGTGTCCCTTCCATGCTCCGCTGCGAACCTTGTCGGAGAAGGCGGACATCTTGTCGAGCACAGCGTGCACGCCGGGGACTACATCTTCGCTGTCGACCTTGATCGATTCGCCTTTGGGTGCGCGGAGCGCGATGTGCAGGACAGCGCGGTTTTCTGTGATGTTGATCTTGTCGCCGCGGAACATCGCGTCGATGCGCTGCTTCAGGCCGCGCTCTTCGGCTAACTGCACGAGCAGCTTGAGAGTCTCGTCGGTGGCGCGGTTTTTCGAGTAATCCAGAAAGAGGCCGACGGCTTCGACAGTGAAACGCGTACCGCGCTCGGGGTCGTTCTCGAAGAATTCACGAAGCGAGGTCTTCGATATCTCTTTGGAATGCTGTCTCAGCGCTCTCCACGCGGGGAGTTCAAGAAGGGACTGTTCAAGGACGGAAGTGGATGGCGTCGGCATGATGTATGGGCTCCTTGCGTTGGAGATTCGGTTGGAGGTTCGGTTCACTCGACGAGTTGAATGATAGTGCAGTTGCGCTCGGATCGTTGAGCAGGAGAGTTCCGGCTTATCGCAAAGCGCTGACGACGAGCAAAGCGAAAGCGACGATGAGGCCCGAGGTGCGGATCCAATGGTAGAGGTCCCAAGTGCGCTCCAGCGCCCGCCAGTTGCTGGGGAGGTTGGTGGGCGTCCAGAGCTTGGTGCGGTTGTTGATAGGGACAGGCCCGACGAGCGAGAAGAGGATCGCGGCGACCTGGATGGCGAAGGCGATTTCCGCAAGGTGGCCGGCGAGGACACCGAGATGTTCGAAGGGCAGCAGGAGAAGCAGGTTCAGAAGGGTGGAGGTGGCCATCCAGAGGGGCATGACCTTGCCGAATAGCCTGGCAAAGGAGGCTCTAACGGGGATGTGGACGTCGAGAGGCTGGCGATTCAGCGTGGGATGAGCGAAGGCGGCCACGTTTAACTCACTGCCGCATATCAAACCCAGGACTACTATGGCGAGTACCTGAAGGACCATACCGACTTCGATGTTGCTCGGAGGCGGCCGTCGCAGAAGTTCACTGCGTACTTGCCGCAATACAGGCCTGCGGAACACAGTTGGCTGTGGCTCAGTTCGGATTCTCAGGGGACCTAGAAACATCGCGCGAACTTTGGAGCCAGGCTTTGACTTGCAGACCCATCCACATCACGGACGCATAAAGGACCGCGTTGACGAGCGGGCCATAGATATCATGAGCGCTATTGACTGGAAAGATGGGGCAGAGCAGTTCCCCACCAAGGTAGTAGAGGTCTGCGATGCGGCCATTCGGCGCGTTGAAAAGGATGAAGCCGAGAACCATCCAGAACGCCGAGATGAAGAAACCTAAAAGGGCCGCCAGAGTTGTGTATTTCTTCACAGTAGGCGCAGCTTACGAGACCTGCGTTGTTCCGTCCACCACCAGTTTTGACGCGTAAGAACAAAGACCAGGATCCGGGGCGTGCACCAGAAGTGTTACGTCCTTCACGGAAAAATCATTCTGAGTTTGCACAATTTTCGATGAAGAAAGGCAGCATGGCGTCGTGAACTCAGCACACGCCGATTCGTTGCAATCGGGTTTACCTGGATTTGCTGTTGCCGGTGCGGTTCTTGAACAAAGCATTGGAGCAGCGCGAGGCCAACCCGACTGGATTGGCTGCGACCTGCGCAGCTACCGGCTGCGGCTGGCCGAGACAGCGGCGGATCGAGCGGCAGCGTGCCGATTGCGTTTCCGAGTTTTCAATCTGGAGTTGGGCGAAGGGCTGGCCGAATCGTACGCGAATGGCATGGACCACGATGCCTACGATGCCGTGTGCGAGCACCTGTTGGTGGAAGAGAAGGCTACCGGACGCATCGTGGGCACTTACCGGATGCAGAGCGGCCTGACGGCGTGGCGACACCTGGGCTATTACAGCGCGCAGGAGTTCGACTTCGCGGCGTATGAAGGACTGCGGCCGCATCTGCTGGAACTGGGACGGGCGTGCATTGAACGCGAGCACCGCTCGAGCGAGGTGCTGACCCTGCTGTGGCGCGGCATCGCACAATATGCAGATCACCACGGACTGCGGTATCTCATCGGCTGCTCTTCGGTTCCGACTGAAAACGCGGCCGCAGGCTGGGCAATGTATCACCAGCTTGCTCCGTTCCTGGTAGCACCGCATTTGCGGACGCAGCCGGTCGCGGGGTGCCGGCTGCCTGCGCCGCCAAGCGATACGGCGGTTCCGGAGACGCAGGTGCCGAAGTTGCTGAAGACGTATCTGGCTGTGGGGGCGCGCATCTGCAGTGAACCGGCGTGGGACCGCGCCTTTGGAACGATTGACTTTCTGACACTGCAGGATATGCAAGAGCTCACCGCCGCGGCACGCAGCCGTTTTCTTTGCAAGTCATGAGCACAACTCCAGTTCTCAATGGCAATCTGATTCGTTCGGGGCTGAGGTCTATATCGCTGGCTGTTTCTCTGGCGGAAGTTGCGGCGAGCTTCAGCATGGAGTATTTGCGGCTGGGCGGCGCGAGGGCGCTTACCGTGCCCGAGCGCGCGTGCTGGTTGCAGGATGCAGCGCAGACGGTGCTGAAGCGTATCGGCGTGGATGTGGTGACGGAGGGCGTTCCGCCGCGGCAGGGGCTGCTGGTGTCGAATCACCTGAGCTACCTAGATGTGCTCGCCTACGCTTCCACCATGCCGTGCTCTTTCGTTGCCAAGCGGGAGGTTCGGGGATGGCCCGTGTTCGGCGGATTTGCCACCATGGCTGGCACGATTTATGTGGACCGCGAACGGCATGCGGCGAATTGTGGACCGGCGGCATTGATGGAGGAGGCGCTGAGGGCAGGTGTAACGGTGGTGCTCTTCCCTGAAGGCACGTCGAGTGATGGTCGCGAGGTGCGCCGCTTCCATTCAGGCTTTTTTGAGCCGGCCATACGTGCCGACGCGACGGTGACGGCGGCGGCGATTGGATATTCGAGCCATACGGCGGAGGAAGCGACGATCGCGTATCACGGCGAAGATGTCTTCGGGACGCACCTGGTGCGGACGCTGGGGCACACCAAACTCGGGGCGCGGCTGGGTTTCTCGACGGCAAGACGATACCCGGATCGCAAGGAGGCGGCGCGCGTGACGCAGGTAGAGGTCGAGCGGCTGCGCGGCGCGGTTGCCGGTCGATCGGCGATCGAGACAGCGGCGGAACTGCGCCCACTGACGCAGGCACGGTAGAGCAAACAGTTTCTCTCGTCTGGCGGAGGGAAGACGCACTCCGTTTATGCTGAGTGCCGAGATGCCCGAACCCGAGAGGATCACGCGTCGCGACTTTCTGAATGGAACACTGCTGGCTTCCGGAGCCGCGTTGGTCTCCGCCGCATGTCCTTTTCAGCTCATGGCGGAAGAGGACTGGAACGGCGCTTCCGGAGTTGGGGACTATGCAGGCGCAAACGGCAACACGCACCAGGTGATGGCGGACGGCCACACGATTCGCGATCATGCCTTCGAGCGAACGCCGAGGACGGTCGAGGACACAGGCGAAGCCTATGACTGCGTGGTCGTGGGTGGCGGCATCAGCGGGCTCGCGGCGGCGCTCTTTTACAACCGGACAATGAGCGCCAAAGGAATGAGCGGAAAGAAATCATGCCTGGTGCTCGAAAACCATCCGATCTTTGGTGGAGAGGCAAAGCGCAACGAATTCAACGTGGATGGACAGCGTTTGATCGCGAGCCAGGGATCGGCGATGTGGTTCCAGCCGATGCCGGGAAGTTTCCTGCAACATTTCTATGATTCGGTGGGAATCGATCCACGACAGTTTCAATATCAGCAGAACCTAGGCGGGATTGCGACGGGCGTGACTCCGTATGCGGGGGATGGGAGCAACTTTGGCTTCTTTTTCGGCGCGGACGCTCAGCATCCCGATGGCATGTGGCTGGTCGATCCGCGGACGAAGAAGCTGGAAGGCGCTCCGATTGCCGCTGAGGCGAAGCGCGAGTTGCTCGCGATGCGAGATGTGCCGGACCGCCGCCCCACGCCGCGGCGCCATGGAGACGCCGTTGCGCGCCAGCTTGACTCGATCACGCTCGAAGATGACCTGATGATGCGTCATGGGCTGAGCCGCGAGACGATCCGACGCTATCTCTCTCCTGTGAGCGGCGGGGGCTCGGGCATTGGCGCAGACGTGCTCTCGGCTTACAGCGATTACGCTCCGGATCTGCTCTTTCCATGGGAGAAGCAGCACGGTCCGCAGATGTTTCCGGGCGGCAATACGGGTGTGGCGCGGCACATCGTAAAGGTGCTGCTTCCCGCGGCGATTCCCGGGCAGGCGACGATGTCCGGCATCTGCCAGTCGCGAGTGGAGTTCGCGGCGCTCGACCGGCCAAACCAGCCGACGAGGATTCGCTTGCGCGCGACTGTCGTTTCTATCGAGCACGAAGGCGAAGCGGCACGAGCGTCGCACGTGAACATCGTCTATTTCCACGAGGGCCGTTTGCATCGAGTGCGGGCGCGATCGGTGGTGCTTGCGAACGGCAACTGGACGATCAACTCGATCGTTCGCGACTTACCTGCAGAGTATCGGCACGCGTATGCGCAGTTCTTTCGCGCGCCGTGCGTCATGGCGAATGTTGCGGTGCGCAACTGGCGCTTCCTCGCGAAGATGGGTATCAGCCAGTGCCAGTGGTTTGACGGCATTGGGAATTACCTGGCGGTGCGACGCGTGGCCACCTTTGGCGGAGGCGCGACTGCGCTTTCGCCCGACAGCCCCACCGTGCTGACCTTGAAGATTCTGTTTGCTAATCCTGGGAAGTCGCTGCCAGAGCAGGTGAACACGGGGCGCTACCAGATGATGACGACGCCGTTCAGCGCGTACGAAAAACAGATCCGCGAGCAGTTCGCCCGTATGTTCGGCTAGCAGGGATTCGATGGACGGCGCGACATCGCTGGAATCATCCTGAACCGCTGGGGGCATACCTATCTCACGCCGCAGCCCGGTTTTTTCTTCGGCAAAGATGGCAAGCGGCCGCCCACGGAGCTGATGCGGCTGCATCCGTTTGGGCGCGTTACCTTCGCCAACTCCGACCTGTCGGGGATTATGGACCATCGCGCTTCGATCACAGAGGCACACCGGGCGGTGCGGCAGGTTCTCGCGTCGGGCATGTAAGCGGTTGGGATGACGAGAGTGGAGAGATTTGGCAGACTACCCTCGCTGAGGCTCTAATGGAAGTCATCATGCCGCAAGCCACTACAAGCCGGTTGCACCTGAGCGAGATTGCTCCGCACCTTGTCCAATCCGAGATCCGTTCAATGACGGTGGAGTGCGACCGCGTTGGCGGCGTGAACCTGGCACAGGGAGTGTGCGATACGGAGCTCCCGGCGCCGGTACGCGAGGCCGCGATTGAGGCGATCGGACACGGGCACAACATTTACACGCGGCTGGATGGGATTGCGCCGCTCCGCGCGGGAATCAGCAAGAAGCTGGCGAGCTATAACCACATTCATGCGAACCCGGAGACGCAGGTGCTGGTGACCTCGGGCGCGACGGGCGGGATGTATGCCGCATGCCTGGCGCTGTTCGATCCGGGAGACGAGATCATTCTGTTTGAGCCGTTTTATGGCTACCACCTGAACACGATGCTTTCGCTTCGCATCCGGCCGGTGCCGCAAGCGCTGGCCACGGGCACGTGGGAGCTGGACGTGGATGCGCTGCGCGCAGCGGTGACACCGAAGACGCGGGCGATTCTGATCAACACCCCGTCAAATCCGTGCGGCAAGGTGTTTACGCGGGTGGAGATTGAGGCGATCGGCGAGGTTGCGCTCGAGCACGATCTGTTCCTGCTGACGGATGAGATCTACGAGTACTTCCTTTTTGGCGGCGCGCGGCATGTGAGCGCGGCTTCCCTGCCCGGGCTCGCGGAGCGGACGATCACGATGTCGGGTTTCTCGAAGACATTTGCGATTACCGGCTGGCGCATCGGATATCTGGCGGCCGATGCGCGATGGATTCCGTCGATCGGCTACTTCCACGATCTGACGTATGTATGCGCGCCATCGCCGGCGCAGTATGGCTCGGCAGCAGGACTGGCGCAGCTTGGCGCGGAGTTTTACCGGCATATGTCGGCGGATTATGAGAAGAAACGTGACCTGCTGTGCTCGGCGCTGAATGAGGCTGGGCTGACGCCTTCGGTGCCGGATGGCGCGTATTACGTACTGGCCGATGCGACGATTCTGCCGGGAGCGACGGCGCGGGAGAAGGCGCGGGCGCTGCTCCAGAAGACGGGCGTGGCGGCGGTTGCGGGGTCTGCGTTTTATTCGAAGGGGCGCGGAGAGAATCTGCTGCGCTTCTGCTTCGCGAAGCAGGATGAGGCGCTTCTGGATGCCTGCCAGCGACTGACATCGGTAAGCCTCTGATCGATAGAAGCAAACAGCAGTTTCTGATTACGGCGGCCGGTGACTATTCGACTCTCCTGTAGACGTCGAACCCGGGGAAGCCCGGCTGTTTCTGATAGTGCGACCAGGCATTGGCGAATACGGCATCTTTCAAGAACCAATCGAGCACGTCGAAATGTGGGTCGTCGATGGCCACACAGGGACATTTCTGGACCAGAACGACGCGGGGTTTCCAGTGGTCAAGATCCTCCGCCGTGGTGGTCCTCTGAATCGAGGCAAGCTTTGCGACTCTTTCCGGCGTCAGGGCTTTGAAAGGCTCATCCGGTTGTGCCTTTCTGCCGCCCGCTGCAACGGCTTCGTTTTTGATGATCGCTGGGAGCATCCACAGGTGCATATACCGACTGCCCCATTCCAGATGTCTTCTATAAACTTCGCCAGCCATCCAGACTGAAGTTGAGAGTATGTAAGCGCTCTCTCCTTTCTTGAGCACCGACAGCGTTCCCGCATCGTTGCCGAGCGGGGCGGTGGGTGGGATTCTCATTTCCAAAGCGAGAGACACGACCAGCACAACCAGGCAGGCCAGACGTAAGGTAGATGAAGAGTCCCTGTCATAGGTAACCAGAATTGACTTCGCGGCTGAAGCCAGCAGAACTCCTACCGAGATACTAATAAACGCCGCTGCCGGATAACGATGATAGCCCCAGTCCATGTGTTGAATGTCGTATGCCACCGATGAGGCGAGCCAGCATGTCGCAAGAATGAGAAGGGCGGCGCGTTCTCCGCTTTCCCGACGCCAAAAAGCCGCCGCGAGGAGCACGAAAAAGGCAGTACATATCTCCGGCACCTGATGAAGCGCCAGATATAGTGCGCTATACGAGCCCAAAGCCCAGTATGTGTCCGTCAGCAAGGGCATCATAGCCGTGATGTAACGCGGCGCGCAGAGGGAGGTGAGGATCAGATACAGCACACAGGTAGATGTCGCGCTAAGGAACTCGATGGAGAGCAAGTGGCGGAATGAACGGCGGATCAAGACGAGGGCTGCCTCAATTGCCACAACAATCAGGATCTCCTGCGGCTTAAAGCAGACCCCCAGCCCCGCACAAATTCCTAACGCAATTCTTTCCTTCCGGGAAAGCGAAGATACAACATCGAAGGCGATGCCCAGGACGTAAGGAAGAATGCAGATCAAAGTGAAGTGCTCACGCTGACCGAAAAACAGAACCCGTTTCGGAAATTCGACGATCAGCAGCACTATTGCCAACAAAAGTAGCGGCCTCTGATCGTGCAATCGCTCCCATTTCCCAGCGATTCGAAGTGACCATCCGACACTGATCACAGTCAGGGTCAGGGTCATTATCTGGAAGACGATTGTTTCCGAGATGCGAAGCGCATCTGCCGCCACAACCGGAATCACCGAGAACCAGATGATCATCGGGGGGTTGGTTTCAGCGATCCGGGGCCCGTACAACTCGGCACCGGAGAGAAATCTTCTGGCTTCGAGCAGATAGGAGTATTGGTCATGCCCCAAAAGAGGGTTCTGATGGAGCCAGAAAAGAACGTTCGTAAATATGAGAAGAAGAGCAGAGAGGAGTAATAAGGAATTTCTTGAAATGCTCAGCTGTTCGTAGGCAGTCTTCCGCCCCATCCAAAAATTCTGGCTCATTTGATTTCAGACACGCTGCCAAGTGGCCTGATCGCCAAACGTTCTAATGTTCCTTCGTCATTTGCATTCGGGCGCAGTGGCATTCCCAGAAAAAGGATGAGACAGGCAAGCAAAAAAACCACTGCGGATCTTGAGAAAGACCCGCCTAAAGACACCCTCCGCCTGAGTTCGTCGCCTCCAAGGCTTACCGGTTTTGTGCTCAAAAAGGGTCGTCTCGTTTGCAAAATCTAAGAAATAGACTTGGGAGTACCTGTAGTCTGCCACAGAATATAGATCGCATGCACGCTTGACCGTTGTATGCAGCGTTCCACTCCATCCAAATTCTTCAGGGGCGTTCGAGACCGACGTTGATTGAGCCCACGCATGTGTCCGGGCGTTGGACCGCGGATGCCTCCTACCATGCTCAGGAGACTGCATTGTTTCGATATCAGGCGCCGATTATCTCTCCGGCCAGCGCTACATCCACTTCATCGTGGCAGAGCTCTTCCCTTCCTCGACTGCGCAATGTGCCGTACGCGTGGCGAGCAGCGGCAAGCGCGAGCAACAGCAAGGCGAGGCTGCATACTCCGGACCAATGCCAGCGCTCCCAGGCGTGTGCGCCGAGGTACGAGCCGAGCGCGCCGAAGATAAAGTAGGTGGTCATGTAGACGGTGTTGATGCGGCTCCGCGCGCCGTATGCCGTGCCCGGACAATGTGCGAGGGAGAAGATGCGGGTCTGGTTGCTAACCTGAGTGGCCTGCGCGGCAGCATCCATGAGCAGCACGCCGAGGACGAGGCCCGCGATGTGATAGCCGAAGGCCCAGACGACAGCCCACGACAGGATAAGCAGCGATAGACCGATGGAGATGACCCAGCGCGAACCGTGACGGTCTGCGAGGCGGCCGGCGATAGGCGCAACCGATGCGCCGATCGCGCCCAGCACACCAAAGCTGCCGGCGACCCCGGCGCCGAGACGGAAGTGCGGCGAGCCGAGGAGGAAGACGAGCGTGGTCCAGAAGGCGCTGAATGCGGCGAAGACGAGGCCGCCGACTGTAGCGGACTCCACAAGGAGGGGCTGGGTCCGGATGAGGGTCCACAGGGAACGGAGGGCGGCACCGTACTGCATAGGCGCCCGTGGCGGCAGGAGCGGCAACGCGCGGCGAAGCAGGAATGCGAGCGCCACGCAGATGACCGAGGCGATAAGGAAGACGGAGCGCCAGTTGAGCCATTCGCCAATCCAGCCGGAGAAGGTACGGCTGAGCAGGATGCCGAACAAGAGGCCGGTCATGACGGAGCCAACGGCGCGGCCAGCGTTCGCAGGCGCAGCAATCTCCGGCGCGATGGGCAGCATCACGTGGGTGACCGCGGCCATGACGCCGGTAAGGATGGTGATGAGCACCATGGGCAGGAGAGTGGGAACGATGGCGGTCACGAGCATGGACAAGACGAGTCCGGCGATCATTTTGAGGATGAGACCGCGGCGCTCGAAGACATCGCCGAGCGGCACGAAGAAGAGAAGGCCGATGGCGTAGCCCGCCTGCGCGGCGACGGCGACGTGACTCATCCGCGCCTCGGTGACGTGGAGGCTGCGGGCCATCTCAATGAGCAGGGGCTGGTTGAAGTAGAGGGCAGAGACCGTCACGCCGGTGGCGAGGCCAAGAAGGGGGATGAGGCGCTGGCTGGGCGCTGTTGCGGGTGCCGAAGGCTGCTGGTGCTCCGCTTGGGGGATGGCTTCCATATCATTTTGATGTTAGAGGAGAGAGTGTAGCTTCAGGGACCGTGACGAGGGCCGAGCCAACGTGGTAAGCAGTGATGGCATCACAATGCAAAGCACCTACAGAGCATAATTTGTAGCAAGTTATTGCCCCATCTGCCTCTATGACGGAAGGCCGGCCGCACACCACCTCGAGCGCGTGGCGCGAGCGACTTGTCGCTTTGCGGAATGTACCGCCCGTGCTCGGCATTCTGTGGAAGTCGGGCCGCGCCGTCGTCTCTTGGGGCATCATCCTCCGCGTTATTGTTGCTGCCTTGCCGGCCGGCATCGGCATCATTGCGGCCTGGATTCTGAACGGCGTAGAGAACGCGATCCTGCACAAAGGCCTGCCGCAATATTTCTGGTGGGCAGTCGGCGCCGAGGTGGTGCTGAACGTAGTCGTCGGGCTGCTGAGCCGGGGCATCGATTATTCGGACAGTCTGCTCGCCGATCGATACACGCACTTTGTCAGCGTGCAGGTGATGCAGCAGGCGGCGCAGCTTGACCTGACGACATACGAGGACCCGGTCTTCTACGACCGATTGGAGCGGGCCCGCGTACAGGCGACTGACCGGCTGGCGATGATCCAGCAGATGGGACGACTGCTGCAGCAGACTCTGACCACCCTGATCTGGACGTGCATTCTCTTTTATTACTCGCCGTGGCTGCTGCTGCTACTCGCGCTCGGCGTGCTGCCGACCTTCCTGGGCGAGACTCACTTTGCGTTCCTGCGCTATGCATTGAACTTCCGCCAGACACCGGCCAAGCGGCAGATGGACTACCTGCGACAGACGGCCGGGAGCCGCGAAGGAGCAAAAGAGCTCAAGCTGTTTAACCTGAGCGGTTTCTTCACGGACCGCTTCAACGCTCTCTCGCAACAGATTTACCAGGACAATGTTGCGCTCTCGCGCAAGAAGCTGATCGCCGGCGGCCTTTTCGGCATCATCGCGACGCTGGGCTACTACGGTGCGTACGTCTTCGTGATTTGGCGCGCCATCGGCGGTCACTATGAGAGCATCGGCGTATATGCCCTGTTGACGAACGCCATCATCCAGGCGAGTTCGAATCTGCAGCAGGTCTTCTCGCTGGCCTCCGGCGTCGCGGACCAGGCGCTCTTCCTAACCGACCTGCTGGCCTTCTTCGAGATGAAGCCGACGGTGGAGTCGAAAGCAGACGGGTTGCGGGTGCCGCGGCCGATCCGACAGGGCTTCGAATTCCGGAATGTGTCGTTCGCCTATCCGGGAACGGAACGACGGGTGCTTCGCAACTTCAACTTCGAGCTGCGGCCCGGCGAGCGCATTGCGCTGATCGGCGAGAACGGCCAGGGCAAGACAACGGTGGTCAAGCTGATCACGCGGCTCTATGACCCGACTGAGGGAGAGATCCTGCTGGACGGCGTGGATCTGCGCGAGTATGACCTTGACGATCTGCATCACGAGATGGGTGTGATCTTTCAGGACTTCATGCGCTACGAGATGACGGCGCGCGACAATATTGGTGTGGGCCGCGTGGAGCGCGAGCACAGTGAGGACGAGATTGAGCTGGCGGCGGAGCAGAGCCTGGCGGCGAGCGTGATCGCAAAGCTGCCGGGGCACTACGACCAGATGCTGGGCCGGCGCTTCGAAGGCGGAGTGGAGCTCTCGGGCGGCGAGTGGCAGCGGGTGGCGTTGGCACGAGCCTATCTGCGCGACGCTCAATTGCTGATTCTGGACGAGCCGACGGCAGCACTTGACGCGAGGAGCGAACTCGAGGTCTTCGAACGCTTTGCGGAACTGACCCAGGGCAAGATGGCGCTCCTGATCTCGCACCGGTTCTCCACTGTTCGGATGGCGGACCGCATCGTAGTTCTGGAGGGCGGTGTTTTGGTGGAGAAGGGCACCCACGCGGCGCTGATGGCGCTGGGGGGCAGGTACGCCGCAATGTTCGAGATGCAGGCAGCGAGTTATCGATGACAGACAAAGTGACCAATATCAAGGAAGGAAGGGAGCCGTCGCTGCCAGCGGCAGAGAATGCCGCCACGGTTCCTCTTGAGAAGATCGCGCCCACGGCTCCGCCACCGCTGGCGGAGGAGATGGCAGAGGCGAAGATTCCCGCGGACTCGATGGTGGAAGCGGAGCTGCCGGTTGTGGCGAAGGTGCCGGCGCCGAAGATCGAGCGGACGGAAGAGCAGATGCGCCATGCGGCGCAGGTGGCCTCACAGGAATGGCATGTGGCGCGCGCGCCGCAGGGGGACATCTTCAGCCGGCGGATTAGCGCGGCGCAGGCGACCTACCGGCAAGTCTTCAATGAGCTGGACAGCCGTCCCATGCCGACCTATAAGCCGGGCGAGCCGCTCGATCCGCTGCTGGAACTGCGGGAGAATCCGCGACTGCTGCAGGCGGCAATCGACGAGATGTATTCCATCCGGAGACGGCTCGCGCACCTGCCGGTGGTGGTGCGCCCGCGGGAAGGAGACGAACCGCGTATTGTCACTGTGGCGGATACGTATCTGAAGGCCGCCGAGTCACGCTGGGACGGCGACTGGGTAGTGTGGTTTCTGGAAGAGGTACAGAAGGCCGATCCCCTGACCCTGCGCGAACTTTGGGCCTTCCCTACCGCGGTGAAGTTCATGCTGGTGGAAGAAGTCCTCACCCAGGCGAAGACCCAGATTGGAGATCCGGACTCGTTTGATGTGGCGGCGCAAGGCCTGCTCGCTGCGCGTTTTGACGGAATACGCAACACGATTTATGCCAACTGGGCCCATATGATCGAGGGCCTAGTCGTGTTTAATGCTGTGCTTCGGCAAGATCCGGCTGGCGCATATCCGCAGATGGACTTTGACAGCCGCGAGCGTTACCGGGACCGGGTCTCGGAGATTGCGCGGCACTCCGACCAGACGGAGCTTGAAGTGGCGCAGGTCGCGTTGCGGCTGGCGCAGGCACCTGCCCCGGCCAATGCCGCTCCTCGCCTGATAGTTCGCCGCGCGCATGTGGGGTACTACCTGATCGACAAGGGCTTCCCTTCACTGGCGGCGGACGTTGGGTATCGACCGTCGTTGGTCGATCGCGCGCGCATCTTTGCGAAGGGTCATGCCGATGATGTCTATATTCTCGGCATCCTGTTGCTGACGGTTGTCCTGATCGGCGCCATCATGGTTCCGCTCGTGCCCAACTATTCGATCCTGGGCGGTCTGACGGCTGCGTTTCTTTTCCTGTTGATCCCGACGGCGCAGGGCGCGGTTGATCTGGTGAATAACGCGGTGGCCGCACTGTTCAAGGCTTCCGCACTGGCAAAGCTTGAGTTTCCCAAGGGATTGCCGAAAGAGTTCACCACATTGGTGGCAATTCCGACGCTGCTGCTCAACGAGCAGCAGGTTCGGGAACTGATCGAAGACTTGGAGGTGCGCTATCTCGCGAACCAGGACAGGAATATTCACTTTGCGCTGCTAAGCGATCTGCCGGACTCCATATCGCGGCCGCGGCCGAACGATACTGACCCGCTGGTGGATCTGGCAGTGAGGCTCATCAACAACTTGAACGCGCGTTATGGCGGCAAGGACGGCGGCGGTTTCTACCTGCTGCACCGGCACCGCATCTTCAATGCGCGGCAGGGCGTGTGGATGGGATGGGAGCGCAAGCGCGGCAAACTGCTCGACCTGAACAAGTTCATCCTGGGCAACTTCGACAGCTTCCCGGTGAAGGTCGGCAACATGGATGTGTTGCGCCGAGTGCGCTACGTCATCACGCTGGACTCTGACACGCAACTGCCGCGCGGTACGGCGCATGCGATGGTGGGTGCGATGACGCACCCGCTGAACCGCGCGGTGATCGATCCGCAATCTCGGATTGTGACGGAGGGGTACGGCATCCTGCAGCCGCGTGTGGGCGTGAGCGTGCGGTCGGCGTCGCGGTCGCGGCTGGCGGCGATCTATTCCGGACAGACGGGCTTCGATATTTACACACGCGCCGTCTCCGATGCGTACCAGGACCTTTACGGCGAGGGCATCTTCACGGGCAAGGGGATTTACGAGGTCGAGACGCTGCATGCGGTGCTGGACCGGCGCTTCCCGCGCAATTCCCTGCTGAGCCATGACCTGATCGAAGGCGCGTACGCGCGCGCCGGACTGGCGACGGACATCGAGGTGATCGACGACTATCCGTCGCACTACAGCGCGTACCGCCGGCGGCAGCATCGCTGGGTGCGCGGAGACTGGCAGATTTCGCAGTGGCTCTTCGGCAAGGTCCCGGACGAGAGCGGGCGCCTGGTAAAGAACCCGATCTCGAACGTCTCGCGATGGAAGATCTTCGACAACCTGCGGCGCTCGCTGGTGGAGACGATGACGCTGATCCTGTTGGTGGCGGGATGGCTGGGGCTGCCTGGAGGCCCGCTCTATTGGACGCTGGTGACGCTGATCCTGCTGTTCGCGCCGAGCCTAGTGTCGCTGGTGTTCAGCGTGGGACGCGCCTGGGCCAGCCCGCAGAAGGGCGAGGTGCAGGAGGCCTTTGCCGGGTTCGGCCAGAACCTGATCATCACACTGATCAACCTGGCGTTTCTGCCGCACCAGATGCTGATGGCGCTGGATGCGATCATCCGCTCACTGGTGCGGCGGTTTATCACCGGACAGCGGCTGTTGGAGTGGGAGACGGCGGCGCAGGCAGAATCGACCGGCGGCGGCAGGACGACGCCCGTTGATCGCTACCTGCAGGCGACGCCGATCTTCACCATCGGAGTTGCACTGCTGATTGCAGCGGTACACAAGCAGTCGCTTCTGGTCGCGGCGCCGCTGCTGGTGCTGTGGCTCTTCGAGAGCGGCATCACGGCCTGGCTGAATGCTCCACCGCAGGAGGACCGGCAGCGGCTGACAGCGAAGCAGCAGGAGTTTCTGCGCGAGATGGCGCTGCGCACCTGGCGCTTCTTCTACGAGTATGGCGGAGCGGCACACAACTATCTGGTGCCGGACAACGTGGAGGAGCACGAGCTGTTTGAGGCGGCGCGCGTCTCTCCGACCAACTTCGGCCTGCTGCTGAATGCGCGGCAGGCGGCGCACGTCTTCGGTTACCTGACGGCACCGGAGCTGGTAACGCTGAGCCACTACAGCCTGGACACCTACGAGCGCATGGAGAAGCGCAACGGCCACATCTACAACTGGTACGACACCCGCACGCTGAAGCCGATTCCGCCTCGCGTCGTTTCCTCGGTAGACAGCGGGAACTTGGCGGCCTCGTTCTATACGCTGCGCTCCGGCGCGGAGTCGATGCTGCTGGAGCCGTTGATCGATCCGCGGCTGTGGACGGGAATACGAGATCAGCTCGCGTTGCTGGCGACACTGGATGCGCATCCGACGGCGCTGGCACTGATTCCCGAGGGCGATGATCTGCGGCAGTGGATCGACTGGTGCTTTGCGGCGCAGTTGTCTCCGGCGTTCGATGTGATCCGTGGTGAGGATGGGCGGCCCTTCGCGCTGACGGAGAAGAACCGCACGGAAGCGGAGTGGTGGCTGGCCGAGCTACTGCGCCGGGTGGAAGCGATCTGCTCGCTGGTGCGTGACTATCGGCCGTGGCTGGACCGCGAGTATGCGCCGCTGGAACCGGTGCTCCGAGATGCCGGGACAGTACCCATCGCGCGCGGCGTAGCCTTCATCGACGATCTGGATGGGCGGCTGCAGCGGGCGTGGAGCGGCAAGTCGGTGGACCAGGCGGAGATCTACCTGATTGAAAAGCTGCGCGCGCTGCTGGCGATGGCACGCGAACGCCAGTTGGCGCTGGTGGAGAAGCTTACGACGCTGGCGCAACGGGCGGAGCATTGCGTGGCGGAGATGGACTTCGCGTTTTTGATCGAGCCATCGCGACAAATTCTTTCGATCGGCTACATGGTGGAGCAGGAGGAGCTGCACAAGGCCTGCTATGACCTGCTGTGCTCGGAGGCGCGCATTGGCGCGTTTGTTGCGGTGGCACGGGGGGATGCATCGCAGCAGAGCTGGTTCAAGCTGGGACGCATCCACACGGTGGCGTATGGGCGGCCGGCGCTGATCGCGTGGACGGGGACGATGTTCGAGTATCTGATGCCGGCGCTATGGATGCGCTCCTACCCGGACACGCTGGTGACGCGCACACTGAACAACGTAGTGGCGATCCAGCGCGCGTATGCGAAGGAGCACGGGAATATTCCGTGGGGTATTTCCGAGTGCGGTTATGCGGAGATGGACGACCAGGGACACTATCACTATCTCGCGTTCGGCATGCCCTCGATCGCGCTGAAGTGGGACGCGATCGCGGGGCCGGTGATCTCACCGTACTCGACCTTCCTGGCGCTGATGATCGACGAGTCCGAGGCGCTGAAAAATCTGAAGCGCATGCAGAGCATGGGCTGGGTGGGCGCGTACGGCTTCTACGAAGCGGGCGATTATCAGAAGTCGCTGAAGAAACCAGCGCTGGTGAAGGAATGGATGGCGCACCACCAAGGGATGTCGCTGCTCGCAGTGCTGAACCTGCTGCACAACAACATTGCACAGGAGTGGTTCCATGCGAATGCGAACCTGAAGGCGACCGAGTTGCTGCTGCATGAGAAGCCGATCCGCGAATCGCTGCTGCTGGCGGAGTACAAGCAGTCGGGCAAGAAGCGTTCGGCTGCGTGAGCATCAGCAAGACGTAACATTACTCGCCCCACCCCCTCCCCTCCGGTACCGGAGGGCTATATGTAACTCGCTTTGTTTCCTATACTTAGGTTCCCTTCCGAGGGCTAAATATGTCCATCCAAAAGAGTTACGCGTAAATTTGTCCAGCGATTGGACTTAGCGGCTTTCCGGAAGCGGCGACGGCTGCGGGCACGAGCGGGAGGAACCTTGCGCTGTGCTGACGGTGGATGGCGAGAACCTTCTGCGCACGCTGGGGGTCAGTGGACCAGGCGCGAGAGACCTCTTCGATGAAGGCTTCCCCGGTAGTGGCGGCGAGGGCGCGTGCGTAAGCGGGGTAGCTGTGCTCGAGGCGGCGGAGGAGCGCCATGCGAGCGCGGAAGGAGGAGGCCTGGTCGGCGAAGCAGGCCCATTGCGCGATGACGGTGACCCAGCGGCCGTGAAGGAATTCCTGCGTCGGCATGTCTAAAAAGCCGGCGGTGGTGCCGGGGGTGGCGATGCCTGATTGTCCGTCCGCGGATTGCTTCTGGCCGAATAGGTTGTTGGCTTCACGAGCGAGGCGCGATCGGCCCCAGGTGGATTCGAGCGCGGCTTCGCAGGCTGCGTAGTCGGGGAAGATATGGGCGGCAGCACGCGCGGCTGCGCTGGCCTGACGGAGAAAGGTGTCCTGCGGCGTGGTTGTCATGGCGGCTCCTTTTGGGAAAAGAAGAAGTTGCAAATGAAAAAAGGGCGGAGCCTTGGGCAGATTTCCCATTGCTATGCATCACCGAGTCTCGAGCGGAGCGGCTTTTCTTGACGGAAAAGCCGCGTCAACTATCTCTGCTTCGGGGTGCACCTATGGGAAATCTGCCGGGGCTCCGCCTTCGGTGATTTCCGGATCTCTATTTTTATTGTTTCAAATTCGCGGAATTAACATGCCAGGATTTTGCTTTGCAGCCGCACGTAAGTACCGCATGACGGCGGATGCCGCTAGAGTTTGCCGCTCATGAAATATGGCGGGAGGAGAAGGCCTGAAAAGAAACCGGTGGCGAAGAAGTACAGGATGATGGCACCGGCGAGAACAACATCTCCCTGCGGCCGGCCGAGGGCAGGCGCGACAGCGTTACAGACATGGTGGAAGTGGTCGATAAGCACACCTGATTTGGCGAGGGTGAAGCCGGCGATGACTTTTCCCAGCGTAGACGCCGACTCGGCAATGAGGTTCTTCTGTGGAGTGCTCTGCGGTACGGCGGCAACTTCCTGGCCGGGCGGTAAAGCGCGCTGGGGGACCGGCGGATGCGTCGCGCTTTGCGCAACGCCCTGAGGATAGCCAAAGAGCAGGCCAAAAAAGGCGCCCACCAGCAGGCAGCTTCCGCAAAGCAAGAGCGCAATCTCCCAGCCGGGAGCCGCGGTGACGGCTGTGGCCAGCCCAACCAGCGTGAAGACAAGAGCGTCAAAGACGATGACGAAGCGGACGGAGGAGTCACTGCTATTGTTGGCGGCAGTGCCTGCCTGATCTGCGAGTGGAACTGCAGATGATGGGACCGCGGCGATATTTCGATTCGCGGGGAAGAAGCGGTTATGGGCGGACCAAATGACGGCGGCGGCAATTCCGAAAGCCAGGAATGCGCGCGGCCCGGAGGTCGAGAGCGATGCGCGCCATGAGGTAAACAGCGCCACGGCCAGGATGAGGCACAGAAGTACGGGAGGTCCGTACAGCTTCAGATTCTTGAGAAAGCCGCTCACAGCGAACCTCGGAGGGCCCGAATGATTGACGCGCACAAAAGCTCTCACAACGCGTTACGAATGTAAAGGATCGAGTTGACACGACTCTCGAAGTGAGCGGGCATGCCCGTGGTTCCACGACCGCGGTAGACCCGATTGAGTCCTATTTTATTAGTTGACGCCCGCCCGACTTTCGGATTATGTTCCTATTTTATTAGGAGGCAGAGATGGCTGGACGCAGGGGCGGGTCGGCTGGGATGACGCCGCTGGAGCTGAAGATCATGCAGGTTCTGTGGCGGCTGGGGCCGTGCCAAGTGCAGATGGTGCAGCAAGAGTTGGAGGGCGGGCTGGCCTACACCACGGTGCAGACGATGCTGAACGTGCTCGAGCGCAAGGGCCGGGTGACGCGGCGGCTGCGCGGCCGCGCGTTTGAGTATCGCGCGGCAGTGACCGAAGAGAAGACCTTGGGCACGGCGGTGGCGGACCTAGTGGACCGCATGTTTGGCGGATCGCCGGAGGAGTTGGTGATGAGCCTAGTGAACTCGCGGCAACTTGATGCGGGTCGGCTGGCGAAGCTGGCGGAGCGCGTGGATGCAGCGAAGGCTGCCAGGAAGAACCCGCGTGGGAGGGATCGCGATGCATGAGCTAGTTATGGTTGTAAGCGGATGGCTGACGAACTACCTGGCGCATTCCGCGGTGACGCTGGCGATGGTTGGCGTGGGGGCGTGGCTGGGCGACCGGCTGCTGCGCAGGGTAGGCCCGCAGGCGCAGCATCGCTTCTGGGTTGCTGCATTGCTCGCAGGCGTGGCACTGCCGCTGCTGCCCGGCTCTATGCTGATCGACTACATCAGCCATGCGGATCCGAGCTCTGCAGGCGGAACGGTGGCTGTTACGTATCACATGGTTGCGGCCACGACCGCGCGCTGGGCGCTGACACCGCTGCTGTCGCAGATGCTGGCTGGAGCGTACCTGCTGACGGTGCTGTTCTCGATGGCGCGCCTGTTGTGGCGGCGGCGGCGCACCCATGCGATGGTGCGCCGGAGTGCGGTCCTGCTGCTGGATGCACGGGAGCACGGGCGAGTGGAGAGCGCGGCGCGGCGGCTTGGCGTGACCGCGCCCGAAGTGCGGTGCTCGGCCGAACTGAGCGGACCGGTGGTGCTGGGTCTGCGGCGGGCAACGCTGCTGGTGCCGGAGGGCTTCTTTGCGGCGGAGACGGTCGAAGATATCCAGATAGGTCGCGACGGAGACGTCGCGGCGGCGCTGGCGCATGAGTGCGCGCACATTGCGCGGCAGGACTACGCGAAGAACCTGTTTTATGAATGTCTCGCCGCGGTGGTTGCGTATCATCCGGCGAGCTGGAGGATGCGGCGGCGGATTGCGGAGACGCGCGAGCTGGTGTGCGATGAGCAGGCGGCGGACGCGATGGGCGACCGGCCGGAGTATGCGGCTGCCCTGCTGCGGCTGGCCACGTCAATGGCCGCGCCCGCAACGCGGCCTTTCTTCACGAGTGCAACACAGGCTATCGGCGTCTTCGATGCCGACATATTGGAGGAACGGGTGATGCGATTGACGATGGATGTGCCAAAGGTGAGTAAGACACAGAGGATTGCGATGGCAGTGGTGGCCGCATGCGCGGTCCTGGGGGGAGCGCTGACGGCGGCGGCGCTGTCGTTTGATGTGATGCCGGCGAAAGACGCAGCTACATCCGCACCGACGCACGAGAAGATCTACAAGATTGGCAATGGCGTAACGCCGCCGGTGTTGGTCCATGCGGTGGATGCCGAGTTTGCAAAGAAGGCGAAAGACGCCAAGTACCAGGGCGTGTCGATCGTTTCGTGCGTCGTCGATGCGGATGGCAAGCCGCAATACGTTCATACGATACGCAAGCTGGGCATGGGGCTGGACGAGAAGGCTCTCGAAGCCGTGCGCCAATATAAGTTCGACCCGGGCAGACGCGACGGCAAACCCGTGGCGGTTGCGATCACCATCGAAGTGAACTTCCACATTTATTAACTGCTGCTTCGGGCGTTGCCGTGGCGAGGCGTTGATCTCGCATCGTAGATTGATGCTGTGAGGGCGCGATGAACGCTGCGATTGTGGAGTCGTTTGCTAAGCCGCCGCGGTATGGGTCGTTTGCGGATCCGGTGGCGGAGGCAGGTGAGGTTTTGGTTCAGGTGGAGGCGGCGGGACTGCATCCGATTGTGAAGGCGCTGGCCAACGGAACGCACTACGGCAGCACGGGCGCTCTGCCCTTTGTGGCCGGCGTCGATGGCGCGGGGCGGCTGGAGGACGGCACGCGCGTCTACTTCGGCGTCTCGCGTCCGCCGTTCGGCACCTTTGCCGAGCGTGCCGTCACGAATTCCGCGCTGTTCGTGCGGCTGCCGGACGGGTTGGAGTCACTGACCGCAGCGGCGATTGCGAATCCGGGAATGTCGTCGCGGGTCGCGCTGCAATTTCGTGCGAAGTTTGTTGCGGGTGAGAGCGTGCTGATACTGGGCGCGACCGGCGCGGCGGGACACCTTGCGGTGCAGATTGCGAAGCGGCTGGGGGCGCGGCGGGTGGTTGCAGCAGGACGGAATGCTGCGGCGCTCGCGGCAACGAAGGAGTTGGGCGCGGATGCGGTGATCTCACTCGAGCAGCCGCGCGAGGATCTGGTGGCGGCGTTCCGCAGGGAGATTGCGGAGCACGGAGTGGATGTGGTGCTGGATTATCTGTGGGGCGACCCCGCGGAAGCGGTGCTGGCGGCGATCGCGCAAAAGGGCCTGAGTCATGCAGCGCCGCGGATTCGCTTTGTGCAGATCGGGCAGAGTGCGGGCGCGACGATCACGCTAGCGGGTGCGACGCTGCGGAGTTCCGGGGTGGAGCTACTGGGGAGCGGATTCGGCAGCGCGTCAATGCAGGAGATCTTTGCGGCGCTTGCGGAGTTCTTCAAGGAAGCGGCGAAGAGTGCGTTTGCGACGCAGGTGAAGAGTGTGGCGCTGCGGGATGTGGAGTCGTTGTGGAGTGCACCGGATGGTGGTGCGCGGCTGGTCTTTTATCCGTAACTGCTGTCCGTAACTGCAGGCCGTGAGGACGAGTGCCGTTCTGGCGCCGTCAACACTCTAAGAGCGCCGAGTCGTTTTGACGAAACGATTTTATCTATATAGATTCGTCTTGTTCGGCAGCTTGCGTCTGGCTAGTCCCTTCAGTCACTGCGGCTGCCGGGCTCCCGGCGCGGTGCTCTGGACGTATCTCTTTCTCCGGGGAACACGATGGGTTTGCGCCGCGCGTTTGGTCTTCTGCTGTCCGTCCTCTTCGCAGCCCATGCGTGGGCGCAGATTTCGGGTGGTCTTGCGGGGCGTGCGACTGACCCTTCCGGTGATGCGGTTCCGGGAGCGCAGGTGACGCTGACGCGCATGAGCACGGGCGTGAAGCGGACGACGGAGTCGACAGCGGACGGTTATTACACGTTCACGCAGGTGCTGCCGGGCAGCTATTCAGTGGAGGTGGCGGCTCCGGGCTTTGCGAGAGTGCTGCAGCAAGGTATCACGGTGGCGACGGGGGCGACCCCGCGGGTGGATCTGCTGCTCAAGCCGGGCGGCGGACAGGAAACTGTCACGGTGACAGAAAACGCGCCGTTGCTGCAGTCGGAGACGAGCAACATCCAGACGAACATTCCGAACCGAACGATCCAGGCCATCCCGCTGAACACGCGGAATTTTATTCAGCTGTCGACGCTGGCTCCGGGGGTGGAGCTGCCCCCCGGGACGCTGTTGCCGCGCATCAATGGCGGGCGTCCGCGTACGAATGAGTATCTCTTTGATGGAATCTCCGCGCTGCAGCCGGAACCGGGTCAGGTAGTGTTCTTCCCGATCCTTGATGACATTCAGGAGTTTGCGATCCAGGCGAACAATGTGCCCGCGGAGTATGGGCGCTTCAACGGCGGCGTGGTGAATGTGACGACGCGCTCGGGGACGAATACATTTCACGGCAGCCTTTTCGAGTATCTCCGGAATGAAGACCTGAACGCGCGCAACTACTTTGCGCGGTCACCGGCGCGGAAGCCGGAGTACCGCCGCAATCTTTATGGCGGGACGATTGGCGGACCGGTGCTGCATGACAAGCTGTTTTTCTTCGGCGACTACCAGGGGATACGGCAGGCGATCGGCGTGGTGCGGACGTCGACGATTCCGACGATGGCGGAGCGGCAGGGTGTGTTTACGGGCGTGGCGAATATCTACGACCCGGCCACGACGGTGTTCGATGGAGCGACATATACGCGGACGGAATTTCCCAACGACGTGATCAATACGCCGCTCGATCCGTCGGCGGTGGCGCTGCTGTCGCGGCTGCCGGCGCCAACTTCGAGCGGGCAGGCAAACAACTACACGCGCATTGCGAACGACATCGACCATGAGAACCAATTCGATGTGCGGGTCGACGGCGCGCTGGGAACGCACGATCGCGCGTTTGGGCGCTATTCGTATTACCACCAGGTAGCGGAGCCTGTTACGCCGCTGCCGGATGGGAGCGGACTGATCTCGGGGTCGGTGCTGGGGTCGTTCAATTACGCGGGGCTGACGCATGTGCTCGGCCAGCAGGCGGTCTTCAACGAGACGCACACGTTTACGCCGCATCTGCTGAACGATCTGCGGCTGGGCTATACGCGGCGTAGCAACACGACAGACGGCATTTTGCTGGGTGAGCCGGCGTCCGCGGCGACGGGCATCCCGGGAATTCCGTCGAACGCCGCGTTTAACAACACATTGCCGCTGTTTACGTTCACGGGATATCAGCAGATTGGAGTTTCACCGAGTACTAATTCGCAGTACCAGACCGGCGTATGGCAACTGGTGGACACGGTGGAGTGGCTGCATGGGGCGCATGCGGTGGAAGCGGGGGTGGATGCGCGCTGGTACCAGTTGAATACAGTGTCACCGCCGAATCCGACGGGGTCGTTTGCGTTTACGACGACGGGCACGAACCTGCCGAGTGCGGCCGACAGCGGCAACTCCTTTGCGAGCTTCCTGCTGGGCCAGGTGGATACGTTCCAGATTGATCTGCAACAGCAGAAGTTACGTCCTCGAGACAATATCCAGGAGTGGTTTGTGCAGGACGACTGGAAGGTGATGCCGAATCTGACGCTGAATATCGGGGCACGGTGGACGCTGCATCATCCGTCAACGGAGAAGACCAACCAGGGCGCGGTGTTCAACCTGGCCACGCAGCAACTGGATTACCTGGGCGTGAACGGATATCCGAATACGGCGCGCGAGCTGCACTGGGACAACGTGGCTCCGCGGGTGGGATTTGCCTATCTGGCGACGCCAAAGACGGTGGTGCGTGGCGGCTTCGGGATCGTGTTCATCGATCAGTCCGGGATCACGACGCCGTTTACGACGCCGCAGTTCCCTTTCATCCAGAATGTGCAGCAGAAGACACAGGACAGCGTGAACGGAGCGTTCCAACTCGCACAAGGGCCCACGGTGGCACCGATTCCACTGACGCCGGATGCGGGACTGGGACAGAGTGTCTATACGGCGGATCGAAGCGCGGGATCGGGATACGTGGAGCAATGGAACCTGGCCGCGCAGCGGGCGATCACGCAGAATTTGTCAGTCGATGTGGCGTATGTGGGTTCGCACATCGTGCACGTGGGGATTCCGGATTCGAATTTGAATCAGCTGACGGTGGAGCAGCTGGCCCAGGGCGATGCGTTATTGAAGAAGGTACCGAATCCCTTTTACGGGCAGCTGCCGGCGTCGAGCCCGATCGGCGGCAAGACGGTGGCGGAGGCGCAACTTCTGAAGCCATATCCGCGATTCCAGAACGTGGCGATCTACCGGCACAATAGCGGGACGACGAACTACAACGCGCTGCAGGCGAAGGTGGAGCAGCGGACAAGTCATGGGCTGACGTTATTGTTCAGCTATACGTACTCGAAGCTGATTGACGACGCGTCGTCGGTGTTTTCATCGACCGTGCTGTCGTCGCCGAATTCGAGCAGCCTGGTGGCGGCGGATACGTTTCATCCAGGACTGGAAAGGGATGCTTCGAACGGCGATATGCCGAACGTGGTAGCGCTGAGTGTGGTGTACAGTTTGCCCGCGGGACGAGGGCACAGCTTTGCCTCGCATGGCATTGCGAACGCGATTCTGGGCAATTGGGATGTGGACACCATTATGTCGCTCGAATCGGGCATGCCGGTAACGGTGACGCAGGCGACGAATAACAATTCCTTCGCGGGTTTTGTGCTGCAGAGACCGTTCGTTCAGGGTAAGACGGCGCTGCCCGCGAGTGAGCGGAAGCCCTCGAAGTTCTTCAACACGGATGCATTCATCACCGCGCCGCGATTTGAGCTGGGGAATGCGTCGCGCAATCCGGTACGCGGGCCAGCGTATCGCGATTGGGATCTGGCGCTGGTGAAGCACATTTCTATCAAGGAAAAGGCGCAGATTGAGTTTCGCGCAGAGCTGTTTGACGTGACGAATACGCCGGCGTTCTCGCAGCCGAACGGGAGTTTTGGTTCACCGGCGTTTGGAAGCATTACGAGTACTACGACGGATCCTCGGGTGGCTCAGTTCGCGTTGAGGATCTCGCGGTAGGACTGGCCGCCCGGGCAAAAGCGCCTGCGGCGTGATCCGTTCAGTTCGCTGCCGTCGGTCGCTCACATTCGAAAGGGTCCTCTCAGCGAGGCCACTGTCCGACAGCGGAACATGTGGCATACGAGCCGATGCATGTCAGCTCATCTGAGCTGCTGTGAGGTGTCGCTAGTGCGTTATCACTTTCTTTTTTGGATGACAGTGACAGGTGCACGCGACCGGGCCGAGCATGAGATCGGCGGCCTGGAGAATCGAGTATCCGGGGCAATGCATGTGATCATCGATCGCCTCGCAGATGTCCAGCTCAAAGAGAATGGCGGGAGGCGCAACGGGAGGGAGTGTCATGCCCTTGGGCCCCTGGGAATCCGATGCCCATCGCCAAGCCACTGAATCCCGTAGCGGACGGATTCCCTTTAGCGCCGCTGCAGAGGCCATGGGCCTGTAATCGTCACCGGTGTAGACGTATTGTCGACCGCAGTCATCGCACCGAAAGTGTAAAGCTGTGACAGGTGGGCTTATTGCTTCCACTATCGGGTGCTGCGTGCCGCAGGTCGGAGTCTTGCAAATGATGGACCAGCAGAAAATCATCATCGATCCTCATTAGATTCTCGCCAGCAGCTTCCACTGTCTCCTGCTGGGCGAACACTTTTATGATTTCTTAATGACTTTTTTTTAATGACGCCGTACTGGCATTCGTTCTGCTGGCGGCTCTTGTCAGCTCATCTGCGCTGCGGTGAGGTGTCGCTAGTGGGTTATCGTCTTCTTTTTTGGATGACAGTGGCAGGTGCATGCGACCGGACCCAGCAGGAGATCGCCGGCATGGAGAATTGAATATCCGGGGCAATGCATGTGATCATCGATCGCATCGCAGATGTCTAACTTAAAGAGGGCGTCGGGAGACGGTACGGGAGGGCCTGTTATGCCATTGGACTTCTGCCGACCCCATGCCCACAGCCAGGCCGCTGAATCCCGTAGCCGACGGAATCGCTTTCGCGGCGCAGCAAAGGCCATCATGGATCTGTAGTCGTCCCCGTTGTAGACGTGTTGTTGACCGCAGTCATCGCACCGAAAGCGTAAAGCTGTGTCAGGTGGGCTTATTGCTTCCGCTATGAGGTGCTGAGTGCCGCAGGCCGGAGTCTTGCAGATGATGGACCAGAAGAGAGTCCCCATCGATTCTGATTAGCTTCTCGCCAGCGCTTCAACAGTCGCCTAGCGGACATTTTTACGATCTTCTAATGGCCGGCTTTTGATGATGCCGTATTGGCATTCGTTCTGGTGAAAAGCACCTCGATCAGCCGCTACCTTCGGCCGGGATGACGGTCTTGCTTTAGCCCCCGTGCTGATTTCACGCAAAAGTCAATTGCGACTGCGTTGCTTCGGAATCGGCCCGCTTGGTGTGAGCGCGCTCGTGAGCTAATAACCATTCCTTGCGATGGAGACCGCCGCCGTAGCCGGTGAGTGAGCCATTGGCGCCGATGACGCGATGGCAGGGCACGACGACGCCGATGGGGTTTGAGCCATTGGCGAGACCGACGGCGCGGACGGCGCGGGGGCGGCCGATGCGCTGGGCGAGTTGGCCGTAACTGATGGTTTCGGCAGCGGGGATATCGCGGAGGGCTCGCCATACTTCGCGTTGGAAGACGGTGCCTGCAGTAGCGGTGGGAATGTCGTCGATGGCGTGGATGTCGCCAGCGAAGTATCCGGCGAGGCGCGTTGTGAGGCCGAATGGGTCGCGTTTTGGAGTGAGCGTGTAGCCGCCTTTGCCGTAGTGGATGTCGAGCAGGCGAACCGCGCGGGCTTCATGGTCCGACCAGTCGACCATGCGAAGTGCGCCCTGACCCTCAGAAACGCCTTCGCGATCGCAGATGTAGATGAGCTGGCCGATGGGCGTGGCTAGCGAATCGGAAAAGAACTCGAGTGGTGCGGTCATAGTGTGACTCTTGTGGGTCTGTCTGCTGTGGATCTGCCTCCGGCGACGGCGGAGGGCGGGGCAAACGGAGCGATCCGCGATGGGTGCCGCGCATTGGGGCGGGACTGCTTTCTTCGCGGCGCGAGATTGAGGTTGCCCGCCGCCCAAAGATGTTGTGCAGCGTAGCCGCGCCAGGGACGCCACTGCTCGCTGCGTGCGAGGAGTTGCGTAGGCGAGAGCACGTTGCCAAAGAGATGCTCCGCGTTGCGAAGAATGCCGATATCGGATGCGGGAAAAGCGTCGGGGTGATGCAGGCCACGGAGCGCGATGTATTGCGCCGTCCACTCGCCGATGCCGGGGATAGAGCGGAGGCGGCCGATGCTCTCCTCGAGCGAGTTGGCGACTTCGAAGAGATCAGGCTTGTCGATGGCAGCGCGCGCAAGAGCGACGATGGTGGCGCGGCGCGCAGCGGGCATCCCGAGAGCACCGAGGTCCGCCGCAAGGACCTGTTGCGGAGTGGGAAAGACGTGAGTGAGTGCGGTATCGGTGAGCGAGATATGGGCGAGTGCCAGCGACTTCGTCGATAGCGCGACCAGCTTTGCCGCGAGGCCGCACGCGGCGACGACGCTAATCTGCTGGCCGAGGATGGCGCGGATGGCGACCTCGAATGCATCCCAGCCGCCGGGCGTGCGCAGCCCGGGCTGGCGGCGCACGATGGGGGCGAGTGTGCGGTCGCGGGAGAGATGTGCCGCGATGGCCTCGGTGTCGGCGTCGAGATCGAAGACGCGGCGCAGGCGCGATGCGATGACGGGCAGAGCCGGCACATGATCGCAGGTGATCTCGACCTCAAGTGCATTACGGGAGGGCGCGTGGCTGGCGGCGATAAAGGCGACGTGCTTTTCGACAGAGACGATGCGACGATAGACGCCGTCGCGGACCTCTTCAACGCCGGGGATGGCGCGTGCAGTGAAAAAGACGAGCAACGCGTTCCAGTCGAAGGGTGGGCGATAGGAGAGGCGCAGGACAAGAGGAGCGGCGGAGGAGGCCGTAACGGAGCGGCGGCGCAGCTGGCTGGGCGGCCGTTTGTAGAGTGCGAGGAAGGTGTCGTTGAAGCGGCGGATGCTACCGAAGCCCGCGGCCATGGCGACGGAGGCCATGGGGAGACGCGTTTCGTGGATAAGCTGCTTGGCGAAGAGCACGCGGCGGGTTTGCGCGACGGCCAATGGCGAGGCGCCGATGTGCTGATCGAAGAGGCGGCGGAGCTGGCGCTCACCGACGCCGAGCGAGGCGGCGAGCCGCTCGACCGAGGCACGTGGGCCGTCGAGCGCGCCCTCGGCGACGCGAGCCATGGCGCGGCTCACCGTGCTTGCCGTGCCACGCCATGCCGGCGAGTGCGGCGCGATTTCCGGTCGGCAGCGGAGGCAGGCGCGGAAGCCGGCCTGCTGTGCAGCGGCGGCAGTTGGAAAGAAGCGGCAGTGCTTGCGCATCGGTGTGCGCGCGGGACAGATAGGACGGCAGTAGATGCCGGTGGAGGTGACACCCGTGAAGAAGCGGCCATCGAAGCGCGCATCGTGCGTCTGGAGCGCGCGGTAGCAGACGTCGGGGTTGAGCAAAACAGGATCAGGTCCGATCGCGCTAGGTGAGGCGGAATGGCCGAGTACGGAGTTCATCACCTGTTCAGTGTGCGCCTGCGGAACGCGGTATGTCTGGCCATTTTCGGACGCGATGGAAAAGCCGTCGAATTCAAATGCAAGAGCAAAGCGGACGGACGTTCAGGTCATCTTAAGGAATACACCGCGGCAACATCGGCGAACCGTCGTTGCTGCTAGGCAATCCGGGGGGCATCGAATAGAATCGGACACCACACACATGGACAATCCCGCGGTCTCGGTCAGCGACACACCAGCCAAAGCGTTTCCCTCTTCGTCGGGGGAGATGTTCGATGAGTACTTCAAGCAGGGCTCGAAGTGCGGCTTCAAAAAGAATGAGTTGCTGGATCCGCGGGCGCGGCGGCTGTTTGAGACGACCGCCCTGGCTTGCTCAGTAGATGCGTATCCCTTCCAGATTCCTCTGGAGGGCCGCCCTGGGCCGATGGTAACTGCGGACGGGCACCAGATGCTGATGCTGTCCTCCTATGACTACTTGGGGCTGATCGGTCATCCGCGGGTGCAGCAGGCCGCGATGGAGGCGCTGGA
This sequence comes from Acidobacteriaceae bacterium KBS 83, assembly GCA_000381585.1. Taxonomy (GTDB): domain Bacteria; phylum Acidobacteriota; class Terriglobia; order Terriglobales; family Acidobacteriaceae; genus KBS-83. The sequence continues at coordinate 288,842 of KB906736.1, forward strand.
CGAGTACGGCACGGGCACAGGCGGCGTCCGCCTGCTGACCGGGACGCTGGACCTGCATCGCGAGATGGAGCGCGCAGTGGCAGAGTACAAGGGCACGGAGGCAGCGGTCACGTTTAGCTCCGGGTATCTGGCGAATGTCGCGGTGATCGCTTCGCTGTTCGGGCCTTCGGATCGAGTGATCATGGACACGCTGTCGCACCGCAGTTTGCTCGATGCGTGCAGGATGGCGGGTGTGCAGATCCAGCGCTTTCGGCACAACGATCCGGAGAGCCTGCGGCAGGAAATCCAGAACGGGCCGACGGCGAACCGCACATTGATCATCAGCGACGGCGTGTTCTCGATGGATGGCGACATCTGCATTCTGCCGGAGCTGCTTGCAATCAAGAAGGAGTTTGGCTGCTTCCTGCTGGTGGATGAGTCGCACGCTTCAGGCACGCTGGGCCGGCTGGGTCGCGGCACGGATGAGCATTTTGACATCGACACGAACGAGGTAGACATCTGGACCGGATCGCTGGCCAAGGCGATTCCGTCGAACGGGGGCTTCGTCGCGGGGTCGCAGCAGTTGATCATCTTCCTGCAGCATGCGTCCGCGCCGTTTATTTTTTCGGGCGCGATGGCTGCGCCGGCGATCGCGGCAGTGAAGGAAGCGCTCGCGGTGCTGAAAGATGAGCCGGAGCGCGTCTCGCGGTTGCAGTGCAATGCGCAATTCATGCGGATGGGTCTGCAGCGGCTGGGGTGCGACACAGGTTTGTCGGAGACGGCGGTGATCCCAGTGATCTATAAGGATGAGCCTTCCGCGGCACTGACAGCGCGGCGGCTGCGCGACTTCGGCATCCTGGCGACGCCGGTGCTCTTCCCAGCGGTGGCGCAGGGCGCGCCCCGACTGCGGTTGTGCGTGACCGCGGGACATACGCGCGAGCAACTGGCGTTTGCGCTGGAAGTCTTCGGCAAGCTGGCAAGCTGAGGACTGGCCGTCCGGGCAAAGGGGCCTTCGGCGCGTGTTGTGAGGCTCGCTTCCTTTGGTCTCTCACGTGTGTTTTGTGGGCGACGACATGAATTGCAGGTCTTTCCCTTCGTTCAGGATGACAGCCTTTTCATTCGCGAGAACTCGTGGCCGCTGATCCCGCAACAGTACTTGTTACGGGGGCGAGCGGCTTCCTGGGCGGGCGGCTGGTCCAGATGCTGGCGGAACGCGGCGAGGCGGTCCGAGTGCTGGCGCGCGCGACATCGGACCTTGGGCATATGTCGCAATTACAGATACAGATTGTGCGCGGCGATCTAGGCGATGTGGCTGCGCTGACGGAGGCGATGCGCGGGGTGCGGGTGGTGTACCACTGCGCGGCGTGCTCGACCGACTGGGCGGCTCCTGCGACGTATCTGAAGGCAAATGTGACGGGGACGCGGAATGTGCTGGATGTGGCGGTGCGCGCGGGCTCCGTGGAGCGGTTTCTGCATGTGAGCACCACGGATGTATATGGGTATCCTCAGGTGCCGTGCGATGAGAGTGCGCCGATGCGCGATGTGGGACTTTCCTACAACCGGACGAAGATCCGGGGCGAAGAGGCGGTGTGGCGCGCGCATCACGAGCGTGGATTGCCGGTGACGGTGGTGCGTCCGGCGACCATCTATGGGCCGCGCGGCAAGGACTTCGTGGTGGAGATCGCCAGCCTGTTGCGGCAGGGGATGATGATGGTGATCGATGGCGGCCGGGCGCGCGGCGGATTCTCCTATGTAGACAACGTGGCGGCAGCGATGATCGCAGCGGCTGTCAGCGCGGCGGCGGCAGGACGCGCGTACAACCTGTGTGACGAGACCGGTGTGACATGGCGCGAGTACACCGATGCCCTGGCGGATGCATTGGGCTACCGGCGGGCTTGGCTTGCGGTTCCCTTTTCCGCGGCTATGGCGCTGGGGTCCGCGATGGAACTGCCCTATCGATTGCTGAAGATAACGAAGCGTCCGCTGCTGACGCGGCACGCCGTGTATCTGCTGGGAAGGAGCCAGGAATTTCCAGCAGGACGGGCACGGGAAGATTTTGGGTTTGCGCCACGGGTTTCCTTCGCCGAGGGTGTTGCGCTGTCGGCGGCCTGGTTTCGATCTGGAATGCGACCGGGGGAATAGGCCTGGAAAAGATTTAGGGATACACCCGACGTTGTCCGGATTTGAACGCAACGTCTTGAATCTGGACAGGCCCGCCAAGTGCGTGTTGCGAAGTGACGCCGATTCATCAAGCACTTACCTGGTGATTCAGCATGGCGGCATTGGCACCGGGCTTGCACCATGAGATGGAATCTTCTCCATCGTGGAGGCAAGAATGACCGCGCTCTTCAACGACCTGCGCTATGCGATCCGCCAACTGAGAAAGCGGCCCGGGTTCACGCTAGTGTGCGTGCTGACCCTGGCGCTCGGCATTGGCGCGAACACGGCGGTCTTCAGCGTAATGAATGCCGTGCTGCTGCGATTGCTGCCGGTGGCCGATCCGGGGAGCGTCTTCTACCTGAGAACTTCGGGGCCGCCGAAGGGGACGGGAACGATCGATACCAGTCAGACCTTCTCCTACCCGGTCTACGACGCTCTGCGCCGGCAGACGGGAGCGATGCAGGTGATGGCGTATGTCCCGCTCTCCTCGCAGAAGGTTGCGGTGCGCTATGGATCGCAGCCCGGCGTGGCGTTTGGCGAGATGGTCAGCGGGAGCTTCTTTTCCGGGCTGGGTGTGAAGCTGGCGCGGGGGCGCGGATTTACAGAGCAGGATGAGGCGAGCCATGCTCCCGTCGGCGTGATCAGCGACAGCTACTGGACCGCGCGGTTCGCGCGCAATCCAGAGATTGTAGGGCAGACGTTGTATGTGAACGGCACGCCGATCACGATTGTGGGCATTGCTCCTGCGGGTTTTGAAGGCACCGAGGGCGGCGTGTCGACCGATTTCTGGATCCCGCTGCAGAGCAGGCCGGAACTAAATGCCTGGGGCAATCCGTTGGAAGATGGGAAGACATATATCAACAATCCGACATGGTGGTGCCTGCACCTGATTGGACGGCTGGCGCCCGGTGTGACGGAGGCACAGGCGGTAGCACAATTGCAGCCGGCATTTCAGACAGCGGCGTATGTCGGACTGGGTAATCCGAAACCGGGAGAGAAGCGGCCCATACTGAGCGTGGAGGCAGCAAAGAGCTTCCCTGGCTCTGAAGCGCAGGTCGGCCAGCCATTGCGGATCCTGATGACGATGGTGGGACTCGTCCTGCTGATTGCGCTGAGCAACGTGGGGATGCTGCTGATGGCGCGGAATGCGACGCGGCAGCGCGAGTTCTCCGTCCGGATGGCACTGGGCGCAGGGCGGAGGGAATTGTTCCGGCAACTAATGATGGAAAGCCTACTGCTGGTAGCAATCGGCGGCGAACTGGCCTGGCTCTTCGCCACGATGGCGACCAAGGCACTGGGCGCCTGGGCGCATATTGAGTCGAGCCTGGCGCCGGACTCGACCGTGCTGCTGTTCACGCTGAGCATTCTGGTGCTGTCAGCGCTGCTGTTTGGCCTGGCGCCGCTACGGATTGCCCTCTCTGCTGGCCCAGGGCTGGCGCTGAAGACATCCGCAGCGACCTCAAACACGGATGCAGGCAAATCACGGACAGGCAAGGTCATCGTCACGCTGCAGATGGCCTTGTGTGTGGTGCTGCTGGTGGGTGGAGGACTGCTGGTCCGCACCCTGCGCAATCTCCAAAATATTCCGCTGGGCTTTCCGGTGGATGGGCTGGTGGTCTTCGGAGTAAGCCCGCACATCGATTCGATTCCGCAAGGCAAGGCGTTTTACCGAGAGTTGATCAGCAAGCTGCGTGCGCTGCCCGGAGTCGAATCGGTGACGATCATGGAAGAGCGGCTCGGGTCGTGGTGGTCGGACAACAGCGACATGACGGTGGATGGCAAGCTGCCGCAGGTGGCGAATGGCGGGTCAAGAACGGTGCGGAGCAATGTGGCCGGGCCGGACTTCTTCAAGACGCTGGGAGTGCCGATTCTCGCGGGGCGCGACTTTGCCGATTCCGATACGGAGACATCGCTTCCTGTGGGCATCATCAACGAGGAGTTCGCGAAGCGCTTCTTCCCGAACCAGAATCCGCTGGGACACAAGATCGGAACCGACGATGGCAAACACCAGATAACGGTGGTCGGGGTAGTGAAGAATCACAAATATCGCAGCCTCGACGAAGAGCCGATCCCGATGGCGTGGTGGATGTATGCGCAGATCCCAATTATCGGACCGGAAACTGTGGAGCTGCGCGTGCATGGCGAGCCGCTGGCGATCCTGCCCGCGGCGCAGAAGGCGCTGCAGGAGATGGATCCCAATCTGCCGTTGCTGAAGCCGATGGCGCAGCGTGCGCAGTACGAAGAGACGATCTCGAATCAGCTATTATTTGCGCGGCTGGCTGGGTTCTTCGCAATACTCGGCGTTGTGCTTGTTGCGACGGGACTGTACGGAACGCTAGCCTATCGGGTGAACAACCGCACGGTGGAGATTGGCGTGCGCATGGCCGTGGGCGCGCGGCGCGGACAGGTGGTGTGGATGGTACTGCGTGACAGCCTGGTGTTGACGGTAACCGGAGTGGCGATCGGCATTCCGTTCGCGCTGCTTACGGGCAGGGCGCTGGCCTCCTCGCTCTACGGGGTGAAGCCGGACGACATGGCCACGCTTGCCATGGCTGTGATCGGCATAGCACTGGTGGCGGCCGGCGCCAGCATGATTCCGGCGCGGCGCGCAGCGAATGTGGATCCACTGACGGCCCTGCGTTCGGAGTAGCAACTATTCCCAGCGCAATGCGGCCACGGGATCGACCCGTGTGGCGCGCCGCGCGGGCAGATAGCAGGCGGCCATGGCAACGAGGGTGAGGATTGTGGCCAGCAGAGCGAAGGTGAGAGGATCCGTGGCGGCGACACCGTAGAGCAACCTAGACATCAGGCGAGTGAGAGCGAAGGCGGCCGCAGTACCGATGGCAACGCCGCCCAGCGCAAGGCGAGTTCCCTGCCACAAGATCAAGCTGAGCACGTCTCCGCGCTGCGCGCCAAGCGCCATGCGAATGCCGATCTCCTGGGTACGCTGTCCGACGACGTACGCGATGACGCCGTAGATGCCGATGGTAGCGAGTCCAAGGGCGAGAACAGCGAACGCTCCGAGAAGAATCATGACGAAGCGGCGCGCGGCGATGGATTCGGCGATGATGCTTTCCATGGTTTGATCGCCGTAGATCACCTGCTGACTGCTCATCTGCCGGCTAGTCCGACGGATGGCGTCGAAGGCCGGCGAGAGGTTTCCGTCATATCGCACGGCCAGGCTGGTGCCTGAGGAGACCATCGCGATGAAGTCGTCCGGCATCTGCATGCAGGGGATGTAGACTTGCGCCCGCAGCGACTGGGTGTCATCGAGGTCGAGCCCCCACTGCTTCACGTGGCTGACGATCCCGACGATCTCCAGCTTTCTTCCGCTGCTGTTCATGACGATGCGTTTGCCGATGGGGTCCTGGTGCGGAAAGAACCTGCGCGCGAGAACGTCGTCGATGACGGCGACGAGAGGCGCGTGCTCATCGTCCTGCGAGGTGAAGAAGCGCCCGCGCTTGAGCGGGATGTTCATCACGTTGAGATAGCCGGGCTCGACGATATAGTCGACGGCCCAGTTCATGCCGTCTTCATTCGCTGGTTTTGGCTGACCGTCGAGCCAGAAGAGTTGTTCGTCGTCACTCGACATCGGAAGTGCGCCCCATACCTGTGAGACTGCTTTGACTCCCGCAGTCGAAGCGAGCTTGTCATCCAGATCACGGAAGGCGGCGCGAAGCTGCTGCGGGGATGCGTGCGTCTGGGATGCGTGATTTATCGAAGGCGGAAGCGAGAGGCCGAAGGTGAGGACGTTGCGGGGATCGAATCCGGGATCTACTTTTGCGAGTTGGGAAAGACTGCGAACCATGAGGCCCGCACCAATCAGCAGCACCAGTGCGACGGCCATTTCCGCGACCACGAAGACGTTTTGGGCGCGATTGTGAGTTCCACTCACACCGCGGCCGCCGTCCTTGAGCGCGGTTTGGGGATCGGCCTGCGAGGTCTTCCACGCGGGCACGAGGCCGAAGAGGGTGCCCGACAGCAGCGAGATCCCCATGGTGAAGGCGAGGACACGGAAGTCGAGACCAATCTCGTTGACACGTGGGAGCGCCATGGGCACGAGCTCGAGCGCTGCATGCGTTGCCCATGCGGCGAGGAGCAATCCGATTCCACCGGAGGCGATTCCGAGCAGTAGGCTTTCGGTCAGCAATTGAGAGATGACGCGGGCGCGGCTGGCGCCGAGCGCGGTGCGCACAGCGAATTCGCGCCTGCGCCCGGTGGAGCGGGCAAGGAGAAGGCTTGCGACATTGACGCAGGCGAGCAGCAGGAGAAAGCCGACCGCAGCGAGCAGCACGAGAAGGAATGGACGCGCATCGCCGACCATCTGTTCTTTCAGCGGATGCAGGCTTGCGCCAATACCTTTGTCCGTGTCCGGAAAGGCGTCGGCAAGATTGCGTGTGACCCGCTCCATATCGGCACTGGCTTGCGGAAGCGTAACTCCGGGTTTGAGCCGGGCGATGCCGTGGAAGCCGAGGCCCGCGTTGCGATTCATGAGAATCGGGTTGTTCCACTGGCGGATGGGAGCGTAGATGTCACGCTCGCGGAAGCTGGGAAGACGCAGATGAAAGCTCGACGGAATCACGCCAATGATGGTGAAGTCCCTGCCATCAAGAGTGATGTTCTGGCCCAGGGCGTTTGGCGAACCGCTGAATTTGCGTTGCCATAAGCCTTGGCTGATGAGCGCGACCGGAGCCGCGCCGCCCTGCTCTTCGGCCGGCGTGAAGGTGCGACCGAGGATGGGATTGACTCCGAGCAGGGGGAAGAAGCTGCCGGAGACGAATTCGGCGTTCACCTGCTCGGCTTCGCCTCTGCCAGTGAGACTGAAGGCGGAGCCGCGAGCCACGGCCAGCGCGGAAAAGCTGTGGTTGTCCTTCTGCCAGTCGAGAAAGTTGGGATAGGAGATGGAGCCCTGACCGAAGTTCGGCTTGCTCTCATCCACTGCGACTAGCTGCTCCGGTTGCGGGAACGGAAGCGGGTTCAGGAGCACGCCGTTCACGATGGAAAAGATTGCGGTGTTGCCACCAATACCGATGGCCAGAGTCACGATGGCGACAATGGTGAAACCGGCGTTTTTCGAGAGCAGGCGGGCAGCGAAGCGAATGTCGCTCCAAAGCATCTCAAGTGCGGGCAGGCTCGCACGGTCGCGATAGTGTTCCTTTGTCTGCTGCACACCCCCAAGTTTGATGAGCGCGTGGCGCCGCGCCTCCTGCGGACTCATGCCGGAACGCAGGTTGTCGGCGATGTGCATCTGGAGGTGTGATTCGATCTCGTCGTCGAAGTCGCGGCTTCCCTGCTGGGAACGGAAGAAGCCAAGACAACGTAGTAGCCATACACGCAGGTGTTTCATGAAGGCCTCCGGGAAAGACGCGTTCTTCTATTGGTTTCCAATAAGAAGGTTATGCGGGTTTCTATTGGATGGCAATAGGAGATTTCGCGCCGGCGCACACGGTAGTGCACGAAGGAACTTTATGCCCCACAGCCAAAGCGTATGATCTGCGCGGACAGTACCGATTCTCGCGCGGCGCTGATGTTCCACCGCGATCGCGCGGGGCGGGGACGAGATGGCGTAACATCACTCACCTACGACATCACCGAGGATGGCTTCATCGTCGATGGCAACTCGCACGGCATACATTTTTGTCTTCGATGGGTTCGCGGATTGGGAACCCGCATCTGTGCTGGCTGAGTTACGGCGGATGTTCGGCTTTTCTGTTGCTGCGTTCGGTCTTGCAACCAATCCCATTGTGAGCATGGGTGGGATGAGAGTGATGCCCGAACTACGTTTGGAGGAAATTCGGCCAGAGTTGGCAGACATCCTCATCTTGCCTGGCGGCGATGCATGGCTGGGAGGAGAAATCGAAGAGATTACCCACCTCACAAGCGCCGTCCACCAGGCCGGACGTCCGGTGGCCGCAATTTGTGCCGCGACATTATCCCTGGCACATGCTGGCTTGCTCAACACACATCGACACACAAGCAATGGCAATGGATTTATTGCCAAGTACGTTCCCGCATATCGTGGGGGTGATCTTTATGCGAAAGTTCCCGCAATCACAGACAAGAATGTAATCACAGCGAATGGCCTCGCACCCTTTGCATTTGCGGCGGAGATATTTCGTTACGTAGCACCTGACCGAACGGACGACATTGCGATCTACGAGACGCTTTATTCGCGCCGGCTGCTGGACGATTGAAGCGCTCCAGTTGCATCTGGCAGGAGTCGGCGCGTCATGTTCGATCTCAACGGCGGGAGCCTGACTCAGCAGGGTGACCTCGTCGTTCGTCTATGGTGCGGCCCTTGTTGACTCACGCGAATTTGCGGAAGGCGAGGACGGCGTTCAGGCCGCCGAAGGCGAAAGAGTTGGAGAGACAGGTTTCTACCTGCTGGGTGCGGGCGGCATTGGGGACTACGTCGAGGTCGCACGCGGGGTCCGGTGTGGTGTAGTTCACGGTCGGAGGCAGGATGCCGTTGGCCAGGGAGAGGGCGGAGGCAGCGGCTTCGATGGCGCCGGCTGCGCCGAGCGTGTGGGCGTGCATGGACTTGGTGGAACTGACGGCGAGCTTGTCCGCGTACGCGCCAAAGACCAGGCGGATGGCAGCAGTCTCGGTGCGGTCATTGACTTCGGTGGCAGTGCCATGGGCGTTGATGTAGCCGACCTGCTCCGGGGCGAGGCCGGCATCGCGGAGAGCCATGCGCATGGCGCGTGCGGGACCTTCGGCGGAGGGCTGAGTGATGTGGCAGGCGTCGGCGGACATGCCGAAACCGACGATCTCTGCGATGGGCTTTGCGCCGCGCGCGAGGGCAGCGTCGAGCGGCTCGAGCACGAGCATGGCGGCACCTTCGCCGAGGACGAGACCGCTGCGATCGGTGGAGAAGGGACGACAGGTGTCCTTGCTGATGACGCGCATGGCTTCCCAGGCTTTGAGATTGCCGAAGTAGAGTGGCGCTTCGCTGCCGCCGGCCAGGGCAAAGGGCGCGGCGCCACAGCGGACCATGTGGAAGGCCTGGCCGATGGAGTGCGCAGAGGAGGCACAGGCAGTGGAGACAGTGTAGGACGGGCCCTGGATGCCGAAGTGCATGGAGATGTGGCTGGCTCCGGCATTCGCCATGCCCAGCGGGATGGTGAGCGGATGGACGCGATTGCGGTTGTGGATGTAGAGCTCGCGGTAGCCGACCTCTTCGGCAGAGCGGCCGCCGATGCAGGAGCCGGTGACGACAGCGCCGTCCTCACGCATGGCGGGTGTCAACTTGAGGCCGGACTGTGACATTGCTTCCTTCGCAGCGACGACGGCGAACTGCGCGAAGCGGTCCATGAGGGTGATGTCTTTGGCGGAGAGGTGATCTTCGGGAACGAAGCCTTCGATGTCGGCGGCGTGCTTGAAGCGGATCTGCTCGAAGTCGGGCGAGTTGACCGTGCGGATGCCGCAGGTGCCCGCGACGAGGGAGCGCCAGAAGGCATCGCGGGTGAGGCCGATCGGGCTGATGACGCCGATGCCGGTGATGACGACGCGGGGCACGTCAGCTTTCCGGGGAGGCCTTGGCATCAACCAGTTGCGTGATGCCGGCGATCATCTCGGGAATGTTCTGAACCTTCTTGGCCTCTTCATCATCAATTTCGATGTCGAATTCGCTCTCCAGATCGAAGAGGATGTTGAGGCGGTCGAGCGAGTCGATGCCGAGCTCTTCGAAGCTGCTGTCGGGGCGGACAGACTCCAAGGGGATGCGGCGGGTGTTGGCAATGATCTTGAGAACACGGTCCTGGATCGAATCAGACATAAGCGGCATAAAAGCGCACGCGGCCAGATTGCAACCGCGAGCACCAAGGTGAGGCCAGACTCCCAGCGTTTTGTAATAGAAATGTCATTCTACCCTGTTTCGCTCAACCCGCCCGTTTCTCCGATAAGAACCCCGTTTGGCTCAGAGAGTTATGCTGAAAATGCGGGCAACGAGGCAGAGCCTTGCCTGACGAAGATCCTGTCACCCGACACATTATGGAGGAAGCGTGCCACTCGTCACCTTGTCGCTTGAGACCGGACGGACTCGTGAGCAGAAGCGCCAAATGGCGGACGCGGTGTATGAGGCTTTGCGCGCGGCGGTCCAGATCCCGGAGAACGACCGTTTTGTGGCGGTTCGCGAGCATGCTGCCGGGGACCTGATTGCGGATCCGGGATATCTGGGTGTGGCGCGGGGCGAGCATCCGGTTTTCGTCGAGATCACGCTGAGACGCGGCCGGCCGGCGGAAAAGAAGCAGGCGCTGTACCGCGAGATTGCCCAGCGGATGAGCGCGACTGGGCTGGTGCGAGCGGAAGACCTGCTGATTGTGCTGCATGAGAACGACGGTGCGGACTGGTCGTTCGGCAATGGGGTGGCGCAGTACGTCGAACGCGAGCAGAAGGAGCAGGGCCGGCAATGACCGTGCAGATAAAGAGGCATAGATGCTGGCCGATCTGAAGCCGCTGGTTCCCTACCTGAAGCGCTACCGGCGCGGCTTCTTCTGGGGCGGCGTGTCAGTGGTGCTGTCGAATGCGATCTGGATCCTGTTTCCGCAGGTGCTGCGCATCGCCATTGATGATCTGAATCACGGCGTGACGCAGCAGAAGATTTTGCGTTATGCGGGGCTGCTGGTGGCGGTGTCGCTGGCCAAGGGCGTCTTTCTTTTTCTGACGCGGTGGATCATCATCGGGATCTCGCGCGACATCGAGTTCGATCTGCGGAACGATCTCTTCGGCCAACTGGAGAAGCAATCGGCGAGTTACTACGCCGAGCATCGCACCGGCGACATCATGGCGCGCATGACGAACGACCTGAACGCCGTGCGCATGTTGCTTGGGCCGGCGATCATGTACAGCGCCAATACCGTGCTGTTCTCGATTGGCGCGGTCATCTTTCTGTTGCGCATCAGCCCGTTCCTGACGCTGGTGGCGCTGGTACCGCTGCCACTGGCGAGCGTGCTGGTGCAGACGATGGGGCGAAAGATCCACGAGCGTTTCGAGCGCATCCAGGCAATGTTCTCTGAGATTTCAGCGCAGGCGCAGGAGAACTTTTCCGGCGCGCGGCTGGTGCGGGCTTTTGCGCAGGAGGAGCCGCAGATCGCATCGTTTGAGGCGGCGAACCGTGAGAATGTGCGGCGCGGATTGCGATTGGTGCAGTTGATGGGCATGCTGTGGCCGACGCTCGAGTTCATCCTGGGGCTGTCGCTCGCGATCACCTTGCTGGTGGGCGGGCATGAGGTGCTGAGCAACCGCATCTCGGTCGGCCAATTCGTGGCGTTCAATACCTACATGATGATGCTGACCTGGCCCGTGATTGCGCTGGGATGGGTGGTGAACTTGGTGCAGCGCGGGACAGCTTCGGTGATCCGCATTCACGAATTGATGACGGACAAACCGGCGATCGACGATGCGGCGGCCGACGAGACGCTGAAGCCGGATACGAGGTTGAAAGGAAAGATTGAGTTCCGGCATCTGAACTTTGCTTACACGGACACCGAAGGCAAGCCGGTCGAGGTGCTGCACGATATCAACCTGGAGATACCGGCGGGCACGAGCCTGGCGCTGGTGGGGCCGACGGGGTCAGGCAAATCGACTCTGGTGGGACTGATTGCCCGGTTGTACGACGCTGAAGCCGGTTCGGTGCTGATCGACGACCGGCCGGTGCGCGACTATCGTCTCGCGACCTTGCGCACAAACATCGGATTCGTGCCGCAGGAGACGTTCCTGTTCAGCGAGTCGATCCGGGAGAATATCGCCTTCGGCGCACCGCATGCGTCGACCGAGGATGTGCTGGCGGCCGCCGAGGCGGCACACATTCGCCGGGAGTTCGAGGACTTCCCTCACGGGATGGACACGGCGGTGGGCGAGCGCGGCATCACGCTCTCCGGGGGTCAGAAGCAACGCACGGCGATTGCGCGCGCGGTGGTGCGCGATCCCGCGATCCTGGTGCTCGACGATGCGCTGGCCAGCGTGGATACCTACACGGAAGAGACGATCCTGCGGCAGTTGCGCGAGGTAATGCGGGACCGCACGACAATCTTTATCTCTCATCGCATCTCGACGGTGCGGCATGCAGACCGGATTGCGGTGCTGGTGAATGGGCGGATTGCGGAGCTCGGAACGCATGAAGAGCTACTGTCGCTGGGACACTTCTATGCAGGCCTGTATGAGAAGCAGCTGCTTGAAGAAGAACTAGCTGTCACCGGCTAGCGTGCTCGCCGCACGGCGGGCGCGCCTGCGGCGCATTTCGTCGGATTCGCTTCCTTCGGTCGCTCACATTTGCTTTTGGTGTACGACTCGGCATTTTCCCATACCTCTTCGTGATGTGGGCACTCCGATTGACCCAGATCCTTTCCGCCTAGGCTGGATTAAATGGATCAGGCGATCCAAGCTGGGGCCGCGCTTTCGTTTTTGTCGGACGGGCGGATGGCGACCGTCTTGGTGAGCTGAACAGAATTGGAATTGGAGAACTGTTCCTGCCGGGTCTGAAGGTCGAGCGGGATCATGGAGAGCGTTGCAGGATCCTGAGCCGCGACTTTCCATGCTTCACGGACATTGCGGACTTCCTGTGCCGTGTCGAGAAAGAGCTGACGCGATTCGCTGGCCGAGGCGCGCAGCACGTCGGCAAAGACGGCGGTGTAGAAGTCGCTGAGGCGTTCGGCCGAAGCGCCGCCGACGTCCATGCGCAGGTTGGCCTGCAGATGAATCACGATGTTGAGGGCACGGCGTGCGGCTTCGCGCCGCGCGGCCTCGTCGCGCAGTTCGCAGGCGCCCGCGGCCTGGGTGAGAAATCGCTGCAAGCCATCGTAGAGAGCGACGATGAGTTGTACGCCGTTTGCGCTTTCGATTGCTGCCTGGTGATAGTGTCGCATCGCGGTCACGAGCCCTTCTGGTTGTAGCCGGTAATGGCGGAGTAGATTTGGTCGATCATTTTGAGCTGGAGGGGAATGGCCTGCAGGGTCTGGTTGGCCGCATTCAGTGAAGCGGTGAGCTTGGTCTGTTGGGTGGCGATGCGGGCGTCCATGGTGCTTATGGTGCTGTTGAGACTGGTCTCCGCTGAGCTGTTGGCGTTCTGAGCCTGGGTGAGGATGCTCTTGGTTGAGCCGGTGCCCGCATTGTTGACCGCCTTGGCAAGGTTCAACCCGAAGCTGTTGGTGTTCTGAAAGAGCGTCTGCACTCCGGAGAAGTTGGAGTTCAATGCGGAGGCGAGCTGATCGGTATTCAGAGTGAGCGTGCCGTTGCTGTTGAGCGAGACGCCAACCTGCGTGGGTGACGTGAGCGAGGTGGCGGAGGGTGTGGTCATGGCGCTAGAGAGCATCTGCTGCAACTGCGAGATGATCGGCGAACCGAAGAGAGGCTCCGCGTTGCCGCTTGCGTCCTTGCCCTCCTGTGCGGTGAGTGCAGAGACGACCGCGTTGTAGTCCTTGACCAGGGTGGAAAGCGCGTTCGTTACCGATGCGGTGTCGTTGTCGATTTCAACCTGAACCGGCGCAGTGGATTTCCCAAGCAGTTGCATGGTGACGCCGGAGATGGCGTCAGTGACGGTATTGGTAGCGCTCGCGATCTGGATGCCGTCGACGGTGAAAAGAGCATCCTGGCCGGGCTGCCCCGCAGTGAGGGAAACGGCGCTTCCGGTAGTCGTGTTGCTGAGGGAGCTCGAGTCGATGGTGATCTGGCCGGCGGCGCCGCTGGTCTGACTGATGAGCGCGAGCCGCGAGCCGCTCGAGTCTGTCACAACGCTGGCAGAAATGCCGAGACCAGCCTGGTTGATCGCAGTGGCGAGGCCGGCGACGGTGTTGTTCGCGGGATCGACCGAGATGGTCTGCGAACTGCCGCTGCCAATGTGGAAGGTGAGGGAGCCGCTGAGCGTGTCGGTTGTGGCGACGGCACTTGAAGCTTCAGTCGAGGTCTGCGCCAACTGTTGCACGGTGACGGTATGGCTGCCGGCGCTCGCAGTGGAAGTGGCGGAGAGCAGCAAGAGAGTATTCGAATCCGAGCTGGAGCCTTGTTTGCCGGAGAGAACACCGGCGGGATCGGTGATAGCGTTGATGTCATTCGAGAGAGTGGAGAGCAGGCTGCCGAGATTGGAGATGACGGTGTCCTGCGACTGCAGCGAGGTGAGCTGGTCCTTGTAGGGTTTTTCGGCCCCCTGCAACTGCGCGACCATCTGGGCGACTGTGCTCGCGACATCGATGCCCTGCCCGCTGGTGGGCGAACCGAAACTGAGACCGATGGTTCCCATGCTGTGCTCCCAAGAAAAGTACGAAACCGAGACGGTGCGTTTAAAAAAATGCGGGTGGCTTGCCCTGCAGCGTTTTGCTGCTGCTGCGAGAGAGCGGGACCTTCTCGGTATGGCCTTCTTGACGGAAAGGACACGTCAGCATTTGCAGCAAAACGCTCCAACCACCCGCGGAAGGATGGAGGTGGAGGTTGATCGCCTCGGCGAGCAGGAAACACGCGGTTACCCGCCCGCCGAAGCGATGAGTGACTACTGCAACAGCTTGGTGACGGCCTGCTGTGTGCTGTTGGCCTGTGCCAGAGCGCTGATGCCGGTCTGGGTCAGGATCTGGTACTTCGACAGCATCGACGTGGCCTGGGTGTAGTCAGTGGCCATGATGGAGTTCGACGCCGATGCCAGGTTCTCGCTCTGAGTGGTCTCCACGCCCGCCATGGAGTTCAGCGTGTTGATCTGCGAGCCGAGGTAGCCACGCTGTGCGGCAACGTCGGTGATCGCATTGCCGATCGCCGTGAGGGCCGTCCGCGCATTGGCGCTCGAGGTCAGGTCTGTGGTGGACAGGTCAATCTTGTCGGTGGCGCCTGCACCAACAGCGTAGGAGATGGTGGCAGGCGTGGTCCCGGCCGCGGCCGTGTAGCTAATTGTTCCATTTGCATCACCAACACTGGCGCTGCTGAGCGCCGCGATGGTGAGGGTGTCCATCGAAGTACCGGTCGCGGTGCCATCGCTGGTGTAGATCGAAGCCGAAGCGCCGAAGACCGCATTTCCGTTGTAGGTGGTGGTGGCGCCGATGTTGTTGATCTCGGCCAGGATCGATTGATATTCCTGGTTGGCTGCGGCGTCCTGCGAACCGTTCAGCGTGCCGTTGCCGGCTTCGGTCGCCAACGTGACTGCACGGTTGAGCAGGTTGTTGACTTGCGAGAGCGCGCCGTCTGCGGTTTGCAGCAGGCCCACGCCCAGGTTCACGTTGCTGGCGGACTGCGTGAGCGCGGACTGGTTGGCCTGCAGGCCGTTGGCCAGCGAGAGGCCAGCGGCATCGTCCGCGCCTGAGTTGATGCGCGAACCGGAAGAAAGCTGCGTGAGCACGTTCTGCAGGCTGGCCTGCGTGTTGCTCAGGTTGTTCGCAGCATAGGTTGCGGCGATGTTGTTCAATACACCCATTGACATAGCGTCGGCTCCTGTTGGTCCTGAAGTGGGGCTCCTGGATCACGTCGTGCCCGAGGGCAATCTGTGAAGGGAACCGTTCCTAACTGAAGCATTTATCGGCAGGAGGGCAGGCAACTTTATGCCCATTCAGCAGGAACATTTCATGAGGAGTTACTTATTGGAGGCCGCGCCCACGCCAAGCACCTTTACGATGACGCGCTTGGCGCGCTGACCGTCGAACTCAGCGTAGAAGATGCGCTGCCAGGTGCCGAGGTCGAGATGCCCGCCGGTGACAGGCAGGGTGGTGTCGTGGTGCAGAAGAAGCGATTTCAGGTGCGCGTCGGCGTTGTCTTCGCCGGTCTGGTGATGACGATACTCGGGTCTGGCCGGCGCGAGCTTTTCCAGCCACTCGCCGATGTCGTGGATGAGGCCGCTCTCGTTGTCGTTCACATAGATGGCGGGGTGATGTGCATGGGCGAGACGAAGCAAAGTCCGTCGTCGACGCGGCTCTCGCGGACGATGCGCTCGACCTCGTCAGTGATATGGACCATCTCGTAGCGCTTGCGGGTGTGCATCTCGAGATAGCAGGTGTGGGTGCGCCAGCCGCAGTTGCTGGCGTGGGTGGAGGGCTGCTTTGCCATGTGCTTTACTCCGGGAAGATGATCTTCATTGTCTGATGCAGCGTGCTCACAAATCCGAATCGCCTGCGCCTACGCGCGAGGCGACGATGCTGCGTGCGATGTATGAGCGGCTGGCGGAGGCGTACGGGCCGCAGCATTGGTGGCCGGGTGAGGCGCCGCTCGAGATTACGCTCGGCGCTTATCTGACGCAGAACACCTCGTGGCGCGCGGTTGAGCGGTCGCTGGGGAATCTACGCAACCGCGGCCTCTTGGATGCGGCAGGGCTGCTGGCGACCCCGGAAGAGGAATTGCACGTGTTGCTGCGGCCGTCGGGATATATGGTGCGCAAGTCGGCGGCGATTCGCGCGTTTCTGGGCTTTCTGTTTGCGGAGGCGGGCGGGTCGTTCGAGCGCCTGGCGGCGATGCGAACGGAGGTGCTCCGGCCGAAGCTGCTGGCACTCCCCGGCGTAGGGCCAGAGACAGCGGACGCCATCCTGCTGTATGCGCTGGGCCACGAGGCGATGGTGGTGGACGAGTATCTCCGGCGGGTAACGGTACGGCATGGACTGACGGAGGAACGATCGAGTTATGAGGTGATCCAGCGGCTGGCGTGGAGCGCCTTTGCCGGCGAGCGTGGCAAGGCGCGAGTGCGGCATGCGAATGAATTTCATGCGCTGATCGTGATGGTGGGCAAGGAGCACTGCGGACCGAAGCCGCGCTGTGCGGGGTGTCCGCTGGCGTGCTTCCCTGCTCTGCTGCCGGAAAGAAGCATCTAGATACGTCATGCACTGGCTGAACGAGATCGGCCGGGCGCTCGAGATGGCGGCCATGATGGGCTGGCAGATGCTGTGGGCGCTCATCCTGGGCTTTGGGCTTTCGGCTGTGGTGCAGGCTACGGTGTCTCGCGAGAAGGTGGCGAAGTTGATGCCGGATGGCGGCCCGCGTTCGATCGCGATTGCATCGGGACTGGGGGCGGCTTCGTCGTCGTGCTCCTATGCTGCGGTGGCGATTGCGCGCACGCTCTTTCGCAAGGGCGCGGATTTTCGCGCGGCGATGGCCTTCGAGTTTGCGTCGACCAACCTGGTGTTCGAACTGGGGTTGTCGTTGATCGTCCTGATGAGCTGGCGCTTTGCGGCGGCGGAGTTCGTGGGCGGCCCGGTGATGATCGTACTGCTGGTTCTGCTGATGAACGTGTTCGTCGGCAGACGGCTGGTCGATGGGGCGCGCGAGCAGGCGGAGCGTGGTCTGCTGGGACGGATGGAAGGCCATGCGGCGATGGATATGGCCGCCAAAGGCGATACGTGGCTGGCAAGACTGCGGTCGCCGGAATCGTTTACTGCGATCAGCAACATCTTTGTCATGGAGTGGGCGGCGGTGCTGGGCGACATTGTGCTCGGGCTGCTGCTAGCCGGCTGCATCGCTGCCTGGGTGCCGGCTGCATTCTGGCAGCGATTTTTCCTGGTAGGTCATCCGGCGTTGGCGCGCTGGTGGGGACCTTTCTCGGGGCCGCTGGTAGCGCTGGTGTCGTTTGTCTGCTCAGTGGGCAATGTGCCGCTGGCCGCGGTGCTGTGGCAGCAGGGGCTGAGCTTTGGCGGTGTGATCGCATTCCTCTTCGGCGACCTGATCATTCTGCCGATTGTGAATATTCATCGGAAGTACTACGGCTGGCGGGCAGCCATGGTGCTTCTGGTGCTGTTCTATATCGCAATGGCGGGCGCAGCGCTCGCGGTGGAGTGGATCTTCCTTGCGCTGCACCTCACGCCGCATGCACACGCGGCTGATATGGCGATGGAGATGGGTTTTCGCTGGGATCACACAACGGTGTTGAACATCGTCTTCCTGACGATAGCGGCGGTGCTGTTGTGGCGGTTTTTCGGTTCTGGTGGCGTGAGGATGCTGCGGCATATGAACGAGCCGATGGGCGGCGGTCATGAGCACGGGCATTCGATGGAACATGCCCATCATCATCACTAGATCTCGACAGCCTCGCGGCGACGAGGGACAATCCGGCATGCAGCGCAAGAGCCTGTGGGCCGTCGCGTGTATGTTCGCCCTGTTCGGAATGGCGGCGGCTCCGCGACGTGCCCGGGGGCATGAGCCGCCGCGAGAAACGGTGGAGCAGGCGCTGTCTAGCTTTCTGACGGCTTTTGACAATCTCGATTGGCCGGCGTTCCGAGCCTGCTTCAACGATCGTCCAACAATGTTTCATCCATCACCACCGAACATCCGGCGAGTCGACACGCCGCAAGAGTTCGAGGCGGCCTGGCATGTCGTGTTTGAGCGAATACGCAAGAACTCGGGCCGAACGTCGCCGCCTTACATGAAGTTGTCTCCAACGGACCTGCGCATCGATCCGCTGGCTGACAACGTCAGCCTGGTCACCTTTCACTTGATTGACGATGGCAAATTGAGCCGCCGTACCCTGATCTTCCGGCACTACGATGATGGGTGGAAGATCGTACATATCCACGCATCGAATCTGCCGCTTCCCTAACGTGACACTCCACGAGACGATTTACGTTGCAAGTTCGAACGCGGGCAAGCTGCGCGACTTTGCCGCGGCTGCGGCAGTCTTTGATGTGAATATTGCAGTTCTGCCGGGAGTGAAGGAGATTCTTGCACCTGCGGAGGATGGTGAGACGTTCGAGGCGAATGCACGGCTGAAGGCAGAGGCTTACAGCCGTGTGAGGCCGGGGCTGCTGGTGCTTGCGGATGATTCGGGGCTGGAAGTGGATGCGCTGAACGGTGCGCCGGGAGTACGGTCGGCGCGTTACGCCGACGATGCGGGCTTTGACGTGATCGACAGCGAAGATGCCGACGGGCGAAACAATCTCTACCTTCTTGAGCAGCTTCACGGGCACTCGCGACCGTGGACGGCGCGATACCGGTGCGTGCTCGCGCTGGCGCGCGATGGCGTGATCCTTCAGACGGCGAGCGGAGCTGTCGAGGGGGAGATCATCTCTGAGCCGCATGGGACGGGCGGCTTTGGCTATGATCCGCTGTTCTGGCTACCGCGGTTGGGGAAGACGATGGGAGAGATCGATTTGGAGACAAAGCAGAAGTTGAGCCATCGAGGACGGGCGCTTAAGGCGCTGCTGCGTCAGACGAACTGAGACACTACCGGCCCTCCGGTGAGCTTGAGCCGGAACGCGGCTCGTGCAATAGTAATTGGTTTGCCTGGCGACGCAGTTATCCGCCGGCTTGCGCGGAGGCATAGGCGTTGCAAACAACTCGTGCAGCAGGTGAATCGCAGGCTGGCCTGATCATTCGCGAGAGCGAACCGGTGAATCTCGAGTCACCCTTCGATCAGCTCGACGGTTATCTGACCTCGAACGACCTCTTTTACGTCCGAAATCATTTCGAGGCGCCACGGCTCGACGTTGATAGCTTTGAATTGAAGATCGAGGGCGCGATCCGGCATTCGTTTGCGATCAGTATGGCGGAGTTGCGGAAGTTGCCCGCCGTGACGCGCACGGCAACACTCGAGTGCGCGGGAAACGGACGCGTCTTCCTGTCCCCTCCGGCTGAAGGCGTGCAGTGGCAGCTTGGCGCGGTTAGCACGGCCGAGTGGACAGGTGTGTCGCTGACGGTGCTTCTGGAGCGTGCAGGCCTACTCCAAGATGCGTGCGAGGTTGTCCTGGAAGGCGCCGACCAGGGCACACCCAAGACACCGCCGCCAAAGCCTTCCGGAGAGATCTGCTATTCACGGAGCATCGGTCTCGAGAAGGCGAAAGATACGTTGATAGCGTACGGGATGAACGGTGAAGATCTGACGATCGACCACGGCTTCCCAGTGCGGGCGGTGGTGCTGGGACACTATGGCATGGCATCAGTGAAGTGGCTGAAGGCGATCCGTGTGGTGACCGAGCCGTTCCAGGGATATTGGCAGACTACAGACTACGCGTACTGGGACGAGGTGGAAGGAAGCCCGGTGCGTCGCCCGCTGGGCGTGGCGGCACTGAAGTCGGCGATCGCACAGCCGCGGATGCGGGAGTTGGTCGCTGCCGGGGAAAGCTACCGTGTCTTCGGCGCTGCGTGGTGCGGCGATCTGGTGGTTAACCGGGTTGAGATATCGACCGATGACGGTGCCACATGGCAGGCAACGACGTTTCTCGATCCGGAGTGTCCGTTTTGCTGGCGGCGGTGGGAGTTCCTATGGCAGGTGCCGCAGCAGCGAGGCACTTACATATTGAAGTCACGTGCCTGGGATAGCGAAGGAAATATGCAGCCGGAGGAACACGACCGACGCTTCGGCAGCTACGTCATTCATCACACGGTTGGCATTGAAGTGATTGTGCAGTGATGGAGACTCATTCTGTATAGGCGTAGTTGCCGCCGCTCGAATGCATACGAGAAACTATCGCCAGAGAGCGACGACCAGCCCGCCGCAGACGATCAACGTGCCGCCGACCAGAACCGAAGGTGTGGGGGCGGTCCGGAAGATGACGTAGTTCGTGATCTGAAAAACGACGAACAGCGTGGCAACGTACATCCCGGTGACCGTGGCGAACTCAACTGGAGCGAGGTTCAGCGAGGTCCCATAGCCGGTCAGCAACGCGGCGCCGAGAAAGAAGAAGGCCACCCGTAGGTACTGGGACGGGTGGTGGAGCGCGATGCGGATGACCGCGTCCCCCACGGCCTCGAGGATGGTGGCCGTGAGCACAAAGAAAAAAATCTGCATGCTGTCATGCTTGCAGGCGCTTTAAGCAGGCGCAACAAAAAGCGGAGCTGCTGGATCGCATTCCGTGGAGGCGCCGCCGCTCACCGTCCTTCTCGGCTGCTTGACGGTCGTTCTCATACGCACCAATAATGATAGGTGGCTTCCCCACACCGATCCGCCGAATTCCTGAGCCTTCTTTCGAGCATCACTGGCGATCGCTCGAGGCGCGTGTCTGCGCCTGGAAGTGGGCTGTGCCTGCGGAATTCGTAGCTGCTGACGAAGTGATCTTCGATAGGACGGTCAAGCATGAGATGGACGAACGTGACAGGTAAGACGGAGTTGGCAGCATGAGCACGAGTGCGGTGGGAGTGCGCGAAGAAGAGCGCGCACCGGGCTTTTGGGGATCGACCAACGGCAAGAAGGCCGTGATGGCGGTGACGGGCGCGATCCTGTTCATCTTTGTGATCGGACACCTGGCCGGCAATCTGCAGGTCTTCGAGGGACCGGCGAAGCTGAACGCTTACGGCAAGCTGCTGCATACCCTCGGCGAACTGCTGTGGCCGGTGCGCATTGTGCTGTTGCTCTGCGTGACCCTGCATATCACTGCGACGGTGCAGCTTGCGCTCCTGAAGAAGCGGGCGCGGCCGGTGGGCTACTCGGCGAAGAAGGCGATCGCGTCTTCCTACTCCTCGCGCACGATGTACTGGAGCGGGCCGATCGTGCTGGCGTTCGTGATATTCCATCTGCTGCACCTGACCGCGGGCTATTATCACCCGGGCGCGGCGTTCATCGAAGGCGATGTGTACCACAACGTGGTCTCGGGTTTTCAAGTCTGGTGGGTTTCGGTCTGGTACATCTTCTCGGTGATTCTGCTGGGGCTGCATCTGCGGCACGGCATCTGGAGCATGTTTCAGTCTCTCGGCATGAATCATCCGCGGCACACGCCGATTTTGAAGAGCACCGCGTGGGTGGTGGCGGTGACAATTGTGCTGGGGTATATCTCGATTCCGATCAGCGTGATGCTGGGGGTGGTGAAATAGATGGCACTCGACTCTCGCATTCCGACCGGACCGATTGAGCAGGCGTGGGAAAAAACCAAGTTTGATCTGAAGCTGGTAAATCCGGCGAACAAGCGCAAGCACACGATCATTGTGGTGGGCTCGGGTCTGGCCGGCGGCGCCGCTTCGGCGACACTGGGCGAGCTTGGTTACAACGTGAAGTGCTTCTGCTTCCAGGACTCGCCGCGGCGCGCGCACTCGATTGCGGCGCAGGGCGGCATCAACGCCGCGAAGAACTACCAGAATGACGGCGACAGCATCTACCGGCTCTTTTACGACACGGTGAAGGGCGGCGATTTTCGCTCGCGCGAGGCGAATGTCTACCGGCTTGCCGAGATCAGCGTGAAGATCATCGACCAGTGCGTGGCGCAGGGAGTGCCGTTCGCACGCGAATACGGCGGCTCGCTGACCAACCGGTCGTTCGGCGGAGCGCAGGTGTCGCGCACCTTTTACGCGCGGGGACAGACGGGCCAGCAGTTGCTGCTGGGCGCCTACCAGGCATTGGAACGGCAGGTGAATGCGGGCACAGTGGAGATGCTGGCGCGCACCGAGATGCTGGACCTGATCGTGATCGACGGCAAGGCACGCGGGATTGTGGCGCGGAATTTGGTGACGGGTGAGATCTCCACCTACATCGCGGACGCGGTGGTGCTGGCAACCGGCGGCTACGGGAATGTCTATTACCTGTCCACCAACGCCAAGGGATCGAATGTGACGGCGAGCTGGCGCGCGCACAAGCGCGGCGCGCTGTTTGCGAATCCCTGCTACACGCAGATCCACCCGACCTGCATTCCTGTCTCGGGCGACTACCAATCGAAGCTGACGCTGATGTCGGAGTCGCTGCGCAACGACGGGCGCATCTGGGTGCCGATGAACAAGGGCGACAAGCGAAAGCCGGAACAGATACCGGAGGCCGAGCGGGATTACTATCTCGAGCGGCGTTATCCGAGCTTTGGCAACCTGGTGCCGCGCGACGTGGCTTCGCGCAACGCGAAGGCTGTTTGCGATGAGGGCCGAGGCGTCGGCCCGAGTGGGCTGGGCGTGTATCTCGACTTTGCGGATGCGATTCGACGCCTGGGCGAGCAGACCATCCGCGAGCGCTACGGCAACCTGTTCGATATGTACGAGCGCATCACGGACGAGAACCCGTACAAGGTGCCGATGCGCATCTATCCGGCGATCCACTACACGATGGGCGGCCTCTGGGTGGACTACCACCTGCAATCGACCATTCCTGGGCTGTTTGTGCTGGGCGAGGCAAACTTCTCCGACCACGGCGCGAATCGGCTGGGCGCTAGCGCGCTGATGCAGGGGCTCTCTGACGGCTACTTCGTCATTCCTTATACGATCGGCAATTACCTGGCGACGAACAAGCTGGGCAAGGTCGAGGAATCGAACGCCGAGGTGCGAAATGCCGTCGCATGCGTGAATGAGACCATCAGCAAGTTGCTTTCGATCAAAGGCAAGCGGACGGTGGACTCGTTCCATCGCGAGCTGGGCAAGATCATGTGGGAGTACTGCGGGATGTCACGCACAGCGGAAGGTTTGCAGAAGGCAATCGGGCAGATCCGCGAATTGCGCGACGACTACTGGCAGAATGTAACCGTGCCGGGCGCAGGTGCGGATCTGAACCAGAGCCTGGAAAAAGCCGGGCGCGTCGCGGACTTCCTGGAGCTGGGCGAGCTGATGTGCATTGACGCGTTGGAGCGCAATGAAAGCTGCGGCGGCCACTTCCGAGAGGAGCACCAGACGCCGGATGGCGAGGCGAAGCGCGACGATGAGCACTTCTCGTATGTGGCGGCATGGGGTTATCGCGGGCCGGGCAACCGTCCGGAGCTGACCAAGGAACCGCTGGAGTTTGAATATGTGCACCCGAGCCAGAGGAGCTACAAGTAAATGAAACTGACGCTAAAGATCTGGCGACAGACGGGCCGCAAGGACAAGGGCCGCTTCGTCAGCTACGCGATGGACGATGTGAACGCGGAGATGTCCATGCTTGAGTGCCTGGACGTGCTGAACGAGTCGCTGATCGAGCGTGGTGAGGAGCCGGTGGCCTTTGAACACGACTGCCGCGAGGGCATCTGCGGATCGTGCGGCTTCATGATCAACGGCATCCCACACGGGCCGCTTCCGGCGACGACCGTATGCCAGTTGACGATGCGGCACTTCAAGGACGGGGAGGAGCTGGTGATCGAACCATGGCGTGCCGCGGCCTTCCCTGCCGTCAAGGACCTGGTGGTGGACCGGCGTTCGTTTGATCGCATCATTGCGGCGGGCGGCTATATCTCGGTGTCGACCGGGAATGCACCGGATGGGAACGCGATTCTGGTCAGCAAAGACACATCAGATCGCGCGATGGATGCAGCGGCGTGCATTGGCTGCGGCGCGTGTGTGGCGGCGTGCCCGAATGCATCGTCTGCGCTGTTTACCGGCGCGAAGATTGCTCACCTGAGCATTCTGCCGCAGGGGGCACCGGAGCGGGATGGTCGCGCGCTGAACATGGTGGCACAGATGAACGCCGAGGGCTTTGGCGGGTGCACCAATATCGGCGAGTGCACGGGTGCGTGTCCGAAGGAGATTCAGCTGGAGGTGATCGCGACCATGAATCGCGACTTTATCCGCGGAAGCTGGAAGCGGCGCGACCAGGAAGTGCGTACGGTGAAGCCGATGACCGAGTGGAGCACGGGGTCGAAGCTGAAGATTGATCCGCACGCTACGAGTTAGGAGTGCACAAACGGCAGCCTCCTCTCTCTGCTCAGCATGAGACTGCAAATGAAAAGCCCCGGTTGATGAACCGGGGCTTTCATTTGGTGCGTATATCGCGGCGCCTATTTGGGGAAGCTCTTTCCTACTTCTCCCTTATGCTGACGCTTCAGCCCGCGGCGAGCCATCTGATCTGCGGTCCTCTTCAAGCGGTCGTGTTCCCCGCGCTCTTGTGTTGGTTTGCTTTGCGTGTCCGAAGGCGACGGGGGTGTGGGGTCCTTCTTGGTGGGTTCCATTTCATACACCTCTCCTTGTGATGAGATGGGCCGGCCTAGCCGCAGGTTGTCCTTTGCTACACTCGGATTCCATGAAGCTGCCGGCTACCGCTCTCCTTCTGATCGCCACTTCGCTCATTGCTCAGGACGCCACCCGCACGAAGCCGCAGCCGCATACCACTAAGACCATGACACATGCTTCCTACGGCACTAATTTTTTTATCGACACGCATGCCGACACGACACAGCGCATGCAGGATGAGCACTACGACCTGACTGATCCGCTGAATGGCGGCCACGTGAACTTTGAAGCCGCCAAGAAGGGAAACCTGGGCGCGGAGTTCTTCTCCATCTGGGTGGAACCGCAGTTTTACCACGGGCACTATGCACGGCGCACGCTGGAGCTGATTGACGCGGTGCACCAGGCAGCGTTGAAGCATCCGGACAAGATGATGATGGCCTACTCGGGGGCGGATATCGAGCGGGCGCACCGCGAGCACAAGCTGGCCGCGCTCATGGGCATCGAGGGCGGACATTCGATTGAGAACTCGATTCCGCTGCTGCGGGACTACTATCGGCTGGGCGTGCGCTACATGACGCTGACCTGGTCGAACTCGAATGACTGGGCGGACTCTTCCGGCGACATTACCGATGCAAAGGTGCACCACACTCAGGAGGGGCTTACGGAGTTCGGCAAGGACGTGGTGTACGAGATGAACCGCCTCGGCATGATGGTGGACATCTCGCACGTGGCGGACAAGACCTTCTATCGCACCCTGATCCTAACCCGCGCGCCGGTGATCGCATCGCACTCCTCTGCGCGGGCGCTGACAAATCATCCGCGAAATATGACGGACGAGATGCTGCGCGCGCTTTCAGTGAACGGCGGCGTAGTGCAGGCGAACTTCTTCTCCGCGTTCATCTCAGAGGACTGGCGCAAGGCCTGGGAGGCACAGAAGCCGGAACGCGAGGCAGCGGAAAAGGCTGCGGAGGAGAAAGCGAAGGCGGAAGGCAAACCCTGGGTTTATGGCCAGGAAGAGGCGATGGACAAGGAGTTCGCAGCCAAGATCCCGCGCCCGCCGCTGAGCGCGCTGATTGACCACATCGACCACATGGTGAAGGTGGCGGGTATCGATCATGTGGGCATCGGCTCGGACTTCGATGGGATCCCATCGGCCCCGCAGGGCATCGATTCGGCAGCAGACTTGCCGAAGATTACGGCGGCGCTGAAGCAGCGGGGTTACAGCGAAGCGGACTGCCGGAAGATCATGAGCGGCAACCTGCTGCGCGTCTTTGCGCAGGTGGAGAAGGTGAGCAAGCACCTGCAGGCGGAGGAGAAGGGGCGGCCGAAGATCGGCGAGACACAGCCGTTCCACAAATAGACGGCTTGCAGTCAAACCTCCCCCATTGAAAACGCAGTCACCGATTGGCACAAATTCAAATCTTGTGGGTGGGGGACAGGTTGAAGAAGCTATGGATTAGCATTTCGTTTGTGCTAGGCGTGCTTCTGGGCGCCGGCATCATGCGTTCGCAACAGAGCGCAACTGGCACGCAGCGGATCGTGCAGTTCGAGAATGACGATGTGAAGGTGTGGAAATCAGTCGTTGTTCCGAATGCGCCGCTAACGATGCATCGCCACGAGCATGGGCGAGTGATCATCGCGCTCAAGGGCGGCACGATGAAGATCGTCGAGCAGATGCGGCGCGAGCAAGGCACACCTGTGGGAGACGGGCAAGGCCTACTGGCTGCCCACAAATGCTCCGGGGACGATGCATGCCGATGTGAATGCCGGGGACCAGCCGATCGAAGTGATGGTGGTGGAGTTGAAGAAGGACAAGTAACTTTGCCTTCGCGGGAAATGGGTAAAGGAGTTTGGGCGGCAGCGTGCTGGCGCCCCGCATCCATTTATCTATGATTCGCGAATTGAAATCCGGCGAATATCGTCTTTACGCACGAAAGAAGAGCGACTCCACAGGTAAGCGACGCAATCTCGGCACATTCGCCTCGCTTGAAAAGGCGAAGCAACACGAACGCGAGGTACAGTACTTCAAGAAGCATTGATGGACGATCGAGGGGAGACTTTCGATTGCGCAGCTACGCTCAGATCAACCTCAGGAGGCGCTCCGCGTTGCCATGCGCAATCCGCTCCTTATCGGCATCGCTGACCGGTAACCCTCTAAGAACGCACGTGCCTGCGCCATCGACGAATAGGGGTGGTCGGCGGAGAACAGGATCCGATCGACGCCTAGTTCAAGCAGGAGATCCAGAAATGTCGGCGTGAAGTTGAAGGCGCTGAAAGTGTAGTGGACATTCTGGCGGAGATAGAAGCTGATCGGATGTTTGAGGTTCGTCATGGCCGTGGGCATGACATCGAGCCGCTGCAACATGAATGGGAGGCCTTCACCCATGTGCCCAACAACAATTTGCAATTGTGGATACGCGTCAAAGACTCCGCCAAGGATGAGGCGAATGACGTGAATCGCAGTTTCGATGTGCCAGCCCCACCCAGCTCCCGCGAGCATGTCGCTCACCATCGGGACGAAACCAGAGTATGACGCATCTATCACCGCCTTCGGTGGTTGCGTCGGATGAAGATAGATCGGGACGCTGAGCGCTTCTGCGCGTTCGAGGATTGGCCAGAAGAATTTATCGTCCAGGTAACGGCCCTGAACGTGGCCGTTGATCATGACTCCTTTAAAGCCGTAGTCATGGATCGTGCGCTCCATCTCGGCGACGGCGGCCTGAGGATCTGCGGTCGGCAAGCAAGCGAATCCGGCAAGACGGGTTGGGTGGGCCCTGACTGCCTCGGCGACGCGGTCGTTCGCTTCACGAGCAACTGCGGTCGCCGCAGTTGCCTCTAGCTGCTCGGTTCCCGGCGAGGTGAGCGACAGCACCTGCATGTCGATTCCTGTGGCATCCGTCTCCGCAATTCTCTTTTCACCTAGATCGCAGAGCTGGTCAAAGAGCTCTGCAGCACGGTCCGCCAAATCTTGATGCTTGCTCCTTAAGTTTCCTTCCCGGGCCATCCAGAAATGCCGGGGTCGCGTAATGCTCTTCAAGAGTGATCGTTCGCATGAATCGCACACCTCGATGGTTGATTATCAATCAGGATCTACTTGGAACGTTGATGGAAGCTGCATGATCACGTGCGAGCGACGTGAGCTCGGTGTCCGGGAGGAGCGACAAGACTGCCGCGACGGGACTAGAATCCCGGCGTGCCGGAGAACGGATATCGAGCCGTTCCCGGAAGGAGCGAGCATTTATGGCGACAGTTACCGCGCTGCGGCCCGGGACGTATGGATTCCCGGTGAACATTCGCAAGCAATATCAAAACTACATTGGCGGAGAGTGGACCAAGCCCGCCTCCGGAAGCTACTTCGAGAACGTGACGCCGGTGACCGGGCAGGTGCTGTGCGAGATTCCACGCTCGAATGCTGCCGACATCGACAAGGCGCTCGACGCAGCGCACGCGGCGAAGAAGGAGTGGGGCAAGACCTCTCCTGCGGCACGCGCACGCATCCTGGAACAGATTGCGCAGCGGATGGAAGACAACCTGGAGATGCTGGCAACGGTGGAGACGTGGGACAACGGCAAGCCGATCCGCGAAACGACCGCTGCCGACCTGCCGTTGGCGATCGATCACTATCGCTACTTCGCCGGCTGCATTCGCGCTCAGGAGGGTGGGATTTCCGAACTCGATGAGACGACCGTGGCCTATCACTATCACGAGCCACTGGGCGTAGTGGGGCTGATCATCCCATGGAACTTCCCTCTCCTGATGGCGGCATGGAAGCTGGCGCCAGCGCTGGCGGCGGGCAATGCGGTAGTGCTGAAGCCGGCGGAGCAGACGCCGCTGGGGATCCTCGTGCTGATGGAGCTGATCCACGATCTGCTGCCGCCAGGAGTGCTGAATGTGGTGAACGGATTTGGACTGGAGGCAGGCAAGCCGCTGGCATCGAGCCCTCGCGTGAACAAAGTGGCATTCACCGGCGAGACGACGACGGGCCGGCTGATCATGCAGTACGCCTCGCAGAACATCATCCCGGTGACGCTGGAACTGGGTGGCAAATCGCCGAACATCTTTTTCGAAGATGTGATGCAGAGCGATGACGCGTTCTTCGACAAGTCGCTTGAGGGCTTCGCGATGTTTGCGTTGAATCAGGGCGAGGTCTGCACCTGTCCGTCGCGTGCGTTGATTCAAGAAAACATCTACGACCGGTTCATGGAGCGCGCAGTGAAGCGCGTGAAGGCGATCAAGCAGGCGAACCCGCTGGATAAGACAACGATGCTGGGCGCCCAGGCTTCGAGTGAGCAGATGGAGAAGATCCTGTCGTATCTCGACATCGGCAAACAGGAGGGCGCAGAGACGCTGACCGGCGGGAAGCGCGCCTCACTCGATGGCGATCTGGCGGAGGGCTTCTACATCGAGCCGACCATCTTCAAGGGTCATAACAAAATGCGCATCTTCCAGGAGGAGATCTTCGGACCGGTGGTTTCCGTGACGACCTTCAAGGACGAGGACGAAGCGTTGGCGCTGGCGAACGACACGCTCTACGGACTGGGTGCGGGCGTGTGGACGCGCGACCTCAACCGCGCGTACCGCATGGGCCGCGGCATCCAGGCGGGACGTGTGTGGACCAACTGCTACCACCTGTACCCGGCGCATGCGGCTTTTGGAGGGTACAAGCAGTCGGGCATCGGGCGCGAAAACCACAAGCTGATGCTGGACCACTATCAACAGACCAAGAACCAACTCATCAGTTACAGTCCGAACGCGATGGGCTTTTTCTAGATGAGTGATTCGACCAAAACGGAAGCAAGGCCGGCCGGCGCTTCAATGACTGAGGCGCCGGCTCAGGTCGTTTCAACCGCAGCAGCCACAGCGCTGATGGAGAAGCTTGCTCAGAGACACGGGCCGCTGATGTTCCATCAGTCCGGAGGCTGCTGTGATGGGAGCTCGCCGATGTGCTATCCGCGCGGTGAATTCCTGGTGGGCGACAGCGATGTGCTGCTGGCCACGCTCGGGGATACGCCGTTCTACATGAGCCGCAGTCAGTTTGAGTACTGGAAGCACACGCAGATCATCCTGGACGTGGTTCCGGGACGTGGCGGCATGTTCTCGCTGGAGGGACCAGAAGGCGTGCGCTTCCTGGTCCGCTCGCGAGTGTTTGCCGATGAAGAGATCGGTGCGCTCCGGGCCGCGGGACGAATTTGATTTAGACCCAGGCGGCTGCCGGCTTCAGTACGGGATAGAGGTCAGCCAGATCGCGCAGGAACTGACGCACTCGTGTGCGCAAGGTGCGCATAGCCCACACGAAGAGCAGGCGACGGCCCCAGCGGCGCCGCATGAGCCAGCGCGTGACATACAACATGACGGTGCTCCTGATGTTTCCCATGGAAGCCTCCTCGGTAGTGAGATGCGGCGAATGAAAGACTGAACACCTGGCGGGCCGAACGTATGCAGGCATTGTATTCCGCCGGAGCGGATCTGACAGGCTGGGTCAAGTGGCGAAGCCGGAAGCGCTTGCGATACTCTGACGAGTTGGATCTACGCATGCCATTTGTCCGCCGGTTCACCTTCGCCCTCCTCTTCGTTACAGCAATTGCCTCCGCCCAACAGGCACCTCCTTCGCCGACGGCACCGCCAGAGGCGCCAAGTGTGCCACCCGCGGCGCAGGATCTGCCCGATTCTCCGGGTGCGCAGACGGCGCCTCCAGTGGAGCCGACTGGACCCATGGCGGTGCTGGACACCAGCATGGGGCGCATCACCTGCCGGCTCTTCGACAAGCAGGCTCCGCAGACGGTGGCGAACTTCATCGGACTGGCCGAGGGCACCAAGGACTGGACCGATCCTGCGACGCACGAAAAGGAACACGGGAAGCCACTCTACGACGGCACGACCTTCCACCGCGTGATTCCCGGCTTTATGGCGCAGGGTGGAGATCCGATGGGCAACGGCACGGGTGATCCCGGATACCTCATTCAAGATGAGATCGATCCATCATTGATGTTCGATGTACCGGGACGGCTGGCGATGGCGAACTCCGGGCCGAATACGGATGGATCGCAGTTCTTCGTCACGGAGGAGATTCAGCCGTCGCTGAACGGGCATTACACGGTCTTCGGGCAGTGCGATCCTTCGTCGGTGCTGGTGGTAAAGACGATCACGCGGGTGGAGCGCGACGGGCGAGACAAGCCGATCACTCCTGTGGTGCTGAAGAAGGTCACGATTGTGCCGGTAGGCCAGCAGTTGCCACCGCCTCCGGCT
The DNA here is from genome assembly GCA_000381585.1 of Acidobacteriaceae bacterium KBS 83. Classification (GTDB taxonomy): domain Bacteria; phylum Acidobacteriota; class Terriglobia; order Terriglobales; family Acidobacteriaceae; genus KBS-83. The sequence goes on from KB906736.1 coordinate 319,940, forward strand.
GCTGCCGCATCTACGCCGCCGCCAACTGCTGCTCCGGCCACAAGTGCGGCGCCGGCGCCGCCGACAACACCGATCCTGACGCCCCGGCCCAACTGATTTTTGAAATTATCTTCGCGGCCGGCGCTATCGCCGGGCTGCCCTGCCAACATTCACAAAGGAGGATTTCATGTCCCGTACTCCAGGCACCTATGCCACATTCAAGACGAGCGAGGGCACCATCGTGGCCCGGCTGTTTGAGAAGGAAGCACCGAAGACAGTAGCGAATTTCATCGAACTGGCCGAGGGCAAGCGGGAGTGGACGCACCCAACGACGCGCGCGAAGTCGAGCAACAAGCTGTACGACGGAACGGTCTTTCATCGGGTGATTCCCGATTTCATGATCCAGGGCGGCGACCCGGCGGGCACTGGCATGGGCGGTCCGGGTTACAAATTCGAAGATGAAACCAAGGGCTCACCGCATAAGTTCGATAAGCCGGGCAAGCTGGCAATGGCTAACGCCGGCCCGAATACGAACGGCTCACAGTTCTTCATCACGACGGTGGCGACGGAATGGCTGACCGGCAAGCACACGATCTTTGGTGAAGTGGTGGAGGGCCAGGATGTGGCGGAGAAGATCACACGCTTGCCGCGCGGCGCGCAGGACAAGCCGAAGACGGACGTGAAGCTCGAAAGTGTGACGATCGAGCGGGTTGCGTAGGACGAATTCAGCGATGATAAAGGGCGAGACCTTGGCCTCGCCCTTTATGCTTTGCACACGTAGGATCATTGGCGCGCAAGCCGGTGTCTAAGCCGTTGGAACGTTGAATGGTTTTCGCGAAGCGTCTCCGCGAGGGAGTTCGTCAGGGCCAGATCACGTGCAGCGTGCGGATCTGGATGCGGCCGCATGTCATCGTGGGCAATCGCTATCACATGGATGAAGGCGAGATCGAGGTCGATTCCATTACGCCGATAGGCTTACCGGACATCACCCCGGAGCTGGCGCGCGAGTCAGGCTTTCTGGGCGTAGTCGATCTGCTGAAGATTGCGAAGCATGGCAAGGGTGACAGGGTCTATTTGATCCGCTTTCACTACATTCCTGCGCGGAAGAGAAAAGCGAGGCCGTAGCCTCGCTTCCCGGTAGCAAACTTTAGCTTATTCGCATCGCTCAGAATGACAAGAACAATCAGACGCCAATGACGGCGCAGAGTTCCTTGACGGATTCTGCGCTCTTCTTGAGGGCCTTGTCCTCTTCGGGGGTGAGTTTGATCTCGATGATCTGCTCTAGGCCACGTTCGCCGAGTTTGCATGGCACACCGATGTAGTAGCCGGTGATGCCGTACTCGCCCTGGAGATAGGCAGCGCAGGGCAGGATCTTCTTCTTGTCTTTGAGGATGGCTTCGACCATCTCGACTGCGGCGGCCGATGGGGCGTAGAAGGCGGACCCGGTCTTGAGGTGCTTGACGATCTCGGCGCCGCCATCGCGGGTGCGCTGGACGATGCGATCGATCGTGGCCTGATCCATCAGCTCGGAGATGGGGATGCCGGCGACGCTGGAGTAACGCGGCAGGGGGACCATTGTGTCGCCGTGGCCGCCGAGTACAAAGGCGGTTACGTTCTCGACGGAGACCTTCAGCTCCTCGGCGATAAAGGTGCGGTAGCGCGCCGAGTCGAGCACGCCGGCCATGCCGATGACTCGCTCGCGATTGAACTTGGACTGCTTGAACGCCGCTTGCGCCATGGCGTCGAGCGGATTCGAGACGATGATGAGGATTGAGTTCGGCGCGACGGCGGTGATCTTGTTCACTACATCCGACATGATCTTGTAATTCGTCTGCAGCAGGTCGTCGCGGCTCATGCCGGGCTTACGCGGGATACCGGCAGTGATGACGACGATGTCCGAGTGCGCGGCGTCTGCATAGTCGTTCGCGCCGATGACGTGCACGTCACGCTTCTCAATGGGCATGGCCTCTAGCAGGTCGAGAGCCTTGCCCTGGGGAATGCCCTCCGCTACGTCGATCAGAACGACGTCCGCCAATTCCTTGGCGGCAATCCAGTGCGCGGCGGTCGCGCCGACGTTCCCTGCTCCAACGATGGTTACTTTCTTGCGCATGTCTCTCCTGTCTTCTTCGCCGAGTGCGGCAAATTTACTTCATGTTTTCGATCATTCGCGAGGCGAACTCGCTCGTCTTCACTTTGGTGGCACCCTGCATCTGGCGCTCGAAGTCGTAGGTGACAAACTTCTGCTGGATGGTCTTCTCCATGGACGATTCGACGAGCTTCGCGGCCTCACTCCAGCCGAGAAATTCGAGCATCATGACGCCGGAGAGGATCACCGAGCCGGGGTTGATGACGTCCTTGTCTGCGTATTTGGGCGCGGTACCGTGAGTTGCTTCGAAGACCGCGTAGCCGTCGCCGACGTTGGCGCCGGGCGCTATGCCTAGGCCGCCTACCTGGGCCGCCGCCGCATCTGAGATGTAATCGCCATTGAGGTTCGGTGTGGCGAGGACGCTATAGTCTTCGGGGCGAATGATGATCTGCTGGAAGATGGAGTCGGCGATGCGATCGTTGATCATCACCTTCTGCTTCCACTTGCCAGCGCCATGAGACTTGCCAATCTTGTCGAGGACAGACCGGATCTCGGCATAGAGCTCCTGCCGGAAGGCATCGGAGCCGAACTCCAGGCCGGGCTCGATGAGTGCCGCGTTCTGTTCAACGGTGAGGCCGGGGTTCGCTTCAAGGTTGCCGAGGATCCAGCTTTCGCGTTCGGTAACGGCCTGATCGCGGAACTCGTCCACTGCCACTTCGTAGCCCCACTCGCGGAAGGCGCCCTCGGTGAACTTCTGGATATTGCCCTTGTGCACGAGCGTGACGGATTTGAGCCCATTCTCGATTGCGTACCGGATCGCGGCGCGCACCAGGCGCTTGGTGCCGGTGATGGAGATGGGCTTGATCCCGATGCCAGAGTCGACGCGGACAGCCTTCTTTCGGCCGCGCATGTCGTTAAGGAAGTCGATGAGCTTTAGCGCCTCGGGCGTGCCTTCGCGGAATTCGATGCCGGCGTAGACGTCTTCGGTGTTCTCGCGGAAGATGACGACGTCGAGCTTTTCCGGGTGCTTCACCGGGCTGGGCACGCCGCTGTAGTACTTCACGGGGCGGATGCAGGAGTAGAGATCGAGCACCTGGCGCAACGTAACGTTGAGCGAGCGGATGCCGCCGCCGACAGGCGTGGTGAGTGGGCCCTTGATGGAGACACGGAGGTCGCGCGCGGCGTTTATGGAATCATCAGGCAGCCAGTTCTGAAACTGCCGGAAGGCCTTCTCGCCGGCAAAGATTTCGAACCATGCTATGGAGCGCTTGCCGCCGTAGGCCTTCTGAACGGCGGCGTCGAAGACGCGCTGCGACGCGCGCCAGATATCGCGACCGGTGCCGTCGCCTTCGATGTAAGGGATAATCGGGTGATCCGGCACCTGATATTTGCCGTTGACATACTGGATCGCCTCGCCGCCCTGGGGCAGGGCCACGCCGTTGTAACTTTTTTGCATGAGAACCGGGTGCTCCGTGGAGTGGAATGCGTGTTGATACCTACAACCGTCCACGCTAACACCCTGACCGGCAAGCCGCAACGCGTGGACCTATAGCTTCTCTGCAACGATCAGAATCAGCCGTCCTGCCACACCTCGTGATCGAAGGCGGAAGCCCGCATTGCATAACGCCTCAATAACCCAGTCCGCAGGCAAACGTAGCTTGCGATAGCTGCTTTTTTCCATGCTCCAACCTTGCGGCGTGCGCAGTTGCACGATGTCATTGACAACAACATGATCCTCGCTTTCGTACTCCAGAAAGCAAGTCATAATCTTTTCGTTATTGCTTCTCACCGGGAGAAAGCGATCCAAGCCGGTGAGGGCAACACTCAGATCGCGATAGGTGATCGCAAAGATGGCTCGTGGCGCAAGCTTGCGCAGCACCGCGGCGAAGAGCCGCCGAACGCTATCTCGCGAATCAAGGTGCGTTAGCGTATCACCCATACAGACGGCCACTGTCGCCTCGCTGGCTGTTTCCACTTCATCGAGCGAGGCAAGGTCTGTTTCGACCGTTTCTATCGGATAATTCCCGCGATGCGTTCTTAATTCGTCGAGGAGCTCCGCGTTCATATCGATTGCGATCACGGGCGAAAAATCGAGCTGAGCCAGGGCGATCGATTGGAACCCGGGACCGCTTCCCAGATCGAGCGCGAGGCCTCGTGGTTCGCCTGATTCTGGCCTTCCGACAATTCTCTCGAGGAGCGCCTTTTGCTCCGCCACCTTTTCCTCGAAGCTCGCGCCCATCATCCACGTGTAGTGTTTCGCGAGGAGGTTGCGATAGTGGTCTTGAACGGAACCCATCGGAAGAAATTGTACGGCTGCGGGCGGGGTGTGAACGTTCCCGGCGGTATGATCGGAGCGTTGCGAATCGCCCAGGAGAATTCTCTTCATGCCCCGGTACTCTCGCCTGCTTTCCGTGCTTTGTGTCTTCGCCCTCGCGCAGACTGTCGCCTTTGCCGCTCCCGAATCGGGCCGTGTACGCGTCGCCATCGTGGGACTTGTGCATGGCCACGTCTCGGGATTTCTGGACCAGCTGCCGTCGCACACGGAGGTGCAACTGGTCGGCGTATCGGAGCCGGATGCCGCACTGCGGCAGAAGTACTCCGAGAAATATCATCTGGACCCGAAGATCTTCTTCCCCACCGAAGACGCGATGATTGAGGCGACACATCCGCAGGCGGTACTGGTGTACACGTCCATCGCGGGACACCGTCGTGCGATTGAGGATGCGGCGCGACATCACATCGCCGTGATGGTGGAGAAGCCGTTGGCAACGACTCTGGCCGACGCAATCGCGATCCGCAGAATATCGCGCGAAGACCATGTACCGGTGCTGGTGAACTACGAGACGACATGGTATGCGTCGAACAAGGCCGCGCATGATGAACTGGCGGCGGGCAAGCTGGGACCGCTGCGCAAGCTGGTGGCGCACGATGGCCACAAAGGGCCGGCGGAGATCGGCGTACAGCCGGAGTTCCTGAAGTGGCTGACCGATCCGGAGCAGAATGGCGCGGGAGCGCTGTTCGACTTTGGCTGCTATGGCGTGGACCTGGCGACGTGGCTGATGCACGGCGAGACTCCGCTGACTGTGACGGCAGTGACCCAGCAGTTGAAGCCCGAGAAGTATCCGCATGTGGATGATGAAGGGACGATCATTCTGACCTATCCGCACGCGCAGGCGATCATCCAGGGATCGTGGAACTGGCCTTTCGACCGCAAGGATATGGAGGTCTATGGCGCTACTGGATCGCTCATGACGATCAAGAAGGACAAGGTACGGGAGCGCACGCAGGGCGAACCTGAGGCGACGGAGCGCGAGGCCACGCCGCTGGCGCCACCGGAGGATGATTCCCTGCACTACCTGGTTGCAGTGCTTCAAGGCAAGCTGAAACCGCAGGGCGACCTGACGGCGCTCGACACCAACGTGACGGTGGTGCAGATTCTGGATGCAGCACGGACCTCTGCGAAGACCGGGCGAACGGTGAAGCTGACACCGCTGCCGAAGCAGGAGCCAGCTTTGTAGTTTTTCCGGGAACCTCCGGTTTGTTTTGCGCGTAATCCTGCCGCAGAGGCCCTCGATGGAAACTTTGCGGCAGGACATTGCCTATGCGCTCAGGCAGATGCGCCAGTCCCCTGTCTTTACGCTGACGGCGATGCTGACTCTGGCGCTAGGTATCGGGGCCACAACTGCCATTTTCTCGCTCATTCACACGGTGATGCTGAAGTCGCTGCCGGTGGTGGACCCGGCCAGTCTTTACCGCATTGGGACGGGAGATGATTGCTGCGTGGAAGGCAGCCCGCAGGAAAACTGGGGGATGTTTTCCTATTCCTTCTATCTACGGATGAAGCAGAATACGCCGGAGTTCGCGGAACTGGCGGCGTTCCAGGCCGGTGGCTCGCAGATCAGCGCGCGCCAGGGCGAAAATGACCGCATTGCGAAGCCGATTCGCGGCGAATACATTACGGGCAACTACTTCTCTACTTTCGGAATTAATCCATTCCTGGGGCGGACGATCGTTCCGTCGGACGACCAGCCGACCGCGACGCCGGTGGCGATGCTCAGTTACCGCGCGTGGCAGCAGCAGTACGCATCCGATCCGAAGATCGTGGGCTCGACCATGATCCTTGATGGACATGCGTTCTCGATTGTGGGCATCACGCCGCCGGGGTTCTTCGGCGAGACGCTGCGCAGCGATCCGCCGGAGGTGTGGATTCCGCTGCAGCAGGAACCGATGTTCCGCGGGAAGAACTCTCTTTTGCACACCTTCCCTGCCTGGCTGCGCGTGATTGGCCGGCTGAAGCCGGGGGCGACGCCGGATGCGATTCCGTCACGGCTCACGAGCCTGCTGCGGGTCTGGCTGATGGATGAGAGCGGCATGCCGGCAGAGTGGATGACGGGGATCAAGGCTCAACTGCCGAAGCAGAACATTAAAGTCATTCCGGGCGGGACGGGTGTCGGCGTGATGAAGGAAGAGTACGCAGACAGCCTACATATTTTGCTGGCTGTCTGTCTGCTGGTGCTGCTAATTGCCTGCGCGAATATTGCCAACCTGCTACTGGCTCGGGGAGCAGCCCGGAGGACACAGACCGCCGTCCGGCTGGCACTAGGGGCGAACCGAAAGCGACTGATCCGGCAATCCTTGACGGAGAGCGTTGTGCTCTCTGTGCTCGGCGGGGTTGCGGGCCTCGTCGTGGCCTATGCGGGTGTGAAGGCTGTTGTGGCGCTTGCCTTCCACGGAGCGAAATACGTTCCGATCGATGCGGCGCCGTCGCTCCCCGTCCTGGCGTTTGCGTTCGTCCTGTCGCTGATCACGGGCGTGCTCTTTGGGACTGCGCCGGCGTGGCTTGCCTCGCATGCCGAGCCGGCTGAGGCGCTGCGCGGTGCAAACCGCACCACGCGCGATCGGTCGTCGATCTCGCAGAAGATCCTCGTCATCGTGCAGGCGACACTATCTGTGGTCCTGCTCGCCGGGGCAGGCCTGCTGACACACAGCCTGCAGAAGCTGCAGCATCAGGACTTCGGTTACCAGATCGACCATAGGGTTACGATCAGCCTGACGGGTCCCTTTTATTCCTACTCGCAGCCGAAGCTCGATGCGATGTACCGCACGCTGCAGGACAGGCTCTCGCATATTCCCGGAGTCGAGCGGGCGGCATTGGCGCAATACACGCCGCTGCAGGACAACTGGGGCGAGATCGTGATCCGGCAGGGACACGGCATGCCCAATATGAACGAACAGGTCGGCTCTTCCTGGGACCACGTAAATCCGGGGTATCTGGAGGCGCTTGGCGAGCAAATCGTTCGTGGCCGCAGCATTACCGAGCAGGACACGGCCACAACGCAGAACGTCGTTGTGGTGAACGAAGCTTTTGTGAAGAGATTTTTCAAGCCGGGTGAGGAGCCACTGGGCTCGCACTTCGGCCTCGATCTGCCAAAGTACGACAACACATTCGAGATCGTGGGCATCGTGCGCAACGCGAAATATAACGACGTTGCGAATACAGAGCCGCCTCGGCCGTTGTTCTTTGCGCCGCTCGCTCAGCGGGTGCGCTATGACGCTGGACTGATGCAGACCATCGAAGACAGCACGCACTTCATCGAAGGCGCGGTCCTCCAGATACACGGCAGCATGGAGGGATTGGAATCCGAGGTGCGGCATGTTCTCAGCGATGTCGATCCGAACCTGACGCTGCTGTCGATCCAAAGCATGCAGGACCAGGTGGATGCGAATTTCGACCAGCGGCGCGCGGTTGCCCGCATGACGGGACTCTTCGGCATCCTGGCGCTGCTGCTTGCAGGAGTAGGCCTCTATGGCGTGACGGCCTATACGGTGGAGCGGCGTACGAGCGAGATCGGTGTGCGGATGGCGCTGGGTGCCAATCGGATGAATGTGATTCGCCTGGTACTACGCGGTGCCTTTCTGCAAATCCTGATCGGGCTGCTGATTGGCATTCCCATTTCCATTGCTTCTTCGAAGCTGATTTCCGCGCAGCTCTATCAGGTGAAGGGTTGGGACCCTTTGGTGCTTGGCGGAGCGATTCTCGCGCTTAGCATCTGCGCATTTTTCGCGAGCATCATCCCGGCACAGCGGGCGGCATCGATCAATCCGGTGAAAGCGCTGCGTACCGAGTAGATCGGAATTCTTAATTGCGTTCAGGCACAATTGCATCGGTGCACTCATGACGCGAGGATTTTGTCTGGAGATTATTTTTGCGATATTTGCAAGGTCGATGATGGCACAAAGCATCCCAAGCGAACTTTGGGGGACTTGGGCCGTTCGTCGTGACCTTCCTGCTCGGACGATCTCCTGCTGGAACGAAGCCCAAGCAAGGGCAATCTTTGGTACAAAGATCGTTTATCGCGATGATTCTTTCCGGTGGAAGGACCGCATTACAAAGCATCCCACCGTTGATGTCTCGGTCATTACCGCGAATCAATTTCAAGAGGACAATTCGGGACACGGTTCAAACAGTTCTCAGGTTAATTTCGACCAGTTGGGCATCAAGACACCGCCGGTCAGGCAGATAACCATCGATCATCCAGGCGTGCGCTCGGACCTGCCGGAAGAGCCAGACGAGATTCCCGGGGACGTCGTTCTTCTCAAGGACCGCGACACGATCATTTTTTCCGTGTGCAACGTCTATTTCGAGGCCAAACGAGTCGGCCCCTAACGGCATTGCAAAGGAAGGTCAAGCACCGTTTGCCTCCGGAAACCGGCGTAATCTAATTGCAGAGGTTCTGCGTTGCGTCGTCTCTGCCTGCTCCTGGTTGCCGTCTCACTCGCCTTTCCCGCACTCGCGCAGTACTCCGCCGATAAACCTGTCGGTGCGTCAGCGCAGTCCGCGCCCGCGTATCTGAAGAACGCCGGACTCGACCAGCGGCTGGGCTCGCAGATCCCGCTCAATCTGCACTTCATGGACAGCACTGGGAAGGATGCGCCGTTGGGCAGATATTTTGCGCAGAAGCCGGTGGCGCTGGCGCTGGTGTACTTCAAGTGCGCCATGCTGTGTCCGCAGGTACTCCATGGATTGGCTAATTCACTGGCGCAGACAGGTTATGCGCCGACGCGCGACTACGACGTGGTTGTAGCGAGCATCGACCCCAGCGACACGCCTGCGGATGCGGAGGCAGCACGGCAGAAGTTCGTAGCGCAGCTTGGCGGCAGTGTGCCGCAGGACAGCGTGCACTTTCTGACGGGGGCGCAGCCGGAGATCACGGCGCTTGCCAACTCTGTGGGCTTCCACTACGTGCAGGTGCCGGGACCGGACGGCAAGATGACGCAGTTCGCGCATTCGAGCGTGATCATGGTCGCGACGCCGGAAGGAAGATTGTCGAAGTACCTGACCGGCGTGGAATACCAGCCGCGCGATCTTCGGCTGGCGCTGCTGGAGGCTAGCGATCATCGTATCGGGTCGCCGACAGACCTGATCCTGCTCTACTGCTGCAACTACTCACCGAGCGAGGGCCGCTATACGGTCTCCGTGCTGCGCGTGCTTGGCCTCGCCGGCATGGCGTCGGTCTTCGGACTGGCGGCGATGATCTACCTGCTGAGCCGCAAGCCCAAGGTAAAGACCGCGGCCTAGATATTTGCGGTGCGCGAGGCCAGCAGTTCGGCGGCGCGACCGAGCAGCCGCCGCAGGACGCTGTCGTTGTCATAGCCGGCGCTCCAGGCGCGGCGCTGCCCTGCTGCCGCGATCGCAGCGCGAGCCGGCTCATCGTTCAGGTAGCGGTCGATCTTGGCGCGGCATTCGTCGAAATCAGAGAAGAAGACGGCTTCCTCGTCCTCGCGGAAACGGGCCTGATGTTCGGGCGTGCGCTCGGCAAGCAGGAAACCTCCGCAGGCGGTGATCTCGTAGGCTTTCTGTGCCACCTGGTCACGATTGCTGCGGGTCACGAAGGCCAGATTGATGCGGGAGCGCCAGATGGCCTGGTGGTAAGCATCGCCGATCAGCTCGCCGACGCGGAAGGTGCCGTCAAAAGCGTCGGGCGCCAGAGCGGCTTGCCAGTGGGAACGCGAACCGGAGATCTCGACGGGAACCCCTGCACGCCAGAGAAGAGTGAGGAATTCTGCGCGATTATCGTAGGGGGTTCCGATGAACGAGACCATGCGATCGCGCCGTGCATCGCTCCACCCGGCGTCGGGAGGGTAGTGGACGGTGCGCTCAAAGCTGGTCTGGATCCGGACGACCTCCCTCGCCCCAGCATTGCGATACTCCTCCAGGTTGACGTCGCGCTGCACACCAGTCAGGTCAAAACCGGAGACCGTGCGGCGATAGAGACGCCAGCCCGGATCGTTGCGGGGACCGAGAGGGTCGTCGATCACGAAGTCGATGCAGAAGACGCCGCTTTGCCGCAGCCGGCGCAGTGTCTTCGGCCACAACTGTAGAGCCTTATCAAGGATTGCTATCTGCACCTGCTCACGATCAGCCAAGGCAAGCAAATCGCGGTTGAAGCGCGAGACTTCCGGCCCCATCTGCAGCCGGAATTGAACCTTGCCGAGGATGCCCGGCGCACCGTATTGGTCCCTGTCCAGCACTGCGACATGTTCGAGCCCGAGGCGCCGCAAGGCGCCCAGCCGGTAGACGCCGAACTGGTTGGGCGTGAGACTCGTGACAAAGAGCACACGCAGATGACCCAGCGCCTCCTCCTGCTTTTGCATTCAGTCCTTAACTCCCGTGGCTTTGGAATACGCTATCGTACTTGCTTGTCGTGGCAAGGCGTTGGACGCAACGGCTCGCCGCCCGGCGCATCCGCGACTTTTATCGTATTCTGTGAAAACAGCATGAATTCGCGAGACTTGCCGCCAGGGCTGTCTCCATTGCTGTGATACTTTTCACTGGGGAATCCGGCGCCGCCGTCCCCTCCGGAGGAACAACACGTTGCCCAAGAATATGGTGCCGAAGCGCCTCTTCTTCACCAAAGGTGCGGGGAGGCATAAGGAGCGCCTGACCTCTTTTGAGCTGGCACTACGCGATGCTGGTATTGCCGCGCAGAACCTGGTTCGTGTCTCATCGATCTTTCCACCGAACGCCAAGCTAGTTCCGCGCAAAGAGGGTGTTGAGTATTTGTCGCCGGGCGAGGTGGTCTTTGCCGTAGTGGCGGAGAACTCCACGCGGGAACCGCATCGCCTGGTCGCTTCGAGCATCGGCGTTGCCATTCCCAGCGACCGTAACACCTATGGCTACCTAAGCGAGCACCACAGCTTTGGCGAGACCGAGGAACAGGCCGGCGAGTATGCAGAAGAGCTGGCGGCCGAGATGTTGGCCACCACACTCGACGTGGAGTTCGACCCGGACACAAGCTGGGATGAAAAGAAGGAGATTTATCGCATCTCGAACAAGATTGTGCGCACGGCAAACGTGACGCAGTCGGCGATTGGGGATAAACGCGGCCGTTGGACGACGGTGATTGCCGCAGCGATTCTGATCTTCGAATAGCCCGCTGGCTCCAAAAAAACGAAGGCGCGGGCCCCGAGCTCGCGCCTTTCGCTTGCATGCTGCATCAAGAACTATCGAGGATTTCCGAAGACATGCCCACTGCTTTGAAATACCGCATCGGCCTGGTGCAGATGTCCTGTTCGCCGGACCCGGACGCCAATCTGGACAAGGCCGCAGACCGCGTGCGTGAGGCGGCGCGGGCCGGCGCGCGGATCATCTGCCTGCCGGAGCTCTTTCGTGCGCAGTATTTCTGCCAGCGCGAGGACATCGCACTCTTTGACCTGGCCGAGCCGATACCGGGCCCGAGCACGGAGCGGCTGGCTGCGGTGGCGCGAGAGGAACATGTGGTCGTGATCGCATCGCTGTTTGAGCGGCGTGCGGCGGGGCTCTATCACAACACCGCAGTGACGATCGAAGCCGACGGCACGCTCGCCGGCATGTACCGCAAGATGCACATCCCCGATGATCCCCTTTACTACGAGAAGTTTTACTTCACGCCGGGCGATCTGGGGTTTCGGTCCGAGGAGACCTCATTCGGGCGCGTCGGAACGCTGGTGTGCTGGGACCAGTGGTATCCGGAAGGCGCGCGCATCACCGCCCTGCAGGGCGCTAATGTGCTGTTCTATCCGACGGCGATTGGCTGGCATCCGGCGGAGAAGGAAGAGTACGGCACGGCGCAGTACGACGCGTGGCAGACTATCCAGCGCGCTCATGCGATCGCGAACGGCGTATACGTGGGCGCGGTAAACCGAGTGGGCTGGGAGAATGGTGACATCCGCGGCAATCGCGTGGAGGGGCCCGGCCTCGAGTTCTGGGGTGGCTCGTTCATTGCCGATCCCTTCGGGCGCATCGTGGCAAAGGCGCCGCATGATCGCGAAGACATTCTGATTGCCGAGGTTGATCCAAAAGCACTCGAAGAGCAGCGGCGCCACTGGCCATTCCTGCGCGATCGACGCATCGATGCGTATGCGCCGATCGTGCAGCGATTCATCGATCCTCCCTTGAGCTCGAAAGTGGACGTGAAGTGAGCGCGACACTCGAGGCGCAGAACTCCACACCTCGCTCGCTGGACTTTCGCATGCCTGCTGAGTGGGAGCAGCACACCGCGACCTGGATCGCGTGGCCGCACAATGCAAGCGACTGGCCGGGACGCTTTCAGCCCATTCCGTGGGTGTATGCGGAGATCGTGCGGCAACTCAGTGCTGTCGAACAGGTCCACATACTTGTCCAGAATGCCGATGCGGAGAAACGAGCACGCGGTGTGCTGAAGCGCGCGCATGTCGACGCGTCCAGCGTGCACTTCCACCAGTGGCCGACAAACCGCGTCTGGACCCGGGATTCGGGTCCGATTTTTGTGAAGGGTGACAACACGCTCGCGATCACAAACTGGAAATTCAATGCGTGGGCAAAATACCCGGATTGGCAGCTGGACAACGCGCTGCCGCAGAGAGTAGCCGAGTTGCTGCAGATGCCGTCGTTTACCCCTGAAATCATGCTGGCGGATGGCACACGGCATGAACTGGTGCTTGAGGGCGGCAGCATCGATACCAATGGCACTGGCGTGCTGCTGACCACCGAGGAGTGCCTGCTGAGCACTGTGCAGCAGCGCAATCCGGGCGTGAGCCGCGAGCAACTGGAGCATGCCTTCCGCGACTATCTGGGCATCGACCAGGTGTTGTGGATGAATCGCGGCATCGCGGGCGACGACACGCACGGACACGTCGACGACATCACACGGTTTGTTGACCGGAATACAATCGTTACGGTGACGGAGCCAAATCGCGCGGATGAGAACCACGAGCCGATGGCGGAGAATCTTGACCGGCTGCGAGCTGCCCGCAATCGTGAGGGTCAGCCGTTTCAGATTGTAGAGCTGCCGCTTCCCTCCCCAGTGATTTTTGAAGGACAGCGACTGCCGGCTAGCTATGCGAACTTCTACATCGCGAATGGATTGGTTCTGGTTCCTACTTTCAACGACGCGAACGACCGGTATGCGCTAAATACCCTCGCGGAGGTGTTTCCACGGCATCGCATCGTTGGCATCCACTGCGTGGATTTCATCTGGGGGCTCGGCGCGCTGCACTGCATGACGCAGCAACAGCCGGCGGCATGAAGGGCACGTGACGGATCTGGAGTTGATGCGAGAGGCGCTGGGCGAGGCCCGCGCAGCCGAGGCGGCCGGTGAGGTGCCGATCGGTGCCGTGATTCTGTTCAACAACAGAATCATCGCGCGAGGGCAGAACCGCGTTCTGCGTGATAACGACCCTACGGCCCATGCAGAGGTGGTGGCATTGCGGGTGGCGGCACGGGCTATCGGGAACTACCGCCTTGCGGGATGCACGCTGGTATCGACGCTCGAGCCGTGTGCGATGTGCGCGGGCGCGATGATTCACGCGCGGATCGACCGCCTGCTCTTTGCCGCGGACGATCTGAAGGCGGGTGCGGCAGGCTCCGTGCTTGACGTGCTGAACCATGCGGCTCTGAATCACCAGATGGCGATTGAACACGGGCTGCTGGCCGAGGAGAGCACAGCACTGTTGCGAGAGTTTTTTCAGCGCCGCCGATAGTTTTCTGCCCTGCAGGAGACAATTCACAAGCATCCAATTGAACACGTATTATGCAGCGCATGCACGTTCTTCTCTATTCCGCCGCCTGGTGCCGCGACTGTCGCGCGGCGAAACGCTTCCTGGACGAGCACCAGATTTCCTATACCGAAATCGATATCGAACGCGTGCACGGGGCGGCAGACGAGGTGCTGCGCCACGTCGGCAAACGTGCCATTCCGCAGTTCGTGATTGACGGCAGATGGGTGCAGCCTTACCGGCCCGGATACGGCTTTCTGTACCAGGAGATGTGCGAACTTTTCGGGGTGGCTGTTTAAGCCAAAACCAGCACTCCTGTGCATTGATCAAGTACGGTTAAGTGCAGGTTTTCTTGACGGAAAACCTGCGTTACCATCCCATCTTCGGCCCCACACCGACGCTGGTTTTGCTCCAGTTGCCGAAGCTCTAGGCTACGGTTGTCGCGTCGTCTGCGGGGCCTGGATCGTTCAGGATGGCGCGGGCGTCTTCTTCGTCGGCTGCGCTGACCTGGAGCAACACGCCGTCGAGGCCGTTGCCGTAGAGCAAGCCCGCGTTTTCGCCTGCGAGGAAGGCGCGGATGCCCGCTGAGTCCAGTCTTCCCTTGGCCATTTCTGCCTGCAGCATGTCCCTGAATCGTTCGACTGTGACCATCTCCTCGCCCGCGTGTTCCTCTGGCCGTTCTGCCATCGTTTCTCCTCCTGTGCGCTGAGTTGGATGCACGACGGCTAGAATAGGACGTTGCGGCCTTGATGACAAAGGGCCGGGGGGACGCTGGATTGATCGCACGGTATACACGGCCCGGAATGGGCGCCATCTGGACGGACGAGAACAAGTACCGCATGTGGCTGAAGGTGGAGACCGCTGCGTCGGAGACGCTAGCGGAGGATGGCATTGTGCCCAGGGACGCCGCGGCAGCCATTCGCGAGTTGGGCGATTTCGATCTGAAGCGCATTCATGAAATTGAGTCCGAGGTGAAGCATGACGTGATCGCCTTCACGACGGCGGTTGCGGAGAAGATTGGCCCTCAGGCGCGCTGGCTGCACTACGGCCTTACCTCGAACGATGTGGTGGACACGGCACAGGCCCTGCAGGTGAAGGCTGCCTCCGGACTGCTGCATCAGGGCATCCTCGGGCTGAAGGAGGTGCTGAAGCGGCGCGCGCTGGAGTTCCAGCACACTCCCACGATCGGCCGCACGCACGGCGTCCACGCGGAGCCGACGGCCTTCGGACTGAAGCTGCTGAACTGGTATGCGGAGATCGAGCGCGACCTAGTGCGCTTCCATGCGGCGGCAGAGGATATGCGTGTCGGCAAGCTTTCCGGCGCGGTGGGCACATTCGGTCACCTGAAGCCTGAGCATGAGGTCCGCATCTGCGAGCGTCTGGGGTTGAAGCCCGCGCCGGTGGCAACGCAGGTGATCCAGCGCGACCGGCATGCGCATTACATTTCGACGCTTGCCGTGCTGACTGCGACGCTGGACAAGATCGCGACCGAGATCCGCCATCTACAGCGCACTGAGGTGCGCGAGGCAGAGGAGTTTTTCTCCGAGAAGCAGAAGGGCTCAAGCGCCATGCCGCACAAGCGCAACCCGATCACATCCGAACAAATCAGCGGCCTGGCGCGCGTGGTGCGGGCGAATGCGCAGGCGGCCTTTGAGAACGTGGCGCTGTGGCATGAGCGGGATATCTCGCACTCGTCGGTGGAGCGGGTGATTTTTCCAGATTCGACGATCCTGGCGGACTATCTGCTGGCGAAGACGACTTCGCTTATCGACAAGCTGCTGGTGTATCCGAAGCGCATGCTGCGCAACCTGGAGAGCACGGGCGGGCTGATCTTTTCCGGTCAGTTGCTGCTGGATCTTGCCGAGTCCGGAATGTCTCGCGAGGATGCGTACCGGCTGGTGCAGTCGCATGCCATGCGGGCGTGGCGGGAGGAGCTGGTCTTCCGCGATCTTGTGGCACAGGACCCGGAGATCACGGCGCGTCTTTCGCCAGAGAAGCTGGCGCGGACTTTTGAGCTCGCGCGGCAACTACGCAATGTGGACGCGATCTTCGATCGCGTGCTGAAGCACGAGGCTGTACCTGCATGAACGTCACCGTCGCGGTGACAGGAGCGAGCGGCGCGGTGCTGGCGAAGCAGCTTCTGCGAGCTCTGGAAGCGGATACGCGGGTCACGGGAATTGACTTCGTTGTCTCGGAAGGTTCGCTGCGGGTCATCGCCGAGGAGCTTCATCTCTCAGGCCGGAACGAGCTGTTGGAGAAGCTGTTGGAGCATGCGCCGAAGAAGACACGCCAGCATGCGGAGCAGGACATTGGCGCATCGATCGCGAGCGGCAGCTATCCATCGGCTGGAATGATCGTGCTTCCCTGCTCCATGGGCACGCTGGGCGGGATTGCGAACGGCATGGCGGGGAATCTGATCGAACGTGCGGCGGATGTGTGCCTGAAGGAGCGACGGCCGCTGCTGCTGTGCGTGCGGGAAACGCCGTTTAATAAGATTCATCTGCGTAATATGCAGCTTGCAGCGGATGCGGGCGCGACAATCTTTCCGGTGATCCCCTCGTTTTACAACGAGCCTGCTACGACGGCCGATATGGTGCGCAGCTTTGTGGATCGAGTGCTGGCGCACTTCGGGCTGCCGCAGCCGGGTGCGTATGTCTGGAACCCGGGCGCTCAGGAACAGAACAGGCGGGCTGGCAAGCACTAGATGGACCGAGCCAAATAGATGAGGGGTAAAACACTCATTTTCGTAAAATGGCTACTGGTTGCCTTCCTCGGGATCGTGCCACTAACAATCCTTGGAAGACTGCAGTGGGCCAGCATGAAACCAAGCAAGCCATTATGGATGCCGCCCTCATCAGCGTGGATATCAGGCCCTCACACGCCTTTGGAGTTTCATCGAGTAGGGCGGTGGGTGGGCTGTCTCGCAGATTCTTCGTCCTCGGCCAAATGCTCATTTGTGGACGGAGAAGGTCACTTAATGTGGCAAGGCCGCATGATCCTGCTATCGGGAAAAGAAATCCATGATCTCTCCATACGCCCGGGAGAAGAAGCCTTTTCTGTCAAGTGGTCTAGAAAAGAAGATCGCCCCATCTGGATAGTTCACCTCACAGATGGGGATTCGCTTGTACCGCCGGACAACGTAGATGAAATGCGCGCCAATGCCGATTGATACCGCAAGTAGTGCAGAATGTGTAGATTGTCGCGCTACATCGGCATGTGCTTCACGTGCTCGGCGCGTACGTCGTCTGAAGTGAAAAGGCTCAGGAACGGCGAGCCGTTGGCCGCTGCTTCGACAGCGGGCCTTCCCTTCGCTTCTACTCGTTCCACCAGGCAGACGACGCCGATCACACGCATCCCTGCGGCATGGGCCGCTTCGATGGCGGTGATGGTCGAGCCGCCGGTGGTGCATACATCGTCGACGATAAGGACGGGCGCGTTTGCCTCGGAGAAGCCTTCGATCTTGCGGCCCGTGCCGTGGGCCTTCTCTGTTTTGCGGACGAGAAATCCGTGGATGAGCCGGCCCTTGCCTGCATCTGAATGGCGTTGCGCACTGGCAATCGCCACAGCGGAGACCACCGGATCGGCACCAAGCGTAAGGCCGCCGACGGCGTGCGGATCGAGGTGGTGCTTGTGGAGCAGATCGAGGATGGCGAGACCGGTAAGACGCGCGCCTTCAGCGTGCAGTGTCGTGGTACGGCAGTCGATGTAGTAATCGCTGTGTCCGCCAGAGGAGAGCTGGAAATCGCCGAGCTTGAAAGATTGTTTAGCAAGAAGAGTGAGGAGCTGCTGGCGGGGGCTGGAGGATGACGTCATCGGATGCCTCTGAAATTGTAGTTTGGCGCGCTGGTGCTTCGCCGCTTCACTTACTCAGCTTATCCAAATGCCGGAAGCCATCGGTGCCGATGAAGAGCATGACAAAGATGGTGGCGTTGTACATCGAGTGCACCAGCGTGCTGGCTGCGAGTGAGTGGAAGCGTAGTCGCGTGATACACAGCACTACACTGACAGTGAAGAGCACGCCGAGCGGCGCAAGCGAGTGGGCAAGCTGCGCGCCGTGCAGCATAGCAAATCCGATGCTGGTGATGATGGTGGAGAAGATGAGGGCGGAGATGCTCCAGCGGGGGTCCTCATTGCCCGAAGCGCGCCTCGCGGGGCTGGATTTCCACGTCACTTCTCCGTTCGAAGGAAGGGCGGCATCGACGACCGGCTGACTCCGCCATTCGCCTTCTGCACGCGGGTGCGCTGCGGGACCA
Organism: Acidobacteriaceae bacterium KBS 83; assembly: GCA_000381585.1. Lineage (GTDB taxonomy): Bacteria > Acidobacteriota > Terriglobia > Terriglobales > Acidobacteriaceae > KBS-83. The sequence continues at coordinate 338,273 of KB906736.1, forward strand.
CCCAGCAACTCGCGCGGAGTGCGGGCGCGCTGCGTCACCCAGTCCCATGCGCTGGCCAGCGACGGCAGCAGGAAGCCGCGGAAGGCCAGCTCTTCAAAGGCTGGCGCAACCGTGACACCAAAGATGGCGATGAGCCAGACGCCGAGGGGATGGGTAAAGAACTTATCGATCGGCAGCTCTTTGGGAATAGGAAGAAAGTTTGAGAGCAGTTGCACCACGACGCTGGTTGCGACGCCGATGCCGACGAGCAACCATACGCGACTGCGCACGATGAAGGCACGCCAGTGGATGCCCTGGCTGAAGGGCCGGTTCCAGAAGAGCGGAAAGATCAGAAAGCTCGCCGCCCCGGCGATGGCGTAGATCAGAGCTTCTATGGGAATCACCAGCAGCGGATCGGTCTGCATCTGCTCCGTCGATTCGCGCATATGTGGAGCAATGTGCATCAGCGAAAGCTGGAAAATGAGGCCGATAATGAAGCCGGCGAGCGCCACGAGGAGTCCGAACATGAGAGTGTGGCCGAGGTTGGGCGTGGCGGCCGGGAGCGGCCGCTCACCCACAGGAGCGATAGGCACTTGATCGCCCGGAAGAGCGACGTCATCCGGCGAGGCCGCGGGTGGGAGAGAGCTGGGATCGATGGGCATTGTCCGTTACTGGAGGACTGTAGCAGAACGGCGGCGGTTGCTTTTCTTCGACTGCCCGTTCGCCGAGGGCGCGGAAGCAGCACCGGCAGCCTCAGACTCGTTCGCGGGGAAATAACGGCGCAGGAAGGCCGCGGTGTGCGATCCCGCGACGTGTGCAACCTGCGCGGGCGTGCCTTCGGCGACGATAGTTCCGCCTTCTTCGCCGCCCTCAGGACCAAGATCGATGATCCAGTCGGCATTGCGAATCACGTCGAGATTGTGCTCGATGATGATGACGGTGTTGCCGAGGTCGGTGAGCCGGTGCAGCACCTCCAGCAGCTTGCGGACATCGTCAAAGTGCAGTCCGGTGGTGGGTTCGTCCAGCACGTAGAGTGTCTTACCGGTCTGGCGCTTCGAGAGCTCGCGGGCGAGCTTCATGCGCTGCGCCTCGCCGCCGGAGAGCGTCGTGGCCGCCTGGCCGAGATGGACGTAACCAAGACCAACATCGACCAGCGTCTGCAGTTTCTGACGCACCTGCGGGATGTCTTTGAGCACGGGCAGCGCATCCTCGATGGCGAGGTCGAGGATGTCTGCGATGGAGTAGCCGTTGAACTTGACTGCCAGTGTCTCCTGGTTGAAGCGGCGGCCGTTGCAGACGTCGCACAGCACGTAAACGTCGGGCAGGAAATTCATCTCGATGCGCTTCTGACCGTCGCCCTGGCAGGCCTCGCAGCGTCCCCCGGCCACGTTAAAGGAGAAGCGTCCGGGCTTGTAGCCGCGCTCGCGAGCCTCGGGCAGCATGGCGAAGATATCCCGGATGGCAGAGAGCACGCCGGTGTAGGTCGCGGGGTTGGATCGCGGCGTGCGACCAATGGGCGACTGGTCGATGCGGATGACCTTGTCGATCTGCTCGACTCCCTTGATCGTCTTGTGCTCGCCGGGAGAGTCATGGGAGTCGTAGAGCATGCGAGCGAGCGAGCGGTAGAGGATGTCGTTTACGAGCGTGCTCTTGCCGGAGCCGGAGACGCCGGTCACGACGGTCATGACATTGAGCGGAAAGCGTGCGGTGATGTTGCGCAGGTTGTGGCTGCGTGCGCCTTCGACCGTGATCCATGCGCCGTTTACCGGACGTGGCGCCAGCCGGTGCAAGATTCCGGTCGCCCCAGAGAGATACCTTCCGGTAAGCGAGTCCGCGGCTTCCATGATGTTTATGGGCGTGCCTTCGGCAACGACGTGACCGCCCAGCTTCCCCGCGCCGGGACCGAGGTCGAGAACATAGTCCGCGCTGCGGATGGTGTCTTCGTCGTGCTCGACCACGAGCACGGTGTTGCCGAGATCGCGCAGGGACTCGAGGGCGGCGATCAACCGCTGGTTATCCCGTTGATGCAGCCCGATCGAAGGCTCATCGAGCACATAGAGCACGCCGCGGAGTCGTGAGCCAATCTGCGTTGCCAGGCGGATACGCTGGCCTTCGCCGCCGGAGAGCGAGGCGGCATTGCGGTCGAGCGAGAGATAAGAGAGTCCGACGGCGTTCAGGAACTCGAGGCGCTCAATGATCTCGCGGCGCAGGCGATCGGCGATGAGCGCCTCGCGCGCGGAGAAACTGAGAGAACGTGCGGCGTTCAGCGCGCGGCTCAGCGGCAGGCCGGTGAAGTCGGCAATGGAGAGATCGTTGACCTTGACCGCGAGCGAGGCGGGGCGCAGGCGCTTGCCGTGACAGACGGGGCACACCGTTGCGGACATGTAGCCCAGCAGCCATTCCCGGTAGCTGTCGGACTTGGATTCCTCGAGCGAATCGCGGAGCCACGCGAAGACGCCATGAAAACCGGTGCGGGGCGCCTCCGCGCCGGGACCGTACAGTAACAGCTCCTGTTGCTTTTCTGTTAACCCTTCAAAGGGCTTTTGAATGGGGATCTTGTACTTTTGGGCCGCGAGCTTTACCAGGCGTGCCAGGTACTGCGAGCCTGAGCCGGGGCCAAGCGCGCCCTCAAGCAATGGCTTGGACCAGTCGATAACTACCTTCGTCGCGTCGAAGTCGTAGATGCTGCCGAGTCCATGGCATTCGGGGCATGCACCATAGGTGCTATTGAAGGAAAAGCTGCGAGGCTCCAACTTAGGCACATCGAGTCCGCAATCGGGACACGCCATCGACGAGGAGTAAAGCTGCTCGCCGTCGGCATTTCCGATGAGGACCAGACCATTCGCCAACTGGAGCGCCTTGGCAACGGCCGCCTCCAGACGCTTTTCGACGCCTGGCTTGAGCACGACGCGATCGACGATGGCCTCAATGGTGTGGTTCTTCCGCTTCTCGAGAGAAATGGGATCGGCCAGGTCGCGTACCTCGCCATCCACTCGGGCCTTAAACCCCTGCTGATCAAGGGAATCGAGTAGATCCTTAAACTCGCCCTTGCGGCCGCGGACGATAGGCGCGAAGACCGTAAGCCGTTCACCGGCAGGGAGAGCGAGAACACGCTCCACGATCTGCTCGGCGGACTGGCGGGAGATAGGCCGGCCGCAGTTGGGGCAGTGAGGCGTGCCGACGGAGGCGTAGAGAAGGCGGAGGTAGTCGTAGATCTCCGTGATGGTGCCGACGGTGGAACGAGGGCTGCGGCTGGTGGTCTTCTGCTCGATCGAGATGGCCGGGCTAAGGCCTTCGATGGAGTCCACGTCGGGGCGCTCAATCTGGTCGAGAAACTGGCGAGCGTAGGCCGAAAGAGTTTCGACGTAGCGGCGCTGTCCTTCGGCGTAGATGGTGTCGAAGGCGAGCGAAGATTTACCAGAGCCGGAGAGGCCGGTGATCACCGTTAGGGTGTTGCGCGGGATCTGCACGTTGATGTCCTGCAGATTGTGCTGGCGGGCGCCGCGGACCGTGATGTTGGTGATGGGCATGCGAGGTTTTGAGAAGCAGACCAGGTTTTGCTCGAGGATTAGCTACGAGGGTTGCCTGGGAAAAATGACGCGAAAGTAATGGGACACAGCAGAAAAGAGCGCGACTTCATGCGGCCTTCTACGTATCTTAATCGGCAATAGAAATGAGGGTCAACGCTCACATCGCTCTGCGAGAATGACAGCGTCTGAGGTGAATGAGGAGAGATGCAGCGCGTTCCGAATGGACTGCACATTCATACGCCACAGAGTTTAAAGCAGCACGTTGATTGAAAGAAGAGAATAGGAAGTCACCCCCATGGATACGATGAATCTTTTAGGTCTTACCTGTGCTGTACTTGCCGCTCTCGCCCTTGGTGTTCTCCTGGCTTACAACTGCTGCCAGGCACTGTTCGCAGTGCTGCGCATACACTCCGATTCGCTCGAGCCTGTCTCAAAGGCCAACACAGTCGAGGCGCAGATCCAGGCCTCATAAAGCGGATCACGCAACTCCTCTGTTTCGCTGATCGGCGCTTTCTACCGGACGCCATGTTGGTCACTCGCGTTGGTATGCAGACGGATATCTGCTCCCGCACCTAAACAGGGACATTCCTTTGTTTGCGATAGAAATCGCCGCTATTGCGGCGCACTCTGCATCTGCGGAATCGGCCGTGGAGGAGCCTCAGACGGAGGATTCTCGGACGGCGCACCCGGAGGAGGCGGCTCTGCCGGAGTGATGGACGGAGGCGTGTACTGCATGGGTGGTGAATCATCAGAATCGTCGGAGCTTGCAGAATCGTCAGGATTGTCCTGGTCCCCGGGCTGCGGCTGGTTCTGATTGTTGGCATTTGCGTTCGCTGATGGCGGCGGCGTGGCTCCCTCCGCTCCCCTGTGGCTCAGTAGCAATTCGCGGGGCGCACCATTGGGCAGGTCGCCCACCATCATGACGTTGTACGAGGTGCCGTCCAGAAGCGCTGTGAGCACTTCGCGCGGCGCGCCCGGCCCAAAGCTGCCGAAGACCCGCTCATCGCCTCCCAGGCCATCCAGCTTCATTCCCATCGCTGAAGAGACCTGATGCAGAATCTGCGAAAGGCTCGAGTTGTCGGCCTTGACTGTGAGTTCGTTGTTGTTCGCAGTCACCGTGGCAGGCAGCGCCGGCTGATCCAGGAGGTTTGGCGCGACGGCAGGCTGAGGAGGAGGAAGCTCCACCGGAGCGACCTGCGGTTTCGCTTTCTTGTGGCGCTTGGATTGCGCGGGTTGATCCGGTTTAGATTGTGTCGACTTATCCGGTTGAGGTTGCGCGGCCTGATCCGGTTTGGGCGGCGTGGTCTGGCACATTGCTGTGCGCGACAGGAAAGCTGAGCTTCCGAGAGCGATCAATCCACACAAAAGCAGCTGAGAAGGAAGACGCAACAGGAGGGTACGCGCCGATCCGTAGGCTCGCCACTTCCCTGCCGGTTTGCTCCCAAGCACGGCCCTCATTCCACTTCCCCCGTCACTTCATAGACTACGCCAGCAGCCGCTTCGCTCATATCACTTCCAAGACTTTGGAAGTGGGATCAAATTCGCTATTTATGTACTATAGTACATTTGTACCTATGGATCGTGAGATGTCCAGCGCCCCAATCGAAGTAGAACGTGTGCAGACGGGTGTCCGGCTTGAAAAACGAATGCTGAAGGTGTTGAAGGCCATTGCGGAACAAAAGGACATGAGCCTGGGTGACCTGCTGGAGGGCATCGTGCTCCACGCCTTCGAGGGGAAGGCGCCATTCTCGCCGCAGACGCTCAAGGACATCGAGCAGTTTCGCGTCCTGTATGGGCTGACGCTGCGTGCCCAGGACAGCCACCAGCTTCGGGAGCGCCGATGAAGGTGCTGCTGCTTGCCCTCGCCATATGTCCTTCACCGCTGCTTGCGCAGAAACCGGAGGCCACCGTGACGTCATCGCAACCCGCTGCGCATGTGAGTAATAGGTTCACCTTCACCGTCAACGCTCCGTTGCGGGAGGCCGCGCCGCTTTTCGGCCCCGAAGGCGAACGCGCCTGGGCGGGAGACGACTGGAACCCTGAGTTCGTCTTCCCTGTTCCGGCACAGGACGTCGAAGGTGCGGTCTTCACGCTGCGCCACGGCGAGCGCACGGCGGTCTGGGTGAACACGCTCTTCGACCTGAGCGGTGGCCGCATGCAATACGTGTACGTGCTGGGAGACCTGCTCGTGACCACCATCGACGTGCGCCTGCACGCCATCGGCTCGGCGCGAACAAAGGTGGATGTGGCCTATGTGCGCACGGCATTGCGGCCCGAGGCGAATGAGCATGTGGCTTCGATGGGGAAGCACGACGGAGAACAGGGGCAGGTGTGGGAGAAAGCGATCAATAGTTATCTGCAGGGACGAATGGCTCCTGAATAGCAGATCGCCGAGTTGGTGGTGGCCGCTGGCGTTGTCTTTGCGCACCGTGTGGCTGTTGTGTTGAAGTAGGGGCGTGTCGCGTTGGGTGACAGTGCAATGAAAATCTCCGCTTCGGCGCAGGTGCCTGCTGTGTGCTTCCTGCTGCTTACGTCTGGGCTACCCGCCTTCGGTGTTTCCTGTAAGACACAGGGGGCGATGACCGAAGCCGAGCGCGCGCCTATCCTGCTGGCAACGTGGCAGATTGCGAAGTATGTGCAGAGCGGTCGATCGGCTGATTTGAAGGCGGCCACGGTTCCCGCAGTAGCTGCGAACTTCAGCAGCATTGAGCAATCGGCAGCCGCACTCGCTCCACTGATCGCAGGGGCAACGCTCACGGTCGATGCCGTCTACGCATTGGACGCATCTGATGCGAAGCCGGGCGATGAGCAGCAGCAATTCTTTTGTGACGCTGGCGACAACAGCTCGCATGTCACTTTTGGCATTCAACATCTGCCGCCGGGACAATTTGCATTCGGGCTGGTGCATGCGACTGGCGTGGCCAAGCCGCAGCAGATTGCGCTGCTGCTGCAATCGCTGCAAGCAGGCGGCCCGTGGCAGCTTGCCGGCTTCTTCCCCAAACCGCTCAGCATGGCCGGACACGACGGGCTGTGGTATTGGAAACAGGCCCGCGTCTACGCGCAGAAGAAGCAGATGCTGAGTGCGTGGCTCTACTACTCGACGGCCATATCTCTGCTGCAGCCGGCAGGCTTCTTCTCCAGCACGAATCTCGAGAAGCTGGTCGAGGAGCAGCAGACAATCCGCCCCACGGACCTGCCTGGCAATACGCCGCTCACCGTCGACGTAGAGGGCACGACATACAAGATCACCAGTCTGCGGACCGACGACGCATTGGGCGGACTCGACCTGGTCGTCCACTACGATTCGACCAGCGGCGATCCGGTAGCGGGGCGTTCCCACACCATCGCCGTGATGCACGGCCTGCTGACGAAGCATCCAGAGCTGCGCGAGTCATTTCATGGCTTGTGGGTCTTTGCGGATGCAGGAGCGGGCGGCCAGGCATTTGCGCTGGAACAGCCGATGAGCGAGCTCTCCAAGAGCTAAAGTAACGGTTGAACCTTAGCTTCTGGGATTGTTCTACGGTCTCTGCCATCTACTTGGTGGCAACAACCATCGAATCCGGCCCGATGAGATGCTCTGCGTGCGCCTCGCGGAAGCCGGCCTCCTTCATCCACCCAATGCAATCCGCACCGGTGTAATCGAAGCCGCCCGGCGTTTCGATCAGCATGTTGAGGCTCATCAGTAGGCCGAAGGCATTCTGTGAGCGATCGTCGTCGATCAGCGCGTCATATACGACCAGGGCTCCCCCGGGATTGAGTGCTTCGAAGGCCTTGCCGATAAGCATCTTTTTGTCGGAGAGATTCCAGTCGTGCAGAATGTGCCCCATGGTCAACACATCCACATTCGGCAAAGCATCGACGAAGAAATCTCCGGGCTGGAAGCGCACGCGATCACCAACACCATAGGCTTGGGCATATTCCTCAAAGACTGGTCCGACCTCCGCCAGATCCACTCCCAGTCCGCGCAGATGCGGATTGGCGAGAGCGATCTGAACTGCCAGATCTCCCTGCGCGGTACCCACATCGGCGTAAGTCTTGTATTTCGCCCACGGCACCTTTTGCGCGATCGCAAGATTCGCTCCGTGGCTGATGCCGGACATGGCAGCCAGGAAATTCTTCAATCGCGCAGGGTCGGCGTACAGCGCAGTGAAAGGTGATGCGCTGCTATCGTGCTTTGCCTCATTCTGCGGCTGACCCGTGCGAAGCGCCTCAGTCAGATGGCTCCAGAACCCGTAGAGTCTTCCTCCCGCCATCTCCAGCATGCCGCCGATGTAGCTCGGCTTATTGCGGTCGAGAAAGAGTTCTGTGTCCGGCGCATTGCAGTAGTTGTCCTGGGTCCGGCGCAGAAATCCGAGTGCCACAAGCGCATCCAGGAAGTCGCGCGCGGAGCGCGGATGCAAGCCGAGTCTCGCGACCAGTTCGGTGAACTCTCTCGGACCGTGGGAGAGTTCGGTGAAGACGCCCATTTCGACGGCGCTCAAAAGTGCTTTGGACGCCCAGAAACCCAGGCCTACCTGCATGATGTGGTCCGGTGTCGGACCCGCGGCATTACTCGACATAGGTACCCCTCGTTCGGATGAAATAAGCTGGCGCCTCCTTGCCCCGATACATTGCCGGAGCGCGAAGATTTTTTCATTCACGGAGATTCGACACGCCGAAGCCTTCTCCGAGGGGAGTCGAATCTTACCAGTCCTGATAGTCGAGCTGCGCAGGCAGCTCATTCGGAAGCTGACAGCAGGAGATCCGGTGTTTCGTTCCACGGACGATATAACACGGATTTGTTGGTGTCCAGTGCCATCCGCAATGGTTGTTTCCTGTAGAAGAAAACTGCCAGCCGGGAGGCCAGCCCTTAGACTCCAGTTCAGGCACTACACTTAAGAGAAGCCGATGAGTACGGAAAAACCTCTCTCGCGGGCAATCCATGATCGCCGCGCAACCCCAAGCTTTGACGGACGTCCGATTCCCTTCAAAGACCTCCGTCGCATTCTCGATGCCGGGCTAAGCGCCCCGAGCGCCTACAACCTGCAGCCGTGGCGCTTTGTTGTCGTGCGGACACCGGAGCAAAAGCGCCGCTTACGCAGCGCCTGCTACAACCAGCCGAAGGTGGACGAGGCTTCGGCGGTCATCGTCGCGTGCGGTGACGCCGACGGATGGCGCAATGGAGACCTGGAAGAGATGCTTCGCATGGGTCGCGAGAACGGGATGCCGGAAAATTACGCGGAGCAGGCAAAAGCTGCGATCCCAGCCTATCTCTCGAACCACCCCAACATAGAGATGTGGCTCAACCGCCACGTCATGATCGCCTTTACCCACATGATGCTGATGGCCGAAGTGCTGGGCTACGACACCGCTCCGATGGAAGGCTATGAGCCGGAAAAGGTCAGCGAGGTGCTGAAGTTGCCGCTTAGCTACGTCACAGTTGCTCTGCTGGCAATAGGGTGGGGACGCGGTGCGGACAAGTTTTCCGGCGGCCGGTTTTCTTTTTCGCGCACCGTATTTGGCGAAGAGTACGGCCGGCCGCTCAGTGATAAACCCGGCGACAAGGCTGACGAGTAGCTGACTGAGATGCAGAGAGAGTTTCCAAACGCCCCTATCGCCGGTGTGGGCGCAGTTGTGCTGGATGGGGCGGAGCGCGTGCTGCTGGTGCGGCGCGGTCAGGAGCCTCTGCAAGGTGAGTGGTCGCTGCCAGGAGGCGCGCTGGAACTGGGTGAACGGCTGGAGGATGGTGTGCGCCGCGAGGTGAGCGAGGAGACTGGACTCGCGGTGGAGCCGGTCGAGATCGTCGCCGTTTTCGACCACATCTCGCACGCCGGCGACGATCCGGCGCAGGTGCGCTTTCATTATGTTCTGGTGGACTATCGCTGCCGTTTGCTTGGCGGCACGTTGAGAAGCGCAACAGATGTGACCGCAGCGCGCTGGGCAAGCTGGAATGAGTTGACCGGGCATGGAGCGCTCGCGATTCGTCCCTTTACGCTGAGCGTGATCCGCAAGGCGCTCGATCAGGTGAAAGAGCGGCACTCCGATGCGCGAGAAAGCGAGATCGTTACGCGGCATTCGATGAAAGTGGCGAGACAGGCAGCCACCGGGGAGGAGCCCTTTCCTTGAGCCGAAGAAAAAGCGGCGCTCGAGCGGCTAGCCGCAGCGATCGCGCACAAAAGACAGGCAGCATACTGGTGCAGGAACGGAGGGACCCGGCAGCTCTGAGCTGGAAGACCTACGGCTACGCCGTTTTGGCGATGGCGCTGATCTTCCTCCTTGGCGCGGTGGTGGTATGGCAGCGCCCACTCGCCGCGATCGAAGCAATCACCCGCGCACGCCTGGCGTACAACGGCTTCCACAACGAATACGTAGCGATCCGCGGCAATCGCATTCATTATTACGAGGGCGGAAGCGGTGCGCCCGTCGTGCTGGTGCATGGACTGGGAAGCCGTGCCGAAGACTGGGCCAACCTGATGCCCCAGCTAAAACAGGCAGGCTTTCACGTCTACGCGATTGACCTGCTGGGGTATGGCCGCTCTGCGCGGCCCGCGGACGCTGCCTATTCCATTCCGGAAGAAGCTCAGTATGTCGATGACTTCCTTGCGCAACGCGGGCTGGAGAAGGTGAGTCTCGTGGGCTGGTCGATGGGGGGCTGGGTGGCCATGCGCGCCGCGCTCGATCATCCGGAGCGCATTGGGAGGTTGGTGCTGTGCGATTCAGCCGGCATTCGCTTCGAGCCGTCGTTCACGATGTTCGACTTTGAGCCAACTACGGTTCCGGCAGTCCGGCACTTGTACCGCATGCTGATGTCGCAACCTACTGAACTCCCCGATTTTCTGGCGCGGGACATGGTCCGCAAATTCAAAGAGCTGAATTGGGTAGTGGATCGCAGTGCGCGCTCCATGTTCCGTGGAAACGATCTGCTGGACGGCAAGCTGGGCGGCCTTCAGATGCCCACGCTGATCATCTGGGGAAAGCAGGATCATCTCATCCCGCTGGCGACGGGCATCTCCATGCATCAGCAGATGCCGCAATCGGTACTCCAGATCTACGATGGCTGCGGCCACCTGGCACCTGGTCAATGCGCTGTGCGTATGGGACCGCGGCTTATTGATTTCCTTAACGGCAAGCAGCCGCAGGCGCAAAAGACCACGGAGATCGGCCCGAGCTAGCGGATCAAGAAAGCAGTCAGCGTTGGTCGTTGGTCTGCGCGTGCGCCGGGGTTTGCAGGTGCGCCGGCATCACCGGCATGACGACCGGTAAAGTCACGACCGCCCGCGCTCCGACGGTCTGGCGATTCACCAGCCTCACGGAGCCAGCGTGTGCTTCGACGATCTGCCGCGCCAGCGCAAGTCCGACCCCGCTGCCGCCGCTCTTGGTGGTATAGAACGGAACGAACAAATTAGAGTCGTTGGCGATGCCCGGGCCGTTGTCCTCGATGCCGATGATGACTTTGCCGGCATCCACCTGCCAGCCCACCTGCACACGAGGCTTCCCTGTCCGTGTGGCGAGCGCGGCTTCGACCGCATTGCGCACGAGGTTGATAAGCATCTGCTCCATCTGATCCGGATCAATGGTGAGCGTCACGTCAGGGCCGCCAACAATCTCCGCTTGCAACCGCTGTTCCAGGGCCAATGTGCGTTCCAAAAGCGGGGCCAATGGTGTTTTTTGCAACCGTGGCGGTGGCAATTGCGCGAGCTGGCGGTATGCCTGCACAAAGCGGTGCAGGGACTCGGCCCGGCTCTCGACGATGTGGAGACCGCGATCGAGATCCTCGTCTGTGGCTACGCCGGAGATGAGCTGCGTTCGCAGGCTGCCGGCGATGGACTTAATGGGTGCCAACGAGTTGTTGATCTCGTGACCGAGCACGCGAATGAGACGCTGCCAGGCCTGCCGCTCCTCCTCCCGTAGTGCCGCGCTGACGTCTGTCAGCAAAAGCAGCGCATGAGGGACACCGCGCTGGCGGAAGGTACTGCGATGCACCATCCAACGCGTACTGCGGCCGTCATGCTCCAGTTCCACAATGCCTTCGTCGGGTTCGTCAAGCAGGCCTGTCAGTTCAAGCTGTGCTGCGGGCTGCCCAATACTCTCCTCGGTCGACAACGCAAAGACGCTCTCCGCGGCCGGATTCAAGAGACGAAGGACTCCCGCCGGGTCGAAGGCGAGTACTGGCGCGTCAATCGAGCCGACGACGCGTCGCAGCAGTGCCGATGCTTCTAACGCACCCGCACGCTGGTCCTGCAGCATATCGGCCAATGCGTTGATCTCAGTTGCCAACTCGCCCAGGACATCGCCGCTGGCTGAGCCGCGCGCGCGAAAGGCATAGTCATCCTCGCGTAGAGCGCTCACGACATTGGTAAGCGTCTGCAACGGACGAACCACATGTTCGACCAGCAGGCCGAAGACGATGAGCGTCACAAAGACGATGATCCCGACAAGCGTGAACCACAAGCTGCTGGAAGCGCGTTGCGAGATGAGCAGACCGCAGCACACCACCAAGCCGGGAAGTGCGATGCACATCGCAAGCACGCGCAAACGTGCCTCGAAGCTGAGACCTTGCCTGGGTCGCGACTTGCCGTTGCGGCGAGAGCGCGTTCCATGAATGCGTATGCGTCGATTTCCAGGTACCCGTTCTGCAGGATCGGATCTAGATGGCATATCTTTATCGACAGCTTTGCTTATAAACGCCGGCGAGCTATCGCGCTACTCGTACTCGCAGCACTGTAGATCTCTCAGGCAGTGACACGTGGCGTTCGTCTCCGTTGAGGCGGCGGGATCGTATCCACTGGTCACGTTGAAACGTGCCCTCCTCGATGGAGATCAGCTGTGCGTCACGTAGCGGTCCTTCCGTTTCACGGAAGATGACGTCGAATCCAGTGCCCATGACGATGAAGTCGTCTGGGGCGAGTTCAATGATCATGCCGCAAGCCCTGCCTTTTGCAGGATCAAATGCAGCGGTGAAGTCGATGTTCGCCGCCAGCCGATCACCAACGCGAATGGATTGTTTCCAGTCCTCTCCATTTGCCAGTCCCTGCAGTATGGGGTGAAGCTTGCCGGTGTATTGGTAGCGGGCGATGAGCGGAAGCAGAGGTCGTAGCACACGGTAGGTATCCTCAAATTCGGCGCCAATCGCGGCGGCGGCTCCGCCCTTCTCGACATCGTCAATCCCGAAAGGACTGAAGCCGATTCCATTGAAATATCCGAATGTGGCATAAGCAAAACCCACAAAGTACGGATTAAAGTTCGTTTCGGGTACGAACAGCGGGTTATCCGGCCGGGTGTACTGAGCCGCGACATCATAAAACTTGGGGTAATAGATATCGGGCGCCAGGATGTCAATGGCTGGCGCTGCGGCCTTCCAGACGTCGAGTACGTTCACCGTCGCACCGCCGCTCGGCCATCTTCCGGGTCGCTCAACTCCCTCGATCAACCATACGTTGACATACATGGGCAGCGGATACTCTTGCTTGCCAGCGGTTGCAACTGTGTTGATGTAATTCGAGACCAGCCATGCGCTGAAGGCCTCCGGCGCAAGTTCTCCGAAGACCTGCTTCCAATTCCCCGACTTGGGTGATTTATTCCATATCTTGGCCATCGGGGATGAGAGTTCCTGGTGATGGCTTCCCAGGAAGGCCAGCAACTCTTTCGGCACCGCTCCGCCGAATTGCCGGTTGGCGGCTTCGGAGTAGTCACGGTCGGTTCCGAGAGCCCCCGGCTCATTCTCCACTTGCACCGTCAGAACAGTACGATCTGCCTGATCGACGCTCTTTACGTGCTGCAACAGAGCCGCAAACGCATGCGAGTCTGCTTCCATGGCCGCGCGGCAAAGTGGAGAGATGATTTCGGTCTCCTCGCGTCGCGGCCCCTGCATCCGAACATATTTTTGCTTGTCACGCTTCACCCACTCGGGTACGTAATGGCTCTCACCGTTTTTCCAGGTACCGAACCATAAGAGCACGAGGTGCAACTCGCGTTTGCGCGCAGCCTGGATCGCAAGATCGACGGAACTAAAGTCGAACTCGCCCTGCTTCGGCTCGATCGCCTCCCAATAAATCGGCACCTCGGCTGTGTTGGAATGCCAGCTCGCAAGGACATCCAGTGCCTTGTTGAGGTCATCGGCATTGGCAGTATCGGAATTGTGAACCTGGCCACCAAGCATCAAATAAGGACTCCCATCGACGAGAAGCCGGATGGATTCGCCTGTCTTCTCGATGCTGGGAATTGGCTTGGAAGTCGGCTGCGCCCTGTTTACAACAGGTAGGGCAGCAACAATCAGCAGGCCATAAGACAGGTGAGCCACTTTGGCAAGAACGGAAGGTATGTGCTGTGAACGGCGCCGAATCAACATAGTGATCCTCGAAAATGGGCGACTGGTTAGAATTCAAAACGCATAGAAACCTGGCCTTGCGATTGTCGCCGAAATCCCATCCGTGCGCTGCCAGGGCATATGCCTGCATCGTCGTTGTGAAAACAGCGAACCCAGCGCGCAAACCGGCGAAGGTGGCAAGAAAAGTTGAGTCGAGAAGATTTCGATGGTCGGCCGGATGATTGAACGAAGAGATTCGTTTCGCCGACTAGATGGCATATTTTTCCATCCGCCGATAGAGGGCGCCGCGGCTAAGGCCCAGGGCCTCCGCCGCCTGGCTCACGTTGCCTTGGGCACGTGCCAGCGCCTTGCGGATGAGGATACTCTCGACTGCTTCCAGACTCATCTCATCGAGACTGGTCGAGGTTGCGGCGGAACGCGGCGGAGTCAGATTAAGATCGCCGATGTCCACTTTTTCGGTGCGCGCCATCAGCACCGCGCGCTCGACGCAGTGGTCGAGTTCACGCACGTTGCCGGGCCATGCGTATTGCATCATCATCTCCAGCGCGCGGGGAGCGAAGCCGGAGAGCAGACGGCGATATCGCTTGCTCCAGCGTGCCAGGAAATGACCAGCCAGGAGCGGAACGTCTTCGCGGCGTTCGCGCAGAGGCGGTAGGTGAATCTCCACGGTGTTGAGGCGGAAGAGCAGGTCAGGGCGGAAGCGGCCCTCTTCGCTTTCCTTGTGCAGGTCAGCATTCGTGGCAGAGAGCAGTCGGACGTCGACTTTGCGAGTTTTGGATGAGCCGACACGTTCCAGCTCACCCGTCTCGAGGACGCGAAGCAGCTTCGCCTGCTGCCGCAATGGGACATTGGCGATCTCGTCGAGGAAGAGCGTGCCGTGATCCGCAAGTTCGAAGCGGCCGATGCGGTCTGTACGCGCGTCCGTAAATGCTCCCTTCACGTGGCCAAATATCTCGCTCTCGAAGGTGCCCTCAGGCAGCGCGCCGGTATTCACAGCGACCAGCGAGCGCGGCGCGCGCGGCGAGAGCATGTGGAGCGTCTGCGCCACTACTTCCTTGCCAGTGCCGTGCTCGCCTGTGATGAGCACGTTGGCGTCCGATGGTCCGATGCGCGCGATCATCTCCAGCACAGGTTGCATAGCGCGCGATTCGGCGATCAGTGTAGGCAGCCCCTCCGCACGCAAGAAGCGGTTCTCTGCTTCGAGCATGTCGGCCTGGCGCTGCACGCGATGGAGATCGAGCTGGGTGCGCAGTACCGTGAGCAGACGCGCATTGTCCCAGGGCTTCTGAATGAAGTCCGCGGCGCCGCGGCGCATGGCTTCGACAGCGAGTTCCACGCTGCTCCAAGCGGTCATGACGATGATGGGTACCCGTAGCCCGTAGCTCTGAATCTCCGCCAGCAGATCGATGCCCTCCGCACCCGACGTGGTGTCGCGCGTGTAGTTCATGTCCATCAGGACGGCATCGTAGCTCTCGCTCGCGAGACACTCGATGAGCTGGCGAGGCGACGCAGCGCGATCCAGCCGGTACCCTTCCGGACGCAACAACATCTCAAGGGCATCCAGGATCGGGGGCTGATCGTCCGCGATAAGCAGACGCGGCCGTTGTCCCTCCTGCGTCTGCGTACCGTTTGCGGTGGAACGTTGCCGTGCGCTGCTCATGCTGGTTGTCACTCTACTACGGCTACTGTGGCGGAGGTTGTGAGGTTGGGGGCTGCGGCGTTGCGGGTTGGGGAACCGCGGGGGCCGGCGGCGGATTGAGTGCCGAAGGCGGAACAGGCGAAACAGGCTTATTTACGATGCCGGAACGCGCATCCTCGATCGAGATGCCGAGGCGTCTGACCGTCTGGCCTGTCTGGCTGTAAAGCAATACGCGGTTCTTCTCGTAGGCGGTCTCTGCAGCGGCGAGCGTGGAGCTGGCAATTGCCAGGTCATGTTCGGCGGTGAGGGTTTCGAAATTCGAACCGGCGCCAAGCTGCTGCTCCTGCCTTTTGATGTCGAAAGTACGTTGGGCGAGATCGCGTGCCTTGCGTGCGGCTTCGACACGCGCCTGGCTCTGCTCCAACGCATATGCGGCGTTGCGCACTTCGATACGAAGATTTTTCTTCTGCTGCACCACGTTCAACTCCGCCTGCCGCAATTCCAGCTCGGAACGGAACTGGTCTGCCCGAGCCTGCCGGTTGCGCAGCGGAATCTGGACCTGTATCTCCGCCAGATAATCGGGAGATGAGTTGTTGAAGGCATTTTGTAACGTGCCCCCATAACTCGTCGACTCTGTGACGGGATTTGGCGGCGGAACGTAGTTCGGGTTCGGAGCGCCACCGAGACCGGAGCCTGCGTAGTAGCCAATCAAGTTCACGGTGGGCAACATCGAATTGCGTACCGATTTCCGAGAGATCTCCGCATTGTCCTGGTTGAGCTGCAGCATGCTCAGGTCTGGCCGATCCTTGACGGCTTGATTGATGAGATCTTCGACCGGCGGAACCTTCTCCGGCTGGAATGATTCGAGGGTGGCGGTTGGGACGACGGGCATCTCTTCCAGCGTCTGATCAAGCTGCTTGGTGAGTGCAGCCTTCATCAGAGACTCCTGCAGTTGCAGAGTTGTCTTAGATACCGTCAGGTCCTGCTGGCGATTTGCCACTTCGCTCTCTGCCTTCATGACGTCCATGGCCGGCACGGCCTTTAGCTCCAATTGCTTCTGCTCCTGATCGAGCGATTGTTCGGCAAATGCCAGGGAGCGCTCTTTCACCTGCTCATCTTGGTAGGCGTTGACCAGGTCCCAGTAGAGATTCTCGATCTGGGTTACGGTTTGGTCGATTTGTTGCCGGAAATTGATCTCTGTAAATTTGCGATTGTTCTTTGCCAGGCGCAGCCAACGAAGGTTGGGAGAAAAACCAAAGCCCTGCAAAAGCTGCTGTCGAACCAGAAAACGGTAATACGCTGTCAGAGTCGGATTCAACTGCTGAAAAGTACTGTTTACCGTCTGCCGCGACTGATCCAAGTCGAATTCGATGTAGCTGCCAGTAGAGAAGGACTGCTGGTATGACAAATTACCAAGGATCGTATTGGTCTTCAGAGATTGCACGCCCGATGTAACGGTATTGGCCTGGGGGGTGGTGTTATGTTCCGTGCTGACAGTGGCAAAGATCCAGGGATCAAAGCTGGGAACCTGAATGCCGAGTCCGGAGGTGCTCTGCACCAGGCCGCCCTGGCCGCCGGCACCACTGCTGCTACTGACAGACGAGACGGCACTCGACGCGCTCGAGCCACCCAGCGTGTTCTGCACCGGACCGGGCACGCCCAGGAGAAATCCACCGGCAGCCGTGCGCAACACGTCCATGTTTGCAATCGGCAGATCGTAACGCGAGACGGCAATATCGAGATTGTTCTCCAACGCCAGGTCGATCGCATCGTCGACGGACAGGTAGAGCTTGCCGTCGTGGATGCACTGGTCCAGTCGCACGGAATTCACGAGATTGGATTGAGGCACATTGACGGGGGTATACGTCTTGAACGGATTGTGCAAATGCGGAAATTGAACGTCGAACGCCTGCTGCTGCGGAGCCTGCGCGAAAAGGGGCGCCGTCTGCGAAAGTGCGAACGAGCTGAGTGCAACAGTAGCTGTAGCAATTCTGAAAAGCTTCATCGAGTGGTGGACTCCTGTGCTGCGTTGAGGCGAGGGTTGGAGCTGTCGTTCACCAGCCAGCCGTCGCGTACTTCGAGCAGTCGATTGCCGTAGGCGGCATTGGTCTCCGAATGGGTCACCTGCAGGATCGTGGTCCCCTGCCGGTTGAGCTCCTTGAAGAGCTCCATGATTTCCTTCGCCTGCTCGGAGTGCAGGTTGCCGGTCGGCTCATCGGCCAGTAGCAGCGTCGGGTTATGAATGACCGCGCGCGCAATGCCGACCAGCTGCTGTTGTCCGCCGGAGAGCTGCGAAGGAAAAAGGTCCTTCTTGCCCACGATGTTGAAGCGGTCCAAGGTGTCGGCCACCAGCGCCTGGCGTTCTGCGCGAGGCATGTTCTTGTAGCTCAAGGGGAGGTCGATATTTTCGGCAACTGTGAGCTCGTCGAGCAGGTGATAGCTCTGAAAGACCATGCCCATGCTGCGCTTCGCCAATTCGGCGCGCTGCTTGCGCCCCATGGCATGCACCGGATCCCCATCGAAGTAGTACTCTCCCAGCCACTGATCATCGAGCAGGGCGATCGCGTTCAGCAGGGACGACTTCCCTGCACCGGATGGCCCCATCAGGGTGACGAACTCGCCGCGATCAATCTTTAGGTCAATGCGGCGCAGCACCCATGTCTGACCGGCGCCGGTCTTGTAGCTGCGTTCCAGGTTGCGTATATCGATCATGTTTGTTCCTTCCTTATTCGTGACGCAGGGCCTGCATCGGATCGGTCTGAGCTGCGCGACGCGCAGGCAGATAGCCGGCGGTGATGCAAGTGACGGCGAGTATTGCGGTGACCGCCTCAATCACAAGCAGAATGTTCTGGACGTCCACACCGCTGAGCATGCCGCGGGCAATGCGGCTGACTCCGAGCGATGCGGCAACTCCCAGCGATGCACCGACCGACATCAGCACAATGGCGCGCCGCAGCACCAGCCACAACACATCGTTGCGTTGCGCGCCGAGCGCGATCCGGACGCCGAAATCGCGGATCTGCTGTGTGACCTGATACGCGAGCAGACCATAGAGTCCGGCAGCGGCAATTACCAATGCCGCCACTGCGAAGAGCGTGAGCAGTCGTGCGGCCAAGGTCTGGCTGCCCATGGTGTCGTCGACTGAGGTTTGCATCGGCTCGGCGTGGTTCACGCCCACTGCGGGGTTGAGATCGTGCACGATGCGCGTGATCGCCGGGATCAATGCTTCGGGCTTTACCTGCGCACGAACGACCAGATCGAGGTGAAACGAAACCAGGATGGGATAGAGATCGTCAACTGCCGGCGACATCTGACCGAGATTCAGCAGTAGCTCGGGCTTCACAGACTCGTTCATGTCCTGGCGGGCATCCGCCACAACTCCAACGATGGCGGCGTATTTGTGCGCTCCGGCTTCAGATGCTTCGATCTGCATACCGACCGGTGAGCGCGCTCCATCAATCTGTCGGGTAAATGCCTCATTGACGACCGCAGCCAGAGGTGCGCCGACGCTATCGTCTGCGCTGAACAGTCGGCCCTCTTTGAGCGAAACGCCCATCGCACGGAAGTAGTCCGATGTCGCGGCACGCACGTTCGTATTCTGCGCATGATGCGGGTCAGGCTTCGGATGGCCTGCAAAACGGACTTCATCGAGGAAGGTCCAGTTCGTTCGTAGTGGACGAACAGTGGTGACACCTGCCGCAGTCACCCCGGGAAGCTGGCGGATGCGCATGAGCATCGGCTCGATGAGCGCAGTTACGATGCTCTTGGCATTGGATGGTCCGGCGCTGACGAACCAGTAGTTCTTCTGCGGCAGCATCAACTCCGCAGTGACAACCTTCTCCGGATTGAAGCCGAGCGGCCTGCGTTGCATTTCGAAGAGAGTGCGCGCCATCACACCGGCGGCGACCAGAAGAAGCAATGAGAGCGCTACCTCAACGGTGACAATCGCATCGCGCGTCATGGACTGCCGGCGGCTGGTGCCGGCGCCGGCGGCGCCCTCGCGCAGTCCTGTCAGGATGGGAAGGTGCGCGGCCTGCAGCGCCGGTAGAATGCCGAAGAGCAGGGCCGAGACGCAGGAGGCAACTAATACATAAACACAGACGGTCGCGTCGATGTGGATGGTGTCGCCATTTTGGAAGGTATTCGCCAGATACGTTCTGGAAACGCGAAGCGCCGCCGAAGTAATCGCGAGTCCCAGCGCTCCACCAACAAGACTCAGCAGGAAACTCTCCACAAGGAATTGCCGCAGCAACCGTGAGCTGCCGGCCCCCAGCGCTGCGCGCACTGCAATCTCACGCCGACGACCCTGGGTGCGGGTCAGCAGCAGGCCGGCGACATTGATTGCGGCCAGGAGCCACACGGCGAGCACCAGGCCATTCAGGGTCAGCAGGCCCGGACGGACGCTGCGCGTCAGCGAGCGAGCGTAGTTCTCAACCAGGACTCGAGTGTCCCGCTCCTTCCCTGGATAGGTGCGCAGGTTCTGCTGCTTGATGCCGGCCATCTCGCGAGTAGCGTCCTCAGCAGTGCTGCCTGGGCGCAACCGGCCAATTACGTTGAGGACGCCGCCCGAGCGGTCCTGTATAACCTTTTGGCTGATGTCCAGCGGAGTCAGGATGAAGTCGCTGCCACCCTGAAAACGGAAGCTCTCGGGCATCACCCCGATGATTGTATGTGGCGTGCCGTTCAGCGTGATGGTGCGGCCAATGACCTTCGGATCGCTATTCAGCAGAGTACGCCAGGCCTCTGCGCCCAGCACCGCGACATGCGAAGCGGCGGCGCTGTTTTCCGTCGCGGCAAATCCGCGCCCGAGCGCAGGCTGCACTCCCAGGGTGCTCAGAAAATTGGCGCTGCTGGGTAACTGCGGCTTGGATTGTGAGTGATCGATGCCGCCGACGATCGGCATGTTGAAGGTGTAGTACGCGACCGCCTGGAGCGTATGGCTGCGCGTCTGCCAGTCCTCTGC
Organism: Acidobacteriaceae bacterium KBS 83; assembly: GCA_000381585.1. GTDB lineage: Bacteria > Acidobacteriota > Terriglobia > Terriglobales > Acidobacteriaceae > KBS-83. Next base: position 358,690 of record KB906736.1, read on the forward strand.
ATCGGGCAGCGAGATGCCGCCCCCGCTGGTTGCTGCGTCTTTCTCGTAGGAGGCCTCGGTGATCGCCACCAGTTGCGATGGATGATCGAAGGGAAGCGGGCGCAGCAAAACCTGGTCCACTACGGAGAACATCGTGGTGGTGGCGCCGATGCCCAGCGCAAGCGTCAGCACAGTAGTAACGGCAAAGCCGGGACTGCGTCGCAATTGACGCCACGCGTAGCGAAGATCGTTGCCGAGTTCCATTCGTTCCTCTCTACTCCGATCGCAGTGCGTGCATGGGTTCGATGGACGCTGCCCGCCGCGCCGGCAATAACGCCGCTGCCGCTGCGCTAAGGGAAAGCAGCAGAACGGCGATGGTAACGACAGTCAGATCAAATGAACCCACGCCGAAGAGCCGGTCAGACAGTAGGCGCCCGGCAAAGTAGGCCAGCGGTATTCCGATCAACAGGCCTACACCGCAGGACAACAGCGACTGCATTAGAACTTCGCGCAGAATGCGCGTGCGGCTGGCGCCGAGCGCCATGCGGATTCCGATCTCGCCGGTGCGCCGTTCGACGGAATATGCCGTCACTCCGTAGATACCGATCGCGGCCAGCACAAGCGCGATGAACGCGAAAAGCGCACAGAGACGCGACATCAACTCACTCTGAATGAAGCCATAGCTCTGCAGTTCAGCAAATGTGTAGTAGGCGGTTATGGGCAGGTTTGTGTCGACATCGCGCATTGCCTTGCGTATTGCAGCTTCCGCGGCGGGACGATTGCTGCCGTGGAGCTGCAGGATGATGTTGCCTGCGAAGTGTGACTCTGCTTCCCAGTCCTGCCGCGCCGCTTGAAAAACCTGCGTCCTCTGGCGAAAAGGCAGGAAATAGAGTGGCGGAGCAGGCTGATCGGGAAAGCGGAATTTGATGTCGTGCACCACGCCGATGATTTCGAACTGTGAACGCAGTTCCGGGTCGATGCCGAAGTGCTGTCCGAGCGGGTCGCCTTTCAGAAACCGGCGGACAAAACCCTCACTCACCACGGCCACCTTGCGCGCGTGCTCATCGTCCGCATCGGTGAAAATCCGCCCCTTGACCACTTTGGCGCCGATCGAATCGAAATACGCCGAATTCACGCGGTTCCATGCGGCCTGTCCCCATTCGCTGTCGAGCGCGGGATTGATCCGGCCGGGAAAGTAGGCGAAAGTGGTGCGGCTTTCCCCGGACATCGGAGCATAGGTCGCAATGCCAACATGCTGTGCTCCGGGAATGGCCATCAATCGGTCTTCGATCCGCTGATAGAGCTCATTCGTTTGCGCGCTACGATATCCGGCGAGTTCAGGGTCGATGCTGATCACATAGCGATCCCTGGTCTGAAAGCCGAAGTCCTGGTCTTGCAGCTTGGCGAGGCTGCGGGTCAGCAAGCCGGCGGCGCACAGCAGCACGACAGAGAGCGCCGCCTGCAGGATGACCAGCAAGCGCTGCGAGGCCGTGCCACTCGAACGTGTCGTGCGCGATGCGCCACGCAGCACGCTGGCAAGGTTGTTTCGCGTCGATATCCATGCAGGCCCGACGCCGAAGAGAATGGATGTGGCAATGGCCGTAGCAAATGCAAAGGCGAGCATGACCGGGGAAGGCCGCGCTGTGAGAGGCACATAATCGACGCCACGAAATGCCAGCGCAAGCACTGAGCTGGAGAGCACGTAAGCCACGCCGATGGCTCCGACGCAGCCAAGCAGGGCCAGGACGATGCTGGAAACCATCGCCTGCTGCAGCAATTGCTCACGGCTCGCACCCAGCGCCATCCGTACGCAGGTCTGCTGGCTCTGTGCCAGTGCGCGCACCAGCAGCAGGTTGGCCACATTGGCACAGACGATCAGCATGACGAAGGCCGCGGCAGCCATCAGCAGCTTGAGTGCCCGGTCGTAAACGAGTCCCACAATATTGATGCCCGCTTCAGCAGAAGCGAGTTCGGTGTGCTGGCGGTCGATTTGCGCCCGCTCATCCGGCTGCATCTCCGCGCTGCGGCTGTGCAGCCACTGCCGCAGCTCCGTATTCATTTGCGCATCGATCTGAGTAAGCGTCGCGCCGGGAGGGAGACGCCCTATCATGCCTAGCCAATGACGCTCCGGGCGGTTCCCCAAGGCTCCTTCGTGGACGAAGTTGGACTCCTGGCACAGCGGGATCCAGAGCTCCGGCATGTCGGCGTTCAACGTCTCGCCGACGAAGCCCGGCGCTGTGACGCCAACGATGGTAGCGGCGGTGCCATTCATCATCAGCGTCTCGCCGACAATATTCGGGTCGCGCCCGAAGCGGCGCTGCCACATGCGGTCGCTCAGAACGGCCACAGGCGGTGCGCCCGGACGGTCATCCGCGGGCGTCAGCCCCCGTCCCGTCGCCATCGGCACTCCGAGCACGCTGAAGTAGTTTCCCGAGACGAGCTTGCCCAGCAGCGCCATGGATGCCTGCGGATCGCCCTCGCGGTGTACCAGCAGCGGGGTCTGCCCGGCCTGGAACGCGGCAAGCGTGCCGTCAAAGCCATGCGTATGGTCGCGCAATGTTTCATAGAGCTCGTTCGAGAACATGCTCCAGTCGCCGAGCATTTGGCTGGTGGCGCAGCAGGTGATCTCACGGCCGACCCTATATAGTGCGGCGGGATCTTTTACAGGCAGCGGCTTCAGCATAGTGATGTAGATCAGGCTGAAGATGGCCGTGGTCGCGCCGATGCCCAGGGCAAGCGTGAGCACTCCGGTGATGGCGAAACCCGGGCTGCGGCGCAATTGACGGAATGCGTAGCGAATGTCGGTGGCCAGATGCATCATTCACTCCGTCCGCAACGCTACCATGGGTTCGGTGGAGGCGGCGCGCCTGGCCGGAACCAGCGCCGCCAGCATAGCTGCAGCCACCAGCACACACGCAGCGATGCTGTAGCTGACCGGATCGAGTGCCGTGACTCCGATAAGAAAGCGGCTCAACACACGAGAAGCTTCAAGGCTCACGAGCACACCCAGGCCGATGCCCAGCAGCCCGCTTTTCCCGGCAGTCATCATCACTTCGCGAGCCACCACGGTGCGGTCCGCGCCAAGCGCCATGCGGATGCCTATCTCACGCACCTGCTGCGCCACCGTGTAGCTGGTGACGCTGTACATGCCGACGGCTGCGAGCAGCAGCGCAAGTGCAGCAAACGCAGTCAGGAGTTCGCCGCGCAATTGCTGTGGCTCTGTCGCTGCGGCAAGCGCATCGTCCATGGTGGTGAACCTGGTGGCGATGGTCGCGTCCGTCGCCAGGACTCGCTGCCGCACCGCAGGAATCAATGTCGCAGGAGCCGCGGCGGTGCGGAGCACAATCTGGACTTCATTGGCCAGATACGGATGCTGGGCCAGCGGCATGTAAAGGGCAGGAGTCGGATCATCCGCCGGCGAGTCCTGGCGTACATCGCCCACCACTCCAACGACCGTTGCTCCGCGCATGCTGTCCTCGTCCAATCCACAGACGATCTGCTGGCCCAGCGGATTGCTATTGCCGAAGGATTGATGCGCCAACGATGCGCTGATGACGGCTACAGGTTGCGATCCATATGTATCCGCCGCGGTGACATCCCTTCCCTGCAGCAACGGGATATGCATGGTGCTGAAATAGCCGGGGCCCGCGAGACTGAAAATAGCCCAGGGCAAACCGGCCTGTGCCATCGTCTGGCCCTTGCTGGCGACGGCATAATTGCCGTTCGAACCATACTGACCGGCAGGAAGTCCTATGGTCTGAGCCGCAGACAACACGCCCGGTAGAGTGGGCAACTGATCGGTCAACTGCGCCAGCTGAACGACACGCTTCTGAATCTGTTCCAGTCCGCGCCCCGGGGCATGCGCGTAGAGCACCAGCCGGTTCTCCGCAGAAAAGCCGGTTGGGGTCTCGTGGATGTGCTGGAGCGTACGCAATAAGAGGCCGGAGGTGGTGACCAGCAGGAAGCTCAGCCCGATCTCGAGTGTGAGCAGCCCACGCCGCCACACTGCGGTGCCGCGGTTGGCGCTGCCAGAACGTGTTCCTCGGCTCAACGCTGCGGCGGGATCGCGCCGCGCCGCCCACCAGCACGGCAGCGCCGCACTCATAATGGTGACGAGAACCGCAAGCAGCATGCAGAACCCAAGCAGCCGCAGGTCAGGCGAAGCGCTCATGGTCCGTGGCAATTGCGATGCCAGCAGATGCATCAGCAGCCTGGTCGCGGGAAGGGACAACAGCAAGCCTGCGAGGCCGCCCAGGACCGATACCGCCGCGGCCTCCAGCAACACAACTCCGACGATTTGGCCGCGCGTTGCGCCAAGCGCGCTGCGCACCGCCAGCGCCTGTTCCTGCGTCGAGATGCGCACCAGTTGCAGATGAGCGACATTCGCGCACGCAATCAGCAGCAATACGCCGACTGCAGCAAGCCACAACCAAAGTGATGTGCGCACCGCGCCTGTAAGCGAATCGCGCAGCGGCACGGCCCGCAACTCCACATGTGGGTGGCTTACTGGAAACTGCCCGGCGAGGCGCTTTGATAGCACATCCAAATGCAGTTGCGTCTGCTCCACATCCAGCGTGTCACGAATGCGAGCAACGGCTCCGTAGTTATAGGAATCGCGGTTGATGTTCTCCGGAGTTGCCGACGTACCCAGCCAGATCTTGGCCTTCTGCGGAAAATCGAAGCTGCGCGGTAGGACGCCGACGATCTGGTACGACTCACTTTCCACGCTCAGCAACTTACCGACGGCGGTCTGCACGCCGCCCAGTTCTGCATCGGCGAAAGCTTCGCTCACCAAGGCCTGGTGCGACCCGTCGCCCTTGCGAAAGAGCGCTCCAGCGACAGCCTGCACGCCGAAGACATATGGAAACTGCGGACTGACCGCCTCAATCTGCGTAAATGTCGCATGGTCCGGGAGCTGCACGCCCATCTGGCCGCCGTCATAGTAGGCGACTTCCGTGAAGGCCGGGTCATTGCGCATGTCCTGGTAGTCGCCGCCGGTGACGTGCGAGTTCAGATGCTGCTTATCCGTGAAGAAAGTGCGGAGCGCCACAATGCGGTCCGCATCGCGGTATGGCAGTTGCCTCAGCAGCATCTGCTCCACCACGCTGAACACGGCCGTTGTCGCACCGATGCCGAGCGCGAGCGTGACAATCGCGGTCAGCGCAAAGCCGGGATTCCGGCGAAGCTGCCGGAAGGCGTAACGAACATCCTGTGCCAACTGCATGGCCGTCCTCCTTCACTGTAGATCGGTGCTGCTTATTCGTTGCGCAGTGCCTGTACCGGTTCGATCGATGCCGCGCGCCGTGCCGGAACGAGCGCGGCGAGTACTGCCGCAATGACGAGCGTGCCGAACGCGCCGCCGAGGATCAGCGGGTTATAGGTGCTGACGTTGTATAGATGAGCCGCCAGCAGCCGGCCCAGGCCGAGCGCCAGAGGCACACCGAGTATGAGGCCGACCAGAACCTGGGACAGCGCGCGCTTCAAGACCTCGCGCAGAACATCGCCTCGATCTGCACCCAGCGCCATGCGCAGCCCCACCTCGGGCGTGCGCCGTTCCACGGTGTATGCCGTGACGCCGTAGATGCCAATGGCCGCCAGCAGCAGAGCCACCAGGCCAAAGGCTGTCGTGAGCTGCGCCAGCATCTCCGGCTGGTTGAAGTTCGCATTTATCTGCGTCTCGAGCGAATCGATGCGGGTGATGGGAAGACTGGGATCGATGTTTCCAATCGCCTTGCGCAGCGCGGCAGCCATCTCCGCCTCACCGCCCTGGTAGTGAACGACGATGTCTTTCGGGAAGCGGACGCGTTCTGTGGCGACCCGTTCCTCCTCCTCAAAGACTTCCGCCGGCTGGGCCATTGGCATGAACACCATGGGCAACTGCGGCTGATCGGGGTTTTCATATTTCGTGTCGTCTGCCACACCGACAATCTCGAACTCGTTCGGGTCACGCTGGTTCAGGCCAAAGTGCGCGCCCAACGGCGGCTTCCCTTTGAGGAAATGCGCGACGAATGCCTGATTTACTACAGCAACACGGCGCGTCGTGGGCGTATCGCTCTCCGACAATCCACGTCCCGCAACGACATTCGTACCCACAGCAGCGAAGTAGCCGGGGCTCACATAATCGAAGGTCGTCCGATAGTAGTTGTTGGTGAACTCGGGCGGTGGCGGGGGGGCGCCCGGCAGATAGGTCAGATCGTGCCAGCCGTCCTGCGAGAGCGGGCTAAACGTCGCATAGCCGAGGTCGACCACGCCCGGCGTCTGCCGCAACTGCGTATCGAACTTGCGCTCCAGCTCGGCAAGCCTGGTGATGTCATAGTTCGCGGCAACTGGATTGACGCCGATGACCAGCCTGCCAGATGTCGCAAGATGCAGGTTCTGGTTTTCCAGCGCGCGCAGGCTTAACGTCAGCAGGCCCGCCGTCGAAAGCAGCGCCAGCGAGAGGGCCGCCTGCAGCACCACCAGCGCCTTCTGCGGCCATGCCGTCTTGTCGCCCGCCGTCCGGCTGGCACCGCGCAATGCTTCGATTGGATCGAAATGCGATGTGATCCATGCCGGCACACAGCCGAAGAGCACTCCGGCAATCACCGCGATGGTCACTGCGAACCCGAAGACCGGCAGCGAAACCGTGGTCGAGAAGGGCGAGGAATGCGTGCCGGCCAGCACCATTGCTAGCATGGCGCGTGCGCCGAAGACAGCAAACAGCAGAGCCACTGCACTGCCGGCGAGCGCTATGACCAGGCTCTCCACGAGCGTCTGTCGGATCAGGCGGCCGCGCTGCGCACCCAGCGCCAGAGATACCGCCGTCTGCTGCCGGTGCGCCATGCCGCGCACCAGCATCAGATTCGCCAGGTTCGCGCAGACAATCAGCAGCACAAAGCCGGCAATCATCAGCAGGAGTCGCAGCCCCGAGGCGTAGCTATCGCGGAGCTCGCTGATGCCGGTCGCCGCCGGTATCCATTCCGTGCGCTGCCGGGGAATGGCAGAACTCTGGCCTGCTCCGAGCGTATCCAGATGCGCGCGCATCCATCCCTGAAGCAATCCGGTAGTCGCCGCGTCGATTCCCGCGGGCTTTGTGCCCGCTTCCGCGCGGCCAATTAGATAGAGCCAGTATTCACTCGGATGGTCCATCGCGTCGATATTGGTCAGCATCGGCTCGAAGGCCAGCGGCGCCCAGATCTCCGGCGTGTCCGCGTCGAGCCGAGTCCCAAAGAAGCCCGCCGGCATGATGCCCACCACGGTCATCGCGCGGTTATTGACCATCAGCGTGGAGCCGACCGTATCCGCTGCGCCGCCGAAGCGCCGCTGCCACAGGTTGTAGGTCAGCACCACGCGTGGTTGCGTGCCGCGCTGGTCATCGGAGGGTTGAAGCGCGCGTCCCTGCGCGGCTGTCACGCCGAGCGTCGAAAAGTAATTCCCCGAAACAAACTGCACCTGTGCCGGCACTGCGGCTTCTGTACTGTTCTGTGGCCGCATACCCACCGGCCGCTGTCCTGCCTCGACAGCGGCCATGCTCGAGAAGCCGCTGAGATGGCTGCGGAAGTTCAGATACTGGTCATAGGAGAACAGGGTCCAGTCGCCGAACAGGCTGCCGTGGTTGTAGCAGCAGTCGTAACGAGCTCCCAGCTTATAGAGCTGCTCCGGAGCCTGAACCGGAAGCGGCCGCAGCATGACCTGATAGATCAGCGTGAAGATGGCGGTGGTCGCGCCAACCCCCAGCGCCAGCGTCAGTACCGCTGTGACGGCGAAGCCCGGCGAGCGGCGAAGCTGCCGCAAAGCGTAACGAAGGTTCTGCAAGAGCTGCTGGGTGAGTTGCACGGGCTCCTCCTTTCGGTTTGGTTATTCCATACGGAGCGCGACCATCGGCTCGATGGAGGCCGCGCGTCTTGCCGGCACGAAGGCCGCTGCGGCCGCTGCGAGCGAAAGCATAAGCAGCGTGATGAGGGCCACTGGCGCATCAAATGCGCCGACGCCGTAGAGACGCTGGGCCATCAAACGGCCTGCGCCATAGGCGAGGGGTACCCCGATGGCGAGTCCGATGAAGCACTGCAGAAGCGAGCGCTTCAACACGTCACGCAGGATGCTCGGCCGGTCTGCGCCGAGCGCCATGCGCACGCCGATCTCACCCGTGCGACGCTCTACTGAATATGCGGTCACGCCGTAGAGGCCGATCGATGCGAGGATGAGAGCCACCACACCGAAAAGCGAGGTGAGCCGCGCCAGCAGCTCGTCCTCATTAAAGTTTGTCGAGACCTGATAGGCGAAGGTGTGGAAGTACTGCGGCGTCAAGAGTGGATTGACGTCTGCGAAAGCTCGCCTCGTCTCGGCTTCCAACGTCGCCGGTGTCGAATTGGCGACATCGAGCACGACCTGGCCGGCATAGTGACCCAACGGCTCAAATGGCTTGGACTCGGGTTTGAAAACCTCCGAGGTCTGGGCAAAGGGTATGTAGTACATGGGAGGCGGTGGCACATTCGGGTCCTGATGTTTCGTGTTTTCCACGATGCCGACAATCTCGAATTGCGACCGGAGCTCTCGTTCGAGCCCAAAATGCTGACCGATCGCCTTGCCGTGGTAATAGCGGTCCGCAAAAACCTGGTTGACGATTGCTACTTTGCGCGTGTGGTTGTCGTCGCTATCGGTAAAGAACCGTCCTGTGCGCAGCTTGGCGCCGATCGCATCGAAATACTGCGGGCTGATCCGGATCCAGGTTGCGACATACCAGTCACTGTCCGGCTGCGGATCAGGTTGCCCTGGGATGAAGATGCCGCCATTCCAGTTGTCGTGGCTGAGAGGCGTATAGAGGGCAAACGCGGCTTTCTGCGCGCCGGGAATCTGCAGCAACCGCGCGTGCAGCTTGCGATACAGATCGTCGGTTTGGGCCGGCTTATATCCCGCGAGGTAGGGATCAATGCCCACGATGTAGCGGTCCCTCACCTGAAAGCCGAAGTCCTGCTTCTGCAGATTGTTCAGGCTGCGCAGCAGCAGTCCCGCGGCGCAGAGCAATACAACTGAGAGCGCGGCCTGGGTGACGACCAGCACACGCTGGACCGTCGAGCTCGAGTCTTTCATCGTGCGCGAGGTGCCACGGATGGCAGACGCCGGATCTGTCTTCGTCGAGATCCAGGCCGGAATGATCGCGCAAAGAATCGCCGTGACGAACGCGGCTAGGACAGCAAATCCCAGCACCGGCAGTGAGGGATTGACGCTGACCGGAACATAGTCCGAACCGCGGAAGGCCAGGCTCAACACGGAATGTGCGACGAAATACGCAATCGCGATAGCACCTGCACCGCCGATCAATGCCAGCAATATGCTGGACACCATGGCCTGCCGTACAAGCTGACCGCGTGTCGCGCCAAGCGCAATGCGGACGGCCTGCTGCTGCCGTTCAGCCGTTGAGCGTACCAATAGCAGGTTGGCCACATTGGCACACACAATCAGCAGCACAAAACCGGCGGCCCACATCAACAGTTTCAGGCCGCGGCCGTAATTTTCCGCAACCGTATTCACACCCGCTCTCGCCGAGGAAAGCTGCGTCTTCTGCCGGTCAATTTGCGCGCGTTCCGCGGCATTGAGCGTGTCGCGGCCGCGCAACCACTGCCGCAACTCCAGATTGAGCTGTGCATTCACCTGATCCAGGTTGGCGTCCGGCGCAAGCCGGCCCACAACATCCAGCCAGTGCGTATCGGGATGATGGGTGTGCGCCGCATCTGCACCGGTAAACTTCGTCTCCTGGTTCAGCGCGAGCCACAGCTCCGGCGGATCGGACTGCACGATCTCGCCCTGATACTCCGGCGCCGTCACGCCAATGATCGTCACCACGACGCCATTCATGGAGAAGGTCGAGCCGATGATGTGCGGATCCAGGCCAAGGCGCCGCTGCCACATGCGATAGCTGATCACTGCAACCGGCGGCGCACCTTCGGTATCGTCCGACGGCTGGATCGGACGGCCGAGCGCCAGCGGCACGCCCAGGGTGGAAAACTCGTTGCCCGCCACGAACCGGCCTGCCACCGTATCCGGCGGATGCGGATCGCCAACGCGGCGCGTCAATAGAGATGTAGTGAAGGACTGGAATGCGGTCAGGCTTTCAAATCCCTTAGTGTGATCGCGGAAGTACAGATATAGATCGTTCGAAAATATGCGCCACTCATCGCCCTGCATGCCGCCGTAGTTGCAGCAGGTGGGCTCCTTGCCAATCATGTAGAGGCGCGAGGCATGCTGGACGGGCAGCGCCTTCAACATCGTGTTGTAGATGAGCGTGAAAATGGCGGTCGTCGCGCCGATGCCAAGGGAGAGCGTCAGCGCCGCCGTAATGGCGAAGCCGGGATTGCGGCGGAACTGCCGCAATGCATATTGCACATCTTTCAGTAACTTACCCATTCGAGCTCTCCCTTAACGCCCGCCTCGATGCAGGAGGCCGGAGTCTGGACACACTCCGGCCTGCTTCCGGCACAACCGGCCTGATTCGGCGCAGTGCTACTGGACCTGCAGCAACTGCTCCGGCGACAACTCTCCTTCGGCAATCACCTTGCCGTCGAAGAGATGCACCTGGCGATCTGCATGGCGAGCGAAGCGTGGATCGTGCGTCACCATGCAGATGGTCGCGCCCTCTTTGTGCAGTTCGGAGAGCAGCTCCATCACGGCTTCGCCGTTCTTCGAGTCCAGGTTTCCGGTAGGCTCGTCGGCCAGCAGGATGGACGGCGAACCAGCCAACGCGCGGGCCACAGCGACACGCTGCTGCTGACCGCCGGAGAGCTGCGAGGGATAGTGGCGCATGCGGTGCGCCATGCCCACCCGCTCGAGCGACTCCTGCACGCGGCGCTTACGATCTGCCGCCGGCATGCCGGAGCGGTAAGTCAGCGGCAGCTCCACATTCTCGGCCACGGTGAGGTCGCCGATCAGGTTGAAGCTCTGGAAGATGAAGCCGATCTCCTGGTTGCGGATGCGCGAGCGCTCGGCGAAGCTCAGGTTCTCCACCGGCTTGCTGTTCAACTGGTAGCGCCCGTTGGTCGGCGTGTCCAGCAGTCCGATAATCGAGAGCAACGTCGACTTGCCGCAACCTGACGGCCCGGACATGGCGACATAATCGCCGCGCATGATCGCCAGATGCACGCCGGAAAGCGCGTGTGTCTCAATCTCGTCCGTGTAGAAGACCTTGGTCAGCGCCTCGATCTGTATCAGTGGCTGTGCTGTTTCGTCCATGGTTAGCCTCGTGTTCCTTCCATTCCTAAAGTTGATTACTCCAGCCGGATGCGGTCCACCTGGTCCCAGCGGGACATGTCGGACAGGATGACGGTATCTCCCTCTTTGAGCCCACTGAGCACCTGAATAGCATTTACCGAGGCGCGTCCCACCTTCACCGGGGCACGGTTCGCGTACTTACCATCGAGGCTCAGCTTGAACAAGCTGATGGTCGAGTCTTCATTGCCAAACGCCGGCCGGCCGACATAGAGAACATCCGTGAGCCGCTGCAGATCGATCTGCCCGTCCACGCTCAAGTCCGGCCGCTCACCCTCGACAAAGCCATTCAATGCCACGTCTACCGTGACCGTGCCATTGTGCACGCCCGGATCGATGCGCTGCACCGTGCCTTCGATGATGCCGTTGTGGGTATCGATCGCAGCCGGTTGGCCGGTCTGGATGTCGCGTGCCTGCGTCTCGGGAATGTTGAGCGCTGCCTTCAGCTGATTCTTCACGACCACCTTTGCGAGCATGGTCCCTGGCGTCACCTGCTGTCCCACAGCCATCGGCAGATCCGTCAGCACGCCGCTGATGCCCGCTTTCACACGCAGCGCATCGAGCTGCTGCTGCTTGAGCTGGTACATCGCGCGCGCCTGATCCACCTTGGCCTGTGCCACAGCAAGTTGGGTCTCCAGGGCCTTCTCGTTGATGGATACGACATTCTGCTGCATTTGGTTCTGGGTAGTTAGCCCGTCTGACTTACTCTTCGAGGCCTGGGCCTGAATTCCGGAGATAACGCCCAGTTTGTACAGTGATTCGTCGGTCGACGCCTGCCGCTTCGCCGTCTCGTAATCGGCATTGGTGGTGGCTGCGGTCGCCTTCTGCGTGGAAAGTGTGCTCTGCAACTGCACCTGGGTATTCTTCAGATCGGCTTCCGACTCACTGAGCGCGAGCTTCGCGTCCACTGCCTGCTGGGTCACCAGCGGATCGCTCAACTCCATCAGGACGGTATCCGCCTTCACATTCGATCCGGGCAGCACCAGGATGCGGGTCACCGTCGCCGCCGACTGGGCCGGAATCTGGCGGATCGCGTCTTCGCGGGGAACGAGGGTACCGTTGCCGCGTACCTGCCGGATCAAGTTTCCGCGTTTCACCGTGTCGGTCCAGACGACGCTCCGTTCTACGGTTGGCGCAGCCGGCTTTAGCCGCATGACTGCGAAGGTCACGCCGGCAAGGACGACGATCGCTGCCGCGATCGTTACGATGCGGCGGCGGTTCTTCTTGGCTTTGATATCTGGGCGAGCGATGTCCATCAATGGACTCTATTGCACTTGCCCGCCCATCTTCCAGAGCACCTATAAGTTACTGAAAACAGATGTCTGCGGACAGTCCGGCGGGACGAAGGGTCTGCGGGTAGCTGTCCGGTCGCGCGGGTCTGCTGTCCATTTCCGGACATGTTGCCGGGTCGGATTCTACGACTAAGGATTCATTTCGAAAATGCCCGACTTTCGAGACAATCTCGGGCACTGGAGTGACCATGCACGCAATCTCTGCCACAGACCCAAGGCTGAAACTGACGACGCTGCTCAGCAAAGCGCAACGTGAACCAGTGATCATCCGCGATAACCACCGCGATATTGCCGTGATGCTTTCGGCGACGGAGTACCATCGGCTCAACGAGCGCCCGGCCGGGACGCGGCGCATGACCATCGATCCAAAGCTCGCTACTTTGCTAGACGAATCCGATTAGATTTCACTTGCAGATACGAAGGCCGGAGCACGATGCTCCGGCCTTCCGTGTGTTCGATGTAAGAAAATTACGCTCGTGCGGGATCGCCGCGCTCGGTATCGACCCCTAGTTCAGCAAAGGCCTTCTCCGCTTTCTTCGCGTCGAATTTGCCATCACGCGCCAGCCGGGAGAGCGTGGCTGCCGCGATCGACTCGGCGCTGACCTCAAAGTGCCGCCGTAGATGTTCGCGGTTGTCGCTGCGTCCGAACCCGTCCGTTCCCAGCGACACCAGCCGGTCCAGCAGCCATGGAGCGAGTTGATCGGGCACCACCTTCATATAGTCGGTGGCCGCGATGATGGGCCCTCCCGCGCTGCCCAGCGCGCTCAGAATGTAAGGTTGCTTCGCCTTCTGCGAGGGGTGCAGGCGGTTCCATCGTTCCACAGCCAGGGCGTCGCGCCGCAGCTCGTTGTAGCTGGTCACACTCCACAAATCGGTGGCCACACCGTACTTCTCCGCGAGGATCCGCTGCGCGCGCAGAGACTCATTGAGAATCGGGCCGCTGCCGAAGAGCTGCGCGACCGCGTTTCCCTTTTCCGCCGGGTGCAGACGATAGATGCCACGCAGGATTCCCTCACGGGCGCCCTCCGGCATGGCCGGCATCGCGTAATCCTCGTTGTACATGGTGATGTAGTAGAAGAGGTCTTCGCTCTTCTCGTACATGCGGTGCAGCCCGTCCTGCACGATGGTGGCTAGCTCGTAAACGTATGCCGGGTCGTAGGTCGCGCAGGTCGGCACGGTCGAGGCCAGCACGATCGAGTGGCCGTCCTGGTGCTGCAAACCCTCGCCGAGCATGGTGGTGCGTCCGGCGGTTCCTCCCATCAGAAAGCCCTTGCCGCGCGAATCGGCAAAGGCCCAGGCCATGTCGCCGATACGCTGGAAGCCGAACATCGAGTAGTACATGTAGAACGGAATCGTGGGCAGGCGATAATTCGAATACGCAGTGCCCGCCGCGGTAAAGGAAGCCATCGAGCCCGCTTCCGTAATTCCCTCTTCCAGAATCTGGCCGTCCGCCTCTTCGCGGTAGTAGAGCAGCATGTCTACATCGTGTGGCTTGTACTTCTGCCCTTCGCTCGCATAGATGCCCACCTGCCGGATCGCTGACTCGAGACCGAAGGTGCGGCCCTCATCCGGCACGATCGGGACAATCAGCTTGCCGAACTTCTCATCTTTCATCAGGTGCCGCAGGATGCTGACAAAGCCCATCGTGGTTGAGACCGCGCGGCCCTTCGACCCCGCAGTCCACTCGGCAAAGGAGTCCAGCGCGGGCGCTTTGAAGTCGAGCTTGGGCACTTCGCGCCGCGGCATGAATCCGCCTAGTGCATTGCGCCGCTCCAGCATGTAGGCAATCTCCGGCGCGTCCTTCTTCGGCCGATAGGGTATCGCCTCCTTCGCTGCGTCTTCGGGGACGGGAATATCGAAGCGTTTCACGAACGCGGTCAAGGCGTCATCGGTGAGCTTCTTCTCCTGGTGGCTCGCGTTACGCGCCTGCGTGCTGCCCAGTCCATAACCCTTGACCGTCTTGGCAAGGATCACAGTCGGGCCACCCTTGTGTTCGGTTGCCCGCTTGTAAGCGTTGTAAATCTTCACGGGATCGTGCCCGCCGCGGTGCAGCGAGCCAAGCTGGTCATCCGTCATGTCCTTGACCAATTCCAGCAGCTCGGGATATTTCCCGAAGAACTCTTGCCGCAGGTATGCGCCGCCCTTGGCCTTGTACGACTGGTAGTCGCCATCTACGCACTCTTCCATCCGCTTCAACAGCAGCCCGGTGTGATCGCGTTCGAAGAGCTTGTCCCAGTCCGAGCCCCACACGACCTTGATCACGTTCCAGCCGGCGCCGCGGAACATACCTTCGAGCTCGTCGATGATCCGCTTGTTGCCCCGCACCGGGCCATCCAGCCGCTGCAGATTGCAGTTGATGACGAAGATCAGGTTGTCCAGCTTCTCGCGCGTCGCCATCGAAATCGCACCCAGCGTGTCGACCTCGTCCGTCTCGCCGTCGCCGACGAAGGCCCAGATCTTGCGGTCCGTCTTCTCAATCAGGCCGCGATTCTCCAGGTACTTCATGAACCGCGCCTGGTAGAGCGCATTCAGCGGTCCAATGCCCATCGAAACCGTCGGGAAGCGCCAGAAGTTCGGCATCAGCCAAGGGTGCGGATAGGAGGAGAGCCCGGGTTTGTCGCGCAGCTCATGACGGAAATTCAGCACCTGTTCGTCCTCAAAGCGGCCTTCGAGGTAGGCGCGCGCGTATACACCCGGCGATGCGTGGCCCTGGAAGTAGACAAAGTCGCCTGGCTGATCTCCGTAGGTAGCGTGGAAGAAGTGATTGAAGCCAACCTCGAGCAGCGTCGCCAGTGATGAATAGGTGGAGATGTGGCCGCCGATCCCCGCGTCCTTCTTATTCTGCCGATGGACCATCGCCATCGCGTTCCAGCGGATCAGGCTTTCCACACGCCGCTCCAGGTCACGATTGCCGGGATAGGGCACTTCCTCGTGCTTTGGAATGGTATTCAGATAGGGCGTCACCAGCTCGCCCGGAGTATTGATCCCCGCTTCGCGAGCGCGACGGCGAAGTGCCGTCAGCAGTTCGGCGCTATGCTCGGCGCCTTCCGCAACCACGAGCTCGTCAAAGGCCTCGATCCACTCGGCCATCTCCTCGGAAAAGCTTGTCTGGGCTGGCACTGCCTCTTTTGTGCTCATCGATCCGGATCACTCACCTGTGGGAATTTGGGTCTTGCCGTGGACTGCGCCGGGCAGCGTGGACCACTGATCAGTATAGCGTTTGGCAGTCGTACTCATTCGGCCTCAACGCAGAATGATCGGTCTGAACGAGTCGAACGGATTGTTATACTTCAACGCCAATGAGGGATGATCGCAGCCTACTGGAAGTCGTTCTTGGAGACGGGCGATTTCTAATTGCACTCACCGGTATCTCCCTCGCACTGAGTGGCGGTTTTGCGGTTCTTCAATCCATTGCGGGACAGTTGCTTCCGCAGGATAGTCATGCGATCGGGATGGACGCGGTTGCCTTGGCCCATGCCGCCAACCGCCGGCTTCTGGGGTTCATGTTTCATGACCGGGTGGCGTATGGCGGCTCTCTTGTGGCCATCGGCGTCGGATATCTTTGGCTGGCCGCGTTCCCCATGCAACGTCGAGAGCCGTGGGCTTGGTGGTCACTCCTCTTTTCCGGCACGATAGGATTTTTGGCATTCCTCACTTACCTCGGCCAGGGATATCTCGACACATGGCACGGCGTTGCGACACTTTTTCTATTACCCGTGTTCGTCGTCGGATTATGGCGCTCTCATCCCGGCGAATTTTCGCTGCGATTTGTCTGGAGGAGTGCTCCCAACGATCTCAGCGCCTCTGCCAGATGGGGCAGGAACCTTTTAACAACCTGCGCCAGTGGCCTAATCCTCGCGGGTGTGACCATTGCCCTCTTCGGAATGACCAGGGTGTTCGTTCCATCTGATCTTAGATTTATTGGAATCAATGTTTCGAGCCTTGGGCGCATCTCTCCCATGCTGATTCCGCTTATCTCCCATGATCGAGCGGGCTTTGGCGGAGGACTCTGCTCCATCGGGTGCCTTCTCCTGTTCATGGCGCGATGTGCAGAGCTCAATCGCAGCCTGGCTGAAATTGTTGCGGTCATGGGGTGCGCCGGATTCGGCGGTGCAATCAGCGTCCACTTCGCTGTGGGTTATGTGGACTTCTTCCACCTCATGCCAGCCTTCGCTGGCTTCTTTCTTTTCATCTTCGCGGACGCGTTGCTCTGGGCGGCATTGCGAAAGCATGCACCTGGCATCCTTGACGCCCCACCTCCCGCCCACTACCCTCGGCTCTGACTTGCCGACTCCATCCTCCAACACGACCAACGCCGCAAACGTCGAAGACACTCACGCCTTACACCGTCTCGGCGTCGCCTGCGGACTTACCGCGGGCGTCTGGCTGGGCGCCGCTGAGGCGCCGACCAAGCTGGTCAATACCGGGCTCTCGCCCTTCGCCGTCTCCCTCTGGATGGTGGCCGGCGTCTTCACTGCGCGTTGGACTTTCCCTACCCTGCTCAAAGGAACCGGCTACGTCCTGCGCGATCTTGCCGGGAAGAAACACCTCATTGTCTGGGCACTGCTCGCCGGCGCTCTCTGGGCTGTTGCCAATACGCTGACCGTCTTCGCCATCCGCGACGTCGGCCTCGCCATTGCCTTTCCGCTGTGGAATGCCAACTCGCTCTTCGGTTTGCTTTGGGGACGCGTGCTCTTTCGCGAGCTGCAAGGGGCCAGCCGCGGCGGCATCATGCGCGTCGTGCTAGGCGCCGTTGCTATCGTTGCCGCCGCCATCCTGCTTGGTTTCGCCACCCTTCATGGCAGCGGACACGCTGCATCGCACGCTGCGCGCGGCCTCGCCGCGGCCATCGGCGCCAGCGCATTGTGGGGCACGATGTATGTGCCGTACCGGAAGGCTTACATCAGCGGCATGAACCCGCTGTCCTTTGTCACTGCGTTCACATTCGGCGAGCTTGGCTCCGTGCTCGCGCTGGTGTGGTGGCTGGATGGCGGCACGCACTCGACCGCTTTTCACTTCTCCGCCTTCCGCGGCGTCCTCTTCTGGCTCTTTCTCGGCGGTTTTGTCTGGGTCATCGGAGACCTCTTTCAGCAGTTCGCAGCCAAGTATCTCGGGATCGGGCGCGGCATCCCGCTTTCTAATACCAATCAGCTCTGGGGCCTGGCCTGGGGCGCTCTGGTCTTCGGTGAGCTCGCCGGTACCGACCTCGCCCACAAGCTGATGGTGCTGGGCGGCTCCGTGGTGATGATCTTCGGCGCGCTTGCCATCTCAACCGCTGTGGCAGGCGAACGCGAGCGGCACTCACGCAACATCGCCATCGAGCGCGAGTGCGACCGCTATAACCTCGACTATGGTGCGGTCATCGCCGCGCAGGCCGGGAGCGAGTTCGATGCAGGCGAGCGACGCCGCTGGTGGGACTACGCAATTGTCGCGGCTGCGGTGGCGGTCTTCCTCTGGCTGGGGGTCCATGCCCGAGTGCCGGAGATCGCGATGAACCGTGGATGGCTTCTGGCTTTAGTCATCATTCTTGTCGCCAGCCTGCTCTACTGCGGGCTGCGGCTCCGCCGGCAGACCGGCTTTTCCTGAGAATCGGCCGTCCGACCTGTCACTAAGTGGCTTTCCAGCGCCCAAAAACCTTTTCACAGCATACCTATTCTCAAAATAGGTATGCTGCATCTATATTGCTTTCATGCCAAAGAACCCCGATAGCCGTGACTTGTTCCCCGGCGCGCTCGAGATGATGATCCTCCACTCCCTTCGTCTGAAGCCGATGCATGGCTACGCACTGGTCAAGCACATCAAGCAGATCTCAGACGACCTGCTGCAGATCGAAGAGGGCTCTCTTTACCCGGCCTTGCAACGCATGCTCAGAGAGGGCTGGCTGAAAGCCGAGGAGGGCGTCTCCGCGAAGGGCCGCCCGACGCGTATTTACCGCCTCACCCCCGCCGGGCGCCGGCGCCTGGAGGAAGAAGTCTCCAGCTTCGAAAAAATGTTCGCGGGCATCACGCGCGTGCTCGCCACGCAGAAAGCCTAGGAGTTTCGCATGGCATGGCCTCTCTTTTCACGCAACCGTCGCTATGACGATCTCGTGGTGTCCATCCGGGAACATCTCGACGAGCGCACGGAAGAACTGATCGCGGACGGCATGTCCGAGAAAGAAGCCTCCCAGCAGGCCCGCCGCGAATTCGGCAACGTCACATTGACGGCAGAGCGCAGCCGCGAAGCGTGGCAGTGGCCGCGCCTGGAGAACCTGTGGGCCGATGTGAGATTCGCATTCCTGCGACTGGCAAAGGCACCGGGATTCGCGGCGACGGTAATCCTCACACTGGCGATAGGAATCGGTGCCAATACGGCAGTCTTCAGCGTACTCAACAGCGTGTTGATCAAACCGCTGCCCTATCCGGGAGCTGAGGAACTTGTGGGGATTTCGCTGACGGCTCCCGGCGCAGCCGGACTGGCAAACTTCTCCAATGGCCTTCGCCTGTCGCCGTCGATGTATTTCACCTACACCGAGCAGAACCGCACCTTTCAATCCCTCGGCGTCTGGATTCCGGGGACTGCCAATGTCACCGGCTTCGCGCAGCCGGAACAAGCCCGCGCGGTCTTTGTCAGCGACGGGATACTCGAGACATTGAATGTTCCGGCCGCCGCTGGCCGCTGGCTCTCGCGGATGGATCAAAGTCCGCACGGTGCAAAGACCGTGATGCTCAGCCACGCCTACTGGCAACAACATTTCGGCGGCGACCCTTCCGTGATCGGACGCAACATCATGGTGGATGCGCAACGGCGCGAGATCGTCGGGGTCATGCCACGAAAGTTTCGCCTGGTGAACGCCGACTTCGATCTGATCCTCCCGCTTGCCTTCGACCGCAACAAGCAGATCCTGGCCGGCTTCGGTTTCCAGGGCATCGCCCGGCTGAAGCCGGAAGTATCCATCACACAGGCAGATGCGGATATCACACGCATGCTGCCGATCTGGATGGATTCCTGGTCCAACGGTCCTGGTACGAATCCGCATTTCTACGAAACGTGGCGAATCACACCCGCGATTCATCCTCTGAAACAGGATGTGATTGGCAGTGTCGGCAACTTGCTTTGGGTTGTCATGGGAACACTTGGCGTGGTGATGCTGATCGCTTGCGCCAACGTGGCGAATCTAGTGTTGGTGCGGACGGAGGCCCGGCAACAGGAGCTTGCCATCCGGTCTGCTCTCGGCGCCGGCCGGGCACGCATTGCTCGGGACTTGTTGACCGAAAGCTTGTTACTCGGTCTCATAGGCGGCGCGTTCGGAGTAGGGATCGCCTATGCGGGGCTCCGGCTCCTTATTGCAATAGGCCCGGCAAACCTGCCACGGTTGGCTGAGATCTCACTCGACGTGCGCGCACTCGCGTTCACGCTCCTGCTTTCGTTGTTGTCAGGCCTCTTATTCGGAATCATTCCGGTTCTCAAATATGCGGCACCACGTACTGCCAGTGCGCTTCACGCGGCGGGACGAACTGCGAGTCTAAGTCGCGACCGCCACCACTCGCGCAACCTTCTTGTGGTGGCTCAAGTGGCGATGGCGCTGGTACTGCTGGTAAGTGCAGGATTGATGATTCGTACCTTTGAGCGATTGCGAACCGTCGAGCCGGGATTCTCCGATCCAAATCATCTGCAGACTCTGCGCATCTCGATTCCCGAGTCTCTGGTGTCGAACCCGCGCATGGTCGTGCGAATACAAAACAATGTTGCCGACAAGCTGGCGGCGATTCCGGGAGTGACTTCTGTCGGCTTTGCGAGCGGGATGCCGATGGAAGGACTGGAAGCTAACTGGGATGAAATCTTCGTAGAGGGAAAGGATTACACCGTTCAGACCGCACCGCTCCGGCTCTTCAAGTACGCCTCTCCCGGTTTCTTCCACGCGGCGGGGACAAGAATTGTCGCGGGACGCGAATTCACCTGGCCCGAGATCTATGGCCTACAGCCGGTGGGAATCGTTTCAGAGAACCTTGCTCGCGAATTGTGGGGCTCTCCCGCCGCCGCGATCGGCAAGCGCTTCCGTGAGTTTCCGAGCATGCCGTTGCACGAAGTCGTCGGCGTCGTACAGGACGTCTATGAAAACGGCGTTCACGACAACGCGCCTGCGATCGTCTACTGGCCTTCCATCATGCACGATATGTTTGGTCCTGGCACATTCGACGCCACACGCAGCGTGACATTCGTCGTCCGCAGTGACCGGGCCGGCACCGAGAGCTTCCTCAACGAGGTTCGCCAGGCCGTTTGGTCGGTGAATGCGAACCTCCCGCTGGCGTCCGTACAAACGATGCAGGATATCTACAGTCAATCGCTGGCGCGAACTTCGTTCACGCTGGTGATGCTGGGCATCGCCGGCGCGATGGCCCTGATTCTCGGGGTCATCGGTATTTATGGCGTGATCTCCTACGCGGTGTCGCAACGTACCCGCGAAATTGGCATTCGGCTCGCATTGGGCGCAGAAAAAGCCCGAATTCTGCGCATGGTAATTCGGGAGGGTCTGCAACTCTCCATTGCCGGTATTGCCGTCGGCGTAGTGGTCGCACTGTTGCTCGCTCGCATGCTATCGGCTTTCTCGCGTCTGCTCTATGGGGTTCGGGCGAGCGATCCTATGACGTTTGTCGCTGTCTCGGCGACATTAGCCGCAGTGGCTGCACTGGCCTGTTATCTTCCGGCCCGACGGGCTGCGTCGATTGAGCCCATCCATGCCCTACGCGCGGAGTAGCTTATGACCTGGTTCCAGCGCTTTTTTTCACGCCACCGCCGTTACGACGATCTCTCCGTCTCTATCCAGGAACATCTTGACGAGCGAATTGAGGAGTTGATGGAATCTGGCCTGCCGCCAAAGGAGGCCGCGCAGAAAGCTCGCCGTGAATTCGGCAACGTAACCGCGATCGCAGAACGCAGCCGCGAGGTCTGGCAGTGGCCAACGCTTGAGAGCATCTGGGCGGACGTAAGATTCGCGCTGCATCAACTTCGCAAATCGCCGGGCTTTGCCATCACCGCGATTCTCACCCTGGCACTGGGAGTCGGTGCCACCACCGCCATCTTCTCCGTGGTGAAAGCTGTGCTACTGGCTCCGCTGCCTTATAAGGATGCGGAGCGCATCGTGGCCGTGTGGACAGTGAACCCCGCCAAGGGTGATCGCGGCCATCCGAGCACTGCTGCCGACTTCGCTATCTGGAAGCAACGGTCCGGCGTCTTTGAGGACTTGGCTCCCTCCTACGACGATCAACACACGCTCACAGGCCAGGGCGCGCCGCAACTCCTGATCGGCTATGCCGTTTCCGCAAACTACCTGCGTATTCTCGGTGTCCAACCGCAACTCGGCCGGCTCTATACCGATCAAGAGGACAGCCCGAAAAGTCCGCATGTGGCGCTCGTGAGCGATCACCTGTGGCGCACCACCTTTCGCTCCGATCCCGCTATCGTCGGGAAGGCCATCACCTTGGATGGTTCTTCATACACGGTGCTCGGCATCATGCCACGGAGCTTCGACTATCCGACCACGGTCCAGATATGGACTCCTGCTGCGATCGAAGCCTCCGCGTTCGACGACTACAACCACGCCTATGTGCGCATTCTCGGCCGTCTGAAAGCGGGCATCACCGTCGCGCAGGCGCAGAAGACATTGAACGCATTGGAGGCGCAGATTGCCGCACAGCACCCGAACACTGACGCCGGCAACCGGGTACTGGTGGTCCCGCTGCGTGAGCAGCTCGTCGGCGATATCCGCAAACCGCTACTGCTGTTGATGGCGGCGGTAGGACTGGTGCTGCTGATTGCGTGCGCGAACACCGCCGGGCTGGCACTGGCACGCGATGCCGAGCGGCAGAAAGAGATAGCGGTGCGGCTCGCGCTCGGCGCCACGCGTCTGCGCCTGCTGCGTCAGTTTGTGACCGAGAGTCTGGTGCTCGCTGCAATCGGCGGCGTGATCGGCATGCCCCTGGCTTTCGTGGGAACGCATTTCCTGCTCCGCCTCTTCCCCAATGATGTCGCCAACCTTCACATCCCGAAGGTGACTGAGATCCCGATGGATCGTGGGGTCTTCCTGTTCGCCTTCGGCATCACGCTGCTCGCCGCAGTTCTCTTCGGCATTGCACCAGTGCTGAAAGCGATGCGCGCCAGAGCGGACACTGCGATGAACGACAATTCCCGCGGCAGCACGACAAGCCGCCATTCCAATCGTTCACGCAATGCCGTCGTCATCAGCGAAGTGGCGCTGTCGCTGGTACTGCTTACCGCTGCCGGTCTTGTCGTTGCGAGCTTTCAGCGCGTGATTCGCGCCGACCTTGGCTTCCAGCCGGATCATCTTCTTTCGATCGAGGTGCTCCTTTCTGCCAGCCACTACCCTGCCAACGACGACGCGAAGAGGCGCACTCTTGTCACCGAGACAGTGAAGCGGATGAACGCACTGCCGGGCGTGCGATCCGCTGGCGCCACGAACTATCTGCCACTGAGCGGCTTCTGGGGCACGAACAACTTTCTGTTGCGCGGCCAGGCGCCGCCGAAGGAAGGCCAGGCGCCCGAGGCGGATGATCGCGTGATCACTCCGGAATACCTGCGCACCATGGGCATACCGCTGCTCCGTGGCCGAAACTTCAGCGATACGGATCGCGCCGGCAGTCCGCAGGTCATCCTGATCAACCAGACGATGGCGGAGCGCTTCTTCAAGGGCCGAGACCCGATCGGTGAAGAATTGAATCTGAATCCACCGGCCCCCGGCGTACCGGACAAACCCGACTGGTGGCGGATCGTCGGCGTCGTCGGCGATGTGAAGGCCTTCGGGCAGGACCAGCCGACACACGCTGACATCTATCATCCCTTCGACCAGCAGCCGTACCCTTTGATTGCCTTCACGCTGCGTACGGCAACCGACTCGGCGTCGATGATCAAGACCGCGGAACAGACACTGTGGAGCGTCGATCCGGAGCTGCCGGTCTTCCAGGCCATTCCCATGGACCAACTCGCCGATCAGTCGCTCGCGGTGCGCCGCGCCAGTTCCGTGCTGGTCTCCGCGTTCGCGGTGCTTGCGCTGGTGCTGGCGTCCATCGGCATCTATGGCGTGATGGCCTACGCGGTCACGCAGCGCACGCAGGAGATCGGAGTTCGCATGGCGCTCGGCGCGCGACGTGAGGATGTGCTGCGCCTGGTCCTCGGACTCGGGCTTAGGCTCACAATCCTCGGCGTTCTCATCGGGCTGATTGGCGCACTCCTCTCGACGCGTCTGATGGGGAGCCTGCTCTTCGAAATCAGCGCAGCGAACCCGCTCGCCTTCATGCTTCCCGCTGCACTGCTCGCTATCGTCACCTTGCTCGCTGCATATTTGCCCGCTAGACGGGCAGCTTCCATCGATCCCATACGGGCGCTCCGGGCGGAATAGGTCTGGAGCGCTACATGATGTGGCAGGAAAATGTGCAAGCGCGTCCGGTCATTGATTCCCAAATCGGGAGGAGCAGAGGAAGTTTTGTGGCGGTGTCATTTTCAGAATGACGAAGCGGTGGCGCGCCTTTATCTTCTACCTTGACCGAGCGGCTGTCCCCGAATGCTTGGCGGTTCCCTGTTCGAGGCCCTTCCGTGACATTTCGCGGCGTTCTGCTGTTCCTTGTAGGCTTCTTTTCTGCCCTTTCTTCTGCGGTTGCGGCTCCCGCCGGTCAAGTTGTTTCCGGCAGCCACCAGGCAGCACCGCGTGTGACAGCCAGCCCCTTCGGTATTCCCCTCCCGGCCGGCCGCAATCCAGAGGAGTGGCAGGCATGGCGACACCGGATGCAGGCAGAACTCGAAGCACGCGGCAGCACACGCGCGCGCGCTAACGCCAGCGGTTCAGGCAGCAGCGGCATCATCGAGACCATCGCCGGCGCCGCGCCATTCCAGCAGCCTGTGAATGCGCTCAAGACCGGTTTCGGCGAGATCTACGCAATGGCCGAGGACTCGGCTGGGAATCTGTATGTCGCATCCTGCGATCTTGGCGTAGTGCTTAAGATCGATCCCTCGTCCAGCACAACGGTCTATGCGGGCACGCCGCTGCCCGTGGGACCCGCAATCTCCGCGGGAGATGGAGGACCTGCAACCTCTGCCCGGATTGCCTGCCCGGCTGGGCTTGCGCTGGATGCGGCGAACAACCTGTACATCACGGATGCATTCAGCGCTACGGTTCGGGAAGTCGATGCTGCGACCGGCATCATTCAGACGATCGCCGGCACTCCGGGAAAGTTCGGCCACGCGGGAGATGGCGGTCCCGGTACATCCGCCCTGCTTGATTATCCGACCGGCGTTGCGCTCGATGGACAAGGCGACCTCTTCATCGTGGATCAATACTATTTGTGGCGTCTCAATCTCAACACCGGAGTCATCCAGACATTCGCAGGCTCAGGTTTCATATCCAATCCCTGCTTTCCCAGCGCAACCACCACCTGTCCAGCTCTGCAGACGAACTTCTATTTCGCCGGCCCAGAAATCGTAGTGCACGGCGGATATCTCTATGCCGCTCCATATTCCATCTACTACGCCAGCGACACTCTCGATTCCAGCCTCGTCAGCATCAATCTATCCTCCGGCTCAGTTCAGCTTCTCGCAGGCAGCGGCCCTGGCGCCGGCACGCCAACATCGACCTACCCGGGAATTGGCTCCACGGCTTACATTACTGGTCTGGCAGTGGATGGCGCCGGCAACTTGTTTTTCTCGGGGCAATATCAGGCGTGGAATTCTAATTTGTATGCCAATCCCAACCCGAACGCCGATGGAATCTATGAAGTGATGGCGAACGATAACAGTATCCGCGGGCTTGCGGGCACTAACACGCCTTCAAATAATACAAACGGCGATGGAGGCCCCGCGATTAGCGCAGAGATCGCGTTTGGCGGTGGCGTGTGCCTCTCATCGAAAGGCGCCGTGACTTTCTTCGATGGCTCCTCTAACATCCGCACCTTTCCAATAGGCGGCAATCTTTCCACGATTGCGGGCGATGGCTGGCCGAACTTTTTTGGTGACAACGGACCCGCGCAACAGGCCGGGCTTACCAACCCTTTCGGGATATCGACTGACCCACAGGGCAACGTGTATGTGGCAGATACGGGAAATGAACGCGTTCGCAAGATCGATGCCGCTACGGGCGTCATCACCACAATCGCGGGCGGCGTACTGCCACCAAACGCTGAGGCGGAGATTACGACTTCAGGCCCGTTCGCTGTTGCTGGCGACGGAAACAGTCACCTCTACGTAAGAACCGACGGTGCAATCGAGGCGGTTGATCTGAACACGGGTACGGTCTCGACCCTGGTTCCACATGTGTCGCCCACAGGTCCATTCGCATTCGATGGGAACAAGACGCTTTACTATGCGTCGGCTCTCATTTACGGAAACGGGCAGACCCAAAACAGTGCCGTCTGGATGGTCGATGTCGCCACAGGTGCCACAACACAGATAGCTGGTGGGAGCAATACTCATGGCCCGAGCGGGGATGGTGGTCCGGCACTCCAGGCCGGGTTGTACGACGTAGAGGGGCTGGCTCTCGACGGAGAAGGCGGCCTCTACCTGGCTGACAGCTTCTATGAAAATATCCGGAAGATTGATCTCAACACCGGCATTATCTCGAAGATCGGTGGAGTGAATTCCGGCGGATCCCTCCCCGGGTATTCCGGAGATGGCGGTCTGGCAAATGCCGCAATGTTCAATGCTCCGGCCGGCCTCGCCTACGACGGCGCAGGACATCTGACCATTGCCGATTCCGGCAACCATGTGCTGCGCCAGATCGATCTGGCCACCAACATCATCACGACGGTCGTGGGCAATCACACACCGGGCTTTGGCGGTGATGGGAGCTCCCCCGCCGCTGCAATGCTCTATAGTCCAAACGCGATAGCTTACGATCCAGCCGGAAATCTTCTCATCGCTGACACGAAAAACTACCGGGTGCGCCGCGTGGTGCTGCATCCGACAAAGCTCAACGCGACATTGGCGTATGGTGGAGCGTCTTCGGGCGGTGTCACCTTCACTGCTACCTATAGCGGTCTCTCCTTCGGCTTTGCGCCGACGGGTACGGTCACATTCCTGAATGGCTCGACGTCGCTGGGCACGGGCATGATTGCGGCGGCCACGGATGGTTCCGGCAACTATGTCGCGACCCTTACCGCGACATCGGCGCCGGCCAATGCCGCAACCATCACGGCGCAGTACAGCGGAGATGTGCATTACGCCGCCGCTACGACCACGATTGCGTTCCAGCAGCTGACGCCGTCGTACACGGTCTCGGCCAAGCCGGCCTCGCTGACGATCAAGCAGGGCTCTTCGGGCAGCGTCACGTTTACGGTGACGCCGCAGAACGGCTTCAACCAGGCGGTCACCTTCCAGTGCGACAACGCCACGCTGCCGAAGGGCGTCACCTGCAGCTTCAGCCCTGCTTCGGTTACGCCAAATGGAACCGCCGCGGTGACGAGTACGCTGACCGTGCAGACGACCGGCGCTACCATAGTCTCCCTCGACAGGCGAACGACGGACGGCTCCGGCTGGTTGCGCGGCGGTGTCGCGCTGACGCTGCTACTCTTCGGCATTCCCGGCGCGCGGCGCAGGTCTTGGCCCGGCGTCCTGATGATGCTTATCGTTCTCTTGGTCGGCGCTGGGATGATCGGGTGCGGCGGTGGAGGCTCCAGCAACACGGGTGGGAGCACCCAAATAGCGAACGCAACCCCGCCGGGCGCCTATTCGATCCAGGTCACTACATCCGTTAGCACTACGACTAATGCCTCGCCAGTAAAAGTGGCACTTACCGTGACGCAATAACATCTGAATAGTCCGCTTTCTTCACCTCGACAAGCTTGCCAACGGACCTGCGAAATATCTATCGTGGAGTAGCGCCCGAAATCGTTAACTGAAACGATCTAGAAATACCCAATTGCGCCCAGAGGTGAACCAAAATGGCGACCGCACAGCAGCCCGCTACCCCGAGAGAACACCCGATGGAAAGCCTGGAAAACTGGGACGAATTCCTCGAAGGCCGCTACAAAGAGGGCAAGTCGGAAGAGGAGTTCCGCCAGTATGACAAGCAGGCAAATCCTGGCGTCGCCGAGTTCTACCGGATCAACCACGAGCAGCAAACGGTGGACTATGTCCTGGGCAAGGAGAAGGAGTACTTCGGGCTAACACGGAGCAAGAAGACCATCTGGGAGGCGGGCGAATATCTGAACACGCTTGTCGACGACAGCGATCCCGATACCGACCTGACGCAGATGGAGCACCTGCTGCAGACGTCGGAGGCGATCCGGCGCGATGGGCATCCGCGCTGGATGATCGCGACCGGCTTTGTGCATGACCTGGGCAAGTGCCTTTGCCTTTACGGCGAGCCGCAGTGGGGCGTGGTCGGCGATACGTTTCCGGTGGGCTGTGCGTGGTCGGAGCAGATCGTATTTCCGGAGTACTTTGCCGCCAACCCGGACCGCAATGCGGCCGAGTATCAGACGAAGCACGGCATCTACGAGCCGAACTGCGGCCTCGAGAATGTGCACATGTCCTTCGGGCATGACGCCTATATTGCCGAGGTGCTGAAGAATAACCTGCCGGATGAGGCGCTCTACATGCTTCGCTTCCACTCCTTCTATGCGTGGCACAAACACGGCGCGTACCAGCATCTGATGAACGAGAAAGACCACGCCATGCTCCCGTGGGTGCAGAAATTCAATCCATATGACCTCTACTCCAAGGGCCACACCAAGCCGGATATGAAGGAACTGAAGCCCTTCTACGACGATCTCTTCGCCGAGTTCTTCCCCGGAAAGCTCGCCTGGTGATGGCGGCCGAAAACGACGAAGCGCCGGCGAAGCCGCTGGCGC
Organism: Acidobacteriaceae bacterium KBS 83; assembly: GCA_000381585.1. GTDB lineage: Bacteria > Acidobacteriota > Terriglobia > Terriglobales > Acidobacteriaceae > KBS-83. The sequence continues at coordinate 387,038 of KB906736.1, forward strand.
TCGCCATCCTGACGGATCTTCACTTCTGGGTACCGTTTGTGGTGCTGCTCGTAGGAATTGGCGTGCTGGTCATCTGCGCGCGGAACTGAAGCGCTCTAAAAGATCGCCCGCACCAGCGTGAGTGTCTGGTGCCCGTCCTCGGAGATTTCGCAACCAAGCTCGCGCGATTCGCGGGGCCCGAGGGTGTCCCGCATCTCGTCTTCTTTGGTCACGCCATCTTTGGTGGTTGCACGGTGGATTGTGACCAGCACGTTCCGACCTTCATTGTTACGGATCATCCAATCGCCGCTTGCGGGGGTGGCTTGTTCACAGGAACTGGCCGAGCTTGAGTCCACCCACAGTTTCACCGAGGCGGGTGTCTTCGGGGCCGGGGTCTTGGATGAGGACTTCTGGCCGGGAAAGGCGGCAATCGCTGGGAGCAATGCGGCGCAAGCAGCGACCGATCTGTACATTGCGCGGTACATTGCACCCTCCAGATTGCAACCGGCGAGATGGCTGTGCAGGATTGTCCGCGTACCACTCATCGAACGGGGTGAAAGAATGCCACGTCCCCGGCGTGGGTCGATGGTTGCACTGCACCAGAAATGAGTCAAGAAAAATGGCAGGCAAGCAATGAAAAGGCGCCTCTGCGATGAACGCAGAAGCGCCTTTTGCAATGCTTCGGCTCTTAACGCAAGAACATCATCAGGCCGGTGGCGTGCGCGGTCCAGAATGCAGTGGTGACCAGGGCCGCCAAGACCAGCAGGGAGGAGGAAACGTACACCAGCTTTCCGCGACGCGGCGAAGGAGCCGGCCAGAAAACGAGCTGCGTGCCCTCCGCGGGCGCCGAACTCTTTCGGGGAAGAACGATACTGACGCGCCTGCTTTTCAGCTGACGCAGCATGGCGATCAGACGCTGGCGGGGTATAGCCAGCACAAGACGCATCAACAGGCCGGGGATCAATCGAAGAATCATCAGGCTGACTACGACTCCGAAAAAGACCAGTAAAGTCATTTGGGCTGCCTCGCTTGGATTGATCATACCCATTCGGTCACCTATTTTGGTGAGTACCATAGTTTCCAAAGTAACCGATATGACCCGCGCCTGCCCAAATTGGCATTGGGCCGATGTTGCAAAGCCGTCGTATGTGCCCGGAAATGTTGCGAGTTCCCGTTCTAGCACACCGGGGAACCGCGCTTAGCGGGAGACCACAACGTGGTATGGCTTCCTGAGACGGTCGATGAAAAGCTCGTGTCATGCAGGTGCCGCCCGATCTCGCGTCCACGCTTTCAAGCGTTGCCATGTTGTCCGGGCGTTCGCCTGAGGCTTTTCTGCGTGAGGCGATCCTCCGCATGATCGACGGCACCGTGATGACGCTCTCGACGCTCGAAGAAACGCCGCAGCAGACCGGTTTTGTGCCCCAGCCGCGAAGCTTTTCCGTATATGAGTAGAGGCACGCCGCCGGCGGGCGGAATGCCTCTCGTCTGAACCAGCCATCCCTGAACCGTTCAAGACCTCGCCTGGACCGCAGTACTGCGCCCTCGGCGGGGCCCGGTAAGCTGCTGTCAGATCACCTTCAACAACAGAAGGACCAGGATGATGAGCAGGATGAGACTGAGGGTTCCGCCGCCGTAGTAGCCGATCCCCGGCCCCATGCGATAGCCGCCGAAACCGAACAGCACGATGAGAATAATCAGAATAACGATGAGCACGATGCCTCCCCAGAAATTACTGAAGGAGTCAGATGCAACATCCAGGTTCTCCGTTTGCGTCTGGATCTAGTTCTCTCAATCTCCAACCGATAACACGGTGCCTTCAGGGTACTGTCCGACCGATTATGCCTGGTGATGCGTGGCGCCGGATCGACAGCGCGACGCTGTGACGGCACGGAAAGACAAGACGAATTGGCGGTGAGCTTTCAACCACGCATTAACGATCAAAAAAAGTGATCGTTTCGATGCCATGTTTGGAAAAAAATGATCATAACGACGTTGGTTGAAAACTTATTTAGATTTCTTCATTGCATTTGCCTGCCATTTTGGCCTACGCTTGTGGCCAACTTTTGCCGGAGATTCATAAGCAAGATTGAAATCCCAACCACGCAATTCCCGCTTCGGTACCAGTACTTGTTAGTTGACCAATGCGGAGGTGGTAAATCGGAGATTTCCTTTCGGCAGAACCGGGACCTTTCGGGATACGACCTTCCGCATCTTGCAGCGCGTGGAGATGCGGGCATCGTTGTCCGCTGCAACCTATTTAGCGAGGCTTAGGAGGCGAGTATGAGGCGAATCATCTTATGGGGCGTGAGCCTTGGGATGTTTCTAGTCTGCCTGTGCGTCAGTAGACCCGCATGGAGCCAGCAAACCACAGCAGCGATCACTGGAACGGTCGTAGACGCTGGAGGCGCGGCGGTAAATGGCGCCACTATCACGGCTACAGATACTGATCGCGGAACGAGCTACACCGCAAAAACCGATCAAGGCGGCATCTTCAACCTTGCACGAGTGCCGATCGGGAACTACCAGGTAAAGGCCGAGGCTGCCGGTTTCCAATCGTCAGTCCAGAACGGCCTCACACTAGTGTTGAACCAGACCGCGCGTCTGGATTTCAAACTGAACGTGGGCGCGGTCAGCACCACCACGCAGGTCACAGCCGAGGCGCCCGTACTGCAGTCGGAAACGACGCAGGTCAGCACGCTGATCAATGCCAACACGGTCAGCAGCATTCCTCTGGCGACGCGCAACTATGTTCAATTGACGTTGCTGGCGCCGGGCAGTGTGCATCCCGACGCATCCTCGTTTAACCAGGGCGACAACGTGGCAAGCGGCGGGCGGCCATTCATCAACGGCAACCGTGAGCAGTCGAACAATTTCATCCTGGACGGAATGGATAATAACCAGACTTCGGATAACCTGCTGGCTTTCACGCCATCGCCGGATGCGATCCAGGAGTTCAACCTCATTACCAACAACGCGTCCGCTGAGTTCGGCAACTTCCAGGGCGGCATTGTCAACGCGTCCATTAAGTCCGGCACGAACCACTTCCATGGCGATGTGTGGGAGTTCTTCCGCAACGACGTGCTGAATGCCAATCAGTGGGAGAACAAGCTGAACCCGGGCCAAGTACTGGCGAGACCGTCGGTGCGCTGGAATATGTTCGGCGGCACACTCGGCGGTCCGATCTTCAAAGACAAGCTGTTCTTCTTTGTGGATTACCAGGGACAGCGCTTCGATCACCCGTCGAGCAGCAACTTCATCACTGTTTTCACGAATGCCCAGCGCGCGGGCGACTTCTCGTATCTGCTCCGGCAGGACAAGCCGGTCCAGCTTGTCAACCCGATCACAAAGGCACCTTACCCGAACAATCAGATTCCGCTGTCGGAGATGAACATAGTTGCTAAGAATCTGTTTGCCTCCAAGTACTATCCAACGCCGATCAACAACCAGTTGACCAACAATGCGATCAACACCGTGACCCAGGCCTATAACACCGATCAGGGCGATGTGAAGGTGGACTACACCATCACAAAGAACGATCGCCTTGAAGGACGCTATTCGCAGGGGTACCAGACCGATCCCGGAAGCAACTCGCTGTTGATCCTGAGCAATCCGTTCGCGACAGCTCCCATCCACAACGCGGTTGGAACGTGGACCCACACCTTCGGCCCAACAATCCTGAACGAAGCTCGCTTTGGAGCAAGCTGGGTCACGCTTTCTAACGGAAACGCCTTCGATCCCAGCATTGGCAATCTCGGAACGGACCTCGGGATCGCGAACGCCAACAGCGCCGGCCCAGGCTTGCTGTTGCTTGGCTTCGGCGGCGGTCTGCCGCCCCAGCCCAACGGCGGCACCACCCTTACCAACATGGGCAGCAACATTATTCAGCAGAACTTCGCCGACACTGTCATCCAGTTCAATGACGGCGTCACGGTCACTCACGGCAAGCATGTCTTCAAGGGCGGCTTCCAGATGTGGCGCTATCGCGTCAACACCGGCTACACCGGCAACACCGGCCAATATGGTGCTATCCTTTTCGGCCCTTCGAATGTCGGTAACGTCGATTTCGTCGGCGACCCGGGCGCCGATTTCTTCCTCGGCTACCCGGAAGCCAGAGGTATCGGCGTCAGCGTCGGTTTTGTCTGGCATCAGTTCTCCTGGCTGTTTGGAGGATACGGTCAGGACGACTGGCATATTACGCCGAGTTTGACCCTGAACCTGGGACTGCGTTATGAGGCCCACACTCCATGGGTGGAACTCAACAATCGCCAATCCAATCTGGATCTGACCACCGGCGCACTTGAGCTTGCGGGAGTGGGCGGCAACAGCCGCGCACTCTACAACTCGGTGTACGGATTGCCGGACTTCCAGCCCCGCATCGGCTTCGCGTATTCACCAGAAGCTTTGCATGGCAAGACAGTGATTCGCGGCGCCTACACCATCTCCTCCTACCTGGAAGGCACGGGCACCAATCTGCGACTTCCGAGGAACCCACCTTTCACTCCTCCTGAGGTGGCCGCCTCGTACAGCGCCCCAACGGTTCAGACGCAAGCGGGTCCGGGAGGCGCGGTTGCAGGCGACCCCTTTGCGGGAGCAACCATGTACGTGTGGGACAAGACGGTCCAGCCGGCGATGGATCAGCAGTGGAACCTTACCATCCAGCAGCAGGCGACACCGACGACAACGTTCCAGATTGGCTACGTTGGCCAGCACGGAACGCACCTGATGGTGCCGATGCCGTATCTGCAGAAGCAGCTTATCAATGGAGTAGCGACAACACCGTTTTACTTCAATAACAACCCTGCTCTGATTAACGATCTTGGCCAGGTATCCGGAACTGCTTCCCAAGGCTACATGAGCTATAACGCAATGCAGGCTGTCCTGCAGAAGCGCTTGGGAAATGGGCTGGAAGGGCAGGTGGCCTATACCTGGTCGCATTGCCTGACAAACAACAGCGGATACTACGGGACGTGGTCGACAGCCCGCCAATCATCAACAGCGTCACCCTACTATCAGAACCTGTATAACCCAGCCGGCGATTACGCCAGTTGCTACTACAACTCCAACAACATCGTCTCCGCCTACGCAACGTACGAACTGCCTGTCGGAAAAGGCAAGCAGTTCGGACATGACATGAACTCGGTGGCGAATGCAGTTGTTGGTGGCTGGCAGGCATCCACCATCATTTCCACGCATAGCGGCTTCCCGCTGGCCATCTATGGCAGCGGCGATGCTACAGGAACCGGCTCGCGTGGAGCCCGTCCGGATTGCGGCGTTCAACAGAAATTTGGACGCAGCCAGCCAGCCCCAGATTTTGGCGGCTTTAACTGGATGAGCCCCTCGGGCTACTCTGACCCTGCACCAGGCACCTTTGGAAACTGCCCGGCGCAGGGACCCCTCAATGGTCCGGGATACTTCGACGCCGATATCGGGCTGATGAAGAACTTCCACTTCACCGAAGCGGCGTACGTACAATTCCGCGCCGACTTCCTGAACGCCTTTAACAATGTGAACCTGGCTGTTCCAGATACTAACTTCAGTAGTACTTCGAGTACGTTCGGTCGCATCAACGCCTCGCAACCAGCACGAAACATCCAATTCGCGCTGAAGATGTATTTCTAGCAGCGGATTCACCAGTGGTGAATCCGCTTACGGCCTCCCTGATAGACTCACGGGGCAGACGCTCAACGCGGCTGCCCCCTTTTCTTTCCTATGCGTAGATTCTCTTCTTTTGCATCCATGATGTTGTTCGCGGTCGCGGCTGCCGCGCAGGTCAACACGCCGACACACAGCAAGACGAGCACAGCGGTGAGCACGAGCGCGGCTGAGCATGCGGCGACTCTGGCAGAGACGGGCCATTGTTCGGAAGCTCTGCCGCTGCTAACAAAATCTGCCGCACACGTCACCGACAAAGAGCTACAGAAGAGAGTCGGCCTGGACGGAGTGCGCTGCGCGAATCTTCTCCAGGAGCAGGGACCGCTGCTGGATCTGCTGCGAGTGCTGAACCAGCACTTCCCGCACGATCCTGAGGTGTTGTATGTGACGGTGCACGCCTACTCCGATCTCTCCACCAATGCGGCAAGGGAGCTTGCGCAGACGGCGCCGACTTCCGTTCCGGCGCTCGAGATGGATGCGGAGACAAACGAATTGCAGGGTAAATGGGACGAGGCGGAAAAGGACTATCGTAAGATCCTCGCGGAAAACCCCAAGTATCCCGGTATCCACTTTCGGCTGGCGCGATTGCTGCTTTCGCGGCCGAATCCCGGACCCGACTTCCAGGATGAGGCGAAGAAGGAGTTGCAGAAGGAATTGGAGATCGACCCTGGAAATGCGGGAGCGGAATATGTTCTCGGTGAGTTGGCACGGCAGAGTCAGGACTTCCCCGACGCAGTGAGGCACTTCAGCAAGGCCACGCAATTGAATCCGAAGTTTGCGGATGCTTACCTGGGGTTGGGCATGTCGCTGTTGACGGAAAAGAATTACGCCGGCGCTGTCGCGCCGCTCGAAACAGCGGTGAAACTGGAGCCACGCAATCCCGCCGCTCACTATGGTCTGGCGACTGCCTACTCGCGCACGGGGCGCAAGGAAGACGCGCAGCGTGAGTTTGCTTTGCAGCAGCAGGCTGCGGAACGCATGGGCGGTCCGAATGCCCAAAACCCGCAAGGACCACAGAATCCGCAGTGACTGCTTTCACTCGAGATCCGTTGCAATTGACGCGTCGTCACTTCCTCTGGACGCTGGGGGGCGCTGCTGCACTCGCTGGAGTGCGCGATATCCCCGCCGTTCTGGCCGCATCGCAGTATCCGTTTGAAGAGGTGCTGCCGTCCGCCAGCCGGATCACCTGGACACACACAGCCGGCAAGTCGGCTCAGAAATATCTGCCGGAGACCACCGGCGCGGGCTGCGCTTTTCTGGATTACGACAATGACGGATGGATGGACATCTATCTGGTCAACAGCGGAAAGTGCGACTTCTATGATCCCAAGCCGCCTTTGCGTAATGCACTCTACCGTAACAATCGCGATGGAACTTTTACCGACGTCACGGAGAAGGCGGGCGTTGGCGCCGGAGGCTATGGTCAGGGTGTCGCGGTGGGCGATTACGACGGCGACGGCTTCCCCGACATCTACGTGACGCAGTATGGGCGGAGCATTCTGTATCACAACAACGGCGATGGCACGTTCACTGATGTGACAGAGAAGGCCGGCGTCGCGGCGCCGGGGTGGAGCTCGAGCGCCGTGTGGTTCGACTACGACAATGACGGGCGACTCGATCTTTTCGTCTGCCGGTTTGTCGAGTTCAGCAAGGCGGAAAACCTTCCCTGCAAGGCCCGCAACGAGCCCGGCTATTGTGTTCCGCGGCTCTACAAGCCGACACCAAGCTGGCTCTTTCACAACAACGGCGACGGCACCTTCACCGATGTCAGCAAGTCGTCCGGCATTGAAAAGTATCTTGGCAAGGCCTGGGGTGTGGTTGCAACCGACCTGAATAATGACGGGAAGATGGATCTCTTCGTCGCCAACGACACGACGGAGAACTTTCTCTTCATGAACCGTGGGAACGGCAAGTTTGATGAGATTGCCGCGCTGGCCGGCGTGGGTTACGGCGAAACGGGCCGGCCGCGATCCGGAATGGGAGTGGATTCCGCGGACTTTAATCAGGACGGATGGATGGACCTCTTCGTCGCCAACATCGACCATGAGCGGTATTCGCTGTATCAGAACAATCATGACGAGACGTTCGACGATCAGGCCGGCCCGACCGGCGTGGGTGCAGCGACGCGACTGATGAGCGGTTGGGGACTGAAGTTTTTCGACTACGACAATGACGGCAATCTGGACCTGTTCCTTGCCAACGGCAATCCCGACGATCTGATTGAAACCATGCAGAAGGACGTGACCTACCGCGAGCCACTGCTGCTGTTCCACAGCGATGGGAAGACGCTGCACAATGTGAGCGCGGAGAGCGGTCCGATCTTCAGCAGGAATTTCTCCGCGAGGGGGCTGGCGGTCGGCGACTTCGATAACGATGGCGCCGCCGACGTTATCGTTTCCGTCAACGACGCAGCTCCGCTGCTGCTACGCAATACCGCAGCGAAAGGCAATCACTGGCTGGGAATCAATCTGCAGGGCAAGAAGTCGAATCGCGACGCGATTGGCGCACGCATCACCTTTCAGGCGGGTGATCTGAAACGCAGCAGAATGAAAGTCGGCGGCGGAAGCTATTTGTCATCACACGATCCGCGAATGGTGCTCGGGATCGGCAAACGCACCAAGGTCGACTGGCTGGAAGTGAAGTGGCCGCAACCCGGCGGCACCACTGAGAAGTTCACCGAACTGCCCATTGACAGATACATCACGATCGTTGAAGGCGAAGGCATTAAGAAGATTCCATCCTGATCCTTCGGAATGTAATTTGAGTTAGAAGCCAGCGGAGATATCAACGGTTCACGGCAGTGGCATTCGCCGCCGGGTAAACCTTGATCCAGTGGTCCGTCATCCGCGGTCTCATCTTTGCTCCCTTCCAATCGAAGACAATCAGGTTCGTCTCCTGCTTCGGCATGTGGCAATCGATGCAGTTGTTGGTGACAGGATGATTCGCCCGCGCGAATGTTGCAGAGCCAGGTTTGTGGCAGCTGAGACATTTCTGGGAAAATTCGCCAGCGTCGTGCTGGGTCTTATGCACGTCGTGGCACGTGAGGCATGTCATATTCGAGGATCGGAAGCAGCGGCTCTGCTTCAGTAAGTCCACCTGGTTGCCGTGGACATCGATCGGCGCATGCGGATCAGGCGGTGGCAGTTGAAGGTACTCATCCAGCGGTTGGCCGGGAAGATACGAAAACGATGGGCGTAAGGGCTGGCCATGTCCCGCGTGACACCATGCGCAAAGGTCCATCTGGCGATCGCGCGAGAAGTGCGCCGGGTTCAGAATTGTCGACCGTGACGCGAGCGATGGTTTGGATGCCTGCTGCTCGACATGTGCGCGTCCTGGTCCATGACACTTTTCGCACTGGATACCGAGCGAGAAGCCGACGGTGCTGTACCTGTTGACCGGAGGCGGCAGAGCATCAAAGTGGGTTGCGTGGCATTCCAGGCATCGAGGGATGATGGGGCGGTCAAAGTCAGCGAAGCCATCTCGATATCCGGGGCTGTTCACCCAACCAAGCTTCGTCCAGTAAGAGACTGGCAATTGGAAGAGCTGATCTTCGCTCCAGTACAGATAGGTCTGACCCTTCTCGCCCGACCCAATGACGAAAGCAATGCGCTCGGAGCGCGAGTTCGTGTGCGAAGGCGTGCCTGCAACGGCGGTCTGAAGAAAGCTGTCTTGCTTCCCTTCCCCGTGCTGCTCATCCGTGTGCTGCATGTCCATCCGGAAGTAGAGATTCGGATTCGCAGTCTTCAGGATGTTGTCGCCGGGCGTGAAGTTACCAAGAATGGAGTCGTGGCCGGGCGCCATCGACGTCAGGTGGTGTGCGGTCTTGTGATAAGAGGCAAACTCATCGGCATGACATGACCGGCAGGCAACATCGCCAACATAGCCGACGTGCGGCGCGGCCGATGTTTCAACCGAGTGTGCGGCGACCGCCCGAGCAGACGAATACCCGCTCCCGCGAATGAGCGGGACGAGGCAGACCAGGATTGCAAGGACGACCGCAAAGCGGCTTTTCATTGGACCGGAGATTTTTCTCGCGGCAGGACGCATCCGAAACAGAGTATGCCGCGGCCGTGAGCAATGAAAAGGCCGGAGCGAGTGCTCCGGCCTTTTTGAGTTACAGATTGCCAGCGACGATCAGAACTCGTAGCGAACCGAGAACCGGCCGTAGAATGCCCGCTGGTAAGAGGTAGGACTATTGAAGGTTGGATCCGCTGCCTGCTGGAAGCCCGTGTCAATGTTCTGGTTCACGGTCCTCGTGAACTGCGAATTGGTGACGTTAAAGCCATCGAAGGCCAGCTTCAACGAGCCCTTATCACCGAAGTTGAAGGGATAATCGAGGTGAGTATCGAGTTGCAGCCTTGTGGCTGTCGTACCAAAGGTACCGCGGCCACCAATCGGAATCTCGCCCACGTTCTGATAAACGGGATGCGATGCCAGTTGGGAGATGGGCGTGCCGGTCTGGCCACGCAGTCCGATACCACCCGTCAGTTTGCGGAACTTCCCGTTCTGGAGGGAGTACGATCCGTACAGATTGCCCACATTGCGGCGGTCGGTATTGAGGTATCCCGGGGTGAACTGATCACCGAGCAGGCCAACCACACCCTGGGTGAAGTCGAAGAGCGAGCTGATGCCGGGGTCCGATTGGCCGTTATCGTTGCGGAAGAGACCTTCATAGTTCCCCCACAATTTGGCGAAGCGATAATTGGCGCGAACCAGGAAGCCTTTGCTGAAGTTCTTGTTCAACTCGACTTCCAGGGATTGGTAGCGGCGTACCGGTTCAGCATAGCCGTCTGGTTTTCCGTCGGAGACGGGAAGGCCAGCAACATCTGGATTCTGACCGCAGGCAGCGCCTATAACGTTGCCAAGGCTGTCCTCCTGCACCCCGTAATCGGCTACGCAATTCGCAGGAGGCGGACCGTTTGGATTGTACTTCTCCTCGATCTCGTTGGTGAAGTAATCCGCGCTCGGGCTGGGATTGCCAATTACGTACACTTGATTTGGCAAACCAAAGTTCGAACCTTCCGGCGAGACGCCTTGCATGTCTTCGACGATGCGCTCCAGTCGACGATCCGAGTAGCGGACGGCGAGCACCATACCGCTGGCCACTTCACGCTCGAAGCCAAGCAGATACTCCTCTTCGAAGTTCAGCCTGGTGCCGGAGTGAATCAGTTCGGGAATGGCGGAGGATGCAGTGATATTGCTGAAGCCATTGGTTCCGCTCAGCAGGTGTGCAGAGTCGTAGATCGGAGTGACTGTTCCGTCGGCGTTGGTTAGCAGGTTTCTACCGTCGGAGGGCGCGGCCCAGCGGGCGGAATTGATATCCAGCTCCTGATTCAGCTCGCGAATTGCCGCGTCCGTGGGAAGAGCCTGGGTGTAGCGGCCCCAGTTGAAGAAGACCTTGGTCTTGCGATCGGCAAATGGATCGACGTTGATGCCAAAGCGCGGAGACCAGTTGTCGTTGAACACATACTGCTGGTTCGGTCCGTTGAGCTGCTCCTCTTCCCAGCGAAGGCCGGCATTGATGGTGACGCGGCGGTTGATCGCCCACGAATCGTTGACATAGGAAGAGAGATAGCTCTCGTTTGAGGTCGCCTGCGGGCTGCTCCACAAACCACGCACCTGACGCAGATAGACTTGAACTGGCGCCGGGTTCGAACCCAGGTAGAAGGGGCAGAGGGTTGGTGGACAAGTCACCAATCCGGTCGTAGAGTCCACCGGAGCCTTTGACAGATAGAACGCCGCGCTTGTCTGAGCGCCAACCAAAGCATCACTGCCGCCTATGTCCTGAATCGCGACGCCGTCCGCATTGGTTGAAGGGAAGGCGAAACGGGGACCCGAGTAATCTCTGGCCACCAGGTAGGTAGCGCGACCGAAGCCGAAGCCGCCGGAGAATGTGTGCGGGCCGAAGAGATTGGCGACCTTCTGGATGTCGATGGTAGCGCCGTAAGACTTGTTCTCTGGGTTCTGGTAGATTCCAAGTCCCTGGAACCCGGCAACGCCGTTAGTGCGATCACTTATAGAGGGGATGTTGTCAAAACCTGCTTCTGTGAAATTGCTGGTCTTGTAGGTTGCTGCAAGGTTGAGCTGAGTCGTTGGATTCAACGAGGATGCCATGTGGGCGACTACAGCGCGGCTGCCATAGTTCCAGGTGCTGAAGCTCGTGGTGTTCTTCAGCTGGATGTTCGGATACGGAACTGTACCCACACCGTTGAAGCTGTAATTGTTGTGCGCGGGATCACCGAATGCAGATACGTCGAGCGTTGTGCCATCGGTGACCTTTACGCTTAACTTGCCGGCCCAGCTACGGGTGGTCGCGGACGAGGTGAAGTCGCCCTGATTGTAGACGGCCGCCGCGAATGGCGTATTGGGCGCAATAAAGTTGAGCTGGTTCAGAGAAGGATTGAACGATCCGAAAAAGAAGAGACGGTCATTGTGCCCCTTGACCGGGATATAGCCACCCAGCTCGACGCTGGCATCATATGCCGGCTGTGAGAACACTTTCCCGCGCTGAAAACCTGGGCCCGCGAACGTGCGAGCGTTGTCTTGATAGTAGTAACCAGCGCCAGCACCTGTAGGCGCCATGTAAGCTGCCACAGCACCGTGCAGCTGGGTGCCGCCAGATTTGGTCACGATCTGCAGCACGCCGCCATTCACGCCGCCGTACTTCGGCTCATAGGCTGCAGTCTTTACCTGAACCTCCTGAATGAAGGACAGATTGATGCCGGTTCCGAGCGAACCATAGACCGGGCTGAAAACGCCGAGCCCCCCGTAGCCGGAATCGTTCAGCACGACACCGTCGACGAGGTAGAGATTTTCAAGACCGGTCGCGCCGCCGACTGACGGATTCGATGTGCCGGTCAAGCCGCCGTCCACCACACCAGGCGAGACGTAGAACAACGAGCCGATATTACGAGCAATAGGAACCTGCTGATAAAAAGTGGCGGTGAGATTGTCACTGACTGCAGTCGAGCTTGTGTCGATGCTGACCGTGGTCGCATTCACTTCGACCGTCTCGGCAACATTGCCGGTGGCGAGTGAGAAGTCCACGCTTTGAGTTCTGTTGATAACGACTTCGAGGTTCTTCGCGGTCTGCTTTTGGAAGCCGGCCTTCTCCACCTCGACTGTATACATTCCCGGCGTAAGGTCTGACGCGATGAATCGTCCAGCACTGTCGGTGGTTACGACGCGATGGTCGGAGGCGCCGGTGACGGTGACTTTTGCATCGGGAATGATGGCTCCCGATTTATCGGTGATGACGCCACCCAGGCCGCCGCGAGTTGCGGAGAGCTGTTGGCTGTAGAGATAGCTCGGTACGCTAATCCCCGCCGTGACCGCAAGAGCGGACAGCAGGAGACACTTTCTCCAGAGCTGCTGCATACACTTCCTCCCAAAGGAACTGAAATTTCGCGAGTGGCTAACATGGCCATTTCGCATTTGAAATTCATGAGACCCAGGTACCACACACGATTCGTCCCGGAATGTTGTAGTCTCACATTCTATTTTGCCGCATGTATAGCCCGGCATGGAAACGAATCACAATGGAAAACTGACCAGCTTACATTTAATCGTGACGAATTGGAAGAGGGGTCTCGCCGGCGTGATTCTCTGCGTCTTCGGGAGCTGAGGAGTTGCCCGCCTCCCGACGCGCCGCTGCCAAAACCGTATAGGCCTTTTTCGGAGGATATCCAGCAGCAATAGACTGGCCTCAATCAGTATACCCCAAGCGCGCGATCATGCTGGCTGAGCGCGTACTGGCGGCGCCGGGCAGACGTCAACGCCAACATAGCCGGCGCGGATGAAGCGGCGATCCGGGCGTCTCGACTGAGTGAGCGTCAACAGTCTGAGCCGAGGAATGTCATTCCGCCTGGACGCGCGGGAAGAGGCATACCGCTATCGCGAGCACAACTGCAAAGGCTCTCTTCATTTTGCTGGGCGCCCTGTCGCCTCCCGAACACGATATCGTTCTGTCGTTAGCAATGAAGAGGCCGGAGCATGACGCTCCGGCCTCTTTAATTACGGTTGCCACCAGCGATCAGAACTCGTAGCGAACCGCGAACCGCCCATAGAACGCACGCTGGAAGCTGGTCGGCGAATTGAAGGTCGGATCGGCACCTGACTGGAAACCAGTATCAATGTTCTGGTTAACAGTTCTATTGAACTGAGAGTTGGTGACGTTAAAGCCATCGAAGGAAAGGTTAACGACCCCCTTGTCTCCAAGGTTTATTGGATAGGCTGTATGAAGGTCGAGCTGCAGTGCGGTGGAGAGCGTTCCAAAGGTACCGCGGCCACCGATGGGTATCTCACCCGTGTCCTGGTACACGGGATGGGAAGCTAGCCGGGAGATCGGTGTTCCGGTCGTGGCCCGCAGCCCGGCGCCTCCTGTCAGCTTGCGCAAAAATCCATTCGGAACCGTGTACGAGCCGTACAAATTGGCAACATTGCGACGATCCGTGTTCAGGTAGCCCGGCAAGAACTGATCGCCGAGAAGGCCAACTATGCCCTGAGTAAAGTCGAACAGAGAGCTGATGCCCGGATCCGACTGCCCGTTGTCGTTGCGGAAGAGGCCCTCATAGTTGCCAAAGAGTTTCGCGAAACGATAGTTCGCGCGGATCATGTAGCCTTTGCTGAAGTTCTTGTTCAGCGCGACTTCAAATGACTGATAGTGGCGCACCGGCTTTGCGAAACCGTCGGGCTTGCCATCCGATATTGTCAATCCTGCCGTGTCTGGATTCTGGCCACACGCGGCGCCGACTACGTTGCCCAGGCTGTCTGACTGCACACCGTAGTCGGCAACACAGTTTGCGGGTGGCGGGCCGGCAGGATTGTAGGGAATCTCCTGTTCGTTGATGAAGTAGTCCGTGGAGGGGCTGGGGTTGCCGATCAGGTAGATCTGGTTGGGAAGACCATAATTGGCGCCTTCCGGAGAGACACCCTGCATGTCCTCAATGATCCGCTCGAGACGCCGGTCGGAATAGCGCAGATCCAGCACCATACCGCTGGCAATCTCACGCTGGACCCCGAGAAGGTACTCTTCCTCGAAATTCAGTCTCGTTCCCCCGTGGATCAGCTCGGGTGCGGAGGAGCTAACCGAGATATTGGAGGCCGGTCCTGGTGAGGTGGGAGAGTTGGCGTACCTTGTGATCCCGCTCAGCAGGTGAGCCGCGTCGAGGATCGGAGTGATCGTACCGTCCGGATTTGTAACCAGGTTCCTGCCATCGGAGGGCGCCGCCCAGCGGGCGCCGTTTAGATCCAGTTCCTGGTTCAACACGCGAATGGCCGCGTCGGTCGGGAGAGCCTGGGTGTACCTACCCCAGTTGAAATAGACCTTTGTTTTGCGATCGGCGAACGGGTCGATGTTGATACCGAGTCGAGGGGACCAATTGTCGACGAAGACATACTGTTGATTTGGGCCATTGAGCTGCTCCTCTTCCCATCTCAGACCGGCGTTGATAGTCATGCGCCGATTGATGGCCCATGAATCGTTGACATAGGAGGAGAGATAGCTCTGGTTAGACGTTGCGAAAGGTGCGCTGAATAGACCGCGTACTTGCCTCAGATAGACCTGCATCGGACCTTCCGAGGTGTTGTAGAAGGGGCAGAGAGTTGTCGGACAGTTGGAACTTGCCGTTTGCAAATAGAATGCTGCACTCGTAGGAGTGCCGGCGAGGGCACTGCTGCCGCCGACATCAGTGATTGGGACTCCATCCGCATTCGTCGACGGGAACGGGAACCGTCCACCGATGTAGTCCTTATCCACTAGATAAGTCGCCCGACCGAACCCGAAGCCTCCCGAGAAGGTGTGCGGTCCGAAGAGACTTGCAATCTTCTGGATGTCGATGGTAGCGCCATACGATTTGTTCTTGGGATTCTGAACGAAGCCGCCGTTCAATCCCTGAAAGTTCGTACTGCCGACTGTCAAATCAGCGATTGAGAAGATATTGTCGTATCCCGCTTCGGTGAAATCACTGTTTTTGTAGGTGGCCGCAATGTTCAGCTGCGTCGTCGGATTCAGAGACGAAGCGAGGTGGGCCACGATGGCCCGGCTACCATACGCCCAGGTGCTGAAGCCGGTAGTGTCTTTTATTTGAATGTTTGGATCAGGCGGCGCCGCAGTAAAAACAATGTTGTAGCTGTAGTTTTGTTTAGCTGGATCGCCAAAGGCGGAGGCCTCAAGCGTCGTTGCATCTGTGATCTTCAGGCTCAGCTTGCCTGCCCAACTCTTCGTGGTGGCGGAACTTGCGTAGGGGCCGTGATTGTAAATAGGGGCACTAAAGGCTGTGTTTGGCGCCAAAAAATATGTCTGATTCAGCGAAGGGTTGAACGACCCGAAAAAGAAAAGCCGGTCATGATGGCCTTTGACCGGAATGAATCCTCCCAGCTCGATGCTCGCGTCGTAGGCGGGAAGAGTGAAGATTTTCCCGCGCTGGAAGTCTGGGCCCGCGAACGCACGGTGGTTGTCAGCGTAATAGAATCCCGAAGATGCCCATCCCGGACCCATATAGCCGGCAAGCGCGCCATGGAACTGCGAGCCACCGGTTTTGGTGACGATCTGGAGAACGCCGCCATTCACGCCTCCATACTTTGGCTCGTAGGCGGCGGTCTTCACCTGGACTTCCTGGATGAAGGACAGATTGATACCTGTGCCCAGCGATCCATAGATCGGGCTGAATACACCGAGGCCGCCGTAGCCAGAGTCGTTCAGCACAACGCCGTCGACCAGGTATAGATTCTCAAGACCGGTCGCGCCACCAACGGACGGGTTTGAGTTGCCCGTGCCGCCGCCGTCGACGACTCCCGGTGACACATAGAAGAGCGATCCAACATTTCGCGCAATCGGAACCTGCTGATAGAACGTGGCAGTCAGGTTGTCGCTCACAGCGGTCGAGCTGGTATCGATGTTGAGGGTGGTGGCATTCACCTCAACCGTTTCAGCAACATTGCCTGTTGCCAGTGAAAAGTCTACGCTTTGTGTCTTGTTGATGACGACTTCGAGGTTCTTCGCGCTCTGCTTTTGAAAACCGGCCTTCTCCACCTCAACGGTGTACATTCCTGGGGTGAGGTCCGACGCGGTGAATCGCCCGGCAGCGTCAGTGGTCACGACGCGATGGTCGGATGCGCCGCTGATGGTGACTTTCGCATCGGGGATAATGGCTCCCGACTTATCTGTGATAACGCCGCCCAGGCCGCCGCGTGTTGCGGAGAGCTGCTGGGCATATAGATAGCTCGGCATGCTAACGCCTGCTGCGACCGCAAGGGCCGACAGCAGGAGACATTTTCTCCAGAGCTGATGCATACACTTCCTCCCAAAAGAACTCGGTTGTAGCGAGTGGCTAACGTGGCCATTTCGCATTCGAATCTGATCGAAACTCGGCACCAGGCGCAATTTGTCCCGAATTGCTGTGCCTTCGAGTTCCGTTTATCGCCTGTATAGACTTTTGGAAGGTGGAGCTACAACGGCAAACTGACGAGGCTACGGCTAGTCGTGACGAGTTGGGAGGGGATTGTTGCGAGCGTGTTCTTCTGCGTCTTCGGCGGCCGTGATGTTGCCGGCCTCGCGATACGCAACCGCTAGGACCGTATACGCCTCTTTGGGTGGATAGCCGGCCGCGATGGACTGCCTGAGATAGTAGACCGCAAGCGCGCGATCATGCTGGCTGAGCGCACACTGGCCGCGCCGAAAGGCATCCAGCGGATCATTGATGCGATGATACGAGGGACTGAGAACAGTCCATAGCTGCGGCCTGGGATTTGTAATATTCAAATTCAGCGCCTGCGACACATGTGTGCCATCGGCCGGGTCCGTAACCTGGATCACCAGTCGATATGGACCGGACGACAGCTCGCCGGTCTCAAGATCTTTACCAATCAGAAGATTTCCGAAACGGTCGAAGCCTCCTTTGTCGACTGACTGCGTGGTTTGCTGCTTCTGCGGCAGGCCAAGCTGGCCGAGAGTGTAGACCACATCGAGATTCCCTTGCTCCGGCGTGGATTGGGGTTTGCCCCAGATCTGATAGAGAAGGCGAACGGGCGAGCCGCGCGGCACAGATGCATTTTCGCCGCCGAGCGGCGCGAACTGCACACCGGCCAGCGTGAAGGGCAGCGATTGCGTAGGATCGGCATTCGGCTTGTCGAGTGTCAGCAGCATAGGCGAGCTGAGGTTGAGGCGCGAGTCAAACGCGGGCACAACCACATTGCGCGACTGCGTGAATGCCTGATGTGTCACCTTGTTGGTGACAGTCAGCGCGAGCGTGTAGGCGCCGGGCGATGCAGGAAGGCGGCCCTCCAGCGCGAATCTTCTCTGACGGCGCTCCGCCACGTCGGCGGCGGTCAGATAGTTCATCAGATTTTGCGTGTCCCGATAGATGACCTGCCCATTGGAGCTCTTCATTGTCGCTTCTACATCCACGCTGTAGTAGTAGCGACCATCCTCGCCTTGGGCGACGAAAAAGTCCTGCGGATTGAAGAGCTGGAAGAGGTAGGAGACGCTGGCGAGGGCGTCTCCATCGCGAGTGGCCATCACGCTGAGGTCGCTGAAGGACTCTCCGAGAACGATCCTGTGGCTCACGTTCTCGTGCATCGCGCGGCGCTCGTCCAGGAGTTCAATGTTTTCCGGAAGATTGCGATAATTGCGAATACGGTCCAACAGCGACTCGGACTCAAGACTGGGGCTGTCCAGGCTGGCGGGTTCGTTGGGCAGCAGGGTGAGAGCGATCTTCGCAACCTCGGCGCCGAGGTCTTGCTTGATGATCTTGATCGCCATCGCCTCATCGTTGACCGCGTTCGTGCTCTGCACCAGCCGCTCCGGCTTATCAAGCATCGGCGAGTAGAGCTTGTAGTCCTCATTCAGCGAGCGCTGGTAGAAAACGACGTAGAAATAGGGCGGGAGCGCGTGATTGGGACTCGGGCTTTGGTAGAACCATATCTCGAGCGGAGTCAGGTACTGGCTGGAGCGATACGGCGTCAGCTGCTGTGGAGCCCCGAGCGTGATGTAGACCATGCCGCGAGCGGTGCGCCATCCATCGTGACGGCCAGGCGAACCGAACTGATCATTGGCGTAGGCGAGCCGGCGATAGTATTCGTCGCGGAACTGGTTGGTCGGCGAGTTTGGATCGGGATTGCGAATTTCCCAAAAGGTCTGGATGAAGGCGTCACGATCGGCGTCAGTCTTCAGCGCGAGAAACGCGCTTCGCTCCGCGTTGGTGATGATGTAAGGGACTTCCTCATTGAGCCAGGTGGCATATTTCGCCGGTACGGTGGCTTTGGTAGCAGCCGGCAACGCTCCCGTCCCACACATACTCAAGATCAGAACAAGTAGAAAGCGGCATGCGCGCCGCGTGAATCGCATCTGTGACAACGTCGCGGAACTCCTCGCTATTTAAATTCGACGCAATCTCCAGCTTACGATCTGGGGGAAGATCCAGGGGGAAGATCCAGGAGCAACATCGAAGAGGCGATCCATCGCCTCATAGGTCAGTCTGCTCCTCTGCCGGGTCGATGTCACCCTCCGCGTTTGGAAATCGGGCCCTTGCGGCGTCAAGCGACGCGAGGTCGGCTACGGAAGCCATCCCTCTCCAAAACGGAAGGCCTTGGATCCGCCGGATGCGGCCGCATGGCCGCTATTTCGAGGCGAATGCGGCGATCATCCCCGCTCCTACGTCGCTGGATGAGAGCGGGATGTTAGCAGTCTGTGTCCCGGTCGAAGTGACGGTCGTGTCGTACCAGCCGGTGGTGCTCGTCGAAGACGCGGGACGGCTTGTAAACCCAGGCAATGTATCCCAGCTTTCCTGGACGTTGTAGTTGTCGCAGACAGCCACGATCAGGTCATTGGGATTGGACGTCGCGGCGGTCGTACCAGTCGAACAACTCGTGCTCGAGGTGGTTTCTTTGTTTGTGTCCACCTTGTCCACCAGATGGGACGCCCACGATGTGGCCGTATGATAGGTGGCCACTTTGATGTCGGTAAACGTCGCGTTGGTTCCGAACCAGGTCACAACCGGCGACGACGCGCCGGCGCTGGAGACAATGCAGGCAAACATGGTGGTGATGAAGTGGCCGCCGCCGTTGGTCTGCCATGTTGCTGCACCTGGCGCGATGACCTGCTTCGAGGTGGAGCAGGAAGCGGTATCGGAAAACGTCAGCATTGCGGTTACCGAGTCCGAATTCGAAGAGGATTTTGAGGTGATGACTTCAAGGTCGCCAACCGAGACGGGGGCGGTCAATGTACAGGAAGCTGTTATTGCAGACGAGTGGCCAGTGCACGCCGCACCGGTGTACGTGATCGCCTGCGCCCCAGCCATGGGGGGGGCCAACAACACAACCGCGGTGATCAGCATCTTCATCGGGCACAATCCAGTGGAATGTTGATCTGCTTCGTGCTCGCACTGCCGCCAACGAAGTAGCTAAGAGTATCGTCAGAATCAGCCATAGTCGAGATGCAGACGGTAACCGCTGGCCGTACCTATAGTGTTGTGCCGATCAAGATGGGTGCTATCGCGGTAAAGGCACCCCATTCAATTCACAATGAAATGGCCGAAGCACTCGGCTTAGGCCCTTTCAATTTACCCACAATCGACCCCCGCTTGGCTGGCCGCTCACTTTTAAGATTGAGTTAAGCCCTTGAAAATAAACGGCCATAGCTAGGTCTTCCCCCACGAGAACATGCGCCATTTATCGCTTATTCCTCTGCATTTTGGCAGCGCGGTGCGCCGCGCCGATTTTCTCCAAGGCGCCGCGCCGGCGGTTGAGAACCCGACGTCGCTTCTGTCCGCCTTGTCCTTAGCGAGCCCATTATCCCGATGTCGGCTTAGTGGGGATCCCATGGCACTGAATTGATCCGGATGCTCCTTAACGGGCACTCGAAACATGCTCTCTTGCTCAAAGTGTGAGCAGGATGCCTTACCGGCGATCCGCGCCGAATCCTCTGAGGACATGATCGGGAACGGCGGCAACTCTGATCCGCACAGATTTTTCGTAACAGTCGAGGATGCCTGTGCACTATGAAGTTGGATTACTTTCCACTACCCCGGGCAGATAGCCCTTCACATGGAAGCCGCGGCTTCGCGATATGTGCCGACTGTCTACCTTCCTGCAAAACCACAGCCAATTGAGGGAAACGTGATGAGACGCTATGTGAAGTTGATACTTTGTCTTTCCTGCAGCCTTGGAGCTCAGGCAATGCATGCCCAGACCACCGCCGCAATGCCGGATGAGGCCATTCAGACTTCCGCCGCTGCACCGCCTGTCGCCTACGTCTACGTTTCGAGTACGATCCCCGGCAACGGGCCCATCAGCACCCGGAAAAATCAGATCAACGCATTTGCTGCGGCTGCGAATGGCCAGCTGACTCCGGTTTCAGGTTCGCCCTTCAAGGACGATGTCGTGGGAATGGCTGTGAATGGGACATATCTCTTCGGCTCCACTCGAAGCGGCATCTACGTCGCCGCTTTTCGGATCCAACCGACAGGCGCGCTCACGTGGACGACCTCCACGAATATGCAAACCCCCAATGGCTCCGGCTGCGGAGGCAACGGCCCGCTGGTGCTCGATCACACCGGAACAAGTCTCTACAGCATGGCCTTCGCCGGCGATGACTGTTCCAGCGAAGATTTCCAGACATTCCAGGTCGAGAAGCCGACAGGATTTCTCCAGTATGTAGGTAGCAGTACGCCCCTCTTCTTCAATTACGGTGCCCTTACATTTGGAGCAAGCAATAAGTACGCTTACCAGGCCACTTGCAGTGACTACAGAGCTTTCTACGACGGAGTGATCGACATTTATAAGCGACAGACAAACGGAATGCTGGAACGCTCGAATGTTGTGAGCCAGATTCCATCTGCGAAAAGCGGCGACTTCTACTGTGCCGACGTTGCTTCGGCCGATCCTACGAATCATGTGGCCGTGGAATTTCAACGCATTAACACGAGCCAGGAACTACCGGACGGCCTGCCCCAACTTGCGACCTATACAGCCGATGCTTCCGGCAACCTGAGTACCGCGAGCACTCGCCAAAACATGCCATCGGTTGCCATGCAGTATGTCTATGACCTGAAGATGTCTCCCTCCGGAAAACTTCTGGCGGTTGGAGGCTCCGATGGGGGTGGCGGAGGTGGCTTGCAGATCTTTCACTTCAACGGCGCGCAACCGATCACACGATATACCGGTCTGCTGACGAATGCGGAGATCGACCAGTTCTACTGGGACAACGCCAGTCATCTGTACGCGATCAGCAGCCATGCCGGCAAATTGTTTGTTTTCACCGTCACTCCAACAAGTGTGAGCCAGGCGCCCGGCTCGCCGTACACAATCGCTAACCCCAACGCTGTCATCGTCCAGCCCAAAACACCGCATCCATAATGAAGGATCCGCAGTTGGCGACGGAGTATTCGATGAATACCTGCACCGTGTGCCCCATCCTCATGAAATGAGGGTGGGGTAGCGTTTGCTGCGTAGGTCTCTGGCTAGCAGCAACGCACCCTTTAAGGTTCTTCTGATACGTGGGGCACGATCTGGGCGAGACGGATCGCACCCATCAGTTGAGCATCGCCACCCAATGCGCTCAGGACCAGTTTCGGACGCAGCCGCCGAGCATGCATTTCCAATACGGCTTGCGTTCGATCCCGCAGCGCAGCATGTAAGCCAACCGAACCTCCGAGTACGAACAGCGGTGTATTCAGGATGAGAGTGATGTCGAAGATCGCGTACGCCAACGTGCGTGCCGCTAAATCCAGAATGCCAATCGCCAAGTCATCACCCGCAACCGCTGCGTCGAATATCTGCGTTGCTGTCAGCTCCCTTGGCAGCTGTGTCTTTTCCCTACTCCACTGCGATTGCCACCGCGAACGCAGCCCTTCCCCTCCCACCAATCCCTCAAGGCCACCCGGCTCGCCCAATGCGGGCGGCACTTCTGAGGTCCCCGGCACCAGCATGTAGCCGATCTCACCCGCCGTCCACGCCGGCCCCTGAAATAGTTCGCCATTGAGTATGATCCCGGCGCCAACGCCAGTCCCGATCGAAATAAAAACAAAGTCCTTAAGGCCCCGCCCGGCGCCGAAGCGGCTCTCGCCCAGCGCGGCCAGGTTTACATCGTTGTCGACGGACGCGGGAACACCGAGCGCGTCCTCCAGCATCGCTTTTAAAGGAACATCGCGCCAGCCCATCAAATACGAGGTAGCGATCACCACGCCGTTCTCTGCATCAGTCAAGCCTGGAGCACCGGCCCCAATAGCAGCTACATGCTCCAGCGAAAGTCGGGCGTCCTCCAGCAGTCGTTGCGCGCATTCACGAATCTTCTCGATGACGCTTCGCGGCTCACGCACATTGGTGGTCGTAGTTGCGACGCGCGCAACGATCTCCCCCTTTACATTGGCAAGCGCCACCCGCAGATTCGTCCCGCCAATGTCGACTCCAATTAAATGTGTAGGTTGTGTCATGTCATCTCAAAATGCGGCGACTATGCGCTGATACTTTCCAACTCGAGCGCCTTAGTCTCCGGAATGACGAAGCGTGTAAACACCAACGTGACCGCACAGAAGAGAGCAAACACGCCGAATGTTGCTGCACTCCCGATGCGATGGATGACACTGAGAAAAGTTAGCGATACCAAGGTATTGGATAGACCGTAGCCAATCGTTGCCGCGGCAGCTCCCCGGCTTCGTAACGGGAGCGGAAACACTTCGCCTACCAGAATCCATGCAATAGGCCCCATGCTGGCGGCACAGCAGGCGATGTAGACCATCAGGCAAACAACCGCTGTGATTCCCGTTGCGTGCGTCGCCGTTGCCTGATGGCCAAACGTAAACGCGAGAACCAACAGCGAAGCCAGCATGCCGCCGACTCCCGCATAGAGCAGCGGCTTTCGCCCGATGCGGTCGACAAGAAACAGCGCAATCACCGTAGCCAGCATATTCATTACCGAAACGAGTACCGACGCAAAAATCGCGTGCTGGTTGGAGTCCAATCCCGCCAGTGCGAATATCTGCGGTCCGTAATAGATGACGGTATTGATGCCGCAGAGCTGCTGTAGCACAACAAAGCCCACGGCAATGACGATCCCCCGCCTGGCCTTGGCGGTAAACAACGCTGTCCACCCCTCCTGATTTTGTCTCAATTCCGTGGCGAGATGAATGTCATCCAGCAGGAGCTGCGCGCCTCGCGCATCGGTATATGAGAGCAACACCCGTTCACCCTCCTCCGTCCGATCTTTGATGAAGAGCCACCGCGGGCTTTCCGGCACGGTGAACACCAGTGCAAGAAAGACTACTGCTGGCAGCACGCCGGTTACGAACATGAGCCTCCATGACTGCTCTGCTGCGAACCAGTAGCCAACCAGATTTGCAAAGACAATCCCCAGCGTCAGCGCAAACTGATACATGCCGATCAGCGTTCCGCGCAGCTGTGGAGGCGAAAGCTCGGACACGTAGACAGGCGCCGTGACCGACGTGAACCCTATCGCGAAACCAAGCAGTGAACGCGCAGCAATCAGCGCGCCAACATTCGGCGACAGCGGGGCAAGTATCGACCCCACAATAAAGATCACACCAGACCAGAGCAGTGTGACGCGGCGCCCCAGTCGGTCCGACAAAATGCCCCCGACAATCGCGCCTACCATCGTGCCCGCCGGCACCACGCTTACAACGATCTCCTCCAGATGCGTGGAAAGCCCGAAAGTGTTTCGCACAAACAGCAATGCCGCTGCGATGATGCCCACATCGAATCCGTAAAGGATGCCGCCAAGCCCGGCGATGAAAGAGACACGCAAGAGGAACGCGCGTCGAACAACCGGTTGTTCAGCGGGCAAATGACTCCTCCATGGAAGCGGATTGCCAAATGATAACCTCGATTCGACTTGCATGAGAGGGGCGCGGATCAACATGGCGGAAATCGAGCATCAGCCGCGATGGATAGCAGCGGTCAAACCCGCAGACGAACTCCTCGCGATGAATGGCACCCAGATCCTTGAATATGAGTGCCGTCAGCAACCTGCGAAACTGCGCGAACTCATCGCTGCCTACCTGAGCAATGATGAAATTCGTTGCCAGCTTCGCTATGGGCGCGAAATCACCGCAAGTAGCAACGCACCGGTCATCTTCCTCGGCATGGGCGGATCGCTGTGTTCGTCGATCGCCGCATCGGCTCACCTGCAGGCCAACGGAAGGCTGGCATTCGCCGTGGATGCGGGTGAGTGGCTGCACTATGCGCACGACGTATGGAAGGATGCCGCGCTCTCCGTGCTGGTCACAGCTTCTGGTGAAAGCGCAGAACTCGTTGCATTCATGAAGGAAGGCACCGGAGGCCCGCTCGCCCTTATCTGCAACAACCCCGCCAGCCCGTGCTGGCAGTTGGCACAGCATCGACTGCCGATACTCGCCGGTCCCGAATATGGCAATGCTACCAAGACTTACACGAACTCCACTGCGTCTGGCATCATCCTCTCTAGCGAGATTCTCGGCCACGTTTGGCAGACGGACGCCGATCACGCGGCCGCAGTCGTGGAGAGTAGCATCGACCGGATCTTTCAGATGCGCCACTCCATGGAGGAGTTCTGCCGCGGCGCTGCAAATCTCGAAATCATTGGCCGCGGCGGGGCTTTTGGCGCGGCATGGATGGGTGCACTCACGATCCGCGAGATGAGCGGCTTCCGCGCCGCCCCGCACACCGGCGCCGGCTTTAAGCACGGCCCGAATCTGGACACCGATGCGACTCACGTCGCCATGATCTTCGCCGTGGGCCGCGCGGCCGCTCTTGGGCTCAAACTAGCTGCCGAATGCAACCGCAAAGGTGGACGTGTGGTCCTGGTATCAAACGAAGACCACGAACGCACAGAAAAGCTTCTGCCGGTCCGCATCGAACGAGTCGCCGAGCCGTGGGAGAGCATTACAACTGTGCTCGTACCGCAAGCGCTCACCCTCGCGTGGATCGAGCGTAACGGCTGTAGGTTACCTCCCCGCTTTGCTTACGGTGTAATGGAACAGTAACCGCCTTTACCGACAAACGTTTGCTTGGAGGTGCGGCTGCCCAGTGCAAAGGTGTTCGCCGGTTGCGCTTCCCTCACCTGCTGATTCAAACTAGGATGCCGGGCCGGAGGAAATGAATGATGCGCCGCACGCTTACCTCACTTTTGCTGTTGCTCACCTCTGCATCTCTTCAGGCTCAGCCCGCACATCCTATCCTTACCCTGGGCTCTCCCGCACCCGACTTCGCGCTCCCGGGCGTCGACGGCAAAGTTCATAAGCTCAGCGACTATGCAGCCAGCCCGATTCTTGTCGTGATCTTCACCTGCAACCATTGCCCAGTCGCCCAGATGTATGAGCAACGCATCGAACAGTTCTACGAGAACTACGGCAAGAAGGGCGTGGCCGTGGTCGCAATCCAGGGGAACGATCCAAAGGCGATTCGGATTGACGAACTCGACTCTTCCGATGTGAGCGACACGCTCGACGATATGAAGATTCGGGTCGGGTACAAACACCTTCATTACCCATACCTTTACGCGGGTGACACACCCTTGGTCACCAGCGCGTATGGCCCGCAGGCAACACCGCACGTCTTCATATTCGATAAGACACGTCACCTTCGCTATCAAGGCCACTTCGACAATAGCTATCGCATCGAAATGGTCAAGACCCACGATGCGCAGAACACCGTCGATGCTCTGCTCGCCGGAAAAGACGTGCCGGTCACGCACACCGGCGTTTTCGGTTGCTCGACGAAGTGGCCGGAGAAATCGCTGCAGCGCCAGGACGCGGAGCGAAAGATTGAGGCCGCGCCAGTTTCTCTCGAGAAAGTTGACGCTGCTGGACTCAGAAAGCTCCGTGCAAATCGCGGAGGCCAGGTTATTCTCATCGACTTTTGGGCCACCTGGTGCGGATCCTGCCTGGCTGAGTTTGCAGACCTGCAAGACACCTACCGCATGTACAGCGGCCGCGACTTCAACACGGTAACTGTCTCGGTCAACATGCCGGATGAGGAACCCTCCGTCCTCCGATTTCTTCAGAAGAAGCACGCGACCAGCCGTAATCTGCTCTTTGCATCCGACGAAACCGAAAAGCTACAGTCCGCGTTCGATCCCGCCTGGCAATCGGCTGTGCCATACACTGTCGTACTTGGACCGGATGGCAAGGTGATTTACAAAACCGTCGGCTCAGCTGATTTGCTAGAAATGCGCCGGAAGATTCTTGCCACAATGCCCTCTGACTACGCCGGATTCAACAAATATTGGACAGACAATTAGCTTCCTTTAGTCACCACGCTCAGGTCTAGCCTCCGAACCTACGTGCGATGGTAGGGCCGCATTAATTAATGGTAGAGCCGCATCAACACTGTCGAAGGCGTTAAAGCGGCTTCAAAGCTTTCTGATCGGCTCTTTGGAATACACTGCGGTGCTATCCTGTCGCCATGTTTCAGCGTGTGGCCGCGGTGATAGCTATTCTCCTTACCGCTTTGGCTGCTCGCGGGTATCCGGCGGCTTCCACCCCTCAATCCGCCCTGGTGATCGCGGGGTTAGGTCAGGGGCAGGTCCGACTTAACGGATTCTGGCAATTTCATATCGGAGACGATCCGCGTTGGGCGTCGCCCTCGTTTGATGACTCCAGATGGGAACCCATCACTACGTCCAGCTACTGGGGCAATCAGGGCCATCCGGGCTACACGGGATTCGCGTGGTACCGCCGCCACGTGGATATCAAAGTCGCGCCCGGGGTAGTCGCTTCCTATTCCCTGCTCATTCCGCAAGTGGATGACGCTTACGAAGTCTATTGGAACGGCAAGTTGATAGGCCGATATGGAAAGCTCCCGCCTCACCCGCGCTGGTATTACACCCCGTTTTCTCAATCGTTCGACGTCCCTGTACTTCAATCGGGAACCATTGCCATTCGAGTTTGGAAATCCCCACTTCTTTTTGTTGATTCCGGGACACTCGGCGGCCTGAGCGGCCTCCCCATCCTTGGCGATGCAGACAGTATCGCCGCTCAACTCGCTGTTTCTAACTCTGAGTCGACTTTGCAGTACCTATACGACTTCAGCTTGATGATCTTGTATGGATTCGTCACTCTGGTCAGCTTCCTGCTGTGGATCCGGGACCGGAAAATCGGACTGTTTCTGTGGCTTGGGATCTTTACCGCCACACCCGCTCTGCTCCTGATGTTGCAGGAGTTTCTCACCTCGATCTCTTTTGGCTGGGGCAGAGGCCTGAATCAGCCGATCTATGCACTGAATCACATCTCGCTCTGGTTCCTGCTGATCTATCTGCTTCGCCTTGACGGTCATCAGTTGCTAATTCGCTGGACGCGAATTCTCGCATGCCTGACGTTTGTTGCGGGCCTCTTCGATGGAGGACTGGCGTTTTTCTGGGGGAGTGCCGGGTCGTGGATGCAGGGCGCCGATACAATTCTCACGACATTGATCCTCGTGGTTGAGGTCTTCCCTTTCGTAATCGTCGGCATCGGCATGCGCCAGAGGCTCGATGGGGCGCACTGGGCGGTTGCTATCAGCGCGCTCGTGTCGCAGATGATCGACTCCATCGCAGACGCGGGTGCGGCCGGTCAACGGTTTACGCATCTGACTTTATTCGAGATCATCAACAGGCCGCTTTTTTCTGTTGGCGGTGTCATTTTCAAGGCAGCGCAGCTTGCCGCCATCGTGCTGTTCATCGCGATCCTCTACGCCGTCTATCGCTTCAATACAGAGCAGCGCTCCAGGCAAATCCTGTTGGAGCGTGAGATGCAGAGCGCTTTCGAGATTCAACGGGTCTTGATTCCTGACGTACTCCCATCGCTCGAAGGTTTCGCCGTCAGCAGTGCTTATCGGCCTGCGCTGGAGGTCGGAGGAGATTTTTTTCAGATCATTCCGGAGCGCGATGGGTCGACAATCGTCGCCCTTGGTGATGTGAGCGGCAAAGGGATGAAGGCGGCGATGAATGTTTCTCTCATCGTCGGTATACTGCGCTCCCTCTCCGACATCTATGTTTCTCCGAAGAAAATGATGGGAATCCTCAATCGCTGTCTCTACGGGAGACTCCAGGGCGGATTCGTTACTGCGATCGTTTTGCGTTTAGAAAAGGATGGACATGTGACCCTGTCCAACGCAGGTCATCTTCCACCGTTTCTAAATCGGCGCGAAATTGAGATGGAGGGCGCTTTGCCGCTCGGCCTCCTCTCATCCACGGAGTATGACGAAACCTTCATGCGATTGCACCCGGGCGATCAACTCAGCCTCTACACGGATGGCGTCCTGGAGGCCCGCAACGCGGCCGGAGAACTGTACGGATTTGAACGCTTGCACACGTTATTCGCGTCAAGGCCGTCCGCGCAGCAGGCCACCGAAGCGGCAGTCGCCTTTGGGCAGGAAGATGACATCACTGTGGTGACTGTAACCCGGCTTGCTGCGGGCGAAGAGTCCACCACATCGCTGACAACGCCGTTCCTGGAACCGACCGGAGCGAACATTTAGTCCCGCTATCATTTCGATCTCTCATCGAGACGAAAGCTGAGACCAGCGTAGAAGCCGCATCAATGCGCGACCGTAACGGTGGTCGCACCGGTACCTGCAGCATAGTTCGCTCCCCCGCTATAACTCGCGGTGAAGGTGTGCTTCCCATTCGGGAGCGAGGATGCTGACAAGATCGTCGCCGCAGTGCCCACAGAGCTTACCTGCACCGTGGCTATGACTTTGTTGCCGTCGTAAAACGTCATACTGCCCACCTGGTTTTGGCGGACCTGCGCTCCACGACTGTACAGAGGCCGTCAGGGGTCAGATTTCCCCGGTTAGATACGAGCTGGAAGGCGTCAGCTGAACAATCACCGAGCCTTGGTAACAGTAAAGTTTTCGGTGACCGGTTTGGCCGCCGCATAGTTCGTCTGTGCGGCATACGCGATGATCACTTGATGCGTACCGACTGGCGGCTTGGTGATCACAAACTGGGCCGCGCCGTTCTGAAGCGTCAGCGTAACCGGTGCTCCTCCGTCATACTGATAGGTGATTACGCCCTTCGGCGCACCGGCGGTCGAACTCGCGTTAACGCCGCAGTGATAATCCGCACCAAAGGGGAAGGAGGCATTCCAGCATGCTGCACTGAGGTTCACTGGAACCGGCTTCACCGTCAATGTGACGGGAGCAGAAGTACCCCCGGGATTAAATGAGTCGCCGGAATACACTGCGGTGAGCGAGTGCGCGCCCGCAGACAGCCCTTGGACATAAAGGTA
The DNA here is from genome assembly GCA_000381585.1 of Acidobacteriaceae bacterium KBS 83. Classification (GTDB taxonomy): domain Bacteria; phylum Acidobacteriota; class Terriglobia; order Terriglobales; family Acidobacteriaceae; genus KBS-83. The sequence continues at coordinate 416,866 of KB906736.1, forward strand.
TGCAGCGCCATCCCCGCCCAGACGTGAGGTTTGAAGAAGGGTCGGACCATCGAAAAGTTTCACTGTGCCCGTCGGAACGTGGCCATAGGCGGGCGCAACCTTGATAACGACATTGGTCCCAAGCGGATACGTAACTGTCGTTTGACTCAGTGTAATTCGGATCGCTGCATTGACAGATGTGACGACGTAGTTGACGGATTGCGATGACTGATTGCCCGCAGCATCAATCGCTGTGACGACATACGTCTTTGAGCCCGGCGTTGAGGTATCCACTGGGCTGCTGAGTTGACCCGTATTCAAGACGTTAGCGCTGGGCGAATACGTGGATGCTCCGCAACGAACAATGCCGGAGCGTTCATCGGTGCAGCTGTAGGTAGCAGTCACAGACTGACCGACGGAATATGAGCCGGTTGCGGGACTCAGCGTCGGACCCGACGCTACTACAGGAACAATCGTATCTACATTGACGGGATAGGTGTAGTAAGAAGTAGACCAACTGCCACCAGCATCTTGAGTGAACCTAAGCTCCTCGGTCCCGGCACAATCTCGGGCGAAATAATGAATCAGGTAATTACCATCCGCCAGTTCGCTCAGAGTCTGCGAACCTGTCGTAAAGGTCGTCGCCGGAGGGTCGGCTGGGTTCGCCGGGAGCGGACACGGAATGGGATTGTCGACTACGGTATCGGTCGTCGGAGGAGATGCGGGAACCGGCACACTCGTCGCTGGTGAGATCCCGTATGTGATGTTCAGAATGGGCGATGGAAGGAAGTTTGCAGCTCCGGGAACATTCGTCCCCGCGAGTGAGGGCGGCTGGCTTGAGAAGGTCACGTCTGCCGTTGAACTGTTAATCCAACCGCCAGGGTGCTGACCAGCAACCGTCACTGTCGTTAAATCTTCAGGAACCTGCGCCACTGGAATGAACGTTGAGTTCGGGTGTTCCGTCCGTCCCGTTGCTGCGTACAGACCAGGACCACTGAAGTTCGTTAGCAGGTTCTGAGGGCAAAGCACATTCTGCAGTCCTGAAGCCACATCGAATGTGCACGGTCCGCCGTCCCAGCCTTCACTTGCCATCAGGAGGCCAATACCTTGGTGAAATGTCGGACCGCCCGGAGTCGGGATGTCGGGCAAAGAGAAGCTCGGGCCATCAAAAACGTCCTGAAAGATCTCATTTGGCAACGATGAAACCGGGCATTGCGCTCCGCTCTGATCGCTGCCGCTCCCGACCGCGCACGTCAGTGTAAACAACTTACAGGCCGGCTGACCGTTGATGAGCTCTCCCGAATGAATAAGGCAGATAGAGGACGCAAAAGAGGTGTTCTTGACCAAATTCGCACGGAAGGATGTCGAGTCAACGGGCAGATCATCCGTTATTGGAATTGTTTGCGGTGTGATGGATAGTGTTCCCGCCGCCTGGGCCACTGAGAGGTCGTAGACGAACTGGACCTGCTGCTCATTGGACGGATTGAAAGCAAAATTTTGCGTCAGTTGCGAGGGTGTTGGATTTGTTTGCGGGATTGGATTTCCCGTTATCGTAGCAGGACCGCTGACGCCCGCCTGCGTGCAGTTGGTGTTGAGATAGAGACTCGAACTGGCAAGAAATCCTCCAGTGTCGACTAGATCAACCTTGAGCTGCACCGCCCCGGGCATGAGCCGAGTACTGATGTTGATGGGAGCTACACCTCCCGTGCCCGAAAAGGTGTCGGGATTTTTTCCGGTCAGCTTGCCATCGCTGGCATCCTGTCGATAGGTCGGTGTAAAGCAGTCCTGCTGCGGGCCATACGGCGTGCTCTCCACCACGCCACCGATGCAGACGTTGACCGGCCCAGCACTGCCCGATGCCGCGGTCGCTGTCACCTGAACCTTGTTATCGACAAGGACGTTCCCGGCATTGTTGGCCGACGAAGACAACACGGCGGTGATTGGAGAGGCACTGCAATTCAGATTCAGAGTGGAACTGTTGAATGCCACCGCATTCGGGCCAAATCCGGTGCCCGTGGCGGATGCTCGCACATTGACCGGATCAAAGACTCGAATTGAGTTTTGAGCGATGATCGACGGAACAACAAAGCTTGTGCACGCAACAAGCGCACCACAGCGCAGGACATATTGACTTTTCATGCGTAATACTCCCTATATGCCAACCGCAAACGCAGCATGACCCGTGTATGCCGCTGCCTGGCAAATACTCGACGCTATCTGGAAGTGGGCCCGATGAGGGGAGTAGCTTGATCGCAGAACAATCCAGCGTTGTGATCGTAATGATGGCTCGAGGGCCGTGTCAACAGTCTCGAGGCTCGGTCTCCGGAGTTTCTCGAAGCGATTCGTAGTCTGGCTTCCCACACCAAAACATTCCTCAATATCGGAAGGCGTAGTTCCACTTTGGGAGTTCGGATCTGTTCGAGTAAATAGAATGGCCTGCAATCCATTCTTTTCACGTCAGGCCTCATGAAGAAGCTCATCAACCGACCCGAAGACGCTGTGGAGGAAATGCTACAGGGGCTGTCCGTGTTGCACCCTGGCTCGGTCCGATTGCGGGGGCATAAGGTCATGCTCCGCGAAGATGCAGAACAGGTCCGCGAACAACAGGTCGCCATCATTTCCGGTGGAGGCAGCGGCCACGAACCGGCACATGCAGGCTATGTCGGGTCTGGCATGCTCAGCGCGGCTGTGGTTGGAGAGATCTTCACGTCGCCGAGCAGCGATTCGGTCTTTGCCGCGATCAAAGCAGTATCCGGAAAACCCGGTGCGCTGCTGGTGGTGAAGAACTACACCGGCGACCGGCTGAACTTTGGCGTGGCTGCGGAGATGGCTCGGGCCGACGGGATTCCCGTCGAAACCGTCATTGTGAATGACGACGTTGCATTGAAAGGAACGGAGCAAGCCACCGGTGCGCGTGGGCTTGCGGGCACTGTCCTTATTCATAAGCTGGTCGGCGCCGCCGCGTCGGAAGGCAAGAGCCTTGACGATCTCGCGGCAATAGGCAGAACTGCGATTCAGTTGCTGGCGACCATGGGTCTTTCGTTTTCTGCTGGAACTTCACCTGCGGTGGGAAAACCGAGCTTCGAGCTTGGCGAAGATGAGATGGAGCTTGGCCTGGGTATCCATGGAGAACCCGGCGTGAATCGGACGCAATTGAAGCATGCGGACGAACTGACCGAGACATTGTTAGAAGAAATTCTCAAACACGGAAAGTTCGGTGATGAAAAGCGCGTTGCCGTGATGGTGAACAATCTTGGAGCCACGACTGAGATGGAACTTGCTATCGTTGCTCACCAAGCGGTGCCTCGGCTCGCAAGCAAGGGATACACAGTAGAGCGAATCTACGCCGGAACTTTTCTCTCTTCATTGGATATGGCGGGAATCTCGATCTCCGTGCTCGGCATAAATGATGAATGGCTGAGATGGCTCGACGCACCAACAACAGCCCCTGCGTGGCCCAACGTGCTGAAACGATCTCCGGGAAGGCCGGAGGCTCGGATTGCGGCCGCAATCAGCTCAAAGGTGAGTCGTCCGGTCGGAAACTATGGCCAGACGGAGGCGAGCAGAAGGGTAAGACGGGCCGTCGAAGCCGCATGCAAGGCGCTCATCGACGCGGAAGAGGAATTGACGGAGATGGATCGCGTCGCCGGCGACGGTGATCTGGGAGCCAGCATGAGGCGTGCGGCTGTGGCCGTGCAGAACACCATAGGTTCCCTTCCCCTAAGCAATGTTTCCGAGTTGCTTAGAACACTCGGCGATGTCCTCCAGCGTGAGATGGGTGGAACATCGGGACCGCTTTATGGAGTTCTTTTTCTGCGCTGCGGCAACGTTTTGGAGAACTCCAGAGCAGCAGGATTGGCGCGGTGGGTTGAAGGAGTCGATCAGGGCTGCAAGGCCATCAGCGACTTGGGTGGTGCGAAGCCCGGTGATCGGACCATGTTGGATGCTCTCGCCCCATTTGTGAACTCTTTCAGAGACGCCGGCGGTGAACTATCGCGCGAGAAACTCCTGCCAGCGGTCGAAGCGGCGGAACACGGTGCCGAAGCGACTGCCCACATGAAACCACGCCTTGGGCGATCCAGTTATCTGGGAGACCGCGTGCTCGGTCATCCAGATCCAGGAGCGAAGGCGGTCGCCATCTGGCTTCGCGCGGCGTCCGAAGCGCTCTTCCCGCTTTAACGAGAAGCGGCTACGGAAGGATTTGCTGCCCGAAGGCTAGTTCTCCTTCGAGATCGGTACGATCCTCAACCGCTTACGTTCTACACCACGCAGGACAACCACAGCTTCTGGTTTGTTCGCAGCGTCTGCAGTTAGCAGGCGATGCAATTCATCGACTCCTGCCGTGTTTGCATTCCCGAACGACACGATAATGTCGCCGGAAAGCAATCCCGCATTCGCCGCTGGGCTCTCCCTGTAGACCTCATTGACCAGGATAGCCGTGCCAATCGTCAACTTGTATTCGTACGCGAGGCGACGCGGTATGGGAACATTCTGTCCCGCGATGCCAATCCAACTGCGGCGCACGCGGCCGTGTTGCAGCAACTCCGAAGCTACGAATTTGACCGTATCGATCCCGATAGCGAAGCAGAGTCCTTGCGCGGACACAATGGTCGCAGTATTGATGCCAATCACCTGACCTCTGGAGTCCAGGAGCGGACCACCAGAATTGCCTGGATTCATAGCAGCGTCCGTCTGGATAATCTCGTCCATCATCCGTCCGCTCGCCGCGCGCATGCTTCGTCCTAAAGCGCTCACGACTCCCGTGGTCACCGTGAACTGAAAGCCATAGGGATTGCCGACTGCTATGGCCAGTTGCCCAACCTTCAGATTTTGGGACCTTCCTAGAACTGCCGGCGATAGAACCTTGCTGTTTGAACTCAATACGGCCGTGTCGGTGTCGGGATCCTCGCCTACGAGGGCTGCCAGGACCTTTCGTCCATCAGAAAAGGTCAGGGACATGCCAGTTGCACCATGCACGACGTGACTGTTCGTCAAAACCAGACCATCAGGGGTAAAGACAAAACCTGATCCTGAACCTCTGTGTCCGCCTGTCTCTACATCGATTTTCACCACGGCGGGGCTCACGCGCTCCACCGCCCTCGTCACTGCGGTTGAGTAGGCGTCGAGTAGAACATCGTCATTCGGCGTAGACGAGTTGGCTGAGCGTCCTCCTTCCGTAGTGACATCGGGTGATGAAAGAAAATCGTGCATCACATCCATGGTGCCCTGTAGATGCGCCTGCAGCGTTCTGCGATTCACGTTGAGCGCCGGTCGATGAGCACCGCAGGAGCGGGACAAAAAGGTCTGGACCAACATTCATGAAGTGGGAGAGATCGCATTTTGGTCCCCTGCACCTGACGTTGCGATCGGCTATTGGCGGGGCGAACGTCCGAATCTAATGATAGGACCGAACGTGATCCGCAGGTTGTTGTGCTCGCCACCATTGAAATAGATGGCATCGCCAAACTCCAGCCGCAACCCGACGGGACCCAGAGTTGCTTCTGCACCGCCGGCCGGATAGAGTGCCCCGTTAAGACTGGAAGTACGGATGCCGAGGGCCGTACTCACAACGCTGCTGTACGGAAGCAGGCTCGGGCTGAGCCGGAAATCGATGAACCCTCCCTTAAGCGTGACGAACGGACGAAGATGACCGCGAGCAGGCTGGAGTATCGGCCCAATTAGTCCATCTGTGACGCCGATTGACGTCTGTTCGATCGCCGTTAGGTCACCATTCATGACGTTGCGGTATGCCTCTTGGAAATTGACTCCGTAACCGTAGGAAAGCTCTCCTTCCAGCATCACATTGCGATGAACGCGGTATCCGAATCTTCCACCGAGTCCGAAGTTGTTGGTATGTGTCTGCGAGACGTTCAGATAGTCGAGAAGCAGGCCGGCTTCGATACGACTTTGTCCGTACGCGATAGATGAACTTCCGCACAGCAGAAGAACTGCAACCGTGCGAGCAACATTGCGCATTAAGGAGGATGCCTCCCGAGTTCAGACTGAACTAGATGCGAGAGGGCTCTTCCCGGTTGGTAGCACTGCCCCAGCAGCAGCGATTCATCCGATAGCGAAGCGGGCCGAATACGGTGAAAGCCGCTACGGAGTCGTTTCGAAGGGTGTGAGAACAGTCGAGCAGAAGAAACGAACACCTATTGACGGGGTATCAGGAAAGAACTGTGAAGACTCCCGTTAGTTTTGCCGGCTCATCTTCAGATTTCGCGGGAAGTGAAAATGAAAAGGCCGAAGCACGAAGCTCCGGCCCTTTCATTTACAGTCGACAACCGACTCCCTGTCAGTGCGACTGAAGTTCAGATACTGTGCTTCCGCCCTGCTGCATATTCGACAGTACCTGGATATCGACACGGCGGTTCTTGGCGCGGCCCTCCGCGGTAGTGTTCGGCGCCACTTCCTTATCCTTGCCGATACCGATCAGATAGAACTTGTGCGCGGGTACGTTGTATTTCGACGCCAGGTACTGCACTACCGCTTCGGCGCGGCGCTGGCTCAGCGCATAGTTGTATTCCGCGCTGCCGGTCGAGTCGGTTCCGCCGGTCACTTCGAGGATGTAGCCCTTGGTCGAATTGAGCGGGCCGGCGAGTTGATCGAGCTGCGCCTTGTCTTTCTTGGTGAGCACACTCTTGTCGAACCCGAAGGTAACGGAAGCCGCGCCGATCTGCTTGTAGCTGTCCAAATTGGTGACGAGGCTGGATAGGGTGTCAGCGCGATTCACAGCTTCCTGCGCGCTCTTCTGTGCGGCGCCTGCGGCGGTGCTGGCCTGCTGGGCGCTTTGTTGGGCGGCATCTGCCGACGACTGCGCCTTGGTGATGCCAGTGGTCGTCTTCTCATCCAGATTCTTCAGATTGCGATTGTTCGTCGCCGTCTGATCGTCGAGCTCGTTGGTGTGCTGGATCAGCGGCGCGGTCTGGCTCCGGACATATTTCTTGCTGGAGCAGCCGCCGGTAAGAAGCAGCGCTAATACTCCCGCCAGGCAGCCTGAGATTTTGGTAAGACGCTTCATCTGTATCGTCAAGTGACTCTCTCCTCTCGCGGTACATGCCGCGAAGTGTGGTCCAAACGGGTTGCATTCGGCGTAGCGGGGGCAGCCGAACACAGCACTCCATGCTGTTGTGATGCACGATTGGTACCAAAGCGATCAGTTGTATCTATCAAGCTTAACATGAATAACTTACGGACGTTTTTTCGTATCGGGAAAGCGATCCGATGTAGTTATTACGCGCCGGCGACCGACCGACGCCGCGCGGGTGAGGCCGCCCTCTCAGAGCGATAGACTGAGAATGGCGGCCCACGCCCGATGGCGATCACCGGGCCCGCGCTTCGTATCCAGCCATAGCGAAATGGACCTGCAGCAGAAAATCCGTACCCTGCCCACACAGCCAGGCGTGTACCTGTACAAGAATGCCGAGGGCGAGGTCATCTACGTCGGCAAGGCGAAGAACCTGCGATCACGCGTGCGCTCGTATCTACTTGAATCGTCGCAAGCCAACGCGAAGACCGGTTCGCTGATGCGCGAGGCGGTGGATGTCGACTACATCCTCGTCGACAACGAAGGCGAAGCGCTGGCGCTCGAAAACAATTTCATCAAGCAGCGCAAGCCGCGCTTCAACATCCTGCTGCGCGACGACAAAACGTATCCCTACGTTAAACTCACGCTGGCCGATCGCTATCCGAAAGTATTCGTCACCCGCCGCCTGCGCAAGGATGGCAGCGCCTACTACGGTCCTTACTTCCCCGGCAATCTGGCGCACCGCATCGCGGATCTGCTGCACCGCTCGTTTTTGCTACCGAGCTGTAAAGTCGATCTCTCGCGCTATCATCCGCGCCCATGTCTGCAGTACTACATCAAGCGGTGCCTTGGCCCCTGCGTCGAAGGACTCACCACTCCGGAGGAATACCGCGAAGCGGTGCGCGATGCGCAGCTCTTTCTCGAAGGCCGCCAGCAGGAGCTTGGGCGCTCGCTCGAGACGCGCATGGACGCGGCGGCAGCATCCGAGCAGTTCGAGCTCGCGGCGAAATATCGCGACCTGCTCATCACCGTGAACCAGGTGCAGGAGAAGCAGCGCATCGCCAGCGCGGACAGCGACGATGCGGATGTCTTCGGCTATCACTACGAGAACGACATGCTGGCGGTGAACCTCTTCCACATGCGCGGGGGCAAGATCGTCGATCGCCGGGATTTCTTCTGGGAGGACCTTGCGGAGCTGGTGCAGACGGAGGAAGACCACGCGGAGAATACGCCGGAGGCAGCGCATCACGCAGGCGCATTCCATCCGCCCGGCTTCTTTTCTGCGTTGCTAAAGCAGCTCTACATCGATCAGCAGTACGTGCCTCGCTCCATCCTTGTACCGGTGGACTTCGCCGATCGCGATGCACTCTGCCACCTGCTTGCGGAGCGCACCGGACACCGGGTGGAGATCGCCGCGCCGCAGCGTGGCGAGAAGCGCTCTCTGGTGGACCTCGTCGGCCAGAACGCGAAGCAGAGCTACGACCAGCGCTTCCGCGTGCTGCAACCCTCGCACAAGGCTATCCAGGAGGCTCTGCAGGACCTGCTGACGCTGCCGGAGCTGCCGCGGCGCATCGAGTGCTTCGACATCTCGCATATCCAGGGCGCGGAGACGGTCGCCTCGATGGTGGTATGGGAGAACGGCGCGATGAAAAAGTCCGACTACCGCAAGTTTCAGGTAAAGACGGTTGTGGGCGTAGACGACTTCGCCTCCATGCGAGAGATTGTCGGACGCCGCTACAAGCGCGTGTTGCAGGAGACCGGCGAAGCGGAGCTGGTGGAAACATCGGACAGCGAGGCGCGCACACGAAACGGCTCCGGACGGGGCAAGATGCCCTCGCTCGTTCTCATTGATGGCGGCCTCGGCCAGTTGCATGCGGCGGCCGCTGCGCTCGAAGAGCTCGGCCTGACGACGCAGCCGCTCGCGTCGATCGCAAAACGTGAAGAGGTGATCTACCTCTACGGACAGGAAGACGACCCCATTGTCCTCGACCGCCGCTCGCCCGTTCTGCACCTCATCCAACGCATCCGCGATGAGTCGCACCGCTTCGCCATCACCTACCACCGCAAGCGCCGCGAGATCCGAGACCGCCAGTCGGAGTTGTTGGAGATCCCCGGCGTCGGCGCGCGCACCCGCACACGGCTGGTTCAACACTTCGGGTCGCAGCGCGCTGTGGAGCAGGCTACGCTCGAGGCGCTTACGTCAGTTGTGGCGAGGAAGGTGGCGGAGGCGATCTATGCGCACTTCCATGCCGAAGACAGGTCTGGAGCAGCCGAAGCAGATTTGCCGATTCTCCAATAAATTCTGGTTTACGGCTGTGTCTCCAGCCGGTGGCAGCATATCAGCAAGTTCGTCCATCGGATCCGGCGCCCTGTAACTCATTTCAAGCTTCCCGGCCCACACGTCGCTGTGCATGTCCTCAACCGGAACTATTCGCCACGCGGAGACGTACATATGCGCAAAGCTCCGCAGGGTTCCACTCCCAGGTTCATGCATAATCGGAGAACATCCGTCTCGGAGGCCTAGCCATGGCATTGTTCGGCGATCAGCTCACTCAGGTGGTTCGCAGGCTCGGCCGCGCCCCACTGTTTACCGCCATCACGCTGTTCACGCTCGCTATCGCCATCGGTGCAAACACCGTGATCTTCAGCGTGGTGGACGGCGTATTGCTGAAGCCGCTGCCCTATCCGCATCCGGAGGAACTGATCGGGGTCTGGCATACGGCTCCCGGCATCAACATCAAGGAGCTGAATATATCGCCGTCGATCTACTTCATCGACCGCGAGCAGAGCACAACGCTCCAGGACATCGGCGTCTACACCGGCGATTCCATGAATGTAACCGGCGCCGGACAGCCGGAGCACGTAGATGGAATCGACGTCACCGATGGCGCGCTCCCTCTGCTGGGAGTAAAACCCGTGCTCGGGCGTTTATTCACGCGCCGCGATGACACCGCGGGGGCACCTGAGACCGTCCTGCTCTCGTATGCTTACTGGCAGCACAAGTTCGGTGGCAGCCCTTCGGCCATCGGCCGCGGCCTGACCATCGATGGCAAACCGCACGAAGTCATCGGCGTGCTGCCGCGGGGCTTTCAATTCCTCGATCGCAAGGACGACGCGCTCTACGTGCCAATGCAGTGGGACCGCAACAAGACGAAACTCGGCAACTTCAGTTATAGCGCCCTCGCCCGGCTGAAACCCGGCGTCACCATGCAGCAGGCCAGCACCGATATGGCGCGCCTCCTTCCCATCTCCGTCCGCAGCTTCCCCGCGCCCGACGGCTTCAGCGTCAGCCTGTTTGAGAAAGCCAACTTCAAGCCCAGTCTCCGTCCCCTCAAGCAGGACGTCGTCGGTGACGTGGGCAACGTGTTATGGGTGCTCATGGGTTCCATCGCCATGGTGCTGCTGGTCGCCTGCGCCAACGTCGCAAACCTGCTGCTGGTGCGCGTGGAAGGACGCCGCCAGGAGCTCGCCATCCGTTCCGCCCTTGGCGCGGGATGGAAACGCATCACTGCGGATCTTCTCGTCGAAAGCGCCGTCCTCGGATCACTCGGCGCTCTCCTCGGCCTCGCGCTCGCCTACGGTGCCTTGCGTGTTCTGGTGGCGATAGCGCCCACCGGCCTTCCCCGAATTCATGAGATCGGCATCAATCTTCCAGTGCTGCTCTTCACGTTAGGTCTTGCCTTGCTGACCAGCGTGCTCATCGGCCTCATCCCTGTCTTCAAGTACGCCGGCGAAAATTCCGCCAGCGGCCTGCGTGAAGGCGGACGCGCGTTGAGCCAAAGCCGCGAACGCCATCGCGCTCGCAAGACCCTCGTGGTGGTGCAGGTTGCTCTTGCACTGGTGCTGCTGATCTGTTCCGGGTTGATGATTCGCACCTTTCGCGCCATGACGCAGGTCTTCCCAGGCTTCACTTCACCGGATACGCTGCAGACCTTCCGCTTCTATGTTCCCGACACTCAAATCCCGGATACGCAGCGCGATCGCATCATCCATATGGATCAGGAGATTCAGGACAAGCTCGCGGCCATCCCCGGTGTCTCTTCGGTAAGCTTCTCAACTGCCGTGCCCATGGATGGAAACTCTAACAACGACGTGCTGTTTGCACAGGATCATGTCTACGGCGAGGGCGAACTGCCGCCGATCCGCCGCTTCAAGAGCGTGGCACCAGGAAGCTTCGCCACGCTCGGCACTCCGCTGATCGCCGGGCGCGATCTGACCTGGGCAGACACCTACCAGAAACTCCCCGTCGTCGTCATCTCGGAGAATTTTGCGAAGGAATATTGGCACAGCGCGCAGAATGCATTAGGCAAGCGCGTCCGCGTCGCCAACACCGATGACTGGCGCGAGATCGTCGGCGTGGTCGACGATATGCACGACGACGGCGTGAGCCAACCGGCACCCAGTACCGTCTACTGGCCGCTGATGCTGGACCGCTTTGAAGGCCAGAAAGAAGCGGTACGGCGCGGCGTCGCTTTCATAATCCGCAGCCCGCGCGCGGGCTCACAGGTCTTCATCAGCGAAGCGCAGCGAGCCGTCTGGTCGATCAATCCCGATGCGCCCCTCGCCGACGTATCCACGCTCGGCGAACTCTATACGAAATCTATGGCGCGGACTTCCTTCACACTCGTCATGCTTTGCGTTGCCGGCGCGATGGCGCTGCTGCTTGGCATCGTCGGAATCTACGGGGTCATCTCGTACTCCGTTTCGCAACGCACGCGTGAAATCGGCATCCGCATGGCACTCGGAGCGCAGCGCCCCACGCTCACGGCAATGTTCGTCCGTCAGGGATTGCAGCTCACCGCCATCGGCGTTGCATGCGGCCTTGTCGTCGCCTTCATCTCCATGCGGCTGATGTCATCGATCCTGTTCAACGTCAGCCCGGTCGACCCCATTACCTATGCGATCATCACCGTCGGCGTCATTGCGACGGCTTACCTTGCCTGCTATCTGCCTTCGCGCCGTGCTGCCACGGTCGATCCCGTCCACGCACTGCGAGCCGAATAGCCCTCCCCACTGAACAATGGCGGAGCGACCAACGACTACTCGCTCCGCCACCGCCGCCTCACCGTCGGCGGCCTCGTAAAAATACTTTTTACAAAGATACCGTTATGGGTACAGATGTCCATCGGGGATCCAGTCAAGACTTTACAGCTAAGGATTTTCGCACCTGGCCGGCACAGTCGTGACATGCGCCCTGCTGCGCGAACTGGAGCCCTTCGAATCTGCAACACAGGCCAGGAAGAATCTTGTAGGAGTGATCAAGGACGTCGCATCGCAGCTCGGAAACACACCATCCGTCTGCCCCAAATGTTATGTACATTCCGTTGTGCTCGACACCTATCTCGACGGCGGCATAGAAGGCACCTTCAAGCGCAAGATGCAGCGCGAGCTCTCACGGTCGTGCAGGTTGCTTCAGCGGGAGGAATGAGCCCTCATGCATCTACTGGAGGTGAGCATGGGCCGGCAAAGCGCTATTCGAGACGGGAATAGAGAGTCAACCTATTTATCATGGGGCATTCCCGGACTAAGGCCATATCCTGATTGCAAGTGATTGACGCCCCGCCAACATCCACGATTTCCCGGCGCCGCTTTCTCCAGTTCTCCGCTCTCGCCGCCGGTGGTGGCCTGGTCGCCTACGCCGGCTTATGGGACCGGCATTATCTCGAAATCATCGAGCAGACCATCAGGTTGCGTCGCTTGCCCCAGGCATTCCATGGCCTCCGCATCGCGCAGGTTAGCGATATCCACTACGACGAATATGCCGAGCCATCGTTCGTACGCGAAGTGGTCCGCCGCGTCAATACGCTTCATCCCGATGTCGTCGTACTCACCGGCGATTTTGTCACCGACGGAGTGCAGCCCCGGCATCGCAGCGCACTCCTCAGCTATCCCTGCGCGGAGATCCTCAGCGGCATTCAGTGTCCGCATCGCTTTGCCTCGCTAGGCAATCACGACACGCTGGTCGGCTGGGAGGTCGTGGTCGATGCGCTGAAGGTTCACGGCATTCCTACACTTCTCAACAACTCGCTTCCTGTCGAGCGCGATGGCGCACGCCTCTGGTTTGCCGGAATCCGCAGTTCGTCGGAAGACTTCCCCGAGCTGCACGAAGCCATGCCCGCGCTGGCCGCGCCAAATGAGCCCGTGATCCTGCTGGCACATGAACCCGACTACGCCCTCCACGCTTCGAGGTATGGCGTGGATCTCATGCTTTCCGGCCACACGCACGGCGGCCAAATCCGTCTCCCCGTCTTCGGCACTCCGGGATCCATGCTACCGAGAGGCGGCCGCCTCTTCGTGCGTGGTTATTTCAACGTCGGCCCCCTGCAGCTCTACGTCAATCGAGGCATCGGCACCGTTACAGTGCCAATGCGCTTTCGTTGTCCGCCGGAGATCACATTGTTTACGTTGCAGCCGACGGGAACATAACCCGACGGGATGGAACCGGGATATCATTCGGTCCGTACTCTACACAGCAGCCCTGCCGACCAGGAACCTCCAACTCGCAACTTATGACCGCAACCGCTCGCTCCATTGAAGACCTCTCAGTTGCCGCTCCCTCGGAAGATAGTTCAACGCTCCGGCAAGCTTTTCTGCTCGCCGGCCTCTTCGCGCTACTCAAATTCGCTCTCCACTTCGGTGTCAATCTTTGGCAAGCGCACATCGGCTGGGGCTACTTTCGCGACGAGATGTACTACATCCTTTGCGGACAGCATCTCGACTGGGGCTATGTAGACCACGGTCCGATCGTCGCGCTACAGACGCGCGCGGCCATCGCGCTCTTTGGCACCTCGCTCGCCGGCATCCGCATGTTCAGTGCGCTCGCCGGCGCGGCCACTGTCTTTCTCACCGGGATCATCGCGTGGACTATAGGCGGCAACCGCGTCGCGCAGGCGCTCGCCATGCTCAGCATCCTGTTCGCGCCGGAGTTTCTCGGGCTCGACAGCTTTCTTTCCATGAACTCCTTCGAAGCGGTGTTCTGGATGACCGCTGTCCTCGCAATCCTCATGCTTCTGCGCGGCGCGCCTCCACGCTGGTGGATCGTCTTCGCCATCGCCGGCGGAGTGGGGATCGAGAACAAACCGTCGATGGTGATCTTTCTCGTCGCTCTGCTCGTCGGACTGCTGCTCACACCCGAGCGCCGCATCGTCTTCAGCCGTGCCGCACTCATTGGTGTCGCAGTCATCGTTGTGCTGGCATTGCCAAATCTCCTGTGGCAGATTCACAACCACTATCCCACTCTCGAGTTCATCCACACCGGCAAGGTCGACCACAAGAACGTCGTCCTCTCCCCGCTCGAGTTCATGGGCGCGCAGGCGCTGATGCTGAACCCCGTCAGTGTCTTTCTATGGTGCGGCGGCGTCATCTGGCTGCTGATCAGCCGCCGCAGCCGTCCCTGGCGCTTTCTCGCCTGGACATATCTCGTCTTCGTCGCGCTCATGATGGCCACGCGTGACGCGAAGGACTACTACCTTGCGGCCATCTACCCCGCAATGTTCGCCGCCGGTGGCGTCTGTTGGCAGGTGCTATTGAAGCGCCGCAGCACAGGCTGGATTGTTCCTGTTTACGCGACTCTTCTCGTCATCACTGGCATCATTGCTATGCCGATATCAATGCCTTTTCTTACACCCCAGCAGTGGCTCGACTATACGGCACGCACGCACCTGCGGGGCACAGCCAAGAACATGGAGAACGAGGCCACCAGCGCCTTTCCGCAGTTCTATGCCGACCGCTTCGGCTGGCGCGAGATGGTCGACGATGTGACGCGCATCTACAACGCGCTGCCTGCTGCGGACCGCGCACGCGCAGGCATTCTCTGTTCCAACTACGGCGAGGCCAGCGCGATCAACTTTCTGGGCGCGGGCCGTGGCCTGCCCTTCGCCATTAGCGGCCACAATAATTACTGGATCTGGGGACCGCACGGCGAAACCGGCCAGGTAATGATCGTGATCAACGGCGCGTCGCTCGAAGAGATGCGCAAGTACTACGACTCAGTCGAGATTGCCGGGGTGATGAACCACCCCTACGCCATGCCCTACGAGCACCGCAACATCTATCTCTGTCGCGGCCGCAAGGGGTCGATCGTGAAGGACTGGCCCGAGTTCAAGAAGTACATTTAGCCGCCGGGCACTGCGCCGATTTTTGGCGGAGGGCTGGACGAACTCGCGCTACTCTAGGCACTAACTCTCCCTCCCGGAGTCACGGTCATAGCCACGCCCGCATCGAACGCCACCACGAGCACCCCATACCAACGCGAACACCAGCCGCTCGAACGCGTCCTCGGCCTCTCGCAGTCCACCGCCATCGTGGTTGGTACTATCATCGGCAGCGGCATCTTTCTTGTCCCGCAGGAGATGATGCGCGCTGTCGGCCACTCCTCGCTGGTCTATCTCGCGTGGATCACCGGCGGGCTGCTCTCGCTCTTCGGCGCGATGACCTATGCCGAGCTCGCAGCGCGCATGCCCCAGGCGGGCGGCGAATATGTTTATATCCGCCGCGCTTATGGCGACCTGCCCGCCTTCCTCTATATGTGGACGTGGTTTGCCGTGGCCAAGCCTGCATCCATCGCCACTGTCACCATCGGCCTCGCGCGCACCCTCGCGCTCTTTCCTTCGCTCAGGTGGCTCGACAACATCGCCATCGTCACGCCCATTCCTCTCGCCTGGTCGCAGCTCTTCGCCATCAGCATGACCTGGCTGATGACGGGTCTGAACTACATCGGCGTACGACGCGCCGCAAACTTCCAGCTCGTCTTTACCTGGCTGAAGGTGGTGCTGGTGTTGGTCATCGCCATCACCTGCTTTGCCAGCGCGCACGGGCTTGCCGCAAACTTCGGCACTGTCTTCGCCGGTGCGGAGGGCGGCTTCGCCGGTTTCATGGTTGCGCTGATCGCGGCGCTCTGGGCTTATGACGGCTGGAACGATCTCAATATGGTGGCCGGCGAGGTCCGCAACCCGGAGCGCAATGTGCCGCTCGCCCTGCTGCTCGGCGTCGGCATCGTGGGCTTTCTCTATATCTCCGTCAACGCGGCTATCCAGTACATGCTGCCGGCCGTTACGGTCGCTGCATCACCGCGACCCGCGGTGACGGCGGTCAGCGTGGTTCTCGGCGCGACTGGCGCCACGCTCGTCACCGCAGGCATGGCACTTAGCATTTTTGTCACGCTCAACGGCACCATCATGTCCGGCGCGCGCATCCCCTTTGCCGCCGCGCGCGATGGTCTCTTTTTCAAGAAGGTCGCCGAGTTGAGCCCGCGCTACGGAACGCCGGCGCCGTCGCTCGTGCTGCAGGCATCGCTCAGTACGCTGCTGCTGCTTGCCGTGGGACGTTTTCAGCAGCTCTTCGAACTGGCCATCTTCGCCGAGTGGCTCTTCTACATGATCGCGACCAGCACGATCTTCGTGCATCGCCGCCGCGCGACCGAGGAAACCGCCGCCACCTTTCGCATGTGGGGCTACCCGATACTGCCGGGGCTCTTTATCATCGCGGCGGCCGTGTTGCTGATCTACAGCTACCAGAGCAACCTGCGCAGTTCCCTGCTCGGTACCGGATTCATCATCGCCGGCGTGCCGCTCTTTTTCTTTTTCAAGCGAACGGCGAAGCCGTAGAGCGGGGCACGTCACGCTTGTAGATCTGCT
Organism: Acidobacteriaceae bacterium KBS 83; assembly: GCA_000381585.1. Taxonomy (GTDB): domain Bacteria; phylum Acidobacteriota; class Terriglobia; order Terriglobales; family Acidobacteriaceae; genus KBS-83. The sequence continues at coordinate 433,507 of KB906736.1, forward strand.
CGCATACCGCATGCCCGCACCGGCAGGGCGGTAGCTCCTCCCGTGCGTGTCTTTCGCACCATTCGCCGCAGTACTCTTTCCCCTCCGCGACCGCGCACATGCACTGCGGATGGGCACATTTCACCTGCATCTGGACTCCTCCTGATTGGGGTTGGATGCCCCCTATAGCCTCCGCAGGGGGCTGGCAAGAGCACCACCGGTGGAAAATGCGCCCTCCGTAATGCTGCGTTTGTGGGATGCGAGGCAGCAACCTAGGTGGAAGCGACAGGTAGCAACTTCCACGTTTCAATGGACTTGCCATGATTTCTCTGGATCTCACCCGCGAAGCACCACTCGTTGATCGGGGTAAGCTGCACCTGGTGAAGGGGCGCAGCATTTCCATCTGCCACCACTGCAAAACCAGCCTGAGCCGGAAGAGCCTGCTGCGCTGCAATGAGTGCCGCCACGACTTCTGCCCGAATTGCCTGGATGCCTGCCGCTGCTACACGCAGGGAGGATTCCGCGTGGGGTCGCGTCGCCGGCCACAGCCGCCCGCACGCCATCTCGCCCTGGTTACCGGAGCAATGCCGCAAACCAGCCGCCAGAGATAGACGCGTCCTCAGCTTCCCATTTTGAAACGCGCCGCCTTCCAGTTACGACCGGCGGCGCACACACTCTTCATATAGCCGCAGGTACTCGCCCGCCGGTTCTCGCCAGGAGTAGTCCTTCGCCATCCCATTCCGCTGCAACGTCTGCCAGGCATCCTTGTCCGCAAACGTAGTGAACGCCCTGTCCAGCGCTGCCATGAACGCGCTCGTCTCATAGGGATAGAACTTGAAACCCGTCCCGGTCTTCGCCGCAGGGTCCCACTCCTCGATCGTATCGTCCAACCCGCCTGTTGCATGCACCACAGGCACCGTTCCATATTTCAAGCTGTAGATCTGGCTGAGCCCGCACGGCTCATACCGTGATGGCATAAGAAACATATCCGCGCCGGCTTCGATCTTGTGGGCCATCGTGTCGTCATACGCCACCTTCACTGCGACACGTCCCGGGTAGCGCTCCGCGAACCCGCGGAAGAGCCCCTCGTAATACGCTTCTCCGGTGCCCAGCACTACCACCACCAGTTCGCGCGTCATCAGCTCCGGCATAATCTCCGCCAGCAGGTCAAAGCCCTTCTGCGTCGAAAGCCAGGAGACGATGCCCAGCACCGGCGCGGTGTCCCCGCTCTTCAGCCCAAAGGCGTGCATCAGGTCGCGGCGGCAATCCCGCTTGCCCTTCATCTGCTCAGGAGTGTAGTGCGCGGCGATCTTGCGGTCCGTTGCCGGGTTCCACTCGTCGTAATCCACGCCGTTCAGGATGCCCTTCAGATCCGCCGAGCGCTTCTGAATAACGCCCTCGAGTCCGGCGCCGAACTCGGGGGTCTGGATCTCCTGCGCGTAGCGCGGGCTCACGGTGCTTAGAGTGTCCGCATAGATGATGCCGCCCTTCAGGAAGTTCGCTTGACCGTAGAACTCGAGCCCGTCGACGGTGAAGACCTCCGGCGGCAGATCCAGCCGCTCGATAATGTGCGCGGGAAAGAGCCCCTGGTGGCCTGCGTTGTGGATGGTCAGCAGGCAGGGCACCTTTCGTAGCACCGGGTCGAAGTAGTAGAGCGAACGCAGCATTACCGGCACCAGCGAGGCGTGCCAGTCGTGCACATGAAAAAGATCGGGAATGCCAAGCTGCTTCGCTGCTTCGATCACCGTGCGGCTGTAGAGGCTGAAGCGCTCCGCGTTGTCGCTGTACTCGCCGCCCTGCGCGCCGTAGAGGCCCTCACGATCGAAAAGTTCCGGGACGTCGAAGAAGTAAAACTGCACGCCGTTGCGCACTCCTCCGTCGAGCACGGTGACGAAGCGGTTGTAGGCGTGAAAAGGGATCGTGATGCTGGGAATGGCGACGCGACGCTCCTTCATGTGCTTCTGCACCTGGCGGTAGTACGGCAGGTACACCGTCACCTGGTGGCCCTGGCGCGCCATCTCGCGCGGCAATGCTCCGACGACATCGGCCAGTCCGCCCGTCTTTGCGAACGGCACGCATTCGGAGGCCGCATACACAATATGCATTCCTGCTCCGCCCCTCTACACTGCAAATGCCGCTGCCCCGATTTCACATGAAGCAGCTTGCATCTTGAAATTCTTGAAAGATTCTATCCGCGAGGGAGCACTGCCCCTACAAATGCAGAAGAAACCCCGGCTCGGTCAGAACTTCCTAGTAGATGCAGATGCCTGCCATCGCGTCGTGGCCGCGCTCGGCAACATTGCGCAGGACGCCGTGGTCGAGATCGGCCCCGGACGCGGCGCCATCACCCGACTGCTCGCCCGCGCCGCGGGACACCTCACGCTGATCGAGTTCGACCCCATATTGGCCTCCGCGCTCACCACTGAATTTGGGGCCATGGCAAATGTCGAAGTCCGCCACGCCGATATTCTCAGCCTGGACCTCACTGCGCTCGCTCATGAGCATGGACGCAAGCTCGCGATCGTCGGCAATCTGCCTTACTACATCACCTCGGATATCTTGCTCCACCTCATCGCGCATCATGCCGCCATCGGTCGTGCCGTGCTCATGGTGCAGCGGGAGGTCGCTGAGCGCGTCGCCGCCTCGCCCGGCACCCGCGATTACGGCGTGCTCAGCGCCACCATGCAGCTTTACGGCTCGGTCGAACTGCTGTTCACCCTCCCGCCCAGCGCCTTTGCACCGCCGCCCGAGGTTCACTCCAGCGTCTTCCGCTTTTATGTGCGCCCACGTTTCGAAGATCTCGGCGTCACGGCACAGAAGTTCGTGCCATTCCTGCGCGCCGGCTTTGCGCAGAAGCGCAAGACCTTGTCGAACAACTTGCGCAGCGCCGGCTACAGTCCTGGGGCGATCGCCCTTGCCATCTCCGGCGCGGGCCTCGATTCGGGCGTGCGCGCGGAGGCTGTCGATCTGCCGCACATGGCCGCTGTCTTCCGCGCCCTCATCGATCCTGAAAAATAGAAGCGGATGCCTGAAAAGTAAAGCGGCAAGGAGCACATCCTCGCCGCTGGCAGTCGCGGGAGCCGCTGCCCATTAGCGGTGTCCGGTGGGTCCGCTCGGGCGCGGAGCGCTCGCCGGCGGTGCCGACATGCGGGGCGCTGGTGCCGGCGAGGACGGGCGCGCCACGGGTGGTGGTGAGTAAGCCCTCGGCGGCGGCGGCGTATACATCCGCGGCGGCGCGGGCGTGATGCGCTGCGGCGCGGGCATCACCGGCCGAACTGGCGCGGACCCCTGTACTGGTCTCTGTATCGGGCCCTGTATGGGTGTCGTGGGCCGGAAGACCGGACGCGGCGTCACCGAGATGGGAGGCTTGGTGCCGGAAGTGGCTGACGGAGGCGCCGGACGCACGCTGATGCCGCCATTGCCGCTAAAGCCATAGGTGCGTGCCACCGGCATGGTGTGCGTGCCGGAAACGAGCCCACCTCCACTCTCCAACACGGGAAGCGGATCTATCCGATGGCCCTCGACCCGTATGGGTTGGGTGTGGTGGTTGCGGATGCCGCCGCCGCCCTGCAACACAGGCCCACGGCTCACCGCCACGAGTTGCTGGTCTCGGCTCGGCGGACCTGCATGCCCACCAGGAATAGGACGCGGTGGTGGTCGGTAGCCATGCGGCGTATTCCAGATGGTCACGATCGGCTGCCACCCAAGTCCGCATTGTCCCGGGACCCAGCCCCAGCCGAAGCTGTTCCAGTAATTCCAAGCGCCGCAGTGGTACGGCAGCCATCCCCACGGATAGCCGGAGATCCACGTATAGCCCCAGCTCGGATAGTTCGCCCAGTAGCCATTGCCGTAGGGATCCCAACCTGCCGGCGTGTTGTCCGGCACCCACACGTTTCCGTAGCCCTCTACCGGATACCAGTCTCCGTAGGCATCCAGATCATCCCAGCCTGGCTCATTCGTGGCGCCGCTGGTCTCGCGGGCGCTCGTCTGCTGTTGCGCCTGCTGCGCTATCTGATTGTCGCGGTCCTGGTTCCACTGGTCCCAGGTGTCGCTCTGGATGGAAGCCGTAGTCACATTGGAGGCGTCGTTCGCATCGAAACGCAGACTACCGCCTTCTTCGACCGTCTGGTCGAAGGCCCCGCTCACCGTGGCGCGCACCGTTCCCGTGAAGACCGATAGGTCCGGCGCATTGTCCAGACTGATGCGAAAGATGGAGTTCGTAACTGGCCGCGCCTCTCCGGCGTTGAAGTGCACTGTGAAGTGCTGGCTATTTGCCGTGTTCAATTCGAAGTAGCCAAGACCGGAGAGCAGCGTCATCTCCGTCGGCTGCGTGCGCGCATCGGCGCCAGGCAAGGTGTCGAGCCGCAACTGGCTGGCCGGCGTTACACGCGCGACACTGCCGTCGTTAAACTCCACCTCAGCTTGGCCATCCTGTCCGGTGACAAGAGTAAAGCCCGCGAGCAACGGCATGTTCGCCTGCGCCCGCTCAAACTGCGTCCGGTCGCCTTCCTGGACCTTCACCTCGCCCTGCACATAGCTTAGCCGCACGAGGGCGGTCGTGTCCGGCGCCTGCGCCGCGAGCGTCACCGCGCTCACTACCAAAGCAAGAAATGAAATCACCAATCGGTGCGCTCGCATGGGGCCCACCTCCTCTGGCCCGCCAGCCCAGCTTCTGCAACGGGCCGCTGGCTCTACTGGTTTAGAACACGCAATCCTACAGAAGGTCGCAGTCTATAGACGGTAGAAATGCACGCGCTGCTCGCGATCGTCACATCACGGAGGTCATACGCCGAGATTGAAGAAAACCCGCATCCGTCCGATAAACGCGCGCTCGGCTGACTTGCTATTTCGTCACAATACCGCCTGCGTCGATGATTGCCAGCAGGTGCCGCGCGCGCTTCTGGGCCCGCTGCATGACCGCGTCGTCCTTGACGATCGCGAGCAGTTGCGGCGCGATGTTTTCCAGCTCGAGCGCCTGCCCGTTCTGCGCCATGCCCTCCAGGGTTTCGAGTTCCGCGTCCAGGCTCAGCCGTCCATGTTCGTGCTCGATCTCCAGCCGTCGCCCCGCTTCCAGAGTTACAGCAATACCTTGCATCTCTGTCGTAAGCCCTTCAATTCTAGGATCTTTACTGTAGTTATACGAGCAATTGCCATGGCCGTCAGCGCCCTCGTAGGCAAGCTCTTTCTTGCCAGTAAAGGCAAGGTGCGCATCGCCGGCGTCGCACTGGATGGCAAAGAACTTCTTCGCCCGCGCCGTCGCAAAGATGCGCCCGGTGGTCGGCGCGGTAATCTGGATGGCCCGATCCTGCCCCTCGCTGGGCAGCGCTGCCGTGTCGTCAGGACTAGTGGAACCCGCGTCCGCGTGAAAATGGCCTGTTCCGTCCTCATGCACCGTGATCGTGTACTTCGCCGGCTGCATGCGCTGATCTTCAAAACGAAAGGTGACCGTAGCGGGAGCCTGCGGGTGCGTTGCCACACACACCGCCCACGCAAGCGCGGCTGACACAACGAAGCGCGCAGCCAACATCTACCGTGCCCTCAATGCTGAAATAGCTGCCGGCGACGCAATCGGCGAAGCGGCAACACCCTGCTGGCCATGTATTTGGGAAGTTGTCTGGGCGGTGTGAATGTGACAGATCGCAATCGCCAGCGCGTCTGCGGCATCAGCGGGCTCCGGCTCACGTTCCAGTTCCAGGAGCCGCGCCACCATGAACTGCACCTGCTCCTTCTTAGCCAGGCCGTAGCCGACCACGGAAGACTTCACGCTCAGCGGCGCATACTCGGCAATCGGCAGCCCCATGTTGGCCGCGGCAAGCAGCGCGACGCCGCGCACCTGCCCCAGCTTCAGCGCCGATTTTGCATTCGCTGAAAAGAAGACATCTTCGATGGCAACTACCGCCGGTTCGTGCAGCGTCATCAGCGCGCTCAGTTCAGCGTAAACACGAGCAAGTCGCACCGCGAGCGTCTCCTTCTTCGAGAGCACGATACCCCCGGCAGCTATCGCTCGCAGACAAGGCACACGCGCAGATTCATCCACCTCGACCACGCCATAGCCGGTACACTCCGTGCCGCAGTCAATCCCGAAGACCCGCATGTGTGGAAGTCTAACCCGTGAGAGCAGGTTCGCGGCAGTGCGTGTGACGATTCGCGTGACCTAACTGACCCGCGAAACGCCCTCGACCGGCGAGCTGGCCGTTGCATAGAGCTTGCGCGGCATGCGGCCCGCGACGAAGCTCTGTCGCCCCGCCAGCACCGCATGCTGCATCGCCTCGGCCATCAGCACCGGGTTCTTCGCTGTCGCGATCGCCGAGTTGATCAGCACCGCGTCGGCGCCCATCTCCATCGCCATGGCCGCCTCGGCAGCCGAGCCGATGCCCGCGTCCACGATCAGCGGCACTTCGGTGATCATCTCCCGCAGAATGCGCAGCGTCGCCGTGTTCTGCAAGCCCATGCCGCTGCCGATCGGCGCTGCCAGCGGCATCACCGCCGCCGCGCCCGCATCCACCAGCCGCTTCGCATACACGATGTCATCCGACGTATAAGGCAGCACGGTGAAGCCCTCTTTCACCAGCACCCGCGTCGCTTCCACCGTCGCCTGCACGTCCGGATAGAGCGTCTTCTGATCGCCGATCACTTCGATCTTCACCCAGTCCGACAGACCCACCTCGCGCCCCAGCCGCGCCGCGCGGATCGCCTCGTCCGCGGTGTAGCAACCCGCGGTGTTCGGTAGCAGGAAGTAGCGCTCGGGATCGATAAAGTCCAGCAGCGATTCCTTCGAGCGGTCCAGGTTCACTCGGCGGACCGCCACCGTCACCATCTCCGCGCCAGAAGCCTCGATGGCCCGCTGCGTTTCAGCGCCGTCCTTGTATTTTCCGGTGCCCACAATCAGCCGCGACTGGAAGGCACGTCCCGCGATCACCAGTGGTTCCATACGACCATTGTAAGTGGGCTCAGGGGCGGCCGGAAGAGGAATGCAGGAGGTGGCTAAGGACTCGAGCAAACTGCTCGGTGTAGACGTCGCGCCCCGCGGTGGAGAGATGATTGGTATCGGCAAACATCGACGGATCATCCGTCGGAAAATTGTCCGCTCCCTGAATGAATGGAACCGCCTGTTCGGCAGCCAGTTGGCGAAATTCCGTTTGCAGCGCTCGAATAGCGGGCTCCGCCTCGACGGAAGCAGGCATCGGAGGTTCCACCAGCAGAACCGTGACCCCATGCTGCCTGGCAATCGCGATCATGGCGGACAACGCCTCCGTCTGATCTTTGTTCGCCGTCTCCCCAGTGACCGGTACTCTCATGCGGGAGAACCCCTCCGGAAATCCGGCCACCGTTTTGCCTTCGTAGCCACCGTTATAAGAGAGCCCATTCATCAGCGCGTGCAGAAACGGATAGGTCACGATGGTTTCCATGCCGCGATTAGCGGCCAGCACCCACAGATCCATCCAAGTGCTTGCCCGGTGCGGATGCTGTCGCAGGTAGTTGCGCGCGATCTCTAGCTTTGTGCGCGGCGGTGAATCGAAGAACAAACGAGGCTCCTGAAGCTCCGGCGTACGGGCCAGATCGGCGCTATATGCTTCGAGCACCAGGATCCGTGGTCCCCGGGGTGCACTCCGCTGCCATTCAGGCAGCAGTACTTGCACCAGCGGCACCATGCCGGCCAGGTCCAGCCCGTCATATGCCACTGCGAAATCCCTGGAGCCCGTCAGTTTCTCCAGCTCCGCGATGTCATAGCCCTGACGCGTGTGCGAAGAGCCGAGAAGAAATACCTGAACATCCCGCTGCTGAAGCGCGCCATGAATGCCGCTGGTCAGCGGAGCGCACCGATCTTCAAGCAGCACCTTCGTGCTCACCAGCACAAACAGCAACCCCGCGCTTGCGGCCACGATCTGGAAAAGCCGTCGCATGCTCAGAACTGAAAGTAGATGAAGGCCGAAGCGCGCATCACGCCGAACAGCATGATCACCTGGAACAGCAGCACGATCTGCGCCGACTGCAAGGCAAGCGATGGCATCCTTCCCCTTTCGACCGGATGCATCTCGCGGCGAAGCTCCATGGCAAGCATGCTCGCTGTCAGCAGCAGCGTGGTCAACATCACGGCGGCCCCGCGATTGTCTCCAGTGACCAGCAGTAGCGAAGCCACGACCTCCGATGTGCGCAGCGAGGTATCAAGCGCGATCTTGTGCAGGATGCCAAGCGCGCTCTCCAGGCTGGGCGCACGGAAGAACACCCATCCGATCAGGGTGAGGACGAGCGTGACCGCGCGCCGCACAACGGCCAGCAGCCGTCCGCGCCCCAGCCACCATTTTGCCGCGATGCTTTCGCCCACCAGCAGCAAGCCGTTGTAAAGGCCCCAGATGACAAAGGTCCAGTTGGCCCCGTGCCACAGCCCGCTTATGGTGAACGTGATCAGCAGGTTCAGGTAGTGGCGCGGCACGGCAACGCGGCTGCCGCCGAGCGGAATGTAAACGTAATCCTTGAACCATGTAGAGAGGGATATATGCCAGCGGTGCCAGAAGTCGCCTATGCTGGAGGCGAAATACGGATGCCGGAAGTTGGTCATAAGTTCAAAGCCCATCACGCGCGCGGCACCGATCGCAATCGAAGAATATCCAGCGAAGTCGGCATAGATCTGAATCGCAAAGAGCGCGGTCGCCAGCAACATCGTCAGCCCGGACTGCGTTTGCCAGTTGCCGTAAGCCGGGTTGACATATTGCGCAGCACGATCGGCGATGACCATCTTCTGGAAGTAGCCCCACGCCATCATCGAAAGCCCGCTCACCACGTTCTCTATCTGGAAGGCGTGGTCCTCGTAGAACTGGTGCAGCAAATTCTGCGGACGCTCGATCGGACCCGCTACCAGCTGCGGATAAAACATGACGTACAGCGCGTAGATGCCGAAGTGCCGTTCCGCCCGCTGCCGGCCACGGTAGACCTCAACGACATAGCTCAGGCTTTGAAAGGTATGGAACGAGAGGCCGATGGGCAGAATGAGGGAGCTCAAAGGCAAAGTGCTGCGCATTCCCAGCAACCGTCCCGCACCCGTGCTCGCTGCAACGAAGAAGTTGTAGTACTTGAACACGAAGAGGACCAGGCAGGTGGAAACGATGCTGACCCATAGATAGATCAGCCGCCGCTTCCCCGTGCTGGCTGCAATCCGCAGCCCCATGTAGTAGTCCAGGGCAATGGTCACCAGCAGAATCAGGATGTATGCCGGCACGAAGGACATGTAGAAGAAGCAGCTCGCGGCCAACAGCATCTGCCAGCGACGGCGCCAGGGCAGAAGATAGTACGCAGTTGTGACGATGACGAAGAAGGCGCAGAACTGCAAAGAGTTAAAAAGCATGAGGCAGTGCGCCGGACTGCCGCGCGGCGTTGCCCTATCCTCTCACGGCGGCACACGCGTGACCGTCGACATAGGGCGCCGAATAAGAAAGGCCCGCGACCATAATGGCTGCGGGCCTCTCTCGGTGATCTGTTGGAGTTGACCTGAGGCGTGCACGCTTCTCAATTTCACCCGCCTGCCTCCCAATCTGGCAGACGTGGGCTATGAAGTGGGCCTCAGCGAAAAGGTTCTGATTCGCCAGGTCTAGAGCATGAACGCCCTAAGCCTCAGTCACCTCACGTACTGTGATCGAACAACTACCGTCAGAAGTTTTCATTCGCTGGATCATCCTCCTTTCCCGTGTACTTCCAACCTATCGCCGCGTCGCGCACGCGTCAAGCGGGCACGGGCCGGTTACGTGAAAGGCGAACATCGCCGATCACCGTAACGCATCGCAGCCGTCTATGTGATGGCCGCTGTACTCTTGGCTTGCAATCGAAATCATTCCACCTGAGGCAGCATGACGCGAGTCTTCCGGCCCCTGCTTACACGCAACAACCGCGTAGCCAACCTCACCATCGTGCTGGTGCTCACCTTCGGGCTCGGCGCCGCCGCGCTGCTCTCCGCCGCGCTCGATCGCTTCCTGCTTCACCCTCTCGATGTTCCGCATCCGGAGACGCTCGTGCGTGCGATCGAGCGACACCCCCCCGTCATCAACTCGGAATGGTTCCCGTTTAGCGTCTATGAAGCGATGCGCCCCATGCGCACCTTGGGTGATCTGGCCGTAGAAGGCAACATCCGAACTGCCGTCTCCCTGCGCGGCGGCACGCGTGAGGATGTCCGCCCCATCCTCGCCCAGATGGTCTCCGGCAACTACTTCTCCATGCTCGGTGCAGCTGCCGCGACGGGACGCGCTCTCGGGGCTCCAGATGAACGTCCCGGAGCGACCGGCGTGCCCGTCGTCCTCAGTTATCGCTTCTGGACGCGCGCCTTTGCGAACTCGCGTACCCACCTCGGCTCCACGCTCATCATCCAGGGCAGGCCATTTGTGATCGTCGGCATCATGCCGCAGAGCTTCTTCGGAACCCGCATCGACGAGAGTCCCGACGTCTGGCTTCCCGTCAGCGCGCAACCTCTGCTCTCCAATAAGTCACTCACCGACCCGGATCCTGACCGCCACTTCGCCATCCTCGCCCGCCTGCGCAACGGCGTTACGATTCCGCAGGCGCAGCAGGAGTTCGCCGGCGTGTATCGCGCTATCCATCACCGCGACGAACCAGCTGACACTGGAGCCGAGGGCTCGCTCGTACCCATTGCCGAGAGCACCTTCGCATTGCGCGATCCATTCCGGCATGCGCTCACGCTGCTGCTCTGGGGGCTCGCAGCGCTCCTGCTCATGATGTGTGCGAACGTCGGCGGACTGCTGTTGGCCCGCACTGCCCGCCGCGAGCGCGATACCGCCGTCCGCATCGCGCTCGGCGCCAGCCGCGCACGCCTGCTGACCCATGCTCTGCTCGAATCCGTCGCGCTCGGCCTCGCTGGCGGCTGCGGCGGCATTGCGCTGGCTTTCGCCGGTGCGCCATTCTTCGTCCGGCTGCTGCCGCTGGGGTCGAATGCAAACCCCGTTTCGCTCGCACCGAACTTCTCCATCGCTCTCGTCGCCCTCGGCCTGGCCCTGCTACTCAGCATTCTGTTCGGTTCCCGCATGGCTGGCCTCGCGCACTATGCCACAGCAGGCGCTTCGGCGCGGTACCTCCACCAGCCGTCCCAGCGCTCTCAGCCGCGCCCTGCTCGTTTTGCAGACAGCCCTCACGCTCGTCCTGCTCGTCGAAACCGGGCTCATACTTCGTACCTTCTCTGCTCTGCGCCACACCGATCCAGGCTTCGACGTCGACCACCTTGTCGCATTTACGCTCGTTCCCGAAATTGCAGGTCCCAACGCACACACCGGGTCCACGCTTCCGCCCGGCCTGTCCCAAGACCTGCTGCAACGTGTGCAGCAATTACCCGGCGTCCGCAGTGCCAGCGTCGCCGGCGCCGCACTCATGGAGCGCATCGGCTTCAAGACCTCCGCCGCATTGACTGGCCAAACCATTGTTCAAAGCGCCTTTCTCAACACCAGCCTCAACAAGGTATCCGGAAAATTCTTCGAGACGATGGGCATGCCCATCCTGAACGGCCGCGCCTTCACGGACACCGACGCCAACACCGAGAGCCCGGCGCCTGCCATCATCAACGAGGCCTTCGCGCTCACTTTCTTCCCCAGCCAGAACCCGATCGGCAAAACCTTCGGGAACGGAGCACCGGGTGAGACGGCGAAAGCCGACAATCGCGTCGTCGGAATCGTCGGCGATTCAAAGTACCGCTCACTCCGCGAGCCACTGCTACCCATCTTTTACTCGCCCATGAAGTTGCGCACGTATGAAGGAACCGAGTTTCTTTACGTACGTACCCAGGGATCTCCAGAAACCATCATCGCTGCCGTGCGCAATACCCTCGCTCAGCTCGACCCGCGTCTGCCCTTCTCCGAGATCGTCACCATGCAGCAGCAGGTCTCCGAATCGCTCTGGCAGGAACGCCTGCTTGCCGTCCTTGCCGCGGTATTCTCGGCCGTCTCGATACTGATGGCCGCTACAGGCCTCTACGGGCTGCTCGCCTATGACGCCGCGCGGCGTACTCGCGAATTCGGTATCCGCATCGCCGTCGGTGCCCAACGGGGAAGCGTGGCCTCCCTGCTGTTACAGGACCTGCTGCGCATTGTGCTGCCCGGAGCAGCCGCGGGCGTTCTGCTATGCCTCATGCTCAGCAGGCTCGTCGTTTCGACCCTTTACAGCGTTCGGCCTACGGACCCGGTTTCATTCGCCACCGCGTTGCTCCTGGTCACGGCCATTGCCGCGGCGGCAAGCTTCCTGCCCGTCTGGCGCACGCTTCGCATCAATCCCGCCGCCATCCTGCGCGACGAGTAGTTCGCGCTGCATGCGGCGGGTTCAGCGGCCCAAAGCAGTTGATGCCACGTCGGTGCCGGCCCTGGTCTCATCCTCGAGCGCTTTCAGGAGCGCCCATTCCTGCGAAAAGAGTGGCAGAGGCGGCCGGGCCTTTGCAGATCCATGCAACTCCGCATGCATACGCGCCAGCAACAGAAGACGCGCTAGCCGCGGGTCGGACTCCGGCGCTTGCGCGTTGCTCCAGTCCACGCCAACGCGGCGTTCATCAGGTGCGCCGGCGTGCCATACGAGCCACGATCGTCCGCGCGGATCGATGGCAGGGATCGTTTCACGGTCCAGTACAGTGAACACCTCACGCAACTCTTTTCTCGTACGCAAAATTCCGTCCTTGACCGCATCGTCCACCGCTCCCTCGAAACGCTCCCGGTAGCTCTGCCATTGTTTCGAGGTCCCCACAACCGCCCGATCGGGATGCGGATTACTGGGCGTCGCAGCGAATCGCTCATAGGTATGCTGCAGCCCAAACCGTCCGGTGAGAAAGTATGCAACCAAAAAAGAGCCTGCCACCTCGTGATCTCCGATCAGGATCGCGGGCAGCATATATTTCGGCTCGTGGAAGGCCATTTCAGTTCCCGCGCGCGCTGTGCCGCAGCGCTGGGCAACCCCGGGCTGCTGGCTGAAATGGAGCACATAAAACCCGAGTTCCCGATGCCGCGCTGCGTAGTGAGTGAAGGAGCGTGCGGCGGCCTTCGGCCCCATCATTCCCACATCGTTCAACACATCGCGATGCACCGCATGCGGAAAATAGAGGTTGATCATATCGCGCGTAAAGTCCGCGCAGTTGTAGGTAATCGTGCGATAGCGATTGCGGTTAGGCAGCGCGTTCACACGCTGGACAAAGTCCTGATCCCGTTCACGCGTCGTGCGGACGGCGAATATGTAGACATCGCGTGAGGTCGTGGTGTTCACCAGATCGCGCCAATAAGCATGCGGGAGTGCCGGGCAAGCGCCGGCGCACACCTCCTTGAGCTCCCGGTTCGCCGCCGCGCTCTCCTGTGCACGCTTCAGCGCCGGCGACCCGTAGATCGGCGTCACGTCCGCACCAGTCGAGCCGTATAGATACAGGTTGAGCGGAACGGCATTCCATTCGTAGGGGGAGCGCTCATAAAAATCGGGATATGCCGTCAGAATAATGCCCTGCTCCCCAGGCCCGCACAACCGGAGCTCGATTGGAGAGTTCTCACATACCCCCGAGAGGTACAGGCCGGAATGACCCGTCTGTGTCCACCTCTCCGCTCCCACGTGGGTAGGGTCAAAGAGCGCGATTCCAACATCCGCGCGTGCTCCCGGCAAGTAGGCGAAAACGACAAGCGCGAGCCAGCAAAGTGCCTCACGGCAGATCTTCATGCGTGGCCACGCCGTTTTCGCCTGCCTCCGGTCATACCGACTCCAATCTCACGCTAGGGCATGAAAGTACTCTTCGCGCTCCACCACGTCCAGTGGGCGCCCAAACAATTTGCCCAGCCGCTCCGCCGTCAACAGCTCGCGCTTCGTGCCGTCGGCCGCAACGCGCCCTTCGCGCATCAGTATCACCCGATCGATCTCCGGAAGTACATCCGGAAGATGATGCGTCACCAGCAGGAGGCCGGTTCCCTGCTGTGTCAGCCGCCGCAGAGTCTCACGCAACTCGCGCTGTGCGCGCAGATCAAGCGCGTTCGAAGGCTCGTCCAGGAGCAGCATCTCTGGCCGGTGCACCAGCGCACGCGCAATCATGATGCGCCGCGATTCGCCCGCCGACATCTCGCCCACTGGCTTTTCTGACAGGTGCGTCGCCTCCATCAGGGACATCGCTTCCGCAGCGCGCTCACGCATCTCCCGGGTGACAACCAGATGCGGCCACAAGGTCGCGCTCGCGAAGAACCCCGACACAACCGCATCACGCCCCGGTGTGTGCGCCGTGCTCGGCCCGGGCAACTCGGCAGAGACCACGCCCAGCCGCTTGCGCAGCTCCTCCACCGCCCAGCGCTCCCGTCCGAAGATACGCACCCATGAACCTTCACGCGCCAGCGGATAGCACTCGCAGGTAAGCACTTTGATCAAACTCGATTTGCCGCAGCCATTCGGCCCCAGGATCACCGCGTGCTCGCCACGCTTGATCGCCAGATCGATGCCATGCAGCACGACCGCTTCACCGCGCGCCACATGCACATCGCGCAGCTCGGCAAACCACTCCGTTGATTCAGCTATCACATCTTCATCCTTGCCCGCTTTTGCTCTTGTTAGAGTAAAAGCTTCATGGACACAACCTCCTCCCTGCCCCGTGGATTTCTCTGGGGAGCCGTGCGCGCCAGGATCAAGCCCAGCGGACGCGCCGATCTCTCCGCGATCATCGCGCCGGAGACCGCCACCGCTGCCGCGCTCTTCACCACGAACAAAATCCAAGCCGCGCCGCTTCTCATCGATCGGCGCCACTTAGCTGCGAATGCCGGCCGCATTCACTCCGTGCTTATCAACGCTGGCAACGCAAACTGCGCCACAGGCGAAGCCGGCTTCGCGGCCGCGATGCAGTGTTGCGACGCTGCCGCTGAAACCTTCGGCTGCGCCGCAGAAGCAGTCTTCCCATCATCCACCGGCATCATCGGCGTGCCTCTTCCGGTTGAGAAGGTCCGTGCCGCGCTACCCGCGCTCCGCAATAGCATCGGCGACACCGCAGAGCACTTCGCCGCCGTCGCCAGTGCCATCATGACTACCGACACGCGCCCCAAAACTGCGCACGCCACCATCGACATCGATGACAAACAGGTGCGGATCGCGGGCATCGCCAAGGGCGCAGGCATGATCCATCCCCAAGTCGCCGCTGCGCCGCATGCCACCATGCTCGTCTATCTCTGCACCGATGCCGCCGCCGATCCCGCGCTGCTCGAACGCCTCCTCACCGCCGCGGCGGAAACCAGCTTCAACCGCATCTCCATCGATGGCGACACCTCGACCAACGACACCGTGCTGCTGCTCGCCAGTGGCGCATCGGGCGCAAATCTGAGCCGCGACAACTCTGGCCCCTTCGCCACCGCGCTCAGCGAGGTCTGCACCTCCCTGGCAAAACAGATCGTCGCTGACGCCGAAGGCGCCGCCCACCTTGTCGAGCTCAACATCCGCGGCGCAGCCTCCGACACCGATGCACTCCGCATCGCCAGAGCCATCGCGCACTCCCCCCTGGTCAAGACCGCCTGGGCGGGCAGCGACCCCAACTGGGGCCGTCTGATCGCTGCCGTCGGCTACGCCGGCGCTGAGGTCGATCCCGCACGAATCGCGATCCATCTCGGCGATCTCCTCATCTGCGAGTCCGGCGGACGGGCCGCGGCCTTCGACGAGGCCGCCGCGCACCGCTACCTGAGCCAGCCCGAATTTGCCGTCCACATCGACCTCGGACTCGGCAACGGCGCCTGCCGCTTCTGGACCTGCGACCTGACCCGCGAGTACGTATCGATCAACGCCGACTACTCCACGTAGGACATGGGACAGTAAACGATCGGTGACACTTCCGGCCCGCATTCGCATAGCTTCGTCCCATGCAACAAAAGTAGTGCATGACGTGCAACCGTTGATAAACACTGCGTGAATCGCGCGCGCGGCGCCCTTGTGCACAGACTTATGCACACTTCTGTTGAAAAGCACGCGTTGCGTATCGCGGTTGCATGTGGCACTCTGTCGCACGCCTCTCCCTTCATCCCTTTCCCGGCTGGCGTAGACCGGGTGCCACGTGCTCACGCTTCATTTTTGGCCCGAGCCCGAGCAGCCGTAGTGTGGCTGCGGCACCTCCAACCATGAAGTGCTCTACAATCGTCTTCGATCGCCTTACTTCTTCTCCATCCGAAGTCACTGCAAGGACCACCGCTGAAAATGCCAAGAAGGCCCAGCGCGGCACCGGCCGCCACACCGCATCCCCTTATTTCGAATGATCGGCTCCAGCACCTCTATGTCACTCTGCTGCGCACGCGCCTGCTGCGCACGCGCAACCGGCTTGCCGGCCCTGCCGCGTTGGTCGCCCGGGAAGCAATCGTTACCGGTACAGTGACACATCTCGAAGACAGCGATACTGTGATGCCAGTCGCCGGCGACCGTTTAGCGGCCCTCGCGCGCGGTCATAGGTTGAAACGCGTGCTCGGCGCGGCTCCGCTGGCCGGCGTGCTCTCCGGCGCGCCCACGGCTGAAGCCCGCTTTGCCATCGCCACCGGCTACGCCATGGCGCGCCACGGGAACAGGCAGGTGGTCCTTGCCTTCAGCGGAGCAGGCGTCACCTCGCTCGATGGGCTCGGCGCCTCGCTGGCCTATGCCGCGAAGCAGAAGCTCGGCGTCATCTTCGTCATCGAAAGCGCGGCGGACGACGATCTCGGCAGCGCGCGGCACACAGATTTGCTGGGCCTTTACGGCATTCCCGTCGACGGCAACGATGTCATCGCCATCTACCGGGTCGCTCAGGAAGCTATCCTTCGCGCGCGCCGCGGCGTCGGCCCTACTCTGATCGAGTGCAAGCCCTGGCCGCTCGATGGCACCGCCGACCCGGTACGCCGTCTCGAGCAGGCGCTCGAACGTCGTGGCCTGCCAATCGACAAGTTGAAGGAGCGCACCCTGGCCGCGTTCCAACGAGAACTCGGCGCCGGACGTCGGAAGCGTTAGCGCGCTCTACAGCTTCACTCGCAGGTCCGCCCCGCTCATCTCCAGCGGCTGCTCCAGACCAAGCATCGCCAGTATCGTGGGCGAGATGTCCCGCAGCGAACCGCCTTCGCGTAGCCGGTACTTCGCTGCGTCCTCGCTCACCAGCACAAATGGCACCGGATTGGTGGTGTGCGCGGTGTGCGGGCCGCCGGTCACCGGGTCCACCAAAAGTTCCGCATTGCCGTGGTCCGCGGTGATCAGCATCGATCCGCCTGCTTGCCGGAGCGCGGTGTAAAGCTGCCCCAGGCACGCGTCCACGGTCTCGACGCCGCGAATCGTCGGCTCCAGTTTGCCCGAATGCCCCACCATGTCGGCATTCGCAAAGTTGACCACGATCAACTGGAAAGCTGTATCTGCCACCGCCTTGGTCACGACATCCGCGATGCCCGGCGCGCTCATCTCCGGCGCCAAGTCGTAGGTAGCCACTTTCTGCGACGGCACCATCTGCCGGTCTTCGCCGGGAAACTCTTTCTCGATCCCGCCGTTGAAAAAATATGTGACGTGCGCGTACTTCTCCGTCTCGGCCACGCGCAGGTTGCGCAGTTGGGCGGCCGCCAGCCGGTTCGCCAGCAGGTTTTCCATCGATTCGGGTAGCAGGATCATCGGCAGCTTGAACTGCTTGTCATACTGCGTCATCGACAGATAATGCAGATTTTTCGGCACTTCGAAGCGCGGAATTGTCTTGTCCAGGTCTTCGGCGCCGGGCAGTTCGCGTCCACCGGTCGCGGTCAGTCCGCTCTCGCGCGCCAGAACGCGCGTGATCTGTCGCACGCGGTCCGCGCGATAGTTGAAGCAGATGCAAACATCCTCATCGCGCACGCGCGCTACCGGCGCACCGGCCGCATCCGCGACAACGAAGGGGACGACGAACTCGTCTGTCACGCCTTGGCTGTAACTTTCTTTCACGCGCGCGATGGCGTCCTGGTGCGCACCCGCTTCGGCCGTGCCCTTGACCATCGCATCGAAGGTGAGCCGCTCGCGCTCCCAGCGGCGGTCGCGGTCCATCGCGTAGTAGCGGCCGCTCACAGTCGCAAGCCGGCCCACGCCAATCTCCTCGATTGCGCGCCCCAGCTTTTCCAGATAGCCCGCGCCGCTGGTAGGCAGCGTGTCTCGTCCGTCCAAGAATGCATGCACGTACACGCGTTCTGCGCCACGCATCTTCGCCGCACGCAACAGCGCATGCAGATGAGCCTGCTGCGAGTGCACGCCGCCATCGGAGACCAGCCCCAGCAGATGCAATTGCCGCCCACTCTCGCATGCGCGGTCGATCGCCCGCACAATCTCCGGATGCTCGTAGAAGGTGCCGTTCGCGATCATTGCGTCGATGCGCGTAATGTCCATCGAGACCACTCGTCCCGCGCCGATATTCAGATGACCGACTTCGCTGTTGCCCATCTGCCCGTCCGGCAGGCCGACGAAGTGATCCGACGCATGCAGCAACGTGTTGGGAAACTCGCGCAGCAGGCGGTCATAATTTGGTTTTCGAGCCTGAGCAATTGCATTCGCTTCGCGCTCTGCGCGATATCCCCATCCATCCAATATGGCCAGCACCAGCGGTTTTTGCATCTTCCTCTTCTCTGCCTTTACAAAACGTCTGTCATCTCAAAATGTATCGCAACAGACGGAATCACTGCGCAGTGGCCGGGCCCACCTGTGGAATCACCGGATCTGGTCGCGGCTGCAAAGAGGTCGGGCCGCCATGAGCATGACTCGTGGCGGCCCTAAGCAGCGTAGCGGTCTTCAGCGCTGCGGCTTGTTGGTGGATGAAGGCGGTGGCGTCGTTGGAGCAGGCGTGGTCGGCACAGGTGAGGCCGAAGGCGACCCTGACGGCGCAGGTGCTGCGCCTCCCGCACCTGGTGCAGCACCCGCAGGCGGGTGCTCTGCCTGGTACTTCTTCTGTGCCGCTTCGATCTCCGCACGATGCTTCTCGATCGCATCGCGACCTACCTGGCGTCCCTTCTGCTGCGCGGCATTCACGCTCTCGCCCAGCATCGGCGGCATCGATTGCAGCACGCGCTTCCCTTCCGGCGTCCGGTAAAACTCTAGCGCCTTCGCGGCGTCCTCCTGCGAGAGATACTTCGCGTAGATCGGCTGGATCAGCGTCGTGTAGTCGATGCCGTCAATGTTGGTTTGCACGTCCGTCCACACGTCCTCCGGAATGAAGGGCGCGGCCTGACGGTTCATCGCAATCATCTGCGACCAGTTGTTTTCTTCGATCTTCTTGTAACCCATCAGGTCCAGCAGCTCACGCGTCTGATCGATCGTGATGGGGTGTGCCGGGGGCGCCGGTGCGCCAGGCGCCAAGGCGCTGATGTTGCGGTTCGATGGCGAGCTTGCCGCCGGAGCAGGGGCCGTCTGCGATGTCGTGCTCTTCGTGGCGGTCGGGGAGTTGGTCTGGGCAAATGCGCTGTTACCAGTCGATGGCAATACCAACAGGACTCCGCCCAGGAAAACTCCACTTGCTAGGGTAGTAAAAAACTTCATCAAGATACTCTTTCCTGCGTGGCATTCTCGACCACGCGCTTGGCTGTTAGAGCTTTTTCACTGTTACGTGTCCGGTCATCTTCCGCATCGAGCGGCGCTCCGGCATACACCTCAAGTGAAGAACGCTCTAGTCACAATTCACAGACTCGATGCCGAGGAACTCTGCTGCCTGGCCCAGTTCCTCTTCGATCCGCAGTAGCTGGTTGTACTTGGCAATCCTGTCCGTGCGCGAGGCCGAGCCGGTCTTGATCTGGCCCGCGCCGGTGGCCACCGCAAGGTCGGCGATAAACGCGTCCTCCGTCTCGCCGCTGCGATGCGAAATGATCGACGTATACCCGTAGCGCCGCGCCAGCTCAATCGTCTCCAACGTCTCGCTCACCGTGCCGATCTGGTTCAGCTTGATCAGGATCGAATTGGCGACCGCTTCGTCGATGCCGCGCTGCAACCGTTCAGTATTGGTGACGAACAGGTCGTCGCCGACCAGCTGCACACGCCCCCCCAGCTTCTCGGTCAGCAATTGCCAGCCCTTCCAGTCATCTTCGGCCAGGCCGTCTTCAATCGAGATGATGGGATACTGCCGCACCCAGTCGGCCCAGAAGTTCGCCATCTCCTCGCTCGTCTTCTCGCTCTTATCGGATTTTTTGAAGACATAGTTGCCGCTCGATTTGTCAAAAAACTCGCTCGATGCCGGATCGAGGGCCAGCGCAATGTCCTCACCCGCCTTGAAGCCCGCCTGCTCGATCGCTTCGAGAATCACTTCGATCGCCTCGACATTTGACTTCAGTGACGGCGCAAATCCGCCCTCGTCACCAACGGCGGTGTTGTATCCCTTCTTCTTCAGGACGCCTTTCAGTGTATGGAAGACCTCGACGCCCCAGCGCAGCGCGTCGGAGAACCGCTCCGCGCCTACCGGCATCACCATGAACTCCTGAAAATCCACGTTATTGTCCGCATGCGCTCCACCGTTGATGATGTTCATCATCGGCGTCGGCAGGATGCATGCGTTCACGCCGCCCAGGTAGCGGTAGAGTGGCAGCTTCAGAGCTGCGGCGGAAGCCCGCGCGCAGGCCATCGACACCGCAAGAATCGCATTCGCGCCAATCTTGCCCTTGTTCTCCGTCCCGTCGAGCGAGATCATCGTCGCATCCAGGAGGCGCTGGTTCGCCGCATCCATGCCCGTCAGCTCCGGCGCCAGGATGCTCTCCACGTTTTCAACTGCCTGCAGCACACCCTTGCCCAGGTAGTGCGACTTGTCCCCATCGCGCAGCTCAACTGCCTCGTGTTCTCCAGTCGAGGCCCCGCTCGGCACCGCGGCACGGCCTATCGCGCCGCCGTCCAGTACCACGTCCGCCTCTACTGTGGGGTTTCCGCGTGAGTCGAGAATCTCCCGCGCATGTATCTGCGCAATCTCCGTCATATCGCTCCTTGTGATTTGGTGTTGCAAGCGGTCGTTCAATTTCGGGCGGCGGTCGACCGGTATCGGCTCGCCGGTCACCCCGCCGATCATGCTGATCCAATGGCTCATCTATGGTTTCGCGATTCGCGACTTCCTAGCCCTCGGCAGCTCAGGGCCGTCGAATGCAGTCAAGACGTAACCCTGAAAGTCTAACAAAGCAGCCGCCGGTCGTTGCAATTTCCCCGTGGTCCGGGGACCAATGCCATGCTGCAATACTGCTGCAATGTGAATGAGGAAGAGCGGATGACATACGGCAGCAAGGTGGATAGCTGGATCGGAGTTGTCCTTGGACTGGTTCCGATAGGCCTGGTGTTTGAAGCGATCTTTCTGCGATCGCTCGCCGTCGCAGTGGTCGCCGCCTCCGTTCTGGTCGTCTATCGGTTGGCCGTCTTCCCTACCAATTTTGAACTCGGCCCGGACACGCTGAAAATACGTTCCGGGATCATCCGTACTTCCATCCCATACCAGGAAATTCACCGGCTGCGCGCCTCTAGCAGTTGGTTGTCCGCGCCTGCACTCTCGCTAGACCGCCTCGAGATCACGTACGGGGCCGCTCGCAAGACACTTATATCGCCACGCGACCGGACAGCATTTCTCCGCGATCTTTCGGCACGCGCGCCTGGACTGAAGT
The DNA here is from genome assembly GCA_000381585.1 of Acidobacteriaceae bacterium KBS 83. Lineage (GTDB taxonomy): Bacteria > Acidobacteriota > Terriglobia > Terriglobales > Acidobacteriaceae > KBS-83. The sequence goes on from KB906736.1 coordinate 455,040, forward strand.
TCGAATCAATCTGAACAAAATTGCCCGGAAGAATATTCAACTCCAGAAGGCGGCGTGCCTTTATGATGACCTCCGCTCACGCGTAGAACAGACATGTACGCATGCCTGCCTTTCGCAGCTCTTGAGCCTTCTACATCTCATAGAGCTGGCGCAGCTCGCATTCCCCGTCTGCGACCGCCTTCAGAAAATTCCGCGCCAGCTCGACCGCCTCTTCCTTCGAGTTCGCCTTCAGAATGGCGAACCCGCCCACCACCTCGGTGGACTCCGTGAAAGGACCATCGGTGACGGTGACCTTGCCGCTCGACTTCCGGACCCGCGCGCCCAGACTGCTCGGGAGACAGCCCTCGGTGGAGAGCAGCCAGCCCGCTTTCATGCCCTCTTCGATCAGCTTGCCCATGGCAGCCATCTCTTCTTGCGTCGGCGGGGTCTGACGCTCGACAGACTTATAGATACTCAGAAATCTCATTGCATTCTCCTTGATTGATTCAGGTGTGAGCCGGGTTCTCGGAATCCCGTGCTCTATGGATACGTCGAACCAGTCATGCGCGGCTCGACATGGAAATTCCAAAAAAAATACTTTTATCGTTTCGCGAAGTCTTCCGCAGACGCCGGCACGCTAACAACCAGTAACCCCCAAGGTACACATAGCCGCTTCTCGCAACGTCTTCGCAACATATTCGTCTACGCTGGTGTCAGTTCTGTTACCGCAGAACATGTAATTCGGAGGTTTGCCGCAATGAAGTCCAGATTGATCCTCGCCGGGGCCACGCTGGCGCTTACGGGCGCCGTCGCCGTAGCGCAGACCACAGCCAAACCAAGTCCCTATGAGGGCACTTCTGAACCTCCAACCTCCGACGTCATTCGTGCTACCGATTCGCCGGCCGTTGCTCCGGTCGCGCCGTCCCCCGCACTTCCCGCGCCTGCCCCTGTAACCGTGAAGCAGGCGCCGGCCGCGACCCAAAATCCCGACGACGGCATCGTCACAGTTCCAGTCACAAAGGAAACCGCCGCGCCTGCCCAAACACCGGGCCTGCAGAGCCGCCGAAGTCAGACACGGCAGCCCCACCTCTACAATCCTGACGCCGACATCGTTTCGAGCGTCACCGCGCCGGACAACGCACTCGCCGAAGGCACGGCAATTCACACCCGCCTGGACCACGAGCTCTCGTCGAGCGAAAACGGGGTCGGCACTCCCTTCACTGCGCAGGTCGCTCAGGATGTCATCCAGAACGACCGCGTCATTATTCCGAACGGCTCAGTGGTGCACGGCCGCGTGATGCACGCTGACTACGGCCGCCGCATCTCCGGACATGCTTCCCTGCGCTTGCTGGCTGATGAAGTCGTACTGCCGGATGGCATGCGGTACAGCCTAAGAGCGGTGCCGAGCATGACTGCGCGCTCCACTGGCACCAAGGTCAACGGCGAAGGCACAATCCTCACGCGGGACAATCCCAAAGCCTTAGCCGCCCAGTACGGGATCGCCGGCGGGGCTGGGGCCGCTACGGGAGCGGTCCTGGGTGGTCCAGTAGGCGCTATCGTCGGGACAAGCATCGGCGTCGGCGTTATCACCACGCACTTTCTGGTCGATCGCCAAGTGGCCGTGCTTCCCGAAGGCACATCCCTGACCTTTGGGCTTACACAACCCATGCAACTTACTCCGCTAGCCAGCAGGGCTGCGAAATAAATACACGTTCGTCTGCACCAAGTTCAGGGGAGCCGATCGGCTCCCCTTTTTGCGCGTTATCTGGCAGGAAGATCTTCCGCGCCTAGCGGGATCCATCACCGTATTGCTCGTCGCTCACATGTTCCATCCAGTCGACAACTTTGCCGTCGAGCTGTTCTTGAACGGCAATATGCGTCAATGCCGTGGCGGCCGTCGCTCCATGCCAGTGTTTCTCAGCGGGCGCGAACCATACCACATCGCCCGGCCGGATCTCCTCGATCTGGCCACCCCAACGCTGCGCCCATCCCAGTCCGGAAACGACAATCAATGTTTGACCCAGCGGATGCGTGTGCCACGCCGTACGGGCGCCCGGCTCAAAGGTGACGATGGCGCCTTGAACACGGGCGGGGGCCGATGCCTGAAATAACGGATCAATCCGTACAGCGCCGGTAAACCAATCCGCCGGCCCTTTGCCGGAAGGCTGCGAACCATTGCGTTTGACTTCCATCAGCGTTTCTCCCGAATTCCTATTTACATCCTCATCGACACCGTAAAGCGTCCAGACCGCTCAGTCGCCGGCTATCCGTGGGCAGCTTTACGGGCAATGATAAAGATTCACGGTGATACGCCATTCAGGTTCCCGCTGCGTGGGAAATAACCGTTCTTTGATCTCTGCTCCCGAATTCCGGGTAAAGTGCCGCTCTGACTTCAAGGAACAATTCCGGTCCAGATAGTCGTCCGCCGGTTCGTGGTTCAGTGCATGCTGCATGCCGCGCACAGAAACCACCCGCCCGCCTGCGTGACCCGTGTCCAACCACTCGTGCGCGGACATCATGCCGCACTCCGGGTGCGCGTCTAGCGAGACGTACCGCCCACTCGACGGTCGACATGCCCGGCTGAGGTAATACTGGGCCACTACCGTATCGTAGACAACCGCTCCACCGTCGGTATGCTCTTGCATGGCCAGAGCGACCGCATCTTTCCAATCGTCGATGAAATGTGTGCTCGCGTAATAATTTGGCCGCAGCGTGCCGAACCACCCCACGAGAAAGACCACCCCTAGCGACAGCGCTAGCCCGCGGCGAAGGCGTGGCGCTTCGCCCCGCGTGAGGGCGACAGCCATGGGCAGAAAGAGCCATCCCATCAGAAATGGCAGACGCTTCGTGTTGATCGATCCAATAAAGGCGAGTAGCGCAGTCGACAGAAGAAAGTAAGTCATCAGCCGTCGCGGCAGGCCTCGCGTTCCCAGCAGCGTCAGTACGTAGCAAGTCGCGCACAGCAAGGCCACTGGCACGCCCACTGCCAGGAACCAGGGCGCGAACGATTCGCTCACCAGCAGCGCGTACATGTCGAAGATATACGCTGCAAGTTTGCTGCCCTGCACCCTCGATTGCGGATGCTGATGAATATAGAAAAGCGCAGGCCATAGCGGCAGGAAGGCGCCGGCCAGCAGCAGCAGTGCAATCGCAGATTCGACCCATGCCCGCACGCGCTTTTGATTGCGGAACAAGGCCGCATCCAGCGCAAGCAGCCCTACCAGCACCCACGCAAAATAATTCGTGTACAGGAGGGCAAGCGCCACTACGCAGGTCGTCGCTGCCCATGGCAGCGCGTTCTCTTCCAACCATCGGGCGTAGCAATACGTAAGGATAGCGACCAGGAGAAAGGCCACACTCGACCAGCCCAGAAGATGACCAAAATGAAAGCCGAATGGCGAAATCAGCGCAAGCCACGCCAGCGCAACCGCCGCACGTGAACCGGCAAGCCGCCGCGTCAGAGCAGCGAGCACGGCAAACGCCGCAACGTAGCAAAGGATGAACGGCAGTCGGAGCCAGAAGAGACTTCCCGGCACGATACTCCACCATGCATGGAGCAAGAGATCTGCGAGCGGCGGATGCTCATGCTGCCCGACACCAACGGCGAATGCGCGCAGAGTCTCAGCGGCTGGCGTCTCCGCTGCATTCAGCATCGTCACCTCGTCATCCAGTATGTTGAAGTGCCCGTTCGTGGCCGCCAGCGCAACTGCCAGCACGATGAGCGGCAGCGCGCTCCAAAATCTCCAACTCCGGCCGCCTGCTTTTCTGTCCCCAGCTTCAGTTCCGATAGTCATTATTCGTTCTTTAGCCCTGCGGCACATGCTCCAGGAGTCGCCGCCATGTCTTCTGGTTCTTGCGGTAGCTCTTCTTCAGGTCTTCGAGTATGCGGTCGAAATCCGCATGTCCGTGCAGCCGCTGCCACGCCGGATTTTTTGAGAACCACGGATAGTTCTCATTCCCCAGATAGATCGCGCGACGCAACCAGTGCAGCGCTTCGCTCTCGTCGCCTTCCACCGCGAAGTAAGATGCCAGCCGGTACGCCATCTCGCTATCCGCCTCCGCCGCAGAGAGCGAGTCCTCCTCAATCAGCGAAGCCGCCTTGTCCCGCTGCCCCACCTGCACGTAACACATTGCCAGCGTAGGAAACGCGATACGCATCGAATCGTCATCATGGATCACCGCCTCCAGCAGCGAGATCGCGGTCTGCAGTTCGCCTTTACGCATGTGCTGGTAAGACAGCGACGTTCGCAGCAGAGAGTGCTTCGGCTCCAGGGTCAATCCCTTTTGCAGCTCTTCTTCGGCCAGCTCTAGTTGATTCTGGTATTGGTACACGCGCGCGCGATGGTTGTAGATCGCCGGAGCATTCGACGGATTCAGTTGCAGCGAGCGGTTGAACTGTGCCAACGCATCGTCGTACATGCCGTCGAGCCGCAGCGTGATGCCGGCAATCGAATGTACATTCCAGTCATTGGCGCTGGTGCGCAGCAATTGCTCGATTCCGTGGCGCGCGCTCTCCTTTTCGCCGCGCGACAGCATCATGTACACCCGATACAGATTCGCTTCGATCGATCCCGGGTCAATCTCCAGCGCCTTGTCGAAGGCACGCCGCGCGCTCAGCAGGTGCATCTGGCCGCCGAAGCCGTTGCGTACATATTGCAGGTGCACGATGCCCAGCCCGCTCCACGCCGCGGCAAAATGCGCATCTCGCTCCACCACCCGCTCAAAACCCGCGAGAGCGCGATCCAGATCGCTACGGGAACCCGCGCGCGCCACAAACGACGACAGCAGCGCACGCGCCTGCAGGTATTCCTCGGACACCTGTTCGCCCAGACGCGAAACGCGCATCGACCGCTCGCCGTGCGAGCCGTTCAGTTTCTGCCCCATGCCCTGCAGGGTGGCAAAGACCTCGTTCGATATCTCCGTCTGCACCGCGATCAGATCGAACGACGCGACGCGGATTGCGCCGCCCGTCCGCACACTCTGCCCTGCCACATCCAGCAGCTGCCAGTTCAGATCGAAGCCGTCCTCGGAACGCAGGAAATTTCCCGCTAGCACATAGCGCGCCAACAGCCGCTGACCCAGCGCAAGTGGATCCATCTGCTGCACGGAAAGCGGAAGCTGCATCAGCGCGCTCGATGGCCGCACCACCAGTGACGGCATCCGCGCCAGGCGCGCCGCAATCGCATCCGCCAGCGCGAAGCCGTACATCGGCGAGTCCTCAGGACGGGAGCCCGGCTGCGCCTCCACCTTCGACTGGCCGTAGTTGCCTTTCTGTCCGAAGTTCCGGAAGGGCAGCACCAGAATGCTGTTCTCCTTCGACTGCTCATCTGCAGACTCGCGAAAGCGCTCCGCGAGCATCGACAACATGCCGGTCGAGCGTTTCTCCTGCTCTGCTGGCGGCACATTCGCGGGCGCATCGAACGGCAGCCCCGTCGCCTCGAACTGCTTTGTGCGCATGATCGTCTTCAACGCCTCACGCACCTCCGCCGCAGATGCATAGCGGTCCGCCGGATTCTTTTTCAGGCACCGGTCGATCACACTTGCCAGTTCGTCCGGCGTTTCGGGGCAGCAGCTCTTGAGTGATGGAGGGTCCGCAAACTGGATCGCACGCACACCCTGCACTTCCTCGACATCCGGCCGCACAAACGGATGACGCCCGCTCACCAGCTCATACAGCATCACGCCGAAGGCAAACAGATCGCTCTGTACGCTGCTCTGCCCTGTTACAAATTGCTCCGGCGCCATGTAAGCTAGCGTTCCACCGCGCACCGAGTAGGTCCGGGCCACCACACCCTGTTTGCGCCGCGTCGGCTGCGCCGGATCGAACTCCGCTTCATCCGGACTCTTCCTGCGCGCGAGGCCGAAATCGAGGATCTTCACCAGACCGCCGTCGGTCAGCATCACATTCGCCGGCTTCAGGTCGCGGTGGTAAATTCCGATCTGGTGCGCCGCACTCAAACCATCCGCGATCTGAATGCCGACAGAAAGCACCAGCGGGACGTTCGCGGGCCCCTGCGCGATCACGCGATCCAGCGAACGCCCCGGCACATACTGCATCACGATGTACGCTTCGTCACTCGACTCGCCGACTTCATAGATGGCGCAGACGTTCGGATGCTCAATGGCCGATGCCAGCCGTGCCTCGCGTAGCACAGTCGTGCGCATCTGCTCCAGGGAGAGCGCGCCGCGCTTCAGGATCTTCAGCACGACCGGGCGCATCAGCAGCGTGTCGTTGGCCAGGTAGACCACGCCACTGCCGCCGGAGCCCAGCTTTTTCAGGATCTCGTAATGCTCGATCTCGCGCCGCTTCATCTCGTTTCAGTGTAGCGGGCGCCGTGTGAGGAAATCCGCGCGCGCCGCGCGTCACGCGAGATGTAGGTTTAAAAAGGCAAGCGTCCGCTCCCGCGCCCGCCTGGCACAAGCAGCGCTATAGGCAGCGCTGCCTTCGCGATTGAAGGCGTGGCCGGAGGGGTAGCGGTAGATCTGCACCTTGGGATGCGCCTTCGCGATTGCGTCGACCTCACTCTGCGGAATGTGCGTGTCCAGCTCGCCAAAGTGCAGCATCATCGGTACCTTGGGCTGTTCCGCGAGATACTGCGAGATTCTGCCGCCGTAGTATCCAACTGCCGCATGAATCGGCAGACGCGCTGCGCTGAGCCACGCCAACGTCCCGCCCAGGCAGTAGCCCACCACACCAATCTTCTTTACGTTGCGAAAGCACCGTTCGCACTGCACCGCTGCCGCAACGTCATCCACGGCCTTCTCGATATCGAACTTCGCCAGCAGTGCCATCGCACGCTGCCGGTCCTCGCCTTCATCTGTCAGATCTACGCCCCGCTCGATTCGGTCAAACAGAGATGGCGCGACCACCACAAAGCCATCGTCATCCGCAAAGCGGTCTGCCACCGCGCGGATGTGCGCGCTCACACCGAAGATCTCCTGCAGAATGACCACTCCGCCCTTCGCCGGCACTCCCGGCTGTACTACGTAGGCGTCCAGTACATGACCATCTTTGGCATGAAGCTGCACCATCTCCCCCATCGCTGCTCACCTCCACGGTTTATGTGAGATGCCATTTCATCACATAAGAGCGGTTGCCAGTTGGCGCCCGCGGCGGCGGTGACTTTTCATCGGCATTTGAAAAGTGGCCTTGTCGAATGGCGAGGAATTGGACCTTGGAGTCGGAGTCCGCACTCTGCACACTGGATGCAGCGATCTTATGACCACACGACGCGAAATGTTGAAAGGCGCCGGCATGCTGGCGGGCTTTGCCGCATTCGGCGTCCATCCCGGCTTGGCGGAGACGGCAATGTTCGAAAATTGTTCGGTCGTGGAACTGAGACAGTACACGTTGCATGCCGGTGCACGGCAGACGCTCATCTCGCTCTTCGAAAGCGAGTTCATCCACCCTCAGGAAGCCATCGGCATGCCGGTCTTCGGTCCGTTCTGCGATCTGGACGATCCCAACCGCTTTGTCTGGATGCGCGGATTCCCCGATATGGTCGAGCGCAAACGCATGCTGGCGTCGTTCTATGAAGGACCGGTGTGGATGATGCATCGTCAAGCCGCGAATGCAACCATGCTTGACTCCGACAATGTCCTGCTCCTGCGTCCTCAGCGCTCAGTTTTAGCTGCATCCGCCGCGCGGATGATCAGTGATTCGCCGCTGCAGCGGCACAGCCTCGTGATCGTGAATATCCATTACGTCACAAGCTCGGCAATTGAGGAGTTTGCAAAGTTTTTCGAGCAGGCGATGAGGCCTCGTCTGGCCGAAACGGGCGCCCTGGTCATTGCATCCTTCCAGACTGAAGATGCTCCGAATACCTTCCTCAGACTTCCCGTGAGAGCCGGTGAGACCGTCTTCGTCTGGTTAGCGGCTTTTCCCGACATGAAAGATTACCGGCAACATCTTGCAGCTGTCCGCGAAGGACCCGACTGGCGAGAGCACGCCACTGAAAGTGTTATTCACCAGTTAGCCCGTAAGCCGGAGGTTTTGTTGCTGGCACCCACACCGCATTCGCAGCTTCGAGTCTAGTGACGCGGGCGGCCGCCCAGCGGCTGCTCTGTCGGCTCCACGTGGCCCGCCACCAACCTGCGCGGCCGTCGGCCCATGATGTACATCACCAGTCCGAAGACAAGCATCAGAACGCCCCAGATCAGGTTGATGTTCATGTCCAGCGACTTCTCATAGATCGCACTGCCGCGAGTGAACAGCCCATACAAAGCCATCAGCCCACCCGTGACCAGAAACATCAGCCCCAGCGGTATCCGTATATCCAGTCCCACGCGACCTCCCGGGCAACATGCGCCCTGCTCTCTAATCCCGATCCCTGATCAGGCAAAAATCAAATTCAGCGTCACCGCCATCACCAGTACCACCACCGCCAACGTCACCGGCCGCTTCCACCACGGCAGGCTCTGCTCGTCGGGCTTCGGCGTTAGCGAGTACACCAACCCCACCAGTTCGCGCTCTTCGCGAGGTCTGGTCAGCATGCTCACCACCAGGGTCACGATCATGCACACCACAAATGCCCAGATCGCCGTCCAGAAGTTTTGCGCCATCTCGCTCGGGTAGTGATGCACCACGCCCAGCCAGCCGCCCTTCACGCTCACGCCTTCGCCCGCGGGCAGGGTCAGCCCGATGTGCGCGAGCCCCGCAAGCACGCCCGCCAGCAGCCCGGAAAACGCCGCATGTCCGGTCGCGCGCTTCCAGAACATTCCCGCGAGGAATGTAGCGAACAGCGGCGCATTCACGAACGCGAAGACCATCTGCAGCGCGTCCATGATGTTGTTGAAATTCGTCACCGTGTAGGCCGCCCCAATCGACAACAATATCCCGCCCACGGTCGCCGCGCGTCCCATCCATAGATAATGCGCATCCGACTCGTGCTTCCGGATATACGACTGATAAATGTCGTAAGTCCACACCGTGTTGAACGCAGTGACGTTGCCCGCCATGCCAGACATGAAACTCGCCAGCAGCGCCGTCAGCCCCAGCCCCAAGATGCCGGTCGGAAAATAACGCAGCAGCATATTCGGAATGGCAAGATCGTAGTTCAGCACCGGCTTCCCATCCTCATCGACCACGGGCTGGCCGGTGATCGCGTTTACCTTCACCGGGATCAGCCCCCGGCCCTCTGTCATGCCCGCCCGCACATCGCCTTTGGTTTCGGTCGTCTGGGCAATTGCCGCGCTTGTATTCGATTGAGGCGCCGCACGCGACACTGTGGTAGCTTCCCCAGTCAAATGATCCTGCACTGTCGGCACCGAAATCGCGATCAGCCCCGGCAGGATCACGAGGAACGGGAAGAACATCTTCGGGATCGCGGCAATCAACGGCACCTTGCGCGCGCTCTCCTCTGAATCCGCCGCCATCGCGCGTTGAATCACTAGGAAGTCCGTGCACCAGTAGCCGAAGCTCAACACGAAGCCTAGCCCCATCACCAGAGAGAACCACTCCACGCCCAGCGGATTCGTGCTTGCATGTTCCATTCCGCGCCATGAGTGCGTGTATGCCGGCCCCAGCGTCTGCTTGATCCCGCTCCATCCGCCCACGTGTTTCAGTCCGATCCACACCAGCGGCAGAAAGCCCGCCACGATCAGAAAGAACTGCAACACCTCGTTGTAGATCGCGCTGGTCAGACCGCCGAGAAAGATGTAAGCCAGCACAATCACCGCGCTGATCATGATCGACACGTGGAAGATCCAGCTCAGCGGAATCCCCGCCGCCAGAAACAGCGAGTCGAGCATGTGCAGGTTCTGGATCAGCAATGCCATCGCGTACATCGAAATGCCGCTCGAGAACACGGTCATGATCGCGAACAGGATGGCATTCAGCCCACGTGTCTTTTCATCGAAGCGCAGCCGCAGAAACTCCGGCACCGAACGTGCCTTCGATCCGTAATAGAACGGCATCATGAAGATGCCGACGAACACCATCGCCGGGATCGCGCCGATCCAGTAGAAGTGACTCGTCGCTATGCCGTACTTCGCGCCTGAGGCACCCATCCCGATCACCTCCTGCGCACCCAGGTTCGCGGAGATGAAGGCCAGCCCACAGATCCACGCCGGAATCGACCGGCCGGCAAGAAAGAAATCGTTGCTCGTGCGCATATAGCGCTTCAGGGCAAAGCCGATGCCCAGCACGAAAACGAAATAGACCAGCATGATCAGCCAGTCGATGAATGTCAGTTGCACGCGCGGCCTGCCTGTCTAAGAAGAGATGCCGGATCTCATGTCCATGTAAAGGCTTTCATTATACGGGCAGGCCCAAATCCACCGTCACTTGCCGCCCATCGCCTTTATCGATCGGCCTTCTGCCTCTGTCACACCGCTGGCAAGCAGATCGTGCAAGCCAATTTTGTGACCAACCGTGACCCGCCTGACAGCTGCCAATGCTACTTTTGCGAAGGTCCATTCCATCTCGGTATTTGTGGAGGTAGCCGTTGTCCGCGGAGACGCGCATCCTCGCATCTGTTATCACCGCTCTTCTGCTTCTCGCCGTTGGCCACGCCCAGACCGCACCCTTGTTTCACTTCACCGAAAGGCCCGGCCCTTATCCGGTCGGACTCAGGGTCGTCGAGCAATATGACTACTCGCGCATTTATCACCCTTCGACCGACGATCTGGGCAGGCCCTATCAGGGTGAGCGAGCGCGTCCTCTGCAGACACTCATCTGGTATTCGGCAAAGAAGAGCACGGGAAAAGCTATGACCGTCGGAGACTACGGCAATCTCATGACCTCAGAAACCAGCTTCGAGAAACCCCGGCTGAACCACGACGCACAAGACTGGATCAAGGGCCTGACACCCACGCTGGCCATGCCGTTATGGGCGGTGCGGGATGCGCCTCAGGAACCGGGCCGCCGCTTTCCTTTGGTCATCTATGCGCCCAGTTTCTCTGCCATGTCGTGGGAGAACGCAGATCTCTGCGAATACCTGGCAAGCCACGGATATGTTGTCCTCGCTAGTCCTGACATGGGAGCAACCACCCGCGACATGACCCTAGACCTGACTGGCATTGACGCGCAGACTCGCGATATCTCCTTTCTCATTGGCTATGGCCAGACGTTATCCAATGTGGACATCTCGGAGGTGGCGGTCGCTGCCTTTAGCTGGGGCGGCATCTCCAACCTCTTCGCGGCAGCACGAGACAGCCGCATTGGTGCGCTGGTCGCTTTTGACGGCAGCCTCCGCTACTTTCCTGGCCTGGTGAAGCAGGCGGGCGATGTGCACCCGGAGGCGATGACCATCCTACTGCTTTTCTTTTCCCAGGGCGATATGTCACTCGAAGACCAGGCTCGCTATCTGAATGACAAGAGTAAGAACGATGGACCCAGCGTATTGAATGCATGGACGCACGGCGACTTCATCATGGTGCACATGCTAGGGCTCACCCACACGGAATTCAGCTCCATGTACCAGCGAAACAAAGATATCTGGAAGGAGTTTCCTGACACGCAGAAGGCCGACTACAGCCGCGAGGACGGAATCCATGGATATGCCTGGGCCGCGCGTTACACACTGCATTTCCTGGACGCTTAATCTGAAACACGATGCCGCCTCCATGGCTTGGTTGAAGAAGACCCCCGCGGAGAATGGCGCGCCACCGCATTTTATTGCGGTCAACTATCGTCCAGGGAAAGGGCTGTCGGCATCCATGGAAGCCTTCCGAACAGAACTTGGCCGTCGGGGATTCGATCACGCCTCCGAAATCTATGCGGCGATGCAGAAGGACAATCCCGACTTCAAGCTCGATAAAACAACACTCACCGCGTGGGGCGATGATCTGATTACCGAAAACGCGCTGCCCGAAGCCGTCAGCCTGCTCAAATTCGAGGTGCAGATCTATCCCGACACCAGCAGTGGACACGCAAGCCTGGCCGAGGCCTATATAAAATCTGGACAGAAACAGTTGGCCATTGACAACTACAAAAAGGCCTTAGAAATAAATCCTGAGAATAATGACGCAAAGGAGAAATTGAAGGAACTCGAGAGCACTCCCCCGCCAAAGAACTAGGCACAGCCATCCCTTGCGCCGATCTGCCGCGCTCTCGCCGCGCGATTGGGCTTTGTACCGATTCCGCTCAGAGGCCAACGAGAAACACATCATTCGTGAAAACGGCCTAATCGATAGACCAGCCCGGTCAGCAGAGCGGTCGCAATCACCACGGCGAATTGGTACCAGTAGAAGAACGGAAAACCGAAGAGCTCCGGCGTCGTGCGCGCATACAGCCCCGGATAGACCAGCAGCAATAACGGCACCGCCAGCAGCAAGTTCCAATAACCACGCCTGGCGCGCGTCTGCGCTGCACTCGGTGCCACGTTGCCCTGCTTCGCCATGCCCGCAATTATAGGCCTCATCCGACGCGCGTCTCCGCGCAATCCGGCTGGTAAAACAATTTTGGAATTTTCTCCTCGGCGCCCATGGACAGTCGTCCCAATCGCGGACTATAGTTCCGGCCATGTCGCGTTCGCATATCGGTACCGCCGGCTCACGTCTGTAACTCAACCGTGAACAAGCGTCTGCATACGCGCACGACTCAGGCGTAACCACTATCGACCGCCGAACGGCCCACGATGATCATCCATGATCATCATCGTGGGCCGTTTTGTTGTCACATTCTTTACTCGGGCTTCGTCCGCAAGCTCACGTCCTCTCCTCGAGCGCGTATGCATACACCGCCCGTCGGCCGTCGGTCCTTTCAATGGCACAATCACAGAGCAGCAGCCGAGCGACTTATTCGGCAGAGTATCCTTCCCGCCGATCCCGACGGAACTTATCGCACCAGCTGTAGTTATTTTCTGTGCCTGGTTCCTAGATAGAAATCATGCTGAAACAACCGCCCGGAAACATAGATACTCTTCGTTGCCACCTGCGCTCGCTCCGCGGCCTGAGTTAAGGGATCGAGCGTGTCCAACGGCAAACGCCGCAGGCGCGGTTGCGGCCGATACGGCCAGTCCGCATGAATGTTCCGTAACGACGAACAAATATTCTTCCCACGAGCGCCCATTTTGCGGGACAATCCAGTCGCCTCACATTTCCTCAAAGAAAGCGAGCGAACACATGTCCATCTCCACCCGGGCACTTGCCGAGTTCTTTGGCACCTTCTGGCTGGTCTTTGGCGGCTGCGGGTCAGCCCTCTTCGCCGCCGCCTACCCTCAACTCGGGATCGGATTCGCGGGCGTCGCTCTCGCCTTCGGTCTTACCGTGCTCACCATGGCCTTCGCCATCGGCCACATCTCCGGCGCGCATCTCAATCCCGCCGTTTCCTTCGGCCTTTACGCCGGCGGTCGTTTCCCCGGGCGCGAACTTTTCCCCTACATCGTCGCCCAAGTCGTCGGCGCCATCGTTGCCTCCGGCTGCCTTTACATCATTGCCAGCGGCAAGGAGGGCTTCACCCGCGCCGCCGGCTTCGCCTCCAACGGCTACGGCATGCACTCCCCGGATCATTACTCCCTGCTCGCCTGCTTTGTCGCGGAGTTCCTGCTCACGCTTTTCTTTCTGCTTGTCATCCTCGGCTCAACCGACGAGCGCGCACCCAAAGGCTTTGCCCCCATCGCCATCGGACTCTGCCTCACGCTCATCCATCTCGTATCCATTCCTGTTACCAACACCTCGGTCAACCCTGCCCGCTCCACTGGCCCGGCTCTGATTGCGGGGGGATGGGCACTCTCGCAACTCTGGTTATTCTGGGTTGCACCCATTGCCGGCGGCATCGTCGGCGGGCTCCTCTCGCGGATGTTCTTCGCCGCACCGCAACCGCCCATCCGGGAAGAGATGGCAAAGTAGCGTATCGCCATCACAATCGAGCGGCGGCACAGATCATCGTGCCGCCGCGCTGATTCTGCGGAGATGACACCATGCCCGAGACCGCCGCAGCCCATGCAGGACCGCGTTGGAACATCGCCCCATACTTCATCGTGGACGACGTCGTTGCCACCGCCAATTACTACCGGGACAAACTCGGCTTCCGCTACGAACGCTTCTGGGGTGAGCCGTCGTGCTTCACCATCGTCCAGCGCTGTGGCGTCCGTATCATGCTCAAACAGCCGGAGAACAGCGGCGCCATGCATCCCAACCGTCTCGTAGATCCGGAGGATTCCTCCTGGGACGCCTATATCTGGGTCGATAACGCCGATGCGCTCTATGAAGAATTCCAACGCAATGGGGTACGCATCGTTCGACGGATCTGCGACCAGTCCTACGGTGGCCGCGACTTCGACATACAAGACTGCAATGGTTACACGTTATGCTTCGGACACTCTATCTGACCTTCTGTTACAGGCTTAACAGGATTGAAGAACAATCGGCGCGGACTTGATGAAACCGCCCTTGCCGTCCACCTCGTAGATCGTAACCGTATTGAAATCCTGAATGAACAGATGCGTATTGATCCGGTTTCCGGGAAAGTTCGCGATCTTCCCTCCGTTGACCCACAATTCCATCCTGCTCACGGTTCCACTTTGCCCCTTGGCGGCAGCAAGCACCGTAACCCACGCCGTCGTGTGACAACTGCCGCGCATCGGTTCGCATACATTCACGCCCGGCCCGGGCGGCAAGGGGCATGTCTCGCCGCTATTATTTTCCACGGTTACTTTGAGCGGCGCCGATTTGGCAGATGCACCCGTTGTACTGACCTCAATGACGGTCAGCTCGTGAGTACCAACCGGCAACGTCACAGGCGAATCGAATGGAGTCCCATTCGTCTGTGTCACCTTTTTCCCATCCGCCCATAACTCCATCAGTGTCACCTGGCCCCTGCCGCTGGTTCCCGACGCAATCACCTGAAAGGGCCCATTGATAAAGGAGTTCTGAAAGGGCGCGCAAATCTTGACTCCTTCCTGCGAAGGCGCCGGGCATCCGCCATACGCCGGCAACGCCGCTGCAGAAGCCCTGTCCGTGCTTTGCGAAAAGAGCAGGAAGGGTGAGGAACAGAGCAGGGCAAACTGCAGGCCCGCACAGGACATTCGACGAGCATTCCAGCTACGCATAACAGCCTCCACAATGCATTGTCTTGACGTTCGGCGGCCGCCGAAGACGCGCTGCCACCTCTACGCTCGCCAAAGCGGCCTAGTCAAGGCACTCACTTACTGTTCAAATACTTGCCTGCTGGTGATACAGCTTAAGTACCGCCCAATGTTACAGTCGTTTCAAAAACTTTTGGCCGCATCGATCCCGATCACCTCGATGCGTCGGAAGAGCAGAACAGCAATGATCATCTGGACAAAGAAAGTCGGCATCGCCGTTCTCTCGCTCGCCGTGGCGCAGACGATCCATGCGAGTCCAATCACGGCCTCGGCTGCGAATCCACAGGCATCCATCGACCGCGATCTCCTCGAAGTCAGCATTCCGCAGCTCGAGACCTTCTACCGCGACCATAAGTGCACCGTCACCCAGGTGGTGCACTGGTATCTCGACCGCATACACCGATACAACGGCGTCTACGGCGCGCTCGAGCACGTGGATGAAGCGGGAGCATTGGCGACCGCGGCGAAGGAAGACGAAGAAGCTCGCGCCGGTGGCTCCAGCTCTGCCCGCGGACCCATGTGGGGCGTGCCCATCGTCATTAAAGAGAACACCAGCGTCCGCGGACTCATCACCAGCGATGGCTGGAAGGGCTACGTCATCCCCGGCCACGAGTTCGTCGCTCCGCGCGATGCCACCGTCGTTGCTAAGCTCCGCGCGGCCGGAGCCATCATCCTCGGCAAGACCAACATGCCGGACTTCGCCGCCAGCGATACCAACCGCAGCACAGCGTACGGACGCACCGGCAATGCATACGACGTTCGCTTCAGCCCCGGCGGCTCCTCGGGCGGCACCGTCACAGCCGTCACGGCCAACCTCGCCCTCCTCGGCAACGGCACCGATACTGGCAACTCAATCCGCATGCCCTCCGCAACCAGCGCCGTGGTCGGCGTCTTTCCCACCCGTGGCCTGGTAAGCATCGCCGGCATCGCGCCGCTCGACTGGCTGCTCGACAACACTGGACCCATCGCAAGGAATGTCACCGACGCTGCCATCGCGCTCACCGTAATGGCGGGCGAAGACCCGGCCGACCCTCCGACTATTGGATCGGCGCAGAAGGCGCAACCCGGCCCTTACACGAACTACCTCCATCGCGATGCACTCCGCGGCAAGCGCTTCGGAGTACCCGCCTTCATCCTTGCCGGCGCGGGCATTCCCTTCCAGGGCATCCCCTCCTCGGAGACCCCAGCGCAAGCAGCGGCCGGTCGCGACGCCTCGCGTCTGCCTCTGCGTCCGGAAACGCGCGCCGCATTCATGCACGCCATCCAGGCTTTCCAGGCCGCCGGAGCAACCGTCGTCTTCGATGATTCGATCCTGCCGGACAACTTCGCCGAAATCGTATCGCGGGTAGGCACAATTCCCTATATCCGCGAGGGGACCGAAAGGTTTCTGGCGGAATATGGCCCGCCGCAATACCACTCCCCTGAAGGGTACGAGAAGGCCGTCGGCTCACCTCTGCCAGCCACGATTATTGGTGGCAAGGCCGGCCTCGGCGACACCCGGCCCTCAGTGAACCAGGTCCAATTCGAAAACAATCAGCAGGCAAACGCCGACGTCCTTGAGCCGCGCAGGAACGCACTCGAACTCTACGACCAGACACTCGACCGCCTGCACCTCGACGGCTACGTCTATCCCGCAACCCAGATGCCCCCGCCCGACGAAACCATGCCGCAGGATGGCGTGCTCAGCACCGGCCCTCACAGCGACACCGGTTGGGTCAACATGATCGGTGTGCCGGCCGTTGTCGTGCCCGCCGGGTTCTATCCGAATGGCCTCCCATTCGGGCTCGAAATCTCCGCGCGCCGATGGCACGACGGTGACCTGCTCGGCTGGGCCTACGGCTTCGAACAGGCGACCAATTTCAGGCGCCCGCCGGTGCTCGTCGACAAGGGCCTGCTCTCCATCGAAAGCAAGTAACGGCTGCTGCGACGATTTGCAAACGACCGGGAGACAGTCGCGATATGGTTAGAAAATACTGTCCGCCCGCAGCGGTTGAGTAACAAAGCGTTCGCGAACCGATGAAACAGCTAAAGCCGAGCGCCGAATCTATCCTTTCGGCAAACTATTCAGCCCGCAGAGCCTCCACCGCATTCACCCGTGCCGCCCTCGCCGCCGGCACCGCCGACGCAATTACCGCGGCCGCCAGAATCACGAATGCCGACGCGCCGAACGCCAGCAGCCCCGGCAGTCGAACCTCGGTTACAAACCGGCTGATCCCGCTCGCGAAGATGAAGCCGAACACCACCCCGACACCGACGCCTAGACCGGCAATCGCCAGCCCTTGCGCCAGCACGTCCTTCAGAATGTCCCGCGGCTGCGCGCCCAGCGCCATGCGAATGCCGAACTCACGTGTGCGTCCGCTCACGGAAAATGCCAGCACGCCTGCCACGCCCACCACAGAGATCAGCAGCGCCACCGCCGCGAACCCGCCGAACACCACCGCATTCAGCTTGTCCGGCGTCAGCACCTCCGCGCGAATATCGGCGAGCGTGCTCGCCCGCTCCACCGGCTGTTCCGCCGAGATCTCGTGAATCGTGCGCGTGATGGCCGGCGTGAGCGAGTAAGGATCCTGCTGCGCACGTACAAACAGGCGTCCCTGCCATCCCTCCTGATCGGTCGGCTGATACACCGTCATCGTCGGAGACGGAATGATGTTCTCGTCATCCACATCGGGCACCACTCCGACAATCCGCCGTGGCTCCAGGCTAATGCCGATAAACTTCATCACGCCATCAGTCCACCGCAGCTCGCGATTCAGCGCCTGCTGGCCGGGAAACAACTTCTGCGCCAGGCTCTGGCTCACAATCACCACGCGCTCCGCACCTTCCTTGTCCGAGTCCCGGAAGTCGCGCCCCTGCACCATTGGCACGCCCAGCGTCTCGAAGAATCCCGGCGAAACCGACCGGAACTTCGCGCGCCAGTCGTCCAGCCCGTTCTTGCGCGTTTCTCCCTGCGCTGCAAACGTGAAGCTGATATCAAGCCCCTGCTCGTCGCGCCACGGCACGCTGAACCCAGTTGATACGCGGGTGACTCCGGGCAGTGTGCTCACCCGGCGCTGCACCTCGTGGTAAAAATCCTGGACCTGCTGCGGCGTTCGTTCATACGTCATCACCGGCAGATTCACAGCCAGCACATGCGTGGTGTCGAACGGCGGACGCGTCTGCTCAAGCGTGTACAGAGTTCGCATCAGCACGGCCGATCCCGTCAACAGCAGGAATGAGGCCGTGATCTGCATAACCGCAAAAATGCGCAGTCGCCGGCTGCTGCCTCCCGTCACGCGAACGCTGCCGCCTCCGCCCGTCAACGCCGCGCCCAGCGGCGCGTCCCCGGCGGGCAGCCGCGGAATCAGGGCCAGGAACACCGCCGCCACCAGTGCAAGCGCAATCCCAAACCACACCAGGTTGAAGTCGAGCGCCAATCCGTCAGCGCGCACGGAGAAACGCGCCGCATACCGCCCCAGCACCGCCACCATCGGCCAAGCCAGCAACAGCGCCGCCAGCACTCCGCTTCCGCACAGCACCAGGCTCTCCGCCAGCAGCGATCGCCGCAGCGCCGCCGTGCTCGCTCCGAGCGCCAGGCGCACCGCCAGCTCCGACTCGCGCCGCACCGTTCGCGCCAAGACCAGGTTGGCGACATTCGAGCACGAAATCACAAACAGCAGCGCCGACGCCGCAAACAGCACCCACAGAATCGTGTTCGCGCGCGAATTGATCTGATCATGCATCCGCGTAACACCGATCGCGGAGTGGTGCTCGGGCTTGTACACGTCAGGATGCGCGGCTGTGATCGCCGCATAGCGCGTGCGTAGCTCGGCACGCGCGGCCTCGAGAGTCGCTCCCGGAGCCAGCCGCGCGAAAACCTCCGTCATGCGGTGCTCGCGGCCCGTGACCATCGTCGCCGACAGATGATGCGGGCTCGTCACGACATTCGCGATAATCTCCGTCGACACCGGATACGGCACCGACGGCTCCAGGACACCGACGATCGTCGCCATCCGCGAACCAAGCCCGCTGTCCAGCCGCACCCTCTTGCCGATCACGCTCGGATCGGAGTGCAGCGACCCGCTCCAGAAGCGATAGGTCAGCACAATCGCGCCTGCGGCGTTGGGCCCATCATCGGTCGCCGTCAGCAGCCGTCCCAGCACCGGGCGCAGCCCCATCACTTCGAAGTAGTGGCCATCCACCACTCCGGCCGGGATCTCCCGCGGCGTGCCCAGCCCCACCACCGTAAAGTCCACTGTCGAAAACGTTCCCAGCTCCGTGATCGTCTTCAGACTCGGCTCCATGTCCTGAATCTCAGGAACGGAAAAGGTCGCGTTCTCGACGCCGATTCCCGGCATGCTCTGTCGTACATAGAGCAGCCGGTCTTCGTCCCGGTTCGCTAGGGGACGCAGCAGCACGGCGCGCACCACGCTGAAGATGGCGGCATTCGCGCCAATCCCCAAAGCCAGCGTCAACGCGACCGTGATCCACAGAGCGCGCACGCGCCAGAGCGACCGCACCGCAACTTTTAAGTCCCGAAGAAATGACATAGTGTTCCCTCAGTTTCCTTCAACCGACATCAGCCTATCTCTTTGGTAGCCGTCCCCAGCAAAGCCAAGGCAGCCCCATATATCTGTCGTCACCTGAGTCCTAGCGGGCCCGTCCACTCCGCCGACGCAGTCTCCTTCTCGCTGTCTTCGGTGACCTTCACTAACTCCATCACACGCATTGTCTGTTTCCTTGGTTGAGCCGGGCGTTGCTGGCCTGACACCAATAAGTCGAATGGGGCTTCCGGAAATCGACACTGGCCTGTATTTTTTTTTGACGGTTCAGATGGAACAGTGGGGGCTAGCTCCTTGAGACCCCTTGACAACTTACGTTGATACCAACATATTGAAATGGATGTCAAGAACTGCAGCTGTCTCTTTTGAAACGACTTTGCGCGTTCGGGACTGCTGTCTCTGTCTCCACGTGCAGCGGGCGGCGCGCGCGCTGGCTCGCCGTTTCGACGAGGCACTGCGTCCGATCGGCCTCACCAATGGCCAGTTCTCTCTCCTGATGTCGCTCAATCGTCCCCAACCGGCCAGCATGGCATCCGTCTCATCTCTCCTCGGTATGGATCGGACCACCCTCACCGCCGCGATCAAACCGCTCGAACGGCGCGGCCTACTCACAGTCGCCACAGACCCCTCCGACCGGCGCGGTAGGCGGCTAAGCCTGACCGGGCAGGGCAAAACACTGCTTGCGTCGGCGCTTCCCATCTGGGAGCGGACCCATGAGAAAGTGACCCAGTCTCTGGAGGGCGGCAGCGCCGATTGCCTCCGGAGAGGTCTTAATGCAATCTCCTGATTTGCTCCACCGCGTGAAATCACCCTTTCCTACCGCTCGATCGTTCTTGATCATGGCGTCTTTACGCGTGCAGTAAATTTGAGGCGAGGCCTCAACGCGATTGAGAATTCCCTGGTCAGTCTCGGGCCGCCGGCAATGGAAACGAACCTTCCATTTCCTGCTGTGGGCCGCGGTTCCGCTCATGGCATGCGGGCAATCTCCGCCTTCGCACGATGCCGTGTTGCAATCGCCGAATCCAGCAAAGACAGATTTGGACGCCTGTCGCAGCCATGAAGTCAGAAGCCTTCCTGGCAGCCACCACTTCGCAAGCGACTTCATCGAGACGATGATCAACACGATAGCCAGCGATCCCATAGATCCCCCCGCTACATGGGGCATCACCGCCGACTTGAGCGACAGCGTTCCCGCCGCGGATCGGGCCCTGTACATCTCCAAATCTACCGACGGCGGCGAAACCTGGACGCAAATGGCGCGAGTGGATTCCAGATATTTCGATGCCGATATCGCGGAGGGCCTGCGCAATGGGCTGGCCGTGTCTCCCGGCGGAACTGACTTCGTCATCACCACGCAGGAAGGCGCCTTTCAGATCTTTCCGCAGTCCGGAAACTCCGACGCTGTCGTGAAAGCGATCCCCGGGCCCCGCGTTCCTCATCCAGTCCCTACGCTCAGCCTTCCGAAGAAAGCGGGCGATCCGGTAAGAGCAAATGTCGTGGCGATGACAGCCGACGGAAAACGTATGATCGTCGGTTACGGATACTTTGACCTCAATCCTCAGCTCTTTACCTACCGCCGCGATAACCATGGCTCATGGATCGAAGATGGTCCCCTTCCCCAACTCCCCACCGACCTGGATATCTTCTCCATGCAATTTGATAACCCGAAGAGACGGCATCCAGCCTCACTCTACGTAGGAACGGGCGACCAGGCCTATCGTCTGAACTTCCGTACAAAGAAATGGACGCGCGTCGATGGCGTGGGTCCTGACTCAGCAATCCACTCCATGACCACCGCCGGAGGTCTCCATCTCGCTGCATGCTGGGGAGTCTACGAGCCTGTCAGTCCGGACGCCGTCCAGAGAGTCACCCATGCGAAGTTTCTTCTGCACCGAACGAAGGATGAAGTAGGACCCAACATCCGCGCCTACGGAATAGAGGTCGATCCGGCAAGGCCGAATCGGCAGGTCCTCACCGCGATCACCGGTGTGTACACCACCAGGGACAGCGGCAAGCATTGGAAGCGGCTCAACGACCTACCCGAAGGAGAGTTCCACTCCGCCCACTTCAATTCGGATGGAACAGTCATCGTCTCGGGATTCGTAGGAACTTTCCTGACGAATCCATTTTCGAACGCCTGCTCCCCTCACCTCAGAACGCGCGATCACGCACGATAAATACTTCCCTTCTTCACTCCATCCGCAGCGCCCGCATCGGATCAAGGTTCGCCGCCCGGCTCGCAGGAATCAGCGCCGCTGCGGATGCGGCTGTTGCTAACAGCACGACAGCAATCGACAGCATCGCCGGGTCCCAGAACTTCATTCCAAAGAGCTGCGTCGTCATTGCCCATCCCGCTCCAATCGCTAGCGGGATACCCAACGCCAGTCCCACCCCCACCTGCCAGAACGCGCCCCGCAATATCATCGACACGACATTTCCGCGATTCGCGCCCAGCGCCATCCGCACGCCAATCTCGCTCGTCCGCTGCTCCACCGTATACGCCGTCACGCCATACAGCCCCACGGCCGCCAGCACAAGACCCAGCGCGCCAAACAACAGGGTTAGCGTCGCAATCATGTTCTGCTGTGCGAAATCCGAACCCAGCACATGCTGATACGAATCGACGCTGTACAGCACCAGGTTTGGATCGATCTCCGCCAGCGCCTTGCGTACTTGCGCCTCCAGGTTCTGCGGATTGCCCGGCGCCCACAGCACCATGTTGTACAGATAGTGCGACCAGATCTCCCCGGCCTTCTCGCTCGGCTCGTCGAAAAGACTGGTCTGCGCCTGCGGAAGAAAGAACATCGGCCGGTTCGGCTCCTTCAGTGCATACGTGATATAGCGCATGTCCGCATTCACGCCGACCACTTCGAACATCCCCGAATACTTCGTCTCCCCCGGCCCGAAGTGCCGCCCAATCGGATCCTCGCCCTTGAAAAACCTCTTCGCGAACGCTTCGTTGATCACCGCCACGCGGCGGGTCGTTGCCGTATCGTCTTCGGTGATCGGTCGGCCTCGCACAATACGATTCCCTACGGTCTCGAAGAAACCTGGCGTTACCCGCGTCCAACCGGCACCTGTTTCTTCTTTGGCCGGCGGCTCGGGTCTTCCCTGAATGCGAACGCTGGTGTTCCAGCTGTCCCCGCTCATCGGCGCATACAGCGCGGAGCTCACCTGCTGCACTCCGGGGATTGTTCTCAGGCGTTCCTCCATCTGACGGAACAGCGGCTGCAGTTGTTCCGGCTTGTATCCGCCCAGCATCGGGTTGATCGATGCAAGGTAACGGTCCTTGGTCTCGAATCCGAAGTTCTGATGTTGCAGGTTGCGCAGGCTCTGCCCCAGCATCGCTGCGGCGCTCAGCAGCACCAGCGACATCGCAGCCTGCGCAATGACCAGCGTCTTCTGCGGCCAGCGCGCTTTGTCGCCGGCGACTCCGCGCGTCCCTCGCAAGGCCTCGATTGGCTCCGCATGCGAGGTCATCCACGCCGGCGCAATTCCAAAGACCACTCCCGTCAACACCGAAATCCCCAGTGTGAACAACAGCACCGGCAACGACGGCGTCGCGTGTATCGGTATGTAGCCTTGTGTGCTGGGAGCAGCAAAAGCAAGGTGCAGAATCAGCCTCGTCCCGGCAAACGCCACCCCGATGCCGGCCACGCCGCCCACGACCGCCAGCACAATACTCTCCAGCAGTGCCTTGCGCACCAGCCGCCGGCGGCCTGAGCCCAGCGCAATCCGTATTGCCGTCTGCTGCCGGTTCTTCAACCCGCGCGCAAGCAGCAGGTTTGCGATATTGGCGCACGCCACCAGCAGAACGCACCCTGCCGCTGCCAGCAGCAGCTTCAACCCATCCGCATAGTCCTCGCGCATGTTGTTCACGCCCGCCCCGCCTGCAGTCAGGTGCAGCGTCTGTTTCTGCCATATCTCTTTTTCCTGCGGAGTCATGTCCGCCAGATGACTGGCCTGCCAGTTGTGCAACTCTCCCTGAAGCTGCGCCTCCAGCGCCTTCGCGTTCGTCCCCGGCTTCACTCTTCCAATCAGGTCGAGAAAATGCTGGTTCGGACTCTTCAGCCGTTCCGTCGCTCCATCCAGCAAAATCTCCGCCGTAAGCGGCATCCAGAAATCCGGCATCGCCCACCCCGCCAGCTTGGCGCCATAAAATCCCGGCGGGGCCACGCCAACCACCATGAACGGATGCCCATTAATTTGATAGGTCGCGCCCACAACCGATGGGTCGCCGCCATACTTCTCCTTCCAGACGTGATAGCTCATCACCGCAACCAGTGGTGCGCTTTCGCTGTCATCGGACGGGCTCAGCACTCGCCCCATCCATGCGCCTACCCCAAATGTCTGGAAGAAATTCCCCGACACGTATTCGCCATTGCGCGTCTCTGCCTGCTGCGACGTGCCTGCGCGCCTCACACCAAGCGGTGCATTGCCGCCTTGAAGCGCTGCCAATTGTTCAAATGCCGGAGTGTTGTCGCGGAAGTGTTTGTACAGTTCCCACGAAAATAGCGAGAACTCCTCGTCCTGCGTGTAGCCGCCCCAGTTGCAGCAATGAATCTTGTCGCCGATCCGGTACAACTGCTCTGGCTTCGCCACCGGCAGTGACTTCAGCATCACCTGCTGCATCAGCGTGAAGATCGCCGTCGTCGCCCCGATCCCCAGCGCCAGCGTCACCACCACGGTGATCGTGAATCCCGGAGCCTTCACTAACTGCCGCAACGCCTGCCTGAGATCGCTCAGCATGCTTCCCCCTCAACGCGCCACGGGTGCTCGGGCGCAAGTCTCCCGTTGAGGAAGGTACGCTCATCACGCCAAGGCGGTTCCGCAAATGTCAGGTTCGGATGCGGAGCGCCACCGACTCAGCTGACTGGATGCCTATGTTGTGCGTGCTGGCGTTATGTGTACTGGCCGAAGGTGCCTTCCAAAATCATGAAGACGGCTTCCAAAATCATTCTGAGCAAAGGCCACCTTCGTCAGGTGTATAGAACTGTTGCAACAAACGATGAGCGGCGGACAAAATCATCCGCCGCCTCACATGCTTCAGTTCTGCTCCTTAGCGATGACCACCGCCACCACCATGGAAACCGCCACCACCCCCGTGGAAGCCTTCGCCACCACCATGGAAGCCGTTGCTGCCCCGGAAGCCACCGCCATGGAATCCGTCACCGCGTTCACCGTGGAAGTTGGTCCGTCCATGGAAGCCGTCCCGTCCGTACCTGTGTCCGTCGTGATAATCGCGCCGGCCGTAGCCGCGGCCATAGCCATACACAAACCCACCATCGAATAAGTAGTAGGGGGAGTAGAAGCCATAACCAAACGGATCGAAGAAGGCGCCATCGCCAGGCAACCAGGTGTAGCCATAAAGCCCGGCATCCCAGAACCAGCCAGGCGCAAAACCCGGCATCCCTTCGTACGCCGAGGCCAGTTGCACATTCGCCTCGCCCAGATATTCAGACCGCAGGCTGCTCCAGTTGTAGAGTGCATCCTGTGATGCCTTCTTGTCGAAGTGCTCTGGCTTCTCGCCGTCTCCATTCATTGCCAGCTCATGGCCCTTCTTCACCACAATCTGTTTCTTCACGCCATCTGCCGGCAATACCGCTGCTTTTCCGTCGAACACCTGCACTGTTCTGTTGTCGAAATTAAAGGCGTAGAGCCCCGTCTTGAGCAGACGTGTTTCACCATCGCCGATCTTCACGCGCAGATCGTTTTGCTTGTACAACTGGTCGACCTCGACATCGGCGCGGCCTTTTACAAGCTCTACTTTGGTCTTTGCGAGTTCGGGCGAGATCATCCTTACTGCGCTGTTGTCATTCAGCCGGAGAAACACACCCGGCGTCAGCAAGATCTCTGCCTTTCCGTTTCCCGTCTCGACTACCTGTCCCTCCTGCAACTCACTGGAGCCTACAGACGACTGGTTCACAGCATGGCCATTCATCGAAACCTGGCCTTCTACATAATTGAGTGTCCCTGGTACGGCTGGGTCTGCGCTCTGGCCGTTGATGAACGCCGGCGCTAACAGAGTCGCCAGGGAAAGCAGCAGAGCCGCCTTCAACCTTGGCATAAATTAAACCCCTGTACATCAGATGTCCGTGCCCCGCAAACGATGCAAATGCGTCGAACGGAAGCAGCGTCGCCTGGCGGAGCCACCTCCGTCAAAGTAAGTAACAGCCATTGCGCGCTTCCCGGTAGGCGCACTTGTCATGAACTTGTTACTGCTTTGTCATTTCCGGCTGGCAAATTCCGGCCCGGGCCACCCAACCTGGGGGTCACGTTGGGTCGCGAGGTGCGATATGCCATTCGATCCGGGACATATCGATTCCGGAGATGCTTTGTTTAGGAGTAGGTCGTCCGACCCCTTGTCCGCATTCTTCTCCATCATCTCCCTCACCTTGGGAAGAACGTCATAGACTGGAGTCGAATTTCCCACAGCCATTCCGCCGCCGTTAAATCCAGGATCCATCCAACCCATGTCTTCCAGCAAGAAGATGAGGATGTTAGGTTTCTTGCCGAATTTCTTCTCCAGGGCTGCCAGTTTCTGCTGCGCCTCAGCATCCTGGTCCGGATGCTGAATCACGGGTACATGTTGTCAGCCGGTTTGACGTCCTGCATATGCAGATACTGCCCGGGATGATCGAAGCCCTTTGCGCTCGTCGGGCCCGTAGCCGAACCGCGAGCATTTTGTGCCGGAAGTGCACTCGACATCCCTAAGATAGAGATCATCACCGCTATCTTGATTCCATGACTGGTGAACTTCGGTCTGGCTGTCTTCATCTTTCCCTCCCGCTCATCATCCACTGTCGCGAGATGCCACACGCTTCGATGTCCGAGGGTGCTCCTTGGTAAGGCTTCGCTGAGTGGGCCTTCATGAGGCGATAGTCATTTCGACGCAAGCTCCCATCGATGACTACTGTCACTATCGACAGTTCGAGTGCCGCATGGTCCTTCAGAACGGATGGTGCTATTCGTGGCAACCGTGCTCCGTTGAGGCTCCAGCTACCGAGTCGCCGACGCGATCAGTGATGTGCGAACCCCTTCAGATGTAAGAACAACTCGTAGGTTTGAGAGACTGATAGTCAGCTCTTCAGACACCTGGGAGCATAGGTCCTATGGGCTGGCTGAAATTGAACTCCAGATTACGGACGAGAAGCAGAATACTTCATACTAATTTTTTTTAGATTATTCATCGGAGCTATGTATGAGCGTTACTCAGAATGAGAAGGCAGCTCGCTTTCGTGCCCTTCATGATGGCCCGGCGGCATTCGTAATTCCCAATCCCTGGGACGTCGCTTCCGCCCGCGTTCTCGACGGCCTTGGCTTTGAGGCACTGGCAACTTCGAGTGCTGCCTCGGCCTGTGCCCAGGGACGAAGAGATGGTGGGCTGACGCGAGACGAGGCGCTTGCGCATGCACGCATGATTGTGGACGCCTCAGATCTGCCTGTATCCGCTGATCTGGAGAATGGATTCGGGGATGCGCCTGCCGTTGTTGCAGAGACCATTCATCTCGCGGCCGGCGCCGGCTTGGTGGGATGCACTATCGAAGACACGACCGGCAATTCGGACAAACCACTTTATGAGTTCAATCTTGCTGTAGAACGAATCGCCGCTGCCGCGCAGGCGGCGCATGCGCTCGGCTTTCCCTTCATTGTGACCGCACGCGCGCACAATCTCATGTTCGCCAACCCCAGCTTGGATGACACCATCCAACGCCTCCAGGCCTTTGAACGATCGGGAGCCGACGTGCTCTTCGCACCCGGTCTTCCTGATCTCGGCGCAGTCCGCGCAGTTTGCACTGCCCTTTCAAAGCCCGTGAACTTCATGGTGGGTATCAAAGGCAAATCCTTCTCGGTCGCTGAACTCGCCGCTGTAGGCGTTAGGCGTATCAGCCTAGCCACATCGCTCTATCGGGCAGCAATGACCGGATTTCTTGAGGCTGCATCCGAGATTAGGAGCTCAGGCGAGTTTCGATTCCTCGACCGCTGCACCACGACAGCGGAGCTGGTGAAGCTGATGAGAATCTGACATTCGCAGGTGGCCAGAATCCCCCGCTGGCCTAGGGCGGGTTCAATCTTTGAATCGCCTTACGCAAGGCCTCGTAGCGGCGATCGGACTTTTCACTTCCGTGGTCTGTCTCATCGGATTTGCGCCTTGCTGGAATTTATTGTGCTCAATAAAAATTTCCGAAAACTGCCAAGTGCCTGCTTCTCATGTCAGTCCGGTGCTGGTGTGGATATGTCACTTGCTTCTTGACAATCGCCCCGCTTCGTAGAGTCAATAGCAGCGCTGCCTAGAGGTCTATATGCGTACAAAATTCGGCTTGCTTATCGGGGCGATCGGCCTGCTCTCTTCTACAGGCTGGTCGCAGGAATACACCGTCACCAACCTCGGCACTCTTGGTGGCAACTATAGTGTCGGTTTCTCCGTAAACGACGCAGGCCAGGTTGCGGGGCGGTCGGAACTCCCAACCATCGACGGCGTCACACCCATACATCCGTTTCTCTATTCCAACGGAGCGATGATCGACCTCGGGACACTTGGAGGCGTGAACGGCGGGGCGGATGGCGTCAATCAGAAGGGCGATGTAACCGGATACGCGGAGTCAACAGATGGCGTGGCGCACGCATTTCTGTGGAACGGAGCCATGCAAGACCTGGATCCACAGAACCAGAGCGCTGGAGGGCACATCAACGCAACGGACGCGGTGGTCGGGCTGGAAGGTGACCCGCAAGCCGGCGCCACCGGTGTTTTATACAGCGGGGGCGCCGTCCAGGTGATTCCGCATGCTCCATTCAATTCTCTGTCACCGTCCGCAATCAACGACTCCGGGCAGATCAGTGGAACGTGCTTCATGGATTTTCGCCCGAATCGCGCATGCTTGATCACCGGCGGCACGATCAAGAGCCTTCCGCCCTTGTTCGGGAAAAACACGTTCTCTGAAGGCTATGCTATCAACGCTGCGGGAGACGTCTGCGGTGTCAGTTTTCCAAATCCCCCGCTGACATCAACCGCCACCCTCTGGAGTGGTGGGGCGAAGGTCAATCTCGGGCAACTACCCAATGGCACGAAGAGCGAGTGCGAGGGGTTGAATGACTTTGGTCAACAGGTGGGGAATGCAATTCCACACTCCGGCACGGCTTTGCGCGCAGTCTCGTTCGACGTGTTGAACGGAGCGAGGAATCTCAATCTGCTAATCGCACACACTCCGTCGCTTGTTCTCACGCAGGCAACTGCAATTTCGAATACCGGCTACATCGTGGTTGTATGCCAATACGGTGGAACCCACGCCAAAACACGCGCATGCCTGCTCAAGCCGAACGCCGTGCTCATTCTGAAGAAGAATATCTTTGCTCTGGAGCAAAACGACCCCGGCTGCATCGCCTGCAAGGCGGTGCTCGATCCGGAAGCCAGTTCGTTGCCGGATACGCTCGTCGATATCTCGCCGGAACAGCAAAAGCGTGTGGTCGCCACGGTGGACAGCATGATCGTTCAGCTGCGACGACTGGAACGCGCCGGACAAATCACAGCGCCGCAGGCCAAACTACTTGTGCATCAATCACAGCTCGTGCTCGCCGGGTTGAGGGAAACGTAGTGGATACACCCCTAAGCAGTACTGCCTCGATCTACCATGCGGTCCCAAATCCGGACGAATGGAACAAATTCAGTTACAAATCTGCCAGATATATCCCATCGGTTCGCTACACTGGAAATAGGGGCAGCTGTGAGGTGCAATCGCCCGATTCAAAAGAGCGCGAATAACCCTTTTGTTTGGACATATTTCCGATTAACTCTTTTATTTCACTATATTTAGCAGCCGGATGGCGCTAAGTCATTGATTCTGTGTCAATGCGCGCCCTCAGTTTGCGTCATAACCCCTTTGTTTACAAATTTTTGCAGCTAAGCCCTTTAGACCACCGGAGTTAAAGGCGGGAGGACCTTCAACCCGCTCATTCGAGGAGAGATCGACACCGCCGCCCGGACGGGGTGGGGGAGGGGTGGGCAGCCCGGCAAACTGCTTGGCCATAAGATCCGAATCGATACACTGAAGAAGTCATGATTCCCACCCTCGAATGGACCTCCGAGGGCGTCCGGTTCCTCGACCAGACGCGCCTTCCTCTCGAAGAGACGTACGTGCTCGCGAAGACCTACCAGGATGTCGCCGACATCATCACCACCATGGTAGTGCGCGGCGCGCCGGCCATCGGTGTCTCGGCCGCAATGGGCGTCGCCCTCGGCGCGCGGCACTCCACCGCCACCTCGCTGCCCGCGCTGCTGGCAGAGATCCGCGTCATCGGTAAGGTGCTCGCCGCCACCCGGCCCACCGCCGTCAACCTCTTCTGGGCCATCGAGCGCATGCGCCGGCACGCCGCCGAGCTCGCCGCCGAACCCGGTGCCACTGTCGCCACCGTGAAGCAAGGCCTCATCGCCGAAGCCGAGCGCATGTACAACGAGGACATCGCCGCCTGCCGCGCGCTCGGCGCCTACGGCGCAGATCTGCTACCGCAAAAGGCCGGGGTGCTCACCCACTGCAACGCGGGCGCGCTCGCCACCTGCGGCTACGGCACCGCGCTCGGCGTCATCCGTGCCGCAGTCGAGAGCGGACGCAAGATCGACGTCTACGCAGACGAGACGCGGCCCTTCCTTCAGGGCGCGCGCCTCACTGCCTGGGAGATGATGAAGGACGGCATCCCCACCACCGTCATCTGCGACAACATGGCCGCCAGCCTCATGCGTGCCGGCAAGCTCCAGGCCATCGTCGTTGGCGCGGACCGCATTGCTGCCAACGGTGACGTCGCCAACAAGATCGGCACCTACGGGGTGGCGGTCCTCGCCAAGGAGCACGGCATCCCCTTCTACGTCGCCGCCCCCTGGTCCACTATCGATCTCGCAACAAAAACCGGTGCCGACATCCCGATCGAGCAGCGCTCGCCAAACGAAGTCACACACCACGCAGGAAAACAGCTAACGCCGAATCACGTAGGCGTGTGGAATCCGGCCTTCGACATCACACCGGCCAAATACGTCACCGCCATCATCACAGAGCGCGGCGTCCTGCGGGCCCCCTACCCTGAGTCGCTCGAGCGCCTCAGCCACGAAGCAGCAGTCCCAGCCTGATCGCCTCTAAACAGAGTCGCCCTCGTTACGCTCCCTAGCGCCGAGGGCTCTTCTCTGCCTACGCCCGACGAAGTGCCCTGAAGCACATCGGACACAGCTCGTATAAAGCATCTCTAAAACTTGTAGATCACATCCATGCCGAAGAAGAGCTGATTCCGGCTCTTCCCGGCGTTGTACCCGCGCGCATCCCAGGAGTGGTCGAACCTGAGCTCGGGACGGAACATCACAGTGTTGCCGATGTATTTGGTCATGTAGAAGGTATTCTCGGTGTACTTGCCGGGAATCCCCGTCCGCTGCCCCTTCTTGTCGTCCAGAGAGTCCGACCGGAAGCCGGCCTTGCAGTACGCGCCATTCGCGCCCGTCTCAGTCGGCACCGGATGCGCCACGTTACCGGTGACATTCGGTACGTCGCGTTCGTACATGCACGAGGCTTCTGTTGCGGTTTGCCAATTGGCATTGAACTTGTGGTACTACGTCGCGTCATGGTGCTGAAGATTGTGGTAAGCATATTTCCCGCTGTGGATGCCGTTCGCACAAACATAGAAGTTGTCATTAGACCACTCAGAACTTCACCAACATTGCACCGGTCATACGGTTCTCGCTGTTACGCAAGTCCGGCGTAAACCCAGACACCAGTGATCCCGGCGTACCCTGGTTGCCACCCGGAGGCGTAATGCCGCCCGGTCCGGAGAAATAAGGTACGTTGGCAGCGCGATGGTTGTACTCCAGCCGCCACGTAATGTACTGGCTGGGCATGTAGTCAAACGTTGTCGACACATCCCAGGCTTTGTACTTGTCTCCAGGATTTTCTGTGAAGTATGGAGTTCCTGAGGTCGCGTTCGCGCCATTGATGGGAGGCAGCAGCACCAGATATCGGCCGGGATTGTTGATTCTGCCGCCGCCAACCGTCAGACCAAACAGATTCCGGTCGAACCAAAGACGGTTGTAGAGCATGAAGCCCAGGAAGCTCTGCTTCGGGCCCTTAGCGGAATTGCCGGCACAACTCACGCCGCCGCCGTGCTCGCAACCTGCATCGCCGGTGAGTGAGAATGCTGCTTTGCTGAGGTACTTCGCCTCGGGCCGGTCAAGGTATTTGTATTGAATGCTGTCGTCGGTGTGATAGCGCACACGGCTCGGGTTGCCCAGCGCGTCCTCGCCCAATGCGTACTGATTGCCAAGGATGGAAAGCTTACCATTGGGGCGCCACAGAATCTGTCCTCCTATGCCCGGACGATTGTTAAAGCGGCCATAGGACTGCCACCCGTTCACAAACCATGGTTCGATCTTGAGCTTGTCGGTCGGGAAGAACTGCGCGCGAACGCCGGTGAAGAACCACGGCGTGTTCGACGAAACGTACGAGGGTTGATAGGCCCAGTTGTCGAAGTTGTAGTAGCTGAAAAGCCCAACGTAGGACATGAAGATACCGGCATCGACATTGATGCCGTGCATCTTGTTCCAGTGATAGCCGCCGTAAGCCTCTGAAAGATACCGATAAGCATTTGCGAGGTCCCACTGGCCGCGTGCGGGGCTTGCATCATTTCGGGGCGTCGTTGTGGAGTACATGCCGAACTGCGTCATAAAGCGGGCACGAACCTGGTCGTAATGAAAGTCCCCGCCCACACCCATCTGGGTCAGTTGCACTTCGTTCGCCCGGAAGATTTCGCTTGATCCCCCGATGGTGTCGTCCTTTGGGTGACGGAAGTCGTATGTGTAGTCAACGTCGGCACGAATCTCGGGCGTAAAAAACTTTGAGTCAAATGCCGGAGTTTCGGTCCGCGGATTGCCGTTCAGCCAGGTGAAATCGGCAAAGGCAAACGGAGCGGATTTCTCAGGAGGAGTCGCAGATGTCGTCGCCGACTTCTGGGCGGAGATCGATGCCGTCGCAATCGACGGTTCTGTTGCGGATGCGGTCGCCGCCGACGGCTCCATTGCGGAGGAAACAACAGGCGCAGTATCTGCCGGCAGCAGACCCTGACGTGCTGACTCTAACCGTTCAGCTGCACTGATGGAGGTTGTCTCGCGGTTCGCTGTGGTCTGCGCTCTCAGTCGCGCCTCAAGTTGCTCGATGCGCTTCCGCATTGCGTCCAGTTCCTGAAGGACGGCGTCATTCGAATCTCCGCCATCGGCGGAGGCTGCCACCTCAGATGTGGAGTTCTGCTGCGTTTGCTGCACTTGCGCATCGCATATCAGAGGAATAAGGAAGAAAACGAACAGCACAGGTATGCGTAGTTTCCCGAGGCACTTGGTCGGGTCTGAACGAAGTATGGCTTGCATGGCTCCTCTGTCCCTCTGGAAATATGGAAGCCACACTGCGGTTCAGCGGGACGCTGAAACGCTGACTCCGTCACATTCCAGGCAGACTTATCAGGCTATGCAACGCCACATAAGTAAGTTTGAAGGAAGCCGTTAATACGACATAAAGCTGCCGGCAGAATGGGCTCCCCCGCCCCAAATACTTACGACCTTTTTTCATCTCCGCGCGGAATCAGAAAGATCTCACAGCTGATGACTGCACGAGGTGTGTCGTCTTAGCATCGCATGCCCTTGAGCGACGGGCTGATGTGCAGCGTGGCCTCTGTCGCCGCCTGCACATCTTGTGGCTTCAGCCCCGGGGCGATCTCCTCGAGCACCAAGCCCTCAGATGTCACGCGGATCCACGCCATCTCGGTCGCGATGGTGTCGACCACTGCAAGCCCGGTCAGCGGCAGCGTGCAGCGCTTCAATATCTTCGGCCGTCCATCCCGCGTGGTGTGTTCCATGGTGACGATCACGCGACGCGCGCTAGCAACCAGATCCATCGCGCCACCCATGCCTTTCACCATCTTGCCGGGGATCATCCAGTTCGCCAGACTTCCTAGCTCATCCACTTCCATCGCTCCAAGGATGGATAGATCAACATGGCCGCCCCGGATTATGGCGAAGGACTCCGCCGACGAGAAGTAGGAGGTGCCGGCAATCTCTGTCACCGTCTCCTTTCCCGCGTTGATCAGATCCGGATCTTCGGTCCCCGCCACCGGATACGGCCCAACTCCAAGCATCCCGTTCTCCGACTGCAGCACCACTTCGACCCCCGGTGGCACATGGTTCGCAATCAGGGTTGGCATCCCAATACCCAGGTTCACATAAAACCCATCGCGCAATTCGAGTGCCGCGCGTCGCACAATGCGCTCGCGTTTGGCTGCATCCGACGCCTTCGCTGGAAGCGCGTCCCCGGAATTTGATAGAGGATTAGATAGAGTACTCATAGTTGCCCTCGTGATGTTGCCCGGCCCCTTTGATATTCGACACCGCTCACTCCTTCGCGCCACTGCGCTTGTGTTGGGCAGCCTGCTTGCGTCGCTGCTCCTCGCTCACTGGCCGGACGACCCGCCGTCCTTCAAGCTCCTCGCGCCTACCATCGTTGCTTTCTTCGGCACGTGGGACACGCTGCGCTGCCTTCGCGCCCGCTGGAGCTTCTATCACGGCGCGGTCATGATCCTGCTGTACGTGGACATCATGGTCATCTCGATGATCCTGTTCCTCTTCCTCTATCCGTGGGGTAACTGGATTAAGTAGCAAGCGGATCAGGTAGCCGACCGCACCATGCGCCGCTCGATACGCTTTTCGTAACTATGCCCCTCGAAGAGGCGTTGCACATAGATACCGGGCGTCACGATTGCGTCTGGATCAAGTGTCCCTGTGTCGACCAGTTGCTCTACTTCGGCAATCGTCACTTTCGCGGCTGTAGCCATCATCGGATTGAAGTTGCGGGCGGTCTTGCGGTAAATCAGATTGCCGGCGCGGTCACCCTTCCAGGCCTTCACCAGCGCGAAGTCGGCCCGCAGCCAGCGCTCCATCACGTAACGTTTGCCCTCGAACTCGCGGATCTCCTTGCCTTCCGCTACGGGAGTCCCCAAACCGGTTGGAGTAAAGAATGCTGGGATACCAGCGCCTCCCGCGCGCATGCGCTCGGCCAGCGTGCCCTGCGGCACCAGTGTCAGGTCCAGCTCTCCGCGAATTACCCTCTGTTCTAACAGCTTGTTCTCGCCTACATAGCTGCCGATATGCGACGCGATCATCCCCGCTTCGAGCATCAGCCCCATGCCAAAGCCATCGACGCCCATATTGTTACTGATCGTATGTAGCCCCTTGACGCCTTTGCGCACGAGTGCGGCGATCAACAGCTCCGGAATGCCGCAGAGGCCGAAGCCGCCGAGCATGACGGTCGCGCCATCAGGAATGTCACGCACCGCATGATCGGCGCTTTCCACGAGCTTATGCATGTGTCCCCTCAATACTTGGCCAGCCTAGTCCGTGACGGCGCAGCCATGACCCTACCATCAACCATCCGTCGGGCCAGGGACCGAAACCTGCGTCAGCATTGATATGGCCGCCGCCTTTGACAATCTTAAGATCCGCCTTCCACGCTTGCGCAAAATCCTCCGCCCGCTCGAGAGTGCAGTACGGATCGCTATCGCTCACTACCAGCAGCGCAGGCGTCGCGAGAGGCTCCATCGGGATGGGTGTAAAGGTGCGCAATGCCTCTGGAGCGTTCGATCGCTCCGAGTCTGCCGGCGCCACCAGGACCATGGCAGCCACGGGTGTCGGCCGAACGGCGAAGATTGTGGCCATGCAGCCGATACTATGCGCCAATATCACGACGGGCGCTGGTGTGCGACGGATCGTTCCTTCAAGGATGTTCGCCCAGGCAGTTCGTTCAGGCACGAGCCAGTCTTGTTGTGGCACTCGGGTAGCAGCCTTGCCCAACTGTTCCTGCCAGACGGTCTGCCAGTGATGTGGACCGGAGTTCTGCCATCCCGGCTGGATAAGGAAATGAGTTCTGATTTCTGCGTCTACGTCGGGCTGGACCACGCCCGAGCATACTGCACACGAGGGTGCCGCGCCAACCGTTTCGCAGACCTAACAATTCGCAATTGCTGCCAAATACGGGACGAATTGAGGTAGGATGTCGCAACAGCAGAGTCACCCCTCATGGGAGAGTGCAATGCTAAAAGGCTTTCGTGACTTCATCCTTCGCGGCAATGTCGTCGACCTCGCCGTCGCCGTTGTTGTCGGCGCTGCATTCGGCGCTATTGTTACTGCGCTGGTCGCGGACATCATCACTCCGTTGATTGGTGCGGTCGCTCACAAGCCGGATTTTTCCTATCTGGTTCTGGAAATCAATGGCAGCAAAATCAAATTTGGCGACTTCCTCAATGCGCTCATCTCCTTTCTGCTGATCGCGGCTTCGGTATATTTCCTCGTTGTTGTCCCTCTAAACACGCTGTTGAATAAATTCAAGAAACCTGTTCCAGCCACTCCACCCTCCACCAAAGCTTGCCCTGAATGCCTCAGCGACATTCCTGCCGCTGCCAAGCGCTGCCCGCACTGCACACAGCCTGTCGCTTAACGCCGAGTTCAAAGCTGAGCCGGCTCAATTTCGTTTTTGCCTGACAAACGCAAGTCATGTTATGCGCCCAATAGCATGACCTCCGGCAAAGCTGGGTTACTCTTTTCATGATCGGCAGCCGCCGGTCAGGAGACCCTCTTGCCCACGCGCCCCATTTCCCTTTTTCTTACGATTGCCGCGTCTACCTTGCCTTTGCTCGCACAGTCAGTCGCCATCCCTGACTCGCTATTTGGTTATCGCGACTTCGCTGCCCAGGCTCAGATTGATCGTCAATTCCTTGCAGTGCCCGATGCCCGACTCGCCGGCGAAGAACTGAAAAGCTTGACGGCTGTTCCCCATGTCGCCGGGTCGAAGGAGGATTACGACACCGCGGTGTACGTCGCCAACAAGTTCAAGGAAGCTGGTCTGGAGACCACAATTGTGCCTTACAAGGCCTGGCTGAACCTGCCGCAGAGCGTGAAAGTAGAAGCGATGGATAGCAGCGGCAAAGTATTCATGCAGGGGCCATCGAAGGAGCACGTCAGCGTCGATCCGTATCAGGACGATCCGCGGGTTCTGCCTGCATTCAATGGTTCATCGCCCTCGGGAGACGTGACCGGTGAGGTCGTTTACGCCAACTATGGACGGCCTGAAGACTTTCAGAAGCTGGCCGATGACAACATTGATCTCCACGGCAAGGTCGTTCTCGTCCGTTATGGTGGGAATTTTCGCGGCGTGAAAGTCTACATAGCGCAGCAGCGTGGGGCAGCAGCCGTGCTCATCTATTCCGATCCCTACGACGACGGTTACTTTCAAGGCGATTCCTACCCTAAGGGACCTTACCGACCCGACACGGGCGTGCAGCGCGGCTCCGTACAGTTCATGTTCAAGTATCCGGGGGACGCTACGACACCGGACGTCGCATCCACGCCGGAGCTGTCCGAAGGTCAGCGCCTACCGCTTCAGAAAATGGACAGTCTGCCTTCCATTCCTTCATTGCCGATTTCTTACAGGGACGCATCACCGATTCTTGAGCGCCTTGCGGGCCCGAGTGTACCGCGAGGCTGGCAGGGCGCGCTTCCCTTCACCTACCACCTGGGAGGCGATGGCGCGGTACGAGTGCATTTGACCGAGAACATGGACTACGCGGAGCGCACCATATGGGACGTCACCGGACGGATACCCGGCACTCAGGATCCGGAAGCGTGGGTGATTGCGGGCAACCACCGCGACGCGTGGGTATATGGCGCGGTCGATCCAAACAGCGGAACCGCCGCGATGCTTGAGGCAGTGCACGGCATGGGCGCTTTGTTGAAATCCGGCTGGAAACCGAAGCGCACCATCTATTTCTGCAGTTGGGATGCCGAAGAGGAGGGTCTGATCGGATCGACCGAGTGGGTAGAAGACCACGCGAAACAACTCGATCATGCAGTGGCTTATTTCAACACGGACGTTGGTGTCTCCGGACCGGAGTTTGAGGCGGCTGCAGTGCCATCGCTCAAGCAGTTTGTTCGCGATGTCGCAGCCGAAGCGCCGAGCCCGCAGGGGGGGTCAGTATTGGATGCCTGGAAAGCCGAGATCCCAAGGAACGCCCCGTCTGCATCGATGGACGAGGGGCGCAGCGAAAAGCCGGAGCCTGCGGTGGCGCGCGTTGGTGATCTGGGGTCGGGCTCAGATTTCACTCCATTTCTCCAGCACGCCGGCGTGCCTTCGACTGACATTGGCTCACGCGGCAGCTATGGTGTGTACCACTCTGTATTCGATAACTACGCGTGGTTTACGAAATTCGCAGATCCCACGTTTGTCTACGAGCAACAGCAAGCGCGCGTTTTCGGACTCGAAGTGCTGCATATAGCGGATGCCGATGTCCTCCCCTACGACTACGTGACATATGCGAAGCAGATCAGTTCGTACCTGAAAGATGCCAAGGCTAAATCCGACAAAGCGGGCATACGGCTGAGCTACGTTCAAACAGAAGCAGCGGTGGCCAAAATGCTGAGCGCCGCTGAGTCTGCTTACTCGCGGCAAAAGTCTGCGTCAGGCGACTTGAATGCGATGAATGCAAAGCTGCGACAAGTGGAGGGAGACTTGCTCGATCCCGATGGATTGCCGGGCCGCCCGTGGTTCCGGCATACCATTTACGCGCCCGGTGAATACACGGGATATGCAGCGGTCGTCATTCCGGGCGTGAATGAGGCCATCGATGCGAAGAATCAAGGCCACGTACAGAAAGAGCTGGACGCCCTCACCGCCGCTCTCGATCGCGCATCGGGTGATCTGAAAGCAGCGGCGGGCGATTAGCCAACGATCTTAATGCAGCGGCGAGTACGAAGATGCCAGCATTGAAGGCCTAACAGCTTTAGTTCTTGCTTGTGAGCTGCTGCGCCTGGAGCGTCACGAGATCCGAGAGATCTTTTTTCTCCAGGCCATGTACTTCCTTGTTGAACGCATCCACTTTGCTGGACCAGTTCATCGAGCAAAACTTCGGACCGCACATCGAACAGAAAGCTGCTTCCTTGTAATAGTCGTCGGGAAGAGTCTCATCGTGCATGGCGCGTGCTGTCTCCGGATCGAGTGAGAGCGCAAACTGCTTCTCCCAGTCGAAGGTGTAGCGCGCATAGCTGATGGCATCGTCGCGATCGCGGGCTCCCGTCCGGTGCCGCGCCACATCGGCAGCGTGAGCAGCAATCTTGTAGGCGATGATGCCGTCCTTCACGTCCTTCTCGTTGGGCAGACCCAGGTGTTCCTTTGGCGTGACATAGCACAGCATTGACGCTCCATGCCAGCCGATCATTGCGGCGCCGATTGCGCTTGTGATGTGGTCGTAGCCCGGAGCGATGTCGGTTACCAGGGGCCCTAGTGTGTAAAAGGGCGCGCCGAAACAATATTCCACTTCCTTGTCCACCTGCTCCTTGATCTTGTCCAGAGGCACATGGCCGGGGCCCTCGATCATGACCTGCACATCATCCTGCCACGCTCGCGCAGTCAGCTCACCCAGGGTCTTCAGTTCTGCGAACTGCGCCGCATCGCTGGCGTCTGCGATGCAACCAGGACGTAATCCATCACCCAGCGAGAAGCTCACATCGTGCTTCGCCATCACCTTCACAATGCGATCGAAATTCTCGTACAAAAAGTTCTGCCGGTGGTGGTGGGTCATCCACTGTGCGAGGATGGCGCCACCCCGGCTGACAATGCCAGTGATGCGGCTGGACACCATGGGCACATATTGGATGAGCACCCCGGCATGCACCGTGAAGTAGTCGACGCCCTGCTCCGCCTGCTCCTCAATGACCTCGAGGTATACGTCGATGTTCAGGTCTTCCAGCCGCTTCACGCGGTTGAGGGCTTCGTAGATCGGCACTGTGCCGATGGGCACCGGCGAGTGGCGAAGGATGGCCTCGCGGATCTCCGGGATATTGCCACCGGTCGAGAGGTCCATGACTGTGTCTGCGCCAAAGCTGACCGCTGTGTGAAGCTTGGCGAGTTCCTCATCGATATTCGACGTAACGGCGGAGTTGCCGATGTTGGCATTGATCTTGCAGCGTGAGGCGATGCCGATCGCCATCGGTTCCAGTTCGGGATGGTTGATGTTGGCTGGGATGATGAGGCGGCCCGCCGCGATCTCGGTGCGGATCAGCTCGGCGTCAAGCCCCTCTCGCCGCGCCACAAAGTCCATCTCCTCGGTGATGCGGCCCAGACGAGCGTAGTGCATCTGGGAGATATTGCGATCGCCGGTGCGCTCCACCTCGGCTCGGCGCTTCTCGATCCACTGGGCGCGCGGCTTCAGTATCTCTGTGGTGGCGTAGCTCTCGTGCTCTGCGTGGCGGCTCATGCGCGTCTCCCTAAATACGGTGCCGAAAGCGCGAGGACAGCGCTCACAACACAGCTGATCTTGCCCTGATTATAGCGGCGTTGGCGCACGCACTTCGGCATGCGACCATACCGTTGGAGCCGCATCTAAGCACGCTGGTCGGGGCACGGCTGCTTGACGCTCGCCTGTCGGCGACCTAACCTGAGATTACGTCTATGCAGCAGCGTTCGCAGACATTCCGTATCGGCTTCGCAGTGGTCATCGTGCTTGGCGTTATCGCATGGCTCGCGGTGAGCGGCATCCAGTCAAACAAGAGTTATTACGTGACAATCAGCGAGCTGCAGGGCATGGGGGGCAAGGCGTATACGCGGCACCTGCGTGTCGCAGGCAACGTAGTACCGGGTTCCATCGCGCGCAGTGGCACCCATGCGCAATTCGTACTGGTGGAACTGGGGAACAGGCTGCCGGTCGAGTACGCGGGCGTAGAGCCGCCTCCGGACACCTTCAAGGACGATGCGCAGGCGCTGGCCATCGGCACGCTTGGCCGTGACGGTGTCTTCCATGCGACCGAACTGCAGGCCAAGTGCGCGTCGAAGTACGCGCCGGCACAGAAGCCCGGCGCTCCCGCTGCACCGGACAAGACCGCAATACTGCAGCCGCCTGCTTCGACCAGCGCCAAGTAAGTTGCCCGCTATACTGCGGGAGCCTATGCCAGCCGTCGCTACAGTGGAGGACGTGTCCAAGCTGTATGGACGCTTCGCCGCGCTGCGCCATGTGAGCACCACGCTGGAGCGCGGGCGATGCTACCTGTTGCTGGGCGAGAACGGCGCGGGCAAGTCTACGCTGCTGCGTGTGCTTGCCGGGCTGCTGCGGCCTACGCTGGGCAGGGTGCGCGTGCTCGAGCTACCGCCGGCCGAGGCTCGTGCCCGCATCGGCTACATGAGCCACGCGGCAATGCTTTACGACGAGCTGACGGCGCGCGAGAACCTGGAGTACACAGCGCAGCTTTATCCCGGACAGGCGTGCCTCAAGGCGGAGGAGGCGCTGGGGATGGTTGGGCTTGACCCGGCGCTGACGCGGCCGGTGGGACAGTATTCGCAGGGGATGCGCCAGCGCACCTCGCTGGCACGCGTGCTGCTGTCCAAGCCGGAACTGCTGTTGCTGGACGAGCCCTTCTCCAACATGGATCGGGCGAGCGCGGAGCGCATGTTGGCGCTGCTGGCGGAGCTGCGCGGCGCGGGCCGCACGATCGTGCTGACGACGCATCAGCGCGAGCTGGCCGAGCCGATGGCCGATGTGGTGCTCATGATGCAGGGCGGCGCGCTCACGACGGAGAGAGCATGAAGACGAATGCGGCTCGCATCCTGGACGGACTTGGCATTGCATACACGCTGCACGAGTACGAAGTCGATCCGGAGGATCTGCGCGCGACGACGGTTGCGGCGAAGATCGGGATGCCTGCAGAGCAGGTCTTCAAGACGCTACTGTGCGCGGTTGGCAGTGGCGATTACGTCTTTGCAGTCGTTCCGGGGGATGCGGAACTTGATTTCAAAAAGCTGGCGCGGGCGGCGGGGGTGCGCAAGGCAGAGATGGCGGCGCTCAAGGACGTGCAGCCGCTGACCGGCTACATCCGAGGCGGAGTGACCATCTTCGGGGCGAAGAAGGCGTACCCGGCGTTTGCCGATGAGACGATCGAGCTGTTCGACGCGATCTCGGTCTCGGCCGGGCATCGCGGCGTGCAGATCCTGCTTGCTCCGGCGGACTACCTGCGCGCGACCGGCGCTGCGGTCGCCGACCTGACTAAGGCGGACTCCGCGTGATGCACTCGGCGCTGTGGGCGCATCTGCGGAAGGACCTACGCATCGAGTGGCGCGCGAAGGATGCGATGCAGTCGATGCTGTTCTACGCGCTGCTGGTGGTGGTGCTCTTCTCTCTCGCGTTCGATCCGACGCGGGAGACATCGCGACAGTACGCGGGCGGCGTGATGTGCGTCGCGGTGCTGTTTGCCGCGGTGCAGGCGCTGAACCAGGCCTGGTCGCGGGAGCTGCGCGGCAATGTGCTGGATGCACAGAGGATGTCGCCTGCGCCGGCGAGCGCGCTTTACCTGGCGAAGGTGCTGGCGAATTTTATCTTTGTGCTGATCGTCGAAGCGGTGCTGACACCGGTCTTCGTGATCTTCTACAACCTGCATCCGATGGGAGACGGCTGGCTGTTCTTTGCCATCCTGCCGCTGGGTAGCTGGGCGCTGGTGGCGAACGGGGTCTTCTTCGCTGCGCTCTCGCTGCGCGCACGGTCGCGCGAGCTGCTGCTTCCGCTGGTGCTCTTCCCTATCTTCATCCCGGCTCTGCTGGCGATGGTGCTGGCGGCGACCGACGTGTTGACGGGCGAGAGCGATCCGGGGCTGTGGGTAAAGATGCTGGCCGGTTACGACATCATCTTCACGGTGCTGAGTGTGCTGCTGTTTGAGACCGTGCTGCACGCCGAATAGGCGCGCCACGCGAGCCATTCGAGGGTTGACAGACGGTAATGGTACCTCCCCACCCCCTCCCCCACCCTCCCGGGTCGTGGGCTCTATCCCACGTGGATTGAGTGGCTTAAAGGCTCTACGGACGTTAAGTCCGGTGATCTAAAGGGGTTAGCTGCAAAAATGTCCAAACAAAGGATTTACGGGCGGCATAATCGATGCCGCTTACGGAAAATCAATGACTTAGCATGGCTTCCGGGTGGCCAAATAGTTCAATTTACTTGACTTACGGTTAAAAAGTCATTTTATTGGGCTTAGCGG
Source organism: Acidobacteriaceae bacterium KBS 83 (assembly GCA_000381585.1). Lineage (GTDB taxonomy): Bacteria > Acidobacteriota > Terriglobia > Terriglobales > Acidobacteriaceae > KBS-83. The sequence continues at coordinate 497,669 of KB906736.1, forward strand.
ATGGCTTCGGGCTGAAGATCGCACGGTCACACAATGCCCCTAATTTCAGGATAGCGATTTGCGCGAAATAGCATGCCAACTTTCGAGAGTTTTCCTGCGAAGCCGCTCCGGAAGGGGACATTGGCATTGGAGGACGACTGAAAGTCGTGGGAAGAGAAGTTGGCTGAGCGCTACACTGCTCGCCGACGTTTGAGCCGATTCCCGTTACCGGTTCGCCTTCAGGATGACCGTAGCCGAGATCGCCAACGCTCGAACGGGATCAAGCACTCACTGAACTGATCTCGTGTTACGGCTGATTTACCACCAACTGACGAGCGAACCGGCGAGCAGAGCAAGCACACAACACAGCGAAGTTACCTATAACGCCGTTTTCAAGGAACTTCAAATCTTGGCCCATGACGGGCCTGAACGTCTCTCTAGCGCGCGCGAGGGATTTGAAGCCTTCTACGGGCCGGACAAGCGCTGCTATCTGCGCCACGAACACAATTGCCATGGAAGGGCCAAATCCTTCACCGCCCGTTCACCGCCGCCGAAGTGAAAAGGCGCGAAGAGTTGGCCGCGTTCCTTGATCGCGCGTCGGAAGACGTGCTGATCGAAGAGGTGCTGATGCCGCCGGTCGACGATACGATCATTGAAAGGAGCAATCAGTGACGAACGAAGAAATCAGGAGGATGCAGTATTCCCTGGCAGAGGTGATTCATCCTTGAAGTCCGAACGCGATAGAGAGGTACAGGATTCCTACCCAAAAGAAGCTAACGCAGTCGCCTCCGCCATACAGCACGTTTCGGAAGCGAGCCTCGCTCTTGCCTCCATCCTCATCCGTCGTACTGCTGATTGAACTGACCATGACCACTCGAATGGTACGCCACGTCGCTGCGCATATTGCGCAGCGGGACCATGGATGCCACGGTTGCCGTCGCATAGAGCAGCCAGCCTCCGAGCTGGTACGCCAGAAGGAGCGAAAGCGCGGGCAGGTGTGCAGGAAACGGCCCTTCTAATCCTTATCGACTGAAACGTGGTCCGAAGCGCTCCATAGCTTCTTTCATGGCCTCTAGGTTCGACTACTCGGCCAAATGTCCGGAACCTGCCAACCATCATTTCCGAATGCCGCGGCTCAGAACTGGGCAAACGGGAACCATCCCCGATCGGCGTCCGTATCAAACTAACCAGGAGCATCTGAGGACCACCGTGGCTCGGTTGGGCATCCCCTCTAGGGCCTAGGGAGGACAACGATGCAATCCCGAAGGAACCTAACCCTCAAAGCGGCAGCCGGCTTGCTGGTCGCCATGTCGATCTATCTCCCAGCGATTGCGCTGGCCGCCGAAAAGTCCTTCGACCGTATGCTTACCGTAAACGGTCCAGTGACGCTCCACGTCTCTACGGGCTCCGGATATATCCATGTCTCGTCTGGATCGGACAACGAGGCGCACATCATCGGCCACGTGCATGCGAGCCACGGCTGGATGGGCGGCAACAGTGAGGATCAGATTAAGCAGGTCGTCGATAACCCGCCGATTCAGCAGAGCGGCGATACCATCCGGGTCGGCCAGATGCACGAGAGCTGGTTCAATCATGTCTCGATCGACTACGACATCACCACGCCCAAAAGTACGCACCTGAAGGCGGAGTCCGGCTCCGGCGACCTGAAAGCCGTCTCCATGAACGGTGGGGTCCGGCTTGAGACCGGCTCCGGCTCCGTCAATGGCGATGACTTGGGAGGCGACGGCTATCTTCAGACCGGCTCGGGCGACATTCGCGTCAACTTCTCCAACGGCGGCAACGTCGTCGCAGCCACGGGCTCCGGCTCCATCAAGCTGGCCAACGTGCAGGGTGCCATGAAGGCGGAAACAGGATCCGGTAGCCTGGAGATCAGCGGCCAGCCTAACTCGCCATGGAAACTGGAAACGGGGTCGGGCGACATTACAATGCAGGTGAGCGGTAACGCTGGATTCACGGTGGATGCGCAGACCGGCTCGGGCGACGTAAAGACGAACCATCCTCTCACCGTGCGCGGACCCCTGAACAGGCATCATGTGACCGGAACCGTCAATGGCGGCGGCCCCACCATTAAGGCGGAAACAGGTTCAGGAGATGTTCGGATTCAGTGGGGCGCTCAATCGGGAACAATCCTTATGGACGAGTAAACGGCATCTCGGTCAGGTGGCGTCGCCTTTCCGGTGAAGTGCCCACAAAGTCCCGATTACGGTAAGTCGCCAGGACCGGCCCTCCGACGCAGTGTTCTTACCGCAATCCCCGTTTCCAGGGAAGCTCTGTGAAGAAAGAGAGACAACCAACTTTTGGATTCATCGCCGACGCGCCGACCACGCATGCTTCCACGCTCAAGTGAGGGAACCGGCGTAGGCTGTGTTCTTGGGAGAACTGACATGATTCTCGTTGTTGGTGCCACCGGCATGGTAGGGAGCGAGATTTGCCAAAGACTATCGGGACGAGGCGAAAAGGTTAGAGCGCTGGTTCGCACGACAAGTTCGACAGAAAAAGTGGCGCTCCTCAGGGGACGCGGTGTGGAGGTATGCGTTGGCGACCTCAAAGATCCCGACTCGTTAGCTGGCGCCTGTCGCGGTGTGGATGCGGTTATCTCGACTGCGTCGTCGACCCTCTCCCGGCAGGCAGGAGACTCGATCGAGTCGGTCGATGACACGGGACAACTGCACCTCGTGGAAGCGGCAAAATCTGCTGGTATCAGCCGGTTCATTTTTGTCTCCTTTCGTCGTCCGGCCGGTATCTCCTTCCCGCTGGCAGACGCAAAAGCTCATGTCGAGCATGCGATTACGGGCCTGAACTTTACGACGATCCAGGCTAGTTGGTTCATGGAAGTATGGCTGAGCCCGGCGCTCGGATTCGATTACTTGAATGCTTCTGCTCGCATCTACGGACCCGGGACCAGCCCCGTGAGTTGGGTCTCGTTCCTGGACGTTGCCGAAATGTGCGTTCTTGCTCTGCGGCATCCGGCGGCAGAGCGCAGGACTATCGAATTTGGCGGTCCCGCCGCGGTGAGCCCACTCGAGGTCGTTGCTCGTTTCGAAGAGATTGGTGGCAAGCCGTTCAAGCTCGAGCATATCCCTGAGGAGGCGCTACGCGCGCAGTTTGAGGGAGCAACGGATTCGATGCAGAAGAGCTTCGCCGCCCTGATGTTAGGTTATTCATCCGGAGACGCGATCAACATGACGCCGATCCAGCAGGAGTTTGGGATCAAACTCACGAGCATTGACCAATTCGCCCGCATTGTTCTTGGGCAGACAGCGACCCATTGAGGTTCCATGTCGGACATGGCGCGCCGGGCACAAAGAGCTGTTTGCCCAGATGCGGGAGTACCTGACGGCCGCGAAGAAGGAGTACCTCGCGAATGGCACTGCGGGAGGTTTGGTTCAGCCAATGCGCGCAGCATTTCCCCCACTTCGACGGAGATGTTCTCCTCCATCACCCGCTCCGCTTCTTGTCCCCGAAGCCGTAGAACATCCGGCCGGAATCAGCCGTCGCCTAAAGACCCAGGAGGTATTGATGAAAGCATTGATCTTTCGCGAGACCGGTGAACCGAAGAGCGTGCTGAAACTGGCAGAGATCCCTACTCCGCCTTTGGCCCCCGGCGAAGCGCTCGTCCGGGTGCTGCTGAGCCCGATCAACGCATCCGACCTGCACATGGTGCGCGGGCGCTATGGCTATCAGCCGGAGTTGCCGGCCAGCCCCGGCATTGAAGGGGTGGGGATTGTGCAGGCCGTAGGTCCGGGCGTGCAAGGTTCGTTGGCTGGAACGCGCGTAGTTTTCGTTGACACGTGGAACACCTGGCGCGAGCAGATCGTGTGCCCAGCGGACAAACTTGTGCCCGTTCCAGACGGCGTGGACGATTCGGCCGCCGCCGCTTCCTACATCAATCCGTTGACGGCATGGGCATTGACCATATCAGCTCACAACCTCAAGGAGGGTGACTGGCTTCTGCAGACGGCGGCTGCATCCAGCGTGGGAAAGTTCGTGCTTCAACTGGCGCAGCAGTATCGATTCAAGACAATCAACGTCATCCGGCGGCGCGAGCAGGAAACAATCATCCGCAACCTCGGAGGCAATGAGGTAATCTGCACAGCCGAAGAGGATCTCAGGGCACGCCTGCAGGAATTGACCGCGGGCAAGGGCGTTGAACGAGCGATTGACTGCGTTGCGGGAGAACTTGGCGCTGAGATTGCCCGCAACCTCGCTCCGGCTGGAACCATGCTTGTGTATGGAGCCCTTTCCAGTCATCGGCAGACGGACCCCGCAAAATTCACCATGCCGCTCTTCGCTCCGCGTTTGATTTATTCGACAGCGACGATTCGCGGGTGGTGGCTTCCGAGTTGGGTGCCTTCCCAGCCGCTCGCAGAAGTGCGGGCAGCGACGAGCGATCTCCTCACCATGATGTCGAACGGAGCGATTACACCGCCAGCAATTGTGCGGTATTCATTTAAGGACTTCCAAGAGGCGGTACGCCTAGCCGATGGTGAGGCAGGTCAGGAAAAGGTCTTGCTGGACTTCTCCGAAAGGGCGGCATAACCGGTGGAGCCTCATGGCGGTCGTCGCGAACCAAGCCGTAGCGTTTGACACATCCATGTTGCGTCGATGGGTTCCCGAGTTGAAGTTATTCAAAACCCCGTTTTATCAGCTATGAGCCTCTGCGTCCTTGGGTGTTTGGTGGCTCACCAATCACTGGTAAAAAGGATGGATGCCGACAGATGCTCATCTGTACAAGATTCGCGATAAGCGCCGATTTCTAATGGCTGCTATGCGGGAGCTAGCCGGAACCGCCCGCATCTCATTTGAGGGCGATCTGAGTACTACAGCAGTGGCACAACTAGCAGGAGCGTCCGCAGATGAAACGGAAATCCTCAAGAGAAACACGCTATGGCCAAAACAGGACTTCGTCGTCCTGCCGCTGGAGACCGACCTTGTGGGAGCAATCATTGCAGTGGTAGGAGGCACGGTACCCAGGGGCATATTCCATATCCAAATCGAGAAAGGCAATCGTCTCGAACTCGGCCTCTACGATAACTGCGCACCGAAGGCGTCGTTCTTTGGACCGTCACTGACGCCGAGTTCTTTGCGAACTTGCAAGGGGACGGGATTATCTCGCAATGGACGGAACGCTGACGCCCGAAAAGTCCCGCTTATCGGTGAGTTCGATTTTCAACTGGCCTAAACAGGACGATGTACTCATGAGCCGTAAAGAGCGAGCCTGTGCCGGGCTCCACGCGTTGTAGATTCGCAACGAGGACAGTCGTCGTCAGCCTTCGATTCGGCTGGATATAATCCACGGCACCATGGGACTGACCTCTGGTACCCGTCTTGGACCATACGAGATTGTTTGTCCGCTCGGCGAGGGCGGCATGGGCGAAGTTTACCGCGCGCGCGATACGCGGCTTGATCGGGATGTTGCTATCAAGATTCTCCCGGCTCAATTTTCTTCGGATACAGTTCGCAAGCAACGCTTCGAACGCGAAGCGAAAGCCATCTCCAGCCTGAATCATCCACACATCTGCATGTTGTATGACGTCGGTCATCAAGACGGAACCGATTTCCTGGTAATGGAATGCGTTGAAGGCGAGACGCTCGCCAAGCGCCTCGAGAAAGGCCCTCTGCCGATTGAGCAGGTACTGAAATATGGTGCGCAAATTGCGGACGCGCTGGACAGAGCGCATCGCAGCGGTATCACCCACCGCGACCTGAAGCCAGGGAACATCATGCTCACCGCTACGGGCGCGAAACTTTTGGATTTTGGTCTGGCCAAGCTCGCCGGTCCATCCATAAGGGGCGCAACGCTCAGCGACATCGCAACACAAACAGCGCGGATGACCGCAGAAGGCACGATCATCGGGACGTTTCAATACATGTCGCCGGAGCAAGTCGAAGGCAAAGAGCTCGACGGCCGCAGCGATATTTTTTCTCTAGGTTCGGTTCTTTACGAAATGCTCACGGGGCAGCGTGCTTTTTCAGGAAAAAGTCAGCTCAGCGTAGCGTCATCCATACTCGAAAAAGAGCCTACGCCAATCAGTACGCTGAAACCGCTCACACCGCCTGTCCTCGACCACACGATTCGCCGTTGCCTGGCGAAAGACCCGGAAGAGCGCTGGCAGACGGCGCGCGATCTTCAAATGGAGTTGAAGTGGATTGCCGAAGCGGGTTCACGGTCCGGTGTGCCAACCCCAGTCGTGTCGCCTCGCAAATTGCGCGAGCGCCTGGCTTGGTCGACCGTGGTTGCGTTGATGGTGGGCATGCTTCTTCTTCTCTTCGCGACTTTTCGACACCGCGCTCCCCGCAGCCCCGACACAGTACAATTTTCGGTTTTTCCGCCGGAGAACTCGTACATTAACGCCGCGGCCAACGCAGCGGTTTCTCCCGACGGCCATTACCTGGCCTTTGTTGCTGCAGATTCTACGGGCAAAGGAGTTCTCTGGATTCGCCCCTTGGATTCTGTAACCGCGCGTCCGCTCGCGGGCACGGAAGGTGCAGCGTATCCGTTCTGGTCGCCCGATGGCCACCAGATCGGCTTCTTTGCAAACTTCTCTTACCTCAAGAAAGTCGACGTCTCCGGTGGACCGCCTATCACGGTCGCGAGTGCGATAGCCGGCAATGGAGGTACGTGGAACCGCAACGACGTGATCGTGTTCGGAACAGGCGTAACCCGGTTGCTATATCGGGTCTCAGCGGCGGGCGGTGAAGTCAATCCCATAACCAAAGAAGGCGAGACAGTCACACTGGCGCGGCGCAGAGTGTCTTTCATGCCTGATGGAAATCATTATTTGTACGATGCTCCCGCGAGTGGACCCAGGCGCGCTGTCTACGTTGCTTCCCTGAACTCGGATCGCGGCAAACTGCTGGTGGAAAGTGGAACCAGTCCTGTCTATCAACAAGGGCGCTTGCTCTACCTTCGCGGCAGCACTCTCGTTGCGCAGCCCTTCGATGAAGCGCGGCTCGCGGTTATCGGCCCTGCATCCACGATCGCGGAACAGGTGCAATCCTTCTCAGCATCACAGACTGGAGCGGTTCTGGCGTACTCGACGGGCATTGTTCGAAATGCGCCACAACTGGTCTGGTATGACCGGAGCGGAAAACAGATCGGAACGCTGGGCGGAGCTGTTCCTCAAGGAAACGCGCGCATTTCGCCGGATGGCACGAGGGTGGCGACCGAGATTTATGACCCGCAGATCAGCGAGACAGATTCCGACATTTGGTTGTATGACATAATGCGGGGCGTCAAGACCCGTATCACTGCAAAGCCAGGAACTGCGAGAGGGGCTTGCTGGTCACCTAACGGCAAACAACTCGTATTCAGCTCAAATCGGCGAGGTCAATTCGATCTCTATCAAAGATTCGCCGATGGGTCTGGAAAGGATGAGCTGTTGTACAAGTCGGAAGTGGGAAAGTACTGTCAGGATTGGTCGCCAGATGGCAAATCTCTGCTCTTCATGACGGTCACCATTGCCAATCGCGACCTGTGGACACTCCCCGCCTTTGGAGATCGAAAGCCCGTTCCGTATCTCCAAACTGAATTTTCTGAAGCGGGAGGGCGATATTCGCCGGACGGAAAGTGGGTGGCCTATTACTCGGACGAGTCGGGAGACAACGAGGTCTACGTGCGTTCGGTTCTGCCAAGTCGCGGCAGGCTGCTGGTGTCTACGTCGGGAGGATCACGTCCCAAATGGCGTGGTGACGGCAAAGAGATTTTCTATTTGAGTGCCACTGGTGAGTTGATGGCCGCTGCGGTGAAAGAGAACGGACCCTCGCTGGAGATTGGAATTCCGAAACCCTTGTTTCAAATGTATCTGGCACCTTTTCTTCCCAGCTTCGATGTGTCTTCGGACGGACAGCGAATCCTCGCCGTGTCCTCGCCCGCCAACAAGCTGCCGTCGCCTATAACGGTCGTCGTCAACTGGGACCCCGCTTTGAAAAGGCAATGAACGGCATGGGCAGACGAAATCCGAGGCGGAAAAGCTGCGCGACGAAGCAAAGAAGCTGTCGAGAAAAGCTTACTTTTGCTCGACCGGTATGGCCTCGTACGAGGACCGTCCATCCAATTCCCAGGAAAAGTCGTAGAAGACGCGCAACTGATTGCCGTCCAGATCGGCGACCCTGAACTCGCGCAGGTGCCAGGGCTTGTCCTCCGGCTCAGCGACGATCTTCGCCCCGGCCTCGCGCCAGCGATGGTAGAGCTCGTCGACTTCCTGCTTGCTATTCAGATTCAGCCAGACCATGACAGTCCCGCCAGTGCCGTAGTGTTGGTGGAACGGTGCATTCGTCAGGAAGATACGGCACTCCCCCTGCGAGATGCCTCCGATTCCGCCCTGATCGTTACCCCAGTCGAAAGAGAAGCCGAGCACATTCACGTAATACTCGGCGGCCTTCTCGACATTGGTAACCGGAATCTCCGGAACGGCGCTGGGAAAGTGCGTGAGCATGTTTTCAACCCTACGCCTGTCGGCTCTGAGAATTCACCAACCACTGGTTAGCGGTGCGGGGGGCCGGCTTAGGAGTGTTGCACGGAGAGATTCGGCAGCTCGACGGATTGGCGACCACGATGTTTCTGCCCCAGAAGACTCCTGCCCGGTGATCGGCTAATACACTACGCGCGAGTTCAGTATCCTGGCGACCTCAGGAGACATCTGTTTATCGGCGTTTTTGACGAGGAGACTTACCTCCCATCTCTCTTTGTCGGAGAGAGTATGCGAAAAGGAAGGCATGCCCGATAGGCGGATGCCATTTGACACAACCCAGTAGCTAAATCCCGGATCATCATCACTCACTCCGACTACTCCCTTTGCGCCGTGCTTCTTCCAGAGCTGAGGCGGGGCTGGGAACATCTGTTTGAAGAGAGGGGCATCATGTCCTGGTATGCCATGGCACATCGAACACTGGTGTTGATAGATGGTGGCGCCGGATTCAAATAGATCTTCGCTGGCTGCGAAAGGAAGATTTTGAGTCTGACGGTTGATGCGAGCTCTAACCGCGATCCTTACGATCCGCTTCTCAAAAGGAAAAGCTCTATCCGAAACCGCAACAGGAACGGGCCCGAATCTTAAATAGGCAAAGCCTCCGATGGTGAGCAGGATCAGCACAATAACAATCCCGATACATACTTTGCCGTAATGCATGCCGCTGCAGTTTTGAATCATGGAATACCCTTTATGCAAAATCTGACAGGCCTGTGCCGAGTGGCTGGCGGCTGCCGGCTGGCCGTTTGGAAGCTGGCTTAGTGAAGGCAGGGGCTCAGATCGCTATCGAATAGCTTCATTCCTGACCGTATCTACACGATGCACGCCTACGTCGTAAGCGTGTGCCCCTTTCCACTCAGGTTATTGAAAGCTGCGGTGAGAAGTGTCACGGATATGTCATTACGACCGACTATGGGAGCGCGCTATTTCTCGCCAAAGGTTGGGCGGAGAGAGTTGGTAAGCCCGGGCGGCGACCTCGTAGACTGACGGGCGGCTGAGCTCGGAGATGCTTCTGCCGCGACATTTCCATCCACGGACAATTACAATCCCGCCGACGTTCTCGAGAGTTCTATGAGCGCTATCCCGAAGAGTTCCATCTGGTGGTCGTGGGGGATTCTCGCCTTCGTATGCGCGGCCTTTGGGTTGGCTTACGCACGCAATGCGCCGTCATCCAAGGACGTGACATTCGACGTCGTTTGCGAGAGCTTCGTCTCACCTGGATATCTCACGCTGCACCTGAAGCAGGACCCAACAACCGAATTGGCGTCTGTCAGCGGGTATGACCTTTACGGGTCCATCTCCGGCGCTTCGTCCATAAGCTTTGTCCGCGATCATGAGAAGGCGGTGTCGCTGCGATCCAGCATGATGACACTTCGGGCGGACGAGGATAAGAATCACCTGCGCTCCTATTTGAACCTGACCCGACAAGGGACGATCGGCGGCATTGCGCTCGATGTTGAGCCGGGTGTTGTGTTGTCCAGCGCAGGCTCGCCCGGTGAGGCGCCGGCGCTCGCTCTGGTTTCGCGAGCGAGGAACGATGTGAAGCTTACGATGAGTTCCAAGCAGATTTCCGTGGACGGGGGACGCTACACGATTCCGGATGTACAACGCGACCAGATCGAGTCCTTCCAGGCGACGCTCGAAGGAAAGGACCTGCTGTCTGTTCAGATCAGATCGGGAGATCGTCCTCCAGACCCCGGCGGCTCTCCCGTGAGACTGGCATTCAAGACCTACCAGGGAAATTTGCCGCTGCTCAACTCTCCCAAAACGCTCCAGAGAGTTTCGCTCACGTTCGACCGGGCGTTGAATCCTTATCTTCAGGTCGAGAAAAAAAGCGCAGAAGGAGTTACGTCGGACCGGAAGACCGATCTCGTGATCGAGTGCGAGAGCGCGACAGTGGATTCGATCGCAATTGTGGGCGATCCGGAGAAGCGCGAAGCGGCTACCTTGCATATCAAGGGGCGTGGGCGGGCCAAGTCGATGCGTCAGGACGGCAATCAATTGCTGCCAACGCGACTTCACGAAATCTTAGATAAGCCGGTCGCAGAACGCACGGGATGGCTGATCCTGCTGTGCGGGCTTGCTGCGGTGCTTCTGAAGGCGGCGGACCATGCGCTCGGCATACTTTTGGACTGGGCCATTCCGAAGGGGTAGATCCTATGAAACCTGACCGCAGACAGTTCCTACTTGCGAGCGCAGGCTTCGCGGCTGCACACATCGTGCGGGCTCAGGAGACTTCGTTCACATTGTCGTTCGCGCCAGAGATCCTGGACTTGAGCAAGCCGTTTGGATTTGCAGTTGTCGCTTCGACTGCTTGTCACTGTGAAGCGGGCATTGTGGATGCAGACAAACGATCTCTCCTTTCGGCCCCTGCAAGGTGGGACCTGGAACCGAAAGAAGCCCAATCGAAATGGATCGAGAGGCCCGCACCTGAAAGGTTGTCGGAGACCGGGACTGCGGGGATGTTCCTCGTGGTTCACCCATCTACGGCAAGGCGACCGCATTTTGCCGGAGTGCTTCAGAGGGGCGACGAGTCCTTTTCGCTGAAGCCCGCCCCGGTGGCATTTGTTCGCGGCCCCGTCGGTGATCAGCAGAGCGACAAGCGACGCCTGCAGGAGACGGCGGAGCGCTTGCCCTTCGTTGGTGATCCGGCACCGAGATCTCAGGAGGGTCACTTCACCGTCGCACTGCGCTCCGAATCCAAGCTCCAGCTGAAGATATGGCCGGGCGAAAACGAAAGAGGCAAGCCGATCTACGACCATGTCTTTCAAAACCTGCCTGCCGGAGATAACCCGGTGCCGTGGGGCTTAAGGAACAATCGTGGATCGATCGTGGACGCGGGCGAGTATCTAGCCACGCTGGTGGCGACGCCCAGGATGACCGGAAGAAGCGATACTTTGTACTTCGCATCGTTTCAGGTGGTCTAGTTCACTCCTCGTGCAGCAATCGCAGAGATTGCGGCGGCTTCGGAATTTGCACACCAGAGCCAGGTGGCGCGACACATGCGGCATGCTGGGGACGCCGCTGCTGGCAATTAAGTGACCCGCGTCTGAGACGCTACGAGTTAGCGGAGATGCGCTGCAAGGTATATCTGCACAGGAGTTGAAGCAGAATCGTTTTTTCCCACAATTCATCCCGCCATTTCCACCGACAAAATCTGAAAGGGCCTCTAGTTTTTCCAGCGATCCGGAATAAGATTCAAACCAACGGAAGAGAAATCTTCCAAGAAGAGAGCGGACGAGGGGCCATCAAGAGGAACCGGCAACGGTATCTCTCGAGCGATCAGGAAACTGAATGCACACGATGCGACCCGAGAAAGCTTATACGGCGTCGCGATGACGGAGGGTAGAGAAAGTGTGAGCTTCGGCTTGCAACTCCTTAACTACTGAAATCGCAAATGGCGTTGTGATCTGGAAGCCGAGCCAGATCTTCGAAGAATCGGAAGAAGGGGCGAACTCTCGCAAGGGAGGTCGCCCCTTCGCTTTTGCCCCGCTGTTTCTGTTTACGCTCAGGATGACAGAGTGATGCGACCATGAACGGCTCACCGCGGATCTGATGTGGTCATCACAGGCTTGGTGGCAGTTGCGCCTATTCCGCGCGCAGGGCTTCGGTGGGATTGATTGCGGTGGCGCGGCGCGCGGGCAGGAGCGTGCCGGCGAGGGCGAGCAGCGGGAGCACGGCGACGGCGACGATGAGGGTGAGCGGATCGCGCTGCGAGGTGTGGATGAGCTGACCTTGCGCGAAGTGGCCGGCGGCGAACGCGAGCGGCAGGCCGACGGCGACCCCAATGGCCGCGAGGACCGCGGCCTGGCGAACCACCATCCAGATGACGTGCAGTGGCCGCGCGCCGAGTGCAATGCGGATGCCTATCTCTTTTGTGCGTTGCGCGGTGACAAATGCGAGAACGCCGTAGATGCCGACCAAGGTCAGCAGCATGGCGGCGGCGGCGAAGGTGCTGAAGAGCACGAGGGCGAAGCGCGGGCCGGCGTAGCCGTACATGTCGAGGATCTGGCGGAGGCTCATGGCGTTGCTGACCGGAACCTCTTTGTCCATGTCCGCGACGGTACGGCGCAAAGGCTCGACGAGCGTTTCGGGCGGCGTCGAGGTCTTCACCAAAAGAACACCGGTGGCCTGGGGGGCGACGCTATAGGGCACGAACATTTCCGGGTAATTCTCGCGGTACGAGACGATCTCGGGCTGGTCCTTCATGACCCCGACGATGGTGAATGCATCATTCGCGAGCGGGTGCTGATCATCAGGCTGGAACTGGGGCAGATGCACGGTGCGACCCAGAATGCTTTCGCCGAGGTTGCGGCGCGCGAAGCTTTGCGAAACGACCATGTCCTGGGCTCGGACATCAACCTCGCGCTGGTCAATGAAGTGACCCGTCAGCAAGGTGCGGCCAGACACTGAAAGAAAGGAGGGATCGACGAAATCGATGGAGTTGGGGCGCTGGTCGAGAACTTGCCCTTCCACGCGCACGCGAGTGGTGTTCAGACCAATCAGCGGCCAGTCACCGCTGACGGTGGCGTTCCGTACGCCGGGAAGCTGGCGCAAACGGTCGAGGAGCTGACGGTAGAAATGATTCTGCAGCTCGGCGTTGCGGTAGTTGTCCGCGCGGAGAGGGAGGCCAGCGACGAGTGTGTGGTCCGGGTCGAAAGAGATAGGGACGGACTCGAGCGCGACGAGCGAGCGGATCATGAGGCCGGCGAGCGTGAGGAGGGCGAGGGAGAGGGCGATCTGGGTGACGACGAAGCCGCCGAGGAGTCGCTGTTGGGTGCGGCTCGACGAGGTGCGCGCGCTGCCCTGCATCGCGGAGACGAGATGCGGTCGCGAACTGCGCCAGGCGGGCGCCAGGCCGAAGACGAGGATGGTGGCGCAGGCAATGGCAATCGACGTGAGCAGGACAGGAAGATTGAGGGAGACTACAGCCTCGTCGGGAATGGTCTCGGGCGGCACAATGCGCAGGATGATCTGCAGGCTGACATAGGCAAAAGCGAGCGCGACGGGCAGCGCGATTGCCGCTAGCACCAGCGATTCGGTGAAGGCGGCGCGGACAAGACGCCAAACTGAGGCGCCGACTGCAGAGCGGACGGCGAACTCGCGCTCACGCGCAACGGCGCGAGAGAGCAGGAGGCTGGAGACATTGGCACAAGCGATGAGCAGGAGCAGCACGACTGCGCCGAGCAGCAGCTCGAGGACGTCATCAAGTCCGGAGGCGAACATCTGCGGAAACGGCAGCAGGCCGAGGCGCATGTTTAACGGAAAGACGGCGGGGGCCTGTTTGCGGAAGTCGTTGAAGAGCGGCTGAAGCGCGGTGGCGGCCTGTGCGCTGGTGATGCCGGGACGCACGCGGCCAACGACTGCGTAGTAGCCCGGGCCTTGTGTGGTGGCATCGCTTCTGAAGTCGAGCGGGAGATAGAGATCCGAGCCGCGCCAGAGAAAGCGGGGCGGCATAACGCCGATGATGGTACGGGCGCGATGCTCGACGACGAGGACGGAGCCGAGCGCGGAAGGTTTGCCACCGAAGCGGCGCTGCCAGTAGCGATAGCTGATGAGCGCAACATCGCCGTGACCGGGCTGGACATCGACATCGGCGGAGGCGCGGCCGAGGATGGGCTGGACGCCGAGGACGGTGAAGGTATTGGCGGAAATGTAGTTGCCGCGTACCTGCTCCGGCGCGCCGTTGCCGGTGATGGTGACGGTGCGGGGGCCGGAGGCGGCGGTGCCGGTGAAGATGTCAGTGTGGCGCGCCATGTCCAGATATTGCGTGGGCGTGTAGACGCGCCAGGAGCAGCGCGGCTGATCGGGCGAGCAGATGGATGGCGTCACGAGTGTATTTACGTCGTGATACGGGAACGGATCGATGAGCACGCCGTAGGCGACGCTGTAGACCGCGGTGGTGGCCCCGATGCCAAGCGCGAGAGTGAGGACGGCGGTGATGGCGAAGCCGGGCGCGCGACGCAATTGGCGAAGGGCATAGCGCAAATCCGCGGTGAGAGCAGACATGGTGGACTCTCCGCCTGAATTGTATTCCGGGCTACAGGCCTGCGGATTTCATTCGCACCGAATAGAGAGATGCGTGGGTGAGGATGTAGAGCGTCCGGTGGTCAGGGCCGCCGAAGACTAGGTCGATGGGGCGCTCAGGGACATCGATGCGGCCGATGAGCTTGCCGTCGGGGCTGAAGACCTGCACCTGACCAGCGGCCAGATAGACGTTTCCAGCCTGATCCTGGGTGACGCTTTCGCCCCCAGCGTCGGTGAAGAGCTGCATGTCGGAGATAGTGCCCGAGTCAGTTACGCTTACCTTGTACGTCTTCTCCTGAGCCTCGTCGCTGACGTAGAAGGGATGGCCGGGCAGGACTTTGGCGATGCCGAAGGCATGGAGGATGTCGGCCATCTTGGTGCCCCAGGAGAGGGTGCCCTCAACGAAGTCTTGCGCGGCGGGGATGAAGATGCTGTTGTCCGGCGAGATGTATTGCCAGGGGCGCGGGGTGGCGATGCCCTCGCTCTCCCAGGCGTCGAGGGCGCGCACGGGAATCATGCCGGGGCGCGGCGCGGCAGGCTGGGTCGCGAGCATGGTGAGCTGGTCGGCCGGCGCATCGGGATGGAAGCTGTAGACGGTTCCCTTCCCCGCGTAGGAGGTAACGAGCAGGTCTCCGGCTTTGTCGAAGACGAGGTTGACGGGCTCAAGCGGGATGTCGCGGACAATCACGGCTTCGCGTGTGTCAGGTGCCCAGCGATAGATGCGTTGCCAGTGCGCATCGACGAAGTAGAGGCGGCCATCGTTGTCGGTGGCTGCGCCGGAGATGTTGAAGAAGCCCGTGGCGAGCCGCTCGACCTGCGCGCCGGGTTCGAGGATGGAGGCGGCGGTGTTCTGCGGCTGCGGCTTTTGGTCTCCGGCAATATCGACCGAGGCGAACTCGCGGGGGCGGACTTCGGCGTGGCTGGTGGAGTCGACAAGCGAGTTGTCGAAGGCGACCTTGCTGTTGCTGTCGGTGTGCATGTTGCGGATGCGGATGCCGGATGATTCCGAGACTTTGACCGCGCAGCAGAAGGGCTGATAACTGCTGATGACGCGGTAGCCGTGGTAGTTGGCGACGGTGATGTTGCAGGAGCGGGAGATTTCGAGCGGCAATGCGAAGCCGCTTTCGCCGCGCTCTTCTTCGGTCTGCAGCGCGATGATCTCCCAGTTCTCGACGCGATCGAGTTTGACCTCGGTGCGAACGTGGTGTTCGCTGGAGAGTTCGTAGACGCGGCCAGGCGTGGTGGTGTTGGAGATATAGAGGCCAGCCTGGGCGAAGGTGCTGGGCGTCCAGATGTTCGCGAAGGTGCCGCCGCCACCGTTGGTGATCCAGAGGCTGGGGTATTGCGCGTCCCAGCGGCGATGGATGTCGGGATCGGCGGTGTGGGTGTTGTTGTAGGGATCGACGCGCGTGCCATCGGCTGCGTTGGTGCCGTGGCCGCCGAGGAAGCGCACGTCATCCATGAGCGAGTCGGCACCGGACTGCCAGAATGCGCCGACAGCGCGGTCGTTGATGCCGTTGGTGTAAAGGCCGATGCCGACGACGATGTTGTGGCCGCCGACGGGCGTTTCGAGCAGCGGCACGGGCGTGCCGGGGCCCTGGAAGGCTCGCGTGCCGTCGAGGATGTCGAACTGCGTCACGCTAGGGTGCAGGCCGATGAGGACGGTGTCCGGCTTGAGGTGCAGCGTGTTGCTGACGATGTAGCGGCCTTCGGGGATGTAGAGGACCGGATGCTCGTCGATCGCTTTCTGAATAGCGGCGGTATCGTCACTGACACCGTCACCCTTTACGCCGAGCGAATGGAGGTTGATCCAGCTATCGGCGGCCGGGAGGGCACGGATGATGTTGCTGCCTTCGGCAGGGAGCGTTTGGACGGGGCTAGCGTCGAAGGCGGTGCGGATCTCGCCGGCGAGGCCGGGAGCGGGGATGATGAGACCGTGGGAGTAAGCCTTGACCACGTAGTCGTCTGCAGGGCCTGCGGTTTTCTGTTCGCTACTGCGCAGCAGGGCGAAGAGCGGCACGTGGTGGCAGGCGATGTTCTCGAGATTGATTTCGGTGCGGGGATTGTTTTCGTTGCTGATGGTGATCGCGGGGCCGCTGATGTTCTCGAAGCGTGAGTTTTTCACCCACAGTTCTTCGTAGTAGTGCGGATCGATGTCAATGGCCGCGGAGACGTTGCGGAAGGTGTCGTGGTCGAGGGTGAGGCCGGCTTCGTGCTCGCTGATGGCGGCTTTGCGCTGGCCTTCAAAGGTGGAATCGAGCAGGGTGAACTGCCATCCGGGCGAGGGCTTGATGGTGACGATGCCGTAGTCGCCGCCGTAGAAGTGGAGGTCTTCAGCTTCGTTGCCGACGTCCTTGAGCGCAGCGAGGCCGGAGTTGATGTGGAAGTCCATGTGGGTGAGGAAGCAGTGCTGTGCGACATGGAAACGGATAGCGACGGCGGCAGGATTGCCGTTGCCGAGGTCGAAGTCGATGTTGCTCATCGCGGAGTAGAAGGTGCCGGGATTGGCATCGACTACGGTATTCGTGGACGGAACCGTGCCGGGAAATGGCGGGCGCGGCGCATTCGCCGGGCCGCGCGGGTGCCAGTGACGGCCGCTAGGGCGTCCGCCGGTGAAGAAGAACATGTAGCCGATGTCGTGCTGATAGCCCGGCGTGTGGTCGGCAAGAAGAAACTCCGGACGCGTTGCGCCATAGCCGATGATGCGTACGCTGGGCCAGACGTAGATGGTGCGGGTGATGCGGTACTTCCCTGCCGGAACAAAGAGGATGCCTTCGCCGTGTTCCTCTTCGACTTTGTCGATGGCGGCCTGGAGGGCTTCGCTGTCGTCGGCGACGCCGTCGGCGTGGACCGGAAAGTTGTCCTTTGTGAGGTAGACGGCAGCGGGGTCGTCGAGCCTCGCTGGGTAGTAAGACTGCGATGCTATGAGGGCCGATGGCGCAACAAACAGAAGACCGAGCAGGACGAAGCCAGGGAATAGCGCTTTGTTCACGAATCAGTTCCTTTACGGGAAAGCGTTTCCATTGAGAGCGGGCAGGAACGGCGAAGAAGAACCCGGAATATTGGGCCAGAGGCGGGCTGCGATGTCAAGCGGGGCGGGCTTGAAACAATCGTTTACCTATGCGATATGGCGGTGTTTTTACGGTCCTGGGAAAAAACAGCCACATCCCCCCACCGCGCCGGTCGGGATGACGATTCTCTTGTGCAACTGGCTGTGTGACCTGGTTGTGTCACTTGGGCCGCTTCGGGTCCGGATGACCGAGTGCGGGATGACCGAAGTGAGAATCCCGCATCTCAAAAGCGATGTGGGGGAGAGAGAGATGTGGCAGCCCGGGGCGGGTGAGGGCAGTGTGTCAGGCGGCCACGCCGTTGGTGAGTCTGCGGATCACGGGATAGCACTCACAGGCGGCACCTTCAAGGCGTTCGCGGTCAAGGATGTGGACGTGGCCGCGCTGGTATTCGATCAAGCCGATGCGCTGGAGCGCGCCTGCCGCCATGGTGACGGTGGTGCGGCGAGAGCCGAGCATTTCGGCGAGGAACTCCTGCGTGATGTGAAACTGATCGTCCTGAACACGATCCCCCAGCATGAGGAACCAGCGAGCGAGCCGCTCTTCCACCTCGTGCAGGCGGTTGCAGGCTACGAGCTGGCTGAGGATGAGGGCCTGGCTCTGAATGCTGTGCTGGATCGCCTCGCGCAACGGCTGGAGACTCTCAAAGTCGCGTTCCAGATCGGCGAAGAGCATGCGCATGGCGGTGCCGGCGATCTGCATGAAGCAACGGCTGGGCACACGATCGCTGCCGCCGAGGTGCATGCACTCGGCCACCCCTTCCTTGGCCCACATACCGGTCTCAGCCGAGCCGCCGTCTTTCATCGTTGTCACGACGGATGCGATGCCCGAGGTGAGGAAATGGGCGAATTTGGGAATCTCGTGGGGCTCATAAATGGACATGC
The DNA here is from genome assembly GCA_000381585.1 of Acidobacteriaceae bacterium KBS 83. Classification (GTDB taxonomy): domain Bacteria; phylum Acidobacteriota; class Terriglobia; order Terriglobales; family Acidobacteriaceae; genus KBS-83. Next base: position 516,119 of record KB906736.1, read on the forward strand.
CCACGGGAAGCGGGACCGCGGTCAGCTTTGCTCGAAATGCATGAAGCTGAGCTGGAAGAGAATTCAGGATATTGTTGGTCAGATGCGAGTTCACGGGAACCTCCTTTGGCCTGGCAGGCGCAAAGGAGACTCATCCGGATAGACGAGAAAGAGTTGCGTAAGCTATTACAACAATACGCTCAATGTCGTAGATCTTTTGCTGACTAAGGTTGGACCGTCGGCTGGCCGACATAGACGCGAGAAAGCATTGAAAAACATCACGTGCCGGACATATTATTTTGCGAAATCGGGCAATGGTTGTTTCAACAAACTCCGTTTCCGAAAGTTCGATACGCGTATGGAAAGCTCTCGCGCACGCTTGGTGTGTTATGGGCACGACGACATGCTCCTCTATACGCGCAAGTGCATCCTGAGCCGCGACTTTTCCGTGGAGATATGCAGCGGGCTTGCAAGGCTGGGGGAGTGCCTGAGGCAAGGGCCGGTGCGGGTCGTGGTGATATGTCATTCGGTGCCTGACCAGGAGTGTGAGGTAGCTATCGAAATGTCGCGCGCGGCATGGCCGGGAATCAAGATCCTGACGCTGCGGGAGGGTGACCATGGCGTGTGTTCCCTGCATTCCGATACATCGATGGAGAGCCTGGACGGCGCTCCGGCGCTGCTCTACAAGGTCCATTCGATGTTGACCACAGCGTCTGCTGAAAATGCGCCGCCTGGATAAATTTTCCTGCGCTGCTGCCCCGTCGTTCACTGATTTCCTTGTCAGTCCAATCCTCCCTTGAGCGTGAAATGCCGCAGCCGCGCGGACGATTGCCATAGCTCGCCCAGCGACTGGATATAAGCAAGCTGCAACTGAAAGAGCGTGCGCTGCGAGATAAGTACCTGGGGGTAGGCTGAGGCCATCTGACGATATCGATCCCGATAGAGCTCGTATGCGCGCTGCGCACGAGGCAGCAGATCGGACTTGTAACGGAAGGATTGCGCGGCCGCGATGTTGTACTGCTCGACGAGCGGCGCTGCAGATTGACGGAGTGCGAGGCGAACGCGCAGGGCTTCGGCCTGTGAGGCGTTGACGGCGGCCTGCGCTGCGGCGATGTTGCCCTGATTGCGATTCCAGAGCGGCAGATCGATGGAGGCGGAGGCGAACGACTGCGCACCGGTGGCGACATTCGGATTTTGCCGGATCAGCTCGTTGTTCCATTGCTCGCCCGCACCGAGGGTGAGGTCAGGGACGACTTCGCGGCGAGCGCTTCGGAGTTGGGCTTCGGCTGCAACGACGGCCTGGTTCGCGCGCTGGACGGCGGGGCTTTGCTCGAGGATGGAATCGAGCGACGGCGGCTGCGCGGGAGCTGCGGAAAGGTCGCCGGCGAGGAGGGTGAGGGGCAGATCGGGCTCGCCGGCCAAGGCGGTGAGCTGATGGAAGGCGGCGATGTAGCGATGCCGGGCAGCGAGGATGTCGAGCGCGGCCTGCTCCTGTTCGACTTCGGATTGCAATACATCGGGCGCGTCGGCCTGACCGACGTTGGCGAGTTGGCGAGCGGTTTGAGCGGCGTCAGCGGCAAGGGCGCTGAGCTGAGAGCGAGTGTCGATCTCCTGCTGGAGAGTGAGCGCGGCGTAGAAGGCGCTTTCGAGATCGCCTTCGATGCGCTGCTGTTGCGTAGCGAGCGTGAGCTCACTGGTGCGCTGCTGTGCTTGATAGATATCGCGCCGACGGCCCAGTTTGCCGCCGAGCGGGATGGTCTGCTGAAGGAAGGCTCCCTGCTCGCCGCCACGGTAGGAGCCGCCGCGGATCTGATCGCCTTCGTAGCCGAGGACGAGGTTGGGCCAGAGGCCAGCCTGCTTTGCACGGCCGGCGCTTTCGGCAATGGCGGCCTGCGCGGTCTGGAGCGTGGGATTGCGGCTGCGGGCGGATGCCAGAAGCTCGTCGAGAGTGAGCGCGGGACGATTGGCCGCTTCGGCTAGGGGGTCGGGTTCGGCGGTGCTTGGCGCTGCCGGATTGGACGTTGACGGCATCTGCATGCCGGGCATGGTGTTCTCCATGGACTGCTGGGCGAGGGACTGCTGGGCGAGCGCCGCCGATGTGAAGAGCAGGAAGATGGTGAGGAGGAGCTTCATCGGCTGCCTCCCTTCCGATTTTCCATGACATCGCTCATGCCACTTTCGTGGTTACGAATCGCCTGCATCATGCGGTCATAGCCGGGCTGCGGGAGGACACGGATGAGGGACATCATGCCCTGCATCTGGGCGCTCCATCCGGGGAGCAGGCCGGCGTTCGCCGGGGCCGCGACCATCGCGTCCATGTTCATCATGCTGCCTTCCATGAAGGCGTCCTGGGGGAAGTTGGGGATGCTGTTGGCGTTGGGCGCGATCTCACCCGGAGTCATCTGCATGTTGCCCATTTGCATGCCCCGCATGGTGTGCGTGCCGGACATGGCCTGGTGCATTACGTGCTCGGAGAGCGGGCCATTGATGGTGGCCATGTCGGCGGCAGAGGCGGCGCCCATACCGCGGCCGAGTGAGGGTCCGTAATCGTCGCCTAGGGGGACGGGCGGCGTGCCGCGGAGCATGCCCATGCCGCTTTGCATGTCGATACCAGCGGGCATAGTGGCGCCGGCGCGCGTCATGCGGCCCACGGTGGAGGACATCTGGTTCATGGTGTGGTGCGGGAGGTGGCAGTGGAGCATCCAGTCGCCGGGGTTGTTGGCGACGAACTCGACGTCGCGCGCCTGCGCGACGCCGACAAGCACCGTATTGCCGGGCCACCATGCGGTCTCCGGGATGCGGCCGCCTTCGGTGCCGGTGACGTAGAAGGTGTGGCCGTGCAGGTGGATCGGATGGTGATCCATGCCAAGGTTCACGAGCCGGATGCGCACACGGCTGCCGAGCGGCACGATCATTGGCGTGATGGCGGGGCCGGCCTTGCCGTTGAAGACGAGCCAGTTGAACTCCATGTTCATGGAGTTCGGAATGGTGTTTGACGGCAGAACGGCATACTCCTGCAGGTGGATGAGGAAGTCATGATCGACCGCGGGCTGGTAGGGCGCGGCGGGATGCATGATGAAGCCGCCAAGCATGCCGATCATCTGCTGCATGGCCATGTGCGAGTGGTAGAAGAATGTTCCGCTCTGGCGAATATGAAACTCGTAGACGAAGCGGCCACCGGGTAGCACGGGCTGCTGCGAGATGCCGGGCTGGCCGTCGTAGCGGACCTGATCTTCAAAGCCGTGCCAGTGAATCGAACTTGGCTCGGGGAGATGGTTGTCGAAGATGACGCGGACATTGTCGCCCTGATTGACCTGAATGGTGGGCCCGGGCGCAGAGCCATTGAAGCCCCAGAGGTCGAGCGTCCGGTTGGGCAGAATCGATCGCTTCACTGGCTCGGCGATAAGGTGGAAGACCTTTGTGCCGTTGTCGAGCGTGAAGGGGAGATCGGCGACATCGGGAGTGGTGACGGGGATATTGCGTGCCCCTCCGCTGCCAGTGCGGGCGAGGTCATGAATAGGCCGGGCGGAGCCGGAGTCAGGGCCGCGGCGGGTGGCTTCGTCGGCAAAAAGCTGCGGTGCGGCGGCGAGGCCGGCGGTTAGTCCTGCACTGAGGCCGAGGGCACGCTGGAGAAAGGTGCGTCGATTCGACATGTAATGATCCCTGCTGTGTGGATGAATAAGACACAGCCGCGCGCACGAGTGCGCGTGGCGCTTCAGCGGGGAGAGAGGCTATATGCGCAGCGGGGTGGGACTGGAGGCGAGGGCCTGGCCGGGCGGCGCGCCGTCGATGTTTTGGGCAGCGGGAGAGCGGGGATTTTGCGAAAGAGCCTTCGCAGTCAGGACGGCTATCGGGGGAGCTTCGGGTTGCGCGTTTGTGCCGGTGGAGAACAGCGTCGCGATGGACTCAGGCGCCTGAGTTGCGGCGCAGATTACGGGACCGCCCGAGTGGCAACATGCGGTGGCGCGCACGCAATGCGGCTGCGCTGTTGGGACCGGCGTGGAAGGATGCGGAATTGCAGCAAGGCAGCCGATGCCGCAAGTAGCGCGAGCGAGCGGTGCGAGCACCAGCAAGAGGATCAATGCGAGTGCGAGATGTACGCGGCGCGGCATCGATGCTTCAGTGTAGCGCGGCCTATTCGCATCTGGGGCAAAGCTTCCGCGAGATGGAGACCCCGGCTCAGTGCGGCAGGTTGCCGTGGTGGTGGAGGAGTTGCGCGATGGAGAAGAAGAGTAGCCAAAGGCCGAGGATCGCGGCCAGGATGCGCAGAATCAGGACGGCGGCAATTCGCTGATCCTGACCGCCTGTGCGACCGGGGGCGGCATTGCCCTGGCCGACGGCGTCCGCGCCGGTCCTGCGGCGGGCCGCCGGGCGAACGCCGATCCACGGACCGAAGGCGGCCAACAACAGAAGCGCGATGCCGACGATGATGCGGACGTAGAGCATGGAGATCGCTTCCTTTCTACGCCAGAAAGCCAGGCTATGCCATAACTAGATGCTGCGACGGGCTGGTACGCCACGGTAAACTACTAAGGTTAAGGCTAACGAGGGATAGGGACGTATGAAGTGGTTCCGGTGGATGTGGCTGGCGGGCACGCTGGCACTGTTGGGCGAGGCATTTTATCAGGGAATGTTCCTGGCGCCTACAGAGGCGACCATGGGGGACATCCAGCGGATCTTTTATTACCACTTCCCTTCGGCGATGCTGACGTTCCTGTTTTTCTTTGTCAGCTTTGCTGCCTCGATTGCGTACCTGGGGCTCCGCCATCGCGATCCGCTGCGGGCGATGAATGCCGATGCACTGGCGCTGGCTGGAGCGGAGATGGGCGTCGTCTTCTGCACGGCGGTACTGATCCAGGGACCGCTGTGGGCGCGGCCGGTGTGGGGCATCTGGTGGACGTGGGATGCACGGCTGACAAGCACGCTGGTGATGTGGCTGATCTACTGCTCATACCTGCTGGTGCGGCGCTTTGCCGCCGGGCCGCAGATGCAGACGCTGGCGGCTGTGGTGGCGATCTTCGGCTATGTGGATGTGCCGATCGTCTACTACTCGACGACATGGTGGCGCACGCAGCATCCTTCGCCGGTAATTGCGACAGGCGGTTTGGATCGCGGCATGTGGCCGGCGGTGTGGTGGAATCTGGCAGCGTGGCTGGCCTGGGGGCTGATGGTGATGGCATTCCGGTATGCGATCGAGCGGCGGCGGCAGCAACGCGAGCAGGACGAGGCGCTGCGCGCGCTGGAGGCCACGCTTGAGGCCACGCCCTGGAAGGAGAACGAGTGATGGCGCATCGGCATCTGGTACTGGCGTATGTGCTGACGTGGGTATTGCAGTTGGGCTATGTGGGATTTCTGGCGGTGAAGTGGCGCGCTGAGAGGCGCAAGAGCGGCTAGAACATTTTCGCCATTGTGAGCCATCTACACTCGCTCGAATGCCGGCTCAATAGGGCTTCTCTCCCATGTAGTTGCCCGGTGGATGGTATTCAGCGGCGATGACGCTTCCGCCGCCGGCGCAGTTGGCTTGTCCGATGCCAACTTGTGTGGTGTTTTTCCAAACCATCTGCGTGTAATGTCCCATCGCGTACCAATTGGCGTCTGTGAGAATGCCATAGGTGTACTTCTGCTTTTCGCTGTACCAGTCCTGTGAGGCGAAGAGAGCAGTGTACGTCGTGCCGCTGCCGCCGAAGAGATTTTCTCCATACTTGTTGTCGACAGTGTGATCAAGCTGACAGTGGTTATCATTTGCCAGTTGGTTGGCCCACTTCTGCGCGTATGCTGCGAGTTCCGTCGACCATTGCAGAGGAGGCGAGCCGACATCCCGGCGCTTCTGATTGTGGAAGTCGAGCGCGAGTTGGGCCTGGGCCTGAGGAACATCGGAACCTGTATCCGACGGAACGACGGCGGAGGCCGCATTGGTGCCGCTCGGAGAAAGATGGAGACCAGCCGGAGATTGAGGCTGCGACGTAGACGAGTTTGATGTGCCGGCCTGTGTGGGCTTTTGGCTAAGGTAGATCCATTGTATGGACGAGAGATCGTAACTCTTGACGGTTCCGTCGTTCATACGGAACTGAATCGACCCACCGGATCCGCCGAGATACGTACCGTCTACCTTCGTTCCATCTTGAAGGAATAACCGGTCCGCGGACGCTGAAGCTGCGTGCAAGAAAACCGTTGTGGAGAGAATAGTGAGTCTTCTCAGTGTCTTCACTGACATCTCCCAGCTGAGCCCACCGACGCGGGTATCTAATATGCACGTGATCAAGCGCGCTTATCTAACTCGCTCACGAGTTGGAACGCAAGTGGATGGAGTTGACCCCGCAGCAGCGATCGCGGAAAGCAGATCCCTCCACTTCGGTTCACTCCGGTCGGGATGACGACGCGCGGAAGTAATGGCAACAACAAGTTCCATTTTGGGAAAAAGCAACGAAGCTGGCCCTGACGAGACAGCTTCGTTGTCCGAGGAAGGGTACCGCAGGGCGGATTGCAGTCCGCCGGAGCACATTTCGTGACTCTGGGCGGGTAGACGGACAACGATTCCGAGAAGTTTCAACGGCCATATTTCAGGTTGCCAATTCTCTGCCCCGTTCGGGGGAGAATCTGAACTGGAAAGAGGGATTCAAGGAAGAGGCGAGTAGAGGGATGATCGTGTTGTCAGGAGCGGCCCCCCAAGAGCAGCGCCTGAAACAGCCGAACGGCATTTAGACCGTAGGCTCTCATCTCGACTAGCCTCCCAGAGGCCACCGGCGGGTGGCCTTTATTTTTTGGCGTGCTCACGGCTGTTTACTTATCAGTGATCTCGCTGTAAATCCGCCTGATTCGATGCGAGAGTCGTGGCGGGCAGGGTGGCGATCCATTCCTCGGGCGTACGCACGTTTCCGCGAACCAGGTCCAGCACCAGGTTATGTACGATCATCTCGCTTTCGGGACGGTCGATTCTTTCTGCTTTCGCAGCGTTCGGAAACCGCACCATCAGGACGGGGCGCTGGTCGAAGACGCCACCATTCGTTGCCTGCTCTTCGTCCCTGTTCCAGCCCGGCATACCGCGCCAGATTGGTACGCGCCATGAGTGATCGGAAGAAACGATCAGGACCGTGTCGTTGCCGGAGGAATTTGTGTCGAGCGAGTGTAGAAATTGTGCCAGAGCATGATCGGCAAGCTCGAGATTGCCGAGGTAATCGAAGGCATGGTCGCCACCGGGATTGGGCGCCAGTCCAAATGGATGTGGGACTGGCATGTGAATGAAGGCGAGACGGATGTCGGCATCCTGAATCAGGGCTTCGCCGGCATGCAGTAGGTTGCGGTAATCCTCGTCCAGAGCCTGATTGGGCGATGCGTGACCCAAGAGCGCCTGGAGACGTGCGGCCAGCGGCAATCCGTCGCGCGCGTTCTCCCAGACGGACTGCCGGGTGGAAAGGCGGCTGAAAAGTTCGCCCGCCACTGGTTGACCATAGGTCCAGTAGCAGCGATCCAACACTGTATCCAGAATTCGGCAGTAGGGGTTGTACCAGCCGGCAACGCCTGTTCCCCACCCCTGACGCTTGGCGGCAGCAAAGATGGTGGCACTTTGATCGAAGTATTGCCATGGGGCCTTCTCTGTGCGACGCAGGAGCATTCTTCCGTTAGCATCGCCCTCGACATCCGCGATGGGCTGGCCGGATATCAGCGAGGGGAGAATACGGTCGGTCTCATCGCCGACGGGCGAAAGCTGAGAGAAAGTAATGCTCTCGTTAGCGAGTTTCCAGAAGGCGGGCAGATTGATTCCCGGCTGCGGATGTTCGAAGGCCTGCCGGTAGGAAAGCTCGTCGAAGAGTATCCAGACGATGCGCGTCTGGCCGGGCTGCCATGCGTTGCTGACGGGGCGGGTGAAGCTGGCCTGCTCTTGCGGCGCGCGGCTGAAGCACGCCATGACTAGCTTGGGAAGAATTACCAGGAGAACGGCGAGGCCGCCGGCCGCAAAGATGACGCCCGCGATACGCACGCAGTAGTCATAAACACGCGGGACGAACAAAAGCAGAGCGGCGAATATGGCCAGGGCCACCCCGGGAGCGTAAGGCGCGAGCCTGAGCAGATGGCCGCGGAGCATGGGATCGCGCATGGTGGTAGAGATGTCGCGCGCGGCGATCCAGGCAGCGCCGAAGAAGACGGGCAGCCACAAGATCCGCTTGAGCCGAGGGGCGGCGCGATCGAGCAACAGGAAGCCGATGCCAGCCAGAACGCCAAGCAAAAGCAGATCCATGAGCATGCCCCGGATAAGCATGGTGACCGGGAGAAGTTGATGGTAGAACTGCCGCCGCGCCGGCGAGAGAAATTCGGCCAGAGGCGGAAGCAGATAGAACATGGCGAGGCCGCCGCCCTGGAGCCAGGGTCGCGTCTTCATGATTCGGTGTTCTCGTCTTTCATAGAGGATTCGGAAGGGCCCCGAGCGTGGATGCAAAGCGGAGATTCTTTTTGAGACGACGACGATGAGTTCTACATCGAAGCGCAGTGGCGAACGCGGCCTTTAATTTCCAACCTGGACATCATTGATTTTCTGCGGCTGCTGGTCAATCAGATCGTTGAGGTCGGCGGGGCTCTTCATATGGCCACGCAGTAGATCCTCCAGAACGCGATGCAGCACCAACGCACCCACCGGCTTCGTTACGACCTGGCCTGTGACGCTGCGGGGAAATTGCACCATCAGCATAGGGCGAGGATCGTAGGTGTCGCGCGATGCGCGCGAGCTATCCGGTGACCAGTCCGCGGTACGCCGCCACATGAAGGTGCGCCAGGAGTGGTCGGAAGAGACGATGAGAATTGTGTTGTTCGCCGCCGGCGTGGACTGGAGAATGCTGCGCAACTCGCCCAGAGATTGATCGGCGAGAACGAGATTGTCAAGGTACGTACCGTGATCGCTCAACGTGCAGAGCTTGCGATTGAATATGCCGGGCGGATGCGGTACCGGCAGATGCAGGAGGACGAAGCGGATCCGTGAGTCCTTCAGTATGTCTTCCGCCTGGGCCATGACAGCGGCGTACTCGCGGCGGTGAGCAGCGGTGCGACCGCGAATTGGCAGATGAAGGAGGAGGTCCATTCTGCCTCGGAAGGGGATCATCACCGACATATTTTCGGAGACAGAATTGGTGGAGCGGAGACCGCTTGTCAGAGGCGTGCCTCCAGGATCGGAGGCTTCCCACGAGCAACGGTCGAGCACGTCGGGAAGCAGACGGCAGTAGGGGTTGTACCAGCCGGCCACCCCGGTGGTCCAGCCATAGGAGTGAGCCTCAGCAAAGATGGTTTCGCTTTGAGCGAATCGCTGCCAGGGACCATTTGGGGTGGTGCGATATGCGGGTGGCTCCGCATACGGCTTGCGCAAATCAACGATGGGCCTGCCAAGCAGAAGTGCAGGCAGCACATTTTCTGTTTCCGTACCCACGGGGTGGATGGCGGAGAAAACGACGCTGGATTTTGCCAGGCTGTCGAAATTGGGAAGGACAACATCGGGCTGACGAGACGGAAAGACCTGATCGTAGGAAAGTTCATCCATCAGGATCCAGACGATGCGTGGAGCAGAAGGCGAAACTGCCGGAAGACCGGCGCGCGCAAAGCTGATTCGCTCGCGCGGTTCATTGTGCAACGCATGATATCCGACCGGGGGTGCGATCACGATCAGACCGAAGCCCGCGACCGCATAGCAACTCTGGAAGCCTGTGACGCAACGGTCAAAGACAAGGGGACGAAGCAGAAGCAGCAGCGCGAGAACTGCGATCGCGGGAGTGAGATAGTGGTTCGCCCGCACGGAGCGGATTGCTATTTCCGGCGAAGCAGAAAATGCAGCGGTCATGCTGCTGAAAAAGAGCCACGGCAAGAGGACGATTGGAATAAGCCAGCCGGCGCGTTTCCATCGCAGGGGCAGACATTCCAGCACGAAAAAGCCCAGCGCCGCCATCGCCCACACCAGCATCGTGACAACGAGAATGGCGCGGTAGATGCTGGTCAAGGGATGAACGCGGTGATAGGCCGCTCCCAGAGACGGCATCAGGAAGATGCTGGCAAAGGGTGCGATGTAGAGGGCGGCAAGACCCGCGCCTTCGAGCAGTGGCCTTGGTCTCACCGAGTTTCGAAGAGCCAGAGACTACGGCCGTTGGGTAGATTTTCAATCAGGCGGCGGACGAAATGCTGATCGGCGGCCGCGAGAAACGCGTTCTCATCAAGATGGCCGTAGATGTCCTGGCGTCCGCGGCAGAGTTGCTGGAACTGCGAATCCGTGGCCGGGACCCACTCGATGACGGCCCAGCGCGTGGTCAGGCGGCGGACCAGATCGAAGATAGCCGGCAGAGGAATCTGATCGATGAGCAGCATGTGATGAATGACGCCAAGCATCAGGATGCCGTCGAATGCACCCTCGGAGCGCTGAAGCAGGCTGAGGCTTTCGGCGTTCTGCCAGCCGACTGCAGGCGTGGGCCGGGCAATATTGGCAACGAGAGGAAGGATCGGCTCGTGCTTCGCGCGAGCTTCGCGCCAGTTGGCGTCGGCGGCCTGCACATCGGTGTCCCAGGCGACGACGCGGGCCCCGGCGGCGGTGGCGATGCGGGAATAGTGGCCGGTGTTTCCGCCAACGTCCAGCACGCGATGAGGAGCCGCATGCGCGAGCGCGCGCTCGACAAACGCAGCCTTGCGCGCGTGATCTTCCGCACTGTAGTGGCTTGCGGTGGTGGTGTAGTCGCTCCAACGGGAGGCGCGGGGCGGAGGTGTGAGCGCGCGGAGGGTACGGCGAAGCTTCTTCAGCGTTCCGCGCAGGACTTCGGTAGCAATCTCGGGCCGTTGCTGATGCACAGGCGTGGCCCCGGTGGATGCAGCGGCATTCGCCTTGCGCTCCAGCAGATGCGGGAGCGTGACGAGCGAACGCAGGGGCGCCGTCCAGCGGCGGCGAAGTGGAAGGTACGGATACAGGTCGGAAGGCTCGTAACCGTCACGGCGCTCAATGGATGCCGCGAGGGGCCAGCCCAGATAACGATTCGCAGCCAGCGGCAGCAGAAAGGTGCGAACGAACTGGCCGTAGGCGAGCCAGATGGGATTTCCCGGCTTGCGCTTATCGAATGAAAGCACGTCGACGAACACCGGCTCGGCGCCGCGAAACAGGACATTGAGCGGGGTCGCATCCTTGAGGATGAGGCCGGCACTGAGGGCTTCCTCGCAGAGATCGAGTGTCAGCTCGCCGGCAGCGGCCCACTGGCCCGGTGTCCACTCCCAGGGATAGGTCGGATAGTCGATGCGCTCATGCTCAAGCACGAGCGATCCATCCGCTTCTCGTCCGGTGATGGCAGTCGCGACCATGCGACGGCTCTCCATCCACTTGCGAGTGAGGGGGGAGGCGAGAAAGGATTCCGCCTCGGCGACGAACGCGGGGCGGACGTAACGAAGGACCCTGGCCTCTTCAAAATGTAGAGATCCCGCCGGATCGCGAAACGTTCCGCGGGGGGAGCCGGCGCTTACGATCATTGCTGGATTTCTTGACCTTGCTCGACAGCCTGCTCCTCGACGTGATTCTTGCCGAAGTTAAAAAATTTGCGCAATTTGGACCGAACAAGGAAGAGCGCGCCCGCCGCCATGGAGCCGGCGACCTGCAGGAAGAGCAGTCCGGAGCCAGGATCGGCGTAGGCGTACGCGGGCTTCTGGAACGCGATCGCAAGAGCGAAGAACTGAGCCAGAGCCAGCAGGACGAACAGTGTCCGGGAGAGAGAACGCACTGGTGATACCCCCTAGAAAATCGCTTCGCATCCAAGGCAAAGACGACGAATCGAACGACAGAATGCTTTACGGATTTTTAATAACTTTAATGGACTCATCACGAATCCTTCACTAAGTTGTATCCGAAATTGACGGGGACCGGCAAAAAAAGTTCCAAGTTCGACCGAGGATAACCGCAATTTCTAATTGATTATCTAGCCGCACTTTCTTGTATTTACGGGTAAAGACCGGTGCCGGTAGACTGGATCTTCAGAGCAAAAAGCTCTCCGGGAAGGACACCGACAAACCCATGCTCGTGGTGATGAAGCCGCATGCCACGGCCGAAGAGATTCAGGCCGTTTGTGAGCGGATCGAAACCCTTGGATACCGGGCACACCCAATGCCGGGTGCGCAGCGGACGGCGATCGGCATTACGGGGAACCAGGGGGCGGTGGAGCAGGATGCGCTGGCGGAGATGTCCGGCGTGGCTGAAGTCATCAAGGTTTCCAAGCCCTATAAGCTGGTCAGCCGGGATGTGAAGGAAGAGGACACGATCATCCGCTTCCCGGGCACGAACGCCGTGATTGGCGGCCGGAATATCGCCGTCATCGCCGGACCCTGCTCGATCGAAAGCCGGGAGCAGGCGTTCGCCGTGGCCGAGCAGGTGGCGACGGCGGGAGCGCAGTTCCTGCGCGGGGGCGCGTACAAGCCGCGCACCTCTCCCTATGCCTTCCAGGGAATGGGCGAGGCGGGGTTGCGCATCATGGCCGAGGTGCGGGAGCGATTTGGGCTGCGCATTGTGACCGAGGCGCTGGACAACGAGTCGCTGGAACTGGTCGAAGAGTACGCCGACATGATCCAGATCGGCGCGCGCAACATGCAGAACTATTCCCTGCTGAAACGCGCCGGACGCTCGAAGCTGCCGGTGCTGTTGAAGCGCGGGCTATCCGCGACGCTCGAAGAGTTGCTGATGGCGGCTGAGTATGTGATGAGCGAGGGCAACTACCAGGTGGCGCTGTGCGAGCGCGGCATCCGCACCTTCACCGACCATACGCGCAATACGCTGGACCTGAGCATCGTTCCGGCGGTGCAGCGGCTGAGCCACCTGCCCATCATCGTCGACCCGAGCCACGGCACGGGCAAGCGCGACAAGGTGCTGCCGCTGGCGCGGGCGGCCGTGGCGGTGGGCTGCGACGGCCTGATCGTCGAAGTGCATCCCACGCCAGACAAGGCGCTCTCCGACGGCGCGCAATCGCTCTATCCGGAGCAGTTTGTGCAGTTGATGGAGGAGTGTTCGCGGATTGCAGAGGTGGTGCACCGGCAAATTCCGCGTGGCATCGAGATAACGGCGCACGAAGGGGCCGCGTTCCCTGCTGCGCGTTAAGACTCTTCAGGACGAAGCACGACATCATGCGCGAGGCGTGTGCCTTGCGTTTGCCGTTTGCGCGGCGATGTCGCTGGTCGGCTGTCGCAAGCATGACTTCCCTGTCTACGCCAGGAACTATCGCGAGTTCGCTTACGTTACGAATAGCGGCAGCAACACCGTAACGGCGCTGGACATTGTGAACCTGCGGCAGGACCGCGTGATCGCCGTGGGACGACGGCCGGTGGGAATCGCAGCGAACCCGGCACGCAATGAGGTCTATGCGGTGAACGCAGACTCGGGGTCGGTGAGCGTGATCGACACGACACGCAACGAGTTGGCGGCGACGATCGCGGTGGATCGGCTTCCCTACTCGATCGATGTCGCACGCGACGGCCGCACCGCGTATGTGGCGAACTCGGGTTCGAACAATGTTTCGATCATTGATCTGGACACGCGGCACGTGACCGCAACAATTGGGGTGGGTGAAGCTCCGGGCGTGGCGCGTGTCGCGCCGGATGGAAGCGCGATTGTAGTGAGCAACGAGCGGAGCGGCAGCGTGAGCGTGGTGGATCCGAAGCTCGAGCGGGTCCGCGCCTTCTTCACCGGATGCCCGGCGGCGACGGCGGTGACGATGTTGCCGGATTCGACAAAGGCGTTGGTTGCGTGCTCGGGCGGCCACCAGGTGATGGTGATCGGGCTGGCGCGCGCGGCCGGCGCCGGCGTGAGTGCAAAGCCCGATCGGCTGCTGGCGTTGCTGGATGTAGGCGGGACACCGACAAGCATTGTGCTGAAACCGGATGGCGGCGAGGCGTTCGCGACCAACTTCGGGGGCAATTCGATCTCCGAAATTGCCACGGGCACGAATGAGGTGGGTGGTACGTATCAGGTCGGGATGCGACCGTCGCAAGGCATCGTCAGTCAAGACAACGCACTGCTGTGGGTCACCGACTTCGGCAGCGGCACCGTGAGCCTGTATGGGATTGATGATGGCCGGCTGCTTGAAAACGTCTCCGTGGGCGAAGGCCCGGACGCAGTGGCGCTTTCGACCGCAGGACATCTGCTGATGGTGGTGGATTCGCGGTCGAACGATCTAGCGATGGTGCGCACGAAGACGCGCGCTCTGTTCACCTTGCTTCCGTTGGGTGAGAAGCCGAGTGGCATCGCAGTCAAGGCATTTCTGTCACATTGAGATAAAGCGAGGCCATGATAGCGCCGCGGCGCGAGCCTTCAGGTAAGCAGCCGCAGATTGTCGATCTGTCTTCCGCTTTTCGCCAGAAGCTCGGTCCGCATTTTGCCTTCATTCCTCTTCCTCATTGATTTCGAAGAGGCAGACGCTCGTGTCATTCTCAAAAGCGAAACAGAGTTCCGAGTTCAATCGCGGCAAATTCTGCAAAGCGGGCGGATGTTCGCCAATTGAACGTTCATCGCCATAGGTGCGCCGGATAGCCAGAGCACGATCGAACTGTATGCATTTGGGAACAGTCAAATCGGGGCTACTGAAAACAATCATTCTGCCATCAGGCGCCACTCGGACCACACCGTAGCCGGGTTGCCCGGAAGTCCGTCCTGCGAATGCGCAAGGCGCAGAGAACTCTGGTGGATTCAGTGATCAATTTGTGTAAGAGGTTGAGCGCCTCTTGCGGCGAGATATCCGAACCCGCACCGGACGAGGATGGCATATTATTCCCATTTCTCTGGCCGGCCAAGGTGAAGGTGTCCTTCTTCGATCGATCCTCGATAAAGCAACTATGGGCCCATTCATTAAAGGATCTGCGATTTACCATTCCCATCGGCATGTTGTGTGAACGCCCGTATACGGGGAACCCACAGCCGTATACAGAAGAGTCCGCTTTATGGCCGCTGATAGTTGATCTTGAGCAGGTTCTCCGGCACGGGTGAAGCGTGACTTGGATAGTGCCCTGACCCCATCGCCGGTGGCTATCGTCGAAGTTCGGCCAGCTGCTCAGGCGTAGCACCGAGATAGGCGAGAAGTCGGCGTAGAGTCTCGGCGCTCTGAATGCGTAGCCGAGGGCCGAGCATAGTGCGGTGATCGAGCGCCATGTCTTGTGCCACGAGACCTCGGCAGTCTACGAAGCTCACGCATATGTTGCGGGGCTGGAGAAGCGTACTCGGCACCAAGCGCCGACGGCCCTGCGGATTCCGCTCCTCGCAGGCCTCGCAGATGATCTGGTCGGCGAAGTAGCGGAAGCGCTCGCCGGGTGTGAGCGCGTCACATGAGGGACAGTCGAGCACAGGTTGTACCGCAGCACGCTCGCATGCCCTCCGTTCGCGTTGCTCTCCGCGCGGCATCGATCGCACGCGCGCAGCTTAACGCCATGCCTGAATATGGAAAACCGATCGTAAGCGCTGGTATCGGTTGCACAGAAAACGGGCAGAACCGCGGAGAGCGTATGCTTCTTACCGAGGTTTGGTTTATGGACACGAAGTCTATTTGCCCCACCGTGGACGAACTCAATGCCCTGCCCAGCAAGGTAAAGCGATACATACGCGATCTGGAAATGCGGATCAATCAGAATGGGCAGGCGCTCACGATCATGCAACTCCGTGAAGAGCGCGATCTACTGCACCAGCGGGTCGATGAGTTGGAGGCCCGCATTGCTTTGCAGGAAAGAGAATATCTCGAAGCCCCGATCGAAACGGATTGAAACAAGTTGTTCAGCATGCGCCTTCTTGTTCGGCTGCGCCTCGGCAACTGGTAGAGAGAAAGCACGTCGAACATCAGCGTCTGTACCTACTGGCCGCTTGCTGGTTGCCAGCGAAGCACCCAGTCGGGATCGCAGGTATGGCTATGTTCGATTTCGGGGAGTTCTGATTCGTTCTGTGCGGTGCCTGCCGTCACAAAGCAGCGGGTGCAGATGGAATCGATGGTTCCATCATTGTTTCTTCTATGACAAAACGGCTCATTCAAAACCATGCAACAAACCCTTTTGGGAGGTTGATAGCGCAGCATATTAGCAATTCCTCGGAGCCGATGTCTGCTGGGTGACTGCGCAGCGAACCTTTTTGCGATTGTCCCAAAGTGGGAAAACTGGGCACCCGTCTTGCTGTCCAGCTGCAGCGCGTTCTGGCGCTCTCGGTTCTGGTTGAGGATTTTGCCGGCTGGCTACCGCACGCGCCTGAGGATAGGTTGCCGTGTTCCAATCGCGACCGCACCTGTCGTCCGATTCACGATCCCCGCGGCCCGTTTGACTATGCGATTTGCGGGCGTTTGCGCAGGCTGGAGTCACTTCCCCGCTTCGCGTCACGGCTCCGGTCGGACGATGAACAGAGTAAGCGGGTTTCATTTCTGCCTGTCGCACCATAGCACCGCGCCCAGCCGGTAGAGCCAGGCGCGTTCCAGAACAAAGCTGCGGCTTGTGCTCTCGATCATGCCGGCGAGCTCACGCCGGGTGTAGGCGCGGCGTACCGAGGCGGGGCCATCGTGTTGCGAGATGCGACTGCGGTCGATGATGCGATTCAAACGCGCGAGACGATAATGCAGCGCAGTGCGCTCCAGGTCATTGATGATGACGGCGACGCGTGCGACGCGCTGGGCCTCCGCCAAGAAGAGCGCGATCTCGGACGGCTCCAAATGATGGAGGAAGAGGCAGCAGGAGACGATATCCACGCTGGCGTCAGGGAAAGGGAGATCGAGAGCATTGCCCTGGACAACGCGCGGGGCGGCCCATTTTGCAGGCCAGACGCGGGGGTCCGGCAGGTGAGCGGCGCTGCGGTCCAGAAGCGTGATCTCGGGGACGACGTCGAGCCTCCGCAGCGCGGCCTTCAGCACATCGGCGCGTCCGCTGGCGACCTCAAGGATGTGGGGCCGGCGTCGATGCAATACGCGGGTAAACGTGTAGCGAAGCAGCCGCGCGTGCAGACGCACTCCGCCGAAGCGCCGGTTGGCTAAAGCGAGGGAATGGAGCGCGGCTTCGACCTCCTCCGGTGTGCCACGGTCTTCATCGAGCCACTCATCTTCAACAACTCGTTGCATAGTCACAGTTGAGGAACGATCTCCATTAGTATGTACTGCCACGTGATTGCGCTGAGCGGCTTTCTAAACGGGAAAGTCGCGTCAGCCTCTGCTGGTTTGGATACAGAGATTGAGAATCCGCTCCAGCGAAGATAAAAACGTGACAATCCTATGACGTAGATGACGTAACTGATGACGCGTAGAGTACGTCTCATCGGCATTGGCAAGAATCGTCGCCTACAGTCGGATTGTCAGCATGCGAGTGATGGACGAGCGAATGAGCAGAATACACGTCGCGGTGTTGGGCGGAGGCCCGGCGGGTCTGGCGGCGGCGATTGCCTTGCGGCAGCGCGGGTGCCGTGTGGCGCTCTATGACGGACAGCGGCCGCCGATCGACAAAGCATGCGGCGAAGGATTGATGCCGGAAGCGGTGCGGCTGCTGCGAGCGCTCGGAGTCTCGCTTGGTAAGCAGGATGGCGCGCCGATGACGGGTATTTCCTTCCATGATGCACATGCGAGCGCATCGGCCGCATTTGGCGAGAGCCTGCCTGGTAACGAAAGCGGACTGGCGGTCCGCCGCACGCTGCTGCAGAGCCGCATGGCTGCGCGGGCGGCGGCGATGGGAATCGATCTGCGCTGGGGTGCTGTGGTGCAGACGAGGAAGGGCGGCGGATTTCGCTCAGCAGGCGAGGTGATTCATGCGGACTTCTTTGTGATCGCGGACGGGCTGTGCTCCACACTTGCGGCAGCGTGTGGCTTCCGCGAACGCAACTGCTATAGCACGCGGTACGCGAGCCGCCAGCAATTTCGCCGAGCGCCATGCAGCAACCACGTGGCGGTGTATTGGGGTTCTGGCGAACAGATCTACGTGACCCCGTTGGGCGATGATGAAGTGGGCGTGGCATTATTGACCAGCAGGAGAGGCCGCCGGCTGAGCGATGCCCTGCCCGATTTCCCTGCTGTCGCAAAATGGATTGCCGGCGCCGAGAGTACTTCCAGCATGCGAGGTGCGGTCACCAAGACGCGTAGCCTTCGCGAGGTTATTCGCGGCAACGTTGCCGTGCTGGGTGACGCATCCGGATCGGTCGATGCGGTGACAGGCGAAGGACTCCTGAGCGCGCTTCGGCAGGCCCATGCGCTGGCGGACGCGATCGACGCCGGCGAGCCGGAACGCTACCAGGCAGCCCATCGGCGGATATCGCAAGGGCCGCTCCGCATGGCACGGCTGTTGTTGCTGCTCGGACGCTTTTTGTGGCTGAAACAGCTGTTTGTCGCTACCATGGCGAAGCGGCCGGAAAGTTTTGATGCACTGCTGCGCGTTCATTTGGCAGAGCAGAGCTGGGGGAGTTTTGTGAGAAGCGAGGCTACGGCGCTCGTGAGTGGAAGACGTGAGAGAGCGCCCTGGCGGCTGTTTGCAATGGGGGCTTATCGAGAAAGAGGACTATGAAGATTGCCAGTGTCGCGCGTGCACTGCCACAGTACCGGTACAGCCAGCAAGAAATATTCGAGGCACTCGCTCACCATTGGCGGGACAAGATTGCGAATCCCGCGCAACTCTCGCGATTTCATCATCGGGTGGGCGTCGACACGCGTTACCTGGTAATGCCGTTCGCAGGCTATGTCAACCTGACGCGATGGGGCGATGCCAATCGCGTGTGGCTGGAAAAAGCAGAGGAACTGGGCGAAGAGGCAATTGACCTGGCGCTCAAGCGGGCAGGTATGGGACGCGACTGCGTCAGTGCGCTGCTTACCGTGTCGGTGACGGGGATTGCCAGCCCGTCGCTCGATGCGCACCTGGCGAACCGGATGGGGTTGCCGGCAACGATGCGTCGCACTCCCATCTTCGGGCTGGGTTGCGTGGCGGGCGCGGCCGGCATCGCGCAGGCTGCAGATTACGTGCGCGCGTATCCAGACCGCATGGCCGTCCTGCTTTCGGTGGAACTATGTTCGCTCACATTTCAGAGGAACGACTTGTCGATTCCCAACCTGATTTCCTCGGGCTTGTTTGGCGACGGCGCGGCGGCGGTTGTGGTTGCGGGAGATGATGTCTCCGCGCATGGACCGGAGATCGTCGATACGGCGTCGAGTTTCTATGCCAACACGGAAGATGCGATGGGCTGGGATATTTCGGAAGAAGGATTCCGCATCGTGCTGTCGGCGGAGGTGCCTCTGATTATCCGCGCGAAACTGCCGGGCGATGTAGATGCGTTTCTGGAGCGCAATGGATTGACGCGCGACGATGTGGGGAGCTGGGTGCTGCACACCGGCGGACCCAAGGTGCTGGAGGCCATAGCGGACTCGCTCGGGCTGGATCGCGAAACGTGCGCTGCGTCATGGGATTCGCTGCGCGACGTGGGAAACCTTTCGTCCGCTTCTGTGCTGCTGGTGCTGGAGGAGATTATGCTGAACCGCCGGCCGGCGCCGGGCACATGGGGTGTCCTGGCGGCGCTTGGCCCAGGGTTCTGCGCGCAACTGGTTCTGCTGCGCTGGTGAAAAAGCTCAGTTCTTCTACTGTGTTTCTATTTTGTTCCTGACTACGAGATCGCCTCGCGTAAAATTTCCACTGGTTCGTAAAAAGGTATTGACATTTGTGCCAGCGATCATTTCTTTTTAATCTACTTATCTAGCTGAGTCGGGATCTTCCGGGCTCCTTTTCTACCTTCCGTTCAAAATTCGTTGCACTTACCCATGCTCTAAGAGGCTTGCTCGCTGCGTGCGGGTATCGGGTCTTGTGCCATTCGAAACTCGTTGTCGAGGGAGGAAAAGATGGTTGTCGATGCTGCCTGGATGAACCGTAACCTTGGTTTTGATCCAACTGCCTTAAAGGTTCCCAAGTCGACGTTCGCCTATGAGGCCGCTGCGAAGTCTTACGCGCCCGAAGATTTGGAACGCGAGATCATCGATTTCGATTCGGAAGCCCCGGCGGGCAAAGAATTCCTCAGCTTTACGACGGCAACTGGACTCTCGCGATTTCAGGATATTCCGTGGCCGAAGGGACTGGCGCCGAAGACTGCAACAACTGCGGGGAAGGGTCGCGGTGGAAGGCTACCCAAGGCGGATGTTCTAGTGGTTACCTGGACGGTCGATGAAGGTCATGCGACAAGCCGCGTGTTGACCCCGGGCAAAGATTCGAAGACAGACTACGCGCCATACACGCGTAACTTTGCGAAACTCGCGAAAGAGATGCGCAAGGGATGTCCAGCTCTTCAGGCTGGACGGCTGGGCAGCTATTGGCGCACCACCATCAATGGCAATTCGGCGGTAGTTTTCAAGTCGGAGTCACATCTTTCACAAGATGGACCCCAGGCGCCGAACGTCCAGTTGTGGCAGCAGATCATTGAGGATGTCGAGCCCAAGCTCGTATTGACAACAGGAACTGGAGGCGGCATCGGGAAGCAATTCGAAGTGGGTGACGTGATTCTGAGCCCGGTTGTTCATTTTGATTGCATTAGAAAATTCAAGGCAAAATTCGGAAAAGAGCCGCCCTTTTTTAGCTCGGCGCCTCACGCCAAATATCTGGCGACTGCAAAGCAGCTTTTTAAAACCAATTCTGATCAACTTCCGAAGGACAATACGCGAGCACCACGAATCGTCCGCGTACGACAGAAGAACGTTCCTTCCTCCGTAGTGACGACCGACTTTTTCGGATTCGATACCTCCAACAACTATTACAAACTCCAGGGTCTTGGCGACCTCTCTGAGATGGGAGATGCCGTGCTCGGACTGGTTTGTGCGCAGATGGGGTCGTCTGCGCCGCGGTGGCTTGCTGTTAGAAACGTATCGGATCCGCAAATAAAGTCAACGGGATTGACGCTGAGGCAACAGGCAAACATGGCGGCGCAGATCTACAAAGGGTTTGGACGGTGGAGTACGGTCTGCAGCGCCCTCGTGTGCTGGGCGTTGATTGCCGCCGAATAACGGCGGTATCACTTTCGATGTAGTTCTCTGACTTAGTTCACCGGGTAAGCAGAAAAGGAGATGTTGAATGCCGATACGCAAAGTAGCGCCGACACGCACGATTCAAAGGTATGGATGGGTTCCGGATCTTCCCGACCAACGCGATTTTCTTTATGCTGCGCCGTCAGAGGTTCAGCAGAAGATTCCAAAGTCAGTGGACCTATCGAAGAAATGCCCTCCGGTGTACGACCAAGGTCAGCTGGGGAGCTGCACTGCAAACGCGATCGCAGCAGCGATCGAATTCGAGCAGAAGAAGAAGTTCGTTCCGTCCCGGCTATTCATTTATTACAACGAGCGAGTGATCGAAGGCACCGTCGAGAGCGATTCGGGCGCACAGATTCGTGACGGCATCAAGAGTGTAGCGACCCAGGGCGCGCCTCCGGAAAAGGATTGGCCATATGTCATCGGCAAGTTCAGAGATGATCCGCCAGCTTCAGCCTTTCGCGATGCCAAGAAGGATATGGTCACTCTCTATCAACGGCTTATTCAAGACCTGAATACGATGAAGGGGTGTTTGGCCTCGGGATATCCTTTCGTTTTTGGCTTCACGGTTTACACATCGTTTGAAAGCGCAACGGTTGCGAGAACGGGAATCGTGCCCATGCCGGCATCGGACGAGAAGATAATCGGCGGACACGCCGTGCTTGCAGTCGGCTACGACGACGCCAAGCGCGAGTTTCTTGTGCGCAACTCCTGGGGTCCGCATTGGGGCCTCAAAGGCTACTTCAAGATGCCTTATGCGTATCTAACGACTGCGAAGCTTTCGACGGATTTCTGGACGATACGGGGTGTCGACCAACGTGGGAAGAGGTCCAAGGGCAGGCGAACGAAGGGCTAAATCTGCTGCTGTGGTAATTGCAGCAGTCGCGCTCCTTCTGTGAAACTGCAGGTCCTTCGCTGTGCTCAGGACGACTGACGACCGAGCTGAATGTTCAAGCCGTAAGGCGCGGTAGACCTGTTTCGGCCTGGCGGGCGAGGACGAGCGTGATGTCGTCGGGCTGCTCCTGCTCGCCGATCCAGGCGCGGAGGGACTGCAGCACCTGCTGCGAGATGGCGGCGAGCGGCAGATGGCGGTGGCGCTTGACCATATCGATGAGACGCTCTTCGCCGAATTCGCCAAATTCGTTCTCGGGCTCAGTAACGCCGTCGCTGTAGGCGATGAGGATGTCGCCGGGATCGAGCGTGACCGTGCCCTCTTCATATACGAGACCATCCAACAGACCAACAACGGAGCCGCCGCGATCGAGACGGCGCACGGTACCGTTGGCACACAGGACGAACGGCGGTAGCTGGCCACCGTTCGAGTAGACGAGCTTCCGCGAGATGGCGTCGTAATGCGCTAGAAACAACGTCGCGTACTTTTCGGGCTGGGTGCTGCGATAGAGATGCCGGTTGAGCAGGCTGAGCACCTTGCCGGGTGAACTGAAGGTGGCGCCGCCCTGGAAGGATCGGTTTGTACCACCGTTGTCGCTGAAGGAGTCTTCGCCTGCGAAGCGATAGGCGCGCACAGCGGAGTGCAGAGAGGCCATGAGCAGCGCGGCGGAGATACCTTTGCCGCTGATGTCGCCCATGGCGAGGGTCAGCTCCGATTCTCCCATGATGAGGAAGTCGTAGTAATCGCCGGAGACGGTGCGCGCCGGCTTGCAGACACCATGGAGCTCGAATCCGGGCATCTCGACCTGGCCATGGGGGAAGAGATTGTTCTGCACCTCTTGCGCGATTTCGAGCTCGCTCTGCATACGCTCCTTCTCGCGCTGCTGCTCCAGCAGTCCCTCGAGCGACTCCGACATGGTGTTGAACGAGGTGGAAAGTGCGCCGAGTTGGTCGCGGCGGTGGACCTGAATGCGATGCGCGAAGTTGCCGCTGTCGATGGCAACGGTGGCGCGATAAAGGTCGCCGACGGCATTCGTGATCGTGCGGTTGAGGCGGATCGCCATGATGAAGGCGAAGAGCTCGATGACCGCAAAGACCACGGCCAGGGTGATGAGGCCGTACCGGATGAAGGTGCCGACGAAGACGGCTGTGCCGAAGAGGTGCGCGTAGAGCAGCGCGGGCCGGGAGGTGACACTCAGCAGGCTGGTAAGTTGCTTGCCACTTGCCCACGCGGTGGTGGGAAGCGGCGTGGAAAAAGTGATGCGCCGATCAAGGAGGAAGGCGCTGGCGGGGAGTTTGCCGCCATTCACAGTGCCTGAGGCCTGTTCAGCCAGTTCTTTTGGTGTGGCTCTGGTCGAATGAACAGGAGCGGTTTTGTTGTCATCCTCCTCGAGTGCCTTGCCGACATCGGGAATGATGTGGATGACCCCGAGACCCTGAGCAAGCTGATCGACGGTCGCGGGATCGAGCGGGGCGCTGGAGACAAAAGTGACCTGGTGACCGGCGACGGTGCTCGAATTCACCGCGCGGAGGAACAAGCGTCCGTTGTCGAGCACGACGCCGCGAAAGCCATAGAGCGACCAATTCAGCGGGCGGAGGGAGAGGCGGCCTTTGTCGAGCACGGCACCGCGAAAGTCGTCGCGCGACCATTCGGGATAGGTGATGGGATTGTCTGCATTGTGCTGTGGGAGTTCTCTGCCCTCGTTGACGAGGCTAAGACGGCGATGGTCGGACTGGATGCTGACCCAGGCATCGACCATGAGGCGGCCGGGAACGCTGTGGTTGGCGGCATCGTAATCGCCGAGCTCGACAGAGGTTGCAGACGGTGCGCGGGCGATGGCGTGCGCGACGTGTACCGCAAAGGCCTGGTTCTCTGCGCTGAGACGGCCGAGGTTGGACTGCAGTTCCGAGCTTGCGGCGAACGTGGCGAACTGCCCGGCGAAGACGTAGGCGGCGATGGTGGCCAGGGTGACGAAGAGCACCACTGGCGCGAGTCCCATCAACAGGTAGGTGACGATGAGACGATTGCGCACCTTCCACAGCACATGGGTGACGAGCCAGCGGTAGAGGACGATGCAGCTGAAGACCAAGCAGACGGGAACGACAACGAACAGCGCAAGCGTGCTGAAACCGCCGGGATTGCCAGGCAAAAAGCGCAGCAATATGAGAACGATCAAGGCCGCGAGCGACCAGAAGGCGCCGTGCTCCGCAACCCCAGAAAGTGCAGGGCGGCGCAGCGGTTTCAGAATGGCGGCTTCCACGCGCGTGAAAAGGTTGGGCATACTCAGGGCGAGTGTAACGCACGCCTGAGGCGGGACTTGCAGGTCCGGGCGGACGCGCCTGCGGCGCATATTGCGGGGTTGTCGCTTCGCCTGGTCGGCTCACGCCCGGGTTGTGTGTGGCGGAGCTTCAGAGGCCCTTCAGATGTCGGATTCGGGGTCGCTATGGTGGCGGAGGCCGACGTCGCGGCCAAGAGGCAGCGCGTGGCATGAGGCTGAGTAATGAACGCCGCCGAGCATCAGCAGTCCGCTGACAAAGGCCCACATCATGAGCGAGACAGAGACCGAAAGGCGCCGTAGACGGAGCGGAAGTCGAGCAGCGGCAGTACGGGAACGTGGATGCGCTTGGCGACCTCCCACAGCGGTCCGGCGACGGACTGGTACAGCAAACGAGCACATTGGAAGCGCTTAGCCGGCTTGCCGCAGTGAGTTTAGCGCCATAACAAAGCAAGATGCGTTGCGACTGGATGCGGTGGACATCCGCTGCAAACGCATCTTGTAGAGAAAAAGCTAAGCAAGTTGACCCGACAAAGGTCTACATGTTCTGAAGCCCCTTGTTCACTATGAGCTTGACATCGACACGCCGGTTCAGTTCGCGCCCCTGCGGGTCAGAATTGGCGGCGTCAGGATGAGTGGCGCCGTAACCAGCCGGTGCAAGGATGCGTCGCATCGGAATATTTCCATGGTTGCGAAGGTAATTTGCAACCGCTGATGCACGCTCCTCGCTGAGCTGCTGGTTTGCCTCTTTCGTTCCCGTTTTGGAGGCGTAGCCGGCGATCTCAATCATGTAGCCGTCGGTTGACTGCGCAAGAGCGACGAGCTTGTCAAGATCAGCCTTCGCGGGGTCATCCAAAGCAGACTGGCCCGTGGGATAGTAAATTACCGCTTCGGCGACGGTTTTGTAGTCGTCCAGATCCGAAACGCGCTGGTTGACCATCTGTACGTCAGCCGCATTCATAACCGCGACAGTACCAGCGGCCTGGGCCATCGAGCCCGCCTGGTTAGCGGTGGATTGCGCGGCGCCTGCCGCAGTCACCCCCTGGTTGGCCGTAGACTGTGCGTTGGCGGCCGCTGACTTGTTAGCCATAATTTGCTGTTCCTGCGCTACTTCAATGGCAAACTCATCCGGCGAGAAGGTTATTTTGCTCGCCTCCAGTTGATTGGAGGCATTGCCTACTCCCTCGGCACTGATAGTCAAGCCGGGCACCATGGCCGTTACGTCCATGTCTTCGTGACGGTGGAACGCCACCTTGTGTTTGTCTCGCAAGATCTTCGTGTCGTCGGTGATCTTAACCGTTGCTGTCGACCCTGTCTTCTTGTCTTGCACCTTGACCAAGTCGCCCTTTCTGGACACGATCGTCCCCTTTATTTTTCCCTTTTCCCCAGAGGTGAAGGTCTGTGCATAGCCTACGGATGCTAGCGCTATTACTGTGAGCAAAGCAGCGCAAATTCTTTGCACGCCGACGCGTCTAAATCTGTCACTCCATGATTTCATTGGGATCTCCCATCGTCCGTTCCTGTTAGTCGGGTTGAATTGGTTGCTTATCGCTCGCGGGAGCGATAAGCCGCATGATGCCCTCCGTCGAATGTTGAATGGTGTCGACAATTCCCGCGTACGGCATCCGTCGCGTCCGACCGATTGGCTAAGTTGGGCGAAGCCTGATCCGGTTCCCGTCCCGACGCTGTAGATTCACAATGACGCTACCGAAGGGCAGCAAACCATACAACTGTCACAAAGGACAGATGGACCGTCGAACAGGGGAGTTCTTTCGCATCCGGAACCTGGTCCCTGCGCGACCAGTCATGGCAGGACGTTGTCGATCTGGGCAGGTCAGATGTCGGATTCGGGGTCGCTGTGGTGGCGCACGCTGACTTCGCGGGCGAGACGCAGGGCATGTCGGGAAGCGGAGTAGTGCGCCCCGGCGAGCATCAGGAGCCCGCTGACGAAAGCCCACATCATCAGGGATACGGAGACCGAGAAAGGGCCGTAGACGGAGCGGAAATCAAGCAGCGGTAGCAGCGCAATGTAGATGCGCTTGGCAACCTCCCAGAGCAGACCAGTGGTAACGGCGGCGGGCACGACAGCGAGGATGGGCAGCCTGCGGTTGGGCAGCACCCAGTAGATGAGCAGGAAGATGAGCACGCTGATGACGACGGCAGAGATTTGCAGCAGCCAGTGGGCCAGGAAGTTGAAGACAACGTTATCGGTGTTGCCGAGGAAGAGGAAGCCGAGCAGGCTGTGCTGTGCGGCAGTGAGCGAGATGGAGATAAGGGTGAGAGTGCCGATGGCGAAGGCCAGACCCAGAGAGACAAGCTGGTTCATGAGATAGGAGCGGTTGCGTTTGGCGCCCCAGACCTGGTTGAGGGCGACTTCGAGGGGTATGAAGACGCCGGTGGAGGAGATCAGGAGCATGACGATGGAGGCGATCTGCACGCCGCCATGCGCGCGAGAGAGGATGGTCATATTGCGGATGACGAAATCCTGGCCGGCGGGGAGGAAGTAGCGGATTTCGTCTGCGATGACCGCCACCATCGCGGGCGAGTGAAATACCTGCCGGGCGAGGGTAAGCATGAGGACGATGAAGGGAAAGAGCGAAAGGATGACGTTTGCGGCCACGCTGAAGGCGTAGGTGTGCACCTCGGTCTGTGCGAGATAGCAGGCGAGCGCCTTTGCGCGCTGGGAAAGGGAGGCGTTTTCGGGCAGGTTTTTGAGCGGCGCGGCCGGAGACTGGTCGGCTTCCATGGGGGGTGGGAAGAGGGTCAGCATGGCCATAGAGAGGTCGCTCCGCTGGTCGATGGTAGCAACGCGGGGCGGCAATTCCTCTCCCCACAAGGGGTCATCCGGAGCGCGGCGGGGCTGTTGAAAAGGCGCTGTAACGCAATTTTGTGTTGCACTTAGAAGCGTTTCCTGCCATAACAGGAGAACGCAGGGTGCCGGTTTGGGCCTGCGGGAAGCACGAATTTGGAAGGCCGTTTTTGATGTTCTGGTTTTGCTGTTCCGCACTGAGACTTGGGAAACAAAGAGCTGCCCTGCGTCCTGGACGCCGGCAGCTTTTCGTGTTTTCAGAGTGGATTTGCGGGACGCCTTAACAAAAGAGGTGAAAGGAGTCTCCCGTGAAAGAGCAAGGCGTTGTGAAGTGGTTTAACGGAGCAAAGGGCTATGGGTTCATCCAGCGCTCCACTGGCGAAGATGTGTTTGTGCACTTCTCGGCAATTCAGGAGAATGGGTACAAGACGCTGAATGAGGGTGAAGGAGTGGAGTTCGAGTGCCAGCAGGGTCCCAAGGGACTGAATGCGGCAAACGTCGTTCGCAACGCCTAGACCATCACGAATCGATTCAGCAGAACGGCCTCCTGACGCAAGGAGGCCGTTCTGTTTGTGCTGGCCACATGCTCACCGGCGCCTCCAGCGCACTTAGCGGGCTCGCTCCCTCTGGTCGATCACAATGGGTCTCGTGGGTGACCTGGTCTCGGACAGGTCAGGCCGACGACAGGCGGCTGATCGCCCAGGCGGCCGCTTCGGCGAGGACGGGGTCATCGGCTTCTGCATCGGTCCAGACTTTGAGCTGAGGCAGGAATTTCGGCTCGCCGCTATTGCCGATGGCGATTGCGACGTTGCGGAGCAATCCACTTCGTTTTGTTCGTTTTATCGGGGAGCCTCGAAATTGCCGGTTGAACTCCTCAGGGCTGAGATCCGCGAGCCAGTCAAGAGCTGGGTTGATCAGTTCGGGGCGGGTGAGATCGGTTGCTGCAGCTTCGGGGCGTCTGGCCTTCTGGTTCCATGGGCAGACATCCTGGCAGATGTCGCAGCCGAAGACCTGGCGGCCTGTGGGGACGCGGAGGTCCTCCGGGATGGGGCCGCGCTTTTCGATAGTGAGGTAGGCGATGCAGCGGCTCGCGTCCATCTGGCGAGGCGCGACAAGTGCGTCCGTGGGGCAGGCCTCGATGCAGCGGCGGCAGGTGCCGCAGCGGTCTGCTGCGGGAAGAGGCAGGGCCGAGGGGGCGACCTCAAGCGAAGTAACGATGCAGCAGAGAAAGAGCCACGAGCCGAGCTGCTGATTGAGAGTGCAGGTGTTTTTGGCGGTCCAGCCGATGCCGGCGCGGTGGGCGAGGTCGCGCTCAATAAGAGGGCCGGTGTCGACGTAACAGCGGGAGTCGAACGCCCCGCCGATGCGGTCATGGAGAGTGGATTCGAGCGAACGCAGACGAGCCAGGAGAGTGTCGTGGTAATCGGAGGGGCGCAGCTCGCCGGTCGACGGGTCAGGCCGGCCGGCCCAGGCGTAGCGGGCGATCCACCCGGTGGCTGCAGGTGCGGGGTCGATGGAGAGGGGGCCGGGCGCGTTGTAATTCGCGGCGCAGACGATCACCGAGCGCGCCCAGGGGAGGGCGGCCTTGACTTCCGAACGCAGCAGGGCGCCTTGCTCGTTGCGACGCTTGAGGTAGTCCATTTCGCCAGCGTGGCCGGCGGCGATCCAGTCTTCCAGATACTTCCCGGGGTCTTCGCTTCCCTCCTCTTCTGCTTTATCGAGGGCGGCTATCCCGGCGAGGTCAAAGCCCTTGGCTTTGGCGAGGCGGGTGAGCTCGTCCGGCGGGAGGTCGAAGATGGGCATCGCTTCTCTACTGTAGCGATCTTCGGGGGCCAGGGATCAGGAAGCTCGCTTGGACCAGCCGATCTCTCCACTGCGCGGCTTCGCCGCTCCGGTCGACATGACAAATGGCTTTTGTCAGCGGCTGGTGAGGACGGCGAGTGCCTTTTCGTAGCGCTCGAGTTTTTTGTCCAGCTCTACGGGCGGTTCGGGACGGCGCTCGGGGGACATGTTGTCGTAGAGGTCGGCGATCTTGACGACACGTCCAATGGGATCGGCCTTGGAGCGCAGGACGAAGTCCTCGTAGGACTCCTTCTTTGGGAACTCGCGGCGACTGACGCTGTCAACGGCGTTGCGCACGTTTTTGCCGAAGAGGTTCTCGATCTCATCGAGCGTGGTGGCGGTGTCCTCGACGGTGTCGTGCAGGATGGCCGCGATGAAGTGGTCCTCGCCGCAGTGCCACACGGCGAGCGCAACGCGAAAGCAATGGGCGATGTACGGCTTGCCGGCTTTGTCCTTCTGGTCCTTATGGCGGATGGCGGCGAACTGAACGGCCTGCCTGACCCTGGAGCTGAGCTTCACGGGGAGCGAATCCATGAAATGGATGGTAGAGAGCGCACGCGCAGGCATCAAGACTTGGGATGCCGGGAAGCGAATTGTCTTGTTGAAAATTGGATGAATAGGCTGGTTTCGATGACGATCGCGAACACATCAGGAGACAGTTGACAGTTTCTCGTCGGTAAACAGCGGATCACTCCACCGCGCGGCGTCGGCCACTCGAGGGAAGAGTTCGCGTGCGCGGGCGTCAGCGCTGAGGCCACTCGATAGTCTGGTCAAGAGCTACGGTGAGCGACACACGCGCTGCCATCCCCGCGGCATGTGCGACCGGGACGAGTCGGGTCGTTCGAGCTGACTCGTCTATTGGTCTACTGGTCTACCTGATGTCGGAGAAGCTCGTCGAGCAGCCAGTACGAATGCCGACGCTAATGTCAAAGCTGATCGGCGAGCAACGATTAGTCACCTATCTAATGTGATAGTTGCCGAGTATAGGTTGGCACCGATTATATGAATGCCGAGAGCACAACGCAGGCGGCTCGAACGGAGTTCATGTCATGTCTACTAAGTTGTTTCGAAGCGGCAGGTGGGTGACCATATCTATCGCCCTGACGCTGGGAATCGCTACGGCTACCGTCCCAACGCGCGCACAGACTACGGCGACCTCCTCCAATGCTGCGTCGGGCTCCGATGAAAAGCCGCGAATGGAAAAGGATCTATTAGGGGAAAAAGAGATCCCAGCAAATGCCTACTATGGAGTCCAGACCGCGCGTGCGCTGGAGAACTTCCAGCTCTCCGGCGTCCCGATCAACCACTATCCCGGATTCATCGAAGCATGGGCTATCGTCAAGCTCGCGGCAGCGCAAGCTAACACCGATGTGGGCGCGATGAAGCCGGAACGGCTAGCCGCTATCGAGAAGGCCACCGCGGCCGTGCGTGCCGGCAAATATAACGATCAATTTCTGGTGGATTGGTATCAGGGCGGGGCCGGTACTTCCACAAATATGAATGCGAATGAAGTGCTCGCGAACGTCGGGCTAGTACTGACCGGCCATAAGAAAGGTGAGTACCAGTACCTGGAGCCGCACGACGATCTGAACATGTCGCAATCCACCAACGACTCCTATCCGACGGCGATCAAGGTGGCGCTCATCCTGCGCAATGACAAGCTGGTTGATGAGTTGCAGAAACTCTCAGCATCATTCCGTGCGAAGGGCAACGCGTACCTGGAGATCGTGAAGATGGGGCGCACCGAGTTGCAAGATGCGGTGCCGATGACGGTAGGCCAGGAGTTCCACGCTTTCGCTGCTTCCTTGGATGGTGAAATCGCAGAGCTCAAGGAAGCGGAGAAGGCACTCTACACAGTGAACATGGGTGCCACCGCTATTGGCACCGGAATCAACGTGCCGAAGGGATATGCCGAAAAATGCGCGGCACATCTGGCGCAGCTCACCGGAAAGCCCATCGTGCCAGCCCCTGACATGATTGCCGCGACATGGGACCAGCAGGGATTCGTGGTTTACTCCGCTGCTCTGAAAAGCGTTGCTATCAAACTTTCAAAGATTTCCGGAGATCTTATCCTCCTGACTTCCGGACCGCGGGCTGGCTTGTCCGAGATTGATCTGCCGGCACTGCAGCCGGGTTCTTCCATCATGCCGGGCAAGGTCAACCCAGTCGTGCCAGAGGTTGTGAATCTTGTGACCTTCCGAGTGATGGGCAACGACTTTGTAACGACGCTTGCAGCTCATTCGGGCCAGCTTCAGCTCAATGCTTACGAACCGATAGAAGGGCTCTCCATGATGGAGTCGCAGCACCTTCTCTACACCACCTCAATCCTGTTCCGAACCAAATGCGTCGACGGGATCACTGTGAACGAGGAGGTACTCGCGCACTATATGGAAACGACGGTGGGCATTGTTACAGCACTGAATCCTATTGTGGGCTATGAGAAGGCCACTGAACTGGCCCAGGAAGCCTACAAGACCAACAAGGGGATCCTTGAAATCATCCGGGAGCAGCATGTGTTGACGGAGGCGCAGATCAAGGAATTGCTTGATCCAGTTAAGCTAACGAATTTGCAGAAGAGCAATTACCAGACCAATAAGTAGTCACTCCGCGAGTGCGCATGCGCCAGCTTTGGAAAGAGGAATTATGAAACGCGTATACATGATGATCTTAGTTCTCATTGCCATCGGGTGCCAGAACTCGCCTGCGAAGAAAGACAAACCGGACGTCGTGATCCTTGCCACCGGCGGGACGATTGCGGGTGCTGCGGCCAGCGGCACACAATCCGCATATACCTCCGGAGCTGTCACGATCGACGCCATGTTGAAGGCCGTTCCAGGGATAGAGAAGCTTGCGAACATCAAAGGAGAGCAGATCTCGAATGTGGGATCGCAGGACATGTCATTCGACATCATGCTGAAGGTGGCGAAGCGCTGCAATCAGCTACTTTCTGGTTCGAACGTCGATGGCATTGTGATCACACATGGCACCGACACGATGGAAGAAACAGCATACTTCCTCAACTTGACGGTGAAGAGCGACAAGCCAGTGGTGATGGTTGGGTCGATGCGGCCCTCGACAGCAGTGAGTGCAGACGGCCCATTGAATCTGTACAACGCCGTGGCGGTTGCAGCCGACCCGAAGGCCAAGGGTCGGGGAGTCCTAGTTGTGATGAATGACCAGATCCATGCAGCGCACTCGCTTACAAAGACGAGCACGACCTCCGTTCAGACGTTCATGTCACCTTTACGGGGAGTAGTCGGCGTCACCGCCTATGGCAAAGACGACTGGTATAACAACCCGCCATGGACTCACACGTCGAAAAGTGAATTTGACATCTCGAATGTGACGAAACTGCCTCGTGTCGATATCATCTTCGCGGATGCCGACATGGAACCTGATCTGATCGACGCGAGTGTCAAAGCAGGCGCAAAAGGAATTGTCATCGCTGGCGTTGGCAACGGCAACATGAATAAAGTTTCGGTTGATGCGGCGGCGGCCGCCGTTAAGCAGGGTGTGGTCGTGGTTCGTAGCAGCCGCGTCGCCACCGGAATGGTCGACCGCAACGTGGAAGTGGACGATGACAAGCTCGGATTTATTGCTTCGGATGAGCTAAATCCGCAGAAATCAAGGATCCTGCTTTCACTGGCACTGTTGAAGGGTGATAAGCCGGCGCAAATTCAAGAGCTCTTCAGAACATATTGATTGAAAGGGCCACCGATGCGCCGGACCCGAACCAGGAAGGCTCTTCTGCTTTTGGTTGCAATCGCTGCCATCGCCGGACCGCCCTCCCACGCTCAATACCCCGATGCTCCAAGTCTTGAGGAGACATCCAATCCAACGGAAGAGACGGTTCAAGACACAGCTCAGAACTCGACCCAAGCGCCTCCTCCGACTACTCAAGCGCAGACAACCATTCCGTCGCAGACAACTACTCAGAACTCCACTCCAACGCCAACCGAGGCCCCGCCACCCAATCTCGAGAACACCGCTGAAGCAGCCGAGCCTTTACCGCGGCGGGACCTTGTGCATTGGAATGAATATCGTGGACCGCACTTCACTATCCGGGTGGGCGGCGGGTTTTTATATGATTTCGCGGCGTTTGCTCAGAACAACGAAAGCAAAGAACAGATCGCCATGTCGCCTGGTGAGAAGGTTCGTGATTCTCGCATCATCATGGGAGGAAGACTCCCCAGTCTCAAGCTGCCCACAACCTGGTGCGCAGGGTTCATGTACGACGGCTACCTTAACTCTTGGTTTGTGCGGCAGACCGGGGTCCAGTTCGGGGTCCCGAAGATCCAGAGCTACTTCTTCATTGGGCGCCAAAAGGAGGGGTTCTCTCTCAACAAGGTCATGGTCGGCTACGACGGCTGGACCCTGGAAAGATTCACGTTCAGCGACGCGACCGTTCCGCTCCTTGCGGATGGTTTCAAGTGGCTTGGTTATTCGAAGAGGCATGGCTTCCTCTGGAACGTCGGCTACTTCAACGATGTCATGTCGAAGGGCCAGTCGTTTTCCTCGTATTCCAGCCAGGAGGTCGTACGAGTTGCCTGGCTCCCGGTGCATTCAGAAGAGGAAGGCACGCTGTTTCACGTTGGCTACAACTTCCGCTATGGCAAACCCGTCGACGGGCAACTCCAGCTCAGATCACGCCCCGAAGCATCTACTGCGCCCTATTTCATCGATACCGGAAAATTCGCCGCAAGCAGCTCCTACAGCCAGGGATATGAGGCGTACTACCGTAGAAAGTCCTTGCTCTTCGGCAGCGAGTACTACTTCCAGCACGTCGACTCCCGGTCAACGGGCAATCCCAACTTTAATGGAGGCGACTTCGTCACAACGTGGCTGGTCACCGGGGAGACACGTCCCTACAACACGATCAACGGTTGTTTCAGAGACATAGCACCGTTGAAGCCCGTGTTCAGCGGAGGACCCGGAGCCTGGGAGTTAGTGTTGCGCTACTCCTACAGCGATCTCAACGGCGGCACTGTGCGTGGAGGCACGTTCGGGAGAGTCACACCCATGGTGAACTGGTACCTTTCCGAAAATGTGCGGCTGGAGATGGCCTATGGCTATGGACAGCTTGACCGATTCAATCTCAAGGGCAATACGCAGTTCTTCCAGACCCGTGTTCAACTGCAGTTCTGAACATTGCAGAACCACCGGCTCTGCCACGTGGTCAAACTCAGCCCTGAACTTGATCCGTGATCGGCTCCGGCAAATTGTGGGGCGGGTTGCGGTTCGAATGGTGAACCGGACTGTTAGGACACCGTCGCGAGCTTCTCGGAGTAGCTGGCGATCTGCTCGAGGCAGAGTTCGCGTGCTCTCGCTCCGGCTTGCTCGCGCTGATACCACTCGAGGGTGTAGTCGAGAGCTTCCGGGAGCGAGAAGACCGGTTGCCATCCCAGGGCGGCGTGCGCCTTGGACCAATCGAGCTTCAGCATCTGCGCTTCGTGGACATGCCCATGCGAGTCAACTTTCCACTTAGTCGCGGTTCCCCACTTTGCGGAAAGATAGCGCACGATCCACTCAACTGGCTGAGCATCGGTGTAGCGAGGACCGAAGTTCCAGGCGGATGCGTAACGGGTGCCGCCGGTGTGAAGTTTTTCTGCCAGCGTGAGATAGCCACGCAGCGGCTCGAGCACATGCTGCCAGGGGCGGGTGGCGGCGGGATTGCGGATCTCAAGCGTCTTGCCGGTGGAGAAGGCGCGGATGATATCGGCGATCAGGCGATCGGAGGCCCAGTCGCCACCACCGATGACATTGCCGGCGCGGGCCGATGCGATCGCTGTGTGGTGCTCTGCGTAGCGCGCGGGATTGAAGAAGGAATCGCGCCAGGAACTGGTGACGATCTCGGCGCAGGCTTTGGAAGAACTGTAGGGATCGTAGCCGCCAAGCGGATCGGTCTCGCGGTAGGGCCAGATCCACTCCTTGTTCTCGTAGCATTTGTCCGTGGTAATGACGACGACGGCTCGCACGGAAGGCGTCTTACGAACGGCTTCGAGAAGGTGGATGGTGCCGAGGACGTTGGTCTCGTAGGTACCCACGGGATCGGCATAGGAGTGGCGCACGAGGGGCTGTGCGGCGAGATGGAAGACTACTTCTGGCTGCGCGTTTTGCATCGAGGAGGTGAGACGCGTGCGGTCGCGCAGATCGCCGATGACGGAGTGCATGCAGGCGGCGACGTCTGCTTTGTGAAAGAGGCTGGGCTCAGTGGGCGGATCGAGCGCGTAGCCTGTGAGATTCGCGCCGAGATGCTGCAGCCACAGCGCGAGCCAACTTCCTTTGAAGCCGGTGTGGCCGGTGAGGAAGACGGGCTTGCCGTTCCAAAATTGAGTTGCTGGGACGAATTGAGTCGCTGCCACGGTTACCAGACCTTCCACGGTGCGCGGTCGCTGTTCCACAACCCCTCGAGCAGGTTTTTATCGTGCAGCGTATCCATGGGCTGCCAGAAGCCATCGTGCTTGTATGCAGCAACCTGGCCTTCGCGCGCGAGCTTCTCCATGGGGTCGCGCTCCCACGGTGTCATGTCGTCCTTGATATATTCGCCGACCTTGGGTGAGAGAACAAAGTAGCCGCCGTTGATCCATCGGCCTTCCCCCGGGGGCTTCTCTGTGAAGCGAGTTACGGCGCCGTCGTCTGCAATATCCAGAGCGCCGAAACGGCTTGTTGGTCTCGTGGCGGTCAAAGTGACAAGGCGCCGGTGTTTTTCATGGAAGGCGAGCAAAGCGGAGATATCGACATTGGCAACGCCGTCGCCGTAAGTGAAGCAGAAGGTCTCTTCGTCCTTCACATAGGGCAGGACGCGCTTGAGGCGGCCGCCGGTCATGGTGGCAGCGCCGGTATCGATCAGCGTGATTCTCCAGGGCTCGGAGACGTTGCGATGCATCTCCATCTTGTTGTTCACGATGTCGATGGTGACATCGGAGGCGTGGAGATAGTAGTTCGAGAAATATTCCTTGATGAGATAGCCCTTGTAGCCCAGGCACACGATGAAGTCGTTGATGCCGTAGTGGGAGTAGGTCTTCATGATGTGCCACAGGATGGGGCGGCCGCCTACTTCCACCATCGGCTTGGGCCGAAGGGACGTTTCTTCACTGAGCCGGGTGCCAAGACCGCCGGCGAGAATAATTGCCTTCACAAGGCCTACCTTATAGCCAAATCACACAGGCGATGATTTGGAGAAGTCTGTTCTGTGCAGCGGCTCTTGTTCGAACGGCTGCGTTGAAAGTCATTCGATACCTTACACCATCTGTGATTTTGGCTCAGGGGCGGGATTCGACTGCATTGCTGGCGTCGGGATCGAGAGCCGCGTCCAGCGCGTCTCCGGAGCGGCGAAAGGAAAAGTGCTTATGGCCAAAGTAGCTCCCAACCACGGTGAGCATGGTGAGGATCGCAGCAGCCACATTGGACGCCCACTGGGAACGGCCGAACCAGTGACGCATCAGCAGTGTGAGCGGCGGCAGCATGATGAGCGAGAAGACCATGCTGGTCCCGTAGACGGAGAGGCAACGCAGCCATTCCCGGAAATAATGGCCACGGGTGCGAAAGACGAACCACTTGTAACCGAGAAATGCCACCGTAATGGAAATGATGTTGGAGAGCAGACTGGCTATCTCCGAGCCGTAGACACCGAGCGCGCGGAAGAGATAGTTGAGACCGACAAAGAGCGAGTAGCCGAAGCAGGTATTGAAGCCGCCGACCATCAGATAGCGGATGACCTGCCACGCCCGGGCGAGCTGCGTACTCCGATTCATGACGACGATCGCTCGGGAAAGTTGATGCGCTCTTTTTCGATGACCAGCGGACGGTTCTGCACGAAGCTATGGATAGAGCCAACGTATTCACCGATGATGCCGAGGCACAGCAACTGCACGGAACCGAGAAAGAAGAGGCCCAGCACGAGCGGCGCGACGCCGAGCGAGAAGCTGTTCCAGAAGACGATCTTGTATAGCAGATAGAAAAACCCGAGGATGAGGCTGAGGGCGGCTGATATGAAGCCAGCCGCGGTGACCAAGCGCAACGGCACCTTGGACAGATTCGTGATGCCAAGCATCGCGAGGTCGTAGAGGGTATAGAAGTTGTTTTTGGTGATACCGCGTTCGCGGCGATTCTGGTTGTAGACAACTTCAGTATGTGGCAGGCCAAGCTCCGCGATCATGCCACGGAAGTAAGGGTAGGGATCCTGAAATTTCTTCTTGAGGAGATCCACCACGCGCCGGTCGTATAAGCCGAAGCCGGTGAAATGGGAGATGACCTGCACGTCCGTGAGTTTTCCGACAAGGTTGTAGTACGCCGTGCGAATACTGTACATCAGGCCTGATTCTTCGCTTGTGGTCTTGACGGCAGCGACGATCGGGAAGCCTTGCTCCCACCGGGCCACCATCTCCGCGAAGAGCTCTGGCGGTTCCTGCAAATCAGCAGCGATGGCACCGACAGCGTCGCCATCCGCTTCGAGGAAGGCGTGCATGGGCGAGCGAAGGTGGCCGAAGTTGCGCGCATTCACGATGACCTGCACCTCGGGAAATTCCGCCGCCATGGCACGCAGAACTGAGACGGTGCCGTCGTGCGAGGCATTGTCGATGAAGATGTGACGGTACTCATACTGCGGCAGCGCGTCCATCACTGCGCGTGTGCGCCGATGGAGTTCGCGAACATTGAGTTCCTCGTTGTAGCAAGGCGTGATAATCGTGATGCGTTTGCGGTCGGTCATCAGTAACTAACTCTGAAGGACGGGCATGAATCCGCCCGTTTTTTGCGCAGCGACAAAGCCATCGATCGTCTCAGCGACGTAGTCGAGCATCGTCTCGTTTAAGCCGGGAAAGATGCCCAGCCAGAATACAGAACGCATGACATAGTCTGTGCGGGCGAGGCTGGAGGCGACGCGGTACTTGACGTTCTGGTAGGCGGGCTGGCGGACAAGATTGCCGCCAAAGAGGAGACGGGTGGCGATCTTTCGCGACTCGAGCTCACTCACCAGCGCATCGCGGCCGAAGGGTGCGCCCTCGCGCACGCCGATGGGAAATCCGAACCAACTGGGCTCGGCTGCGGGAGTGCTTTCCGGAAGCAGGAGCACATCCTCGTAGGGCTTGAGGCGCTCGTATAGATAACGGAAGTTCTGCCGGCGCGCGTCTATGAAGCTGGGCAGTTTCTTTAACTGCGAAAGTCCCACAGCGGCCTGCATGTCGGTCATCTTCAGGTTGTAGCCAATGTGGGAGTAGATGTACTTGTGGTCGTACCCGCATGGCAACTCGCCCAACTGCCACTCAAAGCGCTTGCCGCAGGTGTTGTCCTTGCCGGGTTCGCACCAGCAGTCGCGCCCCCAGTCACGGAAGGATTCGGCGAGGGTCTTGAGCAGCGCGTTGTTGGTGACTACGGCGCCACCTTCTCCGGTGGTGATGTGGTGCGCGGGATAGAAGCTGACCGTCGCGAGATCCCCGAAAGTACCGACCATCTGGCCGTTGTACTTCGCACCGAGGGCGTCACAACTGTCTTCGACCAGCCACAACTTATGTTTCTTCGCGAAGTTCGAGACCACGTCGAGATCGAAGGGATTGCCTAGCGTATGGGCGATCATAACGGCGCGTGTGCGGTCGCTGAGTGCGGCTTCGAGCTGCGATGCATCGGCCTGGTAGGTTGGCGTGGTCACGTCAATGAAAACGGGAACACAGTTGTTCTGAATGATGGGGTTGACCGTAGTGGGAAAACCGGCGGCCACCGTGATGACTTCATCGCCTGGCCTGATCTGCCGCTCGCCGAGCCGAGGTGAAGTAAGACAGGAAAAGGCGCAGAGGTTGGCGGAGGAACCGGAATTGACGAGCGAGGCGCCACGCACTCCAAAGAAACGCGCCAACTGGCGCTCGAACTGGGTGGCAAAGCGGCCAGTGGTGAGCCAGCAGTCCAGAGAAGCGTCGATAAGGCTGCGGAGATCGGAGGCGTCCAGAACCTTGCCGGAGACGGGCACGGGTGAAGTTCCAGGTTCGAAGGCCTTGCCGGCGAACTGCTGGTTAAAGAACTGCTCGGCCAGCGCGAGAATCTGCTCCCGAAGCGCGGTCGCGTTTTCACTCATAGCACTATGGTAGTTCGAAAGATGAAGATGTGCCCGCTGGAAAGCTCGCCGCCGCCGTGGCCAAGTCAGGCATCTATTGAGATTTCGATAGCCGCGGGATCTTCGGTATGGCCTGGGCGACGCTGCCGGAGCTGCCGCTTTCAACACAGGGGATGTCGCTGCCTGCGACCGAACGGTAGTCCGCCAACACCTCCGCGATGTTGCGGAAGAGGGCCAGGGGGCCTTCGACCTTGCTAACAAATCGGTCGGCAAATATCGCGTCGTCAGGAATCTCATTTACTCCGGAGACGATGACGATGGGCAATTGCGGGCGCGCCGCCCGCAGTATCTTTGCCAGTTCGGTTCCCACGAGACCGGGCATCATCTGGTCGGTGAGAACAAGATCGACGTGATGTTGATCGAGCAGTTCCAATGCCTGAGCCGCAGAGACGGCGGGCAAGACGGTGTAACCCTGCTTGGCGAGAACCATTACACGGAGGGTGCGCGGAATATCTTCGTCGTCCACACAAAGAATCACCGCGCTAGGCACGGCCGCTCGCTCGTCCCGCAGGCTCGGCGATCTTGAGTGATTCCGGAGGGGCATCGATGCGATCGGATGCCCCCAAAGCAGCGTGCGGGAGGAAGATCTGAAAACAGGTGATGTTTCTGCCGGACCTGCGCAGACTTCTGAAGGAGATGGTGCCTCCGTATTTTTGAATGATGCCCTTGCTGATCCACAGGCCCAGGCCAGTACCCTTTGCCGACTTGGTGGTGAAAAACGGCTCAAAGAGATGCCTGGCGTGCTCAACATCGATGCCGACACCGGTATCGCAGATCGAAACCCATGTGCCTGCGCGCCGACTATCGCGGCGGGAGGACGCAAAGACATGCAGCCGGAGCTTGCCTCCTTCCGGCATGGCCTGTATCGAATTGCCGATGAGATTGAGGAAGACCTGCTTCAGCTCCACCGGGAAGCCCTGGACCAGGCCCTGGCTTCTGTATCGTTTCACGACGGCGATCTTGCCGAATTCCAGGCGGCGCAGCTGCAGTTCGAGGATGTCGTCGAGCAATTGCGCGATTGAGACTTCGACCGGATGCTTGGATTCGCGATAGAACCCTAGGGTCTGACGCGTAATGTGCGAGAGGCGCAGCATCTCCTCTTCGCCCATCTGAGCGTAATGGCGGGCCTCGTCGTCGAGCGACGGGTGGTCGCGCAGAAGAAAGAAAGTATTGCTGATGGCCTCGAGCGGGTTGTTGATTTCGTGAGCGATAATGCCGGCGACCCGTCCCATGGCCGCGAGCCGCTCGGCCTTGCGGAGTGCGTCTTCCGCTTGTAGCTGAGCGGTGATGTCGCGGTTGATCTCGAGGATGGCATCGCCCTGAGCCTTGAGGGCAAGCCGGCTGGCCACCACCAGCTCGCGACCGTCGCGGTTGGTCTGGGTAAGGTTTCCGTCCCAACTGCCAGTGCTTGCCAGCGCCGCTTCGATTTCCTCATCCTCAACTGGAAAGCGGGTCTTCAGGACATCGTGGATCGGCTTGCCGAGCACCTCTTCGCGCTTCCAGCCATAGAGCTCCTCGGCCCCGGAGTTCCAGTAGGTCAGCAGACCATTGAGATCGCGGACTATGATCGCCTCGGTTGCGAGCTCGAGGAGGTCGGCGCGCTCGCGGAGCAGATCTTCCAGACGCTTGCGACCGGTCACATCGAAAAATGCCCCCACGGCGCCGCGTACAGCGCCTGCCGGATCGCGCAGCGGGCTGGCGCTGGCCAGCAGATGAGTTGTGGAACCGTTCTTGTGACGAACCTCCAGTTCCATGCTTCCGAGCTGTTGGCCGGACAAAGCGGAGCGGTGGAGGGGGAACTCTCGCAGTGCGAGTTCCCGGCCTTCCTGGTAGATGCGGAAGGGATGTTCTCGCAGGTCCATTCCGGCTGGAGAGAACGCATCACCCGGTCCCACGCCCAGCATTTCGGCCAGGGCCGCATTGCCGGTCACTACGTCGCATGCAGGATCCTGCGACACAGCTACGCCTACGGGAAGTACCTGCATGATGGTCTCCAACTCCGCCAGGCGTTGCTGGAGCTGGCTGTTCAGATGCCGGATCTTTTCTTCGGCGGCGATCTGATCGCTGATGTCGGTGCAGGTACCGAACCAGCGCGCGACGCTGCCCTGCGAATCGCGGAGCGGCACGGCGCGGGCAATGAACCACTTGTACTTTCCATCCTTGCCGAGGAGTGGAAAGGTATCTTCCCACAACTCGCCGGTGTTCCAAGCCTGCTGGAGGCGTTCCATGGTCCGCTCGACATGATCGGGATGCTGCACGCTGGTCCAGCCCCAGCGTTCGATCTCCTGCTCGCCGGCGCCGATGTAGTCGTACCAGCGCTGGTTGTACCAGAAGATGGCGCCATCAGCATCGGCCATCCAGGCCAATTGAGGAATGGAGTTTGCAAGCGTCCTGAACTGTTCTTCGCTCTGCCGGAGCTGCTCGGTACGCTCCTCCACGCGCTGCTCGAGCTCGCGATTGAGCCGCTCAAGCTGCCGCGTCTTCCGATGGAGTTCGGTGAAGACGCTGACCTTCGCCCGCAGGAGCTCCGGGACGATGGGGACGGCGATGTAGTCGACTGCACCGCTCTGGTAGCCCTTGATGCGATCAGGATCGGAGA
Source organism: Acidobacteriaceae bacterium KBS 83 (assembly GCA_000381585.1). Taxonomy (GTDB): domain Bacteria; phylum Acidobacteriota; class Terriglobia; order Terriglobales; family Acidobacteriaceae; genus KBS-83. The sequence goes on from KB906736.1 coordinate 557,604, forward strand.
GGTGAACGGCGGAGATAAAGATGATGGCAGTTTTCTGGAAGCGCGGGTGGCGGTGCATCATATCCGCCAGCTCAAAACCATTGATCTCCGGCATGCTGACGTCCATCAGCACTACGGCGATATCGTTGCGGAGCAACTGCTCCATGGCTTCGCGTGCCGATCTGGCCTTGATCAGGTTTTCGCCCAACTCACTGAGGATCACTTCATAGCTGAGTAGCTTACCCGCCTGATCATCGACCATGAGTATGTTGGCTCGATCACGTTCGTTCATGGACCCTTTCTGCTGCCAAACTTCCTCGGAACTGTTGCAAACCTCAGATGCAGACTAGAGCAGTTCGGGTAATACTCCGTCTGCGCAGATCCACTCGGTGTGGCTTCCTGCAAGTAAAGCCACACCGAGCGGGAGTTGAACCGTCCACACGCTTACCTAAGATGCTCTATCGATGCAGCCACATGCGAAGCGAAGACAATAACTGTTCTGTGTTTACCGGCTTGGCGAGATACTCCGACGCGCCCGCTTGCAGGCATTTTTCGCGATCCCCTTTCATCGCCTTTGCGGTGAGCGCAATGATGGGCAGGCGCCGGAAGTGCGGATTCTGCCGGATGACCTGCATGGTTTCGTAGCCGTCCATCTCAGGCATCATGATGTCCATAAGTACGATTCCCAGATCGGGAGTAGATTCGATGGTCGCGATGGCCTCGCGGCCGGTTCCCGCCATGAGAACACTCATACCACGGCGCTCGAGCACACTGCTAAGGGCGAAGATATTACGCACGTCGTCATCGACGACCAGTACCTTCTTGCCAACCAGCGCCTCGTCGGAGCGGTGCAGCCGATCCAGCATAGCTTGCTTCTCTATGGGCAAGTCGCCGACGACGCGGTGCAGGAAGAGAGCGGTCTCGTCGAGCAGGCGCTCGGGTGATTCCACATCCTTCACGATGACGCTGCGGGCCAACATGTGCAGGCGTGCGTCTTCCTCGGGGGACAGGTCTTTTCCCGTGAAAACGACGACCGGCAATTCGCTTCCGGAATCTGACTGGCTTAACTGCTCCAGCAGCTCGAATCCGGTCATATCCGGCAGACGAAGGTCGAGAACAACGCAATCGTAGCTTTGTTTCTTCACTGCGGCCAGAGCATCTTCGCCAGTGGAGACAACGTCGACGTCAATGTCGTCGTAGTCCAGAAGCGCGCGGATACTGAGCTGCTGCGCCGGCTCGTCCTCGACGACAAGAAGCCGCTTGCGGCGGGGACGGGAGTAGTCGCGAATCCGATCGATCGCCGCGGCAAGACCCTCGCGCGTGGTGGGTTTGGTAACGAAGGCGAAGGCGCCGTGAGAGAGACCGTGGTGCCAGTCCTCATTGACGGTGAGCATCTGCACCGGAATGTGCCGGGTGGCGGGATCCTGCTTCAGATGATTGAGCACGGTCCACCCGAGCATATCGGGCAGAGAGACATCGAGAGAGACGGCTGTCGGATGGTACTCCCGCGCAAGCGCAAGCGCTTCGGTCCCGCGAGACGCAACAAGCACCTTGAAGCCTTTATCCCGCGATAGATCGCAGAGGATTCGGGCATAGTGCACATCATCTTCGACGATCAGCAGAATCGCGTCTCCCGGCTCGAGATCGCTGCGATCGTCTTCGATGGTTTCGCCCGTGATTTCGGGCATGGTGAAGGCGGCGGCTGGGCGGCTCAGCAACGGTGGGCGGTGCCGTGCGTCGCTGGCGGGAGCGACATTGCTGGAGGCAGGCCCAACGTAGGTCTGGGGCAGGTAGAGCGTGAAGCTGCTGCCGGCACCCGGCGTGCTGCGGAGCTGTATCTCGCCTCCCAACAGGCTGGCGAGCTCACGGCTGATGGCGAGACCGAGACCGGTACCGCCGTACTTGCGGCTCGTTCCGGCATCCGCCTGCTGGAAGGCTTCGAAGATGATCCTCTGCTTTTCAGCGGGGATCCCAATGCCGGTGTCGGAGACTTCGAAGGCGATGACGCCTGCTGCACTGCTGAGGATGGGATGGTGTGGGGTCCAGCCGCTGGTGACGGGGGTGACTGAGAGCCGAACGCCTCCATGTTCGGTAAATTTGAAGGCGTTGGAGAGAAGATTCTTGAGCACTTGCTGCAGGCGCTTGGAATCGGTGACGAGGCTTCGGGCGAGGCGCGAGTCCGCATCGACCTCGAAGGCAAGTCTGCGGCTCTCCGCCTCGTGGCGGAAGGGCCGGGCCACCATGTCGATGAGGCTGGCGAAGAAGACTTCCTCCGCTTCCACGGATACGGTACCCGATTCGATCTTGGAGAGATCGAGGATGTCGCTGATCAGGGTCAACAGATCGGTGCCAGCGCCGTGAATGGTGCGGGCGAACTCCACTTGCTTGGCGGTCAGGTTGCTGTCGGGGTTGTCCGCAAGCTGCTGACCGAGCACCAAGATGCTGTTGAGCGGCGTGCGGAGTTCGTGCGACATGTTGGCGAGAAATTCGGATTTGTACTTCGAGGTGAGCGCGAGCTCCTTGGCCTGCTCTTCCAGAGCACCGCGCGCCTGTTCGATCTCACGGTTCTTGCGCTCGACCTCCGCGTTCTGCTCGGCAAGCTGCTGGGCCTTCTGCGCGAGCTGCTCGTTGGTCTGTTGCAGCTCCTTCTGCTGAGTCTGCAGTTCGACAGCAAGCTGCTGCGACTGCTTGAGCAGTCCTTCGGTTTGCATGGTGGCTTCAATGCTGTTGAGCACGATGCCGATGCTAGAGGTGAGCTGGTCGAGAAATGCGAGGTGAGACGCGGTGAACTCGCTGAGACTGGCGAGCTCGATTACGGCCTTGACGCGATCTTCGAAGAGGACCGGCAGCACGATGACGCTGCGCGGCACGGATTCGAAAAGACCGGAGCGAACTGGCGTGGTGGAAGGGGGCAGATTGGCAATGAGCATGCGCCGCTTTTCCAGCGCGCACTGCCCTACCAGCCCTTCGCCGAGCTTGATCCGCTGCAGATGGCCGTCTTCTGAATTCGCGAAGGCCGAGAGCAGCGTCATGTTGTCGGATTCGTCAGTCCCCATCTGATAGAGAACGCCCTGCTGGGCATTGACGAGCGGAGCAAGTTCGGAGAGTAACATGCGGCCGACCGTGGTCAGATCGCGCTGCCCCTGCAGCATGCCGGTGAACCGGGCGAGGTTGGTCTTGAGCCAGTCCTGCTCGGTGTTGCGGTCGGTGGTCAACCGCAGATTGTCGATCATCGTATTGATGTTGTCTTTGAGCTCGGCGACTTCGCCGAGCGCCTCGACCTGAATGGAGCGGGTGAGATCGCCCTTGGTGACGGCCGTGGCGACTTCGGCGATAGCGCGCACCTGGTTGGTGAGGTTATCGGCCAGCAGGTTTACGTTGCCGGTGAGGTCCTTCCACGTGCCGGAGGCACCCGGGACATTTGCCTGGCCGCCGAGCCGGCCTTCGACACCGACCTCACGGGCCACGGTGGTGACCTGATCGGCAAAGGTGGCAAGCGTGTCGGTCATGTTGTTGATGGTCTCCGCGAGGGCCGCCACTTCTCCCTTGGCATTCACGGTGAGCTTTTGCGTGAGTTCACCGTTCGCGACTGCGGTCACCACTTTCACGATGCCCCGCACCTGCTCAGTGAGGTTTGCGGCCATCACGTTGACCTTGTCCGTGAGGTCCTTCCAAGTGCCGGCAACATCCGGCACATTCGCCTGGCCGCCGAGTCTGCCTTCGGTACCGACCTCGCGGGCCACGCGCGTCACCTCGCCGGCAAAAGCATTGAGCTGATCGACCATCGTGTTGATGGTGTTCTTGAGCTCGAGGATCTCGCCCTTCACATCGACAGTGATCTTGCGCGAGAGGTCCCCGCGCGCGACGGCGGTCGTGACTTCGGCGATGTTGCGGACCTGAGCCGTTAGATTGCCGGCCATGAAGTTGACGGAATCGGTGAGATCCTTCCAGGTGCCAGCGACACCGGGAACGTTTGCCTGGCCACCGAGTCTACCCTCGGTACCGACCTCGCGAGCGACGCGAGTGACCTCACCGGCGAAGGCGTTGAGCTGATCGACCATCGTGTTGATGGTCTCTTTGAGGAGCAGGATTTCGCCGCGCACATCGACCGTGATCTTGCGCGAGAGATCGCCGTTGGCGATGGCGGTGGCGACCTCAGCGATGTTGCGCACCTGCGCGGTGAGGTTACCAGCCATGAAGTTGACGTTGTCGGTGAGATCCTTCCAGGTTCCGGCGACACCGGGCACCTGCGCCTGACCGCCGAGCTTGCCGTCGGTACCCACCTCGCGGGCCACGCGGGTGACTTCGCCGGCGAAGGAGCGGAGCTGATCCACCATGGTGTTCAGCGTCTCTTTGAGCTGGAGAATCTCGCCGCGGACATCGACCGTGATCTTGCGCGAGAGGTCGCCGCGCGCGACGGCCGTCGCCACTTCGGCGATGTTACGGACCTGCGCGGTGAGGTTGCCGGCCATGAAGTTGACGTTGTCGGTGAGATCCTTCCAAGTACCGGCGACGCCGGGCACGACTGCCTGGCCGCCAAGACGGCCTTCAGTACCGACCTCACGTGCGACACGCGTGACTTCTCCGGCAAAGGCGTTGAGCTGGTCGACCATGGTGTTGATGGTGTTCTTGAGCTCGAGAATTTCGCCTTTCACATCGACCGTGATCTTGCGCGAGAGATCGCCGCGAGCCACGGCGGTCGTGACTTCCGCGATGTTGCGGACTTGACCGGTCAGGTTCCCGGCCATGGAGTTGACGGAGTCGGTGAGATCCTTCCACGTGCCGGCGACACCGGGCACCTGCGCCTGACCACCCAGCCTGCCTTCGGTGCCGACTTCGCGGGCCACGCGCGTGACTTCGCCCGCGAACCGGTTCAGCTGGTCGACCATGGTGTTCAGCGTCTCTTTGAGCTGAAGGATTTCGCCGCGCACGTCGACCGTGATCTTGCGGGAGAGATCGCCATTCGCGATGGCGGTGGCGACCTCAGCGATGTTGCGCACCTGACCAGTGAGGTTGCTGGCCATGAAGTTGACGTTGTCGGTGAGGTCCTTCCAAGTGCCGCCGACGCCGGGGACCTGGGCTTGACCGCCCAGTTTGCCTTCCGTTCCTACTTCGCGAGCTACGCGGGTCACCTCACCGGCAAATGCGTTGAGCTGATCGACCATCGTGTTGATGGTGTCTTTGAGCTCAAGGATCTCGCCTTTCACGTCGACGGTGATCTTGCGGGAAAGATCGCCGCGGGCGACGGCAGTGGTCACCTCGGCGATGTTGCGGACCTGGGCTGTAAGGTTTCCGGCCATGGCATTGACCGAGTCGGTAAGGTCCTTCCAAGTGCCGGCGACGCCGGGCACGACTGCCTGACCGCCGAGCTTGCCATCGGTGCCAACTTCGCGAGCGACACGCGTCACCTCCGAAGCGAAGGAGCGCAACTGGTCCACCATGGTGTTGATGGCTTCCTTCAACTGCAGGATCTCGCCGCGGACATCGACAGTGATCTTGCGGGAGAGATCGCCGCTGGCGACGGCGGTGGCAACCTCGGCAATGTTGCGCACCTGGCCGGTGAGGTTGCTGGCCATCGAGTTGACCGAGTCGGTGAGGTCCTTCCATGTGCCGGCGACACCGGGCACATGCGCCTGGCCACCCAGTTTGCCGTCGGTGCCGACCTCGCGGGCCACGCGTGTAACCTCGGCCGTAAAGATGCCGAGCTGCTGAATCATCGTGTTGACGATGTTCGCTGCGCGCAGGAATTCCCCTTCGAGCGGCCTGCCGTCCACGTCCATGCGGACTGTCTGCGTAAGGTTCCCCTGGGCGACGGCCGCGATCGCACGGGTCACCTCGGTGGTCGGCCGCAGGAGATCTTCGATGAGCGTGTTCAGCGAGACTTCCATCTGACCCCAGGAGCCGCGATGCTGCTCAAAGCGCGTGCGCTCCCGGGTGCGGCCTTCCTTGCCGACAGCCTGACCGACACGGGTCAGTTCCGCGGCCATCTGTTCGTTCGCCGCGACGATGTCGTTGAAGGTGTCTGCGATTTTTCCCTGGATGCCAGTCCAGGCCACTGGCAGGCGGACGGAAAAGTCTCCTTTGCGCATGGTCTGCAGACTTGCGAGGATCAAAGCCAGATCGACTGAGCCGTTCTGATCCGATGTTGAGCCCTGGTGCCCATTCTTCCGAGATTGAGCCGTGGCGTTGGCCGATTTTCGGGCCGTTGCAGCTTCGCCGGATGCTGCCATAGATGTCTCCGTGAGGTTTTGTCTGTGTCCGCAGCAGGCGACACCGCTGGAAGGTCGAACCGCTCGTGCTGGGGGCGGGCCGGGGGAATCGCTCAAGGTGATCTGTCCATCCTAATCATGGTGACCATGAGGCGACAGGGTCCGGCGATGTGGCGTTGTGATGTGAAGCAGCGCAAGCGGAGGGGACAGGGGAATCGTGGCTCGGCAACTCGTCGAGAGACTTCCGCATGGCTTGGGTGAATACGCCGTCGTTCTAGGATGAGGGGCGTGGAGGAAGGTTGCCTCACATTCTTGGCCAGCATACCTTTGGTATAATCAAGCCGCTGGGCAAGAGACCACAAAAGCCGGTTGCAATGAGCGGCTTACCTCTGCGGAGAGGTGGCAGAGCCCGGTTGAATGCAGCTGACTCGAAATCAGCCATAGTCGCAAGGCTATCGGGGGTTCGAATCCCTCCCTCTCCGCCACTCCCTTTATTTTCTTGTGCTTAGACCGATTGGATCTCCATAATGGTCGTCCATTAAGCGCTGATCGCGTACTTCTTTCAGAAGTTCGTATTCGGTCGGCTGCGATAGCTGGTAACGATCACTCGGGCCTAACTAATCGGGGCCCGACTATAAAGGACGCACGCCTTCAGGACGCTTTGGCCAAATCCCGCGGCGCTGGCGCATTTTCGGTCATCCCGCCTGCGATCAGTGCCTAGCGCTTTGGCAAGCAGTCAGTAAGGAGGTGATATTGGCAAAGCAGAAAGAAAAAGCCGCTGCTCCCAAGTCAAAGCTAAAACGGAAAGCGTACGAGAAGGAACTGCGCCGTCTGCAAGCTGAGCTCTGCCTGATGCAGGACTCGGTGAAACGCAATGGCAATCGTATCGTCATTGTCTTCGAGGGACGCGACGGCGCAGGCAAAGGCGGTACCATTCGTGCCATAACCGAGCGCGTGAGTCCGCGTGTCTTCCGCGTGGTAGCGCTTCCCGCCCCATCGGATCGCGAGAAAACTCAGCTCTACATGCAGCGTTATATGGCGCACTTCCCGGCCGCTGGTGAAGTCGTGATCTTCGACCGCAGTTGGTACAACCGAGCGGGAGTGGAGTCCGTGATGGGCTTTTGTACAAAGGAGGAGTATGACCGCTTTCTCGAACTCTGTCCTTTGGTTGAGAAGACCTTCATCGAAAACGGAATCATAATGATTAAGTTCTGGCTTGAAGTGGGCAACGACGAGCAGGGGCGGCGGTTTCAGGCTCGCGTCGAGGATCCGTTGCGCCAGTGGAAGCTAAGCCCGATGGACTTGCCTTCCCGTGAGCGCTGGTACGACTACTCCCGTGCTCGCGACATGATGCTAAAGGCCACCGATACCGAGGAGTCTCCCTGGTATATCGTTCCGTCGGATGATAAGAGGCGAGCGCGGCTGAACTGCATCTCTCATCTCTTGACGTTGATCCCCTGGAAGTCAGTACGAAGAGAAAAAATCAAATTGCCCAAGCGCTCCAATAAGGGCGCATACGACGATCAGGCCTCACTCAAAGGCAGAAGATTCGTGCCCGACAAATACTAAATGCCTTGCATAGTCGCAAGGCTATCGGGGGTTCGAATCCCTCCCCTCTCCGCCATAGTCTCCTGCAAGCTTTCGATTGGGGGGCGCAAATTCATTGAAAAGAGCCTCCTCATTTTGCCTGCCTGCCTTCCGAAAATATTGCTTATGTCACAGAGCAACCCAGTCGTCCTCGACTCGAAATGCAGGATATAACCGCCGGATTTCCGTTGCGGAAAGTGACCGATGGGCAGGCGAAACGGTTCCGCGCTTGAGATGCTCCGCTACCAGCTCGTTGCCAGGCGGGCCAAATCATCAATCCGCCAATGATTCGCAGCAGTGACTGGCCCGAATCGACTTCGAGTTTCCTCCAGAGTTCATACGCGCGCACCAGGAGCGGAACGTATCGCGAGAACGGCTCCATTTTCACGATGACAATCCAACAAATTTCGGATTTCCAAGCCGGATGACAATGCTTATCGTGATGGCCGCGTTACGTTAAGCGGCCTCTGGGCGCAGCAGTCGCTGCATCTCCGGCGTAAGTTTCACTTCGGGCTCCTCAAACCAGAGACACGCGATCCAGATGAGCAATGTCATGTGGTAAACGGGTTTGAGGCTGACCTCCAGAGCCGACCAATGCTGGAGATCTCCCATGAGCAGCAGCAGGGTGTGGACCCACAGTTTGCCGAACATGTAGAGAGCGAGTCCATAGAGCACGGCCTGAGCATGGATCCGAAAACGAAGACCGAAGAAGAACGTGACCAGTATCAGCAGTGAAGTCACTCCGCCGACACAGATCGAGGACATCTGACCGATGCGAAGTGCGATCTGGACCGGCAGGTAGGGACTTGAAGGCGTGAGCCATGCAAACGCGACGAGCGCCCCAACGAGCACCACGACAAAGCTCCAGTAGCGTCGGGCCAGCCCTGCGAGACTCATCCCGCACTGGGCAAGCAGGAGATGTGCCACTTCGTAAAGCACGAGCAGGCGCAACAGGGCGTCGAGCGCCTCGAAGCTCCAATAGGTATAGAAGTTGACCGTCGGGTATTTGTGGACAGAAAAGAGCACGACGGTCTGCACTGCGTCCTGGGCGATCAGCAATGTGAACCAAGGAAATTTCTGAAACCGGTGCTTATGCAACAGGACGCAGAGCAGTCCGAGGTTCAGAGCGAAGCCCGTCACCCATAGCAGATAGTCCCCTGTCCCCATCTTCATCGGTCTGTCCTAGCCAACTGGAGGCTGAACGGGGGTCGGGTCTACTGGCCCGTTAGGTCCAACGGGTCCGGGGTACGGCTTGAGGATGGGCGGAGCCGGCTGCGGTGCCTGTGGGCCGTTGAAATTGGCAGCTAAGGCAACCTGTACTACGACGGCAAGGGCAGGAACGGCCAATAGGCGAATAAGCTTTTTCATAATGCTCTCCGTCGAGAGACTGGACCCATTTCTACGCAACGAACATAGATTCCCATCGAGAGGGACGGGAATACATCGTTCGTTGTAGTTCGGTAAATCTCGAAATCACAGCGGATTCCCTTCTGGAGGAGATCGCCAGGATTGCTTCCCTGCTCCGCCTTACGGCTTCGTTGGCCAGTTGACGAATATGGGGTTGCTCAGCAGTTGTAACGTGCCATCGGCGGTACGGATCTCCGCCCTGATCCAGTGGCGCTGGCCATCGCTTGTCCAAGTGACTTTGTCCTCGGCATCGCCGACAGGTTGAGGCGGTAAAGCCGAGCTTTCTTTCCCATCGACGACCCAATGAAGCGTGGATCCGGCCGCGCCAGTTATGTGGGCCGTCCAGAAGACGTGATCATTGCCGGCAGCGGTCAGAGTGTCCTCCATGGCAGCATGTGAGACTCCATCGCTGGCTTCGATATCGATCACTTTGTCGTGCGATGCGGTGAGGTCGATGCAGACGTGACCCTTGCGAATGGCATCGAGGATGCCGTGGACGGAGAGCTCCTGGGCGTGGACCACCGTGGTGGGATGGCCGATGGTAACTCGTTCGGGACGATGCGTGTCGCTGCCGCCGATGGCAACGAGACGATAGCCTTTGGCAAGCTGCTGGTCCCAGAAGCGAATGTCTGAGTCGTAATGCGCAGGATCGTTTCCGTTGATCGCTTCGACACCGTCGACGAGACTCCAGTCTGTATCCGTGACGGACCAGCCGCAACCGATGCAACTGGCCCCGGTGGGATCGCCCGGATGATTGATGGAGACAATGGCGCCGGCTGCGTGCGCGGCACGAAAGACATTGTTGATGGAAGGGGCACCTTTAGCTTCAGCGCGGAAGTCAATGAAGCTGGTGGAACCGAAGATGTTGGCGTGTCCGGAGTATGTCGTGATCTCGCGGCCAGGGATAAGAAGGATTTGATCGAAGTACGGCTGCAACTCACGCTCGGCGTCATAGTGCGAGATGGTGTTGTGATCGGTGATAGCGATGAAGTCGAGCTTCTGCTTCACTGCATCTTCCACAGTGACGAAGAGGGGGCATGGAACCATCTTTCCCGATTGACTAGTGCAGGAGCCATCGCTGTGCGCGGTATGCATGTGCAGATCGCCGCGATACCAGCGCTCGCCTGTGGCGATGGGGGCTGAGGTAAAACCTGTCGTATCGGCTTCGTTTGCCCGGACAAAGTGAATGTACGCCTGGTAGTTCGAAGTGTGGCCTTCGCCGAGGAAAGCGACTCCGATGAGCAGCTTCCACGTCCCGGGAGGCAGGGGGCCGGGCAGATACGAGGGCGTTGCATCCGCGATGCCCACGCTAAATGCGTGCTTATTACCACCGCTCCAGCCGCGAAAGCGTTGCGGATCGAGCAGGCCAAGATCGAGCGTGGTGTGGTCTTCGCGGCCGGTGTAAGTGAACGACACGTCCAGCCTCTGGATGCCCGGCGGCACTTCAAAAGGAACCGTGACGTAGCTGTCCGTCTGCTGATGGCTGATGGTCCCGCGTAGGTCGAGGTCCTGGGCCAAGAGATCCGAACTACAAGTACCGAACAAGAGACATAGAAGAAAGAAATGAAGCAGACGCTGCATCTACGGGGGACCCCTCCAGACCATTCAGCCGAAGTTGTTACGGCGCGGCGATCGCCTCCAGTGTGACGGGAGGAGGAGCACAAGGCAAATCGGCGGGTGCACAAACATGAAGGGGCGCAAAATTTTCTGCGCCGCCGCTCACGGTTGGATGCCTACTGACATTGCATGAAGGCGAGGGGCTTAATAATGACGGCGCCGCCACCGGCAGCGAGCTGATATGAGGGGGTCTGCTGTTCTGGAGGGCTGCAGTCCACTGCCCCTCCCGACGATGGAACGAAGGCTAATCCGTCGATGACGTATGTCGCAAGGGGAGCAACCTGCGACAAGGAGACTCCGCTTGCAGAGTACGCCCCGAGGTATGGCCCTCCTGCTGGGAGCAGCATGGTGTACGTGGCACAGTCGGTGCCGGCCGAACAACTCGACGAGGACCCCGTTTCCAGAGCGAGTGTGGCCACCGGCTGCTGTGCATTCGGAAGCAGTGGGATTGTGTACGTGGTCCCGCCAACTGGCACAATTTCCAGCGCACTTACGGCCACATCGGCAATGGTCCCCTGATTTGCGCTGTTTTGGGATGTGACCCCACCCGAGAGTTGCACGACGCTGGCTGCGCCCGCGAGACCACGGTAAAGATTGACCGTGCCGACGGTCTGTCCATTGGCAATGCCGGTGATGATCGACGGTTGATAACCCGTTCCGTCGCTGGCTTCGCCATCAATAACAATGTTGTACGTGCCGCTCGGAATGGGACAAAAGACAAATGCGCCATCGTTGCCCGCGAGTGTCGACATGACAATCCGGTCTACACCGTTCGCGTCCTTCTGTTCGAGCGCAACTGTCACCTCTCCATTTACCGGATTGCCCGTTGCCTGGTCGAGTACTTTGCCATTGATAGAGGTCGAGGTTGTGCTGACCTCACCGGCATGAAGTACTGGTTTGAGGCGATACTGCCCGTTGCCCTGGATCACGATCGATGCGCAGGTATTGAAATCGATATCGAGATCTTTGGTCTGACCGGCCGTAATGGTGAAGCCACCAGAGGCGATCTGTCCTGACGGGATCTTTAGTCCCGTCTTGGATTCGCTGGAAAGCAGCAGCTCATGTTCGCTGTCATCGGCGGCGAGCACTACGCAATTCGTGGACCGGCCGCAAAGGTTGTTTGGTACGGTTGCGGCGTTATCAGCCAGGATCAGGCGGATTTGCTGATACTTTCCTGCCTGCAGTTGCTGTGTCGCTCCCAGGGTGGCGAGGAAGCACTGATTGTTGGCCTGTCCAAGGAGGTCGATCTGCTTGGGCTGTGAGGAGAGGCCGGGAGTCAGGTCGGACCAACCACCATCGTTATCGCCCGCGGTCGAACTGGTGTGTACCTGCACATCCGTAATGGTGATGTACACGTGCGCAAATGGGCCGGTTGGACCTGCGCAAGTGGCCGGATCGCTCAGCATCACGTTCGCCGTACCCGTGGCTGACGAAGAGGGAGCAGCTGTGGTGGAGTTTCCGCCGCATGCCGCCGCCACCATGCCAGCGAGCAGTAAGGTCGAGACAAAGAATAGAGACCAATAAACTCTGGAAGCCCTAGATCTGGAATCCAAGACGATTCTCCGCATTCGGTTTGCACACGATCGAGAAACAACGCAGGATGCAGCTGCACTTTGGTAAAGGCGCAGCTGCATCGTTTCGGACTACTGCTTTGGCTGGCGTTCCGTCCAGTTAATCGTCATGGTGGTGACCATGACCATGGTCATCGTCCCGGCCCTTGTCCTTGTAGTGTCCATAGGCGTGGCCATGGCCATGCCCGTGATCATGGTCTTCCCTGCCCCATGAGCCTTCCTGATAATGCCATCCGCGAGCTTCATGCACGTAATGAGGACCGGACCAATATGCGCCGGGATAGGGCGGCCGCGCATAGTGACCGGGGATCCAGCGATAGTGCTCGCCTTGGGGCGCCCAGAAACCACCTACCCAGATCACGGTAGGTTCCGGTGGTGGTGGAGGCGCCTCGATGCGGATGGGAGGCGGTGCTACCCCGATGTAGACGGAGATTTGCGACCAGGCCGGCGTCGCGAGAGCTGCTGCAACAACTCCGAGAGTCACGCTTTGTTTGAACATGCTGCCCTTTCTCTGAGAACGCGAAATTTCTGCATGAATCCTGCAATCAAACCGTCATTGCGATCCGCATGTATCAAAACAGCATCACGGCCATACGGTAGGTGGTGAATCCCTGTCCTCGATTGCCGGAGCTGCAGGCACCGACGGCTGCCGTCCTGTATCGGCCGGTGCTGAGTTTCTCTTCCAGCACATCCGGCAGACGGTTCAGATCGGAGCCTTCCCATCGCATGATGAAATTCGGACGGGTTCCGGCGAAGCCGTGATCCATGGCGCAGGTCTGACGTGCGGCGCTGGATGCGGTGACAGATCGAATTCCGCGCTCTGCGACCATCTGCTCGATCTTCTGCTCGATCTGCGAGGATCCCATCTGGACAACAGCAGCCGAAAAATCTTCCACGGCCCACAAGTTGTTGCCCTGGCGCACCAGGCCGATGCCAACGGTTGTCAGGCGGGGGTCAAGAATGTTGTGCCGGTGCGGGGGTGAGTGCATCCACTCCGACTCCACGGTCTGTGGATTTGGCGCAACTGCTATGTTTTCGGCGACGGTGGAGAAATGCGCGCCGTCATGGCCGGCACGCGTCGTCAGATCGGGCTCGCCGGCATATTGATGGGAGAGCTCGCCGTGCCGGACCATCTGATGGGCATGCTCCTGCGCTGCACGCGCGAGTGCCGGATCCCAGCGGAGGGGCCCAAGACCATGCTGGGCGCGGTCCTCATTGGTCGCCTGCATCAACTGCGTGGCTTCTGCTGACTGGGCGTGCGCGCAAATGCTTCCTGCGAGGTATGCGACGCCAAGGAAGCAGATGTGTAACTTTGAGATCACCTGATTTCTCCAGAGCTCTCATTGAAATAGATGCGGACGCCATTTTGGCTCCCCCGAAAGACGTATCGCCCGACGAGCCCATCATTGGGATGAAACCCGACAAGGACTCTTGATCATGTCTGGTTGCGGCGGATAGTTTCGATCCGGCCCAGAAGGCGTTTTCCTAACCCTCATGCAGCAGCACGCACCGGACGGCAGCCTGCACCGTACCTGGGCCGGCGGCCCTCTGCAGGGCACGAACATGGGCAAAGTGTTCGTCCTCCATGCCGAACAGGGTGGACGTGAGCTACCGATACGCGAGGATTACGACCGCGTCATATGGGCGGGGCTCTCCTGGACAGTGGGTGAGATCGAAGAGAAAGAGCTGCGGCCGGGAGAACCGCTCAAACTGATGTTTGCATCGACTGAGAAGGACCCAATCACGCTAAGCGGCCAACTTTACCTGGTGCATCACTAGGTGAGAGCGCAATCGGTCCCATTGTGAGCCTAGATCCGGCTGCCGTGAGGTCCGAAGAACGCCCTTATTAGCCGCATAAAGAGGGCAGCGCAATCCACTCTTCCCCGCTGCCGAGCAGGGCCACGTGAAAAGCGGCGGCGTTACGGTCTAAAATGGCGACTCTGACGGGAGGCCTCCGGCACTCGACGGCTGGAGAACTCCGGCGCGGCATCTCGCATCCATGCATAGCGAGCGCCTCGCGTCGAACGCGGGAGGAGAGCCGGAATGAAGACCTACGCTGGAAGCGATCTTCGGAATGTCGCTGTGGTTGGGCACGCACATAGTGGGAAGACCACTCTGATCTCCGGGATTCTGAAGACGGCGAAGATGCCGGCAACATCCTCTCGCTTTGAGAATGGGGCGTCGGTCACGGCATACGACGAAGAGGAGATCAGCCGCGGGATGACGATGTCCAACGCTGCGGCTTTCGCCGAGTGGAATGGCACGAAGGTCAACCTTCTCGATACTCCCGGTTTTCACATGTTTGTTCATGAGGGCCGCGCCGCGATGTTGCCGGTGGAGACCGCGGTTGTGGTGGTCAATGCGCAACACGGCATCGAATCCGTAACAGACAGGGTGTGGAATTTCGCCGCAGAGGTCAACCTTCCCCGCGTGATTCTGATCGACCAGGTTGACCATCCCAAAGCGGACTCCAGAACCGGCAGGATGGAGATGCTGGAGGCGATGCGCGAGCGGTGGGGCAGGCAGGTGGTTCCTGTTCAGTTGCCTATCGTGGACCAACAGGGCTTTCACGGTGTCGTCGATCTGGTGACGATGGAGGCCTTTTTCTACACGCCGAACGGCGATGGACGCGGCACCGTGGGAGCCATCCCGCACATGATGGAAAACGATGCCAAGACCGCGCATGAGGCTCTAATCGAGCTCGTGGCGGAAGGCAAGGACGAGTTGATGGAGGAGTTCTTTGCGGTCGGCACCATACCGGAGGATCACCTTATCAGTGCGCTTCACGAGGCCATACGGGAGGACCGCATCTTCCCCGTTCTTTATGCAAGCGGGCTCAGGAATGTGGGCACAGATCATCTGCTTGACTTCCTTAAGGTTTACGCGCCGTCTCCGCAGGAGCGGCCAGCATTCACCGCACGACCTGCGGGCAAACAGTCGGGCAACGGCTCCGGACCGGCCGCGGACGATCAGACGATTGCGCGGAAAGTGAACGACACGGACCCGACGACTCTCTATGTCTACAAAACCATGGTCGATCCCTTCGCGGGAAGGATCTCGTTCTTCAAGGTGATCAGCGGCTGCGTCCGAACAGACGCTTCGGTCGAAAACTACAATCGCGGTGACAACGAGAGATTGGCCCATCTCGCGATCATGCAGGGGCGGCAACTGGTCGAAGTACCGGAGCTGCATGCGGGTGATCTCGGCGCGGTCGCCAAGCTGCGCGTCACGCAGACCGGCGACACTCTTGGCGCGAAGGGGCACGAAGTGCTGATCGACCCTGTCTCGGTTCCCGAGCCGGCGATGACTTACGCGATCGAGCCGAAGTCCCGCGCGGACGAAGACAAGTTGGCTCCGGCGCTGCACAAACTGATGGAAGAAGACTTGCTGCTTCGCTTCTATCGGGATCCGCAGACCAATGAATTCCTGCTCGCCGGCGCGGGGCAGCTGCATATCGAGACGGTCGTTTCGAGGCTAAGGCGGAGATTCCATACCGAAGTGACGCTCAAGTCGCCGAAGATTCCCTACCGGGAGACGGTGCGCACCCAGGCCACAGGCCATGGAAGACACAAGAAGCAGACCGGAGGACACGGGCAGTTTGGCGATTGTAAGATCCGCATCGAGCCGCTTCCGCGAGGCAGCGGCTTCGAGTTTGTGAACGACATCTTCGGCGGCGTGATTCCGCGGCAGTTTGTTCCCGCGGTGGAGAAGGGCGTGCAGGAGTCAGCGGCGCGCGGCTATCTCGCCGGTTATCCCGTTGTCGATTTCCGCGCCGTTGTTTACGACGGCAGCTACCACGAGGTGGACTCGAACGAGCTGTCATTCAAAATGGCGGGCAGAGCGGCTTTCCGCGCCTGCATGGAGCAGGCGAAACCGGCGCTGCTCGAGCCCGTGATGCGAGTGGAGATCGAGGGTCCCGATGAGTTCGCCGGCGCGATCATCGGCGACCTCAACAGCCGAAGAGGACGTGTCCAAGGCATGGAAAGCGCCGGCATGGGTACGGTTGTCCGCGCGCTGGTGCCGTTGGCTGAAATGCTGAGCTATGGCATGACGCTCACCTCTATGACCCAGGGCCGTGGCAGCTTCCGGATGGAGATGGACCACTACGATTTCGTTCCCCCAGCGATCTCGGAAAAGATTGCTGCTGGAGCGAAACGCCACGTTGAAGACGCGGAAGAGTAGCGCGTCCGCCTGATAACCGCCTTTCGAACTCGGGATCGCACCGGCGTTCCAACGCGCTACCTCGCGTGCGCACGTTTGGACATCGTCTCCGACATTGATTGGCCGACGGCAGAAGGTGGGGCGGGCAGTTGGAGAGAACGCGCTGCCATTCGGTACTGCGACAGGGGCATTTGCACGAGTAGAGGCCCGGCTTGTGGGTAAAGCCAACCGAGTATGGATTCGACCTGCGGCTCCGCCATAGCGGTGCAGCCTTCGGTGCCGCTGCCTGGTCCGCTCCAAATGTGCATGAATACGCACGAGCCGCCCTGTGCTTGAGCGGGAGCAGGGTTGTGTTCGATCACGATGCCCCAACGGTAGGCTTCCCCGGCGTCACGCATGTGTTCTGCGCTTTTCCAATCAGCGGTCACTGCGGAACCATCCAGAATCCGGTTGTAGAACCGTGATTGCGGGTCATCCACACACTGTGTCGATGGCGTGATAGGCAAATAATGTGTCTTCCATCCCTCAGGCTCTTGCGCGGCATAACCGAAGGCCTCGCCGAGGCGAAAGATGCCAGCGGGCGACTTATGATCACCTTCCCGCTTGATCGGATCGTCGGAGGAACGCATGGCGGTCATAGGTACGGTTCCGATTCCCCATCCCATCCCGTGGCTCCCGACAACGATGGAGACGGGACCACCGACGGCATTCCAGGGACCCTCTGACGACGTGCGCTGATATCTCTGCAATTGACCATCCACCGCATTCCAGTCAGCCGTAGTCACCACGATCAACTGCAGCGCACGGGACGGAGTGCTGCGCCGCTGTGCAAAGGCCGAGCAGGCTATGACTACCGTTAGCAAACACGACGAAGCGGCGATCTTCGTTTGCAGGTTCATGGCACGGTGTGGCGATTTTACTGTACATACCGCGGTCCAAAGTCCGGTAAATACGCCGGAACAATGCGCCCATGAGACGCCGAAGGTTCTAGACTGTAGGTGACGCCTACTCACTTCAAATACCGCAGTTTGAATTACTTTTCCCGAGGGTCACCGTTCTGAAGACTACGTCGCCAGCACTATCCTCCCTTCGACTTTTGGTGTGTCTCCAGTCAGGGATCACTCGCACCTTCCCGCTTGGTGTGCGGGCTTGCTTGCTATCGCTCTTTTTTTTGATCTGCTCCTATTGCGGCGCACAACCACCCACCGACATGTCATGGAGCGGCGTCATAGTCGATAGTGCTGCAAAGCCTGCAAGCGGGGCGATCGTCGAGCTTTCTGCGAAGGGTCGCGTTTTCCGCGCGACGAGTGATGAAACCGGCCATTTCGCGTTCCAGGGGCTGGCCGCAGATACGTATCGGCTTTCCGTGATTGAAGGTGGACGATCAATTTTGTCGGAGGCGCTCGTCGTTCCTTCGTTGCATCCGGGTACTGCAGTTCTGTCGCTCTCGACCGAAGGGACGCTCACAGTTGGATTTGACCGCACTGCCGACGCGAAGAGCGGCGGAGAGAAGTTGTCCAGCCACGCCGTGAGCGAGATCCCACTGAACAAACGTGATTTCAGCCAACTACTACTGCTTGCCGCGGGAACAGCAACAGATACCAATGGAGCCTCAAACTATACGCAGCAGTTCGCCATCAACGGCCAGCGCGGCGTTGAAGCCACCTTCGCTCTGGATGGCGCAGATGCCAGCGATCCGGAGTTAGGTGGGGCGACCTTCACGAACTTCAACGTTGATGCAGTGCAGGAGATCCAATCGACCTCAGGCTGGATGCCGGCGGAGATTGGGCGCGGCGCCGCCGGATATACGAATATCGTTACACGTACGGGTACCGATGGTCTGCACGGCTCAGTCTTCGAGTTCCTGCGCAATTCTGCGCTTGACGCACGCAACTATTTCGATCACCCGTCCCCGGTAAGCCCTGGGCGGATTCCCCCATTTACGCGAAACGAATTCGGCTTCACCCATGGCGGCCCGGTGCTGTTGCCGCATGTGTACGACGGACGCGGAAAGACATTCTATTTCGGCGAGTACCAAGGATTTCGGCAGGTCTTGGGGACCACGCAGGTGTTCCCGGTGCCTACAGCGGAGGAACGTGCTGGGCGTGACACGACAGCGTATCCAGGAGACACGCTCATCGTTCCGGTGGACCCTGGTATCGCAGCCGTGCTGGCGAGGTATCCGCTACCTAACTATCCGCAGGGGGCCTATGGCATACACACCTATGCAACCTCTTCGAAGGTGCCCACGGACGCCGACCAGTTCTCCATCCGCATGGACCATCAGCAAGGCGCTAACCACTTCTTCGGGCGCGTATCTTTCGACAACCTGACCGGACCTACTACAAATCCTGACCAGTTGGTACTGGATCCAAGTTTTGGTGTCACGTATATCGACCAACAGCGCAATCTTGCGTTTGACTTCTCGCGCGCTGCAACGCAACGCCTGACACTGGAGACAATGTTCAGTATCACGCGAACGACTCCATCGTTTGTGACCACGAACGAGACCGACCCAGCGGTGAAGTTCAACGACAGCCTCTTCGAGGGTTTCAACGTCGCAGGAGGATCGGTGATTGCCGCATTTAACAATCTCTTCGCTTTGCGGCAGAGCTTCGTGTACACGAATGGGCGACACGCATTTCACTTCGGCGGAGAGGTGCGATTGAATCGCGACACGACCTACTTCGGCACCAGCCCAAACGGCGAGTATGACTTCGGTGGAGGCGCGGCGTATTCCAGAGTGCAGATGGTTTCGCAGGGTGGCGCGCACATCATCCGGGTGGGCGATCCGCTGCCGGATACGCTCTCCAGCTTTCTGAGCGGCAGCCCTTTCGCTTACACCCGGGCGATCGCTCCGCCGTATTTCTCAAATGGTGAACATATCGGACCAGCAGCTATCAATCGGAATCAAGGTGCTGCGTGGTTTCAAGACGCATGGAAGATCTCAGACCGATTCGTGCTGAATTATGGTTTGCGCTACGAGTTCTTTACACCGATCACGGAGCGAGCGCGCCGCACTTCGAGCATACGAAATACGGACACCGAATTTGGCCAGGATTTTCTGGTAAACCCGCAACCCGGTTACGAATCGAGCCGCTATAACTGGCAGCCGAGAGTTCAGCTGGACTGGCATGCATCCCCTGCAACCACGTTTCATGCGGGAGGAGGCATCACGAGTATCCCGCCCAATATATGGCAGGACAATATGCTGACTGGCGGCACGCCGTTCGTCGTTTATCCACGTATCACTTCGACTGCGGGGACGCCGATCGCATATGGCTATCAGATCGAACCCTCGCAACTGCCTCGCGTCTACACGACGTCGGGGCAGGACATGTTTCCTGGGAACATGACTACGTCGGTTGCTCCGAATACGCCCATGGCCGTTGACCGCTACGAGCGGGATCTGGCCGCGGTTCTGCCTGACCACCAGATTGTGCCTTTGAATGTGTCCGGCATTGACCGGCATTTTGGAAATGCATATCTCGATACGTGGACACTCGGCATGGAACACAGTTTCGCAGGCCTGACCGCGGATGCAAGCTACGTGGGAACAGCAGCGGTGCATCTCGCACGTTCCGCCTATCCGAATGGATATAACGGAGCGGATGAGGAGTTCGCGCGATACACCAAGTTTGATAGCTCGGGATCGATCGTAGGTGGGTTCGGAACCGAAACATTGATCGAAGCGAATTCCCACTCGACTTATAATGCGCTGCAGACTTCGCTGCAAGGAATAGTTCCTCATGGCGGTCCTGGGGTGCAGGCAAGCTATACCTGGTCAAAATCTATTGACGATGTCAGTTCAGTCGCGGGCGGCTTCATTGCAGGTGCCTCCGGACCGGTAGCGTTGGCTGCGCCACAAGATCCGTTTGATACCCATCCGGAAAAGGGGCCTTCATCATTCGATGTCACCAATACATTCACTTTGAGCATGGCGCAGGACCTCCAGTTGGAGAAGGCGGCAATGTTGCAGCGTGTGAGCCGTGCAGTGACGAAGGGGTGGGAATTGCTGAGCATCTCCAGCATGTCGAGCGGAGTACCATTCACTGTGTACTCCGGTGTGCAGCAGACAGGGGTTGGCTCAAACAGCGTAGATCGACCTGATCAGATTGCCCAGCCACAGTTGTCGACGGCGCGCGCAAAGCGCGAAGACTACTTCGGCAAGGGCGAGCAAAACGGCTCGTATTTTTCGATTCCGATTCATCTTCCCAGCGGAACCGGTCCGAACTCAGGGCAATTCGGGACCCTTGGACGGAACAGCTTCCGAGGACCTGCTTTCTATGATTTCGATTTTTCGCTGATCAAGGACACCCCGCTCGGACGGCGCAGAAACGGATCGGAGCTGACCGTACTGCAATTCCGATCCGAGTTCTTCAATATTTTCAATATCGTCAATATGGGATTACCCGCCAACACGATCGCGGGCTCAGGTTTTGGGATCATCAGCAGAACGTCAGGAAATTCGCGACAGATTCAGTTTTCATTGAAACTGCTCTACTGAGCGCGAAACGGACCGATCATCCGCAATGCAACTCGGGCATATGCGGAGAACTCGCTGCGGCAGAGGCAGCGACGCTGCGGTGATTATCCGCTCGGTCTTGATTCGCAACCCTTCGTTTCGGATAACACAGATCTATTTAGTCGGATGCGGGTGGCAGCCAGCCTGAAATATTAGCCCACTTTCAGGCGAGAAGATGCAATGGCGAGCACTACTTCGAAAACCACACTACAGCGCCACGCTCGAGAGGCGGCAGTCGGAATTGTGTATTGGCATCTGTTGGGCGGCCACTTATGATGCTTTCTTGGCCCATGAATGGCAGCACATGCATAATGGTTCCCAAACGGACCGGGGCTGTGACACGGATCCCGGATTGTGACGTTGGCGTCGCTTGCGTGCCTGCCCGCAGGCCGGTGAAGTTGGCGAAGAAGATGTAGCTCGTGCCCTCGATACTTGCGGCGTGCGCTACGACGTCACGAGGCGCGGTGATCCCGAAATCGGGACGATCTTGGATGGCATCGAGAAGTGCGGACTGTTCGGATGGGCTGACAGTGTCGAAGTGAGTGCTCGCTCTCTCCAGGTAACCGCGCTCCGGACACGCCGGGAAGCGGATGGCAGCCGCGATGCCGTCGAGCTTTGCGTCAGGCTGACCCGTGAGAACAAGCTTGCCTCCTTTCTGCTGAAAGCTATGCACCGCAGCAGATTCCTCGTCACTGACCACGCGCACATCGGGAAGAACCAGAGTGGCGCCAGCGAATGCCGATAACGTGCGCGGCGTGACGATCTGGAATTGAATATGTGACTGTAAAAGGAGCAGCAGCATGCCGCGATAGGACGCGATGTAATCCCTGGGGCTGTAGTTCCGCGTCGTATCCGAAAAGTAGACACCTACCTTTCCGCTAGGGACGCGTGTGCCGCTGAAGACGGCCTGATGTGCCGCGACCCAGTGGAATATTTCGGTGCGTACCGCCATGTCGTTGGAACCAGACATGACATGCCCTTTTGCATCCCACAGGTTGGCGCCCGCCATCAACTCTGACACCGCGAGGTTGAGCATGGCATCGCGCGGTTTAATATGCGCTGCGCCATCCCACGAATAATTCAGTATCCAGGTGGATCGATCGCCGGCAAACGCGCGGAAACTGCGCAGGCCAATCTGATACATCAGCCAATCGAAAGGCGTGCGCGATGCGGCGGTATGGTCGTCGCCACCGCCGAACTCGTACTCGTGGGCTATCGCATCAACATGAGGATAGATCTGGTAGACATCCGCACCGACCCGGGGCGCTTCCTCTTCAATCCCGGGATAGATCTCCGGGATAACGGAAATGCCGGGATTCACCTGCGTAGCATTGGCACGAATCTCGATTAAGAAATCGGTGATGGTGCGGACCCGGAAGTCAACCCACTTACGGAAGTTGTGGTCTTGGAAATCTCCGAGCTTCAGATCGTGCCGCGCATCGAGACCGGTCTCACGGCGGAACGCCGCTACCGTTGCGTCGTCGAAACTGGCCCAGGTATCTTCCCAGCCAGTGAAGTGCGTCATCCAGTATGGGATATCGACGTAGATGCCATCGATGCCGGTGGCCGCGATCTGTCGCACGCGTTGCATGTAGAGCGCACGCCAGTCCTGGGCATATGGACTCACCCACGCGTCCTCTTCGCCATTTTTGATCCAGAAGGCAGCCTTCGCATCAAAAATTGCGGGTTGGCCGGTAATTTTGCGCTGCAACCATTGCGGATGGTCCTTGGCCAGCGTGTGCTGCCCTTCTGCATCTTTCGAGATGCATTCAAGACCTGCGATATAGACGAATGCCTTATTGCGATGCCGATGCGCAGCGGCGGCTACTAGGCGAATTGCTTCCAGTTTCTCTTTCGGATCAAGCAGGCTCTCGTATCGACCAGGAATGTCGTTGTCGACTTCGATGCCGTAAACGCCACTGGCTTTCGCCTGACGCACAATCGCGTCTGCATTGCCAATCGTAAGCGGATAGGCGGCGATCCGTACTTGCCGTAGCCAAGTTCTCGAAGGACCATCGAACATCTGTTGACTCGGTGGCTTCGCGGGCGCCGTCTGGGCGTACAGCGCGCTTGCAATCGCAAACAGAACTGCCAAGGTGGCACGAGACGCATAGCAATTCACAGGCGAAGATCCCCTTCCCGGCATCTGGAACAAGCGACGATAACTGTTTAGAACTGATAGCGAACGCCGAACTGCGTGTGACGCGGGGTATAGCCCGCTGCGGTGGAGCTCACGATCCCGAAGGACGGATCCTGGTAGGCGAAAGCCGGAAAGGCAAAGCGCGGGGTGTTGGTGAAGTTAAAGAAATCTGCATGCAGTTCAAGCTGGTTCTCGTGCACCACGGTGATGTTCTTGGAGAAGGAAACGTCGAAGTTGTGGATACCATCCGCGCGGATGTTGGAGAAATATCGGGGCGAGTTGCCGGCCTGCTGATCGCCCGGATCAGCAAAACATCCCGCATTCAGGAAGGGCTGATCCGTGAGAGCGGCTCGATGCACGCTGATGCCGGTGAGCACCTGAGCGCAGGCCACGTCCGGCCGCTGGTTCCCATCCGCTAGGCGAGGATTGGCAATACTGATAGGCATAGGCTGCCCTGTCTGGAATGTGAAGGTCGTGGAACCCTGCCAGCCCCCAATGATAGTGTCAGCCCACCGGCTCATGCCGCTGCCTACAAGCCGACCGCGCCCGAAAGGCAGTTGAGCAACGATTGCGGCTGCGAATCGATTGGTTGCATCGTTTGCGCTGACTGACCACTCAGCATTGAGATTATCCAGTTCCTGTGGGTTGCCGCTGTCGAGGTTGCCAACAAACGCATTGAATCCCGTGGAGGAGTTATCCTCCGCCTTCGCCCAGGTGTAGTTACCCTCGAAGGAGAGATACTCGTTGGCGCGTTTTTGGAAGCGAACCTGCAGGGAGTTGTACCAGGAACTCGCCTCGAGCAGAGGCAGTCCCTGAAAGGAGCCATCGAACTGTGGATAGGGCCGCATCAGGTTGATCTGGGGAATTTGATCATCACCATAGCGGGATTCAGGCTCGTTGAAGATCGCACCTGGGCCGTTGAAAAGCGGCTGGAATGGATTGGTTACCAGTGCGCTCAACTGATCGCTGGTAGTTTGCCGCCGCAACGTGGAGGGGATGAAGTTGCGATTGCTGGTGCTGTTGTAGCCGCCCCAGGGCAGATGTGTGCTGCGATTGGCGGAGTAATCGATGCCGAGCACGATCTGCCAGGGGAACGCTTGCTGCAACCCAAGGTTCCACTGGTAGATTTCGGCGTTGCGTGCTTTCTCGTAATTGAGATTGTTGCCGTTCGAAAGTCCCCACTCAGCGCGCTTGCCGTATTTTGTTCCTTGCGGGTCCTGGATGCCGGTGGGAAACGGATTTTCGAGCGTGGCATATCGATTCACATAGTTGTCTTTGGTAAAGAAGACGGCCGGCGTGCTGCTGAATGCTGTACCTGGATATTGAAAGTTGGTCGCGACATTCATGCCGTAGTAGACGCCGAACCCTCCACGCACCACGGTCTGGTTACTTACCTGATAGGCTAAACCGACGCGCGGCGCGAAGTTGTTGCGATCGACAGGGATGTTGCGTTGTGAGTTCGAGGCGAAGATGGTAGAACCCGGCAGCGCACCCAGCCCTGGCAAACTCACGCCGCTGCTGGCAGTGAAGTCGCTGAACTGTTCGAGATTATGACGCTCCGTGTAGGGATTGCTCCATTCATATCGGAGCCCAAGGTTGACCGTGAGCTTCGGACTGACTTTCCAGTTGTCCAGCCCATAAAAGGCCGTCTCACGTGACAGATCAGCGACGGCACGGGTGACGGTAATACTTCCCGAGTCGCCGTATCCGATAAGAATGTTAGCGAACGAGTTGCCCTCGGTGCCGTTGTTCGTATCGTAGGGCGTGGATGAGCTTACCGTGGGATCGAAGCTGAACAGACCCGTCGGATAGTTGGGCTGGAAGAAGTTGTTATAGAAAAGCCGCTGTTCGCCGCCGAATTTGATGCTGTGTCTTCCGTGGGTCCAGGAAAACGCAGACGAGTAGTTCGGCAGAGTATGCGCAAACTTTGTATCGACACAACATTGGCTGAACAGCGGAGTGAAGCGCGAGTAGTCTCCGTTGGAATTAGGCAGGATGGCCGGCATTCGCGAGATGCCGTTCTGATTGAGCGACGCAGGGAAGCCGAAAGAAGTGGGATCAGGGGTCTTGGAGAAGCTTGGCTGAGTGACGCGATCGATACCGAAGTGGCTGATCCAGAGTGTGTTTGCGGTAGGGGCGTAGGTGTACTCCAAGCCATCGTTGTAAACATCGGTGGTGAAGTTAATGCCGTCATTGAAGATATCGTCAAAGAAGACGATGGGCGTGCTGCCACTGCCATGCAAATAGCTGAATCGCACATTCAACCGCGATCGCTCACTGAAGTTCTCATCCACTTTAACGTCGAATTGCACGCTGTCGTCGCCAGACAGAATGACATCGCGATAGTTGTTCGTACCGATTCCTGGGTCACCGGCTTGATTCGGTTTTGGGTAATAGTTGAGAAGCTTCTGACCGATGGGATCAATTTCCGTCTGCGGGATTTTGTTACCGGGGTAAGCGGTACGGCTGCCGTCTACGCTCGTGGTAAAGGGATCGAAGATCTGATTCAGCACGAGATTGCCATCGGCATCGAAGGCGTTGGTATTCGAAAAATCTCCGCTGCGTTCCTGCGCCGTCGGGACGGTTGCGACGATGTTTACGGGCGCTTGATCGCGCACGACTTCCAGGTCTGCGAAGAAGAAGGTGCGGTCCTTACGTATAGGGCCGCCGACGGAAAAGCCGTACTGGTCGCGCTGATGATCTGGAACCGGTCCATTATTAAAGAAGTCCCGGGCGTCGAAGGCGGAGCGCTGGCCGTACCACCAGCCGCTACCATGCAACTGGTTCGTGCCGGACTTCATCACCGTGTTCACGACAGTACCGCCATTGTTGCCGTATTCGGCGGAAAAGCTGTTGTTCTCGACCTTGAACTCCTGAAGAGCCTCTACCGAGGGTTGGTAGTAGACGTTAGACGTGCCACCTTCGCCCTGCTCCGGCGCACTTGTCAGATTTCCGTCGAGCCGGATCTCCGCGGTGGCATTGCGCTGGCCGTTTGATACGAAATTCGTGCCGGCCGGGTAGTTATCCGAAACACCGGCGCCAGTTGTCTCCGTTACGCCACCAGCAAGAAAGGTCAAACCAAACGGGTCGCGATTCGCAAGCGGTATCTGAAGCAGATATTTGCTACCGACGTCGGTTCCAAGCGTCGCGTCATTCGCTTCGAGGAGCACCGGGACTGCGCTCACGGTGATATTTGAAGCGACCACAGCGGGTCGGAGCGTGACATTGAGAGTGGCCTGCTGGTTGACCGTGAGCGAAATGTTGTCCTGCTCTAGCTTGCCGAATCCGCTTGCTTCGACCAACATCTTGTAGGTTGCGGGCCGTAACGCCCGGAAGGTATATGATCCCCTCTGATCGCTGACGCTGTTATGCGCGATATTGGTCGCGACATCGGTGAGCGTAATGTGAGCAAGAGGAACCACCGCTCCCGAGGCATCGGTTACGGTACCTCGCAGCTCAGCCTCATTGATGGACTGAGCATGCGCAAGCGAGAAGGACAGCAGCAGCAGCATGATCCCAACGGTCCAAGCCGCTGCGAATCTGGACATTCGCATCACACCCCCCAAAAGCTACTCTGTTCCGATTTGCAATTTTTAATTGCTATTTATTTCGTATAGTCGCCTTTTGTATTCCTTCCACATCTCCGTGTCAAGACGATTTCGCGGTAGAGGGCGGGGGCAGTGCCAAGCCCTGCTAATGGCCGGCGGCGTGCCGGTCGTTAAACAAGCGTGACGGCGATGCCCATCGCTCGTAGCGCTTCTTCAATTTCTCGTGGAAGATTTTGATCGGTGATCACGTGATGGATCGCTCCCGGCGGCACGATACGCGACAGGCTGCGACGGCTGAATTTGCTCGAATCACACACAGCCACCACGTGACGAGCGGCTTTTACCATGGCGCGATTGACACGGGATTCGAGAAGGTTTGGCGTGGTGATCCCGACTTCCATGTCGAATCCGTCTACGCCGAGGAAGAGAATATCCGCATGCATCTCTTCCAGGTTGTCTTCAGCGAGAGGACCGACCAAGGAGAAAGAGTTTTTCCGCATTGTTCCGCCGACCAAGATAACTTCGAAGTCTGTCCCAGCCAGCTCTGCCGCGATGTTCACCGCATTTGTGATGATGGTGAGCTGCTTGAAGCGCTTCAGACGCTCCGCGACTGCGGTGGTAGTTGTGCCGGAATCCAGGATGACACATTGGCCCTCTTCTACCATTTTGATAGCCGCTGCAGCGATCCTCTCCTTTTCTTGAAGATTGTGCTTCTGCTTTTCCTGGAGAGTCGGATCGATCAGGGCGCTGGACGGCACGCGCAAGGCGCCGCCATGTGAGCGCTGAATTGCGCCCTTCGACTGCAAATAATCCAGATCTTTACGGATAGTGATCTGGGATATGTTCAACCGCTCCGATAGATCGCTGACCAGGGCGCGGCCGTGATTCTGAATGAGTTCCAGGATGTGCTGCCGACGCTCATCAATCAGCATTTCAGGCCGATCGCCAGCCTTGGTCTTCGGCTTGTTCCGCATAGGTGGGCTAAACCTCGCTATTCTCTGTGGCGAATCTTGCGCTTCTTGACGATACTGCCATGAAACAAGAAGCGATCATAAACAAAACCTTCCGGATGGTTCCATATTGTGACTGTTCTGCATTGACAGCGGACCGCGGACTGCTGCCCGAACAGTCAGCGCCACTGTTACGTGCCAAAGATTCTGGAATCGCTATAAGGTGATCCTCAGGAAGCGCCTTGCTGCGAAACCAGCACTCCACTTCAATCACAGATCAGATAGTTCGCTGTCACGGCTCGAAGGTGGCGAGTGGATCTGCGTCACTTCCCTGCTTTTTGCGCCGCAGCCAGTAGAGAACAAGTCCCATCGCAAGCCAGATAGTGCCAAGTAACTGAGCATTGTGGCCCAGGTTGAGCCATATAAAGGCGCAGACAACCAGCCCAAGTAGCGGTGCCAGTGCAGGGAGCCGTACCTTTTCCTTCGCGTGGTATTTGTAATGAACGAGCGCTGCTGCGTTGACTCCCATGAAGGCAATGAAGGCGCCGAAGTTCAGCATCTCCGCCCCTTTTTCGTAGGTGAGAAGAAAGACACCGATCAGGGTGCAGAGGCCAACCAGCAGAACATTGTTGCGCGGAATGGCGGTACGGGTGCTGAGTGAACCGAAGACACCGCGAGGCAACGCGTTGCTGCGGCCCATCCCATACAACAAGCGCGCCGCGCCAAACTGCGCGGCCATGCCAGACCCCATGTTGGCGATGAGCAGTGTGGCATTGAGCAGATGAAAAAGAAACTTACCACCGATGCGCATGGCGACGTGAACGTAGGCAGTGTCCACAATGGAGCCATCGAATGGGGCACGGTAGGGCCATGCCAACTGGGCTACGTAGACCTCTATCGCCGAGAGAATCCCAATGAACAGGCAAGTGAGGACGGTGCCGAGCATGATGTTGCGGCGCGGGTTTTCGACTTCTTCAGACATGGTAGAGATGCCGTCAAAGCCGATGTAGGTGAGCACGGCGATGGATGTGCCTCGAAAGAGCCGAGCCGCCGAGAAATGGTTGGGATCATAAAAGGGAGTGAGCCACGCGCCGCCAGCCGGACGCGCAACGAACGCAAGATAGCGGATGGCATACGCAAGGAATATGACCACCACCAACCCCATGGCCGAGGCAAGAACAGCGTTCATATTGCCGGAACTCTTGACGCCGAACAGATTGAGTGCGGTGAAGAGGATGACGAACGAGAGCGCCCAGGTGGCGTAAGGAATAGCCGGCAAGATGTTCCTGGCGGCGGCACTGCACCAGATGGCGCATATGATGGGGTTCAGGAGATAGTCCATGAGCATGGACCATCCGACTACGTATCCCGCGAGCGGATGAAGCTCCTTGCCAACATAGGTAAACGCAGAGCCCGCGCTTGGATAGACACGCGCCATGCGACCGTAGCTGACCGCGGTGAAGAGCATAGCCACCATAGCAATGAGGATGGTGGTGACGACATGGCCGCGTGCCTCATTGCTGACCACGCCGTAGATGCCCATCGGAGCCGTCGGCTGGATGATGATAATGCCGTAGACGATGAGGTGCCACAGTTTGAGCGTGCGTTTGAGATGGGGCGCAGTGCCTGTGGATTGCAGCGTATCTGCGTCGGCAGCCATTCGCCCTCTCTAAATTGTCTTGCGTAATGCAAATGACAGTATCAGATTCATCGGCCTGTCAGGCCATGTCGCCTATGGCACGCTTCCCGTGGCCAAACCAGGAATCCAGTGCACCGCGTTGTCATGATATAGCTTGCGCAGCACGGGCAGAGGAAGCTGCAGCCCCGGGACCATGTGTCCGTCATAGTTGAAGGTGTCGGCGGTGGCGAAATAGCGCCAGTCTTCAGCAAGCTGCTTCTGCAAGTCGGTAATCGACGGATTCACATCGCCCTTCCGCATGATGTCTGTGTCCGTTCCGTAGAGCACGCGGTCCTGGTACTTGATAAGGAAGGCACGCACCTTGGCTCGGGGCTGAATCGTGAGATGTGGCACACGCGCCGCCGTGTCGATGGCGAAGTTCGGATAACGATCCAGCCGCTCCGCTACAAGATCGACGTTTGATTCCATGCTGCCGAGGTGCGCGCCGACGACCCGCAGGCGTGGGTTCTGCGCAAGCAGGTGATCGCGCGACGCAAGAACCGCCGCCTTGGATGGTGCTCCAGGAATTTTCGACATATCCCATTCCGGGTGCTCGGCATAGTAACTAGTATCGATCGCTTTGGGATCGGGCTTCCACGCTACGTCCGGCTCGGCCTGGTGCGCGATGAGCGTCTTGTCGTGAGCAGCAATGTCCTGAAATATCGGACGGAGTCTGGGGTCATCCACCATCACATAGTGGCCATGGCTGTCTTTCAACTCCATGCCGATGTTTTTCCAGACCTTGACCGCAATTGCGCCATTCGCGAAATCCTGGTTGAGCTGATCGATTGTGGTCTTTGGGAAATCGGGCTGAGAGAGGCGGAAAGGATCGAAAGTGGTGCACAGTGAGGCGTGGCCCCTCGCCGAGTGGATAAAGGCCAGAGCATCGGCACGCTGCTGATCAAGCGGTCGGCGCGTGGGCCCCTTGTCATCCACAACGAGGATGTTGACGATGTGCAGGTTCCACTGCTCGAGCATACGGGTGAGAGCAGGATCGCTTTGAAACACATGAGCGTGCGCGTCGACTGGATGAAGTGCGGCGAGTGCCTGCCGCGCTTGTTGGGTAGAGGTCGGCTGACCGGAACTGCTAACTCCGATCGAAGCTGCAACGATGGCAAAGCAAAGTAGCGTCCGCAACTGCTGGTCGTGAATTTTACGCACCTTAGCCTTCCCCATCGGCCTATGCCGCTTTGCATGAGCCGAGAATTCGAACAACTTACGCTTTTCTTTGTTTGATTAGTTTTGGCATCGAATCAACGAAGGTGTCAAGGAGAATCGTTTCAGACGCTCGAGGTCCATCGGATCTGGTCGATGCATTCAGTCCTCGGATATGTACTTAAATCTGACCAGTTTGGAAGTCGCCATCAGAACGCACGCCAGACAAACTCACATTGATTTCGTGGTCTACACTTCGATACGTGATGCAGCCGAAACGAGTCGGAAGGGTTCGACCTGCTCCACAATCAGGCCGCACGGGAGACAGTATGTTCAGGTGTTCGTCATTCCTGGTAATAGCGTTGCTTGCATTCGTGCTCTTCAGCCCCCCTCCCTCTCATGCACAAGCAGCGTATGACTCCGTTGACCCCTTCATTGGCACGGCGGGGGAGGGCAACACCTTTCCTGGAGCCTCATTGCCATTCGGTATGATCCAGTGGAGCCCAGACACGGGAGGCGAGGGTTGGTATTTTCATGACAAAACCAAAATCCACGGTTTCAGCCTGACCCATCTAAGCGGCGCCGGCTGCCCGCTCTATGGTGACTTCCCTATTCTTCCCTGGACAGGCGAAATCAAGGCCAGCCCCGCAGCGAGGCCCGATGATTACACCCTCGCGTTCAGCCATGATCAGGAAGAAGCGCATCCCGGCTACTACTCCGTCACACTTTCTGATGGCAGCAAAGTGGAGCTGACAGTTACCGAACGCGCTGGCATTGCTCGTATCCGATTTCCGCAGGGGCAGCCTTCTCGCCTGCTCGTCAAAGGCTCGAGCGCAAACACCGATGTGCATGTGGCCACTCTTCCACCTGTTGGCCGCGAACACGACGGAACGCATGTACGTCTCATCGGAAACGACGCCCTCACTGGATCCACCACCGCGGGCGGCTTCTGCGGAACGGACTCGCATTACACCTTGTACTTTGCAGCCAAATTCGAACGGCCATTCGACAGCTTCGCCACCTGGAAGGATGATGTCATCCAGAAGGATCAGCGCGAGGTGGCAGGCCGCCACACTGGAGCATGGCTCGATTTCGGAAACCAGTCTCAGATCCAATTCAAGGTTGCCATCTCCTACGTGAGCGAGGCCAAAGCTATTGAGAACCTGAATAAGGAGCTGCCCGGCTGGGACTTCGATCAGGTGCGCTCCTCCGCTCGCCGCGTGTGGACCAGCACGCTTGACCGGGTTCCAATAGATGGCGGCACTCCGGAACAAAGAACGATCTTTTATACGGCGCTTTACCACATGATGCTGTCACCGAGTCTTTTCAGCGACAGCAACAGTGATTACGTCGGCTTCGATGGGAAGATTCACTCGCTAACGTCCACGCGACAGCATGCACAGTACGCCAACTTCTCGGACTGGGATACCTATCGCAACACGATTCAACTTCAGGCGCTTCTTGTCCCAGACCGCGTCAGCGACATGGTGCAGTCTCTCGTTAATGACGCCGAACAGAGCGGTTGGCTGCCTCGCTGGCCTGCCGCAAATGACGTCACTTACGTTATGAATGGCGACTCTCCGTCGGTGCTCATCGCGTCCGCTTACGCCTTCGGCGCGCTAAACTTCGACACGAAAACCGCGCTCAAGTATATGGTCAAAGCCGCAACGGAACCCGGTAAGGGGCCTCACGACAACGAAGAGCGTCCGTATCTCACCGACTATTTGCAGCGCGGCTATGTTCCGGTCGACAAGGATCCCAGCGCGGCCTCGCGTACGCTTGAATATGCGAGTGACGACTTTGCCATCGCGCAATTCGCTCGCAGCCTCGGTGATACAGCTACCTATCAAAAGCTCTTGAAGCAGTCGCAAAACTGGACCACCCTCTTCGATCCGGAAACACGCTGGATCCGTCCCAGGAATAGCGATGGTACGTGGCTTCAGGGCTTTAACGCCGAGACATCCATGCCCAAACGTCCCAATGCGCCTGTATCCACGGACCAGAATGGATTTGAGGAGGGCAATACCTACCAATACACTTTTATGATTCCGTTCGAGTATCCGGAGCTCATAAAGCGCATCGGTGGCGATGCAGCCACGACTCCGCGGCTCGATAAGTTCTTCCTCAAGCTCGTCTGCTGGGGCGAGCCATGCTTCAACATGGCAAACGAGCCTGATTTTGTCACGCCCTATGCCTACGTTTTCGCTGGCCAGCCGTGGAAGACGCAACAGGTCGTCACCCGTATCGAGCAGCAGACTTTCAGTACGAAGCCTAATGGCATTCCCGGCAATGATGACTTAGGCGCTACTTCGGGCGTCTACGTGTGGAACGCGCTCGGTCTCTACCCTGGTATTCCCGGTGTAGGCGGCCTCCTGATCGGAACTCCCATGTTTCCTTCCGCCGCAATTCACATGGGGAATGGCAGCACACTCTCCATCCATTCCACCGGCAGCGGTCCTTACGTAAAGCAGGTGCTCGTTGACGGACAGGAGAACAACTCCTCCTGGATCCCAGTGTCCGTGCTCGATAAGGCAAACTCCAGACTCGAATTCACGCTCAGCCCCGAACCGAATAAGCAGCGCGGCCTTCCCGCGACCGAACGTCCGCCGACATGGGTCAATCCGACACGGTAGAGCGATTATTCGAAGACCATCTGTTTTGCCGCAGGGCGATTACTTAACCAAGGATTGTGGCTCATTCGCTTCATCAATGAAGATGAGCTCGGAGCTGTTCGGATATGTGAGCGTGACATTCAGCCCTTTGCTTCCCAAATCGCGGCCGCTTTCCGCCCGGTCAGGTGAACTGCCGTCTTGAAAATGCAACCGATACTGCAGGTGAGGATCAAGTCCGTAGAGGACAAATCTGTGCCTCTTCTCCTCCGGGTCGGAGCCGCGAAATGCATACACTAACGCCTTTCCGCGCCGCGGATCGTGGTATTCGATGGCATCCCAATGCACACCGTCCGGCCGCAAAGAGATGTGGTAGAGATCTGCATCGCGAATGAAGGGACGCAACTTCTCCTTATAGAGCGCAAACTCCTCCTTCGCTGCAGCGTGTTGCTCCGGTGTCCACGCGTTGGTGTCCTGCATCACGGTCAGCCAGCCCATCATCCCGCTGCGCAGCATATAGCGAAAGTTCTCCAATCGCAGCGCCGGCCACTTCTCCACATAATCCTCCAACATGGCGGCCGGAAGCACTTGGCTCGCATCGTAAAACGCCCGCCGGTTGGAGAGTGGGTCGTAGCTATCGGTAATGGAGAAGTAGTCGCCGTGTGAGGCGCTCCCAAAGTCGACCATGCGGCCGCCATCATTGCATATCTCGAAGACAAGATCGGGATGTTCTTTGCGCAGATGAGAGTAGATCTCATAGTAGGAGTGAACGGCGTGATAGCTGACGTCGGTGGAGTTCGATGTATCCGGCATCGCAACACCGCTGCCATTGACAGTCGTGACAGATCCGGCCGGTGGTGGCGCATGCGGATGATCATCGCGGGAGCAATTGCGAGTCACGAGATAGCCATCGTGCTCCAACATATCCAGTTTGTAGCTGGTCACCATGCGCTCAAGCTCATGCTGCGCATGCGCTTTGGCTGCCGGAAGTCCAATGTCCGTGCTGCGTCCGACAAATTCATCCGGCTTCCACGCTGGCGGCGTGTCTGCCACCAACCAATCCCGCACCTTGGGATCGTTGACATTGAGCGCGCCTGGTTCACTATTGGTGCCGGCTTGTGCCCAATCCACCCAGATTCCGAATTTCAGGCCGCGACGGTGTGCAGCATCCGCGATGGGTGCCAGACCATTAGGAAACTTCTTCGGATCGGGGTACCAGTCTCCGACGCCCCGAAACCAGCCCGCATCCAGACCGAACATCTCCATCCCGAGATCGGCGGAGTCGTCGATCATGCGTTTCGCTAAAGCTTCGTCGACTGCCATGCCACTACCCCAACTGTTGTTGACGAGCATTGGATAGTCCGGCTTCTTCCATGTACCGGAGTAGTTCAGGACCTGCCGAATCCATGGACGCAGCACATTGCCGAGAGCGTCTCGGCCGCCCGTAAATGCGCCGACGAAGACCGGCGGTGTCTCAAAAGTGTCGCCCGGTTGCAGCCTGGTGCGAAATGGCCCTGGTTTTGAATTAAGCCCAACACTGCCTTGCAAAAGACCACGGGCCCGCTCGAGCGTGAGATGCGTGCGGGCGCTGAACTCCAAGCCTACGTACCAGCCGTCTCCCTGCGTTCCATCTCGTTCCACCATGAACCATGGAATAATCTCGCGCGGCCCCCGGTCAGGGGCATACGTGCTGGACTTGCCCTCCCAGGTGTAGTCGGAAGAGACCTCAACTTGGTGCGTGCCAACGGGCGTCGGCTTACCAGCCCCTTTGTCGATATAGATCTGCCGGAGCGGATGTTTCGCGGGCACGCTCCAGCTATATCGAAAGCTGTCCTGGATTGGTAGCCAGAGTTCATGCGGATCCAGGTTCTCGATGCGGATGCGATGTTCAATCGGACCGATTGCGGCGCGAGCATTCCACTCCCAAGTCAGACGAAGGTGTGGGTTCTGCGTCTCGTATATATACGAAACGCGTTTTGCATCTGCATGGCCAGCATTCGCGAGTAACTTCCATTGCAAGGGAACCGGATGTCCGTCGACTTCCGCGCTGGTGATAAGGTCTTCTGCCGCGTTGTTGATCCACAAATCTTTACCCGGGGCCTGCAGGCTCAGCAACTGCGGGGCGGAAGGTCCGGCTTGCAACCGCACAACAGTTTGGGCTGTGCGGAGGGATGCCGTCTGCGCGTCTGCCAGCATTGAGAAGCAGATGCAGAAAAAAAGCGCAAGAACACTATCGATGAGAGGACCGCGCGCAGGCGCGGGGCGCGATGGCCGTCGATTCAATGAACGACAAATCGCAACCGATCCACCTACTGATCGCCTGTCATCCAGGGGACACAAACCGTTCGCGGGATCTAGATTGGTCATGTCGTTCTGACGTTAATTCGCTACAGAGCATCCGCACGAAGCAGTGTATGGCAAAAAAAGATGTCGCGTTGAGCTGCATCGACCGCCGCTCGAAATTAGAAGGTTGACAGGGAGGCAGGATGGCTCCCGGGCCTCACATCTCAGGAGAGCGATTTAAATGACCGTCTAGTGTAAAATCGCTTGGAGCGAGCAATGATTTTTTACGTCAAGCGCGGATTGCGAAGGGCACTTAAGCATTGCTCTATGGGCTGCTACGTGTTTCTCCTCGCGTTGTCCGTCTTCGGATGGGGACTGCACTCCAAGCTATCGCTCTATGAATGCAATACTGGCTCACAAGCTTCCACTCCAATTGCAAAGCTTCTCTCTGAACGGGAACGAGTTCCCGAGCATCAGGCGCAGCACATAGACGCAAAGCCTGCTGAATTACTCGTTGTTCTTTATGTCGCACCCTCTCCGCGCCCTGCGGAGTTCTTCGGGCTGTGGCGCGATGTGCTGACCGTAAAGCCTCTGGCTTTCTCATTTGACGGCCCTTCCCTTCTTCGACCCCCTCCTGATTCTGCCGCCTAGTCGGACGCTGTCTCTCGCGTGATCGCTGGAGAGCTGCGCAGCAGTACCTCTTTCACATAGCCTGGGGCACCGTCCCGGTGCGTGATAGGCCTACCGTGCAAATGCCCGCAATCTCTTTCTTGAGACGCGCCGTTGCCTCGTCTCTTCTAGTTCCTACTGCCGTCTCTCTCGCTCTATTCTCCGGGTGCGAGGGTCACAACAGCTCCGTCGATGCCGCCAGCCAACCGGTTGCCGCGGCTGTGGCGGTTGTTCAGCGTGGCAACATTTCGCACATGCTCTCGCTCGCTGGGCAGTTCCAGCCATATCAGGTGATCGATGTGCATGCGAAGGTCTCCGGCTACGTGCGCCACATATACGTGGATATTGGCGACCGTGTCCGCGCGGGTCAGACGCTCGCAGTGCTCGAAGTCCCTGAACTCAGTGCGCAGTATCGCGGCAGCCAATCCGAACAGCAGCGCAGCCAGGAGCAGATCAACATTGCGCAACACGAGATCAGCCGCGCCGAGGCAAGTCACGCTGCGCTTCAGGCTAATTACGACCGCCTTCTGCAGGCATCGAAAGCACAGCCTGGCCTCATCGCTGAGCAGGAGCTCGACGACGCACGCGCGAAAGCCGATGCCTCACAGGCACAGGTTGAGACAGCGCGTTCCACGCTCTCTGCTGCTCGCCAGCAATCAGACGTAGCCAAGGCGGATGTGGATCGTTATGGCGCTCTCGAGTCCTACACCACAATCACGGCCCCACTCAGCGGTGTCATCATTTGGCGCTATGCGGACACCGGCGCGCTTATTCAGGCAGGGACTTCATCGGATAGTCAGAGTCTTCCGCTGGTCAAGCTATCGCAGAGCGATCTGCTTCGCCTGCGCTTGCCCGTACCTGAGGATGCGGTCGACTACATTCACGATGGCGACACGGTGCAGATCCGCGTCGATGCCCTCCATCGCTCGCTCACCGGCAAGATTGTCCGCTTCACACGCAACGTGAGCTTAGACACCCGCACGATGGAAACCGAGATCGATGTGCCCAACAAGGATCTCAGTCTCATCCCCGGCATGTACGCCAACACCTACGTCCGGCTTGCGCATCGAGAGCATGTCCTGACCGTGCCGTTGCTCGCAGTGCAGCATGATGACTCGGGCCAGACGACCGTTCTTGTCGTGGATCGCGACAACGATGCGCGCCGGCGTGCCATCGTACTCGGCATTCAGGGCTCTTTGCTGGCAGAGGTGAAAAGCGGCCTCCAGCAAGGCGATCGCGTCGTGCTCGGCAACGCGGCTCGGTACAAAGAGGGAGAGAATATTACGCCCCGCCTGGAGCCCCAGCCGGCCGATGACGTCATGCCGGAAGAAGGCGGCATGACAGATCCACAGGCCGGAGCAGAGGGAGGCAACTGACGTGCCGAAATTCGCCCTCCGCTATCCCTTCTTCATCATCATGATCTCGCTCATGGTACTGCTCATTGGCGTGGTCAATGTCATCTCCATGCCCGTCGATCTATTTCCTTCCATCGATATTCCCGTAGTCGTCGTAGCCACGTTCTATTCCGGCATGCCCCCGCAGCAGATTGAAGCCGACATCACCGACACCTTCGAGCGCTTCTTTACACTGGGCGCCAATATCGATCACATCGAGTCACGCTCCCTCTCCGGCGTCTCGCTCATCAAGATCTATTTCCTCCCAGGCACAGATGCCAACTCCGCACTTAGCAACATTTCCAATCTCGCGATGGCCGACCTGCGCCGATTGCCCTCCGGAACGCTTCCTCCTGTTGTCCTCGGCATGACAGCATCCAGTCAGCCCATCTGCCTCGTCACGCTAAAAGGACAGGGGTTGAACGAGACGCAGCTCAAGGATCTCGCACAGTTCCAAGTCCGCAACCAGATCGCGAATGTCCCCGGTGCATCCGTGCCGCAGCCCTACGGCGGCCGTTATCGCCAGATCCAGATCTACGTTGACCCGCTCAAGCTCGAAGCGCACAACATGAGCCTCATGGACGTCGTGGACAGCGTGAACCAGTCCAACCTCATCCTGCCGGCGGGTGATGTGCGCATTGGCACCAAGGACTACAACCTGTACGCCAACAGCCAGATCCCTAGCGCGCAACAGATCAACTCGCTGCCGCTCAAATCGTCTGGCAATGCGTCCGTGCTTGTCGCCGATGTCGGGCATGCCGAGGATTCAGGCGCAATCCAGACCAACATCGTACGCATCGATGGGCAGCACTCGGTCTACGTTCCCATTCTCAAGCAGGCCGGCAAAAGCAACACCATCAAGATCGTCAACGGCATGCGTGCCGCCATCGAGAGGCTGGTGGATATCCCACCCAGCCTCAAGACCGCCGTCGTCTTCGATCAGTCGGTCTTTGTCAAAGGCGCCATCAAAAACCTATTGAAGGAAGCCCTCATCGGCCTGGTGCTCACAGGCCTCATGATTCTGCTCTTCCTCGGCAGTCCGCGCGCAGCCGGCGCCTCGTTGCTGTCCATCCCCATGGCGATTCTGCTGTGCCTGCTGGTGATGAACGCTTTCGGAGGCACCATCAATACCATGTTGCTTGGCGGTATCGCCCTGGTTCTTTCGCGGCTTATCGACAATTCCGTTGTTGTGCTGGAGAACATCATCCGGTTCATGGAAGAAGGCGCACCGCCGGACAAAGCAGCGGATGAAGGTGGCACCGAAGTATCACTGGCAGTGCTTGCCGCCACCGTCGCCACCTCTATCGTGTTCTTCCCGGTCTTTCTTCTCAACGGAGTCAGTCGCTATCTCTTCACCGACCTTGCTTTCGGGGTGGTCATCTGCATCTTCGCTTCGTATTTCTTCTCCATGACCTTGGTGCCTCTCTTCTGCGCGAAGTTCGTCAATCTGCACGAGCAACACGGAGAAAATGCGGGCGGCGAGCACAAGCGGGTCCTCTTTCGCGGCATCGTCGACCGCTTCAACATCTATTTCCAGCGCCTGCTTGACCGCTACGAGGTGCTCGTGACTCGGATAATGAAACGGCCTGGCCTCACAGCCGGGCTGCTTCTCGGTGGCACCGCACTCATCCTGGTCGCCTTCACCCCAATCCTTGGCCGTTCGTACTTCCCGCGCACCGATCCTGGACAGTTCATCATCAACGTCAAAATGCCCAGCGGGACGCGTATCGAAACCAGCGATGCCTACATCGCGCGGGTTGAGCATCAGATTCGGCAGGTCGTCGCGCCGCACGATCTCGGCATGATCGTCTCCAACATCGGCATCACTCCCGATCTCTCCGCTATCTACACACCCAACGCATCTATGGACACCGCTTTCGTTCAGGTAAGCCTGGCCGACGATCACTCCACGGGCAGTTATCAGTACATCGATCGCTTGCGCCGCCGCCTCGCATCGGAGATGCCCGAGATTCAGACTTATTTCCAGGCCGGGGGCCTGGTCGACTCTGTCATGAATCAGGGCCTACCGGCGCCGATCGACATCCAGATCAGTTCGAACAATCAGAACGCCGCCTTTGCGGAAGCTCAGGACATAGCGCAGCAGTTGCATGGTCTCTCCAGCGTTGGAGACGCCTACATCCCGCAGGACCTGAAGTATCCCGGCCTGAAACTCAACATCGATCGCGAGCGCGCATCGCTCATTGGGCTTTCGCCAAAGGACGTCGTCGACAATGTCATCACCGCGCTCACCTCCAACGGCGTCATCGCGCCCAGCTACTGGATCGATCCCAATACCGGCAACAACTACATGCTGACAGTGCAGTACTCCACTCATCAGCTCGAGCACATGAATATGGAGGAGTTCGAAAACATCCCCCTGCGCGGCAGAGGACAAACAGCCTACACACCGCTGCGCTCTGTTGTCTTCACCAAGCCCATCGACACCCCGACCGAGGTGGATCATTACGCGTTGCGCCGTGTCATCGACATCTTTGTGCAACCGCGTTCGGAGGCACTGAACACCGTCAGCCGTCAGGTCAATCACGTGCTTGGCGGCATACAGCGGCCTCGCGGCATGCGTATTATAGTTCGCGGGGCGGTCAGGAGCATGACCGATTCATTCGGACGCTTCGGCATCGGACTCCTTCTTGCCATCGCGCTTATCTATCTCGTGCTTATGGCGCAGTTCGGTTCGTTCCTCGATCCATTCATCATCCTCATGGCCATCCCGCCGGGCCTGGCCGGCGTCGTACTCATCCTCCTTCTGACCGGATCCACGCTGAACATCATGTCGCTGATGGGCGTCATCATGATGACCGGCATAGTCGTTTCTAACTCCATCCTTATTGTCGAGTTTGCCGGCATCCTTCACGCACAGGGCAATACCCTGCTCGAATCAGTTGTGCAGTCCTGCAAAATACGCATGCGTCCCATCCTGATGACTTCTCTCGCTACCCTTCTCGGGATGATTCCCCTCGCGCTCGGTCTGGAAGCAGGGAGCGAGCAATACGCGCCGCTCGCGCGCGCACTCATCGGCGGACTCGCCGTCTCCGTCGTCGTCACCATGTTTCTTGTGCCGGCGGTCTACCTGCTTGTACACAGCCGACGAGACGACCACGCCCCAACTCCAGTCGTGGAGGCGGCATAAACTCATGCGCACCGCACTTTGTCTTCTCGCCACTGCGATTCTATTGGCACCCGTGATGATCTCACATGCCTTAGGACAGTCCACAGAGCCGGCAATGGCGCCCGGGCAGGCGCCATCATCCTCCAACCCGGCCGCCTCCACGCGGAATATCGCATCGGCACCCGGGCCCGCGCTCAGTCGCCGCGAGGCGGAACGCATGGCGCTTGCGAACAATCCGCGCGTCAGCGTGAGCCACTTGCTCGCACTGGCGCAACACCAGATCGTCCGTGAGGCGCGGTCGAGCGAGTTGCCTACTTTCACCGGCTCGCTCACTGCACAGGAAGCTAATGAGGCTAGTCGCGTTTCGTCCGGTTCGCTTTCGGCTTCGCGCCTCTTTACGCGTGTCGGTGGCGGCATTAACCTTTCGCAACTCATCACCGACTTCGGTCATACCACCAACCTTGTCGCTTCCTCCAAACTCCAGGAGAGCGCGCAGCAAGCCAACGAACTCGCTACCAAGGAAGATGTAGTTCTCGTGACTGATCAGGCTTTCTACAATGCTCTTCAGGCGCAAGCCCTCCTCCAGGTTGCCAAACAGACCGTCAATCTGCGACAGACCACACACAGCCAGGTGAATCAGCTGGCGCAGAACAAGTTGCGCTCGACCCTCGACCTCACCTTTGCCAACGTCAATCTGTCACAAGCACAGTTGCTGCAACTCGATGCACAGAACAATGCAGATGCCGCCATGGCCTCGCTCGCTGAGGTACTCGGCCTCGATCATCTCGCAAACTACACACTCGTTGACAACACGAAGAACAGCCCGCCTCCACCTCCAGATGAGCAGGGCCTGCTCGAGCTTGCCATCAGACAGCGTCCTGATCTTCAGTCGCTCGACCTCTCACGTCAGTCACAGGAGAAGTTCAGCCACGCCCAGCACGATCAAATGCTGCCTACTCTCTCGGCCCTCGGTACCGTGGGCGCCACCCCCGTACGCGCCGGTCAGTACTACGTCTCCAGTTGGGACGGCGCCATCGGCGCAAACATGAATATCCCGATCTTCAACGGCTTTCTCTTTTCGGCGCAGGCCAAGGAAGCAAAGTTGCGTGCGCAAGCCACGGCGGAGCAATCGCGTCAACTCCGGAACGTGATCGTGCGCGATGTACAGACCGCGTGGCTCGATGCAAACAATGCCTTCACACGGCTCGGCGTCACCGCGCAACTACTCAATCAGGCCAACGAGAGCCTCGGTCTCGCACGGACCCGCTACAAGCTCGGCCTCTCTTCTATCGTCGAGCTGAGCCAGGCGCAGCTCCAGCAAACCGAAGCCGAAATCGCCAATACCAACGCACAGTATCAGTACCGGCTGACTCTCGCTGCACTCGATTTCCAGACAGGAGTACAGCCATGACTTATGCGTGAAACCGCAACTGACGGCTCGTCAGTATTTCGATATGGGCTTGCGGAGGCCTTGGAATCGTATTATGGTCGGCCCTCTTGTTCGCTTCACAGAATGCTGGGTCTATACACCCCTTCGTCTGCGATCACCTATGCGAGAGAGTGCCACGCAGGACGGTCAACGAAGCCGCGGGCAACGTATAACTAGAGTCTTCAGTTCCTTGCACTGTCGACCTTAGTGGAGGGTTGTCAGGATCCGCATAACCTTCTCTGCCAGCTGAATGCCACGCATATTGGGCGCGTCCGAATGTGATCCTATCGACTGGGCCTTCGAACGACCGGTCTGTTTTTGATTCGGCATCATGGAAGACGATGCGGACTGAATAAGGAGTTTCATGATCTTTATTAATCAGTAGCAGAGACCATTGACCGTCCGGTCGGAGCAGCGCGTAGGCCGTTACAAGTATGTGCCGATCAGCGTCTTTGATGTCGCTCGCAGCGGTGAAGAGCTTGTGTTCCGCGTCTTTCGGTTGCACCCAATCCTGAGTGATCATCTGCGCGGCGTAGAACTGCGACGTTTTCTGCTTGATGTTATAGTTTCGGTCCGTCATGAACATGCGGTAGATTCCCCAGCTGTTCTTGCACGCCGGATGAGGTGGTGAGTATGGCAAGGCATGATAGTAGAAAGTAGCTTTACCGCCGGCGGTGAGAAAACCTGCGAAGGAATCGCCCAGCCAGAGCGCCCCGAAGATATCGACAGCTGCATCGCCGCCGTGATCGTTCGTTTCTGTATCAAACATTGGAATTCAGCAGGTGATCCATCCTCTCGCCACACCTGCATAATGTGGCTGATCAACTGCGGTTCCTGGTAGAGGTTCTCCCATGGAGTTTCGCAGCCATCGTACGGATAGTGTTCAAAGGACATGAATGCCAAGTCAGCGAGACGGCCATGCGCCTTCAGGTAGTCAAGGAACGTCCGAACCACGAAGTCCTGCCCTGTGCATCGGGCCACGCCCTAATATCCTCGGTCACCCCCTCGAAAACAGGACCGCCTAATTTATACGCGGGGTTTATGCGATGCAGGGCCGTCGCCC
Source organism: Acidobacteriaceae bacterium KBS 83 (assembly GCA_000381585.1). Classification (GTDB taxonomy): domain Bacteria; phylum Acidobacteriota; class Terriglobia; order Terriglobales; family Acidobacteriaceae; genus KBS-83. Next base: position 600,705 of record KB906736.1, read on the forward strand.
ACTGGAGATACAGAGCGCCATAGTCCTCGGGCAACATGTATTGTCCGTCGGGTTCTTCTCCCATTTCGATCTGGGAGATGGCGTAGCCTCGTTTTTTTAAATAAATGAGCTGCGCGGCAGAATCCTCTGGTGTTCCATAAAGCATCGCGACAGGAACGATGGCTGGCAGCCCGCGCGTGATACCACTGGTAAAGAAGAGATCCAATCCTGGCTGGTCACCTGACTCCATGCGATCCGGCGCCACGAACAGGTCAGACGGCTCATGCCACGGATCCACGGACGAGCAGTAGGTGAATGATTGTTTCTGGTCAGGCGAATGACGTAGCAGATCTTGGAACGACTTATCCTCATTTGACGCCCCGAGGTAGACCTCGCGAATGGCATAACCGACACAATTGCGGCGGTCACTCGAGCCATGCGTGTCGCAGGTGTTCGAAGATTGGGTCATGAGAATGCGCACAAAACGCGTCTTTACTGGCGCGGAATCGAGATGCAACGTTACGGTTCCACCCTTGCCGTCCGCAATGTGGCCGGATTTGAATTCTTTCCATTTCCCATCGGCTTGCCTGTCCATGGCGTCTGCGCCAGTCCAGTACTGCACCTGGTAGACCCGCGCATAGGGCTCGGCCCAGGCGATGCGCATGGCGTTGACCTCCTGGGGAGTGTCGAGGTCGATGACGATCCACTGCGGATGCATAGCGTCATCTTCGCCAGTGAATTGAGCGGTGAGATAGGGATTGCTCTTCCAGTAGCTGTCGAGGTCCCCATCATTCAAGCGGGAATAGCCGCTGAATTCCGTGCCTCCGTTTCTTGTGAATCCGCGGTGGCGTAGATCGTATCCGTAGGAGTGGCGAATAGCCTATCCCAGGGTTGCATCACCTGTGAAATAGCCCTTTCCTGCGGGATCGCTCCAGGTACCCTTGGGGTTCCAGTGCCAGGCCTGCACAAACAACTCGGTGTTTTGGCGGTAGCTGATGACGCCCCATCCCGCTTCCAGAATTTGCTGGATGCTTGCTGGGCTGAAGAAAGTGTCGGTGGCATTGCTGGGCACGCGGTCGACCGTCGTTCCCAGAGCATATGGCGGACTGAATGAATTTACGGCGTGAGTGGAGGTGGCATCCACAGTCACAGTCTGGGCCGCCGCTGCCCCGTTGATCATCGCGGTCGTGAGGAGGGGTAAGACCAGAAAGCTAATCGTTGGCATGGTTACCTTGCGCGAGTCATGTCCTTTAGCGAGAGCTTTCGCCGTGAGTTTGCATCCTCGGCGTCACCTTTCATCTTTCACTGGGCTAGGGCGTGCGGCATGAGGAGTGTAGCGCAGGACTGCACTCCTCCCCTGGGGCGAGATGAAACGCCTCTGCGTCTTGAGGCTGTAACGATACAACTCCGTTTTGACGTGAGATCAAATAATTGACGAACGCATCAATGATTTCCCGTCTTCCCCGGAGCAAAGCCCAAAGCTCTGTTGGGGCAAACGATAGCGTTCACAGCGGCGCGGGCCGGACCGTACGACCTGCGGCTTCACCCCACGCGGATGGACTGGACGCAGCTGAACTGGGCAAATCGCGGGGCCATTTTGGGCTTGACTGCACTAGTGTCAAGTGCAATATTCATCACGATATTTCAAACGTTTGAATAGCCGGCCCAGCATGCGATGTATATGCTTCAGACCGGCAAGGATGAAATCGGCCCACCGCGACAGAGTTGATGGTGAAAGACAGCAATACTGCACCATCTGTCAGGCGATTTTGCAATTCAGATCAAAAGACGCCTGCAGGAATCTGTGGCAACAGGGTTCGCACTTATTGGGAGGCGTTTATGCGGAAAGCAAGACTTTTGGGGCTATCTCTTCTTGCGATGACAATGGTGGGTCTTGGCCATGCGCAAAGCACCAATGCAGGTGACATCCGGGGCACGGTGACCGACCCGACGGGCGCGTTGGTCCCAGACGTTACGGTAACGGTGATGAACATCGAGACTGGGGTGTCGAAGGACTTCGTCACTAATCACGATGGCTTGTATGACACCTCGTCGATCGTCACAGGCCGCTACCAGATCACTTTCACGAAGAATGGCTTCAACAAGCTTGTTCGCGGCCCGGTCACAATCCAAGTTGGATTTACCGCAGTGAACGCCGAGTTGAAGGTGGGCTCCACGGCTCAGGAAGTGGTGGTGAGTTCCAACGTTCCCTTGCTTCAGACCGAATCAGGGCAGCAAGAAACGACCCTGGAAGCGAAATCCATGGCGCAGTTGCCGAACGTCGGGACCGATTGGCAAAACTTCACCATCCTGCTGCCCGGGACTTCGGGCACTCCTTCCAGCGAAACCGGCAGCCCTGCAAACCCGGGGCAATTTGTAGCTGCGAATGGGAACCTGCCCTACAACGCCACACTCGCCGACGGGTCCGTGACTACATTGCCGTCGAGCAGCAACTCGGATGCCTCTACGTTTGAGACGGTGGCCGAAGTAGAAGTCAGTACCTCAAGCTTCTCCGCCCAGTATGGTATCGGCGGCTATATCTTCAACCAGATCAGCAAGAGCGGCACCGACCAATTTCATGGTGCGGTATATGAATATTTTCAGAACGATGCGCTCAATGCAAAAGATTACGGCTTTGGCGAGCCGGTAACAGTTCCCTACCTTCGCTATAACAACTTTGGCGGAGCGATCGGCGGCCCCATTCTGAAGAAGAAGATGTTCTTCTACTTCAACTTCGAAAAGCTCTACAATAACGGTTCAAGCACTGGATTCCTTACTGTTCCGACCGAGGCCGAACTCAACGGCGATTTCACCGGGCAGGCGACGATCTACGATCCGACTACCCAGGTGATTACACAGACGCCGGATGGTCCTGTTGTCACGCGGCGGTCGTTTGCGGATGAGTATGGCAACGGAAACAAGATTCCGGCAAATTTAATCGATCCGGTTGCAAAAGGCATTCAGTCCTATTACCCGAAACCCAACGTCGCCGGCAATCAGTTTCAGGGTACGACCATAAACAACTACTACTACAATGCCAAGAATTCCAGCCCGTTTACAAAATATTTCGGCCGGCTGGATTGGGACATTACGGCTACGAACAGGCTGACAATCTCCGACACGCAGCGTGACAGCCCAGCGGTTCAAAACCAATGGGACATTTGCCCTATTGGCTGCGATAACGTCGACACCGACAGTAACAACTCGCAAATCACAGACGTATGGAATATTAGCCCCACGACGGTGAACGAAGCCAGAGTGGGTTTCACTGACCAGCTTAACTACTATGTCGACTCCACTTTGAACCAGGGATTTCCGGCGAAGCTGGGATGGCAATTTGCCAAGGCGGATCAGTTTCCAACCATAAATGGCATAAATGGCAATTGCTGTTTCGCTCTTGCTCCCAACGTCAATGCCGTCCAAAAGGAAATGGTCTTCGATATTTCCGATGTCATCACTCTGATCCGCGGCAAACATATTCTTCACTTCGGTGGTGAGTTGTTGATCTACCGCACGGATACGACGACCTGGGGCAACATCAACGCTGGAACATTCGACTTCACAGGCGCTTATACGCAATCCACTGTAGGCGACAGCACGACAGGTCTCGGATATGCCGATTTTCTGTTAGGGCAGTCGCAGAGTTGGAACGCATTTGTCGCTCCGGAATACGGACCCCGGGCCAAGAACCCACAAATGTTCATTCAGGATGACTTCAAAATACGACCGAATCTGACATTGAATCTGGGGCTGCGTTATCAGATTGAGCAGGGATGGAAGGAAGTCAAGAACAACATCAGCGCCTTCGATCCGACCGTCGTGAATCCAGCGACCGGTACCGGTGGCGCGCTTTGGTACGCGTCCACGCACGCGAATGGCCGCAGGTCCCTTCAGGCCAGCGCCTTCGATACCTTTCTGCCTCGTGTGGGATTCTCCTGGCTACCCCATCCGGACACGACGCTTCGCGGCGGCTTTGGCATCTTTGCTTATCGATGGAGTCTCGATACCTATGGAACCGGAATGGGAACTGCAATTCAGTTTCAGGGGAACGCGACGGACCAGACGAACGGAATTTCTCCCGTTGTCGCCCTCTCGTCCAACGGTTCGGCTCTTCCCTATATAGGACCTACAACCGATCCCGCAGCATTGAACGGGCAGAGCGCGGTTTACAACAAGTACCACACGCCGGTTCCCGAGATTTACCAGTGGAACCTGGCGCTTCAGCGCGAGTTTGGCGCGAATACGGTGGCAGAGATTGCCTACGTGGCCAGCCACGCCCACAATCTCAGTTTCCCGGTGGATATCAACCAGGTGCCGGAAGACAAGCTGGGTCCGAATGACAGTCCTTCCGCGTTGCCGTATCCGATCTATCAAAGTATTACAGGAGATACGTTTAACGGTCTTTCCAATTACAACTCGTTGCAGGCTTCGATCAGCAGACGTTTTGCATCCGGGCTCAGCATGAATTTCAACTACACTTGGTCTCACTTCTTGGACGATCAAGACTCCTCTGGTTATGGAGGCGCTGCGGGAACACAGACCGTTCAGAGATCGTACGATCCATCTGCGAGCTATGGCGCTTCCAATTTCGATGTGCGCAACGCTTTCAAGGGAAGAGTTGTCTATGAGCTACCCTTTGGCAAAGGCAAAATGTTCCTGAACAACAGCAGTTTCCTTAATGCGGTGATCGGCGGCTGGCAGGCTTCCGGCACGATGCTTTTTTCAACCGGCTTCCCATTCACCCCCACCGTTAGCGGCAGCAATAACTCGTTTTCTCAGGCGGGGGACTGGTATCCGAATCAGGTCGGTAACCCCAGACCTAGTCATCGCAGCATCGATCAGTGGTTCGACCCCTCCGCATACACCCTTCCCGCGCCGGGGACCTTTGGGAATATGAGGAGGAACAGCGTTTACAGCCCTGGAATCAACTTGGTGAATCTCTCAGCCGGCAAGAGCTTCGCGCTCAGCGATCGAATTAACTTGCAGATCCGCGCCGACGCGGTGAACGCATTCAACCATCCGAGCTTTGGCCAGCCGAATTTTGCCCTAGAACCAGGCGGGCCACCCGACAACCCGTTTCTCGGTTCGCCAACAAATATTACTTCCCTGACCGTGCACGGCCGAACGATGCAACTCAATGGACGGATATCGTTCTAACTCGGGCTCACAGGTAGCTGCCGAAGTCGGCATTGGGTATGAGGGGACGGCATGGTATGGCGGACGAGCTTTGAATTCGTAGTGATCTGTACTGCCATCGGCGCTCTGTCCCCTTCTCCTGCGGTCGTGGCGCAGAAGATTGTGGTCGATGCCACGCCGTCGCACATAGTCAACGCATTCAGCCCCATCCGCGCATTGGGTGCAGGCGTGGACAGGTTGCGAGCGGGTGAGGGCGCTCCGGAAATAGACCGCGAACGCATCACCAAGGAAGAAGTCGAGAGAAACACAGATACACTGCTATCCGGTCCCATCCTCAAGGAGATTCTTGGAGCGGGATGGCAACCCGTGACCTACAGGCAGAACACAGAACTGCAGATCGAGGCATGGCATTGGAACCCGCACGGTGTCTGGAGCAATCCACAAAAACAGGATGGCTACTTCACCGGGAGTGCAGAGCCCACCGAGACAATCCACCACTCATGGTCTTATCCGCTGCCGCATCGAGGCAATACCCAAGGTGACGGCGACGGCTGGTCTCGTCTGACGGATGGCGACCCCAATAGCTACTGGAAGAGTAACCCGTATCTGACGAACTCCTTCACCGGCGAGGACGATGCATTGCACCCTCAATGGATATTGATTGACCTGGGCAAGAAAATGGACATTGACGCAATACGGATTGCGTGGGCCAATCCGTATGCCGAAGATTACGCGGTTCAGTTCTGGACCGGAGAATTAGAACCCTTCTATCAAGGAACAACCAAGGGCACATGGCAGACTTTCCCGAAAGGTTCCGTTGTCGCCGCTACGGGCGGCAGGACAACATTGAAGCTTATTGATTGGAAGATTCCCGTCCAGTACATGCGTATCTGGATGACGAGATCGTCCGGCACCTGCGACACGCACGGCCCAACAGATAAACGCGATTGCGCCGGATATGCTGTCAGCGAACTCTATGCGGGAGCCCTGTCCGCTGACGGCAAGTTTATTGATGTCATTCAGCATGTTCCGAGTCGCGCACAGACGATAACCTGGGCGTCGTCGGTAGATCCCTGGCACAGCGCATCCGATCTTGACGTGCCGAAGGGAGACCAGATCGGATTCGATCTCTTCTTCAACAGCGGAATCACTCGTGGGCTACCCGCCATGGTGCCGATCGCTATGTTATATGGCGCACCCGAAGACGCCGCCAATGAGATCGCTTATCTATATAAGCAGCACTATCCGATATCCCATATTGAAATGGGAGAAGAGCCGGACGGGCAACGCATGCTTCCTGAGGACTATGGCGCCCTGTACCTACAATTTGCTGCTGCAATTCATCGGCTTGTTCCAGATGCAAAGCTGGGAGGACCATCCTTTGAAGGAACGCTTGGCGATGTCGAAGTCTGGCCAGATGCAAATGGGCAGGCCTCTTTTCTGGGTCGATTTCTAGCCTACTTAAAAGCCCACAACCGATTGAATGACTTTACATTCTTTTGTTTTGAACACTATCCCCCCAGCGCTTCCTGGAATGATTTATATCTAGAGCCGAGCTTTGTAAGTCACATTGTCCAGGTCTGGAAAGACGACGGCCTACCGCCCGACATTCCGTTTTTCATGACGGAGGGCAACATGGAGAACTATGGCGCAACACCGGACATCAAAAAGGGACTTTGGCTCGCCGACTACGTTGGGTCAATGATGACGGCGGGCGCCAGCGGTACTTTCTATTTTCACTACATACCCACGCCAGGCCGCCCCGGTCCCCTCCTTATGATCGATAAGGACTATCGCGTGGTTGGACACACGTCGCAATATCTCGCTGCTCAAATGATTGCCAGGAACTGGGTTCAGCCTGTCGACGCAACGCATCAACTGTTCAGGGCATCAAGCGACATCATGGATGCATCCGGGAATATACTAGTCACCGCCTATCCGATGAAGCGGCCGGACGGGAGTTGGTCCGTCATGCTTGTGAACAGGGATCGTGACCACGACCACGCTGTACGAGTAATTTTTCGCAATTTGGAAATCCGACAGGATAGCTGCTTTTCCGGTCCGGTTGTCCAGACTACCTTGGGGCCGGCCCAGTATCAGTGGCATCCGGGCGGAGAAATGGGACACACAGAGCCCGATGGCACCCCCTTAAGTTCAACAATAGACGGCGCCGCAGATACACTCTATCGGCTACCTAAGGCATCCCTTACGGTGCTCCGTGGAAATGTCGACTCTGCTGGACAGTAGTAACCATGGTAGGACAACTTAACACTCTCTGTCGGCACTTGCCTTGTAAGCCAATTGGACAGTGTTGGTCGCCAGACGAGTTGTGATCTTAGAAAGTGGAGCTAAAGCGAGATGAAGTTAAAGATATACGATGACAAGCAATCGCTCAGCCAAGCGGCTGCCGAACAGGCGGCTACCGCCATTCGCAAAGCGATCGTTGATCATGGCCGTGCCCGTGTCGTTGCAGCCACCGCTGCCTCCCAGATCCTTTTTCTCGAGGAATTGACGCGGAAAGACGGCATCGACTGGAGCCAAGTTGAGGTCTTTCACCTTGATGAGTATGTCGGGCTGCCTATGACGCATCCCGGCAGCTTTCGCAAAATGCTATTAGAGAGCCTGATCCAAAAAACAGGAGTCCAGAAATATCATTTGCTCGATGGCGATAGAAATCTTGCCGAGGTTCTTGAGCGAGTTGGTCAGGCGATCGCATCCGCGCCTATCGATATTGCATTCCTCGGCGTTGGAGAGAACGGTCATATTGCCTTCAACGACCCGCCCGCCGACTTTGATATTGAGGATCCTTATCTGATCGTCGATCTGGACCAGGCATGCCGACAGCAGCAGGTTGGCGAGGCCTGGTTTTCGGATATTTCACAGGTGCCGGAACAGGCGATCTCCATGTCAGTACGCCAGATTTTGAAGGCGAAAGAACTTCTCGCCGTCGTGCCAGACACACGCAAGGCGCGGGCAGTGAAAGCTTGCTTCGAAGGTGAGGTCAGCCCGATGGCTCCCGCTTCCGTTTTGCGCACACATCCCAATGCCACAATCTATCTCGATAGGAATTCCGCCTCACTGCTGAATCCGGTTTCACAGAACTGATGCCGCGTAGCATTCCCCACTTGCGCTGGTGGATTGGCGGTATCCTCCTTGCTTCCACGGTAATCAATTACATCGACCGCCAGACCCTTTCATTACTTGCCCCATATCTCAAGCAGGACTATCACTGGAGCAACAGCGATTACGCCAACATTGTCGTCGCATTTCGGGTCGCCTATTCCATAGGGCAAGCCATATTCGGCCGGCTGATAGACCGCATAGGCGCCCGGCGCGGCCTGAGTCTCACGGTTGCCTGCTATTCAGCGATCTCTATGCTGACGCCCTTATCGAACGGGCTGCGCTCGTTTGCCATCTTCCGTTTTCTACTGGGAGCCGCAGAGTCGCCAAATTGGCCTGCGGCAACCAAGGTGGTTTCGCAATGGTTCCCGAAACACGAGCGAGGACTCGCCACCGCCCTCTTTGACAGTGGTTCTTCGATTGGCGGTGCCGTAGCTCCCTTTATCGTGCTTGACATTTACTTCCAATGGGGGTGGCGCCCTGCATTCGTCGTACCCGGTGCAGCAGGACTAGTTTGGCTCATTGTGTGGCAGCGGTTCTATCATCCGCCTGCGTCGCACCCGCGCATCAGTGCTGAAGAACTTAAGCTCGTCACTGCGGAGAGCGAAGACTCTTCGCAGCCGCACCACCGGATCTCCCTTGCATGGCATGATCTGCTAAGACTTCCGCAAACATGGGGAACGATGTTGGCCCGACTCTTCACCGATCCGGTATTCTTTTTTGTCGCTGATTGGTTTCCGATTTACCTGGTTGCGAAAGGCATAGAGCTCAAGAGCGGACTCGTTGCGGTCTGGGTACCATTCATTGCAGCAGACCTGGGCAACTTTTTGGGTGGAGGCGTGTCGGGTCAGCTTATCAAGCGTGGATGGACAGTAGGTGCTGCGCGCAAAGCAGTCATCATTTTCGGCGGGATCGGCGTCACGGCTCTTATACCGACAATCTTCACCAATAAGCTCTGGGTCATCGCGATTCTCTTTGGATTCGCGACATTCTCCTATGCAGCCTTTTCGACCATGGCAAACGTATTGCCATCTGACCTTTTTGGTGACGAATCGGTAGCATCTGTAAGCGGCCTCGGCGGATCTGCCGCAGGCCTTGGCACCATCGTCGCATTTGAACTCATCGGTCATTTCTCTGATGCTCGCCACGCCGATGCAATCCACTCCTTTGATCCGATCATCCTCGTCGCCGCCCTAGTCCCATTCGTTGGCATGATCCTCGTTTTGCTCCTGGTGCGCAACACCGATGCGACAGACCGGGGACTTGTCCGACGTATTTGATCCGCAGCTGCACGATTGATAGTAAGACGCCAACCGGCGTCGCTTCTTGTTCCAGGTCTTTATCCCACCTGCAAGCGACGAAGGTAGGGAACGCTGGCCTTCATCAATGGTAAGTCCATCTCAACGAAGTAGTTCTTGATACCACCTGTCTTTGCCGCCGTGAATATTTTGTTCCATTCGAGAGTACCTTCACCGACCGGAACTATCTTTCGAGTCTTCGCTGACCAACCCTGAACATGCATGGAGATAAAGCGGCCCGGATATTTGGTGAAGTATTGGGTGGCATCGTAGCCTTCGCTTATGGTGGAGACCTGGAACTGGAATTTGACGAATTTCGGATTGAGAAGTTGAAAGAGCAAGTCGTAGGTCCGCTTGCCATCGACCTTCGTAAGCTCGAAGTCTTCATTGTGGAGGCCCTGGACTATCCCGGCCGAGGCCGCTCGCTCGCCGATTCGGTTGTATTCGTCGGCCGCCCGTTTCACGTCATCCAAGGTGGGACTCTTCGGGCCGTCCAGACTAGGAATAATCATTTGAGTCAAGCCTAGGTCTTTTGCCCAGGCGATGCGGTCGTCCTGATTCTTCCTCAGTTCGTCTATTGAGAAGTGGCTGCTGACGCAGGTGAGGCCCTCATCGTGGATGATTCCTCGAATTTCAGAGCCTTTGAATTTGCTGAGACCGGCGAACCCGGAGTCAGCATAGCCCACCGGCGAACACAGCTCTATTGACTGGAATCCGGCTGCAGCAAGCATCTTCAATGTGCTGCGGAAGTCTTTGGCGATCATGGCTCGTACCGGCCATGTCTCACATCCGATGGGCAGGCCAAGGGGATTCGCATGAAGGATGCGACTCCCTGTCGACAGTACCGCGCACAATGCTGCGCTTGATGAGGTCCCCTTGATAAATTGTCTCCTTGAAATTGGGGGCATTCTTGCCTCCTCCGGTAAGTTTGGAATTCATCTTAAACAACCACAGGACCGGGAGCGTACACGTTGGCGACAATAAGGGCAAACTTGACTGTCAGTCTTTCGAAACTTCAGGAATCTAATGTTGAGAGCGTCCCCGCCCATCGCCAAACGTATTTATCGGTTTCTGCGCTCTAGCAGTGTCGTAAGTGACCCGCATTGAGGCCGCCCCGTAGATTTGCGGTCTGGACGCTCAATTCTGATCACCGTAAACAAAAAACATCCGTGCGTCGACTCGCAGTATCAACAATAGGAACCGATTTCTCCTCCGGGGTGCTCGCATGCAATTCAAGCCCTTCCTGCTCGATGCCTGGCTCGAGCAGTACGAACACGTCACGGAATTCAACCTCGCCGCGAGCACCGGTCCGGTCTGGAGCGTCAGCGACATTCTCGCACTCGCCGACCACGGAACGCAGCACCGTTTTCTGAACCACGAGCTGGTCTACAGTCGCCCCGCCGGCGCCGACAGGCTTCGTGAGGCGATCGCAGAAATGCAGCAGGTGCAGGTCGAAGCCGTGCAAATCGTGGCCGGCGCATCCGAGGCGCTCCTGGTCCTGATGTGGCTGGCAGCCGAACCCGGCGCGAACGTAATCCTCCCTCAACCAGGATTCACTACCTTTTCCGCGCTCCCGGAATCTCTTGGAGTGGAAACTCGCTTCTATCGCGTGCGGCGCGAGAACGGCTTCCGCATCGATCCCGACGAGATCAAGCGGCTCGCCGACTCCAAGACCAAACTCATCCTGCTCAACAGCCCGCATAACCCCACCGGCGCGACCATCGGCGATAACGAAATGGAAGCCTTGCACGACTTCACCGCCGAGCGCGGCATCCAGCTGGTGAGTGACGAGGTTTACCATCCCATCTACCACGGAAATTCAACGAGATCTGCGGCGCGGCTGCCGCACGCGACCGTGATCGCCGACCTGTCGAAGGCATTTTCAATCGCCGGCGTGCGCACGGGATGGATGATCGAACATGACGCCCGGCGCCGCCAGCAATACTGGACCGCGCGCGCCTACTTCTCGATCTCGAACACCACAATAGGAGAAATTCTTTCGGAGATCGCAATCCGTAAACGTGAGACAGTGCTTGGCAAGACGCAGGCAGCCGCCACCCGAAATCTCGGGCTTCTCGAGCGCTTCATGTCGGACCATCGTGACGTACTCGGCTGGATTTCGCCCCAAGGCGGCATGACCGCATTCCCCTGGCTGGTGAGCGGGGAGAACGCACGCCCGTTCTGCCAAGCCGCCACCAAACATGGAATCCTGCTCGCTCCCGGCGATTGCTTCGACTCCCCCTCGCACTTTCGCTTGGGCTTCGCCAAGGTGGGAGACGATTTCCCCAGGGCGCTCGATCGCTTCGGAACATTCGTAAAGAGCTGGTCTGCGAAGATGGTCACGGCATGAAGTCATAGGTCGACCTAGGGCCTCTCACGAGGGATGAAGCACTGGAGGTTACTCAGGGCCGGCTTGAGTCATTGGTCCGGGTATCGAAACAAATGGAATAAAGCCTGTGATCGTCAGCATTCGATTAGAGCGCCATAATTCAGCAAACCCGCTGAATAGCTTCTGAGCTTTCGTTCCTCGAAGATAGAGTTCTCAGGAAAGAGGCGTTTGGCGCGTGTGGCAATCCGGTCAAGACCGTCGCGATCATTCTTCATGATCAACGCATCCCAGATGGCTAGCAGCTGGGATTCGTCGGGGCTCGAATCAAGAAATCGCTTCAGGCGGTCTTCTACTTCCTTTTCTTTTTTCGGATCTTTCCACGGAGTCTTTCTGCCGCTCTCGAGCGCAACGATATAGGCCGCGCTCGCAGCCCTGGAGCCGGGCTGCAGCAGGGTGATCGTCCTCGCTAGATCGATAGCGTCTTCTTCGTTGCCCAGATTAATCTGCGCATATACGGCACCCCACAAGGCGGAATCTTCTTTGGGTTGCAGCTCAAGGGCTCTGATGTACTCCTGTGCTTCCTCGCTCTCCTTAGCCCTGATCTGTTGGGATCCTTTCGCTTGCTTCTTCATGATCGCGACCAGATGAAGCAAAAGAATGGCGCGCTGCTCGTGCAGACCGCCATTCTCCGGCACGCCTTGTATTGCGTCATCGAGACTATTTAGCGCTCGCGTTGAAAGTTCATACGCTTTTGCCGGATTTCGGTCCAGCGCTATGAGGGCCTCTTTATCGAGAACTCTGGATCGTGAATCCGATAGTCCACATTCACAGGCCCGACTTCGAAGAGACGACTTAGACGCGACTGACCCCGCCCCAAGGTATCCAGTGTCTGCTGCAATGTGTCCAACGTCTGGGTGTCTGAAGCGCCGTTCGTCTCCAGGGCAATCTTCGTGATCTGAGCCAGGTTGGAGGCGAGTTCCTTTTCCGAGCCAGCGGAATTTTCCGAGCCAGCGGAATTGATGCGCCTCTGAGAACTCCTGCCAGCTTCATTTCCCGCTATGTTCCTGGACCATTTGGCAAGACTGTTGGCTTCCTCCCCTTTGTCCTGGTAGCTGTACGCGAGACTGAGGTAATAGCTTGGCTTCCAGTTCTGAGGATCATCGATCGCCCATTGACGAAAGACCGTCTCTGCAGCGGGATAATTGGCTTGTTGTAAGTAGCTCTGTCCCAATAGCTCTGGAACCTCACTTGCGAGCATCAGGTAGGTAGCGTCGCGAATAAGTTTGGAGGGACTACTGTCAGCATCAGCGGGTGTTTCCCAGGATTTCGCCTCGTGGGCATTGTTCAACCGTATCCTGCCGACAAGGCCTTTGGAAGAAGACACCACGTCTCCGCTGATGAACCATTGGTCGTATCTTGCCTGGTCATACAGATGCAAGATGCTGTCCACCGATATGCCTTTCAGCTCGATGCCGTAGGCGGTCTGAATTGGAACTTTGATGGCCTGGCGCAAAGACACGGGCTGCGCGGAGGCGCCGACATATTTGTAATAGTCAGTCCCGTGAAATTGAGCGGCATGACTAGCAGCATCATTCAAAATGTCCACGACAATATCAGAAGCGCTCTTGCCGGATAACGAGCTGTGGTTGCCGTTTTCCGAAATAACTTCAAATGGCTCTACGGTCACCATATATTCCGGAAAGATTTTGCCAAGAAAATATCCACTCAATAACCAGACAGCCAGACAGACGAGAAACAACATTATTCCCAACGATATCGACAAACTGCCAAGGATTGCCCCCGCACTCTCGCGTAGAGAAGGTGTGCCTTTTTTATCTGCTGTCCCCTTCTTATCCGGCGCAGGCAGCAGCTGGAAATGCGATTCACGGGCAGGCAGATGGCGTCTTTTCCTGGAAAAGGGCGGCGGATTGGGTAGGCGTTCGCTTTGGACTGACACGACCTTATCTCCTTTGGCGAGGGCTCTATGTCTGCGTTCACTCTGTAATGCGAGAAGCAACAGCCCGGGGTGACACCACCCCGTAGATAATTATTTGCGCGTTACTTTGCGTGTGACGTTGGGCGCCACGTCCCGTCGCGAAAAGCCGGCTGAACGGTGTCAGAGTGCGGAGGTATGAACTCGGGCCATCAACGTTTCTTCGGGCATGCACACCCCGCCTGCGCATGACATCGACAGGATGACCCCAGGAGGCGAATCCGCATTCAATGCGCAATGGATAGTGTCGAGAAAGGCAAATATGTTTCAGGCGCACGGACTTTCCATCCGCGCGTAGCGTCTTCGGCTACCCAACCGGGTAGGTCGTGAGTTGCACACCGAGCATCGCTTTGACCAGATCAACAGCGTATTGCCGCACATCTTCGCAGGACGGCGCAGTGGGCGTTACATTGCAGCTGCGACCTTCTGATTCCATTGCGGAGTGGTTGCCTGGAGCGCAGCTGACCCGATAAACACATTGTTTCGAAGCGCCAGAACCTCGAATAGATACTTGTCCCGGTACATGGGAAACATTTTGACGTGCTGGTAGCCTCGCCGGCGGACGGGAAATCCATCGAAACGCGTTAACGGGGTAAGTTCGTCCACATCGGATCCGGTATCCACCCTCGAGCATTCCCGTCCACCAACGAATTCTCGAATGCCAGGCTCTTGGCCTGTACCTCCGATGGTGACGCGAGGACACCGACCTCGATGCGTAGCTGAACTTTTCCGGAGGGAAGTGAAGACTTGCAGTCGCCATTCGCGGCTTGCTTCAGTTCCGCTCCCGAGGGAAGTACGAATGTCGCGCCGGAAGGGAGGTGCTGATACACGTCGAAGAGCAAATGCCAGCTGCAAGAGCCCCAACACGACCGAGACAACCGGCGAGAACGAAAGGCCTACCAGGATACCGACAAGTAGCCCAGACCGACTCCGGCAAATAACTGACTGTACATTGGATTAAGGCCGTTCCAAGGCGCTGAGTATACACCCCGTTGAAATGAACCCAACACGCTCGCGACTTAAAGCTCAACCGCGGCGCAAATCCGAGCCTGTCGGTAATCCCTTCGGATGGCTGGTCATGAGTAAGATGGCAAACACGTGCGCGCGACGGCCTCTGACAATCAGGATGCGCCGCTCGATGCGATGAGGTGCTAGTTGATGAATGAAGCGGAGAACGAAGCGAAGCGAGGCCCTGCGTTGTTCGATTTGAGCGGCAAGCGAGCCGTGGTGCTGGGCGGAACAACGGGTATCGGCCGCGCATTGAGCGTGGGCCTGGCGGCGGCGGGCTGTGACGTGGTGGGCACCGGCCGAAGACTGGAGCCGCTCGAGGAGACAGCGGCTGCAATTGAAGCGACGGGGCAGCGCACACTGCGGCAGACGGCGGACGTAGGCGATCGCGCAAGCCTCATTGCGCTGCGTGATCGTGTCCTGCGGGAGCTTGGACCTGTGGATGTGCTGGTGAATTGTGCGGGACGCATCCGGCGGGTGCCGACGCTCGATGAGGAGGAAAGCGATTGGAACTCGATCGTCGACACTAACCTGACGGGTACGCTGCGCGGCTGCCAGGTGTTTGCGCCGCAGATGCTGGAGCGCGGCGCGGGGCGGATTATCAACATTGCATCGCTAACCAGCTTTGTCTCGTTCCACGAGGTCGCGGCCTATTCGGCCAGCAAAGCGGGAGTTGCGGCACTGACGCGGTCACTGGCGGTGGAGTGGTCGAGACATGGCGTCCTGGTAAATGCGATTGCGCCAGGCGTCTTTCGTACTGCGTTGAATCAACAATTGCTGGATTCTACGCCGCGGGGACAGGAGTTGTTGATGCGCACTCCGATGGGGCGGTTTGGGGGCGTGGAGGAGTTGGTGGGAGCCGCGGTGTTTCTCGCGTCCGACGCCGCGTCCTATGTGACGGGCGTGGTGTTGCCGGTGGATGGTGGCTTTCTGGCGTCGGGAGTGAACCAGTAGAGAGAAGAGCGAGGCGCCATGAGCGTGACTCCCGGTAGCCTACATTGCACAAGACCCTGACGCGATCGAAGATGCGGATGATTGAGGGCGCCTAATCAACCCTGATTGCTCGCTGTCTGAAAAGCCGTTGCCATAGCGGCGCGCCCCACGTCGTAATCGAAAGCAGTGCTCCGAAGAGGATGACAGCATCGATGCTCTCACGGCCTTGCTTGGACCAGTAGGCCATTGCGTCCAGATTCAGCCACAGCGCGAATTCGTCCAGAGTGAGGGCGGCTCCGATGCCATACGCGATGGAAAGCAGACGGCTGAGAAAAATCGATCCGGGAGTGGCTTTCGTCCCAGCTTCGGCAAGCGTCGCGTATCCGGTCAGAAGCAACAAAAGGATGCCCCACACCAGGTGATGGATATGGCGGCCGCCCATCTCCACGTAGCTGAACGGTCCCACGTGATGCGTGATTGACAGAACCAGCAACCGTACAGCGAGAAAGGTGATGAAGAAGCTGATCGAGGCGAGAAGCAAACGGCGATGCGGACGGTCAGGTATCTGCTGATGGATGAAATGGCCGAGCTTCGTGAGATGGAGCAGAAGGAGCAGAACCGCCGTGACGACGGCGGCGAATATCAGGAGTATCCACGATCCGGCAATATGCATGGATCAGGATTATGCGAGGATGCGGCTTTCGTGGCAATGCTCTTCAGCATTCGTGCCAACTCATTCGCATACCTCAGCCATGCTCGAACATGCGGCGGATGCCCCGAATTGCCTGCCGGGTACGCTCTTCGTTCTCGATGAGGGAGAAGCGCACGTGACCATCGCCATGCTGGCCGAAGCCAATGCCGGGACTGACGGCGGTCTTCGCATCGCGCAGCAGCTTCTTGGCAAATTCCAGTGAGCCGAGCGCACGATAGGGCTCCGGGATTTTGGCCCACACGAACATCGTTGCCTTTGGGCATTCGACTGGCCAACCGATGTGGTTAAGGCCGCGCACAAGAGCGTCGCGCCGCTTGCGGTAGGTCTCGCAGATTTGCGCGACGCACTCCTGCGGGCCTTCAAGGGCCTGGATAGAGGCAATCTGGATGGGCGTGAAGGTGCCGTAATCGAAGTAGCTCTTGATACGGGTGAGTGCGCCGACGAGCTCGAGGTTCCCCACCATGAACCCTACACGCCAGCCCGGCATGTTGTAGCTCTTCGAGAGAGTGAAAAACTCCGCCGCGATATCTTTCGCGCCTGGGATTTCCATCACCGAGGGAGCGCGATAGCCATCGAAGACCAGGTCGGCATAGGCGAAGTCATGGAGAAGATAGATCTGCTCGGCGCGGCAGAAGGCGACGACGCGTTCGAAGAATTCGCGCGTAACGGTCTGCGCCGTGGGATTCGCGGGAAAGTTAAGGAGAAGCATCTTCGGCCGTGGACGCATCGTCGGCAACTCGTGTTGCAGGAGATCGAGAAAGCCGTTGGGATCATTCATCTCAACGGACACGACCTGCGCGCCAGCAATGGTCGGACCATAAATGTGGATGGGGTAGCTGGGATTAGGAACGAGGATGGCGTCCTGATCGTCCAGCGTGGCAAGGCAAAGATGGGCGATTCCCTCTTTCGAGCCGATGGTGACGATGGCCTCAGAATTTGGGTCGAGTTCGACTCCGTAGCGGCGCTGATACCAGTCGCAGATGGCTTTACGCAGTCGCGGAATGCCCTTGGAGAGCGAGTAGCGATGCGTGGAATCGCGCGCAGCAGCTTCGATGAGCTTGGCGACGATATGGGGCGGTGTTGCACCATCGGGATTGCCCATGCCGAAGTCGATGATGTCTTCGCCGCGACGGCGCGCCTCTGCCTTCATCTCGCCGGTGGTGTTAAAGACGTATGGCGGCAATGAGGCAAGGCGGCGAAAGGCTTCCAAATTGATTCTCCTGCGATTCAGAGCGAATTTCCCAATGCTGGTTTCCGCTGAGTTTATCCCAAGCCGATGAGCCGACTTGCTGAATCGCCGAGGGGCTGTGCACGCTTGGTAGACTTTGAAGAGACCCTTGAAGGCAACGCATGTCCACCACCCCTAGGCAGGCTCCTCCTCTTTTCAGTCCAGCACCCCAGAAACGCGGCCGCGACCTGACGGCTGTGTCACTGTTGGCGCTTGCGGCGATCTGTGCCGTTGCCCTGGCTCTGCAGATCTATCACTTCTGGCCGTTCATGACAGACGATGCGTACATCTCACTGCGCTACAGCCAGCGATTGATCGAAGGCCACGGATTGACCTGGAACGATCTGCCGCCAGCTGTCGAGGGCTATACCAATCTCCTGTGGGTGCTGATCTGTGCCGGACTAGGCGCATTAGGGATGAACCTGGAGTCTGCTGCGCACCTGTTGGGGATTGTGAGCACCGTCCTTGGTATTGCAGCCGTCGCGGCACAGGTCTATCGCGATTATCCGGCGAAGGTCCGATTTCTTTCGGCGTTGATCGCGTGTCTCGCTCTGTCGCTGAGCGCGCCGGTAGCCGTGTGGTCACTTGGCGGTCTTGAGCAGCCGCTGCTCGCGGCTTTCCTTGCCTGGGCGGCGTACTTCGGCATTCGCTGGACTTCGAATACGAAAGGAAAAGCACGCGATGCAGACATAATTGGATTGCTGCTGGGGCTGGCAGTGCTTTCGCGCGCCGACGCGGCGCTGTTTACTGCGCTCTTCTACGCGGGCGCTGTCCTGACGGATGGTGTGCGGACGCGAACGCTGATTGCCCGAGCTCGCCTGCTTCCGATTCCGATCCTCTTCTTCGCTGGGCAGGAACTCTTCCGGCATTTTTACTACGGCTCCTGGGTGCCGAATACTGCACACGTGAAGGTGGCCTTCACGCTGCACCGGCTCTACACCGGGCTCCGCTACGAGTTATATGGCGTTCGCTCAGAGTTTATCTTTCTAGTGCTAGCGCTGATCGGATGTATCGCGTTGTGGATTGCCGGCAAGAGGCGGCAGGTTATTTTCGTTGCAACGGCATCGGTCGGTTGGCTCCTGTACATCCTGGTGATCGGCGGCGACATCTTTCCGTCGTACCGGCACTTTGTTCCTGCAATGGCCCTGATGGGCTTTCTGGTGGCGGGCTCCGGACTGCTGACACTAAGCGCACCGTTCCGGTTCTCCCGCGTGCGGGTTGCAATCTTCCTGACACTGACGCTGCTCGTGCTCACATCTGACATTTTTTCGCCACTTGAAACATGGGAGCGCGAGGGGAAGCAGGTCGGTATATTCCTGCGCACGGCGTTCGGCACAAAGCATCCGTTGCTCGTCTCCGATGCCGCCGGCGTGGTACCGTACTTTGCCGACATGGAAGTTATCGACCCACTCGGGCTGAACGACTATCACATCGCGCGGCATTCGGTGGGGGGCCGCGGGTATGGATGGGTAGGGCACGAGCTGGGCGACGGGCGGTACGTGCTGGATCACAAGCCCGATTTGCTATTACTTGCCAATTTCAAGAGCGACCCGCTCTTCAGCGCAGATCAGCAACTGCTTGCGGATCCTCGTTTTGCTTCACAGTATCAGCTCATCCATTTCGATGCGGGACCACCGAATCCGATACGCGCCGGTATCTACATTCGAAGGATCGATGGCAAGCTTGGTATTGTTCGCTCCGACGATCACACGAGCGTACCGGCTTATCTAGCGGCCATCAACGACGCAAATTCGGTAAGGCTGGTGGATGGACAGGCGCAGCTGGTAATTGCGCCCCGTACTTCCGCGCAATTTGCAGCGATTCCGCTGGGGGACAAGGTTTGGAAGGCGACGCTTCTGGGGTCGGGTGCCGCACAGCTGACGGTACATCCTTCACCGGCCAATGTTGCATGCGTCTCATGCGTTCGTCCTGACGCGAAAGGCTCAGGCGCGTTGACCGTAGAGAATACGAGCAATCAGCCGGCGACTCTGGCGAGTATTCAGCTCGAGAAAAATAGTGGAGATTAGGATTTGGAACCGCCGCATGTAGGAGCTCATGCTCATCCTTTCCCCGTGCAGGAATCGGCGTGCGTCGCGCAGTAAATGCGGTATCCATGCTGCTTCTCCGCGTCAAATTCTCGGGGACGTAACAAGCCTGTGATTTTCCGCGAGATATTGCGCACACTCAGGCCACTCCTCCAGCTTCACACCGGGCCGAAAGTGGCCCAGATCAACTTACGGCGGAGGAAGCGTCCCGGTTAGGCGCCGTCACGTAGTGCACGATGACAGAAATGCGGCGATTAGACGGATCGAGCGGATCACTTGGGACACGCAGTTGCCGATCCGCGAAGCCGCGGACCTGCGAAATCTGCCCGTTGCGGAGTCCGGCGTGCTCCATGAGGCGACGCGCTGCGTTCGCACGATCGGCAGAGAGCTCCCAGTTGCCATATCCGTTAGCATCGGCGTACGCGCGCGCGTCTGTGTGACCCTCTACCGAGATGAGATTGGGAACCTGAGCGAGCTGGTTCGCCAACAGGGAGAGGGTTGTTCGGCCATTGTCGTTTAGGGTAGCGCTACCGGTTTCGAAGAAGGTTCCATCGCGCGATTCGATGAGCTCGATACGGAGTCCTTCGGGCGTAATGGTGATCTCGATCTGCTTCTTGAGCTTGACCAGAGCCGGGTTGCTGGTGATCTGTTGCTCCAGGCGCGCCTTCAAGTCGCGCAGATCGTTGCGCGAGAGAGCGACGGCATCTCCCGCACCGGCGCGATCGGTACCGACCGTAGTCGTGCTTCCCCGCGGATCGTTGAAATATCCCGCGATGGCCTTGCGCATGTGGTCGCTGGAATTCATAAGCCAAAGCACAATGAAGAGCGCCATCATTGCGGTTACGAAATCCGCGTAGGCGACCTTCCATGCACCGCCATGGTGCGCAGCGTGAGCGGCGCGCTTGCGGACGACAACGATAGGGCGTTGCGGAATGGGTTGCGGGGTCATGCGGCCTTCCCTTCCCCGCCCTCTGCCGGCGCGGCAGGAGCGCTCCCGCGACATACCTGTTCCACTTCGGCAAAGCTGGGGCGGACGTTTAGCGGGATGGCGCGACGGCCGATCTCGATCGCAATTTGTGGCGCGCTGCCTTTGATGGCAGCGAGCATGAGCACGCGCAGCATGTGAGTGAAGCACCGCTCCTCGTCCGCGACTTTCGACATCTTCGCGCCGATGGGTCCGATAAGCCCATAGCAGAGCAGGATGCCGAGAAAGGTGCCAACGAGCGCCGCCGCGACCTTGTGACCGATTTCAGCGGGTGGACCGCCGAGCGCGCCCATGGTAATGACGACACCAAGGACCGCGGCGACGATACCCAGGCCGGGCAGTGCGTCCGCGACGGTAGTGAGCGCGGAGATGGGCTGGCTGGCGTCGTGGTGCTGCACCTCCATGTCCAGCTCCATCATCTGGTCGATGTCGAATGCTTCGACACCACCGGTAATCATCATGCGCATGGTGTCGCAGACGAAGTCACAGGTGTGGTGATCCTTCAGGAACGCTGGAAATTCGGCGAAGAGCTTGCTCTCCTGTGGAGTTTCGATGTCCTGTTCGATCGCAAGATTTCCTTCACGCCGGGCTTTGGTGAGCAGGCCAAACATCATACGCAGGGTTTCGAGGTAGCGGGACTTGCCGAAGGGCGAGGAACCAAAGACGCCTCGAATGCCCGAGCCGATACCTTTCAGGATGTGAATGGGATTTGCAATGAGCAACGTGCCGAGCGCTGCACCACCGATGATAAGCAACTCCGCTGGTTGGACGAGCACCATGAGGTTGCCCTTTTCCATGAGATAGCCACCCAATACTGCACCGAAGACAACGAGGATTCCGAGGATGGCGAACACGCGAGAGACGCTCCGTACGAAAGGGATGGGGCAGCGTGGGGGAAGCGCCGCCAAAGTGTTTATCGGCAGGGGTTCGAGAAGTATGAGGAGATCAGAGGCGGACGGCTGAGGTAACCGCATTGACGCCCTGCTGTTGCCTTGCCGAGTACTCGCGGTCAAGTAGAGACATGAGGGCCAGGGTGTGGTATTCGCCGTCGCGCAGGATTGCCTCGCGCAGCGCGCCATCGTACCGAAATCCATAGCTCTCGTAGATCGAACGGGCTCGCGTGTTGGTCTCAAATACGTCCAGCCAGAGTCGATGCGCGCGATGGTGAAGGAAGGCGCGTGACATACCGTATTCGAGCAGCAATTTGCCGCATCCGCGGTTCGGAGTGCGGACAGCGATGCGCTTCAAATGAACGGAATGATGCTCTGATTCGATTCCCTGCAGAATGGCGAAACCGTCGACGGCGCCTTCGCTGCACGCGACGAAGTATTCGTTATCCGGATCGGCCATGGCACGGAAATGCTCCTCCGCAGACCATGCTCCAATATAAGACCGATACTCTGGAATTTGCTCGATGCCAACGATCTCGGGAATTTCACGGGGCAGCGCCGCACGGATGATCATGCGGGCAGAATAACTTAGAGAGGGAGAATTAGAAGCGGCCGCGAAGCCGGTTCAGTTCATGGCGGTCGCGTCGTGAGGGTTTGCCTTCATGCAGCAGACCCTGTCGGAGCGCGGCTCGCCGCTCTTCGGCCAGCTTCAGGCGCAACTCGCGGCTTTCCTCCGTCTCGTAATAAAGCGTCTGCGCCACCGACGCAGGACCGCGTATCTCGCTCAATTCAAGGACTTCGACATGAAAATCGCCGGCTTCGGTTCGAATATGCAGCCGGTCTCCGCGGTGAACCTCGCGCGCGGGCTTGGCCTCATGCCCATGGGAAATAATGCGACCTAGATCGCAGGCCCGTGCCGCGAGTGCGCGCGTCTTGAAGAAGCGTGCCGCCCAGAGCCACTTGTCCATGCGGACGCCAGTCATGGCTCTATTGTCGTACAGGCTGCGCGATCTCTTCAGAGAGAGGGCCCACAATGCGATCAGTCAATCGATCCGGCTCAGGAACCCCTCGATCGCCAAAGCAATCTCATCCCCATGTGTTTCCAGCATGAAATGGCCGCTATTGAGCAGGGTCACCGTCTGGGAACGGTTCTGTTCAGGACGATTCCTATGAATGCGGGCGATGAGAGGCGATGCAGCCCGTCCACGAACTGCTGAGTCCAATCTGAATGGAGGGCTAGTCAGATGGACAGACGTGCCTTTACGGCGATGCTGGGCGGGTTGGGACTGAGTTCTTTACGAGCGCTTGGCGGCGCAAGTGAGGGTGCCGTGGTCGGCGGCGGCACCGGAGGTGCGCGTGATCCGGAGATTCTGCGCCTTTCGCGCAATGGCTGGATGCCAAACAACGAGCATCTGCCAGTGCTGCTCTATCGCGGCGTCATGCATGCCGAAGGTGACGATGCCGCTGCGCGCTTCGAGCAGATTTTCGAACGCAATGGCTGGCCGGCACAGTGGCGCAATGGAGCCTACGACTTCCATCATTACCACTCGACCGCGCATGAGGTGCTCGGCTTTGCGGGCGGCTCGGCGCGGCTCATGCTGGGTGGGCCGAATGGTCACGAGGTCGTGGTCCGTACCGGGGACATCGCAGTGCTGCCGACGGGAACGGGTCATTGCCGGCTGGATCAAAGTGCAGATTTTTTCTCGTGGTAGGCGCCTACCCGCGAGGCCAGAGCTGGGATATCTGTCGTCAGGCGCCGGATAGGGAGGGATCTGCACGGATGGCTTCTCTGCCCTTTCTGAACATCGATCCCTGGGAAGGCGCGAGCGGACCGCTGACCCGTCTTTGGCGGAAATGAGAGCGCACCATTCGGCAGCGTTTGCGGATTTTTACCAAGTCGGCAATGGGTTTTGAAGCAACCAGCGTTTGCTATCTCGAAGAGAAGGCTTGTGTGCCTTCGGCAGAGCCAGCCGTGCCTGCCACCTGCTCCGTTGCGTGATCACCCCCGCCATTGACGGGGAGATAAACCGTAAACTGCGTTCCCTGCGGGCTGGTTTCGAGCGCGATTTCACCGCCATGCTTGGATTCGACGATGCGGCGGGCGATGTCCAGGCCAAGGCCCGTGCCGCTGCCGACCGGCTTGGTAGTGAAGAAAGGTTCAAAAATATGCTTCTGGTCCTCTTCGGAGATGCCCGGGCCGTGGTCGGAAAAGCTGACCGCGATGCGATTTCCGTCGCGCCGCGTTCGGATGGTGATCTCGCCGCCCTGAGGGGAAGCGTCGATGGCATTGTCCAAGAGGTTGGTCCACACCTGGTTGAGACCTGGGGCGGCGTTCTCAAGCGCCGGCAGGTCGGGGGCAAAGTGTTTGCGCAGCACAATGCCCTTGTGGCGCAGCTTGTGGCCGAGGATGATCAACGTGCTGTGCAGGCTCTCATGGACGTTGAGCGCCCCGCCGACACCCTTGCCCTCGTAGGCGTATTTCTTGACGGCGACGACGAGGTCGGTAACGCGGGCGATGCTGGACTCAATCGTCGAGACGAGCTGAATGTTTGAGATGACCGACTCGAGCCAGTTGAGCGTATCGGAGAGATCCTGTCCCTCAAAGACCTCGCGTGTGCATGCCAGCCGATCGGCGTCCATGCCCATCTCGGCGAGTCCGGGGGCGATGCGCCACGCGTTTTCGACCCCCGCCTTCTCCAGCCATTCGGCCAGAGCCTCTTCGCGATCAGATTGTTCGAGTGAGCCCATCAGAACGCAGCAATCACGGCGCATGGCCTGTTGCTGCAGGAAGTTCATGCAATCCAATTGCTCTTGGGTGCGGGGTCTGCTGGTAAAGCGCAGACCGATCTCCTGCATTCGGGCAAGGTTTTCTCGCAGCTGCGAAGCGGCCCGGAGTGCGGCCGCGCCAGGGTTATTGAGTTCATGCATAAGGCCTGCCGCAAGCGTGCCCAGAGAGGCCAGTTTTTCCCGATGAACGGCATTGACCTGGTAAGACTCCAGCCGGCGCGCCATGTTCCCTAAGATGGCTGCCCGTACCCGCGGGCAGGAAAACATCAGCTGCCAGAAGGCTTCCTCGTCAAAGCGAACAAGACGGGTCGCTGCTGTCGCGACTAGAGAGTACGTGGACTGCACACCCTTGAGCAGGGGCATTTCCCCGAAGGATTCGCCGGCCGTTTGAGGGAAGATCTGGACCGGCTCGCCCGGCTTGCCCTCCTTACGAACCTCCACTTCGCCCTGGAGCACGACGTAAAAGCCGTCGCACGCCGTCCCTGGGGGCGCAATTTCCGCGCCGACCTCCGCTTCGATCAATTCGACGGTGCCAAGACACTCGAGATTCTCAATCTTCATCTCGGTGAAAACGGAAACCTTTGACAGCTCGGGAAAGAGTGTCTCCGAGGGAACTCGCTGAATACGAAGGCTGGCTTGATCACTGCTCATGCTGGTTAGAGGTGCGACTGATTCCTTTCCTTGCGCCACGACTTAGCGGGCTGCCATGTATTGATGGATGAACTGTACGGCAATGGAGCCTTCCCCGACAGCCGAGGCACAGCGCTTGATCGAACCATGTCGAACATCTCCGGCGACGAAGATGCCTGGCACGCTTGATTCGAGCAGGAACGGATCCCGTTGTAACTGCCACTGCCGTGGGAATTGTGAACACCGCTTCAGATCATTGCCACTCAACACAAACCCTCGCTCATCCTTCAGTACTGCCGGTGGGAGCCAATCGGTCTTCGGCTCAGCTCCGATGAAGATGAACAACCCTGTAGCAGATACGGTCTGCTCTCCGTCCGGCCGCGCGACGCGTAACTGCTGAAGACGACCGTTCCCCACTGCTTCGACAACTTTCGAACCCGTCCAAACCTCAATATTTGATTCACGGGCGATCTCATCGATTAAGTATTTCGACATGCTGCTTTCGAGAGATGAGGCCCGTACCAGGATCACGACACGGCGGGCATATTGGCCGAAAGCCAGGGCGGCCTGCCCGGCGGAGTTGGCGCCGCCGACCAGGAATACCTCTTCTCCCTTGCAAGAACGGGCTTCGGCAAGAGCTGCCCCGTAATAGATGCCGGCACCCGTAAGTTGTTCTACACCAGGAACATCCAGCCGCCGCCAGTCCACGCCTGTGGCAATCAAGCAGGTCTGGCTGGAGACTTCCCTCCCGTCGCCAAGGCAGACAAAGTGATAGCCCTGATCGGAGCGAACAGACGCGGCGCGACCGGAGAGAAATTCCACGTTGAAACGTACCGCCTGCTGATAGGCGCGCTGGGCCAGTTCTGCGCCGCTCAGGCCGGTGGGAAAGCCCAGGTAATTCTCGATGCGCGAGCTGGTGCCTGCCTGGCCGCCTGGCGCTTCCTGCTCAATCACCAGGGTGCGCAGGCCCTCGCTCGCGCCATAGACACCAGCGGCAAGCCCTGCAAGTCCGGCACCCATCACTACCAGGTCGTAGACGTCCTGTGAGGGCTGGGTGCGCAGACCGATGCGCTCGGCCAGCTGGCTTTGTGCCGGCTGCTCAATGTAGCTGCCGTCGTTAAAGAAGAGGACGGGCAGCTTCGCATCAGTGAGGCTGTTCTGTTCCAGCAGCTGCTGCGCTTCCGGCGAGCTCTCGACATCCAGCCAAACATAGGGAACATAGTTTCTGGTGAGGAATTGGCGGACATTGTGATCGCGAAGCGCGTACCGCGCGCCCACGACGCGGAGGCCCTCGAAGGGCGCCTTGTGCGTGTCACACCAGGTCTCGAGTAAATCGTCGATGACCGGATAGAGCTTCTCCTCCGGCGGGTCCCACGGCTTGGTGAGGTAGTAGTGGATACGCGCGGCGTTGATGGCGCGGATCGCTGCTTCGGTGTCTGAGTAGGCGGTAAGCAGAGCCCGTTTGGCATCGGGGAAGATCTCGATCGAGCGCTCGAGAAATTCAGTACCGTTCATTCCCGGCATGCGCTGATCGGAGAGAAAGAGCGCCACGCTCTCAGAACGCTGCTTCAGTTGCTTCGCCAGGTCGAGCGCGGCCTGTCCCGAGCCGGCGCGCAGGATCCGGTAGCTGGCGGCATAGCGGCGACGCAGATCCTGCACAACCGCCTCCAGCACGCTGACATCATCATCAATAGCGAGAATGACTGGCTTGCTCATCGACTCCTCAAGCGTTCTGCCCTCCATTAAGAGGAGGTGAAACATACCTGCATCTTTAGTGTAGTGCCTTGACGGCTGTGGTTGCAGCGTTGCTGCGATGCCGGTTGTAGAAAGCGATGCGCGACGCGAACGAGTACAGCAGCGACGTTGAAAACACGCAGGATGCGACGTATGTCAAAGCACTTTTATGCCTTAACTCACACTCCCGTAACACTATCGTGGGGTTGCCGCTCCTGGGTCTATCGCTGATCTTTAAGGGGCAACATTGCAGTCAGAGCGACGAAAGGACGACCCGTAGCAGTGAGTAAAAAGGGAGCGTCCAGCGAGCAGTTCACGAACAGTAAAGAGAAGAATTGCCGAAATCTGCCGATAAGTCTTGGTGACAGCGCATCCGTTGTGGGAAGTTAAAGAGACGAAACTCTTGTACGAGACGGGTTGTCTCCACCGGAGTGGAT
Organism: Acidobacteriaceae bacterium KBS 83; assembly: GCA_000381585.1. Taxonomy (GTDB): domain Bacteria; phylum Acidobacteriota; class Terriglobia; order Terriglobales; family Acidobacteriaceae; genus KBS-83. The sequence continues at coordinate 627,949 of KB906736.1, forward strand.
ACGTGAGTTGCGCGCTCTAATCTGTCGGCAAAGGGGCTTAGCAAACGAGGCGCAATGAATAAGATCATTCTCGGTGACAATCAGGCGATCTTCCGCGCGGGCATCGCGAAGGTGCTGGCGAGCGAAGAGGATTTTCGGGTAGCCGCACAATGCAGCGATATGGCGCGCATGGTACTCGCAGTGGACACCTACCGTTCTTCGATTGTGGTCTTCGCGTCCGCCCTTCGCCCGGATATGGCGGATTTCATGAACCGGGTCAAAACGGCCGGCAGCCGCGCAGTGGTCATTGCGGAAAATGGTGAGTCGGCATCTTCCTACACGTCTCAGGGTGTACGTGGCGTGGTCTATCGCAATACGACCGGCGCCGCACTGGTGGACTGTGTGCATAAGGTGATCCATGGCCTGACCTGCGTGCAGCGTCCTGCCGATGCAGCACACAACGAAGATGAAGATGCGGTCGGCGCGCGCGTTCGCGATCGCCTGACGCCGAAAGAGATGAAGATCGTCGCCCTGATCGTCCAGGGCTGCAAGAACAAGGAGATTGCGCAGCGGCTTGGCACTACCGAGCAGGTGATCAAGAACTACCTGCGCTCGGTCTACGACAAGACTGGCGTCTCCGACCGGCTGGAACTCGCGCTCTTCACCATTCATCATCGCATCCTTGCCGCCGCGGCGGCTGAGGCGGTGAATGGCCTGCAGACCTCCGCAACGACGAATGGCATCCAGACGGCCACCACCACATTACAGATGCGCAGCGCATAAAGATCAGAAGCGCACACAGCAACACTTCGGCCCTTCCAACAGCCCTCCGCAAGGAGGGCTTCTGTTTTAGAGCCGATGCACGGAGGCCTCCGCCTTTTTTCAACGGGGAACACCTATCCCCGGTTCAGGGATGGTTCGCCAAGGCCACGCTGACTAAGCCTAGCGGTCTAACAGCGCCACTGATTCGATCTCGAGACCTGGTGTCAACCTGGATTTCCTTTTCAGGCAGAATTTTTGTGAGTGGATCGCGACTGATTGCGAAAACGGGCGGGGGGACTTCCGAATTCTCGTTTGAATGCGCGATTGAAAGCCGATTCGGACTCATAGCCCACTTCTGATGCAATCCGAGCCACCGAGTAACTGGTTGAGGCCAGCATCTGCGCTCCTAACTGGAGTCGCCAGCGGGTGAGGTAGGCCATCGGAGGTTCGCTCAGATAATGGCGAAATCGTTGGGCAAGTACAGACCGTGACATTCCCGCTTCTTTTGCAAGAGAAGCAATCGTCCACGGTTGCGCGGGATTTCGGTGCATGAGCGCCAGCGTTTTTCCGATCTCCGCATCGCGGGCGCCGGCCAGCCAACCTGTTTGGTCGGCGGGAAGATCTGCGATGTAGGCCCGCAAGGTCTCGACAAATAACACTTCGGAGAGTTTGGCCAAAACTGCTTCTCCTCCGGCGCGAGACGTGTCGGCCTCATCCACGGAAAAGCGGATTGAATTTTCCAACCATCTGCCCGATGCGTTGTCGTGGAGACTGACTTTGAATACGGACGGCAGGCCGCTTAGGAAAACCCGGCTCAATTGTGGGTCGCATGCCATAAAGCCACAAATGAATTTTGTGACTTCTCCACCGCCGCCGAAGCGCGACAGCTTCAACCCCTGAGCGGCAATTCGAGCTACTTCCTTCGCCAGCTCGACCGTTTTGGTTGGCGGGCCGTTTTCGATGATGTGTTCGTCGCCGTGGGGAAAAATTACGAGGTCACCGGCGTCAAGAGCTATGCGTTCCCCACGTACGAGCCGCGCGAAGGCGCGGCCTTCCGTCAGCAAGTGGTAAATGATGATGTGCCCCGCACCAGGCGCCAAATGAGGTGCAACCATGCTGGAGGCGGGCGAACAAAGGCTCCAGGGAGAGGAAAATTCTCCGTTGTAAAACATCGCGCCCTGGAGCCTCACTACCTTCAACACTTCGGAAAGCACGTCCATGTAGCCTCCCGGCAAATCTCTCCGGACTCTTGAGCAAACGATCATACGGCAACTGTGCCGCGAGCAAGAAAGCCGGACGCGCAGACAAGTATGGGCTGCGAGAGTGACTCATAGTTAAGCCTCGTAGAAGCGTTGTCCAGCTGCGAGAAGCGCTTCAATTCAACACACGAGGAGATAACTAGATGTCAACTACAAGCGAGATTGTCAATCAACATCTGAAGTGCTTCTACCAGAAGGACCTGGATGGCGTAGTCGCGGACTACGCGTCCGATGCGGTGTTGTTTATTCCCAGCGGACCGCTGAGAGGTCTTACCGCGATCAGGCCATTTTTCCAGACTTTCGTTGCGGAGTTTTCAAAGCCCGGCGCCACGTTTTCAATGCATCAGCAATACGCTGATGGAGACTACGCCTACATCTTGTGGAATGCGGAAACTGCCGACAATACATACGAGGCAGCTACTGACACGTTCATTGTCCGGAACGGAAAGATAGTGGCTCAATCCTTTGCTGCCAAGATCACCCCAAAAGTCTGAAAGCCTGGTCCAACGCTATCCCACACCACGAAACAAACACACTGGAGGAAATCATGGCGACTGTTACAACCACACCAGAAATCGATGGTCTGAAGGCGCGGCTAAGGGAAACCTGGATGGCTGGTGATTACGACCGGTTCTCGCGCTATATGGAAGAAGGCGCACGCGTTTTCTACGAACAACTCGACATCCCTGCCGAATGTGAACTACTGGATGTGGCCTGCGGATCGGGTCAGCTTGCACTTTGGGCAGCGCGGGATGGTGTAAACGTCAGCGGTGTGGACATCGCGCCGAACCTGGTGCGGCGTGCGCAGGCACGCGCCAAGGCAGAAGGTCTCAACGCTCGTTTCGTAGAAGGCGACGCCGAAGTGCTCCCGTTTGAAGACGCCAGCTTCGACGTCGTAGTTAGCCTATTCGGTGCTATGTTCGCTCCCCGGCCGGAATTCGTTGCCCGCGAGTTGGGGCGAGTTTGCAATCCCGGCGGCACTATCGCCATGGGGAACTGGACACCTGAGGGATTTATTGGACAGATGTTCAAAACTTTTGCAAGGTTCATCGCACCATCGGGAATGCCGGCTCCCGTGCTGTGGGGTGACGAAAATGTGGTGAGTGAGAGACTGGGCAGTGCCGTTTCAGACCTGATTATGAGACGCCGTCATTTCCTTTTCAGCTACCCGTTCCCACCGGCCGAAGTGGTCGAGCTTTTCCGGCAATGCTATGGGCCGACGAATCGCGCCTTTGCTTCGCTAAAGGATACGGATGCGTCGAAGCTGCGTCAGGAACTGGAGGCATTGTGGTCGTCGCACAACCGCGGTGGAAACGAACTCACTGTGGTCGCGGCGGAGTATCTGGAGGTGATTGCCGTACGGGCTTAATGCCTCGTGCGTTCCATACCCGAACGAGCAAGCCGGATGTCACAGCCCCGGAAACCGCAACTGTGGCAATCCGGAAAGCTTCTCACTCGGACGACTAACACCTACGCCCGGGCCGCCCTTGCTGATAGACGGTAACGTTACGGCCCACCCCCTCCCCTCCGGTGCGGGGGGCCAGCCTACAAGTTTCATTAAATCAGCGTGATAGATAGCTTCCCGTGGGCTAAAAATGTCATTCCATTGGCTTTATGCGTAAATATTTCTATTCATTGGAGTTACACGGGCGCTTTCGGTGCTTATTTCTATAAGTTGAGGCGTATGTCTCCTGGCCGTTCAACCCACCTTTTTTCAGAATACCGAAATGTGCGAATTAACCTGCCAGAAATTGTGCGGGTTTCTGTTTCTTTTTCGAGTTGGTTCGTTTTGGGAATTGTCATGGCTTCCGATACACGCATGAACGTGGGTTCTATCGTGCGCGATCAAACGCTTCAGGTTGATCGCTGCATGATGCATTCTTTTCCGCACCCATCCACAGTAACGGGATCGCATTCTAAACGCACAGAGGGCCCGTATCACTGATTGAAAAGTCAAGGAATTGGCTACGGTCGCGCTTGTTCGCTGCAAGTCAGCTTATCGGAGAGTAATTGCCCTCTCTAGCCAAAAGTAATTGCCCATCTCTCACCAATCTATGAAGTATAGGCTCCCATTTGCCAGATGAATCCGATATAGTCATCCCGCTGAGTACGGAGAAATCTGCGTCGGGGCTCGCGAACGTAGCCTCGTTAGGCCGGTCGGAGTTCCCGGCGAACCATGTCCAAATTGAAAGCCATTTCGAGTCTCTTCTGCCTTGCAATCATCTCGTTTGTTTTCTCCGGTTGTGGCATAACCTTCAACACGCCACCGTCCGGTTCCTTCCAACTGACAGTCCAAAGCGCCGGCACGGGCGCAGGAACGATCACAAGCAGTCCTTCCGGGATCAGCTGTGGAACAACGTGCAGCACGAACTTTAGCAGCGGGACCATGGTCACGCTCACGGCAGCTCCAACCGCGAGCTCTACGTTTGCGGGCTGGTCCGGCGCCTGCACCGGCACCGGTAATTGCAGCGTGTCGTTGACAAACGATACCTCAGTAACGGCGACATTCACCGCTAATGCTCCGCCGCCACCCGGCTCGTTTCAACTAACAGTTCAAAGCGCGGGCACCGGCGCAGGAAATGTTACGAGCAGTCCGGCCGGCATCGACTGCGGAGCAACATGCAGCGCGAGCTTTAACAGTGGGACCATGGTCACGCTCACGGCAGCTCCAAATGCGACCTCCACGTTTGCCGGCTGGTCCGGCGCTTGCAACGGTGTGGGTACGTGCAGCGTAACCTTGACGAGCAATACCTCGGTGACGGCCACATTCACAGCCAATGCTCCGCCACCGCCCACTTCCTTCCAACTCACTGTCCAAAGCGCGGGCACCGGCGCAGGAACAATCACGAGCAGTCCTGCCGGGATCAACTGCGGAGCAATGTGCAGCGCAAGCTTTACCAGCGGGACCATGGTCACGCTCACGGCAGCTCCGAATGCTAGCTCCACGTTTGCGGGCTGGTCTGGCGCCTGCACCGGGACAGGCAGTTGCAGCGTGACCGTGACGGGCAATGCCGCAGTGACCGCGACCTTCACCGCCAACGCTCCGCCGCCGCCCAGTTCGTTTCAACTGACAGTCCAAAGCGCGGGGGCCGGCGCAGGAACGATCATGAGCAGTCCTGCCGGCATCAACTGCGGAGCAATGTGCAGCGCGAGCTTTACCAGCGGGACCATGGTCACGCTCACCGCAACTCCGAATGCTAGCTCCACTTTTGCGGGCTGGTCTGGAGCCTGCACCGGCACGGGTGCCTGCAGTGTGACGTTGACGGGCAATGCCTCAGTGACGGCGACCTTCACCGCCAACGCTCCGCCGCCGCCCAGTTCGTTTCAACTGACAGTCCAAAGCGCGGGCACCGGCGCAGGAACAGTCATGAGCAGCCCTGCCGGAATCAACTGCGGAGCAATGTGCAGCGCGAGCTTTACCAGCGGGACCATGGTCACGCTCGCGGCAACTCCGAATGCTAGCTCCACGTTTGCGGGCTGGTCTGGCGCCTGCACCGGCACGGGCGCCTGCAGCGTGACGTTGACCGGCAATGCCTCGGTGACGGCGACCTTCACCGCCAACCCGCCACCACCCACTACCTTTCAACTGACTGTCCAAAGCGCGGGCACGGGCGCAGGAACTGTTATGAGCAGCCCTGCCGGGATCGACTGCGGAGCAACGTGCAGCGCGAGCTTTACCAGCGGGACCATGGTCACGCTGACGGCAGCTCCAAACAGTGGCTCCACCTTTGCGGGATGGTCTGGCGCATGTACCGGCACGGGCGCTTGCAGCGTGACGTTGACGGGCAATGCCTCAGTGACCGCGACCTTCACTGCCAACCCACCGCCTTCCTTCCAACTGACTGTGCAGAGCGCGGGCACCGGCACAGGAACTGTGACGAGCAGTCCTGCCGGGATCGACTGCGGAGCAACGTGCAGCGCAAGCTTTGCCAGCGGGGCCGCGGTCACGCTCACGGCAGCCCCAAGTGCTGGCTCTACGTTTGCGGGCTGGTCTGGCGCATGTACCGGAACCGGCACTTGCAGCGTGACGTTGACGAGCGATGCCTCAGTGACGGCGACGTTCACGCTCGGAATGGCGAATCTTACGTCGATCAAGCACATCGTGTTTTTTGCCCAGGAGAATCGCTCGCTCGATAACTACTTCGGCGCGATGCGGAAATACTGGGCGGACAATGGCTACCCGGACCAGTCGTTCGACGGCCTGCCTCAGTTCAACCCGACCAGCGGCGCGCCTCCGCTCTTTAAAGCGCCTCCGGCCATCCCCGGATGCAACCCCAACAATCCTCCGCCCAGCGACTGCATTTTTGATCCAACTCACACCGTAGCCTCATTCCACATGAAATCGGTGTGCAACGAAAACACGAGCCCCTCGTGGAACGAGGCCCATGTGGATTGGAACTTTAACGATCAGGTGGGCAGAAATCCCGCAAAGAATAATGGGTTTGTGAAGACTGCCGGGCACGACGCCCGCACAAACCCGGGACATCCGTTCTTCGACGTGGACGGCAAGCGCGCCATGGGCTACTGGGACGGCACCGACCTCAACGTCGACTACTTCATGGCTACCATGTTCGGCACGTCCGACCGCTTCTTCCAACCCGTACTGGCTCGCACCGAACCCAATCGCTCGTATCTCTATGGAGCGACATCCGGGGGATATGCGCTTGCGAGCGGCACTAACGCTAACGATACGGCCCAATTGAAGGCAAAGCCGATCTTCGCGGAGCTCTCGGACGCCGGCATAACCTGGAAGGTCTACGTTGACCCGGAAGGCACCAGTTGTGCCGCACCCTACCAGCCGTCCTGCCTGATCAAGACCAGTTACCTTACGCCCTTCACCTATGCCCAAACCATCCTGGCGCAGTTTCCACAGAACATCGCCCCCATCTCCCAGTACTTCAGCGATCTAGCCAACGATACCCTGCCCCAGGTCGCGGCGATCGCACCTGCCTCTGAAGCCGGGTTCGACCAACACGGATCCGTTACCGACAACGTAGGAATCAATGTCCAGAGGGGAGCGAACTATACCCGCCAACTCGTCACCGCATTGATGGGGAGCTCTTCGTGGAGCAGTTCGGTGTTTTTCTTTACCTTCGACGAGAGCGGCGGTCTGTACGATCACGTCGCACCGCAACCGGCCGCCGTTCCCGATCAATTCACATCACCGGTCGACCTTCCTCCGGACTCAGTCTGTTATTCGGTGAAGGGTCCGACATGCAATTTCGCATTTACCGGTTATCGCATACCCTTGGTTGTCATCTCCCCATTTGCGAAGAGGAACTACGTCTCCCACACAGTCGCGGATTCGACGGCGATCCTAAAGTTTATCGAAACGCGGTTCAATCTACCTCCGCTCACCAAGCGGGATGCGGCCCAGATGGATATGACGGAGTTCTTCGATTTCAACAATCCGCCGTGGATGACTCCGCCCTCGCCTCCATTACAAAACTTCAGCAATCCGTGTTATTTGGACAGGGTGCCTTAGTGCCTGTTAGCCCTATTAGGGCGAACAGCGTTATGTGCGAGCCCCCAATCCAGCCGAAAGTTTCGGACGGTAAGAGGAGACCCTGCGACAGGATCTCCAAACTACCGCAGCTTTTCTGCGACTGACTTGGCCTGGGTAAAGAGCAATAGGTAATCCGGTCCGCCTGCCTTCGAGTCAGTGCCGGACATGTTGAAGCCGCCGAACGGATGCGCGCCGACCATCGCTCCCGTGCTCTTGCGATTGAAATAGAGGTTGCCAACCTGAAAGACCCGGCTGGCGTGGTCCAGCTTGCGGCGGTCCGCCGTGTAAACCGAACCGGTGAGGCCGTACTCCGTATCGTTCGCGACTTCGAGCGCTTCCTGGTAGTCCTTTACACGAATGACAGAGAGCACAGGACCGAAGATTTCTTCCTGGGCGATGCGTGCTGTGGGTGCGACATCCGCAACAACGGTGGGCTCGACATAGTAACCACCGTCGGCATTCTCAACGCGTTTGCCCCCGGCGATAACTCGGCCTTCGCCTTTGCCGATTTCAATGGAGTTGAGAATCCTCTTCATCGCGGTCTCGTTCACGACCGGACCCATGTAGACGTTCTCGACCGGGTCGCCTACTTTGATCTGTGCGACCCGCTCCCGGATGCGTTCGAGGAATGCTTCATAGATCGGATCTTCGACGATTGCTCGTGAGCAGGCGGAGCATTTTTGTCCGTTGAAGCCGAACGCGGACGCCACAACACCCTCGACGGCAGCGTCCATATCGGCGTCGGCGCTGACAATGATGGCGTCCTTGCCGCCCAATTCAAGCACGGTACGCTTGATCCAGATCTGTCCCTTCTGCGTTTTCGCAGCACGCTCATGGATCTCGAGGCCAACGGCTTTGGAACCGGTGAAGGCGATGAAGCGTGTCTTCGGATGATCGACAAGCGCGCGCCCGACAGCAGGGCCGCCCTGGCAAAGGTTGACAACCCCCGGCGGCATGCCCGCCTCTTCGAGCACATCGAGAAAGCGCGACGCAATGGTCGGCGCGTCAGTGGATGGCTTGAGGACGACTGTGTTGCCGCAGACAATAGCCGCGGCCGTCATGCCTGCCATGATGGCGAAGGGAAAATTCCACGGTGGAATGACGGCACCTACGCCTAACGGGACATAGAGGAGACGGTTGCGTTCGCCCGGGTATTGAATCGGCGGTTCGGCATGGGCGAGCCGCAAAGCTTCGCGGGCGTAGAACTCGAGGAAGTCGATCGTCTCCGCCACGTCGGCGTCCGCCTCCGACCAGTTCTTGCCGACCTCGTAGACAAGCCAGGCACAGAATTCGAACTTGCGGTCCCGGATGAGCGCTGCCGCGCGCAGCAACAGTGAGGTACGCAGCTCCCACGAGACGAATTGCCAGGTCTCGAATGCCTTCAGCCCGGCCACCATGGCCTGCTCCGCATGCTCAGCTCCGGCTTCCTGGTGGATGCCAACGACCTGAGCGGGCTTCGCAGGGTTGAGCGATCGGATCTTGTTTTTGGTTCGCAGCCGCTCGCCACCGATGACCAGGTCGTACTCGTGCCCCAACATGGCACCAACCCGTTCGAGGGCATCCTTCATCGCGTGCTCATTGGCGCTCAATTTGAAGTCGACGAACGGCTCGTTGCGGAAGTCACCGCTGGGGGCCAGCGGAAGGATGACGGTTGAGATCTCAGTGGCGGCCATAACCCTTTAGTTTAAGGCCAGTCCGATGCCGATGGCGAACCCACCACCGAGGCCTTTCGAACCGCGGCGTAAGAGCATGTCAGTATCTCTCCTCTTGACAAGCTAGAGGACAGTCTTCCATCATTCCTCTTGATTAACTAGAGGAGCGTGGACAGCCATGGCAGAAAAATCCAGCGATCTCGTCCAGGGAACGCTTGAGATGCTCATTCTGAAGACGCTCGCACTCGAGGCCATGCATGGCTACGGGGTGGCAATCCGGATCGAGCAGATCAGCAGCGGCGTCTTCCGTGTGAACCCGGGGTCCCTGTTCCCTGCCCTGAGTCGCCTGGAACGTACGGGCCGCATCAAGTCGGAATGGCGAGCGACCGAGAACAATCGGCGCGCGAAGTATTACCTCCTGACTGACAGCGGACGAAAGGCGCTTAAGGACGAAACCCGCGAGTGGGGTCGGCAAATCGCGGCCATTGCAAGAATTCTAGAAGCCTGACGGAGGCATGCTGTGGCACTGCGACGTTTCCTCAGCGGAGTGAAGGCGCTCCTCCATAAGGACCAACAAAATGCCGAAATGGATGAAGAGCTGCACGGTTATCTCGAATCCGCTGCTGCCGATAAGGTACGCGCCGGATTAAGCGAGGCCGGTGCGATGCGCGCTGCACGAGCGGAGATGGGCAGCACCGAATCGGTCAAGCAGAAGGTCCGCTTTTCCCGATGGGAATCCGCCGCGGAGTCGTTGTGGCAGGACGCGCGTTATGGCGTGCGTCAGTTGCTGCGGAGTCCTGGGTTTTCGATTGTTGCGTTGGTGACGCTGGCGCTCGGAATCGGCGCCAATACTGCCATTTTCACGCTGGTGCATGCGGTGATGCTGAAGCAGTTGCCGATCGCCGATCCGCAGCATCTGTACCGCATCGGCAAAGGGGAATTCTACTGCTGCGAATGGGGCGGACTGCAGGGTTCTTGGGGTACGTTCGATTACCCCTTCTATAAGCACATACGCAACACCAACCCTTTTTTTGACCAGATCGCCGCTTTTTCCGGCAGTACCCCGTCCTTCAATATTCGCCGGGCGAATACGAGAGAAATAGCGCGAAGCATCACCGGTGAATACGTCTCCGGCAATTACTTCGCGACACTGGGGCTCAATCCAGCCGTCGGCCGCCTCATTCATCCCGTCGACGACACAGAGGCAGCGCCCGCTATAGCTGTGATGGGATATCAGATGTGGCAACGCGATTATGCTCAGGATCCATCCATCGTCGGTTCAACCTTCCTGACGAATGGCCTGGCGGTGACGATTGTTGGCGTCGCTCCTCCGGATTTCCTCGGTGACCGATTTACCACGTATCCGCCCGCACTGTGGATTCCGCTCAGCCAGCAGCCCAGGTTTGAGGGACTGGGAGCGAAGTCTCTGCTGAACTCCTCCGGCGACGCTTGGCTTTACGTAATCGGTAGGCTCAAACCAGGCGCGATGCCAGTGCAGGCGCAATCACAGCTCTCAACCGATCTGCAGCACTGGCTGCGAGCCCAGGGGCGCGCGGATGATGCCGAGCAAAAGATCGCGAACCAGCATATTGAACTGACGACGGGCGGCACCGGGATTTCTCCATTTCGCAGCGACTCGAAGGACGGGCTTTATCTTCTGTCAGCGGCCTCGTTGCTGGTTTTGCTGATCGCATGCGCGAACCTGGCCAACCTGCTGCTTGCGCGCAGCGCAGCACGAGAGCATCAGACCGCGCTTCGAATGTCGCTCGGTGCGACGCGTTGGCGGCTGATACGCGCTGCGCTGACAGAAAGCGTGTTGCTGTCGCTTATCGGTGGGGCGGCAGGAGTGCTCCTCGCCTACGCGGGAACGCGAGCGATCGTGTTGATTGCCTTTCGCGGCGCAACCTACGTTCCGGTCAATCCGGCCCCATCCCTACCCATCCTTGGCTTCGCGCTGCTGCTTTCCATCTTCACAGGCATCGTGTTCGGCGCTGCGCCGGCATGGATCGGTACGCATGCCGACCCCTCGAATGGCCTCCGGGGAAACAGTCGAAGCAGCACGATTCGTGCGTCACGCCCGCAAGGTGTGCTGGTGATTGTGCAGGCCACACTCTCCGTCGTCCTTCTGGCCGTCGCCGGATTGGTCACCCAGAGCTTGAACAACTTGGAAAGGGCTGACCTTGGTTTCGAGACACAGGGAAGGCTGGTCGCAAACCTGAACTTCAAGGCTGCCGGCTATCGACCCGAGCAACTTCCGGCGTTGTATGAGCAGGTACAGGATCGGCTGGAGAGGATACCCGGGGTGCGCAGCGCGAGTCTCTCTCTCAATAGCCCGCAGAATCTCTGCTGCTTGACGGTTGATATTTCCATCGGCGGCCGTTCAGAGTCCTGGATTGGAGATGTTGACACCGCCTTTAACCGCGTCGGTCCGGACTATTTTGAGACGATCGGCACGCCCCTGCTACGTGGACGAACCATCACACGGCAGGACACGCAGGCATCACAGCACGTTGCGGTCGTCGATGAAGCATTCGCCCAAAGATTCTTTCCCGGGCAGACTGCAATCGGTCAACATATCGGTCTTTCCCTCACGGGGCATGGATACGACTACGAAATTGTCGGCGTGGTGAAAAACACCAGATATAGAAGTCCTGCGGCTGTGACACACCCCATGTTCTTTGTGCCCCTCACCCAAATCACCAAATATGAGCCGTCGGGCTACCAGCGACTGGAAACGGGAACTTTGTATGCCCAATCCATCCAACTCCATGTGGCCGGCGCTCCCGAAAGTTACGAGAAGCCGCTCCGTGACGTCCTTGCCGGCATCAATCCGGACTTGTCTCTCGACAGTGTGAAAAGCTACAGCGAGCAGGTGTCCGTTCATTACAACCGGGAAAGGCTGATCGCTCGTCTCACCGGCCTGTTCAGCTTGCTTTCGCTTGTGCTGGCATCGGTTGGCCTTTATGGTGTTACGGCTTATAACGTGACGCGCCGCACTGCCGAAATCGGTATCCGGATGGCCCTTGGTGCCAATCGGAGGGACGTCGTCGGCATGGTTCTCGGAGGAGCATTCTGGCAGGTCGGTATCGGCCTCTGCATCGGGGTGCCGCTCGCCCTGCTATCGGGCCATACGCTGGAGGATCAGCTCTATGCAGTCAGCCACTTCGATCCGATCGTCCTTGGCGGGACGGTGGTCATTCTGTGTAGCTGCACCCTGGTCGCAGGGCTTGTGCCCGCACGCCGCGCGGCGTCCATAGAACCTATGGAGGCGCTCCGCATCGAATAGCAACGCTGTGCAGCAGCAGATTTTCTCGGCACTGGACCACCGGCGCGGTATAACTGCTGCGATGGCATGGACACCGGGAACCCGCGTCGGCGACTACGAAATTGTAGGAACGCTCGGCTACGGCGGCATGGGCGAGGTATACCGCGTCCGGCACACCATCTCCGATCGCATAGAAGCGATGAAGTTGCTGCGCGCCGGCCCACCTTCGGGAACGCGGCTACAGGAGGTGATGGACCGTTTTGTGCGCGAAATCCGTGTGTTGGCGACGCTGCAACATCCAAATATCGCCACGCTGCACACAGCCTTCCGCCATGACCAGGAATTGGTGATGATCATGGAGTGCGTTGAGGGCGAGGATTTAGGACGACGTCTTCCGGCCGGGCTGACACTTCAATCGTCTCTGCACTACACCCGGCAAGTTCTGGAGGCGCTGCGCTATGCGCACGGCCGCGGCATCGTTCATCGCGACATCAAGCCGTCGAACATCATGATCACTCCTCAGGGCGAGGTGAAGCTGCTCGACTTTGGGCTTGCTTTAGGCGGCCCGCTGGGCGGATCGGACCAACGACTGACCACCACCGGTGCGCTGGTCGGCTCGATGCACTATATTGCGCCCGAACAGATTGCTGGAGAGCCGCATGACGCCCGGTCGGACATCTATGCGGTCGGCGTGACGCTTTACGAGATGATCACAGGCCGGTTGCCGTTCGAAGGCACAACCCATCTGCAGGTCATCGCTGCCCACCTTCAGCATGCGCCGGCGCCTCCCAGCCAAATTAATGCGAAGATTCCAGGGGCCCTTTCAGACACAACGATGCGCGCGCTCGCGAAGAGCCCGCGAGATCGCTGGCAGACGGCGGAGGCATTTCTTGCGGCGCTGGACGAAGATGGCCTGCGCAGCACGCCGGCCGGAGATGTTTCGCAGGTGCGGGTGACGCAGTCAGGAACGGGTTATGTAGCGACCCCAGGTTCTCCGCAACCGACGAGCTCGCATCGAACGGAATCGCTAAACGAGATTACCCGGCAACTCGCGGAACATGTAGGTCCGATCGCCGGTGTGCTGGTGCGTCGCGCCTCCAGCAGTACGACAAATCTTCGCGAGATGTGCGACGCCCTTGCGGAGGAGATCACATCGCCCGCAGCGCGCCAGAAGTTCCTGGCTGCGGTGGGTAGCCACTTGCGCATCAGTGGACAGTACTGACCACGCGGTTGCGGCTTCTTATCCCAGGAGACGCATTGCTTTCGCCAAACTTGTAAAGAGGCGGTTGAACGATGCGGTGAGCTCGGCGATCTCATCCTTGCCGCGCACCGGAAGCTCCCCACCTTCCAACTGACCGGTGCTGACCTGGTTAGCCACATGGGCAAGATGGCGTACCGGGCGAATGATTAGCAGCACCAGGATCACGTTGGTCGCGACAATCAGCGCGGCAAAGATGAGGGTGAGCGAAAGCATAATCGAGCGAAACGCCTTGTCGGCGATACTGACCGGGACCGCCGTGGGTACAGAGACGATCTGTGCCCCGATGATCTCGTTGGGCTGCCAGCCGAAGCCGTGGTCGGGGCCGTACTTGCGGATCATCGATGCGGGGGCAGCCGCGGGATCGCTATGACAGGGCAGACAATTCGGTCGGGCGACAATGGGGTGCGCCAGGTAGAGCGCTGTGCCTGTCGGTGTGGCACGCTCCGCCACTAGTTCGGAATCGGCGGAGTGATTGCGAAAGTACTGGATGACGTCCGCTTCCCAGTCGACGGCACGGTCCTGCGGATTGGTGGGGTTCAGAGCAGGCTCGCGATAGGTGTACTCGGGAAATCGTGCGCGCAATTTGGCGAACGTGGTTGTAGCACCATAAGCGGGCACGGTCTGCGGCAAAAACTCTTGCTCATATTTCGGATTGCCCATCAGAAGCGGTTTCAACTCATCCGACGTGTAGCGGCGAACCGAACTGGCGCTCTCCATCATGAGTTCGGCCTGATGAAGAACCTGCGCGCGGGCATTCTGCTGCAGGAAGTTGTGGATGACGAATGCGACCACGAGAAGCCCGAGCGCCGCCAGCGTCACCAAGATGAGATCAAACTTGACCAACAGTTTCATTCGGGCCCTCGCATGGTTCAGATCAGCCGGTCGATGGTGAGCATGGTTCGGTCGTCTGCCTGAGGGACTCCCTCGCTGAAGCGATCGACTGCGTCAAAGATGGCGCCGATAGGGTTCTTGCCGGTAAGGTATCGCTCAAAGTGAGAGACCGTAAACTGCTCGCCCGCAGGGTTTTCCGCCTCGCTGACTCCATCACTCAACAGCACCATGCGACTGCCCGGAGGCATCGTCACGGGAACAGCGTGGAAGGTTGCGTCGGCAAGCATGCCGACCGGCATGTCGCCTTCTTGAATCAGTCGGACGCAACCATCCGGCTCCACAAGCAGCGGGGGAACGTGGCCACCATTCACAAGTTCGGCTGAACCATCGTGGCGGCAACGAAGGACGACGAGGGTGACGTACTTCGCCCCGGAAACGCGGGCGCAGAGGAACGCATGGACCGCACTGACTGCGTCGACCAGTGAGGCCCCGCTCGCGATCTGCGCATACATCATGCCGTGCACGATGGATGCGAGAAGTGCCGCCGACACGCCCTTCCCGGAGACATCTGCGACGATTGCCACGCAGCCGTCTTCAGTAGAGACGACGTCATAGAAGTCACCCCCGACTTCGGTGCAGGGTAGCGTCCGAGCCGATAGCGCATAGCCCGGCACAACCGGCAGGTTGCTGGCGATGATGCGCTGCTGGATGCCAGCCGCGATCTCCATCTCCTTGCGTAGCAGGGCCGCGGCTTGCTCCGCCTCGAGCATCCGCGCATTCTCCACCAGCGTAGCTGCCTCAGTCGCGATGGCGCGCAGAATCTCCCGGCTCACCGTGCTGAGGTTGCAGGATTGCAATCGGCTGTCCAGATAAAGCAGACCGAGCAGAGTTCCGGTGCTGCGGCGTCGCAACGGGATGGCAATCACGCTTCGGAGGTCATGGGCGATGATGCTGTCGCGGCCGATCGCGGCACCCTCGCCGGTGGCATCCCCGAGGATGTAGTCGAGACCGGAGTGCGCAGCGTCGCGCGCGATGGAGCGGGAGATCTTCGAGTCGTCCTGCAGCACCGAGCCATTGCTCGCGCGGCCCGTGCGAAGACGGAGAGACGCTGCATTATCGCCAAGGAAAACGAATCCCCGTTCCGCGCAGGTGAGGCGAAGGGCGTACTCGATCATCGTGCTCAACACATCTTCCACCACCTGGGTGCCATTGAAGCGCTGAGCGGCTTCCAAAAAGAGCGACAGCTTTTCCAAGTCCGACCCGCTGACTTGGCTGGAAGCACGCTCCAGGAGTTCGCGCGCGCCTGTAGCCAGGTCGTGCCGGGTGGTATTGGCTTCCTCCAACACCGGCCCGTCAAGAAAGAGGAGCGATACGCTGGATTGCCCAAGAGCGATCCGGTCTCCCGAGCGGAGCCTCACCCGATCGACTGGTACTCCGTTGCGGAGTGTGCCATGACGGCTGGCCAAATCGCGAAGGTAAAGTCCGTCCGGCTCTGATTCAACGGACGCGTGCCGGCGTGACACCTGTGCGTGGGCCATGCACAGATCGCAATCGCCGCTACGCCCCAGAGTGAAGGGAAAATGCTGCAGAGGGTACGTGCGTGTGCCGTCGGCATCCGTGAGAAGCAAGCGCGGCTGATCGTCTGAAGACATAACGAACATAACGCATAGGGCGCGCCAGCAGGCATGGCGTCAAGTGCGCGCAGAGGTGGCCGCAGTCTACAACAAGCCGCAGAGGGAGTGGGTCGAAATCGTCCGATGTGTTGGAGGCGGCACGCCTATAACGGCCGCCCTCAGTGAAGATCAGGCTGCGACACTTCTGGCCCGCTGGCGTTCGCGCTCGATCCCGCTGAGTGTGCTCCAGAGGATGGACGCAGTTGCCTCGGCAGCATCCAGGGCGGTGTCCGCCTCTTCCGGGTGCACGGTCAGTTCAGCCTCGATGGCATCGCGCCACACTTGCGCGTGGCGCACGTCAGCGGTCTGATGAAGAGTGAAATACCGGGCAGTCGCTTTGTCGGCGCCGTAGTACTGCTTCAGGCCCTCGGCCTTGGTGTGAGCGATGACGGGCACGCGCGATTCGTAGGTGTAAAGCGACGTAAGTGCCGACGCCGTCGAGGCCTGCATGGCGTCCCGGAAATGAGCAATCAGGGACGCCGTCTCTGGCTGTAATGTGCGACCGCGCACGTCGGCGGAGTGCGCACCCATACCGGTCGCGAAGTCCATCCACAGATCGCTGTGAGGGCGACCAGCGGGCAGACCCTCCTCATCAGCGAGGTTTTCAAGCACAGTGCGGCGCAGCGGCGCGTCGTCGAGACGCGCATGCAATGCGCTCAGGTATGTCGGGAAGGCGGAGACATGATGCCAGTACTCCGACGCGTACTCGCGCAGCTCGTCGCGAGTGAGCTCGCCTCGCGACCAGGCCTGATAGAAGGGATGCTGCAGCAGGTCATAGCGGGCGATGCGGGCATCAAGTGCGACGAAAAAGTCAGACATGGTAACTCCTGGTGTTCAGCTGGTAGTAAGCGGATTGTAGCAAGCAGAGGATGGTTCCTGCGCGAGCTCAGACTCTCCATTTATAGAAATAGAAAGTGAGGCCGCGCGGCCCTGCAGTGATACCGTGCATCCGCTGCGCACTGCAGTACATCATCGACCCCGGGGCTGCGGCATAAGCTTTTCCTTCTACAGTGATCTCTCCGGCGCCTTCGGTAACCAGCATGATCTCTTCCTCGAGATGTTGATGCGGAGGATGAGGCACCATACCTGCCTTTAACGCCAGGCAACCGACGGTCAACGCACGAAGCTGCTCGGTGGCACCATCGAAGTAGATACGGAGATCACCGTACTTCTCGTGCGTCAGTTTCGCGGACGAAGGATCGAGAACCAGGCTGGGCAAATGCCCATCGTTCGCAGAGGCGAAGCCAGCGAGAAATGGCAATGCGGCAGCCGAAGTACCCAGAAATGCGCGTCGGTCCAACATGGACGTATGCTACAGCCAACGGGTCGAGCGCGCGCCACAGATCGGCCGCCCAAGATCAGACAACTGAGGAGACGCAGCATGAGCACAGCAGCAACAGCCCCAACAGTCGGGTCGAATACGACACATACGGCACGTCTGGATCGACTCGCGTCGGTCGCAATCGAAGTGGGTCTGGGCCTCGCCCGGGGACAAGAGTTGCTGATTACGGCATCGTTGGACGCGCTGCCGTTGGTCCGGCTCATCACTGAGCACGCTTACCGTGCCGGCGCATCGCTGGTGACCACCTTTTACAGCGACGACGAAGCAACGCTGGCGCGCTTCCGCTACGCACATGATGAGAGCTTCGATACTGCCGCGACCTGGCTTCAGGATGGCGTCGCGCAAGCCTTTCGCAAGAATGCTGCGCGCATGGCCATTGCCGGCGCCGATCCCGCCCTGCTGGCCAAAGAAGACCCGGAGAAAGTGGGGCGCGCGAATCGCGCCTTCTCGAAAGCAAGCAGGCCCGCGATGGAGCTGATCACGCGGCACGCGATCAACTGGACGATCGTGGCCGCAGCCACGCCGGCGTGGGCTCGAACCGTGTTCCCCGGCGAGCCGGAGGATGAGGCGGTGGCCAAGCTGTGGGATGCGATCTTTGCCGCGTCGCGTGTGGATGCACGGGACCCGGTAGCAGCATGGCGCGCCCATGACGATGGATTGCGGAAGCGCGCTTCCCTGCTGAACGAACGGCGCTACCATGCGCTGCACTTCCGCGGTCCCGGCACCGATCTGCGTGTAGGGTTGGCCGACGACCACGTGTGGATGGGGGGCGGTACGACGGCGGGCAATGGATTGGCCTGCATTCCGAACATACCGACGGAAGAGGTCTTCACCACCCCGCACTGCAAGCGCGTGGAAGGCACAGTCACGAGCACCAAGCCACTTTCTTACCAAGGCACGCTGATCTCAGGTATTCAGGTTCGCTTTGAGAGCGGGCGCGTGGTGGAGTCGCATGCGACCCAGGGAGAAGCGGTATTGCGTAAGATGCTCGATACAGACGAGGGCGCGAGCCGGCTGGGAGAGGTGGCGCTGGTGCCGCACTCATCGCCGATTGCGAAGAGCGGGCTGCTCTTCTCGAACACTTTGTTCGATGAGAATGCGGCCAGCCACATTGCACTGGGACAGGCCTACAGCACCTGCATCCGCGGAGGCGACACAATGGATGCAGCCGCTCTGGCTGAGAAGGGTGCCAACGACAGCCTGATCCACGTGGATTGGATGATCGGTTCGGGTGAAGTCGATCTGGATGGTGTCACCGCAGAGGGTGAGACCGAGCCCCTGATGCGTAAGGGCGAGTGGGTGTAGTGCTGGACGTCGACTAGGTGCCGGCGGCAATCCTCTCCGCCTGCTTTGACATCTTTGCGGTGCGCTCGATCTTGTCCCAGTTGAAAGGCCGCCCATCGATGGCGCGCTTGATGGTCTTGAAGAGCACGATCGAGAAGACCTGACGATAGGCAAAGCGTTGGAGCCAGATGTGGAAGAGCAACCACCCGTCGCCGCGCTTTGCAGGATGTTTGCGTTCGAGCGAGAACGCAAGCGCAGAGGTCAGAAAGTCGATGATGAGAAAGGTCAGGAAGTAGGCCAGCAGCTTCTCGAAACCCGCCGAGCTCACCGTGTCCGGGTGGAAGTGCCGGTTGAGCAGATACTGAATGGTTCCGTAAACGAACATCAGGTCGATCAGTGGGGAAACCAGCGGCAGCAGAATCTGGAAGATGAGTATGTTGGGCAGCGCAAAGAATCCCATCGCGCGATTCTTTGTGAACGCCTGCTTGTGCTTGAAGACCGCCTGTAATGTGCCGAAAGACCATCGAAAGCGCTGACGCATCAGTCCCCTCGCATCGACGGGCGCTTCGGTAAAGGCGAGCGCCTGATCTTCGTAGATGACCTTATAACCCTGCTCGAGCAGGTTCATGGTGAGGTCGGCATCTTCAGCAACGGTATTGATGGGATAGCCGCCGCCCTGACGCACTGCCTCCGTGCGCCAGCCGCCGATGGCGCCGGGCACTACGGTGACGACATTGAAGAGATCGAGCGCGCGACGCTCGAAGTTCTGGCTGGTGATGTATTCTAGCGCCTGCCAGCGTGTCCACAGATTCACCCGGTTGCCGACCTTGGCATTCCCGGCCACCGCACCTATCTGCGGGTCGGCGAAGTGGCATATCAGCTTTGATACCGCATCGCGCGCGATTACCGTGTCGGCGTCGATGCCCACATAGAAGTCCTCGGTGAGACGTGCGACAGCATAGTTTAGGGCCTCAGCTTTGCCGGCATTTGGCTTGCTCAATACCTGCAGACGCCCCGCCGCGATCTCGTCACGATAGGCCTCACATGCCACGTCGTAGGTGCGATCGCTCGATCCGTCGTCGATCACGATCGCACGTAGATTTTCGTAATCGGAGTTGAGCACCGAGCGGATGGTCCGCACGATCACCTTCTCCTCGTTATAGGCGGGGATAAGCACAGCTACACGTGGGGCGAAACCGCCGACAACTTCGGGTATCTTGCGTTTGCGGAAACGGTCGATGACGGCAAACAGACCGATGAGAAGGAGCCGAACGCTCATCAGCACGTCACCTATGAAAAACACCATCACGATGAAGCGCCCAATGAAGGCGAACATGGTGAATGCAACGGAATCGATTCTCGCCTGCCAGCGCTGATTCGGCGTGAGCGGCGGCATGACTTCGGCCATGGTCTTCCCCATCAGTTCCGAGACAGGGACGATCTGGTATCCGCGAGCACGGAGCGTGTCAATGAGCAGCGGGAGCGCCGCCAAGGTTGCTGAGCGATCTCCACCGCCATCATGCAAGAGAATGATCGAGCCGCGGAATTGCGGCTTCGTCTTCATGATGCGCAACTGTTCCAACACATTCCATGTGATTTCCTGCGGACTCTTCCGCGGATGCTCATTCCAATCATCCGTATCGATCTTGTCGCCAATGATCGTGTATCCCATCTGCTGGATGCGATAGGCAGGGGCGGCCTGATCGTTGGTATCGGGCTCCTGATCGATAGAGTACGGCGGACGGAAGTAGAGCGGCTTGATGCCGAGTTTGCTGGCAAAGAGACGCTCCGTCAGGTTCAATTCGAGTTGCACCTGCCGCGAGGGAATCTCGCTTATATCGGGGTGGGTGTAGGTGTGGTTGCCGATCTCGTGACCTTCCCGGACGTACCTGCGCAGCAGGCCAACGTTGTCCTGCGCCTGCTCGCCAATCACCATGAACGCTGCTTTTACGTGTTTTGCTTTCAAAACATCGAGGATCTTCGGCGTCCACTTGGGATCTGGACCATCGTCGAAGGAGAGCGCGATTTTATCTGGATGATAGCCGTAGTACTCGATGGTGTACGGCTGCGGGTAAGTCCGCATATGCTCGTCGGTCGCGGTCTGGTTTTCTGCATCCATGTCGATGGAGCGTGCTCCGGGATGCGGCACACCGGTAATTCGCAGGATGTCGCCTACACCGTCAGAGTTGATGTCATTGCCGGGCGGTATCTTTTCCAGCGTGGTCTGAATATTCGGCGTGCCGGGCTTGTCCCAGATGCTCCAGATGGACGAATCTTCTGTGCCGAGAGCCCACAAAGCATAAGTCTGTATGCCCATCTGCCGCGCAGCACGCATTTCGTTCATCGCTGTGACCGAGTCCAGTAGCCACACCTGATGCCGCACGTGTTCGTCCTCATCGTCGTACGCGAAATGCGGATTCAACTCGTCACCGGCGAAGGACAGACCTGCTTCGGCATCGTTGGCAGACTGCCAGGCATCCTGGACGCTGGAGGAGCCGACATCGAGAACTTTCTGCGAAGCGTGACCCTTCGCATCCGGCAACGGCATGGTCCAATCGTAAGCGTAGTTCCCGATAGCGCAGATCAGCCGCTGTTTGGGCACGATCTTCATCACACGCTGCAGATTGTTTTCGAACCAGTCCTGGGCCGCAATGGGGCCTGGACCCGACGTGTTCTCGTGCTGGTCGTAGTTCATCAGCACGACTCCGTCTGTGTGTGCCGCCTCAAATGCCAGCATTTTGTCGTCGGTGCCGGTAGGAACGTTAATGTATAGCCGCAGGTTTTTAGCGGACAAATCGGAGTAGAGTTCCGCCATCAGTGCCTGATATCCGGCCTCCGCATTATCCGGGACATCCTCAAAATCGAGCGAGATACCGTGGTAACTCGGATTGGCCGCAAGAAACCGGTCTAACTGGCGCCGCATATTCTCTCGGGCGCCTGGATCATTCAGCACAGCTCCGATCACCGGATCCCACACGCCAGTCAGGATGTTGTAGTTGCGAATCAGCGGAAAGATCTCTGTATCTTCATGCGCATTGGCGATAACCTCCTGGACTTTGTTGTCCGGGTCGACGCCATGCACTACGCCCTTGTCGTCCACGATGCGGTAGGTATGGGCGGGCGCAAAGGACACATCTCCAAGAAGGTCGCCGCTGGAATCATTCACGTTGAGCCAGACCGGGAAGAGCATGTCGATCTGATGGATGTGCTGCTTCAACGATGAATAACTTGCGGGATTGTCATCTGTATAGAAGGTTGCGCGCAGGCCCTCTCCGGTATTCAAGGGAACCTCGGAAGCCGCGCGATTCGTCGTCCTGCGCCGTGCAGCACGCAGCGCAGCGCGGCGCGATTCAGCGGTCTGGCGACCCTTCACCGCCTTGTAGTTACGCTTCTGCTGCGGCAAGAGTAGGTCGGGTAGCTGTTCGCGGTGAATGACACCCAGGAAAAATGCGACCAGAAGAAAGGTAGACGCGACCGCCGTCAGATCCAGAAGGCGACGCAGCCGCTTCCAACGTTTTCGTTCGGGATCGTAGAAGATCTGGCGGCTCATGAGATTACATTCATCTGGTCAAGGACAGAGTATCGCGCCCGGTTCTTAGGACCAACCTTCTTCGGACTCTCCCTTCCGTGGCTCAGTCGACCCGCTTCCTCTGTATGATGCCAACGAATGCGACGCTTCTACGGCACGCTCGCGGTGATCCTGCTTGCCTTGGCGCTGGGGACCTGGCTGCGCCTTTGGTTTCTTTGGCATTTCCCACAGGTGAATGGCGACGGCCTGGTGTACGGGGATATTGCCAAGAACTGGCTGCTGCACGGCACCTATGGCCGCACGGATTCTACCGCCGTGGCCGCCACCATACGTCCGACGCTGATCCGGTTGCCCGGTTATCCACTCTTTCTGGCAGCTTGTTTTCGTATTTTCGGTGTGGACCATTACGGCGCGGTCTTATACCTGCAGGTAGCGATTGATCTCCTGTCGGCATTGATTGTAGGAGTGACGGCCTGTGTCATCGCAGGAAACCGTGCCGGGATGTGGGCGCTCTATCTGGCGGCCTTGTGTCCGTTCACGGCAAACTATGTGGCGGCGCCCCTCAGCGAGACGCTCTCGATCTTCTGTGTCGCGCTAGGCTGCGCGGCGCTAATCTGGCTGCAAATGCGTCCAAGTTGGGGGCCGTGCCTGGTGCTCGCTGCAAGCTGGAGTTATGCCACGCTACTGCGGCCCGACGGCGCGCTGCTGGCAGTCGCCAGTTTTCTGGCCATCGTCGCATTCGCGAATCGCAGCGTGCCGGGACTATCACCGTTTGGTTCGGCGCGCGCGTGGCGATTGGCTCTGAGTGCTGGCCTGTTATCGGTAGTTCCTTTCGTATTCTGGACCGCACGCAACCTTCGCACCTTCCGCATCTTTGAGCCACTCGCTCCACGCTACGCAACCGATCCAGGGGAGTTCACAGCACCCGGCTTTCAGCGCTGGATGAAGACCTGGGTAGTCGACTTCGCCTCCACCTCCGACATCTATTGGAACGTAGATAACGCGCCCCTCGAAGCAAGTCTGCTTCCTTCTCGCGCCTTTGATTCGGCGGCCCAGCGTGAGCAGACCGCGGACGTCTTCGCCGCGTACAACGAGAACACAACACTCAGTCCAGCGATCGACGCACGCTTCGATGCTCTGGCTGCGGAACGGGAACGTGCGCATCCGCTGCGCACCTATCTGGGGCTGCCTCTGCTGCGCGTGCTCGATATGTGGCTCCGCCCACGCACGGAAATGCTGAACATCGAACTGCGGTGGTGGGAGTACGACCGGCATAACGCGGAGACGGAGTTTGCCGCCGCATATGCCGCGTTGAATCTCGGCTACATCGTCCTTGCTGCAGTAGGTGCCTGGCGAGTGCGGCGGAGCTCGACTGTGCTCGTGGCTGCCATCGTTACATATTGCTTGCTGCGCAGCTTATTGCTGGCAACGATAGAGGCCCCAGAGGCCCGTTACACGATCGAGGTCTTCCCGATGCTGTGCATCCTGGCGGGCGCAGCGTGCGCGCCCCGCCGCGCATCGATGCCGAAGACAGCGCGACACAGAACCGCTACTTCCGGATAACGGTGTAACCCTTGTCCTTGGGCTTGAAAATGTCTGCCGCAATCTTTTCGTTGTACTTGATCGCGGTATACGTTGCGGTACGATTGTCGCCCGACGGTTCGTAGAAGACCTGTTTGAGGCCGAGCGAGCGTGCCGGATCAATCCACACAGTTACGTGCGAGAACATATTCGCCACGCTTTGCTGCTTTGGCTTCAAATCCAGTTTTGCCGTCTGGGTTCCGTCGACGGCCTCCATGCCCTGACAGGTCACTGTCCAGTTGCTCTGAAGGTCCTTACCACTGCCGCCGAAGCCAAGGGTCAGGAAGCTCTCGTACTGACCGCGATTGGAGCCTGCGCTGAACAGTGTTTCCTGCTTGATCTCGGGCTGGAGCAGGGTGAGAGTGCCGCCGTTGAAGAAAACTGTCTTTTCTCCCGGCTGCTTGATATAGGCGGCCATAGACGTGGAATCCCCGTGTCGTTCGAAATAAACCGTGCCGCTCTGGATGTCGTGCTCATTGACGACGGATTGGAGCACATCCCACTTAAAATCCGCCTGAGTGCTCTGGAACTTCGCAGCGGCGGCGTCCATCTGAGCTAAAACCCTGGCGCTATCGCAGCTTTGCGCGCGGGTCATTGGCAAAACACAGAATGCCACCGCAGCGGATACCAGTACGATTCGCTTCATCTCTTCCCTTTCGCGGCTTCCTACCGGCGCGCCCAGACTTTGTAGCTCTCTACCCTGCCGCTCGAGTCTTTCTGCGCCTGCCAGTGGTCAATCGAGACGGCGCCCGCTACAGGTGCAATGCTCGATTCGAGCTCGGCGCGCAGCTTCTGTGTATCGGATGTTTCCGGCACCTGATCGGCTCCTACTTCGAACGTGAAGCGGCCATTCTGACCTGCATGCACCAGCACGCCATGGCCGCGGGAACTCGGCTCCTCGGGGCGGTCATGAAAGTTAATGAAGCGCGGCGAGACAAATAGAAACAGCAAGATCAGCGTCACCATGACGTCGTAATGAAAGCTGCCTCGCTGATAGGTCCAGAACAGATAACTCTTCAACGTCTTCATTGTTTGTTGCCACCCCGCTTCTCGATCAAAGTGTCTCC
The DNA here is from genome assembly GCA_000381585.1 of Acidobacteriaceae bacterium KBS 83. Classification (GTDB taxonomy): domain Bacteria; phylum Acidobacteriota; class Terriglobia; order Terriglobales; family Acidobacteriaceae; genus KBS-83. The sequence goes on from KB906736.1 coordinate 652,940, forward strand.
GCCCATGTATGGAACGAGTGCCTCCGGCACACGGATCGAACCATCCGCCTGCTGATAGTTTTCGAGGATCGCCAGCCACGTCCGACCAATGGCGAGACCACTGCCATTGAGCGTATGGACGAACTCGGTCTTATTCTTTCCCTGCGGGCGGTAGCGGATATTCGCGCGCCGCGCCTGGAAGCTCTCAAAGTTGCTGCACGAGGATATCTCCCGATAGAGTCCTTGCCCGGGCAGCCAGACTTCGAGGTCGTATGTTTTGGATGCAGAAAAACCCAGATCACCTGCGCATAGGAGCACGCGGCGATAGGGCAATTTCAGCCTTTCCAGGATCGACTCCGCGCCGCGCGTAAGCTTCTCGTGTTCCACCTCGGAGTCCTCCGGCCGCGTGAACTTCACCAGCTCCACCTTTTGGAACTGGTGCTGGCGGATGATGCCGCGCACATCCTTGCCATACGAACCTGCCTCGGATCGAAAGCATGGTGTGTAAGCAGTGAGTGAAACGGTCAGCGCTGCGTCGTCGATAACTTCGTCCCGATAAAGATTGGTCACCGGGACCTCGGCTGTGGGGATCAGCCAGTGATCATTTTCGCGATACTCGCCAGCCTTGAATGTTTCCCCATCCTCACAGCGAAAGAGATCGTCTGCGAACTTGGGCAACTGCCCGGTGCCGAACAGCGAGCGGCTGTTCACCATTACCGGTGGCAGCACCTCGCGATAGCCATGTTCTCGGGTGTGAACGTCAAGCATGAAGTTGGCCAGCGCGCGTTCGAGGCGGGCGCCCTGGTCCCAGTAGACAGCGAAGCGTGCACCGGAGAGTTTCGCGGCGCGCTCCAGATCGAGAATGCCGAGTGCCTCTCCCAGCTCCCAATGCGGGCGAGGCGTGAAGTCGAAGTGCGGCTTCGTACCCCACTGCTTCTGTTCCACATTGTCGTGTTCCGAGGTGCCTGCGGGCACGGAGTCGTGAGGCAGGTTGGGAATGCTGGCGAGCAGCTTCTGCATCGCGAGCTCGTTTTTTTCAACTTCTTTATCCGCGCCCTCGCTCTGTTCCTTCAGAACGCGGACTTGCTCCATGATCGCAGTCGCATCTTGTCCACTCTTTTTCAACCGCGCGACTTCCTGGCTCAACTTGTTTCGTTGCGCCTTCGCCGCCTCACTTTCGGAGATGTTTTGGCGCCGCCGAAAGTCAAAGGTCTGAAAGCTGCCAAGATGTACGCCCGGGTCTTGCCCGCGGGCGCGCAGCTTCTCTTCGACCAGCGCGAGGTTGGCCCTGACGAATTGCAGATCGTGCATACACCTCCATGCTACCGGAAACCTCCGCAGGGAGATCATCGACAGGTGCGAATGGCCGTTTCATAAAGAGACTTTTGGAGCGCCCCGTTGACATGAGAAGACGACAGAACTAGGGTGGCCGGCATCAGGGTTTTGCTGTCCAGCGGGCGCATCTACACGACGTGGTCAGTACCCCTCATTCCTCAGAAACAGGAGCCTCCCCCGATGCTTCGCAAATTTTCCGTGTGCATTGTCATCGTTCTCGCGATCATCACCTCGTTTAGGGCACACGCACAGACGCCTCCGGCCTCGAAGACCCCGCCGCCCGCACAGATACGCAAGCAGACTCTCGCCGGCATTGACAAGCTTCAGACCTGGTACGCGCAATCGACCGGTCTCTACAGACAACCGGCTGGTGGAACTCCGCGAACGTGCTAACGATGCTGGCTGATTATTCTCTGGCAGCAAAGTCATCCAGTTACAACGCCGTCCTCTCAAACAGTTTTCAACAAGCGCAGAAGACGAACAGCGGCTTCCTGAACAACTACTACGATGACGAGGGCTGGTGGGCACTGACATGGATCGCCGCCTACGATCTCACCCACACGCAGCAGTATCTGGATATGGCCGCTTCGATCTTCACTGATATGAGCGGCGGCTGGGATTCCACCTGCGGCGGTGGCATCTGGTGGAGCAAGGACAAGACGTACAAGAACGCGATCGCCAATGAACTATTTCTGTCGGTCGCGGCGCATTTGGCAAACCGGGTGGCACCTGCCGATCGTGCCGGTTATCTTGCCTGGGCGAACAAGGAGTGGGCATGGTTCCAGCAATCGGGCATGATCAACAGCCAGAACCTGATCAACGATGGACTGGATCTCTCCACCTGCAAGAACAACGGACAGAACACCTGGAGCTACAACCAGGGCGTGATCCTGGGTGGACTGACGGAACTGAACCGTGCACAGAAATTGCCGCAGCTGCTGGAAACCGCCCAGACCATCGCCGATGCTGCGATTGCACACTTGAGCAACAGCAACGGCGTGCTGCACGATACGTGCGAAGCGAATTGCGGTGCGGATGGCGTGCAGTTCAAGGGCATCTTCATGCGGAATTTGATGGCCCTCAACATCGCAGTACCCAATCCACGATATGAGAGTTTCGCGATTACCAACGCGGAGAGCGTCTGGAACCATTCACGCGATGCCAGCGATGCATTCGGTCAGGTATGGTCCGGACCATTTGACGCCGAGAACGCAGGTAGCCAGAGCTCGGCGCTCGATGCCTTCGTCGCGGCGTATGCGAGTTCTATGGCACAAATGCACTGAGCAGTTTTTGCTGGGTGGCGGGTAGGGCGCTCGCGATACCGGGCGCTCCATCCGGCAGCTGCAACCAAAGCCAGAGTCAACTTCGTGGATCATCTGGCAAGCGAGAGCGGCCCAACCTTTGCCTTTAGCCGCATTGGAACACGCGGTTAAATACTCGGGCCTCGATCGCCCGCTATTGCAACGCTTTTTTGCGATACTAAAAGACGCCTATGGAAATGCCCCGGCGCCTTTGCTCCTTCACGCTCGCACCGCTGCTCATCGCACTTCCCGCCATTCCCGCTAAAGCTTCCGCATACGACGGCAAACCAAAACTGGTGGTGCTGGTCGTGATCGACCAGTTTCGGGAAGATTATCTGGAGCGGTATCGGGCCGATTTGAAGGCGCAACGCGGCTTTCGGCTCTTCCTGGATGACGGCGCATACTTCCCAGATTGCTACTACGATTACGCGAACACGAAGACAGCACCCGGACATGCGACACTCGGCACGGGGGCCTATACGGATGGCCACGGCATCAATTCGAACGAATGGTGGGACCTGAGCCGCAATACCAAGCGCCCCATCACCTCGGTCGAAGATGAACGGTACAAGATTGTCGGACTTCTCAACGCAGGTGAAGAAGAGGGCGACTCGCCACGCAGTGAGCGCGCCTCAACTCTGGGTGACGAGCTTCGGCTGGCGACCGTCGGGCAATCAAAGGTCTTTGGCATCTCGCTGAAGGACCGAGCGGCGATTTTGCCAGTTGGGCACTCAGCAAACGCGGCCTACTGGATTGATCAGAACAGCGGCGCCTTCGTGAGTTCGACCTACTACCAGAACACTCTGCCGGAATGGGCCACCTCGTTCAACGCCGGCCCGCGCGCGCAGCAGGCTCTCGATGAGGCGCATGGCGATCCCAAGGAGAGCTTCTTTGAACAGGTTGACCACTCTCCGGCCGGCAACACGTACGAACTCGATTTCGCCCGCGCGCTGATCACAGGGGAGCAGCTCGGCCACCACGCGACAACGGACATGTTGACGATCTCGCTCTCCCCAAATGACGGGTTGGGACACCGCGTCGGTCCGGATGCGCCAGAGATGCATGACATGGTGGAGCAGCTGGATCAACAGCTCGATGGCTTCTTCACTTGGCTCGACCAGAACATCGATGGCGGTCTGAGCAACGTATGGATCGCACTTTCGGCGGATCACGGCGTCGCGTCCACACCCGAGCAGGCCGCATCGCTGGGCATGGACTCGGCCACCTGGGATATTCCAAAGCTCATCGCCGGACTGAACGACGCGATGAATGGCAAGTTCTCCCCTGGCGAAAAGATCGACTATCTGCTGACTCACCAGGAGCTGCCTTACATCCAGCTTAACCAGCCGGCCTTTGAGCGAGCGGGTATTAACGAGCAGGAGGCAGAAGACGCGATCGTTGCGGCGCTTCCCGCGGTGATTGAGGCGTTACCGGCACAGCCACCTGTGCATCTTCCAATGGGGACACCGCCAGCTATCGTGCAGGCGCCCCCTAAACCCGTACCACGGACGCGATCTTCGCGCGCCGCTGCGGCACGCCAGGCCAAAGAGGCAGCAGAGGCTCCGCCGCAACAGCCCTCCACGCCCCAGCCGTTGCAGCCACCGGCAAGCAAGGTAGCCCCACATCCTTCGCTCATGTCGGTCTATACGCGTATACAACTCGCCGCCGGAGCGTTGCCGCCAGATGAGTTTGGCCAGCGCATCGCGCATAGTTACAGTGCCAATGGCGGCTGGTATGTGATGCTGCTTCCACCGGCATATCAGATGCAAGGCAATGCTGCAGGTACCGGTGCCACCCATTTCAGTGCCTGGTCTTACGACCGCCACGTGCCTCTTGGCTTCTATGGAGCTCCGTTTCAGAAGGGCATTTACTATGGGCGGGTGGCACCAGTTGATTTCGCCGCCACCTTCGCCGCGCTGCTCGGCGTGAACCAGCCCTCCGCATCGATCGGGCATATCCTGACGCAGGCTCTCAAGCTCGCGACAGCTTCGCCGGAGACTACGCTGGCTCCAAAGACCACGCATCGCATCCGCCGCGGCACTTCCAGTGACAAGAACGCTGCCCCCTCCGCGCCTGCCCCCGACGTGCCTGGCACCGACATTCCGGGAGGCGTTACTCCACCGTGAAGCCCGACATGCGTGTACGGCTCTTCGGCCTCGAACTGCGCAACCCGGTCATCGCTGCCTCCGGCACCTTCGGTTATGGCATCGAGTTTGAGGAGATCCTGTCGCTGGACAAAATCGGCGGCTTCGTGACCAAGGGGCTCTCGCGCGAACCCATGTCCGGAAATGATGCGCCGCGCATCATCGAAACTGCGTCCGGCATGATCAACGCCATTGGGTTGCAGAACATGGGCGTCGCTGCCTTCATCGAGGAGAAACTGCCTGCGCTTCGACGCTACAGTCGTACTGCATGCATCGCTAATGTCTTCGGCTATACGGTGGACGACTACCTTGCCGTGATCGAACAATTGAATGCCGCCGAAGGCATCGCCGCCTATGAACTGAACGCCTCCTGCCCGAACACGCGGCACGGGGGCCTGATCTTCGGCGCCGATCCGGCGCAACTGGCCGAACTCGTGGTGCGCGCAAAGAGGATGGCGGCGCGTCCGTTGATCGTCAAGCTATCGCCCAATGTCACTTCCATCGCTCAGATGGCGCGGATCTCTGAAGCCGCAGGCGCAGACGCGATCTCGCTGGTGAATACATTCGTCTCGCTCGCGATTGATGTGAAGACACGGCGACCACGCATCGCGAATGTCACTGGCGGACTCTCCGGACCCGCCATCAAGCCTATTGCGGTGCGGATGGTATGGGAGGCAGCCCGGGCGATCAAAATTCCCGTCATCGGCATGGGCGGTATCACGACACCGGAGGATGCGATCGAGTTCCTGCTGGCGGGAGCGACAGCAGTCGAGGTCGGCACCGCCTCTTACGCGGATCCACGAGCGGTTGAGCGCCTCGCGCGGGGACTAGAGCATTGGTGCAGCAGCAACAATGTGGAGAGAGTGACCGAATTGACGGGCAGCCTCCAGCTGAACTCCTCTTCAGAGCGCTGAACTCGATCGCTAAAAAGCAATGAAGGCCAGCCGACGGCTGGCCTTCACGTGACAGCAGATGCACAATCAGGCGACGCGAGAGTCCCGGTCGTCAAGAGTGCGCCCATGCAATAAGCGCGCTTGGTTCAATGCCACGCCGGTAAGAAAGACCGGCGCGGGGGTGGCGATTGCAACCAGCACCCAACAAACGAATGAGAGCAACAGGCCGATGGCGGCAGCCGCCTGCACGCTAAGGACGATCGGAATTTCCCACAGGTGCAGATTGACCAGCGCCCAGTGCTGCAGAGGTTGGATGTGATGAATGATCGCCAGGGCAAGGACAAACGCAACCGTAGAGATCGTCGTGGTGCCGATCAGCACAACGTCAATCGTGCGATGGAGACGCTGGCGGCTGCGGCAGTGTGCGCAATCCGCAAAATGCTCTTCGTAGTCGCCACGCATGGCCGGGGTGATCCCCGAGATGTCATAACGCCAACTGGACAAGATGTCGCCGACGACGGGATCGACACAGCTGTCCTGGCGGCTATAGCGTGGCGACACCAAGGTCTGGCTGTCAATCTCTTTCGGGTGTCCGTAATTTCCGGAAGTCATTTTGTTAACCCTATGATAATGGTTGGATGCGTTCGACCACCAGCGGATTCCCTATTTGGTAACCCCTGCAGTACCGATTTTCTATCCTAATTATCGTAAGTTATTAAAAATAAAATAGATAGCATCTTACAGCGCGATCGTTTCGAGGGGTTGTCCCTGTTCTGCGAGCAGTATCTTATTTGCCAGCAGGCTCATCCGGTCGCAAAGGGCCCGTTCCGCGGCCACACGCGCAAGAGCAGGTAAGTTGTTGCTCTCCGAGAGGTGCGCCAGGATTACATACGTAGCCTGTCCGTCGTAGTTCCGTTCAAGAAATTCTCCGGCGGCCTCATTGGAAAGGTGTCCCACGCGGGACATCACTCTTTGTTTGACGCTCCAGGGATAAGGACCATCGCGCAGCATCTCGGTATCGTGGTTTGATTCGAGCAACAAAACGTCACAGCGACGGAGCGCCTGACGCGCATTGGCCGGCATATAGCCGAGGTCCGTGGCAAAGCCAATTCGAACCCCATCACCTTCAAAGACGAAGCCCACTGGATCTGCAGCATCGTGAGGGATTGTGAAGGGCTCAACATCGATGTCTCCCACAGCAAAGCGTTTCCCGGCTTCAAAATATGCCACTGACGGCAACTCCGCGGGGTCTCGCTCTTCATCCGTTGGATCCTCACATAATCCGGCATCGGACTCCGCCGCACGGTCGGCGAGGGGAAGGTTGGGCTTTCCTTCGACTGCACCCTGCTGCCTCCGGCGCAGCCAGTCGGCGTAGGTCATGCGTTTACGAGGACGCATCCACCGCAGCCAGGCACGATGGGTCATCTCCGTGAAGTAGACGGGAATTCCCAGCTTTCGGGCCAGTAGAGCCACGCCCTGCACGTGGTCCTGGTGCTCGTGGGTAATGAGGATCGCATCAAGCGAGCGCGGGTCTTCCCCTGCGATGTGCATGCGCTTGAGGATCTCGCGGCAGGAGAGTCCTGCATCGACCAGGATGCGTGTGCGACTAGTGGCGACGACTGTGCTGTTTCCCTTCGAGCCGCTGGCCAGCACCGTCATGCGCATCATGCAAAAAGCATACGCCAAAGATAGAGGAAAGCAGAGGAAAACCAGAGAAAAGCCGAAGTGAGTCAGCAAGTCCCGTCGTAAAAAAGTCAGCCAAAAAATCGGTTGGCAGATAACCGGTCAGCGGAAAATTCTCGGGCGTAAACCCGAGTCTCATTGCGACCGGGAAATCGCTGGCCACCTCTTCGCGGACCGGTGTTTCGCTTGCGCGAAGCGGGCAAACTCGCCGACTTGCTCTCTCACCATCAGCTATTGCCCGAACGCTCCTGAATGCGGCTGGCGGCGCTGCCAGTCGCGCAACTTCGCGTGAGCTTCCGAGCGCTGCTCCGGGAAGCGTTGTGCCTGGAGCTGCCAATAGACCACTGCCTCCAACTCCCGCGCACGGAGATAGGGCAACAGCTCGTCCCACGTCGGAGCACCAGGGTAGGAGGTCAGCGCGGACTCGACGCCTTCAGGCGCGGTGCGCACCAGGCAGGCCACATCCCATGCTGTCGGGCCGCCGCAGGCATCTTCAAAGTCGGTCCACAGCCAGCCCTTTTCTGTCTTGAGCAGGTTTTTGCGGTGGGCGTCGCCATGGATCGGTTGAATCGCACGGCCTCCGTAGCGTAGCGTCTCGGCAAGACGCCAATGGGTCTCCCGCAGCTGGATGAGCTCACCGCCGGAAAGTGCTCGCCGCCCCTCGAGAAACTTCAGCCAGCGCGTGATCTCGTTAAAGATCTCAAGCAATGGCAGTTCCCCGCTCGATTCCAAGGGACGGTAGCCGCGGAGGGTCTGGTGCAGGTCGCGCAGCATGGCGCCGGCTTCCGAGGTTGGAGGCATCGTGTCGCGGTCGTGTTCCACCCATTGCCAGAAGCTCATGGTGTACCCGTCGTATTGGTGTGGCCCGGGCGGCAGCAAATCGGTGGGGGGCACCACCGGCGCGCCCTGCGCATGGAGGTAGGCAGCTACTGAGACATCCCGTCCCAACCATGCACTGATGGGCCGGCGCAAAAGCGCCGTAGTTGTCGCGACCCGCGCCAGAAGGGGCGCCGGTTTCAGATGCACCAGCAGGTTCGAGCCATCGGCAACCACTTCCGCGTTGCTGACCGTGATGCCGTGCGCCTGGGCCACCTGCTCGGCGGCGCGCACCGCGCCTACGCTGAGTGCGTCCATACAGTTCCTCTCCTCAAAGCAAAACAGCAAATCAGCTAAGAAGCGATTGGCGGGAATCCGGTTAGCCGCAACAGTCGCCGGTGTGGAAACCGCCCTGCCCGCAGTTACGCCCTTTCACCGATTGTCGCTACTTCTGCGGATACTCAAAAAATCCTTTGCCGGACTTCCGCCCCCGCCAGCCGGCATCCACCATGCGAACGAGCAGCGGGCATGGGCGATACTTCGGATCACCGAGCCCTTCTTCGAGTACGCGCATGATATCCAGACAGACGTCCAGTCCGATAAAGTCCGCAAGGGTCAATGGACCCATTGGATGCGCCATCCCGAGTTGGAAGACCTTGTCTACCGCCTCCGGAGTGGCAACGCCTTCCATCACGGCAAACATCGCCTCATTCAGCAGTGGCATCAGAACGCGGTTGGAGACAAAGCCTGCAGCGTCGTTGACCTCTACCGGCGTCTTGCCCAGCCGCTCGGAGAGCGCCTTTACGGTTTCAAAGGTCGCCTGCGAGGTCTGCAGGCCACGAATCACCTCGATGAGTTGCATTACGGGCACGGGATTGAAGAAGTGCATCCCGATAACCCGGTCCGGACGTTTCGTCGTCGCCGCCAGTTTAGTGATGGAGATGGACGATGTGTTCGAGGCGAGAATGGCTTCCGCGCCAAGCAGGCTGTCGAGTTCCTGGAAGAGAGACTGCTTGATAGCGAAGCGCTCTGTGGCTGCTTCGACCACCAGATCACATCCTCCGAGAGCTGTCCGCTCAAGCGTACCGGTAATCCGCGCCCGGGCAGAATCGGCGTCTGCCTGGGCGAGTTTACCTTTAGCGACCTCGCGAGCCAGATTTTTCTCAACCGTGTCCAGACCGCGATCGAGCGCAGCCTGATCGGCCTCGGCCAACACCACCGGGAAGCCGCTGCGGGCAAAGACATGGGCAATGCCATTGCCCATGGTCCCTGCGCCCACCACCGCTACGCGTTTGATCTCGGCCATGTCGTGCGTTTCCTCAAAACGAGCTTCGGAAAACTTATGAGTGTAACAGGTGTTGGCGAGTCAGCAAGTTCAGCGCTCTAGAGCGCTTTGCACAGCGAACTCCGGTCAGCTAAGAAGACCTCGGCTGCGTGCGGTAGCTTCAGTCAGTTTTTTTAGCTAACCAACATCCCACTGGCCGATTTTCAGCCCAGCGGTTGATCAAATTTGCGAAAGACCTGTGGCTGACTCGCACTCCTCAGTGTCCCGCATCGGCGGGCGCCTTCATCGCCTTTGGCGGGAGGCGCATGATGAACGGCAACGGCGCCAAACAAAGGATGGTCATGCTGAGAATGAAGAACGCGTTTTTGTAGCTGAGCATGGAGGCCTGCCGCAGCATCTGGCGATAAGCGCGTCCGTAGGCCATCTGTGCGGCGGTGGAGGCGCCCTGACCGAGACGCATGAGACCAGCCTGCGTCTGCGCCATGTAGTCGCGATAGATGCGCCCATCCGGTCTGACGTGATTGGCTAAGCCCTCCTGATATACCTGGCTGCTGCGCGCCAGGAAGGTGGTGAGCAACGCTGTGCCGAGGCTTCCGCCCAGGTTGCGCGCGAAGTTTGAGAAGGATGAGATTTGGTTGTTCTTCTCCCGCGGCACCCCGATGTAATTCAGAGTGCTGATCGGGATAAAGATGAACGCCAGGCCCATAACCTGGTACACGCGCCATAGTGTGACCTGCCCAAAACTCACATCAAGATCAAGGCGCGTGAGGTTGAACAGACCAAAGGCTGTGACGATGTAGCCCATGGTGACCAATAGACGCGGATCCATCTTGCCGACTACGCGCCCGGCAAGAAACATCGTCACCATCATCATGAAACCCGCCGGAGAGAGCACCATTCCGGATCGCTCGGCGGTATAGCCCAACAGCACCTGCAGGAACTGCGGGATAAGGACCGTGGAACCGAAAAGCACCATGCCTAGCACAAATTGCAGGAATATCGCGGTGCCGAAGTTCCGGTTACGCAGCAGTTTCAAGTCAACTACTGGATCTTCGTGGTTCCACTCCCAGAAGACAAAAATGACGAGCACCACCGCGGCAACGACGGCGAATGCCGTGATGGAAGGGTCGCCGAACCAGTCTTTCTCCTGTCCGCGATCAAAGACATACTCCAGGCAGCCAACACCGACCGCCACCAGGCCCAAGCCCATGGCGTCTATGGGACCCGACCTGAGGCTGCGCTCCTTCAGGTAAGGGGGATCCTCCACCATGCGGTTGGTCAACAGCAGGGAGATGATGCCGACTGGGATATTGATGAAGAAGATCCAGTGCCAGTCGAGATTGTCAGTGATATAACCACCGATTGTGGGTCCAATTGCTGGAGCGACCACCACCGCCATACCGTATAGCGCAAAGGCCTGGCCGCGCTTTTCGACTGGGAAAGTATCGGCGAGAATGGCCTGCTCACTGGTTGCCAGGCCGCCACCGCCCAGGCCCTGCAGAACGCGCGCAAAGATGAGCAGCGGCAGGGTGTGCGCCAGTCCGCAGAGAAATGAGCAGATGGTGAACATGGTCACGCAGCTCATATAAAAGCGCTTCCGGCCGATGCGATTTGCCAGCCAGCCGGAGATGGGGAGCACAATGGCGCTCGAGACCAGATAGCTGGTGAGTACCCAGGTGGCCTCTTCCTGGCTGCCGCCAAGCGATCCGGCGATGTGCGGCAGTGCAACATTGGCAATCGAGGTGTCGAGCACCTCCATGAAGGTGGCCAGCGTGACCGTGAGCGCGATCAACCATGGGTTGTGGCTTGGCTTCCACTCTTGCGTCATCGGGCCTCAGCAACTGTGTATCAGGGTACTGATATAGTATCAGGAGGCTGATATAAGGCGATGCGGAAGAAAGGCAAAACGGACAAGAGCGCTCCGGAGGTTCTGAAGCTGACCCGCCGCATGACCACGCTCTTCCGCGACCGGCTGGAGGAGCAGCTGCGGCCGCTCGGCATTACTGCTGCGCAGTTGCAATTGCTGGCCGCGCTCGCCAAGGAACCCGGGACCAGCGGCGCACATATCTCCCGTTTTTGCCAGGTAACACCGCAGACGACACATGCTCTGCTGGCGACGACCGAGGACCACGGATGGATACGGCGCTCGCCGCATCCGGAGAACGCGCGGACGTTGCTGGCGACCTTGACACCTCAAGGAATGCGTTTGTTTCTGCGTGGAAAGACGCTGGTCCTTCGCCTGCAAAGTAGAATGCTCCGCACTCTTACAGTCGCCGAGGTGGCTCAGCTTGAGGCGACGCTCTCGCAATTGATCCACAATCTCGAATAGCGGCGCTCAGCGAATTCCCCGCGGCCTAGTGCGCCCGATGACGCCTGCGTGTGGCCAGCGATGGAGGCGCGCTCGTGATGCCGAGCGAATGACACAGTGCGCTGTCCTGGCCGTCGGCGAGGCCAAAGAGCACTCCCTGCCCCCCGCAGAGCCGCTGTTCGAATGCTCGCGCCTGCGTTCCCAACATTGGCTCGGTAGCTTCGTGCGAGCCGTAGTATTCCACGCGATAGGCGTAGACCACGTCCGTGACCGGACGGCCCGGCGTGCTGAAATGCGCCCATGTACCCAACACGACCCGACCTGCTTCGTCATCGAGCAAAGCATAGACCTGCTGGCCTCCATTGGCCTCCTGCCCTTCAGAGAAGATGGGGGCTCCCGCGGTGGAGCGCGGCCAGCGCGCTTGCCATTGCTGCGTTTTCATGTCGATGTGGAAAGCAGTGAAGAAGGTGGTGCGTTGGCACTCGGTGCAGTCATCGTAGGTTGCCACTAATTCGGGACTGCCCTCCCGCCAGAAGCGCAACCACCCCAGAAGACGCAGCCCCGGACCACGCAAAAGCAGTGTCGCAGTGATCTGTCGCTGATTCACGTCATAGACGCTCAGGATGTCACTGTCCGGCAGCGCTGATGGATTGGTGCGGTCTGCAGTAATTACGAGCAGGTGAGCATCGCGCGGGACTGCCAGCTTTGGGGTGTTGGGGACACTGTTGCTTCCCCCGGGTGTCGACGACGCGGCTTTGGCTGGAGGCGCCGGCTCTTTTGGCGGCACACCGATGTAGCCGATTTCGCGCACCATGCTGTAGGGCTCGTTCATCAGCGCCCGGGCGACGATGGTCTGCACATCGCTCGGCTGCCGCAGATCCAGCCAGCGAAAGTTCTCAATCGACTGCGCGCGCAGTACTGGCGATGAGAGGAAAATCAGCAGGACCAAAATCCAGATTGCAGGGGGGGGCCATTTCCTCATGCGTCGAGTCCCAGCCTTTTCCACATCGCGTCGACGCGGGCCTTGGTGTCGACATCCATTTCGATCATCGGCGGCCACGGACGATGGAAACCCTCTGCTGCCCATTTGCGGGTGGCGTCAATCCCCATCTTGCTGCCAAAGTTCGGCAGACGCGATGCATGGTCGAGCGAGTCGATCGGTCCCATGGTGAATTGGATATCACGCTCGGGATCGATGTTGTTGGCTACCCGCAATGTCACCTCACCCACATCGTGTACGTCACAGTCTTCATCCACCACAATGACGCATTTGGTAAACATGGCCTGCCCCAGGGACCAGATCGCGCTCATCACCTTACGCGCCTGCCCGGCATAGCTTTTCCGGATCGACACGATCATCAGATTGTGGAAGACCGCCTCGGGCGGCAGATGGATGTCGACGATCTCGGGGGCTGAGAGCCGGATCAATGGCAGGAAGATGCGCTCGACGGCAAGCCCCATCCAGGCATCCTCCATTGGTGGCTTGCCAACGATAGTCGCCGCATAGATCGGGTCTTTGCGATGCGTAATGCAAGTGATATGGAAGACAGGGTAATCGTCGGGCAGCGTGTAGAAGCCGGTGTGGTCGCCAAAGGGACCCTCGGAGCGAAGCTCCCCCAGCTCAACATATCCCTCGAGCACAATTTCCGCATGCGCCGGCACTTGCAAATCCACCGTCTCGCACTGCACCAGTTCGACCGGCGCCTGCCGGAGAAAGCCGGCGATGATGTACTCCTCCACCTCCGGTGGTGCGGGCACGATGGCCGAAAATGTCGTTGCCGGGTCAGTCCCAATGGCAACCGCGACCTCCATCCGCTCGCCGCGCAGATCGGCCGTTGTCACAGAGGGCATGCCGGCAATATTGCCGGCCACGCGGGTGCTACCCCCTGCTGTGGCTGCCATGATGTCCATCTGTGCTGCGGTCGCGTTGCCGATTGCGCTTGAGGCAGCGGCCATGCGCAGTCGCTCACGAAAGTGTTCCGCCGCCACTTTCTGACGCTGCCAATGCATGCCGGTGGTCTGAGCGTCGTAGACCTGCATGCGGTACATCCCCATATTTCGTTTGCCTTGCCGCGGGTCACGCGTAATAACGAGCGGCAATGTGATGAAGCGGCCGCCGTCCTTAGGCCAGCACTGCAGCACGGGAAAATCGAGGACGTTGAAGCCCTCACGCTGGATAACCTCCTTGCACGCGGCCTGGCGCGCCGGTATCACCTTTGGGAAGTACTTCCCAAGCTCTGCCAGCGTAGGCAGCATCTTCAGTTTGCCGAGCATGCCTTCCGGCGACTTCATCTCCATCAGTGTTTGAATGCGGCCTGCGATCTCATCCAGGCTCGAGGTCTCGAGCGCCATTTCCATGCGGCGGCGGCTGCCGAACTGGTTCATGAGAACGCTAGTGCCGCGGTACCCCTTCACGCGTTCGAAGAGCAGTGCCGGTCCCCCAGCGGCGTGACCCTGTATGCCGCCTTTGCGGCTTGCTTTCGAAACCCGGTCCGTAATCTCCGCGATTTCCAGGATGGGGTCGACTTCTTCGCGGAGTCTCTTCAGCTCGCCGGCGCGATCCAGTTGCGCGATCCAGTCACGCAGGTCGTGATAGGCCAAGTTCTTCTCCCGACCTCATAGTAAAGCGGATCTCACTGCTATTTAGGCTGGACGGGCTTACGTTCTCCCACATGGTTTGCTTTCAGCGCCTCGCGCCTTCCGACAGCATCCAGCGGTCCATGAATGTCTGGGCGCACCGGGCACCGCACAGATGCTTCACGTCGGCGCTATGGGAGAGTGAATGGCTCCAGCGCGTGATGCGCAGCGACTCCTGTTCCGTGCCCTCGGGAGGTGTGGTGAGATCCGTCCAGGCAAGCCACCAATCCTCCGCGTCTCCACGCGGACTGTTGCATACGTCACAGTGATAGGACTCTGTCCACGCCATGGCCGCGCTCCTTAGAAAAGGCCGTGGCGCTCACACGCCACCACAAGGGCAACTTAGCACAAGGGCACGGCCAGTTGCATCCTACGAGATGCCCGCGGTGAATAGGGCGACCTCTCAGGCGACTGTCTTCTGCTCCATCGGCTCGAGCGGATAACCGAGTTTCTTCCAGCCCTCGTAGCCGCCATGCAAAGGGCGTACCCGATAGATGCCCAAATTGCGCAGTCGTAGCGCAGTACGTGCGCTTGTGGCGTCGCTGGGGCAGGTGCAATAGAGAACGATGTCCCGGTCCCGCGGAATGCGGTCGCCCTCCGCGACCAGGGTGTCCGGTTTGAAGAGCACTGCTCCGGGTAATCTACGCGGGTCGGGAAGATAGTCGAGGGGATGGCGGAGATCGATGATGTACACGTCTTCGCCGGCATCAAGCATGGTCTTCAGATCCTGCGGCTCAATCTTGGCGCCCCGAATCTGCCGCAGGAAGGCGCGCTGCCGGTACACCCGATAACAGAAAAATCCAACCAGCAGCAGTACGAAGAGCGCACCCGCAGAATGTCCAGCCTCCGCCAGCGCGCCCGGATGGCGCTTCAATACGTCGCCGAAGAAACGGCCAACCAAAGTCGCGCTAAGGCTCCAGAGCAATGCCCCGGCCGCGTCAAAGGTGACGAACGTCGCATAAGGCATCTTGCTCTGGCCCGCGATTGGCGCCGCCACCGCCCCTAATCCGGGGACAAATTTGGCCAGCAGCAGAGCGCGTGACCCATAACGCTGGAAGAAATCGCCTGTGCGCCGTACGCAGGACGCGGATTCAAAGGAGAGTTTACACACCATGCGCACGATTACGCCGCCGTGGCGCGCACCCATGAAGTACCAGATCGAGTCACTGACGACACAGGCGAGAACAGCAGACAACAGGACGAGTGGCAGGCTGAGCTGGTGGGTCGCAGTCAGGGTGCCCGCTGTCAGCAGGACAGGCACGCTTGGGATCGGCAAGCCGATCTGCTCCGCGGCTATCCAGCCGAAGAGGATCAGATAAGCGTGATTGATAAAAATCTCGAGCGCGACCGGCATTCCCCGTACAACCCTTCAGCTAACCCAAAGGATAGATGTCCGATGACGTGCGAGAGCCGCAAAAGTTTCGGCGCAAAGAAGCGTGGGCCGGATCGCGAGGAATCCGGCCCGATTGGCTGCGTGAGAGATCGTTATCTGGCAAACACGAGTGGCATTTCCACCAGGTGTTCGCTGACAAACCAGACCTGCATCTCGTTGGTTCGAACGACGGAACTCGCGATCAGATCGTTGGTTCCTACATCGCCCAGATCGTCGGCCTTCTCCGCCAGGTCACGTGCATCTTTGAGAATCAAATGATGTGCATCAAGCAGACGGGATATTTGCACAGGCACCTCTTCGCGATCAATCGGGACGCGCTCGATGCGTGTATTCGCCGCAACGTCGTGAGCCATGGCGATGCTCACGCCGCCCAGCATCTGGATGCGCTCCGCAAGCTCGTCAACCAGCTCAGACTGCTCGCCCGCATGCTTATCGAAAAGAAGATGAAGCTGGTAAAAGGTCGGGCCGCCCACCTGCCAGTGGGACTTCTTGTACAGATCACGCAGGGTAATCGTGTCGGCCAGCAACAGATTCAGCCGGCCCACAATTTCCTGACGCGCCGATGCGTCCAGGCCAATCGGAAGGTCCTTCACGACCGTACCGTATTTCTGAATCGACTTGGCATGCTGCCGCCAGTTTGGCGTGATAAGGTCCGCGACCTTTGCATTTGTTTTCGGCGATTCCTTCAGGGCGTTGCTGCTCATCTCTTAACCTCCGTTACGTCCTGTTAGATGCGCCGATCGCGGTCGCGATCCGTTGTAGAGACACACCCCACTGAGACGGAAAGGCGTTTACCCGACACGGGACGATTAACTTCCTTTCACCCGAACTGTCGGTTCGACCGAGAGCCCTGGACGCAGGATATGGTCTTTGTCCTCTTCCGGCTTGCTGAAGTCAATGCGTACAGGCACGCGTTGCACCACTTTGACGTAATTTCCCGTGGCATTCTCCGGCGGGAAAAGGCTCAGCATCGATCCTGTTGCACCGCCGATCTGCGTCACGACGCCATCGTAGTCGCGCCCGTTCATATCGACGTGGATCTTCACAGTCTGGTTGGGGCGCATCAGGTGTAGCTGTGTCTCCTTGAAGTTGGCGGTTACCCAGAGGTCATGGAGCGAAACGAGGGTGACTAGGTTCTGCCCGACGCTGACGTTCTGGCCCACTTCGACGTTCTTCGTGGTGATGATCCCGTCCACCGGAGCGACGATTTTGGTGTAGCTTAGGTTGAGCTTCGCCTGGTTCAGCTGGGCACGCGCCTGCTCCACCTGCGCTGCCGCCTGGTCGGCTTTCGCCTTTTGCACTGCTACCTGCTGGGGCGCGGAACGGGCATTGCGTTGTGCAGCTTGCGATGCAATCGTCTGCTGCTTCGCGACTGCGATCTGTTCCTCCGCAGCAATGGCATTGGCCTTGGCGGAGACCACCGCAGCCTGATTCGCCTGGGCAGTAGCTATAGCCTGGTCATACTGCTGCTTGGAGATCACGTCCTTTTCCACCAGGGGCGTGTAGCGCTTGAGATCGAGCTGCGACTTGGTGTTGTTGGCTTCGGCTTGCGCAACTTCCGCCTGCGCCTGGTCGAGCTGTCGAACAGCGCGCTTTACTTGTGCGCTGGATGCCAGCACGTTCGCATCTGCCGAGGAAAGCGAGCTGTAGGACTGCACATTCGTTACCGGAACGTTCACCCTGGCCGCCTCATAGCTGGCCTCGGCGGCTTCCAGATTTGCCTCGTCCTGCGCCACCAAGACCTCGTAGTCGTGCGGGTCGATCTCGGCAATCAATGTCCCCGCTGTGACCTCCTGGTTCTCCTTCACCGGCACGTTAATGACATGACCCTGGACACGCGCGCTGATCTGGATGATGTGGCCGTTGACCTGCGCGTCGTCCGTGTCTTCATAGAACGTGGAGTGCCAGTAGTAGAGCAGCGCGCCCACTACCAGAACAGCAATGATGAAGAAGAGGATGAAGCTGCGTCGCCGCTTCTTCTCAGGATTCTCGCGCTGCTCCTGGTCACTGCTCTGTTGTTGGTTCTGGCTGCCGGTCCTGCCGGACTCCGGATCCTGTTCCGCCACGGTCACTTTCCTCCGAGAAATTCCTGATATCGCGTGTCCACCACGCCCATCGCCCGCGCCAGAGACAGCTTGGCGACGTTGTGCTGATAAAGGCTTATGACATATTGATCGTTCGCCTGAGCCACACTGGTCTGTGCCTGCACGACAGCGAGGTTATCGCTAACGCCGGCAGCATAGCGTTGCTGCGCGTCATCAAGGGTCTGGTCGGCCAGCTCCATGTTGCTGCGTGCTACTTCCACCTGCTTGGCCGCCGACTCAAGATCGAGAAACGAATCCCGGATGTCGGCATCGATCTGACCGCGCAGATCGCTCAACTGCGCCCTCTGGCTATCCAGCTGTGCCTGCGCCTGTTTGGCGTCACCCCGCAACTTTGCTTCCTCAAAGAGCGGCATGCTGGCGGTTCCTACTGCGTCAAAGGTGCCGTGCGAGTGCCCAAGCGTAGGACCGATGTCGCCGTAGTCTCCGCTGAACGAGATACTCGGATATCGCTCTGCCGTGGCCGCCTTGCGGCTCAGTTCCGCTGCTTTTACCTGCTGCTGCAAGGCCTGCAGGTCCTTGCGAGTTGCATAAGCAACTTTTAGCGCCTCGTCCGGCTGAATGCCCTCAAGGGGCGCAAATGGCAACCGGTCTGCCAGCTCGAATTTCTGTTCGAGCGGCAGTCCGACGGCGCGTGCGAGCGCCAGCTTGTCCTTGTCGTGCGCGTTCTGATCGCGAATGAGCGCCTGCTGCTGCGTCTGGTAGTCGACGCGCGCGCGAAGCACGTCGAGCTGAGGTGCTGTTCCCGCCTCGTGATTGGCGTTGGCCTGGTCGAGCGAAACTTTGCTGGAGGCCACCTGCGCGTCATCATTGGCGATGTTGGCTTCATCCGAGATGCACGCCAGATAGGCATATCCGATGCTGAGTGCCACCAGATTGCGGGCGTCGTCCAAAGAAAGCTTGGTACCTTCAACCACGTGCCGCGAGGCAAGGTAGTTATTGAGGGATGGCACGCTGAACAGCGTCCAATCCAACGTGCCGCGCACATCCGTGTAGGCGTAGGGTCCGATGATTTCCGGGATTCCGGGAATGATCAACCCCTCTGCCGCCAGATTCACCTGTTGGACAGATTCCTTAAAGGTGCCGTTGATCGTAGGCAACAGTTTTTGTAGCTGTTGCAAACGCTGGCCGCCCGCCTGGTTCACATTTTCTCCGGAAAGGATGATGCCCAGGTTGTTCTTCAGCCCTGTCATTACTGCATCTCTGATGGTGAGCTGCAGCACGCCAGGCGTCACGGGCTGGTTCGCGACACTGCCTTGATAGGCGCTCTGCGCCGGCGCCGGCGGAATGGTAGGCGGCTCCGATAAGGGCCTTGAACTTGAGGAGGAAACGCCACCGAACTGCGCTGGGGCCCGATTGGTCCCAGCCAGAAGTAGCAGCAGCAGGCCGCCAATCAGCCGTGCGGGCCCAGCGCACACTACCGGCTTAGACTGCCTGAACAAAGATCCGTCCATGATATTCGTCAATTTGGATGCCAGAAGGCTGGCAAAGACTTAAAAAATCAGAACTTCCCCGTTTGCGCCTGCCGTTTTGACGTCCAGCCAGCAGCATAACGGAATGACCGCGGTAAGGGAGCCACCGCGGTCGAAACGAGGTCGGGTTTGCTGCGAAATCTTACTTGCCGTTTGTGATCAATGAGCGCCGGAGTGAACGAGCGAGCTGGCAAGCGAGCAGAGCGCCGTTCGGTAGGCACCGCCCACATGGACCTCGGTCCACGGGTAGCCCGTCGTCTGTTGCAGAAGTTGCGCGGCCTCTGCGCCACTCCGCCCAAGGACAGCGCGCAGGACGAATACGCTCCGGTCTACCGGGCCGAGCCCTTCCAGCCACTCCCGCATCCGTGTGCGGCCAGCACCAGTGAGCAGATCCTCCAGTTGCTGCCGCGTTATGCCGGCCGCGCTGAGGTCATCGGTTTCAACGCACCCGCCGAGCTCCGATGCCGTAGAAGGATGCATCTGCGCAGGGCGCAGAGCGGTCACGCGGGCTAAAGCTCGCCGGACCAGGTCCTGGGTGGACGCTTCGCGAGCAGCTTCGCCATCCGAGCAGGGATCCATTTCGACGGCGTCAACGGTTTGCTCCACCAGTTGGATCGCTTCGTTCTCATCCCCCACGAAGAGTGCCGCGGTCTGATAAAGTTCGCGAGCCGCGGACTCGACGATGGCATTGTCGTTACAGTCTGAACAATCTGACGTCGGTTCAGGAATGGTTGTCTGGGTCTCGATCACGGTGCCTCCACTCGCCCGCCATGGTTTTTGGTTTTGGTTGTTCTTTCATCCTCAGCCACCCGGAGCCGGCAGTCAACCGCGTCGGGATACGATTTTTCGCTTGGCGTTCACAACCCGCGAGGCGCGTATCCTGTATCACGGGAACGTCTTCCAGCACGAAGCTCCACCCCTATGACGGCACAACAATCAAAGCGGGAACAGCTCTTCTTCAGCCGGGACGAGTCATGGCTGCGGTTCAACGGCCGCGTTTTACAGGAAGCCGAGGACCCCACGAACCCTTTGCTGGAGCGTGTGAAATTCCTGGCCATTACTGCCTCCAATCTCGACGAGTTTGTCGAGATTCGCGTCGCCGGCGTCATGCAGCGAATTGAAGATGGCTACAACGAGGTCGGACCTGACGGCCTGACACCGGAACAGACCTTCGACCGCGACACGTCCGAGTTGCGCAACTTTGTGGAGAGTCAGTATCGCTGCTGGAACCAATCGCTGCGACCCGCTCTGCACGCCGCGGGCATCCGCGTGCTGGATTACGAGAACATGACCGGGGAACAACTCGAGCATGCCTCGGATTTCTACCAGCGCGAAGTGGATCCGCTGCTGACCCCCATCACCATCGATCCGGCGCACCCTTTTCCGAGGGTGCTGAATAAAGCCTTGTGTCTTGCCCTGCTGCTGCGTAGCAAGCGCAAGCGTAGCGCCGGTCCGGTTCTGGGCGTAGTGACTGTACCGCGCGCGCTGCCTCGGCTGGTTCCCGTGCCTTCGTCCAGCGGAACCATGGATTACATCTTCCTTCACGAGTTGATCGAGGCCAACGCAGCGCGCATGTATCGCGGCTACGAGGTGATCTCAGCCGCGGCCTTCCGGGTAACCCGCAACAGCAATCTCTACCTCCAGGAGGAGGAGACGCGGTCGCTGCTCGAAAGCGTCCGTACAGAGTTGCATAACCGCCGCAAAGGTGATGCTGTGCGGCTGGAGGTGGAAGAGGGCGCAGATCCGGATATCATCGACCGGCTCCGCGTGAACTTCGAAGTAGACGAATCGCAGGTCGTGCGCACCGATGGTCCGGTGAACCTCTCGCGTGTGATGACGCTCTACACAGACACGCCGCGGCCCGACCTGAAATACCCGCCGTTTGTGCCGCGCGAACTGCGCATGAACCGCCGTTCGGCGAACATCTTCGACGAGATCCGGCATCACGACATCCTGCTGCACCACCCCTACGACTCCTACGATGGCGTGGTGAGCTTCATCGAAGCAGCCGCCGAAGATCCGGCTGTGCTCTCGATGAAGCAGACGCTCTATCGCACCTCAGCGGACTCGCCTATGTTCACCGCGCTGATCGAAGCCGCACAGTCGAAGGAAGTAACGGTCGTGGTCGAATTGATGGCGCGTTTCGACGAGGCGTCGAACATTCGATGGGCCCGTAACCTCGAGGATGCCGGCGTGCAGGTCTTCCACGGCATCGTCGGCTTGAAGACACACTGCAAATTGGCTCTGATGGTGCGGCGGGATGAGGACGGAGTGACCCGGCGCTACGCCCATCTGGGTACGGGCAATTACAACCCGAACACGGCGCGCTTCTACACGGACATCAGCCTGCTCACCTGTGATCCTGCGATTACGGCGAGCATGCAAGCGGTGTTCAATTATTTGACCGCCCATTCGGAATCGGACGACTATTCGCCTCTCCTGGTGGCGCCGCTCACGCTGGCGGAGCAGTCGATTCAGATGATCCGCCGGGAAGCGGAACACGCGCGCAGGGGCCAGCCGGCGCGCATCATCGCGAAGATGAATTCGCTGCTGGAGAAAAGCATCGTGGAAGCGCTCTACGAGGCTTCGCAGGCAGGCGTCGAAATCGATCTGATCGTGCGCGGCATCTGCTCCCTGCGACCCGGGGTAAAAGGGCTTAGCGAACATATCCGTGTGCGATCCGTAGTGGGACGATTCCTGGAGCACAGCCGGATCTTTTACTTCGCCAACGGCGGCGAGGAGACGATCTACTGCGGCAGTGCCGATTGGATGCCGCGCAACCTCTTCGAGCGGTGCGAGGTGCTCTTTCCGGTGCGCGATGTACAGCTTCGCACGCGTTTGAAAGATGAGATTCTGGCCGCTTATCTGGCCGACACGGCGAAGACCCGCATGCTTGAATCGGACGGCGACTACAGGCGCGCTCGTGGGGGAGGCGGCAAGGTTCCTTTCTCCGCCCAGGATTTCTTCATGCAACTGGCCGAAGGCCGCGCAACGATAGATCAGATTCCTCCACCGGTCGAAATGGGGCAGGCCATCGGACTGACGAAGTCGACCGGCCGCAAATCTCGGGCTGTTGGAAAAAAACCGGTACGGGTAATCGCGAACGCAAAGCTTGATACCGCGCCGTTGCCGACAGCATGAGTTGGCAGAATCCTGGCTATGTCCCGCCCCGGATGACTTCAAGTTGTGCATTATGTCTTTGCTTTAAGCCCTAGAGACTGGACGCAAAAATGGAACACGATGTACTTGTAGCGCAGCAGTTCGGAGCAACGGCCCAGGCTTATCTGGAAAGCGTGACACATGCAACGGGCGACGATCTCGAATTGCTCTCGCATGAGGTTGCGACAGTTCCTCAGGCAAGGGTGCTTGACTTGGGATGTGGCGCCGGACATGCGAGCTTCGCTGTGGCCCCTTCCGCGGCCTCGGTGACGGCCTACGACATGACCGCGGAGATGCTCGCGGTAGTGCAGCGGGAGGCTACGGCGCGGGGTTTTGGGAACATCGCTACAGTCCAGGGCATGGCGGAAGCGCTTCCCTTTCCGGAATCGCACTTTGATTTCGTCATCAGCCGCTACAGTGCCCACCACTGGCGCGACGTTGCCGCGGCATTGCGCGAGGTCAGGCGCGTCTTGAAGGCGGATGGACGTGTTCTGCTGATCGACACCGCGGGCGGCGAGACCCCGCTGCTGGACACACATCTACAAGCAGTAGAAATCCTGCGCGATCCATCACATATCCGCGACTACAGCACGCACGAGTGGCTGACCCTTTTCAGGGAGGCAGGATTCAACGCAACACTACGCAAGCCGTGGCCGTTGCCGATTGAGTTTGCCAGTTGGATCAAGCGCATGCGCACGTCGCCGGAGCGGGTTGCGGCTATCCACGCAATGTGGAACGCTGCGCCAGATGAGGTGCGGCGTTTCTTTGAGGTCCAGCCAGACGGTTCTTTCACCTTGCAAAAGATAATGATCGCAGCCGCGCGGTGACGCAACGCCGCTCTGCTGCCGCTACACTGAGATTTGCTTCGCTTTCCTAACGCATTGTTGCGGTATTGGCATCTCCTGAGCCTGGATGCACCCACGGTAGCAGCACTTTGGTGCTGGGCTTTTGGGCGGGCGGCCCGTCTGCGACTCGCGCCCTGGCTGCCGGCGGCTCTGGCTCTGGGCACTTGGCTCTTCTACGTGGTAGACCGGCTGCTGGACGCGCGGTTGTCGCCGCAAGCCACATTGCAGGAGCGTCACCTGTTTCATGATCGCCACAGGCGATGGTTCCTGGTAGCTGCAATACCGGTAACGCTCGCACTCACGATGCTGATCGCTAGGATGCCGGGATCTTTGCTCCTTTCCTATTGTGTTCTCGGTGTGTTCTCGCTCCTTTATCTGGGGCTTGTGCATTTGCGATCCCGATTACGAGGCAGATCGCTATCCCATTTCCCGAAGGAATTTGTCATTGCGTTGCTATTCGCGGCTGCATCTGCATTGCCCGCTTGGGACGAGGCGCGGCGACGTGCCGCAGGCATGCCGCAGCAGCATCCGCTGCTGCTTCTCTGTCCATTATTTGCCGTCCTCTGCTGGCTGAACTGCACTGCGATCGAGGACTGGGAGCAGCGCCGCCAAGCTGGTCGCCTACGATGGCTATCAGGTGTTGCCATTGCGGTCGGCTGCCTCATTCTGCCCGACCTCGCCAATCACCCGGCGCGCTGGCTGGCGATTGCTGCCGTCCTCAGCGCCTCCCTATTCCTGCTCCTCGACCGGTCGCAGCTGGCGGCTGGCGGACGGCGCATCGCAGCAGATTTGGCTCTGCTGACACCTCTCCTCATCGTTTGCTGCCGGTGATGGAACGTCACCCGGGATGAACACGCGCTCCGGATTCGATCGCTTAGCTCGCGTATATCGCTGGATGGAATACTTTAGCTTTGGCTCGTACCTGCAGAAGTGCAGGGTGTTTCGACTTGGCGAAATGGCCTCACGCAGACGTGCACTTATTTACGGTGACGGCGACGGTCGATTTCTGTCCGAACTGGTGCGGCGTTTTCCGCAGATTGAAGTCACTGCAGTGGACGCGAGCCGGGAGATGCTCCATCAGGCCGCGCACCGGCTGCCTTCCGGCGCGCATGTTCGCGTGATCCAGGCGGACGCACTCGAATGCAATGTGGAAGATCTCCCGGGATCTCCATTCGACCTCATCATCACCCACTTCTTCCTCGATTGCTTCAGCGAAGCTGAGATAGCGTCTTTGCTCTCACACTTGAATGCCGCGGCAGCGGAGCATGCGTTATGGGTCGTGTCTGAATTTGCTGTTCCCTGGCGGAACCCGGCTCGCCTTGCGGGAAAGTTGATTATCCGCGCTCTCTATCTGGGCTTCGGTCTGTTGACCGGCCTCAGGACTCGACAGCTGCCCGACTACGGGTCGGTCATGCAACAGACGGGATGGATTCTTGAAGGTCGACGGGAGTGGCTGTCCGGCCTTCTGGTAAGCGAATACTGGCGCAAAGAAATCTATCGTTGAAGCGGCCCTTTCAAGAGTCAGGCAACGCGCGCATAGATCCGGTGCCATCCCAAAGAGCATGGCCGCACATCACCCGAAAGTTTGGCTCGATTCCTTATATTTGGGCGGCTTGCCCGGAACTCCGCCCGACGTTGCGCCCGATCCGTACCCGCCACCCGACCCAGAGCCGGATGGACCAGGATTTCCAGAGCCCGATCCAGACCCTGCGCCCCTGGATCCAGAGCCGAAACCGGTCCCCGTGAACTACGCAGTTCAGTAGGTCTTTGTCTTTGCGGCCACGTCAGGTGGCAAAGATGTATTTCGATTCTTCAGCCATTGCATGGTCACGCTCTGGCCGGCATGCCGCGGGGTCTGCCCCTTGAGACTGGGCATGTAGATTTCGAGACCTGCCTGAGCCGTCATTCGCGTATTCCCATTCACTAACTGATCTTGATAGTTCACCAGGTCCAGATCGAACCAAGGCTCGTTTGCCGCATCGATCATGGTCAGATCGGCGTGGTGCATGGTCAGCTTGCCGAAGTTGAGCGCACCATTGCGGAAGCGGAGAAAGTTGTGCCACTGCGCGAGTTGTATGGGATCGTTCGGCGCATTGCCATAGATGACTTCGATGTCCGGAACCTTCACTTCCACGGTGGTCAATTGGCCGCGGATGTGTGGAGGCGGCAGCAGCTTCTCGGTATCAAAGATGATGTCGTTGCCAGAGACGGTTACGCCAGCCACATTGGTGGAGCGCACAAGATCAGAAAGGTTGACGTCAAAGGTGCCCAGCAGTCCTTTCACGGGGACCTTTAGCACGGAAATGTGCTGTACGTGGAAGCGGACGAGTCCGTCAGGTGTCGCCGCCAACGACCCAAGGATCTCGACCGGAAGCGGTATTACCTTTTTAACCGTGCCGCTGATTTTGATCAGTTCGCCCGCCGGCTGGATGTTGATCTTTTTCAGTGGAGTATCCGAGGGAGCGGCGGAATTGAGGTACTTGCCGATGTCCCCGATATTGGCGCGGATGACGCCCTTCTGTATCTGCAGAATGAAGGAATCAGGTTCGTCAAAAGACGGGTTTACGTTCCGATTCGTCCGGACCATTTGGCCGGAAATCCAGACCACGTAGATGCGAAAGTCCGGTCCTTTGCGCAGCATGATGTTGTGGGCATAGACAAGCGTCGGCGCCAGATCGTCAGACGAGACCGCCTGCGACGGGGGCGCGGCGGAGTTGACCGTGGCGGACGAATCAGCAGGCGCAGAGGAGAGCGGCCGTCGCATCGCAAGTCGTCCCAGAAACCAGCCGAGAAGAAGGGCAATAACGACGGCCGCCATTCCCGGAAGAAAACGACGTACACGACTCACTGCATCATTCTATCGGTGGATAGCGCTCACTGTAGTGAGCGGATGCGGCATATACAGATGATTCCATGCAGCGGATGTTGACCTTATCGAATTGTTACAATGAGGTTACAGAGCCCGCAAACCCCTGGGCTTGCCTATTCAAAACGATCTATGACCATCTACATCCTTCGTCATGCCAGTGCCGGGTCGCGTCGGCGAAACCCTCTGCTGGACCGCAAGCGCGGTCTCGATAAAGAGGGAAAGCAGCAGTGCCTGCTAATCGGGGCTTACCTCAATGCAATGCGGGTGAGTTTTGACGCAATCATCTCCAGTCCGTTGAAGCGTTCCCTGCAGACCGCCTCGCTTGTGGCGACCGAGATCGGTTTTGAGCAGAAGATCGCGGCTGATCCCAGCCTCGAGCCGAGCGGCAAATTTGCCGATTTTGAGGCGATGCTCGCGAAACACGCAGGGCAGGAGACGGTGCTGGTTGTCGGTCACAATCCGAACCTTGCGCAGTTCGCGGGCGCGCTGATCTCCGGGCAACGCGGTGGCCGGGCCAGCCTGCGGTTGCGCAAGGGCGCCATGGCGCGCATCGACGTCAGCCGGCATCCCGGTCAGCTGCTGGGACTCGTTGACACGCGCATGCTGCGTCAGGTTCAGGCGAGCGTGGCAAAAAGCTCACGGCGAAAGACCTCCCGGAAGTAGTCTGCTTCCTTGCGCAGTGACCACAGCTCCAATTCTGCACCGGTCCGCCCTGGCTGTATCTCGAGCAACACGCGCTTGGGATAGGACCGAACCGTGACGCGCAGCACGTCACTGGCTCGGTCCTGATTCAGTGCCACGGCAAGACGCAACAGCACAATCGCTCGCTTTACGTTGTCATGTTCGGCAGCGGCGATGTAGCGAAAGGCGCGGTCCTGCGGCGTCGGCCGCGACTTCCCCAGATAGCGCGCAATCCCTGAGACAATCGCGCGCTGCTGCGGTGTGAAGCCATAAAGCTCTGAACCGGCGATCACATATTGCGTGTGGCGATGGTGGCCCTGGTAGTTGATGTACTTGCCTACATCGCGCATCATTGCGGCTGCCTCGAGCCACTGGCGATACTCAGCGGGCAGACTGTGCATCGATTGCAAATCGCGAAAGAGCTGTGCTGCATGTGCGCGCACTGGCTCCGCCGTCGGCGGATCCACGCCGTAGCGTTTGCAGGTGGCCAGCACGCTCTCCCAGCGGTCACGTTCGAACTGTTGATGGGCGCTCGTCCGCGCGTCCTGCTCGGCAAGCATTTGGGCCAGAACACCATCGCGCAGCCCCAGATCGGAGTAGTGAAAGCCGGTCAGTCCCAGATGCTCCAGCAACTCGGCGTATACCTCTGCACCCGCGACGATAATCTCGGCGCGCCGCGGTCCGACCCCGGGAAGCTTGCTGCGCTCCTGGTTGGTCATCTTCGGCAATTTCGTAGCGAGCCGGCGCAATGCGCGCGTTTCCGCGATGCTTTCGACGCGCTTTGGACGCTTGACCGGCCTGGCTCCGGATTTCGCCACGACGGCGCTCGCCTGAACCAGCGCCGCGGCGGTGCCGGACGTGGCGATCACCGGAACGCGCGGCAAAGCTCCGAATCGCTTGCCCGCCCTGCCAAGCTCCCGCCGAATGAAGTGCTTCATCCGCGCGAGGTCTTCCGGCGCCGGCGGATCGACTTCGTGTAGAAATTCCTCTGTGAGACGCACTGCGCCGAGCGGCAGACTTACCGTCTCGACAATGCGCTTGCGGTCGGACAGCGTAATCTCGCACGAGCCACCCCCCAGATCGATCAGCAGGCAGCGGCCATGCGTGCGAGGTTCGAGCATCACGCCGCGATGGATCAGTCGCGCTTCTTCCAGGCCGGAGATGATCTCCAGGTCCCATCCGGTTTCGGACTTCACCCAGGCGACAAATGCCTGTGCGTTTCGCGCATCACGCACGGCGGCGGTAGCGACTGCGCGCACCCTGTCCGCCCCAGCCTCCTGCACTGCCTTGTAGAAGCGCTTCAGCGCACGCAAGGTGCTGGCCATTGCATCGGGGGAGATCATGCCGCTCTCGAAGACGCTGGCGCCCAGCCGCGTGACCTCGCGGTCCTGGTGCAGAACTCTGAGACGATGCTTCTCTATGCGAGCGATCTTGAGCCGGCAGGAATTCGATCCGATGTCGATCGCAGCGAGCGTCTGCATTCTTTGCATCGATCCTTACACTAAAGCAAAAGCGCGCAAAGCGTGATCCCGACTGTAGTCGTTTAGATCGTTTGCCGGCCAGCTGCTTTCGGGCGTGGGATGGACTGGAACGGTGTCCCTCTTCCCACTATCCGAGTGTGGTTCTAGTGGAACTTCTTCGATGCGCGATGGGTCGACGGAATCGCCGCGGTCGCGATGCCTGCCATTCGCCAACGAAGCGACGGCCCATGATAGATGTGGTGTGCAACGCGCGATCATATGCATGCTGCGCGCGAGCTTCGAGCTCAATCTGCAACAAGCCTCCATCTACTCCCAGCGCCTCATGCGCCTCTTCGGCCACAACCACCCAGTCATGCCAATCGCCGATGGCATCCTGCACGCGCTTAATCGCTTTCGCTATGGCCTTGGCCGCGGGATCCTCGTCATCCGACTCGGCTACATAGCGAGCCTTCTTCGCACCCTTACGGAAGTCATGCAGGTTCTCTTTATCCAACAGGGGCATTTCGTCCATCAGCCGCAGATAATCCTCAAGCGCAAGGCGCACAGGCGGCCGATGAGCGCGCATGAGGACGGCGCGACGTTTTGCAATTTCAGCCGTGAATTGCTGTTCGGCATCGAGCAATCCATCCGCGTGATCGTTGAGCGTAGTGCAGAGCGCATCGGCTGCGGCGGAGCGACGCGCTTTCAACCAGGCGTCCAGAGAACGCGCTTGTTCCATGAGAGGTGTTATCTCAACTGAACCGGTGGCTGCAGTTGCAGTCGCTTTGGCGAGGTCTGCAGCCACCTTGTCAGGTGCGGTATCGGTTGCCGGAAGAAGGTTGTCCGCGAGCAGCTCACGGTGCACATCCAGATCGCGCACGGTGCCGGCCGCGCGGCGCACCTTCTTCAACTGGCGCAGCCATCGCTGGCGGGCCTCTTCCGACGCTTTGCCCAATCCGCGTGCGCCGGCCTCTCGGGCCAGCGTCTCGAGCGTGGCTTCGACGCGCCGGGTGCCAGTACGCAAGTGATGGACCTCTTCGACCTTTGGCGCAGAGCCGCGCTTGCGACAGGCATCGAGCTTCTCACGCATTTCGGCAGTGACGGCGCGCAGATGGGCTAGCAGTGGCGGATCTTCTGTGCTCCGGCCAGACTGTCCCGGCTGGTATTCTGCAGGTTCTGTCATGTCTCGTCCCATCGTACTTCCTGTGCAGACCGATGCCGCGCCTGCCCGCTTCCTCTCTGCACGACGCGCTTGGACCATCCTCCTCCTGGTATGGTTCGCCGTCCATTTTGCCGCGCTCTTCTCGCCACCATTGCTGGATGACGCCGATGCCGCGCACGCGAATGCGGCGCAGCACATGGCGCTCTCCGGCGACTGGGTCACGCTGAAGATAGATGGCATTCGCTATCTGGAAAAGGCACCGCTTTCTTACTGGCTCGTCGCGATCGACGATCATATCTTCGGCTATAACGCCTTTTCCGCGCACTTGCCCATGGCATTGGGGGTGTTGGCGACTGTCATCCTTGCATGGCATTGGACCCGCCGCGCATTCAACGAACGCGCGGCATTCTATGCTGCCCTCGCTCTGCTGACCGCCGTGGGCGGCTTTCTCTTCACGCGCATCGACATTCCGGAGGCACTGCTTACTTTCTTTATTGGGTTGGCGCTCTACTGTTTTCTGGTTGGACTGGAGGACCGCAAATCTGCGTTGTTTTACGTGAGTTGGGCAGCGCTTGCAATCGCAACTCTGACCAAGGGACTCATCGCCCCGGTCTTTTTTTTCGCAACGATCATACCGTGGCTCCTGCTCACCGGCGATTGGCGACGTTGGCGCGAAATGCGTTTTGTGACCGGCCTACTGCTGTTTCTTGCGATAGCAGCGCCATGGCACATTCTCGCCGGTCTGCGCAATCCGGATCAGGGCAATCCGGTGGGCAATCATCCCACCTTCGGCCATGTTCATGGCTTCTTCTACTTTTACTTCATCAACGAGCACGTTTTGCGTTTCCTCGGCAAGCGCTATCCGCATGACTACAACAAACAGCCTGGCTGGATTTACTGGGTCGGCCAGATCGCCTGGCTACTGCCCTGGAGCCTGTATCTTCCGTTGGTGGTGCGTCGCGCTTGGCGAACTCGCACGCGGTGGCTACGTGATCTGCGTCTCGAAGATGACGCCGCACGCTTTCGTAGCCGCAGCGTCTGGTTGCTGTCGCTGTATGCAGCATTCATGCTGGTTTTCTTCTCTATTTCGACCAACCAGGAGTACTACACTTTCCCCGCGTATCTTCCGGTGTTGATGCTCACTGCGGCCGTGCTTGCGTCCTTCGAGCTGCGTGCGGAGCGCATCGACGAACAGGCGCGCGAGGGCACTGATGGCTGGCTTATTGGCGCGCATATTCTCTTTGCAGCAGTCGGAGTGCTCTCCGCCGCCGCGCTGAGCTATGGGCTCTGGACCTCGCGAAATCTCGCATTTGTGCCGGACATCGGCACATTATTGGCACATCGCGGCGTGGGTGACTACTCGCTCTCGATGTCGCACCTCTTCGATCTGACCGGCCCATCGTTTGCTGCATTGCGGCTGCCGGCCGTAATCGCGGCTGTTGTCCTTCTCGTCGGTCCGCTGCTGGCATTGGAATTGCGCAGAAAAGAGCGGCACTTCGAGTCCACGCTGTCGGTGGCCTTCACAATGGCGATCTTCCTTATCGCTGCGCACATCGCCTTCGTGCGGTTCGGCCCCATGCTTTCCTCTGAGCCCATGGCTGCAACAATCAATCGCATCGCCGGATATCCGGCGAGCGAAAGCCCTTCAGATCCAGCAGCCACGCGAGCTACGCTGATTGTCTACGGCGACCAGTCCGATGGTGCCTCGGTGCTGTTTTACACGCGGCGGCAGGCACTGCTGATACACGGGCGTTCTTCCACCATGCTGTGGGGCTCCATGTGGCCGGACGCGCCGCATGTCTTCATCGACGACAAGGAACTCAAGTCGATATGGGGAACCGGCGAACGAAAATTCCTCTTTGCGCAAGGCGAACGGCGCGATCAGGTGGAGGCGGTGCTAGGGAGACGACTGATTCCGATTCAGGAACTGGCAGACAAGACGCTGTATACGGACCGGCCGATCTGATCAGATTGTTCGGGTCGTGAGCGCCGATTCGCGGTCACCAGATTCAACTTCTGCGCTCGTGCGCGCCAGCTGCGCACTGCGCATATAGCCGCCTGTTTCCAGCGTGTATTCTTCACCCCGCCACAGAATCTCCCTGCTGCCATAGCTGGCGACCCAGAAGCCGAAACCCATCAGGTCGCGCAATGGAAAAAGGAGCATGGTTCGCCAGAGCGAACGCTCCTGCACCACGACTGCTCCGACCGCGACGGCAAGTAACATGCGGGTTAGCGTTCCCCACGCGAGCGCGGCGAAAGCAACCCAGGGCAGGTGCAGCAAGAGCGCGGTGACGAACGCAAGCAGGGCGAATGGCATGCTGAAGGTAAGCGAAGTACCGAAATGGCCCTTAGGTCGCGAGAAGCGTGTGCTCTTACTCCATCGAACCTGATGACGCATCGAGTCGACGAAGCCGGTATTGAGCACGATGTGGTCGATCGCATGATGCGAGAAGACGACGCGATGGCCCTTCGCAGCCACCAGGTTTCCAAGGAGAAAATCGTCTGCGCAATATTGGCCGAGAACACGGAAGCCACCGATCTCCTGCACGCATCCCCTGCGTACCGCCATCGTAGGACCGAGGGCAAACTGCATGCCCTCGAGCATGTTGGCGACCATAACGCCGGCCGTCATCTCGACGGACATGCCAACACCTTCCAATTGTGCCCACAGTGCGGAGGTTCGGCGATTTTCAGACGGCAATGCCGCACTCGGTACGCCGCGATAGGGGCACGTGACCACCCCGACTTCCGGATCTGCGAACGGCGCTATGACCTCGCGCAAATACTTCGGCGTAACCCGGACGTCGCTGTCGCTGACAACAAGAATTTCATGCCGCGCAGCATGCGCCATGCGTTCCAGCGATGCGACCTTGGCGTTTGCAAATGGCGGCGCTCCGCAAGTGAGAAATCGCGCAGAAACCGATGGATACCGCGCTGCGACTTCACGAGCGATGTGCAGGCCCGCGTCGCTCGACGAGCGGGCGGAGAAGAGGATTTCGTACGCAGGATAATCCTGCTCGAAAAAGCCTTCCAGATGTTCGGCAAGATTGGGCTCTGCGCCATGCAGCGGTTTCAGCAGGCTGACCGGCGGAGTAAACGAAGGATCGACAACGGGCCTCTGGCGCCTGAAGTGAAGAATCCCTGCCCCCACCATGATGCTGTAGACCGTGGAGGTTATGAGCCCAAATATGCCCAGGGCGAGCAGGAGATGAAGCATCGCGGTACAGTTCACCTGATATTGAAGTAGCTGTTAATTAGACTACTCCTGCTTTCGATTGTCTGCCTATGGCCAAGGCCGGTCACAGCCACCGTGACGGCTACCATAAGTCCTTTATCCATTATCTCTTGCGTTCGCGCGGGGTAGCTGGACCAAACACGGTGGGCTTGCGAAGAGGAACGATCGCGGCCTCGTTCCCGATCGGAGAGCTTTGCATGTGCTGCAACATCTCCGAGCGCACATAATCTACAAAGCTCTGCATTTGCCGGTTCATCTCCTCCATGCGTTGCCGCATCTGCAGAATGATAGCGATCCCGGAGATATTGACTCCAAGGTCGCGCGCCAGATTCAAAATGAATTCCAGGCGCTCGAGGTCTTCGTCGGTGTAAAGGCGCGTATTCCCCTCGGTGCGGGACGGTTTCAATAGTCCCTCCCGCTCGTAAAGGCGCAGCGTTTGCGGGTGGATCTCGTACATCTCCGCTACCGCGGAGATCATGTAAGCGCCCTTGGATCTGCGTTTCGTCGGCATTCTTTTTCCTAGGCGGGCGCAGGCGAATCGCTGAAGCGTGAATCGCTCTCCTGCGCCACCGGATGGCTGAAGTGTACCCGGTTCCTCGAACTCCCGCGCCATCGCCACCCGGTGCGTATCCGATATGGCATGAGAATGTCGGCACAGTACCCATCCTGAGTTTCGGCATGCAGCCGGACGGCGAGAGATCGTTCTGCCGACCCCTTCCGGCCATAAAGAACCGGCGCAACGAGCACGGCCGCGGCCAGTTCTCCGTTCTGCCAGCGCGGCCTTAGTAGGCCAGTCAGCATCGCCTCCTGCTCTTGAATGGAGAGATGGTGGGGAGTTTCTGATTGCATAATGGTCCGAAATTCAGGCTCCGAAGCTCCGGTGGCCAGCCAGGCGGCAGCAGCACGCAGGTTGCCATTTTCCCGGAGCTCCGCTTCAGCCCAAGGCATCGCTGCATTCACCAAAAGTTGTATCTGCGGTGGATTAGGTAATTTCTTCCCCATAAGCACCCTTTGGTAATCCAAAATTCCGATTACTCTCTGGTGATCCGCCGTGGAACGGAGCACACTGCCGTCATGAAGAACCTTCGGATTCCCTTTACCGCCTTCACCCTCGCAATCGCATCCATACTTGCCCAGCCGGTTCAGGCTCAGCAGGACTGGGCCCCGGCGGCGACCGATTATCCGGCCGTCAAGGTGCCCGCGGGGCTTAAGTCCGAGCCGATCATCAACAGCCCGTCCAAGGCCTATTTCCGCACGCGTCTGCGTGAGGGATCGAGCCAGGGAACCAACTTCGGCGGCCATTATGCGCTGCTTCAGTGGGGCTGTGGGGATGGCTGCACTACCTTCTTCATCGTGGATGAATTGAATGGCCGTGTCTACGAACCCGGCTTCAACCTGACCGCTCCGAAGAACGGCTCCGACGAGACATTCGGGTTTCAATACCGGCCAGACAGCCGCCTGTTGGTGATGGAGGGCTGCCACAGCAACTTTGCCGGAAGCTGCGGTAAGTACTACATGCTTTGGACAGGATCGAAACTTGAGACTCTGGTTCGCGAACCATTGACTACCACGATTGCGGCAGTTGGCGGAATGCAATAGGGCGTTCCAGATTGGGAAACAGGCCAGAGGACGGTCCGACCCTCTGGCCAACTCGTTTTGGGCTGATCTCGTGTCTTATACCTGGCTCCATAGTGCAGCTCGTGGATCGTCCGGGTTCAGTTGAGCGAATTCCCGCAGAATCTCCTTCGAACGCTCATCCCGCAGCTGTGGAACAGTAACTTCCACCGTAACGATTTGATCACCCCGGTGGCCCTCTTTCGATGCTGAGACGACACCCTTTTCCCTCATGCGCAGCTTTTGACCATTCTGGGTGCCTGGCGGCATACGCAATTGAGCACGCCCATCGATGGTCGGCACATCAATCTTTGCGCCGAGTGCCGCTTCATCGACGCGGACAGGTACGTTGATCTCGATATTGTCCCCAACGCGAGTGAAGACCGGGTGAGGCCCGGAACGAATGACGAGGAAAAGATCGCCGGCCGGCCCTCCGTTTAGACCTGCATTGCCCTTGCCGGCCAGCCGGATCCGTTGACCGTCGCGGGTGCCTGCCTTGATGCGAAACTCAATGGTCTCCGGACGCTGCACCGTGCCTTCTCCGTGACAGGTTGGGCAGGCCTCCTGTATACGACCAGAGCCTCCACAGCGCGGACACTGAATATTGAACTTCATGCGGCCGCCCATCTGGGTCACCTGACCGGTGCCGTGGCATTCCGGACACTGCATGGGCGCGCCCGATGAGGCTTTGCCATGGCATGTTGGACATGTTTCCTGCCGCAGTATCTGCAAACGAGCAGTGCCGCCTCGAACCGCGGTCCAGAAATCGACATTGACCGTATATTCGAGATCGGTACCGGGCTGCGGGCCCCTCTGCGGTTGCCGCCCGCCTGCCTGGTTGAAGATGCCGGAGAAGATGTCTCGGAAGCCGCCCCAGCCTCCACCCGCCGTCGAAGCTGTCTGACGGCCGCCACCGGAGCCTTCCTCGAAGTTTGAGAAGTCAAAGCCCTCGAAGTCGATGGGAACTCCGCCTTGTGCTCCCGTGCCGGTGCGCGTACGCCCGTGGCCGGCGCGTGCCGCCGCCTCCGCCTGCGCAGGGTCGATTTGGTCGGAATAGAAGCCGAACTGGTCGTAGACTTTACGCTTCTTATCGTCGCTCAAGACATCGTTTGCTTCGGAGATCTCCTTGAACTTCTCTTCGGCCTTCTTGTCGCCGGGGTTTACATCCGGGTGATACTTACGCGCAAGTTTGCGGAAAGCCTTGCGGATGTCTTCCGCAGTTGCCGTCTTCTTCACTCCGAGTAAGCCGTAATAATCCTTGTTCTGTGTCGATGGCATCGTCTGTGTGTCGTCCCAGTCCTGTTGTCTGCGTTACTTGCCGGCCGAATCTTTCTGGCAGGACGGACACCAGTAAAGTGTGCGGCCAGCCATTTCCCGGCTCTTGATCGCCGTGCCGCAGACCAAACACGGTTTCCCCTGGCGTCTATAAACATAGTGCACTTCACCGCTCTCGGCCTTGCCGCGCGGATGAGGGCGGTCTTTCGGCCGCGTGGTGACAATCCGACGATCGA
The DNA here is from genome assembly GCA_000381585.1 of Acidobacteriaceae bacterium KBS 83. GTDB lineage: Bacteria > Acidobacteriota > Terriglobia > Terriglobales > Acidobacteriaceae > KBS-83. Next base: position 688,824 of record KB906736.1, read on the forward strand.
TCATGCCGTCGGCCATCAGCTTTCTCGCGTCCTTCCAGATCGCTTGAAATGCCTTCAGATCGATACGGCTGCCGGCTTGAAACGGGCTCAGCCGCGCGCGATACAACAACTCGGCGCGATAGATGTTGCCGATTCCGGAGATCACCGACTGATCCATAATAAGGAGGGCGATCGGAGCTTTGCTTGCTGCGATTCGGTTAAATGCCGGATGTGGATCGGAGCCCTTCTCAAGGGGATCCGGGCCGAGTCGCGCCATCAGCTTGTCCCATTTCTCCTGGTCGTAAATGGAACAGTCGGACGGACCACGAAGCTCGAGCCAATCGGTCCTGGTCGAGATCCGCAGTCTCAATGCGCCCTTCGGCTCAGCCAACGGCATCTTCCCTTCCGTGAAATCACCGAATCGACCGAGGTGCACGTGCAGGATCAGTTCGCGGCCGAAGTCGTAGCCCAGGTGTTTCCCGTGTGCGACGATGCCACGCAGCTTGCGGCCATCAAGAAGTGCCGCGTCCGGAAACTGACCCGAGGGAGAGTCCGCGCGCACATTGCGGCCGATAAAGGTCGCTGCTTGCCGGTCGCGAAATCGATGAACCTCATTTCCCTCGGGCATCCGTTTATTGTCACCTTACCGGTTGCGGATCATGACTGCTCAATTCCAAACCAGCCTGGCTTCGACCGGCTCCACGCGCCAAAAGATATCCGGTTCGGCACGGTGCATCTGAGCGCAGAAATTGTCAGCTTCCGTCTTCGTATTGAAGAGCACCTTGCTCAAAATCTGGCCAGCGCGCCACTGCACGCAGCGCCATAAAGTGTTCGTCATTCCCTGCTCCTCTGCGGCCGCCCTCCCCTGTCCTGGCGTGCCATTCTTCGTCTGCCCATTTCGTTGCTGCATCCTTGTTCCCCTGCTTCTGCTGCTTCATTTATCGGCCGGATATCGCAAGGGGCGCCCACATTCTCTGCGAGCGCCCCTTACCTTCGCACCGGCAGTGGCCATGAAGGTCATCTGCCGACCCGTTACCCATGTCCAGCTATTACTTCTTGTCGTCGACGTCCACGTACTCGGCGTCGATCACGCCTTCTTCCTTCTTCGGCTCCTCTGCTGCTGCCGTGGTTCCGGCAGCAGCCGCTTCGCCGTCAGTTGGAGCGGCATTGGCGCTCGCCTTGTACATAGCCTCGGCCAGCTTGTGTGATGCGGCGGTCAGTTTCTCTCGCGCAGCATTCAACTCGCTCGCATTGGGGCTTCCTTCGAGCGTCTTCTTGGCGTCGGCCAGAGCAGATTCCACTTCGCTCTTCTCTGTGCCGGAGACCTTGTCGCCGCTCTCCTTCAACATCTTCTCGATGTTGTAGACCATGTTGTCGAGGCCATTGCGGGCTTCGATCTGCTCGCGTTTGTCCTTGTCCTCTGACGCGTGCGACTCGGCGTCGCGCGCCATGCGCTCCACTTCTTCCTTGCTCAGACCCGAAGATGACGTGATGGTGATCTTCTGATCCTTGCCCGTGCCGCGGTCCTTCGCCGTGACATTGAGTATGCCGTTGGCGTCGATGTCGAAGGTGACCTCGATCTGCGGCACGCCGCGCGGAGCCGGCACAATGCCGCCCAGCTTGAACTTGCCCAGTGTGCGGTTGTCCTGCGCCATCGAGCGTTCGCCCTGCAATACGTGCACCTCGACTTCGGTCTGGTTATCCGCGAAGGTCGAGAAGGTCTCGGTCTTCTTGGTCGGGATGGTGGTGTTGCGCGCGATCATTGGTGTCGCCACGCCACCCGCCGTCTCAATCGAGAGGGTCAGAGGTGTGACATCGAGCAGGAGCAGGTCCTTGACCTCACCCGCCAACACGCCCGCCTGCACAGCTGCTCCGATCGCGACCACCTCATCCGGGTTCACACCGCGATGTGGTTCCTTACCGAAGAGTTCCTTCACCATCTGCTGAATCTTCGGCATGCGCGTCTGACCGCCGACCAGCACGACTTCGTGAATCTGGTCAGCCTTCACACCGGCATCAGCCATCGCCTTGCGGCAGGGCTCGAGCGAGCGCTGGAGTATGTCGTCGACCAACTGCTCCAGTTTGGCGCGAGTCAGCTTGCGGACCAGATGCTTTGGTCCGTTCGCATCCGCGGTAATGAAGGGCAGGTTGATCTCGGTCTCCATTGCCGTAGAGAGCTCGATCTTGGCTGCTTCGGCGGCCTGCTTCAGACGCTGCAGAGCCATTTCGTTGCCCTTCGCCCGCAAGTCCAGGCCCTCTTCCTTCTTGAACTCATCGATCAGCCAGTCGACGATCCGCTGGTCGATGTTGTCACCGCCCAGGTGGGTATCGCCGTTCGTGGACTTGACCTCGATAACACCTTCACCAACCTCGAGGATCGAGATATCGAAGGTGCCACCGCCGAAGTCATAGACCGCGATGGTCTCGTCCTTCTTCTTGTCGAGGCCATAGGCGAGTGCGGCTGCCGTGGGCTCGTTGACGATGCGCTTCACGTCCAGACCAGCGATACGACCGGCATCCTTGGTCGCCTGGCGCTGCGCGTCGTTAAAGTACGCGGGCACAGTGATGACAGCCTCGGTCACAGTCGTGCCGAGATAGCTCTCCGCCGCCTGTTTCAGCTTCTGCAGGATCATCGCCGAGATCTCAGGTGGGGTGTACTCCTTGCCCTGCGCCACAACGACAACATGGTCGCCCTGCGCCTTTACGGTATAGGGAACCATCTTCATCTCGTCCGTGACTTCGTTGGCGCGGCGGCCCATGAAGCGCTTGATCGAGTAGATAGTGTTCTGGGGGTTCGTTACCGCCTGCCGCTTTGCCGTCTGCCCCACCAGCCGCTCGCCAGTCTTGGTAAAGGCCACAATGGAAGGAGTGGTACGGTCACCCTCGCTGTTGGGGATGACCTTGGGCTCGCCGCCTTCCATAACGGCCACCACAGAATTGGTGGTGCCCAAATCGATGCCAATAATCTTTGCCATAGCTCTCCTGACCTCGTCGCTCGTGCCGTGCTTCGATCACTGTCGCACTTGAGTGACTTATTGTCAACCTATCTGATGCAGGAAACGTAGGGCAGGATGCGGCGAAATTGCCTCATTAGAACGACGGGCTGCACGGTTTGCGGTCGGAGTTTGGCCGTATAGACTAACTATCTGAATATAAAGGCTATCCGGCCTTAGCGGACGGCAGGGGCTCCCCGGCGCGCCCAGGGTGTTCGGACACCTGACCCCGTCCAGATTCGATCTTGAGCACTTGTTCGACGGGGGCAAATTCCTGAGTTTCCTCATCGAACGCCACAACCCGGCCATTTCCGATGTTGTAGATCCATCCGTGGAGCCGAACCGTTCTGGTGGCCAATCCTCCAGCCACTCCAGGATGCGTCCGCAGATGCTGAAGCTGCAGCAGGACGTTCTCCTCGATCAGAGCCCGAGTCATATGGTCCCCGGAGGTGTTGGGATACTTGGCGCGAACAACCCCGAGCGCCGCGTCGGCGTTTCGCAGCCAGCTCTTGACCGTAGGCATAGCCGCCAGCGAAGGCGAATCCGGGTCCCGCAGCGCTTTCATGGCGCCGCAGTCGGAATGGCCGCACACAATAATGTCAGTCACCTTGAGCGCGATCACCGCATATTCGACCACGGCGGAGACGCCGCCCATCATCTCTCCGTAGGCCGGCACGATATTGCCGATATTGCGACAAATAAAGAGGTCGCCGGGATCGGTATGGGTGATGAGCGACGGGTCGATTCGACTGTCGGCACAGGTAATGAAGAGAACCTGGGGATTCTGCTTATTCCTGAGCTGCTCGAAGAGCTCACGATGCTCCGGGTAAACCTCTTCGCTGAAATGCCGATAGCCATCGATCACTTTGGCAATGCCGTCTTTTTCGGACATATCTCTCCTCACCTGTGTCTTGGTCGATCCAGTATGACCTTACTCGAGCGGAGAAATCCAATGAAGAATAGCCGATGCGAACCTCTGTTTCAGCGCGGTTCTTGATACTCTCGCAACCATGCGTTCTGCCACAGTTCTTCTTGCCGCAGGCTTCCTGCTGCCTTTCATAGCCCCCCCGACACTTCCCGCTCAGACCACGAACATCCTCGATACCGTTAAAGCAACGCGAGTCGATGAGGCGGTCGAAAAGGTGATTGCAGAGACAGGCATACCGAGCGCTTCGATTGCGCTCGTAGAGCATGGACAAATCGTCTATCTGAGGGCATACGGACCAGCCCGCCTCGCACCTCCCATGCCGGCGACTACGGAGATGCAGTACTCGATCGGCTCGGTAAGCAAGCAGTTCACCGCGGCGCTGATCCTGATGCTGGTGGAAGACGGCAAGATGACGCTCGACGATCCAGTCGGAAAATATCTGCCGCACCTGACGCGCGCGAACGATGTGACGGTCCGTGAGCTCCTATCCATGACGGCGGGTTATCAGGACTTCTGGCCCGAGGATTACGTCATGACGTCGATGATGGCTCCGACCATGGCGCAGCACATACTCGATGTCTGGGGCGGGAAGCCGCTTGATTTCGATCCCGGCACGCAGTGGCAGTACTCGAACACGAATTACGTCATCGCAGGGCGGATTGCTGAAATCGTTGGCGGAAAGCCGCTGGTGGAACAACTTCACGACCGGATCTTTGAGCCGCTGCACATGACTGGGGTCCGCGACCAGGACGCGAGCCATTTGCCGCCGAGCGATCCGACGGGTTACTACCAGCACGCACTAGGGCCATTGCGGCCGGCACCGCTTGAGGGCACAGGCTGGATGTTCGCCGCGGGCGAGTTGGCTATGTCGCCGCACGATCTGGCTTTGTGGAACATCAGCATGATGAATCGGGCGTTGCTTAAAGCGGCCTCCTACGATGCCATGTTCACCGATGTGAAGCTCAGGAACGGCAAGCCGACTGGCTATGGTCTCGGCGTGCAGGTGGGTGAGCGCGATGGACAGCCCGTCATCTCCCATAGCGGCGAGGTATCTGGATTTGTCTCGCAGAATACGGTCTATCCGGAGAGCAAGGCAGCCATAACAGTGCTGACGAATATCGATGCATCGAGCGCGGCGGCGACCATCGCGCGTTCACTGGCGCCGCTTGTGCTATCTGCTGGAGCGAACGGCGCGTCGACTGGTGAAGTACAGGCGGCGGAAGCGCGCGCATTGAAGATCTTCATCGGACTGCAGAACGGAGAGCTCGATCGCTCACAACTGACCAAACTGTGCAATGACTACTTCACCAGCGAGGCGATCCAGGATTTCGCCTCCAGCCTGAAGCCGCTGGGCACACCGCGAAGCTTTACCCAGGTCGCAAAAGAGCCGAGAGGCGGAATGATCTTCCGCGCCTTTCGTGCTGAGTTCCCTACTCGACTGCTTACCGTAACGACCTATGAAGAGCCAGACGGAAAGCTTGAGCAATATTTGGTGCTTCCTGCAGGCAATTAGAGGCTGAGGCATAGTTGTCGGTGCGCTCGATCGCAAACTTGCGACCGCAGGGCTGCCGTGCGAGACTGACGATGGCTTCCACGCCAGACGAAGCCGCCTCACACAAGCCGGGATGGCGGAACTGGCAGACGCAGCGGACTCAAAATCCGCCGATCTTCGGATCGTGGGGGTTCGACCCCCCCTCCCGGCACCAACAAAACAAAGAGTTTATCGTGATTTTGGCCTCTCAACTCCGAGAGGCCAAATCGTTTGGTGGCTGTTCTGATGGCTGTTGGTTTCTCGTGCTTCAAGACCGTGGTCTGTTGGTCGGAGATCTACTGACCGTGTAGGTTTGAATCTAGCGTAGTGTTCTCATCTTGAGTACAACTGTTCTCGTAATGAGTACGCACGACACATCGTTGGGGAATCTTCTTTTCGGGCAAACCAGGGGTCGCATCCTAAGCGCCTTGTATGGCACGCCAGACGAGGCTTTCTTCGTTCGTCAGATAGCCCGCATTGTCGATGTCAGCGTTGGCACCGTTCAACGGGAGTTGACTACCCTTGCCGACGCGGGCCTTCTCCTTCGAACACACACCGGCAATCAGGTCTTTTACCGTGCGAACCGTGATCACCCGGCGTATGCGGAGCTGCATGGGCTTCTCGCCAAAACCGCTGGTGTGTTCCACCAGCTTGCGGAAGCACTCGCTCCTTTGGCAAAGAGAATTCAATTTGCATTTGTCTACGGCTCGTTTGCACGCGGAGACGAAAACGCAGCGAGCGACATCGATCTGATGATCGTTGGCTCTGTTAGCCTCGATGAACTGCTGGAGCAACTCTCGCCTGTGGAGCGCGTCCTACGCCGTCCTGTAAATCCCACTGTTTATTCTGAGAAGGAATTGAGAGAGAAGTTGCAACGAAATAATCACTTCCTGAAGTCCATTCAGAAAGGCAAGAACCTCTTCCTGATCGGAGACGAGCATGAGTTTGGACAGTTACGTTGAGAACGCATGGCTCAAGAAGGAACCGACGAGTTCCCAGGAGATCGCGGACCAGCTGGGCATTGTCGCCCGATGTATGAAGGATGCGGGCGTTGAAGGCATTTCCGATGACCTTCGCTTCTACACAACTTTCAACGCCTTGCTCGCGCTTGCCAATACCGCGTTACGTGCCTGCGGATATCGCACTACGAATCAGCCGGGCCATCACATGCGGACGATTGAGACGCTGGAATACACCATCGGAGTGGATAGCAAGACAATTCGCAAATTCTGGCTTTCTCCAAAAAGCGCAACATCGCAAGCTACGACTCGGCCGGAAGCGTCTCGAATGAGGAACTCAAGCAAATCCTCGCGACTGCTGAGAGTCTGCAACATGCCGTCCAAACCTGGTTGAAGACGACTCACGCCGAACTCTTGAAGCAATGAATCTACGAATACGAATCCGAGGACTGGGAACACCGGCACGGGCAGCTCTTTTCTGTACCGGTTCAACGACTCGACTGCTCTCAACCCACCCCAATCAAGATGCAGATCCGAAACCAGATGAACCGAATGACATTCTCCGGATAACCAGAGCGTAGCCGAGCCGGGGCGGGAGTCAAAGCTGCGCTTACCCGCGCTGCTTCGCGCTCGCAGAACCTTGACACCGGCCTCTGTACCTCGGCAAATCATCCCAATATCCCGGGAATGTCTTCTTCTCTGAGACGGCTATTTAGAACTTGAGGCAATCCGCTCCACAACAGACAACCTGTGTGCTGGCGATAGATGGCTATAACGCGCCGACATCGTGATCGTCTTGTGCCCCGCCGCTTCCTGAATCTCCTTGATGCTTGCCCCCGCCATCGCCAGCCAGGAACAGAACGTGTGCCGGTTGCAGTGCCAGACGTATCCGCTGATGCCGGCCTCCTCCAGACAGGGCTGGAACCATGATCGCGTATCGAATCTTCTCTTGTTTCCCTCGCGTGGAAAGACAGGATCGGAAGCGTGCCGCTTTGGACGCCGGAGGGATTCGAGGGCCGCAACTGCATCGGAATTCAAATGGACCGCTCGGGCCGAGCCGTTCTTGGTTTTCGTTAGTTCAATCGTTCGGCGATCAAATTGGACTTGTGACCAGGTGCAGGAATACTGCTCGCTGAGGCGCATTCCGGTGTGAACGCTCGCTACAAATTCAGCCAAATGCTCAGGAAACCGCTTTGCGATCACTTTATGCAGCCGGTCGTATTCCTCACGGCTGAGAAAGCGCAACCGGCCCCCGCCCTCTTTGCGCTGGCGAACGAGTCGGGCGGGATTGACCGTGACTTTGCCGTTGCGAATGCCTTCCCGGTAGCACAGGGAGATGAAGGCCTTGTAGCGATTGGACGTGGCCGGCGTTTTGGAGTGCCCGCGAAGCCAGCGTTCCAATTCCTGTGGCGTCAACTCGGCAGCGGGGCGGGATCCTAATGCGGCGGTGACAATGGCTGCCTTGCTTTTGTAGCTCCGATTGTCTTTGTGATGCGCAACGAACTCCAGTGCATCCTCGATCAGCTCAGCCAAGGTGACGACCTTGCTGTTGCGCAACTCGGGCAGCTTTCGCCCCGCTACGGCATCCGCCTTGCGCGATTGATACAGCTTGATGGCGTCCGACTTCCGCCCGACCTTTTCGCGGTGCCGCTTTCCCGCCGCGTAGTAGTGAATCCACCAGATGCCGCTACCCGCCGGGTTCTCGTATACGCCACGCATTAAACCCTCCCAAACCGATGGCTGTTTGGTCGGATAAGCATATCATTTAATCCGAAATAACAGCCATCTATCGATAAGCGACGTGGCTGGCAGGGATGACGAGCTCGACCCGCGACCTCTGCCGTGACAGGTAGAGGCCCAACCGACAACTGATTGATTCTATAGCGCACTGATGGCTCAGAAAGCGCTACAAGGTACGCAAAAACAATCTTCAGCACCCTGATCGAACCCTCGCGGACGGCAAAAAGCAGAGGTCACTCGCAAATGGCCGCGCTGGGAGGCTAATCTGGCTCAAAGGGCAACAATCGGACAATTTCTCTCGATGCGCCCACTTCATCAGTTCGACGCTCACAGAAAGCCATGAAACTCATCAATCCCTATATCGGGGAGATGGAGTGCAAGTTCCGCGGCTCTCATCATTGGGCTAGTGCCAAACGCGGCGGTGGCTACCACTACGGCTCGTGGCAATGCTGCAGCCAGAATTTCCCTAGTGTTATTGCCAAAGAGGAGTTGAAGTCCAGTTGCAGGAGGCCGCCGATTGCAATCATCGATTTACACCGCATGCGAATGACTCGCGCATAATGCGTGAGACTTTGAGCCTGTGGGAAACAAATCGAAGGCATAAGCGAATTCCGGTAGCGAATCGCTAGATGTCGCTGCAAAACCCCGGCCGACGGCCGGGGTTTGTACATTCCGCTTCCGCTTACGCCCAGACAAACGCCAGGCCCACCACCAGCACCGCTATTTTCTACGAAACCATCCCCGGTATTAGTCACGGTATTTGTAGACGCCAAGTGCACTGCCGGAACCTCCGACGTCTACGCTATCGACTGGGAATTACCTTAGCTCCGCAACCGCAAGCGAGCACAGGTGTGGGCGCTAGGTTTGTTCGTTCTTCCGGCGTGGCGCAGGCCGAAAGAGCGTGTCGGTCGGATCCCTATTCTTCGGCGTTCTTGACGACTTGATCGCGTTTCAGCTCGATACACGGAGAGAAAAGCGGATGTTCTTTCATACGTGTCCAAACCGCGGAGAGTTCGATTCCCAGTGGTAGCACAGCATCTTCTGCCGGGGCAGTTGGAAGGCAGCCAATGCGCAGCGCCACATATGCTAGTTTCTCGGTTAGCCAGAATAGTAGGGGATTGCGTACTGGAAGGCCCTCGATGAACCCATCCACCGCTGCCTTTTCCCTTCCATTCAGGAACCCTTTTTGCCATCGCCGCAGATTTACCAGCTTCTCTTCGGTATCACCCTGCGCCACGGTGTAGAGCGTTAACGCTACATCCATGTAGAAGTAGACAGCTTTCATCCCAAAGTCTAGCCGCCGAAGAAGCTCTGAATCGAATGTAATTCGCGGCGCTACGAGAGCCAGAGAGTTATGGAAGAAGTTTCGTACCTGGGACCCACCATCCGCAAAGTTATCGAGCTGGATTCGCAGCCAATACCGGTCATCGGTCAACGCAAATAATGTGGAACCGATTAAGGGATGCTTGACATAGCCAGAATCCGGTCCGTCAAATTGTTGTTCCATCCAAACGGACAGTCGCGGCTGTAATGAGGTGGGAAAAGCGTTAGGCAGGAACACCGCAACCCCAATTCGTCCGTTCGTGTCCCGCGTTGCAGTAGTGGGATCAGTTCGACCACGATTTAGCCGAATGGGGCAGCAATTATTTGCGGCAGGGCGCAGAGAATGGGAGCGAGTTGGACAGTGCGGGGGTGTTCATTGAGTGGGGCGAAGATCGCACCGTACATTTGTCTGGACGCCGCTATCCACGGGAACCTCTCGGCGGCAGGTTACCCGCCCAGGCATTCGAATCAGTACCTGCTTGGTCTTTTCACGCCCAGGACAAAACGGCACACTCAGCGTAGCTTTTGTCGCGACGCTCATACGCTCGTTGTCGATCCAGACTTCCGCGCCGGGCGGTGTAGAATCCACGGCGACGATGGCCATGCTCTTTGTGCACCCCAAAAACATGGGCACAGCACAGAAACCGCTTTTGCTCGGCGCTCCGAACTGAGGCGTATTGATGTTCAAGGTGTACACAACGGGCGGCGCGACTTCGGGCGCGCCGCCTGGCTCTAATTTATGAGGCTTCCTGGCATTTGTGACGATTCCCGGCTCCTGCCAGGTAGTCTCGAATTTGGGTTTGCAGTTCCCAGGCTCCGCCTTCGATTCCGTGATGGTCACAATATTGTCGTTGCTCACGTGGAGTTTGACCAGAAGTGTGTAGTCACGCGGAGCTTCGATTCGCAATAAGTGCTCGCCAGGATCGAGGTCAACGAAATCGCCGACGAGCCCGACGAGATTGGAGCCGTCTTCTACTTTAGCCGCTCCGAGGGCACCGTCCGGGTTGCTGACATGTACTGTCGCTGCCAGCGCTTGGACGGAGCATGCAAGCAGGAGTGATGTCATGATCGCGTGCGGCATGTAAAGTCTACGTAGATGACGATGTTTCATGGCTTTACTCCATTGGGCGGATCATCTGCCGAGGAGAAAATTCTGGCCCAAAAGAACTGAAAGATATGAGCGCCAAACAGTAATACCGCCAAGAAAAAGGAAATGTACTGATAAGTTCCCAGTCCCCGAAGGCCTGCGTTCTCTACCGGAAACTGTGCGAACGCCAGCAGATCTGCTGTACGGTTAATCGCCAAGTGGCCGAAGAAAAGTGACATCACGGCAGCAACAATGATGGCGAGCGAAAACAAAAGGTCGACTCGCCTGAGAGGGAATCCTTTCTCGAGATTGAGCTTCAGGAAGAAGCCGGCGGCGCCAATGATAGCAAGCGCCCAGCTCATGACTAACTGGAACAGGTCGAGCATTACTTTTGTTGCCTCGGCCTGCGCATCACTGAGTTTACCGTTCGTAAGGAGCGGACCGGCGCCCGGTTCGGAGTGCAGTTCGAAAAGCACCATGCCCGCGCCAAGAAAGGACATCGCCGCTAGACCAATGACGAGTCCCTGAAGGTCGGGAAGCTTACGCGCTTGAACCCCCATGCTCGACCTCCTCTGACCGAAAGGACAGGTGTCTCTCTGCTGAAAACACAACAAATACTAGACCCAAGGATGGCCCGAGGCGACTGTCGATCCTGTACCACGTCAGCCTAGAGCATTCCGACGCGGAATGGTTGCCAATTGGAAGCCTTAGGGGCAGAGGTGCGGCTAGCGCTCGTGTCGAGGATCTGCCCGCGGCGAATGCCAAACGCAAAACAGCCCAAATACCGTTAGCCAGCAGACCGGGGATGCTCAGCTGCCCTGTTTACATATGCGGCGTACTGGGGGCGACATTATTCCTCCCGTTGTGGAAAGCCTAAATGATCCCGAGCACGCCAAACGCGTCATCAGCTCCAAGAACGTGCTCGATTCGTTCGAGGCTGGATTGCATCCGGAAGCTCAACACACGGGCTACTTCAACGATCGGGATATGATGGTCATGGGTATGGCGGAATGACCGATGCCAGGACCGAACACACATGGGGCTGTGGGTGATTTCGAGCGCTCCCGCTGATGGTCGGTTCCGACCTGACGCGGCTTTCGGAGCCTACCACAGTCCGACGCGGTACGCATGAGCGCATCCCAACCGTCAGCGCCATGCTCAACACCGACGCGATGAACTTGTCGAATGACCAAAGTGCAGCCGTGACGCAAGAATCTGCTCAAAATCCGATAGTGGCCGCCCACCGATGATGTCACTCTTCCTGAAGCCCTCTTCAACGAACCGGCGGAAACTGGCGGCGCTCCGAGCCGCATATCGCCGCGCGAGTTCTGCGACGTGCAGAACGTTCGCAATAGGTTAGCGCCGCGCGCGTATCACGAAGCCCGCATGTCGAGCCAGTTGCACCGAGTAGTGAACGCGGTTTATTTGATCCCAGCAATCCCAGGTTGCAGCCAAGAAAAGATGCCTTGGGTCAGACTGGGGAATTGTGCCGCAAGCAAACCCACCAGCGGGCCTGCGCCAAAGCCGAAGATCTTCACCCAGAATTCGCCGCTCAACTCACCCGGTGCGCCCCCCGTTATGTAGCTTAGGATCTCGTCGCGCTCCATGCCCGCATACACTACGGCCACGGCCGTAAATACCCCAACCAAAAGAACAAAATATGCGAGTACGATGGTCGGTCGAGAGCCCAGCGGGTAGACCGAAATCGCTCCGCCCAATGTCAGGAACAGCGCAGCAATGGATAAAGCCATCATTCGCATGCGATTCAGGATCTTTTTGATGAAGGCGAGATAAACATCGCAGACAAACTCCTCGGCGGTAAGAAGAAGGGGAGACTCGTTCGGCTTGGGGACGACTGGAGCGCCTGTTACGTGAGCCGCCGTTTCGGCCGCAGGTCTCGGCGGCTCCTGCTCCTCTATATCGAGCGAACTGGTTTCGATCTCCCACTCTCGCAGAAGGACGAAGTTGTAGACGTCCTCCGTAGCAACACGAATGGCGCGGCAGGCGGCTTTCATGAGCTGTCGATTGGCAAACGTATCTTCCAGAGGATTGTCGTGGTCGAGAAGCTCGGAGGTAAGCTGGTAAGCCTTGTCCACCGTATTCTTGTATTGTGTCTTGTCGGTAGTACGCAGGGTACGCTTGTCATTGAGCAGCAAAATGCGGAGACGCCGCAACGCCTCGTGCATGTCTGCCAAGGACCGGATCTGTTCAGCGCGCGCCCCTTCACCCAAGGCCCAAATGGATGACGCGGGCATGTCGTGTAATGCCTTGAACGTGCGGCGCAGGCGAAGCTGAGCGAGTGCGACTAACATGCAGCGTAGTAAACGCCACGTCTCGTGAAAGCTCACGGTTTCGACCAGGATCAGTGCGACCGGGATCACCAGGTAGATGGAGAAGACCCGACTGAAGAAACGGCTTTCGAGAGTGAAATTGGAAGCATTCTCCCACCACAACGTGAGGACAACCGCTACCACGATCACTACCAGGACGACCACCGAGCCCTGGAGGGAAGTCGCAGCTTTTTGAATGGCAGCTCCCATCGTTGCGCTGACACGGCGGTATGCATACGGAATCTGTCCTGCTTCTCCGCAGAAATGCGCGTGCTGTCTGGATGCAGGAACGGATGCAGGAAGACACATGGGACCGAGCGCCAGCAATCGTATGCCGCGCAGACTCAAGGCCACCCAAATGTATTGTCCGGAAAGCAGAAATAGAAATGGCAGCACGGGTGAAATCCCGCTTCCTAAGTGGACGCTGCGGTAGATCAGGCTGAAGTGGTCCTCGCTGTAAGCTGGACTCCGGAGCAGCAAAGCAAGGGGAGCCAGCAGTAGTAGCAACGCGGTAATGAACCAGACTGAAGAGAGCCGCAAGAAGTGTTTGCGAGCCGTGGGCGCCGGATCTTCGCGCTGTACCTCCATATCGCGGAGCGCCAGTGAGGCGGAGACTACGACAATGGCGGCAATCAGGAAAACGGTGAACAGTACGAGGCTTCTTGATCCGTAGTACAACCTCCAGTAGCTGTAATTGCGCCACGCACCTGCGATGATGAGGAAGCCGGTTCCCAGCAGAATGGCATTCGCAAAACCAAATAATGCGTTCTGACGCGCTCCCCATGTCAATCGCATGGGATGGAATAAAGGGCGTAACCCGGCCGGGATACCGGATGCGCGACTGCTGAAGGTCCACAGCCCGATCGTGTGATACAAAATCAGCCCCCCCAGGACCCACATATAGATCAGCCACAATCGCGGCAAGTGGTTGGGTCGCCAGTCAATCATCGAACGATAAATAGTCTGGCCCTTCAGACCGTGCCCGGCGGGAGGCGTCTTTAGCGTAGCCATCGTACTGATTGGCGCATGCACATCGTCCTTACCCCCAAGTACAGTGCCCTTGCCGGACGGCAAACAAGGATCCCCGTGCGTGCCTTGCGGATCTTGCAACAGTGCTATCGGCCAGTTTCCGTCCACACCGATGGCCGCCAACCAGGTAGGCGGGCTAGTAGAGGACGGAATTGGTTCGCACGCGTGCTGCCAGAATGGGTCGGCATACTCTGGAATATTCTCTTTGAATTGGTTGAAATGAGCCGCGGTTGGAACATCGTCAGTCAGGCTGTGGCTGTATGTGATGCCTTCCAAGGTCTGGGGATTCTGATCCAGCAAAAAGCGGGCAGCGATGTATGTGCCTTCCATTACATCGGTTGCAAAGACGCGGTGCGGATCTCTTACGTCAGCCGCAAAGACGCGGTGCGGATCTCTCTGCGCATTTGACAACCGGGCCCAGTGCTGCTGGCGTGGAATGAGAGGGAAGTTGGAGATCATCATAGTTCCGCGGAACTCCGATGTGTCCACTTCGCGGCGGAACAGATCCTCACTGCCGATGGTGATGATTTGTCCTTCCGGATAAGTGCGGCGGAAGAAACGGGTCAGGAATAAGTCATCCAGCGTGTTCGTGCATCGCAGCACCAGATACCTTGTATGGTGTGCACGTAGAAAGCTGACCAGTTCAAATAGTTCGGCCTCCTGGTCGAGGGCAGTCTGTTGCCCGCTATAAGACCGGATCGTATCCGCATCTTCGCTGGTGCTGTCTGCCAGAGTAGATCGCAATGCCGTGTGATACGACGAGGCATCGCCTCCTAGGCGCGCCGAGGCACCCAAGAGAGACTGCTCCTGATAGGCGGTCCGAAGTTCAGAGATATCGCGGGGGTAGAACAGATCCACCGGAGTACCTGACGACAGCTCAGATAAATAGTTGCATGGGTCCGTATTCGCGTCGCTCCCCCGGTTATCGAAAGGTAACTCGCTGCCGCCATAGGCTGTTTCGTCTTCAGAGATGATGGCAACATCACTCGCGTGTTCTCCCCGCAATTCCAGGTAGTGCATTAAGCGGTAGAGCTTGCGTTCATCATTTTCTCCGAAGACTGCAAACGTCATGGTGGCCTTGCGTAACTGCGACGCCTCGTTCTTCTCGAACTCATGGATCAGCTTGCAACTGGCAACCGCCCCGCCCAAGATGATTACGTGGTTAAAAGTGCGGATGCGTTCGGACTTCAGCACCTCCTCCAGAGAGGCGAGAGAACCGGAGAACGTCGGACCGAGTATGCGCAGATTGCTGATTGAACCGGAAATGATATTCCCGTCAGATGGCGCGTCGCACAGGTTGGCGCCCTCTTCGGCCTGCATCCGCCGCTGGATCAGTGAAATGGCGCAATTCCACTCCGATTGATTGATCCCTGCGGTAGGTTGCTCGCCAACGACCAGCACCACGAGTCCCGTGGCGTACTCATCCTTCTTACTGAGCGCGTTTCGGAATAGAAGCAGACCCGGGCAACCTTCGCGTGCCGCGACAGCCTTCTTCTCTTGTGTCTGATCCATTCGTAAGGGGAAACTGGATGGGTGTAATTGCCAAGGCAACCATGAAGAATCGAAGTCGAAGGACTCATCCTGCGCACCGGCCCGCACTGCGTCCATGGCGCGATCAAAAACAAGACTCAGGTGAGTGTGAACCGGGTCTGGCGCCAAGGCGATGGCAAAATTGAGCTTCAATCCCTGCCCAATGTCCTCGCGAACGAACTTCTGCCAGACTGCGAAGGCGTCACCGTCATTATCGGTTCCCTTGGTGCTGCTGGACGATCGCACATACGCCTTGCACTGTATGATTTCTTTGCTCTTTTCCGTTGGCGAGAACTGTTCCGCCTGCTTCGGAGCAGTCGTCGAGACCACCGGTGGTATCGGAGATGGGGGCTCCGGCGGAGCAGCGCTATACCGCCCCACGGCAAGAGCAGCCGCGGCAGCCGTAATTACGACTACGCTGGTTCCTCGCCGCATGAGATCACCTGCAAGGCACTCGGACCCGGACGTTGCGGGCGTTCCAGGGTGCAGAGCGCGAGATTGATTCCCTGGGCCGATTTCCACGGCACTGCCTCACCGGGTAGCCGTGGCTGTGACGAATTAGTGTCGTGGGGGATAAGCCAGAGACGATAGCAAACGCTAAGGTGGCTTGGCAAGATGAATGTAACCGAAAAGAAGTCAGAAGCTAGTGCGACGGTGGCACTGCGGCATTGTGTCCCGAGGCATTCTGGTAGCCGTAAGTGCCGTAGACGGCGCGAGCACGTACGGGCTCGTCTCGATACGAAGCTTTGAACGGCGGACTCCTGGTGGATATTGAGGTTGCGTGCTCCCGTCTTGCGGCCGCGCAGGGCTGCCGCCAAGCGGAAGTAGCATGAGCGCAATCTCTGAATCCTCACGGATAGCCTCCCAATCCTGTAATCGACATGTGCGAGAGAGCGGAAGAGCCATATAGGTAGTGAGGGGGAAGCGCGAAATGTTTCAACAAAAGATCAAAATGCCGCATTCCCCTCCGCGTGCTCTTCGTGACTGAGCTCGGGGATTTGCAGAATAATTCGGGACGGATTCGCTTCAAAGGAAAGTTCGGTCAGTCCACCCAAGCTCGTGATTACACGCGGGCTTCCGAAAGCAGACAGATTCGCCTCCGCGGGAGTGGATAGGTCGAGAACAACCAAGGATTGTCCTGCATGATAGTGAGACTCTGGGGAAAATTCTAGCTTTAGGAAAATCGTGGACCGGCGAGACGTTGGGCGGGCTGGCTTACCTTTGGATTCCGATCTTCCCGACTCCAGCGCTCAAGGTTCCCTAATGGACGCTCTCATAAAATCTAAACCGCTTCTACGCTGTGCCATATGCTGCTAATCCAGCCATTTCTTTTTCTAGCCTCTAAGCAATCTCTCGCGTACATACTTCCCAACCGGTGCCGTCAGCTCGGCTTGATCTCGGCCGTTTTGTAACAGGGACAGTGCAACCGAAGCGGTCCCAGCGCATACCCGCCCGCACTCAACGTTGTCAATCCGCGACGAAGATGCTGAGGTCATATAGTTCACCTTTTTTTCTTTCCGCAGGCTCGTCTGACGTATAAATAGGGACTCGGTCAATCTGAGCGGGTCTACTCGGTCAATCTGAGCGGGTCTACTCGGTCAATCTGTGCGGCACATTCTTGAATTGGGCTAAGGTCTCGGCCTAACGGTCACCAACGTGAACGGTGGGGTTGCCGACAGCTTAGTCTCACCGAAGGCGACCCCGCTACCAAGTGTTGATAGCGGCTGAATCGTCAAGTCTGGCCGATCGCCGTGGCGACAGCATTGTTGCATTTCCATGACGGTGTATCGAACGCCGAGGCCGAGATCCGAGGCGCTCTGGAGAAAGCTGGAGTAGAAGTTTGCGCCCAAGCTGCTCCGCAGAACCGTTGTCCAACTATTATCTTTTTCTCTGAATTCAGCGACGGTCTCCTCGCGGCCGTGCGAGAGCGGACTCGCGAGGCGCCCGGCTTAGTACTGACTGTAGCCATGGCCGGGTGTTCGATCCGCCCTGCCGAGAGCTGGCGGCTGTTGCACGCGGGGGCCGCGGATATAGTGCCATGGGACTGCGGTGAACCGGGCGTTAGCCAAATCAAGGCTCGTCTGGAGCGATGGGCGGCGCTCGATCAACTATGTAACTCCCGTGCGGTTCGCAACACGCTGGTTGGTGAGAGTCCGGTTTGGAGTCGGCTTGTGAGACAGATCGTGGAAGCGGCGCGGTTCACGCGAACGCCCATCCTTCTGATGGGGGAAAGCGGTACTGGCAAGGAACTGCTGGCGCACGTGGTTCATGCCATGGGATCGAGCGGCAACCACGGGCTCGTCACCGTAGATTGCACTACGATCGTGCCCGAACTGGCAGGTAGCGAATTGTTCGGCCACGAAAAAGGCGCGTTCACAGGCTCAGTCGGCTCACGCGAAGGAGCGTTCGCGCTGGCGCACGGAGGAGTGCTTTTCCTCGACGAAGTGGGTGAATTGCCGCCGGCGCTCCAATCCCAGTTGCTCCGCGTCGTTCAGGAAGGAACATATAAACGCGTGGGTGGGAATGTTTGGCAAACTACAGAATTTCGTCTTGTCTGCGCAACCAACCGCGATCTGAAAGACCTGGTGGCTCGCGGCGACTTCCGGCTGGACCTCTACTATCGCATCGCGGGATGGGTCTTTCACACTCCTCCGCTCCGCGACCGCCGGGAAGATATTCTTCCGCTGGCAAATCACTTTCTGCGCGTCTTTCAGAATGAGGATGGAGCGTCTGAACTCGACGCGACCGTTCGACATTATCTCGTCACCCGCGAATATCCCGGAAACATCCGCGACCTCAGGCAGCTACTACAGCGCATCGCACAACGGCACGTGGGCGCCGGGCCGGTGACGCCCGGCGACATCCCCGAAGAGGACCGGCCCAGCGAAGGCGATGTTCCCGCCCACTGGGAAACCGCACAACTCGACCAGGCAATCGAACAGGCGATCGACATGGGTACGGGCTTGCGAGGCATCGCACAGGCTACCACGGACGCGGCAATCCGGATTGCGGTGCAATCGGAAAAAGGAAACCTACAAAAGGCCGCCAAACGTCTCGGAGTGACCGATCGTGCGTTGCAGATGCGAAAGGCGTCCGGAAAGTTTTAACGGTCTTAGATCGGATGGGCTGCGTCGAATTTGACGGGACCGGCGCCATGCCTGGTGATCTCAACCGAACCCTTCGGACCAAATACAACCGTTTCAATGCTCTTGTTGCCCAAGCCCGCCGTCCCAGCCCTTTTGATGAGGTGTTGCTCGATAACTTTGAGCACCCCATAGATGCCTGGCGACTGTTTGAATGGTTGCGACGATCCCTGTTTCCGGCGCTCCACGGCGCACGCTTTCATTTTTTCGGTGTCCACCGCGATCCAAGACACCTCGCGGTTCGCCAGCACCGAGGTGGGTAAGTTGAAATCCCGAAAGACTTTGAAGCGCTGCCGAAACCGCTCATGCAGAGTCGTTTCGGCAACTCCGACATACCAGGGTTTGCGTTGGACATAAATAATGTACAACCCCGGCTGTTTGGGGAGCTGTTTGGAGAGCGTCGGCTCTGTCATTGCTACCCGACTGTGCGCCTGAAGCAGTTGAACATCGCACGGTGCGCTCACCCGGAATTCCTGTTCAAGCCCTATTCCCTGCTCCAATTCTGATTCCATCTCGCCTCCGCCCTCCCCGGCCGCACCACCCGCGGGCGGGGCCGGTGCGTCTTCTGGCCCTGTAGGAGCTTCGGGGGACGCGGGGGGCGGAACGCCAGCACGCCCCGGGCCTTCAGGACCCGCAGGAGACGAACAGCCGGACTGAATTGCCGAGACCGTACCCTCGTCGAGCAGACCTGTAACCGCCATACCGGATTTCGTCTGAAATATGCGGATCGCCCGGCGTGTGCCCGGTCCCATGATGCCGTTTTGCGGTACCCATGACCCAACGAGCTGCCCTAGGCAGCTCTGCATGGAGGCAACGAAATCAGAGCTGCCCATACTGATGGGACCGAAACCAGAAGACCCGGCCCAGGGGTATCTCCACGAGGAATGCCCGAAACGCCCGCGAAAATCCCCGGATCCCAAGTGCCGTCGGCCGGAGCTGCCCGAGCCCTGCGTGGCAAACTGACTAGCGATCGGGCCGCGGAGACCCCTGCCAAACGCGCCTGCGCCCCTCGCAAACGACTGTGGCCGTGCGGAGAGCCCGCGCATTCCGGACGCGCTACGTCCCCCGCGAGGCTGAATCAGGTATTCACTTTCCGACTCCAGTTCACCCCCGGTTTCAAATGATTCGGCTTCGAAATTCGAGTTCATGTCCGTCTCTCCTTTGTCTCCACTCTCTCCATAGATCCGGAGACGAGCTCCGGAGCGCATTAGCCAATGACGCGAGCGCCCGGCGTATATCCTGCGGCGTATGGCGCGCGGTGATCACGAAACTGATCCTCGCCTTCCACGGGTTGCGGCCGTTGTGCAGCACGGTCTTAACACCGCGTGAGAGCAAGAGGCCGTGCAACTCCTCCGCCGCGTTTTCGGGCACAAGCAGCGTCTGTACCGGAAACAGATCGCTAGTTCCGACCAGATCCAAACGGCGCAAACCCTGCTTCAAAAGAGCGACCAGCCCGGCCAGCCGCATACGATTCGCATCCCCGCAGCTTCGGTTCATATGAAGCGCACACAACGCGGCAACGATTACCGCCTGCGATGGCGGACTGCAATGCACTCGTGTCGCGCTTTCGCGCTCGAACCCGGCGACCAGATCTTCGGATCCGGCCAGCACCGCCACCGGAGCGCCGAACGCCTTCGCCAGCGAGCTGATCACCACGACCCGATCGTCTTCGATTCCGGCGCGACGAAGTGAACCGCCTCCGCCACGCCCGTACGGCGCACCCTGGTCCGGCGAGCGGCCGAGGATACCGAGCGCCTGCGTATCGTCCACTACCACCATCCCTCCTTGTGCTTTCACGAAATCGACGTACCGGGCAAGAGGCGCAGTTTTCCCAACGCCCGGCACGTATCCATCCGTTACGACAACCGGTCGATGCATTTGTTGCGCACGACATATCAAATTTTGCCAGTCGCCAGCCTTGAACGAGTGGACCGGCATTCCGCGCGCGGCCGCCCGATCGACGCCCCATTTGGAAATGGGGTACGAGTCTTTGTCCACGAGTGCACTCATACCGCGCCGCGCTAACATTTCAAACAGATCCCAGAACGCGTGCAGAGTGGAGGGCGCGAGCACGGCGCGCCTGCACCCGATCAACTCTGCCAGCTCGCTTTGCACATCACCAGTCAGCGGAGGATCCTCCAGTGCGGCGGGCTTGCCGAGCGTCAGTCGCGTCCACTCCGGCAAGTCACGCCACGCATGATCGAACCCCAAGTACAGAGCCGAGGTAAAGTCGAGCACGCTCGCTTCTCTCACCGCAACCGCTGTTGCTGAGCCGAGAGCCTTTTCTGCAGGTACGCGGCTGGCACGATCGAATCCACACTCTCCGGAATGGTGAGATCGAGCGCGGTAGCTGCGCGATGGGCGTGCATATAGCCCTGAATTTCTGGACGCCAGTAGCGCGCCCAATTCTTGGCTGAATCCTCGTCGTTGACGGCGATCCAGTCGCCATAGCGAACCGACAAAAGGATCTGCTCGCCATAGACACCGAGATCACGGAAGTGCGTAACCGTGACGTCCGTCCACCCTTGCAGGCTTTTCATGGTGTCCACCTGGGGCATCCATGGTTCCTTGTAGGGGACCATGACTCGGGCCTGAATGAAATCGCGCATCTCGGGACGCGCCAGCATCCATTCAGCAAGCATCATTTCGACGCGCGCGGTCCAGGGCAGATCGCCGAACTGGTTGTGAGCGCCCTGCGCAAGCAGCAGGTGGACTTCCTTCAGCGCATTCAGGAGCGGATAGCCGTCCGCGATCACCGTCGTGTCGTTGTCCTCCTTGTAAAACACCGATGCGACGTGCAGCAAGTTATGGAACCCTTCGACGAATTTCGACCGACTGTCGGCGGGGTGCAGCGACCGAACGGCTTTGCCGTACAACGTAAGGCCGTAAGCGTGTTCGTATTCGTAAGCCCGGCGCGAGACCGTAAGGCGGTTGGGCTCGTCCTGAATGTAGCCCCATAGCACGTTGTTGAGCGGTCGCAACGGATCGATCTCGAGATAGGCGAGAGGATCGCGCTCGCCGGGAGCCCGTACGTTCTGGAATCGACGAGCGATCGCATTCATCGTCTGCATCAGCATGCCTTCTTCGTGCCAATAGGACCAGATAAGTTCGAGCAATACCGGCTCATCGATTCGCGCCATGAGCACGCGGTCGCCGAGCAGCGGCGCGGGATCTGTTTTCGCAAAGGCCGCGCGGACCACGCGCTTGATATAAGGCAGCTGCCGCGGAAGTCCGAGATACTGCCCAAGCCGGTCCTCAAGTTCCTTTAGATCGACCACTTCGCCCAGTCTGGCGGCTTCTTCGTTCGTGGAGAAATGGTGCCGTTCGTAGTGATGGCGGCCGAACCGAACGCCGGCCTCGATCAGCAGGAACGCCTCCGTGGCGGTTTTCAGAATCTGGTACGCGCCGACGCCATGCAGGTGGGTATCGAGCGTCTCAACGCGCCGCCGCACTTCCTCCACGCGGCGTTTTTCATCGTCTAACTCAAGCGACTCGTTCTCTACAAGCCCGAGCACGCGATCCATAAAGCGGCGGTACCGGTTAAAGTTGATCGCGTCCGTACGGTCACGGATCACGGACCAGAGAACCTGGTCGTCGGTCCGATAAACTGCAGTGCGGCTCAGTGCGACGTTCACGTTTCCGCCGATGCGCTGGATCGGAGCGTCGTCGACCGCCGTTGTCCTAGAACTGTGAACCTCGGCTCGGCCGCCCCCACGGTCCACTCCTTTTCCGACCGCGTGATATTCGATCCGCATGACGCCGGGCCGAAGCGGCAGAAACTGCGCGGAGCCGGATGCGACCTCACCAGCGCGTGCATCGGGAAACGCGCGCCAGTTGAAATTGGCTTGGTCGGCGCGCGCAACGATTTGCATCGTGAAGTATTTTCCGACCATTGGCGTCGTCTGCGCGTCGGCCGGCTCGATGCTGAAGTTCAGTTCGGGGATCCTAAGAGCCACGTCACACGTGCAGCCGGATTCGACGATGGTCGGTGGCGGCTGTGATTCGGAGTGATAACTCTGGAACGCGTACGCCTGAACGATGTATGCGTCCGGATCGAGCGCATGCGAACGAAAGTAGCCGTCCGCATCGGTATACGCCGGTTCGGGGTTGACGGCCTTCCCCCATTCGCCGTCCTTCTCCGTGCGCTGTCTTGTAAAGGTGACCTCCGCTTTATAAATGGGGTGGTTTCCGTTGTCGGTAACTTGCCCTGTGATGAAACCTGCATCCTTTTGTGCCATGCCGTCCTCCTCTGATTCCTATGAACTCGGTTCGCACTTCGCTAGGCGGCGTGCCGACACGCGCATTTCACTGGTGGCCGCCGGGCGCATCCCGCGGCGGCCTGCAACGTACTGCGAACCGCCCAGTACGTCAGCAGTTTTCCGATAATCGCGCTCTCTTCTTCCGGGTTGATGCGACCGTCGGCGCGAGCCTGCCCGATCACTGCGAAACAGAGCACAGGACGCGCAAGATACATATCGTGCGGCCTCTCTCGCCACCGTGCCAGGAACATTCTTAGTCGCGCCGGCTGCCGCTCGCCGATATCCAGCGCTTCGGGGATCGAACTGCCGTGCAGCGATACCGGCCGGTGCTCGACAAGCAGCCGCACCATCTGCGGCAAAGTTCGCTCGAGCAGCTGCAGTGAACGCGTCCGGTCATCACCTGTGTCTTCGAGCGGATAGCACATGTCCCACATGTTGGTGAGCTGGCCCCAGATCGGCTGCGGAAACAAAGCATCGCCGATGGCGGCACTCAGCTTCACCCGGATCCAGGGCGTCGGGTGCGGATCGTCTTCGTTGACGCGGAAGACGAAAGCTCGCGGCAGGCTCACCGTTCCAATGAGTCCCAGCGTCGAAGCGACCCCGGACCATGCGATCGCCCAGAAATCGGCAACGATCTCCGAAATCCAACGCTCCCACAGGCGCCAGGCACTTTCCTCGTGCGGGCGCGCTTGTCGCATGCCGCGCAGCGTGGCGCGGAGCGATTCCACAAGCTCCAGCAGCGCTGCCGCCTGATGTCCGACCTCGTGAAACAAAGAGGAGGCGATGCCATAGCCAACCATCCGTTCTCGGGCCATCTTCACGACGGCTACAGGATTGCTGCCACCGCCGGGGAGGCGCGTACGTGCTCGGCGGATGGCAGCCCCCATGCCGCGTTCGAGGTAGCAGATGACAGGCGGCGGTTCAAAGTAGGACTCGCGCAGCTGGAGGGCGTCTGCGGCAGCAACGTCCATTCCCGAAAGCCATACGCCCGTTTCATTCTCACTTCGTTGCGTTATGACGTTGTTGAATAGATCGAACTGCGTGAGTACCGTATTGAACTTCAATCGCAACATCGTAAACCGCCTGTATGCCTGCTCGGCGTTTGCCCGCAGGCTGTGCGGCGATCGCAACCAACCAAGAAACTCATCCACAACCGCGTGCAGATGGCGGCGGCCTCCAGCCAGATAGCTCTCGATCGCATGTTGTGATTCCGGGAGCAGGTCGGCCGCGGGAAGCATCGATTCCTGCATGACGAATGGCCTCACGCGGGTCAGACGGGTTAGCATCGCGCGAGCCTCCTGTTCGAGCATCCATGCAACAAAGGGCGGAATGGGCATGACGGCTGCACCTAGACTCCGTAGAGCACGATCTTGTTACCACGGCGCATCCACCGGCCCGAGTGGCTGCTCAGAGTGCCTCCGCGGCCGCCCACATTTGCCGCGCTGGCGCTAGCACTCTGCAGCAGTCCCGGAGCATGCACTTGCGCAGCTTGCGCAACAGCCTGCTGCGCGACCGCGCGCGGATTGGCGTTCGGCGGCGCGGCTGCTGCGTTCTTCGCAGCGTCCACGGCCAGGCGGACGATTGTCTTTGCGTCCTCCATCTCCTGTTCGCCGGCCTCCATCTCAAAGGCACCGCTAACTGCGCTGCCGAGTTGGCCGCCTATGTTCGCTCCGGTTTGACCGCCGATCATGCCGCCGAGGGCCTTCCCGGCGACGGGCAGGTACTGCTTCGCCACATCCTTCAAAGTGCCGGCGAGCGCCTGTCCAGTGGGTGACTTGATGAAAGTACCCACTGCGCTTCCGGCCTGCTTTATGAGGTCTCCTAGGAAGTTCTCGAGTTCCTGCTCGTTGCTCGCTGAGAGCAACTCCATTGCAAGATCGGCCTCCTGCTCTTCGCTCAGAATGCGTCCTCTGCCAGCGCGGCCTCCGTATTGAAACGGGTTCGGCTCGGAGCCGAATCCGATTTGGGTACGATCGATATCGTGCATTGTGTCGCTCCTTTGCTGCTTGCTTGCGCTCACGCGCCGAGAATTACGATGTGATGACCGCGACGTATCCAGCGGCCATGCTTCGCGCCCGAACCACCACCGTTGTGTCCGCCCGATTCGGTACCCAACAACCCGGGCGCGTGTGTCTGCGCCGCTTCAGCGGCCGCGGCCTTCGCCACCGCGGTCGGATCCACATTCGGCGCAGCTTGCAGAGCGTTTTTCACCGTCTCGCCGGCGAACTTGACAAACTGTTTGGTGGCTTCGAACTCGCGGTCCTCGGAGCTCAACCCTTCTAGTTCGAGGCCCAGCGCGGAGCCCGCCATCGAGGCCAGTCCGCCACCGATTTGCGCGCCAAGCGGTCCGCCAACGAATCCGCCCAGCGCGGTGCCGGCCAGCGGGAGGGCTGTGGACGCGGCGGTTTTGAGCACGCCACCGATGGCCTGACCGATTGGCGATTTCACAGCGGAACCGATCGCGCTGCCTGCCTTCTTGATCAGGTCGCCGAGAAACTGCTCGAGTTCCTGTTCGTTGGTGACCTCCAGTAACTCGGCGGCCAGCTCCATCTGTTCGCTTTCGCTGAAAACGGTTTGTTCACTCGATTCCTGTTCGAACCCCTCATAAGAGAACGATTCCATTTGAGGAGTGAAATCGGCCAGACGGTTACCATAACTGGTCATGGTGTGGTCCTCCTGTTTTGCCGGTGTTTCATTCTGAGCGGCCCTTTTGCAGTTGGGACTATTGCACAGCAATTGCCACTTCGAATGCCGTTTAGAATCAACGAACAGATTTATGAAGAGGCGAAGCGAACTTCGCGGCGCTGTGGAAACTGCAGACAGTCGCCGAATATGCCTTCGGCGTATCCCGATTCGAGCGGGAGCAACTGCTTGTTCCATGCTGAACAAAATCAAAGATATTGTTCATTGCCTTCTGTGATCCGCGCGATGGTACTCCGCATGCTTCTTTCGCGCTCGAGGTCCAACGTTGAGACACGATACAGCGAATGCGGAGTACCTTGGCGGTCCGGCGAGTTATCGGCAGGACTTACTTGAGGAGATGTATGAATCGCCCGAGTTGCTCGATGAAGGATTACTGAGTTTCGAATACCCTCTGTATCACGCCAGCGACGAGGAGTTGGAGCAGTTCCTTGGAAGCGTGATCCACAGCGTCGCGAAAACCGCTGGTGGTGTCGCCAAGGCTGCTGGAAGCGTCGCGAAAACGGTTGGCAAAGGCGTGTCGGCTGTGAGTAAGGTCATACCTACGCAAGTCTTGACGAGTACGCTTTCCTGGACACCAATGGGAATGGCGGCGCGCGCGGGCTTGGGGGCCTTGCAGGCTGCAGGAGAGGGCAAAAACGTGTTCCAAGGTGCGGTGCGTTCCCTCGCGGCCGACCCTGTAAGTCGCTTCTACATCGACACAGCCACCGGAGTTGCCCGCGGGCAGAATCTGCTTCAGGCCGCGCAGAAGGCCACGCAAGCTGGGATTGGCGACCTGCGCCAGAGCCTTCAATTTGCCGCCATGGTTGCTCCGTTTATTCCGGGCGTCGGCACGGGCGTAGCAGCCGCTTTAAGCGCGGCGAATGCGCTGGCCGCCGGACAGCCTATCACCGACGCGCTGATCGCCGCCGCCCGCGGCGCGATACCCGGAGGCGCGATCGCTCAGATGGCGTTCGACACCGCCGTAAATCTTGCAAAAGGTAAAGACATCGCGACGGCGCTGCTGAATTCCGCCCGGGAGCGGCTCCCCGGCGGCCCGGCCGCGCAGGCCGCATTCGACGCGGCGATTGCCCTCTCCAAAGGCCGGAATATTCAGGACGCAGCATTCGCCGCAGCCGGACGGATGCTTCCGAAATCGCCCTACTCTGCAGACGCGCTATCGTTCGTGAAGAAGGTTGCGTCGGGCCAAAACATCCAGCGCGCGGCACTCTCCAGCGCAGGCAGCCTCATTCTCAACCGCGTGGAGGCGATGGGTGGGCCGGCGATCTCCAGGATCGCCCCGCGAGTCGGTGTCGCTCGGCAGGTCGGCGATGTGCGGAAGTCCCTCCCGATCCATGAACTTGAAAGCGAGGGCTTCTTCGACTTGTCAAACGACATGCCGGCGAGCACTGAAAGCGCTTTGGTTTCGTCGCAAATCGCTGCCGGCCAGCGTGACCCGAACAAGCTGACGGACGCCGTTTTCTACCGCAGACACCCCGAAATGCAGGGTCGACGGATCCGGAAAGACGAGTCGGCGCTCGTTACTGAGTGGCTGTCGATTTTTCGCCAGATAGTGGTCCCCAAATTGCCACAGCAAACCACAATTCCCGGTGCGAGCGGCGATGAGGACGTGCGCGTCGCACGTTGGGCGGCTGCTCAACCCGTGCCCAACATGTCTGGAGTAAATGTCCAGCAATTGACCGAGATATGGCGACCGCGAATTGCTCCCGAAATCCCGAAGGAATTACTGATGGCATTTGTCCGATATGAGTCGGTGCCGAACTTGTTTTCCGACGCGACTCACGGATCTTCAAAGAATAACTTCACCAGTCCGCCTTTCTATGAGCTTGGGCTATTCCAAACGCCCGCTGGGCTTCACGGCAAATGTACAACGGGATATGCAAGCAGTTGCGAGCATGCGCCGCCGGGACGCGAAATTCCGGGCGATCCCTCCCAGTGGTTTAAGTTGTGTAAGAAGATCGGTAAAGACCCGCAGAATTGGAAAGACCCAGAGACGCAGGTTCGAGTTGGTTTACTTGATTTGAAAACGTCAGCGGACGCTATTCGCTCGTCCTACCCGGAACTGTTCGCCTCGGCTGGAAGCGCCTGGGATCTTCGGATGGCTGTGCTGATGCCTTTCGCCCGGGGTGGTGGCTATACCCGGACATTTCTTACCAGATATCGCAAGCAATTGGCGCAACTACCTGAGAACGATCGATGGAACTTTCTTCGCGGTAAGAACGTCGGAGCAAGAACATTCGACACGAAGAACGTTGATCAGAAGATGTCGCTGGCAGCGAAGTTGGGGTACGTTCCCAAGTAAGAGGCTCTCGTTGCGCCAGCCGGAACCTCTATCGGTCATCCAGAAGCGCACTCCGGGTCCGGAACAACATGTGATCGAGCTAATAAAATCATAAGCGGCCGTTTGGACGCTTGAATCACATGGATCGGGGCTCTTGGTGCAAGTTTGATTAATGATCAGTTCGATGATCCGGGGCTCTCTGTAGCGGCACTGAAAAGGCCAGAACATAAGTTGATCATCCCTGGCCATTCAGAACAGGACGATTTCACTGCATAAACTCTCATTTGACGGGCCGACGTACAGGGTCTTTTAGACCCAATGAAATTCAGATCTGGCATAACTGGATTGTGTCCCCTTCCAAAATCGTTTGAACCGGGGCCTAAGCCCCCAACCTGCATCTCAACGGCCCATTGAGGCCGCTTTCGTTCAGTTGATTGCACGTTGAAAGCGCAAAGCATCCTTGCAGGAGCCCTGCGGGAATCACATTGTGGGGACCCAATCCAGAAGATCCGAACCGGGTATGGAACGAAACAGTGACATGGTGGTTTGCAAAGTCAGCAGTTGTTCTCACGAGCGCTCTAGTCTCTGAGAAGAATGATTCGGTGAAGCCGTATCATGCGGATCAGAGTTGATTTATATCGAGGGTGTGACGGAACCATCTGCGATGTCCGTTGCTCGGCAATCAACGCTTGTCGACCGACGAAACGGTCAGAACATCATACGTGATTGGATTAGTGGTCGTTGCCCAATTCCACCCGCTCGACGACCAGTGTTTCTAGTCGAGGCATTTGTCGATTAGGGTTGCACAGTTGACAGAGCCTTCATGCTGTCGGAGTTTGCAAGGGATCAGGACCGTGTGCATCCGAGGCACACGATCTTAGGAATGTCGGATGTACATTTAGTGCGGTTGCATGGGGGTCTCGTGGACACTACAAAGTCCGCTAATACCAATTCTGAGTTGAATTACAGGGTCTCGATTCTGCCCAACGAGCATGAACTGCAAATCGAGCTGGTGATCCAGCGGTCTGCAGAGGTGGCAGAGTTGTGCTTAGAACTAGGCTCTTGGGTTCCTGGTGACTATTCGTTCATGCCTTTTGCTCGCGACTTATGGGGACTGAATGCCACTGATTGTTCTTCAGGTGTGTCCTTGAAGATTGTGCGAACCGGGTGGCAATCGTTTGTCATAACTGGCGGCTCAGGTTCTGTTTGCGTGTCCTACAGAGCGTATGCCTATTCGCTGGAATTGGCTGAAACCTGCGGGATTGTTGACTCCGATTACGCGATCTTGATGGGCACCCGGTACCTACGCCCAACCGGTTGGCATGGCTACTGCACGGTCACGTACGAGCTCCCGCCAACATGGAGCTTCCACCATCCGTCGGGCGCAGAACACGTGGCTGATTCTACTTGGCGTTACCCCGACTACTTGACCTTATTGGATACGCCCGTTGTCATGGGCCATCTGAACATCGTTTCGCGTATGGTCCGCGGTACGAAAATATATGTTGTTTGTGTTGATCGCACGTTGGGTTATGAAGATGGTATTGAGCGCTTCGCTGACGCATTAGCGCGAGTTGCCGGGCAATATAACTTGATGTTTGGCAAGTTTCCTTTCGAAGACTACACGTTTGTCCTGTCCTTTAGCCCTAACTTTGACTGGGGCTTGGAGCATCTATCCAGTGCGTTATGTGGTCTTGGCACTGATCTCTTCATCGACTCAGGTAAATTCGCATTTGCTGTTCGTGTCTGCGCGCACGAGCTTTTCCACGCATGGAATGTACGAAGATTGAAACCCACTCCACTAAAACAAATCGATCTAACAAACGGTAGTTACACTGAAGGACTCTGGGTTTCTGAAGGCTTTACGAGGTATTACGAATTCGTTACCTGCGTTCGGGCCGGTCTATACACTGTTGAGCAGTTTGTGAGCGCAGTGGTGAACTATTTGACGCATTTGCGGGCTGTGCCAGCGTTCAAACGCATCGATGTTCTGGACTCCTCACGGGCTACCTTTCTTAATCACAATAAGTATGCCGGACGATGTAACAACTCGATTGATTACTATGACAAGGGGATGCTGATTGCTTTCGACATCGATGCTGCGCTACGGCTCGATACAGTGTCTGATTCTCTCGACAGAGCATTCGCTGATTTTTACCGACGTTACGTTGATAGTGTTAAAGGCTTCACAACAGACGATGTAATATGCTTTCTTGAGGATCGGCTTCCTGGCCTGGGTGCGCTAGTCGCGCGCGAGGTGAAGGGAACATATCAAATCGGGTTAGAGCAGAGCCTGAGGCGATTAGGATTTGAAATCGGTTATCGAAAGCGCAATTATGTGGGTTTACTGTTTAATAATGCCGTGAGCTCTCGAATCTACAATGTCTTGGACGATAGTCCAGCTGGACGGTCAGGGATCGCGCCGGACGACCAAATGACGCGAATCGATGGTTATCCGTTCAGCGGACAAGGGTTGTCGTGGGTCACGAGTCGGGCACAGCGGATTACGTTGGAGGTGTTACGTGGTCAACGGATATTGACATTCATATTGGAGCCCGAAATACGGATCGAGATCGATTCAGTGACATGGCGCGGCTCAGAAGCGCAAGCAGAACGATTACGATCGTGGCTTGGGCAGAGCAGTTTTCGCCCTTCTTATGGCTTGGTGATGCCGCTTGATTTTTACGAGAATTTTCACGGTGTCGAGGTTTTGCGCTGACCTCCCGAACGCGACGCTAATCTGTTAAGAAAAGGCCAAGCACTCATTGAGCACAGCTGAATCCTCGCGAAATCTCTGACGAGAAGCACATTCCAAGGATGTGCACCTCGGCACTTAAGTCGAACCAGCCCCCAGCGACTTCGTCATTCCGACCGCCCTCCTTTGAGCCGTGTCCAGCAAGCATTGTTTTCTGCTGATGCAGCGCAGCTATGGTCGGTTCGTCTAGAAGCGCAAGTGCGCCGCACCGGGGATCGCAAGAGTCGAAGGATGCCGCTTAGGGACCTGATCGAGGATAGAACACGGAAGTGACTATATACCCACGTTCTGAGCATAGCTGAGATATCTTGGGGACACCGAAAGAACATGGGTGAATCCGGAGCCTTTTGCTATCAAGTATCGGCTGTAGTCCTCACCTGCACGCCTCATCAAGTAGCAAGCACTTCTACTCCTTGCCGATTCTGTTGCTGTTCAACAACCTGGCTTGGGTCGCTCCGGCAACAAGCGTTCTCTCTTCAACTGGCAATTCAGGTTGTGCCTCATATGAGCCACAACCTGAGCGATACTGCGAAGTTTCGTATCACGGACGTGTTCCCCTCTCCATTCGATCTTCGCCTCAAGAAGTAAACGGTCCATTTGGAAAGGCCATCTAAGGACAACTTGGGCTCCGGCGACCTCTGCCGTGACAGAATGGTAAGCTACTTAGAATCAAGGGTTTACTGGGAGGGTAAGGGCGCATTAGGAGCCTGAAGGAATGCTTGGAGCAGCCTCTAGGAACTTGTTGAAATACTCCTTTCGACCGATCCAGTCGAAGAACATACCTCGCCAGGATGCCCCAGGAGCGACCGACAGCATTCCGTTGATACCTGAGCATCCCCGAAATCAGAGGCTGGCAGCTCCGGCCAAACGTTTTTCAACAAGTTCCTAGTGCCCTAATTGTGCCCTTGTTTCTTTTGGTGCAATTGGCCCCAGGCGGCAAGGGTTTGATTACCCACGCAGTAGCAACTGCGCTCGGTTCTGGCTGCACCGAAATCGAATGCCTTGAGGCCCTTAATGATTCCACTCATGCTGTACCCACGCAAGACCATCCCCGCTGTACCCATACAGCCAGCTCCCCCGCCAAGCAATGTCATCGAGTTCCCCGTTCGCAAAGCGGTCCTTGGCCCTGGCCTTTTGCTTTGAGGCTGTCTACAGCTTGTCGTAATCGATTCGGAGCAAGTTCTTTCGATTCGGCATAAGCCGAATGCGACTGGTTCCCTGTCCGCATCGCCTCATCTGGTCTCGGTGCGCGGCGATCTGTTCATTCCGTGGCGCCCAAGTAGCGCGGCGCTTTTGAGGAAGAAGCTAACGAATAGTGGTACTTGCCATCGTCCCAAGGTGCCCCGCTTCATGCGAAGCAGCGACATCAGCACTATTGTCAGCCCCACGCACGCGACTGCAATACCTATCATGCGCCTCTCCTAAGTGAAGCCGCACTTTGCCATGTGCCCGAGAGCCGACGCCAAGGCTGCGACGTTGCCCCAACAACAACCAAGCTGAGGGAGCGCACTACCGGCTTCCGCTCAGTCGCGGAGCCTTGACAGCATCTTTGAACGGCCAGAGCAAACCCTCGACCACGTTTGCGATCCCGCACCGGCTAGGGTGTGCTCTCCCATAAGCAACCGATCGACCAGATACAAGGCGACGAGCCGCCGCCGTCGCTATTCGGGACATGAGGAGACTTTTACAAGGGAGCAAAGATTCTTCAAGCCCAATTTCAGGACACCAATAACGATCATTGCCGCGTGATCAAGCGCTCCATAGAGCAGCAGATAATAGAAATTCAAGTGATAAGCGGTCTCTAAGAGAGTTCGCGAACTCGAACACGCTCCGGACAATGTTTCGGAACGGAAATTCGCGCGCTACGCTCTTGACAACAAGGTCACGAAAGCGTGTCGCACCCCTTCTTTCTTCGAGGCGCGCACCATGAATACTCCCGAACAGTCGGGCAGGACTGTGATCCTCTCTGCCTACTCGGACTTCATTAGATCCGAATTCCTTTAGTCGAGAACGCCGATGAAGTCGCGCGGGACGTAGTGAAACAGAAGCGTGGTTGAGGCACTGTCTGCTGGCGGGCGATCTCGCCAATGCGGTAGTTCGCAGCCGCGGAATAGCACCGCGTCGCCCGATCTCTGGGTGACAGCTACCTTTCCTTCATTGGTTTGAAACCACAAGGGCCAAGGCTCAGGGGACGACAAGTGCGCCGAATAATCGACCCACAGCGACAAGGTGAAAACACACTGCTTTCGGTCAACATGGGGCCGTAGGACGGCACCCTGCTTGTAGGCAGAGACGTAAGCGTAGGTCGGCTTGACGGGTTCGCCCGCAACTAGGCTGACGAAGCCGGCGAGTTGATGATGGAAATAGCGGGAGACCGACTCGTTATGATAGCCATGGCGCAGGCGCACCTGCTCATCGCCAGGCAGCCATTCACCATAGGCGATCAGTGCTTGATAGTAGCGGGCGAGCGCGGCCGCATGAGATCTGCGGACGAGGGATGGCAGCGTGCAGTAGCGCTTCTCCAGGAAGAGAGGAGCGGCACGCTCGATGAGCGCCATGCCCTCCCGGCGGCGGCGATCAAGTTCCGCACGGGTTGTTAAGATTGTGGCTTCGGCGAGCTGGATGTAGAGTCTTTCGTCGAGCGCGGGCGGTGGCTGGCCGGCGGCGAACTCCCTGAAGCGAAACGCTTGTTCCCGCCTCAGCCAGAACGGATAGATCACGTGTGTGGCTGGATCTTCGACCCACAGAAGGGGAAAGTCGGCGAGGAACCTTTCGCGGAACCGGGTTCTCTGCAGGAGTGCGAGCGGCACAGTCGGCCCAAGTTGAAAGTGAAATGATGGGTCGACAATTCGATCAGCGCCGTTCGGCTGAGACAACGGCGCGATCTCGTCGATGAAGCACGAGAAACGTACCGGGGTGTTGACCGGTCTTGGCGGAGGAGCGCTCTGGCGGCCGAGGTCTCGCAGCCGTGCCCTCACGAGGGTGAAGCGGTCGAGAACTGACTCGCGAAACGAAGGATTGCTACGCCATTTGATAGGCGAGGGAGGGCTGATGGTCGTGCTGGAAAGCGGGAGGGGCCGCGTTAAAGCGGCGGCGAGGTGCTCATCATAGGCCATACCGGCGAACTCGCAGATTCGGCGAGCCGTCGCCTCTGACGCCGCGATCAGCTCCATGTAGTCGACGCTGATCCATCGGTCTAGAGGTAGAGCTTCCAAATCCTCAAGGGCCCGATGGTTGGCGGTGCCCCATTGGAACGCCGCGACCTCAAGCAGCGAAGCTTCCTTCAACTCACGCCACCCCTCGGGTAGCAGTAAATGCCACCGGCCCAGCCTCCAGCCTGGGAGGTTGGGGATGTTGATGAACCCTTCGTGGTGCCAGGCTTCGAGGATGCTGCTGACGCTCTGACGAGCATCGCGATGTAGGAAGATAAACCGGGCGGTTGGAAATGCAGCAGCGAGAAACGAAACCCGCAGGGAGTTCTCGGGCGTCTTCTCGATCATGCGAACCGAGCTCGGCCGCTCATCGTCAGCCATCTCCAGATATCGGCGGCCGTTATGGTCGCGAAGTTGCGCGACGAAGCCAGCGATCAGGGCCTCGATCGTATCTTCGTTCACATCCAGTTCTGTTAGACGATGTGAATCGAAGCCACGGTTCGCGAGGTGTAGAGAGGGAATTCCTTCGATTACGCCTTCGCTCTCGCCGCCAATTGTGAACACTCCGCTGCACTTCGAAAGGAGCTCATATAGCAGAGTGCTGCCCGAGCGCGGGGCTGAAATGATGAACACCGGACGATCAAAGACGTCAAAAGAGAGCACCTGTTCGTGTCGCGTCGTCCTGGACCGCAGGTCTCTGGTATGGTCCGCGATCCGGTGCAAAGCGGGATCCAACCCGGGATCACCGGCAAAAACTTCCAGGCTCGGTCTGTCCTGAAAAAGATAACTCGCCTGGACCGCGCCCTGATCGATGCGCCAGTGGCGGGAACGAAGGCCACCCAGCGCCGGTGCCGCCTGAGCCGAGATCTCACGCAGCACCGATCGCAATCGGTTGGCCGGGGCCGGAACCCATCTGTAAGTTAGGACCTCCACAAAACCGATTACGCCGAGCGGTGGATCCAACCGTTGATGGTAAAGCGGCTATCCGCAAATTGTTTGGTCGGCACGCGGACGGGCAGCACCTCATGCTGGTTGCGCGACGGAAAAAAGACCATCGAGTCGTGACGAGGCGACAGCGTGTGAGATTGATCGGCACGCGCCAGTTGGCCGTCCATCAATCGAGTTTTGAAGATGCGCAGTTCTCCTCCCGAGAACCGGCGCGGTTTGTTATGAAGAAAATAGACGAACGAGAGCGTCCTCGTGTCGTTTGCGTCGCTATCAGGGTGTAGCCGGAAATAATCTCCATCATTGCTCGCGGTGGCCTGGATCTCGATCCGGCCGATCGGAAACTCCTTTTCGCCGAGCTTCTGCAGCGCAGGTTGCAGATGCTCTTTGATCTTTTCGGCGAAGATCGCTTCGAATTTGCCGAGTTTGTCGAGAGTCTTCGACCGCCGCAGTTTTTCGTTCACCGTGGTCGTCTCGGAACCGGATTCAACTACCGTGGCTGAGACGAAATTATTTTCGTTCTCGATCAGGAAGTTCATGAGTTCTTGGCTCTGCGCTTCCCCGAGGACGTTGGCGTACTCGACTTCAACAAGATCCGCGGGATCGAAGGCCCACTGTCCTGTGCCGCCTGGCGTGCCGCCCGGTTTGCCAGCGTGGCCGCCACGCACCAACTGGATAATTTCTGAAATCGCTCGGTCGAGTGCCCACTCCGCTCGGTTGCCCAGATAAAGCGCGCCATGATAGAGGGCGTTCTTTTCCAGGACGTCCGGCGCAATGTCGTGCGCCAGCAGATCGGGAACAGAAAGGTTGTCGAGGCCGAGATTGCGGAGCACATCGGAAGCCAGGGCGCGATAGGTGTAATAGCGCCCCGACCAGGTCACGAAAACATCGTCGCTCTTTTTCATCCCGGTTTTGGTCAGGACGTGGTCGACTAACGTCGAACCTTCACCGACCAAATAGCAAACCTCTGCCCGCGGATTCACTGCCAGCTGATCGAGCGCTTCCTTGAAGACGGCGCTGATCATCCCGATGTTTGTTAGATCCTCGTCGGTCACGTAAACCGCGCTAAGCGCGTAACTATCGTCAGCGACGAGGTGGGATTGGCAAAGTCCCACAATGTGCCGCGCGCCGAGTCCCCAGGGCGGCCAGGGGCGGTCCTGCACGGCGACGAGAAGTTGCGAATCGCCTTCGCGCAGCTTGGGAAGTATAATCTCGTCCATTAAGTGTGGTGCGCCGATCCTGCGAGTAAAAGAGCGGAGCGCCGCGAGAGCCTGATCGCTCAGCTCCTCGAAAAGATCGATGCGAATAGAACGGTTGCGGTGATCGAAGAAACGCCTGAGGTCACCTGCCATGGGGAAATACCTCTCAACCAATGACGCTGGACCGAAACAACGATCGGATGAGGTTACCACAACTCGAGCGGGCTAGTGATAATTATTTGTTTCACTAACGGAGACAAATAACTTCCATGTTGTTCCGGGCAGATTGGCCGTTCCTGCTGGTGCTCGACACCGGATATCAACACATCGGGTGGGCCATTCTCAACGGGCCAATTATCACCCCTTCCCAACAAAAACAGTTTGCCCAGCTTCGCCGCTCTGGGGTTCGTTTGGCGGGCATGTCAAGTTACCGGACGTTTCCCTTCCCTGATAGGGACGACCCCTTGGATTACGAGTCGATTTGCGAGGTATGGTGCCATTGCTTTCGTGATCCCGGACGCTTCCTGGCCACGGCTATTCCGCGCGCTCTCATCAGCGTGTCGGATTTCACGGATTATCACCGCATCTCTCCGGAAGCGTTTCGGCCGGATAATTCTTCGGAAACATTCGACTTTGTCTACGCTGGCGGAATAGAGCCGTGGAAGCGGGACATAAAGAACTGGGGACTAGCCGCACGATGTATTCCCCTGATATGTCGTGAGATGGGATTTCGCTGCCTGGTAATTGGAGCACCTAGTGTCGACTTCCCGCCGTCCCCAGGAGTCCGGTTCAGTCGTCCTTTGCCGTGGAAAGAGTTCCTCTCGCGGGTGGCGGGCGCACGATTCCTGTTCGTGCCGAATGAACTTGACGCCTCGCCGCGACTTCTCGCCGAGGGGCTGTGTCTGGATGTACCGCTGGTAGTCAATCGGAATATCCTGGGAGGTTGGAAATATGTGAACCGCTTTACAGGAAGCTTCTTCGAAAGCGAACACCACGTCGTCGCGGCAGTTCGCGCTTGTCTCGCCGAGGCGGTGGGGCCGCGCGATTGGTTCCGGACGAACTATGGGCCTTATCAAGCGGGGAAGCGACTGCTTCGCCTATTGAAGGTCGTCGATCCGGGAATCAGTGAGGGATCCCACCTCTGGCTCGCGGAGCAATGTGAGCAGCCGGTTCTGGGATAGTGATGTTAACTACAAGACGGCTCTCGCCCGTCATAGGCGAGCAATGGATCCAGGCCAGTGCCTTGCTATGATCCTCCCAGAGGTAGCGAATATCGATGTGCTTGAAAGCCACAATTGATCCGGCCGGAGCAATCTTGATCTCGTCCCGCTGTATGAGGAACGCCCTCTCTCCATCGAGCAGCCCTATTTCTCGCTGTAGGCGATCATAGTCCGCCTTCCGGCCGTCGTTGCGGGCGACTTTGCTTTCTCTCACTAACCGCTCTCGGCGACTTAAGTAACGGTGGAAGTCAGCAATGCTGGTGACATTTGCTGGATCCACGTATTCGGTTCCCGCGCCGTTGTACACTCGCAAGAATCCGTATGCGGGTGCTCCGGGCGGGACAGTGTCAACATGAAACCCGCACTCCGTTGTGGGCTCGTCGGTGAAGATGCGCAGCATGAACTGAGATGCGTGGCTCAGCGCATGCAGACGGTCCACATTTTGAAGAATATCTGCCTTGAGCGAAGCCCGGACCCCAGTCGTTACAATCGCTTTCGGCAAATTCTGTTCCAGCCAATCGTCGATTCCATTGCGGCTGGCCTTTGGCAGGACGGTGCGCGGAATGCGGAAGGCACTGCGCTGCACGGCAGAAGCCAATTCGGGAACCCAGGCTGGCAGCGCCGGCGGAATATAAATAACAGCCTGAACCGCCGGGTTGGTTATGGCTTCCAATTCCCGGGCATCATGAGTGCACATCACCTCTGCGTCATCCAAGCAACCGGAAATGGAACTGGGGATTACCAACGACGACTCCCTTTCCTTGCACAATCACACACTATAGGCCGAGTTGCAGTCTTACAACAGCTTCTGACGTAAGTCTAAACGCGGGATCAGGTTCGTGAGAGAATATGTCTCACGCTGGTGTAAGCGATTGAGTTGCGATCTCTTTATCCGAAGCTACTGGAAAGATTTGGCTTGGCTCGAATTCTGCCTTTCTTCGATCAACAAATACTGTTATGGGTTCCGGGCCGTGGTCATCGTGTTCCCGCGGTCCAGCAAACCATGGCTGCGAAGATTCACACTTCCAGGTAACGTTCGGATTGAGTTTTGTCATGACTATCGCGATGACTATCTCGGTCAACAGGCCACCAAACTCCTAGCCGACAGATTCACCGACGCGGATTACATCTGCCACGTCGACTCTGACTGCGTTTTCTGCCGTGGGACATCCCCCGACAACCTGATGATCGCCGGACGGCCACGCGTGCTGAAACGGCCTTACCAGTTGCTCGGGCGGTACCACCCGTGGCGTAAGCCAACGGAGCGCTTTCTCGGGTGGACCGTAGATGATGATTTCATGCAGCACCCACCCTTTCTGTTTCCGCGCTGGATTTACCCAGAATTACGTGCGCACGCGGTTAGGGTTCATGGGGTGGACGTTGAAACTTACATTGCGGGGCGACCCGAGCGAGAATTCTCGGAGTACAATGCGCTGGGTGCCCTCGCTTGGGCGCGGTACCGCGAACGCTTCGAGTGGGTGGACGCCAGCACCTCGCCAACGGGCGAGCCGCATTGCCGCTGGTATTGGAGTTGGGGTGGCATCGACGACTCGATTCGCGCCGAAATCCATGGGATCCTGCATGCAGCCGACAATCAGAATGAGCGGACCTGATGCTCACGAAGAGCGACAATGCGTCTGCGCATTTTGGTGTCGCATCCCGAGCCGCCCGAATTTCGGCGACGCGCTCACGCCGTGGCTGATCCAGCGGCTCACTGGACGGCATCCTGTCTTCGTACGCCCGGAGGACCCGCGCCACAAATACTTCGTCACCGGAAGTATCTTGAGCTATGCGGGCGCCCGCTGCACTGTTTGGGGCTCTGGCATCATGAGCGTTGACGATTCAGTGTCGCCGGCAGCGAATCTGCTGGCAGTGCGCGGACCGCTCACACGGGCTCGCGCAATTGAATGCGGCGCCGACTGCCCCCCCCTCTATGGCGATCCGGCCTTGCTCTTGCCGCGATTCTACTGTTCCACCTCGAACCAGCGACGCGGAGTGGGCATAGTGTCACACTTCTCCGACAGTCCAAGATTGGGCGCATCATTGTCCCCTTCGAAGGGGATTCAGTGGATCGACATTCAGGCCCCAATCGAATCGGTGATCGATCAGATTACCTCCTGCGAGTTCGTTGCATCCTCGTCCTTGCACGGCCTCATAACCAGTCACACCTATGGCATCCCTGCGATATGGGTAAAGTTCCGCGACCTTCCGTCGGGCGATGACAGTAAGTTTCGCGACTATTTCCTATCG
The DNA here is from genome assembly GCA_000381585.1 of Acidobacteriaceae bacterium KBS 83. Taxonomy (GTDB): domain Bacteria; phylum Acidobacteriota; class Terriglobia; order Terriglobales; family Acidobacteriaceae; genus KBS-83. The sequence continues at coordinate 728,157 of KB906736.1, forward strand.
ATTGGAGAGGAGCCCCCCGAAGCTGTGTGGCTGAAATACGACCGAATCGATTGCGTCGACTTGGCGCGTCGTGCAAAACTTCCGCTGATGCGGCTCGATCTCGAATCGTTGTGGCAAGCCTGTCCGTTCCGGAGTCATGCGTGAATGGTCCAACCTTGCTGGCGGGCATACGCGACGGCAATTATCATGTCGGTGGTATACGCTGCCTGCGCCTATTCCACTTACCGTCGGCATGTTTTGCAAGACTTCGTGCCGACATCGATCGCCTATGCCGCGTTGAGCGTGCATCAGATGTCAACGACCCGAATCACATCACAAATTGGACAAGGCCGCGTGGCAACGTTGTCCAGTTCAGCCTCCTTAATGCCACGGGACGCTACGATGACTTTTCGACTGACCACAACCACTCCTGTCTTGGCAAAAAGTTTCACTATTCTGCCCAGTATCCTGCTCTCGCACAATTTGTCGCGCTTTTTCCACACACTATAAACTTCCGGATCAATGTTCTGTCGGCCGGAGCGTCTCTTTCGCCGCACGAAGAGCACGCCGTCATCCGAACTTGTACCGGCTCGATAGGTGCACGTGCGCGGTTTCACCTGCCGATCGTCAGCAATCCGAACGCAGAGCTGATGTTAGACGGCTGGGTTTATCACTTGATGCCAGGCACAGTCTATTTCATCAACCACGGGTGTGTGCATTCCGCCTGTAATAGAGGCGAAGATCGCCGGATCCATGTCGTCTGGGACATGTTGTTGACGCGCGAATCATTTGACTTCATGTTCGGAAATAGCGCGCACCCACCTATGCTTCTACCGATCGTAGAAAGCGAGCAAACGCCAGCGCCCATTCGAAGCGAACGTGTCGGGGCACATTTGCGGCTTCCCTCGCCAATTACCCGTGACGAGGCAGATCGTATCGCTTGGTGCGACGTGCAATAGCGCGGTGACCGCTCATAGAAAGAAGCAGCAGTAAATTGCCACAGGCTTTTCGATTAGACAGCCTCCATATGGCTCCGCCCGTCCGATGCGTGGAGATATAGCGCAGAACTGCGAAGCTCGCTCGTCTCTCTGTGGCTGATGGCCGGATCGTGGCGCAAGATTGACGGCTGAAATGCTGCATTTCGGTAGCGGCTCTGGGATTGGGCTGGAATCAATTCGTCCCTTCGCTCTGGGAAATGGATGACCTGCGGCGTTCGAACATCTTCCCTGCTCTTAGAGCCAGCAGAGCATAATCCGGCTATAACGCCCGGTGCTCGAATTCGGATTCACATTTCCGTCTCGTCTGGCGGAAAACGATCGATCATGTAAATATATTCTCCCTTGAATGCTTAGTGACCGGCTTGGTCCTGTTCGGACTCCGAGTAGTCGACTAGGGCGCACTGTCCTAGATGAGGTTTGCATTAGTCAACCTGGCGTTTTTCGGGAGTTTGATACGGTTTCTCGCCTGGCTTACCGTTCTTGATCATCTCTTTTGCCCTCGGATCAATGCCAGTCAGGTTGAGAGGCTCAGGCGAGTTCTTCATCATTGGGATGACACAGAGGTAGTTGAACGGACGAACTTTAGGATCTCGCAGCGTGACAGCTACTTCGAATGCATACACTGGCTGCAGAATGCTCCCATTGTTGTCGTAATAAGCTCTGCGGGAGCCCAGGATTTTATGGCTCGATGCATCGCCATACTCACTAACGATCTGGCGATTCGCCATCTCTTCAGCTTCCTGTTGCGAGACTAGCTCCTCCGGCGGGACCAGCTTTCTGGATGACGCGGAGACTTCTCTCCACCGCCGGATCAGTCCCATCACTTCGCCCTTGTCACCCAGGTTCACCACGATCTTCGATCCCGGTCCTATCACCGGTGTGTTGTCAATCGTTCGACCGTAGCTCAGGGTCACGAGTTTGTCGATGACTGGTCCGGCCCGCTTCCCACCGATCACGCTGGTGCTGCGAAGGCCGCCAAAGTGGGCCAGCGTCAACTCGTTCCTGTTCTTCGGCAACAGTTCCTGGGTGTTCAGGAACTGTTCCGCCTCTTTGAGAGCCTCTTCCTGAGTGGGCAGTTTGGGTGCGTAGTCGCCAGCGTATTTCTTCAGGCTTTTGTTGTAAGTAAAGTTTCCGTTATTCAAGTCGCATTCAAATGTTTCGGTGACGTCTTTCGGAGAGACGTAATACACCGTATTCTCATTCGATCGATACAGGTCGCCAGGTGCGCTCACATCTAAGAGTCGTTTGAGCAGCTTCTTGGAGTCCTCAGGACTCATCGTGCCGCGGCTCTCAAATGGGTAGATGTAGGCAGGGGTCTGATCAGGCGGAGGGGGGGCGACTTTCTTCGAACACGAGGTGGCCAACAAACTACCGCCCAGGCTAAGGATGATCAGCAACGACTTCATAGCAGGATCCTTGGGGTGCAAGTTCCACAACGAGCCCCTACTAATCCAGAACTAATACTGCCACCAGGTCTTCATATTTACAGCGCCGCCTGCAGGGTCTGCGGCGTAGCTTCCCAAGCGGTCGTTCTCGGTGGTTATGTACATCACGGCGCTGGCATACCCGGGGTAGGGAGCGCCGTCCGAAGCGACGATGTTCGAATACACACGTTCTTCATTCACAGCATCGAACCATGATTGCCACACCCCTCCATTCGCTTTCAACTTGTTGGCATAGCGGTTTGGGATGCCGTTGTCAGAGTAGCTGAGAGTGCGGAAGCCCACCAGTTGATGTAGCCCCTGAAAGATACTAGTCCACGGAGTCCACCAGTCGCCGCTGGCAGGCGCTTCGGGTGCCGAAGCGACCGTGCTGCAGGACTCAATAATCAGAAACTCCAGATCGCCGCCGGTTCTCAGGGTTCCGTAACCCGGACTATTCCTCAGGTCTACCCCATCGGAGGTGCTCTGGTTGGTCTGGATGTAATAGCCGCTGCCGTGACCTGCAACGTAGGCCAGGTCCATCTTGTCGACAAAATCCAGGTGGTTGGCGTTGAACTCAAATGGTTCGCCCCAGAAATACTGGACGTATTGGTAACGGTTGGAGCCGATCGTCTGCCACCCCTGGAAGTTCTTGATGAAGTTCCAGTCATTCCGGACAAAGCGATCTTCTGCCCGGTCGACGTAGCCCCCAATCTCACGGTCGCTGGCATAAGCGGAAAGGGCAGACATTAGGCCTATGAGGAATAAGAAGAGGGTCAGATTGAAATGAAGGGGCGCGGAAGCGCACGAAGATCGTTTCATGAGATGAACTCCAAACGTATCTGGCCCTTTGGATTGCGACACGCATAATAGGGTTGCTGGCTGGAACGTGTCAAAAAAGAAACCCCTTATCTACTATGCTAATTTGCCTGGCGTCTACTGTTGCTCATGATTGCCTGTCAAGTCGCTATCGTTGTCATCCTCATCCATCTTTGGATCTGAGGTGGGCGTGAGTCGAATGCGTGCTCCTCACCGCTATGACTACCAGTCCCGGTGATCTGCCCGCGGTCGTTGATGGCATTGGGCGAATTCAAGGATCCATCCCGAAGCGTTATTGACACCAGACTTTGAGTGATGCTTCACTTCGTTTTTAGGTGTTCACGGGCTCGGGCGTGGCGGGGATAGTCAATCGCCTGCGCCTCTCCCGCTCCATGTGCCTTCGGATGCAGATAGCGTCCGCGAGTCTCACCGGTCTTTTCCTCTTCAGCGTTGAAGCGATTGGCTCGGGCCCAGGCATCACGACGAATACCGGTGACTTGCCAGTTCACTCTCAAGCCCGGTGATCCGCCTGCAATCACAAATCTATTCCCTTTCAGTTCTGCACCGACGTAGAGGCCCGGGGCAGGCGAACCTAGTGGCGTGAGCTGGAAGCGGAAATCGCTGTTCAAGGATTCAAACCATTCAGGCAGCTCGACGGTCACGCTGCTGTTTGCCCCGCAAACTGCGATTCCGTCGTAGATATTCTTTCTTTCCGGGGATTCGACGAATGAGTGCTGTAAATACTTGTTCGCCGGATCCAGTGGGTGATCGATCTTGAAACCGCCGCCAGCCTTGGTAAGAGTCCCGCTGACGTGAACATCACCAATAAAGTAACCAGAAAACTGGCCTCCCCATCCCAATACGCCAGTTCCGTTGCTCACGCCGAAAACGCCAATATCCTGTGCGCCGATCCCTACAACTCCCCCGGCTGTGCTACTAAAGCCAAACACGCCGTCCCCGGAAGTACTGTCGCCGCGCACACCGACTCCGGTATCGCTGATCCCAGCAACGCCGATACCGCCCAGATTCTGCCCATTTGAGGCAGTTCCATAAACAGCAACTCGATCGCTGGGTGCGCTCGAGCCGCCCTGCACGGCCCCAGCCACTCCTACCCTGGGACCAGTTCCATAAACTCCCGCAGCACGTGGGCTGTCCGCAAGAGTGAAGCCCGCAACCCCGGATGACCCAGCGCTCGCGCCGATAACACCGTTGCCCCCACCACCGAAAGGACCTGCAGAACCAGAATCGCCCCACACTCCGAAGAACGCGTTTGGGTTGAAACCACTAGGTGTGCCATCATTCCCGGTCACTGGGGGCATATCACTCTCCTCAGATCGAAGCTCCAGTCGATGGTTAGGTTTCTAGAACCCGCCCGCGCCGGCGCCGTGAACAGCTACTTCTGGAACGTGATTGATAACCTGAAACTTCTTAAAGAAATTGAAATAGTAACTAATCGCACCGGCCATAGCAACTCCAGTCGCTTTCGGCGAAGTTGGTTTGAAGGCTTCGAGATATGAAACTCGACGGCCCATGATCAACTTGGGAAGAACCAAGATATGACTGAGCTATCAACGACTCCGCCGGAACTGACCACGACCACCGAACGTGCCGCGTAACTTAGTGGATCGTGAACCTGTAACTCAGCGAGTGCAAGGCCAAGCTATAGGCGAAATTTGGCAATTATTAGCCGTTCTTGGCATTGGTGAAATGGAGAACCCCCACAGCAGTCTGCTTTCGAACTCGCGTTCGATATTCGACCGGAAATTCGCCAGTAACGCTCTTGAAATCTCTGACGAAATGACTTACATCATTGATGCCAACCGAAGCCGTCACTTCCTTAACACTCAGAGATGTTTTGATGAGTAGATCGGCCGCAAATTTCAACCGCAGTAATTTAATGCAGCGTGCGGGAGAGATACCCACTTCGTCCCGAAATAGACGGCAAATGTGCCACACGGAGAGATTCGTAAGTGAAGCCAAGCGGCGCAAGGAAAGATCCGCCCGCGGATAGCATTTCGCATACTTCAATGCGCAGTTGAGCCTGAAGTCCGTCTCGCCCTTCGCGATCAACTGGTCGACATACTCCAATAGAACGGTGCTGCCGATTGATAGGTCGGAAGAGAATCCAGTTGCCATATGGGCTCCGATCATTCCTTACCAGCAAATCTGACCCCATTTTCTGCGCCAGTTCCCATGTACTCGGCCCGTGCTCCGTGTAGAAACCCAAATGGAATGTTCCTGCAGTAATAGTGTCTCCGGGCGATGGATCGTATCAAGCTGTGAGCTCTGCTGCCCCAAAAAACCGCTGTCTCATTTGTCTTTCCATTTTTGCCAAATCCACCTCGACCCGAGGTATTCGGCGGTCGGGTGCTCAAGGGGAGAACGTAAACTGCAATTCGGATTAAGTCTGATTCCGGTGGCGGCCAGACGATGCTAGGCCCAAAACTTGGGCTGTGCTGTTGGAGCTGGCTAGGGATCAAGAAGCTCCCTGCGTTCTTCAAGAGGCACGACTCCACGACAGTTGAAGAATCACTCAACTACGGGCTGAACAAGTTCGAGAAGAGCGGCTGGATCAAAGTCACCGAACTGAAGTAGGTTCACGCCTCTCGCACGGCTTTACGCGGGTCCTTATCATCGCGCAGCCCGATGTTCTCGGACTCTCTGAACGGATAATCCTAGATCAGATAAGTACCGCTAAACGATAGATCCCTATCGGGACTGCCCCGGCAGATGCGGCGCGTGGGAGCGCAGTGTGCTGCTCCGGGACAGTTTCGATAGGGTCGTTTGAAGTGAGCCGTTGGCGTTTGCGGCGGACGCGGTGATCTAGCTATGGGATTTCAATGGGCGCCAGATGGCTAGAGGTTCCCTGCTGAGTTTGCCCCGTTCACCGATAGTTCCGGGGCCGAGTTCCAGTCCTCTACACTCTGACACAAACCCGATTTCTCTGCGTTTCCAATGGCCCTCGCAAAGACTCGTGTAATTTCCACGCGATTTTACCGTTGGAACCAACTTGAATCTAGCCCTTTCAATTCGTGACGATCCCGCGAAGCGCGAGAGCGATTCCGTTCTCATCCTCGTCGTCCGGATCGTCTCCGTGTTCGTCATCCTCTGAATCGAGGAGTGCACGAATCTCCTTGAGGAGAGAACGCAATGCCGCTTGCTCTTCGGGGTTCGCAGCAGCCTCGCGCAAAACGCGGCGTGCGTCATCGATTGACTTCACACTCGTTACCATCGCGGCCTCGTTCATCGGAAATGTGACGACCGACACCTCCCACAAACGCAGCTCCTTCAGGTGGCGCACGCCGTTCTCGACCGCGTCCTTGATGGTGTCGAAGCCGATCGATAGGCCCTTGATGGTCTCGGCTTTCAAATGTGCGAGCGCAATTCTGGCCTGCGGGCCCTCCAGGACCAGCTTCCCGTCAACTTGAAGACCCACGTCGGCTCAAGCGGTCGAAGACAAATTGCAAACCTCTGACTTGGCTCAAATTCCACAATTCTGTCAGTCGGTTGCTTCATGCACTGAGCCGAAGCCTATCTCACCCGACACGGGCAGGAATATCTGAGGCTGCGCAAACAAATCGAGCAATCGAACGCTGGCTCCGCAAATCCTTGATCGCCGCTGGTCTCACGTATCGGGGAAATGGCCGCCCGTGACCCAGGACATCGCATCGGCACGGGCGTGGACAGGAATGGAGCAAGCAATATCAACCGCTTACGCTGCACAACTGTGAAATTGTCTTTCGTCAAAGCCGCGTCACTTCAGGCTCCAAGGTTTCTTGTAGAGCACCTGCCGCTTTGATCGTCTCAGCGAGATGCGGGTGCAACGATTCGTCTCCGGCGAGATAGACCTGCGTCTCATTCGCTTCGACGTGGATGCGTACGATATTCGCGCCGCCACGGCCAACAGCGGCGTGAATCTCTTCTAAGGACTTAGTCCCTTTCAACTTCAGTTGCCAATATTTGAGTGCCATATTCCACCTCCCAATCGTTAGTTCGGACAGCTCCGAGCGCGTCCCTCAACTTCAATGTACTCGGCTTGCGCCTGGATAATATTGGCGTTGCTCGCACTAAGCGAGTAATAAAGCGCTGTAATTCCAGTCTCAAGGAAAGCCGATGGATAGGTCCACGTGATCGGGTCCGGCGCCGGACGGAGGTACAACATTCCCCAGCCCCCGGGCGTCGTGTAGCACAGCAAAATTCGGCGAATCATGACTATGTTTCGTCCCTGATTCTGCACGTAAATCAGTCGGTTGAGTCCCGAATCCACGATGGACACGACAATTGATTGATAGCTTTGAAAATTACTTTCGCAACTGTTGCATGGCATTCGATCTTCCTCCCTTCCAAAAGCACCCAGCAATTCGCTCGACGCGAGGAGGCCCCTGGAGTGCTCATACATTAGTGCTTGGAGCTGACGGAGCGTTACATGCTCAAACCTTCTCCTCGCCGAACTCCAGGAGATGCGCCCTCCAGCGCATCCATCTCCATCTGGTTCACAATCCTGCCTCCAGGGTTCTGGGTTCCGTACCGTCGCTTTTCCGCTTGACAGCCCAGACAAATAGTGGAATAGTCTGGTGCAGCATTTTGGCCATTAGGGTCAGAGACAGATACTTTTGGCTAAGTGGCTTTGTGCCGAGAAAGATGCTCTCGCTGTTAAATCAGAGAGCGTGACCGGCCGGGCTTCGATGCACCCTCTTTGCATCACTCCGTTCAGAGACCTTTCGACTATTAGACCTTCTGCGCCCGAGATTGAAGTTCTCGGCGTGGGGTGCTGCTCAAGAAGTATCCAATGACGCTGGGGGCAGAACGCTTCCTGTTCGTCGAAGCGAATGGACATTAGGTGGTGGGTATAACGGCCCCATCTGGCCTGCAGTTTACCCGCTCCTAAGCCTTCGCCCGGAGCAGACACGAAACTTCGCCGCGAAAGGAGAATGCGCAATGGCAAAGAAGGACGAGCATCAGGACAATAAAAGACACCCGAGATGCGCGACGATGTACATTCATCGTCGTATTGCTGCGCTTGATCCGGAATATCGGCGCAAGTGTCGTGAGCTAGAGCTAGAGACACGCAGGTTCATAGCGCGCTATGGAGCGCAGGGTCTCCGTACTGGTGTAGTGCGGATTCCAGTTGTTGTTCATGTTGTCTGGAATACGGCAGCTCAAAACATCAGCGACGCACAGATTCAATCCCAGCTCGACGTTCTCAATGCCGACTTCCGCCGGAACAATGCCGATGCCAACAAGGTTCCGATGGTATTTGCTGCTGTCGCTGCTGATGCGAGGATCGAATTCGCATTGGCCGTACGCGATCCCAACTGCGCTGTGACCACGGGAATCACGCGGACGAATACCGCGATTACTGGTTTCACCGCCATTACAGCGAGCGACGAACGCATGAAATCGACCGCGACTGGGGGACACGATCCTTGGGACGTTACCAAATACTTGAACATGTGGGTCGTGAATTATACGGACGGAACGCTGGGCTATGGCACGTTTCCCTCCCTGCCAGCCAGTATCCAAGGGCTGGTCTGTGACTACCGTGCGTTTGGAACAGTCGGCGCAGCGGCGGGAAATGCACCTTACAACCTTGGTCGTACAGCGACGCATGAAGTCGGGCACTGGCTCAACTTGCTCCACATTTGGGGCGACGACGATTCTTCACCAAGTGGTATCTGCAGCGGGTCCGATGAGTGCGCCGATACTCCCAATCAGGGTATTGAAAATTTTGGTAAGCCCGCCTTCCCGCATATTTCTTGCAGCAATGGCCCGAATGGCGACATTTTCATGGACTATATGGACTACGTCGATGACGATTCTATGTTCATGTTCACCCAGGATCAAGCCACACGAATGAACGCGACGCTCTCCGTGTCGCCCCCGAGCATTCTTGCCTCCGATGGCCTCGTGCCGGTCGGTGGCGGCGCACCAATGCCGGACCTGTGGATGCAAGACAATGCAGACGACACGGGCGTTGAGCCAGACCCAAGCCCTAATCCGATGTGGATCAGTGATGATATCTGGGTCAGAAATGCACCCGACGGTCTTACCAATCAAGATCATCAGAATCCGAACGGCGGACAGGCTAACTTTGTCTATATCCGCGTTCGAAACCGTGCCTGCTCAGGCGGAGGCGCCCAAAGTGGGACGCTGAAGCTGTATTGGGCGAAGGCTTCTGGCGCGCTGTCCTGGCCGGCGCCATGGGACGGCAGCGTCACTTCGCCTGCCCTGATGGGCGGTCTGATTGGTACCCAATCAGTCAGCGTCAGTGGCAGAGGCATTCAAATAGCGGAGTTTTCCTGGGCCCCACCTGACCCCTCCGATTATGCCGCCTTCGGCGCGGACAAGGCGCATTTCTGCTTGCTAGCTCGAATTGAGACATCCGCCACGCCTCCATTTGGTATGACCTCACCTGAGACCAGTTCCCTGTACGCGAATGTCCAGAACAACAACAATATTATCTGGAAGAACATCACAGTTGTTGACACCGACGGGGACGGAATGCGCTTTGCGGACTTATTGATCGGCAGATTCGACCGGGAGACTGAGGAAACACGTCTTATCTTCGAAACGCCAAAGCGGCCCGGTGCATCGCTTTTCGACTGGGGACACATCTTTATTGAATTTCGCGGAGAATCTCTTAATCCATGGGTAAAAGGAGAAGTAAAAGGAGAGGGGTTCCAACGTCTTCCCGATGGACGACTCTTTATTACGCACTCAGGCGCGCAACTAATCGGACCACCACTCAAAGCCGGTGCATTTGGCACCCTTCGTGTCCAATTCGTGCCCGATGGACGTGCCCCAATGGGAGCACGGGTTTTCGAACTAGACGTTGCTCAACTCGACGCAAAAGGAAAACGGTTGGGCGGCCAGCGCTTTCTCCTCAAAACGACATCTGGACAAAGGGGTCCATGCTGGGACGATCAACTCGGAACCTTCGACGGCGTTGATTGGTTTCCCAAGTATCAACGTGATTGCGGTTGCAACGGCTTGTAGGGGCGGCGAAAGAACTCATATGGTCAGAAATCACGAGAAAAACTTCGCGATTACAGGCTATATGGGCGGTCGTGACAGTCTGAGAATGCATTTTCAATCACGCACAAACGAGCGACCTTTGCCGAAAAACGAGTTTTCCGCCAACAGTAAGGACCCATGTCGGATTGTCACTGGCAATCATAGGCGTCGTGCCCAGCTTGAGTGGCCAGCCTTCAGCGTCGTGATGCCAGGGCCAGTGCATTCAATTGCTACCAGTTGCTGTGGGTTCTTCAATATGAGTGGGTTATGAGCGTTTCCAGCAAGGCAGAATTGCTCCGAATTGCTGCCATTTCATTTTGAGAGTCCCCGGTAAATTCCCCGGTATAAAGACGACCCCTGCGGGTTGTGGCCCCGGCACGGAGGGTCGCACGGCGCTTTGTACAGCAAGGAGGCGAGATCTTTTCCCCAACTGAACGGTAGGCTCGCAAAAGCTCTTCTGGCGAGGAGGATTTAATTGACGCCTTCGGGTTCTCAGTCTTGAAAAATTCAAAAACTAGCTCACGACCAATTCTTACGAAAAGCTGCGACTGCGAATTCTCGATACGCAATTTCGGGCATTGGGAAAATTTCGGCAACATGAATTGGCCATGATCCCGAGTGACAAGCCGGAATTGTGTCCCCCAGTCACTGGCAACGGCTCTGTTCCCCACCAGAAGTTCCAGAGATTATTAAGGCGGCACGCGACAGCTTGGTGATCGGACAGGGCTTGAGTACCCTCAGCTAATACGAACAAATATCGATGAAAGGTTTGCTCCGGATAGCGATCCAAGCTGAACGCACTAGCCGTTGTAACCTTCTGGGTACTCGACTCTTCCCTTCGGCCCCACGTGTCCGTCAGTTGCGTGGACCTGCAGTGTGAACCCTCCCACAACCTTGTCTACCAGGTCGAAGCAGCGCGTGCCCGGCTTCAGCACCGGGACGACAGTGTGCTGAACCATCGTCAGATCCCCGAGGGGACCATGCTTGACTTTCTTCATGTCGTATTCGACTCCGACCGCCATTCCGAGATACTGCTTCTCCTCGAGCCCCGGCAGTTGAATCGAAGCCTCCTTGCCTGTCTGCCGCAAAATCACGGCATCCGGGAACGGCTTTCCATGGTAGCGCCCCACGTGCGGCAGCTTCTCCTCCGGGAAAATCTCGAATCCCTTCAGCCGGTCGGGGCGCACGAACTGTTCGAACGTCCGCGTAGGGATGGCAAGAAACACCTGTGTCGCATTAGCTGGTAAGCCGTGGTCAAGAAGGAGCCGATTCGCTCCCTCGCCTTGGTTGAGCCTGAAGAATAGCGGCTGCCCGACGATAAAGTTCTTCCAGATGATGTTTGGATTGGGGTCCGTGGTTGTGATACCGGCCTCAAATGGGGCCAGGTTCTTCTGCGCAATTCGTCGATTCGTATCGGGAGTATCCGTGCCAAAATTCGGGAACGCTTGGCCAGCGACTTCGCCTCGAATGACCACTTTCGAGCAGAGGTGCGCAGGCTGGGCCAAAACCCACTGCTCCGGTGTTAGGCCTCCCAGGTTCAACCCGGAGGCATTCAATGCCGCGATGATGCCATTGAAGACCGTCTGCACGTTCAGGTGCCATCCGGCAATATCGTAGTCCCCCGGTCTGAGGAAATACTGCTCGTAGATTCCATTTGTGGCGTTGACGTCCAGATTGGACAGCGAGGGCAGCTCTACGCCCGGGCTGTCGAACGTGTTCCATACCATAACGCTCGCCGCCACTTCCACGGCCGGCGGTTGGTTTAAGTAGCGGCCAGCGTCCGTGTTCCCGCGGTTGCCGATTACTGCAGCCAGATAATAATCCGCAGCGGCCGTGAGGGTGACGGGGTTCACTGTGTTTCCCGTTGCCGGATCTACCAGGAAAATCAGCGATGTCGCCCAAAAATCCGGCGGCACGCCAGGCCGCACGCCGGTGTCGCCAGGCATGCTGCAAACGAAGAGCGCCTTTCCGGCGTCGAGTGGTCCCGGAATTGGTGACGGCGGTTTGGCTAAGATCACGGCGTTCGGGTTATCGCGCACCTGCCCACTTGTAATCCATGTGCTAAATACGTCCACTAGCTTAGGCGCGGGCGCGGTCACCTGGAACTCGTTCCAGGCGGGTGGAAGACCCGGAGGCATCGCTGGCCATTGCGACCCTGCCTGCGTCCCTCCTGGGATCGTCACTTGGGCGAACCCAGCCGCTCCACCTGCGCGCGCATTCAGGATCGCCCACAGGGGATTGTTCGCCGGTGTGAAGTCACCTGGCGTCAGCGGGGTACCCAGGTTAGATCCCCCGAATACGCCATTTGCGGCATTCGGATCCGTTAGATTGAACCCCCCGGTAGGTGCGCCGGCGTTTCCGTGTACGGAGCTGCTGGGAACATGATTTAACACCTGAAATTTCTTAAACAGGTTGAAATAGAAACTCGGATTAACAGTCACGGAGCCTCCTTTTTGTGCTGCGTTTCGATAGTCGTCAATCGGTATCACGGCACCGGACAAGGCAAAGCTTGCGTGAAATCGTCTAACCCCGCGTTGCGAAGTTCATTGATTCGATTCGGATTACTGGCCGCACTACTGTTGGCCCAAAAGTTGATATACGTGACCTTCGAATGCGGCATAAAACGAATTCCGCACACAAACGGTTCGGTGACCGGACCATACTGCCGAAACCCCGCTGCGTTCGGATTTCCCAATAACGATGTTCCTGTGAACTTCGCCCAGTCGATCGCCGCGTCCCGGTTGACGTGGCACGTTCGGCACGACTTGCTCACGACATCTATGTAAAGCGCCTCGTGGCCGGTCCAGCCCGCCGGGACGAAAGTGTCCTTTTGAGTCTGATTTGGCGTGTTGATGGTGTTTCCGTCGTGGGTGTACCACCCGCCGAGGAGCTCTTGCGCCCCGGCGCTGAGATTGGTGTGCTGCAAGATCCCAAGATTCAACTTCCGGAAATTGTCTTCCTGACTGCTGCGGCTGAAAGAGGGATCGAATCCCGAATATCCATAGGAACTGAGATCAAAACTGATGAAGCGCGATTGTGTATTGCCGTGGTTGATATTGTCGGGCGGCACGTACTGCCCGGCGTGACAAATGACGCAAAGTCGTGGAACGAACTTTGCTCCACGTCCGTCCAGATCAGCAAAATTCACGCGAGCGCCGCTGCTATTGAACACGTAGAACTTCGTGTAAGGCCCACCTCCCAGCGGATTCGGCGAATAATCCATCGCCACCGAAGCGATGAGGCCAATGCCCAGCCGTGCGGCTTCCACATTGGGAAAGTTCGAAACGTAATACGCGATATTCGCGCCATTCGTCCACATGTGCATGCCGCGCCCAAATCCCAAGTCACCCGCATTGAAGTACACCGCGGATGCCTCATCGGCTGCGAAATTGTTCTGTGCTTTGAACCTGTCCAGCGTCGTCTTCACTCCGACGCGCTCATAGCCTGTTCCGGCAGGAATAGGCGGCGGCGTGACCGTGGCCACTGAGTGCGTAGTCAGGTGCGTATCGTCGGTGATGGATTGTATCGTGCGCGGCTGGCCGGTTCCCGCAGGAGCACGGATGATATCGCCGGGCACAAAAAATGTAGTGAAATTCGTGCCGGTGCCTGTCACCGTCGTTCCTAAGCTGGAAATCGTTCCAGCTCCCCCGGCCGCCGTCGGATCGATCGCTGCATAATAGGCATCGGCGCTCACCTGGTCGTCGAGCCCGAAATAGTTCAGAAACCCGCCCGGCGAGAACAGCAGATTGTTCGGGTCGAAACCCAATGCATCGGCCGGAGCGACCATCATGTAGGCGTCCGAGGTGCATGTCCCCGGGGCAGGATTGGGATCCGCCGGACCGGGCGCGCCCGGTCCCGAGTTCACGATCTGCTTCGACAACTCGACCGTGTCGATCTCGAGCGTGATCGGCTCATTTGGAGGCAGCTCGGCGATCACGTCGGTGGCCGAACTCGCCACAGAAGCAGTCACGCTGGTATCGGCGCCGGTGATCTGTGGAACGGTGATGTGCAGATTAAAGGGGAAGTTCACCGTGCCGGGATCATAATGCAGACGCATGCAGGCGGCGTTACTCGCCGCCGCCGCCGCATTGATCGCGGAGAAATGCTGCACAGTTGCTCGATAGAATCGACCGTCCAGTTTCGCGGTCCCTTGCTGCTTCCACAGTCCCTGTTGCGGATCGTAGTCCCAGAGAGGCACGGAAGCGGGTGTCTTCGCAGGCTGCGCGGCTGGATCAATTGGGATCCGCACCGTCGCTGTTTTCCCCGACGCGAGGTTGTAGCGATTGCCGGCGCCGTCTCGGAGCTCTACGTCCACCCCGCCAAAACTGGCGAGCCGCACTTTCGCTCCGTTCGCCGCCACGCCGCCGAAGTTGCCTGGCATTCGCCCCACCGGATCGCGCAGATCGAGCGTCGCGATATATACCGTCAAAGGGCCGGCAGGCGCTCTGCCGCTCGCATCCACGAACACATTCGCCGCAGCTTCAATCTGCGCGCCGGGCGATTTTCCGGTCGAGGCGTCCGTGAAGCTGAGGCGGTCGCCCGGCTGGAGCGTAAGACTTGCTGCCTTCACCAGGCTGAATTTTGCGCCCACGAGCTCAGTGAAAAGAACGCGCGAAAACAGAGCGTATCCATCCTTGTGGATATTCAGCAAATAGCGGCTACTCTCTGCCGGAAGCTGGAGGAAAAAGTATCCTTGCGAATTGGTCGAAACAGCCTGGCCATTCACGGTCACCGCTGCGCCGGCGATCGGCGCGCCATTGGTTTCGGTGACAGTCGCGCTAAAGATCACGGCCGTCGGGCCCGTCACCACGTCCACTCGCCCGATGCTGTGACCGCCCGCCTTGTCCGCCACCAGGACATACATCGTGTTCGTGCCGGCGCTCTTGGGCAGAGTCCAGCGGACCATCGGCGCATCGCGGGAAACAAACGGCGCCCCGGCGTCGCTGGGCTGCCAGAAATAATGGAGGTTCCGTTGTTTGGCATCCCGAACGCTGACGCTGATCGGGATAGTCTCCCCTGGCGCTGCGCGGCGTCGCCGGCGGTCGCTCGTTCCAGCGGCCACTTCAGCGATGCGCGGTGCGGTGTTTCGAATCGTGACCTGCACTGCGCCGGCTTTGGCGTTCTCGACCTTCGTCGTATCGGCTCTCATGCCGTCGCACTCCGCGCGTAAACCCGTCACGCTCGAGGGAGCGTCCGCCGCAACGAATTCGCCCGCAATGTTCGTGGTGATTGGCTGGCCCAGCACCGCTCCCCCGGAACCGAGGAGTGTCACTTTGGCATTCCCCTCCAGACCGAAGGCTGGCGCGGAAAAGCTGCACGGCGCTCCGTTGGAGAAGGTCACTCTTCCAAAGATCAGTTTCCCTTTTGGACGAATGGCCACGGGTGCCGGAGCCACTACAGGGCGTTGGATTGAAACATCCTGGTCGGTCGTACACCCGGGTTCGAATCCTGGCGCGTTCCAGCAGATCGAGTATTTTCCAAGCGCGAGCACCGGTGTGAGGAACCAGCCCCGTAGGTTGGTGACCACGGGTTCGGTCTGTTTTCCACTCGCGCGATTCTTCAAATACACTGATACGCCCGGAACGAAAATCTTCCGTTTGCCTAGTGCTTCCGCCGGATCATCGACCTCCGTGTAAATCATTCCATGAATGCTGCCGCCACCTGATGCGGAGGTGGGCGGGTGATCGGCGGCTTTCCGGCAAGCGCTCAGCACCATCAGGAATGCAACGACGGAACCGGCCAGGAGAGATCGCTCGTATTTGCGAATGGCGCGCATGACTCAATCCTCGAGCTTGATGCGTACACCCGATAGTGAAGGTCGACCGCCTTTTGTTTCACCCTTGCGCTGAGCTTCAGACGGGAACCACCGCCGGCTTTGAATTTTGTAGGCCTCTTACAATGACGCTTTTACGTGCGAGCGTCTCCAAAGACTCCTCAACTATCCCAGCCCAATCCGTGACTATTTCGAGCACAACTATTTATTTCCAGAGCCGAAGACAGATACAGGACAAAGTGTGTTGTTTCCGACCAGCGGAGGCGGATTGTGCACCCGCGAAATGAACGAAAGCAAGCTAAATCTTGGACAAGCACTAGTTTTGTATCAATCCCAAGGAGGATCGGAAACTCTACGCAACAATCGCTGCTCTCATCAGAGAAATACTTGACAGCATTTCTCACTGGAGCAACCTAATATTCGGGCTATCTCGATCGCTAAGAAATCGGATTATTAAATTGCTTTTAACAGGACTTGTGCCCGCTAAATGCATACTGCATTTGAGTTTCCGCGGTAGACAGTCTGGTCTCTCCGAAACGTCCCCGTCACTGTCCAGTCACAGAGTGTTGTCTTGAGTCGCTTGCTTTTCACGACCTCCGATCATTTCCGATCGGAGCCGAGCCTAGCTTTTCTGATTGATGCGTGCCGTAACATTCGCTGCTTACGAAGTGATAATTACGAAAGGTCTGTGTTAAATAACCCAAAAGACAACAGCCAGCACGATTCAAATGCTGCCTGCTGGCGATCTCCAGGAGCCGTGCGATGATGTTGGCATGGCTGGCCCGATCCGCTCTGCTTGGAGGCCTAGGCGAGAGAAACGTGTAAGCTGCCATGCCGACTACAGATGATAGCTGCTAGGAACATTGGCCTATGGTTCCTGTCCGTACTGCTTTCTGTCGGCCTTTTCAGCTTGGTCTTTGCAGCCATCTCTGGGGGAGGCGCTGCGTTTGTATTCCGAATCACCATGAAATTCGCGCTGCCGGTCGCATGCTTGTATCTGCCCGTCGTGATCACGCAGAGAGATGCAGAGGAAGGGAGGATGCGAGTCGTCGCAGGCAGCGGGAAGTGATTGGGCCTGCGTATATCGTGCTTTAGGGACTGATTGCGGGAATACGAGGCAAGCCTCATGTTATAGAAGGCGATCCAGTTGCCCCCATTCGGACTAGTGGCAGTTCTCGTCCTGGCCTTCATTGTTGGGCCTCTAACGACGATCCTGTATATAACGGCACTTAAGTTGACCCATCACCTAACGAGCGTCTCAAATAGAGCACGATGACGTTCAAGATACCCAACCGATCTCGTCTCCACGAACTTGTTGATAGCTTGCCGGAAGCCGCGCTCGCCGTCGCTCAGGGCTCACTGGAGCGCTTTCAAACTTGGCCTCCAAAGAAACCTTGCACAACTGGCTGCCATTGATAAAGAGAATATGGATCGGATGCAGGATCGGATGGACCGCTCGACGGGGCCCTGCACCTTGGCCTCCGGGAGCGGAACGCATAGTTATGACATGGGGCCGGGCGACCGGATTGAGTACGGCCACCATTCGCATACTCACTGGTAGGACGACGCCGTGTTAACGACACACCGGTACCATGCAGGCCACGAGCTGGTTATCGAGGAGCGATTCCGGTTTGTGGAAGATGCTGGGCGCCTGACGTACTTTCATTCCGTGACCGGCCTGACGCAATAAACCACAAGCGGGAGATCACGTTCGCAGTGCGAGAGTAAGAGGAGCGCTCCTTCATTACGGCCCACCAGCTTGGGCCTGGTCATCCCAACGATCCCCCGTGAAGTAGCAGACCAACGGATAAGCTACAGCTTGCCGTAATTGATCCGTAGCAGGTTCTTTCGATTCGGCAGCAGGCGGATGTTGCTGCTTCCTTGCCCGCATCGCTTCATCTGGTTTCGGTGCTCTTCAATCTGTTCTTCCGTGGCGCCTAGGTACCGCAGCGCCTTCTCGAGCGTCTCTGCCGATTGGAATTCGATCCAAGGGCCGAGCACGGTCTTGCAGTCCACATGCAGAGCATGCGCCGCTGTGCCGGCCCGCGTGAAGCACACCAGAATCTCCGACGGCGCGGTCACTTCCTGGATGGACATCTTCCGGAGATTGCCAAGCGGATTCTTCGTTCCGCAGAAGCCGCACACTGCACAGCCATCCTTGAGCGTGAAGTGATTCGGTCCCATCCTTCCGTGGCAGGTCCAGCACACCAAACAGGCGACGACCTTATTGGCGCGTTTCGGCTGATAGCCTACCATCTTCGTATTTTCTTCGCCATCCTCAGCCTCTTCTTATGCAGGCTCTTCGCATGCTGAAGCCTGAAAAATGCCTCTCCGGCTCCGAAGGTCCGGGCAACACAGTTCTGTCAGTCGCATAACTGATTCGCATCTCTACGAAGTTCGGTGGGCGGCGCGCCGGGACCTCGCACTACCGGATCCTGAGTCTCACTAAGTTGCTCGCACTCGAGCCGTTCCAATACTTGCACTAGATCCTTTTGTTGCTGCCGAATTTGGGACTCCAGATTTGATCGCTTGTTCAATTCCCGGGCAACAGTAGTCTTCAGTTTCTGTTCTAGGAACTTGTTGAAATAGGCACTCCCTCTGCGACATTGCACAGGGCTGTTCGTCTTATCGATATGCGAGGAGACGAGCGGGTTCAGGACGGGATGTTCAGCTATGTTTCGTTGGAACAGCGAGTGCCTTCGGATCATCCGTTGCGCGAAGTACGGAAGGTGACCGACGTTGTGCTGCACACGCTGAGCCCGGAGTTGGATGCGCTGTACGCAGAAGCTGGGCGGCCGTCGATTGCGCCGGAGTATATTCTGCGAGCGCTGCTGTTGCAGGTATTCTTTTCCATTCGCTCCGAACGGCTGCTGGTCGAGCAGATCGATTACAACCTGCTGTTTCGGTGGTTCGTAGGCTTGGGCATGGATGATGCGGTCTGGAACCACGCTGTGTTTTCGAAGAACCGCGATCGTCTGCTGACCGCCTAGGTAGCGCAGCGGTTTTTCGCCGAAGTGAACAGGCAGGCGAGGAAGTTCATGTCGGACGAACACTTCACCGTGGATGGGACGCTGATCCAGGCCTGGGCCTCGCAGAAGAGCTTCCGCCCGAAGGATGGCGACGGACCTGGTGATGGAACTAACTTCCATGGCCAGAAGCGCAGCAACAAGACGCACGAATCTACCACCGATCCCGACGCCCGGCTTTACAGGAAGAGCTACGGCAAGGAATCGAAGCTGAGCTACCTGGGCCATGCGCTGGTGGAGAACCGCAACGGACTGATTGCCGCGGCCATGGTCACACATGCCGACGGATTTGCCGAACGCGATGCCGCGCTGTTGATGCTCCGCAGCAAGCAGAGGGGCCGCTCCCGGCGCATCACTGTGGGCGCAGACAAGGCATACGACACGAAGGATTTTGTGCGCACGGTGCGAGAACTGAACGTGACCCCGCACGTGACGAAGAACGACAAGAACCGCGCCAGCAACCTGGACCGGAGAACCACCCGACAGCCGGGTTATGCCGTCAGTCTCAGCCGTCGAATCGAAAAGAGCTTCGGCTGGCTCAAGCAGACCGGACCACTGCGCCAGAGCAAACTGCGCGGACTGCGCAAAGTCGATTGGCTGTTCGTCTTCAGTTGCGCTGCGCATAACTTACTACGCCTGCCCAGGATGATCGCCCAACAACATCGGCCAGTGAACAGGGAGCAGTGTGCCTGAACCCGGTATGCGTGCTCACCGGCACGCGCAAACCCCGATTAACACACATCAAATCCCGAGTCCCAACCGATTTAAACTCCGCCACCTCCGCAAAGCCCCAGAAAACACCCACCATCGAAGCGATTTTCAACAGCTTCCTAGAGCGGCAATTTTCTTTTGCGCGCTGTCTCTCTCATTTTTAAGCTGATGTTCTTCTCCTGCGATGACGGGCTTACTACATCCGCCGAAGTCGGACTGAAATGTTGGCGAATTAGGCGGTTGTTCTGCCCCAGCGAATAGAGTGAGCAACATCAAAGGCATTAGTGTCCCAACAGCTCGCGGAGCAAAACGGATGCGTAGCCATGATTTATAGTCCGGAATTCGCAGAAAGCTCGACTTTTCGCTCACAAGTGTAGCAACCTTGGCATGAGGGTAACAATCGGACCCGGGCTCAACTTAAGCAAATTTCAACTGCCAAGGGCTCGGCGCGCGCCAGACCCGGGGAGTATCCAGCCGGCTGAGATAGCAGCTTACTAGTGGTTGGTTTGACTGTCTGACACTAGTTCGCCCGCCAAAAAAAGCAAATTGCAACAACGAAGAAGAAGAACTAATAGGTCCTGATAGGTCGGGAGATCGTGAGCGTTATAAATGCGCGCCGAGTCAGTTCGAATGATTAGGGCTCAGATCACTTGGAAGTGCGTTCTTTCTCGTCTGGCGAATGCAGAAGCTTCTTCTCATAGTGGCCGATCACATCATGCGTGTGAGCGTAAAACGAGACCTTGTAATAGTTCTTCGCGGTGTTGCCGCCCCCTGTCCCACATATGATTGTTCCGTTAGCCGCCGAAAGCCCCTTGCTGTGCTCAGACAGCCAATCATGGTTTTCGATCGTGGTTTCGACGCGGCAGTCAGGTGGCAGCTCAATGCCCATCTTCGCCAATTCTTGACGTGGGTACCTGAGAAAGTTAAGAGCTTCCTCCGGTGTCGACTCCCAGAAATGTAGCATAAAAGGTTCGTGTCTGATGATTTCAGACAAGGCGGAAAAATCAATGACTTTGCGCGGCATAGGCGAACTCCTCTACGGGTGAAAGGAACGCACTTAATCGTGAACCGGAACCGAAGAGCCCAATCAGATCGCGATCATCACAACCTAGCTAATCGGACCAGCGGAATTATGCTCCGTAATCATGGCAAGAGCAAGGTGTTTCGACATCTAAACACGACTCTCATGTCACGGTTACATTTTCAGCCGTCGACTTTAACCGCTCAGACACATTCAGGGCCTCCCATACGTCACTTGCGGCGCGGCGTGGGATCTAGAAATTGAAACCGAGGTATCGAAACAGGCGAAGAACTGTCCGTGTGCCGCGAAACTGCCGTGGGCAGAGGTCGCGGGTCCGAGATGGGTCTTTTCAAGAATCTTCGTGCCACTTGGCCTCTTCGTCAGAAGCAGTCCGAAACCTTCGTTGCGGCGGCGCGCGAGATTCGCCCGCCACCGCCGAAACAAGCTGCGAGAATTGGTTACCTTCTCGGTCAAAACAGCTGGCGGACTAGCTGGCGACTGCCATTTGATCTTGTATTTCTTGCCCCTCGAAGTCGGGCTTCGGCACCAGTGCCGCCAGAATGACGGCGGACGCCTTCTGAATCACTTCAAGGCTTTCAGCTAACAGCGATGCGTTGCCGTGATAAAGCTGGATGTAATCGGAGGACGCAGTTCCAGTCTCCAGCCCTACTGCCTTGCTCACTACAAACGCGATGGCCTCGGCTTCAGTCTCCCGAACAACTCTGGTGGTGGTCGTGCGGCGGTCGGCTTTGTGTAACATTTCGTGTGCCAGTTCATGCACAAGGGTCGAGAACTCTTCGGCCTTCGATTGTCCAGACAGAATGGCGATCCGTCCGCCATAGCTCATGCCGAGTGCGGGAGCGATCTTTTCGGTGAAGTAGAGCTCGATTCCCTGCCGCTCGATGAATGCCAGCAAGCGGTCGCGATTCTCGCCCACATCGCCTCTGATCTGGCGCATCTCTGGCGACTCTGTGCCTTCGGTTTGCGAGACATCGAAGACGTAAGAATTTCGGAAGCCGACGAGCACCCGCCGGTTCTGTATGGCGAGGTCCTTTTCGGCTTCTTCTTGTGGTTTCTGGCGTACACCGACGATGGGCGCCAGAATACGGATACCGCGCTCGCCCTTCATCACCTTTCGGCCAAGCTGGTTCCACGCATAAAGGCCGGCCACGCGAGTGGCGTCTGGCTTCTGCCGCGCGATCTCCAGAATGTTGCCGAAGCTGTAGTTGTGAAAACGGCTCATCGCCGTGAAGTAAGCGGTGAGTGCTTCGGAGTGTCCAGCGTCCAACTGCTCGATGAGGCTTTTGATGTTGGCAGCGATGACTTCCTTGGCGGACTGCCGCTTGGGTTCTTCGCTGCGGGTGGGAGTGGGGCTGGTGGCTGTGTACTTCATGATCTCTGCTCCTTGTGCTTGGCTTTTGCACTTCATGCCGTCGCGGCATGTAGCTACATGCCGAACGCCTCCTGGCGAAGGCGGGGGTAGCAAGGCGCAGGGGAGGGGGATCACCCATCCTTGGAGCGGAAGCGAAAGCTGGAGCGAAAAGGCCGAAGCGAAGCGAAGGTCTGCACAAGCGAAGCGCGGAAGACTGGGGATACCCCTTGTGCCGCGCGGGGGGCAGCGCCCGCTAGCGGCTTTAGAAGACCTTATATAGGTGTCAGAATGAATGAAGACATCCACAGCCTGTATTCTCTTTTTCTTCGCCTATACTGTCGATATGGGCAGCGAACGTGTTTCTACGACCCGGCTAAGGCTTGCGGGCAGGATCTGCTGCAATTGCAAGATCTCTTTGCCTCCGCCGCACACACCGGGCGAGAAGTTCTGCACGAAATGCCAGGCTTCTTCCGGATCAAAGCGAAGGGTCTACCTGCACTTCATGTTGCTGACGGGCTGGCATTGCCAGTTCCTAGAGGCGGATTTGAAGACACCCTTGCCCAAAAAGTTGACCTTGCCTGATCCCGAGACCTTGATACAGTTGGCGGAACGCGGCGGCTACAAGGCCGGCCTTGAGGGACGGCAGGCTCTCGAGCACGCGATCGAGACCGGACGTGGCGGAGTCTGGCTGGAGCTGACAGAAGCGCAATATCGGAAGTTGAAGCGAGATGGAGACGATCGAAAGCTATAGCGACGGGGTGGCAACGCCACCGCGGAAGATCGTGCACATCGACATGGACGCCTTCTACGCTTCGGTCGAACAGCGCGATGATCCAAGTCTTCGCGGCAAACCTGTCGTCGTTGCCTGGCGCGGCGCTCGATCGGTCGTGTGCGCCGCTTCCTACGAAGCAAGACAATTCGGAGTTCGTTCGGCGATGCCGGCACTTCGAGCGCAACACCTCTGTCCGGATGCGGTTTTTATTCCACCAGATTTCACGCGCTATAAGGCTGTCTCTCGTGCAGTCCGAGACATCCTCGAGCGTCATACCGCGTCGCAGCAGCCTCTGGCAGCAGCGCCCCGCTTCATCAGTCGGTGCTCGCGGTGGATGACGAGGAGGCCCGGCCCGCGCATCAAGGACATCGCGGCGCACTACAAGACGCTGCTCGGCGACGAGGACGATGACCTCGTTGAAGGCGAGGACGCTGAGGCCGAAGGCGATCCCCAGGAGATGGAGAAGGCGTTGTTCGAGATACGTAAGTTGGTCGCTCAGGCATTGGCGCTGAGCGCGTAAGAGTCGCGCTGGGGCATGGTGTGCGAGGAGGACTCGCGACGGGTTGAGCCCCTCTTGAAAAACCGGCGCGGCTGCGATGGCTCACGCAAAGGAAGGACAGAATCGCCAGCATGGATGCGGCAAAGCCTGCCTTGCCGAAGTCGGCATCCAGGTTGGTTTTGGTGCGCAGGCACTTGCCAACGTGAAGGTG
The DNA here is from genome assembly GCA_000381585.1 of Acidobacteriaceae bacterium KBS 83. GTDB lineage: Bacteria > Acidobacteriota > Terriglobia > Terriglobales > Acidobacteriaceae > KBS-83. Next base: position 751,773 of record KB906736.1, read on the forward strand.
ATTTCTCAGGAGTCGAGCGAACGTGGGAATCAGGCAGCTTGTGCTGTTCGCATCCTCCAGAGCACGCCTCAGTTCATTCAGATCGACGCCCGGGAATTGCGACATCAGAACATCGGGAACTGCCTCGCGCTTGAACCAGTGAAGTTCGGCCCCGATAGCAACGAGTAGGTCTAGATCGGTGCGGCTATGGCTGACGTTCTCAGCGTAGCTGCGCTTCTTCTTCGCATGGCCGTGCCATGCTCGGGTCTTAACGACTTGCTCCTTGCGTCCTAGGCAGCCGAGGATGAACAGCCCCTCCAAAGCCGAACAACCCAGAATTGTCGCTGCAAGAGTTGCGCCCGCATTGATGCAGCGATGCCACTCATCAATTAACTGCCGTGTGTTGGTTAGTGCACGCCTTGAAGCCTCGGCTTCTTCCAGTCCGTCGCGTGCGACAAGGCCAGGCTCACTCAGCACGAAGGATTCGCCGACGATTCAATCAAGTGCAGCAGCTAGCGGATTAGTAACTGAGAAGGCGATGTGAAGAACAAGTGTCTGACGAGCTGAGGCAGAAGCAGAGTTGCGTGAATGGCGCCACTATTAGCGCTGTCCGTTCACTGATGGAATAACGATGCTTATCCTGACTTCTTTGCCTTGAACATCGACGACGTTGCAGTGGGTGCGCTGTCCGTCTCGTTTGAAGTCGAGCGTAACGCGCGAAGACCCAATACGCAGTTTTTCAATCCGAAGTGTCCGCAGGAACGGGGGAAGATGAGGATTGACAATCGACAGCTCACCTTGATCGGCGTTGGGCTGGAGGCCCAATAAGCCCGTGAGCAAAAGGAAGGGCGCCCCCGCTGCCCACGCCTGCGGCGAACAGGAAACCGGATAGTGCACAGGTTCGCTCCTGAGTTGCCGTTCAATGCCGCAGAAAAGCTCCGGCAAACGATATTCGCGAAAATACAGTGCTGCGTCGTAAAGAGCTTGGAAGACTATGGTAGCCTCGCGGTGAAGTCCATAACGAGCCATGCCGTAGCCGATGATCGCAGTGTCGTGTGGCCAGACGGAGCCGCAATGGTAGCTCATCGGATTGAAGTAGTTCTCTTCGCAAGAGAGAGTACGGATACCCCACCCTGAGAAGAGGCCCTTCCCGAGCAGACGCTCGGCCACTTGGCTGGCACGTTGAGTGCTTATGGCCGAGGAGAATAGTAAGTGCCCTGGGTTGGAGCCATTCACGCGCAAAGGGCACTTGTCGCGATCAAGCGCCATCGCATAGTAGCCACGGTCCTCAAGCCAGAAAAGCCTCTCGATCAGTCCCTGCAACTCATCCGCTCGGTCCTTTGCCCGAGCTGCCAGTTGGTGCTCGCCAAGCAGGTGCAGGATCCCGGAGATACCTGCAAGTGCACGCACTGCGTAACCCTGCACCTCAACCAGCGCTACGGGAGGTTGCGCGATTCTGCCATCGCTGTGCCGGTTCGCGTCGCCCGAGTCTTTCCATCCCTGGTTGAAAAGCCCTTTCGGATTGCGTCGGCAGTACTCGACGAGCCCGTCGCCATCGAGGTCACCGTATTGAAGGATCCAGTTTGTTGCGGCCGTGAGCGGTTTCTTTAACTCATGGAGGAACGCGTGGTCTCCAGTCCAACGGAAATACGCCTGCGCCAAGATGAGAAAGAGTGGCGTGGCATCCACTGATCCGTAGGAACGGCCGAACGCCACCTCGTGCGTAGCCGTCATTTCGCCCGAGCGCCGCTCGTGAAGAATCTTGCCGGGATCTTCATCGCGTTCGTCATTCTTGACTTGGCCCTGATAGGCGGCGAGCACGCGTAATGTTCCACGCGCCAGATCCGGATCCAGCAGCAAGCTCTCATAACTGCTTAATAGGGAGTCCCGTCCGAAGAGTGCTGCAAACCACGGCACGCCTGCGGCAACGGCCGTGCCGCGTTCTTTCGGCATGCGCAAGGCATAAAAATCTGCTGCTGAAGTTTCGATCATGGCATCGAAAATCTGGTTGTCAGATCGCATTCGAGTGCAATTCTCGACCCATTCCGTGTACCGCTCTGCGGAGTGGCGGCGCGCCACCTCCAAAGTTTCTCGCTGCTGGTCAGTAGCTCGCAGATTCTCCGTCTTCGCACATACACTCATGGCGATCGTCGTTGTGAGTTGATTGCTGGCGTGGGGTGGCAGCCGCAATTCCCATAGCGCTCGTTGCTCTTCCAAAACCTTCGGCGGTGGCGCAAAGCAGAGTTCGGTGGCACGAATTCGCTCATCCAGACCTTCGTACTGAAGGCGCGCACAACTTTCGCGGATCATAGGACTAAAATAGCGGCCACTTTTGCCGCGTAGTAGACCCCGTACTTGGAAGATGTCCATGAAGTCTGCAGCAAACAAAAGCTCGATGTTCAACGTGACCGCTGCATCGTGAAAGTTCTGGATGTCCAGAATGTCGTAGAGCCGGTTGCGATCGAGAAGTTGCTCGCGATGAACATAAATGGTGTTGATCGGAAGGTCCAGATTTTCTCCAGACATTGATCCGCCTCGAACGGTAAGTTCCACCCGCGCGGTATCCGCGCCCATCGTTGTTGAGGAAAGTACGACTGGCTCTTGTCCGTTGACACGCAATTCCAAATAGCTCAGAAAACGGGTGTCGTCGCAAAAGAGGCCGACTTGCGGCGCGCTTGGCGGCGTCAGGTTGCCTCGACGCGTCGCCGCGAAAAACGTGGTACCACGTATGATCGCCAAACCCTCAACGGCGTCGAGGCTTGGCTCTGGATATAGGGCTTTCGGCTCAGGAGGCGAATCCATAAGCCGGGACGTGTTTGCCTCTGCGGTTTCCCTCAAGCCGCTGTCTCCTCAGGATTCCTTCCTGCTATGAGCGGCTCCTTTCGCAGCAAGCCGGCAAACAGTTCGTAATATTGACGCGCCATTGCATCGGCCGAAAAGCGGGTCTCCACGCATTGTCGCACCGCCTGCGGCAGAAAGGTACCGCACTTCAGCGCTGTGGCCGCTTCGCCAACGTCGCGACAAACTGTTCCCGAGATACCATCGTCGATCACTTCTTCGACGGCTCCCCCCGGAAAGGCTATGACCGGTGTTCCGCAGGCCATGGACTCGATCATTGCCAAGCCAAAGGGCTCCTCCCACTCGATCGGAAAGAGCAATGCAGTGGCGTGACCCAGAAGCTCATTTTTGCCGGCAAGATCCACATCGCCTACAAATTCGACATTATGACCATCAAGGTGCGGCCGAATCTCGCTCTCGAAATATTCCTGGAAGATCGGCTGAATCTCGCCCGCGATTTTAAGCGGCAAGCCTGCTTTTTTTGCAATTGCGATCGCATTATGCGGGCCTTTTATCGGGCAGATCCGACCCAGAAACGCAGCATAGGGCTGCTTCTTTTGCTCAAAGCGATATTTCGTCAGGTCTAAGCCGTGATGGATAACCTTGGGGTGCAAGGTGCGATGCAAAGAGGCCTGATGTTGGCTGATAGTGGCGTAGGTGATCCCGCTGTACCGCTCATATAGGTCGGTAAAGGTAGCTTCAACCGGGTGGTGTAAGGTACACACAAACGGCCGTGAAGAAAAACGTGAGAACGGTACACCAAGAGCTGAGTTTAGATGGATGATGTCGCAGGTCACGTCTGCGTCATCTACCGCCCATGCGATATGGTCAATCTCTTTCGTCAACCCAGAGGTCTCTGAGGAGAGAGGCCACTCCTGCGTTGGATAGCGTGACTTTAGTTTCGCTTTTACGCGCGACTCACCATTCGCGTAGACATAAACATCAACTTTGAGACGAACCAAGGCCTCGGCAAGAATGGCGATGAACAATTCTGTTCCGCCATAGCCTGCGGGTGGAACGCTAATGAAGGGCGGCGCTACGAGGGCAACACGCATTCTGTTCTACTCCAATTTTTATGATGCGAAAGCTCGCTTTAAGGGCAAACCAAGCGAGCGAGGCGCTTCTGCCGCATCCGCCTGTCTACTGGCCGTAGCGAATTGAGAGAAATATCATGCCAACAATTGTGCTACCGCAGCGGATACAGTCGCATTGTGAGCTTCGCAAGGAAAAGCACGCACTTCTTGAGTGCGTGCTTTGGTAAAGCGAAGCCCGGCTTCGAATAGCAACCGGGAGACTCACCCGATTTCGCGATCCCTTCTATCGATTATCGGGCGATCCGGGTTCGCCCTGCTCACTCCAATGCGCTCGCCTTCCACATCTGGCGCCCGCGTCCGATCCACGTCATTCCAATCGGTACCCACGCCGTTTTTGTCGGTATCCACACCGTGCGTGCTGACCGACTTCTCACCAGAAGAGGAAATGTCCTCCGCGCCGGTTGTCTTCAGGATGTCCTTGGCGCGGGAAACCTCGTTGGATGAGTCGCAATGCACCGAGAGCAGAATACCGCCGTCTTTCACACGACCTTCGTAGCGCTTGGCTTCGTACTCCGGGATTCCGAGTCCTACGAGCGCGCCAACGACTCCGCCGACAGCGCCGCCGGCCCCTAGACCTGCGAGCGCACCCATAATTGGACCCGCTGAGATCAGGGGACCAACGCCGGGAATTGCGAGCGCCCCGATTCCGGCAAGCAGTCCGAGCGTACCTCCGACTGCACCACCTACGCCCGCACCGGTGGTCGCGCCCTCCGGCACCTTGGTGTTCTTTTCTGTTGCAAATTCCTTAGCACTTCGACGGTCTGCCATGAGGACCGAGACGTCCTGGTTGGAGAAACCAGCCGCGACGAGTTTATCTACTGCCGCCTCTGCTGTTGCGTTGCTCGGATAAATGCCGAATACTGCTGTGTTCTTACCTGCCATTTGAAATCCTCCCTGCGATATTTGGAGCGACCGTAGTGTTTATTGCTTCACTGTGAGTTGATTGGTGACCTTGTCCGGTCCACCAGCGACTTCGGCTGTCTTTGAAGCGATAGCCGACTTCTCGTCCTCGGAATGTACTGGACCCTTCAGCGTGACCATGCCGTCCTTCGTGATGATCTTCACGTTGTGCGCATACGTAGAAAGCGATTTGTCCGCGACAAGCGATTGACGAATCTTCTTCGTGAGCATGCGGTCCGAAGTCGCCTCCGACTGCTGCTCTGCGGTGTTGCCGTGGGCCTTATTGTTCGCGGAATTGTCCGGAGTGGTCGCCGGCGCGGTCTGATCCTGGCAGAAGGCAGCCGTCGCCACCGTAGTCAGGCATGCAAGCCCCAGGCATCCATATAGCGAAATTTTCAGAATGTTACGTGCAAGCAGTCTCATGTTGTTCCCTCGGTAATGCTGCGCGTGCATAGCTATGGTTGTGGTTGAACATGGAAAATGTGGGAGAAATCAGGCGGAGGAAAACGCGTTCAAAAGCAAATACGTCATAAGTTCCCTCTGCTTCAAATAAGAAGCGACTCCCGGGGTGTGGGGTTGGTGAGATAGGTCGAATAAATAAAGGACAGTGATTGTGACACTTACGATTCGGGTAAGTGGCATTGCAGTCTCACTCAAATAGATTGATGCCTTTTCTGTCTGAATATGCAACCTTTTTTGCTGGGGCGTGCCGCGAAGGCTCCAATCACCGTCATACCGCCATTGACCGTCAGGGCATGACCGACGACGTAGATCGCTCCGGGGACTGCACAGCCACAGGACAGCTTCAGCTATGGCTGCTAGGGGCGTTGAGAGCAAGCGCAAGGAACCAGCCCCTTGTTCGACCACACGCCTTGCAACTACGGTGGCGAGCGGCGCTGGCTACTATGCCCCAGGTGCTTCAAGAGGGTGGCGAAGTTATACCGTCCGCCGGATGAGGTGCTCTTTGCATGCCGCTTATGTCACCAATTAACGTACCGAAGTGCTCAATGTCACGACGCGAGATTGGATCGCCTGCTCAAAGCACCTGAAGAGGTAATTGAGAAGATGGTCGCCTCCCGAACCACAGCGTGGCTTTGCTGGGGATCAAGGCTACGTTCATCCGGTTCCGATTGATTGATAAGTACTAATGCACCGGCGGATCAGCCACTTTGCCGGGAAGCGAGTTTAGCCGCGTCCCGCTGGTGTTAGCGGGTGCGTTTGCTTTGTGCGGTCAACTCACCAAACAACCACGCCTTTGCCATCTTCCAGTCGCGCTTGGCAGTTTCCGGCGAGATTCCCAGGACTTCCGCGGTCTCTTCAACACTCAAGCCCCCGAAGTAGCGCAATTCCACTACACGGGCTTTACGGGGATCTCCGAGGAACACGAAAGTCCAGTGACCGTCCTATAAGCGACTTGATCTGAGCGAGTGTGTACTCGCGGGACGAGTTCTCTTCGCCATCGCCGCAACCCAATTCAGAAAGAATCCGCGTAGATCCTGCTGTTCTGGAACAGGAGTAAGGTGATTATCGTCGAGGAACGATGCCCACTCCTCTTCACAGATAGTTTCAATCCGGCTCCGATCAATAAAGAGAGAGTGGGAAGCGTGTGCAGGCAGGTCCATTTGATTTATCCTTCACCCCAAGTGCCATCGCGCGAGCGCGTCCGCCGAACATAAGGATCTTCGTGAAATGGCCCATCTCGGCAGGAAGGCCACCTCCTTCGTGTCTCATGCCTCCCTTCGGGACATGCTTGCGGCGTCCATTTTCTTCTTTGGAACGGTCTTATGAAAATCATTTAGCCGCTGATCATTACTGAGCGCGTATCAAATAGTGGCTTGGGCTGTATTGCGGAACATGGCAGTCATGCGCGCGGGATCGTATGCAACGGAATTTGACTTGGCGACTCCGATGCGATCGGTAAGAATGACAGTGAGAACCTTCTCCATACCACTGGCTTTCTGTTCGACTGCTGCTACGGTGGAACCGATGGCATCCAGCAAAGCAGTACACCCGCTGGGCAAGTACGTTTTGTTCGTCAGCTCGGGTATGTCATTCAGAGTGGCATTTGTGTAGCGGTTCTCGACCTCCGTGTCGAACAGCGTCAGGCTGAATCGATACTTCGATCCCTTGTCCCGCTTCAACTCCCTCAAATAGGTATTGAATCCGCCAATAGCATCACTGACGACGCTGTTCATCGAGCCGGATTTGTCCAGGACAAAGTTGATAAGTATCGAGCCCTTATTACTTTTTTGGCTTCTTGGCCTTCTTGCTTTTGGGCTTGGCATGTCCCCTTCTCCTTTGCATGGATTCGGTAACTGGCCCTTCAGACGTCAACCGGAAGAGTGCTTCTGGAACCATGTAGGCATCGCTCTGAATGCCAAGAGCGGACAAGATTCTTTCCCCCGGATCGCGCCGCATCGCGTACACGTCAGAGAGGAACTGCGGGGATACGCCAATAGACTTGGCGTACTGGGCCTGCGTCATTCCCTTTTGAAGTGACTTCATGATTTCCAGCACCCCTTCGATATTCGTTACCTTATAGGCCATAGTTCGTCAATCCGCGGATTTGAGTATACACCTCTCGAAGCCAAGTAGGGCAGAGATTGTGACTGCGAGCCACGAAGGATACTAAGACAGACCACGATTCAGGCGAATGGGCGGCCAAGCAATTATTTGCCGCTGGGCGAAGAGGCAGAATTGTTACGAAAGAATGTCCTCGTCGCTTATCTGAATCGGCTGGAAAAGGTGCATCATGTATGTCGCCTTACAACCGGCCTCTCGGGCTTTCCCCACACAATTCCGATTTGAGGGGTGCTCTCTTGGCACATGGCACAGGAGTTCGTCTCGCTTTCGTCTTCGCGCTGGCTGGTTCTCTGGCCAGTGCCGCCTTCGCTTTTAACGTCAGCTTCTCGAAAATCGCTGCTGCACCGAACCGTGGCGGCCCGCATGCCGACCTGAACGGCGATGGTCGAGAAGACTTTGCCAGCCTCAACAACGTCACTGGCGGCTTTGACGTGGTGCTTTCGAGTGGCGATGGGAAATACGCGGCACCCGTGCCCTACTCGATTCCGGGCGGCGCAGACTCAAGGGCCATCCTCATAGGGGACTTTAATGGGGATGGAAAGGCCGATCTGCTTGTTGGCGGATACCCTGACAACGCTCTTCACCTCTTCCTGAACAACGGCCTCGGCGGGTTTAGCCAGAAAGCAGTTTTTCCCAACTGGGTGCTAGGCGATTTCACCTCGGTGGTAGGCGATTTCAACCATGACGGCTGTATGGACATCGCCTTCGTCGCGCATGGGGGGCTGTCCATCACCGTTTGGTTCGGGAACGGCAAGGGCGGTTTCACCGCCGGACCCACGTCACTCATTCCATTCAATAAGGGTGCGGCGCTTTGCGACAACCATCTGCAAATGGGAGACTTTGATGGCGACGGTCGCGCAGACCTCATTTGCGACGGAATCTTGAATGCTGACGCGACGGTGCTTTATGGGGATGGCACCGGCCGCTTCCCCGCAGGATCGGTGATCCACACATTAAGCAACTATTCAGGGTTCGAGCTTGGTGACGCGGACGGCGATGGGAAGATGGACGTCTTTGTTGAGCAGGGCAACCCAGAATTGGAAAACATCTCTGTTCGTTACGGGAGCGCAGCGCGCACGTGGACCAGGACCAGCACTCTTCCTACATTCCATTTCGTGCAGGATGTAACAGCGGCTGACCTCAATGGAGACGGGATCAACGATCTGATCGTCGGTGAGGTCTCGGGGGATAGTCCCAATACCGCCACATATTATGTGGGGGTACTGCTTCGCAACAGCAACGGATCCTATCAGAAGGAGCAGATCGTTGAAACCGGCGACTTTTTAAACTTGGTGATTCGCGCAAATCGTGACGCCAAGCCCGACATATCGCTCGGCAATGCTGTTCTTCTCAACACCACTGTAGGCAATTTCCCGCCGTGCGCGGCGCCCAATGCATTCGAAGGAATCAACGTCTGCTCTCCCGCAGCCGGCGCTACCGTCCCTTCTCCGGTTGCCTTCAAAGTCGGCGCAGCGGGCCAGGTGCCGATGCGCGACGTGGAAGTGTGGGTAGATGGGAAGAAGGTAGCCCTGCAAGTGTATGGCTTTTCCCATTACACCTTCCTGAATCGAAGCGCGAGCCTCTCCGCAGGTACGCACACCATCGGAATCTTTGCGGCGGGATGGGATCAATCGCTCCAGAAGAAGACATTCACGCTGAAGGTGAAATAGCGAATACATCACAGACAGGGCTTGGCTAACCAAGCCCTGTTTACACCACCTCGTCAACCGGCAAGCTGACCCTGGTGTCGGGCTCGCCGTTCAAGAACACCGTAGGCTTGATGATCGGTGCCCCCGGGGGTCACTTCATCACGCTGGGCACCACCTATCTTCGCTCTTACGCGATCAAGTCCACCGGCGGGATCGGGGTGCAGGTGGCGCAGATCAACACGGCGCTCTACCCAGGTGCGGCGGATTGCGGCACTACCACTACCAATGGGGGCACGATCGACCGCACTGGCAGTTGCCGGGAATAACGGCCACGCCTATACCTTCACGCAGTATTACTGTGAACAAAACTTCAGCGCCTTTTATCGCGACAGATTTGGGGCGATGAACACAGCCACCCCCACCATCACGTTCCCGCCGTTAGCGCACGATCTTTCTCCAGTGCCTTAAGCGCGATCGAATCAGGATCGCCGCTCAGTTGGCGGCGGAGCGTAGACAAATCGGTACCTCGATTTGCCGCGGCAACGCGGGAGAATTCTCCTGACGTGCGGAGTTTTGTGCTGGGGCGCGGCGCATCCTCTTCGCGGAGCTTCCGCAGCACCTCGTCATAGGCTGCTTTCCTCAAGTCAAATGGCAACGCGCCGCAGAGCAGTTCATAGAGCACCGCTCCCAGTGAGTACACGTCCGTACGCGTATCGAGGTCTTCGCCATCGGAGTTGGCCTGCTCAGGACTCAGGTAGCCCACGGTCCCAATCAGCGTCCCGATTCGCGTGTATACGGTCCTTGTGGTCAGCGTCTGCGAGATTGCCTTCGACACACCGAAATCGATGATCCGCGGAACTGGCTTTCCATCGACTTCACTCACCAGAATGTTCGACGGCTTCAGGTCGCGATGAATGATCGCCTTCTGATGCGCATGCTGCACGCCATCGCATACCCGGATGAGTAGTTCCAGACGCTGCCGGACGGTGAGCTTGTGCTTGTCGCAGTACTCAGTAATCGGCAGGCCCGGCACGTACTCCATCACGAAATACGGTCGCCCCTCCGGGGTTGATCCCGCATCGAACACCTTTGCGATCGCGGGGTGGTCCATCAGCGCCAATGCCTGCCGCTCGGACTCGAAGCGCGCGACCACCTCTTTCGTGTCCATGCCGACTTTGATCAGCTTGATCGCAACTCGTCTGCGCACTGGTTGCCGCTGTTCGGCCAGCCACACTTCTCCCATCCCGCCCTGGCCGATAACCTCCAGCAACGTGTAAGGCCCGATTGTCGCCTGCGAACCATGGTCGTTGTCCGCGGTCGAAAGGCGGAACACCGGATCCCTGAGAAAGCTGCCGGCCTCCGCGTCCGCCTGGAGCAGCTCTTCGACCTCTTGCCGGAGCGAACCATTATCCCCGCAGGCGCGATTGAGAAAGGCAGACCGTTGCGCGGGATCGAGGGACAGGGCGGCCTCGAACAACGCTGCAACGTGCTCGCCGTGGTCTGGCATGCGCCGGCTCCCGGTCGTCTTCGGAGCCCGATTGTGGGCTCAATCTTACGCGGCTTCCCCTGGAATAGCCCGAGTTTTATGCCATCTCGTCGTAGGCAAACTTACTTTCAAACCACTTGGCACGTTTCCGAATCCGCTTGCGCATTTCTCGGTAAGGGCGCTTGTCTACACGACGTCCTGGGAGGAGATACCACCATGCGCACGGCATCTCACAACGTCGCACTACGAACTGGGTAATCCCGATCGTCCTGGCTATATTTCTGGTCAGCGCTGCCTGCTTTTACAGTGGTCCGTGCGGTCATTCTCATCGGACAGGTCTCCCGGGCTACTAAGGACATCCTCCCCACCGGGCTACTAAGACCAAAAGACTCATTTGACAGTCGCTGAAGGTCCTAGTGCGGAATGTTCCGCTTTCGAAAGGAGAATCCAATGAAATCCGTACGACTGACATCCGTTATTTCAATGGCGGTGTTCTGTCTGCTGGCTCTCCAAGTTCGCTTGTTGACAGCGCAGGAATTGCAAAAACACAGTTTTGCAAATTTGATTAACGACACGGACGAAATCGGGGTCTTTTCGGAAACTTCGACTCCCAATCCCTTGGTTGCAACGACAGTGAGACTCTATCCTACCCACCTCAGCTTCGGTTCGATCGCGATTGGCAATCATAGTTCTGCGAAAACTGTGACTCTGACCAATGTGGGCACGAGCAGCCTGACCATCTCCGGTATTGCCATTACCGGAACCGATCCAAAGGATTTCGCCCAAACCCACACATGCGGCCCAAAATTGGCGAGGAGTGGAATCTGTATCATCAAAGTGACTTTTTATCCCAAGGCACTGGGGACGCGTACGGCTGCGCTCAGCATCTACGATAACGGCGGCAGTAGTCCGCAAAGGGTTACGCTCAGTGGAACGGGCATCGCGGGGATATGCGTTGGTCAGGGCGGTCAATGCCCCCCGTGGGTAATGTGCTGCCCGGGACTTGTTTGTGTACCGGCCTCGACCCGTGCCTTTTGCGAGCCTGTTAGGTAGTTCCGAGCGGACAGCCGAGCGCGGGAACCGTGTCAGCACGCTCACGCACCTTCTGTTCGGCCTTCTCGCGTCTCGGATACGATCCCATGCTGCGGAAGATAGACCGCCCGCCGAAGGTGGAAAAGCCACCGCAACTTGTAGGGCTTATGTGGGCATGCTGCCTATCAGTCTCGCAGCATCAATTTGACACCTCTTTCGCTAGCGCCGCACGCAGAGTCGCTGATGCAGCATTAAGAGGCTCCAGAAACTTCGCCTCGTAGTTGCTCCGCCTGGCACCCTCGCGGTCTTCATCAACCGAAACAGGCAACAGAAAATCCATAAGGCAGGGCAGCTCCTTCAGGCTCTTCCATGGCCGGTTCTCCGGCAGCGCCTCAACTGAGTAATCAAGCGCTGGAGACTCCAGAGCCTGCGCCAGACGCGCCTCAAACATGCTCTGCGTTAGCGACGCCTTCTTGTACTCCACCTCAAACTCCTCAAGCAGTCCTCGCAGGTACCCGTCCATCAGCTCCACTTGCTGTATGACCGTCTGGATCGGCACAGTGCGCCTGTCCGTTCGCAGCGCCCGTTCCACACTCTTCAGAGCCACACTTGCGTCAATGAACCCAGTCATCTCGTCCCCATAAGACTTCGCTGACTGTCGTGCCTTCAGGAGCGTCCGTCCGCGATCCAGCCGGTCATGAACTCCCTTTAGATCCGAAAGCACGTTGGCAATGAAATCAACCTGTGCGGCTCGCTGCGCGCGCCGCCGATCGAAGTTATCAATCAGCAGCTTCACCACGCCGCCAAAAATCGCACCGAAGAGCAGCGTTATGCCCGCCCCCGCAAAGAGCTTTGCGATGTCAAGGTAGTGCTTGTAGGTCAAAACCGTGCCCACGATGCTGACCACCAATCCAAACAAAAGGAACGTCACCATCAGGCCGATTTCAGATGTAGTAAAGCTCGTACGTTCCAGCCGCGAATCACCTTCCGGCATAGCCGCACCTCCTTACAGTAAGCCTAGACTCGCGTCACATCGCGCCAGGTTGCCCTGTGTGCGAATCGGAGGCCGGGCAATGATCCAGAAACCCGGCGGCGCGGCGGACGATTAGAACAAGGCGCTGCGGATCGAGTTGCAACAGTTGGTTGTGCAAGCTGGGGGACTGGCGAGCGCATAAAGATTCACGCTGGGGCATGATGCACAAGGAGAGCTTGTCATGGGGTCTCGTCCCCGGGCATAGTGCGCAAGTCCGAAACATCGCTTCAACTACTCGCCTGATCGGGCGGGATCGAGCACATCGCGCTGCGGTCGCGCACCCCAATCCTTGAGAAGCTCTGCGAAGATCGCTCAGCGTTTGATTGCTGCACATGGCCTCGTACGCGAAGAATAGGCATGCGAGCAATGCAGCAACTGCCATTAGAGCACGCCAACGCCAAAGTGTCTCAAGGTATAGTGCACCACCCGCAAAGAAGACAGACGCGACGGCCATGCCAAGTTCGAACTTCAGCCGCAACACAAGAGTCTTTAAGTAGCGATGGCCCACTGGCTCTTCGTCGAATGCGATGCGCAGATACTCGTACCATTGTTGTTTGTGCTGTTTGTAGCCGTCTCTCGTTTCCAGATTGTCGTCAAAGTACTCTTCTAATCGAGCACCTAAATCTTCAGTGATCAATCCGGCGGTCAAGACGACGAGAATGGTCACCGTAGTCGCGAGGGCGGGATGCACCTCTGCCATCTGTTGAATGGCTGGGTGTCTCTGCCATATCCCGATGGATAGGGTGAACAAGGTAAAGAAGCCGGGAACGACCAGAGTCGCGATCGGGTGGAAGACTTCGGATTGGAATGCAGCGGTGATTTCTTTCACGGCGTGTCTGGCCCTTTAGCCCTTGGTGTCGTCGGAACGTTCTCCGGCAGGCTAAGCCTGCTCCGGCATTGTGACACATAGCACCTTTGGACACAGCCAAGTGTCACGCCACCCCGGCGCTACTCCCGCCAGCGTGATGGGCGACACGTTGACCATCACCGAGACGAACAATTCTCGGCGTCGAGCGCCTTCGACTGTATCGGCCTTACCTGTAGGCAGTTCGGCATGGCGGCGACGGCAGTCTGACTCGCGAATCAGCGCGCCAGTAGACGCCCAGCAATCTCCTCACGGCTGTCGCCGCGCTCAAACGCATAGACGATATTTGTGAGAGTCCAAACGCATCTTTGCACGAGGATGTCGATCAACGCTCTATCGAATCCGTTAGGCGCTTCATGTGCCATCTGCAAAGCCTGTACAGAGGCGTGAGCAGTGTGGTGCATGATGTTCCAGAATCTCTTATCGGGCACCGCGCCCCCTTCAACGACGTGTGTAGCCAGTATCGATCTTCCATCGAGAAGGCGATCATTCACGAGCTTATGAATGTAATAGAAATCGTTCGGGCGCTCTTCCGAGAGGAAATGCGGTATCTCTTCCGGCTTCGCAGCGAGGAGGTAGAAGAGCATTCGATAGAACAGTTCTATTATTTGGCGCATGCGAGTAAGGACAGCGAAGGAACGATTGTTCTTCAGGTCGTCCTCCGTCGAGTTGCGTCGCTGGGTCATTCCGTCCAATGCTTTACGAGCTATGGCTGCTGGGGAATAGTTCATCAAGCCTTGAATTACGGAATCGTCTGTGTGGAGCTTATCGGTCTTACAACCCTTCCATGCGCAGAACTGATTGGGCTGTGACACCTTCTTGGAGCAGTGGGCCGTCATGCGAGGCATTTTAGCCGGGCGGCTACGCGGTGCCCCAATGGTGCTAGTGCGCTCGCGTAGCTAGCGTGCGACGCTGGTGGAGTGATGACCTTGATCCGGGCATCACTGAAGGCCCTGCAGGTCGAAGACCAACCGTCTGCCATTTGATGAACTATGAAAAATCCGAAGAAGAGGAAGAAGAGATGATGCGTAATCCTACTGGCTTCTGCAGCAGTCATCGCCCTGCTTCTGTATCACTTTCGCGGCGCAATTGATGTGGACTCCTGTCTAGACCGAGGGGGACGATATGACTACTCAACGCGCTCTTGTGACCTGAATTCAAAATGAAGCAATCCCATCGTGTCACTGATGGAACCTCCTCCTCGACAAGGCCAACGTTAGCTAATCAGCGCGTTGGCTTTTTTGTGCCCACGACCAGCGCCGTCACAAGCCCGAGTAGTCGATGTGCCGCAAGTTCCTGCGCCCCGGCTGTAGTGTGATCTGGACTGTGCCCTGACCCCATCGCCGGTGACTGCTGTCGAAGTCGGCCAACTGCTCGGGCGTAGCGCCGAGATAAGCGAGGAGTCGGCGTAGGGTCTCCGCGCTCTGGATACGTAACTGAGGCCCGAGCATGGTCCGGCAATCGACCGCCATGGCTTGCACGCCGAGGCCCTTGTTGTCCACGAAGTTCACGCATATGTCGCGGGGCTGGAGAAGCGCACGCGGCACTAAGCGCCGACGGCTCTGCGGATTCCGCTCGTCGCAAGCCTCGCAGATGATCTGGTCGGCGAAGTAGCGGAACCGCTCGCCGGGTGTGAGCGCGCCGCATGACTGACAGTCGAGCACGGGTACGGTGTCGGCCCGCTCCCGCGCCTTCTGTTCGGCCTTCTCGCGTCTCGGATAGGACCCCATGCAGCGGAAGATAGACCGCGAACGGAGGTGGAAAAGCCACCGCAACTCGTTGGGCTTGACAGGGGCGAAAGCGTCTATGGGTGGGCACGCTGCCTAGCCCGCACTCGGCATACTTCCGTATTGCCGGTGATTGGCCGCAAGGATAACGACTCACGGTCAGAACTGACATTGGATGTCATAGGTCGGAACTGGCGCATCGTCACAATGCCTTGCGAGCGCAGCCTTGCAAAGAGATCTATGCAATGGCAGCAACGCGCCTTTTCTTCAACAGTTGAAAACCAGCCAGGATGGTCCAGATGGGCAGTGTGTCAACACCCATGAAGGAAGCGAAATAGAGAAGCTGATGCCAAAATGTATTGGCAACGGAGTTCACCTCCTTGATGCTCTCCATGGGCGGATGGGGTATATAAAGTTGGCTCGGATAGACAAAACAGAGGCCAACGAAGCAAGTCCCAACAAGTGCGAGACCCAACCCCACAATCATTCCAAACCATCTTAGCCACCTTGGAAGTGATCGGGACAAACGCCAATTAACAACGATGAGCCATATTCCAAAAACTCCTTGCGGAATCATATAAATACCGTTTGACACAATCTTGTCACCGATGCCGAGCCATACAAGGAGAACGACAAAGATAACGGTCCACTTACCCGTGGCGAATGCGGCCTTGCCAAGTTCTGGTGGACTCTGACGGGAAAGCGTTCGCAGCCCAAATACAGCCGGGATCAGTAAAAGAAATTGGACTCCGACTGCAATGTCGAAAGTATCGAACAGCATCCAAATCCGGTCGGATGGAATCCACGACACACGTGTCAACAGAACGTCCAAAATCAGGCCGCAAGCAGTGATACCGATAATCCCGCTTGCGATTGCTGCCCATCCTGCTTTTTGATACGAAGGGGCCGCCGAAACTGTGCCAAGTTGATCCATGGCCATGACCTTACGCTTTTCACGGTGTCTCATGCTTATTTTTTTTGGCATGCTCCAGCAGGAAAGTCAGCACCTGAAACGGCTGGCCGCCAAACTTCAGCTTCACTCCTGCCTTGCGTAATTCTCCCGCACGCAGATCAACCTCGAAGTTTCCAAATGTACGTGTCGGACCTGGCGCTCTGTCTCTGCAACGACCGGTTGTCCTCGCGGTCTCCAGTTATACCCCTAAGTGATCCGGGTTGCGACACTCAGTGAAAGTGATCGACCAGCATGATGTCGCTGTTCACATCGCCAAGTTGTGAATAGAGCATCCATCGGCCATCGCGAGAGACTGACAGCCCGCTGCCGAAATCCTTGTCCACTTCAAAGATTGGACGTATCTGCTTGCTGGCGAAATCGAAGTAGCGGACGGACCTGTGTGCGTCCGGGGAAACGAAATAAATGCCTCCTGCAGAGACGGTCCATAGGGCGGGGGGAGGAAATCCTTCCACCACAGACTCCGTACCGGGCCGTATCGGCACAGCAACTCTCTTCAGCACCTCATGGCTTGCGAAATAGACTGTCCTCCCATCAAAAGACTCCTGTGGATCGCTACTATCAATATCTTTCGAGAGTGGGATGGCGCCTCCGCCGGATGCCGGGCAACGATAAAGTCCCGCCCTGCCAACCTCCGAGGACCGAAAATAAATCCACTTTCCATCGCGGGACCAGCGGGGCTCGTAAATTCCCGAGATATTTGTGACCAGCTTCCAAGGTATCCCTTCGGTGGCGTCCGCCACATATATCTCCCAGCGGTCCAGCGGATGCGAGGCAAAAGCTATTTTTTTTCCATCCGGCGACCATTGCGGACTGCCGCTTATATCATGGGGGTTTGAAATCTGGACCGGATTGCTCCCATCTTTATTGCTGATCCAGACTCCCGGTACGCCGGATCGTTCCGATTCGAACCCAATGCGCTTTCCGTCCGGCGAGTATTCGGCGCCTTGCTGTCCTCGCGTGGAAGGGATGAGTTCTACCGCGGGAGATTCCAGGTGAAGTAGGTCTCTACGCCAAATGTTGGGGTTAGCGGAAAAGGAGCTAAAGGCAACTTTGTCGCCTTTCGGTGAAACTGTCGGTCGCTCAACATTCCCAGCGAGAGCAAACTGCCGTAGGGAACCATTTGCGACGGTGACTGCGCCGAGAAACCCAACGCCGAGAGAGTAAATAAGTGCCGTGTCGTCAGCCGACCATGTCAACCCAGCCGGATAGTCAGAAAAATATGTACGCGGCTTGGTAATTGGGAACACTTTGGCCTCGCCACTTGCAAGTGATAAGGAGCACAGGGCGAATTCGTCATGGGTTCGAATACACCAGTACGCAAGATAATCCCCGCGATGAGAGAACGCCGGCTGACCTTGACCAAGGCACTTCTCACTGTTTGGAATCCCCTTGCTTTCCATGGTTTCCGTGGAGAGGAGATAGATCCTGCCTTTGCCGTCTCCCTCGGGACTGTGGCCGGCGGCATGCTCCTCTTTCGGCAAAATATCGCTGAAGGCGATCCACTTGCCATCGGGCGACCAACTAATATCGGTGAATGGCTCCCAGGAAATTCGGCTGGAACGTAGCTTTCGTTCAAGGCCGCCAAGCACCGGGACAACGTAGATGCCCGTCTCAGCGCCGTCCATGCGATGGAACGCAATCTGGGTGCCGTCGGGCGACCATGCAGGACTGATCAATTCAGAGGGATGCCGCGTCAGCCGCAAGAGAGTTTCGCTACCGATGGCCTTTACGTATAGATCAAAACCTTTGCCTCCAGGAACAGGATCACCGTTCCAGGCAAAAGCGATTCTGGAGCCGTCAGGTGAGAATGCCGGGGAAGTCTCCTCTCCTGGCAAGGCCGTGAACGGTAAGGCATTGAACGCCGTCTGCTCCTGCGGACGCTGCTGCCGATACGATCGATAGATAACCGGGGCTGCAAGAGCAACGACCGCGAGGACGAAAACGCCTGCCGCGATCCTTAGCCACGTTTGACGCGAGTGGGCGCCGTCATCCGGTTCGACGTTAACTACGGACTGTACCGGTGGTTCTAGCTCACCGATAAAGCGATACCCTCGTCGCGGCAGGGTTTCGATGAAATGCGGACTCTCCGCAGAGTCGCCCAGAGCCGCGCGTATCTGGTTGATCGAGAAATTGATGCCCCGTTCGAAGTCGACGAAGGTGTCGTTGCCCCAGATGTGCTGATGGATTTCTTCGCGGGAGACGATCTGGCCAGCGCGTTGCACAAGTAGGGCAAGAATCGCGAATTGCTGCGGCTGAAGTTTTACCGCGATGCGGCCGTTCCGCAATTCGCGGTTGACGGGATCAAACTCGAACGGGCCGAAGCGAATTACGCCTGACTGGGTACCCGGCGAGGCCATACGAATACCGCCTTGCAGCCATGTGGCAGCATGTTACGCCATTCCTGTTCATTCCAAATAGATGTTTTCGCGACGCCAACATTCTCCTAAGACAAAACTAAGGGCCCGGTCATTGTCGCTCCAAGCCGGAGGAGTCTACGTTTTCCGCACTCGATCACGGAGTCGAGGGAAATCGGAGGCTTCTATGCCGTTATCAAATGCCACCAAGCTGCTATCGATGGTTCTCCTTGCGTTCTTTAAAGTCGGCCTGGTGTCGGCAGTGACTCCGAATTCACGCCTTCTCTCGCTTGTTCCTCCGTCGGCGCAGGTTGTTGCCGGAATGAGCACTTCATCGAGCGGCAACCAACCGGGTAGCTTTCTGCTGATTACACACAACAATTCTGTCGATCTTGATGATTTCATCGCCCTGACCGGAGGTGACCCTGCTCGCGTGATCCAACAGGTAATCATGGTCTCGGGCGACGGTAGTCATAGGACGCTCACCGAACATAGTCTGCTGGCAAGCGGACATTTCGATCCGACGTTCACCCGTAGACCCACAGCCGGCACGAGCGCCAGCCGCTATCGCGACACCCCGGTCCTTGTAGTTCAACCGTTCGCCCGGGAGCGAGCTGATTTCAACGATGTGCGCTGGCTCGCAATGATTGACTCGGACGTAATGCTGTTTGGAACCATCGCTATGGTCAAGCAGGAACTCGACCGCTACCTGAGCCGAAGCGTTGCGGATCCTTTTCTTGTGCAGAAGCTGGCGCAGCTACGCCGTGACGATGACACCTGGTGTGTTCTTGCCCGACCTGTCTACAGCGAAACAATGCGGTCTGTGCTGGAACTTCTGGACGCGAAACTCGCTGATTCTATTCAGGACGGGGACACGTTCGAGTTTGGAATCCACTACGGCCGACGGGTGGAGTTCGAGTATGAATTCCATACGCCCACGAGGGCGAGTGCCGAAGCCGTCTCGCGCTCTCTCGTGCAGTCTTTGTCTGGCACGGATGTAACGGAATCTTCCCGCTTTCCCGCCTCGACGACAAGCGGAACTGACGGCGTTGTCCATGGAGCCGTGAAGGTTTCCAAAGGGCGGTATGACGCTTGGCTTGCAGAGGTTCTTGCGCGTACGAACCATCGAGTGGCCGCAGCGCTTCGCGATCCGACGACCCATTGAAGCTGAACCATTCTTTGGATCTTTCGCCGGTGTGGTTGTGGTGCAGCTTATGAGCTGTTCCTAATCAAGACTTTTCCGGTATGCCTGAGGAGTCGTCGTAATAGACTCACACCGGCATAAACATGAGGATTCTTCCTGTATCATCGGCCAGCATCAACTATCGAATAGGTGAGCCTTCCCTACGCCGTACAACCAGGAGCTGGGGACTGGCTAAAAACGGACAGACCGCACGTTTCGTCGAGCCGATGGAGTGCTTGCCTGTGGACTGGATCCCAGAGGGCGATCTGTGGACCTATGAGCTGAAGCTGGACGGATACCGCGCGATCGCGGTGAAAAGCGGCGGGAAGGTGACGGTCTACTCACGCCGCGGTACTGACCTGACGCAACGATTCAGATATGTAGCGGATGCCTTGGCGAGCCTGCCTGATGAGACAGTGATCGACGGCGAAGTCGTGGCTCTTGACGAGCGGGGAAAGCCTACGAGCGCGATCACCAGCGCCGCGACGAAACCGGCGGGTCAGACTGCCTCAGGAGTTCCTTATTGAGGACCTCGAGGATTTTCGGATGCACTTCAATCACGGCGCCATCGCTGAGATGAACACGGGCCGTCTCGCCTTTCCAAAGCGTGGTGCGGACAATATGTTCGGAGTTGAGAAGGTGTGTGTTGTCGTTGTCGATGTCGGGAACCTGAATAAAAGCCATGACGCGATGGTAAGGCGCTCGCCGCTTGTGCAAAAGTCCCGAAGGCACACCACGCGCCACGTCGCCCTGTGTGCGCTCAGATGGCCCGCCACGAGCGAGGCCGCCGCGGCACAGTTCAAAGCCGCTGATAGTCGATCTTGAGCAGGTTCTTGCGACCCGGCTGGAGTGTGATCTGGACTGTGCCCTGACCCCATCGCCGGTGGCTGCTGTCGAAGTCGGCCAACTGCTCGGGCGTAGCGCCGAGATAAGCGAGCAGTCGGCGTAGGGTCTCCGCGCTCTGGATACGTAACTGAGGCCCGAGCATGGTCCGGCAATCGAGCGCCATGGCCTGCACGCCGAGGCCCTTGTTGTCCACGAAGTTCACGCATATGTCGCGGGGCTGGAGAAGCGCACGCGGCACCAAGCGCCGACGGCTCTGCGGATTCCGCTCCTCGCAAAGCCTCGCAGATGATCTGGTCGGCGAAGTAGCGGAACCGCTCGCCGGGTGTGAGCGCGCCGCAGGACTGACAGTCAAGTACGAGTACGGTGTCGGCACGCTCACGCGCCATCTGTTCGGCCTGCGCTCGGCCTGCTCCTTCGACTCTGAGCGGGGCACATCCTCCTGCATGCGCCCCGCTCAGGTTTAGGGTTCCTCCCTCTGGTCTGAGGAACCGGGCACGGATGTCGGGGTCTGGGGGATGGTCAGTGTTTTCCAAATACGGCCCTATGCCGCCGATGATAGACCGCGACTCATAGTGGAAAAACCACCGCAACGTGTAGGGCCTGACAGGGGCGAAGGCGCCGATAAGTGGGCACGCCGCCTAGCGCGCGAACGCTACTTTAAGAGGTACACGACCGTCGTCTCAGTGTCGGCCGGATCGGGCGTCGGGTCTCCGTATATCTCCCATGAGCGCCCAGCAGATTCCCTCCAATTTGCCGTCATCCATTTTCTGATCGCATCGTGCGCCTCGTTCATGCGGTCGTACGGACCGCGGTGGACGGCGACGGCAGCCTCGCCCCCTTGTGTTTCGGTCGCGTACACCTCACCCGCGGTTTCAAACGTGCGCGTAACCTCGACACCGAAGTCGCACAGTATCTGCCCGCCCGGCTGTGTCGGGTGGTCGGTAGAGAAAAATGTTGTGACCATCAGTCCGCAGGCTTGGCTGACTGCGAATGAACTCCCAGACCTTGCCCTAGGGCTGGCCCCCACGCCGAGCCAACCGCACCTTGCGCGACCTCACGCCGCACCGCGGCCAACTTGCGCGGGTGAACAGTCTGTAAGTTGACGGAAACTGGCATTTCCTCGAATCGTAAATCAGGATCCTTGATCGTCGCGCCACGTTGCCCTGTGTGCGAACGTAGGGGCGTCTATACCTGCTAGCGGCTTATTAGTTGCCAGCGAAACAGCCAGTCGGGATTGCAGGTATGGCTATGTTCGATTTTGGGGAGTTCTGATTCGTTCCGCGCGGTGCCTACCCTCAAATAGCAGCGGGCGCAGATGGAATCGATGGTTCCATCCTTGTTTCTTCGATGAGAAAACGGCTCATTCGCAATCATGCGACAACAACCCTATTTGGGGGCCGATAGCGCAGCATACTAGTAATTCCCCCGGGGTGCCCCGCGAACTTTTTTGGATTTGGCCCGACTCGCGCCGCGTCGCGCTGCGTGCGATCACACGACGCGGAACCGCTCTCAGCGCCTTCAGCCCCCGCGCACCAAAAATGAGGCTGCGGGTGCTACAACGGGTGCTACAACCAGAATGGAATTCTGCAAAACATGAGACGAATGCTACAGAATGTCGCAGTCTGAAGTCGTACAAGTCGGCTGTCATAAAGCATTGAAAGCAAGCGCGTTATCTTGCATGTGCCACAAAACAAACCGACTAGCAGCGAGAGCCGCTAATCGGTCGTTTTTGCTAGGTCGTACAACTCAAAATCCGTCGGAGGCGACTCCATGAGGGTTCAATTCCCTCTCCCGGCACCAGCTATCTTATTTCGTTTCAATAGCTTTGCGAGAAACGACCCTCGTGCTCTCTGCCTTGGCGGGTACAAAATCGGGTACAGTGCGCATCCTGCTTATTTTCAATAGGTTGGGGGCTCTTGCACTTACTCTTCACCAGCAATCTATATATAGTTAGCGTCTTTTACGCCTAATTACGGAGTGCGCGGCGGATAATAGGTCCGCTAAAGCATTCGTGCGACGGATTGAAGCGGAAGAATTGATTCTGTTGGGGGAAGCCCTATGGCTCCAAACATCTCCAAGGGTCAATCCCAATTGTGGTCACAATTCTGGACTACCTGCGTTATGTTTCTGCGATGAGCCCGCTGTCTTCGCTTCTACGTACGCATAGAATCTCGCCTTCTCGGAGTGACCCTGCCCATCCTATTTATCGGCTAGGTCCCAAATAAAGTCGACAATAACGTAGACCCGAGTAGCATTCATAGCGGTTCAAATTTTCTTCATGTCCTTGTGATTTGAGGTGAATCGAAGGGAGCGTTCACTTCTTACCATGAGTCTCGTTACGATCATCTGGTCAATGATTGCGTCGGCGTGTTTCACGCTGGCTGCGATTCATTTTCTGCTCTGGTGCAGAAGTCGGACGGCATGGACTAATCTGCTCTTTTGCTTAACGGCAGTGGGGACGGGCATCTTCGCGTTCTGTGAATTGCGGATGATGCACGCTGGAACGCCAGCAGAATTAACCTCTACGCTCAGGTGGGGGCATGTAGCGGTATGGGTATTGGTTGTGTCCCTGGTCGGATTTGTGAGGCTTTACCTGAGGGCCGGTCGCCTATGGCTCGCGTGGACGGTCTGCGCTTTACGTACTTTGGCTCTCCTGCTCAATTTCCTGGTTGGGAAGAATCTCAATTATCTCGAAGTCGGTAGTCTACGTCACATATCGTTTCTCGGCGAGTCCGTTTCGATTCCCGAAGGTGCAGTACACAATCCGTGGATGGTGGTGGGGCAGTTGAGTCTGGTGCTGCTTGTCGTCTTTGCAGCGGACGCCAGCTTCACTGTCTGGCGGCGCGGCGACCGCAGCACAGCAATGACTGTGGGTGGAAGCATCGTATTCTTCACACTAGTCTCAGCCGGTCAGTCTCTCGTTGTGTTATGGGGAATCGTCCAGATACCGCTCACGGCCAGTGTGTTTTTCATGGGCGTGGTTGTGATGATGGGATACCAACTAAGTTACGATACCCTCCGCGCGTCGCAACTCGGCCGCGAGCTTCGCTTGAGTGAAGCAGGGTTGCGCGAGAGTGAAGAAAGGATGATGCTGGCCGTCGAGGCAGCCGACTTTGGTATTTGGATTCGGGATCTCGCGCGGAACGAAATCTGGGCGACAGACAAGTGGCGCGCGCTATTTGGCTTTAATCAAGCAGAACGGCTGGAACTCGACAGCATCCTCCAACGAATCCACCCGGAGGATAGGGATACAGTTCGCTCGGTGCTGTCAACGGCTGCTGATGGCGACGGTAGCTATGAAACTGAATATCGAGTGATGTCACCGACCGGCGAGATTCGTTGGATCGGATCTCACGGCCGTGTCGAGTTCGATGGCACAGGAAGACCTATTGTTGCCCGTGGTCTGTCCCTAGACATTACGGCGCGAAAGCGAGCTGAGGAAGAGGCTCTGTTGTTGCAGCAGGAGATAGCGCATGTGGGGCGCGTCACCTCGATGGGCCAGCTTGCCTCCGCTCTGGCGCATGAGATCAATCAGCCGCTCGGTGCGATCTTGCGCAATGCGGAGGCGGCGGAACTGTTCATGCAGAATCCATCGCCGGACCTAGACGAAATTCGCGCAATTCTTGCGGATATTCGCAAGGACGACCAGCGCGCAGGCAATGTTATCGATCGGATGAGGGGCCTTCTCAAGCGGCATGATCTCGAAAAGCGGCCGCTTGATGTCCGTGAGTTAGTTAGCGGCGTCATTACCCTCGTGCGATCCGATGCTGCGGCGCGACACATACCACTGCACGTGGTTCTAGCAGATGATCTGCCATCTGTGCGTGGTGACCTTGTGCACCTTCAGCAGGTGTTGCTAAACCTCTTAACCAACGGAATGGATGCACTCGACGAGGCGAGACGGGATGACCCGCGCCCTCCTGAAGACACGATCTCCAGCCCGGCCATACAAACTATCTTGTGGGCCGCGACGCGCTACGTGCTTTACTTCACGATATCCAAACCAGGCTTAAGGAAGTGGAAGAGACTGGTGCCGATAACGGGAAACTGCGCTGCAAGCCAGGTCAGCAACGGTACGGCGCCAAACGCGGCCAGGCGAAGATAGAACTCGATGCCAAGTTCGTTCGCAGAGGTGTCAGTGATCCTGCTGAGGATGGGGTTGCGGTACATCTGGGCGAATACCCAGACGATCCCGGAGCCGAGGATAATAAGGACCGCTGTGAACATCCAGTCGATCCAGGCTTGTGGACGAAACGGGTATGAGTTCCATGCCAAGATGGCGAGTACGAAGGCCATAGAAACGAAGACCATGGTGTAGCGGAGATTGACCAGAACGGCCCGGATGACGGAGACGTATCGAATGGCAAGGAACTCTTCGGCCACGCGGATGGGTTCCTCTTCGCGGCTCTGCGGCGCGGCGTGGAGTTCGAGGGCATCCTGCACTTCGGTGCCACGTCTAGCTTTGATAGGCATCATCTCCATGGGTTCGCTTTCGACGAACCCGGTGCGCTCATCTTCCCAGTAAGGGATCAACAGCCCGGCGAGAAGAAGTTCGCAAAAGTGGGCGTAGCCCCTTTCAATCGCGGCCATGAAATTGAGTTCGTCCCGGTGTTCAGGAGCAGGGATATCGTCGCCGATGAGAAAGGCTCTGGATCCTTTTCTTAGGCTGCTATCCCCCTTGCGTCGGCGGAGCCTCTTGTCTCCGATCAGCTGGATCAACTCTGCGATATGTGCGCCGAGTGCGGCGTTGCAGCTTTCGAGTGCCTTCCACTCCGCCGGACGTTTGGAGTTTACTGCGTTCCTCAAACCTTCACTGTGGATCATCTGGCGCATGGACTCGGTGGACCGCGCCATGTCGCGCCAATACTCTTCTAGGCCGCCTTGACGCAGCATAGTCATCCAAGCCACTCCCTTCAGGCGATTGAAGGCAAAGCGAATCGGCAGGTGCTCAAGCGGTACAAGCAGACCTCTTCGTAAGGAAGTCCAGATGAAGATGACGCGTACCCAGCCAGTGAGCGCAACGATCATGAGCGGAAAGAAGAGTGCGCGTATAAGGAATTCATAGAGGGTTGGCCAAAAGCCCACCTTCCAAAGGAAGTGGTCTAGACCTTGAACGTGAATCAAGAAGACGGCGACGACAAACAGCGCGAGGTATAGGGCGGCGAGAATTATGTCCAGTCCTGCTCCAGGGGAGCGGAAGAAGCGTCGCACGATTTCACGCGTGATCAGGAGGCAGGTGATGTTGCGATAGAGGCAGTGGTCCTGTGATGTCTCGCACCGGCTGAGACTCTCCTCGGCTACATAGAGTGGATAGGCGGTGGTTGCGTTGACCCTGCACGGTAATTGTGGCCTGCCGTTTACCGAGAAGCGCAGGCGTAACGTCTGGCACAGTCCCCACAGGTACCAGCCGAAGAGAAGCAGGATAGTAGGAAGGAGCGGAGACACGCCGCTCTCGGGATGAAGGCATCGGTAACTGAAGAAGAGGCCGGCGAAGGTGTGGGTTCCGACGGTGATGTCTTTTTCGCAAATAATCACCCAAAAAACGGGCACTGCCAGCAAGGTCAGACAGGCGATCACGTGCAGGAGTACGTAATAGCTCTTGCGCCGCGCCGGTTCGGGATCGTTGTCGTTGCGGCACCGGTCAGGTTGTTGCCTTGGTTCTGGATCCCGGCTATAGAAACCCATGTAGGGGTATGTTCCTGCCAACGTGGCGAGAAGGCTGACAGATGCGGCGATGAGGGTGAAAACACCCCAAAAGGCGGGGTAGAAGCTCCACATGCTTCCGCGAAATACCGGAAACAATGGGTAGGAGATAACAAAGCCCATGCAGAAGAGCATGGCGGTAGCGATGTTGACGTATACCGCGCGCCGTCGCGGCATGTCGCCGCTCTTTATGGCGAGGTCGCGGGTAAACGGCGACCAGAAGTTTGCCGTGAGCAGCACAGCGCTATGTCCGAAGCAGAGCAGGATGATCAGGATACAGAGTGCAAACCAGAACAGTGAAGGATAGACGCGCACTCCTGGTTCAAAAGGATCCGGCGAATTCGGCTTATTCGACCCGCTACACCGCGAAGCATACTTATCGTATGAATCGGCCAGCAGATTGATGTCTGGGAGGATAGCCTCAGAGTTACTTGCGCACTGATCGAGAATGCCGAGCGGGTAGTAGCCATCCCGGCCTACAGCGGTTGCCCAGAGTAATGGACGCAGTATGAGACGGTCCGCTCTGGAAGAGCGCGGATATCCTGCGAGCCACGGCGCAGGATTAGTCGTCGTCCTGTGCCCATCCCAGAGGATAAAGCTGGCTGCGTTGTAATAGGCTTCACTTTGCGAATCCGGGAAGGCGCGGATGTGTTGTCCGGAGAAGTAGGCATGATCAAGTCCGACAAGGTTGTACGGGGATATCGTGATGGCGCCCAGATACTGAAGGTTGTCGATATCGCGCTCAACCAGAAGATCGCCCCCATCGAGAAAAATGAGCCTCGCATCGGGACATGCGCGATGGAGGAACTGTGCTAGAAAGAGCTCATCGAGCACATTAGTGGCGCTGATGGCGATGGTGCGGACATGCGATCGCAGGAGTCGTCGACCGATCGCCATCAACTGGGCCTCCTCAGAGGCCGGTGTTTGATCCTGAGAGAAGTGGGGTATGGAGTCGTCTAAGTTGATTTCTTTTAACGAGAAATGTAGGTACGGTGCCAAGGCCGGATCTGACTGCTCCTTGCTCTTCTCCGCTTCGCGGGCATTTCGCAGCGACGAGATGTCTCGCGGATAACTGAGTACCAGCGGGTCATCGTTTTTGCACGGACCAAGGATGTTGGCCTTTTTAACATCTGGTTGCTTCTTCCCTTTTCTGGGCGGTCCAATACGCTCATACTCTGGTTCTCCTTGATACGAGTTCGATGCGGTTCCGAAGACGGTGCCATCTTCTGTAAGGAATGCGATTCTGTCGCACCCCTGCCATTCATCCTGAAACAATTTGGTGACCGTTGCCTCCTGGAGCGATGTGTCCTCAGCAAAAGAGTGATAGCCGATTTGCGTACCATGGAAGCTCTCATTCAGCAGAGCGCTCGCGATTTCAGTGGAAGTACCACCTGTGATGGAGATAGTCTTTATGCCGACCTTATGCAAAGGTGAGGATGTGAGAGCTGTTTCAATGCCCTCGCGCAGTGAAGCGGCAGCACCCGAGTACTTGAAAAGGATGAGGTCCATCTCCTCGGCCTGCGGTTGCCCGGGATTGCCCCGCATCGACAGGCTTGCTTTGAACTTGGACTGTAAGGTTGTCTCATAGAGAAATGCATTTTGCAGTTGCACCCCATCAACGCCCTGGGTGGGCGTGTCAGCCACAAGGAAGACGTAGATTGCTCTTCTAAAGCTTAGGCTTGGCTCATCATCGGGGCGCGCGCGATATTTCAGCACGATCAGGCCTGGCTGCTTCAGGCGTTCTGCGTCTTCACTACTATCACCGGCACTGGCGGATGTGCCCTTGAGCTGGTTCTTTGGCTTCCAAGGCAGCCAGTAGTAGCTTCCGACGTAGCCGTTGTCGGAAGCGGCTTGCATCAGGGCGTCGATGGTGCGATCAAAATCCAGTTCCGAGTGTCCGCGCTCAGGGTCGGGAACGATCGCCGTGATGGCGGTGATTTCTGGGATCGAGGCGTCGGTGTCCGGGAGCTTCGATGGGATGCCCCACGGATCGGAGCTTCCATTGCATCCAGCTTCTACCTGCACGGAGGAAACCTGTAGGTGCGACTCCAGCTTCTTCTCTGTTCCTTTAACCGTGAGGGATATGTTTGCGGGTGAGTCTTTCAAGCTGGCCCCACCGAGACGAACAGGAGCCCAATACTGGCATGACGCCGTCCACGGGCCATTGATTCCTTTGCTATCGACGATCGACTTTGTCGAGGAGGCCTGAGCGACAGCCGGTGAAGCTGGAGGGCCCGAAGGGCCGGTCTGAACCGTAGGCCGAAACAATGCTCCCACGGCGAGGACTATGGCTGCACCGGTAGTGGCGCCCTGTTTCGTGTTCACGTAAGGCCTCCTGAAGGGCGAGCCCTTCGATGCAAGGTTTACAAGCGGCCGGCCTATGAAATGCAGCATCCGAGCAAGCAAATAACTTCAAAGACGGACAAGGCCGGATGAGCCGAGAAGGTTTGCGGTTCAGCAGAAAGAAGCTTCAACTCGGTTGAGTGACCGGTCGATTCGCAGTCTTTCGGAACGCAGCTTCTGCGAGGAAGGCGTCCGGATACAGCTCGTCAAAAGCCAAAACAGTGCGAGAGACAATTGCCGATCTGACTTCGCGGCCGGGAACAGAATGATCGAAAACGAAGTAGCTCCTAAGCCGATAGTGAGTACCTAAGATAAAGCGTTACAAATACTTCTAAGGACTTTTGCTAGGTGTCTACTAAACCTTCCCTAAAAATCTATAAGGCCAAGAGTTGTATAGACCAATTCGAATCACCAATAATCGCTACACAAACGGGGCAAATGTCTCCCGGAAGACAACCCGACGGCCGATCCGCCTATGCCATCTCTGTTCTCGGCATTCTCGATAGATCGTCGCGATAGGATGCCCATACGGCGGGTAGGCCTCCTTTGGCAAACAGGATCCGATTCTCAGTGGTTGGAGTAACCTCAACGTCGGCCAGCTGGAAGTGATCGTCGTCTCTCTGTTTCCAATCGCCCCCCCACACAAGTCCTTGCGACTTTAACTCCCGGATCATGATCTGGAAGGCGGGATGGACCACGTCCCAGTCAGGATTGAAGGGGACATCTTTGCCGTGCATCGAAGGCGCAACGTCAACCGCCATACCGAAATTATGGTTCGACCACCCGCCCCTAGCGTTGGTCTTCCATGGCTTGGTGAAGTCACGCGTCCCGTCGGAGTGATGACAGGAGAAGAAGAGCTGATCCTGCTCTTCATAAGTGCGAAGCCCGGAGACGACCCTGATATAAACTCCTTGCGCTTCGCACAAGGTAGCTGCCGCTTCGACCTTCTCACGAAGGAGTGGGTGACAAAGCGCCAAACGCTTCTCCGATATCTCGTCCATAATGTCCTCCCTCGTCGGACTTGACATTGGCTGGCTATGCCTAAATACCTTCTTGTGCTGGCCACGTAACGCGAATCATCCGATGTCGTTTGGTAGTTCGACCAATACTAAAATCCTCGCCATTAAAGGCAAACTGAAGCACGTCTTCTGAAGACTAGCGTTGGTGCAACAGCATGAACGGCTCAGCGAGGGCTAAAGGGGTTGGGGTGGGGCTGCCGACTTTGCTGAGCTGCTGCGCGCCGCGAGCCTTTCGGATAGCGTCCTCAGGCTTTTTGATCACGCACAGCACAGTACTTGTGGCGAGGTCAAGGATGACGGTCACGCCCCAGCGGATCGGCACGCCGGCTGGGTCCATGTCCTTGGTTTGACAAATGGACACAAGTACCCGCGGACGCAGCGCACCGGCCGGCGACACCTTGTGCGAGAAGCGCAGTCGCGTAATTTCAAGATCGACGTGCGGATCAAGCCCAAGCAGCCGGCTGAGGCGATCTGTCTGGTTTTGGTCTCTTAGCGAAGACTGGAGCAATACTTCCAGCTTGGCTTTGCACCGTTGATTGCTCGCGAAAAGCTTTTCGCGATCTACTGAGGAGGCCTGTTCCTTGGCAAAGTCGCGCAGAAGCGTCACGGCTGGACGGAGAACGCCTTGAGTAGGTAACGGGATAGGCGGCCACATTAGGGTTTCGACAGCGAGTGCATCAAGTCCGTCTGGGTAGATACCCCACGCACGGAAAGACTCGATCATTGCAACTCGATAGTGCAGTGGATCGCTCGGCACCACGTCAACATCCGCGGTGATGATAGCGCGGAGGTAGTCGCCAAAGGTTAGATCCACGGGGGGGCAGTAATCGAGTGCCCGAATGCACATGCGCAACACATGCCTCGCCGCCCGCGAAGCCTCGGCCGAGAGCCGATTGACCAGGTCAGGGGCGATCTGGCTGAGAGCCGTGTCGCTAGCGCCATTTGACGCGATGCGATAGAGATCCGCCGTGCGCGTTTTGTAAATAGCGAGAAGCGCGCCATATACGGCAGCCACCAGGACCGAGCCGCGGGCATGCGGATCCGTGATTGTCTTCCAAAGGAACTTTTCCGGCTTCTTGGAGACAGTGCGGCCTTTGTCGTCGAAACCGAGATAGGCGCTCCGCAAGGCGTTTCGCCCTGCCGTAGCGTCGCCGAACTGGCGCGCGAGATTGCCCAAGAGGTTTTCCATGGACAGGTCACCCCGCACGGCGGCGCATTGGCTCTTCACCACGTCAGCGTTGCCGAATTGCTGCAGAAGCGCGACGATGTCGGCAAAGGCCTCATGGAAGGCTAGCACGTCGGGATTGCTCGGTTCACGGAAGGCGGAGTGAATACCGTCGAGTAGAGCGTGCGTCATCTCGTGCGCAATAATGTCGTGCGACAACGCGGCATATACCATGCCATAGGCCGAGCCGGTGAGATTAGTCGCTTTGAAGTAACCGAAGTAGATAGCGCGATCAACTGGGCTGTAGAAGGCGTTCGGTGCGGACACGCCATGAGGACGAAGGACGAGGCGTTTGTTGAAGCTATTGTCATCATTGGGCGCCCATTGGATGAGACGCCCGAGCGCCTCTTCAAAAACGTCGATGGTTTCCATGCCCACGGCATAGACCATCTGCTGCCGAAACTGCGCGCACCCTTCCGAGGGCGCAAGTCCATCTTGCGCCAGCAGATGCGGCGCGTTCAGGTCCACGGGCGTTTCGTCCCCATCAATGACCTGTAGATATTCGCCGACAGGGCCGTGTTTGAGCTTCGGCTCCCAGCGGACTTTGTAAGTGGTTTCGCTCAGATCGACATATTGGAGCTGCGTGCTTACGCTGGGGTCGAAGACATAGCCGCGCAGCTTGCGGCAGGACGGCGGAGGTGGCGCCCAGCTCTGCGGTCGCAGGGTTTGCGCCTGTGCGCCCATCTGCTCTGGTTCGCCTGGGGCTCGCTGGTCGGCGACAGGTACAATTTTGCCTTTGAGATACTGGCTTGCCGCGGCCTTGATCTGTCGTGAAGCAGTGGGCACTGTAGTCACGGCGCTGAGAAAGGCCGTGATCTTCTCTGGCGGCACCGTAATACCAACATCATCGGGATCAGGGATGATGGCACTCAATTCCGGGTATTGCTGCGTGAGTTGCAGCATCTCAACCCCAAGCATCTGCAAGGACGGATCGGTGACCGCCCCCATGCCGGTGAGCACGCGCAGAAATGGAAACGTTGCGACGTCCGGCGGCTGACATGTGAGTTGGTCGAGGCGGGCGACAGGAACCGCCAGGGCAGCCAGAGCATCCAGGCAGCCGTTGCCGACGCGCGGGTCAATATCGGCACCAGCGCTCTTGCGCGCCGCTGCGAACAGCGCGTGACGGACGGCTTCGACGCGAGCCCATCCGGTGGGCAGTTCATCGTAATGTTTTTCGATGTAGAGTGCTGCTGCCGCTGCAACCTGCGGCGTTGCAGCCGAGGTGCCCTGCCCGTCCCAGCGGAAGGCGCGAAGATTGTTGTAGAGCGCCCAAGGCAGATTTGGCGAATACGCGGCGATGGCCGTGGACATCTTGCTCTGCGGACCGTAGCAACCACACATGATGTCCAGCGGGAGATCCGCATAAGGTCGCCCGTCCTGCATGACGCCGCACACTGCGATGACGCGTCGGTAGCGCGCGGGGTAGACGATGCTGGTTGGCGGCAGTTTGCCGTAATGATTGCCCGCCGCCGTGCACAGCACGACACCGGCCTCGTAGGCGCGGTTTACGATTTCGGTCCAGGCGGCGGAGGCGAGCCCGCCCATGCTCATGCTGACGACATCGATGCGCTTCGAAGGGTCGCTGCCGAGCCCGAGCAGGTAGTCGAGTCCCTGCGCAAAGGCGCTGGTGAACAGCAGAACTACTGAGGGCGCGATGCGTACGGGTACAACCGTGGCGTGCGGAGCGCCACCGAGGTACTCGTCAGGCTTGTTCTCGTCAGGAAAGAACAGATCCGCAAACCTACTGCCCGCGAGTAGGCCGAGAGTCCCGGTGCCGTGACCGGGAGCTTTGAGCACCCCTGTCATGAAAGGATCGACGGCAGAATTTGCGTTGTCGCCGGCGACGAAAGAGCGTTGGGCGCCCAGATCGAGGTGCTCAGGAAGAAGCTTGTGACCGGCCGTGTAGCCGGTATCCAGATGTCCAATGCGCACACGCCAAGGCTTATCGGAAATCGATTTTGCCGCGTCGCGAAGCCCCGAGCACTCCTTTGCGAGGTGCCAATCGAAGCTCTCGCCATGAGGGATGGAGGATTCCTTCATCCAAAGTTCTTCTTCCGGCTCCCCCCCGCTTTGGATTCTCAGGTTGTTACTACTTTGGGTTTCCGGCTCAACGACGAAGGGCTGGATGATGTCGGGTTCGGCGTATGTGACCGCGCCTGAGGCGAGGCCCAAAGCATTGCCGCCGGCGATGCGCGCATGGCACTCGTCCCAAAGGTCTCCTGGATCGACCTCGGATTCCGTGGTCGCCAGAAACCAGTCGTCCTCGCCCGCGAGGCCGAGCTTTGCGCTAGCCTCTCGGGAGCTTGGCATCAGCGGAACAAGACGAAAGTCCGCGTTGCCACCCGCCGCGCCGAACGCAGCAAGCGCACTGCCGGTCTCGGCATTCATTTTGACAAGAAAACGAGCCACACTGCGCCTCCTCTTTATCCCCGCAATGGCCAAGAAACATGCGATGCCACGTGGCAACGTGGATGCCGGTTAATGCTTACCGATATTGAGCAACCCGTCGCCCAAGATCGCCGGCTTAAGAGGGTCGGCTGCTAAATCTCCCGACGCGATACCGAATACATCGCCCGCCCTGGTATTCATTAGACTCAGCTCGCCGTTGTTAAGACCGATCGCGAAGCATTGGAAACCGAACGGCAGCGCTGTCTTACCAGTGAATGTGAGCGCGGTGCTTGAGCCACCGGCAGTTGCGACGGTGAGGTTCCCACTCACGGCGGCTTGTATAACAGGAACCTGCACAGACGCATCGACGCCGCGGTTCTTGGAGTACTTAGCAGTGAACTTGTCGGACTTGACGATCTTTGTGATGAGGTACAACTTGCCATTTCCAAGCACATATTGCTTGAGAACAAGGTTGTCGACGTCGACGTGGCCATCTCTGAGGTAATTACCCGCATCCAGCGGTGTCACGGAATCGGCGAGGACGTCCTGGTATTCAAACGTCACCTGGGTCGCATCGGTGTAGTTCACGTTGGCGCTCAGGCTGCCGCCCATGGCGCTGATCAACGAGCCGAGGATATTCGCGCCGATACCTAGTTTGAGAGAGCTACTGCGCTGTCCATTGATGTCCGCCGCCGGCTGATCTGCCGTCACATTCGGAAGAGCATCGGCGGACGGCTTGATCAGCTGGTTTAGCGACCCCAGCACAATGAACTCCCCTTTCTGCTCCCCCAGGAGCTTCAAAGGGGCAAAGGCGCTATCTGGATGGCGAATCACGTTATAGCCAAGACCTGCCAGAAAGGTCAACGAATTGTCTTTGCACGGCATATCGAATCCTCCTCTTCATGTTTAACGACTTGTTGTAACGACAGAGAGCTTTCCGGAGATTGGAAACAAACCGCACACAAGATAACGAGCAGAGCTATCCTTTGCTCGCAAGCACAGTCATGACGCGCTCCTACTAACGGAGCCTTTTGAAGACCTAGGAAGAACTTATCTTGCTAATCGGTAGGCGGGAACGGAACGCCAAATAGGCCCGTTTCATTGATGCGCGTGGCAACGACTAACGGCGTGCTGCTCACGTCAACTGGCAATAAATTACCGGTTGGTTATTTTGTAACAGAGAGTGTTAGCAGATTACCAAGCTACAGTCCAGACAAAAAACGCATAAGCTGAAGCGCTTTCGCCCCGGTGCCTCCGGAACAGGCTACGCGGCTGGTATACGAGGTGCTGCGTTCCTCAGGTTGTCCGCTGGACCACGCTACGCGTGCTATCTTTGAGCCGCATTTCGGTCAGGATCTTAGTGGCAAGCGGGGTCCACACCTGGCCGGCGGCGGAATCCGTCCTGGCGAGCACTCGATTTCTGAGTTCCGAGACAACACTCCAGCTCGCACTGTCCTTCTAGTTGCTTCAGTGGGGTGGGACAATTGCCGAGGAAATGCCGTGCGCTTTAACAAACGAAACGGGAATCGGATTATACTGGCTCACCACCAAGCGCGCGATGGCGTCAGCGAAAGCGCTTGCTCGATCTCGGCTCACACCCTTTATGCTCGGGTGCTTACGAAGCCCGGCCGCCACCGTTTCGCCGCACCGGTTGGAAGCAGATCGACGACCCGGCCTTGCTCCAGATCACAGAGGATGGTTCCATATCGGTGGCCTCTTCCACGCCCACTCATCATAGTATCGAGCTGCTGGCCAGCAGACCCAACTTGCGAGCCAGCCTTGCAATGGCTCGCCCGCCCATTGCAAGTGTTACCCAGCTGAGAGCTTCGCTTGAGTGGCAACTTCGACCGCAGGCAAACAAGCTCCCTTCTCTGCAGTGTTCGGGATCAGCGTTCGTCGATGCATGCCTCATATCTACACTCCAGCCTCGCTCTTCACCAAAAGTGCGCCAGAATCCAAATAATTTGCAAAACGATTCTCATTTTCCCTATCGGTTGAGAACCGACATTGCGTCATGCAGTGCTGTTTGGAGGCGAGCGCTCTGTACGCTGAAGTATGACTTTCGGAAAATAGTGGAATTGCAGTTGCCGCGGACAAGTGACCGTGCTACCGTTTTCTCGAAAGTCATACGGGCCATTTGCCAACGCCGGTTGCGGTCCCGATCGCACTTAGATGTGACGGTTGATTGCGCGGCGGCACCAAGTCATCCTCCGCAACCCGTGATCAAGACAGTCATTGATCGTGTGGTTCGCGTCAGGGGGGAAATGTCCCATGGAATACGCAGAACTCATCCGAGTGAAAGACCGCGCATGGAATGACCTGAGCAAGCTGCCGGGTGTGCATGCTGTTGGCGTTGGGATGAAGACTGTTGCCGGTGTGCGTTCGGACGAACCGTGCATTGTTGTCTTTGTGAATGAGAAGAAGGACCGTGCTTCCCTGAAGCAGGACGATGTGGTTCCGGCAAGAATAGAAGATGCGGTGACGGACGTGGTTGAGATGCAGGCGCCGCGTCTGATGAGAGGAACTCCTGTTCTGGATGCCGTATTTACTCCGTCCCCGACCATCGGCGGCGGGGGTACTATTTCGTTCACAACAACAACACCACCAGCTGACGATCTTCCCGCGGGATATATGGTTGTGCTCTGCTTAAGCGTCACCCCGGCGGGCAAACCAACACAACGGAGCGCCTTTCAGTGGCCGACAGGGAATCAAACGTTGGCTCTATTCATAAGTAATGCCTTATCACTTACAGTCCCTTCCGGATTTAGTCTCTCCAACCCGGCGAATACTTCGATAATTACCGTTAAGCCAGATCCGGATACGACAATCCTGGTGGATTGTTATGTGTTGCAACTGGATCGTCTCCCATATCGTCTGGAATTTTTGCGAGGCGGCATTGGGATTTATGGAACAGAACCGGGTACGTTAGGCTGCCTGGCAACGACTGCTCCAACGGTCAAGCAGCCCCAGGGTGGCGTGGTCGGGATAACGTGCAGACACGTCGTTACGACTCAAAAATATCTAACGTCCAAAGTGTTTGGAGCGGTGTTGTCAAACTTCACGACCATCAGCGTGGGCCAAACACCTCCTGCTTCAAATCCGATACCTGCGAACTCCCTCCTGTTCATAGGGTTCTACAAGGGGAACAACTTGACCGATTCGTCTTTTTATCAGACGGCGACGGGCGACAAACCTGCCGATATCGCTAAAGGAATTGTGGATGCTATTACCTCAGCTTCAATCGGAGGCGTGACCGCCAAACAGGGTCTTGACCCGACCATTGTGGAGATTACAGGGGGGAACGTTGGTGGCACCGAGGTCGAATGTATCGCGATAGGGTCGCCCCGCGAGGATCCGAAAGCACACCTGAAGATTGATGTTCAACAAATGAACAAGACCCCCGGCAGCCTGACAACTCTGTTGAGCTTTTCCGGAACAATTTCGAAGAAGTATAGATATGGAGTTACCGTCAGCGTCAACCGCAACGATTTCATTCCTACCTTCAGCATCTTTGTAGATCTTTTCGGTAAGACGGTCGGCGAAGCCGTAGTGGCCATTTCATCCGCGATCATGGCGGTAGACGCCAACCTCCGGGGACCGGTAACTACACTGCCTCCGTCTGCCGGGACAACGATCACGATACGTAATGCTCAATCAGTGGAATGTTTCATCTCTCGTGATACGCGGGTTGGACAGCCTGAGGATAACTTCAGCTGGCCATGTTCTCACGAGATAGGGCATGTCGGCGACATCGGCAGAAGTGTGGATGTAGCCCTCATTCCACTGGATGCTGGAACTAAATATAAGCCAGTCATCGAGGGGATTGGTGTCGTAGACGGGCTGATTGGGCCAGGTCTTTTCAAGCAAGGTCTTCAAGTTCAGAAAAGAGGTTCGTCGTCAGGGCTGACAACGGGAGTAGTTCAAATCTTTGCAACCACCGGAATCTCGGGTAAGTACACGTATAGGAATGCATTCGTCGTAGAATCCACTTCCCTAAACCCTCAACAGGGAACCGTCAAACCATTCATCGTGGGTGGAGACTCTGGTTCCGTGGTTGTGACGGCTGGTCCTGGCCCCGTCCAGGTCGTGGGGCTTCTCTTTGCGAGCTTTGCAGCTACCTCGGCATTAGCTATACCCATGCAACAGGTAGTTGACTCATTTCCTGATGCCAAACTTTCTTTTGCTCTAGCACCAGGGCAAGCCCCTGACGCAATTCAGACGGTTCCTCCTGCGACCGTAGCTTTTTCAGGCGGAGAGCCCCGATCAGCAACTAACGGCGGCCGGAGGATTTCGGAAGGTTTCGCCTGGGCTGGAGTGACTGGTCGCTGGCGGGAAGTAGAAAACTCGATCTGGTCGACGAGTGTGGGCAGAGCCTATGCAAACGCTTTTCTGAAACATCTGACTGAGGCGCGCTCTTTGGTCAACAGCAACCGCCGGATTGCGGCGGTGTGGCACAGAAGTGGGGGAGCCGAAATCATGAACACATTACTGGATGTGCTTTCCAGTTGCGATCGGCGTGTGCCTACAGCGATTAATGGTCGACCGTTCGCCGAGTGCCTGATGAAAATACAGCGGGTTCTGGTGAGGTATGCCAGTCCTGCGTTCTTGCAGGACATCAATCGTTATGCGCCGCAGATGGCACGGTGCTCCGGGCTTACGTATGTGGAGATGCTGTCAATGTTTGACGACCCTGAAATGGAGTAGCGCATGCCGGGCAAGGCTGGAACACTCGAGATCCTCGCGCAGCAGATCGGCCTGGCGCTGCAGCCCCTCGAGTCTCGCCTCGCGCCGGAGAATGTCCGCGCATTTTTTGCAGAGTTGGGTCTGGCGTTTCCTTCGCAACTCCTGCAGCCAGCTTTCGTAAACGCTCTCAGTGCAGCTTCGGGTGCTGCGGGAAATCTCACGGGTGCGTTGGATCAGCTTGCGACGGAGATCAAGAACAATAATGTGCCGGGAATTATTGCGGCAGCTTTACAACTCGCTCAGAGAATCCGCGCCGTCATCTTATCGTTTCCGCAGATCGCCACGGAGTTGGGGAATCTCTCTGCGACTCTTCCCGGAATTAATCCTGTGGAAGTCAAAGCGTTTGCTCAAGGGCTTCCAGCGAACCTTCTTAGCCACTCGATCATCTCGCATCTCGAAGATGTGCGGCCGAGTTTAGTAGGAATAGCAAATCTCCTGGGCGTCGTGAGTTACAGGCCTGAGTCTGGTGATCCGTCGGACCCGACGCACCCGCCATTTATCGAACGCAAACTTCAGCTATCAAATCTAGGTGCCGCACTCACAGCACCAGGGGCTCTTCTGAAGTCGCTCTATCAGTGGGGTGGGCCCGGCTACGATGGCACACTTCTCATCCCCACGTTGAGCGCTTCGCTCGATCTTCTCGACGTCAACTCCGAGATTCCGACACCAAGTTCTCCCAAGGCAATCCGGTCGGGACTCTTCAACATCGACGTCAGCACGAGCCCTCCCGGGCTTCGTCTGACACTCCCCTACGACCTGCCGTCCGGCCTGGATATAACTCTCCCGGTGAGCGCCTTGTGGTCAGTACGTTCGCAGGTTAAGGGGCCATTCAAAGCCGGGCTGGAGGCGCTCATCGTGCCTCCGTCGACTATTACTCTGAATTCTGCCGGAGCGACTGGAACAGGTCTGTTGCAATTGGATCTCGTGGCGGGCGCGGTTGATGCAAAGGAACCTATTACTCTTATCGGCGAAGCCGACAGCAGCCGCTTACAAGCAAAGTCCTTCCGAATAGGAGCGGCATTGGAGGCGAAATGGGCGAGCGGAGGCTCGGCCATTGCCGAACCTCTTATCCAAATGGAGTTGGCTGGCGGTAAGGCCGTCATCAACATGTCGGATGCGGATAGCTTCCTCGGACAGATTCTGGGCGGGCTGGGGCTGGAAGCGGATTTCGGTCTCAATCTCATCTATTCGCTCAAAGACGGATTGCGTTTTCAGGGCAGCGCAGCTCTCGATATTCAGTTAGCATCACACGTCAATCTCGGGCCTCTGGCAATCAACGCCATTACGTTGAGAGTGGCGATCGATAAGGACGCGTTTCCATTCGCCCTGACTGCGGATGTGCAGGCATCCCTTGGACCGATGGTTGCGGTCGTGAAGGACTTCGGTTTCAAGATCGACATCCGGATTGCATCGGACAATAAAGGAAACGTCGGGCCGATCGATATCGGTCCACCGCGCTTCAAGCCGCCGACAGGCGGAGGTCTCAGCATCAGCGGTGGCGGCTTCCGCGGGGGCGGTGTTCTCGGCTTCGACCAGGCGAAGGGAGAATACTTCGGCCTGCTTGAGTTGACATTTGCCGAGATTGTTTCTGTGCGCGCCGTTGCCGTGGTTTCAACCCGGCTGCCGGACGGCCGCGATACGTTCTCGCTGCTGATCATCATCTCGGCAGAATTCGCGCCGATTCAGCTAAGTTATGGATTCACGCTGCTCGGAGTCGGCGGGCTGATGGGGCTGAACCGTAACTATGACACGGACGTTATCAAGACCGGGATCAGCGATGGAACGCTTTCGAGCATCCTGTTTCCAACCGACCTTGTCGCCAACGCTTCGCGCATTATCAGCGATGTGAAACGTGTGTTCCCCGCGCAGGATGGTTCATTCCTGATGGGGCCTATGGGTAAGCTTGGATATGGCACACCCACTCTCGCAAGCGTAGAACTTGGCCTCTTCCTCCGGGTACCGATCCCTGGCTTCGTGATCCTGGGCATCCTTCGCGTTCAGCTGCCATCAGAAGACTTCGGCACGATGTACATCCAGGTGAATTTTGCGGGTGGAATCGACTTTGAGAAGGGTCAGCTCTGGTTTGACGCCGATCTCGTCAACTCGCGCATACTCATCGACCCGATAACGGGTGGCTTGGTTCTTCGCATTTACTGGGGAGGAGAGCCGAATTTCCTCCTGTCTGCGGGAGGATTTCATCCTTCGTACACGCCGCCGCCAATGAACATCGGTCCCCTTGCGAGGATCGGTTTTGTTGTCGTTGCTGGCATCCCAATGGTGCGCGCCGAGGTGTATCTCGCCATTACATCAAACTCGGTGCAGTTCGGTGCACGCGTCGAGGTCATCTACGGGGTCAGTTTTTTCAATGTCTTCGGCTTCGTCGCACTGGATGTACTTATCCAGTTCAATCCGTTCCTTTTCATCGCCGAGATCACTGCCATGTTCGGTGTCCGCTCCGGGTCGGACGTACTGTTCGGCATCAGACTGACGGGTACGCTCAAAGGTCCGACTCCTTGGAACGTCCATGGAGAAGCTTCCTTTGAGATAGGCTTCATCATTAAAGTACGTCTCAGCGCCAACATCGACGTTACAGTGGGTGAATCGCGCAACACCCTTCTGCCTCCGATCGACGTCATTGGTCAGATCAATAATGCGATTGGCAATGTCGCGAACTGGCGCGCTGTGCTTCCGCCGGGGTCCAATCAGCACGTCTCTCTACGTGAGCTGCCGGACGCAGGTGACGTCCTGGTGCTCCATCCGTTCGGCGCCCTGGAGATCAGCCAGAAGGTCGTGCCACTCAATATCGCCATCCAGAGATTTGGCTCGAGTCGGCCGGATCGCGGCTCAATCTTCAGCCTAGCGTCGGTTCAAATCAACAAGGCAAATGTCACAAAGGTAGCAACAACAGAACAGTTTGCCCCGGCGCAATTCTTTGACATGAGTGACGCCGAGAAGCTCTCGCGGCCGTCGTTCGCGCGGTACGAGTCCGGTTTGACCATCGGCTCTGACATCGCGCCGCAAACCGATTTCAGCCGCGTGCGCGAGTTGGTGTACGAGGTCATCTATCTACCGGAACATCATCCGGTGCGGCTGTTCTTTAAGTTGTTTGTTGCGCTGTTCAACGCGTTCGCCCGCGGTGGAGCAGCGGCCCAGTCTCCGCTTTCCCAGGAAAAGCGAGCACCCTCCGCACTTGCCGCGGAGCCGGTCAAGCTGGCGGCTGAACAGTATGCCGTCGTGAGCACGACGGATATGACCCTACATGCTGCGCCGCTGATCTTTGCCAGTGCCCGGGCGGCTGATCAGGCGATCGCCACGATCATCGCCCAAAAGCCGGAGCTAAGCGGCGCAATCCAGGTCGTGCCCTCGGCACAGATAAGAAAGGCTGCATGAGCGAATACACCTTTCTCCCCTGGATGCGCCGAGGTCTTGCCAACCAGCTCAAGGATCCAGCTGGCGCGGGATCCAGTCGAGCGAAGCTCGAAGTCTCCATCACCGTTGGAGCCGATGTTCCCGGGCCGGCAGAGGCACCCAACGTAAAAGCGATCAAGATCGTTGGCCCGGGTGACATCCTTGGTATGAATCCGCGGCAAGTGATTCGAACGGAGCCACGGGCCGGCACATCGGATTTCGAACCTAACTATCTGGCTGCCGTGGATTTCTACGACGAGGACTTCCTTTGGCGCTATTCCCCGTTCCCGGTCCAACCAGGTCATCGGCTGCCACCGTGGATCGTGTTGATCATCCTGAAGGATGAGGAGTTCGAACCAGTGACGACATCGGGGAGGCCATCACCCTCGATCAAACTCACAGCGAAGGCGCATAAGAAGGATATCTTCCCACCGATCAACCAGGAATTTGCATGGGCTCATGTTCATCTGAACGCATCAATCGGTGATGACACGAAGCCCGATACGGTCAGACTGAAAACGCTGCTGGGCCAGAATCCCGATGCGGCGTATTCCCGGCTCATCTGTCCTCGCAAGCTCGACGAGAATACCGGTTACACGGGGTTCATCGTGCCGGCACTCGAAGTGGGACGGCGTGCCGGGCTGGGCGATGTGATCGCCGATAACGAAGACGGGTCTATCCGCTCCTGGGCTGGCGCGTCGATCGAGTTTCCTGTGTATTTCGAATGGCGCTTTCGTACGGGTGTGAGCGGCGATTTTGAGCAACTGGTGCGTGCCCTCGTCCCTCGCGACATGGATCCTCTGGTCGGCGTAAGGGACATGGATATTTCAAAACCGGGGTTCGGAGTCGCCAGCGTCACGAACTCTCCGGACGGGCTTGTGTCCCTTGAAGGAGCCTTACTTGCTCCGACCTCAAAGCGCCGCGGGCTGAGTGCTGACAGTAACTTCGCTCCACAGATTGCGGATGTCATCAATTTGCCAGCGGATGCTCAGGAGGCATCGGGAAGTCCGCTCATAGGAGCTGGAGACCCGATTGTTACGCCTCCTATTTATGGTGGCTGGCAGGCCGGGGTGGACCGCGTCGAGCTTACAACGGTTGATCCGGGATGGGTCCCGGCGATTAACCTTGATCCGCGCTACCGTGCCGCCGCTGGTCTGGGCGCCCGGGTGGTTCGCAAATATCAGGAACAGTACATGCGATCGGCGTGGGAGCAGATCGGTGACGTCCTTACCATCAACGCGATCATCCGTCGCGGGCAGCTGACCACCAAAGCGGCCACCGCTTCGTATGGGAAGACGTTTTTGTCCCTGAATGCGGAGTATGCGACCGCTCTCTCGTCGCCGGTGTTCAGCAAGATTATGGGAAGTCCTATGACCTTGCGCGCGTTGGTTGCAGCTAGTCGCTTACCTGCTGCGACGCTATCACCCGCGTTCCGCAAACTGATGCGGCCGCGCGGACGCCTGGTCCGTGCCATGCTTCCTGCTGACGTCCAACAAACTGCGCTATCGACTGTGATTCAGGGCGTCAACGATGGCTCGCTCTCTGCGAGTCCACCTCCACCACCCCCCAACGGTGCAACGCTCGAAAGCGTGACAGCCGCAACCCAGCCTGCTGTCTCGCCATGGCTACGTTGGATTCTGCACAACGCGTGGTGGATCGTCATTCTCCTTCTGCTTCTTGTCGTTGCGCTGTGGCTGCTCATCAATCCGGTGCTTGCGCTGACGGTTGGCGTGATTGCGGGAGCGATCCTTGCCTTTGCATACAAGGCCGCAGTGCAGCAGCAGGCCCTGTCTTCTGCGGGCGACCTGCTCGGACCGGCGGCGCAGACACCCGAGGCGACGGCGGCGATTCCGGCCAGACCTGCTTTTGTCTTTGCTCCGGCTCCGGGTGATCCGCTGCTCACCGTCCCACTATCTCCGCCTCCACCTCCTGGAGCGGACAGCAACGATGCAGCCGATATGCGGCGCGCCTTGATTGACTATCACGTGGCACTCTCGGCAGTCGTTCCATTGCCGCCACTCAAGCAAGCGTTGGATATCGCTCACGTGCACACAACAGCGCTTGCGGCGCTTGAACCACACCTTGCGATATCGTCCAGGTTCGCTCCGCTCCTGCGTGTGGGAGATCTCGATGCGGTCGCCTTTCAGAATGGAAGGTACACGGGCTATGGAGTTGGAGGCAGCGCTCCGAAGTTGCGGGTATTTCGCGAGATCATGAACTATCCCGACATTAAGGATGCGACCTACCTCCCGCTATCGGACATCTCCGATGAGTATTTCGTGCCGAACCTGGGGCTGGTTCCAAACAACACGATTTCGCTGATGAAGATCAATCAGGAGTTCATCGAATCCTTCTTTGCCGGCCTCAACCACGAGTTTGCGCGCGAACTGCTTTGGAACGAATACCCGACAGATATGCAGGGCAGTTATTTCCGCCAATTCTGGGATGTATC
The DNA here is from genome assembly GCA_000381585.1 of Acidobacteriaceae bacterium KBS 83. Classification (GTDB taxonomy): domain Bacteria; phylum Acidobacteriota; class Terriglobia; order Terriglobales; family Acidobacteriaceae; genus KBS-83. The sequence continues at coordinate 795,596 of KB906736.1, forward strand.
CAGGGTTCCCAGATTGCCTCGTGAGACCGACAAAGATTACACCGAAAGACTGAAGGATGTTGTAAGGCTTCATCAGTGGGACCGGAAGTCCGCTCTTGGGAGCCACAGTCAGCGCGCGACACCGGGCGCTGAATCGCAGGTAATTCTCGTGATTCGCGGTGACCTCCTGAAGCGTTATCCGAACACCGCCATCTACGCGCAGCAGGCCACGTGGTCGATCGATCCGAAACGCCAGAATCGCCTTGCCCTCAGTGACGAGTCGGGTGACCTTGTTAAAGATGCGAGTGATCCGCGATTCCGGTTTCCGCTGTACCACGCCTTTGTCGCGCCGGATATTTACTTCATCGGTTTCGATCTGACGCTCGAGGAAGTGAAGGGCGATCCGAAGCTGGAAGAGACGGCCCAGGCGCGCGCCACGATTTCCCAGAAGGACCTCGGATGGTTCTTTGTCCTGCAGGAGATTGTCGGCGAACCGCGCTTTGGCATGGACGTCGCGGAGCCGACAGAGCCGGCTCCCACGCCAAGTTGGAATGACCTCTCGTGGGTCGATGTGGACCTACGAGGAGGTCAGAGTATCGACCTGAATGTGAAGCTGGTGGGAACTGCCCCAAAATCTCGTCCCGGCGGCACATGGGGCGAGAACGCGGCCGATATGGCCAACATTCTTTATCAGGAGCCAGTCATGGTCGGAATTCATGGACGCGAGATGCTCAAAGATCTCGTGACTCCGGCCTGAGCAGCCTATGCCACCCCCTACTCCAGAAGAGCTAAGCGCCCTGCGTCGCCAACGTGATCGATCGATGGCGGACTCTATCATCGCGAACCGTCGCGTTCAGAATCTGGAAGCCGCACTGCTCGAGGCCGAGCGGACTGTCGGCCGGGAATCCAATCAGGCAACTGCCGACCTGCGACAGCAGCTTGAACGCGCCAAAGAAGAGGCGAAGGCTGCAATGCAGAGGCATCGGACGTTGAACGATTCTGCGCTTGCGGGGCTGCGCGAGTGGGTCCGACAGACGCCTGCAGAGTTGGTCTCGCGCTTACCTGATCAGGATCCGTTTCTTCTCTTTCCGGTGCGGCTCGAAACTCGCTTTCTTCGGACATCCAGCGACTCAGTGGAACTGTGCGTTCGCATCTGGCCCGACGACATTAGTATCGCGCTCCCTGCCGGAGATCTAACACCATCCGAAGAGCAGGCGGGCCGACAGTACTGGATCATGCGTTCGATTGTTGCCACAACGGTTGCTCCCAGTGCCCAGGCAGATCTCGCTCGACAGGCCTACGAGGGAGCATGGACGGCCATTGCGACTGCATCCGGATCGTATCGCGCCGGATGGATCGTGCGGCAAACCCATCCCACCAACTGGGATGGAACGACCAAGCCGCCACTAGATCTTCCGCTCAAGTTTGTTTCGCCACCCCCGAGCATTGAACCGCGAGTCGCTCGCGCTGACGTACTGCCAGACCGGTTCGTCATCGTAGGATCGTTCGGCGACAAACAATTCCCTGAGGTTGTCGGTGCCGCCATCCCGGACGATCTCGCACTCGCGCCTGACCCCGCGCAGGGTGAGCCGTGGGTTCAGCGTGATCCCAACGGACAACTTGTCGTTGCCGACCCATTGCGCTGGATGGTCGACTTCGACGGCGCTGTCAAAGTGGGCATGGGCCTGAGGATTCCACTCGCGCCGCCCTGGGATACGACCGGTTTCGACCTCCTGATGGCGATTGGCGTACGCGCTTCGACCACGCCGTTAGATGGTGTAAAGAGGGTCGAAGATCTGCTCACAAAACATCGCTACGATCTGGGATGCGGCATTGTTAGAAACGGCACGCCGACGAACAATACTGACTCGGCGGTAAGCGGATGGCAACCACCTACGAAAGAGACTGAACAGCTGTTCGCGATAGAGGACGAGCCAGAAGTTCTGATCCCATCACCGCTGGGCGAAACCGATGGTCATCGCCTGATGCGGCTGCTCGGATTAAGCGAGAGCCTGATTAGCCGCCTACCAAACGCGGCGGCGACCGACATATCGGAAGCCATGGTGATGAACCGGGCGGCATCCTTCTCTACAATCTTCGAGTTTGTGAAGGAGTTTCTCAGCCCATTGGTCGATCCGCTCACACGCGAGGAGCTCCGCGTGTTCTTCCATCAAAATGTATCCGGTCGTGGAGCCCTGCCCGCAATAAGGGCGGGTCGCCAGCCTTACGGCATCGTCATCACCAGCGACTGGCAGAACTGGACGGAAAGTGTGCTGCCCCGAGGGCGTGTCTCCATCGAGGCAAAACTGCTCGCTTTGCTCAAGATACACAGACCAGCATTTCAGCAGACTGCCACCAGCACTCCGGCGTCGCCGAAGGACAGCAGCAAGCCGTTCGATCGACTCATGCAGATTCTCGGGCAGCTCGGGAGCTCTGCCCAGTACACCTCAAGAACCACCGTCTCTGTGGAGTACGCCTATCAGCAGCTCTTCTTCGGAGGAGTACCTCCGCAATACCTTGTGGACTGGTTCAACAATCTGGTCAACACGCGTCGTCCATTTCTGGATAGGATTCTGCCTTCTGTCGCTCAATCGGAAGCCCTCCTTACGCATGTATTGTTCACGGAGCGAACCAATCCATGGGTCGTTCCCATCATCGATCAGGACCCAAAAGTGCCGCTGTCCGAGCGCAATCAGATCGTGCCTTTCGATGGTGTGCAGAATTACCTCCACTGGCTGGCGCATGCGTCGCTTCCGGATCTCAAATCAGAACGCTTTGTTGATTCGACGGGAAAACCGATGTCGCCTCCCTTCGCGCTTCTGTATGTGTTGCTGCGCTACTCTCTTCTCACCGCTGTGGAAGAGGGGACGCTTGAGGTTGCGGCAATCGCGGGCGCGCCGTTCTTCGATGTCGTCGACCATGACCCGCTGATTGCAAACATCGGGCAGTCCCAGAACGTACTGCGCAAGGATTATCTTGTCGTCGATGCTGCGAAGCTCGGCCTCACGGACGTCGAAACCCCACTGGCAAGCTGGGTTCATCTATCTGCGAAGACCGTCCTGCCAGGCAACCAGTTTGCGGCGGCGCTCTCCGTTGTGACCGACGCCAACGAATCGATCGGTCTGCTGGCGGCACTTCCCACTGCGCGTCTGGAGCGTCTGTTAGCCGAACATATCGACCTCTGCTCCTATCGCATGGATGCATGGGTCTCAGCGCTTTACGCCCACCGGCTGGAGTCAATGCGCAGCGCCCAACAACAGCCCGGCCATTACCTTGGCTCCTATGGATGGGTGGAACACTTACGGCCCGACTGGGAGAGCCGCAAGATCATTTCATCGGACGGTCTTCCCGAGACCCTGCGCAAAAATGCAAAGACATCCATCTTCGAAAGCACGGACAACGGCGGTTTCATCCATGCTCCGTCACTTGCGCAGGCAGTGACGGCAGCAGTGCTGCGCAATGTGTACCTGTCCCATGCCAGCCCGGCTGCGCCGGATCTTTTCAACGTTAACCTATCTTCAGCGCGAGTTCGCGTAGCTCAAACCTACCTACAGGGCATTCGCAATGGACAACCACTCGCCGCACTTCTCGGCTATGAGTTCGAGCGCGGGCTGCATGAGCGTCATCCGGGGCTGGAACTGGACCAGTATCGATATGTGCTGCGAGATCGCTTTCCATATCTTGCCGGCAAGCTGACAGAGATACAGGTTGGCGTCAATGCAGAGGTTGTTGAAGCCAACAATGTCGTCAACGGACTCGATCTGCTGGAGTATGTCGCAGATCAGACGTACCCGTACAAACTCGCAGGACTGCCAGCTACGGGAAGCAGCGAAGGCGATGCGATTGCCGCGGAGATTGACCGCTTGCGTGATGGCATGGATGCTGTTGCCGATGTGTTGCTCGCGGAGAGCGTCCATCAGTCGATCGAAGGAAACATCGAGCGCGCGAAAGGATCGCTGCGGGCACTCACGGATCCGGAGGTTGCACCGGAACCTGAGGTTGTCCGGACGCCGCGTTCGGCTCGTCTCCTCACGTTTCGCATGATCTTATCCCTGGATCCAACCGCTACCGATCAATGGCCTGGAGCGCTCACGCCCCGCGCCATCGCGAACCCCGCTGTGAATGCGTGGCTCAGCCAGCACCTTCCGCCACCCGGAAACATCCAATGGACCGTGACAAACGGAGTAGGTCCGGTTCAATTGACCTCCGCCGCAGCCCTCGATATACAACCGATCGATCTTGTCTTGTTAGCCGGGGATCAATTGGGTCAGCTCTCGACCGAGCTCGAGCGTTTCATTGTCCGCTTATTCCGGCGCGCGAATAAAGTCGACGACGCGGTGATCTCACGCGTGGCTCCTCTGTCTCCTCCTGCTGATACCGTGCCTCCACTGGTCTTCGACTTTGCCGCGGACGCTCCCGGAAAGCATAGTCTAGCCGCGGTCCAGCCGCTGCTCGAGCGCCTGCGTCGCATGATCACGCAATCGCGCGCGATGCACGCATTGGACTGGTTGCCGTCAGCCGATCTCAAGACGGTGGATCCAGCCGATCCCACCGGTTCGGTCAGCGGAGATCCTCGTCTGAAGGACTTGCTGGATCTGAACAAGCGTCTGGACGCCGGGTTGGCCGCTCTCCAAAGCGCGAAAGGGCTTATTGACGCGGCACTGGCTGCTCTGGCTCCCGTGCAGGCTCGGGTCGACGACCTCCTCGACGCACTGCTTAGCGCCCATCAATTCGGCATGCCTGAGGCATTGCCAGCACCCGGCGAAGCACTCTCCGACCAGCACATCACCTCATGGCGTGAGCAGGCAAAGATCGTGCGGGACTTGATCGCCAAGCGGCTGGATGCGGTCAAACTGTTACGCGCGCCCTTCGTTGAGGCACTCCCGACTACGGAACCAGAGTTAACCCTGGAAATAGCCCGGCGCATTACGGTGAAGCTGCAAAGAGCAACCGATGCGGCGCGCCAGCTATTCGGCAAGTCGTTCGTCATTGTGCCATTCTTCAGTTTCCACACGCCTTCCCAAGTCATGGAACTGAGCCTCGCGGCCAGCGGGCCTCCGATCGCAAACCCCTCTCAGGTTGAAGATTGGATGGACTCTGTCTCCCGCGTTCGGCCCGCAATCGCTGACGTCGCTTGGGCCATGGCAGTTTCGAGTTGGATCGCTACGCCGATCGCTAACCCTATCGTGGTCCAGTTGCCACGTAACGCCGCAGCTCCCTGGATAGGTGGCGAGTTTACGATCCCGCTGCCGGAAGGCGGGTGGCTGGCCATCATTGCCCTGCAGTCCGCCCCAAGTTTCTCCGGACTTCAATGTGGCCTCGTCCTGGATGACTGGACTGAAAACGTGCCGATGGACAAGGCAACGACCGGCGTTTCTTTCCACTTCAATCGTCCAAATGCCATAGCCCCGCAAGCTCTTCTGCTTGCTGTTCCACCCGTCATCAAAGGGCATTGGGACTGGGAAGAACTGAAGGGGTGCGTTAGGGAGGCATTCGATCTGGCGAAGCTACGAGCGATCGAACCAGACTCGCTCACGACCAATGGGTATTTCCAAGGACTGCCAGCAATTCTGAGTGAGTTCAGTACGAGCCGCTTTGCGCAGACGCTTCTCACTGAGCGATCGGCGATTTCAGTAGCTTTGAAAACGTAGGAAGGAGTCACCGTGGCCGCATCCGCCCTAAGATTGGATAACGTCTATACCCTCGCTGTGGAGCCTCGCAAGAGCGTTCCGCTGCTGCGGGGTTGGAATCGGCTCGAATGCCGGCCTAGAATCCCTGATTTCGAGCGAAGCCTTAAAGCGGAGGTTCGTGATCCTCTTTGGTTTCTGACAAGACAATGGCAATTCGGTGAATTTCAGGGTGAAGACGCTGCCTCCCCGATCGATATCGCACTCGGGGTGCGCTCGGCACCGGTCGCGACCCTCCGCATCGGGTCCACGGATGTTGCCTATGACCCCTCCACCCCAGTTGAAACAAGAGTCGAACGCGAGCCGGTACCCTTTGACATGACACTCATCATGCAAGGCTCAAGAGTCTTCTCTCGATCAGTTGCAGCGGCCGGTCTCGGTAAGCTCCTGCCGAAGTTGATGGCCCATTTCAAGCTGGGAAGCATTCCGGGAGAGCCCACACAGGATGCGGCGCGTCTGCAGATCGCAGGTGCCGGATTCCTCCTCAACATCGCAGCCCTGCTCGCCAGTATCCGCAAGGGTGACTTCGGCACAATCCTTGCCACGATCACCGCAAGCGCATCTGAAATTGCCTCAATAAAAAGGGCTGGTGATGAGCTAGCCAGCTGGCACGAGAGACTCTATGGGCCCCCGCGAACAGAGCCCTCAGCATGGCAGACTGACCGCCTGAGCTATCGATTTTCATGCCGGACGGCCGACGGACCCGATGCCGTGTCGCTCACCGCGAATGAATACGGAGGCGGTCCGCTGGACTGGCACTCGTTCGACGCGAAAGCGCTTTCCTCGTCGCCCGGACCTGCATTTGACGCTGCAACGTTCTCGTTCCTGCCAGCCGGTATCGAGTTTGCCGGGATGCCCAGCATCCGGTACTGGGAGATGGAGAACGGTCGGACCGAATTCGGCCACATCGACGCCAACACCAACGACGCAGCCAAATTGCTGCTCGCCGAGTTCATGCTCCTTTTCAGCAACGACTGGTGCGTCGTTCCGCTAGAGCTCAGCATTGGTGACTTCGCCCGGGTTGATGGGCTCCTCGTGACTGACGTGTTTGGCGATCAGACGTGGGTGCGCGCTGCCAACCGTGGCGCGGGAGCGAATTGGCATCACTGGAGCATGTACCTTCTGACTGGCGACGATTCCGAGAGCCCAGGGCTCTTCCTTGCTCCCGCGGCGACGGCTACGGTCGATGCGCCGCCGTTGGAGGAGGTTCAATTCATCCGTGATGAAATTGCCAATCTTGTTTGGGCAATCGAAAAGCGAGTTGCGTCGGACCTTGGCGAGGGAGTGCTCCTTGCAACGGAAGATGCCGGTCAGATCAACCCCTCTGCACGGGCCCCTCAGACACGCTATCTCCTGGGTACTTCTGTGCCGACGTATTGGCGCCCGTTCCTGCCTGTCCACCTTCCGGACTCGCTTCGCAGCATCAGGTTGCAGCGCGGCCGCATGCCCGGACCCATCGAAGAACCTAAGGCAGAGGTGGTAAAAGGGCCCGGCCCAGGTCTACCGTATTTCATTGAGGAAGAGGAGATTCCTCGTGCTGGCCGTCTCGTCGAACGAGCCTTTCAGCGATCACGCTGGCACAATGGCCGGCCGTTTGTCTGGATCGGACGAACTTCTGAAGTTGGGCGAGGTGAAGGTTCGAGCGGATTGGTCTTCGATCACGTTCTTGAGAGGGGCGAATCCAACCCCGAGTAGTCTCGGCAAGAGTCGTATAAACGGGTAGATTCTCGGTTATTTGAAGTTAGGAGCTCGAACGTCCTCGAGAACGTTGCTTGGAATCGTAGCTGTATTGTTCTCTATAAAAGTTTTCGCAGCCGCAGAATCGATTGTTGCCGCATTTTCGGGTACAAATTCGGGTACAGACATCAGTTTGGCTTATTTACGATCAATTACGCTAAACCACTGACAATGGGTCGCTTGAGTGGTTTGAATCCTACGATCAATTACGCTTATTTATCATAGACTTACGGTGTTATCGGGAAACTCAAAATCCGTCGGAAGCAATTCCATGGGGGTTCGATTCCCCCTCCCGGCACCATCTATCTTATTTATTTTCCGTGCTTTGCGGGTAGCGCCGCCGATCTTCCCAAACGCCTCCGGTACAAATACGGTACAGCCAGTATCAAGCCTATTTTCAACTAGATAGCTCTTCTCTGCCCTTTTGGAGCTTTCTTCTAGCTTCGCTTAACTAGAGCTCAATTACGCTCAGTTTACGGGATTCGCGGCGGATAACCGGTCCGCCCAGGCGCCCAGGAAACTTCCCATCGGTAGCACCGCCAATGGAAGTCAAACTTTTTCGCACAGAGGGTCCAAGGAGAATCCAGATCAGTCCCAGGCCTTCCGAGGACTGTGAGCCACGCCGCTTGGAACATCCAGCGCCGCTTACAACTCAAGCGAGGAATTCCCAGAGGTAGCGATCGGACGCGAAGGACCGGAAGGCGATACGGGAACGTCCGATGATGCAATCTCACGTTTTCAATGCTCAACAGGCGAGCGTCCACGTGCCCGGTGTGGGTCACGACCCATAGCACCGATGATGCCAGGGAGCGCGGAAACGGAAACAACTCTACGTGAGTGAGCAGCGACACAGTCGTACGACCGAATGGAGATCATCCTCCATCGGCTGGACAAGATAGGAATCCATCGGTCGGCATAAGGGCCAGAGATCCTGCTCGCCAGAAGGCGGGTTGAGTGGAAGATCCTGCGATGCCTCCTCTTTAGCGGTTGCTAGTGACGTCCTCAGGTTTGGCAAAAGTGGACCAGTCCCCCTTTACATTATGGCTCTGGAGACTAGCGCATAGAGAACTTAGTTTGATTGCAAGGAGATCAAATCAATGAAAGCAACACTAGAAACACAGGAGGTCAGCCGAGAAAGATATTCCCTGGCGGCAGGGTCAAACATAGCGGACATGACACCCGAACATCTGCGGTCTTTACTTGATCGTCAAAGAACCGCATTTATGGCGGAAGGAGCACCCGCCTACGAAACACGTGTTGATCGAATGAATCGGCTCATTGCCCTAATAGTAGATAATCAAGACAGAATTGTTAGTGCGCTCAATGCAGATTACGGTCACCGCAGTGCGGAGGCGTCGCTGCTCACCGACGTTTGGAGCGTCATAGACAACTACAAATACACTAAGCTGCACTTACGCGAATGGATGCAAACGGAGATTCACGAGGCGATGTTTGCAGACGCGGAGGCCCGCGTCGAGTATGTTCCAAAGGGTGTGGTCGGAGTGGTGGGGTCGTGGAATTTCCCTTGGAGGCTTGCATTTGCTCCTATCGGCTATGTCTTTGCCGCTGGAAATCGTTGCATGCTGAAACCGTCTGAACTGACCCCTGCAACCTCAGCCTTGATGGCAGAGCTTGCAGCGAAGTATTTCGACGAGACGGAGTTGACGGTGGCGCAGGGCGGCCCTGACATCGGTGTTGCATTTACAGCTTTGCCGTTTGACCACCTAATCTTCACCGGCAGCGCCAAGGTGGGCTCTGCGGTCATGCGCGCAGCCGCCGAGAATCTGACCCCTGTAACCTTGGAACTCGGAGGCAAGTCACCCGCGCTCATAGGGAAGTCGGCGGACATTGGAGATGCCGCACGAAGAATTCTTACCGCGAAGACCTTCAATGCTGGACAGATCTGCCTAGCCCCGGACTACGTACTTTTGCCCAGTCGACTCGAACGACAATTCGTCGCGAAGGCAAAATCTGCGGTGGCATCCATGTATCCGAAACTCCAAAGCAATCCGGACTATACCTCCATCATCAACGAGCGGCACTTCAATCGCCTCAAGGATTGGATCGCGGACGCTGAGTCGAAAGGTGCAGAGGTGATTGAGCTCAACCCCGCTTCTGAAGACCTATCAGACATGGCGAGTCACAGAATTGCTCCCACTCTTCTGCTCAAAGTCACCGATGCGATGACGGTACTCAAGGAAGAGATTTTCGGCCCGGTGCTGCCGACCGTGACCTACGAAACGATCGAAGAGGCAATTGCATTCATAAACAAGCACACTCACCCGCTCGCGTTGTACTACTTTTCACATGATGCCGAGGAAGAGCGCAAGGTGCTCGACCGCACAACGTCGGGTGGTGTGACGGTGAACGATTGCATGACACATGCCTTCGATAACAGCCTTCCGTTTGGCGGCATCGGTCCTTCGGGTATGGGCGCATATCATGGCAGACAGGGATTTCTCACCTTCAGCCATGCTCGAGCGATTTATCGACAGAGTAACTCGCCACAGGCCGAGCTTTTATTTCGTCCTCCATTTGGTGAATCTATACAAGCATTTCTATCCAACGTCATTACGAAGTGACCCCGGCTTTCCGGCAAGGCGACGCAAACGCGTACCTCGCCGGAGGCTTAAGCGTAGCGGTTGTGTGAGCACTACTCTGGAAGTGTTGTAGGGAATTTCTATTAGCTCCGCCTTCCTAAAGGCGCAAAGTGTTGTCGGTCAAGAACTAAAAGTGGCGGGGCATTACGCGATAGTAGGGAGCTTTTCTTCTCGCAAATTTCGGAAGGTTCCATTCGGCGTGGATGCGTTGCTGTCCGTCGAAGCAGTCGTGATCACAAATGATGGCCAGTCTCAGCTGGAACAACATCGAAAGAAGAGCTCTCCAGACGCACAAGAATTTCTTAGGCTGTGGAAGCGATGCCTGCGTCTCATTCCATCGGCAAAGCTTTCCGCTTCCCACGGTCCGGCCATCGATCTCCCCCTCCCAATCTCTGCGCGGGAACCGCAAATTGTTTAATAGGTAATCAACCGCAAGGAAAGTGTTTATCGACAAGCGGTCAGTGAACGGCCGCTCTACTCCTAGATACATGAGTAATGACATGGGAAAAGCAGGACCTATCCGCGGAACTGAGCCGGGCGGACATGACGGATTAGACGCGAGTGTGGCAAGATTTGCCACACGTGTGCGTGTGAATCAGGAGAACCTCACTTCTAATCTGAGGTCACAGTACGACTTTATCGTCTGCGGATCCGGTTCATCTGGATCGGTTTTGGCGCGACGTCTGGCCGAAAACCCTGACGTGAGCGTTTTGTTAGTTGAAGCAGGAGGCAGCGACGACGTATCCAGCGTCAGTGAAGCCAATCAATGGCCTCTGAACTTGGGGAGTGAGCGGGACTGGAGCTTCCAAGCCCAAACGAATCCCCACCTCAACGGCCGCTCCATCCCCTTACCAATGGGAAGGGTTTTGGGCGGTGGCTCCAGTATCGATGTGATGGGTTGGGCCCACGGTCACAAAAGTGACTGGGACTTCTTCGCGACTGACCGACTCATAATTCCACGAGGCATCTTCTGCTTCAACGTGTCGATGAAGACGACCGCCTTCCGCCGTGGCTTTCATCCGCATTTTCACTAATCGGCACGGATACGGTGTATGCGGCCAAATGGAAGGCTTCACAAGGAGATTCGCAAAATGAAACTACTTCACATTGATTCCAGCGCCCGGGCCATTTCCATCTCGCGCAGGCTGACAGCTCAATTTGTCGAAGCATGGAAAAGAAATCATCCCGGCGGAGATGTGATCTATCGCGATCTCGCCACAACCACCATTCCTGCCGTCACTGACGATTGGGCGGCAACCTTTGCCGATCCAGCAACTCTGACGCCGGTCCAAAAAGCCTATCTCTCCATCTCGGATGAGCTGACGGCCGAACTTCAGGCAGCGGACACCATTGTGATTGGCTCGCCCATGTACAACTATTCCATTTCTGCTCCGCTTAAGGCATGGCTCGATCAGATTGTCCGCATGGGCAAGACCTTCGCCATTGGTGCGGGGGCTCCCTTCGGACTGCTGGGCGATAAGAAAACAATGGTCATTACGACCCGCGGCGGCGTCTACGGACCAGATAGCCCAACCGCTGCACTCGACTTTCAGGAGCCGTATCTGCGTGCCATCCTGGGCTTCATCGGCGTGTCCGACCTGACGTTTCTCCATGTCGAACGACAGTTGAAACCGGAGGCGGAAATCGAATTTGCCGCTGCCGCCGCACAGATCAACGAACTTGCGAAATGACTCGTGGAACGGAGCATCTCAATTCGTTCCACTGCATGAGGACGTTGCTGGAAAAGCGGAGTGCGAATGCGCTCGTATTCACTATGCCGGCATCGGAAAGGGCAATTCCCTGCCGAAGCCGAACTTGCGTTCGCTCATGCAAGGTCAATAGACCATCCGTGCCTCCTTTGGCAGCAGCTTTGGGATAGCTGGACGTGGGTCGCGCTCGGTCTCACGGCGAAGATTTCAACCATACCGCTGCGGGCATTGACATCGCAGAGCAGGCGATCCTCGAATCTGTCCAGAAGATAACGGAGGGTATAGCGCATCGAAACCATGCCATGGCGAACGCGGCCGACATATTCGTTAGGACGCATAGAAGGAGGTATTTTCTTCAATGTCAAATGATCACCGCATGGACTGCGAGTCGTTAAATGAAGGCACTCCTTGCATCTATATCCGCTGCCAGTTCAGTGCTCAACAGGAGGGGAAACAATGCGATTTCAGAAGTTGCTAGTGCCGTTCTTTTCGGCCCCAACGCTCGTAGTGATGGGATCAACGCAACCGCAGACCGCAGCAGATAGATTCCAGGCACTAATCGCAACCTCTGCCCAAAGACTGTCCATCGGAAAACAGGTTGCCCTCTCGAAATGGGACAGCAAGGTCGCCGTCGAGGATGCGCCACGCGAAGCATTTGTAATTGCGGCTGCGATGCAAGCAGGTGGATTGCGAGGCCTAGATCAAACGTCAGTGGTGACATTCTTCAAGGCCCAAATCGAGGCTAATAAGCTCGTACAGTATTCCTTGCTCGCCGAGTGGTATCGCCTTGGCAACGCTCCTGCCCACTCATCGATAGATTTGGCTAATACAATTCGGCCCGAGTTAGATCAGATACAAACAACATTGATCGCAGAATTGGCCGATACTAGAACCATTCGCGCGAAGGCATCTTGTCCGACCGAGCTTGCAGTAGCAGTCGGGAAATATGTGGCGGCGCATCAAGCGGATCTAAGCCAACTCGATGCCATCGCGCTCGATCGAGCGTTGGCCACTGCCTGCAGCGCAAAAAAATAAGAGCTTCGACGCCACAGTTCCTTTCTAGTGCAAGGATATGTGAAGTTGATCTCACATGGCGCTTCCAATTGATAAGGAATCTGGACACCGCCCGGTGTTACTTCCTTCCGGGTTGGTACTCACCCGGCACAAAGCGGAATGTGATCGCTAGCCTGTTCCATCCATTGATGGTAATGATCGCTAGTGTCAGATTTACTAACTCTACTTCAGAAAAACTCTTCTTGGCCATTTCATATACCGCGTCGGGAACATGGCCTTCCCTGACCACAGTGATCGCTTCTGTCAGCGCCAGCGCAGCGCGCTCACGGTCTGTAAAAAACGGTGTCTCCTCCCATGCCGAGAGCGCATAGAGCCGCTGCTCCGTCTCAGCCTCCGCACGCGCATCCTTCGAGTGCATGTCGATGCAATAAGCGCATCCGTTGATCTGTGACGCGCGCACCTTTACCAGTTGAATGAGTGCGGGCTCCAGCTTCGATCGTTTGAGAACAAACATCTCCAGCCCAAGCATGGCCTGATATGCCGCGGGTGATACCTTCTGCGCTTCTAGTCTGGCTTGCATCGATTTTATCTCCCTGCAACCAACCTAGGCTCTTCATGGATTGAAGAAAAGGTCCACAATGCATACATGGACTAGTCCACTTTAAGTTGATCGGCTAAATAGCGGTATTCTACTTTCATGAGTACTTTACCAAGTGGAAGGCTAGCTAGGGTCGGACGGATCTGTGTATTTTGTGGCTCTAGCATGGGGGCAAAACCCAAATATCTTGCTGAAGCGAAATCGTTGGGGCTGCAAATGGCTGGCGGCGGTTGGGGGCTGGTTTATGGCGGAACGTCTGTTGGATTGATGGGCGCGACTGCCAACGCTGCCCTCTCAGGCGGCGCGGAGGTGATCGGGATACTTCCTCAGGCCTTGCAGGACCGCGAGATTGCCCATCAAGGCCTGACGAAGCTGCACCTAGTTGAAAGCATGCACGAACGCAAGGCGCTTATGGCATCTTTGTCGGATGCTTTCATCGCGCTGCCCGGCGGCTACGGAACACTTGACGAATTCTTCGAGATCGTGACTTGGGCGCAACTAAACATTCATTCGAAGCCCTGCCTCCTCATCAATACGGATGGCTACTTTGATTTCCTGCTGCGATTTTTGGATCACGCGGTGAGGGAGGAATTCGTGAAGCCGGCCAACTTGAAGCTAGTGCAGGTCGCGAGAGATTCCGCGGAAGCTTTGCAATGGATTGAACGGCAGCGGGATAAGGCGTCGCTTCGTCCGACTGTCAGCGCGCAGAATGGCGGCGCTCTCATCGGAGCCTGAAGCGGACAACAATTCGGCGCGAAAACGGGCTACGTCAGCTTCGTACTAGCGCAACACGGACAGCAGGAATTGAGGAGTATCGTCTAGCGCGAACGTAAGGCAGTCGCGAGGACAGAAACGCCGCGTCGCAGCTCCGCTGGCTTGCAGCCTGCGAAACCAAGCATGAGGGCGGGGTGCTGTTCGTATTTTGTTGTGAATATCGACAAGGGTTCTACTTCGAGTCCGAGCTTTCGCGCTTGCTGCGCCGCGTCCTGATCGGATCTCCATGTTTTGAGCCAACCGAGTGTACGTACGCCTGCGTCTGCGCGCACGACGTCGAGCACGCCATTGAGGTTTTTATCGGCAGCGGTTTTAAGAACGTCGATGCGTTCTGCATAGGTCTGACGCATCCTGCGGAGATGATGGCCGAAGTGGCCTTCGGTAATGAACTCGGCGAGAATGGCTTGATCGAGCGTGGGCGGATGGCGGTCGACGAAACTTCGCGCTGACACGAATGCCTCTACGACGCGCCCGGGCAAAATCATGAAGCCGAGGCGGAGCGCGTTGAAGAGCATCTTTGTGAAAGTCCCGACGTAAATTACGCAACCGGAACTGTCGAGCGCTTGAAGAGAAGAAACGGGGTGACCGGAATAGCGATACTCCGCGTCGTAGTCGTCTTCGATAATCCATGCGTTTGCGCTGACGGCCCATCGAATGAGTTCCAAGCGGCGGTCCGCGGACATGGTGACGCCCATCGGAAATTGGTTTGCTGGCGTGACATAGGCAAGCTTCGCTTTGGGCGCAAGCTTACGGCCAGCTTTCACGATGAGGCCGTCGCCATCTACAGGAACGGGAACGATACGCGCACTTGTGGCGCGGAGTGCTTGAAAAGCGCCAGAATAGCCGGGGTCTTCCATCCAGACTTGATCGCCAGGGTCGAGAAGAAAGCGGCCAATGAGGTCAAGAGTCTGTTGTGTGCCCGAGGTTACGATGATCTGTTCCCCCGAGCAGCGCACTCCGCGTGATGCGCCAACGTACTCCGCGATGGCGCGACGCAATGGCTGGTAGCCTGCAGCATTGCCGTGACCATAGAGAGAGCGAGGAGCTCTGCGTAAGACGCGCGAAGCTACGCGCGCCCAAAGGTCTGTGGGGAAGAGATCGATGGCCGCCTCATACGCTCGAAAGGCTTTACCGATGGAGTGAGACGAAGGAAGAACTTCCACATTCTTCAGAAATGGAACTGCACGTTTGGAAAATGCGGCCTTCGATGCCGGAAGAGCGAGAGCTGCAGGTTTACGCGTCGTGGACATCAATCCATCCGGAACGCCCGAGGCAACATAGGTTCCTGACCCAACTTCAGTGTGGGTGTATCCCTCGGCCTGTAACTGGTCGAAGGCTTCGACGACAGTTCCGCGCGATAGGGAGTACTGCTTCCCGAGGCTGCGTGTGGAGGGCATGCGAGCGCCGGGCTTTAAACGCCCGTCGAGGATTGCGCGGCGCAGCTCTGAGTAGAGCCAGCGCCAGAGGTCCTGTTTGCCGGAGGGCGGGTCCAGTGAGAGATCCTGAAATATTTCTTCTTTAGACATCGCTTGTTTAGTGGCGGCCTCGCAACGGCAAAGTGGATCACTTCTTCTTTGCATTATGGACCTTTACGTACTCCACATGTCATCTAGCCTTGTTTTAAGAAGATAGATCAATGCAGATGAGACCTATGCCGGAATGCAAGTAGCCCGAAGCCAGCAAAATTCCTTGTGTTCCTGATTCACAAGCAAGGGGCTCCGCTGGTGTTATTAGCGAAGGAAACAACGACCCGTTAGAAGACCGGGGGGAGGAAGATCGCATGCTAGATAAGGGTTCGATCCTTGTGACCGGGGCAGCCGGTCAAGTCGGAGCGATCGGGCGAATCGTGACCGGCCTGCTCCTCGATCACGGTCTTCCAGTTCGCGCCATGGTTCGCCGCGAGGACGATCGTGCCGCGGCCTTGCGAGCGGCCGGCGCCGACGTTGTGGTCGGAGACCTCCTCGAACCTGCCGACGTCTATCGGGTCGTCAGCGGGTGTCAGTGCGTATATTTCGGCATGTCCGTGTCGCCTGGATACCTGGAGGCGACAGTGACTATGGCGACGGTCGCCCGAGAAGCCGGGATCAGCGCCTTGGTCAATATGTCCCAGATGACAGTCTCCCAGATGAGCGTTCAGAACACCAACCCGAGCCGCCAGCAGTGGCTGCACTGGCTCAGCGAGCAGACGGTCGCCTGGTCCGGATTGCCAGTAGTCACCATTCGACCGACGATATTCCTGGAAACTTTTCTCCCCCTCGCCGGTCCGATGGTCCGAGACCGAGACCGCATCGAACTGCCGTTCGGGCGAGGTAAGACCTCTCCCGTTGCCGCGACTGATGTCGCCCGCGTAGTCGCAGCTGTACTCGCCGACCCTAGGCCACACCTTGGCCGGATGTACGAACTTACCGGCCCGCGGTCACAGAACATGCAGGAGGTCGCGCAAGAATTCTCGGACGCGCTGGGCCGCGATGTTGTGTACTCGGATATTTCACCCGAGGACTGGGAACGGGAGCTGAAAAGAGCAAAATTCCCGGATCATTTGATTGGGCACCTGACGACGGTAGGCGAGTTGCACCGGGCGGGTCGGTACGACCGGTTGGCGGGCGGAGTGGAGCGGGTAACTGGTCGACCGCCGACGAGCGTTCGAAATTTCGTGTCGCTTCATGCAGATGCATTCGGCGGTCATCGATCAAAACGGTCCGCCAAGCTGAATAACACGCTGCAGTCCGGGCCGCGCTAAAGCTCCGGTGTGGTCAGCACGCAATAAACAGTGAGAACATACGCAGTCGGCCATCTTGAATGCAACTTGTGAACAGGTGAATAAACTAAACAAGAACGGAATTACGCTTGCCTATCAAGATCGGGGAGCGGCCGGACGCGCCATCGTGTTTATCCATGGGCTGGGATTCGACCACAGCACATTTGCTCCGCAAATCGGGTTTTTCTCACATAGCCATCGAGTTGTCGCAGTGGATTTGCGCGGACACGGGGCGAGTGATAGCGCGAATCAGGAGTACTCCATGCCCGTCTTTGCGGAGGACATCGCTTGGTTGTGTGCACAGCTCAATCTAGTGAGACCTGTAGTAGTCGGACACAGTATGGGCGGCAACGTCGCTCTCACATTGGCGGCGCTTTATCCCGATGTGCCGGCGTCCATTCTTTTGATTGATTCATTGCTTTTCCCGCCAACTGAGCTGACAGCGATGTTGAACGAAGTCGGCGAGGCTCTGAAAGGGCCAACTTTTGGCGAAGTGCGCTCTCAAGTAGAACAGCTTTTTTTTCTGCCGACTGACGACGATGCTGTTCGACGTGAGATGACCGCCGTGTTTGCAAAAACCCCGCAACATGTACTCCAATCTGGTTTCGTCCAACATACCTCCGAATACGACGCCGCATCGTTTGCTGCCCGATGCGAAGTACCCGTGGCGTACATCGGTTCAACTCACCCGTTAGCCGACCTTGCTGCCCTCCGCGCGGCGATCCCAGAAATCATCGTAGCGCAAACACTAGGCTCAGAGCATTTCTCCCCTGTCATGGTGCCCAACCAGATCAATGCGATGATCGACCGCTTTCTTACATACACTGCCCGATGATATGACGCTGGGATAGACCGCCAGAGGTCCCGTTGACAGATTGCCGCCCCGAGCGAGAGATCTCGAGCGTTTTCTTGCAGGCTTCTTAGCGGCCAATGTTGATTTGGGTTAAGTGGACCAGCCCATTTCGATAATATGGCTCTTTTCCCGAACCAACATAAACAATAACGTTGATTGTAGGGAGATAAGACCGATGACCAACATCGAAACCGGAGAAGCACACGATTGAGTCAAGGGTGCTGATATTACGGCAGCCTTCTAACATGTGCATGGTAACGGGATCGATGACCGTGGATATCGACTCCTTACCGAGCCAGTCGATTAAGCCACACAATAAACAGACTGCAAAGAGGGAGATCACAATGACAACAATGAACAGCGTTATGGATATGCAATCAAGTCACACGGATCTAGGTAAACAAATCGTGTCCTCCGTCGTGGCAAACCTTAATCAGGGGAACGTTGCCGATGCCGTCGACTACTTTGGTGAGGATTTTAAGTTCAGCGACCACGCACTGGGACTCGAGTTCACCGACAAAATGCGGCTAGAAGAGTTCTTCCATAAGACGCGTGAACTGTTCCCGGATGTTCACTTGAATGTGACGGCGGTCTTCGAAAGCGAAAACCATGTTGTTGCGGAATGGATGCTCACTGCGACACATCTTGAGCTCCTTTGGCCCGGACGCGAAGCCCGAATGCTAAGATCCCTGCCGGGCGCTTCCATCGTAGCAATAACCGGAGGACGAATCAGCGACTGGTCCGATTACTATGACAGGATAACCGCGAGACGCAGCCGGCTTGCCGATTTTTTCACCGACTGGATAGAACAGTAAATAGTCACCGCCTTCCCAAGCCACGACCGGTGCGCTTGGCAGACGATCCAGATGGCACCATTCATTTCGTCAGGAAAGCGTGGCCATAGTTGCGCATATGAACAGTCGGGGTCGTGTTGTTGCTGGGAAGGTCCTTCTCGGAAAGGAACGCCCCAGGTGTGGCACTTCTTGAAACTTGAGAAAGCCGAGGCATGTCACTTTTTATGAACTGTCAAGCGTCAAATACAAGTCATGAGTGGCTCGCAAGTTGGATCCGTGATGACCGTTGAACCTACAAGGGAAAGTATCGCTGCATTCGTGCGGGGTCCCTCCCAGAGAATTTCGTCAAGCATTGGACTTGGGTGGGAGAACATCGCCGTCGAACGTCATCTCATCGAACAAAGCGACAAACCAGAAACCGAAATATCTCAATACATAATTACACTTGCACCTGGACCGCATGTGCTGGCTGGTCGTCGTGCGGGGCCGAATAGACGTCTTACGCCATACTTAAAGCCGCCTGGAACGATGAATGTAAATCTGGATGGACTCGTACCGGCAGTATATCCGTCCACTCAAACAGACTTGATCGTGTGTGCGTTGAACCCGGCATCGGTTGAGGAGATAGCTGCGGACCGAGAATTACGTTCGACCTCTAAGCTCCGAGAGCGAAGAGACTTTAGTGACAAGCCATTAAGTAGTCTGATTCGCCTTATAGAAGAGGAGGCACAATCAAGTGGAGCCTCTGGCCGACTCTATATCGATCATTTGACTTATGCATTTACGTTACGTCTTCTTGCTCTTGACGCGAGGAGAGACGGTGGATTTACTTTAAGCAATTCGTTATCTCATCGGCGCCTGCAGCGTGTGGTGGAGCGCATGGAGGCAGATCTCGGTACTGATCTCGATCTGAGGACACTAGCGGTAGAGAGCGGATATAGCATAAGTCATTTCCTGAGGATGTTTCAGGCGACGATGGGATGTACTCCGTTTCGGTATTTATCACAGCTTCGCGTAAAAAGAGCACAAGCGATGATGAGTAACAAAACCCTACGCCTGATCGATGTTGCTCTAGAGTGCGGCTTTTCTAGCCACTCGCAGCTTTCACGCGTGTTTCGGCAGATCATTGGCGTGACTCCAAGCGAATATCGGCGCAACATATAGTTATCCTGGCTCGATCGCGAATCAATTGGCCGAAAGATCGGCTTTCCGGACACATGTCTTTTGCTGGTCATTTGACAATAGAGTCCGTGTCACTGACGAGATTGCCGGCACGTCTACCTGTGACACGGTTCGCGGAACACGTCGCTCCGGGATTCGATAGTCCGGAAGTCTCTGTGCGGAATCTCTTCCATCGGCTAACGCCGATGCCTTTTTGAGAGTGACTTAGAGCTTTTGGACAGCGGGACATACCTTGCCCACGGCCGAGGACCTGGTCGCGGCGACCCGCTGCACGGACAACCGCGAGGTCTATCGCATTCCGGTTGAGTTAGACGCCGAGTCAACCCTCGCTTTCCAGGGCGCACGCCGCTCGGAAAGGTGGTCCCCTCTTTGCCATCAGGCCGGCGGAAATACAAAGAATGATTCTACTTGGCGCGGCAGAACTTATCGCCCCAACCCGCTTCGGTTTGGACAACCATACCCTCTACCGAAAGAATGCTATTTACCACTGACCAAAGGTAGTGAGCATTGAGGGAAGCGCAATGAATAGGATGGGCCGAGAACTCGTCATCATTGTGAGCCCGTCGTTAACGATGCCCAATGGAGAATTTACTCCGTGACGTGAAGCGTCATACGCATGCCGCCATGCCCGGAGCCACAAAACACGGAGCATTGTCCATTAAAGTCTCCGGTCTTGGTAGGTGTGAAGGCAAGTTCATTCTTCTTACCTTTTTCAATCCTGGTATTCAAATTGAGGTCCTTGAACTTGAGTCCATGAGCGACATCGCTAGTAGTGAACTCTAATACCACCGGCTCACCTTTCTTCACCGTGATGTCGTCCGGCTCATATGTGAATCTCTTGGCCACGATGTTGATCGTGCGTGGCGTTTCCGGAGCCGATGAGAAGCCCAACAAGGTCAAGTAACCCATGACCGTAAGGCCAACGAATGCTGTTTTTGCTGTGCACCCTAATTTCATGACCGACCTCTCCTTTTTGTATCGGCTTCAAAATCATAGCGCCGAGTTATTCTAGTGTTGAGTTCGTCGAGGCGCGCCCTAGGCGCGTCTGTCTGATCGCGAGCGACCCAGAACAACGGGCAGCCCGCACAGGCTGTTACTGCGCATCCGCGGCAGAAAGCGTCCTTTCGAAGACCCTTCGAATTCGACGGTTTAAAGATCCACGCACTCGTCATGAACTCAGGGTGTAGCTTTGCATCGGCTCGTATTCACTTCTGGCGGCACTATTGCCGGAGCGCGTTCCGGCAGCTGTCGCTCTGCATCAAAATCGAGCATTTCTACGAATGAGCCGTTACAGCGATAAACGCGATTAAAAAATACGATCGAAGCCCACTTGAATGTAAGATCAGCGCTTCGCACAACTAGCTTGGCGCTTGGAAATTTGAGGAAGCCCAACATCACTCTTTCACAGCTGGCCGTTCTGTGACGGGCATTTGTCCCGGACCCGGCAGCGCATTTTTGCGACCTCCAGCAGCTTCACCCTCGAACAGAGTCTCGAAAGTTGGGTAAG
This sequence comes from Acidobacteriaceae bacterium KBS 83, assembly GCA_000381585.1. GTDB lineage: Bacteria > Acidobacteriota > Terriglobia > Terriglobales > Acidobacteriaceae > KBS-83. The sequence continues at coordinate 816,788 of KB906736.1, forward strand.
GATAAATCGTCGGGGCATGGTTTTGCATAAGTCCACCCGTATCCGCAGTAGGGCCGTAGTTGCTGTGCTCTTCACGGCCGAGCATGCGGAGAAGTGCCAATTGTTGGCCGCGATGATGGGCGGTATGGGTCATGCGGCGAGTCATGACCCAAGCCCGCGTTCGGCGTACGTCGAAAAATGTAGTCTCCCCTTCCCACCAACTGTCTTCTTTGCCCCGCATGGCCGCGAGGCGCTTTCCGCTGTCTTCCCCGTATTGCCGCATGAATTCCAATCTAATTTCATCTTTCGGCAACGGCGGCGCTCCGACATCAATATCGAGCATTGTCCGAAACCAGATGTCTTCGCTGACACATTGATGCACCATATGCTCGTGGATACTGCGTCCGCGCTTATCGGTTGGGTGAGGTCGGACAGGAAGATCCTGGTCGGTGAACATGCTCCAAGCGCTAATCACCTTGATGCGCTCGGTGTCGTAAGTCTCGATCAGAAAATCGTATCTCATCGCGTACCTCGTTCAATAACTCGGTTGCCACATGGCGCTGTCGGTCTGGGTGTGCCATGTCGTCGGCAAGCGAAGTGTTCAAGTGACCTACAAAACTGTCCGGGTGTGTGCCACAAAGTTTGGATCTTAGAACTCCTGGACAGTAGGACGTACGACGATTTCATCGATTTCAACGTCGCTGGGCTGGTCGATTGCGTAGGCAATCGCACGGGCGATGGATCCGGCCGGCATGGCGACTTGTAGAACTCCCTCACTTTCCGCGATGCCGCCGCGTCCGAGGTCCCTTCCTTCAGTTCCGATTCGACAAAACCGGGCGAAAGGATTGTCACGCGGATGTTGTCCTTGCGGGTCTCCATACGTAGTCCTTCAGAGATGGCGCGCACGGCGAATTTCGTACCACTATAGACCGAACCGCCGGGAGCGAAGACCTTAATGCCAGCTACCGACGACAGGTTGATGAAATGCCCACTTTTGAACTTGGTGAATACAGGCAGAGCTGCTGCGATGCCGTAGAGCACACCCTTGATGTTGATGTCGATCATCTTCTCCCATTCGTCCACATTCATAGCTGTGAACGGTGCGATGGCCATGACGCCGGCATTATTCACCAACACGTCAATCTTGCCGTAAGCCTTCAGGGCCGCCTGGATGAGCGCGTCGACTTGCTCTCGCTTCGTGACGTCGACCGTGACCGCCAACGCCTTACCGCCCTTTGCAGTGATGTCCTTCACGATTGCATCGAGCCGGCTCTCGCGGCGTGCTCCGAGTACGACGACCCCTCCGAGTTCGGCGAGGTGACGTGCGGTGCTTTCCCCGATGCCGCTGCTTGCACCTGTAACTACTATGACTTTTCCTTCGATGTTTGTGCTCATGACGTTCTCCTTGTTGCCGTGCGAGGAGCTGGCCAATTACTCCATCGGTGAGCCGGAAACACTCTGACGCAGAGTCAGTACCACTAACGCCTAGCGACGGTCTTGCTGCGACCATCCCCAATCCCGCTGCAACTTGTCGTCCCGCAGGTGCTCCCGCGGCCGCGCTTCCACGATTGGTACGAAGAGTTCCGCTCGACAAGTCGCCCATGCTTTGCGAGACGATGCAACCTCAGTGAGACCGAGAGTCGGAAGCATCATCTCGATCAAGACTGCCATGTTGTGAAATGGGCTATTCCATCACGTGATTCCCCCTGCGCAGCTGCTCATTCGTGTAGAGTAGGCGGCATACGAGCGCCTGCAAACGAAGTTTCTCCCCTTCAAGCACTCGCATGCGGTTGAGTAAGTCGACGGAGCTGAGGTTCGATAGAGCTTTGAAGTCCTCAGCGGCGCTGGTTTCCAACGGAGAGTTCCAAAACCCGTCGCGCTCCGGATCATAGAGGTTCATCACTTATTGCTCGCGTAAATGGTGCGCGAGTGCGGCTCACACTCGATTTGAGATACGTTGTTGTAGCGCCGAGCTATCGGCGTGTTGAGTTCGTCGAAGGCGCGCGCCTAGGCGCGTCTGTCTGATCGCGAGCGACCCAGAACAACGGGCAGCCCGCACAGGCTGTTACTGCGCATCCGCGGAGAGGTCGTCTCGTCGTAGACCCTCTGAATCCGGCGGTTTAAAGTTCCACGCACTCTGTCGAAGGGTAATAGAGCCATTTGGTAATGGTCGGCCGTTCGCAGACCCATTGCTGCAGGCTTGGAAGCCGGCCCTGCCAATCGTCAGGTCTTCTAGAGTTAATAGTCTGTTCTTCGTTAGACTGAGTGTGAATGCGGTTCTCTCTGGATTCGATTCCTCGAGTCGGACGCTACCGCCGTGCTCTTCAGCTACTCGACGAGCCAGGGTGAGCCCCAGGCCTGTTCCGTCGGGTTTTCCTGCGGTCACGAACGGATCGAACAACGTTCTCCGGACAGCGGCGGGTATGCCAGGACCATTGTCCAAGATCGTGACGTAGATCCGTTCATCGACTTCCGTAAGGTGGACCTTCACCTCAGGCACGTGAGTTGAGCGTGCCGCCGCTTGGCAGGCATTGAGCAGCAAGTTATGTATAGCACTCTCAAGATTCCTCGCATCGATGTCTGCTTCCGCCCGAGGGAACTTGCCGATTGTGATGGACACGTTTCGCCCGTCTGGATGAAACTTCACTGTCGCAACAGCTTGCTCGACAACTAATGAAACGCTCTCATGAACAAGCGGATTTGTCCGTCCGCTACTCCCGAATTGCAATAGTGAATCAATGCGCTCCACCATCGCGAGCACTGCTTCTTGAATTTCGAGCAGCAGTTCAGCACGCGCACTCGCACATCTATCGGGGCGCTCGAGGAGCTCGGCGTTCGCATAGATCGCCGTGAGCGAGTGGCGCATATCGTGGCATATCGCGCATCCCATCCTGCCGATTGCCGACATCCTGTCTGCCTCTATCAGGTGGCTTGGCGCTCGCCGCTGCGGTTCGTTTCGCCGATCCAGAGCAACGCCCTTATCAAACATGAGGATCTTGCCGCCATCTGAAATCTTTGGTTTCCTAAGGTGTGTCCTCACTGTTCCCCCTTGTCAACCCTGTTCTTGTTGCTCGCCCCAAACCCGCGATTCGCCATGACGCCGGCGTTACTCATCAACCGTCGACCTTGCCGTAAGCTTTCATGGTCGCCAGAATGAGTGCGGTGACTCGCTCTCGCTTCGTGACGTCGACAGTGACTGCCGGCGCCTCACCGCCCTTTGCAGTGATGTCCTTCACGATTGCACCAGGAAATCGGTCTCTTTCTCCGGAATAGTTTTGAAGCCGGATTCAAGAACCGCGAACGGGACCTGTCGCTTTTGTTGATGTCACTTTGACGGCTAGTGCCTGAAGCTTTGCATCAAGCTCTTTCGCTGCGGCCAGCAGTGGTTCATTGGTCTCGACAACCATAAGCGACGACGGTCTTATGTAGGTTAGACTGCTGTGATTATCATCTTCTTCGATGAGGATGAGCTCGACCGGAGCGAAAAGGCCCGCCGTGAGATCGTGCCGCAACATTGTGATGGCGATGAGCGGATTTCCCATTATGACTCGCACGACTTTCTTCTGAATCTGGACCTTCTCGATCCAGGCGCCATGATTCATGAGGGCGAACAGTATGAAGCCGCTGGGACCGACGTGTGATTCCACCTCGGCTTTGTACGACTCCCAAGTTCCGAACTTTGCAGGAAGGTCGTCGATCATTAGTGGTTTTTTGCCGACGTCGGCCAGTAATGCAGACATGAGTTCGTCGAAAGACTTCTTGCTTTCGAATCTGAGACGAACGCCATTAAAAGGAATTTCGCGCGGATTAGAATTCGTCATCGCGGTTCTCCTACAAGTACGGCGCAGTCATCACCGAGCGTTTCGGCGATCGAGATAGGATGCGCGTTATGTTCATGGACATAAGCTGCAGGCGTGCGATCAATCAAAAGGCTGAGCAGTTCCGGGCGACTATAGTGGCCACGGGAATCCATCTGCCGCTTACGCTTATCGATCAAAGAGAAATCAAGGTCCGCGATCACCGCGCCCTCACCGGAACGCAGAGGTTCTCCCATCAATTCGCCTTGCGGCGAGACAATCGCGGTAAAACAACCACTGGAGATTGGGCCGACGGGACAGCCGGTGTCTTGCATGATTTGAGCCTGCTGATCTGCACTCAGCCACGCAGTGGCATTGACAACGAAACAGCCCGATTCCAATGCGTGTTGACGGATGTTGACTTGGGTCTGATCGGCGAAAATGTTGCCCCCGAACGAACCAGGGTACATCGACGAATGAATCTGCTCACCATCAGCCATCAAGGCGTAACGGGCCAGCGGGTTGTAATGTTCCCAGCATACCAACTGACCGATGCGCCCGACTGCGCTATCGATAGCTCGCAGTCCGGAACCGTCACCTTGACCCCAGATCATGCGTTCATGGTAGGTCGGGGAAATCTTGCGGCGGCGCTGAATCAAAGTGCCGTCGGCATCGAATAGTAACTGCGTGTTAAAGAGCGTGCCCCCGTCGCGTTCGTTGACGCCAACCGACACGACCATCCCGCTTTGCCTGGAGGCCTCGCCGATGGCATGGGTGGCCACCGATGGTACCGTCACTGCTTGGTCAATTAACTTCAGCTGTTCCGGACCCATTTGGAAGGGCGGCTGGACAAAGGAGAAGTAGGGATAGTACGGCACTACTGCCTCCGAAAAGGTGGCGAACTGTACGCCCTGGCGACCAAGCTCAGTAATTTTCTCGACGACCTTCTCGACAGTGCCTTCGCGGCTGTAAAGCACCGGGCTGATTTGTACGGCAGCCGCTTTTATAGTGGCCATAGCAATTTCCTCCATGGTTGAAATTTCGAGAGCCTAAAGTTCCTCTGCATGTATCCGAATAGTTCTTTCATGTTCCCGCCCTCACTCATGGGATGGTTATGGGATTCATGACCGATACGTAGTGCGTTTCCATTCCAGACACCCACGAGCATATCTACCGCCCCTAGCGAAGGCAGTTCCAAAGAACCGGCTTTGTGCAAATCTTCCGATCTAATACCGAATAGAATGTCCTTAGCGTGTCGTCCCCTGAGTCGCCACGCACACGGGTCCCCTGAGGACACCTGATGGGCGATCAGAATCGTATCGGCACATTGGAATCCGCGAATGCCGCCCAAGCACGGCGTCCCACGGTTAGCCGCCTCACCGTTCCTGCAACTGATGTCGTTCGTGAAGGCCGGCCCGAACCATTCCTAGATAGCCGTCCGACACGGTCAAGTACACTTGCGCAGTGGGGTGGTATTGCACTAGAAAATTACACGATTCCAGCCGTTTTCATACCCCGTCATGAACATCCAGAAGACTTCCTGCATGTCGTACTCAGCGGAGCCGTCGAATACGAGGTATGCACAAAAGGCCGAACTCTCCGATTTACTTCACGTCCGGGCACAATGTTCCTTTTGCCCAAAGGGACCGTGGATGAAGTGAATTGGGCTGGGCCAACTCAGCGCCTGGCTGTAGCCATCCACCCGAGCCTCCTCACCAATGCATTGGACGAGACCGCACACGAAACTGAGATTGAGCTAACGGAACACTGGGATTTGATCGACCACCATATTTCAGCCTTGCTAACCGAAATGACAGCTGATCTTGATGACGGTTCGCCCGCGGGATCTATCTACGGCGAATCCCTGGCCAATACGCTGGCAGTGTACCTGGTGAAGCGTTACGCCGTGCGACGAGTCACGCCCGTGGACTTCAAAGGAGGTTTACCGGGATATCGTCTGAAGCGTGTGCTTGGTTATATCGCCGACAGTTTGGAGGAGAACATTACCCTGTCGCAACTTGCCGCCATTGCTGGCATGAGTCCGCATTACTTTTCGGAGCTGTTCAAACAGAGTACAGGTCACGCTCCGCATAATTACGTTCTGTTGAAGAGGATCGAACGTGCCAAGCAGCAGCTGCGCGACCCTAAGCGCAGCATCATCGACGCGGGCCTCGATGCCGGATTTCAGAACCCGAGTCACTTCGCCCGTATGTTTCGAAAACTTGAGGGCACCACCCCTTCAAGGTACCGAGCGGAGAATGTATCAAGAACGATCTACTAAAAGCTCCGTCGGCCGGCTTATACAGAAACTCCTCGTTTGCTTTGAGATTGTCACCCCCAGAGCGTTCGACGCCCTGTTCCGCCGGCTAGGGCTCCAGCGAACTCCCCAGCTGTCAACTGTTGCCAACAGGGCTTAGCATCGAGCGGGCGCCTGCGGCGAAAATCGAGGGCGCCGGGCTTCAAGTGTCCGCCGAGCGTGGCGCCGCGCAGCTCTGTAGAGCCACCGTCAGAGGTCTTCTTGCCAGAGGGGCAGTTGAGTGAGCGATCCTGAAATGTTTCTTCTTTAGACATCGCTGGTTTTAAAACCACCCGCGCTATCGTCAAAGTGGACCACTCCCTATTTGCATTATGGACCTTCTCTCCAATCCACTAAAAGCCTAATGTTGGTTCCAGGGAGATAAACCGATGAAAACGAGACCGGAAGCACAACTTATGAAAAGCTCAACACCACTATTGGTGCTGGCAGTACTGATAGCCACCACTCTGATCCCAACCGGCACGCTGATGGCGCAGAAGGCGGTCACGCCGCCGATGGCGCACGAGACTATCACACCGCTCATAACGAAAGATGTTGCCGGATTTCCCGGCGAGCAAGCGCTGATGTACACCGTAGATTTTCCGCCGGGCTTTTCGAGCCCTGTTCACCGCCACAATGCGCAGGTGTCTGTTTACGTGCTGGAGGGATCTGTCGTGATGCAGGTGAGAGGGCAAAAAGCACTCACGCTGGGGCCAGGACAGAGCTTTTACGAAGATCCCAACGATATTCACATCGTTAGCCGGAACGCAAGTAGTACAACGCCAGCAAAATTCCTCGTGTTCCTGATTAACAAGAAAGGCTCTCCGCTGGTGCTACCAGCAAAGTAAACCGACAATCGCGAGCGGTTCTGTTCGCAACAGTCCAGGAGGAAATATATGAGCACGATTACGGTCAAGGACACGAAATTCGCAAGCTACTCAACCCTGTTGTTAAGAATTGGGCTCGGCCTTGGTTTCTTGTCGGCCGTAGCCGACCGACTCGGTCTGTGGGGAGCGTTTGGGCAACCGAATGTCGAATGGGGGAATTTCTCAAGGTTCTTGGAATACACCCACACTCTCAATTGGTATTTGCCGGCGGAGATGATCCTGCCGCTAGGAATCATCGCCACTGGCGCTGAAATTCTCTTCGGCCTTCTTCTCCTCGTGGGCTGGCACACGCGCGCTGCCGCGCTATTAAGCGGACTTCTTCTACTGACGTTCGGTGTGGCGATGACGCTTGCATTAGGAGTAAAGGCGCCACTGAATTTTGCCGTTCTCACGGGGATAGGAGGATCCTTGCTTCTTGCAAGCCGCGAAAGATTCCCATTCAGCGTGGATCAGTTGCTGTCCCGCCGAATCACTCATGGGTTCACCCAACTCGATCACAAAGGATGACCTGTCCACAACCGGACCCGCTGTGGGGAATTTGTTCGTCAACCTCGTCTTGATTTCGAGGGAATAAATACCCGGTATGCCCGGATGGCGGAAATTTGATCAGGTTTACCAGCAGCAGTTTCCGATGATTGAAGAGGGCGAAGCACAATGGTCGTTCGTTCATATTGAGGCCGCGGCGCGCGCAACGGTGTCAGCTCTCACGGTGGATCCGCAAATATGTTGTCGGGACGACGATGCTTTGCCCCTGAGTGTTTGGCTAACTAGATTCGCTAGCTTTATGATGCTCTACTCCCACAACCTCTGAAGGCCACTCAAACCTGTAAGACAAAAACTAAAGGAAAGAGACGATGAAACAGTATGCGTGGGCGATCCTTGTGATTGCTGGTGTGTTTGAGACAGGGTTTTCGATCGGGCTGAAGTACTCGGAAGGGTTTACACGATTGTGGCCGTCGGTCGCGACGGCGATCATGATCGTGCTGAGCTTGGGCCTGGTGGGGGTGGCGACGCGGAGTCTGCCGTTGGGCACTGCGTATGCCGTATGGACTGGGATTGGCGCGGTGGGCACAGTGGGGGTAGGCATCGTGTTGTTTGGAGAGTCTGCGGCATTGAGCAGGCTGGCTTGCCTGGGGTTGATCGTCACGGGAATTATCGGGCTGAAATTTCTCGGCAAATCGCGCGGCATTCTGCCACGGTAACCTTGAGAATCGCATGGCACATCATGAAACAAGCTCTCCTCATCGTCGATGTTCAGCCCAGCTTCCCTGTATCGAGGGAAATTCTGCAAGGGATCATAAAATTAAGCGCCCTGCTCCCAAGTGTGGCCACCGTTGAGAGACATGATGAATCTGTGACGCCCTTTGAAGGACAGCTGCGATGGAGACCCGGAAAAGCTGACGAGACTCTCGTACCCGCCAACCGTGTTTTCATAAAACACGGCTATCTCCCGCCTCCCGCCGCTATCGAATATCTTCGAGGTCTGCGAATGGACCGCATATTGGTTTGCGGCGTCCAGGCGGACACCTGCGTACTTGCTGCAGGCTTCGCACTGTTCGATGCTGGCTTACATCCGACACTTCTGAAATGGCTCACGGTCGGGTCGTCGTTGGATTGCTCTGGTAACCTCGGTGCACGGTTGTGGGAACACCACTTTGGAAGCGTTTTAGAGTATTCGGATCAGCTCGGCCTTCCTGAGTTCGCAAAGTGAGCTAACGTCCTCGGTTTAAGCGCGCAGAAGCGCCGCACGATGCAGATTTCAATGACGACTGAGGCTCGTGCCCACCAACATTCTGATTGAGTTAAGACTCATTCCGCCGCTGTTCAATCCATTGCAAAGCTTTCGTGGAATCGCTTGCTGCCCGTACCAAGCTCAGGTTCTTCCTAGCACATTCTCCGAGAAGTGGACCACTCTATCTTTGCATTATGGATCTGTTATCTAGTCCACGCGCGCTCTAATGTTTGGGTTGTAAGAGATAGAGCAGATGCAAACAAGACTGCAGGCATTGAATGAGAGTTTTATGAATATGAAGAAGGACCCAATGTTATTTACGCCCGTACAGCTTGGATCATTGAACTTGAAGCATCGCGTCGTGATGGCGCCGCTGACCCGTTCCCGATCGGAGCAACCGGGAGGTATCCCCGGTGACATGATGGTTCAGCATTATTCGGATCGCGCTTCCGACGGAGGCCTTATTGTCGGCGAGGCGACTAACATCTCACTGACTGCCCGAGGGTGGTTTGGTGCACCAGGCCTCTATACAGATCAGCAGGTTGAAGGATGGAAGCGGGTTGTGAGGGCCATCCACTCAGAGAACGGCTTCGTTTTCGCGCAACTGTGGCATACCGGCCGGTCTTCGCACTCCGACAATCAGGACGGCAACACACCGGTCTCAGCCTCCGTGGACCCATCGTACTGGCAAGATCCAAACAACCTGATCTCCGCTCCCAGCGGCTGGGTACAATCGTCGCCACATCGGGCACTGGACATCTCCGAAATTCCGGGAATCATCGAGGAGTACCGCAAGGCGGCTGCGCGCGCCAAGGAGGCGGGTTTCGACGGGGTTGAGCTCTCCGCCGGCAACGGCTATCTACTGGATCAGTTTCTTCAAGATGGGAGTAACACGCGGACGGACTCCTACGGTGGTTCCATCGAGAACCGCTCGCGTTTCCTGCTGGAAGTTGTTGAAGCGATCACATCAGTCTGGGGAGGCGATCGCGTCGCAGTGCGCATCGCACCCGCCGGTGCCTGGAACCACATGCGGGATAGCAATCCTGCCGCTCTGTTCACATACGTCGCAGAGCACTTAAACCGATTCGGCCTTGCCTACCTGCACATCATAGAGCCACGTGTAAAGGGAAACGTGACCATCGATGAGGAGCGGGGCCCGGTTGCCGCCCAGCAACTTCGGAAAGTTTTCAAGGGGAAGATCATCGCAGCGGGCGGCTTCGAGCCCGAGACAGCAGAATCCGCGATCGAGACCGGCGTCGCCGATGCCGTGGCCTTCGGGCGTCACTTCGTGGCAAATCCCGACTTGCCGCTGCGCATCAAAGA
>KB906737.1 GCA_000381585.1 Acidobacteriaceae bacterium KBS 83
CGATCTCCAAGCGCCTTGCGAAACAGGCGTTTGGCAGCATCGGCGTCACGAAAGGCTGACAGCGAGAAATCGATGGTGGCACCCGCGGAATCGATGGCCCGATACAAGTAGCACCAGCGACCCTTCACGCGGACGTAGGTTTCGTCCAGTCGCCAAGACTTGTTCGTTCGCTTGAGATGCGGTCGCAGTCGCTGCTCCAACTCAGGGCTGTAATACTGCACCCAACGCCAGACCGTTGTGTGGTCGACGTTGAGACCGCGCTCCTCCAGCAGTTCCTCAACATCGCGCAGCGAAAGAGAATAGCCAAGATACCACCGGACGGCACAAAGGATGAAACAGGGTTCGGTCTGCCGCCATTTGAAGATCGCGCGTTGGGTTCCCATTCCACGATTCTTTCACCGCACCAGCCAGCAACCCTGAAAGTTGCAACACATCCTCGGCGCGAGTCAAAAAAGGATTTGAGTTGAATCCACCTTGTTGCAAGACGCCCCTACCGCAGCCGCAACCCCCGCGCGCGGACCGTCTGAGGGTCTTGCCAACCCGATATGAGAATTTTCGACCGGTTTCAAGCGCACGGAACAACTGGTGATTTGCTGCTGCAACTTGCGGCTCTACGATGAACTTCGCTGCAAAAGGATCGGCAAGGCAGCTGCCTCTACAAGCGATGCCTCAGAGCTTAGACCAATCAATCCTGAGCAGGTTCTTTCTGTTTGGTATGAGCCGAATGTGACTGCTTCCCTGCCGCATCGCCTCATCTGCTTCGAGTGCGCGGCGAGCCGCTCATCTGTGGTCCCAGGTAGTGCAGCGCCTTCTCTAGAGTTTCGGCTGAAGTGAACTTTGATCCAGGGCCCGAGCACAGTCTTGCAGTCGATGTTTAGCGCATGCGCCGCCGTCCCACCTTGAGTGAAACACACTAGGATCTCCGACGGTTCGGTCACTTCCTGGATCGACATCTTCCGGAGATTGCCAAGAGAATTCTTCCTCTGGCACACCCCGCACACAGCACCGCCATCTTTCAGCCTGAAGTGATTCGGACCCATGCGGCTGTGGCAGGTCCAGCAAACCAGACAGGCGACGACCCGGTTGGTTCGGTTCGGCTTCAGCATGCCAGCAGCGTATATAAGGAGAGCCTGTGTATGCCGAAGAAAATACGAAGTTGATGGCTTGTCAGTAGACATGTGCGGTCGCTACGTTCGACGTTCAGACAAGCGACGCATTGCCGAACGCTTTGTTGTTCATGGCCCCGCTCTACCCGACTTCGGGCCAAGTTGGAACGTAGCGCCACAGACCTTCCAGCCGATCGTCCGGTTGAACCGCGACACCGGAGAGCGCGAGGTGGTGCTCATGCGGTGAGGTCTTATTCGCTTCTGAGCGAAGGAACCGAGCATCGGGCTCCGCACGATCAATGCGAAAGCCGAAACGATTACCACCGCGCTCGCATTCAGGGAGGCCATTAAATCCGCCGCTGTCTCGTTCCTGCGGATGCGTTCTACGAATGGCAGAAACTGGATGCTAAGACAAAGCAGCCGTTCGCCATTGCGATGAAAAGACGGCGAGCCTTACGCGCTGGCTGGACTATAGGGGAAGTGGAAGGATCACAAGCCTGGTGGAGAGTTGCTGACGTTCACGGTAATCACTACTGACCCGGATGAGGTTGTACAGCCGCTCCATGACCGTATGCCTGTCATCATCCAGGAACGCGATTACGACCGATGGTTGAAAGCCGATCCAGAGCGTCCTCCGATTGACCTACTTCGTCCGCTCGATGCGGACAAAATGACTGCGTGGAAGGTGGACAAGGCTGTCGGCAATGTGAAGAACGATTCGCCCGAGCTGATCGAGCCAGCTTCAGCCGGGCCAGAATCGTCGGAGAATCACTCCCCAGAAACTCCAGGACCGCTCTTCGGCGCGTAGCGCCTCCACTTCGGCCTGACGCGCCTGGCGTGGGCCGCTCAACTGCGCTGCTCTCTTCCTGCCTTCAACGGTGAGCGGATCGAACGGATCCCCAAACTTGACCGCCTCGTCAACCTTCCCGTCCCAGTAGGGGTTCGCCACGCATCCAGTCTTTACCGTTGAGGGCTGCGTCGCGGAATGACACACCAGTCGTAGGACGGTTACTGGGTCTTCGTTCTCAGACTCCGGTGACAAGGACTGAACCCAGAATTGTGCAAATTAATCTTCAAATCGACTTACGCAAATCTCAACGGGAAATGTCATCCAGCAGACGATCCCGAGCATCGCCGCATCGGTGAAAGTTGCCCATCGCAAAGTGATGGCGTGCGATGACGTAAAGCCTGGCTCTATCTTCGACGATCCTGCCGGAAAGGTAACTGAATCGCCGAATGCATCGCTTCCAGTGAACAGCCTCAGGACAGGAGCTCCCGCAGCACTAAAGATGCTGTGTCCCGAAATAAATTCTGGAAACGGGGGTGTCGGAAACGTACTCAGCTGATATGAATCCAGAATCTGCCATCCATTGTTACCGTTCCCTTTCCCGGGCCACCCAGGCTTGAATTTGCTGCCCTTGAAAGAGATACAGAGATCTGGTAGCAGCGAGACCCTCAACATGACGTACCCGCTGAGCCGTTTCCTACGACTGCTGAATCTTGTAAACTCAGTGGTCAGATTCCTTCCCTCGGCATAGCCGGGCGGGACTGGATGTGTCACACGTGTTGAAAACGAAGCGGTTGCCCGAGCCCAAGCCGTCATAGACCAGGTCGAAAGGCTGGTTGTCAAGTACATCGTTATTTACGATGACGTTGTGCTCCGCCACATCTCCGTAGAATCCCGGGAACACGGTGACGTTGGCCGTGGAGACGACGACGATACCTCCGGCCAACGGGACGTCATTGATGAGACTGGGCTCACCACTTGGGTGGTTCGTGAGCACCCTGTTCGCACGAAGCACGATGTGGTCGCCGCCGCCGATCAGGATACCCACTCCGGTTAGCGAAAACGGCAGTTCCGCCTCCTCTGCCGAGCAGAATGTGTCGTTGTGCGACACGATGTTGTTGGAGACTTGCCAGTTGTGCACGCCGCTCGTCGTGCCCGTGTTCAGGAAGACGAGACCGGAGCAGCTGTCGTGCACCAGATTGTCCGTCACACTGCCCACGGACGCATCCCGCACGAGGATCCCCCAGAGGTCCGCAAAAGCCGTGTTGTATCGCACCTTGAAGTCGGCGTTTGGTGAGTTGCCCACGTAGAAGCCGGCGTCACCGCTGCCGTAGCTCGTGTTGTACTCAAAGAGGCCGTGTGTAGAGTGGAAGGCAGTGATGCCGTAGCTCTTATTGCTCGCCGCCACATTGTGGTCCGCGCGGGGCCGGTTTGTGCCGCCGAAGAGAATGCCAACTCCCGAGAAATCCCGCACCGTGAAGCCCGTCACGCGCACATCGTTTACTCTCCGAAGCACCTTACCCTGGGGGTCCAGGTCAGCGACACAAATGCCATTGAGGCCGAAGTTCTCACCGCCAATAGGCGGGATCTGTAGAACAGGGCAGAACGGCCTTGGTTGGGCTGGCGGTTCAAGGACCGTTTTCTCCGGTCCTGCGCCCTTGAGGGTGATGCCATCCTTGGCGATAAGCAGGTTCTCACGGTAGGTGCCCGGACCGACACACACTGTGGCGCCGGTCGGTGCGGCGTCGATCGCGGCCTGAATGGAATGCCCGGCCACCACCTGAACGGTGCACGCCGGGTCTGGGGCCGCTCGTCCGATCCCGGTGAAGACGAGAACGATGAGACCTCCCGCAAAAAGAGCGGACGTATGCATTGCTGATACGGAAATCCGAAACATGATCATTCCTCCTATCAGTGTTTCTTTTTAAAGTCCGTGACGGAGCCAGCACCAGAGCACGACACCGGATCTTTGCGATACCGCCCGGCGCCTCTGGATCGTTATTGGCGAAGCCAGACGGTAGAGTGCCTCGGGGTAGATCGTGCCCAGGATGAATACCGTATCTCCGGGGAGTTGCGCTGTCGGCGGCTGAGTCGGATCTACGTGATTTACGATGAGCGCCGCCGCATCGAATGGCTCGCCTTCGTTGACGAACGCGTCAATGCATCTCCGCCTTAACCCTCTTGACGTGGAAGGTTACTCGGAAATTGCAGAAACCATAAACGTTTTCCCCGAGGTTCTCTTCCTTGCTCTCGCCAACTATGTCCCGGAATTGTCCCGTTCCGCCGAGCACTACCCGACGGGCGGAAAAGGTCGGATTCGGCCAGATCCCGTCCGTCATGATGCTTGTACCCCCTTCATGAAGGGAATAGATCTCCGTCGCGAAACCTTCATCGGGCCTCGCACCCGGGAGACCGTTGGCCGCCTTTTCAAAATCCTCAACGCCTTGGGTAAAAACTCCACGCGATAGATACTTGCCGATCCCTCCAGGCGCATTGGGATCGTTGTTAGCCTTGCCGCGCGGAAGCGTACCCGCAGGGTAAATCGTTCCCTCCTGAAAGAAAGTGTCGCCTGGGGAAACCGCATTCTGCCCTTCCGACGGATCCACGTCATTTTGCTTGAACACGGGGGTTAGCGAGACATCGACGGTAAAGGTGCTGATCTCATCGTCGTTGTTCGCCAAGACTTGCGAAGGGAACACAAGCGCGGCTGCAAACACCGAAATCGCCACGGTGGTGAGCGGGACGGTTACAACAGCCAACTTCGTTCGTGGCCGGCTGCCGTTCCATGAGACGCGAGCTGCGTTGTATACTCGGCCCGCGAGACTGCGTGTCAATTCCATTGTCTTCTTCATTGGCGTCCTTTCTATTCCCCGTTTCTTAGCTCGACTTGAAGCCGTCGATCGCGTGGCATTCACTCGACCCACCGGATCTTTCCGATACCGCGAGACCTATTGGGATCGTTATTGGCGATTCCTCTGGGTAGAGTGCCACCCCGATAGATCGTGCCCAGGATGACCAGGGTGTCGCCGGGGAATGGCACCTTAGGCGGCTGGGTCGGATCGACGTGATTCACTATCAGCGTCGCCCCATCGAGCGCGACATCGACCGTGAAAGTTTCTCTATCGCCCCTCCCCTGCCTGTCATCTGCACGTGTTGTCATGGAAATCATTGCCGCGAGGGCGAGTGCCGCCACACTAGACAAATAGCTTTACGCGTATATCTGCGTCGTTTCGTAGCGGCTCCTTCCTGGCATCCGCCTGTACGTGTGAGTGGCATGGATGTACTTCCTTTGAAGGCTGCTTGTACGCGTCAGGCGGGGTAATCAGCAACGGACAAGAGCGGTCACTCGACATTTGACCGCTAGTAACCGCTCTCGCGTGTATACTTCCTTCCTCTTCGGGAATGAGGAAATGGCTGGTAGCAAGCAACCTCGGTCGAACCCCCCTCCTGCAATTTTTCCCGGCAGACGCCGATTGGATTCCTGGAAGGAAATCGCCTCCTATCTCGATCGCAGCGAAAAGACCGTACGCAGGTGGGAGGAAAAAGAAGGATTACCTGTTCACCGGCTTCTCCATGAAAAGCGTTCATCGGTGTACGCGTACACAAATGAACTGGAGACTTGGTGGAAGTCCCGAAAGTTACAGGACGCGATTGATGTTGATCCTTCCGGTGAATCGCCTGGCCTGGAAGACGAATCTGTAATTGCGGAAGAGACGTTTCCCCTGCCTTCTATAGGTGCCATTTCTTCGCGTCGTACGGGGAATAGGGATGAAACGCAGGTTCATCTGGCGCCAGCGCGAGTTCGATTCAATGTAAAGGCTCTGGTCGGCTGCCTTCTATTGCTCGTTGCAACTGGAATTCTGATCTTTCTTTCACGAGAGCGGCATTCTCAAAGGCAAACGTCCCAAACGCAGACAGTCACAACCAGTGTAAAGACCTTCCCGTTAATGACCTTCCCAGGTGAGATCGAAGGCCTGGCGTGGTCTCCAGACGCGAGCCAGATCGCCTTTACGTGGAACGGTCCAAACCTCGCCAAGTGGGACATCTACGTCCAACATGTTGGAGGGGACAGGCCGCTACAGATCACACATACCCAGAGCGGCATGATCACCGGAGTCAGCTGGTCTCCCGACGGTCGCCTTCTCGCGTTTGGCCGATGTGGCGACGAGAACCGGGGAGCACTCTATACCATTCCCGCGCTAGGCGGCCCAGAGCGGAAACTCACGGACGTCGCATGTGATTGGGGAGAAGCCCAAGCCTCTTGGACCCCTGACGGCCAGTCTCTCGTCTTTTCCGATTCCTGCACACCCGGAGGTTCTCTCGGAGTTGCGGTATTTACCTTAACGACCGGGCGGAAGCGATGTCTTGCGACGCCAGATTCCAACACAGTAGATCTGGACTATCCGACGGTATCTCCCGACGGAACTACGGTTGCATTCATCAGGGCTTCGACTGTACGTGTGCGCGATATATTTACTGTTCCTCTTCGCGGCGGCAGCGTCCGCCGGCTCACCTCCGAAGGAAAGCGTTTTGGGGATCTTATGTGGACCAGTGATGGAAAGAACATCGTTTTCACGTCTGATCGCGGAGGCGTAACCGGGAACAAGTGGTGGGAGGTATCCGCTGAGGGAGGACCGATAAAACCCGCAGCTGATTCGGCGCTTCCCGCCTCAGTATCTCTTGATCAGTTCACTCTTACTACAACATCTCGCGACCGTCGGCGATTTGCTTACGTTGACTACCGCGAAATCAAGTTCGCACTCTTGCGGGCACATCTCTCAAGCCCCGGCGGAAAGGTGCTATCGCAAGAGAAAATCATGGAATTGCCGCAAAAGACTGACTCGCCGCAGCTCTCACCAGACGGCAAGCACATTGCGTTTGCGTCTGCCCTCGTGGGAGCTGCAAATATCTGGAGCAGCGATGCGGATGGGCACAATCCTCTTCAGCTTACGTCCTTCGGCGGTGAAGTCGTCGGCTCGGCTCACTGGTCTCCAGACGGAAAGTGGATCGTCTTCGATCGTCGGCCAAAAGATCACGCTCAGATCTACATGATCGACTCCGAGGGCAGAAACATGCGCGCATTCACAGAAGGCGACTACGAAAACAATGTCCCCACCTGGTCGCGCGACGGGAAATCAATCTACTATTCTTCGAATCGTACTGGAAGAATGGAATTGTGGAAGCAGGACCTCGGCAGTGGAGTGGCGGATCAGGTCACACAACACGGCGGCTTCTCAGCGGTCGAATCGTACGATGGAAAATACTTGTACTACGTGAAGTTCTTCAGTCCCGGAATCTGGCGCATGCCGTTGAATGGCGGCGAAGAAGAGCGAATCACCGATCAGCCAGAGGCCTGGTATTGGGCGCATTGGGACATCACCGGCAGTGGCCTCTACTTTTTCGATATTGCCGCATCGCCTCGGCCCCAGCTCAAGTTCTACGACTTCCAAACGCACCGAATAACACCCGTACTACAGACCGACGGGCAGGTGAGGTACTGGACTCCCGGAGTCAGCGCTTCGCGCAATGGGCGCACTATTTACTACGCAACGCAGTATGCGAACGCAACCATCATGATCGCCGAGAATATCCAGTAATCGCAAGATGCAAAGGACCGAAGCCGAGATAGTTCGTCGGACTGTACGTCGACTAGATTCCTATTTCGTTTGAACTGTCGGCGATCCGGGGGTTTGGGTGCGGAACGACCTCGATGAGCGCATTATCGTCGAGGCACGCATTGAGCTCGTGAAGGACTCCAAATTTCCGGGTGGCGGTCAGATGACGGGCAATATTACTCTGCTTCTGAAATCGGCTAGCCGGATTACTTCCTGTTTACCGACAAACCGGGAGCTGAGAGACAGCCGAGCGATGCCTTTGTAACGCGTCTTCGATTACCCGGTTACCGCGATTCGCGGCTAACCGGGATGAGGAGACAACCACGCTGTCAGCCTGATTTCTCCGACAGAGCCGCTGGCTTATTCGAGGGCTCGAAGGATTTGTGCTTCGCTGGTTGCCGAAGCGTTCGCCGTTGTGGCGCATGCTAGCAGGCGTATACGGAAGCAGGAGCCGGCTCCCAGCCGGCTCTCCACCAGCAACTCCGCGTGATGCTGGTCGGCGATCCATTTCGCGAGCGATAGACCTAACCCGGAGCCATTCTTTACACGATCTGGTTCGCCCTCTCCGAATCCATTCGCTTGCCGTACGCCATTTCCCCTGTAAAAGCGTTCGAACAGGCGCGACATGTGTTGGGGTGCTATTCCGATACCAGTGTCCCTGACCAAGAGCGTGACGAATCCCTGCTCGGCCACCAGTCCTATCTCGACGGTGCCGGACTCGGTGTAACGGCAGGCATTCTCCATCAGGATCGCTATGCATCGGCGCAACGCAGTGATGTCGCCCATCACCCACGCCGGTGCACCGTTACCAACGATGCTAAGCGTCAGCCCTTGTCGCTGCGCCAACGGCCTCCAGTGGTCCGCAGCTTCCATCACCAGCAGGTCCAGAGACACAGGCGCCAATGAGATCGTTTCGACATTGGCGTCCGCACGTGCCAAGGTCAGCAGACTCTCCAGAAGCGCCGTCATATGTACCGTGGCCGTCTGCACTTGCTCGAGCGCGGTCTTGTAGTACTCAGCGGAACGCGGGAAGCATAATGCGATCTCCACTCGCGTGCGGATGAGTGATAGTGGTGTGCGTAGCTCATGGGAGGCGTTCGCGGTGAACGCGCGCACGCTGCCGAATGCCGTATCGATGCGCGCCAGCATCTGATTCAGTGTTTCGGAGAGGTCCTGCAACTCATCGCGGGTTTCGGGTAGCGGCAGGCGTACGGAAAGATTGGTTTCGTTGATGCGGCGCGCCTCCGTGCTTATGGCAGCCACGGGTGCCAACGCTTTGCGGCTCAACAAGTGACCTGCGAGCGCAGCCAACATCAGAAGGACCGGCGTCAGCAGTAGCAGGCTCTGCGCAAAGGAATGCAGCAACACTTCTGCCCTGCGAAAAGAGAGTCCTGTGACGACCCTGTACGTAATCTTACCGACCTGGATCGTACAGGCAAACGACTGTAGCAACGGCGCCGGTCTCTGGAAGTCCGGCATCACACCCGGTGAGTGCACCGGTAGAGGAGGAATCGGTGTGGCGATCGAGCGGCGTTGCGAGAAGTAGAGCCATTCGCCGTTTTGGTCGATGATGAGCAGATACTTGCCTTCATCTCGTCCGGCATACTCACGCTTCAGGGCCATTCGTATTTGCTCTAGTGTCGCGTCCTGCGGTTGGCGGCGAAGAAAACCCGCCAGGTCCTCGGTACGCTCCTCCAATTCACTCTGGGCGGTTGAGACGAGACTCTTCTTCAACAGCAGCCATGAAGAGAACACCAGCAACAGCGCTGCCACCGAAAAAAACAGGAAATAGCGCAGCGTAAGCTGTACGCGTATCGGCCAGTGACTCATGATCTCCCCACGCCGGAGATCGCAAGGTCACAGCGGAGCCGGTAGCCGACGCCGCGCACCGTCTGGATGAGCCGGGTTGGAAAGGGCAGATCGACCTTGTTGCGGAGGGCGTTCACGAGCGTATCCACGTTTCTGCTGCTCGCGGCGTGCCCGCGTCCCCAGACGCTCTCGATCAACGCAGCACGCGGTACGATTCGTCCAGCCGCACGCACGAGGCATTCCAGGAGACGAAATTCCGCGGGCGTGAGTGCAATCGGTCTTCCGTCACGGTAGGCGGTCTGTTTGAAGGGGTCCAGCTCAAGGTTTGGAACGCCGCCACGCATGAGTGTGCGCGGACGCGTCGTTGCCTGCATGCGGGCTAGGAGCTCCATGAAGGAGAAGGGCTTCGTCAGATAATCGTCCGCACCGCACTCCAGGCCTCGGATAATCTGGTCCTCGGCATCGCATGCCGTCAGCATCAGAATGTATGGCTGCTGCCGTGAAGTGGATGGTTGTGAGCGCAGCGCAGTCGCAATGCTGTAGCCATTCACCTGCGGCAATAGGACGTCTAACAAAATCAAATCGAACTCGTGTTTCGTTGCAAGGAAGATGCCATCCTGACCATCGGAGGCCACGGCCACGGCATGGCCGTGCTCGCGCAGCCCATCGCGCAGCATCGTCCGCATCTCAGGCTCGTCTTCCACAACCAGCACTCGCATCTCGCCCTCAGTGTTGCAAGAGGCACGACTGTGCGGTTCCCAGCCGAGCAACCTCAGGAATATTTCACAGAACGATGAACGCCGCTTTAACGAAGCTGCTTATCGTCGGAATTGCGCCGCGACCCCAATACTGTGCGCGGTAGGTAACTTATGACGATTCAGCGTATTGCAGTGCCGTTAGCCGCCATCTTGTTCAGTCTTCCTGCACTTGCCCAGTCGGAAAGAGGCGTCATCTCGGGCACGGTCACCGATGTTTCCGGTGCGGTTCTTCCCGGTGCCCGCATCGAGCTCGTCCCCGAGGCGTCGCCGGCGGTGAGCAATGCTCAGGGGCAGTTCTTCGTTCCGAATCTGGCTCCGGGCACCTACGCCGTCACGGTCTACTATGTCGGGTTCAAGCCCTACTCCACCACGGTAACGATTGCGGCAGGGCAGACAACCATGGTGGCGGCGGTGATGCCGGTGGCCGCGGTCAACCAGCAACAGGTGATCGTCTACGCAGGCCGCTCGCATGGTGAGGCGGAAGCCATCAACGAGGTTCGCACCTCGCCGAACATCCTCAACGTGCTGCCTGCGGACGTGATCACCAGCCTGCCCAATGCAAACATCGCGGACGCGGTTGGCCGGCTTCCGGGTGTCACGCTAGAACGTGACGAAGGGGAAGGCAAATATGTACAGATCCGAGGCACAGAACCTCGCTTGAGCAACACTACAATCGACGGCATTAATGTCCCTTCTCCGGAGAGTGGTGTGCGGCAGGTGAAGCTGGACACCATCCCTTCCGACCTCGTCGAGTCCGTGCAGATCAACAAGACGCTCTCCGCGAATCAGGATGGCGATGCCATCGGCGGTTCGGTCAATCTCGTCACGAAGACGGCTGGAGAAGCCGCGGCCATATCCGCCTACGGCACCGGCGGGTTCACGCCCATCTTTGATACGCCGCCGGTCAGCGAGTTCGGTATCACCGCGGGGAAGCGATTCAGCACCCAGAAGAAGATAGGCGTACTCGGCGGCTTCACGTATGACTACAACGGCCGTGGCATCGACGACATTGAGCCCTCACCGACATCGGACAGCTTAGCACCCTCTTACGACAGCATCGATATGCGCGAATATCGTTACGATCGCTCGCGTTACGGGATCATTGGCACGGTGGACTACAAAGTGAATGAGGGGTCGGACGTCGCTGCGCGCTTCCTCTACTCCGACTTCAAGGATTATGGCGACCGTTGGGTATACACACTCAACAATGGCGATGTACCCAGCTTCAACGTATCACGGCGCCTTCCTGACTATGCGATCGGCGACCTGGCAATCAGCGGAAAACAGCTCTTCACCAGTTCCTGGCTCACCTATGAAGTCTCCGTTGCGCGTGCGAGACAGGCGGCGGCTGCGGGCAATCCTGGGGCCAGCTTCGACTATTCTGGAAATCCTGATGTCGTCAGCAGCATATGCACCTACGACCCTGCGGCGACCATCAGCAAGTATCGTCCGCAATTCGACCCGGCCTGTACTGCAGCCGGCAGCCCGGTTTTTGATCCCACGCAGTACACTTTGAGCGAGTTGGATGCGACACAGGGACAGACTACCCAACTAAACCTGCAGGCGAATACCTCTTACGCGCGGAACTATCATGCAGGTTCGCACTTCGGCACATTTGAGCTCGGTTTTAAGATCAGGAACGAGCACAAGGGTCAGTTCGCCTTCTCACCAGCTTATATTCCAAACGATAACTTCGCTCCCAAAGCACAGTTGATGAGCAACTTTCTCAACGATGTGCATAACAATCGCTATTATGGCGGCAGTTATCAACTTGGGCCATTTGCCGACTACAACCGGCTGATTGCATTCCAGAACGCAAACCCGGATGATTTCTCGACGGATGAAGCAACGACGCATCTGAACTCCGACGCAAGCAACTTCAATCTTGATGAGCGAATCACGGCAGGTTACCTGATGAATACCATCGAGTTC
The DNA here is from genome assembly GCA_000381585.1 of Acidobacteriaceae bacterium KBS 83. GTDB lineage: Bacteria > Acidobacteriota > Terriglobia > Terriglobales > Acidobacteriaceae > KBS-83. The sequence continues at coordinate 12,008 of KB906737.1, forward strand.
GGCAAGTTCCGCCTACAGACGGGTCTCCGCTTCGAGGGTACAAATTTAAGCACGACAGGCTACCAAGTAAATCTCACGCCGCTTAATCCCGACGGCTCAGGCGGCGACTACCTCTCCACCACGCCGATCTATGCCACCAGCTCCTATCTCGATGTGCTTCCCAGCGTGCAGCTTCACTATGCCATCACTCCCGAGACGGCGATTCGCGCGGTCTTCGGACGCGGTATCTCGCGTCCCAACCCTCAGGACCTGATCCCCTCCGTGACCCTGGACCAATCAACCAATCCCTACACTTACTCTCTGGGGAATCCGAATCTAAAGGCCGAGCACGGCAATGATTACGATCTGCTCTTTGAGAAGTTCTTCAGCCCGCTGGGACTGCTACAAGCTGGCTTCTTTTACAAGGATCTCGGCGACCCGATCATTTCTATACGGAGCAAGCCCACCACGGGCCAGTTCGCTGGCTTCTTAGTTCAGCAGCCAGCCAATGCCGGCAGCGCTTACGTCACGGGCGTCGAGATCGCGTATCAGCAGCGCCTGTCCTATCTGCCGGGGCGGTTTGGGGGGCTCGGTTTTTCTGGCAACTACAGCTACACCGCCTCGCAGGCCAGCGACGTTGACCCGCTGCGCACCGACAAACCGGCGCTGCTGCGGCAGGCGCCCAATACGTGGAACCTGAGCCCCACTTACGATCAGGGACCGCTCTCGGTTCGCCTTGGTATCGCCTACAACGGTCCGAATATCTACCAATACCAATACGAGAATCTGCAGTATCAGGACGGTACGACTCAGACCGCGCCTATCGATCCTCCGCCAACCGGCGGCCTCAAGGGACCTGCCGGCGACAACTATTTATATGCGCATGCGCAGGTGGACGCGCAGATTATGTGCCGTCTGCCCGCCGGATTTACCGCACTCGTCTCCGGCTTGAACCTGAGCAACGAAGTCTTCGGCTTCTACAACGGTTCTACTCAATACGTGGTTCAACGCGAGTACTACAAACCAACTTACTCCGCCGGGATACGCTGGACCTCCAATCGCGAACGCTAAGCCGCCAAGTCGTAACAGTTTGCGCTGCAGCCGAGCCTGCGTAGCGCTCTCTGTCCCTGTTCTATCCGCAACGCAAAGTGGTTGTGCTGTGCTTCTAATGAACTGGAGATTCACCGATGCATCGTCGATTCGCTGCGCTCGTCCTAGTTGTTACTACCTGCGCCGCCGTGGCGCAACATTCCCAGCCACTCACAGTTCTGAAGACCATTCCGCTGCCGGGCGTAACCGGCAAGTTCGACCACTTTGCTTACGATGGAGCGAGCAATCGGCTTTTCGCAGCCGCAGCCGGCAATCACACTATTGAAGTAATCGACGTGCCTGCCGGCAAGGTGCTGCAGGAGATCAGTGGCCTGGGTAAACCGCATGGCGTAGCGTGGATTGCTGACCGCGGCCGTCTTTTTGTCGCGGATGGCGCGCTCGCCGCGCTTAAGGTCTATGAGGGCACGCCATTCAAGCTTATCGCAAACTTGCCGCTATCGGATGATGCAGACGATATGGTCTACGATGAGGCCACGAAGCTTCTGTACGTAGGCCATGGCGGGAGCACCGCCGCTGCACCTGGGCGTGTCGCGGTTGTGGATGTGATCAAGCTGGTGATCATCGACAACCTGCCCATGGAAACGCATCCAGAAGCGTTGGAGATCGACCCTGTCAGCCATCGCATTTTTGTCAATGTCGCGGATGCTGCCAAAGTTGCCGTCATCGACGGCGCAACACACAAGGTCACTGCACGCTGGCCGCTCACTCGGGCCAAGGACAACGTGCCGCTCGCCTTCGTGCCGGAGTCGCAGGCGCTGCTGCTCGGCTGTCGTACGCCGCCCACCGCTCTCCTAGTAAATGCTAGCGACGTTAAAGAGATCGGCTCTGTACCATCCAGCGCGGGCGCGGACGATCTCTTTTATGATGCAGCCTCGCACCGCGCCTATCTCATTGCCGGCAGCGGCACGGTCGATGTGCTGGAAGTTCGCGCCGATAAGCTAAGGAGCATTGGGGAAGTAGAGACAGCATCCGGCGCAAAAACGGGTCTGCTGGTGCCTGGTTTGCATCAGCTCTTCGTCGGTATGCCCTCTGTAGGATCGCGGCCGTCACAGGTGCGAGTCTTCACCACCCCATAATGGTTGCGACATACGATGCAGCGCAGGCTGCCACGAAGATTAGAAGGAGACTAGCTCGCATGAAGAAACACACGGTCCTTATCGCGATCTTCGTCGTCACGATGGTGTTCGCCGCAGTTGGTATGGCCCAGAATTCTGCATCAGCCACTGCAGCGACGGAAGACGCCTCGGTTAGCCGCTTACTCAGCAACTCCGGGGCCACGTTCACTGTTCCCACTGCTGCGCTGCCGAAGCACTGGTCGATCGTTGCCTACGGGGATACGCGCTTCACAGATCCTGCGAATGAGATCGTCACTAATCCCTTTGCGCGACGGGCGCTCGTCGCGCGGATTGCCGAGCTGCACCCGGATGCGGTGATCCTCTCCGGTGATCTTCCCTATGACGGATCGAATCCTGATGACTATCGGGTCTTCGATCGCGAGACAGCCGCCTGGCGGAGCCAGCATCTGCGCATCTACCCCGCACTCGGCAATCACGAATTGCACAAAGAGGAGGCGCGCGAACCGAGGAACTGGTGGACGGCCTTTCCGGAGCTCAAAGGACGCCGTTGGTACTCCGTGGCATTCGGCCAGCAGTACATCATTGCGCTTGACTCCGATCTTCCCTTGACCGAAGGCAGCCGCCAGCAGCTCTGGCTTGCGGATCAACTCCATCATCTGCCCGCAAAGACGCGATACGTCTTTTTCTCGCTGCATCATCCGCCAGTGGCCGATTCGATCGAAGGGAGCCCCTCGCACGACGTGCGACCAAACGAAAAAGCACTCGCTGCCTTTCTAGCGAAAGAGGCGCCCGCGTCTCGTGCCCAGTTCATCGTTGTCGCCGGCCACATCCACAACTATCAGCGCTTCTCTCAGGACGGCATCACCTATCTCGTCTCTGGTGGTGGCGGGGCTAAACCCTACCCCGTTGTTCGGACCCCTGCCGATCTGTACAAGGACCCTTCATTTCCGAACTACCATTACCTCCTCTTCCACTTCGACGGAAAGCAGATCACCGCAGTGATGTATCGGCTCGCCGACCCGAAAGCGGACAAGCTAATCTGGGAAACGAAAGATACCTTCACTATCCCAATGAAGCCCTAGCGCCGCGGCGTCACTCGGTGCAATAGTTGCCGGCCGATTCTAGTCTTACTTCTTCGCCTCGGGTTCCTGATTGGCGATTCAGGCAAATAAAACCCAATGCACTCACTCACTACTGATACGCGAGCCTAGTGGGCCGACAGTCGGCATCTCGGAAAAACGACGGCTAACCGTTGCTCCCGAATGACGGGCAACACGGAAGTTACGCGGGGCGAGCAAGCCGGCTAGAGTCGATTTATGAGATAGGTTCTACGGCGCGCCCACTCATAGACGCTTTCGCCCCTGTCAAGCCCCACAAGTTGCGGTGGCTTTTCCACCTTCGGCCCGCGGTCTATCTTCCCCAGCATGGGGTCGTATCCGAGACGCGAGAAGGCCGAGAGGATAGCGCGGGAGCGTGCGGACACGGTGTCCGCGCTCACCAGAGGTGGCCGCGCCAACGGAGTTGAGCATGTCGTTACCCGCCTGCATTCGACACGAAAGTTCCAGCGTTATGCGTGGCGGAGGCTGGTGACCGACTTGGAATGCGACACTCGCAACTCTTCACCGCTACTCTGCGCTGTCGCATTCGCCATTGTCTCTGTCTTCGTCTTTGTCATGGGGACAGACCGGACTCAGGAGGAACGAGTGACCTTCTCCATTGATAATGCCCGAGCCGGTTATCTCCCCCCGATCATTGATCCCGTTAGCGAACCCAAGAAACCATCCTGAATTTGGCGGGATCAGGCTGTTCAGGTCCCGCATTTTTCCATGGCTATATAGGAAGGCGTGGTAATCATTGATATTCCCCACACTCACGTAGCCGACAATCTGGCCATGCTTGTTGATAGCTTGCGCAAAGCTTTGGAAGCAGCGAGGGCCCCGGAAGCGTTCCCAGATCGTGCATAGTGCCGTTATCGTAAAGAAAGGCGTGGAAATTACCGAGATTCGTGTCAGCGGAGCCCGTTACCTGACCCGACTGATTTATGCCAGATGCGTAGCTATAAAATCCTCCCGCCAGTGTGCCCAGATCGTCCATGACGCCGTTCTTGTAAAGAAAAGCGTGATAAGGACAGGTAAGGTGCGACGTGCAGTCTCCGAGAAGATCTGCAATACCAACCACCTCGACGCCTTCTCCTCGCACTCGGTTGATGCCGTTGCCGCCGCTGAAGGTTCCCCCGGGCAATATGCCCAGGTCGTGCATCATGCCGTTGCTGTATAGAAACGCGCGCAAGCTGCCATTCGCGGTGTCAGCATTCCCCGTCACCTCGCCGGATCGACTGATCGCATTTGCAGTGCTGGTGCTTCCTCCTGGCAACGTACCCAAATCTTGCATCACACCCCTACTGTACAAAAAGGCATGGAAGTTGCCGCCGTTTGCGTCTGAATAACCGACTACCTCAGCGCGTTACCCTTTCGCGCTCCCCCTCCCCTTCCCATCGTGTTATCAGTCTTCCGCTGTTGATACCATTTCCCACGCTGGAACTCCCTCCCGGCAGCGTTCCCAGATCAAGCATATTGCCCTCGCTGTACAGAAAAGCATGAGTGCATGCAGGCGAGCATGATCCGGCGACGGTCGCAGAACCCGTCACCTGACCGAAACGATTGATCCCGTTTCCAATACTCGAAGGAACGTGTCTCCCGGCAACGTACCCACGTCTGTGACGCTATACCGCTGAGCGGTTATCCCCTGGACAGTTAGCAGAACGAAACAGAGACTCAGGATGAGAAATGATGATGAATTGCGCATAGTGACCCCTTTGGACATCGATACGATCGGCAGTTTGGGGCAAACGCCCAGCCCACAGCTCGTGGGGATCTATCCTTAATCTGTATGTCGCAGGCAAACTGCTATTTGTTGAACGGGATTCGGTACGACAATGTACGCTTGCAACGCCAAGGTCTGTGCGCTGTCGCACTTATGCGTCCGCCTGTGGCGCTATCGGCTCCCCCAAGGTAGTTGTCGCATGTTTTCGACTGAGCTGTTTTCTCATCGAAGAAACAAGGATGGAACCATCGTTTCCATCTGCGCCCGCTGCTATTTGACGGTAGGCACCGCGTGGAACGAATCAGAACTCCCCAAAATCGAACATGGCCATACCTGCAATCCGGACTGGCTGTTTCGCTGGCAACTACTAAGCCGCTAGCAGGTACAGACGTCCTCCGGTCGCACACAGGGCAACGTGGCGCGGGTCTACGCTGGGCTGGCTGCGGCATCTGTCGCGTCTTCAAGCAAATAAACGGCACAGTATGTACACTCCATTGGGAGCCGGACAAGATGCTGCCAACCGTGACGCTCGTAAAACAACTCAGGCCGCGCTTCTTTGAAGGACTTACTCCTACAGAGATTGCATCAATCATCGCGCCAGCGGCCCGACGTTCCTTCCCAGCACAGTCGGTAATGTCACGCGAAGGGTATGCCGCCAACAGTTTCTTTATGGTGCTCCGTGGGCGCGCGCGCGGCTTCTGCATGACCCCGCAAGGTGACAAGGTGCCTGTGCGCTGGTTTCCACCGGGAGAGATTTTTGGTGGTGCAGCGATGCTGCCGGAGTCTGTCGATTACCTGATATGCACAGAGGCTGTTACGAACACCACAGTCCTCGCATGGGATCGCACCACGATCCGCTCGCTTCGTGCCAGATACGAGCGGCTGGCCGACAACGCTGCGATGATCGCCTATGACTATCTGGTGCTGTATCGGTCTCTTCACCTTGCCGCGCGGTGCGATACTGCACCCCAACGCTTCGCGTTGGTACTGGCCAACCTCGCGACAGGCATCGGCCGGCAGGTGGATGGAGGATTCGAGTTGGATGTCCGCAACGAGGAACTGGCCAACGAAGCTGGCGTTACCATCTTCACGGCAAGCCGCCTTATGAGCAGGTGGGCTTTGGAAGGCATTATCGCTAAAGGCCGCGGCAAGATTGTTGTTCTGTCGCTCTCCGCGCTTTATTCCTTGGCGGGCAGCCTATAGGCGTCTAGTTCGAGTTGCCGGCATTCAGGTGGTTCACGGGTGCCACCATGCTGCCACCTAGTTCGACCGCGTCCGATGCCCCCCCGGTCGCACACAGGGCAACGTGGCGCGAGTCTGCGCACGTCGAGGCATCATGCCCACTCATAGACACTTTCGCCCCTGTCAAGTGCCACGGCTTGCGGTGGCTTTTCCACCTTCGCCTGCGGTCTATCTTCCGCACCATGAGGTCGTATCCGAGACGCGAAAAGGCCGAACAGAAGGCGCGTGAGCGGGCCGGTGCCCGTGCTCGACTATCAATCATGCGGCGCTCCGGCGCGCTCACACCGGCAGCAGTCTAGTTGTCGAATCCTGTCACGGGGCCAGAAGACGCTCCCCATGTGCTCGCCTTTGATCCGGAAGCACAGTCAGTATCGCGCCCTGCCGTCGGGAGTAAACTCTCTGCGTCGAGGACGGCCGTCTCGCCGGGACAGCTTCGAAAAGTAATGTACCCACCAGTCGCGTTACCGGATTCCTTGATCCTTACGCGCTCTTCGTAGATTCCACCCCGCACATTGACGGTACTACCCGCACGCGCGGTATCTGCGGGATGTTGAATGGTGGGCCAAGGTGCCCTTTGCGTGCCGGGATTCGAGTCATCTCCTGTATTAGACACGTAGAAGGAGGAGTTGGATTGGGCAAAATCCCCGGAGACGCACACCGACAACATAATAAGAGACAGAAATTTCACGCTCGTCCTCTAAAGAAAACTCAACGCCAGCTTGTAACATTGTTCATTGTGGTCGCGCTTCTACTAGCAGATTTCCAGTGAATTCAAGCGGCAGATGCGCATTGTGTCCTGATACCACTCCCAAGCTTTTTCCCGTGACGTAGTCCACGACACTGTAGTTGCGGTCTTCGAGGCCGCGCAGTTCGACTGACCCCTTCCACTGTTTTGCAAAAAAGGCGTAATACATGGTCCGGCCTTTGCGAATGACATGCGTCTCCGGCACATCGAAGCCGATGTCATAGAGCTGCCCTTGATATTGTCCTCTGGACAACATCTTTTCCCGATAGATGCGAAGCCACTCTTCGAATTCCTTCTCGCGCGCAGGAGTCAGATCGGATTTGCCATGCTTAGTGACTAAAGACGGAAGAACAAACTGCGTTCCCACGACGCCGCCTACGCCCACAGTGGACGCAAAGTCGTTGCCCCCATCGCTCAGTTCGACGTGATCGCCGAAGAATGGAACGTTGTCTCCCATCAGGGCCTTTAACGTTTTCGCCTTGGAGCGAACTTGAAAGGAGCTTTCCGGGTCGGAAGCCACCGACATATTGAAGTGCGGCATGGTGAAAAAGGAGTACGCCGTGCCGCAGGGGCAGAACTCCACCAGTACCCCAGGTTTTACAGACTGCGCGGTTTCGTAAATTGCGCGAAAGAAATCCGGCAGAGCTTCGACCGATTCCTCCGGCTGTGCGTGATGGTGAGCAGGGTTGTAGCAGGCTGGAACTCCGTTCATGTCCTGACCATCGAGCTTCAGTCCGTCGAATCCCCAATCCGTCAAAATTTTTCGCACCAAGGCCTTCTGATACTCCACGACGCGGCGGTCCGCCGGGCACAAATAGTAGGAGTTCCACCAGGAAACCTTTCTCTTGGAGCCATCACGATTCAATAACTCGTAGTCGGGATGATCCCGCAGCAATTGCGAGTCTGGCACAGCGCTGAGCGGTGACCACCAGAGCTGGGCCTTGAATCCTTCCTGGTGAATTCGGTCAACCAGGGCCTTCATGTCAGCGTCTCCGTGAGGGAATTTCTTGGGATCAAGCGCCCAATCGCCCACATTGTTCTGCCAACCGTCATCGAGCGTAACCCACCTGAATCCCAGTCGCTTTGCGGTCGGAAGTGTGTCATACACCTGCTTAGGTTGGACTGATCGGCCATATCCCCATGCGCACCAAATGGCGCCGAAAGCGGCATCGGGAGCTGTAGCCATTCGGAAACCTTGTTTCATCATGAAGCGCCGATAATCGACGAGCGAGCGGAAGTAGTCTCCCTGGTGGACGGCGACAAAGGTACGAAATGTATGAAAACTTTCGCCTGTGTTTAACGAGATGGCTTTGGTGAAGCGTACAGCGATTTTCGCGTCCGCAGCATCGGGCATCGATACCGGCAGGGAAACAAGCTTCGGTCGCGGCTCGACATGTCCCACAGCTATTCCTACGTCCCGCCGCCAGACATCGACTATCGGCGTGCCGCCGCCATAGTCGCTGGCATTCATGCCTTGATAATTCTCCTGTCGAAAATTGGGGTAAAGCGGTACGACCCAGTTGGGACGTTTCTCGTAGGAGCCACTCTGGTAAGACCAGAAAGCCGGCGCGTCGACTCCTCGTTGGGCGTTCACCGTGTATGCGTTGTTAGTCCAACTTTTGATCACGAGCTTGGAGGTTCCGGTATTTATGTACTGGACATCAAAGAATGCCATCGCGGGAAAGTCGGCATATACCGTGACGGAGACCCTCTTTGCGAGGGCTCCTGCCTTTCCCTCGACGGTGAGCCGCTCGCCCTCACCGAAAGTGTCTTTTGTGTGCCCCTGTGTTTGCGAGGTCAAGAGGAATCCGGTCCAGAGCTTGTCGGCGGTCGTCACAGTCTCAGAGGCAGTGAATGGCCCCAATACGGTTTCCTTCTTATCGAAACAAGCAACCACCCGGCTACGCAAGTGGTTATCGAACTCAATCCGGACGTTGCCGCCTTGAATCTGAGGATTACCACCGGGAACTTCCGCGGCTACAGCGAATGAACGAGCCGCGAACACACCGATGAGAACAATCGAAGGCACGGCTGCAATCACAGGTCCCAACCTTGGGAACAGGTCGTTGTCAGATTGCAGAATCGCTATTTTCATTGAAAACACCGGATGTCCTTGTACGGCCAATCACATAAGAAAATGTAACGAAATAAAGCGTAATCTTTTGTAATACAACGAAATAAGCGCTTAGTCAATAGGTTTTAGAGCGCCAAGGAGGACAAGGTATGTCCTCGTATGCGTGGATTTCACGTATTTTTTTGCGACCTTTCGGAACCGTCTCTAGCCGTCTGAAAGCAGCTTTTATCAAATCCATTTGAAAGATTTAACATCTGTACCGGCCAAACGAAATAAATAGTAATCTTCCGATAGTTTATGACAGATGTGGATTCCGTATTGAGGTCGTAGCTCCAGCACGTTCGGCCGAATGTAATCGAACCATAAGTAAGGAAATCACTTCGAATGCAACGTAGAGACTTTCTAAAGAGCACCGTCGCTGCTGCCGTGGCTGCAGAACTTGGAATGCAAAAAGCACAGGCCAAGGTACCTGCTCACAATTGGGGAACCTTCAACTTCGGCTCCGGCCCTCAGGTGACTGATCGGCTCAATCAGGGCCCGTTCCCTCAATATCCACCGGATGCGGTCATCCCCACTGACGATGTGGTGATGACTACTACTCCCTCAGAAGACGCCGTGCCGAACTATGGTATGGGACTGGTCACCTATATCACGGCAGACAGTGGCACCGAGGAAATCAAGTCAGACAATATCCCACAAGCGATCGAGGACTTAGCTCGTTTTCCATTAGGCCAGCAGCTTTACATCCGACCGACGTGGAGAGAGGTGCAGCCGAGACCCGGGCGCCTTGAGTTGCCCGACTACATAAAGCTGGTTTTTGAATTGGCGAAGAAAAACAATAAGCGAGTCGGATTGCGAATTCAGATGTCCGCCCCCGACTATACACACGAAGCAGCTCTGCCGGATTTTGTCCTCGAGAGAGTACCGACAGTGGATCTCATTCTTAGCGATCAAGAAAGCAGCGCGGCGGGAAAAAGGTTTTTAAAGAATCCGCACTCGCGTTATCAACCCCGGTTTGACGATCCCTTTTTCCAGCAGGCATTCAAGGAACTGGTTGGACAATTGGCAGCTGAATTCAATGGCAACCCGCTCATCGAGTTTATCGACACCTTCATGTACGGCTTCTGGGGCGAAGGGCATACTTGGCCATTCGCCAACAATCCTTTCCCTAACTACCAGACAGCAGAGCGGACGTGGATGAATATGCTCGAAGTCCAGCTCGAGCACTTTTCGAAGACTCCTTTACTTACCAACACCCAACCGGATTACAGCCGGGTTGGCAATTCAGAACTGCTAGATCGTACGGTCCGCAGCAACAATTGGATTCGCAGTGACACCATCTTTATCGAGAACGAGCAGATTGAAGCTCTCAGCAACCGGCCGCCTTGGATCGCCGCGTTGCTCGAGCAAGGGCTTCCAGGGAAACCTCCTGATCCGGGCGCTGCATATGAAGGGATATCTCCGGCAGAAAACATGATCGCTCATGTGATCGATGTCGGAGCGAATTACTTTTCGCTCTGGAACTTTCACCAGATCAGTGCAACGAATCTGATGAGCTACTACCGGGCTTATCCGGCAGCGTTCGACCGGATCAGTCGCCGAATTGGCTATCGGGTAAGGCCCTCCTTTGTCTGGAGCTATAGGGACGACCGTTATCAAGGGCTGATTGTCGGATTCTCAAATGACGGCATCGCGGGTGTACCAGGCGTATTGAGGGTGACCGTGGAGAGCCAGGATGGAAAGATACTCAAGAGCGGTTGTCTGGACGCCGGTTATCCGTTACCGGGCAAGATTCGGCAGGCACAGTTCGTGCTTCCCAACGTCATAGATTGGAAAGGATTGAAACTTAGAGCTGAGATTGAGGTAAAGGGAATGCTCTATCCCGTGCGGTGGGCTTGTCACCAAAAGTTGAACGATGACGGCTCGCTCACGCTGCGTCCCAACCTCCGTCAGCAGGTCTAGGCTGCAATTTGGTGGACGCTGGTAAATATGGATCGACGAACTTTTCTGCAGAGCGCCGCAGCCGCGGTGCTCACAGCAATGGCGGATCAGCCCTCGGCTCGAAGTTCAAATGAACCCCGGGTGAACAGTTCAGCAGTAGATGTGTTTGGAATCGGGAAAGGCAAACGGGCATGTCGCCAGGAATTGATTCTAGATTCGCGCCAAATCGCCAAGTCACTCATCGTGATACTGCGCACGTAGCTTTAGCAGACGGAATCTCTGTTCCAACGATTGGAGCGTCGGCATTCTGGCGAATGCTCGAATGAGCACTGTCAGACCTGGAGTACGGTTGGAAGCTCTGACCTTTTGCAGCGAGAATCTAATAATCACAAGCAAATACAGGGATTCAGCAGCCACATAAAGTCCTCCACGCCGAGCGAGCCGAGTTCTGTACTCTCCCCGACGAGTCACTTCGGCGTAGCAGTTCGCATTTTGCAGTTGAAATCACAGATGACAAAGTGCTTGCCTAGATTCATGCCGCATAGATCGGTGATCACTGCAGCGCATGCGGAAGTCCACCTCCCCGGATGCGATCTTTCGCTCGATATCACTCCTGAAGGTGGAGGATTCCACTATCGAATCACCAACCTACGTTCAAAATGTTTGATTCAGACTGAAGGCGGTCTGTTCGTCTCACTCGACAATGCAAAGTGTAAAGCCGCAACTGAAGCGCGCAGTTACGCCGGTGGCTATCAAGGCCCGATCGAGTGGACACCCATTCGCTTCAAAGACGAATGAGGAGCTGAATGCAGTCCTCCGCTGCAGGGCCTCCGTTTTTCCCGTTCCAAATGATTTGCGGGCTATCCGGAAACTGGCGCATAGAGTGCTCAATCGACATTGATCAGAACCTTGGTCTTGCCATTGCGACTGACCCAGTACTTCTCACCACCATAGCAATGATGGGGCTGCCCGAACTCGACATACTCGCCTCGCTTGGCGATGTGATAGATCAAGCGAGGTCTCGCCGATGTGAGGACCAGCGTCCGCGAGGGATTGGCCGCACTTCATTCATAGGCCATGCGTTGCCATTCATTGAGCGGTGAGGTATAGACCCGCTGAAATTCGGAGAATGGGACGGTCGCACCAACAAGGTAGCTGCGGGCAACGTCGAGTACCTTTTCCCATGTTCCATAGTCAGCGTCTTCGCCGTTCGGGTGAGCGATGATTCTCTGCTCGACCGAATACGGAAACGGCTTCCGGAACAACGCCATTTTGATGCATGGGCGTGAGCCTGACGAGTCGGGTGGTCCCCAGATATGCCGGTTCCGGAATTCGGAGAAATCGAGCTCCGCTGGATCCATCGACCAGGAATCCTCAAACAGGGCCGCTCTCGTAAGTGCCATCGTAGCCTCCAATACTGCCGTGAACGCTGAGATAGAAATCAGCTCCTACCCCCGGCACTGGTTGATATCTGTAAGCGCAACCGTTTGCTATAGTGTTTCGGTGAAAACAACCGAAATCCTTGCCGCCCTTGATGCCGAGATTGCACGTCTTCAGGAAGCACGGAATGCCTTAGCCCGTTTGTCCGGCGAAAAGCGGAGAGGCGGGCTTTCGGCATCCGCCTTACCGAGCAAGACCACTCGGAAGAAAGGAGTCCTCTCCGCCGCGGCGCGCGCGAAAATCGCTGCCGCACAGCGAAAACGCTGGGCCAAGCAGAGGAAGTCGGCGTAGTCGCTCACGCGATCTTCCGCGCAACGATCTGCAGTCGCTCGAGCTTCAGCAGCCGCTTTCTCTCCTGGCGCGCCCGGTTTGCCCATTCGCTCGCGTGGTCGAGCGCCAGGTACTTCGTCCAGTGCACGAGTGCGTCGCGGCGACAGCCGTCACGTGAGAACGCTCGCGCGAGGTTGTAAAGTTTACCGCCGCTGTCCAGTCGGCGACCGCTTCGGCGAAGAAACCGAGCTCCTCGAGTACGTCTCCGCGATTGAAGAGCGCGAGCATATTGGTGGAAGCGAAACCAACTGCGGTGTAGCAGGCGAGCACCTCCTGAAATCGCCCGTTGTTGTACAAGCGGTTTCCAAAGTTGATGTTGGCTGCCGGATCGTCGGCATGGCGCGAGGTAGACAAGCTTGGGCTGCTTGTTCGCATCAACAGTGAAGAATCTGGTACTCGCATCCGTTTCGACGCTCTCGCGGAATATTACTTGAAGGCTGATTTTGGCGAGGATGCAATGCGCCCGAAGTCGGTCAATACCATCCCGATCGTGGAGCATTACGTTCGGGACTACTTCATTGCCCGCTGGGGCAATGAGCTCGCTGGCGATATCGGACCGCCGGAAATTCAGCGTTTGCTGAAGTCGCTTCACACCGTCAACAGACTTGCCCGGACGACCGTCTCAAAGATCCGCGGCATGATGCACCGGGTCTATAAGGTCGGCATCCTGCACGAGCGCATGGATAAAAATCCTGTGGAGCATGTCGAGACGCGATCAAAGTCCATTTACAAGGTGGTCGTCATCACGCCTCAGCAAACCCTTGACCATTCTCAATAAGCTGACAGACTCGCTGCATTTCACTCTCGTCTTGACATGCGCCGCCACGGCGCTCCGCGCATCTGAAATCGTCTCGCTGCGCTGGTCGGACATCCTGTGGAGCGACGAGCAAATCCCATATCCAAGCGATGGGCAAAGGGCGCGGACGGCGAAACCAAGACGGCGGCCTCGAACGGCTATGTGCCGATGCATCCGGCGCTGGCGCAATATTTGAAGGAATGGCGCGAGCAGAGTCCGCATTCGAAAGTCGATGATTTCGTCTTCCGTCGCTGCTCAAGGACGGCAAAGTGCCTATCAGGGCGTCGACGTTCGTACAGGATCATCTGCGACCGGCGGCAGTGAGCGCCGGCGTCGTACTTGCGAAGGGACAGCGCTTCGGTCTCCACAACCTGCGGCACAACTTAAGCACCTGGCTCGTGAACAAAGGGAAGGTCGATCCGAAGACGGTGCAGGGAATGTTGCGGCATAGCGACATCCGCACGACCATGAACCTCTACACGCAAGACGACCGCGACGAAAAACAGGCAGCGCAAGGCGCTTTCCTAAGCGTAGTAGGACTTGGAAGCCGTCTAGTGCAGTAAAGTGCGGATCGAATTGTGGATTGTCACTGTAGGTTGCCATAGCTTCTAAGTCCTTTAGAATCTATGGCGGGGACGACGGGGCTCGAACCCGCGACCTCTGCCGTGACAGGGCAGCATTCTAACCAACTGAACTACGTCCCCACTGCGTTTTGAACCACTTACCGCGAGATGCTGATCCTACTGTCCATCTTTACTGCCTACCCTTTTGCCTGTGCCGACAAACTCAACCGGATACAAGCCGATTCCGAGGTGCATGTACAGCAAGGCAAGGTTGCCAAAATTGCCCTTGCTCGAGCGACCGCAGACCGCGAAACTGTCACCGTTCCAATTTGGATTGTACCAAAGAAAGCCAACCGATAATTCCTCAGTCTTGGAGGTCAACGCCTTCGCGTGAAGAAATTGCTGATAAACGATCTGGTCTGCATCCGCCTTGGCCTCCTGCAACAGGAGAACCGACAGCCAGCTGGCCCTCTCGGCTCTGAAAGACATAGAGACTAAGTGGCTTTTTCGAAGCCTTATATACATAATGCGTGATATGCGCGCGGGATCTGCTTGAAGTCTTCTAAAGCCGCGTTTCCCCTTGCTTCACCAATAATGTTCGGCATGGGCGGCGAACGCGCTTCCACCATCCGGAGGCGGCTTGCGACCATCTCGAAACGGCAGGTTCTCGAACATGCGATCGAGACCAGACGTGGTGGAGTCTGGCCGGAACAGACGGAAAGCGCAATATCGGAAACTGGAACGAGATGGGGACGACCGAATACTCTAACGAAGATGCAATTCCGCGGAAGATCGTGCACATCGACATGGACGCTTTTTACGCGTCGGTCGAACAGCGCGACGATCCGAGTCTCCGCGGCAAACCTGTTGTCGTCGCCTGGCGGGGTTCTCGATCGGTGGTATGCGCCGCCTCGTATGAAGCAAGACAATTTGGAGTGCGATCGGCGATGCCGGCACTTCGAGCACAACGTCTTTGTCCAGATGCGATCTTTGTCGCTCCTGATTTCGCTCGATACAAGGCCGTCTCTCGCTCGGTCCGCGATATCCTCCACCGTCATTCCGACCTGATCGAGCCGCTTTCGCTCGATGAAGCGTATCTGGACGTGACGGAGAACAAGAGCGGATTGGCCACTGCAACCCTTGTCGCGAAGACGATTCGGGGGCAGATCCGTGAGGAACTGCTACTCACTGCGTCCGCCGGAGTCGCTCCCAACAAGTTCCTGGCTAAGATCGCTTCGGACTGGCGCAAACCGGACGGCCTCTTCGTCATCCAGCCGAGCGAAGTGAATGTGTTTCTCGCCCCCCTTCCCATCGGCCGTGTCCCTGGTGTCGGCAAGGTGACGGAATCGCGATTGAAAGAGATCGGGGCAACGACAGTCGGTCGACTTCAATGCATCGACCAGTCACTTCTCCAAGCGAGATTCGGCCGATATGGCCGTCGTCTTTATGACTTGGCGCGCGGAATCGATCATAATCCCGTCGTTGCCAACCGGCCGACAAAGTCGATCTCAGCCGAAGATACGCTGGAATGCGATGTGTCCTTATCGGAAACAGACGGTTGGATTCGGCAGATGGCTCAGAAAGTGTGGGACGCCTCGCAAAAGGAGGCACGAGTCGCGCGCACCGTCGTGCTCAAGCTCAAGACTAGCGACTTCGCCATTCTTACTCGCAGCTTTACTGCACCCGCTCCTCCTAACACGTGTGAGCAACTGATTAAGATTGCGCTCTCGCTTCGCGATAGAATCGAGCCTAACGAATCGCAGCGGTTTCGTTTAGTCGGAGTTGGATTAAGCAACTTTACCGAAGCCAAGCAGCCCGATGCCCCACTATTCGATTGACGATCAGTCAACATAGGCGCGTCTTCGTTTACCTACTTTACCGCGCGCTCGACGTGGTCTGGTGGTTGCGCGGCAACTGCAATGTTCATGGGATCTATTCTAGATGCCGTGCATGTTTGGCATCGAATTCTGTCCCTGAGCACTATGCCCGTCCGATTGGCGATTGACCTCAGTGACGCATGCCGGCAGCAAATTCGTGGTTGCTCGTTCCACCGGAAAGTCGCAGCCCGATCAACATTGCAGGCTACAAGAAGCCTTACGACATGGAGCTTTCTTTCCCGATCACCCAAACCATCACGGAAACTGCGGGACGCCCAAGTCGAGCCGGACGTCTGGACGATCGAGGGACTGGATCGCCGCGAGGAGCACGAAAATTGTAGCTTCTGCCAGGCGGAGCGGACGCGACAATGTCGGCTGTATCATCCTAGGACGCGGAGAGAATGACCCATTGGGTACGCGAGTGGTTGACTACTGCCGGCGACGGTCGAAAACTTTGTCGGGTTCGCCAAGCCGCACCGGTTTCTGGGACCCACTCGTGAAGATACGGGCGCAAGCGCCGAAAAGGAGATTGCCCGACGATATCAGGAGTTTGTGGATATCTTCGAAACGGCGCGGACCAGCGGTCTTGCTGAAGTGAGTTAGCAAGATGGAAGTTCGCAAAACACAAAACGAAATCGTCAAACTCGCTCGTTCTATCCTGGCGACTGACTGCTCGACTAGGAGAAGTGGCAGACCCGAAGCGGGGCGCCGATCGTTCAGTCGCTCAGGCGCATGAGACGACTCCGCTAAGCATTGCGCGACAATCACGCATGTAGCATATTGAGCCAAACGTATCCGCGATTTTCAGAAGAGGAGAAGATATGCAACTTGGAATGATAGGTCTTGGCCGTATGGGCGCCAACATGGTGCGAAGGCTGATTAGAAATGGACATGACTGCGTTGTGTTCGACCGGTCACAACAAGCGGTAAGCGAACTGGTTAAAGAGAACGCGGTAGGATCAGCTTCTCTTGCAGACCTCGTGAACAAACTCGAAAGACCGCGAGCAGTATGGCTGATGGTTCCGGCGGCAGTTGTCGACCAGACCATCGCTGACTTGCTGCCGCATCTTGAGGCTGGCGACGTCCTTATCGATGGTGGCAACTCTTATTACGTTGACGACATTCGCCGCGCTAGCGAACTCGCACCGAAACAGATTCATTACGTGGACGTTGGCACCAGCGGCGGCGTGTGGGGCCTCGAACGCGGCTACTGCATGATGATCGGCGGTGAAGCTGATGTCGTGCGGCATCTCGATCCGATCTTCTCGACCCTGGCACCCGGCATCGGCGATATACCGCGTACTCCCGGTCGGAAAGATCTCGATGGCACCGCTGAACAAGGGTACCTGCACTGTGGTCAAAACGGCGCCGGCCACTTCGTGAAGATGGTCCACAACGGAATCGAGTACGGGATCATGGCGGCTTATGCCGAAGGATTGTCCGTGCTGCGCTCCGCCAACGTCGGCAAGCGCGAAGGCGAGATTGACGCCGAAACAACGCCCCTGCGCGACCCGGAGCACTACCAGTACGAGCTGGATCTCAAGAACATCGCCGAAGTTTGGCGGCGAGGCAGTGTGATCGCGTCGTGGCTGCTGGACCTTACGGCGAGCGCGTTGGTTCAGGATCCGGCTCTGTCGAAGTTCGCCGGCCGCGTGTCTGACTCGGGAGAAGGTCGCTGGACCATCAAAGCCGCAATCGACGAAGCAGTACCAACACCAGTGCTCACCGCGTCTCTCTATGAACGCTTCAGCTCACGGGGAGAAGCGGAATTTGCAGACAAACTCCTCTCCGCCATGCGTTACGAATTCGGCGGACATCTGGAGAAACCAGCGGAAAAATCCAGAACATCCAAGGTAGGTCGATAGGTCGTGTCGCCTGGGAGGCTGCGCTGCGTTTTCACGTAATCCGGATATTGATCGTTCAGGGGTGAGGCGATTCGTCTCAGTCAAAAGGAGTGTCATGTCTGGTTCGGGCAAAATGACCCACCTTGCAGGCATTCAGATCAATGGATTTTCAGCCGCCGGCCGGAAGAAGACATCGAAGTTCGGGACCGGTTCCAACAGAGGCGCGCGAAAAAACACTGTGTACCAGAGGAATCTGATCGCCTTCCTATGGTGACCATTGCGCCACTGCTTGAGCACGAGATCATTAAAACTATCTAAGGATGGCCGAGGAATCTTTGGCATCGCGATTGCACCTCCCTGCTGCGCCGGTGCTCTATGCAAACCAATTCAGACGCTGTAAGTACTTCCGACGATATTCCCGTCCCCTTGCGTGCACGTCTCATTGCACCGACCGCGCTCAGCGAGGCGCAGCGGCTTACGCTGCATAGTCTGTGCCTGCTATTTACGCGCGCCGTGAACGCCAACATGACCCGCTGGCTCGGTGTACCATTCACCGCCACTCTCGCGGGGGTTGAGCGGGCGCCCTTTTATGAGATCATCCACTCGCCCGAGACAGAGACACGCTACGTGACAACGCTAGCAGTGGGTCCTGCGTCCCAACCAGCTCTGTTGCAGATGGATCTTCCGCTCGTATATCTCTTTGTTGAGCTGCTGCTTGGGGGACCCGGCGGCACGTCACTCGAGCGCGAGCCTACCGAAATCGAAGGCTCTATTGTGCGTAGCGTCGTCGAATTGATCTGCCGTGATTTCAGCACGGCTCTATCCTCGCCCGAGCTGGAAATACGCAACGATCCGTCTATGCCTGCCCGCTCCATTGACCGTCTCATGCCAACTATCGATAGCACGCTGTCTCTTTCCTTCGATCTTGTCTGTGGAACGCAACGAGGAAAGATCGCATTCACGCTTTCTTCAGAAGCCGCCAAGGTTCTGATTCGCTCACTCGATGGTCCGGCGAAAACCGCACGGCAAACATCGCCGGAGATGCGGAACGGCCTCCTGACACGCCTGCACCGCACCTTACATTTCGCGACACTGCAACTGCCCAGTGTTCGGATTCCGCTGAGTATCGTCCGCGGGCTGAACCCGGGGGACGTCCTAACCTTCGATTTGTTTGAGGATACCCCGGCGGTTTTCTCCATCGCTGGCCGTCCGGCCTTTTATGCGACTCCGGTGGATGCTCAATCTAGACGTGGCGCCTATATCGCCGCCCCCATGGAGTAGCTGAGCGCAGAGGGGGACGGGCATGAAAGACTGGGAGTGGTGCGCCATTTATGCTCGGAATTGATTTTGGAACAACCAACAGCTCCGTCGCGCGGGCGGACGAGCAGGGAGAAGTTCAGCTGGTTCAGTTCCCTGCGGCCGACGCCCTCGTTGCGGCCTATCGCTCCCTTCTCTACCTTGAACATACGAAGACCAAAACTCGGTCACAACTCCACTCATGGAGCGGTCCGGAGGGCATCGAACGCTATCTGGCGGCGGAGCCGAAAGGCAGGCTCATCCAGTCGCTCAAATCGTATCTCTCCAGTCGCACGCTAACCGGTACTGAGGTGTTTGGCCGGCGACAACTTCTGGAGGATCTAATCGCACGCATTCTGGGCGACCTGCGCAAGCACGCGGAAAGTTATTTCGGTTGCCCGGTGCACGCTGCTACCGTGGGGCGGCCAGTACACTTTGTCGGCGCTGAGTCTGGCGTCGATGACGTGTTTGCCCTTGATCGATTACGTGACGCATTCTCGAGAGCTGGCTTCAAGCATGTGGAGTTCGAGTTCGAGCCGGTGGCGGCGGCATATCACTATGCATCCACGCTGACACGAGAGGAATTGGTCCTCATTGGCGACTTCGGCGGCGGCACCAGCGACTTCTCTCTCCTGAAATTGCGGCCCCATGCTCTCCATTACGAAGAGCGGACGGAGCTACTGGCCACAAGTGGTGTTGGTCTTGCCGGCGATGCTTTCGATGCGCGCCTGGTTCGTCACCTCGTATCACCTCATCTCGGAGCAGGCACGCTTGAACAGTCCGGCGACAAGACCCTTGTCGCCGTCCCAAGCTGGGTCTATGTGCGACTTGAGCATTGGCATCATCTCTCCTTTCTGCGCACTCGCGCAGTCAGCGAGATGCTTCGTGCGGCGCGCATTCGGGCCTTCGAGCCCGAAAAAATTGCCGCTTTGTCGGACTTGATAGAAGCCGATCTGGGCTACCAGTTGCATCAGGCAGTCCAACGCACCAAGATCTCGCTCTCCCAGCAGGATCAAGCCGAGTTCGTATTCCAAGATCATGGATTCAACCTGCGAGCATCGGTCACACGCTCTGAGTTTGAATCCTGGATCCAGCCGGATCTAGCAGCGATCGAGCAGGTCATTGCCGAGGTGATGACCAACTCCGGTGTGAATGACTTCGCCGTTGACCGGGTCTTCCTCACCGGCGGCTCCTCGCTCGTGCCCGCAGTCCGCCGGATCTTCGAACGCAGATTTGGCCAGGACAGAATAACCGCTGGAAACGAATTTACTTCGGTGGCAAGCGGTCTGGCGCTCCGTGCGCGTTCCTCTCATCACGCTCTTATTGCATAGCTGCGCATGGCCTCATACGGCCTTGCATATAATTGGCGCCGTATGGCGTATATTCTGTCTCTCGACCAGGGCACCACGAGCTCGCGAGCGATTCTGTTCGATCAGCAGGGCAACAATGTAGCCCAGGCACAGCATGAATTCGAACAGCGATTCCCCGACGCCGGTTGGGTCGAGCACGATCCCTACGACATTCTCACCTCGCAATTCACGGTAGCGGTGGAGGTGCTGACGCGCGCCGGCATCCGGCCGCGCGATGTCGTTGCCCTCGGCATCACCAATCAGCGCGAGACCACGATTGTGTGGGATCGCGAGACCGGCAAGCCCGTCTACAACGCGATTGTCTGGCAGGACCGTCGCACTGCGCCACTCTGCAGACGAATCCGCGACGAGGGCGCCGAAAAAACGGTTCGAGAGAAAACAGGATTGCTGCTCGACTCCTACTTCTCCGGAACCAAAGTTGCCTGGATTCTCGACAATGTACAAGGTGCACGACAGCGCGCGGAAGCCGGCAAGCTTGCCTTCGGGACGGTCGATAGCTGGCTGATCTGGAACCTGACCAGCGGCAGGCGTCACGTCACCGATCAGACCAACGCGTCCCGCACTCTGCTTTACAACATCGTCGAAGGCAGGTGGGATGCCGAACTGCTGCGGTTGCTGAAGATTCCAGAGAGCATGATGCCGGAAGTGGTCTGGTCGAGCGATCACATCGGCGAAGTGACTACCACTCTCGGACTCGGGTCCATAGCCATCGCGGGAATTGCGGGCGATCAGCAGTCGGCGCTCTTCGGACAGTTGTGCTTCTCACCCGGAGACGCTAAGAACACCTACGGCACAGGCTGTTTTCTGCTGCAGCACATCGGAGACCGATTTGTCCTCTCCCAGAACCGGCTCATCACGACGCTCGCCTGCAGTCTTAACCGCAAACTTGAATACGCGCTCGAAGGCTCGATATTCATTGGCGGCGCCGTCGTGCAGTGGCTGCGCGACAACCTGGGAATCATCCGCAAATCGTCTGACGCTGAAGCGCTCGCCGCGTCGGTTCCTGACAACGGGGGCATCGTCTTCGTGCCTGCTTTCGTGGGCCTCGGCGCGCCGCATTGGGATTCGTACGCACGCGGATTGCTCATCGGACTGGAGCGTGGGACACGGCCCGGCCACATTGCCCGCGCAGCGCTGGAAAGTATCGCCTTCCAGGTGGCTGACGTAATGGAAGCTATGGACAAGGAGACCCAGAACCCTTTTCGCGAGCTTCGAGTGGATGGTGGCGCAGCTACCAACGATTTGCTGATGCAATGCCAGGCAGACATTCTGGGCATCCCAGTATCGCGCCCGCAGCAGGTGGAGACGACCGCACTCGGAGCAGCATACCTTGCCGGTTTGGCGACAGGCTTCTGGGAGAGTCCGCAACACATACAGAGGTTGCGAAGTGAAGGTAAGCGCTTCACTCCGATTCCGGATCGCCGCAGAGCGGAACAGCAGCGCGAGCGGTGGCGTGAGGCCGTCACGCGCGCGCGAGGCTGGAACCATCCGGGCAATACTGCGCCGCTTGCCGCCAAGAAAGGATCGGCATGAAGCGCGACGAGATGCTGCGGCGCGTCGAAGCGCGAGCAATGCCTTGGGACATCGTTATTATCGGCGGCGGTGCAACCGGCGTGGGCATCGCCGTGGATGCTTCGACGCGCGGCTATGACGTGCTTCTCTTGGAACGTGAAGATTTCGGCAAAGCGACCTCCAGCCGTTCTACGAAGCTGGTCCATGGCGGTGTGCGCTATCTGGAGCAGGGCAACGTCACGCTGGTGATGGAAGCGCTCAAAGAACGCGGCCTGTTGCGTCAGAATGCGCCGCACCTAGTGCATGATCTTGCGTTTGTCGTGCCCAGTTATTCATGGTGGGAGACGCCCTTCTATGGAATCGGTCTCAAGGTCTATGACCTTCTCGCCGGGAAATACGGTTTTGGCCGATCGCGCATTCTCTCCCGCGAGGAGACGCTCGAACGCCTACCCAACATTCAGACCGATGGACTGAAGCACGGTGTTGTCTACTACGATGGCCAGTTCGATGACACACGACTGCTCATCCACCTTGCGCAGACGGCTGCCGATCACAATGCGACGCTTCTGAATTATGCGGGAGTCGTCGAGATTACCAAGGATGACGACGGCTTTGTGAACGGCGTAATCGCCCTCGACAGCGAAAACGGCCGACGGCTAACCGCTCGAGCCAACGTCGTCATCAATGCCACCGGCATCTTCACAGACGAAGTGCGCCTGCTCTCTGATCCTCGGGCAAGCGCCATGATCGAGCCTAGTCAGGGCGTTCATCTGGTCTTCGAGCGTTCTTTTTTGCAAGGCGATGCCGCCATCATGGTGCCGCATACCAGCGACGGCCGTGTGCTGTTCGCCATTCCCTGGCATGGTCACACTGTCGTCGGAACGACGGACACTCCTATCGAGCGGGCTTCCTATGATCCGTTGCCGACGGATCAGGAAATCGAATTCATTCTGGAGACAGCCGAGCGTTATCTCAGCCGACCGCCGAGTCGCGAAGATATTCTCAGCGTCTATGTCGGCATTCGTCCTCTTGTCAAAGCCGCGGGGTCGGACACCGGCAAGACGGCGGCCCTTTCCCGCGACCACACCATTCATGTAGACGATTCAGGCCTGCTCACGATCGCAGGTGGCAAGTGGACCACCTATCGTCACATGGCGGAGGATTGTGTCGATCACGCGATCACGCTCGGGCGCCTCGATGAAAAACCCTGCGCGACCCGCACCCTGCACATTCATGGCTATCGAGAGGAGATCGAGGATCTCGGCCACCTCGGCGTCTATGGCAGTGATGCCACAGAGATCAAGGCCATCGCTGCACTGGATGCTTCGCTCGCGGCCTCGCTCGACCCATCGCTTCCCTACATAGGCGCTGAGGTGGTGTGGGCGGCGCGTGAAGAGATGGCGCGCACGGTCGACGACATACTCTCCCGCCGAACACGCGCTCTGTTCTTGAATGCCAAGGCCGCGCAGCGCATGATTGAGCCGGTCGCCGCACTGCTGGCGCGTGAACTAGGTCGCGACGACACATGGAAGCGCGAGCAGATCGCGTCGGCATCTGCACTTGCAGCAATGTATGTTGTGCCCGTAAATGACAATCCAAATTAAACACGAGGAGACAACTGGGCATGTTGCGTACCCCGATGCTGGGCGAATTTATGGGCACCCTTATGATGATCCTGCTCGGCGACGGAGTAGTGGCCGCAGTCCTGCTCAAGCGCACCAAGGCGGAGAACTCCGGATGGCTCGTGATCACCACCGGATGGTGCTTCGCCGTCATGTGCGGAATCTTCACTGCTAACCTTTTCGGCAGCCCCGACGCGCATCTGAATCCCGCCATCACTCTCGCCTTTGGTATCAAGGAGCGCAGCTTCGCCAGGCTGCTTCCGTATGCTCTGGCGCAACTGGCGGGCGCCTTCGCGGGCGCTGCGCTAGTGTGGATCCATTACGGCCCTCATTGGCCGATCACGGAAGACAAAGACACAAAGCGGGCGATCTTCTGCACCGCGCCCGCCATCCGCCACCGGTTGTGGAACCTGATCAGCGAGATCATCGCCACTTTCGTTTTGATCATCGTCGCAGGCGGCATCACATCGAAGCTCGTGCTGTCCACGGGGGCCGCAGCGGGCGTCAGTCCCTACCTGGTGAGTTGCCTCGTCTGGAGCATCGGCCTGTCGCTCGGCGCAACTACCGGCTATGCAATCAATCCGGCCCGTGACCTTGGTCCGCGCCTTGCGCACGCAATATTGCCGATCTCGGGAAAAGGTGGATCTGATTGGGGCTACGCACCCATTCCGGTGCTTGGTCCCATCATCGGCGCAGCGCTCGGTGGACTCGTGCTGCGCATGCTTGGGGCGTAGCTAACTCCGCATTCTTGCGCGCTCCACACACCAACGTATCGCCTCTGCCACTTCTTCAGGCCGCTCTACGTGCAGCCAATGGCCGGTGTCCGGGAGTACAAGATGCTGCGCCTCGACCAGTCCCACTAGCCAGTCGTCGCGCTCGCGAAGCTCTTCCGGGGTTGACGAAGCGGCGGAGAGAATCGCAACCGGCAACTCGACCGGCAGTGCCGGATGGCGAATTGCTGAGGCACAGGCAGGTAGCGCTTCCAGCATTTCAGCCATCGCGCGAAAGCTCTGAGAGCGGCTCCATTGCGCCGCGATCAGCGGCCACAAATCCGCTGGCAGTTTGCTCACCTCACCGGCGAGTCGTTCAAGGGTAGTAGCGCCGCGTCCTGCGGCATGCCGTCCCATTTGTTGTGACCAATGCTGGCCTCCATGCAGAAGTAGCGCCAGCGCGGCGCGCACGACACCGAAATGAGCGAGCCACGCGCCGCGACGCGATAGAGCCGCGCCGACCTGCAATCGATGCTGATCGGCCGCGGAACAATTCGACCACTCCGAAATCGAAACGGGATCCACCATTACCAGGCCGGCGACGTCCTCAGGGAACCGTTCCAGGTACGCAAGTAAGGGCAACGAGCCGAACGAGTGACTCACCAATACAACCGGGTCGCCGGCCCCCGCCCAGGCGATAACGCCGCGCAGATCATCGAGCAACTGCGCCAGCGACGGCTGCGATCTGAGCGGTGAGGTCCATCCCAGTCCTGCGCGATCGTAGCTGCATGTGCTGCCCAGACCGGCGGCGAGTGGCTGCACACGCGCCCAGCTGATCGAACTCGCGGCCAGACCAGCTTCAAAGACAATGGCAGGCCGGCCGCTTCCCTGGTGCAGCACATGAAGATAGCGGCCGCGCCGCGATAGCAGCAAGCCTTGTGGGGGATAGCGTCGGGCGTCTCGTTTGAGCCCTGCCCGCTGGAAGAGCCACCCTGCCGCCAATGCTGCAATCGGGGCAAGAGCCAGTACAGCCGCGGCACGTTTAATCCGCAACGACGAGCTCTCCCGGCAGGATCGGCCGTGTGCGCGGCAAGAGGCCTGCAACGGCAGCACCGCCCACCATCAGCAAAATCCCGCAATACATCGCTAACTTCACCACATCTCCGTTGTGGGAACGCGGCAATGTCTTCCAGAGAAGGAGCAGCACAATCTGCGCAAGCGTGACCGCCCACACCGTGCCATAAAAATACCGACGCTCCCAACCCTCACCCTTGGTCGAGCGACGAACTCGCGGCAGTACACCTGCGATACCGAGCAGTACGATGATGATGAGTACCGGGCCGTAAACGCGCGCATAGATCTGCTGCATATACCACCGCCCGGTTGCGACAGCGACGATGAGACCAAGCAGATTCATCAATGCGAAATTAATCGCTGCGTTCCAGCCGAAGGTGTAGCAGATGCGACGATAAAAGGGATTCGGCCGGTCTTCCGTGAAGCGAAGGATATAGGGGCCGGGCTCAGCGCCTGGGAGCTTTCCGCGCAACACCGCAATACCTGTTCCGATAAGGACAGTTACCAGCCATAGGACATTCCAGTGGTTGCCACGACCGGCAAAGATGTCAAATGTGAGGGGCCCCGGAGCAAGGAAAAACACAAAAATCCAGATAGGCCAATGCGCCGCTCGATAGACTGCGTTGTTGCGCTCCCGGATTTTGCGTTGATGGGCGTATTCGACGCGGCGGAGGGTTGTCATCGTCCCCCAACGATCCAAACTGTCACGGCATCCAGAGTACTGCAACTTCCAAAACAGTTCTGATGGGTCAAAAAGACACTAGCACTACTCGTTGCAAACCCCAGATAACAAGTCGGATTTATCAGCGACCACCTTCATTGTACGACACCTGCAGGATTGTTAGACCGCGGGCCCTTGCCTAATCAGGTCGTTTCACTGGTGCCTGTCGCAGAATCTGAAGGCTGGTCTGATCGCAGTGCCATGGGATAGACAGTGCCACGGTACGCAATGATGCCGCGCAAGAACACATCCCGCGGGAAGGCGGTTGATGCGCTCAGTATCTTCCATAGATCGCGATGCCAGTGGCAGCCTGAACAGCAGCGTCGAGTGTTCTCCGCGTAGCTGTTTTGGCCAGGCTGTTTGGCACGAATACGATGTCATCGGCGTGAAGAGTGACATCCGTACTCTTTGCAGCAAGGATTTTATCCAAAGGAATAGGGACCTCCGTGGGAGCACCGTCTACACTGCGGATAAGTTTGGCGGATCCCATCTTTGCTGTGGGATTTGTTCCATGAGCCATGGCGATTGCCTGCAGGACGGTGAAATGGGGATTATCCATGATGATGCCCATGGGTTCCTTCACGTCCCCGACGACATACACAATGCCAGCCTTGGAAACGACGATCGTATCGCCAGGGAGAACACTGACGTTCGTCATGCTCTGTCGATCCTTGCTTTCAAGCGTTATTGTCTCGGGCTTATCAATTTGATCACGATGCGTGATGGTGACGGTCTTTCCCGCCCTTCCGGTCGTTCCGCCCGCCGCCGACAGGGCATCCAGTAGTGTCCTATGTCCAAGCAAGGGGTAGATTCCGGGGTGCTGCACCTCGCCAAGGACGGAGGTGCCGCTGGTTGTGTACTCCTTCACAAAGACTGAGACGGTCGGCTCGTTGAAGTAATTTTTCCTTTCGAGAATCTGAGCGATCGTCGCCTCCGCCTGTGGGGTGGTCAGCCCGGCCACTCTGACGCTGCCGACCATTGGCAGAGAGGTATCCCCCTGGGAACTGACGCGCACATCGTAGTGGTAGTCGGGCGCTCCCAGAACACTTACAGCGAGCAGATCTCCGCTGCTTATGGGCACATCGACTGGAGCCGGCTTTCCCGTCGTCGGAGGCTCGTCCGTTGCCGGAGCCGTGGGTGCGCCGGACGGCCGAACGGGGACGATGTGACCCGTGTCATCAGTTGTGATTGGAGTTTGCGCACTGCTCGACGAGGCCATTGCGATCACAATCAGCCAAGGTGCTATATATCGCGCATTTGTCCACATCACCATCACCTTCATCTATCTCGAAGAGCCATACCGCGGTCGCCTGAACAAATACATACTACGTCCACCTAGCTCATTTCAGATACGGGAGGACGAGCGTTCCTTACCATTGCAGTCAAAGTCCCAACGCCGTAGGACAAATGCAGAATGACAAAACTGAAGGGGAGCAGTAGAGCGTGCACAGATCTTTGTCTAAATGCCATATGGCATGCTACGGCCAGACTTGCGATTCCGTAAGCGACCGCCAGGAGCAGGAGTGACCCGCGCAGCAGTAGCCGCGCGTTACCTGTAGCGCTAAAGGAAAGTCCGAATGTCAGCAGACTTACCAGCGCAGCGGCGGCAAAGACCGCCGGCACAAAGTGACGCGGCGCCATCGAGGCAGGATTGACTTTCAGGCTAATGAAGTTCCAAAAGCCTGTTCGAAAAGCGTATCTGGACAGTGACAGTAGATCGGGGCTTACAAAATATTCGCACGAAGTCTTATCGGTGATGTAGAGCGTGTGGCCCCTGGAGCGTATCTTCTGGCAGATGTCGTTATCCTGGTTTCGATGCAGTTGCGTATCGTATCCACCTGCCTCGATCAAAACGCTTTTTAGGAACACCGGATACGGCACCGAGTCTGCAAACCCTGCGCCTCTAGTTCTCATGGAACCGGTTGAAGTGCCGAATGGATGCGCCAACGCCCAAGCCACCAATCTCGCCTGGAGGCCTTCGCCGCTGGCGCAGACCCGTTCGCGTCCGCTGCAGCCCGCAGCTCCGCTACGCTTCAGCTCATCTAGGCAAACGGCAATGTAGTTTTTTGCATAGACGGTGTGCGCGCCGAGTATGCAGACGTACTCTCCTCGAGCGTTGTCGAGGCCCAAGTTAAAGGCATATGGCGTCTTTCTGTGCTTGTTGATGATGAGCTTTACTCGAGAATCTGTGCTTGCGACACGCGACACAATGACCCGGGTAGCGTCGCACGAATCGCCATCCACGATGATGAGCTCCAGATCGAAGGCCGGCACGTCTTGTTGCAGCAAAGAGTGCACGACAGACTCTATGTGTCGCTCCTCATTTCGCACCGCAACAATGGCAGAAACCATCGGACGACGAGCAATCTGAACGGCTGCATCTACAGCGTCGTGCGTCAGATCCTGGTGTTCGGTCGAGGCAGCGAGCATAAGTTTATCTTCCCGAGGACGCGCCAGGACTAACACCGAGCCACATATGCCCATCGAATCTTGCTTTTCTAGTCCTGGTGTTGAGAACAAGTTGAGACTCGATGACGATCTTGCTCCGCTCATATCCAGAATGGTCGGAATCGATCATCACATCGTTGTGAAATGCCTTGGAAGCATGGCGTTCTAGAAGGCGCCTCCCGGCGCATCACGCGATCAGTTGTGCATCGATTGCATCCAGTTCCAGAAGTATCGCGCGTTGAATGAGATCGATCTGGACGACTAGGCGCACCGCGCCCTTCCGGCGGACGATCGTGCCCTCCACCCCACACAGGGGACCCGCCTTGATACGTACGCGCTTTCCGGCGCCTAAATACGGGTACGGCTCCGCTTTGCAGGCGCTCAGGGACGCGCGCAGCTTCTCCATGTCTTCATCGGCGAGAGGCGTCGCTTTTCCGGGGAGTCCTACAAACCGAATGACGCCCGGATGCTCAAGAATGCGTGCCTTTCGCGTGATGCTCGTTTTAACGAAGACGTAACCGGGAAACAAAGGAAGCTCTACGTTGACCCGGCGCTGACCCCAATTGCGGATTGCCCAGTAAAGCGGCAGATATGTTTCTGCATCCTGACTTCTAAGCCGGTCGGCGATGGCTTTCTCATGCCGAGCAAATGTACACACAACATACCAGCGCGGCAGAGCTTCCCCGGCACTCATCACAACCGGATCCACGGCGGAACAAACGACCCCTGATGTTGCGGAACGGTACTCTTGGCTCATATTCACTTGGACACACACCTACAGAAAAAATTTCGGTGCTCGTACAAGCCACGCCCTACTGTCTCTTCGTACAGGGTTCGGGCTGCGGCAGAGTTATTTCGGGGGAGCGCATGGAGCGCACTTTAGAAACTAGACAGCAAAAACACTTGACGTCGGTGTGATAGCGCACATAAGACTACAATCAACAAACTGCGCACGCAGTGGCGGATCGGCTGCATCGAAGAGGATAAAGCACCCGAAAGCCGTCGCTCACCTGAGGTCTCCCCCAAAAGCTTAGGTTCAATATTGGTCGATCGCGACGTATCGTACCGACTCTTCTTTCGTGGCGAAGTGGTGAAATATGCATCTGGCAGAGCATCGATGCAACCCGGGATCAGAGTCCTAACAGAGGCGTGACCAGCCATGTCACGCTACCGGAGTCTGTCATGTTCGATACCTCTTTGGGGCCATATCTTACCACGGGCCATTCTGCGCGAGGGCTGAGCATGAGAAGTGCTGTTGCCGATGCGTGCATGCAAAACCACATGCTGGGTGCCCTCTCGCCAGAAGAGCGCGCCAGGCTTCTCCCGAGCATGCAACGCATTCCACTCACACTTGGCCAGGTGATTTACGAGTCCGGCACGCGTCTCAACTTCGCTTATTTGCCCACCACGAGCATTGTGTCCTCGGTTTACACGACGCAAGAGGGAGCGACTGCACAGATGGCCCTTATCGGCAACGAAGGCATGGCCGGCATCGAGCTGTTTCTGGATCGCGACACGGCGCACTATCGTACTGTGGTGCAAATTGCGGGTGAGGCGATCCGAGTGCCCTCAAAAACACTACAGGCCGAATTCGCGCGCGGGGGCGCGTTCCAACACATTATTCTGCGATATAACAACATCCTTCTGACTCAACTGTCGCAAACCACCATCTGCAATCGGCTGCATTCCGTGGAGCAGCGCCTTTGCCGTTGGCTGCTGGAATGTAACGACCGAGTAAGTGGCAACGAGATCCGGATGACGCAGGAGAACATCGCAAACATGCTGGGCGTTCGTCGAGAAGGCGTGACGGTTGCAGCGGGCCGGCTGCAGGAAGCAGGGCTGATCCAGTACTCTCGCGGTCGTATTCACATTCTTGATCGCGACGGACTGGAAGCGGTCGCTTGCGAATGTTATCGCGTAGTCGGACAGGAAGTGAGTTGCCCCCCGGCCTCGCCTCACCCCCGACAAATCGCACGCTAAGCGCCGTTCCTCCAGACCGAAGTAGCTGACAGCGAACACTTGGGTGTGAAAACTTATGACCAGCCTCACGCTATCGCATTCGCACCACCAAAAACACCATTGGGCACAGCTTGTCCCAGCTACCTTGGCGTGCAGATGGATGCTTTCGCAATTAACCCCGGTATGAAAGAAATTAACAGATAGATTTCTTTTCTTAACGATGGGTAAAGACCGCATGATTTTCTTTCCTTATGTGCGGTATCACACCGACTCTGTCCTCACTCCTGCCTAGTTTTGTGATTCGACTCCCCTGTCGAAGCGTGGCTATGCAATTGGAAGTTTGTAATCGATTGTTATTCCGAGTAAGGGTCCAAAGATCTAAGATAAACGAATCAAAATAAAGGACCTAGCGGTTATCCAATGACCGTTAAGGATGGCGAAGCCCTGTCTTACCCGCGAAAATTCAAGTGATTGAGGCCGCACATTTACGGCGGTTCAGGAAGGGTTGAAACCCAGCAAGCGCTGGCGGCAGGAAAGCTATCCAACGTCATTCGATTGCCCTCGACCTGATCAGTCCCGAGATTTTGCCGTGTGGTCGCAAAGCAGTCACCGGAAGTTCAGGTGACACCGCATTTCGGATTCAAAGCCTATGTCCGATAGCCCGAACAATTACAGCGGCGACAGTACTGCACCGCGATTGCTCCCTCCGGGAAAGCAGGAGGGGACCGAGCGCGCGCAAAATTCGCGCGCCGCCACACATCGCAGGATGCCGCGTTCGCTTCATCGCAGGTGGATGGGCATAGTGCCTGGCCAGTACAGTTCTGACCTGCCATACGCGCCTGCCTGGGATGTGCGAGGCGAGAGGACCTCCATCCCCAGAAGGACTCCAACGGATTGGCAGCGGGCAATCGGAGTGCTGTCAAATCAGTGGCGGACCATAATAATTTTCGCGGTCATTGTTTCCGCCGGGGCGGCGGCGGCCACATTTGCGATGCGAGCTGTGTACGAGCCGGAAGGCAAACTGCAGATCGATCCTCCCGGTTCAGAGGTTTTTTCGCTCGATGCAGCAGGAGCGGGCCTGATCGATGCGGAATACATCTCAACCGAGGCGCAGAAGCTACAGACGGATGACCTCGCTCTCGCTACGATTGCGGAGCTCCACCTCGACAAAAATTCCGAGATCACAGGCAAGGTACCGCTTCATCCGGGACGCGCTGACAACTCAGATCGGCTCACCGCCGCCGAGAATGCCGCTCTTCGCGGATTCCGTGAGGGCCTGTCGATCCGGCGGGACCCTTCCAGCCGTCTAGTCGTGGTGGCTTTCAGTTCTCATGATCCGCAGCTTTCTGCGAACGTTGTCAACACCTTAATGAAACTCCTAGTCCAGAGGAATTTTGAGAGCCGCAACAGCGCCATCGCGGAATCTGGCGTGTGGCTGTCCCGGCAACTTGACGACATCCGCGAGAAGATGGAGCGTGCTTCGAGGGCGCTGGCTGACTTTGGGGAGAAACACGGCATCGCAGACGTGGACCCGAACACGAACACATATAGCGAGAAGATGGGCGACCTGAACAAACAGCTAGTACAGGCTTCAGCGGACCGCATCCAGTACGAATCCTTCCTGGCTCCATCGCGCGACCCTAATACTTTGCCGCAGGTGAACGGGAGCCTGGTGATTCAGGCTTTGACCCAAAAACTTGCTGAAGCGCAAGCGCAACTCTCTCAGTCACGTGTGATCTACGGCCCGAATCACGCCGAGCCACGAAAGCTGCAGAGACAGGTGGATGAACTGCAAAATGCAATCAAGGCGCAGAAGGAAGAAATCGTGTCCGAACTACGGACAAATTATCGTGCGGCCCAGGCGCGCGAGCAGGCCCTGTCGGGCGAGGTGAGGCGGGCGACCACAGATCTGACGACATTATCGCAATACGAAGTTCTGAAAAAAGAGGCCCAGGCAGATCGTGATTTGTACGATGCTCTTTACGCCAAAGTGAAAGAAGCGGGTATCTCTGCCGCTTCAAAGTCCAGCAACATCCACATCGTCAACCGCGCACGTGTGCTCGATCATCCTACGCGCCCTCATCGCGCTTTCAATATTTTGGCTGGAGCGTTGTTCGGGTTGATTGGCGGTGTGGGTCTGGCATTTGCGAAGGATCGGATCCAGGATCGAGTGCACAATGCTGAGGACGTTCGCGATTGGACGAACTTCCCTACCGTTGCGGTGGTGCCTGCGATTCGCAACGGGACGGAAAAGCAGGGGCTGTTGGGAGGTGGCCGATTGAGGCTGGTGTCGCTGGATAACCCTGCGGCAACGATGCCCGATTGCTACGTGCTGCAACGTCCTAACTCGCCTGAAGCAGAAGCTGTTCACGCAATACGAACGATGCTCTGCCTGTCGGATCCGAAACGTCCTCCGCGGGTACTTGTCGTTACATCGCCGCTTCCCGCAGAGGGCAAGACGACGCTTTCGACGAACCTGGCGATCACGATGGCGAAGCAGGGACGAACCTGCCTAGTCGACGCGGATATGCGCAAACCGGCGGTCGGTAACAGCTTTCATCTGGCTCCGACTTTTGGACTGGAGCACCTCTTGAATGGCTCGGCGACACTCGACCAGGTCGCCTGTGCCTCGAGCGCGGTCGAGAACCTTACTATCATCCCCACCGTCAGCCCGACACACAGTGCAATTGAACTGCTCAGCGACGCACGTATGAAAGGACTGATCGCGCGACTGCGCGACCGTTTTGACTTCGTTGTGATCGATACACCTCCCATCCTCCCCTATGCCGACGGGCTTGCGATATCTACTCATGTCGATGGCGTTATCCTGGTAGGACGCGCAGGACAGACACCGCGCGGAGCGATTACCCGAAGCATGGAACTGCTGGAGACCATTCGCTCAGCACCGATTCTATCTGTTGTTCTGAATGGTGTAGACGAGCGAAGCGGCTACAGCACATATAGCTACTAGCTTCCCGTTCTTATACCAGGGCACTATAGGCAGACGTCGACGCTATCAGTCTGTCTGCGGCCTATGCAATCAGAGCTGCCAGTTTCATAAATGGAGAAGTCTTGACGTGGCTACCAATTTGATCGCACAGTTCGAACGACCTGCTGCAGCGGTTCCCGCATGCGCTCCGGTATCTCTCCTTGATCTCAAGGCACAATATGCCGGAATCAAAGACGAGGTTCTGGATGCCGTACATCGTGTCCTTGCATCGCAGCAACTGATCCTTGGCCCTGAAGTTGAAGCCTTCGAAACTGAAATTGCCAGGTATGTCGGCACGCAATTTGCCGTCGGGTGCGGCTCTGGATCCGATGCCCTTCTACTTACGTTAATGGCGTTAGGCGTTGGTCCACAGGACGAAGTGATCACCAGTCCGTTTACGTTCGGCGCG
Source organism: Acidobacteriaceae bacterium KBS 83 (assembly GCA_000381585.1). GTDB lineage: Bacteria > Acidobacteriota > Terriglobia > Terriglobales > Acidobacteriaceae > KBS-83. The sequence continues at coordinate 45,958 of KB906737.1, forward strand.
ACTGCCGGCGCAATTGCGCGTCTGGGCGCGCGTCCCGTCTTTGTCGACATCCATCCTGAGACCTTCAACCTGGACGAGCGGCAAGTAGAAGCAGCAATGACGATGCGTACCCGGGCCATCATGCCGGTTCATCTGTTCGGGCTGCCGGCGAATATGGATGTGATTATCGAAATCGCCACGCACCACAAGCTGCCGGTGATCGAAGACGCGGCGCAGGCGATCGGATCGAAATGGAACGGCAGATCGATTGGAACCCTCGGAAACTTCGGATGCTTCAGCTTCTTCCCATCCAAGAATCTTGGCGGCGCCGGCGATGGAGGAATGATTACCACGAACGATCCTCAAATGGCGAACGTTGTTCGCACACTGCGCGCACATGGAACCAGGCGCAAGTATCACTATGACCTTGTTGGCATAAACAGCCGCTTGGATACGCTGCAAGCTGCGATCCTTCGCGTGAAGCTCCGTCACCTGGATGAGTGGACAGAAGCCAGACGCCGGAATGCGGTCCGGTACCGCGAACTGTTTGCAGAATACGATCTGCTGGAACTGATCTTGCTGCCGGGCAATCCGGACGCCAGCTTTCACGTTTATAACCAATACACCATCAGGGCACCTCAGAGAGACCAGCTGATTGTCTATCTGCGCGAGCAAGGCATATCGACCGAGGTCTATTATCCCAGCCCGCTTCACCTGGAACCCGCATTTGCCTGCCTTAGCTACGGTACGGGGAGCTTTCCTCATGCGGAGGCCGCTTGCAACGAAGCGCTCTCTCTGCCTATCTACCCCGAGCTCACAGCAGCGCAGCAGGAAGCCGTTGCCTACGCGATCGCTCGCTTCTACTCGCACTAGGTCTGCAACAGGTAACACACACTTCATCTTGTGAGGATAGATATGCTCCCTAACATTGCTGTGATTGGAAACGGATACTGGGGAAAGAACCTCGTGCGAAACTTTCACTCGCTTGGTGTTTTGAAGTGTGTTTGCGACACCCGTTCCGAAGCGTTGGGCGAAGCCCACACACTGTTCGGAGTTGATACCTGTTCGTCGCTCGAGGCGCTCGTCCGCGACCCTGATATCCAGGGCGTTGCCATTGCGGCGCCCGCGGTGCAGCATTACCAGATTACCAAGGAGTTCCTGCTTGCCGGCAAAGATGTGTATGTTGAGAAACCGCTCGCGCTGCGTGTGGAAGAGGGACGGGAACTCGTAGAGATCGCCGAATCTCAGCATCGCATCCTGATGGTGGGGCACATTCTGCAGTATCACCCGGCCATTCTGAAGTTGAAGGAGTTAATCGGCAGCGGCGAGCTAGGACGCATTCAGTATATCTACTCGTCACGCCTGAACTGGGGTAAGCTGCGCACCGAAGAGAACATACTGTGGAGCTTTGCCCCGCACGACATCTCTGCCATTCTCTTTTTGCTCGATGAAATGCCGACCAGCGTCACCGCCACAGGCGGAGCCTACATCAACCCGCAGATCTTCGACACAACGCTCACTGCGTGTGAATTCGACAGCGGCGCCAAGGCTCATATCTTCGTCAGCTGGCTTCATCCATTCAAGGAGCAGAAGCTGGTGATTGTGGGAACGAACAAAACTGCAGTCTTCGACGATGTGGAGAAGGAACGCAAGCTAACGCTCAACTCACATCACATCGACTGGTTGAATCGTCATCCGGTCGCTCGTCGTGATGAGGGAGTGGTCGTGCCCCTCGCGGCGGATGAGCCGCTGAGGATGGAATGCGAACACTTCATCGAAAGCATGGTGACGCGCAGAACTGCGCGGACGGATGGCCGCAACGGAGTTCAGGTTCTTGAGGTACTTGATGCATGTGAGCGCTCGCTGCATTCGCACGCTACCATGGTCCCGGTGCGTGAGGCGGCCCCTGCGTACTTCGCCGACCGCAGTGCGGTCATCGATAAAGATTGTCAGATTGGCGAGGGAACAAAGATATGGCACTTCAGCCATATCATGAGCGGATCGCGCATTGGACGTAACTGCAATCTTGGGCAGAATGTGGTGGTCAGCCCCGGTGTGACGATCGGCGACCGCGTGAAGATACAAAACAATGTCTCCGTCTACACGGGGGTCGTGCTGGAGAACGATGTGTTCTGTGGTCCTTCCATGGTTTTCACAAACGTGATCAACCCGCGCAGTCATATCGAACGCAAGCACGAGTACAAGACTACGCGCGTCAAGCAGGGGGCCACCATCGGCGCAAATGCAACTGTTCTTTGTGGCGTCACTCTCGGTACCTATAGCTTTGTCGCCGCTGGCGCTGTGGTGACGAGAGACGTTCCAGATTACGCGCTCGTGATGGGCGTTCCCGCAGTACAAGACGGCTGGATGTGCAAGTGTGGAACGAGACTGGCTCAGTCTCCCCTCACCCGCTGCCCAGCGTGCACGCGCACTTATCTCATTGAAGACGGCCTCTGCCGCGAGCTCACTGTGGCGAGCGTCGTGGCTGCGTAACATCCTGAGCCTCCCAACCGGGAGACTTGACCCCAACAGGTGAGATTCAGATGGCTGCAGACTTTATTTCATTCCATCGCCCTTCGATCGGTCTCGAGGAGTCGGAGGCTGTACAGCGCGTCCTGAACTCGCGTTGGTTGACCACTGGGCCCGTGACTCAGCAGTTCGAGCATGATTTTGCCGCTTATGTCGGAAGTCGGTATGCCGTTGCTGTGAATTCGTGCACGGCAGCGCTCCAACTGGCTCTTGATGCCGCCGGGATCGGAGCGGGAGACGAGGTGCTTGTCCCGAGTTACACGTTCGCCGCCACTGCGGCCGTAGTTGCTCATCGCGGCGCCCGGCCGGTGTTATGCGACAGCGTACCTGGTGGTTTCAATATAGATCCCATGGACGCGCAGTGCAGAGTTACCTCGCGAACCAAAGCAATCATTACCGTGCATCTGGCTGGTGAGCCTTGCGATCTCAACGCTCTTCAAGAGTTGGCACGCCGGAAATCACTCCATTTGATCGAAGATGCCGCGCATGCGCTGCCGGCGAGCTACCGTGGCAAGCGGATTGGCTCGATCTCAGAATTTACCGCTTTCAGCTTCTACGCCACCAAAACGATAACGACGGGAGAGGGAGGCATGCTCGCCACAAACAACGAAGCTTATGCAAAGCGAGCGTCCGTGATGCGCTTGCACGGCATACGCGGAGATGCGTGGAAGCGGTACACCAGCGAAGGATCATGGTATTACGAGGTGGTCGATGCTGGCCTGAAAGCGAATATGCCCGACTTGCTTGCGGCTGTGGGAGTGGCTCAACTGAAAAAGGCGGATGCCTTCCACGAAAGACGCTGCCAGATCTCCGAGATATATAGACGAGGGTTAGGGAGGATAGAGGAGCTGGAGATGCCGCCGACAGGAAGTGCAGATAACTCGCATTCATGGCACCTGTTCATTCTGCGACTTCGCACCGCATCGCTTGAAATTACGAGGAGCGACTTCATAAATCAACTGAAAGAAAACGGAATCGGCACCAGCGTTCATTTCATTCCACTTCACCTTCATCCTTATTACCAGTTGATCTTTGGTTACAGGAGAGGAGATTTCCCTCACGCAGAAGATGCCTATTCCCGCTGCGTTTCTCTTCCCATCTATCCGGATATGACCGATTGCGAGGTGGAGCGGGTCATGAGCACGGTAGAAGATATCGTCGTGAAAAAGCGCCGTCGTGTTCTCGTAGGCGCAATCTGATTGGGCGGGAGAGCCTTGTGGCTGCTACTACGTGCGCGTCTGTTCAACTGCATTCAGTCTCGCGCTGGTCATTGAGTTTCGGCAAGCGCTCCATGGATCTTCTGGCGTCGACAGCGGGACTTGTCATCGGCTTTCCAGTCATCGCGGCTATTGCTGCGCTGATCTTTCTCTCGTCCGGTCGGCCGATCTTCTTCCGTCAATGGCGACTTGGCCGGGACGGTCAGAAGTTCCAGCTGCTCAAGTTTCGCACCATGGCAGCAAACGCGAAAGCCAACGGGTTAGGTGTGACGCGGAGCGGCGATACGCGCGTTACACCTCTAGGTCGCTGGTTGCGCAAGTGGAAGCTCGATGAGTTACCGCAACTTCTGAATGTGCTGCGCGGGGAAATGACGCTCGTGGGGCCACGCCCGGATTTGGAAGAATTCTGGTCCCTGGCATCGACGAAAGATCAGGCCGTACTCGCGCTTACTCCTGGGATTACAGGCGCAGCCAGTCTCGCATTCTGCGATGAAGAGCGGGTGCTCGCCGCTGTGCCACCAGGCCGTCTGATCGGTTTTTATCTCGAGGAGCTTCTTCCGCGGAAGGCACGTCTCGATCTTGACTACGCAGGACGTGCGACGTTTCGCAGTGACTGCGATATCCTACTGCGGACCCTTTTCCTCCCTCTCACGCGTTGTCGCACGCCGGAGGTGAGGACTCGATGAACAGGTTCCCTGACAACAAGCGGTTCGCCTTTACTATCCACGACGACACAGATTTGAGCACCGTTGAAAACGTACACCCAATCTACAACTTGCTCACAGAACTCGGACTGCACACTACGAAGTCTGTGTGGCCACTCGCCAGTGTCCCCGATGGATGGCACGGAGGATCCAGCCTGCAGGATCCAGAATACCTGCGGTTCATACTGGATCTCCAAGACAGGGGCTTCGAGATCGCTCTGCATGGCGTTCGAAATCACGACGCGACTCGGGAGGCTGTCAAGAAGGGGCTCGAAGAGTTCCGCCGCCTTATTGGCTACAATCCGCGAATCCATGCTAACCACTCGCGCAATGCCGAGAATATTTATTGGGGCGATGCACGTTTTAATAAGCTAAGACGCCTTTACCGGATAGCAACGGTACTTGGCAATACCCGCAAGTTCGAAGGACATACACCTGAAAGTCCATACTTCTGGGGCGACCTTTGCCAGGACAAGATCGATTACGTGCGCAATTTTGTCTTCCGCGAAGTCAACCTGAATCGTATAAACCCGACGATGCCTTACCGAGATCCGCTGCGACCGTTTGTTAAGTATTGGTTCAGCAGCTGCTATGGGCCCGACGCGACAAGCTTTTGCGAGACACTCAGCGAGTCGAATCAGGAACAACTCGAGGCTGAGGGTGGTGTCTGCATCATGTACACGCATTTCGCCTCTGGATTTGTCCGAGAGGGAAAGATCAAACCCCGGGCGGAATACTTGCTTCGACGGATGGCGCAGAGACCGGGCTGGTTTGTGCCCGTTTCCACTTTACTTGACTTCCTGCGCACAGAGCGGGGAGATGTATCGATCACTGCTGCCGAGTATGGCGCAATGGAACGTCGTTGGGCATGGGACAGATGCGGATCGCTCGCCAGGCGTGCGGTCCACCATCCCTTGCCTGCCAATCGCCCACTCCGAGAAGCCACTCATGTCCACACCTACTAAGGACAGAGTTATGCGCATCGTCCATCTGACTTCCGCACACGGCCCCTTCGACGTGCGGATCTTTCATAAAGAGTGCCGTTCTCTGGCACGTGCCGGCTACGAGGTTATAGAAATCGGCAACTTTGCTTTTAACGGTGAGGTGGATGGCGTAACCGTGCACGGCCTCAACAGAACGGGCGGCCGACTTCAGCGAAGCACAGTGAGTCTCATTCCAATTGCCAGGGAAGCGCTGCGCGTCAGCGGTGATCTTTATCATCTACACGATCCGGAGCTTCTCTTCGTTGGATTACTGTTACGCGCAGCCGGCAAGAAAGTCATCTACGACATACACGAGGACCTCCCCAGGACGGTTCTCTTCAAAGCATATCTTCCGCAAAGCATTCGCAAACCGCTGATGTGGGCCACTGAGGTTGCCGAGAACATGCTCGCACGACAGATGAGCGGCCTGGTGGCTGCGACTCCAGCCCTTGCGCAGCGCTTCAGGCAATTCAAGAGCAACACTATCGCGGTAAACAACTACGTCATTCTTGACGAATTTACCCCCAAGCCGAGCGTCGTCAGCCAGTCGCCGCAACCTGCAGTTACGTACTACGGTGGCATGTCAACCGAACGTGGCATACACGAGATGTTAGCGGCAGTAGATCTGCTTCCAAAAGATCTTGGAGTTAAGCTGGAACTTGCAGGCAGCTTTTATGTAAAGCAACAGCAAGACGCCGTCATGGCCCGCGCTGAATGGCAAAACGTCCTATGGCACGGAGAGTTGGACCGCACAGGATTAGCCTCGCTGCTTAAGAGGGTCCGGGTTGGACTGGTCGTGCTGCATCCTCATCCGGCTTACGTGACATCCCATCCAACTAAGCTTTTCGAGTACATGGCCGCAGGAATTCCCGTCATTGCCTCTGACTTTCCCTTGTGGCGGGACATAGTAGAGAGCGCCCAGTGCGGCCTTTTAGTGAATCCACTCGACCCCCCCGCGATCGCTATAGCCATCGAGCGGTTGATCACCAATCCCGACGAGGCGCGGCGTATGGGCATGCGCGGCCGGGCCGCGGCAGAACGCCAATTCAATTGGGCTCTGGAAGAACACGCCTTACTGTCGTTCTATCGTTCCCTGCTGCCGGATCGATCGTCTCTTCAAGTAAAGGCCGCCATGGCGTAGCGCACGCCAAATCTTGTCCGAACGTACGACACTCGATACAGGACCCGAACGCTCAGGAGAAATATCTTGAAGATCAGGTTTGTCAGCCACGCCAGCTTCAGCGTGCAAAGCCGGGCAACCACCGTGTTATGCGATCCCTGGCTGATGGGAAAAGCATTCAATCGTGGATGGGCATTGCTTAGTCCAGCCGCGCCTGTTGCATGGGATGAGGTCGATTATGTATGGATCTCACACCAGCATCCTGACCACTTGCACTTCCCTACCCTGAAAAGCACCGGGATACGACAGCGCAAACGTCTGACGATGCTCTACCAGAAACATGCATCTACCCGCATTCCGAAGGTGCTTCAGGGTCTTGGTTACCCAACGGTCCGAGAGCTGTCGCTAAATAAGTGGATACCCCTTAGGGACGGGTTTGAAGTGATGTGCGGTTCCGCCGGTTCCATGGACTCGTGGTTAGCCGTCCGGGCCGACGGCACGACAATTCTCAACCTCAACGACTGCATGATCGAACTGCGGCAACTCGCTCATATAGGACGGTTGGTTGGAAAGATCAATGTACTTCTAACACAGTTCTCCTTCGCAACCTGGATCGGCAATCGTAGTGATGAACTGGGAGAGTTAGGAAACAAACTACGAGAATTCAGTGAACGCGTGCTCTTCTTTACTCCAGATGTGACAATCCCCTTCGCCAGCTTCATTTATTTCTGCAATCAGGAGAACTGCTGGATGAATGACTTTGCGATTACACCAAGACGTATCGCCGATCTTGGCCTTCCTGGTATTCGCTTCATGTATCCGGGTGACGAGTGGCGGCCAAATGAGGGTACCTCAGGCTCGATAAAAGCCATAGACAAGTATATGGCTGACATTGCGAAGCCGAAAATCATCGACCCGACGCCGCTTCCGATCTCGCTAGAGACGCTTCAGCGGACCGTCGATAGAACGCTACGCGCAGTACGTTCGCGATTCGGTTCGCTGCTTATAAAGCGCATTAAACCATTTTCTATTTACCTGCACGACGTGGATAAGGTGCTTTTCGTCAATCCCCCGGCGGGATGCACGGTGCACCCTGCCACGGAAGAGGCCCGTTATGCAGCACGCTACACGATGTGCAGTCAGGTGGCGTGGTATGCATTCGCGTACAGCTGGGGCTGGAGCGCGATGGAAGTCTCAGGTATGTACTTCGATCGCAGATGGAGAGAGCCTAATCCACTTCCTTTCTACCTCAATGTGCTTTCGACTGAATTTCTCAACTTCGGCAGCATTCGCCAAGCGCAACGAACACTCTTGTTCCTTTGGGCCAAGCGCCATGAGATATTCAACCGCGTTTGGGGACGTATCCCTCGGAACCCGAGTGCAACCGCTGGCGAACTCGACCAGCGCACCGCCGCGCTTCCCTCCCGCCGTCCCGCTTAAGGAGCTTAACAGCGATGAAACTGGAGTGGATTAACCACGCGTCGTTCGTCATTCGATCAGGTGATATTCGTCTGATCACCGATCCATGGATAGAGGGCACAGCGTTTAACCACGGGTGGAAACTGGTCTCTTCAACAGCCTTTCGATACCAGGACTTCGGTGACATTACCCATATCTGGCTTTCGCATGAACATCCAGATCATTTCAGCCCACCCAACCTGAAACGCATCCCGGAAGAGCTTCGTCGGAAGATCACCGTCCTTTTCCACGAAACCAAAGACAAACGTGTTCTTAAGGTGTGCAAGGCCTATGGGTTTGAGGTTCAAGAGCTACACGAGAACGAAATGACCAGACTGGCGGACGATTTTCGCCTAGTCTGCGGCCGTCAAGGGCTGATCGATTCCTGGTTGGCTGTTTTCGCAGACGGTCAGACGCTTCTAAACATGAACGACTGTATTTTCAGTAAGCGCGACGATCTGGTCTCTATCAAGAAACGCGTCGGCCGGGTAGACGTATCACTCCTGCAGTTCTCGTACGCAAACTGGGTGGGAAATCCGGATGATGCAGCATCGCATCGCAGACACGCTGAGCGCAAACGAAACGAAATTAAGGTGCATCTGCAGCTCTTCTATCCTTCGTACTTCATACCATGCGCCAGCTTCATCTATTTTTCTCACGCCGAGAACTTCTTTATGAACAAATGTGCGAATCGGATCGAGGACATATACGATTTCACTTCAAAGGAGTTGCAAGTACCGACGGCAGTGCTCTATCCGGGCGATTCGTGGGAGGTGGGGACGCCATGGGACTCAAGCTACTCACTCCGTAGATATCAGGAGGATTTAGCCCGCGCCTTATCTCTGCCGCCAGACACGAGCGCTCCGGTCGACTTGTCAAGACTCAAAGAGGCTGCCACTGCCTTCATCCGTAAGAGCAATTACAAAAACAACACATTGCTCCTAAAAGCGCTGCCGCCGGCGGTGGTTCGGTTGAGCGATCTCGGAATTGATGTAGAACTGTCCTACCGAGACGGCCTGAAACGAGTTACCGGACGGCAGCCAGACATTGTGACGTCCTCCGATTCGTTGAGCTACTGTTTGCAATTCGACTGGGGCGGCGACACTTTGGCAGTTAACGGACGGTATCAGACGCTCCGCGGTGGAAATGCACGGGCTTACTTTCGCATCTTCCGAGTCGCTGCTCACAACAGCGCCGGCAATTCATTCGATCTCGCGTTTCTCGGGCATCAAGTCGTCCAGAAGGTCGCCGAAGCGTTTGTGTCATAGACCATCTCGCTCCACCACATTTGGGAAAGCGCTTCTCCCGAAGCGACGTGTGCGCCGGAGACATCCTCACCGCCATTACTTTTGGAAGAGAACACTCACTATATGCATATCACCTATCTGGGACACGCTGGATTTCTTGTGGAAACGAGTGAGGCCATTGTTATCATGGACCCATGGCTCTCACCATCCGGCGCATTTGATGCTTCGTGGTTCCAGATGCCACGCAATCACCACCTGGCATCGCTAGTACATGAGAAGCTTCGCGACCCCCGTCGAGCAACCTATCTGTATGTTAGCCACGAGCATCGCGACCATCTGGATATCGACTTTCTGAACGGCTTGCCTGTTCGCCGTTTCACGCTTCTGCTTCCAGCTTTCAGTCGTTCGGCACTCAGCTCACAGTTTTCGAGCTATCAATGTCGGCAACTTGTGTTCTTTCAACATCGACAGCAGATTCCGATACCGGGTGGTTATCTAAGATTCTACGTCGATGATTCTCAGCTGAACCGCGATTCGGCTGTCCTTCTAAGGAACGGGGATACTGCATTTCTCAATTTGAACGATTGCAAGTTGTTCGATACGCTGCCGGAGATTGTAGCCGAGGATGGCCCCGTTAAAATTTTCGCATGCCAGTTTTCGGGAGCAACATGGCACCCGACGTGTTATGAGTATGAACGAGGCAAATACGAGTCGATCTCTAAGAAAAAATCCTTAGCAAAATTTGAGTCGGTAGCAAAGGCTATCGATTTAATTCGCCCCGCTGTCTATATTCCATCGGCGGGTCCGGTATGCTTCCTGGATCCGATGCTTCAGCATCTGAACGACGAACCTGTGAACATCTTTCCCAGGGCTGCGAAGGTCATTGATTATTTCAAGCGCCGGCTCCCCGCAGGGCGTACTTATGTCCCCGAGATGATGCCGGGGGACATACTGGATGCAGACCTATGCGTCGTAACGGAGTTGGCTGAGCAGCGGGTCGAGGAGCGCAACGTCGTCGAATATATTGCTGACTACGCGAAGGACTACAAAGCGTTCTTCGAGGAGCGCGCATTAGCACACAAACACGTCAGCGAATTTGTGACGGCAGAGGCGTTGCGTCTCGAGTTGGAGTCCAAGCTCGCTCATTTGAGTCTGGCCGACCGAGTCGCCGTTCCGCTTTACGTCAAATTAGGTTCCTCCGAAGACTCCATGCTCCGCGTGGATTTCCACCGCAGGGTCGTCGAGTTTGTTTCTGAGCGACCTGAGTCCAAATATTACGAGTTGACGGCTCCCGCGTGGCAAATAGATAAAGTGCTTGCGCGCGCACTGACCTGGGAAGAATTCGCGTTGACCTTCCGGCTTCGTCTCAAGCGGATTCCTGATGTTTACGATCCTGTTCTGCATGCCTTCTTAGTGATGGAGGCTGAGGACGTTGGACGATATTGCGACCTCATCCTGGAGCTTGAGGGCCAAGAGGAGCGCATCTCTATAGAGGCCGATGGCCAGCGCTTCACCGTGCGGCGATTTTGTCCTCATCAAGGTGGAGATCTGTCCCAAGGCTGGATAGAGCAGGGGCGTTTCCTCGTATGTCCGCGGCACCGCTGGCAATTCGACCTCCTTAGTTCCGGCCAATGCACAACAAACTCCATGAGCATTCATGCCGTTTGCATTGACTCGGAGACTCATAACCCAAACGAGCCGAGAGACAAGCCGGATGATTCAGCGGATCGCGGAGAGCCACTCGTTACGATCACGGGTGGATAGCCCCAGCAAGACTCCGGATACTTGTTGAGGACACACGTTGCCTGTTGTAATCACGATAGCGTTCTCGCTTTCATTTTACTATTCACCCGCTTGAATCCGCTTGTTGTTTAACTGATCTCCATATTTCCCTCTGTGCCTCGGGTGGCAGCGCAAATCTACATTCGGCCGGGAGCGCCTGCGCGTTTATTTCTCACTACCTTGCCCCATCGGAAACGGCTTCACTCATATGTGCGGAATCTTTGGCGTCGTAAATATCCAAGGTGTTTTTGGCCGGGACATGTTTGAGCCTCTCTCCCGGATCAATGACCTGACCAGCTATCGAGGACCAAATGATAGCGGCGTCTGCGCACTAACGTTGAAGCTCGGGGAGGAAATCCCCCCGGGTAGCTTCGACGTCTTTCTCGGCAATCGTCGCCTCTCCATCCTTGACTTGTCTTCGAGTGGCCATCAGCCGATGACGGATCAGGAGGGACGGTGGATTGCGTACAACGGCGAAATCTTCAACTATCTGGAGCTACGTCAAGAGTTGGAAGCCAAGGGCCACAGGTTCGTGACCGGAACCGACACGGAAGTGATTCTTCACATTTACACCGAATACGGTAGTGACGGCTTCGATCGACTGAACGGAATGTGGGCTTTCGCGATCGCAGATGTACCGAGACGGCGTATAGTGCTGAGCCGCGATCGCTTCTCGATAAAACCACTGTATTTGCTAAAGCGTGACGGTTGCGTCTACTTCGCAAGTGAGATCAAGCAACTGCTTCCTTTGCTGCCAGTTCGCCGCCTTAACGAGCCAGTCATGTCGGTCTTCCTCGGCCAAGGCTTACTGGATCACTCTTTGGAGACGTTTTACGACGGCATTGTAAGGTTGGCGCCGCGGACGAGCATGACCATCTCGTTGGACACGGGCGAGATTCGCGAGGCCACCTACTGGAGCTTCCCATCACCGGAAGTAGTGGACCGTCCAGCGGATGCGGCAGAACAGTTCCGTGCTCTGTTTTTGGATAGTATCCGGCTGCGTCTTCGTAGCGACGTAAAGGTGGGTGTCCTGCTTAGTGGAGGCCTTGACTCATCTGCCATCGCAGTAGGCAGTCGAAGCATGAGCGGCGGCCAGGTAGAGACATATTCCATCGTGTCGGCCGATGGACTCGCCGATGAGCACGAATTCATAGATGCAGTAGTCAACACCGGACTCAAAAATCAGAAGATTGTGTTCGGCTGTGCAGACGTAATGGAGAGTCTGGACAAGGTCCTTGAACACAGCGACGAGCCAGTTGGCGGCTTCAGCGTGATAGCGCAATTCAAGCTATTCGAGGCGATCAAGAAGGACGCGGACGCCACCGTGCTGTTAAGTGGACAAGGAGGGGATGAGGTTCTGCTTGGCTATCTCAAGTTCTTCTTCTTCCATCTTAAATCTCTATACAGGCAGCACAAGTATGCTCAAGCTATTGCTCAACTCGGTGCCAGTTTATGGAAGCGGACGGTAGTGCATCAGTTCACGCTACGGTCAGCACGCCGCTATATCCCCACGCTACACGCCAGTCATCAACATGGCGTGCGCGCCACCCACGCATCAGTGCCCGTTTGGGAGTGCCGGGATATCGCGTCTCGCCAGATAGCCGATATCGAAAAGTACTCAGTTCCGGCGCTTACCCATTATGAAGATCGCAACTCGATGGCTCACTCGCTCGAAGTGCGACATCCATTTCTCGATCACAGACTGGTGGAATTCCTCATCACGCTTTCGCCCCAGTTGAAGATCCAGAACGGCTGGACGAAGCATGTGTTGCGGGAAGCATTCCCTGAATTGCCTGATGCGATCAGGTGGCGCCGCGACAAGCAGGCCTTTCTCACGCCTGAGAAGCGGTGGCTGCAACACGATCTTAGTGACGTAGTCCACTCCAGCTTTCGCGGCAGCCGCTTATCGAAGGCAGGAATTTTGGATGAGCAGAAGTTCCTCAGGTATTACGAGCAGTTTCAGGGCGGCGCCGCAATCGCCGAAAGTGATGTGTCGCGCATCTTTATTGCCGAACAATGGATGAGGCGGGCCTTTTGAAGGTGGCCTGCATTTGTGCTGAACCGGCTGCGCGTTCAAGGGTAATCGCGGCGCACTGCCATGCAAGCAGGTTGCCGCGCATGTGGATGCTCAGCATTGGCGAAATCGCTGGTGCCTTTTGATGCAAGTCCGTTTTCTGGCACGACGAGTAGCACGGCGCGTCTCCGAGCGTCTTCTACTTGCCCATAAACGGTTCCCATTTGCCGCCAACGTCGTACTGCTCAGCGGAGGTGCGTCCCTCGGTCATGGCTTCACGCTCGCCGCGGCGCCAATCCTGACGCGTTTGTACGTGCCCAGTGACGTTGGCACCCTTGGCCTATTTACGGCCTTTCTTGGAGTGGCTGTCGTTGTGGCTTCGCTTCAATATGACGTTGCCATTGTTTCCGCAGGCACCGAAAGGGAGGCTGCGTATCTTGTAAAGCTCTCGCTCATCTGTGCCATTCCGATGAGCGCCGGCTGCGGCATCCTGATACACGAAATGAGCCGTAGATCGCTTCTGGGGTTTGGCGCATTGCCATGGTATGCGACGTGGCTGATGGTCGCCAGCATTCTATTTGCGGCCTTGTTTTCTACATTGCGTTACTGGTCTCTTCGCAACGAGGAGTTCGGTACCGTTTCGCAGGGCCTGCTGTTCCAGAACGCGGGTCGCAGTTTGGCACAGGTCGTTTTGGGCGCGATCGGATTTCATGCCCTCGGCCTGCTGCTAGGGGAAACAATTGGCCGCGCCATCGGAATGGGTCGGATGGTCCGCATCACATGGCCGGTAGTACGACGGTATCCGCTCAGGGGAGGAGGTCCAGTTGCCGCATTAGTACGTCATCGGCAATTTCCCATCTATTCCGCACCGTCTTCGCTACTGAACCTGCTGGGGACCAGTCTTCCTTTACCGTTATTGGTGACTCTCTACGGTCCCGAGGCAGGAGGATACTATTCGCTCGTCTGGCGTGTACTTGCGGTGCCTGTAGTTCTGATCGGTACCGGCATGGCAGATGCGTTTCATAGTCAGGCGGCGCTTTACGCGCGCAACGATCCTAAGCGGCTGTTGCGTTTCTTTCACAATTCCACCATGGGATTGGTGGCAATCGGCGTCATCCCCGCCGCCGCAATCGCCGTCTTTGGTCAGTCCATTTTTGTATTCGTATTCGGCGCGCAATGGAAGCTATCCGGCGCGATCGCGGCGATCGTTGCTCCTTGGTTTTTAACCTCGTTTGTTGTCAGCCCGCTGAGTCGCCTGGTGTATGTGCTGCATGGGCAACGCCTGAAGTTGATTTATGACGTTGCGGTACTTGGAGGAAACCTGGGCGTATTCGCAGTTGCCGACCGGAATGGTTGGGCGCTCCTTCACATGGTAGTGGCAATGAGCGTTATGAATACCGCCTCACGCATCATCTACTACTTCGTCCTGCTCCGCATCGCTACTACAGGATGCCGCTTGTCGCGGGAGACACTTCCCCCAAATCTGGCGGAGTCTTCAACAACGTGACGACAGCCTCCACAATGCGCATCAGGGACGTCTCGTATGTCCGCAGTTTCCTGCGCTCTCGCGCTGGCCTTGTCACGGTCTGCACGCTGTACATCGGCATCTTCGTGATCCTGTACGAGCAGCTGGTGGTACCTGTGTGGGGTTACCAAGGCTTTCACTCAAGGACAACTCTTGGACATGCGGCCGTAGGCTGGATTCTCGCAGCAATACCTTCTCTTTGGATGCCAACGCGGCTAGAACGGCCCTCCCAGGTCGTTTATTGGATGCTTTATATGTTGGTCCTGGTACCGGCATGCTTGGTGCCAATCTATGCCCTCGACGATCAATCCCGCGGCCCGCTTTTGTTCGCCACATCACTCGTAATCGCATTCGCTCTTGTAGGCACGATCTATCGGTTTCCGCTGTTGCCACTGCCGCACATGCGAGTCCATAGCTATGAGTTCAAGATCGCACTTCTGCTGCTCAGCATATGTTCTTATGCGTTGATAGTGTCAAGCTTTGGTTTCCAGTTCCACTACATAGCATTCAACGATACCTATATCGTCCGTGCGCAATTTCAGAACAGTATCGATCAGGCGCCGATGCTTGTTGGATATGCAATCGGATGGCAGGCATGGGTAGTCAATCCTCTCATTATGGCAATTGGCCTTCGCTCGCGTCGTACGTCCTGGATCGTAGCGGGTGTCATCGGCGAATATGCAATCTATTCCATCACGGCATTTCGGTCCATGCTGTTCTCGGCAGGCCTTCTGCTCTATCTACTATGGGCAATGCGGTCATATAGAGCGTTTGGTGCGCGATTGATATCCATGTGGACCGCGCTATTCGCCGGAGCCGGAGCATTGCAACTTGTCGGCTATTCCATCATCCCAGAGTCGCTCCTAGGCGTCAGGATGACCGCGCTTCCCGGGTTGTTGACAGGATACTATTACGAATATTTCTCTTCCCATCCCAAGACGCATCTCGGTCACAGTATCTTCAGGTTCTTCCTGGACTATCCCTATGCCGTTGAGCCGCCTTACCTCATCGGCGCTACTTACTTCCACAGCCCCAGCAATGACGCCAACGCAAATGTCTGGGCAGACGCCTACGCTAACTTCGGCTACTTGGGGATCATCGCTTTCACACTGCTTCTCGCAGTCCTTCTGTGGATATATGATTCCATGGCGGCCGAATGTGACATTCGTCTGGCCACTCTCGCCATGGCGCTACCAGCATTCTCGCTGGCAAATGGCGCGCTTTTAACATCGTTGCTCACCAACGGCATGGGGCTCGCAATGATGCTGGTGTACCTGATGCCGAGAGCGGTTTATGAGGAGTCCCGCGATGGGCCTGCTCTTGTGCGAGCTGCGCGCGCGATATCAAGAGCATGAGACGCGGTACAGTTCCCATTCACTGCGCTGGACGGCGTCACACGTTCTGAGGTGGTACCGCACTTCTTCGGTAATACGCGATTGACTTGTTACATCACTGCCGAATACCCAATTCCCTTGCCTATTGAAGCGTTCGCTTCGAAAGTACCGGAAACTTAAAAGGAGAATATGATGGTGGCCGAAAGCAAACGCATCGCCGTTGTGGGCGGAGCGGGATATCTGGGAAGTACCCTATGCGCCCACCTCGTGGAACAGGGGTTCCACGTTACCAGTATCGACGCGCAATGGTTTGGCGACGACTCGATACGTCGACTTCGCTGTCATCCCGAATTCACAAGCAAGAAAGTGGATGTCCACCTCGCCAACGAGGTCCTGCCTTTGCTGCGTGGCTGCAATGCCGTTATCTGGGTTGCAGGCCTGGTGGGTGACCCTGCTTGTGATCTCGATATGGAGTTCACGTACAGCTGCAATTATCACAGTGCCTTGACCCTGGCGCACATCTGTAAATGGTTGGGAATCGCTCGATATGTGTTTGCGTCCAGCTGCAGCGTCTATGGTCGGTCGAGTGCGGATGCGACGCATTTGACCGAAACATCACCAACCTGTCCGCTCTCCTGCTATGCGCAGGACAAGCTGGCGTCTGAAAGAGCCCTACGAGGCATGGCGGACGACTTCTTTCATCCCACCATCCTACGTCTGTCAACGCTCTTTGGGTGGTCAAATCGCATGCGCTTTGATCTCGTGGTGAATGTGCTGACGGCCAGAGGTTGCAAAGGGGAGATTCTGGAAATATGCGGTGGAGGGCAGCGGCGACCGTTTCTGCACGTGAGAGATGCCGCGGCGGCATTTGAGGCCGTTGTATCGAGTGATCTTTCGCTCGTGTCGAATGCGGTATTCAACGTCGGCGCAGATGCAAACAATCACCGGATCATAGACGTAGCTGATCTTGTCTATTCGGCGCTCCCTTCCGCCCGATTGAAGTTCACATCAGAGGCGAAGGATCAGCGAGACTATGACGTGGATTTCTCAAAGATAGCGCGCCTGCTTGGGTTCAAAGCGAACTTCTCAGTTGCAGACGGGATTGCGGAGATGTGCCAGAAGATGACGGAAGCGAATGGCATCAATATCAACGATCCGCTCTACAGCAATGTGAAGAGAACACAGCAACTGTTAAGCGAAACATGGCACAACGGCTTCCGACCGCCTTCGATGGTATTGGGCACAGCCGGCACTGCGGCCTAACGCATGGCACAGTCATCTCAACAATGATCACGACAGCCCAATCGATCAATTGGCTTCTGCTTACTGCATCCTTCGCGGGATGCTTCCTGTTGCCCGGCGGAGGTCCTGGACACACTTTGACCGAGCCATCGCAGACATCCGCGGCTGCGCGTGCAACATACTATGTGAGCACGAACGGCAGCGACGCTGCTGACGGAAGCACGGCCCACCCCTGGGCGACTCTCCGCCATGCTGACGAGGTTGTCGGCCCAGGCGATACGGTCCTTGTCGCTGACGGTGTCTATCGGGGCGACATCGTCTTGAGAAAGAGCGGCACGAAGGGCCATCCCATTACATTTGCCGCCGAGCATAAATGGAAGGCGAAGCTGGTTGGGACCTCATCCGGCGACGGTTCGGCAGTTATACGAGTGACCGGTGGCAGAATTGTTATCAAGGACTTCGATATCAGCGGCAAGAACGCGAATGGGATCATTCTGGCATATGCGGGTACTTCAGCCAGCTACAACCAGGCTATCGGAAACTATGTACACGATATGAAAACACCGTGTACTGATAATAGCGGAACTGCAATTGAGACCGGCGGCGGGGATAATTATCGCGGCATTTCCCACAACGACATCATCGGGAATCTTGTAGTGAATATCACGCCGATTGACGGCTGCCCGGAGGGGCATCCTTCGAGTGGAGTATACGCAGAAATTCCGTACTCCACTATCGCAAATAACATCGTCATCAATGCCGGTTACGGCATCCAAAGCTGGCACGCCGCTTCGCATGTGACCGTTGTCGGAAACACCCTGATTAACAATCGTCGGTCCATCACAATTGGGGACGGCGACTCTCCCGGCGGTCGGGTGAATGATTACAGTCTTGTGCAGAACAACTTGATCTACAACAGCGAGCAAACAGCCATCGCCGAGACCGGCAAGACTGGGCCTCACAATAGATACTTGAATAACTTGATCTATGGAGGCGACACGAGCATTAGTTTGAATCACAGTTTGCGTGCGAGTGGAACCGTTTATGCAAACCCCCGATTTATCCACAACACCGGAACTGCATTTGGAAATTATCGGCTGAGCTTTGACTCCGGAGCCCGAGCGGCCGGACTGGCTCTGGGGGCAGTCGGCACAGACTTCGCAGGGACGCCCCGTCCTCACATCGGGGCAACAGATGTGGGCGCCTGTCTTTTTCAGCCAAGCTCTGCACCGCCCTGTCCTGAACCTCAGATGCTTAAGGTTGCCGCCGGCGCCAGCGCTGTTCCCAACCTGATTAAAAGGGGGCAGTCTTCCACCATCACCTGGACCACCGAGGATGCGGCAGCCGCTACGCTTAATGGGGAGCCTGTCCCATTAAAGGGCACCCGGAAGGTACATCCTACGGTCACTACGACCTATAAAGTTATAGCAACCTCTCCAGCAGGTCAGACGGATTGGGGCGCTGCGACGGTCGTTGTTCATTGAACTCCTAATGCAGCGTGACTTCAAGCTACGTCAGTCGCACTTTGAACAGGTCAGAAAATACATCTATCAAAACAAAAAAAGGACGCAAAGTCGACGCAGCGTGAATGTCACGTTCCGCGGCGGCCTTTGCGCCCTGAGACCCAAACAAGGTTGGGGATTTGCCAGATGTTGGTCTCATCCCCCAACCAAATTACTTAACAGTGACGGTTGCTGAACCCCAGTCAGTCTTACCGGTCGAGTCCGTCGCAACGATCTTGTAGACCGTCGTTGCGGTTGGCCGCACTGTAACTGATCCGTTGAGGGCAACCGGCGCGCCATTCAGAGTTGCGCTTACGGCATTCGCCGTGTGCCAGGTGATCACAGACGTTTGACCGTTCGCGATGGAGGTTGGGCTAGCGCTTGCTCCCGCCGCAACGGGGCCGCTGGTAGCAGCTGCAGCCACAGTCACGGTTACAGAGCCCCAATCCACGCTACCGTTCGAGCCGGTGCCAACTACTTTGTACTGAGTCGTCGCTGTTGGCTGCACGGTCATCGATCCGTTCAGTGCGACAGGCTTTCCATTCAAAGTCGCGCTGACAGCATTCCTGGTGTCCCACGTGATCACCGAACTCTGGCCACTCTTGATGGAGGTTGGGCTGGCCATCACGCCGGCGGCTACTGTACCGCCCGTCGGGGTGCCAACTGCAACCGTGACTGACTGCGACGTGCTGTTGCCGGTAGAGTTGGCGACAGCTATCGTGTAAGTCGTCGTCGCAGTGGGATTTACTGTCATGCTGCCGTTGAGTGCAACGGTCGCTCCATTCAGCTTTGCGCTTACTCCATTACTGCTTGTCCACGAGATGACCGACGATTGACCACTGGTAACGGAAGTTGGGCTAGCCGAGATGGTTGCTGTGGCTGCACCGGAAGAACCGGAACCCGAACCAGATGTCGGGGACACACCAAGAGCTGCACCTATTACTGTCATGCCCGCCTGTGGACGCGACACTCCATCAAAGTCCGTCATCACACCAGCAAGTGCGAGGCCGGTGCCGCGCGCAGGAGAAGTCATCGCTACGCGGTAGTTGCCTGAAGCATTTCCGGTGTTGTTGACGAACTGCGGGTCTGCCTTGATCGTCCCGGTGGCTTGCAGACCGTTATTCAGGCCGATGGTCGTATTACCGCCATAGACCAGGTTGTTCTTGTATTGGTTGTGGGGACCTGTGCTTCCGGTCTCTACGATCGCCGACATGCTGGAGTTATAGACGATGTTGTTCTGCACCAGCGAGTAGTCGTTCACCGTGCCTGTATTCGGCCCATCACCTGCGCCCATTGTAATGGACTGCTTGGAGTTCACGATGACATTGCCGAAGTAGGTCTCGTGATGAGCGTTGTGCCACGACTCAATCGCCCAGTGTCCGCCATTCACGATGATGTTGTTCGCCACCATTGTGTAAGGAATTGCCGCGAAGATACCGGCGCCATGCGGAGCACTACAGCCGGGAGGATCCGTGACATTGACCACCAGGTTGCTCAGGATGTCCATGTGGCCAACGCCGGGATTGTAGTTGTCGCCATCGCCGGAATTGATGGCGGTTCCCCCGTTGCCATCGCACGGAGCAACAAGGTCATGGACATAGTTGCCGATGGCCTGGTTGTAGCTGGTGGTAGTTCCAGACCTGGCAAGGTCGATTCCGTTCGCATTGCTCCCGGTGACGTCGAAATCCTGAATGGTGTTATAGCTTCCGGAGACCCCGATCACGGTCGAGCCGTCGCCGGTGCCGCCGCCGACCAGTTTGGCCTTCCACTTATTCATGGCCTTGTAGGTGATCCGTTGGCCGGCTGCGCCGTTGGAGCTGATGGCAGCGTCTCCGAGCCAGCCGCCGTTGCCGAGAGAGTAGGTACCGTCTTCCACCAGGATCGTGTCGCCAGGCTTCGCCTGACGGGACGCATAGGTGATGGTTGCGAACGCGTTGCTGTCGCTCAGTCCGTTGTTGAAGTTGTTGCCGTTGGTGGCGACATAGTACGTCGTGCCGGTTTGAGCCTCGGACCTCTGTGCGGTGAACGAAAATGCGCATGTAAGCGCGATGCTGACACTGAGACCAGTCCTTAGAAGCGGCGGACATGTAAGCCGTGAAGACATAGGTTAAATCCTTTTTTAGACATAAGTTGGCTGACCCCTGCACGTGGGCAAGGGAGCCCGGCAGCAACGCCGGAGTCGGAAAAAGAGCGAGCCCTGCCTGTCCTGCAAAAAAGCAGGCGACATTACGCCGGCGATCCGGCGTGGAGAGCTAACTGTGGATGTGGAGAGTGCGTGCCGTTCGGATAGTCAACGGCTTACACGATTCAAGATGGGCCGGAGCGGCAATGATTTAAGTCAGCCTTGCTCCAGGAGTCGAGCAGAGTATTTTTTTGGGAAGACATGTGGGGGAGTCCTCGATAAGAGATTTTTTTTTAACCCGGTACATATGCGGATCTGAAAAGCTACAGCGCTCGAAAGCTCTGAAGCAAGCGAAGGTGTCCGCGATTCCGCGGAAACCCAGAAGACGTTGCTTTGGCAGCAGGTCGATCAGTCGCACGGATGTGCGAGCCCGTCAGCATCGAAAGAGATGCTGGAAAAGAATGCTTCTCACCGCTTGAATTAGAGATAGCCAGCGTGCAACTCAACCTGACTAAGCTTCCGATTCAGCCGCTTCTATGATCTGCTCACCTTAGAACCAAACGTTGAAGACGGCGATGACCCTTTGGTGTTATGCCAACTTGTCTTACCCACCATGTCCAACGCGATCCGTGAAACATCGCAAGATAAGCGATTGTTCAGGCGGTGAACAGACGTTTTTTGTGTTAACGCATGTTCGCGAGTCTAACACACAGATCAACGGAAATTGGGGCTGTGCGATCGTGTTGTCAGCGATTTATGACGCCAATCGAGAGACTCTTCACCATTCTTTGCAGCGAAAAAATTACCTGAAATACGGCTTCATCCGCTCGACGTTGTCGAAGAGAGAGTCCGCCTCCCTCTGGCCTGTTTCTTGCCACAGTAACTCGTCTGTGTCATTCCTACAGTGCCCGCGTGTCGAACGCGCCGGATCATAAGAACCTATTTGATAAATCTCTCAATCGCCGACCGGCTTTTCCTCTACTCCGTGAGTTGGAACGGCTGCACCCCCTGCACGAAGGCGCGAAGATGAACGACTGGACCCCGGTTGGGGCCAAAGCACCCTGCACCCGGAAGGTGATCATCGAGGACGAGATGCACGAAACTGCAATGACGAGCAATCAGTATCTGTTCCCTGCTGTTTCTCCTGTCGCGGAGACTACAGCGCTCCCGTCCTTTGCAGCTCCTGCAGCGCCTTCTACCACAGGCAGATACTGGAGAACGCTACGACATTTGCGTCTATCTCAGCTTTTATATCTAGGATTGCACCGCACGCTGGGTACGAATGACATTCGACGCTGGCCCGAGGTTTCAGTTGGCATAAAAACTCATGGCGGTTTGCGGCACATGGCGGACTGGCAACCTGAGTTAGCCCGCGAGGTCATCCTGGCTGGCAACGTACAGTTTGTAGATCCTCTCCCGGCGGACGATGATGATGTGCCGTGGTCTCTGAAAGAGGTAAGGCGCCGCCAGGTCTTCCACGCCAACTATTGCGACTTCCTGAATATTGATCTCACTTCACCTCGCGACGAGGATCTCCTTCGCCGGGCCATAGGCATCGCGTTGAGCTGGTGCGATCAGAACCCTACCGGTCGCGAAGTCGCCTGGCAGCCTTTCTTCCTGTCTCTACGCATCGTGAATTGGCTAAAGTTTCTAGCGCGCAACTATCTTCGAGCGCAGGAGATTGGCGATAGAGCACAAATGGATCGAATGCTCTCCAACCTTCGGGTGCAGGTGCTCTCGCTCGAAAGCCGGCTGGAGCGTGAACTGTTGGCAAATCACTTCCTGAAAAATGCGAAGGCTCTTGTCTTTGCCGGGTCCCTGCTTGAAGCACCGGAAAGCTCCAGGTGGCTCATTCTGGGACAGCAAATCCTAAAACAGCAGGTTAGGGAACAAATACTGCCGGATGGAGGCCACATCGAGAGGTCGCCTATGTATCACGCATGGGTACTCGATGATCTGATCGATATTCAGCAATTATTTAACGTGTGCGCGCCTGACGACCCCGAATGCCGCCTTGCCGTCAGTGACGGTGTTGCTCGCATGAGCCAATACCTGAGCGAGATTCTTCATCCCGATGGTGAGATCCCGCTGCTGAACGATTCCCAACTGAATGTGACACGGCCGACCGGCGAAATCCTTGCCGACGCCGGGGCCGTGCCTAACACTACTTCGCGAAGTGGAATTGAGACGCATATCCTTCCGGAAACTGGCTACGGGACCATTCGAAACTACGACTCGAGAAGTTTCCTGATCCTCGACTGCGGACCGCTGGGTCCCGATTATCAGCCCGGCCACGGACACTCAGATGTCCTCACTTACGAACTCACCCTGCATGGACAAAGAGTCGTTGTGGATACCGGAGTCAGTTCCTACGAGCCAGGACCGGAGCGCCAGTATGAGCGCTCAACGGCCGCTCATAACACGATACGCATCGACGAAGCAGACCAGGCCGAAGTCTGGGCCAGCTTCCGGGTTGGGATTCGCCCAACCGTCGGCCGCATTGCAGAAGGATCGATCGCGAGCGGCCATTTCGTTCGGGGGCAACATTTCAAGTACAGACACTCCAGCGTGGATCACTCAAGAGCAATCGGGCATTTCGCTGGGAGTTTCTGGATAATCGCCGACCTGCTGCAAGGCAAAGGAAGACATAAAGCAGAGTCGTTTATTCACTTCCATCCATCCGTTCAGCTCATGCCTCATCCTGGCTCGCACGATTTTCCCTCCGAATCCATGGCGCCCCAATGGAAGCTTCAGTTTGGAGAAAACAGGTACGTTCTCATGGCGAGAGGAGGCGGCATGCTCAAATTGACCTCTGCATGGTATTCACCCGGTTTCGCCATTCGACTGCCGCAATCGGTGATTCATTGGACCCACGATGGAATGTTGCCGATCTCAATGGTCTATGCGATCGTCCCCGAAGACACATCGCCGGCGAGCGTGAATCAGGTGGCAGATCATTTGTGCACCCAACTCAGCGAAAACATATCGGCACAGCGGCGGCCTGCGAAGGCGGTTTCCGATCTTCGACCTCTGTCCGGAAATGCACCTAACTCGATTTCCTGAAAGATCGTGATTGCGTTTTACCTTGCGCGGCCTCTCTCCTTCCCGCAGTTGTCAATCGATAGCGCACACTCCCCAAGCTAGTCTCCCCTGCATAACAAAACCTTCAGTGTCGTGGATGGCTCTCCTAATACTGGGCATCTCGGCGGAGATACGGTCATGGTCCCTCAGGTAATTTCCTCGCCTAGGTCTTTCTTGCATGGTCTTCTCACCGGTCAGACAGTTGCATTCCGCCGGCACTCCCGAATTGTTTCGGTTTTGTGCCTGCTGATCGTCGCGGCACTATCCTCTGCTTTCGCGGTTGCGCAGTCTCCAAGGGCAGGAATATCAGGCAATCCGACGACAATTGCAGCCGGCGGCAGCTCTACACTCACCTGGTCCACGGCCAATGCCGTGAGCGCGGACCTGAACGGGACCAATGTTGCCCTGAATGGATCGCAGGTAGTCTCTCCCACGACAACCACCACGTACCGCATCACCGCGCACGCCGCGAACGGGACCACGGACTGGGGTCAGGTCACCATCACGGTCACATCCGGCGGCGGCCCCACCGCATCCATCACCGCCAATCCCACCACCATCACGTCCGGCGGCAGTTCTACACTTACCTGGTCCTCTACAAATGCAACTAGCGCCACTCTCAATGGAGCCTCGGTTGCGGTCAATGGATCAAAAGTAGTCTCTCCTACCGCGACCACCACCTATACCTTCATCGCAAAGAGCTCTTCCGGTGCCACTGCCACTTCCACTGCTACCGTCACCGTCGGTTCCGGCGGAAACCCCACAGCCGGGATAGTGGGCAATCCGACAGCGATCACAGCCGGCGGAAGTTCGACGCTCACCTGGACCACTACCAATGCTGTCAGCGCAGACCTGAACGGGACCAATGTCGCGTTGAATGGATCGCAGGTTGTCTCCCCCACCGCAACTACCACCTACCGCATCACTGCGCACGCCGCGAACGGCACAACCGACTGGGGCCAAGTCACCATCACGGTCACTCCCGGCAGCGGCCCCACTGCCTCCATCACCGCAAATCCACTGACGATCGCGCCAGGCGGCAGTTCGACCCTTACCTGGTCTTCCACCAATGCCACCAGCGCGACCCTCAATGGAGCCTCGGTTGCGGTAAATGGATCACAGGTAGTCTCTCCCACCGCGACCACCACCTATACCTTCATCGCAAAGAGTTCTTCCGGTGCCACCGCGACTTCCACCGTTACGGTGACCGTCAACTCCGGTGGCAACCCCACTGCGGGCATAGTGGGCAATCCCACAACGATTGCAGCCGGCGGCAGCTCTACGCTCACCTGGATCACTTCGAATGCGGTCAGCGCTGATCTGAACGGGACCAACGTCGCCTTGAATGGATCGCAGGTTGTCTCCCCCACCGCAACTACCACCTACCGCATTACTGCACACGCTGCGAACGGAACCACCGACTGGGGCCAGGTCACCATCACTGTCACACCCGGCGGCGGCGGCCCCACCGCATCCATCACCGCCAATCCAACGACGATCGCAGCCGGCGGCAGTTCTACTCTTACCTGGTCCTCTACCAATGCTACGAGCGCCACCTTGAATGGGGATTCGGTGCCCGTCAATGGATCAGAGTCAGTCTCTCCCACCGCGACCACCACCTATACCTTCATCGCAAAGAGCTCTTCCGGTGCCACCGCGACCTCCACCGTTACCGTCACAATCGGTTCAGGTGGAAACCCCACAGCTTCGATCAATGCGAACCCCACCACGATTGCGCCCGGCGGCAGTTCTACCCTTACCTGGTCCTCAACCAATGCAACCAGCGCCTTGCTGAACGGGAGCTCGGTCCCTGTCAATGGATCACAAGTAGTCTCCCCGGCCGCAACCACCACCTACACCATCCTCGTAACGAGCGCATCGGGAGCTACCGCAAGCTCCACCGCTACGGTCGTTGTCAACACTGGCGGGGGGCCTACTGCCTCCATCAACGCAGATCCCATCACCATCACATCCGGCGGCACGTCTACGCTTACTTGGTCGTCTACGGGTGCGACCAGCGCCACACTGAATGGAGCCTCGGTCGCCGTCAATGGATCACAGGTAGTCTCCCCCACGGCAACCACTACCTATACGTTCATCGCAAAGAGCTCCTCGGGAGCTACCGCCACCTCGAGCGCAACCGTCACGGTCAACTCAGGTGGAAATCCGATGGGCCAGTGGACACCGGTTCAGAACTGGCCATTCATGGCGGCTCACGCACATCTGCTCCCGAATGGAAAGGTACTCTTCTCGCCTTCCTTCCTCATCGGGAACAACCCCGCGTTGTGGGATCCGATAGCGAACAGCTTCAGTTCATCGCCACTGGCACCGTTTAACATCTTCTGCGCCGGCCATTCTTTCCTTGCGGACGGAACGCTGCTCATTGCAGGCGGTCACAATGGAAGCTCCGGATACGGATTACCGTATGCGACCATCTACGACCCCACACAGGATTCGTGGACACAGATTCCGAACATGCAAGACGCCCGGTGGTATCCAACAAATACAACGCTGCCGAACGGCGATGTTCTGGTGGTGTCCGGAGAAATTACACCCGGCACAAATAGCACGCTGCCGCAGATATGGGACCCACCCAGCAATAGCTGGGTCGACCTGACCTCCGCTCAACTCTTCCAGCCTCTCTACCCAATGATGTTCGTTGCGCCGAACGGGCAGGTGTTCAATGCGGGTCCTGATCAGACAAGCCGTTATCTGAATACAAGCGGAAGCGGCGCATGGACTACTGTCGGGACCTTCAACTACAACGGGACGAGGGACTATGGCTCCGCCGTTTACTACGATGGAAAGGTGTTGATTGCCGGCGGCGATGGCAGCACCAATACTGCTGCCACGAAGACGGCGGAGGTAATCGACCTGAATGCATCGAATCCGCAATGGACCAACACGGGTTCCCTCGCATTCGCCCGGCGCCAACTCAATCTAACGCTGCTCCCCGATGGAAAGGTGCTTGCAACGGGCGGCAGTGGAGGATTTGGATTCGACAATGCATCCCTTCCGATCTTCCAGTCTGAGATGTGGGATCCCGCCACGGGCAACTGGACCACGATGGCAAGTATCTCGGTCTATCGCGGCTATCACTCCACCGCACTCCTGCTGCCCGACGGCCGGGTCGTCTCCGCGGGCGGAGAGCAAACGGGGGCTAGCGCGGAGATATACTCCCCGCCCTATCTCTTCAACGGTCCCCGGCCTACGATCACGTCTGTTAGCTCCACCAGCGTGAAATTTGGCCAGACACTTAACGTAAGTACTCCGGACGCGGCAAGCATCAGCCAGATCACGTTTATCCGGCTGGGATCGGTCACGCACGCCTTCAATCAAAACCAGCGTCTGGTCCATCTCCAATTCACTCAGGTCAGCGGAGGCCTGCAGGTAACCGCTCCAGCAAACGGGAAAGTCGCGCCTCCAGGGCATTACATGTTGTTCTTGGTCAACAGCAGCGGCGTTCCATCAGTGGCGAAGATCATTCAGGTCACGAACTAAAGCGAGCACGGAGATCGTGTTCAGAACAAGGGGAGAAACCATGAAGAGCACGCTTCTGGCCCGCTTCACGGCGTGGTCATTCGCAACAGTTCTCGCTTCGGCTCCGATGGCTCGCGCCCAGTCGTCATATACGTTGATCGACATCGGCGCGCTGACCGGGGGAAATACCATCGTCAAGAAAATTAATCTGAACGGCGAAGTTGTCGGTAACTCGGGAAAAATTTATGGGGTCCATACGCGCGCTTTTATTCGCAGGGCATCCAGCCTGATAAACCTGGGAACATTGCCGGGGGGCGATTACAGTTCGGCCTCGGACATAAATCACAACACGACAGTGGTCGGTGATTCGAACACAAGTACCGGCATCCGCGCCTTCCAGTGGACACCCACCGGAGGAATGCAGGATCTGGGCACGCTTCCAGGAGATAAGGACAGCAGGGCCTTCGGCATCAACGACTCGGGACAGGTGGTTGGTTATTCCAGCGGCCCGCATGGTATTACTGCCTTCCTTTGGTCAAGCAGCACCGGCATGACCAGTCTCGGCACTCTCCCGGGAGGCCGCAACAGCGAGGCATTTGACTTGAACAACCCGGGCTCAGTGGTGGGAGTGTCAACCAACAGCTCCGGAGAAAAGCACGCCTTCCTATGGGCCTCTAGCTCGGGAATGCAGGATCTCGGAGTGCTGGGGGGCGACACCATGAGCGAAGCTCACAGGATCAACAACCAGGGGTCAGTCATCGGCTCCTCCACTGGACCTAACAGGACCCATGCCTTCCTTTGGACTGCTGGGACCGGCATGCAGGATCTCGGCACTCTGGGAGGCGGCTTCAGCGATGCGTTGGACCAGAACAACAAGGGCGAAGTCGTTGGCACGTCAACGGCCGGCAACGGTGCCCGTGCGTTTCATTGGTCAAGCAGCACGGGGATGCAGGATCTCAATTCCCTGATACCGGCTAACTCTGGCGTGGTGCTAACGACCGCGATTGGCATCAATAATAACGGGCGCATCGTGGCAATCGGAGTAAAAACAACCGACCGCAGCGGCCCGGTGGATAGTGACGATACGCATTTGCACGCAGGTCCAACGCACGGTTTCATCCTGTTACCGCAGTAGGCTTTGACCTATTGCGAAGGTGGCGAGAAAGAAGGCCCCGGATCCACTCCGGGGCCTTTTCTGTTTGCACTCGCCAGCCGAATTTGCGGCGTATGCCAATCTCGTCAGCGAGACTCAGCCCGGCTATCTTCGAAGGGATGATGAAGGAGAATGGTGGGCAGAGAGGGACTCGAACCCCCGACATCCTGCTTGTAAGGCAGGCGCTCTAACCAACTGAGCTATCCGCCCGTTAACGCTTCCGCGTAAGGCTCTCCCGAGTGTAAGGAAGCATCGCGATGGGGTCAATGGCGCCCATCCTCAATGACGCGCTCCTTTCAGTCGCTTGCTAGACTCGGGGCGTGGATACCACGCATCCGGTAGCTCGCCGCCTCATCATCAATGCCGATGATTTCGGTCTGACGGAAGGCGTGAACCGCGCCATCCTCGACCTGAATGCCGCAGAGGCGTTGCCTTCCGCAACACTCATGGCAACGGCGCCGGCCTTTCGCGATGCCGTACATGCGGCCTTCAAACAGACGTCGCTCGGAGTCGGCTGCCATGTGGTCCTCGTAGATGGGCGGCCGGAACTGCAATCGGATGAACTTCCCACGCTTGCGCCCGACGGCAGCCTGCGTTCCAGTCTCAACGCTTTTGTGGTTGACCTCTTCGCTGGCCGCATCGCATCCGCAGAGATCGAGCGCGAAGCCATCGCGCAGATTCGTCAAATCCAATCTGCTGGCATCACGGTTACCCACTTGGACACACACAAGCACACCCACATGTTTCCACGCGTACTCAGGCCTCTGATCCGCGCCGCTCGTGCATGTAATGTGCCTGCCATCCGCAATCCTTTTGAGCCGGAATGGTCGCTTCGTCTCACTGGGAATGCTCCCACTGCGCGCCGTCTGCAGGTGCGCACTCTGCGGCTCTTTCGCCGCCAGTTCCTGCGAGTTGTAAGCGCGGCCGGGCTGCACACGACAGATGGCGCGCTGGGCGTGCTTGCGACCGGAACATTCGACGCAGCGTACGTCGAGCAACTGCTGCACAAAATGCCCCCAGGCATTTGGGAGCTCGTCTGTCACCCGGGATATGTCGATGATGCGCTGGGCCAGGCTGGCACCCGCTTGGTAACGACGCGCGAGACCGAACGACTCGCCCTCCTTCATGCGTTCCAGAGCCAATCCCTGGACCGGCCCCGCATCAAGCTTCTGCACTATGGTGAACTCACAGGTTGAATCGTGATCATGCCCCGCCGCGTCCAATCAGCCGTCTGCTACAAAGAAAGTGCGGAGAGCCTATGAAAGTCGGCATCACCTGTTATCCGACGTACGGCGGCAGCGGCGTCGTCGCCACCGAGCTTGGCATTGAGCTGGCCGCACGCGGCCACCAGGTGCATTTCATCACCTACTCGCAGCCGTTTCGTCTCGGCGGTCGCGAGCGCGACATCCTCTATCACGAGGTGCCGGTCTCGAACTATCCGCTCTTTGAGTTCGCGCCGTACTCCCTCGCCCTCTCCACGCGTATGGCGGAGGTCGCGAGCTATTACGACCTCGACCTGCTGCACGTGCACTACGCCATCCCGCACTCCATCAGCGCACTGCTGGCCCGCCAGATGTGCGCCACCCAAGGGCGGCATCTGCCGTTCATTACCACTCTGCACGGCACAGACGTCACGCTGGTCGGCATGGACCGCTCATACCTGCCCATAACCCGCTTCGGCATCGAAGAGAGTGACGGCGTAACCGCCATCTCCAGATATCTCCGCGACAAGACGCTCGCCGATTTCTCGATCAAGCGTCCAATCGAGGCCATTCCCAACTTCGTTAACTGTGATGTCTACACGCCCATGGATCCGTCGGCCCGTGCGGAAGCGCGCAGAGCTTGGGCGCCGGATGGCGAAGCGCTGCTGATCCATCTCTCCAACTTCCGGCCTGTCAAGCGCGTCAAGGATTGCGTTCAGATCTTCGCCCAGGTGGCAAAACAGGTGCCCGCCCATCTCATGCTCGTGGGAGACGGCCCGGACCGTTCGCAAGCCGAGATGCTGGCCTTTAGCTTGGGCATACGAGACCGCGTCCATTTTCTAGGCAAGCAGGACAGCGTTACCGAACTCCTTCCGCTCGCCGACCTTATGCTGATGCCCAGCGAACTCGAGTCCTTCGGACTGGCTGCGCTGGAGGCGATGGCCTGCCGCGTTCCGGCAATCGCGACCCGAGTGGGCGGAGTGCCGGAACTCATCGAGGACGGCGTCAGCGGCCGTCTCTTCCCTGTCGGCGATGTCGCAAGCATGGCCGAATGCGCGATTGGATTACTAAAAGACCCAGACAGGCTCCAATCTATGGGGGCCGCAGCCCGGCAAACCGCGCAGGATCACTTCTGCGCCTCCCGCATCATCCCGCTCTACGAGAAGTATTACGAGCAGGTCCTGGGACAGCGTGCGCCCTGACCGCGACCATCACAACCGTTCAGGCGAAAGTTCGGCGAAGCATCGAAATACGCAACCAACTACCCACGATTTACGTATCAAAAATCGTGGAGGTATCTGCGATGCATTCGATCGCGTGTTTCCTCGGCCTCGTGTTCCTGGTGATTTTCGCGCTGATCGCCCTTCCAATCTTGATCATCTTTGCGAAACTGGTCGGGCTCGCGATCATCGGAGGTGTGGTCGTTTTGTTTGTGTTAGGTATCTGGAAGCTCTTCGACCTCGCCGAACCAAATTACCGGCCTTATTGAGCTCATGCTGGCCGCCGCGTTCTAAGGAACAATATCGGTCAGCGATGGGCCGGAATCATGTGCGGACAGTGTGTCTGCTGGGGAGCCTACGCACGATAACCACTAGGCCGGCGAAGCATTGTCCGATGCGTAATACACCATCGGCATCTCAAGCGTTACACGGGTGCCGCGCCCAGGCCGGCTCTCCACTTCGAACCGCGCTTCACCTCCATACAACACCTCGAGTCGTTCGCGGACGTTCTTCATGCCGATGCCATTGCCGGATTGGCTCTGCGCGGTCACCGCTCCAACCGCCGCAGCACGCGCCGGCATAATCCCCACCCCATCGTCCTCTACATCCACCACCAGCCTTCCATCTCGCACACAACTCCGCAGCGTCACCGTGCCGCCTTCGAGTCGCGGTTCCAGCCCGTGCTTGATGCTGTTCTCAATCAGCGGCTGCAAGACCATGCTGGGCACCATCACTTCCAGCGTCGCCGGCTCGATCTCACGCTCCACCCGCAGCTTGTCTGCACCGAAGCGCACTACCTCAATGCCGAGATAGTCGTCTGTAAAGGCGAGTTCATCTCGAAACGGCACGAAACTGTCATGTTCACGCAGGAGCGCCCGCAGGATGTTTGCCAACCGTACGATCATTTCCCGGGCCAGCTCCGGATGGAACCGCACCAGTGATCCGATCGAGTTCAGCGTGTTAAATAGAAAATGAGGATTAATCTGCCGCCGTAACGCGTCCAGTCGCGCCTCCAGCACCAGACGCTTCTGCTCCTCCAGTTTCTGCTCGATCTGTATCGCGTTCCATATCTTAAGCGGAATGCCTACGACCACCGCAGGGCATGCATAGATAGCAATGCGCACAATCCAGCTATGCGTGTCCAGCACGAAGAGGCGATGCGGATACAGCTTTGCCAGTTCCATCCGCGCGATCTGCATCCCGACAATCAACATCAACAGCAGGATCTGCCGATCAAGCCGGGGCCGCGCCAGGTTGCGGCGCACCCACCGATAGATACTCAGGTCGATAAATGGGGAAAACGACCACACGTCTTCCGGGTCCACCAGTCGTCCGTAAAAACCAGCGATCATCGCCACGCAAAGATCAACTGGTAATGTCAGAAATTCGCCATGCAACATGGCCGGGATCGCCAGAAACGCGCCACCTACGGCGGCCCACCAGGGCCCCAGCAGCACGCCGAGAATCACGGTAGTCTCAAAAGCGTTGTCTGCCGCCAGGAAGTTCGGTACGGTCACGCGCGCCCAGACGCCGAGGGCGAGAGGTATGCAAATGAAGGCCAGCAAGCCGATCGTCTCGCCGGCTGTTCGATCTTCCGCGAACAACAGCCGCTTGAAAACGCGCGACCGCGCCAGTGCACTCGATATCGCCGCGGCGATGCCCAGCTTGATCAACAACGAGATTAGAATCAGCCGTGGCTCGTACATAGTCGCGTGGCCTCTCGATCGGCCCCGATTGCTCCCGACTATAATCTACGCATGTCCTCTATCACGGTCACCAAGGTAGCGGAGGCAGACTTCCCTTCCCGCTGGGGACATTTCCGCGTACACGGTTTTGAAGGAGTCATCACGCAGCCGGAACCCTGCCGGCCAGGCGATCCGCCGGCCGCCCGGCGCGTGGAAGGTTGCGTGGCGTTGGTATTGGGAGACATCCACGCAGCGCCTCCTGTGGTCCGCATTCATTCGCAGTGCCTCACAGGTGATGTCTTCGGTTCGCTCCGCTGCGACTGCCGTCAGCAGTTCGAGCTGGCGATGCAACGCATCGGTGACGAAGGCGCCGGCATCCTCATCTACGAACAGCAGGAAGGCCGTGGCATCGGACTGATGGCCAAGCTACGCGCCTATGAGTTGCAGGACATGGGTCTCGATACGGTACAGGCAAACCTCGAGTTGGGCTATAAGGCTGATTGCCGCATCTTCGAAATCCCTGCAAAGGCGCTCAAACTCCTTGGTGTGCATGCGGTGCGCCTCATCACAAACAACCCGGAAAAGATCGCTGCCCTCGAAGAGCATGGTATCCGGGTCGTGGAGCGCATTTCAGCCAAGGTGCCGCCGGCTTCTCCACTGGCCGAACGTTATCTCGAAACCAAGCAGGCGCAGATGGGACATCTGTTCACCGAGGCTCAGACGGAATAGGCACGTCGCGCGTGGCCTTCACTACCTTGGCGGTCGTAATCATCTGTCCCACATGCCGCTGGGTGTGTTCTGCAACATGCACCAGCAGCCCGCCAATCGTAGTGGGCAGCCTCTTGCGTCCAACGAAGCGCTGCGATTCGAGGTCCGCTCCAATGAAGCCACGGACGCGCTTACCGGCCCGTTCGATGCTGCTCGAAAAGTCCCGTAGCATGAGATGCGGCAGGGAGGCCGACTCTGCTTCACGTCCCAGATCGGCCAGCTGTGCTTCGCTCAGATCGTGTCCTTCGGCGTAGGTCAGTAACCGGTCTACGCTGCCTGCGATGTGCCGCAACTGGAATGCGACCGATGGCAGCCCGGCCAGCCCCGCGTTCACCTGAAGACCCGTCAGATCTCCGCACCAGCGCTCCGCATCCTCCCGGGCCTGCTCCAGCGCATGGAGCACCGCTCGAACGACTGCCGGAACCTCTTTGTGCGTGCCTCGTAACCACGGTTCCGGCTGTCCGCTTTCCGATTTTGTAGCTGTCCCCCTCACAATCCCTTCCTTGCCCGGAACTCCCGCACCACCTCTGCCGGGTCCCGATGTCCGCCGTCTACCCCCTCGTTCATGGCCTGCATTTCCTGCGCATCGATCTTCCCCTCGAGTTCCGCGACTGCGGCACGCATCTGCGGCCAGCGCCGGTACGCGTCCTCGCGAAACAGCGGCACAGCGTCGTATGGCGGAAAGTAGTGCAGGTCATCCGCGAGGACGGTCAGGTGCAATGGCTGGATGGGACCATCGGTCGAGTTCCCCGCGATGATGTCCACCTGCCGTTGCGCGATAGCCCGATAGAGCAACCCCAGGTCCATCGTGCGCGGCGATCCATTGAACTTGAACCGGTACGCCATCTCCAAACCCCGCAGGCCGTCCGGGCGCTCCTCGAACTCATACCCCACCCCGAGCTTCCATTGCTGCGCCGCGGCTCTGGCCTGGCTTAGGGTCGAGACATGAAGACGGTTGGCATCATCGCTGCGCACAATCATCGCGAAAGTGTTCTCGAACCCAAGCGAGTTCCCCGCCTTGACTCCGTATCGTTGCTGGTAAAGACGCTGAATTGTCGCGAGAACGCGTGCGCGGTCCTTGTCCACCGGCTGCTTCAGGATCGCGGTGAGCGCGGTGCCTGTGTACTCCACATAACCGTCGATGCGTCCGGCGGCCAGGGCCTGCTGGCAAATGTAACTGCCAGCCAGATAAAAGCGCCGGTCGACCTTCAGCCCCGTTCGCGCCTCAATATGCTGCGCTAGCAGCTCGCCCAGCAATACCTGCTCGGTAAAGTTCTTCGCGCCGATAATCGGACGGTCCGGTCGCGGCGGCGTACAGCCGGCGCTGCATAGCAGGAGTGCGATGCAGATCGCAGCAAGTGCCGGCCTGTGTCTCACGGCCGCCTTGTGCCCGGAACGCGCAGTTTCCATTCCAGCAGTCCGAGCAGGCCATCTGCCCCCAGCGCGAGCAGCGCCGCAGGGATCGCGCCCGCAAGCACTAATCTGTTGTCCACGGAAGCCACACCGCGGAAGATAAACTCACCCAGCCCCCCAGCCCCCACAGCCGCTGCGATGGTGGCAATCCCCACGCACGTCACGGTTGCCGTGCGCAGCCCGGCCAGGATGAATGGCATCGCCAATGGAAGCTCCACCTTCATCAACCGCTGCCAGCTCGTCATGCCGACAGCCTCGGCGACATCCATTACCGTCGCGTCTACGCCGGTGATCCCTGCATACGTGTTGCGAACAATCGGCAGCAACGCATAGGCCACCAGCGCAACAATCGCAATCCGCGCTGCTCGCTCACCAAGAAATGGCAGCGGCAACAGGAAGCCGAACATCGCGAGACTCGGGATCGTCTGCAGCGTGTTCACGATGCCCAGCACCGGCCGGGACAATCCGCGCCTTCGCGCCAGCAGGATACCCAGGGGTATCGCAATCGCCGTAGCGATCAGCATCGCGGCACCGGTCAGCCATAGATGCTCCAACGTCAGCGTTGTGATCTCATCCCAATGCTGCTGCAGGAAGCCGGAATCGGCCATCACGAACGCGTCTCCGTGCCGCGGTGCACCGCACGCACATAGGCCTGGACCGCTGCCACTGTCGAGGACAGGAACTGCGCTGCCGGAAGATTTGCGACAATGCCCCCACCCTCCATCAGCACCACGCGCTCGGCGAGATAGAGCGCCTCGTCCAGATCATGCGTCACCAGCAGAACGGTCGTCCGCGCACCGTTTTCCTGCACCTCCAGCGTCAACCGCCGCAACACATCTTGCATCTCCGCCCGGGTCAGCGGATCAAGCGCGCCGAAAGGCTCATCCATCAATAGAATGTCCTGACCTGCTGCGAGCGCGCGCGCCAACCCAACACGCTGCCGTTGTCCCCCGGACAATTGATACGGCATGCGCTGCGCAAATTCCGCCGCGTTCAGTCCAACCATCTCTAGCAATACATGCGCACGCTCGGCAATGGCAGCCTTGGATTTGCCCTCTATCTCCAGCACCAGTCCGATATTTCGCTCGACGGTGAAGTGCGGAAAGAGACCCGTCTCCTGGATGACGTAGCCAATCGAGCGGCGTAACGCGATCGGATCCTGTTCGAAGATGGAATGTCCGCGCACGAGAAGATCGCCGCTGCTCACACCGTGCATGCGGTTGACCGCACGCAGCAATGTCGTCTTGCCCGAACCGCTCTTCCCCAGCAGCGCCACGGTGGTGCCGGCAGCCACCTCCATCGTCACGTCCAGGAGCAGCGCGCGTCCCTCTGGCAGCCGATAACTTACGTTGCGGAACTCGATGGCTGCCGGCGCCACGCCCATGTCTCTTCTCTCCAGAAGACAAAGGCCGGGATGCCCCGGCCTCAAGCCTGCAAAATCCTCTCAGGCGACGACTACTCCTCGCCCTCGTCGCTTCCGTCCGTGTCGTCGCCCAGCACATCGGCAGGAACCGGCGCGCTCATCGCACTTTCTGGGGTCGGCGCCGGCTGGCCCTTGACGCGCACTACCGTAATCTTCGAAAACCCTTCTTTGAAGCTGGGCGGACGCAGGCGCTCCGCCATCTTGTGCATCGTCTCGTCACTCACGGTGCGCTCGCGCCGCCGGTTCCGGTCCATGCAAACGTCGAAAGGCACGTCAAAGAAAACCGCCTGCACATCGTAGCCGAAGCTCTTCGCCATCTTGATCCACTGGCGGCGTTCATGCGGAGACAGGTTCGTCGCGTCCACATAATTCCAGGGCATCTTCGCAATCAAGCGGGCGCGTAGCAGCGAACGCAACGTGGAGAACACCAAACCCTGATACCGCTGCTCGGTAATGTCGTCGAAGAGAATGGTGCGCAGCAGATCGCTCGAAAGCGGTGTCACGCCGCGGCGCTTGAACCATGTCGTCTTGCCGGAGCCGGGCAGCCCAATCGTCAGCACTACAAAGCCCCGCGAAGGCCGCGCCGCGCTCGGCGGCTCCGGCGGGACGGCGGAGGGCGATTCCGGCTGTGTCTCCACAATCAACTTACCTTCAGGAACTGGCTTGCCTGGCGCATCAGCCGCTCCTGCGCTTCCATCGGCAGCGGCATCGCTCTCATGAGCGACATCGTCCAGATCAGTTCCGACAACGGGCAGTTCCTTCGTCGTTTCTATCTTCGTGTCGGATGATCTTCCCCGGGGTGGTTGCGCAGCAGAGGACGGATAGCCGGCATTGGCATAGTTGGGCTGCAGTGGAGCGGGTTGATTCGCGGGCAGCTCCTGTCCAATTTTTCCAGTCTGCTCGGAAAGGTTGGGGGCGCGCTTGGAACGTCGTCTCATTGGTCTGTTGGCGCGTCAACACGCGCCTACGTGGATCGTACACAGGTCACGCCTCTGTCGCAATAACTGTGCAACAATGAGGTCCCTTCGATGACGAAGTGCTAGCATCGAAATGGAAACCGTGACAATCGCGCAGTGTTGGCGGCAGTTTGCGGCGCTAGTTTCGCGACATTTCCCATGACCCCTTTTGAGGAGACTTTATTTAGATGGCTGTGAAGGTTGGCATCAACGGCTTCGGCCGTATCGGCCGCAACGTTCTTCGCGCTTCGCTTGGTAATTCTGAACTCGAATTTGTCGCTGTCAACGATCTGACCTCGCCCGCGACTCTCGCGCATCTGCTCAAGTACGACTCGATCCTCGGCAATCTGCATCACGACATCACCGCCGGAGAAGACTTCATCGCCATTGACGGCAAGAAGATCAAGGTCTTTGCCGAGCGCGATCCTGCCAAGCTCGACTGGTCGTCTGTGGGAGCTCAGGTGGTTGTCGAGTCCACCGGCCACTTCACTGACGCCACCAAAGCCAAAGCCCACCTGCAGGGCACAGTGAAAAAGGTCATCATCTCGGCCCCGGCAACCAACGACGACCTCACGGTGGTCCTCGGCGTGAACGAGAACAAGTACGACCCCAAGGCTCACAACGTCATCTCGAATGCATCCTGCACCACCAATTGCTTAGCACCATTAGCGAAAGTATTGGATGAAGAATTCGGCATCATCAACGGGCTGATGAACACCATCCACAGCTATACGAACGACCAGGTCACGCTCGACTTTCCCCACAAGGACCTGCGTCGTGCCCGCGCAGCAGCGCTCTCCATCATTCCGACGTCCACGGGAGCAGCCAAGGCCCTCCACCTGGTCCTTCCGCAGCTCAAGGGCAAGCTGGATGGCTTCTCGCTTCGCGTTCCCACTCCGGTCGTATCGGTGGTGGATCTCACTGTCACAGTCGAGAAGCCGGTGAGTGTCCAAAGCGTGAACGACGCACTCAAAAAGCACGCCGCTGGTCCCCTGAAGGGCATTCTCGGGGTCGAAGAGCATGAGTTGGTCTCTGCCGATTTCAAAGGCAATCCGCTCTCTTCCATTATCGATGCGCCGCTTACCAAGGTGATCGGCAACATGGTGAAGGTCATCTCCTGGTACGACAATGAGTGGGGCTACTCAAACCGCGTCCGCGACCTGATTCTCTTCCTCGTGAAGAAGGGGCTCTAAACGACGGATTCGGTCACAACAGCGTTCGAGCGCCAGAAGGGATACCCTGGCGCTCCACGTTCAAATCCGTGCAATATACCGAGGGAAGCTAGACCGAGCGATATGTTCCGCAATGTGAACCTTCGCTCGACCTCGCCTGCAAGAAGCGAAATGTCGGTACGACAAAACATCTCGGGTAGTTCACCCTTCGAGCCAATCATTGGCTTCTCACGTGCCGTCCGCATCGGAAACACTGTGCACGTCTCTGGGACCGGCCCTGTGGGCGCCGACGAGGGCTCCGTTGAAGAGCAGACGCGGCGCGTCTTCGAAATCATCGGACAGGCGCTGACCAAAGCCGGCGGCACGCTGCGCGACGTCGTTCGGACACGTATGTATCTGACCCACCCTGCCGACTGGGAAGCCGTTGGCAGGGTTCATGGCGAACTCTTCGGAGAAATTCGTCCCGCCGCGACCATGGTGGTGGTCGCCGCGCTCCTTAACCCCTCATGGCGCATCGAGATTGAAGCCGAGGCCATTCTCGACCGCGCAGAAAGCTAAGCTGCCATACATGCACATTCCATCCATTCGCAGCCTCACCGAGGGCACCAATCAACTCCAGCACCAGCATGTGTTAATCCGCGTGGATTTCAACGTGCCGCTCTCCGAGGATGGCACCGAAATCCTCGATGACACGCGCATCCGCGAGACGCTGCCCACCATCGAATTTGTGCTTCGCCACCGCGGCAAGGTCATCCTCTGCTCGCACCTCGGCCGGCCAAAAGGTAAGCCGAACCCGAAGTACAGCCTGCGACCCATCGTGGATCGGCTGCGAGTCATGCTCGATCACAGCATCGGTGAACAGGTGAACGTCGCCTTCGCGCCGGACTGCGTTGGCGACCTCGCGCGTGAACTTGCAAACAAGCTCGAGGACGGCAAGGTCCTGCTGCTCGAAAACCTTCGCTTCTATGCTGAAGAAGAGGCCAACGACCCCGCATTTGCGAAGAAACTCGCGGGCCTCTGCCAGATCTATGTGAACGACGCCTTCGGCTCCGCACATCGCGCCCACGCTTCCACAGAAGGCATCACACATTTCGCGCAGCGTGCCGTGGCCGGTCTGCTCATGGAGAAGGAGCTCAATTACCTCGGCAAGGCGCTCACTAATCCGGCAAAGCCGTTTGTCGCTATTCTCGGCGGCGCGAAGGTCTCCGACAAAATCGAGGTCATCGAAAATCTGCTCACCAAGGTCGACGCCATTCTTATTGGCGGCGGCATGGCGTACACCTTTCTCAAGGCCCAGGGCATGGAGGTCGGCAAGTCTCTGGTTGAAGCGGACAAGCTCGACGTTGCCCGGCAGGTTATGGCCTCTGCCAAGAGCCGAAACGTACGTTTTCTTCTGCCCGTCGATCATGTGCTGGCAAATCGATTTGCACCCGATGCCAAAACGAAGACCGTCGGAGGCGATGAGCCCTTCCCGGCAGAGTGGATGGCTCTCGATATCGGACCCAAAACGGTTGACCTCTTTGCTGGCCAAATTGCGGAAGCCAGCACGATCGTTTGGAATGGCCCGATGGGAGTTTTTGAAATGCAGCCATTTGCCCACGGCACTTCCGCAATCGCAGAGTTGGTTGCCGCCAATCGAGATGCGGTCTCCATCGTAGGAGGCGGTGACTCGGTCTCAGCCATCAAGCAAGCGGGGGTTACGGACCGCATTACCCACATATCCACAGGGGGCGGCGCTTCGCTTGAGTTCCTCGAGGGTAAAGTACTCCCTGGGGTTGCTGCATTGTTGAAGAAGCCGTAATCTGCTAGTGTCCTTTCCCCGGGGTCAGATGAGGGAATTTGCCGTGCCTTCAGTCTTTCTGCTGAACGCCGCCATATTGTTCAGTGGCGTCGTTGCGTTTGTCATCGCAGGTTTTGCCGGGACCTTCGTTCGCTCCCTGCATCCGTGGCGCTACCGGCTCATGCTGGCGCCCCTCGGCTTCGTAGTTTGTGGTGGCGTTAGCATTTCCGCAGAGCAGCATCTTCTCCGCTGGATCGAACATGGTCACCTGCAACATTCCTTCAGTTCGGGTGTCGTTCAGGGGATCGTTCTCATCATCGCCGGCCTCTGCGGTTTACTCGCAGGCATTGGCCTGGGGACCAGCCTTGATCGCACCTTCCCGGATATGCATAGCTACTCCATTGCTAACTACTGGGGATCGCAGGAACCGAGGTCCCGCGGGCGCAAGGGCAAGGTCGTTCCTATCTCCCACGGCCGGCAGCCCGGCGTCATCCCACAAATCAAAGCTATCTCGCATCGAGACTAGCGCCTCCGCCGTCCCACCTCATCCCTTGACCGCACGAAAGGAACCATGCGCATTCCCCTGCTCGCCGCTAATTGGAAGATGTATAAGACTCCTGCCGAGGCACGCTCCTTCGTCTCCACATTTCTGCAAAGTCCGCCGCCTCCAAATAAGGAAATTGCGATCTTTCCTCCGGCGATCGATCTTCCGGCCGTGCTGGACGCCGCAAAGGGATCGGTTCTCCATGTCGGTGCGCAGAACATGTATTTTGTGGACGAAGGCGCCTTCACCGGCGAGATCTCCGCGCCTATGCTGGTTGCCGCAGGCGCTACTCATGTGCTGATTGGCCACTCGGAACGCCGCCAGTATTTCGGTGAAACAGACGAGCTGGTGAACAAAAAGCTGCTGGCCGCGCTTCGCCACAAGCTCGTTCCAATCGTCTGCGTCGGCGAACATCTGGACCAGCGCGACAATGGCGAGACGGACGCGGTGCTGCGCCGCCAAACCAGTCGCGCGTTAGAGAACATCGATGCTGCGGAGGTCGCTCCCATCGTCATCGCCTACGAGCCCGTGTGGGCCATTGGCACTGGCAAAACGGCAACGCCCGAAATCGCGGCAGAGGCGCATGCCGTCATCCGCCACGAAGTCGCGCAGCTTCTCGGCAGGCCGGCAAGCGAAGCGATGCGCATCCTCTACGGTGGATCCGTCAAGCCGGACAACGCAGCCCAGCTTTGCGCACAGCCGGAGATCGATGGTGCACTCGTCGGCGGTGCTTCGCTCGATCCGGTATCCTTCGGCAAAATCGTCGCAGCGGCCCCATAAGCGAAGAGACACAATGGAGAAAACCGAACTGTTTGCCTATCTCCGGGGGAAGCGGCTCGGTGTGCTCGGCACGCTCTCTCGCGACAACGAGCCACAGGGTGCGCTGGTCGGCTACGCGGTCACATCCGATCTCGAGATCCTTTTCGATACCGTGAGGACCAGTCGCAAATATGGAAACATGATCGCCAATCGCCGTGTGTCGTTCACGGTCGGCAACACCGTCGGCAAAGGCGATGAGCGCACCGTGCAGTACGAGGGCATCGCTGAAGAGCTCGCTGGCGAATCGCTGGCGCGATTTCAGCCGGTCTATTTTGCTACCTGGACGGACGGCGTCGACCGCATACAGTGGCCGGGCATCACCTGGTTTGTCATCCGTCCGCTCTGGATCCGGTATTCCGACTTCAACATTCCCCTGACAAAGGAGTGGCGCTTCTGATCCGCGCACGTCAGTGCACGCGCTCCTCTGGAGCCTCTTGTTCTCCATCCAGCTCCGCATCCATCGCATCCCGCACCCGCGCAATGGTCTGCTCCGGCCGCAACTGTTTCTGCTCGGCATAGAAGCGCGCAACATGCCGCACCAGGTCCGCGAGCACCACGCCCCATGCTGTCGGGTCGTCCCAACCACCCATCTGCATGCTGACGTGCAGCTCCCCCTGCGCTACCCACGCGCGCACCAACTCAAAGGCCTTCGGATCCCTCGCCGCAGCCGGTGGAATCACTAACTGGTTATTCCCCGGTTCTGTCTTCGCAGTATCGCTCTTCGCCGCTTCACGTTTCTCTGCCATCGCTCGTTAAACCTCACACAGTACATCATCGCCATCGACGCGCATCGGATAAACAGTGGCTGCTCCCAGCGGATTCCGCAGCTCTGCTCCAGTCTGCGGATCGAAGCTCCACCCATGCCACGCGCATACAACACGGCCATCCTCGATCATGCCATCGGAAAGCAGCGCGCCATGATGCGGACACTCGTTGTTCAGAGCCGCGAGTTTTCCATCGATCCGTGCCACGCAGATCGATGTGCCAGCCGCATTGCATTCCTTCGCCATGCCGTCGGTCGGCATCTCCGACACGCCGCCGATTCGTACCCATTGCGTCATTCTTCGCTCCCGCTCCTTTTCATCTCGTCTCTCACAGAAGTGTACGTTTTAGGAGACTGGAAGTGGCCGCACCGCGGCTGCTACGCTGGAATCGAATGTCCCCGTACCCACAGCCGCCAGACCCAGAGCCCGGGAATCTCCAAACGCAAACCGCGCTCTGGTGTCCCACCTGCGCGCGCCCCGTCAACGATCCTCTCACCTGCGGAGACTGTTCCGCTGTTATCTGCCGGGTCTGCGGCACGCCCCTCGAATCTGCGGACGAGCTCGCGTTCGGTTAAGCCAGGAATGCCAGCGCCTACCCGCCCCACCGCCCGACCCCACTTCGACGATCCGTTGCGTCCAAAGAATCCGCTGGTGGCACGCCGATGGATCCTCGGCGGTATTGGCTTGATGATGGTGGCATCGCTGGTTGCCATCTACTTTGCGATCGGATTGCTCTTCTGGCAGGGCCAATGGCAGCTCATCTTTCACCCCTCGCACGTAGTTACCAAAACTCCGGCCAGTGAAGGCGTGCCGTTCGACGAGGTGCGTTTCGACGCAACCGAAACGGGACAGACTCAGCTCACGGGCTGGTGGGTTCGGGCTGACAGCAATGCTTCCGGCAAGCCCGCGACCGTCCTCTACCTGCACAATGCCCGGGGTTCCCTGTCCGATGCGCTGGTGGACGTCCTCGCCTTGCATGAGGCCGGCGCTGATGTTTTCGCATTCGATCCCCGCGGCTTCGGCAAGAGCGAATGGGCGAAACCCTCAGAGAAGCATTGGAACCAGGATGCGGATGCCGCCCTCTACTATCTCGCCAGCGTGCGTCACATCGGACCAAGCCACGTGATCGTTGTCGGTCGCGGGCTCGGCGGCACGATAGCTGCCAACCTGACGATTAGACATCCGGAAATCAAAGGCCTCGTCATGATTGATCCGCAACCGCCTACGCTGGGGCTGATCGAGGCGCCATACTGGACCCACATCCTGCCTGTCCGCCTTCTGGCTCGCGATCACTTCAATCCATCCACCCCCCTGAGTTCCACTACAGTGGACAAATTGTTCCTGTTGCCCTCAAACGCAACTCCGCCGTCCTTCGTTTCGAAGGCATCACCTCCAGCGATGACGGTGACAGGCACAGAGCTCGGGAGGGCCGACAC
This sequence comes from Acidobacteriaceae bacterium KBS 83, assembly GCA_000381585.1. Lineage (GTDB taxonomy): Bacteria > Acidobacteriota > Terriglobia > Terriglobales > Acidobacteriaceae > KBS-83. The sequence goes on from KB906737.1 coordinate 89,612, forward strand.
GGCCGCCGCGCTGCAGCGGTTCGTGGCCCAGCATCGTCAGCAGAATCCTTAGCTGGAAGTGTTCATGTATTCGGACAACGTCACTAACGCGGCTAACGCTTGCTCGTCCAGATTCTCGTTTACCTGCGCCAGATCCGGTACCAGATAGCTGAGATTTACGACCAGGAGATTTTCCTGGACGATCTGCGCGACGACGCGCCGCAGCATACAGAACTCAGCCAACATCATGCTTGGCGTGTAACCTTCCAGATCGCGCCGGCTATCGTATCCACCAGAGAGCTTTTTGTAGGTTGCCGTCTCCTCGCCGGAGTACGATTGCGCCGCACGAATCAACTGCTCCAGAATTCCCCTGACATAATGGAGACGCTGTTCTTTCTTTATAGGAATCCGCGATAGCGCGCCATCCTGCTCAACGGCGTGCAGCCACAGCTCCTCGATCCGTTGCAGATGTTCCTGCAAGACCATCGCGACACGCTTTGGCGGCGGCAAATGCCGTTGGCGCGGTGGAGTTGCCAGCTTGCTCTCAATCGCTCTCACCAGTGCAGGCACATCGGCCGGCTTTACGATGTAATCGTCCACTTGCTGCCGGATCGCCTCGAGCGCAGTCTCAAACGCCGGATATCCGGTAAGAATCATGGTCACCGCTTCCGGCTGCGTCCTTCGCATGGCGCTGACCACGGTCAGACCGTCTCCGGGATTGCCGATGTTTAGATCGGACAATAGGACTTCAAACTGCTGCGAGGTGATCTTTTGTAATGCCTCTGGGACAGTTGCCGCGGCGCTCACATCGAAGCCGTGTTTGCTCAATATGGCTGACAAGGTGATACGGATGACATCCTCGTCATCCACAAGGAGTAAGCGTCGTGACATTCAGGCATCCTGGGAGCTGCCCATATTCTACCTGCCCTCCAACCTGAACATGGGCCGGCCAATCTCCTTAGAAGAGGTTGGCGGATTGCAAGTAGCGCCGCTCCCTCCTTGAGAAAAGGGTCTTGCTCTGACTAAAACTTCGCCAGCCCCTCGATGGCGCGGAACAGGTCTTCCGGCTGCGGCAGGATGACATTCTCCAGTTGCGGCTGATACGCGACGAAGGTGTCCGTCGCCGCGACCCGCTTCACCGGCGCGTCGAGGTCATCGAAAAGCTCGTCCGCGATGCGGGCTGCGATCTCTGCGCCATATCCCCAGCTCAGCACGTCCTCGTGAGCCACGATCACCCGGTTGGTCCGGCGCACGCTCTCCGCGATCGCCTCCCAGTCGTAGGGGCTGAGTGTCCGCAGATCGATGACTTCCGCCTCGACGCCAAGCTCGCGGCTGGCTCGCTGCGCAGCCTGCAGGCCTCGAGGAACGAGCGCACCATAGGTCACCAGAGTCAGATGCTTGCCCTCCCGCACCGTTTTCGCCTTGCCAAAAGGCACCATATAGTCCGGTCCCGGATAAGGAGCGCGACCGTATGTCTCCCGATACAAACGCTTGTGTTCAAGAAACATCACCGGATCGTCACAGCGAATCGCCGTGCGCAGCAGGCCGTTCGCATCGAGCGCATTCGATGGAAACACGACCCTCATGCCCGGCGTGTGGGTGAACAGAACCTCGCCCGACTGCGAATGGTAAAGCGCGCCGCCCGTCAGATACCCGCCGATCGCGACGCGTATGACTGCGGGCGATGAGAACGCGTTGTTCGATCGCCAGCGCAGCGGGGCCAGTTCATTGCGAAGCTGGTGCATCGCCGGCCAGATGTAATCGAAGAACTGGATCTCCGCAACCGGTTTCATGCCGCGCGTGGCCACCCCAACCGCACGCCCCACGATATTCGCTTCCGCCAGCGGCGAATTGAATACACGATCGCTGCCGTATTCGCATTGCAACCCAGTTGTCAGCTTGAAGACGCCCCCCTTGCCTTTCACCGCGCCGCTCTTCAGGTTTTCTTCCCGGCTGCAGTCCGCGACATCTTCGCCAAAGACGATGATGCGCGGATCGCGCTTCATCTCGTCCTTGAGGCAGGCGTTGATCAGGTCGGCCATCGTCCGATCCGGCCCTGAAGAATTTGCCCTTTCCGATGCAAACTCTTTCGAAGTCGGATCAATGTTGGGCGAATAGACGTAGTTGTAGATCGACTCCGGTGGAGCGAACGGGGCGCGCAACACGCGGTCCGTCACTGCCTGTATTTCGTCATCGACCGCCTTTTCCAGCCGTGTTATTCCTTCCTCATCGATCACGGCTTCGCGCAGCAGTCGCAGTTGGAGTTTAGGCAGCGGATCGCGAAGATTTTCCGCCTCCAGTTCCGCAGCGGACCGGTAAAGCTTGTCATTGTCGGAAAGCGAATGGGAATAGGGTCGCGTGACATGCCCATGCACAAACGCAGGGCCCTTGCGGGCACGGCAATGCGCCACTGCCTTGGTCATGGCGGCATAGCTCTCCACGGGATCGGTCCCATCCACCTCGGCGAAGAAGAAATTCGGGAAGTTCGTCACCAGCTTCGAGATATTGCCCCCTGGCGTGTTTGCCTCGACGGGGGTGGAAATGGCGTAGCCGTTGTCCTCAACCACAAACAGCATCGGCAGCTTTTCAAGAGACGCGGTGCTCAGCGATTCCCAGAACTCGCCCTGGCTAGTGGAGCCTTCACCAATCGATGCGTAGACCACCTCATCGCCATGGAAGCTCACGTTCTGGAAGGCCCGATAGTCATCTCCTTGGCGCTCCGCCGCATTTGGATGCCGGGCAAAGTAGCGTCCCGCTTCCGCACAGCCCACCGCTTGCAGCATCTGCGTGGCTACGGAGGAGCTCTGCGTCACGATGTTGAGGCGCTGACTGCCCCAGTGCGAGGGCATTTGCCGTCCGCCGCTGGACGGATCCGCTGCGGCGCCCACTGCCTGCAGCAGCATCTCTTCTGCCGTCACCCCAAGGGCCAGACAAAGGGCGCGGTCGCGATAGTATGGGTAAAACCAGTCGTAACCCGGCTTCAGGGCCTTCCCAGCAGCCACCAGCAATGCCTCATGCCCGGCGCCGGAGATCTGGAAAAATATCTTTTGTTGGTTTTTGAGCAGGATTTCGCGGTCATCCAATCGCCGGGACATGTACATCAGGCGATAGACGTCGACCCACTCCGCCCCTGTCAGCCCGTTCAGTCCGCTGCCGGCACCCCTGGTGCGCCGCTCCGTCGCCACACTCCCCATACACACTCCTTACTGCCTTCCCAAGTCAAAACGACTGGCGATTGTATCCTGTCATTGCTGTCTTGTGCTCAGGTAGAAGATGCGGAACAGCAGCAATTCGTCTCATCGGAGAAACCTCAGTGTGCTCCGATGAAACTCCATGGTTTGACTCACTTTTTCCACCCGTGCTCTAATCAGCGTTCCTTGATCCTGCGGCTTTCCCTCGAGCGCGCTCCAGCGGCACCGATGGGGCGCACCAACTCAATTCTTTCGGAGAACTTGCATGCAGAATGTCGGCCTGTGGGCCCTGGGGTTCCAGATGAGCTCCCCCAGTACCCCAGACAACGGCAGTATTTATTTGTGGGGCGCGTTGGTAATCGGCGTCCTCGGCCTCTTGGTTGCATTCCTCTTCTCCCGATCCGTCCTCGCGATGGATGCCGGGACGCAGGAGATGCAGGCCATCTCCAATGCCATCCGGGAAGGGGCAGAGGCCTTCATGTCCCGGCAGTATGGCACCATCGCCATTATCGCAGTGGTGCTCGCCATCCTTCTGTACATTGGCTATCGGCTCTCGCCCTTTACAGCTCCCTTCGCCAATAAAGTAGTCGTCAGCTTTCTCATCGGCGCCATCTGCTCGGGCCTCTCCGGCCTTACCGGCATGTTCGTCTCCATCCGGACCAACATCCGCACCGCCAGCGCCGCGCGCACCAGCCTCGGGCGCGCCCTGCGGACCGCCCTGCGTGGCGGAGCCGTCACCGGACTCGTCGTCGTTGCCCTCTCCCTGCTCGGCATCGGCATCCTCTTTTTCTTCTTCGGCGGCCTCGAACAACCGCGGGCGACGCCCTATGAACTGGTTGGCTTCGGCTTCGGCGCTTCGCTGGTCGCGCTCTTCGCGCAGCTTGGCGGCGGCATCTACACCAAGGCCGCCGACGTCGGCGCCGACCTCGTCGGCAAGGTCGAGGCCGGCATCCCCGAGGACGACCCGCGCAACCCTGCCGTCATCGCCGACCTCGTCGGTGACAACGTAGGCGACTGCGCCGGCCGTGGCGCAGACATCTTCGAGTCCACCGCCGCAGAAAACGTCGGCGCAATGATCCTGGGTGCCGCCCTCTTCCCTGTCTTCGGGATCAAGGGCATTCTCTTTCCCCTAATCATTCAGGCGATCAACCTCATCGCCTCCATCGTCGGCGTCGCCATCGTGCGCTCCCGCGAAGACGAAGACCCGATGCACGCACTCAACCGCGGCTATTACGTCACCTCGTTTCTGGCGCTGCTGGGTTTCGCCGCCGCTGTCTACTTCATGCTGCAGGGCCGCTGGTGGTTGCTCGGCTCCGGCATCGTCGGCATCCTGACTTCGTTCCTGTTCGTTCGCATCACCGAGTACTACACCGAGACTCGATACCGGCCTGTGCGGTCCATCGCCGAGGCTTCGCTCACCGGCCCGGCTACCAACATCATCAGCGGCCTCGCCGTGGGCATGGAGACGCCGGCCATGCCGGTTATCGTCATCAGCCTGGCGCTGCTGCTCAGCTACTACTTCGGCGTGCGCGGCCTGGCCGATCAGTCCGAGATCGCGACGTACGCCAAGGGCATTTACGGCACCGCCATTGCCACGATCGGAATGCTCTCTGCGTCGGCCTACATCCTGGCCATGGACACCTTCGGCCCCATCACCGACAACGCCGGCGGCATCATCGAGATGTCCAACCAGCCGGATTCCGTTCGTGAAAAGACAGACAAACTGGACGCCGCCGGCAACACGACCAAGGCACTGACCAAGGGCTACGCCATCGGCTCTGCCTCGCTCGCCGCCTTCCTGCTCTTCTCCGCCTATCTTGAAAGCGTCCACGACATCGTGGCGCACCGTTTCGCCGCAGCCGGCGAAGTCCTGCCGGAAGGCTGGCAGTTCTCGCACGTCAATCTGGCCAGCGTTCCCGTCTTTGTTGGGGCGCTGCTGGGCGCCATGCTCACCTATCTCTTCTCTTCCATGGCCATCAAAGCGGTCGGGCGCACAGCGCAATACGTCATCAAAGACGTACGCGCGCAGTTCAAGGAAAATCCGGGGATTATGGAGGGAACCTCCAAGCCCGACTACGGCCGCTGCGTCCGCATCGTGACTGGTGCGGCGCTCAAGGAAATGGTGTTGCCCGGTGCCCTTGCTGTCGCCATGCCGCTGGCCGTAGGTCTCATCTTCCGCCACCTGAGCGACAGCTTCCGGGTTCGCGATGTTAGCGCGGATACCCTGCTGCTGCACGGTCATCCGGTAAATCTGACCGGCGCGGAGAGCGTCGCTGCGCTGCTGATGGTCGGCACCATCTCCGGCATCCTGCTGGCCATGCTGATGAACAACGGCGGCGGAGCCTGGGACAACGCCAAGAAATTTATCGAGACTGGTCAGTACGGCGGCAAGCGCTCCGAAGCGCACAAGGCAGCCGTCGTGGGCGACACCGTCGGCGATCCTTTCAAAGACACCGCCGGGCCATCCCTGCACGTGCTCATCAAACTGCTCGCTACCGTCACTCTCGTGCTCGCGCCACTCTTCCTCTGAGGTAATCCCCAACTCCAAACGGCGCTGCGAATTTCGCAGCGCCTTTTGCTATGGTGAACCGATGCGACTCACCGCCCTCCCCGGCAAGGTACCGTGGCATCGGCGTCGCTCCTCATCATGGTCGTCGCTGCGCAACCTGCCAGGCCGCAGCCTTCTTCGGCTCTATCTCGCCGTCTTCTTCCTGTTCTCGATCTACGGCTTCTACGTAAATCTGATGGGGCCGCGACGCCTTCCTCTCCTGTTGGTCATTGCAATGGGCATTGCCAACGGAGCGTATTCGGTTCTCTATCCATGGCTGCTGATCCGTCGTCCAGGTCCATGGATCTGGCTGGTTGGCATCTTTCACGGCTTCTTTGCTGGCAGCCTGGCATGGCTTGCCAACTCCGGTCGGATACACCATGTGCCAGGCCCTTTGACATCCCTCAGCATGACCGGAGCCAGCATATGGACACTGCTCGTGCTCTCCTACGTCTACTTCATCGCGTTCATCCGCAAGCAGGCGACCGAAGCCCTCCGCGTCCAAAACGAGCTTGAACTGGCTCATGGCATTCAGCAGACCCTCGTGCCGACTGTGTCCAGTACCAGCCACTTTTATGAGATCTATGGGATCACCCGGCCCAGTGAACGCGTCGGCGGCGATCTCGTGGACATGATTCCGTCACAGGATGGTGATATTGCCTACGTTGCCGATGTAGCAGGGCACGGCTTGCAGGCCGGCATCCTGATGGGAATGCTCAAAGCGGCTGCTCGTACTGCCCTGTTGGAACCTGTCGATCCATCGCAACGACTGCCGCTGCTGCTGGACCGGCTGGATTGTGTGCTGCCCGCGGTCAAGGAAAGTCACATGTATGCGGCCTTTGCGGCGCTGCAACTGTTCCCATTCGGCAAGGTGCGCCACGCCGTCGCCGGCCATCCGCCGGTGCTGCATTACGCGAAAGCGACCGGAACCTTCCGCGAATTAAATGTCGAACAATTCCCTCTTGGTCTTATTCCGGGAGCGAGCTTTTCAGCAGCCGAGATCGACATAGCACGGGGGGACCTGCTGGTCATTGCAACAGATGGCGTCTTGGAGGCCTCGAATGTAGAGGATCGCGAATTCGAAACCTCTGGCCTGCAAACTTGCATCGCATTACATCGCTCCGCATCCTTGCCCGACCTGGCCTCGGCCATCCTGGATGCAGTCACTACCTGGGGCAAACAACAGGACGACCAGACCCTTCTCATCGTTCGTCGCATTTGATCGCAGCCAGAACCTCAGCCGCGCATACGGTCCTTCACACTCTTCGCCAGCTTTTCAATCTCCGCCGCCTTCTTCACCACGTCGACGGACAATGTGTCCTTATTGGACTTGTTCACCTCTTCCTTTAACTGCTTCGCCAGCTCAAAGAGCTTATCCGTATCCCGCTCCAGTTGTTTCTGACGATCAACATTCCGCGCCTTTTCCATCCGTTGCTGTTGTTGGCGCTGCATGGGATCAGCGGGATTCGGCGGCTCGCCAAAGCCGGGAGGCGACGGAATCGTTGGCATCTGTGGCTGCTGCAACTGCGCAGCGGAAATAGTGTGGAGGCCGGGCCCGGAGACGACTACCCATGACCCGGCCAGCAGGAGTGCGAACCCAACCCCCCAGCGCAACTTGGCAAATGAGCTTCGCATCCGTTCATTATAGAAACGACTGCAAACTCTGGAACTGAAAGGCCTGCATGCTGCTTTTGCTCGCGCCGCCGAATCATCGTCCCACCCTCCGCGAAGCTTTTCAATCCATGTGGCAGAACTGGGCCGACAACGCCCACGACTTCTTGATCAACGATCTCAAACACCTCATCGCTATCGTGATCTTCGCCTGGCTCGCAGTCTTGGTGGTAAGGCTCATCACTGAGCGCATGTTACGCGCCGCCGAAAAGCACGCGACCGTGGGGCTGGCTCGTACATCGCAGATTCGCACTCTGGCCTCGGTGCTGCGTGCCACAGGCTTCGGCATCGTCGGCTTCTTCACCGTCATCAGCGTCCTGCGCGATATCTTCGACCTCAACCTCGGGCCTCTGTTGGCTTCTGCGGGCGTCGCCGGCGTTGCGATTGGCCTCGCAGCCCAGACCATCGTGAAGGATATGATCAACGGCTCGCTGGTACTGATGGAAGACCAGTACAACGTGGGCGACGTCGTCACCATCGCTGGCGTTACCGGCACGGTCGATTCGATGTCGCTGCGCAAGACGGCGGTCCGCGGCTTCGACGGCACACTCTATCTCGTTCCCAACAGCCAGATCACCACCGTGGCCAATCAGAGTCGCGACTTCTCGACAACGACCCTCAACATATCGGTCGACTTCACCGCCGATCCTGACAAGGTGATCGCATTGCTAAAGAAGATCTCTTACGAAGTGAGGCAAGACCCCGCGTACAAGGACATCTTCCTGGAAGATCCAAAGGTGCTCGGTGTCGATCAGATCAAGGGATCCGAGGTGATCTATCCCATCACCGTAAAAACGCTGGCAAGAAAGCAGTACGATGCGCTGCGCGAAATGCAGAAGCGCATCCGTATCGCTCTGGAAGAAAACAACATGTTGCCCGGTAGCCCATTCCGCGTCATCGGCGGCCATGGCCCAACGTTGCCAGGCGAACGCCCTGCGGCGGCCCCGGTCGCCGATCCAACCACCATCAAGCCGCACGAGGTGAACCCATTCGAGGCGCAGTAGCCGGTCAACTTTGCGCTGCCATCGCAGCTTGTAACTCAGCGACGGTACGCATCGCAGGCAGGCAGTGCGTCCCTTGGCACAGCACTACAAAGCTCGCTCTTTCCTGTAACTGAGGCAGTTGTGTGAGCGTGGCCTTGAGCAGCGGCGGCAGCGTCCCCGCACGCAGCACCTCAGCTGGCGCCCGTAGCACTGTCTTATTGACCGCATATCCCGATCGGGCGGCAGACTCAAGCTCATCCGCCAGATCGTCTTCGCCAACGACGATCACCTGCTGCGGCGGCGTCAGGAATCGTTCGAGCGCCAGCCCATACGAACCGGCATAAAGGCCGAAATGCTCCACGATGCCCGCGAACGCCTCCAGTGTATCTTCGGCCGCGTCCCGCAACTTCGCATCACCGTTTAGCGCCTCCAGGCGCAATAGCGCGGCTGCGGCCGTCGGGTTTCCCGCGGGTGTGGGAGTATCCTGCAGCGGCTTGCGACGAGCAGAGAGCGCGCCGATTGCTCCCGGATCTGCAGCAGTATCGAAGAATCCGCCACCAGTAGCGTCGTAGAAGTCACGCTGCATTCTCGCAGCCAGCATCTCGGCTGCCTGATAGTAGCGCAGCTCCAGCGTCTGCTCCCATGCGTCGAGACATGCATGCACCAGCAGTGCGTAATCATCCAGCACTCCAGGAATGCGTGGACCGCCCTCGCCCGCCGAGTAGGCCACAACATGCGCCAGGCCATCCTCGTCCGACCAGGCCTCGTTCAGAATGCGATCCAGTGTCCTGGTGGCAAACTCGCGTGTGCCCACCACCTGAAGAGTCGAACTCGCCTGAAGGTAGGCTGAGATCGCCATCGCGTTCCAGCCGGTGTATATCGTGCGATCGACATAGGGAGTTGGCCGCGCGGCGCGCGTCGTCGCAAGCTTGGCTCGCGCACTCGCCAGCAAACCCGCAACTTCTGCGGGCTCGCGTTTGAGCTCCTTCGCCACAGGCTCGATCGATCGCTTTACATGCAGCACATTCTTCGCTGGATTGTGATGCATATCGCCCAATTCGCCGATGTCGTAGTACGTGGCGGCCACTTCAAGTTCATCGGGGCTCAACACCTCTGCGGCTTCAGCGCGCGTCCACGTGAAGTAGTCGCCGTCATCGTCAAGCGTCATGTCGGCGTCCTGCGAGCCGTAGAAGCCGCCATTCTGCCGGTCAGTCAGCCACCCATCCATCCACGCCACCGTCTCCCGCACCACCGTGCTGAAGACCGGATACGGGAAGCTCTGCCATGCATGCACGTAGTTCGCCAGCAGGCCCGCATTGTCGTACAGCATCTTTTCAAAATGCGGCACCACCCAGCGTTCATCCACGGAATAGCGATGGAAGCCGCCGCCCACATGATCGTAGATACCGCCATCGGCCATCTTCGTCAGCGTCACCAGCGCCACTTCGCGCGCCTTCGCATCGCCTTTACGCGTGGCCGCGTCCAGCAACAGGTCCAGCGCCGCCGGATGCGGAAACTTCGGCTGCGCACCGAAGCCGCCGTTGTGCGGGTCGAACTGCGCGATGGCAGACTGCACCAGCTTTTCTGTGATCGCCGGGCTCAGCGAGCCGCTACGTCCCGCAAATGCTTCCCCGTGCTCAATGGCAGCAATGATCGAGCCCGCCGACTCCAGCGCCTCTTCGCGCTTCGACTTCCACACGTCCGACATGGTCAGCAACAGCCGTTCTATGCCTGGACGCCCGTAGCGGTCATGCCGCGGAAAATACGTCCCGCCGAAAAATGGCCGTCCATCCGGCGTCAGCACCGCCGTCAACGGCCATCCTCCCTGTCCGCTGATGGCCTGTACCGCGGCCTGATAGCGGCTGTCCACGTCAGGCCGTTCGTCGCGATCCACCTTCACTGCTACAAAGTGCTCATTGATAAGCGGGGCCAGCGTCTCGTCTTCATAACTCTCGCGGTCCATCACATGGCACCAGTGACACCACACCGCGCCGATGTCGAGCAGGACAGGCTTGTCTTCGCGCGTCGCCTGGGCAAATGCCTCCGGGCCCCATTCCTGCCAGTGGATTGGCTGATGCATGGCGGACCGGAGATAGGACGATCGCGCACGCATCAGGGCATTCGCGGACTTCGCTGGTATTTCGAGATCGGACATGACTTCAGTCTAAGATGCCGCGCGTTCCTGCGCGGTCTCTAGAGGCGACTCGGCCCGGTCCAGCCGGCGTTTGCACAGCAGGATATACATCCACGCGGTCACCAGCGTGAACGAGGCTGCAAACGCGCCGTATGGGATCACCTGCGCAAATTTGTGGAAGAAGGAGACCGCAGCAGCATCATGAAACAGGGTGGGACGCGTGGCTGCCAGTGAAAGCGCACCCACCGTGGCCACAAAGGGCACTACCATTCGCAGCCGCACCAGCAGACATGGCCGCATCGTCATCACCAGCGGCAGCACCACCAGTAGCCAGGCTGCGGTCGCCAGCACCAACGTCCAGGTACCCCATGTCAGCAGACCATACAGAAGCGTCTGGACGAACAGCCTGGTGTGGCCCTCGGTGTCGCGCACGGCTGTGATCAGGTTCACCGGAAAGCAGACAATCTGGCCCGCCAGCCACCCCGTGATTCCGCTCAGCACGGCATAGCCTGCGCGGCGCCATCGCGATATCACTGAATCGGGTGCCATGCTGCCTATGCTACGAGTTTGCTTGCGATCTCTACGTAGAGATCGATTGCCTTAAGGAGCTCGCGCTTGGCCAGCTTCTCATCGGGAGTGTGCGCAACGTGGATGGAGCCCGGGCCCAGCAGCAGCGGTTCGCCCCAGTTGGTCAGGGCCGGGATGTCGGTCGCGAAGGCCGCAACCATTGTCTCCATCCCTTCTATGGTTCGGAACCGCATGAACGGGATCTCAAGCGTGTAGTCGATCTCCGCCAGCCCGGCGATCGCCTTCTCCAGTGCGGCGCGTGTGTCATCGGAGGGACCCACAAGCCGCACCATGACCTGCGCCACTGCCTTATCTGCGATCACATTCGGCGCACGGCCACCTTCAATCAGGCCGATATTCAGGTTGCTCCCACCTATTCCCGGCTCTGTAGGAAGCTTGATCTCGAGTACGTTGTGCAACGCCTGGATCAGCTTATGGATGGCGCTGTCGCCCAGCTCCGGATAGGCCGAGTGCGCCATCTTGCCTGTCGCACGCACCGCACCGCGCAATACGCCCTTGCTCGCAATACCCAGGCGGTTGTCTGTCGGCTCGCCATTGATCAGGTAGCGATTACCCTTTGGCCGCAGATTCGCGACCTCCGCTCCCTTCGAGTCCCGCTCCTCACCGACAACGAACAGCATTCCTGCCTTCACTCCGCCCGATCGCAGCCGTTCTACCGCAGCGATCTGCGCCGCGATGATGCCTTTGGCATCGCACGCACCGCGCCCATAGATCGCCTCATCGTCCTCGCTGCTTCCGAAATACGGGGGCACGGTATCCATATGCGTGGAGAAGACAACCTCCGGCCGCTCGCCAGGCACTGTGGCATACACGTTGAAGCGGTCCGTGGTGGCTCCGTCCTCGCCCTTGCTGGCGACGTGCATTTTCTCCACGGAGAAGTCTCGGGCGGAAAGGAACTCCGCAAGAAATGCACCTACCGCACCTTCGCCGTAGGTGGTCGATTCGATGTCGATGAGCTGCCGCGTCAATTGCACAGGATCGAGCGTCATGTTAGGTCAGCATACCTGAGCGCTTGCACCCGGCCGTCCTCATCCGGCTTGTACGCTGGCTACAATCGAAACTGATGTCCACCATCTCGAATCGCCTCCAGACACTCGCGATCCGTGGCCCATCCGGCAGTCTCGAAGCGCTGCTCTTCGAAGGACACCCCGGCGCAAGTTACGCCGCACTCGTATGCCACCCGCACCCCAAGGGCGGTGGAACCATGCACAATAAGGTCGTCTATCGCGCAGCCAAGACGATGCAGTCGTTCGGACTTCCAACCTTGCGCTTCAACTTCCGCGGCACCGGGCTGAGTGAAGGCGAACACGACGAGGGCCGTGGCGAACGTGAGGATGTGCGGGCGGCCATCGACTGGCTCACCGGGCGCTACAACCTGCCGGTGCTTCTCGTCGGCTTCTCCTTCGGCGCGTATGTGAGCCTGCGTGCCTGCTGTGGCGATGCCCGCGTGCCCGGCTTGGTCGCGCTGGGTCTCCCGGTGGAGGCCGAGGGACGAGGCTACAGCTACGATTTCCTGTCCAGTTGCACGCTGCCGAAACTCTTCCTCAGCGGCGGTCATGATCAATATGGCCCGCAAGCAGAGCTGGAGCGGATCGTAGCCTCCGCAGCCGAGCCCGCATCACTCGTCATCGTGCCGGAGGCCGATCATTTCTTCGCCGGCAAGCTCGAGCAGATGCAGGACGCGCTGCGGCGCTGGCTCATCGAGCACTTCTTTCCTAGCGCTCATACGGAGTAAACGTTATGGCCGAAGGGCATAGTCGTGCGTCCCACCACTCGCTCCACGAGGACGCCCGCGCCATCTTCGTCCATGCGCTCGACGTGTGCCGCATCGAGCGCGCTTTTCGCGATCGCGTTCGTTTCGAGGGCACAACCCTGCTCCTCCAACATCCACCCGAGATGGGACCGGATCGGCCTCCCGCCCAGTTCGAGCTGGGCGGCTATCGCAAACTCCTGATCATCGCTCTGGGCAAAGCCGCCGTCCCCATGACACAGTCGCTGCTCGACATCCTGCCCCGCAAACTGTACATGCGTGGCGTCTGCAGCGCGCCGCAGAAACCTGCCCGCCGCGACTGGCGAATCCGCTACTACGCCGGAGGCCATCCGCTTCCCAACCGGGATTCCTTCCGCGCCGCACAGCACGCACTGCGCCTCCTGCGCCGCGCGTCGGAAAAGACATTCGTCATCTTCCTGATCAGCGGTGGCGGCAGCACGCTCTTCGATCTCCCCCTCTATCCCGAAATTTCTTTGGGTGACACTGTCCTCTTTCACGAGGCGCTGATCGCCTCCGGGGCCACCATCGCGGAGATCAACGCGCTCCGAAAGCACTTCTCCGCCGTGAAAGGAGGTCGCCTGGCAACGGCCGCTCGGCGCGCAGCCAAGCTCACGCTGCAGGTGGTCGATGTGCCATCGCATCAAGCTGATGCCGTCGCCTCGGGCCCAACGCTGGAGGATCCCTCCACCGTGGACGACTGTCGCGAGTTAGTCGGGCGCTATCAATTGCTCGAGAAATTCCCGCGATCCGTGCGGCGTTTCTTCAGTCGTCCCGATCTGCCCGAGACCCCCGGTGATAAGGCCGCACTGAAACAACTTGCTGAACAGAGGGAGACAGCCCGCAAAACCGGACTCAAACGGATGGGCTTCGCGACGTTCACTACAGAATCGGCCTTCACCGCCAATTCGCTCGCTACTCTGCTCTCCAATCGTGACCTCGTCCGCGCCGCTCGGGAGAAAGCCACAGCGCTCGGCTACGAAGCTATCGTGGACAACGGCTGTGACGATTGGCCTTACGACAAAGCCGCGGCCTACTTGCTCGATCGCCTGATCGAGCTTCGCCGCCAGTATCCGGGGCGCAAGCTTTGCCTGCTCTCCGGGGGCGAGGTTACCGTCCGCATGGATCGCAAACCGGGCGCGGGTGGCCGAAACCAGCAGTTCGCCCTGGCGTCCGCGTTGTTGCTTCACGAACGTCTTCGCAGCCAACCCGTCGTCTGCCTCTCTGCCGGTAGCGACGGCGCAGACGGCAACAGCCCAGTCGCCGGAGCCATCGCCGATCCCACCACCGGCGACCGCGCCCACGCCCTCGGCTTCGATGCGCAGGCCGCACTCGCCGCCTTCGATGCCTGCCCGCTCTTCACAGCAATCGGCGACGTTTTGCTGACCGGGCCCACCGGCAACAACCTTCGCGACCTCCGGATCCTGCTATGGGAACGACCCTCCATTCCCCGGTAAGGTTCCGTACAGACTTTGCTTGACCTCCGTGGGTAGGCTGATGCATCTTGCATCCCTGAACAGGGTTCGAGTCTGCGCAGGGTTCGAGGATGACCTACCCGATGTCACATAAGCACGGTATGCAACCTGAGGAGGAGTTCGACTCCCGTCTCCCGTCCGACAACCAAAATGGAAGGACCGCTCTCCTCTGCGTGGGCAACGACGAGGCGCTCCTTTCCTACCGCTGCAAAGTGTTGAATCTCGCGGGATTTGAGGTTGTTGCGGCGCGACCCCAACCGGAGCTGAAAAACCAGTTCAGCAGTCTCTGCCGGTTACACGGACCGGCCATGGCCATTGCCTGCCACACCCTCACGGCAAATCAGCGCATTCATCTGTCCCGCGAGCTCCGGGAGGCCTGTCCGCACGTTCCGCTACTGGCTTTGACCAATGGCGCTCTCACAGCTGCCGAAGCGCAAAGCTACGATGTGCTACTGGATAGCCTGGATGGGCCTGCAGAACTCATCCGCCAGGTACGCTCCCATCTCTGACCGGCGGGCACAGCCAGCGTGACTGCAGCTACCATAGCTTGTATGGCAATTCGCAAAGAATGGACCGAGTGGCACCTGACCCCGCGCGGGTGGGAGAAGGGCTCTACGCGACGTGAGGGCCAGGGAAACGATTGGCGCGACGAGCCGTCGGACCGGCTTCTGAGCTACCAGCATTGTGAGCTCCAGACCTCTTCCGGGCCGGCCAAGGTCACCACGGAGGAGACATGGCGCACCAAAGAGCCTGCGAAAATCGAGCAGCTGGAATCCGCCCTGGCTCAATACGGCTCTGCTCCCTCGCGTCTTGATTAGGCCGCTTTTGGTACTTAATGGCATAAAAATGACCGCTTTGGGCCACAATCGAGAAAAAGATGGGGTATCATTGCGTACACTCCCCCAAAAGGGGTATGTCTGTTTCGGGAAAGAAAGCGTTTTTATACTCTGCACTGATGAAGGCAACCGTTTGCACAAAACCTTCATCTTCCCAAACAATTCCTAAGGGGCTTTG
Source organism: Acidobacteriaceae bacterium KBS 83 (assembly GCA_000381585.1). GTDB lineage: Bacteria > Acidobacteriota > Terriglobia > Terriglobales > Acidobacteriaceae > KBS-83. Next base: position 104,963 of record KB906737.1, read on the forward strand.
ACACCACGCGATGCCAGCGATCCTAATTGTGGACGACAACCCTATCCAGGCGGTCACCCGGCGCCTGATTCTCGAAAAAGCCCATTTCCCCGTTGTATTAGCCGAGGACGGACCCACTGCCCTCGCAAAGTTCGAGTCGGGCGACCAATTCGGCATGATCATTACGGATCACTGCATGCCCGGGATGAGCGGCCCGGAACTCGTCAAGAAGCTGCGCGAGCAAACCACGCTTCCTATTCTGGTGCTCAGCGGTCTGCCCGAGGCAGAGACACTGTACGAAGGCATGGATGTCTATTTCCGGCTGAAGCCGATTCAGCCCGAAGAGCTCATCAGCCTCTCGCGTACGCTGCTCTACCCGCGGTACTGCCAGACTGCCTGATCCAGCACCACCCGTTCTACTGCCTCCGCTGAAACTCCACCCAATTGCGGATTGGCGCATCTCTCCGCGCTTTGCGACAATCGACGAGAGCTCTAATGATGTTTCCTGCTGCTGCGAAGTAGCAGGCACATGCACGCGTGTCCATTTCGTAATACAAGGCGCCTGGGCTTCGGCTTTGCCCGGTCTACACGTATAGGAACATCCCTCTATGCCGGTATTTGGTAGCTTCTCTCTTCTGCTTGCCCTCGCGCTGAGCGCCTATACGCTGCTCGCCGGCGCCTTTGCCCTGCGCCAACTTGCAATTCGCGCGCGCACCCGTATCTCCCCCGAGCGGCTCGCCGAGACCGCACGCCGGGCCGGCATCGCCAGTTTCTTCGCTACCACCACGGCCGCATTTGCCCTGGTCTGGGCCGCATTCACCAACGACTTCTCCGTCTCCTACATCCTTCATCACTCCAACCGCGCCCTGCCGGGCCCGTATAAGTTTGCGGCTCTCTGGTCCGGGCAGGAAGGATCCTTGCTCCTCTGGGCGTGGCTGCTGGCTACCTACGGTTTCGTGTTGCGGCTGCGTCACAAAGTCGATGTACGGCTTACCGCATACGCATCCACCATCCTCGCCGGCGTGCAAGTCTTCTTCCTGCTCTTGCTGAACTTCGCGGCGCCCCCTTTCGCGCTGGTGCAAGGTGCCCCGCCTGCAGACGGCTTCGGTCTCAATCCCCTGCTCCAGTATCCGGAGATGGTGATTCATCCCCCAATGCTTTACCTCGGATATGTGGGCTTCACAGTGCCGTTTGCCTTCGCGCTCGGTGCCCTGATGATGCGCTATCCCGGCGAGAAGTGGATTCACATCACTCGCCGCTGGACCATGGTGACCTGGCTCTTCCTCACCTGCGGCGTATTTCTCGGAGCGCATTGGGCCTATTCGGTACTTGGCTGGGGCGGCTACTGGGCCTGGGACCCCGTCGAAAATGCCTCGCTGATGCCTTGGCTCACCGGCACCGCCTTTCTGCACTCCGTGATGATGCAAGAGAAACGCGGCATGATGAAGAACTGGAACGTGTGGCTCATCTTCTCCACCTTCCTGCTCTCCATCCTTGGGACGCTGCTCACACGCTCCGGTCTCGTCAGTTCAGTGCATGCCTTCGCGCAGTCCTCCATCGGCAGCTGGTTCTATGCCTTCCTCTTCCTCGTGCTCGTGGTCTGCGTCTTCACCTTCATCCTGCAGCGCGACCATCTCAAGTCCGATCACAAAATCGAATCTCTGGTCTCCCGCGAATCGAGCTTCCTCTTCAACAACCTCATCTTTCTCGCGGCCTGCTTCACCATCCTGTGGGGAACGCTCTTTCCTGTCCTGAGCGAGTATGTGCAAGGCAACCGCGTCACCGTCGGCGCACCGTGGTACAACCGCATCGCTGTCCCGATCGGCCTTAGCCTGCTGGCGTTGATGGGCCTTGGCCCGCTGCTCGCGTGGCGTTCCTCGTCGCTGCGCTCCATCCGCCGCAACTTCGTGTTGCCTTCCATCGCCACCGTCGCAACGGCAATCGCCCTGCTCGCCATCGGCGAACGTCCGTGGCACGATCAGGGGACGATCTACTCCTTTGTTGCCTTCTCCGTCGCCGCGGGCGTCATCACCGCCATCGCATCCGAATTCCTGCACGGCGCACACGTGTTGAAGGTCCAGACCGGCAGAAACATCTTTGCCGCAACGCTGCTTCTCATCCAGCGCAATACCCGCCGCTACGGCGGTTACATCGTCCACTTCGGCGTAGTGGTTATCTTCATTGGCCTCGCCGGTTCGGCGTTCAACCGCTCCACCGAGCAGGAGATGGACTTCCGCCAGTCCATGCGCGTTGGCCCCTACACACTGGTCTGCCAGGACTACACGCAGGACACGAATCCCAACTACGACAGCGAGTACGCAGTCCTCGATGTCTACCGCAACGGCAAGAAGGTAACCCAGCTTGCCCCGGAGAAACGCTTCTACGTCGCCTCCCAACAGGTATCCACCATGGTGGCAAATCACTCCACCCTCGCCTGGGACCTGTACGTGATCTACGCCGGCCAGAACCCTGACAGCAACCGCCCCATCATCAAGGTCTTTCTCAATCCGCTGGTCGCCTGGATCTGGATCGGCGTCTTCATCGTCATCATCGGCACGCTCGTCGCTCTCGTTCCCAGCCTCACCACTGTGCTCTCGCCAGCGCGTGCCCGTGAGCCGGCAAAGAAGTCCGCCCGGCCGTTGGTCAGCGAGCCGGCAACACTACGAGGGGGCGATTGATGCGCCTCAACATAAAGCCTCCGCGTCATCCTGAGCGAAGCGAAGGGCCTGCACTGTTCCATCACGCCCGCAAACCGTGGCACTACATACACGTCCTTCTCATCGCAGCCATCGTCGTCTTCGGAGCACACGCCTCCGACACCACCAACGGTCCCCGCTATCAGAAGCTGAGTCACGCCATCATGTGCCCCTGCGGCTGCAACCAGCTTCTCGGCGAGTGCAATCACGTCGGATGCCCGGACTCGGACAAGATGCGCAGTCACCTCGCAGCATCCATCGACCACGGCGATGACGACACCACTATCTTCCGCGCCTTCCAGGATCAGTACGGTCCCACGGCACTGGCCGCCCCCATGTTTACGCGCTTCAACCAGTTCTCCTGGTGGGTGCCCCCGATAGTTCTGCTGCTCGGCATTGGCGCTGTCTTCTTCGTGGTCCGCCGCTGGCGGCCGCGTGCCGTGGCGATGCCCGCACCCGCGAGCGATCCCCACACGCTGGTGCTCGAACAGCGCATCCGCCGCGAAACCGGAGGCGACTCGCTATGATCCTTGCCCTTTGCGCAGCCTTCACCATCGCTCTCTTCGTTTACGTCTTCTACCCGGAGCGCCACGTCGCAGCGCAGCGCGTCAAGACGCGCCTCGATTTCCTTGAAGAGCAGAAGGCCGTCCTCTACGAGAACCTGCGCGACCTGAACTTCGAATACCGGGCGGGCAAGTATCCGCTGGAAGACTACACAGCGCAGCGCGCAGCGCTCGAGGCGGAAGCCGCCCAGGTACTGGCCGAGATGGAGCGCCTGCAACAACCCACCGTTCGCAGAGCCTGACTGGCTTGAGCGCATCACCCCCCGACCCCTTCGCCGTCCTCTCGGACATTCACGGCAACCTCTTCGCACTCGAAGCCGTGCTCGCCGATATCGCCTCACGCTCTGTCCAACAGATCGTCAATCTCGGCGACCATCTGCAAGGCCCGCTCGATCCCGTCGGCACTGCCGACCGCTTGATCCCGCTCAACCGCCCAGCGTGCGCGGCAACTGCGACCGTCTGCTCTTCGAAGCCGGAACCATCGTCACACCCGGCAGCACTCTCGAAGGGAACCGCGCCATCCTGACCGAGCAGCACAAACAATGGCTGGCCGCGATGCCGCAGACCCTTCAACTCGGCAACATCCTCCTCTGCCACGGAACACCGTGGGCCGATGACGTGTACCTGCTCGAAGAGGTCACGCCTTACGGCTCGCGCATGAAGCGCACCGGGGAGCTTGCGCCCATCCTTCATGGAATTACGGCGCGCCTCGTACTCTGCGGTCACAGCCACCAGAGCCGTGCGGTTCAGCTTTCCGCCCAGATGCCCGGCGGTCCGCTGGTGGTCAATCCCGGCAGCGTCGGTCTCCCTGCCTATACGGAAGAATCGCCGCATCCGCACGCGATGGAAGCCTGCAGCCCGCACGCCCGCTATGCCATCGTCACACGATCAGGCGACAACTGGCAGGTGGAACATCTCGCCATCACCTACGATTGGGAATCGGCCGCGCGCCTGGCCGAACGGAATGGCAGGCCCGACTGGGCCGCGTGGCTGCGAAGCGGCCGTGCCTGACTTCAACGCAAATCATCCGCAATTCCGTAACTTGGCAGTATCCTAGGGCAAAAGCGCAGACACTGTGATGTGGGCGAGATCCCCTCTATGCAGCCGTTCCTCAGCAGAACGACTGCGTTCGCATTTGCGTCGTACCTTACACTGTCTGTGCTTTTGCGTAAGTCCCCAGAATTCGACATGAGACGCCTGCTGCAGATTTCGCTTTCCCTCGCCCTTCTCCTTACCCCGGCCATGGTCACGTCCGCGCTCGCCGCCAGCATCACCGGCACGGTCACGAATGGCACGAACAACAAGCCTTCCGCCGGCGACGATGTCATCCTGATCTCGCTGCAGCAGCGCATGCAGGAGACGGCGCGCGCCAAAACCGACACGCACGGCAAATACTCGATCGATGTTCCTGACCAGGGCATGCACCTTATCCGCGTCGATCACCAGAAGGCCTCTTACTTTCAGCCCGCGCCTCCCGGCACCAACAACGTCGATGTCACCGTCTTCGATGTCGCCGCCACGGTTCCCGGCATCACCACCGAAGCGAACGTGATCCGCGTCGAGACCGACCCCCAGGGCCTGCACGTCACCCAAAGCTACTTCGTCAAGAACGATTCCACGCCGCCTAGGACCCAGTTTTCCAGCCGCTCCTACGAGATCTATCTGCCCCCGGACGCGAAAGTCGAAGGCGCTGCTGCCATGGGACCGGGTGGCATGCCCGTTGCCTCCTCGCCGGCGCCTCTCGGCGAAAAGGGCCATTACGCCTATCTATTCCCTCTCCGTCCTGGCGAGACGCAGTTTCAGGTCACCTACGGCCTGCCGTACAGCGGTTCCGCGAAGTTTGCCCCTAAACTCGCTGGCACAGCGGACAACGTCGTGGTCATGGTCCCCAAGAGCATGACCTTCGCCGCTGACCCGTCCACGCCATATACGCAAATTAACGATGACATCAACGCACAGACATTCGTTGCGAAAAATGTCAGCACCACCCAGGCGCTGGGCTTCTCCGTTTCCGGCTCCGGAGCATTGCCGCGCGATGTGCAAACCGCGCAAGCAGGCAACGGGCAGCCTGGCGCTCCTGCAAGCGCGGACGACAATCGGCCCGGCGGCGGCCTCGGCAATCCCATCGACACCCCCGACCCCCTCAGCAAGTACAAATGGTGGATCCTCTCGGGCGTCGGCCTCCTGCTGGTCATCGCCGCCGCGTTCTTTCTCCGCCGCACCCCTCAGCGCGAAGAGGACGCCTCCCTCTCAGCCTCAACTCATGAACCTCCTGCGGCGGAGCAATACGCGGCTCCCCTGACCTGGACGCAAGGGACTCCACCCCCGGCGACCGTCGCGCCGATCCCACCGCCTCCTCCCGCAGAACCAGACGCCGAGACCCAGAGGCACAATCTCCTTAACTCGCTCAAAGAGGAACTCTTTGCGCTGGAGTCCGACCGCGCCAAAGGGAATGTGGGTGAGGTCGAATATGCCGCTCACAAGCAGGCTCTGGAAGCCATCATCCGGAGGGCGCTGAATCGTTAATCGATTGTTCGGCTCGTCCCTGGCCTCTTTGTCCCAGAAGACTGCATCCAATCTTAGTGTGGCGATCCCTGTTCTACGTAATTCCGTATTGAATTCCGCGAATTCAGAGTCATTTCTCGGCAATCCGCCCCTAACTCACTGAAAAATAGGCGACAAGGTCTCTCCTACCGACTGGTATGCAACGTGCCTCAAAAGTTGCATCGTCATCAGGAGGGGTTCTCCTTGGACTCGCATCTCATAAAGAAAAATGGCTTTCGGAAGGCTGGAGCGACCGGTATTCTCGCCCTCGCCACACTTGTTCTCGGCTCGGCTGCGCTCCCCACACCCGCCGCGTTCGCTCAGGCTGTCTCCGTCAATGGTGGATCCATTCAGGGCACCATCACGGACAATTCAGGCGCTGTGGTTCCCAACGCAACCGTCGTCGTGACCGGCATCGCAACCGGAGTCAAATCCAGTGTGACCACGGATTCGAGGGGCTACTGGAGCCTCGGTCCTCTGAACCCCGGCGATTACGACGTGGTGGTCACCGCACCTGGCTTTCAGAAGACAGACGTAAAGACGGTCATTCACACCGGCACTGCCACGTCAGGCAATTTCAAACTGTCGGTGGGCTCCTCCGCTGAGACCATCGAAGTCAATGCCGGCGCTGTGCAGCTCAACACAGATCAGGCGGGCGTCAGTGACGTAATCACCGCGCAACAGATCAAAAGTCTGCCGGTCAATGGCCGCAACTTCCTCGATTTGGCCCAGATTCAGCCCGGCGTGATCCTGCAGAGCGGCGAGTCCTTCGATCCGACGAAAGCAGGGTATTCGGCTATCTCCGTCGGCGGCGTCTCCGGCCGTACCACCCGCATCCTCCTTGACGGCCAGGACATCACTGACGAAACAGTAGGAACTACCATCTTCAACGTCTCGCAGGGGGCCATCAACGAGTTCCAGTTGAACCGCTCCACGCAGGACGTCTCTGGCGAAGTCACATCGACCGGCCAAGTCCTCGTTGCGACCAACTCAGGCACAAATGCCTTCCACGGACAGGCTTTCTACCAGTTCCAGGACAACCGCGCCGGCTTCGCGGCCCTCACCGGCGGCATCCAGGCACCCTTCCAGCGCAACCAATATGGCGGAAGCATCGGTGGACCGATCCTCAAGGACAAGCTCTTCTTCTTCGCCAATGCCGAGCGTATTCAGCAGGTCAATATCGCTGCATCCAGCGCCTCACCGACCTTTGCCTCCATCCTCAACCAATACCCGTCGATTCCCTTTAACTACAAGGAGACCTATTCGACGGCGCGCGTGGACTACACCGGATGGCACGGAATCCACTTCTTCGGCCGCGTGAACTATGACGTCAATGCAGTCGGCGGAAATTTCGGCTTCCTCTATTCCATCTACAACAACCGCGATAACACCCCCGGGTTCGCCGGCGGCGCCGACTTTGTCACCGGACACTTTACCCATTCGTTCCGCGCCAGCTATGAGAAGTTCCACAACCTCATCAGCGACGCTGTCACCGGGAACACCGCCCTCTATAACCCCATCCCGGGCCTCACGCTGTATGACTCACAGGATGGTTTCTTCGCAGGCATCAACTATCTCTCTCCTCAGGAAACCTTCCAGTCGGACAAGCAGTTCCGCTATGACGGCACCTGGACCAAGGGTGCGCATACGCTCAAGTACGGCTACAGCCTGAACCGTCTGCTGGGCGGTGGTGGCGCGGAGTTCTTCGGTGCATCGCTCTTCACCGAATTCGGCCCGGGCAGCCTGCTTTCAGGCGGCCCTGGCAAGCCAGGCTGCGCTGGTGTTATCGGTGCACAACCTTGCGCCGGCGATCCGGTCAACGGGTATTCCGCATCCGGACTCATCCTTGGCAACGGGAACTCGGTGTTCACCGAGAAGCCGGGCTTCAATCTTCCCGGCGGCGGCACCTTCGACTGGCGTGAAGGCGCTTATATCGCGGACACCTGGAAGATCAAGCCAACCTTCACCCTCAATGCCGGCCTCCGGTGGAGCGTCGATACCGACCGCGCCAACCAGGATCTGCCGACTCCGCCTTGCAGCAGCGTCGACCCAGCAATCAACCCTTGCACCAACGGAGAGACGAATCTCTTCGACGTCTATCAGCCAGGTTTAGGCAAGAAGACCCACCAGCCCTATGCCAACTTCGGCCCCCAGCTGGGCTTCGCCTATAACCCGGCGGCTGCCCCGAACACGGTGCTGCGTGCCGGCATCGGCATTTTTTATGAAAGCGATGTCTTCAACAACACCTCAAACGCACGCAGTTCTGTTATCAACGCCTCTGGTCCGTTCTTCAATAACACCGGCCTCTGCGGCGGAACAAATGAAGTGGCGGCCCCTGGCGGTATAACGATCACGCAGGGCGCCGGAGTTCCAATCTCGACGCTGTGCTCGGAGCCGATCAAGCAGGCGGCTTCTGGACTGCAGGATGTGCTCCACCAATACCAGGCAGCAACGCAGGCCAACAACAATGCCTTGAATCCAGCCTACATCGGCCAATTCCTGAATGCGGGCGGCGTCTATGCAGCTCCGTACCTTACCCCCTACTCGATCCAGTACAACTTCGGAATCCAGCAGCAGATCGGCCGCGGCACCGTCATCAGCGGGGATTACATACACAATTCCACACTGAAGATTCCTCTCGTCATTGACGTAAACCGCGTCGGCTCAGCCCGCAGCCTGAATGTGAACGCTGCGAAGAACGCTATTGCCGCCACGCTCTCTGCATGCGGTGTTTCTTCGATACAGGGAGCCATTGCAAGCTGCCCGGGTCTCCACAGCGACGGAAGTGGCGCGGTAATCCAAGACTTTGCGGGTAACGGTCTTGACTCCGGGAACGCCCTCTTTAGCGGGTATCCAGCCTCAGTCTTCGGCGCAACGCCAGATACCGGGGCTGCTTTCCCAGGCCTCAACCCCGCCGTTGGTTTTGGCAAGTTCATCCTTCCCACCGGGCAGTCTGGCTACGATGCACTCCAGATCGTCTTCAAGCAGGTTCGGACGCATCCCGCACCGGGTCTCGATGCAGCCAATTTCCAGATCTCCTACAACCTCTCCAGAATTGTCGGGGATGTGTCGACGGCAGGAAACACAGGAAATAGCGGAGACAATTTCTTTAACAGTCCTCCCTATGACTACGACAACCCCTCGGCGTACATGGGCCGTCTTGGGTTGGACCGCAAACACCAGCTCTCTTTCGGCGGCTCCTTCACCTTCAAGTATGGTCCACAACTGGGCTTGGTCGGTCACTTCTTCTCGTCGCTCCCGACCACCCTGTCCATGGACAATAGCGCTGGTGAGACAGCTCAGATCTTCCAGACCGACGTGTCTGGAGATGGAAGCACCGCCGATCTGATACCGGGAACCCGCCCGGGCGCATACATGCACGACTACAAAGCCAAGACCCTGCAGTCGCTCATCACCAACTACAACAGCCGCTACGCCAATACGTTGACTCCGGCAGGCCAGGCCCTCGTTTCGAATGGTCTCTTCTCCGGAGCGGAATTGGTCGCACTCCAGGGAGCGCAGCAGCCGATCGCGAATCTCCCCGGACCCCAGGCCATGAACAACCCTGCATTCCGTGCCATCGATGCGAATCTCTCGTACCCGATTAGTCTGGGTCGGTTCCACGAAGGCATGAGCCTCGAGCCGGCAATCGCCTTCTACAACGTCATGAACTTCTCGAACTTTGGAATCCTTTCCGGACAACTACTGACCCAGACGAATGTGGGCCCAACCGGCGCATCGGGCTTCCTCAACGGCCCCGACAACCCGGCTGTGGCAGATGGCTCCCCGCGCACCCAGCGCGGATCGGGCACATTCGATCAGGGCGGTCCCCGCTCGATCGAGTACCAGCTCAAGTTCAACTTCTAACCTGCATCTTTTTCAAAGGCCCTGCTTCGGCAGGGCCTTCGTTTTTGCGTCATATCCCTCGCACGTTAGACTCCAGCCACAGGGTGGGTAATGAAATGATTCCCCAATCCCCGCGTCTAAACAGTGGGTCTCTGTATCTCGGAGTACCGTAGATGCAGGACTGGAACGACTATGAATACCCTCAAGACTGCCCTGCTGCTTACCTCTCTCACGCTCTTCCTGATCTTCATCGGCCAGTATTTCGGCGGCCGCAACGGGATGGTCATCGCCCTCGTCATCGCCGTGGTGATGAACTTCGTCAGCTACTTCTACTCGGACAAGCTCGCCCTCTCCATGTACCGGGCGCAGCCGGCCACTCGCGAGCAGCTACCGCGCGTCTACAGCGTGGTAGAGCAGATGACGCAGCGCATCGGGCTGCCGATGCCGAAGATCTACGTCATTCCTAGCGATTCGCCGAACGCCTTCGCCACCGGCCGCAACCCGAAGCATGCCTCCGTCGCCGTAACCCAGGGCATCCTGAACCTACTGAACGACGAGGAACTTGCCGGCGTCCTGGCTCACGAACTGGGCCATGTACGCAACCGCGACATCCTCACCAGTTCCATCGCCGCAACCCTCGCTGGCGCCATCACCATCCTCGCCCATACCGGGCGCTTCGCCATGATCTTCGGCGGCTACGGCGGGCGCGACCGTGACCGCGACGGCGGCGGCATCGCTGCGCTGTTCATGCTGATCCTGGCCCCCATCGCCGCAACCATGATCCAGCTCGCTGTCTCCCGCTCCCGCGAATACGAGGCCGATGCCACCGGCGCACATATGACCGGCAATCCCTATGCCCTGGCCAGCGCTCTCCAGAAGCTCGACGCCTACTCCAAACGCTTGCCTCTGGGTGCCACCCCCTCCACCGCGCACCTGTTCATCGTGCAGCCGCTCATCTCCGGTGCCAGCTTCGCCAACCTCTTCTCTACCCATCCGCCCATCGCCAAGCGCGTCGAGCGCCTGCTGGGCCGCCCTTCGCAGACACAGCCGTAAATTGCTTTCTTTCGTGGCACGAATGCGGCATGCTTGACGTGCCATGCGAAGCGTTCTGACTACACTCTCACTTCTCGCACTCGGTATCTGGCTGGGCGCGCTGCTGCTCTTCGTTCAAGTTGCAGCCGTGGCTTTCGGCGCGCTGCCCCCTCTCTTTCTGAACCAGGCTGAGGGCATCCACGGCGCCGGGCTCGTTGTCGGCGGCACACTTCGCCACCTGCACTATATGGGCTTGATCTGCGGCGTGCTCTTCCTGATCTTGAGCTTTCTGCTGCGCTCGCGCGTCCGCTGGCATTCCGTTGTGCCGCAGGCGGTGCTGGTACTCGCCATGGTCGTCTTAACGGCGTATTCGCAGTTTTCGATCATTCCCCGCATGGATACCGCACAAGCCTCCGTGGGAGGCAGCGTCGGAATCGCGTCATTGCCGGAATCAAGTCCGGCGCGCGTGCTCTTTGACCAGCTTCATCGCGAGTCCGTCCGTGTGGAAGGCCTTGTACTGATCCTTGGTTTCATCGCCTTCGCGTTTGCGGGACGGCCGCATTCCCTCCGACAGTAATCACGGTGCAGACGTTTGGTCGGCCTCTATTTCAATCCGAGGCTGATCGCACGTCGTGGAGAGCTTTGATCTGGTCGTGGGATCTCTGTATGTGCGTGAGTTGCCGCTGCAATATCTCGCGTAGTGGCAATGGAAGATCTTCCTTGAGTGCGCTGGTGTAAACCTCTTTTGCTGCGTGCTCGCTCTTCTGGGCTGTGGACAACAGCGCCATCTGACCACTAACCAGACTTGCCTGGATCTGTCCCCAAAGATGCCGTGCTTTCGACATATACGAGGTGCCCGCCTTCACATCGTGCACACCCATACGATGGAGTTCGTTCTCGAGTTCCGCGGCGTATTCCGCTCGCACCTGCGTCTCCGCAAGGAAGAAACGCTTTGCCCTGTCGTTCTGCAACCGATGTCCAAGTTCCTTGAACCCCTCCTGGTTGCTGCGCAGCGTTTCGATGAGTTCGTTCAACGTCGACTCAACCTTATCCAGCGCGATGTGTTCTGGCATAGCACCTCCTCAGTTCTGAGATGTAGCCGCACAACAACCGGTTTGTCTCGGGCTGCGGTGTTGATCCCACGACTCCCGGGGGAGAGCCTTGTATAGTGACCCTTGCTGATCTTTTCCCTCGGAACGTTCATGAAGGTCATCGTCTTTGGTGCTACTGGTGGTATCGGCCGGCTGCTGGTAGCCGGCGCGCTGGAACTCGGGCACGCGGTCACCGCGTTCGTGCGCAACGGACAATCGCTCGAGCCGCGCGATGGGCTGGGCATTGTTCAGGGAGACATCTTCGATCCGCAATCCGTCGCAGATGCGATCGATGGCCATCGCGCAGTCTTCTCCGCTCTGGGCGCTCGCACGCTGAAAGCCGAGCCGGTTCTGGGCCGTGCGATGCCTCTCATCATCAACGGCATGCACTTCCACATGGTCGACAGGATCATCACCGTTGGAGCTGCCGGCGCGCTCTACCCCGCGGGCAAGTATCAGCCCCCAATCGTGACCGTGCTCTTTGCGATCATTCGTGCCACGGTGCTGCGCCATCCGATGGCGGATCAGCGGGCCCAGGAACGTCTGCTCGCCGCGACCGATCTGGATTACACCATCGTGCGGCCACCCCGGCTAACCGACGACCCGGCGACAGGAACCTATCGCGTATTGCCGGATGCGCTGCCATCCAGCAGCCGTCGGATTTCCCGCGCGGACGTTGCGGACTTCATGCTGCAACAGCTAGTCGATCCACGATTTCATCGCCGAGGCGTCTACCTGGCCGAGTGACCGGAGAAATACGAAAGGCGCGCCGCTCTGGACGCGCCCTTGATGCAGCTTCCGCCGATTTACTGCGGGGTCTTCGTCTTATCGGCAACCTTGTCAGCCGTGTCGGCTGTCGCATCCGCAGTCTTGTGAGCGGCCTTCTTGGTGCCGCTCTTGGTCGCGTGGGCGGCGTCTTCCGTGCCCTCCTTGGTTGCGTCGTAAGTCTTTTCTGAGCCCTCTTTGGTCTTATCGGCAACCTTGTCGGCCGTATCGGACGTCGCATCCGCAGACTTGTGAACAACTTTCTTGGTGCCGCTCTTTGTCGCGTCGTAAGCCTTTTGAGTGCCTTCCTTCGTCTTGTCGTAGGCCTTTTGGGTGCCTTCTTTGGTCTTGTCCGCTGTCTTCTCAGTTCCCTTCTTTACGCCATGACCAAGATCCTTCGCGGCGTCCTTTGTGTCCGTCCCGGCATTCTTCACGTCCTGGCTAGCAGTCTGCGCCAGAACTGCAGGCGCAGCGCCACCCGTCAGCAGCGCCGCAGTTACAACGAGCGTGCTCATACGATGTCTAAAATCTTTCACACATTCCTCCCCCTGCCCTCAAGGCAGGCGCGTCATCGTAGTCTACGATGCGCGACCAATCGATTGTGAGATGTGGCTCTCCCGCTTCAGGCCGCCTAGAAAACTGCTGATCGCCCCAGCAAACGCCACCGGAACCTCTTCGTGAGGTAGATGACCGGCTCCGGGAATGACCAGCAACGAGGCACGATCGAAGTATTCAAGAAGGCGCTCTCCACTGCGAAGACTTACGGCCCGATCACGATCTCCCCAGAGCAGCAGAGTCGGTACCCTGCGCACGCCCGGGAGTGCCGCCTGAAGCGCGGCCATGTCCATCTCCCAACGGTCGAGAATGCGCAAGAGGTAGGAAACCGTACCCGGAATGCGCAATGAGGCAATGTAGCGTTCCAGGGAGCCACTCCTGATGCGGCTGGCATCGCCGTACATCCGTCCCAGCGCCAATGACTGGACGCTGGCAGGCACAGTCGGCAGGCGACCGGCAAACCAGCGTCCCAACGCGGTACGGTAGAAGCGAATCAGCGGATCGGCGACGTCCGAAAAGGGGTTTGCCGGCGCGTGAAGCACTAGGCTGCGGACGCGCTCCGGGTGAAGAGACGCCAGCATCAGAGCCACGGAACCGCCATGCGAGGTGCCGACGATGTCGGCCTGCACTATGCCCTTCGAATCCATGAGCTCAATCAGCCGTTCGGCAGTCGCAGTCAGGCTCACGTCTAAATTCGGAACCCGATCAGACCCGCCGATCCCAAGCGCATCCGGCGCATAGACAGTCGAGCTGGCAGCCAGCCGTTGCGTTGCAGGTCCCCAGGCGTCCGCGGTACCCAGCAGGCCGTGCAGGAGCAGCATGCAGGGTCCTTCGCCGGTCACAAGGCACCGCATTCGCGCGCCCTGCACCCGGACAAATTCTTCGCTCTCCAGCAATTCACCTAAGGCAGTCATCCAATGGGCAAGCGACACTTCGGAAGCCCTCGCGTCGTGTTCACACAATATTCAAACTCTTGAAACATAGAAAGCGCCGTTTTCGAAAAAGATGTATCGATGGAGCGGCAAGTGCCCCGATGGGAAGCTATTAGTCACGTCCAATAGTAAAAAGGGGACGAATACGTAGCTTTTCCGCGGATACGAAAATCAGGGAAGGCGCCTATGCCTATCCATAACGGCCTACCGTTTCGCGGAACCGTGCGGAAATCAAGTCAGCCATGAAAACGACGGCCATAGTATTAGTATTATTATTATGAATAACTTGGGGACGAGATTTCGTCCCGCGTCTCCAATTTAAAAGCTGGCAGGCTGCGTGCTTCGCACTAGACTGGAGCAACTCGTCTGTCAGTTTTCAGGGACGCATGCAGAAGTCGATCTCAACCCGGCTTACCGTGGTATCGCTGGCGCTGTTTACTCTCGCCGCGGTCATCTTTGCTGGGCTGAACCTCGTCAAGGATACGCAGTTTCAGAAGCCCACGGACGGCGTCTGGTGGATGGAGGCGCATGGCGGCCTGGAAGCGCAGAGAGTTCCTCCGGACAGCCCCGGTGAACGCGCAGGAATCAAACCCGGCGATATTCTGCTGTCTGCCGGCGATCATCCAACGCCGCGCATGGCCAGCCTGGTTCGCCAATGGTTCCATACCGGCATCTGGCGAAGCGTCGATTACACGCTGCTGCGCTCCGGAGTGCGCATCGATGCCTCAGTCATTCTGAGCAGGCAGGATCGCTCGCAGTACAACGGCGTACGCCTCGTGGCGCTGGTGTACCTGCTCATCGGCCTGTATGTTCTCTTTCGTCGGTGGACCGCGCCGCACGCGACGCATTTCTATGTCTTCTGTCTGGCCTCATTCGTTCTTTATGCCTTCCACAGCACTGGCAAGCTGAATGCCTTTGACTGGGTGATTTACTGGGCTAACATCATTGCGGGAGCCCTGCAGCCCGCGCTTTTCCTGCACTTTGCTCTCGCCTTTCCGGAAAATCGCACGCGCGAACGCCGTGACGTTCGTCGGCATCGCTGGCTGATGGGACTCATCTATCTGCCCTCCGTGCTGGTGATCGGATTGCAGGTGTTCGCGTTCCTCTATTGGTCCGCCACCGAATTACTGCTGCATCGGTTGGAACAGATCGCCGTCGGCTACCTTGCCGCCTATTACGTTCTGGCCGCGCTCGTCTTCTTCGGGCATTACCGGATCACGCACGATCCGCTGCGCCGCCAACAGTTGAAGTGGCTGACCCGCGGCACGCTATTGGCAGTCATTCCCTTCACCATCCTGAATGTGATTCCGTTTCTGGCCGATTGGCCCATGCCGAGTTTGCTCACCAAGCTCTCCGGCCTCTGCCTGGTATTTGTGCCGCTGACCTTCTCCTGGGCCATCGTGCGCTACCGCCTCATGGACGTGGACCTGATCTTCAAGCGTGGCGTCGCATACACGCTTGCAACTGCTTCGCTGATCGGCCTTTACTTCGGCGCGGTCGCGATCGCAGCAGAGAGCATCCATAAGAATCTGCCGAGTTTCGGTGCCTGGGGACTCATCGCAACCATCATCATCACCGCGCAGCTCTTCGACCCGTTGAAACGTGCTATCCAGAGCCGTCTCGATCGCGTCTTCGACCGGCGCCGGTACGACTATCGCCAGACACTCGTTGAATTCGGCCGCGGTTTGAGCTCGGAGACCGATCTGCACGCGGTGCTCGCGTCCGTTACCGATCGCCTGACGCGGACGCTCCTCGTCTCCCGCGTCGCACTCTTCCTGGATGGCCCACGCGGACACTACACGCTGGCTGCGGCCAATGGCCTCGACTCCAATCTGATGCCGGTAACCGGGCCGGCAGCAAGGGCCCTGGATCTGGGCTTCCTCAACTTCGAGTCTGGTGGGCCGGGATCGGGAAGGCTCGCGCAGGCAGCAGAGCATGGCGAAGCGGGCTCGCATCTCTTCTTCGAGAATCCCCACCAAGCCCTCTATCTGAGCGAACAGGAGCGGGCCGCCGCCACCGCGCTCGATCTGCACTACTACCTGCCCTGCCGAGTGCAGCAGCGCACCATCGCGATCGTCGGCCTGGGCCGGACAACCTCCGGAGACTTCCTCTCTTCCGAAGACGTGGAATTGCTGGAGTCACTCGCATCCTACGTCGGCATAGCGATCCAGAATGCCCGGCTCTACGCGTCGCTCGCCCAGAAAGTCTCCGAGTACGAGCGGCTCAAGGAATTCAACGAGAACATCGTCGAATCGATCAACGTGGGCATTCTTGCCATCGGACTCGACGAAACGATCGAGAGCTGGAACGCGCAGATGGAAGTAATGTTCGCCATGCCGCGCGTGGATGTTCTGAACAAGTCCATCGATGATGTCTTCCCGGCAGAGTTTATGAGCGAGTTCCGACGCCTGAAAGACGAGCCGGGCGTTCACAACCTCTACAAGTTCCAGTTGCCCATGCGTACCGGCGAGACGCGGACCGCCAACATCGCCATCGCACCGCTGGTCTCGCGTAGCTTCTCCGTCGTAGGCCGCATCATCCTGGTGGATGACATTACGGGGCGTATGCAACTGGAATCGCAGCTCGCCCAGGCAGAGAAGCTTTCCTCCATTGGCCTGTTGGCCGCAGGCGTCGCACACGAAGTCAACACACCTCTCGCTGTCATTTCCAGCTACACGCAGATGCTGGCCAAGCAGGTGCGCGGCGATGAACGGCTCGCCCCGCTGCTCGATCGCATCACCAGCCAGACCTTCCGCGCATCAGAGATCGTCAACAGCCTGCTGAACTTCTCGCGTACCGGCTCGACCGAGTTTTCCGAGATCGATCTCAATGGTGTGATCCGTGACACCTTGACCTTGCTCGAGCACCAGTTCAAGACCGCGGGTCTGCATCTTGATGTCAACCTGAAGCCTGAACTTCCGCCCATCGTCGGCAATGCAAACAAGCTGCAGCAGGTCTTCCTGAACCTCTTCATTAATGCCAAGGACGCCATGACCGCTGGCGGCTCGCTGCGTGTCGCGACGGAAGTGAATGGCCGGGTTGGCGTTCTTATCGCGGACACCGGTTCGGGGATCGCGCCTGAGCACATGCAGCGTATCTACGACCCCTTCTTCACCACCAAGAATGCGCCCTCCGAAGGCCAGCGCCGCGGCACCGGTCTTGGGCTCGCGGTCACGTATGGCATCATTCAGGAGCACGCGGGACGCATCCAGGTAGATAGCGCTGTGGGGCACGGCACCACCTTCCGTCTGGAATTCCCCGCAGCAAGGAAAACACTGCATGTCTGAAGGCAGCACGGTCCTGGCCCCGAACGCGGCAGCCGGCGACACCCAGACCGCCCGCATCCTCATCATCGATGACGAGGTTGCCATCCGTGAATCGCTCGAAACCTTGCTGGTGCTGGAAGGCTACAGCGTGGGCACGGCTCCGGATGGAATCAAGGGCCTGGACGAGCTGGAACGCCAGCCCTACGATCTGGTTCTCCTCGACCTCGCGCTGCCGGGGGAGAACGGCATCGATCTGCTGCCGCGCATCCTCGATCGCCGTCCCGAACTGCCGGTCATCATGATCACGGCTTACGGCACGGTGACCAATGTGGTGGATGCTATTCGCGCGGGCGCGCGCAATTTCGTACAGAAGCCGTGGGAGAACGAGAAGCTCCTTGCCGACATCCGCGCGGCCATCGCACAGCACCGCACTGAAGAGGAAAACGTCCAGCTCAAGCGCGCCCTCAAGCAGCGCTACACCTTCGAGAACATCGTCGGGAAGAGCGAGTCGATGCTGCGCATCCTCGATTTGGTAGCCCAGGTCGCACCGTCACGCTTCACTGTTCTCATCCAGGGCGAAACCGGCACCGGCAAGGATGTCATCGCCAAGGCAATCCACGCGAATTCTCCGCGCCGTGACAAACCGTTTGTTCCGATCAACACTGGCGCCCTGCCTACAGAACTGTTGGAGTCTCAGCTCTTCGGCCACGTCAAAGGCGCCTTCACCTCTGCGCATGCGGCCCAAAAGGGGCTCTTTGAGATTGCCAACGGTGGCACCCTCTTCCTGGACGAGATCGGCACCATGGGGCTGGAGACACAAGCAAAGATCCTGCGCGTGCTGCAGGACCGCCGTTTCCGGCCGCTGGGGTCGGTGCAGGAGGTCCAGGTCGATGTTCGCATCCTCGCGGCGACCAACAGCAACCTGCGCCAGTCTGTTCGTGAAGGACGCTTCCGCGAGGATCTTTACTATCGCCTGAATGTGGTCACAATTGATCTGCCGCCGCTGCGCTCGCGCCGCGAAGACATTCCACTTTTGGCGATCCACTTCCTCGAGCGCTTCTCGGAAGAGAACCAGCTCGAAACGCGGCGGCTGGCCCCGGAGGTGATGCGGGCCATGATGGACTATGAGTGGCCTGGCAATGTTCGCGAGCTGGAACACGTCATTGCGCGCGGCGTAGCTCTCTCGCCCACTCCGGTGATCCCGCTCGACGTCCTTCCCGGAGAGCTTACGGGGCGTTCCTATTCCGCTTCCATGCTCGAGCACGATGCGAACGCGTCCCTCTTCGACATTCTCGAAGACATCGAACGCCGCATCATCATCGATAAGCTTGAGCGCTGCAACTGGAATCAGACCGAGGCTGCAGAGCAGTTCCGCATTCCACTGTCGACCTTGAACCAGAAGATCAAGCGCCTGAATATCGAAATACGGAAGAAGCAAAAGGAATAGACGATCCACGCGCCGCTGGATCGCTCGAAATCAGTGAGTCGTGTGATCGCGGAGCTCAGCCACCGGTGCGTTCTTCCTCACCGAAGCAATTCCGTTTTCGCATGCCGCTTCGGAAGAATACATCTCGCTCATCCCGATGATCTGCCCATTCGACGCCTTTAACACAAAGTAAGGCTCGGAACGCTTGGAGTTCTTCCGCTCAAAATGCGCATCATCGCCCGCATGCTTGCGCACAGATTCTATACCGCTCAGCGCACCCTCCTTGCTTTCATAGGTCTCGCTTATCAGGACCACTTCCCCATTCGCCGCCTTCAGATTGAATCGGTACTTCTCCCCGTTGGCCCCATGTTTCAGATCGTAGGTCGCTGCCATATCGGGCTCCTTTCGGGTCCCACCGCGAAGAATGCCACACGATCGTACACCGCCGGGTTCCCCCTGCAAACGAATGTTTGCATTGATCCATCTCGCTCTGCGGTTCGTATTCCCGTCTGCCGTTACAATTCCCCCATGCCCTTCGCTACGCTGGACAGCTTTGCCAGGAAAAGCGTCCGCTCCGTACAGGACTACGCAATCCTCTCCGGCCGCGCGATCTCAAACCTCTTCCGGCAACCCCGTTACGTCAGCGACATCTTTACCCAGGCCGACATCATTGGCGTGGGCTCCATCCCGATTGTGATCCTCACGGGCTTCTTCACCGGCGCGGTGCTCGCACTGCAGTCGGCCGCTTCGCTGGCCACCTTCGGCGCCACAGCGCTCACTGGCACGCTTGTCTCGCTCTCGATGATCAAAGAGCTCGGCCCGGTGCTCACCTCGCTGATGATCTCCGGACGAAACGCATCCGGTATGGCATCGGAGCTGGGTTCGATGGTAGTGACCGAACAGATCGACGCGATGCGCGCGTTGGGCACGGACCCGATGAAGAAGCTGGTAGTGCCTCGCATGGTGGCCACCGTGATCATGAACTTTTTCCTGACCATCATCTCGGACACAGTCGGGATATTGGGCGGGGCGTGGGTGGCCGTCCAGTTGCTGGGCCAGAGCGGCTCGCAGTACTTCCATAACGCATACCAGTCCTTACGATACCCTGACGTTTTCCAGGGCCTTGTCAAGCCGGTCTTCTTCGGTTTCGTCATCGCCTCGGTAGGCTGTTACTTCGGCATGTCCACGCGCGGCGGCACGCAGGGCGTCGGCCGGTCCACGACACAGGCCGTTGTTGTGGCGTCGGTCCTCATCATCATCATCGATTTTCTGATCAGCCAGTTCATGATCGGTATTTTCGGACGCTGAACCGATGCCCACTGCCCTCCAGGAAAACGCAACCAGCCGCTTTCAGCCGAAAGAGGGCGAGCTGCCCGTTGTCTTCGAGGATGTCTCGATCGCCTTTGATCAGAATGAGGTTCTCAAAGACATCTCGTTTCAGGTGAAGCACGGCGAGACACGCCTGCTGCTGGGACCGGCGGGCGGCGGCAAAAGTGTGCTGCTGAAGCTGGCAAACGGACTCCTCCGTCCGGACAGCGGGCGCATCTTCATCTTCGGCCACGAGATCACCGCGATGCACGAGAACGAGATCTTCGAATTGCGCTCGTCGGTCGGCATGGTCTTTCAGGAGGGCGCGCTCTTCGACTCCATGAACATTCGCGATAACGTCGGCTTTCAGTTAATGGAGCACCATGTCCCCGATGACGAAGTCGACAGCCGTGTAGAAGAAGCCCTGAAGTTCGTGGAACTGGATAAGACGATGGAGAAGTTTCCGTCGCAGCTCTCCGGCGGCATGCGGCGCCGCGTCGCCATTGCGCGCGCCATCATCGCCAAGCCCAGCCTGCTGCTCTACGATTCACCTACAGGCGGCCTCGACCCCATTACATCAACCAACATCATCGCGTTGACCATGAAGCAGCGCGACGTCTATCACACCAGTTCCATCCTGATTACGCACCGTCTGCAGGACGCCTTCCTGTTGGCCACCCACTACTTCGACCGGGACAAGAACACAATGGTGGCGCTACCCAGCGGCGAGGCCGACCGCGATACCAGCTTCATGGTCTTGCACGAAGGCCGGCTGGTATTCGACGGATCGACGCACGACCTCGTCCACTCGGACGACCCATTCCTGAAGGAATATCTCTCCTAGTTCTTTCCGG
Source organism: Acidobacteriaceae bacterium KBS 83 (assembly GCA_000381585.1). Lineage (GTDB taxonomy): Bacteria > Acidobacteriota > Terriglobia > Terriglobales > Acidobacteriaceae > KBS-83. The sequence goes on from KB906737.1 coordinate 125,820, forward strand.
CGGCACTAAGCGAAGAGCACGGCAACCGGCGCGCCCACGTGATAGCTCCGGTCTGTTGCGGTCAGCTTGCCGCTGTGCGTATCGCGCGCGAAGACCGCGACGTTCTGCGTGTCCTGATTGGAGACCACGAGCCACTTCTCTGAAGGATCGAGCGTGAAGTCACGCGGATTCTTGCCTCCGGATCCGATCCGCTGCACAAAGTGCAACGATCCGCTTGCCGCCTCAATGGCGAAGACAACGATCACATCTTCCCCCCGGTTGGAGGCATAGAGAAATCGGCCTGTGCGATCGATCGCCAGCTCTGCGGCATCGCTCTGCCCCTTGTACGCAGAGTCGCGAAGCGGCACCTGCGAATGCCATGTCAAGGTGCCGGCCTTCGCGTTCCACCCCAGCGCGTCTACCGTCGATGTGAGCTCGTTGATGGAATAGACCCATCTGCCGTTCGGATGAAAGTGCGTGTGACGCGGTCCCGAGCCTGGCTTCGCCTGCCAGGGAGCTCCGGTCTCCTTGAGTTCAGCCGTATTCGGATCCACGTGAAAGATCCAGATGTGGTCGGTGCCGAGATCGCATACAAGCAGGAACCGCTCGTCGCTGGAAAGCTCTGTGCAGTGAAGATGCGGCCCCTTTTGCCGTTCTTTGTTTGGGCCACTGCCGTGCGCAGCGAAGACCGTGACAGGCCCTTTCAGCCCCTGCGGCGTGATGCGAAACGAAGCGAGGGTACCGTTGTTGTAGTTCGCGACAAATGCGGCCCGCCCGGCGCGATTGACCGTGATGTAGCAGGGGCCGGCACCACCCGAGGGCACGAGGTTCTGCTCTGTGAGCTTGCCACTCGCCGGGTCACGCCGGAATGCGGTGACAGAACCACCCTTGCCACCGTGCGGTTGCGGATAATCCTCACCTTCATTCACCGCGTACAGCGCATCCCGTTTTGGCGGGATCGCGAGAAACGAAGGGTCCGCTGACTTCGCCGCAAGCTGGAGCGAACTGGCCACGCCCTTGCCTGCGTCCCACTCCGCCGAGTAGATACCGTCTGCCTTGCCGGCCACCCCCACATCGTGCGTGTAGGTGCCAACATAAAGTCGAGCCCCGTGGCCATTATGCTGGCCAAACGATGACCGGATGAGGTAAGGAGCGAATGGAACCAGTGGGGCAGCAGACAGAACAACGCGACGAGAGATGCGAGCCATGCCGCCCATGCTAACTCAGACGCGCCTTCCCTAATTGCAGGCTCTTCGATTTACACGGCAAGCTCCGGAGTGTCGGGCCGCCCCCGCACGCCATACTCTCTAGCCATGTTGACCAAAACCAATCCTGCAATCCTCTACTTCGGCACGCCCGTGGTGCTCGTCAGCTCGCTGAACACGGACGGTAGCGCGAATCTGGCGCCGATGTCGTCCGCATGGTGGCTGGGCTGGCGCTGCATGCTTGGCTTCGGCGCACGCTCCGCGACGCCGCAGAACATCCTGCGTACCGGTGAGTGCGTGCTGAACCTGCCGTCAGCGGCAATGGCGCCTGCCGTCGACCGTCTCGCACTCACCACGGCCAGCGATCCCGTGCCCGAATCCAAACAGAAACGCGGATATCGCCACGAGGAGCACAAGTTCGCGCGCGCAAACCTCACGCCGGTTCCGTCTGAAGTGGTAGCGCCGCCCCGCGCGCTGGAATGTCCAATCCAGCTGGAGGCGCGACTCGCTGGTTCGCATCAGATAGGGGAAGACAATGTCGCAATTCGCGGCAAGCTTATCGCCCTTGAGGTCGAGATTGTTCGCGTGCATGCTGATAGCTCGTTGCTGGTGTCGGGTGCGCCAGACCGCATCGATCCAGACCAATGGCGTCCCCTCATCATGAGCTTTCAGCAGTTCTATGGCCTTACGCCGCGACTGCAGAAATCGACGCTGGCCACGATTCCAGAATCTGCCTACAAGATGCAGCCCGTACCTCTGGTCGAAGAGACGGTGAAATGCGGATTGGTGAATGCGGACCAATGAGTCACGCTTCAGCCGGATAGGGTAAAGTGCCAAGCATGAACCCCAGCCCGAATCACAAACAACCTGCCATGCTCTCGGCGCTGCTTCTCTTCTCGCTAGCTCTGCTGCCTGGCAGGTCTGCTCTCGCGCAGCAAGGAAACGAGTTGACGCTGCCGGTCAATGCCGGCATCGTCGCCACAAGTGCCACCGCGCATCGCCGCATTCCGAACACTGTTGCAGATATCTCCGTCGGAATTCAGACGCAGGGCTCAGACGCGGCCACTGTGTCGCGTGACCTCGCTGAGCGCTCACAGACATTGTTGAGTTGGCTGCGCGGACAGGGTGCCGAGCGGCTGGCTACGGACCAGATCTCCTTTCAACCGCAGACGCATGAAGAAAAGAACGGCCAGCAGAAGATCGTCGGCTACACGGGCACGACCTCTGTAAGCTTTCGCACTACTCCGGAGAAGGCCGGCGCAATCCTTTCCGGAGTCCTCGACCATGGTGCGAACACCATCCAGCAGACCAGCTACGGCCCTAAGGAGGAAGAAGCAGACACGGTCCGCAAAGAGCTGGCGCAGGAGGCGACCCGCACCGCTGTGGCGCAAGGAACCGCTGTGGCGGACTCCGCCGGAACGCACGTGATTGGTGTGCGCGAAGTGAACGTCGAGGGAGGCGGCATCATCCGGCCCATGCCCATGATGCGCATGTCCGCCATGGAAATGAAGGCGCCGACCCCGCCCATGGATACACAGGCAGGCGAGCAGGATATCTCGGTAACCGTTTCGGTAAGGCTCACCGTCAGCCGCTGATCGCCTTCACCCAATTACGACCGGCTCGCCCGCTTCGAGCCAGATCAGCCGATCGCTCATTCCGGCATTGGCAAACGCCTGCTCGATGACCTCGCGTCCTTCCGTGAAGTGCGCCCATCCTTCGTAATGAATGGGCACAATGCGCGCATCTGTTGCCACGCGGGCGAAAGCCACCGCGTCCTCCGCAGTCATCGTTAGTGGCTCTGGCCCAGCCTGCTCTACCCGCGCCGCCCCTAGGTGCAGCACAGCAATATGCGGATGAGATCGTTCGACGACCTCGCGGACCCCCTCGTAGAGCACGGTGTCACCCGAGACGTAGATCCCGCCGAAAGCATCCAGCAGAAAACCGACGACGGCCACGGAGGCGCGCTCAGGCGGCCCGTGCCGTGCTGGTGTTGCCGTAATGCGCATTGTTCTATTGTGCTGTCCCTCGATCTCCGCAGTCTGCCAAGGCGCCAGGCCAAAGGCGTTGCCGCCAAGCGCAATCGAGCCCTCGACCGTCGTGACAACGCGCGTCGCCTTCTTCAGCATCGCCTCGCCGGCTGTATCTAAATTGTCCGCATGCTGATGATGACTCAGCAGCACCGCGTCAATGTGCCCCAGCGCAGAGGCGGGGATGGCGGGCCCGGTCAGCTTGTGCAGAGTGGATGTCCGCACATAGCTTCCCCCGGCATCATCGAACGTCGGGTCGGTCAGCAGCCGCATCCCCGCCGCATCGATCAGCACCGTGGGACCGCCGATGTAAGTCATGCTCAGAGACGGCTCGCTCATCTCACACCCTCTTCTCTCAAAGATGCTTCATCGCAGTTCAACGATGCAGGGCGCATGCTACGCTTGCCCGCATGAGCACGCGGCAACGCTTCCGTTCCCTGCTGAAGCCGGACGGCACCAACCTCAAGTGGGTCATCGCGCAGGTGCCTTTCTCTCCCGCAAAGGTGTGGAAGACGCGTCAGGGCATGCGTGTCAAGGGAACCATCAACGGCTTTGCTTTCCGCACCTCGCTCTTCGGATCGGCGGAAAAAGGGTACGTGGTGCTGGTAAACAAGACCATGCAGAAGGGCGCCCAGGCCTACGCAGGAGAGATGGCCGAGTTCACAGTGGAGCCCGATCTCGAAGAACGCAAAGCAACCGTGCCGCCCGAGTTGGCCAAGCTGCTGAAGCAAGACCGCGCGGTCGCGCGATGGTTCGCAGCACTCAGCTACTCGTATCGCAAGGCCTTCTGTGATCTCGTAAACCAGCCGAAAAGCACGGAAGCAAGGCGGCGGCGCGCTGAGCAGTTGGCCGAACAAATGATGCTGGCAATGGAGGGCGAGCACACGCTGCCTCCTATTTTGCAAGTAACCTTCCGGCGCACGCCGGGGGCCCAAGCCGCCTGGGAGGCGATGACACCCGTGCAGCGCCGCGCGCAGTTGCTTGGCATCTTCTACTACCAGAGCCCGGAAGCGCGGGAACGGCGCGCGCAAAAAGCCGTGGAAGAAGCCCTGCGCCTTCTGAAAGCCAAGTCCGGGAAGAATGCAGATTCGTTACGGGACCGGTGACGTATCCTCTTCCCTCGATTGCCGGCCGCGCTCCGCCACCTCTGCCATGATCATCGCCTCCCCTGCGACGCGGGCGAGCAGCGCGGCGGGCTCCAGCACCCGCGCGCGAACTCCCATTCCCAGCGCCACAAACAGCGCCTGCTCTTCGCTCTCAAAATCAACATCCATCGCGATCCATCCCGCCGGAGCATCCTTTGAGACCGGTGTTGCTGACGGTGTTGCAACACACCAGCGAATCAGCGATTCCGCGGCCTGCGGAGACAAAAGCAGCGTAGCTTTGTAGCGTCGCCGCTGGGCTTCCAGTTCGCTGACGGACTTTTTCCAGTGCTTTGCCAGATCGAAACGCGCAGGCCGCTGGAATGCGATAGCTAGTGGCGTAACAGCGCGCATACGTGAGACGCGGTATGTCCGCATGCCGCGTGGCGTACGCGCCACCAGATACCAGCTCATGCCCTTCACAACCAGCCCGAGAGGATCCACCACTCGCGGTCCCCCCTCGCCATCGGCGCGCGTGTAGTCAAAGCTCAGCCGGCAATCGCGTGCCACCGCATCCTGCACCGCCGGCAACATGGACAGGTCCTCGCTCACCGGCCGCCAATCGTTCGCATCCACATGCAGTCGCTCGCGCATTGCGATCGCCTGTTCCCGCATGCTGCCCGGCAATGACGCCATCAGCTTGCCCAGCGCCCGCTCCGCTGCCGCTGCCAGTCGTGGTTCGCTGAGTGCTCGCGGCTGGGCCATCAGCAACGCACGCAGTTCGGCGGCGTCGAGCCCCGGGACTTGCGTCCGCCAGCCCTTCTCCAGCTGCCAGCCGCCCTGGGCACCCCGAAGCGCCGTGACCGGTACGCCCGCAGCGCTCAGCGCCTCCATATCGCGATGCATGGTTCTTTGGGAGACCTCGAGACGCTCAGCTAGGGCGCGGCCTGTCATGCGGCCATGGGCCTGCAGCAGAAGAAGCGCGGAGAGCAGCCGGTCGGATTTCAGGGTCCCACCTCGTTTCACCTCGAATTCTTTTTTTAATTATGCCATTCTCTGTCATAAATGATTTTCTACCATTTCTTCTGTAAACAAGACGCTTCGGAGGAAAGACACATGGAACTCAAGGATTACTTCCTGATGCAGCTGGAGCAGGAGACCACGCTGACCCGCAAGGTGATCGAGCGCGTGCCTGAGGGGAACAACGACTGGAAGCCTCACCAGAAGTCAATGGCGCTCGGGTATCTGGCTGCGCTCGTTGCCACGATGCCGGGCTGGGTGGCATTCATGATCGAGAGCGATCAATTGGACTTTGAAAACCCAGCCAGCGACAAGTTCCGCACCCGCGCGGTAGAGACGCGTGCTGAGCTCCTGCAACTGTTGGCCGACGGCTCGGCCAAGGCGAAGCGTGCCCTGGAAGGCACCGACGAGAAGCACCTGCATGACCGCTGGCGGCTGGTCTCCGGCACTCGTGTCCTTTCAGAGGGCGCGCGCTACGCCATGATCTCCGACGCAGTGTTCAGCCACTTGGCCCACCACCGCGGACAGTTGACCGTGTATCTGCGGCTGAATGAAGCCGCAGTGCCGGCCCTGTATGGGCCATCTGCCGACGAGAAAATCTAAGCGGGCGCCAACCTATGGCAGCGGGTGCAATGTGGTGTTGAAGAGGTAGGGATCGTTGAACTCCGTGCGGTCTCCCGCCTTCTTGCCGGGAATCGGCTGCAGCCGAGCAGACAGCGGCTTATTCCATTTGATCGCAACGGAAGCCACGTCGGAGTAGATCCGCTCCATCTGCTCGATACTTACATCCCCGGGTAATGGCACCGTATCCAGCCCGGTTCCGCACACCGCGGAGTATGCGAGCAGCGAGTCGATGTTGTATGTGCCCTCCGCCCAGCGTTGCGCCAGCAACTTGTCTTCCATCACCGGCACCATCAAGCCTGAATAGCCGGTCTGGTGCTGCGGCACGGCTTTTACTGCCGCAGTGATAATGCGTGCCGCCGTGAGCGTTCCGCTCGAGCCAAATCTGGCGCCGGTGAATGCTTCGATAGCCGCGCCGATCGAAACATCGCCCAATGGCGCCGGGGTTGGATCGACTCCGACGTAGGTCCAGCCTGTCTCCGCAGCAACCTTGCGCCCGATCGTATCGGCGACTGCCGTGTGTTTCTCGAGCGCCGCAGTTAGATCGGCAGTCGCTGCGTCGGCATTTCCCTTGTCTTTCGCGAAGACATCGCGAACCACGTTCGCGCCTTCGAATCCTATGGCGAACTGCCGTCCGGCACCCGTGTGATACGAGCCGGGAAAAAATGGCGACAACGGCTTCAGCATGGCGATCGCGGTGAAGTTGAATGTGCCCTGACTATGCGGACTGTGCTCGCTCACGAACCGAACCAGTTCTGCAGTGCGATGGATCGTCTTCCAGTGAATCCCTTCGTCATCCGCAATGACCGCATTACTCTCGATATTCGGCAGCGTTGACAACGCGCGCTCCAGCAGGTGCATGGTCGCCGGGTCATCGCTGTCGTGCAGCATGGCAGGCCCTACGTCCGGCAGGAAGCTCTCCTTCACGGACAAATCATCGAGATCCCTAAGAAACGCCAGGGCCTTGTCCTCGGGCATTCCTGCCACCAGTTCCGCCAGGGGCTGCGTGGTGATTCGCATGGTCTCCACCTGGTATCCCGATGACACAAACTCGGCCTTCGCCTTCACCAGGACAGCAAGGGCTTCGTCGATCTGCTTTCGATATTGATCCCGGTCCAGCCGCACGAATGCGGTGATCGCCCTGACCTTCGGATTCTGTTGCTGAGCCGCAGCCGTACGGGTTTGCGCAAGCAGCCCGATCGAGCCAACGACGATAACGGCGAGGCAAAGTCGCATTCGGTGTCTCCGATGAAACGCGGGGCGGGAGACGCAGTATAGCGTACCCACCATCCGTTGCTGTCCGGAATGCTGCTTCCGCACTTTTCGTTTGAATCCGGGAACCCATTTTGATCCGCGTCCGTAAATGACAGGATCGGCGGGTGACAGCATGGCAACTTTGCGGCAGGACTTTACCTACACGCTTCGGCGGCTTTCCTCAGCACCTGGATTCGTACTGGCGGTAGTGCTCTCGATCGGCATCGGCATCGCCACGAACGCCACCATCTTCTCCATCGTCAGTCGCTTCGTGCTGAAGCCCCCGCCTGTCGGTAACCCCAGTACGCTTTTGGCCTTGTACACCACACACGATGGGGAGCAATGCTGCAACAACTTCTCCATGCCGACCTATGTGGATGTGCGCGATCAGGCCAAATCCTTTTCCGGCGTCGCGGCCAACGATGAATTGGTCCCGGCATCCATCGGCGGAAAAGGCGAGCCCGAGCGTGTCTGGGGACAGGCGGCAACCGCAAATTACTTCGACGTCGCGCGCGTCGGCATGACCTTCGGCCGCGGATTCCTGCCGTCGGAAGAACATCAGCCGGTTATCGTCCTCGGCCATCGCCTCTGGCAGCGCCACTTCGCCTCCGACCCCAACATCATCGGCAAACCCATCACGCTCTCCGGCCATCCTTACACCGTGGTAGGCGTCGCCCCACCCGGCTTCCGGGGACTCGACATCATCCTCGATCCGGAGTTCTGGGTACCTCTCGGCAATGTCGCTCAGCTTGCTCCGATGGGCGACATTGGGAAGGTGGACACAGAGATCGATCGCGGAAATCACTGGCTGGCCGTGATCGGCCGCCTCAAACCGGGCGTCACCTCGTCGCAGGCTGCGGCGGAACTGCACACGCTGGCGGGCCACTACGCGACTGCCTATCCGAAGACCGACAAAGGCGGCGGATTCCTTCTGTCGCAGGCCGGTTCCGTGCGGCCTGGCCGTGATCACTCCACGATTCTGATGTTTTTTGGAATCCTCTCCGTTGCTGTCCTGCTGGTGCTCTGCATCGCCTGCGCGAACGTCGCCAATCTTCTGCTCGCCAAAGGAGTGGCACGTCAGCGGGAGATGGCCATCCGCCTCGCGCTCGGCGCTGCTCGCACAAAATTGCTTCGCCAGATGATCATGGAAAGCGTCCTGATGGCGCTGGGCGGCGGCCTCGTCGGCATTCTGCTGGCTCTCTGGGCAACCGGCGCTCTCTCTACTTTCCGTATTCCCGCACCTGTGCCACTCGATGTCAGCGTTGCCGTGGACTGGCGCGTCCTGCTCTACGCCTTCGCCCTCAGCGTGGCGACCGGGCTGTTTCTCGGCCTCGTTCCGGCATGGATCGCGTCGCGTCCGGTCCTTACCAGCGCTCTCAAAGGCGAGGACGCAATGGCTCGCCCCGGTCGTCGAGTGAATCTGCGCAGCATCCTGGTCGTGGCCCAGATCGCTATGTCCCTTGTCTTGCTCTGCGGCACTGGATTGCTCCTGCGCAGCCTGCAGAATGCATCGAGCATCGACATCGGCTTCCGCTCCCGTGGACTGCTGATGATGTCGGTCGACCCACGCGTGCACGGCTACACCCCGGAGAGAACGACGCAGTTCCTTACGCAACTGACGGAACGAGCGGCAGCTTTGCCAGGAGTCTTGTCAGTTGCGGCCACCGACTCCGTTCCTCTTTACGGTGGGAATCGCAGCGACGGGTTCTCAGTTGTAGGTCAGCCGGCGGAGCGAGATGTACCGATCGTCGATCTCTTCATGGCTACGCCCGGCTACTTCGAGACTCTGGGCATTCCCCGAATCCTCGGTCGCGACTTCGCACAGGAGTCTGCCACCGGGGAAAAGGTCGGCGTCGTGAATCAGGCGTTCGTCGAGCAGCTCTTCCACGGACAAAATCCCATCGGACGGCATGTGAGCGGAGCCGGTGTCGACTACCAGATCATCGGTGTCGTCAAAAACATCAAGTCGCGCACCATCGGCGAAAATACGAGGCCCATTCTCTTCCGCGCGCTTGCGCAGAGCACCGTCAGTGACCCGTCCTTCCTCGGATATCAGCTGATCGTCCACTACCAGGGCGACTCCGCGGCAGTCGCGAACGAAGTCCGGAGCCAGATCCATGCTCTCGACTCCGCGATGGCCGTATATAACGCCGAGACGATCGAGGAGCATCTCCGCAGCGCGCTCTTCCTTCCACGCCTCGGTGGTACGCTCTTCGGCGTCTTCGGTATTACTGGCTTGATGCTCGCCGTGATCGGCCTCTACGGCATCATGAGCTATTCGGTCAGCCGTCGCACGCGCGAAATAGGCATACGCCTGGCGCTGGGAGCACAGATCGGATCTGTCCAGCGGCTCATCGTGCGCCAGGGCATGCTGCTTACGGCCATCGCTGTGGGCCTCGGCCTGCCAACGGCACTGATAGCGGCAAAGTTCTCCAGCAGCTTTCTCTATGGCGTACGCCCGCACGATCTGGTGACATTCCTCACCGTACCGTTGCTACTGCTTGGCATCGCGCTCGTGGCTTGCTGGATCCCGGCGCGACGTGCATCGCGGATCGATCCGCAAGCCGCGCTTCGATACGAATAGCCGGTAGTGGTCATTTTGAATTGCCGCTCTGGCTGGTTTCCGGCCCTCCGCTTTGGGCTACACTCAGCGAATCTCGGCGCGGCCGTCAGGCGCCGAACGCTCGTTCGAGCGCGCCCGGAGGAAAATCACGAATGGCGAATGATGATCGCACGCGGATAATTCTCAGGAGTACGCCGGAATCCGCTGCCATGTTGGCAAGCGTCAAAAGAGCGATGGCGATCACCGCCACTCTCAACCGCTTGACGTTCAACGATGCGGATGAAGTTCGGGCCTTGTTGAGCAATCTCATCGGCAAGAAGGTGGATGACAGCTTTGTGTTGATACCGCCCTTCTACACCGCCGGCGGCTTCGATATCAGAGTCGGGCGCAACGTCTTCGTAAATCAGAACTGCACCTTCTATGACCTTGGCGGACTCGAAATTGCCGACGATGTGATGATCGGGCCGAACGTCAGCATCATCACGACGGGCCATCCCATTGAACCTTCCCAGCGGCGCGCTTTCGTAATAGGAAAGCCCATCGTGATTGAGAGAAACGTCTGGATTGCAGCCGACGCGACCATCATCGGTGGAGTAACAGTAGGCGAGAACTCGGTCGTCGCGGCGGGTTCGGTCGTCACCAGGGACGTTCAGCCGAATGCCCTTGTTGGAGGAAATCCGGCGAGAGTCATTCGTTCTATTGCCGACTGAGGAGCCTCCGCAAGCCGCAGGTTCGTCGGCAATGCTGCTGCTCTGCTAGGCTTTATGGTTTGGACATCCGCTCTAAAGGACACAGCGCGCAATGGCTTTCAAGTTCAAGAACGTCGACTTCATCGGATTCGACGCCATACTTTCCGAAGATGAGCGGCTCGTCCGCGACACGGCTCGCCGGTTCATCGACGACAATCTGATCCCCATTATCGAAGAGTGCAATCGCGAAGGCCGCTTTCCGCGCGAGTTGGTGAAGCCGATGGGCGAGATGGGCTTCTTCGGCGCCAATCTGCACGGCTACGGTTGCGCCGGTATGTCTAACGTCGAGTACGGCCTGGTCACGCAGGAGATGGAGCGTGGCGACTCCGGTATCCGTTCGTTCGTCAGCGTACAATCCGCGCTCGTCATGTATCCCATCTACACCTTCGGATCCGACGAGCAGAAGGATGAGTGGCTGCCCGCCATGGCGAAGGGCGAAAAACTCGGATGCTTTGGGCTGACAGAACCGGATTTCGGTTCCAATCCCGGCGGCATGCGGACACGCGCGCGACGCGACGGAACAGACTACATTCTGAATGGCGAAAAGATGTGGATCACCTCCGGCTCGATCGCCGATGTCGCCGTGATCTGGGCCAAAATGGAAGACGAAAACGACCTTGTCCGCGGCTTCCTGGTGCCCACGAAAACTCCGGGCTTCCGTGCCTATGACGTCCACGGCAAATGGTCACTCCGCGCTTCGGTCACCTCGGGGCTCTCTCTGCAGGACGTTCGGCTGCCCGCTTCTGCACTGCTGCCCGGCTCAGGCGGTCTGAAATCACCACTTATGTGTCTGAATCAGGCGCGCTACGGCATCGGCTGGGGCGCCCTGGGGGCTGCCATGTCCTGCTACGACACAGCCCTGCAGTATTCGCTTATGCGCAAGCAGTTTCGCGACCAGCCGATCGCCAGCCATCAACTGGTACAGGAAAAGCTCGCATGGATGATCACCGAAATCACCAAGGGCCAGTTACTTTCCTTGCAGGTGGGTCGATTGAAAGACTCTGGCAAGGTGAGCCACGAACACATCTCCATGGCCAAGCGGAATAACGTCGCCATTGCGCTCGAATGTGCGCGAATGGCTCGCGACGTTCTGGGCGCCAACGGCATCAGCGATGACTACCCTGTCATGCGCCACATGATGAATCTCGAGTCCGTCAAGACATACGAGGGCACCCAGGATATCCATACGCTCATCATCGGGCAGGCGATTACGGGCATCGCCGCCTTCTGACCGCTGGCGATGCGTCTAGCCCTGTTCCGTTGCAGGAATTTGGACTAGATTAAAGAGCAACTAGCTCACCGAAGAACCGTCTAAGCCCTTAAGGGGGACGTGTTTCTTGACGCTGAAGACCACTTCCGCCGCTGTAGTAAAAAGCATGCAACTCCCGCGTAAGCCGGAGTTTGATGCGCTGCGCGGCTTGTTTCTTGTTTGGATGACTCTGACGCACCTGCCCACGCGGTTGAGCGATCTGGTCAATCAGCCATTTGGCTTCGTTTCTTCGGCGGAGGGATTCGTCTTCCTGTCCGCCCTTCTAGTTGGACGTGTCTACATGCGGCAGGCGTTGGAGAACGCCGGCAGGCTCCGCGGCAAGCTATGGAAGCGAGCGCTTCGCGTCTATGCCTATCACGTCTCGCTGTTGCTGCTCGCTTTCACCTTCGCCGCGGCCTTCGCGGTATACCGCCATCATGCGGCGCTAGAGCATCTGCTGGATTTCTACATCGCTCATCCGGCGGTCGCCATCGTCGGCTCGCTCCTGCTCATTTATTGCCCGCCGCTGCTGGACATCCTCCCTATGTACGTCATCTTCCTGCTGGCATCGCCGTTTGCATTCTCGATCGCGGTGAAGCGCAACTGGGGACCGGTCCTCCTTGGCAGCACCACTATCTGGCTGCTGGCGCAATTCGGCCTCCGCGCTTTTGTCCAGCACTACGTCGTGAGCGTCACGCATCTGCCCATTCCCCTACAGGAATGGGGCGCCTTCAATCTCTTCGCCTGGCAATGGATATGGATAATGGGTATGTGGATGGGCGCGCGCTCCGTTGAAGGCGAGCTCCCGCTGCATGTCATCCCCAAATGGGGAATCGGCGTTGCTGGGGCCGTTTGCGTCTTCTTTGTCGGCGTGCGGCATCTGTGGTGGGGCCCGCGATGGACACAGGACAGCCTCGGCCTGCTGCTCGACAAATGGCAGCTCGGGCCGTTGCGCGTGCTGAACATCATCGCCTTTGTCTGTGTGCTCTACAGCCTGCGTGGTGCGGTGGGCTGGCTCATCTCACGCGAACCCTTCATTACGCTCGGACGTGCCTCCATCGAAGTCTTCTGTGCGCACCTGCTCTTTGTCTTTGTGGGTCTGGCGCTGCTCTATGGCGAAGTGCCAGAGCTCCATGGCATCTACGCCCTGTCACTGCTGACTGCAACCTTCATTGGCCTTCTATATGTTGCGCAACGCCAGGTGCGTCGAAAGCATGCGGAAAAGACACCTACAGCTCCAGCTCCATCGCCCATAGCCGATACTGCGATCTGATGGTATGTCTCTATTCGCCGACGGCAATCAGACCGCGACGGTAAAACTGTCTTCGGTGCGAATGACCGGGCGATAGAGAGTATCGCGCTCAAACGGCTCGCGGCCCGCCTCGCGAATGAGCCGGATCAGGTCGCTGCGGCGCATCCCCTGCGGCGTGCTTGCGCCTGCGTCGTGGTAGATCTTCTCCTCGATCACAGTGCCGTCGATATCGTCCGCACCAAAGCGGAGCGCGACCTGCGCGATGCCGGCCGTCATCATCTGCCAGTAGGCCTTGATATGCGCGAAGTTGTCGAGCAGCAGGCGGCCCACGGCAATCTGCCGCAGGTCGGTAAGGCCGGTCGTGCGCGGCAGATGCTGCAGCGGCGTATTGTCCGGGTGAAACGCCAGTGGAATAAACGTCTGGAAGCCGCCGGTATCGTCCTGCACCTCACGCAGCCGGAGCATGTGATCCACGCGGTCTTCGTCATTCTCCACGTGGCCGTAAAGCATGGTGGCGTTCGATCGCAGCCCGAGTTTGTGTGCCGCCCGCGCCGTCTCCAGCCATTCTCCGCCATCGATCTTGTGATCGCAGATGATGTGCCGCACGCGGTCGGAGAAAATCTCCGCGCCGCCGCCGGGCATGGAATCCACTCCCGCATCCTTGAGCTTCACCAGAACCTCAGGAATCGAAATCTTCGCCCGCCGCGCCAGAAACGACACCTCCACCATGGTGAAGGCCTTGATATGCACCTTCGGGAACCGCTCTTTGAGCCCACGGACCAGGTCAAGGAAGTACTCGAGCGGCAGGTCCGGATGCAGGCCACCCACAATGTGAAATTCGGTGACTGCCTCGTGATAGCCGGTCGCCGCAGCGGTCCAGGCCTCTTCCAGAGCCATCGTGTATGCGCCGACGTCATCCTTCTTGCGGCCAAATGCGCATAAGCGGCATGCCGCCACGCATACATTCGTCGGATTGATGTGGCGGTTCACATTGAAATACGTGATATCGCCATGCAGCGACTCGCGCACCCAATTCGCTAGCCAGCCGACCGCGAGGATGTCCGAGCTGCCATAGAGCGTCAGCCCATCCTCAAAGTCCAGGCGCTGCTTCGCAAAGACCTTGTCGGCGATGGAACGAAGCCGCTCGTCATCAGTGCGAAAGCCGCGACTCGACTCGATCTGTGCTTCAGACAGGCTCACAGACTCCATCATAACGCCACAGAATGCGGTGTGGTCGCACGGCCAATCTCACCTGCTGATACCATGCAGTGCAGCGCACCACAGTTCTCCCGGTACCTTCACTCAAACCAAGACGTCGGCGAAAGATGCGTTCCCTGACAGCCCGGATTCTTCTGCTCACTCTCTTCGCCGCGATGGCTGCACGCGCGGCCGAACCTGTCGTTCTGCCGACCATCAGCTTCTACACTCTCAGCAAAGACCACCTCACGCTGCCGGCAGACTTCCGCAGCGACCGCAATCTCCTGCTGCTCTACTTTGATCTGACGCAGGAGCGAGACATCAACGACTGGAACGCGGTCATTGACGGATGGCGCGGAGGCGATCCCTCGCTCATGTCGTACACCGTTCTCGTCTCGCCGCAGAAGAATTTTCTCTCTCGCTGGTGGCAAAACGCTTCCATGCGCAGCGCCTCTCCGGACCACAGCCACTGGCCGTCCACACTGCCCATATACGTGGACAAGCATGCGTTTGAGCAGAAACTCGGCATTTCGACAGAAAAACAGGTGCTGCTGCTGCTAACGGATCGCAAAGGCCGCGTTCTCGGCAGGGTGGGCGGCCCGCCGACGGACAGCAGCCGCACTGCCCTCAAGTCCGCTTTGAACGCCGCCGGCTCGCCACTCGGGACTATCGCTGCACCCGCAGCCGCTACGCCTTCCCACTGAATGCTGCTGTTCGTTCGTCTCAGCCCGCGGCGTTTAGTCGCTTGCGGAGGACAAAGGCATCTGTTCCATCTGCGTAGTAGCCGGGAATGCGACCAGTGGCCTGATATCCGAGCCGGTCATAGAACACCAGGGCGCCCGCGTTGTTGGTCGCCACCTCGAGCGTGATTGCGATCGCACCCATCGCGGCGAGGTCCGCCTCACCGGCTTGCATCAGCAGGCGTCCAAGACCTTTGCGGCGCAGCTCCGGCGAAACATCGATAGTGATGAAATGGCCAACTTTCCGGCCGGACTCCAGCCTCCAATCGACGACGCAGAAACCCGCAATCTGGCCGTCAGTTTCTGCAATTGTCGTAGTGCTGCGGGGATGCCGCACAAAAAACTCGAGCTCTGCGCGCGAATAGGAGATTCGTGGCGGAAAGCAGCGTGCGTCTAGACGCAAAAGCGCAGGGAGATCTTGCGCCTCAAGCGGACGCAATCTCACTTGTGAAAGCTCTGGAGCGTCTTTCCTGGAGGCATCGGGAAGCAAGCTATCGCTCTTGTGGCCTCTTCTGATGGAGAGGCCACGCTGGTGCATTCTGCGCTCACACTAGCAGGAAATGAGCTCTACTGCGCTCCTCCAACCCCAACGCCCTGTTTGGGGGTACTCCCTTGCGGCTGAACGACAACACCGTTGTACAGAGAAGCTGCCAGCAGGTGACCGCCATTGGAACGTACGCCCCGCACATGCCAGCCCGCATCCCACCATTTCCAGCTCCTGTCGGCTTCATTCACGCCCATCACCCAGGTGGAACTCCACGAAGTGATCACAATCCGCTTCAGATCGCCCTCGTATTCAATTCCATTGATGTCGGAGATTGGCAAACTCGACATGAACTTCCAGTTGGCGCCGTTGTCCGTGCTGTAGTACACGCCTTCGCGTCCGCCCAGCCACATGCTTCCGCCAGGTGCAATCGTGCTGGTGCGTATCGTGGTGAGTTGGCCGGGCAGTGGCTCGTCCTGCCATGTCTTGCCGCCATCCTGAGAGATCGCGATGCCAGTGCGACGAGTGGCCAAAACGATAGACCCCATCGTGTGCACGTTGCGGAAATCAGCCTGCCCCATGACTGGGCCGCCCGTCCACGTCTTGCCCTGATCGGCGCTCTGATATACGCCTGCGGTAGTCGCTGCATACCAGGTGCTGTGAGTCAGGTCGAACTCGTTCACGCGTCCGTCGATCTCGCCTGCAGGCTTCGTGATCGTCTTCGTCGTCTTCACAAGTTTGCCTTTGCGCCGCACCGAAGTTGTCTTCTCCACCATCTGGACGACGTGCCCTGCAGCCTGCCAGCGCCCATCCTGCCAGACAAATATGCCGTGACCGGTCCCAGCCAGCAGGGCGCCGTCCGGGCTCTCCGCAAGGCTGAAAACATCGCGTCCATCGAGTCCCTGGCTCTGCTGCTGCCAGCTCCGGCCGCCGTCTGCTGAGGTGAAGACACCGCCATACATCTTGTCGTTCACGACGCCGGCATAGAGGCGATTCGGGTCCTTGACGTCCTTCGCCAGCGCCACTACCTGCCGCTGCGAGAAGCCCTGGTTGGAGGCGCTAAAAGTCGTCGCCTGATCGTTGCTCAGCAGCACGCCACTGCGATCGGTAGCCAGCAGCACGTGCTTCGGATTCTTTGGGTCGACGTAGACGTCGTTGATGATCACATCCGGACCGGTCAAACGCGTCCAGTTGGTTCCAGCCGAGCTTGTGCGGTAAAGACCTTCTGTAGTCCCGGCGTAGACCATCGAGCGATCCACCGGATCCTGCATCAACACGCGGGTGCGGCGTGCCGTAGACGGGATCCCCTGGATCTTGTGGTAAAGCTCTCCGCCATTGTCACTCTTGTAGATACCTGAACAGGCGCTGGTATAGACCGTCTGAGGTGCCGTGGGGTCGATGATGATCGAGAAAACGTCTGAATCGTCGATCAGCCCTTGCTTGATGTTGCGCCAGTTCGCTCCACCGTCCGTAGTCTTCCAGGGAAGGTGCCAGGTGCCCGCGTAAATCGTCTTCGGGTCCTTGGGATCGATCGCGATCGATTCGACTTCATGCAGCTCCGCGCTGTTCGCCGGGCTGATCTGGTCCCAATGCTGGCCGCTGTCCTCACTGCGGAAAACGCCCTTCAGAGTGCCGACAACAAGCATCCTCGGGTTCGAGGCTGCCTGTGCCAGCGCACGAATCGACTGGCCGTCCATCCCCGGGTTCTTCGTCCAGGTCTTTCCTGAATCATGGCTGATGAAGAGTCCTCCATCAGGGTGGTCCACCACCCAGGCAGCCGTGTAGATCGTCTTGGGATCAGACTCATCCACTACTGTGTTGTCCAGGATCAGGTCATCTTTCGGCGAAAGCTTGGCGAGTCGGTGCCAGGAGACGCCGGAGTCCCGGCTCTCGTAAATCCAACTGTTGGTCGTTCCCAGATAAATGTGCCTGCTGTCGGAAGGATCAGGGGCGAAGCTGCGGGCGTCCCCGCCATCCGGCCCTACCGGGACCCACGCGGTCGCCACTGGATTCGCATTCGTTGCCGCCTGCGGGGGTAGAGCTGAAAGTGGAAGAGAGACGGCAGAGAGCAGGAATAGAGATGCAAGACAGCGATTCATCGGAACGGAAAGACCTCTTCAGGGGAGAGTTAATGCAAGAGTAACGATCGGGATAGGAACTGGCAATCACACGAAGGGGCCCGTACCAAGCTGAGCATATGCCCTAGGACTCCGTTCCGGCAAAGCTCCTGCGGCGAAGAACAAAGGGCTGACCGGAGAACCGGTCAGCCCTTTGCTGGTGTGGAGAGACGCCTACTGTGCGGCGGCCTTCTTCTTGTGATGCGGCTTGGCGGGGGCAGTGCGGGCTTGTGGCTTCACACTGTCCTCGTTCACCTGGGTTGTGCCCTGCACGTCGCTGTCGAAGTTGGCACCGGACGGAACCAGGTAGTTCTGCGCCTGCTTGCCGGCCTCGTTGCCAGTCCGAACCTGGATACGGGAGGCGTCAATGCCCTTCTCCTTGACCAGGTAGTCCTTGGTGTTGACGGCGCGCTGCGCTGCCAGCTTCGGACCCTGTTTCTCGCCGGTTGCCGAGCTGCCAACCACAACAGCAGTCGCATCCGACTGACGCTGCAGGTTGAGGGCTACGTCATCCAGGCAGGCCTTGGCTTCGTTGTCGACGCGGGCCGGACGGCGCTTGTCGCGATCGAAGTTGATCGTGCAGAGCGTCTGCGTCTTGGGCTGCGGCGGCGGTGGCGGTTGCTCGACGTTGACCGTGGTCGTAGTCGAAGCCGTCTGACCCTTGTCATCTGCCACGTTGCAGGTCACGGTAATCGGACCGGCCGGCGCGCCAGCGGTGTTCAGGGTCGCAGTGTTGTTGGTGCCGTTAACCTGACCGGCAGAGGTCGAATATGTGTAGGTCAGCGGGCGATTCTGCGGGCTTACGCCTTGTGCAGTGATCGTCGCGCTATCACCCGGCTTGAGAGTGGTCGGGCTCGCCGAGCAGCTGATGGTCGGCGGCTCAAACTGTTTGACCTCGAAGTTCGCCGTGCAATCGGCGAACTGCCCAGCCTTCTGCCCCTGCGTGATATGACCCGTAACCGAGTAGCTGCCCGGGTTCAGGCCGTTAGTGTCTACGTTGCCGGTTGTGTTGTCGCCGGTGACCTTGACGCCGTTATTCCCCGTCCAGGAGTACGTCGGAGTCTTCTTGGGGTTCAGGTTGGTCGGGGTTCCGGTAATGGTGACAGGGTCGCCGGGATAGACCGACGCCGGACTCGCCGCGCACTGGTAGGCGATTGGCGGAGGCGGCGTGATGTTGCCCATGCGATAGACCAGACCGGCGCTCAGCCGAGCCACGTTCAGATTGGCGCGCCCGCCCGTTGGATACGGGTTCTGCGGGCCAAAATTGACGTGGTAGTACTGATAATCGGCCTGGAAGACGCGAAGGGCAAAGTGGTGGCCGATCCCGTAATCGAGACCGCCGCCGGCCGTGAGCGACGGACCCCAGGTGTATGGCTGCTTGAAGGGCCCACCGAGTTTGACTGCGCCGGCCTCGAAGTGCACGAAGGGCGTGACGTCCTGGGTCGGATAGCGGAACACAATGCCGCCCGAAAGAACTTGGGCGCCGTCGTTGTTCCCGTCCGGGTGAACGCTGTACTCAATCTGAGCACCTACCCAGCGATCGAAGTAACGAGTGGCACTTGCAATCGCGCCGTAGTTAATGGCCGAGTATGTAATTGGTCCAGTAAGACCGACCGAAGCGCCGCCAGGTATCGTGACCGAGCCGTGTGGCGCTAAATACGAATAGCCCACAAAGATATCGGTCCGCGAGGCAAATGGGACCTCCGGAGCGTTGGTTGATGCAGGGGCTGGGGCTTGAGCGGCAGGCGCAGCCGCCGGAGCGCTGCTCGACGACTGGTCTTGAGTGGGCTGAGGCGGAGTCTGCGTTGAATTCGGAGTCGGCGTCGACGGCGAACTCGTCGTGTCCCGCGCGAGAAGAGCCGTTGTTCCCAGGCCTACCGCGCAAGTTACGAGCAGAATCCGGCTCAGAGAATGCAACGGACGTAAATGCATGCGTCTATCCTCCGCAACCGTACTGAAAGTCATACAAATCAATTACGAATGACACTTGAGTGTCCCATCATACCCCAGAACCCTCTCGCCATTCGGAAGGACAACGAGCAGGCAGCGCAAGGAAAGCTACCACACGTTGCCTAGATTAGTGCACATTTTATTAGGTGAGTTGCCTAGAATTTTCAATAACTTATCCAGAGCATCACTAGAGTAACCCATCCTATAACCGCTAGGCCCGTCGCCCTAAAAAAGGTGCACCCCATCCGGAACAAATTCCGGACTGCACCATCCTAATGGCATCTCTCCGCAATTCAAGCACTATTTAGCTCAAATTGAGGGCCTTTTTCAGGCTGCCCCGCTCCCGCAGAATCTTCTCTTGCAATAGCGTAATCGCATAAATGAGTTGTTCCGGGCGCGGAGGGCATCCGGGAACGTATACGTCCACTGGAATGATCTGGTTTACGCCCTGCACCAGCGCGTAGTTGTTGAAAACGCCGCCTGACGTAGCGCATGCGCCCATGGAGATGACCCACTTGGGCTCTGGCATCTGCTCCCAGAGCCGTCGGATCACCGGCGCCATCTTCTGCGAGACGCGCCCTGCGATCACCATAAGATCCGATTGACGCGGCGAGGGACGGAACACCTCCGCGCCGAAACGAGCGACGTCGAAGCGGGCCGCACCCATCGACATCATCTCGATCGCGCAGCATGCGAGACCAAATGTCATGGGCCACACGGAGCTCTTGCGAATCCAGTTCACCGCAAAATCAAGCGATGTGAGGATGATCCCCTCCGGCTGCTCTTCGCCGAAATTCGCCTCCTGCACCTTCATCTGGTTCTTGGCGCTGCTCTCGAGTGAGCCGAAGAGATAGCGATCGCGCGGCGCTGCTGTGCTCATGGCCTCAGTATAAACCGCGTTGCAGCAGCACTCAGTGCGACGGCTTTGTTCCGTCGGCCGGCACAGCGCTATTCGTCGCAGGCGTAGCGGTGTTCGGGGTAGGCCTAGCGGTGTTCGGAGTAGGCGTAGCGGTGTTCGGAGTGTTGTTCAGCACGATCACCTGGTCCGGCCGCGTATAGCGAAGCCGTGTGTGCGCTTCGAATTCAATGGCATCCGGATCGGTCTTCAAGTGCTCGACATGCGCCTTGAGCCGGCTGTTCTCCGACTTTATTTTTTCGAGTTGTTGCGTAAGGGCGTGATCCTCGCTGCGCTTGACGCTGTAGGCCACCACTCCATTCGTTCCGAAAAACGCGTGATACCCGAGCAGGGCTGCAATCGCGATGGCAAAGACGGTCGCTATGCGGCGACGCTGTGCGTAGGCGGCGGTCGCGACCGAGAAGCGTCGCGCAAGCCTGCCTCGCTGCGTGTGGAGTGGCATATTTGCTTGCGTATGTCCCGGCGCCGGATGTGCTGCTCGATTCACGCTGCTTCCCTTCTCTTTACTGCAGGACCCAGTCCTTCGCAGCCTCTGTCAGTGTGGCGCTCTCCTGCTGGTCACGCGCTTCGGTATAGACGCGTACCACAGGCTCCGTCCCGGAGAGCCGATAGCATACCCACGAGCCATCACCGAAGATCAGTTTCAGGCCATCGGTGCGCACCACCTGCTTCACCTTCTGTCCCGCAAGCTCCTGGGGATCCTTCTTTACCTTTTCAGTGAACTTCTGCTTCACCTCGTCGGTCAAGCGGAAGTTCTCTCGCACCGGGTAGAAGGAACCATATCTGCCAAACAGGTCCTTCAGTTGCTCGCCGATGCTGCGTCCGCGCCGCGCAACCATCTCCGCCATCAGCAACCCGGCGATCACCCCATCCTTCTCCGGTACGTGGCCGCGAATGGTGAGCCCGGCACTCTCTTCGCCGCCGATAGCAATCTCGTCCTTGATGATCAACTCGCCGATGTACTTAAATCCCACCGGCGTCTCGTACAGTTGGACGCCCTGCTTCTCTGCAATCGCATTGATCAGATTGGTTGTCGCCACCGATTTCGCAACACCGTTCTTCCAGCCCCGGGTCTCGATCAGGTATTCGAACAGCAGCGCGATCACGTAGTTCGGCTGGATGAAGGTGCCATCGGCATCGACGACGCCGAAGCGGTCCGCATCGCCATCGGTTGCAATGCCGATGTGCGCGCCAATCTCCTTCATCTTTTTCTTCGCATCGCCCAGCAGGTGATCATCCGGTTCGGGCGCATGACCGCCGAAGAGCACATCGCGGTAATCATGCACGCAGTGGACGTCAATGCCGTGGCTGCGCAGCACGTCGGAGGTGTATCCGCGCGCCGCTCCCCAGAAAGGATCGAAGACAATCTTGATCTTCGCCGACCGGATCGTCTTGAAATCCACCAGCTCACCGAGCCGCCTCAGATAATCCGGCTTCACATCCAGCTTCTGGAGATTCTCGAGTGGCTTTGCCTGCGCTACCGGCGCATCCCCCAACGCGCGAATCGCCGCCTCGATCTGGCTGGTCGTCTCCGGCAGTGCCGGCGCGCCATCGGGCGTGGAAAATTTGATTCCGTTATACTCCGGTGGATTGTGCGACGCCGTGAAATTGATGCCGCCGCTCGCCTTCTGCTCCCGTATCCCGTACGCGATCGCTGGAGTAGGTGCAGCATCCGGAATCACGACCGGCGTCACGCCATGCTGCGCCAGCAGTCGGGCCGCTTCGTCGACAAACATCTCGCCAAGAAAACGGGGGTCGCGGCCCACCAGCACGCGATGACTGCCCGGCTGGCCGGCAACATACTTGGCGATGCCGGTTACAGCGCGGCGCACATTGGCAAGCGTAAACTCCTCCGCAACGATGGCTCGCCAGCCCGAGGTTCCGAACTTGATCTCTGTGGCCATATCTCTCCTGTCCTTCCGCGCACCGGCAGCATGCGAGCGCCGCCGCATCGTTTTGTCACTAACTACACTCTCGCATGGGATGCTGCCCGGCGAGGATTGTATGGCAGAGCGCGCGTTCTTCGCACAGTCTTCTGCGAGCCTCGCATGACCGACACACGCCTCATCCTCGTCACAACCTCGCCGCGTGCGGAAGCAAAGCGCATCGCGCATGCATTGGTCGAGGAGCGGCTCGCCGCCTGCGTGAACCTCATCGGCGGAGTGCACTCTGTCTATCGATGGGAAGGC
Source organism: Acidobacteriaceae bacterium KBS 83 (assembly GCA_000381585.1). GTDB lineage: Bacteria > Acidobacteriota > Terriglobia > Terriglobales > Acidobacteriaceae > KBS-83. The sequence continues at coordinate 148,414 of KB906737.1, forward strand.
GCGATAGAAACGGCAGACGAGGTGTTGTTGGTGATCAAGACCCGTCAGGACAAGGTCGAGGCAGTGCGCACGCGTGTTCACCAGCTCCACACCTATGAACTCCCCGAGTTTCTGGTGCTGGATGTTGCCGATGGCAGCCAGGCCTACCTGGAGTGGATCGCCTCCTGCATTGGCTGACGACCTCTAACCAACGGCGGGTTTGTTATCCTGAGACCATCCGGAAGGACTGATCCCTCACGCATGCGCTGGTTGTTTGTCGTGTTCGTCGCGAGTCTATGCGCGCTGCTGTGGGCGGCGATATCCGTGGCCCGGCACGTCCGGCGCGATCGAACGCAACTATCTCAAGAGCCAGTAGCCAGTGAAACGGAAGTGGGGCAGGATAGGCACTGATCGCACCTGAGTTGTTGCAAGGACCCGGATGAAACACGAGGAGAAGAGAACGATGATGCGCCAGACAGCTATACAAGAGACCGGCCACGCAAGCCAGGACGGCAGCATCGCAGACCATACCATCGCGGCCCGCAGCATTGCCGATCGCAGCCAACGTGCTGGTCGCGCCCGCTATCTGGCCCTTCAGGGCGGCATTGCGATCGCAGCCACCGCCCTGGTAGCGCTTTGTGCACACATCTCCATCCCGCTCGGGTTCACGCCTGTGCCCATCACGCTGCAACCTTTCGCGGTGCTGATGCTGGGACTGCTGTTAGCCCCTGAGGTCAGTTTTGCCGCTCTCTCGCTCTATCTGCTGGAAGGCACCGTAGGCCTCCCCGTCTTCAGCCCGCACGGGGCGGGCGGCATCGCACAGCTCCTCGGTCCCACCGGCGGATATCTGCTCGCCGCGCCCTTCGCCGCAGCGGTGGCGGGTCTCGTATACCGCGACGGCAAGCGCAGGTTTCTCTCTGCCTTGGCGGCCGCGGCGCTCGGCGATCTCATTCTGCTATCCATCGGGGCCCTGTGGCTTGGAGCGCTCGTACATACCAGTTTTTCCGCACTGCTGAGTCAGGCGGTTGTTCCCTTCCTGGCCAGCGATGCCGTAAAAGTCCTCGCGGCAGCGACCTGCGCTCAGATTTTTGCCTCGTTCTCCGGCGCCCCGTCCGCCAAGCACTCCTCGCAAGCGGAATAGAACGACTTGCTCCACCCGGCTTCGCGGCCGGCGTATGGAAAGGATCCTCAGTACCGTGAGCACCACCCCTCAGTTGGAACACACCCCTGCCGGTGTCCGCGAGATCACCATCGCGCACTCGCCGGATTCCGATGACGCATTCATGTTTTACGGCCTAGCCACCAATAAGGTGCGCGTTCCCGGCCTGAAGTTCACCCACACGCTGACCGACATCGAGACGCTGAACCAGAAGGCGATCCACGAAGCTTTCTACGATGTGACGGCGATCTCCTTCCATGCCTATCCCTATCTGCAGGACAATTACGCCCTGATGGCGTGCGGCGGCAGTGTAGGAGAGGGCTATGGGCCGATGATCGTCTCGAGCCGCCAATTCTCGCTCGATGAGATCAAGCATGTGCGCATCGCCATTCCCGGTGAGCTCACGACGGCGGCGCTCTCTCTGAAGCTCTTCGCACCCCATGTGCAGACCACCCTCGTCCCCTTCGACCAGATCATTCCCCAGGTGCTCGCAGGCAAGCACGAAGCCGGCCTCATCATTCACGAAGGCCAGCTCACCTATGCCGCCAGCGGCCTTCATAAGGTGCTCGATCTTGGCCAGTGGTGGCGCGAGGAGACCGGGCTTCCGCTGCCTCTGGGCGGCAACGCGATCCGCCGCAGTCTTGGCGAGGAGACGATGCGTGTCGTCACCAAGGCGCTCCGCGAAAGCATCCAGCACGCACTCGATCATCGCGAAGAGGCGCTGGCCTATGCCATGCAGTTCGCCCGCGATCTCGACGCGCAACTGGCAAACCGGTTCGTCAGCATGTACGTAAATGAGCGCACGCTGAACTACGGCGAAGACGGCAAGCAGGCAATCCGCAAACTGCTCGAACTCGGCCACGAGCGCGGCATTATTCCGCACCCGGTGAAGGTGGACTTCGTCGGCTAAGAGCCGGTCAGCGACTCATCGGCGGAGAAGCCGCTTTCAGCCGCCTAGTCGTCGTCATCCTTGTGACGTTTCACCGGCACTAGCAGCATCGCCGGCACCGGAGCATTGCCCTTCGCGTCCTTCCACAGGATGACGTTCAGCTTCTGAGGATCGGCGCGATCCTCATGCCGGAAGTCCATCTTTCCGGACTCCTTCGCGCCCGGCGCGGATGGCTTGTTCGCCGTATAGATCAGTCCGTTGTCACGGTTCGAATAGTCCGCGTCGAAGGGCGGCTGATCGCCGGCGCCTGCAAATACCGTCGCAATCGGCGGAGCGAACGCATCGTTGTTGTTCATCGGCGGCAGACCCAGCAGGTCCTCCATCGTCCGGATCATGCTGACAGTCGTGTAAAAGCGGTGATCGACGATCGGGGTCGTCTGCCGGGGCGCGTACTTGCTGATGATCAGCGCCGTACTGCGGTGCGCATCCACGTGGTCGGCGCCATTCTGCGCATCATCTTCCAAGATGAAGAAGGCCGTGTCATCCCAGTACGGACTGTGCGACACCGCCTCCACCGCTCGCCCCACCGCCAGATCGTTGTCCGCCACCGAAGCGTTCGGCGTCGGGCTCCCCACGCGCGTTCCCGCCGTGTGGTCGTTAGGGAAGCGCAGCATCACAAAATTCGGCATCGTGTCGTGCCCTTGCTTGCGGTCCGCCACCCACTTCTGGAAATAGGAATTGAACTCCTCGAAACGCATCTGGTCTGGAAACGAGAGCTCGAAGTCTGGATACTCTGGATCGAAGTGCCCCACCAGCTCCGGTTTCGTCGCCACATTCTGCGCAATCAGCGGAATCGCCCACGGATATTTGCTCGTGCCCCCGCCATAGTTCTCAGGGACCGGAGTTCCATGCAGAATCTCCTGTCTCGCGCAGGGCTGCCGCTCCGGCTCCGGCGTGCCTGCCGTCGGGCTCTGCCGCGGCCCGGGTTCGTCTTCACCGCAGAAGTGGGTCGCAATGAACTCAGCGAAATGGAAATAGGTCTTATGCTGCCGCGCTAGGTTGGTCCACAGATAGCTGCTCTGCGGCTCATTCACGTCGGGAATCTTCTCCGTCAGCGGAAAGCCGTTCTCGACCACGCCTTCGTAGTCGTAAACGCGCTCGTTGCCGCGATACGACTGCTGCCAGGTCTTCTCCGTGTAGTCGCTCGTGATTGCCGCGGTTGACCAGACATGGCCGTCGCCCGACACCTCCCCCGAATCGTAAAAGTTGTCGAGAATGCCGAACCGCTCCGCCAGCTTATGTTGATTCGGCGTAATCCTTCTGCCATAGATGGTCAGACTGGGATCGTTATCGCCCGCCGGCAGATCGCCGAAGATCTGATCGTATGTCCGGTTCTCCTTGATGATGTAGATCACATGCCGGATGGGATTCGCGCCGCCCTGAAACCGGATGTGCACGGCAGCCGCGTTCTGCATGTTGCTCGTCACCGTCTGCTTGGTCAGCTCAGGTAGCTGTGCATCGAGCTGCGAAAGGTCCACCGCCGACACCGAACCGTACAGCAGAGTCGCAATATAGGTCGAGGATCGGTGGGAGCGCGCCAGACCCGCTATAGGCGGCCGCGGCCGCTTGTTGGGACCGGTGCCCTTCCCCTTGCCGGTTGCGACATAGAGATGACCTGACTCCACCACAAGGCCGGTAGGCAGCCACTCCGTCGGCACGAATCCATCAGCCTCCTTCGGCTTGCCTGCGTGCAACCCGTGCGTGCGAAAGATCGCAACCGAATCCGTCCCCGCATTCGCGGCATAGAGATGCCGGCCATCGCTCGAGAGCGCGAGCGCATTTGGCTCACCGCCGAAATACCTCTGGCCGGGCAGGCGCGTGTCAAAAACGCCCGCAAGCTTCATACGAGCGCCGCGCACCGACACGGCGGCAACAGCGTCGCGGTTGGCGAGCGCCACGTAGAGCGTCTTCTGATTCGGCGATAGCGCAAGCGCCGTTGGATGTGAGCTGGGCGAGGTCGCATCCGATCCCGGCATCAACGGCAGCGTGCCAACAACTTTTCCGGATTGCAGATCCAGTTCGGCGACAGCCGATCCATTCCACAACGCCACAAAACCGCGCTTGCCATCGTGCGTCGCGGCAACCGCAATGGGATAAGCGGAAGGTACGACTGCACCCGTCGACAGATCGAAGCGGTAGCGTACTGCCCCGCCCGCCGCATCGATCAGCAAAACGTCGTCGGAAAGTACATCTGCCACCAGCAGTTGCTCCGCCCCGCCGCTTCCTTTCACCACCGCCAGTCCCGCTGGCGCTGGGATCGCCTTGCCCGCGGACACCGGCGTATCAAGATGGTTCTGCGTGCGGCCCGGGGCCAGCGTCTGCAGCGGAATCGGCATGAGCCGCTCCGGCGTGACATGTCCGGCGTCCACGCGATAGACCGCGATTGCATTGCCCGTCTCGTTCGGTTTCCTTGCCACTGGAGCCGATAGGGAGTCGAACGATGCATAGAGATGCGTACCGTCGCTGCTGAACGCGAGTCCCTGGTACAACGTTTGGGGCATCTGCGGAGCGGTGCGTGCCTCCGGAAAATCCGTCACTTTGCCCGAACTCGTGTCCACCAGCGCAATGGACTGCTGATACTCCGACTCATACGTCCCGTAGCCCGCATTCAGCAGCGCCAGATAATGCCCGTCGGGCGAAGCGGCAATCGCCATCGGCAGGCTGTTCGTGCGTTGCGGCGTACCCGGCACCGGCATCAACTGCTTGCTGGTCGGCAGATCGATCGCTGTCTGTTGCGCAGTGGCGCAGTTTGCGGCAATTGCCAGTGCAAGGCTTACACAAATCCCGTGCTTCATTTCTGTAAAAACTCCCGTCCCAGTTGTCTCATGCTTACGACCGTACTGCGATTACAAAACTGTTACGCAGGCTGTCGCTTGTGGCTGTTAGCTTCAAAGCAGACCACCTCACAATTGAAGCAAAGGTTCCCCTACATCATGTTGGTAGAAACGCCTCCCAAGACTATCCCCGCGATTGCCTCTGCGCCATCTGCAGCCCGTACGCGCAGCAAGCAGGACGTGCCGGTGCTCGGCCGCGCCGGTCAGAACTTCCGCCGCAACTGGGTGACGACGAGCTTCATGCTTGCCTTCCATGTCGGCGCAGTGGCCGCCCTCTTCTTTTTCAGCTGGACGGCGCTCATTGCCGCTGTTGTTCTTTACATCCTGTCCATCAATGTCGGCGTTGGCATGTGCTACCACCGGCTATTGACGCACCGTGGATACAAGGTGCCCAAGTGGCTGGAGTATGCGATGACGGTCTGCGCCACACTCTCGCTTGAAGGCGGACCGGTCTTCTGGGTAGCCACGCATCGCGTACACCACCAGCTCAGCGATCACGAAGGTGACCCGCACACTCCGCACGATGGCGGATGGTGGGCGCACGTCGACTGGATCCTGAAGGGCGATGCGCTGCACCATGAGACCGCTCTGCTGTCTCGTTACGCGCCCGACCTTGCAAAGGACCCCGTGCACCGCTGGCTCAGCCGCTACCACTGGCTGCCCATCGTCGTCGCGGGCGTCATCCTGCTCGCGATCGGCGGATGGCCCGCCGTTCTGTGGGGCATCTTCCTGCGCACCACCATTGGCCTGCACTCTACCTGGCTCGTAAACTCCGCGACCCACATGTGGGGTTCGCGCCGCTTCGAGACGCGCGATGAGTCGCGCAATCTCTGGTGGGTCGCGCTCGTCACCGGCGGTGAAGGATGGCACAACAACCATCACGCGCATCCCGTCTCCGCTCGCCACGGCTTCGCCTGGTACGAGGTCGACCCCAACTACTACGGCATCTGGCTGCTAAAGAAGGTTGGTTTGGCGAAGCAGGTAAAGATCGCGCAGTACGATCCCGCAGACCCGCGCCCTGCCGGCGTCGCCTGATATCACATCCCCGCACCACATAGCGGCGCCACTCGCGCCGCTATACTTTTTTGAGCCGCCGGCTCACACTCAGTCCTATGCGGATCACGCGGCGCGGCCGGGCAATGTTCTTCTTCATCGCCCTCGGTGTCTGCCTCGTCGGCGTCGCCCTCACGCTCAATGTTGGCTGGATCATCCTCAACTGGCGTCGGCTCGCCCCGATGATCATCGGCATTCCCTTCTTCGGGCTGCTGATCGTCGGATTGATCCTCAACACCGTCTTTCTCGTACGGGAAGTGCGCCGGAATGAGCAGCAGGACAGCTTCCTGAATGCCGTGACGCACGAACTGAAGACACCCATCACCTCCATCCGTCTTTATCTCGACACCATGCGCCGCCGCGAGATTCCCCACCAACAGCAGCAGGAGTTTTTCGCCGTAATGAGCGAGGACACCGACCGCCTGATGGCGACCGTGGAGCAGGTGTTGAAAGCCGGCGAGTTGGGTCAGCGTGTGCGCAGCCAGGTGCGCGTGCGCGTGGATATGGATCAGTTGGTGGAGGAAGCAGTCGCCACCGCGATGCTCCGCTATCATCTCGACCCGGACGCCATTCAACTGGAGCGCAGACAGTTGCAAACCGGATCCAGCTTCGCTGTGGCCGGCAATCCGGAGGAGCTGCGCACCGCGGTGCTCAATGTAATCGACAATGCAGTGAAATACTCACCCGACGGCGCGCGCCTCACCATCGTGCTTTCCGTGGAAAGCGATGCATGGGTTATGGTCAGCGTCGCAGACCAGGGCCTCGGTATCCCGCAGCCACAGCTCAAACGCATCTTTCGCCGCTTCTACCGTGTGCCCAATCGCAGCATCCTCCGCGTCAAGGGCACCGGGCTCGGTCTCTTCCTGGTGCGCTCGATCGCACGGCAACATGGCGGCGATGCATTCGCCGAGAGTGCAGGCGAGGGTCGGGGCTCCACCATTCATCTGCAACTGCCGCGCATCCTCACCTCCGGCGAGCCGGTCGAAGGCCGGGCCACCGTATGAATGCCGCAGCACATGTACTCATCGTCGAAGACGAAGACCATCTGGCCCAGGGCCTGAAGTTCAACCTGGAAGCCGAGGGGTATCGCGCCAGCATTGCGCGTGATGGCGAGACGGCGCTCGAGATCACTAGCGCGCCCGATGCCGGCATCGATGTCATCTTGCTCGATGTGATGCTGCCCGGCTGCGACGGCTTCTCTGTCGTCGAACAGTTGCGCGAACGCGACGATCGCACACCGGTCCTGATGCTGACCGCGCGTGGCCGCTCCGAGGATGTGTTGCGCGGCTTCGCCGCCGGCGCCGACGATTACCTTCCCAAACCATTCGACCTCTCCATTCTGCTGGCCAGGCTGCACGGCCTCTTGCGCCGCTGGGCCTGGCAGAAGCGCGAGCCCGGCGCTGCGATGCCCGCGGAGGCAGAGGCATCCTTCACCTTTGCCGGCCGCACCATCGACTACGACAACCTCGAGTTGCGCGTGAACGGCCGCAGCATCCGTCTTACCGTCATGGAGGCCGATCTGCTGCGCTACCTGGTGCGTCATCAGGGTCGCAGCATCTCCCGCAAGGAACTGCTTGAGCAGGTATGGCGTATGCGCGAAGACACGGACACCCGCGCCATCGACAACTTCATCGTGCGCCTGCGTCGTTACATCGAGATCGATCCCGCAAATCCCGTCTTTCTCAGGACCGTGCGCGGCATCGGCTATCGATTCGACCCACAAAGCAAGTCGGCTCCCGCCACTGAGGATTTGCATCCCTAGCCTCAATCCGGCATCCTATTTGATAGGGGGTGGGGGTATATGGCCGAGCTGACGTTCCAGATCGATGGCATGCACTGCGGGGCATGCGTGCAGCGCGTCACTCGAGTGCTGAACCAGGTGCCAGGAACGCACGTGGACGAGGTGCGCGTCGGCGCGGCCCGCCTTCATGCAGACTCGCCCACGCCGGACACATATCTGGCCGCCATTCGTAAAGCCGGCTTCGAGGCACACCTTGTCGAATAGCTCCTCCGCGGCAGTGGCGGCAAACCAGCCGGTCGAGCCTGCCGTCGAGACGGTCGTCCTGCCGATTCACGGCATGACCTGTGCGGCCTGCCAGGCGCACGTCGAGCGTTCGCTGCGCGCTGCTCCCGGTGTGCTCGAGGCCACGGTCAATCTGTTGGCCCACTCCGCACGTGTGATGTACGAGCCAAGACTCTCCTCGCTGCGCGACCTGGTCGGAGTGGTCGACGACGCGGGCTATCAGGCCAGCCTTCCCTCCCACGCAGGCGCCACTGTTCCGCAGCCGGACAACGCTGCCTCTGAAGCGGCATCGCGCCGCCTGCTCGCGACCGCACTGCTGACCATCGCCGCCGCCATCGCGGTCATGTTCGCGAGCATGCATCCGGTGGTCCACAGCACTGGGCTTGCAATCACGTTGGGCACCGTCACCTTGCTCGGCATGTTGACCGCCGGTGCGCCCGTGTATCAGCGCGCCTGGCGAGCGGCGCGTCACGGCAGCACAAACATGCATACGCTGGTCGCGCTCGGCACGCTTGCGGCCTTCGGCTACTCTGCGGTCGCCACGCTCTGGCCAGCGTTGCTCACGCGCCATCACATCCGTCCCGATCTTTACTACGACTCCGTACTCTTCATCCTTGGCTTCCTGCTGCTCGGCAACTGGCTGGAGACGCGTGCACGCAAGCGCGCGTTGAATGCAGTCCGCACGCTCGCGGAGCTCGAGCCGTCGCAGGCACGCATCCTCAAAGATGGCCGCGAGTTGAGTGTGCCCACAGCCACCGTCCTTCCCGATGACATCGTCGTCCTTCGTCCCGGAGAGCGTGTCCCCGTTGACGGAATTGTCCTCCGCGGCTCCACCAGCGTCGACGAATCGTTGCTGACGGGCGAATCGCAACCGGTCGCGAAGTCCGTCGGCGACACACTCATCGCCGGCTCCTTGAATTACGACGGAGCGCTGGAATACCGGGCTACGGCCATAGGCGCGGAGAGCCGTCTGGGTCAGATCCTGCGGCTCGTCGAGCAGGCTCAGTCCTCTCGCGCTCCAATGCAGCAGCTCGCGGATCGCGTTAGCGCCATCTTCGTGCCCGCCATCATCGCGCTGGCGGTCGCCACCTTCATTGCATGGTCGTTCTTTGATGTCAGCCGCGCCTTCGCCATCGCGGTCGCGGTACTGGTCGTCGCCTGTCCCTGCGCCATGGGTCTTGCAGTACCGGCAGCGCTCACGGTCGCTATCGGCCGCGGCGCGCAACTGGGGGTGCTCTTCAAGGGCGGTGAGGCCCTGGAGCGATTGGCCCACGTAGACACCGTATTGCTGGACAAGACCGGCACCCTCACCGAGGGCAAGCCGAGCGTCGTCGCCGTGCAGCCGGCTGCGAACTGGACGGAGAATCGCTTGTTGCAACTCGCCGCGTCTGCGGAACAACGCTCGGAGCACCCGCTCGGCCGCGCTGTGCTTCGCGCTGCAGAAGCGCGCGGACTGCCACTGCTGCCGGTCGAGGAGTTCCAAGCCAGGCCAGGTATGGGGCTTGAGGCAACGGTCAATGGCGCTGAGGTACTCGCCGGCAATGCGCGTCTCTTCAAAGCGCATGGGGTTTCGCTCCCAGAGAATTCCCTCCCAGCTGGCACGACACCGCTGCATATCGCCCAATCCGGCGCCTATGTGGGCACTCTTCTATGCCGCGATGCTGTCCGCGAAGACGCCGCCAGAGCCCTGCAAGCGCTCCGCGAACTCGACCTGCAACCCATCATGTTGACTGGCGACACAGTCGCAGCCGCGCAGCCACTCGCGGATGCTCTCGGCATCCGCGAGGTGTACGCCGGGCTCTCCCCGGAACAGAAGCTCGATCAAATTCGTGAACTTCAGCGGCGCGGTGCCCGCGTCCTCATGGTTGGCGACGGCGTCAACGACGCGGCCGCCATCGCGCAGGCAGACTCTGGCATCGGCATGGGAACCGGCACTGAGCTGGCACGCGAGGCTGGCGATGCCATCCTGCTGCACGGCGACCTCGGTGCCATGGTGGCCGCTCTGAAGCTGGCCCGCGCCACACGCCGCATCATGAAGCAGAACCTCGGTTGGGCCGCCGGCTACAACCTGCTCGCTGTGCCGATTGCCGCAGGCGCGCTCTGGGCTGCTTTCGGCATCCTGCTCTCGCCCGCGGTGGCCAGCGCGGCGATGGCACTAAGTTCCGTCAGTGTCCTGCTGAATAGTCTGCGGTTGCGTCGCTGGAGGACAACATGAAGCAGAGCAAGACGAGCAACGCACCCAAGCCGTTGGCACCGGAGTCCGCAGCCGCCTGCGTTACAGACGAAAAGCTCGCGATCGCCGTCGATCCCGAGCTCAAGGCCGCGGCCGTCCGGCGGCTTCGCCGTATCGCCGGACAGGTGCGCGGGCTCGAATCCATGGTCGACCAGGAACGCTACTGCGCGGACATCCTGGTACAAATCGCGTCCGTCCAGGAGGCGCTGAGGGGCGTGAGCCGCCTGCTGATGCGCAATCATCTGGAACACTGCGCCACCATGGCGATTCGCGACGGCGGCGAGAGTGCCAGCGCCATGTATGACGAGCTCCTAGATCTCGTATACCGGCACGCGCGCTAAATGCCGAAGGTGGCGTGAGGTATCCGCTGTACCTTGCTTTCAATATCGGCGCGTAGCGGCGTCGGCCAAAATCCGCAGCGCGATGTGTCCCTGTAAACTAACCGCAGGCTGGGTCCAGTGCGCATCCTGAGACGCTACATCCTGAGCGAAGTGATCTCGCACGCCCTCATCGGTGGCGCGCTGTTCACATTCATTCTCTTCATGCGCCCGCTTGCGGACATTCTGGGCGTGATCGTTCGGGAGAGCGCATCTCTGGCCAGCATGGGCCAGATCTTCCTCTTCACTCTGCCCAACACCTTCACCATGACGATCCCGATGGCGGTGTTGGTCGGCGTGCTGCTAGGCCTCAGCCGCATGGCCGCGGACAGCGAAATCACCGCCATGCGCGCCGCCGGCATCGGCGTCTGGCGGTTCGTCGGTATCGTCTCGCTCGTCGCCATCCTTGGCTGGGGCGTCTCGCTCCTCAACGCTCTTTATCTCGCTCCGAAAGCTGCCGAAGCGCTGCTCGAGTTGGAGAACGCGTTGAAAACATCCCAGGCTTCGTTTGAGATTCAGCCTCGCGTCTTCTACGAAGACTTCAAGAACTATGTGCTCTACGTGCAGAACGTGCGCGGCTCGGTAGGCGCATCTCAGTGGCAGCACGTCTTTCTCGCCGACCTCTCCAACCCAGCCTCGCCTCTCATCATCACCGCTGCCCAGGCCACGGTAGTGAATGGCGGCAACGGCGAGCTCCGCATGCGGCTCCGCAACGGCACGCGACACGAGTTCGCCGCCAACGACCCAAATCAATACACCGTATCCACCTTCGCCGAGGCAGATCTTCCGCTGCAGATCGGCAACCAGGAAGATACGCACATCAGTCACGCCGACGCGCCTGTACTGGCGATGTCGACAGCCGAGCTCTACCGGAAATCGGAGCAGCCCGGCGCCTACTGGTATCGCATTGAGTTCTACAAACGCATTGCCTTTCCGGCCTCCTGCCTTGTGCTGATGCTGGTAGGGGTGCCGCTTGGTCTCTCCTCCCGCCGAGGCGGCAAGAGTGCCGGCTTCGTCCTCACCATCGCGCTGGTCTTCGTCTACTACTTCTTCTCGTTAACAGGCGTATCCCTGGCAAGACAGGGAAAGATCAGTCCATTTCTCGGGGTCTGGGCGGCAAACTTTATCTTCGCCGCCTTTGGCCTCATCCTTCTGCGGCAGCTCGGCCGCGGCGGCGTGGCTCCTTTTGCATTCAACTTCGGCGGGACACGTGCCGCCGGCAAAGTTGCGATCCCCCGCCTGCCCCTCCTGGACTCGACCCGTCTCCGCGACCGCTCCGGCCGTCGCAGCTTTCCGCTCATCCTGGATGACTACGTCCTGCGCGAATTTCTCTCCACCTTCGCTATGGTGCTGGTCAGCTTCGTGCTGATCATGCTTGTCTTCACCTTCTTCGAGCGGCTCGGCGACATCATCCGCAACCGCACACCTCTGGTGACGGTCGGCGCGTATCTCTTCAATCTCATTCCCAGCATGGTCTACACGCTGATGCCGCTGGGGGTGCTCGTCGCAGTACTGGTTACATTTGGGATACTGAACCGCTCGAGCGAGCTGATCGCCATGAAGGCCACCGGCATCAGCATCTATCGCGTCATCGTGCCCGTGTTGGTGATTGCCGCCGTTCTCGCCGCCGGCTTGTTCCTGTTTGACGAGAGCTATCTCCCCGGAGCCAATCGCCGCCAGGAGGCCCTGCTCAGCGTCATCAAAGGCAAACCGGCGCAAACCTTCTTGCGTCCGGACCAGAAATGGATCTTTGGCCTGCAGGAGCCCGGAAGGCCGGGTCTCATTTACTACTATCAGTTCTTCGATCCGGACCACGACCGCTTCGCCAATATCTCTGTCTTCGAATTCGACCCCGACACCTTCTCCCTCACCCGGCGCATCTTCGCCGACACCGCGCACTGGGACCCGCACCTGAATCGGTGGATCTTCGAAGACGGCTGGGACCGGCACTTTCAAGGAGAAGCCATCAGCAGCTACGATCGCTTCTCCCTCAGCACGTTCGCCGCCCTGACCGAACAGCCTTCCTACTTCAAGAAGGAAAACCGCCAGTCATCGGAGATGAGCTTCATCGAGCTCTCGCGCTATATCCACGATCTCCGCCAGAGCGGCTTCGACACCATGCGGCTGCGCGTGCAGCTCGATCACAAGATCGCTTATCCCCTGATCACGCTCATCATGGCCGTGCTGGCGGTTCCCTTTGCACTGTCGATGGGCAGGCGAGGCTCGCTCACCGGTATCGCCGCAGCTATCGCTGTGGCGATCGCGTACTGGGTCGTCGCCGGCACCTTCGAGGCCATGGGCAACGTCAACATGCTGCCTGCATTCCTCGCCGCTTGGTCACCCGATCTGCTCTTCGGTCTCGCCGGCGGCTACCTGCTGCTCAAAACACCAACCTAAACAGCCATTCCGAAATGGCCCGAAGGATCTTGTAGGTGGATTCGCCTCGGTGGCGTTCGGATTGCATGGAGACACTCTTATGATTCGCAGTTCACTCGCCGCACTCGCTGCCATTGTCGCCATGGTTCCAACCTGCACCTACGCGCAAAGTCAGCCGGATACAGTTGCAACCGCACAAGGGAAGGTCTTGCTCCAGACCGACAAATCCTGGAATGGCAACTCGTACACCCACTACCCGACGGGCCGTCCGGAACTCACCATGCTCAAGCTGACCATCGCCCCACACACGGCATTGCCGTGGCACACCCATCCATTCCCGAACGCCGCCTACATACTTTCAGGTACGCTCACGATTCGCGATAAGGAAAGCGGCAAAACCAAAGTGGTTCATGCGGGCGAGGCATTTGCCGAAACCGTAGACGACATTCACCGCGGCGAATCCGGGGACGAACCCGTCGTCTTAATCGTCACCTATGCGGGCACTCCCGGCGTTCCAACTTCGATCCCGGCCAAAGGGCAGCAGGCGGAATACTAAATTGGATCGCACCTAAACCACGAAGTACTTCGCCTGAGGGTGATGCACGATCAGCGCGTTTGTGTTCTGCTACGGCTCTAAGTGGAATCCCTCGGCTAGCCGCACGCCGATCGTCTTCTCCGGATGCAGCAGGTCGAAGATCTTCGTCTGGACTTCCAGATTCGGGCATGCCGGATTGCCGAAGCTGGGCGCGAGCCCTGGTACTTCTGGTGAAACAGGTCCTCCACCAGTGGCGCATCTTCACCCGCGATGCCCAGCTCTTCCCGGATATGTTGTGTGCCAGTTCGGCCCGTCCGCCCTGCTACTTGGTCGAATCCGAATGCGGCTGGGTCTCGCTGGGCAATCCGATCTGCGGCACCAGCATGTCTTCCTTGCGATAGATCAGATTGGTGGCGTTCAGTGTCGCCAGTTCGAAGCCGTGCCCATGCGTGATCGCATCCGTGGGGCAGGCCTCAACGCAATATCCGCAAAAGATACAGCGGTTGTAGTCGATGTTATAAACCTTCGCGTAGCGCTCCGCGCTCGAGATCCGCTTCTCCTCGGTGTTCTCGGCCGCCTCGATGTAAATGCAGTTCGAGGGACAGGCCGCTGCGCATAAAAAACACGCCACGCACTTCTCCAGGCCATTCTCATCGCGCTGCAGCACGTGCGCGCCGCGGAACCGGTCCTGAAAATGCGCACCCCGGTTCGGCCCCGGTCCGTCCGGATAGTTCTCCACCTCGGTCGGCTGGAACATCTCGCCGAAGGTGATCGACATGCCCTTGGCGACGCCGGCAATATTGCGCACGATAGACATACAAAAAGTATACGCGGAGCCCGCGTCGGAGCCGAAACCTGCGCTCAGTGTGCTGTGGTTGCGGGCTTCTGAATCCCCTGTTTGCGGCCTTGAGCAGCTGCCTTCTCGTTCAACTCCGTCTCTGACTCATCGAGATACGCCTTGTATCCAGCCGGATCGACGAAAGGATTCGGTCCATCCGGATGCTTCTTCAATTCCGCCAGCTTGCGATTCATCCCGAACTGCTCCGGATGTGCCGCCAGAAAAATGTCGCACGGCAGTCCGCGCATCGTCGCAATGCTCGTCTTGTAGTCCTGCAGCATTCCGGGATACTTCGGATTGTTCACCACCTGATAGCCCGGCGTGGACAGGCTGCACGCGAAAACCACATGCCTCTCCTGTCCCCGGTCGCGCACTGTCGTCGTCCATGTGGTGCAGCCCTTGGTGTGTCCCGGAGTAAAGTGCGGCGTCATCTCCACTCCATCCAATCGCACCGGCACTCCATTCTGCAGCAAGCCATCCGGCTTCACTGGCGGAAACCGCGCCCTGTCGCCGAAAGCAAAATCATCTCTGCCCCCGCGCTCCAGCAGCGGAGCGTCGCCGGGGCTCGCCAGCAGCCGCGCATGTGTCGCCGACTTCATCGCCGCCAGGCCGCCGGCATGGTCAAAGTGCGCATGGCTTAGCAGCAGAATGTGCACATCCCCAACGTGAAAGCCGAGCTTGCGGATACTCGCCTCCACCAGCGGGACAGTCTCACGGAAACCGATGTCGAGCAGCATGTCTCCCTGCGGAGTGACGATCAGGTACGCCGCCACTCCCTTCACGCCCACGTAATACAGGTTGTCGGCAATGCGAAACGGGGGCATAGGCCGATTCCAGTCCGCATTGGCAGGCGCGTACTGTGCCAGCGCGGGAAAAGAAGCTAAAGCCATGCAAAGAAAAACAAAGATGCGGCGCATGCCGAAACGCTAGCAGAACATCGCCGGTGTAACGCGACGGGGCATCCAAAGGCTAATATATCGTGATACGATATATCCATGAAAGAGGTAAGACCTTCCTCGGATAGCCTGATCGAGCGGCTGGCCGAATTTCGCTATCGCCTTCGCACGTTTCTCCAGTTCAGTGAGCAAGCCGCGCACGCCGCGGGCCTGCAGCCCCAGCAACATCAGTTGCTGTTGCAGATCGCCGGGGCGCCTGCCGACGCACTTCCCACCATCGCCTACGCGGCCGAGCGCCTCGGCCTCCGGCACAACAGTGTGGTAGAGCTCGCAAACCGCTCCGTAGAAGAAGGTCTGCTCGAGCGCACCAGCGATGAAGCCGACGCTCGCCGTGTCCTGCTGCGCGTCACATCCCGGGGCGCACGGCTGCTCCAGAAACTGGCCGCGGACCACCGCAGCGAACTCGAAGTGATGGGCCCTGCGCTGATCGAGGCGCTTACCCGAATCGAACATTATGAGCCGGACCACGCGCCGGCAGCGCTGCCTGTAATGCGGACCGCGGTGCGAGGTGCACGATGAAGAGCCACGCCTCCACACTTCGCGACTTCACAGTCGATCGCCGCGTCTGGCTGATCTCCGGCCTCGCCATCATCGTAGGCATCGGTGGTGCTGCGCTGGCTGTCCTGCTCCTGCGCGCTATCGCCTTCTTCACCAATCTCTTCTATTACCACCGCTTCAGCCTGGCGATGGTCGGCCCGGCCGGTTCTTCGCTCGGCTACTGGATGGTGCTGGTGCCCATCGTCGGCGGCATCATCGTCGGCATCATGGCCCGCTACGGCTCTGACAAGATTCGCGGCCACGGCATTCCCGAAGCCATCGAAGCGATCCTGCTGAACGGCGCGCGCGTTGAGCCGCGCGTTGCCGTACTCAAACCGATCTCAGCGGCTATCACCATCGGATCCGGTGGTCCCTTCGGCGCCGAAGGTCCGATCATCATGACTGGCGGCGCCTTCGGATCGTTGCTGGCGCAGTGGGTCAAGCTTACCGACGCCGAGCGCACCACACTGCTCGTCGCCGGCGCCGCGGCAGGCATGTCCGCCACCTTCGCCGCGCCCTTCGCAGCCGTGTTGCTTGCGGTGGAATTGCTGCTCTTCGAATGGCGCCCTCGATCGCTCGTCCCTGTCGCCTTCGCCAGCGTCACTGCCGCCGTGCTTCGCGTCGTCTGGCTCGGTGCCGGGCCGCTCTTTCCGCTCTCCGCCGAAGCCATTCCGGGTGGCGTACGTTTCGCCGTCCTCGCCGCACTTCTAGGCGCGCTCATCGGCCTCGCGGCATCCGCACTCAGCCGCATGATGTACGGCTTTGAAGACCTCTTCGGCAAACTCCCTGTGCACTGGATGTGGTGGCCCGCCATCGGCGGCCTCGGCGTCGGACTCGGCGGCCTCTTCTTCCCCCGCGGCCTTGGCGTCGGTTATGACAACATCGCTATCCTGCTCGCTGGTCATGCCACACTCGCGCTCATCTTCGGCGTCATCGTCTTCAAATCGCCGATGTGGGCCTTCTCCCTCGGCTCCGGCACATCGGGTGGCGTGCTCGCCCCGCTGCTCATGATAGGCGCCTCCCTCGGCGCACTCTCAGCTCACCTGCTGCACATGCCGGAAGGAACTCTGGCGCTGCTGGGCATGGGCGCCATGCTCGCCGGCGCGCTCGGCTCGCCGCTCACCGCCATCGTCTTCTCCATCGAGCTCACCCACGCCCTGCCCGCTCTGCTGCCGCTGGTCGTCGCCTGCATCGCGGCGTACACCATCACGTCGCTCATCATGCCGCGCTCCATCCTCACCGAGAAGCTCGGCCGCCGCGGACATCACCTCACCCGCGAGTACGGCGTCGATCCGCTCGAGATGGTCAGCGTCGAGGACGCCATGACCGACGTTGCCGATGTGACTGCCGCGCCTGTGGCAGAGCTGCCCGCGGTCTACACCTTCAGCGACGAGACCTGCCGCAGTGCGGCGGAGCGCATGGCGACCACCGGCCATATACGGCTCGCAGTCGTCGACCGCGAAACGATGCAGCCGCTCGGCTATGTCTCGCTGCAGGACCTGCTGATCGGCCGTCGCCGCTTCGTCAAACGCGAAGAAGCCCGCGAGCGCGTCTTCCGCCTCGCTTCGTCGCGCGCCACCGAACAGGATCCGGTGGTCACCCGGGAGGAACGTTCAGTCGAACACGCCGAACCCTAAAAAGGATCGTCATCTCGACCGGAGCGAAGCCTCTACCAATTCGTCATCTCGACCGGAGCCATCACGCAAAGCGTGATCGGCAAAGTGAAGAGATCTGCTGCACCTCAACCGCCCAGCTTCACCAGCGCCGCCGCGCTGGTCAGCCTGCGCTCCAGGTGCCGCTCCAGCGTCTGGACGGAAAATCGCCGCAGGTCGCGCGCACGCTCCCGCGGCCACGGATCATCGAGCAACGCGCCAGCCGGCGCGTGAAAGATCTGCGCCGCCAGCCTCTGCGACTCCGCGCTCAACGTTCCGGAAGCCAGCCGCTTGTGGTGCACGCACACCAGGCCGTCGGACAGTGCATGAAAATACGCAGGCGCCCCATCCAACGCTTCCCCGCACAACATGCAGCGCCGCAACTCCGGCAGCCAGCCCATCAGCCGCGTCATCCACAGCGCAAAATAGGTCACCGGCATCCACACACTGCCTGTCTCTGCTGCTTCGAGAACCGTCAACAGCAGGCGGAAGACCGCATCATTCGGATCGTGATCCGGCTGCGTCTCGTCGATCACTTCGGCAAAGAAGGCGAGCGCGCTCAGCCGCGTATAGTCCACCGCGACCGACAGCGGCGAGCGCACGATCTCAAAGTAGTCCAGCCGCACCAGATCCTGTCGCGGCCTCTCGACAAAGCTGGCGCGCACATGCGTCATCGGTTCCAGCGCTCCGCCAAAGCGGCGGCGGCTCTTCGCGGCCGACTTCGCCACGCCCTTCAGCTTCCCGAATTCGCGCGTGAAAAGCGTGACAATCTGGTCCGCCTCGCGGATCGGCCACGTCCGCAGCACAATGGCTTCAGCGTTCATCTTCTGTCACACACATTGTGAGCACTTACGCCGCTTCCGCTACAGAAACAGCAACGCGCAACCCGAAGGCTGCGCGCTGGGAAAAATTCTGTGACGGTTAACGTCCAAAGTGCGCGGCGTTCTTCTCCGTATAGCTCGACCACTTCTCCGGCAGGTCGTCGCCGGCGAAGATGGCTGAAACCGGGCATACCGGGACGCAGGCGCCGCAGTCGATGCATTCCACCGGATCGATGTACAGCTGCTCCGCTTCGGCATGGTCGCCTTCATCCTTCTTGGGATGAATGCAGTCGACGGGGCAGGCATCGACGCAAGCCGAGTCCTTGGTACCGATGCAGGGTTCTGCGATTACGTAAGCCATGAAACCAATCTCCAGTGCGGGTGCGTTGCTCTCGATTGTAACAGCTAAGCGGAGGCGGAAAGTGGTCCCCACAACGCGCAGATCCCACTCTTAAAAGCTAGCCCGCCGCGCTGCAAACTCCGCCGGCGTCGGCACCGGTTCGATATCGCGGCCGGCAAACATATCCTCGAAAAATTGGCTCAGTTCAGACAGCAGCAGCCCGTTCGTGGCCAGGATCTCACGGCTCTCCAGCTTGAATGGCGTGCCCTCAAATCCGGTCATCGTCCCGCCCGACTCGGTCACCATCAGCACGCCTGCCGCCGTATCCCACGGATTCAGATTGAACTCCCAGTACGCATCGAAGCGGCCGGCGGCCGTGTAGGCAAGATCGAGCGCGGCTGCCCCCGCGCGCCGTACTCCATGCGAGCGCAACGTGAGCTGCTGATAAAAGTGGATGTTCGGATTCTCGTGCCGCTTGTGACTGGGAAAGCCCGTCGCCAGCAGCGCCTCCTGCAGATGCGCCGTCTTCGACACATGCAGTTGCCGCCCGTTCAGGTAAGCGCCACTCCCCTTCTCCGCCACGAAGAGCTCGTTGTGCACCGGCTGATAGATCACGCCTGCGATGATCTCGCCGTCCTCATCCGGCTTGAGCCCCGGCGGCCGATGCTCCAACCCCAGCGACACGCAGAAATACGGAAAGCCATGCGCGAAGTTCGTCGTGCCGTCCAGCGGATCGACATACCAGCGATACTCCGCCTCGAGCCGCGCGCGCGTCCCCTCCTCGCCGTAGATGCCATGATTCGGAAAGGTCTCGCGCAGCTTCTCCACGATCAGCTTTTCGCTCGCGCGGTCCGCCTCCGTCACCAGGTCGACATCGCCCTTGTACTCGGTGCGCACTCCGCGCTCATGGAAATCGTGGAGCAGCAGCCCCGCCTCAAGCGCAATCGCCGCCGCCGGCACGGCTAGTCCAAGGTTCAGCGAGTCAGGCAACTGGCTAATCACGGCGCATCTCCCTTGTGTCCCTTGCTTCATCAGATGCATTCCGTGCGACGTCGTTCTTCGGCGCGCGCCGTCCCTGCTCCGTAATTGTGCGGATCTGCTGCTTGTAGATGAACAGGTTCGGCTGTCCCTCGCGCGTCAGCCGGATCATGCGGTCATCGAAGTATTCGATCCAGCCCGAGACGCTCTCACCATCGCGCAGCTTCACTGTCACCGGCACCTGCTTGTCCGAAAGGAAGCGCAGATAGGCCGCCTCCTGTCCCGTATCCCCAGGCGGCGGTGATTTGCGGCTCCGGCGCGATGCACTCTCACTCGCCATGCCGCGATTGTAGCCGACCGTCAGGGCGCGGCGGATGCGTAATATCCCGGCCGATTGCGCACGCTGTACTTCGCGCTGTTGGCAGGGTTTGTCATCTTTACCGCGATAGAGCGAAATGCTCCCTGCTCTTCCGGCGCAGGTTTGCGCGCATAATAGCCCAACAGATACTGCGTCCGCAGATCGTCCGCAATACGACGGAAGATCTGGTCGATCGATGCCTGATCGGCATAGTACGCGCGCCCTCCGGTCTGCTCCGCCAGCGTAATCATCGCGTGCTCCCCTGCCAGGTCGCGCCCGGCGCTCGATGCCACCGGCACATCGATGATGCTGTAAATCATCACCTCGTCGCGCACCGCCTCATCCAGCGCGTCCTGGTAGCTCACGCCATTCACTGTATTGTCGCCGTCCGAGATCATCAGCAGCACCCGTCGTCCATGCTCCGGCCGCAGCAGATCTGAAGCCAGCGAAACGGTGCTATAGAACGCGGTGCCCCCTGAACCGGGACGCAATTCGCCAAGCCCTGCGCCGATCCGCTTCGCATCCCCGGTAAAACCCGTCACCTCGCGCGTGCCATCCGAGAATGCGACAACATTGGCACGGTCCTGCTTGCGCAGCACAGCTTTCGCAAAGTGCTGCGCGGCCTGCTGTTCCGCCGCAAAGTCCTTGTACACGCTACCGCTCAGGTCGACGGCGAGCACGATCGCCAGCGGCGCCGAAGTGTCCCGCTCAAAAACCGCGATGTTCTGCGCCTTGCCGTTCTCGAAGAGCTGAAAATCCTCTTTCGTCAGTCCTCCGATCGGCGCGCCCGCCTTATCTGTCACACTGGCGAATACATTCACCAGCGGCACGTCCACATGGAAGGTGGGCTGCTTCTGGCCCACGCATACGGTGGCCAGAAGCAGAGCGGGTGACAGCAACGCGCATCTCATGCTGACGACCCGGGCTGCAGTTCTGCCGGAAACGGCTCGCCGTCCGTCCACACCGCGCCGTCGGCGAAGTGCTCCTTCTTCCACACCGGCACAGTGCGCTTCAGCGTATCGATCAGCCATCGGCACGCATCGAAGGCAGCGCCGCGATGTGCCGAGGTCACGACGATCACAATGCTGCTTTCGCCGATCTCAAGTCTTCCCAGCCGGTGCATCACCCCCACACGGTCAATAGCAAACCGCTCCTGCGCCTCACGGGCGAGCTTCCGCATCTCCGCCAGCGCCATCTCCTCATACGCCTCGTAGTCGAGATACAGCGTCTTCCGTCCGCGCGTGTTGTCCCGCACGATGCCGTCGAAGACGACCACCGCCCCATCCGCCGGCTGCTTCAACGCCGCCACCAGCGCATCGCGATCAATCCTTTCGCGAACGAGAGCAACTACCGGCTCTCGAGCCGCGCCATCCACCCCGCCCGACACCGGAGGCAGCAACGCCACCTCATCCCCTTCGTTCAGCACCGTGGATGCCGGCGCATACTCCTGGTTCACCGCAACCGCCAGCGCCGACCACACCGGATGAGACGCCCCATTGCGAAGCCGCTCCAGCAAGTGCGCCACCGTCGCAGCCTCCGGCAACATCACAGCTTCACCGCTCGACGAAAGAAGGTCCTTGAGCACACCGAAGAATAGGACGCGCACCTGCATGCTGTTCAGCTTAAGCGGAAGCAGGGTCTATGTCAGATAGACCTCGTCTCCCGTGGGGCTTTTTCTCCAAGTAAAAAGCCCACATAGCGACTCCTGACTACGCCGCTTCCACCCTGCTTCGCTTTTAGACGGTCTGCATTCATGAAAGTAGTAGCGGCGTGCGCTCGCGCCTGCACCGGTGTACCTTCAGAACGACAGAAAACTTATCCATGGGAGCACAAGAATGGCCCAGCCAATGCTGATCGCAAAAGAGACCACTTCCAAAGACGATCTCCTGCTGTTGCCCGGGCTCACCAATCGCCATGGCCTGGTGGCCGGCGCCACCGGCACCGGCAAAACCGTCACCCTGCAGGTCATCGCCGAGGCGCTCAGCCGCAACGGCGTGCCGGTCTTCGCCGCAGACGTGAAGGGCGACCTCTCCGGCATCAGCCAGCCCGGACAGAACAGCCCTAAGTTCGCGCAGCGCCTCAAGACGATGGGCATGGATGCGCCCGCCTTCGCCGGCTGCCCCGTCACCTTCTGGGATGTCTTCGGCGAACAGGGCCACCCCGTCCGCGCCACTGTTTCGGAGATGGGCCCGCTGCTACTCGGCCGCATCCTCAATCTCAACGACACGCAGGCCGGCGTCCTCACCCTGGTCTTCAAGATCGCCGACGACGAAGGCCTCCTGCTGCTCGATCTCAAAGACCTGCGCACCATGCTGCAGCACGCCGGCGACAACGCCGCGCAGTACAAGACGCAATACGGCAACATCTCCGCCGCCAGCATCGGCGCCATCCAGCGCAATCTCATCGCGCTCGAGCAGCAGGGTGGCGACAAATTCTTCGGCGAGCCCGCACTGAACATCGACGACCTGCTGCAGACCGGCCCCAATGGCCACGGCGTCGTCAACATCCTCACCGCAGACAAGCTCATGCAGTCGCCGCAGCTCTACGCCACCTTCCTGCTCTGGCTGCTAACGGAACTTTTCGAGCGCCTGCCCGAAGTGGGCGATCCTGAAAAGCCGAAGCTCGTCTTCTTCTTCGACGAGGCCCATCTGCTCTTCAACGATCTGCCTTCCTCCCTCGGCGCGCGCATCGAGCAGGTCGTCCGCCTCATCCGCTCCAAAGGCATCGGCGTCTACTTCGTCACCCAGAACCCGAACGATGTCTCGCAGGTCGTCCTCAGCCAGCTCGGCAACCGCGTGCAGCACGCTCTCCGCGCCTTCACGCCCGCCGATCAGAAAGGCGTCAAGGCAGCCGCCGACACCTTCCGCACCAACCCCAAGCTCGACACCGCCAACGTCATCACCCAGCTCGCCGTTGGTGAGGCTTTGGTGTCCTTTTTAGACGAGGGCGGTACCCCAGGCATCGTCCAGCGCGCGCTCGTCTGCCCGCCCGCCAGCCAGATCGGCCCGATCACACCGGAGCAGCGTAAGCAGGTCATCGCCAGCTCACCCGTCGCCGGCGTCTACGAGAAAGCCGTTGACCGCGAGTCCGCCTACGAACGCCTCACCGGCAAGGCGCAGCAATCGCCCACCGACACCCAGATGCAGCAGCGCGAAAAAGTCCAGACCCAGGCGCAGACCACCATGCAGCAGCAAGGAACAGGCAGCGGCATGGGCGGAATGTTGAATGAGGCGATGGGCGCACTCTTCGGAAGCGGCAGCTCCCGCCGCATTTCCCCCGGCCAGGCGATGGTGAACAGCGCCGCGCGAGCCATAGGCTCACAGGTAGGACGGGACCTGATTCGCGGCGCCCTGGGCACGCTGCTCGGAGGTTCGAAACGGCGGTAGGTGATCCGTATAGCTGACACGAAAGTCACATGCAGCGGAGCACGCTCTAAGCCGTATCTTGATACCTCAGCATGAAGAAACAACGAAGCATTGCGGGACTCCTTTGGGCTGCCATTACGTTGCTGGGTGCCAACGCTGCCACAGCCCAACCGGCCACAAGCAATGCGACCGTGGTTTTCTATACCCACGGCAATCGGGCCACATCGAGTCTACCTGGAACGAAAAATGGGATCTTTTGGGGAAAGCTCTATGATGGAAAAGATTTACTGCTCAACTTTCGACAAGGCTTTTTCGCAGAAAACAATCTGATCATCGCTATTGCGTTTGAACCCGGTCCGCATACATTCTCAGCCGGCTACCCCACGATGCCCACCAAGCACGGTCAGTTGTCGTTGGCACTGGAGCCCAACAAGACCTATTTTGTCCGGGCTGAATCAGAATCGGAAGGGATTGTTCTCGTCGAATTCGAAAAAGGGCGTCTCGATCAAGTGTCCTGCGAGATCGCGCGTAAGGAAACACAAAAGGCAACGCTTCTCAGCAATAAGAAACTTGTTCCGAATCGGAGAGGCAGTATCGTTCCATTGCCGTTTCCGGTCACTTGCCCTTAGTCTTCCTCACCCTACCGCGGCACCAGCACCCCGGCATGTTCCGGAATCTTCTGATCCGTCCCCGAGCGCTCTTTCAACCCGCATCACTCTGTCAACCTGAGCGTAACCGAAGGTGGAGCGAAGGATCTGCTGTATCTAGCGTTCGATACCGGCGCGTAGCGCCGCTCAACCAAACCTCAACACAGATCTCCAACTCCCTACCGCGACACCAAAACCTCAGCCTGCTCCGGAATCTCCTCATCCGTGTGCGTCTTCAACCCGCCATACCGCCGCTCCCGCCGCTGATACTCGGCAATCGCCTCCAGCAGATGCAAACCACGAAAATCCGGCCAGAAGCGCTCCGTCACAAAAATCTCCGAGTAGGCAATCTGCCACAGCAGGAAGTTCGAAATCCGCATCTCGCCTGAAGTGCGGATCACCAGGTCAGGATCGGGCATGTGCGCCGTGTACAGGTGCCGGTGCAGGTCCGCTTCAGTAATGTGTTCCATGGTCTTGTGCTTCGCCGCGCGCTCCCGCGCCAGCGCTGCAAACGCGTCGATAATCTCCGACCGCGCTCCGTAGTTCAAAGCCAGCGTCAACACCGTGCCCGTGTTGCGCGCCGTCGCCTCGGCAGCCTGCTGCATCTGCTCCTGTACCTCGGCAGGCAGCTCATGCGTGCGGCCGATATACGCGATGCGCACGTTGTTGTCGTTCATGCGCTGCACATTGTTGATCAGATACGAGCGCAAGAGGCGCATCAGGAAGTTGACTTCCGTCTTGGGCCGTTTCAGGTTGTTCTCAAGTGAAAAGGCGTAGAGCGTCAGCCACGGCAGATCGATGCGCGACGCGGTCTCTACAACGTACTGCACCGACTCGGCGCCCTGCTGGTGGCCCAGAAAGCGCTTCAGGCTGCGGCGACCGGCCCAGCGGCCGTTGCCGTCCATAATGATCGCGATGTGTGCTGGCATTCGCTCAGGATTGAGCGACCGGTAGATAGCCTGCTCCTCCGGCGAGAGCTCGTGGGCCCGGCTGGCTGACTTCATTTGAGAACGCCCTTCCCTCTCAGCCTCGACCGTAGCACACGGCGGAGCGCCTCGCAATGCGCACGGGCCGTCTGGAGAAAACGCCCGTGCGCGCTGCGTTAAGGCGAGATGAAGGACCCGCGACTACGCTACTGCGGTGCGCCGGCGGCCCATTGCCATATCGCGCACCTGGTTCAGGAACATCGAACGCTGCAGTGCATCCAGCTTCGAGATCAGCGGCGCAATCTCCGACAGGAAGGGATCGGCCAGCATCGCATACGCGTCGTCATGCTGCCGGTTCCGCGCATCATGCAACAGGTTGCACATGTCCACCTCGAGCGCCGTCGCCAGCCGCTCTAGCGAAGACAAGGTCGGCATCGCCTTCCCGTTTTCGATCTTCGAGATGTAAGTGCGGGGCACCTGCATGCGCCCTGCGAGCTGCCGCTGCGACAAGTTGCGGCCGCGCCGGGCGTCGCGCACCGCGCGCGCCACCTGAAGACCGCCCTCTTCCGCCTCGGGTTCACGAGACGCAGAGGTCGCGGCCGGCATAACCGGTTCAGGCTCTTCCATCTCCAGGGATTTGCGGCACCTTCTGCAGAGTGCATTCATCGTGCGGAATTGCACGAGACTGCAGTGGGTGCAACGTAGTACCTCGCGCGCCTCAGGGGTTGCTAAGGTTGTTGCCATAAGTTGTACGGAGGCCAGAGCGGGCTTCCCTCGCCGCAGAACCGAAGTCCTGCCAGCGCATAGCTACAGTGCAGCAGCGTTGATTTTTATGTCAAGTGGAAATATCGTCGAAAGCCATTGGACACTCGAAAAAGTCGGTATGAAACCCGAAGAAACCAAGAACAATGCCGATTCACAACTAACGCGGAGGTGGAATGACTAACCAGATACCCGGCGCTTCGCCTTCAAGAGACGCGGCATGGAGCCTCCTCACCGAGTTCACCCAGAGTCCCAGCCTGCTCAAGCACGCACTCGCTGTCGAGAGCTGCGTCCGCGCCTACGGCGAGCAGGAGGCGAACCGTCGGGGACTGGTCGGTGATGATGCCTCGCGCCTGATTGATCTCTACAGCGCCACCGGCCTGCTGCACGATTTCGACTACGAGCGCTATCCCTCGCCCAACGAGCATCCGTGGATCGGCGTCCGCGTACTAGAGGAGCGTGGCTGGCCTGAGGAGATCCGCCATGCCATCCTCGGCCACGCCGAATACACCAACACTCCTCGCGTCTCCCACCTGGACAAGACTCTCTTCGCCTGTGACGAGCTCGCGGGCTTTCTCACCGCTTGCGCCCTCATCAAGCCCAGCAAGTCCATCCGCGATGTCGAAGTCGCCGGCGTCCGGAAAAAGCTCAAGGACAAAGCCTTCGCCCGCGGCGTGAACCGCGACGATGTCTTCAATGGAGCAAAGGAGTTGGATGTTGACCTCGATCAACACATCGCCTTCTGTCTGGCAGCGATGCAGCGCGACTCTGAAGCTCTGGGGTTAGCGGGCTGCTGAAGGTATACGGGGCCAACGACAGATTTTGTGGCCTTTCCGTTAAGAAAGACCAGTCTAAGCATCAGTCGACGAATCAGTCGGCGGTTCATAGTATTAGCGAAATGGAGTAGCCAGGGCCCCGTCAGTTCAACAGACACCCTGATGCATCGAAGCGCCATTTGCGTCGGCCTGCTCGTGGCGATTGCCGCGCTTGAACTGCTTTGCGCTCCGGCCATCGCCCAGCAGGGCGCGGTCACAGCCCATGTGCTTGGGCGCATCGACAGCAAACGAACGGTGGAAGGTGCCTCCTTCTTCGTAAAGACCGCCTCAGGTTGGAAGGAGGGCCGGTGCAGCATCCCGGCCGGCGCGACGCTCGAAGGTCGCATCGCTAAGGTGCAGCGAAAGGGCGCCGGGGTAAAGCGTGAGGAGTTGGATCTCCGCTTCCTGCCGGTTCCCTGCCCCGGCGACGAAGCTCAGGACATCATCCCGATTCTGGTCGCCATGCAGAGTCCCCACCACGATCCCGCTGAGGACTTCGTGATGCAGCAGGAGCTGGTCAGCATCTTCTCCCACGTTCGCAAGGCCCCCGCCTCATCATCGAATGGCCCAGGCGGAGGATCCGTAGGCGGAGGAGCGCCCAGTTCTCCCATTGGGGGAAATGCCGCAGGAACAGCAGGAAGCCTAGGCAACTATTCTCCAACCTCTTCGACCGAGCAGCCATATCGCGCAGCGGAGGCGCTCGGCTTCCCCGGCGTCAGGCTCACGCTGCCGATCCTGACCACCGATCCAACCGGAATCTCCTCCTCGCACCAGGTGCTCATCGATCCGGACACCCGATTTCGCCTTGTTCTCCAACCCGCCCCCCGCCCCGTAGATCCGGCATCGCCGGATCCCGCAAGGGCCGCGGTTGGCATCCCTCCTGTCGAGGAGCCAAAACCGCTCCCTGCCGCACCCCCGGTCAGAGAAGATGTTGAGATTGAAAACTGTGTCGAGACCGGCTGCGCCTTCGCTGACAGCCCCGCCGCCATGGTCGACAGT
Source organism: Acidobacteriaceae bacterium KBS 83 (assembly GCA_000381585.1). Classification (GTDB taxonomy): domain Bacteria; phylum Acidobacteriota; class Terriglobia; order Terriglobales; family Acidobacteriaceae; genus KBS-83. The sequence continues at coordinate 175,926 of KB906737.1, forward strand.
CAGCTCGAGCGAACGCTGTCCCTCCATGCCTTCGGATTCAAGGTGCGCGGGAACCGGGTGCTGCGGTCGTTTGCGGAAGATGCTGCGGTCCGCTTTCTTGGAGAAGATCAACTCCTCATCACCTTCAACTCCCATCCGTTGATCGTGCGTTCAGAGGATGAATCGGCACGCCTCGCCAGTCCGCGCATCATCCGCGCTCTCCTCTTCTCCATCGCGACCGGCAAGATCATCCGCGCAGAAGACTGGCGCGTTCCGGATGAGGGTCCCTACCTGTGGCCCCTCGACCGCGGCCGCGTGCTCGCCAACGTCGGTGGCGTTTTGACCGTCTACGGCCGCGGGCTGAAAATCGAGCGCCAGTGGTCGCCCCTCGGCGATCTGCGTTTCCTGCGCGTCTCCCCTTCGCGTCATCTCATCGTGGCCGTTGTCGCCCATGAGCTTCACACGCCCGAGCAGCATCAGCGTCTCGCCGATTTTGTCGGACCAGGGAAACCGATCGATGAGGACTTCGATCTCACCGTGCTCGACGGTCAGCTCAACGTCCAGAACACCCGGCAGCTCAACACCTGGCCGGAGTTGTCCGAAGTCCTCGATACAGGATTGATCCTGACCCAACGCGGATTGCGAGACAAATGGACCGTCAGCGAATCGGACTGGGACGGCAAACGCCGTCAGATTCTGCGCGTGGAATCAGGCTGTCCTCTTCGTGTCGAGACGCTCCCCACGAACCTTATCCTTCTCGTCGGCTGCAGTATGGATCAGAGCCGCGCCTGGTACAAGATTGTGGAGTCGAACGGCAAAACGCTGCTCAACGGCAACGTCCCCAGCAATGGGCTGCTCGAACAGGCCGACGCGCCCACAGACGCCGGAGTCTTCGCCATTGGCATCGCGCAGGCATCACACCCCGTTGATTTCGGACAGGGAATCGTAGCTTCGGATTTTCAGAACGTAGCCGTCTCCGTCTACCACATCGCGGATGGCCGTCGCCTCTTCGCGACCCGCTCCGCCAGTGGCGCAATCAACCGCCAAAGCTTCGCGCTCAGCCAATCAGGAAACCGTCTCGCCATCCTGAGCGGCGACGACGTCTCGCTCTATCGCATCGACGCGCCACGAAACTAAGGCCGGCACGGTTTTGAAGTGTTATGGCACACTATTAGTGGGACTTCATATGCACACTCAACGAACACACGTCATCCTTCCTCAGGATCTGATCGCGGAGATCGATGCGCTCGTGGGGCCTCGAGGCCGCAGCGCATTTCTGGTCGAAACGGCGCGGTCAGAACTGAAGCGGCGTCAGTTGCTCGAGTTCCTACGCAGTGATGAGCCCGTCTGGCGCGACGAGGATCATCCTGAGCTTGCCGGCGGCAGCGAAGCCTGGGTCCGTTCGTTGCGTTGCGAAGGTCGCGGTGCGAAACCAGTAAAAGCGAAATCGGCCCACAAGCGTACGAAATGATCCTGCTCCTGGATTCCAGCGTCATCATCGATGTGCTTCGCGGTCGGAATGACCGGCGTCGAAAACTAGCCAATCTAATCGAGCGCGGCTACTTTCCAGCTACCTCCAGCCTTAACATCGCGGAAATCTACGCGGGAGTGCGCACCGGTGAAGAGCGTCGTACCACCGCCTTTCTCGATTCGCTGCGCTGCTATCCCGTGACGAAATCGATCGCGCGGCTGGCGGGCAATCTGAAAGCGCAGTGGTCCGCAAAAGGTCAAACGCTCACTCTCGACGACATGATGGTGGCCGCTACAGCCGTCGAACACAATCTGCCACTCGTGACAGACAACCGCAAACATTTCCCGGTCGATGGCCTGCGCTTCCACCCGTTGCACTAACCCCACCTGCTATGCTGGCCAGTCTCCCATGCCCGGCACCGATAATCCATCCACGTCGCCCCAATCGACCGTCCTCAACACCACGCTCGCCTCCAAACTCGACCCCAAAGCCAAACGTCAGCAATCCAACGCCGCCGACATGCTCGCCCTGCTCTCGACACTGCGCCAGCAGGAAGCCACCATCCGCAAAGGTGGCGGCGCAAAAGCCATCGATGCGCAGCATGCCAAGCAGCGCCTCACCGCCCGCGAGCGCATCGCGCTCCTTCTCGATCCCGGCACCGATCTTTTCGAACTCGCCGCGTTCGCCGCTTTTGAGATGTATGCCGAATGGGGTGGCGCGCCTGCCGCCGGCGTCGTCTGCGGTCTCGGCCGCGTCTGCGGCCGTCTCTCGATGATCGTCGCCAACGACGCCACCGTGAAGGCCGGCGCCTTCTTCCCCATGACCGCCAAGAAGGTTCTCCGCGCCCAGCACATCGCGATGGAGAACCGCCTCCCCACCCTCTACCTCGTCGACTCCGCAGGGATCTTCCTTCCGCTCCAGGAAGACGTCTTCCCCGACCAGGACGACTTCGGCCGCATCTTCCGCAACAACGCACGCATGTCCGCCATGGGCATCCCGCAGATCACCGCCATCATGGGCATGTGTGTCGCCGGCGGCGCCTATCTCCCCGTCATGACCGACCACGTCCTCATGACCGAGGGCAGCGGCCTCTTCCTCGCCGGCCCCGCGCTCGTCGAAGCTGCCATCGGGCAGAAATACTCTGCCGAAGAGTTAGGCGGCGCCACCATGCACGCTGAGATCTCCGGCACCGTCGACTTCAAAGAGCCGAACGACCACCTCTGTCTCGCGCGTCTGCGCTCGCTCGTCTCGAAGCTCGGTCATCCCGCGCGCGCGCCCTTCGATCGCGCCCACTACGACGCCGCAAAGGACGCCCCCAGGTATTCCGCCGAAGACCTCTACACCCTCATCGATCCCGACCCCACCCGTGCCTCTTCCAACACCTATGACATGCACGAGCTCATCGCCCGTCTCGTCGATCGCTCCGAGTTCGACGAGTACAAGCCCGGCTATGGCCGCACCGTCCTCTGCGGCTACGCCCGCATCGGCGGCTTCGCCGTCGGCATCGTCGCCAATCAGAAGCAGCACCAGCCACAGATCAGCCACTCCGGCGAGAAGCGCATCGAGTTCGGCGGCGTCATCTACGCCGAGAGCGCCGACAAGGCCGCCCGCTTCATCCTCGATTGCAACCAGAACCTTATCCCGCTGATCTTCATCCACGACGTCAACGGCTTCATGGTCGGCCGCGACGCCGAGTGGACCGGCATCATCCGCTCCGGGGCAAAAATGGTCGCCGCCGTCTCCAACTCCACCGTGCCCAAGATCACCGTCATCGTCGGTGGCTCCTTCGGCGCCGGCAACTACGCCATGTGTGGCAAGGCCTACGATCCGCGCTTCATCTTCGCCTGGCCCACCGCACGCTACGCCGTCATGTCCGGAGCATCCGCCGCCGGCACCTTGCTGGAGATCCGCATCCGCGCTCTCGAACGTGATCCGGACCGCGGCGGCCGCAAGCTCAGCGACCAGGAGAAGCAGGAGATTCGCGCGAGCATCCAGGCCAGCTACGACGCGCAAACCGACTGCCGCTACGCCGCCGCGCGCCTCTGGGTCGACGCCATCCTCGATCCCGCGAAGACTCGCGAATCCCTGCTGCTCGCGCTCGAAGCCGCCGCCCACAATCCGCAGATCGAGCGCTTCCACCCCGGCGTCCTGCAGACCTGACAGCTCGCAACCGAATCTACTTGTCTCGTCATCTCGACCGAGCCGATCAAGCGAAGCGTGATCGGCGAAGTGGAGAGATCTCCTCTCTCGCGACCGGGAGGTGACCCCAATCTCGCGGAGATGTGGGGCACAGTGCAGTCGGCATCATTGACCATCGAGATGCGCGCTTTTGGATCGCATCCCGCACCGAGCTGCATCGCCGCTATTCTCAACCCATGGCATCCCGAGCAGAAGCACTCCCCCGGCAAAGAACAGCCACTCGCAAAAAGACCAGCAGCAGAACTCCCCTCGCGTGGGGCATCGTCTGGGCGCTTGTCCTTGCCGGCATCGTCGCCGCGTACTTCGCCGTTCGCTATGCCGAGGTCGCTCCTCTGCTCGGTCCCGGAGGCCTCATCCGCCTCCGTCTCATCGCGCCGCTCGCCATGCTTGCTCACCAGCCCCAACTCGGCGTTCCGGAAGCCGCCGCAGACACCATCGCCCAGGTCCTCATGTACGCGCAATTCCCCCTCTACGGCCTGCTGCTCGGCATCCTCTGGCGCACCGCCGGATTCCTGCGCGCCGCCAGTGCCGTCGTGCTCCTCCACGTACTCGCTGTCGGCGCCGTCATGATCCTCGCCCAGCTCTAATCCAGTTCAGCGTCAGATAAATTCGTCTTCTCGACCGGAGCGGCGAAGCCGCGCAGTGGAGAGATCTGCTTTTATTCCCCTCACCTCCCCCTCATCATTGAAGAGCTGAGCGCCCCACATTTCAAGGAGATGTGTATTAGGCGCAATCGCCTGGCAGGGTCAGTCCCCCGCGCGGCCGCTCGTTTTGATACCCTCGTCTGTCCTCTATGACCAACGCCGTCAAAATCATCGAGTGCCCCCGCGACGCATGGCAGGGCCTGCCCCTCACCATCCCCACCGAAGTGAAAGCTGAATACCTCCGCGCCCTCGTCACCGCCGGTTTCCGCCACATCGACGCCGTCTCCTTCGTCTCCCCCAAAGCCGTCCCGCAGATGGCCGACTCCGAGCAGGTCCTCGCCCTCGCCGACCTGCCTTCGCTCACCCCGCCCTCCTCCACCACCGACCAGCTCGAAATCATCGGCATCGTCGTCAACGTCAAGGGCGCGGAGCGCGCCATCAATAGCGGTGGCGTCAACACGTTCGGCTTTCCCTACTCCATCTCCCCGAGCTTCCTCGAACGCAATCAGCACCAGACCCCCGAAGAAGCCATCGACGCGCTCGAGACCGTCGGTTCCCTCGCCTACAAAGCCGGCCTCGATGTCGTTGCTTACATCTCCATGGCGTTCGGCAATCCCTACGGAGACCCGTGGAGCGTCGATGAGGTCGTCGCCGCCTGCGATCTGCTCGCCGACTCCGGCATCGAAACCATCTCGCTCGCCGATACCGTCGGCCTCGCCACGCCCGAGCTCGTCGAGGAAGTCGTCGCCGCAGTCGTCAACAGCCAGTCCGCAAACGGCCAATCCATGGACCTCGGCGCCCATCTCCACGGCCGCCCGGACCAGGCAGCCGCAAAGATCTCCGCCGCGTATCGCGCCGGATGCCGTCGTTTCGACGCCGCCATCGGCGGTCTCGGTGGCTGCCCCTTCGCGCAGGATGTTCTGGTCGGCAACGTCCCCACGGAAATTGCGCTCGAGGCACTCGGCAAACTCGGCGCAACGCTTCCGCCCCTCCAGGACCTCGCTCCCGTCCTCGCCGCCAACCGTGCCATTGCGGAAAAGTATGCCGGCGTGAAACAGTGAGCGGTTCTTCGAACAACAGCTGAGGAAGAACCGGGTTCAATCAACCGATGTCATCCTGAGCGAATCGAAGGACCCTGCAGTTTGTCTGCATTGCAATGGGTCTCGGCCAACGAAGCGGCTCTCCAGTTCGCTCCGCTTTAGCCGAGGATGACGTTGAAGAAAAATTTAGAGGTCCGCTTAAGGAACCGAAGGACGGGCAGCCATGGCGAACTACACAACAATCCTGGTCGAAGAATCACAAACCGAAGCCGGCCGTATCCTCACCATTACGCTCAACCGTCCGGAACGCCGCAACGCGCTCACCTCCACCATGATCCAGGAGCTAACCCTCGCGCTGCGCGAGGCCGAGGACAGCGGCTGCGGCATCGTCGTCCTGCGCGGCGCGGGTGAGCACTTCTGTTCCGGCCTCGATCTCTCCGAGCTGCGTGCCATGTCGAGCCGGTCTTTGGAGCAGCACCGGCTCGACTCCATGAACGTCGCCGAGCTCTTTCGCACCCTCTACAGTCTGTCTCTGCCCTCCATCGCGGAAGTGCGCGGATTTGCGCTCGCCGGCGGCATGGGCATGGCTACGCTCTGCGATTTCACCATCGCCAGTGAAGACGCGCGTTTAGGCTACTCCGAGGTGAAGATCGGCTTCGTCCCCGCCATCGTCTCGTCCTTCCTGCTGCTGCAGGTGGGCGAGAAGCAAGCGCGGGACCTCCTCCTCAGCGGCCGAGTCATCGACGCCGCAGAAGCACACACCCTCGGCCTGATCACCAGGGTCGTTCCAGGCGACCAGCTCGATGCGGCAATCACCGAACTATCCACGACGCTGCTGGCCAACAGCCCCGTCGCCATGCGCGCCACCAAGCATCTCCTTCATCGGCAGGAGATCGAACGCCTCAGCCGCAACCTGCGCGCCGCCGTCAATACCAACGCCGAGCTGCGTGTCACCGATGACTTCCGCGAAGGCATCGCCGCCTTCCTCGAAAAGCGCAAGCCCGTCTGGCCTTCGCGCTGCTGAAACGCCGGCTGGTTTCGCTGTCGCGAGGGCAATCAGAGCGACCAGGCAACAACGCTCTTTGTTTGTGAGGTTGCTGCGCCAGACGGTATAACGGTCGCATGAAGCGCAAGACTTTGTCAGAAAAAGCTCACGACCTGCGCCAGCAAATGGCGAACGAGCGTCTCCGGAAACGGATTGTGTATCTGCAGGTCATGGCAATAAAGGAGTCGAGCGCAGGCCGCCTTACACAGATGACTCGAGACGCGGTCCACGCAGCGCTGGATGCATGGCACGAGGAGATCAAAGCGCTGTAAAGATGTTTCGGTTCGGAAGCAACCTGAGAGTCGGGTCAGCCTTCGGTTCGCCCGTAGTCTTCAACTGAGACACTTCCGGAATCTGAACAGTCTGGTGTTGCGCACTGTTCGGTGAGTGAGTTGGCGATTTATCACTCGCTGAGCTGAAAGCTTGAACCCTGTCTGTGAGCGCACCGGCGCCCTATGCACCAATTGAGACTATGAAAGTGACACCAACAGGCTGGCCCACATCCTCTCTGGTGCTGACACCGAAAGGAATGTGGGCACGGCCGCTATCGGTTATTTGCAGCAACTGCTGCCGTCACAGCAGGCGGGAGTGCCGCAACAAGTGGCGACAGTCGCTGCCCGGGCAGACAACGAAAGGACGAGGGCTGCCGCAAATGCGAATACGAGTGCTTTGAGTTTCATAACGATCTCCTTTGAACATGGTGTTTGATACACATGCGCACATGCGCGTTTTCGACGCATTGCCTCTGGGGGATGTAGAGGAAGGAATTGATCTAAATGCGGAGATCGTCTTTGAGATTAAATACGGCGGCTCGGTAACGGAGACCGGAAGTTAGCTCACCCTGAGATGCAATGACCAGAGGGCCCGGCCGCAGACTAAAGACTTTTTGAGCACGCGGAAGAGGACTCGACCGCTCCTGTTCGCGGGTCTCTTTTGTCGCAGTCGTGACAGTGACATGGCAGGCTGGACAGGATTCGCTGGTATTGTTCGCGGGTAACGGGCAGCAGGGTGATTGTACTGGCTGGCATAGCGGAAACTGCGCGGAGACGTGCTCTGCAAAAGAGGCCGTCGCGATCCACCCGCAGATTACGAGCAGGGAAAAGAACACGCGAAGGTGCCGGCCATGCTTCACACTCAACTGTAACGCTTTCGCTATTGGAGGACAACCGCCTGCGCCATTTGAAGCTAGCCTCCCATCGAACTATCGGGCGATCTCGCGCTTTATTCCTGTCGAAGCCCAGAGTTCCTGCGCCTGTTGAACTGTTGCCAACAGGGCAATGCGCGTCATCGACGCCGCAGAAGCCCACACCCTCGGCCTGATCACTAGGGTCATTCCGGGCGATCAGCTCGATGCCGCGATGAGCGAGCTAGCCACGACGCCGCTGGCCAACAGCCCCGTCGTCATGCGCGCCACCAAGCATCTCGTTCACCGGCAGGAGATCGAACGCCTTAGCCGCAACCTGCGCGCCCCTGTCAACGCCAAAGCCACGCGCCGCGCAACTGACGACTTCCGCGAGGACATCGCCGCCTTTCAAGAAATGCGCAAGCCAGTCTGGCCTTCGCACTGCTAAATCATCGAAATTTCAGAAACAATCGGATGTCATCCAGTGCATCTTGAACACTACTGCCAACTAATGGATCGTTCTTGAGTGGGGCGAGTTTCGACAAGACTAGCTCGACATCCAGCTCCTTGTGAATGCGTGCGAGGTGCCCAAGGCAGGTCGCCGCAAAAGCGCGCTCCTCATGATCGGCATGGCTCAGAAAACCGAGGCATCGATTCTGAACCCACCTCCAGTCAGCGTCGTAATAGGTCGCGCTGAGCAGGGCATCGAGTCGATCCGTCTTCTCTGGACTACGCAACAGCAACTCGATCTCGTGTCGATCTCTCTTCTGAACCCCGCGGTATTGCATGCAGTCCAGCCTATCCCTACCCGTTCACCAAATCCCACTTTGCTGCATCGGCTTTCTGCAGGCGCAAAATATGCCCTAACCTACTTGGCGCGGGGATGCCCCCACGCATCTCAATGCAATTAAATATGTCTAACGGACGGTTGTATCGACTTCAACTCGGGGACTAGTCTGAACGCGTTTCACCAAACACATCAGCCAGCCATGAGGGACGGCAATCAGGAGATTGCAGATTCGGAGAACCCATGCCGCAGATTTCTTTCGCAGCCGATATCAAACCATTGTTTCGCACCATTGACATCTCGCACATGACGCCGTTCGGCGTTGAGTTGGACGATTACACATACATGTCGAATCCGGACAACGCCAAGAGTGTCTACGAGACCCTTTCGCCGCACGGTGCCGAGCCGCCATCCATGCCGCCCGGCGGCCCCTATTGGACGCCGGCCCAACTCGCCTTGTTCGCCCAGTGGCAGAAGGATGGATACCAGCCATAGATCTTGATCCGCGTCAGCGGAGGGCAGGTGGTTTTCGGAAGGTGGTGGGTAATTCGCATCCCGGGAACAACCCGCCAAAATTCTGCCAGCGACCAAAGGAAGCGAACCTAACGGAACGCGCCGCCGGCGCCTTTGCCCGGGACGGCGAGTCCCCGTTCGTGGGCTCTGAGCTCCTCCACGATCGTCGCCGCTGCCTTGCGCGCCTCATCCGAGCGGTCAGGAGGAAACGAGATCGCTCCAACCCGCGCATGGCCGCCACCACCGTAGCTCTCGCAGATCGTCGCCAGGTTCACCATCTCCTCCGGCGTCCGCTTCGTCCACGGATTCGAGCCCACCGCCACCTTGGTCCGGAAGCTCGACTTGCTCAGCCCGATGTTGTACGTCGCTTCCGGGTGCAGGAAGTACGGGATGAATTTGTTGTACCCCTCGAGCTGCCGATCGGTGATGTCGAAGTAGATCACGCCGTCTCTGTACTCGGCGCGCTCGCGGATCAGCTTGATCCCCTCCTCGTGCCGCTCGAGCAGTGGCGGCAGCAAAGGCGCAATGAACGGCTCCTTCAGCACGGCCGCCAGCGGCTCCTCTGTCAGCAGCGGAATCATCCGCGGGATGAGCGTCGGATCGGCGGTCGCTTCGATGATCAGTGTCAGTTTCATCGCCGGCTCTGCCATCTCCACCGCGGACTGCGGGCTCTCATACAGCGCGCCGTCGACGATGTCTGCCCACTTCACCAGCTCCGCCACCGGCGCCGCGTTGAAGCCGAAGCGCGTCGCCGCGATATGCGTCAGAAAGCCGGCGCAAGAGGTATAAGTCGGGTCGTAGAAGCGCCGCATCGCATACCGGCCATCAGCCATCCCCCGGCGGTAGTCCTCATGGTCCTCCGGCGTCAAAAAGGCACTCAGGTGATGATCGAACCACCAGGTGATCTTCGGTGACGCGGAATATTTGAAGTCGACGATCGCGTTCTCGTCCCCGAGAAAATCCGCCTCATTGAAGAGCGCACCCGCGCGATGCACCAGCCCGTGGTAACTGTAGGTCGCCTTCGGCTCCACGCACTCGCGATGAAACCGGGTAAACAGCGCCGTGGAACAGGCCCCATCGAAACACTTGTCGTGATAGAAAACGCGAACCTTCAATACAGCTCCTTACCGCCCAAACACAGGTTAGAGAGAATAATTAGGATTGCCGGGTCGCCTCCCGCTGTCAAGCCGCGGGGCTCCCGGCGCTTCCCGCGGTTACGATATGGTGTCGGAGTGACGGCACGGGATCCAGGCGCTGAGGACGCAAACCCTATCGTGTATGCAACACAACGAGAGACTAGTTTGAGAGGGCAACGCGGCTGGCTCTTCCGCCTGCTGCGCGTCGGCGTGGCGCTCATCATCCTGGTGGCTCTCGCCCTGGGTGCCGGGGCCCTCTGGCTTCGCCACGCTATGCAGGCTCAGCTTCCCCAACTCGATGGAGACCGCCGCACCTTCGCCGTCACCAAGCCCGTCACCGTCCAGCGCGACCACCAGGGCGTCCCCCACATCTCAGCCACCTCCGTCGACGACCTCATCGCCGCGCAAGCCTACGTTACCGCGCAGGACCGCCTCTGGCAGATGGACATGATGCGCCGTGTCGCCGCCGGCGAGGTTGCTGAAGTCCTCGGCAGCAACTTCGTCGAGCACGACCGCATCCAGCGCGTCTTGCAGTTCCGCCAGACCGCCGAGCGGCTCACTGCCAGCCTCTCTCCCCAGGACCGACGCTTCTTCGAGGACTACGCCCGCGGCGTGAATGCCTACATCAACGAGGCCGATGCCCTTCCCTCAGAGTTCCGCCTGCTCAACTACCAGCCCCGCCGCTGGCAGCCGGTCGACTCCGTCCTTATCGTCCTCAGCATGGTCCAGACCCTCGACGAGCAATGGCCCACCAAACTCACCCGCGAGACCATCACCAGGAAGATTGGTTCCACGCTTGCCGCCGATCTCTACCCCACCGGCTCGTGGCGCGACCATCCGCCCACCCAGTCCACTCCTGATCTCACCCAGCCCCCGGTCAACGTGCCACCGCCACAACCGGACGAAGAGTCCTTCGACCGCATCGCGGACGACCTGCTGCGCCTGCGCGCCACCCTTGGGTTGGCCGACACCTGCCGCGGCTGCATCCCAGGCTCGAATGAGTGGGCTATCAGCGGCGCCCATACCGCCTCTGGCCACCCAATGCTCTCGAACGACATGCACCTCAACCACTCCGTGCCAGGTATCTGGTACGAGATGGACCTTCGCGCCCCGACCTTCCACGCGGCCGGCGTCAGCCTGCCCGGGGTGCCCATGATCGTCGCCGGGCACAACGACCACATCGCCTGGGGTTACACCGCTCTCTACGGCGACACGCAGGACCTCTACGTGGAGCGTACCAACGCCCAGGGTGAATACTGGGACGGCAGCGGGTGGCACGCGATGGAGCGGGACCATGAAACCATTCAGGTGCGCTTCGGTAAGAACCAGGAGCTTGATGTCCTGCGCACCAGTCACGGGCCCGTCATCTCGGCGCTTGTGCCGCACGAGTCGCGCACCATCGCACTGCGCTGGATTGTCTATGATCCGCAGTTTGCCGGCGGCATGCCGGTCTACGCGCTGAATACCGCAACCAACTGGCAGGAGTTCGAGTCTGCCATGGTCCAGTGGTGGGCACCCACGCTCAATGTCGTCTATGCAGACGACCAGGGGCATATCGGCTATCAGGCCGTGGGCCACATCCCCCAGCGGCCCGGCGGGCTCGTCGGCGTCCCCATCACGGACCAGACCCATGAATGGCAAGGTGTGCTGCCCTTCGCATCACTACCCTCTTCCTTCGATCCGCCCGGCGGGATTCTCGCCACAGCCAACTCCCGCATCACCCCCGACGGCTACCCCACGCCCCTCTCTCTCGAGTGGGCGTCGCCGTATCGCAACGAGCGCATCTGGAAGTGGCTCTCGAGTCACGAGAAGATGACCCGCATCGACATGCTCTCGCTGCAGACGGACATCGACTCCGAACTGGACCATGAGCTGGCGCAGCGTTTCGCCTATGCCATCGATCACGCTCATCATCCATCGACGCGCCTGCGCGCCGCCGCGGACATCCTCCGCTCCTGGAACGGCGTGATGCACACCACCGAGGCGGCACCGGCCATCGTGACTGCCGCGCGCGACGCACTGTGGCCGCTGCTGCTCGAACCCAAACTCGGCAAGGACTGGAAGCTCTACGAGTGGCCGGAAAGCGCCTATGTCGAAGAGCAGATGGTCACCGGCAAGCCCGCATCATGGCTCCCTGCAAAATATCCAACGTGGGATGATCTGCTCGCCGCCGCCGTCTCTCGCGGCCTCGAGCAATCCCACGCTCCCCTCTCGCTCAAAAACTGGCGCTACGGCGACAAGCACACCATCGCGCTCCCGCACCCGCTCTACGGGATGATCCCCTTCTTCGGCTGGACCGGCATTTCGGCACACCCGCAGTCCGGTGACACCACCACAGTGAAGCAGGTAGGCCGCACCTTCGGCCCATCGCAACGTTTCACCATGGACTGGAGCGACGTCGATGCCTCGACGGAAAACATCGTAATGGGCCAATCCGGTGATCCTGTCAGTCCGTACTACCGCGACCAGTGGCCTGCATGGTATGGCGCCTCCACCTTCGCGCTTCCCTTCACGCCCGCGGCTGTCGATCGAGCGACAGAGCACACGTTGCGGCTTACGCCGTGAAGATCGGCACCAACGAGTCTTCGGCAACGAGAATGCGGCCATCGTTTTCCATCGCCGCGCTCCTGGTCACCACGCTTGCCGCAACCAGCCTGCTGCTCGCGCGCGGCCCCTCCTGCGGACATGACTTCGATTTCCACTTTGTCTCTTGGCTTGAAGCCGCCCGCGCCTGGCACAGCGGCCTCGTCTATCCGCACTGGGCCTCGTCCGCAAACTTCGGCGCCGGCGAGCCGCGTTTTGTCTTCTATCCGCCTGCCTCGTGGATGCTCGGCGCGGCTCTTGGCACCGTCGTCAGTTGGCACGCTGCCCCCTGGCTCTTCACTGCCATCTGCCTCTTCTGCAGCGGACTCAGCATGCGTCACTTCGCTCAAGACTGGCTTACTCCGCTCGCCGCCACCGCAGCCGCTTGCCTCTACATCGCCAATCCATACATGCTCTTCATCGCATATGAGCGCACCGCATACGGCGAGTTGATGGCCGCGATTCTGTTCCCGCTCGTACTCTGCTTCGCCGTGCGGCCCCAGCCTCCCATCCCCGCGCTCGGCGCTGCAATCGCCGGCGTCTGGCTCATGAATGCGCCTTCGGGCGTTATGGCCTGCTATGCATTGCTGTGGATTGTGCTGCTGCGTCTCGGGTCGGAGCGCAGTTGGCGCGCGCCATTGCACATCGCTGCTGCGACGGCAACAGGACTCCTGCTCGCCGCGTTCTACCTGGTCCCTGCCGCATATCAGGAACGCTGGGTTGAAATTGCGCGCGCCGTTGGCCCGGACATGCGATTCCAGGACAGCTTCCTCTTCCATCACAGCGGCGAGCCCTTTCACGACGCCGTGCTTCATACCGCATCGATTCTGGCGTGTATCCTGCTCGCCTACGCCTTCGCATCCATTTCCCTCTGGCGCGATGCTCTCCGCGATCGTCCCCTACTATGGCTAGCAGCTTTCACTCCGTTGATTCTCTTGCTGCTGTTGCCCATCAGTGCACCGCTGTGGCGTCACGCGCCGCAGCTCGCGTACATGCAGTTTCCCTGGCGATGGCTCCTCGTCCTCGCGCCGGTGGTCGCGTTATACCTTGCGGGGAGTATCGCCCATCGCGCGCGAAGGCCATGGCTGATCGCGGCGGTCGCAGTCCTATGCACAACATCGATCGTCATCTGCGCCCGTCCGTTCCATCAGTACTGCGACGAGGAGGACAACATCTCTGCCCAACTCACCCTCATGCAGGACGGCTCCGGCCAGGAAGGCACTGACGAATACACGCCGCACAATGCCGATAATGCCGAGGTGGTTCAGGACATGCCGCAGGTGCGTGTCCTCGCAAGCCCGATTGCGGAGGAACCGGACAGCGGCAAAGCGCAAAATCCCGAGTATCAGCCCGACCCGGCCATAGACCGCCACGCAACCATCACGGTCACAGACTGGTCACAAGAACACCGCACCATTCTCGTGAATACGTCCGTTTCTGGCTACGCGGTCTTCCGGCTCATGGATTATCCGGCCTGGACTGTCCATCGCGACGGGGCTGAGATCACCAAGCGACCCACACGCGACGATGGCCTGCTCACCATTCCTGTCCTCGAAGGCCGCTCGCAAATCGACATCCGCTGGCGCACCACTCCAGATGTCTGGATCGGCCGCATCCTCTCACTACTCGGCCTCTCTCTCTTTGTTGCGGTTTGGTATCGCGAGAGACGGGCGCGCTCAATTCTCACAGCTTGAGCTGCGCCTCAGCCGCCGCGTAGGTCTTCCGAATCCCCTCCGGCAGCGACGTCTTCGCGCGCCAACCCAGAGCGTGGATGCGTGACACATCCAGCAGCTTGCGCGGGGTGCCATTCGGTTTGCTCGTGTCGAACTTCAACTCACCCGAAAACCCAAGTTCGCGCGCCATCAACTCCGCCAACTCCCGGATTGTCACATCCACACCCGTCCCGATGTTGATCAGGGGTGCATGCTCATTGTTGATGAGCTGTTGGAAGCCGCTATCCGAGAGCTGCATCAGGAAGACGCACGCCTCCGCCAGGTCCTCGCTGTACAGCAGCTCGCGTCGAGGCGTTCCCGTGCCCCATACTTCGATCGAGTCCAGCCCTGCCGCCTTCGCCTGCACGACTTTGCGCATCAGCGCCGGCAGCACGTGCGATGTCCTGAGATCGAAGTTATCGTGCGGCCCATAGAGATTCGTGGGCATCGCGGCGAGATACTGCGTCGCATATTGCCGGTTGTACGACCAGCACATCTCGATCCCGGCGATCTTCGCCAACGCGTACGGACGGTTCGTCGGCTCCAGCGGGCCGGTCAACAGATACTCTTCGCGAATCGGCTGCGGCGCCAGCCGGGGGTAGATGCAGCTTGAACCCAAAAACAGCAGCCGCTTCACGCCCGTCTGCCGACTCGCTTCGATGACATTTGTTTGCAGAATCAAGTTGTCGCGGATGAAGTCCGCGGGATACGTGTTGTTGGCCAGGATGCCGCCCACCTTGGCCGCCGCCAGAAATACATATTCCGGCCGCTCCGTCGCAAAGAACGAATCAACTGCCCGCGCATCCAACAAGTCAAGCTCCGCACGCGTGCGTAACAAGATCCGGGCAAACCCCTTCTGCTTCAGATAGGCGGTGATCGCCGAGCCCACCAGCCCGCGATGACCTGCCACAAAGATTCTGCTGTCGCGATTCATTACCTCTGCCTACTCGTGGTAGCGGAATGCATTGAAGCCGTGCTTGTGCACCAGCGCGTCACGCTCCGCTTCCTTCAGATCTCCTGTCACCATCTCGGATACGAGCTCCGCAAAGCTGGTGCGTGGCTTCCATCCCAGTTCGCGGTGGGCCTTTGAGGCATCGCCCAGCAGCGTCTCCACCTCCGCCGGGCGAAAGTACCTCGGATCCACCGCCACAATCACGCGGCCCTCCGTATCCAGTCCCTGTTCGTCCACACCTTCACCCTTCCACTGCAACCGGATGCCCAGATGGGCCGCCGCCCGCTCCACGAAGTCCCGCACACTGTACTGCTGCCCGGTCGCAATCACGTAGTCCTGCGGCTGATCCTGCTGCAGCATGAGCCACATCATCTCCACATAATCGCGTGCGTGTCCCCAGTCGCGCTTCGCGTCCAGGTTGCCCAGGTAGAGTTTGTCTTGCAGCCCTACCTTGATACGGGCCAGTGCCCGTGTGATCTTGCGGGTCACAAACGTCTCGCCGCGCCGGCCGGATTCGTGATTGAACAGGATTCCATTGCTGGCATGAATTCCGTACGACTCCCTGTAATTCACAGTAATCCAGTACGCGTAAAGCTTCGCCACGCCGTATGGCGATCGCGGGTAAAACGGCGTCGACTCCCGCTGCGGCATCTCTTGCACCAGTCCGAACATTTCCGATGTTGAGGCCTGATAGAAGCGCGTCTTCTCTACGAGTCCCAGCGTGCGAATCGCCTCCAGCAGCCGCAGCGTCCCCAGAGCATCACTGTTGGCCGTATACTCCGGCTCTTCAAACGACACCATCACGTGGCTCTGCGCCGCCAGGTTGTACAACTCGTCCGGCTGCGCATGTTGCAGCACGCGGATCAGGCTCGACGTGTCCGTGAGGTCGCCATAATGCAGCAGGAGGTTCTGGCGCTCCACATGCGGATCTTGATAGAGGTGATCAATACGCGCGGTGTTGAACATTGATGTTCGCCGCTTGATGCCGTGAACCTGGTAGCCCTTGGCCAGCAGAAGCTCCGCCAGGTAGGAGCCGTCCTGCCCGGTAATGCCAGTGATGAGTGCCTTCTTCATGCGTTAGGCCTACGGTACCATGCGCGAACAGCAGCAATTGCTTATGCTCCATCAGCGGAACGACGCTTCGCAACAGCAGCCTGCAATTCCGCCTCAAAGCGCTCGAGCACCCGCTCTCTTCCCAGGTGCTCCACCGCGTGCGCGCGTGCCGCAACGCCCAGCGCGTGGCGCATCTGCGGCTCGTCGGCCAGCGTGCGCACTGCCGCGAAGAGCGCCGAGTTGTCCAGCGGCGGCACTGCGATGCCGCAGGAGCCCAGCGCGAGTGCCACTTGCGTGCCTGGCGCGGCCGTGGCAATCACGGGCCGCCCGCTTGCCAACATGCCAGTGAGCTTCGATGGCATTACCAGGTCTGCCGCGTCCGGCCTCTGCGGCAGAAGATGAATGTCCGCGGCGTTCAGCAGATCGTTGAGCCGGTCAAAGGGCTGCAACGGCAGCATGGTCACGTTAGCGGCGCCGCGTACCATACCGGCAAGCTGGGCATGGTACGCACCGTCGCCGCAGAAAACGAAATGGATGCGCGGGTCAGGTGCAAATTCCTGTGCCAGTAGTGGCAGTAATTCCAGTCCCTGCTTCATCCCCATATTCCCTGCATACATCAGCACCACACGTTCCGTCCCCAGGCCAAGCTGTTGACGCAGACGGCTTACTCCCGGCAATGGGGCAATGACATCCGTATCCACCCAATTCGGAAACATCACCGTCTTCTCAATCGGAACGCCCTTCTCCGGCAGCCGCTGCATCATCTTCTCGGACACAGTGGAGATGCGATCGAACAGGCACATCGTTCGCCGATCCAGCACCTCTGCGAGCCTGTGGGCGCGTCCCTCTCCCGGCAAAAGTCCCAGACCGAAAGCTGCATCCACTTCGAAGTCCTGGACGTGCAGCCACGCCACCGCTTCGGCCAACCGTGCTGTCGTCAGTCCTGCTATCGACGACAGCAGTGTCGGCTCCACCGTCAACACCACATCCGGCCGCCACTGCGCCTGCGACAGCATGATCGGCAGACTGCTCAGCATGAACGAGCCAAGATGCAACAGTCGTGTATTGCCGGAGGGCCGCCGCGGCACATAGATCGGGCAACGGTACACGCGCACATCGTCCGGCTCATTCCCCGGCTCCGTCTTGTAGCTCCACGCGCGATAATCGGTGCGCACTCGCCACGCGGGATAATACGGCGGAGCAGTCACCACGCGCACTCCATGCCCGCGGGCAGCCAGCCACTCAGCCATCTCTCCCGAGTACTTTCCAATACCCGTCAGCTCCGGTGAGTAGTTGATCCCGTGCAGCAGGATGCGCAAAGAGTATGGTTCCTTTCCCCGGCGCATTCTCGCCGGAGCAAAGGCAAGCATACTTGATCGATCGCTGCATCTTCCCGCACCTTCGTGCTAGCCCCACGATGCAAAAACTCCGCGCGCGCTCAGGTATGATGAGCGCAATGCAGACCGACATTCGCGCACTGCTGGAGAGCGGTGCCGCACGCACGGATCAGGCGTTGCAGCGCCTTCTTCCCTCTTCCGACCAGGTACCTGTCTCCATCCATCGCGCGATGCGGCACAGCGTCTTTGCCGGCGGCAAACGCCTGCGGCCCATCCTGTGCATGGAAGCGGCGCGCATGGTGGCAAACAACGGCCGGTATCCCGCCGGCGTGGAAGATCTCGGATCAGCAATCGAGATGACCCACACCTACTCGCTCATCCACGACGATCTGCCTGCACTCGATAATGACGACCTCCGACGCGGCAAGCCCACCTGCCATGTCGTCTATGGCGAGGCCATCGCCATCCTTGCCGGTGATGCGCTCCAGACACTCGCTTACTCGACGCTCGGTTCGCTTCGCTGCCCACCGGACTCTGCCATCCGTATCGTGCAACTCATTGCGCAGGCTACTGGCACTCTCGATGGCATGATCGGAGGCCAGGTGCTCGATCTCGAAGGCGAGCATTCAGAGCCTACGAAAGACTCGGTACTGGCCATCCATCGCGCCAAGACCGGCGCACTGATCCGCGTCAGCCTGGTCAGCGGCGGCATCTTTGCCGGGGCTACCGCGCAGCAGGTCGCAGCACTTACTACCTTTGGCAGTAAGGCCGGACTTGCCTTTCAAATCATCGACGATGTACTCGACATGACTGGCGACGCGGCATCGCTCGGCAAGACTGCCGGCAAGGACGCAGCGAGCAGCAAGGCGACCTGGCCCGCAGTGCGCGGCATCCCCGGTTCAGCTGAGGATGCACAACGGCTCATCAATGAGGCCTTCACCGAGCTGGCGATTTTCGGAGAACACGCCAAACCGCTCAAGGCCGTAGCACGTTATCTCATCGAACGTACCAACTGACTCCGGCGAGATCGTAGGTGAATTGCCGTTCAAAAACGCTAGATGTGCGCCTGTTCGCGGATCACCTTACGGATCCGGTCGCCTTGCTCCGCCAGGTCCTGCACGAAACCTTCAAAGCGACCTAGCGCCTCCTGTGCGGTGTGGATGTAGTCGGGCAGGTTGTCCCACAACTCACGAACGGCATCGGACTCTTCCAGCAGCGCAACCAGCGATCCAACCGCTGTCACCGCCAGCCCGGTCCGGCGACGGCCCGTCGCCAGCAGTACCGCGCCTGTCAGCAACGATCCCGCCGCGAGACCCCTCGTCCATGCTCTTGCACCGCCGGGCAGGTTATCGTCCAACGAGTCTCTCAGTCGTTCCGCCATCTCGCTCAGTTCGCTCGCCATGGATCTTTCGTCCCTTCCTTTATTTTGATTGGTCCCCTATTTTGATTGGCTGAATGCAACGGCAGGCACACTCATGGGATGCAGGTTGACAGCCGGCAGCCACTGGAGAGCCACGGCAGTGACAACCGTTCCTCTCGTCCGATCAATCGAGATCGAACTCCCGTAGCGGCTTTCCTGTAGTCGGATCATCCTTCGCGCGCTTCACTGCCTCAGCAAAACGCCGCTCCATCACGTCCTTCTTGTTGCGCTCAGTTTCCATGGACTGGCGGAAGAGACTCTCCTTGCGCTCCTCCTGCTCCCGTAGTGCGCGTGCCGCTCCTTCAAAATCCTCAAAGGTGCGTTTCCGCGGCGCCGACTTGTGCCCGATCACCGAGCGCGTCTCCGGATCTACCTTCAGGATCGCCCCGCAATCCGGGCAAGCCACTTCGAATGCGCTCATCTGTTTCGCCATGGCTCCACATTGTAGCCGCAAGCCACGACCGCTGGCGCTTTCCTCTACCCCAGGTCACCGCCCGTCTGGCCACGGCTACAGCGGCAATACTTTATGTCCGGGGCAGGAATCGCTCGCCGCAGCCGCCAGCACGTCCATCAGCCCCTCGCCCTGCTGCGCCAGGAAATAGATCCCCGCCACCACACGCTCCTGCAGGTGGCCATCCGGATACAGCGCCTGGGTAATCGCCTGCGCATGCCGCGACAGGCTCGTTTCCTTTTCCAACTGATAGTGCGCCGCCAGCCTTCGCAGCCGGTTCATCTGGTATCGCATTTTGGACGCCGCCGTCGTCGCAGCGCGACCCAGCCCCGCATCCATCTGCGCCATCCAATCGGATACGGCCGTCAACTCACTATCCAGTGAATTTCCTGCGGACGCCAGTTTCCTCTTCCCCTCCACCGGCAGGGCCCGCGCTCCCAGCCGCTGCGCCAGCGCATCCGCCCTGGTCAGCGCATCTGGTAGCCGTACCTCGTGCCGCTCCATCACGGTGGCGATCTTCGGTTCGAGCAGGGTTGCCGAGAGTCTCGGGAGCACCGCCGTCGCCCGCCCAAGCATCGCCCTATACAACACCTCCGATTGCGCGAAATACGCAATCTCTGCCGGCCCGGCAATGTATGCGCTTGTTGGCAGCAAACTATCCTGAAAAATCGGACGCAGCAGCGCGTTCGGACTACATCGCTCAGGCGATACTTTAACTATTTCCAGCAGCTCCTTAGAGGAGTAATGTCGTCCCCCGGCCTTCCATTGCAATTCGCCGTTTGCACGCACCCGTCTCAATGAAAGCCGCGCCCCTGTTTTCTCATCCATCAGAAACAGCAGGCTTGACTGCTCCGCTACCTTCACCTGCGCGTGATAGCCACGGGCCGTCAGCTCCTCGTCCCGCGCCACGAGTGCGGCGCGTAGCGCGTCGGCATTCCGGATTGCCTGCTCCAGCACTTCCGATCCCAATGTATGAAAGCCGGCAGCCGCCGCATCAATAACAACAAGTCCCCATCGCGCAAACAACCGTGCGATCAGGCTTCCAAATGCCCCGGCAAGCGTCGCCTCTGGCCTATAGACTTCGCGGAGCAACTCGGTTACTTCATTCGATCCCAGCAGTTCCTCGACTTTGGCCAGCGCGGTCTCGATCTCTGCTCCCAGCGGAATTCCGCCGACCGGCACGGGTACGTCAGGCGAGGACACGATAGTTATCGCTTCCAACCCGTGACGCGTTGGCAGTTCCACATGCGCGATCTCCGCGAAATCGTGGTCTTCGCTTGCCAGCCAAAAAACCGGCACGGTATCAACCCCAGCCTCTGTTGCCTCCCGTGCTCGTGCGATCGCGGTTGCAGCCTTCAGAAGCGTATAGAGCGGGCCCCCAAACAGCGCCACCTGCTGGCCCGTGACTACCGCCGACGCTCCAGCTCGCAGCCTCTCGATATTTGCAGCCGTTACAGCCCCACCCCCGAAGCTCGCATTCTGCACCGTCAGAAGATCCGCCAGCCTCGCTCGATGCTCCGCGCTCAGCTTGCGTCCCGCGGAGATCCAGCCTTTGCTCGTGGGTGCAGCGGAAAAGAACGGAACAAGCGGCTCCGCGCTCTCGGTGTAGTCCAGAAAGAGCCGGCTGCTGTGCGGCACGATTGAGCTGGGATAACACTCCGGGTCCACTGCGTCTCCTCGATACCTCTCCAGGTCTCTTACCGTCTTCTTCGATTCTCTACTGAACCTTCGGTCAATGCCGCTTGAATCGTACGACGATCCGACGATGGGAGGTCCTGCGCCGCAATCCCCGCCAGTGCGACATATGTTTGCGCCACTAACGGATGCCTGGCCAATGCCTTACGATGCACTTTGACTGTGGCAGCGTCTCCGCGTGCCAGCGGTCCGCTGAAACTTCGCATCAGTCCTTGTTTCTGTACATTTGCCACCGTCGCAGCCGCCATTGGTCCCAGCAGTGCTAAAGCCTCTTCTTCTTCGATGCCTGCCGCGCGCATTGCCCGCACGCCGGCAGCCAGCGTCGCCACCAGCAGAGGCGACCCGAACATCGCTCCAGCGTGATACATCGCTTTCCCCTTGCCATCGATGGCAAACGGTCGGCCGCCTAGTCGTCGTACCAAAGTGAAAAGCTGCTTGCGCGTCGCGGCGTCCGCCGCTTCCACGCCGAGGTGCGTTCCCTTCAAACCGATCACACACCGCGTCGGGAAGCTCATCATGGGATGCACGGAGCCAGTCCGCGCGCCGGCTCGTTCAGTGGCCGCCAAAACGCCCCGGTCTAAGGCTCCGCTCGAGTGCACGACAATCTGCCCGCTCAGGTCGCCTCGCTGCGCAGCCAGCCACTCCGCGGTAGTCGCAATCGCAGCATCCGGCACGCACAGCCAAAGCACCTGGGCATCCAGTTTGGAACGGGACATGCGTCGTCGCGTATGCACGCGCTCCAGAAGCAGGCCGGCGCCAGCGAGCGCCGCCGCCAGCGACGAGCCCCAGTTTCCCAACCCGATCACAGCTGCACCGCGTCGCGTTTTCATTCCTGAACAGAGCTGCGCTCTTGCCAAGGATGGTACCGTAACGCTCGGCGACCCGACCCCCAGCAACAACCGGCTGAGGCCATACAGGTTTCGATCAGGACGTCTTCGCTCCCTTCGATCTGCTCTGCCCCCTAGGGCTCGGCATTGCCACTCTGCGAATGGCTTCCGGCGGATCGCCAATCGGCTGACTTCCAGCGGGGATGGTGATGTTCTGATACGTCGCGATGCCGGGAGTGAGCTGAAGACGGGTCGTGCTCAGGTAAACCGGCTGGGCTTTCGTATCCGCGATCTCGACAAACAAATTCGGCGCGGCACCTGATGCAGCCTTGCCTTGTGCTCCGGCTCCCGTCGCGGTGCCGGAGTAGCTCAGCAGGAAGTAGCCCGTCTCATCGGTGTAAGCGAAACCATACGCCTCCTGGTAAGTCTTTTGATCGTCAACAAGGAAGACCGTGTATCTCGCGAGAGGCTTTGGTGCCGGCTGCTCATCGTCAAAGACGTGGCCATAAAGCGCCCATCCTTTGGCGGAGACCTGCGGCACTACACTGGCTAGTTGTCGGCTCACGACCGCGATGCGTCCGACCGTCGCCGTCGTGGCGGTCACTGCCGTCTGGGCAGCCTTCACCCTGGGATCGTCCGACCCATATTGCGCCTGAAGCGTCGCAGCGGTTCGCGTCAGGAGCGAGAGCCGAGCCTTGTGCACCTGCTGCAATGCCTGAACTCCTTGCGCAACGTTCGTATCGGCAGAGGTAAGGGCATCGTTGAACTCACCGGCGATCTGTGAAAGCGTCGAATTCGTATTGGCTGCCGTAGCCCCGGTCGTCTTACTTTCGCTGGTGGCTGAATTGGTGTCCATACGTTGACCTTTCTCTACTGCTGCGAACAAGCCTTCGGGTTGGTGAGCGTGATGACCGCCAGATTGTCTGTAGTGCGCACGAGAGTTCCGGTCGCATAGAGGCAATACGTGGATATATTCTGCGTCGTGACATTGAGCACGCCCACGCTCAAGCCAGACGCCGCGACCGACCCGAAAGCCTCCTGAAAGCGATTGCTGGTCACCTGTATCGACCCTGCGTACAACGCGGCATCTACGGTCACCGCCCGCTCGGGACCGTCAACCCAGGAATGATTGCTGTTGAAGGTGAGTTGATCGAGCGAAAGAATCATTACCGATGAGAAGCCACGCTGCAGGTTTGCTCGCGTCTCCAGTTGGCATACGTTGTTTGCAAAAAGCACCCCGCCGCTCGATGGACTCGCCAATGCAGTGGCATTGCTCTGCGTGTATCCCGCGCTGGAGTTTTCGAATTGTCCCTTGAAACTCCCGCCTGTCGTCGTCGCGGACTCGATCGCTTTTCCCATGTTCATGATGAGAACGGTCTGCGCGATTGGAGCTGCGCCGCTGCGGACTGTCCCGCCGCAACCGAAGTGGTTGTTGACGATGGAGAAGGGGCCGAAGCCCAGGACCGCAAGCGTTTCGCCAAGCGGAACGCGCACGACGTTGTGTTCAATGCGCAAAGCAGGCAGTCCGGCATCATACACCGGCGAGAAAATCGCACTGCTCGCATTGCTGAGAGATGCGCCCGACGTTGAAGCAGGAGCCCACGGCGACGCGGAATACGATGCGTTGAGCGTGGGCGGCTCGACCAACAGGATCATGATGCCGGCGCGCACTCCACTCGCGGATTTCTGAACATCAGTAGCGTCCGCCGTCCAGTCGCGATTCTCGATAACGTGGTTACGGCTGATCTCGACCACTTCGCCATGCAGAATAAAAATGCCGCACACCTCCGCTCCCGGCGTCGTACCGAAATCTGTGATGGTGTTGTCGCGAATGATCAGGTTCAGTACATCCGGCACGCAGATCGCTCCGTAGCCAAAGATCGAAGTCCCCTGCGTGGCCGTTGCTAGCGGATTCAACAGAGTGCTCCTGATGGTATTCGAGCTTATGGTCAGATCCTCGATCGTGATGATCTCCAGGACTTGGAGCAGATTGAAAAAACCTACCGGCCCGATGCCGCAAAGACCCATATTGCGGATGCGATTGCGTGCGATAAGAATGCGGAGCAGCCTGCCGCCCGCCACAACCTGGGTTCCCGGCGATCCAGACGCCGGCGCTCCTGGTTCAAGCGTGACCGTGGTATCGCATGGCCCCCCTTCCACAATGACCACGCCGGTTGTGGCCCCAGTGTCTTTGCCGTTGCTGTCGAGAATAGTGAAGCTACCCAGCGTGATGCCGTTCCGCCTGCCTCCTTCAATTTCGTTTTCGGTCACGAAGACATCCTGGGATGGACCGGCGATCTGAATGCCACCCGGATGCCGGACGGCTGGCAAATTGACGAAGAGCGCCGCTTCATCCGACTTGTCTGACGATCCAGCAGTGCCGAATGTCCCGGTACCCGATCCGGCCGCATTGGCATCGGCAGCGAGATCACCGGCAACGCTGGCAGGCAGCCATTCGACAATGTTTGCCGCGGATTGAATGCCCACCCAGTTGCGGTCGACATGAATCTCGATCCCACTAACCCACACCGCCGGCCACATGCTCGGCACATTTGCCATTGCGACGCGGTTCTCGTCGATGTGAAGCAGGCGCACCCGTTGCGCAAGGATCGCCGGAAGCGTGGCAGCGGTAAGAACCAGGTCTTTGATCGTGACGTCAATCACGCCGCGGACGTCGGTGATAACCGCGGCCCGGATATTCGTTTTACCCGCTGCGATCGACAGGTTGTTTGGGGGCCCCACGCTCAGCAGGCCCGTGCCGTCCAGCAGGACTCCCACTTCGTCAGTTGCCGCTTCCACAGCGAAGGAGCGCAGCTCGATATGCTCGCATCCTTCGATCGTAATCACAGTCGCGAAGGTATTCGTCGCGGCGGCAGCCGCTGCTGTCCCGGGCGTCTTTGCCGCAGTATTTCTGCCCCTCCCGACCGCCACAGCAGGGGCCCGCGGCGCCTCTATCACGATAGGTTTGAGTGACGCAGAGGCAATGCGGGTCTGCCATCCGCACCCATGCACCACGACATCTTTCCGATTCCGGATGAACACATTCTCAAAGTAGCGGCCGGGGAGAACACAGACCTCACCGCCCGCGGCGGGCAGAGAATCGATCGCCTTCTGGATGGAAGTGAATGCGCCGAAACTCTCGACGCCATCGCCCACCGTGCAGGTGCAGCAGCACCCACATTCCTCACCGGAGCTTGGCGGCCATTTGGTACGGCAGTCAGTCGCGCTGGGCACATTGAAGTCAACGATCGAAAGCCGCGCATAGTGATGATGAATGCCGCAGGGTGGCGCCTTGGTCAGTGTTTCGACAGAGCCGTCTGCCGTGCGGGCAGCGAAGGTCCAGAAATCCCCCGTCTGGAAGGAACCACCCGCCGGGTTCTCATCGAAAGAGATCGTCACTCCGTTTTCGAGAATCAGCGTTGTTCCAGCGGTGGGGACTGGGATATCGCCCGTGCTTCCTGCCGCGCCAAGGTCTGCCCAGACCGTCGTGCCGTCGCTCTCATATACCTTGGCCGCCTGGTCCCACCTGCGGATGCGAACGTGACTTGCCGGATCTGTCTGATTGCCGCCAGCGACGAGCGGGAAGCTAATGCTGAGTGTGTTCGTAAGCGTGAGCGTCCGTGCTGAGAAATCCACCGTGTCGATCTGGCCGAGTGCACCGGGCTGCCCATTCAGCTCCAGCGTGTCGTCAAGCACCTCGATCCAGTTGCCCGGCGCAAATCCCAACACCTGATCCCGGCCCAGACTGACCACGCTAAGCTGGCTCGCCGGATTGCCCGCACTGTTCGTGACGCTCGCGATCGCCGTCACCCCGCTCATGACTGAAGCGTTGTCGCGCGACCACTTGAACGTCGCCCCACCACTCGTCGCTGCTCCCGGCTGGTGAATCTCCACCCGATAGAACTGGTTCTCCATGCCACTGTAGCCAGTTCCGTCACTGATGCAACATGGACCCGAAGCGGAAGAAGGTACAGTTCCGGTTGTCAGCAACCCGGCGGATTGAGGCCACGGAATGGGGGTGTTGCAAGTCCATGTGCTGCCCTGCGGCACAGGCATCAGCTTCACCTGCCACACCGTCTGCAGCCGGCCGGTCGTGTCTACCCCCACGGCCTTGTCGATCAGGTTCGGGTCTTCGATGTAAGTGACCGGCCTCACCCACACATCGAGATAAGCGAGAAATGGACCACCAGCAGGAATCGTTGCTCCCGTCAGATACGGCTGTTTGGTGTAATCGATGGCGCCAATCGCCGCCGCGGGAGGAGGCTGCGGCGATCCGGAAAGCTCTGCCAGCGCGGGATCCCACACCGCCGCCGCTGGATCACCGTGGTTCTCCGCAAGAAGCCCGTCGACGTACATGCGTCCTGGCCCAATCGTGAGCTGATTCGTTCCTCCGGAGATCGTCGCAGTGATCTGAAATGCGTACGGGGTGGTGTCTGGATAGACAGCGCTGCCAAGCAGGTCGAGCGTTCCCGCCTGGATGCGCCGATTGAGCTCCGCCAGCCATTCGTTCCAGTCGGAGTCCAACTGGACGCGGCCCTGCTCCATGACTACCCCGGAGTAGTTGTTCCGGGGATTAAAAGTGAATCGGCTGTTGTCGAAGCTCATGGCAGCCTCCCGTGTCTCTCTTGAGTCGTCTCGTTGCGTGGCCCGTCAATTCTGGTAAATGACT
The DNA here is from genome assembly GCA_000381585.1 of Acidobacteriaceae bacterium KBS 83. Lineage (GTDB taxonomy): Bacteria > Acidobacteriota > Terriglobia > Terriglobales > Acidobacteriaceae > KBS-83. Next base: position 202,562 of record KB906737.1, read on the forward strand.
CCGAATTCGAGTCCAACCGGCAGATACTCCTGCATCCTCACCCGCAGATCGATCTCCCGCAGCGGGCCCAGCACAAAGTGAAAGGCGCCCATCTCGCCACCGTCGTCCGCGCCCCGTCGAATAACATCGGGAGTGGAAGCGAGAAGCTTGAGGTATCCCGGACGACCGTAGCGAAATGCAAAAAAGATAGGCTGCGGTGAAGCAAGCGCCTGCTCCACGCACTCGAAGCGGCGCGGCGTTCGTGCGCCTTCGGGCAAAAAGCTGAAGCGGACGCAGCCCTGCTGTCTTCGGTCAGAAACCAGCGCTGTTGTCCATGTGTCTCCGGCGGTTAGTGCGCCCCAGAAGATGCTGTTCGACACAAGCGAGAACAGCGTCGCATGGACCTTCCCCACTACCGTGCATCCCAGCAGAGTGAGAGCGCCACCACCGCTCACGTCGTCGAGTGCGGCGTAAGCGACGTGGGTGCGATCGGTGGCATCGATGATGCTGTCCTCCACCTGAACGGTGACAAGCAGGCTCGTTCGCACCGCGCCGAGGATGGACTTTGCCACGGTGACCTCGACTCCCGAAGGCTCCACGATCAGATTGGGATTGGTTCCAAACTTCGGCGCTCCTGCCGAATCGACCGACCATCCCGGGACCAGGGTGCAATGCTGAATGTTGAGCGTGCCGAGATGGTTGGCGCTGCCGTCAGGCCGTTGCGCAGGCATGTGCACGAGTGCAGCAGGCGTAGGACTGCCCGGCGCCATGCCCGGATCGGCCGCAATCAACAGGCCGTTCATGCAGAATGTGCTCGCCGCTGCGCCGGAGACGCTGATCTCTCCGCTGAGCAGCAGTGTTGGACGTGATCCATCTGCCGCTCGAACTTCGAGCGTCGTTCCCTCGGGAAGATCGACAGTCAGTGCAAGCGTCCCCGTCTCTGGATAGCTATCACTGCTGGTGATCTCGACTGCTGCCTGACGGTCTGCCGCGATCGCAAAATCAATCGCACCTTGCAGCGTGGTGTATCGCGGCGCGCTGGCCGTGTCCGGGAACGGGAAGACCGCCGCCTCATTCTCTACCGTGAAGCTGGAAGCGCGTGCATACTCTCCGCCGCCCATATCGGCGTTGAATCCGTAGTGATACGACACCTGCACCTTCGGAATAGCACCAGTCGCAGAGGGCCTCACGGCGAGGCGCCCCAGTTCCGGATCGATAGCCGCACGATAAGAACTGCCCGTGCCCGGCCGATTCACCCATGACCCGTCGGCTCCGGACAGGACCGCCACCTCTATCTCGTATGGGTTGAGAACTTGATCGTCGAGATAGACAACCACGCTGTTGCCTTCTCCGTAGTACGCCGCTCCTACTCCCTTCAGGACATCAGCGCACAAGACACGGCGACGCAGTCGGTCGGCAACATTCACCGGTTGGGCGGCAGCGGCGATCTCCCCGCCCTGCGAGACCGCGCGATGAAACAACGGCATATCCATTCCCAGCGAGTTGAAGCGGAAACAAAGCGGATCGGCGGCAGTCACCGTGGCCGGCCCCTGTGTGATGCTGTAGGCATTCAGCGACCACAGGAGGATGCCGATGTTCTGAATGTTGTAGCGGCCGCGACGCGAGGCGATGCGCCGCACATCGACTTTGTGCGAGGTGCGGTCGAATCCCGTGTCAATGAAGAGGCCGGGCTGCCAACGGCGCAGTTCCGGCGCGTAGTGGTTCCAGAGGCGAATGTGATTCATATACTGCGCATCGCCAAGGATCCTGAAGCACTCAACTGCGTGTGCTCCCCATCCGGTAGCATCGCGCGCTAATTGCTCCATCACCAGAACAGTGCCCTTGCGGCGGCGGAAGGAAATGGTATCGGCGACCTCGGAGCGAGGATTGTCGATCGAAGGCGCGATTCCCTTCACCGCCCGGTAGCCGATCAGATCGCCGATGTACGGGATCACCCACGGCGCGCATGTCTCGATGAACTGGTCGTCGTAAAGCTGATCCAGATCCTCTGCGACAACGCGGAGTTGCTCCTGAATCACCATTAGCAACGACCGCAGCGGTCCGCGCGAGGCTTTCGCGGTGAGTTCATCCAACTGTGCTTGCTGGTCGGAGGAGAGCGGTGGCGGTAATGCTTCGAGCGCCTGCAGCAGCGCCGTCTCCGCCGCTGTCAGGAGCGGCTGCGACTGCGCAAGTTGCGCATCGCGGATCCTGTAAACCGCAGGCAGCAGATTGAACAGGTCGAAGCTCATGCCATCACCCCCAGCACGACACTCTTCGGATTGGGGTCGAGCACGAGGATCTCCGCTGGATATGGCAGCGACGTTGGGTTCGCCAGCGGCAGATACGGACAAATGCGCGTAGGTGAGCCGGAGTAGGGACGGCTGATTGATACCTGCTGCGAAAGCCAGTTGTTATAGGCGAAGACAGACCAGTCGCTGCTGGTGAGGTCGCCCCCGGCGCTGGTGGCTACCGCTTTGAGCTTTTTCACATTTACAGCGATCACTCCCGGGATGGCCTGAATGAACGCGGAGATTTCGTCGTCCGAAACTCCCTGCCCAAAGTCGCGTGCTGCAAAACTGTAGTTCTGACGAAGGGACTGGAGTACAGCAGCGTGGACATGTGCCTGGTCGTAGGCGGGGTCGTAGACCACATCGGCTTCGAGACTGAAAAGCGTCTCCAGAAAGGATGCCGCGTAGATCGGGATCAGCGGATTGCCGTAGTCGTGCAGCGAAGCGATGAGATTGTCCAGGGTCGGATTTCCTGGCGGCAGGGCCGATCCGCCCGCTGCCGCAACGCTGAGAAAGACACCACGCCCCGGTCCACTCGGAATCCATATCGCATATGCCTTCGCAATCCCGGCAAACGTGCTCGCGTAGTTTTGATAGTCGGTGATCGAGACAGCGCGGCCCAGCGTAAGAACGGATAGCGGCGCATCTGAACGTATATCGTCGACCGTTTGCGGATCCTCGCCTCCGGTCGCAGCCATCGGATTCGTGACGCCGCCCACTCCCAGTGGCCGGTCGATGAGCGTGGTGATGGATCCGGCGCCGACGTTGCCTCCCAGTCCGGAGCCGATGCGGTAGTTTGCCTGGATATTGTTTTGCCCTGTGGGCAGCGTGGCGCCTTCGACGTTATCGCCGAAGTGAACCGCCGTACCGCCCCTGGGCTGATTCAGCGTCGCGAAGACCTGCTTCGATGGTCCTTGCTGATAAAGAGTCGGCACTTCTGTCCACTTCACCGAGTTGGCAGTCACCTGCAATGTGCTGAGCCTGCCGGTCGGCGTGGGCGACTGGACGAAGGTGAGTGGCGACTGCCTCAAATTGAATTTTTGATTGGGCATGGCCGCCGATCCGCTGCCCATGATCTCGCTCACCGAAGCGCCATTCGTGGCCAGGCCAACATTCGCATTCACCGTGGTCAGGTTGCGGTCATAGCAGTTCAGAAGGCTTGATCTGAGAAGTATCTGTGTGTGTGGATAGGGCGCGGTGACGAATCGCACGGACGAGACGAGCGCGAACTCCTGTGTCACCGGATCGTTTTTCCCGGAGAGAGCCAAAGTGAAATCCGAGAGCCGCGCGTTCTTGATGGTTCCTGTTCTCCCGTTGGCGTCGAAGACGCGCAGATCACGCAGCTCGCTATTCGTCTTCCAGTCAGGAACGCCTCCTTCCGTCGTAAGCGGTAGAAATGCTGGATCCAGAATGGTCACCACATCGCCGGGATGAAGCGGCTGATCGCCCGAGTCGTCATCCGGGGTAAAAGCGAGCGCATCCGTCAACGCGGAATCAACCGTAAGCTTCTGGCTCTTGCCGGTGATCGCGACGGCCTGAATGCCGGCCAGGTCGGGCCGGAGTTTTTCGAGGTCCAGCACGGCGCCATAGAGCGGGTGATCAAGAGGCTGTTCGGGTAACGCTAGCTCCTCACTCTGCGCCCACACTTCGGTCGTCGGCAACTGAAAGTCGCTGAGCTTGGGATCGTTATAGTCGGCTGAAAGTTCCGTAACCTTGGCAGACAACGCGAATTTAGCTACCGAAACAGCGGTTGTTTGCGTGACCTTATAGAGTTGCGTCTTCCCGCCTTCTGCAAGGACAAACCAGCTTCCAACTACTGCCTTGGGACACGGCGCGTTTAGATCAATCTGGTTGCTATTCCCGATCGCGAAGTCTCGCCATTGCCACTTCATAAAACCGGGCGAGGTGTCGATGAGAGCGGGAAGACTAGTCAACCAGTGGTAGCGTGCATCGACGAAAAAGTTCGGATTTGGCGCATTGTTTCCGAACAGTGCCAGCTTCTGCCGGAAGGCAAACACCTTCGCCGTGAACGCTGCGCTTCCGGTGCTGTTGCTTGACTGGTGGATGAAGCGCCGGTCCCACCCGACATACGTCAAGTCGCGAGCCTTATCCACCTCCACACGATTCAGCACCACTACGTCCCACTGCTCACTCGGAGTGGAATTACTAGAATTCCAGTTCTCTCGATCAGCTCCTAAAATGAGTAGCGAGTCACCGAGTTGCAGTTGTGTCGTGGTACCGCTCAAATAGAGGCCATCTGTTCCCGGCTTCCACGGGACGCCGGTCTGCACCGGCAACGCATTCCAGTCCGACTTGGCAAGGATGTCAACAGAAGTCTCAAAGGTCTGCGGCTTCTGTCCCTGTGCAGGCACGCTCTGCACCTGCGTTCCCTTCGGGATGGTGATGGCGCTGGCCGCCGGGTTGGACGGCAAACCCGTCGCCGTCTTGAGGCTGAAGGCTAGGTAAGTGGAAGCTGCAACACCCGGGGCAGGCTGATAGCCGATGAGTCGCGCGAGCTCCGTGAGCGAGCGCAGTTGCGTTGCCGTTCGCAGATAGCTCTCATTCGCAAGTCGCTCCTGGTAGAACGTGAGAATATCGAGCACCACTGACGTGGCGTCGAGCAGCGCGATGCTGAAGTCGTCGTCATCGCGAGTCTTCAACTGCGCCAGCGCCGGGTAGTTGGCGCTCGAGAGGCGCGCCAGCATCGACGCCTTGAACGTAGCCCAGGTCCCAGTTCGGTAGGCGATCGATGAGAGCCCGGGAAGATTGCTCTCACCCTGCGGCGTCATCACGCTGATGCCGGTGCAGCATCCGCACGTGCAGTTGGCGCTTCCGTTGCATTTGTCCGAGCAACTCATGGCATTCTCACTTCCCGCCTCGCATCACGAGGCTCAGTTGGCCGTGATCGGGAAGGCTGGGATCGTTTTCCAGACGGGCAATTTGCAGTGGGCCGAGAGGAATCTCTCCAGAATCCAGGTAGCGAGTCGTCCTGATTCCCTGTGGCTCGAAGACGGTCGCGGTGATGCTGTCGACCCCAGCCACCTTGCGTGCGGCGGCATAGATAGGGCTGAGATAGACGGTCTGCCCGAAGGTGAAACTATCCGGATAGAACAGTCCCTTCTGTCCATTGGGCAGGACCTTGCTGCCAAGCACCTCGAGCAACGATGCCTCGACGTCGCTCTGGAAGTACGCGGGATTCACGCAGACTGTCAGCTCGATCTCCAGTGATACGTACTGTGGCGATTCGAGCTGAATGTCCTGCCCGGCGAGTCGGTAGCGATTGATGTTGCGTGCCAGCGCCTTTCGTAGGTGGAGCGTCAGATCCCCCGCGCATTTCGGTTCGGCAGTGACGAATACCGTGTACCAGCTACCGGTCCAGCGCAGCGTGGCCACGGCTGCATCGACCTGAGAGTTTCTCTCCGCGATCGCTGCGTAATCCGCCATCGTCACAGCGCGCTCCTGAGTCAGGAAGGCCTGAGGCGCACGACAGCGGATCTGGTCGGCGGTCTCAGGATCGGTTCCCCCCGCAGCAGGCATTGGATTGATGCAGGACTGAATGCGAGGATCCGCGGCAAGAAAGATCAGGCTCTCTGCCCCCACATTGCCGGCCGTTCCGTTGCCGATTCGGTAAGAGGCGGTAAAGACCGTGCCGGAGTCTGGCCGCTTCCCATTGGTGTCATCTCCGAAGCGCAGATGTGCACTGCCGTCGGACTCTACCTCGACCACAAAATGTGTATCCGTCGCGGAGTCAGCGAGCAGGTCGGGCTCTGGCGTCCACGTGGTTGTGATTGCCTCATACACGCCGGTGAGCGTCATTTCAGGTACGGCCTCAGCGGCATCGAAGTGCATGAGGTCGTATGCCGAGAGGCTCGCATTGGGCTGCTCATCGAAACTCTTCACATCCACCAGTTGCGAGTTGGCATGAACACTCTGCGCCACATTTGCCAGCGAAAGGTTGTTGAACTGCTCGACGACTACAGGTATGCTGACGCCGTTTCCGCCGGATGGTGGGTCATAGACGACCAGCAGGTTAAAGATCGATGGATCCTCTTGATCGCCCTGCGTCAGAACGCCAAAGTTAGGCGGCCATGTGGGTGTATTCGCTGGCTCAACAACCAGATAGGTTGACGCGGTCGCGTCCACCAGGTCGGTAGGGCCGCTGTTCGACAACATGATTGGCCCGGACGGAAAAGCAGTTGGGCCGATCGCGGGCGGCGTATAGGTGCTCGGCACGTGAACGAATTTTGAGAGCGAGTTGAGCTGCGTGACCGCGTTGCCGGATCCCGGCGTCGTTACCGAAAGATCAGCAAAGGTTTCGAGATAGATCAGCGGAACACCACCCGCGCCCTGGTAGACAACCGATAAATCGAAGTTCGCAGGGTTCACGGTGTTCGGCTTCGCGACAATCCCGAAGTATTGCGGCCACGAATATGGCTGCGCCGCCGCGACCATCAGCGAGATGTATCCGTTGGGGTCGTTGAGGCTGACATATCCATTCGGGATGAGAAAAACGATACCGGGGGTCACCGGGCTCCCGGCCAGCGGCAGGGGCACCGCTTGCGTCACAGGCGAGTCTTGAATGACAGGGTTGAAGCGCACGGGAAATGGCACGGGCGCAGATGGATCACAACGATCGGCGGCGAGATTCGGCGGCTTAAATAGGCTCGGCTCAGGCACCTTACCCACAGGCACATCTGAAAGTGACAGTCCCTGGTCGGCCAACACAATATTGCCGAAGACGACGCTGACATCTGTGAGCGTCTGTCGATCGCCGCTCGCATTCACGAAGGTGGAGGAGATGCACACCGGGAACGGCAGAGAGTCCGCGGTCGACCACTGTATCTCTGTTACCGGCGTCGGCGTCTGTGAGACGGAAACAATCGGATCTCCTGTTCCCTCTTCGAACAGCGGATCGACCAGCGGCTTTCCCTGCGCATCCTGCGTGGTCACCGCCGTGAGGCGCACGGCGCAGCGATGGCGGATGTCCGCATCCGCCGGATTGCCCGTCTGCGGACCCATCATCTCCTGAAAGATCAGCACATCGCCCGGCTGCAGATTCGGAAAACTGCCTAGCAACGTTGCCTCCGTGGCTCCCCGCGGCAGGCAGCAGTTAGTATCACCCCAGGTGTAAAAGGAGATTTGATTTAGCTCGGGATAAAGCACCGCGTCCTGCATCGGCTCGAAGACTATGACACCCGCCAGCAGCGCAGCTTCCTCATTACCGGCGCCTATCGCGAGAGTGGGTGGCATGCCGGGCGTATACGTGTAGAAACGCGTCAACGTGTGATCGAGGAAGACCTGCGTCGACACCTGGAGTCTCACCCACGCGCGAGCATTGCAACCATCGTGCACGAAATAGTCAACCAACCGGGCATGACGGCGCAGAGAGATGCGGCTGCGCGCCGTCTCGAGATAGGCCTCCGTCGCGACCGCGTCCTGCTGATAGCTAAGCTGGTCGCCTACATATGCAATCAATTCCGCAAGCGCAACGCCGATATCTGCTTCGCTTTTTCCTCCCCACGAGGGCACCAGCTGATTCAGCCGGTCCAGCATGATGCTGCGGAACGATCCATAGTCCTTCGCCAAATAGTTGATGGGCGGAGGAGCAGGCAGATCCGGCGGGCAGTCGACAGGTGGAGGGGCGCAATCAAAATCAGGACCGCACTCCACTTTGAAAGAAAACGACACCTCCGCGAGTTGCGGGTCGAACCCCGTCAGTGCCTCGGTGACATCGAAAGAGTCTTCCGTAGCCGCGCTGGCGTTGTTCACCAGCCGCAACAGGTAAGGTGAAAAGTCGCCCGTCTCGCTTGTGCGAATCACCAGCACCTTGGCCGCGTCTGCAAGCGCAGTCAGATAGGCACTCTCTTTGGCAGTGGCCTGTAGAGGAGGTCCAGAGGCCACGCCGATCCACTCCGCGGTGATGCCCTTGATGCTCTCTCCACCCGTGACCAGGACATTCGAGGGCGCGAGGCCGGTCGGCGCATTATTCAGGCAGTGCACCAACAGCGTCCGTTGGCGCGGACTGTCCAGCAGAATGGCATCGTGGTCCAGCACCTCCAGATAGTCGATGCCGTTCAGGATCGGGTTTCCCAGGACCGCGGCCTTGCGGTTCTCGTTGCAGCACTGGTAGATCATGGGTTGCCCCCATAGACAAATGTCTGCACCTGGGAGACGCCGGTATCGAGAAGAACATAGCTAACCGTGACGGTAAGTACCGCCTCTTCGACCGTAGCGACGACGGATTGCACTTTGATGTAGTTGCTCAGCCACTTCTGCAACGCTGCCTGCACACTGAACTGGGTGGCCGCAGCCATCTCGAGGCTGTTTGGAGCAAAAGGTAACTGCAGCAGTCCACTGCCGAAGTCGGGCAAATTGACTCGCTCGCCCGGCGAAGTGAAGAGCACCTGCTCCACCATCTGACGCACATAGTTCTGCATCGGGTCCTGTGTCCGTCCGCGTCCGTCGAATTGAAATGGAAAATTGACGTTGGTGCTCACGATTTCCCTCACGTCGCAAGAACAAGTGTTTGCGCTGATACCGGCAACATCGGCGTGCCCGTTGGCACACACACGGATGTGCCGGACATGATGGCGAGCGGCTGCCCCTGCGATATCACCTGCGTCGATCCGACAATCCATTGCCCGGTGACGCAGGGTCCGTTGCCGCCCGGCGGAACGAATGCGCATCCTGCAATTGCGTAAGGAGCAGCAATGGTCGCAACCGGCATGCCTGACACAAAGACCACTGGACTCGGTGCAGTAGGCATGGCCTGTCCTCCGTGCGAACACAGCACGACAGCTCCCATATGCAGCACCGGGCTCGGCATCAGCGCGCCTCCCGCCAAGGGAACGCTGTTACATTTTTCATCGTCATGCTCCAACCACCGTCAGCGCGGTTTCATTGATGGCCACCGCCGGCCCGATCAGCGTGATCGTGGCCCCCTGGCCGTTGCTGATGTAAATGCCGGTTTCGTTGACAACAATCATGGCCCCGCTCGCACTCTTCAAAATGATTCCTCCGGTTGCGGGCGTAGGCGCAGCATCGCTGATTAACACCATGTTTTCCCCGGTAGTCTGCAGCACAATGTTCTGTCCCGGTGGAATTGCGGGCGGAGCAGTAGCGAATATCGGAACATCCGCCACCGTTCCCCAGAAGCCCCCCGTCCAGATCGGATAATCCGAATCGCCCTGCTCGAATTCGATCCACACCTCTGATCCAATGGGCGGCACGATGAAGCAGCCCGCCTGAATGCCCGCGGCAGGCACACACGGCATCGCCCAGCTGGTTGGCGTCTCGCCGAAAACATCGGAAACCTGCGCCATGATGCGGCCAATCTGCAGCGGGTCGACGTTGTCCACGACCAGCCCGCGATACTTTCCGTAATAGCGCTTTGCGCCCGCTCCACTGCTCGTCGCAACCGGGCTCATATATTCACCGTGGGTACTGTCGAGACCAGACCATTGCGGGTCAGGGTGAAGTTCTGTTTGTACTCGCCACGCTTGATCTTGTGCGTGACGCTCTTGACGTAATACAACCCATCGAAGGCCGGGCCGGAGCCACGCACCCCGACCAGCTGTCGCGCCTTCAACACTCCCCCATACCGCACCACATCGAGCGAGCCCTCGCAGGTCACCGCATCGGCATTCTCAGCAGCAGCTGCGAGTCCCAGCATGATGGCCTGCGGAATCGGCAGTTTTGAAAGATCCTCGCGAAACGGCTTCAGATCGGGCGGCAATAGATTCGTCGGCAGCGGAGGAATCAGCCCAAGTGGCGGGTTCAGCGGAGTGATCGGCGGCAGCGGGATGGGAATGCTCACGCCAGTCTCCGAGATATAGGTGTAGACAATCGGAATGCGATTCTTCTCCTGATCGAAGGAGAAGAGCAGGCCCTCCACATTCGTGTATGCATCCATGTCCGAGCTCAGCGCAGGCTGCACCGGTCCCACCTTAATCTGCGGACCCCAGTAGGCTCTGTTCAAGCCAGGCTCTGGCCCCGGATCGAGATAGAAAACGTAACCGACCTGCTCAGCAAGGGAGCGGACATATTGATAGTCCGTCCCCTGCTGACCAGGAATCTGCTCGATGGGCAGCGGGACGTTGACCATCACGCTCGGAATGATGAGCGGGATCATGCCGAACAGCGCGTACTTCGCAAGGATGATCGCGACCCTCGCCTCTGCCGGGCAGGCGGGAAACGGAAAACCGCTCCAGTCGGATTGGTCCATCAGAGTGGTCAGGTCTTTGCCGGTGATCGTAAGTGTGGAATTCGATCCCTTGTCCCCCGGCGAAATCTGATTGTTGGTGATCACTCCATCGATCAGCACATTCGCCACTCCGTTGACTGTGGCGACAAGAATGACCCGCATGAATAACAGCGGCATGCCGCCGGTGAGCAGAAAGAGAATCTGCAGCGGCGACTGCTTGTCGATACTGAACACAAGCTGAAAGCCACTTTGCCCCACGTCTTCCACCTTCACCTCGACCTCGGAGAGCGAGTCGAGCACCACCCGTGGCACGGCGATCGGAATGATGGGCCCCATCAACAGGGTGAGTTGAACGCTCTTAAGCACCCGTCGCTCCTCCGGCGCCCTGCGGCGTCGTGATGGCCAGCACCCTTCCCGGCTGAGCCACGAGATCTTGAGGGCGAATCGCTCCATTGGCATCGCAGATGATCCAGAAGACCAGCGGATCGCCGAGATACCTTGCGGCGATCAGGTCCAGCCGGTCGCCCTGCCGCACGGAGTGCCGCGCCACCGTAGCAAAGTTGGGAGCGCCGGGTTGCGGCACGAATCTCCTCATCAGGTACGGAATGCTCTGCCCGTTCGGCGCCGTGTGCTGCAGAACGCCGGAGCCGTAATAACGGCTGTCGGCGGGAAAATTCACCAGCGGTAGCACTCCCATTTGTGTCAGTGCTTGTAGCGGATAGTTCATGGCAAACCTCCCAGCCCAAGAACGGAGAGCGCGGCTGACGTTGCCTGCGCGGCGAGCAACTCTTTGTTCGTCAGATAGGCCATGAAGATGTGGCCTCCCGGATGCGCAAATCCCAGATCGTCAATGCTCAGCACTCGCATGCCAAGGCTCACCTTGGCGCGAATGGGATTCAGCGACGTATCGAAGGCCTCTTCCGTAATGGAAAACTCAGTAAGCCGGATCGGCACCACGCGGCTCTTACTCCACACGAAAAGCGTCAGCGGCTGCTCGAGCGGGATGATCTCCAGCGTGCCCGCATTCGCCATGGCGTTGTCTGCAAGCAGCGTCTCAACCGTCGGGTTCACCAACATTTCGAGCTGTGCCAGTTGCGGCTGAAGTCCATACTGCGTGGCGACCGGAAACTGATTCGGAAACTCGAGCTGGTCTGTGGCGTCGAGCTCGGCTTCGATCTTGATTGTTTCCACCGCAGGGCCGCGCAGGCGCAGCGCATCCACCCGCACGCCGTCCTGTCCTCCCGGCAAAGACTGAATCTGCAGCGTGCGCGAAAGCGAGTCCGGGTTGTACTGCAAGGCGATCACGCTCTTCACCACGGACGTGTCCGGATCCATGGTGACGATGCCGCCCTTGATCAACTTCGGCGATAGCGGGGACGTCGTCGCCATTGTCTATAGCCTTCCCACGGCTGAATTCACCGCCTGGCGCGATTGCCCCGGGTTTTGCTGAGCGAGTGCGTGCTTCATGGCTTCACTCCTCTTCCAATCGCGCGCGCCAGTCCCCCGCCGAACTTCCTGCCGCCCGAGGGCCCCGGCTCAAGAGCTATCTGGCCCAGCTTCAGCACTGGCGTCCGCCGCGATTGCATCCTCTGTGCAATCGACTCAGGCTCGGCAAGCACGCGCGACAGCTCCGCTTGCAATCCTTCTACCAGGGCCTTGCGATCCAATGGATCGATCCCACGCAACACGAGCCGGTCGATGTTCACCTCAATAGTCCGCCTCATACCCACCCCCGGATCTCCATGTCGGAGAGCGGACGCTCGATCTTGATTGCCTCCTGCCGCGTGGCCTGAAGCAGATGCTCCATCGCCACCGGACCGCCATCAGCTGCAGCGAGGAACGCCGCGTTCAGCGCGATATTGCGGATGTTCCCGCCCGTCATATTGAGCTGCGCGAGAAGCTGGTAGTCGAGCCCCACTGTGGGTGCCTCCTCCGGAAAAACACGCGACCATATAGCCCTTCTCTGCTCCGCATCCGGAAAAGGAAAATCCACCGTGAATCGCAGGCGCCTTTGGAACGCCTTGTCGAGCGATGACTTGAAGTTGGTCGCGAGGATGGCTAGGCCAAGAAAGTTCTCCATGCGTTGCAGCAGGTAGCCGACTTCAATGTTCGCGTAGCGGTCATGGCTGTCCTTAACCTCCGCGCGCTTGCCGAAGAGCGCATCTGCCTCATCAAAGAGCAGCATCACGCCCCCCTCATCCGCTGCATCGAAGACCTGTTTCAGGTTCTTCTCCGTCTCACCGATGTACTTGCTCACAACCGCCGAGAGATCGATGCGATACAGATCGAGCTTTAGTTCTCCAGCCAGCACCTCGGCTGCCAGCGTCTTGCCGGTTCCGCTCGGGCCGGCAAAGAGCGCGCTCAAACCAAGCCCGCGGCGCCCTCGTGCGGCAAACCCCCAGGTCTCATGCACCTTCATGCGGTGACGCGATTGCAGCGCTATCTGTTGCAGTGTCTGCTTCTGTAACTCCGGCAGAACCAAATCATCCCACCCTGCCATCTGACCGCTGCCGGTCACGATGCGTTCCGCAAGATCCTGAAGGCGCGGCCGCGCCACCGAACGACACACATCCCACAGCTTCTCGGGATCTGCATCGCTCTTCGCGGATTCCGGAACGCATGATCCAGCGGCCGAGAAGATCGTCTCCGCGCTAAGATTGAATTGACCGGCGATGGTATCGAGCATCCCGTTCAGGCTTGTCGCCGCGGGACCAAGGGCTTCCCTCCAGAGGCGCATTTGCGCAGCCGGCTCCGGTTTGTTCACCTCGTGGCTTGCCGTGTGGCGATGCAGACCGATCGGGTCCCGGCTCGCAATGATGAGCGAACCCGGTAGCTTCTCCACCAACTGCTGTGCCGCATTCGGCACCGTGCCGGATTCCAATTGCAGCAGCAGCACGGCGGGCAGCAGCAACGCTTCGCGGGTCCAGAGCTGGACGAACTGATCCACTTCCCCGCCGGCGTTTGGAAGATTTTCTGCCCGCAGGATGTAGAGCTCGCGACCACTACGTTGGGCCAGCAGCCCTGCAATATCCTCCTGCCCACGCGGGTCATCTCCCAGCAGGTGCAGCACTCGAGAATGCGCCGCATAGTCTGCACCTCGCAGGCAGTCCAGATCCTCATTGATCTGCTCCACCAGCGCGCGGTGTTCTTCGGCAATCCATACCGGTTGTGGTCTCGATTGCAGAAAACCCTCAAGCCGCGCATCCAGTTGGTTGACTCCAGCAAGGTAGTGCAGAATGCGCTCTTCGATGCGCAGTGCGGCGGAGGTGAGCCCTTGGCCGGTTTCCATCTCTATCAACCGGTAGTGGCGCAGTGGAGCAGACGGTGCAAGCGCGCTCCAATGGGGGTGGGACAGGGTTGCGAGCGAGAGCGCGAACGTGATCGCGCTGCGCTGCGTCCGGCCCACCATCTCTGCGCATCCGGCGGCCAGCGCGGAATCCATCTCGACCCCCGCGCATAGGAGAAGCAGATCGCGCTCGAATGGGCTTAGCCGAAACGTATCAGCAACCACATCGATCGCCGCCGGAGGGTCAAGAGGCTCGGAATGTTGTTGGAGCGTCTCGTCCGTCGACCGTTCCTCCTCCACCCCCAGCCGCACACGCAAACGGACAAACTCCCGAATCAGACAAAGCTGGTTCGCCTCGGCCCACGAAGAGGAGGAAGAGGCGGATGAAGACGACCGATCCACGTTCTCGAGCAGATCCGGTTTCATATCGTCACCATGGGGCCGGTAAAGGCCGGTGGGGACTTCTGCCAGGTCACGAGGCTCGTGACTCCATCTACCTGAAGACGAATCAACTGCAAGCCGCTGGGCAGCAGCGGTGTGAACTGGAAGCTGAGCGCGTTCGTAACGGAGGTGAAATCCTTCGCCGGAGCCGCAGCTCCGCTCAGGACCAACGAGACATTCTGCGTCGGCTGTACGTCGGGGTTGCAGGTAAGCGAGACCAGCGTGCCCGGAACGCCGTTGATCACATTGCTGACTGCCGTAACCGATGCCAGGGGTTGGACCGCGGGAGCAATAGCGATCGGCAGAGTGTTCGTGGTTTGCACAATCTTGCCCGCCGTATCGAGAAACTGCACAGACAGTTCGTAGAAGCCGGCTGGAAATGTTGCGGGGCTATTCGGGACAGGGAACGTAAATGAAGTATTCGTAACTGAGGCGGGCACTAAGGTGACAACGCGCTGGATACCCAACCGCTGATTTGCGAGAATTACCTGGCTCGCTCCTGCAAGAAACTCTCCCGTCACGGTGACCGTATCTCCAGGCAGTGCAGCCGACTGCGTGTTGGGAGGCACAACCTCAAGGATTGCCGCCGGGGTCACCGGCACCGCCTGCACCACCCGCTTCATCACCGGCAAGGCAAAGACGACATTCGCCGGCTGGTACATCAACACGACGGAGACCTGAAATGGAAATGTGGGCCTGTAATCGGCTTTGAGCGCCGTCCACAGCCACGCCATCTCCTCTCGCCCCAGCGTCGCGGGAGTGATCTTGATCATCTCGATCTGATCGGCCAGACCGGATGTCGCCAGTGCCGTCGCAAGCTGCGGCAGATGAATCGAGGTCACGCTGTTCAGTGCGTCACGTACTTCGTTGCGCGAAATCACCGGACGCTCATGCAGCAGAAGCAGCGCGTAACCGAGGAGGGCCTCTGCCTGCCAGTCAAACGAACCATAAGCGGTCAACAGATAGTGAAGATCCAGAGCCAGCGGCGGGTTCTTGAGCTGTGTCTTGCCGTCGGCCGCAAGGGATGGAAGATCGACATTGCGCCACGCTGGGTTGTGCGTCACCTGATGCAGAAAGAGATTAACTTGGTTCTGCGTGGTTCCGCCGCTGCTGAAGGCATTCTGCAGAATGTCCGGCGCCTGTGATGAGATGGTCACCGTGCCGCCGAACAGGGCGCTCAAACCGCTGTACACACCTGTCAGGTAATACTGCAATACAGCCGTTACCCCGGAGATGGCCAGCGCATTGCTCATCCAGTCCTTCCGTCCCGGCGCTTGAGATATTCGCCAAGGTCGAGAGATTTGCGCGGCCGCGCTGCTGCGGGACGCGGCGCTTCGGGCGGAACCGCTGTCACCTCAATGCGTCCGATATGTATCTCCACCTTGTCTCCCTCGCGCTCCACTGGCGCGGAACGGGGAAATGCATCGAATCTCGCTCGCTGAGCAGAGTCGATCGCGAAAGGGCTCAGAGAGCCGCCTGGAAGGACCGACTCCGATTTCAAGTCACGCGTTCGCAATGACGTGTTACCTTCGCGATCGAAGATCGCACCCGATCGATCCGATGATTCTGTATCTGCTGCGGTGGCGTAACTGCCCCTCCCCGCACTCTGCGCGTCTGCTTCGCCCATGAGAGGACGGAATGACGTGGGCCTTCCCTGGTGACGAGAATCTTCGGCCTGCCGCACGCCGCCGCGTTGTGTCTTCTCGCTCTTTCCACGCACGCCGGATGGCGACGCATCGGGATCAACCGGGATGTCCTCGATCTCATCAGCCCGAGACTGCGGGCCTGTAACCAGCCGCTCTTCCTCAAGCACGCCCGTCTCCGTCACAACCTCGCGCGGGCTTCGCGTTGTCGGCCCCGCATAGATCGAACCCACCAGTGGATGGATTCCACCCTGCGGCCGAACGGCGTTCGCGGCCATGCGCTGCAGAAAACCCTTCATGCACTCACCATCTCCAGGTAGAGTCGTCGCCGCGTGTCACTCAGGGCGAGAATTTCTCTTTCGCTCCAGCCATAGGCCGAAGCCAGCGCATGCACATCCATCACCAGCCTCCTCGCCAATGCTTCCAGTTCCGCCCACAGAAACGTCGGCAGGTCGAGACTCTCGTGGCAGGCGGCTTCGCAGACCGGGCATTGGAAGTTAAGAACGATCTCGGCGAGCGGGTCAGCAGCCGCCATCTTTTCACCGGCCTCTTCGAGTTCCTCCTCTGACCAGGTTTGCCCCGCATCGTCTCCGCCGTCCACCCGGCAGGCGCGAAGCAGACGAACGGCAGCGGCATCGGGGTCCGCCGCTGCCCCGCGCTCGAGTGCGGCACGCGCAAGGTCCCGGCTCGCCGGCAGCCGGAAGCTCTGTCCGTGGATCACGATCGGCTCCGCATGTTGCGATTGCGGTTGCTCTGCCAGCGCCCTGCCGTCCATGTTGAATTCGAGCTTCTCCCCGCATTGCGGGCACGATGTCCAGCCTTCCAGCGCATGTCCGAAGTAAGAACAATGCAGCTCTGCCAGCGCGCGATTGCGCTGGCCCAGAGGCCAGTCGGCAACAGTCTCGCGTGCCTCCGGGAACGCTGCGTGGATCGCGAGGAGTCCCTGATCGAGCGGATGCAGCCCGCGGCCCTTCTCCCACAGTGAGAGAAAGTCGGCATGAGTGAGAGCACGCATTTACGTCGCCACCACGCTCAAGGTCGGCTCGGTCGGCTCCGTCACGCTGGTGTCGCGTTCCCATCCCTCGTTTTCCAGCTTGATGTGTTCAATGGCGATGGCGTTCGCATTCGCATCCAGGTCCGGTAGCGCCTGATACTCAGACACCCAGCAGCGATAAATCTTGTACGCAATCACAAGCTGACCGGCTTCGTTGTAAAACTCCAGATAGATGTTCTTGCGCATGTTGGCCAGCGAAACCTCCGAGCCAAGACTGGCGCCGAAGTTCCACACTAGCCCCGCCCAGTCATGGAAGTTCATATCCTGGGTCAAGCCGCGTTCGAGCGTAATCGCGTCATACTTCGACCGTCCCGGTGACTTGTGCGACGTGGAAGGATCTCCGCCATTGCGATGCTCCACCACCTCGGTCGTTCGCTTCAGCCCGCTCACCTTGCTCACGGCCGCCACATATTGTCCGTCCCACTTCAGCCGGAACTTGAAATTCTTGTAAGGATCGAGACGCGTCGGATTTGCTGGAAAAATTGCCATGGTTCCTATCTCCTTGGTATCTCTTCGCTACGAGAGCTGACCGGCCATCTGCTGGATCTGGATCACGACGAATTCGGCAGGATAGAGCGGCGCGAACCCCACCAGGATGTTCACAATTCCCAGGTCGATGCTCGACTGAGGGTTGTTCGAGGAATCGCATTTCACGAAGTACGCCTGCTGCGGTGTGGTGCCCTGAAAGGCCCCTTTCAGGAAGAGGTCCTGCATAAACGCGCCGACATTGAGCCGGATCTGGCTCCACAACGGCTCGTCGTTCGGCTCAAACACCACCCACTGGGTTCCTGCATAGAGGCTCGACTCCAGGAAGAGCGCCAGTCGACGGATCGGGACATATTTCCACTCAGAGCCGACGGCGTCTGCGCCAGCCATGGTACGCGCCCCCCACACGACCTCGTTGTAGATCGGAAACTGACGCAAACAATTGACGGCAAGAACGTTGAGGCTGCCGTTTTGAAGGTCGGTCAGAACATATTGCAGCCCGAGAGCGCCGGTGAGCCCGGAATCGACGCCGGCGGGCGCCTTCCACACGCCGCGGTCGGCGTCAGTGGAAGCATAGATGCCTGCCACAAATCCGCAGGGCGGGAATAACGTTGGGCGGAACCCAACCTGCGGATCGGGCGCAGAGACCCACGGAAAATAGAACGCGGAGTTGTTGGCGTACTGGCCGCTAAGTAAGTTGTTGCTGCTGTCGGCCGGCCCGGTGTGGCTTAGCCCGCTTGAGCCGGTGCCCACCACGGCAGTCTGCGCCGAATCGACGATCAGGAACGCGCGTTTGTCATGGCAGAATTTCTGCATGCCGCCGACGATCGCCGCATCGTTCTCTCCCGGAACACAAAGCAGGTTGAAGGCGACATTGCTCAGAAGCGCGTAGCCACCGGTTGAGCTGGTGAGCGGCGTGTTGAACGCAGTGGTGTTAGGCAGCAGCGTATTGCCATCCGCGCCCTTCGTCCCCGTCGTGCCGAGGCTTATCGGAGTGGAGGTCGATGCGACCGGCGCTGTTGTCGGGGAGAAAGTCGCGCCGCTTGTGCCGCCGGTCCACACGCCGGAGCCGTTCGCGGTTCCTCCTGTAATCGCACCGCTAAGCACCAGATATGACGATCCCACCTCACCGAGAAGGGTGGCGCTCGCCGAGGTGCCCGTCTGCTTAACGGTCTCACCCGCGGTGAAAGCGGTACTGCTCGTCTGGGCGCCTGCAAATATGAAGACGCTAGCGGTTGCACCAGAAACGCTGATCGAAGAAGGTGTAACGCCAGTCGGCGATGTGAACGAGATGTAACTGGAATCGCTGTCGATGACCGTTACTGCGTAGCCAGGACTCGTCGGTGAGGTCGAGAGATTCGTATAGCTCTCGACCGGCGTTGGTGTACCGCTTGGGCTCAGCATCGACACCTGCAGATTGAACGTGGTGACGCCGCCGGATGTAGTCACATTCGTGATCGAGACGCAGACCTTGTTGCCCCATGCGCCGGGGTTATTTGCGTAGAACGTCAGCCCGCCCAGCGTGCCGGACGCGGTGTGCGCACCGGTATCCACCAGCCGCACGATGTACGCCTGGGAGCCTCCGTTCAAAAAGAACTGGTAGACGGCGTATCCCAGATACACCCCGGGAACCATGCCGCCGTAAATGGACTGGTACTGCGGCCAGCTCTCCACCATGACCGCCTCTGTCACAGGCCCCTGCGGCGCCCATCCCACAAATGCCGCGATGGAAGTCGCTACCCCCGCAATGGTGTGAACACCGCTTGAAAGCTCCTCAATATAGACTCCGGGGTAGGTGTATGCGGACATGAAGCTACCTCCTCTGCGTGGTATTGGGAAAAGGGGCCACGTCCTGATCGCCCTCCGCACTGCGCATTGCTGGCGCAGGCGCATGGCCCTTGCGGAGGCAGGCTTCGTGAACCGAAGTCGTCTGAGAAAAGCCCTGCTCGCAAGCAAGGGCCGACGCATGGAGCTCTTCTTCCGATCAGATCAGCGCTCGCCAATGATCCAACCGCAAGCGTGGGAAACCGTTGTCACGTATCCAGTTCAGAAGGCCAGCACGAACGGCAAATGCACAGCGCACTCACTGGCGGTATCTCGAAACATCCTTACAATGAAGTCCGAAAAGCGCTTTTGTAAGGGCCCCGCCGTGAGGAGCACCACGAATACAACGTTGAAGGCGGGCAGGTCAATTGAAAAACTACTTCACGCGATTTTTCGCGCGACCTTCATAGTGCTGTCTTCCACTGCCGCGTTTCACCGCTGTAAAAGCTCACGCGTCAGTTCCGCGCTCCAACGTCCTGGAAGCGGTTACGAGTTGATCCTGTCATCATTGCAGCGCTGGTCACCATATTGGCACACGCTTGTACCCCGGATGTCGCCACGATGAATCGCTTCCTTGCCATTACGCTCGCCCTTCTCCTTGCCCCTCTCGCCGCCCATGCGCAATCGGTGCGCGCTTGGGAAGGCACCATCTCCATCCCCACCTATCCGCTCGGACCGCCCGATCCGAATCCGCCCTTTGCCCTGGTCAATCCGCATCCCATCTATCCCTACCCGATGCTCGACGACCTCAGCGATCAACGCGGGCCCCGGACCTGGCGCGCCATCTATCTCGAAAATCAGTACCTCAAGGTCATCGTCCTCCCAGAGCTCGGAGGACACGTCTATTCCGTCTATGACAAGGTCCATCACCGCGAGATGCTCTACCGCAACAACGTCATCAAGTATGGTCTGGTTGCCCCACGCGGGGCGTGGATCGCGGGTGGCATAGAGTTCAGCTTTCCCTTCGCGCACACGACGGACACAGTGTCGAAAGTCGAGTCCGCTCTGCATCAAAATCCCGACGGCAGCGCTACGGCTCTTGTCGGTGCCATCGACTGGGTCTCCAATATGTATTGGCAGATCGCGCTCACCCTGCGGCCCGATACCGCCAGGCTCGAAGAGGGCGTCACACTCTTCAACGCAACCGCTCTCAATCAGCTCTACCTCTTCTGGACCAACACCGCGGTCCCTGCCACCAATGACCTCCAGTACGCCTACCCCATGCGCGAGACCATCTCTGACGATCCATTTGCCATCGTCCAAAGCTGGCCGGTCTGGGAAGGCGTCGATCAAAGTTGGTACCGGAACGTTCCCAGCCCCATGGCAATCTTCGCCCGGGATGTCCATCGCAACTTTTTCGGCATCTACTACCACCAATCGAACTACGGCGTCGTCCACGTATCCGATTTCCGCCAGGACCCGGGCAAAAAAGTATGGAGTTGGGGAACCGCCCGCAGCGGCAGGATCTGGGACAAGATCCTCAGCGATGACGACGGTCCATATAACGAGATTCAAAGTGGACGCTTCGCTACCCAGGGCTACCGCGAATTCATGGAACCCCGCCGCGTTGAGCAGTGGACCGAATTCTGGTATCCGGTCGCCGATCTCGACGGCGGCTTCGTCGAAGCCACATCCCAGTTGGCTCTCAACGTCACCTTTCCCCAAACTGCTTCAGCCCAATCCGGCGCCGTGAAGCTCCTTCTCAGCCCAGTGGCCGATATTCACAATGCCACCCTGACAGTGAGCATCGGATCGACGCTGCTGCGCACGATACAGAATGTCGAGTTCCATACCCTCCGGCCTGCCGCATACACCATTCCCGTGCCGGACCTCGATCTCGCCAGAAAAGAGCTGCGTGTCGAGGCAAAGTCCGCCGAGGGAAAGTCTCTGCTCGCATGGTCCGCATCCGCGCCGGTCGACGGGAACCCGGACCTCGTTTCGTTCGTCGGAAAGCCGCTCGAAAGCCCTATCTCCGTCACACCCGAAACACCCTTGGAACAGCTCTATCTGAAGGGCGTATTTCTTCAGAAACGCGGAGACACGGACGCCGCCCGCAAAGTCTACCGGCAGGTGCTCGAACGCGATCCGGGCTACATCCCCGCACTGCTGCAGGAGGCCTTCTACGCCTATCGCGCTGCAGATTTTTCGCGCGCTGAAGATCTCATTCATCTCGCACAACAGCGGGAAAATGAAAATCCGATGGCTGCTTACGCCGCGGGTCTCATCTACCGCGCTCAAGCCCGCCTTTCCCTCGCCAACAATGCCTTCTGGTCTGTCATTCATTACGGTCCCCGGTCCGCGCCTGGGCTGTCGCTCTCACCCGCATATTTCCAGCTCGGAGAGATAGCTATCCATCAGCGCGACTACGCGAGCGCCGTCGACCTTCTCCAACATGCCGTCGATACAAATCCCACGGACAGTCTGGCTCGGGCTGATCTCGCCGTGGCCGAGCGCCTCGATGGAAACCTTAACGCCGCTGCTGCCACCTCCCTGAAGGCCAACCAACAGATGTCTCTCTTGCCCTACGCGCTGGCAGAAAATTGGCTCGACACGACCGCGCCCAATAGCCCCGTGCCGCAAACTTGGGCGCAAACCATCGGCTCAGATCCGCAAAACTATCTCGCCATCGCCGCCTGGTATCACGATCTGGGCGCGTGGCAATCGTCCGATGCGGTGCTGAATGCCGCAATAGCCTCCACTCCCCCGGAGACCGTCTCACCCCTCGTCTACTACTACCTCGCTGCGAACAGCCGGCAAGAGGGCGACCCCGATCGTGCAGCGCGCTTCTTGGCAAAGGCAGCTTCCCTTCCCGTCGCTCAGGTTTTTCCCAACACCATCACGGACGCGGCGATTCTCACGGAAGTGGTCGATCACAATCCGCACGACGCGCATGCCAGATACGCGCTCGGAAACTTCCTCTTCGCACGCGCGCGATATGACGAAGCCGCCGCGCAATGGTCCGCCGCTCTTGAGCAACACTTCGAAGATCCGGTGCTGCTCCGCAATCTCGGCGTCTACCAGTGGCACGTCAAAAACGATCTCGCCAGCGCCGCGCGTTATTATGCACGCGCCATCCAACTCAGCCCGCAGGATTACCGGCTCTATGCTGACCTCGACGAGGTCTACGAGGAACAAGGTGATGCCGCCGCGCGAGCCGCGCTCTTCCGCAATGCGGCACCCGACGTACTGAATCGGGACACCGTCCGCGCTCGTCACGCGCTCTATTTCATCGAACAACTCGAGCCCGCTCAGGCACTCGCCCTCCTCACCGATCACACCTTCAAGCCGTGGGAAGGAGGCAGCGTCGTCCACAACATGTTCGTCCGCGCCAACATGGAAAAAGGCAAAGCGGCACTCGCCGAACACAAACCGCAAGAGGCAGCCCTCGCCTTCCGGCAAGCCATGCGCTATCCGGAAGATCTAGGTACCGGTGAACCTGCACAGCCTGAACTTTCAGAGCAGTTCTACTGGCTCGGTGTCGCTCTCGCTGCGGATGGCAATACAAAGGAAGCCACCGACGCCTGGCAAAGTGCCATCAAGCAAGCCGCCGGCAGAGATAATGTGTTCTCCGCGCTGGCACATCGAAAGCTCGGGCAGGAAGATCTCGCGCAACAGATGCTCGCCCGCTGCGCCGAAATTCCGAAGCGATCCGATACCGAAGCCGAATCACTTGCACACGACGCTCTCATCGCCGGTCTCGCCGAGCGCTACCGTGGCGATGAGGCACGAGCACAGGAAAACTTTCACCACGCTCTCTCCCTGGATCCTGCATTCTGGGAAACACGCGTCGCAATGGCAGAGAAGAACATCTCGGAATAGATCGCAGTGAAGTTCTTCATCTTTTTATTTGAGATTGCTGCGCATCTCTCACTATCTGCGCCATTTGCGATCGATGCATCGGTGCGCCGCCAAAACTGACAATGCTACCGTAGGAAAGAAAGAGGCACGATGGCGACGAAAAAGAAGACGGCAGCAAAGAAGCAGCAGCAACCCGACCGTACCTACCCTCAGGGCGTCGAAGTTCTCTCCTCAAAAGTCAGTTTCGAAGGCCCTGTCTTCCGCGTCGTGACCGACGAAGTCCGCGAACCAGGCGGCAAGCCACAGCGTCGAGACGTTGTGCGTCATCCCGGCTCCGTCGTCGTCCTTGCCGTCGATGATTCGAAGAGCAAGCGCGATCCTCTCATCCTCCTTGAGCGCCAGTATCGTCACGCCGCTGCGCAATATCTCTATGAGGTTCCTGCTGGCAGTCTGGATCCCGGTGAAGATCACTTGGCCGGTGCGAAGCGAGAGCTGCTCGAAGAGACCGGCTACAAGGCGAAACACTGGTCGAAGCTTGTGCGCTTCTACGCAAGCCCCGGTTTCCTCGGCGAATGGATGCAGGTCTTCCTGGCCGAAGGCTTGATGCCCGGGGATGCCGAGCCGGAAGATGACGAACAGATCGAGCTCTTTGCAGTTCCCTTAAGCGAACTACTTCGTGAGATCGAAGCTGGACGCATTCTCGACGGCAAAACCATCGCCGCCACACTTCTCTATGACCGTTTGCGCAAAGAACGTCAGAGCGCCGAGCGGGCCGCCGCGCGTTCCAGCCGCACATAGCCGCAGCCGCTGTCCATTCACCTCAGGAACATCCGCACTTTCGTCTCGACCGGGGCCGCCTCGCGAAGGCGAGCGGCGCCGTGAAGAGATCTGCCTGACAGGCAGAATCCCGTGGCTGCCCGCTTACTTTTTTTGCAAACCAAACCTACCTCCGCTGCGTCACTAAAGGAAGGCAGGCTGGGTCTATAACCCTACCTAATCTGCTCTGAAGTGAGGTAACCGACACGTGTCCCAGTACAAAGGAAAAGTGAAGTGGTTCAATAATGCGAAGGGCTATGGTTTCATCGGCAGGGAGGATGGGCCCGACGTCTTCGTGCACTACAGCTCAATTCAGCTCGATGGCTACAAGAGTCTCAAAGAGGGAGACGAAGTCGAGTTCGACATAATCCAGGGGCAGAAAGGCCCGCAGGCCGACCAGGTGCAGCGCGCGCAGGCCGCAGCCTGAACCGCTTACAGCATTTTTCCTGATGCTGTAAGCCGGCGAAATCCTCCGGGCGTGGCCTTCCATGAAGAATGGCCACACCTGCTGTTTGCTCGCCGCTCTGCAGCGACAGGGAAAATGCTCTAACCACTATTCGCAACCGGAAGGCCCGATAGAGCTGCGTCTGTCGGGCCCCTTGTTTCTAATTAGTTCCCGGCTGCTGTTCCAGTCAGCGCGCTCCACTCACGCTATCTGTGCTTTTGCTTTAAAGTTCTGTGAGGCGGCCTCCACCATGCCGCAGCGCAGCACATGGAAAATCGCGCCATCGCACAACTCCTCGCCGAAACCGCAGATCTGCTCGAGATCGGCGCAGGCGACCCCTTCCGCATCCGCTCCTACCGTCGCGCCGCCGAAGCCGTCGAGCAGAGCACCGTCCCTCTCTCCACCATCGCCGACGATCCCAAACGCCTGCTCGAGATTCCCGGCATCGGCAAAGGCATGGTCGCCAACATCCAGTCGATCGAGCAGCACGGCTCTATGCCGCTGCGTGACGAGCTGCTCACCCGCTACAAGCCCACCATGCTTGAGCTGCTCAAACTTCCCGGCATGGGCCCCAAGACCGTCGCCCTTATCTTCGAAGCCACTGGCGTCGCCACCGTCGACGACCTCGCCGTCGCCATCGACGAAGGCCGCCTGGCCGACCTCCCGCGCGTCGGCGACAAGCTCATCCAGAAGCTCCGCAAAGGCATCGACGAATACCGCAAGAATAGCGGCCGCTTCCATCTCGATGACGCAGAAACCGCCGCCGAGCGCCTTACTCTCTATCTGAAAGATTTTCCCGGCATCGAAAGCGTCACCCCTGCGGGCTCGCTCCGCCGTGGCCGCGACACCGTCGGCGATCTCGACATGCTCGTCACCGGCCCCGCCTGCGAAGAAGACGTCGTCTCGGGCGCCGTCGACTACACCGCCGCCTATCCGCCGATCGCGGAGCTCATCGCGAAAGGCCAGAACAAGGTCAGCTTCCGTCTTCGAACCGGACTGCAGATCGACGTCCGGCTTCTCCCGCGTGCTTCCTTCGGCGCAGCGCTGCAATACTTCACCGGCTCCAAAATGCACAACGTGACAGTGCGCCAGCGCGCGCTCAAGCGCGGCTACACGCTCAGTGAATACGCGCTCGCCCGCCTCGATGACGGTACACAGGTCGCCGCCGCCACTGAGGAAGACATCTACCGCGCCCTCGACCTCGACTGGATCCCGCCCGAGTTGCGCGAGAATTGTGGCGAGATCGAAGCCGCCGCCGCGCGCACGCTGCCCCGCCTTATCGAAGAGAAGGACATCCGCGGCGATGTCCACATGCACACCGTCGCAACGGATGGCAAAAATACCGTCCGTGAGATGGCCGAGGCCGGCTTGGCTCACGGCTACGAATACATCGCCATCACCGACCACTCGAAAAATCTGGCGATGACCTTCGGTCTCGACGACGAGCGCGCGCTCGAGCACATCCGCAACATCCGCGAAGTCGACGCGGAGATGGCGGGAAAAATTCGCGTCTTCGCCGGGATCGAAGTCGACATCCTCGGCAACGGCGCACTCGATCTCTCCGACGAAGTTCTCGCGCAGATGGACGTCGTCATCGCCAGCGTCCACTCGCTCTTCAGCCAGCCGCGCGAGGAGATGACTGCCCGCATCCTGCGCGCCATCGAGAACCCCTACGTGCGCATCCTCGGCCACCCTACAGGCCGCAAACTGCTGCAGCGCGATGCCTACGAACTCGACTTGCCGGCTATCTTGAAGCGGGCTGCCAAGCTCGGCGTTGCCGTCGAGCATAATGCGGACCCCAACCGCCTCGATCTTTGCGACCGTGATCTGCGCATGGCAAAAGAGAGCGGCTGCCGCATCGCCATCAACACCGACGCGCACCACGTATCCGCTCTCGAGAAGATGCGCTACGGTATCCGTCAGCTCCGCCGCGCCTGGCTCACCCCGGATGACGTCCTCAACACCCGCGGAGCAAAAGATTTCCTCGCCGCCCTCCGCCCACGCCCCTGACGCTCTCTACTGCTGCCAGGCTCGCAGGCGCGGCATCCATCGCCGCACGCTCCTGCAGTACTCGTCGTAGTCCGCGCCGAACTTGCTGCGCAGCGTAGGCTCCTCATACAGCAGCACGAAGAGCGCCGTCGCCAGAACCCCCGCAACCGCAACCGTGATCGCGGTCACGCTCGCTCTTCCGAAGACCACCCACAGTCCCGCCCAGCCCACGAAAAAGCCCTCATACATCGGGTTCCGCACATATCGATAAAACCCCACAACAACAAGCCTCTTCGGTGGAACCATCGGTGCGGGTGTTCCCCGCCCTGTCCATCCAAAATCCCAGATACATCGCAGCGCCACCGCGAACCCCAGCACGGACGGCACGGCCGCGATCCATCGCCACCACGCCGTTCCAGATGTGTCCACGTGAAAGCCCAGCCATGGAGGCAGCAGCCAGAACCACAGCGCAAAGAACGCCGCCCCCACAGCCAGTGAGGCCAACGCCGCCGGCCACCGGTCACCGTGACCCGGCCCCTCGGCAACTCCCGCCACTCCACTCATCATTGGGGCACACTCCGTGCCAACGCCGAAGTATGATCCCAATGGCTCAACTCCGGCAATCTGGAGAACACCTCTCGTGGCCATCGCTGACATCACGTGGAGTGTGCGGTGATCTCTCGGGGCCTCGCCCTCGTCACCGCCTGCGCCTTGCTCTTAATCGGAGCGCGCCCGCAATCCGCTTCTAACACCTCCTCCCCGCCGCAGCACAATTCCTCCGCGCAGGAACACGAAGACCGAAGCTTCTATCTCGGCACACCCGTCGCTCATCCAGAAGATCTATCCGGACTCTGGGAGGCACCCGACGGCCATGGCGGCGCCATCGGCATCCACCTCGTGCTCGACACCACAATCCCCGTCGAGGCAACCACGCTCGCAGGCACAAGACAGTCATGGCTCGGTCTGACGCTCGGCCTCTACCACAGGTCCGGCGCGGAATTTCAGTTGGGAGATGAGAAACGCTTCAGCGATTCCCTGCGCGGCGGCAGCGTTCGCTACGAAAACGACCGCTTGATCTTGCACGCTCGCGGTTACGATCTCGATCTTCACCGCATCGACGGAGACAGGTGGTCAGGCCGCTTTCATCGCGAAGACATCGACTCCGCGGCGGTGACACTCGCCCGCCCCACGACGCAACCCTCATCGAAGGCCACATGGTTCCTCGGAACCTGGAAGAGTATGAGCGGTTCCCAAACCACCTGCCTCCACATAGCAGAAGCGTCCCCCGCTGCCTTTCTCGCGTGGTCCGATTCCCTTTCCACAAAAGGCTCCGCGAATTATCCGCCACAGTTGCCAAAGCCCCCTTACTCCTGGGAACACTACGGCGATCTCGTGAAAGTTCACTCCACCGAAAGCGGCAGCCTCTCGGTCGAACTCTCCGCATATAGCCCGATTTGCTGCTCCCCTCCCTTCCTCGCCGTCTCGGCTGACAACGGCAAAGCGATGAAAGCAGACTGGCCAGGCGGCGCCAATCAGGCTCCGCATAAATCCCGATGGACGAAGATGCCCGGCAATACCTGCATCACCCCGGCACCGTAAATCGTGTCCATTATCTGAGAAAACGATCGGCGGAGTGGCCGAAGGCTCAAAATCGGCCCCTCCGCCTGCGCCACTCAAAGCAGTTGGATCGAGCTCACCTTCAGCGTATCGCCCTCCACCTCGCCTTTCACATTCACACGCAGATGATCTTTTTTCGTGGACGCCTTCAGCTCCTCGGCGATCTTCGCGTTCCCCGCGGCGTCGAACTTCAGGAACTGCTGATCCTTCGTCACAATGCCGAATCCGCTCTTCGCGCAAGCCAATGCGCAATCGCGGGTGTGCGCATCTGGATTGCTCGCCGCTTTCTTCGAGCAGCCCACATCCACCACCGCCACGTCCTGGTAACTAGCGGCGAGCGCAGGCAGCGCCCCCATAGCTGACAACACAATCATGACCGCAGCTTTCTTGAACATTCGTTCCTCCAATTACTTTCGCTTTTTGTCGAACTCCGAATGGTACTACCGAGATTCAGCAAACTGCTCTTCTTGAAGAACGTGAGAATCAACCACCGGCACCTGCTGCCGTTCGCGAACCGCTGTCAGTTGCGCCAGCACAAACGCACCGATGGCAATCTCGACATCGCGCATCGCAAGATCGTAAAACATTCCCGTCGTGAGCAGATTCATCGCAATCGCCAGCAACCAGCACATCACAATGTAACTACCGATCTTCGTCCAGCGGCTCAGTACAATCAGCCCCGCAACGATTTCCACCACGCCCACTATATGCAGAAATGTCGCCGCGCTCACTGGCACTGTCTTCGCCGCCAGTGGACTCAGGTACATTCCCCAGTCCGCCAGCTTGTTGAAGTATTTGTCGATCCCTGCCAGAATCGGTCCCACCCCCAGCCCGATCCTCAGTGCCCACCAACTCGCATTGAGACCACCGTTCAGACCACCGTCGAACTTCTCCATGCTCCTCACCCTCCGCCACAAAAGAGCAGCGACCCCGCAATTGGTTACAAGCACTCGCATTGTTCTCAGGGCACCGGCCATGTAACCTTTTCGCCCGGCCGCGCTCTATCATCTCGGATGACTATGGAAACCATCGGAACATTGGAAAGGGCCAGCCTCGAAAGCTGGACGGACCAGGAGGTCGTCGACCGTGTTCGTGCCGGCGAGACCGCCCTCTACGAGATCCTCATGCGCCGCTATAACCAGCGTCTCTACCGCGTCACGTACGCCATCCTGCGCGATAGCTCCGAGGCTGAAGATGTGGTCCAGGACGCATATGTTCGCGCCTGGCAGCACCTGGATCAGTTCGCCGGATACGCGCCTTTCTCCATCTGGCTCACCCGCATCGCCGTGCATGAGGCGCTGCGCCGCTTGCAGCTACGCAAACGCAGCCAGCAATTCGACGATATCCAGCATGGCGAGGAAGATTTCATGGCCGACGCAGAAACGAATGTTCCAGAAACGTCCCTGGATCCGGAGCAGCGGGCATCCGTCGCCGAACTCGGCCAGCTTCTCGAACAAGCAGTTCTCGACCTTCCCGAGCAGTACCGCGCCGTCATCATGATGCGCGATGTAGAGGAGTTGACCACCGCGGAAACCGCTGCCGCCCTGGAACTGACCGAGCAGAATGTGAAAGTCCGACTGCATCGTGGACGCGCCATGATGCGCGATCGTCTCTTTGCGCGCGTCGGCGCGAGCGGCAAAAATGCTTTTCCCTTCATGGGCGCGCGGTGCGATCGCGTTGTCCAGGTCGTCTTCTCACGCTTGCGTGAACTGACTCCGGAGCTCTGAGATCGCAATTAGATTCGTCATCACCCGCAGAAAAAGCCGAGCCTCCGGTTGTCAGGAACCGGCCGAGCCAGCCTCCGGCGGATGACGGAGGCGACGACTCGGCAAGTATCAACTGGCGACCCGGAGGCTCGGTGTTGCGGGGCAAGCTTTACTGTGTTGACGTCACCGTCGGGTGCTCCACCTGTGCCGACTGCACCGGCGGATGATGGCTTTCGAGGAAGTTCGCGATATCACTGTGGAAGTTCGGGCTGTTCGCCGGGATCGTCATCAGCGCCGGCAGTCCGGGAAACAACTCACCCAACGCCTTCACCAGCATGCCGTGCTCATCTAGATAGAACCGCGACAGCACCGTCTCTTCATGCGTGCTCTGGTCGAAGGAGAGAGTCTCCCACACCCACGACATGTGCGACCCATTCGGCACGCCATGCTTCTCCGCCGTCTTGCGCATCGCGTCCAGCTCCGCGCCCGGCTTCAGGTGCGAGCACACCGACACTACAACCTTGCCGTTCGAAAAATAGGACTTGTCGATATCCCCGGCGATGAAGTGGGAAGCCGTATCCGACTGACCGACGAAAATCGAGGAGACCGGGCGGCCGAAGATGCTGCGCACTGCCACCGGCAGGTCCGAGAGCGGCGTCACCTGGCAGGCGCTGCCATTGAATGCCTGCATCACAACCTTCTCGCCGAGCGAATGCATGCTCATTAGCGAGTCGAAGTCGACGCTCGTGCCCTGCAGGCTGGGAGTCTGCGCAGAAGCCGTGAGCCCGACAAGGAATACCAAAGCGGTCAAAGTCTTGGTCTTCATACGTCCACCTCCGGCCCAGAATGGAGCCGCCTCCCACTTTCGGCAAATTACGTCGGTAATTCTTCTGCTGCCTTCGTCCTCTCATGCACTCCAAAGGTGTTATCTCTGCCACCTACCTGCCGGGCGCAAGACCCATTGGATATTCGCTCTTTAATGTGGAGGTTAGAGCGGATAAGCAACCTCTCTCCTTACTGATCGGACGCCGCTGCATTCTTCGCGCCACAGATTTCCTCTACATGACTTCCGTACCGGAAGCATGCTGCATCCAGGAGGCAGAATTTCCGCTTCGATCAGCCGCCGCCTACCGCGGAAGCCGCTGCCAAACGGAGGGCGGCTTCGGCTTCCCCGCCTTCATAGCTCCGCGATTGCTTCTTCGCGCTTCCGGCTTTGCCGTACCCTGTGGAGATGTCACTCGCCCGCAACTCGGTCTTTGCTCGCGTGCTCATCGCCGCCCTCCTCGCCTCTGCCTCCGCTTTCGCCGGGCAGCTTGATCCCGCCTCCCTCGTCAATCCGCTCGTCGGCACCACCAACGGCGGCAATGTCTTCCCCGGCGCCACGATGCCCTTCGGCATGGTCCAGTTCTCCCCGGAAGCTACGCCGGTAAACCTGAAGCGGATGATCGCCGCACCCGGCGGCTACGAGTACCGCGCAAAGCAGATCCGCGGCTTCAGTCTCACCAACGTCGAAGGCTGGGGGTGCGCCGGTGCATCCGGCGACGTTCCCTTCATGCCCGTCACCGACGCCATCACGGCATCGCCCTCCAAAGATTTCCGCCACAACTACGCCGCGGATTTCACACATGCCGATGAAAAAGCGGAGCCGGGCTCTTACCGGGTCAAACTCGGCAACGGCGTTCAGGTGGCGCTCGCCGCCTCCACCCGTATGGGGGCCGCCACCTTCACCTTCCCGGCCGGCAAGACCGCCCGCATCCTCGTCCGCACCTCCGACTCCGAAGTCGGCTCCACCGCCGCCCACTCGCAGATTGACCGTGACGCCCGAATCGTTACCGGCTCGGTGACAAGCGGCAACTTCTGCGGCTACATCGGCACGGAGGACCGTCGCCCCTACTACACGCTCTATTTCGTGGCTCAGTTCGATCGCCCCATCACCGAAACCGGCGTATGGAAGGACTCGACCGTCACCCCCGGCGCCACCACCTCCGAAGGCGCCACCGGCTTCGGCCCCGAAGGCTTTCCCGAAGCCGGCCACGGCTCCGGCGTCTGGGTAGGCTTCGGCTCTGGCGGCGAAGTCCGCCTCCGCGTCGGCATCTCTTACGTCAGCGAGGCCAACGCCCGCGCCAACCTCGAAGCCGAATCCGCAGCCGCGAAAACAAGCGCCGCGGCCCCGGGTTATGAGCAGGTGGCCGCCAGAGCCCGCGACGCATGGAACAAGCAGCTCTCGCAGATCGAGATCGAAGGCGGCACAGACACCCAGCGTCGCGTCTTCACCACCGCGCTTTACCACGCCACCATGACGCCCACCACCTACAGCGACGTCAATGGCGAATACACCGGGATGGACCACAAGGTCCACCGCATCGCAACGGGCCAGTCCGTCCAATACGCCAACTTCTCCGGCTGGGATGTCTACCGCTCACAGTTTCAATTGCTTACCTGGCTGGACCCCAAGCGCGGCAGCGACATCGCGCAGAGCCTGTCTAACCAGTCGCAGCAGGACAACGGTCGTTGGGACCGCTGGACCCACATGAGCGGCGCGACGCACGTCATGAACGGCGATCCCGCAGCCGCCGCCATTGCCGACATCTATGCCTTCGGCGGCCGCGCTTTCGACGCCCATGCCGCGTTGCAATCTCTCGTGCACGCTGCGGATGTGCCCACCAAGGAAGACCTCAGCCACGACGGATGCCCGGTCGAATGCGTCGGCCAGCGTCCCGGCCTCGATCAGTGGCTCAAAGTCCACTACATCCCCGCCGGCGCGCCTGCGTGGGGCCCCGCCGCCGACACACTTGAAGACGTCTCGGCGGAATTCTCCATCTCCGCCCTCGCCGGCCATCTTGGCGACACCGACCTCCAGCACCGCTTCGCCGAACGTGCGCAATATTGGAAGAACATCTGGAACCCCAACGCAGCGCCTGACGGCGGCTACTTTATGAACCGCAATGCCGACGGCACCTGGCCCAAAGTGAAAGACGACAACGACAAGGCGCCCCACGACTTCACTCCATCCACAGAGGACGGCTTCGTCGAAGGGAGTGCTGCCCAATATGTCTGGATGATTCCCTTCAACGTCGCCGGCCTCTTCGATCAGATGGGCGGCCGTGACAAAGCCGCCGCGCGCCTCGACCGTTTCTTCTACGACGCAAAAGGCGCACCCGCAGTTACAAAATCCGGGCCGCTGCACGCCGAGCTCGATAACGAGCCCTCGATCGAAACCCCGTGGCTCTATGACTTCGCCCACGAGCCCTGGAAGACCCAGCAGCTCGTCCGCCAGGTGCTGAACACCATCTGGAAGAATGCTCCCGACGGCATCCCCGGCAACGACGACCTCGGCGAAATGTCCTCATGGGCCGTCTTCGCCATGATGGGCTTCTACCCGGAGATTCCTGGCCGCGCCGAGCTCGTCCTCGGCAGCCCGCTCTTCACCAGCGTCGCCGTGCATCGCACCAATGGAGACGTGCACGTCATCGCTCCCGCCGCGGGCACCGATACTCCCTACGTGCAAGCACTCAAGGTCGACGGAAAACCCACGTCGAAGACTTGGCTCCCCGAAAGCTTCGCTCTCAAAGGCGGCACGCTCGAGTTCGATCTTGGCAGCACGCCCAATAAGAGTTGGGGCATCAACCCCGGCGACGAGCCACCCTCCTTCGGAGCGCAGTAGAGCTTTTCGTCATCGGGCAACGCCCGCGTCACTCGCAGCGCAAGGCATCGACCGGATTCAGCCTCGATGCCTTGAATGCCGGCAGCAGGCTCGCCAGCACCGCGATCACAGCCAGAAGCAGAATGGAGAAGACCAGCGTCGCCGCGTCATAAGGCTTCAGTCCGAAAAGCATGGTCGTGGCTGCACGTCCTGCGAAAAGCGCAAGGCCCGTCCCCAGCACCAATCCAATCGCCAGCATCGCAGCAGTGTCACGCAATACCAGGCCGACCACTCGTCCTCGATCCGCACCGAGTGCAATCCGGATACCGATCTCGTTCCGCCGCTGCGTGATGAAGTACGAGAGCACTCCGTATAGTCCGATCACGACCAGAAGCACGGCCAGCACACCGAAGAAGCCGGAAAGCATTGCTATCATCCGCTCGCCAACCAGTCCGTCTCGAATCCCGAGTTGAAAATCGAGGAACTGCAGAATCATCTGCGGGTGTTTCGCGGCGAGCGCATGCCTTATTCCAGCAATTGCTCCTGGTCCATCTTTGGCCGCAACCATCATCGCCATGCCGGGCCCCTGCGCTGTCTCAGGAAACTGGTCGATCGGCACAAATGCCATCGGCTCTGGATCTCCACGGAGATCGTTGTACTTCGTGTCCTGAATCGTACCGACCACCTCATATATGCGCGCCGGATACTGCGGCTCCGGCATCACCTGCACCTGCCGGCCCAGCGCCTGCCCTCCGCCGAAATACTTACGCACAAACATCTGGTTCACAATCAGGACGGGCGGAGCATTGGTCGTATCCATAGCCGTAAAGCCGCGCCCGCTCACAATCGGAATTCCCATCGTCGCAAAGTAGCTCGGGCTCACATACGTGAATCGGCTCTGCCCCTCGGCTCTGCCCACGCGTACGCCGTGGCTCCAGCTTCCGCCTCGCAGCGGAAGCATTGTGGTTGCGGCCACGTTTTCCACACCCGGCGCTGCACGTACATCTTCCACAAGCTGCCGTTTGTACGCCGCCAGGCTTTCCGGCTTCACGTGCTCTGATTCAAAGCCCAGAAGCACAATGGTGATTCCGCTCTCCCGCATCCCCGGATCCAACGTCATCAGGTTCCGGTAGCTGCGCACAAACAACAGCGCCCCTACCAGCAGCACCAGCGAGACGGCGATTTGCGTCACCACCAGCAACCGCTGCACACCAAACCGCTCGCGGCTTCCGGCAACGCCGCGCTCTCCCGCCTTCAGCGAAGAGAGCGGATCTACCCTCGTACCCCGTAAGGCCGGCAACGTCCCAAAGACCATACACGTCAGCACCCCAACCGCGGCCGCAAACAACAGCACACGCCAGTCCGTCACGATGACAAGATGAATTGCGTCACCGGTCGTTTCGAGCGACCGCACCATCAGCCGGCTCAGGGGCTGCGCCAGCGCCACCCCTAGCGCCGCGCCACCCATCGCGAGCAATCCGCTGCCGATCAGCAGTTGCCGCAGCAGTCTTCCGCGCGATGCGCCCAGCGCCATCCGGATCGCCATCTCGCGCTGCCGTGCACTCGACCGCGCCAGCATCAGATTGGCCAGATTTGCGCAGGCAATCAGCAGCACCAGTCCCGTAATGACCAGCAGCAGCTTCAGCGACGAGTCATACTCCTCTCGCAGCCAACTCACTCCTTCGCCCGCCTGATACGCGCCGAGCCGGAACGACTTGTACATCTTGGTCGTTTCTGCGCTGTAGCCATCGGGCGCCGTGCTCTCAAATAGCCCGGCGCTCAGTGCATCGAAATACGCCGACGCGCGCTCAATGCTCCATCCCGGCTTTAGCCGCCCCATGACCGAAAAAGAGAAGACCTCACGCCGCGGATTCGGGGGTATACAGGTGGGATACGCAAGATCAAATCTATCTCCCACAGTCAGCCCGAAGAAACCGGGAGGAGTAACTCCCAGTATCTGTATCGGGCGGCCCTCCACCATGATGGTTGTGTTCGGCGTGATGGCCTGGCCACCCATCTCCGCCTTCCAGTACGAGTAACTAGCGACCGCTTTGTTCAACTGGCAGGCGGCCTCATCCTGCGGCTCGATCAGCCGTCCCTGCCATGGCACGATACCCAGCACGTTGAAGAACTCTCCGCTCACTTCAAGGCCGTGCACACGCTTCAGCTCGCTGAGCTTCCCCACCATCACATCAGCCGTGCGCCACGCAAACGCACCGGATAGCGGATCGTGATGGCGCCGTACCTCCTGCCACATCGGGATGGTGAAATTCGCGAACATCCCATCGTTAACCCCTAAACCCTTGTTACCTCCAACGATGCGCAACTCCGTCAGATCCTGCGGTCGCGAGATCGGCAAACTCCGCAGCCGCACCGCATCCAGCAACTGAAAAACGGCGGTGTTTGCGCCAATGCCAAGCGCCAGCGTAAGCACCGCCACGATTGTGAAGCCAGGACTCTTCACAAATCCGCGCACAGCATACCGCGCATCTCGCAGAAAGCTTTCAAAACCCAGCGCCGCATCCTCCGCGTCCACCCGCTCTTTCACCACCGTAGGATTTCCAAAGCGCAGCCGCGCCCTGCGGATCGCCTCATCCGGACTCATGCCTTTGGCTACATCGGCATCCACGTGCAGCCGCATGTGCTCGCGCAGCTCATCGTCAATCTCACGGTCCAGCTTCGAGCGCCTGCCCAGGGCCCACATGCGACGGAAAATACCCATCCCTCACCTCACGCAAAGCGCAGAATCGCCTGCACACCCTTCACTACCTGCTCCCAGTTTTTTTCTCGAACGGCAAGCTGCTTCTTGCCTGCTGCCGTGAGCGAGTAGAACTTCGCCTTGCGGCTGCTCTCCGTCATCGCCCATTCCGCGCGCAGCCATCCGCTCTGCTCCATGCGATGCAGCGCCGGATACAGCGATCCCTCTTCCACCGTAAGCAGTGCATCGGAGACCTCTTCGATATGCACTGCAATGCCATAGCCATGCATCGCGCCAAGCTGCGAGAGTGTTTTCAGGATCAACAGATCGAGCGCGCCCTGCAGATCGTTCTTCGCCACGTATGCTACCCGCCTTCTCTTACCCTAGACAGCGATGGTAGAGAACGTATCGGGTCCTTACCCTAGTTGTCAAGGGTAGCGCGATCTGAGGCGAATGCTGCGCGTCACTCCTCGCGCAGCAGCATCAGCGGGTCCGCTGCCAGAGCGCGCTGCGCCGGAATCCACGCCGCCACCAGCCCCAGCAGCAGCATGATCAGCACCACGCCGCACAGCACCAGCGGATCGCGCGGCGACGCCTGGTACACGATCAGTGACAGCAATCGCGTCGCGGCCAGCCCCAGCGCCAAGCCGACTGCGGAGCCGAAGACCAGCAGCCGGCACGCGCGCCCGAGCGCAGCACGCAGCACCTCGCTCCGCTGTGCCCCCAGCGCGATGCGAATGCCGAGTTCGCGCAGGCGTTTGCTCACCGAATACGCCGCCATCCCAAAGATGCCCGTCACTGCAAGCATCGCGCCCAGCAGTCCCAGCACGCCCAGCGACATCGTCGCTGCCCGCGAGGCAAACAGCGCGCTGTCCATCTCTTTCGGCCAGGTTTTGATCGCAAAAGGCAGACCCGGGTCCAGCTTTCGTAGCGTGTCGTTGAGCGCCGTCACTGTTTGCTGTGGACTGTCCTTGGACCGGACCACCATCGTTGTCGAGCTCGTCGGCGACTGCAAAACCGGAAAGAACATCGCCGGCTGCTGGTCCTCCGTCAGCGTCTTGTACTTTCCGTTTTCAACAATGCCCACCACTTGAATGCGCGCGCTGACCGTCTTGAAGTACTTACCCACTGCGTCTCTCACGGAGCCGAACACCTTGCGCGCAAATTCCTCATTTACGATGGCCACACGCGGCGCAGCCTTGTCGTCATGCCAGGTCAGCGGTCTTCCGGCCAGCAATATTGTCCCTGCCGCATGGAAATATCCCGGAGAAATGCAGTACTTCATTGCCTCAGCAGCGGCATTCGACACCTTTGTGTCCGTCGTGCTGTCTTTGAACACGACGTCGCTGCTCCATCCCAGACTCAACGGTGACCGATCGATGATGGCGGCAGCAGTCACTCCGGGAATCGCCGCCACCGCATCGATCGCCCGCCGCTGCATGACCGGTACCTGGTCGCCGCTGTAGCCGGCCATGTCCAAATCGGTATCCACCAACACCGCCCCCTGCGGCGCAAAGCCGAAGTTGCTGTGCAGCGAGCGCACCAGCCCGCGCACCGCCACCAGCGACGACGTCACCAGCACCCCGCAGATCGCAATCTGCACCACCAGCAGCAGGTCGCGTACCGTCATCCGTCGCCCTGTCGATGCTGCCGAGCCCGCTTTCACCACCTCATACGGATTCGCGCGCAGCACCTGGCGCACGGGCACCACGCCGAACAGAATTCCGCTTGCCACTGCCAGCAGCAACGCCACGCCGTACACGTGCGCATCTGGACTTACCGGCAGACGGATGGGAAAATCCGGTACCGGCCGCCACGCGCTCAGCCAGCGCAACAGCAACACGCTGCCCAGCACTCCAGCCGCTCCACCCATCAGCGAGACCAGTACTGCCTCTGTCAGCAGTTGCCGCAGAATTCGCCGGCGGCTCGAACCCAGAGCCAGCCGCAGAGCTATCTCCTTCGACCGGTCCGCCGCCCGTGCTGCGAATAAACTGCCCAGATTCGCGCACGCCGCCAGCAGGATCAACGCAGCCAGCGCCGTCAGCCCTCCAAGAAACGCCCGCACCGGGCCTCCCAGCATATCCCCGGCCAGCCCCGGCCGCGCCAGTTTGAAGCTCGTTCGGTCATCGTCTTTCGGATATGTCTTCGATAGATATACAGCGACCGAATTCAAATCCGCGGTCGCCTGCGCTGGAGTCACGCCGGTCTTTAAGAGTCCTATCAGCTCGGCGTCGCGTGTGCCGCGCGACTTCAGCGTGCTCCAGCCGTCCACGTGTTCCTGGTCAATCATCGGTACCCAGAAATCCGGTGCGAAGAATAACTCCGTTCCCCGGAACTCCTGCGGCGCAACACCCAGAATGGTGTACGGATGCTTGTTCAACTGGATCGTGCGTCCCACCGCCGCACGGTCCCCATCGAAGTGGCTCAACCAGTACGCGTAGCTCAGCACGATATAAGGACTGCTGTTCTCGCCATGCTCATCGGATCGGTGAAAGAAGCGCCCGAGATACGGTTGAATCCCCAGCGCGTCAAAGTAATTCCCGCTCGCCTCGTAAACCCACGACGGAATCGCAGTGCGTCCCGTGTTCAGCCCCGCGCGCGTGATCTGGTAAGCAATCACATCGTCAAAGCTGCGATTGCGCTCGCGCAAGTCCAGGTAATCGGGATACGACTGCATCGGTACACCGTCCCTTTGCCCAATCGCGACAAGGCTCTGCGAGCGGGGCACATTCAGCGGACGGAGCACCAACCCGTTCAGCATGCTGAACACCACCGCATTCGCCCCGATTGCTAGCGCCAGTGTCACCACCGCAACCACCGTAAAGCCCGGCGACTTCGCCAGCACGCGCGATCCATAGCGCACATCCTGCCGCAGCCTCTCGAAGAAATGGCCGCCTGTCGCCTCATACGACTCCTGACGGTAGTGCTCATAGCCGCCGAATTCGACCCGCGCCCGCCGCTGCGCTTCTGCCCGCGTCACACCTGCGCGCTCCAGGTCATCGGCGCGATGCTCGATGTGCGAGCGAAGCTCTTCCTCCATCTCGCCATTCGTAGCCGGACGACGAAAAAGCTTCCCGCCAATCAAGCGCAGAGAATCAAGCAATCTCATATCTCCTCCACTGGTGCAGTCAGCCGAGCGGCTTACTCGTCGCGCAGCAGGATCAAAGGATTCACTGATAACGCCCGCTGGGCAGGGATCCACGTAGCCAAAAGCCCCAGCAGCAGCATCGCCAGAACAACACAAGCCAGGACCAGCGGATCGCGCGGCGTTGCCTGATACACGATGTAAGCCAGCACCCGGCTCGCCAGAACTCCCAACACCAGCCCGGCCGCCGAACCGAAGGCCAGCAATCGCAATGCCCGCCCCAGCGCAGCTTCCAGCACCTGCTTTCGCTGCGCGCCCAGCGCGATGCGGATGCCCAGTTCCCGCAGCCGCTTGCTCACGGAGTAGGCCGCCATCCCGAAGATGCCCGTGATCGCGAGCACTGCGCCCATCACCCCCATCACGCCCAGTGAGATCGTCGCCATGCGTGAGG
Organism: Acidobacteriaceae bacterium KBS 83; assembly: GCA_000381585.1. Classification (GTDB taxonomy): domain Bacteria; phylum Acidobacteriota; class Terriglobia; order Terriglobales; family Acidobacteriaceae; genus KBS-83. Next base: position 242,014 of record KB906737.1, read on the forward strand.
CAAACAGCGCTCCCTCCAGCTCCCGGTTCCATGTCTGAATGTCAACGGGTAGCCCTTGATCCAGCTCGCGCACTTTGCTCTTGATCGCTGCCGCCAGTTGGCCGGGATCGCGATGCGAGCGCACCACCAGGCTGGTCACAGGCGATGGCGATTGCAGCAGAGATAGAAACATCGCCGGCTGCAGATCTTCGGTAAGCGTCCCGTATTTTCCGTCCTCGACAATCCCCACCACCTGGATGCGCGACCCATCTCCTGACTTGTAATAGCCGCCGATCGCCCGGGGCACCGAGCCAAAGATCTTGTTCGCAAACTGCCGGTTGACCACTGCTACGCGCGGCGCGTTCTTGTCGTCATGCCAGTTGAGCGCCCGGCCAGACAGAAATGCCGTGCCCGCCGCATCGAAGTATTCCGGAGATATCCTGTACATCGCCGCTTGAGCAGCGGCATTCGCTGGCTTCAGATCGGTCGTCCTGTCGATAAAGACATTCGCGATGTTCGCGCCGTAATGCAACGGCGGCCGATCCACCGATCCGACAGACTTGACGCCAGGAATCGTCTCCACGGCATCGATCATGCGCCTCTGCATTGCCGGTACTCGTTCGCCCATATAGCCGGCCATGGTCAGAGTTGTCTGCAACAACATGGCGTTCTGCGGCTCGAAGCCGAAGTTGCTTTCGAGCGAGCGCATCAGTCCGCGCACTGCCACCATCGAAGAAGTCACCAGCACCGCGCAGATCGCGATTTGCACCACCAGCAGCAGATCGCGGACCGTCATCCGCTGCCCCATCCGCACCGAGGATCCCGACTTGACCACCTGGTAGGGATCGGTGCGCAGTACCTGCCGCACGGGCACCGCGCCAAAGAGGAACCCACTCGCCAAAGCCAGCAGCAGCGCAACCAGGTACACCTTTGCGTCTGGATTCACGGCCACTTGCAGAGGAGACGACGACAATGGCCGCCACGCGCTCAGCCAGCGCAACAGCGCGACGCTGCCCGCGAGCCCGACCGTACCTCCGGCGAGCGAAATCAGTATGGCTTCTGTAAAGAGTCCTCGCAGAATGCGTCTGCGGCTCGCTCCCAGCGCGAGTCGTAAAGCGACCTCCCGTCCACGGTCAGCCGCGCGCGCGGCAAACAGGCTGCCCAGGTTGGCACATGCGGCCAGCAGAATCAGCCCTGCCAGCATCATTAATCCCACAAGGAACGCTCGCAGCGGACGACCAAACCAGTCGCCGGCAAGGCCGGGGCGCGCCAGACTGAACGTCATATTGCCGTCCTCTTTGGGATAGGTCTTCTCCAGGTACGAGCCAACTGAATTCAGATCGGCAATCGCCTGCGCCGGCGTAACTCCCGCCTTCAGATGTCCCAGCACCATCAGAAGTTCGCGGTGGCCGCGCTCATTCAGGACAGTCGATCCCTCGATCTGCTCCTGATTGACCATCGGTGCCCAGAAATCAGGAAAGATAAACGACAGCGTGCCGCGAAACTCCGGCGGAGCAACGCCGAGAATCGTAAACGGATGCTTGTTCAGCTGAACGACACGGCCCACCACGCCGCGGTCGCTCTGAAAACGGCTCTGCCAATATGCGTAGGACAGCACGATATACGGAGCGCTGTTCGCACCATGCTCGTCCGAGGCGTGAAAGAAGCGGCCGAGGTACGGATTAATCTTCAATGCATCGAAGTAGTTCGCCGTCACTTCGTAGATCCACGCCGGGGTTGGGTTGTTCCCCGTATCCAGCCCCACCGAAGCCAGGTTGTACGCAGTCAGCCCATCAAAGCTGCGATTGCGATCGCGCAGATCGCGATAGTCGGGATACGAATGATTGATGGCCTCATCGCTCCCGCGCTGGATCGCGTAGAGGCTCTGCGGCTCAGGCGCATGGATCGGGCGCAGGATCAGCGCATTCAATACGGCAAACACCACGGCGTTCGCGCCGATGGCCAATGCCAGCGTCAAAACCGCGGCAATGGTAAACCCGGGAGACTTGCGCAGCATGCGAAGAGAGAAACGGATGTCCGCCAGCACCGTCTCGAAAAACTGGCCGCCCACCGCCTCATGCGACTCCTGCCGGTATCGCTCATAGCCACCGAACTCCACGCGCGCGCGCCGTTCCGCTTCCGTGCGATCCAGTCCAGAGCGTTCCAGATCGTCCGCGCGATGTTCGATGTGCGAACGAAGCTCCTCCTCCATCTCCGCATTCTTCGTCGAACGATGAAAGAGCCTCTCCCAAAGTGAGCCCAGAGAATTGAGAACTCTCATATCTCCTCCGGCTGCACAGCCAGCGCCGTGCCGATCGCCGTCGCCAGCCGATTCCAGCTGTCGGTCTCTTCCCGCAGACGCCTGCGGCCCGCGGCGGTCAGTTCATAAAACTTGGCCCGGCGATTGTTCTCCGATGTTCCCCAGTTCGCCTTCAGCAGCCCCTGCCGCACCAGGCGAAACAGCCCGGGATAGAGCGCGCCCTGCTCGATCAGCAGCGCATTGCCGGAGATCTGCCCGATGCGCAACAGAATGCCGTAACCATGCAGCGGACCCAGCGAAACTGCCCGCAGAATCAGCAGATCCAATGTGCCCGGAAGCAGTTGTGCCTGGTCTCCCACGCGTCCTCCCTAAATTGCTTAGGAGTCTAGGGCGCTCTCTCCTAAGCTGTCAAGGGGAAGTTCGGAGGGAGACATGAACACGCATTCCTGCACTACACCTTGCGCGCTTCGCACCCTGCAAGCACAACCGCCGCGCCGCCCCGCAACGTGTTATGAATCTCCGCCACCGTGTCCGTGTGCCGCATCAGCGCCAGCACCTCGTCGCGCGGAGCCTTCGCATCCACCGAGGCACTGTATCGGATCTCCCGCGCCCCTTCCCCTTCGCCGCCGAACTCCCCCGTCACCTCCACTTGCACTCCCTCCACCTCGACTCCGCGCCGCTTCGCCTCGCGATAGATGTCGTTGCAATAGCAGGTGGCCAGCGCAAGAAACAGCAATTCGCCACCGTTCGTGCTTGATCCCGAACCATCCGCCTTTGCAGGAATCGTGAGCGAGTGCTCTCGCTCCTGCGTGCGAAGAGACACGATGTGCTCCCCGCCGCGATTCGCCACTCGTGCCGAGATCTTCATAAAGTCGCCTTTCCCCGCTTCAAATGCGGTATGTCGAAACCAGTCAGGATCGCGCAGACCGCCGCCCATTTGCCGATCGCGCGTTCGCAATCGCGGGTTTGCTGCCGGTATCCCAGCCCCCGAGTTCCAGCGCCACAGTCATACACGCATCGCGCAGCTCATCCGCAACTTGGCGATTGTTGATCGCGCGGGCGACCACCATGCCGCCCACGCACAATGCAGCCGTAGCCTGCGCCGTCACCCGACGAGGCCGGCCATTCTCCCGCGAGCCGCGCTCCAGCACACCGACCATCGCCTGAAACACAGTCTCAAAGGCGCGCTTCGCGCTCTCGCCACTGCGCGACACATCAGTCGGCAACGCCGCCATCGGACACGAATTCTCCACATCCTCAAAGTGCTGGCGGGATAGATATGCGCGCACCACCTGCGGCCCCACCTCGGCCGATGCCAGATCCACTTCCACGCCCTCCCAGCAGCTCTTCCATTCCGGATCGGTAAAGAAGCACCCCAGCACCTCGGCATACAGATCGCTCTTGCTCTCGAAATAGCTGTAAAAGCCGCCGCGCGTCAGTCCCGCCCCGGACATGATTTCGTCGACCGAAATATTCTCGAAACCGTGGCGATTGAACAACCGCCGCGCGCTCTCAACAATCTTTCTCTTCACTTCAATGCGATGACCAGCCGGATAAGGCATAACTCTCCTCGCTTCCGCTCGAGTATTCACCCGCCGCTATTCCCCTGACGAGCAAAAGATGTTCTTGAACATAATTTGTCTGCATGTTCCGATGCTTTGGGCTCAATCAGCGAAACTCCCGGAGGGAAGCATGAAGGCGAGAACAAATTCCACCGCACTGTCCGGTGTTTGGTCACACTCCGGCGTCACCCGGCGGCAGTTCGTCACCGGAGCCATCGTCGCGATGGGCGGCATTGTCGCAAACACCACTCTCCTGGGTGAAGCACCGCAGCAACCCTTGCCGGAGAAGCCCGGAACCACCTCCACTTCCAACCGCACATCGCTGCACGACGAGGTCATGGTGAAGACCTCCCCGCAACGCATCTACGAGCTGCTGCTGGACGCAAAGCAGTTCGCCGTGCTCACCAGCGCGCCGGCCGAGATCGATCCCAAGGCCGGAGGTGCCTTCTCGATGTTTGGCGGGCTGATCGTCGGACGAAACATCGAGCTCGTTCCCAATCAGCGCATCGTCCAGGCATGGCGTCCCTCCTCCTGGGATCCGGGGATCTATTCCCTCGTCAGATTCGAATTGAAACCCCACAACTCCGCGACCACGATTGTTCTCGATCACTCGAGCTTTCCCGAAGGCGACTTCAAACATCTCGAATGGGGATGGAACGCACATTACTGGGAACCAATGAAGAAGAGGTTCTCTTAGTCGGCGCAGCTTGGACGCCGCATCCCACATAAAGCTACTTCGGATGTTTCTCAATCGACGTGTGGGTTACTTTGTTGCCGCCACTGCCTCCCTCAATCCAAACCGCTCCGCCAGCATCGAGAGCACCCGGGTCCAGTGCGTGAGTGGTCCAGTGTCATCTCGCACTCATTGATTCGGAGTAACTGCTTTGCTAAGGTCGTCGTCATGTCCGAGCACTCCACGGCAGAGATACGCGAATTGCTCGACTCCCTATATCGCGTGGATTCCGGACGGATCCTGGCAACACTGATCCGCTTGCTCGGCGATTTTGATCTTGCCGAGGAGGCAATGCAGGAAGCCTTTGCGGCAGCGCTGAGCCTGTGGCCGAGGAATGGCGTACCAGATAACCCGCGGCCCTGGTTGATTTCAACCGCCCGCTTCAAAGCAATTGATACGCTGCGTCGACGGGCACGATTTGATGCATCTCAAGACGAGCTCGCGCGATATCTCGAAACGCAATGGAATTCGGCGGAAGAATCCAATGAAGAGGCAAGCGTCGAGGACGATCGGCTGCGCCTGATCTTTACCTGCTGCCATCCCTCTCTTCCGCCGGAAGCGTACGTTGCGCTCACCTTGCGTGAGGTGTGCGGGTTGACGACCGAGGAGATTGCGAAGGCATTCCTCATCACGCCGCGTACGTTGGCGCAGCGCATCGTGCGAGCAAAGGCAAAGATTCGAGACACGCCGATTCGATACGAGGTGCCATCGCCGCAGGAATTGCCAGAGCGACTGGACGCTGTGCTTCAGGTCATATATCTCGTCTTTAACGAGGGTTATTCCGCTGCGGCGGGAGCGGGAGTAACGCGGGCCGAGCTAACCGGCGAGGCGATTCGACTGGGCCGGTTGCTGACCGAACTGCTGCCAGAGCCGGAAGTCATTGGGCTGCTTTCCCTGATGTTGCTGCAGGAATCCCGTCACGCCGCGAGAACATCGCCAACCGGAGAGCTGATTTTGCTGGAAAATCAGGATCGCTCGCTCTGGAACCGAGAGCAGATCGCGGAGGGAGTGGCATTGGTGGAGAGAGCTCTGAAGTCTCACCGCTTCGGTTCCTACACGCTGCAGGCTGCGATTGCGGCCGTTCATGCGGAAGCCGAGTCGACCGCTATGACCGACTGGCGGCAGATTGTTGCGCTTTACAACCAACTGGTACGGATTCAACCTTCGCCAATTGTGGAGCTGAATCGTGCCGTAGCAATTGCAATGCGCGATGGTCCAGAGGTTGGTCTGGCGCTGATCGACGCGGTGTTTGCACATGGCGAATTGGCAAATTATTACCTGGCGCATTCAGCCCGTGCCGATATGTGCCGCAGGCTCGGCAGGACAGCTGAGGCTCGATCCTCTTATGAGAAAGCTCTGGCGCTGACCCAACAGGAGCCAGAGCGGCAATTCCTGCAAGAGCGGATTCGGCAGTTGAAATAAAAAATAGAGTAGCTGTCGATTTTGGGTCTCCCGAACGACTACCCGGTAACAGAAAGATGAGCTACGGCTCTCTGAGTCACAGGAAACCTGGAGGAATTTATGAAATACATCTGTTTGGGATACATCCAGCCAGGAAAATTCGAAGGGATGACCGAGGACGAGCGACACGCAGTGCTCGACGAATGCTTTGAGCACAATGACCATCTGCGCGCCAACGGACATCTTGTTGCCGAAGTACCTCTTCAGCCTCCGGAGACCGCGTTGACCCTGTACTGGAAAAACGGCAAAGTCGCGACGACCGACGGCCCCTATGCGGAAACAAAGGAACAGCTCGGCGGCATTCAAATCCTTGAGGCACGAGACCTCAATCACGCCATTCAGCTTGTCTCACAGCTTCCAGGCTTTAAGTATGGACTTGGACCGATTGAGATACGGCCGGTTGCGGATTTGAACGAAATGATCAAGGAGAGCGAGCAACGGCGGCGAAAGAACACCGCGCGATGAGGCAATCCTCTTATCAGGAAGCTCTCGCGTTGACCCAACAAGAACCGCGGCGGAGGTTCCTGCAAGAGCGGCCTCGGCAGTTGAACTAAAACAATTAAAATGGCTGTCGATTTTTCGGCTCCCTAACGACAACAGAACGATGAGTTACGGCTCTCTGAGTCACAGGAAACATGGAGGAATTTATGAAATACATCTGTTTGGGATATTACCGGCCTGAAAACGTCGAAAACATGTCTGAGAGCGAACGCAACGCCATGTTTGACGAGTGTTTTACCTACGACGACGAGCTGCGGAAAAACGGACATTTCGCCGCCGGCGAAGCTCTTCAGCCCGCCAACACGGCGATGACCGTGTATTGGAAGAATGGAAAGGTCGCGGTGACGGACGGTCCGTACGCGGAAACGAAGGAGCAATTGGGTGGAATTCTGGTGCTTGAAGCGCGAGATCTGAATCACGCAATTCAGCTCATGTCCCAGCATCCTGCAGTGAAGTATGGATCGTTGTTCGAGATACGGCCGGCGGCAGATTTGAACGAAATGATTCAGCAGAGCGAGCAGCGACGGCGAACGAGCGTCGCACGATGAGGCCATCATGCTTGGGCCGGGGCAAGCTGACGCTGATGCGGCTTCGGCCAGAGCAACATGAAGTCTTTGAGGAGAGAAGCACACATGCCAAAAGTTCGCGTTGCTGGATTTGGTGTTTCGTTGGACGGTTTTAGCGCAGGCATCGAGCAGAGCCTCAACGATCCTCTTGGCAAGCGCGGCCCGGAGATCTTTCAGTGGTTCTTCCATACCAAGACCTTCCGCGCTATGCATGGGCAGGAAGGCGGATCTGTCGATGTAGACGATGAGTTCGCACATCGGTCGATGGAAAACTTCGGCGCCTTCATCCTTGGTCGCAACATGTTTGGTCCAGTCCGTGGCCCATGGCACGACAACTCGTGGAAGGGCTGGTGGGGCGACAACCCACCGTATCATGCGCCAACTTTCGTTCTGACGCACTATGAGCGTGAGCCGCTCGTGATGGAAGGCGGAACGACCTTCTACTTTGTCACCGGCGGAATCGAAGAGGCGCTGAGGCTAGCGAAGCAAGCAGCGGGCGACAAGGATGTCAAAATCGGAGGCGGTGTTTCCACAGTGCGACAGTATCTGCAAGCTGGGCTGATAGATTCCCTGCACTTCGCGCTTGCACCCGTCGCACTCGGTCAAGGAGAAGCGTTGTTTGCCGGTCTCAACCTCCCTGCGCTTGGATTTTCTGTAACAGAGCGCAAGGCTACTGAGCACGCGACACACGTCGTGCTGGAAAAAGCGCGAATTTGAAACGAATCGGGTCCAATCTCGCCTCAATGCGGCGTCACACGATCCCCTGGACCCATTCTTCCCCCCAAGCCGGCTGGCGACGCGTGCGGTGCGATTCGCGGCTTCACGTATCTGTTCCTGTTGCATGGACTGCTCAAGGTTCTTACTTGGCCTTCATCTTCATCTGCCTTGTGCAATGAAACCGGGACTGCCCGTCTTCACCACTTCGTTGAGCCTCTGTCTGGTCTGAATTCGATTGATCTGCTCAAACGCATCTTCCGGAAGGGTGGAGATATTGAAATTCTCCCGCGCGCGGGCCGGAGTCTTGGGCGTAGTGAGCAATGCCGTGCCGCGTTGCACCGCCCACGCCAGCAGCACCTGTGCGGGCGTCTTTCCAATTCGTGCCGCGATTGCTGAAATGACTGGATCTTCGAGCAGCCCCGGCCTCAATCCGTGACCCAATGGCGCAAAAGCCAAAAACACAACGCCCTTGTCCTTGCAGAATTCCAGAAGCTCGGTCTCCGGCAGATACGGATGCGCTTCGACTTGAACCACGGCTGGCTTGATCCTCGCGGATTCGTAGATAGGCAACACTTCATTCAAGCCAATGTCAGACAAACCGATGGCCCGGCATCTGCCACGGTCCACGAGACTCTCCATCGACCTCCAGGTCTCGAGCAAAGTCACGCCACGGTCGTAAATGATGTTGCCGTTTTGATCCCGCGGATCCTGGTCGTCCCCCGGTTGAAACGCAAATGGAGTGTGAATGAGATAGAGATCCAGATAGTCGAGCCCGAGTCTGTTTAGACTCGCCTCGAAAGCCGGTTCAACGCGTTCGGGCCGATGATTGGAGTTCCACAACTTCGTGGTAACAAAAATCTCTTCGCGCGCGATTCCTCCAGCGGCTAGTCCTGCCTGCAACGCCTCGCCCACCTCACGCTCGTTCCGGTATCGCTCCGCGCAATCGAAGTGTCTAAATCCGGCTTCCAGCGCGTCTCTGGTAGCACGTATCGTCACGGCGGCATCGGGAATCAGGGTGCCGAACCCGAGCGCGGGGATATGGCCCGCTCCGTTGTTGAGCGGTATTCTCATCATCTGAAAATCGGAAGATTCGACCATGGTGGCAGCCTCTCGGTATTTCGCGTTCAGCATCACCGCCCCGATGGGCAATCCACTTGTCGGCAGGCGGGCAAACCGCAATCTTTAATATTAGTACTCATTGCTCCAATTCCTCGTCGGGTCGCTCCACGCTCCGCCTCAAAAAATGGCGCCGATGGGAGGGCGAAGGTGGGGTAATTAAACGGTTCGAGGTGAAGGTCGACGCCTCCTGATTGGGCCGCCTATTCAGGCGGCCTTCTCATGGCAGGTCGGATCGCTGACTGAGCGTGTCGCGAGGTTCTGCCGCGATTAGTAGCGAGAAACGCGCTTCTCGTGAGTTGTCTCCGGATTACATGCACTATCTGCCAGATATTCCCACCGAAATTGCTATCCTCAAATCAGCGCTGAGAAAGCAAAAAGCCACGGAGCGACCACTCCGTGGCTTTCCTCTTTTCTGAGTCCTTTATTTGGACATTACGCGCAAGTCTTTTGCAAAGAAATTTTAAGCTATCGGATGCTCGCTCTCTCCGAGTATGCAGCAACAGCACATTCCCTTCAGGTATCATCTCGTTGCTCCACGATGGAGGAAGGCGTATCTGTGAGTAGCCTTGAGTGAGACATGGTCTCGTCAACCACCAAGTACTCTCTTTCACTAAGGAAGCGGTCGTTCTCGTTCGTGCGTAGGCATAGCTGGCTCCCGCTTGCAGCGACACTCTTGTCTGCTGGGTTGTTCATCGCGGCTTTAGGGTTGCGGTCCCCACGCTTATGGGTTATGGCAGCTGGAATACTGCTTGCAATCACTTCCTATGTCTACGGCTACAGCGCCCGTGCCCTGAAGTATGTGAACGCTCCGATGCTTGAACAATTTCACCGCAGACAGTATGAAAAAGTATGGGACTCTCTCGCTGCGTCCTCATGGCAGGCTCGATGGGCAGCGTCGGGCGAAGCAGCGGAGGCGGGCCTTCAACGATCCGCAGCGCGCGCCGTTAGCAACATCTTGGATCTGGCGAAGATTGGGGCTGGGGATGACGTGCTTGAGATAGGCTGTGGTGTCGGGCGTATCGGATCGGAGCTTGCCCCACGGTGCCGGTTCTGGACTGGCGTCGATATTTCCGGAAACATGCTGGCTGTCGCGAGAACGCGCCTGGCAAAATTACAAAACGTACGCCTTGTCAAATTGGATCGTGCTGGCTTGCACCCGTTCGAGGCTCATTCCTTCGATGTCGCCTATTCCACGAACGTGTTCGACCATCTGGATAAAACTGATCGTTGGCTCTATATCAGAGAGGCGTTGCGTGTACTTCGTGAGGGTGGCCGATTGTTCATCGATAATACTGATCTTGAATCAGACGCTGGCTGGAACGCTTTTGCGAACGGCGCAGGCGCATTCGACGACAAAGAACGGCCGCCATACACGCCAACGCCTGCGACTGCCGCCGAATATATGACATATGCCCGACGTGCGGGATTCCAGCAGATTCAGGTTCACAAGCGTCCGTCTTTGTTAATTCTTACGGCCAGTAAGTTCACCGGCTAGTCAGAGGATAGTGCTCGCAAGATTACGACTGCCGGCGCTCACTCCTTGTTGCGTGCGAGTCGTCAGCTACTCGGAAGGAACCGCCACAATCCGTCGCTGCTGCCGCAGGGGATATTCGTCCTACAAGGACATCTGCGTTCTTCTCATTCGACTGACTCTCTTCATTTACTGAGCCCGTGCCTGCGCCAGTCCGCACCAGCCGTCGGGGTGGGTGAATTTGGGAAGCACCTGTAACCATCTACATTTGCATAGCTTCAATCGAAGAGCATGTTGCTAAGAATAAATCTTGCCCATGAGCGATATTCGAGAGCACACTCTGGATGCCTGCATTCTCGACTTGTGCAGTCCGGAGGATCGCATGGATATCTCCATTCGATGGAAGCAACTAGGAGTGATCTCTTTCCTTTGCGCAGGAGCTGCGCTGGCAGCAGCACAAACGACTAGTGGGTCAAATATCACCTTCTCGGTGAATGGGAGAGTCGGGTTCGTCTTGAACAAGGGGATTGCCGCAGCAGATTTTACGCATTCCGGTCAACTCAGCTACTTATTCCTGAGTTCAGCGCTGGGGCTGTGGGTAGAAAACCCGCCGCCTGGCTCGTTCCCGTACAACTTCCAGTTGCCGCAGAATGCCGATCCCGATGAGCTTCAAGTTGCCGATTTCAATAACGATGGCAATCTCGACGTTGCGGTCGAGCTTCGCGCTGCGAATCGGCTCAACATTCTGCTTGGGCACGGGGACGGAACCTTCCAGTTCGCCCCGGATGTGATTCTCTCCGGCCACCCCCGGGCGATCATTCCTGCCAACTTCGATAAGGATGGCTTTGCCGATCTCGCGGTCATTGTCTGTAGCGATCAGTCAATCTGCTCTCTGCAGCGCTTTCACGGAAATGGCGATGGCACTTTCGCCCTTGCGCAGACGATCTCTTTACCGGGCAACAAACATGTGTTCGCAGCCGGGATGATGACAAGCGTCGACTTCAACGGTGACGGCAACAACGACGTAGCTCTCATTGCGAACAACAGCATCGTCATGGTCTTCACGTCTTCCGCGAATGGCACGCTCCAGTTGCATACGAAGTTCTCGCTTCCGGCGGGTACCACTGCCAGCGCCCTTGCGTGGGGTTCGATCAAACAGGCAACGCCACCCAAGCCGGACCTGGTGGTGCGAGTCGTCGGACCCTGCGTCTCTCCGTGCATCGCCAACACACTCAATACAGCGTATGTGTACGTGAATGACGGGACCGGACACTTTCACCTTTCTGCCCACCTTGCGTTTACGAACAGCGCCTCCGGGGGACTGATCGGAGTGGGTGACATAGATGGCGACCAGAAGGCAGATATCGTTGGCTTCACTTCGGACCCGAACAACCAGGTGATGGACTACGCGCTTGGCCGCGGTGACGGAACATTCAAGGGCACGGTTCATGCGCTGGGGCAGAAGGATTTGACTCCTGGCTCGGACACGCTTCCACCGACCTACTTTGACCGTCCGCGTGCCATGGTGATGCGGGATGTGAACGGCGACTCGCGATTGGACATTGCTCTTCAGGATTCTGGAGCGCTGCAGATTGTGAATCAGAACGGCGCGACCAACTGCATTCCACCTTCGACTGCGCAATTGGGAGCGAGGATTTGCACACCGGCTGGGACAACGGCCAAGGCCGGACAGCCGTTTGTGGTGTCAGCATCCGGCGCTTCGCCGGCCGGCGTGAAAAGGCTCGAGCTCTGGGTGAATGGTAAGAAGGCGTATCAGACTTGGAGCGAACAGTTGAAATTTCCGCTGACCCTTAGCGCTGGTACATATCGCATCACCGTGATCGGGGTGGACGTTGGCGACACACACGTCACGTCGCAACCCGTGTTGCTGACAGTGCAATAGCGGCAGGAGAGGCCCATGAATGGACGAAAAGCGAAATGTGCTCATCGAGCACGGTTTGATCAGTCTCCAGTGGATCAGCTTACAGACTATGGACTGTCTGAAGCCAAGCGGTCCGTACCAAAAAGAACCTGACCCGCATAAAGGCACTCATAAATCTGCCAGATATTCCCACTGAAATTGCTATCCTTAAATTAGAGCTGAAGAAAAAACCAAAAGCCACGGAGCGATGACTCCGTGGCTTTCCTCTTTCTAAGTCCTTTATTTGGACTTTTTTACGCGTAAGTCTTTTGCAATGACATTTTTAGCTATCGGAAACAGGTCTAAACGAATGCAGGAACGAGACTTAGAAGGTGCCCTCCGGTACCGGAGGGGGGGAGGGGGGGTCCCCCTGCCACTCGTCGAATGCGCCTTCGCGAATCGCCGCAGCCAATGTCGCGATATCTCCGGCCAGCACCCGGTCCTCGCGCAGCGGCGCCACGAACTCACGTACTCGTGCGCATGCAGCCTCCACCTGAAGCGCGGCCCGCAACGGCAAACGAAATTCAAGGGCTTGTGCCGCCGTCATCAACTCGATCGCGAGCACCATCTCCGCATTCTCCACAACCTGCCGCAGCTTCAGCGCGGCCGTCATCCCCATCGAGACGTGGTCCTCCTTGCCGCCCGAGGTCGGCACCGAATCCACACTCGCCGGATGCGCCAGCACCTTCGCTTCGTTCAACAGCGCGGCAGCGGTCACATGCGAAATCATGAAGCCTGACGAGATACCCGGATTATCGGAGAGAAATGGCGGCAGCCCCTCGTTGATATCCGGATTGATCAGCCGGTCGATTCTCCGCTCGCTGATGCTCAACAAATCAGCGAGCCCGATCGCTGCATAATCCAGCGCGAACGCCAGCGGCGCGCCATGGAAATTGCCGCCGGAGAGAATATCTCCTCCGCCGTCGTCAGTAAGCGCAAATATGAGCGGGTTATCAGTGGCTGATCCCGTCTCCGTCTCGATCACCGCCGTCGCATGGTCGAGTACGCCCCGCACCGCCCCATGCACCTGCGGCATGCAGCGCAGACAGTAAGCATCCTGCACCCGCGGATCGTTCAGCCGGTGCGATTCGCGGATCTCGCTCTCCTCCATCAGAGCGCGCAGATGCGCCGCCGCCGCGATCTGACCCGCGTGTGGACGCGCCTCATGGATGCGCGCATCGAACGCTGCCGGGGTGCCCCTCAATCCCTCAAGCGACATCGCCCCTGTCAAATCAAAAAGCCGTACCACGCGCTGCGCTCGCGCCAGGCTCAGCCCGCCAACGGAAGCCATCGCCTGCGTGCCATTCAAGAGAGCGAGACCTTCCTTGGCCTGTAACTTGAGCGGCGAGAGTCCAGCCGCGGCCAACGCCTTCACCGCCTGCATGCGCTCGCCGCGCACAAACACCTCGCCCTCGCCGATCAGCGCCAATGCCAGATGCGCGAGCGGAGCAAGATCCCCGCTGGCACCGACAGAACCGCGCGACGGCACCACTGGATGAATGCGATGGCGAAGCATCGCCACCAGCAACTCCGCGACCTCGATGCGCACGCCACTGAACCCTTTGGTCAGCACATTCGCTCGCAGCAGCAGCATGCCGCGCACTTCGGCCTCGCTCAACGGCTCGCCTACTCCGCAGCAGTGACTGCGCACCAGGTTCTGCTGCAGTGCCGCCACTTGGTCCGGTGCCACGCGCACCTCGGCGAGCTTCCCGAATCCGGTGTTGATGCCATAGGCCGCCGCATCTCCTGCAGCCGCACGATCGACAACCGCCCGTGAAGCAAGAATGCGGTTCGTCGAACCGGGAGCAATCGCAACACTGAGCGTTGCGGTAGCAACCGCCTCGAGTTGCGCCAATGTCAGAGGATCACCGTTAAGCAGGAGAGGAGCGGAAGACTTGGTCATAGGAATGCATCAGGCAAACCCTTCACTATAGCGATCACAGGACAGAAGGTCACGCCGGACTGAGCATTCTCCGGCGACGCGCGCGTCGCTTCTCCGTCTGTACCCATGCGAACAGCGCGATCGCACATGCCGGCAGCACGGCAAAGAACCACACCGTTCCCCGGCGCGCCGAGTAATTCGCCACGATCAGATCAGTCGCGACGCTCGCCTCGCGACCCCGCTCGCTCACATGGAGTACAGCCCGCCACCGCCCGGCGCGCGGCAACTGCACAACCGCATCCTGCAGCAGCCGGTTCGCAGCATGCGCATACGACAGCCGCGCGACTAAAGGCGTGGCGCTCGCGTCCTCAGACGTTAGTGTGACGACCACATTCGCGTCCAGCAGAACGCTTCCCTGCTCCTCCACCATCACGCTCAAGTCGGCCGGACCCACTGCCGGCGACTCAGGTGCAGTGAAGAGTGACACCACGAACGGTCCGGCAGCTTGCCGCATCTGCAGCCGCCCGCCATCCGCATGCGCTGCCATCGCACAGCACCCAAGCGCGAGGCATGCAAGGAGACGCCTCACATCGCCCCCATCATCATGCCGCGCATCTGCATCGGCTGGAGCAGCACCCAGAAGCCGAATGCATACAGAACTACGGTAAGCAGCGCCAGTGGCGCGATGGCCAGCGCCCGACGGGTAACCTGCGTAGCTGCCGCCATCCGCCACAGGAGGTAGAGGGAGAGCAGCAGACCTCCATCGAGGAAGAGGAGCTGCAACTGCAGCAGACCATTCGCGCCGAGCAGCGTCCGGCTTGTGCCCCAATGCGGCAATCCCATCCAGCGCAGTCCAAAGTCCACTCCCGACTGCTGCACCAGAGGCAGCAACGCCGGTATTCCCATCGCCAGGTGGAATGTCAGGTGCGCCGCCCACATCCCCATCCCCAGTGGCACCAGAGCCAGCGCACTTCTCACGAATGCCTCACTCCGGGACTCCGCACCGCGAGCGCTCTGAGAGACAAGCCACACCACCCCCGTCACCACGAGAGTCGCGAAGACCACTCCGGCAAAAATCCCCATCCCCGTCGCCAGCCAGGGCACCTTCCGCGCTGCAGCCGCCAGAAGCGCCCCCCTGGGCCCCACCATTGCCAGCGCATTCGCAAATCCCGCAAAAACCAACACCAGAGCGGCACAGGCAACGTCGGTTCTGCGGTGCAGTCGCCCTAGCGATGAAGTGGGCTCTGTCCCCAGCACATCCCGCGTCACGCTGCGCGGCGTGAGAATGATATTGTCGTTCGGGCAAGCCTTCACGCAATCCATGCACAGGGTGCAGTCCGCATTGCTGCGCTTCTCCGGCAGATAGAGCTCAAGCTCGCAGCCACGCTGCTGTGTGTTGCCTCGGATGCAGTCGTGCGTCAAACAAGCGGTACAGGTAGATAGACTGCTGATCTGCAAAGTGGTAGGCGAGATCAGTGATCCGACAAAGTTGAATTGTCCAATCGGGCAGACATATTTGCAGAAGCTCGCGCCTCGGAAAAGGGAGTCCACTAAAAATGCGGCGCCTGTATAACCAACCAACAACCATGCGGTGCTGGCAGGCTTGTTCCACAGTGCGAAACGTTCATACCCGAAGAAGAACCCCAGCATCAACCCGACGCCAATCCACTTCACGCGCAGCCACTGCGGCCAGCGAAAGTGGGCCCAGCCAAGACGTCGGCCGAGTTCGCGCGGCAGCGTGAAAGGACATGCCATGCAGAAGAGGTTGCCCACAAACAGCAATGCCAGGACCCCGAGCGCGCGCAGAATATTCCAGGGCAACACTCCCGCCAGGTTCATGGCCGCCATCGGATGCCCGACAAAGCCGTGGACAATAACGACCACCATTACGGCTAAACTCATCGTCTGCAGAAGCTGACGTCCATAGCGCGCACGAAGGAGTGGACCCAGAACCGGTAAACGCAGCAGGTCGGATGACTGCCCCGCGTTCATCTTTCCCGAAGCCGGCGCACCGCCGATCGTAACCAGTGCAGACCTGGGCCGGCGCCGCGAAAGCAGCGATAGCGTAACGCCGATCGCGGGCACGAGATAGATAGCTGAACCCACCACCCACATGAATGCACCCGCAGCCGCCTGATCCTGCATTGCAGTCAATCCAAACATGCGCGGCGCCATGGCATAGGTGGGATACAAGACACGGTTGGAGAATGCCAGAAATGCGGAAAGCGCCGTGTTCACCAGGTCAGCGGTGACCAGATACGGCACTACCGCCCAGCGTGACCAGCGCGCGCGGCTCGGCCAGGGCTGAAGCACTGTCCACCAGAAGAGCAGCGATGTGAAGAAGAAGCAGGCATGCTCTACTTCGTGCCATGCTGGCGAGCGCAGCGCGAGCTCATATGCCGCCGGCACATGCCAGGCTAAATATGCCACGTTCATCGCGATCCAGCCCGTCGCGGGGTGCGTCATGAACCGCGCAACGCAGTGCACGGTACGCGAACGGAACATCGGTCCGAATCCATCGCGCACCCAGCCGCGCGGCAGCCCACGCAGCAGCGGTACCGTGGGCGCGCCCAACAGCAGCAGAGGCGGGGCCACGGACATCAACGTCAGATGTTGCACCATATGGGCAAGCAGCAGCCAGTTGCCAAGGACATCGAGCGGCGACGCAATGGCCAGCCAGACAGTGACGAGTCCCGCGAAGAAACAAGCTGCGCGCCACGAGGGCAGTGCAGCCGCTCGGGTCAACTTCGCAACGCGCCAACCTCGGCAGTAGATAATTGCCGTCAACAGCAGCGACAAGGTGCCCCACAGCGGAACGCTCCATGAGGCCGCAATCGCGTCTGACAGCTCAGGATTCACTCAAACTCCAATGGGCGGCGTAACTCCTTACGGGCGGATCGCCTCCACCGGCTCCTTCGGCGCGGGATTGTTCGTCTCCGCAACATGCCGCGAGGCATCGATCGCGACCGGCTGGTTCGAAGGATGCAGCGTCTCGAGAAATGCAACCAACGCTGTCACCTGTGCGGGGGACAGTGTCTTTCCATAAGCCGGCATATTGCCACCGCCCTGCGTCACCTGGCGGACCAGTTGGTCCTCGGTCAATCGCGTTGCGACGTCATCCAGCGACGGGCCGCGACGCCCTCCAAGTCCTCCCATCTGATGGCAGTTGCGGCACTGCTTTTGCTGAAAGACGATCGCACCCTGCCGCTCCAACGGCTTTGTTTGGTCCACAAAGTGAACGGGAACGGGATCCGCGCTCCATCCGTCCATCTGCGGACTCCACGGAACGTACGTGCCGAGATGTGTGAGTGTCGCAAAGCCAGCAGCGAGCACCACAACGAGCAGCACCGCCACTGGACGCCTATACCAGCTCTTCTCACCGAGTCCCGCGACGAAAGGCAGCACCAGCATGACGATGATTCCGATCACCGGCGCGATCAGCATGACCGGCGTCTCGATGGATGGCGGCAGAAACGCAAGCGCTGAATAGATCCACAGGAAGAAGAAGTCGGGCTTCGGCACTGTCTGCACAATTGTGGGATCCGGCACACCGGTTGGCCCGATCGGTCCTAATAGCAGCGCGCAGACTGCCACCGCCAGCACGATGCCCGCGCTGAACATCGCGTCCTTCCATATCGCACCGGAGAAAAATGGCACCCCGTCTTTATGCGTGAGTTCGTTGTATTCCTGGATGTATGTTTCGCGCTTGACCAGCCGTCCCGGAGTCGGCCACTCATTGATGCCCAGCTTAAGAACCAGCCACACATGCAGCGAAGCAAATGCCAGCATTGTCGCCGGAATGACAAAAACGTGCAGCGTGAAAAAGCGGCTAAGCGTAGCGCCGGCGATGATGGGTCCGCCCAGCATGAACTCGACAAGTTGCCTTCCTATAAAGGGCACGCGGCTCATGATCGATGCGCCGATGCCCAGCCCCCAATAAGCATCCTGATCAAAACGCAGAACCTGTCCGGTGAAGGCCATCCCAAGCGTCATCAACAGCAGGAACACACCTAAGATCCACGTCAGCTCTCGCGGAAACTTGTATGCGCCGAAGAGGAACACCTGGCACATATGGATAAGAACGACGGCGACCATGAAATTCGATCCCCATCCGTGCATGCCGCGCAGAAACCAGCCCAGAGGCAGTTGATGATTCAACACCTGCAGGCTCGACCATGCGGAACCGGCCGAGGGTACGTAAACGAGCGCCAGCAGAATGCCAGTGACGATTTGCAGTAGCAGCAGCACAAAACTTGCACTGCCGAAGACGTACCACCAACTCGCAGTCTTGCTCGGGACGGGGTGCTCTGCGGACTCCTTGACGAAACCCTCGAGCTGCACACGACGCTCTACCCAATCGTAGGCTTGCTTGTACCAGGGCATGGCAGAATTCCTTTAACCAGTTTGGCTTCGTTTGCGAGCGTCGGCATCTGCCCGGCGTTGATCATTAGCTTGCCGCCCACGACGTGGTAGTCGTACGTAAACAGCCCGCGCTCCGGCGGTCCCGCCGCACGCTCGCCGTTCGAGTAGTACACGCCGCCGTGACACGGGCACATGAAAAGCTCCGACTGCGGGAACCAGCGCACGGGGCAGCCCAGATGGGCGCAGTTCACTGCAAACACGGTAAACGTGTTGCCCTTCTCGCGGCGCACGTAACAGGCTACCTTCCCCGTGTCGCCGTCCCAGGCATCCGTATGCGGATTACGATATGTGGCCAGCACCGTCTCGCCTTCGTGATAGTCGCTGACCTGCCCCAGTGCGATCCACGAATTGTAGGCGCCCCTCTTGCGTATCGGTCCCAGCAGATAGCCGATCACCGGCGTCGCGATAGCAGCAGCTACGAGCGCATTGATCGCGATGCTCACCTTCAGGAGAAAGCGGCGCCGCGACACCGTTGCTTCGCCGTCGCGCGCAACCTTCGTGAATGCCTGGTTGGGCTCCGGATTCATCGCGCTCCTCCACTGATCCTTGGCTGAAGTGCCCGCTGGTGAGCCGCTCCCTGGGTTGCTTGCGGTGCCTGCGTTCTTCCCGCAGGGGCGTTTGGCTTCTGCGCCATCAAAAACGCCACCACATCGCTTACCTGTTGTGCAGTCATCGGACTATCCATCTGGTCGCGCCAATCGGGCATCCCAAGGTCCGGCCTCCCGACGATCACAGTTGTCCGAAAAGTCTGTGGTGCCATCAATGTCATGAAATCCGGATTCAGTACCGACCCTGCCTCCCCGATCTTGCCTCCGGCGGGTCCGTGACAATTCGCGCAGTTGTTTGCGTACACCTGCTCGCCCGCTTTTGCATCTCCCTTTCCGTCATCGGCATACGGGGGCAGATTCGCGACCTTCAGTGCATCTCCCTTGTTCCACTTCGCGCGAATCCCACGGACGATGGAGTCCACCTGCGCATCCGTCAACTCGCCACCTGCGCTCTGCGCGAACGCCGGCATCATCGAACCGGGTAGCCCCCGCGAAATCACGCGACGCAGCGTTGCATCATCCACCAGAGCCTGATAGACCGGTGACGCCAGCGGTGTCGCCGGCCCGTGTTGTCCTTCCGTGCCATGGCATCCCGAGCAGTTTTGCGCAAAGAGCACCTGCGGCGACAAAATGCTCTCCGGACGCGGCACCTCCGGCCCCGGTGCCGGCTTTCCCGGCAGGCTGTTGCAGCCGCTCGCGAGCAGCGCACACGAAACCGCGAACGCGAACACACCTGCTCTCATCGGCGGCCCTCGTCGTCATGCTTCAGCGGTTCCGCAGTCTCCACGCCCAGCCGCACGGAAAGCGGCACATCCCTCAGACTCTTGAGGCGTCCTTCGCGCGCGACCACCCAGCCGGCCACGAGGCCATAGCCGACCTGACTTAATGCAAACCAGTACCAGTTGATGTGGTCATCAAAATAAGGATTGAGCAGCCCCAGCGTCGAATGCAGCAGGCCGGTCCAAAGTGCCGGTGCAATCAGGCCACCCAACACAATCGGGTGCCGCGGAAGAATCGGAAGCAGTGCGCCATAGAGCAGCCCCACCAGGAACGACGAAGCCGTGTGAATCACAATCGCGATCAGGAACGCCGCCAAATGAAATGTACCTAGGTCGTGCTCGGTCGGTGCATTCCAGCCAGCCACGCCTGCACCGCCCAGCAGGTTCACTACATACCAGATGCTATGGAAGCGCACTACGCCATAAATCTCTGCCAGCAGGATCATTACCGTGCCACCCGCGAACCCGCCCTTAATGCCCGATGAAATCGGATAGGTAGAAATACCAGTAATCGCGCGTCCCGCGACGGGATGCAGATGCTCCACGCGCGTCACGCGCCGGCCTTCGCGCTCAATCGCAATCTCTTCTAACGTCACCGGCAGCATCTCATGCGCCTCTTGCGGCAGCACCTGACGGAACCATCCCACCGCGCCGCAGACAGCCATCACTACGCCCAGCGCGGAGATCATCACGTTTGTCACGAGACCGGCGAAGAGCAGCGTCAAACCCACTGCCAAAATCAGTGGCCACTGCGTCGGCGCTGGCAGGTGAATTGCATTCTCCGCCTGACTGGCGGTAGCAGAATGTTCGCGTTGTGCGCCCGTGCTCATGCTTTATCGTCCAATCACGTACACGACACTAAAGACCACCACCCACACCCAGTCCACAAAGTGCCAGTACAGCGCGAGCACTTCCACCTTCTCCGTGTGTTCTGGCTTCAACGCGCCCAGCAGTGTAAAAACGAGGACCGCACTCAGCATGACGAGCCCGACGATGACGTGCGAAGCATGCAGGCCGACCAGCGAATAGAACGTTGTGCCGAACAGATTGGTGCTGATCGTCAGTCCGTCCTTCGTAATGAGCTTATGCCACTCCTGCGCCGTTCCCAGGAGGAAGATTGCGCCCAGCGCGATCGTCAGGGCCCACCAGGCGATGAACGCGGCCATGGCGCGTTTCACCAGTGCGCGCTCCGCCATCAAGATGGTGCCGCTGCTCGACAGCAGGAAGATCGTGTTCAGAATCGGCAGCTCAAGCACCTGCCTCGGCTGCGGTCCAAACGTGCTTCTGCCGATGTTGTAGACGTAGGCCACCACGAAAATCACGAAGATCGCTGACTCGGCCAGGATCAACGAGAACATGCCAACGCGCCCACGCGAAGGCAGACGCCAGTCGGAATCGGCAGCGTGGCCATGCGCGGGAGTGGTCATGGGAATTGTGCTCATGAAAGTGACATTCCGATCTGTTCTCTCATCCTTCTTCCAATGGCTCATCCGGGTCGTTTGGATGTTTCAAGTCCCACAGCGGCCGCCGGCTGCGAGCCACCGGCTCAATGGCAAAGTTGTAGGGCGGCGGCGGCGAGTTCGTGGCCCACTCCAGCGTCCATGCATCCCACGGATCGGGGCCTGCCTCCTGACCCTTCAGAGCCGAATGAATCATGTTGTAGACCAGAATCGCGATCGCAATCCCCTGGATGATTGCGCCCACGCTCACGATCTGGTTCAGACCGGTCCATCCGCGGTCCGCCTCGTAGGTATAAATCGACCGCGGCATGCCCAGCACACCCGGGATATGCATCACGTCAAAGCAGACGTGAAAGCCGATAACAAACAGCCAGAAGTTCCATTTCCCCAACCGCTCGTCCAGCATCCGCCCCGTCACCTTCGGAAACCAGTAGTAGATGCCGGAGAAGATCGCGAAAAGGATTGCGCCGACAATCACGTAGTGAAAGTGAGCGATAACGAAATACGAATTATGTAACTGCCAGTTGAATGGCGCCACCGAAAGAATGATCCCCGTCAGCCCGGCGATCAGGAATTGCACCAGGAACCCTACTGCGAACAGCATCGGAGTGCGGTACCGGATCTTCCCGCCCCACATCGTCGCGATCCAGTTGAAAATCTTGATGCCCGTCGGAATTCCCACCAGCATCGTCGACAGGACGAAGAACGCGTTCGAAATCGACGTCATTCCGATTGTGAACATGTGGTGCGCCCACACACCCAGGCTCACAAAACCAATCCCCACCGACGCCGCCACCATCGCCGGATACCCGAAGATCGCCTTGCGCGAAAACACGGGCACAACCTCATTGATAATCGCGAACGCCGGCAGCACCAGTACGTAGACCTCTGGGTGCCCGAATATCCAGAAGAAGTGCGCCCACACGACCGCCGACCCGCCCGCCTGCGTGTCGAAAAAGTGGCCGCCCAGATAGCGATCGATTGTCAGCATCACCTGCGCCGCGGTCAGTGGGCTCACCGCCACTAGCACCAGTCCCGACGACACAACATATAGCCATACAAACAACGGCATGCGGAACAACGTCATTCCCTTGCAACGCATGCAGAACGCCGTAGCAATAAAGTTGATCGCCGCCCCGATCGACCCGAAGCCGGAGACAATCAGAGCCAGCGCCCAGTAATCCGTGGAGTGCCCCCGCGAGAATGCGCGCGACGTCAGCGGCGCGTATGCCCACCAGCCCACATCGGGCGCGCTGCCCGCTCCCTGCAGGCCCACGCCTCCAATAAAGCTGTAGTACAGCAGCAGGCCGCCAAATGCCGACATCCAGAAGCTGAAGGCATTCAGCCGTGGAAACGCCATATCGCGCACACCCAGCATCAGCGGCATCAGGTAATTGCCGAATCCAAACACGATCGGCATCGCCACGAAGAAGATCATCGTGGTTCCGTGCATCGTGAACACGCGATTGAACGTCTCGGCGCTGACGAAGTGGTTGTCTGGGAAGAAAAGCTGAATGCGAATGATCAGCGCCTCGATTCCTCCCACCACCAGGAACAGCAGCGCGTACAGCACGTACATGACCCCAAGTTTCTTGTGGTCAACCGTAACCACCCAGCTATGCAGGTGCTCCAGCCAGGTCGCTCCGTCGGCTTCGGTGGCCGCCACATCGGCGGCGCTGCCCAGCCCTCCAGGTACCGGTATGCTCCCTCCGGCCATTTGCGTCCTTCTCTCCTCTAGCGACTGCTTACTGCAATGTGTTCAGATACGCTGTGATTTCGCGCACCTGGTCTGGCGTCAGATGCATCGAGGGCATTAGCGAGCCCGGTTTGATCGAATCCGGATCTTCAATCCAGCGCTCGAGGTTCTCGGTCGTGTTATCAGCGGCACCGGAAGCAAGTGTCTTTCTGCTCGCAAAGTGCGTCAGGTCCGGCCCGAACTGCCCATGTGCCGCCGTGCCCGCAATGGCATGGCAGTTCATGCACGCCTGCGACTCAAACTCCCGCCGTCCCGCTGCTGACGCAGGACTCTGCGCACCCGGCTGCTGTTCCTGTTTCACCCATGCGGCAAACTGCTCCGGAGTGTCCACATATACGCGGAGCAGCATCTTCGCGTGTTCCACACCGCAGAATTGCGCGCATTGTCCCACGTACAAACCCGGCGTATGCGGATCCATCCACAACTCGTTAATACGGTTGGGCACCAGGTCCACCTTGCCCGCCAGCCGCGGAACCCAGAAGCTGTGGATCACGTCGGCGGACGTAAGCTTCATAAACGTCGGCCGCGGATCTGCATCGGTGCTAACCGGAATATGCAACTCATTCGCTGTCGTAATGTGCAGTGCCGGGTAGCGGAACTCCCACCAGAACTGGTGCCCGATCGCCGACATCTCCAGTGCGGCAGCCGGCTTCGGTGCGTCCTGGATCGCAAAAATCATGCGCGCCGTCGCAAGAAACAGCACCACAACAATCAGCACCGGAATGATCGTCCACGACAATTCAATCTGATTGCTGCCGAAGATTTGCGGTGGCTCGCTGCCGTCGTCATCCGGCCGCTCTCGGAAGCGCACCGCCGCATACACAATCAGCCCGCCCACCACGACGAAAATGCCGCCGGTAACCGCGAGCACAAACAGCGAAAGCTCATAGATCGAGCGAGACGGCGTTGATTCCGGCGAGAAGATGCTCGTGTTGGTATTGCTCGTCAGTGCGACTGCGCGCTGGGCTCCGGCTGCAGCCAGCGCCACCGCTGCACTCAGCATGCGGCGCGGGCAAAATGGGAAGCATCCCCTTGCACTCGCTCCTGATCGAGCCATACCTTCAGCATAACGCACTTGCGCCTGATGACTAAGTCCGATCTCATTCGCCCATCGCCGCGCTCTACGCCACCGCGCGCAAACGTTCGCGCACGGTGGAACATCGCATTCCTACTCGGGTTCGGTGTGCTGATCAATTTTTTCGATCGCGTGAATCTCTCTGTTGCACATGATGCGCTGCGCTCTACTTTTCGCATCGATGAAGTTGCATTCGGCTACCTTGCCGGTGCCTACAACTGGACGTACGCTGCTTGCCAGTTACCCATCGGGGCGCTTTTGGATGCTGTGGGCGTCGCCGTGGTGGGACGCATCGGATCGTTTGTCTGGGGTATAGCCACACTCGCCGCGGCCGTATCGCCCACCTATGGAACGCTATTCGCGTCGCGCATGCTGCTGGGTATCGGCGAGTCGCCCATCTTCCCGGCAAACGCCAAAGCGATCGGGCTCTGGTTTCCACCAGAAGAGCGCGGCCTCCCCACTGCCATCTTTGACGCCGCTGCAAAGTTCTCCACCGCCATCGGCGTTCCCATCATCGGTGTTCTGCTGCTCTACGCCGGCTGGCGGTGGGCGTTTGCAGCCACAGCGCTCACCAGTTTCCTCTATTTCGCAATCTTCTACTTCGTCTATCGTGATCCGCCTCCCGGCCAGCGGTATGGCGATACCGCTGACGAGCGCCATCCGGCCGTGCCCTTCCTCTACCTCCTGCGCCAGCGCAAGGTGTACGGCCTCTTCATCGGGTACGGCGCATACAACTATGTCTTCTATCTCCTGCTCACCTGGCTTCCGACATATCTCGCTGTCACCCTCCATATCAACCTAATGCATTCCTTCCTCTACACAGGTGTGCCCTGGCTCATCGCTACCGCTACAGACCTCATCGGCGGCGGTTGGCTGGTCGACACCCTCATGCGTCGCGGCTTCTCGTCGACCATCGTGCGCCAGGCAATCCTCATCGCCGGCATGTTGCTGGGCATGGGACTGCTCGGCGCCGTGCATTCCACCACGCCGGGCACTGCGCTGCTTTGGATCAGCGTGTCCATCGGGGGCCTGGCCGCGGCCGCGCCCGTCAGTTGGTCTCTCCCGGCACTTGTTGCTCCCCCCGGTGCAGTCGGCCGCGTTGCCGGCATCATGAATCTCTCCAGCCAGATCTCCGCCATCGCTGCACCCGTCATCACCGGTTACCTCTACGGCCACACCCGTTCCTTCGCCATCGCCTTCAGCGTGCCCGCCATCTATCTTTTCGCCGGCATCGCCGGCTACATCTTCCTGCTCGGATGCATCGAGCCAATCCCAGCCCCAACCTTACCCTGATTGGGTAGTGCAAGCGGCTGTATCCTTAGTCCAAAAGTCCATGTCTTCATCAGCTTTGGGTTTGTCAACTCAATGATGCGTCGGTACCTCCGGACCGCCCGCCTGCCCGCACTTGCAGTGCTCGCGGCGTTGCTCTCGCTGGTTTTCGGCGCACCCCCGCTTCACGCGCTCGATCCTGCACAGTCCCTCCGTCAGTATGGCCAGCAGCTCTGGCAGACCGACAATGGCCTGCCCCAAAACACAGTTCATGCCATCCGCCAGACTCGCGACGGCTACTTGTGGCTGGCCACCGACGGCGGCCTCGTCCGCTTCGACGGCATCGACTTCACTCTCTTCGACAGGCGCTCCACGCCGCAGTTGCGCAGCAATCTGATCAGCGCGCTCACCGAGACTGCCGACGGTACGTTGTGGGTAGCGACTGCCGACGGACTGCTCCGGCGCAACCAGGGATCCCTTGAGCTGCTCGGCGCTGCCAATGGCCTTCCGTCCGGCCCCATCGCAGGCGTCATACCGGCTGGCCCAACCAGCCTGTGGGTCCTCACTCCGGAGGGAGTCGCGTTTGGCGCCGCCGATCGCTTCACCCTTCTCCATGGCCTCGATGCCCCACTCACCCAACGCGATGGCAGGCCCGTCGCTTCGGGTGCTCCGGACGGCTCTCTCTGGCTGGCTACCGCAAGCAACGTCGTTCAATTGCGCGATGGCCGCATTGTGACTACGCTGCTCGGTTCTGCGGACCTGATTGCCATCGCGCACGACGGTTCCCCCTGGGTTACCCGCGAAGACGCCCTGTTTCATTACCAGAACGGCACGCTGAGCTCTGTTCCGCTCCGCGTGCCGGTATCAGCGAAGCAAAGCGTTCCAGACAACGCCATCCGTGCACTATGCACAGGCCGGAACGGCACGGTGTACGTAGCCACGGCCAACACACTCGGCATTCTTTCTCCTACAGGCACATGGACGTGGAAGAGCGCCTCGGATGGTTTGCCCGCTGGCCGCATCCTCCATCTCTTCGAAGACCGCCAGGGCGCTCTCTGGATGAGCACTCAGGGCGCTGTCGCCCGTTACGCAGACGGCCGGTTCGAGACTCTGCGCGCCCGCAGCGGCGCCGCGGGCATCGAGGCCTTCTACGAGGATCGCGAGGGCAACCTCTGGCTCGGCACCGATGCCGCCGGCCTGCTCGAGTTGCGGGAACAGCGCTTCACTACCCTTACCACCGCAGATGGTCTGCCCGGCGATGCAGTCCGCACTCTCCTCGCGGACAAGGGCGACATTTGGGCCGGCACCGACGGCAATGGCCTCTCGCACCTCCACGGCACCTCGTGGCAGACACTGACCACGCAGCAGGGCCTCGCCAGTAACACCATCCTCTCGCTGGCCGCCGAGCGCGACGGCTCGCTCGCAGTCGGTACGCCGGATGGGCTCAACCACCTGGTGAATGGCCGCGCCACCGCCGCACAGCACAGCGATACGCTGCCCGACGACTTCGTCCGCTCCGTCCTCTACGATCCCGATGACAATTCATTGTGGATCGGCACCCGCCGGGGCCTCGCCCACCAGAACGCTCACGGCCTCACCTTGTGGAGCCGCAGGAATGGCCTCGGCAGCGATCTCGTAGGCACACTGGCGCTTGACGTCGCTCACCCCGGTGCGTTGTGGATCGGTACACGCGGCGGTCTCAGCCATCTTGAAAAGGGCCGTATCTCAACCCTCGTTACGCGCGACGGGCTCTCCTCCGACGTCATCACCGCGCTCTATCAGGAGTCTTCCAGGGCGCTATGGATTGGCACCAATGGCGGCGGCCTCAACCTCCTCCGCGACGGACACATCGTCGCCTTTCCTTCCTCATCGACGGGGCTGCCCGAGATCATCCATTCCATCGTCGAAGATGGCCGCGGCAATCTCTGGCTGGGCGCCCCCACCGGCATCTACCGTGTCTCGCGGCAGCAGCTTGTGGACTTCGCCCGCCATGCGGTCACTCGCGTCGATGTCTCGGCCTACGGAGTCTCGGACGGCATGCGCATCAATGAGTGCTCCTCTGGCCATCCCGCTGCTGTCCGCACACCGGATGGCACCTTATGGTTCGCCACTCTGCGGGGCATCAGCGTCACCAACCCGGATCATCAGCGGGAAAATCGCCTGCCACCACCCGTCGTGATTGAAAACGTAACCGTCGATGATCAACCTGCGTCTTCTATCGAGCGCATTACCGTGAACCCCAGTCAAACGCGCCTCTCATTGCATTACGCCGGCCTCAGCTTTGTCGCGCCGGCACGTGTGCGTTATCGCTACCGGCTGGACGGCTTCGATACCAAGTGGATCGATGCCGGAGCGCGCCGTGTCGCTTACTACACCAACATTCCACCCGGACGCTACACCTTCCATGTGCTCGCTTCCAACAACGACAGCGTGTGGAACGAGATCGGCGCCGCCCTGGACATCCGCGTGCTCCCGCATACCTGGCAGACCTGGTGGTTCCGCACGCTGCTCGGGCTCGCCGTGCTCCTCATCGGGTATCAGATCTACCGAATGCGCGTCCGCAGTGTGGAGTTGCGCTTCGACGCCGTGCTCGCTGAACGCACCCGGATTGCGCGCGAGATCCACGACACACTTGCTCAGGACATCGTCGGTATCAGCGTGCAGCTTGAGGTCGTCTCCCGACTCCTCGGCACCTCAGTTGATGCCGCACGCACGCAGCTCGATGGAGCCCGCAGCTTGGTCAAGAGCAGTCTCGCGGAAGCGCGCCGCTCCATCTGGAACCTGCGGTCCACCTCCGCAGGCACGGACGATCTGCCCGCGCGAGTGAATCGCGTCGTTACTCAGGCAGCAGCAAACGGACCGGCGAAGGTGCGCTTCCAGGTCCGCGGCACTTACCGCGCTGCTCCACCTGCTATCGAAGATCAGCTGCTCCGTGTGTCGCAGGAGGCCGTCAATAACGCCCTCCATCACTCCGGCGGGTCTACCATCGATGTCACGCTCAGTTACGACGCGCGCTCTGTCCAACTTTCGGTTGATGACGACGGTCGCGGCTTCATCCATGATGCGAGAAGCCTCGTCGAGGGCGGCCACTTCGGACTTCAGGGGATGCAGGAGCGCGCGGTGGAAATCGGCGGGGTTCTTCGCGTAGACACCCAACCCGCGAAAGGTACGCGCATTTCGCTGCGCATCGATATACCATGAGGACGCTTGAGAGTGCGCTTGTGACCGTCTCTGCCGCCAAACCCGTGCGCCTGCTTGTCGTCGACGACCACCACATCGTCCGGCAGGGCCTCATCGCGTTGCTCACGACTGTTCCAGAGATGCAAGTGGTCGCTGAAGCCTCCGATGGACAGCGGGCCCTTGAGCTCTATCGTCAGCATCAGCCAGATGTCACGCTGATGGATTTGCGCATGAATACGATGAACGGCGTCGAGACCACCCGGGCAATCCGCGCCGAGTTCCCCAACGCGCGCATCATCGTGCTCACGACCTTCGATGGAGATGAGGACATCTATCGCGCTCTGCAGGCTGGTGCCCGCGGCTACCTCCTGAAGGGGATGGATACCGAAGAGCTGCTCGCGGCGATCCGTACCGTCCACAGTGGAAAATCCCGTATTCCGGCGCCGGTCGCTGAACGTCTTGCCGAGCGCATGAATACCCCGACGCTCACCGATCGCGAGACTGAGGTTTTGCGTCTCATCGTCGGCGGCAACAGCAACAAGGAAATTGCGGCAGCCCTCTTTATCTCCGAAGCAACGGTAAAGACCCACATCAACAGCCTGCTCAGCAAGCTCGGAGTCAGCGATCGCACGCAGGCCGCCACCACCGCATTGCAGCGAGGCATCGTCCACTTTGACTGATTCGAACCGCCGTCGTTTTCTGCTCACGTTCTCCGCGGCGCTCGCTCTCTCGCTCACGCCCGCCATTCTCCACGCGCAGCCCACGGAAAACTGGCGTGCCGCCACTCCGGATGAGCTGAAATCCATCATCCCCGCGCGCGCGCCCGTCATATCCGAGCGCATCGAAACCGAGTTCCGAACTGCCTCCGGCGTCACTGACGGCAGCGGCCACTTCATAGCCGGCGTCGTCATGATCACCGCCGGCTACTCTGCTGAAGGCAAGTTCTCGCACTACTTTCTGGTCCAGGCGCCCATGCGTGTCGGCACAGTTGACTTCTCTCCCGGAGACTACGTCTTCGGCTGGACCCGCTCCCAGGACGCGCTCAAGGTCAGCTTCTATCAGGCCGCCACCGGCAAAGAAGTCGGTCAGGTCGATGCTGTGCGTAACCCTTCGATCACCCGAGTGGAAAGTTTCCGCATCTGGCCGCCCCACGGTGCCGCCACCGAGCCACATTCCGTCATCCAGATCGGCCGCTTTTCGTTCCCCTATTTGCTCACCAAATAACGCCGAGCTTTGGCGTCCGTCGCCGCCCTTAGCCCTTTGACCCGCTGAAGAGGCACAGGATCTACCGCCTCATCGAACATCTCTGACATGAAATACACCAATCGAACCTTCTCACGGAAGGGAGCCTGCGGAACCAGAACCGAGTGATCGATCCACGGTGAAATGATCACCTTCACTTTTCCGTTATGTGCGGCTTCCGCTCTTGTCCACTCCGCCTCCTCGGTTGGGATTCGTCGATCTCCGTAGCCGTGCACAACATAAAGTGAGCCCCGGAGTTGGCTGATCTTCCCTATCGGCGAAATGTAATCCAATTCTGCTCGATTGCGCTCCAGCACCGCGTGATAGCGCGCACGCATTGCCTGCGTTCTTACGTTCAGCAGATCATCCAGCAATACGCGTTGGCTTGCCGTCAGCGCGCGCACCGCAGGCACTTCCAAGGAACCTCCCTGAGCCAAAGTGGCTCGCAGGGCATTCGTAAACGGGCCAATGTCCTCGCGCGGAACCAACTCATCTAGGTACTGCAGTGCTATGAGAGTTAGCGCGTTCGGAGTAGGAGTTTCCGAATATCGCTGCGAATCCGGTCTTCTAACGTCCTCACGTAGATAAAATAGTCCCACCCGCGCAATGCTGTTATAGCCAGAGATGCAGAGCGTTGCCTTTACGTAGTCGGCGAAATCCGGATTGGCGGCCGCGGAAACTACCAGACCGCCGGAAAAACTGATGCCGACCACAGAGACCTTCTGACCTGAACTTATCGCGCTCCAGCGAATCGCATCATCCACGTCTCCCACCGCCGCCCGATCGATCCGAAGCATCTTTTCAGACTTTATTTCCGGCATCACCACTTTCAAGCCGCTTTGAGACAGGCGGTGAGCGAACGCATTCAACAGACCGTCCCGAATACCATTTCCTGCAAAACCATGCACCAGGACAATGACCGGAGCATTGGGCGAGTCTTTTGGTGCAATAACCCTAAGCTCTAGAGGCCCGCCCCGACCTTGGATCCAGAGATCACTCGTAACAATCGAGTGGCGGAAGGCCCTTGAGTAAGCACGAATGATGAGGGGCGGCGTCGCATAGGTCATCCCATACATAAATGTTGCCGCGCGCAGCACCCTGAATCCCCAGTTGAAGGCAAGAGCCAGTCCAACGGCGAGCAAAATTGCAGATAGTGAGTACGTTGTGACTCGGACTGGCCGGAGACCACTTAGCTTGTTTTCTTTAACTTCGTCGACTGCGCTTAAGCTAGACGTCAAGCAGTTACCACCTTGGACGAGATATACCTGGGCCCGAGATAGAAACCGGAGATTCCTTTTAGCGCCTTCTAGCCTTGAAATTGAAAAAGTTTCTCGACTTTCCTTATGTCGACAAATCGCGTCTGAACAACAATCAGCCCTTCCATCCAGCCATCGTTTCAGCTTTCACTAGCTTGCCTCCCTCGGCCAGAACATACAGCTTGTTCGCTGCCAGTTTCTTCCACGTGTCAACCTGGCCTGAGGGCCAGCGAATCTCAATCGAATCCACCGTCTCCGCCTTGTCCACCCCGAAGTGCAGCCGCAGATCGTTCTGCGAGTAGTAGCTGCCCCCGCTGCGCACCTCGTCCACTTGTACCAGCGGCTTTGCAGCCCCAGGATCGGTCTTCGCTGTCACCGTCACGCGAGCCCCGATACCCGTACGGTTGGACTTCACCCCGATCACTTTGATCTTGATCCAGTTTCGCTTCACTGTTGCGTCGCACCGTAATAACTGCGGATAGGTATTGACGCAATTTACAACAATGTCCACATCGCCGTCGTTGTCGTAGTCGCCGAAAGCACAGCCGCGCGCCGGGGCCACCGCACTGATCCCTGAGCCGGCCTTGTCACTTACATCTTCAAACCGGCCGTTGCGCAGATTTCGATAGAGATACTTGTGCTCCGCGTAAGGTGCTTCCGTTTTCGAGCTGCTTACCTCAGGGTACACATGACCGTTGGACACCAGCAGATCCAGCCAGCCATCGTTATCCATATCGAAGAAACCAACTCCCCAGCCCAGGTACCGCGTGTTGATGCCGAGCCCGGCCTCGTATGTGCGGTCTTCAAAGCTGCCATCACCCAGATTGCTGTAAAGCGAGTCCGTGTCGCCCGCAAAATTCGTCTTCGCTATGTCCAGCGTCCCGTCCCGGTTGTAGTCCCCTACCGAGACCCCCATCCCCGCCTGCGGTTTGCCATCCGGCGACAGCGCAACGCCAGCTTCGATTCCGACATCCTTGAATGTGCCGTCTTTCTGGTTCTGGTAGAGGGTTGCCGCAGTCGAATCATTCGCTACGTAGATGTCCGGCCAGCCGTCATTGTCCAGGTCGGCGACCGCTACGCTGAGCGCGTAGTTCCCCACGGCGGTCCACATGCCAGCCTTTTGCGATACATCGGTAAACGTCCCATCGCCATTGTTGTGGTACAGGAGGTTCTTCCCGCCCGCCAGGCCCGGCGGTCCGCACGCAACCATGATCCCTTTGTAAGTGCACGGACCCGATTCGGGTAACGGCGCGGTCTTTAAATCCAGATCGATGTAGTTCGCCACAAATAGGTCCAGATGCCCGTCGCGGTCATAGTCCAGAAAAGCGCAGCCGGAGTTCCAGCGCGTCTTCGACTGCGTCAGACCCGCCTTCGCCGTCACATCCGTGAAGGTGCCATCGCCATTGTTGTGAAAGAGCGCGCACTGCCCGTAGTAGCTGACGAACAGGTCATCGTGCCCGTCGTTATCGTAGTCACCTACACAGCATCCCTGTCCCCATCCGCTGCGCGCCAGCCCGGATTTCACGGTCACATCGGTGAAGGTGCCGTCACGGTTGTTCTTGAACAAATGACAGGTCGGCTCCGCGCCTTTGGCAAAACCCTCCAGCCGCCATCCATTCACCAGAAATATATCGATCCAGCCGTCCGCATCGTAGTCGTAAAAGGCCACGCCGCAACCTGTCGTCTCCAAAAGGTATTTGTTCTTCCCCACGCCGCCGTAGGTTGTCTGCGTGTTCAATCCGCTCTGTTTTGCTACATCCACGAAGCTCACGCCGAGCGGCGTGCCGGCGATGGGCGATGCGGGTCCGGGGGGCGGCGCCACCGGCTTCGTCTGGTACTCGCGTTGTGCGGCCGGTGCTTGCTGTCGTCCCTCCGCGCGGGCCCAGGGTGGAACTGCCATGGCTAACACATCGGCAAACGGTAGCACCAGCGCGCTCCGGCTCAGCGAGCCAAGCACACGTCGGCGAGTCCAGCTCAAATCCAGCACCTCGGGTGTTGCAATGGAAAGTTCGATCCAGTATAGCGACGGTGGCCGCGCCCACTCATTCGGCAGGCTTCGCCAGTGCGACGGCCTTGGCACGCTCCGTGGCTGCCTCCTCCGTGCGCCCTTGCCTTTCCAAAGCGGACGCCAACCCGACATGCGCATCCGCATAACTCGGGTCGCTGGTCACTGCCTCCTGGTAGCGATCGATGGCATCCGCCACTTGCCCTTTTGCCAGCAGCATGTTGCCGGTATTCGTCGCAAACGTGGCTCGCTGCCGGTTCACGGCGACACGCGTCAGCTCCGCTGCCTGCTTGCGCTCCGCAGCAGCTTCGGTTTTCTCTCCCTGGTCCGCAAGCACGCTCGCCAACGTGATGTGCGGGCCGGGCTGATTTGGCAACAGGGCAATAGCATGCCGCAGCGCGTCCGCCGCCTCCGGCAGCTTGTTGTCCTGCTTGTACACGCTGCCCAGAACCGCCCATGCATCCCCATTCTGCGGACGCAGCTCGAGCATATGGCGCAGCTGCCCCTCCGCATCACTGAACCGCCCCGCCTGCATATAAAGAACGCCCAGGGTATACGCCGGGTCAGGCGAGGTGGGATCGAGCCGCGCTGCCAGCTCTAGTTCAGGCACGGCACGGGCCGGGTCGTCCTTCAGCTTGTAGGCCAGTCCCAGGTTGTAGTGCAGTTGCTGGCTCTCGTTGTCTAACTTCAATCCGGCCTGAAATTCGCGGATCGCGTCGTCCAGATCACTCTGTTGCAGATATGCCACCCCGAAATCCTCATGGACCACCGGGTCGTTCGGCGTCAGGGCAACCGCCCTCTGGTACAGCGGAATCGCCTCCTTCGCCCTTCCCTGCTGCACCAGCGCGAGCGCGTAGTTCGTCAGCGCGGAGGCATTTTTTGGCTCCGCTTCCACCACTCGCGCAAACAGCGGAGTTGCTTCCCGCTCACGTCCCAGGCCCTGCAGAGCAATCGCGGTCTGGTCGGCAGCTGCAGAACTCTCCGGAGCCAGCCGCATGGCTTCCTGAGCGAGCGGAAGTGCTTTCTCGTAACTTCCCTGTGCGGCGTAGGAAAGCGCAAGTTCCACCAACACATCTACGTTCTGCGGCTGTTGCTCGCGAGCTGGCTCGAGCGTCGCCGCAGCCTCGACCGGCTGGTTGAGCTGCATCAATACGGTTGCCAGATGAAGCCGCGCCGCTACCATCTTCGGGTCGAGCTCCACGGCTCGCGCAAACTCCGGCTGCGCCGCGGTCCATCGCTGTTCCTGCGCCAGCAGCGAGCCGAGCGCATCGTGCAGCGGCGCGCTCTCCGGTGCTGCCGCCACAGCCACACGCAAGCGATCAAGCGCGACAGCCCGCTGCCCTTTTTCGGTCAGCACCTGCGCATAGCCGATCTCAACCTCCGGCGGGAGCGCCGAATTCTGTGCCGTCAGTTCCTGAAACAGCCGCGCCGCCTCCGACGAATGTCCTGAGCGTGCCTCAGCCAGCGCCAGGTTCATCTTCATGTCTCGATCCGCAGGCTTCAACGCCAAGCCACGCTTCAGTTCAGCTGCGGCTTCCTGTGGCCGGCTCAGATTCAGCAACACCGACCCCAGTGCCGCATGTCCTTCCGGTACCTTCGGCTCCAGCCGCACTACCTCCGCAAAGGAGCTCCGGGCCCGTTCGAGATCCCCCGCATTCGCCGCCTCATAACCAGCGCGGAAGGCCTCGTCGGCTTGCTTCGCGGCTGCGCTGCCGGGGCCCGGCGCCTGGCCCGAAGAAACTAGGCCAGGAAACACGCACAGCAAGCTCGCGAGCGCCACTCGAAGTGCTGTCCGTCTTGTGATCCCACTCATGGTTTCGTGAGCTTCGGCGCGGTCGCCGATTGCAGCTCAATCGACTTCGCGGTCTCCCGCTCTGCATCTTCCGTCCGGCCTGCGGCCCGGTACGCCTGCCCCAGCAGGCTGTGTGTCATAAAGTTGTTCGGGTCCATATCGCGCGCGCGCTCCAGGTACATTGTCGCCATCGCGGCGTTGTGTTGTTTCAACAGCACCTTGCCCAGCAGAATGTAGGGCCCCGTCGAGGCCGGTTCCAGAAGCACGGCGCGGTTCAACGCCTGCTGCGCCTTGTCATACTGGCCCGCGCGCAGATACGCATCTCCCAGCCGGTCGTAGAGACCGCCATACAACGGGTTGATAGAGCGTTCTTGTTCGAATTCCGCGATCGCATCCTCTCCTCGCGATTGCGCCAGTGCGATCTCCCCCAGCAGTTCGTGGACCAGGGGCATCTTCGGCGCCAACGCTAAAGCCTTCTGCGCCGACGCGATGGCCGCCGGCAGATACTCCCGCCGGAATAGCAGCCGCGCCGAAAGCAGATAAGCCTCCGCTCCCTCTGGCGGGAAGCCGTATTGAGCCGCAAAGGCCTTCCGCGCGTCGTCGTAACGGCGCGTGTCCATGTAACAGAGCCCGAGTACGTAGTTGCCGTCTACATTCGCCGCGGCCACCTTCTGGTCGCGGGAGCGCTCCAGCAGTGGAATCGCGTCCGCCGGGCGCCCCATCCGGAACAAGGTCACCCCCTGCATTTGTGCCGCTTCAATATCGCCCGGGTCCTGCGCCACCGCGCTCGAGAAGGCGGCCGCCGCATCCTCCAGCTTGTTCTGCTGGTAAAGAGCCATCCCCCGCAGCTTCTCCACCCCAGCTGGCTCGGGTTTCTGGGCCGTCAATGGCTCCAAGGCCCGCAGTGCCTCTGCTGTGCGGCCTTCCTGGATCAGCTTCTCCACGGCAGTGTTCGCCTGTCCAGGAGCGACCGCCGTTGTAGGCATTTGCGTTGTGGCAGAAGGGGTCTGTGCGACAGAAGTCAAAACGCCAGGGGAAACCGCCAAAAGAAGGGCACCGCGCCGGCCCAGCAGTTCAGCACAGAACTTCATCGCTTCGACTCTATCCGAAAAGAAGCGAGGAAGGCAGGCTGTTGTTCCCAACCGTCATGCTCCGCGGATCAGTCCACGAAATAGCCTATCTCAGTCAGCACCTTGTCACTCATCTCCACGCCAAGCAGCTTTGCTGCCCTCGTGAGTTGCAAGTCCTTTTCAAAAGTCTCAATCACCGTCGATCGCAACTCCGTGCCCTGTCGCAGCAGCTTCAGCAGTGATTTGCCGTCCGTCATATAGCGGAAGTCGCCAGGAATTCGGCACGCCGGTCGCACCGTCAGGACCACAGGCTCCGACATGCCCGTGTCGGCCCCGAAGGAACTCGTGTGAGCAGTCAGGTTCACTCTCATAATGCATGGAGAGTGTCACGTGTGCAGACCACTGGAAATGCGCTCAATAGGGGATACGCATACCGCTTTCGCCTCATTTTGCATGCGACGAAAGGGACTTCTCGTCCGATCTTTAGTAAGGCACTCGACCTCCGGTGGCTTCGATAGCCCGCCACTGGCACCTATCCCGGTTTCGCTCCCCCGCTCCGCATGACAAGATCAATGCATGCCGGACTTGCGAATCAGGACCCTCTGCCTCCTCGTATTCTTCCTAGCTACGCTCCGCCCCGCACACGCACAAGGAACTATCCCCACTTTCACCCGAGCCATTGGCGGAAGCTCGTATACGCTTGTCGGCCGCGATCCCGCACAGCAGGGCACCACCGTGATCCCCACGGTGCTCGTTCCCATCACCCTTTCCTTCGAGGGCAAGAGCATTCAAATGGACGCGGCGCCGGACCTGCCGCCCATCATTAAGTCACCCGTCTTTTCGAACTTCTCATTTTCCTCTGGAAAGAAAACTCAGTATGCCGACGCGCTGCTCCGGGCCACCTTTCCAAAGGACACGACGGGCCACACTTTGCTCGGAAAACCGGTCGTCAAACCGATCACCATTTCTGTTCCCGTCGGTTATGGCTATCTGCTGACGTCGAAGAAGGCCGGCACATCGTTTGGCGTTGTGGATTCCGAATTTCTCCAGAAGCAGCTCTTTCAGCAGATTCCGCGTCAGGACGGCGCACTGGTCGTCGCCGTCACCCATAACACCACCTACTACGCCGACGCCGACGCAACCGTATGCTGCTCCTGGGGAACACACGGCATCGACGCCGCCACCGGCAACTCCTTCGTGCTCGGGTCCTTTCTCCGCAACGCTCCAGCCATCGTGAAAGATCAGGACGTCCAGCCTCTCACGCAGCAGCTCGCGGAGTTCTTCAACGATCCACTGCACGATCCAAAGACCTATCTCCGCACTGTCACGGCGAGCGGCAATTACTTCCCGGCTTGGCAGCTTCCGTCATCGGCTTCAAGCGACGAACGCTGCGGGGGTGCCGGCATCGGCTCCAACTATTTCCTTCTCGAGCCCACCAACACCAATCCGAAAAACGGCTTTCCCGCGTCACCCTCCTTCTCCGTCCGGAGCGGCGGCTTCACCTACCATCTGCAGAACGTTGCCCTTCTGCCCTGGTACCTCGGAGCATCTTCGTCCCCCGCTACTGTCTACAGTTTTCCCGATCCTCACGCGCTAACCGGGCCCGCCCAACCATGTCCAGATCGCAATTTCGCCAACGCCGCCGAGCCCACCGCGCCCGTCGTTGCGCCCGCACCATCCAGCGGCCATGCCAATGGCCACCAGCTCATCGGGTATTGGACAGGCTCGAGGTTCACTGCTAATGCAACACCGTTCCCGCTCCATGAGGTTCCGCCGCAATGGGACGTCGTCCTCATCGCTTTTGCTATGCCCGACAAGACCGCACCCGAGGGGACTCTGCAGTTCCACGCTCCTCGCGGCATAGAACCCGATCAGCTGAAGGCCGACATTGCCGCACTGAAAGCCCAGGGCAGAAAGGTCATGCTCTCGCTCGGGGGCGGTGGCGAGTACTTCAAGCTAGATGACGCGAAGAACATTCCAAACTTCGTGTCGTCTGTCTCGAACATCCTCTCCGACTATGGATTCGAGGGCGTCGATATCGACTTCGAGACTCCGTCCCTCGTCCTTGCGCCTGGTGACACCGACTTCCGACGTCCCACCACACCGTCGATCGTGAACCTGATTGCCGGACTCCGCGAGTTACGCGAACACTTCGGCCCTGACTTCATGATCAGCCTCGTGCCTGAAGGGAGCCAGATTCCGGCTGGTTTCGCCAGCTACGGAGGCCAGTTCGGCTCCTATCTTCCTCTCGCCTACGGCCTCCGCGACATCCTTTCCTTCATCGACGTGCAGGACTACAACACTCCCCCGCTCCAGGCTCTCGATGGCGAGATCTACGAATCTAGTTCCATCGACTATCACGCCGCCATGACGGAGCTTCTGCTGCGCGGCTTCAACGTAGGCCGCGATCCTCGCTACTTCTTTCCACCGATGCCCGCAGATAAAGTGGCCGTCGGCTTCCTCACCGGCTACACAACGCCTGACATCGTCAGCCAGGCAATGGACTACATCGTCACCGGAAAGACCCCGGCCGGCGCCACTTACAAACTCCACGAGCCCTCCGGATACCCAGCCGTCATAGGCGCCATGTTCTGGACGATCGACGCCGACCGCCACGACAACTACAAATACTCCAACCTGATCGGTCCGCAGCTTCACAGTTATCCAAAAAATCAGGTAATTGACCACCAGCGCGAGCAGTCGCAACGGTAGGGACGTCTCTCAGCCGTTGGAACCATGCGACGCTCAGCCAAATCACTTGAATCAGATCCGCGATCCATTCGCACCCGGTGCGATGTTAGAAATGAGAGGCTAGTGCTTAGACATAAAGGAGACGGCAGCCGATGAGTTACGTGCCCGACGCAAAGCGATACGAAGCAGCCAACTTCCGCCGATGCGGAAGATCCGGTCTGGTCTTGCCGCCTGTGTCCCTGGGTTTGTGGCAGAACTTTGGAGGTGCCGACGTCTTTGAAACGGGCCGGGCTGTAGTCCGTCGCGCTTTCGATCGCGGCGTAACCCACTTTGACCTAGCGAACAACTATGGCCCCCCTTACGGCTCGGCGGAGGAAAACTTCGGCGAGATTCTCCGCAAGGATCTTCGCAACTATCGCAATGAGCTCGTGATCTCGACCAAGGCCGGCTGGGACATGTGGCCCGGCCCTTACGGCGTGGGTGGTTCGCGCAAGTATCTGTTGGCTTCGCTCGATGAAAGCCTGCAGCGTATGGGCCTGGACTATGTCGACATCTTCTATTCACACCGCCCCACCCCCGATGCGCCTTTGGAGGAGACCATGGGTGCGCTTGCTCACGCAGTCCGCCAGGGGAAAGCATTGTATGCGGGCATATCGTCGTACAGCCCGGAGCGGACTCGGGATGCCCATCGCCTGCTGCAAGCGGAAGGAGTGCCCTTACTCATCCATCAGCCCTCCTACTCGATGCTGAACCGCTGGATCGAGCGGGAGCTGCTGGCAACCCTCGATGAGTTGGGAGTGGGATGCATTGCCTTCTCTCCGCTGGGTCAGGGACTCCTCACAAACAAATATCTGAATGGCGTACCGGACACCTCGCGCGCAAGCGCGGAGGGCTCCTTTCCAAAGGCCTTTCTGAGTGAGGAGAACCTAAATCGCGTGCGGGCACTGAACCGACTTGCTCAAGGGCGCGGACAAACGCTGGCACAGATGGCGATCGCCTGGGTGCTGCGGGACTCGCGGGTCACCTCCGCGTTGATCGGAGCGCGCGACGTAAGGCAACTCGACAACTCTCTCGATGCAATCGAACGGCCGAAGTTCAGCGACGAAGAGTTAGGGGAGATCGACAGGTACGCCCAGGAGGGCTCGATCGATCTTTGGAAAGAGGCTCGTGAAAGCGTGAGTTGATTGCGGGAACGCCTGGCTTCGCGCTGCACGATGTCGTTCAGGCTTTGCCCCAGCCGCCTCCGCCGGGGGTCTCAATCCGCAGCACGCTTCCTGCCGCAGCGCGGCGGCTGCACTTGCCGGGTAACTCGACCTCGCCGTCGCTTCCGGCATCGATGACAGCGGCGCGGCCTGCTGCTCCCTCACTTCCGCCATGCAATCCATATGGCCGAAACCTTCTGCGGTCCGCCAGCAGCGTGACCTGCGCCTCTGCCAGCAGTTCAATCTCACGCACCAGCCCGTCGCCTCCACGATACCGGCCGACGCCACCCGACCCTTCTCGGTATCCGTAGCGCCGCACCCGGAACGGATAGGCATACTCGAGCGCCTCGACAGGCGTGTTCAGCGAGTTAGTCATATGCGTCTGCACGCCGGAGATGCCATCGAGCGTCGGCCGTGCTCCCATACCGCCCGCTGTCGTCTCGTAGTAGGTAAACGGCTCGTTACTGCGGGGATTCACTCCTCCTATCGTCAGATTACTCATCGTGCCCGCACTCGCCGCCGGCACGCGCGAGGGAACAGCCTGCGACAATGCGCGCAACAGCACATCCACAATGCGCTGCGATGTCTCCACATTCCCTCCGGCAACGGGTGCCGGCGACCGCGCATCCACGATGCTCCCTGCCACCGTCGTCACCGTGAGCGGCCGAAGAATGCCCGCTGTTGCGGGAGCGCCTTCAGCCAGCAGGCAGCGCAACATGTAGAAGCAAGCGGAGACCGTAATCGCTCGAACGGCATTCACGCTGCCCGCCACCTGCGCACAGGAGCCGGTGAAATCGATATCCATGGACGAAGCCGGCGGATTGATGCGAATCTCAACTGCGATTCGGCAGGCAGCGTCTGTCACGCCATCATTATCCAGCCAGTCCTCAGCTCGAAACATACCGCCCGGCATGCCACGCAGCTCTGAGCGCACCAGCCTTTCGGAGTAGTCAAGCAATTCCTCGATCAGGACCTGCAGTTTCCCTGCGCGATACTTATCCACCAGCTGCCGCACACGCATCTCACCCACGCGGCACGACCCGATCTGTGCCTCCAGATCGCCTCTCCGCTCATTTGGAGTGCGCACATTCAGCAAGATCAGGCCGAGAACTTCGCGGCATACCTCGCCTCTCCGCACGATAAGGACAGGCGGAATGCGGATTCCCTCCTGAAAAATTTCGCGCGCTGGTCCCATCGATCCCGCAAAGGCCCCGCCGACA
The DNA here is from genome assembly GCA_000381585.1 of Acidobacteriaceae bacterium KBS 83. GTDB lineage: Bacteria > Acidobacteriota > Terriglobia > Terriglobales > Acidobacteriaceae > KBS-83. The sequence continues at coordinate 283,153 of KB906737.1, forward strand.
TCAGCGTGATGCGCGCGATTCGCGACATAAAAGGCCGGCGCGCCGCGCTCATCACCAAACACGGGTAACACCATCGTGATGTCCGGCAGATGCGTCCCACCTGCATACGGATCGTTCAGGACTGCGATGTCGCCGGGTTCAAATGCAATCGCATCAATAGCCGCCTGTACCGACATCGGCATCGATCCCAGATGCACAGGCATGTGATCGCCCATCGCAATCACTCTGCCCCGGCCGTCAAAAACCGCGCACGAATAGTCGCGCCGTTCTTTGATGTTCGGAGAAACAGCCGTGCGCCTGAGTGCAGCTCCCATCTCTTCCGCAATGGAATGCACGCGGCTCTGAAACACTGCCAGCTCCACTGCATCGACCGCAGCACTCACGCGCGCTCCTCCGCAACATCAATCACAAGGTTGCCGAGACCATCCAGCTCCGCGCGACATCGTGGCGGCAACGCAGTTGCAGAGGTGTATTCGGTGATCATCGCCGGCCCCGGCACCACATCGCCCGGCACTAGCCCATCGCGCCTGTAGAACCGCGACAGCACGAAATCACCGTCGAAGAAGGCATCTCGCTCCGCGTAACATGCCGCGCGCCCATCTCCGGCAACCGGCGTACGCAGCGCAGGCATAGAGCGTTCGCCGGCTGAAATCATCCGCAGCCGTATGTTCACAATTTCAACCGGCCGCTCCTCATCGCAAAAACCGTACCGCTGCTGATGTACGCGGTGGAAGGCCTCCAAACCGCGCGTCGGAGAATGTGTGTCGTATGAAACATTCAGTTCGTAACCCTGCCCGCGATAGCGCACATCCATCGATCGATGCACAACGCCTTCCACTCCCTCTTCAGCAAGCTCGCCCGTCGCGCTCCGCTCCAGTTCCACGAAAATCTCGTCACAACTTTTCACTGCGTCACCGGGCAGCATCACCGTTCGCGAAAAATCGCGCGCAGTATCGGCAAACAGAATCCCGACCGCCGACAGAGCTCCGGGCATCGCCGGGACCAGCACACGCGAAATGCGGAGCGAGCGCGCAAGCGAGCAGGCGTGCAGCGGACCGCCGCCCCCAAAGGCCACCAGCGTGAACTCGCGGGGATCATGTCCGCGTTCGACAGAAATGACACGGATCGCTTTCTCCATCTCCGTGTCAATCACGCGGAGTATTCCAGCGGCAAAGTCCTTCGCAGTCCGAAGCGAGCCCTTCTGCTCATTTAGAATCCCCTCCGTTCGTCGCCGATCGAGGTGCACACCGCCGCCCAGAAAACTCGCCTCATCGAGCCGTCCCAGCAGAAGGTTTGCGTCCGTCACCGTCGGCCGAGTGCCGCGTCCAAAACAGATCGGCCCTGGCTCCGCGCCCGCCGACTCCGGTCCCACGCGCAGCATCCCGCCGGCATCGAAGCGTGCGATAGAGCCCCCACCCGCCCCCGCAGTATGAATATCGAGCATCGGTACGCTGATTGGGACTCCGGCCACCGCGGACTCGCGCGTGTGTTGCGGGCCACCGGTCGCCGCATCCGCCAGAAAAACATCGGTCGACGTGCCGCCCATGTCGATGCCGATGATTTTGTCCAGGCTCGCCCATCGCGCCATTTGCCACGCACCGATCGCGCCTCCCGCCGGACCGGACAGAATGGTGCGCACCGGCTGCTGTGCGGCAATGCGCGCCGGGATAATGCCGCCCGAAGACTGCATCACCTGCACACGTCCGCGATGTCGCTGCGCGACGTTTTCCTCCAGGTCCAGTAGATATCGTTGCATTAGAGGTGAGAGGGCGGCATTGACCACCGTCGTCGAAGCCCGCTCGTATTCGCGAAACTCGGGCAGGATGCGATGTGAAGTGGACACAGGAACCCCCAGGCGCTGCAACGCTGCCTCGACCCGTTTCTCCGTCGCCGGATTTGCAAACGAAAACAGCAGCGAAATCGCGGCCGCCTCCGCTCCGCTCGCCCGCACTTTTTCGACAAGAATCTCCAGCTCTTTATCTGTGGGCGACCGCTGAATCGCGCCCTCCGCACTCACTCGCTCCGGCACACCGAAGCGCAATTCCCGCGGCACCAGGCACCGCGATGCCGGCTCGAACCAGTCATAGAGCCGGCTGCGGGTCTGCCGTCCGATCGCAATCGTATCTTCGAATCCAGCGGTCGTGATAAAGGCAACGCGTGCGGTCTTACCCTCCAGCATCGCGTTCGTTCCCACCGTTGTTCCATGTCGCACTTCTGTCGCGTGTAGAGCCTCGTCTGCGCCGCCAATCCGCCCCAGAGCGTCGAGCACAGCCGCCGAGGGATCGGCTGGGGTCGAGAAAATCTTAAGCACCCGAAGCTCTCCAGCTTCGACATAAACGCAGTCCGTAAAGGTTCCGCCGGTATCAATAGCTGCGCGCAAATGAGTTAGTTTCCGTAGCGGGATATCGCGGATCGTGCAGACTGGCCGCCGTATTTGAACTCTATTCTGTTTTCACAATTGGCGTAATCCAATGGGAGCACTCTTGAGCGGGATCTACGGTTGGCTGTTCGAAGCGGCGAAGGCTCAGCAGCGCTTCTCTTGGCCGGGCCATTTTTCTGACCTGCTTGCCCTGACTGGCATTTCAAGAGCAGGATAATCCGGCCGCACCTTTTGCGCTTTCTGACTGCACCAAACTCGACGCAAAACAGGACGCGGCCATTCGTTCTGCTGAAGAAATCGCAAATGGGACCTGGCACAGCGTCAACACGAATGTCTTCGCCCATCGAGGAGATCGACATCCTGTGGATAACCGCAGGGCTTAGCTGCGACGGGGACACCATAGCAATGACCGCGGCCACGCAGCCCGGCATCGAGGATCTCCTGGACGGAGTATTGCCATGGATCCCAAAGGTCAGATTGCTGAATCCATTTCTTTCCTTTGAGAACGGTGATGAATTTCTGGCGCGCTTTCACCTGGCTGCCGAGGGCAGTGTTGACCCTTTCATTCTGGTCGTAGAGGGCTCGATTCCAAACGAGAACAATAAGGACGAAGGCTACTGGGCATCTCTGGGGACCGACGATGCGACAGGCCAGCCCATCACAACCTGCGAATGGATTGATCGCCTCACTCCCCATGCTTGGGCCGTGATCGCGGCAGGCACCTGCGCTACTTACGGTGGCATCCATGCAATGGAGGGAAATCCGACGGGCTGCATGGGCCTTGCCGACTACCTGGGCTGGAAATGGAGATCAAAGGCAGGGATTCCGATCGTCTGCGTTCCTGGGTGTCCCGTGCAGCCGGACAACTTTATGCAGACGCTCTTATATCTCCTCTATATGGCTGCTGGGCGAGCACCCATGATTCCTCTCGATGAGGCACTCCGTCCAACCTGGCTTTTTGGCAGCACATTGCATGAAGGATGCGATCGCGGCGGCTACTATGAGCAGGCGCAGTTTGCTGAAGAATACGGATCGCCGTTTTGCATCGTAAAGCTGGGATGCTGGGGTCCAGTCGTGCAGTGCAACGTGGGCAAACGCGGATGGATCTCCGGTATCGGTGGTTGCCCAAATGTGGGCGGCATCTGCATCGGCTGCACGATGCCCGGCTTTCCGGACAAGTTCATGCCATTCATGAATCAGCCTCCGGGATCGCTCCTCTCTTCGGCGGCTGTGCAGACCTATGGGCGCGCCATCCATGCGCTGCGCAAGTTCACCCAGGCATCGATGAACCGGGTCCCAAGCTGGAGGCAACCTCGTGTCTCCTGAACTATCCGCCACGAACGAAGCCGCTTCCGCTCGCGATCCTAGCCGGCCATCTCCATCAGATAGAACGCGAGATGCCTTCGCTAAAAGTCCGACCTTCATACCGAATCTACCGGACCTCAACCTCCCGGATCTTGGTGAAGCGGAAGCTACCCTATTGGATCTTGCAAAGGTGTTTTCCTCATCAGCGGCAAAGTCGCCTGTATCGCCCAAACAGGAACCCGGCGATCAGCACACGCCGAATCTTGAGGCCAAGTATCGCGCACTGCTCGAACAGATCCCGGCCGTCGTGTTCATGGCATATCTGGACCGCGGCATCAGTGAGGCCTACGTCAGCCCGCAGATCGAAGCCGCGCTCGGATACTCGCGCGAGGAGTGGCTGGAGGATCCGGTTCGCTGGTATCAGCGCATCCATCCAGACGACAAGCAGCGCTGGAGTCTGGAAGCCGCCGAAATGTTTCTCTCAGGCAAGCCTCTGCGCTCCTCCTATCGTGTGATCGCCCGCGACGGCCGGATTATCTGGTTCCATTGCGATGCCAGAATGATGCGGCACGCGAACGGGGAGCCCTGGTTTATCCATGGTGTCGCCTTCGATATCTCCGACCTCAAGCGTTCTGAATCTGAACTTCAAGACGAGCGCAATGTAGTCTCCGCGATTCTCGACACGGTCGGCGCGCTCGTTGTCGTTCTGGACCAGGAAGGCCGTATCATCCGCTTCAATCGAGCTTCGGAACTCACGACCGGCTATTCGCTCGAGGAAGTACGCGGCAAGCGCATCTGGGACCTTTTTCTTTTGCCCGATGAAGTGAGCCGTTTCAAAGTGATATTTCAGCAAATGAGCTCTGACGTTCTGCCCCAGGAGTATCAGAGCTACTGGGTCACGCGGCACAAGTCGCATCGGCTTATCGCGTGGTCCAGCACGATGCTTCCAGGAAGCAATGGAACACCGAACCTGGTAATTGCGACCGGAATTGATATCACTGAGCGAGAGCAGTTGGAGAAGGCGATCCTGAACATCAGCGCTCGCGAGCAACGGCGGATCGGCCAGGATCTGCACGATGGACTTGGCCAGCATCTGACCGGTATTGCGTTCATGGCCAAGGTGCACGAAGCGAAGTTGGCTGAGAAGCACGTGGATGAAACCACTGATGCAGCCAAGCTCGTAAGACTCGTCAACGAAGCGATCCATAAAACACGCGAACTAGCTCGCGGTTTGCTCCCCGTCGTGTCAGATGAGCATGGCCTCATGTCGGCTCTGCAACTCTGGGCCACAGAGGTGGAAGATATCTTCAACGTGCCATGCCGCTTTCAGTGCGACACACCAGTGTTGGTTCGGGATGATGAGGTCGCCACTCATCTCTACCACATCGCACAAGAGGCAGTGCACAACGCAATCAAGCACGGCCATCCTCACAACATCTTGATCTGCCTTACGGCAAATCACGGTAGGGGTACACTGCTGGTCAAAGATGACGGCACCGGATTCGCGGTGGTTCGGGAATCGTCGCAAGGTATGGGCCTCCACATCATGAACTATCGTGCGGGCATGATCGGCGGAACCCTTGATGTTCGCCCTGATCCCATCCGAGGCACGGCGGTGACATGCACTTTTCCGATACACACCCAATGAGTGTTTGTATGGCATCTGCGGCGAATGCTGAGAAGGAAATCAATACAAGGAAAAGGACTGTCTTCATCGTCGATGATCATCCACTACTGCGACAAGGTCTCGCATTGCTGATCAATCGCGAAAATGATTTAACCGTCTGCGGCGAAGCGGAAGAGGCGTTGACGGCAATGCATGCAATCTCTCAGTGTCAGCCCGATATCATGATCGTCGATATCTCGCTCAATGGACCTGACGGGCTGGATCTGCTCAAGAATATTCGCAGCTCCTATCCGGCTCTGCCCGTCCTGATCCTCTCCATGCATGATGAGGCGACTTATGCCGAACGCGCTCTCAGGGCGCGCGCGAACGGCTACATCATGAAGCACGAGGCGACCGAAAAGGTGCTCGTTGCTGTACGCCGGATCTTGAATGGCGAGATCTATCTGAGCGATCGCATCGCAAACAAGATGCTGCAGCAGTACATCGGCGGAGCGTCCACAGCTCTGCAAACTCGCCTGAGCACACTCTCTGATCGCGAGCTCGAAGTCTTTCGTTCCATCGGCGAAGGCCGAAGCACACGCCAGATTGCGGACGAGCTGCACCTGAGCGTGAAGACCGTCGAGACCTACCAGGCCCACCTCAAGGAGAAGCTTGCACTCCGCAGCGGACGGGAGCTGATCCAGCACGCAATTCAGTGGAAGATCGATGAGGGCGCGGCATAAACCGTGAACAATCCGCGAACGCGAGCACATAGTTACAAATGCATGACTTGCACTGCGCTCCTACCGCGTCTCATCCCCTGTCCCTCGGGGAATCCCCTATAAGTCTCCTAGTAAAAAGGACGACAGCGAAATAAGGTCTGTCCCGCTTGTGAGCTGTTTCGAGGCTCTGTTGGTATGGACCGTCGCGGTAGAACCAACTCCGCCGGGACTGGAGTGTGCGGGTAACGCGCATCCCTGAATGAGAACTCAGACAAGACGATCCACAAGGGTCGGAACGTGGGCGTCTGCGTCTGCTGCCTATAGTCCTGAGCCGACAAAGCGATAGGAGATGAGAGTATGCCCGCAAAAGCAGCTCCTTACGGCCGAGTAACCCAGAAGGCGCCCGCCGTTCCGGAAGTGCACATCTTGTGGATCACCGCAGGACTAGGCTGTGACGGCGATTCGGTATCGGTGACCGCAGCCATGCAGCCCAGCATTGAAGATGTTCTGCTGGGCGCGATTCCCGGCCTGCCCAAGGTGCACCTGCATAACCCGGTGCTCGCCTACGAAGTCGGTGACGACTTCATGAAGTACTTCTACATGGCGGAAGAAGGAAACCTGGAGCCATTCGTTCTCGTCGTGGAAGGCTCCATCCCAAACGAGAGGATCAAGAAGGAAGGCTACTGGGCAGCCCTGGGTACCAATCCGAATACCGGACAGCCGATCACCACAAACGAGTGGATCGATCGTCTTGCTCCCAAGGCCCTCGCAGTCATCTGTGCTGGGACGTGCGCCACGTACGGCGGCATTCACGCGATGGAAGGCAATCCCACCGGAGCCATGGGACTGGCGGACTATCTCGGCTGGGATTGGAAATCGAAGGCGGGACTGCCGATTGTCAACGTTCCCGGCTGTCCGGTTCAGCCCGACAATTTTATGGAGACAGTCCTCTATCTCCTCTACCAGGTCGCAGGTCTTGCCCCGATGATCCCGCTGGACGACCAGTTGCGGCCAACCTGGCTCTTTGGCAACACCGTACATGAAGGCTGCGATCGTGCCGGCTATTACGAGAGCGGCGATTTCGCAACGAGCTACAGCTCCCCGAAGTGCATCGTGAAGCTCGGCTGCTGGGGACCTGTAGTGAACTGCAATGTGCCCAAACGCGGCTGGATGGCGGGAATTGGCGGCTGCCCGAATGTCGGCGGCATCTGCATCGGTTGTACCATGCCCGGCTTTCCCGATAAGTTCATGCCCTTCATGGATGAGCCGCCTGGCGCAAAGCTGTCGAGCACTGCCATAGGCGCCTATGGAATGGCCATCCGCAACCTGCGCAATATGACCAACCGCACCGTCAACAAAGAACCGAAGTGGCGGCATTCCGGCACAAAACTCACGACTGGCTATCAACCCAGAGCCTACTAACGAAAAAGGAGCCACGATGGCCACGATCACAACCACATATAAGGAAGAAGAGGTTAGCTCCGGAAACCTGGTGGAGATGAACTGGGACCCGATTACAAGGATCGTGGGCAGCCTCGGCATCTTCACCAAGATCGACTTCGGCAAGCGCAGAGTTGCAGAGTGTCACAGCACATCCTCGATCTTCCGCGGCTACAGCATATTTATGAAGGGAAAGGATCCGCGAGACGCGCACTTCATCACCAGCCGTATCTGCGGCATCTGCGGCGATAACCACGCGACCTGCGCTACCTACGCGCAGAACATGGCCTTCGGTGTGCGGCCACCGACGATGGCCGAGTGGATCGTCAACCTCGGCGAGGCGGCCGAGTACATGTTCGACCACAACATATTTCAAGACAACCTGGTCGGTGTGGACTTTTGCGAGCAGATGGTCAAAGAGACCAATCCCGGCGTATGGGCGCAGGCGCAGAAGACCGCTTCGCCCCATGCAAACCTGCACGGGTACAAGACCATCGGCGACATCATGACCGCGTTGAATCCGTTTACCGGCACCTTCTATCGCGAGGCTCTGCAGATGAGCCGCATGACGCGCGAGATGTTCTGCCTGATGGAAGGCCGTCACGTCCACCCATCGACACTCTACCCAGGCGGCGTAGGCACAGTGCCGACAGTCCAGCTGTTCACCGACTATCTCGTCCGCCTCATGAAATATGTAGAGTTCATGAAGAAAGTCCTTCCGCTGCATGATGATCTCTTCAACTTCTTCTATGAGGCGCTGCCTGGCTATGAACAGGTAGGCCAGCGTCGGATCCTGCTCGGCTGCTGGGGCTCCTTCAATAATCCCGATGTGTGCGATTACACCTATCAGAAGATGACCGAGTGGGGCCGCGGCATGTACGTCACGCCCGGCGTCGTAGTGGACGGTGAGTTGGTGACTACCGACCTCGTCGATATCAATCTGAACATCCGCATTCTTCTCGGTAGCTCCTATTACGACGACTGGCAGAGCGCCGAGACTTTCGTGAAGAAGGATCCGCTGGGAAATCCCGTCGATCAGCGACATCCCTGGAACCAGAGCACCTTCCCCAGGCCACAAAAGCGCAACTTCAAAGACAAGTACACCTGGGTCATGTCGCCGCGCTGGTATGACAAACGCACCAAGGATCACCTCGCCCTCGACACGGGCGGAGGCCCGATCGCGCGTCTATGGGCTACGGCTCTGGCTGGCATCGTCGACATCGGATACATCAAGGCCACAGGAAAGAGCGTGAAGATCTATCTTCCGAAAACCACTTCCCTGCCTGAGGTCGAATTCGAATGGAAGATCCCCAAGTGGAGCAATGCGATTGAGCGCGATCGGGCACGCACATATTTCCAGGCATATGCCGCGGCTGCTGCCCTGCACTTTGTTGAGCAGGCCTTAGCCGAGTTGCATGCCGGAAGAACCAAAACGTGGAACGACTTCAAAGTGCCGGAGGAAGCTATCGGCTGCGGCTTCCACGAGGCGGTACGCGGCGTACTGTCGCACCACGTTGTCATTCGCGACCACAAGATCGCCAACTATCATCCGTACCCGCCTACACCATGGAACGCGAATCCTCGCGATATCTACGGAACACCCGGCCCCTATGAAGACGCGGTGCAGAACACTCCCATCTTCGAGGAAAACGGCCCGGATAAGTTCAAAGGCATCGATATCATGCGCGCAGTCCGTAGCTTCGATCCCTGCCTGCCATGCGGGGTGCATATGTATCTGGGGAATGGCAAGGTGTTGGAGACCCATCACTCCCCCATGTTTGGTCTGCAGCCCTGATCGCTGAACGATGGGGCTGGAACAGAACCGGCAGTCAAAAGGAGCCGCGTGGCAAATGCAACTGAATTCCAGCAACGAGTCCAGCAGCTTGGCAAGCTGATCGCTGAACTCGAACAGATGCCGGACAGCCCACTGAAAGTGGCAACCGGTGAATTGGTCCAGCTGTTGATGGAGGTGCACGGCACTGGGATTGAACGAATGATGGAGATCGTCTTCGATTCCCACGGTACAGGCGCGGAGACGATCGAGAAGCTGGGGAACGACGCCATCGTTCGTAGCTTGCTTCTTCTCTATTCTCTGCATCCGGAAAATCTGGAGACGCGTGTGCACAAGTCGCTGGATGCCCTCCGCCCGCGACTTCGCAAGCTCAATTACACGATTGAGTTCATCAGCGTCGAAGACGGCGCGGTGCGCTTACAAATCGAATCGTCGGGCCATGCCTGCGGTAGCACAACGGAAAACGTCCGCCGCATGGTAGAGGAGGTCGTCTACGAATATGCGCCTGACGTCACATCGCTGGCCATCCTGGGTCTCGAGGACCGTCCATCGTCCGGTTTCGTCGCACTTGGAAGCCTAACGGCGCCTTCCATCGCGCACACCGTGCAGCCTACTTCACACGCCGTCACGGTGGGAGGCGCCGATTGAAATCTCAGGCTCACGCCGACGGAGGCAACCACCATGCCGAATGAGCAGCTATCAGGAATGGAACAGGCATTCGGCGCCTTGCGTCAGTTCACTCGTGCGCGCCGCGCCTCCGCAGAGCCACTCGAGCGTTGCGAGTTTTGCAGCGCCGGTCTGAGCCATGAGCATCCCCACCTAGTGGAGCTTGCCACTCGAACCATAATTTGCGCGTGCGATCCATGCGCACTCCTCTTCGACAATGCCGCCACAGGCAAGTACAAGCGCGTCAGTCGACGCGCGCTGCGCCTGGCCGACTTTGAGATGACCGATGCACAGTGGGACGGGTTGCTGATTCCAATCAACATGGCCTTCTTCTTCCGCTCCAGCCGGGAGAATCGGGTCGTCGCTCTCTATCCCAGCCCGGCAGGTGCAGTGGAATCTCTGCTCCCGATGGAGGCGTGGCAGGAAATCGAGAAATCCCATCTCCAGCTATTACAAATGAAGCCGGACATCGAGGCTCTGTTGGTCAATCGAGTGGGACATGCCCGCGGTGTAGCGAAGGCCGAGTACTACATCGCGCCCATGGATGATTGCTACCGCCTTGTAGGCGAGATCCGCATGCATTGGAAGGGCCTTTCCGGTGGCGCTGAAGTTTGGACCGAGATTGGCAGATTCTTCTCAGAGCTTCGCGCAAGGGCGGAAGTCGTCGGCGGAGTGCGGCATGCCTGAACTCAGCTTCAAGATCGAGCAGGCGACGGTGCTGCCATTCGCTGTATCACCGACCATTGCATTTCAGCTCTACGTTGCAAACGCCGTCGATGGCCAGGCCATTCACACCGTCGCGTTGAACTGCCAGATCCAGATTGAAGTGACGCGCCGGCGCTACACTCCCGATGAACAGCAGCAGATGCTCGATCTTTTTGGCGAGCCCGACCGTTGGAGCCAGACACTACATAACCTACTGTGGACGAGCGTCAGTGTCATCATTCCCGGCTTCAAAGGCAGCACGCACACCGATATTCGCGTGCCTTGCACATTTGATTTCAATGTCGCCGCGACGAAATATTTCTACGGGCTTGTCGGCGGCGAAGTGCCGCTGATCATGCTATTCAGCGGAACTGTCTTTTATGCGGATTCCGATGGGTCTTTGCAGGTAGCGCCTATCTCCTGGGACCAGGAGACAAAATTCAGGCTGCCGGTGCAGGTGTGGCGGGACATGATGGATGCCTACTACCCCAACGGTGCATGGCTCCACGTACGGCGCGATATATTCGACAGGCTCTACCGGCTCAAGATGCAACGCGGCATCCCCACCTGGGAGCAGGCGCTCGAGCACATCCTTCCTTGCGAGGAAATGGAAGAGACGGTGCAATCGTGAACCTGGACCGCGTGGAGAAGATCGCCGAGGCAATTCTGTACGAGGGATACATGTTGTATCCGTATCGCCCGTCTTCTATGAAGAATCAGCAACGTTGGAACTTTGGCGTGCTCTGCCCGCCTTCTTACTGCGAGCAGCAGCGCGGAACCGAACGTGACCTCATGCAGACCGAAGTCCTCGTAATCGGCGACTCTGGCGCCAAGATCACAATAAAAGTCCGCTTCCTGCAGATCATCCGGCGATCCATCGGCAAACTTCGCGCCCCAGTAACCTCCCTTCCACTTGATACCAATCCCGTGTTCGATTATGTGGACAAGCTGGAAGCAGGCAGCCGTGTCTACCGGCCATGGCAAGAGGCCGTAGAGCGCGAGATTGTCTGCGAAGAATTCCAGTTGGTAGATCTTGGCATACCAAGGCTTCTTCCGATCGATTTTCCAGCACACCCGGAAGCCGAAGCTGTGCGCGACGAGACCGGCGATGTGATCGGCATGATCGTTCGCAGGTGGGAGCATCTAGCAGGATCCATTGTCATCAGCGCCGACAGAGCGCGCGACAATATCTTCAAGGTTCGAGTGTTGCTACGCAATGACTCGCACTTTCCTGCGCTGGCCGAAGCACCCCGCGAAGAGGCGGTGCTCTTTTCACTGGTCTCGGCTCACATTGTCCTGGGCGTGGAGAATGGCGAGTTTCTCTCCTTGCTCGAACCTCCCGCAGAGTTTGAGGCGATGGCAGCTGAGTGCAAAAACATCGGGACCTGGCCGGTGCTGGTCGGTGGGCAGAACACGCGTCAGGCCATGCTGTCCTCACCCATCATCCTCTACGACTATCCTCAGATTGCGCCGGAGAGCCCAGGCAGCCTCTTCGACGGCACAGAGATCGACGAGATCCTGTCGCTTCGCATCATGACCCTCACCGACCAGGAGAAGCACGAAATACGCCAATCGGATGACCGTGCCCGCGAAATTCTCGATCGCACGGAACAGCTTCCAGAAGAGCAGTTCATGAAGCTCCACGGCATTCTCCGGAGTCTGCAGCCTGTCAGAGAGGAGTTGCAATGAGAGAGTGGGAGTGGCAGCTCCTGGAAGACAAGGCGATGCTCGACCATATCGAGATCTCCGGCGTAACCGTGAGCGCAGGTGATCGCGTTCGTCTGTGTCCGCACGACGGCGGCGACATTCTGGACATCGCACTCCGGGGGCAGGTCGCCACCATCGAAGGCATTGAGGAGGATTACGAGGGCAAGCGCCACGTATGCGTCGTCCTCGACGAGGATCCTGGTCGCGATCTTGGTCTCATGCGCCAACCCGGTCATCGCTTCTTCTTCGATCCGGCCGAAATTGAGCCGCTTCCCGCCGGCCTGGAACCAGAGCAGACTCATCGGACCAAAGCCCGTGTATTGATCGCCGGCATCGGAAACATCTTTCTCGGAGACGACGCATTCGGAGTGGAAGTGGCACGGCGTCTGGCGGACTGTGAGTTACCAAACGAAGTGCGCGTAGTGGACTTCGGCATTAGAGGGCTCGACCTCGTTTACGCGCTCCAGGACGGCTACGACACCACAATCCTGATCGATGCCTTCCCGCATGGAAAACATCCCGGCACCGTTTCCATCGTCGAGCCCTGCTTGAACGATCTCGACGTTGGCTCCGATGAGAGCGGATGTGTCGAGCCCCACGGAATGCATCCGATGAATGTGCTGCGCATGGCAAAGGCTATGCAGGCGCCTCTCGAACACATCCTGCTCATTGGTTGCGAGCCGGCTTACCTGGGCGGTGACGACGGCCATATGGGATTGAGTGAGAGCGTGGAGGCAGCAGTTGGCGAAGCAGTAAACACAACGCGAACTCTGGTGAACCAGATTCTGAATGGCGGCTGGCCACAACTCCAGTCTCAAATAGAGGTTCGCAAATAAGGATAGATACCATGGCCCATAATTTGATCTCTGGAGCAACACAATGTGCTTAGCGATTCCCGGGAAAATTGTGTCGCTCGTGCCTGACGAACCGCACCTCGGCGTCGTCGAAGTCACCGGCGTACGCCGCAGGGTCGATCTCGGCCTCCTAGTGGAGGACATGCCAAAGATCGGCGATTGGGTTCTCATTCACGTGGGATTTGCAATGTCCAGAATCAGCGAGCAAGACGCTACGGAACAGATGCAGCTGCTCACCATGCTCGGAGAAGGTGAGGCGGCAATGAACGAAGTGCGCGGCTACGGCCTGGAAGAACGCGGCGATTTCCGAACTGGGGAAAAACATCGCCTAGGCACAGGGAAAACTCCCACCGTTCAATAGGCCTGGCAGTGATCAGGAGACACGTGATGCGATTCGTCGATGAATTTCGCGATCCAGGGTTAATCACGAAGGCTGTTGAAGAAATCCATCGCCTCGCGCAGCCAGGACGCCACTATCGCATCATGGAAGTGTGCGGCGGCCACACTCATGCCATCTATCGCTTCGGCCTGAAAGACATCCTTCCGGAAGATATCGAGCTCATCCACGGTCCGGGCTGCCCGGTCTGCGTACTTCCCATGGGCCGGATCGATGACGGACTCGCCCTGGCCCAGAAGAACGGCACAATCTTCGCCGCCTTCGGCGACATGATGCGCGTTCCAGGAACTCACGGCAGCCCTTTTGAGCACAAGGCCCGCGGTACGGACGTGCGCATCGTGTATTCGCCTGCCGACGCCTTGCAGATAGCGAGAAAGAATCCGAAGCGCCACGTGATCTTCTTCGCGATTGGGTTTGAGACGACAGCGCCCTCCACCGCGCTGACACTCATGCACGCGAAGCGCGAGGCCATTCGCAACTTCTCGGTCTTCTGCAATCACGTAACTATCGTGCCTGCAATTCGGGCAATTCTTGACTCTCCGGATATGCGCCTCGACGCCTTCATCGGTCCGGGACACGTCTCCACTGTCATTGGTTGCCGTCCCTACGAGTGGATCGCGCGCGCAGAAGGCAAGCCGGTCGTCACATCCGGATTCGAGCCGCTCGACCTTCTGCAATCCATAGTCATGCTGCTGCGACAATTGCGGGCTGGCGAAGCCAGGGTAGAAAACCAGTACAAGCGAGTCGTGCCCTGGGAGGGCAACCGGGCAGCACTGAAGGCAATGGCAGAAGTCTTTGAGCTGCGCCCGCATTTCGAATGGCGTGGCCTCGGATTTATCTCGCAATCGGCGTTGCGGATCCGCAAAGAATATGCAGACTGGGATTCAGAGCAACGCTTTGATGTGCCCGAAACGCGCGTCGCGGATCCCAAGGCCGCCCAATGCGGAGAAGTTTTGAAAGGTGTCTTGAAACCGGCACAGTGCAAATTGTTTGGCAAGGAGTGCACGCCCGAGCACCCGATCGGTGCGCTCATGGTTTCATCAGAGGGCTCATGCGCAGCATATTACAACTACGAGTACCGCAAGACCGCCTCGCTGGTGACGGAGATAAGCTCAGTAGCCTGAGCAATGGCCCTGTCGTCGACAGCGGCTTGCCGAAGGTCCGCTTCCGCGATTCGCAGATCGAAATGGCGCATGGTGCCGGTGGCAAAGCCAGCCGCAGGCTCGTGGAAGGACTCTTCGCTCCGCTGCTGTACGGAAGTCTGCAGGAGTCGCTTGGCGACGCTGCGCGTGTCGAGATGAACGGCACGCCCATCGCCATGACAACCGATAGTTTCGTCGTGAAGCCACTGCGCTTTCCCGGCGGCTCCATAGGGGAGCTCGCCGTCAACGGCACCATGAATGATCTCGCAGTCGCCGGTGCCAGGGGACATTCGATGGTCGTCACCTTTGTGCTCGAAGAAGGGCTGCCGTCCTCCATTCTCGAGGCAGAGGTTCGTGCGATGTCGAATGCGCTCCGCCGCGCAGGCGTTGCCATGGTGGGAGGCGACACCAAAGTCGTCGAACGGGGCAAGGCGGACGGCATGTACATTACGACCGCCGGCATCGGAATCCCGCTTCCAGACCTGCACCTGAACCCGAGAAGTGTCCATCCTGGCGACAAGGTACTGCTGTCGGGTCCTATTGGCGACCATGGCATCACCATCCTTCTGGCCCGTGGCGATCTCGAACTCGAAGCAGACTTGCGCTCGGATTCCCGCTGTGTGCTACCGCTCGTGGAAGCGCTCGTCCAGGAAGCGGCTCCTGGCGTTCGCTGGATGCGCGACCCCACTCGCGGCGGTGTTGCCACATCGCTCAACGAGCTGGCGCGCGACTGTGGACTTGGCATCTCTCTTCTGGAGGAGGAGATTCCAATGCGCGATGCAGTGCGTGGCGCATGTGAGCTGCTGGGGCTGGATCCCCTGCACATCGCCAACGAAGGACAGTTCGTCGCCGTGGTTGCACCGGATTTCGCCGACTTGGCCCTTCACGCGCTTAACAACGCTCCGGGGGGCGAAGATGCCCGCGTCATCGGCGAGGTGCGAAAAGAGCCTGCAAACGCAGTCTTGGTCAGCACGCGGTATGGCGGAAGCCGCATCGTAGATATGCTGGCCGGCGACCCGCTGCCGCGAATCTGTTGAACCATCCTGCTGACCATGCTTATGGAAACGGCCTACTCACTCGCGGAACAGATCGAAACGCGGCTCCTGCTGCGCCACGAGATCTTCGAGCACTACTTTTCTGCCGAGGCTCGACCTCTTGCCGAGGCATGCCGCGAGATGTCCGAGCGGTTTCTGCGCGGCGGCCGTCTGCTCGCGTTGGGCCGGGGTCCTTACGCTACCGACGCGCAACACGTCTCAGTGGAATTTGTCCATCCGGTGATCGTTGGCAAACGGGCGTTGCCGGCGCTCGATCTCTCTCTGCTGATGCAGCCGTGGCTTGACGCAATCGTACGGCCCGACGATATGGTCATGGGCTTCGGTCCCCCCGAAGGAGACCCGGAGGTCTGGTCTGCTTTGCAATCCGCACAAAATCACGGAGCCATGACCTTCGCTTTACCGGGACCATCAGGTCGCTATGCACTCAAGGCGGCGACGCAGGATGCCTTCATGCATCAGGAGTTGATAGAGATTTTGTGTCACACGCTTTGGGAGACAGTGCACGTCTTCTTTGAACACCGGGAGCTCGGTCAGGACATTGGACACACCGAGTTTCTCTACCCCTTCCTGGGGAAGCAGAAGCAGGAAACATCTGCTGTCGTGGATGATGTCGCTGCCTCCATCCAGATGAAAGTGCACGATGACAAGCTACTGCGCACGCGCCTGGCAAGAGAGGAGTCCGAAGTGATGGCGGGCGCAGCCCTCGATATGCATAGCCGATTGCGGAACGGCGGCAAGCTGATTCTCCTCGGCAACGGCGGTTCCGCCACCGACGCCAACGATTGGGCAATCGATTGCGTCATGCCTCCGGCCGGATATCATCCGATTCCGGCAATCTCCCTCGCAATGGAGCCCGCCACCATCACCGCAATGGCGAACGACGTTGGTATCGAAGTGATCTTCCTGCGTCAGATGCTCGCGCAGGCTCAGCCCAACGACGTGATCATCGCCATCTCAACAAGCGGCGGATCACGCAACGTTGTCGCGGCGATGGAGGAAGCACGCAAGCGCAACCTGATGACGGTGGCCTTACTCGGCAATGATGGCGGAGAGATATACCGGCGTGGACTCGCCAACCATCCCATCATCGTCCGCAGCGACTATATCCCGCGCATTCAAGAGGTGCAGGCATCGGCCTATCACGTACTGCGAGATACATTGGAGGTGCTACACAATGGCCACGCTTGAGCTCTACGGAAGCTCCCATTGCCCACATACGCGGGAGTTGCGCGAGTGGCTGGAGTGGACGCGGCGCGACTTTCAGGAATACGACGTCGAGGCCGATCCCGAAGCGCGTGCCCGCATGCAGGCCCTCGACAGCACCGTCCGTACGGTGCCCGTGCTGGTCGAAGAAGGCAAGATAATCCAGGTTGGCTGGCAGGGCCGCGGCTGCATCCTGGGGCCGGAATAGCCATGGCCAACGCCTGTTTCATTCGCGTGCGCGGCATCGTCCAAGGCGTTGGCTTCCGCCCGTTCGTATACCGCCTGGCTTATGCGAACGAGCTGTCTGGCTGGGTGCTCAACGGCGACCAGGGAGTCGAAATCTACCTCGAAGGCGAAGACGAGGACATGGACGCCTTCGTTCACGAAATGCGAAGCGCGCCGCCCACCGCTGCAAACATTTCTGACGTCGAGATAGAGCCAGCATCTTGCGAAGGTCTCACAGATTTCACGATTCGCGAGAGCCATCACTCGGAGCGGCCCACCGTTCGCGTCTCGCCCGATCTTCCCGTCTGCCACGACTGTCTTAAAGAATGCTTCGATCCCGACAATCCGCGATATCGATACCCTTACATCAACTGCACGAACTGCGGTCCACGTTACAGTGTCGTCCTCGCCTTGCCCTACGATCGCGTAAACACCACCGTGCGAGCGTGGCCGCTTGATGCATATTGCGATATCGAGTATCACGATCCCGCGAATCGCCGGTTTCATGCACAGCCGGTCGTCTGTCCCGCCTGCGGACCGGGCTTCACTCTGCGCGACGATGATGCCGAAATCGCGAACGGTTGGACCGCCATAGAACGCACCGTGAAACTTCTCTGCGAAGGCAAGATCGTCGCAATCAAGGGCCTTGGTGGATATCACCTCGCCTGCGACGCACGAAATCCCGCGTCAAACATGGCATTGCGGGAAAGAAAGTTCCGCAAAGAGAAGCCTTTCGCCATCATGGCGAAAGATATTGAAGCCGCGTGCCAGCTGGTTAGTCTCACGCCGGATGCGGAGGCCTTGCTCACCTCTCTGGCCCGTCCGATTGTGCTCGCGCCGGCGCGGATTGAGTTAGAGGGAGTCGCGCCGGAGAATCGCGACCTCGGAGTCATGCTGCCATACACCCCGCTGCAGCATCTGCTTTTTGCTGCGGGCGCTCCTGACGCATTGGTGATGACCAGCGCTAACCGTTCCAGCGAGCCCATAGCCTATGACGACGCCGATGCGGTGGAACGACTCTCCGGAATCGCAGATGCCTTCCTGATAGGTGAACGTCCTATTGCGCGCCGCGTTGACGACTCGATCGCTCGCGCAGGAGCGTTTGGCCCAGTCATCCTGCGTCGATCACGTGGCTATGCGCCAGGCGCAGCGGCACGGCTGCCCATCGAGCGTCCGCTTCTCGCCCTGGGTGCTGACCTGAAGAACACGATCACGCTCGTCGTGGATGGCCAGGCGTTCGTCAGTCAACACATCGGCGACCTCTCCCACTATCAGGCCTTCCAGGCCTTCGCGGAGACCATCAAAGACTTGATTTCGATGTATGACATCCGGACTGACGATCTCCTCCTGGTACACGACGGACACCCTCAATACTTGTCTACCGGCCACGCCGCCGCGCTTCCGGTCCACGAGCGACATTCCGTGCAGCATCATCGCGCCCACCTGGCGTCCGTCCTTGCCGAGCGCGGGGAATGGCAAAGGAGTGTCGTCGGCGTCATCTGTGACGGCACTGGATTCGGCGACGACGGAAGCATCTGGGGTGGCGAGATATTTCTGGGAAGCCTCGAAGGCGGCTTCGAACGCGCCGCACATCTTCGTCCCGCCGCTCTCCCCGGAGGCGACGGCGCAGCGCAATATCCGGTACAGGCAGCATCCGGATTCCTCGCGCAACTCGAAACTCTGCCCAATCTAACTCGGTCGCCGTTTCACTTTGGGTCGCGATATCAGGACGCGATGAAGCTGATTCAACATGGGGTCCGTACTTTTTCGACGACATCCATGGGCAGACTCTTCGATGCGGCAGCTGCTCTGCTCGGTTTTGTGCGAGAGAGCACATTTGAAGGACAAGCCGCGATCTGGCTTGAGCAGCTCGCGCGCAACGCCCCCAATTCGGACGCATATTCTTTCACTCACGACGGGCGCGAACTCGACTTTCGTCCGCTCCTCCAGGCAGTTGTTTGGGATCGCATTCGCAATCGGCCAGAGCCGGAGATCGCGCGTTCGTTCCAAAGGGGCATTGCCACCGGCATGGCGGATCTGGTCGCTCACCTGTGCCATAGCGCGTCAGTGGACACGGTAGTTCTATCCGGCGGCGTCTTTCAGAACGAATTGTTGCTCGAAGATCTTCGTTCGCTTCTTCTGCCCCATCGGCTGGATATCTGGACCAACCATGCTGTACCGCCGAACGATGGCGGCATCAGCCTCGGGCAGGCTGCCCTCGCCGCATTCGGACAGTTCAATGAAGTAGATCAATCCACTACCGACGGCGAAGCCTATGCATGAGCTATCAATCGCGATGAGTATCGTCGACATGGCACAGGAGGAGGCGGAACGTCGCAAAGTGCAGGTGGACGCGGTCCATCTTGACTTGGGCGCACTCTCCGGCGTGGTGAAGGAAGCGCTGCTCTTCTCCTATGGGGTAGCCTGTGACGGAACGCTCCTCGAAGGCTCTCGCCTGGTCGTCACGGATGTCCCCATCGAGGTCTTCTGTTCAGTCTGCAAGGTGCCGCGGACCCTCAAATCCATGCAGTGGTTTTGCTGCCCCGAGTGTGGAGCAGCAACATCTGAGATCCTCCATGGGAAAGAGCTGGTCATCACCGCTCTGGAGCTGAAGCAATGACAACTGAGCCTCGCCTGCTGGCAGTCCGCAAGAATGTGCTGAAACAAAACGATGTCCTGGCCCGCGCATTGAGAGATCGCTTTCGTGCGCAGGGCACATCGGTGATCAGCCTTGTTTCGAGCCCGGGCACCGGCAAAACCGCCCTTCTGGAGCGCACGCTCACCCTGCTGAAGGAAAACTATCGAGTGGCTGCGCTTGTCGGTGATCTCGCCACTGAAAATGACGCTCTCCGCCTCGCTCGGAGCGGTGTTCCCGTGAAGCAGATCACTACGGGCACGATCTGTCATCTCGAAGCAGCGATGGTGGAACGGGCTTTAGAAGAATGGAGTATCGGTCCGCTTGATCTGCTCTTTATCGAGAATGTCGGGAACCTGGTATGCCCCGCCTCCTATGACTTGGGCGAGGACCTTCGTCTGGTGCTGCTCTCAGTCACTGAAGGCGAAGATAAGCCGCTCAAATATCCCACCATCTTCAACAGTGCCGACGCCGCGGTCATCACCAAGTGTGATTTAGCGGTGGCCGTGGATTTTGACGAGGTGACAGCTTTGGCCAACATCCAGGCTGTGCGTCCCGGAATGCCGGCATTTCTGGTCTCATCCAAAACCGGCCAGGGCCTAAGTAATTATTTGCAATTTCTTACCGCGACACTTCACGCAAAACTTCACGTCCCTGCAGATGAAGCTTCCTCGCACGCAGAGATACACTCAGGTACATCCAGGTAACCGCATCGCTACGAGGTAATTCGCCATGATGAAGCTGATCTTTCTTGCCGCCGGAATCGCAGTCGCAGTCCTTACGGTTTCAATTGCTCCCGATCTCACCCGCTACATACGAATCCGATCGATGTGAGAGCTCTGCAGTTTCAAGTGAGCCAGCTCTAAGTTTTCGCCGCTTTCATAAGCAGAGCGCGGAACCAAGTGGTGATATGTGCGCCCAGGTCGCCGCTGTGGTTAGGCGATCACGATCGTCTGCTGCCGCCATCCAGCTTGGTCTAATCGTGGTCGGCCCGATTCTGCCACTACATATCTTCTTGATTCCAAATGAAACGAGGAGAGCCGAAGCTCTCCTCGCTGTGAATCGTTTGCGTTTAGAACTGCAGGCGGACTGAGAACTGCAGTTGCCGGGTCGGGAACTGGCTCCCGAACAGGCCACCGATGGTCTGATCGCCGTTGTCGATCGAACCGCCCGGGTTGCTCAGACTCATGTGGTTGAAGACGTTGTACGCATCCATACGGAACTGCGCGAAGAGCGACTCATGAATCGGGAAGTTCTTCTGCACAGCCAGGTCGGTGTTGAAGAAGTTCGGGCCATATGTGCTGTTTCTGCCGGTATTGCCGATCTCATCCAACCCGGGAGCCGTGAAGCCTTGGAATGGCTGTTGCGTCAGAGGTACAGTAGCGCCATGGAAGGCCAACCGATTATGGTTCGTTGTATTCAGTCCTTGGATGTGAAGCTTTAGGTTGTTGCCGCGCCCGTTCGGATAGCAAGGTGGGCCGTTTCCCGGAATCGCGGTGCTGCACTCCTGATAAGTAAGGGTGAAGGGCGTCCCGCTCGCATACGTCAGTACCGGGCTGATCTGCCACCCGCCGATGATCTGGTTACCCCACCCCGAAACATTGGACCCAAACTGCTTATTGCGTCCGAATGGCAACTCATAGCTACCGTATGCCACGATCTCCTGCTCGCGGTTGGAATCATCGCGGCCTACTCCAGGCTGTTTGTTCCAGGTAGCATAGCCCGACGCCTCGTTTATCGAGCGCTGCCATGCATAGTTGGCATTGAATGTCAGACCCTTGGTGAATTGCTTCGCGACACTGACCTGCAGGGCATTGAAGTGCGTGTTCATGTCGGCCGAGCGGTACTGTATGCCTTGACTCCAACCGCAGGCTCCCGCGGGAAGCCCTGCAATGTCTGGCCGCTTGTAGTTGGGATCGCTGCACGCAAGCAGTTTGCCGCCGTAATAACGCTGCAGCAGCGTCGAGTTATTGGTTCCGTTGTCGGGGTAGATGCCCAGCGCGTCTGGCACCGCAGAGCCTTCTGCCGCTTGGGTCGTGTAGTGCAGTTCCTGGCCGTTAATGCTGAACTGCGCCGGCAGGAAAATGGCAGACTCGTTCGGGTTGTTCGTGTTGCTGACAGCACCGCCCAGCGTATGCGTCCCCTTGTTGCCCACGTAAGCCATCGTTACCGAAAGCGTGGGCGTGATCGACCGCTGAAGGCTCAGGTTCCATGCATCGATGGTTGGCAGACGGAGCGGATTGGGACGGGCTATCGAATTGACTGTGCTGCCAGGATTCGGCAACAGCCCGCTGGCAGGAACCGGGGTCACTGCAATCGCTGGCGGACCACTCGCGAGAGTGAAGGCAGACGTGCTGGAGGTGGGGCCGTTCGGCTCAACAAGCGACTGGTTTGTGAGAATCGGCAGGTTCTGCGTCGCCGAATGGCCGAAGATTGAGCCGAAGATGCCCAGATCGAAGCTGCGTCCATATCCCGAGCGGATCACCGTCTTTGGGTTCAGCTGATAAGCAACACCGATACGCGGCGTAATTGCTTTATAGGTCGGGCTGAACCCCATGTTGCTGCCGAACTTTCCGTACTCCGCGACCTGCAAATAGCCGGTCGTGTCGTTCGGGTTCTCCATATCAATCAGCGCGCCATTGCCCTTCCCGTTCACCGTTTCGGGGTAGTACAGCTCATATCGAACACCCAGATTCAAGGTCAGGTTCGGTGTGAAGCGCCAGGTATCCTGCACATAGAAGAAAAACCTCTTCTGGAACTCTTTTGCGTTGGTTGAGGTGCTTCCATAGCGGCCAAACGTGGACACGTCTCCGAGAACGAAGGTCGCAAAGCCCAGGCCGCCGACACCTTGGTTGGCTGTCGGTCCGGTGCCGAACCGAAGTTCGCCCGCCCGGTTTACGTCGCTCGGGACGCGCAGATTGCGCGCATACCGAAGATCAGCGCCGAACTTAACGGAGTGGTTGCCCAGGATCTTCGTCCAGTTGTTAACGACCTGGAACTGATCCTCCTTCTGTGTCACCGGGCAGTTGCAGCGGTTGATATTGAGGCCGCTGCCGTACTGTGGACCAACGTTGGACCCGTTGGTCGGATCGCCGGTCGAACCAACCTCTGTCAGGTTGAAGGCCGAGGCCCCGCTGGTAAATCCGGAATCCAGGTTTAGCCCCGGGATGCCCAGATCCTTCGAAAATGAGCTGCCCTGGTCATATTTGCTGGTAAGGATGTCAAAGCGGTAATAGCCAAGACGGAAGTCTGTCAGCAGTGTGGCGTTCACCGCCATGTCCGCACCACCCGCAAAGCTGTCGTTGGCGCCGGTCGATGAACCACCGTAGCCCTGGAGACCGAAGCCCGTGCCGCCGGCTGCTCCAAAGATCGTCCCACCGGTCAGCGTATCCGTGAAGCGACTGAATCGGCCAAAGGCGTGAATCTTCTGCGTCACCTGCATGTCCCCGCGCGCATCCCACTGATCGGCGTTGAAGAGGCCCGTGCCGCTGGCCGAGTAGTTTGAAGCAATGCCCGTATTTCCCTGGGCTCCACTTGGAGCCGTTGTTGGCGCATAGGGCTGCAGCAGTTTGAAAAGATTCAGCGCTTGCGGAGAAAGACGCGCCGTGGGGATGACGTTATTCGGAAACTGCTTTCCGGTCAGCGGATCGTAAATAAGAGGATTGTTGGGGCCACCTGCCAGTTGTGTCGCATATTGGCTGAAGTCGCAACCCGGGATACCGCTCGGGCCAATCTGTGCACCCAGGCAGGTGTCCATCAGCAATTTCGTTGGCACAGTTTGCGTACCCGAAATGCCCGCTCTCTGCCGCTGCCCCTGATAGTCACCGAAGAAGAAGAGTCGATCTTTTATGGCCGGACCGCCGATCGACCCGCCAAACTCGTTGTAGAGACCGCCTGGAAATTTGGACTCGGGAGGCTGCGAAAAAGGATTGCGCGCCAGATTCGCATTGCTCCGGCGATAGTCGAAGGCGCTGCCGTGGAAGTTGTTGGTGCCCGACTTGGTCTGCGCCGTTACCACCGCAGACACAGCCTTGCCGAACTCAGCGTCGAAATTTTGCGTTGCGATCTTCGACTCGGTGACCGCGTCGAGCGCCGGATTCACAACGATGATGCCAAGAATCGGATCCTGATTGTCGGTGCCGTCAAGTTCAAACGCGGTACCACCGAAAGCCTGGCCATCGATCTGGATCTGTTGGCTCGCCTGCGGGTTCTCGTCGGCTGCGTGGCCCCAACCCAACTGCTGTGCGCCAGGAAGGAGCAACTGCAGGCTGGTAAAGTTACGCCCGGCGACCGGCAAATCCGAAACTGTCTTCTGGTCGAATGTAGTGGACACATCCGCGCGATCCGTCTTCAGCTGCGGAATGGCATCGGCGTTGACGTTCACCGTCTCGCTCGCCCCGCCGGTCTGCATGGCTGCGTCTACCTTCGGCGACGTGTCAGCCAGCACCTGCAAATGGTTTGTCTCAAAGCTCTTGAAGCCGGTCATCTCCACCTTGACGGTGTAGAGATCCGGAATCAGGTGTTCGATCGTATAGCCGCCCGAATCGTTGGTTTTCTCGGTGACGGAGGTGCCCTTCGACTCATCTGTGACTGTCACGGTTGCACCAGGGATGGCTGCACCTGATACATCGGTCACTGTTCCATAAACTGAACCGTAGACCGCCTGTGCGCGTACCGTATGCGGAAGAAAGGCTATCCCAATACCAAGGCAAGCGGTTAGGACCGCCTGTGCGCGTCTTGTCATAATGGTCTCCCTGAAAATGCTGCGTTGGCGCCCTGCCATGCCCTCTGCAATCTGCATCAGCAGTTATGCGTTTGCTACCGGGTTGTTGTAATCGGCGGTACTGCTTCGTTCTCGTTCAAAAGGATGATTACTTCCCGGCGTCGAACTATAAAGAGCGACCAATATCGGTGTCAAAAGAAAAAAGCGGCGATCGCGTCCGCCTCGTTTCACTACAATCGAACGCGATGCCCCGGTCGGACAAACGATATGCAAAAGCGCTGAGAGTTAGCGTTTACGTGGCTTTCTTTTCTCTCGCCGTCCTCGCCCAGAAGGCCGTTACGAAGATATCCGAACCGTACCCGGCCGGTACTGTTCATACCCCTCCCGCCTGGTTCGAAGACGTCGCTCCGCAGGCTGGCATTAAGGTAATCAATGTTAACGGGGGAGTAACTTCCAAACGTTACATTCTTGAGGCCACCGGGTCCGGTGTCGCCATCCTTGACTACGACAACGACGGCTACGCAGATATCTTCTTGGTCAATGGCGCCTACCTACAACCGCAGAACGCAAAAAACGGCCCTCCACCCACCAGCCATCTCTTTCATAACAACCACGACGGCACCTTCACAGACGTCACCGCAAACTCCGGACTCGCCGATACCGGCTGGGGTCAGGGCGCGTGCGTCGGCGACTACGACAACGATGGCCTGCCCGACCTGTACGTAACCAGCTACGGTAAAAACCGCCTGTATCACAACGAGGGCCGCGGCCGCTTCCACGAGGTTGCCGAACAGGCAGGCGTCGCCGGCACAGGCAAGGAATGGGGCACCGGTTGCGCCTTCGTCGACTACGACCGGGACGGTAAGCTCGACATCGCTGTCGCCAACTACGTCCACTTTGACATCAAGGACGTGCCGGAGCCCGGCAAATCCGCAGGCTGCATGTGGAAGGGCGTAGCCGTCATGTGTGGTCCGCGCGGTCTCGAGTGGGCGCCTAACACCCTCTACCACAACCTGGGCAACGGCAAGTTCGAAGACGTCTCAGTCAAGAGCGGCTTCACCAAAACCACCGGCCACTACTGTTTCTCCGTCTCCACCGTTGACGCCGACGAAGACGGGTGGCCGGACATCTACGTGGCGTGCGACTCCACCCCCGCGATCCTCTACCGCAATAACCATGACGGCACCTTCACCGATCGCGCACCCGATGCCGGCGTTGCTTTCAACGAGGACGGCCGCGAGCAGGCCGGTATGGGTTCCACGCTCGGCGACTACGACGGCGACGGCCATCTCGACATCTTTAAGACCAACTTCTCAGACGACACCGCCACCCTCTATCACGCACACGGCGACGGGATCTACGAGGACGTCACCTATCTCGCTGGCCTCGGCATCAACACCGACAAGCTCGGCTGGGGCACAATGTTCCTCGACATCGACAATGACGGCTGGCCCGACATCATCTCCGCGAATGGCCACGTCTATCCCGAAGTCGACTCCAGCCACCTCGGCTCTGATTACCGCGAGTCCCGCCTTCTCTATCACAACCTCGGCAACGGCAAGTTCGCCGACATCACCAAAGACTCCGGCCCGGGCATCACCACGCCAGCCTCCGCGCGCGGCCTCGCCGTCGCCGATCTGTGGAATGACGGCCGCCAAGAGGTGGTCATCAACGACGTGAGTTCCCTGCCCATGCTGCTCGTCAATCGCGCGTTGAACACAAACCACTGGATCGGCCTCGGTCTCACCGGGACCAAATCCAATCGCAGCGCCATCGGCGCGCGCGTCACCGTGCGTGGCATCGCAGCCGGCAAGGAGCGCGTCTGGGTCAATGAAGTGCGCAGCGGCTCCTCCTACAGTTCCTCAAGCGACTTGCGCCTCCACTTCGGCCTCGGCCCCTCGCCAGTACTGCACGAGATCGAAGTGAGCTGGCCCTCCGGCCTCACCGAACTCTTCCCCGCCCCACCCGTCGACCACATCACCACGTTGACCGAAGGTGCCGGAAAAGCAATACCCCCGGTACCAGCCAAGTAGCCCGTCGCTGCACCAGCCAATCCCGTCACGGGTTGCCTTCAGGCGAAAGATTGGAGACCGCGCCTCGGGGCTTGGTCCTTTTTTCTCAATGCTGAAAAACCGAAGCAAACATGGGCCGCAATTGAGAATCCAAAAAACGTTTGTACTCGCACTAAGAAGAAAAATAAAAGGAATGATCAGCCAGATCCCAATGATCAAAAACTTCTCAGTCTCCAGCCAAAATGGACCTCGATCCGCGGCGGACACCCACAGCAGGAATCTCCTGAATACGGGCGTTTCGGGCTTCGATGAGATCCTGCATGGCGGATTGCCGAAAGGCCACCTGTATCTCATCGAGGGAAATCCCGGCACTGGCAAGACCACCCTCGCCCTGCAGTTTTTGCTGGCAGGCATCCAGAACGGCGAACGAGTCCTCTATATCACTCTCTCCGAATCGGAAGAGGAGCTGCAGGAGGCGATGCGCTCCCATGGATGGTCGTTCGAGTCCCTGCGCATCTGTGAGATGGCCCCTCCGGAGGAAGACCTCAAGCCGGAGACGCAGTACACCGTCTTCCATCCCTCAGAGGTTGAGCTCGCTGACACGATCGCCTCCATCTTCAAAGAGGTGGATGCGATGCAGCCGCATCGTCTGGTCTTCGACTCCCTCTCGGAACTGCGCATGCTGGCCCGCGATCCTCTCAAGTACCGCCGCCAGATTCTCGCGCTCAAACGGCATCTCGCCGGCCGCGACTGCACCATCCTTCTGCTCGACGACGGCACTGCCGAAGGCGGCCACGACTTGCAATTGCAGAGCATCGCGCACGGAGTCGTACACATGGAGACCATCAATCGCGACTACGGTGTCAACCGGCGCCGCATCCAGATCTGCAAGGTGCGTGGATCGTCCTATCGCGACGGCTTTCACGACTACACCATCGAAAGGGGCGGCATCTTCATCTATCCCCGGCTTGTCGCCGCAGAACATAAGCCAGGCTTTGAGCGCAAGAACGTCCCTAGCGGCATCGACGAGCTCGACGCATTGTTTCGCGGCGGCATCGATACCGGGACCAGCACCCTGCTGCTGGGGCCGGCCGGCTGCGGCAAATCGACCATTGCTCTTCGCTATGCGGTCTCCGCCGCGCAGCGAGACGAAAAGGCCATGATCTTTACCTTCGACGAGTCCATCAGCACGCTCCTCGACCGCGCCCGAAGTCTGAACATGGATCCCGATCCACTCATCAAGAAAGGTCTTCTCGAGGTGCAGCAGGTCGATCCCGCAGAGCTTTCACCGGGCCAGTTCGTCGCCCGGGTGCGGCAGTTGGTCGACGCAGAAAATCTGCGCGTGCTGGTGATTGACAGCATGAACGGCCTGCTCAACGCCATGCCCCACGAGCAGTTTCTTGCAATGCAATTGCATGAGCTCTTTTCCTACCTAGGTCAGCAGGGGATCGCCACCATTCTCACCTTGGCTCAACATGGCTTCATCGGAACATCGATGGGTACCCCCATCGACGTAAGCTATCTGGCAGACACGGTTCTGCTCTTCCGATATTTTGAGAGGGCCGGTCAGATACGTCAGGCCCTCTCCGTTGTGAAGAAGCGCAGCGGCCCACATGAACGTGCAATCCGCGAACTCATATTTGGAGAGGGCAAAGTCTATGTTGGTGAGCCGCTTACGAATTTCGAAGGAGTCCTCACCGGAGTACCGAGATTCCTCGGAGCGTCAGCCGCTTCGAATGACACCCCGTTTGCTGGAAAATGATCCGGGCTTGGCGGACCGCCGTACCATCATCCTGGCCCCCACGGGCCGTGACAGTGACCTTATCGCAGGGCTGCTTGGTCGGGCTGCCTTGCCTTGCCACCCAACTGGTTGTATCGCTGAGCTGGTCGATGAGATTCGATTGGGCGCAGGTGCAGCCATCATCTCTGAAGAGGCCTTGGTTGGAGACGTCATCCCGCAAATTCTCGAGGTGCTGAACGAACAACCGTCCTGGTCCGACTTTCCTCTGATACTGCTGACCGTCGGCGGTCAGGTCACCGCCGAAAGCGAGCGGCTCCGCGAGTTGCGCCGCCCTCTCGGCAATGTTTTTCTTCTCGAACGGCCCATCCGTCCCGAAACTCTGCTCGGCACACTCGAAATCGCCCTGCGCGGACGGCAACGCCAATATCAGATTCGCGATCAGTTGCTGCAGTATGAACGTGCCCAGGAGGCGCTACGCCGCTCGGAAAAGCTCGCAGTTACAGGACGCCTCGCCGCCAGCATCGCGCATGAAATCAACAATCCTTTGGAAGCAGTCACCAATCTGCTCTACCTCATGCGAACTGACTCTTCCCCGGAAAAGTTGCAGAGTTATCTCGAGGATGCCGATCGGGAGCTGGCACGCGTCACCGAGATCACCACGCAGACACTTCGCTTTTACCGAGAACCCAACAAGCCGGTAGAGACTAAGCTCGCCGGCGTGCTGGATTCGGTTCTGGTCCTCTACCAGTCGCGCCTCACCGCCGCAAACGTGAAGGTCGAGCATGAGATTCGACTACCTTCGGCGGCCGTCCTCTCGAGCCCCGGCGAGCTCCGCCAGGTGATCGCCAACATAATCGGAAACGCGATTGACGCGATGCGGCGTGGCGGCCATCTATGCATACGGATCTCGCGAACGAAGACCCGGCATGGCGCCGATAGCGTGCGTCTCACCATCGCCGACAGCGGCTCTGGAATCCCTGCCGATCTGTTGCCGAAGATCTTCGAACCCTTCATCACCACGAAAGGCGAGACCGGCACAGGACTGGGCTTGTGGGTAACCGCGGAGATCGTCAAAAAGAATAGATGGAAGATCCACGTCCGCAGCAGTCAGCGTCCTGGGTGTTCCGGAACAACATTCTCTCTGTGCATGCCGCTTCTCGCATAACCTCACCCGCCGCCGATACTCGAGAAAACATCGCGCTTCGCCGGCAAAGGCCAACGGCCCTCGCCCCTCGCCCCTCGAAAACTCCAGAGCCCATTCTCCACAGCGGCCTCAACCGCTCAAGAGCCGGCTCGATAGCCTAATCTGGACTGCATGGCTGCAATCGACAACGACATTCGTGTGGGGCTGATTGGGTACGGCTATGCCGGAAAGACCTTCCATGCGCCACTGATTCGGTCCGTTCCAGGTCTTTCGCTGGCGGTCATTGGGTCCAGCAAACAGCAGATTCTCGAGCAAACTTGGCCCGGAATCACCGTCTGTTCCGTCACGGATGTGCCAACGTACCCGGGCGTCGATCTCGTGGTGATAGCGAGCCCCAATGACAGCCACTTTCCTCTTGCCGCCGCGGCCCTGCGCGCCGGAAAAGACGTCGTCATTGATAAGCCCTTCACCGTGACGCTCGCGGAAGCTCGCTCGCTGGTCACGATCGCAAGCCAGAACAAGCGACTCCTTTCCGTCTTTCACAACCGGCGATGGGAAAGCGAGATCCTTGCCACAAAAGCAATTCTCGAATCAGGCGTGCTCGGCGAAATATCGCACTATGAGTGCCACATGGACCGCTTTCGCCCCCTCGTACGCCAACGTTGGCGCGAAGATCCCGGCCCCGGTGCGGGATTGTGGTTTGATCTCGGACCTCATCTGATCGATCTGGCATTGCACCTGTTCGGACTTCCCCAATCCGTGAATGCCAGCTTTGCAATTCTCCGTAACGGCGGACAGACGGATGATTGGGCGCATGTGCAATTGAACTACGACCGTCTTCGGGTAGTCCTTCATGCCTCGTTGCTGGCATCCGGCGGCAGTCCCCGATCTGTGCTTCACGGCACGAAGGGTAGTTGGGCAAAGTTTGGCGCGGATGTGCAGGAGCGTCAGCTTATGAGCGGAATGCTCCCGGATGACCCAGCCTTTGGCTATGACCCTGATCCCGGCATCTTGTACGACGGCGCGGCCGGCACCCGGACGGAAGTGCCGTCACCCAGAGGCAATGAGCGCGAGTATTACGTCGGAATCAGAGACGCAATCCTCGGTAAATCTCCGGCTCCCGTTCTCGCACGGGACGCTGTCGCCTGCATG
The DNA here is from genome assembly GCA_000381585.1 of Acidobacteriaceae bacterium KBS 83. Lineage (GTDB taxonomy): Bacteria > Acidobacteriota > Terriglobia > Terriglobales > Acidobacteriaceae > KBS-83. The sequence goes on from KB906737.1 coordinate 313,759, forward strand.
GCTATTCTCGAAACATCCTTTGCATCTGGAGCGGAAGGGCGGGTGCTCCCTATTCCTCTCTCGCCAGAAGAACGCGCGCAATGGCAGTAGCCCGACTTGCAGTCCTGCTCGACAACGATTCAGTACCGCATCGGAGCCGTTTCACAAATGCTTACTCGTTCTCTATGCCGCCTTTCCATCGAAGAACTGCGCCACGTAGCAAACTCAACCCCAAGTATTTGTGAAACTGTTCTAGACTGAACTTCCTCGCCGGCCATGTCACACGTCGCACACTCGCAATGGATTCCAGCGTGTTCGCGCCGAAGTGTCATCGCTCTCTTTGCCGCAGGCCTGGGTTCACTCCTCATCACGCCAATCGCAATCGCACCAATCGCAATTGCAGAAGACACATTCATCTATGGCAAAGACATCGATGGCCGCGACACAACCTCACTCGCAAGCCGGGACACCAGATACATCGCCTCCATCTTCGTAGCCACCGACTGCCCCATCTCCAATCGCTACCTCCCGCTCCTTGCCCAACTATCCCATCAGTTCGCGCCGCGCGGCGTCCGTTTCTGGCTCGTCTACCCCAACCCCGGCGACACCATCTCTGCCGTGCGCGCTCACCAGTCGCAATATCCCGCCGCCGCATCGCTGCCGCAACTCATCGCTCCCGACACGCGTTTTCTCGCCCAAGCGCATGTCCATGTCACGCCGGAAGCCGCCATCTTCCCCAGCGACGCTGTCATGACCCATCCCGTCCTCTGGCACGGTCGCATCGATGACCGCTATCTCACCTTCGGCACACAACGCACGGCCGCCACGCGCCATGACCTCGCCGACGCGCTCAACGCCGCACTCGTCGGCCGTCAGCCCGCACCGCCCGCCGCACCGCCCGTAGGCTGCGCCATCGTCCCGCGCTCATGAGGCGGCGATCACAATTCGTACTTAACGCTGTGACGATCCTCTCCTCCTTCGCAGGCATCAGCCACGCGCAGACACATCCAGACGCAACCGCTCCACCCACCTGGTCACACCAGATCGCCCCCATTCTCTACAGCAAGTGCACCACCTGCCATCACCCCGGCGGCGCTGGCCCCTTCAGCCTGCTCACCTACGAGGACGCACGCCGCTGGTCCACCCAGATCCTCACCGTCACGCAATCGCGCTTCATGCCGCCGTGGCTACCCGAGCCCGGCTATGGCGATTTCGCCGACAACCGCCGCCTCTCCGCCGAAGACCTCGCCAACATCAAACGCTGGGCCAGCGCCGGTATGCCCGAAGGCATCCGCGCCGAAGCTCCTGCGCCACCGAAGTACACCTCGGAGTGGCAGCTCGGCCTCCCTGACCTGATCCTCACCGCGCCCGAGTCCTTCACCGTCCCCGCCGATGGCCAGGACCTCTTCCGCAACTTCGTCTATCCGGTCAACGTCACGCGCACTCGCTACGTCCGCGCCATCGAGATCCTTCCCGGCAATGCGCGCGTCGTCCATCACGCCAACATCCTCATCGACCGCACCGCCGAGTTACGCCGTCAGCACCCTAGTGACTGGCGCGCCGGCATCCCCGGCATGGGGCTCGAAATCGGCTCTGGTGATCGTTTCGATCCCGACAGCCACTTCCTCTTCTGGAAGCCCGACACCCCCGCCGTCATCGAACCGCCCGGCATGCCCTGGCGCCTCGACCCCGGGAACGACCTCATCCTCAACACCCACCTCAAGCCCACCGGCCGTGTCGAGACCGTGCAGCCACGTATCGGCCTCTACTTCACAGACACTCCGCCGGCCCGCGCACCCATGCTGCTGCAGCTCGAACACGACGCCGTACTGAACATCCCTGCCGGCGACAGCCACTTCGTCGTCGAAGATGAGCTGCGCCTTCCCATCGCCGTCTACGCGCTCGGCATCTATCCGCACGCCCACTACCTCGGCAAGCAGCTCGAAGCATGGTCCATCGCCCCGGACGGCAAACGCACCCCGCTCATCCTTATTAAGGACTGGGACATTGACCGCCAATCCGTCTACAACTATCGCAAGCCGCTTCTTCTGCCTGCAGGCTCGGTCCTGCACATGCGCTACGTCTACGACAACTCCGCTGCCAACCCGCGCAACCCCGCCAACCCACCCGTTCGCGTTCGCAACGGCAATCGCTCGACTGACGAGATGGGCCATCTCTGGCTGCAGGTGCTCCCCGTGCACGCGGTGGAACGTAACAGTAGCGGTGCCGAGACTGACTCCCGCATGCTTCTCGAACGCGCATGGATGGAGCACCGCCTCACCCGCGATCCCAACGACTCGCTCGCCGCCTACAACGTCGCCTCGCTGGACACCATGAGCGGCAATCCCGCCGGTGCCATCGCGATCTACCGAAAGCTGGCCACCGCCGCGCCAAAAGACACGCGCATTGCCACCTCGCTCGCCGCAGCTGAAGAGCAGAACGGCGACTGGCAATCCGCACTCGACACCTACCGCCACGCCCTCTCGCTCGATGCGAACTACACGGATGCCCGCTACGACCTTGCGACTCTCGAGCTCAGGCACGAGCAGTACGACGCCGCAGCCGCCGACTACCGCACTCTCCTTCAGCAGCATCCCGATGATGCCGCCGCACACGCAGGCCTCGGCACCGCCCTCGCGCAGCTTCAGCAGCCCGACGCCGGACGCACCGAGTTCGACCGCGCCCTCGTGCTCGACCCCGCGCAACCCGACGCGCTTACCAATTACGCTTCACTGGAACTGGCCGAGAGCAATCCCCAACATGCACAGGAGTTGCTCACCAAAGCCGTCGCGGCCGGCGCGCATGACGCCGCGACCTATCAGCAGTTGGCCCTCGCCGATCAACAGACCCAGCATCCCGCCGAAGCCGAAGTCGCACTCCGCTCTGCCATCGCTGCCGATCCGTCAGATCCCACCAGCCACTCGCTGTTGGCCCAATCCCTCGCCGCACGCGGTGATCTCGTGGGCGCGATCGCTGAGCAGCAGGCTGCCTTGCGGATCAACCAAAAAGATGCCGACGGCTGGAGCAATCTCGGCGTCCTCCATGCCCAATCGGGACAACCCGCGGAGGCGCGCAACGACTTCGAACGCGCCCTGGCCATCGATCCTCAACACGCCCAGGCCCGTGCGAACCTGCAACGCCTCAACAACGGCGCAGCGAAACAGTAGAAAAATTAGAGAAGATTGTCATCCCGACCGGAGTGTCTCGCGTAAGCGAGACCGGCGAAGTGGAGGGATCTGCTGTCCCCCCTGACTCCACCGCGCCTTCAGGCCCGAATCTCCCGCCGCTCCAGCACAACCTGCGCAATCAGCAGCAGCACCACGATCGCAATCACCCGCGCACCCAGTTCCAGCCACACATGTGGCGCCACCGCAGAACTGTATTGATACGGAAATGGATCCACCCACCAGCTTGGAAAGAGATACCGCGTCACGCCACCCCAATCCCGGACAGCCTTCAAATGCAAATACGCATACGCGATCAGAGCTGCGACCGAAACCACCCGTGCCGTTTTATCCAGCGGAATTGCCATCGTGCACAAGTAGGTGACGGCATAGATCAGCCCCGCAAAGATCAGACCGCTGAGGGGAATCAACACCAGGGCAAGAGGCGACAGCGACATGCCCGCCGGAAATTGAATGATATGCACAAGCGCCAGCAATACGAACAGCAGTGTCAGGCCCCACGCCAGTACGGCCATCAATCCGAAGCTGAATCCACCATCTGACCACACGAAGAATCGCCGCGAGCGAGGACGTGTCAACAGGAAAGCACCCCTATCCTCCGCAACGTCGTGACCGATCCCGTCTCCACCGAGAGACCACCCAACGAAGAGCAGCAGAATACCTGCAATGCTCAATCCGCGAGTGACGAGCCATTCCGTGCTCGCATGGGAACTTGTCCCGATGTCTGCTGGCGCATGCCGCAGAAAGCCATACAACATGATCAGAATTGGCACAGCAAAGATCGCCACGCTCAGCCGTGCATCTCGCCAGCTCTTTAAGAAGTACATAACTACTCCTTCTCCTTGCCTTCGGCGCCCAGGCACTCGAGAAATATCTCCGACAAGTTCATCGGCGACGACTGCAGCACCGTAGCGCCCTCACGCTCCAGCGCATCCACAAACTCCTCCGCGCCATCGCGCACCACATACTCCGTGCTGCCGCCCGACCGCCGCACCCGCATCGCCGCCGCAGGCGCCATCTCCGCGACCCCTGCCACCTGAATCCGCCGGAACTTCGCGCGCAGCTCCTCCATCGGGGCCTCCAGCAGCAGCCTGCCCTTATCGATCATTCCCACCCAGTCCGCAATGCGCTCCACCTCCGCCAGATGATGGGAGGAAAGAAACACCGTTCGCCCCTCGGACGCAACATCCTCCACCAGCACCCGCAGCAACTGGTCCGTCACTACCGGATCCAGCCCCGCCGTCGGCTCATCCAAAATCAGCACCTCCGGCTGTTGCGCCAGCGCCAGCAGCAGCCACATCTTCGTCTGGTTTCCGCGCGACATGTTCCGAAACTTCTGCTTCATCGGAATGTCGAAGTCCCGCACATAACGCGCCACAAGTTCATCGGACCAGCGCGGATAAAAGCCCTCCGTGAAGCGCACCAGTTGTTCGCCCGTCCAGCCGCCCAGCAGCGGCCGGTCGCTCACGTAGCCCACGCGCTCCAGCACCGCCACGCGCTCCACATGACAACCCATTCCCAGCACACGCGCCGTCCCCGCATCGGGCCGCGCCAGGTCCAACAGCATGCGGATCGTCGTCGTCTTCCCCGAGCCGTTTCGTCCCACTAACGCATACACCGCGCCTCGTGGCACTGACAGGCTCAGTCCGTTCACCGCATCCACGTTGCGATAGCGCTTTACCAGTCCGCGCGTCTCGATCGCAAGGTCAGGCATCACCTCAGTCATGCTCTACCCCGTTTCGCGTTCCCAGCATCTCCCACGCCTCTTCCACCAGCCGCACCGTGTCTGCCTCGGTCAGCTCTACCTGCTTCGCTTCCACCGCAAGCTGCGTCGCAATGGGACGTACGCGCCGCAGCTTCTCCGCCTTCACCAGTCCCGTCCCGCGCGCCGCCACAAATGTCCCGCCGCCCGGCACCGTGCGGATTGTCCCTTCGCGCTCCAGGTTGGAATACGCCCGTGCCACAGTGTTCGGGTTCACACGCAGGTCCGCTGCCAGTTGCCGTATCGACGGCATGGCCTCATCGCGTTCGAGCGCTCCCGCCGCAACCGCCTGCTTCACCTGCGCCTCAATCTGCAGATAAATCGGAACGCCTGATCCGGAATGAATACGAAAAATCACTGTACTAATACAGTGGTACGTAAGAGAAAAACTGTCAACAGCAAAATGTGCCCGCCTATTTTCCTGGACAGCTCCGCGTTCCTCCGGCAAGGGCAGCCGCGAGCGCCCGCGCTCGCTGGTCATCCGGAGCAAACCGTAACAACCGCTTCAACGTAGCCTCCGCCTCTGTTCTTTGCCCCAGCCGGCATTGTCCCAGCGCCAGGTTGTAGCCTGCAGCCGTCTGCGCCGGATCCGCATCGAACACCCGCTGCCACAGCCGCACCGCGGTCGCATAATCCCCCGTCCCGGCAAACAGCACCGCCATATCGCCGCGCGCCGTGCCGTTATCGGGATCCGCAACCAGCGCCACGCGGTACTCCCGGTCCGCCGCGTGAATGTTCCCGGTCGCCTGCTCCAGGAATCCAAGCTCGGTATGCAGCTCCGCGTCCTTCGCCGTCGACGACTCGAGCGCCTCCGCCTTTCGCAACAGCGCAAGTGCCGTTTCTCCGCTCGCCCGGTCGCCACGCTGTGCCATCTGCGCATAAGCCAGACCCAGCTCGCGTTCACTCGCCTTCTCATTCCCAATCGGCACCAGAGTCCCGCTCTTGCTTGGGTGTTCTGAGATCGCGGCGTTCACCACGCGAATCCGATGGTCCGTCACCTGCTCGTGCGCAATGTCCTCGCTCGGCGCGCGCGGCATATGACACCGGGCGCAGTCCTGCTGCTCCGGATGATGTCCGGTCGCATACTTCGCACCGCTGTGGCAGCTCAGGCATTTCGCGCGGTAGTAAGCAACTCGCTCCGTCGGCGTCGCCGTGGTCTCGCTCGCATGCGGATCATGGCACGTCGTGCACGTCATCCGGTCGCCGCTCGCCCGCTTGCAAGCACTCCCCAGCAGCGCCTCGTACTGCGAGGTCGCACGCCCCTGTGGCCTCGCTTCACCCTGATGAACGAAGTACGCAACGCTGTCGAATAGCGCCTCGCCCGGTCGGTAGTCGGCAAGCGAGCGTCCCAGCCGGTACACCGCCGTCTCGCCTTCGAGATGACACTGCAGACACACGGAATCGCGCAGCGCCGCATCCAGCTTTCCGGGATTCAGCACCGCCGCCTTGCCTTTCGTCCGCAAATGCTCTGCTGCATCGCCATGGCAGGAAGCGCACCCAATTCCTCCATGTGCAAACGGCGCGCCCGCAAAATGATTGCGCGCTCCCGGCAGCGCCGTCGATACGCCGCTCACGTGGCAGTGTAGGCAGTTCGCATCCACCGGCAAAGTCAGTGGCATCTCGCGCGCATCCAGAAAATTTGGCGTCATGTCCCACACGCGCTTCTTCGCATACCAGTTCACCGGCGTCTCAAACCAGTAGCCATCGCGCTCAAACAGATACGTGCGCCCGCGTGTATTCGATCCGATAAAGTACGCAAGCTTCACTTCGCCGTTCAGGTATCCACCCGCCGCTGTCTCCGGCCGCGCATAGCTCAACCAGCCCGCGCCATCGCGTTCAAAAATTCTGTAGCGCACCCCCGAAGCCGCATGTGTAAAACTCCCGTCCATCAGCCCGTCCATTGCCGCGCCGCTCGCCCGCGCCATCGGCGTCGCCTCGTAATGCTCGTAAATCGCGCGATGGCATCCCGCACACGCTGCATCCGAGGAACTGGCTGCAGAGCCCGTCGGCGAAGCCGGCGTCACCTGCTTCACGCCGCGCTGCCATGCACCTCCCGGCCGTGCCGCGCCCGGGTGTGTCACACCCGCATGTGCCGCGCCAAAGACCAGCGCAACGCATGCCACCGTCGCGATCCATCCCCCCTGCACTCCAAACGCCATGCGTTTCTGCCCGCCACCGTCCGCCTGTATACCACCTCAGGCGCCGGTCTTTATATTGGCGTAATAAGGCTGATGTCTGCTGAACTGGATCCGTTCGCTCGAATCGCATCCAATTCCTAATACTCGCGTCGCATCCCCACATTCGCCAGCCGCAAGGAGATTTCCATGCCGACCGCCGCCAAAGCCAAGTCCACCTCGCGCAATCGCAACGCAACGGCCTCCGCACAGCCCAACTCCTCGCACCTCGACCAGCACGAGCTCGATCTCATGGACGCCTACTGGCGCGCCGCCAACTACCTCTCCGTCGGCCAGATCTACCTGAAGGAAAACCCGCTGCTCCGTCGCCCCCTCACCCGCGACGACATCAAGCCGCGCCTGCTCGGCCACTTCGGCACCACCCCGGGCCTCAACTTCATCTATCTCCACCTCAACCGCATCATCCGGCACAAGCACGCCAACATGATGCTCGTCGTCGGCCCCGGGCACGGCGCTCCCGGCATCGTAGCCAACACCTACCTCGAAGGCACGTACACCGAGGTCTACCCCAGCATCGAGCGCAATCACGACGGCCTCAAGCGCTTCTTCCGCCAGTTTTCATGGCCCTACGGCATCCCCTCGCACGACGCCGCCAACGTTCCCGGCTCTATCCATGAGGGAGGCGAGCTCGGCTACTCGCTCCTTCACGCCTATGGCGCAGCATTCGACAATCCCGACCTCATCGTCGCCTGCATCGTCGGCGATGGCGAGGCAGAAACTGGCTCCGCCGCCGCATCCTGGCACTCCAACAAATTCCTCAACCCCATCACCGACGGCGCAGTCCTGCCCATCCTTCATCTCAACGGCTTCAAGATCGCGAACCCTACCGTCCTCGCCCGCATCGAGCCCGAAGAACTCACCGCGCTCTTCGAGGGCTACGGCTACACGCCGTACTACCTCGAAGGCGACGAGCCGGCGGAGATGCACCGCCGCATGGCCGAGACCCTCGACGCCATCTACGCCGATATCCGCCGCATCCAGCAGCACGCCCGCGAGGACAACGACGCCACGCGTCCCCGCTGGCCCATGCTCATCCTGCGTACGCCCAAAGGCTGGACTGGCCCCAAGATTGTCGACGGCAAACCGGTCGAAGGCACCTGGCGCGCCCATCAAGTGCCACTTGAAGAAGTGCGTACTAACCCTGAGCACCTTAAGCTGCTCGAGGAATGGCTTCGCTCGTACAAACCGGAGGAGCTCTTCGACGAGGGGGGCTGCATTCGGGAATCCGTTTCCTCCGTCGCGCCGCGCGGCCTCGAGCGCATGAGCGTCAACCCGGCTGCCAACGGCGGCCTACTTCTCAAGCCGCTGGAGATGCCCGACTTCCACGACTTCGCGCTCAAGGTCGAATCGCCCGGCGCCGTCGAGAACTCCGCTACCTCCATCCTCGGCAACATGCTCGAAGAGGTCATGCGCCGTAATCTCGACACGCGCAACTTCCGCATGTTTGCGCCGGACGAGAACGCCTCCAATCGCCTGCAGGCCGTCTACAAGGCCAGCGGCAAACGCTGGGACGCGCGTTACGAGCCGGTCGACGAAAACCTCTCTGTCGACGGCCGCGTCATGGAAGTGCTCTCAGAAAATCTCTGCGAAGGCTGGCTCGAAGGCTACCTGCTCACCGGCCGTCACGGCTTCTTCTCCTGCTACGAGGCTTTCATCCACATCGTCGACTCGATGTTTAATCAGCACGCCAAGTGGCTCAAGGCCTGCCACAAACTCCCCTGGCGTAAGCCCATCGCCTCGCTCAACTACCTCCTCACCTCGCACGTCTGGCGGCAGGACCACAACGGCTTCTCTCACCAGGACCCCGGCTTCATCGACCACGTCGCCAACAAGAAGGCCGACATCGTCCGCATCTATCTGCCGCCGGACGCCAACACCCTTCTCTCTATCGCCGATCACTGCCTCCGCTCACGCAACTACATCAACCTCATCATCGCGGGTAAGCAGCCGCAGCAGCAGTGGCTCAATATCGAAGACGCCGTGCAGCACTGCATCGCCGGCGTTGGCGAGTGGCACTGGGCCTCGAACTCCGACGACCCGGAAGTTGTTCTCGCTTCCGCCGGCGACATCCCCACGCTCGAAACCATGGCCGCCGTCACCGTTCTGCGCGACTGGGCGCCCGATTTGCGCCTCAGGGTCGTCAACGTCGTCGACCTCTTCACTCTCGAAACCTTCGACCAGCATCCCCACGGCATCGAGCACGAGGCCTTCGATCGCCTCTTCACCATCGACAAGCCGGTCATCTTCGCCTTTCACGGCTACCCCACCGTCGTCCACAAGCTCACCTACAAGCGCCACAACCACACCGGCTTCCACATCCACGGCTACAAGGAGGAGGGCACCACGACCACACCCTTCGACATGACCGTGCTCAACGAGCTCGACCGCTATTCCCTCGCTCTCGACGCCGTGAAGTACGTCCCGCGTCTCAAGGATCGCTTCCCGGAGTTCCGCCAGCGCCACTCCGAACTCATCCAGAAACACAAACTCTACGTCTCCGAGCACGGCGAAGACATGCCCGAAGTCAGCGACTGGAAATGGACACCGCGGCAGTAGCGTGAATGAGTGGCGTCATCATGAGCGGAGCGAAGGACCTGCAGCCGGAACTAAGGAGAGGCGCTCCGAAAGCCTACGTCGTTGAACATCCCGGAGGCCCTTCGATCACCGACATCGCCCCTGCTCACGCGCTCGTCGAAGCCGGCGCCCTCGGCAAAGTCGTCGTCGATTTCTAGAGCGGTCGTATACGGCTCAAGCAAAACTCTGATTACCGCAACTGCCCGCGCGCGGCCTCGGGAACAATCCCACCCACTCCCCGTATAGCCTTCCATGAAAAGTCCGCCCGCAGTGCTCTTCCTGTTTCTCTTTGGCCTTGCTCCCTCATCCGCCGGCGCGCAGTCGAGCCCCACACCCGATCCTCTCTATCAAACCATTCAATCCCTTGACACCAAACTCTTCGACGCCTACAACCACTGCGACCTGACCACCATCGCACCCTTGGTCTCCGAAGACCTCGAGTTCTACCACGACAAAACCGGCCTCGCCCGTGGCCGTCAGTCACTGCTCGACGGCATCAGGAACAACATCTGCGGCAAAGTCTCGAGAGAGCTCGTTCCCGGAACACTCCAGGTCTATCCAATCGCACACTATGGCGCAGTCGAGATCGGAACCCACCGCTTCCATCATCCTGGCCGCGAACACGATGACGCGGGAGAGGCGCAGTTCATCATGCTCTGGCAAAACAAGGGTGAGGACTGGCAGCTCACGCGGGTCATCAGCTTTGATCACCGGCCCTTAACCAAATAATCCGCACATCCGATGGCCACGCACTTCCGCATCCAAGCCAGCATGATCCTCCGCATCGACGATGCGAGCGCAACCGAAGCATCCGGACACGAGGCATGGCCGGCATTCGAAAAGACCCAGCGAACCACCGGCCGCTTCACCGGCTGCATCTCCCAGCCCGCGCACGCGGCACTTGCGGCACGATTGGCAGCAGCGCTCAAGCCAGAGGTCTTTGGCGTCCTTCCCCGTGAAGTCATCGACGCCATCGGACGACACGACGTCGGTTGGGCCGACCATGACCTCACCGCCCTCGAATGGGCTGGTGATCGGCAGCCGCAGTCCTTCATGGCATATCCGCCCGAAGTCGCAGTCCAGGCATGGCGCAAGTCGATCCGCGAAACAGAAACGCGTTCTCCTCTCGCCGGCATCCTTACCAGCCGCCATTTTTCCATGCCCGCGCCCCGAGACGATGACCCTCATCACGCCGCGTTCGTCGATCAGGAGAACCGCAGACGAGATCCGCTGGAGGCTTCTTCTCCACTCTCTCGCGACGATCTCGACCGCCAGTGCAGCCCTCGGCTTCTCTGATCTGCTCTCGCTCTGCCTCTGTTCCGGCCTCGCCGGGTCTGTGCAAGTACCGCTCGCACATCCAGCCGACCCCGCGTCCCGGCACGCCGACAAAGTGACCATCTTCCTCGCGGGTGAGACCGTCCGGCTCGACCCGCAAATCATCGCGCCCGGCACCCTCATCCACGTAGACGGCTGGATCGCCCTCTCGCCAACTGTGCTCGCAAGCCAGCGCTTCCACTGGACCATCGCCTGAAGCGCATCACAATAGCATCCAATCTGGCATGTCCACCGTCGAGGATCTCCATTTCATGCAACTTGCGATCGAGGAGGCACGCCTGGGTCAGCAGACACCGGGCGGTGCCGAGGTCGGCGCTGTGCTGGTCAAAGACGGAGCGGTCCGTTGCGCCGGCTTCAATGAAAGCGAGATGCGCCACGATCCAACCGCACACGCGGAAATGGTCGTCATTCGCCGGCTCTGCGCCGAGGAGCAGACCAGCTCGCTCGAGGGCCTCACGCTCTACTGCACTCTGCAGCCGTGCGGTATGTGCACTATGGCGTGCCTCTGGGCGGGCATCAGCCGAATTGTCTACGGCGCTGGCCGAGAAGACGTCCACTCCGTCTACTTCGAGTCGCGACACAACAACACCTTCGACTTCATCCGCGATGCATTCCGCAGCGACCTCGAGATCGAAGGGGAAGTCCTCGCAGAACGGTGCGCCACCTTTTACGCACGCCCCGAGGAGCCGGTGCCGGAAAAAGACGATCCAGCCCACGGCCGCACCCAACCTCCTGGATAAAATCTATCGACCCTGTTCATGTGCAAGAATCGGTGGACGGAAGCAGAAGTAGAGCGTTCCCTCCATCTGGAAGTGACCATGTGCATCGCCCGTAACGTTGCCATCTTCATCTGCGTCAGCGGACTTGCCTCTTTGCCCGCCGCCGCTTCCAACCTTGTTACAGGCAACGGCTTTGGCTTTGCAGTGGTGTCACCCAGCACATCCAAGGTGACTTGCTTCTATGCGCATCCGTACAGCTTTACCCAACCCGACCCCAAAGATCCTCTCAGCGAAGGTATCCCGACCGCCAACTTCATCAAGAGTGTTAGCTGGAACGATGGAGGCGCTGAGGGCGCGTCGGCGGAATACGAAGAGGACTCAAACGTCATCCACGCGCGCAATCGTGCCGGAGAGGGTCTCTTCTTCATGCCCTTCGGTCTTGCGCGCACTGCCTTCATCCTGAGTTGGGAGCCCGCTGAAGCGAAGACGTCTCGTGGAGCTTTGTCTGTGGAGTGGAACTGGCCGGTCACCTCTCAAAAAGTCGTCAGCATGCTCGGCACCGAAGTACGGATATTGAAATTCGACGGTATCCAGGAATCTCTATTACTCATTCCGCTGGACCGGCAGCAGGCGGAACCAGTAACAAAGCAGCAGTCTCTAAGCGGCGCCCGTGCATGGGCGCTGCTCTCTCTGGAAAACGACGGAGAACTCGAATCCGCGCTCCGAGACTTTATCCATTGGCGCGCCGGACTCACACCGCGGGCTCTGGCCAAGCGCGAAATTACAGAAATGGAGCACTGGCGCGTCAAACCTGCTGTCCATTTCACCGGAGAAAAAGAACGGCACCTGTGGCGTCAAAGCGAAGTCATGCTTCGCATGGCGCAAAGCCGTGAGCCCAACCGTCCCGGGCGGTACAACAACGGCTTCATAGTTGCCGCCCTGCCGAATGCTGCGTGGTTCATGACATGGGTGCGAGACATGGCATACGCAGCGATTGCCCTCGCTCGCATGGGGCATCAGCAGGAGGCCCGCGCCGCGTTGCTGGCGTACTTCAATGCCCGGCCCACCGGAAAGATGCGCATTCAGACAAATGGTGTCGACTACCAGATTTCGGTGGTGCGCTATTTCGGTGACGGCTCGGAAGAGCCCTTCTTTACCAACGAGGGCGCTATCAATATCGAGTTTGACGATTGGGGACTCGCGCTCTGGGTGCTGGGTGAGTACATGCGGCAATACGACGATCCCACCCTGCTTGCAACTCCGTCGTACCGCGGCGCGGTCTACAAGAGCGCCAGGGATTATGTGGTCAAGCCGCTGCTGGCAAACATGGAAAAGCATGACCACGGCCTGATCGTCGCTACCGATACTTCGATATGGGAAGAACATCAGAAAGATAAAAAACACTTCGCCTTCTCTACCGCTGCCGCGATCATGGGCCTGCGGGATTTCGCGGAAGTGGCGCGCCGCGAGGGCGACGAAGCGACGCGGACGGATCTACTGCAGAAAGTCTCGCTGCTCGAGCGCGGCTTCGATGCCGCCTTCATCAGGGACGGAAAGCTGCGCGGGACCCTCGAGGAAGGCGTGAAGAACGATATCGATGGCGCGTTGCTGGCGATTATCAATTTCGGACTCGTAACCGATCCTGCAGTTGTGCACGATACCGTCCAAAGGATGGATCTTCTGAAGGTATCTTCCGGCGGCTATCGCCGTGTGCGCAGCACGTACACAGATCCCGCCATCTATGAGTACTGGTACGAACGGCAGGAATTTGTGTTCGTCGACTTCAGCCTCGCGGAGGTCTACCGGCGCATGGGGAGGAACGACGAGGCCGCCGCCATCCTCAAGCGCATCGTCGACAAATCGGCGGCCGACCACAACATCGTCCCCGAAATGTATGTTGCGCTGCCCTGCAAGTTGTTTCCCGGCAACCTGGGCGACCCTACCGGAGCGATTCCGATGGTCGGATACGGCGCCGGGGCCTACATCCTGGATCTTTTGCAACGCGCAACGTGGAGCGACGGGCACCGATCCTGACCTTCCAGCGTGACCAAAAAGTGTACTGGCCAACGCCGCATTCTCCCCTAGAATGGGAGAACCGAAATGAGCTGAGGCAATCCCCATTCGCTGCGGCCATTTAGCACTTCCCCTTGTTGGAGGCCTGCCGTTGCGGCACCGTACCCTACTCGCGCTCGCAGCCCTCACCCTGTCATCCTTCGCGGCCAACGTCCGTGCGCAGGAACCCGAGGCCGCCTCCAAGCCCGCGATCCTGACCAACACTCCGGCTGACGCGACGCCGGAACCCACAGCACCTGCACAGCCCCCGGCCGCATCGACATCACCCGCCACGCCTGCCGGTGAACCCGCCATCCAGCCGCCCCAGACTCCGACGGCCGACAACCCCGCCGCCCAGGCCAGCGACCCCGACTTCCGCGCCGCCCTTTCCAGCGCCCTTCCCGTGGTGACCGCCGCCTACGCCACTGAGCCCTACCGCCTGCGCCTGCATAACCTGCACACGCTCGAAGACATCGACATCGTCTACCGCATCGGAGACAACTACCAGCCCGAGGCCGTCGCGCGTCTCAACTACTTCCTCCGCGACCACAACACCCAGGACGTCATCAGCTACGATCCGCGCGAGTTCGATCTCCTCCACGACATCCTCCGCCGCCTCGGCCGGCCCGGCGCCACCATCGACATCGTCTGCGGCTATCGCACCCAGGAAACCAACGAAATCCTCCGCGCCTCCAGCAACGGCGTCGCCGAGCATTCGCAGCACATCCTCGGCCACGCCATCGACATCCGCATCCCCGGCTCCACCACCCCCCGCATCCGCAATGCGGCACTCTCTCTCAACGAGGGCGGCGTCGGCTACTACCCCACATCGCACTTCGTGCACGTCGACGTAGGCGCCATCCGCACCTGGACCTACTCGCCCCGCCGCCACCGCCGCCGCAGCGCACACCACCGCCAGATTGCCGCCCGCTCTCACCACAGCACCCGCACCAACGGAATGTAGGCTCGTAGCCACTCACGGAAAGCGACTGCTCGTAGTGCGCTCCGAGGCAAACACCTTGTCCTCCCCGTCATCTCTTTACCCAGGGAGACAAATCATGAAAGCAGTCGTGATCGATGGCTTCGGCGGCGTGGATCAGCTCCACATCCAGAATGTTGACGATCCGGAAGTTGGCAGAGGCGAAGTGCTCGTCCGCGTGCGCGCCACCAGCGTCAATCCGATCGACCTCAAGATCCGCAATGGCTCCGCCGCAAAACGCATGGGCGTCGAACTGCCCGCCATCCTCGGCCGCGACCTCGCCGGTGACGTTGTCCGCGCCGGCGAAGGCGTCGTCGGCTTTGAAAAAGGTCAGCGCGTCATGGCCATGGCCAACGGCACCTACGCCGAGCTCACCACCGCAAAAGCCGACGTGCTCGCACCCATCCCGGAAAAGCTCAGCTACGAACAGGCCGCTGCGCTCCCGCTGGTCCTGCTCACCGGCGCACAGCTCATAGAGCGCGCCATCAAAGTCGAGCCCGGTTGGACCGTTCTCATTCTGGGCGCCGTCGGTTCGGTCGGTCGCAGCGCCGTGCACGTTGCCCTCAAACATGGCGCGAAAGTCATCGCCGGTGTCCATACGTCGCAGGTGAAGGAGGCGGAGTCTCTGGGCCACGGGAACGAAGATAGGTTCCACGTCGTTTCGACAGACGATCCGAAGCAGCTCGAACTACTCCATGACCTCGACGCTGTAGCCGACACCGTAAACGGCCCTACCGGAGCACGTGCCCTCAAGACTCTCAAGCCGGGCGGGGTCTTCGGCACAGTCGTCGGCCCCCCCGCCGATGCCGCGCAGCACAACGTGCGCGTCGCCGCCCTGCAGTCCGTGCCCGACGCCTCACGCCTCTACGAGCTCGCCGACGATGTCGCGCGCGGCGAACTTAACATTCCCATCGCAAACATTCTCCCGCTCGACCAGGTGCAGGATGCCCACCGCGAAGCCGAAAACCACCCCAGCGGAAAGATCGTTCTGAAGGCCGCGTAGTCGCGGCCTTCAACATTCGTCCTTCAACACGATTGATCGATCTCAATCTCCACCAGGTCGCCATCGTGAAGTTCGAAGAAGTCGCGCAGCCGAACGTCGCAGGCGATCTCGACAATCTTCTTCGGATGACGACCGCGCGCATCTTCATTTGCATCCGTGCGCAGCAGAAAAGCATTCTTTCCGCGGATCGTGCAAGGCACCATGCTCACCGAAACCGTCCCACCATACTCACTGGCCTCGAGCCGAATCACTCGCTCGGGCAGCGAGAACGGCTCCGTGAGCCGCACATTCAATGTTCCCGGATAGAACGCCATTCCAGTCTTCCGCAGATAGTGGTCCTGCAGTCTTTCAATCCAGTACCAGAAGTTCCCCATCCCGGATACAACTTCACCACGCAGCAGCAAGCAGCTTGTCCCCCGTTATCTTCGTCATGCGTGTTCATCCCGCGATGCGGCCATCATTCCGGGTTCGCTGTCGTTTCCAGCAGGAGCGCCGTCTGTCCATGCAGCTGCCACTTCGGGCTGGTCAGCCGCAGAACGATAGGACCTTCAGCCCCGCCTGGTGAGGCGATCTCCATTCCCGCCAAGTCGTACAGCCCTCGCGCAGTAGTCGAGAAGGGCCCCATGGCCAGTGCTGCTCCCGGTGTCGGCGCCGGCGCATAGACGCCGTACGCATCGGCATGTCCGACCACGCGCTCGCTGTACTGGTCGTATACCGGACCAGAGCCACCGCCCCGGTACACTTCGTCTCCACCGATCTGTTTGGTTGTCCAGTTCATCCGATTGCCCAACGACCGGTCCGTGGCGCCAAGCGGCCGCTCCGTCTCCTCCACATCCAGCCAGTGGCCAGCGGCCACCAGCTTCACGTACATCGGCACCTGCTCATCCTTCAGCCAAAGCCGGTCAAAGCGCAGCGTCAGCGAACTCGCGTCATACGCCACGACCGTGCCCGTCACCTTGGCCTTCGACGGAAGATACGTGCCGTCCGTCAGCGGCACCCTCTGCATCAGCCGTGCCGTTACCTGCTGCCCAACTCGCACATGCCGCGCATCCAGCCGCTGCTTCAAAGAGACCGGCAGCATCACTCCAGCGGGAAGAGGCTCCAGCTTCGCCACCGCGCGTGCCGCTGATGATGGAATGCAGCAGAGTGTCAGCAACAGGACCATCACGCCGGCCCGAATCGCGCCCGGCACAGCACGGAAACGTTGCATGACGGTACCCTCGCAACGTTTAGACTCCGTCAAGCCTGCCCGAGGAAGCCATCCCGCTGCGCTCTACCGCTCGTCGTGCACATCCACCACCGGCGTTATCGGCTTGGTCGGATACGGCCGCCCCGCCGCCAGCGTCTCGTCCAGCAGCTTGTCGTACTCGTAGATGTCGCGCGTAAAGTTCACCGTCCCGTCCGGCTCCACATACGCCGTGTCGTAAAAGATCGCCACCGGGATCGTCTGCTTCAATGGCACGGTCTTGTTGTTGTCGCCGACATTCATCGCTTCATCGATCTTGTCCGGTGTCCAATCCTGCCGATCGCGCAGGATCCACGCCGCGAGCGCCAGCGGCTTCTCCACCCGCACGCAACCATGGCTGAAGTCGCGCCGCGTCCGCGTGAACAGCCCCACCGCCGGCGTCGAATGCAGATAGATCGAATACGGGTTCGGAAACATGAACTTCACCAGCCCGAGCGAGTTGTCCGGCCCCGCCTCCTGCCGCACCATCAAATCGCCGTGCAGCAGTTTCTTATCCAACTGCGGCGTATAGTCCACCGGCTTCCTGCGATGGTCCACGACTTCAAAATCATGCTCCGCCAGGTAATTCGGGTCCTTCGCAATGCCCGGCAGCACCTCGCGCTGCGTGATGTCGATCGGCACCGACCAGTACGGCCGGAAGATCAGGTAGCGCATCAGGTTCACCAGCATCGGCGTCTGGTGGTCCTCCGGCTGCTCTCCTTTTTTCTCCGGCGGCTTGATGCCCGCCTTGCCCGTCACCACATTCATCTCGAGCGCGATCTTCGAATGGTCGCTCGTCATGTCCGCCGGCGCCGGCCGCTCGCTCGCATGTACCACGGCCACATCATGCACCGCCTCCGGCTTCGTCTCCGGGATCAGGTTCAGGTCTGGCAGCGGATCATCTGAATACACCCGCAGCTTGAACTCCGGCAGGTTCACGAAGATCGGCGCATTCTGATACACATCCGGCAGCCAGCGCCATCGCTCCAGCGCAATCGCCAGTTGATGCACGCGCTCCACCGTCGGCACATTCATCGCTGCAATCGTTGGCGGACCGATCTTCCCGTCCGCCTGCAGTCCATGATGAAGCTGGAAATGCCTCACCGCCGCCGCCCACTCGGGTTCATAACGCGTCGGCTTCTTCTGCGATGTCTCTGGAGGCGCCGCGGCAGCGCCGTTCACGTCCGCCGGCGTCACGTCTTCCTTCAGGTCGCCATCCAGCACCAGCAGTTCACGCATGCGCGCCGCTCCGGCATACGGATCGCCCGGCTTCATCCGCCGCGCCACCGCCGGCAGCCCGCCGCCCGGGTCCTGCTTCGCCAGCTCTACCCAGTGCCGGTACGCTGTAAGCGTGCGCCGATACTCATTGCTCTGCGGCGGTACCGTCACCAGCGCCGCGCCCACGTTGCTCGACGTAATGATCTTCTCTGTCAGGAACTTCGCCAGGTCGTAGCGCTTCTGATTGATGTCCACCCCGAAGTTGAATCGCTTCGGGTCCACTCGACCGTTGTGCTCGTCATTGAGGTAGCGCATCGCCGCCACGGTCATTGCCATATCGAAGGCCGCGCGATCCTGCGCCGTATGAATCTCCGCCGCCCGCACCGCCCAGCGCGAAGAGTCCCGCGCCGCATTCGATGGCGCGCTGTCATAGTCTTCCGGGTCGAGCCCATCTGTATCGCATGCGGCAAACGCCGCCATCATTTGGCGCGCCTGCTCGGTCGGCTTTGTCCCCTTCACCCACACTGTTTCAAAATCATGCGCGCCGTAGAAATCCTCAACCGGCTTTTTCAGATCGGCAAAGTCCGGCCAGCGCATCGTATCCAGCCGTGCCCGGTCCGCCATCGCGTGCAGCGCCACGCCCTCCGGCGACAGCGGTTTCGGCTGCGCCTGCTTCTGCTCTTTACGGCAGCCACCAGCCACCAGCAGTGTGGCCGTTCCCGCAATCAAGACCCAGCGCCGTGCTCGCTTCCAGCCGCAATTGTTCATCACTCTGTCGTGCAGCCCCTCCCCGGGGTACAAAGCGCATTCTATTTGGCTTCTGCCAAGAATCCGCTGCTACTTTAAGTGTAGTAGCTTCCCCTCTTCTTTCTTTGAGATCGCACCTCCGCGCACCAGCGTCGTACTCCCTGCACCTGCGCATCGGCCAGCCATCCCCAGCCATCCAATTGACGAAGGAGAACCGGATGCCCAAAGTTGTACGTTTCCACGAGCTCGGCGGTCCCGAGGTCCTCAGGTTTGAAGATCAACCCGTGCGCCATCCCCAGGCTGGCGAAGTCCGCATTCGTGTCCAGGCAGTCGGCCTCAATCGTGCCGAAGCGCTTTATACCCGCGGCCAGTACCTCGAACAGCCGCGTTTGCCCTCCGGCCTCGGTTACGAAGCCGCCGGCATCGTCGAAGAAGTCGGCCCGGGTGTCGAGCCCTCTCTGATCGGGCGCGCCATCAGCACCGTCCCCGGCTTCTCCATGAATGACTATCCCGTACTTGGCGAAGAGGCGGTTGTTCCCATCGCCAACGTCGGCGCGTATCCGGAAACGCTCACGCCCACCGAAGCCGCAGCCATCTGGATGCAATACCTCACCGCGTGGGGCGGACTCGTCAACCTCGGCCACATCGCCAAGGACGACTTTGTCGTTATCTCCGCCGCATCCAGCTCTGTCGGCGTTGCCGCCCTCCAGATCGCCAAAGAGGAAGGCGCCCTCACGATCGCCACGACGCGCACCTCAAAGAAGCGCGAAGAGCTGCATGAGCTCGGCGCCGATCACGTCATCGCCACCGCGGAGGAAGACCTCGTCGGCCGCATCGCCAAGATCACCGGCGGAAAAGGCGCGCGCGTCCTATTCGATCCTGTCGCCGGCCCCTTCGTCGAACAGCTCGCCGCCGCCGCCGCGCCGCACGCCATGCTCATCGAATACGGCTCGCTTTCTCTCAAACCGACGCCCTTCCCGCTCGTCGTCGCGCTTCAGAAACAATTGACCATGCGTGGTTACACATTGCGCGAACTCAACGCCGACCCCGAACTCTCCCACACCGCTCGCGAATACGTCTTCGACCGCCTCGCCGATGGCCGCTTTCGGGTCAAGATCGCCAGGACCTTCCCCTTCGCCGACACCGTAAAGGCCTATCAATACCTCGAGTCCAACGAGCAGATAGGCAAGGTCGTCATCACGTTATAGAGCAAAAGTGAGCAGAGCACGGCTCTGTGCGCTGGTCCACGCCGCGTCACGCTGGAGATCACTTGGGCTGAACAATAATGTTTCGCGGACTGCCTATCGAATACGGCGAGCCGAGGGCCTGACTGGCGCTTGTTGGTGTGACCGTAAACACAAATAGCTTCCCGGCCGAGTCGCTGATCGCATACAGATGATTCGCATTGTCCCAGAAGCACTGGTCAATGCTCGTCTTTGTAAGCTGACCCGTGAATTTCGTGATCGGACTGGCCCCGTTGAAGTGGAAGACCTGTAAGCCCGCCGACCCGGCAACAGCCAGAAGCTTGCCCGATGGCGCCATCTTCAGATATCTCACACCCCCGACAGCAACCGACGGCATGTTCGTGTGTGTGCTGCTTGTCGACAGCATCCCGGAACTCGCGACGGTATAGGTCGCAAGCTGCGGCGGGCCGGTTGTATCGAAGCCCATGCTGGCGTCCGAGACTGGCTGCATCGAGACAGCGAAATGATTGGTCGTGTCTGCCGCGGCTTGGTACGTGAGGTAATAGCTCCCTGGCTTCGCAGCCGGTATCGGAGAATCAAAGGTGAAGCTCAGATGGATCAGATCTCCGTTGCTGGCGCGCTGGAACCCGTAGATATCTGGTTCAAAGTGAAACGAATTTGCTCCGTAGGCAAACATGTTGTTTGCGGTGATCGTCAGACCTGTTGCAAACTGCGGGCTGCTGCTCGCCTCGCTGCTGACGCCGAAGTAGGTCAACTCACCCGTCGACTTATTCACTCTGAAAAATTGATAGGCGTTGTTCGCGCAATCGTTGAGGAAACTCAACGCATAAAGGTCAGATCCCGTATGGTCGAGAAACAGCGGTGGAAGGACCTGACCGCAATTAAGGGTTGTAAATTTCTGAGCATTGATCGAGGAAACCTGCTTCAGGGCGCCATTCGCTGCGATGGAGTAGGAGAAGATATTGACGGCGCCTGCCCCGGCGCCAAACAGATATTTGCCGTTCACCGCCATGCCCGTAAGCTGCCCTTTGAAGGGCGAAGCAGCCACAGGAGTTAGCTTTCCGTTCGCAGCAGCGGAAAAGGCATAAATCCCGCCTTTCGCGGACACGTAAACAAAGGCGGCAGGCGCGCTTGCTGCATTTGTCGTCTGTTCGGGAACATTCTGGGCAAAGGTCCCCGCGCAGGTCGCGACGACCAGAAAAACCTTGATGAAGGATTTCATCGGGATCACCTCGTTGAGAGGCCCGGATGCGCTGAAGTGTACGCTCTCCAGCCCTCTCTTTGAATACTGCAGTTAATCTATAAGTGAATCGCCTGCTCAAATCGTTTCCATCCTGACTGAACTCCTTCAACATTTTTGGATAACTTCAAATTCCATTTCTTGGTTTTCTGTCACATGTTGAACCGTTGCTGCAGGACCGCCGAACCGACTGCCCGTTTCAACAACACCTCGAGTTGCTGGGTTAGTCGCATCCACGTTTGGCAACTTGTTGCCTCGGTTTCGCTAGTCACGTTTTGGCATTGCAAGCGCAGAAGTCGCGGCGTAACTTCATCGCCTCTCTCTGACATCCGAAAGGACACCGGTTCAATGACCTCCCAATTGCAGCTCCTTCTCTGCGTCGTCGTCGCCGGTTCTCCCCAGGCCGTGCTCGCCCAGTTCACGCCCGCCACCGCAGCACCAGCGCCCGTCGCACACGTCTACGTGCAAACACCGAATGGAGTCAATCTCTACAACACCTCACCAACGGGACAACTCAGCCTGGCCGTCGGGTCGCCGTTCAAGAGTGTCGGATTGTTGGTCGCGGCCAACGGAAAATACCTCATCAGCAACGGCACGACTTATGTCCACGTCTATCCGCTGTCGTCAACCGGTGCCATCGGGAAGGAAGTCTCGAACATCAACACCGCCCTCTACTCCGGTGCGGAGTGCGGCACGACCGGTCCAACCGCTCTGGACCACACCGGCCAATCTCTGTACGTGCAACACGCCTCAGTCACGAGCAGTGGCAGTATTGTCTGCTCTGCTTTCCAGTCGTACAAAATCGGCAGCACAGGGCAATTGACCTTCGTTGGAGCCACGGAAGAAGGCGTCAATGAACACGTAGCTGCCCCGACACCTCTGACCATCAGCGGCCAGAACAACTATGCATTTGACGTCTATGGCGTCAGCTTTGGATATGAAACTTCCGTCATTCAAGCTTCCAAGCGGAACGCGGGCACCGGTTCTCTGGAGCCATGGAGAAGTTTTGTGACCAATCCCGCGACCTATGACTCCAGCTGGGAATGGATGCAATTCGGTGTGGCCGCCGATCCCGCAAACCACCTCGCCGTATTCCAGATGCAAGAGCAGGGTCTTCCGTTTGGCAAGTTCGCTTTCCCGCAGTTAGCAAGCTACTCCTTTGATTCCTCCGGGAACCTTACCACTACGAATACCTACAAGAACATGCCCGCGTCGCAGGTATATCCGGCGGTTCTAAACATGTCTCCCTCCGGAAAGCTGCTGGCAGTCGCCAGTCCTACCAGCTACTCTAGCTGCAAGTGTGGAACTGCCAGCTGGGGAACAGCAGGGTTGCAGGTGTTCCACTTCAATGGAGCTCAACCAATCACCCACTACACTTCCACGCTTACCAAGACGCCGATTGATAGCGTTCATTGGGACCACGCGAACCACCTCTACGCCATCAGCCACTCCGCGAGTAAGCTTTTCGTGTACACGATTACGCCAACCAGCGTCACACAGGCTCCCGGTTCACCATACACAATCCACAGCCCTACGGCTCTGGTTGTTCGCTGAAAGAGAGAAAAACACTGCTCGGCCACATCGCGCAACTCCGGCCGCCGATCAGCTCGGGTGCCCCACTTCTACTGGCCGAAAGCCCAATATCGAAATTGAAGCTACCCCAACAATGTCGACCTGGGTCAATATCTTGATAACAGGGGGGCTGCTACCTCGCGGCATGCTGACCCGCAATCTGCTCGCCGCATTTATCCTCGCGCCACCGGTCCTCAATGCTCAGGGCCAAACGACACAGCTCACCGCCGCCCAGGCCATCGCGCGCATCCAGCAGGCCATCCCGCAGCCGCCTCCAGCCGACACCGTCGACACCATCAAAGCCGGGGACCCGTCCACAATCGTCACCGGCATTGTCACATGCTTCACCGACAACATGGATGTCCTCCGTCGCGCCGTCGCCCTCCATGCCAACCTGATCGTCGCCCACGAGCCTACCTTCTACAACCATCGCGATGAGAGCACCCTCTTCGCCAACGATCCCGTCTACAAAGAAAAGCTCGCCTACATGCACGACCACCACCTCGTTGTCTGGCGCTTTCACGACCAGTGGCACCTACGCCATCCCGAGCCCATGACCGAGGCCTTCACCGCCGCCCTCGGGTGGCAGAAATATCAGCACGCGGATGATCCCCTCTTCTTCACCCTCCCGCCCACAACAGTGAACGCCCTCGCCGAAGACCTCCAGCAGAAACTCAACGCGCGCATCGTCCGCGTCGTCGGCGATCCCAACCTCCGCGTCACCGGCGTCGCCTATCGTCCCGGCGCATCCGGCGAAGCGGCCCAGATCAAGGCACTCGAGCGCGACGACGTACAGGTGCTCGTCGCCGGCGAATCCTCCGAGTGGGAAGCCGTCATGTACACCCAGGACGCCCAACAGCAGCACCGTTCCAAGGCGCTCATCCTCGTCGGCCACAGCAACTCGGAAACCGACGGCATGGATACCGCCGCCACCTGGCTTCGCGCCCTCTTCCCAACGCTGCCTGTCCAGTACATCAACTCCGGCGAACCCTACTGGCTCCCCGGCCACCCACCGCAGCCATAGCGATACACTGTCTCCGCTTTAACGGAGCATCCACTCGCAATGTGTATTCGGCCCCTGTCCATCCTTCTCGCGATTTCGCTCGCTGCCGGCGCGCAGCAACCCGGTAAGAAACCAGCCACCACAACTGTTACCGGCCATGTCTACCTGGCCGATACAAATACGCCCGCGCGCTTCGCCACCGTTATGCTCGAGCCGGCGAGCGCCCTCGACAACGATCGCGATCCTCAACCGCCCAAAGACTACCCCGCATCGCTGATCCACACCTCCGCTGTCCAAACCCTGCTCGATGGCAGCTTCGTCATCCCTAAGGTCGCGCCCGGCACCTATTACGTGGTCGCATACAAAAACGGCTACCTCTCCCCGCTTTCCACAGTTTCAAAAGAGGCTCTCGAGCACCCCACGCCTGAGGATCACAAGCGCATCGCCGGCATTCTTCCCCGCATCGTCGTCGAAGCCGGTCTTCCCGTCTCGGTGGATATTCGCCTCGAACGCGGCGCCATCATCTCCGGCACCATCCTCTTCGACGACGGCAGCCCCGCCTCCGGCCTTGCCGTTCACGCGCTCGTCCAGCGTAAGGATGGTAAGAAGGAAACCTGGTCGCCGCTGCGCCCCGCCCCCTTCGCTTTCACATCAGATGTGTACACAGATGATCTCGGCCGCTATCGTCTTACCGGTCTTGAATCACGCGAGTACCTGGTGCAGGTCGATCTCAACTTGCAACGCATGGAGTATGCGTCCGCTCCCGGCGGATTCGAGGGATCCAGCAGTTTCGGCAATGTAGCCAGCCTCTCCTTCTACTCCGGTAGCACCGCCCGCAAGCTGGACGCGAAACCCTTCAGGCTCTCCGCGAACGAAGAACGCAGCGGCGAAGACATCACCATCCCGCTTTCCAAACTCCACCCCATCACCGGAGAGATCGTCTCAACGCACGATGGCCACTTGCTGAACTATGGAGACGTGAAGCTGCTGGATCCTGATGACAAGAGCGAAGTGGAAAGCTCCACAGTCGATCACATTGACAGCAAGTTCCATTTTTTCTTTGTTCCCGAAGGGAGCTACGTTCTGCGCGTGGAGAGTCCCGCTGACGCCAAGTATGAAGACGTGCCCAACCCGCCGGGCGCAATCCCGGCGTCACGAGAGAAGTCGAACATCATTCACTGGTACGGCACCGCCGATCAACAACTCAACGTCCACGACGACATCCCGAACCTCATCGTCTACGTTCCTGACAAGTCCACACAACAGACCAGCTCGCAAACCGCAGCCTCCCACTAGGCGCGCAGCGTTACACTTATCTCCGCCATCTGTAACCACTCCATGCGCCCGTGGCCTCTGCTGCTCCCGTTCCTTACCATCGCCGCCACGGCGCAATCCAACACCTCCGCCAGACATGCCACCGGCACTGTCACCGGCCACGTCTACTGCGCGGACACCAACGCCCCCGCCCGCATGGCACGCGTCCGGCTCGAATCAGCGAAAGAAAGTTCAGGAAACAATCCCCAGAGTTCGTCCGACCTTCCGGTCGGCGGCATCGTGCAGACCGCGCTTGATGGCAGCTTCATCATTCCGGATGTCCCGCCCGGCGCTTATTACGTGACAGCCACTCTTAACGGCTATCTCTCTCCGCAACCCCGCCCCGAAAATGACGATGAAGCGCTGCCACCTGCGCCCGCCGGAAAACCGCCTGTCGCTGCCTTGAAAATCACCGTCCAGGCGGATCAGGCAGCCGCTATCGACATTCGCCTGGAGCGCGGCGCCGCTGTCAGCGGCACCGTCCGCTTCGACGACGGCAGTCCTGCCGTGGGCGTTCACGTCGGCCCGGTACACATCGCCAGGGGCGAGACAAAGTCGTCGTACTCTGACGACTTCGGCGTGCAGGGAGACGTGGTCACAAATGATCTCGGTCGCTACCGCATCAGTGGCATGCAGGGCGGCCGATATGCTGTCGAGGCTCTGCTGAGTCACGTGGACCTGGTGCCAAGGGCGAATCGCGACTCCCCCTTCTCCGACATGATGCGTTCCGTTCTGGTCGTCTACTCCGGAGACGCCACCCGGAAAAGCGCTGCCGTCTCGTTCACCCTCAGCCCGGGCGAGGAACGCACCGGAGAAGACATCACCATCCCCCTCACCAAGCTGCACACCATCAGCGGCGTCGTGACTGCTGCTCGCGACGGTCATCCCATCAACGCCGGCAACCTGGCACTCATGAGTCCCGAAGACAAAGAGCCCGTCGCCGATGCTGAGATCGCCAGCGACGGCACCTTCCAGATTGAAGCGGTTCCCGAAGGCAGCTACATTCTCCGCATCCGCGACGCCCACGACACCATGAGAGGCTCCAGCGATAAAAGCACTTACCGCTACGGCGATCTCGAACAGCCTCTTAAGGTCGAAAGCGACGTCCCTAACCTTGCGCTCGTGGTGCCGGAGACGAAGCAGTCCGCCGCGCGTACATCGCAATAAACGCCCCAGGCGCTACACTTATTTCCGCCACTCCATGCGCCCCTGGCCCCTGCTGCTCCCGCTCCTCACCATCGCCGCCACGGCGCAAACCAGCCCCTCCGCCAGACATCGCACCGGCACCGTCACCGGCCACGTCTACTGCGTGGACACCAACACGCCCGCGCGCCTCGCCTCCGTGCAACTCGCACCCGTGAAGAAAGCAGAGACGCGATCCGGAACCTCCGTAGAGGTAACCGGTATTCCCGCGGGAGGCGTCGCCCAGACGGGATTCGACGGGAGCTTCACCCTCACTCGGGTGCCTCCCGGCTCGTATTACGTCATAGTCGCGAAGGCTGGTTATCTCTCTCCGCGCCCGGATGCGGACGACAGCGATGATGTAGAGCCGCAACCGCCTCCGGGCCAGCCACCAGTCGTCATTCCCAGGGTCGACGTGCAGGCAGACCAGAGTGCCGGTGTCGACATTCGCCTCGAGCGCGGCGCGGCCATAAGCGGCACCGTACGCTTCGATGACGGAAGCCCTGCCTCCGGCGTGGGAATCATGGTGCTCCATAGGAAGAAAGACAAATGGGTGCCTTCAAACGGGCCCAGCTTCGCCATGACGGCTCCCCCATCAACCGACGATCTTGGCCACTATCGTGTCGGCGGGCTGCGCGATCGCGATTACCTCGTCATGCTGCAGCTATCCCGCACCGATCTAGAGTCGCGGGGCGGGCACGACGCGGGCCTGTCCGGCGTCGAACGATCGACGCTCAGGATCTACTCCGGCGACACACCCCACATCAGCGACGCCGTCCCCGTGAAGCTCGGCGCAGGCGAGGAGCACAGTGGCGAAGACATCACCATCTCGCTCAGCAAATTCCATTCCATCAGCGGCGTCGTGACCGCCGCAGGCGACGGCCACCCTATCAACAGCGGACATCTCTCCATCGAAGACCCAAAAGATAAGGAGACCGTGGTGGACGCCGAGCTCGGCAGCGACGGCACCTTTCACCTCGAAGGGGTTCCCGAAGGTAGCTACACGCTCTATGTGCGTAGTCCGCGAGACCAGCAGTTCCAGGAAGTCTCGGTAGGCAACCAACAGACCATCATCACCAGCGAGAAAACTCTCCACCAGTACAGCGACCTCGAACAATCCCTCAAGGTCGAAGGCGACATCCCCAGCCTCGTCCTCACCGTTACTGAAAAATCAAGGCAGCGCGCCGCTGGTGCGCAATAAAGGCCATCAGCCGCCGAGCTACTCTACGGCTTTCGTGGACGTCCAATCCCACTTTCGTTTGCAACAGTCAGGGTGCTTTTATCAATACTTAATCCCAAAATGGGAAGGTTCACCTGTATATAAGTGCTAGGCAATTTTTTGCCTAATCCAATGAGAAAAGGATCCTCCCCCGGTGCCTTTCAGACATCTCTGCCTCATTTTGTGCCTATTTATTGCCGGAGTTGCCAGCCCGCAAAGTGTTCCACGTTCCACTCACGTATGGATGATCACCGAAGAAAATCATAGTTTTGAAGATGTCATCGGAAACTCCGCAATGCCGTACTACAACCAGCTAGCTAACCAATATGGATTGGCAACGCAGTTTTATGCAAATCAGCACAGTTCTCTTCCTGCATTAATGTGGCTCGTCGCCGGAGCGCCGGTCGAACCTAATAACGGGACGGTCTCATGCCATCACACCGATGACAATATCGTCCGCGAACTATTGAAGCAGGGCTACACCTGGAGGTCCTATCAGCAGAGCATGCCCTATGCTGGTTATCAGGGACTCTTCGGCGGCAAGAATAACATGTATTATCGTCGGCACAATCCGCTGATCGACTTCTCGGATGTTTGCCCGGGAACTGGCCAGGAAACAAACAGTGTTCCCATTTCAGACGTGATCACAGATCTTAATGCGGCAGATTTTGTTCCAGACGCGACCATTAACTATGCCTATGTCACTCCAGATGCAGACGAAGATGCTCACAGTGGTACTCTTCAGGCCGCGGATCACTGGCTTCAGGCGAATATACCGGCGATTCTGGACCGGCCCGAATTCATGCCGGGAGGCGATGGCATTCTGTTTATTGTTTGGGACGAAGGCACTCTGTATAAGGACAACCGTTGCTCTGCTACCGTGAAGAACGGGTGCGGTGGGCGTACGGCTACTCTCGTCATTGGTCCCCAGGTAAAGCCAGGCTATAAGTCGACCATTACCTACCATAGCGAAAACGTCCTCAAGACTGTGTGTGTGGCTATGGGTCTGTCAACCTGCCCTGGTGCCGCGCAGAATGCCGACCCCATGGGTGACTTCTTTACCACAAACTCGTCTGGGAGTTCATCGAACAGCGTTCTTATTTCGAGTCCAGGAAACGGAGCCACCGTAGTTGGAGCAGTCCATCTCATGGCTTCTGCATCGGAGAGCCAGGCTGTGAGTCAGACGCAGGTCTGGGACAATGGTGCGAAGCTTGGCGTCTATGGCACCCAGATCGACACTACCTATAACTTGGCGCCTGGAAATCACAAAACCACGGTGACCGACCTGGATTCTAAATTCAAAGTCATCCATCAGGCTTCTGTGAGCTACAGCGTGCAGCCGCTGGTAAGTGGACTGCAAATCATTTCACCCACTCCCAGTCAAACCATCAGCATGACAACGGTTAACGTCGTTGCTCATGCAACGGAAGCTTCACCCATAAGCCAGATGCAGGTCTGGGATAATGGCGTCAAGCTCGGCTGGTATCCCGGTGCGGATGTGAACCAATACTTCAATCTGAAGCCTGGATCGCATACTGTGACAGTTGTAGACCTTGATAGCCACTTCAACGTCATGCACAGCTCAAGTGTTTCGTACTCTGTGCAATAAAACCTGACGGCTCAAAGCAAAATCTCGTTTAAAAAACGGGACAGGCCATCAGCCTGTCCCGTTTTTCATCTCATCGCTCGAGCTTTTAGCCCTCTTTGTTGTAATAGAACCGCTCGCTCGCAATCTTTCCGTTCTTCCAGCGCCGTACCGCTACCTGGTTCATCTTCACGCGCTTGCCGCCCTTGAAGGTAAGGTCGTACTCCCACTCGGAGAACGTCACATCGCCGTTCACCGCGCTCGCCTTCACGCTGCCGCCGTTGAACGCCTCCACCGACGAGAAGAACTCCTGCTCCACCTTGCGGTTTGCATCCTTGCCCCGCCGCGGCTCGTCCGAGTTCTCCTGCATCACAACATCGTCAGCGTAGTACTTCTCAAACGCCTCCATCGCCTTGCCGGATAGCACATCGTCATTCAACTGCTTATCCAGCTCCTGCACGCTCGTGGCTGTTGCTGTTGCACTCATCAAATCACTCCTCGGGACCAGATGTAGGTGACCCGGCCCATAGACGCCTAGATGCCGCCCACCCCACCCAGGTTCCATGAATATCCCAAGACCACCACAATAGTGCCCCATGTGCCGGCTGTCCCATCCTGAGCAAAGCGAAGAGTGGGATCACGAAAAGCGGCTGCCCATCTCACTCTTAAAGAACGTGGAAACTCAGCACGGCCACCCCCCACACGCAACGTGAGCGACGAACCCAACAGAAGGCGCCAAAGGCGCATCTGCCTGGATGGCAAATCCCTACTCCACCATCAACAACGCAAAACCGTCATACTTCTTGCCGCTCACCGTCTGGATCGCCGTCGCCGACACATGCGGCTCCGCGGCCACCGCCTCAAAAAAACGGCGCGTCCCCTTCACCATCGCATCGTCACTCGATCCATCCAGCACCGCGCCCTCGCGCACCACGTTGTCCGTCACGATCACAGTGCCCACCCGCGACAGCCTCACGGCCCACTGCAGGTACTCCGCGTTGTGCTCCTTGTCCGCGTCCAGAAAGATCATGTCGAACGGCCCCACGCCCTCCGCCACCAGCTTCGGCAGCGTTTCGAGCGCCGGCCCTTCCCGCAGCTCCACCCGCGCATTCCCGGAGCCCAGCAGCCCTGCCCGTTCCAGGTTTTTGCGCGCCACCGCCGCATGCTTCGCCGCCGCCTCAAGCGTCACCAGCCGGCCATTCTGCGGGAGGGCCCGCGCCAGCCAGATCGTGCTGTAGCCACCCAGCGTTCCCACCTCCAGAATCCGCCGCGCACTCACCATGCGTGCAAACATCTGCAGCATCTTGCCCTGGAGCGCCGTCACCTGGATCGGCGGCAGCCCCGCCGCCTCACTCTCTGCGAGCGCCGCCTCCAGCACCTCATCTTTTGCAATCAGGTGGCCTGCCAGATACGCATCCACCGCTGTCCACATAGCCTCGCTATCGTTCGCCTGGCCCATGCCGGACAGAATAGTGCGCACCAGCCATCACCACCAAATGGGCGCAGCTCTGAGTGGGCAAGAAATTCCGCCACGTCAACTCGAAGGAAGTGATGACATACCTAGGATGGAAATCAAGTGAGATCGTCCCACCATCCTGAGCGTGGACGACCCAAAAGGAGGGCTCCAGAAGGCGCGGCAGGCGCAGTCCAGGACGCCCAGTCCCGCATCTCCCGGGCATCCTGCTGCGCGTCGTTCTTCGGACCAGAGCAATCATTCTCTCTGAATTCAACGTCCGTCCAGGTTAACGTTCAGCGTCCAGATCAAAAGGGTTGCCGTATTGTCATCCACCGCGGCAAAGACCGCCGTATCTGGGTTAGACCGCACGGCCAGTCCAAACGATCCTCCCTGCGCCGGATCGACTGAAAGCTGCTTCACGAATTGCCCGGCCACCGTGAACTCGACGATCTCACTCGGCTGCTTCGGATCCGGGTTGATGCCATCGTTGTTTGAAACCAGAAGATGGCCATTCGGCGCCATCGTCATTCCCAGTGCGCCGTGCAGATGGACATTATCCATATAAATGAGGTTCCCCATGCCGGCATCGGTCGTGCGCTCCGCGGCATTCCGCACAGCGAACACAGCATTGTCGCCCGTCGATGCCACATACAGCACATCCAAGCGGCTGTTATAGACCAGCCCGGTCGGCGAAACGAACAGCGTCACCGGATCGCCCCGATGCACATACCCCGAAGCAATCGTCTTCGCGCTCATCAAGGTCAACCCGCTGGCGCTCACATTGAAGTCCAGCCGTGACACAGTGCCGTTCAGATCGTTGGTGATGAATGCCTTCGCCCAACTCCCACCATCTACCAGCGCCATGTCCCACGGCCCCTGTATCCACGGACTCTTGAACGTCTGGATTAACTTTCCCTTGTTGTTGATCACCAGCAGCGATCCCGCTGTCGCCGTTGCCGAGGAGCCGTCCATCGTCGGAGAGTTACCCGCCACGATGAATCCAGCACGCAGTGTTCCCAGCGCCGTCGAAAGCCCTAGCGGCGCCTTCCCCTGAAAGAACACCGTCGCCGGTCCGCTCTTCCCAATTCGCACGATGGTCGTTCCAGTGCCCTGCAGATTCTTCGCGTTGTTGAAGTTTGAAACCAGAATGTCCCCATGCTGCAGCGGCCCCGCACTGGTGTTGAAGTTATTCGGCACAAAGACAACACCGTATGGATTGACATCGCCATTCTTCGGCACCGTCGAAACGCTTCTCACCGGGCTGGGCAGAAACGCGTCATCGGCGTCGCTTTGAGGCTCTTGCGCTTGAGCCACACAAAACCCGCTCGCAATGGCCATCAGTGAAGCCGCCATCAGCGCCCTGCGCCAACCGCTCCAATGTTCCCAGCCATGCGTTGTTGCGATCGCAACACGTTTCGTCAAAGACTCATGGTTTCGCACGTCGCTACCTCCCGAATAGAAACTCTCCGCTCGGGGACGCATCGATCCTTCCCTCAGCAGGCAGACGAAAGCCTAGTCCGCACGCACATTGAGGCTCTTGCGCAACCTGTCATTCCATTGTCATTTCATTGTCGAGGCGCACTGCGAAAAAATGGGCAGCGGCGCTTAAGCGACGGACGGGGAGGAAACCTCACGGCATGGCCACAGGCGCTTTTTTCGAGTCCGGCTAGCATCGCTGCAAACGCTCTCGCCGGGCGGCCAAACCATAGCCCTGCCGGAGGAACGTGCGCGTCGTTCTATCGCCGCTCTGCGCGCATCCCTCCGGCATCCCCCATCTCAACTCTTCCGCTTTCCGTCAGAAGAGTTGCGGTGCCGTTCGCCCGGCACCGGTCCATTCGCCAATAGACCAAACGAAGCTTAGCCCGCCGCGCCCGCAAAATGGTGAACGGGGTGTCATTCCATTGTCATTCGATTGTTGTGGTCCACTCGAAGCTCATCACTGGGGTAGCCCCATTGAGCCCTAGTCCTGGGCAAGGCGGCAAAACGACACCGGCTGCGAACGTTTTCCTGTCTCCGAATATGGCCCTGTCGTCACAAATGTGAGCGACCAGCCGGGAGCGAACAGCGCAAAATGCGCCGCAGAGGCTTTCGCTGTGCGTAAACCTGCGCCGCAGGCGCCTATGCCAGGAACCGCTAGTCCTGGTGGAAATCGAAGTACGCCAGGTTCATGTTCCCCTGCGCCAGAATGTGCACCGTCAGCACACTCTTGCCCTTCGGCAGCCGCACCTTCACCAGCCCTGGTGCAAGGTTCCAATGGTGCCACTGCCGCCACGCAATCGGATCAGCCTTGTTGAAAGTAGAAGCAATCGCCACCGGACCAGTTACATTCTCTCCGTTCACGTCGATCGAGATCGCCCCGCCGCGATTCGACGTGTACAGCAGGTCGCCCGCGTACACTCCGGCGCGCGGCACATTCACCGTGATGTTGAACCACTCCCCCGGCTCGGTCCACCCTACATACAACAGACCCTCCGGCGGATGCACCTTCTCAAAAGGATTGTTGTCGATCGCATCGTGATACTTCGTGTACGACGTATCCACCCCCTCGTGCATGCGGAACTCATTCAGATACGTTCCATCTGCCGGATTCAATCCGCCGCTCCCGCTGTTCTTCGCATCCGAGTCGTGATACGAGACGCCCTCCCCGCCGCGATCGTAGTACGCGCACATCACACGCCCGGGAATCGTCTGCCCGCCGCCCGCATGCCGGCTGTCCTGGTACGGCATTCCCTTGTAGCTCGCGAGGAAGTCTGCTGGCGCAGCAAACGAAATCGGCGTAACGAAAGCAGCAGAGCAGAGAGCGCACCAACCAGACCGCAGTAAATTAATTTTCAAAGAAAACCCCGCCTATCTACCCTAATTTGGGAAAGTTGAAGCCGCAGCAAAAACCTGTATAGCCAAGACCAGCCGAGGCATGTTAGCGTTTCAGGCCTAAGCCTTCCCCCGCAAACAGAAAACCGCAAGATTGCATTAAGACTTATGGGCCCGCTCGGGGGGAGTTATGTCCACATTTAGGTCTTTCCTTGGCAGTTTTTCCTGTCTGGTACTGTTCCTTGGACTATGCGGGATATCTAGCATTGCCAGTGCCTCCACTTCCGTCCAATTCACGATGAAGACCGCAGGGGACGGCGTGGGAACAGTCGCCATCAATCCCGCCAATGTGAGCTGCGGGAGCACGTGCAGCGGGACGTTTAGCGAGGGGACATCCGTCACGCTGAAAGCGGCTGCCAAACCCGGCTCCATATTTGCAGGGTGGTCCGGCGCCTGCAGCGGCTCGGGCGCCACCTGCAGCGTTTCTCTGAAAGCGGCAACATCCGTCACTGCAACCTTCAAGGCAGGCTCCCAACTCACGGTAGAGAACACAGGCGGCTACGCGGGAAGGGTAATCAGCACGCCGGCGGGGATCGACTGCCCGGGAGAGTGCACCGCCACCTTCGCCAAAGGAGCAGCTGTCGTTTTGACGCCGGCTCCCGAGCCAGGCACTACCTTTGCCGGATGGTCCGGCCCGTGCACGGGTACGGGAGCGTGCAACCTGACACTGGGGGAGAGCGCTACTACGGCGGCGACGACATTCGAGATCGGATTCGCGACTGCTGCTACGTCGATCAACCACATCATATTTTTTGCCCAGGAGAATCGCTCGCTCGATAACTACTTCGGCGCGATGCGTCAATATTGGAAACAGCTCGGAATTCCCGACCAGTCGTTCGACGGCCTGCCTCAGTTCAACCCGACCAGCGGCGCGGCTCCACTCTTTAAAGCCCCTCCGGCCATCCCCGGATGCAACCCCAACAATCCTCCGCCCAGCGACTGCGTTTGGGATCCAACTCACACCGTAGCCTCATTCCACATGAAATCGGTGTGCAACGAAAACACCAGCCCCTCGTGGAACGAGGCCCACGTGGATTGGAACTTTAACGATCAGGTGGGGAGATTTCCCCCAGCAAAAAATAATGGGTTCGTGAAGACTGCCGGGCACGACGCCCGCACTAACCCCGGACATCCCTTCTTCGACGTGAACGGCAAGCGCGCCATGGGCTACTGGGACGGCACCGACCTCAACGTCGACTACTTCATGGCTACCAACTTCGCCACATCCGACCGCTTCTTCCACCCCCTAATGGCTCGCACCGAACCCAATCGTTTGTTTCTGGTTGCAGCGACATCCGGGGGATATGCGCTTCCCAACGGCTCTAACGCTAAGGATACGGCTCAGCTGAAGGCAAAGCCGATCTTCGCGGCGCTTCAGGCCGCCGGTATAAGCTGGAAGGTCTACGTTGACCCGGAAGGCACCGGTTGTGCCGCGCCGTACCAGACGTCCTGCCTGATCAAGCACTCTTACCTTTCGGGCTTCACTTATGCCCAAACCATCGTGGCGCAGTTTCCACAGCACATCGCCCCTATCTCCCAGTACTTCATGGATCTACAAAACGGAACCCTGCCCCAGGTCGCGGAGATCGCACCTGCATCTGACGCTGGGTTCGACGAACACGGATCCGTTACCGACAAGGTAGGAACAAATGTCCAGAGGGGAGCAAACTACACCCGCACTCTCGTCACCGCGCTGATGGGGAGCTCTTCGTGGAGCAGTTCGGTGTTTTTCTTTACCTTCGACGAGAGCGGCGGTCTGTACGATCACGTCTCGCCGCAACCGGCCGCCGTTCCCGATCAATTCACATCACCGGTCGACATCCCTCCGAACTCAGTCTGTTATACGGTGAAGGGACCGACCTGCAATTTCACATTTACCGGCTATCGCATACCCCTGGTTGTCATCTCCCCATTTGCGAAGAGAAACTACGTCTCCCACACAGTCGCGGATTTCACGGCGATCCTGAAGTTCATCGAAACGCGGTACGGTCTTCCTCCCCTCACCAACCGGGATAAGGCCCAGATGGATATGACCGAGTTCTTCAATTTCAACAATCCGCCGTGGATGTCTCCGCCCGCGGTTCCAGCACAAAACCGGAGCAATCCGTGTTATTTGGACAGGGTGCCCTAGGGCCTGTCCATAGCACCGCGTAAACAGTAATTGGAGTTCGCCACTCTGCCCGAATTCCGATGCGGCAGTCATCTGCCGCGTCTGGGGCACCCTGTAGGCACTTGCTCCCCCATAGGTGCGTTACTGAGTTCCCTTCGCGGCGGAAACCGCCTTCGGTTGTTTCCAGTAGTCGGGATCAGCCTTCACCAACGCGTCCGGCGGATAACTCATCACCGGACTGAAGGCGAAAAGGTTGGTCTGTCTCGACTCGACACACGCGGCCTCGAGTTCTTCCAGCTTCTTCATGCCATCCTCGCCCAGCGCTTCGACGAACTTCTGATCCGATGACATGTTCTGATCGGCCTCGGCCAGCGACTTGAGCTTGGTGATTGCGAGGAACGCACCGCCACTCGTGCCATAGAGCTGTTGAAACGTCACCCAGTTCGCATCCGGCAAGCCCTTCTTGTAGCCCCCGATCACCAGCTTCACCAGTTCTTCCCACTCATGCATATGGCCGGGACGAACCACGAAGGTGACGATCTCCATGAAACGGGCGCCCTGCAGATTGCCCGTGTTAAAGCTGAGATCGTCGCGTCGCATCCACACGCTCTGGTTGAACTCGGTCAGCAGATCGCCGTCAGCGATCGAGGCGCGATCCAGGGCGGCGGAAAGCGTAGCGTCCTTCTCCACGCTCTTGCTCTCCTCTTGCCACGCGGCTAGCGACGGATAACCGCTGAAGAACAGCGCCCGCGGCGTTCCCGAAAGCGCGGTCATCGCAATGTAGCGTGGCTTGGCCTTCGCAGCGGCCAGCGCCCGGATATAAGCGGCCTCTGACTTCGCGTGCAAGGGTGCTTTGCCGGCTTTGACGAACTCGCGCTGGATCACTAAGAACTTCGGCGGCCCATCGTCGCGGTCATTCTGGGCCCACGTGGATGGACCATTCGCGCCAAAGAAACAGACCGCAGACAGGATCGCGGCACATCGAAACACCTTGATAAACGTCATCACTTGAGCCTCCTCAGGCTGACAGATCGATTTCAGGTCGAGCATTCGCGATGGCGCGGAGACACCGGCTCCGCGCTGAAGATTTGAAATCGGGGAAGAATCACGAGGCCTGCAAAGCAGACCGGCCCGTTGGACCGGAGGAGAAGGGTTAATCTTGGGGAAACTGGAAGGATACTGCGCTTCAATCATTGCCCTGTCAAGAAACACCATATGTAATCGTGGAAAATCACAGCTTGATAGGCGTGCGATTTTCATGGATCGCTCTTTCATCGCATCGCTTCTAATCACCCATGCCGACCATCCTCACCATCAACAGCGGCTCCTCCTCTCTCAAGCTCGGCCTCTACCGCGCCGACGACCGCACACGCGGGCCGCAACTCCTCTTTCGCGGCGCCACCGACGCCATCGGCAAACCCGGTGGCTCGCTCACGATCACCGACAGCGCAGGCAAAGCCCTCCACCACGAAGACGCCACGCATGAGTCGCAATCGAGCGCTTTCGCGCACGCCGCACAGAAACTCCGCGAGCTCTCAGGTACTAGCCCCGACGCCGTCGGCTACCGCGTCGTTCACGGCGGCCCGCAACTCACCCATCACTGCCGCATCACGCCCCAGGTCCTCGACTCGCTCCGCGCCGCCATCCACTACGCGCCGCTCCACATCCCCGCCGCTCTCACCCTCATCGACACCGCATCGAAGCTCTATCCGGACGTCCCCGCCTTCGCATGCTTCGACACCGCATTTCACACCACCATGCCGCCCGAGGCCTTCACCTACGCCATCCCCACGCGCTTCCGCAAGCAGGGTGTTCGCCGTTACGGCTTCCACGGCCTCTCCTATGAATCGATCGTTGCGGCCCTCGAGACCAGCGTTCCCGCGCGCCTCGTCGTCGCGCACCTCGGCAACGGCGCCAGCCTCTGTGCCATCGCCAGCGGCCGCTCCGTCGACACATCGATGGGCCTCACGCCGACCGGCGGCATCCCCATGAGCACCCGCTCCGGCGACCTCGATCCCGGCGTCGTCCTCTTCCTTGCACGCAGCGGCATTCTCAACACGAACGAATTAGAGTCCCTCCTCAACCACGAATCCGGACTCTACGGGCTGTCCAGTGGCGCGCAATCCGGTGGCGCGCCCGCGCCCGGTATATCCGATCTGCGCGAGCTCACCGCTGCGGCCGGTCAGGGTTCCGCCACAGCGCATCAGGCGATCGCCATCTTCTGCCGGGCAATCGCCAAAACTGTTGCCAGCTACGCTGCGGTCCTCGGTGGCCTCGACTGTCTGGTCTTCACCGGAGGCATCGGCGAACATTCCGCGCTTGTCCGCGAACAGGTCTCGCGTCAGCTCGCCTTCCTTGGCGTCGCCCTCGACGACGAAGCCAATCAGCGCCACGCCGCCACCATCTCGCAGCAAACCAGTCCCATAGAGGTTCAGATCATCCCCGCCGACGAAGCCGGCCGCATCGCCCATCACGTCCAAACCCTCCTCACGCACTAGAACTCAGTAGGATCAAAAGGTGCACGTGCACGGCACATTTTGGTATTGATGCGTGCGGCCATCATGGGACGCATGGCTGGAGGGGTTCGAATTACCTCCAGTTTGCCGACCATCCTTCCGCCATGAGTCCGGTTTCTTCGCGCACGCAGCTGAGTATTTGTGACTTTTCCCTGTCACTAGTCCCAGTTGTGCAGCTCCCATTCATCCACATAACGTGCCCCCAGCGAATGAAGATCCAGCAAGTCACGCGGCCCATGGTGGTCAATTGCTCCGGCGATGGAGAAAAGAATGCAAGCAAAAGACTCGTTCAAGGCAGGCGTGCTAGTTGCAACGTTGACTCTGCTACCTCTATTGTTGCCTGCGCAGCAGATCGATCGGACCCTGCTACCGGTTCCCGAACCTCAACCGCCCACGATCACCGAACTGGATGCACGGAACGCCAAGGCGCCGCCGCGTTTTGAAGTGAAGGCTCCCCAGGGATCGCCGAACGTAGTTATTGTTTTGCTGGACGACATTGGTTTTGGACAATCCAGCGCTTTTGGCGGACCGGCCAGGATGCCGACGCTCGACAAACTGGCTGCCGAGGGCCTGCGCTACAACGGCTTTCATACCACGGCACTCTGTTCGCCGACGCGTATGGCGCTGCTCACGGGGCGTAACCATCACGTCACGAATACGGGAGCCATTATGGAGCTGGCGACCGCATTTCCCGGCAACACTGGCATTCGTCCGCAGAGCGTCGCACCGTTAGCTGAGATCTTGCGTCTGAACGGATACAGCACCGCCGCCTTCGGCAAGTACCACGAGACCCCGGCCTGGGAAGTCTCGGTTTCCGGACCTTATGACCGTTGGCCGACGCATTCAGGGTTCGACAAGTTTTACGGTTTCATCGGGGGTGAGACCAATCAATGGGCGCCTGCCATTTTTGATGGAACGGTCCGAGTGGAGCACCCACCTGACCCCGATTATCACTTCACGGTGGACATGACAAACCAGGCCGTGGCTTGGGTGCAGGCACAGCATTCGCTGACGCCGGACAAGCCCTTCTTTGTTTACTTCGCCACGGGTGCGCTGCACGCTCCGCATCATGTACCCCAGCCGTACATTGACCGCTATAAAGGGGAGTTCGATGAGGGATGGGACGCATTGAATGAGAAGACATTTGCACGTCAGAAACAAATGGGGATTGTCCCTCAGAATGCGGAGCTGACTAAGCGACCCAAGGAGATTCCATCGTGGGATTCACAGACTCCAGAGCAGAAGAAGCTCGAGGCCCGGCAGATGGAGACTTTTGCCGGATTTGCGGAGCAAACCGATGAGCAGGTGGGACGACTGGTGGATGCACTGCAAGAGATGGGCGTAATGGACAACACCTTGTTCATTTACATCGTCGGGGATAACGGAGCCAGTGCAGAAGGCGGACCGCTAGGCGCTTACAACGAGATGATGGCGCTCAACGGAATCGTCAGCGACGCCAAGATCAACATGCCTCATATGGACGCCTGGGGCGATCCCAGCACTTTCCCCCATTACGCCATCGGGTGGGCATGGGCAGGGGACACTCCTTTCCAATGGACCAAGCAGATCGCGTCACACTACGGCGGAACGACGAATGGGCTGGTGATCCATTGGCCGGTGCGCATCAAGGCCAAGGGCGAGGTTCGTTCCCAGTTCACTTACGTTACTGATATTGCGCCGACGGTGACGGAAGCGGCGGACTTGCCGTTTCCCAAGAGCGTGAACGGGGCGGTGCAGCGGCCGTTCGATGGAACTTCGATGATCTACAGCTTCGACAACGCCAACGCGAAGGAGACGCATACGACACAGTATTTCGAGATGTTCGGAAATAGGGGCATCTACCATGACGGCTGGGTGGCCGCCGCGCGCCACTCCATTCCGTGGCTGATGGTGCCCACTCCACCGCTTTCGCAGGACGTCTGGGAGTTGTATCACGTTGCCGACGACTTCAGCGAAGCCAGGGACCTTGCCGCCCAGGACCCAGCAAAGCTGAAAGAAATGCAGGCGCTGTTTACGACGGAGGCAGTGAAGAACCACGTGTTGCCCATCGACGACCGGCGATCCGAACGTTTTGACGCCTCGATCGCCGGAAGGCCCGACTTGATGGCCGGCCGCACTACTCTGACGGTTTATC
The DNA here is from genome assembly GCA_000381585.1 of Acidobacteriaceae bacterium KBS 83. Lineage (GTDB taxonomy): Bacteria > Acidobacteriota > Terriglobia > Terriglobales > Acidobacteriaceae > KBS-83. The sequence goes on from KB906737.1 coordinate 354,139, forward strand.
CAGGCATGATCGGGATGACGGAGAACGCCTTCATCAACATCAAGAACCGTTGCTACACCATCACGGCGTCGGTGGAATTAGCGGACGGCAACACCAATGGGGTGATCATTGCACAGGCGGGCAGATTCGGCGGCTGGACCCTCTATATGAAGGAAGGCAAGATCCATCACGAGTACAACTTCTTCGGGGTGGAAAGCACCAATATCGGCGGGCCGGCCCCACTCACAGCGGGCAAACATGAGATCAAGTATGAGTTCACCCCCGATGCTCCCAAACCAGGCGCTGGAGGCAGGTCCATCCTCTACGTTGACGGCAAACAAGTGGCGGAAGGACATGTACCGAAGACTCAGCCGTTTGCCTTTTCTGCCGACGAGGGCACGGATGTGGGTATGGACGGTGAAACCGCAGTATCGAACGACTACAAGCAGGGAGACAACAAGTTCAGCGGCAAGATCCTGAAGGTAAAGATCGACACGAAGCCGCCAAACCTTAGTGCGGCTGATAAAAAAGCTGTGGAAGATGCGGACGAAGAGGCAGCAGCGATCGAGGACTGATTGTGCTCCTCACCATGCCTGCGGAGCGTCGTGAGATAACATGTGGACGACATCATCTGAGCCCCACAGGAGGTCCGCGTGAACCAGTTCGCTCCGCTTAAATACATCTTTTACATCGGAGCGCCGCCGGCAAAGGTATGGGAGGCGATCGTTGGCGAAGAGGGAGTGCGCAAGTTGTTCTTCGGCGCTCGCCTGGAATCCACCTTCGAGCCGGGCAGCGACTTCCGCTATGTAGGTTCAGACGGCAAAGGCGGCGAAGTCAATTATGTAACCGGCAAAGTGCTTGAATGCACGCCGGAGCGCCGCATCACACTGCTGTCGAATTATCAGCCCAATAACCCCGAAGTCTTCACCACACGTTCAACATACGAACTCGAGCCGATTGTTGCTTGCACCAAGCTCATGCTCACGCATGATGAGATTCGAGAAGGCGATCCCTTCTACCAACACCTCTCCGACGGAACCTGGAAGCTGCTTTCGCGGCTGAAATCGATGATCGAAACCGGAGAGCCGCTGAACCTGTTTGGCTGAGCCTCAGCCTCATTCGACCCGGACGGCCAGTCCATACTGCGAAGCCTGAGACAAGCTCCATTACCATCGGAGCGTTTCTTCGGGAAACCTGCCGGTTCATTCACCGCCAATCGCTACACTGGAAATAGGGGGTCAGTAGATCCCGCGAAGCGTCGTCCTCCCAATTTTTGGGGGAATGCGGACATCCCGACCGAAGCGAAGCGGAGTAGATGGCTGCTTTCGGTATAACTCGTTGACTGACCACCGCTTACGATTAACCCATTTATTCAGAAATATTTAGCCGCAACTCCTTTGTTTGGAAATATTTGCGGATAAATCCGGCTCCTGCAATAACTTAGGGCGAGCCCCCATGCATAAATCCTTTGTTTGGACATATTTGGAGGTAAGTACGGTTCCTGCAACAACTTAGCCCTCCGTACGCGACCGAAGCCCTTCCTGATCAATGGTTTACCAAAACGGAACCCGCAGCCTTGGGGGAGGGGGTGGGTCGGGTAACAGTACCGCAGCCACGAAACCGACCCAGCGCCGACAAGCCCGATCAGCGCCTGTCGAAACGATTGACAGCTTTGCCGCACGATCAAGAAGATCGTCGCCTCGGTAAAAAGGTCCCATACCTGTCCCGAGCGATTCACGAAAGCGGACCCCCATGAACCAGCACCGCTCTCTTGTAGCCGGGCTGCTCGCCGCCCTCGTCTTCGCCCCGCTTCTCTGCGCTCCGCTTCTCTGCGCCCAGGACTTCAAGAAGCAGGTCATCTACCAGATCGTCACCGACCGCTTCTTCGACGGCGACACCACCAACGACAATCCGTCGGAAAGCCCCGGCCTCTACGACTCCACCAGGACCAACTGGTTCGCCTACTGGGGCGGGGACCTCGCCGGCATCCAGCAGAAGATGGCCTACATCCAGGGGCTGGGTGCCACCGCCATCTGGATCTCGCCCACCGTCAACAACGAAAACTCCAGCATGAATACCTCCAGCGTCTCCGCCCCCTATCACGGCTACGACGCGCGCGACTTCATGCAAGTCGAAGAACACTTCGGCGACAACGCGAATGATTGGACAGCCTTCAACAACCTCATCTCCGCCGCGCACGCGAACAACATCAAGGTCATCCTCGACTGGGCTAATAACCACTCGAACTACAACGCCGCAGGCGAAAAGGGCGCCCTGTATAACAACGGCACCTTGATGGCCTCCGCCGGCAACGATCCCACCGGCATCTTCCACCACAACCCCGACATCGCCGACTACAACGACCGCTACCAACTCCAGTACTACACCCTCAGCGGTCTCACCGACCTCAACCAGGAGAACTCCACCGTCGACAGCTACCTCAAGTCAGCCGCCGAGCTCTTCCAGTCCCATGGCGTCGACGCATTCCGCCTCGACGCCCTCAAGCACGCCACTTGGGGGTGGGAGTACTCCTTCGCAAACGCGATCTACAACAACAAACCAACTTTTCTCTTCGGTGAGTGGATCGACAGCACCAGCGACGCGCTCTACCACGACGCCTACAAGTTCGCGAACCGGAGCGGCATCAGCGAGCTCGACTTCGGCGTCAATGGCGCCATGCGCGACGTCTTCGGAAGCAACCACAACTTCTCCGAGCTCGACGGCGTCATCGCTACTGAGAACTCGAACTTCACTTCGCCGAACGACCTCGTCACCTTCTTCGACAGCCACGACGAATCGCGCCTGCTGACCATGAACAACAACCGGAACCGGCTGCAGGAGGCGATGGCTTTTCTCATCACCTGCCGCGGCATCCCCGTCATCCTGTACGGCGACGAGCAGTACTTGCATAACGACACAAACAACGGCAATGATCCATACAATCGGGTCGCCATGACGCCGACCTCGTTCAACACGACCAGCACTGCCTACAAGCTCATCGGCAAACTCGCCGGACTTCGCAAGGCGAACGACGCACTTGGGTACGGCACCTGGCGTCAGCGCTGGATCAACAACGACGTCTACATCTACGAACGCCAGTTCTTCAACGACGTCGTGCTCGTCGCCATCAACAAGAACGACAGCACGGCGCAAAACATCTCCCGCCTCTTCACCTCCCTGCCCGCAGGCACCTATGCGGACTATTTAGGAGGCCTTCAGAGCGGAGTGCCGCTCACCGTCACCAGCGGCAGCGGCGACAATAATCCCGCGAACAGCGTCTCTCTGCCAGCGCACTCCGTCAGCGTCTGGCAGGTGAGCAGCGCTGCGACGGCGCCAGAGGTCGGCAGCATCGGACCCACGGTCGGCCAGCCCGGCATGCAAGTCACAATCGCCGGCGACGGCTTCGGCAGCGCACGTGGCAGCGTGAAGGTGAACGGCACAACAGCCACAATCACCTCTTGGTCAAACATATCTGTTTCCTTCACAGTGCCCAATATCGCCAGCGGCAACTACACCGTGCAACTGGCCAACAGCCAGGGCGCGCTTGCGAACTCCATCCAGTTCAGTGTGCTCACTGCGAGGCTCATCCCCGTGACCTTCACCGTGAACAACGCAACGCCTACCGGTCCCGGCGATTACATCTTCCTCACCGGCAATACGGTAGAGCTCGGCAATTGGGGAACAACATTCGACACCGCCGTCGGTCCAATGCTCGATCCTAACTATCCCAACTGGTTCCTGAACGTCTCCGTTCCTGCGGGCCAGAGCATCCAGTTCAAGTTCATAAAGATCGCTGCAAGTGGCACCATCACCTGGGAGAACGGCGCCAATCACTCCTACACTGTGCCCACCAGCGGCACGGGATCAGTCAACGTCACCTGGCAGAATTGAGGCTCCGGAAGCATCATTCCTTCGGCGGGTCAGGCTGAAATCCGATGCGCTGGAGCGCCTGCTTGATCTCAGGGTTTTTCATGAACGTCTTCCAGATCAGACCGCTTCGATAGTTCTCGATCATCACTACCATGGGTGCCTGGTTTAGCCCCATATTGATGTTTGCGACCCAGTCCTGCTGTTGGTTAAAGGCGTCACGAAACCCGAAAGGCCCCCAGAGCTCCGAACCATTGTCGCGATAGAAGTGCTTGAGCGCGTGCATCGATGCCTCCGGTAGATATGGCATCGAGCTGATCGCGCCCGTGGGCGCGATCGTGCCGTCATCAAGCTCATACTTATTGGCTGGATTCGGCTCGTACGGCACGTAGCCCCCGGGCCCGTCCACCGCCGTGATGCCCCAATCATCCGACCCGTACCCGGCGTACCCCGCAGGATTCCGCTCGCAATATTTCAAATTGATCGTCGCCATATTCCGGTTCTGATCGAAGTAATTCGTGTACTTGTCGTGCAGGCCACGCGGATCGAATCCCATGAAAGAGTACTGCGTGAAGAACAACGGGCCACCCACGCCTTCTCCCACCTTCAGTTCGACACCCTCCGCCTTGTGCGGTTGCGAGTAGCTGCTGCCGCCCGCCCACCCAGAAGAGTAGAAGCTCGCCGGCACAGCGTGGGTCGGCGAGGCGATCGCATCGAGGTACGTGATCATCACCTCATTCCACCCGGCCAGCCGGAAGTGGATGAACCACGCGTAATCGGGCGACCAATGCCAGAAGATGGCGTCGTTCTTCGGATCGCGCCGGAACCAGCTCCACTCCACACCCTGCCATAGACGCGTGATCCGGTCGCGGAGCTCACGCTCGCTGGTCGTATCGCGGTCGAAGTATTCCCGGGCAGTCAACAGCCCCTCCATCATGAAGGAGGTCTCCACCAGATCGGCGCCATCGTCATACGCACCAAACAGCGGCAGCGCCTTGCCGGTGCTGCCATCCATGAAGTGCGCCCACGCCCCATGGAAGCGATCCGCGCGCTCCAGAAAGCGCGCGATCTTCAGCATCCGCTCCGCCCCTTGCTCGCGCGTGATGAAGCCGCGATCGACACCGACCACCAGCGCCATCACACCAAAGCCGCTGGCCCCCGTGGCGACAATGCTGTCATTGCCGGGGATATTCTCCCGCGCCATTCCGGACACCTGGCTCCCGCCCTCCCAGTAGTAGAGGAACGACGCCTGCTGCACCATGGTCAGCAGCTCATCGTCCGTCATCGGATGCGTCGATGCGGAGACCGGCGCCGACATTGGCCCCTGATGAAAGCTGCGATCCACTGCCGCGACTTTGTAAGCCGCATGCTTATCGGTAGCCCCGAGAAAATCCTCCCACCGCCGAATTCCCGGCACCTGGATGCCAACCGGTTCGAAAGGACCGCCATCGAGCGAGCGATAGATGAGGTAGTGACGTACTCCCGTGTTCGTTAACGGCTGCCATGCAACCTCAACGTGCCGCTCATACCCGGTGGCCGTCACATCCCGCACCGCCGGCAAAACCGTGTGCACCACAAGCTGCCGGCTGTCTTCAATCGAGATGTCATCAATGAGCAGTGTGTGTGCTGCCCCGTCGGCCTTGTCTTGAGAAAACACGACCGCGATGATCTTCTGCGGATCGAGCACATGGACCGTAGAAGAATGGAAGGCCCGGATCGGAATGGCGATTCGGGTCCATCTACCAGGACGGAGACCTGAGAAGTAAGGTGCCAGTTCCAGCGGCTTGGTAAAGTTGTGATCCTCGTCGTTGAGCGTCAGGTTCGGTGCAAGATCGACCCCGTAGCTAGAGGTTCGTCCTGCATCGCGCAATACAACTCTGGGCAGATTCTGCTCGGACAACGGCTCTGATTCGTAGCACCAGAATGTCAGCGTATCGCCGGTGAAGTGGAGAAGACGGTTGCGCCACTCGTTGACGCGAATATGCGCCTGCCACCCTCCGCCATCGTTCGAAACCCAATGCAGCCGCAGCGCATTCGGCGGGGTGTGGAAGTGCTCCCCATCCACGGGAAGACGGCCCGCAATGGTTTCCACCGTGCTAGGGCCCTGTACATCCGCCTGAGCGTAGAAGTAGCGATCTGGTGTAAGGCTGTTGTCAAATAGAACGCGGTCGTAATATGACGATTGCGCACGCGCCCTCGGCAATCCCGCTATCGCAGCGGCTACACACATAAGAGCAACCACCGGATTGCATAGCCCAAGCTCCATCTGGCGAGAACAAATCTTCACGATTTGGGCTTACTCGGAGTCGATTTTTTCGTGCTCTTCTTTGCCTTCGAATTGGAGCCTTTCTCAGACGAAGGGTCAGCGCCGGCTCCATCCTGCGGACTGCTCAACTTTGCCTTCTCCTTCACCTGGCTCGAAATCTTGGTTGCTCCGGCCTTCGAAGTCGTTCGCACCCGTGCCGAAGGCGAACTAGACGCATTCGCAGTGTCAACCTTTTCGGCCACTCGGCCGGATCGCGCTTGTGCATCCAGCATGAAATCCAGGCGGTATCCAGCCTCCTTCGCCGCCCGGGAGGCAAGGTGAACTGCAGCAGCAGTCTCCCGCGCCGCCACGCGTTGTTCTGGTGGCGTCGCTGCAGCCAGGGCCGGTACCTGGATCCACCACAACAGCTCTTCGTGGCTCTCCTCGTTGAAGTAGCGCACTCCATCTGACTCATGCGTCCCCGTGAGCCACTGCACATCGCCGTCCTGCCATTCCTTTCGCGATAACTCGAGCGAGAGTGGGCTTGCACGGTGCAGCAGAAATCTCACGCGCGCTGCTCCACGCCAGCCATCTTCTCCGCTCATCCCCAACCCGTGGAAGGTATGCGCCAGAGCATGCCGCAGCCGCAGCCGATCGAACACCGATACTCCATCGAGTGGCAACCCGCGCAGCAATGACCATGCCAGCACCGGCGCCCACACCGCTGCGCCGCTGGTGCCAGGCGAATCGCTCGGCAGCACCTTGCGAGCAGTCTCCGGCCAGCGCTGCGGGAAGAGTACCTCAATGCGAGGCAAAGCCAGCGTCGAAACCAGCAGCGCGCTCTGATGTGGTTCCACGCCGACCGGTGTCGTCTCATATTCGACTTGGAGTTGCCTTGCGATTCTGTGGAAGCGGTTCCCGCGTTCGATAAAGGGAGCGACCGCTTCCAGTATCCGCTGTTCGCGCTGGCGCACAGCAAGCGCGCCGGTTGCCTCCATCTCTGCTGCATCGATAATTTTCGCAAGCACACCGGAATCGAGCGCGGCGCGTAGTGCCTCGTGCAACGGTTCCAATCGCAGTTGCTCGAGCGCCTCATCCAGATTGGGCACGCCCGTGCCATGCAGCGAGTCGTGCAGGCGGTCCCATGGACATTCGCGGCTCGCACGCAACTCCCGCCAATCGAGGAACACGTGATAGTTGTAAGCTTGAAGATGGAAGGAGAACCCGCGCTGGTGCATATCGGACGCTCGTCGCAAGTATTCGAGTCCGTTGCTGACATCACGAAACGCGAGGATCACATCATGATCTGTCGGGAGATGTAGTCCGTCCTGCAGCGTTCGCTGGCGCAATCCTCCATTCGTTTTATCGATGAAACCCGTCGAGTGGTGAATCGTCCCGCGGGTCTCGCCATAGCGATTGTGATAGAGCACCAGGGCCCGCTGTCCGCCGCGCGCGTTGGAGTAGGCGTAGACGTTTTCGTCCACGGTTCCGTCTTCTTTCCAGAAGTCGTAAAGCAGGAAATTCTCGCTCTCCGCAAAAAGCCAGCGGCTATGCAGCAGCGGGGCAATCTCGCGATTGTGACGATCCACCAGCCATTGATCCGGCGTCTCGTCATAGCGTGGCCGCTGGTATTCCATTCCATATTTTTCCGTGAATCCCTCGACCTGGCCGTGACCAAACATGGGCAACCCCGGCAGCGTTGCCATCAATGTGGCAATACCAAAGCACTTGTCACCGGTGCCGAACTGATCGATGGTCGTGCGCTCATCCGGATTGCTCATGAAGTTGACATAACGCTTCATGATGCCTGGATCGAATTCCATGGTTTGCTTCAAGAGCCCGCGATAATGCTGATTGTCCTCGTCGCGTAGCAGATTCATGAACGCGCTGTTATAGACGCGATGCATACCGAGGGTGCGAACAAAATATCCCTCCATCATCCAGAACGCCTCGGCCAGTAGCAGCGTGCCAGGCACCTCCGCCGCCACGCGGTCCACGACCTCCCGCCAGAACTCCACTGGGATGCACGCGTCGAACGCGGAGGTCGGCATGCTATACTCGGCGCGCGAAGGAATCGCCCCGCCTGCTCCGGGTGCCGGATACCAGAGCCGCTGGATGTGCCGTTTCGCCAGCGTCATCGCAGCATCGAAGCGGATGATCGGAAAGAGTCGCGCCACATGCAGAATGGTCTGGATTACCTGCTCACGTACGGCGGGATTCAGATAGTCAAGTTGCGCCGTGTCGTTCCACGGAAAACTGGTGCCATCATTGCCGTGATAGACGTAGCGTGTGTCCCCGGTCCACTTATCGAGGCGCCGGAAGACTACTGCTGCGTCAGACTGCTCGTAGTAATGGTCTTCAATCTTGATCTCAACGCGCCCATCGCTCGACAGATCGGGTCCGTTGAAACTGTACGCCGGATAGGGCGAGTCGTAGCGCGAGAGGAACCACTCCGGGTGCTCGATCACCCATGGGGAATCGATGCCCATGTGATTAGGCACCATGTCGCTGGCAAGCCGAATTCCGAATCTCCTGGCCTGGTCTCGCAAGCGAATGTACGCATCATAACCGCCAAGATCATCCGCAATTCTGTAGTCGTAAAGAGAATAGGCTGACGCAACAGCATCCTCCTTGCCGCACAGATGTTTGATCGTGCGCGAGGCTCGGCTCCGCTCCCACAGTCCAATGAGCCACAGCGAGTTCATGCCGCGAGCGGCCAACGTCGCGAGTTCTTCGTCCGGTATCTGGTCGAGTCGTGTGATTGATTTCCCATGCCGCTTGCTGAGTTGCGCCAGCCACACATATGTGCTTTTCGCGATCAGAACCGTGCTCGGCATCCAGTCCTGGTCAGGACTGAATCGCTCATACTCGTGTTGCAACACGGCGAAATCTGGCAGATCGACGCGTCCACCAAAATCGCCCGCATGTCCTTGCCTTCCCCGGCGCCGCCGCTCGGCCATCTCATCGGAAGGATGAAAGCGCATCCAAATCGCGACGTCTTCTTCCTGCAATACATCTATTGCAAGAACCAGACGGCGCAACGCTGCGTCGCCTAGAATGCGACTCCACTTGTCGCGAATAAAAGCGAGCTGCCCGCTTAAAGAATCTGGCGAAGCAAGCGCTGGCGCACGCAGCACGTCGATCAGGTTCGCTCCCTCGTCACCAATGGGTGGTTTCGTCGCGAAGAACTCACGCAGTCCACCGGTCACCTTCGGATAGGGCGTCTGCTTCGTCAGCGACGTGGCATCGAAGAGCTCAATGAACTTGTGAAAGCCTGGATTTGCGTTCGCCAGCCACAACATCATCAGTTCTTCAAACGCTGCTTCACGATGCGATATACCGTCCGTCGAACCGCTCAGCCATTCTTCTGCTGTCTCTTCGCCTCGGTAAATCGTCGACCCGGGAAACTCCTGTACAAAGCGCAGCAGCAGCTCATTCAGGCGCTCAGCTCCGAGCCGCGACGAAAACCACTGCAACGCGTCAGCGATCGCCTGTGGCGCCACTACTTTGCGGTAATGATAGACGAGTAGATGACTTGCCTCATCAATCAGTCCCATCGCGAAGAGCGCTCCGGGGTGAATGGTCCGCTGAGGATCTTCATCGGTGCCCCGCACCCGATTCATGCTGTGTGCCAGCTCACGGCTGGCCTTCACGTCAGCAAAGATCACGTTTCCGGAGAAGGAGAACAACGCCTGCTCTGCGTGATATCGGTGACGTGCAGCGCGCGAAATGTGAAATTCCATCAAAGGCATCGTTCTGTCTTCCTATTCTCCACACGTTTGGGCCCGGCGCCCATCGGCGCCGCTCATCACGGCTGGTCTGCAGGCTTCTCCATACTAGAGATGAGCCCAAGGGCCGAACAGTGACCCGTGAAGACATCATCTATAAGCTACCGGGCCCTCACAATCTCGGAAACTGGCCCGGCCATCTTCCACTATGCGCCACTCCGTTGGCGGCTGTTTGCAGCATCTGGCGCTACGCGCTCACGTCAAGGTCCACACGTTCACCATGCGCAAACAGGGAAGCAGGCAGCAGAATAGCTGCACCCTCCACCGTGCCCACCGATGCGGTCCGGAGGTTCCCACCGCCCGGCGGATGTATGTGGACCCGAACCTCTCCACTGAACCCGGCAACGGCCTCGACCACCACATGCCACCTTTCGTCGGCGGTTGCCTCAGTCGTCCATGCAATGCGTCCAAAGCGCGTCGGACATTTGCGCACCGCGATCCGTTCTCCTTTGTGGAACCAGTGCTTGGGTGCCGCCTTTTGCAGGTGGCAGATATCCCGATCGTTCTCTTCGTAGCACAGCATCCAGCGCAGCCCCATGGCGGGCTGCAGTGCGCTGTTGATCACCGCAGACCATCCCCACGGCGCTCCATCGCCCGGATAACCACCTGGAATGTAAGCGTCCTCCGGCGAGTAGCGGTTGCCAGAGTCCGCGGCATAACACACCAGCGCGTAGAGGGTCAGCAGAAATGGGCGGTAGTCCTCCTGCCGGATCTTCACCGCAAGCGAGCCATGCTCCATGAAGTTTGAGTTGCGTGGCACATGTTCATTCGTGCTCAGTCCGCAGATTTGTTCGCCGGCCAGCTCGCGATGCTTCAGGTGACCCAAGTCCAGCGCCGGCACTCCCCAGTCGGCGAGAAACCAGTCCATCATGAAACGGTGGTTCTCGTAGTTGGACAGTTCCGTCGGCTTGCGCAGAATGTCATTCGGCTCGAAGGGTGTGATTCCAGCCGTGCGCATCTCCGGGGTCGAGGCGGCAATCGTGGCCTCGATCGAAGCCTGAATGTTCTGCCTCATCTCCTCCGCAACCGACCCATAGCGTTCCCCCAGCGCAGTCATTCCGCGGTCGTTCTCAGATGCGCCGATCGAGCGCAGCGCCTTCGCATACTCCGTGATTCCACGCCACGCACACGCCGCGTTCTGATAGTAGTACGGATGCGAACCGGGATAGTCGTTCGTCGGATCGCCCAAGTCCGCCTCCGGAGAGCCCCAGATCAATCCATAACGACGATCGCTCTTCGCAAACTGCTGCTTGCCATATTCGTAACGCGCAAGCACGTACCCCAGCATGCGTTCGAGCACCGGCTGCTGCCTCTTCAGGCTGCTCGTGTCCCGCGTATACCAGTAATCGCGTGACGCATTCATCAGAAACATGCCTACATTCAGCGGCGCCTCCACCTGGTCTTGTGTGTTGTATAGAAAATTGCCGTCAGGAAGCACATAGTGCTCCAGATAGTGGTGTATGTAAGGGCGGCTGGCCTCGGTGAGCCCCCACAACTGCTGTCCCCAGATGAACTCATAATGTGCGACCGGGAACAGCGCATGGCTGCGCTCGGGAATTTTCGTATAGCTCCCCTCCCCTATCTGGTATGTCGGATCGAGCCCTCGATAGCTGCAGCGGCACAAGGTAATGCCAGCCCGCGCGGCATCCAGAATCCACGGATCCGGGGTCTCCACTGGCATCGCGTCTTCGTAAAAACTGTGCCAACGGTTCCAGATGCCCGCCAACGCGCTGAAGAAAGCTCCCGGCGATGTATTCCAGAAGTGTTCGGCATAGGTTCGCCCATCGGGCGCATGCACGAGCATGGCATCCCGTCGCTCATAGTGCGCCACGTCTTCGGCCGGAATCATCATGCGCATGCGTGCTATCGGCTGCGCCTCAACCCCCGGGGGCAGCAGCATCATGAGTTCATATCCGCATCCGTATTGCACATTCCATACCGCAGTGTCTGCCACCGGAAGATATCCGCCAAGCAGCGTGCGCTTGCTGAAGCCATGTTGATAGGCATAGCGCTCCGGAGCGGCGAAGGGAAAATATCGGGACGGGTCGAAGAGCCGTCCCTCGAGATCCGGAGCCCACTCCGCCTGTGGATTCTTCTTCGGCTGACGGCTCGTGCCGTCCGCCTCCAGATAGATCGACCCCAACGGGCCCGCTTCCTCGTTTGCCACCAGCGACCAGCCAATGTACTCAGCCCCAAGTGCCGCGACGTTCTCGTAGCAAGGGTCCTCAATAGATTTCAGAATGTATTCGCCTGTTACATCCGGACCGGGAGGTAGCTGCAGCGGACGCTCGAGCTTGACTCCGTGGGGTGTATCGGTCGGCCGGGGTCGCACCTTGCTCAGATCTCCCACCTGCTTGGAAATCAGCGCGATCGTACCGCCGCGCTCCGTCACATAGGCAATGGCTCCCCGGTGCGTCGCATGCTTTTCGAATACAGCGGTCATCACTCCGTTAATCTCCACCGTAGTCAACAGCACCCAACCCGCGATGCTCTGACCGTGCACAAGCTTAATCTCGACGCTCGCATGACTCGCGGTGGCTCCAGTCCCATCGATCGCCTTCACCTTCGGTGGCTCGGCCAGCGCCTCCCGCTCTCCCGGTAGGAAGGTGCTGTATTCGTTCACGATCCGGCCCGGCCAGTAATTGCCGGTAGGGCGTGGCGCTGCGAATATATCCTCAGCCGGCCCGAAGGTGCTTGCTGCTCCTGCGGCTGATAACAGCTTTAGAAAATCTCGACGATCCAAATCGCATTTCTCCAATGTGCGCCGCGGCAACTAACCGCTCGAACACCCCTGAAATACAAACCGTCCCAGCCTATCGCAGCTTTGGGTAAGCCAACCTTCGTCAGCGCATTGACGCGCTCAATTCTTTGCCGGGCTGGCCCGATATAAGGCGCAGGCATGGGGTACCAGGCGCACGGTGACGCCATGCGCAGCGTGTCTCTCACTGTGCTCCCAAAGATCCCGTAAAACGTATCTACCGGCCGGCCACCCGAGTCGCGCCCAGGTGTAATTCAACTCTTGCACCTGATTCGAGGTATTGAAGATCGCCACGTATCTGCTTTCCCCCTTCTCGGCTTTCGCTGTCCATACGCTGGCTGCCGGCGACTGGAACATAGCGCGCCCACCAGTCGAGTGCTGGTCCACCGCCAGGACTTCGTCATTGGTCAACAGTGCCGTTGTTCCTGGGTCATTGTGCGGCAGATCGCCCCCCATCATCAGGGGTGAGCGAAAGATGGACCACAGCGTCATCATCGTGCGCTGTTCCGCAAGCGAGAGCCGTGTCTGGCGCGCCTTGCCCCAGCCCGGTGACGGCCCCAGGTAGCCCAGAGGAAGCATGTCCGCATCCGGCCAATGGCCGGGCTCGGTGAGCGGCGCCCACTCTGCTGCGCGAGAAAACTGATCGCCGAGTCCCTGCGGATACTCCACTTCGCTGTGCCACTCGTCCCAGATGTCATCCGAGATCCGCCACATCTGCGCGTACTTCCTCATCTCATCGAGTTTGTCGACCGGGGCGGCTCCCGGAGACAGGCTCAACAGGATCGGACGGCTCGTTTTGCGCAACGCCTCGCTTAACATGCGGATCTCCGTGCTTTTGTAGGGACGCGACGCAATACAGTCCACCTTGATCAGATCCACCCCCCAGGCGGCATACAGCCTGGCAATCGAGTCGTAGTACGCCTGACCCGCGGCAGTGTCTTTCAAATCGAAATTATCGTGGTTCCAATGACACGTACCCGAAGTGTTCGCGGCATCCGTGGCGTGAAAGCGTGACCCCGCGATCGGTAAGTTCCTCGCCACCGCCTCGCGAGGGATTCCCTGAAGTATGTGGATGCCAAACTTGAGGCCCCTTGCATGCACATATGCGGCAAGCGGCGCGAAACCATCGCCGTTCGCCGCGGACAGAAACCGATTGGGCGCAGGAACGTAGCGGCCGTGAAGATCGAGCGCATAGCGGAAGTTCGTCGCATTGCCCTCTGCAATCGGGTTGGCGACAAACCACTCCATATCCACGACAATGTATTTCCAGCCATGCCGCTTCAGATGGACAGCCATCCAGTCTGCGTTCGCCTTTACCTGCGCCTCCCCAACGGTCGTCCCGTAAGAATCCCAACTGTTCCATCCCATGGGGGGCGTTTGCGCTGGCGTTGCGGATATGCCATGATGCGCCGGCTGCCCATGCAGCCCGAGTATGCATAAGCAGACAACAAGCGCGCCCATCCATCCGACCTGGCGATACGTTATTCCCATGCTCTACTCTTCCACTCATATGGAACAAATGCGCGCAGCACCCCGTACTCACGTGGATTGCCCCGAAACTTGCTGCGAGCGTCCTGCCATTTGGGATACACTGGCCGGCCGCTTACAGACTTGTTAACGTTAACTCCGTATCGTGCAATAGTTCCAATACTCCGAATGAATTTTTCTGCGTCTGCGACTGCCTCTTCGACGTCAATGTTGTGACGAGGTTGTTCCTAGGCGGGACAGCCCGGTGATACGCTCTTGTTCGGACAGCGCCGATTGCCCGTGAACACGGGCAGGGCATAGGAAGGATCGTTCGTGCCAGCACCTCGAAAGGCCGCCAGGCGACGCCACTCCGGCCCAACCATCACTGACGTAGCGCGGGAAGCCGGCGTTGCCATCATGACCGTGTCGCGAGTGGTGAATGGCGGCAGCTACGTAAGCCCGGCAACGGAAAAACGGGTTCGGGCAGCCATTCGGCGCCTGGGCTATACGCCAAACGAAGCCGCACGCATGCTGAAAGGGCAGCGCGCCCGCATGATTGGGCTCGTCGTTCCCGACCTCGCCGACTCGTTTTTTGCCACCTGCGCCAACGCCGTGCAGGAAGTGGCCGGCACCCACGGATACATGACCCTGATTGTCACCTCAGAGCGCAGCGTAGAGACCGAGTCAAACGAGATAGCGATGATGGCGGCGCGCCGCATCGCCGGGCTGCTTATTGTGCCCTCGCGCTCAGGCGCAGACAAGCGCCTGCGTGAACTCCAACAGGCGGAGATCCCCCTCGTCGCTCTAGACCGAACTCTCGATGGCGTCGATGCCGGCCAGGTCATCGTAGAGAATGCGGGTGGTGCAGAAGAAGCAGTCCGGCACCTTATCGCGCATGGCCATCGCCGCGTGGTCTGCATCGGCTATGACGCCAAGGTCTACACCATCCACCAGCGCATCCTCGGCTACCGCCGCGCCATGAAAGAAGCAGGGCTGAAGTCCGAGATGTGGACCAACCTGACAACAGCGGCTGCCACCGAGGCCTTACTGCGACGCCTCATGGGCGAAGCTGACCGGCCAACCGCCCTCTTTACGCTAAACAACGTTACGACCATCCACGCGTTGCAGGCTGTCCGCGCCATGCAACTGCGCCTGCCTGCGGATTTGGCAATGATAGGTTTTGATGACCTCGAGCTCGCTCCACTGCTCGACACACCGCTCACCGCAGTTCGCCAGCCCGCACTGGAACTCGGACGCAGCGCTGCCCGCATGCTCTTCGATATGATCCGTCACTCTCGCGATGCTGCGACAGACCACAAGCCCGAGCGGCGGATCGTGTTGCCCACTCAACTGATATTGCGCGCGTCCTGTGGCTGTAACCATCACGGTGGCTGAAAGCGGCGTGGCCGGCGTGGCGTGAGAACGATGAAATTGATCGGAATAGATGTCGGCACCGGTGGTACGCGTGTCCTGCTGGTGGATGCCGCAGGCAAGGTCATTGGCTCCACTGTGCAAGATCATGCGCCCTTCCAATCGCCGCACCCCGGCTGGGCAGAACAGGATCCGGAAGACTGGTGGCGGGCGGCGGCCCATGCCATCCCTGCCTTGCTGCAAGCGACGTCAACCTCACCCGACGAGATCGCCTCAGTAGGCTTGAGCGGTCAGATGCACGGCGCTGTACTGCTGGACGCGGCGGACCGCGTTCTGCGTCCGGCGCTCATCTGGTGCGACCAACGGACGGCAGCCGAGGCCACATGGCTTACCGAGCAGCTTGGCGCCGCGCGCCTGATCGAGTTCACGTCCAACCCCGCGCTCACCAACTTCACGCTCACCAAACTGCTTTGGGTGCGCACCCACGAGCCAGCCATCTGGCAGAAGTTCCGCTCATTCCTGCTGCCCAAGGACTATGTGCGCTTTCGGCTTACGGGCGAGAAAGCAATGGATGTCGCCGACGCATCGGGCACGCTGCTGCTCGATGTCGCGCATCGCCGCTGGTCCACCGAGATGCTGTTTGCTGTCGAGATGCGTGAAAGCATCCTTCCCAGGCTTCACGAGTGCCATGAGATCGCCGGTGCCGTGACGGCAGAAGCGGCCGCGCTCACTGGATTGCGTGCCGGAACACCCGTCGTCGCTGGAGCCGGCGATCAGGCCGCAGGCGCTCTCGGCATGGGCATCGTGCGTCCAGGCGACGTAAGTGCTACCATCGGCACCTCCGGAGTGGTCTTCGCCGCAACCAATCGCCCTTTTCTCGATCCGCAAGGACGTTTGCACACCTTTTGTCATGCCGTGCCCGGCCGCTGGCATATTATGGGCGTCACGCAAGCTGCGGGTCTTTCCTTGCGCTGGTTCCGCGACACCTTGGCCGGCACTTCGGATGAAGATGCATACACTCGTCTCGCAGACTCCGCCGCGTCCGTACCTCCCGGCGCCGAGGGCCTGTTGTGGGCTCCGTATTTGATGGGCGAACGCACTCCGCATCTTGATCCGGAGGCTCGCGGCGCTCTCGTCGGACTTACCGCCTCCCACCGCTCCCCGCACATCGTCCGCGCCATCATGGAAGGCGTCGCCTTCAGCCTCAAAGACACTTTGAGCATCTTCGCCGAACTCGGCGTGCCGGTGGGGGCAATACGATTGGGCGGCGGCGGCGCCCGCTCGCCGCTCTGGCGGCAGATCCAGGCCGATGTCTACGCGCGGCCGGTCGAGATTGTCGCCGCTGAAGAAGGCGCTGCGTATGGTGCGGCATTGTTGGCGGGCATCGGCACAGGCGTGTGGCCATCGGCAGATGCGGCGTGCGATGCCGTTATCCAGGTGTCCGACCGAATTGCCCCCATGCCCACGGATAGCGCAAAGCTCCAAGACTTTTATGCCCTCTACCGAAGCTTGTATCCATCGCTGCAGCCAGTCTTCCGCGGATTGCATGCAGCAACTGCAAAGGTGAAGACGAATGGCTAAAACAGCTTCTATGGCGGAAGGCATCAAAGAACTCGAGCAGTCCGCGCAAATTCTGCTCGCCGAGTTCGAAACCAAGCGCCGGCGGCTCTGCGAGCAAATGGCATCCTCCGGTTTGGCAGCCGTGCAGTTGCAGCGCACCGAGAACATCGCGTGGCTTACCGCCGGACGCGTCGACCGTCGCGTTCTCCTTCCTTCTGCAACTGGCATCGCTACCATTTTGGTGCTGCGCGGTGGTGACGCATTTTACTTCGCGCCCGACAACGAAGCCCGTCGTCTCGCCGAGGAAGACTTCGCCGGACTTCCCTTCACCGCGATCACCACACCGTGGCACACCGCCGACTTTTCAGCAAAGATGCGCTCGCTAGCAGGCGACGGCCGCATCGCCGCCGATATCGGGCCTGAAGGCGGCGCGCTCCTGCTCGAACACCGCGCCTCACTCGCAGACACCGAAGTGGATCGCTACCGCTGGCTGGGTCGCAACACCGCCGAAGTCACGGTCAATGTGCTCAATTCCCTCCAGCCGGGCGTCACGGAAGGCACAATGGCCGCGCGCGTTGCCTCAGGGCTCCTCGAGCGCGGCATCGAACCCTCCGTGCTGCTGATGGCGGCAGACGACCGCGTTCTACGTTACAAACACGCCGTCGCGCAAAATGCGACACTCGAGCACTTCGGCATGTTGAATCTTTGTTCGCGGCGTTGGGGACTCTGCATATCCATCACCCGCTTCGTTCATTTCGGCCCCTTGCCGCAACGCCTCACCGAAGCGTTCGCTGTAGCAGGGGAAGTAAACGCCCGTCTCCTCGCCGCCACGAAGGCCGGCGCCACATCAGCGGAGCTATTCGCCACCGCAGCCGATACATATGCCTTGCTCGGTCATCGCGGTGAAGAACAGCATCACCACCAAGGAGGCGCCACCGGTTATGCGGAACGGGAGTGGCTGGCAACTCCCGCAGGGAAAGAACGCGTCATGAATAATCAGGCTTTCGCCTGGAATCCCTCTGTCGCGGGTGGCAAAGTCGAGGAGACGGTTCTGCTCCGCGACGGAGCGATCGAATTGCTCACCGGCACGCCCGATTTGCCGGTCGTTTCGACCAAAACGGGTGATCTCACGACGCAATCCGCCGGCGTCCTCGTTCGTTAAACCCGCGAGCCCTGCTATTCCGCCATCGCTTCCGATCCGGTTACAGCAAATGTTCCTGTCACGTGCTCCGCGTCTGCTGGCTGCGCGCCGCCGATCATCACCGAATACTCGCCCGGCTGGATGGCACGCTTCCCCTGCTGGTCCACGATGCTGAGGTCGCGAGGCGTCAAATCAAAAGAGACGACCCGGCTCTCGCCCGGCCCGAGATGCACCCTCGCCATTCCCCGAAGCGCCGGATTGCCGTGCCCACCCGCCGCCGCGAGATAGAGCTCTGTTACCTCGTCGCCGGCGACCTCGCCATCGTTGCGGACCGTTACTTGCGCCTTGATGGGGCCGCCCGCCTTCACATTCGTCCCGGATAGCTTCAGGCCAGAGTACCCAAAATGCGTATAGCTCAGGCCATATCCAAAGCCATAAAGCGGCTTGCCTTTGAAGTAGCGATAAGTCCGGTTCTGCATCGAGTAGTCTTCAAACGGCGGTAGCTGGTCGGTTGATGCGTAGAAGGTCACCGGCAGCCGGCCCGCTGGGTTGTTCTTTCCAGAAAGCGTTTCGGCAATCGCGGCGCCGCCCTCCTCGCCCGGATACCATGCTTCGAGAATCGCGGCCGCATGTTGCTGCGCCCAGTTCACCGCCAGCGCGCTTCCATTGAGCAGCACGACGACGAGCGGCTTGCCCGTTGCGGCCAGGGATTCAAGCAACTGCTTTTGCACCGGTGGCAAATCGATGTCCGTGCGGTCGCCACCGGCGAATCCCGGCACATGAATCGGCATCTCTTCGCCCTCAAGTTGGGATGTGAGTCCCACGAAGGCTATCACTGCATCGGCCTGCTTTGCGGCAGCGACCGCATCCGCGCGCAGGGTCTCTACTGGCGGCTTCCACCGCAGCGAAATGCCCGCGCCAAAGATCGGCGACTGGTGGCTGTACTTCAGCTCGATGTTGTGAGGTTGCGTGTCCCTGAAATGGAGAGTGAAGTCTGGATTCGTATGACCGCGAGACTCCTTCGGCGCGCCCGAATCGTGTTGCGAAACAATCTTCCCATCGAAGCTGAGCACATACGTCTCACGGTCCTGGCATGGATAACAATCGCCAATGTCTACGCTGAATGCGTAGTCGCCCGGAGCAGGCGCTGTCAGCGTTCCCGTCCAGCGCACACTGAAGGCCTGCGCCGGTACTCCCTCCGCCGGCGACGCAGCAGTCCAATCGAAATTGATTGCGTGGTCATCCCGCGTTAATATCGGCGCACCGCTGAAACTCGCATTCACGAAATATTCGCCCTTCACCCGTAGGGCAGTGCGCGGCACCGGCAGCGATACGCCCTCCGCATGAGGCGCACCCTGCGCATAGAGCACATGCGCATTGGCGAATTCTTTCTCGATACCGTCAAGCGGCAACACGGGATGTGAAGGTATTCCGTTGTAATTCCCTTCGAGCGCAAGCAGCGACTCAGCATTCGGACCAACCACCGCCAGCGTCTTGACACCGTGTAGCGGCAAAAGGTGCTGATCGTTCTTAAGCAGTACCATCGACTTCTCCGCCACCTGCCGAGCAAATGCGCGGTGCTCTACGGAGTCAACATCAGAGAACGGCAGCCGAGCGTACTCCACCTGTGCCGGCGGATCAAAGAGGCCAAGCCGAATCCGTGCGGTAAAGAGCCGCTTCACTGCCGTGTCCAGCGCACTCTCCGGCAACAGGCCTTCCTTCACCGCCCGGGGCAAAGCATCGTATTCGTCGCCACAACTCGTATCTGTACCCGCCAATACGGCTGTCGCACTGGCGTGGGCTGCATCCGGGCTGAAGTGATGGCCGGCAGTACCGCTGAAGCCCTGGCTTTCTGTGCTGTAGAAATCTCCAATGGCGCCACAGTCGGAGGTCACAAAGCCCTGGAACTTCCACGCGCCACGGAGCTTCTGCTTCAGCAGCAGCGGACTTGCGCATGCGGGGAAACCGTAGAGCGCGTTGTACGCGCACATGATCGAGTCAGCCTTGCCCTCCGTAATCGTTGCGCGGAAAGCAGGCAGATACGTATCTTCCAGATCGAAAGCGGATGGGGTGGCGTTAAAGCGATGCCGCTCCGACTCGGGTCCGCTGTGCACCGCGTAGTGCTTCGGCGTGGCAATCGTCTCATAGTACTTCGGATCGTCACCCTGCAATCCCTTCACAAACGCGACGCCCAGACGCGACGTAAGATACGGGTCCTCGCCGTATGTCTCCTGGCCGCGTCCCCAGCGGGGATCGCGAAATATGTTGATGTTAGGCGACCAGATCGTCAAGCCGAAGAAGATCGAGTGGTTACCGTTCTTCAGCGCGTCCACATTCTTTGCTCGCGCCTCTTCTCCAATCACCGAAGCCACACGATGCATCAAATCCGGGTCCCACGTCGCCGCCAGTCCAATGGCCTGCGGGAAAACGGTAGCGTAGCCGGAGCGCGCGATCCCATGTAGCCCCTCGCTCCACCAGTCATATGCCGGAATGCCTAGACGTGGAATGGCCGGCGCTGCATGTCGCATCTGGGAGGCCTTTTCCTCTACAGTCATCCGCCCGACGAGATCATCGACACGTTGGGTCACAGGCAACGAAGGATTTTGGAACGGAAAGGAAGGAGACTGCTGTGTGAAAGAAGGTGCAGCGACAAACACTGCAATAGCGCACAGGCTAACAAACGACGGAACGGTTCTCAAGCGCATCCTCCGGGATGCCCACCACTCTAACCTGCGTTCCGCCTGTGCGACCTACAAATCGTGCGCCGGCACGCAATCGGGTGCCACAGAAAGAGGTGCAGAATCATTTGCGCGTTCACCAGCATCGCGTGCCGCCGCAGGCGCCAATGCCCACCCCGTCAGCAGCAGCACGGGAGCCGGCCCCGGTACAACGCCGCCCAGTTCGCTAAGAGTGCTCCATTGGATGCTCTGCTCCGGTTGCGCCGCACGGCTGATCACGCAGCAGGGCAGATCGGCTGCATCCCCGGCCTGCAAACGATCCTCCGCGAAGGAGCGAAAGCTGCGGCCCGGCATATAGACCACGCGAGTTGCGGCCTCGGCCGGGGACTCCTGACTCGGCCCTTGATCCGCGGCCTTGTGTCCCGTGTAGAATTCAACGCTCGACGCGGTGCGCCGGTCCGTCAGCGAGCAGCCAATCAGCGCCGCGGCCGCGAATGCCGCCGTGATACCAGGGACTACTTCAAACGGAACATCAGCGGCGCGCAGCGCATCCATCTCCTCCGCCGCCCGCCCGAATACCAGTGGATCGCCGCTCTTCAATCGCACCACGCTCAAATTCTGGCGTGCTGCTTCGATCATCAGCGTATGAATCTCCGCTTGCTGCACATGCTTTACGCCGCATCGCTTGCCCACGCTGACCACTAGCGCCTGCCTGCCCGCCATCGCAATCACCGCAGGCGGAACGAGATCGTCATACAGCACCAGACCGGCCGAGCGCAGCAGCGTCGCGGCTTTCAACGTCAGCAACTCCGGATCGCCCGGCCCTGCGCCGACCAGATAGACCTTCCCCTTCGCCGCGGCACTCACGTCAGCCACCATTGTTCTCGATTCTCCCGCGGTGCTCCCAGCGCCATCCGACGCGACGGACAGTGCGCCGCATCGCACACTTCACGCGAAGCCAGCGTGCGCAGCAGGTTATTGCGCTCTTCCCCGGCGGGATGGTTGGTGAGCACCTCGCGCCGCAGCGCTCCCAGCCGTTCCAGCCACGGACCAGTTCCTTCGTCAATCAACAATTCGAGCTCCTGCCGCAGTCGCTGCGCCAGTGCCGGGCTCTCCCCTGTCGTCGAAATGGCAATCTGCAATGGTCCACGCCTCACCACCGAGCCAAAATAAAAGTCGCAGAACGGCGGATCATCCACTGCGTTCGCCAGAACTCCCGCCTCTACCGCATCGCTATAGACCGCGTGATTCAGCGCGGGATCATTCGTTGCCGAGATCACCAGTCGATGGCCCACCACGTCCTCGCCAACATAGGTACGACGCCGCCACGCAACGATTCCACGCTCCGCGAGATCGCGGATCTCGTCTCGCGCATCTGGAGCAACTACGGTTACCTGTGCGCCGCACTCCACTAGGCCGCGCACTTTTTGCAGCGCGACAGCGCCCCCACCCACAACCAGGCAGCAGCTACCTTCTAGTTTGACAAAGATCGGCAGCAGCGGCGCGCTCATTCTCCCACTCCAACCGGCACCCGGCCCGCGGGAAGGTCCCGTTCCACTCCGGCAACAACTTCACCCGCAAGCAGCGCGCGCAAATCGTCGTTGCTGTTTCTACCAAGAAATGCCCGCAAACTCTCGTTCCCCCGGCGGTCCTCCAGATACCCACGCAACAGTCGTTCAAGGGACTCCGGTACTAGCGTTGCCGGGCAACGATAGCCCACCGGCCTGGCGATCGCAGCATTGCCCCCGGCGCTGCCGCCCACGCAAAAATAGTAGGCGTCCACCAGAGCGCCGTTGTGCTTGATTTTTTTGCCTTCAATGCCCACATCTGCGATCCAGTGTTGTCCGCAGCTGTTCGGGCAGCCGGTCACGTGCAGCTTTAGCTGCTGATCAAACTCCGGCAGCCGCGCCTCCATCTCCTCCACCAGCCATCGTGCAAACCCTTTCGTCTCTGTAATCGCGAGCTTGCAGAACTCGGTTCCTGTGCACGCGATCGCACCACGCCAGAAGTGCGAGCCTTCGACTCGAAGGTCAATCGCTGCAAGCTCCCGTACCAAAGCATCCACATTGCGCTTTGGCACATTAACGAAGAGCAGGTTCTGCATAACGGTCGTTCGCAGCTCGCCCGATCCATGCTGCCTCGCCAGTTCCGCAGCTGCGGCAAGTTGGTCGCCGGTGAGCCGTCCGCGCAACACAGCCGCGCCAACATAGTAGAGACCTCCCTGCCGTTGCCGATGAACACCCACGTGGTCCCGCAGAACGTCGGCCGGCACCGCCTCTTCCGTCGCCGGATCAAGACGGAATGGCAATCTGATCTGCAGCTCGTTGAGAAATTTCAGAGGTGTCCAGCCCTCTTTTAGAAACAGGTGCTTCAGGCGCGCACGATCGCGGCTCTCGCGCAATCCCTGTTGTTCGCGGAATATCGTCGCAATTGCAGTTACTACTTCCACCGCCTGATCAGGACGCACAAAGGCATCCAGCCGCACACCTAGATGCGGATCCGCAGAGAGGCCTCCGCCGACCCTAACTGAAAAGCCAACGTCCTTTCCCCGGCGCACGGGAGTCAGGCCAATGTCATTGATCTCTGGGTAGGAGCACCATGAGCTGCAGCCAGTCACCGAAATCTTGAACTTGCGCGGCAAATTGTAGAACTCCGTATTGCCGGCCAGCGCCCTCGCGACCCCCCGTGCAAACGGCGAGGCATCGAAGACCTCATCCGCAGACAGCCCAGCCAGCGGGCATCCCGTGACATTGCGAACTACATCGCCGCAAGCGCCGCGCGGCGAAAGCCCCACGGCATCCAGCCGGTCGATGATCTCCGGCAGGCTGTCGATCGTCAGCCAGTGAAGCTGAATCGCCTGCCGCACCGTAATGTCCGCAAGATTGCGGCCGTGCCGCTGCGCGATCTCCGCGGCCGCGGCAAGTTGCGCCGACGAGATGATGCCGTTTGAAACAGGGATGCGCAGCATGAAGTACTCGCTGCTCTTACCCTCGCCACCAGTCCCGCCCAGCGCGCCCGCGCCGTCGCCTTGGGTATAAATCCCCCACCACTTGAAATAGAGGCTCGCCCACTCCGGCAGCACGCTTCCACGGCCCTCTGCCGCAAAGCGTCGAATCTCGTCGAACGCTGCCCACGGATTCTTCTCGCGCTTGAGGCGTTCAGTCCTCTGCGCCTTTGTCTCCTTCGCCGTGGTCATTGTAGGTTGACTCGCTTGCGTCATGCCGCTTCCCTTCCGGTACGCGTAATCATGTAGAAAAAGAAATAGAAAAAGAAAAGCCCCAACTGCAGGGTGAGTGCGATTGGGGCTTCGGATTCGCTTAAAGTGATGGAGTTAGATCACTTGCTCATCGACATGCACCCACGCAGCCGCGTGCGCAACAACAGTCGCAGCAACAAGCAGCGAGGATGTGGATGAATGACACTACATTTAAGCTAACGCTCCCTGTCCAATACGTCAAATGCTTCAGAGACGCCAACTCCTGCTTGGCGGATAGCACGCATATATGGAGGTCTAGCCTCATATGTTTACGCCTTGGCCTATCGGCTTTGTAAGCACTCCCTATAAGGACACCAGTGACATACCCAAAGGGCTTGGAACCAGGCATGACGCAGAGGGCGTGATCACGATCCTTCCCGACTTTGAACTCGGGCTTACGGATATCGAAGGCTTCTCGCATTTGTTCGTCATCTGGGAGTTCGACCGGACACAACACTTTGAATTGCTCGGCACGCCGCCCGCGGATAATCGCAGGCACGGAGTCTTCGCTACTCGCTCGCCCCTTCGTCCCAATCCAATCGGGCTCACGGTCGTCGAGCTGCTGCATCGCAATAAGGCGGAGCTGCACGTCCGCGGTGTCGACATGCTTGACGGCACCCCGATACTCGACGTCAAGCCTTACCTGTCAAGCATTCCTTCCGAGTCACTCCGGCGCGGCTGGCTGGAAGAGGCAGAAGCGCGCGCCAACGGCAATGCTACGGTCTCCTGATCATGGCGCTCCTTTTTTGCGCCGCGCACAGCGACGCGCTCAGCGCTGATGTTCCACCCCGTCACGTCGATCGCGGAAATGCGAGCACCGCCATGCAAAGAGGAGCGGACGCTGAAAGTGTTCGACTCCCCAGGCAGCAGCGAAACGTAGTTGTCCGACCAGAATGCCGGCGCCACCGCCTCCCCGTGCTCATCGAGCGCGCGTAGCGCCACCTGGAATGCAAGAGCTTCCGAATCGTTCCGCAGTCGAACCATGACGCGGCCGTTTGGTTCCTTCCGCACTGAATCCACGGCTATGCGCGCACGTGGCAGCCCCTTTAAAGCTGTCAGATCTGGTTCCCGCAGAGCAGGCGTGTAACGGTAGTCGCCCTTCTGCCAATCGAACTCAGCCAGCTTCGCCGGAATCCAGTAAAAGTTCTCGCTCACGCGCCGTCCGGCTGCATCCGTTATCATCAGCCGAACAAAATGAAGGTTGCTGTCGTTCGTCAATGTTTCGGCGGGAATATTGAATGCCCGGTCGGAGCTGTCAGGCGCAGCGTCGATCGCTGTTTCGTGTTCGTATACCGGCTGGAGTTCGAGGTCATAAACGGCGGCCTTGACGTGAAGCCCCGGCGCCGCCGCGTACGTGCTGTTCACAACAACGACACTGCGGTCGTCGTAGGAGTATTGCACGTGCAGCGGCTCGCACGCTTTCCGCGCACCGTAATAGCCTCCGCCCGCGTCGAGATAGTAGTCATATAGGTGCCAGATCATCGAAGGCCACGCATTATTCAGCATCCACTGCACCACACCCGTTGACTCGTACTTGTTGCGCGCATACGCCTCGAACATCCCGCGTTCCCCGTCATATGCCATCGCCTGCGCGGACCGTTCATACTCGGCCAGCGAATGCGGTTCTCCATAGCTTTGCTGCATTGCTCCATCGAACACCGTCGTGTTGTCGAATTTGCCGCTGCCGTTGTGGTATTGCCAGTCTTCATCGCGCGGCCATAGCGCCTTCGCAGGCAGGAATCGCCGCAGCGTAGATGCAACCGGAATCGCCGGCCCCGGGCTGGTCTCGGTGTTGAAACCCCACGCACCTCCGTGCAGCTCTGGATCTGTCAGCCAGTACGATGGCGAGACGTAATCGTACGGCCCCGTCATCTTCACGCCAGTCTTGCCGCTCAAAGTAGTCGGCCGGGCCGAAGCCGACGAGAGAGTCGGATTCGGCCAATGCGTCTCGCGCTCGATGTCGAGATACATCTGCTCGACCTTCGGCGGTGGCGGATTATCGCTGCCATTCAGCCATACCAGCAGACTGGGATGACTACGGATGCGCAGCAGCTGTGCCCGCAGTGACGCCGCTGCGACTGTGTAGTTCTCCGGCGTCCACTGCTCCCACTTCTCCCACTGATCGCAGCAGCACCAGCCCGCCAGCACAAGAATGCCCTGCTCGTCGGCCAGCCGGTAGAACGCTTCCGTCTCGAGTTTGCCTTCCAGCCGGATCGCGTTCAGATGCAGGTCACGCACTATCTCAAACTGTTGCTCTAGCCGCTGCGGCTGCTCACGTAGCAGCATGTCGCTCGACCAGCCGCCACCGCGTATCAGGACCGGCCGGCCGTTCACGCGAAACAGCCGTGCACCCTTGTCGTTCAGCTCGGAGGTGATCTCGCGAATGCCCACCTTCGCGATCGCCTCGTCCGAAACAACGCTATTTGTCCGGAAACTGACCCGTAGCGTCTCCAGGTGTGGATCGCCCATCTGGTACGGCCACCACAGCAGTGCATGCCGCACGCGCAGCGCGGGAAACTGCTCTGGCGTGAACACCACCGTGCGCGTCTCGCCGGCCTCGAGCGTCACTGGCTGTTCCGCATGAATTCCCAGCAACGCAATCGCTGCCATCCCTTCTACTCGCTTCGCACTCGCATTGCGGACTTCGCCATAGACCGTCAGCTCCGCATTTTCAGCAGACCCCGACAGATGGGTCGACACCATCGGCGACCGCACACTCACTGGCCCACTCGCGTAAAGAGCGACGTCGCCCGTCAGCCCCATGTCTTTGTCCGGGGGACACGGACTCCAATCCACCCAGTTGATCGCGAGATCATGCTCAGTCGGGGCAAATATCTCGACTGCGATCGCGTTCTCCTTCCCCGGCTCAAGTAGTCTCGTCACATCGAATTCATAGGTGCGATACGCGCCCGCAATATCGGTTGATCCCGCAAGTTGCTGGCCGTTCACCCAAATATTCGCCCGATAGTTGATCCCACCGAAACGCAGCCACAGCGTTTTCCCTCGCGCCTTCTGTGGCAACGCGAAGCGAGTGCGGTACCACCAGGGGCACGCGTAGGGGCTGTTCGGCGACATCGGCAGCCGCGAAAAGATGCGGCCAACGGGATAATCTGTCCCGGGAATGTTACGCAGATTGCGCGCGTAGTATGGATCGCCGAACTCGCCTGCACCCACCTGCGCCGCCAGCACGGTCGCGGGCACATCGGTGGCTTTCCATGTGCTCGAGTCATCCTTGTACGAGGCAGTGGACAATTGCGCGCCGTTCGCGGAAAGCCGGCAGCCGGAGGCGAGCCACCACCCTTCATGCAACCGAAGCAGCGGCCCTCTCGCCTGCTGCGCGTGCGCTAGCTGCGTAGTCAGCAGCATCAAGACCCACAGCAGAGATCTGAACCGGCGGACCGTGTCGGATCCGAGAATTCCCCTCAGCCGGCCGACGGCCGAGCTCCGGTGTTTTCCTGTACTGCTTGTGTGAAGTATGGAATGCAAAGCCTCAGCCCCTCCCGCAATTGCACCTTGGGCTCCCAGCCTAGCACTGACCGCGCGCGGGTGATATCGGGGCGCCGGCGCGCCGGATCATCTTCAGGCAAGGGCAGCATACGTAGCTTGCTCCTGGAGCCGGTCAGTGCCAGCACCTCGCGCGCGCACTCCGCAATCGTCCATTCCACTGGATTCCCGATGTTCACCGGCTGCTGTTCCTCGCTGCGCACCAGCCGCACAATTCCATCGAGCAGATCTGTCACGTAACAGAATGATCGCGTCTGCGATCCGTCACCATAGATCGTCAGGTCCTCGCCACGCAGGGCCTGCACCAGGAAATTCGAGATCACGCGGCCATCGTTCGGCTGCAGGCGCGGCCCGTACGTATTGAAGATGCGCACAATGCGCGTCTTCACGCCAAGGTAACGCTGGTAGGCCATTACTGTGGCTTCTGCAAAGCGTTTCGCCTCGTCATAGACCGAGCGCGGCCCGATGGGGTTCACATTGCCCCAGTAGCTTTCCGGTTGCGGATGGACTTCGGGATCACCGTAACATTCCGAGGTGGACGCGTGCAGATAGACCGCGTTGTAGCGGCGTGCAATATCAAGCGTGTTGAAGACGCCGTATGCACCCACGCGCAACGTCTCCAGACCGAGCTTCATATAATCCAAGGGGCTCGCCGGAGACGCCATGTTATAAATCACATCCACCTGTCCCGGTTCGAACGGCTGGCAGACATCGCGCTCCAGTAGCGAGAAACGCGGCTCGCGATGCAGATGTTCGAGGTTCTCCAGCCGCCCCGTCGATAAGTTATCGACGCCGATCACGATGTGCCCTTCATCCAGCAGCAAATCAGCCAAATGCGAACCAAGAAAGCCTGCCGCACCGGTCACCAGGATTCGCATCTTCTTCAAAGCGCCATCACTCCGCACAGGGAAAGCCGCTGCAGGTTTTCGCCAGCCATTAGCGTACGCGGGCTCCGGCCCGCTCTCTCGCCGGATACATCGCCGGCCGGCCGACGCTCAAATACGTGAAGCCGTGCTCCAGCATCTGCTGAGGATCGTAGAGGTTTCTGCCGTCGATCACGATCGGATAACGCAACACCGTCTGCAGCTTCTCCAGATCAATCTCACCGAACTGCGGCCAATCGCTAAGGATAAGCAGCGCATCCGCCCCCGTCGCTGCGCCGTAAAGATCATCCACGTATTGCATTGCAGGACCAGGCGGCAGTTCCAGCTTCGCCCGCTCCGTTGCCGCGGGATCAAAGGCCACGATGGTGCATCCTTCCGACAGCAACATGCGGATCACGTCGAACGCCGGAGATTCACGCACATCATCCGTGCCGCCCTTGAACGCCAGCCCAAGTACCGCCAGCCGCTTGCCGCGGAAGGTCCACAATGCCGACCGCACCTTGTTGAAGAATCTGCGCTTCTGTTGCTCGTTGATCTTTTCCACTTCCGTCAGGATGCCGAAATCAACGCTCAATTGTTCCGCCACATATCGGAAGGCAGCCACATCCTTGGGGAAGCACGACCCTCCATAGCCAATGCCCGCGCGCAGGAACTGGCTGCCGATGCGCTTGTCCAGTCCCATGCCCCGCGCCACCTCTTCCACGTTCGCATCAACGGCCTCGCACACATTCGCCACGGCGTTGATGAATGAGATCTTCATCGCAAGGAACGCATTCGACGCATGCTTGATAAGCTCTGCCGCCTTGGTCGACGTGAGAAGCAGCGGAGGAGGATCGGAGATCGTGCGATGTCCGATGACCGCGTTGTCGCTACGGTAGTAGTCGCCCGAGGTGAGCGGCGCATAGATGGCCCGGAGAATATCGGCGGCCGCTTCGCTGTCTGCGCCGACCACAATTCGATCCGGATGAAGGAAGTCTGTCACCGCCGTGCCTTCGCGTAGAAACTCGGGGTTCGATGCCACATCGAAATTCGTGCTCGAGGTACCGTTGCGCTCCACGACCCGCCGAATCCATTCGTTGGTGTAGACCGGGACCGTGCTCTTCTCCACGATCACCTTGTAACTTCCAATCGACCGAGAGATTTGCGTTGCAACCGCGTCCACATAGGACAGGTCGGCATTGCCCGAATCCGACTGGGGCGTGCCGACCGCGATAAAGATCGCTTCCGCCCTCTGCGTGGCGGCGGAAAGGTCCGTGGTGAACTGCAGGCGCTGATTGCGATGGCGGGCCAGCAGCTCGGGAAGGAAGTCCTCGTGGATCGGTACCCCGCCGTCGCGCAGCATGGCGACTTTTTGCTCGTCGTTGTCCACGCAGACGACCGAATGGCCGATCTCGGCAAAACACACTGCCGCCACTAGACCCACATAACCCGAACCGACTACAGCTATAGACACCGGCTTCGTCTTCACGCCCACTCTCTTCTCCTGCATCTGGACTGGTAGCTCAAAGTATACCGTGCTGAATTGGGTCTTCCTGCTGGGATCGCGACTCCCTCACCTTTGCGCACGGTACGCATTTACTATGTCGCGATACAGCACCTCGCACTGCTCCAACATGCGCTCGGTCGTGTATGATGCCGCGTTCCGCAAACCGCGAGCACGCGTGCCGATGGTGTCCTCGAGTGCGCAGGCAATCGTGCGTGCCGCTGTGGTCGGCTCTGCCGGATCGATCAGAATTGCAGCGCCTCCGGCCACCTCATTCATCGGCGGCCGATCCGTTATCACTACCGGACATCCACAGGCCTGCGCCTCCACAATCGGCCAGCCGAATCCTTCTTCGAGCGACGGGAAAAGCGTCGCAAGCGCGCAACTATACAGCGCGTTCAGCTGTTCATTACTTAGCCCAAGGGCTTCCAAAATCACTTCGCGGAGCTGGCGTTTCTGCGCGATCGCCCGCAACTCGGGGAGCAGCGGCCCGCCTGCCATCACCAGTCTGGCGCGTGCAAATTGCGGCAGCTTACGCAGCTCGGCGAAAATCTCGATGGCCGCGCCGCGATTCTTGTACCAGTGATTGCCCCCCATATGAAAGAAGTAAGGCTCATCCCTCCGCAAGCCCACGGAAGTCAGAAACGGCGCACTGACCTCGGCGTTCATGGGTTCATACGGCCATGAGAGCGCATTTGGAACCACACGCAGCCGCTGCTCCGGCACTCCGAGGTACTGTTTCAAATCGTCCCGCGTCTTGCTGGAGACGCACAAGATGACGCCTGCCTGGCGCAAACCGCGCGCAATAAGCCGCTGGAACATCCTTCCTGTCGCGCTGACCGGGTTCTCCGGAAAGTGGCCCATCGCGCTGCGGATCGCAAGCACATCATGACAGGTAATGACATGCGGCGAGTGCGCCAGTGCGGGCACGTACATCGCATTCGAGTGATCGCACAGATGGACGATGTCGGCCGTTGCGGCCACGCGCCGCAGTTCGCGCCGAAAGAGAACAAATTTATCCGCGTAGCCCAGCCACTTGAAGAGTGGCGAACTCTCCACAACGCGCGTTCCAAGCACCGCCGGCGGCTGCAGTAGGCAGACCTCATGTCCGCGATCGCGCAGCCCGCTTTCCAGCATGGAGGCGTAAATCTGCATGCTGTCCTGGCGGTCAGGCAGATAGTTGCCAACCAACAATACCTTCATCGCTCGTTCACCAGGCAGACGAAATGACGATCAAACACATTGCAGCGGATCTTGTAGCACACGATCCACATACAGGAATCTTTGTTGCGTATGACTATCAATCCAGCGGCGCCGAGGCGGCCGTCTCTTTAAGTATTTGCAGTAGATAGGTACCGTAGCCGCTCTTCACCAGCGGCGCGGCAAGCTCCCTAAGCTGGTCGGCCGAGATATATCCCATCCGGTAGGCAACCTCCTCCGGACAGGCAATCTTCAACCCCTGCCGCTTTTCAAGCGTCGCGATGAACATCGATGCATCCAGCATCGAGTCGTGCGTTCCCGTGTCCAGCCAAGCCATGCCCCGGCCAAAGCACTGGACCTTGAGCTTGCCTTTGTTGAGATAAATGCGGTTCAGGTCCGTGATCTCCAGTTCGCCGCGCGCTGACGGCGTCAACCCCTTCGCGTACTCAACAACATTCCCATCGTAGAAATAGAGCCCGGTTACTGCGTAACGCGACTTGGGTTGCATCGGCTTCTCTTCGAGGCTCATCGCATTTCCTTTGGCATCGAACTCCACCACGCCATAGGCCTCCGGGCTCTGCACCGGATACGCGAAGACCACCGCTCCGTCCGTCGTCTTAGCAGCTTCCTGCACCATGATTGCGAGATCATGGCCGTGAAAAATGTTGTCTCCCAGCACCAGCGCGCAGGGCTCTCCCGCCGCGAATTGCTCGCCGATGAGAAAGGCCTGGGCCAGCCCATCCGGTTTCGGCTGTTCCGCGTAGGAGATCGACAATCCCCACTTGTTGCCATCACCCAGCAAGTCTCGAAAGCGAGGCAGGTCATGCGGAGTGGAGATCACCAGGATCTCGCGGATGCCTGCAAGCATCAGCGTGCTGAGCGGAAAATAGATCATTGGCTTGTCGTAGACGGGAACAAGCTGTTTGGAAACCGCAAGCGTCACAGGATAGAGCCGAGTGCCGGATCCGCCGGCCAGGATGATCCCCTTCACTGTGCACTCCCCGTTACGGCGGTCGTTTCACGACCCACATAGTTGCGATCAATCCATTCACGATAGGCGCCGCTTGTGATCGCCTCCACCCACGGCATATTTTCCAGATACCACGCAATCGTCCTGCGGATGCCGCTCGAAAACGTCTCCTGCGGTTTCCATCCGAGCTCTGCAGTGAGTTTGCGGCAGTCGATGGCATAACGGCGATCGTGCCCGGGACGGTCCTTGACATACGTGATCAGCGCACGTCGCGACGTAACTCCCGGCCTCAACTCATCGAGGATGTCGCAGATCGTCTGGACAACGGCAATATTGGGCATCTCGTTTAAGCCGCCGACGTTGTATGTCTCACCCGACCGGCCCTTGGCCAGCACCGTCGCAATCGCGGCGCAGTGGTCGCCCACATAAAGCCAGTCGCGTACATTCAGTCCGTCCCCGTACACCGGCAATGGCTTTCCGTTGAGTGCGTTCAGCACCATCAGCGGAATCAGCTTCTCTGGGAACTGTAAAGGTCCGTAATTGTTCGAGCAGTTTGTCGTTAGCGTTGGCAGGCCGTACGTGTGGTGATAAGCGCGGACCAGGTGATCGCTGCCCGCCTTCGACGCCGAATACGGGCTATTCGGACTGTAAGGCGTGTTCTCGTGGAACGCCGCATCGGTCGGAGCCAAAGATCCGTAGACCTCATCGGTTGAGACGTGAAGAAAACGAAATCGATCGCGTGCAGACCCGCTGAGCGACCCCCAATGTTCCAGCGTCGCGTCGAGCAGGCGGAACGTACCGACGACGTTTGTCATCACAAACGACTCCGGCCCCAGGATCGATCGATCGACGTGGCTCTCCGCCGCAAAGTGCACGACTGCCTCGGGCCGATATTCGGTCAACAGCCGGCTCACCAACTCGCGGTCTTCAATCCCACCGTGCACAAAGGTGTAGCCGGATGCCTTTTCCACCGGCGCCAGACTCTGCAGGTTGCCGGCATACGTCAGTTTGTCCAGGTTCACTACCTGGTCTCCGGCGGCAACGCGCCCCAGCACAAAATTCGCGCCGATAAACCCGGCCCCGCCCGTCACCAGAAGACGGCTACTCATCGAAAGCTCCTATCTATTGTTATCGCGGCTCACACACAGGACTGAATCTGCTCGTCTCATTATCCAAACACATCTGCTTCGAGCAGCCGCTTGCCGGCAGCGTCTTTTGGCGAAAGGGTCGGCGTTCCGGCATCTGGCCATTCGATTCCAATCTCCGGATCATTCCACAGCACACTGCGCTCGCCCTGAGGCGCGTAAAAATCCGTTGCCTTGTACAGCACCTCAGCTACCGAGGAGAGCACAAGAAAACCGTGCCCGAATCCTGCCGGTATCCACAGCATTAGCTTATTGTCTTCGCTCAGCAAATGACCCGTCCATCGCCCAAACGTAGATGAGCTCCGCCGAAGATCCACTGCGACATCGAATATCTCCCCTCGTACCGCCCGCACGAGCTTCCCCTGCGGCTGCACAAGTTGATAATGCAGCCCGCGTAGCACACCTCGCTCCGACCGCGAGTGATTGTCCTGCACGAATGTCTCGTGAATTCCAAGTTCCCCGAAAGTGCGTTGGTTGTAGCTCTCCAGAAAAAACCCGCGGCTGTCGGCAAAGACGCGCGGCGCCAGCAGCTTTACTTCGTCCAGATTTGTCTTTTGTACCTGCATGTGTTCTGTATCGATCTCCCGGTTTAACTCACAGCCGCCCTCACGGCCATCACTGCATCCAGTTGCTGTTCCCACTCCGGCAGACGAAAACCGAAGTACGCGGCAAACTTCTCGTTCGAGAGCACAGAGTTCATCGGCCGGGCGGCGGGGGTGGGGTACTCCGCAGTGTTAATCGCTATCACGGAAGGTGCCGGTTCTCCCGCGCGCTCGAAAATCGCTTTCGCGAATCCGTACCACGTCGTCGCACCCCCTGCTGTCATGTGATACATCCCGCTCCTCCAATCTCCCTTTCTGGCCTGCTTCAGAATCTCCCGCGTCGCTTCGGCGATTGCATCTGCCGATGTCGGTGCCCCACGCTGGTCCGCAACAATACGGAGCTCGGGACGTTCGGAGCGCAGACGCAGCATGGTCTTCAGAAAATTTGTACCGTGATTGCCGTAGACCCAGCTCGTCCGCAATACGACGAACTCCCCGCCCGCCTCAGCAATCCCCTGCTCTCCTTCGAGCTTCGATGCACCGTATACATTTCGCGGACCGGTCGCATCCTCTTCTGCATAAGGCGTCGTCTTCATTCCGTCGAAGACATAATCCGTCGAGTAGTGCACCAGTCTTGCCCCCAGCGCCGCTGCTTCGGACGCCATTGCTGCGGGTGCGGCGGCATTCACGGCAAAGCAGCTATCCCGATCGCTTTCCGCCTTATCCACCGCCGTATACGCGGCCGCGTTCACGATTACGTTGGGCCGCACGCGTCTCACCAGCCGGCGCACGCTTTCAGCATCGGTCAGATCGCACTCTCGTCGCGTCGCTACAATAAGTTCGTCCGCCAGTGTCTCGCCGCTTTGCAAGGCACGACCCACCTGCCCATTGCCGCCAAAGAGAAGTAATCGCATGTCACCGTTTGCTTTCAAAGGTTCGTGATCGGAAGAGTGAATCGTGAGTGCCGGGATGCGCGGACCGCATCTTAGTAATTTGCAAAGCGATAAATGGCGTAACTCGTCGCCGTTCCGATCGCTGCATTGATCGCCTGCTGGCCGTACAACTTGACATTGCTGGTTGGAACAAACACGATGTCACCGTCCGTCAATAGCATATCTGGGCCGCCGCCATAGAGAACCTTCTGGAGATTCACGGTTAATTCTTCTCTTCCTGTTGGCGACCGGCGGATCAGGCGTGATTCGCTGCCCTTCGCAACACGCGTCAACCCTCCAGCCAGGGCAACTGCCTCCAGCAGCGTCAGCCGGTTATTGTGCTCCACCTGGTAGCCGCCGGGGCGCTGCAACTCTCCCACGAGATAAACTATGCCCGAGCGCGCAACGTAGATGTGGTCGCCCGGCAGAATCTCCATACGTCCGTCCTGGATGGACTCTGGCGTCTGCGCTCCAACATTCAACGTCACATGAATGATATTGTTCGGGTCCGCGGCGTGCACAATGCTCACCGTTCGAGAAGCAGCATCATTGAGTCCGCCGGCCATCGCCATCGTATCTGCCAGCGTTCGTGGCGCGACAATGGGATAAACCCCCGGTGCGCGTACCTCGCCGCTGATCGTGATGGTGCGCCGTGTGAACTCGGCAACGAACACGGTCACCTCCGGGTCTACCAGGATCTTCGCGTCCTTATAACGTTGGCTTACCGCGTCGGTAATATCCGCGAGCGTAAGACCCGCAACGTGAAGCTTGCCGGCGAGAGGCAGCAAAATATCGCCCTTGAGGTTCACACGGAAACGCCCTGAAAGCTCCGGCGTTTCGAAGATCACGATGTCCAGCAGATCGCCTTCCGAGACCTGGGTCAGCGGACTGGTCTGCGGAATATCCGTCCCCGTACCAAACACGCCGACACGGTTGTCATTCATCGGCCCGGTACCGGGCGGATTGGATGGAATACTTGGCACCTGTTGCTGAGCATTGCCATCGCCAGGTTGGCCAGTGGATTGGCCATAAATGCTCCCCGCGCCAATCGTCCCTGTGGATTGCGCTCCGCCGGTGCTGCCCAGCGGCTGCGGCGCCACCTGCTGGCCCAGAGTCTGACCGTGCATTGCCGGAAAGCCCATGCACGCCAGAGCGAACCAGACACAACTCAAAGCAATCTGCCGCCGGCACCGCAATCTACTTGACCTCTTCATGCACCGTTTCGCTCGTGTACCCATAGCCGTACGTATAGGGTCCGGAGTAGTCGTAGTAACTGTCCTTGCGCATATCAATATCGTTCACCACTGCACCCAGCAGATGTGCGTTCACGCGGCGCAGCAGTTCGCGTGTGCGCATCAGCGCCTTCTTGCGAGTCACTCCGGCGCGTACCACCAGCAAAACGGAGTCCGCCCGCGCGGCGGGTGCCAGTGAATCGGAAACAGCAAGGATCGGAGCCGTGTCGATGATGACGCGGTCATATTGCTCCGACCATTGCCGCATCATCTCCGCCATTCGGTGCGATGCCAGCAGTTCCGCGGGATTCGGAGGCACCGCGCCTGCAGGCAGATAGGCCAGGCTCGGCACCTGCGATACCGGATGCAGAATCACTGACTCGTCAGTCTGCCGGCTCAGCAGATTCGTAAGTCCCAGCGCCGGCCGCCGCAGCCCGAAAAGGAGATGCAACGTGCTACGTCGGAGATCCGCATCCACAATCAATACGCGCTCCCCGCGTTGCGCCAGCATCACCGCAATGTTTGCGGAGAGCGTCGACTTACCCTCCGACATGAAGGCACTTGTGATCACCAGCGTACGCAACGGATTGTCGATCGCGCTCAACAGGATCGAGGAGCGAAGCGCACGATAGGCCTCCGCCGTAGGCGATGCGGGGGCCGTAATCGAGATGAGCCGGCGCCGTTCTCCCGGCTCTTCACCCATATCTTCCGGCCGCCCCGCTCGCGATGCAGCCTGGAAATGTGGAATGGCTCCGATCGATAACAGCCCGGAGAACGCCTCCACGTCGTCGCTCGTGCGCAGCGTATCGTCCAGTGAATCGAAGAGGAAGGCACCGAGCACGCCCACAAGAAGTCCGAGTCCGGCCGCGATCGTCACATTTGATCGCACATCGGGGGAAAACGGACCCAGTGGCAGCAGCGCCTCATCGATCACGGTGACCGATGCCGTGTTCAACCCGGCCGCAAGATTCGATTCCTTCAGCTTCAGTTGCAGTTGATCGTATAGCTGGCGGCTCGAGTCGGCATCCTGCCTCAGCAAGGCATACTGCGCTGCACTCTCATTCAGCTTGTACGCATTCTGCATCTGCTCATCGAGTTGCCTTTGCATCAGGTTCAGCGTATGCGTGGAGGTGTTGTACTCCTCGCGGATACGCTGCTGCACATTGCGCATCTCGGTATCGATCTGGTTCTGTACCTTTGCAATCTGGTTGTGTAGTTCTCGCACCCGCGGATAATTCGGGCCGTATCGTGTTGTCAGCTGGCTGTATTGCCCATTCAGGCCCAGCAGCTCACTACGCAGGGTCATCAGCGTAACACTCGGTGCAATGGTCGCTACCAGGTCCGGGTCATTCGATTCGACCAGCCGAAGCTTGGCCTCTCGCACGATCCGGTCGGCCTGCGCACCAGCTACCTGGCCGTT
This sequence comes from Acidobacteriaceae bacterium KBS 83, assembly GCA_000381585.1. GTDB lineage: Bacteria > Acidobacteriota > Terriglobia > Terriglobales > Acidobacteriaceae > KBS-83. The sequence continues at coordinate 391,561 of KB906737.1, forward strand.
GTGTATGCGCAGTCGATCGAGTTCAAGGCTGTCTGCCTGGCCGCTGCCTAAATCGATCAGGTTGTGTTCTCTCTGATACCGCGCCAGGCGGGCCTGCGCATCCGTGGATTCTTGTTTCAGGCCCTCCATCTCGCTCGCCAGCCAACGTGTCACACGGCCAGTGCCTTGCATGTGATCATCGAGGTTGCGCTTCAGATAGACCTCGGTGATCGTGTTCGGCATATCCTTTGCCACCTGCGGCCGAGGGTCGACATAGCTGATCGCGATGATGTCCGTGCCACTCACCGCCACTACGTGCAGTGATCCACGGACGGAACCGATCATTCCCTGCAGTTGCACCGGCGGGAAGGCCTCCATGCCGGCGTCCGGCGGGAGGTTGTCGAATGCATTGGGAAAAGGACCGCGGTGCTGAAGCGCAAGCTCCTTGATGGTGTAAAACACCACCAAATTGCTCTGCATACGTGCGACTTCTGTCGGTATGCGTACATCCTCGGAGGAAAGACTCTCCTGAATCAGGTCGCTCAGACCCATGTTGGTCTGCGACGGATTCAGATCGATGGTCGCAGTGCCTTGAAACAGCGGGACGCGTGTCTTCGAATACACGTATCCCAGCACCAGGCTGATCAACAGACAGGCCAGAATCAGCCACTTCCACTTCAACAGGATGCGGCCGATATCCGACAGCGACAGCCCGTCCCTGGCCGAGCTCGTGCCCAGGGGACCTTCAGCCTCCACTCCAATCGGCGGTACTACTTGATGCGAGGCATCCACCATCTGCGGCGTCTCTCCGGCGTCCCTTCCACTCTCGCCGGGCACGCCCGGGTTCATCCACTTTGTCGGCCCGCATCGTTCCGGCGTGCCAGGCAGGGTGAAGCGCGGCACCGACCCGGTGCGGGCTTAGGACATGATTCCTGTTCAACTTGACAGGAAATGCTCTACCGGTGCCTCGATAGTACCTCAGCCGTGCCAGCGGCCCCAAGAGACTTCATGCACCACAAAAGAGGCAGATGTACTACAGCGCCTGCTGCCCTGCAAAAGTTGTCGAACTGGATTTCTAAAGCTCAATCGCGCGTTCCAGCCTGATTAGCACTGTTATCGAAGGAACGCTCCTGAGAGCACCGCGCCTGCAGTTCTCTGGTCTTCAGCACTATGAAGTACTCATAGATCGACTGCAGCACCGAATAGGTCAGCCCCGCCCTCCCATCCAGAAAGCCTCGTTTTACGAGATAAAGTAGCAGGAACTTCGCAAACGGCCTTCCCGGCATTCGGTAAAACAGCGCCTTCTGGTGATAGCGCCGGAGATGGAAGTCCTTTTCGAAAAATGCTGCCCTCACAGAAGCATCAGTGGCGCCACCGTCCGTGATGATTTGCAACGCCTCGAACGTGCTGTAGGAGTTGTGCCGCTGAATCCAGTGCCCAATACCTTTGGAAAACGGGAAGTGATCAAGGTAGCCACTCAGCCGCCCCACTGGCCCGCTGGGTATGGATACCGGGTTCACCAGCCGCTCATAGTGCATCTTATGCGGCCGAAATAGCCGCATGTAGAAGGCCGATACCTGCACATGCCGGAGCCACGTGCTCATCAGAAAATCCCTTCGTTCCATCTGAAATGCCACCGCCTCGCCAGGCGCCCCGACCGCCGCTCGCATCGCCTCCCGCAGTTCCGGCGTCACCCGCTCATCGGCGTCGATATAGAAGACCCATGGGTGACGAAAGGGCAGGTTCGCGAGTGCCCAGTTCTGATGCGCGGCCCAGTTGTCGAAGGCGCGTTCGGTCACCTTTGCGCCATGCTCCCGCGCAATTGCAACGGTTCGGTCTGTGCTCTTCGAATCTAAAACGTGCACATCGTCCGACCACGCCACCGATGCCAAGCAACCCGGCAGGTCCTGTTCCTCATTCTTCGTCAACACCAGTACTGAGATCACACCCCCGCGACCTCGCGCCGCACGCGTTCCTTTACCTTCACCGCGGGCACCCCTGCATACACCGTCCATGGCTCCAGATCGCGCGTTGCCACCGATCCCAATCCCAGTACCGCGCCCTCACCAACATTCGCGCCCGGAGCAACCGACGCGCGGGCGCAGATCCAGCTGTATGCACCCACGCGCATGGCAAACGCAATCAGCGGAAAATCCGGATCGTCGTATTCATGTGTCGCGCCGCAGAGATAACTATCCTGCGAGAGAATCGCATGCGAGCCGAGGGTCATCGGCGACGGATTGTAGATCTCTGCTCCATCGGCTGCCGTCACCTGCTCCTCGCAGATAAGGTTCCATGGCGCCCACACCCTCGAAGCGGGATAAAAATGGCACTTCGGTCCCATCCGCGCGCCAAATAAGCGTAGCAGCATCACACGCCAACCATGGAACGGCCGCGGCGACAGTCTGTACAGGAGCATCCAAACCACATTCCAGACCAGGCGCTTCATGCGGACACTCATTGGGAACGCGGGCCGCAGATACGCATCCACGTTCCCCGATGTGAGAAGTTCCGCTGCCCTATACCGCTCTGAACTGTACTCTGCTTTACGCGCCATCGAGCCTAATCATAGCGGCACGCCTTCCTCAACCGCTGCCCTGCGTGCCTCGAAACCAGGTACACAACTCGCTAGCGCCTCCCGGAGACCGCTCACGTCCTGCTCAAAGCTGAACCGGCCAATACGGATCTTCGCTGCAGAGCCCATCCTTGCCGCCGTCTCCCGTGTAGCCAGTACGTGATCGATTGCCCCCGCGAGCGCCGCTGGATTGCCAACCGGAAAGACCATCCCCGTCTCGCCCTCGCGGACCAGGTCCTGCTGGCACCCCACATCATCCGAGACCACCACCGCTCGCCCGGCATTCATCGCCTCGTTCACCACCAGTCCCCAAGGCTCATGGCGAGACGGCAGCACAAAGACATCGCACAGATCGAAATATCGCGGCAGCTCCGTCTGGTTACGGAAGCCCGTGAAGCGAATCAGGCTGCGGATGTGGCCGCGTGACTCCGCCTCTTTCGCCGCTTGCTCCTCCAACGCTTGCCGCTCGTCTCCGTCTCCGACGATGACTAGATAGGGCCGCGGCGCCCGCAGCAGCTGATGCGCTGCCACGAGGTCGGCGCACCGCTTCCGCTCCTGCAGCTTGGAGGCAAAAAGAATCACGGGCCGTCCCGCGTCTAGTCCTAGCTCCGCCCGAAGAGCTTCTCGCCCCACTGCAGCCTCCAAAGCACGCCGTCCGAAAAAGTCATTGTCCACCGCATAGGGCATGCGGAAGATCGGCATCTCCTCGCCCAAATAGTGCCGCCAATAGCGGGCATTTGCCTCCCCGATAGCCAGCACCGCGCTTACCTGCCCGCGCAGCACACGGAAGAAGGCTTCCTTCGCCAGCAGCCTCGCCCACCCCCGCTCCCGGTCGTGCAGGGTTGACTCGGCCCGCAGCAGCACCGGGATGCCGAGCATAGCGGCACTGGCAATCACCCGCAGGCTGTTCGCGTTGCTGTAACCATGGCTCCAGACCGCATCGAATCGGCCATCCTGCAGCCGATCGAAGATCCCGTGGTTTAGCGGCCGCCAGAAGCCAGGCTTCTTGCCAACCTCCCGCCAACGCGGCAGAAAGGACGAGCCATACCCTTCCAGCAGCGGTACGTCCCACTCCACTTTGACCCCAAAGCCTTCATCCACATAGCCGCGAACCGTGTGATCACTCGAAAAGAAGACCTCCAGATCGATGTCCGGTTCTCGGGCAATCCGCCGTAACAGCGGCGCCTGGTATTGGATAGGGTGACTGACGAAGTAGGCCAGGCGCAGTGGTCTTCCTCGTGTAAGCATGTGCATTTTTCCGTGGAAGGGGCCGAAAACCGGGCGTTCTCCAGATCCAAAGCGCCGGCGGGCTTGCCAGAACCCGATCCTATCACCCGGTCTCCATTTCTTTTTCTTACATACTTTGTGTTATGCCGCGTCCAAAATCGATGTTTAATCGTATCTTGACAAGGGCATAGAGGGTCTCCGGTTTCCCGGCAACAAGGACGCTATAGAATGCAGGCACACCGTGACTGACTCCTTCGAAACTCCTCCCTCCGGCGGTTTTCACCTCGCCCAGGTCGATGAGCCGACCAATTATGGGCGCCTTGCCCTGCGCATTGTTATCGCGCTCGTCATCTCGTCGCTCGTCGTTTTCATTTGGGTGCGCTTTGGCCACAAAACACCCGTAGCAACCGGCGATATCGCCCGTATCGCCATCTACCCCGTGCAGGCCAGGATCACCGGCGGCGCGGCCGGCACCCCCGGCGAACAGGGCCAGGACGAGATCATCAATCAGATGTTGGTCTTCGCGCATGTGCGACTGCATAACCCAAACAAAGCCCCGATCACCATCGAGGATGACTGGGCTATCGTGACTCTGCCGGATGGCGAGACACGTCGCAGTCTGGGCGCGAGTTTCTCCGACTTCGAGAAGGTCTTTCAGGCCTATCCACAGCTCGCTCCGATGCGTATGGATCCCCTCCGCCGCGACATAGAAATCCCGCCTGGCCAGTCCGTCGATGGCTTGGTGGTCTTCAGCTATCCGCTCTCCCGCGACGAGTGGAACACCCGCAAATCCATGCAGGTGACAATATCTTTCAAGGGAGCAAAGGACGTCACTCTCAACGCTCCGCCGAGCTGACCCGCTAGCTCTCCGCATCCCGATACAATCAAATCATGCGGCAGCCCGAACACATCGCGATCGCGGGCGGTGGCATCATCGGCCTTGCCTGCGCATTGGTTCTACAGCAACAAGGGCGCGCGGTCACAGTCTTCGAGGCCGGCAAGGCTGTCAGGGAGGCCTCCTGGGCAGCCGGTGGCATGCTCGCCGCCGAGGATCCGGAAAACCCTACTGCTCTGGTGCCCTTCTCCCGTTACAGCCGGACCCTTTACCCATCCTTTCTCGATCAGATCGAAACGCTCTCCGGACATCGCGTGCCCTTGCGCACCCACCAGACGGTGCAGGTCCTCGACTCATGCCGCCCCATCTTCGCGGGCGTACCGTTATCTCACCTTGAGGCGTCGAGGCTCGTGCCCAGCCTTGCCGGGTCGGACAGAGAATATCTGCTGCTCGAGGAAGCCAGCCTCGACCCCCGCGAACTTTGTACGGCCCTGCGTGCGGCTGTAACTGTCGCTGGAGTCGCGCTTCACGAATACGAACCGGTGCTATCAGCCAAGGCGGAGGGCGAAAGAGTTCTCATCACCACCACGCGCCGTGTGTTCGAAGCTGATTCATTCGTCAACTGCTGTGGCGCCTGGGCCGCCTCGCTGCACGCCGTTGCCGCAGTTGCACCCTCCAAGGGCCAGATGCTCGTCGTCACGCAGCCCGCGGACTCGCGGCTCACCCGCGTTCTGCGCTCGCCCGATGTGTATCTCATCCCGCGCGGTCAGGATTCAGACGACAGGGCCCGCATCATCATCGGCGCCACCGTTGAAAATGCCGGCTATTCCCGCGAGGTTGATCCCGCAGCCCTCTCACTCCTGCGCCGCCGTGCCGCTGCCCTCTGGCCACCGGTAGCGAATGCACCTGAAGTGGAAAGCTGGGCCGGTCTCCGCCCCGGCACCGCTGACGGACTACCGATCATTGGACTGATAGAGCATCCCGACGGGTCCAACCATGACGAAGCACCGCAATTCCTTGCGGCGGGCCATCATCGCAACGGCATTCTGCTCGCTCCCGGAACTGCGCACGTGATTGCAGACCTCGTCTGCGGCAAAACCCCCGCGATCGACCTTGCACCTTTTTCGCCAGATCGCGCGTCTCTCTCCGCAGCATGTGACAAGCACTTTGTCGCTGCGCTATAACGATTAGTTCCCACTCAGCCCGCAGAAGCTGCACGTCCGGCGCTGAGCATCACATCAATACGTAGGGCCGGATTAGGCGAAGGAGACTGACGGATGGCGACTGCTGTTGCTACGAAGGGCCTGGAGGGCATTGTTGCCACCACCTCCAGCATCTGCTGGATTGATGGAGATGCCGGAGTACTGGCCTATCGTGGCATCGATATCCACAAGCTCGCCGAACAGTCGAACTTCGAGGAAACCACCTACCTCCTGTGGAACGGCCGCCTACCTAAGGGCGCCGAACTGGATGCCTTCCGCGAGGAACTGGCAAAGGCGCGCGTGCTCGACCCGAAAATCATCGAGCTGCTGCGCTCCTTCCCCAAAGACGTGACTCCGATGGAGGTTCTTCGGACGGCCGTCTCCGCGTTGAGCTGCTACGACCCCGACGAAGGCGACAACTCGCACGACGCGAACCTGCGCAAAAGCTTCCGGCTCACTTCGCAGATCGCCATGCTCGTCGCAGACTACGATCGCATCCGCAAGGGCAAGCCACTGGTCGATGCTGATCCATCGCTCTCCCATGCCGGCAACTTCCTCTGGATGCTCAACAGCGAGAAGCCCTCGGAGACAGCGACCCGCACCATGGACATCGCGCTCATCTTGCATGCAGACCATGAGCTCAACGCGTCCACCTTTGCCGCGCGCGTCATCGCTGCGACGCTTTCCGATATCCACTCCGCCATAACGGGCGCCATCGGCGCTCTCAAGGGTCCGCTGCACGGCGGCGCGAATGAAGCGGTCATGCACATGCTCTTCGAGATCGATAAAAAGGGCGAGGACGCGGTCGAGCATGTCAAGGCCATGCTGGCCGCGAAGAAGAAGATCTCCGGCTTCGGCCACCGTGTGTATCACACTGAAGACCCGCGTGCCACGCACCTGCGGCGTATGAGCGAGGCACTCGGCAAGTCGGCGAATAAGACAAAGTGGTTCGATATGTCCCGCGCCATCGAGCAGTACATCAACGCGGAAAAGAAGCTCAACGCGAATGTGGACTTCTACTCAGCATCCACCTACACCACGCTCGGCATTGACATCGATCTCTTCACTCCGATCTTCGCTGTAAGCCGCATCGCCGGCTGGGCCGCACACGTCATCGAACAGCACGACGACAACCGCCTGATCCGTCCCCGCGCCGACTACATCGGCACCGAATATCCGGCCGAGTACACGCCACTGGAGAAGCGTTAAGCTTATTCATCTCGATCGAAGCGAAGTGGAGGGCTTTCCTGTTCAGCTCGACACAAAAGGCGCAGCGTTGGCTGCGCCTTTTCCACGCGTAAGGTCAACAAGCGGCACTAATCGCCACCGCCCTGCGCCTGTTTCTGGCTTGCCGGAGGCACGATGCCATTCATGCGCAGGTACTCCACCATCTGACCGTAATGATCCATGGAGTGCGACAGGCAGACCGTCGTCCATCCGGCACGGCTTAACTTCATCTTGCCTTCCCCGACCGGAGTGAAGGCATTCTGCGGGGTGATGGTGTCTATGCCCTTCTGCGCAAAGGCGAATGAGTCTTTCAGCGCCTGAACCAGTTCGTCCTTGCTCTTCAACGCTTTCAGCTTAGCATCGTCCGGTGCACCGCTCAGGCCAAAGCCGGAAAAGAAGAAGTAGTTCGCTTCCGCGATATGTTGTACTTGGCTGCCGAAGGTGCGGACGCCGTCGAACTTGCCGGCGGTAGGCGCAAAACCGTACTTGTCTGCCGGCATCGCCTCCGCGGCACTGACAACTTCCTCAGACAATCTCTTCAGCATCTCGCTGTATTCTGCTGACGGCGATGGAGCACCCGTGGACTCGGCCGCCGTCGCCTTGGCCTTCTGCGTCGCATCCTGCGCATGCGCCGTGGTATGCACCATGATGCCGCTCCCCAGCAATGCGGCCGCCATTCCAAACACCCGGATCGTTCTACAGTTCATCTTCAAAGCCTCCCGTGCTCTCAGCACCGGCAGAAGCGTACCAGAACACCGACAACTGCTGCGACAGGAATGGGTTCGAGCCACTCGCCATGTCCGCCTCATCACGGCAGCGCGTGACGAACGCCATGTCTGCCGCTTTCGAGACTGAGCGTAAACTGTAGATAACGATGCATCGTGTCTACATGGACGCCAACGCCACCACGCCTCTCGCGCCTGAGGTGTTCGCGGCCATGCATCCATGGTTTACCGAGCAGTTCGGCAATGCGTCATCCATTCACTTCCACGGCCAGCGGGCCCGGGCGGCCGTCGAGCGCGCCCGCGATCAGGTCGCTCGCCTGCTCGGCTGCCGTCCCGCCGAGGTCGTTTTCACCAGCGGAGGCACAGAAGGCGACAATCTTGCCTTGGCTGGGGTGCTTACCCCGGGTGACCACCTCATCACCAGCTCTATCGAGCACCACGCCGTCCTCCACACCGCGGAGCGGCTGCAAGAGCGTGGCATTGACGTCACCTTTCTGCCCATCGACGGTTCGGGCGCAGTCGATCCCGGCGACGTGCGCCGTGCCCTGCGACCGAACACGCAGCTCATCTCGGTGATGATGGCCAACAACGAGATCGGCACCCTCCAGCCAGTGACAGAGATTGGCGTTATCGCACGCGAGGCCGACGTTTATTTCCACACCGACGCGGTGCAGGCCGTGGGCAAGGTGCCTATCGACGTCAAGGCCATCGACTGCGACCTGCTGACCATCTCCGGCCACAAGTTCCACGGCTCGCAGGGCACGGGTGCGCTCTACATCCGCCGAGGCACCCATCCACTGCCCCTGCTCTTCGGTGGTCCGCAGGAGCGGCAACGCCGCGCCGGCACGGAGAACCTGCCGGGGATCGTCGGATTGGGGCAGGCGGCGGAGATGGCGCAGGCCTTTGTCGCGGGGAGTGGCCCGGCCCGCATTGCCGCACTCCGTGATCGCCTGGAGCAAGGCATCCTGAGTCGGGTAGACGAGTCAGGCGTGTACGGTGCGGCCTCGCCGCGAGTGCCTAACACTACGAACCTCTGGTTCGACCACCTGGAGGGGGAGGCGCTGGTCATTGCGCTGGACCTGAAGGGCCTGGCGGTATCGGGTGGTTCGGCGTGCATGTCCGGTGCTACGGAACCTTCGCACGTGCTTACTGCGATGGGCGTGCTGCCCGAGCGGGCACGCGCCAGCCTTCGCTTCAGCCTGGATACTGCTGCGACGAATTCGGATGTGGACTTCGCGATCGACCTGGTGCCGGCGGCGATCGCTCATCTGCGCGAGCTCTCGCCCACGTACAACCGTGCGACAAAGCACGAGCCGGCCGCGAGCGGCATTATCCGATAGGCTGGATTTGTGATCGATACAGTAACCAATCCGAAGACGGATCCTCACCGCGCGGCGACGGCACCGCGAACCATCGCGGTCGCCATGTCTGGCGGCGTGGATTCGTCGACTGTGGCAGCCATGCTGCAGGCCGAGGGGCATACACTTGTCGGGCTCACTATGCAGCTCTGGAACCAGCGGCGTCTTGCCGGCCGCGAAGGCATGCCGAAAGAGGTGCAGGGGCGCTGCTGCTCGGTGGATGATGTCTACGATGCGCGCCGTGTGGCGGAACGGCTGGGCATTCCTTACTACCTCGTAAACCACCAGGAGCGCTTCGAGCGGGATGTGGTAAAGCCGTTTGTTGCCGAGTACCTGGCCGGCCGCACGCCGATTCCCTGCAGCCTGTGCAACAACCATCTCAAGTTCGATCAGCTATTACTGACGGCGCGGCAGATCGGCGCGGAGCTGATCGCAACCGGCCACTACGCGCGCAATGAGTTCGACGAGGTCAGCGGACGCTGGCTGCTGAAGCGGCCTGCCGACGCCAGCAAGGACCAGACCTACTTTCTATTTGGTTTGACGCAGGAGCAGCTCGCGCACACTCTCTTTCCGCTGGGCGGCTATACCAAGCCCGAGGTGCGGGAGCAGGCGCGGAGCTATGATCTTGGCATCGCAACCAAGCCGGATTCGCAGGAGATCTGCTTCATTCCGGGCGGTGATTACAAGCGCTTCATCGATGCTTACCTCGATGAGCAGGGTGAGACGATGCCTGACTCGAGCGGCGAACTCGTCACCTCGGCAGGCACAGTTGCCGGCCATCACGAAGGCATCCACCAGTTCACGATCGGACAGCGCAAGGGGCTTGGCGTGGCGTCGCCGTCACCGTTATATGTGCTCTCAATCGACCCGGAGAGCCACCGGGTCACCATCGGCAGTGAGGATGAACTGCTCACACGCACGCTCACTGCCCGGCAACTGAACTGGATTTCCGTTGCGGACCTGACCGAGCCAACGAGGGTCAGGGTCAAGGTGCGGCATCGCCACGAGCCGGCACCCGCGACGATCGAGAAGACCGGACCGGACGAGGTGACTGCCACGTTCGACGAGCCGGTGCGCGCGGTGACACCGGGGCAGGCCGCCGTCTTCTATCAAGAAGATGTAGTCGTCGGCGGGGGATGGATCGTCGTCGGCAACTGAATCGGCCAGGTCACGTTACTCCCACCCCCTCCCCCTCCCGGAGACGGAGGGGTCGGTATAACTCTCATCTCATAAACCATTTAGACCCTCTACGGTGCGCAAAAATGTCATTGCAAAGGACTTACCTGTAAAAATGTCCAAACAAAAGGGTTAGCTCACGCCTGCAAAGTAAAAGCCCATTCCCTGATCGGAATGGGCTTTTACTGCTCCATTGTTCTGGCCTGAGTCTGAAGGTGCTCCTATTCTCAGTCTAACGAAAACGGCGAATTACCATGCCACATTTCCGGTTACGTTCCTTACGCATTCCCGGAATGGGAACGGTACGAGCAGTTAGGAATACAACTCGTCTCTAAAGCACGCCGCTGAAGAGTTTGGCGCGTAATGGCGATATTTCGCCAACCACCCACAGTTTCAGGATTGCCGACTAACCGCTCAGAACGTTCCAAGGCTCCGGATCCTCCGTCATGAATTGTCCCAAACCAGCTCAATCGCGTGCTGGACAATGCGTGTTGCGGCGAGCAATGTTCTCAGTCAACTCGATGACCGACTCCTCTGATTGCGCCGCCGTCGACCACGAGGAAAATTTGACGGCCTCTATCCACGACGACGAAGTGGTAATTGAGCGGAGGGTTTCCCGGGCTTACATCGACCGAGGCCGATCCGGTGCAATCGGGATTCACGCTGTAAGTGCCGGTGGTCGGCCGCCACTCCTCGGCAGGCGGCTGCCCGCCCAGTACCACGTGATCCACCGAGGTAAAATTTCCAGCACCGTCGAAACGTTCCATAACTAGGGTGCGCAGGGTCAGATTCGGACCAAGAATCGTGCCTTCGATTTGAACTCCGTAATTGCCGGCGATGGTGCGGTTCGAGCACTCCTTGTGCCATCCGTTTTGCGCTGAGTAGTTCGACTGAGCGACCGCCAGGCTAACCGATGCCAAGGTAAGGCAAAGTGTCAGGACTCGGGCGACGAGTAAGCGATTGTTCCTGGTTGAGCTCTGTTTCATAAACCATCCTCCGGGAATCGGAGAGGCGTTCGGCAGCCTCGCGATCCTGTCGGCGGATACTAGCGGCGATTCTGCTGGATGCAAATGTCCCGAAGGTAGACAGAAGGTGAACTGATGAGAATCGATTTAAACCCTTTGCTGTACTACTGCTATGTAGCCAGATAAACTGCACTCGCGCGGACGCCAATGGCGTTTTCGCATAATTCGGGCCGCGCGCTGAGGCTTCGAATGAGCGCGAACGACATCATTGCCGGTAGCAAAGTGAGGTTCGATCGATTCAACGTCGATCTGAGCACTGGCAAACTGCAGCGATCCGGCCTGAATGTTCCCATACAGGCACAGCCCTTCCAGGTGCTGCGTCTTCTTCTGATTGCCGATGGACAAGTCGTAAGCCGCGATCAGCTTCGGGCCGCGTTGTGGCCAGAAGACACGTTTGTCGACTTTGAGCACGGCCTGAACACGGCGGTGCGCAAGCTGCGCCAGGCACTGGAGGATTCAGCCGAGAATCCAAGATTTATCGAAACGCTTCCCAAACTCGGCTATCGCTTTATGGCTTCGGTGGAGTGGGCTCCGGAAGAGCCGGCTCGGAATGGGAACGGATTCGTCGTTGCTGAGAACCCGGCGGCGTCCAGGCCCCGGATTATGCCGAGACGTCCAGTGCTTCAAATAGTAAGCCTCCTTGCGGCAATTCTGCTCCTGGCCATGGCCGGTCTCTGGTTCATCCGTGTGAATCACTTTGGCCGGAGCCTTCTTGCAGGAGTCGTGCACGGGAACCGAATTCAGGAGCGACAGCCACTTTCGCTGGTTCCGAACGAGCGCCCGCTCACAGCGAACCCCGACGAGACACCCGTAACCAGCAGCGTGATTTCGCCCGATGGCAAATACCTGGCGTATACCGACGTGACCGGGTTCTACCTTCGGGAGGTTGATTCCGGAGAAACCCATGCCATCCCTCTGGAGAAAGGGTTCGAACCCCAGGCGGAGGGTTGGTTCCCCGACCACTCCCACCTCGTGGTCTCGTGGACGGACGACCCGCAGCGCCAGCCGTCTCTCTGGAAAGTCTCGGTATTTGGCGGTCCAGCACAGAAGCTCTCAGACGCTGGATATGGAGCCTCCGTCTCACCGGACGGATCACAGATCCTGTACATCAGGCATGCCGGTGCTGCGGAAGAAATCTGGCTGATGACGGCGGATGGGAGTCGCGCTGATAGGGTGCTGGGCAGCGCGGAGTATTCCTTCGGACAGATCGCGTGGGCTCCGCGAGGCAACAGATTTGCCTATGCCAAAACCCGGACGCGCTACTACACGATGCGCCCCGGCGCCGACACGCAGATCGATATCTTCGACCTTCACAATCGCAGCACAACTGTGGTGCGGTACGAAATAGAACGAGGGCTCCCCAGGGGCGGAGCCGCTGTCGCGTGGTTGCCGGACGGCCGCTTGGTCTATCCCCGGCGCGAACCACGCCCCAACCAGCAGGATACAAATCTCTGGTGGGTTCGTCTCGACCCCAGGACTTCGCAGCCAGTCGGCAACACCACGCGCCTTACTTCCGGACACGGAATTGCAGTGCAACTCAGCATCACTGCTGATGGAAAGCGGATGGCGGTTCGCAAACACGCGCCCCAGGACGACATATTTGTCGCCGAGATTCGAAAGAATAGTGAGTTGAGCCCTCCGCAGCGGCTTACGCTCGACGAACGAATCGACTACGCGATGGCATGGACGGCGGACAGCAAGGCCGTCATCTTCTACTCCAACCGTAATGGCCCCTTCCACGTCTTCAAGCAGGACATCAACTCCGCGCAGCCCGTGTTATTGGTTGGCGGCCCGGACGATCTGTACGCGCCTCGCTTGACTCCCGATCAGAGCGCCATTCTATATATCGTGCGCGCCAGACCAAATGGGCCCACGGACGATCCGCGGCTCATGCGCATCCCCGTGGATGGAGGGGTCTCGCAACCGGTGCTCAAGACATCCGATCTTTGGGATGCCGAGTGCGCCCGTGCCCCGTCAGATCTGTGCATCTATTCCACCATTCGCGACGGGTCGCAAGTCTTTCACAAGTTCAATCCCGAAAATGGAAATGTAACCGAGTTTCCACCTGCGAATGCCATCGGAAACAATTTCAACTGGATCCTTGCTCCCGACGGGATGCACGCTGCCTGGGCCACCCAGCCGGATTCTTCCGGGCAGATCAGCATTCGCGTACTCTCTTTTTCGCAAGGAAGCACCCGCGACATTGCGGTGCCCGGATGGGCAGACCTATATGGAGTTGACTGGGCGGCGGACAGCCGCAGCCTGTGGGTCGCCGCGCGAAACTCCGCCGGCTCGAGCGCCATCCTCCATATTTTGGCGTCAGGCGAGGTCATCAGAGCGCTCAGTTTCAAGCACCAGAATCTCGACTGGACGATCCCGTCTCCAGACGGCAGGCGCCTTGCGATTGTCCTGGAGGTGAATCGCTCCAACGTCTCCCTTATCGACAACTTCTGAGTTGCCACCCTTCGAAGCTGAAGTCGGTTGACGCCATCAGCGATTTCACTAGCTACGGATATTTACACCTTGCGCACGATGCTGGTGCCGTTGGGGTGGGGCCGTTTGTGACGCGGCGAGTCGAATCCCGCACGCAATCCTCCAGCACACCAGTGAGGTGGCGGATGGGGGCGGCGATGCCCTCCTGCACGTTTCAGGATTGCCGACTATCCGTGCGGAATCAATCGAATCGGCTGCAAGGTTGCTGCTCAGGGCTATAATTGCACGACTTTAACTGCACCCATTCCGCGAGGGACACCTGAAACTGCGCTTCTTGCTCCTGCCACTTTGTTTATGCGCCGGCTTCGCCCAGTTGGCGCCGCCACTTCTTAACGCGATGCGCGTATTCGCCGTTGCGAGCCATACGGCGCACTTGAACGGGCCCGCGATTCAGGCCGATACTTTGCGAGCCGATCCTCCAAGCCGGCCGGCTGGGCGGGGAATGAACGCATGATTGTCGGGGTCCCGCGCGAAAGTTATCCCGGCGAACGTCGCGTCGCGCTCGTTCCATCCGTCCTTGCGAATCTGAAGAAAGCCGGCCTGGACGTGGTGGTGGAACAGAATGCTGGGGTTGAGGCCGGCTATCCAGACGCCGAGTACACCGCTAAAGGCGCGAAGGTAGTCCCTGATCGAGCCGAGGTCTTTCGCACCGCAGATATTATCGTTCAGGTCCTCTGCTATGGCTCTAATGACAAGACCGGCAAAGCCGACGTTCCCCTCTATCGCCCCGACCAATTGTTGATCGGATTCCTGAGGCCGCTGGGCGAACTCGACACCATCCAGGATATCGCCCGCGCGGGAGTTGCTTCCTTTGCCGTGGAGCTGATGCCCCGTGTCACCCGGGCGCAGAGCATGGACGCGCTCTCCTCGATGGGCACCGTCTGCGGCTACAGGGCCGTGTTGATCGCGGCCAACACGCTGCCACGCCTTTTTCCCATGATGACCACCGCCGCCGGAACGATTACGCCTGCGCGCGTGCTTGTAATCGGCGCGGGTGTTGCGGGTCTGCAGGCGATTGCGACGGCTCGGCGGCTCGGTGCGGTCACTTCGGCGTACGATTTACGTCCCGCGGTGAAGGAGCAGGTGCAGAGCCTCGGCGCGCGCTTCGTCGAGCTGCCCGTCGAAGCGCAAGATGCGCAGGACGCAGGCGGCTACGCGCGGGCGCAAGACGAATCCTTCTATAACCGCCAGCGCGAGCTGCTGGGCCGCGTTGTCGCCGAGAACGACGTGGTAATCACGGCCGCGGTTATTCCCGGAAAGAAGTCGCCGATCCTCGTCACGCGCGAGATGGTGGCTGGCATGGCACCGGGTTCGGTGATCGTGGACCTCGCCGCTGAGCGCGGAGGAAATTGCGAACTTACCCAAGTCGGCGAGAAGTTCATTGCCGGTGGTGTCACGATCATCGGCTGGGCAAACCTGGCCAGCAGCGTCCCACACGATGCAAGCCAGTTGTATGCGCGGAACATGGTGGCTTTTCTTACGCACCTTGTAAAAGAAGGCAAGCCACGCCTCGACGCCGATGACGAAATCATCCGCAGCACGCTACTCACCCGCCACGGTGAGGTGGTGAACGCACGCATCCGCGAATTTTTCGTCATGCCGGCCCTGACCAATCAGAAGCAAGCGCCGTAAAGGAGGAGCGGAGTGCCCGCAGATTTTATCTCGAATCTTTTCGTGTTCATCCTGGCGGGCTTCGTCGGGTTCGAATTGATCAAACGCGTTTCGCCGCTGCTGCACACCCCACTGATGTCGCTGACGAATGCCCTTGACGCCATTGTCGTTGTCGCGGCCATCATCATTGCCGGCTTGCACGAGACGACGCTCACCACCATACTCGGCACCATCGCCGTGGCTGCTTCGTTCAGCAACATGGTCGGCGGCTTCCTGATTACAGACCGCATGTTGCGCATGTTTAAGAGCGGGAAAGCCAAAAAATCATGACTCAGGTCGCCATCGGGCAGCTCATCGACTTCGCCTACATCGTCGCAGCCGTCCTCTTCATCCTCTCGCTGAAGTGGCTCAGCTCGCCGGCCACCGCACGTCATGGAGTGATTGCCGGCGAAATTGGGGCGGCACTTGCTGTCACCGCGACACTCTTCAATCCCGCGCTTGTCCAATACAAATGGATCGCCGTCGCGCTGATCGTCGGCGCCGCCATCGGCATCCCGCTCGGCCTGGTCCGCATGACGGCCGTGCCGCAGCGAACCGCCCTTAGCCACGCGTTCGGCGCTTTGTCGGCAACCATGATCGGTATCGCCGAGTACTACGTGCACGCGCCGCACGTCACGAAATTCAGCATGGTCGAGATTGCACTGGAAGTGATCATCGGCTCCCTGACCTTCACAGGCAGCGTGATTGCCGCCGGAAAACTCCAGGAAATTCTCCCGCAGCGCCCGATCACCTACCGCGGGCAGAACATCGTCAGCCTCTCGGTCCTCGGCTCCGCGATCGTGCTCGCAATCGTTCTCACGATCCATCCGGAGTATATGCACCTCTTCCCTGTCATGGTCGGGATCGCGTTGTTATTCGGAGTTTTGCTGGTCACGCCTATCGGCGGCGCGGACATGCCGACTGTCATCTCACTCCTTAACTCCTACGCCGGCCTCTCGGCCGCCCTCCTCGGATTCGTGCTCAATAGCAAAGTTCTCGTTGTCGCCGGCGCCCTCGACGGCTCCTCCGGCTTCATCCTTTCCGTGATCATGTGCAAAGCCATGAATCGCTCGTTCACCAACGTCATGTTCGGCGCATTCGGCCAGGTCCAAGCCGGCGCCAAAGCGGTCGCCGAGGAACGAACCGTTCGCAGCGCCAACGCCGAAGAAGCTGCCGCGATTCTCTCCGCCACCAGCAAGGTCGCCATTGTTCCCGGCTACGGCATGGCCGTCGCTCAGGCCCAACACAAAGTCCGCGAACTTTACGAGATCCTGACCAAGAAGGGCATCGACGTGAGATTTGGCATTCATCCCGTTGCGGGTCGCATGCCCGGCCACATGAACGTCCTCCTTGCCGAAGCCGATATCCCTTACGATCGCCTCTTCGATATGGATGACATGAACTCCGATCTCCCACAAGTCGACGTCGCCCTTATCATCGGCGCCAACGACGTTACTAATCCCGCCGCGCGCAGCGACCAGTCCAGCCCCATTTACGGCATGCCCATCATCGACGTGGACAAGGCTCAAACCGTCATGGTGATCAAGCGCGGCATGAGCCCAGGCTTCGCTGGAATCGATAATCCTCTTTACTACGAGGATAAGACTCTGATGCTCTTTGGCGACGCAAAGGCGTTTGTGGGCGAAATCGTCCGGGAGCTTGCGGACTCTCACCGCGGTTGAGCGTCGCCCAGTTAAGGCCGATGCTGACCGTGAAGTCTCTTCCCCAATTTTCGCTTTGGCTGCTGCCGGAGACGCTCCTGCTTCCAAGTTCCGCGTGGGTTACGGGCAATCCGGATGCTGAAGTCGGTTGACGCTCTCAGCGATTTCACCAGCTACTGATATTTTAATGAGATCGCTTCTGGTCAAAATGGATCCTGATCCACCTTGCGCACGATGCTGGTGCCGTTGCGGTGAGGCCGTTTGCGACGCAGCGAGTCGAATCCCGCACGCAATCCGTCCAGTACGCCGGTCAGATGGCGGATCGGGGCGGAGATGCCCTCCTGCACCGCCGCGGTGGCCTGACCGATGCCGTCGAGTGTGCTCGAAACGATATGGTCCACACGCGTTGCCTGCTGGTGCGTGCGCTCCACCACATCGCTGACCGAAACGGTGATATGCTGCGTCTCGCTGCGCAGTATGTCACTCACCTGAACCATGTTTTCGGCGATGTGTTTCAGCTTCGGGGAGAGATCGTCCACCAACGCATGCGCGGATTTCACCATCGGGCCGATGTGGGGCGCGATCGAGGTCTCATACTGCTGTACCAGCAGATGGATGCGCTTGCGTGCACGCAGCAGAGTCGTCGCCAGCGCCAGCAGAACCGCGATGAAGACCAGAACACCCACGCCAATAACAATGGTGAGGGCCAGCAGTACACCACTGAGTGCGTCGTGCATGTGCGCCGCTTCCTTTGAAAAAGTAATCAGAACAGGGCCGCGGCAACCGTGCGCGACCCAATCTGGATTCAGCCGGAAATTGCCGTTCGCGTATTACGTAGTCCGATAGGCCTCGTGGCCAGCTTCTACGGCGCTCGAGATCCGTTCAGCGTCGTCGCCCGAAGCGGTACTGTTGTACGCCCGCTTCCCCTCCTCGACGGCGTCGCTTACCTTGCTGACGTGATCGCTTACCACCTGGCGCCCCCGATCGACGTACTGGTTCCATTGCGCGCGTCCGCGGTCCACCGCGTCCTTGCCACGATCGACATACTCATTCAATTGATCGCGCCCGCGGTCCGTAATGTCGCTTACCTTCTCTGCTGCCTTCCGGGACTGCTCGCGAACGTATTCTGATTTCTCGCGCGCCGACGAAGCCAGCTCTTCACGGGTTTCCTGACCCGATTTTGGCGCATACAACACACCGACTGCAGCTCCGACTCCCAAACCAATGAGAAACCACCCAAACCCACCTCTGTCAGCAGACATATACATCTCCTTGCGCTGCACTGCGTCGTGCCGCAGGCAGCATTTGATATTCGCAGTTTCCTAGCCTAGATGCCCGGCGGGAGGTAACTGCTGCCAACGAACGACACCCATCGTCTCACGAATCGCGGAAGACCGGCGTTTCGAATCTTTTGCCGTTGCGGCTGCGTCTCGTTACTGATCGAGAGAATTCGATGAAGCAGCGCGACTTTCTCACCGGCAGACGTTCAAAATAGAGACATTCCCGGAAGCCCACAGAGAAAAGGTGGCTCCGCGCGAAAGGATACTTTGCGAAAATGGTGACTCGTTCGCTCACTCGCCCGTTCTGTCAACGAAGGCTACCGGCCGGGCTACTGGCCGTCTGCCTACTGGCGGGGGCAGGTTGCAAGCAACTCTCCCCTAGTAAAAATGAAACCCCTCAGCCGGCGGCTGCTCCGGCCGCCACCGCCCCAGCGCCCCGCAGCGATCAGGAGATTGCTAACGACATACAGAGCCGAATCGATGCCGAATCAGCTTTGAACGGCCAGGACATCAAGGTAAGCGTAAATGGGGGAACGGCGACCCTGAACGGCACGGTAAACAACGATGCGGCACGAGCGCTGGCTGCAGCGGACAGCGGGGCCGCCACCGGAGTGCGCACGGTCATCAACAATCTGACGGTCACTCCACAGCGGGCCGTGAAACAAGCCCCGCCACCGCCGCCGAAGCCGGCGCGTCGCCATCAGGAGCCGCCGCCAGATCAACAGGCGATGGCACAACCGACCCCGCCTCCACCACCACCCGCAGAGCAGGCCGCCTCACCGGCTCCGGCGCCACCGCCTCGCCCGCCGGCCCCGGTGGTTCGCACGGTCTCGGTGGCAGCGGGGACGACGCTCCCGATTCGACTGGCGGACGCGCTGGACACCGCGACGACCCAGACTGGCCAATCCATCCACGGCACACTGGCAGCCGACATCATCGCGGGTGACATGGTGGCGATCCCGCGCGGCACGCCAGTCACGGGCAGCGTGGTCGAGGCGAAGGATGCTACGCACTTTTCAGGCAGCTCGTCGCTGACGCTCGAGCTGACCCAGGTCGAGTTGAAGGGAGGGCCGGTTGCGGTGAACACTGTTCCCTTCAGCCAGCAGGGCAAGGGGCGCGGCAAGAATACCGCGATGAAGACTGGGGGCGGAGCGGCGCTGGGCGCAATCATTGGCGCCATCGCCGGCGGTGGCAAGGGTGCGGCGATCGGGGCTGCCTCGGGCGGTGGACTGGGAGCGGGCGTCAACGCCGTGACCAAGGGAGAGCAGGTGAAGATTCCTGCCGAGACGCTGATCAACTTCAAACTGCAATCGCCGGTCAGCGTGAACACATCGCACTCTGCCAACGGACCGGCAACGCGGACCTTCGGCGATCCGAATGCGGACTCGAGTCAGCCGCAGTAGTTGTTGATTGGGCCGGGCGGCTTTGCCGCCCTCCCGATACAGATCAGGCCGCCCCGTGACGGAGCGGCCTGTGTTTTTGGGAGCTGACTCGCGCTGCTACTGGACGGTCACGGTTATGGCTTGGGTTTGAGTCATGGAGCCGCTGGTCGCGGTGACCGTCACGGTATAGGTCCCGGCCGGGGTACCGCCGCTGCCGCCACCACCGTTATCACTGCCACCACCGCAACCGACGATTCCGATGGCGGCGAACAGCAGAAACAGGCTAAGCATGCCCTGCCAGGCACGCCGCCGGCGCGGCAGACCAAAGAGCAGGATGCCGGCGAGGGCAACGCCGCCAGCCGCATACCAGGTGCGGTCCGATGTTTTGGCCACCGTGCGGCGAGCCATGCCGGAGGAGACGGTCTGAACGGTGAGAACGTCTGTCGCGGCTTTCGTACCGCTGATCGTAACGGTGGGCGTCGCCAATGCACAGGTGGGCTGCAAAGTGGTCCCGCCAGTGACCGCGCAGGCCATATTAACCGTTCCGGTGAAGCCGGCGGAGGGAGTGACAGTAATGGTCGTTGTATTTGAGCCGCCACTCGGCACTGTGAGCGTGGCCGACGCGGCGCTCAGGGAGAACGCCGCTCCGCCGCCACCACCCGAAATGGCTGCAGTACCCGAGTTGTAGTTACCGTCTCCGTTGTACTTGATGTTTGCGGCGGTTCCACTGGGGGTGATGGTGACCTGCGCAGCCTGGCCACCCTGGACGGTCACCAGGGCCAAGGTTCCGGTACCGACCGTGGCGCCGTTGCTGTCCGTCAATGTGACGGTGCCGGTGGGCAAGGCAAGACCACTATTTAGGAAGAGGTTGGCAACAGCGGGATCGACTTCGACGATGACGCTTCCCGCGGCAGTGCCAGCCGCCGATGCGATGGCGACATTGTTTTTAGTGATGGTGAAGGACTGCGCCGCGGCGGTACTGGCAGAGAAGCTGGGATCGCCGGAGTAGCTTGCGTTGACGCTATAGGTGCCGGGCGGATAGGCCAGAGTGAGCTGTCCAGGAATCTCTGCGACGCCGTTGCTGTCGATATTCACTTTTTGATTCAGCGGGGCAATTGCCGGTGTGCTGCTGAACGTCACCGTGCCGGTGGCTTGCTGCGTATACGACGGCTGCTGGCCGGAGTTGGCCTGCGCGGTCGAGAAAGGTTCCGCAGCAACCGAGACGTAGGTGCCGTAGGGCACACTCGTTGCAGTGCTGCCCTGACCGGTGCTCGCGTCGAAAGACTGAATGAAGAGCTCGAGTGTACTGGGCTCGGCACTCACGGTGACCGGGATAGGAGGAGTCGAGACACTGGCCCCGAAGGTACCGTCGCCTCCATAGTTTGCGGTCAGGTTGTAGCTTCCGCCGGGAAGGAACGTGTAGGCACTATCCGTTGCGGTGCCGTTGTTGAGGGTCAGGATGGAAGGCGAAGGAGTGGTTCCCTGCGCTGCTGCTACCGAGTTGGCGTTGGTACCAGCGCTGCCTACCAGAGCCACGTTGCCGGTGGGCGTTCCGCCGGAGCTGCTCACAGTGACACCAACACTCACCGATGCGCCGTGCTGGATGCTGATCGGGCTGGTCGCGCCGTTGACTGTCAGTGACGTTGTTGTCGGTGTGAATTTGATGTTCGACCAGTTCTGGACCATCTGGGTGACGTCCACACTGCCCAGGCCGGTCGCGAGGTCGTAGCCAGTGCCGGCATCGAAGCCGGTAAGAAACCCGTTGGTGCCGCAGTCTGGGGAGCTTGCGTCGCAGACCACGGAGATGTTGCCGGTGGTCACGTCGTGGAAGGCTGCGGGGAACTGCTTCGAAAGCGGGTAGAGGGTGTAGTCGGCCTGACCGAGGCGAACGTTGGCGCCGCCCAGCTGTTGGATCACAAGCGCGAGGGCGCCAGCGAAGGCGGGTGAGGAGGCGGAGGTGCCGCCGACTACCTGGAAATTAAAGCTGCCCTGCGCGTCGGGGGTGCAATCGGTACCGGTGGGATTCCCTCCCAGTCCGGAGGCGCAGATTACCCAGGCTGAGTCGTGGAGGCCGTCGGCGGCGAAGAGAGACACGTCCGGAATCTGGCGGGCGTTCTGGGTACCGAAGGAGGATTGCCAGCTTGGCTGGGCGTAGAAGCCGGGAGCCTGTGCTGAATCGGGACAGGCGACGACGTTATTGTTCTGATCCAGTTGGGCATTCAGGCACGCGCTGAAACCTCCGCCTGCTCCGGAGATGTTCGTGCCTCCCTGAATGGTGGTCGGCATATTTCCGCTCAAACCACCTATCGTGGAGGTCGAATCGTTCCACGGGATCTCGGGAATTGGCCCCAAGGCGGATCCACCGATAGAGGAGTTCGTCGTGCTCCAATACTTCGACTCATTGGTGGAGTTCTGGTTGAAATCGGTCCCGCCGACAGCGATGTTGTAGGGCGTGGAGGCAAAGCCGCTCACCTCCAGACCCTGTGTAGCCGTCGTTTCGTTATTGGGATTGTCGCAACCGGCGGCGCCGCTGTCGCCTGTCGAGACGGTCACGGAAATGCCCTGCGCCGCGGCCTGCTGCCAGAAGTTGAAAATCTCCAGATTGCCGCTCTGTCCCAGGTATGCCTCGCAGGCTCCGAAGCTCACGTTCAGAATCTTGATGGTGTTGTCATCCAGTGCCCGCTGGATGGCTAGATTGAGTCCCGCCTGAAAGGTCGTGTCCTGCGAGGTGTACAGGGTAATGTTCGCGCCGGGCGCAAGTGCGCTTGCGACCTGCAGATCCAGGAGGGCCTCTACTTCGTCACCGGATCCGGTGCCCGGGTCACTGCCGTCGACGACAACCGTCGGAGCCGGAGTCGCAGGCAGGCCGAAGAGGCTGCGATAGTTCGCCACGTTGGCGAGATCGACATTCGAGTCACCCGCGATGCCGATGGTGACACCGGCGCCCGTCAGGTTAAGGCTTCCGGAGTGGTTCTTATTCAGCGTGGGGTTGGGGGTGTTGTAGATGGTGGCGGCGTCGGCCGGCGTCAGGTAATAGCCGTTTCCATTTTGACCGGGGATGGTGATGTTGGATTGGGGGCCGGACGGCCGGATTGCCATCGCTTTTGGATTGGCACTTGTCGGGGCGGGCGTCGCGATACGTGCGCTGACCGGGGTGTGCTGTGGCTTCGGCCGGAAGTCGTTGAGCGGCGAGATGCCGGCGATGACAGGCGCCAATGCTGCCGGAATCTGCGGATCGACGACATTCGAGATGTGCGCGACACCATCGAGCTGGAAGGAATGAATTTTGGTGTTGAAGGCGCTTTCGATCTGGCCGGCGGTGCCGGAGAACTCGATTGCAGTCTTCGCCTTTGAGACTTTGCTTACGGCGAAGCCCTGGGATTGAAGCCACGCCACAACGGCCTGTACGTCGGAATCAGCCGGGCCGAATTGCGCTCCCAGTTGCGCAGGCGTGAGCCAGCGATGATAGCTGGCGGTGCCGGGCGTATTGGCATCGGAGATGAACTGCCGGAGCGCGGCCTCCTGATCCGCAGGACGCTTGAGGAGGAGCAGCACGCGGCTGGCCGGCATGTTGGCGTCGACCGCACCCAGGTCATGCGCTCGCTTTGGCATGGGCCGTACATTGCCCTTCAGCTTGACCCGCTGGTGGTTATCTATCGATTGCGTGATCTGGGGTACGGCGTTTGCGCCAAAGCTGCAAGTCGATGCACCGAGCAGTCCAAGGCAAACAAGAGGGCGTGCGGTGCGCTGCAAAAACTGAACGATGGCCATTCCTGAAAATCCTTCTCGCCGCGAGCGGGGGACACCTTGGCTGATGAGCGGCATCACTTGTCGCAGTTCGGGTTTCTGACGTGCCCGTTGGGATTTCGTCAACCGTGTGCGGCGAAGTCCGAGGCAGGCATGCGGCCTATTATGCCAAGCCGGAACAGGGCAGCGCCATGAAAGTTGCGTGCGGGGTATCAAGTTCCGCTGGTTTGACTTCACCGGCAGGCGCGGATAGCTTCGATGACAGCTTCAAAAGCGCGATTGCACCGGCATTCGTGGTGCGGAGGTTCTGTTGCCCAAGCGTTTCCCTGCCCCAAAGCACTGGATGCGAAACTGGTCTGCAACTTCATTGATTGTCTACACTTCCCTGCTGCCTGCCCTTGGTCAGACCTCCTCGGTTCAGACGGAAGCGACACCCGACCTGGCGCAGCAGGAGCTTGCCCACTTTGAGAAGCGGGTCACAACAAAAGTCCTTCCCAATGGGTTGACCGTGCTGCTGATCGAACGGCCCGAGGCCCCGGTTTTTTCCTACTACACGCTGGTAGACGCAGGCGACGCGAATGACCCTACCGGGCAATCGGGTCTTGCGCACATGTTCGAGCACCTCGCCTTCAAAGGCACCGATGAGATTGGCACCACGAATTGGCCGGCGGAGAAGGTCGCGCTCCAAAAGGTGGAAGACACCTACGCCGCCTACGACGGCGAATACCGCAAGCGGGTGGGGCAGGACCCGGCAAAGCTGAAGCAGTTGCGCGAGGCATTTGAGGCAGCGAAGAAGGACGCGCAGCAATACGTCATTCCGAACCAGTTCACTGAGATTGCCGAAGAGAACGGCGCGACGGGGATCAACGCGTCCACCGGTCTGGATTCCACGGAATATTTCTGGAGCATGCCCGCGAACCGGCTGGAACTATGGGCGTATATGGAGAGCGGCCGTCTCGGCCATCCGGTTCCGCGCGAGTTCTACAAAGAGCGCGATGTGGTGATGGAAGAGCGGCGCATGCGGACTGACTCGAATCCGATTGGACGGATGGTGGAGCAGTTCCTCGCAACCGCATATGTCGCGCATCCCTATGGACGGCCGGGTGTGGGCTGGGAGTCGGAACTCTCCCAAATCGACGCCACCGAGGCGGATGTATTCCACAAGAAGTACTACGCACCGTCGAACATCGTGATCGCGGTTGCCGGCGACCTGAAGGCATCGACGACGATGCCGGTTATGGAGAAGTACTTCGATCCTATTCCGGGAGGCCCGAAGCCCGAGCCAATGACTACGGTCGAGCCGCCGCAGAACTCGGAGAAGTCGGTCATCATCCGGGAGGCGACGCAACCCTTCTATATCGAGGGCTACCACCGCAGCGATTATCTGGACCCGGATGATCAGGTCTACGACGCGATTACGGACATTCTCTCGAATGGGCGCGTCTCGCGGCTTTACCGGTCACTGGTGCGCGATCAGCGAATCGCTGCCGAGGCAGAGGGATTCAGCGGGTTTCCAGGCATCAAGTTCCCGGGACTCTTTGCCTTCTATGCCGTGCCGCTTCCCGGCCATACGCCCCAGGAGATGCGCTCGGCGATCCACAAGGAGATCGACAAGCTGAAGACCCAGGACGTCACCGACGATGAACTGGCCATGTTCAAGACGCGCGCGCGCGTCAATCTGCTGCGCTCGCTCGGCGACAACGAGGGGCTGGCACAGAGCCTGGCTACGTACCAGCTTCGCTACGGCGACTGGCGCGAGCTCTTCCGACAGCTCGACAAGATCGACAGAGTCTCGAAGGCGGATATTCGCCGCGTCTCGAATAAGGTCTTCACCGAAGGCAACCGCACCTACGCCATCATCGAAACGGTCCCGGAGCATGAACCGGCCGCCAGCGCGCCGAAAGCAGGTGGCCTGTGAAGTATCTCGTCACCATCGCAGTCCTCGCTCTCGCTCACGTTGCTGCTTTGCCTGCCGTCGCGCAAGAGCCAACACAGCCCAGCCAACAGGCGCAGCCGTGGAAGAAGATCCCTATTCCCGAGCTGCCTGCGTTCCACCCGAAACAGCCGCGGCGCATCGTGCTCGACAACGGAGCGATCATTTTTCTCCAAGAAGATCATGAGCTGCCGTTCGTCAACGGCTTTATCGAGATGCGGGGCGGCGGCCGCGATCTGCCCGCGTCAAAGACCGGTATGGTCTCGCTGTATGGAGATGTCTGGCGTACCAGCGGAACGGCGAGCAAATCCGGCGATGCGATGGACGACCTGCTAGAGGCCAAGGCTGCGAAGGTAGAGACCGACGGCGACGTTGACTCGACGAGCGTGGGCTGGTCGTGCCTCAAGACGGATTTCGACACCGTCTTTGGTCTTACGACGGACCTGCTGCTGCATCCGAAGTTCGATCCGGGCAAGCTCGATCTCGCGAAGCAGCAGATGGCTGCCGGCATCGTTCGACGAAACGACGACGTAGGAGAGATCGCGAGCCGCGAGGCGGCGAAGCTTGTTTATGGGCCCACCAATCCTTACGGCCGCACACCGGAGCTGGCGGGCGTGATGGCAATCACCGTTGCCGACCTGGAGCAGTTCCACGAGAAGACGGTGATCCCGAACGGGATGATCATCGGCGTGACCGGCGACTTTGACAGCGCAACCATGGAGCAGAAGCTGCGGGCGGTATTCGGAGGTTTGAAGAAGGGCACGCCGCTGCCGCCTGCGAAGGAGACCTTTAACGGACCGCACCCGGGAGTCTACTCGGTAGATAAGACTGATGTGAACCAGAGCAACATCTGGATCGTCGGGCTGGGTACGGAACGCTCCAACCCGGATTACTACGCGCTGAGCGTGATGAACCAGGTTTTCTCCGGCGGCTTCGGATCAAGGCTCTTCCAGAATGTGCGCACGCGTCTGGGACTTGCCTACTCCGTTGGCGGATCTTATGGAGCGTCGTACGATCATCCGGGTCTCTTTTACACGGTGGCGGCAACCAAGAGCGCGAGCACTGTGGAAGCGACGAAAGCGATGCTCGGACAGATCGACGATCTGAAGACTGAGCCCTTTACAGAGGACGAACTGCGGCGGGCGAAGGACGAGCTGTTGAACTCTTTCGTATTCCGCTACGACACGCCGGAAAAAGTGCTGAACGAACGAGCAAGCCTGGAATTCTACGGCTACCCGGCGGATTTTCTGGAGAAGTATCGTGCGGCGATCGAAAAGGTAACAATCGCTGATCTTGAACGGGTGGCGAAGAAGTATGTCGACCGCTCAAAGCTGGCGATACTGGTGGTTGGGAATACGCAGCAGATAGCTGCCGGCACCCCGGGACAGCCGGGCAAGCCGCTCTCCGATCTGGGACAGGTGCATCCGGTCGACATCACCATACCGATGCCGCCGGGGATGCAGGCCGGCCCCAGTCAGCAGCAGCCGTAGAGACCGTAAAGGATCCAAGGTATGCAACTCGCTATCGTCATCATGGCCGCGGGCAAGGGCACGCGGCTGAAGTCACGTCGGCCGAAGGTGCTGCACCAGGTGGGCGGACGTGCGCTGGTGGAGCACGTAATCGCCGCGGCGGCGCAGGTAGTGGAGCCGAAGGACATCTACGTCGTCATCGGACATGAAGCGGAGCAGGTGCGTACGGCACTCGCGCCTACGGGCGTGCGATTCGTGGTGCAGGCGGAGCAGCGCGGGACGGGGCACGCGATTCTGACGGCGAAGCCTGAGGTCGAGGACTACGAGGACCTGATCGTGCTCTCCGGGGATGCGCCGATGATCACGACGGAGACCATCCTGACGGTGCGCGATTTCCACCTGGAACAACGGGCGGCGATGACGATACTGACGGCGCGACCGGCGGACCCGACCGGATATGGACGCGTGATACGCAAGTCGGCGGCCGAGCCAGATGTAGTGGCCATTGTGGAGCAGAAGGCGCTGAAAGCGGAACAGCAGTTTGCGCCGGAGATCAACTCGGGGATCTATGCGTTCCGTGCTGAGGCGCTGTTCAAGCATCTCGGGCAGCTTTCGACCGACAATGCACAGGGCGAGTACTACCTGACGGATATGGCGGCGCTGCTGGTGAAGGCGGAGAAGCGCGTGGTCGCGCTCGAGACGGCGGACGCGCATGAGGTGCTGGGCGCGAACACCATCGCGGAGATGATGCAGCTTGACGCGGAGATGCGGATGCGCGCTGCGCGAGCGCTGATGGCGGAGGGCGTGACGATCTACCGGCCGGAGACGTCGGTGATCGATGGCACGGTGAAAGTGGGCGCAGACACGATCATCGAACCGTTTGTGCAGCTGCTGGGGCGAACTGTGATTGGAAGCGGATGCCGGATTCGCTCGCACTCGGTGATTGAAGACTCGAAGATTGGTGACGATGTGCTGATCCGCAACGGATCGGTGATTTCCGGCGCGCAGGTGGCGAAGGGCGCGCTGATCGGGCCCTATTCGCATCTGCGTCCGGAGTCGGAGATCGGCGAAGGTGCGCACGTGGGAAATTTTGTCGAGACGAAGAAAGCCCGGCTGGGGGTGGGGGCGAAGGCCAACCATCTGAGCTACCTGGGTGACGCGGACATTGGCGCGGGCACGAACATCGGGGCGGGCACGATCACGTGCAACTACGATGGCAAGGCCAAGCACGTGACCCAGATCGGCGCGAACGTCTTCGTCGGCAGCGACTCTACACTTGTGGCGCCGCTCGCGATTGCAGATGGCAGCTACATCGCGGCGGGCTCGACGATCACCGAAGATGTGCCGGCGGATGCGTTGGCGCTGGGGCGCGCGCGTCAGACCACCAAGCCGGACTGGGCGAAGAAGATGCGGTCGCGGAAGTAACGGGATCAGGGATTAGCGGGTTCCATTGTTGTCAACCTGGTTACATTTGACCCACGAATGAAGCATCCTACCCCCCGGTTGCGGCCTACTGGTCGATAAGCTCCTTTTGAATCATTGGTTTAGACCCTCTCCCGAGGAGTAAGTACCGTGTACTAAAGGAGTTACCTCTAAAAACTTCCAAACAAAGGACTTACCCGGAGCTTCGGCGCTTCCCGTTTTGACAAGCTATTGAAAATAAGACTATTGCGGATCGTTCGGCTGCTAAGTACGGTTTTCTAAAAGGTTAGAACTAAAAATTTCTAAATAAAGGACTTACGGAGCCGAGCCGGTAGCGCTCTTTCGAGCGCTGGCGTTTGGCTCCCTTTTTCCAGAGTAGCGAGTTGGATGGAATTCAATGGCGAGTTTTTGCGCTGATCCGCCGGTCCAGTTCCAATCCGGGACGGGCATACCATGAGCCGCGAACGGAGAGCATTCTCGCCAGACAGTAGGCGGGACTTCCACACGCGCTCTGATGCTCGCTTCGGTGCTGCTTCCGCTCTTTGCCCGTCCCGGTCGACGGTCTACTGTTCTGCCGGTCCGAGCGGAAGTTGTACCTGTGTGAGCGCTGGAGCTTTCAGCCCCCGCAGCGTGTCCTGCTCGGCCCGGCTGCGCACGAACTGGCGCCCTTCACCCTGGCCCGGCATCCAGACCTGGTAGAGATAGTTGCTGTCTCCATACCGCCGAAACGTAAGGCGGCCGCCATCCTGACTGTTTTGCTCCCCGGTGGGCTGGACCAACATCAGGTACTGCTTCCTGGTGGACTGGGTGTTGACGAACGAAAGATACCGCGGTGCCTGCAGCGAGATGCGATATGTGCCTGCCGGCACCTTCTGGTCGTTGGCGGAGAAGTTAAATGGAATCCTGACCGTTACCGACTGAGCGTGTGCTGCGGTCGGTCCAGACATCGCCCCGCCGAGCGAGAGTGTCAGAGCTGCGCAGGTAAGGATGGAAGATGTACGGAACATGGCGAACCTCCTCGAGGATCCTGCGGCTTTGTTCTGCTCCAACTACCGCTTCGGATATTCGCAATCTGCGCTGCCGCCGCAATTCGCTCAATGCTCTGGCGATCATTTCGAGATCATCTGCTCATTGCGCTCTCCACCCTTCATACGAAAAGGCTTCGCCCGTCGAATGAATTGCCGGTTCGAGTTCTGCTGGGCTGCCGCATCGGGAACGGTGTAAAGTTTCTCCAGCCCAGAGGAGTGTGCTCATGGGCATGCCGGTCAACACGCCACGGGCCTGGCGCTTCGGCGTCTTCGAACTAGACGCTTCAACTGGAGAACTGCGCCGCAATGGCGCTCTCGTCAAGCTGCGCGAACAGCCGGCGAGCATTCTGCTCCTGCTGCTTGAACACGCCGGGCAGATGGTCACGCGCGAGCAACTGCGCCAGCACCTCTGGCCATCCGACACCTTCGTCGACTTCGATCACAGCCTGAATGCTGCGGTCATGAAGCTCCGCGAGGCCTTGGGCGACTCGGCCGACAAGCCTCTCTATATCGAAACCATTCCCAGGAAGGGCTATCGCTTTGTCGCACCCGTTTCCCAACCGGGCGATACGGAGAATGGCGGCGCTTTGTCTCAATCGACTGTAGGACCCGAGCTGCCTGTATCCAACACGCGGGAACAGAGTAATGGCAGCACCGAGGTTCCTTCCAAAGCGCCTGACGAGAAGCAAGGCCGCCGACGGTTGCTGTCCAGGAAGTTAGCGGTCCTAATCGTATCCGTCGTATCAGCGATTGGAATCGCCGCGCTCATGCGATCTGCATCTCTTCGATCCGCCTTTCAATTTGGGGGCCCGCCCAAGCCATCCTCGGACGAGCCGAATAGGATGCCTTCGAATCTGCGCTCGTCGATTCTCACGACCGCGCCCGGAGACGCGAATTCTCCATCGTTTTCGCCGGATGGGCGTCAGATCGCGTTCGTTTGGAATGGTGCGGAGCGCACACACTACGACATCTATGTGCAGTTGGTAGGAGGCGACACGCCGCTACAACTCACACACCACAAGCGGGGGGACGGTGTTCCCGGCCCTCCGCAATGGTCGCCGGATGGGCGGGAGATTGCCTTTGCCCGATGCAACAGCGAACGCGATGGGGTCTACACGGTCCCCGCACTCGGCGGCGCGGAGCGTCGACTGACTAACTCGCCGTGTCGGAACCCGGTCGCTGGCCGGCCGATCTGGACTCCGGACAGCAAAGCCATGGTGATGCTTGACCAGTGCGTCCCGGGCGGTCCGCGCGGCCTTGTGCTCTTCTCTTTCGCAACCGGCGAGAAGCGCTGTCTGGCGCCGGGATCTCACGGAGACTTTGCCGCCGACGATGCGCTCTCCCCGGACGGACGAACCGTTGCATTTTGGCGTTTTACCGACGGAGGCTATAGCGAGATCTATGCGGTGCCGCTCTTCGGCGAAGTACCCAGGCTTGTTTCAGCCGGTACTCACTTCTGGGACCTGATGTGGACGCCCGACGGCAAATACATTGTTTCCTACTCCTCCCGGGGAAACATGATGCGCGCCTGGAGGGTGCCGGTCGCAGGCGGCCCGGTCGAACCTGAGATGGTCTACCCGGGCGTGGGATCGATTTCCCAGGACGGGCGCAGGCTTGCCTATGCGGAGAGCCAGACCGGCGGGGCTTCCAGTTTCTTTAGTCCCGCGGCAATCTGGCGAGCGGATCTTTCGAAGGCAGGCGGTCCAGTACTTCGTACAAGGAAGCTCATCTATTCACAGTTCATGGAGGACGCTGCCCAACCCTCCCCGGACGGTGCGCGTCTTGCGCTGCAATCAGCACGTTCCGGCACAAACCAGATCTGGCTGAACAGTACTGACGGCGATCATCCCGTGCAGCTTACGAATATAGGCTGGCACTCGGGCACTCCGCGCTGGTCTCCCGATGGACGATGGATCGCCTTCGATGCCCGCCCAGAGGATCACGTTCATATCTACTCCCATATCTACGTCGTTGATGCAGAGGGCAGGAACCTTCATGCGATCACGCATGGTGACTCCGACAACTACGTGCCAAGTTGGTCCCGCGACGGCAGGTTTATCTACTTCGCCTCCCCGCGTACGGGAAGCAGGCAGATCTGGAAGCATTCTGTTGAGAACGGGTCAGAGAGACGGCTCACCGAGCATGGCGGCATTAATCCTCTCGAGTCCTACGACGGGCAAACCATCTACTACAGCAAATTTGACGAACCTGGGATATGGAGCATGCCCGCAAACGGAGGAAGCGAGTCGCCTGTGGTGACCGGCAAGCCGCAAGTAAGCTACTTTGGACACTGGGCCGTGACCGAGAGCGGACTCTACCTGCTCGACGCCGATGCCGCACCACGGCCCACGATCGAGTTCTACAGCTTCGCCACTCGCCGCATTACCCCCGTCCTCTCACTTGAAAACAGCCCCAACAACTGGCAGCCCAGCCTGAGCGCATCGCGAGATGGGCGCACCGTCTTCTACACCGAGTCCGATCCCCAGAGCGTTATCAAGATGGCAGAGAACTTCCGCTAGGAAAAGCGGACCGCGGAGCCGTGGTTTTCCCATCGCTTCGCGGAGCTCCAGATCAGAGGGGCTCCTGGGCTGGAGACTCCGCTGTTCAGCCGCGGGACATGGCTGTCGTAGGTGAAGAGCCCCACATGTCAGAGAAGAGATGTGGGGCTATCGTGGCGCACTGTTTTTTAGCGCAACGATCACATGTTGGCGGGGGTGCAGGTATTGCGGCCGAGCGAGGAGTTGGTGGCGGGCAGGGGCGGAGTTGGAGGTGCCGCCCAGGGAACGTTGGTGAAGTCGAAGAAGTCGAGCAGGTTGTGCTGCGCTGCGTCACGAGCCGTGATGTAGCTGTGATTGCCGATGAAGCGATCCTCGATGAACTTGATGACCGCCGTATGGTCCATGGGGATGTGCGATACGTAGTGGCGGCGGGTGAAGGGTGAGATGACCATGTTGGGGACGCGGAAGCCAATCTGCGCGCCGAAGCCATCGATTGCCGCGGCGTCTCCGGAATGCGCACCGGGACTGTTGGTCCGCAGATCGCAGTGTGTGGTTGCGGGCGGAGTGGCGGGCAGACAGGGCTTGTACTTGTCCGGGTTCACGGAGATGCTGGCGATATCCGGAATGACACCGAGCGCAGGATCGGTGTTGTCGTTCGAGTGATGAGGCACTGGGGGCACGTGGTCGTAGGGACCGCCGCCCTCGTCATAGCTGAAGAAGAAGACGCCGTCCTTCCACTCGGGGCTGGCCATGAAAGCGTTGATGATCTTGGCCATCTGCTGCTGACCGAGTAGGACGGGCTGGAAGGAGCCGGGGTGTTCGTCGGTGATGCCGTAGCCAGGCTCGATGAAGGTGAAACTGGCAAGCGCGCCGTTGGTGAGGTCGGTGTAGTAAGCCGATATCGGGGCGACGCGGCTGGGGTCGATGCAGAAGTAGTTGGTCGGATCACCGACGACGCTCGACTTTTGGGTGGTGCCGGTGCAGGCGGCATGCGATGGATTGGGATAGAGGTATTTCTTGGTGTAGGTGACGTAACCAAGCGCGGTTGCGGGGTAGTTGTCCACACCTGAACCGCAGTCGTCATCGCCAACGCCGCATTCGCCGGCGGTGTCAGAGTAATAGACCTTCCACGAGACACCGGCATTGTCGAGCGCCTGAAAGATGTTGGGAATATTGAGCGAGCCGACGTGGTCGTCGTATCCAGGATCATAGGCGAGGCCTTGGGTGGTGCCTCCGCCGTACGTGGCAATGCGGTTGGGATTGCTCTTGCTGGCCATAGGGGAGAACCAGCGATCGGAGACCGCGAACTGCGAGGCCATGTAGTAGTAGTAGTTCAGAAAATCCTGGTCGTAGTAGCCCATGGCGCGCTTGCCGGTGGTATCCGTGAAGTCGCCGGAGCAATGGCCGGAGGCGGCGCAGCCGTTGTTGAAACCTTCGGCGTTGTGGACGAAGCCGTCCAAAAGAATCGGGCGACTGGCGAGGAAGTTATACCGACTCACATCGCCGAAGCTTTCGATCCAGGCCGACGAGGCGTCATCGATGCAGGAGGATTTGAACTTGAAGAGCGGGATGGATACGCCTTCGTTCGTCTCGTTGGAGGTGTTCAGCTTGTCGTCGATGCCATCCACGTTGTAGACATTCCCGTCGTCGCCGGTATCGAGGTGATTGGCGTGGCGGTAGGGATTGAGCATCCCGAAGTAGTTATCGAAGGTGTGATTCTCCTGCATCATGAAGATGACGTGGTTGATCGCCTGCGTGCTGCCCGGCGCAGTCACGATAACGGTGGCAGTGGCTGAAGCATTGCCTCCAGCACTGGTCGCCTCCGCGGTGTAATTCGTCGTCGTGGCCGGGGTGACGACCTGGGTCCCGCCCGTTGGCGTGAGTGTGTAACTGCTGCCGTCGGAGCCTGTCACCGACACTGCGGTTGCGTGGGTGGCGGTTACGGTCAAGGTCGAGGATGCTCCAGCCGTAATCGAAGTTGGGCTGGCGGAGATGGTCACGGTGGCGGGAGGTTCCTTCGCCACGGTGACAGTGACTGTCGCCGTGGCATTCCCTCCGGAACCGGTTGCTTTCGCCGTGTAGGTTGTGGTCGCTGTGGGTGTCGCGACCTGCGTACCGCCGGTCGCCGCGAGCGTGTAACTGCTGCCGTCGGCGCCTGTCACCGACACTGCGGTTGCGTGGGTGGCGGTTACGGTCAAGGTCGAGGATGCTCCTGCCGTAATCGAAGTGGGATTGGCAGAGATAGTTACGGTGGCGGGAGGTTCCTTCGCCACGGTGACAGTGACTGTCGCCGTGGCATTCCCTCCGGAACCGGTTGCTTTCGCTGTGTAGGTTGTGGTCGTAGTGGGTGTAGCGACCTGCGTACCGCCAGCCGCCGCGAGCGTGTAACTGCTGCCGTCGGAACCGGTCACAAACACAGCGGTTGCGTGGGTGGCGGTTACGGTCAAGGTCGAGGATGCTCCAGCCGTAATCGAAGTTGGGCTGGCGGAGATGGTCACGGTGGCGGGAGGTTCCTTCGCCAGGGTGACAGTGACTGTCGCCGTGGCATTCCCTCCGGAACCGGTTGCTTTCGCCGTGTAGGTTGCGGTCGCGGCGGGGCTGACGGCTTGCGCGCCGCCGTTTGCGGATAGGGCATAGCTGTTGCCGTCGGAACCGGTGACTGTGACCGCAGTGGCATTCGTCGCGGTCACGGTGAGAGTGGACGAGCCTCCCGCAGTGATCGAAGTGGGATTGGCGGTGATGGTTACGGTCGGCGCGGCGGCGGCAACGGACACGGTAGCGGTTGCGGTGGCCGTGCCTCCGGCGCCCGTTGCCGTCGCAGTGTAGGTGGCGGTGGCTGCGGGGGTGACAACTTGCGTGCCGCCGTTTGCGGCCAGGGCAAAGCTGCTGCCATCCGACCCTGTCACCGTCACAGCGGTCGCGTTAGCCGCAGACACGGTCAAGGTGGAAGAAGATCCCGCGTTGATGGAAGCAGGATTCGCGATGATGGCGACGGTGGGCGCGTGCGGCGGCGTAGCGACGACACTCACGGTTGCTGTCGCGGTGGCCGTGCCTCCGGCACCCCTTGCTGTCGCGGTGTAGGTGGCAGTTGCTGCGGGACTGACCGCTTGCGTGCCACCAGTCGCCGAGAGGTTATAGCTGCTGCCATCCGATCCGGTCACCGTCACCTGCGTGGCGTTGGCCGCGCTCACGGTCAGAGTGGACGAGCCGCCTGCACCAATCGAGATGGGATTCGCGGCGATGGTTACGGTCGGTAGCGGTGGAGGAGTAGCGACGATGCTCACGGTCGCGGTCGCGGCAGCCTTGCCTCCCGCGCCGGTAGCCGTCGCCGTGTAGGTGGCGGTTGTCATGGGAGAGACAGCTTGCGTTCCGCCGTTTGCAGCCAGGGCATAGCTGCTGCCGTCAGAGCCAGTGATGGTGACGGCGCTCGCATTCATCGCGGTCACAGTGAGAGTGGACGAGCCGCCTGGAGCAATCGAAGTGGGATTCGCGGTGATGGATACGGTCGGCACCGGTGGCGGGGTAGCGACGACGCTCACGGTAGCTGTAGCGGTGACCTCGCCTCCCGCGCCGGTGGCGGTCGCGGTGTAGGTAGCGGTTGCCGAGGGACTGACAGCTTGTGTGCCACCGGTCGCTGACAGGTCGTAGCTACTGCCATCCGATCCGCTTACCGTCACCTGCGAGGCTTTGGTCGCACTTACGGTGAGAGTGGATGAGCCGCCTGGAGCAATGGAAGTGGGATTCGCGGTGATGGTGACCTTAGGCGCCCCCGGTGGCGGCGGAGGGCTGACTGTCACGGTCGCGGTCGCGGTGGCCTTGCCTCCGGAGCCGGTGGCGGTCGCGGTATAGGTGGCGGTTGCCGAGGGACTGACGGCTTGCGTGCCGCCAGTCGCAGAGAGGTTATAGCTGCTGGCATCCGATCCAGTTACGGTCACCTGGGTGGCGTTGGTCGCACTGACGGTCAGCGTGGACGTGTCGCCGGCGGTGATGGAAGCGGGATGCGCTGTGATGGTGACGGTGGGCGCGCCTGCGGGCGGCGGCTGAGCGCTGACTGTCACGGTGGCGGCTGCGGTGGCATTGCCTCCCTTGCCGGCGGCGGTCGCGGTATAGGTGGCGGTTGCCGAGGGGCTGACGCCTTGCGTGCCACCAGTTGCCGACAGGTTATAACTGGTGCCGTCCGATCCTGTGACAGTCACCTGAGTCGCGTTGCTTGCACTGACGTTCAAAGTGGACGAGCCGCCGGCGGAGATGGAGGCCGGGCTCGGTGCGATGGTCACCGTCGGGGCGGCAGCCGGATCCGATTGCGCAGTCATCACCAGTCCGCATCCCGCGACAATCAGCAAGAGTGGAAGCAGGAAGATCGCCGCCAAAGGCGAGGAGACCTTGTGGAACCTGTGCGGACGCATCTTCATTGCGTGTTTTCGCTCACTGGTAGATGGGATTGAAAGCAACAAGGGCCGAAAGCAGGAAAAAGAAATCCAAGGTCTCCGCTCTCTATCGGAACGGATGACATCGTGCCTGCCTGCACGTGCCGGGACCTAGCTCCGGCGAAGGGGGGAGACGCAGGTGGTTCTGACTAGAGGTATCGAAAGTCGCTAACTGCGTCTACGAGTTTCTCGTTCTGTGATATTCGACCGTACTGCCAGCCGGTAACAAAAAACGATTACGCAGGATGGTGAGCGGCCGTTTCGACAATATATTGCCAGCGACAGATGACTAGCTAGTGAAAAGCTGCTCTAGCTGCTGCAAGCCGGGGCGCTCGCCCATGACAATGAGATAGTCACCGGGTGCGATGGCGGAGTCTGGCGGCGGATTAAAGATAGTTTGGCCTCCGTGTTTCCGAATTGCGAGCACGATCACGCCGGAGCTTCTCAGGTCGGGGAGTTGTGCGAGTGTCTTGCCTACGAATGCGCTGTTTGAGTCGATCGAGACCTGCTCGGTCGTGACCGTCGATCCCACATCACTTCTTGCGAAATCCAGAAACTCAACGACGTGAGGCCGGAGCAACGCATCGGCAAGCTGACGCCCTGCCATTGCGTACGGAGTGAAGACGGTGTCAGCTCCGGCGCGGCGCAACTTCTCGCCGGCCTCTTCTTCAGAGGCTCTGGTCACAACAGTGAGCCTTGGGTTCAGAGTTTTCGCGGAAAGAATAATGAAGAGGTTTTCGGCATCGGAGGGTAACGCGGCGATGAGCCCGCTGGCGCGGAGCACACCGGCCTCGCGAAGGCTGTCATCACGTGTGGCATCCGCTACGACGGCCAGCATGCCTGCGCTCTCCGCCTTTGCGACACGCTGCTCGTTACGGTCGATCACCAGAAAGGGAGCGTTTGCGCGCAGCATTTCATAGGAGGCGTTGCGGCCGACGCGGCCAAAGCCGCAGACGATGAAGTGGTTCTGTAGATGATCGATCATGCGTTTCTTCCTGCGTTTGCCAAACGGATCCTGTAATTCGAGTTCGATGATGGTTTGGGTCATCGCGCCAAACGAGACGAACAGCGCAGTGACTCCAAAGAGAATGAGAATCGAATTGAAGACGCGCCCAGCGTGGCTGAGCGGGTGCAGCTCCTGATAACCGATGGTGGTGATGGTGGTGAGGGTCATGTAGAAGCCCTCGAACCATGAAAAGTCTTCGATCAGCACGAAGCCGGTTGTGCCGGCGATCAGCGTGATACAGAGCAGTCCGCCGATGAGAAGGGCGCGGCGAACCAAAATGCTGCGAAACAGGCGGCTGGGCATAGAGATATTCCGCAGAGAGTTCAGGGCGTGATGGTACTCCCCAGATCTTGGCATGTGGCAAGCGCAACGATTGGGAAAGAAAAGAGCGAGGTTCCCGCGAATGGCTCGTCAGCCGCGCTCGTAGTGGAAGTGGAATTCCTGCTCGCTCGAGACGGGCACGCCATCTTTGGTCGCCGGGGTGAAGAGCCACTGCTTCACGGTGGCGATCACTTCCTGATCGATCGATGGTTCGAGGCCTTTGAGCAGAGTCAGTTGAGTGATTTTGCCGTGCTCGTCAATGACGGCGTCGAGGATGACGTCGCCTTTGGTGCCGTGAGCGAGTGCGGAGAGATCCGGATGCGGATAGGGAAATTGCTGCAGCAAAGCGATTCGGATGTCGCCTTCGCCGAGACCACTCTCGGTGGTGTTGCTGGTCCCCGCATCGGCCCTTGGCGGCTGAGGGGGCGCGGATTTGTCGACGATTTCGCGCTTTCTTCCAGTCTTTGTTTCGCTGGTGCGATTGCTGCGGACGGGAGAGTCGGTCGCCGAGGGCTTGCGGCTGCCTGGGCTGTAATAGGTGAGAAGGGTGAGTCCCCTAGCCGTGCCCGGAAGTTTGAAGGGAGCGATCCGGGGCGTGCGATGCATCCAGACGGCGATGGCTAGCAGGATCGCAGCGTGGACAGCGACGGAGAGCAGGGGGCCCTGCGAGGGGATGCGGCGAAATGGGGGGCCGGGTTCCAGACCGTTTTCACAAATACTGTGTCTGGCCTGGCAGTCGCGAAGAGCAGCTTTTCTTGACGGGAAAGCTGCGTCGAGTGCGTCTCGGCGGCTATACCTTTTGTGAAAACGGCTTAGCGGCATCATGCACTCCTGGATCGATCTGGATCGTCCTGATGGGGTCCGCTTCCGCCCTATCGTCTGATTATCCGGCTCGACCGGACGATCGTGATGTGAAATCTCTCGTTGAACTTTAGACGCGGCAGGTCTCGAAGGGGCGACATGACGCCGTTGCGGGCTGAAGTTCGCAGTAAGGGCAAAGCGCCCGAAGTACTCAGGCTGGTCCCTTCGTACCCGTCTGCTCTAGTTGCTTCTCGACGATGGGCCGCCATTCGGTCTGAGATGCCGGCTCCATGTCACGGATGCGGCGCATGGCTGTTGTATACGCCGCGCGCGCACCTGTCAGGTCTACGGTGGCGGCGAGCGCGTCACCGAGCGCGAGGTTAGCGTCGAAGCCTTCGGGAACCAGCGCCACCGCGTTGCGCGCTGCACGGAGGGCCGCCTGTGGATCGCTTTTAGGTTTGTCTCGCGCTTGCTGCTCGTATTGAAGGGCTGCTGCTTCGGGGCAATGCGAAGTCCCCATTGAAGACCGCGACGCCATTGGCAATGACGTCGTCGGGCTGGCGCACAAAGAGACTCTGGTAAGGATTCCGTACACGGGTGCCGAACTCGAAGCCATTGAGATCGGCAAAGCTGATGAGAATGGGGCCATGGACGACCGGATGCAGAGCGATGTCCTGCTCGTACATGGTGTCGAGCGTGGGGAGAAGCTTGCAGGGGATGCCGTAGTCACTAGGAAGAAGGAACGGCGCCGGGAAGTAGGCAAACCAGCATTCGGTGACGTGGTGCGCATCCACCCACTGCTTCGTCCACTTCAGTTCCTGGCCCCACTCAGTGGCGGAGTCGGAGAAGCAGAGGTGCGTTTTTGTGGGGCCACCCCAGAAGACGTTGGCGTATGGCATATAGTTCGGAAACATGCGGAGAGAGTCGACGACGTGCCATGCGAGCAGCGCAATCACAACCGAGGCCCATGCCTTGCGCCGGCAAGCGAGCGCTGCCGTGCCCGCACCCGCGAGAGCAAAAGCGAATGGAAATAGGGGCAACACGTGGCGCACGCCGATGTTGAGCGGGCCGGCCATGGCGACGGCGAGATAGAAGATGGCGGGCAGCGCGAGGAAGAAGAGTTCGCGCGGGCGGCGAACTCGACCTGTGGCGAAGGCATAGATGGAAAGTGCGAGCAGTCCCAGTACGCCGACGCTCCACTTGAGCGAGAGCAGCGCGGGGAAATAGAACCATTGTCCGTGCGCGTAGAGCTAGCCGAAGATGTAGGTCGGCATGAAGGTGCCGACGCGCTGCACATCCACAAGGCCATACAGGTAGCTCTGCGGCAGCAGATGATAGTGCGCGGAGAAAGAAACCAGATGACGCGTGAGCGGAGAGACGTCCGAGAGCTGACCGGCAAGCGGCGGGAGATCGACGCCGACCGGATGCACGGCGAAGCGAAAGCTGTAGACGCTCCAGAGAACAACGAGCGCGATGGCTCCGATGGCGGCCAGGCTGAGCTGCATGCGCGCGACGTAGCGGCCGGGCCATTGCCGCGTTGTCTTCCATCGGGCGGCCAACTCTCCAGCGGCGAGCAAACACAGGATGGCGAGGATTGCAATGACGGAATGCTTGGCCGCGAGGGAGAGCCCGACGACGAGGCCGCAGAGCAGGGCGCGCTGCCAGCGCATCGCTTTGACGAATCGATAGAAGGTGTAGACCGAAGCAAAGAAGCCGCATGCAGCGCCCATGTCGGTGGTGACGAAGGGCGCGTTGGTGAGCACGGTTGGATCGAAGACAAAGAGCGTCATCGCGATCAGACCCGCAGTGGCGCCGAACATCTCGCTTCCGGCAAGAAAAAGCAGTAGGGCCAGCGTGAGCGCGAAGACCAGAACGGTCATGTGGATGCGGAAGAGCAGCGTGTCCGCGCTGTAATATCCGCCGTACTTGGGATCGTTGCGGAAGAGCAGCTCGCGGCCGCCATAGTAGGACTCGGACTTGAAGAATCGGCCCTGCCGGGGAGCGATTTTGAGATCGAGTGGCAGAAGCGGCAGGGTTGCTACGAGCTTGACCAGCGGCGGATGCTCCGGGTTGAGGCTGTACTCGCGGTGTTTCCAGTTCATGTAGCCGGCATAGATGTGATCGCCCTCATCCCAACTGGGCGATTCCTGTCGTGTGGACAAGCCGACCTCGGCCACCATGACCAGCAGCAGAAAGGAGACCGCTGCCCAGACACCGACTTTTCTCTGCAAGCGCCTTCCCCCGAACTGCGATGATATCGCGGCACGCGCGCGGAGACGGCGCTACGCGTTCAGCGGAAAGCGTTCGCGGATTTCGTAGCGTGATTCTTCGGGCGGGGGGACGCTTTCGTAGAGGACGAAAGATTCCGCAGTGAAGCTAGAGAAATGCGGCGGCGGAGTAATTTGTAACTTAAGATTGCGGAATTCTCTGTCTCGGCCTCTTCCCTTTCGGCGCGCGAGAGTGATGTGGGGATGGTACGGGCGATCTTCCGGAGCGAAGCCGCAAGGCGCTGTGGCTGCGGTGACCGACTGCTGGAGCGCGAGGAGCTGCGGGGTGACGTCGACGTCGACGAAGAGGACGCCGGCACGGGGGAAGGTGCCGAGCGAGCCGAGCTGGATGTGGACGGGGATGTGGTGCAGCTCGCGCAGACGGGCGACGACGCACTCGAACTGTTGGGTCGTGGTGCTGCCCAGAAATTGCAGCGTGATGTGCCAGGATTCAGGTGCGGACCAGCGGAGGCCGTCAGTAGCTTTGGGTCGCATGCGATTGGCCAGAGTTACGAGGTCGTTTGCGGTGGCGCTGGCCAGCGGAATGCCGATGAACAGGCGCAGGACTGGCCGTCCCGGCAAAGGCGCCTGCAGCGCGTTTTGCCTGGTTCGCTCCCTTTGGTCGCTCACATCCGTATCCTGAAAAGCCTTCATAAGACATTCCAAATACCGCTCATGTTGCAGTGCTGACGGCGAGGACGGATGCGAGCGTGGCGGCGGCCTGTCGGAGGTCGCCGTCGCGCGTGAGGTAGTCGGGGCAGAGGCGAAGCCAGGGGCCGCGTGCGTCGGTAGTGATGCCGCGCTGCTCGAGGTCTTGCGCGAGGGACGCGGCGGCGGGGTGTTCGATGGTGAGGAAGGCGCCGTGCTGCTCGTCGGCACCCTGCGCGGCAATACCTGCCTCGGCGAGATAACGCTTGAGGCGAGTGAGGCGTTCGAGCGAGAAGGCGCGGATGCGATCGACGCCCAGGGCGAGTGTGAGCTGCTGGCCGGCGCGGGTCTGGTAGTACGTGAGGACAGGCGGGGTGGACTCGAGGAAGGCATCGCCGCCGGGGGCGAAACGCGGCGGGTTGGGCCGATCGTAGAGAAACGGCATTTCCTTGGCGAACCAGCCGATATCGATGGGCTGGAGGCCGGAGTCAAGTGCATCGGGCGAGATATAGAGGAAGGCCGCGCCGGGGCCGCCGCGGAGGTATTTGTAGCTACCACCGATTACAAAATCAGCTCGCATCGCGGTGACATTGACGGGGATGACACCGATGGCGTGATAGGCATCGACGAGGAGGCGCGCGCCGTGCTGATGGCATGCATCGGCGAGGCGATCGAGATCGGGAACGATCTGGCCGGTGGTGAAGAGGACCTGCGAGACAATGACCAACTGCGCGTTGGGCGTGGCTGCGAATAGCGGTGCAAGGTCGACGGTGCCGTCGGATGCGCGGCACGAGACGGATTCCAGATGGATGCGACCGACGGCGGCGTATTGCTTGAGGATGATGTCGACGGAGTCGAACTCGGAGGTAGTCGAGAGGACGCGCGGGACGTCACTGGATCCATTTGGCAGCGCGTTGAGGATGGTGCGGAGGCCCTGACCGGCGGAGACCTTCGGGATGATGCAGTCGGCGCGCCGGGCGCCGATGAGCTGCGCTATGCGGGCGCGGTGCTGCTGCTCTTCCTCCTGCCACGGGTCCCACGCGTTGTGGAGTCTGGTTTGCCAATGCGCGAAGCCTTCGCGGAGATCGACCTCGGTCTGGTCAAGCGGGCGGCCAAGGGAGTGGTTCGCGAGATAGATGCCGGGCATGGCGAGCGTGCGCGAGAAGAGCGGATAGATGTGGCGGCGCAGCGCTTCTTCCGTGAGTGGGCCGGCACCGAGGGGGGCGACTGCGTCATTGATATTCATTCTTTGGGATCTTCATACTTTTGGCGCCTCAGTCCGGGAGGCGAGTAGCTCGGGGAAGAACGTGAGCTCGAGCGCCTGACGGAGAAAGCCGACACCGGAGGAGCCGCCGGTGCCGCGACGGAAGCCGATAATGCGCTCCACGGTTTTGAGATGGCGGAAGCGCCAGAGTTGGAAGTATTCCTCCACGTCGACCAGCTTTTCGCACATCTCATAGGCTTCCCAGTGCTGCTTCGCGTTGCGATAAATCTCGCGGAAGATCTCGACTAGGGTTTCGTTGCGGATGTAGGGCGCTGACCAATCGCGGTCGAGGCAGGCGGCGGGGATGTTGTAGCCGCGGCGCGCGAGATAGTGGAGGAACTCGTCATAGAGGCTGGGTGAGTTGAGCGCGCGAAGGAGATCTTCGTAGACGGTGTGGTCATGTGCGAAGACCTGGATGGTTTCAGCGTTCTTGTTACCGAGAAGAAACTCGAGTTTGCGGTATTGGAAAGACTGGAAGCCGGAGGCGTTGCCGAGGACGCCACGGAACTCCATGTACTCGGATGGGGTGAGGGTTTCGAGTACGGCCCACTGGTCGAAGAGCTGCATCTGGACGAGTTTGACCCGGGAGAGGATTTTGAGCGTGGGTGGCAGGCGGTCATCGCGGATGTGGTCGATCGCAGCGGTGAGCTCGTGGATGATGAGCTTGATCCAGAGCTCGGCGACCTGATGCTGAATGATGAAGAGCATCTCGTCGTGGTGCGGCGGATCGGATAGCGGACGCTGCTGCGCGAGGAGACCTTCTAGTGAAAGGTAGCTGGAGTAACTGAGTTTTCCGGCGAAGTCGCGGACGATGGTGGGTTCGACGGGGCGTTGGTTGGTGTCTGTCATGTTGACCTGCACAAAATGGTACCGCCGCGGCCCAGCCGTGCGATATCAGACGGCGGCCAGCACGGCGTCCGGCGCTTCGCTGGGCGCGCCGATGAACTCGATGCGCAGGACAGTGATGTCGTCGTTCTGTCCGAAGGCCTGTGCCTGCTGCACGATGGCGGCAGCGGGCTGGTTGCTGATGATGCAGGCGCGATCGAAACCGAAGAGCTCGTGCGCGGAGTTCATGGCCTCGACGACGCCATCCGTTAAGAATGTGAGGCGGTCGCCTGGCTGAAGCGTGAGAACGCGCGAAGAAGGATCGACGAGGTTGGCGGCACCGAGTGGAAGCGAACCTTCCAGATCGAGCTCCTGGCCGTTGAGGTAAGGCGGGAGATGACCGGCATTGGCGATCCGCATGGATCCGTCGGAGCGCAGCTCCGCAGCTACACAGGTGGCGAGGTGGCCTCCGGAGCGGCCGATGAGGCGCTGATTGAGCATGGTGAGCATGGCGACGGGATCGAAGCTCTCCTCTGCGCGCGTGCGGATAGCGCCGACAAGCACGGCGACGAGCATCGCAGCACTCATGCCTTTGCCGGAGACGTCGCCGAGTACCACCAGCAGGCTGCCGTCGGGTTTAGACAAAGTCTGGAAGAAGTCTCCGCCGACAGTCTGCGCAGGACGGTACTCAGTTTCGACAGAGAAGGCAGGCGATTGCATGACCTCGGGTACGAGGACGCGCTGCTGCAATTGCTGCGCCTGTTCCATGTCCAGTGCGACGATCTGACGGGCACGCTCCTGGCTCATCCGAGTGCGCAGGAAGCGCCGCATGACCAGCGCACCGATGACCAGCACCATGAGGATCCACGCGACATTCCCGACACTGATGCCGAGGCCAAGGAAGAAAAACACGCTTGAGATACCAAAAGTAGAGAGAAAGAAGACATTGAAGCTGGCGAACTCGATCAGCAGCAGAGGAAGCGCAGCCAGCAGTGCCTCAGCACGCTCGCGACGGAAGCCTTCCACGAGAATGACCAGCAGGAGCACGCCCAATGCGACCAGACATACAACAGGCACGTTGTTGAGCCAAGGCAGCCATGAGCGTGGAACCAGATTGATATCGGAATTCGGCAGTCGCAGGAAGAGCTGGGCCAGCATATGGGCCATCGTGATCAGCCCGGCGGCGCGAGGAATCCAACGT
The DNA here is from genome assembly GCA_000381585.1 of Acidobacteriaceae bacterium KBS 83. Classification (GTDB taxonomy): domain Bacteria; phylum Acidobacteriota; class Terriglobia; order Terriglobales; family Acidobacteriaceae; genus KBS-83. The sequence continues at coordinate 436,213 of KB906737.1, forward strand.
TTTCCGGCCAGACCAAACCAGTGCCACCAGAACATCGCCCACATCGGCAGTTGCAGCGGACCAAGGACCACGTCCAGCAGGAGTGTGTTGGGCCCAAGAGGCAGTGCGGAGCCCAGATTTCCGATCAAGAGCAGGACGCTTCTGAGGAGAGCGCACGAAAGTACGAGAAACAGCCAGAGATAGGTGCGTTCCTGCCGGTTCTGCAACCAGGCCCACAGTGCTAGCGGAATTACGAGAAGGGAGAGGAGGCACTGGAGAATGACGCCAAAGTAGAAATGCTGATTGGCGTCCTCGTCGGCCGCCTGGAGCAGATGCACGGTGGAGGCCAGCCCGAGCGCGGGAGGCTGGTGCGGGCCGCCAGCATCCGGAGACTGGAAGCGTGTGCCGCCGGTCATATAAAAGCGCAGCGCGAGCAGGATTTCGCCGTCCGGCCCGGGCGACGGCAGAGAGAAGGAAAAAGAGCGTGCGGAATACACCATTACATGGTCGGACGAAAAGTTGCCGAACTGGCCGATATAGCGACCATCGGCGTAGACCTGATAGGCGTCGTCCACGTCGTTCGGCATCTTGAGCTGGAGTGGCTGGCCGGGATCAGTGACACGCAAGCGCAGGCGATACCAGGCATAGCCGTAGAGATTGGGATAGCCACGCGCCGTCCAGCCGGGCACGAAGCCGGGCGTGCCATAGGCGGGATCGACTGAACCTTCCTTTGGAGCGAGATTCACCGACGCCCAGGCAGCATCGTCGAAGCCGGGCTGGGCCCACGCAGGCGAGCCGTTCTGCCACGGCGAGTCACCGGGAGCGAACTTCCACGGCCCGGGTAGTGTGGCTGCGGAATTGCCAAGCGTGATGGTTTCAGCAGCCGGAGCGGGAGAAGAGGCAGGCGCGGATTGTGCCAGCGCGAATGAAGAAAGCGGCAGGAAGGCAAACAAGATGCACGAGCCGATCTTGCGCATGCTGGCGAGAGTACCACCGGCGGCCTGCCGGTGACACGATGATTCAGATAAGTACCACAAAGGGAGTACTAGAAGGCGGAGCTAAGTCCAAATAGCAGGGCGGGCTGGCTGTCTCAGGCGGCCAGGCGGAATCCCTGATGAAGAACGCAGGTACTCATCAACATCATCAGCGTCGGATCGATCGCGACGTGGGCAGTTTCGTCCATGGTCTGGAGACTGTCGAGGAGAGCGACGATTTTCTTTTGATCAAAGAATGGAATGGAGGCGAGAACCGATCCACGCAGCGTGTCGTTCACCATCTGGCTCAGTTTTTCCTTTGGATTGAGCGTGGCGGGCGGGCTCAGGAAGGGGTGCTTCTGCCTGCGGTAGACGGTGTCGGTGATGACGTCGCGGACTGCTTCACGGAGAACATATTTCTCGGTCATGCCGTGGATCTTCTGGCTTACCGGCAGAGAGCGGATGACTTCGACGACATGGTGATCGAGAAAGGGAACGCGGCCTTCGATGGAATGACCCATCTCCATGCGATCGCCGAGCATGGCCAGAATGTAGTTGGGCAACATCGTCTTCGACCAGAGATAAAGCGAGACATGCACCGGATCGCGATCTTCGAGTTGTCCGCGAATATCGAGATCGCTGAGCAGGGCGTGATAGCTTTCGCGATGTCCGAACTGCGCGACAAAGTCCGGCGCCAGCAAGTTCCGCATGGTGAAAGCCCGAGCGGAGAAAGCCTCTATCCACGACGGCACGAAACCTAGAACGCGCCTGACGTTCTCCAGCGGTAGCGATTCGCCATGGGGCAACAGGAGTCCACGCGATACGGGATTGAGCTTCTCGAGACTGGCAAGGAGGGCCGTAACCTCAGCCGGGTCTTGGCCCTGCTGGTTGTAGAGCAGCATGTCGCGGCGGAAGTGCGCGTAACCGCCGAGGATTTCATCGGAGCCTTCGCCTGTAATCACGACTTTGTAGCCGGCGTCTCGTACGGCACGGCTCAAAAGGTATTTCGCCACGCCATGCGCGTTGATGCAGAGGGTCTCCGATTGAAGGATGGCATCGGCGAAGTGATCCGCGAGATCGTCCTGCCGAATGGGGATGGGGTAGAACTCGGCACCCGCTTTCGCGGCCATCTCTTTGGCCTCTTTTTCTTCATCGTAGTCAGCGCGATCGAAGGTGAGAGTGAAGGCGCGAATAGGATCGCGACGATGGAGCGACGCGAGGCCGAGTGCGGCGCAGGAATCGAGGCCGCCGCTGAGATAGCAGCCGACGGGGACATCTGCACGCAGACGCAGACGAACTGCTTCCTCAAGCGTGTGACGAAGTTCGGCGGCATAGTCTGCATCCGAGCGTGACGACCGAGTGCACTGCGCGCAGGGATAATTGAAGTCCCAGTACTGGTTGACCTGGATGTGTCTTTCGGTAGCGAGGAGATAGTGGCCCGGCGGCACCTGAAAGACGCCGTCAAAGAGAGTGCGCATCTGATGGCCGCCGAACTCGACCGAGTTTGAGACCGACTCGGCATCCCAGCGGGCGGGAATACCTGCGGCAAAGAGGGCCTTGACCTCTGAGGCCAAGTAGAGCGTCTGGTCGTGGAATGCGTAGTACAGCGGCTTGATCCCGAAACGGTCGCGCGCGGCGAAGATGGTGCGGTTGACTTCATCCCAAAGGACGAAAGCGAACTCGCCGCGCAGGCGATGGAGACACGCGGTGCCGAGGTCTTCGTAGAGGTGGAGCGCGATCTCGCTGTCGGACCGTGTGCGCAGGCGGTGGCCTGAGCGTTCGAGTTCCTGCTGGATGACTTCGTAACCGTAGAACTCGCCGTTGACGGCGATGTGCGTGCATTGATCTTCACTGGCGATCGGCTGGTCGCCGGTGGCGAGATCGATGATGCTGAGCCGTGCGTGCCCTAAAGCAACGCGGCGATCTGGGGAGATCCAGTGTCGCTGCCCATCGGGACCACGATGGTAGAGACTGCGCGTGGCGCGTTCAAGCGCCGCCACAGAGACCGGGTCCCGGCGCGAAAAAAGTGCGACAATTCCGCACATTCAGGTTGCCTCTTGGTTCAGTGGCCGTGGGGCGTGGCCCGCAGAGTATCACGGCTGGCCGAGCGCCGCTTCGCAGGTCACGGCAGAATGACTAATTCAGGCTTACGACCGCCACTCATTCCATAAATTGTCCCGGAAGTGAACGCGCCCACATCGTACTTGTAGCACCCCGGAACATTTGCTTTCGTCGTCACCTTCTTTTCTCCACCTCCCATGATCGGGTCATCGGGGTCAAACGGCGAGTCCGTACCGAACGAAACGCTAAACCCATTGTTCTTTTTCGAGCTCAACCACACCACCGTAGTGCCAGCCTTGATGCAGAAGAATTGGTTGTTCTTCGCGTCCGGGATGCTGGGCTTTACGTTGGCGGAGCTCGATGACCTGGTGATGTCAATCCTGCAAGCAGACGATGCAGAACCGCAGGTGTTGGCCGCATTGCACATGGTCTCCGGCCGCTCTTCATCACATATGTATTTGCTCTTCTTTTCCGCCTGTGCAAAACCGCAGGTCAGGAGAACGATGCAAGTCGATAAAAACAATGCACTCCAAGTGCTGAACCGTTGTTGAGCTCTGATAGTCACGATTTCACTTCCACTCGATGATGTTGGTCAGCTTCCAGGCATTCTGATTAAGCTCGAACTGCAACTCGCCTTCCTTATTGATGATGAGCTGCGCGGCAGGGTAAAGAACACCTGCACTCTTGCTCTTGTCGCTGTCATTCAAGGTGATTTCGCCGGCAGTGAGATCGAAACTCTTCGTTTGGGTATTCCAATAGGATTCACCGAAGGCGATCTTGCGATTGGTGACAAAACGAATGGTCCTCCCAGTAGGCGTCACGATCTCCCGAATGAAGCTAAGATCGAACCCAAGTGTGCCGGGGATCGATATCCGACCCACGCTTTTCATCTTTTCGAGAGCATTCACCAGTCCCTTGTTCTGCCCTTGCTGAAACGCCTGTACAAGGATGTCTCTGTCCTCAGGACTCGAGAACTCATAAATCAAGATTTTCACGCCGAAATTTCTTCCGAGCTGTGTGCTTGTACCAAAGGCTGTGGCGTCGATGGTTTCGGTATTCGACCGCTGTCCACGGCCGTCGACGGCAGCGATCATCAACAACCCAAGCAAAAGGATGGTTCCACGCGCGAAGTGTCTAATTCTTAGGTCAGTGAGCATTCAGTTTTCTCCTGCCGGCCTGTATAAGCCGCCGTCTCAGATCCCGGCTTAGGACTCAATGCTAGGTAACGCCTCCGGTCTCAGCTACTGGTTAAATCCCTAGTCGCGTAAGTCGGGCACAGTAGCGTCACGATGATCGTTGCTTTCCGCGGAGTTCTTTTTGATACTTGAGCGCGACCTATGTTGCGACTCAAGAGGCTGTTCCTCGCCGTCACGGTTGTCACAAATATCAGCTATCTAACCGCTCAGAGTGATCCCAGCCGCGAGCAATCGCGCTCCATGGTGATGACGCAGTACGGGATTGTGGCGACGAGCCAGGCGGTGGCGTCGCAGGCGGGCGCGGCGATTCTGGCGCGCGGCGGCAGTGCAGCGGACGCGGCGATTGCGGCAAATGCGGCATTGGGTGTGATTGAGCCGATGATGAATGGCATCGGCGGCGATCTGTTCGCCATTGTCTATGACGCGAAGACCAAGAAGCTGTATGGCCTGAACGCGAGCGGGTGGGCGCCGAAGGGGATGACGATCGAGAGCCTGAAGGCGAAGGGCGTTGCCGACGATATTCCGGACGCCGGCATCGACTCCGTGACGGTGCCGGGCGCGGTGGCGGGATGGGATGCGCTGCGGCGGCGCTTCGGAAAGCTCGGGATGGGCGAGGACGTGGCACCGGCGGCGGCGCTGGCGGAGAAAGGCATCGCGGTGCCGGAGACAGATGCGGAGAACTGGAAGATATTCGGGCCCCCGTTCGTGGCAAGTCCCGGCTTTGCGCGTGTCTTCTTGCCGGGCGGGAAGGCGCCGTCGGCGGGGCAGATCTTCCGCAATCCGGAGTTGGCGGCGACGCTGCGGCGGATCGGCGAGCATGACCGCGATGGCTTCTACAAAGGCGCGACCGCCGAGGCGATGCTGAAGCTATCCAGTGAAGAGCATGGCTTCCTCGAGGCGGATGATCTGACCGACTTTCAGCCGGAGTGGGTGGAGCCGGTGAGCACGACGTATCACGGCTGGACGGTGTGGGAGATGCCGCCGAATGGCCAGGGCATCGCGGCGCTCTCGATGCTGAACATTATGGAGCACTTCCCTATCGCGCAATGGGGCCACGACAGCGAAAAGGCGCTGCATGTGGAGATTGAGGCGCAGAAGCTGGCATATGCGGATTTGCAGCATTACATCGGCGATCCGGATGCTTCGCATATTCCGGTGAAGCAGCTCATTTCGAAGCAGCTTGCCGCGAAGCGGGCGGCGCTGATTACGGACCGGGCGCAATGCAATGTGTTGCCGTCGGATTTGACGGACCAGCTTGCGCGGTTGTCGAGCGACACGACGTATTTGGCGGTGGTGGACCGGGAGGGCAACGAGGTTTCCCTGATCCAGAGCAATTCGGGTGCTTTCGGTAGCGGGCTCGTGGCGGAAGGGACGGGCTTTGTTCTGCAAAATCGCGCAGGCGGTTTTACGCTCAAGCCGGGACACCCGAACACGCTGCGGCCGCGCACGCGTCCGCTGCACACGATCATTCCGGGGTTCATGCAACGCGGGAATCAGAGTATCGCGTTCGGCATCATGGGCGGCTTCAACCAAGCGCAGGCGCATGCTCAGTTTGTCTCAAATATCGCGGACTTTCAGATGAACCTTCAAGCATCGCTTGAAGGTGCGCGCTTCCGGAAACTCGGCTTCTCCGGATGCAAGGTCGCGATCGAGAACGGCGTGGCACCGGAGGTGATTGACGGGCTGCGCAGGCAGGGGCATGTGGTCACGGTGGAGTTGCGCTATTCGCAGACGATGGGGCGCGGTAATGCCGTGGAACACCATGACAGCAGCGGAGTGAACTATGGCGCTACCGATCCTCGCGCCGATGGAGAGGCGGTGCCGGAGGAGGCACCGTTTCAACCGTGAGGGCTTACTTCATGAGGGCGGCCTGGCCGGTGTGAAAGGCGACGTGGTGGGTGCGGCTGATGAGGACAGCGAGACGATTGCGCGTGGGGTCTTTGGCAAAGTCTTCGTCGGAGACGGCAGTGTGTTTCTCGAGCCACTGCGCGGGAGTGAGTTTTTCGAAAGCAGCGGTGATCTTGCCGTTCACGTCGCTCCAGGCCTGCTTGAGGGCAGCGGCGGGGACGGGATCGGAGAAGGCGCGATCTGGACTCGTGATGTAAATCTCATCGAGTTCCGGGTGGAGACGGTCGCCGAGGCCGAGTAGCGGGAACAAGCGATCGTGCACCGCGGTGAGATGGCCGACCAGGTAAAGCAGACGATTCTTCCCAGGCGCAACCTGTTTCTGAAGTTGTGCTTCGCTGAGTGGGGCGATCACGCTGTCGAAACGGTCGGTGACGAGCTTCCATGCGTTGAGCGCGGTATATACCAGCATTTCTTCAGTCGTCATGATCCCTCGGCCTCTATTAATGGTTTTGTTCCTTCGATGCGCATCGAAGGAACAGGATGCGGAATTCGGAAACTGGAAACCGAAATCGAGGAGCGCTGGCGAAGAAGGTTTGGCGCGGATCGAGTGCACGCTCTTCGCGAGGCGATGGAGGAACTAGGCGCGGGATCGGATGCCAAGTCGTCCGATTGTTTGGCGGCCTGGAACCCCACGCGAAGGGGTGGCAGGCGTCCCTTCCGCCTCCGGAAACTCTGCCGCACTATCCGACGGTGCTGCATCGTGGTGGCTTCCCTGACGGGAGCTAAGGCGGTATCAGCGTTGAAGAGAGTGAAACTATGCTGCGGCGGCGGGGCGATTCATAGCGGCTAACGCAGTGCGCATTCGGATGCGGGCCGAGAACAAAGTGCGCTCAACCTGCTGACGAGGGATTTCGAGCAGGGCGGCGACGCGGTCGGCATCGTAGCCTTCGACATCACGAAGGAGGAAAACGATGCGCTCGTTGGGGGGCAGATCCTTGAGCGCCTCCTCCAGCTCGGTGCGCTTCACGTTGCGGTCGCCCAAGGTCTGGCCGGGGACGGCTTCTGCCGGTGCTGCCTGCTCGTCGAGCGGCATGCGCTGGCGGAGCTCGTCGACAAGCGAGCAATCAACGCAACGGCCGTCCGGCTCTTCGGCCTGGCGGAAGGCGCGAACGAAGGTATCCTGGGTGACCTCTTCGGCTTCGATCTCGTTGCCTACCATGTAATAGGCGACGGCGTAGGCCCGATGTTTGTGGGTCTCATAAATGTCGCGCTGCCGGTGCTCGAGCGAACGCTCGGACATCTGGCATTGGACGACCCGGCATTTGCCTTGCGGCGAAAAATCCTTTTCAAAGTTCAACGGGTGTCCTCATTCAACGGGCGTGTCCTCGACTGTGGGACGGCTGAGCCATTTACGGCCCTTTCTGTATGCGGACCAAACGCTGCCCCTAGGATGGCCGTCTATCCCACATCCGTCAAGTGACCATGTGAAATCAGTGGGATGGGTCATGGATGTTGCTACCACATCCGTGCAATCGAGCGTAATCGGTTTCGCACTCGAACATTACGGGAAGGGGGCCCTGTTTCCGCTATTATCAATCGGGCTCACAAGTAACGCAGGAGAAAGGTACCAACGCCCGTTTCGGTATGCCATCCCCGACCATTCTAGTTGTCGACGATGACGTCTCTGTGCGGACGATTGTCGCGGCCATGCTGGAGCCGGCAGGCTATGAGCCGGTGCTGGCGAGCTCGGCGGAAGAGGCGATCGCAAAGATCAACAACGGTCTGGAGCCAAGGCTCATCCTATCCGACATCGTGATGACCGGTATGACCGGCCTGAGGCTGCTGGACCAGGTGCGCGAGCGGCACTCTGAGATTCCGATCGTGATGGTGAGCGGGGTCAGCGATGTGGCGGTTGCCATTGGGACGTTGCGCAACGGGGCGTACGATTATTTGTTAAAGCCGTTTGAGCGCGACCAACTGCTTGGGACAGTACTGCGGGCCCTTGAATACCGCGCGCTGGTGGAGCAGAACAACGTGTACCGAACCCACCTTGAGGAACTGGTGGCGGCCCGCACCGAAATGTTAAACAGCGCGATCGGGGACCTTGAGCGGTCCTACGACATCACGCTGGAGGCGCTGGGCGACGCGCTAGACCTGAAAGATACCGAGACGGAGGGTCACTCCCGGCGAGTGACGGCGTACACGATTGCCCTGGCTCGGGCGATGCAACTGCCGCCCCAGGAGATACGCACCATGGCGCGCGGCGCGTTCCTGCATGACGTGGGGAAGATGGCGATTCCGGACGCGATCCTGTTGAAGCCCGGGCGGTTGACCCTGGACGAGCAGACCACGATGCGGGAGCACTGCGAACGTGGCTACCAGATGCTGCGCAAGATCCCATACCTGCGAGAGGCGGCGGAGATCGTTTACAGCCACCAAGAGCATTTCAACGGCTCCGGTTATCCGCGCGGGCTACGCGGCGAGGAGATACCGCTGGGAGCGAGGATCTTCGCCGTGGCAGATGCACTGGATGCGATTACTTCAGACCGGCCATATCGCAGCGCGACCAGCTTTGCGACCGCGCGCAAGGAAATCCGCAAGAATACGGGCACGCAGTTCGATCCGCGGGTAGTGGATGTGTTTCTGTCGATGCCGGACCGCGTGTGGGAGGATTTGCGGGCGGAGATCCAGGGAGAGGCGCAGAAGTTCAATCCTTTCTCGCTGGGCGCGGTGAAGCATCTGCTGCCGCGCAAGGATGGCCGTGCACCGAAGAATGGGATACTAAAGACCATGCCTGAGACCAAGAAGTCTGCCGCACTGGATCCCGACGCGTTGCAGGCGTCGGTTGCGAAGTTGCCCGGCTGGCGAGTGGAGCAAGGTGTGCTGACACGCACCTTCAGCTTCCCGAATTTCGTAGAAGCGCTGGCGTTTGTGCAGTCGCTGGGGGTGGAGGCAGAGCAGAAGCAGCACCATCCGGACCTGGACATCCGCTACAGCAAGGTCAAAGTGGCGCTGGTGACGCACGATGCCGGCGGCATCACGGCCAAGGACATCGCCCTGGCACAGACGGCCGATAACCTGGCTACCCCTCTGAACGGCAAATAGGGCAATATTCGAAATAGGTCATTAGTTCTGCGGTAAAACCTTGACAACTCAGGTACTGTGGGCGCCAAATGTGTGGTTGGGTGGGGAGTGGCGCCAGGATGCACCTGCCACCTTGCAGGTGGAAGGGATTTCGCGCAATTTTCAAAGAAAGTTGGCGAATTATGCAACATTTGGGCGGAGCCTGCGTCTATCCTTAGTAGAGCGGTTGAGGTGAAGGCCTCCCGCGGAGAGTTTTAGTACAAGTTGCGTCACTGGCCTCCCGGCACGAGCACCCCAAAATGTTCGTGCCGCTTTTTTTGTCTGGCGACGCCTTGCCTTTACACTGAGCACCATGCGGACCGCCCTGCTTGCCTTCCCCATCGCACTGTTAACGCTTGGCGCCTCGGCCCAATGGGCTGCTCCGACGGATGATGTGCCGGCATACCATGCACAACCCCCTGCGCCAGAAACGACGCTTCCTCCGGTACTGACAGAGGCGCAGTTGCGCGCCGCGGGAGCCACGCTTCCCTGGCAGATACGCGTTTATGCGCTGGCCGGGCGGATTCCGCGCGTGCTGTATCAGCTGCCCTGCAACTGCCATTGCGACCGGGCCCTGGGTCATACGAGCCTGCAAAGTTGTTTTTCCGGGACGCACGGCATGGAGTGCAGCACCTGCGCCCAGGAGGGCGTCTACGCCTACCGCATGACGAAGCAGGGGAAGACGCCGGCTGAGATCCGCGCTGGGATTGCCTCGCATGCGTACGAAGCGATCGATCTGAACAGCCTGAGCGGGCAGAGCTAGACGTCAGGAATTAATCCGAAATAGCGGGAGCGCGCCTGACTGATCCCGCCTGTTTGTCGGTGTATTCGTTGAATGCATCCTCTTCGGTTGGTTTCGGCTTCTCTTCGAGGCGGTAGACGAGCAGCAGAAGGACGAGCACCGAGAGTGCCAGTGCCTTGAATGAGCCGGCGATGTGGGCCTGGCCAATGAACATCCAAGTCTCCGGGCAGAAGATGATGGCGAGCAGCAGAAAGCAAGCCGGCAGGACGCGGGAGCGGATGATGCCCGGCTCCGCCTCGAGCGCGAAGAGCGCGAGGACCAGCCATCCCGCGTAGAGATGTATCAGCGTGTAGTCGCCGGAGATGGGCGGCAACAGCAGAGCCAAGCTCAGCAGGATAACGATCTGATTCACCCGCGGCAGGCGAATGATACGCGCGAAGTATAGCAGCAGGCCGCCGAGAGCTGCCGTCACCATGTATCCATGGGCAAAGCGGGCAAAGCGCGCCGTGTCATTCGTGTAGGTGTGCTGTGCGAGATGTTTAAACACCGCCAGAAGCGAATGATCGAAGGGGATTTCCCAATAGTGATAGCCAAACACATACGCCTTTCCGAAGGTCTGGAGGGTGGCGGAGAGATGCTGATTGGCAAGTTTGATTGTGGGGCCGAGGATGGCGAGCGCGGTGATGTCGAGAACGCCCGCCGCGACAACGGCGATGAGAATGGCGAGAAATTTTTTGCGGGCTAGAAAAATTCCTAGCAACAAAACGGGAAAGAGCTTGAGGGAGATCGCGATACCCAGAAGAAGGCCTGCGAGCTTCCAGCGTTCGCGCCAGAGCGCCGCGATGGCGAGCGAAGCGAAGATCCAGTTGACGATTTCGATGTTGGCGCGCTCGATGAGAAACATGAACGGATAGGAAGCGATTACGGTGACGCCGACAAAGAGAACAGCCGATGGAAGGCGCAGACCGCGGCGCACAAGGGCACGCGCACTCCAGATGGCGCCGACGACCACAGTAAGCACAATGAAGAGACGAAAGAACAAAAGCTGGTGGACGGGAACGGACAAGAATGCCTTGATGACCAGCGAGTCCGCGGCGGGATACGCATAGGGCGGCGGTCCAGGAGCCCAGAACTGCGGCGTTCCGAAGAAACGAAACTGATCGCGAAAGATCTCGAAATCGTTGTAGACGGCGGTGCGCGAGAATAGGGGAAACCAGAAGAGTTCCGGCCGGTGACGGATGTGCCCCGCGACAAACGCCACTACGCCAACGATGGTCCACAGGACGAGCGTGGCGCACAGGAAGGTGCGCATTCCTGGGAACCATTTGAGGCTCTTGGTGCTTACAGGCATGTTGTCCATGATGCCTTGTTCGTGTGTGGAGTGTGCGGGATGGATGTTACCTGTGGGGTTACACCCGGCGGAGAGAGATCAACGAGAACATCGCAAGCTGCTTCATTCGCGGTTCGCATGCTTTCTCGATGGCTTTCCAGAGCGGCGTCTCCAACCCCCACAAACACCCAATTGTATTATTTGGAATAGAGTATAGGCGATGACTAGATTAGAGAATGAACGCGAGCACGGTCGCAAGATAAGCAGCCACGCAGAAGAGATATGGGGATGGGCATCACCCGCGGGTAAGGTACGTGCTGACAGACGAGCTGAATACTTCTCTGGCCTTGGGAAATATAAGAGAGGCGATAAGTTATTAGAAATCGGTTGCGGAACGGGCCTATTTACAGGGAAAGTCTATAACGCCACTCAAGCGGATATTACCGCCATTGATATTTCGGAAGACCTGTTAGCTCAGGCACGCACGAAATACGCTCAGTGCCACTTCCGGGTCGATGATGCAATGCATCTCAGCTTCCCTGACGATAGTTTTAATGGGGTATATGGCAGTTCCGTCCTGCACCATTTGGATATGGAGCAGGCTATGAGAGAAATATACCGCGTGCTAAAGCGAGGGGGGACCACTGTCTTTGCAGAGCCAAATATGCTGAACCCCCAGATATTGATTCAGAAAAATGTGCCCTTCATTAAAGCTGCACTGGGCGACTCACCTGATGAAACGGCAGTCATAAGATGGAAGATGAAGGGCCTTATGAAGAAGCTCGGCTTTAAGAACATCAAGATTTTCTCTTATGATTTTCTCCATCCCTATACGCCGGTCTCAATGATTGGAATAGTAAGTTTTATCGGTAAAACTGCGGAAAAGATACCACTTCTAAAAGAGATCGCAGGCTCCAATATCATTTACGGAGAAAAATAGCTTGCTTTAGTGAGATCAACGCTACCTAAGCTCACTCTTAGTCTTACACCTGACTGCAACGTATGACACTCTCCCCTTCGCAAGCGCGCGCTGTAACGGGTCTCTACTCGCTCACCCGCAGATCCGGATTGCTTGAGACGGCTTTTGGCAGGAAGCTTTTCACCACTTCTTATTTCCTGTATAAGCGCTACATCGAGGATCCATTCGCTTCGCTTGCCCATCGCCGGCCTGATCTTTTTCGCGGCGGCGACATTCTCGATATCGGCGCGAACATTGGGTACACAGCGTCGCTGTTTGCGCGGACCGGGGACGCTGATGCCAAGGTATATGCGTTTGAACCGGAGCCGTTCAATTTTCGGCTCCTGCAACGTAGCATCCAGGCCCGCAAGTTACAACATAGAGTGATCCCGGTTCAATCGGCCGTGGGCGATCGCACCGGTGAGATTGACCTGTGGCTCAACGATCACCACCATGCCGACCATCGGATCGCGACTGAGAGCCTACGCGCTAACGTTCAACGAACGGACGAGGCGTATGTCACGATACCGATCATCAGCGTGGATGAATTTGTTAGTCACTCTGTCGCTGGTAGACCAATCTGCCTGATTAAGATCGATGTACAAGGCTATGAGCTTGCCGTCTGCCGGGGCATGGAAAAGACTATCGCGCAACACAGAGGTGCCGTAGTGGCCGTTGAATATACACCTGCGGCGATGAAGGAGCTGGGCTACGAGGCGAGCTCGATGCTCGATTGGTTCAGCGAGAGGGAGTTCAAGATGTATTCCCTGGCAAAGAACGGCAAGCTTAACGAGGGGGTCAGTAGTGAACTCGAAGAAAAGGGCTATGTCGATCTCATTTTCTCGCGGACCAACCTAACTCAGTACACTTGAGTCACGGGAAGCGGAGAGTTGCAAATCTCCGAAGAGCGAGCTCGGCATGGGAAAGCGCAGGACTGTCAGGAGGATGAGGATGAGAAAAATCGTCTTCACCTGAGACCCCACCGCAAAGGTGCGATTGTTAGGACCGGTAATCAAGAGATAGGAGAGAGGCACAAAGATGACGGCGCACGAGAATAACATCACGTGGATTGCCTTGGCAGGGATCCTGACCCTTCCGGTGGCGACATCATTCAAGAGAAACAATAGAAATGCTCCCCATAGTATATAGAGGTGAACCAGGGTGTAGTCACCGGAAACATACGGCAGCGAGACGCAAAGAACAATATATGCAATGAATTGGTTCAAGAGCGGCAGGCGGCGCAGCCTAAGCCAATAAAGCAGGACAGCCGCCAACGGGATCATGACATTATAGACGCGCAACGCTCTTTCATTCGCCGGGCGGGTGCTTATGGTAAGCGGAGTGTTTCCTTCTTTATGGGTCCATGCGTTGAAGAAGATCACATGTTTCACTGCCTGAAAGAGCGAGTGGTCAAATCCGCCATTGTCGTGTGGGATTACGTAGTTGTTCAACACGAACGGCGCGATTTTTGAACTGTCAACGGCTGCCTGGCGGATCGTAGGTCCAATTCCGGCCAATGCCAGCAGCGAAAGAGCCGCCGTCGTGGCTATGGCAACGACAAAGGTTCCGAACTTACGCCGGGCGAGAAACAGAACGAAGAACAAGCCGGGGAATATCTTCATCGACGCTGCAATGCTCCACAGAATCGCGGAGATCAGCATCCGGTTCCGTGTGAAGGCAACGGCTCCAAGAAGAATGAGGAGCCAAATAACAGCCTCGATATTTCCGCGATCGATCAAAAACTGCAGAGGAAATCCCAAAAGAAACGTCGACCAGATTGCGATTTGGGGAAGCTTTTTTGGAGTAGCCCGCCTGACGCGAAGCGAAAAGAAGAAGGTTGCAAGAAGAAAGCTGAGAAGGACAAAGATCAGGAAGGCCCGCAAGGGATGAAGAGGAAACAGGCGAACAAAGAAGACAAAAACGTAGAAGGTTGGGGCCGGGTAGGAATATGGAAAGGGGTAATTCGGTTTGATGTCGGTTCGCGACAGGACGTGGGGCTCGCGCCAATGAGGGACGCGTTCGCTTAGGTCAAGGAAATCCGAGAATCGGACTTCAGGCTTGAAGAAGAGAGTGTTGCGGGGGTAGGGTTCGTGCAGCATCACACCGCGGATGCCGACGATCGTCCACCCGACTGCGGTCAGCACCAGCAGCGTGATCACGTAGATCTTAAGACTCTTGTATACGTCGGCTTCGGCGAGGCGGCGACATCCTTCGCGATCTGCCGCGGGGGATTTTTGCTGTGTATTCAGGCGATTACCTCGCTCGAAAATGAACCGCAGAAGTTATATGCATGAGCGCGCTTCCAGAGGGCGCCTGACTGGTTCGAGGGAGCCAAAGCAAAACCAGCAGGTTGACCGGAAACGGCGCAATGGCAGCGTTATTGCATGCCATGCTTCCAGACCCTGTCTCCCGAGTCAACCGTTACGTAGCTCAATTCAAGTCTGGTTCAGGCTGAGAATCGCTGGGAAGAGCCCGCAGATCGCCGAAGAGTGAACTGGGCATTGGGACCCGAAGCACCGTCAAAAGGATGAGGAGGAGAAAGGTCGTTTTCACCTGGGCTCCAAAAATAAAGATGTGGCCAGCATGGGTAATGACCGCAAGCGAGTTCAGCGGGACGAAGATAACGGCGCATGAGAACAGGAACACGTGTGTCGCCCATGCAGGGATCTCGGCTCGGCCCGCAGCCACGTCAGCGAGAAGAAATAACAGAAACGCTCCCCACGCTAGGTACATCTGGACGAGCTTGTATTCATAGGAAACCTGAGGCAAAAGGATCAACAGAACGATACAAGCGATGCACTGGTTTAAGAGCGGCAGATGGCGCAATCGAAACCAGTAGAGCAACACGGCTCCTATGGGGATCAGAATGGTGTATATCCGCAGTGCGCTTTCCATTCCTGAAAAAATTGACCCGAACGGCTGGTCTTCGGTTCTACGTACGTAGTGGTATAGAGAAATAGCCTGCTTGGTCGTAGCAAAGAGTGACTCGTCGAAGTAGGGACTGACGCGTCCCAGGAGGTAGGTGTCACGCACCCATGGCGCGCTTTTTGAACTGTCGGAGAGAGCCTGACGGATGGTGGGTCCGACACCAGCGAGCGCGAGTACCGAAAACGCAACAGTGACAGCTATGGCAATGGCAAAGATCCGATACCTGCGCTTGGCCAGAAAGAGGGCAAAAAGCAGGCCGGGGCTTATCTTCATCGACGTCGCCAGAGCCCATAGGATTGCAGAAGTCAGCATCCGGTTACGCGTATAAGCCACAATTCCCAACAGAATGAGTACCCAAATCACCGCTTCAATATTTCCGCGAACGATCAAATACCACAGTGGAAACCCAAAGAGTAGAGTGGACCAGACCGCGACCTGCGGGAGCCACCCGGGGGCGATCCTCTTTACGTGCAACGAAAACCAACAGGTTGCAACGAAGAAAGAGAGGATTGCGAACACCAGATAAGCGGCCAAGGGATTGGGAAACAGGCGAACGAAGAAGAGGTAAGCGTAGATTGAGGGAACGGGATACGGGAAAGGACACTTGAAATCGGTACGCGAAAGCATGTCAGGCTCACCGAAGTGAGCGACGCGTTCGGCGAGGTAGGTAAAATCCGTAAACCAATAAGGGTCGAATATTCTGTGTCCCCTGATGGCAAGGGCGCACACGGCGACGGCGGTCAGCAGCAAGAGGGTGACAACATACGTGCGAAGGCCCCTGCGGACCTCTGTTCCTGAAAGCGAGCGAGACGTGATTTCGAGCTGCGTCAGGGGGACGTTTTCCGGTGTGTTCAGACGAACACTCCTTGCAGAGAATTAATGCTGGGTGTTGCACATTACAGCTGTGTGTATTTCCGGTTCCCTGAAACGATCGCTGGGTTTGAGAGGTAAATTTGACGTGTAACGGTGCAGTGGTAGCGTTATTGCATGCCATCCTCCCAGATGCACTCCCCGGAGTCAACTTTCAAGAGACCCTCGGACCAGAGCTCTGCGTACACGGAAGAGCGCAAGCGCTATTGGGAGGAGTATGCGGCCACTGCTTCGAAGTGGGCGGGCATTCGCCGGTACTATCAGAGCCGGCTGGCGGAGATCTATAAGCTGTCCGTTCCCCCCGGCATGCGGATCCTGGAGCTTGGGTGCGGCGATGGGGATTTGCTTGCGAAGCTGGAGCCAGCCTACGGCTACGGCATCGATCTCTCGTCGCAACTGATCGACAAAGCGAGGCACAAGTATCCGGGTCTGCACTTCGAGTCGGCGGACGCCAGTGATCTGCAACTGGAGGGCGAATTCGATTTCATCATCTGCTCTGACCTGCTGAATGATTTGTGGGATGTGCAGAGCGTCTTCGAGCGGATCGCCGACCATTGTCATCCGGGGACGCGGATCCTTCTCAATTGTTATAGCCGCCTGTGGGAAGGGCCGCGGCGCCTGGCGGAGGGGCTGGGGTTGGCAAAGCCGCAGTTGGGCCAGAACTGGCTGACTGTGGAAGACATAGAAAACCTGCTTACGCTTGCAGGCTTTGAAATGATTCGAAGCTCGGCGGAGATCCTGTGCCCTGTTCGCGTACCGCTGGTGGCCACACTGTGCAACAGATATCTGGTGAAGGTGTGGCCATTCCGCTGGCTGGGACTGACGAACTTCATCGTGGCGCGGCGCACGCCGGTGGCCAATGCGTCGCCTGATCCAATTGTCACAGTGGTGGTTCCGGCGCGCAATGAGGCTGGCAATATTGCGGCGATTCTGGATCGAGTGCCGGAGATGGGTGCAGGGACAGAATTGATCTTCGTTGAGGGGAATTCAAGCGACGGGACGTATGAGCGTATCGAGCAGGAGATCGCGGCGCGGCCGGGCTCAACTGCGAAGTTGTATAAACAGACGGGCAGAGGCAAGGGGGACGCCGTTCGGCTGGGATTTGAGCGATCGACCGGCGACCTGCTGATGATTCTGGATGCCGACCTGACGGTTCCGCCTGAAGATCTGCCGCGATTTTATGAGGCGTGGCGCACGGGTCGAGGCGACTTCATCAACGGAGTGCGTCTGGTCTATCCCATGGAGCAGAAGGCAATGCGCTTCTTCAACCTGCTCGGGAACAAATTCTTCAGCCTTGCATTCACCTGGCTGCTCAGCCAGAGCGTGAAGGACAGTCTTTGCGGCACAAAGGTCCTGAGCAGAGTTCACTATCAGACGATCGCGGCGAATCGAGCTTACTTCGGAGAGATCGATCCCTTTGGCGATTTCGATCTTCTATTCGGAGCGGCCCGCTACAACCTCAAGATCCTCGGGTTGCCGATACGCTACCGGGAGCGCAAGTACGGAGAGACGAACATTCAGCGCTGGAAACACGGAGTGCTGCTACTGCGCATGGTTGTGTTGGCGTCACGACGGATTCGCTTCGTGTAGGTGCTCTGTGAGGCGGGATCAGGAATTGGAGTTCCAGATGTCGACGTGCCATTTCCAACCGCTGTCTTCCTGCTGCCAGTAGACCACGTATTTCACTTCCATCTGTGCGGCGGGCTGGCCCGGTGGCTCGACGGTGAGAGTGGCCTTGCCGATTTCGACGGCGGCGTCACCGACGGGCATGACGTCTACGGAGGCGAGAACGGCGGATGTGGCATTGGCGGACTGGACCATGTCGCTCCAGAACTTTTTGATCGCTTTCCTGCCGGAAATCATCGGTGCGCCGGGAGGGAGGATGCGGGCGTTGCGGGTGTAGATGTCGTCCAGAGCTGCGAAATTCCGCTTGCCAAAGACCTCGGAGTTGAAGAGGTCATTGGTGCTCTGCATGGAGCGCTTGATCTGATCGAGGGTTGCGGGCATGGCTCAGGAACTGTACGCCTGCATCTAGACTGCCTGCAATGGTTTCGTGTGGCGTGCCGAGGGAGGAATTGCGAAGAGGCCATGCGATATACTGATCGGAGGCACGATCGCTCGTTTCGAGTGCTGACCCGAGTTGGGGGCGTCACGGTTTCGACGGGATTGATTGCGGCTCGAGAGGCATGCCGGGGTGTGGACACCCGTAATCGCTCACAAAAACAATAGTTGCCAACAACAATCTGGCACTTGCTGCTTAATTAAATAAGTAGCCGTCCTCCGAGGCTTTGTCTGCGGGCCGAGGCAGGACGTCATACAGCAGGCTGGTTCCCATGGTTAGGTCCGGGCCACGGGGATGAGATCAACGGGCTAGTGGCGTGCGCATCTTGTCCGTTCTGAGCGCACGTTGCGAAATCTTCGGAACGCGACTACGCATGGAGTCTCTCGGCTGACAGCGATTTCGGACGCGGGTTCGACTCCCGCCGCCTCCACCATTCCATTTCTCACTTCTACGCTCTTCTCCCGAAAGGGAGAGGCATGCCTAAAGGAAGTGCATTCGGTCAAGGAGTATCGGGATTTGAGTTGCTCGTGTGACACGGTGCGACGTCTCGTCAAGGCCGGCGAAGTCAGGGCATTCAAGCTCATCGTCAATTTCCTCGAAACGGAAACGCCGGTTCATTTACGCTTCGCCTCCTTGAGGCTGACTTGCCCGAATTCAGCCGCAGGGCGGCATGAAAGGAAAGGGCCCGCGCAAGCGGCCCTTTTTCTTTGTCTCGTGAGCTTCATTCGTCACCTCAAGGTCCAGGAACTCACGGTCCGGCTTTTCCTTTACGAACGCGAAAACCGCACCATGCGCCGTGAGCTTGTCTCCGCTTCTAGCAGCAACGCTCGTCAAGGCAAGATTTTTTTCATTCGTCAGGCGCCGATGCGCACAGAGCAAGCAGCCATTGAGAGCGATCTCAAATAGCTCGAAGCAGAGGAACGGCTCGGCGCCCGGACGTCTTCCAGCCCGCGTCAACGATCGAAGTGGGTTCTTCAGAGTGTTCGATCGTTAAAAAGTGATGGGTGGCAGAAACGGCGCCGCAATCGTGATCACTATGTGACAAAGGAGAAACACCGTATGTTTCGTTTCAAGACTTCCCATCTGATGTTGTTTCCACTGCTGGGCCTGATTCCCGCCCAAAGCTTCGCAGCGAACTTCTGCATCGCGGTGGCTGGCGGCTTTGGTCATGGCGGCACGACTTTCATCGGCAAAGGCTTTGCTGTGCCAGCGGGA
Source organism: Acidobacteriaceae bacterium KBS 83 (assembly GCA_000381585.1). GTDB lineage: Bacteria > Acidobacteriota > Terriglobia > Terriglobales > Acidobacteriaceae > KBS-83. The sequence continues at coordinate 455,499 of KB906737.1, forward strand.
AATAATTGCATACCATGGTCGGGCATCACCAAGACCGCTTCCACCGTCATCTTAACGACTACCGGTACGGGGTGCCTTTCGAGCGATGGCAAAGTGCTGACGGTCAGTGTTATGAATGCCGACCCGCCGTTTTTCGGAGCGGGCCAAGTCCGAGCGGATTACATCCGGATGTCCCGGCCGACGACAAGCGGCAAATTTAGTGGCCAGGACTTCGGGACCTTCGGCGGAAGTGCAGTACCGGTGACCTGCACGACCGCGTTGTTGAATCTGCCGGCCAACCACGATTAACTCGGCAGATGAAAAGCTTCTGTGCCAACCGGGTCCGTTCTTGCCTTCAGTGGTCTAGCTGGAAATAGGATGCATGCCTATGCAGCAGGAGACAGCCATGCATCCTACCAGCCGTTTCAGGACGTCGCACAGCAGGCTGGTTCCAGCGGTGTTGCGATGCATGCCAGCCGGCTGAACCTGCGCGGCCTGAAGATCACCGGAAGATGGCGGCGGCGGAGTCGCATATATCAGGATTGACGCCTATCTGCTGCTGCGTCGAGCTATAGTGAGCGGATTTATCGATGAGTGGGTGATCATGACTCTGACCTTGCCCGTTGCCAGTGTCTGATCACGTCCATGATTCCCAGTGTCAAGTCGCCTATAGAGAATTTTTCAGGCGTAGCTGCATCCGATTGTGGTCTCGAGAAGATCACCGAAAGATTGTCCGAGTAGATAGCGTTCCATCCCAGCAGCGGCAGCACTCGTGCCATGGGCAGTTCCTGGCGTTCGGCACGTCCTCCAACTCTCAGTTCGTCAGGGTCCTGAATAACTCACCGAATGGTCACCTGGATTTCCAATCGCGGGAGATCATTCATTGCGTGCCGCATCGCCCTTCGTGCCTTAGACGATTGTGCTCAGCTTGTGTGGCAAGGGGAAACCGCCAGGTGAGGCATACGGCGGAGGCCGGGCATTCGCCAACACGCTCCACTCGGACCGCATCGCCAAATGCATGTCCGCGGTGTTTGCACGTTATGGCAATTTTTTGCAATGCCGTCAAAATCAAATGTAAGGTCACAGATCCAAAAGGATTGTGGGATCTCAAGCCCCATTCGACTTATCGTGCTGCTGCGCTCTCCGCCAGTGTCATATCGGAACTTTCGCAACCCCGCCTCTATATTGTGGAAATCTATTATGTCGATATGGGAAGAGGGAGAAAGCACTTATTACACTCATGCTCCGATAGTTTTTGTCCATGGGTGCCGAGATCTCATAGGAGCAGTACGTATCTATTCAGTGTGCTGTGCTTTAGAACTACCACCTTGGAAGGTAAAAAAGGTATGTAACTTTCACCATGGCGCAAGGCGAGGTGCCTTTTTTCAGGCTGACGCCCCAGTAAGATAGGTTGCCTCGGAGGAAAGTTTTTTGGTGCAAAGTGTTGTCTCGTCGGATGCTGTATGCATCTATATCTGTTAGTTTCCACTTCAATGGTTTCTGCCTACGAAGCTCGGGCCGAGAGTAAACGGAGATGTTGCGGTATCCGCTCAAATCTCTTTCTACTTCCCGTCCTGAGCTGAGTGCTTCTGAGTCTGACCGGTGTACGGCTCCCGCAGACTTCCGAAGCAAGTAGATGAGGTTGTCGAGCTCTTCGAAGACGCGCAATATCTTCCGCTCAGACTGGCCCGGTGAGAATATGCGCTCCGGCCATCAAGGCGAGGCGCAGGGCCCTACGACAAACTCAACTGAAGCGAAGGGCAGATGTGAAAACTTTCAGCGGCGCAGTTTTAATGCTCTTAGTACTCGTGGCACCCGCGTTGGCGGGCGGCCAAGCGATTCCCTCTAGCGCGGCCTCGTCGGGCGATCTCGCCGGCGCAAGCCGCTGGGAGTGGAATCACGATAAAGGCACACCTGGGACTTCCATCGGGTATAGCTCGTATCCCGTCGGCGGTCCATCGCTGGATGGGAAAGCGAGGGAATTCTCCGTAAAGTACTGGCACTATGGCGGGGAGATATATCACCTCACGTATGGCAATGATAGATATGCTACTCATTTCGTCTACGACACCTACATCTATCTTGCAAATCCCGACCAGGTACAAAATCTGGAGCTGGATGTGAACCAGGTGATGTCCAATGGCAAAACTGTGATCTTCGGCACCCAGTGTTCCAGCATTTCGAAAAGGTGGGACTACGCCTACCAGACCAAGAACCACCCTCACTGGCGTGCGTCCAATATTCCTTGCAACCCAAGGACCTGGTCTGCAAACAAGTGGCATCACGTAAGGATTGCCATGCATCGCAGCAGCACGGGAGTTGTCACGCATGACTGGGTAAGTCTGGATGGGGCTACGCATTATTTCCAAAACGCAACCGCATCTGCGGCCTTGTCTCTGGGCTGGGGGGAAGGCACGCTGATTCTGAATATGCAGGTCGACGGCGAATATTCAGGCAGAGGATCGATCAAAGGCTACTTAGACAAAATCACTATGTATCGCTGGTGAGATAAAGGCCGAGAGGATGCCGCGGCCATTTGATGCACGGCGGGTAAAGCGGCCGCGCTTCACTGCTTATCAGTGCAGGCTATCTCACATACGGCGTGAGCGAGATAGCCTGCTGCGGTCGCGAAAGCGCGTCCATTGGTATCAAGGATGCCGGTTGTAGGGTTGACACCTTCAGTGAAAACGCCGCCGTCCCATGGGCTGTCACGCAATACCTTCATCGCCCGTTCTTTTCCATGCTTCAGCAGTAGATGGTCGGCCACAGCCCACGACGTGGTGAACGGCACGCGATAGCTCCCCGGCAGTCCATACGGCTCGCTGGAGTAGGAATATTTGTAGTTCGGCGAGTGCAGCCACTCATACGTGCGTTCGAAGACAGAGTCGGTTTCCGGCACAAAGCCGAGCGCCGGCAGACGCATCAGTGAACCTGGGGGTATCTCGACGAAGAGCGGCGAGGTGCCATCGGTCGATGCCGCAAACATCGTGCCTGTCGAGCCCGGTGGACCGGGCACAACACAATGCTTCAGGATGGCGGTTTTTAGATCCGCCACCCGCTGGGTCAATGCCCGCGCCTGATCTGGCTCCTTCAAACGATCGAAGAGCGCAGCCATGGCGAGCAGCGCGCGCCACGTGAGCACGTTGTCGTAAGTCAGATACGGACGCTTCTGGTACTCGTCCTGTGAATCCTGCAGCGAGGTGTAGAGACCAATGGAAGCGGCGTAGCGCGAGGCGAGACGATCGCGCAGGAAGATCAGGGCAGTTCGATGCGCTTCCAGAAATGCGGTGTCGTTTGTTTTGTTAACGTATGAGGCGAGCGCGACGATGGGCGCATCCGCTTCATCCAGCTGAAAGCCATCTTCAAGTGCTACGCCATCGATGAAGCGGCTATGCGTGCCAGTGTTGCGCAACTGAAAAGTGAGAGCGTACTCAAGAGCCTCGCGCGCGATGACAGCGTCAGTGTCCAGCAGCGCCGGAAAGCTCCACAGCATGGCATCGCGGTCCCAGTATGCGGCAGAGACGTAGTAGCGCGGGCTGCGCGAAGTCACCCCGACAAACTGCTCTGTATCGATGGTGCGACCCCACGCATAGAGGGTGGTGAAGATCAGGTTGCGATTCATCAGGGTGTCGAGAGCCGGGTCGCCCGTGGTGCGCGTATGCTTTGCGCACCACGCCGCGGTCCGGGCTATTAAAGCATCCGCACCTTCGCGGTCCAGCATCTCGCGGAGTGCCTTGGCGTTGTGCGGCGCACTGAACTCCTCGATGCCCGCGCCAATTACGTAAAGCGCTTCCATCTTCTGGCCGCGTCCGAGCGTCTGCGTCCTCTCCGCATTCACGGTCGGCGCGACGACATTGTTTGGTGGCAACACGATCACGCCCTGCGAGCCAGGATGCACGAGGGACCACGCGAAGTCGGTGTCCGTGGTGGAGAAGCTGAAGACTTCTCCATCCGCCACCCAGGGTGCGGGCCCTGTACTCAGGTTTCCCTTCAGCAGAACCGGGGTATAGGTGACGCGGCTGAGCGCGCCCCACGAGGCCTGCACGCCGAGCTTCGCCTCGACAGCACTCTCACGATGATTGGTCATGGTGAGGCGCAGGAAGGCTCCGCGTGCATCGGGCGGCGCGCACCAGGTAAGCGTCAACTCCAGACCATTGATGCTCTGGTGGGCCATCGGCGTCCAGTACTCCACGAGGCTCCAATCCGGATAGTGTAGGGGCACGGGCTTGCCATCGGCGGTGAACGATGGGCTAATCACCGGCTTGCCCTCGGTTCCCGAAACCGCGCCCGAAACCTGCAGCAGCCCACGGTGGACCATCGAAAGCACATTGAAGGTGCCGAGTGCGCCATCGGAGGCGCGGATGTCCGGGAGAGATATCCACTCGTTGCCCGTAGGCAACACGTCGTTCGGTTGCAGATGAAGCGGAGTGGTGTGGGTCTCGGCAGTCGCGGCGATCACCGGCAGCCAACAGCAGACCATAATGCAAAACATTGCACGACACCTTATTAGGACGTTTATTCTCGCTCGATCTCTCATCTCCTGCTCCCGCCTCGCGACTCCATTAGGTCAGCGTACAACGTCGCCGGAGCAGCGGGACGAGCGAGAGAGTTCGAAGCGGGCAGGTGAAGAGCTCACGGAGTGGAGTTTCATATCGAGTTTTTCCCTGTGTCTGACTGTCCAAATCCGTAGCTGGCGCCGAACGCGACCAGAGCCTGCATCGACGAAACCACGCCGGTACCAGCTGGCCACATATCAATGAGAAAAGGTTCCGGAACTGTCTGAAGTGACAGTTCTCAGGCCATTAGTGGCTGGCTAAGATCCGACAGGTAGGAGACTGAAATGAACAGGAGAGTAGGCAACAAAGTCGTTTTACAGGGCCCGCTTTTGATATTTCTGATGATCACCGCGAGGATGCTAGCCGCGTAGGACATGCGTTACAACTTCATGCCCGGAACAGATTTTTCGAAATATCACACTTGAAAAAGGGGCCACCATTGAAACTATCCACCCAAACAGAAATGGAACGTTCGCCCCCTCAAGAGCCTGGGAAGGATCTGGTATGAGAAACAAATCAGTTCGTGGTTTCAAGATGTCTCTGATTCTATGTGGGCTGGCGATTGGCGCGGCACTGCCGTATCCGATTGCCGCACAAAGCCCGGACCTGCAACAGAAAGTTGCTGAGATCAAGGAATCGGCCGCCAAGAACAAGCAGGCCCTTGCGCAATACACCTGGGTCGAGCAAGACACGATCAGCCTGAAGGGCGAGCAGAAGAAGCAGGAGCACTTCCAGGTCCGCCTCGGTCCCGATGGTAAGCCGCAAAAGACACCACTTGACGCCGCGCCAGCCGCAGAAAGTGGAGAGAAAGAAGGGCGCCTGAAGAAGCACGTCATCGAGAAGAAGACGGAAGAGTATAAAGAGTACGCCGAACAGATAAAGGCGCTGATCCAGCAATATGTCCCAATAGATAAAGATGCGATCGAACAGGCACGCCAAAAGGGCAACATCAGCCTGGGGACGCAAGCTAACACGCCGGGAGAATACCGGTTGGTGATATCCAATTACATCAAACAGGGCGACAATTTGACGCTGGTGTTTGATAAGGCACAGAAAGCCCTCGCGAGCTTATCGATTGCTACCTACCTGAGCGATCCAAAGGACGCAGTCAATGTAACGGTGCAGTTTAGTTCCATGCCCGGTGGACCGCACCATGTATCAGGTGAAACCATTAATGGGGTCAGCAAACAGCTGACAATCGCCGTTCAGAATAGCAATTATCAAAAGATTTAGATGGTTGGCGTTCACTGAATAGATGCAAATGCGGCCGGCCGTTGTCCGCATGTCTCGACCAACTGAAATCGCCCGAAAGGGTTGCATCGCGTAAGGGTCATGCTCCTGACTATGGACCTTAACCCTGACGTCGCGAGCGATGCTTTCGGATAGTGAATTCTCTAGGTGGGACCGGCGAAGATGCTGTGCGGATCTAGCTTCAACTCAAAGCCGACTGGCGGACGGACGTCTACCGGTCGGCTTTTTTGCGTTTTACTGTCCGGGTTCGGCTGTGCGATCGAGAGTGTCGTAGAGCGGCCGGATGGGGTGCGTTTGCTCTCCGGCCGCAGCCGCGGTGATAGCGAGGATGCGAATGCGATCGTTGCTTGGCAGGGTGATGGTCTTCGCTCCTGCAGGAACATCGATGGTGTAAGCGTAAAGGTAAGAGTAATTGTAGATAGCGTTGCTGCCATCGGTGGAGTGGAGGTGGGATGCATACCACGCCACGGGCGCCCTCTTGATGAAGCCGGGCGTGAGTCCCACGTAGCTTGGCTTCATGATTGGGCCGTGCGCCTTCGTGAAGGCGAGCGTTCGGCGTGCGCGTTGAGCTTCCTTGCTGTTATCGCCAGCCGCAGGAGTGGCAGGAGGAGGAACGGGGATTGTCTTCCACTGGCGGTCGTCCCACTGGCCGATGTAGCCGGACCAGTCCTGGATGGTGAGTGGAACCGGCGTGCTCCCGATTTGGAAGGTGGCCTGTTGATCCCCACCATACGATGCTGCGAGCAGGTAGAGGCGGCTGTAGTTGCCTTCAGGCAGATTGATGGTCTGCCCGTTGGCGGTGACTGCGTTTGGCTTGCCTTCGGTTGCGGACGCGAGGTGGAATGCGATGCCGTCGTAGGCAATTTCAGAGGGGAGCATTTCGCCGGGCAAGGATTTCCCTTCCGGATCGAAGCCCCCGGTGGACGGCCTGTTCTCGGCTGTGGCGACCGATGCGTCATAATTCAGCTGGACTGGCTGCGATTGCGGAGGTGTCACCTTCGCATTCGCGTCAGAGAGCTTTATTGCAAAGGTGCGTGGCTGATAGCCGGTGAAGTCGGTGACGAGTTCCCCCTTGATAACAGTCACGGCACCCAACTCTTCTTCCGCTCCGTTGATCTCGCGTGCGCTTGCGATAGCCACCGGGAAGCTGACTCGAACGGCAGTCTGCGGCTTGCCTGTCTCCTCAACCATGCGGACAACGATTTCATCGCTCTGCTCGGCTCGCTTTACCGCCATGACGCGAACTTGCGAGTTGTTCACGATGAGCAGCGAGAAGGTCTTGCCGAGCGCGCCATCGTGTTTCTGGCTTTCGAATGCGATGAGGGGTTGATTGAGGCGAATTCCCTGCCAGTTGGTGTTCTCTTTACGCCAGTCGCCAGCGTGACTAGCGATGCCGTAGTTGAATTCGTGATGACCCCAATCCTGCGTAGCCTGATCGCTATAGGCAATGCCTGCAGGACTGATACCGGGAGTGCGAAGCAGTGTGAGACGCAGGGTGCTGTCGTCGGGCTTGTCAGAGCCGTGTTTGTAGTCGGATAGCACGGTGATACCAAATGCTCCGTTCTTGTCAGTCAGGTCGATCCATTGATGGGAGGCGACTTCGAACTTGCGTTCGTCATTATTGCCGCGTTCGATCTTGCCTATGTCCCAGTTATAGGTGGCCTGCGGATTGGAGGCGGTGAGAGGGAAGGTTGCCTTCAGATTCGATTCTGAGATCTTCCAGTCGACAACGTTGGCGAATTCGACGCGATTGCCGGCATCGCCCGCGGAGAGACGGATGGCCTGAACGAACTTCGATCCTTCCCTTTCGCGGGTGACTTCAAGTGCGACGCGGGCCGGGCCGTTTTCGAGGATTTTGATTGTCGCCGGGCCGGAAACGAAGGCACGCGGCGGCTTCTGCTGGTCGGTCCAATCCATATTCCATGCGGGCCATTCCTGCGGCTTATCGGTCTTGAGGGCGAGGCGCGCGGGAGCTGAAAGTAATTCCCGTTTGATCGATTTGTCGTAGATGCTGGAGACGTCGCCATTTTCGTCAATCTTGACGCGGTAGCGTGCATTCTCAAGCGAGGACTCGGTCACCTTCAGCGGGCTCGCGACAGGAGCGGCGGCTGCCGGCTGGACGTCGTAGACCGCGAAACCGACCGAGGGCACCTTCGCGAGGAAGACAATCCTGGCTGTATTGGTTGTGGAAGACGAGATTTGCGCGGGCACCTCTTTGCCGTCGGGACCAACGACGCGCACCGCTTTGGGCGTTCCGCTGGGGAAGGTGATGTTGCCTTCGACTATGTCTTCGCGCGCAATGGAAAGCTGGTTGTAGACGACGACGGGTGTGCCACCGGTTTTGGTATTGAGAGCGGAGCCGACAGCATCGGCGGCACTCTGCAGGACTCCGCCAAACTGGTTCATGGCAACGGACTGATCGTTCCATGCGTATTCGTAAGCCTTCGGCGTGGCTGTGCCGGGGATGAGGTCATGGAATTGGCCGCCCATCACCAGCGTCCAAGCGTTGGTGAGCCGATCCTTCGGATAGGAGCGACCGCCCAGCCAGGCAGCGGCGACTGACGCGCGCTCGGCTGCATCGGCGAGGGTTTCATTCTCGCGATTCCAGCGCTTCATATAGGCTTCGGAGGTCAGAGAGCCGGCAGAGTGCTCGGTGAGCTCGAGGTCGCCGGTGTAATGCGGCATGTGGACGACGTCTTCCGGCTTGATGTCGAGGAACATCTGTTCGGAATTTGTCTGGACCACATGAAGGGGCCCATCTCCGACTTTGACGGGCTCGCTCTTCGCCGTGGCATTGCGCTCGGAGGGCAGCGCGGTGGTTCCCTGGGTCACGATCGCTTCCATCAACTTGATGGAGTTCTCGCGCGGTGCGCCACCGATGTCGCCGGTTCCGTAGTAACGATAGTCGACGTAGAGTCCACTGGATTTGCCGTTGTTCTCAGCGCGGCGGATCCATTCATCGCTCTTGGTGAGATCGTCTTTGACGTTACCGTTGTAGTCAGTCGCATTAAGAGCGGCGATGATGCTCTTGCCATCGGGCCCCTGCCACGCACCTACATTGAAGGGAATGCCCTTGGGCGTGTCCTGCGGAGAACCGGGGCCGCCCGCGGTGGTGGCGGAATGCCAGGTGAGTTTCTGCGTGGAGAATCCCTTGATGCCCATGTGCGAGAGGATGGTGGGCAGAGATGCGGGAAATCCAAAGCAATCGGGGAGCATGTATTCGGCGCTGGTGCGTCCGAAATCGTGACGGAAATACTCCTTGCCATAGAGGATCTGACGAATGATCGACTCTGAGGATGGGTTGTTGACGTCACCTTCTTCCATGGACGAGCCGGCGACGAACCAGCGGCCAGCGGCGACATATTTCTTCAGGGTTTCATAGTCGGCTGGGTAGTACTCCTTCATGAAGCGGTAGCGGTTGGCTCCGCTGAAGTTAAAGACATAGTGCGGATATTTTTCGAAGAGGGCGAAGTTATCGCGCATGGTGCGGGGGAGATATTCGCCGATGGTGTTGGGGTACTCCCAGCGCCACTCGGTATCGAGGTGGGCGTAAGGCACAACGTAGAGAGTGGCGTTCTTGCCGGGATCGAGCGTGGCAGGAGACTGATCGGGTTTGGCTGCGGCATCTGCCGGCGGCGGGGACGGAGGTGCGAGTTTCTCCTCGGGATCGCCGGGGTGGTGTAGTTTGGCGGTAAAGCCACCCTCCATTTCATAGGGATCGACGAAGATCTGGCCCTTCATCTCGGAAGCGGAGCTGACGGTTCCCTGAAAGGAAATAATCAGCATGGTGCCACCTTCGTCGACTCCGGACTGCCACATGGCCTGATCGCCGTTAACCGTTCCGGTAACATCGACCAACTGATTGTCATCGAGCTTGCAGGAACCCGTGAGCAGGTCGGCTTGCTGCTTCAGGTTGCAGATCGCGGAGACGGGATTTCCGCCAACGGTGCCGTTGACTCGCCAAACTCCGCTGATGTCCGCTGCCGCCGCGGGAATTGCGGCAAGAATAAAAGCCAGACTTAGTAATCTCATTCTTCCCTCTTTGTCGTTCAAGTGCTTCGTACGGGGCAACGCGTTGGTTGAAAGCTATTGTCTGAAATATGAACAAGGCAATCCGCTGGGCGACCTCACGGCACTCGTCGACTGTGTCGATTGCCGTGATGATGATACGGCACGAATCAGGCGTAGGGATGCTAGTCCGGATGAACCGGCGGGTTGTGTCATTTTTGGCGTCTGACGCGTTCTCGGGCTGGTTCTCTCGTTTTGGCGGGAATACTAGCGTATTTCCAGGAGAGTTCAACAGGAAGGCAACTGAGCAAAGTATCTAATTACCATTCCTCTACGAGAAGACAACGGGAGCGAGACGGCTGGGGAAGATCACTTCGACCACGATCTGCTGATCGTCTCGTGATCGAAGCTGCGTACCTTCATTCTGCGGTTCAATGACGCCGAATCGTTGCGAGCATTGAAGTCCTGGCTGCAAAACTCACTCTTGGCGCAGTCGCAATCATTCCTCGACAGGTTTCCACCCTGCGTCAGGATTGAACTGTGTCATTGCGATTGCTGTCTCTTGCGTGGATTTCCCCAGATCCTTCTGGAGGAGCACGCCATCCTGGTTGATCATGAAGGTCATCACTCCTGAGTTGCCGTATTCGGCAGGATAGGCGACGAGTGCGAATCCATCAATCATTTTGCCGTCGTGAACATAGTCCTTCGCACCCCCGGGCGCGCTACTGCCCTGCCCTTTCAACATGTGAAAGAAATAGCCATGAAAGGCTGCATGCGCGTCGGGCTTGGCGCTGTAGCCCTCCGCTGTTGCAAACGCGACCAATGGTCCGAGCGGACTCTGGGGCTGACCTTGAGGTGAGGCCCAGTACAAGCCGTTCTGCTTGCCGGGATCGCTGAGGAACTTCTGCGCGTACTGCTTCGTGGTCGCGCCATCATGAAGCTGAGAGAAATATTCGGCCTGAGCATCCGCCGCGGCCTCGCAAACCTCGATCATGGCGAGTTCGTTTCGGCCAATCCGACGATTGAGAACCTCGTCTCTGCCTGACGCCGTGTCGAAGAACCATTGGCCGGCGGCATTTTTCTTCAGAGGAATGGGAAACGGGAAATTGTCAGCGCCCACCAAAAGGATCTGCGCACCGTCGCCCAGGTTGCGCCAGCGATGCATCACGTCATACCGTTTCACAAACGCGTCGCCGGCATTTTTGTCCTGTACGGCATCGCCAGATGAAATGAGCTCCTTCGAGCTTGGGCCGAAGATTGCAACCAGTTGTGCCTGGTCGCCCGATCTTGCCGCTGCGAGTAGGGCATTCGCTGCGTCATCGGGTGTAGAAAACAATCTGGTCGCAGGTTCTTCTGATTTATGGCAGGCAGCAAGCGGAATCAATATCGCCAGGAGGAAGAGCCGGGCCGCGAGGGCAACTCTGAATGGCTTAGGAGACATTTGATCCTCCGCAAGATTCGGATTTCAGATTCAAGAGTTTTAACAACACCAGCAATACTTTCCCGATGTCACTCTATCGGCGACCATGCCAGCCACCACCGCCGCCACGGCTGAAGGAACCACGGGCACTCGCCTGCCGGGATTGCCATCCGCCCCCGCCGCCGCCTCCACCAAAAGCCGAGGCATGGGCGCTGCTCTGCTGTTGTCCGTATCCTCTGGAGGAAGTGCCCTGGCTCTGTTGCCAGCCACTTCCAGTGTTCTTGTAGACATTCCCGTTGGAGGCGGCATATTTGTTGCCGTTTGCCGATTGTCCCGTAGCGTACCTGTTGCCGTTCGCAGATTGTCCTGCGGAAAAGGTGTTACCGTTTGCGCCCGCACCAGCAACAGCCTTGCCCCCTGAGGAAGTCTGAATCGACGATGCGGTTCCTTGTGCAGTGGTCTGGTGCTGGGTATACGCAGTCTGGCCGTTCTTTGAGACGACGGAGCTTCCGTAGTTCCCATAGGCATTGGCGCCTTGCGCCGTAGCGGCATAGGTCCCGGTCCTCGCGTTGTAAGCCTGGCCTGCTGCTGCGGCTCCGTTGGGGCCCGTCCCAGACACGCCACGCGCAACTGTGCCAGTGCTGGGATTGTAGCCTTGAGCGGCACTTCGCGTGCCGTAAGGAGTCGCAACAGTTCCGCCTCTCGCATAGGCACCCGTTGTTGGGTTATACGCAGTGCCAGCGCGAGCTGCGCCATATGGACCGTACGCCGTGACACTGGACCCATAGACCCCACCGTGCCACGCATTGTTTCCGTAATAGACGTTGCGGTTGTACACCACTGTGCCGCCATGCCAGTTGCAGCCCCAGTAGCTGTAGCCCCAACCACAACAACTGTTATTTATCGCTGCTCCTACAGCGATGCCGACGCCGAAGGCCAGCAGACCGGTTGCCACTACATCTGCAGTGCTATAACCCGGAGTTTGGACCGGCACGCCATAGACTACCGTGGGATTGTATTCCGGAATGTAGACGACTTGCGGATTCGTAGGCTGAATCACGATGGTTTGCGGCGACTGCTGAACGACGGTAATCTGCGACCCAGATTTGAGATTGCCAGCAGCTTTCGCCTCGGCACGCATGGCCTGGATCGCTGACATGATATCGCTGGTCTGGGTGTGATACGCCTCGCCCAATGCGGAAGTCCAGCTCAGATTTTTCGTCATGTTGTCGAGAACCGAAGGAAACTGCGTGAGGGCCTTCACGCTGGGGTCCCATGGCTGCTTATCCACCGCCTGCATCAGGTTATCCCCGGTTAGATTCTTATTTTGCTGAAGCCAACTGTCGGCACCAGCGACCTGATCCGGAAAAGTCGCAGCTCCGAGAACCTGAGCCACCAGCGCGTCGGGGTATAAGGCGATGGGCGCTACCAGTTGTTGCAGTTGATCCGCAGGAAGCGGCGCACCTTGACCTGAGTATCCCGCGGGGGCACCCTGTCCCGGTGACGTTTGTGCGGCCGGGGCCGATTGTCTGGCAGGCGCTTGCTGACCTTCAGCGTCAAATGGCGCCGTGGCAAAAACCAGCAGCAGCGACAACGTATTCGAGAAAAGCTGTTTCGCGATGGTCCTGATCATTCCTCTTGCCTCCACAGCTATTCGCAAGGCGCCTGCAAGGAGTCAGATCGTCGCGAATTATAGTTATTCCGGAATCTGTTGAGCCCGTAGCTTGCCACGCCTCTCTTCTCGCTTCAGCTGCCGGGTCCAGATCCACTACGACCTCGTAAATCGTGCCGGCGAACTATCGCGCATTCGCCGAATTCCACTGCTCAAGGGCGCTGGGCACGGCAAGCAGATAACGACAATAAGCATGAAGTTGCTGCCTACAAGCTGCAACTGTCACATCTGCCAGTCGAAGAGCACTTCGTCCCTTCTGTCATTTGTGACAGTTCCAAATCGATCTTCTATCGCATTAGAAAAGTAGCTGCGCCCGTGCGTTTGAGGAGTCCTATGAAACTTCCGCGATCTTCGTTTTTACTTTTGCTGACACTCGTTGCGCTCGGACGGTTTGGAATGCCTGTGGCGATTGCGCAGCAGCCTACTTCGAGCGCGAGCACATCGCCCCCGCCGAGTAGCGCTCCAGAGGCGGACACCAGTGGCGCCATGGACGACAAATGGCACATCGGGTTTGCCCCTTACCTCTGGTTCCCCGGGATGCATGGCACATCCGGGATTCGCGGGTTTGATACCAGCGTGCGTGCCTCAGCTGGGGACTTGCTCTCGCACTTCAACATCGGGCTCATGGGGACAACGGAAGTGCGCAAGAACCATTTCGTGTTGGCCACCGACCTCATGTGGGTTCGGCTCAGTGACGACAAGGCACTGCCAGTAAACGAAGTTGGCATCAACTCCATCAGCTTCAGAGCCGGTCAGTTCCTGCTTACACCGATGGGGGGATACCGGGTCGTCGATAAAGAGAAGCTAAAAGTGGATGGGCTGGCGGGTTTGCGCTACTGGCACCTAGGACAAAAGATCGAGTTTAGTCCCACCATCCTGAACGGGGTATCCGCGTCGCAGAACTGGGTGGATGCTCTTGGGGGCGCGCGATTCCTGTTGCTTCTGACCCCCAAAGTGTCGGCGAGTGTCATCGGCGATGCGGGAGGTGGGGGCGCAAATTCCGATTATGAAATAGCGGGTTTGCTGGGACTGAAGGTCAAGAAGAATATCGACTTGAAGGCGGGCTGGCGTTATCTAGTCGTTGATTATAGAAATAGCAGCAATCAATATCTTTATAACGTAGCGTCAAGCGGGTTCATTCTTGGAGCACTCTTTAATTTCAAGTGAGGGGTTCTTGAACATTTTCGCCATCATCGTCAACTTCGGCCGTTTACCTAATTGATCCGGGCCGCACGAACGCACTTCTAGATCGAACGCTTACACTGAACTCCGGAATCGCGGTCTACATTGATCCTCCGCACACCCGAGCTGAATCGAGTTACTCGGAAGGACCAAGGACCTACTTTTGCATTGCCTTCAGCTTTGCCTTCACCTCCGGAGGCAACTTCGGAAACAGGAATGCAACTTGTAAGCGCATGCTCCAAGGTGAGCCGTCCACGGTATGCGCAGCATTTCCGTAAAACTGCGCGGTGACATTTACCGGTTGCAGACCCAATCTGAATATTCGTCCCACACCGCCCCCGACTGGCACGGTCCATACATTTCCGCTGGAAGCCTTCCAGTTCGCGGTAACGATCGGCGAATATGACAGAAACCAGCCCTTCTTCAGGTTGTAGTTAATGAAATATTGCAACGTCATCTGGTTCACGTCATTGCGGTCCGAAGGGCCGGCGACCGACCACGCATTATTCACAAGCGCGCCAATGGTCCAATGGCCGGGCTGAATCAGCGCAACGACGGAGGGCCCGATGCTGAGTTTCCCCTGACCCAGTACCTTGCTGGTGGCCGTTGGCAGAACAAATACTGGCCCGGCTCCCCAGATCAGCTTGTGCGGCGCGGCGGGCGAAAAGAAAAACGTTGGAGTCATATCCGCAAAGCCGAATACGCCGGCACTGCGCTGTACTGCCTGCGCCGCAAAGTAGGCGGGAGTATCTTCCACAATGCCATACACCTCCAGGTTCGCGGTACCTGGAGCAGGTTGCCAGAGGATCGGGGCAATCCAGCGAATGATCATGTTCCAGTCTTTGCTGACCTTCATCGGAATCACGGGCTGGATATTCAGCACATTCTGTACCCGGTCATACGGACCGATGCCGAAATTGCTGTTGTTCTGAAGCGGAACACTGATCAGGCTCGCGACCGGGTTCTGCGTGGCCTTCTGCAAATCTGCCGCTCCGCTGCCGGCGGGCTCAGGCGCGTTCGGAACAGGATCCTGTTGTGCTGACGAAGACATCGGGGTGTAAAGAGACGCCCAAAACACAAGTGCAATTTTCAGTGATCGCGTCAATTCCTTCCTCCTGCGACTAAGCATTACGGCATGAGTTTAGGATCGGGCTTCGACTGCTTGAGAACGGTTTTACTGGATGTGCAGTTGACGTACAGGGCGGACGAGTTTTCTGATGTTTCGTCTGTCTTACTGATCGGTTTGTTCAGCGCGACGATGAAAGAATAGTTGCGCCAACTTCTCTTCGCCAACTATTCTTTGCAGCTCCCCGTATGCGACGAACGGAATGAGCACCACAAACAGAAGTATGGTGAGAGTAAGAATTCCTTTCCCGGTCCCCCCGGCAAGATCAGCAATACTCTCGTGAAAGGACCTATGGTGAAAGTATCCTATGGCGAATTCTTCCAAGATCTTGAAACAAGCCAGCACAACAGCAAATAGCGCGGACTTCAGAAGCGTCGAATAGATGAGTGGCGCCTCCTCGACGCGTTTGCCGAGGTGGAGGCCCTGTGCAATGAGCATCACTTTCGCGAGTGCCAGCGCATTGATAAGGGCTAAACCGTGGTAAGTAACGTCGATGTTGTATGCCCCAAGAACAATCGACTTGTACGCAATGAAACAACTGAAGACCACCAAGAGATAGAGCGTGATAATGACAAATTCTCTTAGCTCCCGATAGGCCTTTTGCTTCAGGCTTTGTTTCGACATACTACCTCCTCTGCGCGGCACAAGAACCGGCGTCAACGAAGCGGGACCAGTCGTAAGCGCGCCGGCTGTAGAAGATCCTGAGGGCACCCACCATCACAACATTCCGAAAAGGGCATCCGGAACTGTCTGAAGTGACAGTTCTCAGTCTGTCACTGGGCTGGTTAAGATCCAGCAGACAGGAGGTCGAAATGAACGAAAGAAGCGCAATCAATGCGAGTATTCACGCTGAATTGCTGCGCACGTGCTCAACCGTCATTCGCGATGCCGTCAAGGGTGGCGCTCTGAAAATAGGGGCCGGAGTTTATGATCTCGCAACTGGCACAGTTCCATTGAGCTGAACGACCAGCCAGAATAAGCGAATAGCGGGTGTGCGCCTTGCCCAACGGTACGTGTGCTTCATGCCACTGACACGACAACATTGGTGTCTGGCCCTCCTACTTACGATGCTCTGCTTTTGTCTTCCGGCCGTTCGTGCCAGAGCGCAACAACAGCAGGCGCCCGAAGACCCAGAAGATGAAAAGCAGGTAGGCCTATGGCTCGACCAGGGGATCTCTGCCGGGCTTTCACGCAACAGGTCCCTGGAAGCCGAATTCCATCAACGCTTCGACGAGGGAGCCTCAAATCTCTTCGAGTATTTCTTTCAGGGCGGCGTTGCCTTTCGCCCGCGACCGTGGCTCATCGTGCTGCCGTCGTATCGCTATCAGCGCTTTCCCGGCAATCCCACAGTTGACTACGAAAACCGGCTGCTACTCAACCTGACGCTGAACGCATCCCGCGGTCCATGGCAGCCTAATTTCCGCACTCTCATCGAGGGACGTTTTCCCGATGGTCTTACTGCTTCGGCACGCCTCCGGTTTCGTCCGGGAGTGATCTATACCTTGCCGCTGCCTATGGCGCGGCGTCCCGCGCTGGTTGTGAGCAATGAATTCTTCGTCGTTCCAGGAACCAATAGCTTTGCAGCAGGGGGCAGTTTTACCCAGAACCGATTTCAGGTGGGAATTAGGTTGCCCATCACGGATTCGTTTTCCACTCGGCCCTACTTCATGCTGCAGTCAGTGAATTTGCCTCCCGGCTGGGATACCAATGAAATCATAGGCATCTCCGTCGCATTCAGAATTCTACGCAAGAGCAAGTAGGGTTATTTCGCTTGAGACGCTAGCTCACAGTTCGTGATGGCTGTTGTGCCAAGCACGAGGGTCAGGGTGACAGCGAAGATGGCCGCAAGAGGTTTCCTCGGGTTTCTTGGACCTCGACGGCTGGTCCCCATTCCAGCCTTCCCCCTAGCTCCTATGACTGCCCCAAGCCGGCCCACGCAAGAGGGCGTTTTGCGCTCCGCTTGCCGCTGCCTCTGCCTTTCACCTCATAATCACTTGTAAGAATCGGATAGGCGGTACCGTGGAGACGATGTCCGTCAGTTCCAACGCCAGTTCGGCCGGTTGCACGTCCCGCCTGTTTGCCTGAGCCAGCTGGCCGTGTACGGCAGCCGTCGTCACCTCTAATCGTCAATTCCTTCGGAATCGGAACTCTTATGCGGAAGCAGGATTCTCTCGCTGCTAACTAATCTTCTAGTTGCTCGTCTCACCAGAAGAACATGCCCCCGAAGCGCTCCAACACGTTGACAGAAGCGGAACTCCGGATCATGCGCATCCTCTGGGAGCGCGGCGAATCATTGGTGAGCGAGCTGGTGGCCGCCATGCCAGAGAGCACGCCCCTCGCCTACACCTCGGTGCTGACGACGGTACGGATACTGGAGCAGAAAGGGTACGTCCGCCATCGTCAGGAAGGGCGTGCCTTTGTCTATCGTCCGTGTATTGCGGAAAATGACGCGAGCCGTTCAGAGATTCGACATATGCTGGATCGCTTCTTCGGGAACTCGCCGGAGCGTCTACTTCTAGCGCTGCTCGGCGATGAGGACGTGTCACACGAGGAATTGCAGCGCCTCAAGGCTGCCATCGCTCAGGCCGAATCTGCGGCGACGGAAGAGAACGCGATACCGAAGGGGCGCAAGTGAATTTCCCTTCCGAACTCTTCCGCATGGGCGCTTACGTATTCTTTGCCGGACTCTGGCAGGGCGCGGTCCTGGTCACGGCCGTAGCTCTCGCTCTCCGCCTTTGTTCCCGCGTTGGTCCCCGGCTTCGATTCGCCATCTGGGCAGTCGCATTCATCGTGCTCCTCGCCACGCCGCTACTGAACCTTCGGACGCATTCTTCTCCGTCGGGTCCGCTTGTGGCTAGCCTGCGGGTGAGCGAGACGTGGGGATATGTGATCGTCGCGTTGTGGCTGATCCTGATGTCTGTCCGAGCTGTACAACTCACCGTGCACCTGTATCAATTGCGGGGCACCTGGAAACGTGCCACACCGATCCGTGCTGACGAGAACACTTCGGAGCTATTACAGCGCAGCCCCCGATCCGTGGAGCTATGCACCTCCGCGGATGTGGATTCTCCGAGCGTCATCGGCTTCGGATCTCCTCGTCTGCTTATTCCTGAATGGCTGGTTGGAAAGCTGTCGCCCGAAGATATGGCTCAGATAGTGCTCCATGAATTGGAGCACCTCCGCCGCAGGGATGACTGGCTCAACCTCATCCAGAAGGTGGGTCTTGTGCTCTTTCCGCTAAATCCAGGCCTCCTTTGGGTAGACCGTAAGCTATCCGTCGAGCGCGAGCTCGCATGCGATGCCGGTGTTGTCGCCTCGACAGCCCAACCACTTGAATACGCACGCTGCCTTACGAGACTAGCCGAGCAACGCTCGCAGTACCGCAAACTGGCTTTATCGCTTGCAGCATGGAGTCGCCAATCCGAAGTTGGACGACGCATCCTGAGTCTGCTTCAACCCGTCAGCGCCTGGTCATCCCGTCCCGCGAGATTCGCAAGCGCTCTGCTTGTTCTGGTCATCACGGGCAGCGCCGTGGAGATGGCTCGCGTGCCACATTTCGTGACCTTTGCCGATCCGCATACCGTACCTGAGTCTCACGCGTCCGCTGCTGTTGCAGATTCGCAATCTGCCGTCCCTGTCGTCTACTCCGAAACCGTACAACCGCGAGCGACGTTTCTGAAGGCCGTGATGGATCCTGCCCCGCACGTGGAGCCTGCTCGAGAGGCGCTTCCGCGGCAGCCCTTGCGCAAAGCTCATGCCGTGAAGCTACGGCAGCAGCACCCCCGCATGCTGCCCGCTGCAGCGCGCACCTCAGCACGGGAAACGAATCTAAACAGCGGAAGGCTTTTCCAAGCCGTTTATGTGCTGCCTGACGAATTCTCGCCATCGTATACAGCCGTCGCATTCGCGAATGGCTGGCTAATCGTACAACTTTAACCGCCAACGCATCCGGAGGAAGTCTTTATGCGCGCATCAACTAATGAACTAGTTGCAAAGTTACGTAAATTTGCTTTGCCCGCCAGTGTGACTGCTCTTGCAGTCATTGGCGCCGCACTCTTTGTCCACCAGAACAACGTTCCTGTCGCGGCAGAGACCGTCTCCCCACTGGACAACAACAGTATTGCGGCACTAACTGAAATGGATCACGCCATGGAGTCACTTGCAGCGCGCGTGACTCCAGCCATCGTCAACGTCGCGGTTACTTCGAAAGCGGAGGAGCAGGCCGTTGACATGCAGGGCGGCGGTCCGCAGGATCTGCCCCCCGGTCTCCAGCAGTTCTTCGGCTTCGGGAGCGGCGGCCGGCACATGCAGATGCCACAACAACCGGAACTCCAACACGGCATCGGTAGCGGCGTCGTCATCTCGCCGGATGGAT
The DNA here is from genome assembly GCA_000381585.1 of Acidobacteriaceae bacterium KBS 83. GTDB lineage: Bacteria > Acidobacteriota > Terriglobia > Terriglobales > Acidobacteriaceae > KBS-83. Next base: position 475,068 of record KB906737.1, read on the forward strand.
ACATCCTGACCAACAATCATGTAGTGGACGGTGCAACCCAGATAAAGGTCACGCTGCACGATCGCCGCGTGCTGAATGCCAAGGTGATCGGAAGGGACAAGCTCACCGATCTCGCGGTCGTCAAAGTCGATGCGCGCGATCTTCCCACGATCCCGTGGGGCGACTCATCGAAGCTCCATCCCGGCCAGACTGTTCTCGCATTCGGCAGTCCATTCGGCTACTTCCAGTTCTCCGTCACTCGTGGCATCGTCAGCGCTGTAAATCGCCAGAATCCATACTCGGATGACCCGCGGAAGTTAGGCGGCTATATCCAGACGGATGCAGCGATCAATCCGGGCAACTCCGGTGGCGCTCTCGTCGATGCACACGGCGAACTTGTGGGCATCAACACCTTCATCATCTCGAATAGCGGTTCCTTCGCGGGGGCAGGTTTCGCCATCCCACAACAGATCGCCAAAGCCGCTGCAGACCAGATCATCAAGACAGGCGGTGTCCATCATGGATACCTCGGCATCAGCATGAACGATGTCACGCCGGCAAACGCTCACTTCTTCAATTTGAACGAGGCTTCAGGAGCGATCGTCGCACAGGTCACACCTGATTCGCCGGCAAGTCGGGCGGGGCTGAAGAACGGCGACGTGATTGATCAGCTCAACGGACAGAAGATGCCCAATGGAAGCGCCCTCCAGATGGCGGTCGCAGACGTGCCACCCGGAACAAAGGTTCAGCTTGGCATTCTTCGAAATGGGCATCCGCAGACTATCGATCTGACTGTTGGTGAATACCACGGCAACAGCCAAGTGGCCGATAGTGAGGACGCAAACGGCACAACCAATCAGGGAGGAAAGCTTGGTCTCGCCATGTCCGACATCACGCCGGATGTGCGCCAGCAGCTCAATCTGCCCGACAATGTGAAAGGCGCGGCAATCCAGAGCGTCCGGCCCGGCAGCCCGGCCGAAGACGCAGGCTTGCAGCCTGGTGACGTTGTCGTGCAGGTGAACCGGCATGACATTGATTCGGCCAGCCAGGCGGTGGCGGGCGTTCGCTCGATTCCCGCCGGTCAGGACGTGCTCCTGCTCGTCTGGTCGAAGGGCGGAGAGAGTTATCGGGTACTTCATCCGGACCAGGGTTGATGTTCGGCTCAGATCTCTTCGGGCTGCCACGATCAACTTGTGCGGCCCGAATTGTCTGTCGCAGAATCCAATGTTAATTTTTCGCTGGGGTCGGCTGCGTCATGACCCTATTCCATATTTCTTACTCAGCCACGTCCTCATCGTTTTAGGCAATGTGGCAGCGATCTCCTGCCAGGTGGCCAATTGCAGTTGTGAACGGAGTGAGACAAGCCTGACTGCTCTGGCCACGCTGAACCACGCATCGACGAGATCGGGGCGACGCGCATCGCAGATCACGGAGTAACGAGTGCCCTGTTCTGCGTATACGGACAGAACACCTCGAATCAGTTGATAGTGGAGATAGGAGTCCGTCGTCTGGGGCAGTAGATTCATGTCGAATACCGACGAAAAGTCGCGATATCGTTCGACCCAAGCGCGGGGAGCGCGATGAAATTCGGCCTCTGTTAATTTCGCCTCGATCGAAAGGTCCCCGATGCGAAGGTCTATCTCAGTGCGCTCGATGTGATTTGGGACGAGCGGGATGCGCGGCTTCCAGCCGAACTGGAGGCGCTCCGGCGCATGCGTAGCAAGCAATAGACGAAGAGAACTGCCCGCGGCAAAGGCCTGCGGGTGACAGAAAATATTCATGAGAAGCGCGTCAGAGCTCGCGGCTGTGTCCAGTTCGCTGCGTTCAGCGTCGTGGCTAACGAGGTTGCGCCGCGCGGAGGTGTGAGATTTCCGAAGGCGACGATTCCACTCCGGCTTCTTGCAGATGCATTTGTAAGAGGCTGGATGAAAATTTCCGTGTGTGGCGTCGTCCGCCTCGCGGAATAGGACAGACGGTTGATTTCCTATGGTGCACTCGTGCGGCAGTTCATTGTCTTCGGCCCAGGAAAGCGCTCGGAGACTAAGTTCTTCCCGGAGACGATTGGCGTAATTGATCATCATGCAGCCACTGGGAAACCGACTTTTGAACGAATATGCACAGTGCGCAGCATATCCGGAAGTGTCCGTGTGAGGCAAACAAAAGGCGAATATCACTCGGCGCCGAAGTCAGGCACCACGAGAGGACCTAGAACGACTGCGGCTCCGTGGCGATTCCGCCAGATGGACTCGAAGCCGCCGGGCTCGATCATTACGATCAGGCCTACCATCGACCATGGATCCGACAGAGTAGCGGCCGAAGAAACTCCAATGTTAACAATTTGGGACTTCACCGCGATGCAACTTTGGCTTGCGGTTGACGCCTCCAAGTAGCAGGGTTGACGCGACAATCGAGCGATAGTGAGATCGCTCATCTTTATCTTGAGTGAGGTCGAACGGAAGCATCATGGTGACGAGCAGGCTGCAAACGATTACCCAAAGCCGTGAAGAGCTGCTCCCGAGAGGGAGTATGACGAGCGAAGTAAAGATATACACGGTAGAGATTGACAGCTGCGGTTGCGGCAATGGCGCAGGATTTACGGTGATCGGCCCTGACGGAGTCGAAGAATGCGCGGTCTATAACGATCGCGGAGCGGCCGAAGAGATTGCCCAGCTGATGAACTTTGCATACGAACAAGGGCGTAGATCGGCAGCCTGACGTTTCTGCGTCCTCGACAGATTGGTTGGAGATCTGTTTAGCACTGATCCCTACTCCGCCAGCTGCTGCGGCCACCCGGCTGACTGCGTAAAGGGCAGACTGTCGGCATGGCGATGCGTGCGATGCGCGCGACTCTCTCGCCGGTCCATTGGCGAGGTCGTGATTCCCGGGTTAACGAGAGTTACCATGAGGCGTGCGCCTGCCCGTAAAGCCTCCCATCCTGCCGATGCTTGCGAAACGCCTTCAGGAACTGCCAGAAGAGGGCACATGGATCTTCGAGCCCAAATGGGATGGGTTTCGCGCACTGATTTTTCGCGACCATGACGAAATCCTTATTCAAAGCCGGGATCAGAAACCACTGAACCGCTACTTTCCCGAGCTTATCGATCCCCTGCTGCGGCAGCTACCCGAGCGTTGCGTGCTGGATGGTGAGGTCGTGATCGCCAGGGACGGAGCACTTGATTTCGATGCCCTGCAGCTCCGGATTCATCCAGCCGCCTCGAGAGTGAGGCTTCTGTCGCAGCAGATGCCATCATCTTTTGTATGCTTCGATGTGCTTTCGGAGGGAGAAGATGACCTGTGCGGTGAGGCGTTTCATAGACGCCGCCCTCGTCTGGAGGAAGTATTTCGATCGGCCGCTCCCCCGCTCCATCTGACACCGGCTACAAACGATAGAAATATCGCCTCAGACTGGTTTCGCCGCTTTGAAGGCGCGGGTCTCGACGGGGTAATGGTCAAGCCGATGGATGGGATTTATGAGCCGGGGAAGCGAGTGATGTTCAAGGTCAAGCATGAGCGCGACTGCGACTGTGTTGTCGCGGGCTTTCGGTGGTACAAAGATGCTGAAGGCGAAGCCGTCGGTTCCCTTCTGCTAGGGCTATTCGATGAGTCCAGAACACTGCAGCATGTCGGCGTTTGCGCAAGCTTCACGAAGGAGAACCGACGAGAGCTCCTGGAGTATTTGACGCCTTATCGAAAGAATGCGCTGACTGACCACCCCTGGGCCTCATGGGCAGACGCAGGGGCCGCTACTGGAAGTCGTATGCCGGGTGGGCAGAGCCGCTGGAGCCAGGGCAAAGACCTTTCATGGGAGCCGCTTCGCCCAGAGCCTGTGGTGGAGGTGGCTTACGAACACATGCAAGGCAGACGCTTCCGACACATGGCCCACTTTCGCAGATGGCGTTCAGATAAGAGTCCGGCAGATTGCACCTATGCACAGCTCGAGGTGGTGGTGCCGCACGAGCTCGAACAGATTTTCGCAAGTGGACGATAGTCCGCGAGACCTAATTCTCAGTTGCGTCCTTAGATGAGCGCTCGCGAGATAGGCGTTCGCGCCATTCACGCGTCGGATCGTCATCCGGATCGGGTGGTTCCTGCGGAGGCCGTCGGTCTTCCGGTACGTGGCGCAGATTCACCCGAATACGTGTCCATGTAGACGAGCGACCGCGCATTCTGTCGACCAGCACATCATCTACAGCCAGATGCCCGGCCGCTTCGGGATGCTTACTCTTCCATCTCTCGAGACCCGCCAGAGCAGCGCTTTCACTTGGTGAATTTGCAATCACCAACAGAGGCATTTTTGTCCGCGGCCTCTTAGCGGACTTCTTTTCGGACGAAGTCCTGGCAGCGCCCTTGGCCCGGGAGGGAGCTACGCGTGGAGCCTCGCCTTCCGCCTTGCGGAAATGTGGAGGCCATGGAGCGTCGCCCAGGCCTGCGGCCTCATCACGAGCCGCGAGCTCGAGCAATCGATCGAGCGATCCGGCAGATGCATCGATAGATGCGTGAGGGTCGCCAAGCTCCGCAAAGCGGCTTGGCATAGTGAATACAGTAAAGTCCTCCGGATCACAGTCGGAGACTTCATGCCAGTGCAGCGGCGCGGATACGCGCGCATCAGGCAGCGGGCGCACAGAGTAAGCAGAGGCAGTCGTGCGATCTTTCGCGTTCTGGTTGTAGTCCAGAAAAACGCCGTGCCGCTCCTCCTTCCACCATTTGGAACTGGCAAGCGCTGGCAGACGTCTTTCTACTTCCCGTGAAAGTGCTAGAGCCGCGCGGCGGACTTCGCTGAAGCCCCAGCGTTGCTGGATCCGTATGATGACGTGCATCCCGCGTGAGCCGCTCGTCTTGGGCCATCCGCGAAGGCCACTCTCCTCGAGCACCGATTTCACTTCGAGCGACACGCGCCGGACATCCACCCAGGAGATGCCAGGGCCCGGATCGAGGTCAATTCGCAGTTCGTCCGGATGATCCAGATCGCCGGACCGGACTGGATGCGGATGCAGCTCGATGCATCCCAGGTTGACGATCCACGCAAGACCGGCGGCGTCGTCGACTACGAGTTCTTCGGCTGTCCTACCGGACGGGAAAGACAGCGTGACGGTACGCAGCCAGTGAGGCCGATCGGAGGGAGCTCTCTTTTGATAGAACGCTTCGCCCTCCGCACCATTCACAAAGCGCTTGAGAACGATAGGACGACCCTGGATCCCTGAAAGCGCGCCCGCAGCAACGGATAGGTAATAACGTACGATGTCGAGCTTCGACAGCTGGGCTTGTCTGGAAAAATAAAGCTTGTCCGGATGTGTTATCCGGACCTCGCGACCGTCGATTGAGAGTACTTCAGCTTCTCCTTGTTTCACGTCAGTAGGCTACACCGGCCGACCGTGAGGGTCATGGCCGAGCGTCTATTTAGAAGCTCGTGTTTAGCCGCGCGGCAACGCTTCGACCAGGTCCAATCGCATTCCCTGAAAACAGGCCACCGAAGTCGATGACGTTGAGGCGGTTGTTTAAGTTGATTCCGTCCAGCTGAAAGCGCATGTTCATCTTCTCGCCCCTGTAGATATCGGCGCCCAGCGACGCGTTCACGGCAAGCGATGGCCGTATGCGCCCGCGCTCGAAATTGATCCGGCTCACCACCTCCGGGCCGTATCGGGCTAACGCATCCGCTTCGGTCCCCTGGTATTCGAAGGGCAGTCCCGAACCATATTCCGCACCAGCAGCAAACCAGATACGTGGAAGCAGCTGATATTGAAAGCGCGTCCTGAGCGTGTTTCGCTGGTCCTGTGAGTCAGGAAAGTGTCCGTTTAATTGAGTAATTGCGTCGTCTACGTCATCGCCGAGGAAGAGGCCGCCGGTGACCGGAAACCATACGTTGCCCACCATGTACGAATAGCTGACATAGCCATTCATTTTGCCGAGCCGTACGACGTCCAGTTTGGCTTCCGCTCCATAGATGACAGATTTATCAAACGCGATCGGGTAGCTCACTCCGGTATTCAGAAGTTGATCGTCGTCAGCGTAATTTCTTACGTCACGGCGGTAGACATTCATGTCAAGTCGCATTCGATGGAAGAGCGCCTGGCTGAAACCGCCTTCGTAGTAATTACCCAGGGAGGGCTGAACAGGCAGACGGAGGAATTGACCGCTGAGGGCGTCGATTTCCGGAGAGCTGGAGATCAGGATGTTTTCAAACGACGGTGTCTGAAATACGCGATCAAATGAGCCGTGAAGCACCAGATTGAGTGAAGGCACATAGCGGCCGACTGAGATCCGTGGACTGAAGGCATTCTCGTTGAGCAGGAGTTGGTAGTGGTCCCAGCGCAGTCCAGCGCTGATTGTCCAATTTCCTAGACGGATCAGATCTTCAACAAAAGCTGATTGTTCAAGATCCGGGCGCTGATCGGCAAAGGTCAAAGTCGGCGGAGTGTCATCATCGAAATCATCCGGATTGGTGATTTTGTAGTTGAAGTGCTCGTGCAGGAAGACTGCATCCGACTCAACACCGACTTTGAACTCATGGCGACCACGATGCAGTGAGACCTTTCCCTTGAAGTATCCTTCGCGAAAATCGTTGTGCTGGAACGCGATTATGGGCGTGGATTGCAGATTGGAATAAAGGTCGTTCGCGTTGTCGCGTACCATGCCGGCAAGGGCTACGAGAGTATCCGACGAGACGATGTGCTGATAGTGCACCGTGCCCATCGTTTCGAAATTGTCTCCATTCTGAATCTGCCCCGCCTGCTGCTGCAGAAGTTCATTGGGAATGAGGAATCGAGAAAACTCATGCCGGACATCGAAGCTTGCTCGGTCCCGAGCGGAGAAGTCGCGCTCGTATCGCGCGGAAAAGTCGGCGATAGTCCCGGTATTGGTAAAGTTTTCCGGAACCACCGGATTGAGGTAATGCGCCGTCGTGCTACCAGACGCCGTCACGCCGACGGTATTTCTGCCCCATACATCTTGTAATTGTCCATAAGAAGAGACGCTGTCGTAGCTGCCACCCGATAGGACAAGCTGGCCGTGAACACCGGCATCGGTTTGACGGCGCGTATCGAGTTCGACGACACCGCCCAATTTTCTGCCGTACTCTGCCGAATATCCTGCCGTGTAGATGCTCATCGCATCCAGATCGTCCGCCTCAATCTCCGGGCCGAAGCTCGGAGAGCGGTCGTCGGTAAGCGGAATACCGTCGATGACGAACTGAGTTTGGTACTCCGAGCCGCGCGGGTGGAGAACTGCGTTGCCTTCGTAGATCCATCCAGGCTGGGTATTCACAAGGTCCTGGACGGAGCGTCCCGGAAGGGAGGAGAGCCGCTTCTCGATCTGCTTTGACCCGATCTGCATAACAGAAGACGGACTGCTCGGGTCTATCAATGTGCTCGCGGCATTGACGTTTATTTTGGTGACGACTGAGGCGAGGTTGAGCCGGATGTTTTCAGAGATAGGCAGCGCAGAACGGATTTCAATAGATGTTGAAGAAGGTGCGAAGCCCGACTTTGTTACCTGAATCTGATACACGCCATAGGGCATGCTGTGGACCGCGAGGGCCCCGGATTCATCCACGGTGAAGCTCTTGGAATATCCATTTCCTGAGGAGATCAATTCGACCGAAGCCGCCACTGCGGAACCAGAAGGATCCGCAATCTTGAGACGCAGCTCACCGTAGTTCACCTGCGCGATAGCAGGCACAGCCATCCAAAGGAAGAATGTGATTAGCTTCTTCATCTGAACCAGCCTCGGGTAGATGCGTGTGCACTGCGCAGACTATTTGCCTCAAAGCCTCGAATGCCTCTCGCAGTGTGCCATAGTCTAACGTGCGTTGACCCTCCCCGGAATGATGCAGCATAGCCCGACATTTCAGGGCGTCGCCGCTGCTGCCGAAGTTCCGACCTAGGGCCGCCTAGCTCACCGCAAACCGGGTAGGATTGCGATAACTCCGCAATGGTCCTTGCGAGCCGAGATTGACCTTGGCCAATTGACCTTGGTCCCTTGCTTCCCTCTCCGGCCTTCCTTCCACATCTGTAAAACGGGCGGGCGTTACGACAAATCCAACACAGAAGTGCCGCTCCCTATTATGATGGGCGCGCGATGCTCGCGTAGATTTGAAGCGTGTCCAGTCGGATGCACATGTAGCGGCGTGCCTTAAACGGCCAAGATTAAAAGCTTGAAAGGTTCCATGTCAGAATTGCCTGTTCCGGATACGAAACGCAGCTACAACCGGTTTCTCTTGCTGGTGGCGGGCCTCGGCGGTCTGCTCTATGGCGTAGATGTCGGCATCATTGGTGGCGCGCTGCCCTATCTGGAGGCTACGTCGAAGCTGACCGCGGGACAGCTTTCCATCATTGTCGCTGCTGTCCTGCTTGGCAGCGTTATTTCGACCCTGTTTGCCGGTCTGCTGGCCGATTGGTTGGGCCGTAAGCCGCTGATGACGCTCAGCGGCTTCGCCTTCGTTGTCAGCATTCCAGTCATCGCGCTCTCCCATGGCTACGGCTACCTCTTTTTTGGGCGTCTCCTCCAGGGCATTAGCGGCGGACTGATCGGAGTGGTGGTGCCGCTCTACCTTGCCGAATGTCTCGCGGCAGCAAATCGCGGCAAGGGTACGGGAGTCTTTCAGTGGCTGTTGACGCTGGGCATCGTTTTGGCCGCTCTGATCGGGATCTATTACAGCTATCGGGTGGAGGCCGTTACCCGCATTGCAAACGCAGCTACCGTACTCGCATTCAAGAACCAGGCATGGCGACGTATCTTTTGGGTCTCGCTTCCTCCGGGAATACTGTTTGTCCTCGGCAGTCTGTTTGTAGCCGAGTCTCCACGCTGGCTTTTTGCGCGCGGCAAAAAGGAGCGCGCATATGGAGCGCTGCTTCGTTCGCGCACCCCGGAGCAGGCTGACCTTGAGATAAGCGAAATGGAGGAGACGGCGCTGGCCAAGGCTTCCGTCACACCGGGAAAGCATCTCAAAGATTCACTGCTGCGGCGGAAGTACGTCATACCATTTCTTCTGGCCTGCGTCATCCTCGCCTGCAACACGGCGACCGGCATTAACTCGGTCGTTGCCTACAACACCGACATTCTTTTGCAAAGTGGTTTGTCTGATCTGCATGCACATTGGGGATATGTTGTATTCACATGCATGAATTTTTTGATGACCATCGGCGGCATGGCACTGGTGGATCGCAAAGGGCGCAAGTTCCTCTTCATTCTGGGCACCAGCGGCATTACCGTTTCAATGATCAGTGTGGGATTGCTGTTCCTGACTACGGAGAGAGCCAATGTTGACTGCAGGACGATCGTGCAATCAATGGTTGGAGCAGATCAGACGCTTACCCTTCCGTTCGATAAAGCGGAGGCGAAGAGACTACTTGCAGCGAAGGCCTATTCAGGCAACGAGATCAACAGTGATCGCGCTTCTTTCGGGGTCATCTACTCGTACGGTGACTTCACAGCTGCTACTAGCTTTGTTCGCTCGGATGATGCAGGGGCCTCTCCGATTCAAATCCTCCGTGACAACTGTGTACCGAAAACTAAGATAGAAGCATTTTTCAAGAACCCCTTCGGTGATCTAGACGCCGCGCGCACGGCCCCCTTGAAGATCGAGCGGGCGCTGATCCAAGGAGTTCCCAGTGTCGGACACGGCTGGCTGGTCGCCGCAGGGCTGTACCTGTTCGTGGCGTTCTATGCAGTCGGTCCGGGCGTCTGCGTTTGGCTTGCTCTCTCCGAACTCATGCCGACACGCATTCGATCGAACGGCATGAGTATCGCGCTCGTCCTCAATCAACTGGTCTCTACGACGCTGGCGGCAATTTTTCTTCCGGTTGTCAGCAAGCATGGCTATTCCACAATGTTTTTCCTCTTTGCCGGCTTCACCATCATCTACCTCATAACGGTGACCTTCTTCCTTCCTGAGACAAAAGGGAAAACGCTGGAGGAAATTGAACGATACTTCGAAGGGACGACTGCGGTTCGGGCCGCACAATGACGACTGTTTCCGACCGAGCGAGGACGGCTCTGGGTGATTCTTATCGCCCTCCTGCTGCACAAAAGCGGGCGCTGATTCTATGGCTGCGCCGCACGGTCGCGCTCCATTTTGTGAAATGAACGTCACCCTTCTGCCAGCCGTCGCACAGCTTGCCCTGCTTGAACAGCGCAAAATCTCTCCGCTTGAATTGGCCGAAGAACATATTCGACAGGTTGAGCATCTAAACCCCGCCTTGAATGCGATCATCGACTTCGATGCTGAGCGGGTACGTAGCCAGGCGCGTCAGGCGGGCGGCGGCGAACTTGTAGGCCTTCCGCTTACGATCAAGTCTTCAATATCGATCAAAGGACATCGATGCGAAATAGGGAGCGTTCTGCGTCGAGGATCGATGGCCGAGCACGATGCGGAGTCGGTTACTCGTCTACGCGACCACGGCGCTGTGCTTCTTGGGGCGACGAATTGTCCTGAATTTCTGATGGCGTATGAGACCGGCAACCTGCTCTACGGAAGGACCAACAACCCCTGGGACCTGAGCCGTTCCGCGGGCGGATCGAGTGGCGGTGAAGCCGCGGCGATTGCCGCAGGTATGTCGGCCGGCGGTTTAGGGAGCGATAGCGGGGGTTCCGTGCGCGAGCCGGCGCATTTCTGCGGCATCTGCTCACTGAAACCGACGCCCGGACGGGTGCCCGGACGCGGCCACAATCCTCCCTGCATCGGACCTTTTTCCACACTTGGCGCTATTGGCCCGATGGGTCGCACAATTGCAGATGTAAGCCTTCTATTTCGCCTGCTTGCCACACATGATCCTTTGGATCCGGCGAGTGCGCCGGTTGAGTTGCAGCCAGTAACGATTGAAGATGCAAAGGCGATCGCTGTCGGATGGTTCGAAGACGATGGGCTTGTGCCGGTCACGGAGAGCACTCGAGATGCTGTGCGCCACGCCGCACGTGAGTTGGAAGAACAGGGCTTTGATGTTCGGCCATTCCGCCCGGCGTGGCTCGAGGCAGCGCGTGAACTATGGTGGAAGTTCTTCGTTCAATGCGGGGCGATGTTCTATGCTCCGACCATTCGCGGACGGGAGGAAGAGCTGAGCCCAATTTTCAGGAATTTTCTCGACATTGCCCGCTCCGAAACACCACTGACGGCTGAATCTTTGCTGCAAGCATGGGCGGATTGCGACACGATTCGCTCGAGGCTGCTGGCTGAGATGCGCGAGGTTCCGATTCTGCTGACACCAGTCTGCTCGGTGCCTGCTTTTCGGCATGGCGAGCGCGAGTGGAAGATCGACGGCTCGACAGTTGGATACCTTGATGCGATGCGCTACACGCAATGGTTCAATGTGCTTGCATCACCTGCTGCGGTCGTTCCGGTTGGCACTTCACCAGAAGGGCTTCCGATTGGAGTGCAAGTAGCAGGTCGGCCATTTGAAGATGAGCTCGTGCTCGCAGTGGCGGCTGCGATCGAACGCGCGTTCGGATACCGGCGCCCGCGATTCGCTGAGAGCAAAGGTCACCGAGCATAAGTGACTCGCTTCGAGCGTACCTTTGTCTGAACCAATTAATCGATCTAGATCCCCTGCGAGCAGCTATTTCTTTTGCGGCTGTGGACGGATCTTCTCAGACGGAACGATACCCTGCCCCTCAAGAACGGAGTAGTACTTATCGACGACCAAATTGTTCAATGTCTCCACCCTGCCGGATGGCCAATGAATCGTAACACTCTGAATTTTGTCGGAAGCGCCGAGTCCGAAATGAATCCGCAGATCGTTCTGCGATAGATAACTGCCGCCGCTATGAACCTCATCGGTTTGCGTCACCCCGCCGGCAACGATGCTGATGCGCCCGTTGAGCGCGAGCCGGTTGCTCTTTGTTCCGGCAAGCTCAAAACTAACCCAGTGACGACCTGGTATGCCTAGATTGCGAAGAAGCATCGGAGCGCCATCGATGTCCCCGATAACGATATCCATATTGCCGTCGTTGAACAGGTCGCCGATGGCAAGGCCGCGCGAGACGCGCCGTTCCTTCAATGCGGGGCCAGCCTCTTCGCTCGCATCGCAGAAGGTGCCATCTTTCTGATTGAGATTGAGCAGCTTCGGCTCACGATATCCGCCCCCGGAAGGTAACGAATCGACCTGTGGGTAGACATGGCCGCTCACCGCGATGAGGTCGACCCAACCGTCATTGTCCACATCGACGAATGCCGTTCCCCATTTGACCCAGGGAAGCGACGGCAGAGCGATGCCCGCGGCGTAGGAAACTTCTTTGAAGTTCCAATCGCCCTCATTGCGATAGAGGAGGTCGTTTTCGTCCGAAAAATTGGTGACCGAGATCGACGGACGGCCGGTGTGGTTATAGTCGCCGAGCGCAATGCCCATAGACGCTTGCTCCGAGCCGTCATCGCTCACGGCTGTCCCCGACTCCAGGCCCACATCCTGAAATTTGCCGTTACCAAGGTTCTTGTACAGATACTTCGGCGTAGAGTCGTTCGCTATGTATATGTCGGGCTTGCCAGTGTTGTTAAAGTCTGCCCAGACCACTCCGAGCCCATAATAGCCGGTAGCATCGTTGACACCTGCTGTTTTGGAGACGTCCGTGAAGGTTCCGTCTCCGTTGTTGTGGAACAAAGAATCGCCAGCGCCACGCAGACCGCGCGGTCCGCATTGCACATCAATACCGCGATATTTGCAGAACGGAGCACTGCCGAAGCCGGGTAAGTCATCGAGATGGAAGTCCACGTAGTTGACGACCATCAGGTCTACAAAACCATCGCCATCGTAATCTCCGAAGGCTGCTCCGGTTGACCAGCGACCGTCCGCAACGCCGGCTTTCGCGGTGACATCAGTAAATGTGCCGTCGCCGTTGTTGCGATAGAGGACATTTCCGCCCAGGCAGGTCTCGTAGAGGTCCGGCCAGCCATCGTTGTTGTAGTCGCCAACCGCGCCTCCCATGCCGAAGCACGAGGTCGTCAGGCCAGATTTAACGGTTGCATCCGTGAAGGTTCCGTCATGATTGTTGTGATACAGGACCCCGAGACTTTTGGCGCCCTTGGTGGCCATTTCCACCGTCGGTGCGTTTGTGAAATAGATGTCTGGCCAGCCATCGCGATCGTAATCGATCAGTACAACACCTCCACTCATCGACTCGACGATATATCGCTTCGACGGGTCGGAAGTATGGGTGAAGGCAATGCCGCTGGCGGTAGTGACATCCTCAAGCTGGGACACCGGACGGCCGGCGCATTTAATGCTCTTCGCTCCGGGAGGGGGCGGCGGCGGCGTGGGATGTCCGCTCTGGGCCGCAGCGAGAGTGATCGACAAAGAAAAAATCGTGACTGAGCGAATAACCTGTGAGGCAACGCGAGAGGATCTCAAATCATTCATTTCCTTGAATCAGGGATTCGCTTTCGTTGCCTGTGCAGCACGCGCACGCGATTCGGCTTTGAGCTGCTTATAGATGGCCAATTCCCGATCCGCTTCCGCTGTGCGACCTTCTTTGCGATAAGCAGCCTGCAGTTGATAGTGCATGTAGTCAGTCTTGGGACTAAGCTGGGCGGCCGCCTCAAAATGAGCAATAGCATCGGCTGTGTTACCGCGGTTAAGAAGTATTTTGCCAAGCTCATACTGTGCATTCGCGTAGCCAGGATGTGCGGCGATCACCTGCTCAAAGAGTTGTGCTGCTTCGTCGATGCGCGATTGCTGCACGTAAACGAAACCCAGATGATATTGCGCTGAGGGATCGCCGGGATATAGGGACAGCTCCTGCTGAAATTGCTGCGCCGCCTCCGGCCAGTGCTCCCAGCGAATGTATGCCAGTCCGGAGTCGTAATGGGCTTTACGCTGGCGGGGGTTGGCCTGGAGTACTTCAGAAAAAATGGCGACAGCTCGCGAATAATCGCCGATCTCTGTCCACAGCTCGCCTACTAAGAGGAGAACCTCACTGGGCCGCGGCGTAGCCTGAAAGGTATTGAGAACCTCCGTCGCCCGTTTCAGGTCGCCTATGTGCGCAAGCGATGCCGCCCACGCATATCCTGTTTCGCCATCACTCATACCTCCGGCTCCCAATGGAGCAAACGTCCTTGCCGCATCGACATATCGGTCAGTCGCAAAGTAGGACATCCCCAGCATGGCACGTATCGGAGCCGCAGCAGGTGTTTGTGCGAGCGCTTTGGAGAGTCCGTCGATCGCTTCCGGGTAATTACCGGCGCGAAAGGCGGACTGCCCCAAATTCTTTTCCAGGCCTGGAACCGAAGGATCCCAATGCTTCGCCTCGAGATAATAGTTCAATGCTTTTTCGTAATCTCCGGTAAGCGCATTCGAGGTAGCAAGATCGCTGTATGCGAGGCCAAGTACCGGGCGCAGTTTGTTCTCCCGCGCAATCGCGGCATCGCGCTGTGCTGCAGTCAGCTTGCTTTTGGCAATCGTAGCGGCGTCGAGCTTAGACGAAGAATTAATGGCGGATTGAGGAAGTGGCGCCGCCTCGGTCTCCTGCTGTCTGCTGAGAGGAACGACCGCAGCGCCGGTTCCGGCTCCGTTGGCTGAGGCGATCGACGCGATGCGCTGCTGACTCTGTTCCATGGTCTTGTTCTGCAGATCGCGCGCCTTGGTTAAAAAGACTTCAGCTTCCTCTTTGCGGCCGGAGGTCGACAGGATCCGCCCGAGGTCCACATAAGCACGGCGAATCTGATAGTTCGATCTGGCTTCGTCTTTGCCGGTGAGCAGAACGGCCTTGCGCAACATTGTTTCTGCTCGCTGGTTATTGTCCTGCGCATAGGCGTTGAGCCCCATATACAACGGAGGCTCCGGCGCCTCTGGGTTTATCTGAGCAGCGAGGCCGAGGTAGTGATCCGACTCGGGATACCGGCGCTCTTCGGATGCGAGAAACCCAAGCATGTAGTTCGCGAGATAGTCATGAGGGTAGTTGCGCACTTCAGCCTTCATCTCGGTTTCGGCCTCCGGGATCGGCTTCCATTCATTCTGGGAGAGCTGCGCGAGTCCCAGGAAATAATGAGCGTGAGGTGTTGTGGGATCGATCTGGATCGCACGTCGAAACTCGTTGATGGCCGACGGCATATCCTCGGCATCGCGATACGCTCGACCGAAGAGTACGTGCAGCGAACCGCTGTCACCGGCGATGTTCTGCATTTGACCGAAGACTTGAACCGCGCGCTGTTTGTCCTCCGGCTTCTTCGTCGCCAGCAGACAGAGTGACAGCGAGTAGAGCGTTGGGATATCAGGCTGCGCATTCGCGAGGCGCGTAAGGCTCTCTGCAGCGCGTGCATAGTCGCCCTTCTGCATCAGCGCACGCGATAGTACCTGGTCCGCCGTGACGTTGAGCGGCGAGGTAGCTCTTGCCATATCTGCATCAGAGATCGCCTCATCCAGTTTCCCCTGCTGCAGCTCGGCTAGTCCGAGATCTGCCCGGGTTTCGGCGGACGCATCAAAATCGAGGGCCTTGCTGTAGAGTTCGGCGGCTTGCGGGAAGGCTGCCTCGACCATCCGTAACTCTGCCATCTGGCGCAATGCCGCCGCGATGAGGTGTCGACTCGCCGCGTTGATCGCGATGGGGTCACCGGAGGCGCGCGCCGTGTTCGCTTCGGCGATTCGTGCGTTCAATTCAGAAAGATCGGGATCTGATTTCGGTTCGCTTCGGCTGGTGGCGGTGTGCGTTCGAGATTGTCCGCAGACGACAGGCGCGAATTCGCTTTGAAAAGGAACACCGCTGAAGAGAGCGATCGCAACGAGAAGGGATATGGCCCGGGGCAGATTAGAAACGGATTGGACCATGCGAACCACGGCTGCGGGATGGGTTGATTCTACAGACAGAACGAGCGGCGATGCTTATCAAAAGCGCCGCCGCTCAGGATTCCAAGCGATTTATCTAGGAGGCTTGTGTAGTGGCCCAAGTACAGGTGCGCCGGGAGGATCCATTCTGCCAAAGAACCCTCCCAGAGGTTATCGACGAACCTCTTTAGAACCGGAACCTAAGGGTGTATTGCAAATTGCGTCCCTGGTTCAGATTCTGACTACCAGCGGAATTGAAACCTGTAGGCGTGCTGGCAGAGGTGATCACGTTATTGGTTGGACTGCAAGGCTGTCCGGTAGTTGCTGTCGCTCCGCCGCAATAGACAGGACTTGACGAGGTGAATCCGGAGCCTTCCAGGTTGCTGCTGTTGAAGTTTGGATGGTTGAAGAGATCGAAGAAGTCCATGCTGAACTTGAGGTTGTACTTCTCTTTGATGGCCCAGTTCTTTGCCAGCTGGGCATCTACGTTGGTGTTGGGCGCGCCGTAGCAGGAGCCGCGCGGCGCAAGGTTGCTCGGGAAAGTGCCGATCGTGTAGCCGATCAGCGTGAAGTGGTCATAGTTCTCAATCTGGGGACCATTTCGTCCCACATTGCAACCGACACTGGTGACCAGAGGCCGTTGGTTGTTGGTGTAACCGGTCCCGGCCAGTGAGTTGAGGGTGCTGGCGACGCCATTGACCGATGCGCCGCTAGCACCTGATGAGAAGACGCTGAAGGAACTGCCCTGGGCCATGCTGAAGATACTGTTGACTTCCCATCCGCCTGCTGTGTTCTGCACCAGCTTGTTCTGACCCTCAAACTTGGGCAGGAAGAACACCTCGTTGGCCACGAAGATGTTCGGCCGGTTGATGTTGGTGTTGCCCTTGTCCAGACCAGGATTGTCCTGGTTGGTGATGGCCTGCTGGTTGATGCCGCCGGATGAGTTATTCAGCTCGACATTTCCAAGCGAATGCGACCAGGTATATGCCGCCTGGAAGGTGGAGTAGGCGCCGGTCTGTGCACGGAAGAGCACCTGCAAGGAGTTATAGGAAGCGTGGCCGCCGCGAGCAAAGCCGCCGATCTGCCCGAAGTTGAAGGCAGGACGAAATGCATTGATCGCAGTGCCACCGTTGGCAAATGCGGAATTCAACCAATTGCCAGGCTGAATGAAGTTCCCGTCGTACATCGACGTAAGGTGCTCACCCACATTGCCTACGTATCCAATTTGGAGCGTTGTATTCCGTGCCACTTCCTGTTCGAGGGAGACGTTCCACTGCCAGGAGTTTGGAATAAAGCCACCTGTTGACTTGGTTGCACTGGGAGATACCGATGCGCTCGTTAAAGGTACGGGTGCATCCATAGCTCGGTTGGTGTTGATACCGAGGACGAACGGCGCGTTGCGAGCCAGGCCCTGCGCAAGACCGACGGGTTCACGCTGGAAGAACTGGCCGGCGCCGACCCGCACCGCTGTTCTTCCATTGCCGAAGACATCCCAGGCAATGCCGAATCGAGGAGCAATGCTGTGATGGTTTTGCTCAACCAGGGAATTGTTCGAACCCGGCGTTCCGCCTGAGAGCGGCAGGTTCACACCAATCGAAGCAAGGAATGCCTTCTGGCTGGCGCAGGGGGAGGTACCTGGCACGACGAGCATTCCGTTACAAGCGTCGCCGGGATTTGCTGTGGCTTCCGCCGCGCTCCAGTTCTTCATGTTGAAGTTCGCCCATTGGTTGGGGAAGTTGCCGCCGGGATTATGCGCAGCGTCGGTATTTCCTCCGGTCGATGATGCATAGGGTTCCTGGTAGAGAGACCACCGGAATCCATAGTCGATGGTGACGTTACGCCGGATCTTCCATGAGTCACCGATGTACGGTTCGATGTCGCGCCAGCGAACATCGGCAATACCATCGATGCTGTTCTCCGAAATACTAGAGAACATCTGGGGATTGGCACCGGTGCCCGGTAACAAGATGTTAGCGAGAGCGTTGTTCGTCTGAGCGTTTGCGGTGAGGGCACCCAATGAGCCGGGGCCGGTATAGATGCCGCTGGGCAGTACGGGCCGGTCAGCGCCGTTACCGTTGCTCTCGATCTTCGCATTCCAGCTGAGGAAGATACCGGTCTTCAGCAGGTGATTCCCCTTCACCTTGGAGAGATTATCCTGCACCGTGTAGAGGTCTTCATGGTTGCCGTACGGCGCAATGTTCCACATCGAGGTCGTGCCCGAGCCGCCGCCTGTGTTGCCGCCGATGTAACCGTAAGGATTCAGACCGCCCCACCCGCCAAAGAACTCACCCTTTTGCTTGATCGATGAAGGGAAGGTAGCCGGGTAAGCCGCTTGGAGCTTCGGTACAACATCTGCGCGTGTCCCTCCCAGCGTGGTGATAATTGCGTTGTGCCCATAACCGAACTCGACATCGTTCACCATGGAGTTGGAGATGGTGGAGCTCAGTTTGGCCAGTACACTCTTGGAAGGCTGGCTCCAACTGGAATTGATTGTTGGGAAGTTCGACTCTCCCCAGAATGCTGAGCCATCGTTCTGCGCCGGGTTTTCCCAGGAATCATTAGTCCAGCGTAGGGTGACGCGATTGGACTTCGTTATGTCGTAGTCCCCGCGGACGTTCCACTCGCTCCAGTTGAGTTGGTTATTCAGGAGCTGAGAATAGTTGTTGCCATTGTTGAGCGTGGAGAGGTTCGGAGCTGGATAGAACTGTGCGATCAGCAAGCCCGCGGCGTCAGGGTTTGCTATCTTGCCACCCGGAGTGGTGTTGCCCGGCAGCGTCGGTAGCGTCGCCCCGCACTGATCGGTAGTAGCGCCGGGTGCGAAGCCGGTGAAGTCGCCCTGGGACTCGGCAACAGTCGGAACGCAAGACGCCAGCGGAACGCCCTGGATCTCCTTGTTCCACTCCTGGTTCCACCACAGGAACAACTTGTCTTTCAGTACCGGACCGCTGAAGTTGTAGCCATAGTCGTTACGGCGCTCTTTTGCTTTGCCCAAGTTGTTGTGATTGGCAAACCAGTTGTTGGCGTTCAGGGCGTCATTACGGCCGGCGTAAAAGACGCCTCCGTGGAACTGGTTGGTGCCGGATTTCGTGTTGATGCTGATGATGGCGCCGGAGGCCTGGC
Organism: Acidobacteriaceae bacterium KBS 83; assembly: GCA_000381585.1. Classification (GTDB taxonomy): domain Bacteria; phylum Acidobacteriota; class Terriglobia; order Terriglobales; family Acidobacteriaceae; genus KBS-83. The sequence goes on from KB906737.1 coordinate 493,907, forward strand.
CATATTCAGGCCCGTAGGAATTGCGGATCATCTTGAATTCGGAGATGGTGTCGACCGAGGGATAGACGAGGATGGTACGGCCCGATCCAACGTCGTTGTTGTTCACACCATCGACGAGGAAGAGGTTGTAATTGTAAGGGTTGCCATTGACGGAAAAGTTCACGCCGCCGTCCAGTCCCTTGCCTACGAAATTGGCTCCCTGGGCCGCGCTGACACCGGGCGAGAGCTGCGTCAGACCAACAAAGTTTTCGCCGTTCAGCGGAAGTTCGCGGACCTGAGTGCCGCTGATGACTTCACCCACAGATGCGGAAGTGGTTTGTACCTGCACAGTGTCAGCCTGAACCATTACCTTCTCGCTGACCGTGCCAACCTGCATGACGACATTCACTTCGGCGTTCGACGAACCGTGCACTTCGACGTTGTTGGTGACCGCCTCCTTGAAATTGGCGGCCTCGGCATGCACGACGTACACGCCAACCGGAAGCTGAGCGATCGAATAAGAACCCGATCCGCTGGTCGTGGCGGTGTACTTGCCGTTGGTGCCGGTGTTGATTGCGGTTACAGTGACATTCGGTATCGAGGCGCCGCTGCTGTCGGTTACGGTCCCGACAATCGTGCCGTTATAAGCTTGTGCATGCGCAGTGGTCGTGAACGGCGACACCCCGGTCATCAGGGTGAATGTTCCGATCAGCAGTCCCAATCCGAAGCAGTGCGGGACTGCTGCACGGTTGTGCAGAAATCTACTTCTCATACGCCCTTACCCCCTAAAATCCAAAAACCATTTGCAGCGCTTGTTTGTTTTTCGTTATCGCCCGGTTTTAGGCGTTACCGGTTTGAGCCGGCACTCATTCTTTCGGTGGATGACCCCGCGCGCTAGATATTTAGCGACCAGAGGCTGTGCTGTCAACACAATAATGTTATTCTTCGAGGCAAAACCGCCATTCTGTCCCGTTACGAGCACGTTTTGGTTCTCTGAGCGGCTCTGCGGACGGGGATAAACAGACGGGAACATTCAGGGTTATCGATAACGCTCGGCGGTCAGGTAGAGTCGAAAGGATTCCAAGGTCGCATCCCACAGACTTCGTGGACTTTGGCAGGCGAGGTCAAGTTACCGATTACGCTTCAGGAGCATCGTTCGGGAAACGAACGCTACCATTCTCAACAAGGAGTGAGACTCGCGCGGGTGATCTGCAAGAGCCACAAACTATGCCACAGCGATCCTCGGAAATAAAGGAGCCCCGAAAAGAGCCCAGAGTCACGCTGAAGACGCTCGCCGAGCATTTACATCTGACCGCCGGCACGATTTCAGCGGCTTTGAACGATTCGGCAGCAGCCCGTGCTATCCCCGAGCACACAAAACGGCGGATTCTGGAAGCCGCGCGGGAGCTCAACTACAAGCCTAATTATTTCGCCCGCTCCCTGCGCCTGCAGCGCACCTATACGATCGGCGTGATCGCCCAGCAAATCGGCGATCCCTACGGAGCTGGGATCATTAGCGGAATCGAAGAGTATCTCCGGAACACGGAATATTTCTTTCTTACCGTGATCCATCGCCATGACCAACGGATTTTGCAGACCTACTCCCAGATGCTGCTGGCGCGCGGTGTCGAGGGATTTATCACTGTCGATACATCGATCAAAGAGGCGCCCGCGCTTCCGACCGTGGCGGTTGCAGGACATCGGCAGGTACCCGGGGTCACGAATCTCACAATCGACCACAAGGTCGCTGCACGGCTGGCGCTCACTCATCTTCTGGAGTATGGGCATCGTGAGATCGCATTTTTCAAGGGACACAAGCACAGCTCTGATTCAAAGACGCGATGGGCGGCGATTTGCGATGTCGCCAAAGAGCTGGGGATACACATCCGGCCAGAGCTGACTGTGCAGCTCGAGACCGATCTGGCAACACCGGAGCTGGGATATCCCGCAGCAAAGCAGTTGGTTGCGGGGGAACACCGCTTTACCGCTCTTTTTGCGTTCAACGACATCTCTGCGATCGGAGCCATACAGGCGTTTCAGGAGGCAGGGCTGCGCGTGCCGGAGGACGTCTCCATCATTGGATTCGACGACATACCATTGGCCGTGATTTTCAAACCTGAGCTGACCACAGTCAGCCAGCGCCTCCCGCGAATGGGCCAGATTGCGGCGAAAACAATCATCGACCAGATCGAGAAGACCGCCGACTATCAATCGGAAATCATGGTGGAACCGGAGCTCATTCAACGTGCCTCCTCTGGACCGATGAAGATCCATGTTGCGTTACCGAAAGTGGCGAGCTGAGGTCAGACCCTCGCGGTCTCAGGCGCCTGCGATCGCGAGGGTCTAAACTTGCGGTCGAGTGTTCGGTTCAAGGCCTTCCATGCGTCATCGGATCTTTCGCACAGCAATCACGGTCCTCTTGCTGTTGCAGGTATCTGCTCTGCCGGGACAGTTGTCTACTGAAGACCACTTAGCGGACCGAGGATTCTGGCCCACGCAGCCGGCGAAATCGCGAAAAGACTTCGCGGGCCCTGAGGCGTGCGCGAGTTGCCATTCGAACAAGTTCGCTTCCGCGCAACTGACACCCATGAAGAACGGCGCGATGATGGCTGCGACCGCAGAGGTCCTTAAGTCCCATCCCCATTTGCATTTCGTCGCGAAGCAGTACCAGTACGCTATCGACACTGGACAAGACGCGAGCCGGTACACGGTAACTGATGGCCAGCGTTCGCTCTCTTACGAGCTCACCTGGGCGTTCGGCACCGCGCGTGTGGGTCAATCGTATCTGTTCAAAGACGGCGCACAGTACTACGAGGCCAGAGTGACCTATTTCGACAAGTTGAAAAATCTCGCCTTTACGCCCGACCGGGACTTGTCCTCTCCGAAAGACCTTGCGGAAGCTATGTACCGCCCCGTACCCACCCAGGAGATACAGCGCTGTTTTGGCTGCCATACGACGGCCTCTGACATCGGAGGCAAATTCGATGAAGCCCACCTGATTCCAGGGGTGACGTGCGAGGCATGTCATGGGCCGGGCGCGAATCATGTTCGGGCCATGAACTCGCCCTCAGTCGTTCCAAACGCCAATGATGTTGCCATCTTCAACTCGGCCCGTCTCAATCCAGTCGAGGCAGTCGAGTTTTGTGGCGCGTGCCATGGATCATGGTGGGATGTGAAACTGGCCGGCGTGAAAGGCGTATCCACGACACGATCCGCGCCATACCGCCTGGTTACGAGCAGGTGTTGGGGCAAAGGCGATCAGCGGCTTGAATGCACGGCGTGCCATGATCCGCACGCGCCGTTGCAGACAGAGGCTGCGGGATATGACAAGGCTTGTCTAAGCTGTCATCTCAATGCTCAGGGAGTGAAGCCAAGCGCGAGTCTTCCGGGTCGCGCATGCCCGGTGGGAACCGGAAACTGCACGTCCTGCCACATGCCGAAGGTTTACGTGCCGGAGATGCATGACACGTTCACAGACCATCGCATTCGCATCGTGAAGGCCGGAGAGCCATTTCCGGAGTAGGCGTCAGGTCCACTTTCCCGTTCCCTCAACGAGTGTGACGTAACGGTCGATCGGCAAGTTGGCAAAGCGTTCGGTTGCTCCGCTGGGCCGAGGCCATTTCACTTCGAGCCAATCCAATTTGGGCCGAATTCCGATGCCCAGTACGAGTCGGGGATCTTGCGACGAGAGGAAACTGCCACCGGCAACTTTCATACGCTGCCGCGTGAGATCACCTGCTTGGTAAGTGACCCGCGCACCCACCGCATCGCGGTTGCACTTTCGCCCGACAAGACGGATACCGAGCCAGTGGTTGCGATGTCCTGCATTGTTCCGCAGCAGGAGCGGCGCGGCATCATTGTTGCTAACGAGCACGTCCACTGCGCCATCGTTATTGAAGTCTCCGATAGCGAGGCCGCGTGCGGCAAATCTTTTGGAAAAGACCGGTCCACTCTGCGCGCTCACATTGCGGTAGCCCTTTCCCTCGCGATGGAAGAGCAGCAGCGGTTCCTTCCATGTGACAGTGGCCGAAGTCTGGTCGATCAGATCGTCTGGAAATCCATTGGAAAGAATCAGGTCCAGGTCACCATCGTTGTCGTAATCAAAAAACTTGAGCCCCCATCCACTTAGCCACCGCGTCAACATGCCAATGCCCGCGGGCATGGATACATTTTCAAAGCTACCGTCGTGCTGATTTCTATAGAGTGCAAATATCTCCTCGTCAATGTTCGCTACAAAGAGGTCCATCCATCCGTCATTGTCAAAGTCGGCTGAGTCCACACCCATGCCGGAGCGGGCGCGGCCGTCGGCGCTGTAGGCAACATCTGCCTCAAAACCCACTTCTTCAAAACGTCCGCCACGGTTGAGATAAAGAAAGTTCTGCACCGTGTCGTTCGAGACGAAGAGATCCATATTGCCGTCGTTGTTGATGTCGGTAGCGACGACTCCCCATGCCTTTCCGAGCTGCGTTGCAATCCCGGTTTCCTTACTCACATCGGTAAAGGTCCCGTCGCCGTTGTTGTGAAAGAGCCGGCTCGGACGCGGCTTGAAGATGCGTGGAATGCAGTAGTGGTGAACGCCCGCCGCGTCTGTACCGCAGCTCAAAGCAGCATCGAACTCGGCGAACTGGCCGACGAACAGGTCGAGCCTGCCGTCGTTGTCGTAGTCGAACCAGACGGCGCTCGAACTCCATCCAGCGGCGGCAACACCTGCTTTGGCAGTCACGTCGGTAAAGGTCCCGTCGCCGTTGTTGTGATAGAGGATGTTGCTGCCAAATTGCGTAACATAAATATCTGGTAAGCCGTCGCCGTCGTAGTCGCCCACGGCTACGCCCATTCCGTAGCCGCCGCCTCCGACACCTGCTCTTTCCGTCACGTCGGTAAAGCTTCCGTCGCGATTGTTATGGTAGAGGGCATTGCGCAGCGGACGAGGCGGATCATAAAAGTCTGCTTTGCCGCTATTCACCAGATAGATGTCCATCCATCCGTCGTTGTCGTAGTCGAGGAATGCGCAGCCGGCACCGCTGGTCTCCGGCAGATGCTTGGCAGCGGATTTCCCTGCCTTATGCGTCCACGTGATGCCACTGAGCGAAGGTGGTACCTCTTCGAAGGTCGGGAGCGCTGTCGAGTTTTCTCCGAGGAGAAAGGGCAAAGCCGCGAACCGGGAGGTGCCGGCGAGAATACCCAGATTGCGAAGGAGTGTGCGCCGGGAAAGCCCTGTCCCAGGCCTGTCGGTCTGTTGATTCATTCGGTTGGAGATGTCCTGCTGGGCCACTCTAATCGGAAATCCGCTCTAAACTTACAAGCAAATGAGCCGTCTGTCGATGATGTTCGGGATCGCGTCGCCGATTCTTCTGGTGTTGGCTCTGCCAGGAGTTCTCTCCGCACAGCTTTTCGCCCAGTCCTTGGGTCAAAACCAAACCGGACCGTCGAAGAGCGTTGAGCAATTGAAGGCTGCTGCCGCCGCCGAAGTTCAAAACGGAGAAAATGCCGAGGCTATTCGCGATATCGAGAGTGCTCTTGCGATTCAGCCGGATTGGAAAGAAGGCTGGTGGAACCTGGGTACGTTGCAATACGAAGCGAACCAATACACCGAGGCGGCACGGGCTTTTGAGAAGGTAGTGGCCTATGCGCCTCGGCTGGGACCTGCATGGGCTCTACTGGGACTTTGCGAGTTCGAGCTCAAGCAGTACGAAGAATCGCTGGCTCATTTGGAAACAGCGCAGACGCTGGGAGTGGGCGACGACCCCGAAACCGCACGGGTAGCAAATTACCATTTCGCGTTGTTGCTGATTCGACAGGGAAACTTTGAGCATGGTGTAAAGGTGCTGCAGTCGACCTTTGGAAGCGGACCTCCAACACCGCAACTTCAGTTCGCCCTGGGGTTGGCGCTGCTTCGTGTCCCGCTGCTACCTGATGAGATTGATCCGTCCAAGGACGCCTTGGTGCGCGCTGCCGGTGAATTGGCGTCCAGCGGTTCCGATTCCCTTCAGCACTTTCCGGAATTTCTTCAGAGCCATCCTTCGACACCCTTTGTTCATTACGCCTACGGTCTTCGGCTGAAAGAGGCAGCTCGCTGGAATGAAGCACTCGCGCAGCAGCGCGAAGAGATAAAGATTTCCCCACAGAGCGCACTGCCCTGGATTGAAATCAGTGAATTGGAAACGAGGCTGGAGCATCCTGCAGAAGCGGCAGCAGCAGCGCGGAAGGCGAAAGCGCTCGATCCGAATTCGCGCGAGGATCATGACGATGCCAGTTTCCGTGATCCTCGGATGATCTCCTTATACGAAAGCTCTGGTGCCGCGAACGAGCATGCAGAAGGCGCGAATGCGGATGTTGAAGGATGGAAGAGCGCGATGCGGAACTACTCGGCCGGCCGCTACTCCGACGCAATCGCCCAGTTGAAGCCGTGGTTGAACGCACATCCTGCCGATGGAACAAGCTGGGCCGTACTGGGACTGAGCGAGTTCGCTCTCAAGGATTTTGATAACGCGCAGATCCATCTGGAGCGCGGAGAGCAGCTTGGCTTGAGTGGGAGCACCGATGCGGTGCGCCAGGCGAAATACACATTCGGAGTTCTGCTCATCCGGTCTGGAGCATTCGACCACGCATCCGAGGTTCTATCATCGATGGTCGGGCCCGGAGCACTGCAGCAAGAAGTTCGATTTGCTTCGGGACTCGCACTCTTGCGCATCCGGAAGATGCCTGAGGACGTTCAATCGAGCCAGCGGGATCTTGTGAGCCAGGCCGGCGAAATCGCCCAATTGATCTTCGCGAGTCGCTATGACGAAGCGGACCCGAAGTTCGAGGCTCTGCTGAAGCAGTATCCGAAGGTCCCCTTCCTGCACTATGCATATGGAACAGCGCTGCTCGCCATCTCGCGATATCAGGAGGCGAAAGCCCAGATGTATGCAGAGATTGCCATCTCACCCAACAGTGAGTTGCCATACGTGCGTCTCGCATCGATCGCATTGCGGCAGCAACAACCGCGCGATGCGATCGACCCTGCTGAACACGCGATCAAGCTCGCTGCGAATTCGGCCGAGGCGCATTACCTGCTTGGAAGAGCGGCTCTTGGGACGGGTGACACGTCACGCTCCATTCACGAACTCGAGATCGCCTGCCGGCTCGCTCCCGCGAGTCCGGAAGCGCACTTCAACCTTGCCAAGGCGTACGCAAAGGCCGGACAGCCGCAGAGAGCCGAGCAAGAACGTGCGCGGTTTACCGAGTTGAATGGTATCGCCGATGCTCGAAAGCGACAGGGCAATCAAGCCTATCAGGGACCGCATGACAGCGGAGACATGTCGGTCTCACAGAAGCAGGCTGGAAATACGGCGGGGCCAAACTGAGGTTCTCTAACCTTTGGCGTGATCTTTGATCTGTTTGGCCAGCTTTTCTATCTGTTGCGCCTTCTTCACAACAGTGAGAGGAAATGTAGCCTTCAGATCCGTGTGGTCCACTTCGTCCTGTAACTCGCCCGAGAGCTTATGAAGTTGATGGACCATTCCCACTATTTGCATTTGATTGAAGTTGCCGGGCGAGCCCTTGTCGGGGTGAATGATCTCCGGACCGTTCATGCCCGCCGGAGCATTGGGATTCGTCGGCGCATTCGGTGACGGACGATACTGCGGCGACTGGAAGGCGTCAGCCTTGGCTGCAAAGGTTTCCGCTACAGAAGCTGCAACACCGGCTGCTCCCACGATGAGCATAGAACGGCGCGACCTGATCATGTTCGTTTCCCCCAAGGACCGCCTTTGAGACGAACGAACATCCTACACCCTACGTTCAGGTGGCGAAAACGAACATCCGGACGTGCAACTCACCGCGAACTGGCGAGGAGTTTCATCGCATTCCCGCGATAAATGCGTTCGAGAACCGTGTCCGGCAAGGCCAGTCCATAAATCTGCCATCGTCCCTGGCGAGAAGCGTGTGAGGGATAGTCAAAGTATTCGTCGTCGGTTTCAAAGAACCGATAGTGTCCGCGATACATCGACTCCTCAGGCAGCAGGTCGGCGCCAAAGAGGATGCGATCTGGAAATCGCAGGAAGAAGCGCCGAGCGGTGAACGGCTGACGGCCCAGTTCCGCCACTCGTGCTGACATATCGAGTTGAACGTTTGGGTGAGCCTCGAGCATCGTCGCAAGCGCGGCGAGATCCTCCGGCTGCTCGCCCATATGGGCGGCGACGAACCGGGTCGCGGGATGACGGGTAAAGACGCTGTTTCGTTGGGCTAGAAGTTCTTCCCGGCTGAATGCAGAACCGTAGAAACTCCAATCCGGGTGCGCAGAGAGTTCTTCGTATCGCTCATTGAGCGCATCGGTAGCCAGGAAGAATGCTGCGGGATCGGCCGTGTGAAACATGATAAAGACGCCCAACTCCGCCGCACGCGCGAAGAGCGGATCCAGTCGTGAATCATCGATGCGGAGAATCGACCCATCCCGGTCGCGCAACCGCAGACCAAGGTCCTTCCAGATCTTCATCCCAATGGCACCTGCGGCTGCGCACTGCTCCAGCCGTTGAACAGAACGCTTGACGAAATTATCTTCAACGAGATCGCGCCAATCCATCCATGCGATCGTAGAAAAGCGGTTCGGCGACGCCGCGTGGAGCCGCGCTAGGCTCTCGAGACCCTCTGTACCGGGTTTCATCGTGATGTTTACCAGCTGCTCGATACCGCAGGCATCCATGACACGCAGAACTTCTGAAGGCTCCAGCCCGTCGATGTGATTATGGAAATCGATGGCGGGGAACTTTGGCCGCGCGATCGAATGCTCCGCAACGCGCAGCATCGATTGCGGCGCGAAGTCGCTGAGGTTCAAGTTTACCTTGCTCTCAGCGGTCATCATCGAAACGAACGGATCGCGCCCGTCACTGTCCATGCTGGCTCCCATCTTCTGTCATGGTGAACTACTCAAACGTCAAAACGCTCATAGCTGTGCTCGGCAATGGGTGCGTTGTGTGAGGCGAGGAAGGCCGTCAGTCTTTCAAGGTCGGGCTGAGCAGCCGTTCCTCCAACACCCGTCGCGGAGAGGGCACCCGCTGCGTTCGCGAGCAGCAGACAGTCGCGTAAGGATCGCTTGGTGACTAAGCCATGCACGAACCCCGACGCAAAGGAATCGCCGGCGCCGGTAGTGTCCACAGCATTCACCGCAAACCCATCGACGTGAACCTTTTCCGTGCCCCGTACGGCGGTCGCTCCCCTGCTACCTTGCTTCACAACCGCACAGGATGTGCGCTCTTCCAGCCTTGAAAGTGCTTCGCGCATGCTTGTCGCACCTGTAAGCGCAAAAGCCTCCGATTCATTCATGAACACTACATCGGCGGCATGCATGAGTTCCCATATCTCCGGGGACCAGTTCTGTGAAGGATCCGAGTTAGGGTCGAAAGAGACCGAAAGACCGGCAGATTTTGCCTCGCGCATCAGGCGCGGAAAATTCGGGCGCAGACGTTCCTGCAGAAAGTACGACGTGAGGTGCAGATGCTGGAAGCCGCAAAAGAGATCCTGCGGCAGATCGTCATACCCAAGGTCGGCAATAGCGCCGAGGTGCGTGACGAGCGCGCGATCGTGGGGCGTGCTCAATACGATGGTTGCGCCGGTGGGACGCGATGACAGGAGAAGGCGGTCAGTTGAGATTCCCGCATGAAGCATCTCATCGCGGCAAAATCGGCCAAAATCGTCATCCCCGGTCTTGCCGACAAAGCCGACCGGATGACCGAGACGCGCTACACCACTCGCAAAGATAGCTGAAGCGCTTCCGAGCACCATGCTTATTCCCTGAGCGAGCACCTCGCTGCCGAGCAGCGGAGGTGAAGCAAGCCCGGAGAGCACAATATCGACGTTCAATTCGCCAATTACCAGGACAGCGGGTAGCAGAGATTCAGGCTCTTTCATTTCGATCGTAAGGAAGCGATCCTCCCCAGAAAAGTCTTGTCGTTTTCTTTCATTTTGTTTCGATTTATTGCTTTAAGTGTAATACAATCCTCGACTGTTGGAGCAATGGTTAATTGGTTGAGGAGAGATGTGTGAATTCCTTGATTGCGTTGTTGGAGTTGCCTGAGGAGAAGAAACGCCAGCTTGGGGTTGAGCATACAGCCGCAGAGATCGCGCAGCAGCCGAAGACATGGCCTGGCACCCTCTCCCTGTTGCGACGGCAGGAGGCAGAACTTCGGAAATTCCTGGCTGCGCAGGCCGGACTCCCGGTGCTTCTCGCAGGCGCAGGCACATCCGACTTTATCGGCAAAGCGGTGGAGCGGCTGCTCGAGGAGCGCTGGCGCGCACCGGTACGGGCGGTCGCAAGCACGGAGCTGCTGACCGGCATGGATGAGTGGATCCGCTCTGAGGAAGCTGCCCTTTGCCTCTCGTTCTCACGCTCCGGCGACAGCTCGGAGGGGGTCGCGGTCATTGAGGAGATGATGGAGCGGTTCGGCAATGTGGCACACCTGGTGATCACCTGCAATGCCGACGGCGCGATGGCAAAGCTGGCGGCTGGACGATCGCGGTTGGCGTACGCGCTCGTCCTCGATCCAGTGACCAACGATCGCGGGCTAGCGATGACGAGTTCGTTCTCCAACATGGTGGTCGCCGGGCAGGCGCTGGGGTATTTCGATGATCCGGATGAGTACGGCAACAGCCTACAGCAGATGGCGAAGAGCGCAGAATCGCTGATGCCGAGCGCAGCTGATGCGGCGGCGAAGCTCGCGAAACGCGGTCTGACACGCATGTGCTTTCTGGGCTCGAGCGCATTGACGGCGACGGCGGCGGAATCTGCCCTGAAAGTGCAGGAGATGACGGCAGGACAGATCTTCACGATGTCGCAGTCGTTCCTGGGACTGCGGCACGGACCTCTCTCGTTCATCGATCGGCAGACACTGGTCGTTGCGTACCTCGCTTCGGATGAGCGGACCCGGTCCTATGAAATCGACCTGCTGAGCGAGCTACGCGATAAGCAGCTTGGCGCGACGATCGCAGTGACAGGCTACGGATTGGGACCCGAGATTCAGGGAATGGCGGATGTGACGCTCGAACTAGGACCTGATACGAGCATGGTGCCGGACGCGCTGCGGCCACCAGTCGATGTGATCTTCGGGCAACTCCTCGGCCTGTTCTGCTCGCTTGAAGCGGGTCTAAAACCGGACACGCCGAGTCCGTCCGGTGCCATCTCGCGTGTTGTTTCGCATGTTAAGATCCATCCCGCCACGACGCGCCGTGCAGACCCTGTTCCGGAGATCAAGTGAGCTCTTTGAAGTACCGCTCTCTCATTGCCACCTCAATCCTTTTCGTATTTGCGGTCGCAGTAATGCCACTGAATGGCTGGAGTGAACAGCAGGCCGCGCAACCCGCGAGCACTGTCCATGCGGGCGATGCAGTGGCCTCGGTTGAGAGCGCGAGCGAAGGACAGATTGGCAATCGTGTCATCGAAGCGCGGTGGCCGTTGCGTGACGGAAAGCCGAACGCTCTGGAAATACGCGACCTGCGCAGTGGACAGGTGCTGCGGCTGAACGGCCCGTTCACGCTGGTGCTCGGGGACGGCCATGTGCTCGAACCGGCGACGATGACTTTGCTGCAAGCAGCGCGCGTCGAGCCGCTTGCGGCCAATCCGGGTGCGTCTGTAGCAGCAGAGAGGCTCTCCGGGACGTCTGTTCACTACCGGCTGGGTGATACCGCAGGAAGGTTCGAGGTGGACTGGGCGGTGGTGATGCGCGAGGATGCGCGTTACATCCGGCAGACATTGACCATCACGGCGGGCAAAGAGGACGTGGCCCTCTCCCGCATCTCGCTGGTCGACGCGACCGCCGCCAAGGTGCGTCTGGCCGGAACGGTAAAGGGCTCGCCGCTGACCGCTGGCGATTTCTACCTCGGATTCGAGCATCCGCTCTCCACCAGCAGTGTGGTGCACGAGCATGGTGCGGCTGAAATCGAGCGGGCGCTGCCGTTGCGCGCAGGACAGACGGTGCGTTATTCCGCGGTCGCAGGTGTCGCCGCATCGGGACAGATGCGGCGCGACTTCCTAGCTTACATTGAGCGCGAGCGGGCGCATCCTTATCGAACCTTCCTGCACTACAACAGCTGGTACGACATCGGCTACGAAAACCCCTATACACAAGACGAGGCCGTGGACCGCATCAACGCGTTTGGCCGCGAACTGCACGACAAGCGCGGCGTGACGCTGGACTCTTTCATGTTCGATGACGGTTGGGATGACCTCCACGGCATGTGGACGATCCGCAAGGATTTCAAGGACGGTTTTCTGCCGCTGAAGGAAGCTGCGGCAAGGTATGGCACAGCGCCTGGGGTGTGGCTCTCTCCGTGGGGTGGCTATGCGCAGGCGAAGCAGGAGCGTATCGCCGAGGGCAGACGTGAAGGTTACGAGATCGAGAACGGCGGCTTTGCGCTCTCCGGGCCAAAGTACTATGCGAGGTTTCACGAAGCCTGCATCGAGATGGTGAAGAAGTATGGCGTCAACCAGTTCAAATTTGACGGCACAGGCAACGTGGACACGGTGGTGAAAGGCAGTGCCTTCGATAGCGATTTCGACGCCGCCATTCACCTGATCAGCGATCTGCGAGAGGTGAAGCCGGACCTGTACATCAACCTTACGACGGGCACATATCCGTCGCCTTTCTGGCTGATGGATGCGGACTCGATATGGCGCGGGGGCGAGGACCACAGCTTCGCCGGTGTAGGACCGGAGCGTGAACGGTGGATCACGTATCGCGACATGGATGTATACGACAACGTGGTGAAACGGGGCTCGCTGTACCCGCTGAACTCGCTGATGCTGCATGGACTGATCTACGGGCAGAAGGCGTATCACCTGAATACGGATCCGGGCGGCGATTTCAAGAATGAAGTGCGCGACTACTTCGGCACCGGCACGCAACTGCAGGAAATGTACATCACACCTTCACTGCTGAAGCCGGCGGACTGGGATGTGCTAGCGGAGGCTGCGAAGTGGTCGCGCGCGAATGCCGAGGTGTTGAAGGACACCCATTGGATAGGTGGCGATCCCCGCTGGCTGGCGGTGTACGGATGGGCATCCTGGACGCCGGAGAAGGCTATAGTGACGCTGCGCAATCCGAGTGATAAACCGCAGGATTTCAATCTGGACGTAGGCCAGGCATTCGAGCTGCCGGCAGGTGCGGCGCGTCATTTCCGGGCGCATAGTCCGTGGCGGGATGAGGCTGGAACGCCTGGAGTCGAGCTTGAGGCGGGAGCGCCGCATGCCTTCCACCTGCAGCCGTTCCAAGTCTTGACGCTCGAGGCGACACCGGAATAGCGGCGTCGAGGGACAAAACGAGGCCCAAATTTGTGTTTGAAAACGACCTTTAGAAGCGCATTGCGGGCGCGATTTGGTACCGAAATCGGGCGTTTGTGGACGCATGGCCGGACGCGATGCACTATGCCAGGTGCAAGGCTTGACTTGCGCGACTTTCGTTTTGCTTCGAACCGCGCGGCTAAGCTTCGCGCTTAGCTTCTGGACTTCGATCGCGGACCGCCCTTTTGAGGCGCGTCTGTCGACTCGCGAACAATTAGAGTTGGTGCGACGCGCACGGTGGTGGGCTCTTTGCTGATGCGCCCCTCGATGCGGTCGATGAGGATGCCGGCCGCCCTGGCTCCCATCTCATAACTTGGTTGCACGACGGTAGTGAGATGAGGATGAAACGGGCTGTCGACGGCGAGATCGTCGAAGGTGGCGAGGGCGATGTCCTGGGGGCAGCGAACGCCTAATTCCTCGAAGGCCTTGAGAACGCCGAGCGTCATGACTCCGTTGCACACGAAGATCGCAGTGGGCCGGCCCGATGCGGCGCCAGCGGGCCGCTCGATGATTTGTTTTCCGAGACGGTAGCCGGAATCGTGCCGGAAGTCTCCTTCAAGAATTCTGCCCTGCACTGCCGGGATGTCCGCTTCGCGCAATGCTTCTTCATATCCGCGAAGACGCTCGCGGCCGGTCTGCACGTCCAAGGGGCCGGTAATGATCGCGATGCGACGATGCCCTTTCTGGATCATGTGCCGTACACACTCGCGCGCGCCTCGCACGTTGTCGAGCAATACGGCATCGGTCTTTACGCCGGGGACGGTCCGGTCAAGGCAGACCAGGGCGACTCCGGAATCGAGGGTGCTCTTGAGATGAGTCGTATCCGTGCCGCTGGCGGAGGCCAGCAGCACGCCGTCGACGCGATAGGAACGGAGGGCGGCGACGATGCGACGCTCGCGACCGATCTGCTCGTCGGTGTTGGCCGTCATCAGGAAATAGCCGCGCTCGAACGCTGTATCTTCGGCGCCGCGGATGATCTCGGGAAAGAACGGATTCGTGATGTCAGGTAGAACCATGGCCAGCATGCGTGTCTGACGGACCTTCAGGCTGCGCGCAATCTCGTTCGGAGAATAGTTCAGCTCGCGGATGGCTGCCCGAACCTGCTCGGTCAATTTGGGGCTAACCCGGCGAGTGCCGCGAATCACGTTAGAGACGGTGGCAATGGAAACGCCGGCGCGCTTTGCTACTTCAACAATCGTCGCCATACGCTCCGCGACAAACCCGTTCTCTTCCGCAGGTGCCATAGTTATGTCAGAACTGTATCGTGGATTGGACCCGCCCACAATCGTTCACGATTTTCTTATCCGGTGCCTATATAAACGATCGCATGTTGAATGAGAGGAAAGATGAATGCTGAAAGGAATCTCGCCGTATCTTAGTCCCGAATTGTTAAAGGTCCTTCACGAGATGGGTCACCTGGATGAACTCCTGCTAGCGGACGCGCATTTTCCGGGACACACCCTGGGGCGAAGGGTACTGCGGGCCGACGGTATCTCGATCTCACAACTGTTGCATGCCATTTTGCCGCTGTTTGAGTTGGAGAAGAGCAAAGATGCATTGACGATGATGCAGCCAGATGGCGGTGATCCGATAAACAGCGATGTAGAGCGCGATTTTATGGGCGTTGCCGGGAAATATTTTGCGCCCTCGGGCCCACCCGCGCGCATTGCCAGAGAGACTTTTTATGAGCGGGCGAAGAGTGCCTATGCCGTCGTAATGACTGGCGAGCTTCGTGCCTACGGCAACCTCATCCTGAAGAAGGGTGTGACACCGGTGACGGCTCCGACAGAGTGACTGCAAAAAAAAGAAGAGGGCTCATGCGGTGAGCCCTCCTGAGAGTATCGAAGCAGTGTGAGTTAGCGAGCCGCCGTGGAATTTCCGGGACCGCCTACCGGCTGCAGAGCGGGTAGCCTTTGCTCAACCGGCGGCAGCGGCGGGAACGCTTCGTGCGGCTCGGCCTGGTACCAGTAGCCGACGGAATAGAAGTTGTCCGACCGGTGGTTGGCGTGGCCATGTTCGATCGTCGCCTTGAAGGATGATGTAAATGGGATGGGCGAGTCGAGATGGAAGCGGTAGACGCTGGAGCGGCTACCGGCAAGTTCGGTGCCGACAACCGGCGCTCCATATAACGCATAGGAGAAGGGCTCTCCGCCAAAATCCCATGCGCCGAGGAAGTAGTCTTCGGTGCCGGTACCAGTGATGGACGGAGTTTTTGCTCCATCGATGAAGAACATGTCGTCGCCTTCGCCCCACCACATGTCCTGGTTCTGCAACACGGACATCGTGACACCTACATATTGTCCGTGGCCCTTGGCTTCGAACCAGACGTAGTTATCTTTGCCGTCGAGGTTGGGCTTGTCATTCACGAGGGAGTCGCCGTTTGTTTTCCAGTCAGTAGTCCAGCCGTGATCGGGCTGCGACTGCCGGTATTGCGCGTGAAAATAGAGCGTGCCGGGTGGGATCGGATGGTCATAAGTCCGATAGTCGATGTTGTAGTAGAGAGAATTGATGGGTTGCGCGCCTTCGTTGGTCACGGTGATGCGCGCATGACGGGCAAAGGGCATGGGAAAGAAACTGTTCAGGCTTTTGACGCTGCCCACCGAGAGCATCTCGGATTGCCAGCTGTGATATTCACCGAGACCGAGTCCAAAGAAGTCTCCGATGGGAGCCTCGACGCTCGGGTTCGTCTCGCCGTCCCAGTAGACGCGAAGGACGATCCGTTTGAGGTGGTAGGGCTCGTTGTCCGCAATGGTGAACCAGATGTGCGATATCTCGCCGGGACCATCAGCCTCGAGCACCGTCTCGGTTGCGCCGGGAGCCACGCGGCGAAAGTCTGCGTTTGCACCCTTCGGATCAGCGCTGGACGCGCGATGGAGAACATACGTTTGCTGGACCGTAAGATCCGGCTGCCAGCCGGGAGTTTGAGCCTGAGCCAGGAGTGCAAAACCACCCAGCGACAAAAGAACAGCACCACGTTTCATATGTATGTCCCTTAACGAACTAAAAATGGATGACTAGTCGATGCCAAGCTTGTGTTGCATTTGTTCCAGCGTGACGCCGCTGGTCTCCGGGTAGTAGAAGAAGACCAGAAAGAAGTCGACGACCATCATGGCGGCAAAGAACATGAACGGATAGGCGCCGGAAGAGGTGGCCATGATGGGGAAGATCAGCGAGATGAGAACGTTCCAGACCCAGTGCGAGGAACTGCCCAGACTCTGGCCTTTGGAGCGAACGCGGTTGGGAAAAACCTCGCTGATGTACACCCAGAGCACCGCGCCCTGCGACATGGCGAAAGAGGCGATGAAGAGCATCAGCAACCAGACCAGCCAGTTCAAGTGGCTATGCGAGTAGAAGACGTACGAGATCAGAGTGAGGCAGATGGCGAGGCCCACCGTTCCGGTGAGAAGCAGCTTCTTGCGTCCGAGCTTGTCGATCACCGACATCGCCAGCAGGGTGAAGACGAGATTGGTGGCCCCGACGGCGATGGCCTGCAGGTTTCCGGATAGTTTGGTTGCCCCGGCGAGACGGAAGATGTCGTTCAGGTAATACAGCACAGCGTTGATGCCGGAGAGCTGGCTGAACATACCGACCGTGAATGCGATGATGATGGGCTTAAGGTATTGCCGGGAGAACAATGGATCTGGAGTGCCGGCCCGCTCCAGATGCACGGAGGCAATGATTTCATCCAGCTCCTCTTTGGCGTCCGGAATGCCGGTGAGACGAAGGACCTCCAGCGCTTCATTCAGGCTGGATTGCGTGACCAGCCAGCGCGGACTGCGCGGGATGACGAAGAGGGTAATCAAGAAGAGCAGCGCCGGTATAGCCGAGACGCCGAACATCCAGCGCCACTCAAGCGCGCCGAGGCGCATGCTGCCGATGATGGTATTCGATACATAGGCGAGCAGGATGCCGACGACGATATTGACCTGAAAGAATCCGACCAGCCGGCCGCGCCATTTGGGCGGCGCAATCTCTGCGATGTACATCGGCCCAAGAACCGACGATCCGCCAATGCCGAGACCGCCGAGAAATCGAAAGAAGATGAGAGATGACCAACTCCAGGCAAAGGCGCAGCCAATGGCCGAGACCACATAGAAGAGAGCCATGACGCGAAGACTGTCGCGACGGCCATATTTCTGTCCCGGAATGCCAGCACCCATGGCGCCGACGACCGTGCCGGCCAGAGCGCTGGAGACAGTGATGCCGAGCAGAGCCGGCGTGAGGTGATAGGTCTGCGTCAAGGCAGCGGTGGTGCCGGAAATGACGGCAGTGTCGAAGCCGAAGAGAAGGCCGCCAAGCGCGCCCACGATGGTGCTCTTTACTACGTACGAGTTGATGCTCATTCACTCTCCAAAGCGCGCGCATCGGCTGCAATTTCGCGCAGACGTGGCAGGATCTGCCCGAGGCGCGCAGCCGGGGAAGCGGGATTTCCAAGCGAGAAATACGTCTCGCGGTACAGTGGGTATAACTTACCGTACGTCGCCGCTGCTCGCGCGTCTGGCAGAAATGTTTCGCAAGGAGGACATAGGGCGGCCTGGGCCTCCTCCACCGATCGAAAGTCCCCGCTGGCCAGGAAGGCGAAGATTGCTGAGCCGAGACTGGTGACATCGCCCGAGGGCACCAGAACCGGTTTATTGAGAGCGTTCGCATATACCTGATTCAGCGCGCGGTTCTTCTGGGGGATGCCGCCACCGTTGATGATGCGATGTACCGGCGACCCGTGCTCCTGCATCCGCTCAAGGATGATGCGCGTGTGCAGCGCCGTTCCTTCGATGGCCGCGAAGAGCTCGTCCTGCGGCGTGTGCACCAGATTCCAGCCGAGCGTTACGCCGCCGAGATTGGGATTGACCAGCACCGTTCGGTCGCCGTTGTCCCAGACCATGCGCAATAGTCCAGTCTGTCCGGCACGGTAGCTCTCAAGGCCCTGGGTGAGAGCAGCGACCGAGGATCCCGCTCTGCGCGCGATGCCGTCAAAGACATCGCCGACTGCTGACAGGCCAGCCTCGATGCCGATATAGCCGGGCAGGACAGATCCGGGCACCACGCCGCAGACTCCCGGCACCAGCGTTTGCTGCTCACTCACCCCGATGATGCAGGTGGAGGTGCCGATAACGTTGACGACATCTCCCAGGCGGATGTTCGCCGCGACGGCATCCCAGTGGGCGTCGAGCGCGCCGACCGGGATGGGAATACCGGCACGAAGTCCGAGGCGCGTCGCCCATTCGGTGCTGAGAGTGCCGGCGATGCGGTCGGAAGTTTCGTAGCGTCCAAGGAGTTTTTGCCGGATGCCGCTCAATAGCGGATCGACCGATGCGAGGAATGCATCCGGCGGCAGGCCGCCCCACTTTGCGTTCCACATCCACTTGTGGCCCATCGCACAGACGGAGCGCGGCAGATCGGCAGCAGACGTGATGCCGCACAGGGTGGCAGCGATCATGTCGCAATTTTCAAGTGCGGTGACAAAACGCTCGCGCTTCTGAGGATTGTGGCGAAGCCAATGCAGGAGCTTCGAGAAGCCCCACTCGGAGGAGTAGACGCCTCCGCACCAGTCGATGGCTTCGAGGTTCTGCTCATGCGCGGCGGCGGTGATCTCCTGCGCCTCGCGCCACGCGCGATGATCGCACCATAGGTAGTAGTCGTCGAGCGGCTCGAGCCCTTTGCCGACCGGGATCACGCTCGAACCGGTAGTGTCGACTGCAAGGGCCTGGATCTCGTCGCCCCGGACGCCGCTTTCCCGAAGCGCGCTGCGCATCGCGCGCTCAAGGGCGTCCATCTGCGCGCGATGGCTTTGCGTCGCAAGATTCGGATCCTGGGGCGAGCGATGCAGCGGATACTCCGCGGCACCGGAGCCGTGCCTCCCTTCGCTCTTGCTGAAGAGAGACACACGCACGCTCAATGTCCCGAAATCGACGCCCGCAACGATGCTCAACAGTTACGCTCCTGGCCCGGAAGTGTCCGCAATTTGATTAGTCAAAATTGATCGTGCCACACAGATGCACGTGAACGCCGAGTGCATGGAACATCGCAGCCTTTACGGCGAGAGCCTGGACGGCGCGCTTCTCGTCGGGAGCGTATGCAATGTTCACATGGTTGGCGCGGTGGCGTGCCATGAAGGCGTCACGCGAAATCCCGTCGAAAGTGGCGCTGACCATTGGCCACTGGATGGTGGTCTGCTTCCAGCGGCGTTCTGTTTCTTCGGCAGGAAGCGAGACGACCGAACCCAACCCCATATCCACGTGTAGTCCGCCGCCTTCGACAAAGACGCGGCTCCAGACAATTTTTCCCGGACGCCCAATCCCCTTTAGCGTTCCGCCGCCGAGAGGGAAATACATGGGCGGCTGCCGGTCGCTCGAGGCACCGCGGTACCCATCGACAAAGTGGCTCGCAGGGGCAGCTCCGGAGATCTGCAGTACCCACACGAATTCGTCCAGCTTGTTTTCACTGGTGCCATTCCCGGTGTAATGCTCGCCCCAGCGCACATCGTGCAGGGTGGTTGCCGGATCGAGCTGAAGTGCCTTCCAGCAACGATTGGTCACCAGCGCATCCAGACCGGCGCACTCGTCGACTTCATTGAAGTGCGGAAGCGGACCGCCGGGATACAACTCTTTACCGGAACCATCGCGGACTGGAGGCCGGTCGGCATTATTAAGCAGACCTTCCACTAGGTCGGAGGCCGGCACCATGTCCTTGAGGCCCTGCTGATACTGAATGCCAATCGCATCGCAGCCGAACTCATCGGCGATCTGCAAAGCAGCGATGTACATCTTGCACTGCTCGTGGATCTGCCGGTCAGTCAGCGCGGTCTTCTCATCCTGGCCGGTGTTGAAGCGCATGCCCTTCGCATTCAGCCACTGTCTGACCGCGCTCGCTTCGTCGTCGCTAACAAGGCGCATCCGGGCAACCAGCGCAGACTGGCTGAGCCGTTCCTTGAAGACACCCAGTGGATTCAGGAGCTCGTCGTCGATGATGGCGTTGTACATGCCCATGCAACCTTCATCGAAGACACCGAGGATAGCCTTGCGCTCGAGAAGTTTCGAGGCAAGCTTCTCGCCGGTGCTTTTCGCAGATGCCGGGAGCGCGTTGGTATCGAGATCGCGCACATGGGACATGTCATGGGTCACACTTCCCTGCCGGATCCATTCCTTGAGCCGAGTGAGGAAATAAGGATCCTTGAAATCCTCGCTCCACAAAGTGCTGAAGGGAACACCCGCTTTGGCCAGAGAACCGTTGAGATTGAGAAGGCCGACGAGGCCCGGCCACTGGCCTGACCAATTCGCGACGGTCAGGATGGGACCGCGATGGCTACGCATCCCGGGAAGCACATGATGCGTGTACTGCCAGGCTGCCGTGGCGAAGACAAGACTAGCTGCAGGATCAATGCCTGCGAAGACATCCATGCCCATGCGCTGGTTCGAGATAAATCCGTGGCCCTTCGCCGCATCGACAGGGAACGCGCGCTCGACTTGGATATCCTCGTCGCGAAACGCCTGAGTCAGTCTGCGCTCCAAGTCCTCCTGGGCGGGCCAACAGACCTGATTGGCTGACAGTCGCAGGTCGCCGCTGGTGATGAGAACCACCTTTTTTAAAGATAAGGCTGCATGCGAAGGTGACATAAGCGAATCCCTTTCCTGTTGCTTGTCTTACTTACCTGCCCTCAAGAAGCTGCCTTCAGGGGCTGATTTTGAGATCGAAGTTGCTGCCTTCGAAAACGACGCGTAATGTGTGACCCGCCGAGTCCATCTGCCATCCTGCGGATTTATTCTCTGAATCCAACTCCGGGAGACGCTGTCCGGCAAGCAACACCTCGTGCGGAGCACCGTTTGTTGGCATAACAACCTCATTGTGCCGGGCCTTCACGGAATGCTGCACCTTGATTTCAATGTGAGCCGAATCTTCTGACGCGTCGGCAACAGTGCCGTCGCCAAGTACGAAGCTGCTGTGAGTGCGCGTCGCAGCGCCGAAGATGCGCCAGGTCAGGTCGCCAGACAAGGTCCGATATTTTCCCGGAGCGAGATCCTGAGCAAGCGTCTCAGTATCCGGGCTGAGAAGCGGCAGAATGCTGCCTGAGCGCACGAAGATCGGGATCTGCCGGAGAGGTGCAGCGGCCGTTATGTTTCTGCCTCCCTCTAGAACGGTACCCGTCCAATAATCGGTCCACGAACCTTGCGGCAGGTATAGGGACCGGGAGGTTGCACCCCGCTCGATCACCGGCGCGACGAGAATCTTATCGCCGATGAGGTACTCATCATCACATTTGTACGTCTTCGCGTCGTCTGGAAATTCCAGCAATAGATGACGCATGATCGGCAACCCTGTCATTACCGCTTCATGAGCGTAGGTATCGAATATGGGAAACAATGACAGGTGCAACCTGGCGTATTGCCGAAAGGTCTCAATTGTTTCCGCGTCGCGCCAGAGATTGATGGCGCCTTCCGGCCTGTCCCACGGATGATCCCTCATGATCGGGGTAAGGGCGCCGAACTCGACCCAGCGCGTCCACAGTTCTTTGGAGTGGCCGTTCGCTGCGATATCCGGGCCCCAGACGCCGAATCCCGAGAGACCCGCGGTAATTCCCGCGCGCACGACGGATGGGAGGCCGTGATCCGTAGACCAGTCCGGGAATTGATCGCCGCCCCAGACGACCCGCGTATAACCCTGAGAACCCGCATAACCGGAGCGAACAAACTGGACGACATCTGGTTTGGCCCGATGGGCTATGTCGTAAGTGATCTTGTGATAGAAGAGCGGATTGAGATTTGCCATCGCTCGTCCGGAGACGCCGGCAGCAAACCGATCCGTGTCATTGACCCACTCACCGTAATCTTCCATCCAGCCATCGAAGTTATCCTTCAGCAATATCTCCCGAATTTTCTGCTCCCACCAATCGACATTGGTAGGCCGCGTGAAATCGATATTGCCGTCTCTATATGGCTCGAAGGCCGGGCCGGAAGGCTGGCCGTGTTCATCGAGCACAAAGAGGCCGTCCTTCTTCCCTGCCTCATAGGATGGCGAGGGCAGATTGTAAGGATCCAACACCGAACGAATATAAGGATGAACGTAGGTCATGGCCTTGAATCCCATCGCGTGCAGCCCATCGGTGAATTCGCGGATATTGGGGTAATATCCCGTCCACCATAGCGGCCAACCCATGATGTCGCCTTGATCCATCACATCAAAGGTCCAGATCGCACTGGCGGGAATCTTTTCTTCTCTTAGTCTGCGCGCCTCTCGCATCACCCGGTCCAGACTTTGGTAGGAACAGACCCAGACACCGTATGCCCAGGAAGGCGGCGGCGGCATGCGCCCGGTCAAGGACGTATACCCTTCGAGGATTTGTTTCGGGCTTCCCACGAAGAAATATGCGTCTACCGATGTGTCGTCGAGTTGCGCGGAGATATCCTCCTGCGACGCGCCGGCAAGATTGAAACTGCTGACTCTCCCGGTATCCAGATACATACCGAGACCACGTGGAGTAAGCAGGAACGGCACGGGGATATAGGTCCAGTTATGGCCGGGTTTCCCCAGGAGGTCCTCCGGACGTAAGGATGTCTCCAGTCCATCGAGCCTCACATGATCAAACCTTTCACCAAGCCCGAAAAACGGCCCTCCGGCTCTCAAGTTCAGTCTCAAAAGGTGCGAACGGGTATCGTGCTTGGGCGCGCGGATCGCGAGTCGAATGATCGCGGGGGAAAGAACCTCGATCTCGAGAGTTGCAGGCGATTCCGAACCGGAGACAGCAACCTGCATCCGCCACAGGTTTTTGTCACGCTGAAAGTTGCGTATCTCTCCTAGATGAAGCGGCGCGGTCTTTTCATTGGATGCCTGGGCCCATTCGATGCCGCTGGTGTCCTCCAACCGCCACGCCAGACTGGTTTGATTGTTTGTAAGAGTCATGCCCCAAGGGCGCTTTCGAATTTCCAGATGCCAGATGCTGGTTTCGAGTCGGAGCATCCTCGCATTTTCATGCAGGTTGAGGGAGACGAGCGGCCGCGGCGTCGTAAGCAGACGGCCTGACCCGATGCGGCTCGGGCGAACCGGAGTGTCCTGGAGTTCCGCGAGCAATGCTCGATACTCCAGAGTGGAAGAGTATTGTGTCTCAGCTCTCGCTTCGGAGGCTGCGATCGACGAAATCGTGACGAGGGAGAACGTTACCAGGAAGAGCACTGCAAATTCGATACGGGAATGGAAGCGGAGGACTTTTCGGACAGCCGTCCGAAGCACGTTGCCTGCTGCAACCGTCCTGTCACCGCCTTGACGCTTACCAAACATACTTTTTGATTCCCCGTGCCGCTTTCGATTTTCTTCGTCGTTGCCTTATAGGACATCGGGCCTTGGTCACTCGTGCAAAGGACAGTTCTTTTCAGTGTTCATTCAGGAGAAGGATTGCTTTTTGCGATGTCATCATCTACCGGTCTTCGACTATCGAGACGTTCGAGCTCGCCTTGTGCCTGGTTGCGCGCTTTCACATCCTGAGACACTTTTTCGAATTGACTCAATGCCTGATTCATCTGCTCCTTCTCACCAAGCCCGCGATAAGCACGGGAGAGCAGGAAGTAGGCAGTCGCGTCGTTCTTCTTCGCCGATAGATAGCGGGTCAGATTGCCGACCGCGGATTGATAATCTTTGCGGTGCAGATCAAGCTTGCCGAGGATGCGGTAAATCTCCGGTGGAGGCCGATCCATTTTGAGCGCATCGGTAAGCACCTTTTCTGCCGCATCATCTTTCCCCATCACGACCAGGACCTGTCCGACGTTGGTGTTTGCGGAGGCAGAATGCGGCTGAAGCTGGAGCTCCGCTTCGAACTCCTGCAGGGCTTCATTGGTCTTCCCACTTCGCAACAGGTTGTTCCCGATCGCTTCATGCACGCCCGGTAGGTCTGGCTTCGAGCTTAAGACGGCTCTATATTCCGCAATCGCCTTGTCATATTGCTCCTGCATGACGAAGGTGGACGCCATGATCTGGTGGGCGCGGTATGAGTCTGGTGCAATCGACAGCACACGCTCGAAGGCGGCACCGGATTTCTGCTCTGCGGCATGCGCTTGCGCGTAGAGTTCATCTTCTTTGGTGCTGTCCGAGCTCTTAGCTGAGGGCGTAGCCGCCACCTCCCCTCCCATCTCTTTCACCTTTGCACGTAGTTCGACGATATCCGGACGTCGTGCATTCGCCTGTTTGAAGTTCTCCAATGCCTTCTTCCGGTCCCCTTGTAACTCGAACTGCTCTCCGGCTAACTGCCAGGCCCGCCCCCCATCTGGAGATAGCTTCAGCAGTTGCCGCGTCTTGTCCTTTCCTATCTCCAGATATGACTCTCCCAGGGAATACCAGGCGTCAATGTTATTCGGATCCAGCTTGCACGCTGCTTCAAATTCTGCCACTGCCACCTCGTAACGCGATTGGGCAACGTATGCGTAGCCCAGCCACGTGTGTGCAATCACGTCCGACGGCTGGAGACGAACCGCTGTTTCCAACTCCGGTGCCGCAGCGTCAGGCTCTCCGAGCTGGTACCACGCGAGCCCGGTAAACAAGTGAGGCGCCAGTAAATCCCCGTTCAGCGCGATCGCCTTCCGGAATGCCGCAACCGCGGCTTCCCATCGGTGGTCAAAATACAAGGCGACACCCAGATTGCTTTGCATCTCTGCGCTTCGCGGGAGCTGACGAGCCAAATATTGGTATTCGCGCACAGCCGTCGAGAAATCGCCTCGTTGTTCCGCTGCATGCGCGGCCTGCGCATGCGAAGCCATTTCCGGAGTGACGGTCTGCGCTGCGAGAGGCAACGCCATGCTCGCCGCAAGAACGAATTTTGCAGCGAGCATGGCCATTGGGGTTAGAACTCCAGTTTCATACCGAATTGGATAATTCTGGGAGCGTTCTGCTGCGTCGTCATGATGCCGAAGATCGTTTGCGAGTTCTGCAACGATGCAGAACTCAGATCCGGCGGCGCGGAATTGATAATGAACGTCTGCGCGTTCCCTCCCGACGAGAAAATCACGCGGTTGAAGGCGTTGAAGAAGTTGGCCTGGAATTGCAGGGCCAGATTCTCATGGATAGTTGTTCGCTTGGAGACGGACAGGTCTTCGTTGATGTAGGCCGGCATGCGCAGAGCCGAGATCAGGTTGGGCGCGTTGCCGAACTCACCCGGCGCCGGGAGAGAAAAGGCTGCGGGATTGATGTAGAACTGGCAGGGATTGCGGCCAGTACCTGAAGTCGGGTGAGAACAGCTCTTCTTATATGCCGGGTTCTTGAACGGCTGGTTGGGGACGACGTTCGGCCGGAAGCTGAAGCCGTCACCTGCCGCAAAGAAGGGGTTCGAGGGGCCGAACGCGTCGTACTCGATGTGGATGGGACGCCCGCTCTGGTATTGCTGAATGCCGGAAACGGACCAGCCACCTACAACCGTGTTGACAGCTCCGCCGTGATTCAGGAAGCGCTTGCCCTGACCCACGGGCAGCTCATAGGTGTAGCTGAGGGAGACCACGTGGGGAATATCGGAACTGGTAACGGAACGTTCCCCCCTCGGGTTGTAGTAGTCCTGGGCGAAGGAGCCGGCAAAGATCGCGTTCTCGGCGCCGGCGCTGGGGCCACTGTTGGAGTCCGCGTTCCCGATGGTTTTCGAAAAGGTGTAGGAGAGCAGGAACGTGAGTCCCTGAGAGAAGCGCTTCTGCAGGCTGGTTTGCAGGCCGTTGTAGGAGACGCTCCCGATGGGGTTTATCGGATTGTCCACGTCACCGTATTGCGGCCAGGGACGAAGTGCCTGCGCAGCCGTGGCACCTGGGCCGAACACAGACTGGAACTGCGACCACGGCGGCAGAATGCCGGCGGCGTCAACGCGTGGATCGTCGATCGGCAGTGTCAGGAATTCGTTCAGTGGCAGTCCGGCGGCCTGTGCCACGGTGGTGTATTTCTGCCGCACCGCGGTCGGGTTCGCCTCATTCGGCTTCGACCACACGCCTACATGATAGGTGTGCATGCCGACGTAACCGATGGTGCCAATGATGCTGCTGGAGAACTGCTGCTGGATCTGGCTCGTCCAGTACAACTGCGTGGGGGGGATGCCCGCACTGGGATGAATCAGTGGCGGATTGGTATTTCCCACGTACAGGCCCGGATCGAGATTGGAGTTGGGTGGGACAACACCACTGGCCGGATACTTATTGTCCCAGTAATATGCGGGCCCTCCGAGATAGTCCTGCGGCCGGCTAAGCACCGCCGCGCCGGAAAAGCCGCTGGTGTACTGATTGCCGCTGACATCACCCTCGATGTTGTCATTGCCGAGCGGACGAGTGATGGCGAAGCCGCCGCGGAATACCGATCTGTGATCACCGGGTGAGTAGGCAAAGCCTATACGCGGCTGGAATCCTTTGTAGGAGATGTCGCCGATACGCGGCTTGCCGTTGCGGCCCGGTCCGTTGCCGTAGTAGGTAAAGGCGCCCGGGATACCGCCGGCGGCCGGGTTGGCCAGAGTCGGGTCCATGGTCGAGACGTCCCCACTCGGGTCGGTACGTGGAATCTGCAGATCCCAGCGAATTCCCAGGTTGAGCGTCAGACTGGGCGACACTCTCCAGTCATCCTGGAGAAAGAGCCCGGTTTGCCACCAGCGAAACGCGGACTCGATGGGATAGCTGAAGTTCACAAAATCCATACCACCAAAGAGAAAGCTCGCGGCTGGGGCGCCCGTGCCCACCGGAATCGTGACCGGCTGGCCGTTGGCGAAACCGGTGCCGTTCAGTGCGGTCTGCGTCGGCTCAAAGGTAAAGCTGCCGCCCGGAATACCGTGCTCGTTGCGCTGCAGCCAGCGCACTTCGCCTCCCATGGTGAAGCTGTGCCGTCCGCGGATCAGCGTCACGTTGTCGTTAATAATGTAGCGGTTTTCAGTGTCGGTTGATCCGCCTGCGCCGCCAATGCCGTTTTGCACCGTGCCGATGCCGATGCCGGGATACGAGCTGTTATCGGCCAGTTCGGGCATCCCCGTAATACCCAATGCTGCCAGCCCAGGCCCAGGATCGAGCGGACCACTCAGGTAGTTATCGCGGATGAAGCCGATGTTCAGGTTGTTCAGCAGTGCCGGTGAATGTGCCCAGTTCCAGGTAAAGCGGAACTGCTTGGTCGGCGCGTTCGTGGTCAACGCATCCAGATCATTGAGGTTTCCGTTGTTGGAATTCTGATAGCCGCCGGTAAAGACGCTGCCAGAGATGGAGTGTCTCTCATTGATGTGCTCATCGACCTTCACGACCAGACGGTGTTCGTCAATCTTTGAGCTCTGCAGCCGGTGGAAGTTGTTCTGCAGATCGTTGTTGTCTGCCTTGGGGAAGCTGTCGAGAATTGTCTGCGAAACCTGGCTGAAGCCGCCAAAGCCGGCGGGCACTGCGTTGCCCGGGAAGGGATCGCGCACAGGATAGCTCTTGCCATCGGGACCGACGACGGCGTGCGCCGAGAAGGGATCGTAGACCGCTCCAAAGTAAACCGGGCGGCCCGCAGGATCAAAGACAGGAGCGCCCGATCCCGGGTCGGTCAGCTGCGCTCCAAGCTGCTGGGAAAAGTTGCCGGCACGGAATTCGTTCGGAACAGTGGTGAGCGTCGCATTGTTCGAGCTCGGACGATATGAGAAGCCGGTCCAATTGACAAAGAAAAAGGTTTTGTCGCGCCCGTTGTAAACCTTGGGAATCCATACGGGGCCGCCCAAGGTGCCACCGAATTCATTTTGCTTGAGCGGCGCCTTCTTCAGGCCCAGATAGTTCGTGGTAAACCCGGCGGCGTTCAGCGCGTCGTTTTGAAGAAAGTCATAAGCACTTCCGTGATAGGAGTTCGTACCAGAGTTGAACGCAAACGAAACGATGCCGCTGGAGAGTCCGTACTGCGCGGCGGCGTTATTGTTGATCAGTTTGAACTGCCCGATGGCGTCGATGGGAGGATGGTTGTAGCCGATGGCGCCGGGCTGGTCGGTGTTCATGACCGGGATGCCGTCAATATAAGTCTCGTTCGAGTAGCTGACCGAGCCGCCGATGTGCAGGCGATAATCCTGGGAGGTGGCATTCGTTCCGGGACCCGGTGTCGAGCCATAGACACCAGGCGTGAGCAAGACGAAGTTGAGCGGATTGCGCATGTCGCCGCTGAGCGTGACCGGAAGGTCTTTGATCTGCTGCGGAGTGATCGTGGTGCCGATGTCGGAGGTCTGCGTCTCGATCGTCGCGGTTGCGGCGGAAACGGTAACTGTCTCCTGCACGCCTCCCGGCTTCAGGGTCACGGTAAGGGCAACCGTGCTGCCAACTCCAACTTCGACATGCTGCTGCACAGATTTGCTGAAACCCGGGGCCTCGGTAGTCACGGAGTAAAGGCCGGGAGCTAGATTAAGAAAGCTGAACTGACCGGATGGTCCAGAGGCGGCGCTTGCAGACACTCCCGTCGCTTCGTTTTTCAGCGTGATCTTCGCTCCAGGTACGCTGGCGCCGTTCGCGTCTTCATCGACGCCCTTGATGCCGCCGCGATCCGCTTGAGCGTGAAGGCAAGTCGGTGAAACTACGGTGGACCACATGACTGCGAAGAGCACACACAGCAGGCACTTCATCCGTTTCATTTTGGCGCTCCCTCAAAATCCTTCGATTCCATGTCCGACTTTTAAACCTTTAACTCGGATCGGGAATGAGTCGAACATGACGAGCAGAACCCTGTCAACAGGATTTTCCTAAGCAGATTGATTCAGCCGAAACTTTGGTTTGGCCGCCTAGCTCGTTCGAAAGCACGGAAGCGGCGGACTGGAGTGTGGCTGTCTCTAAGGCTTTATTTCGGATTCAGTGTCTTCGATCGTGAGATCAGGCCCTGCGGCCGAAACACTGCATTGAAGCGGTGATGAGATCGTGCAGGAGGTACAAGTGAATCGGCACCTGAGGCATATCGCCATGCCTGTCGCCTTCATTCGCCATCCTCGTCGGAATCTTGTGACGTGACGTGATGCTGATCCTTAAGCAGAGTGAGCCTGCAGCTCTAACTACACGATCGCGCCTCTAACTATTTGACAATCGTTTTTTCAGTGTGGTCATATGCGGGGCGATCTTTAAAGGTTTTACGAACCAATAATCACATACGCTCTCCCGTCCTGCATGCGCGCACCCTGTGTGTCATCGCCTCCGGTCGGTCGATTCCTCGTGAAAGGTACGTCGAAGGCAAGACAACGATGCATTTATCGCCACCGGTGCCTAGTCAAGCTGCTTGCGCCGGCATTTCTTTTCTCGTTGGTTGCATGCGCCAATGGAAAACAGCCTTCCGCGGTTTCTCCTCCGGATTCGCTCGTCCGTCCGCGGAGTTCGGCCTCCAACAGCGGCAGTACCTTCTTCGCAACCGCAGCGGAAGAGTCGTTCTCGACCTACCAACTGGAGAGCGATGGTGACCTGTGGCCTTCCTGCTGGGCGGACGATGACAACCTATACACAGCGAATGGAGACGGAAAGGCATTCACACATGCCGCCAGTCGTTACGACATGGCCGTGAGCGTGATCCGTGGCATGCCGCCCTCCTTGACCGGCAGCACGATAGCGACCGACGTTGGCTCCAACTGGAGCGGCACACATTACAATCGCAAGCCGACGGGCATGCTTTGCATCGACGGCGCGATCTATCTGGCCTTCCAGAATCTAAGCCTCAACTTCATGGATGTCCCAGCAGCGTCCATCGCCAAATCGATCGACCATGGAAAAACCTGGAACTGGGACAAGACGGCTCCCATGTTTGGCACGCCTGCACAACCAGATAGTCCTTTGGCCTACAAGTTCACGACTATCTTCTTCCTGGACTACGGTAAGAATTCGAGCAAAGCAGTCGATGGTTACGTCTACGCCTATGGACTGGATCACAATTGGCGATCCCAGCAGGCTTTGTATCTGGCGCGCGTACCTGCTCACAGCGTTCAAACCAGATCTGCATGGGAGTCGACGCAGGCATGGACGCTGCCGGGAATCCAAGCTGGTCGCGAGATATTCTCCACAAGGCAGCGGTACTTGCCGATGACAGACAGCTCTATACGGTGATGCTCGATGCGAAATCAAGGGCCTGCGAGGACGGCCACAGGGTGATCGCACAGGGCGGGGTGGTGTACGACGCGCCGCTCAAACGCTACCTGTTTGCCTCATGGTCATGTGCCACCCACGAGTACTATGAAGCGCCCAATCCATGGGGTCCGTGGCACCATTTCTTGTCCACGGATTTCGGCGTGCTGAAGACGGCAAAGAACTACGGACAATACGGTACAAGCATCCCGTCGAAGTTCATCAGTCCTGATGGCAGCACGATGTATTTGCAGAGCAATGTGTGGGGCCGCGCCTACGCATTTGCATTGCGCAAGGTGTTCCTGGACCCCTACCTTCCGGGGACACCTTCAAACGATAGCTCCGAAGCAAACCTTGCAGTGACGCCGGGAACGCGGGCCATCAGCAAGAGCACCCATTATGGTCTGCTGTGCGGGAAAGATTGTTCTGACAAGTTGGCCACTGGAATGGGGAGTGGCAGCGAGGACAATTTTGACAAAGATACAAAGACCATCGACTGGTGGGGCTATACATGGCCTCAACCCTTACAAATTCAATCGCGTCGTCTACACTACGGGCGACATTGTGAGCGCGGGTGGCTGGTATGCGGAGAAGCTCGGTGTTCAGGTACACCAGCATTTTCAGTGGAAAGATGTGAACGAAGTGACGACCGCTCCGGCTTATCCATTTTCCCGGCAGGCCGGCTCTCACGTCTCATACACGTTCGATCTTCCCGACAACAACTGGGGTGATGGCGTCCGCATCATCGGAACGCCAGGCGGCCGATCTCACTTCACATCCATCAGCCAACTCGCAATCTATAACAGGCAGCGTGAGGCGTTGGCCGTTCGCATCACCTTGCCTTAAAGGTTCAATTCCCTCTTCGCTTCGGTGAATTTCTCTATCGCGAATTCGATCTCTTTGCGCGTATGAGCGGCCGATATCTGGGTGCGAATGCGCGCTTTGCCCTGCGGAACGACCGGGTAGGAAAACGCCACAACATATACGCCTTTCCTAAGCAGAAGCTCTGCCATGCGTGCTGCTACGACCGCATCGCCGAACATGACTGGGACAATCGGGTGTTCGCCGGACAGCACGTTGAATCCCGCGCTGGTCATTTGAGCGCGAAAGAAGCGGGTGTTCTCTCGCAACTGCTCCCTGAGTTCCGAGGACAACTCGACCAGGTCCAGCACCTTCAACGACGCCGCAACGATAGGCGGGGCCACGGAATTTGAGAAAAGATAGGGCCGCGAGCGTTGACGAAGCAGATCGATGATCTCTTTGCGACCGCTGGTATAACCGCCGCTGGCGCCGCCGAGGGCCTTGCCGAGCGTTCCGGTCAGAATGTCGATGCGGCCTTCCACGCCACACGCTTCGGGCGTTCCTCGCCCGTGTTCGCCGATAAATCCAACCGCATGGGAGTCATCGACCATTACCAGCGCATCGTACTTCTCTGCAAGGTCACAGATCTTGTCGAGCCGCGCGATATAACCATCCATGGAAAAGATGCCATCCGTCGCGATGAGCCGATGTCTTGCGCTGCTGGCCTCCTTCAGCTTCTCTTCCAGATCCTGCATATCGCCGTTGCGATACCGAAGCCGGAGCGCCTTCGAGAGCCTGACGCCGTCAATAATGCTGGCGTGATTCAGTTCGTCCGAGATGATTGCGTCTTCGGCCTCCATCAGAGTCTCAAACAGGCCGCCGTTCGCGTCGAAGCACGAACTGTACAGAATCGTGTCGTCCGTGCCGAGAAAGCTGCTAAGGCGATCTTCGAGCTGCTTGTGTATCGACTGGGTGCCGCAGATGAAGCGCACGCTCGCCAGACCATAACCCCACTCCCGCAGGGCCTCCTGCGCCGCTTCGACGACATCGGGATGATTCGCCAAACCAAGATAGTTGTTGGCGCAAAGATTCAGCACCGGCTTGGACGACGGAGTTCCGTCGGCAACGGAGACCAGCGGCTGCTGCGGGCCGGCGATGACGCGCTCACGTTTGTAAAGACCTGCCTTCTCAATCCCGGCCAGCTTCTCACGAAGAAACCCCTGCAATGTTCCGTACATCTCGCCATTCACCTCTGTCGGAAATGCTCGCAATCCCTGCGTCAATCAATCTTACCGGGTCATGAGTATGATGAAATTGTCGGTCGCTGCTGAAGGAAGGCCGGCGGACGAACCGGTTCAATTTATGGAATTGAGATAGCGCAGCATGGTGAATCTCGCGGCGGTAATCGGTCTGGGATTTGTTCTTGGTGTTCGTCACGCTACGGATCCCGACCACGTCATCGCTGTCTCCACGATCGTGAGTCGTCAGCGCAGCATCCGGCAGGCGGGAGTCATTGGCGTCCTATGGGGCGTCGGCCACACCATCACCATCTTCTGTGTCGGCGCTGCCATCATTCTCTTCAATGTAGTCATTCCACCGCGCATCGGTCTCGCCATGGAACTCGCCGTCGGCATGATGCTCATCCTGCTCGGCATCCTCAACCTTACAGGCATCACGCAGCGCATCACACACCGCCATACCCCGGACCACAGCCACGATAGCGTCGTGCACTCGCATCGGCACACACACGACGGCCTCGTCCACGAGCACATTCACGGCCACCGTCCGGAGGTCCACATGCATCTGGATCCTCGCGTCGATGCGAACCCAGATCGGTCGATCCTGCGCAGGCTCGGGCTGTATCAGTTTCTTCGACCTTTGGCCGTGGGTCTCGTGCATGGTCTTGCAGGCTCAGCCGCGGTCGCTCTCCTGGTCCTCGCAGAGATTCGCGATCCTCGCTGGGCCGTCGGGTACCTTCTGGTCTTCGGCATCGGAACCATCGCCGGCATGATGCTCATCACCATGATGATTGGTGCACCATTTGCCTACACGCGCGGGCGCTTCGCCCCATTCAATCGCGGTCTCGGCATCGCGTCCGGCCTGCTCAGCCTCGCATTCGGGCTCTTCATTACGTTCCAGATCGCCATCTCAGACGGCCTCTTCGCCTCTCATCCGCACTGGACTCCCCGTTAGACCATTCACATCCAGGCTTCCCTGCATCGTCGGCTGGCAATCGGAGGGCCGCCTGCATCGTGTCCTGTGCCATCATTTCTTCATGCGACGCTATGGAATGATTATTCGGTTGCGACCTGAGGCGGAGACGGCCTACCGGCAGCACCATCAGGCCGTGTGGCCTGCCGTCCTCAACACCATCACGGCATGCAATATTCGCAACTACACGATATTTCTGCGGGACGGCTGCCTCTTCGGATACTTCGAATACGTTGGGCAGGATTACGCGGCAGACATGCGCAAGATGGCGGCCGACCCTGCTACCCAACAGTGGTGGGCGATCATGGAGCCCATGCAGGAACCGCTCCCGAATCGAGCGCCCGGCGATTGGTGGGCCGATATGGAAGAGGTTTTCCACCACGACTGACGGGATCTCAACCTCCAGACCAGTATCTGCCGGAGACAACTAATAGGCAACCACGGCGATTTCAAATGGCTCCAGCGAAATGGCCGCACCCGCTTCGACGATCCGCTTCGGTGGATCGTCGCCCGTTGAGGGTGCCACCATCGTTACGCGTCCATGCCTTGCTTCTTCGGGCAAAGTCACCTGCTGCACGCGGTCGCGTTTGTTCACTAGCAGCAATCGCCTGCCGGCCTTCGTCATGAACGCCTGCGCAGCCATGTCGCTCGTGCCAATCTCCGTATGCATCAGCTTGTCGCCCGGGGCAAGTTATCCTTCAGCAGCTCAAGAGTCCGAAACCTCGCATTGGGACGCGCCGTCTCCGCGTCGATCATCGTCACGCTGGGATACTGCGTGTGATAGCCGACCAGTTGCGACTCACCCGCTACATCGATCCCCAACCGGGCTGTTTCGATATATAGATAGGCGTACATCGCGCCGGCCAAATTCCAATAATTCTGTGGTTGCGGGGGAGCCGCATAGCCCGGCACACTGTTATCCTTGCCATCCTCCGGAAGGATCGCTCCCAGTTCATCCAGATCTACTTTCGTCGCCGGCGACAAGCGTTTGCCTATTGTATCTACATATCGCACGGTGCGCAAAAATGTATCGGCCTGGTCCCAGAAGGTGTATTACCAGGTGCGCACGTCCTCGCCCGCGCGCGGCGACGCATAGAAGTGGTAGCTGATGTAATCGAGCGAGGTTCCAGGTCGATGGTGTGCCGGATCGAGAAAGTATTCGAACATCCTGGGATTGTCTTCGCTCGCCAACGCCAACCCCATGAACGCGAGTTCCGGATCCACAGCGCGCATCGCGCTCACCACTGCGTCGTAAAACTGCGTGTAGCTCTCCGGCGTCCAGCTGTGCTCAGAGTCGATCTCGTTCAGCACCTCCCACACTGCGATCTTGTAGTGATGCCCGGACTCATGGCGTTTCCCGACCTCATCCGTGAAGCCGCCCTGCGTGTACCACTAAGGAGCCGCGCGTAGTATTGCGCTGCCTCCTGCATCGATGGATCACGCAACGCACTTCCCTGGGTGTAATCCCACGCCGCCTGCCATGGATCCGCCGGATAGCGCACCGGCTCTGCAGAGCGGAACAACCATGCGGGCATCGTGCTGAAGTTCACCACCACTGGATGGCCTTCCGTGGCATGGATGAAGTCTTCCATCATGGGATCGATCAGCGAAAAGTCCCACGAGGTCTTTCCATCGGCTGGCGGTTCAAGCTCTGCAACAGCAAGCCGTGGATACGGCAGCCACGGCACGTAGCGAACATAGTCGGCGCCTAAGCTGTGCAGCGCATCGAATGCGCCATCGTGCAGCTTCGCGCCACGCCGCAACTGTGGATTTACCACCACCTGCAACGTGGGTGTCGTTCGCGAGACTGCGTCTACCGAGTTCCAGTCCACGCGTACTTGCGGAACGCCCGTTTGCGCAAGGGCCGTCGCTGCATAAAGCAGCGTCGCCGCCACCCCGCACGCACGTTGCATTCTACCCATCGCATTTCGTGCTGCTATCACGCGCGCGATCAAGCCGGCAACGCGGGGACCCGAATCCCCTGCTCCTCATACACCGCGCGATTGGCGATCGCCGCTGCAATTGCAGAGCCGTACCCGACCCGGGCATCCGCCAGCGGCTGCCGTTTCGTCCGGACACACTCGATGAACGCACGGCACGCGGTCAGCGTCGGATCTTCTGTCACAGGAACGCGCAGCTTCTCGCCCGGCCCACGATAGGGCATCTCGCCCTTTGTGCTGTAGGAGGCGCCCGTCGTTATGCCATGCTTCGCCACCTGCTCGCCTTCTTCCGCCGGCTTGATGCGGGCCTTCGGTTCGTAATAGAAAGTCGCGTCTTCAATCGTGATCGCAACGCTGCCCTCCGTACCGTAGATCCAGAGTTCATTGCCCATCTTCGCGTTATCTGTCAGTGAGCTGAACATCAACCGCCGGCCGCCCGGGTAGCTGAACACCGCCTGCACGTTGTCTCCGACCGTGCGTCCGTCGTGAAAGCGCACGATGCTCGTCATGCCAGTCGCACGCTCCGGAATCGCATCGAAGACCCAGTTCGCAATATCAATATGGTGCGAGCCCAGCTCCGTCAACAATCCGCCGGATGTCTCGCGATACAGTCTCCAGTTGATTAGGTGCTCCAGTTTGCCGCCCGGGTCCGGGCTTGGCACCTGGCGCCGCCAATCGTTGTTGCGGTGCCAATACGCATACACGTGCGTCGGCTCGCCGATCTTCCCTTTCTTCACTTGCTCCACAGCGGCCCGCACCCATGGCGCATACCTATATTGGTGACCAATCTGAAACAGCGTTCCCGGTTTCGTCGCCGCGGCGTAGATCTCCCGGCACTGTTCCGGTGTAAATCCCATCGCCTTCTCGCCATACACCGGTCGCCCGGTCTTCAGAGCTGCCAATACATGTTCCGCATGATGCGCCAGCGGCGTCGCCACGTAGATCACGTCCAGGTCCTTGCGGTCGAGCAGATCGCGATAGTCCTTCGTAGTGGCAACCTCGGCGCCCACCAGCCGATTAACCTGGGCATAGCGCGGCTCGTAGATGTCGCAGATCGCGGCGATTCGCACGCCGGGTACATGTAACAACTGGAGTATCAATTCCTGGCCGCGGCTTCCTGGCCCGATCACCCCGACGCGCAATTCGTCAGCCGTCGCCGTCTCGGCCAGTCCGCGCACTCCTTCCAGTCCCATTGCAAACCAGGCCGCTGAAGCACCGCCCAGCAACTCTCGTCTATTCACTCGCCCGCTCCTTCGCTTTCTCTACCATAAACCTCAGACAGCGCGACTCTGATCACCCGGCATGGTTGTCATTTTGAGCAGGCGATCGTTGGGATGACGTGCAAGTTCGCCGTCTCACTCACGCGGCCAGCGGTATTTCTCCACAGACCCATTCGCCAAGACGATCAGCACCGCGTCCGCTGCCGGCAGCGATCCCATCAACCTCTTGCGTCCATCCTCATCGAGCACAAACATCGCATTCGACAGCGCATCACTGTCCGTCGCTGATGGCGCAATCACGGTGGCCTGCAGCCGCCCCTCTACTGGACGCAGCGTACGCGGATCCATGATGTGGCAGTACTGATGGCCGCCGGCAACGAAATGCTTCTCCGAACAATTCGCCGTGGATAGAGATGTGTCGCGCAGAGTGACTGTCGAAATCGCATCGCCCTTGTGTTCCGGATCAGGCACTCGCACCTTCCACCCTTGCGCGTCGGGCGGAGCGCCCAGCGCATAAATGGTGCTCGAGCCCGCAGAGAGCAGCGCTGCCTTCACCCCTTCCGCACGCAACGCTTCGATGGCTGCATCCACCGCAAAGCCCTTGCCGATGCCGCCAGGATCCAGTTCCACACCCGGCGCCTTGAATCTCACCGTGCGTGTTCCCGCGTTCAGCACCACGCGCTTCCACCCGGTCTCCGCGCGAACGGGCGCCAACTCCGCCTCGGTAGGCACATGCCCAGTGCTGCGAAAGAATCCCCACGCCTTCATCAATTTCCCGACCGTGATATCGAACGCGCCATCGGAGCGCGCGCTCCACGCAAGCGACTCCTCAAGAAAGCGAAACGTCTCGGGGTCGGTCGTTACCGCGTGCGTGCCGGCATTTGCGTTGATCCGCGATAACTCGCTCTGCGACTGGTAATTGCTCAGCAGCGACTCAAGTTGGTCCACCATGGAAAAGACGCGCTCCGCCTCACGATCTGCAGTAGCAGTATCCGCGGCATATATATAGAGGGTGAAATCCGTCCCCATTGCGGGGTGTACGCGGGTGTAGAGCTGGACGCTGGAATGCGAACTCCCCTGAGCAAACGAAGCCGGCGATAGCGCAAGCGCAGCTAGGAAAACGAAGATCGTCGCCACCGGCTTCGAGCACGACCACGACCGATATCCCTTCCTGCGTATCGTGAAGGGTGGAAAGCTGTTCGCACACCTCACGGGTTTGCTGACTTGCTGACTTGCCGCCCTGCTGACCTGCTTCTTCTCACAGATAGGCTTCTTTCTTTGCCGCCATCGCCTCATCCAGCGTAATGCGTCGCTTTTGACGGAATGCCAGATTGGACATGTGCGCTGCAATGGCCGACTTGTATCCGATCTCCACCGGCGCATTCGGCTGCTTGCGGTCGCGGATGCACTCAAACCAGTTCGCCATGTGGTCCGTATCCTTCGATTCGCCCTTCAGTACGGCGCCATCCGGGTTGTTTATCTTCTCCGGCATATAGGTGATCGATGACTGGGACCTGCCCGTCACCATATCTGTCGATCCAGAGACGTGCTGAATCGTGCCCTTGTCCCCGAGAATGTGCTCGCCAAGTCCATAGCGGCTGTTGCTGAAGGTCGACTGCCAGTTCACCAGCATGTCGGGATACTCGAGCGACACCATGATGGTGTCGGGCACCTGCCGCCGGTCTTTCTCCGAGAACACTCCACCCATCATCGAAGCGGCCCGCGGCAGATCGAGATCGAGCGCGGTAATGATCCAGGCAACCTGGTGCACCATATTTTCCGTCACGTTGCCGCCGGAAAACTCCCAGAACAGCCGCCAGTTGACGTACTTGAAGCCGTCAAACTCCGGCGCCTTCCGCCCATCCAGAAACAGCTTCCAGTTGACGTGGTCCGGATTGCAATCCGAGGGCACTGGTCGAACCCACTGTCCTTTTCCGATCGGCGTGTTGCGGCTCATCCACGCGTCCACGCTGGTCACCTTGCCCACTTTGCCGTCCTTGATCCACTGCCGGGCGTCCTTCAGTTCGCCTGAATTCTCATGCTGCAGACCAATCTGCACCACCTGCTTTGACGCTGCAGCGGCCTTCTTACACTCCACCGCGCCGGGAATGTCCCAAGTCATCGTCTTCTCGGAATAGAGATCCTTCCCTGCCTGCAGTGCCGCCACGAAATATTTTGTGTGCAGATGCAGCGGTGTCGCATTGATCACCGCGTCCACATCCTTGCTCTCGAGCAGCTTCATCGGATCGTCATACGTCGTCGCGTTCGGCACAGCTTGCTTCGCCCTATCGCGATTGCGGCTATAGATGTCCGCGATCGCCACGCACTCCACGTTCGGCTGCTTCAGCGCAGTCTTCAGATCATCCATGCCGCGATCGCCGGCTCCGATAAGCCCGATGCGAATGCGATCATTCGCGCCCAGCGCGCGCGCAGTCGGCAGCACTGCCGCCATAGCCAGCCCCATGCCTGCCTGCCCCAGAAACTCCCGCCGCGTCGTGTTCTCTGTCGTCATCTCGCCCTTTCCATCAGCACTGCACACCATCATTCGCCAGCACTTTTTTCAGTCCGGCCATGCTCACCCGCGTGGACGCTTCCGGCGTTCCCGCTCCACGCCAGTGCGTCTCCAGACTCACCGCGTAGTGATACTTCATCTTCAGAAAATCCCGGATCTGCGCCGGCCATCCCACCACGCCATCCCCCACCGGCGCCCATTCATGTTTGCCGCCGGCCTTCTCCACCACATCCTTCGCATGACAATGCCCAATGCGCGCCTTCGGCAGCAGGTCGAATCCCTTGCTATACGGATATTCTCCGGCCGCGGCCGCGTTCCCCGGATCCCAGTTCAGCATGAAATTCTTATTCGTAACCGCCGCAAGGGTCCTTTTCGACTCCGCGCCTGTAGCCGTATTGCAGCTCATTTCATTCTCGAGAAGCAAAATCATTCCGTCCTTCTCGCATCGCACCGCCGCCTCGCGCAGCTTCTTGTCCATCGCATCGCGATACGGTTTCTGGTCTTCCAGCCGCCAGAAATCGAAGCACCGGATACGGTCCGTCTGGAAGGCCTTCGCCAGCGCGATGCATCGTTCCAGCAGCTTGTCCTGCGCGCCCATATCGAAATCCGCATGAAACTGGTCGCGCTTCTCGCTTTGCTTGGACACCGGTGCACCTGGCCAGTCCACCTTGAACAGCGGGCTTGCGATGTCGGTCACGCGCAGCCGGTGCGCTTCCAGGATCTTGCGCGCCTCGTCCACTTCCTTCGCGTTCAGCTCGGTGATGTTCTTGTTCCACATTCCGCGCAGCTCAATCCAGCTCAGTCCAAAATCCTTTGCCGCGATCGAGCACGCCTTTTCGAAATCCTGCGTGATCTCGTCATTGATCACTGCCAGCCGGAACGGACAAGCGCTCATACCCGCACCCCCAGCGACTCAAGGTACTGCTTGCTCATCCGCGCGCTCTCCTCCGGCGTCCGTGTCGATCCCGGCCGTTCGCCATCCAACTCCACAATTCCCCAGCCGCGGAAGTGTGTCTCCTTGAGCGCCGTCAGCAGCGCCTTGAAGTCCACGCGTCCCTGGCCGAGCTCGGCAAATTCGTAACCGCCATGTGCGCTTGACGGCTTGGTGTCCTTCAGGTGCATGAAGAGCAGTCGCCGCTGGTACTTGCGCACTGCAGCCGCCGGGTCGCCGCCGCCCTGCAGGTAATGCGCAACGTCCAGTTCAAGCTTCACGTATCTAGGATCGGCCGCCTCCATGATCGCGTCCGTCGCTTCCGGTGCCTGGCCGATCGTGTTCATGTGATTGTGGAAGCCGGTCTGAATTCCGAACTCCGCAGCGCGCTTGCCGACCTCGGTCAGCAGATAGCCCTGCCGCTTGTAGTCAGCCGCTGTCCAGTTTGCCACTCCACCCTTCGGATTGCTGGCGCCAATCACCTGCAGATACTTCCCGCCTGCCGCGTGCAGATACTTCGCATGCTGCGTATGCTCGTCGAGCATTGCCTTTTCTTTCGCCGGATCAAGCTCGGTTCCTCCGCTCGAAAGTGCCACAAAGATCAGTTTGTGCTGAGCCAGCGCCGCCTCCAGCGTCTTCGGGTCCGGATGTTCCTTCAGCACATTCGCCCGCAGCTGAATTCCCGGATACCCCAACGCGGAGATCTGTTCGATCGCCTCGCCGTCGCGACCGTCCCATGTGATCGCCGCATATCCAACCCGGAGCTCCCACGCGCCGCGATGTACCGGCGTATCGAACAGAGAGAGATCCATTGGCGGATAGAGCCGCGCTGGCCCGGTGACCTCGGCTGCGGCCATCTGCAACAGTGGCGAGCACACACTCGCCGCGCTCACTGTCGCGAGGCCTGTCAGCAGCCGTCTTCGCGTTACATCCATTCCACCCTCCAGCCCATTTGCTTCACACCCCTCTAAGTAATCGATTACCCGACGCGCCCATCCTACACCCGGCTGGCAGCCGCAGAGCGCCTCGTCGGCACGGTGATGCCGCCTCGCTGACTCGCCGACTTGCTCACATCAAAATGACATTGTTGCCGCGAACTGCAATACCCGCGCGTTCGATCCTGCGGTGCCCGTCACCTGGCCAAAGTTCGAGCTGGTCAGGCTCACTCCGGGGTTGGCGAACGTCGGGTGATTCATCGCGTTGAATCCATCCGCGCGCAGCTGTACTGCCAGCGACTCGCGGATCGGAAAGGTGCGGAAGAGCGACCCATCCAGCGTCACCATTCCCGGCCCGGTAAAACCGTTCTTCGGTGTATTGCCGTAGGCGGCTGCCGTCGGCTGCACGAACGCCGTCGTATCGAACCATGACTTGCCGGCTCCGATCGAGCCCAGCTTGTGGAAATGCTTCACCTGGTCCGGCACTTGTGTGTTGTCCGGCGCATTCAGGCTATTGGCGCTCGCCGTCAGGAAGAGCGGCATGCCCGTATCGGCGCTCATCACGGTGCTCACTTGCCACCCGCCTAGTAGAGCCGAGCCTATGCCTTGTTGCAGCATCGGCTTGTTCCTTCCGAAGGGCAGCTCATAGATAATGCTCTGGCTGTAAGTAACTCTGCGGTCCCAGTTCAATGGCGCATAGTCACGCCGTGGATCGAGATAGAAATTGAATCTGGCCAGTCCTGTCGTAGATGAGATGAATCCCATCGATTTCTGCCACGCCAGCCCGCTGGTCCAGCTCAGCCCGTTCTGGAAACGGTGCAACAGCTTCACCTGCAGCCCGTTGTAGTTGCTGTTCGTTCCCCAGGCCATGATGTCCGTCCGTGCCGTGCGGCCAAAGGTCGCGTTCTCGGGCTGGCCGCTCGACCCCGCGCCCGCCACCGTCCCGGCGTTGATGTTGTAGTACGCCGGAACATGACGGCCCTGGTTGCCCACGTAGGCGAAATCGGCCACCCATCCGCGGCCGAAGTCCTGCTGCAGCGCCACGTTGTAACTCATCACGTAGGGGTCTTTGTAGTTCGGGTTCACCACCGTCCAGCTGGAAGCGGTCGGCGCATTCGTGATGATCCCGTTCGCCGGGATCACGGGGACTGGCGCCGCCGGAAATCCATTTTCGAGCGTTGCTACGGAGCCGTCCGTACGCACTGCGGGAGCGTAGCTGCTGTTCGAGTTGAACGAGACGTTCTGCCGCACCGGATAGTTGTACGCGTAATTGTTGTCCTGGAAGGGCGTGTGGCTGATGCCGAAGCCCGCTCGCACGACCGTCCGTGCTGTTGCACGATAAGCAGCGCCCACTCGAGGCTCAAAGTTTGCCCATCGCACTGGCAATCCCAGATCGTCGGGCACCGAGCCATAGCCGGAGACGTGCAGCGTATTGTCGCCGGGGTTGTATTGGGAGAATCCTCCCTTGCGGTCCGGATTGGCCCGCGGATAAAACTCCCAGCGCACACCATAGGTGAGCGTCAGCTTGTGCGTTGCCTGCCATGTGTCCTGCGCATACGCGAAGTAAAGCGTCTGCCGCCACGATCCTGAACCGACATTCACGTCGCGGCCAACCGAATTCGGCAGATCCAGCAGGAAGCTCGCGAAGTCATTGCCGAAGCTTGTCTTCTGGTCTGACGCATTCAGTCCGGTCTGACCTTCTGCGTAGTTGAAGATGCCGCGCGGTGAAAAGGTCTGTCCTTGCGTAAGGTCGTCGCGAACGCGACG
Source organism: Acidobacteriaceae bacterium KBS 83 (assembly GCA_000381585.1). Classification (GTDB taxonomy): domain Bacteria; phylum Acidobacteriota; class Terriglobia; order Terriglobales; family Acidobacteriaceae; genus KBS-83. Next base: position 536,548 of record KB906737.1, read on the forward strand.
GAGCTCAAAGCCGAACTTCAGTGAGTGATTGCCCAGGATGTCTGTCCAGTTGTTCGCTGCATCGATGTTGCTCTCGCCACGGTCCCACGGGATGCTGGCGCTGTAACCCACCAGGGGACTCGAATATCCAGGAATATTGATGGAGGAGAGCCCGCTGGTAAACGCGCTCACATTCACGCCCGGAATTCCGATCGCATCCGATGCGTTGGTGCCGTAATCCGTCTGTTAAGCGGTATTGCGGTAGTGGTTCACGCCCACGCGCACGTTGGTCAGCAACCGCGGTGAGAAGACATGCGTATACTCGCCCGCTGTGTTGTAGGTTGTATTCGTTCCCGTGCCCTGGAAGCCACCGCCCGCCGGGCCGCCCGCCGATCCAAACGCGGGCGCCTGGAAGGTTGTCACGCGCTGCCAGCTGTAGCGATAGGTCAGGTGGTCTTCCGCGCGCAGCCGCTGGTCGAACTTCACGTCAAAAGAAGTCGAGTCCTGGTTGAATCCTAAGTTCTCCTGGTAGTTGTTCGAATCCCCTGCGCCGGGAACGTTCGGCAGCGGGACCAGGCTTAGGATCTTCACCGCCACCGGGCTGAAGCGCGTCGGTGAGATCTGGTTATTGAGGAACTGCTGACGGCCGGTGCCGTCCGCATTCCCGGTCGCCGGATCGTAGATGGCTGTCGGACTCGAACTCAGGTCTCCGTTGCGAAACGCCTGCGTCGGTACAGAGAACAGGTTGAAGGCGCTGGAGTGATTTGCGTAACGCAGGAAATCACCGAAGAAGAAGGTCCGGTCCTTGAAGATCGGACCGCCAATCGATGCCCCATAGTAGTTGTTGGTAAAACGAGGAAACTTGCCGGTGTTATTAAAGTAGTTCCGCGCGCCCGTCGAGCTCACCTCGTTGTACTCATAGGCCGAGCCGTGAAACTGATTGCCGCCGGACTTCAACAGCACGTTCGTCACTGCGCCCGCTGAGCGGCCGAACTCCGGCGCGTAGTTGCTCGTCGTCACGTCCACCGTCTGGATGGCGGCGGCAGGCGGTATGTACACCTGCAGCAGACCGGTGCGCTCGTTGTCGTCGATGCCCTCGAGCTGCAAATTATTCGCCAACTCGGCCTGGCCGTTTACCTGGAAGGACTGCGAGTTCTGCGCATTGAAGAACGAGGAGTGGTCGTAGATCGGCGCGCTCACCCCCGGCACCAGCGACTCCAGCGCCTGGAAGTTGCGACTGTTGCCCAATGGCAGATCGCTTACCTGTTTGGTCTCGATTTGCGCGCTCACATCGGCACGGTCCGTTTGCAACGCGGGCGCCATGTCCGTCACGGTCACGGTCTGCGTCTGGCTGCCGGCCTTCAATTGCACATCCCGACGGTTGGTCGTGTTTACAGTAGCTTGGACGCCATTGGTCAGTGTGCTCGCAAAACCCGTGTCGACCACCTGCATCGAATACACGCCCGGCGGCAAAAGGGTGAACTCGTAGTTGCCGCTGTCATTTGTCTGGTGGACATAAGTCTGCCCGGTGCTCTGATTGGTGATAGTGACCGTGGCGTTGCCAAGCGCTGCCCCCGTTGTGTCGGTCACCGTTCCCACCATCGTCGCCGTCGTGGCCTGCGCGTTCGCCCGAGTGCCCCCTGCAAGCAACATCAGTGCGGCCATCGTGGCAGCCACTGGACGCCACACACTTGTCCAAACGATTTCGCGTCCCCGCATTGCTGTTTCGCCTCCTGGAAAGACTTTCGTTCCGCATGCCCCGTGCGCTTTTTGAAAACGCATCTATTGAGCAAGTGCCAAAGTAAGTTCTTTGGTCACCGAACCGCACGTTACGCTCCTCACATCTTTATCGTCAAGTAGCTTGACAGCTTGTCCCCGCTTGACCTCTATGCGGACTGCCGACCACGTCGACGGCTGGCGGATTTTCGGCCTCAGGCTGCACCTCATTTAGCGCTTTCCAGCATTTTTAGTAAGCGCTGACTCTGAACCAACTCGCGATCCCGCGTGCATCGGAAAACGTTTGTTCGATACCCAATTGCGTCCCAAAACGACTCCGAAAGGCCATCGTTCGAACACGATTTTCCGGGCTCTGACCGGTCGGCCGGAAAGCGACTGTGGCAGCATGGGAGCGTGGCGCTTGAACCCATCGTCAACCAGCGGCTCTATCAGCAGGTCGCAGACAGCATTCGTAAGCAGATACAAAGCGGCTCGATGCCGCCTGGTTCGCGGCTTCCGTCCGAGAAGCTTCTGGCCCAGCAACTCGGCGTCAGCCGGCCGACAGTGCGCGAGGCCATGATCGCTCTTGAAATTGCCGGACTGGTCGAAATCCGCACCGGATCCGGCTCCTACGTGCGCCATCGCGACCTCATCGCCGCGCCCTCGGTCGACACTGGTCCCGGCCCCATCGAGCTCGTGAACGCACGCATCCTCATCGAAGGTGAGATCGCGGCGGAGGCCGCGCAGCGCGCCACGCCGGAGGACCTTATCGAAATTGCGCAGACACTACAGGAGATGGAATCGGTCATCGCCCGCGGCGAACACAGCCGCAACGCGGACCAGAGCTTTCACGTGTGCATCGCCCGCGCCTCCGGCAACGACGTGCTCGCTTCGATCGTCGGCGAGCTATGGGCCGGCATGTTCTCGCCGCTCTTCAATCAATTCAGCGAGCGCACCCGCCTGGTTCGCCGTCAGGACGCCGCGGTCCACGAACATCGCGCCATTTATGCAGCCCTGCGTACCCACGATGCCATCGGCGCGCGTGCCGCCATGCGCCACCATCTGATGCAGGTGCAAGCGGTCCTCGCCGATGCCGAACTCTCCAAGGATTAGGCGTTTTGCCTGCACACCGCATCCAAGAACGGTGCAGCCATCGCAGAACCCGTGCAGCCAATCCCCCATCAACCTTCACTCCAAACAAGCATTTGGAGTCACATTGAAGCGCAATTGGGTATCGAATAAACGTTTTCTCGTGCGCGGGAGTAAATCGATTGACAGCACAATAGCGGGCGTCTCAAAGTTCCAACGAACTGTCTCCAAACATGTCAGGTTGTCAGGTAGGTTGGCCCAGCAAAGGACGTGACCGATATGTCCCTTCTTCATCCAGACCGATTGTTCCCTGCCGATCCGGAGGTGCGTGGAATTGCGCGCAGGATCTTTTCGGAAATATGCGCGTTGCCGATCCTTAGCCCGCACGGACACACCGATCCTCGCTGGTTCGCCGACGACACACCTTTCCCTGATCCAACAGCACTCTTCCTTTTGCCGGACCACTACATACTGCGGATGCTTTACAGCCAGGGCATCCCGATGGAAACGCTGCGCGGCGGTGCCAATCCGAAGAAGGCGCAGGAAGTGTGGCGGATCTTCGCGGAGAACTATTACCTTTTTCGCGGGACACCAACGCGTCTGTGGCTCGACTATGCCTTCCAGGAACTCTTCGGCCTGCAGGTGCGGCTGAATGCGGAAACGGCGGATTTCTATTGGGAAACAATCTCAGAACACCTGGCCAATGAGACATTCCGACCACGTGCGCTCTATGAGCGTTTCCAGCTTGAAGTAATTGCCACTACCGACAACGCTCTCGACGAGCTCGAGGCGCATGCTGCAATCCGCAACTCGGGCTGGAAGGGTAGGGTGCTGCCGACCTTTCGTCCGGATGCGGTGGTCGATCCTGAGTTTGCTGGATTTCGGGCGAATCTTGCAAAACTGGGCGCTATGACGGGCGAGGACACAACGACCTGGAAGGGCTACCTTGCAGCGCTCGTGTCGCGACGGCGTTTCTTCAAGCAGGAAGGCGCGACCGCGACCGACCACGGGCATCCGACGGCAGCAACGACCAATCTATCGCGGACCGAAGCGGAGTCGCTTTTTCGTCGAGTCACTCGCACGGACGAACCGGCCCCGGCGGATGCGGAGCTGTTCCGCGCGCAGATGCTGTCCGAGATGGCACGGATGAGCGTCGAAGATGGGCTGGTGATGCAGTTGCATGTCGGAAGCTTCCGCAACTACAACCCGGTACTGTTTGCGAAGTGGGGGCGGGATCAGGGCGCGGATATTCCCACGGCCACGAATTACGTACAGGCTCTGCACCCGCTTCTGGCACGCTACGGCAACGAACCTGACTTCCGGTTGATCTTGTTCACGATCGACGAATCGACGTTCAGCCGGGAGCTTGCTCCCCTCGCGGGCCATTATCCTTCGGTGACTCTAGGGCCGCCGTGGTGGTTCCTCGACAGTCCGGAGGGCATGTTGCGCTTCCGACAACACGTAACCGAGACTGCGGGTTTCTACAACACCGCAGGATTCAATGACGACACGCGCGCTTTTCTTTCGATCCCGGGAAGGCACGATCTGGCACGGCGTATGGATGCGGCATATCTCGCGACGTTGGTAGCCGATCATCGGCTGGACGAGGATGAGGCGCTGGAGGTAGCTCGGGACATGACGGGGCCATTAGTCCGGCGAGCGTACAAGCTGGAATGAATCACGATCGTTGAAGCGGCTCGTAGCTGATTCGTCGGGGCAAAAGCCGGATGCGTGTGACGTGACGCGTCTATCAATGAACAATCGCCCTTGAAGTCAACAATTGAGATCGAAACTTCCGTGGTGCCCGTCAACCATACACAATTGAATTCGCGAATCCGCGGCACAGGATTAGTGCACGGCTTCTAAAACGATCTTTTGCGCTCGCCAATTCAAGAGCTCAGCGACGTAGAGCTCATTCTCGGACGGACAAGCGATCTCATGAATCCATCCGAATTGACCTAACTGCTTTCCTGACTTTCCGAACATGCCGAGAACCTTACCGTCCAGGCTGAGTTTGTATATTCGCCCCGGAAACGCATCAGAGCTGAACAGCACTTGATGTGGCGGCGGGGTAATGCAAATTGCCCAGGGAGAACCTGGCGTCCTCGAACCCGATGGATGGTCTGTTTTATTGCCAATCGCGGGAGTTGCATCCGACGGGACGGGGACATCGATAACGATCTGGCGCAGGAATTTGCCATTTCGGTCGAAGACTTGAATGCGATGATTTCCGCGGTCCGCTACATAAATATTGTCCTGTGCGTCAACGGCAAGGCTGTGCGGAGTGTCGAATTGACCTAGCTTGTCCCCAGGTTCGCCCCATGACTTCAGCCAATTGCCATCTTTATCGACTTTAGCAATTCTTGAATTGATGTAACCGTCACTTATATAAGTGTTGCCCGCAGAATCCCAAGCCACATCCGTAACCTGTCGAAATAATCCGTCTTCGGGTGGCAGGGGCGGTTTTACTTCTTTCAGAGGCCCAGTTCCATCATCCGACGCCTCCTGCTTACGACCGAAAACCATGGAGACTCGTCCCTCGGGAGTGAACTTGACGACGACATCAGAACCCTTGTCGGTGACCCAGATGTTGTCCTGCGGATCAACTTTGACCGAATGTGCATAGGACCATGCATAGAGGTTGTGGCCAATCTCGCGCAGAAATTTCCCATCCGGGCCGAATTCCAATAGCTGCGCCGCGGCCGCTCCATACGCCGGACCGGTCGTGTTGCTGCGCGAGAACACGAAGATGTGGCCTTTCGAATTCACTGCGACCCCGCTAACTTCGCCAAAATAGAGATCGGCTGGGAGATGCAGGAAATCGGGCACAGAATGGTACTGAATTTCGGGCACCCCCGACGTTTGTGCAGGAAGCGAACGGGTCGTAAGCGCAATCGCCGTCAAAAGGAGAATCATCGAAAGATTCATTAATGACGTGTTCCTGCTCACTGTGAATCGCACGATCAATTGTTTCGAGTGTGGAGAAGTCACGGCTGCCCACCTTTACGCCTTCGGAATCGGGACCGGTAAGAAAAGTCGTAGAGAAAAGGTCGGCCCACCTCCATCGTTCGAATGAAGCTGGGCAACTGCTCTAGCCGAAAGAGATTAACATGACTTGCAGGCTCGAACTAGAAGATCATTTGTCTGATAACACTTAAAGAACTGCCGCCGTATTTGGTTTTCTAAACTGGAAGCGATTATTGAAAAGCGCTTACGAGTCTCGCTGGCAGATATCTCTCTTCGCGAGGAGAATCGTCAGACGATTTAGGCTCTGTCGCGCCTGACCACTGAAGTGACGGACGGAGTCGAAGCCACTGCAGCTTACGGCAGCACGCATTCTCACCAATGGGTATCGCTTCGAAGGTTCAACACGACGGAGCGGGAACAAGGGGCTTGCAGGCGACCTCCTCTACCCTTCGCAGGCCAGCACGAAGATAGCCCGCTGTGACATTCGTTTCCTCTCCCCCAGTGGGCTCTGCCGGGATCTCTGCTTTTGAGCGGAGGTCGTGGGCCCAATAAGACGCTGGAAGGCGGGAAAGCGCGCAAACGCGTGATACATCTTTGTATTGTTTGTTGAGGGTGCCTCAAGTGACCGCCGAGACCACGCCGCATTCCGATGCCGACCCTCAGCTTCGACCGAATTCGCTTGGTCTTCCAGAACTGGTGTTTCAAGGTGTCACGCATATCGCGCCGGCGGCCAACATCGTATTCACTTTCCCCATCATTGCCCTCCAGGCAGGACCGGTTATGCCTCTTTCGTTCCTGCTCTCCACCGTGGTCTGCTTCTTCATAGGGAACACCGTTTCCGAGTTCTCTCGGTACATGCCATCGAGCGGCGGCTACTATTCTTTCGCCACGCGTGGGCTCGGTAGTCGCAGCGGGTTCATGGCCACTTGGAGCTACCTGATTTATGAGATCCTCGGAGCGGCCGGAGGCACGGGTTTCCTTGGCTACCTTATCTCGGACATGTTGCAAAAGCAGTTCCATGTGAACATCCCATGGTGGTCCCTGGCGTTGGCGATAACCGCCCTTATCTGGGCGCTCACTCACCATGGCATCCAATTGTCGGCTCGGATTACAGCGCTCCTAGGCGGGCTCGAACTGCTCATCATGTTAGCGCTCGGGATCACGTTCCTGATCCATCCAGGTCCGGGTTCCACATATCTTAGCGCCGCTAAAGCCCTCTTCCTCGCCCCATCACTTCAGCGGCATCCTGGCCGGGATGGTTTTCTCCATCCTCGCGCTGAGCGGTTTCGAGGCTCCAGCGCCGCTCGCCCAGGAAGCCCGCCGTCCCGGCAAGTTTATCGGACACGCGATCATGCTCTCCCTGGGTAGCATCGGAATCTTCTACATCCTTACTTCGTATGCGAGTGCAATCGGCTGGGGCACCGGCGACATGGCCGCGTTCGCCTCCAATCCCAATCCGTATTACGTTCTTGGCCGTGCGTTATGGGGTGCTGGCTGGTGGTTCGTTGTCCTCGCTATCCTCAACAGCGCCGTCGGCGTCGGTCTTGCCTGCACCAATGCTGCGTCTCGCGTGATGTACACGATGGGGCGGGCGGGCACGCTCCCTGCCAGGTTCGAATATATCCATCCCATCCACCGGACACCCACATTCGCAATCGCATTTGTGCAGATATCCGGTATCGCCGCAATCCTGCTGGTGGGCTTTTTGTTGCAACCCGATACCATCTTTGGTTTCCTTGAAACAATTGCCACACTTGCTGTGATCATTCTGTATGCAATGGCGAACTTGGCCTTGACGAGTTATATGCGCCGCGAACAGCGAGCCAAATTTACTATCTGGCAACATGTAGTGGTTCCATGGATCGCGACCCTGGCTCTGATCCCTGTCCTCTTTGTCACCGTCTATCCGAAACCCGCCTGGCCCTATAGCCTGACTCCCTATCTGTTTCTGGCAGGACTCCTCGCCGGCTTTGCTTACATGCAGTGGCGCGAATCCCGCCATCCCGGCGCGCTTCGCCGTGGTGCCATGATGCTCATTCGCACGGGCGCACCAGAGCGCGACGTTGAACCAAATGAACCGTCAGCCCTCCTCTAGTGCCTGCACACGCAACATGAGTTCGATCCACATAACGTAGAGCCACAACCCTCACACCTCGCACGTGTAATAGGCTCGATTTTCAAGCTTCGTGTACTCGACGGCCAAATCCAAGCCGCCGAAGAACGCAAGAAAACAAGTTTGTTTACGCTCCCGGTGGAGCGGTCGCACACAATGCAACGTGGCGCGATGTACATTATTTGACGATTTGCAACTCTTCGAACCACAGAGTGAACCAATACCGATGAGTCAGTCCGGATTCGGCAGTCGTGATACGGTTTAAAAGGCCTCGAGAATTCGCAAGGATCTCACAGTGAGTCGGTGAGCTTTAGAGGAATCTCACCACTGTAAAGTAGCTATTCCGCATATGCCACTTTAGGACTTATGGAAAGGCTCTGCGGAGAACTGAAAGCGTGCGGTTCACGACCACTCCATCTCACAGTATCCGAACACCCCTCAATCGGACGCCCTTCGACCCGGCGGGTGCGGTCACAGGCATCGGAAGCCTGCCATTCACCTCTGTGGAGTCTGCAATCTGCTCGGTTGCCGAATTTTCACCGGAGACTCCGTTCTGGCCTCAGTTGCCGCGACTCTCCGAACAGGAAAGCGCCATCGGCCAGGGCCTGGGCATCGTGGCACACCTGATTGAGAGTCGCAGCGAGGGCTACGGATATCAGGTAAGAGAAGGCCGAATCGATTCTGTGGTCGAAATTCTTCACCGCAGCAACGGAGAGTTGACTCCGGTAAATGCGGCCGGCTTCAGTGCGTTCGAGGAGGCGTTATCATCCGGTGTCTTCAGATCCGCTAAAGCAGTGAAGGGCCAGACCGAGGGCCCCATCACGCTGTCGTCGTATTTGTTCCACGGAGGACGGCCCTTCCTATCCGATCCCGCACTTTTTTCAGCTATCGCATTTCATGTCTCGCAGATCATCTGCTGGCAGATCGATCGTCTGAGGTCTGCTGGGTTGCCTGTGCTGCTGTTTGTGGATGAACCAGCCTTATGTCTGGAAGTACCCGTGACGACTGCCGTCTCAGAGCAGCAGGGGCTCAACGCATTGGCGGTCACCTTGAATGACATACGCACACGCGGCGCCTACGCCGGGTTGCATTGCTGCGCGGCGCGTCCATTTGAGCGCATGTTTCACGTAAAGCCAGATATTCTCTCCTTCGATGCTCATGAGGGGCTTGAGTTATTCTTCGCCGATCCACATGCTCTCGACTTCGTGTATCAGGGCGGGACGGTTGCCTACGGATTGTTGCCCACAAAGCGACACTTAAGCGCCATCGACGCCGCGAGCATTTTCATCCGCTGGCTGGAAGCGGCGACCCGCGCCGGCGATCCCCAGAGACTTGCTCAGCGCGCAATGATCACGGCGACTTGCGGGCTTGGCCTGTTGGATACCTCCTCGGTCGCGGAGACATTCCATGCCGCGCATGGCGTCAGTAAGTTGATCAGGAGTCTGGCGGGCGTTCCGGAAGAAGAATGATGAGCCCCTCGACATGGCCTTTGGTCCGAGCCAGCGCCACCGTCTTAATACCAAGCGCGGCACTACTCCTTCTGCCGAGGCTATTCCTCTGGGTCGTAGTTTAAGTTAGGCCCGAGCCATCGCTCGATCTGCGGCAGGCTCATCCCTTTGCGTACCTGATAATCAGATATCTGATCGCGATCGATCTTGCCGAGCGAGAAATAACGCGATTCGGGATGGGCGAAATAGAGGCCGCTCACACTCGAGCCAGGCCACATCGCAAACGATTCGGTAATCAGTATCCCGGTCTTCGCCTGCACGTCCAGCAACCGCCAAATCGTGCCTTTTTCTGTGTGGTCAGGGCATGCCGGATAGCCCGGAGCCGGCCTGATCCCTCGATACTTCTCCTGGATAAGATCCTCGTTGCTCAGACCTTCTTTACAGCCGTAACCCCATTCTTCGCGGGCTTTCTTATGCAGGCATTCGGCAAAAGCTTCTGCCAGGCGATCAGCGATAGCCTCCGCCATGATCGCGTTGTAATCGTCGTTCTCGGCCCTGAACCGGTCGCAAAGCTCTTTGAGGCCGATCCCGCTGGTCACCGCGAACGCACCTATATGATCGGGCAGTCCGGTTTCCCTCGGCGCGATGAAGTCGGCGAGTGACCGACATGGTTCGCTGCCTTCCCGGTTCGCCTGCTGGCGGAGAAAGTGGAATCGGTCGAGTATCGTTCCGCGTGCGCTGTCTGTGTAGACTTCGACATCGTCACCTACGGCATTGGCGGGGAAAAAGCCGTATACGCCACGCGCCGTAATCGAGTTGCGCTCAATGATCCTGTCGAGGAGCGCATTCGCTTCCGCGAAGATCTGCCGCGCTTGCGCGCCCTGCCTTTCGTCCTCGAGGATGCGGGGATAAATGCCTTTGAGGCCCCAGGTATGGAAGAACGGCGACCAGTCGATGAATTCGCGCAGCGTCGCAAGAGGAAAACCCTCGAGCGCACGCACGCCGATGAATGCGGGAACCGGAATGTCTTCCGCACGCCAGTCGATGGGGGTTCTGCGTGCACGAGCGGTCTCAATGGGGACGACTTTCTGACGCGGCGCGGAGTGGGCCTTGCGAACTGCTTCGTACTCCGCACGGTGTTGCTCCACGAAGGCTGCCTTGCCGTCTTCACTCAACAGGCTGGTCGTCACCGGCACTGCACGGCTGGCATCGAGCACATGGACAACAGGCTCGCTGTAGTTCGGCGCAATCTTGATCGCCGTGTGCGCCCGGCTCGTAGTCGCCCCTCCGATGAGAAGCGGCAATTTGAAACCCAGGCGTTCCATCTCACGGGCCACATGTACCATCTCGTCGAGTGACGGAGTGATCAGGCCGCTGAGACCAATCACGTCGGCCTTCTCCGCCTTTGCGCGCTCGAGGATCTTCTCGGCGGGGACCATTACCCCCATGTCGATGACCTCGTAGTTGTTACAGGCGAGGACGACGCCGACGATGTTCTTGCCGATGTCGTGAACGTCGCCTTTGACCGTTGCGAGCACGATCTTTCCCTGCGTCCTAACCTCCTGACCCGCTGCAACCATGGCCGCCTTCTCCGCCTCCATAAACGGCGTCAGGTAGGCGACGGCCTTCTTCATCACACGAGCAGACTTGACTACCTGGGGCAGGAACATCTTGCCCGCTCCAAACAGATCCCCCACGACGCTCATCCCATCCATCAGGGGGCCCTCGATCACCAGCAGCGGACGGCCCAGCTTCGCGCGGGTCTCTTCCGTATCGACATCTATATATGTGTCAATCCCCTTCACTAGTGCGTGCGTCAGGCGCTCCTCGACCGTGCCGTTGCGCCATTCTTCGGCCTTCTTCTCACCTACCGTCGCACCAGCACTCGTTGCCTTCAGAGCTTCGCCGAACTCCACCAGGCGCTCGGTCGCATCCGGACGACGATTGAGCAGCACGTCCTCGACCAGCACTTTCAGTTCAGGCTCAATCTCCTCGTAGATCTCGAGCTGCCCGGCGTTCACGATGCCCATATCCATGCCCGCGGCGATAGCGTGATAAAGAAATGCGGAGTGCATCGCCTCACGGACCTTGTTGTTCCCACGGAAGCTGAACGAGATATTCGAGACGCCGCCCGAAACCTTCGCGTTCGGCAGATTGGCCTTGATCCAGCGGGTGGCGTTGATGTAGTCCACCGCGTAGTTGTTGTGTTCCTCCATGCCCGTGGCAACGGTTAGGATGTTGGGATCGAAGATGATGTCTTCGGGCTCGAAGCCGACCTCATCGACCAGAATCCGATAGGCGCGTTCGCAGATGCGAATCTTGTCCTCGTACGTTGCGGCCTGGCCATGTTCATCGAAGGCCATCACCACCGTCGCGGCGCCGTATTTGAGGACGGTCGCGGCGTTCTGGCGAAATTTCTCTTCGCCTTCTTTCAAAGAAATTGAGTTGACAATGCCCTTGCCCTGCAGGCACTTCAGCCCCGCCTCGATGACCTCCCATTTCGAAGAGTCCACCATGAAAGGCACCTTGGCGACCTCGGGCTCGCTCGCCAACAAGAGCAGAAAGCGCGTCATGGCTGCGACGCCGTCGATCATCCCTTCATCCATACAGATGTCGATGACATTGGCCCCGTTCTCGACCTGTTGCCGGGCCACGCTTACCGCTTCCTCGTATTTGCCGTCCTTGATGAGCTTCGCGAACTTCGGCGAACCAGCCACATTTGTCCGTTCGCCGATCATGATGTAAACGCCCGACTGCTGGGTAAAGGGCTGCGATCCCGACAGACGCAGGGGTTTTGTCTTGGGGTGTTCTCTTGCGCTTTCGGACAAACTCATCCTCGGCTCTCGGCGTAGGATTCCTCTGTGACCGTCGTCCCCGGCCGTCGTGGAGGTTGGCCTTCGAGCGCTTTTGCGATGGCGGCGATGTGCTCCGGTGTATTACCGCAGCAGCCGCCGGCAATATTGATCAAACCATGATCAGCAAAGTCGCTCAGATAACGTGCCATATCAGCGGGCTCCAGATCGAAGCCGGTCGGCGAGAGCGGATTCGGGAGACCGGCATTCGGGTAACACGAGATCGCCGCGCTCGATTTCGCCGCGAGCTCCTCCAGAAACGGATACATTAGGTCGGGTCCGAGAGAACAGTTGAGGCCCACGGATAATGGATGGATGTGCTCGACCGCATTCCAGAACGCCTCAACCGTCTGCGCGGAGATCATTGTTTCGCCGCCGCGCCCAACCGCTGCCGAGATCATCACCGGCAGATCCCTGTTGTTCGCCGTAAGGCCGTCCTGGTCGAAGACTTCACGGATGGCAACGAGCGCGGCCTTGGCGTTCAGCGAGTCGAAGATCGTCTCCACCAGAAGCAGGTCTGCGCCTCCCGCGATGAGGGCACGCACCTGTTCAGCGTAGGCGGTCTTTACTTGGTCGAAGGTGACCACCCGGAACCCGGGATCATCGGGATCGGGCGAGTTCGAGAGAGAGACAGTCAGTGGGCCGATGGCCCCGGCCACGAAGCGTTGACGCCCTGTCGTGTTTGCCACACGATCAGCCCATTCCCGGCACTGCTGCGCGGACTGCTCGTTGATCTCCCAAGCCAAGTCCTTGAGGAAGGGATCGTCAATGATTTTCTGATAAAACGCTGGATCTTTCCGGCCGCCGTGTTCTCGTGGATCCTCCACGAAGAATTCACTCTGGGAGATACTTGTTGCACCAAAAGTGTTTGTCTCGATGATGTCGGCACCAGCTTCGAGGAACCGGCGATGAATATCGCCGATCATTTTCGGCTGCGTCAGACTGAAGAGGTCACCGTTATTTAGCAGGTCCTTCTTCGAATCCTTGAAGCGTCCACTGCGGATGTCTACCTCGGTCATGCCGTAGGTCCGGATCGTCGTCCCCATCGCGCCATCAATGATCGCTATTCGACTTTCAAGAACTTTTTGCAGAGGATGTTGGCGAGTTGTCGTCATGTCTCCCTGGTGAACCCGAGTAATTGCGGGCAATCGATCCGAGTTGTGGTTGCTAGGCGCTTGCCACGGTTTGAACTAACGGTCGTTCGCGAAGGTTAACTTCGCTGTGCCCTTGTTCCATTATCTCATTTGGGGTCAAGAGCTTCGCATGTCAGCAACGAGCATGGATTGATCAAATGCAGGGATAAATTGACCTAATGGATCGATCCAGGGATCGAACACGCTGCGCGCCCTTCTGCTGCGAAATTGTCTGTGGGAACCGATTCGACAAGACGTGCGAATGCTGAAAATTGAGGACACTCCGGGGCAAGGCACTCACGCATGCGGAGGAGGAGCAGTTGCTCGCGGGCGTGTCTCGATAGCCGGTCACGCGGTTTGTATCCATCGGTGGTGCACGCCCTCAACACCCGCATGCGCTCCGCAGAGCTGCGCTGGCGCAGTGGAGGCAGGTCGATCTACGCGCCGGTTCGATCCGTGTCGGTCGAAGCAAGACGGCAGCGGGCGCTGGGCGAACGATTCCGCTGAACCGTCGCGCGCTCGAAGCGTTGAAGCAGTGGGCACGTAATTTGAGGGTCGCGAGCGGGGACACTACGTCTTCGCTTCCTTAAAGTATGAGCAGAACGCTTCGCCGTACGCGATCAATCCGCTGAAGCCGATGGACACTTTGAAGAAGGCTGGGAGATCGCGCGGAAACCATCGGGCATTCAATTGCCGCTTTCACGATCTCCGACACACGGCATGCACGGGTCCGCTCGAGAGCGGAGTTCCTTCGCGATCTTGGCGCAGATCATGACCTGGTGTGCCTCGGCGACGATCACGATGGCGAAGCGCTACGGGCACATCGGAGACAGCGTTTTGCGGACGGTGATGAGTGTGCTCGACTTCCTGGAGCGGCGAGAAGATCGACGGCAATCGATGACAGAGAAGTCCCCAGAGTTGGCTATCCTCGCCGGAGGAAGGAGCGCGTAAGTGCTTGAAAGATTGGCTCCTCAGGTAGGACTCTAACCTACAACCCTTCGGTCAACAGCCGAATGCTCTCTCCAATATAACTCCTTTATTATCAGATATAACAATCGCCAACTGTTTGACAGTGTAGCGGATTTTGTAGCGACCATCGTATACTTTGAACCGGGGCGAACGACTCCGGCCGTCGTGACGGCGAACCCCGGTGCGCGGCGAGGAAGGTGGAATCTAGATGGCCGTCTACAAGCGCGGGGAAATCTGGTGGTATCACTTCACTTACGCGGGGCGCAACGTTCAGGAAAGCGCGAAGACCCCGTCCAAAACTGCAGCCAAACGGGCTGAGCAAAATCGTCGCCGGGAGCTGGAGGAGGGATTCAGCGGAATTGCACGCCAGCGCAAGGATCGTGTGCGCACGCTCGACGACTTGTCCGCTGCCTATTTCAGTGAATACCAACTCAAACACAGCGCCGTCGCATTCGCTGAGTACGCCATTCGGCATCTGTGCCAGCACATCGGCTCCAAAATGCTCGTGGAGATCGATGCCAGCGCGGTGAGCGAGTACCAGACCAAACGACTCAAAGAGAATGCCGCTCCCAAGTCGATCAACGATGAGGTAGGCATCCTGTTGCGCATTATGGGTGACCGCGGTGATTTACTGCGCAGCGAACTGAAGCGTAAAAAGCTTCTGAAATTGAAGGTTGGTGAGCAGCCGGGGAAGGCTTTCGATGTTGCGGAGAAGGATCGAATGCTATTAGCCGCCGAGAAGTCCCGCTCGCCGTTGATCCTTCCCGCGCTCGCGCTGGCTCTGAATGCAGGCATGAGGGATGCGGAGATCAAGACCACACAATGGTCCCAGATAGACTTTTCGAAGCTCATTCTGACGGTTGGCAAGAGCAAGACGACAGCTGGCGAGGGCAGAACCATTCCGCTCAACAGTGAGATTCTGCCCGCGCTCCTGAAGCACGCCAAATGGTATACGAATAAGTTCGGCGAGCTTCGTCCGGAGTGGTACGTCTTCCCTTTTGGTCGTCGCGGCCACATGGACCCGAGTCGGCCGGTCACTACATTGAAAACCGCTTGGGGAGGCGTCCGCAAGAATGCCAAGGTGCAGGGACGCTGGCACGATGCGAGGCACACGTTAATAACTGAACTGGCTGAGAGTGGTGCGGGCGATGAGACAATCATGGCTATCGCAGGACACGTCTCGCGGCAGATGCTGACACGATATAGTCACATCAGAACAGAAGCGAAAAGGTCGGCACTTGAAGAGGTGGTTGCTCGTCGGCAGAAGGCCCGCGCTCCGAACAAGTCTGCCGTAGAGACAGTAGCAACCGAAGCCGCCGCAGTCACCATGAACTAGGGGTGCGGTTTTCGGCGCTGGCCGCGTCTCCCGCGCGACAATCACGTGACGGCTGGGCACGGGTAACCTCAGAAGCGGCGATTTTTGAGTGCCGGATCCCAGTCTCCATCGCCTACATCCTCTATTGTTTGTTCAACTTAGGACAGCACGCTTTTCCATTGTTTTTATGTAGATCGCCCGATTACTGTCAAGATTGCTGTCAAGCGTAGCGGCGGTCGTTCAGGCAACAGCTCATACGAAGTTGCATCTTCACTTGGATTCACGTAGCCGCTTCAACATCCACTGCCAGGTGCCATCGACCGATACTTCCGCCGGCGGCGGTAGTACCGGCGTTGTTGGATATATCACCCCCTTCCCGCGATATCGTGCGGCCAGCTTCTGGAACGTTCTTCCCTGCTCTTTCACGCGGCCATCGTTGGTCAGCAGCCCAAGGCTGTACTCCACCGGGTTGAACGAAAACTTCCGGTCTACATCGTGGCTGTCCCAATAGGTGAACCAAGCCACGCCCTCCGCAATAGCCGCTTCCACCGCCCGCTCTAGCCATTGCGCTTGTCCGCTCTCATCCAGCGAGTCGATGCAGGTATTGAACTCACCCGCCCACACCGGCACTCGCTGATTGCCCGCGTACGACCGGATCAACGCAGCCATCGAGGCCAACAGCTTCACGCTCGGCGAATCCATCGGTCCGCCATAATTCAGCGCCCCCGTCCAGAACGGATAGCAATGCATCACCGGGAATCGTTGCGCCGCCAGCGCCCGTGGCGAGAAGGTCTGCCCATCAAACCACGGATGGTGATCGACGCCGTTCACATTCAGGCTGCCCGGAAGCTCCCGCTGCATCAGCGCTAACATCTTCGTCATCCAGACATCGCCTATCGCTGTCGGGGCACTCCAGCAGGTATTCACCTCGTTGCCCAGGTCAAAGCCGATGATGTTCGTGTGCCGCTGTATCAGGTGTGCCAGTTCACGGACAAAGAGCCCCTGCGCCGCAAACATAGTCGGGTCGCTGTAGAATGCCTCGCCGGCGTGCCCATCTCGATCCTTTTGAAAAGGCGGCAGGAAATACCACCCGCTCAACTGTCCCGTAAACACGGTCACCAGAACATCCATCCGCCGCTCACCCATCATCGTCAGCATCTGGTCCAGCCTGTCCAGGTGCAGCGCACTCACATAAGTAGGGTTCGGTTGGAAATACGGCCACACCAGCAGAATGCGCAGGTGGTCTGCGCCCAGCCCGGCAATCGCGTCTAGGTCACGCTTCACGGAATCAGCGTCCCAGTTGTTCCAGCAGAACCACCAGTTGTGACTGGGTGTGTAGTTCACGCCGAAGCGGTGCCGCTCCAGTGCTAATGGAGTCAAGCTTCGTGTCTCGGCCAGAGCATTTCCAACAGCCACTGAGCACGCCCCTGCCGCACTTACCCGGAGAAATTCGCGTCGATTCATATCTCAATGACAATACTCCGCCGCACAGTCGGCCCCCGGATCGTTTCCGCCATCTCCGCGCTCCGACATGCCCGGCTTCTCCGTCTTCACCCGCGACAACGGAACCATCCGCCACTTCTAAAGTGGCGAAATGAGCGGCAACATGGCCGACCCTAGACAGGACCCGCGTGGCGCCCCCGACATCGATTCCCTCTGGCTTACTCGACTACAAGGAGGACTAGCCGCCTAGGCACACGCCCTTGGGCGCCACAACGTTCGATAATCGGCTTCAGCGACTGTCACAATCAAAGATCCTGCGCACACTGGGGCTTTTGTTTATGCAAGCCCTGATATATAACCCTCAGTGCGGCGACAAATCTACTCAAAAACCGGCGGGCTTATTACCGAAATGAAAACGACAGAGGTACTGCAAGATTTGGATTTCGGCAGCTCCGTAGCTGAATTCGACAAAAACCTTGAGCATTATTTCGTTGATACAGATGATTTCAGGACCCTGATCTCAGGAAAGAAAGAAATCATCTCGGGCGACAAAGGTACGGGCAAGACCGCTCTGTTCAAAATCTTTAGTCAACGTTATCGGTCGGTGCCTGAACGGAACGATACTGAAATCATCCCTGCGTTTAATCCCACAGGCAATCCCGTGTTCCAGCGGTTAGCTCAGCTGACGACCCTGACAGAAGGTCAATACCGGGCGGTCTGGAAGAGCTACATATTGTCGCTTGTAGGTAACTGGCTCCTTGATGTATTCGAGCCGGGAGCAGCCCACGAACTTGAGTCGCTGGACGCCCTGCTGCGTCGTATCGATCTTCGCAGCGTAGATGATCGTCCAGAAACTATCTTTTCTAAGATAACGAATGCAATCGCGAGAATCGTACGGCCCAAGAGTATTTCTGCAGACTTCACCTTCTCTGAAACCGGCTATCCAATGATTTCGCCAAAAGTAGAGCTGTTCAGCGAGTCGAAGGATGTCCAGGCAGCCGCAGAGAACGAAATATCATATGAGGAAGCACTCAATGTGCTTCAAGTAGCACTCGAAAAGGTGGGGATTGAGGCTTGGGTCGCTATTGACAGACTAGACGAGGCCTTTAGTGGTTTCCCTGAGATAGAGATTCCCGCCCTACGGGCTCTTCTGCGCACTTATCTAGATTTGCAAGCGTTTCCGCGAATCCGACTAAAGCTCTTTCTCCGTAAAGACTTATTCAGACGCATAATTGAGGGAGGCTTCGTAAATCTTACTCACATCAATGACCAGAAGAAGGATCTGATGTGGGAAGACGATGATCTTCTTCACCTTTTCGCGAACCGCGCTCGCGGATCTAAGGTGTTGATGAGAGAGGCCAAACTCGAAGGTAAATCCGATATGGAAATATTCGCTGCCATGTTTCCTAAACAGGTGGGACAAGGGCAAAAGCGCCCAACCACATGGAACTGGATTTTGTCGCGAATACGAGATGGCAATTCGGTACGCCCTCCACGAAATCTAATCGACCTTCTAACAAAGGCAAAAGATAATCAGTTGCGCATGGAATCAAGGGCTCCACGGGAATATGACCCAAAGAATCCGCTAATTGAAGGCGAAGCGATTAGACGCGCGCATCAAGCGCTAAGCGAGCAGCGAGTAAATGACACCCTACTTGCAGAAGCATCTGATTTGGCACCCCTTATAGAGCGATTCCGCGGCGGCAAAGCAGAGCAAAATGCGGTGTCATTGTCACATATCCTAGACATCCCTGAAGATCAGGTCCAGCTACGCGTGAAGCCGCTTCTCGAATTAGGCTTCCTGGAGCGCATCGGCGAAAGTTTTAAAGTGCCGATGCTCTATCGCGATGGCCTGGGAATCACTCAAGGTAAGGCATTTGAAAGCGCGGATTCCGGAGAGGAATCGGATGAGGAATAGGTCGGAAACTTCTGTCCACTCCCTTCACCTACCAACTCGGACCAGCCAGCCCTCCTCGAAACCGACGCATCTTTTCAAGACTCGTCAAATCCAAGAGTATGTGCCCAACATCCACCCCGCAAACCCGCATAGGCCACGTCCATCTCAAGGTAGCCGACCTCGATCGCGTAGTGGCTTGTGGGCAGTAGTGGCAACGGTAGTACTCACAACTGGTGACGGAACATCGAGTGGCTTTCCTTGCCGCCAATCTCGAGTTGGATGGTGGTATTCCTTTCATGAATAGAATTTGTAAGCGCCACCCACCGCCCTCAGGTTCGACAGAAGCTGCACGGCTTCCAGAGGATTGCGCAGAACTTCGCTCACTGTATCGATCTGCTTTATCCCCGCGCGAGAAGGTGGATTGTTCGCCCATAACTCGCAAAATCTTCGGGCGAAAGCAATGCCGACGCCTTCCGCTGCACTCTCTATCATTCTTCCCCTTGGCCCGATCGTCGGTAAAGCTTCACAGAAGAAGAGCTGCCTGAGCCGGATTGCGAAAGGTCGTCCGGCGTGCGGAGATCCGGGGTTTTGTCTTATGGGAGGAATGGCAACGTCGGCGGTTTTGGAAGAAGAGTTGCCATTCTTGTACTGCGCCCTTTCACCATCCGGTACCGCATGGATCGCAAGCGGCGATATGTTCATGCGTTCGGCCCGTAAGCTCGGATATAGGGACGCTCGATTAGAGACTGCGAAGGGCTGTCATAAAGTTCTCAATCTTACGGGTCGACGAGGTTTTGCCGGATTTGAGGTTGCGCTCAATGCATAATCCCGAAAAGAAGGACAGCACAATCTCCGCGATTGCAGAAGGAGCCATCCTGGGCCTTTCCGCCTCGATATTCGTCGCGAGAAGACGCTGCAATAGCGCCCGATTCTCCGTCACGACCCCATAAGCTTCATCCGGAAGGATCGCGAACTCCCGCATCGAGTTGACGGAAAAGCACCCCTGCTGTTCCCCCTTGTTGAGAGGGCCGTTCTTAAGGAACGTCTCGACGTTCTTCCAACCGAGAGGCTCCGTAGTGAGAAGTCCCCTCTTTCCCTGGCTCTCGAGGTAGTGCCGAAGGCACGCTACAAAAAGATCTTCCTTATCTCTGAACTCCGTATACAGCCCTGACTTGTTCACACCTGTGGCCCGCTCCAGATCCTGGAGGCTCGTGTCGGCGAACCCATGCTTCCAGAAAACAGGCATCGCCTTCTCCAGCACTTCCTCTCGGCTAAAGTTCTTCGGACGCCCCATAGAGATATTATCCAATAAAGAACCAAATAGTTCAATATTTCTGCAACCTCCGTACACATTCATCATCGTATAGAACTAAACGGTTCACAACCATCTCGCAGATCCAAAAAGCATCGCGGTCAGTTGAATCAGTGGAGTGGTGAATCGTTTACAGGAAACAAAAGGAGATCTATGTCTAAGTTAGTGAAGAAGGTCGCACTCATTACCGGCGGTTCACGCGGCATTGGCGCGGCGATTGCAAAACGGCTGGCCGCCGATGGAGCAAGCGTAGCCATCACGTATGCGAAGGACGCCAAAGCGGCTTCGGCCGTAGTCAAGGCGATTGAACTCGGTGGTGGAAAGGCTGTCGCGATCCAGGCAGACGCTGCCGACGCCGAAGCAGTCAAAGGCGCGGTCGAAAAGGCAGTCGCGACCTTCGGCCGTCTGGATGTGCTTGTGAACAACGCCGGCACAGCCATTCCGAAACCGTTCGAGGAGGCGACGCTGGAGGAAATGGATCGCGTGCTCGACATCAACATTCGCGGCGTATTTGCCGCCACGCAGGCGGCACTGAAGCACATGAAGGATGGTGGCCGCATCATCATGGTCGGTTCGGCTGTGGGCGAGCGTGCCGTGGCGCCCGGCCTTGTACCGTACGCGGCCACGAAGGGAGCCGTCAAGATGTTTACTCAGGCATTGTCCAGAGAGGTGGGGAGCCGGGGCATCACGGTCAACAACGTCCAGCCGGGTCCGATCGACACGGATCTAAATCCCTCTTCGGGTGATTGGGCGGTACCGCAGAAAGCCGCCACAGCACTCGACCGCTATGGGCATGTAGATGAGATCGCCGCAATGGTGTCGTTCGTCGCCGGTCC
This sequence comes from Acidobacteriaceae bacterium KBS 83, assembly GCA_000381585.1. Classification (GTDB taxonomy): domain Bacteria; phylum Acidobacteriota; class Terriglobia; order Terriglobales; family Acidobacteriaceae; genus KBS-83. The sequence goes on from KB906737.1 coordinate 557,617, forward strand.
GGAGTCCTCGTACATTACAGGAGCGAATCTGACCGTAGATGGTGGAATGAACGCTTGAACCGGCCGCGTGGCTATTCCGATTACCCAACCTACCAACCATCAGAACTCACACGGAGCTGAACATGCCAAAGACAACACCCGAACAGAACAAGGCTCTCGTCCTTGAAGCCTTCGACACTCTCTTCAATAAACGCGACTACGCAGCAGCAGAACGCTTCTGGTCGCCGAAGTACATTCAGCACAGCGCCCATATCGCGCCGGGACGCGAAGGTCTGTTTGCTCTGGTCCGTTCGACGCCTGATACGTTGCGCTACGAAAACCAACTCATTGTCGCAGAAGCGGACTATATCATTGCGCACGGCCGTTTCTCCGGCATCGGAAGGCCCGCAGCCTGGATCGCGGCAGACATTGTCCGGTTCGAAGACGGTCTTCTGGCCGAGCATTGGGATGTGTTGCAAGACGAAGCCACACGGAAAGAATCCGTCAGCGGCCTTCCCATGTTTGGTAAGAGTTTCCCTTCATAAATGGTCGACACCCACATTTTGTGGACAAGCCGAGAGGAAGGTGACAAAGGACAACTACCGATGGCAAAAACTAAGAAGCTGCAAGGAAAAGTGGCAGTGATTACCGGTGGTTCAACCGGGATAGGGCTAGCTGCAGCAAAGCTCTTTGTAAAAGAAGGCGCCGACGTCTTTATCACGGGCCGTCGTCAAAAGGAACTTGATGACGCCGTGAAGACAATTGGTAGCAACGTCACTGGCGTGCAGGGAGACATTGCCAAATTGACGGATCTTGATCGTCTGTACGAGATTGTGGCGACGAAGGGGAGAATTGATGTCGTTTTCGCCAATGCCGGTGTCGCTGAATTTGCTCCTCTAGGCAAAATCACTGAAGAGCATTTTGACAAGCTCTTCGACATCAACGTAAAGGGAACGCTGTTCACAGTGCAGAAAGCCTTACCGCTGCTGAACGATGGTGGCTCGATTATTCTGAATGGCTCGGTCGCGAGCCTCAAAGGCACGCCCGCCTTCGGCGTCTACGGCGCGACGAAGGCCGCCCTCCGCTCCTTTGTGCGAACCTGGACCTCGGATCTCAAGGACCGCCATATTCGTTCCAACGTTATTAGCCCAGGGCCGACCGATACGCCGGTTATCGATGGGCAACCTGCAGATGCCATTGCCCGGATTGTATCCACCATCCCGATGGAACGCCTGGGAGAACCCGATGAAATTGCTAAAGCCGCGCTTTTTCTGGCGTCCGATGACTCCAGTTTCGTCACGGGTATCGAACTGTTCGTTGATGGCGGCAGAGGGCAAGTCTGATCGAGAGACGCTGCACCGAAGATCTTGCATTATCGCTTTCAGGCGGGATGCTTTAGAAGGTCTGCCACCGTTTTCAAGATTTCGTGCGAAAGCGCCTCGTCCGATGCGGCACGGGCCAGCGACATCGCTCCGACGAGAGCGCTGAAAGTCAAGATCGCTCTCGACCTTACCGGGCGCTTGTCCTTGCCTGGCAGCAACCCGGCAAGCAACTCAAGGTCATTCTGGATTTGTTCAGAGGTAAGCGCGCGAATCCGCTTATCGCTGCGAGCGATCTCCGGCGCCAATGCGCTGAAGGCACAGCCCGTACCTGGATTCTTGCGGTGCGCATCGCTCACATAATCGTCGATAAGTTTCTCGAAAGATAGCGGCTGCCCGCTGGATGCCGCAGCTTCCTTTTGGCGCTGCCAGGTGCCGAATGCACCGCTGAATGCCTCCGCCACGAGTTCGTCACGAGATTCGAAGTGCTTGTAGAAGCCACCAACCGTCAGGCCGGCTTCCTTCATCAACTCAGCAATTCCAAATCCCGCGAGACCCTTCTCGCGGAATCTCTTTGAGGCAATGGCAACGATGCGCTTATGAGTTTTCTCCTTTTGCGCCTGGGAATAACCCATATAAACCTCCTCCAAATAATCTGCGACCAAATCAGGCTTACGAATCCAATCCTGTAATGAGGATTATAAAGATAATCCATATTATCTATGCATGAAAACCAAGGGCTCAATCAATTTGCGACCTGCTGGCGGGCGCGAACGGCATTAACAATTTCCGGTTTGCGGCCCTAACTGCGCAGGCCGTGAGTGAGATGGGAAAAAGGAGAATCAATATGCGTGCAATGAGAGCGGAACGATTTAGTGGTTATGAAGCGTTGAGGCTGGTCGATCTTCCCAAACCAGCGGCCACAGATGGGAGAGTACTCGTACGAATCACGGCGGCCGGCGTTACGCCGCTCGACCACACGATTCTCTTCGGCAATTTTCACATCCCGGAGGTGCCGCTAGTTCTGGGCAACGAAGGAGCGGGCGTGGTGGAGGAGGGAGGCGGAGCGGACTTTCCCGCGGGCTCACGCGTAATGTTTTGGGGTGCCTATGGCGCTTTTGAAGACGGAACCTACCGTGAGTGGATTGCCGTACGGAAGGAAGATCTTTGCCTGATACCTGATGGTGTCGACGATATAAGCTCCGCAGGCATTCCGGTTGCATATCTCACCGCGCAAGTGGCTCTTACACTGGCTGGTTTTCGTCCGGGCAAAACCGTTCTGGCGCCGGCGATCGGAGGATCGGTCGGCAACGCGGTCACACAACTGGCGCGCTCTGTGGGAGCAAAACACGCCATATCGACCACGACCAACCATGCGAAAGCCGAGCAGGCGAAGGCGCTCGGATTCGATGAAGTCATCGATACTTCCTTGGAGAAGTTAGGTGACGGCGTGCGTCGTATCACCGACGGCTACGGCGCAGATATTGTCATCGACGGAATCGGCGGTGAAGTCTTGAGCGAGGCGCTCAAAGCGCTCGCGTTAGGAGGAAGCCTCACAACGCTGGGATATTCCGCAAGCCGTAAGACGACCATCGACGTGACAGATCTCATCGTGCCGCAAGCCAGCATTCGGAGTCTCAACATGTTTCGTCAGCCGCAAGCGACTGTTACGCACGCGTGGAGCGCAATTGTGTCTCTCCTTCAATCCGGTGCGATCAAACCGATCGTGGCGAAGACGTTCCCTCTGGCCGAAGCGGCTGAGGCTCTGTGTTATCTCGTTGAAGGCCGCCCCTTCGGGAGGGTAGTTCTTACAGTCTGACGACAATTGCGCCGCCCCCAGCCGTAATGCCCCACCTGGACAAGATCTTGGGTGCTTCGACCGTAACAGCGTTTCCGTGAACCCAACTTGCATACAGTGACACCGCAGGGTGCGTCGCTCGTGAACTCGCACAACATTGAGGGCGCTTCGGGGCGCTTGGCCCCTTGTGGCGATGCAGTCCTGACGCAAACCTGTCATCATATGCACGATTGGCAGCGGAGGTCCGGATGGACAAGAACGCTTCGCCGAAGGCGGATAAGATTCCGCAGACATCGCCTGAAACCCCCTTTACAACGTTTATTCAATTGGACGGAAAGTCCTCGGTCCCCTCGCAGTTTCGCACTCCGGGGACCTTTACCATCACCCGGCTCCAGTCGCCGACCGGGCTTCCTGACCGGATCACAAAGCTCTCTCCCATCCCCGCTCTGCTAGTGTCGATCTCACTTAAGCCTCTGCCATCTTCGAGCTACCAGGTGTGGACAGCGGACAAGCTCCTTACCACATCCGACGTTCACCCGTTTCGCTCCAACGTCATCGATTTCGATTCACAGCCAAGGTGCTGGGCAGGGGCTGCGTTCGATTACGTTCACTATTCCGTGCCTCGTAAGGGACTAGATGACATTGCCGAGGATCTCGGCTTTGGCCGGGTAAATGACTATCGCATGACAGTGCTCAACGACGATCTAGTTGTGGCACAGATCACAAAAAGCATCCTGCCGTTCCTGGGGCGCAACGATCGTCTCTCTGTGCTTGCTCTCGATCAGTTCAGCCTCATCCTCGGAGCGCATCTTCTGCAGCACTATGGTGTGCTCCACAAAATAGGGCGGCGTCGTTCAAACGGAGGCCTGGAGCCATGGCAGAAGAGGCGAGCATCCGAGCTTCTTCATGAGAACTTGCATGGCTACATCCGGCTCACTCAGATTGCACGTGAATGCGGACTTTCCGTCAGCCATTTTGCACGCTTATTCAAAACCTCTTTTGGTATTTCCACGCATAAATGGCTGATTCAGCATCGCATTGATCACGCTAAGCAACTAATGAGCCAGACCCGCATGCCACTGATCGAGATCGCGATTCAGTCAGGATTCAGTGACCAGGCAGCGTTCACGCGCACATTTCATCAACTCGTCGGGGTGAGCCCCGGAAGATGGCGACGGCACTATGCGACAAGACATTCCCAGGCGTGAGACTTCAATTCCCATCTTTCAGATGGTCGAGCTTGCCGCCCGGCAAGTGCGGCTTATTTCTAAGCAAGAACGAACAAAATCAGCACGATTCTGCAAGAGACCATGCGCCCAAGAGCCTACGGTTATTCGGGACATATGAGCAAATCAGCGGCGCACGTACGGGTGATCGAAGAAACGTCTGCGTACTGGAGGGTTGTGTTCGATTATCCGCCCTTCAACATTGTGGACGCCACCATTTTTGAAGGCTTGCAGGATCTGCTCTCCCGAATGGACGCGAGCCCGGGCCTACGTGTCGTGGTATTCGAGAGCGCGAATCCTGATTTCTACCTTGCCCACTTTGATTTGACTGGCAAGACGGGAAACATTACCACAGCCGTTGGGCCTTCCGGCCTTCCGATCTTGATGGATACGTTCGTCCGTCTCACCAGGTCCCCAGTGGCAAGCATCGCGAAAATTCGAGGCTGTGTGCGTGGTGTGAGCAGCGAGTTCGTCCTCGCCTGCGACATGCGTTTCGCGTCGCGCGAGAACACGCGACTGGGCCAACCCGAAGTCGGGGTGGGACTGCATCCCGGCGGAGGCGGTACGGAACGCCTTCCACATCTGGTCGGCCGCGGCCGGGCGCTCGAAATAATTCTCGGCGCGAACGATTTCGATGGCGACACCGCGGAACGATACGGATACGTCAACCGGGCATTTCCCGATGCGGAGCTGGATGGCTTTGTCGACAGTCTCGCGCGCCGGATTTCCTCCTTCGACCGGAATGCCATCGCGGCAGCAAAAGGTCTCGTCAATCAGGTCTCGCTCCCGTCCGCCGACCATTTCCTCGACGCCATCACCTCGTTTGGGACCGCGCTCACGTGGACCGAAGCCCAGAAGCGAATTCAAATCTTGTTGGAGCGTGGGCTGCAACGGGAGTTCGACTTTGAGACTCGATGGCCCGCAGTGCTCGGGACGCTCCTAGAGACATAGTCACCATGTTGAAACATAGTCACCGTGTTGCGACTCGCAGAATGGCCGAGCCACTCGGTACACCATCTCGAAAATAAAGTTCATGAAAGGAAAGGAGAGCATAAATGAAATCAACGCAAACCAAACCTAGCATCGTCTTCTGCCACGGCCTTTGGGCGGACGGCTCATGTTTTAGCAAGGTGATCCCCGCACTCCAGGCAGAAGGTCACCAGGTGATAGCCGCCCAGTACGGACTCAACACAACGGCGGAAGACGTCGCCACCGTAAAAAGCGCTCTGGGTCGGGTCAGCAGCCCTGCTATCCTCGTCGGTCACTCTTACGGCGGAAGCGTCATCACCGGCGCAGGAACCGACGACCGTGTTGCGGGGCTGGTCTACATCGCCGCGCTCGCTCCGGACGCCGACGAGACATCTCAGACTCAGCAGTCTAACTTCCCGAAGACGGACGTTTTCTCCTACATCGAAGTCGCGGACGGGCGTATTTGGCTTCTTCCGGAAGGCATCGACTGTTTTGCAGGTGACTTGTCCGAGCAGGAAAAGAAGCTCGTTTGGGCGACCCAGTGCGTGCCGGTTCCCGACCTGTTCAACGCGAAGGTTGGAGGAACTGCGTGGAGATCGAAGCCAAGCTGGTACATCGTCGCCAAGAACGACCGCACCGTCCACCCTGACATGGAACGGTTCGTTGCCAAGCGGATGGGCGCCACCACGACGGAAATCGCCAGCAGCCACGTCGCCATGCTCTCCAACCCCGACGTGGTGATCGATGTAATCCGTACCGCCGCAAAAACCGTTCAAGAAGCCGTGGCAGTCGCGTAAGCGCATTGAGGATCGTCTTTTGGCTACCGTGGTTCAGCAGAAGGTAGCTCTTCACCGAGAGGGTTCATTCAGGTTATGGAGCGTTCCTTCTGGATGAGAGGCAAGCCGAAAGCAATCCTGAGTTGGCGCTGCACTAGCACCAAATGTTCTGTCATGGAACGATGACAACTAAATAAGGCCGTTCAAGTCTGCCCCATAAGCGCCGCAGCGCGCTTGCCGACTTTCTTGAGCGCTGCTTCGAGGCCGCGAAGTTCATCGGGGCTTAGGTCGGAGAATACCTTTCTCATCTGCTCAGAATGTTTACGAAACGCCCGAACGATTAGCTCCTTGCCGCGCTGGGTGAGGGAGACAATTCGGATCCGCCGGTCTTCCGTGCTCTCGATCCTTCTTACCAGGCTTTTATCGACGAGCCGATCCACCGCGACACTGATCGAACCTGGGGTCAGATCAACAATTGGGCCGATCGTATTGACGGGCAACGGCCCCTTATGCAGCAGGACCTCCAGCACGCGAAAGTCTGATTCGCCAAGCCCCGTGTCTTCAATTGCAGCGTTGCCATAACGGGTAAGGGCGCGCATCGCCTTGATTGTGACAAGCCAGACGTGATCCGGGTTCTGAATATTTTGGGCCATAAAAGCCTGAATCCTTCCAAAACATACGCCATCAACTATATTGACGTCAATATAGTTGACATCAAGATTGATGAATCGCCCACCCAGAAGGAGAACTTGTCATGAAAATCGCGTCCTCAATCGCCCGCTACCTGGCAGGCCTGATCTTCCTCGTTTTTGGTTTGAATGGCTTCCTGCACTTCATTCCGCTGCCACCCCCGAATGGTATGGCGGCGCAGTTCATGGGTGCTCTGTACGTCTCACACTACCTGACGGTGATCTTCGCGGTTCAGGTGGTCGGGGGAGTGCTTCTATTGGTCAATCGCTTCGTGCCCTTGGCACTTGCCATTCTCGCGCCGGTAATCGTCAACATCCTTTCCTTTCACGCCCTGATGGCCCCGAGCGGTCTCCCGCTCGCCCTCTTCGTGACGGTTCTTTGGGCCCTGGTATTCGTGTATGTTCGATCGGCCTTTGCCGCTTTATTTCAGGCGCGGTTTCAGGCACAGGCCTGATTAACCCAGCATGTGCTCGCATGACCAAGAAATGAGGTTTCAGCCATGACAAGCAATCGAACGATTCTCATCACCGGAGTGACAGGCAATCAGGGCGGCGCAGTCGCGCGGGCGCTCGAGGGCGCAGGGTTCAATCTTCGCGGCCTGACGCGCAAGCCGGACAGCGAGCGGGCAGCAGCGCTGGCGCGCCAGGGTGTCGACATCATCAAGGGCGATCTCGATGACGAGGCGACGCTGCGCCGTGCGTTAGCGGGCGTATGGGGCGTCTTCGGCGTACAGAACGCGGGAGAGGCGGGCGTCGAGCGGGAAGAGGCGCAGGGGAAGCGTCTTGCGACACTGGCGCGCGAGGCCGGCGTCGAACATTACGTCTACACATCCGTCGGATCGGCACACAAGCAAACGGGCGTTCCGCACTTCGACAACAAGTGGCGCATCGAAGAAACCGTGCGCGGCCTCCGCTTCCCCTCGCATGTGATCCTGCGCCCCGTGTTCTTCATGGAGAACCTGCTGGCGCCATTCAGTCTCCAGGGCTCGACGCTGGCCTGGGCGCTCGGGCCAGCAACGAAGCTACAGATGATTGCGGTGGACGACATTGGCTGGTTCGGCGCGCGCGCGTTCACCGATGCCGCCGCCTTGAACGGCCGCGAAATCGACCTCGCTGGGGACGTACGAACGATGGCGGAGTCGGCGGAGGTCCTGACGGAGGCGTTAGCCCGACCGATTGCGTTCGTGCAGACGCCAATCGAACACGTCCGGCAGTACAGCAAAGAGATGGCGTTGATGCTTGAGTGGTTCGAGAACGTCGGCTACAGCGCCGACATCGCTGGCCTGGAACGCGAGTTCGGCCGCGCGCTCACGAAGCTCCACGACTGGGCACGCCTCCACTCGCGGCCAGATGCGCGCTTAAACGAGACAACCCAAAGGAGGGTCTCATGAAAGCTGTCAGATTGTTGGAATCCGGCGGGCAGTTGGTGTTCGACGATGTACCGGTGCCGGCGATCGCACGCGACGAGGTCTTAGTGAAGATCAAGAGTACGGCCGTCAATCATATAGATCTTGTTAAGGCCTCCGGAACACTGAGACAGATACTCCCGATCGACCTGCCGTGGATCCCGGGACATGAATTTTCAGGAATCGTGGAACAGGTCGGCAGTGACGTTGCGGCTTATGCCTCAGGAGATGCAGTGTTCGGGACCAGCGAATTGGGCGCGAACGCGGAGTTTCTGGCCGTCAAGCCGGCGACCATCGTAAAGAAACCATCAAACCTCTCCTTCGAGGAGTCGGCATCGGTGCCGGTGGCCTCCGAAACTGCGTGGGAGGGAATCTTCACCCACGGTCACCTGGAGAAGGGACAAACGATCCTGATCCATGGTGGTGCCGGAGCTGTGGGCGCCTATGCGGTGCAATTGGCGTCGCACGCCGGTACCACCATCATTGCTACGGCAAGCGCTGACGATGAGGCCTACGTCAAGTCTATCGGAGCCAGCCGGGTTATCAACTATCGAGAAGAGCACTTCGAGAAGGTTCTGGGAGAGAAGGTCGATGTGGTCTTCGATTTGGTCGGTGGCGATACGCAGAAGCGGTCGTTCCACGTCCTGAAGGAAGGCGGCCATCTCGTCTCTGCCACCCAGCCCGTATCGCAGGAAGAAACCGCGAGGTACCGTGTCTCGGGCGAAATGATGAGGCTCGCGCCGTCAGCGGATATGCTCGGAAGAATCGCGCGGCTGGGACGATCCGACCAGACGTCGCGACAGTGTACGCGCTGCAGGATGCTGGCCAGGCCCGGAGGGATATCGCCGGGAAACTGCCAGGGGTTCATGGGATGTCACTCAGCGGACCGGGAGCGGCAAAGCACAGGGCACATGGCAAGATTGTGCTTCGCGTGTCCTAGAGATCTCCAGACCATGCTACAAAAATGGGAATCATCGGCTTCATGAGAGGTTTGGCAAATGACGTTGCAAACGATGGCATTACCGCGAACTCAGTATTGCCCGGTCTTACGAACACACTGGCAATCTCACCACAATCGGACGAGCAAAAACACACGACACCTGGAACCAGCAGGCCATCAAGCGGCTGGGAAAACCTGGGGATGTCACTGGCGCAGTTCTCTTTCTGACGAGTGATGATGCGGCCTTTATTACCGGGCAGGCAATTGTCGTTGACAGTGGCCAATATCGCATTGGCTAGATAATTGGCTAAGACAGGCGCTTATTTCGTAAAGCGAGTTCCTCGTTCGCCGCAGTCCTCGTATAGCCCGAATCGCTTCAAAGGAGGAGACAGCTATGTCGTACAGCATTTCGACCTTGCTGAAACGGAACCTTCAGGACGTCTTTGGTGAAGGCGACCCGGAGCGCAGACGCGCAGCAATCGACGAGCTCTACACCGAAGATGTCGTTTTCTATGATCCCAGCAAGGGTGTCTACCGTGGCCGCGACGAGATCGATCGCATCGCAGGCGCAATCAAGGCGACTCATCCCGACTTTAGCTATCAGCCAATTGCCGAGCCCGAGGAGGTGGGCGATGGCGGGCGGGTTCCATGGGTATCGGGCCGCCCTGGCGAAGCGCCGGAATACGCCGGAACGGATTTCATCATCGCCCGGGACGGCCGGATTGCCGCCATCTACCTCTTCTTCGACAAGCTGTCCTGAGCCAGGCCTGCGTTGCAAAAGGGTCCATCGCACTACCGGAGCGAGATGCCAATCGCTGCATTCTCGTCAGGGGATGCAAGCCAGCATTCGTACCTCCGTGCGGCGCTGAACAGCTGCTGCATCTCGTTTGGCGTTGACGGTCAGTCCAGCGGCACCTTGGCGAACTTCAGCCGGCAGCTGGCGTGTCCCATGCCCCTTGTAAAACGCGCGCGCCATTCCTAGAGGGTTCGACAAATCTCTCTTCTGACAGAATTCGATGCTGATTTGTTCTTATTTTGAAGAAATGAAATTTCACTCCGCAACTTCTTCACAGAGTTCTCAAGAAGGTAATCAATGCTTTTTTCTCCTCGGGGCTCAATTCTTTGAAACGCCTGGCGGGCTCGCGTGCCTCTCCATCGTGACGCGAGATGGCATTTTCAAGAGATAACGACGCCAGGTCATGCATGAAGCGGGGCTTTGTGCGCAGGCCCCACAAGGGCGCCGTTCTTAACTTGTTCGCCGTGTCTTGCGGCCCGACCTGGACGATTCCATCCCCGGTTCCGATGTCATGCAGCAGATAGTCGCCAAAAGGATGGATGATTTTATCTCCCAAGGCCTCCGGGACTGTAAACGTGCCGCCGTCGATCAACGTTCCGGGAGGCGCGGTGGTGATGGATTCCACATGGCAGACATTACAACCGAGCCGCCGGAATACTTCTGCACCCTTTTTGGCTGCGGGAGTCCCGGCGAGTACTTCGTCTCGCGGTGGAACCATCGTGCCGCGCACGAACTGAGCAAAGTGGTCGATGTCAGCAAGGCCAAGCTCATCGGGCTGATCTTCGGGGTCCTTCGTAGTCTTGTGAACGGTGGTGGCATCCTTGGGGCGCAGCCGGTTCGTAATTCCCATCTCGTTGAGATAGGCATCGCCAATAAAGGAGAGCAGGCTGCCGTGCTGGTCTTTCCAGCCGAAGCGTCCGACGCGGGTCTGTCCAGGCGCTTCGAAGATGGGAGCCTGCACAACTTCGCCGTGAACTCTGCCGTCGCTCAACTCCGGCTGTCTCTCGGCGATTGCGATCAGTGTCGTGTCGTCAATGGCTTCCACAAATCCATCCCCGAGAGTATTGAGGGCGGCGCGCAATGCACGGATATTTTCTGTCGACGGAATGTGCTCCTGATCTTCGGGACCGATCGCACGATCATTGACGATGGAGCGGCCGGTGATTGTGTTTTTGCCGTCGTTGATGAAGATGGTCGGGTTAACGAAATTGCCGTTTTCATCATTGTGTCCAACCCGGAGTTCCGTGAACTGGCTGGCTCCCCCACTATTCGGATTCTGATGGCAACTGACGCAGCTCGGGGCGTTGTAGACAGGTCCAAGCCCGTCGGCGACTGCCTTATTTTGCTCGTAGACCTGCTGATCCCGAGCAAACGTGTCTCCGGCTGGCTCAACGATTCCGTTGCTGATGCTTTGTGCACCGTTGAAGCTGGGCGTGTTGAATCCGGCCGGCGCTTCGCTTGTTGACTTCGCTACGACTCTGGCGAGTCCTGTACCCAACGCTGCCAATAGCACGAAGACGCAAGAAGAGAAGAGAAGCTTCCTCCCATCGGGGATGAGCATGAGCATGCCTCCAACAAGAAATAAGTCGCCGACGCGTGCGGGACGCAGACCGACTGATCGGTCTCAAATCTCAGAGCCGTGACGGAACGATCGAGAATTACGGCCTAAGAGTGAAAAGTCCTGTGAATATGCAAACTGAGTGGCGTGAGGATTATTCCCGCCACAACGCAAAAAAATATTGCGTCTGGAAAATGCGGACGCTGTGTAACATTTTGGGACCGCTCGTACTCAAACTGACGCGCTCAACGAACAAGAGATCGACATTCTGTAACCGTCGCGCTAACGCACATTTGAGAAGGAGCTATTTTATGAAGAGTGGTGCTCGTAACACGTCCCTTTTGCTGGCAGCAATGACCCTAACCATTCAAGCCCTGTACGCATCTGAGCGGCCAGATGCGCTACCCACACAGCGTGTATACGCAATGACAAACGACGCAACCAAGAACGAGGTTTTCGCATTTGCTCGGGGTCACGATGGAACCTTTCATTCCACCGGCAGCTTTGCGACCGGCGGACGAGGCAGCGGCGGCATCACAGATCCTTTGGAGTCTCAAGGATCGCTGACTATTAGTCAGGATCACCGTCTTCTTTTTGCGGCAAATGCCGGTAGCGGGACGGTCTCCAGCTTCCGAATCGAACGCGACCGCCTGGTATGGGCAGATCAGCAGCCGACTGATGGTGCGGAGCCAGTATCCGTGGCGCAGCACGGGCATTTCGTCTATGTCCTGGATCAAGGGGGCTTCGGCGGTATCGCAATCTTCTCCGTCGACGATGGCGGTCATCTGAAGAAAGTCCCGAACTCTACGACCCTGCTCCCCGCCACCAGTCTTGGAGGCTCGTCGATCGCGGTCAGCCCGGACGGGCAACTCCTGGCTGTAGTTGAGCGGCTCACGGATAACATTGACATATTCCATATTCTTCCCAACGGCACTCTTTCGGCGATTACCACAACGGCCGACCCGAACCCGGGAGGATTTTCTGCGATTTTTTCGCGAGGTGGTGAGCTTCTTGTGTCGGAGACAGGACCGTCAGGCGTGGCAGATGGTTCCACAATCTCATCGTTCACCGTCAGCAGCAACGCAACCATTACTGCGATCAGTGCTGCCGTTCCGACCGAGGGCGCGGCCAACTGCTGGCTCGCCATTACGCCGAATGGCAAGTTTGTATACACGTCCAATTCTGGTTCCGATACCATCTCCGGTTTCAATGTGGCCCAGAATGGCGCCTTGAAGCCGATCGGGAGCGGCGTTGTCGCTGCTAATCCAGCCGGTAGCCACAATGTAGATATCGCAGTCAGCGCAGATGGTAATTTCGTGTATACCCAAAACTCGAATACGGGGACCATTAGAGTCTGGACAATCAACTCGGACGGAACGCTGAAGGAGGTCGACAGCATCTCTGGGCTTCCGCAGATGTCCGGAACCAATGGTTTGGCTGCCGACTAATAGGTGCTTCTGAGCTGAGCCTGCACCTGCCGGCTCAGCTCCTTAGCGGCCCCATCGATACCATTGGGATCCGAATGCACGTGCGAATGCCTCCGTCAGATGATCAGCCGAGGACATCGCGCAAGAACTCGACTTGGCCATCGCAAAATGCTTCGACAGCGGGATGTAAATGGATCGACGGAAAGTCGCCTCCGGCGCAGGCTTCCCCAGGGAAGGGAACTATGGCAGGTCACGGCTCAACCGATTGACGGCAGGAGTTCGGGCCGGGATGGAGGAACGACTTGGCGAACGAGAGAAGATCGACACTCTGTCCAAAAGCTTGCAAGGCCTGATCCTCCGCTTCGAAGCAGCAGCCGAACGAATACTTCCCTCAGAATGTGCCCGCCAGATTGTCAAGAAGGCTCTCGATTGCGCGGATGAAGCGCTGGTTCAAGGACGAGATCACCTTAAGAACCTTCGTCTCACTATTTTGCGATTCATCTCAATTAGTCGGGTTCGTCATACGCGCCGATCTCGGCAATATGGGGCATTTCCTTGCTGCTCTCCAAGAGGAGGCGGATCTTCTGAGATGAGACGCGCGGAATGCGATGAATTGTCGTCGGAGCGGGTGTTTCGCCCCCCGTCAGAGTGATCCAGCTCGTGCCGTTCCAGTGCTGAAAGCGATAGCTACGGATGCGGCTTTCTGGGTAGTCCTTTCTACCGACAGGCTCAACCAGCGAGATAACGTTGAAGCTCTCCTGCTTCGTCAGATCCACCCCTAACCAACCCGAGCTTTGTCCCTCATCCAGATACCAGCTCGACCGGAAGTCACCATCGTTCGCCTCGTCCGGTCCCACAGTATCCGGGTAGGAGCTGGCATGAATGGGCTTGGCCGTAGCGAGGTTCCGCGTCGTGATGACAACGTGCTCGCGGAGCTTTGCCATGGGCCCAGGATGCGTCCAGGCCTTGCCCATCTCTTCCAGCCGGCTCACAACGTTGGGTGAGAGTCTTCCTTCACGGGTTGGGGGAGCATTCAGAATCAGGTTGCAGTGTCTGCGATTAAGTGGCTGAAGCCACTCGTCCACCACGGTCGTCACCGGCTTGAGGTTTCTGTTCACATCCTGCCGTTTCCAAAACCAACCATCGGTAAGGGTCACGCAGGAAAGCGCCGGTACATCACTGCCCTCAGGAACCTTTTGCCCGGCGTTCTGCTCAAACGCCTTCACATCAGAGTAGTAGAGACCACCTGCAGGATACTGGCTGGCGTTGAGATCGCACAGCAGGCAGTTGGGCTGAAGACTCTTGACATGACCATAGATCTCGAGGAACGGAACCTCTTCATACGTGATACGGCTCCATGGCGCATCCCATCCATCAGTGATGAGGATGTCAATCTCGCCGTAGCGGGTAAAGAGCTCCGTGAGTTGATCCTTGATGAGCTCTATCTTCGCTGGAGTGACGTTGAAATGGCGGATATCGTCGCGCAGCGACAGGATGGAATAATAGAGCCCCACCCGGAGACCGACCTTGCGGAACGAGTCTACATAAGCGCGCACCACGTCGGTTGAATGTGACGTCTGCCCCACGCTTGCCGCCGCCGTCTTTGTCGGCCAGATACAGAACCCATCGTGATGCCGGGTGGTCAGGCATGCCCAGGTCATGTTGGCAGACTGCGCCGCCGCGGCCCATTGATCTGTATCGAGAGCGGTGGGATGAAACAGCTTCGGCGGGGAGGTAGGATCGCCCCATTCGCGGTCTTGAAATGTAGCCATGCTGAAATGCACGAACATGCCGAAACGCAAGTCGACAAACCGCTGTTGCAGATCGAGAAGAGGCAGTCCGCCGCGCGCGGTCGTGGGATGCGCTTGATTCTGCGCCGCAGCCGCGCCGCCATGACCAGCCAGCAGTGTGGCGGTCGCAGTCTGGGCGGCCCATCGGAGAAGCTCTCTCCTTGTCGTCATCCTCGATGCTTACCCGCAGCCAGTATGAATCTTCTTCAAAATAAATGAATGCTAGCAGACAGGCGGGGCCAGCTGCGACACCGCTGGGGTTAGCAGGATTACTCACGATCACGGCTGCTATCGCGAGTCATGTCGGCTGGATGAGTCGAATCCCAAAGCTCTGTCCTGAACCTGCCTACCAAAAGCGCCACCGTAATCGCTATGTAGAGAACTCCGGTCACTCCCTCTAGTGCTGCCAGTATGCGGGCCTCCCCGCTAAGCGGCACGATATCGCCATACCCGATTGTCGAGAGCGTTATCAGGCTGAAATAAAGCAGATTGGTAGCATGCTGGGCTGGCTGGCTTCCGATCTGGATTGAACCCGGATAGAACGCATCAATTCCCAAATAGAGCGTCGCCCATAGCAGCCCCAGCAACAGGTAAATGTTGACCGCCGTATAGAGGTGAGATCGCGTGACGGTACGAGAACTTCTTAGATGGGAGAAAAGCCCCGCAGCCGCGAGCGCGAAAAACGCCGCCAGAAATCCCCATCGAATCCCAGTGAGTGCTCGGCTGCGGAAAGTGTTGCCTGCTATTACAAAGGCCATGTTGATCAACATCAACAAGACCGATGGCCACACCCACAATTTGATCTGCGACAACATGACGGTGGATACCATGACGGGTATGAACGTCACTCCCGCGAGCATTAGACGGCGCCAACCATCATGGTCCAATACCGGAGTCAACAGAATTGCCAGCAGCAAGGAGAGGAGTAGAAGCAAGTCCGGTCGCGGGTGAAGTTTCGTCTGCATCAGAAAACTTTGAGCTGGCGCCTTCGATCGATTCGCTGCTGATTCTACTGGAATCTGAGACAGTAGTTGGTTGGTCCAGTTGTGCATCTAGTGTCTTCTCGAAATCCGGATACAGCTCTTCGTGACACTCCCCAACTTGTACAAAGTAAGGCATGTGCGTTCGGTCGATGTTGTTGACCGCGTCGTAGATTGCGGCGTGCATGATGGCAAAGCTGAGGGTAGGGTTTACTGTCTTACGTCCGAGCCGCTGCTCCTGCAGATTAGCCAAAAGGATATAAGGTTTCATTTCTCTTGCCTGCAATCAGGGAATAAACCCGCGCCGCCTCAGTTCTTATCCGCAGACAGGGGAGGAAAGGAAGATCCAGGTGAAAAGAGTATGCGCTCTGATTTAGTGTTCGGGGCACTTGCCCAGATTTCGAATCGCTATCATCTTTGTCGGCTGACCTCCAAGGGCACCCGCAAACTTCATGTACCGAAAGCTCGCTTGCAAGAGACGACAAACGATGTGCTTGTGCGCTTACGTCACTCCCAACCGATTCCGCTGATTACACTACAATCTGCACATTTCCAACGCCGCCCTGCTTCACGGCTGAACTGTCAGAGGTGAACAATGCCTGCCTTCTGTGACAAGCGGACTAAGACCCTCATGGCCACCATGACATCTCTATCGATGACGCCGTTCGAAGTGCCACGACAAATCGAATGGTATTGCCTTCTCCTTGAGCATCTAAACGAATTTGCAACGCTCGCATGGTATTTCGTCGCGGACAGCCAGCTTGTCGAATGTGTAATCCGGCGAACGCTGAAATCGCTTCATGACATTCCATTCGATACTTCCCAACCGCTTCTTACATACCACAACGCTCGAAACATGGTCATCACACAAGCGATTGCAACGCTATTCAGCGATCGGGAAGTACCTCAATATCCCATTGTTTGTTGATCATCTGTGTGGTTGTGAATCTTCTGCCGGAACCGCGTCGCCGAATTCACCATTCGCAGCTCGAATGGCACCAGAATTCACCCCAGACGTGGTCGCAAGTTGTTGACCTTCGCCTCCAAATCTTTCGCTTCTCGGGAATATTTCTCCTATGCAGCAGTTAACTACTGTGCATCAACCATGATGCCCAGCTGTGCGAATGACTGAACATCCAAACGCGACCTTAAGTGAGCTATACGCCTGGACCGCCCAAATTGTTGAAGGGGTCTGACTGAAAAACCATGGCACATTCATCACTCGAAAAGTACAACCAGTCTCTCGCAGCAGTTCGGGAGAGGTTTGACGCAAACCCAGCCCTCAACGCACTGCGATCAAATAGCGATCCGCGGATGTTGGAGCTGTTTTTGTTGTACTTCTGTGCCATTGGTGCACAGATGACTCAGCCCGTAGAAGACTGGATTCGTCGCGCCGCATCGCGCTGTACTGAGCTTGGCTTTGAACAATTGGCAAAGGCCCTGGGTCACCACGCCCAGGCTGAATCCGGTCATCACCTGATGATGATTGCTGACGTTCACTCACTCGCGAATCACTGGAATTCCCGCCGGTTGACGCAGATGAACTACTCAGGCAAGCACCGGGGAAAGGGCGCGGAGCTATTGTGAAGTCCATGAGCGGAACATCGCAGGCAATACCCCCTATGCACAGATTGCAATCGAGTATGAGATCGAACAACTTCCACTACGTTATGGCAACTTGTTCCTCACCCGCTGCCTTGAGGTTTTCGGACCGGAAATCCTGTCGAGCTTGAGTTTCGTTTCGGCACATATTGATTTGGATGTCGGCCATACCCATTTCAACGAACGCGAGTTGGCAAAACTGATCGATTCGACTCCGGAGAGCCTTCCGGCCCTTGTAGCAGCCGGAACCCCCGCACTCGACGCCTACGCCGAGTTCTTGCGCGAGTGTGTCGCGCTTGCTGAGCAACACTCCAGCACTATCAGGAAGTCTTTCAAAAGCGGTCGCAGTTCCTATCGTGGCGACTTCAACCGCCACCTGAGATCCTGGCTCCTGAATGCTCGGAATGGATCCCTAGGTGGCTTGAAGAGTCGAGAGCCTTGCGAGGGACGGTTCTCTTCGACGATGGAAGACGCCCGCGTTTCCGCGGTCCCGGGCGGCGGTTATGACGATCCGGATCCCATAGACTTTTACGCATGGCATGTGCTTGCCTACCATCGATCCGCACCCGTCGGCTGTGTCCGTGTATATCCGATAACCGAGGACGGTCCCCCGAGTCTCACAGAATCGATTCTTGGCACAGCTGAGTTCATCAGGATGCTCGCCAGATTAGGGAAGCAACGGGAGCAGGTGATCGAAATTGGACGATGGGTCGTCGATCCTGCCTTCCGAAACGGGCGTAGTCTGGCTCCTGGAATTGGGCTGGAACTGGCCGCCGGTGCAGGCGCACTTGCCCTTGCGCTCGCAGACCAAATCGAGTCTGGGAATGGAGTAGCGATCTTCGCTGCTGGAACGCGCGACGGGCAGTATCTCACACTTACACGCCTCGGCTTGAGGATGGTTGCCGGTCTCTCTCCTGTGCGTTCCAGCGAATATAACGACTTCATTCAAGTCCTGCACTGCGATAGCACGACGAAGCTGCAGCCGCGTCTTCGACGCATCATCGAATCACTTTCGATCGCAATGCGAATTGAAGAAACCGTGCAAATGGTTCACAGCCAAACCCTCTACAGTTCATCTGCAGGCGACTAGGAATGCAATAATAGATAGCCCGCAGCTTATGTCTCTGAAGCCGATTGATTTCATTTGCTGGCCCTAAGCGATGCGCAGGGAGCGGGAGACCATGCGGTCAATCACAGCCTGGTTGTTGTTGGCCTCTGTCCACCAGGAACGTGTCCCAGCCCAAGTCACAGCCGCCGGATCATGCACCCGGGTGACTCGGCCGAGAACTACGCCGCGGGGAATACCTAGTAGGGAAAGTGTGGATGCGAACAGTGAGGAACGCAATGTGGTCGCGGCTGCAATGGACAGGGTGAATTGTCGGCGGTCATTTCCATTTTGTCTTACTCCTCCGAGTAAAGTTGCTTCCCTGGTTAGTTCCTTGAGGGCCAGACGCTAGTGAGCTCTCATTCTGACACGTGCAATGCGAGAGGTGATTTGTCGCGGCTGACCTCGCGCAAACGGAACAAGCCTACCTTACGGTCACCCGCAGCCCCGAAGCATGCGGCACCTTGACTGCGCACTGGCCGTGTTTGAGGGACGCGCGCTTCGACTCGTGCGTGATGTGCGCCTCCCGTGAGTCCAACCCCGGCGCGTGCAGCGTCGCCGTCTCCATCGCGCCGCTGCGGCTTGCACCAAAGTCGAGGGTCAGTTCCAGGTCGTGCGCAGCATCCTTGTTCAGGATCACAACCGCGATCTCACCGCCTTGCAGCTTCGCGGCATATGCCGTGGCGTTTACGCCCGTGGCCTGGATCTGGCTGGTCAGATCGGCCTTCACCAGCGTGGCGCCGCAGAGTGCGCCCACAAATTTGAGCCCGTACGCCACAGGCTCGAGAGTGTATTGGTCCCCGAACGTAGCGACAGGAGTGTAGAACGGGTGCGGGCGGCTGGCGATCTGCTCCGGCGTCGCTCCCGCATCCTTCAGCATCACGTCTCCGGGAAGGGATCCACCCACCGAGTTTGCCACCGATTTTCCCGTGCCTCCGTGCAGGTTCACGCCCGAGTAGTTGTTGCTCGCTAGCAGGAGCGAGTAATCCGCCGACCATAACGCCGCTGCAAAGACATCCGATACGCCCGGCTTGCCGCCCCGATAGCACGTGTTGCCCTCGGTCATGCGCACGCGCACGCCCATCTTGTCCGCCGCCGCGGTGGCTGTGTCCGCGGTTTTCTGCACGCGCGCCGTCGTCGCCGGTTTCAGCAGGTTGGGGATGCTCACCTCGGGATTCGTCGCGGGACCGCCGAAGTAGTAATGGTGGGTCAGTGTTGTGACGTGCGGGGGGTCGTGGATGGAAGACCATAGCTCGGCGATCTGCGTCAGCCATTCTACGTTTGCCGCTACGTCCGGCATGCCAAATTTCGCGTTCGGCACCGCCTTTGTTATCGTTCGCGAGATGCTCAGCCATTCGTCCAGATAGGCTTTCGCGTTCCATGTCTTCGGATCGCGCAGGTGACGATCGAACAGGTCTACCTCGTTGCCGATTTGGAAGTATTGCAGCCGATCTCCAAGCGTCTTGGCCACGTATTCCGCCTCGGCTGCAGCGCGCTTCGATGTATTAGTCCCCATGCCAATCCCATACAGGCAGGTCCATCCGGTTGCCCGCAGGAAGCCTGCGAGATTGCGCACAGCCTCGGCCGTCACAGCGTAGAACTGCGCCTTAGGCTCACCCGCCACCTCACGCGTCCGCGCGTGTTCCGGCTCCTGTGCGTTGGGTGTTGGCTTCCACCACTCGAACTCGCTGGTGTTGCCGCCGAGCCGTAGCACGCCGTGCGTGCTCAACGCCTTGAATTCGCGAATGAGGCCGGCGTTCTTCGGCGAGAAGAATGCCGGATTGACCAGCTGCTGCACCTCGTATGAGAGCCCGACGTAATCCTCTGGCATGTGCGGCCCATTCGCCGCGGACGGAATGGTCAAGGTCACCTGTGCCGTGCCTTGCGCACGGAGGCGCGTGGCGGCAACACTCATTGCGGCAGCAGCAAGAAAACGGCGCCTGCTGATTCGATTCATCTGGATCGCTCTCCCTGCCGGACTCATCGCGCGCTCCGGATTTTCGCGCTTCAGTATAGACGGCGTATCCATCGGCACGCCGCAAGCCGTCCCCTGAAGATCGATTAAACCTGCAGGAACATGTAGTTTTTTTGTGGACAAGACGGCGATAACATCGCCGTGTACTCAGGTAGATCGTGTCTCCTGAAAGTGAGGACTCCCGAAGGGAGCGAGGTATTCGCAGGATGCAAGACAATCCCACACTGAATCGAGAACATATCGACCGGATTAGAACGGTAGCGCAATTGCGTTCCGTGCGCAGTGGAGATGTTCTATATGAACCCTCTTGTCCCGATGTTCCTCTCTTTGTTGTCCTGGACGGGACAGTCTCGATCAGCAGAGCCGGCGAGGATGAGAAGATCCTGGCAGTTCGCGAGCCAGGACAGTTCACAGGAGAAATGTCTGTAATCTCCGGCAATCGATCGCTCCTGACGGCACGGGTAGCAAAAGGTGGTGCCGTGCTCGAACTCACTCGTGAAAAAGTGCTGTCGCTCATGACCAAGGACACGGAACTCGGCGACATCCTCATGGGGGCTTTTGTCGCCCGTCGCTTGCTGATGATTCAGCTTGGAGAAGGCAATGTCGTCCTGTTCGGCAACAAGAGTTCTGCACATACTCTTGCGCTCAGAGAATTTCTCACTAGAAATGGGCATCCGTTCACGTACGTCGATATTGAAACGGACTCCTGTAGCGGCGACCTGATGGAAAAACTGGCAGTTCGTAGTGGCGAAATTCCAGTTGTCTATTGCAACAGGCGATATGTGCTGAGAAATCCGTCTATTGCCGAGTTAGCTGCCTGTCTTGATCTGAACATCAACGTCGACAAAGGCGTGCGCGACGTTTTAGTGATCGGTGCAGGCCCTGCAGGACTCGCAGCAGCGGTCTACGCCGCTTCAGAGGGGCTCAAGACGCTGGTTATCGAGAAGTCAGCACCTGGTGGCCAGGCAGGGTCGAGCTCGAAGATCGAAAACTACCTGGGGTTTCCCACGGGGCTTTCTGGACAGGAGCTTGCGAATCGATCCATCGCTCAAGCTCAGAAATTTGGGGCGCAGTTGATGGTCGCGCAATCAGTCGTGCACATCGATTCCAGCCGGCAACCATATAAGGTGGTTTTGGAGTCTGGCCATAAGTTCAATGCGCGCAGCGTCGTGATCGCAACTGGCGCGCAATATGCGCGATTGCCTGTCGAGGAAGCAGACGCCTTTACAGGCAGAGGGATCTATTACAACGCGACGCATATGGAGGCGCAGCTCTGTGACTCTGAAGAGGTAGCGGTGGTGGGTGGTGGAAACTCTGCGGGACAAGCGGCCGTTTTCCTTGCTCAGACATCATCGAAGGTGCATCTTCTCGTGCGTTCGAGCAAGCTTTCAGAATCGATGTCGCAGTATCTGATCGCCAGAATAGAAGCGCATCTCAAAATCGAAGTACACTATGTGACTCAAATTGTTGCTGTCACCGGCACCGCGCATCTGGAAAGTATCGCGTGGAAGGACGACTCATTAGGACTCAAGGAAGCGAGGCCAATTCGCCACGTGTTTGTGATGGCAGGTGCTGCTCCTCAGACGGAGTGGCTTGAAGATACATTTGTCCTGGACAAAAAGGGGTTCATAGTTACTGGCCCGGACCTTCTCGGATACGACGATTTTCAGTGGCCGTTGAACCGTTCCCCTCTCCTGCTTGAGACCAGTGTGCCCGGAATATTTGCGGTGGGAGACACACGAGCCGGCAGCGTTAAACGGGTCGCGTCGGCAGTTGGGGAGGGTGCAATGGCGGTCCATCTCGTGCATCGATTCCTAGCCGAATGCGCAGCGTGGCACAACCCGTCATTGAAATATGCATAAACAGTTCCTACGGCTACCCAAACGCGATCTCAACTCATGCACCAGGGCCTTGGACGCGAATTGAGGTGGGTTCAGAATCGAGGCGTTTCTCAAGCCGCGGGTCTCTCGAATGCTCTCACGCCTAAGCGAATTGAACAAGGAGACTACTCATGAGCAAACACGCTACCATCTCGCCCGAGGAAGCTGCGGATCGCCTCGCTATTCGGGAACTGGTCGAGGCCTACGCACACTGCGCGGATCGCCGGGATGCGAAAGGTCAGATGTCGCTCTTTACCCCAGACACTCATTTCGCGGTGTACATGAATACGAAGGATTCGACTCCCTCACAGGAGCTGCATTCGCGCAAGGCGCTCGCTCCAGTTTTCGCCGACCTGAACAAGTATGACGCCACCACGCACTTCGTGGGCCAGTGCACAATCTACACGCTGACAGGCACCCGAGCCATGGGGGAAACCTACTGCCTGGCGCACCACGTCACGGTCGACGGCGAAAGACGACGATTGATGCTCGCCTCGCTCCGTTACCACGACACGTTTGTGAAGATGGAGGGCATTTGGCTGTTTGCGGAGCGCTTGCTCTACGTGGATTGGGTCGAGGAACGCGCATTATCATGACAGCCACGAGGCACATGGGGCTCGATGAGTGCCTTTGCAGCGACAGGGGGCCCTGGATGAATATTCCGAGGGCGAGCAGGAAGCGCCTGGCAATTGTTGGCGCGACAGGAATGGTCGGAGGATATGCCCTTCGCTACGCGCTCGAACATACCTCCATCGACGCTGTGACAGCTATTGGGCGCAAGGAACTCGTTATCTCGCACCCCAAGCTGAAAGAGGTTGTGCACCGAGACTTTGCTGACTGCTCCGCACTCGCGGAAGTGCTCTCGGACCAAGACGCAGCGGTCTTTTGCCTGGGTGCGTATACCGGGGCAGTCTCAGACGCAGAGCTCCGCACGATCACGGTGGACTATACGGTCGAGTTCGCGCGAGTTCTCCGCGACAGCAGCCCCGATGCCGCGTTCTCGTTCTTGAGCGGCAGTGGTGCGGACCCGACGGGACGCAGCCGAATGGCTTTCGCTCGGTATAAGGGAGAGGCTGAGACGCTACTCCTTGCGTCGGGGTTCCCGAACGTTTACATCTTCCGGCCCGCGTACATCTACCCCGTGGAACCGCGGAAGGAACCGAATTTCAGCTACCGCTTCTTGCGAGGGATCTACCCGGCGTTTCGGGCGCTGTTCCCCAATCAGGTAATCAGGGCCGATGACTTGGCCCGAGCCATGGTGGATGTCGTGGTTGGCGGGATGGGAGTCGCTCCAAGTATGGTTTTCGAGAATCGTGATATCCGAGCTCTGATACAGCCCCTTGATCCGCAACGGGGTGCCCCAGCGAAAGGGCGCAAATGACACAACGCCGAGCACGAAAGCAGCCTATCGAAGCACGTAACATCTTGAATGATCGGGGTCCTGAGCGAACGGATGCACTTGAGAAGGCCAATGAAGAGCTGAAAGCAGCGCAGGCGGAGTTGCAAAGACGATGGCAGTACCTGGCAGAAGCTCAGATACTGAGTCATTCGGGAACATTCGGATGGAAGGTTAGCAGTGGCGAACTCAATTGGTCGGACGAGACTTACAGAATTCTAGGATTTACACGAGAAACGCATCCGACGCTCGATCTGGTATTCGACAGAATTCATCCCGACGACCGGGACCGCCTTCAGCAGCTCAGGGACCGCGCCGCGCAGGACGGCATGGACTTAGATGTCGAGCATCGAATCCTCTTGCCAGACGGTGTCATTCGGTACGTCCACGTGGTCGCCCACGCGGGAGAAGGCCGCTCGGGCGATCGCGAGTACATAGGCATAGTCAGCGACATCACTGAACGAAAACGTGCAGAACAAGATCGACAAGCGCTATCTCGTGACTTAAAAGAGAGCAACGCCAGACTTGAAGAAGCACAACGAATCGCACATCTGGGCTACTGGGAGTGGGATCTTGAGACGGGTGAGATCGTCTGGTCTGACGAGACCTATCGCATCTTTGGGCTCAAACCGCAAGAACGTACCATGGACTTAGCAACGGTACGCGGAATGGTCCACCCTGAGGACAGAGAAGCTCTCTACAGCGGAGTGGACGTGGAGATTGATGCCGGCGTGCATCCCGAGGCTGAATTTCGGATTGTCACTCCAAGTAGAGAAGTGCGCACCGTGCACGCGATCACCTCAAAGCTTTGGGCGGCGATGCCGGGCGATCTGGATAACGAGGCATCCGGAAGGGCCCGCAGGCTGTTCGGTACCGTTCAAGACGTTACGGAATTAAAGCACGCAGAGGAAGCCCACCATGCCCTGTCCCGGGATTTGCGAGAAAGCAAAGCTTGGCTCGAAGAAGCTCAACGGGTTGCCCATCTTGGCTACTGGGTATGGGATCTTGAAACGAATCAAGTGATCTGGTCGGAAGAAACCTACCGCATCTTTGGGTTGACGCCACAGGTGGGCTCCATGGACATAGCGATAGTAGGGGAAATGTTCCATCCGAATGATCGAGACCATGTATTTCGGACAGCAGAAGAAGCCATCCGTTCTGGGACGCGCGCTGACTGTGAACATCGGCTCATTCGTCCCGATGGAGAAATAAGGGTCGTACACAGCTTGGGTGACTTGAAGAAAACTTCAGAGGGGCGAACCCAAATGTTCGGTACGACTCAGGACATCACCGACCGGAAACGAGCAGAGGAGGAGCGCCAGACCCTATCAAGTGCCCTACAGCAAAGCAACGCGAGGCTTGAAGAAGCTCAACGAGTGGGTCACATAGGACATTACGAATTTAACCCTGTCGCAAATCAAGTCACTTGGTCCGCCGAACTTTGTCGTATCTGGGGGTTACCTGCGGTGAAAGGCCCCATCGACATGGCAGTGGTTTTCCAGATGATCCACCCAGAGGATAGGGAATATGCGGCCCGGGTGGTGGAGGAGACCATTCGTATCGGAACTCACTTGAAGGCGGAACATCGTATCGTTCGCCCCGACGGAGAAGTGCGATTTCTTCAAGTCCTGGGAACTGTGAAAAGAGATGCCTCGGGGCGCGCCTACGAACTGTTTGGTACAGGCCAGGACATCACTGATCGAAAACTCGCAGAACAAGCCCTCCGGAGAAATCAGTTCTACCTAAGCGAAGGCGAGCGCCTTGCTCACATGGGGAGCTGGGCGTCCAGAGATTTAGGTGTACGTTGGTCCGACGATTTAAGTATCTATTGGTCTGATGAGGTCTACAAGATTTACGGACTGGATCCAAAAGATGGGACTCCGAACCTTCAGCAGTATTTGGCTGCGATCCATCCCCTGGACCGAGCCTCCATGGCTGAAACAATAAAGATGATGCATGAGCAGCGCTGCGGCTGCGATGTCACGAAGCGAATAGTTCGACCGGATGGGGAGACACGGTACGTCCGCTGTGTTGGTATTCCGGTGGTAGAAGACGGAGTTTTTCAGGGATTCCACGGCACCGCAATGGACGTCACAGAGCAGGAGTTACTGACACAGGAATTGCGAAGGGAACAGGCATACCTCACCGATGCACAAAGTATGGCCCACATCGGAAGTTGGGTTTTCAATCTCGTCACACACAAGTTACTGCATTCATCGGACGAAAATGCTCGCCTGTATGGCTTTGATCCCAGTCAAGGCCCGATATCAGCCGAACGCTTTTTCGACACTCAACACGCGGAAGACGCACCTTATGTGAATGCAGCTCTTGACAGAGCAGTCCGCGAGGGAACGGATTTCTACCTTGACGAATATCGGATTCATCATACCGACGGCAGCATCAGATTCCTACGCGCGATCGGACATCGCAATGTATCCGGAGAACCAGGCGAGTATGTCGGCGTCACCATGGATATTACGGAACGGAAGCGTGCCGAGGAAGAGCGCGAAAGGCTGCGTCAATTAGAGGCTGAACTTGCACACATCAACCGCGTCAACATGATGGGAGAACTGGCCGCCGCGCTGGCGCACGAAATCAAGCAACCGATCGCCGCCTCGATCACTAGCGCAAACGCTCTCTTGCGCTGGCTGGCACATGATCCACCCGATCTGGAAAGAGCACGGGCAACAGCGGTCAGGATTGAGCAAGACGGCCATCGTGCAGCTGACGTTATCAACAGTTTGCAGTCCTTCTACAGAACTGGAACCCCCGCAGAACGCCAGATAGTTGACGTGAAGGAAACAATTGGAGAGATGACCGGTCTGTTGAGGGGCGAAGCGGATCGGCACTCCATAAAGATCCATCCCGAACTCGAGGTCGATACACCTAAAACCTTGGCAAATCGGGTACAACTTCAACAGGTTTTCATGAACCTGATGCTGAACGCGATCGAGGCCATGAAAGATACCGGTGGCGAATTGACGATCAGATCGCGAGTGAATCCCGAAGGTCGTCTAATGGTTTCCATCAGCGATACCGGCGTTGGATTGCCTGTGGAATCCACCGAACAGATTTTTGACCCTTTTCACACGACCAAACCGCAGGGGACGGGTATGGGGCTGACGATTACCCGCTCGATTGTGGAGTCTTACGGAGGGCGTGTGTGGGCCACCGCAAATCAGGGGGCGGGTGCCACCTTCCATTTCACGCTCCCTGTCGAGACCGAGGCTCACATATGAAGCCCGCGGCCGTGCCCACCGTATTCATCATCGATGATGATCGTGGCATGCGTCAGGCGGTTCAGGATCTCGTCGAGTCAGTTGGTCTTCGTGCGGAGTCGTTTGCGACTGGTCAGGAGTTTCTGAGCAAACAACCCACCTCTGACCCGAGCTGCCTGGTTCTGGATGTAAGACTTCCTCAGATGAGTGGACTCGATTTCCAGCGCCGGCTGACCGAGGTCGGGATGCGAATACCTATTATCTTTATTACGGCACACGGAGACGTTCCTATGTCCGTCAGGGCGCTGAAATCGGGCGCCGTGGAATTTCTGACGAAGCCCTTTCGCGATCAGGACCTGTTGGACGCGATTCAGCAGGCTCTCCAGTGTGACCGTGCGGAGCGAGCACAGCAGGCGGAGGCCCACGAACTGCATGGACGGTATCAGGCATTGACCGCGCGAGAGCGGGAGGTTATGGGGCTCGTAGTCTCTGGAATGCTCAACAAGCAGATTGCCTCAGAAATCGGAGCCAGCGAAGCCACTGTAAAGATCCATCGAGGCAACTTGATGCAGAAGATGCAGGCCAGCTCGCTAATTGAATTGGTCCGCATGGCCGACAAGCTAAAGCTTGTTCTTCCTAAATAGCGTCGAATTATCTCTCTAGAGAGGCTGCTATTCCGCTCCTCCTCCAGTTCTAGCCGACTACCACCAGAGTAGTAGTTTTTTCGACTACGATCCGATTGTGCTGCCTTTATGGAGAGCGTTACCTTTTGGCCATGAAGATCGAGCACACCCCAAGCCTTCTGGCAATCCTCGATGATGACAAGTCGGTTCAAAGCGCACTGCAAGATCTGATCGAATCGGAGGGGATGTCCGCGCTCTGCTTCGACTCCGCAGAGCAGTTCCTGGATACTGACGCCAGACACAAGGCCGCATGCCTGATTGCCGACATTCGCATGCCAGGCATGTCTGGTATTGAAGTGCAAGCGAAGCTTAAGGCCGAGCGATGCCCAATACCGATCATCTTCATCACTGCCCGCGGCGACATTCCATCGACAGTGATTGCGATGAAGAGAGGAGCGATTGACTTCTTTACTAAACCGGTTGATGGAGCTGCCCTGCTCAATTCGATTGAAAAGGCGTTGCAGCAGGCTCGGGCGAATCGCCAAGAGGCGATCGAATATGCAAGGTTGGCCGCCAGATACGAGTCCCTGACGCCCAGGGAGCGAGAGGTGTTGCCACTATTGGTTTGCGGTCTGTTAAACAAACAAGTGGCATTCGAGTTGGGGATCACCGAGTGGACTGTTCAACTACATCGAGGACATATTATGCGAAAGATGCAAGCCGACTCTTTTGCAGCGTTAGTCAGGATGGCGGCCAACCTCAGCTTTAATAACCGACAGCATCCAAGAGCAATAAGTAGAATTGGAAGCGGCTTACGCTCATGTTGATGCCGACGACGACCGGATAAACCCTTCAGTGTGTGCGCACCCCTCGTCGGCAATCGTCAGCCAGCAGTTTGCGTGTCCTCTGGCCCTTGCAGCGCCGGTACAGGCCGTTGCTGTAGCGCTTCGCGATATGCTCTGTGACCAAAGAAGCGGCATCGATTTTCCCCATTTCGGAGAAATGAAAATTTCACGCCGTTAGGTCTCACGCTGGCCACTTTCAAAGTATTTGACCCCCATACCCCCCGCATGCTTCTCATCCGCGCCCCAGCAAGGGAAATTAGGAATGCTGAGTTCAAACTATGTAGGAAGTCAACTATTGCAGATATCCCTTGAATTCGCATAGCGGTTGTCCGTTGCTCTTTTCTTGCGATGTGGAGAGCCAGTGCAACCAACCTCCAGTTCTTTGATCGCGAATTCGTCCGGATGGAAGTGTGGAAATACCTTGATAAATTTGGCTGACGTTCGGTCCAGCGCTGATCCTGAAGGATTTTCCAGCCCCGTAGATGTGTCCACACTGCGGCGGTAATGGGTTGGTGACGGGTCGTGACAAGTACAAAGTGACGGGTTTTCTCCTTTCTCTTCAATAGTTGTGACCGGTATGAGGGGTGTATGGGAAGCCTCTTGTGAGCGGCCTCGCCTTTGATAATTTAAGCGTGAACCCGTCATAACCCGTCACTCGTTATTCCCTTCTGATTGATTTCGCAATCCCAGCCCGAGATAAACCTTGCCTTTGCTCGTGTGTTTCTTTTGGAATCCGCGCTCGCAAAGACTCAATCCGAATGCCGTCTCGGTCATCGCATCTTCGCCTGCCCGCTCGGCCCACGCCCTGTAATGCTGGTACAGCCAGCGAGCTTGCGACAGCGCGTATTGACCAGACGTGCAGCACTCTTCAATGAAGCGAGCGAGTTGGTCCGACTCGGCGCGATATTCGTTCGTTGCCACCTGTACCGAGATGCTCGAGCCGAGCCCTTCGCGTTGCCACTTCAGGCAACCGTCAACTGCCCAGTTCAGAATGCCGGGTAGTTCTTCAAGCAGGTTCGATTTGAGTTTTTTGTCTTCGCGTCCGTTGAAGGACACCTCGAACGGGATCAATCTGAGCCGACTCCAGATGCCAGCATCCGTTCCACGAATGACAGGTTTGCGATTCACGGCCAACCAAATATGGTGAGTGGGGCGCCACTCGACAGATCGCTCATATAGATTGCGCGCGCGTACCAGATCGCCGCCTGTGAGCCATTTGATAAGCGCTTCCGCCAAAGGCGCTCCTTCCCTCATTTCCTGTGACACGACCATACGTCGCCCGCGCATGTTAGCCACGTCGTCGCGTGGACCACGGTCATCTCCCCGGGAGGTGAATGTAGAAAAGTCCGCCGTTGATGCGTAGTCGCCCAGTATTGCTTGGAGGGTTCCGAGAAACGTTCCTTTTCCGTTCCTGCCGGTTCCGTGCAACAGAAAGAGGCATTCTTCGCGGATGTCACCCGTTAACGAATATCCGATCGCCCTTTGGACAAATTCGATGAGGTCCGGGCGAGGCGCAAAGATCTGATCCAAAAATTGAAGCCATCGCGGACACCGGGCCGCCGGATCAAAGCGTACTGGCGCAAGTTTGGAGATATAGTTCTCTGGGCTATGTGGATTTAGTTTGCCCGTCCGCAGGTCGATCGTGCCGTTCAAAACGTTGAGCAACCAGCCGTCAGCATCGAAATCATTGATGCGAACCGCAATCCCATCCTCGGCTGCCGCCCTATTCAACAGGGCGCGAATCCCATGATCGGACTCCGACCGCAGTGCAAATTTAAGCGTCGCCTTGCGCCTGTCTTCGTCCTCCATGGCAAACGCATCCTGACGAAGTTGGCGGACAATCTTCTTCGCGTATCGCTCCACCTGGGCATCCTCGTCAGGCGCGAACCGAGTCCCATCCCAGACGAACCATAACCGAAGCGAATGGCAAAAGAGCACCTCGCCGCGATATTCGTTCGCGAATCGTTCCGCGTTGCCCAGTTGAGTGAGGATCGGAGCCTCGGTCTTCGAGCGAGTCTGTGGATCGTATGCACTGCTGGTGATCAGATCGAGCACGCGGTCTCTGCCCCATACGCCGACCAGATCATCCACGCCATTGACACCGGCATCGGCGGGGATATCGATGAACAGAATGCGAGCGACACGCCGACGAAGTTCTTTCGCCAAAGCGCTTCGTGCGATCCTGACGCCCTCGTTTGTATGCACATTCGAGTCGAACAGGATCATGACCTGACGACCCTGCCATGCAATGGAGTTGAAGTCGGAGATGGGTCCTTTGACGTCTGAATACCCACCTTGTGGGCCTTCGGTTCGGCCAGTCTTCCCGCGCCAGCTCCAGACACCCGGCAAGGCCATGGTCAGCCAGCATGGACGATCCGCAGTGTCGCCAACTTTGAGCCATGCAAGTGCGGATGCAGCGATAGCCTTCTTCTCGCCTTCCACAATGAGCAGGGGTAAAGTGCTGTCTGCAAGCCAAGACTGCTCCGTCCCGGGCACGAAGTACACCATGTTGCCGCGACCCGGCGGTGACAGATACTTTCCCCGAGGTTTGAGCACGCCGTGCGACCACTCACTTTCGGGCCTATCACGGCGGAGACGGTACTCCCGGACACGGTTCGTCCCCGGCCAAATGTAAGGAATCGCGATGCCGGCAAAATCACCAGTCCCGTTCCTGCCAACGATGTCGGAACCCGTGGAAGAGTCAACGCGGCGCAGGAGTGCGCGCTCGGCCAAACCAGCATCAATGCCAGCCTGCGACAAACTGCGCAGGTCAGCGAGGCTGAGCGGAGAGCCGAGAACGGCGGGTCGCGGGGCGGGATGAATGGGCAGGGACATCAGACGGTCCGTACCGCACTCGCGGGTACACCAGCACCTCCGCTTGGAAGGCTCTCGACCCAAGCCTCCACGTCGGACACTTTGTAGCGCACGCCGGACCCGAATTTCCGAAATCGCGGGCCTTTCCCAAGCACGCGCCAGTTCTGCAGCGTCTTACGAGGAATGCCGTATGCGTGTTCGATTTCGACGTCAGTTATGAACCGCTTCGCGGCGAGAATGTCAGAAGTTTGCTGCAGCAGCTCAGCCGTGACCTGCAGTGATTTGGATTTATGCATGATGCCCTCGCGTCTCCGCCAATCATCGACGCGATGGGGCAAAACGAAACTGCAAATAATCTGCAGAGATTATGCGAATCTGCAAGGAATCGGCGAATCGTGAGGAAAACTCATTCGCGGAAGAGTTCTTCGGAGGTAATCCCAAGCGCGTTCGCAACCGCCACTCGTGTTCCCTTCCCTATGGGATCTCCGGCCAGAACGTATCCCACTGTTCGCTCGCTCATACCAATCAACTTCGCGAACGCAAGGTTCGTTAGCCCCTTTCTTTGCATAAAGTCCTTGACCCGATCGGCTGCGGAAGCGTTCTTTCCCTTGTTTTCAGCCGAGCGCCGTTCATCGTCTACGTGCTGATCCTGCTCATCCGTAGCGCAGAGGAACTCCAAGTCGAGCTCCTCATTTTGCAACTTCGATAGTTCGAGCGCATAAACGGCGTGCTCGATGTTGCCTTGCATAATTTTTTGAAATTCGCTAGCCGGCAGTCCTAATTTTCGGAATTCCGCCGCCTGTACGCTGAGCACTTTGCGAGCCGCCTGCTTCATTGATTCAGTCATGTCGTTATAGGCGCTGCCGCTGCTAAGGAATTCCTCAAATCCAATGCCACGGGAAGGCTCAGCGTTATAGAGAGTTTCAAGCCTGGACAAGGCCTGTGCTCTGATTAGGTGGGAGGCCATATACGCGGCTCGGATTCGTTGGCGGGCCTTACGCGAAAGGAGATTTTCGGGATCGTCGGGATCGAGCACGGGCAGTGACAGGTCGGACATCGCAAACCTCTCGGGATTTCACGAGGAAGTCGCTGTAGCGGAAATTGTAGCGGATGTAGCGGGAAGACAAGGGTAAAAGCCGGTATTTTAGGGTACGAGCCCCAACCGCTGATGCCTTGCTAACTCGCTGATTCTATTGTGGAATATTGGCTCCTCAGGTAGGACTCGAACCTACAACCCTTCGGTTAACAGCCGAATGCTCTGCCATTGAGCTACTGAGGAGTGAGGGTGGCCAGAGCGACGGGCGGTGCCCCGCTCCTATGGTCCCTCAACGATAACAAATGGAGAAGCGGGCAGTCAAAAGCCCTCAACTGCAGTGACGCAGTACCGACTGCGCTGCTCGGCGTCCGGAGGCGAGAGCACCTTGGATCGACGGCGTCTCCAGATAGTCCCCACACAGGTAGACACCTTCGGCCAGGCATAGATTTTTTTGCTGCCATTCGGCGCGCGTGCAGAGGGGCAAAGCCTGCGCGATCGGATATCCACCGATGATGTTCCACCCTGCAACATCCGCACCGAACCAACGCTGCAGTTGAGCACGGGCATCACTTTCCAGTCGTTCCATCTGCGGCGCGGACTGTGGCGCACGGCCAACCACGTTTGCGGCAACCAAGTGCATACCCGGGGGAGCGTACCGTTCACTAGCCTGGCTCACAACCATGACATGATTTACTGGACCGGCGTTTGGCCCATCCCCGTTCAGCGCGAGCAATGGGCCATCGATGGGTGTCTGTTCGGCGGCATAATAAAAGGTAGTGCCCCTGTTCCACTGGACCGGGCTCCTAGTGCCCCGGTTGCGTCCCGCTTGACTGCCCAGGAGCAAACGCGCCTGCGCGTCGTCCACGGCCAGCACAACTTGACGAGCTGCATACGTAGTATTGTTTCCAGTTTCAAGCACAAAGCCGTTAGCTGTTCGCTTGAGCGCGATCACACGAGCCTTCGTCTCTAAACTCCCGCTCGTCAACCGAACGGCTAGCTGACGCGGCAACGCCTCCATGCCGCTCTCCGGCACAACTGCGTCGCCATACGCGAACATTCGGAAGAGGAACTGAAAGTAACGGCTCGAGGTTGCCAGCTCACGCTCTAGAAAGACTCCGCCAAGAAATGGGGCAAAGAAGCGATCTATCATTTTGGGGGAGAAGCCGTAATCCTCGAGAAATTGCCGGGTCTTCACCTCTGGTTTCCTAAAAAGATCCACAGGCTCACCCCGGCCCACCAGACGACGCAGCCGTGCGATGCGCAACTTGTCACCGAAACTCACCACGGGATCTACCGCAATGCTCAGCGCGGTTCCCAAAGAACCGCGGAATGGATCGGAGAAGTGGTGAAACCGGCCGCCATGGCGCACTAGCGCGCCATGCGCGAAACGGCGCAGTCGAAGCGCCTTCATGTCAAAGTGGTGAGCGAGTTCCGGATAACCCGTGAGCAGAATCTGAAATCCGCGATCCAGCCGAAATCCCTCTACCTGGTCAGTGCGAATTCGTCCCCCTGGTGCATCTTCGGCCTCCAGCAATCGAACTGACAGACCTGCCCTCTCGAGCATCACAGCGCAGGAAAGGCCGGCAAGACCCGCCCCCACGATGGCTACATCGACCATGAACGCCAGTTTGCCACACACGGCGAGAGCGGACTGCCTTACTCCGAATGAGCGAAGACACGTCGTAAGCTGAGTCCGGCAAGACACTCCCTCAGAAGATCAACTCATTAACAATCAATGCGAGGTTCTCTGGCGGTCGGCCATTAGGATGATGAGAGATTTATGCGGCTTCCCTTTCAACGAACTCTTTTCCCGATACTTCTGCTGATCGCGGCGATCATTGTTCTTCTGAATGCTTGGTGGGCGCTTCAATCGGTTCGCACGCTGGCCACCAATGCATACTGGCTTGCCCACAGCTGGCAGGTGGTCCACCAGGTGGAGCGCGTATTGGGCTCCGCCGTCAACGCGGAGACAGGCGAGCGCGGTTATCTCATCACCGGGATGGAAAGCTACCTCGAGCCGTACACGTTAGCTCGCCAGGAACTGCCCGGTCAGCTCGATCGACTGCAGTCACTCACGTCGGATAATCGCCGCCAGCAAGAGTGGCTACGCGATCTTCGCGCCGCGCTAGGCCGTCGACTGCTCGTGCTCCAAAAAGCGATCGATGCGCGCACGCAGAATGGTCCGAATGTGAAAACGCCACTGCTGGCCAGTGGGCCCGGCAAAGCTGAGATGGATCACGTGCGTGCCGTGTGCGATTCCATGGAAGCCGAGGAAGACCGGTTGCTTGCGATTCGAAAAGCATCAACGGATACCAGCACCCTGCGTGCACAGGTTGCTGTGGTGTTTGCCAGCACCTTGGATTTCCTTCTCATACTCTTTGCCTTCTGGGAATTCG
Organism: Acidobacteriaceae bacterium KBS 83; assembly: GCA_000381585.1. Classification (GTDB taxonomy): domain Bacteria; phylum Acidobacteriota; class Terriglobia; order Terriglobales; family Acidobacteriaceae; genus KBS-83. The sequence goes on from KB906737.1 coordinate 592,160, forward strand.
TGCGTGAACGCAAGCTGCGCGTTGCCGCAGAGACCGCCGGCGAGCGGCTTCTGCTCGCACAGCAGGAGACGGAGGCTAGAGCCGCGGAAGTCCTCTCGTTAAACGCGACCCTTGAGGATCGAGTACGCGTACGAACTGCCGAGCTGGAGCGCATCAACCGGGAGCTCGAGGCCTTCAGCTACTCCGTTTCTCACGATTTGCGAGCACCGCTGCGCACAATCGATGGATTCAGCCTCGCTCTTCAGGAAGACTTCGCAGCCACCATCGACGACACCGGCAGAGACTATATTGGCCGGGTTCGCGGCGGCGTCCAACGCATGGGCCAGCTCATTGATGCGCTCCTGCAGCTCTCGCGCATAACCCGCACCGAGATCGTGCGCGAGGAATTCAGCATGAGTGGACTGGCCGAGTCGGTTGCCTCTGATCTGCAAGAGCAGAATCGTGAGCGTAATCTCTCTTTCGACATCGAGGCGGAATTGAATGCGTATGCAGATCCACGGCTTACGCGCATCGCACTTGAAAACCTCATGAGCAACGCTGTGAAATTCTCCTCCAAAGTTGCCCGCGCTGAAATCCGGTTCGGATGGGACCCAGAGCAAAATGCCTGGTACGTGCGCGACAATGGAGCAGGCTTCGACATGACCTACGCGGACAAATTATTCGGCGCCTTCAATCGCCTGCACGGGGACAAGGATTTCAGAGGCTCGGGCATCGGATTGGCCACCGTTGCCCGAGTTGTTCACGGACATCACGGACGCATTTGGGCAAATAGTGCAGTAGATCAGGGCGCAACCTTCTGGTTCACTCTGGAGTGAAGTCGACAAGTCTCCCACGCACGGACATTACACTGGGAGAAGCAGAGCGAGGTGGTGGTTATGGCGCGCATTTCACGACTGGGACGACGTGACGTTACCGAGGCAGTAGGGGAGATTTATGACCGTTACGTAAGGCAGCGCGGCAATGTGCCAAACATGTTTCGCACGGTTGCCCATCGGCCGGAGATCCTGCAGACGATGATCGCGCATATGGAGGCGGTGCTCAATACCGGAACACTGCCGACTTCACTGAAGGAACTCGTCATTGTGCGAACTTCGCAGATGAACGCCTGCGAATACTGCCTCGCGTCGCACTCATTGCTCGCGAAAAAGCTGGGATACAGCGATGCGCAGATTGCTGCCCTACCCGGCTTCGAAAGCAGCGATGCATTCAGTCCGCGCGAGAAGGCGGCGCTCCGGCTCGCCGAGCGCCTTACGCGCAACGAGAGACCGCTCGACGACGCGGAGCTTGCCGAGCTGAAGGGCCATTTCACCGAGGGCGAAATCGTCGAGCTGATGGCCGCCAGCGGTCTATTTAATTATTTCAACCGCTTCAACAATCTGCTCGCAATGGAGCCCACACAGGCCGGCGCAGGTGTGGAGCCCGTAACAACGCACGCATATCAAGGAACGGAAACCTGGACGGAGGAGAAAGATGCAGTTTGAGCGGATGATGATCCTGACGGTGCTGATGGCCTCAACTGCTATTGCAGCAGGCGCAGCTAAGGTGAAGCCGGTTGTAGTCGCGATCCACACCGCCGACGGCAAGGATGCCGGCACCGTAACCTTACGTCCGGGCAAAAGAGAGGCAGTCAATGTGAAGGTGGATGTTAAAAATCTGCCGCCGGGCGAGCACGGTATCCATATCCATCAATACGCAAAATGCGATCCGCCCGATTTCAAATCCGCGGGTGCTCACTTCAATCCCGGCAGCAAGCAGCACGGCACCAACAACCCGAATGGGCCGCATGCGGGCGACATGCCTTTTAACTTGACTGTAGGAGCAGACGGTACCGACAAGACCGAGTTCAGCACCACGGGAATATCTCTCGATCCCAAAGCGTTGGATTCCGTCTTCACCAATGATGGAACCTCAATCGTTATCCACGAAAAAGCCGACGACATGATGACCGATCCCTCCGGCAACTCCGGCACAAGAATCGCCTGCGGCGTGATCATGACACCCAAATCGTTGTAATGTGGGCTTTTGGTAGCGCAGATTCCTCGTCCGGCTACTTAAGGCATTAGTGGGTTTGCGCGATTGTGCGATCATGCCGCATGGCCCGCGCTACCATCGGATACCGGCTGAAACACCAGCCCCTCGCTGTCATTGGAGTTTCGCTGCTTGTGCTTTTCGCGGCGATGGCACTGCTGGCCTCCGCAGCAGCGCCCTACGATCCCGCCGCCATCGACCTGAGCCATCGCCTGCTCTCCCCTGGTCATGGTCATTGGTTTGGCACCGATGAGCTCGGACGCGATATTTTCTCGCGCATCCTTTATGGCGCGCGGATCTCACTGATCGTGGCCGTCAGCGTCGTTGCGATCTCGCTCTCGCTCGGCATGCTGATCGGAGGCCTCGCCGGCTACTACGGCGGCTGGGTCGATACGGCCCTCAACATCTTCCTCATGAATGCATTCCTCGCGCTTCCGGGAATACTGTTGGCTATCGCGTTCGTTGCCTTCCTCGGCCCCGGCCTCTTCAATCTTGTGCTCGCGCTTTCCATCAGCGGCTGGGTCGGCTATGCCCGGTTGGTGCGGGCTCAGGTGCTAGCCGTTCGTGAACGTGAGTTCGTCGAGGCAGCAAGGGCTCTGGGCGCCGGCGATGTTCGCATCTTTACACGCCACATCGTGCCAAACATCGTGCAGCCTATCCTCGTGCAGGCGGCCATCGGGATGGCTGGCGCCGTCCTCGCTGAGGCGACTCTCAGCTTCCTCGGCCTCGGCATCCCGGCGCCTGCGCCAAGTTGGGGTTCCATGCTGAACGACGCGCGCTCTCACCTCTTCGATTCGCCGCACCTCGTCGTCTTCCCCGCTCTCGCGGTCATGGGTTGCGTGCTCTCCTTCAACTTCATCGGCGACGCGCTCCGCGACTACCTCGATCCGCGCACCCGTATGGCGGTCGGGCTATAGGCGATGCGCATTGGTGTCATCTCCGACACACACGGGCTGTTGCGTCCGGAAGCGATCAAAGCATTGCAGGGTTCCGAACACATCCTCCACGCGGGAGACGTTGGCATTCCGCGCGTCCTGAACTCCTTACGGACCATCACCACCGTCACCGCGATCCGTGGGAACATCGATGAACGCGGTCCGTGCCACGACTTGCCTCCAACGGAACTCGTGGAACTCGGTGGTCATACCATCTACATGCTCCACGATGTGCATACGCTCGATATCAACCCCGGCGCCGCCGGAATCTCTGCGGTCGTCTTCGGCCACTCACACCAGCCGCTGATAGAAAGGCGTCGCGGCATACTGTTTCTCAACCCGGGCAGTGCCGGGCCCCGCCGATTTAGCCTTCCTGTTACGGTCGCGTGGCTTGACATCGAAGATCGCGATCTGAGTGCCCAAATCGTCGATCTTCACGTTTAGCGCGCGGGCACTTCATTCTTTTACCTGTCAGGATTGGAAGCACGCACCGGCTCTGGCGGTTTCAATGCGCCGAGCCTTACCACCTGATCCGGATCGATGTGCCTAGAACGCACGAACGGCCCAAGCTTCTGTACCTCTCCCGTCTGCAAGGACCGCTGGATCGCTTCCAAAACCCGCACATCCGCTAATCCCTCCTCCGCATCCGGTTCCGGATCGAGGTCGTTCAGGATGCAATCGGAGAAGTACTTCATCTCCCCTCCAAATTGGTCGGTGTTCTTGTAGCTGACGTCGTCCTTCTTCTCGCCGATAGTCAGGAAATGTTCGAGAGACTTGCCATAGGTATAACCCGGTTGCACCTCGAGCGACCCCTTTGTACCCAGCACTGTGTAGGAGTCGATCGCGTTTCCGAAATAAGAAACCACGAAGTGCGCCAGCTTCCCTTCAGGAAAGCGCAGCATCACCGTCACGGTGTCGTCAAAATCTCCCAGGCCCGAGTTCGCATGCCTCGATCCGAACGCCGATACCTCTGTCGGCTCCGAGCCAAACAGATTGCGCGCTGCATTCACCGGATATGGGCCCATATCGAGTACTGGGCCGGCAGCCTCAGTCTTTGCCCGATGATTCGCGGGATCCACCATCTGGGCGAAGGTCGATGTGAACAGGTGGGCCTCTCCGAGTTCACCGTCGCGGACGCGTTCGATGGCCGCGATTGTCGCCGGTTCAAAGTGCAGCCGGTAGGCCACCATCAGCTTGGCCTTCGACGACTTCTGCGCATCAAGAATCTTCTGGCAACGCGCCGAGTCGATCTCAAGCGGTTTCTCCACCAGCACATGGATTCCGGCAGCCAGCGCCGGGAGTACAAACTCAGAATGCCGCCAGTTCGGCGTTGCTACATAGATAGCGTCGATGTGCCCCGAAGCCAGCATCTCCGCGAGTTGCTCATAGCTGTAGGTATGCGCCACGCCATAGCGCTCCGCCAGCCGGCCGGCCTTCACCGGATCGCCTGTCATCAGTGCCGCAATGCTTGAATTTCCAGTGTGTTCGACCCCGGGAAGCATCGCCTCTTGCGCGACATCGCCAAGAGCAATGAACCCATAGCGGATCTTCTTCTTCGGCGCGAGCCCCAACGCTTCTCGTATGTTCATGGGCATCTCCTGTGCCGGTGCTATATATCGAGCATCGACGATCACCTATGAGATGCAGCCATGCAGGCTGGCCATCATGCGCGAATGCGCGGATTCAGCACGGCATAGAGAATATCGGTCGCGACATTGACCAGGATGTAGGTCAATCCAACCGCGAGAATGCAGCCCTGCACGAGTGCGTAGTCGCGGTTAGAGATCGCCGTAATGGTCAGACGGCCCACTCCCGGCCAACTGAAGATCGTCTCCGTGACGATCGCGCCAGCCAGTAGCGCGCCAAACTGCAATCCCACCAGCGTCACGATGGGGATGAGAGCATTCCGCAGCGCGTGACGATACAGAACTGTCCGTTCCGGCAGTCCCTTGGCGCGCGCGGTCCTCACGTAATCCTGTCCCAGTTCTTCCAGCATGGCGGTCCGCACCATGCGTGTCAGAATCGCGGCCAGTCCTGAACCCATCGTGATCGCGGGCAACACAAGGTGCGCCAGCGACCCGGCACCCGACACGGGCAGCCAACCGAGCTTGATAGAAATCAGCAGGATGGCGATGGGACCCAGGGCAAAAGCCGGAAAGGACAGCCCGAACAGCGAGACCACGCCTACCGTGTTGTCGCGCCACTTGCCACGATAGAGCGCCGCAAGGATGCCCGCCGGAATAGCCGCCAGCAGGGCAATCACCAGGGCGGCCAGCGTCAGCTCCAATGTGTATGGATAACGTTGCAGGATGAGGTGGGTGACCGAATCATTCAGCCGCAGCGAGTGCCCCAGATCGCCATGAAGAACCCCGTGCCAGTAGCGAAGGTATTGCTGACCCAACGGCAAATCGAGTCCATACTGATGACGTAACGCATCCAGGTCCGTCGCGGTCGCTCCTTCGCCCAGCATCTGCGCCACCGGATCGCCGGGCACAAGGTGGATCAGCAGAAAGACGAGCGAGACCACCAGCCAGACAACCGGAAGCGTGTAGAGGAGCCGGCGGCCCAGCGCGGGCAGCAGCTTCATGCGCCTCCTCGCGCCGCCGGCGCCGGAGGATGGGCGGCGTTCGCGGAGGGGATGGGCTCAATTCGTACGCGGCCGATGCGGTGTCCGCTCATCTCGACAACAGTGTAGCGGCGACCCTCGAAATCCACGCTTTCGCCAACATCAGGAATATGTCCAAGTTGAGTCAGCAGAAAGCCGGCCAGCGTCTCCACGCCGCCATCGCGAGGCAGGTACCAGTGCATCTGCGTTTCCAGATCACGGAGGTTTACGCCGCCGTCCAGATAGAAGGCCTCCGCGGGCATGCGCGCTGCGCGGCGCATGCCCACATCGAACTCATCCTCCATCTCGCCGACCAGCTGTTCCAGTGCGTCCTCCACAGTTACCAGCCCAACCGTGGTCCCATGTTCATCAACGACAATCGCCAGATGCCGCCGCCGCTCCTGGAACTCATGCAACAGGTCCAGCACCGGCTTGGTCTCCGGCACTACCAGGATGTCTCGCATGATCTGCCCCAGTTGCAATCCGCGCGACGAGCGAAGGCCACTGCCGGCACGCGCGGATGCGAAGTGCATCAGACGTGAGACATCCTTTGAATAAACGACGCCGACAATGTGCTCCGGACCACGCTGGGCGTCGTAGATCGGGATACGCGAATGCTGCTCGTCTACGATACGGGCGCTTGCCTCGTCGACTGGCATGTCGGCCGGCAGAGAGAAGATGCGCTGCCGAGGCGTCATAATCTCACGCGCGACAATCGTATTCAGCTCGACCGCCCGGTGGATCAGAGATTCCTGGTAAGGCGGCAGCAATCCCTGGCGCCGGGTCGCGGTCGCCATGAGCTTCAATTCGTCAGGCGAATGCACAGGCTCTTCGTTGACCGCCACGGTGTGAAACAGGCGCAAAACTCCCGCCGCCGAGCGGTTCATGAAAACCACAAATGGCCGGGTAAGCCGGATGAATGCCAGCATTGGAGGAGCCACCCCGAGCGCGAGCCGCTCCGGCCGCCGCAACGCCAGAGACTTCGGAACCAGCTCGCCGAGGATGACCTCCAGATAGGTGATGCAGGCGAAGGCTATGGCCGCGCTCACCGCGTGAGAGAAGAATGCGGCATGCGGAAGCGCATGCAGCGGCCGCTCGATGAGGGGAGCGACGACTGGTTCACCCAGCCAGCCGAGCGCCAGACTCGCAACTGTCACGCCAAACTGCACTGCGGAGATGGTTTCGCTCATCGAAGCGCGCAATTGGACGACAGCGCGGGCCCCAGGTCGGGACTCTGCCAGCAATTGCTCCACCCGGGTCGCCCGCAGACTTATCAAGGCGAACTCCGCCGCCACGAAGAAGCCGTTCGCCAATATGAGGCCGACGATCGCAACAAGGTGGAAAAGCGTCCAGTGGGCCATGTGGATAGGGTAAAGCAGCATTCCTTAACAGACCGGCTCTTCCGTTGTTGCTGCCGATCATCATCGGACCGTCGAAGCGTTCCGTTTTGCCACGACTACAATCTCTCTATGAAGAATCGCTCCGTGCCCGTCGATACGGTACTGCCCCATGTCAACTATCAGAACCTCGAAGAGGCGATGGCTTGGCTGACAAAGACTTTCGGGTTTCGGGAGTATTACCGTTACGGCGACGGTCCTGGCGGCGGACAGATGTGGGCGGGCACGGCTGCGATTCAGGTGAGGCAGGCGGACAGCGGACAGAAATCACCCGCTCAACTCGGCTACGGTACCCAGTCGTTAACGCTCTTTGTGGATGACGTGGATGAACACTACGAGCGTGCGAAAGCAGCAGGGGCGAAGATTGTGGAGGAGCCGCATGTGACGGAGTACGGGGAATATCAGTATGCGGCTGAGGACCTGGACGGACACCACTGGCTGTTCTCGCGGCACACGAACGACCGCAGCCCAGAAGACTGGGGCGCGGTAATGAACCGATAGCACATGCTCGAGCGCAAGAACAGGCTTCGCCGAGACGCCTGCAGGCAGTCTCATCCGCAACATGACGTCGGCGTGGTTGCGTAGGCGGACCAATTTGCCCCGATTGGACGCCAAACCAGCTCAAAATCGTACTCGGGGAACCTTTTTCATTGACCTCGCGTAGCATACGGTGGGCCGGGCCGTGTTCCGGCATGGAGGGTGTTGTGGCGGCTCGGAAGCGCAGTCGATTCATGTTGTGGGGCTCACTCGGTGCGCTGGTCGCCCTCGTGGTTCTCGTCGCGGCTGTGGTAGCTCACAGCAGCGGCACCAAGATCGACGGCAGTCGCATCGCGTCTGTCACCCGCACGGACGTTGCCAAGAGCGTAGTAGCCACCGGCAAGGTGCAGCCCATCACCAAGGTGGAAGTGAAATCGAAGGCAAGCGGCATCGTCGAAAAGTGGTACGTGGACGCAAATGCCCGGGTTCACAGAGGCCAGGTACTGGCTCAGTTGGACCGGGTGGAGATCCTCGCCCAGGTCGATGCAGCGCGCGCCACCCTGCAGGCGGCCGAAGCCAACGTCAAAACAGCCGACGCCGACATTAAGCAGGACGAAGTAGCAGCCCGGGCGCCGGATCTGCCGATGTACGAGGCCACCCTCCACCGCAATCAGGAGATGAAGGATGCCGGCATCGTGAGCCAGCAGGCATTGGATGACGCCAATCGCGACTACCTTTCTAATTTGAACAAACAGCACACTGCCATTGCCACCGTTGCCGTGGACCGAGCCAAATTGCAACAGGCGCAGGCACAGGTTGCCGAGAGCCAAGCGAGTCTCAAGCAGCTCGAAGAACAGTTGAGTTACACCACCATTGTTTCATCCATCGACGGCGTGGTCCTTTCCCGGGACGTCGAAGTGGGCGACGCGGTCAGCTCGATCCTTGTTCTGGGCTCGACTGCAACGCTCGTGTTCACTCTCGGCGACACAAGCCAGGTCTACGTTGACGGCAAGGTGGACGAGGCCGATATCGGGAATGTCTACATGGGGCAGCCCGCCCGGATTCGGATCGAATCCTTCAAGAACCGCGTCTTCTACGGCAAGGTGACACGTATCGCGCCGCTCGGAGTGGAGAAGGACAATGTCACGACCTTTGCCGTGCGCGTCTCTATCGATAATCCCACTGGTGAGATCAAGGCGATGATGACGGCCAACGCGGAGATCCTGATCGACGAGCACAAGGGTGTGCTCGCTGTTCCCGAGCAGGCGATCAGCTATGACGCGCAGAAGCATGCATTTGTAAACGTGCCTGATCCGAAGGCCAAGGACGGCATGCGCAAGGTATCAGTAACAGTGGGCCTGGCAAATGGCAGCAACACAGAGATCACCAGCGGGTTGAAAGAGGGCGACAAGGTGGTCCTGCAGCAGTGAAAAGAGGGAGAAAAGCAATGACGATCATGATGGCAATGCGAGCGGCAGCGCTCACAGCGGCAACACTGGCAATCCCTGCCCTGGCACTCGCCTCGGACGGAACCTTTGACAAGACCTTGAATGTGAATGGCGCCGTGCAACTCGAAGTCTCCACCGGGTCGGGCTATGTGCACGTCAACCCGGGCTCGGACAATCAAGTGCACATCATCGGCCATGTGCACGCGAATCACGGCTGGATGGGCGGCAACAGCGAAGATCAGGTCAAGCACGTCGTCGACAATCCGCCGATTCAGCAGAGTGGCAATACCATCCGTATCGGCGAGATGCATGAGAGCTGGTTCAATCACGTCTCCATCGACTACGACATCACCGCTCCCAGGAACACCCATCTGAAGGCCGAATCCGGCTCGGGCGATCTGAAAGCTGCCTCGATGAACGGTGGTGTCCGGCTAGAAACCGGCTCCGGCTCCATCAACGGGGATGACCTGGGTGGCGAAGGCTACCTGCAGACGGGTTCCGGCGACATTCGTGTGAACTTTTCGAGTGGCACGAATGTCACAGCTGGCGCGGGCTCCGGCTCCATCCGCCTGACCGGTGTAAAGGGCAGTCTGAAGGCCGAGACTGGCTCGGGCGATATCAGCATAGCCGGGCAGCCAACAGATGCCTGGAAAATTGAAGCAGGCTCCGGTTCCATCGACCTGAACCTCGGCGGATCGAAGTTCACCCTCGATGCGGAGACCGGCTCGGGCTCCATTCACACGGACCAGGCCATCAGCATGCAGGGGAGTCTCGAACGCCATCACATCACAGGCAACGTCAATGGCGGCGGCCCGACAGTTAAGGTGGAGACCGGCTCCGGCAGCGTCCGCATTCATTGATACCGACAACGCCGAAGGGCCGCGGACTCGAACCTCCGCGGCCCTTCGCTTTTACACTAGCAGTATGATCGAGCGCCTGCGCCCGCTTCCCTCCCCCGCCTCTCTGCGGCTCATCGCCTTCGACCTTGACGGCACCCTCATCGATTCCCGGGCCGACCTGGTCGCGAGCGTGAATGCTACTCTCGCCCACCTGGGCCGCCATCCCCTGCCCGACGCGGTAATCGCCAGCTACATCGGCGATGGAGTTCAGATGTTGGTCCGAAGGGCGCTTGGCGATCCCGAGCACGAGGACATCATTGCCGCCGCGGTAGCTTTTTTTCTGAGCTACTATCGCGTTCACAAACTCGATCACACGTATGTCTATGAGGGTGTTCTCGAGGCTCTTTCGGGAATCGCTGCAGCGTTGCCGCAAGCGAGACTCGCCGTCCTCACCAACAAGCCGGTGCGTCCTTCTGAAGAGATCTGCGCAGCACTGCAGCTCACCCCACACTGTTTTCGCATCTATGGCGGCAACTCGTTCGAGACGAAGAAACCCGATCCGCTCGGCCTTGAAACGCTGATGCATGAAGCCAACGCCACCCCTGAACAGACGCTCATGATCGGCGACTCTGATGTGGACGTTCTGACCGCACGGAATGTCGGCGCGAGCGTTATCGGATGCCGCTTCGGTCTAGCCCCCCATTCGCTCGGCGACGCCCCACCGGACTGCCTCGTGGACGCACCATTTGAGTGGCTGGAAGCCATGGGCTTACCACAAAACGCATAACGCGCCCGGCCCATACAATTGCGATATGGGTCTTTTCGATCGCCTGAGGAAGCCGCCATACAACCCGGATGCGCCGGTGAATGTTCCAGCAGAACCGGTTATCCCGCATTCTGCGATTCCCGAGCCTGAGCTCCCGGAGCGCCACGAACAAGTCTCCGATGGAGAGCCACCGGCTTACGCTGCCGGTATACCAGGCCGTCGTTACGTCTCAGTTCCGGATGAGCGCTTCAATCTCGACGATACGAACCGTCTCGCGGTAGCCATGGAAATTCCACGCGAACAGCGCGACGCCCGATGGCTCGACGAGTTTCAGAGCGCAGCGTGGAATGCTTCGATGGTGCTCCCCGCCGAGCCAGTCTTTGTTGGCCCGGACGGCATGCCGTATGTGCGATTCCAACTACCGCCGGTCGGCGAAGCGGTCGAGACCAACTGCCTCTCCAACCTTTTCGTCTCCATGGCGGAACAGGGACTGGGCGCCGCCTTCTTCAAGAACAATACCGATCTCCCGGAAACCGCCGAGTATGTGGTCCCCACAGGAGTGATCGAATCGCTGCGCGAGTACGGAACATGGGACGGCGATCCAGACGATCTCGCTGAACTTGCGTCGCCCCCCCAACAACACGCCCAGGAAAGCGGTATTGAGAAAGCCGAAGTTGAGACTGAACGCCAGGTCATGGTCGGCTCACCGTCAGAGTCTTATTTGCCGAAACACACAGCACGTTTGCTCTATCGCCATCTGACCGAGGGCTGGAAGATGGAGGATCCCCGGATCGCGCTCGTCGTCGACCCGCAGATGACGCCATCTCGGAATCTGGTCATTGGACGCAAATTCTCGGAATTCCCCGATCCGGAGATCGCTGCTCAGGCTGCGCGCATGCTGCTGTGGTATCTGCCACCGCGACGGTATCTCCTTCTTATGCCGGAGAACTGGTCTGCCGACCAGATGCGCCCGTTGCGCGACCTCTGTTAATTTCCTGTCGCACCTTCGCAAGAGAACCATCAGTTTATGGACTTCCAACTCGTCAGCGATTACAAGCCCCGCGGTGACCAGGGCCGCGCCATCGAAGAGATCCTCTCCGGCCTGGCCGCCGGCGAGCAGCATCAGACGCTGCTCGGCGTCACAGGCTCCGGCAAGACTTTCACGATGGCAAAGGTCATTGAGGAGATGAACCGGCCGGCGCTCATCCTGGCACACAATAAAACCCTCGCTGCCCAACTCTTCCACGAGTTCAAGCAGTTCTTCCCTTCGAACGCGGTTGAATACTTCGTCTCTTACTACGACTACTACCAGCCAGAGGCTTACATACCGTCCGGCGATCTCTACATCGAGAAGGAAGCGACCATCAACGAAGAGCTGGACAAGCTACGGCTCTCCGCCACGCGTTCCCTCTTCGAGCGACGCGATGCGATTATCGTTGCCTCCGTCAGTTGCATATACGGTCTCGGCTCGCCGGAGGCGTATTACGGCATGCTGCTGCTGCTCGAGCGGGGACAGAAGATCAAGCGCGAGGACATCACGCGCCGCCTGGTTGAAATTCTGTATGAGCGCAACGATGGCGACTTCCGACGCGGCACCTTTCGCGTGCGCGGAGATGTCATCGAAGTCTTCCCTACCTACGATGAAATGGCCTACCGCATCGAGCTTTTCGGCGACGAGATTGAAGCGCTCTCGCAGATCGATCCGCTGTTCGGAACGGTGCGGCAAAAATATGCGAGGCTCCCGATCTATCCGAAGAGCCACTACGTCGTACAGCCAGATCGCAAGCGCTCGGCTATGGACTCCATCCTCGCCGAACTCGAATGGTGGGAAAAGGAGCTGGAGGGTCAGGGCCGCCTGGTTGAATCACAGCGTGTGCACCAACGAACGCGCTTTGACCTGGAAATGATCAAGTCTGTCGGTTACTGCCACGGCATCGAGAACTACTCGCGACACTTCAGCGGGCGGATGCCTGGTGAGGCGCCGCCAACACTGCTCGACTATTTCCCGCGCGACTACCTGCTCTTCATAGACGAAAGCCACGTTACCGTGCCGCAACTCCACGGAATGTGGCATGGCGACCGCTCGCGCAAACAGAACCTGGTCGACTACGGCTTTCGCTTGCCGTCGGCGATGGACAATCGTCCGCTCAAATTCGACGAATTTGAGACCCGCACGAACCAGATTCTCTATGTCTCGGCTACTCCAGGTCCTTACGAACTCACTAAGTCTTCTGGGGTTGTCGTGGAGCAGATCATCCGTCCCACGGGCCTGCTCGATCCGCCGGTAGAGATTCGGCCGATCAAAGGACAGATTGACGATCTGCTTGCAGAGATTCGCCAGCGCGCGGCGAAGAACGAACGTGTTCTGGTAACGACACTGACCAAGCGCATGGCGGAAGATTTAGCCGGCTATTACACCGAGGTCGGCGTGAAGTGCCGCTACATGCACTCGGAGATCGAGACGCTGGAACGCGTGCGCTTGCTGCGTGATCTGCGCAAAGGCGAATACGACGTCCTGATCGGCATCAACCTCCTGCGTGAGGGCCTCGATCTGCCGGAAGTGTCTCTTGTTGCCATCCTCGACGCCGATAAGGAGGGATTCCTGCGCTCGCAGGGATCGCTTATCCAGACCATCGGCCGGGCAGCGCGAAACATCAATGGCTGCGCCATTTTGTATGCCGACAAGATGACGGACTCCATGCGTCGCGCCCTCGATGAAACCGAGCGGCGGCGCGTGATTCAGCAGGCACACAACGAGGAAAACGGCATCACGCCCGAGTCAATCCTTCGCCCCATCGACATGTCTCTCGCGCAGATTCTGAAGGCCGAATACGCCGACATGACCGAGCAGGACGAGACCACGCCAGAATTCCACAATCAGCAGGATCTGGATGCCTTCGTCGCTAAACTGGAAATGGAGATGCGCGAATCCGCAAAGAAGTTCGAGTTCGAAAAGGCAGCGAAGCTGCGCGATCGCGTCAAGGAGCTGAAGACAAAGGAATTTCTCTTCGGCTGAGGCCCGTAAAAAAAGAAAGGGGCCGCTCTTCGCAACGCCCCTTCTTGCCTGCAACTTAACTCAGCCCTTTGCAGCCAGAATCTCGATCTTATGTATCTGGGGATCGCTGGAGAACAACTCCTTCGCGTTCGCAATCAGCGCCTTGGCGATCTCTCCATTCAGGTGAGCCTCACGTCCCGACTCATCCTGAAAGGTATCGAAAATACCAAACCTTCCTCCACCCAGATTGACCGCATACCAGGTCACGGTTCCAGGCTCGGCTTCCGCTAACGGCTGAGCTGACTTGAGAAACGCCTCCACCTGACTCTCTTTGCCAGGCTTTGCCTGGACTGTGGCCCAGATTGCAAGCTTAACCATGAAGTAACTCCTTTCTCCACATCAGATGCCCGCGTGGCAAAGCTGTTACAGGGCAACTCTGTAAATTTCGTATGACGCGAAAGGAAAGCCGTTGTATCGTGGTGCCGTCCCCCAGACCGATGTAGACCGATGTGATCGTTGGGCCTTGGGCGTCGGGACTGCGCGGCCGCTCTAACATTTCCGAGGAGGAATTGCCATGCAGTGTCCAGCCTGCTCCACAGAAAATCCGGCCGGTGCCACATTCTGCCAGAATTGCGGCGCTTCGTTGAGCGCAGCTCCACCGCCGCCTTCGGGCGGCTTTACCCAGGTACCGCAGCCGGCTACGACGCCTGCCGCTGCCGGCTACGCCCCGGCGCAAAGCGGCGGTCTGTCCGACAATTCTGCTGCCGCTATTGCTTACATCACGATCATCCCAGCCATCATCTTCCTGGTAATGGAGCCCTACAATCGCAAGCCATTCGTGCGCTACCACGCCATGCAATGCATCGGTCTGCATGTGCTTTGGCTTGCGGTGTGGCTAGTACTGATGGTCCTCGGCATCATGCTCGCGATGGTTCATCTTCACATGCTGGTGCTGCTGCTCTGGCCGATCTGCTGGATCGGGCTGGTGGTCCTATGGCTGCTCTGTATCGTCAGTGCCGCACAGGGCAAGTGGTTCAAGCTGCCCATCATTGGCGATTTTGCGCGGAAGCAGGCTGGCGCGTAGTCAAGGCTCGTTCAGATCGGAGGAAGGCCGGCGGACCCCACCCGGCCTTTTCTTTTGGCCGCTTTTCTTATCTGAGCCACGCAGCAAACTGTCTTCTAATTCGATCTCTAGCCGGGCAATCCCGGCAGCTCAAGCATGGCAAGGGTCACTCCACCTCCTGCCGGGCGCGGTAGCCATCGCGCGCAACCACGTCATATTTCAGGCTGTGGTGTTTTTCGTCCTGCATTTGCAGCGGCTTACCTTCATTGTCAACCAACTCTACTCGGATCTTGCGATAGCTCCCATCTTCCTTCGCATTCGTGGGTCTATAACTCACGACGTACTGATTGCGAATCGCAGAATTGATATCGCGGAAGATCTCGGGCATCTCGCCTGCAAAGCGTGGGAAATATGCCTTGCCGCCTGTCATGCCGGCGAAGGTCCGCAATTGATTGTCAGCCTGCAAATAGTCGATTTCATGGGCCCCAAACATGCCGCCGCGTGCATTCCCGGTCAGACGCGCGGTTTGACCAGTACTGACCGCGTAAATAGTCACGTCGGGGGTGGCCTTTACCTTCTGCATGATCTTGTCGAGGTTGATTTTCGAGAAGGTATCGAGCCCGGAACCGATGAAAACGACGTACTTGCGCCCTTCCACCCGGCTCAGCCGGTCCAGGGTTTCGTAAAGCGCGTCAAAGGTATTCGTTTCGTTAAATCCCGGGATTTGCAGCGAATTGAGCGACTCGTATACCAGCCGCTTGTCCTCCGTGAAGTCGGTCAGTATGTGCGTGTGCATGTCGAAAGTGGCGACGGCGATGTAATCATCCGGACGCAACTGCTGTGCAAACGCATAGGCTGCGTTCCGCATGTCATAGATGAACCAGTAATTGTTGGCGGCAAACTCGCACAGCAATACTGCGGTGATAGGCGCCTGTGTCCGGCCAAACGAGACAATCTCCTGGGGCTTGCCATCCTCGAAAATACGGAAGTTCTCCTCCTTCAGATTGGGTACGAACTGGTGGGTCTTCTGCAGCAGTACACCGACATCGACCGTCACAACCGGAACGTTGACGCGAAGCGAGAAGTTTTCCAGCCCCTTGGGATTCTTGACCTCCGGGGGCGGCGGTGGAGGAGGCACATCTTCCTTGGGAGTCTTTTTGGGCAGCGCGATCGCACCGCTGTCACCTCCCGGACCACCGGCCTCCGGGGCCGTCTGGTCCTGGTTCGGGGCAGGGTTCTGTTGTGGCGGGGTTGATCCCGGCATCTGGTACTGGCCGTTGTGTTGCGGCTCCTGCTGCGCGGGAGGCGTCTGCTGCTGATCAGACGAGGTGCTTTGCGCAATGACGGGTGTCGCTGCGAGGCCTGCGGCCAGTGATGCAGCAGCGAGAAGACGAACGAATCGATGCACGAGCAAGGAACTTACCTCGGGAGCCACACCCATAAGGACGGTTACCCGCGCCGAAAGTTGGCGGCCCGCCCGCAACCGTCTACTGTTAAAGACGTGCGAGCCCACCGTTTTGACGTCTCCGCCGCCATTCTGGAACCATTTTCCTACGATTGCGCTCAGCGGAGTATTGATACCAGTGATGTCTCCTTCGAGAGATGCCACGAGAACACCCTTGCCATGAACTACATCTTTCGGAAAATGGCGTTATTAGCGCCATTGCTGACGATTATTCTTGCTCCGGCGGGGCTATATGCGCAAACCGCCCCGCCAGCACAGGCGCCGGAGCCTGTTCCCACAGAGGTACGTACTCCCCCTCCTCCGGCCACCCCACCGGATTCCGCCACTGCGGGCATCTTCCCACTGGACCAGGTGCACCGCGGGGAGCACGGTGTCGCCTACACGGTTTTTGAGGGAGTTGCGCCCTCTGCTGTAGAGGTGGAGATTTTGGGCATTCTCCACAATGCATTGGGACCGCATCAAGACATGATTTTGGCCCGGCTGGGAGGAAAGGACGCCATTTACACCGGTGTAGTGGCAGGTATGAGCGGCAGTCCGGTTTATATCAACGGAAAGCTCGCTGGTGCGCTCGCCTTCCGTATCGGTCAGTTCAGCAAGGAGCCGATCGCCGGTATCACGCCCATCCAGCAAATGCTCGAAGTCAAAGAGATGCCCCAGGTTGGCGTCACGCCCACGAATAACGGCAAGGCAGAAAGCGGCAGCGCTGAAATTCGGCCTATCGAGACGCCGCTGCTCTTCAGCGGATTCAGCCAGCAGGCAGTCGACGCATTTAAGGACCGCTTCGCCGCGCAAGGGCTCACGCCCGTGGTTGGCGTGGGTGGCGGCTCGAGTACTGAGAAGCAGCCAGAGCCGATCGAGCCGGGTTCTTCCGTCAGCGCCCTACTGGTGCGCGGCGACATGGAGGTCGCGGCGACCTGCACCGCCACCTATGTCGATAAGAACCAGCTTCTGGCTTGCGGCCACCCCATCACTCAGACCGGCGCCCTCTCCGTGCCCATGACCAAGGCGGAGGTCGTGGCTACGCTTCCCTCGCCGCTCAACGCTTTCAAGATCGTGAACACCACCGAAGAAGTTGGCGCCTTCACCCAGGACCGGCAGACGGCCATCCGCGGTGAGTTCGGAGCCAAGGCACATATGGTGCCTGTAACAGTTACGTTTAACTCGGCTGCAGGAACACGTCCCGTGCACTTCGACGTCGTGGACAGCCCGGAACTCACCCCGCTGCTCATGCTCATCTCCATCTATCAGTCCATGATGCAGAGCAACAGTTACGCAGCCGAGACCACCTATCGCATTCGAGAGCGCGTCGCCATCGATGGCGCACCGGATCTGGATCTGACCCGTTTCGCCGCGCCAACTACCGGAATACCAGCGGCTCTCGGCGCAACGCTCGAGATGGGTGAACCACTCGTGCAACTGTACGGCAATCCCGCGCGGCGTGGTCTGTTGCGCAGCGTTTCGCTGGATATCGACACTCTGCCCGGCCGGCAGACCATGGAGATCGAAAGTGCTGAACACGAGGGCGGCGCTGTACATGCCGGCGATACCGTGTCCCTGCGGGCAACTCTGCGGCCGTGGCGGGGTGCAACACGCGCCATCGACATCCCTGTCAAACTGCCGCGCACGCTGCCCGAGGGTCCTGTCCGTCTGGTAGTGAGCGACGCGGCCACCGTTGACCACATGCTGGAAGCCCCAGCCAACCATCTCGACATGAATGACACTGTGGCCGCCTTGAATGCGACCCACGCCAACGATCGTGTATATGTAACCATGCTTACTCCTCAGCCGCAGGCGCGCCTTGATGGGCGGACGCTTACGCAGCTCCCCATTTCCATGGCCAATGTGCTCGATCCGCTGCGCGCCAATCGGATGCTCACATTGAATGGCGAGTCCGCGGTTGCTGTAACATCTGTCCCCATGGATGCGGTCGTGACTGGCAACCAGGTCGTCACGATTCAGGTGGAATAAAAGAGCAGTACCGTGCTGAAGGACGGAGCGGACGAGGAACGATGCCAGAGATCCGAGGCTATGCAACACATGCTGCCGGGGCCGAACTGCTTGCATACCGGTATGAGGTCGGGGAACTGGGCGCCGACGAGGTACAAGTTCGTATCAGTCATTGTGGTATTTGCCGAAGCGATCTCCATTTAATCGACAACGATTGGCAGGTCAGCAAATTTCCTTTCGTTCCGGGCCACGAAATCGTGGGAACCGTGGAAGCGGTCGGCAAGGCAGTGCAAAAACTGCAGCCGGGCGAACGCGTTGGTGTCGGCTGGCAGTCCGGTAGTTGCGGCAATTGCACATGGTGTCGCTCGGGCAAAGAAAACCTTTGTCCGGACTCGCAGCCGACCTGCGTGCACCGCAACGGTGGCTTTGCCGACGCGGTACGTGTTCCGGCGCGCTTTATCATCCCCATCCCCGAGGCGCTCGAGAGCGAGAATGCGGCGCCACTTCTCTGCGCCGGCATCACGGTCTACACGCCGCTGCGTACATACGGTGTCTCGCCTGCCTCTCGCGTCGCTATTGTCGGCGTCGGCGGTCTGGGTCATCTGGCCCTGCAGTTCGCACGCGTCTTCGGCGCGGAGGTGACAGCTTTCTCCACCTCGCCGGCAAAGGAAGAGGAAGCCCGGGCAATGGGTGCCCATCACTTCTGCAATTCGCGTGAGAGCAAGGGCATGAAGGCACTTGGTGGCTCGCTGGACTTGATCATCTCTACCGTGAATGCGGACCAGGACTGGAGCGCCTTCCTGACCACGCTGCGGCCGGAGGGCGTGCTCTGCCTGGTCGGTGCGCCCAGCAGGCCACTGCAGATTCCTGGCTCTTTGCTGATCCAGGCGGCAAGGACTGTTAGCGGCAGCAACACCGGCAGCCCCCTGGCTCTGGCGGAGATGCTCGACGTTGCCGCGCGCCACAAGGTGAAGGCGCAAACCGAGCGCTTCCCGATGGGGAGAGTCAACGAAGCCGTCGCCAAGGTTCGCAAGGGGGCGGTGCGCTATCGCGCCGTGCTCGCCAATTGAGTCCCTGCTTTAGACTTAAGCCACATGTCTTTTCGCACTGTGAGCCTTTCCCTTTTACTCTGCTCCGCCTCCCTGAACTGTGTCGCGCAGGGTACCAAGGTCTGGACCGAGTCGCATATGGAGGACTGGGAGAAGGGGCGGCCACAGGGGGTCGCTATTTCGAGCGATGGCTCACTGTCCGCCGCACCGGCCAGTACTCTTACGGCCACGACGCCCTCTACGTATATCTGGGCTCTCAACAGCGATAAATCCGGTGATGCGTATGTAGCGACCGGTTCACCAGCCACGGTGCTTCGCATTGCTTCCGACGGCAAGACCACAGCCCTGTTCAAGACCAAGGACATGAGCGTGCAGGCGGTCGCAGTCGGCCCCGATGGCTCTGTCTATGCAGCCACGCTCCCAAATGGCAAGGTCTACCGGGTCCCTGCCGGCTCAACCGACCTTGAGCAGGAGAAGGCTTCGGTCGTCTTCGATCCCGAGAAGCTCGAGGGCGTAAAACCCGACGCCGCTCCCAAGTACATCTGGGCTCTCGCCTTCGGACCGGATGGAGCGCTCTACATTGCGACCGGTGGACCGGCGGCAGTGTATCGCGTCCGCACTCCCGCGGCCGATGCCCATGCGGAGCGATTCTTCCAGAGTGATGAACAGCACATCCGCACGATGCTCTTCGAGAAGGATGGCAATCTGCTCGCCGGCTCGGATGGCGATGGCCTGGTCTACCGCATCGACAAGGCGGGCAAAGGCTTCATCCTCTTCAACGCCCCCAAGCGCGAAGTCACGGCACTGACGGCGTCGGCTGCCGGGCAGATTTATGTGGCCACCGTCGGGGAGAAGGGCAAGAGCAACCTGCCGCCCCTGCCGGTCCAAGGCATTGCTGCCGTCACTGCGACGATCACGATCGTGACTCCCGGGTCGGTGCAGGCCTCCAACAACAACTCCCTGGTGCCGGATGGCTCTGAAGTATATGAGCTTGATCCGAACGGCGCCGCCCGCAAGCTGTGGGCGCCTCACGACGATGTCGTCTATGGTCTGCACTGGACGGCTGACGGCCTCCTGGCAGCAACCGGCAATCGCGGCCGCATCTATCGCATCCGCGAGAACGGTGAGTTTGCCGACATCGCCCGCGTTGAGGCATCACAGGCCACCGGGTTCGCGCCTGCGCCTGATGGCGTCTACGTGGGGACCAGCAATGGAGGCAAGCTCTATCACTTGAGCGCGCAGAGCTCCGAGGGCAGTCTGCAGAGTGATGTGCAGGACGCAGGGGCGGTGGCGCGCTGGGGCCGGAGCGAGGTAGATGCCACCGGAGCGGGCTACCAGCTCGCCGTGCGGACCGGCAACGTCAACAACGCCGACCGTGGCTGGAGCGAGTGGAAGCCTGTAGGCGTGGATGCTGCGGCGGCTGTGCCGCAGGCGCGTTTCGGCCAGTGGAAGCTCACGCTAAAACCGGGCACCCAGGTCCATGCGATATCGCTGAGTTACCTGGCGGCGAACATCGCCCCGGTGGTGGACGAGGTCGTCGTGATGCCGGGGGCACGGGTGAACCAGCAGGCGCAGTTTCAGCCGCCGGCGCCGCCGGTGATGATCAACCTGCCTTCCGCGTCGGCAAACGTCATGAATATCCAGCAGGACCAGGCGACCGCGCCGCTTCAGGGTGTCAAGGACAAGGGCTCCATAACCGCGCGCTGGGCGGCGCATGACGACAATGGAGATGACCTCGTCTTCGCGCTTTACTACCGCAGCTCCGGTGAGCAGAACTGGCAACTGCTAAAGGACAATGTCACCGATCGGTACTACACCTTCGAGGCGGCACAGTTGCCGGATGCACCGTATCAACTCAAGGTTGTGGCCAGCGATGCGCCATCGCACAATCCGGGCGATGCACTGATCAGCGAACGCACCAGCGACCGCTTCGTCGTCGACACTGCTTCGCCCGCCATCGCCAATCTGGTGGCGAAGCTCGAAGGCGGCAAGATGCATGTGACGGCGGAGGCCAAGGACCCGGGCTCGGCGGTTACGCACGCGGAGTACTCGATCGATGCCGGTCCGTGGCAGTACGTCGAGCCGGTAAGCAAGATCTCCGACGCCAATACCGAACGCTATGACTTCTCTGCCCCGTTACCGCAGCCGTCGGAACAGTTGCGCGTGGCGAAGCTGCCGCCGGCGAATCCGAACGAGCATGTCGTGACGCTGCGCGTCTTCGACCGCTACGAGAATTCAGCTACAGCGAAGACGGTAGTCCGATGACCTTCCATGCGCTTTGAACTTTTCATTGCGGCGCGGTATCTGCGGGCCAAGCGCCGGCAAGCTGTGGTGGGGGTGATCACAGCCATCTCGGTCGCCGGCGTCGCTGCCGGTGTGGCCGCGCTGATCATTGCGCTGGCGATCACGACCGGGATGCGGCGCGACCTGCAGGATCGCCTGCTTGGATCCACGTCGCATGTCGAGCTGATGCGCACGGCTGGCGACGGCATCCGCGAGTGGCGGCCGCTGCTGGCGCGGCTTGGAAAATTGCCGCATGTCCGAGCCGACGCCCCGGGGCTCTACGGGCAGGTGCTGGTCTCGCGCGGGGCCCGTTCCGGCGGCCTGATGATCAAGGGCGTGCTGCCGGACGAGGAGCGCCACGTCACCGACCTGCTGGACATGGTGAAGCTTGGCTCGGCGCAGGCGCTGGAGCCGGCACCCTCTCGCACGCCAGGCGATACCGCGCCGCTGCCGCCGATCGTCATCGGGCAGGACCTAGCCACCACGCTTGATGCCAACGTCGGCGATACCGTGCTGGTGACCAGCCCGCAGGGCGAGCTGACACCGCTGGGCATCGTGCCCAAGTTCCAGCGCTACTACGTCGCCGGCATCTTCCACTCCGGCTTCTACCAGTACGACTCCAGCCTGGGCTTCATCCGGCTCGAGGATGCACAGCATCTGCTGGGCGAGCCCGATCTCATCTCGGTGATCGCCTTCAAGGTCGACGATCTCTATCACGCGGATACGATCGGGCGGGAGATCGAGCAGGCCGCCGGTCCGGGATTCCTGACCACGAACTGGATGGAGCAGAACCGCGAACTCTTCCGCGCGCTGCGGCTGGAGCAGATCGTCACCTTCATCGTGATCGGGCTGATCGTGTGCGTGGCCGCGCTGAACATCCTGATCGCGCTGACCATGATGGTGATGGAGAAGACGCGCGATATCGCGGTGCTGATGAGCTTCGGAGTGCGGGCGGAGCAGGTGCGACGGATCTTTCTGCTGCAGGGCCTTCTGATCAGCGCGGTCGGCACGGCGCTCGGGCTGGTGCTGGGCTACGCGGCCTCCTGGGCCGGGGGACATTACCGCTTCATACGCTTGCCGGGCGATGTGTATTCGATCGACTACCTGCCCTTTGCCCCGCGCATCTCTGACGCGGTGATCGTCGCGGCAATGGCGCTGGGTGTTTCGCTGGTGGCTACACTCTATCCTTCGCGCTCCGCGGCGCGGGTGCTGCCAGCCGAGGCGCTACGGTACGAGTAGGACTGGCCATCCGGGCGGATGCGACTGCGGTACGAGCTGCTGACCGACCTGATGGAAGGCGTTGCAGGACAGGTAACCTGACCACCACCCCTCCCCCTCCCGCCACCAGAGGCCGGCTACGAAGCTGTTTCTTTTCTTTGGGTTAGGCCATCTTCCGTAGGCTAAAAATGTCATTTCAAAAGACTTGCGCGTAAATATGTCTTTCTAAACAGTTTATAGACAGTGATATGCCCTATTCGCGGTGCGGTCGGGTGCTCCCGCGGGCAAACATCTCATTCCACGGACGTTGCAGCTAAATTTTTCCAGATAAAAGACTTACGGGGCTCCCGCCCGGGATCTGCCGTGGGCGGGATTTGCCCCTAATTCAAGAGTAGCAATTTGAGGGGAATTAAATGGCAGGTTTGTTTGAGGGCCTATCGAGAGGAAAACCCAATCCGGGAAATCCCGGATTGCGCGTTCGGGAGGACTCGAATTGGAGTTGGCCAGTTTTGGGCCCTCGAGTGGAGGGACGACTAAGCAGTTTGTGCAGTGGGCGCTAAAACGTGGACTTTGCCGCCATTTGCCTGCCAGACCTCATACCAGATGCCATGCGACAGATCATCAGGATTGACCGATAACTGCTTCCACATGCGTTCGATATCCTCTGTTGTGCAGTTGCCGGTTGCAAGATGGTGCCACTGGCCTCCTTCCCCCTTGAGGGCGAAGAACGAAACGATTGACGTGATCACGGATAAAGTTTACGGCACTTCATGTTTCCCGCTGCCACGTGGAAATCGCGTCAGAATTGTGAAGATCGCTTGATGGGTCGCGCCGAATCTGCGGTTTAGGCGGTGATTGTAGAGGGTCAAGATCGACGTCGCGCAACGTAAAGGCTTGTGACCATATTGCGAGTCACACACCCATGGAACTCGTCGCGTGCAACACGATGCAGCTCAGTAAGCACGGCCTCGCGGTCGGGGCGGATGTTGATGTTGGAATAGGTCGCATAGAGGGCAACGGTTTGATTAGCGTCGAGTACGAGTGACCATGCGCTGGTTCGGTGATCAACGATGTCGAATGCTTGGGTCCGCTCCAGCGCCGCCACTCTGGCCTCAGTATCGAGAGCGAAAGGAATTTCCCCGTTGCCATCCGAAGGGCTCGAAGGACCTTTGAGAAGTTCTTTGGTTGCTTCGTGGAAGGGATCCAGGCGATGTGAATCGCCGAACACGTTCCAGACCATTGCCCACCACCCGCCCCGACGGAGCAGTCTGGCCACCTTGGCCAAGGCAACGTCCTCTGCTAACCAATGGAATGCGGTGGCGCTGACACCGAGATCAAAGCTGGCCTCTTGCAACACGGCCTCTTCGAACGTCGCAGCCAACACTGTGAGAGCCTTGTCCTGCGTGGTCTCCCTAAGGAAGGCTGCGAGGCGATCATCGGGCTCTACGGCAACCAGTGGGTTGGCACCCAGCTCGAGTAGACGGTGAGTCGCCGTTCCCGTCCCGGCTCCAATCTCAAATGTAACCGCATTGGGCGCGAGACCACAGCGCTCGCACAGGAGATCAAACACCCAGTCCGGGTATGCGGGTCGCGCAGCATGATAGCCGCCGGGATCAAGCCCGAAGGCCTGGCGGCCAAACGTTCTGTGGATGGATTCTTTCATTCGAAGTACCGGTGGTCTGTGCGAAGAATGCTTACCTGCGGAGGTTGTGTCTTGATTCCTTCGCTTGTTCTTGAAAAGCCCAGGGGCTTATATCTCTCCAGTGGGTGCTCCGGATCGAAGGTTGATTTCATTAGCCGAATCGCAATTGCAATGCCTTAGACGTTCTTCTACTGGTCGCGCCCAACGGAGAGCATAGATCGGTAGGGCTTTTGCATTCGTCGCACTGGCAGACACAATAGGTCACTCACAATGGGTCATTCTTGGTCTCGTTCTTTTTGAGCAGTCGCCGCAACTCAGTGGATGCTGCGCGGTTCGGCGACCAGCGGCTTAAGCCAAACGCACTCTTTTCTCTTCGGCTGTCAGCTCTGCCCCCACCAGCCGGCTCCCTTCTAAGGTTGATGTGACGCTGATCACAATCGAAAGTGATTGAACGCAGTACGCATTGCCTGCTTGTCGAGCGAAGATAGTCGCATGAATGGCACACGAGCAAACAGCGCAACTGCATCAGAGATAACGGAGGCTCCCCTAATGGAGGCGTGGACACGCCCCACCCGCATTCTGCTGGTCACCGACCTTACTGATCTGCAGCGGACCCTTCCCGTGACGATAGACCAGGCTAAGAGTTATGGCGCAGAAATCCTGCTGGCCTATGTGCTGCCTGACTTTGCATCCCCGCCGGCCGCGCCATCTCTGCTCGTGTACTCCCAACCAGAGCTCCATCGCCAACATGGCGAGCGCATCCTGCTAGCAGCCGCGCGCGAGGCGGAAGCTGCGGGCGTACGCTGCACCTGGAAGATATCGAGCGGCGATGTGGTCGAGCAGATCGAAGCCGTCGTTGACGAGTGGAAGCCGGGCCGCGTTGTCGTCGGTTCGCATGGCGAGACCAAGTTCTGCCTGGGAATTCTCGGGTCTACAGCAGAGCGACTGTTTCAGCGGCTTGGGGTGCCGGTGCTAGCCGTCGGCCCAGAGGTGCGCTCCCACTCAAGGCAGCTGCCAAAGGGCATACGCGTGCTCGCGCCTATCTCGCTCAAGCGGGAATCACCCGGCGTGCGCAGTTTTGCAGCCGAATTCGCTGCGGCTCATGATGCTGATATGACTCTGCTTCATGTGATCCCGAATGAGCTCGAGGAGAACCCCTCGGCGGCCCGCATCGCGAGCTTTGAGCGGCAAATGCTTGACAACTTCGTTCCTGCATCTTTGGGAACTCGGAGGCCTTCCTGCGTCGTCAAAATCGGCAGGGCGATTGAGACGATTCTGAACCACGCAACCAACGGAGGCTTCGATCTGATTCTCCTCGGCAGCACATCCTCTTCCTCTTTTGTCCCGAAACTCGTGCCCGGAACCGCCTATGGCGTCCTATGCGGCGCTCCCTGCCCTGTGCTGATTCTCAAGCAGACCGCCGACGCTCCCTGAGGGGACGGAGCCTTCCTTGGGCGATTGTCCGAGACCCAGGTTAACGCAATCCAGCACGCCTATGCCTTATAGGATTGAAGGCTCATACCCTGTGCGCATGAAGTGCTGATTGCAGGGTCTTCGACGCTCTTCTACTGGTCGCGGCCAACGAGGAGCATGGATCGGAAGGGCTTCGGGCGACCGAGTTTGAAGGCCGGAATGTACTTCCATCCGGCGGCTGCGGCCACCCAATCCTTGTTGAATTCTGCGCTCGGCGCGTTGGCTGCCTGTGGGACTGCGTCCTTATCGAGAAGTGGAGTCATGATGCGGGCGGACCTCACCTTGCCGGCTTCGTCGACGACCAGCTCCATCTGCTTCGCTTCGGCCCAGTGTTTGGCATTCTGTGCGGGCGGAATTCGGAGCAGGATCTGCAGCGGGGCAGTATCTGCGTGCTCCGAGTGCTCATAGTGTTCATACTGGCTCGGTGAGCTGAACCCGGAATCAGAGCCCACTCGCTCATAGATCTCCGCGCGTTGCGACTGCCGAAATGGCAGCACGTTGTGAGAAACGCCATCCACCTGCGCGCGAAGGCCGCGGGCCTGCGCATCTACGATCGCGGTACGGATACGATTGAGATCCGATGACGGCCACATTTCGGCGAGCGTCTTCCAGGCTTCCTGCTCGCGGCCGCTGTAGAGATAGCACCACACAATCTCCAGCACCTTGACCTTTGTCGCCAGGAGACCCTGGGGCTGGTCTTTCATCCACTGCTCGTTCGGTAGTTTGCCGTCGCTCTGCCTGAAGTCGTTCAGTGGCCGCGCATCGAGCTGGGAACGAAGCGTCTCGATCTCACGATCAAAGTACGGCCGAAATTCCGAATTGACGTCGATCAGCTTCTTCTTTTCAAACCGCAAAGCGACTGTTGGAGCCGCGTCAAAGGCATCGAGCGGCAAGCCTTCAAAGCCTCGTATCGCAGCAGCGTCGGTGGTCCAGATTTCTACGCTTCCATCGAGCATGGTATCGGCGGCACTGAAGAAGTCTTCGCCGGTAATGGTCCGCAACAGTTGCGGCGGCTTGCTCAGTGAATAGATTTCATATTTGATTTGCGGGTCCGTGTCGGAGGCTTTGAGTTGAAAGGCGACGACGAGGGAGCCGAGACCGAGATCGGCGCCCATGACATCGATGTCAACCTGCGCCGCATCGGGAACAACCACGAGATCGCGCTTATGCCAGGTGAGTTTTGCCTGGCAGGATCGAGCGGCGAATCCCTTCGTCTTTGCTGCCCCGACGGAGACGGCGATGTCATGGTTTGCTGTGCCCTTCGGCAAGGTTCCATGGAAGCTGCCATCCCCCTTGTTGCATACCAGGAAGCGCGTCGGGTTGGTAGCGAAGCGTGTGGGAGAGCCGGCTTGCGCGCGAGCGATGGAGACAACGGAAAGGCAACAACAAAGCGCCGAGAGGGATGCCCGAGCGAGAGATTTCATTGGCCGAATCGCGATTGCAAAAGGCTGAAGCAGAATACACTGGCGGTCACGGACCATGCCCGGATTATCCTGATTCGCGCCGATATCGAAATCCATGACAAGCCAGTGACCGATGAGGGGCAGTCGAAGGAGACATGCATGGCGGCACGAGCGTGGTGGATGGTGGCCGTTGCAGTGGCGCTCAGCGGAGCATCGCTGGCACAGCCGGCGAAGACAAAAGAACCAGCCGCGGGTGCTGACAAGGAGAAGTTGATCGGCGCGTGGCATCTGGTTTCGATGAAAGAGCCAGCGGCGGACGGGAAATTGCATGACGTAGCAGACAGGACCGGAACGCTAATCTACACGCGTGACGGGCACATGTCGGTGCAGATCATGTACCCGAAGTCGGAGGCGGCGCTCTCCAACAACTATGTTCTGAATGGGTATGAGGCCTCCTTCGGCAGCTACGAGGTAAATGAGAAGGCGCATACGGTGACGCATCATGTGATGGGATCGCTCACTCGGCAACTTGTGGGAAAAGACCTTACCCGGGTGTACCGGTTTTCGGAAGGGCGCCTGATCATTCAATCGGCCCGGCCGGACGAACACTGGTCGGTGACTTGGAAACACTACTGACGGGCGCTGCTCAGGATGGCATCGGTTGTGTTTAAGGATCGTCCCTTTTGCGCTGAAGTGCTGAAATGCGGATTCGCGGGATGAAATTGTGCTGATTCGCGGTAACGTGATCTCGATGTTGATCCCACCCTTCGCTTTTGCTCAGGATGGGCACGCTCGTAGGAGGCACGATGCAATTGACCCGGGAGCAGCAGCCGGCATTGACGTTGTTTGCGGTGGGGATTATCGGGCTCGGCGTGCTGGGCCTGATCTATGGGGACTTCGCGATGGTATGGCAACCGGTGGCGTCGTGGGTGCCGGGCCGGACGGCGCTGGCGTACCTGGCCGCGGTGGTGATGCTGGTGGGCGGGGCCGGGCTTCTGTTCGAGACGACGGTGCGGTGGGCGGTGCGGCTGCTGTTTGTCTATTGCATTGTGTGGGCGCTGTTGAAAGTGCCGGCTCTGGTTGTCGCTCCGCAGATTGAAGGCGTGTGGCTGGGCTTCGGTGAGCTGGCGGTGCTGCTGGCGGGTGCATGGGTGCTGTTTGCGCGGCTCGGCGACGTGGGCGAAGAGGGTGTGTGGAGATTCGTATCCGGTGATCACGGCGTGCGCGCAGCGCGCATTCTGTTTGGCGTGTTCCTGATTCCGATCGGGCTCTCGCACCTGATGTATGTGAAGGAGACGGTGGCGCTGGTGCCCGAGTGGCTTCCCTATCGAGTGGGATGGGCGTATCTGACGGGCGCGGGGCAGATCGCGTGCGGGCTGGGCGTGCTGTTCGGCGTGCTGCCGCGGGTAGCTGCGGCGTGCGAGGCGGGGATGATCAGCATCTTTGCGCTGCTGGTGTGGCTGCCGAGAGTGGTCGCCGCGCCGAAGGTGCGGCTTCCGTGGACTGCGTTCTGGATCACTTGGGTGATTGGCGCGGCGGCCTGGGTGATGGCGGCAAATATTGGGGCTCGGCGAGCCGCTGGGGTGCGAGAAGCTGTTGTTGCGCCATGAGGGAACTACTCAACGTCAAAGACACGCTCCGGATGTTGGCGGGCATACCGAATCCAGGCATCGTAGATCGATGATTTGCCGGAAGGCGTTTTGTGAAGCGCTATAGCCTTTCGATCAAGTTCTTCCGCAAATTGCTTCACGCCTTTCCGTTTAAGCATCTCGTCATAATCACCAATGTCTGCCCATTCGGAAATAAGAGGCGTCATCAGTTCCTTCGCTTCGTGGAAACACCAGGCGAGTTCGCCCAACCCCAATTCAATGAGGCCTGCCTCAGTTTCAGCTACGAGACCAGGTTCGCCAAAATTCCGAAATGCCAGGTAATGCTATCCAGAGTCAGGCTCACGTCCAGCCAGTGCGTCGCCGCCATGGCTCGGAGCCCGGGAGGGAGCGTTGTGAGGATTTGTGCACTCGCCATCTGAGGCGTACGGGTTAGCGTCCGCACGGACGGAGAGGATTGTGAATAGCTCTTTTTCCAGCCCAGCGTCGTCTTTGCGGAGGGCTGGCCATCGTTCGACTTTGGCGGCTTCGTCCATGGCCCTTTGAGTTTAGTAAGTGCCGCCAGCGATGCCCCTGCACGGAAGTGGCAGTCGATGGTCACTGTTTTGTACTTTCGCACTCCCCCTCTAAATGGTAGACATGGGTATGGGCGGGTCTGTGACTTCCGTTTCCGCGATGCACTCCGAAGTGGGCGTTGAGAATGCCCTGCTGGAGGTGCGCGGGCTGCGGAAGGAGTACGTGACCGGCCGTGGGCGACTGCAACTCTTCGATGGCCTGAGCTTCACGGTGCAGAAGGGCGAGCTGCTGGCGATCGTCGGTGCGTCCGGGGCGGGTAAAAGCACGCTTTTGCACATTCTTGGTGCACTTGATGCACCCACAAGGGGTGCCCTATACTTCGCCTCAATTCCCTTGAACACGCTTAACTCCAGGCAGGCCGCAGACTTCCGGAATCGGGAAGTTGGCTACGTCTGGCAGTTTCACTACCTTCTGCCTGAGTTCACGGCGGCAGAAAACGTTGCACTACCCCTGCTGGCCCGGGGTGAAGCCCGCAAAAGCGCTGAAAAGAAGGCGCTTGCCTGGCTGGCTGAAGTGGGATTGGCGGACCGAGCAGAGCACCAGGCGGGCGAACTTTCAGGCGGCGAGCAGCAGCGAGTGTCGCTGGCGCGCGCGCTGGTGACCGAACCGCGCATGCTGCTGGCCGACGAGCCAACGGGTGACCTGGATGCCGAAACGGCTGACCGGGTCTTTTCGCTCATCCAACGAGTGCACGCGAGCCATGGGCTGACCTCAATCCTGGTGACGCACAACCAGGAACTGGCTGGGCGGTGCGATCGCGTGCTGCGGCTGGAAGCCGGTCACATGGAAGAGGATTTTGCCAAAACTGGGAAGCCGCAAGCGGGTCTTTCTGAAACAAGGGTGATTTGAGCCAATGGGGCTATTGAAGCAATTTTCCGTATCAAAGTGGGCGTGAGTCCGGTGGCGTGGGTCGTGCATCTTTAGTAACGGCGACTCACATTTCTGTACACGAGAAGTCAGGAGAGGCAGTGGCAGACGTTAACCGACGCCGCCAACCGTCCTCGAAGGGGGAAATATGTTCGAACGCTATACAGAAAAGGCGCGGCGCGTCATCTTCTTCGCCCGATATGAGGCCAGCCAGTTCGGCTCGCCTTACATCGAGACCGAGCACTTGCTGCTGGGCCTGCTCCGCGAAGACAAGGCGCTCACCAATAAATTTCTCCGTTCTCATGCCTCGGTTGAATCGATTCGCAAGCAGATCGAGGGGCATACCACGATCCGCGAGAAGGTCTCCACCTCGGTCGATCTCCCCCTGTCGAACGAGTGCAAGCGCGTGTTGGCCTATGCTGCCGAAGAAGCGGAGCGGCTGAGCCACAAACACATCGGAACTGAACATCTGCTGCTGGGGCTGCTGCGCGAAGAGAAGTGCTTCGCCGCGGAGATCCTGCACGAGCGCGGGCTGCGGCTGGTAGCGATCCGCGAAGAACTGGCGCGGGCCACGCAGGAAAAGGCGCCGGCGCAGCGACAGAACCGCGAGTCGAGCCTGTTGGCGGAGTTTTCGCGCGACCTGACCCAGGCAGCGACGGATTCGCAACTTGACCCGCTGGTGGGGCGCGACTCGGAAGTAGAGCGCGTGGTGCAGATTCTGTGCCGCCGCACCAAGAACAACCCGGTGCTGATTGGGGAGCCGGGCGTGGGCAAGACGGCGATCGTCGAAGGACTGGCGCAGCGCATTGCCGACGGCGATGTGCCGAGCTTCCTGGCGGACAAGCGGGTGCTGGCGCTGGACCTGTCGCTGATCGTGGCGGGCACCAAGTATCGCGGCCAGTTTGAGGAGCGGTTGAAGACGATCATGAAGGAGCTGATGGAGAATCAGAACTCCATCATCTTCATCGACGAGCTGCACACGCTGGTGGGTGCGGGTTCGGCCGAAGGGTCGCTGGATGCAGCGAACATCCTGAAGCCGGCGCTCTCACGCGGCGAGATCCAGTGCATCGGCGCAACGACGCCGGGCGAGTATCGCAAGTCGATCGAGAAGGACCGCTCGCTCGAACGGCGTTTCCAAGCGGTGAAGGTGCCCCCGCCGAACGAGGCGGATGCGATCAAGATCATCATGGGTATCAAGGACCGTTACGAGAAGTTCCATGCGGTCAGCTACACGGATGATGCGATCGAGTTCGCGGTATCGCACTCGAACCGTTATATTCCGGACCGGTTCCTGCCGGACAAGGCGATCGACCTGATCGACGAGGCGGGCGCGCGCGTGAAGCTGCGCCAGACCTCGCTGCCGGAGGAGATCACCGAGGTACAGAAGCGGATCAAGTTCATCGTGCACCGCATGGAGAACGCGATTGCGAACCACGAGTTTGAGAAGGCCCGCTTCTACTCCGACGAGGAGCGCAAGGAGCGCGAGAACCTGCGAGCACTGCGCGACAAGTACCACCTGGATGATTCGACGGCAGGCATCGTGGGCCGCGAGGACATCGAGGACGTGGTGAGCCGCTGGACCGGCGTGCCTGTGACCTCGATCAAGGAAGAAGAGACGCAGAAGCTGCTGCGGGTTGAGGAAGAGCTGCACAAGCGCGTGATCTCGCAGGACAAGTCGATCAGCGCACTGGCGCGTGCGATCCGGCGCTCGCGTGCGGGGCTGAAGTCTCCCAACCGGCCGATCGGCTCGTTCCTGTTCCTGGGACCGACGGGCGTAGGCAAGACGGAGATGGCGCGCACGCTGGCTCAGTTCCTCTTCGGCTCAGAGAAGTCGCTGATCCGCTTTGATATGTCGGAGTTCATGGAGAAGCACTCGGTGTCGAAGCTGATCGGCTCGCCTCCGGGATATGTGGGCTATGAAGAGGGCGGTCAGCTTACCGAACGCGTGAAGCGCTCGCCTTATTCTGTGGTGCTGCTGGACGAGATCGAGAAGGCGCACCCGGATGTCTTCAACATCCTGCTGCAGGTCTTCGAAGACGGCCAGCTCACCGATGGTCTGGGGAACACGGTCGACTTCAAGAACGTGATTCTGATCATGACCTCGAACATCGGCGCGCGGCACCTGCAGAAGCAGCAGGGACTCGGCTTCTCTTCGGATCGCGAAGATCTGCGAGTGGAGAAGGTCGAAGACCTGGTGAAGAACGAGGTGAAACGCACCTTCAATCCGGAGTTCCTGAACCGGCTCGATGAAGTCATCATCTTCCATGCGCTCACGGATGCGGACCTGATCCAGATCATGGAACTGCTGGTGCAGCAGCTCAACGCGAACCTGGCGCAGAAGGCGATCACGATCAGCGTGAACGAAGAGGCGAAAAAGTGGATCCTCGACAAGACGCTGGTGGATCGCACGTACGGGGCTCGTCCACTACGCCGCGCACTGCAGCGCTACGTGGAGGACCCGCTGTCGGAGGCGTTGATCGCAGGCAACATCGCGCAGCGTCCGGCCTTCCTCGAGGTGTATCTCGAGAACAACCAGCTCTACTACCGTCCAGTGGTACAGGATGGTGAAGAAGCGGCTGCGACCGAAGGCATCCTGCTGTTCAGTTAATTCGTTCCACTTTGAAAGCGAAGGCTCCGCGAACCTGTGGGGCCTTTTTATTTTTGCGGCGGGATCTGCTCCCGGCAATTTTCCTTGCAGGCGCACTCTGACCACAGCTACTCTTCTCTAAATTCAATCAGGGTCCATCCCCCGAATCTGCGGCTCATCAGGCTTTGGAGTACATATGAGCGATGGACCAGGCGCATTGTCGCGCTCGAAATCTCTCTACATCGCGGCCGTAGCCGCGCTCTTTCTGATCCTCGCCTGCGAGTTGTGGCTTTCCGTTGCGCGACTCTCGCAGACGGTCGATGAGGGTGCTCATCTCTACGCCGGCTATCAATACTGGAAAGTACAGGACTTCGGCCTGAATCCGGAACACCCCCCGCTGCTGAAGTTCATCGCCGCCGTTCCCCTGCTGCCAATGCAACTGCAGCAGCCACATCCTCCGACGACATTCTCCTCCAAGGCCGAGGAATACATCGGGGGAGGGCAGCTTTTATATGGGAACGATGCGGAACGGGTCCTGCTGCGAGCGCGCATGAGTGCATCGATCTTCAGCTTCTTTCTGGCTGCATGCATCTTCGCGGCGGGATACGAGATGTTCGGCGCCGTGACCGCGCTGCTCGCCCTGCTGCTATGCGTCTTTGAGCCGAACCTGCTGGCACACGGCGCCATGGTGACCACCGACATGGCAGCAACCGCGGCCATCTTCGCCGGGGTCTACGCCTTGTATCGGTACATGAAAAAGCCAACTATCGGCAGAATGCTCGTTCTTGGGCTGGCCCTGGGCGTGGCGGCCGTCGCCAAATTCAGCGCCGCGGCTCTGCTGCCGATAATGGTGGTCTGCCTGCTGGCGGAGACTCTTCGCGAGCACCTCCAGAAGGCGGCCTCTCCGGAACATCCTCCGGTCACGATATTCCTGCGGCGCAGCCTCGGTTGCCTGGTCGCTGTGCTCATGGCTTGGGTAGTGATTTGGGTCGTCTACGGACTCCGCTATGTGGCTCGGCCTGGCTCCGCACAGTTGGTACCTACGCTGGTCCAATATGCCCCGCAACTCCATTCGGCCTGGCAGGCGCACTTCGTCCTATGGCTGGCGAAGCATCACCTGTTGCCCGAGGCGTACCTCTACGGGCTGGTCGACATGCAGGTGTTCGGAAGCCAAATGACGAGCTACTTGTTCGGAAAGGTGCGTCAGGGCCCAACGCTTTCCTACTTCCCGATGGCGTTCCTGATGAAGAGCACGCTGCCCGTACTGCTCCTGGTGGCGGCGCTTCCCTTCCTTCGTTTCCGGAAAGGCCGCCCCTGGCGAGAGATCCTCTTCCTCGCAATCCCTGCGGTCGTGTTCATGGGTATGAGCCTGCTGGCTGCGCAGAACATCGGCGTGAGGCACATCCTTCCCATCTTTCCATTCGTGCTGCTGCTTGCGGCATTGGCGGTATCCACGCTGGCGCCGCAGTCGAGAGCCGGCGCTTACGTCGTCGGGGCGCTGCTGCTCATCCACGTGGTGTCCTCTGTGCACACCTTCCCCGACTACATCGCCTACGGGAATGAAACCATCGGCGGTTCTTCGCGGACATATCGCGTCCTCAGCGATTCCAACGTGGATTGGGGACAGGGCCTGATCGAAGCTCGCTCGTACATCAAGAAGAACCATGTGACGGACTGCTGGATCGTGCCGCTAGGAGGAGAGACCTTCAGCCACGCTTCCCATTACCAGATCCCATGCAAGCCGCTGCCCTCCAGCTTTGAAAAGGTGGTGGGGGCGCCACTCCCAATCATTCCGGAGACGGTGCACGGCACTCTTCTGGTGAGCGGGACAGAGGTGAGCGGGATATTTACCGGACCTGGTCCTCTGAATCCATATGGAGAGCTGTTGACGCGGACTCCCGACGCAATGATTGGCCACTGCATCCTGGTCTTCCGCGGCGACTTCCATCTGCCGCTCGCCGCTGCCGAGGGACATGCATCCGCCGCATCTACATTGCTTCAGGCCGGCAAGGTGAATGAGGCTCTTGCGGAGGCGCAAACGGCGGTCGCCCTCGCGCCGAACGCGCCGGACATGCAAGCGACTCTGGGAATGGTGCTGTTAAAGATGGGGCGGTCCGAGGAAGCGCAGCAGGCGTTCCAGAATGCTCGCAGGCTGGCACATACAGTCGACCCCGACAACTGGCTGAGAACGGATGAAATGATCGCGTCGGTCCAACCATCCCATTAGACCAGCCAGCCCACTAGACGGCGCCGGGCGCTCCTCGAGGGCTGCCGTGAGAAACAGTTCTTCTCCTGATCATGCGGGATGGCGAAGAGACACCAGCGGAAGGCGTGCAGCCCCGATTCGGTGCATGGCTTGCGTCCGCGGTCTTTTGGGGAGCGCACAAATAATCGCTCACGCTGCGGATATTTCCGGATTACCTGGCCTACAGCAACGAGGCAGTTGGCGGGCCCCTCCATGAGAAGGCCGAGGTGTGTCAACTGACTCAGAGACATGAAACTCAACGTAGATCACGGAAGAAAGTAACCAGGTCTCCTGCTACCGCTGCCGGTTCCTCGACTGGTGCGAAGTGCCCTCCACGCGGAAAGACGGTCCATCGCTGAATGTTGTACACGCGTTCCAAATACGGGCGCGGCGGTTCTCCCTCAGGAACGGTTTGACGAGCGAAGACACCAAATGCCGTGGGAGTACCGACGTAGGCGCGATCTACTGGGAACCAGCGATTGTCCCAGTAGTCACGCATCGACGATGTAATCGTCTGCGTGACCCAGTAGAGGGTTAGCGTGGCACAAAGGAAGTCATCGGGCGGCGTGGAATCGCTCCACGAGTGCCACTTCTCGCCAACATATGCAGCCAGTCCCGCAGGAGAGTCGTTGAGTCCGTAGCCGACAGTCTGCGGCTTGGTGGACTGGATCGCGCTGTAGCCTCGCTCCGTGGAGTCCCACTCCTGGTTCACCGCAAGGTATGAACGCTCGACATCAGACAGATCCGCATCGTCCGCCACGGGAGCGAGATCCGACTCCAAGGTAGTGAGATAAATTCCGATCACTGACTCTGGATGGTCAAGCGCAAGGATCGTCGTCACCCCGGCCCCGAAGTCATAGCCAGCCGCCGCATAACGGGAATAGCCAAGCTTAGACATGAGCTGGTGCCACCGTTCCGAGACGTATCGATAGTTGATACCGACCTGTGCTGGACGCGGCGAGAATCCATATCCGGGCAATGAGGGTATCACCAGGTCGAAATCATCGAGCATCGGTAGGATGTCCACATAGTCGAGGAAAGTGCTCGGCCAGCCGTGTGTGAGGATGAGCGGCATCCCCCGGCCCGAAGCCGCACGCTGGTACACGAAGTGGATGCCTTCCCAAATGAAGTGGTCGAGAGTGTTAAGCCTCTGCTCCCAGGCACGCCAGTCGAACTCATTGGCCCAGTAGGACACGATGCGTTGCAGCCAGTCCAGGTCTGTACCCTGTTTCCAACCTATTCCGGATACCTGATCGGGCCATCTCGTATGACGCAGCCGTGCCCGCAGATCGTCGAGCACCGCATCTGTGACATGAATCCGAAATGGTTCCACCACTACTCCCTCGCAAACGGGCCCTGCCGAATGCACAGCAACACCGGAGCGTAATTGCACTGCCACGCATGATACTTTTTCTGACCAAGCTCCGATTGTCGCCCGGTTAGCATATGCTAACCTATGTGAAGAATGAAACGAGCCTCGACACCGCGACGGGTACGGCCGGCGGAGCTGCCCTTTTATGTATCGAGCGCGGATGCGCCCGCGAAACGGCAGATACTAATGGCCGCGCTGGAACTGTTTGCGCGCGACGGTCTTTGCGAGACCAGCGTGCGGGACATTGCCAAGGTGGCGGGATGCACCAATCCAGCACTTTTCAAGCACTTTTCGAGCAAGGATGAGCTGGCCGACTACCTGTTCGAACGGTGCTACCTGGAACTCTCTCGAATTGTGGACCGGGGCATGCGGTCAAGTAAGTCATTTCGGGTGCGACAGAGAGCGATCGTTGAGGCGTACATCGACGCGCTCACTCAGGACCCAAACGCGGTGCTCTATGTGCAGGATGGACTGCGCCGCTTCTGGCCGCGCATGCCTGCCGCGACGCGCAAGCATTCGATTGCTGGAAGGGTAAGGACGCTGCTGTCCGATGGACGCGATGAAGGCATGGTAACGCGCGAGGTCGAGCTTGAGCTGTTAACCGTTGTCTGGCTGGGGTCGGTGCAGCAGTTTGCCCGCGCACACTACTTCGGCGATATCAAGGGACCGACGGACAAGCTTGCCGTCGATTTGGAAGGGCTACTGAGCAGAGTCGTGCACACGTAATTTTTTTTTGCACCTAAGTTAGCATCTGCTAACTCTAAATATATCGCGAGGGCAATATGGGCAGTCCACGTATTCATGCAATCCGGACAGGTCTGGTGCAGGTAAGGCGGGCGCAGATGGCGTCGCAGGGTAGTGGTCCTGGCCGCGTGACGTGGATGCTCTTTGACGAGAACTGGACAGAGTGGCTGCCGATCTATGCGTGGGCCATCGAGCACGACGAGGGCGTCATCGTTGTTGATACGGGAGAGACCGCGCAGGTGCATGTGCGCGGCTACCATCCATCATGGCACCCGTTTTACCGAAGGGCGGTACGCTTCTCTGTTCACCCGGACGAAGAGATAGGGCCGCGACTTCGTGCGCTGGGCATTTCCCCAAGAGATGTACGCCATGTTGTGCTGACTCATCTTCATACCGATCACGCAGGAGGCTTGGCACACCTGACGGGAAGCAAAATCTGGGTGGCGAAGCAGGAGTTCGAGCGCGCGCAAGGATGGGGCGGCCGCATTCAGGGCTATCTGCCACATCGTTGGCCAAAGTGGTGGCAACCGGAATGGATCCAGTTTGCGTCCGGGACAGTTGGCCCATTCAAACAGAGTATGGCGTTGACGAAGGCCGAAGACGTGCTGATTGTGCCCACGCCGGGACACACCCCGCATCATGCATCTGTCATCGTGCGCGGCTCGCCATCCTTCTTTCTCGCCGGTGATACCAGCTACAACCAGCAGCTTCTGCTGGAAGAAACGTGCGATGGAGTGAGCCCGAACCATGCGGTCACGCTGGAGACGCTTCGGCGCATTCGCAGGCTGGCAAACGAGGAGCCGCTGGTGTACCTGCCCTCGCACGATCCCGAAAGCGCGGAGCGATTGGCGCGAGCGTCAGTGCTTCCTGATTTGACCGCGGCTGCTGCTCGCATTCCATGAGAACAAGCCCGGGGTACGGCCCGGCCGATTCGGGTTGCATGACTTGCATCCGCGGTCTTTGCGAGCGCACAAATAATCGCGCGCTGTTACGAGATACGCCGACTTTCACGGTGATACGGACCTCCTCGCGAGCCCTGCGGACATATACTCAACTACCGGCGAATTGGATGTGGGCCCGACGATTCTTCTAAGAAATCCCTTTTACTCCTTCACAACCGATCTCAGGGCGCTGCAATCCAGGTGATGAGCACCCGTCGTACCGCAAAGGTACGCTCACCCGTGCGAGCAGTCCTGACACTGCCCGCCGCACCGTTCACCAAAGCACGATCACCCTTACCGGAGACCGCAGATGAAGGAAAAGGAAGAAGTCCCGAACGCATCGAACCGTCGCAGCTTTCTGAAGGGCGCAGGCATGACAGGCCTGAGTCTGGCTGGAGCAGCCATAATCGGCACAACCTTCGCAAGCAATCCGCAGAAGGCAGAGGCCGCGACGGCGGTCAGCGATATCGACATTTTGAACTTTGCGTTGAACGTTGAGTATCTCGAGGCGGAGTTTTACGCCAAGTCGACGTTCGGAGCGACACTGGTGCAACTTGGGGTCATCAGCGCGGCTGACGAAAGTGGTCCCACGACGGGCGGCGCGAAGGTGCCAAACTTCGGCGCGTCTCCTGCAGCTACGATGGCCACTGCACTGCGCATTGACGAGATCAACCACGTCAATTTTTTGCATGCAGCGCTCGGCCTCCAGGGCGGTGAAGAAGCCGGCAATCAATCTCAACGCATTCGGGTACGGGTTTTCGAGCGTCAATAGTTGGCTGAAACTCGGACGGCAGTTCGAGGATGTCGGCATCAGCGCCTACGTGGGCGCAGCGCCGCTCATCACCAGCAAGGCCTATCTGACGGCAGCGGGCGCTATTCTGGCTGCCGAGGCACAACATTCCGGGTCGTTCCGGCTCATCTGCGTGATGAACGGTGTCAGCAGTCCACCCGTTGACTCTCGTGACATTCCTCCAACCGCGAAGACTCTCTACGACGTGGACAAGAACTTGTTGAGCATTCCTCGGACGACGTCTCAGGTGCTCAACATCGTGTACGGAGGGGGCAGGTGTTCGGGCGGCTTCTTCCCCAATGGAATGAACGGGACCATCGTCTGCCAGAGTTAGGCGTCAGTGAGTCTTAACAGAAAGTGATCAGGCGCGCTTCGACGAAAGGCTCCGCGAACCCTGCGGAGCCTTTTCCGTTTAGCATGATGGGCATCGGGGCTCCCGCTACGTGCCAACCTCGTCACAGGCCGGCTTACGCGCTTCTATCTTCGTGCTGGCGGCGTTGTGGCCTTGCGTGCCGACCCGCGCGCAGCGTGTCGAAGGAGCAGCTCGCAGTACGGTAAGCGGTCATGTAGTCTGCGCTGACACCAACGCACCGGCGCGACTTGCCAAGGTGACGTTGAATCCGCTGGAGAATGTCACCGTAAAGACTGCCATGGATAGCGAGGCGGCGCGCGGGGCAGCCACCGACATGGAGGGCGCGTTTAGCATTCCGGAGGTGGCGGCCGGCCGCTACCTGGTGCTGGTGGAACTGGCTGGATATGTCTCCGGCATCTCCGGGCTGGATACAGAGGAGCGCGAGCATCTGAAGGATGCGGCGCGCACGCCGCCGGAGGGTTCGACGTTAGTTGAAGTGGCGAACGGGCAGCCGGCCACAGTGGATGTCACTCTCGAGCGAGGCGCGTCTGTGAACGGCAGCATCCGGTACGACGACGGCAGCCCTGCGATCGGCATCCTGGTAGGACTGGAGCGAAAGAACAGCAAGGGCGCGTGGGAGCCAGCACTCGAGTCGACGCTGCAGACCTTCAGCTTCTTTTCGACGACGCACGATGGCAGCGAGGCTACCGACAGCGCGGGCCATTTCCGCATCG
The DNA here is from genome assembly GCA_000381585.1 of Acidobacteriaceae bacterium KBS 83. Lineage (GTDB taxonomy): Bacteria > Acidobacteriota > Terriglobia > Terriglobales > Acidobacteriaceae > KBS-83. The sequence continues at coordinate 632,008 of KB906737.1, forward strand.
ACGGCATGCCCGCAGGCGAATACATCGTCCATGCGCATTTGCCTGCCCAGACCGTCACGCTTCCAGTTGCCGGCTCCGGCACATTCGGCGTCTACGACCATCCGGGCGTTCAGCTCGATGTTTACAGCGGCGAAGTTTTCTGGAGGAAGGGGGCAAAGGCGATCACGCTTGGTGCAGGAGACGAGGTGAACGCGGATTTGCAGGTGCCGCTGGGCAAGCTGAGGACAGTATCGGGAAATGTGGCCGCCGCTACAGACGGGCACGCCGTCAACCTGGGCACAGTCACTCTGTCACCGCAGGACGACCTGGAGGAGACGCGTACGACAGAGATCGCGGAAGATGGCAGCTTCCGCTTTCTCTATGTGCCGGAAGGTGACTACATTCTTCGCACAGCGGATGCCGCCGATGGTGAGTCCATGGTGCAATTCGAGCGAGGCGAGAAGACGCAGGTGCGCCTGCACGAATATGGCAAGACAGAGACGACGCTGCACGTTGGCGAGGAGGCCGAGAGTGTGACGTTGTCAGTGCCGGAGCGCGAGACACACCCAGCGCAATGAGCAAAAAAAAATGGCCCCGCGCAAGTGGGGCCGATCTGCCAAGTGGACAACTACACTTTGTTTGATACCCCGCGTCGGGGGAGGCACGCACTTGCGTGAGCAACGCAAGTGCGCGCGGGGCCTAGCGGGGGAGGAACCGTGCGAACTGAAAGTTTTAGCTGGCGTACGCAGGGGCAGCGACGGCAACCTGCGACGCGGCAGCGATGGCTGGCTCGATGCGCGGCGGAGCGATCTCCATCTGTGCCTGCAGCTCTGCTTCCTTCTTCGCCTGCTTCTGCTGCTTGATGGCGATGGAGGGCGAGAGATCAACCGAGCCTTTGACGACCGCATCCTGATGGATGATGAGACGTGGAGCGACGATGTCGCCGGTGACCACCGCGGTGTGGCGCAGTTCAACGCGCTCCGAGGCGTGGATCTGGCCGTCAACGCGGCCGCAGATGACGACCTCGCGGGCAGTGATATGCGACTGCGCATACCCTTCTTCGCCGACAGTCAGGCGGCTCTCGTTTAACTGGATCTTTCCGGTGACACGGCCCTCGACGACCAGGTCCTCGGTGGCGGAGATGTCGCCGGTGATAATGATGTTCTTTCCGATGAGGCTGCGTTCGGTAGTGGCCATGAATCTCTCCGGTAGTGAGTTGTCCCGAGATGGGTGTTTCGGACTCTGATACCCCTTACCTTGGTAAGGTGGCGTTTCGAACAGGATTCAAAGGTATACATCGAGGGGTGGGTAACGTAACGGCACTTTGGGAGCACCTGTCTCCCACTAAAGTGTCGTTGTATCTCGACCCTCATTGGAGCCGCGGACTTGACCCGAAGCACCCATGGCATGCCAGACGCCTTTGTCGCGAAATATGAGCCCCCAAGAGCTTCGAAATGGTCTGCACATTCAACGGCGCGTTGATCTGTCCGGATAGTCCTCATCTTGTTATCAGCCGCTGAATCAGCCGGAGTTACAGAAAAATTACACGTATCTCGGGGGACCTCGTTGCGGGTCATCAGTGTATCGTTGCGCCTGTAAGGAGGAATTATGGCCAAAAAAAGCGGATCAGGCGATTCTGTCTACAAGGTGATTGAGGTTATCGGGACGAGCAAAGAGTCTTGGGCTGACGCAGGCAAGAATGCGGTGGAAACTGCCGGCCGCAAGCTGCGTGACTTGCGCGTTGCCGAAGTGGTGAAGCTCGACATGAAAGTCGAAGACGGCAAGGTGCAGGCGTATCGCGCGCTAGTGAGACTCTCGTTCAAGTACGAACCTTAAGACCGACCGGAGTGATCGTTGCAGTTTCGCCGCTGCCCTCATTCTCCTCACAGGAGGCACGGTGAAAGTGTGCCGGCAAAAAACGCAGGCTTCTCGGCCGTCCCGACGACGACACAGTCTAAGTAGTGCTGTTGCGCACCAACGCATTTACCATGCATACCGGTGACGGACTGGCATGCATGGCAATGCTGAGGGGCGTCGAGCTCTAGAAGGTGAAGCGAAGCGAGAATTGCTGCACGCGAGGAACGGTGAGCGTTGAACTATATTGTCCAAGCGTGCCGCTGGTGAGCTGAGTATTCAGTCCTCCGAGGCTGCTGACGGCGTTGGTGTCGAAACGTACCGAGTTGGTGGCGTTGAAGATTTCCCAGGCGAACTTGAGGGCCATCTCCTCGTGTAGCTTCCACACCTTTGAGAGACCCGTGTCGACGTCGAAGAAGCCATCGCCGCGGTACCTGTTCCGCTGCCCAGCCTCTCCGGGATAGGGGAGACGAAGAGGGGTTGCCGCAGCCACGCCGTCGTTTAATGTCTGGGGATCGGCGAAGACCTGGGGCGCTCCGTTGACGAAGTTTAGATGGGTCTTGACCACGCCCGTCTGCACTGCATTGCTCTCCTGCTGCCAGTTGGTTGCCCACCCAGGGGCTGCGACGCCGAAGGGCAGACCGCTGGACCAGCGGGTGAGCCCCGAGAGTTGCCAACCTCCGACAAAGGCGTCCATCAGTCTCCCGCTGTTCAGGAAACGCTGGCCTGTGCCGAACGGCAACTGTAGAACCCAGTCGGCATTGATGAGATGGCGGGTATCAAAGTCCGAGACCGCGCGGTTGAGCTCAGGATGGAAGGTATTGATGATCTCCGAGAAAGAGCCGCCGCTGTTGTAGAGCGTGCTGCCGGTGCCGTTCAGCTCGTTCGTCCGCTCGGTGTCAGAGCCGAGATCGATGGAGTTGGAGTAGGTATAGGTGAAATCAAACTGCACGCCGTGGCTCATAGCGTGGCGCAGAATCAGTTGCCCGGCGTTGTAGCTGGAGCCTCCCGTGTTCGACCATGCGTAGAGCGACGAGAACTGGCGCTGGAAGAATCGCGGTGCAGTATTTGGTCCGCACGTTGGATAGCAGAATTCGTCCAGGTTCGCCAGTGCGGTGGTTTCGTTGCCGCGCTGGAAGGCCCAGACATTTGAGTAAATGTTTTGCGTCGCGCTCATGCCCCCAGTTGCCAGGTAAGGGAAGAGATGCTCGAAGTACGGGATCGCCTCAACGGTGGCTTGTGACGCTGTCTCTGGATCGGCATAGCCATTGTTACGATCAACGTCCTGAGATAGCAGAGTGCCGGCCCTGTAGTAGTCCATTCCAGAGAGAGGATCCACCAGGTCGAGTGGCTCAGCCAGATCGAGTTGCTGCAGCAGGCGGCGTCCAAGGCGTCCAATGTAGGCGGCCTCCAGCGTGAATCCGCCGCGGAGTTCACGCTGCACGGAGAAATCAATGGCCTCCGAATACGGTGTTCTCAGGTGATCATCGATGCCCCAGGTGATGGCAAAGCCGCAGTTCGGATCAGTTGGCGGGGTGTATGGATATTTAACGGTAGCGGGTAGCGCGCAGGTTCCAACGGAAGGCAGATTGTGGACGCCGGTGAAGCGCGGAGAATTGTCTGTGGAGAAGCTGCCGGCGGGATTGGTCAGGGCAGTAGTCAGGCCGAAGGACCCGTTCTGATCAAAGGAGTTGACGATGCCCTGTCCGAAGTGGTCGTAGAACATTCCGAAACCGCCACGAACGGATGTCTTGCTGTCGGGCGAGTAGGCGAAGGCTATGCGCGGAGCCACGTTGGCAAATTGAGAGGGCCAATACGGCTTGAGCCCGCGTGCCTGACCGCTGGGGGCAAATTGGATGTCCGGCTGTATTGTCTGACCCTGTGTGGCGCCTGCCGCGCGATTGAGCAGCCATTGATGCATGTTGAAGGTAGGAGCTACCTGTTCACCGCTCGTTTCATACGGCGTTTGCAGCATGGATTGGCGGATGCCGAGTGTAAGGGTGAAGTTCGGCTGCAGCCGCCACGCATCCTGCACAAAATATTCGAATTCGTTGGTCTTGTAGTGGCGATTGACGGAGGTGCCGTCGCCCAGGGAGTTCCCGGTTGCGCCGTCCTTTGATACGGCATAGTTGTACTGCCCCGTCACTTCAGGAACGATGCCGGTGAGAGCGGCGATGGCAATGTTGTACGAGTTTGAGCCGCCCGGGTCTGCGGCAGGATAGCCGAAGGCCGCCGGATCCAGGCTATTGCCGGTGTTTGCGATGTTGCCTCCGGTATCGATCCAGTATTCGTTGGTGCTGGCGTAGCTGAAACTCGAGGCGTCGGAGTCGCGATTGTTGAATATCAACCGGTAATTCACGCCAAAGCTCAGACTGTGGTGGCCTTTCGTCCACGACAATGTTTCGACGAAGTTATGCACCGGTACATTGACGATTGTGTTGCGCGTCTGTGCCGTCGCCTGATCCATGAAGCGGAATTGGACATAGTCGCCCTGACCCACACCTCGATCACCATAGCCCTGCCTCACGTAGCCATAACGGAAGTCGCTGAGGAAGTGGGAGCTGAGGGTCCAGTCCCATCCCGCCGCGAGGCCCTTGGTATTGTCATCTGTGAAGCTGGATGCCGGCTGCCCCGGATATTGAAGCACGCCGGATTGCGTATCCTTCTGAAGATTGCCGCGAATGAATAGATGATGGCGATCGTTCGGCAGATAGTCGAACTTGGCGATGCTGGTGTTCAGTGTTCCAGGATTCGGCGATGAGAATGTGTAGGAGCCGAGGTTGAGGCCGTCGCCCAGTGCCGAGCCGTTTGCCGTTGGATAGAGGCTGAAGTAACTCAGCACGTTCGGATTGACGCCGGGACCCCAGGGGCATGTGCCGTTGGCGCCGCAGTTCGGATCCATGGTCGCGATCTGGGCCGGCGTAAGAGTGATCACACTGCCATTGCTGAGGTATTTGACAGTTCCCCCCTTGAAAGACGCGGTGGGCGTTGTGCGGGTGACCTGCCGGTTCTCTGCGGTACGCTGCCCTTCATAGTTGCCGAAGAAGAAGAGCTTGTTCTTCATGATGGGGCCGCCCACCGATGCGCCAAAGGTATTGCGGATGAGCTTGCCGGGAACGTTCGGCTCACCAGCTGCAACCTGGGCCGCCTTGTTGAACCAGTCGTTGGCTACGGCAACGGTGTTGCGGTTGTATTCGTAGGCACTGCCATGGAACTGATTGGTGCCAGAGCGAGTGACAATAGCGACCTGCGCGCCGGAGGAGCGGCCAGAGTCCGCGTTGGAGTTGGTGGTCGCAACACGATACTCCTCGGTGGAATCGAGCGTGGGACGCAAAATGCCGGTGAAGGCGAGGCCCTGTTCCTGATTGTTGTCGTCCAAACCATCGAGCGTGACGTTGGTCTGGTCGGAGCGCGCTCCGTTGACTGAGCCGCTGCGGCTGTCACTCTGTTGATCGCCTGCTCTGCCGAGGTAGAGTACGCCAGGCTGCAGGCTGAGAAGATCGGGAACATTTCGGCCTTCGGAGGGGAGCGCCTGGATGGTCTCGTTGTTGAAGGCGTTGCCGATGGTCGCGTCTATATTGTTGAGGGTCTGCGCTTCGGCGCTTACATTGACTACCGTCGCGCTGGCCTGCACACCGAGCTGGAAGTTGATATTCGCCGGCTGGTTCACGAGTAACTGCGCCTGTTTGGTTGACGGCGCAAAACCAGAAGCGGTGACAGTGATGGTGTAGGTGCCGGGTGTCACCTGCGCGAACTGGAAGAGACCGCCGCTGTCGGACGAGCCGGTCAGCTCGGCATTGGTGGCCGTATTTTTGAGCGAGACCTGCGCGTTCGGGATCATCGCCCCGGAATTGTCTGCGATGGTGCCGCGCACAGATGTGAAGCCGGTTTGCGCCAGTAGCGCTACAACAGGAATTGCGGACACGACGAGTAGTGCGAGCCTGATATATCGCATACGGACAGCCTCCAAAGCACCACAACATCCAAACCAACCGGTGGTCCGTTGTGTATTGCTACGGAATCCTGCCGGTATGAACCCGCAGAACCTCTGAACTGAGTCAGACAAACCCGCCTGCAACAGGAGAAGATTGCGGGACAATTTCAATTATTGCGGGATCAAGTTCACAGAAACAACAACAGTGGGATGAGATCGATGCGGGATGGTGCGAGGCGACGTAAGTTGTGGACGTGCGTTAGCGGACAGTGACGGATACAAAAAGGCGCGAGACAGTTTTCGGATGATCCAGTCAATCTTCCAGTGCTCGTCCTGTTTCATCAGGTGCATGGCACATCTGGGTGGTTCATTGCCGTGCGGCAGTCCTGCGGCCGTCGCGAGCCGGAGGTATTCGAACGATGGGCATGCGTTTTGGCGAGGCGCGCGGATCGCTAAATTACGCATCTCAAAAGCTCATTCCCCACTCCAGCAATACGATCGTCCCCGTGGTCCCCGGATTGAACACATAGGTAGTCACTTCCCATTGCTTGCGAGAGAAGCCCACCAGGAAGCCTCGCTGGATGCTGAGCGAAGTCTGGTATGCCTTTGTATGCTGCGCCACTGCGCCGATATGAAACCAATCCACCGGCGAGTACGTCAGTTGCGGCCAGGAATAGTAGAAGTTCCCTGACTTACTCGTCGTGTCGAATACATATTCATTGTCAATCGAGGCCTCGATCTTCTTTCGGTAGCTAAGAAAGGCCTCGCAGCCCGGTGCAATACCGTCGGTTCGTCCGAAAACGCCACCGAGCATCGGGGTGATGTCGAATTCCCATTTGTCTCCGGCGCTGACATCGCCGCGGCCGAGATTATATCCCATCCACAATGAACCCGTCTGCAGGTCCTCGTAGTTGTAACGCGCTTCCAGGTGTAGCCACTTATGGTCCGCTGTCGCTATCGGATTGGCGTAGGACGTTCCTTCAGAGACGATATAACCGTCGATCGTCAACGTGTATTCCCACGGCTGCAAAGCTTCCGTCGCCGTCTTGACCGATGTGCTTCCCGGCGTCGCCTGTGCCATTGCCCACCGGCTCAGCAGGACCAACCCCATCAGCACTGCGAGTTGTTGCATGGCTTTCATCCTCTGAGCACATACGTGAGCTAGTGACGACTCAATGTCTCTGGAATCCTTTCTTCGAATCCATTTTGTTCCATTCCGGAGATTAGTCTCTTGGATAGAAGAAGCGGGATGACACCACATACTCCGAAGCTGCAGTCAATAATCCGCCAGCCAAATGGAATGCCACGGATCGGTCCTGCGATGAGGGCGAGAGGAAGAACGCCTCCGCAGGCGATGAGGCCGAAGGTGATGACCCATTTGTTGCGAACTGGATCGAGATAGGGTCCGATGAACGCAGTAGCGATGACGAGATGGGCAAACGCGAGCCAGTCGGTGCCGTAGGCAAGGAAGGGGTAGCGGGCATTCGTCACCATGATCGCTTCATTCACGCGTTCAACCCACGGGAGGAGACGGGCCGATTCGGCGAATGGCCGCAGCCAGCTGCCATGAAGGGCAGATACGAGCCAGCCCAGTTCCGTCTGGAGAGGAAACGCCGTAATCCCGCTAAGGACCAGGCCGATGATGAATACTGCAAGCCAAATGCGAATGCGACGGAGATAATCAGGTTGCGTCATGGAGTCTCGACAGAGTAGCTGGTGGATGCTCAAGCCGTCGAGATCACCGATTGCAATGTTGCTGCCGGCACACCGCCGAAACGCCGCTCTCTCGAACGGAATTCTTCGAGGGCGACGGTGAGGTCGGTTTCGTCGAACTCCGGCCACATGCGGTCAGTAAACAGAAGCTCGGCGTAGGCGGATTCCCACAGTAAAAAATCCGAGAGCCGCTTTTCGCCGCCGGTACGAATCAACAGATCGACCTCTCCATGTTCCATGGTCAGAGATTGTGCCAGCAGCGGCCGGATCTCATCCGGCGAGGGCACTTTGCTGCTGGCCAAAGTGGCAGTCACCTGGGCGGCAGCGCGCGCAATGGCATCGCGCGATGAGTAGTCGATGGCGATGCACAAATGAAGGTTGGATCCGGCTGCGGTTGCGGATTCGGCTCGATCGATTTCCTTGAGCACTGGATTCGACAGTCGATCACGCCTTCCGATCACACGGAGCCGCACGCCACGCTCCCGGAGCTTTTCGGCCTCTAGGCGCAGGAAGGCGCGCAACAGCCAGAAGATGCTCTGCACCTCGGCAGGCGGCCGGGACCAATTATCGGAAGAGAAGGCGTAGAGCGTGAGGCGAGCGATGCCGAGGTCGAGAGCGCGCTCCACGACACGCCGCACCGCAGCAGCCCCAGCGCGATGTCCCGCGATGCGGGGCAGTCCGCGCCGCATCGCCCATCGGCCGTTCCCATCCATGATGATTGCTACGTGCAGCCCCTCGCGACTCTGCATCGATTTCTCCCAGTGCGAATCGGAGTTATGCTGTGTCGCCTGAGACCAGTGGCCTGCCCTGGTCAGGACGGCCGTGCTCAGGAGTGCCGGTTTCCGGAAGAGGGCTGTACCAATCAATTCTGCGAGTGAAGTACATGGCGGCTGCGACTGCCAGGAAGCTCGCGATTGCGCCGACCAGCAATGCGTTGTCTTCAAGCGTGAGCAATAAGTAGATCATCGTGTAGAGCAGCGCAAAGATGACCAGAGCCCGCGCGCCCTGCAGCCGGCTGGAGAATATCCATCCCGCATTTGCAGAAAGCAGAATTACAGTCGCGGTGCCTGCAAGGAGAAAGCCATAGTTAAAGCCGATCCTTTCCGCGAAGGACAGGAGGAGCAGGTAGAAGATGATCTGGGCTATTCCGACCAGAATGTATTGCGCGAGATGAACCCGCTTGCCGGTTGTGACCTCAAAGACGAAGTAGGACAGAAAGACGAGGCCGAGGAAGAGGAGGACGTATTTGAGAGACCGGTTGACGGATTGGTAAGGATCTGCGACTTCGATAAACGAAATACCCAGCGCCGTCGCGTCGAGGCCCATCATCGAGTCGTCCAGCCCTTCGGCGCGCACGCCACGCGCGATGAAAGGCACGGCCCACTCCGCCGTAAAGCCGTTGCCGGTGATGTTGCGAGTGACAGGCAGGATTCCTCCATCGAACCCTGGATTTCTCCAATCACCCTGGGCAGTGAGCCGAGTTGTCTTGCCGTAGGCAAGCACTGCGATCCGCTCCGCGCCGGAGAACCGCATCGCCGATGCGGCATGGAACTGTGCGCCTGGCTTTGCGATCTCGCCTGCGCTTGCGCCGAATAAAGTCAGCCTGACGACCCGGTTCTGATCGCCGCCTACGGTGATGTTCTCCGCGACCGCGGCCGGCACAAGCGTCACCGTCTTTGCATCTGTCGTCAGCGTGGCGTCAGCCAGTGCTCCGCGCGCATCGCTTACGCCAACTACGATTTCGGCGCGACTCCAGTCGAGTTGGGCGCCCTGCGGCGCGGCAGCCGGGACTCCGGACAAATCGAAGGTCGCATCGAGTTTTAAATCCGCCTGAAAGACGGGCACCCTGAAGAGTGAGCGGTGACGCTCTTCGGTTGTGGTCTTGAGTGCGGCAGAGGCTTGCGCAGGAAATACGAGATAGAGACCATGCTTCGTCGTATCCGAAGGAGATTGCGGCGGAATGCTGTAGGGGATGGCGAGGGTGGGCCCGAGGAAGGTTTGCTGGCCTCCGACGTGGCTGCTGATTTCCTTAACGACATCGGCGGCGCGTTTTGTTCTGTCATTCACCAGGCCATTGACGAAGAGCGCAGGAATCATCATGAACAATGCCAGCCCGCAGACTACGATGAGCTTGACGCCCATCGACAGAGACTTGAACATGCGGCGGTAACCCGACTGCAATATCGAAAGCTCATCCATGTGACCTTCTCCCTGCTGCAAAGTACTTTGTGATGCAAAGTTTTGAGACAAAAAAATCAAGCCCGCGATGGCGTCAGGCCACGTACCAGACTGCTTTTCGGTTCCTCTTTCGCGTCCTTCGCCGCATCGCGAATCACCTGCTCAAGGGCGGCAAGGTATTCGACGTAACGCTTGCGTCCGGATGAGGTAATGCGGCAGACGGTCTGGGGACGATTGTGTTCATGGCCCTTCGAAATCTCGACCATCTTTCCTTTTTCCAGCACGCTCAAGTGGCGGCTTAGATTGCCATCCGTGAGGGCGCATAGCTGTTTGAGGTCGTTGAAGGTCAGCCCTTTCGGATGGGTAATCAGAGACGTAAGGATGCTGAGACGGGCGCGTTCGTGGATGACGCGATCAAGGCCCTCATAGGCAAAGCGGCCCTCACTGGAGGGAGATTTAGGTTTCATCTGCGACCTCCGAGGTGCTGCGTAACAGAATGGCGGCGACCATAAGCTGACCTGCTCCGTAGGAAATCCCCATGGTCCATGGCGAGAGCGCGGGGTTGCCTCCGATCGCGAGACAGCTTAGCCCGGTGAGCAGATACCATGCACCAGCTGCGATCATCGGGTGCGGTAGAAACCGGCATGATGAAAATACTCCGAGACTGAAAATGACCTGCCATAATCCCGGAAGCATCCACGCAGCGAGCGGCACATAGCGCAGCAACACGATGGTTATGAGCAGGCCTGCAGCGACTGAAGGTAGAAACTGTTCCACAGCCATGCGCAGCATTTCGTTGGATACACCAGAATGAATGCGGCGGGTGCGCGCGTACATCTGGGCTCCGGTCAAGGCGGCGGAGAAGACAGCGGTGGTGACCCAGATGGCCAAGTATGCAGCGATGTGATGTGCTGGATCGGGCAGCCAGGACGCCTGGAGTGCCGCGGCCAGAATCGCAAAAACGCCTGTGGCGGCGAGGGTGAGAGGACCATAGCCACGGAACTCCGTCGTACTGGCCATCTGCCTGCGAATGCGGCTGATGTCGCCTAGCGCTTTGTAGAGGTCGTTCATAATCAATCCACTTTACAATGCAAAGTATCTTGGCCGGCGGTGCTTGTCAACCTACAAATAGCGCCGATTGTAGGGCGGTCCGCTTTCGCGGGCGGTCGCAGTACGGCTAGTAGGCCCGCATCTTGTCTTTGACGCTTTTGGCCAGCTTGACGATCTCGTCTGTTTTTTTGATGGACGTGGCGGACAGAGTGAGACCGTCGGCCTGATCGAGCTCCGCCTCAAGTTCCCGGGCGAGTTGCGATAGGTGCCTGGCATCTTCGATGGCCTGCGCATGCCTCTGCGCGATGTACTTCTCACGCTGCTCGCGCTCCATCTGATCCGGAATTTCCGCATCGGGCGAGTTGCCCACAACGGTAGTCGGCGACTGGTTCTGGGTTTGCTGCTGGCCAGGCGTTGGCGCGTGCCGGCCACCGTGATGAAATTGGAAGCCGGACGACAGGACAGCACCCTGGAGGCCAAGGCCAGCCGCCAGCAGGACAACGGTTGCGGTGCGCATGATGAGCCTCCCTTAAGCAGAAGGGCGCGCGGGGATTTTAGCGCTCGTCTGAGAGGGCTGTACGTCTCTATCGAGGCGTTTGACGGCGGATATCGAGGCGTTTTACGGCAGATTGGGACAGGGCACGGGCTGTAAGGGACGAACGACGAACATTGTGAGGGGGACTTCCTGGTCCGGTGCACGCCAACTGGAACTTGCCTCCTCCCGGCCGCAGGCAGGGTCGTCGCCAGGACATTTTCTGCCTCACAACTGGGGAAAGATGCTTTACTGTCCGGCATGAGCGCAGCCGAACGGAGAGGCCGAGCAAGACACCGGATGCTGGGGGATGAGCCGCCGTCATCGGGACGGCTGGAGGCATTCTCCGATGGGGTGTTCGCGATCATCCTGACGATCATGGTGCTGGAGCTGAAGTCCCCGGCGGGTGCGAATTACGAGGCCCTGACGCATGAGTGGCCGATCTTCGTCAGCTACATCATCAGCTTCTTCTATATTTCGGTGTACTGGATCAACCACCATCATCTGTTCCATCGCGTGAAGCAGGTGGATCTGCCGATCCTGTGGGCGAACGTCGCGTTGCTGTTTTTCATGTCGCTGATTCCGTTCTTTACGGAGTGGATGGAGAGCACGCGGCTCAGCCCGTTTCCTACCGCGGTTTATGCGGCGACCATGATGGTTGCGGGGGCGGCATTCTTCGTACTGGACCGTGTGATTGCCCGCCAGGCCATTTCTGAAGAGGAGTGGGCCCTGCTGCGGCGTGCAGCGCAACGCAAGAACCTGATCTCAATCGGTATTTATGCGGTTGCTATCCCGGTTGCGTTTTATCGCCCCACCCTTTCGTTAGCGCTGATATTTCTGGTGGCGCTGCTCTATGCCGTGCCTTCACTGTGGGTGGAACGTTGGGCGGACGCGCTTGAGAATAAAGAGGCGCATCGTGCACCGCATGAAGAGTTGCACGAGCCATATACGGGGCCTGCGGATCGGTGAAACGCTTTTCACTGTTTACTGTATACAGCCAAGTTCTGCGCAATGTGGCTTTTCTTGACGGAAAAGCGACGGCCAGTGGCGCTCCTGTGTAGATATGCAGCGAAAAAGCGTTACATCGGATTTCCGCAAAGGGGAGCCTTCGCGATACAGTGAAGTCCGGTTTCGAGCGCTTTCCGCGACCTGATTCCACGCACGAGGAATATGCTTTGACGCTTCCCTGCTCTGCCGTTTCCGCCCGTCGTTGGTTGCTCACTCTAGCCACCGCTGCGCTTCTGTTGCCGGTTCTTACCGTGGTGACGGTCCACGCCGCTCCGCGTGAGGCGGCCCGCACGGTACTCGCGCTCAATCATGTGACGGCGAGCAAGGCGCTGGACAACGGCATAGAGCTGCATAGCGGATCAGCGGTAATGGAGATCACCGCGCTGCGCGACGATGTGCTGCGCGTGCGCGTGGGGCCGGAAGGCAAGCTGCCGGAGGACGCCTCCTGGGCAGTCCTGCCGGAGGCACGCACGGCAAAGGTAACGGTGACGGCGGCAAATGACGGCGGCGCCACCGGTTTCAAGACGGCGAAGCTAATCGTCAGCGTGGATCGCACGACGATGACTCTGAAGGTCTCGGATCTCGACGGCCATGTAATCGATCAGGACGAGCCCGGCAGGCCGGTTGAATACTACGGCGGCGGGAGCGGCGCGAAAGGATTCCGCGTCACCAAGGTATCGCCACCGGACGAACACTACTTCGCACTGGGCGATAAAGTCGGACCGCTTGACAGGCGGAACGAAGCCTTCACGATGTGGAATACCGACTCCTTCGGTTTTCAGGAGTCGACCGATCCCATCTACAAGTCGATTCCGTTCGTGCTGACGATGAATGAAGGCCGCGCCGCAGGGTTGTTTCTGGACAACACCTGGCGGACCAGTTGGGAGTTCAACAAGGTTGAGCGCGATGCGTGGAGCTTCACGGCGCCGAACGGGCCGCTGGATTACTACATTCTTTATGGACCAGACCCGAAGCAGGTGCTGAGCGAGTGGACATGGCTGGTGGGCCACACGCCGCTGCCGCCGAAGTGGTCGCTCGGGTTTCAGCAGTCGCGCTACAGCTACTATCCGGAGTCCGAGGTGCGCAACATCGCCAAGCACCTGCGCGCGGATCACATCCCCGCGGACGTGATCTGGCTGGACATCGATTACCAGCAGGACAACCGGCCCTTCACGGTGGACCCGGAGCGCTTCCCGCATTTCGAGCAGATGGTGAAGGACCTGGCAGCGGAGCAGTTCACGACGATTCCGATCGTGGATCTGCACGTGGCCAAGCTGCCGAATGAGGGATACAAACCATATGACAGCGGCGTGGCGGGCGATCACCTCGTGAAGATGCCGGACGGCTCGACTTATACCGGCGTAGTGTGGCCGGGACCGGCGGTCTTTCCCGACTTTACGCAGGCAACAACGCGCGACTGGTGGGGCACGCTCTTCTCGACGTTTATGAAGGATGGTGTTGGCGGCTTCTGGAACGATATGAATGAGCCGGCGGTCTTCCTGGTTCCCTCCAAGACGATGCCAGACGATGTGCAGCATCGCATTGACGAGCCCGGCTTCCAGAAGCGTACGGCAACGCATCTGGAGATCCACAACGTCTATGGCATGGAGAACACGCGCGCGACGCATGATGGAATGGCGGCGCTCGCGCCGAATATGCGGCCATTCGTGATGACGCGCGCCAGCTACGCGGGCGGTCATCGCTATGCAGCAACATGGACGGGCGACAACTCGAGCACCTGGAACCATCTGCGGATAACGACGCCGATGATCGAAAACCTCGGGCTGAGCGGCTTCGCGATGGTGGGCGCGGATGTGGGCGGATTCGCAGGCACTCCGCAGCCGGACCTGCTGACGAAATGGCTGGAGATCGCAGCCTTTCAGCCCATCGATCGCGACCACACTGCCAAGGGAACGGCCTATCAGGAACCATGGGTCAGTGGAGTGGCGCAGGAGAACATCCGGCGGCGCTACATCGAAGAGCGCTATCGGCTCATGCCATATCTCTACACAACGACAGAAGAGATGAGCCGGACCGGCGTGCCGATCGTACGGCCGATCTTTGTGGACTTCCCGGATGCGACTTCGGACAAGCATCCGATGGACCTGGATGCGCCGAGTGAGTTTCTGTTTGGCCCGGACATCCTGGTAGCTCCTGCGCCGTATCCCGACGAACTGGATGACTACTTTGTCCAACTTCCGCCGGTCACCTGGTACGACTACTGGACGGGCACGAAGCTGCCGCCGCTGCCTAAGATGAGCAGCCGCGACTTGGAGCAGCCAGCGGCGAAGGAAGAGATGGCGCGGCTGATGGCGCCGCTGCACATTACGCCGAGCGTCGATGCACTGCCGGTGTATGTGCGCGAGGGAGCGATTCTCCCGATCCAGCCATTGACACAGAGCACGAAAGAGACACCGGACGGGCCGCTGACGATTCGTGTGTACCTGCCAAACACTACGGCCTCTGAAAGTGGCGCGCAGCCTTGCGCGGGGTCGGTGTATCTCGATGATGGCGTCACGCTGGATTACAAGAAGGGCGAATCGATGCGGGAGCAGTTCTCCTGCTCGGTCACCGATGACACAGTGACGGTGAAAGCATCTCCACGCGAAGGCAGCTTCACGCCGTGGTGGACGGCGCTGCATATCGAGGTGTACGGCGGTCCGTCGACAAAGGCTGAGGCAGGCGGTGGAACGCTGGCCACGTACAACGCGCAGCGCCACGCGATGCTCGCCACCATTCCGGACGGCGGCAAGGGAGCGGAGCTGACGCTGAAGTACAGCAGGTGAGCCGCGTGGTGGAACCGGCAGAACGCTCCATCATCATTGTCAGCGGCGCACCGGCGAGCGGCAAAAGCACGGTCGCTTGCGCGCTCGCGGAGGTGCTGGGCTTTCCGCTCTTCTCGAAGGACATTTTCAAGGAGTGTCTCTTCGAGTCCTTGGGAGATCAACTTGCCGACACCGTTGGTTCACCCGCCGAACTCTCCCGTCTGCTGAGTCGCGCCGCGATGGATGTGCTGTGGTCGGTTGCGCCGGGTTGCCCCCAGGTCATTCTGGAGGCGAACTTCCGTCCGAAGGACCAGCATGAGTGCGAGCGCTTTGCTGCAGTCCAGGGAAGAAAGCTCGAGGTCTACTGCCATTGCTCACCTGAGGAGGCGGCGCGCCGCTTTCGAGAGCGTGCGACAACGGCTCGTCATCATCCAGCCCATTCCATGAAGACGATGACCGCAGAGTTGCTGGAGGAGTTTGACCGCCCTGTCGGGCTGTGTCCGGTGATCGATGTCGACACAGAATCTCCCGTCGATCCGCAGGAAATTATCGATCGCGTCCGAGAACATTGGCCCGATGTGTGAGCTGAAGCTCACCATGTCAATCTCCGGGCATCAACAAAATGGGAGGCGCTTTTTGTGGTCTGCGCCTCCCAGCCGTTTCGAAATTAGTGCGAATTACCAGATCCTGATTTTCACGATTTGACCCGCGCCCGGGGGTGCTGCACCAAAGTTAGAGACATAGAGATTGCCGTCCGGACCGAAGGTCATCGCCGTCGGAACTGACAGGCCGGCTGCCACAGTTTCGATGGCGCCGTTCGCTCGTACTCGAACCACCTTGCCTTTTCCCGGCGTTGGATTGCCTGGAGCAGCCGATAGCTCCAATACATAGAGCAAACCGTCGGGGCCGAAATCAGTGCCGACAACCGTGGTGAAGCCGGCCTTGGAACCGACAATGTGCAGTTTGCCAATTCCACCTTCATCCTGCAGGCCAGGAATGAAATTGCGGCTGCATTCCGTGAAAGAGAGAGTTTGAATGCGGGCGAAGTTCGGCTCGATGGGGAATGTATTCAGGTTGCCCAGAATGAACTCCCCGTCTCTTTCCGTAATGGCGGTCGGAACGATATGCCCCTGAGATGCGGAGACATCGATGGCACTGAATATGTCGCCGTCGCGCTGAACACGGAGCACCTGCCCGTGATTCGGCTCCGTGACCCAAAGCTCGTTCCGGTAAGCAACCATGCTGTAGAAGGTGCCGTCGGGCTCGAAGTCTTCAGGGTTCGGATACTTCACCGGGTGGTTCTTGATGAATTTGCTGAGGTTCGCAACCTCCTTCCAGGAGCCGTTGTTGGTATTCACGCTGACAACAGCATTCGGCAGATTCGGGACGCCGTGCGAGCAGCCACCTCCTGCGATCAGTGCGTAAAGCGTTCCATCCAGGAAGGCCAGGTCGGCGACACCCTCGAAGCCACCGAGGCCGTCCATTGACGATGGGAAGCCTGAGGCGACTGTGGTCCGATTGCCGGCTTTATCGATGCGGGAGATGCGGGCAGTCCTGCCGCCCTTGTAGGGTCCGACCGGGGCAGGCACCTGTTGGCAAGTCCCAACCGTGGAGTTGGTGCCCGCAGTGCCGGCTTCCGCCACATAGAGCATGCCGTCCGGACCGAATTTCAATCCCCTGGGACCCTGGAGACCGCGCGCGATGACGGTCTGAGTACTTGACGCTTGAGATTGGCCTGCCGCAGGCAGTATGCTTGCGGCCAATATTGCAGCTGATAGCAGGAAGACCTGCCGAGTAACGATCATTTCTCCCCCTCTTCCAGTAGGCAGTCGAGACACGGCTGCGCACGCGGAATAGCTCCGCACAGCCACGGGACAAATTGAAGTTTCGGCTCGTAAGTTACGTTCCCCCTCCTTGCATCCCCACAGTCCGTAAGGACCAGTCCCCTAACCATGGAGGCGCATTTCATGCTGGAACCCTCTGCAATTCGTGCCGAGCTCGATCGCATTCTCTCGTCCACCCCTTTTGCCGCCTCCCATCGCAGCAAGCAGTTCCTGCGTTATATCGTCGAAAACTCGTTTGACAATACCCACGAATCGCTGAAGGAATATGCGATCGCGATCGCGGTGTTCGACCGGGATGCTTCCTACGATCCGGCCATCGATGCGACAGTTCGCGTGGAAGCAGGACGTCTGCGTTCGCGGCTGAGGGACTACTACGCCGGGGAGGGCCGAAAGGATACCCTCATCATCAACGTACCGAAGGGCGCCTACAGGGCCACCTTTGTAGAGCGGCCGCTCCCGGAAGAACCTCCCAGGTCAAGCGCCAACTTTCGGTTGTTAAGCGGGTGGCGCAGAACGCGAACTCTGCGCTCCTGGCGTCGCGGCATTCACAGGAGAAATGCTCGGAATACCCCCGGCACTTCGCAGAGGCCGACCCGCCGGAATCGTCGGCCGTCTTTTCGAATGGGAAGGGCGTGGCTGCGCCGAATCGTTCCTAACGCGGAGCCGCTCTATTGACCGCGTGCAGTGCGAATGGCCTCCAGATAGGCACGGGCCGTATTCGTAACCAGTTCCGGCTTGCCCTCCGCGATTGCAGCAGCGTTCACCAGGTCTGTACCCACGCCCAAGGCCCGTGCGCCAGCCTTCAAAAAATCCGGTGCTGTCTGCAGCGTGACACCGCCAGTCGGAATCAGCTTTAATTCGGGGAATGGCGCGAGCAGCGACTTTAGATAACTTGCTCCGCCCATTGCAGAGCACGGAAATATCTTGACGTAGTCTGCACCTGCTCGCCATGCTGCGATGACTTCAGTGGGGGTAAGCGCGCCCGGAATCGATACCCTGCCCAACTCTCTCGTCTTCGCAATCACGTCCAAATGGAAGCTGGGACTGACAACGAACTCGGCTCCTGCATCGATGGTTGCCGCAGCCTGCGTCGCGTCGGTTACGGTACCCGAGCCCAGCAGAAGCTTTTTTCCGTGTCGCTGTTTCAGCTCGCGCAGAAGAGTCAACGCGTTCGGCACGGTCATCGTGACTTCCACGACAGTGACGCCGCCGGCCATCATGGCGTCTACCAGGGCATGTCCTAACTGTACCGAGCTGGCGCGCAAGACCGGAATGAGTCCCACCTCCTCCAGTGTCTGCTTCGTCTCTTCCCGCATGCCTTGTTGCATTGTCAGCGCTCGATCCTTGCTGAACTTCCCTTCATTACACGTTCTACCTCGGCACGGGTTGCCATGGTGGCGTCCCCAGGGGTGGTCATCGCGAGCGCGCCGTGAGCTACTCCACAGCGTACCGACCACTCTATCGGTTTGCCGGTGATGATCCCGTAGATTAGCCCGGAGGCAAAGGAGTCGCCGCCTCCTACGCGATCCAGAATGTCGATGTCGCGCTGGGGAACGTGCACGATCGAGTCTTCATAGAGCGCCATCGCTCCCCATGCATTCCGGCTTGCCGTATGTGCTGTCCGCAACGTGGTAGCGACGAGCTTCAGATTGGGGTACGCCGCAGCGACCTGACGCAGCATTCGTTCATAACTCTCGACCGGCAACTCGGTGAAGTCGTCAGAGACGCCTTCAAGTGCGACGCCCAGCATCGCTGAAAAGTCTTCTTCGTTTCCCAAAAGCAGATCGACCTTCTTCACCAGCTCGCGATTTACCTGCTGTGCGCGCGTCTTGCCGCCGACGCCCTTCCATAGCGACTCGCGGTAGTTGAGATCGAATGAGATTGGCGTGCCATGTTTGCGGGCCGCATCCATCGCCTCCGCGGCAACCAGCACTGTCGACTCGGAGAGCGCCACAAAGATTCCACCGGTGTGAAACCAGCGCGAACCGCGTTGCGGGCCGAAGATATCCTCCCAGTTGAAGTCGGTTGGCTTGACGTGAGATATCGCCGTGTTTCCGCGGTCGGAGCAACCGGCGGCGGCCCGTACTCCGAAACCTCGCTCGGTGAAGTTCAGGCCATTGCGGACTGTGCGTCCGATACCGTCATACGGCGCCCAGTGAATCAGAGATGTGTCCACGCCACCCTGAAGAATGAAATCTTCCACGAGGCGCCCAATCGGATTGTCCGCCAAAGCCGTAACGATTCCAGTGCGCAGACCGAAGCAGCGTCGTAGCCCGCGTGCCACGTTGTATTCGCCGCCGCCCTCCCACACCGTGAACTGTCTTGCAGTATGAATTCGGACTTCACCCGGATCCAGGCGCAGCATGACTTCCCCGAGGCTCAGGCAATCCCACTGACATCCTTCCGGCTTTACGATGATCGGATCCATGCACCTTCCTCAACTGCGATCTTACTGTTCATGGCTGTCCAAGCATCTGGCAAAGCGCGCAATGTCGATGCGCCGGTGCTCGAAATGTTACGCGACTCGGGAACACTGCACGGCAGCACAGCTTTCAAACAAACACTTACATCAGAAAACGATCTTCCCCGCAAGCTGAATCGAACGCGGGGTGTAGAAAGTGCTCGTGGTTGTCACGGAGCCAAAGTTGCTGGTGGCAACTGGATTCGTCGGATCGAATCCTTGTTCGATCTCCGAGTTAGGATTGCCGGCGCTAGGATGGTTAAAGAGGTTCCCAGCTTCTGCCCGGAACTGGAACTTCAGGTTCTCCCAGATATCAAAGCTTTTGAAGAGCGAGAAGTTCACATTGCTGAAGCCCGGACCATGGATCGAGTTTCGCCTCGAGGTGCCATACGTCCCAAGTTCGGGGATCGCGAATGCGGTTGCGTCTATGCAGGATACTCCGCCATTGTTGTAGCCATTGTTTCGGATATAGTCATGCAGGCTGCAATGCGAGCTTGGCTTATGCACCCAGTTGGGACGCTGAACGTTGCCTCTAGGCAAGCCGACGTTCGCCTGGTCGAAGCCCAGAGTGACATTGAACGGTTCTCCGGACTGAAGTGTAACGATGGTATTGGCCTGCCAGCCGCCCAGGACTTCTCTCACGAACGCGTGGGCATGGGGGATGTTCGGCAACTCATACGTTGCGGTGCCTACAAAGCGATTACGGATATCCCAGTTTGAATCGCCATAGTCGCGTCCGATGTCGTACTGATCCATAGTGGTGGTAGCGCCGTTCGAGTTATCCGTAATATCTAGGTCATGACTCCAGGTGTAGCTGAGCATCCCTGACAGGCCGTGGCTCGCGCGCTGACGCAGAATTGCTGTCAGGCCGTTGTAGTGGGAGTATTCGTCATTCTGAATACGTCGTATAGTTCCGAAGAGCTGATTGGGCCTGCGGCTATTGATGTCTTTGTTCGTTGAAGGTTGCGGCTGGTTGTCGTAGAAGTCTCGATCCAGATGAATGGCGTGAGAACCGAGGTACTGCAGCTCGAAGCCCGAACCCCTCCAGAACTCCTGTCCAAAGGAAAGACTCCACTGGTATAGCGTCTGCGTGGGCAGATAGGGACCCATGGTTACAGCCCCCACATAAGTGCCTGGTATGCCTGCCTGTGGCGAACCAGATCCCGCGCCTGGCGAGGGGTTCGAAAGCGAAAGCCGATTTCCAGCCGTTGTGAAGTAGTTGACCGAAGCGGAAAGCGGATAATTTTGCGTAGTCAGTGTGTAGGTGTTGAGCTGGTTTGCGTTGTAATAGATTCCGAATCCGCCACGAAGGGTCGTTCTATCCGTGGCGCGATAGGCCACGCCGAGACGCGGGGCCCAGTCATTGTGGTTGGGAGCATTGAATTTGAAGCCCGGCGTCGGTTGAAAGTCCGCAGCTACGGTGGCATTGGAGGCTGGAATCAGCGCAGTCTCATCCGGATTCAAAATGCGCGCATAGCCGTTGAGGCTGTACGGCACCGTCGGCAACTCGTAACGGAGGCCATAATTCAAAGTCAGCCTACTGAGTGCCTGCCAATTGTCGAGTACAAAAAAGCCGTCGCGCCACTCACCTATCGATCCCTTCACCGGAAGGACAGGAGTCTGTGAGCTCTGAGCTAAACCCAGAACAAAATCGGCGGCTCCGTAACCTGTACTGGTGTAGCCTGCATCCGTCGGAGCAGCGCCAGAGAAGGTGAAAGACCCGCGGGGATCGTTGGTCGCCTGACGCCCGATGGTAAGTCTGCGCAACTCGGCGCCCGCCATAATCGTGTGTTTGCCACGAGTCCAACTCACCTGATCATAACCGTCGATAGTGCGGTCGTCCTGGTACCAGTTAGAAGCATCGTTCCCCGCCTCGTGGTAAGTATCGAAATTAATGGAAGGAATACCGGGGTTGTTGTATATCGAATCGGAGTTAAATCCAGGGATGCCCAGCTTAGTACCGGCATCCGGCAGGTTGTTCACAGCGAAGTAATTCAGGTTATTCGAGCTGACGGTATTCAAGCCGATGCGAAAATCATTGACAAGATTGGGCGTAATGATGTGAGTGTAGCCAATTGCCGTGTTTCTGGTATTGGTCGGGCCATACGATGCGTCGGTGGGAAAAGGGTCGCCGCCTTCAATACTCAGGTTCTGCCAGTGGTAGCGGACAAAGATCCGTACGCGAGAGCCAATATTTTCATCAATGCGGTCAAGAGTCTGATTGATGAAGAGGTTATTCGGGTAATTTACGTTTAAGTTATTTGTGCTGCCCGGAAGATTGGGCGGTGCGATGTACTGTTCGATATTCTTAGCGATTTGCGCGGCGGGAGTCGCCAACTCCGAAGCAGGAATCTGATTGTTGGGATATGGGCGGCCGGTAAGGGGATCGAAGAGCTGTTGACTGCCATTCAGAAATGAGAAGTCTCCCGCCTCCATTGCCGGCGTCAATGTAGACACGGGCCCCTGAGTCGCCTCCTGAACCTGGTTTATCTTTTCATAGGAGGCGAAGAAGAAGGTCTTGTTTCGCCCGTTATAGAGTTTCGGAAGAAAGACCGGACCGCCGAGATCAAAACCATATTGGTTGTAGTGCTGAATTGGCTTTGGCGTGCCTACAGGATTCAGGAAGGGACTTGCGTTCAGCGCCGTGTTTTGGATGTAGTCGTAAACAGCGCCATGCAGATCATTTGTCCCTGGCTTTGTTACCAGATTGATATGCAAGCCGAGATAGGATCCATACTGCGCGGAGTAGTTGCCGCTCTGCATCTGCACCTCGGAGATCATGTCCGAACTGGGGCGCGCAGGGGCGAGACTGATCAGATTATTCATGATGGACACGCCGTCCAGGTTCAGGCTGTTCTGAATCTCGCGCTGGCCTGCGCCAATAAAATCCTCACCTGGAGGAACACCTGAATAGTTACTGGTCGGCCCGATAATCACATTCGATGCGGTCGCGGCCACTTCCAAAGCATTGTGACCGATGATCGGCAGATCCTCGACCGCTTTGGTGTTGAAGGTCTCGCCAAGCGTGGCATCATCTGTTGCAATTGGCGGAGACGAGGCCGAGACCGTCACCGAAGCCGCGGTTGACCCAAGCGCGAGTCTGAAATCCGTTCGCTGGGCCTGATCAATGACTACGACGCGCCCCGTCTTTGTCAGCCGGCTAAAACCGGATTGCTCCACAGTAATGTCATACGTGCCTGGGACGATGAATGTAATGGAGTAGTAGCCGTCTGCATTCGTCATGCCCGGGTAACTAACTCCCGTCGCTTTGTTCACCGCGGTCACTTTCGCATTTGCGATAGGAGCGCCGCTCGGATCTACCACTGCCCCGACGAGTGAGGTATTGTTGGCAACCTGTGCGTATGTGATCGATGCGACGGAGAAGATTGTGGCAACGGCCAGCGTTTTAATACGGAGTGAGAAAAGACGTTTCATACTCGCTCTACCCTTCAGTTTTAGATAGAACCAGTCGGATTCCCCGGAAACCGTCGGCCTGATACACCGGTGCACTCGGACCAGCGATTGCATAGACGAGCTTGATAGGGGCGGCTCTGCCGCTGGCTTTTTATAACTAAGGAACAGGATGGATTGAATAACGCCGAATGCAATCTGTCATCGGGCTTACAGACTGTTTTTATGCAGGACAAATGCCCTAGATCTATTCATCGCACGGACAAATCGTCTGCGTGACTGTCACGACATTGCTCCGTTGAAAACTTATTTGGATCTTATGAATGCGCGTCGATCACATGTGCCGGCAGGCTTTGCGTGACGATTGCCCGAGCTCCGTGCATGGGAAGCGGCATTTCGAACCGATTTGGATTGTGCAATTCTTCGATCGCTATTCGGATCAGGCGATCATCAGAGACGGCCCAGAGACTGCCGCCGTCCTGAGCCAGAGTGACCACATTACCGGATACCCACGCGTCCGTTATGACGCGCAATTGGGAGCGGTCTATTTTCCATTGCTCCAAACGGCTGCCACTTGCCTGCCGACGGGATGTGAAAACGGCTGGTAAGGACGCATGCGCAACCAAGGCCGTCACCGATGTGAAGGTAGGAACCGTACTAGCAAGGTGGAAGCTCGCCTCGCTGCCTTTCTCTAACACCGCCGGCATTCGATAGAGGGATAGCGAGGCGTTCTGGGCGTTTCCGACGATGACGTATAGACCATCGTTCGTCCACACAGGAGACGAAAGAGTGAGCCCGTACGGACTCTGTTGACGGGCCAGCACTGCGATTGCTTCAGACGAAGGCTGCAGCAAGGTCATGCAGCCCGTGCCCGGATCGGTACCTAGCGCGTGCGGCCCACGAGGCGAAAAGACCAGACCGTGCGGAGTTGGCATCGAGACAGCACCCGGCTCTAGCGTGATCCCAGTCTCTTTCCGAGTGATTGCCACGAGAGAGGGAATACCGTCGGGATCGAGAGCGAAGGCATTCCACGCTCCACCAGTGGATGCCGAAACCAGCAAATGCCGGCCGCACGGCGATACGCCAATTGAGCGCGGACCAGTTGCGGAAAGGGCCATCGGCGTCTGTGCAACAAGCCGCAGCGGGCTCATACTGCGTGCGACGACGTAAGTCTCGATAACGCCACGAGGCAGAGCTTCCCACTCGCGGCAGTCGCGTGCGACATAGAGGGTTGGAAGGACCGGATGGACTGCAAAGGCGGCGAGCGAATCGGTTCGAGTGCTGCCGAGCAACGTGCAGCCATCGGATGCAAGTAAGAACGTGTGCACATATCCGCTGTGCGATGCACGTGTAGCCACGTGCAACAGAGTCTGTCGAAAGGGCGTGTGAACGGCAGAGTGGAGGAGCGCGGGGGCAGCAGCAGCGCAGGTTGCAGCTCCGGCGAGAAAGGTTCTGCGGCTCAGCGTGGATTTGTTATCCATATCCCCCTCCAATCTGTGCCGTCTTAGGCAGGACGGATGCTCATGGCGTGGTGAAACACATTGTTCGGATCGTAGCTTTGCTTTACCTTCTGCAGGAATTCATATAAGCCGTCCCGCCCGTAAAAGAGCTCCGGCCAGTAGGGATACCGGAGCATATCGATGTCGGCATAGTTCATGTAGCAGCCCTCGTAGCGATCACCCCAGGGCGTTCCCTGGTGGTGCGGGCCCACATGCTCTCCCGTATAGATCGAGGTGTAGAACGCATCGAGTTCACGCAGGTGCTGCGCATCCTCAGCAGGGTCAAACCAATAACACTGCCACTGCAATTTCATGGTGGAACTGCGTTGCGCAATCGCAGTCTCCGCCGCAAGCTGCGGGCGATTCACGGCTCCGCCGTACGAATCGATAGAGATGACAGAAGATCGGGCGGTGATGCTGTTGCCCGAATAAAAGCGATAGATCGCCCGGGCCTCAGCAGGGACGAAGCTGCGTTTCATGTAAGCGGATTTGTATTTGGCGCGTGCTCCGTTACCACCGCTGCGATCGGAGGTGGCTGCCTCCAGCCATGGAATGCGTTTGGGTTTATAGGCGGCTGATGCGGGCTGCCGCGCCGTCGGCTTTGTAGCTGCGTTTGCAAACTCCCTATGCGGCGATGAGATGAGTTCGGAATTAAATCTGTCAAACTTCGCCATGAATTCGCGCAAAACGGAGACATCATCCACTTTCCCATCCGGCTGACAGAATTGCATGTGCAAACCGAGCCAGCCGTCTTCGCGTTTGGGCCCGACGCCGAGAAGGGCAAAGAGACCCCACGTATCCGGATCACATCCACGCGTAGCCCAGTAGTCTCCGTAGGTCGTCAGGAGCGCAATGAATTGCTGCTCAGTCATGGTGTCCCATGGAAAGCGCAGACCAACTTCGACCACTTCGCGTGGAGCAACCGGCAGATCTTTGAAGCGGAAGGCCGTGATGATCCCAAAACCGGCGCCTCCCGCTCCACAGCAGGCACGAAATAAATCCGGATCGTTCTTTCGATCGACGCGACGTTCTATGACCTTGCCCGAGGCATCCACGGTCAAGATATCGATGGCCTCTAACCAGTCTGAGGAGAGCCCCTGCAGACGTGAGAGCAAGCCATATCCTCCACCTGAGATATGGCCGCCCGCGCCTACGGAGTAGCAACTACCGGCTGGCAACGTGAGTCCGTATCGCTTGTAAAGAGACTGATAGACATCGCCGAGCACGGCACCCGGCGCAATGCAGTATTCGCCGGTCCGCGGATCCAAATCCACGGTACTCAGCTGCGACAGATCGAGCAGGACACCACCTGGATTGTTCGCCGTGAAGTTTTCGTAGCAGTGGCCGCCGGAACGTACGGTAGGGCGTACTCCATCATGAACGGCAGTCTGCAGCGCTCGATGAACATCGGCCGGCGTGGTGCAAACGACGATGCGTGCAGGGCCCATCGACGCGTTTTCAGGAAACCGCAGATTGTGACCGCGCAGCAGCGCCTGATACCGCGGGTCCTGCCGAGTTACGGAGGCATCCATAGCTCCCTCATCCCAGTGCGCGAAAGGCCTGCAGCGCGCCAACCCTCGCCAGTCGATTCCACAGCAGCGGCAACGTCACCGCCATTCACATCAGTGCTACTTCAGTGGGCTAGAACAGGATTGGCAGGTGGCTCTCTCTTGTTGTCGTCGCGCGTCGTCAAAGTCGTCCAATGGCCTGCGATTCTGTAATCGCTCGTCGGATGGCTATCCCATCTATCCGAACTGACCCCTTCGAGGTCATAGACTACCTTTCCTGCGCGGACAGTCAATTGGCATTCCAGGGCACGATCGCCAATCTTGCGCTCATTGTTCATATCTACAAAGCCGAATCTTCCACGTTCGACGCTGAAAGCAGCGAGATCGGCAACAGCACCGACGGAGAGGTTGCCCAGCTCCTCATGACGAATCTCGCGAGCCGGAGCAGCCGTCATCTCTTCGAAGACCTGCGGCACGGTCTGGCCGAGCGCCAACATCTTGTCGGCGACGTTCAGCAGATCCTTCATGCCTGCATTCATGCTGGTGATATGCAGATCCGTCGAGATGGAATCCGGCTGAAAGCCTTCCTTCATAAGCGGCACTGCGACCCCCCAGTTGAAGCTGCCGCCGCCGTGGCCCACGTCGAAGTAGATACCGCGTTTGCGTCCGACGAGCATCGCCTCGCTAGGTCCGAGGGTCTGCAGGTCCTGCTCACCGCGCAACCCGGAGTACATATGAGTATAAATATCGCCGGGCCGTAGAATTTGAGACAACAATGTGAGCAAGGGGCGCTCCGCGCCGTTGGTGCCGAAGTCGATCATGACTGGACGATTCGCAAGATTTCCCGCGAGAACAGCCTGTTCAAACGGCTTCCAGCCACGTCCCGAATAGTGCGCGCTTTTGATCCCCACCAGTACGTTGGGGTATTTCTCGAGCATGACGGCGGTGGCACGCCCATCCATGTCGTCGTTGTTGTTTTCGTAAAGCTGGCCGCGCATGCCCGAACCGACGATGTTCAGAAAAGCCAGCACTCGCGTGTCCGAACGGTCGATGATTCGCTGCTTGAAATCCTCGAAATTTCGCCATCCGGAACTGCCTGCGTCCACAACCGTGGTCACGCCGTTCCGAAAGGTGAATCCGTCAGGATAGACGCTGTTGTCACCAGCGTAGGAGCCTTTCTCTCCTGTTCCGGCATAGGCGTGCACATGCATATCGATAAGGCCGGGGGTGAGATAGAGGCCTCGCAGGGAGATGGTCTTGATGGTATCTGGCGATTCAAGGTGCGGTGCAACATCGACGATCTTGCCGTCCTTGATGGCTACGTCCATGACGCCATCGCGATGATTCTTGGGGTCGAGCACATGGCCGCCGGAGAGCACAAGATCATATTTGTGCTGGCTCCTGGGAAGCGAAAAAAGCGGGGGAAGCAGAGGAAATCTCGGAGGCGGCGGAACCTGTGAGAGCGGAGGAAACTGCGGCGGCTGGGCGGGGGCGGTCTGCGCAGAAGAAACGACCGTGCAGAGTGTGCTTGCGAATGCGAGCGATGCAATCCGGAGCGAGCGCCGGATAACCAATGGCATGATAGGGTCCTTGATGTTTTCGATGCTGCAATGTGCACAGATTAAAGGCTGACTCAGTTCTAGAACCGGCGACACCACCGGGCATCTGCAGTTTATCCGCATTTTTTCTAGGCTATTTGCCCTAGAGCAGCGTAGGTCTGGCGCGAAACTGAGCTTGCTCCTAGCATGTGAGAACACTCGTTGACGGAGCTTTGAAGTGAGCGATGCAGCCCTGCGGGCGCTCAGACAACAAGAGACAGCCTTGAATCCTCGCGGACCGTCGTGGTTTCGCGTTCGCTACCTGCTGGCCTTCTGGCTGTTCGTACTTAGCGCCGTCGCATTTCTCGACCGCACGAACATTTCCATCGCCGGGATTCAAATGAGCCGGGAGTATGGCCTCGGGAACCAGAAGCTCGGTGTCGTCTTCAGCGCATTCCTGATTGGGTATGCCATCTTCCAGGTACCAGCCGGGTGGCTGGCAATGCGGTGGGGCCCGCGGCGCTCGCTTACATTGGGTGCGATCTGGTGGGGCGTAACGACGGCCTGTACGGCCGCACTGCCATCGACGATGGCTTACGCCGTGGCTTGGCTCCTGGGGATTCGCTTCCTTCTGGGAGCCGGCGAGGCGATCGTGTATCCGGCGGCCAATCAGTGGGTAGCCCAGTGGGTGCCGTCCCGAGAACGCGGCTTCGTCAACGGATTGATCTTCGCCGGTGTAGGAGCAGGCAGCGGACTGACACCGCCGCTGCTGAGCTGGCTGATCGTGCACCACGGCTGGAGGGCAGCCTTCTGGTTCAGCGCAGTCCTCGGTGTCGCGGTCGGCATCGCATGGTGGTTCATGGCACGCGATCTGCCGGAAGAGCATCCAGCGGTCCGAGATGAAGAACTGGCTGAGAGCCGAAATGTGCCCGTCGGCCAGCTACGCCGAGTTCAGACTGGGACAAAGACGGAGGGCTTGCCCTCAAGAAGACGCATATCTGGCCTCAAGCTCTTTCAGAGGCGCGATCTGCTCGCTCTCATGCTGGGCTACTTCAGTTTCGGCTACATCGCCTGGATATTTTTCAGCTGGTTTTTCATCTATATGGCGCAGGCGCGGGGCGTGAATATGAAGACGAGCGCCATGTTTACGATGCTGCCTTTGATTTCCATGACAATCTGCTGCCTGGTGGGCGGGATGCTCAGCGATCGGATTGCGATCCGGTGGGGACTACGCGCCGGCCGCTGTGGACTCGCTGCAGTCGCGCTGGCAGCGACGGCGCTCTTCCTGGTGCTTGGCTCTCAAGCACACAACGCACAGACAGCCGTGATCATTCTCGCAGCAGGGGCCGGCGCGCTGTACCTCTCGCAGAGTTCCTTCTGGTCGGTTTCGGTGGACCTTGCAGGACGATCGTCCGGTCTGTTCTCCAGCATCGTCAACATGGGCGGACAGATTGGCGGCGCTGTCACGGCCTCGCTCACGCCGTGGATTGCCCAACGAGCAGGCTGGACCACCTCCTTCGGCCTGGCAGCGTTCTTTGCCGTTGGCGCAGCAGTGTGTTGGCTGTTTGTCCACCCGGAGCAGCCGCTGCAGCTTGAACCCACCTCCGGTGACGGTGTTTGACCATATGGTTCTGCTGCGACGATGGCGTTCAGGCCTCTTTCTATTTCCGACTCTGGTCCTCTTTTGTGGTCTCTGCCATGGCAGTGCAGTAGCTCAGGCGCATGAGAATGGTTCCGGTTCTCACCTTCATATGCAGCAGATTGATGTGCATTGGTTTTTCGCAGACCTTGGTGCTCTCGGGGCCGCGTGCGCGTATCCGGGATCGGCGTATTTGGGATCAGAGATGCAGGTCTTCGCACTGCCCGAGATGGGATCGTTGCGAGTCTCGTGGGCTCGGATGTCGGCGGTCCTGCTTCTTGCCGTCCTGTTCGGGCTTCTTCTCCGTTTACGTCTGTTGCAGCGCATGCAGCATGTGAAAGGAAGCATGGGCGTTGTGCTGGAGGAGCGGAACCGCATAGCACAGGAATGCCACGACACCTTGATGGCCGGCTTCTCTGCAATTTCCTGGCAACTGGAAGCAACGATGAATCTGTTTCGCGATAGCGAAGAAGCGCAGAGTCCGGCAGCAAAGTCGTGCGAACTGGCCCGCAGCATGGTCCTGCTTTGCCAGGCGGAGGCGCGAAGGATCATCTACGATCTGCGCGAGAGTGAAGAAGTCACCAGCTCTTTGTCAAAAGCGTTGCGGCGCATGCTGGAAGAGAACCACCACGGAGAACAATGCGGTCTTCATTTTGAGATGGAAGGTGATGAAGTCTCCTTGCCTCCAGGCTCGGTACATCATTTGGCACGGATCGGGCAGGAAGCGGTGCGCAATGCACTGCGACATGCCCTCGCCGAGTCGATCCAGATCCGGCTGATTTACGAAGAGGATGCACTCCGCCTTTCGATCCGCGACGACGGCCGCGGATTCCATGTGGACGAGGCTGCGGCGCGATCCGGGCATTTCGGCATCGCGGTGATGCAAGAGCGCGTGCGGAAGGTGGGAGGCTCACTCCGCCTGCATAGCGATAGCTCCGGTACCGAAGTAGAGGCGACCGTGCCCTTCGATGCAATCTATCTGACCCGCAATTCCAAGCGAAGCGTCAAGGAAGAAGAGGTAGTGCAATGGATCGGCCTGTAGACAGCATTACCGTCCTCCTGGTTGAGGACCATTTTCTGGCGCGCATCGCTCTGCGCTCCGTGCTGGCCGGCCATTCGCAGATCCGCGTCATCGGAGAAGCAGCCGACGGCGAGCAGGGGCTTTCAATGTATCGCGCATTACGTCCTGATGTCATGCTGCTGGACCTGCGGTTGCCGGGCACGAGCGGTTTCGAAGTATTGACTCGGGTACGCCGCGAGTTTGCCGATGCGCGCGTTGTCGTGTTGTCGAATTATCAGGGAAGCGAGGACGTCTATCGCGCAGTGCGCAGCGGAGCAGCGGGCTATCTGACCAAGGACGCAAGCGGACAGGAACTGATCGATGCAATCACCACCGTCCATCGGGATCTTCGATATCTTCCCCGTACGGCACTGGACAGGTTGGCAGAACGCACTTCAGTCACCGACCTTACGCCGCGCGAGACAGAGGTGCTTACTTGCATCACACAAGGACGCTCCAACAGGGAGATCGCGGAACATTTGCACATCTCCGAAAAGACGGTGCGCATCCATGTGAGCGCTGTCCTGGAAAAGATGGGAGCCCGCGACCGAACCCAGGCAACGATCTTTGCGCTGCAACGCGGACTCGTTCATCTGGAATGAACTCCGATTGCACGACTCCCTCCTGTGCCTACAGTCTAGGTCGCATGTACTATGCCAAATCACGCTTTCTGCCCGATGACAACATCGACTCCGTGCTTTGCAATGGGCACACTTTCATTCCTGGTGACATTGATGACCGTGCCTCGGCCGTTATCCCGCCGACAAATCGCATTTTGAACAAAGTAGCCTGACGACCGCAATTCTGCGTGCACGAATTGCCTTTACGGCTTAAGCTTTTCGCAATGAGCGCCTTAGGCATCGCGAGGACACACGTGACGACCAAAAGGAGTATGCGGCTTCTCCTGACCATTTGCGCTGTCGTGGTAACCGGCGGTGCCGGCCTTGCCAGCTGGGCAGACAATCCGATGACGGCTGCCGATTACGCTGCGCATCCGCAGCAGATGGTCGATGCATATCGTCACGTGGAGGCAGCGTCCGTCTCCGATGCAATCGAGCAGTTGCTGCATGAAAAGCGATATATGTCGCATCGCATGCAGGCGATCTTTCCGACAAAGTTTGCCGGCACCGCCGTCACCGTATTGCTCAAGCGCGAAGAGGACCACGATGCGGGCGCGCTGACGGGGATGCTCAAAGCGATCGACGAGGGCGGCGAGGGTTCCGTTTACGTTATGACTGTGCAGGATGGGAGTGACATTGCCGGGATGGGTGGGCTGATGGGGACGGCCATGGCGGCCCGTGGCTACGCTGGTGCGGTTGTGGACGGTGGCGTACGGGATATTCCGCAGCTGAAGCGCATCCAGTTTCCGGTCTACGCACTCGGACCGGTGCCCTCGACCTCTGTCGGACACTATCGGTTTGCAGGAGCGAATATCCCGATCGCGTGTGACGGTGTGGAGGTCAACCCCGGAGATATTATCGTCGCTGACCAGGATGGAGTTGTGGTGGTGCCGAAGGCCCATGCCGCGGAGATTCTGATCAAGGCCCAAGCTCTAGATAACTCCGAGCATTCCATGTATCCGTTTATCGAGAAATATCGTTCGATTGTTGAGGCTGTTCAGAAATTTGGGAGAATCTGAATTTCTCAAGTTAGGGAGCGGCGGTGGTCCGCTTACCGCTCTCACAGTAACGAAGGAGCACGCCAATGGCCAGTGGAAAACGATTTGCGTTCTCGCGCCGCAGGCTTCTTAGCTGCGGGCCCGTTGCCGCTTTGGCCGCCGCAATGCCATTCCGCTCATACGCCGCAACAGAGCCACTGGCAGGCGAGGACTATTACGCGAAGTTAGGCGTACAGCCAATAATCAATGCAGCCGGCACCTACACATTCCTGACGGCGGCTGTGATGCCGACTTCCGTGCGCAAGGCGGTAGATCAGGCTGCACGCCACCCTGTACGCCTGAAGGATCTGCAAAAGGCTTCGGGCGAATATCTGGCGCGCAAACTTCGTTGCGAGGCAGCGCTGGTCAGTTCAGGGGCCTCAGCTGCTCTCACATTGGCAACGGCCGCCTGCATCGCGAAGGCCAACGGGCTCCCACCGGAAGCCATTCCTGGCGGTGTCGCGGGTCACAAAAACGAAGTAATTGTGCAGAAGGCGCATCGCTATGAGTACGACCACGCCATGCAGCTCTGCAATGTCGTGATCAGGGAGGTCGTCACTGTCGACGATTACCGCGCGGCCCTTAGAGATCGCACCGTGATGACGAATTTCTTTAATGCAGCGGAGAGCGGCGAGATCGGACGCGAAGATTGGGTCGCGATTGCGCATGAACATGGGGTGCCGTGTCACCTGGACGCCGCGGCAGATGTCCCGCCAATTGAGAACCTCTGGAAGTACACGGGGATGGGTTTCGACCTCGTATGTTTTTCCGGCGGCAAAGGGATTCGGGGCCCGCAGAATGCAGGGCTGCTTTTGGGCCGCAAAGATCTCATCGAACTCGCCGCGCAGAATGACAATCCGAACAGCGATGCGGTCGGACGCGGAATGAAGGTGGCGAAGGAGCAGATCGTGGGCATGGTGGCAGCGGTCGATTGGCTGCTGGAGCAAAGCAACGAGGGCATGGAGAAGGAGTTTCTCCGTCGCACGGCCGTTATCCAACGCGCGGTCGAAACTATTCCATCAGTACAGACCCGCGTCGTGACTCCACCGATTGCCAACCATGTACCGCATCTCATCATCGACATCGATCCGAAACAGCTCGGTATCACGCCGCTGCAAGTGGCAGAAGAGCTGCGCAACGGCACGCCGTCTATCGAACTGAATCCAGCAACAGGAACCGACGGTCGGGGTTTGATGGGAACGCCAAACTCCATCATCCTCTCTACATGGATGCTCGAGGATGGAGAGGATCGCGTAGTAGCATCCAGGCTGCGCTCGGTACTTGTCCAAAAGCGCGGATAGAACTGCAACCATAGCACAGCACGAAAGTGAGGAGAGAAACGATGGAAAAGCAATCACGACGGTCCATGTTGAGGGGCGCGGCACTCGCAGCCGGCGCTGCAACTTTGGCAGCCGGCGACGCTGTTGCACAAAAGGCAGGAACACCCCAAAAGAAAAATTACGGATACGGAACAAAACGGAAGCCAGGCGAGGGGGCGCCTCTCTTCAATGCCGCGATCTCCTATGGCAATCTGCTCTTTCTCGCAGGTGTTGGCTATCACAAACCGGGCAACATCCAGGAGGCGACCAAGCACGTGCTGGACGAGATTGAAGAGAACCTGAAATCTGCCGGATCGTCCATGGACAAAGTGCTGAAGGTCAACGTGTACCTCAATGACATCAAGGATTACGACGGTCTGAACGAGGCCTACAAAGGGCGCTTCGGAGATATGCCGCCTGTGCGCACGACAGTCGCGCCCATGGGTGGAGTTCCGGGCAATTCGCTCGTCGAAATCGATGTGATTGCTTATATCTGACACATCTTCAACGGTCTGCTTCGGGCAAGCCCGAAGTGGACCAGCGTTTTTATCTCAGCCAGGTTTTAAGGAGATACATGCAGCCGTTGGACCGCACTACGCAGATCTCTCGTCGTCGAATGCTGCAGGCCTCCGGCGCTTTCTCAGCCCTCGGCCTGACCACCACAGCGCTGCCTTTATCTGCTCTGCCCCTCTCCCAGGAGAGCGCCGAGGGCATTAAGGCTCCGGCGGGTTTTCCGCAGTTGAATGGTTTGGAGAAGCAAAACCTGTTCACTGAGATTGGCGTGCGCCCCATCCTGAATGCGCGCGGCACTTACACCATCATCACTGGCTCGCGCTCGCTCCCAGAAGTAAAGCGCGCCATGTACGAAGCTTCGTTCTATTACGTGCAGTTGGACGAGTTGATGGCCGCGGTAGGAAAAGAGATCGCTTCGCTGATGGGAGCCCCTAGTGCCATGGTGACGACCGGCTGCGAAGCCGCCATCGCCCTCGCCACGCTGGCCTGTACGGCGGGCGCAGATATCGAAAAGTGTCAGGCGCTGCCGTATGTCCGAGAGAAGACAAAGGTCATCATTCCGAAGCACTCTCGCAATCCCTACGACTTCGGCGTGCGCACGACAGGCGCTGAGGTGATTGAGGTAGAAACAGCCGAGCAACTGGAGCACTCGCTGACCGCGCAGGTTGCCATGATCTACGTCATGTCCAGCCCGGAAGCGGCGAAGGGACCTTTATCCATCGCGAATATCTGTCGCATAGCGAAAGCGAAGGGAACGCCGGTATTTGTCGACGCGGCGGCCGAGGAGCCGTTAGTCCCCAATTTTCACATACAAGCGGGCGCGTCCCTGGTGGGATATTCAGGCGGCAAATGCATACGGGGCCCGCAGGCTGCCGGTGTGCTCCTTGGCGATCCAGCGCTGATCCAGGCGGCGTGGTTCCAGGCTGCCCCGCACCATAACTACGGGCGAGGCTACAAAGTCGGCAAAGAAGAGGCCATGGGCATGCTCGCCGCGGTGCGGCAGTGGTACAAACGCGACCACGCAGCCGAGTGGAAAGAGTGGCAGAGCTGGCTCGACACAATCGCCAACCGTGTGAAAAGCCTGCCCTCAGTCACCACCGAGATCCTTCAGCCGGAAGATCTTTCCAATCGCAGTCCGCAGTTGCGTATCCATTGGGATGCGAACGCGCTCAAAATTACCGGTAAGGAACTCGAAGCGAAGCTCGATGCAGGTACGCCCCGCATCCTGACGGGCGCCGGCACTGGCATGCGGCCCGACCAAATGGCCAGCGCCATCACGATCATGCCGTACATGATGGCGCCCGGTGAGGCGGAGATCGTTGCCAACGCGATCTACGAAGGCCTCACGAAGCCTGGCAACTATCAGAACCCTGTCCTTCCGCAAGGTCAGACTGCTCAACTGAGCGGCACCTGGACGGTGTTAATCGAATACCTGTGTGGAACGGGGACGCAGCGCTTCGAGCTGAAGCAAAACGGCGAAGATATCGAAGGCATGTTGTACGGCGAAATCTACACGGCTTCGCTGAGCGGCAAGGTGCACGCCAACCAAGTCACATTGAAAGGCACGATGCCAACCAGTGGGTATGAGGTGCGCTGGACGTTCCGTGGCACCAGCACAGGTGATCGCCTGGCCGGCTCAGCGGATATGGGTGAATATGGCACCGTGCCGTGGAAGGCCTTCCGCTTCTGAACCGGTGTGAGGGTGTGGTTGCGGTGCGAGATTAGACCTCGCTACACACATATATAATTGTCGCGAACGCGGGAGTGGTTCAGTGGTAGAACGCCAGCTTCCGGCGTGGGTTGCTTGATTGACCGAACATTACGCTGGAGGCCTCATACGTGCGCGAGAGCTGGACGGGAGATCAGCGCTTTCGAATATTCCTGGCGGATGACGGGGAACACGGAAGCTATCCACGTGGCGTGCTTTGCAGATCCGATCTCTGCTGCGGCATCGAGATTACTACTTTTCCCCGAGCGTGCCCTTCCTCCAGGTACCGGATCGCCTGAGGAACTTCAGTCAATCCGTAGCACCTGTCGATCACTGGCGTTACCTTTCCAGTCGCCATCAGCTCCCGGATGAGGTTCAGATCATCTCTATTGGGCCGGGCGATGAAGATAATCAGCTTTCGGCTGGCGAATCGTGAGATCACGAATGCTATGAAAAGTGCCATCAACGTACGAAACATCGCGCCCAACCAGTGGCCGTGTGGACCACCGACCGCAACGTAGATCCCCTTGAGATTCATGACGCGTCTGATTGCCAACGCCGAGTGGTTCACAATGCAGTCGAACACCACGTCGTAACGTTGTCCGCTCTTGGTGAAATCCTCTCGCGTGTAATCAATGACGTGATCCGCGCCGATCGATCGCACCAGTTCCAGATTTCTCGTGCTACATACTCCGGTAACTTCTGCACCAAACGACTTGGCAATTTGGACTGCGAGGGTGCCGACGCCACCGGACGCACCATTAATCAAGACCTTCTGTCCGAAGCGGATTCTTCCCTTGTCACGAAGACCCTGTAATGCCGTGAATGCCGCCACAGGTACCGATGCTGCTTGTTCGAATGCCACATTATCCGGTTTCTTGACCAGCGTCGACTCGTGCGCACACACAAACTCGGCAAAGGCCCCTTGGCAGCTCCAAATACCGACACCGGAAGCGTGTGGGTTGCGGATACATATGCCGAAGACCGCGTCACCCGACTGAAACTGGGTTACGTTCCTTCCAACTTCCTCAATTTCACCCGCTACATCCACGCCGAGCCGTGTGACCCTCGGCTTACGCAGCCCGTTCACAAAGCGAGCGGCACCTCTGATCATTCCGCATTCGAGCGGATTGACGGATGCCGCGCGAACTCTGATTAGAAGCTGATTGTCCCCTGGAGTCGGCTTCTCAATCTCTTCGCATTTGAGGACATCGGGAGTTCCGTAATGGTGATACACAATCGCTTTCATCCGGGATCTCCGGCTTGACGACCACTGAAGGATACTCCCCGAAACATTCAGTCAGTGCGCCGAGTCACAGGATGAGGCGAAAAGGAACGTAGTCGGCTCTGCGGGGGTTGTGGTTATAAGGCAGGGCAGAAGTTAAGGCTCCTATGACGGTCTACTCTGAACTTGAACGCACTTGACAACTTCGATGATTGATCGGCGGCAAGGAGGCCATTGATCATGCAGCGGTAAACCCTGCTTCCGCCGGCGTTTCGCAATACCTTCAGGACAGCATGAGGTTGGCGATGCGCCGCTCTGTGTCACCTGTGGGTCACTGATGGTCCGCAACGGCAGCTGCCACAAGTGCGGAAATTGCAGTGGTACGAGTGGCTGCTCTTGATAGCGGAGCGGGGCAGTTTTCGGCCACGTCAACTGACCTTTTCGTTACTTCCGAATAGACACCAGGCGGTACTCGGACGAAAGGGCTGATAGAACATCTCACTGAGTGCATCGCCCCTGTTCTCACTAACTGTGACTCAGTTTCGGTTAGCCGGTCACTCGGGACGAGTTACGTGCGCTGGAAGAATCTCTCCTGCAGAAGTGAGAGCCAAGCTACAAGTGCGGCGAACTTTTCGTCTTGTGCCCACGGAGGACCAAGAGGGTGACCGAGATTCGTGAGGTGACGGCGAAGTTCACTATGCCGCAGGTGAAGAGCGTTCACGGCCCTTTCGAGTAATTCGCTCTCCTTGGTAGTGAACGACTCGACGCCGCAGCGCTTGCTTGCGGAGAGCAATGCTTCGCGGAAAAGTTCTCCGTCAGCGGCGTGAATCAGCGCATGAGATGCCAGAATCTGCGCCAGACCCGGAAGCGGCCTTCCCGAAGAAAGAAGCAGACCGCAGCACTTGAGTTCATAACCTTGCTTGTGAAGAGTCGTCTGAGCAGAGTGAATGACTCGATAAGAGAGACGTCTTGCTTCGGCACGAACGCGCGAAATGAAGCCATGAGCTTCGGGTGACGGTCTTTTTTCCGCGGTGTGATAGGGCTGACGAAATTCGTAACTGAAGGTTTTGACAAGGTGAGGACGCTCACGCAAAATTACTAGCGGAAAGTCCTCTTCAAGCGATATCGCAACGAGAGCGGTCCAGCCGGAATGGGCGCGAAAACCAAGGGCAGCATGCCTCATAAACTCCTGCCTGAGCAACTCGTGTACTTGGCGAAAGTAACACGGAGGACTCACGTCAGCAAAGGACAGAAGTCAATTGATAAATCGCCGATGCACTCATCGAGGCTGGAATGGTCCCGAGAAAGTCTGTTTCTCGTAACTGACCTCGGTATCACGGTGTCCGGCATTGGCCGGCGGCACTTTTGTGCAAAAGACCATTGCTTTCACTCAGCCTGTCAGAGCGTCGTTCGCTTCAGCGCAAAAGGACGCGGCCTCATGCACTCCCATAGGATCGCGGGTTGAGTGCCGCCACGCCGGCTACAACGTAGTTGTGTGGCGTTGTTTTGAGGATGGATGGATGATGGTGGTCACACCACCATCGCGAAATGTTCTGGATTCGCCGCATGTCCGCCGCACTGCCCGTGACGTTGACGACGCTCTTCGTGGATGGATATTTGTCGTTAAGGAAATGGATCAAGTGTGTGTGTGGGCGAGATCGTCCGGTGTAGCCTGCCGACTCACTTGCGCTCCAATGGACAAACCTACGGCGTTCAGATAGGGTCAGAGATGAGGTAGTTACTATACCCTCCTCCTCTTTCAGGTTCCCTGAACTAAGTCAGCCCATCTGAAGTTCTCTCCTCTTAGCTAACAATGGCCTCCAAGGAGGACCTATGTTTGCACGCAATGTCTCTATTCATCTGAAAAACAACATGCTTTCTGAGTACGGCCACGTATTTGAGAGTCAAATTCTCCCTTTACTTCGCAAACAGAAGGGCTTTAGGGACGAAATCACGTTTGCCAAACCGAGCGGGATGGATGTGACGGCAATCAGTTTGTGGGACAACAAAGCAGATGCAGAAGCCTACAACTCTAATACTTATCCCGAAGTGTTGAAGACCTTCGCAAAAGTGATCGATGGAACTCCTAAGGTTGAGACATGTGAGGTTATCAACTCGACCTTCCATAAGATCACCGTTCCCGTACACGCCTAAGAACCATGAGCAGGTTCCACAGGTGCCGGAACTAGCCTCGCAGTCAGCCGCAGTCCGAGGAATCGCCAATTCCAATCATGAGGATAGAATCTTAGAATTTATGACTTGGGAAGGCGGAGTTGACTGCTGCCCTCCACAGTGCGCCACGCATTGGAGGAGTTGGGGACGCCTCGCTCCTAGCTCTTCGCCGTTGCGGCTACTGTCTCCGATCGACTGGACAGAGCATTCTGCGCAGTTCCCTTCTTCACAGCTCGCACTAGCTTTTCAGGTTGCTTCTTGGCAGGAACCCTCGTGACGTGGACCGGCTTGGTGGCCTTCTGCTTCGCCCAGCGCTTCTTCTGAGCCGCAGCAATCTTCTTCCGTGCCTCCGGCGAAAGCTTCCGCTTCTTTGGGGCAGGAACAGTTGATGGTGCGGATTTCGCCGGGCGCCCAGGGCTTTTCGCTTCACCGAATGATGCGATAATTGAGCGGGCGTGCTGGAGTCGGGCGATCTCAGCGTTGAGTGCGGTGATAATTTGTTGCGTATTCACGTACGCACTATGGCAAACCGGCAGAGTCCACAGAACTTCTGCGCTGCTTCCAGAGGTCACTGGCCATTTTCGCAGTTCTGGATCGTTGGTCCTCAGCGACAATCAACAGGCGATCTAGGCGGCCATCGCCAATGATCATAGACACGTGAGGGCACACGGGATGTCACCGACGACCCTGAGACCTAGAAAACCGAATCGCACTTAGCCAATCCCAAAGGGCTGACCCTCAACGCGATGGCCAGCTCTTAGGGCTACATTCGGAAGCGGGCGCCTCACTATGCCTTAGGGCACCGATATCGGAAGGAGGGCTTCTGCAGGTGCAGGCGTAACAATGGGCTTGATGGATGTGCCAAATAGCGTAAAAGAGTTCGAACTTGCTGCGGAAGCGTTGGCGAGAGGAGTGTGGGTATATTTTCTCGACTTAGAGGCGAGGTGTCTCTTTACATCAGCCTTATTGATAAGCATCGTCTACTCCTATTGTTGCTTGCTCACTTGGAGGATTATCGTCTGGAGCGAAGCAAGGAGAGCTGAAGGCGAGACGGAAGAACGACTATCTTTTAGTATAAGCTCTTTACGCTGGAATGGGACTAGCTAGATCTAAAAGTCGTGTGGATCCCTTTGGAGGCAGAACACATCAGGCCATTTTGTAGCGCATTCCGACCGCGGCTAGACCAATTCCTGCGATCAACGAAGCGATACTAATAATTGGCGGGATTGGGAGAGTGCTCGTAT
>KB906738.1 GCA_000381585.1 Acidobacteriaceae bacterium KBS 83
AAATAGCGTAAAAGAGTTCGAACTTGCTGCGGAAGCGTTGGCGAGAGGAGTGTGGGTATATTTTCTCGACTTAGAGGCGAGGTGTCTCTTTACATCAGCCTTATTGATAAGCATCGTCTACTCCTATTGTTGCTTGCTCACTTGGAGGATTATCGTCTGGAGCGAAGCAAGGAGAGCTGAAGGCGAGACGGAAGAACGACTATCTTTTAGTATAAGCTCTTTACGCTGGAATGGGACTAGCTAGATCTAAAAGTCGTGTGGATCCCTTTGGAGGCAGAACACATCAGGCCATTTTGTAGCGCATTCCGACCGCGGCTAGACCAATTCCTGCGATCAACGAAGCGATACTAATAATTGGCGGGATTGGGAGAGTGCTCGTATGTTTTACCAATACGCCGCCCGCGTTCTTTTGCTCGGGAGTGAGATTGAAACCACCCCATGAAAATCCAAAGATACTGAGAAGAATAAGAAGAGTACCCGCAGTGGTGGCAAACTTCACAAAGTTTCCCGCTTTCAAATACGTATAGGTTGCATACCCGCTTATAGGGCACGGCCCATTCTGCAGCGCAATTTGATCATCAGCTCCGTTAGAAGCTCGAAACGGAGCCACCCCCAGCGTCCGGGACCGTGTTCATGTCAGGGGATTCCGCTGATGTTCCTTCCAAAACACACCCGTTCTTATCGGAGCTCCACATGTGGTCGCCCGGACGTCCGCTCCGCTTCTGCGGTTCACGGAACGGTGTGGCACCTGGCCTGTTTGTCGAAGGAGTAGTCTCCCCGGTGGGCGAAACCTGACCGGAATCAGTCATGGTCGTATTGAGATACGTCTTCATACATGCTCCTCCTTGCTACCTAAGACGTCCTGTATAAGTGACCCGTCTGGAGCAAAGCATGCGCTGGAGGCGAGGAAGACGGCACGACTGCTGCTCTGTTCCGCAGCTTAACTTTAATCATACGCTTCTTCAGATGCTCAGCACACTGAGCCGCCGGAAGCACCAGGAGTTGAGTTCATGTCAGGAAGCTCTGCCTCGGATCATCTACGGCATTGCTTCACAAGCAGGTGCTGAGGCGAAGCGCGTTCCGATAACCCTCAACGCATCTCGTAGCGCGAAGAGACCAGAGATCCCGGGCCCCCATTTCGTTGCGGCGAAACCGTTATCGCACATGAGCCGGCGCCCAGTGTATGAGGTGCCTGCTCGCAGGATCGGGCTGTTCAAGCTAGGCGCGGAGGTCTATGCTCCGACACACAGGAGTTCAGCATGTCCAAGAAAGAACCCAAAAGCGCTAAGAATATGAGTGCCCAGGAGGCGGTCGAGAATCTCTTTCACCCTAAGGATTCGGGGAACGCCAAAAAGCATACCCAAGGCGCGAAGAAGCCGAGGAAGAAAGGCTCTTAACCCTCACCCTCAAGCGCTACCACATTCGCGCAGCGACCTGAAGGCGAATCTGAACTGCTCTGTGTACTCGTACTCTGCGAGATCCGCACCGGATCGTGCGAATATCAGTGTGCTCAGTTCGATCAACCAGCGAATAATGATTGGCATAGCGGGGTCGTTATCTGAGAACCGTCGAAAACAGCTATAGTTCTGTACGTTGCCCGTGGCGATGGCTTAAACCGAGGGTGGCAATGGCCGGGCGTGAGAAGTTGAAAGTCATTTTGAGGGCGAGCTTTCGAAGAAGTAACAGCGCGCAGGACACTGCCGCATCTTGACAATTGTTTGCGCACCAGCCTAGCATCAACTTGAGCAAGTACCCCTTCTTACTCTTTCAGGTTCACTGAACTAAGTCAGCCCATCTGAAGTTTTTCCTCTTAGATTACTGCTAAGGAGGAACTGCGTCATGACACTAATGACCGGTTGGGAATCTCTCCGCGAATTGTCCGCGATGCAAGACCGCATGAACCGTATGAATCGTCTTATCCGTGAGTCGTACAGCCCCGAAGTCCCGGAAGAGGCTTTGACAACGACCACCCTCGCACCGCCGGTGGACATCTACGAAGACGAACACAACATTATTCTGAACATTGAAGTCCCGGGCATCGACGAAAAAGACATTGATGTCAGGATTCAGAACAACACTCTCACCGTTCATGGCGAGCGCAAGCTCGACAAGGACGAGAAAGAGGAGAACTTCCGTCGCGTCGAGCGGCAATATGGAAGTTTTACCCGCTCATTCACGCTTCCCAGTTCCGTGGAGCCGGGGCAAGTGAGTGCCCGCTGTGATAAGGGCGTGCTGAATATCAACCTCGCCAAGAAGGCCGAAGCCAAGCCCACGCAGATCAAAGTGAATGTTGGCGGCGAGAACACCCTCGAAGCCAAAGCGTCCTCCATGGCCGCGTAAAACCTAGGAGCCAGTGACAGAAATGGGAGGTGGCTTATACCACCTCTCATTTATTTCTCCCCCCGCACCTCGGGCACGGTGTCCTCGGTATGTCTGCTTAACGTTCGGGCCAGCCCGTTGCGGAGGATTTATTTGTGCGGATATGCCGTTTGGTCAGTGCCGGGATAAGACGAATAATGGCTCTGTCGCGCCGCAAACCAAGACTGACCCGAGAATGCCGTCAGTAGCGCGATGCCTCTGGATGCTAATATCGCGCAATCCCAGCCCATGTACCAGCAATGACGTGGCGCGAATATCACGAAGCTACCAAGCACACTGTCGAATCGTTGAGGCGTGCGCCGCACTCTCTCGACTGGGCGAACATGCCCAATCCCTTCCGTCACTACGAGGGCGTGCCGGTGCTGGATTTGCCAGCGGATCCACCCGCTCCAGAAGTGCCGGCGCTCGAGGTTCTGCGCGGTGCTTCAGGCCCCACACCTGCCTGTGAGGGAGCGACCTTCCTTTCTCAACTACTGTTCTATTCCGCTGCGATTAGCGCGTCCAAATGTGTTTCGTCCACCGGATATCGATACGCATTGCGTGTGAACCCCTCCTCCGGCAATCTGCACCCTACCGAATTCCATTTCCGCGCACGGTGCGTCAGGGAGTGGCCTGATGGGTTATACCACTATCGTCCTTCTACGCACATGGCCGAACAACGTGCATTGGGCGATGTTGAGATAAAGTCGGGCGGTAGCTCTGCGCCGCTAGTGTTTGTTCTGACCAGCATTACGTGGCGCGAGGCGTGGAAGTATGGTGATCGGGCATATCGATACTGCTTGCACGACATAGGGCACGCCTGGCAAGCGCTCGACCTCGCCGCCCGAGCCATTGGATGCGATAGCCTTGCGATAGGCCATTTCCCGGATGATGAAGTCGCGCAGCGCTGTCGCCTCTCGGACGATGAGGCGCCGATG
The DNA here is from genome assembly GCA_000381585.1 of Acidobacteriaceae bacterium KBS 83. GTDB lineage: Bacteria > Acidobacteriota > Terriglobia > Terriglobales > Acidobacteriaceae > KBS-83. Next base: position 3,297 of record KB906738.1, read on the forward strand.
CTCCTTGTCGAATTGCGCGGTACATCCATTCCATTGGGTAAGTCCAATGTCGGCGAGACCGTTTGGTATGGCGGCCAGGCGAATCAGCTCTCGGCAGAGAAAACCGCTTACGCGTGGATTGACAGGATTCACGCAGCCACTCGATTGAGTAACTTCGCTCGCCGTGGGATCTCAGTCGCCGCGCCGACACCCACTGGCTGCGGGGAGATCAAGCTGCCTCCCCCAGCGGGATCGAGGCGCACCTTTGGCGAGGTCGCCCGGCTACGGCGTTCGGCACTCGATTTCCGGGGTGGAATGCAATCGATGTCGTTGACGCAGCTCTCGGCAATCCTTGCTGCAGCAAGCCGGCCATTTTCTGCTGATTTCGCCGGGACACCCTTCATTCAGCTCTATCTGTACCCTCATCGCGTCGAGGGGCTCAAACCCGGCGCGTACCGGCACTGGCCGGAATCCGCCGAGTTGGAACAGATCAAGGATGGTGATCAGCGCGTCGTGGCCGCGGGGCTCAGCCTCGGGCAGGAACTTGCTGGTAATGCATGCGTGGCTTTCTCGATGATCGGCGATCTCGATCGTGCCGCCGCCGCCCATGGCGACCGCGGTTATCGCTATGTGCACTTCGAAGCAGGTGCCATCGGCCACCGTCTGTATCTCGCCGCCGAAGCGCTGGGGTTAGGAGCGACCGGAATTGGCGCGTTCTACGACGAGGAGGTGCACCGGTATCTCAAGCTGCCGCCTCAGGAACAGGTGGTCTACCATTTCGCGATCGGATATCCGGTTACCGATGTCCGAGTGCGCGGTTGAAGCTGCAGCTCGGCAGGCGGGCAGGCGAGTCCAAATCAGGCTTGGGCCGGCCACATGCGCGCGAGTAGATCCAGTTGGGCGCAGATGTGGGTTCTTTCCGCCTCTTCGAGGGAATATTCATCGTGCGATGAGGCGATGGGGCTGTGGCAACGGAGACATATTGAGTCACTGGTGCCGTCGTAGTTGCTGAGGTGTTGAAAGGCAAATCTAGTTGTGTATCGGAAGGAGGGGAGAGACTGGGTGGCCACGATCTGGCCTCGATTCATGCGCCGGAACAACCTCGGATGCTACTTCGAGTCTACGCGCAATGCGCGACCGCCGCCGTGCTTCGGAGTAAGGTGCAGAGGCTTGCAGCGGACTGATCAAAGCTAACTATTACAATAACGAGACTGTCGGTAGCGTCCGGGCTGCTATTCTTAAATAAGCGTTGTGGACGTTCTGACGCTACAAAGAGGCCATCCTTGGCCGCCCAGCATCCCCGTAGATTCATCCGTACACATAATGATAATGGGACATATAACTCCGTATGTCCTCTCTGCAATAGAACGATTGGCATAGTGAGAATAGAGCTTACTCTCAGCGACCTGGAAGACTCACACCTCTGCTTAGAAGCAGATATCCTCCGGCTGAAATCTACCTCAGCACCTTTCCGATCAATGGCAGAGCTTAACGAGCATAGGCGCTAGCGCTCTCTATCGGTGAGTAGATGTGACCGCAATCATCAGGATTGCGTCATTTCAGTAGTACATCCATTTCTTTCTCACCTAAGGCAACCGCTTCGCAATCTGGCGAGCCGATATTGTCAGGCTTCCCTCTACTATGAAATAAGCGCGTCTATGTACTTCGAAACATTACCTCTCCTATCGGCGCAGACTTCACCTATTTGCTGCTCAAGAAGCGCCACGGAGATGTGCGCCAAGCTCCTCCTTCGACAAGAAGCCAGGTGGCAAACCATCCCCTGAGAACCGCCCAAGCGAAGAGGGCTTCCGGCGGAGGGAGCGCCCGTGTTTTGGAAGGACCAACAGCAGAATCTCGTGACATGAACACGATCCCGGACGCTGGGGCGGCTCTGTCTCAAGCTTCTGAACGAAGTGAGTGGATCAAGCTGTACGGCTAAGTGCGCGATGCACCATGATGCGGTGGCCGGTCCACAACACGTAGTGTGCCGGCCTGTTCGATCACGCGGGCAGTCGCAGCACCGAAGTTAGCTGTTTTTGTTCAATTGGGCATCGAGCCCGCTGTGAAGAACAAGTAGTACCGCCGCCAGCAATTGGCACAACGGACGGGGCGCATCGCAAGGATCCGCAGCGTTCTATCGAGCGGACCTGAGTCGTCCGGGCGGAATTGGACCGAAGTCCAGAGCGGACATTCTCGGCGTAACCAGAGCACTCGAGGGAGCCAGCTGGGCCAGGACAAGTTTTGCGTTTCCATTGAATCTACCTTGCGCTTGTTGAACTGCAATGCAGATCCAACCACCCAAGAAGAGCGCGGATGCTACCAGTAGCCAAGGCCATGCAGGAGTCAGCCGCTCCGTAATAGAGATTAATGGTATCCCCGTCCTCGGCGATGGTCTGGCCACACGGAAAAACGACGTCGCTGACATCTCCTCCCCGTTCGTAGGGGGCCTCGGGCCCGAATATCCAGGAATCTCCGCGCTGTAAGCACAGGTCTGGCTTATCGAGATCAAACAATGCGAGTCCCAGGCGATAGATGCTTCCTGACGCAGTGTGTCGGACACCGTGATAGAGAACAAGCCAGCCCCTCGCGGTTTCAATCGGTGGTGAGCAGAGACCTATCTTGTTGGCGTCCCACCATCCACCACGTCGTGCTTCAAGCATCACTTTATGACTGCCCCAATGCCGCAGGTCCGGAGAGTAGGAGATCCACATGTGTGCACCGAGCGTTGTCACCGGGCGGTGAATGAGAGCCCAGCGGCCGTCAATCTTACCGGGCAGCAGAGCAGCGTCCTTGTCTTCCGGCGGCATGATGACGCCGTATCTTTCGAAGCTTCTGAAATCCTTCGTAAGCGCAAGTGACACTCCCGGACCGCCGCGAGCGAAGGACGTGTAGGCAATTGCATATTGCTGCAGTTCGGGGACGTAGGTGATGCGAGGGTCTTCAATGCCCCAGATCTCCTCTGGAAAATCGCGGGGACTCGCCATCAATGTTGGCTCATCATCAATGCGCCAGCCATCGACTCCATTCGTAGAGCGTGCGGCACAAAGATGCGAGAGACCGCGCCGATCTTCAATGCGGCATAGCAGCAATGTATCGCCATCGGCGAGCTTCACTGCGCCCGCGTTGAATACGCTGTTAATGGGGTACGGCCAATCCTTGCGGCCAAGAATGGGATTCCGAGGATGACGAGTGAAAAGCGGAGTCTCGGCATCTGCTTCCGACTTTTTTTGTTTCGTAACGGTGTAATCCGGCCAAGAGGCCGGGAGGGCGATTGACGTCAAAGGGAGACACTCATTTCCTGATTCAGATTCTCTAGGCTTGTTATTTGGACGCCCTGCATGTCGAGCAGGGACATCAGGAACGAAAGTGTTGATTCCGCTCCCTGGTTTTCATTCACGCGATCCGGATGAAGTCCGTCTCTGCATCCTCCGGTTGTAGCGTCGTAAAGAGGCACTTGCAAATCGTTCTCGCCGAGAAACCAACGAAAGACGCACCAGGCTTCATCCAACCATTGCTGCTCGTTTGTTACACGGTAGGCGAGAACACACGCCGCGATGGTGGCGCAGGCCTCCACGGGTTGTTGATCGAAACGTGCCTTATCACCGCCGGCGATGAAGAACCCTCTCGAACCTATCGGAACAAAGACCGCATCATTTCCTCGGTGTTGCTCGGCGACAAGCCACTGAAGAGAGGCGCATCCTACTTCGATCATCCGCTTGTTGTCACTTCTCCATCCCGCGAGTAGAAGTGCTTGTGACAACCTTGCATTTGAGTATGAAAGACTCTTCTCGAACCACTGCCACGTCGCTGAGTGGGTCTTTTCATAGATATCCAGCAATCGATTGGCGAGGATGTTGCGCGAGCCTTTGATGACTCTATCTCCAGGAAATCTGTCGAGGTATGCCTGCATGCCCAATACGGAGAAGGCCCACGCTCGAGGGCTGGTGAACCCCAAAGTCGCTGAGACCGCAGCCTCGAAGAGCCTACCGGCCGCACCTCTAAGCCCAGCATCTTCCGAAACGCCAAGCACCGTTCCCAGTGCCCATAAGGCGCGCCCTTGGCTGTCCTCCGACCCCACTTCTTCTTGCCATTCTCGCTCGTAGCTCAAGAAGTTTCTGAACCTGCCCGTCTTGTCATGAAAGGCACGCCACAGAAACGCCAGGTAGCGGCGAGACAATATTGCATGCTCATCGCTGGCAGCTAGGAGTGAACTGTTCAGCAGCGTCGATACGATGAGCGCTCGTGCGTTGTCATCCGTCGTATAGCCCTCGCTACAGTAAGGGACTGAATAGATGGCATGCTGCAGCATGCCAGTATCGTCTGTCATCTGTGACAGGTGGGACGTATTCAGCAGAGGTAGCTGGTCTGTTGCCTTTGCTGCAACCAGATCCTGCAGGGCCGGCCGTGGTCGGAGCATTCGTTCAACACGGGCACGCTGAAAACTTGTCATGTAGGCTTGTGCCGTCTTTTGCCATGTCGTGTCGCGGGAATAAAGGTAGGCACGCTTTCGCATCGCATGTCGTTCGGCGTCGTTATCCAGCAGTCGGATCGTCGCTGCCGCGATGGAACAGGGATCATCAAACGGGACAATGACACCGCGCCCATCTCGCAGAAGTTCTTTGGCATGCCAGTACGGAGTCGAGATAATCGCTTTTCCCGCTCCGAGTGCAATTGCAAGTGTGCCGGAAACAACCTGGGCTTCCTGGCGATAGGGAGTGACATAGATGTCAGCAGCGCCTACATGCTCCACCAATTCTTCAGGGCTCACAAAGCGGTTGTTGAATATCACGTGCGAGGAAACACCAAGTTCAGCGGCTAGCGCCTGCAAGCTGTCTCTATATGTCTCACCTTCCCGGCGTCTGATATGCGGGTGCGTTGCGCCGGAAACGATGTACACTACGTCGCCATGTGCTTCTAGAATTCGCGGAAGGGCGCGGATCACATTTTCGATTCCTTTGTTGGGCGAAAGCAGCCCAAATGTGAGAAGCACCGGCTTTCCCGGGGTACCAAATAGATCCTTGTAATAGTTCGGGTCCGTGAATGGAAGGTCGGGCACTCCGTGCGGAATCAGGTCGATTTTTCCGGCAGGCACGCCATACACATCACGCAGCAGGCAAGCGGCATGCTCGCTCATTACGATCAAACGATCGGATAGATGCGCAATCTCTTCGAGGACCGCACGCTGATCTGAATCCGGCTCGCGCAGAACCGTATGAAGTGTCGTCACCAATGGCATCTTCAACTTGCGGAGCAACGTCAGGATGTGACTACCGGCGATGCCTCCAAAAATCCCGTACTCGTGCTGCATACAGACCAGATCATTTCCGTTAAAGTTTAGAAACTCGGCAGCCCGCACGTAAGAAGTCTGGTCTTCCTGAGAAAGCTCCAGTCGGACACGCTCCGGATAATCGTAGGAACAGTCCGGATCGTTGACTGGAATGGCAAAAAGCCGCGCCTCGCCGTATTCAGCCGCTACGGCTGTACACAGATCCGTGGTGAACGTGGCAATCCCGCATTGCCTCGGTAGATAGTTGCCAATGAAGGCGATGCGAGTTGGCAAAGGCAGTGGCGGCGCCGCTGATCTTGCTGGAGAGGGAACTTGAGTCAGAGAGAACTCAACTGCTGTTTGAGGACGAAGTGTGTCCGGTCGAAACAAGGTGCCTGCTTTGTGCTCGTCACTGTCGCGACGGCTTCTATGTGAATGGTTCATGAGGAGTACAACGTGGGTATCGCAGTCGGGCAGTTATACCCGAAGAAGACGCGAGGCTTATTGGGACGGGGGCTGCCGGAAAACCATTTCATCGACCAGGCCAAGCGAAGCATGCTGCTGGATCTGGCGTGTATGAAGCGTTGCTCTCGCGACGTGAAATCCCGGGTATCTCCTAACCTTGACCAAACCAAGTTCCGCGGCATTGAATCTCCTCTCGGTTTGCTTAAGGGCAAGGGCTATCGCCTTGCTGGTAGCAGAGTCCGCGGTTCGACCCATGCCAACGCGGGAATGCGCGGTATGCAGACACATAAAGTGCCATCCCGCATTCCGAACACGTGCATCCAGAGTGGCGGATGTCACATTTTCAACCGACATCCATTTCTCGCCGAATCGCCTTTGTACCAGCCCCATGGCCTCCGGCAGGATGCAGTCTGTGCGAAGAAAGATAGCGTCTTGCCTCATGCTTGATGTCTTCTTGATAGACGGAGTGGAAAACAAATCGCAGTGGAATGGTGACGTTGCACGATTCTGTGCGCACGATGGATGCAGTATCGGCTCCAAGCCCATTCGCGAGAAAACGTCGCTCTCAATTTGACTGTCGGAATCATCCTTGGAGTAGCTAGTGGCATCCGGCTGGTTCACATGTTTAGAGGGACGGACCATTTTTCTGGCTCTTCCAGAAAGATGCCTTCTTACGTCAGATCCGAGCGCGGTGCTCATAGAGTCTCCAACCGTCCTGTTGCTTACCTGAAGGATGCTCGTCTGGAGCGAAGCGAGGACAGCTGAAGGCGAGAAAAACGGAAGATCTTGCGCTTAGTTTGATCATACGCCTCGAAAGGCTGCTGTGCCGTCATCCACCACAGACTCCCTTGATCGGAAGACAAGGAAAAGAGGCGCTGACAGTTGGTCTGCAGTCCGCTGACCTACGTGCACAGTCTCAACAAGCTAGCAGGGATGTGACCCCAACCTACCGCTACTTATGAGGGTGGAGCATAATGTTATCCGCACGCCTATCATATATAGCGTATTCTGAATTTAGTAGTGTTGCCTTTCGCCTTCAGCTCTCCTCGCTTCGCTCTAGACGACAACCTTCGAAGCAAGCCACGAATGACAGGGGGAAGCCGGAATGCTTATTAAGAAAGCGGATGTCAAGAAGCACTTCGCTGCGAAGAGGAGAAAGTACAACACACCTCTAGCAATCCAAGCTGCGGTCAGCGCGAACTCTTTTAAACCCTTTGGCTCATCCATCAAGGCCGCGCCTGGACCGGCAGACGCTGTGGTCTCGGGATCAACATCTAAGTCAACCTAGTAGAAGCGTCGTCCCCCATCGCGTGTGGATCGGAGCTGATACCGGAAGCAAGACCAGTGGAGTGTCGGCTAGCCGGGAGAGACAGATTGCGCTCGCCGTAGGTCCCACACAGTCACCTTGATCAAGAGATGAAAAGACGACCGCGGACCGTCATTCGCCCCACACAGGCACGACAGAAGCCTAGGTACCCATACCCGCGATGCCGCATGGCAAGCAGTTGCTGGTTGGCTGGCCAGGAGATTGTCAGCAGAAATACAGATGGCGCGATCGCTTCGATGTCATGCTTGATCGAAGCGCCAACAGTCAAAAGACTCATGGCCTCAAGGTTGAATGTGTGCCCCTCTGCGCTGTAGCGGATATGCCCACTGAGCATCTGCACCGAACTCGTGCCATGCATATGATGTTCTTTCATGCGAGCGCCGGCTTCCATCGAGATCAGAACTGCTCGGAAATCCGACTTCTACCCATCACGACGCTGCTACCTTCTTATGCGTGAACAGTCTGAAGAGTCTGGGATGGAACGACGCCGTCCACATGGTATTCAGTGGCCTTCGCTTTCCCTGTCCATTGGACAGAAACGTCCCTGCGTTCTTCGCGAACACCTTTATTTGGGGTCTGGTTAACGTCGGAGATCAATCGTTAGCGACGACCTGCAGAGGAGACGGTTGCCGCATGCTCGTGTCATAAAGGTTTGTCCCCTTAGTTCACCCTTACACCGTGCGGACGAGGAAAGCTGATCTAAATTGCTCACTCTTGCTGAATCAAGAGATGTGAACAATGCGATTTTTGCACCATCGGAAAACTCCGCGTTCGTCTTACACAAGTATTACCGCGCAGTCGAGGCCCGCACGCATACGCTTCCATCAGATCAAGTAGGAGCGGCGACATGCGAATGCCATCAGTCTTCGCGCACGACAAAACAGTGACACAACCCGTGGTCTGGGTCACTACCTTCTTCATTGTTGCGTTTCACATCGGCGCTTTGGCAGCGCTGTTTTTTTTCAGCTGGAAGGCATTTCTGGTGGCCATGTTTCTATGGTGGGTCGCTGGGGGTCTGGGTGTAGGCGTCGGATATCACAGACTTCTTACGCATCGAGGTTACAAAACTCCGAGGTGGGTGGAATATTGTCTAACTGTTTGCGGCACGCTGACTCTTGAGGGTGGACCAATTTTCTGGGTCGCGACCCATCGCATGCATCACCAGAACACGGACAAGGACGGCGACCCGCACTCTCCGCGCGACGGCGGATTTTGGGCACACGTCGGCTGGCTCCTCACCGGTCAGACCATGCACAACGATGCGGCATATCTTCTGCCCTACGTTCCTGATCTTCGCAAGGATAGGTTCCACGTTTGGATCAGCCGCTGGCATTGGGTGCCTATCACTTTGCTGGGTCTGATTCTTCTTGCCGCAGGTGGCTGGAAGTTCTTACTGTGGGGCATTTTCTTTCGCACCGTCTTGGGCCTCCACTCCACCTGGCTGGTGAACTCTGCCACTCACATGTGGGGATCGCGGCGGTTTCCCACTGGCGATACTTCCAAAAATAGTTTCTGGGTAGCGCTGCTGACGTTTGGTGAGGGCTGGCATAACAACCATCACGCCCATCCCCAATCGGCGCGTCATGGGCTAGCTTGGTATGAGTTCGATCTGAACTGGTACGGGATTTCTGCGCTCCGGATGCTTGGCCTTGCGTGGGACGTGAAAGCTCAGAAGCTCAACCCTGTCGAGGGCAAGACAACCGCAATTCCGAGAAGGCTTACCACCGGAAACAACGAAAAGGCTCTCTATTTGGGAATGGACGGAAATCCTGGGAGATGAAGCATTCCGTGCCCGTCGGTTTTTGTGCAGAAGGCGGTTGCACCACAGCCATCGGGAGACATTTTGAGGTTCTTGCTATTCGATCCTGCAGAAAGTATTCCAGCACTACTCTCACGTGAGCTATTGTGCTCAGAACGTGCCAACCCCCATCTGTCATTCTCTATTCTCCTGAGTTTGTATGTCGGCGGCCCCTGGCGGATCCGACGGATCCGAAAAACTTTCGAACCTGGGAGTGGGACCGCCGCCTTCAGGCAAGATGAGGCCGTAGCCGCTAAAGAATAAAGGTCGGAACGCCGGATCGCCTGATCTTCTGTCGGAACGGCAGCCGTGACTATAGATTCTACTTACGCCCCGCATTACTTCTTATGATGACGAACAAGAAAAATCGGATAGAGCTTGCGAAGAAGATCATTTCCAGCGTGAAACTGGAGATGCAGAAACCGCGATTGACGGAGTCAGCTCGCGACGAGAGAGACGAAGCCGCTCCGGTCGTCGAAGAAGGCGTGCGCGCCCCCAAAAAGCATGAGGGTCGCCCTTTGACCTAGCCGAGATCGAGCCCGCTGTGAGGCGTTGCTAATGAGCGCGCCTGGTCTCGCTGGAAAGTCTTTGGGGTTATAGGATCTGTCGGCTGGACGATTGCGGAGTGGATCAAGCTGCAGCTCGCAACGCCGGAGACAACTATCGGGGGGTTATTGCGCGTATGTGCGTTCATCTGGTCAACACCAGCGACCATTCTTTTGGGACCGCGGTAATTACGCCGAGATGGTTGTTTGTGCTGGCGGCGGCAACACCGCGCTCGATGGGAGACCCGGTGTTGGTCGATGAATCTCTGGAACAACTGGATTCCCAGACGGTTCAGCCTGGCGACATAGTTGGTATCAGCGTGCAAGCTGGCAATGCGCTGCGCGAGTATGAAGTGGGAAGGCTTGCGCACAACCGCGGCGCCGCTCGTGTGGTGTACGGAGGCATCCACGCAACTCTGTTTCCTGAGGAGCCATTCGAGCGGGTCGCAGCAGACGCAGCGGTCAAGGGCGATGGAGATGTGGCGTGGGGAGGTACTCCGAGACCTTGAAGCAGGTTGTGCGAAGCATCTATGACGGGGGCAAAATCAGCGGGGAAGAGTTCGTTGCTGCACGCTGGGACTTGATGCAGACTGACAAATACATGTGGGCCTCGGTGCAGACGACTCGTGGCTGCGCGAAACACTGTTAGGTCTGTTCGGTCTGGCGGACGGATGGACAGAAGCCAAGGCAAAGGCTGTTCAAGAAGGTGATCGACGAGATCATCGATCTTAGGCGAGGGGTTTCCGGCTTTATCGCCCCAGCGGACGACAACTTTTATCCGGTGACGCTGACCGATCTTCGGCTGGCGCGGGAGCAGCACAATCCGGAGAAGGTTGAATCCCCGACTCAGATACGCAATGAGCGATTTTCGCTGATGGCGGAATTGGCAAAGCTGCCGCAGGACATGGTGTTCATCACGCAAATCACAATGGAGTCCGCCGAGGATAACGAATACCTGGACGCCATGCGACGCGCGAATATCAAGGGTGCATTAGTAGACGTGGAGGCGGTCACGCCAGAGGGGTTGAAAGTGGTCTACAAGGACTTCAATTACTCGGGCAACCGGCTGTCGAACAATTGCAAACGTTCCGAAAGCACGGGGTCCATGTGCTCGGATCGTTCATCTTTTGGACCGCCGACAGACAGGGCCGGCACATTCGAAGCGACAGTAGAACTGGCACTGAAGGCGGGGATAACATTCGCGCAGTTTGTGATGATGACGCCCTTTCCTGGAACGGTGGACTTTGGCCGATGGGAGAGGGAGCAAGCGGAGAACCCAATGAGAGTTGAGGGCACGCCCATCACACGATACTGGTTGATTCCGGCGGCATCCGCCCAAAGATGTTTACGCCACATGCGCTGATGAGCTCGGACGAGATACGGGAGCGGACGCAAAAGGTTTGGGATCGTTTTTATGTGCCAGGATGCCAGATGGACTTGAGGAGTTGGCTGGCAAGCTGCCGGAGTAGAGCCAACGAGGTGCGCGAGTTGGGGGTCACTGCGAACATTAAAAGCCGGAGCGGTAAGCCCGGCCAACTGGGGCTTGTCATTTGGACGGTCCAGACGGGGCCGCCCCGATAGAGTGGGCCTTTCTGACGAAAGCCGGAGCAAGTCGCGGGCAAAGCCTCGAATCCAAGCCATGACGGCCATTGGGGGGAATAAAACGTGATGGTTATTGTGCCAGCCCTCGCCACGCCTCGCAGCGCTAGTGGATCCTTCGTGCGAACGACGCTTTACTGCTCCCCGGCTAAGCTTTCGTTCCGCTTCTCGATCGCGGCGGTTTGCTCCGGCTCCAACCGTCCGAGAACGGCGAGAAGATGTTTTGGATCGAATGATTCGAGAAGATAATCCGCTCCCTGACACGTCTGAGCAATAACTCTCAGATGACCAATGGCTTGACGGTGTCAGTCCTTCGCTCCAGCGCGCTTGCCCCTTTTTCCTGAGCTCGAAATTGGGACGGACCGACGGGGAACCTCCACATGTCAAGTAGAACGCGAAACTGCACCTCCGCTGGGGTGGGCTATAATTTGCCTACTCGGCGAGGGTCGCCGCATACCACTCTCCGAGTGGAGATTCCCATGGCCAGCAAACGCACCATCGTCATGGAGAAGAAAGAGCGGAAGACTTCACGTAACCAGCGCGTCCCCTTGGGCTCGGCAGCAACGCGTGAGGTGTTATCCAGTCCGGTAGCGAGCGGCGCACCACCTGAAGGGATTGCCGCATTCGATCCCCGCTTCTTCCTAACAAAACTCACGGCCGGAAAAACGAGTCGGGAGTACCAAGGTGATGAATCCGTCTTTTTGCAAGGGGACGCGGCGGATGCCGTGTTCTACATCCATAGCGGCAAGGTGAAGCTCACGGTTGTATCCAAGCGAGGCAAAGAGGCCGTCGTTGCCATCCTTCCGGAAGCTAGCTTCTTTGGCGAGGGCTGTCTAGCGGGCCAACCGGTCCGCATGGCCACCGCTAGCACAGTCCAGCGGAGCAGCATTATTCGGGTGGCGAAGCCAGTAATGTTAGACATACTTCATCACGAACCTGAATTTGCTGAACGCTTTCTCGCTTACCTGCTTTCCCGCAACATTCGCATGGAAGCGGATTTGGTAGATCACCTCTTCAACTCCAGCGAAAAACGCCTCGCGCGGCTTCTCCTGCTGCTGGCCAACTTTGGCCAGGAATCCAAGCCGATACCGGTCGTCGCGAAGATCAGCCAGGAAACCCTCGCCGAGATGATCGGCACCACGCGTTCGCGCGTCAGCTTCTTCATGAATCGGTTTAGAGAGCTCGGCTTCATTGACTACAACAGCGGTGGCATGCACGTTCACAGCTCGCTCGTCAGCGTCGTTCTCCACGATTAATACATGGGAATGGTTTGTCTGTGCGGTAGCAATGAGCACGACGCAAGGACAACGCTCGTATTCCACTTCTTTCCAGGAATGCGATTCGAGTCTTAAGGGAAGTTAAGAAACGAGTGCGGTGTCGCGATTGCCTACTAGGACGCCACAGCAGAGTAGAACCGCTATTAGTGATCGCCAAAGCGTTGTGCACGATTGATGTCTGCCGTCCGAGTTGGTTGCAACGTCCTCAAGTTGCCGACCGGATCTGCACCGGTAATCTGATCTGGTCGTCCTTTGCCACGGTGCCTTTCTCCTGCAATTCAACGAAGGTCCTGAGGTCTTTCTTTCCAGCGCGGATGTACCAGTCAATTGCATCCTGTCCGATCTCGCGAAGCCGGATGCCGCGATTCTTCATCGTCGCGCCGGCAGCTTCTCTCCACGGAGGATCGAAGTCTTCCTATCCGATAGCATCACCGCGCCTGCCGATCTTCTCGCGACGGGTCACTCCATTGGATTTGAATCGTGCCCACCAAACCCCGGAGCCCGGCTCTTTTTCATAGACTCCGGTTTCCTTTTTCGTGATCTTTCTCGGCATCCCGCGCTCCTGTTTCGAGGAGCATGGCAAAGCCGTACAAAGTGTCACCATAGGTGTCACCGCGAAAAGACTATAAACGCCGTCACGTCTTCGTCTCGTTATATGTGACTGATTTATATATTTTTAGTGGTGACCCTGGGAAGATTCGAACTTCCGACCTGCGGTTTAGGAAACCGTCGCTCTATCCATCTGAGCTACAGGGCCACTTGGCATTTAGTTTAGGGCATTTTCACCGTTGCTGTGCCCCGCCAGATTCCGTGAAGTTTGAGGCTCAGTCAGCTTTGAACGAGATGATGGATTGATCGAGCGGCAGTGCTCCTTTCACCGTTTCGGGCGGGGTGATCGGGGTTACTACCAGGGGAGTGCCGTCGGATTCTGATTTGTCGAAGGCCGCGGTCTTGTCTGAGGCTTCCGTGCCGGCGACTTGGCCGGTGACCTGAAACTCGCGGATCTCTTACGGCAGGCCATTCGAGGCCATTGAGGATGGGCGGTTGCTGACCTGGAAATGCAGGTGCGGGACTACGGAATTGCCGGAGCCTCCGACGAGGCCTAGCTGCTGGCCGAGTCTGACGTGGTCGCCGGGACGGACCTTGATACTGCCGGGCTGCAGGTGTGCATAGAGAGCGTAGCGGTGCTGGCCCAAATCAAGGATGACGGAGTCTCCATCGGCAGCCGCGGGAGAGATGTTGGTGGGATATTGACCGGGTGTCTGCTCAGGTGCGCCATCGGTGACGGATGCGACGATGGCATCTGCAACAGCGAGAGCGGGCTGACCATAGATGGAGTAGCTCTCGAGTTTTTCACGCGGCCCGGAGTAGATGGCGCCGCCTGCGGTGAGTTGTTCCCAATCCACGGCGTATCGTTGCGAGATCCAGGCCCGGCCGTCGCTAGGCATGGCGGCGCGTGTGTGACGGACTGCATCGCAGCAGGAATCGGCGGAGACGTATCGCTCGCCGCGCAAGGGCGGCGCGATATCAACAACAGGCTGGCGGTCTACCGTGACCGGTTGCTCCGCTTTCGCTGATGTTCTGCTGGCCGGGTGGCGCGTCGCTGGCCAGAATGTCAACGCGATGCGATAGCTCATGAGGAATTTGCGTGTCCTCGGCAAGAGTGACGTTGAGAAAGAGGAGCGCGTTTGTGCTCTTGGGCAGGGCTGCAATGGATTCTCGCTGGCCGGCCGACTGCAGGCGCCTAGCGATGGCGGCGGTGTCGAGAGTCTCAAGAACAGCGCCATCGCCGAGAACTTCGAGCTTCTGGATGGGACATCGCCGCTGGAGATGTTGGTCAATGCCAACTCGTAAACGAGATGCGTGTGGGCCGTCCGAGGCAAGGAAGAGCATGGGTGCGTCGTCGACCGCGAGGAGCAGCGGCGTCATGCGTTCGGTCTCGGCGGATTGAGCGTGAGAGGCGGCACCCACGAAGGCAAGTACGACGAGGAGGCATGGCGCAGCGACAGCGCGACCATGAAAGTGCATGGTTTTCTTCTTTCCGTACAAGGTTTCCGTGGCACTGGGCATTCGAGATTTGCCGGGTTGCTGTTTGTAACCGCGGGGCGGTCAGGCAGAGCAAATATACCGCGCTCGAGCGCCGCGGATTCCATGGACAATGGCGAGGGGTCCTGCGGGTAACAAAAAAGATTGCCGGTTGTAAGTTATGCAACGGATACTCGGAACCTGTGTGGCGGGGCCCCGCAGCCAGCCGTTTGCCGCGCACCTATCTACGGATGAGGTGCGGGCGATACTGAAGAAGGGCGACAAATTGGAAGGAGTACGACTTCCTGAGGAAGAACGGGTCGCTGCCGTAGGCCATCGCGGTGAAGCCTTCAGACGTTAAATTTGAAGAAGAGGATATCGCCATCCTTGACTACGTATTCTTTCCCCTCGGAGCGGAGCAGACCTTTTTCTTTGACGGCTTGCTCGCTTCCGAGCGCGAAGAGATCGTCGCTCGCGTAAGCGTCGGCTTTGATGAAGCCTTTTTCGAAGTCGGAGTGGATTACGCCCGCGGCGCCAGGTGCCTTGGTGCCGCGGCGGATGGTCCAGGCGCGTACCTCCTGCACGCCGGCGGTAAAGTAGGTGATGAGATCGAGCAAGCGATAGGCTGCGTGGATGAGGCGGTTGAGGCCGGGCTCTTCGAGTCCCATGCTCGATAGGAACTCATCTCGCTCCGCAGGCTCGAGCTGGGCGATCTCGCTTTCAAGCGCGCCGCAGATGCGCACGACCTGACTTCCTCCTTCAGAGGCGCGCTGCTCGACGGCGGCGGTGTAGGCGTTGCCGTTGGAGAGGCCGGCTTCGTCGACGTTCGCGACATAGAGCTGCGGTTTTGACGTGAGGAGAAAGAGGTCGCGCGCGATCGGCTTTTCTTCCGGTGTGAGCTCGACGGTGCGTGCAGGTTTGCCGGCGTTGAGGGCGGCAAGCAGCTTCTGTAGCACGGCGACCTCGGCTTTGACTTTAGGGTCGTTGGATTTTGCGGCCTTTTCGGCCTTGGAATGTCGCTTCTCGACGGTGTCGAGGTCGGCGAGCAGCAGCTCGGTGTTGATGATGTCGATGTCATGCAGGGGATTGATGGCGCCGGCGACGTGAACGACCTCGGGGTCGTCGAAGCAGCGGACAACGTGCGCAATGGCATCTGTCGCGCGGATGTGGCCGAGGAACTGATTGCCGAGGCCCTCGCCCTTGGAGGCGCCTGCGACGAGGCCGGCGATGTCAATGAACTCCATGGTGGTGGGCACGAGGCTTTTGGGATGGATGAGTTCGGCGATCCTGGTGAGACGGTCGTCGGGAACAGTGACGACGCCGGTGTTGGGGTCGATGGTGCAGAAGGGATAGTTGGCGGCCTGAGCCTTGGCCGAGGTAAGGGCGTTGAAGATGGTGCTCTTGCCAACATTGGGCAAGCCGACGATTCCGCAATTCAATGGCACGGGGGCTTTCCTTTTTCTCCATCGAAAAATGGAACGGAATCCAAACACGTCCGATCCCATCCGATTTCGATGCATTATGTGCTTGATTTTAAGTTATTTACCTGTAGGTTAAATTCCGAAGCGATCCGGAGCCTGCCGGATACTTTTGGGTCTCCAGCGGGCTTCCGGGTCTCCAGACCGCCCGACTTTCCGTCGCTGAAAGATTGTTTCGGGACTCTGGGACTCCAGGGAAGAGGCATAGCTCGATGCTAACGGATAACGAGATACGGAAATACGACAGCCCCAAGAACTGGCCCCAGAAACGCCTTCTCCTCACCGACCGCGGTGGATGTTCTGCCGAGCGGAATACGGAGCTGGGTGTTCCGCTATCGCGACAAGGCCGGCGTGCGCTGCAAATGACGATAGCCTGGTACCCCGATATAAGTCTCAGAGCGGCGCGAGAAGAGCGAGATAAGCTCGCTGGGTAAGCCGCTCGTGGCGAGTCGCCGGCGCATGACCTGAAAGAGCAGAAGGAACGCGAGGAAGGCCGCGGAGCGATCCCACGCTGGCGCAATTCGCAGAGCGCTGGTATCGCGAACTGTTCCTGCCCCCGAGGGCTAAAACCATCGCCGCAACCCCAAGCCAGTCCGCGGCGCCCTGGACAATCAGATTGCTTCCGGCGCCCGGCGACAAAGCGCTGAAGGAGATCACCAAAGGGGACCTCCGAAAGTTTCTCTTCGAAAAGCGCAATTCCGGCCACGAGACCGCGGCACTCTTTCTGGCCAAATCATCAACAGCGTGCTTGACTATGACGTGATCGAGGAACTGCTCGAGTTCAATCCCGTGACGCTCATCCCAAAAGGCGCTCTGGGCGCTATCGAGAATCGGGAGCGAGACCTCAGCGATCAAGAGGCTCGCGAGATGCTGGAGACGGTTGACGCCTCGAGCATGGCAGGCCGATCCAGATCGCCGTGCTCTACTTCCGCCGTGGGAACGACCTCACTCGCCGATACCGAAAGGTTTCGGGTGCGTTGCATCATTTGTCAGATGACACCGTGATTGACGGGGAACTGGCCGCCTTGGACGAGCAGGGCAAGCCAAACTTCAAATTGCTCCAGAATTACCGATCGAGTGAATCGGGACTCATGTACTACGCATTTGACGTCATGGTGCAATTGCTGGGCTGTGCGGTTTCATGTGGTTTCGGTATGGCTCATTGCTTTAGTAATTCGGGTGGAGCAGCCCGCATGGTATCCCTCTTCACGAAACTGGCCTCAGCATAGTCACCGGCGGACCCACAATCTCGATCCGGGTAGTTTCTCGCGAGGTGTCCTTCCTGGCCGCATTCAAAGCAAGTGATGCTTCTCTTTGGGAACGACGGAGCGCCGGACTGAAGAAATCGTTGGTCGCTGGCTCAAGAACAAACGCCAGCAATTCATTCTTGCGACCAAGGGAGGACTTCCGATGGGGCCAGAACCGTGGAACCAGGGCGCATCACGCAAGCATCTTGTGGATGCTATCGATGGCTCTCTCCGGCGACTCGGAACTGACTACGTTGACCTCTATCAGGTGCATTTCGATGATCGTGCAACGCCACTCGACGAAACCCTTGTGGCTCTCGACACAATCGTGCGCTCCGGCAAGGTACGCTATATCGGGGCGTCGAACATCCTTGCATATCGGCTCGCGCGCGCAATCGGGCGTTCGGACACTTTGAAGATCTCACGCTACGTCTCTGTTCAACCTCGTTATAATTTGCTCTTCCGCGAGATTGAACGTGAGCTGTTGCCGCTTGCTCAAGAAGAAGGCGTCGCCATGATCCCGTTCAATCCGCTGGCAGGCGGCTTGCTGACGGGCAAATACAACAAGAACGAGACGCCAACAGAGGGCCGGTTCTCTGCGGCAATGAGCAATAATTTCGGAGCCCTGTACCAGCAGCGGTACTGGCACGACCGGCAATTTCAGACCGTTTCGCAACTCGGCGAAATTGCAAAGATGCGAGGCGTTCCGCTGACAACGCTCTCGGTGGCCTGGGTCCTTGCGAATCCAACAATCACCGCTGCCATTCTTGGCGCGAGCCGGCTCGAACAGCTAGATGACTCACTGGCTGCTGCGAATTACGCAATCGATCCGGAGCTGAAGGATCAGCTTGACGAACTCACGGCGGAGTATCGCCGCGGTGATGCGGATCGCTAGGATTGGGCGTCATCGGCCAAGGGGAAAAAATTAGCAAAAATCAATGGCTCTTTATGCTCACGGACTTCATCAAAACTCAAAAGATAAAAATGTATTCGGAGTGTGGCCACTCTCAGTTTGTGAAAAGTCAGCAAAGTTCGATGAGAACCTTCGCTCATTTGTGAGGGGAATAGGAAGCAAAGATTAGGACGGTCCTTTGATTGCGTGATAATCCGATAGTCACCATAGAAGTTCGTCGCGAAAGGACAGAAACAATGCATAACATGAAGAAATTTGTCCTCGCTATTCAGTCTCAGGCTAGTGGGCACGGCAGCACACGCCCAAAAAGGGCACTCCTGCCCGCATGTGCTGGCAGTGTCCGCCGAGAACCACGCAAGAGAGTTTATGACCAATTGACAACAGACCGCCTGAAATACTTGCTGTTTGCGCAGGGCAAATAAGACCAGCGGTTTTCAAGACCGCCTGTTTCAACCGCTCGCACATCCCTCTGCAGTTGCTACATGCGGAAAATACCCGCATGCACGCCAAGTCTGAATGCGCGGAGAAATGGCATGAACACCCCTTCATGCCTTTCGGTGGAGACCTTGGATCCAGTTCTCGATGTCGATTTCTACACCCGATGTCCCGCGGGCCAAGAGACACCTCCTCTAGGAAATGATCTGTCGGCGGTCCGCAAGTAATCGAGCGCGAAAGTCCCGTGAGTTGAATGACCGCCGGCGATGGTAGGGTGCGCGACGCATGCGTCCCCATCCAATTTCAGCTAGATTGTCTCACCCTGACGATGGGAGACAAAAGACGGAGCCTGCTGCACCGCGGGCCGCAATGCGCTGAGGGGCCTTTCTATTGCTCCACATTCTGCACAGAAAAAAGGAATCAGCCTGATTCACACGTATTTACAAGAGACTGCACACTCCTGTCTTCGCAGGAGACCGCTCGGAAGCCCGAAGGAGAGCATAGCATGGCAACGCTACTTTAGGGCCGCGCTTGGAACGTCCAGGTGCTCACCCCCGATCAGGCGACTAAGCAGCAACCCACCGGCAGGGGGTTCCAGATGGCTCAGCGCGACGTAAGTTTGGGCCGGCATCGTCGCCTATGCTAGGTGTGTCAGCGTACGGAATACGAGGAAATCGAAGCCGCATTCATTGTGTGGACCAGCCGGCGTCCATAGCTGTTAGCTACCGGATAGTCTGACCAGGCAAGCGTATACCGTCACGCGCACCCTGTCGGGCTCTTCCCTGAGCGAAACATCTTTCTCCCCCGGGCGCAGATCCATCTTTGTGCCGGCGCGGCGCTGTATCTGCTTCAACAAACAAACGGCCATTTCTAGTGAGGGCATATTTGCTTTGAAATAAGTTGGTTACATAGCGCGCTACAACGGGCGGTGTCATCCACTTATACAGGTGGAAGCGGAACGATACTCGGAGTACACAGAGTGAGTGGAGTCGGACGGAAGTTAGATCGCGCGCATCCGCCTACACGGTAGGCGCAGGCGCGCCATCGCCGAAGAGTGGTGACGGTTCTTTTGCTGACCCGCTCTAAGCGGGCGCACGGCCAAGCAGAGCGTACTGCCCTCCGAGGGGCACGCGCTCAAGAGCACTCTCCATCGCGCCGAAGCGAGAGAAGAGCTTCTCCGGCAAGTAGAGGAAGTAGCTCGTGCGCAACAGCTCAAATCCGCTGGCCTCCAGGAGCCGGCCGGCGCTCGGCGCTGACAGGAGTTCAGCGTCCACGTCCACGGCGCACCTGCCGACGATGATCTGCGTCGCGGGATTCCATGGATTGTGCTCGACGATACAGTACAAGCCGCCAGGCGCGAGCACCCGCCGAATTTCGCTCGTCAGCAATGTTCTATCTTCGCCATGCACATGATGGTAGACGCAGACGGAAGTTACAAAGTCGACGGAGTGGTCTTCATACGGTAGCGCCACGGGAGACGCCTGTGCGCGCACTGAAAACGAAGCACAGGAGGAAAGCATGCCGGCAGAGGGATCGCAACCGGAGGCATGGGAGAAGTGTTTCCCAGCTACTTCCAGCAAACTCCCCTGACCGCAGCCGACGTCCAGCCATCTCGACCTAGCCGGATCCATGTCGGCACGCTTCAACATGCTCTGGATCAGCATCCACTTCCTGCGGTGAAAGTGAAGAGGATCGGAGGCGAACCGGCCACGGAGAGGATCATCTAGATAGTCTGCATAGGACCCGGCATACTGATCAAACTCCGGAAGTGGAAGTGCGCTCTCGCTACTTACGGTGGTCGTCATTGTTCCGCTCCATAAGGAGATTGCCGTCGTTACTCCATACGGTTCTGTAGTGCGATTCGAGATAAGGCTCGATGATGTATTGTCTGGGCCGCTCGCTGGGAAATAGAACGTCGACAATCTTGCTCTCAACATTCTTGTTCCAGAGCACGTACTTCACTCTGTGTTGATCCAGGCTCTGGGTAACTTCTTCGAATTGGGAAGCTGTGTAATAGTTGTAGACGAGAAAGCTGTAGCGCGTCGGATTGATAGTGGCCGACAGAAAGTAATACATGGGGGAATATGGGTACATGAAGATTTCTTGTCCCGGCTTTATATGTTCATCGATCGCAGTGAGAACCGGATCGTAGGCAGGCATGCCAACCATTCCCACACGCGTTTTCATGGGATAGGCGAACAAAGCAAGGATTAGAGTGCTAGCGGCCAAACAGACAGAGGTTATGGAGAGACCCTGGAGCCCTAAGTTGAGTCCCTTGTCCCGGCTTTCTTGCAGATAGAAGATGCATAGGATAACTAGTAATGGTGAGCCGAATACAAGGTGGGCTATATCTTTACGATGAATTTCGGATAACCACAAGGCAGATCCAGCCAACCAGTAAAGAACAACCTCTGCGCCAATGTTTCTGACTCCGTGTCGAATGCCGAGGAACAGTGCAATCACGGGAATGGCGGCGATAAAGAAAAACGGGATGACCAGCACCGCGGCCATTCCGATTGTCCAGTTGATGCCCTGCATCGGCACAATCCAATGATTAAAGTAGTCGAGAGTACCGAAGGCATAGCGCAAGGAATTCACCGTGCTGTAATTCCGAAACGGCCACACAACGTTGGCATAGATCAGATCTTGAAGTGCGCCTCGGCCCCAGAAATAGCCAAGCATCGGAACAACCAGGCCGAGGCATCCGCCTGCAACCCAAGTCATCGCAATGAGCGAAGTAGCCTGGCGCCGGTGCTCAATCCAGAGCCAGACAAGAAACGCGAGCAGAAGCAGGACCCCCTTGGGCTGAAGGATAAGTACGGTTGCTCCAACTAAGGCACCGGCGAAAACTAAGAGCCACGTTTTTCGAGCATCCCGCCAACGGACCATGCAGACAACTGCGAGCAATGCAAAACAATTGCTGTCTACATGATGGCTAATCGTCGGCCATAATCCGCCGAAATATGTCGCAAATACTAGGATGGCAGGCAGCAACTGATAACTGCGACAGATCCGTCGCGAAAGAATATAGACGGAGAGTGCCGTTCCGAGGGAAGTGACGAAGAGGCAGATCCGACTTGCCAGAAAGGTCACTCCGTACAGTTTGAAAAAGAGAGCAAGCCAGTAGAACGTTCCAGGCCCCACGACTTCAAAGAAGTCACGGCCTAACAGTTGGCCGTGAAGTGTTCTTACGGCTCCTTCCACCAAAGTTCCCTCGTCCGTTCCCCGCAGGAGCAGGCGCATGAAAGGGAGAAAGTAGAGACTGGCGCAGAGCGCGAATATCAGATATGGCAGGTATTTGCGAAGATGGAATGGTCTGTTTGGCTTGCCCGATAACGTGCGATTCTCTTCGCCCGACTGCGTGATCAGCTCCGGCTTCATCTCTGCGGTCAACATAGTTCCAGCGGCTCAGGAAAAATGATTCAGTCAGGTCAGTTGGTAAGGAGGACAAATGGCTGATCCGGATTGGTAGCTGCTCTCGCTCAGCCGGTGGCGCTGCTGAGGGTGGCGGCGACCGTGGTGAAAACTGTGTTAACCCCGCCGGCCGCGGCCTGCATACCGGCAGTTGCGGAAAAGGCGATCAGACCCACCAGCAGCGCGTACTCGATCAAATCCTGGCCGTCATCCCGTAGCATCAGCGTCTGACATATGCTGTAGAAGATCCGCAATCTACGTTGCATGTCCTTTGTCTCCGCCGATGAATTCTCATTCCTTGCGAGGGAGAGTGTGTTGGAGGGGCGGTTTAGCCTACTCCTGGCATCTCTCCCAGCATGGATGAGTGAGTGGAATGGGCGTCCTTGGCCCATTGGTCGTGGATCAGCCGGTATAACTGGTGAGCGTTGTGCCGATAGCGGTGAATGCGACGTTAATGTTGGTGGCCAGACTGCTCATACCAGCGGTGGCGGCAAAGGCGATCAGTGCGACCACCAGTGCGTACTCGATCAGATCCTGACCTTGTTCCTGCAGCATCAGGGTCTGGATTTTAGCGGACAGCTTCAGCATTGTTTCCTTCATCTCAATTTCCTCCAATTAAAGCCATGTCCCCGGATGTGCCGGGCCTTGTCTTGGTAGTTAGCACGTATCAGGCCAATGAACGACCAATAAGTAGAACCGGCTTACTTATAGAAATGAAGGACTTATGCGTCCACGCCGGAGATAACTGTCCACACTCGTTTACAGAGCGCAGTTTGGAGGCAAAACACGTATACAGGTGCCGCAACCTTGTACCGCTTAGGAGGCAAGAAATCAGCCCATTGCAGCTGATCGACAAGATAGATCCAGCTATGGAAGCAGTCGGCCGATTGCTCGTGTGCAAAATGGACCTAACAGCGGATAGGTATCTAGGAAGGCGGCGACAAAGTGGATTCTGACGCGGTTGCAGGAGAGAACAGTAGCGTGTCGCCGGGACGGACCGGCGTTCTGTCGAGTGTTCCTGCAGCAAGCTCCAGCACGGAGTGAGCGCGCAGGCAGCCAGACAGACGCCAGGGAGGCACGCTGCTCCTCACCTTCCTGACCACGTTCCGCCGATCGACAAAGACGAGATCGATGGCGAAGCGCATTCCGAAGGTATGTACCGCCTCGCAGGGAACTATCCACAGACCCTCGCCTGGGCCCAGTGACTGCTTGCCGAGGAGGCCTCGCATGCGGGCCGGTCCGCGGTCGGCTATCTTCACGCAGCATGCCAACACACTTTGCGTTCCAAGGTTGCGAACCTCGCGCCGGGGGCTCGAATCGTCTCGCGGTGTCGCGCGGCCGCGCGTCAAGCCAAGTTGCCGGAGCCAGAGAGAGATATCCATAGAAGAAAACGGGAATGCCGAAAACACTGGCTAGGTGCGTCCACAGTGTGGCGCGAGGACCCGCATGGGCCCTCGCTATCCTTACTGCGGCGCGGCAGGATTACTGGCAGCCCCACTCATCCCGGCTGACTGGCCCCCTCCCCCTGTATAACCACTACTCGGTCCATAACCACTTTCGATGATCAATGGCTGTTCAGGCTGCATGCTCTCGATCAGCTTCTCTACAGGCATCGTCGGGGGCGCAGCAGGCAAAGGCTTTGCACCGGTGACGCTTGGTCCGGGGTTCTCCATCGCCTGGTTGGAGTTCGAATCCAGGAACGGAACGGGATAGTTGACCTGGGGCAGAGGTGCGCCCGCGGGGATCGGTGCGACGATCTCCGGCGTCACAATGACGATCAGCTCGGTATTCTGCTTCGTCCGATCAATCGACTGGAAGAGCTTGCCCAGAATCGGCACATCGCCGATGAAGGGAATTTTGTTAAAAGTCTGCGTTTCACGATTGTCCAGCAGGCCGCCGATGGCGAAACTCTGGCCCTCCTTCAACTCGACATCTGTTCTTACTCTTCGCACAGTGAGTCCGGGTACGGTAAATCCGGAGATGGTGATACCGCTGCTGAAGTCAAGCGCACTCACCTCCGGCGATACCTGCAGATGAATCGTATTGCGGGGCGTTACGGTCGGAATAAAGTTCAGTCGTACACCAAACTCCTTGAATTGAATCGTGACCGCTCCCGTGCCGCCGCCCGTCACACCCTGCACGACCGGATAGGGATACTCCCCTCCGGCGAGGAAGCTCGCCTGCTTTCCGTTGAAGGCGAGCACATTCGGTTCGGCAAGCACTTCCAGCAGCCCCTTCGCTTCCAGGGCCTTGAGAGTTGCCCCCAGGTTGAGATCCGGGCGGTAGAGGAAGATGTTCAGCAGATTGGATAAAGTAGCTGTTGCCGAGCCGCCAGTTGGATTTGCAATCGACGGCGCGCCAAACTGCTGGGTTGTGACGGAACCAATCGTATTGGCCGCTCCCAGGCTGAAGATATTGATGCCTAGTTGTTTCTCAAGCGACCGGTCGACGCTGGCAAATCGCACCTTCAGCAGAATCTGCGGCTCTGACGCGGGAACGTCCACATAAAGAAGGTTCACCACTTTTCCCGCGGTGGCTGCGATCTGGTTCGCACGCGCGGAGCTGGTCAGGTCCTTCACCGTGCCGCGTAGAAAGACAAGTCCGTTCTCGGAAGTGACACGGATCGCTTGTCCCGGAAGTTCGGAGCGCAGTTCGCGGCGAAGTCCCTCCAGACGATCGCTAGCGATGCCGGGATTGGGGCGAACAACCACGTTATAGAACTGCCTCCCGCCGCCGGCTTCCCACACGATCAGACTCGTGTCGCCTGCGGTCTTGCCGTTCACCAGGATCTCTTGCGGGCTGACCGCCGTAGCCTCGGCCACATCGCCGAGTCCGACCGCGATGCGCTGAATCGGCCTGGTGATATCGATAAGAGCCGATTTTCCCACGGCAACGAAGAGTTCATTCGCCGCGTCCTGAGTCGGCGCTTTTGCAAGGTTATCTGCAGCTTGAGCCTGTGCGGCAGATTGAGAAAAGAGGATCAAAGACATCAAAAGAAGACAAGTCGGCGCTTTCACTATTTCCCCTCCGCCGTAACGAATTTCTCTTCACTTCTCTTGGAGCCATTGAAGACTTCCACGAGGTAAAGCTGCGATTGCGGAACAGCATGCGTCACTCTGCGGGGCGCGGCCAGCGGCTTGAGTGCCCGCTTCGCGTTCGGATCGGAATAGAGATTCATCAGCGCGGAGCCAGGGACCTGCGCGACCTCTGTGTCGAGAGGATTGCGCAGAACGAGCTGAATGTGGGTCTGGGTACTCGCCAGGCTCAGCATCTCCGCCTGCTCCGGAGTCACCAGCAGGTTCACTACTTGCACCGATTTCGGCTTGCCTTCGCCATCTTTCTGAATGTCCGTGCCCGCAGACAGCACTTCAACGTTCTGGAATAACGTCTTTACCTTCTGGCCCTCCGCAACGTTAATCGGGCCGGGAGGATTGCCTGAGATCAGCACGTCAACGCGCATGCCGGGGGTCACGAACCCGGCCACGCCTACGACCTCGTCTACCTTCACAGCACAGGCCCGCATTCCCTGCCGGATAGTTGCGGCCAAGCCTCCGCCGGAGCCGACGGCTGCAAGCCTGCTGTCCAGAATAGGCTCACCCTGATAGAGGTTGGAAATGACTCCACGGCCGATCGCGTCCTGCTTCTTCAGGATCGCTGCCTTCGGCAGCGAGCCGACAAAGTCGGCAGTCGTCAGATCGACATCGCGAAGCACGCTTCCTAATTTGATATCAGCGGCAGCGACGATCACCTGTGTCGCCTTAGGCTGCATCACTCCAAGCCGATTTCCGATGACCCGGTAAACGAGGTAACTGCACAGCGCGGCAACCACGAACG
Source organism: Acidobacteriaceae bacterium KBS 83 (assembly GCA_000381585.1). Lineage (GTDB taxonomy): Bacteria > Acidobacteriota > Terriglobia > Terriglobales > Acidobacteriaceae > KBS-83. The sequence continues at coordinate 28,899 of KB906738.1, forward strand.
CGCTGAAGAGGACGGTTGCGAGTCTTCGATTCATTCCGGGACCTATTCGGACAGGCCTCTCGGCCGCCGCGCTTTCCGCTATCTCATTGGCAATTCCTGTGCCAAAGCACTCGGCACGGTGGATATGCGGAATCATGGCTTTAAGTGCCTTGAATCTGCCTGGGTGTGCACACCCGTATTCACCACAATCCCGGGTGTGTAGCCCCGCTGACACTCAACTTTTCCAGGCTTTGCCAAACCAGCCTCTTGCGGGCGATCTGGTTGGCGTGCGAATTGCTACCGCGTTCAGTACGTGTCTTCGATTCGCGGGATAACTGCGCCATAAACATCCTGGTCCGAAGCCCGGAAGAAGCAGACACTCAGGAGTCCGGCTTACATGGACCGCTCTCGAACCATCACCCTCTTTGCCGAAGTGCCGGCAGCGCGCAGGGGCCCTTCCGGCTTTCTCGTCTCCACCCTGGTGCATGTCGCTGTGATGGGCCTTGGCTATGTCTACATGAGGCAGGCCGTCCGGGTGACTGACCTGATTGCCAGCCAGCGATACAACGTAAGACTCATCAACGTTGAGTCACCCCAACTGCGACGGATGCGGTCCGGCGGAGGTGGTGGCGGCACACCGGATCTTTCCGCCGTGATGCACGCGGCGGGACCGGCCGGCCAGGCAGCCCCATTGATTCATGAGGTTGTCCGGCCGGTCCGCGCTGACCAGTCTTTGATTCAGCCGGACCTTCCTCCGAATCTGTTGCTCACCAAGCAAGTGCCCCTGTCGCAGGTCCTGATCTGGTCGCCCGGACACACCCCGGCCGTCACCATCACGCCGCCTCCTCCACTGCCGGTGAATGCCCCCATCACCCATCCTTCGCTGGAAACTCCAAACGAACAGTCAAAGATCGCAGAGTTGAAGATCTCTGCCAGTACCTTCGGCGCCAGCACGTTGGCCCTCCCGCCAAGCACCACGTCTCCTATGGTGGTGAAGCGTGGGCAGCAGCCCATGCAGATGCCGGCGATTGCCTCCACTCCGGTGGGCACCGCCACTCCGGCGCGCGTGATCTCGCTCTCTGAGGTTCAGCTCGAACGCGGAACCATCGCGCTGCCGGCCCTTAATGAACTTGGCGCTACCGACGGCGTAGACGATCCCACGGCCGAGAAGGGGCAGGCCGGCAACAGCGGCAAAGGAACAGGAAAGCAGAACGCCAGCGCAACCGGCAGCGGCAACGGCGATCGCGGGAGCGATAGGTCTTCCGCGGGCGGCAACGGTCAGCGGGCTGCAGCGGGAGCAGGAGGGCAGGACAGCGCGACTGAGGGCGTCGGGCACGGCGCTATGAACGTCGGCACGGGCGGGAACGCTGATGGCGCCATCGGCGGCGCCGGCACTGCAGATGCAGCGTCGGTTACAGAAATCCGCCAGCCCATGGATGGGCAATTCAGCGCCGTGGTGGTGGGGTCATCGATAGCGGAACGTTACCCGGAGACGATGCAACTGTGGGCGGGGCGCCTGGCGTACACCGTATACCTTCACATGGGAGTCCAAAAGAACTGGATTTTGCAGTACGCATCCACGCGCGAGGCGGCTTCAGCAGGCGGCGATGCAACGCAGCCCCATGCTCCGTGGCCCTACCTGATGGAGCGGCCTCACCTCGCCCCAGGCGACTTCAACTCGGACGCCGTCATGGTGCACGGCCTCCTGAATACCTCCGGGCAGTTCGAGGCGCTGGCCGTGGTCTTTCCATCCGACTTTTCGCAGGCACAGTTCGTGCTGAGCGCCCTCAAGCAGTGGCGCTTCCGGCCTGCCCGTCAGGGCGGCAGAATCATCGCAGTCGAAGTGCTGCTGATCATCCCGGAGGAAGACTAATCTTCACAGTCGCGGTTCCTTGTATTCAGGCGCCAACACGATGCGCTTGAAGTAATGCGCTCACAGAGCGTTGAAATGCGTTTGCTCTCCACGCCGCTCGGTCCTGTTCGACATCTCCGCGCAGCTACCCGATCACAAAGCCCGAGGCATCACTGCGAGATCACCATCTGGGACGTGTTGGACATGGTGAGCGTTCTGCTTGGCACAAATGGAATGACGAGCGGGAACGTGTAGTTCACCGTGACCCTGACCAGATTTCCGGGATTATTGCAGGGAGTGACCGATGGCGTGCAATTGACACCGGTCGTCGGCCACGTCGCCGTAGCCGTCAGAGATTGAGGATTGATGCCAGGGAAGCCTATGTTTCGCACGTAAGTTTGGATCTGAGCCGACGTCACGTTGCAATTAGGGAAGGTGCTGCTAGTGCACGCGGAGCCGCGAACGATGGCATAGCGGGTTGCTTCACGGGCAACCTCGGCGGTTACGTTATAGCTGTAGAGCGCCAGGCTTATCGCGATCACGCCAAAGACAAGAGTGAAGAGGATGATCGAACTCATGGCGAATTCGACCATGGTTGCTCCCGCATCAGCGCGAACTGCACGGCCAATGCGCAAGGCGACGATGCGCGCGCCTCGATGATACCGGTCGAGATGCGCGCAACGTGCTGTCGTACTTCGAGAACCCACAGGATGTCCGATGACTAGGTAGCTCAATGTCCTTCTACCTCCATGATGGATTGCCCGGTTACGGTGAAGCTGGACGGCAGTCCCGGATAATTGCCGAATGGGGTGAACGTGATCGACGTATTTACCTTTACGTATTCTTGAATGGTGGCGGGTGCAGGGCAGGCTGTCAGGGCCGTCGAGCAAGTGATCTGAGTCGATACAGCCGTAGAGCAATAGCACGAGTGGCTCGATGTCGTTGCGATACCGCTGAGATTGGTACTGTCGCCAGAGGCCGCTGACTGTATACCTGTTGTATCCGACGCTGTAATGACGTTTTGAGCGCCGTACTGCGCTCCAGCGCGTGCCGCGCTGGACGTAATAACAGTCGCCCAGGCCAACCGCGCAAATTCCGTCGTTCCTATCAGGAGGAGTATGAAGAGGGGGACAACCAGTGCGAGTTCCACCAGGCTCTGCCCATCCTGGCAACGCGCACTGCTTCTTGGCTTGCGGGTTTGCGGAGGAAGCGGTAAGTCGAGCGGCTTGACGATTAGGAGACGGGTCATATCTCACTCCACGAGAGCGATCGTAGTAAGCGGAGAAGTGCTGACTGTGCTTGTGTAATTCGTAATGTTGATCGTGGCATTTCCGAAGTCATAGAGTTTGTTCACGATGATGTCGGCAGTGAAGTTCTCCGTGGTGTTACCGCCTAGCGTGAGCTGGGCTGAAGGTGCGTAGATGATGCCCGTAAGATTGGCGACCGGGGTGCCCCTCAAATTAATTTCGTGGGTATTGTTGGCGTCCTCATAGATCAAAATGCCGTTGTATGCGCCGGAGGTCGGCGCCGTCAGGTTCAGTGTTGTGTTGCCGCTGCCGCCACCGTCCATGCTCCCGTTTGGCCCCGGAAGGTAGATCGTGACACCTGTTCCGGTCAGGCTGCCATGGCCCTGAAGAGAAAGTGTCCCGGTAAATACGTAGACTCCCGCGCTCATCGTGACATTTTTGCTAACCGAGATATTCCCGCTGTAACAGACAGTTCCACCGGCTGTCGCCGGTCCCCACGTAGTACCAGTTGGAGGGGCAGTGCATGAACCGGCACTGTAGGTGGGCGGAGAGACCAAGGGGGCTAACGGATCGCTGTATGGCGCAATGCCTTGGACCGGTCGGGGAGTACTGTCGCTAAGTTGACCGGTCGCGCCGCCCACGACCCCGACTCCTCCCGCAGTCAGTGTGCCGCCTCCACCCGTGAATTCGAGCGCATTGGAGTTACTGGAGTCGTCGATGACCAGACAGCCCGGAGCATCCACATTGAAGGAGCCCTGCAGGTGGATGGTGTCCGGGGCAGTCTGATTCAAAGCCGTTATGCACGATGTGCCCGTCTGCGAGCCATTGAATGCCACCGCACGCGCGGATACCGGCGTCGAGCTAAAACTGAACAGCCGCATGAAGAATGCCGGTTGCGGCTGGGTGACGATGGCTTCTGCATAGCCTACCTGGCCGGCATGAGGGCCATCCGCAGCCGGATAGGATGGGCTTACAGTCGTCCCATTGACGCCGTCGGTAAAGCCGTTCTGCGCCGAAGCTGCGTATTCAGCCGCGGTGACCTGGGTGGCATCGATGTTGATCTGCTTCGCGCCTGCTATGGCAGCAGCATCCGCTGCAATCTGCAGGTTTCGTTTCGCGTGGAGGAGAACGCCGACATCCGTGGCGAAGCCCACGAAACCCAGAATGCAGGTCAAACACAGCGCCACCAGAATCACAGTCTGGCCGCTCTCATCTCTCATGCGCTTCATGTCAGTGCGTCCTCCTTGCCTTTCCGGCCGCTCACTCCACTTGCTCGGGCCCAACTTGGGGGAACTAACGAAATCTCAACCTTGTTTCATCTAATGCGGCGGTTCCAACGAACAGCCCAACACGAGTGAGGAAAGAAAAGCACGCAGCGCATTCCCGTCCTGCACCTCAACGCCCTCCGCGATGTACTCCTGTACTCGCCGGCCCTCTTCTGTCTTCGGCACGACGAAGCGCAGGCCAACTCCGTCCTCGGCAGAGCGCATGACGCGGGCCTGCACCGTAATCGCCCGCCTCACGCCCGCATCATCCTTCTCTGTCCGCTGCAGCGTGATCGTCACCACGGTTCCCGGATACCAGCGCTGCGCCGTCAGAAGATACAAACCGGTTGAGCTGATATCGCGAATGCACCGCGCACTCGCAGGACCGCCATCCCAGAAATAAGCGATGAGCCGCGGCGCCACGTAGCGTTGCGGTCTCCGTTGATTGCGCGACATCAGCTCTTCAAACCAGTTCTTCATGGCTGTCATCCACTTCGAAGGGCAGATTTTGTTCCGGCCGAATCTTCAGCAGCGTACGCATTTGTCAGGGCCTGCAAGCGAATCTCCATCTCTCCCGGCGCGCATATCAGGATCCGATCGCCCTTTTGCGTCTGCGACGAGTAGATGGTGTGCTGAGGAAGTTCGAGAACGCTAGCGGCACGAATCCGTAAGGGTGCGATACGAAATGTCGGGAAGTACTCGATCACTTCAATGACTTCCTGTGCATCGTTCAGATAGACGAGGTCCAGGCGAACGAGAACACCCAGGGTGTGAACACCGCTCGAAGGAACAACCCAGATTCCTTCGTCGGAACGGAGGTGGAATCTGCCTATGAGGCCCCTTAAGCGCGCGAAGGAAGTATCCGCTGCGCGAATCCGAAGGCCGAGAAAGCATTCACGCGTCTGGTTGTATACACAAAGGGTAGGCGTGTTCATCCGAGTCTTGCGTCCTCGCGCGGCCGCCGGCACGATCGCAGCAGAGTGGGGATGCAGCGTCGGTGCCGATGCTTGCTCCACTCCGTCCTCGATCATGGCGTGACCACCACTTTCTCTCGTCGTCTAATCTGCCCGCAAACAGGCAAGCGACCACTCCCTACGACGCGGGAAGGAGGCCGTAAAAGCTCATCGAACAACACGCGGTGAAAAGCCCGGCCGCCACAAATCGCCAGCGGCGAGAGCGTTTTGTTGTTGCCTCAATGCAACTCCACTGCGCCGGCGATACTCCACCGTGGAGATCGCCGGCGTCCTTCTCTAGTTCACGCGCGAGCGACGGCGCTGGACTAGGATGAACAGCACAACGCAAGCCAGAACTGCGGCAACAACTCGAATGAGCGTCACAGTATCCATTGCAATAGCCTCCCTTCTTTCGATTAGTGGGTGAGATACGTTTTGAAAGACTCCATGATCACAATGCAGGCCGGACCAAGAGTGACGACAAAGAGCGAGGGAAAGATGAACAGCACGAGAGGGAACACCAGCTTCACGGTCGTTTTCGCTGCCTGTTCCTCAATCTTCTGTTTGCGTTGGGTGCGCAGCGTGTCCGAGTGCACACGCAAGGTCTTCGCGACGCTGGTGCCGAATTTTTCGGATTGCACCAGCACCGAAACCAGGTTGCGCACACTATCGACGGCGGTGCGTTCCGCAAATTGCCGCCAGGCGTCTGTCCTAGCGCGGCCAGCCCGCTGTTCGAGCACCACAACGCCGAGCTCATCGCAGATGGCAGGTTGTGCCACCCGCAGTTCCTCCGCGGTGCGGGCCGTTGCCTGATCAAGACTCTGGCCAGCCTCAACGCAAATGACCATCAGGTCGAGCACATCTGGCAGCCCGCGGCGTATCTTTGTCTGCCGCGACGTGATCTGCCTGCCCAGCCAGAAGTCGGGTGCCAGAAAGCCGAGCGCCAGCGCCAGCAAGTACGTGAAAAAGCCTCCGAAGTGGCCGAGACCCGTGGTGGCTGCGATCGCAAAGAAAACGATCGGCGTCAGGATCTTTGCGCCATAGAAGAACTTTACGGCCGAGTCATTGCGATAACCCGCCCGGACAAGGCGCCGTTGTACGACGGAGAGTTCGGACTGACTCCGCGGCACCAGCCGCTCCAGTTGTCCGATCATGCTTTGGCCCAGCGACGTGCCGGTCTGCTGCAGAGTGCCAAGGACGCCCGCTTTTTTTCGGCCCGGCGTAAGCAGGTCAGACAGGCGCAGCACCATGGCTTCTCTGTAGAAGAGTAGCAGGCCCGCACTGCTTAGTAGCACGAAGATCACGACAAATGTAACAGTTGCGATTCCCATAAAGTTTCACACTTCCATGTTCACGATCTTGCGAATGACGAGGGCGCCGATAACTGTCATCACGGCGGCGGAGTAAAGAAGCTCTCTGCCTAAGTCGCGACGCCACAGAAGACTCATGGTCTCCGGATTCACCAGGTACAGTCCGATGCCGAGCACCACTGGCAGGAAGGTCAGAATCCAGCCCGTGAGCCGTCCCTGCGCGGTATGCGTCCGAACCTGCCGTCTGAGGCGGAACCGCTCGCGTACGAGATACGCCGCCTTGTCAAGCACCTCTGCCAAGTTGCCGCCACTCGATCTCTGAATGAGGATCGCGGTGACTATTATTCTCAAATCCGGCAGCGGGACCCGGGCCACGAGATTGTCCATTGCGGTCCGCAGATCCAAACCGTAGTTCTGTTCATCGAAGCAGATTTTGAATTCCGAGCCGATTGGATTGGGAGATTCGTTCGCGACCAGGCCCAGCGCGGAAACAATGCTGTGGCCAGCACGAAGCGCGCTCACCATCAGATCGATGCTCTCCGGCAGCCCCTGTTCGAATCGAGCAAAGCGCTGTTTCCTTTTCGCCAGCACATAAAAGATCGGTCCTCCGCTCAGCAGGAGGCCGATCAGCAGAGCGAGCAGGAGTGTCTGCGTCCGTAGATATACAAGGTAGGCCGGAATCAGGAGACAGGTGGCGGACATGAGCAGCAGTCCGCCCACGGTCCAACGCAAATTTGCCTGGTAGAGCAGCACACGCAAACGCGGCGCTACCTCAAGGCGCAGCAGCCAGCGGTTCAGCCAGGGCACTGCGCTGAAGAGTTCCTGCTTGCGCAGGTCAACGATCTCATCCGACGAGTTTGCATTTCCACCGGCGGCCAGGGTGGATTCAAGTCGTGCCAGCGTCTCTTTCGTTCGCTGCGATGCCCCTACGCCGCTGGCGACCAGAAGCAGAGCGATGACCGCGAAGACCCCGACAAAGACGATGATGAGCAGCAGCGGCATTTCTATGGCCTTTCTTCAGTTCACTTCCAGTACCTGCTCGAACATGGCCGGCGGCAGGAAGATACCTGAGACGCGAAGCCTCTCAAGGAACTTCGGACGAATGTGCGTCGGCTGAAATGCTCCGACAACCTTCCCGTCAGGGCCGATTCCTTTTTTGTTAAAGGTGAAGATTTCATGCATGCTGATGACGTTCTCTTCCATACCAGTGATCTCGGAGATATTTACGACTTTGCGTGTGCCGTCGCTGAGACGAGAGACCTGGACTACGATCGCGATAGCCGAGGTGATCTGCTGACGCACCGTGCGCTCGGGAAGGTTGAGATTGGTCATGGCGACCATCGACTCCAAGCGCGACAGCGCGTCACGCGGAGAGTTGGCGTGGATCGTTGTCATCGAGCCTTCGTGGCCGGTATTCATTGCCTGCAACATATCGAACGCTTCTTCGCCGCGGACCTCGCCGATGATGATGCGGTCGGGACGCATGCGCAGACTGTTGATGAGCAACTGGCGCTGGCGGATCGCTCCCACGCCCTCAATGTTTGGCGGACGAGTCTCCAGCCGGACGATATTCTCCTGTGCGAGTTGCAGTTCCGCGGCATCCTCGATGGTGACCAGTCGCTCATTCTTCGGTATGTACTGGGAGAGAATATTCAAAAAGGTCGTTTTGCCGGCACCTGTCCCGCCAGATACAAGGATGCTGATCCGGGAGCGGACTGCTGCGGCAAGCATCTCCATCATCTCCAGCGAGATACTCTTCAACTCGACGAGTTGTTTTGCAGCAACCGGACCGGTGCCGAAGCGCCGAATGGAGAGAGTCGGACCATCGAGCGCTAATGGCGGGATGATTGCATTGACACGCGAACCGTCGGGCAGTCGAGCATCGACCATCGGAGAGGATTCGTCCACCCTTCGGCCAACACGAGAGACGATGCGGTCGATGATCTGCATCAGATGACGATCATCCCGGAAGGTCGTATCGGTCTTCTCGAGCACGCCGCCTCTCTCGATGAACACCCGGTCCTTGCCATTCACCAGGACGTCCGAGATCTTTGCATCGCGCAGCAACGGCTCGAGCGGACCCAGGCCAAAGACCTCATCCAGAAGGTCCGACTGGATCTTCTGTTGCTCATTCATACTGAGCGGAACCTTCTGCTCGCCGATGATCTCCTTCACCACGCCGGCTACTGCCTGCCGTGCCTGAGTTGAGTTCACCCGAGACAGCTTCTCCAGATCCAGTCTGGAGATCAGGATCCGATGAATGTCAGCTTCGAAGTTCTCGAGATTCAATTGTTCCACGTTGTACCTTCCATCCCGTATCGGGAGAGTGGGCCCTTATGTCAGACCGAAAATGCTGAACTTCTTCTTCTTCGCCTCTACTGTCGGTGAATACCCCGGTGCGCCCCCCGCCATCTGCCGTATGGCCTGAGAGATCGGCGACGATTCGAGAACGATCGGCGATGCAAGGTTTTGTGCCTTGCGAACTGCAACGTAGTCGCTTGGCACTCTCCACTTTGCCGGCACTGTGAGTGCCTTGGTGATAGCCTCTTCATCGATTTCGACAGCACGCGGATTGAACCGGTTGAGCACGATCTCCAGTTGCGGAGTGCCCGACTGGAAATACTCCCTGACAATCCTGTTCGCGTTGCGTAATTCAGCAAGGCTCACCTGGAGGACCAGGTAGACCGTTGTGGCGGAGCTGAGAAGTGCCCGGCCCACCAGACCGATACCAGCCCCTGCGTCCACAACGACATAGTCAAAGTCCTGCCGCACGACATTCACCAGCTTCTCGATCGAATCGTCGCGAATATCCAGCGGTGAGTATTGATCGGGAGCTGCAAGCACCGACAGCCCGGAGCTGTGCTTGACCATTACGGTGGAGAGAAAATGCGAGTCCAGACGTTCCAGGTTCCGCAGGGCGTCCACAGCGGAGAGCGGAGCAGTCAATCCGAGGTCGATGGCGGTGTTTCCCAGAGGAAGATTGAGATCGAGCAGCGCGGTGCGCTGGTGCGAGCCCTGACTGAGAGCGACAGCAAAATTCGCTGCCAGTGTGCTCACACCGGCCCCGCCTTTGGCCCCGATAAACATCAGCAGTTTCGCTTCCGCCTGCTTTGCAGGGCGACGTGCAGGTCGGCGGACCGACGCGCGCACCATGGCTTCGGCGATCGTGCTCGACGCGATGGGTTGAGTGAGAAATTCGCGCGCGCCGGCGCGCATGCATCGTACAAGTAACTCGGAATCGGTGTGGGCCGAGTAGACCATGATCGTCGCGGATACCTGCCCGCAGATAAGCTCGACCAGGTCCAGGGCATGCTCAGGATTGGTATCCAGCTCGACGATGATGACGTCGAATTCAGACTTCAATAACTTAGGCAGATCGTCGAGTTCGGGATACGAGGAGAACTCGCGTACAGGGCCGGCATGGAAGCTTACAACAGCCTTCGCAACAGCCTTGCGGCCTTGCTGCTCAGGGCCAATCACGGCGACGGACAAGATATCGGCACCGAGGGAGTCGGCTTCGTGCACGAAAGCCGGCATCAAGGGTTCAGCCCCTCCGGTTCGCTGATTGCCTGGCGATTCTATCGACATCCGCATATCACTCCTGAGTCATCGTGCGTGGCCTGTGTCCTTCACCGCGAGAAGAAGGAGACGATGGTTCCTATGGCAATTGCCGGCGCGTATGGCATCTTCCGGGTTAGGGGGTTATTCAGAACCAGTTCCGGATGCGGGCGCAGGCCACGCTTACGGATGCTGAAGAGCAACTCACCTGTCCCGTTGAACAACTCCCCCACAAAACCCCCGACGATTGCCCAGATAAGCGCCATCACGCCTCCAACAATGCCCGTCAATACCAGAGCAACAACTAGCTGACCCGGCCCGATCCAGGCGCCAATTGCCGCCAGCAGTTTCACGTCTCCCATCCCCATGCCGCCCATCCAGTAGAGAAGCCCGAAGAGAACTCCGCCCAAGGCAAGCCCCATCAAACTCTGACCGATCCCGTGCCAGCCGTGGGATACCCCGGAGACGACTACGCCTGCCACCAGAAACGGCAACACGAGCCAGTTCGGAATGCGGCGGCTGCGCAAATCCGTGATGGTCGCTACGGCGAGAACAATGACGCTAGGCCACCAGGCGATGGAATGCATAAAGACTCCGCAGCCCCAGAGGAGCAATTCGCCATCCAAACTCTGCTTGTGCAAGCAGATGTCAGAAATTCAGGCGCTTAGGTCCCTGGGTTTTGACCGGGTGTGCACGGTTGTATACAGGGCCGCCTTGAACTGGAACGCCTGATACACACTGCTCGCCGGAGGTCCGAGGCGCAGTTTTTGGGAAGAGTGAACTCAGACAGGAGACTGGCCCTGTGACAAAATCGACGCCGTCAAGGTGGACCACTCTGATCGTGTCTGGGGGCAGCTTGGACTCGACACTCTCCAGATACTTCCGATAGCCGGCACCATCTTGAGGTAGCGGGTAGAAGATGAAGCGCTCCGAAGCAACCGCCCGCATATTCGGAAGCAGCGATGTGTCCCGGCCGCGCATTGCGAACACTCGGATCTCGTCGTGCTGCGGAACCTCAGGATACTCAACGGTCAGGTATTGCGGCAGGGAATAGCCAGCATGGCGAAAGCCAAGAAAGTGCGAGTCGAAGGCTACGATCAGTGTGTCCTTCGGGTCCGCGATCTTCGCCAGCGCTCCGTCGACGGTGCGCAACTGCGACTCGAATCGGCGGACGGAGCGGTAAGAGCAGTAGAGAGGCGAAAACAGGAAGATGGCGATGTTGACAATCGCGCCCGCGCCAATGATCGACCGCTTCGCGACAAGTGACAAGTCGCTGCCTCTATACCATTGTGATAGCCATACTCCGAGCCATACGCAGCCCGCTGGCGCAAGCAGCAGAACATACCCGCTATTCACAAATTTTAGATAGATAAAGGTGAAAACACATAGGGATGGTCCGGTCCAGACGGCGCTGAACAGGAATTCGGGGGATCTCACCCGAATGTTTCTCAGGCCGGTAACCGGAGCCAGAGAAGCCGCCCCGAAGGTCAGAAGGTAGATGAAGGCGATCGTCATGGCGCGCGCCATCGAATTGACTGGCGACGAATTGAAAATCGTGGTTCTCGACGGCACTAAGCGCCACAGGGAATCGAGAGCGTAGAAGTAAACGCGGGGCCCTCCACTAACCACAAGCATCGGCAGAAACCATGCCGCGACCGCGAGTGCCAGAACAAGAAGGCCAGTTACCTTGTACCGGATCGGCGTCCGGTACAGGGCGAGCAGAAAGAGGGGCCCGAGCAGGAGCACCGACGACGGCCGCACTCCGGCTGATATTCCTAGCACCAGTCCCGTTACGGGAACCCAGCGATGGCCGCCGCGAAATATAAGCCAGCAGAGATAACCAATCAATGCCGAAAAGAACGCTTCAACCCCGTATGTCAGAGCAACAATGCCGTGAAACCAGGTCAGCGGAGAAAGCAGGAAGAGAATCGCCGCAAACCGTGCAGCCGGCTGGCCAGACCATCGCAAAGCGAGCCGATAGATGAAAACGACCGCCCCGCAGCTTGCGGCGACGCTGAGCAGCACAAGCGCCAGGTTGGGATCGTGAACAAAACGATCGAGTAAACGACCACAACATACGTAAAGGAAATAGCCCGGAGGGTGGGGCTGGTGAACACGCGGGTCGAAGCGTGCGATGCCTAAGGCGAAGTTCACCGAGTCAAGATCGTAAGGCTCCCGGCTCCTGAAAATGAAACGAGTGAGAGCCACGGCCACCGCGAAAGCTGCCGCGTCGAACTTCCGGTTAAGGGGCATGCGCACTTTGCAGCAACTTATGAGCCATTGCTGGATCACGAGGGAATGACACAGTATTCCGAAGGGGAATATCCCCGGTGAATGGCGTTTGTGACTGGGATGGTACTCAGTCATAGTTACTACAGTTTCATGGACGCTTGGGATCGGTTTCTATATCACTGATCCACATTCAACGTAAGTAAAAGCCATTTTCATGCGGCCCAGCACTCTATAAGCCCTTTTGAAGGGATAGGTCCTGGCTGCTGAAGGTGTGCCGTTACCCCCGCGTTCGGGTCTGGGCCTTGAAGTATTCAGCTTTGCCTGTTTCGAAATGGGGATTTGCCGTTCATGATTCGAATCTGCCTGTTTTCTGAAGATCGTACGTTGCAGTCCATTCTCTCCTCGGCTCTCGGAAAGGGCTTCGAGTTTCAAACGCAGCCTGAGGAAACTCACGTCAACAACACATTGGCTGCTGGCGAATGCGATGTCGTGCTTCTGGATCTCGACTCTGACCTGAAAAGACTTGAAGTGCGACTGAATTCCTGCCGTCGCATAGTAGCCTCAAATACACCCTCGATCGTCATGGTGGACGACCAGCTTCGCTCTGCGGCCGTTGATCTGGTCAGGTTGGGCGCCTACGGTTACTGTCGCAAGCCGCCCTCCATTCGAGACCTGAAGACAATGCTGCGCCGTGCATTCGAACATACGGCGCTCCAACGCAAGTTAGACCAGGTACAGCAGAGTTTTGAAGAAGTGAGTTTCGGCTGCGACCGCATGATCGGTCACAGTTCTCCGATGCAGCAGGTCTATGACCTTGTCAATCGCGTGGCGAACGTGAATGCCTCCGTGCTCGTGACCGGAGAAAGCGGGACAGGCAAGGAACTCATTGCTCAAGCAATCCATAATCTGGGTTCACGCTCTCAGCGTCCCTTCGTGGCTGTCTGCTGTGGAGCTATACCCGAGACGCTGATCGAAGCTGAGCTCTTTGGTCATGAAAAGGGCGCCTTCACCGGCACGGTCGGAGCCCGCGAAGGCTATCTGGAACAGGCCGGCGACGGCACTCTGTTTCTCGATGAGATCGGAGAGCTGAGCCTCAGCACGCAAGTAAAGCTGCTGCGAGTGCTGCAGCAGCGCGAATTCAGCCGGCTCGGCAGCAATCGACTGATCCCGCTGCGCGCTCGCCTCATCTTTGCAACCCACCAGGACTTGGCGAATATGGTTGCCGAAGGCAAATTCAGGCAGGATCTCTACTATCGGATCAATGTGATGAGGATCGACGCTCCCTCACTACAAGAGCATGCAGAGGATATTCCCACAATCGCCATGCACTTCCTACGCCAGTATTCCGAACAGTACGGAAAATTCGTGGAAAGCATCAACCCCGCCACGATGGCCCTTCTGCAAAGCTATTCGTGGCCCGGGAATGTTCGCGAGTTGGAAAATGTAATCCAGCGAGCCATCATTATCGCGAAAGGTCCCAGTATTACCGTCGACGACCTGCCGCGGGGCATCGTTGAAGAAGGGACAGTGGACGCGGAAGACTGCGCATCCACCAGTTCTTTCGAGCGCCAGATCCGCGATTTCAAATTGAAGCTGGCGATCGATGCCGTGCGTGAGCACGACGGAAATAAAACGCTGGCCGCGCGTAGCCTGCAGATTTCTCGGGCTTATCTGCACCGCCTGATTCGACCCACTGGCCCGTCCCTGGTCGAGGATGAGGCGTTCGCTCAGGGGCTGGGCACAGTGTGAGCAGTGTCACCGCACTTCAGCCGAAGGCGGCTTCTAATACCGCCCGCATGCTCCGACACCTCTTCTCTTTTCCCGTGGCGCTCACGTTTCTGCTCTTGCCGCTTACGGTGTTCACCATCCGATCGCGATTCAACGATCCGGATATGTGGTGGCACCTGAAGACGGGGCAGGTCATCTGGACGACCCACACCATACCCAGGGTGGATTTGTTTTCCTACACGACAAATCATCACGCTTGGATACCGCATGAGTGGCTCGCCCAGGTCATCATCTACGGCGCATACCAGTTGGGCGGCTACCGCGGGCTCATGCTATTTCTGTGCGCCGCCAGCGCCTCGCTCTTCGTCGCTGGCTATGGTCTCTGCTGTCTTTATTCGGGGAATGCCAAAGTCAGTCTGTTTGGAGCTCTGACGATCTGGTTCTTTGCCACCAGCGGCTTGGCAATCCGGCCGCAGCTGATTGGCTATCTCCTCCTGATTACTGAACTATTTATCATTCACTTCGGTAGCACTCGCAATCGACGCTGGTTTCTCTGCCTGCCAGTTCTGTTTGCAGTCTGGGTAAACTGCCACGGCTCATTCTTTCTGGGAATCATTATCGGGTGTCTCCTATATGCGTGCTCCTTCATCACGTTGGACCGCGCAGGTTTCCTGGCTTTCCATTGGAACCGAAAAGCGCGCCAGACATTTGGACTTGCGCTCATCTTTTCGGCCGCGACTTTGTTTGTGAATCCTGTCGGACTTCACCAGGTGTTGTATCCAGTCGAGACACTGCTAAGTCCAAAGTTGACTCAGATTCAGGAGTTTCGGCCGCTCGACATGACGAGCGCACGTGGCATCGGCGTGACCGCTGTTCTTGCATGTATCTTTTTTCTCAGCATCTCGCGCTACGCGATCTTGTATTGGCACGAACTGTTCTTGCTGGGCGCCGGCACTTGGCTGGCACTTTCGCACCAGCGCATGGTATTCGTCTTCGGGATACTGGCTGCACCGGTCGTTTCGCGTCTCCTGTCCTCCTCGTGGGATCGATATGAACCGGAACGCGACCTACCAATTGCAAACGCAGTCCTGATCTTTGGTTCACTGCTCACTGCTGTCGCAGCCTTCCCGAGCCGTGCCCTTCTGCTTGACCAGGTCCGCAAGAACAATCCCGAGGGCGCAGTCGAGTACATCAATACCCATCACCTCGCGGGGCACATGCTGAATGAGTGGGTCGACGGCGGGTACCTGATCTGGGCTGCCCCAGAGCATCCTGTATTCGTGGATGGACGGGGGGATGTCTTCAAGTGGGCCGGGGTGCTCGACGACTTTGAAAGGTGGGCAATGCTCGAAAGCAATCCTCGCGAGCTGCTCGATAAGTACAAAATCGACTTTTGCCTTATATCTCGTGGTTCTGCCATGGCACGAGTGTTGCCGCTGCTCGGATGGGATGCTATCTACTCGGACAATCTTTCGGTGATCTTCTCGAGACCACAATCGGATGCGGCTACGCCTAGAAAATCTATAGCAGCGACTCGCCACTGAGAGGCATGGACGTGATCGGACGCTGGCAACGCAGCACTCCGTGAGCATCGCCGTCTTTCGGGAAATCCTCTTGTCGCATCTCCGGTGAGACGGAGATCGCTGTGCATAGCCGCCGCCTCCATGCTCGCGATCGGCGTATGCATTCTAGCTTTCGCGATGTCAGGAAGTAATGCCGCCAACCGCGATTTTGTCTGCCACGGGGCAGGAGGACACCAGCTTACGAACCACGGCAACCCATACGACGGCCGGGCGATCCTTCGCCTCGAACAACAGGCAAGCTTCACCGACTGCCGACCCTTCTTCATGCGCAACCCGCCAACCGCGTTTTTCATGGCGTGGCTGCTGGGTTTCGTGAGCGCACGGACGGGCGCAGTGCTCTGGTCGTTGGCGCTTGTTGCGGTACTGATGATCTCGATCCGCCTTCTATGGATCATGCAAGGCCGGCCTGCCGATCGACTGCATCTTGTCGGCTATTGCTTTGCGCCCGTGCTCGCCTCCGTGCTCGCAGGGCAGATCGGAATCTTTCTCCTGTTAGGCCTAGTACTGTTCCTCCGTTTCTAAGAGACCCGACCCAGAGTCGCCGGCGCTTCGCTCACCCTCTGCGCGCTGAAGCCGCATCTGTTTCTACCTTTCGCGGTGGCTTTGTGTGTGTGGGCCATTCACAGGCGCGCCTGGCAGCTTCTCATTGCAGCGGCTGGAACACTAGCGGCCGCGTTGTCCTTCAGCTTCCTGCTCGATCGCGCGGCGTGGCACCACTACGCGGCGATGGCAACGCAAGCCTGGCTGTAGGATGAATTCATTCCCACTCTTAGCCTTGTGTTTCGCCTACTAATTCACGGTCAGGCATTCTGGCTGCAATTCGCGCCCGCTGCAGTGGCCTGTGTTTGGGCGGCATGGTTCTACCTGAAGCATCGTGCAGATTAGAACTGGCTCGAGCACGGCTCACTGTTGACGCTCGTCTCCGTGAGGGTGGCTCCGTACGCGTGGTTCAGGGACGAAGCGGTGCTGTTACCGGCGCTTCTCTTTTGCGCTCTACCGCCAGATGCGTACTGGCGGCCCGTTGCTCCCGTTCAGCGGTGTGATGGGAGTTGGTCTTCTAGAGGTGTTCGCAGGAGCAAACATCAACTCCTGCTTCTATCTATGGACTACGCCGGCATGGTTTGCCCTATGGCTGTTGGCACCGCGCCGCATCAAAAGGTGGTCGCGCCGAAGAGTGCGGCTCGCGGGGCAGTTGGCGGCGCGGTGATTGGTGGAATTGCCGGGGATGCAGGAACAAGGGCGGCCGTGGCGCAGCCACAGGCACCGTGCGCGGTGGGAGGCAGCAGCGCAAAGCCAATGCCGCTGCCAAGGATCAGGCCTCTGCACAAACGGGGAACGCAGGTGCAGCAGCAGTTCCAGAGTGAGAATGCTACGTATAGCCGAAAGTGGGGACATTCAAGCGCGCGTTCTCAGCATGCATGGATGCGCGAGGCTACTCGGTCAAATAGGCACCGAAGTGTGACACCTTCTGCGGCCCACAATTTCCGAGATGGTGTATAAGTGTTGCTGTTGACCGGGTGCTTTGCAAACTTCGATGTGGTGGAGACTCTTCTCTCAGAGCATGTCGCTCCATCGCAGATGCAAGCGTTGCTCCATATCGTCCTGCTCGTCTTCGACTGGCTGTTCGGCCTTGGCGGGGCGGTCTACTCGCCGAAGAGTGCGTTTACGCTCGCGTTAGCGGGAGAACAGCTTCGGACCCCGGCCGGCTTCTACAACACCTCGCCGATGATTTGAAGGCCATCTCGCAGCGTCGGCCGGCCGCGCGGTATCCGGCCACGTCTCGGAAGATGATGGATCGTTCAGCTCAATCGGCGTCGGACTCTCGGCGGAAGAATTGCGTTAGCCTTATGCAACTGCTCGCGGTTACCTGATTCAGGTCGTCTTTTGGATGGCCTTTTCCTTTCTTGTTCCAATTTGAAAAAACTTCTGCCACTTTTGTCACACATTTCCCCTCTCGCACCATCTTCATGCGCCGACGTTGCACTTTCGTGGCACGGGCACTGGCCGACAACCTTGCCATAATGTTCGAACTGCGAGCCATTCTTACCCGCTCCTAGACTCGCAACGGGCTCGGCTCACACACAGGTGACGGACCTTGCCTGCAAGCCTCAACTTTTTTCTACCGACCACTGGCAGCTGCAAAAGGCTCGCGGTGGAGATGGATGGCAGGATGGCTATGGTTCGGAAATTATCTCGCTTCGCCCAGGCGCTCGCTGTACTTCCCTTGGTTGGCACAGGGCTTCTCAGTCCCGGCAGCACAGCCACCGCACATGCGCAGGCGATGCCGCGCATCACCAGCCAGGTAGAGACCTCCCCCCTCGTTTCCCTTTCGGGCGCCGTGCACCCCTGGGCGCGTCCGCAGTTTGACCGAGGACCGGCACCGGCAAACGTGAGCGGACGCATGCTGCTGGTTCTGAAGCGTTCCAAAGAGCAGGAAGCAGCACTCCAGACGCTGCTCGCTTCGCAGCAGGATCCACACTCTCCGAACTATCACAAATGGCTCACCCCGGATGAGTTCGGCAAGCGCTTCGGCGTCGCCGACTCTGACCTGCAGACCGTCACCAGCTATCTGTCGGCGCAAGGCATGAGCGTTGGCCGCGTCTATGGCGGTCACATGGCCATCGAAGCGGGCGCCTCAGCGGCACAGATCAGATCCACGTTCCAGACCGAGATTCACGCCTACTCAGTGGGCGGCAAGACCTTCTACGCGAACAACTCCAATCCGAAAATTCCGTCGGCGCTGCGCAGCGTTGTCTCCGGCTTTGCCGCACTCAATAACTTCAAGATTGCAGGTGGCTCTGGTGCGGGAGCCCAGGCAACACTGGACAGCGCGACCCACACGCTCAAGCCGCTCTACACGACCGGTACGACCACAAAAACTTACGGTGTCTCACCGGCTGACCTGGCGGCGCAGTATGGCATCCCCGCAGTCACGGCGCAGGGATTGGGAGGCACGAACGTCATTGTCGGTATCATCGGCGACTCTGACATCAACATCTCCTACATCAACAACTACCGCACCATCTTCGGTCTCGGCGCCAATCCCCCGGTGGTCATCGTCGACGGCAACGATCCTGGTGTGAATGGTGACGCCTATATCGCCTACAAGCAGATCGAGCTGGTCAGCGCGGTTGCTCCCAAGGCAACCATCTACTACTACACCTCAGCAGATACCGACTATGACACAGGCATGGACTTCGCGCTGATCCGCGCCATCGCCGATAACCAGGTACAGGTGCTCCTGAATGGCTTCCAGTCCTGCGAAACCGCGATCGGTTCCGGAGGAATGGAACTCATCAATCAGTCGGTAGAGCAGGCGGCAGCGCAAGGCATGACCGTCGTCGCAGCCGCCGGCAACACCGGATCAGCGGCATGCGAAGTACCGGGCACGACCGGCAATGCGACGTCGGGCTATGCCGTCAACGGCTACGCTACCTCTCCATACCTGACTGCCGTCGGCGGAACCGACTTCTACTACGGCATCGCACTGCCGGCCACAAACTATTGGGCCGCCGGTAACACCAACTACAAATCGATTCAGAACGCGCCCATTCCGGAGCAGGTGTGGAACGACAGCTTTCCCAACTACACCAACGGCACCCCTGGAACCTCAGTGGAGTTAGCTGGAGGCGGCGGCATCAGCACCGCAGGTGTCGACGGCATTTCCACGCCCCAACCGATTCCTTCCTATCAATCCAACAACGCCAAGGCCCGCGCCATCAGCAGCACCAGCCGTATCATCCCGGACGTGTCGTTCTTCGCGGGAAGCGGCGCGAACAATACGGAGGGCTATAACAGCACCGCTTACCTCTTCTGCATGCAGGCCTCCGACTGTCAGAGCACCGGGACGGTATTCACCTACTCAGGCGGAACCGAAGCGTCGAGCGCGGTCTTTGCCGGAGCTGTGGCACTCACGGTCAATAAGCTCAATAACGGCTCGCGCTTTGGACTCGGCAACGTCAACTCATCGCTCTACTCATTACTCGGCTCAACAATCATCGCGCACGATGTGCAAATCGGAAATAACGAGCTGGCATGCATTAACGGCACGGCCAATTGCGCCAAAAATGGTAGCAATAGCAATTACGTTATGACTGGGTATGCCGCCGCCCCTGGGTACGATGCAGCGTCCGGACTCGGCAGCTTCGACATCGGCAGTTTCGTCACCAACTATGCCCCCTCGGGCGCAACAGCCAGCGCAGTAACCCTGAATGTAGTCGATGCTACGACCAACCAGCCGCTGCCCGCTTGCGTCGTTAACACTGTCAGCTTCCCGCACTGCACCACGCACAGCACGTGGCTTAAATACACCGTCACAGCAAGCCCTAGCACAGCCACCGGCGACGTTGCCATCTTCACTTCCAGCCCGCTGCAGGCAGAGCAGGCAGTCGAATCTCTGACCTTGAGCGGCGGTACAGCGAGCGACAGTTGGAACCTGCTTCCCGGCGGCTCTTACAACATCTACGCCCGCTACGCTGGAAACACGACGTACGCTGCCAGCGTCTCATCCAGTCCTTACCCCATCATGGTAAAACCGGAAGGCTGCCAGATGGTGGTCTACGACCATAACGTAAACGTGGGCTCCGCCACCAGCATCCCCTACGGCTCGCCGGTCAGCATTACGGTTGAACCGTATTCCTCGGCAAGCACAAACAACGTCGGCATTCCCTCTGGCTCCATCAACGTCACCGATAACGGCACGCCGATCACCGCGCTGCCCATCAACTCAGAAGGTGCCGCAACCTTCAGTTCGAATCTGCTGGCGCAGGGCTCCCATTCCATCACCCTTACTTATCCCGGTGATGCCAGCTTTACCTCATGCTCCACTGGACCTTACCTCGCAACCGTCACCAAGGCCTCGACCATAACCACCCTGAACGCGCCGGACACGCAAGTCTACAGCTCAACAGTGGGCATTCCAATCACGGCAATCGTGCAGTCGACAACAACTCCCAGCAACGGCACAGCTCCGGCTGGGTCCATCACTTTCAATACAGCTAGCCCCCGGACCGTTCCCCTCGTTCCCGGTTTCGATCCAAACGGCAATGCCATTGCCACAGCCAGTATCAGCATTGGCACAGATGATATCCCCGCTAGCGGCCAGATCAACGCTGTCTACACACCCTCTGCAGGCAACTATCTGGCGTCGTCATCACCCGCGGTGCAGTTCTCTTCCAGGAAGTCCCACAACGAAGACAGCTCCAGTGTCACGTTTACGATCACAGACAACAACGGCACCTACGCTACCGGCGGTTCGCTAAGCTTCCCGGCGGAAGACTCCCTCACACTGAACATTTCAGTGAACGCCGACACCCCCTCAAACTCCTATTTGCTGATCTATGCAAATGGAGTTCTGCTGTGTTCACCGCAGGGAATCATTCCTTCGTCCAGCGGGACAGCATCATTCACGCTTCCGCAACGGAACGGATATCTGAATCTCCCTTCGGGTCTCGTGCAGTTGAGCGTCGTCTACGCGGGATGGACGAATAGTTCTTCCGGTAGCAACGGTAAGGTTCAGTCGGAGCCAGCATCCTCTTCGCCGCAGATCACCATAGTGGACGACCGCACCAGTGCCGACTTCTCATTGCAGTCGGACACCACAGTCAACCAGTCAGCCCCCCTCGTCTCTCCGACAACGCAGGCCAGCTATAACCTGCGCCTCACCTCGCTCTATAACTTCAACAGCGCGTACGCTTCAACGCCCATCAAGCTAACCTGCAGCGTTATCGGCTACAGCCTCGCCGGCGTCCGCTCCGTTGTTCCGACCGGCTTGACCTGCGGTTTCGGTTCGCTGACAACCACAACCGTGAGTCCCACGATCGGGACCGGCGGTTATACGACCCAAACGCTGGTCGTCGGCGCTGATACCAGCCACTCCATCGCAAGCAATGTTGTTCCCGCGCAGCCGGCCGACCGCTGGTGGATCGCTACCGGCGGAACCACACTCGCCTGCATCTTCCTGCTCGGATTGCCCGCACGCCGTCGCAAGTGGCAGTCGCTGCTGGGAGCATGCGCATTGATCATCGTCAGCTTTGGGATGACCGGCTGCGGCGCAACTGTCGCTCCAGGCACCAACCAGAGCTACTACAACACCCTCAACGGCGGTGGCGGAACGACAAATGGAACCGGACCCGCCGTCACCGCGGGCACCTATACCGTGCTCATTACGGCAACAACCACCACCAACACCACGCTCGTCCACACCCTGCCGATCCTGGTCTTGGTCGGCACAACCAACTAATCGGGTCTCAGCAGAGAGGGCGGCGACCAGGTGAAGGGAATGTACGCGCTCATGTTCGAGGAGGCATACCGCAAGGCAGCCGGGATCACGACGGCTATTTCTCCATCGACAAAAGGGGAACCTGGACGGATACCGCCGAAAACACTCAGGGAAACCGCGAAAACGCAGAGCGCGCCTACAACCAGATCATGAAGGAGAAAGAGTAGTCTCCGACATTATCGGCGGAGCGGGTGGAGCGGGTGGAACGGATCTGCCCAGCGCGACGTGGCCGACGATGACAGCCAAGCGTTGGTGGAGTTGCAGATGATCACGGCTTCGGTGCTCACAAGATATTCAGCGGACCCCGGCAGCAATGCCGCCGTTCCGAAGACTTCGCCGGGAGGAAACCAGAGAACCGGGACTTTCTCGCCCTGTGGTGTCATGCAGAAGCCACGTGCGCGTCCATGAATCATCAGAAATAAACTGTCGGCAGGATGTCCCTCACGCGTCATCACGGAATGTGCTGGGAATCGCCGCTTGGCTGCCGCCGAGACGATTGAGGCGACTTCGGAGGGAGTGAGCCCTTCGAAGAATCTCGGTTTGAGTTCTTTCATGAACGCCACAACTTCATAGTCAGCATTCGATCTTTCCCTCAACTCTCTAGGTCATGCGCCTTTCGTGATGTACTAGCCAGCGCGCAATGTGGCAAGGACGGCTGGAGAGTAGCTGAATGGTATGGACTTCAGGAAGTTTCGCTACGGGTCTCGTCTATTCGGCTGCAAGCTAATGGATATTGGGATTCCGGCGGGACTCGCGGAAGCACGAATAAACGCAAGTGATTACAAGCAAAGCCGATAGATGCGACAACTGCATCTTCCATTGAATCATGGGGCCGTGGCAATGAAGGTGCGCGCCGCAGTACGACACTAGCTGAGGATAAAGATGCTGGCGCAGCGAAGCGTTCTTCGAACGATTAAGGGACATCGTCGAAGACGCGAGGCGTCGCAGACGCAGTCAACTGCAAAGCGCCGGTGAGATCGTATGGGGCACTAAAGAAGAGGAACAGTCTCACCGAAACCGCACCGCGCTGGCGACCTTGTGCGCGGCGAATGGAATCACGAGAACAGACAGCCTCAGGTCATGATCACCAGACAAGCTGGAACATCGTTCTCATTGCCTGAGCGCCATTTCTCTTCATGAGTTTCAACTTCAACAGCCACTTCATATCGTGGGGGAACGCTTCTCTTAGTGAGAGGCGTAAAAGAGGTCATGCGATGTGTTAAAAGTGCGTCAAGATTGACTCAATGAAAGCTTAAAGTGTCGCGCAGACTATTCCTTGTGAGATGCGATGCGGTTGGAGAGCGCAGGGATCACGAATCGAATTGCATTGGAGCAGAGATGAGTTTCAGCCTTCGGTATCGCTGAGCCTTTTGTCCTGTTCGAAGATCATCGCTGTCTTTTCCGGATCAAGCTTCTGCAACACTCTCAGCAGTTTGGCAGGGTCAAAGGTCTCCAGATATTGGTCGGCTCCAGTGCAGAAGTCGTGCCCGGGTGTGCCCACGACGATGATGGGCATGAGTGGCTGGATTTGCTTGAGCTGCTTCACAACATCATTGCATGGCAGATCTCTGATACTTGCATCGAGGACCACGGCATCCATCGCGGGAAATTTCTTTAGCGTCTGGATAGCTTCAGCGCCACTGTACGCGGTGAGGACATTAAACTTGGCTGTCTCAATGACAAGCTTGCGGGTAGAGATGCTGCCGGAGTGTTCCAGGTCGATGACGAGAAAACAGGGTCTAATCATGGTTCCGACTCTTATTGGTATAAGTACCGCCGCAACGGGGCTTCTTCGCGGCGGCTCGACATGTCATGCTGGATGTGTCAGGCTGAGTTCATTAGTTCGTTGACGCCGGCACACTGCCGGCGAATGACGTGAGGGCGCATTGGGGACCATCTACGACGTGTGGTGCCGGAGGACGACAACGGACTACTGCGAGTGGAGCAGGCCGCTGAGCCGTGTTCTGGTGCTGCTGACTACGATGCTTTTGCTGGTGATGCCGGTCACCGAACATCTGTGCAATTGGGACAAATTCCTACGCGGTGGGCCGGACGTCGAGTTCAGCCTGCTAGCCGGGCTGCTGTTTGTGGCGATGGTGGTTCTGTCGATGAACGGTACGATGCTTCAGCCCAGAATGTTGCAGATCAGCACATTGCAGCCGTGGAGGATCGAGCCGGTACCGGCGGCGAGAGCTGGTTCGGAGGGCACTGACGGCGGGAGTGTCGCGCGCGTCCGAAATATGATTGCGCAACCGACCCCGAATAGTCATTTGCTCAGTCGATGGAATGAAGAGCCTGCGTCTGCTTTTGATTCCGGCGAAGGTCCCGGCTTTTCACTTCCGTTGCGGATCTGATTTTTCCCGTCTCATGAAGAGACCGGGCTGAGGTCTTGCCCGAGTTGATTCTATTGCCATACGTGAAGTTAACTGTTCGTCGCCGGCTTTGTGAGCTGTCGATCACCGGCGTGAGGGAACGATGAAGACATCCGAGGTACTTCAGGCATGGCGCGGGATTCTTTCCGGCCGCCGGCCTTCGCTTTCTATCGAAATAACGAAGGAATGCCCGCTGCGCTGCCCGGGATGCTATGCATTCGACGATGCGCACCTCGGAGGCGAGCAGCAGCTTCGGCAGCTTTCCGACTTTCGCGGGGATGAGTTGGTGCGCCGGGTGGTGGCGCTGGTAGATGAATACAAGCCGCTGCACGTTTCGCTGGTCGGCGGCGATCCGCTGGTGCGCTATCGCGAGTTGGAAAAGATCATCCCGGCGATGGAAGAGCGCAGCATCCATACCCAGGTGGTGACCAGCGCCTTCCGCCGCATTCCGCTGGAGTGGGCGCGGTTTGAACGGTTGAATGTAGTGGTATCAATCGATGGTCTGCAGCCGGAGCACGATGTGCGGCGCAAGCCTGCGACGTACGAGCGGATCCTGAAGAGTATTGCCGGCAGCCGTGTCACAATCCATTGCACGATTACCGGGAATATTGCGACGCGGCCCGGGTATCTTGAGGCGTTTCTGGCTTTCTGGACGCCGCAGCCGGAGATACAAAAGGTATGGTTCAGCCTGTTTACCCCGCAGCGCGGGGCCACAGGACCAGAAATACTTACCGCCGTGCAAAGGCGCGAAGTAATGGATGAACTATTACGGCTTCGTGTGCTATATCCTTCGCTGGACATGCCGCAGGCCGTCATCCGCGAAATTGCTACGCCACCGAAGAGTCCGGCGGATTGCGTCTTTGCGCGGACGACCCATATCGTATCTGCCGATCTGAAGACCAAGGTGACGCCGTGCCAGTTTGGCGGCGATCCGGATTGCGCGCAATGTGGCTGCATTGCCACGCTGGGTCTGGCAGCAGTGGGTCACCATCGCGTGGCAGGCGCACTGACGGCGGGTCATCTCTTCAAAGCATCCGACAATATTGGCAGACGATGGCGTTCCCTGACGCAGCGCGCACCTCAACCAGAAACGGAAGCACAACCGTTCACTATCCTGTAGCCGAGGTAACGATGACCGAGACGCCACTGACCCAAATGCCGGAAATGCACTCCTCGAACGGTTGCGAGAGTGCCGCTGCGCCAGCGAGATGCGAGGCGCGGCTGCGTGAGGAGCTTGCGGGATGCAGTTTTGAACTACATGCGCTCGGCTTCGCGCCCGGCACTTCGGGCAATGTTTCGGTTCGACTAGATGGATCGCGCGTGCTAGCTACGCCGACCGGCTGCTCAAAGCGCGTGGTGGGGCCGGACGACTTGGTGGTGGTAGACATGGGCGGGCAGCAACTGGCGGGGACGCGCCATGTGACCAGCGAAATCGATATGCACTTGGCCATCTACAAGGCACGCCCGGATGTGGAGGCTGTCGTACACGCGCACCCGGTCTTTGCGACTGCGTTCGCCTCCAGCGGTCATGCGCTGGACCAGCCTTTCTGCGCAGAGGTCGTGATGACGCTGGGCACGATTCCGCTGGCGCCATATGCAACTACTGGAACCTGCGAGGTGGGAAGGACGCTGGCGCCTTACCTGGAGCATCACGATGCGGTTTTGCTGGCCAACCACGGGGTGGTGACCTACGGCGATTCGCTAATGGAGGCGCTGATGAAGATGGAGACCGTGGAGCACTTTGCACAGATATGCCTTGTGGTTCGGCAACTGGGCGGCGGCGCGATGCTTGAAGGGAAGCATCTTACCGATCTTCTGCAGGCCCGGGCTGCCTATCTGCGAAAAGCAGGAAGGCAGGTGCACTGGGCCAACGGCAGCAATGGAACCAGTGCCGGCCCGCATCTCACGGCGCGGATTTGAACTGTCCGCAAGCGCCAATTGCGGGGCGCGGTTTGGGCTCGCAATTATGGAGCAGCTGGGAACGCGAGCGTCTCCTGCGCGTGGACGGCGAGCCATCGCCCCTGGCGCAGACGAAACGTGTCGCTGAATGCAACGACATAGACACGGCCGCCATCGCCGGCCGCACCGACTACCTTGCCTGTGGCGATGGCAACTGCCGGGACGGAAAAGCTGACCGTCAGGTGCTCAAAGTGCACCTGAGTGGCCGGCGGCTGCGGTGCTGGATGGAAGCGCTCGAGCCGCTGCTCGCGGTTTTCAATCACGCCTCGGGTATTGATACCGATGAAGTCCGGAGCAAGGAAGCGGGCGGCCTCCTGCGCGGTCTTTGCGTGGAGCCACTGGTCTTCTATTCGCCGGATGGTCTGGGCCGCAGCATCGTCTGGGGGCAGCGCCTGCGCGATTGCGCCGAGGAGCGTAACAGCGACCAGAGCTAGGTTGAGAAGATGCCGTCTCAAATCTTGATAAAGATTTTCTTCCGGTAGAGCGGCAGCACGAGCAGCCAGCACACCAGCACATAGAGCAGGGAATATGCGAGTGAGCCGAGTGCCGGGTAGGAGGGCATGACGGCGGCGATATGTTCGGCGGTCCAACGGAGGACATTGCTGTGTGCACCTACCCTGACGTGGCCGAGACAGGCGGCCATGACCTCAGAGAGAACGTAGGCGGCAATGGCGTTGGTTCCGAAGACGAGCAACACCCATGTGCCGCGGCGATAGCCGCGCACCTGCACGAGGAACCAGAATACGGCGAGGATCAGCAGGGACCATCCTGCCGCGTAGAGGACGAAGCTCGACGTCCAGAGCTTCTTGTTGATGGGGAACAAGGGATTCCACAGCAATCCGAGGAACACGCTGCTTGCACCGGCAATGGCGAGGACGCGTGCCTTATGCGTTTCGGTGCCAGCGGATGAGCGGAGGAAAAGCCCGGTGAGCACACCGATGAGAGTGGTGCCGAGAGCAGGGATGGTGGAGAGCAGCCCTTCGGGGTCGCGCGTGCCTTCGTAGAGGTGTTTCGCCGAGAAGATCTGGCGATCGAGCCAGGCGACGATGTTGGCGTCGCGGTCGAGGAATGGGATGTCGCGACCGGGCATGCCGAAACCGGGAACCGGAACGAAGCGCATAAGGATGTAGTAGCCAAGCAGGCAGGCGACGAGCAGTCCGATCTTGTCGGCTACGGTAGGCTGGCCGGCAGCAGAACCTGCGGGGCGTCGAATCCAGATATAAAGCGAGGCGATGACGAGATAGCAGACAGCGATCCGTGGCAACACGCCGTAGTAGCGCAGGGTGGAGAGGTGGAAGAAGGGCGCGCTGTTCACGACCAACCCGAGCAGGAAGATGATGATGGCACGACGCACGGTATGGGCGAAGAGAGAAGCGCGTGGGACTCCGCGCGAGAGGCGCGCTTCGGTGGAGAAGACAATGGAGGCGCCGACCAGGAAGAGGAAAGTCGGGAAGACCAGATCGGTGGGAGTGAAGCCATTCCATTCTGCGTGCTTCAAGGCCCAGAAAGCCCTGTCGCTGCCGTTGTCGTTGACCAGGATCATGAAGGCGATGGTGAGACCGCGCAGCAGGTCGACGGCGAGGTAGCGTTTGGACGAAGAGACGGGTGAGACGAGCGGATCGGGTGCTGATACGGTGCGGGTGGCGGAGCTCATGGCGCGGTGAGAAGAAGCTTACGAGCTTTGCCCAGGGATTGAAAGTGCAATTGCAGGGAGCTCCAGGAACTAAACGGACTGCAGGGGATATTGAATTTCGAGGGTGGACCTGATGATAGATTTCGCGCTTTGCTCCACGCACGTGGCAGCGGCGCGCGCGGTGAGCCGGCGATCAAGCGCGCTGTAGGCGGTGTCTGCGGAGGCGTCGTCCATGCCGGAATACGCGCAGGGCGCCGTGATCTCCGGCAGTCCCGATTGGAGTCGGCAGATGCAGGGGATCAATCTGAGGCGAGCGCTCGCAGACCTGAAGGAACACTGGTCTCCGCGCGTATTAGGACAGGTGAATGACCAGTACATCAAAGTGGTCAAGGTGAAAGGACAGTTCACCTTGCACAAGCACGACAACGAAGATGAGATGTTTCTGGTGGTGTATGGGCGGCTGGTCCTGCAGTTCGAAGATGGCGAGGCCGCGCTCGATGCGGGGGACTTCTATGTTGTGCCCAAGGGCAAGCTACATAAGCCGGTAGCCGTTGAGGAGTGTGGGCTGGCACTGATCGAAACGGTGACAACGCTGCACACAGGCGATGTGAAAACGCCGCTTAGCAAGTCGATTGCCGAGCAGCTTGCCGGGTGACGAAAGAGTCCGCCGGAGTGTGACCCGGGCACGGTATACACTCGGGAACAGCACACTTATCGTCGCGAGCGCGTGCTGTCTGCTCGCAACAACCATAGCGAAGACACGTGGGATGTACGGGAAGGCGGTGAAAAGCCGCCACTGCCCCGCAACTGTATGCGCGTTTGCTGCCGGTTCGCCGTTCTGTAAGAAGCGAGCAGCGCCTGACCGTCACGTACCACTGGATCGGATGATCCGGGAAGGGGACAGGCAGGGGGCGAGAAGTTTTCGCCAGCGCGCGAGTCAGGAGACCGGTCCCGACGTGCATACGAACCGCGTTCCGAGGGGAACGAAGGAGAGCCCTGATGTCTGTACGCATTCGGCGCGGCCTGTGCCGATCTCTTATTGCCTCATTGATCCTTGTCGCCGCTAGTGCAATTGGCTTTGCGGCCGAGGTGCATGGCCGTGTCACCGATTCGCTGGGTGCGCCAGTCGCCGGCGCAGAGCTGGCGCTGATTCAGGGCGGCAAAATTGTCACCAGTGGGCGCAGCGCCAACGATGGCACGTATGCTCTGCGCACGGGCCAGTCCGGCCATTTCTATGTGGTCGTAGTGAGCCAGACCTTCCGGCAGATCTCGACGCCAGCGTTCTATGCGGGAGTGCTGGATTCGCATCTGCAGAATGTGGTGCTGGAGCCGGCGCGGGTCAATCAGCAGGTCGTGGTGACGGCAACGGGGACACCGACACCACAGGCGCAGGTGAGCGGAGCGATCACAGCGATACCGCAGCCGGAGTATCGCAATCGAGCGATCATCGTGAATCCAATGCGGCAGTCGCCGGGGACATTTCTGGTGCAGCAGGGGATGTATGGCGGTATCACGTCGCTGTTTGTGCGCGGCGGCAACTCTTCGGCAACCCGCGTGGTGTTGGATGGAGTTCCGATCGAGAATATCGGTGGCGTCTTTGATTACAGTGGGCTGGCGACGACGGGCATAAAGAGCATCGAGATTTACCGCGGCGCGAACAGCACGCTCTATGGAGCGGATGCGGCGGCCGGTGTGGTGAGCCTGGAGACACCGCGGGGCACGACTTCGTTTCCATCGCTGCTCTACGAGGGTGACGCGGGCAACTTTCACACGTATCGCAACGCGGTGCAGGCCGGAGGCACCTGGCGCAGGGTGGATTACTACGGAGGCTTTGACGCGCTGCGCTCTTCCAATGCGCTGCCGCAGGACGAGTATCACCTGAACACCGAGTCGGTGAACCTCGGATACGCCATCAGCAGTGCTACGTCGCTACGCGTGAGTGCTCGCAACGCAGACGCAGCGGTGGGACTGCCGGGCGCGTATAACTTCACCGCTCTGACCAACGACGGCAAGCAGAGCGATCAGAATACGTACCTTGCCGGCACGATTGAAAACCAGACAACCGAGACGTGGCACAACCTAGTGCGCTACGGGCTGACGCGCAAGCGGGAGCAGACGGCGCAGTGGTATCCGGCGGGCGTCCCGATGGTCGTCGGCAGCACCGATGCTACGTTTACGAATTACTACGGACTGCCGGTGCGCATCCAGGGTGCGAATGGATACAGCGTGGTCGGGCAGGTGCTGATGAATTACGGGCCAGCGTTTGGAGGCGTGTATCCCAATTCGAGCGACTCTGCGAATAACCGCGACGAGCTTTACTTCCAGAGCGATTATCGATTCACTCCGCACCTGACGGGGATGCTGGGCTTCCGCTATATGGATGAACGCGGCAGGTACAACAATCCGGCATTTTTTCTGCACGAAGATCTGGAGCGCACCAACTACGACTACTTTGCGCAGTTTGCCGGCGACTTCAAAAACCGGTTGTTCTATGTGCTCAGCGGCCTGATCGAGAAGAACCAGCTTTACGGAACGGTGGGCCAGCCACGAGTGGGACTGGCGTTTTTCCCGATTCGTCCGGGTATGGGCTTAATCCACGGTACGAAGCTGACATTCAATTTCTCCAAAGGAATCCAGGAGCCGGATTTGAACTCGCAGACCGGCTCGTTGCAGACGATCCTGGGACTGTATGGATATGCCGATCTGATTGCGAAATACAACGTGCCACCGATCGGTGGCCAAACCAGCAGGAGTTATGACGGGGGATTCGAACAGACACTCGTGAACGAGCGTCTGCTGATGAAGGCGATCTATTTCCATAACCAATTCGACAACCAGATCGAATTCGTGGATGGAGGTTCACTATCGCTGATCGGAGTGAGTCCTGTGGTCGCTGCCGCGGTGGAGCAGACCTATGGCGGCGCAAGTGTGAACTCGCTGGCGTTTCGCGCGCAGGGAGCAGAGGTGGAGTTGCTAGGAGAGATCAGCTCGCACATCTTCGGTCGCGGCGGCTATACGTACACCGATGGTGTGGTGCAGCAGTCGTTTTCCTCCGATGCGATCGGGCCACAGGAGAACCCCTTGTTTCCAGGTGTGGAGATTGGCATCAGCTCGCCGCTAATCGGGGCGCGGCCGTTTCGACGGGCGCCGCACGTAGGCTTCGTGGGAGTGACTTACACCACCCCGAAGTGGTTCGTCCAAGTGCAGGGGAGCTTCGCGAGCCGCAGCGATGATTCGACGTTTATCGGCTCGTTCTCCAGCCTGTCAGGCGATAACTCGCTGTTACTGCCGAACCGCAATCTGGATTCTGCCTACGCGAAGATCGATGTCGGCGGCAGCTACCAGATAAAGCCACAGGTGGCAGTGTATGGGCAGCTCGACAACCTGGTGAGCGATCAGCACATCGGGCCGATCGGGTATCCATCGCTGCCGTTTACGTTCCGAGCCGGGATGCGGTTTGCGCTGGGGCATTCGAAAAAATAATTGCGCCAACTATTCATTGCGCAGTGCGACTGAGGGCTGCAGTCGCGCTGCGCGGAGTGCGGGCAGAAGTGCCGCCACCATGGCCGCGAACATCAAAACAACCGCTGCACCGGCAATGGAGGAGATGTTGCCGCCGGACATGGCGGCGAAGAAGTGCGTCAGCGTGCGCTGGGCGATCATGACTAGTACGACACCGACGCCGAGCCCCGCTGCGAGCAGAGGGAGGATGCGGCGGCCGATGAGATACGCGATGTCGACGCGGTTTGCGCCGAGTGCCATCCGGACGCCGACTTCGACGGTGCGCTGCGTGGCGAGGAAGCTGAGCAGACCGTAGATGCCGATGGCGGCGAGAAAGAGCGCCAGGCCGCCGAAGAGGGAGAGCATCCAGACCAGCAGGTGGCGCGGCGCGAGCGATGCATCGACCAGAGCGCTAAGCGGAGTGACATCGTAAAGGGCTTCTGCGCCATCGGCGCCGTGCACGGCATCGACCATCGGTGTGCGCAGGGTTTCGGCATCACCGGAAGAACGGGCGATGAAAGTGATGCCTTCAACCGGCTCCTGCGCAAAGGGCTTGTAGACGACGCCTTTGCTCTCGTCGACCTCGAGCGAGTCGCGGCGGGTGTGCGCAACGATGCCGACGATCTGCGCCCATTGATCACGAGATCCGAAGCGAATGCGCTTGCCGATGGGATCCTGATGCGGCCAGTAGGCGCGGGCAAGCATGTCGTCGATCACGGCGACGGCCTGGCTGTGGGCAGAGTCGCTGCTCTCGAACCAGCGGCCGCGCAGCAGCGGGATCTGCATGGTGGAAAGCAGACCCGGAGTGGCCCAGCGCTTGTCTGCGTGGGGGCCGGGTTCGTTCGGAAGCGTGGGCAGATTTTCGATGTTGAAGCTGCCGGAGGGTTTGACGGTGGTGCCGAAGGGCAGCGGGAAAACGGCCGCTGCATCCTTCACTCCTGATTCCTGGCGGAGACGATTGAGCACATCATCGACGAAGACGGCGCGTCGCGCCTCGTTGTCACGATATTGTGCGCTAGTGAGTGTTACGGAGCCGGTCATGACGCCGGCGGGACGAAAGCCGGGATCGACCTGCTGCAGGCGGACGAGGCTCGAAAGAAACATGCCGGTGCCAGCGACGAGCAGGAAGGCGATGGCCATCTCGCTGGCAACGAGGATAGCGCGAAGACGCTGTTTGCCGGAGCCGCCGGTGCTGGTACGGATGCCATCTGTCAGGCGCAACGACCGGCGTTGACGCAGCACGCTCCATACCGGAGCCATGCCGGCGCAGAGGGCAGAGAGGAGTCCGATGGCAGCGGCCGCGAGTACGAGGCGGAGGTCGGTGTGGACGGAGAAGCCGGCGGCAAGGTCGTGCGGGATGGCGCGCAGGATGAGACGGCCCAGCAGAGGACCGGCGAAGACGCCGAGCACGGTCGCAAAGCCGGCGAGCAGTAGGACTTCGCTGATAAAGAGCAAGGCGATCTGCGAGCGGGACGCGCCGAGCGCGATGCGGAGTGCGAGCTCGCGCGAACGTGATGAGGCACGGGCGAGAAATAGACCGGCTACGTTGAGACAGGCAATAAGCAGGACACCGGCAACGACGGCAAAGAGGGCGATGAGCGGCTTGCGGAGATCGCCGGCGGCGGCGTTGGTCCAAGGCTCGGCGAACATTCCCCAGCCGGCGCTCTGACCGAAGCTGCCGGAGCCTTCGCGGCGAATCTGTTCGAGATGCTTCTGGTCGATGGCTGCGTTGAACTGTGAGACGGAGACGGCGGGACGCAGGCGGACGACACTCGAATAGAACTCGTTGTAGCGCTCACCTGGTCCGTAGGAGGTGGGCGCGAGACCGAGCGGCACCCACACGTCGCGGCTGCGTGGCCAGTCGAAGTCGCTGCGGATCACGCCGATCACGCGATAGGGCTGGCCGTCGAGAACGAGTGATTTGCCAATGGCGTCGTGCTGGCCGCCGAAGAGCCGCTGCCATGCGCCGTAACTGAGGACAACGACGCGGCTCGCGCCCTTTTGATCATCTTCCGGTTGGAAGGTGCGGCCGAGGATGGGCTGCGCGCCGAAGGTGCGGAACCAGGGCCAGGTAACCTCGGCTGCGAGCAGATGAAGCGTGTGGCCGTCCTGCTGGGCGTTGAAGCTCTGCTCGTCATACATGGAGGATGAGGAGACGAGCGAGGAGAGCGAGGCGGCATCCGCCTGATCGGGCGCGGAGACCCCGATGCTGGGCAGATTGAGCTGCGTGTAGCGCGCATGAAAGGAGACCAGGCTCGCCGGGTCTTCGACGCCTGCGGGATGCAGCAGCACGCCCTGAACAACGCTGAAGATGGCGGTGTTCGCTCCGATGCCAAGGGTGAGGGTGAGAATGGCGATGACGGTGAAGAGAGGGGCGTGAAGAAGACGAAGCAAAGCTTGCCGGAGATTGGTCAGGAGCATGTGGACCTCAACACGGTACTTCTCTTTGCTACGCGATCAGCAGCCGTGCAGTTCACGCAAAAAGCGGCGCCAGGGACAAACCGCCGGGTTTGTGGAACTTCGCGACGTTACTCGCTTTCGAGGATGTGGATGGCGTCCTTGTAGGTGAGCGCATTGCTGACCGGCCGGTGGTCGGAGCTGTCCTCGGTGGTTTGAAAGGTGACGTTGTGGACCATCAGGATCTTCCCGGTGAGGTTGAGCTTGAGGTGCAACGCTTCCCAGTGATTCTCACCGACGTCCTTCTGAATTACGAGGATGGTGCCGCCCTTGTAGAGGCGGCCGATGACGCCCCAGCCGAAGTTCACATCGGAAATGAGGTGAGCGTCGAGGCGGGACAGGCGTTTCTGCGTGCAGTCGATCCATAGTTGCCCGGCCATGCCGTGGTAGACCTGCGCCTCGCGGTCCGGGGGCAGGAATTTTTCATTAGGAACGAAATCCAGACGCCATGCCGGGCCGTTCGGCGTGTTCACTATGCCGTTGTAGGTGTAGATGAAGGCGTCAGGGAGCAGGCGGACCATCTCGTTCTCGCGAGCGCTGTCCTCCTGCTCTTTCTTATGGCGGTGGGCCTGCAGCTCCGGATGCGCCAGCAAATTGTCGAGCCGGTCGCGCTCGGCCTGGGCGCGCTCAGGAGTGAGTGGCTTGTCATTCACCGCGATGAGTCGCGCGATGTCGCCGTCTTTGGTTTCGATGATGTCCTTGGTGGTGCTGCCGGTCTCGTCCTGCTTACGCAGGCGAAAGCGGAAGGGATGACCGCTGTTGGAGGAGTGGAGTTCGTTCCACGACGCGGCCCGCACCAGCGCCACCGGATCTTCCGGCGGCGGCTCCTGCGCGTAGAGACGCGCGGAACAAGAGACGAGGAGCATTGCCGGCAGAACAAATTGGAGGCAGCGAGGCAAGGCAATCTGAAACAAGCATTCTCTCCTGGAAGCTGGGACGCATCGTAAACCAGACCTGTGCGCGAGCCTACCCGCTGCTTTGAGCAAGGGTAGCAGCCCGCGGTGTAAGGGGCTTGGAAGAAGGGCCCTGAACGCGGATCTCTCCATTTCGTCCGTGCCGCTTCGTGCCACGCGCCGGTCGGGATGACGGCGATGTTGTTTTGAGGCTCAGCAAGTCTTTTTAATTAGACAGCGCGATCGGATGGAGAGTTGTGGCGTGGTTGGCGGTTGCGTATATAGCGTCTTCGATATGGGCGTAGACCGGCCGACGATTGTGCTTGGGGCTATTTCTAAAGGAAAAGGCACGCCAAGTGGGGACTCTGCGGACTGCCGTGTTGCCGAAAATGCTATAGTTCGCTCAAGAACTTGACGCCGCGCGCAGGTGCGGTGGGAACCCCTCAGGAGACGTGACATATGGCGGCAGGCGAGTCCGGCGCAGCGGTTATCGGCAAATCAGTCCAGATCCGCGGCGAGGTGAATGGCAGCGAAGATTTGATAGTGGACGGTGTGGTTGAGGGCACGATCACGCTCAACGATAGCCGGCTGACCATCGGGCAGAACGCCAAGGTGTCGGCAAACATCTCCGCGCGCGACGTGGTGGTGGTTGGTTCCTTAAATGGCGATGTGCGCGCATCGGGCAAGGTAGAGCTGCGGCAGGGCTCGTCGCTCACTGGCGACCTTACGGCGGCGCGGCTGTCGATTGAAGAGAATGCAAATTTCAAGGGCAAGGTTGACCTAGTACAGAACGCCGCGCAGAAAGGCCAGCAGGCGCCGGAGAAGAAGTAGGCGCGGCGAGGACCGCGAGAGCCTGCAGGGAAGTGGCGCCGGGGACGCCGATCATACGTGTTCAAGAACCCGTTTCAGAAATCCAAGGGTGAGGCGCAGTCCAGTTCGCCAACAGTGCTGACAGGACCGCGTATCGCGCGGCACTCGAGCGGATGGGCGAATCTGAAGAAGCAACTGCTGACCGAGAGCGGGCTGTACATCCTGGACATCGGCCCTACGTCCCCGACGAATATCAACCTGCTGACGAACGCCGGGCACAGCGTCTACATGGCCGACCTGGTGCCGGAGGCGCAGAGTCCGGAGTGGATGAAGAAGCCGACAGAGGGCGGCGACCCGGTCTTCGACGTTGAAGGCTTCCTCGAACACAACCTTAACTTTACCGGTCGCGAGTTCGATGCGGTGCTGCTTTGGGCAACGCTTGACTATCTGCCGGAGTCGCTGGTTCAGCCGACGGTGGACCGTCTGCACTCCTGCATGCGGCCCGGCGGCAAAGTGCTGGCGCTCTTCCACAACAAACAAACAGGCGAGAACACTGCGTATTGCCGCTATCACCTGAGCGAGACGGATGCGATTGACATGCAGGGAAGTGCGCCCATCCCACTTCGCCGCGCGTTCACTAACCGCAATATCGAGAAGACCTTTGAACGCTTCGCCAACTGCAAGTTCTTCCTCGCAAAGGACAATCTCTACGAAGTGATCATCACGCGTTAGATCTGCTTATCAGCTCGCCTCCGCCAGGCGCGAGCCATCCTCGGACATATCGTCACGCTGGAGCGATTCGAGGGAGCGGCCTTCGGCGGCGACACCCCAGATAGCCTGCACTGTGCCGGCGGCGATCATGGCAACGGCTCCAAGCCCATAACCGAAGAACAGCAGACTGCGCGATCCGCTGCCGATGATTCGCCCGAAGAGGAATGGCCCGGCAATGCCGCCGAGCAGGGTGCCTGCAGTGTAGAAAAGGGCGATGGCTGACGCGCGCACTTCCTGAGGGAAGAGTTCGCTGGCACTGAGATAAGCGGCGCTGGCGCTGGCGGATGCGACAAAAAAGACAACCGTCCAGCATGCGATCTGCGTGGATGCGTTGAGACGCCCGAGCCAGAACAGCCACCCGGCGAGCAACAAAAGCAATCCTGAAAGCATGAAGGTGCCGCCGGTCATGGTGCGTCGTCCGACGGTATCGAAGAAGCGGCCGAGGAGTAGCGGACCAAGGAAATTCGCGAGCGCAATCGGCAGGAAGGCATAGCCGACGCGGCTGGCGGATGCTCCGTAGTAGCGCAGCAACACCAGAGTGAGAGAAAAGAAGACCGAGTTGTAAAAGAGAGCCTGCGCGGTCATGAGGCACATGGTGACGGCGGCGCGGCGTCGATAACGTCCGATGAGCAGGCGGATGGTCTCAATCAGGCCTTCTCGGTTACGAAGTATTGAGGGGATCGGAATAAGGGAAGGCATGTACTCCCGGCCTTCCATCCTGGATAAGACCTGGGCGGCTTCGTTGACGCGTCCTCGTGCTAAAAGCCAACGCGGGCTTTCCGGCACATTGCGGCGAAGGATGAGCACCAACAGGCCGATCGGTAATCCCGACAAATATGCGACACGCCAGCCCAGCGCCAAGGGAAAGAGGCGCCCGGAAAGGAAGGTGCTGGAGACCAGTGACCCGATCACGATTCCAATCCAAAAGGTGCCGTTGATGGCGAGGTCTACGCGGCCGCGTAGTCGCGCCGGGATGAGTTCATCGATTGCCGAGTTCACCGCGGCATACTCGCCGCCGATACCGGCTCCCGTGAAGAACCGGCAGGCGGTGAAACTTGCGAGGTTCCATGCCATGCCGGTTGCGGTAGTTGCCGCCAGATATCCGATTAGCGTCCAGAAGAAAATCTTCCTTCTTCCGAAGCGATCAGCCAGAACGCCCAACACGATGGAGCCGAGGACAGCACCCGCGAGGTAGATCGAAGAGCTGAGGCCTAGCTGCGCGTCTGAGAGAGACAGACCCTGGTGGGACTTGAGAGCGCCGGCGAGCGAGCCGCCGAGGCTGCCTTCCAGGCCGTCGAGGAGCCATGTGATGCCGAGCGCAAGAACGAAGCGGAGGTGCCATCGACTCCAGGTCAGCGCATCCATTCGCCTGGGGATTGTCAGTGAGTCCGGGGCTGTTGGCTCCTCCCGGAGGAGAATGGAGTTGGCTGACATGCGTTCTCAACGCCATCAGATGCCGCTTTTGCTTCGGAAGTACTAGCGAAGCGCCACAGGCCGCGGAGGCTTGCGCGGCACGCCTGCCAGCGCGTTGAGCGGGAAGAGCTGGCTCTCTTCCTCACGCAGCGATGGCGGTATGCCGATGTTGCTGGTGAGCAGCTTGTCGTCCCTTCGCTGGCCGATGCCGTGCTTTCCGCAGGCGGCGCGCAGCAGTTCGCGGCAGCGCTCGGCGTAGGCTTTGGGGACAAAGGCCGCGCTCTCATAGCGCGTGCGGTACATCGGCTCCAGCGCGGGGAAGTGCTCGCGGATGAAGGCGAGATAGGTTTCCTTCGAACATGGCTTCAGGAAGAGCGGGTTCGCGTGCAGGAAGCAGGCGCGGGACTGGCGCGCGAGTTCGGCCATGCGGTTGAGCGCTGGGCCGGTATCGGTGATGCCGGGCAGCAGCGGCGCGCACATCACGCCGACGCGGAGACCGGCCTCGCGCAGCAGCCGCACGGTGGCAAAGCGAATGTCCGGGCGTGGCGCGCGAGGTTCGAGCAGCCGTGCGAGGGCGGCGTCGGGCGTAGTGATGGTCATGTGGATCGTCAGCTCGTTACTGCTTGCGATCTGACAGAGGTAGCGCAGGTCACGAGCGATGAGCGCGGACTTAGTGACGATGCCGATTGAGAGGCCGCGCTGCTCGGCGAATACAGCGAGCAAGCTCTGGGTGATGCGCAGACGGCGCTCGATGGGTTGGTAGGGATCAGTGGCAGTCCCGATCGCGATCTCCTCGCCGGGGCGGACCTGGCGCAACTCCTGGCGAAGGAGCCACGCGGCGTTGTCTTTGACGAAGATCTTCCGCTCGAAGTCGGCCGGGTTTCGCAACTCCATGAACTCGTGGGTGTAGCGGGCGTAGCAGTAGCGGCAGGCGAACTCGCAGCCGCGATACGGATTGATACCCCAGGCGAAGCGCAACCCGCGGCGGGAGACGACGCGATTCAGGATGGAGCGGACAGGGAGGGAGCGGAACTCAACGAGATGGCCCTCGTCGACATCCACGGAGTCCGCGACCATGCGGGCGATGCCGACCACTGGAGCGGTGGGTAGGTCGGGAAACAGGGGGAGCGACGTGGCCTGCATATTCGCCATTTGTTCGCCTCTGGAATAAGAGTAGACCCGCGCCTGGGCGGCGTCAAGCAATGGAAGGGGGTGCTGATAAAGTGGGCTGCGATGCGATGGTCTGTGCTGTGTGTGGCGTGGTTTTTGATCGCGGCGGGCGCTCCCAATCACGCCCAGCGGGGGGAACCACAACCGACGGCGTCGGAACGGGCGAGGGCGGCTCAATGGATTTTGGGGCCGTTCTCGCGCCCGGAGGATGCCCGGCCGGTGATTACGGCGCGGCGGGAGTCGGTCTTCTCCGATCCTATCCTCGACAAGCCGGTGAATTGGGAGGCGCTCCATACCTTCAACCCGGCGGCTGTGGTCCGAAACGGGAAGATCTATGTTCTCTATCGCGCCGAGGACGACAGCGGCGCGATGCAGATCGGGATGCACACCTCGCGGCTTGGCCTTGCGGTGAGCGAGGACGGTGTGCATTTCGCGCGCGAGGCGGCGCCGGTGTTCTACCCGGCGAAGGACAGTGAGCAGGCGCGGGAGTGGCCAGGCGGCACGGAAGATCCTCGGATTGTCGAGTCGCCGGACGGCGGCTACGTCATCACCTACACGCAGTGGAACCGCGAGACGTACCGCGTCGGCATTGCGACGTCACCCGACCTACATACCTGGACCAAACATGGTCCGGCCTTCGGTATGGGCAAATGGGGCGGCCTGAAGTACAAGTCAGCTGGCATTGTCACCGCGTGTGTGATGAAAGGGCGGTGCATCGCGACGAGGATCGATGGCCACTACCGGATGTATTGGGGTGAGGGTGAGATTCACCTGGCGACGTCAGACGACCTGGTGCACTGGACGCCGGTCGAAGACGCAAACCACCAGCCCAAAGTCCTGATGCGCGCTCGTCCGCGGAAGTTCGACAGCGGATTGCCGGAGGTAGGGCCGCCGCCGGTACTGACGAAGGACGGAATCGTCCTTTTGTACAACGGAAAAAACTCCGCGGGAGCGGATCTTGACCCGGCGCTTGCTGGCGGCACCTACTCGGTGGGGCAGGCGCTGTTTGCGGTCAACGATCCGGCGAAGCTGCTGGCACGGACGGAGAAGCCGTTCTTCCAACCGAAGCTTGCATGGGAGCAGAGTGGACAGTACGCGGCGGGCACCACCTTTGCTGAAGGATTGGTGTGGTTTGAGGATCACTGGCTGCTCTACTACGGCTGCGCGGATTCGCGTGTGGGTGTCGCGATGAGCGGCTCCGCGCCAGGCCGCTAGAATCCAAGATATGTATTCACTGAGAGGGAAGACCGCGCTGGTGACGGGCGCGGCGAAGCGGATTGGGCGCAGCCTGGCGCTCGCGCTGGCGAACGAGGGGGCAGATGTAGCGATCACCTACCGCAGCTCCGAGGCGGAGGCACAGGCTACGGTTGCGGCGATCCGGGAGTCCGGCGTGCGTGCGATGGCGGTTTATTGCGATCTGGGCGATCCGGCGTGCGTGCGGCGCGCTGTCGAAGCGACGATTGGGAAACTGGGGAAGATCGAACTGCTAGTGAATAACG
The DNA here is from genome assembly GCA_000381585.1 of Acidobacteriaceae bacterium KBS 83. GTDB lineage: Bacteria > Acidobacteriota > Terriglobia > Terriglobales > Acidobacteriaceae > KBS-83. The sequence continues at coordinate 69,364 of KB906738.1, forward strand.
CCGGGATGTTCGAGACGATGCCGCTGGAATCGATTGCGCTCGAACAATGGGACGCGATGCTGAACACGAATACGCGTGGACCGTTCCTGATGGCGCAGGCGGCGCACGCGGAGCTGAAGCAGCGACAGGGGCGCATTGTAAACATCGGCTCGTTGGGCGGGCTGCATCCGTGGGCGACGCATGGGCACTACTGCGTCTCCAAGGCTGCGGTTCATATGCTCACTAAGACGATGGCGAAGGCATGGGCGCCGGAGATCAGCGTGAACTGCGTGGCGCCGGGGATGATCGTGAACGGCGAAGTCGACCCGGATTACGAGCACTTCGCGGAGAGGACGCCGATGCGGCGTAACGGCACGCCGGAGGATGTGGCGGCGGCGGTGCTCTTTTTCGCGACCGGACCGAGGTTTATTACCGGACAGGTGCTGAGCGTGGATGGCGGATTGGGGCTCTGAGGAGGGAAACAGGGATCAGAAACGTCCGCCCGTTGCTTCACCCAGTGGCACCCGTAGTCCACTTGCGAGGCGAAGCCTGAAGGGAAATCGCACAAGGCACACGGCGAGTAGCCGACGAGGGCGTGCGGTATCGAGCGTCACACCGGAGAACCAAAGCAGAATCGTTCAACAGATCAGCAGTGTTTGCGGCAGGGGGGGGAGAATCTGAGTTCTCATGCTGCCTTTCCAGAGACCACAATTACGTCAGAAAGCACACACAACAGGAGGGAAGGCTACGAACAGGTCCCGGTCCTCAAAAAGCTAAGAAGCTGCTCGATCTTCACGGATCAATGCAGGGAAGCTCATTACCTTCTCCCGTTCGAAGAGCCAGTCGACCTCAGAGTGCAGCGCGTTGGCAATGGCCTGCCGCAATGCATCTCCGGGCTCCCGGCTTCCGTTTACGATCCGGCTGAGATAGGCCTCATGAATGCCAACCATCTTGGCAAGTCGATTCTGCCGGATCCCAGTCTTGTAGATAGTCAGCTTCAAGTTAGGGTAAATAGATCTCTCGTCGAGTTTCACTTTTTACTCGCCCCTTTGGACTTCGCAGCAAAAAGACGCGGCTGCGATGATCCCAAAAGTACAACCAGTCAAAAAAACTTGCCACGGTGCAATGGTACTCATTTAGTCACCACATGCTCGCCGAGGTAATCAAAGATGTGATTTTCTCCCTGCGAGCATGTCTTCTTAGACCGGCGACGAGCAGGTTTCGCATGGCGGCTAGTAGCTGTGGGTCTGAAAAAAATTCGGACCTGACCCGGCAAGGATTTCCACGGGCTCGGCGCCCGCAAGTGGTGTAAATCCTTCATCGTAGGTCGTGTGCATGACAGAGATACTGATCCGTTTGAGCGGACCCGGGCCACCGCAGGTCAGGTTCCGTCACCGGACTTTAGAACGAAGGTGACGATCGTCGAGCCTGCCGGCTCACCCGCGGTGATTGCGGCCTGGTCGAGAGCTTCGGAGAGCTCTTCAGCAGGTGGCCGGATCGCTGCGCGCGCGATTTCGTCCGCATTTGCACTCTGAAAGCAGAGCTCACAGATGCCATAACCTTTGCCGGTGGCGATGGGTGGTCCAAAGACACGACAGGTTTGCGGTCGCGAGGGGTAGAGATCGCAGGTGCCTTGTTGGGGGTCAAGTGCGGGACAGGGCTCGTGATTGGCGAACTCATAAAAGTCGGCGACGGGATCGCCGTTGGCGTCTAAGTCGAGGGCGCCGGAGGTAGAGTCTCCCGGAAAATCGGAGGCGAGGCGCGACCAGGATGCAGCAGAACGCTGTTGGACACGAGCGGCACGTTCGGGATCCGAGGACTTGAGTTCAGTAAGACCCTGGCGCAGCCTGAGGGCGTCTGCCGGACCGATGGCGAAGGCTCCGATGCAGCACTGGATGCATCCGGGACGACAGAGGAGATGGGGGCCGCTTCGTTGAGCGGCATCGGCGAATGCGCCATCCACTAGAGCAACGAAGGAGCTGTCCTGGGCGCGAAAGTGTGTGTCGGAGTGGTTCGCAGCGCTCATGCACTTGGAACCCATGGCGTCATGGTAGAGCTACCGGGCACCGTAGTGCGGATTTTGTGGTGGGGACTCGGGCAGAAATGAACGGTCTATGGTCGATCTTGTGGCGAAATGGCGCCTCTGGGGCAGAACCAGCGACGCCGCTTGCCGGGGCCTGACGGCGATTCAGAAACCTTCCGCGACTTTGTTTGCCTTCTTCGAGACTTGCCGGGCGAAGGAATCGGCTTGCGAGGCAACATCGTCTGCGACGTCGCGAGCACGCGAATAGACCTTGGTGGCGTGCTTGCTGAAGTCATCAGCGGTATCGCGGATGTAGTCGCTGGTGTCGTCGAACTTCCGTTTCCACTGCTTGCGGGTCTTCTCTCCCGTGCGCGGCGCATATGCCAGAGCAACGGCTGTTCCGGCAGCTACTCCCAAAGAGAAAGCCGTCCAGTATTTGAACACGCTCATGCTGTACACCCTCCTGTTTTACCTGGCTCTCTCGTTCGGACGGCAACCTCCCGAGAAGCCGGGTCGTTGCAGGATAAGAAGGGATCGAGACCCTATAGGTTGTAGCGAGAGGACGAGTTGTTCAGCGTGCTTGGCTATAGCCGCAGGCGATAGAAGAGATTGAGTTTAGCGGGTGTGATGAGTAGAGAGGGGGGAATCGCCGCCGCCATCCAGCACAAAGAATTCGATCGGGGCATTGGGCAGCAGAGGCCGGATGACCACGGTGTGCCTGGAGAGGTGAAAGAATCCGCGGCGGGGATGGGATGCTGCCTCCACCCGCTGTAAAACCTGGGGCGAGACCTGTGGGTAGGCTGTGCGCAGGGCCTCGGGGTCGAAGGTTGGAGTCTCTGACGAGAAGGCAAGAAAGCCGGAATGCTGCGGAGCAACCTGAAAGAGCAGGTGATTCTGGGAGGGAAGCGGCTCGGCGTACACGAAGCAGACAGACATGAGCAGCATGAACGCGGCGAGATAGATCAAGAATCGAAAGCGGTAGGTGGTTTCCATGAAAGCCCCCGGAAATCGCGTCTGCTGGTGTTGCCTTCTCTGATTCCTCGTGTCTAGTGAGGTTCATCCACAAGCCGTGCATGGTGAATCGCACGCAGGTTGTAGCGAGGGGTTTTTCCGTTGTAGCCCGAATTGGGAAGCACTCGTTATGGTGCAGTATTGGAAGGTGATCCGCGTAACGGATCGGTCGCCATTTGAGGCGGCGAAAAGGGGTACAGTTGTTCCTGCGGTTGTTAGCATCCGATGTATCAAGATGAGTTATCCAGGCACAGGAGAATCCCGGTAAGTCCTTGCCTGACATTGATTTTTGGATAAAAAACGGGTAAGATAGTTAAGGATCAAGGGAGTGGCACAGCCTCTATGTGCCGAGGCCAGGAGCATGGCCAGATTCAGGTCCGATTACTCTCCACGTTGAGGAATACTACGCATGGCGAAGCGTCGCGGAAATCCTAATTGGGGGAAGCCGGAGCCAATTGGTCCGGTTGTGCCCACCGTTACATCGTTTGAGCAGGTGGTAAAGGAGTTCAAGCTAACCCCCGATCAGTACGTTCGGTCGACCCGTCTTCGTGAGTGGGCACGGCGGAACAAGAACTCCAAGTACATCCCAGAAGCCTTGCTTGAGGCCTGGGGTTTTGAGATCGAGTCCACCCTGTAAGTTCACTGAACTGTTCGAAAGAAAACGCCATCCTTCGGGATGGCGTTTTTCATTGTGATGCGATCTGGAAGTGGCTGGACCGGCGTTAGAAGGCAGCGTGTTTCGTTCTCACTTCGTCGAGGATCAGCACCTGTTCCACGATCTCCAGATCGAACCCTTCGAGCGCTGGAACGTGGGTGGGCGTGTTGGAGAGCAGGCGAATCTTGCGGATGTTGAGATCGGCGAGGATCTGGCCGCCGATGCCGACCTGACGCAGCACACGCTGGTGGCGATCTTCATGCATGGGATCGGGATGCATTTCACGGGCGCGCGTTTCGCGGTGCAGCACGATGCGGGATGGCGCTTCGCGGCGATCCAGTTCAAAGCCAGGACTGTTGTTGTGCAGATAGATGAGTGCGCCGCGGCCCTCCTGCGCGATACGTTCGAGTGAGCGCTCGAGCAACTCGCGGCAGTCGCATGTCGTGGCGCCGAAGACATCGCCCGCGAGGCAGTGCGAGTGCACGCGAACCAGTGTCGGCCTGTCGCCGGCATTCTCGCCTATCGGCCCGCGAACCAGGGCCAGATGACTCTCGCCGCCATTCACCTCGCTTTCGTACGCGATCATGGTGAAGTCGCCGTAATGGGTGTGGACGGGCGACTCGGCGACGCGATGAATGTAGCGCTCGTGACGCAAGCGGTAGCGGATCATCTCCGCGACGGTCAGAATTTTCAGGCCGTGCGTCGCGCAGAAGCGCTCGAGATCGGGAACGCGTGCCATGGTGCCATCGTCATTCATGATTTCGCAGATGACACCGGCGGGTATAAGCCCGGCCATGCGCGCGAGGTCCACGGAGGCCTCGGTCTGGCCGGCGCGTACCAGGACGCCGCCTTTGCGTGCGCGCAACGGAAAGACATGGCCGGGACGCGCAAGGTCTGCCGCGGTGCTAGAGGAGTCGATGGCGACGCGGATGGTGTGAGCGCGGTCGGCCGCGGAGATGCCGGTAGTGACGCCTTCGCGGGCTTCGATGGTCTCGGTGAAGGCGGTACCAAAGCGCGAGGTGTTCTCCTGCGACATGGGCGGCAGGCGCAGGTAGTCGGCGCGTTCCTCGGTGAGGGTGAGGCAGATAAGGCCGCGGCCGTAGCGCGCCATGAAATTGATGGCTTCGGGAGTGACAAACTCGGCGGCGAGCGTCAGGTCGCCTTCGTTCTCGCGATCTTCATCATCCACCACGACGACCATGCGGCCGGCCTGGATTTCGGCGATTGAGCCGGGTACATCGGTGAATGGAGAATGGGCCATCGTGTACGGTACCTTTCGTGCTGCATGAAGGATGCCGCGTCCAGGGCGTACGGTGCAAGGATTGACTCCTCGCGCCCCCCAGGCAGCCGTTCACTACGATGGTAGACTTCGCTGGTGACAGATGTTCTTGCCAAGGTCCGCAGGCGGACCCGAAGGCTTTGGAATTACCGCCGCATTGAGCGGGCCTTAAAGGGGAAACGTGGTCTGGAGATCGGCGGCCCCAGCGCCATATTTTCCCCGACAACACCCAACGGTTTTATCCCACCGGTCTACGCGATAGCGGCTTCGGTCGACAATTGCAACTTCGCCACCAGCACGACGTGGTCCCACGGCGAAGCGGGGCGGACCTTTCGCTATCTTCCGGATCGAGAGCCGGGGATGCAGTACATCCACGATGCGACGGAGCTCGCTTCTATCGCGGATGGTACCTATGATTTTCTGCTGGCGTCGCACATTCTGGAGCACGTCGCCAATCCGCTCCGTGCGCTCCGGGAGTTCCATCGCGTGCTAAAGCCGAAAGGACATGTGCTGGTCGCGGTGCCGAATCGGGTCCACACCTTCGATCATCGGCGACCCCTGACGGCGTTTGCGCACCTTGAGGCGGATCTTGCGGCAGGCACCGACGAGAGCGATATGACGCATCTCGAGGAGATCCTGGCGCTGCATGATCTGGAGAAGGACAAGCCCGCGGGAACACCCGAGGAGTTTCGCAAGAGATGCTTGGTCAATCGCGAGACGCGCTGCATGCATCACCATGTCTTCGATCTGGCGTTGCTCGACCGCTCGCTTCGGCATGCGGGATTTCATCCGCTCTATGGCACGGACGTGTGGGAGATTCACGTGCTGATCTTGGCGCGGCGTGCTTAATCGACCTTCGGTAATGGCAACTTGCCGGCGAGGCCGCGGGCTTCGAGATCGCGGCGTAGCTGTTCGACGGAGGTGAACTGAATGCCGTCGATACCGAGCGCACGGGCGGCGGCGATGTTGGCCGGGATGTCGTCGACGAAGATGGCCTCCTGCGCTCCGACGCCAAGGTTTTCCAGCGTGTGCTGGTAGATGACGGGATCCGGCTTAGCAGTGAGCAGCTCACAGGACCACGTGAGGTAGGTGAAGCCGGAGAGCCAGTCGAAATGTTCGCGCATGTAGGCGAGGTTCACGTCGCCCATGTTGGAGAGGATCGCGGTCTTGACGCCCGCCTTCTGGAGCGCGAAGGCCCATTCGAGCATGGAGCTGTTCAGGTTGGCCCACATGAGCGCGTCGTGATAATGGAAGGCGGCGAGGCGCTCCGATGTGAGCTCAAAGCCGGCCCCTTGGGCGACGTTCTGCCAGTAGGTCTGGCCGTTGAGTGTGCCTGCGTCGTAGGCATGGCGGTGTGCCCAGTAGTGCTCTTCGAAGACCTCGTCCGGCACGCCGGCGGTGGTGACAAGGGCCGTGTGGGCGTCGACGTCAGGATGCATGCTGAGCACGCGGCCGAAGTCGAAGATGACGGCACGGGGTGCAGCTGCGGTAGCGGAGGGAGTGGAAGTGGTCACCTCTCTATTATGAAGGGCGGAAGGAAGCGCGCACAGTGCGGTTTGCCAATCGAACTGAGTGGACGACGGATGAGACAGCGTGGTCGCGCGCGCTCGAGGCGCGGCGGCGAAGCGGTCTGTCCATCCTGGATCTGACTGCCTCGAACCCAACGCAGTGTGGTTTTCGCTACGAGGCGAATTTGCTGACGGAGCTGTCGGCCGAAGGAGCACGTACGTATGATCCTGATCCGCGCGGGATGCTCGCTGCGCGCGAGGCGGTGTGCGGTTACTACGGAGACCACGGCGCGCTCGTGGATCCAGAGCAGGTGGTGCTGACGACGAGCACGAGCGAGGGCTATAGCTGGCTCTTCCGGCTGCTATGCGATCCGGGGGACGAGGTACTGATCGCGCAGCCAAGTTATCCGCTCTTCGAACTGTTGGCGACGATTGACGATGTGAAGCTGGTGCCTTACGCGCTGTTCTTTGATCCGGGTGGGGATCCTGGCGGCAGTCAGGGCTGGAGTGTCGACTTCCACGGACTGCGCGGACGCATCACGCCGCGCACGCGGGCGATCATCGTGGTGCATCCGAACAATCCAACCGGGCACTTCACCACGACGGCGGAACGTGCCGCGCTGTCCGAGCTTTGCCGTGAGCGCGGGTTGGCACTGATTGTCGATGAGGTCTTTCTCAACTATCCGTTTGCCCGGAATGAATCGCAGGCAAGTTTTGCGCGAGGCGAAGAAGCTGCGCTGACGTTTGTCCTGAGCGGGCTGAGCAAGATCGCCGCGCTGCCGCAGATGAAGGCTTCGTGGATTGTGTGTCGCGGACCGGAGGAGATGCGGAGGGAGGCGATGTGGCGGCTGGAGATCATCGCGGATACTTTCCTTTCAATGAATGCGCCAGTACAGCACGCTCTGCCGGGCTGGCTTCGCGGACGGCATGCGATCCAGCGTCAGATACGCGAGCGAGTGCAGGAGAACCTCAACGAGCTCGATCGTGTGCTTACGCGAGAGGACAAGATCGCCAGGCTGGCCTGCGAGGGCGGCTGGTATGCGACGCTGCGCACGCCCTCCTATGCGAGCGGCGACGAACTAGCGATCCGGCTGCTCGAAAGACACGGCGTCGCGGCACATCCGGGAAGCTTCTTCGGATTTCGCGAGCAGAACCGGCTGGTGGTTAGTCTGATGACGCGGCCGGAGGATTTTGCTGAGGGAATTGCGAGGCTGATTGCCGAGAGCAGCCAGGTAACGTGACCCCCCACCCCTCCCCCCTCTGGTGCCGGAGGGCCTTGTCTAACTCGCACCGAATCATGGATTTAGGTGCCTTCCCGAGGCGCAAATATGTCCATCCATTGGAGTTACGCGTAAATATGTCCTGGCTAAGGAGTTAGCGAACACCCGTAGGCGGCTGACTTCATGGCTGCAGGCAAAAACGCCACCGTTGTGGTGGCGTTTTGGTTTTGTCTCTATTTCCAGTGTAGCGAATGGAGTGGATATAAATGGCAGGATTTTGCGGTGATTGTCCGAAATGGAACTACAACTCATCTCAGCTCATAAAGCATACCGCTGAGGGTTAGGTGGCTAATGCCGATATTTCGCCGAAGCCCTGTGTTCTTGGGGTTCAACTTGCTTGCTATTAATGACGGTGAATGGCAGCCAGGCGTCAATTCTAGTGCCTTCCATGGGTCGCGCTTGAATCTGGAGGCTGCCTCCCAACAGCCGCACGCGTTCCTCCATGCTCCGAATACCAATGCCAGCTTCGCGTGAACGCACTTTGGTGTCAAAACCTCTTCCCCAATCAGCGATTGAGAGATGAAGGTTCTCGCCTACCACTTCCAGCCGAATCTCGGCCCGGTCGGCCCCGCTGTGCTTCTTTACGTTTCGCAGTCCCTCCTGAAGAATGCGGAAAAGACAGAGCGACACATCTTTTGAAATGTCAGATGGAACATCGTTGTGTGTAAAGTTGACCCGTATTTCCTGCTGATCCGTAAACTCCTCACAGAAAGCTCTCAGCCCTGCAACAAGTCCCAGACTCTCAAGCGTGGAAGAATGGAGGCGGTGGGACAATATACGCAGGTCGGCGGCGAGTTCAGCGGCAATTTCACCAAATTCACGGAGGTGCTGACTTGTCTCTGTATCGAGATGCCCAATGCGATTGGCTAGGGTTTCAAGATCAATGACAAGCACCGCGAGCCGTTGACTGTAGTCATCATGGATCTCGCGCGCGATCCGCCGGCGTTCTTCCTCCTGGGCCTCGATCAATCGCCCGCTCAAGCTCGTGAGGGCTTCTTCCGCCTGCTTACGCTCGGTGATGTCCACCGCCATGCCGAGCATACGCACGGCGTCGCTGTGGTCTGTGTAGTAGAACTTCCCCCTGGCAACTATCCAGCGCACGGTTCCATCGGTTCGCACGACGCGGAATTCTGCTGTGAATGGTCTCTGACTCTGTTTGGCATCTGCAAACGCGCTCCATACCATTCCTTGATCCGCCGGGTGTACTTGGCGGCGGAAGTCCTCAAAATCACCGGAATAGGTGTCCGATGTTATTCCGAAAATAGTTTGCAGATCTCCGAACCGGCGATCTCGCCCGCGCTTAAGGTCCCAATCCCACCCTACAGACCCTCCGGCTTCAACAGTCAGGCGAAGGCGGTCGTTGCTAATAGCTAACTCGCTCTCCACCTTTCTTCGTCTCGCTCGCTGCCACAGCAGCCCGCCAATTAGCAACGCCTCCAATAAGATCAGAGAAACGGCGCCAATGAGGTAGTTCTTGTAAGACTCCCAGACCGTCGGCTGCCAGTTGAGGACAATACTGCCAGGGGGGATTTCGGTCTTTTCCAGGCCCCAGCGGTTCACCGCACGCCAATCGAACATGAAGGTGTTTACGCCTTTTACCCTGTTGATGTCCTGCGGCTTTTCACCTCGGAGTATCCTCAGCGCCATTCCTCCAGCTACCTTCCCTTGCTCATTCAGGTTTGAAAGGTAGCCTCCCACTTCTCCGTGACCTACGTAAACATCGTACAAACTAAAAACCGGCGCATTTGCCGCAGCGGCAACCAGCGGACCTATTTCGTTCGATTTGAACGGGACTCCTTGCGCATCCCTTGCAACGGAGAGCAGGAGGACGAGAGTGTGGCGTGGCAGGTGCTTCAGATGTTCGAGCAAATCAGGCACAGCCATATCCGTCATATAAGTGATTTCGAGGTGGTCAGTGACTCCTTTGATTTGCCGCCTGGCGAGGGCTAGCTGCTGTTTGTCAAAATCGGACACGCCCGCCACCACGACCACGTGCTCTGTGCCGGGCTGGAGCCGCAATGCTATTTCCAGAGTCTTGGCCGGGGCCATATCACTTTCGACTCCGGTAAAGTCGGGGCCCAATTCGCGGGCACTCGGCACCTTTCCAACAGGCAAACAGAAAACAATCGGAACGCCGGGAAAGGCGCTTTGGTGCACCTCTTGCATAAATCTGAGCGGGGATAGCCCGACCGTGATAATCACATCCGGTTGGCGATTCTGATATTTCCGAATGTAGAAATTGCGGAACTCCTGCTGAGCGGCTGGATCGGGGAACAATCCGGTATCAAAGTACTCGGAATAGAACTCAAGGTGATAGGGCGAATTCGATAGCGCAGCTTGGATTCCCTGGCTGATGATGGGGATCGCGGGATACGAGGGGTTTACTTCGTTCAGAATCAGAATCCGTCGGATGGGTTTGATTTGCGCGCTAGCAACGCCCTGAATCAGAAGGCAAGACAGAAACAGAACGAAAACGGCGAAGTCGCACGGCTGGACTCCACCTTGCTCCTGGATGCTCTCTCCGAAAGGACGTTGAATAACTCGACAATTTCGATCTCGCAATCCACGGAAAGCGAATGACATGCTACGCCTTTGTCCCCCGGGGAAGATGAGAGCTTGTCGGGAGCAGCCGACAAGAAACTAGAATCGCCACACTGCTGACTGGGAGCTTACCCGAGAGGATTGCCATGGTGCCAGCGGTTTGAATCCACGCGTGATGCCCTGGCGTGTGGAGGCCCGAGGTCGAGATCGGCGGATGGCAGTGATGATGTGTCGAGCAGTACGCCTTCTCGCGCCAAGTCCGTCTTCTAAAGATCCGCACGCCTTTTTCCGAGAATGGATCGGGAACTTCAGCGAAGATACGGGTGAAGTGACTGAGTGGAATGCGGTCCGGTTAGTTCTCGATACCAAAGGCTGCTACTAAAGGCGTTTCTGTTGAACAGAAAGAAAAAGGGAGACGCGCGGAATGCGCGTCTCCCTTGAGTTTTTGATGGTTCGGACGATTCGTCAGAATTGCCCTCCGTAGCCGAGCAGCTCGCGCAGGCCATTGCCGGTTCGCCATGTGGAATCTGGCTCGTTCTTGATGAGGTCGCGGTAGATGAGGTGCTCGGCCTCGGATTTGAGCTGCTGGAAGCGCAACGAGTTGGGATTGAATGGACTGCCGGGGAGATGTGCGGCGAGCTCATTGGGAATGTAGTTGTTGACGAGCGCCTCGTAGCCCTGTTCGGCACGGGGGTCGTTGGGGTGGCTGATGAGCTCGAGCTGACCGGCCCCTGTGGAGTAGTCATAGAACTCGAGCTGTACAGTCCTGGGGTCGATGCGGGTGGTAGCTGGCAACCAGTCGGAATAGACACCGACCTTTGTGTCGCTGGTGCGGAGGGCGACGATGTTGGTTGGGGAGTTATTGAAGTCGAAGAAGCCCGGAGCGATCTCGTCGGTGGAGAAGAGAAGGTAAGATCTGCCGGGAGCCCATTGCGACTTGAGCATGGAATACATGTCGAGCCGGTTGGCGTAGATCTGGTTATTGGGAGACTGCGTTAGCCATGTTGTGTCGCCCTTGTGCCCGAGAGTGACGAACATGTTCAGCAGGTCGACGGAGGAGCAGAAGCCGGTACGGATGGCATGGGTGTCGTCGGTGAAGCGGCCGCTGGGGTCCATGACGATGAGCGGGATGTGCATGCACTCCTCGTAGACGGTGCCGATCTTGCCCTGAACGAAGCCGTGCGCGCCGTTGTATTCCCCGTGGTCGGAGGCAAAGATGATGACCGTGTTCTCGATGATGCTCCGCGGCAGTTGGTGGAACTGATCGAGGACAGCACCGATCTGCTGATCGAGGATCTGGGTGATTTGGATATAGCTGTCGAGGCCGCGTTGCCAGTAGTAGAAGGGCGCATATCCGACGCCGAAGCCAGTATCTCCGTTGCCGTAGGGCCTGACCCTAAAGCCGCGCTGACGTGGGTTAGCGGTGACACCTCCCCAGACGGCCTCTTGAAACTGCTGAATGAAGGTATGGGTGGTGGGTTTGCCGGTTGCGGCGTAGCTGCTGGGGTTCTGCCAGTTAGGCGGAAGGACGGGGTTGCGGAAGGAGGGAGGAGATTTGAGCTGGTTGGTGTCCCAGTCCACGATCGGCGGAGTGGTTGTATAGTCCAGGACCTGATTCAGCTGGGCGTTTGGGTGGCTCTGGTTGTAGTTCGCAAAGAGGTTGGTGTAGGTGAGGAACTCGGTGCCGGCGGGGAAGAACTCGCGGTCGTGCGGGTTGACGTAGCCGACTGTCAGGCACCATGGGCCATCGGTGGTCTTGACGTTCTGCAGGTAGGCGAGGGTCTGGTTGGTGGTGTAGGCGTCGTTGTGGAATTGGGGATCGCTGTTGAAATCGCCGTAGGTGCCCTGGAGGTTGTACCCGCTGGGATCGGGGGGACTGTTCCAGTCGAATCCGTACGGAGCGGTGTCGCTGGGGCCGCTGGGGACGGAGACGTGCCACTTGCCAAAGTAAGGCGTGGAGTAGCCGGCTGCCTGAAGCAGCTTGCCGTAGGTAGGGTATGCAGGATTGAGGACCGGTACGTTGGGATTGGTCGTTATGGTGGTCATGAGCCAGCTCTGATGGGCATAGAGGCCGGTGATGATGGTGCCGCGAGCAGGTGTACAGGCGCATGCTGCGGTGTAGTAGTTGGAGAACTTTACGCCGCGCTTCCAGATGTGTTTGTAGAGATTCGGCATGAAGCGCCTGAAGTATTGTTCGGGGGTGTGGACGCCGACGGGAAAGACGGAGGGCCAACGCAGCTCATCGACGAGGATGAAGAGGATGTTGGGCTGAGGGCCCGATTCGGTTGTGCGTCTAGCGAACCCCAGACGGCTCGCCATACTAGCGCCAGCGGCAACGGCGCTGGATTTCAGGAAGTCTCTGCGTTTCATGGATCGCTCTCCAATGGATGAAATGCGTTGTTGCTGAGATTGAAATCAGAGAGGCCCCGGACTGACTTCTCTCCCGAGAATGGAGCGGGGACGGCTGAGCGGAACACACAGTGAAGTGACTGAGTGATGCGGTCTGTCTATTTCTCGATACCGATTGCGAGAGACTCGGTGTAGGCGATATCGATGCTGTCGCCGACCTGGAGTTGATCAAGGTTAGTGATTTTTTTGCTGACCTTGAGAGTCTTCTTATGACCGTTGGCCTCTTCGAGAGTCACCTTATGCTTCTTCAGGTCGACTGCGAGAACCTTTCCGGATGTCGATGAGGTGTCCACCATGAAAGCCCCGGGCTTTGCGCCCTTGGCAGCAACACTCACGAGCTCACCGCCACTCGAACTGGGCGCCTGGCCTGTTTTGCCAACAAAGATTGCGAGCTCATCTGTGTAGGTCATCTTCAATTTGTCTCCCACTTTGACTTGATCCAGATTCTGCACGCTCTTGTCGACTTTGAAGGTCTTAGACCTCCCATTCTCAAGAAGCAGGGTCGCCTTGCGATGTGCCAGGTCAACTTTCTCCACAGTGGCCGTGGTACTGACGACATCGACGGCGTCCATTCCTCCTTCCACGCCCGCCTGGGCAGCCAACATGTATGAAGGGCTGATTGCAAAAGACAGTCCCAGCGCCAGGTGCATGAGTTTCATCGTTCTCCTCCTTCGGTACGATTCGCCAAAAAAAAAGGTTTTGACTGCGGCTAAGGAGTCGGCCTGTCCTGGAAGGCCGAACACCGCCAAAGTTCAGGCCCCAATCCAAATCAAAACGAGACCTTGTCCGAAGACGCTTATAAGCTCCTTACAGTGGGCGAGGCAGTCAGAGCAAACTATGATCAGCGTTTTGACACATACGCCTTTGCACGGGGAATTCGGGATTACTCTCCGCAAAGGGATGCTTCAGCAACGCAGAAGATAACACCCACCCCGATTTACGGGATACTGGCAAAACTCACAGAGACGTTTACCGAACAGCGATGAGAAGGATATTCCCACTCTGCGTTCGTCGAGGTGGTTATGTTCGCTGGGTTCAGGTGCTATTCATGACCCAGGCGGTGAGCCTTCCGTGGCGCAACAGCGCTCATGAGGTTGATGTTCCAGATCCAGGCATGCCTACAACATTATGTGTATAAGCGACATGCGTTTCCGTGCCATGTCTGGTTCCGTGGTATAGAACTCTGAACAGTGCTCAATTTCGAGAAAACCCGAACGGAATTCCAGGAGATACTCGCCAAGCCCATTCGCGAACTCGGGCTCAAGCTCGAGGGTTCTCCGCTCGAACGATTCGTTCAGCAGCTTTATCGCGAACTGGAAGCCAAAGGCCTCCACAAGTTCCGTCCGCCTTGTTATCTCACCGATGAATGGGGATGTCCCTCTGGCGAACCCGTCATCGGCATTCCGTTTTATCTGGCCAATTCGGACCTGGCACAGCTTGAGCGCGATATGAACGACCTGGAAGACGCTCGCGAGATCATGATGTACATGCGTCATGAGGCCGGACACGCCTTCAATTACGCATACCAGCTATACAAGGCGGCGGAGTGGCGCGATCTCTTCGGTCCGTTTCGCCGCGCCTATCGCGACAACTATCGTCCCATCCCGTTTTCGCGGAAGTTTGTTCGCCACATGGCCGGGTGGTACGCGCAGAAGCATCCGGATGAGGATTTCGCCGAAACGTTTGCGGTCTGGCTCACGCCTCGCTCGCAGTGGCGAAAGCGCTACAAAGGTTGGGGTGCGCTGGCCAAGCTCCAATACGTCGATCGCGTGGCGCGAAGAGTCGGAAATGTCGACCCTATCCGGCGCCGCGGCCGCACCGACATCACCGTCGATGAGATGGAATCGACGGTCGGCGAATTCTATCGTCTCAGCCTGCCGGAGGAGATTCCGCTGCAGGAACTCGCGCTCGATACCGACCTGGCGGACATCTTCAATATTTCCCGCAAGCGAAGCAATGGCGTGCGCCCCGCGCATGAGATGTTGCGTGAGCACCGCAAGCTCATTGTCGACAAGGTTGCGTATTGGAGCGGCGTGCAGCGTCCGATCGTGAAGCGACTGGTGGAAGCTATTTGCAAGCGCGTTGAAGATTTGGGATTGCGCGTGGACGTTCAACGCGAGTCTGATTACCTCACGGAGTTCACGGTGTACACAACCGCACTCTCAATGAATTACCTGGTCCGTGGAAAGTTCATTCACCCCTGAGGCGCGCCGGCAGCGGCCGTCACTCGGATTGGAGTTCGCATGACTGCAACAAAGTTGAAGGTTTCCGTGCTGTACGACGTGTGGGAAGAAGAACCCGTTGAAGTGCAGGAAGAAGTTCCTGCACCGCGCAAACGCAAAGGGCAGACGAAACGCAGGAAGAAGGTGGTAAAGCAGGACCGCGAAGAGATCTTCGAAGCCCTGGAGAAGCTGGGTCATGAGCCGTCGTATTACATCCTCGACGGCCGCCGACAATCACTGCTCGGACTGGCCAAGTGTGGCGCCGATCTCGTTTTCAACCTCACGGAATCCTATGCGGGCGATGACACCAAGGAGATGAACGTCACTGCATTTCTGGATATGCTGGAGATCCCTTACACCGGCTCGGGGCCGCACGCGAACGTTCTTGCGCAGGACAAATCGATCGCCAAGAAGATGTTCGCCTTTTACGGGATTCAGTCGCCCTACTTCGCGACGTCCTATCGCGGCGCTCTCGACCACGCACATGACATCTCGTTTCCGCTGATCGTGAAACCCACCTCCGAAGATGGATCCATCGGCATCGATGCCGCTGCCGTGGTTACCAATGTGAAGGAGTTGATGGAGCGCGTCCACTATATACAGACCGAATTTGATTCTCCTGCGTTGATCGAGGAGTACATCGAGGGACGTGAGATCTACGCCGCCATCCTTGGCAGTTACGAAAACGCATATGCGCTTCCGCTTGTAGAGCTTGATCTTTCCAAGCTTCCGAAGGGCATGCCCAGGATCGCGAGCCAGGATGTGAAATTCGAGAAGAACACGGAAGCCTATAAGCTGACGAAGTCTGCGATCGCCGAAGACCTCGACGAAGAAACCACCACCAAGCTCAGCGAGATCGCGCTCAAGGCTTATCGCGCCGTCAAGCTTCGCGATTATGGGCGCATCGACATGCGCGTATCGAGCAAGGGCGAGGTGTATGTCATCGAAGCGAATCCGAACCCATGGCTCTCCAGCGGACAGGAGTTTGCCATGGCCGCGAAGAAATCCGGTCTCTCCTATACCCAAATGATCGGGGAGATCGTGGATCTTGCGATGGCTCGGCACGCGTGAAGATTGGCGAATGTGCAGGTGAATTTCAGGATTGCTGATGCTCTACGCTCATCATTGAATGTATTTGATGAGCAGCACGTCATTTCCTTTTTCTCCGTAGAACAACTCATCGACCAGATTCTTGGCCAACAAAATCCCATATCCGCCCGGACGCATGCCCTGCGCCTCGCGGTGCTTCAGATGACGCAAAGGATCATCCTGCGGGCTGTTCACAGCGGTATCCAGATTTTCCTTTAAGGAGAATCCTTCGCCCGGATCCTTGATGCGGATGAGCACCACGCGGCGCGCGCGGAGGTAGGCAATCTCGATACGCCGTTCGGGATCGAACTTCCCGCCATGCTCCATCGCGTTGAGCAGCATTTCTCTGGACGCTGTCGCTACTTTATCCTCTTCAATTTCCGGCAAATCCAGAAATTCGCGCACGAACTGCTGCAGGCGATTGGCCGTAGATACATCACAACGCACCGAAAGACGTATCCACGCATCCGTCCCGGAGAGCATTTCAATCGCTTCTTCCCAGGCAGGACTCTCCATCGCCAGTTGCAGCGCCTCCTCCAGAGCTTGTGTCGAAAGCGGCTTTGTAACATAACCGAAAGCTCGCGCGCGGATCGCGGCGATCACGTCCGCGGGCGTACTCTTGTCCGCAACGATGATCAGACGAGTATGTGGCCTAACCAGCTGTACCTTGCGAAGCAGTTCAGCATTTTCCCGGCCTGAACTGTCCTGGTCGGTGATAACAAGGTCGAAAGCAGACTTCTCCACCAGCGCAAGCGCTTCCTCGCTATCCTGCGCGCACTCCAGCTTCCACGAGGACAGAACTCTCGACACCGCACTCGTCACCTGCGAGTCCGAACACCCAACCACAAGTACCGTTTTCTGCAACTGCGAATTAGCGTGGGTCATGAGAATCGGATGGACCATGATAGTCCGGGGAAGACACTACGGCGTTCGATCACGAACTAAGCCGCACCCGCGTGCGCAGACGGCAACGCGTCGTCAAATCATCGGTCGCAAATATGTCTGCTCTTCGCGGAGCCTTTAAGGCTGCATACCCGGCTGCAGGAAGGGATTGGTTTCGCTTTCCTGCCCGAGTGTTGTTTCCTCCCCGTGGCCGGGCACGACCAGGGTGTGTTCCGGCAAGGTCATGAGGCGGGTGTGGATGGAGCGCAGCAGGGCGCGGGTGTCGCCGCCGGGCAGGTCGGTGCGGCCTACGCTTCCCGCGAAGAGTGTGTCACCGGCGAGTAGTAATTCCTGCTTTGGGAAATAGAGACAGAGACTGCCGGGGGTGTGACCGGGGGTGTGGATGACTTCGGCTTCGAGGCCGGGGATGCCGGCGGCGATGCCATCGTCCGCGCTCTGGTCGAGCGCGACCTTCTCCGGCGTGGGGACGCCGAGCCAGGCGGCCTGCATCTCCATCATGCCGAGGATGGGCAGGTCGGCCTGGTGAAAGAGGACGGGCGCGCCCGTGACACGGCGGAGCTGCGCAGCGCCGCCGATGTGGTCGATGTGCGCGTGCGTGACGATGATCTGCTTTAGGGTGAGCTGGCGGCGCGCGAGCCGGGTGAGGATGTCGGTGATCTCATCTCCGGGGTCGATGATGATGGCTTCGCGGGTCTCGAGGTTCGCCAGCAGGGTGCAGTTGCAGCGGAGCGGACCGACAGGGAAGGTCTCACGCAGGAGCTCGGACGGCATACCTGGATAGTAGCGCGATGCGACGCCGATCTGCCCCCTCCGTAACAGAGCGGCATTACTGCGAGATTACTAATTGCAGGTCTGCACATCCGGTGTTGCAGGTTATAAACAGCAAAACGCACAGACTCTTCAGAAGCGCCAAAAGCCTCAAGCAGGTGCGAGGAAGCGCCCTGGAGAGCCGATCGTTCCGCCCATACAGGCGGACCCCCTTGCGGTTGCGGTCTTGTAGGACTTGCGTCAAGGTTCATGCTGTTCGAGTTGTGAGAGGCCGCATCATGCCGCTGGGACAGCCCGGAAGTCCAAGGTCCATGCGCCCACCGGGCGCTGATCAAGCGGCCGAGATCCCTGTTCGCACGACGCTCGATGTGCTGCTGCTGGAAAGCACAGTGCTGTGGGCGAGCGCCACGGCGCTGCTGGGGGACGAGGGGCGTCTTTCCTATAGCGACCTGATGGTGCGCGCACAGAATATTGCTGCGGAGCTGCGGCGGAAGGGGATGCGGCACGGCGACCTGGTGGGTGTGGTCGGTCTGCGTACCTTCAGCTCGATCAGCAGCATTCTTGGAGTCTTGTTCGCAGGCGGCGTGTATGTGCCGTTCGATGTGCACGGTCTTTCTTCGGAGAAGCTGGCACGCCAACTGGACGAGAGCGCGATCCGGCTGCTGGTGACGGACCGCACGGACAGCGCGGGCATGGCGCTGCCGTGGGCACGCCGGACCACGGTCATCGATGCATCGACCGTCGAACGAGAGTTCATGCCGGTCTTCCGCGAGTTGAAGCTGTCACATCGGTTGCCAGATGATCCGGCTGCGGTGGTCTTCAACGCTGCTGGCCATGGCGTGCTGGTGACACACGCGGGCATTGTGCGGCTGGTGACCACGGCAGCGCTGATGGAGTTTCGATCTGCGGACACGGTGCTGATGCACTCCGGCGCGCAGGAGCATACGTTCCAGATGGAGTTGTGGGGTCCACTGCTGGCGGGCGGCACCGTCGCTCTTGCGCCGCAGGGCTGGATCAGCTCTGCGATGCCTGCGCATGAGTATGCGAGGGTGATGCGACGATTCCGCGTCTCCGCGATCTGTGCGAGGCCAGCGTTGCTCGAGGAACTGGCAAAAGATCCGCTTGCGCCGCTTGATCAGGTGCAGCAGGCGGTGGTGAACGCGGCGGATCTGGATCCGGCGCATCTGGAAGCAACGCTGCGGCGCTCGGGCAATTGCCGGCATGCCATGCGAGTCACGGGTGGGCTTGGCGCGGCGGAAACCACGAGCTATGCGGTGAGTGTGCGGGTGAATGTTGAGGAGCCGGGGGCTGCGGTGCCGTTGCCGGGCAGTGGCGCGATGGTCGTTCTACCGAATGGGCACGAGGCTGCGCCGGGTGCGCTGGGCGCGCTTGCGATCACTGGCGATGCTCTGGCGATCGGCTATCTGGGTCAGCCAGAAGCGACGATGTCGGCCTTTCCCGAGGCGCAGCGGGAAAACAGCCAACGGCTGCGATGCTTTCGCCTGCCGGTGCAGGCGACCCGGATGCCGGATGGGAGTCTGCTGACCGGTCCCGCTGCTGTGGCAGCGGCTGCGGCTGTGAAGGCAGGCGAGGCGAAGAAGTCGACTGCCGAAAAGGTGGAAGCGCTGCTGTTGCAGCATCCGCTGGTGCGAGAGTGCGTAGCGGTGGCGCCTGCACCTGACGAACGGGTGAGTTGCGTCTTTGCGACGCTGAAGCAGGGGCAGGATCCGCGCGCCGAGCGAGCGCTGCGTGAACATCTGGAGAGCCATCTTCCGCGGGAGTTGCAACCGGCAGCTCTGGTATTGCTGCCGCGCATTCCGTCGAACGGAGATGGCAAACCGGACCTTGTTCACCTGACAGAACAATGCGAGGCTGTGCTGCGGCGTTTTACAGGCGACCCGCCGCCTGAGGTGCGGCCGGAACGGCAGGTCGACGCCGTCCGCAGCATCTGGCAACGTCTGCTGCATCGTATGCAGGTGGATCCGGATGAGGACTTTTACGCGAGTGGCGGCACGTCGGTGCAACGGATTCGTCTGTACGCGGAGCTGAACCAGCGATTTCCCGGCGCCTTCACGATGGCTGACCTACCCTCGCTGAACACCATTCGCAAGGTCGTCGATCATTTGAACAGCGATGTGGCGCGTGAACGCATGCTGGCAGCGGAGCATCGGGGTGCCTGATTGCTTGGCGCCTGATTGTTCGATGAAACCCGCATAGTTCATTCGACCCATCGCGCCGCAGCTTCCCCTCATGTACAAACAGAACGCGCGAGCTTCACATGTGCTTGCGCGCAATCGTGGGCCGTCTGCAAGGCTTCAGGCACACGTTTGACGATGCTGGTATTTGGGGTGACCAGCGCAATTCTGGAGGAGACTGGAGGCCAGATGAGTTGGATGCGCGCTCTCTTCGTGTTGCTGTTCCTCGTGTTGTCCGGGGCAGGTGGAGTGATCAGCCAGTTGCATGCAGCGCCCGCGCGCTGGAGCGAGGGAAAGGCGCAGGAGTGGTATGCCGCACAGCCGTGGTTGGTGGGCGCAAACTTCATGCCGGCAGATGCGATCAACCAACTGGAGATGTGGCAAGCGGAGAGCTTCGATCCGGCGGAGATCGATAAGGAGCTGGGGTGGGCCGAAGGACTGGGCATGAACACGATGCGCGTGTTCCTGCATGACCAGCTCTGGCAGCAGGATGGGCCGGGCTTTCAGAAACGCATCGATACGTTTCTCACCATCGCCGCGAAGCACCACATCAAGCCGATGTTTGTGCTGTTCGATTCGTGCTGGGACCCGGATTTCTATCTGGGACCGCAGCGGCCGCCGATTCCGGGCGTGCACAATTCCGGATGGGTGCAGAGCCCGGGCGCGAAGGCGCTCGAAGATGCAGCGGAGTATCCGCGGCTGAAAGCGTTCGTACAGGGAGTGGTGGGGGCGTTCGCAAACGATGAACGCATCCTCGCATGGGATTTGTGGAACGAGCCGGACAACGAAGGCGGCGGGGACTATAAGAAGCGCGAGCCGAAAAACAAGGAAGAGCTGGTAGCGAAGCTGATGCCCCAGGTCTTCGCGTGGGCGCGCGAAGAGCATCCGGTGCAGCCGTTGACGTCACCGCTGTGGAAGGGGCCACGCTGGGATGAGGAAGGTGGCCTGAATGCGGTGGAGCGGACGCAGATTGAAGAGTCGGATGTGATCAGCTTTCACAACTACGGGTGGCCGGAAGATTTCGCGCAGCGCGTGCATGAACTGGAGAAATATCATCGTCCGCTGATCTGCACGGAGTACATGGCGCGGCCAATGGGCAGCACGTTTGACACAATCCTTCCGCTGGCGAAGCAACTGCATGTGGCGGCGATCAACTGGGGATTCGTGCAGGGCAAATCGCAAACGTATATCCCATGGGACAGCTGGAAGCGGCCCTATGTGGAAGAGCAGCCGCCGGTGTGGTTTCACGATGTGCTCTATCCGGATGGACGGCCGTATCGCGAACGCGAGGCGGAGGTTCTGCGCGAGGAGACGGGGCGAGGTACTGGCCGTACGGGCACACTCGTTGTCAGCGCCAGCCGCTAAGTTCGCTTCCGTTAGTCGCTCACTGTTGCAATTTAATAGGGGGTGGAGAGGGAAGGCTTTCCATGTATTGGAGTAGGGATTCCATCTGTGCCGGATTCGCCAACAAGTCGTTGGCGAAATTACTTTCCCATTCCGCCTGCTGATTCGAACTATCGAACCCCGACGCAAATGGCTTCAGGACATGAGCCGGATCTTCGTTGTCGACCATTGCCTTCCGGACCACATGGGCGATATGGATAGCAGCCGCTTTTCGCGCTGTTAGCCGCTTGTCGAGCCCGCAGGCATTTGGTCCCCAAATCGTGCCATCCCCGTAGATGATGCTGTCGAGGGAGACAGTGACGGATTGAGCATCCGTAAGCCGCGTCGCGAGTCGGGTATCGCTGGTGCCTGAACCGACACTGATTCCTTGCTCTGGCATTGGCAATACAAACCCGCTGGGAGCCACCGAGATTTTGCCATGGGGAGCAATCGCTACACTCCTCACAGTGGTAAGGTACTCATCCATCGTCAGGGTGATAGTGGAAGTCTTGCCGAGTGGGTTTGTGATTGTCCAGAGCACGCACACGGCGACCACTTCCCGGTCATCATCGTTATGTATGGTGAATGCCGCTTTGCGAAGTGGCTCTAACTCCGGGCCCGGGAAGGGGTCGTGCGCGGTGGATGGCTCATCTGCAAAAGGGGTAATCCGGATATGCTCGGCTGGACTTTTCGGGATATCCATACTTGCCTGTGGAGTGGCAGGAATGCCGATGAGCAGCTGGCGGCAGCATACAACAGCACTCTCCGGCAGCTCATCGAATGCATGATTCTCCTTCACTCGAACTAGGTGTTGTACCTCAGAGTACTTATCTCCGACAAGACAATTGCAGGTCCTTCGCTTCGCTCAGGATGACATCCCATCAGTTACATATCCATTCCGTGTCAAGGCGCGAGGATTGCCGTCTTGAGGAAGTCGTAGCTGCCGGAGGCTGAGACCTCGATGTGCTGGAGGCGGCGAGTGTGCACGACCACATTGTCCTGATACCAGAGGGGGATGGTGGGGACATCTCTGGCGACGATCTGCTGCACCTTCACGTAGTCGTCCCGATCCCGGTCGCGATCGGTCGAGGCGGCTGCGTCGGCCATGAGCCGATCGAGTTCCGGATTCACATAGTGGCCGCGATTTGCGCCGTGCGGCGGCAGGCTCGCGGTGGCGTAGGCGAGGCGGAAGATATCGGGGCTCTCGTTGCCGCCGATCCAGCGCAGCGCGTACATGCCGAAGGCGCCTTTGGTCACATCGGCGAAGAAGGTGCCGAACTCGTAGATGCGCACGTCCATCGCGATGCCGACGGCGCGCAGCTCCTGCTGAATCACGAGCGCCATCAGCCGCGTGGGATTGTTGGCGTTCGAGATCTTCATTTCGACGTGAAAGCGAGTGCCATCGGGACCGGGCCGGTACCCGGCAGCGTCCAGCAGCGCCGTTGCCTTTGCGGGGTCGTACGGGTAATGCGCGATGTCATCGGTGCGTGCCCAGTGCCCGGGGGGTAGAAGATCATCGGCGAGCCGCGCCTGGCCGCGCCAGATGGTATCGAGGATGAGCTTGCGATTGATGGCCATCGCGACGGACTGACGCACGCGGACGTCACGGAGGTAGGGATCGCGCAGATTGAGATTGATGTAGTTGACGATGGTGCCGGGCGTGCTCTGGATGGCGAGGAGCGGATTCGAGCGAAGTGCGTGAACCGTGTCCGGCTCGAGCGCGTTGATGGCCGCATCGGCTGAGCCCTTCTGCAGTTCGAGGGCACGGGTAGTGTCGTCGGGAACGACGTTGAAGCGGAGGTGCGGGATGGGTGGCTTCGGCTGCCAACTGTCCTCGTTACGCGCGAGGATAACGTCCTTGTCCTGCTGCTGCGAGATGAACTTGTATGCGCCGGTCCCGATGGGGCGGCGCCAGAAGTCTTTGCCGCTGCCGGCGGGCACAATGCCGAGTGCGCCGTCGGAGAGATTCCACAACAGAAACGGATCAGGTCTCTTGAGGTGCACGACGCAGGTAAGCGGGTCGGGCGCATCGACGTGATCGACCTGGATGAAGGCGCCTGATTTCGCGGTGATGACGGTGCCGTTGTGCGTCGAGTCGATGGACCACTTGACGTCGGCGGAGGTGAGCGGCTGGCCGTTGTGGAAGCGTACGCCGGGGCGGAGATGGAAGACGTAGGTGACGGGGTCCGGCTGGGCCCAGCTTTTCGCGAGCCAGGGTTGTACTTCGTAGCTCTCGTCTTTTTTGACGAGCGAGTCGAAGATGAGCATGTCGATGCGCTCGGACTGGGCGTCGAGGCCGATGCGAGGGTCGAGGTTGACAGGGCTTGATTCGATCAGCATGACCGCGACGTTCGGGTCGGGTTTTCCGCCGCATCCGGCCAACGAAAGCGTGCACACGGCAAAGGCCGCGTACAAGAGACCGCGACAGCTACGTTTAGACATAGGTGACTTGACCGAGAATTGCCGGGTGCGCGGCACCCGTGGCGGCAGGGACGTTGCCCGGGACGCGATGCCAGGTGTGCCACGCGAGCAATGCGAAGGCCACTGCTTCCTTGGCTTCGGAGGGTATACCGAGGTCGTCGGTGGTCTGGATGCGGCAGTGGAACGGTGCGAGATCGGTGGCGAGCATGCGCATGAGGGTTTGATTGCGCGCGCCGCCACCGGCAACGATGTAGTCGACGGATGTGCCGGCAAGGTGTGGAGCAAGAAATAGACGCCATGCGAGCGCGATGCTCCGGGAGGTGAGTGCGGTTGCAGCGGCGAGGGTGTCGTGCGGAGATAGGCGACGTTGCCGTGCGAGTGCGAGAAGGCGCTCGACAAAGGACGTGCCGTACTGTTCGCGGCCTGCGCTTTTTGGTGGGCGGAGACGATAGTAGGGATCGCGCAGCAGAGTGGTCAGGACGGGCTCACTTGGAGTGCCGGCGGCTGCGAGACGGCCACCGCGATCATAGGGTTTGCCGAAGAGACGCTGGGCGAGCGCGTCGATGACCATATTGGCCGGGCCGGTGTCGAAGGCGATTAACTGATCGAGATTGCCGCCTGCGGGCACCAGCGTGAGGTTGGCGATGCCGCCGAGGTTCTGTAGCACGCGCGCGCGGCGGGGATGTGCGAAGAGGGTGGCATCGAGCAGCGGAACCAGGGGCGCGCCTTGTCCGCCGGCAACCATGTCCGCAGGGCGGAAGTTGGAGACGACGGGCGCATGGGCGGCGGCGGCAATCAGGGCGGGTTCCCCGAACTGCCAAGTGCAGGCGATACTGCGGCCTCCGTATGGCTTCGCGATGCCTTGATGGTAGATGGTCTGACCATGACAACCGACGAGGTCGAGCGCGTATCCCTGCGCAGCGGCCTGGACCGCGTCACCGTAGGCCTCGCCGAGGCGCCAGTTGAGCCGCGCAAGCTCGGCAGCCGATGTCTTCGGCGCGTTCATTGCAGCAAGGACCGCTTTGCGCAGCACTGCGGGATAGGGAAAGGCGCGATGGCGGACCAGCTCGATGCGGGGTCGAGGGCGTGCGGGAGAGATGCGGCAGAGCGCGACGTCGATGCCGTCGGCGGAGGTGCCGCTCATGATGCCGGCGACGAGCATCGATTTCTTCTTCGCGGTCACGCGATCGCCTGCGGAGTTGTCGCGTTAACCGTTTCGGTGAAAGCGAGAACAGCTTCGCGCATCGCGGCGAGTTCCGCGGCACGCGGCGGCGGCGACAGCGTCGAATGACGGAGCAGCTTCTGACGGTGGGTGCGCACGATGGCGGCGGACTGCTCGACGGTGGCACGGAAGCTGCGGGAGTGCTCAGCCTCGCTCAGGATGGCTTCGTATGCAGCGAGAACGAGAGCCGGGTCCTTGCAGATTTCGATGAGGTGGGTGCCCGCGGCGATGGCGGCGACAGAGGCTTCTTCGATGGGCGCATGATGCAGGATTCCGCCCATCTCCATGTCGTCGGAGACGATGAGGCCACGGAAGCCGAGCTTGTGCCTGAGCGTGCGGTCGATCCAGAAGGGCGAGATAGATGCGGGCAGCGGCCTCGCGTCCGGCTTGCTGAAGGCACTGGGATAGGTGGCGTGCGAGACCATGATGAACGGCAGCGCGCGATGCAGTTTGCGATAGGGAAGCATGTCTTCTTCCCAAAGCTCTTTCCATGTGCGGTCGATGGCGGGAGTGGCGTGGTGCGAGTCGAGCGCGCTGCTGCCGAGGCCGGGGAAGTGTTTGCCGCAGCCGAGTGCGCCCGCTTTGCTGAGGCCGGTGAGGAAGGCTTCCGCGTAGGCGATGACGCCTTTCGGATCGCCGGAGACGACACGGGTGCGCATCACTTCATCGGAGGCGGTAGTGCGCAGATCGAGCACCGGCGCAAACGCAACGTTGAAGCCGAGCAGGCGAAGCTCGGAGCCGATGAGATAGCCGTGCTCGCGATAGAGTTTCCGGTTGCGTGTCGCCGCGACTACTGCGGGCGCTGGCATGGGCGCGATCAGGTCGCGAAGACGATCGACCAGTCCGCCTTCGACGTCGACTGCATGAAAGAGAGGACCGTCGCTGATCAGACTTTCGACGCTCTCGAGCAGCGCGTGTATCTGGACGGCTTCCTCGATGTTGCGGCGGAAAAGGATGGTGCCGGCGGGCCGGATCAGGCGCAGCCAGGCGCGCTCGGCGGCATCGAGTTCTGTTCCGGCGAGACCGATAAGCAGTAGCTGACCAACGTCATGGCGCAGGCTCATTGTGCTGTGTCGTAAGGTAACACCCTATAGCGCCTGTTTTGAGGCGGTCGTCAGGCGATGGACCAACTTAAGTGCCGTTACATACAGGATCGTCGTTAGCGACCCAACAATGGCGGCAAAGATGAGAAATGCCACCATTCCGAATGGGGAAGCTTCATCGCGTTCAAAAGCGTGAGGATCGCCTCCTCCCGCAATCAGTGTCCGAAGCAGCAGATACGCAGGCCCAATCACGAACCCGCAGCCTACGATAACCCACGCCCTCCCTTCCTCTGCATCTCTCTGCTTGATCACGATGGGCAGAAACAAGAATGCAACCGGCAGCGCGATTTTCATGGTGATTAGAAAATCACGCGCAAGGGCGTCCGGACTCCAACCAAAGAGACGTGCAAAGGCCAAGCTGAAAAGGCCGACAGAAAGCAGTACGGATAGGAACCAAAGGCTAATGTTTCTTGCAGCTATGACGAGGGTCACGCCCTTTCTGGCGTTGGGAGTCATACGGATCATGGTACTGGCTTGTTGATCGGAGCAGCATCAGGGTTTGCGGCGGCTCGTATCTCAGTCTTCAACTCTTCGAGCAGATTCAGGGCCTGCAGCGGGGTGAGGCTGTTGGTGTCGAGCTCGGTGATGCGGTCGAGAATGCGCTGGGAGAGCGGAGTGAAGATGGTCAGTTGCAGCGGCGCGGAGGCGTCCTCTGCTTCGAGTGCGACGTTGCGCTTCTCGGATTTTTCGTGCTGCGAGAGGACGCGGCGGGCGCGGTCGATGACGGAAGCCGGCAGACCGGCGAGGCGGGCAACGTCGATGCCATAGCTTTTGCTGGCGGCGCCGGGCTCGATGGTGTGCAGGAAGGCGATGCCGGCGGGCGATTCCTTAACGGCAACGCGCAGGTTGCTGAGGCGAGGAAGCTGGTCGGCCAGCAGGGTGAGCTCGTGATAGTGAGTGGCGAAGAGCGTGCGCGCGCCGATGCGGCCGTGGATGTACTCGAGGGTGGCCCACGCGAGCGACAGGCCATCAAAGGTGGCGGTGCCGCGGCCCATTTCGTCGAGTAGGATGAGTGATTGCCTGGTTGCGGTGTTGAGGATGGTGGCGGTCTCGGTCATCTCGACCATGAAGGTGGAGCGGCCGCGGGCGACGTTGTCGCTGGCACCGATGCGGGTGTAGACGCGGTCGACGAGGCCGAAGCGCATGGTTGCTGCCGGGACGAAGCAGCCCATCTGCGCCATGATGACGAGGAGCGCAGCCTGGCGAAGATAGGTGGATTTGCCACCCATGTTGGGACCGGTGAGCAGCAGGACAGCCGGGCCTTCGGTGGTGAGATAGATGTCGTTGGGAACGAAGCGGCCTTCGGCATTCTCCTCCATACGGCACTCGACGACGGGGTGACGCGCTGCCGCAGCTTCGAGCACGCACTCGTCAACGAGCACGGGACACGTGTAATTGCGCATGGCGGCGACGTGGGCGAAGTTTGCCAGCAGGTCGAGCTCAGCGACCACGGCAGCACTGCGGCGAATGCGCGCGGCGGCAGAGAGGATGGTGGCGCGCAGTTCGGCAAAGAGGCGGCGCTCGATTTCGATGGCGCGCTCGTGCGCGGTGAGGATGCGGGTCTCGTAGTCTTTTAGCTCCGGGGTGGTGAAGCGTTCGGCGTTGACCAGGGTCTGCTTGCGCTCGTAGTCGGCGGGTACGGACTTGAGATTGGCCTTCGTGATCTCGATGTAGTAGCCGAAGACATTGTTAAAGCGAACCTTTAAGGATCCGATCCCGGTGCGCTGGCGTTCGCGCTCCTCGATGGCGGCAATGGACTGGCGGCCGCTTTGACTCAGGGTGCGGAGCTCATCGAGTTCCGTGTGGACGCCGGCGGCGATCACGCCGCCGTCGGCGAGGGTCAGGGGTGGTTCATGGACCAGCGATGTATCGATCGCGCGGTGAACGTCTTCCAACGGATCGAGTTGCTGGTGTGCCTGCTGCCAGCGTGGCGAGTGCAGCGGCGCGGCAGCCGCGGCGATCAGCGGCAGGCGGGCCAGCGAAGCGCCGAGGGCGATCACATCACGCGGCCCGGCGGAATCGAGCGAGACACGGCCGAGGAGGCGCTCCATGTCGAGTACACCGTTGAGCGCACGACGCAGCTCCTCGCGAGGTTGCAGGGCGATGTGCAGCTCCGCTACTGCGGCGAGGCGGGCTTCGATCTCCCCTCGATCCAACAGCGGCCGCAGCAGATTCGACCGAAGCAGGCGCTTGCCCATTGGGGTCTGGCAGCAGTCGAGTGTGTGGAAGAGGGTGGTGCGGGCAGAGGCGTCTGCAAACAGCGGCTCAACGACCTCGAGGTTGCGCACGCTAACTGGATCCAGCTCGAGATGCTCGGCTCGCTCGTAGTAGCGCAATCCATCGATGTGCGAGAGATCGCCGGCCTGGGTGGAACGCACATAATGCAATGCTGCGCCGGCGGCGATGGCAGCGGCTGTATGGCCGGCAAGGCCAAAGCCGTCAAGCGAACGCGCCTGAAGCTGGCGCTCGAGGAGGGGAATTGCGTAGTCGGCGCTGAAGGCCCAAGCATCGAGGCGAGTCTTAGTGCGGATGGGGTCGAGAGCGGCGCCGAGAGTTTCGCTTGGAAGCGCGGGGAAGAGGCTGGCCTCTGCTGCCAGCAATAACTCGGCGGGTTGCTGGCGGGTCAGCTCATCGAGGGAGAGCGCAGCGGCCGACTTGCCGCTGAACTCGGTGGCACGGAACTCGCCGGTCGAGAGATCGAGGAGCGCGAGGCCGACGCGATCTTCTGTGGCATGCAGCGCGGCCAGGTAGTTGTTGCGCTCTGAGCGTTGTGCCGGGTCGAGTGCGGTGCCGGGCGAGAGGACACGGGTGACTTCGCGGCGGACAATCTTTTTGGCGAGCTTCGGGTTCTCCATCTGCTCGCAGATGGCGATGCGGTAGCCTTTGTGGAGCAGGCGGCCGATGTAGCCTTCGACCGCGTGATAGGGGACGCCGCACATCGGCACCTGGCGTTCGCGATCGCGGGCGGTGAGGGTGATCTCGAGCTCCCTGGCGGCGGTTTTCGCGTCGTCATAAAAGAGCTCGTAGAAGTCGCCCATGCGGAAGAAGAGCAGGGCGTCCGGGTGCTGGGCCTTTGCGGCAAAGTACTGCCGCATGAGGGGCGTCTGGACCGCATCGGTGGATTCAGTTGTGGTGCCGGCAGACACAGAAACGCCAGCATAGAGCATTTTGGGTGTGGTTGCCGGGGTGGGGGTGGAATCCCACCCTTTCCCGTGGAGAAGCTCAGGGGTCAGGATGGGCACCCTCGGTTTGCCGTCGTGATGCTATGAACAGCAGGTTTCTCCGCTACGCGCCTGCGGCG
This sequence comes from Acidobacteriaceae bacterium KBS 83, assembly GCA_000381585.1. Classification (GTDB taxonomy): domain Bacteria; phylum Acidobacteriota; class Terriglobia; order Terriglobales; family Acidobacteriaceae; genus KBS-83. The sequence continues at coordinate 98,656 of KB906738.1, forward strand.
TTTCCGTCGATATGACGCGGTGCGAATGCGGTAGCGCCCTTCTAGTCCTTTTCGTTGTAAATCGCGTCGGAGCCGTGCAGCTTCACCATTTTGTTATAGATACCCAGCAGCAGGAACGGCGCCGCCCACTGACCAAAGAAGAGAGCATTGTGATTTTTGCCCTGGAGCTTGGCGATGAGCGACAGAATGATGGAAGCGCCGGCGGCGCCAAGGTAGAAGCTTGAGGGCAGTTGAGCGGAATAGCTCTCCATCAACGAAGTTACCTGATCCTCTTCAATGTCCCCAGCGCGTACTCGATAATCCGTCATGCGAAATGTCTCCTTCGACCGCGGCTGGAGTGTGACTCCGCGGCCCTGTGACAGAAGATGCGACGGGGAGCGAGGAAGTCAACCGGGGGAGAGGATTGCATTCGATCTCGCGAAGGTGGCGGATCAGCCCTTCAGGCGGGCGGGGATGTAGGGCTTGTGGGATTCTGGAGCCGCGACAACCGTTCCTCAAAGAGTGCGAGGCATTCACAGCAGCCATCCTTAAGAGCTTGTTTGTCCAGGACACGGACGTAGTGGTCGCGATATTCGATAAGCCCGGCTTGTTCTAGGATTCGCAGCGAGAGCAGCGCGGTGTTCGGCTTGGTGTTGAGCAGGGTTGCCGCAAGCGATTCGGAGAGAGGAAAGCGATCGTGTCCTGGCGCGCGGAGTTGGATCATTTGCAGCCAGCGGCAGAGCCTCTCCTCAGGAGGGTGGCTTTGAAGGCATACGGCCATCTGCGCACCCATGGTGACGAAGTTGAATACGTAGTCGCCGAGCACCTGATTTAAGGGTGACCGCCGGCCCAGCACCTCATGCGTGAGGTCGTCGGCATTCATGCGCAGAGCATCGCCGCCCACTTCGGCGACGGTGGCAAGAGGCGAAAGATTGCGGCCAAGCCAGAGCTCGAAGCCGGCGACGCCGTCATTTCCCGCCAGGCCCGCGGGAATGTGCCGACCATTGAGGAGCGGTTGAAAGGTGAAGATGACGGCGTTCTCGATAAACCAGATCGAACCGATCGGCTCCCCAGCACGCACGAGTTCTTCGCCGTCGTTGAGGTGCACCTTTTCGAAGAAGGGCTCGAGACGGTTCTGCTCTGCGGCGGGCAAGCCAGAGATGAGCAGATTGGCAGCCATAGCGTCTCAACCTCGAGGGCATGTTCGACCGGAAGAACAGTCAAGGGTGCAACTCCGATAGTTTAGAACGTTGCTAACAATCGAGAGTATGTCCGCGCTACAAAGAAAGTTTCCTGTTATTCGCCCAGCATCAGACGTTGGACGGAGGTGGCACGGCCGGTTGTAGCATTGGCTTCTATCAGCAGGGCGCAGAGGCGGGCGTCGCCCCGTGCCGGCTCAAACTTACCAGGCATGCCGCTTAAGAATCGCTGAAGGACGAGCCCTTTCTCCACACCGATGACGCTGTCGTAGGGACCGCTCATTCCCACATCTGTCTGGTAGGCAGTGCCGTTTGGTAACACTCGTTCGTCCGCAGTAGGCACATGAGTATGCGTGCCGAGCACAGCAGTAACCCGACCATCAAGATACCAACCGAGTGCCATTTTCTCCGATGTGGCCTCGGCGTGAAAGTCGACCAGGATGACTTTGGCACGGACTCCGGCGAGCAGACGGTCCGCGGTACGGAAGGGGTCGTCATTCGATTGCATGAAGACTCGCCCCTGCAGATTAAGGACCGCGTAAGGGACGCCCGAGGGGAGCGTTCCCTCATAGAGGCCGAAGCCGGGGGTGCCCGCAGGGTAGTTGGCAGGCCGTACGATGCGGCGTGGCCGATCGTGACTTTCAGAGGGAACGGAGGCGAGATAGTCGATGATTTCGCGCTTGTCCCACACGTGGTTGCCGGTAGTAAGGACGTGGGCGCCAAGGTCAAACAGGTCCTCGGCGATAGGGGGAGTGAGGCCGAATCCCCCGGCGGCATTTTCCGCATTCACGACGACCAGGTCAACTTGGCGTTCCTGGATAAGGTGGGGCAGATGTTCCCGGACAACGCGTCTCCCAGGACTACCAAAAACGTCCCCGACAAAGAGTAATTTCACAAATTTATTACCTTTCTTGAGTAACCATGACAGTTCGATAGAGGACGTTTGGAAGCGGTCCGGAATGCAACTGACGCCGTATCGTGGGCGATGACTTCCGGTATTAACCGCAAACCAACGTGCCAGCTTCATCACGAGTGACAGAAGTCTTTTTTATGGTAGCGTTTCGCTTATGGCAGCCAACACACGCTTCGTGACTGGGGTACATATCCTGGCCATTCTTTCTCAGAATGACACGTTGAAGACTTCCGCCGATCTCGCTGAGGTGCTTCACACCAACCCTGTGGTCATTCGCAGAATCCTGTCATCTCTGCAGCAGGCTGATCTTATCGTGAGTCAGAAAGGGCCCTCCGGTGGATCGAAGCTGACTCGTCCCGCTAAGTCAATCACGCTGGCCGAGGTGCATCGCGCGCTTGATACGAGCAGCAAGCTGAACCTGCCCAAGAGCAGCGGCGCTGTGGCTTCAAAGATCCACAACGCTATTTCCAAGGCATATCGTGATTGTCACCGTGCCTTCGAGACTGAGCTGGACAAAGTGACGCTGGCGACACTGGTGAAGCGGGCAGGGAAATCGCGCTAGGATTTTGCTGTGGTCATCGACCGTTCTCTTTATCAGAGGACGGCGCTGCCGCTTTCTCTGAAACCTGTCGCGACGGACGCATGAGCGGGAACAGAATCACGTCGCGGATAGAGCGGGCGCCGGTGAGGACCATAGTCAGGCGGTCGATGCCCACACCTTCTCCGGCGGTTGGTGGAAGACCATAGGCCAGTGCCCGCACGTAATCTTCATCAGGCTGGTGGGCTTCCTCGTCGCCGCGCTGCCGCTCGGCTAGCTGCTGGGTAAAGCGGCGTTCCTGATCGACGGGATCGTTCAGCTCGCTGAAGGCGTTGCCCAGCTCGAAACCCCCTATATAAAACTCAAAGCGCTCGACCCAGTCGGGCTCGTCCGGCTTCACTTTCGACAGTGGTGAGACTGCGAGTGGGAAGTCGTAGATGATGGTTGGCTGGATGAGGTGCTCTTCGGCGACGGCCTCGAAGAGAGTGGCGATGGTCTTGCCAACTGGCTCGCCCGCTTGCAGTGCCATATGGATGCCTGCAGCGCGGGCACGATCTACCAGATTGTGCACACAGGTTGCGTCTGCAAAGTCTTCGAGCCGGGGAGCAGCACCTGCAGCCGTTGGCCAAAAAGCGGCAATGGCTTCGCGCATCGAGTAGCGCTTCCACTGCGACAGGTCGATGGTCGTGCCGTTGAACTCGGAGGTCAGCGTGCCGTTGACCTCCAGCGCGACGAACTTCACCAGCTCCTCGGTCAGGTCCATCAGGTCGTAATAGTTCGAATAGGCCTGGTAGAACTCGAGCATTGTGAACTCGGGATTGTGCTGGGTGGAGACGCCTTCGTTGCGGAAGTTGCGATTGATCTCGTAGACGCGATCCAGGCCGCCGACGACCAGGCGCTTCAGGTAAAGCTCCGGGGCGATGCGCAGGAAGAGCGGGATATCCAGGGCGTTGTGGTGCGTGGTGAAGGGCCGGGCCATCGCGCCGCCAGCAATGGACTGCATCATGGGCGTCTCGACTTCGAGATAACCGCGTTCATCGAAGAAGCGGCGGATGGCTCGAAGCACCTGCGCGCGCTTGACGAAGACTGCGCGCACATCGGCGTTGATGAAGAGATCGAGATACCGCTGGCGATAGCGTAGCTCCACGTCCTCGAGGCCGTGGTACTTCTCCGGCAGGGCGAGCATGGACTTGGTGAGAAAGGTGATGGTATCGACGTGCACCGTGAGCTCGCCTGTGCGCGTGCGGAAGAGATAGCCGGTGACGCCGATGTGGTCGCCGAGGTCGAGCAGCTTGTAAAGCTGAAATGCCTGCTCGCCTACGGCATCGAGCCGAACGTAGATTTGCAGCCGCTGGCCGCCCTGCTGGAGCTGCGTAAAACCGGCCTTGCCTTGGGCACGGATGGCCATGATGCGTCCGGCGATGGATACCTGAGGGCGTTCGGACTCCAGTTGCTCGCTGGTCGAGCCGTCATAGAGCGCGCGCAGTACGGGGACGTCGTGAGTGGTGCGGTAGTGATTGGGGTAGGCGGAGTGACCCAGGGTTGCGATCTGCTGCAGCTTCTCCTGCCGCAGCGCAAACAGGCTGCGCTCGAACTCTGACTCGAACACTATGCTTCCTTCCAGATGAACCGTTTTCACAAATACGGGTAGCTACCCATATCTGCGAGGAGCAGCTTTTCTTAACGGAAAAGCTGCGTTGAAAAGCTTCTTACCAGCCTGCACCTTTTGTGAAAAACGGTCGAGTGGTTGAAAAGGTCAGTATAGCGAGTGGGAAAGGCTGTCCTGCGATGATGTATAACAACGCAGGATCGAAGGGGATCAGACGCGATGGCGAACGACAGCGAGAACAAAGAGGGCGCTGGCGATTCGAAGCTGGAGAAAGACGGCGCGATGAAGTCGCTGGTCCAGGTGGAGAGTCTGATCCAGCTTGCGCTCATGCTGCCTGTTGCGACCGTGGTGGGCTGGCTGATCGGCGTGGGACTGGACAAGTGGCTGCATCAGCACTGGATTTACATCCCGGGCTTGATCCTGGGTGCCACGGCTGGATTTGTAGAGATCTTTCGCGTGATTCTGGCGCACAGCAAAGAGTGAGCGACTGCAGCCTCGACTCCCATTAGAGGCAGTGACAATGACGGAACCCAACGCCCCTCCATTGAGTGACTTTACCGAGCAGGACCTGAAGGCGACGCTGAATCACGCGCTCGGCTGGGTAGGTGCGTTTGGCATCGCGGGTTTCGTCGCGACCTGGCTGGCAGCGGGATGGCAGTCGGCTGTGTTGTTTCTGGTTGGCGCCGCGATCGCCGCGACCGGGCTCTACGAATCGAAACGGCTGATGCTGGCGGTGCTGAGCCGCTTCAATCACGGACGCCAGGGCAAGCCGGTGGCTGGGGTGCTGATCTGGTTTTTCCTGCGGCTCATCCTCGCCGGGGTCGTTCTATATGTTAGCCTTAGGAGTTTGGAGGGCTCGGTGTACGCGCTTTGCGCGGGCCTGGGGCTGGCCGTGGTAGCGCTGTTAATCGAGTCCGTTCGACTGCTGCGCGCCTGGACTCTCTAGGTCTCTCACCAAATCCTCAAGTTTTACTTGAACTTTTACGATCCAGCTATGCCAGTTCAGCTTCCATTCACAGCCTTCCTAAATCACTACCTTGCCGGCGTGGCGAACGCCGTGTTGGCGCTGTTTCACGTACACGTCAAGTATCCGCAGGCCCCTATCGACAACATCTTCGCGATGGAGATAGCGGTCGCACTGGTGCTGCTGCTGTTTTTCGTAGCGGTGCGGATGACGCTTAGCGTAGAGAAGCCCACGCCTGTGCAGCACGTGGCAGAGATGCTGCACGGATTGGTCAGCGATCAGGCGGAGTCGATCATCGGCCACGGCTATGAACGGTTTGTACCCTACGTCACGGTCGTCTTCATCTTCATTCTGCTGTGCAATGTGATCGGTCTGATTCCCGGTTTCATCACGCCAACAGGGAAGCCATGGGTGCCGCTCGGACTGGCCGCGCTGACCTTTCTCTACTACCAGTACCAGGGCATCCGTGCAAACGGGTTTGGGTATATCAAGCAGTTCCTGGGACCGATCTGGTGGATTGCGCCGTTGATGTTGCCCATCGAGATCATTTCGCATCTGGCTCGCGTCCTCTCGCTCACTGTCCGTCTCTACGCGAACATGTTTGCCAGCGATATGGTGATCCTGGTCTTCTTCTCGTTGATCCCAATTTTGGGGTCGGTGCCCTTTCTCGCTCTCCACCTGGGAGTTTCGATTATTCAGGCAGTGGTGTTCATGCTGCTCACGTTGATTTACCTCTCCCAGGCGGTATCGCACGAGCACTAGAGTTTTCCGGCCGCTTCGCGGAGCGCGCGGCCGAATCGACATTTCAGGCAGGGAGCCGCTCCGCCCTGTCTGCATCGACCGTGAGCGTGAGGGTGCCAGCACGGTGAGCATCAACCACCCACTGACGGTACATTTTCGGGAGCTACGGAGAAACACAATGCGGAAACTGCAAATCCTCTTCACCATGCTGAGCGTGCTCTTTTTGGCCGCTCCGGCATTCGCGCAGGAAGCCGGCGGCGGTAATGGCATGGCTATCGGCTTGACCTCAATTGCTGCCGGCATCGGCATGGGACTGGCGGCCGGCCTTTGCGGCCTGGGCCAGGGCCGGGCGACTGCTTCAGCAACTGAGGCACTGGCGCGCAATCCAGGCGCACGGCCGGGCATCCTGCTGCTGCTGACTCTTGGTCTCGCGTTCATCGAGTCACTGTCACTGTTCACGCTGGTCATCATCTTCGTGAAGGTACAGTCGCACTAAGTGCTTGCAGTTTCTAGAAAGGCCCCCGGTCATTCGGCCGGGGGCTTTTGCTTTTCTTGCCAAAGAATCCGGCTAGGATTCTGATATGCCGGCGCTTGTCCTGGACCATGTCTCGAAGCATTTTGGGAAGGCAGAAGCGCTCAATGACGTGAGCTTTGCTGTCGACGCGGGCCAGATCGTTGGACTTGTCGGTCCGAACGGGGCGGGCAAGACGACGGCGATGCAGATTGCAGTTGGCTTTCTACTGCCGAGTTCCGGGGGCGGATGGCTGATGGGGCATCGCTTCGGAGACGCTAAGGCGCGGCAGTTGCTTGGCTTCGTGCCGGATGCGCCGGTCTTCTTTGCAGGGAACGCGTTCGACTCGTTGCGTTTTGCGGCGCAGTTACAGGACGTGACGCCTACGCGGGAAGCGATGGAACGGGTGCTGACGCGCGTGGGATTGACGGAGTGGAAGCGCGATGTGCGGCGCTTCTCCCGCGGGATGCAGCAACGGCTGGCACTGGCGCAGGCATTGGTGCACTCGCCACGGATGCTCATCCTGGACGAGCCTGCCTCCGCTCTCGATCCGCAGGGAGTGCTCGAGGTGCGTGCACTGCTGAAGGAATTGCGCGCAGAGGGCGCTGCGATCCTGCTGAGTTCGCATCAGCTCAGCGAAGTGGCGCTGGTGAGCGATCGCATTGCTATCCTGCACGAGGGACGGTTGCTCCGCTATGGCCAGCTGGACGAACTGATCGGATCGACTGAGCAGGTTGAAATGGTGCTGCGGAGCTTCACCCCGGACGCGGAGTTCGTAGCGCGATGGGGCGAGCCGAATGGAGCGGGGGCATGGCGCATTCCATCCAAGGGAACGAGAGATTTTCTGGAAGACGTGTGGGCACTCGGCGCAGAGCTAATGAGCGCGACGCCGGTGCGTGGTGATTTGACCAGCCTGTTTCTGGAGTGGACCGGCAGCGAGGTTCGACAATGAAACCCCTGATGAAGAGCCTTCGGATTGCTCGGCAATTGCTGTGGATGAATCGCTGGCTGTGGCTGCTGCTGGTGTTGTGGCCGTGGGGCATGGCAGCGATGTTGCTGGCTGGCGGGCTGCATCCCGCGCCTGAAGATGTGGAGGCCGCGCTTGAGCAGCAGAGTATTTATGGACTGGCGCTGGTGGCATTTACGGGCGGCGCACTGCTGGGCAATGAGCAGCGGTCGCGGCGCATTGTGCTGGTGCTGTCGCGGGCAGTGAGCCGTCGGGAGTATCTGGGGGCGCTGTGGCTGGCGTCATTTCTGCCGCTGGTGCTCTACGTGCTCGACTTGGCGCTCACGGGGCCAATGCTGGGTGTGTCTGCGCTCGTGTTGTGGCAGGCCCTGGGGGCGCTGCTGCTGCTGAGCTTGATGACGGCGTCGCTGGCTGTGCTGGCATCGCTGACGCTTCCGGGGGTGGTGGCGGGAATGGTAAGCCTGGTTGTGCTCAGCGTACCTCTGCTGTTGCCACCGGGCTGGCAGATGGCGCAGACGCGTCTGCTGCAGGTTCTGCTGAGCGGGCCCGCAACCGACCATGTGCGGATCGCTTTTGGCGCAGGTTTGCTGGAGACGGTGGTGTTGAGCGCGGCGATCTTCGAATCGGCAGTGCGGATCTTCGAAAGACGCGATCTGCGATTAAAGAGCGAGTGAGAATTAAAGAGCGAGTGACCTACTGGCTCGGGGCGTCGTTGACGACCTGTACTGCTGCCTGCGCAGGATGCCCGGTCTGGAAGAGCGTACCCGCGCCGCGCTGGGCGAGATCGAGCGAGCTGCGTGGGACGACGCCAAGCAGCAGTGTGGCTGAGGCGGAAAGCAGGATGGCGAGGCCGAGCGTGATCGACATGCGGGGGACGGCGAGGACCGGCGAGCCCTGCGCTGGCTTCGAGTAGAGCGCGGTCAACAGGCGCAAGTAGTAGAAGGCGGCGATGCCGCTGTTGATGAGCCCGATGATGGCGAGTCCGAACATGCCCTGCTGCAGCGCGGCCGAGAAGACGTAGAACTTGGCAAAGAATCCGCCTGTGAAGGGAATGCCGATGAGCGAGAGCAGGAAGAAGGCCATCGCACCGCAGAGTACGGGTGAGCGGTAGGCGAGGCCGCGATAGTCGGTGATGGACCAGAGATGGTCGTCGTAACCGCCGACGTGGCTGATGACAGCGAAGATGCCGACGTTCATCGCGACGTAGCACAGCGCATAGAAGCTGGCAGCGGCGATGCCCTGAAGCGAGAAGCTGGTGAAGGCGACCAGCAGATAACCGGCGTGCGCAATGGAGGAGTAAGCCAGCATGCGCTTGACGCTCTGCTGGCGTAGGGCAGCCAGGTTGCCGAGCGTCATGGAGACAGCCGCGAGAACCCAGAAGAGGCTCCACCAGTGCTGTTGGATGGAGGGATATGCGCCGTAGAAGATGCGCAGCAGCACGGCAAAGGCTGCTGCCTTGGGCGCAGTGGACATGAGGGCGACAACAGGCGACGGGGCCCCCTCGTAGACATCCGGTGTCCAGACATGGAATGGCGCGGCGGAGACCTTGAAGCCGAGACCGATAAGGATGAGGCCGACGGCGGTCCAGGCGAGGATTGGGGTGGTGGTGTGCGGGAGCGCTGCCGCGATCGCAGCGATGCGGGTGGTGCCAGTGGCGCCGAAGGTAAGCGCGATGCCGTAGAGGAAAAATGCGGTGGCAAAGGACCCGAGCAGGAAGTACTTGATTGAGGCTTCGATACTTTTGCCACTGCGCCTGCGGAATCCGGCGAGGATGTAGGTGGAGATGGACGAGATCTCGAGGCCGATGAAGACGAGCAAGAGCTCGACGGCCGAGGTCATGAGCAGCATGCCGACAGTGCCGAGGAGGATGAGGGCGAAGAACTCACCCATATCGTGCGCTTCCGGACGCACAGAATCGATCGCGGCGAGCAGAGCAACGAGCACGGTACCGCAGATGAGCAGGTGGAAGAAGACGCTGAAGGCGTCGGTCTGCACGACGCCGTAGTAGGCGGTGCCTGGCGCGAGGTGAAGCTGCCAGGCGCTGGCTGCAAAGGCTGCCACCATGGCCAGGACGCTGAACCAGCCGGTGGGTTTGCGGCTTGCGGTGCGCGGCAGCAGGGGATCGACCAGCATGATGAGGACGCCGGCGAGGGTGAGGATGACTTCGGGGAGGATGCATGCGAGGTGCATGGTTATTGGGCCTCCCCTTCGTGCGACTGGCTGGAGAGGAGCGCGGCGCCCGGATGGTTCAAGGCCGGCGTATTGCTCAACGAGTGCACGCCGCGGTCGATGGCGCGAATCCAGTAGGGAGAGAAGACACCCATGATCACCATGAGAACGGCCATCGGCCATAGTGCAAGGTGTTCGCGAGGGGCGAGATCGTGCGCGGGGGAGCGATGGACTAGCGGCGACTCGGGACCGTAGAAGACACGCTGCACCATCCAGAGCATGTAGGCGGCGCTGAGGATGACGCCTACCGTGCCGAGCGCACCCCACAGATGGCTGGTCGCGAAACCGCTTGAAAGAGTGAGGAACTCGCCGACGAAGCCGTTGAGGATGGGCAAGCCGATGAGGGCAAGCATGGTGACGACGAAGAGCGTGGCGAGCTGCGGCGTTCGGGCTGCGAGGCCGCCGTAGCGCTCGATGTCGTACGTGCCGTAGCGCTCATACATGACGCCGAGAAGTACCAGGAGAGCGCCACCGGTGATGGATTCGCTGAGGATATGGAAGACGGCACCGTCAAGGCCATTGATGGCGAAGGTGTAGATGCCGAGCGTGCAGAAGCTGAGGCTGGAGACGGTCCCGAAGGCGAGCAGGCGTTTGAGGTCGTTCTGGACGAGTGCGACGAGGGCGCCGTAGAGGATACCGAGGACAGCCAGCATGATCATCCAGTGCGCGACACGGCGCGACTCAAAAGGAAAGAGGCCGATGTGAAAGCGGATGAGCGAATAGAGTCCAAGCTTGCCGGCGACAACCATGGCCATCGCGGTAGGCGCCTCGCTGAAGACATCTCCGAGCCAGCCATGCAGCGGGAAGACCGGGACCTTGACGGCAAAGGCGACGAGGAAGGAGAGCGAGATAACCCAGAGCGCTGGGGGCGAGAAGAGCGTCGGGTTCTGAATGAGTGCGGCTTTCAGCTCAACGTAGTCGAAGGTACCGGTGCGCGCATAGAGCGCGAGGATGCCGACGAGGAAGAGCGCCGAGGGGATGAAGGTGTAGAGGAAGAATTTGATGGCTGCGCGCGAGCTGGTGCGGCTGCCAGGATCGCGCCCGAACATCGCGATGAGAATCGCCATGGGAACGAGCGAGAGCTCCCAGAAGGCGTAGTAGACCATCAGATCAAGCGCGAGGAAGACACCGAGCATTGCGGTCTGCTGCAGCAGAAAGAGCGAATAGAACTCTTTGATTCGCGTATCGATCACGCGCCAGGAAGCGAGCACGCCGATGGGTGCGAGGAAGCCGGTGAGGACCACGAGCCAAACGGAGAGGCCATCGACGCCGAGGTGATAGCGAATCGGCGGAGAGACGATCCAGAGGCGATTGATTTCGAACTGAAAGCCGCCGTGGCTGTAATCGAAGTGCGCGGGCAGGTGGAGCGTGAGTCCAAAGGTGGCGAGCGCGATGAGCAAGGTCCAGCTCTGCACCAGTTTGCCTCGCTCCGGCAGCAGGGCGGCAACGACGGCGCCGAAGGCGGGGAGGAGCAGAATCCAGGTGAGGACGGAATGATCGATAGAGGCCATGGCTAGCGGACCCCCATGTGGATATGCGCGCCGAAGCCGAAGAAGGCGAGCAACAGAATGGCGGCCGCGCCGATGGCGAGCCAGCCGGCGTAAGAGCGGATATTGCCGGACTGAATGCGGCGCAGCACCGCGCCGACGCCTTGCGTTCCGCCGGCGAGGACACGGCCGCCGCCGCCGATGATGCCGCGGTCGACCCCACCCCAGAGGATGTAGCGGGAGATGATCAGCAGTGGCTTCACGATGAGGAAGCCATAGATCTCGTCAATCCAGTATTTGTTGACCACAAGACCGTAGATCGCACGAGAGCCGGCAGCCATTCTGGCGGGGAGCTGGGGCTTGCGGCGGTACAGAGTGTCTGCAAGCAGCAGGCCGAGCAGGGCGGCGAGAACGGAGCAGCCACTCAGCATGCGCTCGGTCTGGGGATCTTCGAGCTTGCTGGGTGGCTCGGTGGTCGGTATCGGCGCACCGGTGCGCATGGCGATCGAGACCTGCTCGAAAGATGCGGGGACGCCGGTGCCATGTGTCACCGGATCCAGGAAACGTGCGAAGCGATCGCTGCCACCGAGAGAGTGTGGAATGCCGATCCAGCCGCCTGCGACGGAGAGGACAGCAAGCAGCACCAGCGGAATCAGCATCGACCGCGGGCTCTCATGAATGCCGTGTCCATGCGGCTGGCCGTGTGCGTGTTGTCCATTGGTCGAGTGCCCCGTAGCAAGTAGTTCGTCATCCAGTCCGACCGGCAGCGTGACGTGATGCGTGGTCTCCCGCTGCAGCCGAAGGTGGCCGAAGAAGGTCATGTACCAGAGGCGGAACATGTAGAAGGAGGTGATCGCCGCAGTGACGATTCCAACAGTCCATAGCAGCGGACCGCCGTTGGGGGAGCGGAAGACTTCGGCGAGGATAGCGTCCTTGGAGAAGAAGCCGGCGAAGGGCGGGAAGGCGGAGATGGCGAAGACCGCCATGGTCATGGTCCAGAAGGTGACGGGAATATATCGGCGCAGTCCGCCCATGAGGCGCATGTCCTGCTCACCACCGACGGCGTGGATGACGGAGCCAGCCGCGAGGAAGAGCAGCGCCTTGAAGAAGGCGTGCGTGACCAGATGAAAGATGGCGGCGGAATATGCAGCCGCGCCGCAAGCCAGGAACATGTAGCCAAGCTGGGAGATGGTGGAGTAGGCGAGGACCCGTTTGATGTCCGTCTGCAGGATGCCGACGGTGGCGGCGAAGAATGCTGTGGCTGCGCCGATGACAGCCACAACGCTGAGCGCGAGCGGCGCGCGGTCAAAGAGCGCGTGCGTGCGCACCACCATATAGACGCCTGCGGTCACCATGGTGGCGGCGTGGATAAGCGCTGAGACGGGTGTGGGGCCTTCCATGGCGTCCGGGAGCCAGACGTACAGCGGAATCTGCGCGGATTTGCCGGTAGCGCCGAGGACCAGCAACAGTGCGATGGCGGTGAGGACTCCACCATGCCAATCGGGATGCTGGGCGATCTGGCTGCCGACCTCGATGAAGCTGAGGGTGCCGAAATGGATGATCAGCAGGAACATTGCCAGCAGAAAGCCGAAGTCACCGATACGGTTGACGACGAAGGCCTTCATGCCGGCGCGGACGGCTGAGTGCTTCTTGAAGTAGAAGCCGATCAGCAGATAGGAAGCGAGTCCCACGCCCTCCCACCCGACGAACATGAGCAGGAAGTTCTCGGCGAGCACCAGCGTGAGCATGAAGAACATGAAGAGGTTGAGATAGGCGAAGAACCGCCAGTAGCCCTCCTCGTGCGCCATGTAGCCTACGGAGTAGATGTGGATGAGAAAGCCGACGCCGGTGACGACCAGCAGCATGACGAGCGTGAGCTGATCGAGTGCGAAGGCAAAGTCGGCGTGAAAGGTGGAGGTCGCGATCCAGGAGGTATGCCGCTCAATGTAGGGAAGTGAGAGCGCGGAGAAGCTAGTGTAGACGTGCAGGACCAGCAGGAAGGGCGCCGCGGAGAAGACGAGCGCGATGGTCGAGACAAGTGCCTTAGGTGAGCGACGACCGAGAAGGCCGTTCAGCACAAAGCCGACGAGAGGCAGGACCGGGATAAGCCAGAGATGGAGGCCGTCGTTCATAGTTTCATCAGGTTGACCTGGTCCACGTTGAGCGTGTTCCGGGCACGGAAGATTGCGATGATGATGGCCAGCCCCACAGCGGCTTCGGCCGCCGCCACCACCATGACGAAGAAGACAAAGATCTGTCCGCTGACCTGATGCCATTGATGGGCGAAGGCCACGAAGGTCAGGTTGACGGCATTGAGCATCAGCTCAATCGACATAAAGACAGTGATGATGTTGCGCTTGATGAGGAAGGCGGCAACGCCGATCGAGAAAAGGATCGCGCTGAGGACGAGATAGTAGGCGATAGGGACGACCATCTCAGGACTCCTCCTTTCGCGCCAGGGCTACGGCGCCGAGGATGGCAACCAGGATGAGGATAGAAGTGACTTCGAAAGGAAGCAGCAGGTCGCGGAAGAGAACGCGGCTGAGGTCGGAGGTGGTGACCAGCGTGCCGCCGCCGAGTTGTGCATTCCCGAGCGGCATGCGGACGGAGAGGAAGATATATGTCAGCAGACCGAGCAGAGCCGCGACACCCGGAAATCCGACAAGATAGGCAGCACGGCTGCCGCGCGTGCGTTCTTCTTCCCCTGCGTTCAACAGCATGATGACGAAGGTGAACAGCACCATGATGGCGCCTGAATAGACGATGACCTGCGCGGCAGCGAGGAACTCCGCGCCGAGCAGCAAGTAGAGGACGGCGAGTGACGTCATGACCACGATCAACGAAAGCGCACTGTTGATCGGATGCCGCTGCAGCAGCAAGTTCAATGCGCCGGCGATACAAAGTGCTCCGAAGATAAGAAAGATGACTAGATACATGTCGAAAGCCATTCACCAGCAGGAAGGACGGCAGACCGCGGAAGTTTCATAGTAAATCACCGTCGCGCTCCTTCATCGTGGTGCATAAATCAGAGCGGCGACGATGATGTTGGCGATTGCGAGCGGCACAAGGAACTTCCAGCCGAAGCCCATCAACTGGTCGTAGCGAAAACGTGGCGTCGTGCCGCGGACCCAGATGTAGAGAAAGACGAAGAAAAAGACCTTGATGACAAACCAGAAGATCGGCAGCAGCGCCTGAATCACGATGTTGTTCGGAGCAGGCAGCAGGTTGCCGAAGGGGCTGCTCCAGCCACCGAAGAAGAGCAACGTGGCGACGCAGCCGACGGTGATCATGTTGGCATACTCGGCCATGAAGAACATTGCGAACTTCATGGAGCTGTACTCAGTGTGATAACCGCCGGTGAGTTCGCTCTCCGCTTCGACGAGATCGAAGGGAGCGCGGTTGGTCTCGGCGTAGGCGGCGATCAGATAGATGAAGAAAGCGACGATCTGGAATCCGCCAAAGACGTTCCAGGAAAGAATGCCGTGAGTTGCCTGCACGTCTACTATGTCGCGGAGCCGCAATGAGCCGGCGCGGATGACGACGCCAACCAACGAAAGGCCGAGAGCGAGTTCGTAGCTGACCATCTGGGCGCTGGAGCGCAGGGAGCCCAGCAGTGAATATTTGTTGTTCGAGGCCCAGCCGGAGAGCGCAATGCCGTAGACGCCTACAGAGGTGACACCGAGGATCACCAGCAGACCGATGTTGAGGTCGGAGATCTGGAAGAGATCGATGCCGCGGTACTGGATGTTTGCGCCGAATGGGACAACCGCGATGGAGAGTAGCGCGCAGGCCAGGGCAATGACGGGCGCCAGGATGTAGAGGGGCCGATATACCGACGTCGGCATGATGTCTTCCTTGAGGAAGAGCTTCAGTCCGTCGGCGAGGGGCTGCAGCAGGCCGAAGGGGCCGACGCGGCTTGGGCCAAAGCGATTCTGAATGCGACCGACAACCTTCCGCTCCAGCAAAACGGTGTAGGCCACGCACATCAGCAGAACTACCGTTACAACCGCGACCTTGGCGATGCTCAGCAGCACGTATATCAGCAGCGGACTCACTCAGGCTCTCTTTTCTTTCAATCTCAACTGCCAGTGCTTCGTTGGGTTCAGTCGGCTGCGGTTTCCGCAGGGGATTTGCGATGGGATTCGTGAACTTCGGCTAGTTTGGCGCTGTAGCGGCCCAGTGTGCCGGAGGTGAATAGGGCGTCCTGCGCCGGCAGCACAAGATCGCGACGTGTCGTGGAAGCAGCGGGTTCGATGGACACCAGCTTGGTGCGCACATCGTTGCCGGCGAGCAGGTTCATGCGCTCCACGTCGTAGCCGGGGACAAGGCGAGCGATCTCGTCGAGCACGGCGTAGGGATCGAAGGGGCTGACCTTGGGCTCGATCTGCCGCGATGCAAGCCAGATGGAGTGGCGATCGGCCTCCCCGGACTGTGCGCCACGCGATTGACCGGTGTCGGCGCGCAGTCCCCGACCGAAGGGAACAAGCTGCTGCGGTTTGGCGCCCATGCGATCGGCGATTCGAACGATGAGCTCGAGGTCGGAGCGCACGCCGGCGCGGTCCCCGGCCTTCTTCACCAGTTGAAGATCGCCATAGCTATTGGTGACCGAGCCGCCTTTCTCATATAAGTTGGCAGCGGGCAGGACGACATCCGCGATCTGCGCGGTTTCGGTGAGGAACATCTCCTGCACGATGACGAAGGTGTTCTTCAGCGATGCGGGATCGACGTTGTAGCGTTCGACTGGATTCGCACCGACCACGTAGAGGGCGCCCAACTCCCCACGCTCGGCTGCGTCGAACATTTCGATGAGGTCCTTGCCAGGTTTCTGCGGCAGATTGGGATATTCCTCGGCGAAGGGACCCGGGGCAGCGACCGGACGGTAGCCGGGCAGCAGATCAGGCAGCAGACCCATGTCGGCCGCGCCACGTGAATTGGCGTAGTCGGCGAGGCAGGCGAAGCGAGCGTCCGGCAGGGACAGGCCGAAGGAGACAAGCGCATCGATGTCGTGCCCGCGGAACTCAGATCCGAAGAGGATGAGCAGTTTCGGCTCTGCCCGCAGCGCATCGCGGAAGTCCGCTGCGCCCTCGATGCCGTGGAAGTCGGCATCATTCGAGCCGAGGAAGCGCACAGCATCTGCATAACCGCCTTCGGGGATGTGGAGGAAGGCTTTAGCCTGGCGACGAAGCTTGATGTCACTCGTGTTCACGAGGAAGAGCTTCGCCTTGTTGAGCCGGACATTGGTACGGAGCGCCCACGCGAGCGCCGGATGCTGCTCCGTGGGATCGTTGCCGAGCAGCAGAATGGCCGGAGCGGTCCCGGCATCGCGCAGGGAAGCGGCACGGTCGGCCTTGCCGGCCAGCGCGCGAACGAAGCTGACGTAGTCGGCGGTGCGGTGATGGTCGATGTTGTTCGTGCCCAACACCGTGCGCGCGAACTTCTGCAGCAGGTAGTTCTCTTCGTTGGTGGTGCGATTGGAGCCGATGACGCCGATGGCGTCCGGGCCTTTTGTATCGCGCACTTCCTTCAGCTTCTTTGCTGCGAGCTCGAGCGCTTGCTCCCATGTCGCGGTGGCGAAGCTTCTGTCGGCTTGGCGGATGAGCGGCTTGGTAAGGCGGTCGGGGTGGTTGGCAAAATCGAAGGCGTAACGGCCCTTGATGCAGAGGAAGTCTTCGTTGATGCCGCTCTTATCACGGTTGTCGCCGCGGACAATCTCCATGCCGTCATCTGCGCGGCGAACGCCAAGCGTGGTCTTACAGCCATCGCCGCAGTGGGTGCAGACGGTGGCGACGTGGTTCATCTCCCAGGGCCGGGTCTTATAGCGGTAGGTGTCGGAGGTAAGCGCGCCGACCGGGCAGATGTCGATGCACATGCCGCATTCTTCGCAGTCCAGGTGATCCTGGCGGTTGGGGGCGATGACCGAGCCTGCACCGCGGTTCTGAACGCCGAGGGCCCAGACGTCCATGCCTTCGCCGCACACGCGGACGCAGCGGTAGCACATGATGCAGCGGGGGCGATCGAAGTAGACGACGGGCGACCATTGCTGCTCTTCGCGATGCTGCTTGATTTCGACATACTGCGAGGTCGGCGCACCGTATTTGAACGTCATATCCTGCAGCTCGCATTCACCGCCCGCGTCACAGACGGGGCAATCGAGCGGGTGGTTTCCCAGCAGCAGTTCAACAGTGGCTTTGCGCGCCTGCGCGATCTCCGGGGTCTCGGTGTGGACCGTCATGCCCTCGGCGACCGGCGTGGTGCATGCGGTCTGCAGCTTGGGCATCTTTTCGATGCGAACCATGCACATGCGGCAGGCCCCACACAGCGACAGCCCCGGGTAGTAGCAGAAGGCGGGCACCTCGATGCCTGCCGCGCGGCATGCTTCAATCAGCAGCGTCCCCGCGGGCACGGTCACCTTCTTGCCGTCGACGGTCAGATTTACGTCAGCCATGAACTCTCTTTCGTGCGCGCTAGGCGCCCACCAACTCGACCAGCGCTTGCGACTCAGGCGCCGATGGATTTGCCCGGATGTACTCCTCGAACTCGTCGCGGAATTTTTTGAAGAAGCCGATCATCGGCATGGCCGCGGCGTCGCCGAGCGGGCAGAAGGTGCGCCCCAGCATGTTTTCGGCGAGGTAGCGCATGTTGTCGATGTCCTTCGTGGTGCCGTAGCCCTCGTAGAAGCGCGTCATGGTCTTCTTCAGCCAGTCGGTGCCCTCACGGCAGGGGATGCACCAGCCGCAGCTCTCGTGCTGGTAGAACTTGATGGTGCGGAGAGCAAATTCGACGATGGAGACGGTCTCGTCGAGGACGACGACGCCGGCCGAGCCGAGCATGGTGCCGGCCTTGCCCATCTGGTCGAAGTCCATGCCGACATCGATCTCATCGGCGCGCAGGATGGGACACGAAGCACCGCCGGGAACAACGGCTTTCAAGGCCTTTCCATTAGGAATGCCGCCGGCTACTTCATAGATCATCTTTTTGAGGTTGTAGCCCATGGGCAGCTCGTAGACGCCCGGGCGATTGACCTTCCCGCTGATGCCGAAGAGGCGAGTTCCACCATTGCGTTCCGTGCCAAGCTTTGCGTATGCAGCGCCGCCCATCTCGATGATGAAGGGCACGCTGGCGATGGTCTCCGCATTGTTGATCACGGTGGGGCCGCCGTAGAGCCCGACCACCGCAGGGAAGGGCGGCTTGATGCGCGGAACACCGCGCTTGCCTTCGAGCGACTCCATCAAGGCGGACTCTTCGCCGACCTCATAGGCGCCTGCGCCGGTATGAGAGAGGGCATCGAAATCGAAGCCGGTGCCGAAGATGTTCTTCCCCAGAATGCCGCGCTCGTAGCACTGTGCCAGCGCGCGCTCCATGATCTCGATGAGGTAGCGATACTCACCGCGCAGGTAGATGAAGCCGACCTTCGCGCCTATGGCGAGACCGGCGATCATCGTGCCTTCGATGACGGAGTGCGGATCGTGCAGGAAGATCAGATGGTCCTTGCAGGTGCCCGGCTCGCTTTCGTCACCATTGACGAGGACGTATTTCGGTTTCTCGCTCTGCTTGGGCACGAAAGACCACTTCATGCCGGTAGGAAAGCCAGCGCCGCCGCGACCGCGGAGGCCGGAGGTCTTCATCTCGTTGATGACCCATTCCGGACCTTGCTCGATGCACTTACGCAGAGCCGCGTACCCGCCCAGCTCGATGTATTTGTCGATGTCGGCAGCGCCCTGGCCCCAGCGGCGGGAGATGACCTTGACTTCTTCGGGATGCGAGACGAGCTCAGGCATCAGCTTTTGCCCGCTTTCTGCCGGTAGTTTTCAAACACGGCATCCATCTTTTCCGTTGTCAGGTTGTCGTGGAAGTCGTAGTTGACCTGTACGGCGGGCGCCCAGCAACAGGCTCCGATGCACTCTACTTCTTCGAGCGAGAAGATGCCGTCGGGTGTCGTTTCCTTGTTGCCAATGCCAAGCTTTTCCTTGCAGTGAGCAAGCATCTCGTTGCCGCCCCGCAGCATGCAGGAGATGTTGGTGCAGACCTGAACGTGGAACTTGCCGTGAGGCTTGGTATGCAGAAGTGAGTAGTAACTGATGACGTTGCGAACGTCGAGCTCCGTGATGCCGATGCGCTGGGCAATTTCAGCGATGACGGCGTCGTTGACCGCGCCAACCTCATCCTGCGCGTAGAGCAGCATGGGAATCAGCGCCGAACGCCGCGCAGGATAGAGCGTCACCAGCTTGTCGAAGCGCGCTGCCAGTTCCGGGGAAAAGATTGTGTTCGGTACTGAATTCATCTCAGGGCTCATCGCATGATCTCCCGCGCCAGCCGCTCTGCCGCCATGTCCATCTCTTCTGTCTCGCCGTTCACAATGACGCGGCCGTGCTCGTCGAGCGTGAACTCGGCCGCTGCGCCTGACTCGCGCTTCCAGCTACCGCGCCCGCCATCAAAACGAACTGTCAGCAGGCGATCGCCGGCGCGGACAAGGAGGTGATCTTCACTGACTTCCAGCACTGCCTGTCTCGATCCGTTCAGCCCGTGCGCCGCTGTGTAGCTGCGAATGAGCGAGATGAAGGACGCCCACAGCTCCCGTGCGACTGCCGCATCCGCCTGGCTGCTCATGATGGCTACACTCACCGGTCGATCTCTCCGAGGACGATGTCGATGGAACCGATCACCGCAACCACGTCGGCGAGCAGGCGCCCGGCGCACATCTTGTCGACAGCCTGCAAGGTGGCGAAGGAAGGATTGCGCATATGCACGCGATAGGGCTTGGCTGTGCCATCCGAGACGACGTAGTAGGCCATCTCACCGCGTGGCGATTCAATAGCCTGATAGACCTCGCCTGCTGGAACGGCGAATCCTTCGGTCACAATCTTAAAGTGATAGATGAGAGATTCCATCTGCGTCTTCATCACTTCCCGATCAGGCAGAACCACCTTCGGTGCATCCGCTTTGAGCGGTCCCCCGGGCATCCCGTCGAGCGCCTGCTGGCAGATCTTTACTGACTCGCGCATCTCGTCCATGCGAATGACGTAGCGCGCCCAGACGTCGCAGTCGTTCGAGATCGGCACCTTGAACTGGAAGTTTTCATAGCCGGAGTAGGGCATGTCGCGACGCAGATCCCAATCGACGCCCGAGGCGCGGAGGGGAGGACCGGTGACGCCAAGCGCGATGGCGTCTTCAGCCGACAGATGACCGACTCCCTTGGTGCGGCTGATCCAGATGGGGTTGCCTGTAAGCAAGTTCTGGTACTCGTCGATCTTCGACGGCATGATGTTGAGCAGGTTCTGCACCCGCTCATAGAAGTCGACTGGCGGCTCCATCGAAACGCCACCCACACGGAAGTAGGAACCCATCATGCGCTGGCCGGAGACATGCTCGAAGATTTTCAGCAGCTCCTCGCGCTCGCGGAAGCAGTAGAGGAAGACGGTGAGCGCGCCGATATCCATGGCGTGCGTGCCCAGCCATACCAAGTGTGACTGAAGGCGAGTCAGTTCGTTGAGCAAGACGCGTAGGTACTGCGCTCGCGGCGGCAATTCAAGTTGCAGAAGCTTTTCGACCGCAAGGCAATAGCAAAGGTTGTTCGTCATCGGACAGAGATAGTCGATGCGATCGGTCATCGGAACGACCTGCTGGTAGAACTTTGCCTCGCAGGTCTTCTCGATGCCGGTGTGGAGGAAGCCGATGTCGGGCACCACGCGCAGCACGGTCTCGCCGTCGATCTCGAGCACCAGGCGGAGCACGCCATGCGTCGACGGGTGCTGCGGGCCCATGTTCAGGATCATGGTGCGGTCGCGAGCACCTTCTTCCAAACGCGGTTCGAGCAGGGGCGCTATGGCGAAGTTGGCCGCATAGGGCATGACCGGCGTCGGTTCGTTTGGACCGGCGAAGGTCGAGCTCTCGGACTTCGCGTTCGTAACTTCAGCGACCGGGGTTTCGGGTGTTGTTGCCATTAACGGTAGCCCTCCACCGGATAGTCCTTGCGCAGCGGGTGACCTTCCCATTCATCCGGCATCATGATGCGGCGCAGGTTGGGGTGTCCGCCGAACCGGATGCCGAAGAGATCGAAGACCTCGCGCTCGTAGAAGTCAGCGGAAGGCCAGACCGGCGTGATGCTGTCGACCTCCGGATCGATGCTCTCCACGGGAACAGCCAATCGAACGCGTGCCTTCAGGCGGTGGGAGAGGATGTGATAGATGACCTGGAAGCGCGGCTCAAGCGGATAGTAGTCCACGCACGTTACATCTTCGAGGAAGTTATAGCCGGCTTTTTGTACCAACGTTGCCGCGGCGCGAATGTGTTCGCGGGCGATCTTCAGTGTCAGCTCGCCGCGGTCGAATTTGGCGTCCAGCAAAGCATCCGGCTGTGCAGCCTGGATGGCCTGAATCGCCGGATTGGCGCCATACTTGGCAAGAACTGCGGCTTTGTCATAGGCATCCTGCATGAGTTAGAGATCCCCCCGGTCGGCGGCCCAGTTGAGTACACCCTTCTTGAGGATGTAGAAGAAGCCCACCAGCACAAAGCCGAGGTAAACCACCATCTCCCAGAAGCCGAAGTAGCGCGAGCCTGTGATCGCCGGCAGATGGCGGTAGATCACCGCCCAGGGCAGCAGGAAGACCACCTCCACATCGAACAGGATGAAGAGCATGGCGACCATATAGAAGCGGACCGAGAAACGGCCCCGTGCGTCGCCCTCGGCGACGATACCGCACTCATAGGTTTCGAGCTTCGAGATGGTGCGGCGATGTTTGCCGATAAGGAAGGAGCCGGCCACCATGCCCGCGCCCAATCCAACCGCCGCCAGGATCTGCAGGAGAAGGGGAAGGTAATTCCAGAAGTAATGAGTTGTCTGCATGCGGTCCTTACTCGGGGAGGCCGTATCCTTCACCGCGCGGCGTCTCCTTCGAGATTAGGGTGACGTTCGAACTCAGTCAAGCGAGCGTGCCTAAGTCACCTGTTTCCAGTGAAAGCGAGCGCGTTGCGCGCTTCGGGCATGGCTGGTTATAGGGATTCGAGTATTCCCGTTTCGAATGCATGCTTCCCATACAGGGATTGGCGAAGAAAAAAGGAAGACAATTCCTTCTCGCGCCCCGAGAACTGCCGATATGGTGCAAGAGATTCAAGGTTCCCGGAGGACCCCAATGGCAGCATCCCCCAATCTTCCTAGCGCAAAAGTAACGCCGCTGACCACTCGCGTCGCAGGCGCGACTTGTCCTCAGCAGCCTGTAGTCGTGCGGACGGAGGTGCATGCGATGCCCACCGGCCTGGGGTCGCGGTCCGTTCGGCGTCGCACCACGCCGGAAGCTGGGTTTGCGCTGGAGGTTCTCGGGCACGCGATCGAGTATCTGGCGGATGAGTATGTGCACGAAAGAGGGATACTGTCTTCCATCGACAGCCCTGACCCGCGGGTGGAAGCGCTGCGGCTCCTGATGGCAGCCAATCGCGAGGTCTACTTTGCGTGCCCGGTAATTCCTTCGCTCTACGAGCGTGTTGTCGGCCGCCTCTTTGGGGGCTCGCACGCATGAGCGACCGGCTTTGGTTAAGGCAGCGGCTGATACTCTCGAAAGATGGAGATCGTGCTCAACGGCCGGCCGCGCGAGGTTGGTCTTGATCCACAAGCGTCGACAGTGGACGCCCTGATTGTGGCACTGGAGATGAAGGCGGATCGCATCGCGGTGGAACGCAACGGAGATATCGTGCGGCGGAACGAATGGGCGACGACGGCTGTTCAGAGCGGGGACCGATTTGAGATCGTCCACTTCGTTGGCGGAGGAATTTAAGCAGGATGGCTCCGCTCCGATGGCCGGGAACGGCATTTGCTCTGGTTGTCTTCGCCTCTCTCGCATCGCTTGGCTCGGTGGGAAACGCGCAGAATGTGCTCGACCTACCGGACCAGCCGACCTTTGTTGTTCCCGGAGTCAGCCCGCAGCAGGAGCTGCGCATTCTGGTCTACGGAGACATGCGATTCACCGATCCTTCAAATACGAAGTCCACAAATCCTCGGGCGCGGAAGTGGCTGGCAGAGAAGGTTGGGACCGAGCACGCGGACGCAATGCTGATCACCGGAGACATACCCTTCCATGGCAGCAATCCGCAGGACTGGGCGGTCTTTGAACGCGAGGCGTCGTCGTGGGCCCGGGGACCGCGAGTGTATCCGACGATTGGGAATCACGAACTGCGGCTCGATTGGCGGCCGGGCCGGATAAACTGGGCTGCTGCATTTCCGCACCTGCAAGGAAACGGCTTCTACTCGGTGCTGCTGGGAAATGTGTTCATCTTGAACCTGAACTCGACCGAACCGATATGGCCACGTGGACTGCAGGCCGATTGGTTGCGAACGCAGCTCGATCACATTCCGGAGCAGGCGGACTTCGTCATCCTGCAGATGCACATCCCGCTGATCGCTGACACGCAGAGCGAGTTCATCGCCAACATCCCGTCCCCGGAATCGGTCGTGTTGCGGCGTTATCTGGAGACGCGCGCGCAAACCTCGCGACAAAAATTCATCGCGGTGTATGGGCACATCCACAACTACGAGCGTTTTGAATTCAACGGGATCACGCACATCATCAGCGGGGGAGGGGGAGCGACGCCCTATCCGGTCTTCGTGCGCGGACCGCAGGACCAGTACCGCGACCCGGCCTTTCCGGTCTTCAACTACGTCATCATGACGATCCACGGGAAGAGGGCGGAAGGGACGATGTACAAGATCGCTGATCCGAACGCGGCAGAGTACAGCGTGGTAGCGAAGGATCACTTTGTCGAGACCGCGAAGTAGAGAGCGTTGCGACTCCTGGCGCGCTCTGCCCTCCTTAGATTTCCACCGTCCCAAGAAGTAAGTGGATTTTGCTTTTCGTGGAGAGTCGAGTGACAGTTAAGGTTGAGGTCACTCATCTACTAAGGAGTGCGATATGCCTGCCGAGCCCTTGCCGCGAAGTGTGGCTGAAGCCGACGATCCGGCCTACTGGTTTCTCAACACTCTCAATATTGTGAAAGCAACCACCGAATCCACGCGCGGCGCTTATTCGATGATTTGCAGCATATCGCCTCCTGGCCATGAGACGCCCTATCATCTCCACCACGAAGAGGATGAGGCGTTCTATGTCCTGGACGGAGAGTTCACCTTTTTTAGCGAGGGCAAGAAGACAATCCTTTGTTCAGGCGGCTACATCTTCCTGCCGCGTGGTATTCCGCATGGCATTCGCTGCACGGGTTCAGCTCCTTCTTCGATGCTTATTCTGGGCGATGCCCGGCGGCGGCTTTGTGGGAATGATGTTAGAGATGGCGGAGCCTGCGAAGGAGCGCGTGATGCCGCCGCCTACGGCACCGGATATTGAGAAGCTGACAGGGCTCTGCGCCAAGTACAAGATCGACATTCTTGGGCCGCTGCCGGAGTGAGGCGGGCCCGTCAGAGATCGCTTTTTTTCGCGATTTTCATATATTGGCTATATCAATGCGTCTGTTTGCCGTTTCTGCGTCTTTGATATGAACTCGGACGTGCTGGGGAGACGGATACAAAGGTGCGGGCAATCCAAATGCGATACTTCGGAAAGATGAGAATCGTGGAGCGAGATTGACGAATGGATGGACCCAACGAGCTGAACGAAGTTGTTCTTCCTCAGACGGTGGTCGCTCCGCTCACTCGCGCGGCGATCTTTCTGGTGGTCAGTATTCGCCAGGACCAGGATTCCTACGCGCTTCTGCGCTCATTCTTTGCCGACCTTGCCGGACTCATACGCGCCGTTGAATTTCGCGACATTGAGGCGGGCCTTACGTGCATCGCGGGCATCGGTTCTGATGCCTGGGACAAACTCTTTGGATCGCCCCGCCCCGCTGAACTTCACCCGTTTCGAGAGATTCGTTCCGGTGACCGGCACGCCATTTCTACTCCTGGCGACATCTTGTTCCACATCCGAGCCAAACGCATGGATCTCTGTTTTGAGTTAGCGGCTCAAATCATGGAGAGGATCGGTGACACCGTTTCCGTTGCCGACGAGGTTCATGGCTTTCGATATTTTGAGGATCGCGATGTCATCGGGTTCGTTGATGGCACGGAGAATCCACGTGGGGACGCGGCGCGCGAGGCTGTGATTATCGGTGACGAAGATCCGACCTTTGCAGGCGGCAGCTATGTCATCGTGCAGAAGTACCTGCACGACATGAAGGGATGGAATGCGCTTCCGGTTGAGGCGCAGGAACGGATTATTGGCCGCAGGAAGCTTTCAGACATCGAGTTAGACGATGCCGAGAAACCTGCGTCGGCCCATAATGCGCTGACTGTCATCGAGGAGAATGGAAAAGAACTCAAGATTTTGAGAGATAACATGCCCTTCGGTCGGCCAGGCCACGGCGAATTCGGGACGTACTTCATCGGCTATAGCCGCACTCCGCGCATCACAGAGACGATGCTTCAGAACATGTTCGTCGGTCGGCCTCCCGGCAATTATGACCGGCTGCTCGATTTCAGCCGCGCGGTTACTGGTAGCTTGTTTTTTGTGCCGTCCGCAACGTTTCTCGACAACTTGGGCGAGGCGGCGCCGGATATCACGGCGATCACTGAGTCGCTTACTTCCGACACGCTTCAAGCATCGTCCGCGCCGGATACATCACTCAGAATAGGATTACTTAAAGGAGAGAAGGATGAATAACCTCCATCGGGGGCTAGCGCCAATCTCTGATGCTGCATGGTCGCAGATTGAAGAAGAGACAACGAGGACGGTGAAGCGGTATCTGGCCGGACGACGGGTTGTTGACGTTCCTCCGCCGGGAGGAATTGCCTTACCTGGAGTTGCGACTGGGCACGTGCGGTCGATCTCCGCTCCCGGAGAGGGCATCATCGCAGGGCGGCGCGAGGTCAAACCGCTCGTGGAGCTACGGGTGCCCTTTGAACTATCCCGTCAGGCAATCGATGACGTGGAGCGTGGATCAAATGACTCCGATTGGCAGCCCGCAAAGGCGGCCGCGAAGACGCTCGCCTTTGCCGAAGACCGCGCCATCTTCAACGGATACCACGAAGCCGAGATCGAGGGCATTCGTGAAGGGTCCAACAATCAGATCGTCACACTTCCCGCGGATGTGCGCGATTATCCGGACGCGGTGGCACAGGCACTGAGCCAATTACGCCTTGTAGGTGTAAATGGACCTTATTCGGTTTTGCTTGGAGCCGATGAGTATACGGCACTCGCCGAGATACGCGATCACGGATATCCCGTCCTCGAACACGTCAAGCGCATCGTTGATGGCAACCTCGTCTGGGCACCGGCGATCGAGGGTGCGTTCGTCTTGACTACACGAGGCGGTGATTTCGAGCTCAACATCGGGCAGGACATTTCGATCGGATATCTGAGCCATACCGATTCGCATGTAAGGCTGTATCTCCAGGAGACATTTGTTTTCCGAGTCCTTACCAGCGAAGCCTCTGTTGTGTTGTCGCCGTCGCAGAAATCTTGAAAGGTGCGAGTGTTGCAAGAAGGTGTGCCCATCTGACGCGTTACCGCCGCCTGCCCTCGACGCATAGCCATACAAGAAGCTGCCATGCATCTGCAGTCTGTCTCATGTTCCATTCTTGACAAACGGGTGAAGCCGCCGTAGCTTCCCATCACATCCGGTTTTGCGGGCACAAGATCCGCTGGCCGCTGCTGGGTTTTAGAGTCTTCTTCTCAGGCTCCGTTCCCAATCACTCAGCGATCTATGGAGGTTGTACCTCCTATCGTCGATCTGGATCGAGCGGGATGATTTTGCCCACCATGATCTAACCGGAGATCCTTATGGCGCCGCCCTCTGAGAATTCTGGAAACAGCTCTGAGAAGAATTACAGATTTTCCATTCAAAAAGCCGCGGAAAGCCATGTCGATGAAATTCTGGCACGCCGCGAGCGGGCCCGTGCTACCCGTGCGGCAGCACTTGCGTCGCATACTGAACCGATCTCGATCAAGACAGAACTGACGAGAGTTCGGCCGACCGAAGGCGTAACTGACGCGGCTGCGGCGCCCACCGCAGTCAACAGCGCGCAGACGGCGGGCTATCTGCTTGCCGTTGGCGACTCCTGGTTCGACTATCCCATCCATGATGTGTTGACCAGGCTGGACGACAACTACGGTTACAACATCGAATCCGCCGCTCACAAAGGTGATCCGATTGAGGCGATGGTTTCGCACTCCGGGCAACTGGACAAATTTGCGCGCTGCATGGACAAACTCGTCGCCATCGGCGCAAGTCCAAAGGCAGTCCTGATCTCGGGTGGAGGAGACGACATCGCCGGACCCGAATTCGGCATGTTGGTCAACGATATAAACCTGCCCAATGCCGGATGGAACGAGCAGGTCGTTGCCGGCGTAATCGACGGCCGGGTTGCCGCAGCGTATCGGATGATGCTCGTTTCCATCGACACTCTATGTCAGAAGAGACTCGGCCGCACCTTTCCGATTCTCGTGCACGGCTACGACTACCCGGTTCCAGACGGTCGCGGCTTCCTCGGTGGGTGGGGACCGTTCCCCGGTCCATGGCTCAAGCCCGGGTTCGACGAAAAACTGTTCCTCGATCTCGCCACAACCACAAAGATGATGGCGGACCTCATCGACAGATTTAATAGCATGCTGCAGCATCTGGTGCAGGAGCCGGAGTTCGGGGACGTGCATTACATCGATCTCCGCGGGATTCTGTCAAACTCTTCCGCCAATTACAAGGATTGGTGGGCAAACGAGCTCCATCCAAGCGGCGGCAATGTGACGGGCGGCAGTGATGGGTTTTCCGCTGTTGCCGCCAAGTTTCAAGCAGTGATCTCAAAATTGCCGTGACCTTCACGTACATCCTATTGCAACGCCATAACTGAATTGAGGAGTTGCTATATCTGTT
Source organism: Acidobacteriaceae bacterium KBS 83 (assembly GCA_000381585.1). Taxonomy (GTDB): domain Bacteria; phylum Acidobacteriota; class Terriglobia; order Terriglobales; family Acidobacteriaceae; genus KBS-83. The sequence goes on from KB906738.1 coordinate 126,635, forward strand.
ATCGAGGTCGGTCTCGTTGACGGCTTACGCCGTACCGGTTTCTTTGGTCACGGGGGTACTGAGGGTTAGTCTTTGCGGCTGTGATAAAACTTCTGCAGCGCGAGGGGCGCATCCAGTCCGCGGAAAGGGCCGTGCCCACCCATTGATGTATCGATAGAGATAACGAATTTTCTTTCTGCCTGACAGGTGCGGACTCCGGGCATGCGTGAAAGGAGATTCGTATGTCTTACGCGATTCCGCTGCCGGCTCGTCCGCGCCTCGATTTCTACAAGAAACTAGCCAAGGAACTGCTGTACGCCTCTTCCGGTGCGTCTTCGGCAGAAGATGCTGTGCGGACCTGGGCGGCGCGGTGGCTGGAGGCCTCTGGCGTCTTCCACGGAGAACGCTCATTCATCGACCTACGCGCCGAATGGATAGAGCAGCGCTGGCAAGAAGTGCAGAAGAAAAAGGGTTCAGCCGCGCCGCCGCTGGCGGCTGCGCAGTTCTTTCTGGCGCGCGAGCATGGATTTTTAAGCTGGCCGAAGTTCGCAGAGCAGGTTCGGGCGCTTGAGAATGCGCTGCCGCCAGCTGCCGATTTCGAAGCGGCGGCGGATGCGATTGTCGTGGGCGATGAGCTAGAGCTTGTCGCTCTGTTGCGCAAAGATGCGTCGCTTGTGAAGGCGCGCTCGCTGCGCGAGCATCATTCGACGTTGCTGCATTACTGCTCGGCGAATGGGGTAGAGGACTACAGGCAGAAGACTCCGCCGAACATTGTTGCGATAGCGCGGATACTCCTGGATGCGGGCGCGGAAGTAAATGCGGAGTCGAAGGCATATGGGGGTGGATCGACCGCGCTGGGGCTGACCGCGACGAGTCTGCATCCGGAGCGCGCGGGAGTGCAGATTGCGCTGATGGAGCTGCTACTGGACCGGGCAGCGACGATTGAAAAACCGGGCGGCGTGAGCGCGGTATCAGCGTGTTTGCGAAATGGGCGTGAAAGGGCAGCGCAATTCCTCGCCGGCAAGGGCGGGCGGCTCGATTTGGAAGGTGCGGCCGGATTGGGAGAGCTGGCAGAGGTGAAGAGGTTCTTTACCGAAAATGGAGCGCTGCTGCCAACGGCGACGGCACAGCAACGCGCGGATGGTTTCAAGTGGGCGTGCGGGTTCGGTCGCGCGAGCGTGGTGGAGTTCCTGTTGGAGCATGGGATGGATGCGAATGCGTCGTTGAGCGACGATGGGCAGACGGGGCTGCACTGGACGGCGGTGGGCGGATATCCGGAGATTGCGCGCATGCTGCTGGCGCGTGGCGCGGACGTGAATGCGCGGGAGACAGGTTACGGTGGGACGCCGGTCGGCTGGGCGTTACACGGGTGGGGTCATCGCGCAGATGGGGAGAATGGAGAACGCTACTACGCGGTAGTGGAAGTACTGGTGGCGGCAGGCGCTGCGATTGGCTCGCTCGTCTCCCACGATCGGCGGATGATGGCGGCTTTGCTGGGGGAGTCATCGTGATGACGGCGTGGAGTTCCTGGTCAACGATGCAAGCGCATCAGGGCAGGGATCAGGTGAGGAAACTTTGCGAGGTTTTCGAGCGCAGACTGCGGATGAGGAGTAAGCTCGGTGCCGGGTTGAGACCGTAAGTTCACGTTACGAACGTGCGCCACAAGCCCACGAAGATACCGACGGCGATAAGATCGTGAATCGGAAGCGGCGTGGCGTCAACAGCCAAATCGGCATCTAATTTGTTGGGGCCTTCCGTCTCAATTGCGGTGCCGCTCCATCGGAGCTACTAAATTTGGAGCACACATCTACGAGACCTTCGCCTCTACCTCCTGATGAAAGCCGACAATCTATGCTTGATCCTCGCCTTCACCTGGCCGCGATTGTCGCCTCCTCGGACGATCCAATTATCAGCAAAGACCTGACCGGGACGATCACTAGCTGGAATGAAGCGGCGACTCGCTTATTCGGATATCAGCCAGCGGAAATCATTGGCCAGTCGATTTATCACATTGTCCCGCCTGAACTGCATCATGAAGAAATGGAGATTTTGCGCAAGCTGCGAGCCGGGGAACGGATCGATCATTACGAAACGATTCGAATGAGAAAGGACGGAGAGCGGATTTCGGTCTCCGTAACCATATCTCCGGTGAGGGACGAGACAGGTCGTGTCGTTGGGGCCTCAAAGATTGCGCGGGATATATCGGAACGGCGTAGGAATGATGAGATCCGTTTTCGGCTGGCGGCGATTGTTGATTCTGCAGACGACGCAATTGTCAGCAAAGATCTGAATGGGATTGTGACGAGTTGGAATGAAGGCGCTCGACGAATGTTCGGTTACACGGCCAAGGATATGATTGGGCAGCCAATCCTGCGGCTTATTCCCGAGAACTTGCATTACGAGGAAGCTGAGATTTTGCGCAAGGTGCGGGCGGGTGAGCGCGTTGATCACTACGAAACCGTACGCCAAAAAGAGAACGGCGAGCTTCTGGAAGTCTCCGTAACGATTTCTCCGATCAGAAATGAATTGGGCCAGGTGATTGGGGCATCGAAAATAGCGCGTGATATCTCCGACCGGAAGCGAATCGAACGTCTGCTGATCCAGTCCGAGAAGCTGGTAGCCACGGGCCGGATGGCTGCCGCGATCGCACATGAGATCAATAATCCTCTGGAATCGTTGATTAACCTTGTGTATCTCGCTCGGCAGAACAGCTCGGAGGAGGGAAAAGCCTATCAATTTCTGCAAACTGCGGAAGATGAGCTCGAACGAGTTTCGCATCTTGCCCGACAAACCCTAGGATTTTATCGGGATACCGGTTCACCCAGCGAAGTCTATCTTCACGACCTTATCGAGAACGTGCTGACTGTGTACAACGCGAGGTTAATTGCCACTGGAATAGCTGTGGACACCCGATTTAATGATCTGCAAAAGGTGCTCATCAGCAGGGGTGAGATGTTGCAGGTGTTCTCGAATATTGTGGCCAACGCGATCGATGCTATGCCGCAGGGTGGGAGGCTTCAAATCTCCGTTCGCAAGCTGATGAGTGCCGCAGCAGATGGAATTCAAACGATCATTCAGGACAACGGGAGCGGCATTAAGCAGGGTCACCTGGAAAAAGTCTTTGAGCCGTTTTTTACGACAAAAGGGAACGTCGGTACAGGAATTGGTCTCTGGGTTGCTAAACAACTGCTGGAAAACCGCGGCGGACAGATCTCCATCGCCAGCAACACGGAGAAAGGAAGCAGCGGCACAACCATTACGATTTTCATTCCATTCAAGATTCCAATCCATGCTCCCGATTCGCAAACGGGTCTAGCGAGTGAGATGACTTTTGGAGAACGCGGCAATGGTTGAGATGCCATCAAGTCTTTTCGACCTTTCGGGCGAATCCGGCAAAGGTCCTATCCCATTTCCTGGTCGAAGAGAAAGTTCTGCAGGTCCTCAACACGGCCGGCCGAAAGTACTTGTGGTGGACGACGAAAAAATGATCGTGGATACGATTGTCGAGATCTTGACGGGAGCGGGATTTGATGTAATCGGGGCTGCTGACGGCTGGGCGGCCCTAGATACGGCTGCTCGTTTTCATCCGGATTATCTTCTTTCCGATGTACTGATGCCGAAGATGAATGGGGTTGAACTCGCAGTCGCGATGCGCAAGATGTATCCAACCACTAAGGTTTTTCTGTTTACAGGACAAGCTGGAATTTCAGAGATATTGCTGAAAGGTCAGAAGCAGGGGTACGAGTTCGAATTGATCGCCAAACCAATTCACCCGCTCAAGCTTATCGAACGGCTGAAGGAAGAGTAGCCGCTGTCTATTCCTGCAGAAATTCTATCGGCTAGTCGCGATTGGACACCTCGTTGCGGCCCTTGAACGAATGGAGCTTACCTCGACTGTCCGTCGATCGGGTGTGGAGTTAGTGCGTCTTGGCAGGGTCCGTCGATGTGCTTCCCAGTGTCGGTACGCCTGGCTACGACAAAGAAGGTTAAAAAAAGGGCAAGCGCTGGGATGGCGAGGATGGGAATGGCCTTACGAAGGCCGGCGCGTATTTGCGGCGCGGCGCCGGCGGTAGTGTCGCGGCACATGCTGCAACCTTGGGCGTGAGCGGTGAGCGCACAGGTAAACAACAGGATCGCGAGGGAGAGGCGGATCAGGTAAAGGCGGATGCGACGCATACGCGTGCGCCTACTGGAAGAAGACGAGTAGGCCAAAGAGGAAGACCCAGAAGATGCCCATGGAGTGCCAATACCATGCCGTGCAGTCGACGAAGATCTGGCGCAGCTCCAGCCGGTGGAGAAGCGAGAGCGCGGCGAGTGCAGCGACGAGCGCGAGGACGCCGAGAACAAGGTGAGCGCCGTGCGCGCCAGTGATGAGATAGAAGAAATGGCTGCTCGGATTGGACGCGAAGAAGAAGCCCTGCGAGGCGAGGTCCTTCCACGCCATCCACTGACCGACGAGAAAGGCGACGCCTAGAGCGACAGTGGCGCCGAGCCAGGGTGCGGCGCGGCGTGCAGCCGGGCGCCCCATACCGAGCCACTCCTCCATAACGTCCACTTCATGGAAGAGCTGGCGACGTGCCATCTCCATGGTGACGGAAGAGAGGATGAGGATAGCGGTGTTCAGGTAGAGGATAGGCGGGATGGCGAGTGGGTGCCAGTCGAGCATGTAGGCACCACGACCATCGAAGTGGCCGGAGGACTGGCGGAAGAAGAAGGCCGTGACAAGGGCCATGAAGAACATGAGGTCGCCGGCAAGCGCGGAAAAGATGCCCATGCGATAACGCGTGAGCAAAGCACGGGGGCCGCGGCCGTTGCGATGGTGGTCCCAGTTTTCATCGCCGCCGCCGCCGCCGGTTGGACGACGATCTACTGGTGGCCGGCCTCCAAATCCCGGGTCTTTCCGTTCGCGCTCGGTATCGACGACGGACCTGGTGAACGTAGCGGGCATGGGAGCACTCCGTTGCGCTAACAGCTTACTCTACTCCTGTTGGGATGCCGCGTCCCACTGTGGAGTGAAGTCTTCTTCGGACGACCCGGAATGGTATTCGTAGGGGCCGCGCCCGACGGTTACGGGGGCGTGGACCGGTTGCCATTCGAGCGTGGTGGCCTGCCAGGGATTATCGCCGGCGGCTCTGCCGCGGCGGGCGCTCCAGACGAGATTGAAGAGGAACAGAAGCTGTGCCGCGCCGAGGACGAGAGCTGCCCAGGTAACGCCGCGTTCCATGGGGAGCAGCGAGGCGAGCGACGAGGTGCTGCCTGTAACTTGGGCGTAGTGTCGCGGCCGGCCGGCCAGACCCTCCAGGTGCATGGGAAAGAAAGTGACGTAGGCGGCGATGAGCGATAGCCAGAAATGCCAGCGACCGAGGCGTTCGCTCATGAGGCGGCCGGTCATCAGGGGGAACCAGTAGTAGATGCCGGCGAAGATGGAGAACGCCCCAGCCATCGCCATGATGAGGTGAAAGTGCGCGACGACGAAGAAGGTGTTGTGGAGGTACTGATCGAGCGCGGGCAGGGCAAGGATGGGGCCGGTGACGCCGCCGGCGATGAAGAGCGAGAGAAAGCCGAGGGCGAAGAGCATGGGAGTGGCGCGGCGAAGGCCGCCGCCCCAGAGGGTGCCGATCCAGCTCAAGACCTCGGCGGTGGAAGGGACGGCGATGGCCATCGTGGTGAGCCCGAAGGCGGTGCCGGCGTAGGGATTCATGCCGCTGACGAACATGTGATGACCCCAGACGACGAAACCGAGCAGGCCGATGAGCACAGTGGCGGCGGCCATCATGCGGTAGCCGACAACGGGGCGGCGGCTGAAATTGGCGATGAGGCTGGAGACGAGTCCCATGCCGGGGAGGATGGCGATGTACACCTCCGGATGGCCGAAGAACCAGAAGAGGTGCAGCCAGAGGAGCGGTGAGCCGTCGCCGTGGCCAACGACCTGGCCGCTGATCCAGTCGCCTTGGGGAACGAAGAACGCCGTGCCGAGGTGGCGGTCGCAGAAGAGGAGCACGAGCGCGGCGAAGAGCACCGTGAAGGCGAGCAAAATGAGGATGGCGGAGACGAACCACGACCATACGGTGAGCGGCATGCGTCCGAGCGTCATCCCACGGGCGCGCTCGGTGAGAACGGTGACGAGGACGTTGACCGCGCTGAACCAGGAGCCGAGACAGAAGAGCCCGATGCTGACGAGCCAGCAGTCCATGCCGCCGCCCTGACCGGGCCCGGCGGATGCGACGGCGCTGTAGGGCGGATAGCTGGTCCAACCGGCTATGGGGCCGCCGGCCGGAAGCAGGAATGCGGAAAGCAGGACCAGGAGGGCGAGCGCGACGATCCAGAAGCCGAGTGCGTTGAGCCAAGGCAGGGCCATGCGGCGCGCGCCGATCTGTTGAGGAAGAACAAGGTTGGCGAAGCCACTCTGCGGCGCGGTGGTCAGCACGAAGAAGACCATGAGGGTGCCGTGCATGGTGACTAGCGAGAGGTACTCCTCCGGCAGCATAGGGCCGTGCAGCGGCCAGCGAATGCCGGGAGATGCGAGCTGCACGCGCATTGCGAGCGAGAGCAGCGTCCCCACAAAGACGGCGACCAAGGACAAGAGCAGATAACGGATGCCGAGGGTCCGATCATCCGTGGTAAAGATGCGCTTGAGAAGTGTTGGGCGTGCGGGGCCGCCGGCACGGAGATCGTTCATTGCACCCTCATTGCCCAACCCGCTTCGCATGTGTGGCGAGCCATGCGTTGTAGACCGTTAGGGAAACGACGCGCGTGTGCGCCTGCATGCGCGCGTGGCCCGAGCCGCAGACCTGCGAGCAGAGGATGGGGTAAATGCCTTCGCGAATCGGTGTGAAATGAACGTGCAGCGAAGCGCCGGGCACAGCATTCTGCTTCAAACGCATCTCGGGCACAAAGAGGCCGTGGATGACGTCGAGCGAGCGGAGCTGAAGATCGACCTCCCGGTTGACGGGCAACACGAGTTCGCTCGAGACGATGTCGTCCTTGCCGTGTCGATCTGCGGGATCGAGGCCGATGGGGTTCCCGAGTGCCGCGCTGATGAGCTGCGGACGGCTCTGGCCGTATGCGGCATCGATGCCGGGATAGTGGAAGTACCACTGGAACTGCTGCCCGACGACCTCGATGCGCAGGGCGGCGGGTACCGCGCCTTCAAACCGTTCGCGCGCCCAGACGTGCTCAGCAGTTGCGGCCATCACGATGTAGAGGACGATGAGGAGCCCGAGTGGAATGAACTCGGCGCGCCAGGGTGAGGGTGCGGATGATTTACGACGCGGGCGCAGGAAGAGCCAAACGAGGAAAAGATTTGCGAGGAGAAAGCATGCCGACATCGCAGCGACGTCCCACCGCATCAAGCGATCGACCGCGACGCCGTGCGCGGCGGCATTGGGTGGCATCCACCAGTCGCGCAGCGAGATTGCCAAAGGAGCAGCGCCGCGCAGTATCAAGGTTTAGCTCTTCCGATGCGGTTTGTGAATCGATTCGGGCGCCGAGTGGGGAGTCGAGTCACGCGCCTCACCCACCATGTTGACGAAATAGCGGTGGACACGGCGATCGGTGGAGAGCTCCGGATGAAAGGTGGCGGCGAGCAGGTGGCCCTGGCGGACCAGGACAGGGAAGCCGTCGCGCTCGGCGAGCACGGAAACACCTTTGCCGACTTGCTGGATGCGCGGCGCGCGGATATAGACGGTTTCGAGCGGACCGGTGTCGAAATCCGGGCCGAGTTTGGTTGCCGTTTCCTCGATGGAGCTGTCGATCTGGCGGCCGTAGGCGTTGCGCTCGACAGTGGCGTCCAGGATGCCGAGGCTGGGCTGTGGCGGATGAAGCACTTTGGTTGCGAGAAGAATGCAACCGGCACAGGTACCAAAAGTAGGTGCCCCGGCGGCGAAGGCGCGCAGAGATTCGAGGAAGCCGTCGCGTTCGAGGAACTTGAGGAAAGTCGTGGATTCGCCGCCCGGGATGATGAGTCCGTCGAGTCCTTTGAGCTGCTCCGGTTTGCGAACAAGCACCGGTTCCGCGCCGACGTCCTGAAGAGCGCTGGCGTGTGCGTCGTAGTCTCCCTGGATGGCAAGGACGCCGATGCGTGGCTTTGCTGTTTCGGTCTTCTCTTCTGGCAAATTCGCGGTCTTTCCCTCAGCCCTCAAAGCACGCCATGCAGGATTTGTCTTTACCATCCCCGCGTCTGCAGGAGCTGGCTTTCATCGAGACCTGCCACGGCGAGGCCTTTCATCGTGCCGGTGACCTGCTCGCTTGCCTCCGCGAGTGTCTTCGGGTCGTTGTAGTGAGTGGTCGCGATGACGATGGCTTTGGCGCGGGACTCTGCTTCGGCGCGCTCTGCGGGGTTATTCAACTGCCCCGTTGCGTCGCACTCGACATCGAGCGGTGTGGCGCGCTCCTTCATGAAAATGCCCGAGCCTACGAAAACGGACTCAGCGCCGAGCTGCATCATGAGGGCGGCGTCGGCCGGTGTGGCGATGCCGCCGGCAGAGAAGTTGGGAACGGGCAGCTTGCCGGTCTTGGCGACCATGCTGACCAGCTCGTAGGGAGCCCGATGCTCCTTTGCGGCAACGTAAAGCTCCTGGTCACTCAGTACGGTGAGCGATTTCATCTCCTGCACGATCTGACGCATGTGCTTGACGGCGTGTACCACGTCACCGGTGCCGGCTTCGCCCTTGGTGCGGATCATGGCAGCACCTTCCGCGATGCGGCGGAGAGCTTCACCCAGATCGCGTGCGCCGCAGACGAACGGTGTCTTGAAGGCGTGCTTATCGATGTGATGGGCCTCATCGGCAGGGGTGAGAACTTCGGACTCGTCGATGAAGTCGACGCCAAGCTCCTGGAGGATCTGCGCTTCGGCGAAGTGACCGATGCGCGCCTTCGCCATGACGGGAATGGAGACAGCGGCGATGATTTCGCGGATGAGCTTCGGATTGGCCATGCGGGCCACGCCGCCTTCAGCGCGAATCATTGCGGGCACGCGCTCGAGAGCCATGACCGCGACTGCGCCGGCCTGCTCGGCAATCTTTGCCTGCTCGACGTTCATCACGTCCATGATGACGCCGCCCTTGAGCATCTCGGCGAGGCCAACCTTCAGCCGGAGACCGTGTTCGCTGCTCTGTGCCTTGTGGCCGTTGTGGGAGGATCCGTGCTCTTTCATCTTCGTAACCCCTTACTGACGGGCAGGTGACCGCTGCTGCCAGTACTTCAGTTTAGCAGTTGAAGGGACGGGGTTGACGCGCTGGGATGAAGCTACAGACGGCGCAAATTATCGGCTGCCGCGGGCGTTGTAGCGCTGCAAGGCTTCGGCACTGACCTCAACAAAGATGCCGGTGGCTGAGGCGAGGACGGTTCCGCTGGCGTCCCGAATCTCGGCCGAGCATTGATGCTTTCGACCACTGGTGCTCCCGGTGTCCTTTTCGGACCAGCCTTCCAGGACGAGATTGGTTTGGAGAGGAACGGGGCGGCGGTAGTCGATGGACATGTGGCGCGTCATAGCGACGATGTTGCGGAAACGGTTGGCCTTGCTCATGGCTTCGTCGAGCAGGGTAGCGATGATGCCCCCGTGCGCGTGTCCGGGCGGCCCCTGGAATTGCGCGGCGAGGCGGAGACGGCAGAGGACACGCTGTTCTTCATCGACAAAGAACTTCAGATGGAGACCTGCAGAATTGTCGTCGCCACAACCGAAGCAGCCGTTCCGCGTCCCGTGCGCCAGGGGAAGTTCGTTATTCATGCTGCGCTATACTCGCATCCAGATATGGCGGTAGAAAAGACGTTCTTCCTCGAGACTTTCGGCTGCCAGATGAATGTCCATGACTCGGAGAAGGTCATCGGGACATTGCAGCAGCAGGGCTACTCGCAGGTGGATACGGAAGAGGCCGCCGACCTCATTCTCTACAACACCTGCTCGATTCGCGACAAAGCAGAGCAGAAAGTCTTCAACCGGCTGAACGACACGAAGAAGCTGCTCAAACAGGGCAAGCGGTTCGGGGTGCTGGGTTGCGTGGCACAGCAGGAAGGCGAAGCAATCTTCGAACGGGCGCCGTATGTCTCGCTCGTTTCTGGCTCGGCATCGTATCGCAGGCTGCCGGAGATGCTGGCGCGGCTGGAGGCAGGCGAACGGCGTATTGCAGGCCTCGATGACCGGCAGACGGACGAGACGTTCGAGACGGAGTTTACGGCGCGCACCAACCCTTACCGCGGCTACATCACGATCATCGAAGGTTGCGACAAGTTCTGCGCCTATTGTGTGGTGCCGTATACGCGCGGCAAGGAGCGGAGCCGGACCTCGACATCGGTGCTGGCGGAGGCGCGGCGGATGGCGGAGAGCGGCTACACAGAGATTCAGCTGCTGGGCCAGAACGTGAACAGCTACCGCGATCCGGAAGGGAAGCGGAGCTTTGCCGAATTGCTGGCCGCGGTCGGTGAGATTGAAGGCATCCGGCGGGTGCGCTTCACCACCTCGCACCCGCGCGACTTTACACGCGACATCGTGGATGCGATTGAGGCTGTGCCGACACTTTGCAATCACGTGCACCTTCCGGTGCAAAGCGGATCGACGACGACGCTGAGGCGGATGCAGCGCGAATACACGCGCGAGCAATACCTGGAGCGCATCGGCTGGGTTAAGGAATCGCGGCGCCCGATCAGCGTGACGACCGACATTATTGTCGGGTTTCCGGGAGAGACAGTGGCGGAGTTTGAGGAGACGCTGGGGCTGCTCGAGACGGTGCAGTACGACGCAGTGTTTGCATTCAAGTATTCGCCTCGACCAAATACGCCGGCCCTCGTGATGATCGATGCAATTTCGGACGAAGAGAAGGGAAAGCGACTGCAGGTGCTGCTGGACCGGCAACGAGAGTGGCAAAGATCTAATTACAGCAAGCGAATTGGGCAGATTGTAGAAGTAGCGGTTGAAGGACACAATACGCAACGCGGGCAAGTGAACGGCCGCACTTCGGAGAACATCACGTTGAATTTTGTCCCGCGCGGGCCGATTCTGCCTGCGCCTGGGAGTTACGAGCAGGTCGAGGTCACGCAGAGCTTTCCCAACAGCCTGGTTGGACGCGCCGTCTAATATCAAAACAGGGAGGAAGAGCGATGGACATCGAAATGAAGATCCGCGGGCTGGTCATGGATCCGAGTACGCATGCGCCCATCGTCATCCTGAAAGACCTGGAGAGCGACACGGTGTTGCCGATCTGGGTAGGGCTGTATGAGGCGAACGCGATTGCGCTGGAGATTGAGAAGGCGACTGCGCCGCGTCCCCAGACGCATGACCTGCTTCGCAACATGGTGAACGGATTGAACGCCCGGGTGGAACGCGTGGTGGTGACGGAGCTCCGCAACGACACCTTCTATGCGGTGGTCTGGATGCGGCAGGATGGAGAGAGCGTGACGGTCGACGCGCGACCGTCGGATGCAATTGCGCTCGCCCTGCGCTGCGACTGCCCGATCTATGTGAGTGAAGAGGTGCTGCGCATTGCAAAGCTAGCGCCGGGGGCGAGCGATACGTCCCCTGAGGAACTGCGGCGCTGGCTGGAAGGGCTCAACGACGAGGACCTCGGCCGGTACAAGATGTAGGAACCGCCCACAATGTGGCCTCGCGTGACGCGAACAGTGTTCCCAACTAGAGATGCGGTGATCGCCGCGCGAGTGGTTTAGGCTACAGGAACGCCATGAGCCGCCTCGGCCGCATCTCCAAGCTGTTTGCCGCGCAGAATGCGTCGCAGGTGATTTCACTGCTGACGCAACTGCTCCTGCCACCCATCTTTCTGCATAACTACGGCGTGACTCTGTATGGCGAGTGGCTTGCGCTGAGCGCCGCCATTGGCTACCTGGCGACGGTGAACTACGGCATCCAGACCTACACCAACATGCAGATGACCATTCACTACAACCGTGGTGAGGTGGACGAGTGCGTGCATTTGCAGTCTGGTGGATTATTCATCCTCCTGATCGTTTTTCTCTCGCTGACCGTTTTGCTGTGCGGCATCTTTTTCATTCCGCTTGATACGTGGCTGCATCTGCAACTGCCGCTTCGGGAGGCGCAGATCATTCTGTACCTGCTGAGCCTGCAGATTGGGGTGGGGATGGTCTTCGGGTTCTTCAGCGGCAACTATATGGTGATCGGCAGCGCACATCGCGGCGCGAATTTCAACAATCTCAATCTACTGGTTTCGACGCTGGTGATGGCGTTGCTGGCTGCGATGCGCATGAAGCTGATCTGGCTGGCCGCCGCGCAGCTTGCGGTTACGGTGCTGATGACCTGCTATTTGTTTGTGGACTTTTCCCGTCTGGCACCGGCGCTGCGACCGACGTTGCGCCATTGGCGGAAGACCTCCCTGCGCAACATCCTGAAGCCGAGCGGTCACTATGCGCTGCTGTACTCCTCGAACATTCTCGGATATCAGCTGCCCGTGATCGTGATCCAGCGTGTTCTGGGACCAGCGGCGGTGGTGATCTTTTCGGTGACACGCACGATTTATTCGATGGGCCGCCGGCTGCCGTACCTGGTGACGAATTCGATCGGCCCGGAGGTGACGATTACTTATGGAGAACGCAACTGGAAGAAGCTCCGCCAACTCTATGAGCTGTCCGAACGAGTTGTGCTGTTGCTGATTCCGCCCCTCTCCTTCGGTGTCATGCTGTTCACGCCGCTGTTGCTGGCGCTTTGGCTGAGGAGGGGATCGCTGTATGACCCGTTCGTTTGCCTACTGTTCGGAATCACGATCGCGATACAAAGCGTGAAGGAGCATAAGTATCAGTTTCAGTTTTCAACAAATCAGGTTCGTGAGCTCTCGTACATGACTCCGATTGCATATGGGACGATGCTGCTGTTGTCCATTCCGGCGATGTACTGGTTAGGGTTGCCGGGCATGCTGATCGTGTGGGCGCTGGCCGAGGCTGCGCAGCTGCTCTATCTTCTCGAGCTCAATCGACGGCTGTTTGGACGCGAAGCCATGTTGAGTTTTCGGCTGGTTGGCGTTCTCATGGTGTTTCTGGTTGTCGAAGCGGTAGCGTGCATCTGGCCGGTCTTCCATATTGCCGCGATGAGCCTGCCGAGGCAGGCGCTGATCGCTACCGTGGTGACGGTGATATCGTTCGCGTTCTCGTACTGGATCTTTGGTGTCGATGAGATACGCACGCTGTTGTGGCAGCGAATCCGCCCATCGAGGGTTGCCATCGGGAATGCGCCCCAATGAGTGAAGCGCCCGGGCAGTGTGGACGGAACAGACTTTCGCGGCGGCAGGGGCTCACCTTCCTTGCTGCACTGCTTCTGGTGACGAGTCATTTTTCGCTCGCATATATCTCAGACACCGCCCCTTTCCTGTCGCTGCGAGCCTTCGCTGCTGGTCTGGAGTCGCAGCCATTTCAGGAACGCGCATTGACAGGATGGCTACTGCGCGCTACCGGTCGATTGGACAGTCCGGAATTGGAAGTAGAACTGCACCGTCTGCTGCCGGCTATGGGCAGCGCATTCAATGAGACCACGCTCGTGCTGCTCGTAGTTGCGTGGCTATCGATGGCGGCGTCGGTCGTCATCACGCGCGAGACCCTGATGAATCTGACGGGGGACGCGCTGTTCAGCTCCTGGGCGGCGTTTCTTGTGCCATACATGGCGTACTTCACCTACATTTTGAATTTCGGCCCGCACTTTCTGCTGCCATACGATCTGCCCTCGCTCTTCTTCTTTTGCGCGGGTTTGTATTTGCTGGTGATCCGCCGTCCTCTGCAACTGATTCCACTGATTGCGATTGCGACGCTGAATCGCGAGACAAGCCTGTTTCTGATCGTCTTCTATGTAGTGTTCGAGTTGTCCCGTCCGGGCGAACGCAATAAACGCGGAGCAGTTTTCGCCCATGCGGCGGGAATGCTCGCAGCGTGGGTTGCGATGCGGCTCGTTGTATTGCATCTGTATGGCCACAATCCGGTAGCGGGCGCAAGCGGCATCGCGGATCTGAAGCTGCGGCAGAATCTGGGATTCCTGGTGAAACCGCAGCACTGGCCGGCATTCGCCAGCATCTTCGGTTTTTCTCTCCCGGTCGTTCTTGTTTGCCAGCGCTGGCTGCAACCCAACTACCTGCGTCGAGGGATGATGGTGGTCGCGATGTGGTTTGTGTTGATGTTGTTCGTCGGAGTGCTTATCGAGATACGGATCTTTGGTGAGCTGATCAGCTATATGAGCGTAGCGCTGGGCGTGATCTTGTATCGTCGATTGTCACTCAGAGATGATGCTGCGATCGCTGCCTGACGTTCACGTCTCGGTGGAGCGGGCGGCAGTGGCGACGGATGGCACAGAGGAGAGGGAATCGAGTAGGGCACCGATGGCGGCGTCATATAGAGGTGAGCTGTCGTTACCGCCAAGAGCGGCTGCCCTTGCGCGGCCGGCGGAAGCAAGTGTGCGGCGCAGCTCTTCCTGCTGATGGAGCGAGAGTAGCGCTTCCGCGAGCAGGTCCGCACTGCGCGGAGGGATGACGATGCCGTCGCGGCCCGGCGTCAGTAGCTCCGAGGACCCGCAATGCGTCGTAGCGATGCAGGCGACTTCATTGGCCATCGCTTCGAAGAGCGCCATGCCGAAGCCATCATCGACCGAGGGCAGGACGAATACGTCGCAACGCTGATAGAAGTCGTTGATGTCCGGCACGTAGCGCACGATTTCGACATTGGAGATGCGCCTCAGCCGCTGCGCGAGCGCCGGATAATGTGCAAGGTCGGCATCGGAGCGGATCAGCAACCGCGCATTGGGAAGGGCGAGGCGCTCCCAGGCTTCGAGGAGATAAAGATAGCCTTTGCGCCCCGGATCGCCGCCAACTACGCCGACGGTGAACTCGGCGTGCCTCGCCGGATGAGTCTGCGAGGGAAAAGTGCATCGGCCGAAGAGCGGGGCTTTTACGATCTTGCGCTGCAACGCTTCGGGAAATGTGACGCGTGTGTAGTCGGAGGGGGTAAGGATGTGATCAGCCTCTGCGTACTCGGCGAGTTGACGGTCGCGGAACCACTCCGGCTGGGGGCTGAAGGGAACGCCGAGCTTTGCCGATTCCTCCTCCGCGAGCTGCTGCTGGAAATCGACATGAGGACAGGCGCGATCGAGAACGAAGCGCGCTCCGCGCCGCTTTGCAGCGTGTGCCGTGGTTAGACAGGCGGTGGCCCATCCGATGAAGAGATCGTCAGGAGAAAGGCCGGGGCGGATGACGGTAGCGACGGAGTGATCGTAGAGCCAGGAGTCTGCATGAAGCAGATTCGGCGAGACGGGGATAGGCGCGAAATGCATGGCGGTCTGAAGGAACGACGGAACCAGGGTGACGTGAACGGATGGATCGAGGCGGCGGAAGTAGCGGCGTGTCGCAGAACTGTAAATGCGAACACGCGAGCCGTGCTTCACGAGCGCGTTCGCGAGCAGCGCCGAGTGGAAAGGCCGCGTTACAGAAACCGCCACCTGCATACTCGGCAGGTTAGCATGGCAGCAACGCCATTCTCCTCGCCATGCGAGCGTAGGATGGGCAGCGGAATCCGAATGCAATCAGAGGGGAGCAGGAAGAGTGCGGAGAGCGAGCTGGGGCAGTAGGGTAAACGGTTTCATTGCGCAGGTCAGCATAAGAAGGACGGAACTCGTTTCACTGTTTGCTGCGTGTTTCGTCGTGGGACTGACGCCGCTCAGTCTGGTGGCGGAACAGCGTCCGCCGGCCGTTCCGCTCGTGGCGCACGATCCCTACTTCAGTATCTGGTCGATGAACGACAAGCTGACCGACGGACCCACCCGGCACTGGACGGGGAAGGCGCAGCCGCTGACGGGACTGGTTCGCATCGACGGAAAGAGCTTCCGGTACATGGGCGCCTTTCCGGAAGAAACGCCGGCGCTCACACAGACGAGCGTGAACGTCGCGGCCACGCACACTGTTTATAAGTTTACCGGCGCTGGTATCGCGCTGACGTTGATATTCTTCACGCCAGCTTTCCCGCAGGATATGGATTTGCTGTCGCGCCCGGTGACGTATCTGAGCTGGAGGATGACCAGCGAGGACGGCAAGCCGCATGATGTGTCGCTACTGCTGGACGCGAGCCCTCTTTTGGCGGTGAATGAAGACAATGAGGCGGCAACGTGGGGACGGCTGCACACAGCGTCGCTCGATGAGTTGCATCTTGGCTCGCGTGACCAGCGTGTACTGAATCGTTCGGGCGATGATCTGCGGATTGACTGGGGATACTTCCGGCTGTGCGTGCCGCGCGAGGCCAGCGTGGAGACGGCGCTGGTGCCGAATGCGATCGGGAACTTCCTGGCGAAGGGCTCGCTGCCCGTGAACGACGACGCGGCGATGCCGCAGACGCCGCGCGATCACGCGGCGCATGCGGCGGTGATGTTTCCGCTGGGCAATGTCGGCACGACGACCGTGGAGCGGCATGTGCTGCTTAGCTATACGGAGGGGTATGCGATCGAACTGATGGAGCGCAAGCTGCGGCCTTACTGGCAGCGCAACAACACGCCGGTGGCAGAGATGCTGGATTCGGCGGAGCACGAATATGCAGAGTTGGAGCGGCGCGGCACGCAATATGACGAGGAGCTTCGCCGCGACCTGCTAAGCGCCGGCGGCGAGGATTATGCAAATCTGGCGATCCTGGCGTACAGGCAGACCCTGGCGGCGCACAAGCTGGTGGCGGACTGGGACGGAATGCCGTATCTGTTTGCGAAGGAAAACTTCTCAAACGGCGATATTGCCACCGTTGATGTGCTCTATCCCTCGGCGCCGTTTTTCCTTTTCTTCAATCCGCGGCTACTCGAGGCGCAGATGACGCCGGTGATGAACTATGCCGCATCGTCGCGATGGCATTTTCCGTTTGCGCCGCATGATCTGGGACGGTATCCACTGGCTAATGGGCAAGAGTACGGCGGGGGCGAGCGCACGGAAGAGGACCAGATGCCGGTGGAGGAGAGCGGCAACTTACTGATCCTGGCGGCAGCGCTGGATCGCGCTGAGTCGGAAGCGAGTGGGGATCACCATTACGCCGAGAAGTATTGGCCGCAACTGACAACATGGGCGAAGTATGTGCGCGAGAAGGGTCTGGACCCGGAACGGCAGTTGAGCACCGACGACTTTGCCGGCCACCTGGCGCACAATGCGAACCTGTCGATCAAGGCCATCGATGCGCTGGGGGCCTATGCGAGCCTGGCGGACGCGTTGGGAAAACACGATGCGGCGCAAGACTATCAACAGGCAGCGCGCCAGATGGCCGCGAAATGGCAAACGATGGCGCAGGACGGCGACCATTACAAGTTAGCCTTCGACGTTGCTGGGTCATGGAGCCAGAAGTACAACCTGGTGTGGGACAAGCTGCTGAAGCTCAATCTGTTTCCCGCAAGCGTGCGCGATACCGAGGTTGCCTTTTACCTGAAGCATCTGAACCGCTATGGGCTGCCGCTGGACAACCGCAAGGACTACACCAAGCTCGACTGGGAGCTGTGGACCGCGACGCTGGCCGACAAGCCGGAGCAGTTTCGGCAGTTCATGACGCCGCTTGCGCTGTGGGTCAACGAGACGCCGAGCAGGGTTCCACTGACGGACTGGTACGACACGAAGACAGGAGCGCAGGAAAGCTTCCAGGCGCGCTCGGTTGTGGGCGGGCTCTACGTGAAGGCTTATGCAGATGCGGCGCTCACGAAAAAATGGCGGGCTATGGTCAAACCGTCCAGATGAAAGCTTCGCAAAGAAAACTGATCTAGTCGTGAAACGTTCATGGCCCCGTCTCCACTATGGAGATAGGGAAAATGATGACAGCGTCTGGCTGGTCGACATGGGCTGGCGCTGTGAGCGGTCCAGACGCGTCCCGACTCTTTGAACGGCGCGGCTTTGGGGGAGATCCCTGGAGCCGCGATTTTTTGTTTCTGGGGGGAGATGCCGCCTTGCGCGAGGGCACAGTTAAGGGAATTTCCGAAAAGATCGCCCTTTCATTCTGCAGACAGAATATCTGTTATCGGACATAACCCATCTGCGGACTCCGGCTACAAGGGCAACTGTTGGAAACCGAAGTGCCTGCGAATAACCACCACTCATTGCGAAAAATACCCTGCGCCTCAAAACTTCCAGATTGCCGATCATCCGTTCGGAACTCCTGAATCTCTCGCGTCCAGCTATTGCGGATATACAGCCGGTTCCCCAAACAATGTTTCGAGGTGCAATGTCCGTTTCTGCTTCGAGAATGTGAACCGCCACTTCCCAATCCGCGTTGCCTCAGAGAATTTGGCAGCGCAGGCGCTCAGAAGAGATAAGGCACTAGGGCTGCGGTCTGATGGGCATAGGTGGCGTATGTTTCCCAAAACTCGGAGCGCATCCATTGCTCCTCCCTGCGAAGCTTGAGCCAGAGCGCGATGAAGATAAGGACGAAAGCAACAAATCCGCGCACCTGCGAGAGCGCGATCGCGGTGCCGAGGAACCCGGCCAGAATACCGGTGTAGATGGGGTGACGGACCACTGCATAGGGCCCTGTGGTGATCAGCTCGTGGCCCCGCTTAATCGTGACGGAGCGGCTCCAGTTGCTGCCCAGGTGCTCTCGCGCCCAGACAGCGAAGAGAAGGCCGGCGACCATGACGGTAGCTCCCAGCCAGAAGGACCAAAGCCCAGCCGGCCAGAGCTGAAGATAGAGCCAGGGCAGCGGGATGCGAGTTGTGGCGAAGAGGATGATCGCGATCAGGAAGATGAGGGTGCGCAGAATTCGCTGGGCGAGGGGCTCGAGACGCCGGGTGGTTTTCGTATCGACGGCTTTGATCTGCCAGTAGACGAGAAAGGCGATCCAGACAACGGTAAAGAAAGATTTGTAGAACCAGAGCATGCAGGACCTCCAGGCTCTGAGGATCTTACGCTGCCGCGCCAGGGGGAGTTCCAGTGCGGCGAGCTTCGCCACGAACCGAGGCTACACCGCGTTCTGCCTGCTCCGACGCTGAGTACTTGCTTGTTCGTTGGCCGCCCTGATTGGCTAAACTCACACCAACCACCAGCTATCTATTGGAAGTTCTTGACCAAGACGATATTGGCTTCCGTAAGCTTTTCTGTGAAAAAAGGAGAGATTTGTGATCGGGAGAAATCGCCAACCCGCCAGTCGTGTCACGGTCCAGAGTTAGAACGGAATGCTTTTGACGACTGGCGAAGTCGAAAAACTGCGATCCCCAGTACGAGCATGAAAGCGGGACATCAGCGGGCGATTCAGCGTTCCTGTCGAGCAAAAAGCATATCCGTCCGGAGGTTCACCAGACGGATATGCTTTCTTGACCTCACCGCGGTTGCTCATTGAGTGCCACTTCGGCGCCTGGTTGGGCAGCCTTGCTCTGGGCAATTTGAGTCTCGCGCTCGAGTTTGCTCTTTATGCACTTCTCGCCGGTATCGCTTCCTGACGCCCAAACTTCGCGCAGAAAGTACTGGTCGCCGTAGCGCTGAAAGACCAGCTTGCCCTTTTCCCCGGGCTTGCCGATTTCAGGGTTGGTATTGACGTACCCGCTCTTGGAACTGCCTTGCAGCAGAATCAAATGGGTAGACTCAATCGTGACCCTATACACACCGGCTGGCAGGCGCTGTGAACCGTTGTGAAATGCGAAGGGCACGTTGACGCGCATTGCGTTGCTCTGTGCAAATGCCTGTGATGCCGACACCATTGCGACAGCCCCGAGAGTGCAGGCCAGCAAATGGGTGCGAAGCTTCGAAGTCGATTTCGCGTTCATGGCTTTTCTCCTCGTGGAAGGCTGCCTCTCAGAGCGCCTTCATCTTGTTAAGCGGAGTTGTGCCATGAAAAGTGCAACCTTGTTAGAAATAAAAATCGGATGTTGGGCTTATCTAGCTTTGATTGGAGCGAAGCGCCTCGAATAGCCAGATTCGGGCCAGGGACCAGTCGCGCTTCACGGACCGCTCGGAGATACCAAGCAGAGCGGCGATTTGCTCCATGGAGAGTCCACCGAAATAATGCAGTTCCACAACGCGAGCCTGCCTGCCGTTGATCCTCGCCAGCCGCTCGAGCGCTTCATCGAGCATAAGCAATTCATCAGAACGCGCGGAAGAGAGTGCGAGACCTTCCTCTAACTCGACCTGCTTTAACCCGCCTCCGCGCATATCGGCGTTATGGGCACGTGCGTGATCTACCAAAACGCGCCGCATCACCTGAGCAGCCACCCCGATGAAATGTTCCCTGTTCTTCCAGTCCACTTCTCCCCCGGCAAGCCTGAGATAGGCTTCATTGATAAGTGCAGTTGCCTGGAGGGTGTGGTCGGGCCGCTCCCGCCGCATGTAGGATCGCGCCAACCGATGGAGTTCGTGATACACCAGCGGGAGG
Organism: Acidobacteriaceae bacterium KBS 83; assembly: GCA_000381585.1. GTDB lineage: Bacteria > Acidobacteriota > Terriglobia > Terriglobales > Acidobacteriaceae > KBS-83. The sequence continues at coordinate 146,921 of KB906738.1, forward strand.
AGCCTTTGCTCAGCCGTGGCATCGCCGGCACCCATGGCCTTTAGCAATAGAGTCACCGCTTCCTGTTCGCTCGTCATGCGTGCGCCTCCTTGAGGCCACTCACCAGTCCGCGTATCTCAGTTCGGCGATGACGTGCTGGAACCGGATGTAGTTCTACTGCCTGCGCTTCCAGCGCGGCACTCTTGTCTGTTCAGCTACGCATTAGAAGGTAGATAGACGCCGTGCGCCGATTACTTAGAGATAGCTTCTCCTCAACGCGGTCGTATTATAGTGCTTAAAAAGAGATTTGCGCCTCTCTAGAGGCGTTCAGTTTACAAGTCTCCCAAAAGGGCATTCGCGCCTCCTCTCCAGGCGTCTCGTTCACAAGTCCAACAGAAGGCATTTGCGCCTCTCTCTTGGCGCTCCCTTCACAAGTCCAAGCAGTTTCGGCCTAGGTTTCGTGACCTGCCCTTCCCCTCGTCTGGCCTGCTCTCTTGCTTTGCAGTTTGCGGGCGGGACAGTTCGCCTCATCGGAGCCCGGGCAAGGCATGCATTTCTCGCTCCAAGAAGCCGCAAAGGCGGCCGATTTAATAACGAGGACAGTTCCAGTCGACGTGCAGGCAAATCTCACTGAAGATCCGCTTTGCAAGCAGCTGGGGCTGCGGCGGGATTCTTCGGACCTCACCCTGACGAAGGTGCCGGACATTTGCTAGCGCCTAGTTTTAAGAGGCCTGGACCTTTACGTGCGTGCTCGCGTGCCGTCAGCTCTTCAGCAACGCCTGGATCTGTTCCCGGTACTGGCGCCCGGTTGAGATCCGTGTGCCGCCACTAAGCTCGATCTCATAGGTACCGCTGAACAATGGGTGCACGGCCGTGATGCGCGACAGATTGACAATACGGCCACGATGAATGCGCACAAACTTATGCGGGTTAAGTCGCTCCGCGAGGCTGGTCAGCGTCTCACCCAGCAGGAAGTGCTTTGTGCCACAGTGCAGCTGAACGTAATTGTTGGCTGACTCAATCCAGTCGATCGTGCTTACCGGAACGAGATCGAAGTGCTCCCCTGTTCGCACGACCAAGCGGTCAGGCCATCGCTCCGCCTTCGACTCCAGCAACGACCGCAGCTGAGTCGAAAGATCTCCGGCGCGTGCGGACATGATCTGCTTCTTCGCACGGTCAATGCTCCGGTTCAGCCTCTCATCGTCGAAGGGTTTCAGCAGGTAGTCCACAGCGCTCAACTCAAACGCCTTTACCGCATATTCGTCATACGCGGTGACGAAGACAACTGCGGGCATGTGCTCCGGGCCCACTCGCTCCACTACATCTAATCCTGTGCCGTCGTGCATCTGGACATCGAGCAACACAAGATCCGGCAGGAGATCGCGAATCGCAGCGATTGCCTGCGCGCCCGATTCGCATTCGCCCGCGATTTCAATATCGTCCCGCCTCGCAAGACCTCGGCACAGACTCTGGCGGATCAGCGCTTCATCGTCGACGACGAGCACTCGGAGACGGCTCTCCGTCGCGCTATCCATGGGGTACTGGCGCGCGGTCTGCTACCTGCTCCGGGACCGCCTTTGCCGCATCCGCAGTGCAGGTGGAATAGTGCGTGGGCAGCACGATACGGACTTCTGTTCCGCCCTCCGGCAATGGTCGAAGCTCGAGCGAGTGGCGGTCATACATGCGGTTCAATCGTTCTTTGGTGGCGCCGAGCCCCACCCCAAGCCGCAGCTGGGCCGCGTCGGCGACCGGCAGGCCGGCACCGTTATCACGGATGGTCAGAACAACGTCGTCACCGTGATGATTTGCTTCGCGCGCTCCCCGCACCCAGATCACTCCTGCCCTATCGCGGCCCCCGATGCCATGCTTGATCGCGTTCTCTACAAGTGGTTGCAAAAGCAGGTTTGGCACCAGCGCCCCCTTTGCCTCCGGCGTGATATCGAAGAGGACGGAGAGCCGATTGCCATAGCGAACCTGCTCGATAGCGACATAACCCCGGGTGAGCGCCACCTCTTCACTGAGGGTGATTTCGTCCTTGTAGTCGCTGCGCAGAGCTACCCGCAGCAGATCTCCGAGGCGGGCGAGCATCTGGCTCGCGGCTTTCGCATCCTGTCCGGCTAGCGCCGAGATGTTCTGCAAGCAATTGAATAGAAAATGCGGGTTCAGACGCATGCGCAGCGTCTCCAGTTCTGCCAAGCGAAGCGCCGCTTCCAGATTCGATTTCTCCAACGCCAGCCGCGCCTTCTGCCGTTCCGTCTGCTGTACGTCGATGAGATGGCGGATGAAGGCGCTCGCCCCCACAGTGACTGCATAAATGGAGAACTGCAGGTAGATCTCGCTCGCCGGCATCCGCCAGGAGAAGATCTCCGTGCCAGCGCGATGCCAGAACAAAAGATGGGTTGTGCGGGCGATGACGAATGCGAGCAGGAACGCGATGTAGCAAAATGGCACCGCAAGCAGAGTTAGGATCGCGGCATTCTTCGTGGAGAACGGCCAGCCTCGGCGTAGGCTTTGGGGACAAAGGCAGATGCGAAACCTTTGCTCCAGGCGGAAGACGACGGGCGTTAGTGGTAGCCAGGCGTAGTAACAGGCAAGCCAGCCAAACAACCCAAACAGCAGATTTTCGGGTGGAGTGCCAGGCAGCAGCCGATAGTGGGCGTAGGACAAGGTTCCCAGCAGTGTCCAGGCGACGAAGAGTATCCCGTAGCCGGGATAACGAATCATCTTGCCATCGTGGCCCAAAGGTAGCGCGGTACCATTCGTTCGCACTTGGACCTCCGTCTGCACCCTCACATCATGCTCGCAGCAGCGGCGAAAAGCCAATGCGGCAGGGTGAACCCACATCTACAGAGGGCGAATGTACCGTCCCAGCTGGTGAACGTTCGGGCAGTTGAGGACGCCTAGTACCTGTTCCCTTATTTCGCCGGGCAAGTGAGCGAAAAGATCCTCGTGTTGGGCAAGGCATCTGTCGCACCGTTCGCCAGCGATGCCACCCGCACCCGCCAGACGCATGGTGCCGTTCGCCAAAAGTCGGTGGTGACGTGTCAAGATTCGTCGCAGCATGCCTTCATGCAAGACCAAGGAGGAAGGTCATGAAGCTCATGCACATGCTAGCTGTTATTGCACTGCTCGCATCGTCTCACCTGGTATATGGTCAGGACGAAACGCGGGTGATGTCCGTCAACGTTCCTTTTGCCTTCACAGCGGCGGGCGTTTCGCTCCCCGCAGGCCATTATGTGATCTCGCGCGTCCAGGAGGGCCAGCTTTGGAAGCTCAGCACCTTTGGTCATATGGATGTCTATGTGAAGGTCACTCCAAGGGGAGTTCAGCAGGCGCCGTCCACCTCGCTTCTCCTCTTCGATCATGATGCGACAGGGTACGCTCTCCGGCAGATCCATGAGAAAGCGCAGGTCGATGTCGCGCAGATTGTCGAACCGGGCCGCGGGAAGGCGCACAAATCGCCTGTGCAGGAAGTCGCATCTGTGAGAGCGCTGGCCCGATAAGCCAGCGCTCCAGGTATTGGTTGTGTCAAAAATTGCTCACACATGAACGATGCCGGCTCGGCCGCGACACAAAAGCGATCCCTGTCGGCAAACTCACCCGGCGAACTCCACTTTCCGCAATTTGGGGGCCAGCAGAATCAGCAAGGCGAGCGCCAGAAGATAGACGCTGGATGCCAGCATAAAAAGGCTGGTATAGCTGTGCGTTCGCTGCAATAGATGTCCCGCGTAGAAAGCGATGAGGAAGCCACCTACCGAACCGGCCATGCTGCCGATACCTGTGACCGAACCTACGGCGGTGCGCGGAAACATATCCGAGACAGTGGTGAAGAGGTTGGCCGACCAACCCTGGTGCGCACCGGCGGCGATGCCCAACAAACCGATAGCCTCCCATTCGGAATGCAAGCGCCCAATGGTGAAGACGGGCACAACCAAACATGCGCAGAAAAACATGGCGGCGAGGCGCGCGCCCGCTGCCGAGAATCCGAGCTTGCGAAAAGGTGCGGGCAGCCAGCCTCCGCCGATGCTGCCGACAGCGGACATGTTATAGATGAGGATGAGCGGCAAGCTGAGGTGAGAAAGATCCAGATGAAACCGCGTGCTGAAGTAAGACGGCAGCCAGAAAAGATAAAACCACCAGATGGGATCAGTGAGGAATTTTGCGACTGAGAACGCCCAGGTCTGGCGATAGCCAAGCAGCCGGACCCATGGCGTCGAAGGACCCATCTGGGTCGCTGCTTCCTTGTAGATGTGACGCAGCTCTGCGCCAGTGAGAGTGGGATGATCGGTGGGCTTGCGGTAATTCTTCCACCACCACAGAATCCAGAGCGCGCTGAAGATGCCGGTGGTGAGAAAGGCAGCTCGCCATCCGAAGTGGATGGTTACCCAGGGCACGAGCAGCGGCGCGAGAATGGCGCCGACGTTTGCGCCCGAGTTGAAAATGCCAGTAGCGAGCGAGCGCTCACTCTGTGGAAACCATTCAGCGATTGTCTTGATGGCAGCCGGAAAGTTGCCGGATTCTCCGATACCAAGGAAGAAGCGCGCAAAACCGAACTCGAGGGCGGTATTCGCCAGCGCGTGCCCCATCGCAGAGAGACTCCACACACCCATAATGAAAATGTAGCCGATGCGAGTGCCGATCTTGTCAACCAGACGCCCGGCGACGAGCAGACCGATTGCGTATGCGGCTTGGAATGCGTCGACAATGTAACCGTAGTTGAGTTCGGTAAGGCCGATGGTGTGCTGGAGCGTGGGCTTGAGCAACGCGATGACCTGACGGTCCATATAATTGATGGAGGTCGCAAAGAACAACATGGCGCAGATAGTCCAGCGCACATGTCCAAGTCGTGTGCTGCCGCCGTCTTGCTGCATGGTTTCGGCCGGGATGGGATTATTCATGCGTGTCCTTTTGAGCGATCGAAGGGGCTATACGCACCGGCAAATATTCACAGATGGGTGAAGGCCCTAAGCTCCATCCATACTAATGCGTCTTTAACGCAATAAATCGACCCGACATAGCGGGCGGCTGCAGACACAGCGCTCGACTTCTGATACACAGAAATCGCGGAGCTGCACCGTTCTTCACCGGACCGTTCTGCCACCCCAGCGAAAATGACCTTTCAAATCCATTCCCGGGCATTGCAAGTTGCGAAAGCTTTGAGACAGGGAATATTGCAGACATTCCCTGTTGCCTTCAGCCTCTCCCTCTGCTCCACGGCGACGCCACAGCAGCTTTCGTCGTCGGTGAAGTCGTCGGCAATGCAATCCGCACCTGCGCCAGCTGCCACCACAGTTCGCGTTGAAAGGGTAATCGTTGATGCGTGGTTCAATAGCCAGCAGAGGCTGAACGCGGCAGGACGCAACGAATACTTCCATTACAAGTGGAACGACCAAAGCGACAGCGGCTTCTCTATCTTTGGGCAGATGTTCTTAGGCGACGGCGCAAACTTGGACACGTTGTATCAGGCGCCCACAACAGACCGGCTGGACACCGCGCAAATTTATATCATTGTCTCGCCCGACAATCCGGCGAAAAATCCGCATCCTCATTACGTGCAGCCGAACGATGCCGATCAGATCGTTGCATGGGTAAAGCAAGGTGGTGTTCTCGTGCTCATGGAGAATGACCCCGCAAATGCAGACATCAACCATCTCAACCTGATAAGCGATCGTTTCGGCATCCACTTCGATGAGGTGCTCAAGCACAACGTTATCGGCAATCAACTTGCGCCCGGATACATTCCCGTAAGCTCCGGCGGGCTGCTCTTTCAGCATTCACATACGCTGTATATGAAAGACACCTGCGGCATGTCCGTTAAATATCCCGCCAGCCCCCTACTCGAAGACAAAGCGGGGATCGTAATGGCGACAGCGAAGTATGGGAAAGGAACAGTGTTTGCCGTAGTGGATCCATGGCTGTACAACGAATACACTGACCCTCGCAAAAATCTGCCCCAGCAGGACAACTATGAGGCAGGAAAAGAATTCGTGCACTGGTTGTTGAAGCAAGTTCCGAGCAACGAATAAGCCTGCCCTTGCAGCGAGCGATCCAAATTGCGATAGCCAAACGATCCAGGAATTATGGCTTCTCCGCGTCTAGAGTTTGAGACTTGGAACGCTTCCCGAGCGGCCGCTCGGAAGTGTCTCGCGTTTCGGTGACAGCTGTGTCCAGTCGCGCTGCGAGTGCGGAAAAGGAGGGCAAGGGCCCTTTCCATCGCAACTGTTCCACATCGTCGAAAAGTGGGATGTCTGTGCGAAGCGTGGCCAGCGTTCGGAAAAGCATGGCACTATCGCGCTCACGTGAGAGTGTGGAAGCAAGGGTCATTGCGCTGGACACATTCACACCCCACTCACGATAGTCCGCCGGAATGGATTCGAGATGTCCGAAGCGTGCGAGGACGGCAGCGGATGATTTCGCGCCCCAGCCGCGAAGGCCGGGATAGCCGTCGGCGGCGTCGCCCACCAGCGCCAAGTAGTCAGGGATGGACGCCGGTGTGACGCCGAACTTCTGAATGACACCGGCTTCGTCGCAAGTGACACGTGTCCGGCGATTCAGCTGAACAACGCGGGTGCCGCGAACACACTGGGCAAGATCCTTGTCCGGCGTGCAGAGGATGACCTGTTCCACGCGTGTATCATCGGCGGCTGCCAGCGCCGCGGCGGCCAACGCGTCATCTGCCTCGAATTCCACCATCGGCCATACAACAATTCCCGCTGCCGCGAGAACCTCCTCGAGCAGCGGGAATTGAGCCAATAACTCGGGCTCGACCCCGGCGCTTGTTTTATAGTCCGGCCAAAGCCCATTGCGAAATGATTCGATAACATGATCGGTCGCCACTGCGATATGGGTGACGCCGGTGTTCATCATACCCAGCACTGACGCGAGCACGCCGCGTACCGCAGCGACGTTTCTGCCGTCTTCATCACGCGCCGAGGGGAGTGCGTAGTAATGGCGAAATAGCTCGTATGTACCGTCGACCAGGTAGATTTGCAAGGCGTGCCTCAGTGCAACCCTATATGTGCGGGGTATCACAATTTAACGTTTCACAAGCCTCCCCCGAACGCAATCCAGTGGAGAGCAATAGAGATTGAACTCATACGCGCGATTGAGCAATAGGTGCGTCTCTCGTGTTCGTTGGCCGACCAAGCACCAGCGATCCGGAGACTTATTCCGAAATGTGACCTGGCACGCGAGATGCTGGCACCTCTCACGCCAGCTTTCTCAACTCCGGATAACGGGCGTAGATGCGATGTTGATCTTCGGCGCTTAACTTACCAAGCCGCACGGGCTCGTCCTGCGGCCGCGTGCCTTTCTGATTCACGACGTTAACCAGACTCCATTCCCGCTGCAATGATACTGGCTCCTTTGCATGCAGATCGTATCGCGTGAAGTCGATCACCATGTATGGCGTACTAGCCTTCCAATTCCTCAGGAGCGCGAGCCGGAACTCCTGGTTCATGAACCATTCGATTTCCAGATCTTTCTCCGAACCTGGCGCTCCTGTTCCGCGTTGATCGAAGCGATAGTTCAAGCGCGTGTTGTTCGGTGTGTGCTCCCGCCATTTCAATCCGAACTCGCCTTCTGACAAAACCTGTGTGTCTGGCCACCTGGCCTTTGTGGCCTGGAGCCAATTGGTGAGATCGGCATCGTGACCGATTGACGTCTCCCAGATCGCTGTGACCCACCCAAATCCGTTCAGTGTGTAGCCTCGATCAAAATGCACCGCGGTGGTATCCATCATTTCGCGGCGTCCCGCACCCGTTCCCAGGTTCCCCACCGACTCGATTGGTCCCACTCCGAGCCGGCTGTTGAAGCCACCTGTGAAGCCTTCTCTTCGCGCCGTCAGGAAATCACAGGTCCACCCATCCAGGCAGACGCAATCGATGAAGTCTGCCTTCCCCTGTGCGGGCTTCAGATAGTGCTCACGGCTGGGATAGTAGGGATAGCATATGCCGCCGTCACCGTCGCCATGGTCGATGCCGTGCTGACTCCAAATCTGGCCCTGACAAACGTGAATGCCCTCTTCCGTTGCGAGATAGTGCTGGCTCGCGGCATCCATAAATCCTGCAACTAACGACTGTGGACGATACCCATCGCCGACCATCTGAGTGATTAAGCCCAACGCCTTATGGATCGTCTGCTGATTGTGTTCTCGCGTGTCATACATCGGCGCAAAATAACCGCCCGGAATGAACGTGATCTCATCCCCGTAACGATCGTGATAGGACGCGAGTAGCCGACGTGCATCTTTGTATTGCTGTCGATCGTCCTTGAGCGCGAGCCAGCTGATTGCCCAGGTCATCTTGCCGTCGGGGCATCCTCGCTCGAAGGCCTCCCGCCTGGAACGGATATGGTCCGGGCTATTGTCCGCGGCTTCATCGTCACCGATGGAACGGGTGGGCGTGACCTCGATCTGGTTCACACGAACGACAGAAACGTGGGTGAGATATCTCCCACGCAGTGGCGACGGGGCATCAGCATAGCCCAACGCGCTCGGTACGCCTCCGGCCAGCGCAAATGACGCCGCGGAGCCCATCGTATTACGAAGAAACCGCCGTCTCGTCCAGGCAATTTCGGGTTGTCTTTGAATATTCCGCGGCTCCGTCACGTTTTGTCAGTCACTCCATACATAAAGTAATACTTTAGGTTATTCTTCGGGCCCGGATTCTTCGTGTTGAGCGGCCACTTCCGCCTGACGCGAGCTCTCTGTCCAATCTATTCATCTGCGAGCCGTTGTGTCCCGAAGTCTACATCGTCGAGGACGAGATCCGACTCCGTTGGCGGGTGTTTCAACCCAGCCCACGAAACGCCAGAGGCTCTGGAAACACCATTTCCCAGGTATGCAGGTCCTGCAGCACGCCTCCGAGGAAGGAGTTTCACCATGGAAAAACAGAACATCGATGAGGTGGTCGAGCGTTTGCTCGCGACGCGACTGAACGTCTCAAAGGCAGAGTTGCGCAGCGTGGTTGAACTAGTGCACGCTGCCGGAGGACAAATCGTCAGTGCGTATGACGAAGACGGACCCTTATGCGGCACGAAAGTTCCTGGCCGACCGCCCAAGTTGGGTGGTTTGATCGATAACCTTGTAGCGAAGGGGTTCACGGTCAAGCTATTTCCCTATGGCATTCCAGTCATCGATGAGGCATTCGTCCAGATTGGAAGGGGCGAGTAAGCCATCTTCACCATGAGGATGCCAAACGTCACGCCTCCAGTCCTGCAGCTACATCCCAGCCGGGCCTGCAATTTGCGTTGTCTGCACTGCTACTCAAGTTCCGCACCCGGGGAGTGGCAGGAACAGGACGTATTGCTGCTTTCCCGGGCAATCGCGGATGCCGCTAACCTCGGCTATCAAGTAGTCAGCATTTCTGGAGGAGAGCCCCTTCTTTACTCCGGCCTGCCGAGTCTTTTGCAGGAGACTCGGCGGTACGGGATGCGTACCACGATTACGACCAACGGCCTGCTGCTCGACCAGCGGCGCATCGAACTTCTCACAGACAGGGTCGATCTTCTTGCAATCAGCTTAGACGGCACGCCAGATCGTCACAACTCCATGCGCAACGCTTCTCGTGCATTTGAAACAATGCACAGCCGACTCAGTTCGCTGCGCAGCAGCGGCATCCCGTTCGGATTTTTGTTCACTCTCACGCACGAGAACATCGATGATTTGGCATGGGTGGCAGAGTTCGCCGCCGCGGAACAGGCGCAGCTATTGCAGATCCATCCTCTGGAAGAAGCCGGCCGTGCGCGGTCAACACTTCAGGGACAGACGCCCACGGACGTGGACGCAGCGATCACATGGCTTCTTGTGCAGCGGCTGAGCGATGAATATAGCAGCCGTCTCAGGATCCACCTCGACTTTCTGAATCGAGATGCGTTGCGTGATTTCTGTCAGAGCGGCTGGACCTCGGGTTCCGTCGATTGCTCGAAATCCAATAGGCTTGCGGACTTTATTTCCCCTCTGGTAGTCGAAGCCGATGGCACCGTCGTGCCACTTCAATACGGCTTTCCTCGCGCCTACGCGCTTGGCAATCTAAACGACGTGCCGATCATGGAGATGGCCCGGAGATGGTTCAGTCAAGCACGATTGGATTGGGAAGGGCTGTGGGATCGGACGTCGAATTTACTATGCCAGACCGCGGAACTTCCGTTTGTGAATTTGTATGAATCCGTATTCGCTGCCGCTAGCGAATCACACTCGACGCCATTCCCCATTTTGAACTCGTAGCGGTCAGGGCCGCGAAGCGACTTCCAGTTCATGCGGCATGTGCGAAACCAGACGTCCGCCAACTCGCGCCCACTGCCAGAGGAGATAGAGCGCGATAACAATAAGCGAGATGGTCAATCCGATCCAGATGCCGAAAACGCCGCGCAGCGCATGGAAGCACAAGGCGTAGCCGAGAGGCAGTCCGAAGAACCAGTATCCGCCGAGGTTGACAAACATAGGCTGGCGGGTCTCGCCGGCGCCACGCAGCGCTCCCGTCGCGACGGTCTGAATACCGTCGAAGACCTGGAAGGCGGCGGCAAGCATGAGCAAACGTGTCCCGAGCACCACGACTGTTTCATCTTGCGTGTAAATGTGCAGCAGCGACCGCGGCAGCAGCAGAAAAACGCACGCGGCTAGCGCCATGAAGGTCGCACCGGACCCAAGAGCCAACCATCCCGCTCTGTACGCGCGAGGCATATCCTGTGCGCCAATGGCATGCCCCACAGTGACCGCTGCTGCCGCGGACATCCCGAGCGGCACCATAAATGTGGTGCTGGCGCAGTTAAGCACGATCTGATGCGCGGCGAGCGCTTCCGCAGTCAGTCGCCCAGCCATCAACGTGGCAACGCCGAATGCGCCGACTTCCAGGACAATCTGTGCTGCTGCCGGTGCCCCCAGAGTGATAAGCGCCCGCAATTGCTGCCAGTGGGGCCCAGGCCAATGCGCGAAGAGCGGATGGCCGCGGCGGCGCTCATGCTGCCATGCGAAGAAGACCAGCACAGCAGCCATGTAGATGCGCGCTAGGCAAGTGGAGATCGCGGAACCCTTCAATCCCAGGGCCGGAAGTCCGAGGTGTCCGTAGATCAGCGCCCAGTTCCCTGCCCAGTTAATCAGGTTCGCGGAGACCAGTGTGAAGGTGATCGGACGCACGCAGCCGACGCCCTGCAGATAACGGCGGAATGCAGCGTAGATGAGCAGCGGCAAAGTCCCGAGGTTGAGGATGCGCAGGTATACGGCAGCCGAGCCAGAGACAGCGGGATTGATGCCGAAGTGGTCAAAGAGCAGTGGCACCGCCGCGATCCCGAACATCGCGAACGGCGTGTAGCTGACGGCAAGGTATACGCCCTGGGCAAGCCACTGATGGCAAACATCGAAATCGCGCCGTCCCCACGCTTGCGAGACGACCGTGTCGAGACCAAGCAGGATGCCGATGCCGAACAGGGCGGGGGCGTAGTAGGAGGCGCTCGAGATACCGACAGCACCGATGGCCTCCGGGCCGAGCCGGCCGACCATTATGGTATCCACGATACCCATCGCCACCCAGCCCAGCTCCGAAAGGATGACAGGAATGGCCAGAGCAAGCAGAGAGCGCAGCTCCTTCCGCAGTATCGAGATGTTGCCCTGCTTCCGCATAGTTGAAGGGTATCGCTGCCCGACGGAAGTATGGCAACGTTCTTTTCATCAGTCGTGGCGAAAATACGTTATGCGGGTGCGATGTGTGCTTTTCATCGCGAGTGTTTGATGGCGGACAGGGCGGGATTCTTTTTGGGCCCATCTCTCAACGTTTTAGATTCAACGCAAAACGCGTTTCAGCCGCTCCTGACGAACGATCGGGAGAGAGCGATCGGTAGAAGCGAAATCGCGGTACACGATGAGCGTTTTAGACCACCGCTCACAGATAAATTTTTAGTCTGCGCTCGATATTTCCTCACCCGCAATCTGCCGACGGGCGAGGAATCTCGTCCGGATCCCGTAAAACCCCAGCGCAACACAATTGCTCACCAGCACCGTGCCGACGATCTTGATGGCGTAGGCGTGCGCGTCCACTACGTTGACAAACGGATATGCCGAGATGATCAGGCTGAACAGAGTGGAAATCCCGCCTGCAATCGAAGTGAGTTTGAGCCACAATGGCAGCTGCCTGCGCAACGCCGCGCGTCCCACCAGAGGCACAGCGAACATGGCCAGATAGGCGACCTCGTAGTGCGTGATACTGGCGTTGGACAGCAGTTGATACGCCTCCTGCGCATGCACGCCGACATTAGCCAGAACCAGCAGCACGAAGACGAGCAAGGCCATGCACGCGATGGAGTTCACCGGCGTGCGCCATCGCGGATGAAGGCGCGCGAACCAGCGTGGCACCAGCTCATCCCAACCAGCGGTCATCGGCAGGCGCGTTGCACCGGTGAAGATCATGCTGGCGGCACCCAGCAGGCGCACCTCGATAAGCAAGATCGCCGTCATCGCGATCAGGTTGCCCACGCCGGTCTGGCCAAGTGCGGCACGCATGGTTTGCGGAATCGGCGCGATGAAGTCGATCGAGCTCTGCGGCACGAAAGACACCACCGTGCTAGTGCCCAGGATGAACATCGCGCAGATAATGGGAGAAGCTATCCACACCGATTGGCCGATGGTTCGCGCCGGCTGCCTGCTTTCCCCGGCGAGAATGGCGACATACTCCAGGCCGCATAGTCCGCCGAACATGATCTGGCCGAAGAGCGCCATGGTGCGCAGGTCCCGCGGCGGAGCGGCAAACGATAGGGGCGACCAAAGGATCGGTTGATGACGCGCCAGGCCCCACAGCGGCAACAGAATGAGCGTCGCGAAAACGGCCAGGATGGCAATGCCGCCGATGTTCTGCACCCATTTGCCCACGTCCAGCCCAAGTATTGCCGCCAGCGTCACGCCGGCAACCGTCGCCGTCACGATCGCGAGCGAAACCAGGCGATTCTCTGGCAACCACGCCGCCGATGGCCCAATGAAATACGCGATCTCGGTTGGCACAGCGTAGAGTATCGCCGCTGTCACCGCGATGGCGTAGATCAGGACGTTCCACGCGGTAAGAAAGCCTCCAAGGTCGCCGAATGCGCGATGCGCCCACACGTAGAGTCCGCCTTCGAGCGGCATCTGACGATTGAGGCCAATGACCGAGGCTGCCATGGGTAGATAAAATGCAAGCATGGCGCCGAGCCAGAAGAGCATCTGCGCACGGCCCAGCCCCGCGGCCACTCCCACCCACGAACTGCCTACCACGCACAAGACCTGCGCCAGCACAAGGTCGCCGAGACCGAGCTGGCGCCGCAAACCGTGCTGCGCCTGGGGTTGAATCTCCATTTCGGACATCGTGTAAGGATGGTCGCACACCGTGCGAAGGAAGGCTCTTGCGAGGGAAGCCTTGCTTTAGGCCGAAATCGAATACGACATAAAATACGTTCTTTAAATATTTCTTGTCGTCTTGTGTACCGTTGGAACGAGAAGCATCAGCACGGCTGCAACAAGAAGCGATCCGGACATAAAAAGAAAACCCGCGGCAGACCGGCCCGTGCGCGCCTGGAGCACTCCCACAATCCACGTGCCGACAAAACCGCCGAGAGCCCCGCTGCTGTTTACGAGCGCCAGCACCTCGTCCAGCACAGTCTTCGGGATGATCTCCGAGATAAATGCGAAAAAAGCTCCGTATGGTGCATACATAGCCCCTCCAGCAAGGATGAGCGTGGAATAGGCTATCCAGAAGCTGTGCCCCTCTACGAGAAACGATGCGAAGAGCGCCACTCCCGCGACACCCTGGCAGGGCCACACCATGGTTCGGCGGAACATCGTTCGATCGGAAATGTGGCTGGTAAGAGACATCAGGATCGCTGCAAGCAGATATGGAACGGCTGCCAGTAAACCAGCCCTCTCGATGCCAATGGAAACGCCCTTGCGAATGATGGTCGGCAGCCACAAAACAAAGCCATAGACACCCAGGCTCCAACTGAAGTAAACGGCACAGAGCGCTAACACATCTCGCCGGCCAAATGCTTCACGCAGGCTGCCGATGCGCGGCAGCGCAAGTTGTTCCTGCAGGAGTTGCTGTTCGAGCGCTGTGCTGCTCTCGGCAGCCATCCAAGGGGCATCGCGTGGCTGATCTCGCATCACCAGCAGCCATACGAATGCCCAGAGCACCGAGGGCAATCCTTCAATAATGAAGGTCTTTTGCCAGCCAAATGCGGCAATCAGATATCCAGTGATGACCGACATCCAGAGAACCGTAATCGGATTCCCGAGCATCAGCAAAGTGTTCGCCCGCGCGCGTTCGCGGCGCAGGAACCAGCGCGCGATCAGCACCAGCATCGCAGGAAAGATAATGCTCTCCGCGACTCCGAGGAGGAAGCGATCAACAGCAAGCAGCCAGAACTGGCGGATCACCCCAGTGAGTGCCGCCAGGGTTCCCCACAGGACGAGCGCCGCAAAGATGATGCGGGTACTGCTGTGGCGCCGCGCATAATTCATTCCCGGCACTTGAAAGGCAAAATAGCCAAGGAAGAAAAGCGCACCGAGAAGCGCTGATTGGGAATCGGTTATGTGCAGTGTTTCGGCGAGACCGGCGGCAGCCCCCAGACCGTAATTTGCGCGGTCTAGGTAGGCCAGGCTGAACGTGATGAAGACTGCAGGTAGGACATAGAACCAGCGCTTGCGGCTCTCCCGACGATCGATCGTGCCATGGATTGCGGCGCTTGCCGCATGGAGATCGTCATTGCGTCGTGCCATCGATCCAGCCTACACGTGTGGACGCTCGATCTATCTTTTGAGCAACCTGGATGATTACAGGCCCGCGTACCAGTCATAGCCGAGCTTGGTCCAATAGTCATCCGGCTTCAGGTCTGTATACACAATCAGGCCGATGCGTTTGATCTGCTTGTATCCATACTTGGTCGGCGCGTGCAGACGTAGCGGCGCGCCGTGCCGCTGGGTCAGCGGCTTTCCTGCCATCCCGGTAACGAGCAGGGTCTGCGGATGTCGGCAGACCCTCATATCGTAGCCAACGTAGTAGTCCCCGTTCGGTGTTTCCATGTAGACATAGCGTGGAAGGCTGCCGTTAGGTTTCCGCGCGGGCGGATAGGCTTCGATGAAGTCGGCCATGCGAACGCCGCTCCAATGGGTGATTTGACTCCACCCCTCGACACACTTGAATTCCGTGACAAGCTCGTTCGCCGGCAGTCTGGTAATGTCTGCCATCGCGAGCAGCAGCCCGGGTGTGCCGGCGGATACGGTGGAATAGCTTGGCCCAGCTTCTTCGAGTCCGCGGGACCGCTTTCCGGCACGCTCTTGAATGGGATCGCCGCGATTCACGACAGGTTCCGGCGGCACAAAGGTGAAGTGGTCCCCTTCGGTGCTCTCAGTCCCGCGCGAATATTCGTAGGTCCATGTCGTGACATCGGGTACATACTGCGCGAAATTTTTCTCGTTTGCCGCACCTACTAGTTGCAGGCGCCAGCTTTCGGGCAGGATGGCTTCCTTGATCCCGATCAGTCCATTGATGCGCAGATTTTCGGCTCGACTTGCGGGATACGTGGGGGCAAGAGCGCGTTCGTCGAAGACTTTCCGCGATAGTGCGGCATTAGCTTGGAATGCGCGACGCAGCCGGACCGGCTGCATGCCATCATCTCGGCTGTAGTCCACCCACCGGTACAAACCAAAACCTGCTGCCGCCCCGATTGCAGCTACCGCGAAGCTGCGTCGAGTCAGCTTCCGTGAGGCTGCCAGAACTTCCGCATCTGTTGTATGGTGGGCGGGGTCTTCGCGCTTCACCTTGCGTTCGCTCATCGCCAACTCCGTCTTTCCCGTTCGAGCGAGGGCTCATTGGTCGGCTTGATTTCAAAGCCGCTGACCATGCTGCGGAAATTGTTCCAGCCGGCAAATGCGACCTGTGCCACATGCACAAGAAAGAATAGGCAGAAACCTATGGTAAGCCAGAAGTGTTCCCACCGCGCCCATTCGTAGCCGCCAAGCATCGTTGTCAAATAATGCAATTGCGTGGGCTTGTAAATCGCGAGCCCCGTGATAAGACTGCCGGCTCCCATGGCGATGACAGCGGAATAGGCTATCCTTTGCGCGCCGTTATATTTTTTCTTCAGCGGCTGGCCTCCGCGCAGGTGGAGCGAGGCGAGCATTACCTGGAACGCCTCTCGCAGGTTCCCGCGCCGCGGCATGAGGAAGCGCCATTCGCCGGAAATGACCGAATACACCACGTATGCGATACCGTTGAGCGCAAAGAGCCACATAAAGAAGAAGTGGTCGCCCATTCCCTGCGTTACATGCCACGGAATATGCAGCGCGTTCCAGACTGACTCCGGGAAAATCCGAACGAGCGTGAACGAACCGAACCCAATCCGATAGACAGCGTGTGGATGCAGATGCGCATTATCGGAATCGTTCCAGTAGATCCGTATGCCGCTAAGAATCATGATGAAGAGAAGCGGAAAATTGATCCAGTGCATCCAGCGAATCGCAAGCAAGTGCTTGCGTTCCAGCCGAAGTGTCACAGGTGGAGCCGCCGGCGTCTCTTCTCGGTTCCCGATGTCCAAGCCTTACCTCACTTCATAGCAATTTCGCTGAACGATACGAGTCGTCGATCCGGTCACTGCGTGTGCGAACCCTCTCCCGCAACTTTTACCCGAATACTGTAGAGAGAAGAACTCGCCGCAATGTAAAGCGTCTTGTGGTCGGCACCGCCGAACGCCAGATTTGCGACGGGAACGGGGAAATGAATTGTGCCAAGATGCCTGCCCCGAGGAGAAAAGATCCACACTCCGCCCGGTCCCGCACTATAGATATTCCCCTGCTGGTCGACCTTCATGCCGTCAGGTGCGCCGTGATGCGCATACGGTCCTGCGTCGCAGAACAGCTTCGGATCGGTGAGCGATCCGTTCGGCCTGACCGTGTATCGCATCCAAAACATCTCCGGCTCTGAATTGTCGACGTATAGATACTTTTCATCCGGAGAGAAAGCGATGCCATTCGGCCGAGGCAGGGATTTTATCAGCAGCTGCAGTTTGGCGCGGTCCGGGGGGGCGCCGGGCTTCTGATCGAGAGCCGCGGGTATGCGGTAGACACCATTCATTCGTAGCTTCTTTGCTGGATCGGTGTCGGACTGCGTTCGAAGTCCATACGGGGGATCGGTAAAGTAGAGTGAACCGTCGGATCTATAGACCAGGTCGTTGGGGCTGTTCAAGCGCTTGCCCTGATAGGTATCGGCGAGAATCGTTACTGTTGCATGTGGATCGAGTTGCTCCAGTCTCCACACATCGCGTTGTGCATGGCCAGCTACCGTGAGCCGGCCGTTGGCATCGAGTGTCATGCCGTTGGATCCGGGTTCCGGGCCGCCATATGGAGCCGATCCTTTGTAGCCACTGGGACTCAGGAACGTGCTGACACCCGTATCAGGGCTCCAAATCCGGATGGTGTTACTGGGAATGTCCGCAAAGATCAACCTCCCAGCCGGCAGCCAAAGTGGCCCTTCCGTCCACTTGAAGCCCTGGGCGATCTCGAATGCTTCGGGCCGCCGCGCAATCAAAGAGTCGAGCGATGGATCGAGACGCTCGATCTGCGGTGTGAACGCCGGGCTCTTCGATGCAGCATGCACTTCGATAAAGACTCGCGACCGAGACCAGGCGGCGACAAGCTGCCAGCAACCTGCCACTGCGAAGCCAGACAGCAGCAGGAGGCTGAGGAGTCGTGTTTTACTAATTGAAATTTTCCCTGTCTCCATTTGCCACCGTGGTTGTTCTAAAGAGAGATGCCGCGCTTCCACGGAATAAAGTCATTCTGCCCCAGCAGCTCCGCCTTGCTGAGCCTCTTCCCGCTGGCAATGTCCAACATCGTGTCCAGCATGGAGCTGCCGGCGTCCTCGATCGTCACGTCGCCACGAATGATGGCACCGGTATCGATGTCGATGATGTCGGACATGTGCTCGGCAAGTCGCGTGTTCGTCGCAACTTTCACAACCGGAGTGATGGGATTTCCGGTGGGCGTGCCGAGACCGGTCGTAAACAAGACCATATTCGCGCCCGCCCCCACCTGCGCGGTAACGCACTCCACGTCGCTCCCCGGCGTGCACAGCAGGTTCAGTCCCTTGTCCGTGACGTATTCCGGATAGTCGACCACGCCGCGCACCGGCGAGGTTCCACTTTTCCTTGCCGCTCCCGCGGACTTCATCGCGTCGGTGATCAGTCCGTCCCGGATGTTGCCCGGCGATGGGTTCATTTCAAATCCGGAATGAACGGCCCGCGCGCGAGAGTTGTAATCGCGCATGAGTTGCATGAAGCGGTCAGCATCCTCTGGCTCTGCGCAGCGGTCTATGAGGTTCTGTTCTACCCCGCAAAGCTCTGGAAACTCCGAGAGGATGGAACTTGCTCCCAGCGCGGCGAGCATATCCGAAACCTGCCCCAGTGTTGGATTTGCCGACAATCCAGAGAACCCGTCCGACCCTCCACACTTCAGGCCGACCGTCAGGTTTGCCAAAGGCGTCGGCTTTCGACGGACTTCATTGGCCGCCACCAGGCCTTCGAAGGTCGCCTCGATCGCCTTGTTCAGCATGCTTGCCTCCAGCCCCGATTGCTGCTGGTCGAAAAGCAGAACCGGCTTCGTCATAGACGGATCTCTCTGCCGTAACTCGTCCATGAGAAGGGCCGCCTGTGCATTCTGGCAGCCCAGACTCAACACGGTGGCTCCAGCCACGTTGGGATGATGAATGTATCCGGCCAGCAATCCGCAAAGAGTTTGCGAATCCTGACGTGTACCGCCGCAACCACCCTCGTGCATCAGAAAGCGGATACCATCCACGTTCGGGAATACCCGATCGCGGCGGCTCACCCTTTCTGGCTGATCGGCATGGAGGGTAGAGGAGATTCTCGCATGCCGCTCCACCATGGATCGCACCAGCAGACGGTATTTCTTCGGGCGGCCATATCCCAGCTCTTCTTCGAAAGCGTCGCGCAGCGCCTCGACGTTGCGGTTCTCACAGAAGACCAGTGGAATCACCAGCCAGTAATTTCGCGTGCCGACCTGCCCATCCTGACGGTGGTAACCGTCGAAGGTACGACCGCGCCAGCGCGCTACATCCGGAGGCGTCCAATGAAACTGGGCGTCTCTCCGAGCGAACCCTGTTGCATCGTGCTGCACATTCCGCGTGTTGAGAAGTCCGCCGCGAGAGATCGGCTCACATACACGGCCGACAAGGCCGCCATACATAACGATGTGCGATCCAACCGGGAGGTCCTGCATGGCGAGCTTGTGCTTGGCCGGGATGGCCGTTGGCGGAACATAGCTCTGGCCTGCAAACAGGACAGGCTGGCCGGCGCTCAGCGGCTCGAGCGCAACCAGGACGTTGTCGCGTACGTCGATTTGCAATAATTTCGCGGAGGCCATACGTAGCTCGATCCCTTCACTTATTCTTGCATCCTCCTCGCCATTTGCAGCCTGAAATCTCCCGCGGATTCGATTGGGATTTCGCCACTGCCTGCACTGCAGGCGTCTAAAATGGCATCACTATTTGAGAGCGAGGCCTCCGATGGCATCCACAACCGTTCCGGACGACGTAAGGATCGCGAAGACACCGAACCCGCCTACATTTGGGACCATCTCAGAAGAACGTCTGCACCGCAAGCAGCGGCTGGCATCCGCCTTCCGACTTTTCGCAAAATTCGGCTTCAGCGAAGGAGTGGCAGGGCACATCACAGCGCGTGACCCGGAGTTGCACGACCATTTCTGGGTCAATCCCTTTGGCATGCACTTTGCGCATATCCGTGTCTCAGACCTCATCCTAGTCAATGAACAGGGGGTCGTGGTGGAGGGCGACAAGCCAGTGAACGAAGCTGCATTCGCCATTCACTCGCGACTGCACATGGCACGGCCCGATGTCATCGCAGCCGCCCATGCGCACTCGCTCTATGGAAAGACGTGGTCCACGCTTGGACGTCTTCTCGATCCGATAACCCAGGATGCTTGCGCCTTTTACGAAGATCACAGCATTTTTGATGATTACACCGGCGTCGTCTACGACATGTCGGAAGGCGATCGCATTGCCGAGTCATTGGGACATCGGAAGGCCGTCATCCTGCAAAATCACGGAATTCTGACAGTAGGACGCACCGTCGACGAAGCAGCATGGTTCTTCATCACGATGGATCGCAGCTGCCAGGCACAATTGATGGCGGAAGCAGCCGGAAAACCTCGGCCTATCTCTCATCAGAGCGCCGTCGTAGCTCAAAAGCAAGTTGGAAATCCCCGCGTCGGCTGGTTCCAATATCAACCCCTTTGGGACCTGATTGTCCGCGAGCAGCCGGATCTTTTGGATTAGTCCAGCCTGCGGCGATTGGGGCACTCCATCATCCCAGCCATTGAGGATTGTTGATGGTGCCGTCGTAGATATGTGACGACTTGTACGCTTCAAACCGTCCCGCGTCCGAAACCGGCGCTGTCTTTTGCAGCACTGCGAGCTTCTGCTGTTCGCTCATTGGCTTGAAATTTCGAGCTACACCTAACGCCTGCTCCAGGTTGGCCATGGATTCGCAGCCGGTAATCGTCATCGTCACTGGAACGCTCATGGCGTAGTGCAATGCTTCCACCGCACTGATGGTGTTGGTCTTGACGATCGCACCATTGCTCAGCAGCTTCATACCCAGAATCGCCATGCCACGCTTGTGCGCAACCGGAATCACCTTCTGGCCGAAGCTGTCGTAGTGCTCATCAAGCGCATTGACCGGCATTTGCACGGTGTCGAAAGTAAATCCATTCTTGTACGCCGTTTCGATCATATGCAGGTGCATGTCAGGGCTTTTATGGCCGGTAAATCCGATGAAACGGACCTTCCCATCTTTCCTGGCCTGTTGCAGCACATCGACAACGTTGCCCGGTCGAAAGGCCTGCTCGGGATCTGTCATGCGAATCACTTCGTGAATCTGCACCAGGTCGATGTGATCGGTCTTCAGCCGAAGCATGGACTGTTCCAGCTGTTGTCGGGCTGCCGCGCCGGTGCGGCCGTCAATCTTCGTCATCAGGAAAGCTTTCTTGCGGTAGCCATCCTGCAACGCCTTTCCCATGCGCTCCTCACTCACGCCGGCGTTGTAGTCCCAGCAGTTGTCGAGAAAATTGATGCCCTGATCCAATCCCGCCCGAACAATGCGAATGGCATCCTGCTCGGTAACATTCTGCAATCCCAGATGGTAGCCGCCGATGCCGATGATCGAGACCTCGGCATTCTCTCTTCCCAGTTTCCGTCGTCCGATTCCATGCACCGTCGTAACGATCGGCACAGGTGTACGGGCAGCCGCACCGGTCAAACTCGCACTGAGACGGGCACTCTGGCCCGTGGCATGTTGCAACCCGGCCAATGCAGTGGCCGCCGCGGCCTGCTTCAAAAAATTGCGTCGTTCCATCCCGACCCCCATCTTGATAACTTGCCCGGTGAAAGAGCTCTCAACTTCCCGTCTCTATCATTTGCGTAGACGTTTGCGAGTCGAACTCTGGTTTCGCATCTAGAGGATTCTCGATTCGAAGACAGCACATCGACGATTCATTGGATCATATAGAGAGTGATAAGACACCGTTGCGGGATAATGCCACTATGGCAACGCGACGACGATAAAGGTCGACGCTGACATTGAATTCCTGCTGCGGGCGGTATCTTCCCGCTTGCCTAACTCGTTGGATGCTTGGTATCGGCCTTCAGGATTTCACGTCGTCGGACGCGCAATGCCATGATTTGTTGGCCATCTAGCTATTCAGGCAATCCGATCTGACCCTCGATACTGAAGTGTCCACTGGCAGCCGCCGCTCCAGTATCTGGCTGTCCGCTACCGATGCTGACCGTGTATTCCCCGCCGGCGATGATAGGGTGGCCATCCATGGTCACCATGCCCAGGTCGCGATTCTTTAACGCGAAATGCACCTTCTGACTTGCGCCGGGATCGAGATGAATGCGCTGAAACCCGCGTAGTGCAACCTGCGGCGCTCCCGGGAGCGGAGGGAATTTCAGATATAACTGAACTACTTCGTCGCCCGCCCGCTTCCCGGTGTTCGTCACTGTCACATCAGCATCGACCGGATCGCCCGCATTTATTGCGGTCTGCGGAAGGGTCAGGTTGCTGTAGCTGAACGTCGTATAACTCAGACCGTAGCCGAAGGGATAGAGCGGCTTCTCACGGAAATAGCGATAGGTTCGATCTTCCATGGAATAGTTCTCAAAGTTGGGTAATTGGCTGACGTCTTTGTAAAACGTGACCGGTAGACGACCGGCGGGGTTGTTACTGCCACTCAGAGTATCTGCAATGGCCGTGCCGCCTTCTTCGCCCGAATACCACGCTTCGACAATCGCATTGGCGTGCTCGCTGATCCAGTTGACCGCCAGCGCACTGCCATTCATGAGCACTACAATCAGAGGCTTGCCGGTCGCTGCAACAGCTTCAACCAGAGCCTCCTCCGGTTCAGGAAGATCAATGCTCGTGCGGTCTCCGCCCAAAAATCCAGGCTCGCTCACCGGCATTTCTTCGCCTTCCAGTTCGCTGGTGATGCCAACTGCGGCGATTACGATATCGGCACTTCTGGCCGCTGCAACAGCTTCGGGCGCAGGAGCATTGTCCACACGTGCCCAAATCAATTGCACATGCGGCTGATCTTCGCCCGCTTCACCGTAACTGACGTTCAGAGCGACTTTCTGTCCCTTCCCGAGGTGCACGCGTCCCAGCTTGGCTTCCACTCCATGGGTTCTGAACTCCTGCGCCACGGGCTTGCCATCAATCGCCAGCCTGGCAAAACCAGAGGCCCGTATGCCAATGAGATACTCGCCTGAATCCAGCGATGTCAGAAGTCCTGACCATTGCACGCCGACCGACTTCCTCCCATCGGTTTCTGACGGAAGATTGCTTTTTCTGAGATCAATATTAGGTTCTACTCGGGTGGCGAACGGTGTCGGCTTCGCGCCGGGCCCCAAGTCGAGTCCCTGCCAATCGCTGTACTCCGCTTTGAGACCAGGCCTCCCATCAGGGGTCGTCAGCAGATCGTTCGGTACCGGATTCCCTTCATTTCGCAAGTATTGGGTCCCGGGTACGAATGTGATCTTTGCGCTAGGGAACTTGGCTTTGAGCCCATCCAGCATGGAGACAACATGCGTTGGCGAGCCATTGTAGTTCCCGAGTAGGACCCGAGTCTGATCCGCGAGGGGGCCTACTACTAGGATTTTCTTTACATCTGGTTTAAGTGGAAGGGTCCCGTCGTTTTTCAGCAATACCATCGATTCATCTGCGATTTTGGACGCCAAGGAGCGGTGTTCGGAACTGTCGAGTTCTTTCGCGTCGATCTTTGCATATGGGACCGTGTCTGACGGGTCGAACATGCCAAGCCGGATGCGAGCCGTAAAGAGACGGACAAGCGCCGTATCGATCGCACTCTCATCGAGGTAGCCTTGTTGCACTGCATCGATGTAGGGCCTGTAGTCGTGATCGTCTTTTACCTTCGTTAAAAAGTCGGCGCATTCGTTATCCATGCCGCGCTCGACCGAAATTGCTGAAGACTGTGCCTGCGTCGTCCGGTAATGGTGGCCCGTGAAAATGTCCAGGACTGCGCCACAATCGGAAACAACATAGCCTTGGAAGCCCCATTTTGTCCGCAACTGATCCTGTAGAAGGAACTGATTTGCACAGGCGGGCTGACCATTGATGGCGTTGTAAGCGCACATGACCGATCCAGCTCTGCCTTCAGTGACTGCGGCGCGGAAAGCCGGCTCGTAGGTGTCGAGTTGGTCATGTTTGCTCACATCCACATCCGCAAAGTGCCTTGTCGGCTCTGGGCCGCTATGTACGGCATAATGCTTTGGTGTCGCGATCACGCGATAGTACTTGGGATCATCTCCTTGCATGCCGGTAACAAAGGCGACCCCCATGCGGCCCGTGAGAAATGGATCTTCTCCATAGGTCTCTTGTCCGCGTCCCCACCGCGGATCGCGGAATATGTTCAAATTCGGCGCCCAGAAGTCGAGACCGTGAAATATTACAGATCCACCGTCGCGTGTCGCGTTGTTATAAACGATGCGACCCTCGATTCCAATATCGGTGGCCATCGTGTGAATCGCCGGCACATCGAAGGTGGCAGCCAGCCCGATTGGTTCCGGAAACTCCGTCGTGCCGTCAACCGCCACCCCATGCAGCGCCTCACTCCACCAGTCGTAAGCCGGAACATTGAGCCGTGGAATTGCGCGCGCCTGATTCACGAGCTGCGACGCCTTCTCTTCGAGTGTCATGCGGTGCACCAGATCGATCGCCCGCGCTTCCGGAGCCAGTCGTGGATTCAAATAGGCCGGATTCGCGTTGTCCTGTGCGAATGCGCCCTGCATCAGCGCGGCACAAAGAAGCGCTCCTTCACAGAACCGCAAAACATAATCGATTTGATTCACCTGGTCGTCTCCTCACTTACAAGTTGTCATTGCACTGACGCGCAGCGGTGTGAGACTGGCTCGCAATCAACCAACACTCAAGCAACTCGCCCAAATTGTGGGCGTCTGAACAATTTGGCTGTGACTTCATTACCCAGCAAACGTGCTATTACGGCGTCAAAACGGAGCAGTATGGGCTGTAACGGATGGCCTGTCAGACGAAAAGTCTCCTGTACTCGCCTGGGATGATCGCCATCAACAGGTTCGAATTATTTTCTTCTCAGAACGATACATCGAAACCCTGCGTCATCCCGAAGTCACCCTATCAAACATGCTTTCTGCTGTTACAACTGTGCACGCCGCAGCACCAAAGGGGGCGGCTATTGCCTAGGGGGCATACAACAGACGCCGATAACAGATCGCTCGTGGCACGAACCCTTCCAGTCGATCAGAACGTCCATTGACGGCGTGTCGGCGAGCATTGCGAAGCGCCGAAATGCTTGCGCATCTTCGTGTGCTTCGCACGGCTTCTGCGTCGCGACCCTGTTGACCGGAAGAATCGCAAGCTTCACTTCCTGAAACAGCCTTTCTCGTTTGTCTTGACAGCCTCAATGGGGAGGTCTATCTTTCGTCGTCGGGAAACCTTTTCTTGCCCGGAAGGACGTTGTTCCGGGATGGAGCAGTGGTCGGGGGTTAGTGAAATCCGGGCAAGAAAACGTTTACCCATAGGTGAGCGCGGCAAGTTGCAGCAGCTGCATCGACAAAGCAGAGTGTGAAGCAAGACTTTTGGAGGCAATATGCACCGCAGGCTTCTATTGCTGATCGTGCTTGGTCTGGCGATGGTTCTTGCCCCGTCAGCCCGGTCTCAAGAAAACGCAACCATCACGGGAACGGTCGTTGATCCTAGCGGCGCAGCAGTCCCCAATGTCGCAATCAGCCTTACCAACCAGGCAACGGGCCAGGTAAGAGAGACCGTCTCGAATAGCGATGGTATTTACTCTTTCGTAAACGTAGGCGTCGGACACTTTTCGCTCAGTGCTTCTGCTGCAGGATTTCAAAAATTCACCAGTACTGACATTGTCGTGAATACCGCGCAGACACTGAAGGTGGACGTCCGGCTTACGGTAGGCAGCGAAGGACAGACAGTCACCGTTCAGGCGAACGCCCTCCAGGTGCAATCGGAAACCAGCGAGCTCAGCACTCTGATTAGCGGCGCCCAGGTGACGCAATTGGCGACAAACGGCCGCAACGTGACCGCGCTCGCCGCTCTCGGTCTGGGAGTTTCCAACACTCTGCCGGCGTTCAGCGGGGTTAACGCCCTTACCTCAGCGAATGGCATCAGCTTCAACGGGACGCGCTCTACGCACAATATCTACATGCTGGATGGAGGTGAACTGAACGATCGCGGCTGTGGAGGTTGTTTCAGTTCCCTGCCTTCGATCGATGCTCTTTCAGAATTCCAGACGCTCGACAGCAACTACGGGCCGGACTACGGTATTGGCTCAGGCGGGACCATTCTCATGGTCATCAAGTCGGGCACTCGCGACTTTCATGGAAGCGCCTGGTACTTCAACCGAAACGAAGCGTACGACGCGAACAACTACTTTACGAATCTTGCAGGCCAGGAGCGGCCGACGTTTCGGCTCAACGAACCCGGATTCAATATCGGCGGCCCTCTCTTCATTCCGCATATCTACAACACAGACCGCAAAAGAACATTCTTTTTCGTGAATGAAGAGTGGCGCAGGCTAGTTCAGGGGAGTTCGCCATCGACTGTGAACACGATTATGGCGGAGAACTTCCCCGTGGCCGGCCAACCGTTGGTGTACAACATACCGGCTGGCGGGGACGTCCCGATCGTTCCCATCACCTCCGACCCGGCCAAGCTGGCGCTCTATCGACTGGACGGACTAACGGCTGGACAGCCCTTCCCGAATAACACGATTCCTGCCAATCTTATGGATCCCAACGCTGTGCTTGAGGTGAACGCAGGAACTTTTCCGAAACCGAACCTGGGCACGAATCAATTCGTTTCTTCCATTCCCCAACCGACCAATGTCCGTGAGGATGTGGTGCGCATTGATCACAGCATCAACAGCAAATTGCAGTTGATGGGTCATTATCTCCACGATGCGGTCGATACGGCCTTCTACCCGCCTTTATGGCAGGGCGCAACCTATCCGACTGTGGGCACGACAATGGGCAATCCTTCCTATTCGTCGGTGATCAAACTAACCCAGACGATTTCGCCTACATTGCTCAATGAAACTGCATTTCTTTACAGCGGCAACAAAATCACTCTCACCCCTGTCGCCGGCCCCGGCGGTTCATTTGTGCAGCCTAGCGGATGGACGGGAAAGAGCTTCTTCCCGCCATCCCTGAATGATTTAAGCCGGATGCCACAGATTAATTTGCAGGGTACGCCGCTCAATGTGCAGTGGAGCTCAAGTTACTTTCCATGGAAAAACGGCTATGAAGGTTTTGAGCCACGCGATGATCTCTCGTGGACGAAGGGCCTGCATCAGTTCAAAGTTGGGTTCAGTTGGCTGCATGATTACAAGAACCAGCAATTGCAGGCTAATACCCAGGGAACCGCGACCTTCAACTCAAGTAATTTCTCCGGAGACTCGTACATCAACTTGCTGCTTGGCGACGCCACCAGTTTCCAGCAATTACAATATCTAGCCGGCAAGCACTGGGTAAATAACAATTATGGCTTCTACTTCAACGATAACTGGCATCTCATTCCCCGACTTACTCTAAACCTGGGAATTCGCTACGATGGAATGCCGCATGCCTTTGAACGCTACGATGAGTTCGCCAATTTTGTCCCCGGTCTCTACGACACATCTCTGCCTTATCCAGTCAATCCCGACGGGACGCTGAACCCTGCTTCCCTTTCCAACTCCAACGGTCAGCCATTCTATTTAAATGGCATCCGCGAAGCAGGAGTCAACGGCTTCCCCCGCGGAGCAGTCAAGAACTACTACTTTACCTGGCAACCAAGAGTCGGCTTTGCCTACGACATCAGCGGAGATGGAAAGACTGTATTACGGGGCGGTTTTGGTATGTTCTTTGAGCGCGTTCAAGGAAACGACGTATATAACGCTGCTTTAAATCCGCCGTTTGCGTATCAGCCGCAGGCTACTAACGTTTATTTCTCCAACCCCAACACAAGCGCTTTAACGGGGCAAACCACAGCTCAAACCTTCCCCTCGACATTAACCAACATTCAATACAATTTCCGGCCCCCCGGGACCGCAATGTTCAGCCTCGGGGTCCAGCGGCAACTCGCTCCGTCAGTTGTCGGCGTCGTGCAATATGTCGGATCTGTTGGCTGGGACCAGGATGACAATCGATCAATCAACACCCTGCCTCTCAACGATGTCGTTCACCGGGAGGGCGTGGCCAATGGCACGCTCAATGCGAATCTGTATCGTATCTACCCCGGCTTCAGCACCGTTACCCAGGAGGAGAACCAGACAAATTTCAGCTATCACTCTCTTCAGGCAGGCTTGCGCGTCGAGAATCGGCACGGCCTGACTCTGCAACTCGCCTACACCTATTCTCATGAGATCGATCTGGTAAGCAACGATCTTAATGCCCTTTCCAACCCATTTAACCCGTCCTATGACCGCGGTTCGGGAGCGTTCGATCGGCGTCATATTTTCAACGCAAATTACATTTACAGCCTTCCGTTCTTTACGACCAACGGAAGCACTTTGGAGCGTGTAGTTCTCGGCGGGTGGTCGATATCGGGGATAACCGTAGCTCAAACCGGAACACCGCAACCTATCACCTACAGCGGCGCGGACACGCTCGGGCTGGGCGGCGGCACTACAAACCGTCCGAATCTCGTGGCACCCCTCTCGTACCCGAAACACAGGCTCGCATGGTTCACTACTAGTTCGTTTGCAAATCCCGTCGCTCCCTGGAGCGGCGGCGGAAACAATGGTTATGGCAATGCGGGCAAGGATGCTGTCGTGTTGCCCGGATTGTTCAACACCAATTTGTCGGTATTCAAGACCTTCCCCCTCGGTCGTGAAGACACAAACTTAGAGCTAAGGTTCGAGTCCTTCAACACTTTCAACCACACTGAGTTCAACGCTATCGATGCGAATACGGCTGATGGAAACTTCGGCCAGATAACCGGAGCCTATGATGCGCGAACTCTTCAATTGGGAGCGAAGATAAAATTCTGATATCTGACTGATACCGCAAGGATAAAGGGCGCCTAGGCGGAGGAGGCCAAGGGGCCTCTTGATCAGCGTGGATTCTGCCGCTCGGAATTTGCTTTCGTTTTCATACCCGGTAGCGGAGTTGCGACCATTCCGCGGCCCTCCCTGATGGTTATCAGCTGATTTGCCGCGATGCCCGTGAAGCGCTCGACAAGTCCGTTGGTCCAATGTATTTCAAGATTCGCGTGAGTATTCGTTCCCAGTCCGAAATGCAGACGGCGATCATTCACAGAATAGAATCCAGACTGGCCCAGAACGGCCTGGGCCTGCACCTTGCTGCCATACTTAACCAGAACGCGCGAACCGATGGCGCTGGCATTCGATTTTGTGCCTACCAGAAGCACCTTAAGCCAATTTCGATCGCCCGTAAGATCATTCCTGAGCAGAGATGGCGGCTCGTTCAGATTGACGATTACGATATCCACGTCGCCGTCGTTATCGAAGTCTCCAAAGGCGCAGCCACGGCTGCAATGCGCAGCGGAAATGCCCTGCCCTGCTCCCTCCATCAGCTCTTCAAATTTGCCGTTGCCGAGGTTCCGAAAGATGAAGCGCGGTGTTTTTAGCGGAAAGTCCGGGAATTTTGCTTCTATCTCCGGATAGACAGAACCGGTAACAACTGCAAGATCAGGCCAGCCATCATTGTCGAAGTCAGCGAATCCTGTTCCCCAACACGTATATCGGGTTTCTACACCGAATCCGGAGGCAATCGTGACATCGGTGAAGTTCGCGGTGCCGTCATTGTGAAAGAGTGCATTGGTATCGCTTGAAAAATGTGTCTTGAAGATATCCAGGTTCCCATCCAGATCATAATCACCGACGGCAACCCCCATCCCAGCCTGTTCCATGCCGTCTTCGCTCAGCGCAACGCCTCGTTCCAACCCTTCTTCTGAAAAGCTGTTGTTGCGGCGATTGAGAAACAAGAGACTAGGAGTTGAGTCCGAAGCTACATAAAGATCGGTCCATCCATCGCTGTTAAAATCCGCGGCAACGGCCGTCATTGCATAGGTCTTTTCAGCTTTTGCAATTCCGCTTTGCGCTGTTACTTCGCGAAATGTTCCATCGCCCTGATTCTGATAAAGGTAGTTGTGCGGCATAGCAAGCCCGCGCGGACCGCAGTTGACCGGAACGCCATTGTAGTTGCAATAGGGATTTTCGCCCGGCTTTGGAATTACGCCCTTGCCCAAGTCCACGTAATTGGCAATAAAGAGATCGAGGTAGCCGTCGCGATTGTAGTCAACAAAGGTGCATCCTGAACCCCATCGGATGCTGCCCTCATACAACAGCCCGGCTTGTCTGGTTACATCGGTGAATGTGCCGTTTCCGTTGTTGCGGTACAGAACATTTTGGCCGTAGTACGTAATAAAGACATCTTCGAAGCCGTCATTATTGTAGTCACCAACCGTCACGCTGGAGGCCCAGCCCGTGCGCACAAGTCCCGCCTCGACGGTCACATCCGTGAATGTCCCATCGCGGTTGTTCTTATAGAGCCGGTTGGTAGCGTTTGGATTATGTTCGTCTAAGCGCATCCCGCTCAAGACGAAAATATCCAGCCACCCGTCATTGTCGTAATCGAAGAAAGCAACGCCGCATCCGACCGTTTCGTAGATATAGTTCTTATGCTGAACCCCGCCGTAGATCACAGGATTTGTCAACCCAGCCTCTGCTGCGACATCGGTGAAGCGGGCAAGGAAAGGAATGCCAGAGGGTTTGCCACGTGGCAGCGGCTTGACTTTTCGCTGACTTATGCCTTGAGCAAAGGCTGCACTGGAAGCTGCCGCCATCCACAGAAAATCGCGACGCGTGATGAAGGAAGCGGGAAGTCTCATGAGCGGGATTCGAGTTCAGGCGAGATCACTCGGTCGGCTTTGACTCGGCCTGGCCGCCTCCGGAAACCTTCTGAATCAGCGACTCCTCCACCTTGGCGTGGAGAGCCTTTGTCTTGGCGAATTCTTCGTTCGCCTTTTGCTTCTGGCCGAGGGCCATATACAGGCGCGCAAGCCGGTAGTGCGCATCCGGTTCAGTAGGGTCAAGATGTTCGGCCCGGAGGAAGGCCGCTAAGGCTTCCTGGTTGCGTTTCTGATCGGCATATACGCAACCAAGATCAAAATGGGCCAGCCGCACATCATCTTGAAAACTCAGCGCCTTAGTGAGAAAGGACTCCGCGCTTGCGTCGTCATTGTTATGAAGCGCAATGTCACCCAGATAAGTATAAGCGAGGGCATATTTGGGATTGTTCTTAATTTCGAGCTGGAACTCCTGCGCCGCCTTCTCGTAGTCGTGCTGGGTGTAGTAAAGATAACCGAGTTCAAAATGCAGCATGGGTTCATCTGGCGAAGTGCGCTCGGCGATTTCGAGCTCGTTAATCGCGTCTGCTTTCCGGTTCATTGCGTCGAGCGCCTCAGCCAGCATCATGTGAGCCTGCACCGCGTCCGGGTTCACACTTACGATTTCCTTGAACTCCGCGAGCGCACAGTCGTATTTCTTGCTCCACAAGCAGCTTTTGGCGAGGACGCCGTGGATTTCGAGGTTCGCAGGATCGCTTTTGCTAGCCTTTTCAAGGTAAGGAATAGCATCCCCATACTGATGCAAGCCAAAGTAGGACATCCCCACTAAAACGGGCATCCGAGGATCGTTTGCGCTGGCCTTATTAGCAGATTTGAACGGCGGAATGGCTTTGGCAAAATGGCCCTGCTTGAACTCCGCCAAACCCAGATCAAAGGAAATCGCCGGCTGGTTCGGTTGTATGGCCAGAGACTTACGATATTCGACAGCAGCCGATGGCAGCTGTCCCTGACGCGCCAATGCCAGACCCAGGTTCGCGTGAGCGGACGCGTTTCGCGGTTTGCTCTCCGTAAGCTTGCGCCAGAGCCCTTCAGCTTCGTGAAAGCGCCCTTCTTCCATCAATGTTCCAGCTTGTTGTGCGATGTCGCTCTGCGAATAGCCAAGTCCAGTTGCGAGACAGAGAACGATCAGAAAAAGCGCCTCAGCCCGATGCCAGCGGAAATGCCCCAAAACGCGGGCCTTCCATCGCGGCTGAGAAGGACTGGTTTTGCGCATCACCGAAAAGCCTAATTAGCAGTTCGCGCAAAGGCAAGTCAGCATAGTAACGGAACTGCTCGCCGGGTGTGGGCGCGTCACATGACTGACCGTCGAGCGCACGCATCGTGCCGGCGCGCTCACGTGGCTTCTGCTTTCGGCGCTGCTCAATGAGCGGCTCTGCGTCCTTGCTGATTGGTTTTGTAGACACGCTTCCTGTCTGCTCCGGCAGCGGAGGAAGTTGGTTTCCCTCGGGATGATGCTCTGGTTTGCCATCGACGACGGCTTGCAGAGGCTTCTGCTTGCCGTTCGATGCGAGAACTGGATTGAGGAATGGACGCGAGCCGTCAGGCGACGAACTCGGATTTTAAAGCGAACTACTGGTGACTCCACGCGGCATCTCCTGACTAGCGCTCAGGAGCCGCGTTACCGCGATTTCTGTAACCGCGACTGTAACCACCCGGCTAAACTGTTGATTTTAAAAGCGTGGCGGAGAGAGTGGGATTCGAACCCACGTTACCCGTTAGAGTAAACACGCTTTCCAAGCGTGCGCCTTCAGCCACTCGGCCATCTCTCCAGCGCGCCATCAGAATAGCATCTGCCGGGTCGGCCGATGAAGTGCCGCGCACACGAGCGTGATGGCTCTTGAGACCGGTTTCGCGTACTTTGTTTCTGGTCGGCGGGAAATCCATATCCGGAGAGAAATCGTGCGTCTTGTTCGTCCTGCTGTGCTTTGCGGTGCGTTGATATCAGTTCTTCATGCGTTTGCATCGCCTGTGCATCTGGAGACGGAGCACAGAACGAATCCGCTTGGCGTGGATGCGGCGGCGCCACGTTTTGCATGGCAGAGCGACTCACGCGGTCCCAACTGGATGCAACAAGGTTATGAGATCCATATCGGAACCGACGAGCAGGCGGTGCGCAACGGTAAAGGAGATGTTTGGGACTCGGGCCGCATTCCGTCAGCAGATTCTATCGATGTCGCCTATCGCGGCCCAGCACTCCATTCACGCACGCGCTATTTCTGGACCGTACGTGTGTGGGACAAAACCGGAAAAAATGAGTTGTCGGCACCGGCGTGGTTTGAGACCGGCCTGCGGTCCCCTTCCGACTGGTCCGCACAGTGGATTCGGCGCGATGATCCTACCGCCGCGCAGGAGTTGGCGGCCGTGCGTTGGCTCTGGCTGCCGGGGGGGGATGCGAAGCATGTGGCCGCCGGGACGGTTGCAGAGTTTCGTTATTTTCTGCACCTCGACGCGCCTCCGCTGCGCGCCAGCATGCACGTTGTGTCACGCGGCGGATTTGTAGCGTCGGTGAATGGCAAGGAGACGGGCAGACATACGGAATGGAGTGCCTTCGACTGGGAAGAGATCACACCCGAGCTTCACGCCGGCGCTGGGGTGGCAGGAGATAACGAGATACTGGTACGCGTGGTGTCTCCGAAGGTGCACGAGCCGGCGACGACCGCGCCTGCCGCATTCGCCGCGTCGATTCGAGTCACCGATCAGAAGGGCACAGAACAGCGCATAGCGAGCGATCACGCATGGAGCGCTCGTTCTGGAGACAGCGCCTCGTGGGCGCCAGCACAGGAGGTTGGTACGCTCGCTGCAGCCTTCAGCGTGGGTACCGATCGCGAAAAGGCGATCGCCGGGCCCGATCGGATCGCGACAGAGGCTTCCCTGCTCCGCAAGGACTTCCAGACGGGTGGTGGCATCCGATCCGCACGCCTCACCGTAACGGCGCTTGGGGCGTATCGCGCATGGCTGAACGGAAAAGCTGTCGCTCCGCAGACACTGCTTCAGCCGGGCTTCACCGACTTTCACAAACGTGTCCTCTATCAGACTTACGATGTGACGGCGATGCTATCGCCGGGCAAAAACACGCTTGGCTTCATGCTCGGCGGTGGATGGCACGGCTCACCGCTGACGTGGAGCGGCACTCGCTTCTTTGCCGGCCCGGACCTGTTGCGCGCTCAACTCGACATCACGCTCGAAAACGGCCAGCAGCTGACGATCGGCACCGACGGCACATGGCAGACCGCGGCGGCGCCGGTGCTCTCGTCTGAGATTTATGGCGGAGAGGCATACGATGCGCGGGCAGCGATGCCTGGTTGGGATGCGCCCGGTTTTTCTGCGACCGGCTGGTCGCGCGCCGTAACAGCCACGGTTCCGGAAGGCGTGATGATCACAGCCTCGCCGGATGCGTCGATCACGAACATCATTACGCTGCATCCTGTGTCAGTCGACCCAGCAAGTCAAACCCACCCCACGATCTTCGATATGGGCCAGAACATGGTGGGCAATGTTCAGCTGCACGGGCAGGGGCCGCGTGGCACGGTGGTGCGCCTGCGCTACGCGGAGCGCCTCAATCCGGATGGCAGCATCTATACCGAGAATCTGCGCAATGCGGCAGCTACGGACTATTACACGCTGTCCGGCGGTAGCGATGAGAGCTATACGCCCAGCTTTACTTTCCACGGCTTCCGATATGTGGAGGTCTCCGGTTATCCCGGCACCCCCACGAAGGAGACCATCGATGGCCTAGTCTACAACAGCATCCCTGAGGAGCCCTCCATGCGCTTTCACAGTTCGAGCGATCTGCTGAATCGCATGAGCGAGCTTGGCTTGTGGGGACAGCGCGGTAACTTCGTCTCTATTCCTACCGATTGTCCGCAGCGGGACGAGCGGCTGGGATGGATGGGCGATGGCGGGGTCTTCTGGCGGACCGGTACCTACAACTTCGACATCGCAAGCTTCACCCAGAAGTTCATGAACGACATCTTGGACGCACAGGAGGCGAATGGCTCATTCACTGACGTCTCGCCAGATCTGCTGAAGCCCGAAGCAGGCGCTCCGGGGTGGGCTGACGCCGGCATCCTGGTGCCATATGCTGCGTGGCTGCAGTACGGAGATACTGCGTTGCTGGAGCGTGCATGGCCAGAGATGCAACACTATATGGACTTCATCGAGCACGGAAATCCGGAGTATCTGCGCCGCAACGAACTGGGAGCAAACTACGCAGACTGGCTTGCGCCTGATCCTCATACACCGCGTGACCTCATCGCGACGGCCTATTGGGCGATCGTTGCGCGCGACATGAAGGAGATGGCGCTAGCGCTTGGTCATAAGGCCGACGCGGAGAAATACGAGACGCTGTATCAGAATATCGCCACCGCTTATCGGACAGCGTTCATCCACCCAGACGGTTCCGTTTCCGGTGATACGCAGACAGCCTACGTCGCCTCCCTCTACAGCGGGATCGCGCCGGAGAGTACGCGGCCCGCTATGACAGAACGGCTGGTGAAGGACATCGAAGCGCATCAAAATCACCTAACCACAGGATTCCTTGGTACGCCATTTCTGATGTTCGTGCTGGATGAGAATGGCCGCTCCGATGTGGCTTACAGGCTGCTGCTGCAGGACACATATCCATCATGGGGCTACATGGTGCGGAAGGGTGCTACGACATGGTGGGAACGCTGGAATGGCGATACCGGCGACCCGGCGATGAACTCCTACAACCACTATGCATTCGGGTCGGTGATGGCGTGGGTGTTTCGCCGCGTTGCCGGCATCGATACAGATCCTTCCGGCGCGGGCTTTCATCATCTGACCATCAGCCCGCATTTTGATCCCAGTCTGCCGCAGGTCCATGCCGAATACGACTCCGCCTACGGAACAGTCACGACAGACTGGGACAGTGCAGCGCACAGCTTTACGGTGATGACGCCCCCAAATACCACGGCGACAATCGTTCTGCCGCATGGCAAATCAGAGCAGATCGGCAGCGGCAGGCACGCGTACCACGTGCAGTGATGTTTCAGTACTCGCGAAGAGCTGAACTACGGGAAGCGCATATGATCTTTACTCGCTTCCCTTCCTTCCAACTAATCTGCGATTCCCGGTTGTGGCGGATCAGTGCCAAGTGCAGTAGCGAGCGAGACGAGATGGTCCTGCTCATCGATAAGAATGGTCCGGATGGTCTCACTAAGGGCGTATTCGTTCAGTTCCTCAGCCTGCTTCAAGCGACGACGATATTGGCGGATGGTCTCCTTCTCGTTGTCGAGATCGAAACGGAGCATTTCTTCCGCTTTCTCCGAGGTCTTGACCGGCTTTGGCTTCACTGTCGGCATACCGCCTAGGTAGTCGATGGCATTGGAGATCTTAAGGGCATGCGTGAGCTCTTCCGTGGCATGAATTGCCAGTTCGTTCGCAATGTTCATATAAGCCGCACCCTTCAGCACCTGCGAATAGTTCACATATGCGATGATCGCCTGATATTCGCGGGCCAGATCTTCGTTCAGGTTTTCGATCAGCTGGTCGCGGGTGAGCGGGGTCTTGTCAGCGTTCGGCATTGTTTCTCCTTGAGAGAATGAGAGCACAGTTGGAGGCATTCCTTGGAGAGACTCTCCCGCTGTGGCTCGCGCTGAATGGGATGATGGTTTAGGCTGCTGCTGTTGTCACAACGAGAGTGAATCGAGGGTCAACTCGTCGTTTGCAGCGGCTCCCGATGCAGCCATCCCGATTCCCCATACGTCTATCCATCACGATGCTGCGCACTGCCCTGCTCTGTTGCCTGTTGTCTGTGCCGCTCGCGGCACAGACAGCGTCTGATACTCCGCCTCCGCCACAGAAGAGCGGAATGACAGTAAGTGTTCCCCTGCTTGTCCGCGACAAGAAGGGCTCTCCTGTCCCCATACCGGCCAAGGACGACCTGACGCTGACCGAGGACGGCACTGCACAGATCATTTCGACGGTTTCCCCGGCAACAGGTCAGCCGCTGGTCATTGGGCTCCTGGTGGACACAAGCCGCGGCCAACGCGGGGCAAACGCAGAGGAGAAGGCCGCCAGCCTGGAATTCATCAACGCGATGATGAAGTCCGCTCAGGATCGTGGTTTTGTGGTGCATTTCGACCGAGAGGTGGAGTTACTGCAGGATTTGACGTCCAGCAAAGAAAAGGTGCAGCAGGGCGCCAGCCTTCTGGATTCTCCGGAACCGAATACCGGCGGAGATGCTTCCAATCCAGGCGCCCAGTCGCTGCTCTATGACTCGATCTATCTCGCCACGAATGAGATCACCGGGAAGCAGAGCGGCCGCAAGGTACTGGTGCTCTTCTCGAATGGCATCGACCAAGGCAGCAAGTCGTCCCTGCGCTCGGCCATCGACACTGCACAAAGGACAGGCACCATCATCTATGCCGTCTATGTGAAAGGCGATATCGACAAGGCCCAAAAGAAAATCGACCAGGAGAACGATCCAAACCGTCGCGACCCGACGAATTACCCCGGTGGCTATCCCGGCGGATATCCAGGCGGCGGAGGCTATCCAGGCGGCGGTTACCCAGGTGGATATCCGGGTGGATACCCGGGTGGATATCCGAACAATTACCCGGGTGGAGGCTATCCGAGCGGCGGGCAGCGCAGGCCACAGCAGAGTGTGAAGGGAGACGGCAAACGCGTTCTAGCGGATATCGCAACTCCCACTGGCGGACGCGTCTTTGAACTCACCAAAAAAGAGAATGCAGGCGCTATTTATGCCATGATCGAAGAGGATCTGGCCCATCAGTCCATGGTGACGTTCAACCTGGAAAAGTCTGGGGCGCGGCCAGGCTTCCACTCGCTCAAAATCGAGAGCAAGCAAAAGGACACGGTCGTCGAGGCCCCTGACGGTTTCTATGTGAAGGAGTCCGATTAGTTCTTGATTCACCCTCATTACAGCGAGACCCGCCGCAAGGGCAGGTCTCGAAGGCTGCGAACGGGTCCGTTGCTATTGCGCCGCCTGCTGCCGTGCATGCAGGAAGAGATCGACATTGTTCTTGTCCACCAGTGTCGTACCTGTGTCGACAAATGCCGGGACGGGCGAGAAGGAGTCGGTCTCGTAGTCCTTGTCGAGCTGCTTCAGTGGATTCTCGTGCAGCTCCACGACCTGTTTCAGGCCATAGTAGGCCATAGTGAAGGGCTTCTGGCCTATGGTTGCATCGATCACGCCTTCCTTCACCAGATTTAGCGTGGCTTCGTCCACATCCATTGCCACCAGTTCGCGGTCCGAGGCATTCGCACGCTTCAGTGCTTCGGCCACATCCTTGCCGGCGGAAGCTTCCAGGCAGACAAAAGCGTCGACTTTCTCCTTGCCCGTCTTGCCGAGCATCGACTGGGTGTTGTCGAAGGCATTGCCAGAGTCGCCCTTTATGTTAACGATGTTCTCGACGTTGATTCCGGGGCTTCGCGAGAACGCGTCAGTGTATCCCTTCAGACGCTCGTCAAGGTTGGGCTGACCGGGCATGGTGAAGAACACGACGTTACCCTTGCCGTGCAGTTTCTCCACCACGCGTTGTCCACCGAGGCGGCCTGCCTGCAGGTTGTTGGTGCCGATGAAGAAGAGCCGATGGCTGTTTGGGGAGTCAGAGTCAATCGTCAGCACCGGTATGTTCGCGGCGATAGCCTTGTCGATTTCGGGTTGCATGAGAGCCGGATCTGCAACCGAGACGAGAATGCCCGCCGGTTTACGCGCTATCACGGTCTCGAATTCCTGTACTTCGCCCTGCGGATCGAAGGTGTCCGGCCCGCGCAACTCGGCCTTGACACCATATTGACCGGCCGCCTTCATCAGTCCATTGTTTGCTGCCTGCCAATAGGGCAATTTGATATTCGTGGCGACCAGATAGTACTGATCCGAGTAGCTGTGTTTGGCGCAGCTGCTGGTGGCCAGTAGACTCGCCGTACCCAATACCGCCAGCGCCGTCATGCGTAGTGTTCTGTGCATCGCTTCCTCCCCAATCTACTTCGCCGCACTAGTCGCGGTGAAAATTCGAACCTCGAAAGGGCTGATTGTACGCCCGCTCTTTCCTGCATGAAAGGGACGGCGGAATGCGTAACGACCTCTCCTGATTTCGCGGGCGATTTTTTGGACCAATCACATCATTCAGATGCGAATAGGGAGTGCTTGGACGCTCGCACCCGTGGCCCGGAAGACGGCATTGGCAATCGCCGGAGCAATGGCAATGATCGGAGTTTCGCCGGCGCCGGCAGAAGGCAGATCTGGTCGGTTGATCAGATGGATGTCCAACTCGGGCACGTCCTCCAACCGGGGCACACGGTATTCGCCGAAGGAGGCATTCAGGATCCTGCCGTTTTCAAATCGAATCTCCTCCTGCAAGGCCGCGCCCAGTCCCATAATGGTGGCTCCCTGGACCTGGGAGAGCAGATTACCAGGATTCACAATCGCGCCGCATTCGAAGGCTTCACAGATATTGCGCACCTTAAGCTTTTTCTGCTGGCGATCGATTTCGATTTCTGCACACGCCGCGACGTAAGAACCCTTTTCCGTCCCGCACGCCAGACCGACGGAGGTATTGGGATCTTTTCGGTTGGCGCGCTCCTGCCACCGGAAGTGGCTCGTAGC
Source organism: Acidobacteriaceae bacterium KBS 83 (assembly GCA_000381585.1). Taxonomy (GTDB): domain Bacteria; phylum Acidobacteriota; class Terriglobia; order Terriglobales; family Acidobacteriaceae; genus KBS-83. Next base: position 185,967 of record KB906738.1, read on the forward strand.
CGCGTCGAGCACTGCGCGGAGCCGTGGGTTTGCCAGGTGCGCGTGGCGGAATGCGAGCGGATCGGAGTCGGCGGTCGCTGCCAGCTCGTCCATGAAGACTTCGCGGGCGAAATTGTTTGCGGTGGCGGCGAGCCCCCGATACGAACCGTGGCGTAACGGAGGTGTTGAGGGTATGAAACGGCAATCCGTCTTGCCGATGGAGTAGGGAGTGTCGACTGCGTTCGGGCCCGAGTTGATGTTGATGAAGTACCATGTCGCGATTTTGCCTTGGGCGTCCAGGCTAGCCTCCGCCTCGATCACTCCGGCGGGACGAAAGTAGGCCCAGGTAAACTCTTCCTCGCGCGTCCAGCGCAGGGAGACAGGTTTGCCCGCACCCCGGGCCAGCCGCGCTGCTTCCACTGCGCATTCGCCGGTATGCTTGCCGCCGAAGGCCGCGCCAAAGTCAGGAATGACGACGCGCACCTGGTCTTCGGGCAAATGGAACGCTCTCGCGAGCTCGCCGCGCACTCCGAATGGATTTTGCGAGCCGGTCCAGACGGTGAGGCGTCCGTCCTTCCACTCCGCAAGCGCCGCCCGCGGTTCGAGCGGCGCGTGCTGGATATAAGGAACGTTGTAAGTGCGGCGTAACGTCTTTGCGACGGACGGACCATTCGCGAAGGGATTCGACGGCGGTCCGCCCTCCGCGTTACGCCTGAGATAGTCGAAGAGATCCTTACTCGACGGCTTGGATCCCGACGGCCGGGGGCCAGAGGACTGAGGAGTAGTACCCCACTTTGCAGTGTCGGAAATCGCAGCAAGAGCGCGCTCAGCCCGAAAACTAGTCGAAGCAGCAACGCCCACAAACTGGTCATCCTGATCGTCGCGAATGACGATCACCTCCGGGATGGCCCGGGCGGGTGCGAGATCGATCGAGAGCAGCTTTGCGTCATACGCCGGCCGACGAAGAATCTTTCCGTAGAGCATTCCGGGGCGGGCGATGTCGGACGGATATTTATGTGCGCCGGTGACAAGATCATGTGCTTCCGGCCGGGAGACGGAGGTTCCGAGCACCTTCCATTCCTTTATCGGTGTCAGCTCAATGTCTGCTGGAATGGCTTGCTGGAAGAGCTTTGCCGTTCCGACGCTCCTGGCGAGGTCAGCATAGTCGAGTGAGCGATTACTTCCCCGGTGAACAACCCTGCCGTCCCGCACTTCGACCGCGGCATGTTCAAGGGTCCACTGCCCGCAGGCAAATGCAATTAGAAGATTGCGCGCTGTGGCGGCACCACGCCGCACCGCCGGTACTGTCCGTGGGGTAGTGCCGCTGCCGGCCGTCATACCATCGTCGGGAACCATATCAGTGTCGGCAAGCATCATCCGCACGCGGGAGACCGGTACTCTGAGTTCTTCCGCCGCGGCTTGCAGCAACTCCGCACGTGCTCCCTGGCCCGCCTCAACCTTGCCCGCCATCACGGTGATGCTGCCGTCAGTGCCGAGGTGAATGCGTGCTGCGAGGTTTTGTGCTCCAGTGCCAAGAAAGGTATTCCGGCTGCGCTGTCCACTCTCCCGCTCCTGAGCCAGGACGGGAAGCGATACTGCGATGCATAACCCGGCTCCTAATCCCTTCACGAAGGCACGGCGACTCAGTCCGAAGTCGTAACCGACGCACTCGAGGGGGTGCTGAAGGTCATACTCGGGGTCCGGAGCTTGACTGCTCTTGATGGAAGATGCCGGTGTCATATGCGCGCCTTCTCCGTCTGCGCGCCTTCGGCAAGACGACGAATTACGCTGAGATATTTCGGATAGCCGCCGCAGCGGCATATATGCTTTTGGAGTTCCGCGCGGTACTCTGCTTCGTCCGCTGCGGGGTTTTTCTGTCTCACGCTGGCGACGCCGAGGATCATGCCCGCGGTGCAATAGCCGCACTGAAAGGCACCTTCTGCAAGGAATACCTCCTGCACCGGATGCAGCTTGTCACCATGGGCCAGCCCTTCAATCGTCAGTACGGGCTGCCCATTCACGCTGCCTACGGGGGTGAGGCATGAAGGTGTGCTCTCACCATTCAGCAACACCGTGCATGCACGGCATTCGCCTTCGCCGCAGCCATACTTGGTTCCGGTCAGGTGCAGATCTTCGCGGAGCACATCGAGCAGGGGACGATCGGGATCAGTAATGACGGAACGCGACTCTCCATTCAGGGTAAAGGTAATTCTGGCGTCCGTTTTCGTCTCCGCTCGGGTCTCCATAGACAGGCCCCCTTCCGATGATCGGCTAGAACACTTAACGATGAACCCGACAGGCTGCCCTCGTCAAAGGCGCCGGTTTACCGGCAGAAAGGCAAAAGGGCGGGCGGCCTTGCGGCGCCCACCCTTGCATAACCCCGTTCGATTTCGTTACGCCTGTTCGGCCATTCCGTCTCGGCCACCGAAGATGCGGCCCAGTCCGAAGCCAACCTGCGCGTTGTTCTTCTTCGCCGCGGCGGCATCCGGCAGTGGCATACCCTGCGCATCAGGCAGCATGTCCAGCCAGCGCGGGGCGGCCGGCATCGGCATCTGGTCGCGCGGCGGGAGATCAGCCTTGACCTCAATCGGCTTTGCCTCCGCGCGTATGTGGGCGGCTTCCTTGCGCGAAGTGGATACGGTCTGCTGTGGAGGCAACGGCATTTGGGCCTTCTCCACCCAGCTGCCGATCGCGCTGACGACGCGGGCTGCACGCAGGCGGCGGGATCCACCGACACCGTTATCGCCACCGCGAAAAAGACCGAGACTGCGCATTCCGTGTTCCGGATCCATGACTTCAAGCGACCATTCGCGTCCCGTCTTCGGCGTCAGCAGAAAAATCGCGCGGAGGCTCTTCGGCGCCAGTTCAATAGTCCAGTTGGCATACTCGTCAGAGGCGCGCGGCGCCAGTTCATCGCGCTCTTCGCGCGAGAACTCAAATGCTTCGTTGAAGCGGTGTTCCAGTTCCTCAAGCTTACGATCTGCTTCTTGAACCAACTGCCGTGCCTGTTGGAAGATACCGGATCCGTTCTCCATCGCGCGCTCCTTATTAACTGACGTGAGTCCGAGTATCAATGGGAATACGTGCCTTTGGGCATACCACTAAAGCTGAAGTTTCCCAGAACGAAACAGGTAACATCACTCTGATCTACGACTTCGGAAGCATCAAATGCGGAGACTGAAATGAAGATCACCAGCCTTACTTTGCCTCTTTTTGCACTCTGCGCGGTTACTATCTCGGCGCAACAAACAACACATCATACGAGCACCACAGCCACGCAGCGTCGACCAGCAGCTCCGTGTACGGCAGAAAGTCCCGCCCCCCAATTACCGCCCGGTATTCCGCCGGCGAGTGGGAAGCTGGAATCGGCATTTGCTCTTCGCTATATCGATATCAAAGCCGGTGATGGAGCAGAGGCGCAGCCCAATCAGTTCTACACCGTCCATTACACGGGATGGCTGGCGTCAGACGGAACGAAGTTCGACTCGTCGGTCGATCGCAATGAACCCATCACTTTCCAACAGGGTGTCCATCGAGTCATTCCCGGCTGGGACTACGGCTTCGCCGGGATGCATGTAGGCGGAAAGCGCCGCCTGTTCATTCCCTATCAGCTCGCGTATGGCGAGCGCGGTCGGCCACCTGTGATCCCGCCAAAGGGTGATTTGATCTTTGATATTGAACTGCTTGCGGCCAATGACACGGAGCCGCCACCACCGCCACCGCCTGTGGCGCCTCCACAGCCAGAGCCGCCTCCGCAATCGACTCCGCCTCCACCGTCTAAGTAGCCGGTGCGGCTTTTTGGCGGTGACGCCGAAACAGACGCCAGGCCACAAAGACCAGGAGCAAGAGCACAAGAATGACGGCGATAAGAAACGTGAGGAATGGATGGGTGCGCTGCACCAGCCCGAGGCGATCGGCGACTGTGACGCGTTCCAGATCACCGGCAAGGCCGGGGATGACCATGTCGCTATATTGCACAGTCGGCAATGCGCCGAGCACACGATCGATAGGAGGTAGTTCGGAACCGCGATCCGAAGGCAATGCATTGAAAGCAGCCAGGAACTCACGGTCGCGTGGATCTGTCGATCCGGCTTGCGGGAAGTATGCGGGATCGTGGGTTATAGGAAAGAGATGGGTTTTGCCGCGAAGATCTGATTCCACCGCGGCGCTCACGTCCTGGCAGACTCCCAGCCGATAGTAGCCGCCGAATGGTAACTCCGGATGGGCGCGGCGTGCACCGTAGTAGACGCGGACAGCCGCGCTCAACAGCCTCATCGCGTGGAGCTGCTGGCTTGAGTCATCGTAGGCGAAAAGGATGCGGTGCATCACCCAGCTCTGATTGAGCGAGTCATTGGTGCGAAACTCTGCCTTGCCATCGATGCCGAAATAAAAGGCAACATCTGCATTCCACTTCGGGCCGCGTATATGCAACTCCTGCTCGGAGTGGCTGACTGGCAGCAGCAAGGAGCGCCGGCTCGCGGGGACAGCAATCTGCGTGTCAATCCAGAACGGCATGATGACCTCGCGACCGCGATCGTGGAGATGGCCGAAGTTCGCGAAATAGACATCATCGGTGATCGTCACCTTGTGTCCCTTCTGCCTGATCTCCTGAATGAGGGCGCCCCCATCGACGAAGCGCTTTCCGTCCAGGACAGCCGCGGCCTCGGGCTGGCCCGGTCCATTCATAGCCAGGCGATTCAATACCGACGCAAACTGGCGGCTCTGGGCATGCATCGGAGCGAGCACCGGGTCCGGTCCATCGCCCATGATGAGATCGAAGCCCATATTTCGAGGTGCTGTCGTTGGATCGTCGGCGTACGTGGGCGTTGTGGCGGGATGATCGAGATCGATCGTCGCCGAATGCCCGACAGGGTATTCGGCAGTGTCCAGCAGATCAGCAAGGTCGAGCGGCGCAGTCGACTTCCCTGCCATCGCGCTGGCCGCATCGACACTTTTGTTGAGAGCAGCGACAGTCAGCGCCGGGAAGTGATCGACGCGTTGCCACTCTTTCCCAAGGATGAGAACGCGCAAGCGCTGAACGAGATTGGGAGAAAGAAACTCGCCGGCCTTCGGGACATCATGTATCCCCTGAAGCACGCGCTCGCGAAACTCGGGCTGCGCCGAAACGCGCTGCATCACGGTCGAGAAAAGTACCGGCGATGTATCGCCCTCCTGCCCCGGGAGCCCAACCGCTACCAGGAGCAGGAGGACGAGACAACTCAGAGCCGTACGGTATGGCCGGCATATGCGCGGGGCAGATGCAGTTCTTGGCATCTCGTAACTCCGCTCCTTATCTGCGAGCAGACACAGCCTACAACACAGGGTTGATTCACAAGAATTGAATGAAGAGCCGATTCGGATACGATGGTGGTGAAAGGGCCCGGATGGCGAAATCGGCAGACGCAGCGGACTTAAAATCCGCGGGCCGGAAACGGCTGTGGGAGTTCAAGTCTCCCTCCGGGCACCATAGAATCAGCCGCTTAACTGAAGAGCAGCCACCCATGATCGCGGTATTTCGCTCGCGGTTGTTCTGGTGGCTCCTAGGTTTTGAGTTCCGCGAGCCACAGTAAGGCGCGAAGGCTAGGCATGAAGCAATATTCCCCGCCGCGTGTGATCACGAACCGGGGCAAACCTTGGAGGCGCGTCCGAATCGGACGCCTCGGCACGTCGAAGACTCCTATACCATCGCCCGCGCCGGATATGGGGTCCACCCCCGATGTTCCCCCGAAGAAAGCACTGTCGTTCATCCACTCAGATTGAACAAACTCGAATTGGCGGCCGATGTGGGCACCGACGAAGGCAAACATCAACCCGCGGTCCGCGCCATCATCTTCGAGGACACCCGGTGGGAGAGGTGGGCCATAGGCGGTTCCTCTACGTATCATTCGATGGATTCGTACCAGGCCTGCGACATCAGCATCCCGCGGGTTCAGGCGGCGGATGTGCGAGCCTAAAGGAGTCTTGTAGCCTATCGCATCGTCCGCCTTGAACAGGAAGTCGTTGTTGCGCCGCGAGTCAACTCCAAGCTCGGGATCGTCGTGCATAGGACACAAGGCTAGGGGAGCCCCACTCCGCCAGCGTCCCATCATCTTGGCCGCCAGAAATTCCTCGGTGTGAACGTCCGAAGCGTTGGCTTTCAGGTATTGACGGAAGGCGGCGACGCGCTGATGCAGTTTGCGAAAGACCACAAAGCTTCCATTGCGTCCCAAAATCTCCGGTTGCGGTATTTGTGGCGCCTCGCTGATCTCGTCGGGGTATCCCAGAACGAATTCGCCCGCCTTGAACGGTCTTTCATGGGAATTGGATCCCGGAATGCCGCTGCCCTCGATCGCGGGATGACTCATGCCGTCTTTGAAGCCGAACGGTTCCTTTTCATCTGGCAGAATATGGCAATCTTGCCGCCATATCGCTGCGACTCCAGTCAACTCCCGGTATGCTTTCTGGGCGCGTTCGAGCGCAGATTGAAGGTGTTCCGAGTCGGGCGAAAGTGCGGTGACGACAACGTGGACGTCGGGCGATCCGAGCGGCTTTTCCCAGTTCTCAGGACTGCTTTCACCGCGATCTCCCAGCACTTTGGCGCGGGCCGCCATTCCCTGCTGGAACTGCAGGGGAAAGCTGTCCAGCGAGCTTTTTGGAACCCCAAGCGCCTTGAGACCTTGAAAACTGACAGAGGCACTTACCCAGGTATCGCGAGCAGGGCTTACGGGATGAGCGGCCGATGCTACAGCCGCGCTCAAGCGGCGCATCAGTTCTCGTCCCGCAGTGCGCTCGTCAATGCGAAGCAATATATAAGTCGCCACATACGGCGTGGGCCGCGGACGCAGTACTCCGCTCTGGATCTGATCGAGTTCAAGAACAGATGCGCTCATGATGCCTCTCTTTGGTCAAGATCGACTTACGCCTAGAAGCTGAGCGAACCAGAAACCTGCAGCGAGTATCCCTGGAACGTGGAACGATCAGAAAACTCCTTGAAATATTTGAGGCCCAAACTCGCTTTTCGCCTTGGGAAGGGCGAGTTGACAGCAAATCCAAGCGAGTTGATGGAGTAACGGTCATTTGAGGCGGCTAAAGAAATCGTCGGCCCTGTCTTGGCGGTCGTCTGCCGTTGCTCATAACCCACAACACCGATTTGCAGCTGAACATTCCCATGGACAGAAATCGATCGCATCAGCGAGTAGTCGAGGTCGAATGTCTCCCCCGGATGGATAGTAGTGTCTTCCTGGATGGTATGAAACTCGTACATCTGAAATCCGGAGAAAACAAGGCGTTTGTTCCCCGTCAGATAGAAGGTCTGCCCTGAAGAGAGAGTATGTGTCCAATAGCCTGAACCAACGTTATCGTTCCCACCGGCGACGAAGCGCCCAGTAGGCGCAAGAAATCCATACATAGCGCGGATGGCGATGCGCTCGCGGTTCCAGCCCAGTATGAATGGCAGGTAGTATGAGTCGGCAAATCCTCCACCGCCACTGATCCTCCCCTGGATATCTGAAGTGAGGTCGTTCTTTGCGAACGGGAGGGTCGCAACCGCAGAGAAGTTTGCTCCACCAAGAAGCTTCTTCTTACTCACCCAGGCCAATGTATTCATGTCCATAAGGACGTAGTTCTCTCCTATAACCGGCAACGTATTACCGACATCGTCCTTAGCATGGTCCCGCGAGTAGAAGATAAGCTGATTGACATAAGTAAAGCCGGGCTGAGGCGTAACTCCGGAGTTGGTAGCGCTCATTCCGAGCGGATACACGCCTCGATTCTGAGCTTGTGCTCGCGTCCCAATAACCAACAAGCCGATCACTGCCAGGATCCAGCCTGGGGTCCTTTTGCAGGCGTGACGTGTCACCTGCTCGCGAGGTTCTTCCAAAAGCACTCCAGGCTCTCGTCTCCACCGAACAAGGTCGTGAAAATCGTCGAGTCTGCCAGCAATATGTCGCCGGCCCGCTCAGCATTTGGCGGCATCCAGAGAAACATGTTGAATTCACGGTTCCCGGCTTCGATGAAGGGATGCGGCCTGGACATATCGATCGGTTGTCGCGCCAGAACACGAATGGCCTTGGGATCGTCGGTGGTCACTGCGTAATGCGGCAGGTGCATGTGAAAGACGAAGGTATTGACGTCGGTCAGCCAACCTCGCGCGTCCAGGTCCTTGGCGGTGGAAAGGGGTACCGTGCGAGTTGTTCCGCTGACAGTTGCGGGGCGAAGACCAAACTTGTTTTCGACAGGCACGCCAAGCCCTTTCATGAGCGAACGGGTGTACTTGCCGAAACGCTGCTGGCGTGGGACCAGCGGATCGCCGTGATGGGCATACTCTATCTGGCGCGTTTTCAGATCATCGGAGACGCCCACGTCATGGTGCGGACCAAGGATCAGACAAGTGCCCTCGCGTGTGAGAAAGTTCCGCAGAGCTTCAATTTCTTCGGGAGAAGCCTCCTGCTCTGTCACTAGGTGGTCCAGGCCAAACACCATCAACGTATCTGTATCGTCGAGTATCCGCTCGTCAATCGGTAATCGCTGCCCAGCCTGATCGATCCGTTGGTATACGGCCACGGGATGTCCAGTGACTTCGCCGACCGCCGTCTGGAAGCTCACGAGCGACAAATGGAAGAGTTCAAGAGTTCCTGCGATTCCCTGCAGAAACATCTGCTCCGAATACTCAACCGACTCAAAGTTCGGCCATCCTACCCGGCGGACCTCAGTCATAGTCGAGAAGCGATTATCCATTTCCGTTACGTCACGATTTGCCTCCCATGGGTAACTCCAGGTCCAATAAACGCTGAACCGACGCTTACCTGGTGTGTATTTTCGCGGCGTGTGAAGTTGGTTGTAGGTTCGACCCGAACGTCTGGTTTGGCTCATATATTCATCTCCCTGGATCCATCAGACATGCGTTTCTGTTTCGGATGAAACAAGGCGACGCAAGCCGTCGAATGCGGCGTACTTGTAGGCATAACTGTAGGTGGGAGTGTTCATCGACATGTTGGCGATAGTATTCATCGTTCCTCCGCAGCGGATGACCATCTGCCCGATACCAACGATCTCCGAGGCGATGTCACCTATGCAGTGAACGCCGACCAGCCTCCGATCGGCCTTCAGAAAAATCAACTTCAAGAGGCCGCCACGTCCAGCAATGGCACCTCGCGGCGTGAGGGCGAGATCCGCGCGGCCGACTTCGTAATCGAGTTTTCTTTCACTGCACTGCGCCTCGGTCAGGCCCGCCCCGGAAACTTCCGGCATACTGTAAACCGCCGAGACGGGAGTCGGATCCACTGTTCCCTGGAATGGAATACTGAAAGCGTGACAGATTGCCAATCGCCCTTGCTCCATCGCCGTTGAGGCCAACGTCGGCCCAAGCACGTCGCCTGCGGCATAGATCCCATCCGCAGACGTGCGGAAGCTCTGGTCGACAACGATTCGCCCGCGGGAATCCAGATCTACTCCTACGGCTTCAAGTCCGAGGCCGTCTGTGTTCGCACTACGACCAGCGGCGAAAAGCACGGTGTCTGGGAGCAGACTCTCTCCCGTCGACGCTTTCACTTGTAATCCATCGCCCTTCGCCGCAATGCTTTCCGCGGTCGAACCGAATAGAATGCGCAGGCCCCATTTCCGAAATAGCTCCTCCATGCACGCTGACATTTCGGCGTCCATTGTCGGCATTAGGCGAGTTCCGCGATCGAGGATCGTTACTCTTGCCCCCAATACATGACAAATGGTCGCGAACTCCACACCGACAGGGCCCCCGCCCACGATGACGATGTCCTTTGGGACACGACCGCGCTGCAAGATGGTATCTGTATCGCAGACTCCTGGGATGTCGAACGAAATATTCCTTGGACGGAACGGACGGGAACCTGTCGAGATCAAGACCGCCTTCGCGCGCAGGTTGCGGTGATTCCCATCATCGTCGGACACGACGACAGAACCGCCTGGTTCGAAGCGGGCAGTCCCCTGGATGTAGTCCACTTTGTTCTTCGCAATATTCTCTGCTGTCACCTTTTGGAGCAGATCGCAAACACTTGAGGTCCGCTTGCGAATCACATCGGTGGCGATCTCAGGAGGCGCTGCCATGCGAAGCCCATACACATCGCCTTCGCAGAAGCCCCAAAAGTAAAGCGCGGCTTCACGAAGCGTCTTCGTTGGGGCACCACCGCTTGTCGTTACCGTTCCGCCTGGCCGGTATTTCTCGATGACCGCCGATCGGTAGCCAAAGAACGATGCTAGCTCCGTGGCGCTCTCTCCGGCAGGGCCCGCGCCGATGGCAATAAGATCGTAGATATCCGTCATGGCAAGCTCGTTTCGCCGGGCCTTATTGCATCTGATCGAGCATTTCCCCGAAAGCCTTTTTCACCCTGAGGGCTTTCTTGATCTCGTCAGCCGTCACAAACGGATACTCGCCATATTCCATGAAGCTGGGGCGGTGGTGGTCGCGCACAAACTTGATGAATGCCGGGATATTCGTCTTCCAGTCCTCAGGAAAGCCTTCGAGGTTCTCAAAAGTAGTTGACAAGCCGGACTTCGTGAAAAGGGCTACGGCGTCATCCGTGTACTTGTCAAAATCAGTGTCAAAGATTCCCTGGTACATGAAGTACTTCTCATCGCCAATGTCGAAGAGCACCCATTTTAGATAGTGGAGCTTCAGTGCCGCCAGGAAAAACGGGTCACCCTGTATCGCCTTTTCGATCGTGTCTGCATAGGCGCGTATTGCCGCTTCCCTGCCGGGCTTGACCTTCGCGATGATGGTGAAGCCGTAACACGCGGGTGTCCTGGGAAAGACCGGCCCGTAGTTTCCCTGTTCGAACTGGAAGTATCCCTCCTTGGGGATCGCCATCGCCTGCGGTTTGGTCCAGTCCCCTGCCTGTGACGCCATATCGCTGCCTCCTGCCCGGTTTGCATTGTTTGTACAACTCAGGTTATGAATTCACGATGGCGGAGGGACACTATCAATATTGATAGTAGTGAGTGAGTTCGGAACGCCGCTAAACACACCTGTGGACAGTATCGCTCTGGCCTCACGAAAAGATGCCGGGGCTTCCACCATGACGATTTAGCTCCCGACTTCTGCGAATCAAGGCACAGCGTCAGGCGCTGCATTTCTTGCGGGCTCTTTCTGATGGGCCTCTTCCCACGCTCTGACGTTCTTTCGTGCGGAATCGAAAAGCCGCTCATAGTTACCTTTGCGAACCGCCTCGCGCGCTCGAGGCGTAAGCGCCTTCCAGAGGGGGTCGTATTGGTAGTAGATCTTCACGTACTTATCCTGATTCGAAGGAGCAACCTCATCGGTTCCAAAGAGGAAACGGTCCGGATAGCGGTTGATCAGGTCCGCGACTATTCGTACAGTTTCCGGACTCGCCACGATGTACCGTGCAACGACATCCCAGGAGATATCGAAATAAATGTTGCGCATCGCAGGATCACTAAGAATTGATTCCAGCATCGCCACATGGCCCTTTATTGGGACGACGACGCGACCTAACCCGCAGTGGGCCCAGATGATAGGTCCACTCGGATGACGCTTGAAAAGTGCCTCTACCTGGTCGAGATAGGCGGGTTGGGCGCCTTCCTTTGGAAAAGGCACGTCCACGTCATTGTGCATCAACACGACTAGACCTGCTTCCGCTGCAAAATCGAGGGTGCGGTCGAGCGCCGGATTGGTGAGACTGGCCGTTTCACCAGATATTTTCGAGGAGACAAATTCCTTGTGAATCGTAAACTCCCCTATACCTGAAAACACACCAGGGAATGTTCTGAGAACCCGTTTGATATGGTCTGCTGCATACATATCGGCAGGATCAAAGCCCGTGATCATCGGATCGAATCGCAAGCGTTGTTCGGGAGCAAGGGAGCGATAGGCCATCGCTATGTAAGCGTCCGTAAACGAGTAATAGTACAGAGGCGCGTCCGTTTGCAGATAGTATGTTGGAGCGAACTTGCCTGAGTTCTGAAACGACCACTGCTGCTGCAATGGGATACCGAACAGCGCAACTCTTCCCACCTTCGTGCCCATAATCTGCAGGAAATCGTTGATATCTGTCCCTTCCTGGACGTAGTTGGTCAGGTGGAAATGGACGTCATTGAATTCATATTGTCCTGTAGAGTCCGTTTGCCCTGTGAGATGGATGCCCCACGACAAGATAAGGGCAACACCCAATACAGATCTGGCTGCCCTGCAACGCCAGGATTCAGAGTCGCTTATCATCGGAGAGCCCCCCAGGCATCTCGCCAAACCACTCGCTTAGAGATCGCTCAGAATGCCATCTCGAGAGTTGTAGAAAAGATCGGCCCTGTTCCTCCGAGGGCAAAGGGCACTGACGTGTAGCCAACAGGCGACCTATAGGTATAGAGATACTCGGTATTCCAGCGGACCACTCTGTTCTTGTAGGGGAAGTAGTTAACACCAAACCTGTAGTCCCAGGGACGACCATAATGGCCCATGATTAAAGATCCTCCCGTGTAAAACTGCAGTGACTTGGGTATCAGCATTGCTGAGCTCTGAATTTGAAAGCCATTGTCGAACTGGGCTGGAATGCTGGATGTATTCGTTCCTTCAAAATTGGTGAGCCAATGGAGGTAATACTCCCCCGCGAGAGAAAGACCGTGATACTTTACGCCGAAGTCATAGGCGTTCATCTTATATATTGCATCTTGGATGGTGATTCCCGGCCCAAAGAGGTTGGGCGTGAAGATGACGCTGCCGTCTGAAAGACGGAGCTGCACGTTCTCGAACTGCTCGCTGTTTGGCTGACTCTGTTTGTTCTCGTTGCTCCGCGTGTAGTGAACCGCAAACCGCGTGGCCAGTTTCTCATGCCACTCAAAGTCGCCGAAGCCCATGCCAAATTCGCCTGTAGTAGGCATCCAGACAAGTGCCGAGGCAACGGTACTGAAATTGTTCGGCAGCTGAGCTGCACTGACGCCCAATGTACTAAGGTTGTTACCCACCATGACCTGGTATGTCAGGTCCTTCCCGAGCGCGCCACTCGCCTTCACGCCCGAGGTGTATGAGGGACGGAAGTATTCGTCAGCTATGTGCCTGCTATCGACGTTCAGCCAGAACGGGAAATTGCCCTCCACGCTTCTTGTGCCAGGCAAAGAATAGATTCCAGCTCCTACGATGAAGGAGTCCTTGAATTTGTAATTCAGATTTCCAGCGAGTACCACCTGAGCACCAAGGCCCTGGTTTGCGTTCGAGGTCCAAGCATAAAGAAAGTAGCGGAACCTGGGATCAAACATCCATCCGAGGAATTTAATCTGCAGTTTGTTAAGCTGGAAGTCCTGACGCTGCTGGAGCTTGGTTGTAACACCAAATGCATTCGTGTAATACGGTTCCAGGCCTTTCTGGTTCAGATAACGGGCATACGTGTAGATGCTGATATTTAGGTCGCCATACTCCGTGTTGGCAACCTTATATCCAAAATTAGGGGTATAGGTGCCCCAGGTTCTCCGTTGCTCCTGTTCCGCAGTGGAGTGCGCCGGCGCCCCCGATGCTCCGCTGCCTTCGGCCGCCACTGGCATCGCACTGGAACTCGACGTGAATCGCGTCTCTTTCAAGACGGCCTGTTGAAGCTGTACGGCGGTTGTTTCTCCAGCTTGCTCGGCAAGCGTCTGCCGTAGCGATCCAATTACATTCATCAAATCCTGATTCTGCTTTTCAAGCCGCCCGTTCTGCTGCACGAGCAGGTCGATCTGCTTCAATAGCTCAGAAGCATTCTGCGAAGTGAGGACCGCCTTATTCTCGCCAGTGGTTGTGGTTTGCGCATTCGTCAACTCGAAGTATCCGCCGCTGAAAAGCAGCATGAGGACAACACGCTGCGCTACTTTGCCCATACCCCAATTCACAAGATGACCCCCCAGCGTGACGTAACTTCAACGTAGAGCTAGAACGTGACGACGACACACACCTAACCCCTCGATACCTCTCTACAACGTCGCACTCGTCTCATTTGAATCCAACTGAGCTCGGTGAAAAGAGGTTGTAATTCAGCTTCTCTGAGACATAGTCGATCACTTTCTGGGCCTTCACACTGTTTCCTGCCTCATCGAGAGGAGGTGCGAAGACTGCGATGGCGCCTTTTCCAGGCACAATGGACAGGATGCCGCCACCAACTCCGCTCTTGGAGGGCAAACCTACATGCCACGCCCAACCACCCGAGCCGTCATAGAGGCCGGCCATGGCCATCGTGCTGAGGATATGAGGAATGTCTTCAGGACTGATCACCTGCTCGCCGGTCGCCGGATTCTTCCCATTGTTCGCCAGGGTTGCGCCCATACGAGCAAGCTGCAAAGCATTCACACCCACGGAGCACTGCTTCGTATAGATGTCCACTGATTCAAACGGATCGGCATAGATGCGATCGTATTTCGCCAGTAGATAGGAGAGCGCCTTGTTCCCTGTGTTTGTCGCCGCCTCTGACTTGTAGACCTCATCGATGAGCGACAACTTCTCTCCTGCTGCTTTGCTGTAAAAATCCAGGATCTTATTCCACTTTTCTGTCTCGTCCTTCCCTGAAATCAGACTTGTAGTCGCAATCGCTCCTGCGTTGACGAAGGGATTGCCGCTGTGCGTAGTCATATCCACCACCGCAATCGGCGAATTAAACGGCCTGCCGGTCGGTTCTGATCCAACCTTGTCAAAGACCTTGTCCGCACCGAGTTCCTTCATCGCAAGGGCCAGAGTGAATACTTTGGAGATCGACTGAATGGAGAACGAGTAGTTCACATCTCCCATCGTGAGGGAGTCATTGTTCGTGGTAACGATTGCGATTCCGAATAACTTGGAATCTACCTGGGCGAGATATGGAATATAGTCGGCGTTCTTGCCGCCGGTGTCGCTGCGGAACTTCTCGTATGCTTCGCGAACCGCGGCTTGCACCTGTTCTTTCTTGGGCGCAACCGGACTCACCGATCCAGTTTGCGCCGTAAGTACAGGCGGAGTAGCGGTTGCAATGAATGCAAGTGCCGCTAAAAGTGCTGGAGTGATTCGCTTTGCAAACATGGGTGAAGCTCCTTTTCATATGCGGTTGCCGAATAGCCCGGGTACTGCCGCGCCCTTCGTCTGCTAATAGACAAGGGTCTTTGAGAAGTTGTATCTGGCCGAGAACTGGATCTTGTAGTCGTTATAGTTCCAGCCGTCGTTGAAATTCACGCGCCGGCCAAACTGAAACTCGCCGCCCATCATGACGTTCTTCCATGGGTAATAGAGCAAATTCGTCAATGCGTAATCCCCCTGATGGAAAGCTGACGGAAGCTGCGCATCTGAGTTCGAAATGTTTTCGAAGGAATAGCCGATAGTGCTGCTGAAGCGTTCGCTCCATGTATGGTCAACGAATGCGACGACTCCAAGGACCGGCAAGGGCACTCCCACGATCGGCTTGCGGGGATTGCTGAAGTTATTCTTGATGCCCACATCAACCGGTGCATCGTTCATATAGTTCTCTATACCGTGTCCATAGACAAACTGGAATCGCCCGGTATCCTTCTTGGTGAACTTGAGGTTCGAACTCACGTTGATTCCCCAGCCGTATACCGTGTCACCCAGATCGCGCGTTGGTGTCTTATTCAGATCCTCCCAGCTGATCTTCCTGAATATGGCCGCTCCTTCGATGTAGCCCCACTTTCTGGCAAGGCGGCCTTCCATGGAGAGGTCCGGCAGAGTGAACTCGGGCTTTACTCCCTGGAGCTCAATACGGCCTGAATAGGTTCCCTGATCCGCACTGGCACCCGGTTTCTCGGCCGCAAAGGTCAAGCGGCTGTCGCCCTTGATCGGCATCCAGCGGAACTGCACATTACGGAAGAAGACCATTCCGTTAGGTCCCCAGTACTCAATCGAGTTGGGAAACACATCGATATCCATGAATGGGCTCCAGGTCTGGCCGGCTCCAAATTTTCCCAGTTCTCCATAGGCTTGACGAAGACGAAAGGTCGTCTGACCCGCATCCACACCTGTACCAAACAGTTCGAACTCAAACCATGTCTTCAAATCGCCCAGCGAGGTGGGATTGGATGTCTTGACCCCAAAACGTGTCTGGCGAACGCTAAAAAAGACGTTGCCGCTAGGCGCGAACTCGTTTTCGAAAGCGGGCAGTTTCGTGGGACGCATGACGTCGAACCAGTCGGGATCAATCTGACCGAAGTTATACCCCGAGTCGAGCATGATGAAACCGTAGATATCAAAGGTGCCTTTCTTCTCTTTCGGCAACTCTACCTCTTCTTCTGCTGCTCGTGTTTCTTGCGTAACAACGTTGACGGTCGGGGCTGATTGCTGTGTCTCAAAAGTGGTCGGCCGATCAATCGTGCGCCGGATCGAAACCTGCTCCAGCTGCTTCGTCTCTTGGTCGCTCGGCGATGGGACATTTCCTTCACTGGGCTGGCGGTTGGCTGGCGGAAGCTCAGCGGGTTTATTTGTCTGCTGGGCCTTTGTCTGCTGGGTGTTTATCTGCTGCTTCAGTTCGCGAATTTCGTTTTCAAGCGCATCTAACCTCCTTTGCATCTGTTGTGAATCAGGCGTCTGCGGAGTGTGATCCTGCGCCCAAGCCGGCGCTGTTAACAGTGCTGGGAGGATTAGACCCATGATCAAGAGCAATCCTCGGCGACAGATCTGCGACTCAATGAGTGTCATAACAATCTCTGCTTTCCCAGTTCGCGTATGAGGATGAGTGCGAGCCGCCGTAGGTCTAAGTCCCAGCATGAGTTCTCGAGAAATAGCCAAAGCGCGCAGCACTGTACTAATCACCGGTCATCAATCGGACCGACTCGTAGCTACGCCGTATAAGACGACAGCATTCTGGCGCGGGACAACTAGCAGAATTGATAGCGGTATGGTCGTCGCTGAGTTTTCAGATCGCTGTTAGGAGCTTAGGTTCTGAAATGTGCATTTTGCCTTCGCGCTCGATCTGTTCTGCCTCCCGCGCCATGAAAGACTCGTGACACGCGCAGAAGAATGTTGGCAAGAACTAGGACACGAGGGCTGCCGCTTGAACAAGCAGCAAACCCCGAGACGCTCCAGAGAACTCTAGCGGAGCGCCGCAGGGTGCCAGCGCTTCTGCGAGCGAAGCAGCCATGTCCACGCGATCGCAGCTGAGTCAGCTGTAAATCTCGTTCCATTCTCAATCTCAACCTCCTTGATATTTGGTCTGCCAGCCATCCGGGCCGTTCAGCCTGGTGTGCCTGCGGTTGGCGCGTTTGTGGACTCTATCGCGCTTCTGTGGGCTGAGATCATCGTTGGAGTGTCTGCCATCATCATGCTAATTCTGCGCCGCGCCTGAGCCATTCCTGGACAATCCACATTCGAGAGCGTGATGGCTGGATGAGGCTGACAGATAAGGTGGCTGTCCAAATAGGCCAAATCACTCAAGTGGTTGGGAATAAACCCTACCCTACTATCAGTTTTGCCAGTTACTAAACTCCTGGAACCAGATGACAATATCGCATTGTGAATGCGGGAAACGGCGAAACAGAAGGGTACGACTGTGGCATTGCTGAAAGTGAAGAGGGAGATGCGCCTGACGGAGCGGCTTCTCTTAGCAATCGGCGTGGCTCTCGTCAGCGCTTACCTTGTTGGAGAGATATGGAGCGCACTATTTTCTCGTCTCGCCGTCGCGTCCTTCGATCCAGAAAACAATGCGGTTTCCCTCCCCGAGCGCGTAGCTGATGCGGACAGCACGCCGGGAGTGGATTTCAGTCTCTGGTCGAAGAAACGGATCTCCGCATTCGAACAAACATTAGCGCAGCATTTTGCTGCCCCAGAGGCGCTTCTCCGAATTCCGAAGGCTCATGTCGCGGTACCGGTCTTTGATGGCACAGACGAGTTAACGCTAAACCGCGGGGTGGGACGGATCCTGGGCACGGCTCATCCAGGTGGGAACGGCAATGTTGGCATAGCGGGTCATAGAGATGGATTCTTCAGAGGCTTGAAGGATATCCAGACCGGAGACACGGTGGAGTTGGTGATGCCTGGTAAGACGGAACTCCTTGCTGTCGACAGTATTTCCATAGTCGATCCGAGCGATGTAAGTGTGCTTCGACCTACACCGACCCCTTCTGTGACCTTAGTGACCTGCTACCCGTTCTATTTCATAGGCAGTGCGCCGCTACGGTATGTAGTCCACGCGTCTCTTATCGGCCCCGAAGGACCCAGCCCTCGGGCCGCCACGAACATGATTTCTAAACCGAGCAATCAGAGCCACCAGGAGAGAACACCATGAATCGGAATACATCAATAGCGGTTTGCAGAGTGATTGTGGCGAGCGCCATGTATGCAACATTCGCCTTAGCTGGCGGCGCTCAAGTACAAACGGACACCAGTACAACGCATGGGCCGGCGACACACGAAGTGACGGTGGAGCGAGGAACGGTCGAGCTAGTACAAGGCAATGATCTCTTCGTGAAGATGGCAGACGGATCGACGCGCCATTTTGCAAACGTTCCGGAAAGCGCCCATGTGACGGTGGGAGGGCAACAGCTTGGAATTCACGATCTCAAGCCAGGCATGAAGCTGGAACGGACCATTACTACAACGACTACCCCCAAAGTCGTGACAACCACGCAATCCGTAACGGGCACGGTGTGGCACGTTTCGCCGCCGGCGCAGGTAATCTTGACCCTGGATGACGGCAAAAACGAGGCCTTCAAGATCCCGAAGGGACAGAAGTTCAACATCGATGGACAGATGCTCGACTCCTTTCACCTCAGAAAGGGTATGAAGGTTACAGCGACTAAGGTGGTTGAGACCCCAATCGACGTTGTCACCCAAAAGCAGAGCATCACCGGCCAACTTCCACCGGTTCAGCCACTTCCACCGGACCAGGCAGTACTCATAGTCTATTATGCAGCGCCCCAGCAGCAGGTAGCTCAGGCTCAGCCGGAGGCAGCGCCTCAGCAGTTGCCAAAAACGGCGAGTCCATTTCCGCTCCTAGGGCTGCTTGGCATCCTTTGCGCTGGCGGCTCCCTCGGAATGCGGGCAGTTCGGCAGTCCCTAGGTTAGACTTACCATCCGTAGTCTGTGTTCAGCGAAGGCGGATGGCACTTGTAGCCGTCCGCCTTTTCGCTGGCGACTTCGTATCGAGCAGCTTGGGCCGGTGAGCAGCGCAATAGGGCTTCACACTCTCGGCAGTCAGAGCGACAGATGACGGCGTGACGTGGGCATTCGTATTTGTACGAAGATCGCGATCCCAAGTGATTCGCGTGTGGCCTGTGGGCGTTCGAAGCCATTTCAGTGGAAACGGCTTCGCGCCGCACCTTACGTCCATTGCTGACTACGCAGCTTGGCCTCGAGTCGACGCGCCTCAGCGAGGCACCGGCGGAGATATGAACCTCCGTCCCGCCAGTGCGTCGGAAATTGCGGGAATGAGGTCAATGGCAATACGGGATTTGACCACATATCCCAGTGCACCCTCCTCCACACATGCCCGCACGAATTCGACCCTCTCATGTACGGTCAGGAAGACAAATTTTGCTTCAGAGCCGGACTCACGCAGCTCATGTGCGGCCTCAATTCCGGTCCGGCCAGGCATGGTTATGTCTAGAACGATAACGTCTGGATTCAGCCGTTCAGCCTCGGAAACGAGGTCTGCTCCATTGTCAACATCTCCTACAATGTCATAGTCATGCTGAAGCAGTGCCCGGACCCGCTGAATGATCGGGGCATGGTCATCGGCCAGTAAGATACGAGGCCGCTTCAAGGCATACCTGCTTTCTGTTGGCCTTTTCCCGCATTCAGGCGGCCGTACCATATAAACAACTCGCGCTCGTCGCCAGTCTTGCATCCGAACGGAGCCGAGCCTTAACGGGCGCACCGCGTTCCTCTCAGAGAATCCCGCCCTCCGCTGGCTACTCGGATGATTCGTACCATTACGAGACGCGGAACCTGTTGACTGTCCGTCGACGCGCAGCAACATTACCGAGCGTGAGACAGACTCTCGATAGTCATGAAGATGCTATTGGAATGCGGAACACGCGACTACTGGGAAAACATATAGCTTCGTCAGGCGGATATCAGTCTTTCCTTCAACGCTAAGAGGATGACGTCGGCGTTGCTCTTGAGATTGTGGCATCTCATGATGTGGTATTTATGGAACATCACTGTTTTTTCACTGACATTGAGGATGACGCCGATTTCTTTCATGGGCCGCCCCTCGGCCAGGAGTTGCAGAACTTCACGTTGCCGTTGCGTCAGAGACTTGGAGAACAGTTGAGCGCGGGTCTCCCGTACGGCCCAGTTTTCTGGTTTCAGCCTCGGAGTCACGTAAGATCTCCCGCGCGATACTTCTTTCAGCGCGGTCAGGAGCTCGGAGGCGGCAGAATGCTTGAGGACGTACCCTACGGGTCCTAAGCGAAGGACCGCGGCCGCAAGATTGCAGTCATCTTTCATCGTAAGGAAGACAATCCCCACCTTGGGGAGTGCTCGTCGTAATCCTGCTGCCGCATCAAGGCCGTTCATCAGAGGCATGCCTATGTCGAGAACAACGAAATCTGGCCTCAGGTTCTGGGCAGCCGCCAGCAGGGCTCGACCATCCGAGACAACTCCAACGACAAGATAGCCTTCATCCTCCAGGAGTGAACGAAGAGCTTCGGTCACCATCACATGATCATCTGCAAGCAAGAGCCGTGGGCGTTCGTCAGAATGGCTAGTCTGTTGCATATACATCTCTCCTGGTAATGCGGTCAGGTTCTTTGTGTTCCGATCTGTACTCCTTGGGAGGAAAAGGCACCGTGACCTGGATCACAGTACCGACCCCAGGTTGCGAACGGATCTCGAATCGTCCGTTTAACAGCCGTAATCGCTCCTGCATGCTCCTTACGCCCAGGCCGGTGCTAACCCGCGACAAGGGAAAGCCTACTCCTTCGTCCGAAATGGATAGGGAGATGACATCTCCCTTCCCTTCGAGGCGGACTTCGGCCCGCGATGCTCCGCTGTGGCGCTTCACATTACGCAGACCCTCTTGCGCGATGCGAAATAAGCACAATCCAATGTCTGGTGGAACGAAACGTGGGACACGATCATGCATGAAATCGACCTGCATCTCGTGTTGTGCGGCAAACTCCGCACATAAGGAACTGAGTCCGAGAACCAATCCCAGTCCTTCCAGCGTCGAGGAATGCAGACGATGAGAAAGAGAATGCAAGTCCGTCCCTATTTCAGTCGCCTGGCTCCAAAGCTCATGAAGCTTCTGAGCGGCCTTCAAGGGTGAAGTCGCTACTGTCTGAGCCGTTCGTTCCAAATCGATCGCCAAAACCGCGAGCCTCTGATTGAAGTCGTCATGCAACTCACGTGCGAGCCGGCTGCGCTCCTTCTCCTGAAGATCGATAAGCCTGCCGCTCAGTTCTAGCCGTTCCTCCTCCGCCTGCTTCCGCGCTGTGATCTCAGTGCGGGTGACGACCGCGCCTCTCTCTCTCTCCCACGGATGGACAGGAGTCACGGAAGTAATAAACCATCGCTTTCCACGCCGCGACTCCTGCGACCACTCGACTTCGAAGTGCGGTAGCTGCCCCTCCAGTACAGCTCTTATGCCCGAGGCTACCGGGGTGCCAAGCGGATCAGTCATATGGGTGGAGCGTTGATAAATGTCCAGAAGATTCGCACCTCGAACAGATTCTTCTTCGGAGAACATCCCCATGTGGTCTTCATTCCGTTCCGCCCAGGCGTTCGTGCCCACGATTCTGCCATTGTGGTCGATCACTGCAACATCACCGCTCAGCGAGGAGAGAATGGCATTCTTCAAGAGCTCACTGGTCAAGAGTGCTTCGTCTTCTTTCTTGCGAATCAATGCACTCGCAAAGACCTGGCCTAGCATGATGCACTGCATTGCAACTTCTTCGGACCAGCAACGTTCCAGACCACTTACGAACGCGAGGGCACCTAACACGGATCCTCTGGCTTCGAGAGGGACGAATACGCCAGCTTGCACGCCGCGCGAACGCATCACCTCGCGCTCGTTCGTAGACATGTCGATACAACGATCAAGGCTGGAGATGAAAACGGTTCTGTTATCTGCAAGCTGGCTTGTGAGATACGGAATCTCCGAACTCGGAATAATGGTACCTACCTGCGGACCGTTCTGCCGATCGCTGACGTGAGTGAATCTCAGTGCACTGCCATTCTCAACAAACTCATTCACGGTAACCCGATCCAGCGCTAGCGACTCAACCACACGATGGAGCGCCGAGTCGATTCCCACATCCACCTGGTCAGGTCTCAGATCTATAAAGAACGTAGACAGTTCAGAGATGAGTCTCTGAAACTTCATCTCCTCCTCTAGTTCTCGTTCGGCCACACCACGGCGCCGTCTTTCTAAGAGCAGATACGCACTCAGCAAGGCCATGAGGAATATGGTCAGTACGGTGGTGATGACCAACCGGCTGTGTTTTTCCCAGAGAGTCGATTCACGGTAGAGGACGATGCTGCCGGGTGGGAGATTTCGCTCGCTGAGTCCCCACCGCTTCAGAGCTCGCCAGTCAAACATGTACAGGCCGCTGCTGTGCCTGATTGGAATGTCTTTCGGACTCATCCCTGTCAGGATCTTGACCGTGGCGTCGGCTGCGATTCGACCTTGCAGGCCAAAGCTACTCACGTACCCGCCAACAACGCCACGACCTACAAGCGTGTCCGCCAAGGCGAACGTTGGAACACTTGCGGCAGCGGCCACCATCGGTACCGACTGCGACGCGTTGATATAGTGGTTTCCAGCCGCGTCCACCTGCATCGATGTGAACAGCACGGCCGTATCGTTTGCAAGTTTCCTTACTCGGCTCAGCAGGGTCGGCATGCTTAGGTCGGTCAGATATATGAAGTCCAACTGGCTCCCAAATGCGGGCTCACTTCGCTTCACCAATTCCTCGAGATGGCGGTCATATCGAGATCTCCCACCTACCACCGCAACGTGTCGGATACCAGGCTGTAAACGAGCCGCCACCTCGACTGTCTTCTCCGGCTCGATGGGCATCCAGGCACCTGTAAAGCTTGGGTCCAGCACAGGGTTTTCCGCCTGCTCCCTGCTGCTCCCGCATATCACTATTGGCGTTCCGGGAAAGAATTGTGTTCGCGACGCAGCGAGGAATTTGATGGGCGACGGTCCCATCGCCACAATCACGTCGATCTTGCGATCGCGGTACTTATAGGCGTAGATGTTCCCAAGCACGATCTGCGAGTTTAGATCGTCAAACAGATTGGTATTGAACGATTCGCTGTACAACTCAACTTCATAAGGAAGCTCCTCCACCGCAGCGCGTATCTCTTCAGACATTAAGGCGACGGCCGGAGCAGACGGGCCAAGCTCGCTGAGAACGAGGATGCGGCGCACTTCGTGCGGTTGATCTATCGCGACCGCGGATGGGCAGCCGAAGTATGCAGGGATGACCAGGAGCAGGAACGTAAGCCAAACTCGTCCACAGCTCCTTTGGTGAGCCTGAGCCGGGATTTTGTTTGGAATCACAAAATCCCCTTTCTACTGGGGCGTTTCACCAAGTATCGAGGAGTACCCACCAGCCCGCAGCATTAGTGAGAACGTCCTGCACATGTCCCGGCGCGCAATCGAGAGACACTCACTATCAAGTGAGTGTTGGCGATGAGCGCCTGCCCACACCCTGTCACTGTAAGGATCGTCAGTCCCGGAGCCCCCCAAGTGCCCAAATGGTACTCCGGGGCCTTTACGGTGTCCTCAAAAAAGTAAGCCGTTGTAGCACGTTCTCTGAAGCATCTCGAGGACGTGTTCCAGACCTCGCCACACTTGGACGCCAGAAATGGCCATGAGTTGCCGGATGCAATCGTTTTCCCATCCGTTTACTGTGAGGCCCGACAGGTTCTGCCGCCCACTGTCAGAACTGTCAGTGGCGATTCCGATAACCCATGGCGAAATCAATCCGGCGTGTTTAAAGCAGGATGGAGACCGGCAGCGCAAAAGGATTTGCTCCCTGTCGGCTGCGTGCTCTCATAGCCGGTGCCCTCACCCATGCGAGGGCGCCAAGGACGCAGCCTTCTTTAGCTTCCGCGCGTGATAGAGGGTAAATAGAAGATTTGGAGGCAGCATGAGTGCGCTGAATGCTATGACAGGAACGTCTACGTTCATGCCCGGAAAGCTCACCGAGGCGATCTCCAGGCATAGCGCGATATTTCGCATGCTTGTAGTGATCACCAGGACGCGGCGCGTGCCGGCTTCCGGTCCGCCAGATGCCCACCCGACCAACATGCCGCCCACGACAAGCAGGATGAGCGCAAGCACATCGTATCCCCCTAGTTTTTTAGTCGCTGCTGATTTCAGCGTCAGGGTCAGGATAGTTACAAGTACAAAGAAAATACCGGCGCAGATCGAAGCTGGCTTCTGTATCGCTTGTGCAATGGACGGAGCTCGGAGGCGAATTGCGCGACCTGCGAACAATGGAAGCGCGACCAATAACAAGAGCGTTAGCATTACTCTTCCATAATTCACAGTGACCTCCTTCTCCAGGCGCAAGGAGATCTCTACCAGTGGAGGAGTCAAAACAAATGACAGACCGGTCAGAAGAAGGAGCAAAGCTGCCGCAGTTGGAACACTGCCTTTCATCTTTCTGGTGAAGTTGATGGCGAACAGCGCGCCAGGCGCCGCAGCAAGTAGCAGGAGTCCAACCTCTACGTTGCGTGACAGGGGCAATACGCGGGCGATGAGAATCGCCAGCAGGGGCATTACCACGAAGTTCCCGATCAACGTCTTCGCAAGCAGTTTCTTGCTGTGCGTGGCTGACACAAGACCCTCAAGGGTCACCTCCAGCCCGATGGACAACATTACGCTCACGAGAAATATGACGACACACGTGCTCGTGATAGGCCCAAGCAGTCCTGCCATATCGTCCCTCCTACACGGTGCCAGCCAACCCTTCCATCCGCGTACCCTTGTCTGGAAGGGGCAAGGCCCGGGAAACGCACGTGAAAACCAGACCCCGTACATCTGTTCGCCACTCTCACATTCCATTCGGCCTTCTAGCCACTGGCAGAACTTCCAGTGGCGCGGCAACCTCCTGGCGGTCATAGTTGGTGATGGAAATCGACTGATGCGACGTGGACGGCTATCCGAGGCTAGCTGGCTTGACAGATCGTCTTCCCTCTACAGCCTGCCCGGTAGTGCAGTCAAAATACTGTCCCCATGTGCAGTCAGAGTTCTACTCCGCCACTGAAAGAGGACGGGGCGAGGGATCTACTTCAAAACGTGAAAGGATTCGCGATCATGTTCTTTACTGACGACTCACGGGTTACCGAAAATCGAGCTCCTCTGATGACCACCTCCGCGAGGAGAGCTTTGTTCGCGTGGCTGGTCACGTTGCTCATGGCTTCAAGTTCGGTGTTCGCGCAAGATGTTCGCTACAACTTCGACAAGGATACAGATTTTTCGAAGTTCAAAACCTACAAGTGGGTGGCTATCAAGGGCGCGACTCAGCCGGACGAAATCGTCGATAAGCAGATCAAGACAGCGTTCGATGCGCAATTAGCCACCAAAGGCCTTAGCAAGGTTGAAGGAGATGACGCCAACCTGTTGGTCGGCTATCAAACGGCCATCGGGACAGAAAAGCAGTTCACGTCATTCACTAGCGGCATGGGGGGTCCTGGTTGGGGATATGGGCCCGGGTGGTACGGAGGGGGATGGTACGGCGGCGGGGGGATGACAACCACTTCCGGGTCAACCTCGACAATCTACAAAGGGCAGCTCGCTCTCGATATGTACGACTCAGCACACCATGATCTCGTCTGGCGTGGGGTGGCTAGTAAAACGCTCGATCCCAAGGCAAAACCCGATAAGCGCGAGAAGAATCTGAACAAGGCCGTTGCGAAGCTGATGAAGAACTATCCCCCGAAGGCAAAGGAGTAGATCAGTTATTAGCAACGTGTTGCTGATCGCATTGCGACTCCGCGACTGCCTGATCTTCCGGAGTTAAGAAAGGAATCTATGAGTCTGCTTAGTCTACGTCGGATGGCTGGTATCGCAGTGCTATCGATTTTTAGCCTGGTGTTTGTCGGCGAGACATTTGCTGCACAGACCGTTAAAGTCGAAGGCCTGATCAAGGGACGAAGCGGGGACCGCATGATCCTCAAGACCTCACAGGCGCCGAACCTTGTGGTCATTCTGACTGACGAGACCGACGTAGCTCAGGTGCAGGGAGTGCTGAAGGCCCGCAGGAAAGATATGTCGATGGCCGCCCTCATTCCAGGGCTCGCCGTTAAGGTTGAGGGCACATACAACGACCAGCAGCAAGTTGTGGCCAAAACCGTCAGATTCAAGGGTGACGACCTGCAACGGGCCCAAGCCATTCAGGCTGGTATGCATGAAACTCAGGTGCAGACGCAAGAGAACAAAGCAGAACTGGAGGCGCAGAGTAAAGCGCTGCAGCAACAAGAAACGAACATCGCTGCGAATAAGGCCAGCATCGACGCAAATATTGCGCGCTTCGGGCAATTGGACGACTACTACATCATGGATGAAGTAACTGTGTACTTCGGCAACGGGAAGGTCGACGTCGATTCGAAATACGATTCGCAACTCAATGCTCTAGCGGAAAAAGCCAAAAGCGTAAACGGGTACATGATCGAGGTGAAGGGCTATGCCTCCGCCACCGGCAGCGTCGCACTGAATCAAAAGCTCAGCGAAGATCGCGCTCAGAATGTGACGAGCATTCTGCTACAGCAAGCGAAGGTGCCTCTTACCAGGATGCTGGCGCCGGGGGCGATGGGTGAGAGCGAGCAAGTAGGCAATGAGAAGACGGAGGAGGGGCAGGCCCAAAATCGTCGTGTCGTTGTGCGCGTCCTCCAAAACAAAGCGATTGCAGGAGTCTAAAGTTAGTCTGGTCTTTTCAATACAACATGATCAAAGCAGGATAGAAGCCTGACATGCGCCGAGCGATTCAATTAAGGAACAGATCGGCTGGCGCGGCTGCGTTACTCGGGGTGGTGCTCGCCATCATCGGGATATCGTCTGCGAGTGCCCAATGCTTGTCGGAGCCCAGTCAACCGGCGGACGACATCAAGATAGCGAGTACTGGGCTCCCGTATGGGAAGTGCTTCCTTGGCGCCCAGCAGTCGATTCGCCAGTTCAATCTTGTAGACCTGAAGATCCGCGACCTTCCAGATAGCCCTGACCAACTAGCGCGCCCGTCGGATCTGGCCCTTATCGCTCATCCGGGGCGCCCGCCGGAGCCTGAAAACAAGGTGGCGTGGAAGGAAGCGATCGGCGAGTCACTGCTTTATACCGGGATCATGCACACATTCAACATCTGGACAGAGCCTGGAACCCGGGACACATTACTTGGGCCGTGGCTCCAACACTACCTCAATTCAGTCGGAGAGTTGCGAGGTTGGAGTGATAGCGATCGATTCATGGCCCCCTACGTGGGTCACACAATCGAAGGCTCGGCTTTCGGGTATATCGAGCGCCAGAACAATCCGAGATATCGCAATGTGCAGTGGGGCGACGGGCGAGATTACTACATAAGCCTTCTTCATGCGCTGGCGTACTCCGCAGTGTGGCACACGCAGTGGAAGATCGGGCCCGTCAGCGAGGCCTCTATCGGCAACGTGATGCTTCATGCTTCACCTGGTTTCATCACACTCACGCTAACGCCGACCTTGGGCGTCATAGGAATGATGGGAGAAGACGCGGCTGATCGGTATCTGATAACGGGTCTTGAGAATCGCACCACCAACCGGTTGGTGATCGTCCTGGCTCGCAGTTTCCTGAATCCCGGCCGCTCTGTTGCGAACGGAATGGCGTTTCATCTGCCGTGGCGCAGGGATAACCGCCTCGGGCTGGGTGGAGAGGATTTAGTTCTCCGCAAGGAACTCGTCGCCGAGTACAAGGCTGGCGGGGAGAAGCCCTTCGAGTATGTTCGACCGGCTAAACCGGAGATGGAACGCACGTATCCCAAAGAGGCCGATGTCGAACTCACCGCCTTCCCTGTTTACGAGACCTTCCTCGGAGGTGGTGGCAATTGCATCGGAGGCGGCGGCTCGGGCGCCTCGCGCCTCAACCCAGACTTTCAGCTTGTCGGAGAGGTTAGCGGGTGTCAGGTGATGGACATGCCCGCCCCGAATCAGAGCGGCGATATGCTTTTCTATGGTGGAGGAGTGCGTTGGACACCTCTCGCGGCGCACCGCGTTTCGCCCTTCATGCAGGCAATGTTCGGAGGGAAGAAAGTGACTCACGAGACCGACAACATACCGCTCCGGACAAAGCTCATGGATGAGTGGAACGACGGCAGCGGAACTCTCCCTCATTACCCGATGCGCAGTGACTGGTCAGTGGAAGTAGTGAAGAATGGACCCGCTGTTGGTCTAGGAGGCGGCTTCGATGTGGTGCTGACGCGCGCCTTCGCCTGGCGCATGGTCAATCTTGAGTACTCTCATGCCTGGATGGGTAACGCAGATATGATTCAGCCGCAGAACACCCTGCGAATAACTACCGGCGCCGTACTGCGCATTGGTACATGGTGAGAAAACATCCCCGGTCTACCCGATGAGTTCTTGCCCCGATTAGTTCGACTTCTCTTGCTCTTCCTCGACGGGCGTCCAGGACTTATCAGGGTTGAAGCGTTCCATCTTCTTGAATGCGTCGAGAGTTGAGGGTCCAAGGTCCTTCTGATAGACAACGCCGTCGTTGCTGACGATGAAGGTCTTAACTCCGGTTTTGCGGTACTCTGCTGGCGCAGCCACCAGCGCAAAGCCCCCAATCATCACGCCTTTTATCACATAGTCCATTTGCCCCATCGGTGCAGCGGGGCCCTGTCCCTTCAGTATCTTGAAAAAATAGCCGTGATACGGTTCCTCGCGGCTGCTGTACCCCTGCGCAATCGCCCGGGCGATATTTTCGCCGATGGGACCGGCCCAGGTACCATCAGGCTTTCGCCACGCCAGGCCATCCTGTTTTCCAGGGGTGCTTACGATGCGCTGCGCATATTGATTCACCGCATAGCCCTCGCGTGGCTGTTGAGCATATGTGTCCTGCGCCTCCACGTAGCCGTGGCAGATCTGAATGGCGTCGAGTTCATTGGCGCCTATACGGCGATACAGCAGCTCCTGCCGCCCGGCTTTGCTGTCGAAGTGCCATTTGTCACCAACCTTGACAAGCGGCACAGGGAAGGGCCAGTTCTCGTTGCCTACGAGCAGAAAGGCGCGTCTCCCTCCTGTGGGTTGCACCGAAATGCTCTGCTTTTCACGAGCCTCAGCAGCGAAAGCAATGGCGCGCTGCCGATCCTGCGCCATCTCTCCGGTGAAGACAACGTCCTTCCCATCAGATCCGAATATCTTGGTCAACGCTGCCGTATCGAACTGCTCTGCAGCATCCACCAGAGCTTTGGCAGCCTGCTCAGGAGTGTTAAAGGTCTCGGCAGTCGTGCCTTGGGCAGGTCCGGCAGTTGAGGCTTCTTTGGCAGTAGATTGCTGCGCCGCGAGGAATTGCGGTAACGGCGGGCATGCCCAGGCAATTGTGCCCACGAGTAACGCAAGCTGGCGAATATTTTTTTTAGGATGTATTGCTCGCATCTCAGTGCTCCTATGCCGTTCCTGGACTACCTACCTGCGGCGCCCACCGCCGCCGCGAGAGCCACCACCGCGCCCTCCCATACTTGAGGCGCCGCGGCTACTGTTGGCACGCGTACTCGATCCGTTGAAGCCTCCGCTGCCGCCGCCAAAGGCACTGCTGTTGCCGCCGCCGCTTCTTGAAACATTCCGACTTCCTATGGAATCCGCGCCACCGCCAGCGGCGCGATTGCTGGCTCCAGAGCCGGCACCGCCGGCGCGGTTTCCAGCCCCGCCGCCAGCCGCACGATCGCTCACCCCGGCACTTCCGCCCCGATTGCTTTGCAGATTTCCGCCCTGCTGGCCTATCTGTTGCCTTGCTCCCGCCTGGCGGTTGGCCATCGAATCTCCCCGAGCCTGGCCGCCAAAGCGGTCCGCAGTCGCCCGATCTTTATACGGCGCGCCGCCCCGATGCTGCGGGTTGTGCTGCCACTTGCCACCTGCGCCTCCGGCGCCGCCAGCTCCACCGACACCACCGACGCCGCCAGCTCCGCCGACACCACCAGCTCCGCCAACACCACCGACGCCACCAGCTCCGCCAACACCTCCGACGCCACCAGCTCCGCCAGCGCCTCCGCGAGCAGGTAGCTGCGATGCGCTGCCCCTCCCACCATTGACACGGTTACCGCCGTTGACGTTCGTGTTCCGGTTAAAATTGTTGTTGACGTTGATGTCGACATCATTGTGGCCCCAACCGGCGCCCCACCCCCAGCCGCCACTCCACATCGCCCCCATCGCGACACCGACACCGAACGAAATCGCCATGCCAGCCGCATAGTATCCGACAGGCGGGTAATAAACCGGTGGGTAGGGATATACCGGCGGCCCGTACACCACTACCGGATTGTACGAAGGCACGTATACAACTTGCGGATTGGCCTGTTCGACAACGATTACGCTCTTGCTCTCGATAACTTTGGTTTCTACCTTCTGCTGCTCACTCGACTTCAGATTCCCTGTGTCCTTAGCCTTCTTGCGCATACGCTGTACGGCATCCATCACGTCACTTTGTTGCGCCAGGAATGCGTTACCGAGATCTGTCGCCCACTGGATATCGTCGGCCAGTCGTTTAACGACCTCCGGCAAACCAGCCATGGCTTGAACGCTCGGGTCCCAGGGTTGTTTAGCCACAGCATCGGCGAGTGCCTTGTCCTTCAGGCCTTGATTTCTTGCGAGCCATTGTTGGAGCTGGACAATCTCCAGAGGATAGGTGGAGGCTGCTAGGGTTTGCGCGAGCATCGGGTCGGGATAAAGAGCGATCGGCGCCACCAGCGAATCCAACTGATCCGGAGGAATTTTTGCGGCATCCTTTTCTGGCGCCGGCGCTTTCCCGGTCTGAATTGGTGACATGTTCGTGAGGGCGTCTCCGGGTACAAGGGCAACCATGCAGATCACAACAAGCAGATGCCGAACTGCCGTAGTCAATATTTTTGTCTTCGACATGTATCTCCCTTCGCATTCGCGTGCAGCTCGCTGGGTCCACCCCCAAGCTCTCCTTCACACGCGCCACTTATCTAAAAAGGGCAACCTGGAGCGCGATTTGATGAACACCAGAACACGCGCCGCAGGAATGAGAACGCCCATGAGCAGCACAAGATTGACCAGCCCTCCCGAAGCGGACGCGGGATTGGGAATCGTCGATGCTGCCCCAATATTGAACGGACGCTGCCATTTAAAGATGGACCGTCCAGCGTCAGACCGACATTTTTAGGGTCCCTGTCCGTTGTCTTCGAGCCTTGCAGCTTCGACTTGTAGATGGCAAAACCTATCATCGACGGCACGGTTCGCACCCATGTCATCAGCATGCCCTCGTCTGCAATCTTCGTGGGCCTCACCGCGAGACTTGTCCGAGGATCGACGAGCAGACTCGCGTTTACTGCTGCAGCTTCCGACTCTGTTGCAGCTCCGCTCATCGCGACCTCACTTCTGATTCGACACCTGTCCTGTCATCGAGGGACAAGGCTGGCTCAATTAGCACACATCTGTCACTCTCACCCTGCGGTCGCGCTCCGAGCCACTGGCAGAAGTTCTAGGTGGAGACCTTAACCCGCAATTGGCGCCTCTGGTGACAACATCTTCAAGTTCAGAATTGAGCCCCGTAATGCCGAGAAAAACAATGTGTCTTCCAAATGAACACCTCGGGCGAAGGAAAACTCGGAATCGGTCTGGGGGTCGCGACGGGGCGAACTGCCAACATCTCGGGGAGGGTTGTTGTTAGCGATCCCTAAAAGGAAGATGAACTAATGGGACGACGGTGACGATTGGTCGAGATCTGTTCGCAATCGTTCCAAACTTCCCGAACCAACGTTGATCAGGCCGCTTTTCGAAGTGTCCAAGTCGGCAATGACCGCAAACACGATGGAGATCATGAGTGGCATGACCATCAGCGCTGGGATCACGAGTGGTCGCTGAGTCAAACCAACCAACAGGCAAGTCAACGCTGAAAGTGAGAGGAGAACAAACCACATCGCGCGCGGTAGCCGGTTCTGTTGGGCAGCCAGCCGCCTCTCATTGAGGTCAATCGTCTCGTTCAGCTCCTGGATAAAAAGCGAAGTGAAAAGAGTCGGGCGCTGCTCCACGGCTGACTTCGCTATCTGCCACAACTCTCGTTGTATTTTCGTTGCCTGTTCAAGAGCGGCGCGTCGGGCTTCCTCATCCCGCTCGGCTCGTGAATAGTCCAAGCGGGCATCCGTGTATTGCCGAAGGAGAACCCGCGCCTTGCTGGCGCCTGGCTCGGGTAGCAACTCGGCTCGAAGGCTCGTCGTCCTTATGGCATCCGCCTCTTCAACTAACAACTGGTGTCGCACATCATAACGCGACAAGACCAGCCCTAGGCTGAACCCGAGCAATAGACTTAGCAGCACAGCGATCTCGTTACGAGATTTTGCCAGCTGCTTTTGGTAGTCCGCTTGATGGAACTTCGCCGATCGACGTTCCAGCCTTACCCCGCTTGCAACACAGGCAAGCAGTCCGAGGAACGTGGACACCAGCAAGACCAAAGGATAATCCGACAGTCTCATGACGCCCCGGTCCTGTTTCTGAATGTGATCCGCCAGTTCAGAATATGCATCGCGAGTCGCGAATCGTCTCCTAGGAGTTATGCCAGTAACTCGACATGGGATCCGCCGGTTGGCGTTCGCGCTTGGCGCTTTGAAAGCGGCCCGGAGCTTTATTAAGAGGCGAATCGCGGTTTTGACGCGCTCACTGCGAACTATCTCGCGGACGGTGCGAGTTACAGCACCCGCGGCAGCTAGGGGTTCGCCGGCGAAGAAATGATTCAGTTTCGATGAGTGCAGCAAAGTAGAGATTCGGTTGAAAGCAGCGCTGGTCCAATAGCGCGAAGCCGGCGCTACTCCATCCCCTTCGCCGCGTCTGCTGTCGATGCTTTGGTAGCCGTGCTGGGAGCTTTCGACGCGGGGCGGTGTGCCGCAAGGTCGCGGTAGATCATCTCATTGCGCACAATTCCCTGCACGTACTCGCGGGTTTCGGTGAACGGGATTGACTCCACGAATTCATCCATGCCGTGGAAAGGAGCGCCTGAGCGCCAGTCCACCACGCGGTCGTCACCTGCGTTGTAGGCTGCGAATGCGTACTCCGGCTTGTTATCAAACTTGTTCAGCGTTTGCCGCAGATACTGCGTCCCGAGCCGGATATTGATCGACGGATTCAGCAGTTCGTTATGGTCGAAATGGTGAATGCCATCTTTGCGCGCCATCTCTGCGCCGACGCGCGGCAGTAACTGCATCAGACCCCACGCATTGGCGTAGGACACTACGGTCGGATTGAATTCCGACTCCTGCCGAATCAGCGACGCGACCATAAAGGGATCCAGGTCGTTCTTCGCCGACTCGCTCTCGATCGTGCTCCAGTACGGTTCGGGAAAGAGGATGTGCCAATACGCCAGAGGAATGGCTTCGATCGGCGCGGAGGTATAAAACGGCAGCGCGCGCTTCATGACTCGCATCGCCTTCGCGTCCTCCCCATAGGAGTGATATATCTCCGCCTCCGCGAAGGCGCCCCACTCCTCGCTGCCTTCGGCAGCCTGAATCTCTGGCGCGATGTACTCGTTCAGGCCGGCATTCGCCAGCAGCTTCGCGCGGACCACATGCGGATCGTCCTCAGGCACGTCGTCGGTAAGCGCCGGTATGGTCGGCGGACGGATGCTTTCGAGTTCCGGAGCCTCGGCTGGCGGGACACCACCTAGTTCGGCTAATCGCGCACTCGCCTGCTGTGCGTAGTAGTAGTGAAGATAGGTGTCCTTAATTACGAGGTAGTAGGCTGCAGCCTTGGCCGGCTCGCGCTCCTGATCCTGATAGATTCGCGCTCGCCAGTAGATAGCGCTGGGAACCTCCTTGCCGCCGGGATAATGGGCAATCTGTTCATCGAAGAGCTTCGCAGCGTCAGAGTACTTCTCCAGCCGGTAATCAAGCCAGGCGGCGCGCCAGTGTGCGCTCGGCGCATAGTCGGAGCATGGCCCGTCAGTTCCCTTGCATATAGTTGGGAAGCGCTGCACCAGCTCCGTGTAGTAGGCAGCGGCCGACGGGAAGTCCTTGCGCAGCAGGTACATGTTGCCCGAGGAATAGAGTGCCTCGGCGAGCCACGGGCTTTGCGGGAATCGCTGTTCCAGCTGAGTCACGTCGGCCTGTTGCTCGGTGACGTCGCCGCGATCGCGGGCCAATTCCATCAGCAGGTAAAGACGGCGTGCACCAGCCTCGCCGTTATCGTCCGGCAGGCTAGCGATCTGCTGTCGGTAAGCCCGCTTCAGCTTGTAATCGCAGGCTGCGGCCGCCACCAGCAGTCGGTTGCGCTGCTCCGGATCCTGGACGCCGGGATCCGCAGCGAGGGCGCGGTAGTCGTCATATGCCTCGTTATAGCGGGCAGCAGCGTAAAGGGCGTCAGCATGGTTTTGACGCTCGGCGACTGTAAGTGACGCGCTCTCGTCCATGGTCTGCAGTTGCGTCTTGGCCTGCGCAGCCTCTGGGCTGAGCGGATAGCCGAGGAAAACCCGGCGGAAGCTCCTGGCGGCGGCGCCCGTATCGCCGGCGATCTGCTGGGCGCGCGCCAATGCCAGCACATAATCAGGTTTCTTGGCCACGGGCTCTGCGGCATGTTCACTCAGTACGTGGAGAGCCGTTTGCGGATCTCCCTGGGAGAGAGCCAGGTTCGCGAGCAGGACAGGCATCTGAGGCACAAAGACGCTGTCTGGGTATTTGGTGGCGAATCCGTTCAGCAGCATCTCCGCCGCGGGCAACTGGCCGGACTGCATCTCTGCCTGTGCTTTTAGATAGGTAGCGTAATCGTCAAGGACGTCGCCCGTTGCATCCGCGTGGGCGAGAGCAGCGATCGCATCGGGAAAGCGTCGGTCGAGCAGATAAGCATGGCCGAGCGACACGTACGCGGCTGCTGCCGCATCTCCAGTGTGCGATTGAGCATAGTGCGTGACACCACCGTAGGCAGCAGGAGAGCGGTCCTGCGCCAGTTGCTGGGCCATGGGCCGCAACTGCGAGGAAGCCACGAAGGCGCGCTGCAATTTACGGCTGCGGGCGATGCTCTTCGCCGTCCGCCGGGAACGTCGCGTGTGAGCGTGACGGACATGCGCAGTCTGGTGTGACCGCGTATGGGTGGTCGGCTTATGAGTCCCCGACCCGCTCTTGCTGGTCTGGGCGGTGTGATGGGTGGTGGTGTGCTTCTCCTGTTGAGCAGTCGTCGCCTGGACAGCCTGCGCAGGGCCGCTGAAGAAAACCAGTACCAGGGCCAGGCAGCAGCCGGCACTCAGAATCGAACGCATCAATGACAATTCAGGAACCTCGATCCGCAACGCACCTGACTGAAGAGTAAGCGTTCTGTTGATTGGTTTGCCATCAAACATTCGGGGGAGTAGTCCGGGCAGTTACGTGCCGGGTCTATTCAAGAGACGGATATCAATGCGTAGGGGTGCCGGGCCGGGCGCTTAATATTAGGACGCCCGGCCCTCGGCCACGCCACGACACTTCGCTACCAGGCGAAAACGGTGGTGTTCGCCATCTCCATCGTCTGCATGCCCTTAGCTCCCTCGCCGTCCATCTGGAAATTGGTGAGCAGCACCGGTCCCCAGTTGAGTGCGAATTGCGACGGCCCTACGGCACCCGAAAAGGGCGTTTCAACCCCATCGAGCGACACGGATTCATAGGTCACAATACCGCCGTCATCCCGTGAATACGCAATTTGGACGTGGTGCCATGCATCCTTGGTCCATTTGTCCGGATCGCAGGCCACGTTTGTGTGCCGCCAGGTGGACAGGCTCCTCGTGGGAGTGCCCTCATTCACTGTGTAGTCCCACGTGCCGGTCCAACCATCGCACTGTACGCCATAGATCACCACATCGCGATTCGCCAGGACCTGGTTCATGTCCAGCTCCACATTGGACAGCTTTCCGCAGAGTACGTTCCCGCAGTATTTGTTCACCATCAGGTACGTGTCATACACGAAGTGAGTTGCCGAAGTGTTCGCCGGAAAAGAAATATGGAAGCGGTGACCACCGTCGTTGGAGTATTGAAACGTGAACTGTCTCGCCTGCCCATTCAGTGGTGCGCCTGAAAGCAGGCTCGTCGTTCCTGTTGAGGTTCCGCTGGTGGCAGCATCGTGCACTCCCGTCCAGCCGGTCATGTTCTGGATGTTCGCTGTCGCGGCGACGTTCGCCGGAAGAGCCGGCAGCCTGTCCAGCACGTTGATACTCACTGTCTGCTGGCATAGCGCGCCGTTAGCACCCCACGATTTCACATGCAGGTTGTGAGCACCGGATCCCGCAGATAACTGCACGGCAATAGCGGAGGCCTTGACGAGCGTGTCGTGACCACTGTCGATTGAGTAGGCCATCGTGGTGAGTGGTTGCGACTGGCACGCGCCCGCTGTAGCTTGCAGCGTAAACGGAGACATGAGCGCGGCGCCGTCGATGGGAAAGCTCACGCTGACATCAGCAAGAGCAGGAGCAGTAAGGCAGAAAAACGCCAATATGGCGTGCAAATGCTTCATGAAACACACCTCGGGGGAGGGTTCAAAATACGAACCTTGGCTGGTTACGTGAATGGATAAGGGCCCGGGCATTGCCGGTGCCCCACGGATTGGTATTGCGATTAGGATTTTTTCGAGAGAATGGCACTGTGCGTGTGACATATAAATCACCCAAAAGAAGTGTCAGGAGGTAACACGTGCCTGAAGCAGGTACTTTTGTACTGCGACCCACTGGCTGGATCGCGGCAATTATGCCGTCGAGTGGCTTATGCCCTCGTGCATCGGAATGTCATGCTTTCGTCGTTTGCTAACGGCTTCGTGCACAATGCACGAAGACCGTATTCCCCCGTTGTGCCGAATCGGGGGATGATTCAGTCGCGGCGAGGATCCCAAGGGCGGCATCCCACCCTGCCCTCAAGTCGCCATTATCAAAACCGGTGACCATGTTGGTCTGAACCTGACAGCTGGATCCGCGTGGTCGTCTCCGTTCTGGGGTAGATGACCACGGCGATGATGTTCATCGTGTTATCTGGATCGGTGCTGTCCCTCTTGAATTCCGGCGGCATCGCGAACTTTCGGCCTCCGCCAACCAGTCCTCCTGGCACTCCAGTTCCTCGACTGGCGCTCCTGACACGTAGACAGTAAGCCGCTCAATCACGGTCTCTGCGACTAGCCACACAAATGCCCGAGCATCTCCATCGGTCGCCATTCACCTCACGCTTGATTGAAGATCCAAAGGCATCTACCTGGCGGTCAATCGGCGGAGCCAGACCATGCCCCTGTTAAAATTGGACAGGAGCTGCTGCATCCGCCGGTCTCCCATCACCCGAAAGGCGCGAATCCTCTGAAACCTTCTGAGAGTCCGACCATCGAACCAGTGGGCGCACCCGAAGAGGTGCATCCGGACGTAGCTCTCGTCGAGCGGGCTCGAGGCGGAGACGTACACGCCTTCGAGACGCTGGTGAAGCAGTACGACCGGCAGGTCTTTCGCATTGCGCAGCACATCACACAGAACCGCGAGGATGCTCAGGATGTCGTGCAGGACGCCTTCCTGAAGGCGTACGAGAAGCTCGACCAGTTCCAGGGCAACTCCAAGTTCTATACGTGGTTAGTGCGTATTGCGGTAAACGAAGCGCTGATGCGGCTGCGCAAGCGGCGCACCGGCAAGATGGTCTCGATCGACGAGGACGTGCAGACCGAGGAAGGCTCGGTGCCGCGCGATCTAGCTGAGTGGCGGCCAAACCCGGAGCAGGAGTACGGGCAATCGGAACTGGCGGACATACTGCGCAAGACCATCAACGGTCTTCCGCCCGGCTTTCGAGTCGTATTCGTGCTGCGGGACGTGGAAGGTCTCTCGACCGAAGAAACGGCCAATGCGCTGGGGCTGAGTGTGCCGGCGGTCAAGTCGCGGCTGTTGCGAGCGCGGTTGCAGTTGCGGGAACGGCTAAGCCGCTACTTCCGCAAGAAGAATAATGAGGATGGTGTTCAGTGACCTGCTCGGAATTTTTGGCCGAACTCGACGATTTGATCGACAACTCCGTGACGCCCACTTTGCGCGCGGACCTCGAGTTGCATCTGCGCGAGTGTGAGCACTGCGTTATCACTCTGAACACCACCCGCAAGACGATCGAAATCTATCGCCAGCACGAGCTCTATGAGCTGCCGACGGCGCTGAGGGAGCGCCTGCAGGCCGCGATTCTGGCAAAGTGCAAACGCGGCTGTTAACTATGTGCGCCGCATCTCGTCTTTCTTGAGCAAGCAAAGCGCCGGAACCCCGACCAGTTCCGGCGCTTTGTCGTCTGTGCCCGATTACACTTCCGGCTGCAGGCCGTCCGCAAGCGCGATCAAGTCGTCGCTAATTGTCCGGGTCTTCGCAATCGCATCCTTGAGCGGAATGCTCGTGATCTCCGTACCCCGCAGCACGACCAGTCGACCGAAGTTGCTCTGGTGCACCAGATCGATGGCCGCCGTTCCGTAGCGCGTGGCAAGCATGCGGTCATACGCAGTCGGCGTGCCGCCGCGCTGGGTGTGACCCAGGTTTACGCTGCGGGTCTCGAAGCCGGTCTTTTGCTCGATCAACTCCGCAACAGCCTGACCGATGCCGCTGAGGCGCTCGTGCCCGAAGGCGTCCAGCTTGGATCCCTGCGTTGCTTTTTCTCCGCTCGGCAGCTTCGCCCCCTCCGCAACTACGACGATCGAGAACTTCTTCCCGTTGTCGTGACGATGCTTCAGGATCTTTGCAATGTGGTCGATGTCCATTGGTTTCTCCGGCACGCCGATGGCGTCGGCTCCGCCGGCAATACCGCTGGTGATCGCAATCCACCCGGCATCGCGTCCCATCACCTCGCATACGATGACGCGGTTGTGCGCTTCGGCGGTGGAGTGCAGCCGGTCGATCGCTTCTGTAGCGATCGAAACCGCCGTGTCGAAGCCAAAGCAAGCATCGGTGCCGCTCAGGTCATTGTCGATGGTTTTGGGCACCCCAACGATCTTCACTTCCTTTTCGATCAGTGCGTTCGCCACGCCCTGCGTGTCGTCGCCGCCGATGGTGATCAGCGCATCGAGATTGTTGGCCTTTATGCTGGCGAGGCATTTGTCGATGCCGCCTTCCATCTTGCGTGGGTTGGTGCGCGAAGTACGTAGGATGGTGCCGCCGAGATGCAGGATGCCGGAGACACTCTCGGCATTCAGCGGCCTGGTTTGATTCTCTACCACACCCCGCCAGCCCTCCAGAAAGCCGACAAACTCATCCTTATAGTGGAAGATTCCCTTGCGTACCGCGGCGCGAATCACCGCATTCAGTCCGGGGCAATCACCGCCGCCCGTCAATATTCCAACTCGCATCTGTTTTCCGTGCTCCTCTCAAGTGACTCAGTCAATCGAATCGGCTAATCGACTCGAATGATACGTGCGGCGGAGCGGTGGATCAAACGCGCGCATCTAATCAGAGAACGCACGAAGATCTAAACTTGACAAATACGAAATGCATAAATATACATATAAGTGTATATTTATGCAGTGGCCGCCCGGCGCCCTTCCCGGTGCGGCCTTTTGCTTTGGAGGTTTGAGCACGAGCGATGAAAGTGGAACGGCACAATGCGATTCGCCAACTCGTGACCACGCGTGTCGTGAGTAATCAGGACGAGCTTCGGCGTCTATTGCTGAAACGGGGCCACGAGGTCACGCAGGCCACCCTATCGCGGGATCTGCATGCTCTACGGCTCTTCAAAGGGCCGGGCGGCTACCAGATTCCAACCGCGCCTGGCGCGAACCACGATGAAGACCTGCCGGAAATCGCCGACATCCTGCACAACTTCGGCCTCCGCGTCCGTCAGGCGATGAATCAGCTCGTCGTGATCACAACGCAGGGCAGCGCGCAGCCGGTCGCTGCCGGCATCGACGACGAAGGATGGCCGGAGGTTGTCGGCACCATCGCCGGGGACAACACGGTGCTGGTCATCTGCCCGGATGCGAAAAGCGCTACCACACTCAAAGCACGCCTCGAAGGACTTATTGGTTGATGCAACAGCAAGCCCAAATCGCGGTCCTCGGTGTGACCGGCTACGCGGGTGCAGAGCTGGCGCGGCTGCTCCTGCGCCATCCTCGCCTCGCTGGCGCTTCCCCGCTGTTTCTGGGACGGGAGGGTTCTGCGCGCGAGTCGCTGACCGCGATTCATCCGCAGCTCGCCGGCCTTTCGCAGGATCAGCTCTGCGTCGAGCCGTTCTCCTGGGACCTGCTTACTTCGCGCGGAGTCAAAGTGCTCTTCCTCGCCACACCGCATGAGCAGTCGCGCAAATTGGCGCCGGAGGCATTGTCTCGCGGCCTGCGCATCATTGACCTCAGCGGCGCCTGGCGCCTCAACGATTCCGCAAATCGCGCCGTCTACAAGTTTTCCGACGAAGCCTCCCTCGCCGCCACGAAAGCACAATCCCAGAGCGTCTACGGATTGCCCGAGCTGCACCGCGGCGATATCGCCAAAGCGCAACTTGTGGCCAATCCCGGC
Organism: Acidobacteriaceae bacterium KBS 83; assembly: GCA_000381585.1. Taxonomy (GTDB): domain Bacteria; phylum Acidobacteriota; class Terriglobia; order Terriglobales; family Acidobacteriaceae; genus KBS-83. The sequence goes on from KB906738.1 coordinate 226,454, forward strand.
TGCTATGCGACGTCCATCATCCTCGCCCTCAAGCCGATGGTTGCCGCCGGCTGGGTTGACATCAATCGCGGCATCGTCTGCGATGCCAAATCCGGTGTCTCCGGGGCCGGCAAGGAGCCAACCGCGAAGACCCATTTCATGCACGCGGCAGACAATCTCTCCGCGTATGGAGTCTTCGGCCATCGCCATACCGGCGAGCTCCTGGAGCAGCTGAACCTGCCATCCGATGCCATCACTTTCACACCGCATCTCCTTCCGATTCCTCGCGGCATTCTCGCCACTATTTATGTCACCCTTCGCGAGAAACGTACTGCCGAGGAAATAGAAACGTGCCTACGCGGGTTCTATATAGACAGCCCGATGGTCCGCATCCACGCTGCCGGCCACCTGCCGCACATCCAGCATGTGGTGCGTACAAACTTCTGCGATCTCGGCTTCCAGCTCGCTCCGGATGGCCGACGATGCATTGTCATCAGCTGCCTCGACAACCTGCTGAAGGGCGCCGCCGGTCAGGCGGTACAGAACCTGAACGTAATGAATGGATGGCAGGAGACGGAAGGACTCTTATGAGATATGTGGTGAAACTGGGAGGCACGGCGCTCGAGAATGCAGAGACGCTGCACGGCTGCGCCCAGGCGATCGTCGAAATGGTGCGCGATGGCCATCAGGTTGCGGTCGTCCACGGCGGCGGTGTAGCGCTGACCCGCACACTCAAGGCGCTGGGCAAGCAGAGCGAATTCGTCGCGGGCTTGCGCATCACTGACGCGGAAACACGCGATGCGGCCCTGATGGTGCTGGCAGGCCGCGTCAACAAGGATCTCGTGGCCGCCCTGGGCTCGCACGGACAGCCCGCAGTGGGCCTTTCAGGCGGCGATGGCCTCGTTTTTCGCGCCCGCAAAAAACGCACCGCTCCGGACCTCGGTTTTGTCGGCGAGATTGTCAGCTCCGACCCCCGCTGGCTTGAAGCCATCTGGAAGATGGGCGCGGTGCCCGTATTGTCGAGTCTCGCGCTCGGCTTCGACGGCGAGTACTACAACATCAACGCGGACGAGATGGCGTCAGCATGCGCGGTCGCCGCGCATGCTGACGCCCTTGTCTTTCTCACGGACGTTCCCGGTGTGCGGGGTGCGGATGGCGAAGTGATGCGCTGGCTGTCCGTCGACCAGATTGCTCCGCTCACCCGCGACGCGATCATCAGCGGCGGCATGCTGCCGAAACTCGGCGCCTGCCGCGAAGCACTCCTGCATGGCGTGAAGCGCGTTCGCATTCTTCCCGCGGAGGAAGCATCGTCTATGCCCGACTTGCTCCAGGCGAAGATCGCGTACGGGACGGAGGTGCTGGTCGCATGACCCAGAACAACGGAATGAAGACACTCGAACTCGCAGCGGCCCAGTTGCCTGCCGTGCAGGCGGCTGAGGCGAAACTCCTGCTCCAGACCTACGAGCGCAATCCCATCCTGTTCGTCGGCGGCGAAGGCGTGCACCTTATTGACGACAAGGGAGACCGCTACCTCGATCTGCTGAGCGGAATCGGTGTCAACGCGCTGGGCTATCGTCATCCGGCGATCGAAGAGGCCATTGCGGAACAGAGCAAAAAGCTGCTGCACATCTCGAATCTCTTCTTCCACAGCGGCCAGGCAGAACTTGCCGCCCGCCTCACGGAGATGACGGGGATGGACCGGGCCTTCTTTTCGAACAGCGGCACGGAAGCGTGGGAAGCTGCGCTGAAGCTGGCGCGACTCTACGCCGGAACCCGTCGCAGCAAAGGCGCGAAGATCGGCACAAAGTTCCTCGCGCTCGATCACAGCTTTCATGGCCGCACCATGGGCTCTGTGGCGACGACCGAAAAGGAGAAGTACCGCGAACCCTTCATGCCGGTGATGCCGGGTGTCGACTTCGTGCCGTTCAACGACGTCACAGCATTGCGCGCCGCATTCTCCGATGAATACTGCGCCATCTGCCTCGAAGCCATCCAGGGCGAGGGCGGCATTCGCCCCGTCTCGCAAGAGTTCCTTGATACAGCGCGCGAGCTGACACGCTCCACCGGCGCACTGTTGATCATTGACGAGATTCAGGCCGGCCTTGGTCGCACCGGCAAGTGGTGTGCGTACCAGCACTACAACGTCCAGCCGAACATCACCACACTTGCCAAGCCGCTTGCAGGTGGTCTGCCACTGGGCGCCATGTTGTGCACCGACGAGGTCGCGAGCGCTATGCAGCCCGGCCTCCACGGCACGACCTTCGGCGGCGGCCCGCTGGCGTGCGCTGTCGCCATAGCCGTCATCGACACGCTGAAGCGCGAAGAGATGCTTGCGCATATTCAGGACGTGGGCGGCTACTTTCGAGCGCAGCTTGCTCGCCTGGCGGCGCAGCACTCCGCCATCGTAAACGGTGCGCGCGGTATCGGGCTGATGCTGGCGCTCGAACTCCGCTCCGCCGACACTGCAAGGTCCGTGACCGCTACGATGATGCAGAGACGCATTCTCATCAACCGCACCAGTGAAACGGTGCTGCGCTTTCTTCCGCCCTACATCCTCGGCAAGTCACATGTTGACCTTGCCATTGCCGCACTTGACGAAGTCTTGCACGGGCACGCGCCTGCCGAGAGCAGCGCCGCACCCGAGGCTACACACACGAGAGCCACCCCTGGAGGAACCCCAATTGGCCGCTAACGCTTCTCTGTTGAAGCCCGTTCCCTACAGCAGTACCGCTACTGGTCCTTTCGCGCTTGCTGCGAAGTCCCTGGCCGGCAACGATCTCTGCTCCATCGCCGATCTTTCCGCGGGTGAGATTGCCGCCCTGCTCAAGCTGGCGCATGCCGTCAAGGCGCGTCCGCGCGACTATCGCTACGCGCTCGACGCCAAGCAGCTGATCATGTTTTTCGAAAAGGCTTCTCTGCGTACTCGGCTCACCTTCGAGACTGCCATCAACACACTGGGCGGCAACGCGATCTTCGTCGACCAGACCCAGTCGCCGCTCGGTGAGCGGGAGTCGCTCGGCGATATCTCGCGAAATGTGGAGCGCTGGTCGGACGGCATCGTGCTGCGTACTTACGCGCACGAAACCATCACTGAGATGGCCCAGTATGCCGCTGTGCCGGTCATCAACGCGCTCAGCGATCTGGAGCACCCGTGCCAGGCCCTGGCCGACTTCATGACGCTCGAAGAGCGGTTCGGCACCGTGCGGGGGCTCAAGTTCGTCTACGTCGGTGACGGCAACAACGTCTGTCACTCGCTGATGCTCACCGCTGCCCTGCTCGGCGCAAATTGTGTTGTAGCCACGCCGAAAGGCTATGGACCAAAGGCGGAGATCGTCGCCAAGGCCAACGCCATTCTCGGCGACATCGGGGGTTCGCTCACCCTCATGCAGGATGCGCAGGCCGCAGTGACGGGGGCCGATGCAATCTACACTGACGTCTGCACCAGCATGGGCTTCGAGCACGAGGCCACCAAGCGTGCACCGCTCTTTAAGCCCTACCAGGTGAACGAAGCGCTGATGGCTCGCGCCGCGCAGCATGCCGTCTTCATGCACTGCCTGCCCGCGCACCGCAACGCCGAGGTCACCGACCAGGTTCTGGACGGGCCACAGTCCATTGTCTTTGATCAGGCGGAGAACCGCATGCACGCACAAAAGGCGATTCTACTGATGCTGCTGGGCGCTGCCGTTACACCTGAGCGCCGCAAACTTCCGAAGCCGGCACGACGCCGCGCTGTTGCCCTTCAGTAACACTCAACGCGAATGCCCGCCAGACGCGGGCAGAACCAGGCTGGACCGCTTCGCGCGGGCCACGCACAGGAGATTGGATTCACATGGCTGACAAAGTTGTTCTTGCGTATTCCGGCGGGCTCGATACCTCGATCATCATTCCCTGGCTGAACGAAAACTATGGCCTCGACGTGATCGCGATGGTGGCCGATGTAGGGCAGGGTGAAGACATAGACGCAGTGGTCGAGAAGGCAAAGAAGACGGGCGCGAAGAAGGTGGTCGTGCGCGATCTGCGCGACGAGTTTCTACGCGAGTACGTCTTCCCTACCGTGAAGGCCGGCGCAGTGTATGAGAACAAATATCTGCTCGGCACATCAATCGCCCGCCCGGTGATTGCGAAGCATCAGGTGGAGGTCGCGCTGGCTGAAGGCGCAACCGCCGTCGCGCATGGTTGCACCGGTAAGGGCAACGACCAGGTGCGTTTCGAGCACGCCTACCAGGCGCTTGCGCCCGAGCTGAAGGTGATTGCGCCGTGGCGTGAGTGGACGCTCACCAGCCGCGAGGAATGCCTGGACTATGCCGAGGCACACGGGATCTCGGTCGCTGCAAGCCGCGAGAAGATACACTCTCGCGACCGCAACCTGTGGCACGTGAGCCACGAGGGCGGCGAGCTTGAGGACGCCGGTAACGCGCCCCTTGCCACTACCTGGACCATGAGCCGCTCGCCGCAGGAGGCGCCCGACCGCGAGGAGCAGGTGACCATCGGCTTTGAACAAGGCATCCCCGTCTCCGTTGGCGGCATGAAGCTTCCTCCGGTGCAACTCGTCGAGTTGCTGAACGAAATCGGCGCCCGTAATGCCATCGGCCGCATCGACCTGGTGGAAAACCGCTTCGTGGGCATCAAGAGCCGCGGCTGTTACGAGACGCCCGGGGGCACGCTGATCGTCGCCGCCCACCGCGAGTTGGAAGCATTGACGCTCGATCGCGATCTGTCGCACTACAAGCAGCACGTCGCACTACGCTATGCCGATCTGGTCTACAACGGCCTGTGGTTCACACCTCTGCGCGAAGCCTTCGATGCCTTCGTGCAAAAGACGCAGGAGAACGTCACCGGTACGGTCACGATCTCGCTCTACAAGGGCAACCTGAACATCATCAGCCGCGCCTCCGCCCTATCGCTGTATTCCACCGACCTCTCATCCTTCACCATGGGCGAGAGCTACGATCAGAAGGACGCCAAGGGTTTCATCCAGATCCTCGGGCTGCCCGCTCGCACTCGCGCGCGGCTGTTGCAGAAGCAGAAAGAGGTTGTGAAGTGAAGATGTGGTCTGGCCGCTTCCGCGAGCCGCTTGATGCGCGCTTTGAGGAGTGGCAGCGGTCCTTTGGGTTTGACTGGCGGCTTCTCCCCCAGGAGATTGCCGCCAGCAAGGCGCACGCGAGCGTGCTCGCTGCTGCCGGCATTTTGACGCCTACCGAGTCCGCCCAGGTGCGCAATGGGCTGGATGCCATGCTCAAGGACTGCTGGGACAGCGCTCGGCGCTCCTCCCTGGCATCCGATTCGCGTGCCGAAGACGTGCATCATTTCGTCGAGCTCGAATTGACAGCGCACATTGGCGAGCTGGCTCTGAAGCTCCACACCGGCCGTAGCCGCAATGAGCAGATCGCGACCGACCTGCGCCTTTACGTGCGCGAGCATGCGGCGAAGGCTCAAGAACTGCTGCGCAACTGGGCCTTGGCCTTGGTAGAGCGGGCCGAAGCCGCAGGCGACGCCATCATGCCCGCCTACACGCATCTGCAGCGCGCGGAGCCGGTGCTACTCGCGCACTGGCTGTTGGCCTATGTTTCGATGATCGAGCGTGACATCAGCCGCCTCGCCGATCTGACCACGCGGCTGAACTATTGCCCGCTTGGCTCCGGCGCGATCGCGGGCGCCACGCTTGCTCTCGATCGCACGATTGCTTCGCGCGAGCTCGGCTTTACCGCTCCTACTGCCAACAGCATGGACGCCACCAGCGACCGCGATTTCCTGGTCGAATTTTTACAGGCGCTCGCGACCATCGCACTTCATACAAGTCGCTTCGCGGAGGAGATCACGCTCTTCGCCACCGCCGAATTCGGCTTCATCACACTGCCCGAAAGCTTCTCCACCGGCTCGAGCGCGATGCCACAGAAGATGAATCCGGATCTCACTGAACTCGTTCGTGGACGAACCGGCCGAATCCAAGGAGCCGTCACTGCTGTCACCATGCAGTTGAAGGGACTGCCGTTGGCATACAACAAAGACTTGCAGGAGATGCAGCTTCCGCTGTTCGAATCAGTAGAGGGTCTGCTCGCCATCCTCGAGCTATTGTCGCCTTTCACGAACAAGTTAGGCTTTCGTCTGCAAACTATGGAAAATGCGGCAGAAAGTGGATTCTTAAACGCGATGGCGGCGGCCACGTATCTCTCGCATCGCGGCGTTCCTTTTCGCCGTGCCCATCACATCATCGGCGAAGCGGTCCGGCTCTCGTTGGATAAGGGATGCGAACTCGATGGCCTCACACTGGAAGAACTGCGCCAGTTCTCACCGGCATTTGCGGAAGATTTCTATTCGAACATCACGCTCGCGGCAACGGTTGATTGCCACGACGTGATCGGGGGAACCGCTCGCGCGCGGGTTCGTGAAGCATTGACAAGGGCAAAGGCGCGACTCAACTCCGAAGTCACGTCATCAATGGAGGTTGCCGGTGCCCATTCGTAAAGCCCGCCTCCAGGACGCGGAGAAGGTCCACGCGCTGGTCAACAGCCTCTCCGGCGATGGCACGCTTTTAAGCCGTCCGTTCGCGGAGATCTGCGAAAACATTCGCGATTTCACGGTCGCCGAATCCAGCGGCGGCGAATTCCAGGGCTGCGGCGCCTTGCATCTCTACGGGCCTCATCTTGCCGAGGTGCGCTCCATCGTTGTGCGTCCAGAATGGAAGGGCTGCGGCCGCGGCCAGGACTTGTTGCAGGCGCTGCTCGAAGAGGCCGAACAACACGGTGTTGGCTGCGTCTGCCTGTTCACTCGCATTCCCGAATTCTTTCAGAGCGCCGGCTTCTTTGTCGTGGAAGACCGCGCTGCCCTGCCCGACAAGATTTACAAGGACTGCCAGGTCTGCCCGCGGCTGTATCGCTGCGATGAAGTGGCGATGGCGCACGGAGTGTTACCCGACGTCTCTATCCTCGGACCCCGCGAACCGGTGGAACAATTGGTGCGCCTCGCAACGTAGTCCAGGCCCGTACATCTCTCACTTGGCGTTTCCCGCGCATCCAGTTATAGTCAGATATATGCGACCGCTTCGGTCGCCTTTGGCGAAGCCAGTTTCTTCCGAGGACGTGTTCGAGGTGCAGGTGATGGCGCTCAGTGAGGTCGAGGTGGGAACGTCAGCAGTGGTGGCCTCGCTGGAGCTGCCCCATGACATCCTCGATCATCTGATGCATCTCGGCTTCCTCCCGGAGGCCATCATCGACGTTCTACGCCGCGCTCCGGCGGGTGACCCGACGGTCTACCGTGTTGAAGGCGCCGAAATCGCTCTGCGCCGCGAAACAGCTCGCCACATCCAGGTGCGCCGCACGGTTCAGAATCCAGATCAGACTCGAGAGCAGCCATGAGCTGCCACGCGCCTTCCCCGCCACCGGCAGTTCTCGAGGAGTCGCCGCTCAAGAGCGTGCAGCCGCGCGGCCGCTTCCGCACCATCGCCCTTATCGGGCCTCCAAACAGCGGCAAGTCCACGCTGTTCAACCGCCTCACTGGGTTGCGGCAGAAGGTCGCGAACTATCCCGGTGTCACCGTAGAGCAGCGCTTCGGCCGCATGAGCGGAATAAGGCGCCACGATCTCACCCTGATCGATCTGCCCGGCATTTACAGCCTCGGTGGTTACTCAGAGGATGCGCGCGTTGCGGTAGATGTGCTGAAGGGCGAGATGCCAGGTACCCCGCGTCCCGACGCTGTCCTCATCGTGCTCGATGCGCTCAATCTGAGCCGCCAGCTCATGCTGGCAGGTCCGATCCTCGCCATGGGGCTTCCCACAATGGTGCTCCTGAATATGGCGGACTTGATGGAATCACGCGGCGGAGTCGTAGACCCGCTGGCACTCGCCCAGGAGTTGGGGCGTCCCGTTGCCCTGATTAGCGCTGCGCGCGGCACGGGCATCGACGCCATCGAACGGTTCCTGCAACAGCGTGGCGGTGCAAACTCGGAAATCGCGCGCACCCTGCCCGTGATCCCAATCGAGCTCCCGGTTTTGCAGAATCCGGGCGAGTGCCGTCGCTGGGCCTCCCAGGTCAGCAGCCGCACCAAATACAAGGCGCCCGCCTCGCCATTGTGGACGCGCCGGCTCGATTCGGTACTGCTGCATCGCGTCTGGGGGCCACTCATCTTTCTCACCGTCGTAGTCACGGTCTTTCAGGCAGTCTTCACCGTTGGCCAGCCGCTCAGCGACTGGATGGGAAACGGTCTTACCCTGCTCGGCACGAAAGTAGCGCACACTATCCCTGTTCCGTGGCTGCAGGAGCTGGTGCGCAACGGTTTGTGGAATGGCGTGCAGGCAGTGTTGGTCTTCCTCCCGCAGATCCTATTGCTCTTCCTCTTTATCGGGATCCTTGAGGACTCCGGCTACCTGGCGCGCGCGGCGCTGATTGCCGACCGATTGATGCGCTCTATCGGACTCAACGGCAAGGCATTCATCCCGCTGCTATCTGCATATGCATGCGCTGTCCCAGCCATCATGGCCACGCGCACCATCGAAAACAAACGTGACCGCCTTGCCACGATCCTCGTTGCACCGTTCATGACCTGCTCGGCGCGGCTGCCCATCTACACGCTCATCATCGCCGCCTTTATCCCCAACCGACCAGTGCTCGGCAGCTTGATCGGCATGCGTGCTTGCGTCATGCTCAGCCTGTATGTCCTGGGCTTTCTCGCGGCGCTGCTCACCGCAAAACTGCTGAAGTCTTCGGTGCTGAAGGCTTCTTCTGCTCCCTTTGTGCTAGAGCTGCCGCAGTACCGCTGGCCCACCGTCCGCTCGCTCAGCCTGCGGCTCTACGACCGCAGCGCACTCTTCCTCAAGAAAGCCGGCACCATCATCCTGGCCGTCAGCTTTGTCCTCTGGGTCCTGAGCATCCTGCCGCTCCACAACGGCCACTTCTCTGACCTGGCCGGCAGCGTAATCGGGAAACTGGGTCACTTGGTCGAGCCGGCGCTGCGCCCGCTCGGCTTCAACTGGAAGATCGGCATCGGCTTGCTGAGCTCAATCATCGCGCGGGAAGTGATCGTCGGCACGCTGGGTACGCTCTACGGAGTGGACCCGAATACCCAGGCCCTCAGCCTGCAGGCAGCACTCCGACACGACATGACCATCGGCGGAGCCATCGCGCTGGTTGTCTTCTTCGCCTTCGCCATGCAATGCACCTCGACGCTCGCGGTAGTCCGGCGGGAGACCAACAGTTTGCGCTGGCCGGTTATTCAGTTCTGCTACATGAGCGGTCTCGCCTACATCGCTGCCTTGCTGACTAACCAGATTTTGTTGCATTTGCTGTAGGATGTAAGGCCATTCGTCATTCGGGCTCCAATTTGGAGGTTCTTATGGCAACGCCTTCTCCAGCACGGCAGCTCCATGGATCTAGTGGGCTGTCCATCGTCATTGCGATTCTTCTCATCCTGGCCGGGCTCGCGGCCATCTTCCTTCCCTTCGTTGCCGGAATTGCGGCAAGCATCGCAGTGGCTTGGCTCTTGCTCTTTGCTGGAGTCATCCATCTCTTCTTCGGCTGGCACACGCGCTCTGCAGGAGCAGTAATCTGGAAGATTCTGGTAGGGCTGGCTTACCTCGTGGCTGGTATCTATATCCTCGGTCACCCGGGCCGCGGCCTGCTTACCTTGACCCTGATACTCGCCTTCTATCTCTTCTTCGAGGGCATATTCGAAGCCGTGATCTATGCGCAACTCCGCCGCCTTCCCGGGGCAGGATGGTTCCTCTTCGACGCAATCGTCACCATCGTGCTTGGCATCATGATCCTGATGTCCTGGCCGGTCAGCTCAGTGTGGGCAGTTGGCACGCTGATCGGCATCAGCATCCTGTTCAGTGGAATTGCGCGACTCAGTTACGCTTTTGCCGCACGACGCGCCGGCGTTGCCGCTGCAGCTTAGCCCGAGGGCCGCATCTTCTGCGACAATAAAGACTGAGACCAGGCAATGATTTCAGTCAACAATGTGAGCATGCGCTACGGCGCAAAGGTCCTCTTTGAGGATGTAACCACCACTTTTATCGCCGGACGCCGTTATGGCCTGACCGGCCCGAACGGCTCCGGCAAATCCACCTTCATGAAGGTGCTGGCCGGTGATCTTGACGCCCAGAAGGGCACCGTTGTGCGCCCCAAAAAAGTTTCCGTTTTACGCCAGGACCAGTACGCCTTCGACGCTTTTCGTGTCATCGACACTGTCATCATGGGAAACAAAGGCCTGTGGGCGGCACTTGAGGAGCGCGAGCACATCTACGCAAAACCCGAGATGTCCGACGAAGACGGCATGCGGCTGGGCGAGCTCGAAGGCATCGTCGGCGAAGAGGATGGATACACCGCCGAGAGTGACGCCGCGATCCTCCTCCAGGGTCTCGACATCCCGGACGAATTCCACGATCGCAAAATGAGCGAGCTGCAGGGCGGCCAGAAGGTGCGCGTGCTGCTGGCTCAGGCGCTCTTCGGAAAGCCGCAGGCACTCCTGCTGGATGAGCCCACGAACTATCTGGATCTTGACTCCATCCACTGGCTACAGGATTTCCTCGAGCACTTCGAAGGCACGCTGATCACCATCTCTCACGATCGGCACTTCCTGAACAGCGTCTGCACTCACACCGCGGATATCGACTACGAAACGATCATCACCTACACCGGCGGCTATGACGACATGGTCGTCGCTAAGACCCAGATCCGGTCGCGTCTCGAGTCTCAGAACGAGCAGCGTGAGAAGAAGATTGCGCAACTGAACGAGTTCATCGCGCGCTTCTCTGCCGGCACGCGATCGAGCCAGGTAACGTCACGCAAGAAAGAAGTTGAGCGGCTACAGACAACCGAGCTCGCGCGTTCGAACATCGCTCGTCCCTTCATTCGTTTTGACATGCTGCGCCCCTCGGGCAAACACATCCTCGAGTTCGACAGCCTGATCAAGCGCTACAGCGACCAGCAGGTGGTAAAGGACTTCAGCGGCTCTGTGATGCGCGGCGAAAAGATCTGTCTGATGGGCCGCAACGGCCTGGGCAAGACCACGCTGCTTAAATCGCTGCTCTCCGGACTTCCAGACCTCGTTGAGAAGGACTTTCAACTCGACGGCGGGACAGTGAAGTGGGGACACGAGGCGCAGGTCGGCTATTTTCCGCAGGACGTTTCCGGGCTTATCGACAAGGGCACCACAGTTGCCGAGTGGCTGCACAACTTCGACCCCCAAGCCAGCAATGAGGACATTCGCGGCATCCTCGGACAGATGCTCTTCCGCGGTGAGGAAGGTCTGAAGCCCACGGATGCGCTCTCAGGCGGCGAGGCTGCGCGTCTTATCTTCTGCCGCCTGATGATGCAGAAGCCAAACATCCTGGCGCTTGACGAGCCCACCAACCACCTCGATCTGGAGTCGATCAACGCTCTCAATATTGCACTACAGCGATACGAGGGAACGGTGCTGCTCGTCACCCACGACCACGACCTCATCGACGAAGTGGCGACGCGCATCTGGCACTTCGACGGTTCAGCGATCGAAGACTTCAAGGGACCGTACGAGGAGTATCTGGCTGCTACGGCAGCGGTGCGCTAGCTCACCGTTGCTGGACGGATTGCGCTAACGTCTCACCGAATTGACAGCGTGACCGCTGAAGTCTAGCATCCGCGACACAAGGGCCCCGTCTCGCGAAAGGAGACAATGATGAAGACATTGAGCTGTCGTGATGTAGGGGTTGATTGTGACTTTGTAGCTCAGGGGCAAACCGAGCAAGAAGTGATGGAAAAGGCGGCGCAGCATGCTCGCCAGGATCACGGATTCGCGGACATTCCCCCGGAGCTGCAGGCGAAGGTAAAGGCTGCCATCCACGACAAGGAAACAACTGCCGCTTAACGAAACGCACAGGATAGCTTCCGAGCCGGCTCATTGGAGAGCCGGCTCTTCCATTCTTGCGAGAGAAGCCTGTCGCGTAATCTGGTTTTGTCCGTCTATGCCGCCACTTCTCAACGCACAAAACATCACCAAGGCTTTCGGCCCACGGCCGCTCTTTCGCGAACTCTCCTTCACCATCGACGAAGGATCTCGCATTGGCCTCATCGGACCCAACGGCGCAGGCAAGTCCACGCTGCTCAAGATCCTCGCCAGCGAGGAAACGCCCGACACCGGCGAGCTATCGGTGCGTAAACGTACCCGCGTCAGCTACGTGTCACAGATCTCGGACTTCGTAGCCGGACAGACCGTGTGGTCGGTGATGGAGGACGCAGTTCGCGCGGCAAAGGTACCGACAACCGACTGGGACAAGGAAATTCGCGAAACCCTCGGGCGCGCAGGCTTCACCAACTTCGCAGCACCAGCCACTTCGCTCTCCGGCGGCTGGCGCAAGCGGCTTGCCATCGCGCAGGCCCTCGCCGCAGTCCCCGACGTCTTGCTTCTGGACGAGCCTACGAACCACCTCGACCTCGAAGGCATCGAGTGGCTTGAAGGAATCCTGAATGGCTCCTCCTTTGCCTCCGTGACCATCAGCCACGACCGCTATTTCCTCGAATCAGTTGCGCTCGAGATCGCGGAGATCAATCCCGCCTATCCCACTGGTATTCTGCGCACGCGGGGCAATTACAGCCGCTTCCTGGAAGACAAAGAGGCGTTTCTGGAAGCGCAGCAGCGTCGCCAGGAATCCCTGGAGAATCGAGTTCGCACGGAGATCGAATGGCTGCGGCGCGGCCCGAAAGCGCGTGCGACCAAGGCCAAGGCGCGCATCGACAATGCGCACGTGCTCATCGGCCAGCTCGCAGAGGTCACAGCGCGAAACCGTACTTCGGCAGCCGACATTGAGTTCACTGAAAGTGGCCGCGAGAGCAAGCGCCTGGTGGCGCTCGACCATCTCGCGTATGAGATCGCTGGCCGCACGCTCTTCCGCAATCTCACCTACCCGCTCACGGCGGGAACACGCGTCGGTCTGGTCGGTCCCAACGGCAGCGGCAAAACCACCATCCTCCGCCTGCTGCGAGGCGAATTGGAGCCCACCTCCGGTACCATCGAGCGCGCGAATGCACTGCGCGTCGTTTACTTCGACCAGAACCGGCAGCTCGAGCCCTCGCTCACACTCCGCCGCGCCCTCGCGCCTGACAGTGACTCTGTGATCTACCAGGACCGTGTCATCCACGTCGCATCATGGGCCTCGCGCTTTTTATTCACCAGCGAGCAGCTCAACCAGCCCGTCGCAAACCTCTCGGGAGGCGAGCGAGCTCGCGTCCTCATCGCAAAGCTGATGCTGGAGCCCGCCGATCTCCTGCTGCTCGACGAGCCCACAAACGACCTCGACATCTCCACGCTCGAGATCCTCGAAGAGAGCCTGCTCGAATTTCGCGGCGCGTTGGTACTCGTGACTCACGATCGCTATTTACTGGATCGCGTGTCGACCGTCGTGCTCGGTCTGGATGGCAATGGCAACGCCGGCCAGTTCGCGGACTATCTGCAATGGGAGGCATGGCGCGACGAACTCGAACAGGAGCGCGACATCTCGAAGCGGTCCGTCAGCAGCGTGCCGGCGCCCAGTGGTACGCCATCCACACGCAAGAAGCTCTCTTACCTGGAAGCACGAGAGTACGAAACCATCGAAGCTCGCATAGCTGAGGCTGAGGCAACGCTGCGCCAGGCACAAACCGTCGTCGAGGATCCATCAATTGCGAGCGATGCCGCGCGGCTACAGACTGCCTTGAATGATCTGACGAGCGCGCAGGCTGCAACCGATGCGCTCTACGCACGGTGGGCAGAGCTCGAAGCGAAGATCAGCTAGGGCCTACTTCCCTGCAGTCTCAATCGCCTTGCGCCACACCGCAACATTCGTGCCGGCAGAAGGCTCCATCTCCAGCAGCAGCGCGTCTGCCTCGTCCGCTGCACCGATGCCGGCATGCACCGCAACCGGCGGGTCGCTTGGGTTGTGCGGGTTGCTGGCGGAGTTGTCGTAGCTCACCTTCCAATGAATAACGGACCCACGGGGCAGCATCACCGGACGACGGTATTGATATACCTCCACCCAGTCCACATCCCACTTAGGAATCGACAGCAGCCAGACCTGCTTGCCGCTGGGAGTCGTCGCATATGCGTCAAAGCTGCGGGCCAGAAAGTGGGCGCGCGGATAGATGGCCGTTATCGAAACCGGCTCCGGCAATTTGTAACTATCTTCGAGCTCTGTGGATGAAGTTCCCGCCGGTATTTCGATCGGCCCGCGGTGCCGAAGCCTCAGAACAGCCGCTCGCCCTGAGCCCGACTTCGCCTTCGTTTCGTAATAGAGGCCGATCTGGAACTGCAATGCGGCCTTTTTTCCGGTAGTTTTCAGGTGCGCCGTCAACAGCAGATTGCTCCCCGGCTTCACCGTCCAGTTCTCTCCTGCTCCAGGCCTCAGCGCCTGCGATGCCGCCGTCCAGAAAATCAGCCCAGCGGAGGTGGGTGTTACGCTGTCCGGCGGCTCCATGCCCGCAATTCCCTGCTTCCAGCCATCGGTCTGCCGAAGGCCGCCGCTCTCATCGAACGAAAGCAGAACACCCCGCACAGCCTGCGGATCGCTTGGCCGGATCTGAATCGCACGCAGGCTTCGCAGTTGGTTGCCCGGGAAAGGCAACACCAGATTGGTAAAGACATCTGGCCCATTGCCCGGTAGTGCCACCGGTTCGGGCAGCGTAAGGACCGCGTCCGGTCGGCCAAGCGGCCATTCCGTCGTCTCCGGCGCCTGGGCCGGAGTCCCACCCGTTCCCGACTCATCCGTCCCCGGAGCGCCTGCGCCCACCCAGCTACGTATCGCGGCCAACTCCGTATCGGAGAGGCGGCGCTCGCCGGAAAACTCTCCCTTGCCTGGAACAGGCAACCATGGCGGCATGTAGCGGCTCTGGGTCACTTCTAGTATCTGACCGCTCCATTGCTTGGCCTCCTCGTAATTTTGCAGGCTAAAGGGCGCGCCGCCCTGTGGATTGTGGCAGCTCGCGCATCGTGCCTGCAGAATCGGAGCCACCTGCGCGTAGGTAGCCGCCGCATTGACTGACGGCTTCCCGGTAGCGGCTGCAACGGAACGATCTGACGATCGCGCGACCAATATTGAACTGACAAGAGCGAGAGTGGCGAGGACGGGAGTAATGCCCCGCCGGATGCTGCAATTCTTCACGTGTCTGAGAATACAAGAAGGGCCCACCCTTTATTCCTTCTCGCGTATCGTCCTTCTCTCCGGTTTTTTCTTACCTCGAAAGTTGTAACCGCTGGTACCGATGGCCCAAAGCTCATTCGGCGGAGCGGCGCTATGCTCAACGTGAGCCGGGTCTTCCTGCTCTACGGCCACGACACGAAACCACATGCCTCGCTCTCCATTGTTGCGTACCAGTCTCGCCATCCTCCCCATTTTCGGCGCCCTTCTGGCGGCGCTCGCCGAACACAAAGGCTGGCCCATTCCGTTAAGCCTGTTCGCGATGGCGGTTGTTGCATCGTCGTCTGCGGTGATCTATTGGTCCGCGCCGCTCAGCAAACGCACCGGTACCCCACTGGCGGAGCCGAACCTGCTGGTCCCGGCCACCCCGAATGTCATGCCGGAGGTCGCCGCTGGAGCGGAGCAGCTGGAGCCAGCCACTGAATTCCGTTCCCGCGCGGCGCAAAGGTCGCCTGAGCCAGGAACTGTAGGGACTCGTGCGCACACTCTGATCACGGGCGAATCGCACGAGACGGATCTTCTCACCGGCGTGCTCGGCCCCGAGGCATTCCTGGCGCGCCTTGCAGTTGAACTCGAGCGCTGCAGATCTGCGCAGCAAACTGCGATCCTCGTCATCTGCGACCTCGACGCCTTTGGCGAGGTCAACCGCACCGTTGGACTGGCAGATGCGAACCGCATGCTGCGACAGGTCGCCGATTGTTTCCGCCTCACAGTCCGTGAAGGGGATGTGATCGCCAGGCTTGGAGGCGACGAGTTTGGAATCTTCTTTCCCGGCCTGCCTGCAGAAATTGCTGAAACACGCGTGCGCGATCTGCGCGCTGCGGTACGCGAAGCCGCCCTGCTTACTCTGCCCGAGGAGGGGAGGCTGGTAACTGCGTGCATCGGCACCAGCTGCTTTCCCGCAGATGGCTCCAGTTTGGACGCACTGATGACAGCGGCCGCGCTATCTCTGTCTAACGCCAGGCGCGAACGTCAGGAGAACGCGAATAAGCCAATTCCATCGGCACTCGTCATCACTCGCAACTGAAGCATTCTTTCCTGCATGCTGCGAGCTAAGGAGAGCGTCTCAGCCGGTATTGCGTAGTCCCGCGGAAATTCCGTTGATGGTCGCGCCAAGGGCTCGGTTGAGCGCATCGGAGTTGTCGCCACCGCGCTTGCGCCTCAGCAGCTCTACCTGGATCAGGCTCATCGGATCGACATACGGATTGCGTAGCCGAATGGAGCGGGCCAGCACCGGATTCGATTCGAGCAGCGCCTTCTGCTCTGTCACCAGCAGTACCGACTGCTCCGTCCGCTCGAACTCTTTCTTCAGCTTGCCGAAAACGCGTTCGCGCAAAGCCTTATCGCTTACCAGTTCGCTATAGAGCTTCGCAATGCCAAAGTCAGACTTTGCCAGCGCCATCTCCACATTGCGCACCAGGTCAATGAAGAGCGGGAAGCGGGTCATCATCGCCCGCAGTAAAGCCAGATCGCGTTCCGCAAAGCGGGTCAGCGCATGGCCGACGCCGAACCACGCCGGGAGTTGGTGCCGGCTCTGCGTCCAGCCGAAGACCCATGGGATGGCGCGGAGATCCGCCAGGCTTCGCTTACCGCTGCGCCGTGACGGACGTGAGCCTATCCGCACATTTTCGAGCTCTGCGACCGGAGTGGCCTGCTCGAAGTATTCGAGCACCTCCGGATCTTCGACCACGTGTTCGCGATAGAAAGCGAAACTCTCTTCGGAAAGCGTGTTCATGGCCGCTTCCCAGGCCGGCTCCATGCGTCCGCTGAGCCGTCCGTCGCCAATGCGATCGTTGGGTCGTGCCAGCGCATCGAGCGATGCTGCCAACATCAGCTCCAGGTTGCGCTCGGCCAATACCACGTCACCGTATTTGAAGCTCAGGACTTCGCCCTGCTCCGTGATGCGCAGTTGTCCCTCAAAACTGTCGAAAGGCTGCGCGTAGATGGAGCGGTGTGTCGGGCCGCCGCCGCGCCCGACCGTACCGCCGCGGCCGTGAAAAAGCCGCAGATGCACGCCGCACGCCCTCGCCACCTTGTGCAGCGCACGGTGGGCTCGATAGATCTCCCACGTGCTGGTCAGCATCCCGCCATCTTTGTTCGAGTCGGAATAACCAAGCATCAGCTCCTGCGTGTTGTTCCATGACGCGAGCAGCTTGCGATATTCGGATGAACTCCAGAGAGCCTGGCAAATCTCCGGTGCATGCTGCAGATCTTCGATCGATTCAAACAGCGGCACCGGCATCAGGCCATGCAATCCATCGCCGCCTTCCACCTGCACTCCTGCGATCCGCGCCAGCCCGACGACGCGCAGCACATCTTCCGCCGAGGCCGCGCCGCTGATTACATAGTGCCGGATGGCCTCACGCTGTGGTCCCTGCTGCAAGCGAGCGATGGTCCTCAGCGTATCGAGCACATCTTCACTGTCCGGCTGCAGCGCTTCAGCCGCCCTTCCATCCGCGGCAGCGCAGCCCGCGGCTGCTGCGACTTCGCGCACCGCCACCTCATGACGGCGTGCATGCTGCCTCACATCGAGCGTGTGCAGATGCAGGCCAAATGTCTGTAACTGCAGCAGCAGCGGGTCAACGAGTTCCTCCGCGATGCGCTCGCCGCGGTTCTCGTCGAGGCTTCTGCGTAGCAGCAGAAGGTCGTCTCGGAACTCACTCGCGTCTTGGTAGGGCTTTAGCATCCCCGGTGTTTCGGTGTCTCGATTAAGTCGTTGCTGCACGCACAGAAGAAAGCGGCGATACTGCTCCAGAGCATATCGTTCCGTCGTTTCGGCGGCGGGGTAGGAGGTCTGCGTCAGATAGCTATCGATCCGCTTGCGCAGGGCTGCGCTGACGTCCACCTGCTGCACAGAAGTGGTCAGCAGATCGAAAAGCGATTGCACCTGCTCCCGGTAAAACGCCAGGATATGCTCCCGCGCATCTGTGATCGCCGATATTGTCACGTCCTGTGTAACAAATGGATTGCCGTCCCGGTCGCCGCCGATCCACGATCCGAAGCTGAGCATCAATGGCATCTCGGTTGGCGAAAGCTGTCGTCCATACTCTGCAGCGAACGCCGAAGCCAACTCTGCATACAGCGCCGGCACGGTCGCGAAGATCGATGCGTGGTAGTAGTCCAGCCCCATCTTCACCTCGTCGCTCACCAGCGGACGCCGCGCGCGTACTTCGTCGGTTTGCCACAGCGCTGTAATCTCCGCGGACACTGCGGACTGCAGCCGATCGAGCTCGCCGTCCGGTAACGGGATGCGATCCAGTTCCTCCAGCAGCGTGCCCAGACGGCGTCGCTTGTAGAGCACAGAGCGTCGCGACACCTCCGTCGGATGTGCGGTAAAGACCGGAGTGATATGGACACGCTCCATGAAGGCGAAGGCCGCGTCCGCATCGATGCCCGCCAGGCGCATAGCGCGCAGCGTTCCTCGAAATGAGCCCCGCTGTAGGGCTTCGTCAGCACCCTGGCCACCCGCCCCCGTCCTCATCTGCATCGATGTCCGGCGCCGCTTACGGTGGTTCGTCTCCGCCAGGTTGATTAGCTCGAAGTAGTAGGCGAAAGCGCGTGTCAGTTGATATGCATCGGGCAGATCGAGTTCCGCAACGCGTGTCATCTGTTGCTTCAGAAGCTGTGCAGCGCTCCTTGCATCGCCCTGGGACGCAGCCTCACGCCGCTCAATCGAGAGCTGCCGCAGGTCTTCTTCCAGGTGGAACAGCCGTTCCCCGGCCTGCTCCCGCAAGACCTCTCCCAGCAACATGCCGAGCGACCGAACATCGCGGCGCAGGGGCGCTTCCTTCAGCTCGCCGGCCCTCGCCTCCAACTCCTCTAGGCGCGATAACCAGCTCTCAGGCTTCCATAGCAAGGGACTCATCGTGTTTCCAGTATGCGTCATACGCCTGAGTCTCCCTGCACCAAGCCCGTTCCCACCTGGTCCTCTGCCGGATTACGAAATTTCCGAGGAACACATAGGTGCTAATGACAGCAATCCGGCTTATAGTTAACTATGGCGAACCACTGGCACCCTGCGACTGCCACTTCTGCGTCCTTGTGTACCGACACAGCGATTCCAGGTGTTGATGCGCGTCCCAATGCGCATCCTGACCCGAGCCTGCCGCAGCCCTCCTTGCCACCCGCATGGCTGCTAGATCCGCGCTTCCACCATGACTCCTGTGGCGTGGGCTTTGTAGCGCGGGTTTCCAATCAACCCTCGCACGAAGTGCTCGCTCATGCCCTCACAGCGCTGGGCCGCCTTGCACATCGCGGAGCCGTCGCCGCCGATGGCAAAAGCAGCGATGGCGTCGGAATCATGACCCAGCTGCCCCGCAACTTTTTGCTGCACGCCGCCGGCGTCACCCTCAAGAGCGACCGCACCCTCGCCGTCGGAGTGTGCTTCTTCCCTGCCGCCGTCGATCCCGCTCCTGCGCAGAAAACCTTCGAGGAAGCACTCAGGGCGCACCGCTGTCGGTTGCTCGCCTGGCGTGAGGTTCCCACGCGTCCCGAGCATCTGGGTCAGCAGGCTATGGCCTCTGCGCCGCGCATCCTGCAGGCGCTCATCTCCGCCCATCCGGCAGACCTCGACCGCCGTCTCTTTCTCGCCCGCAAGCAGTTTGAGCGCAAGAAGACTGCCGTCCACATCTGCTCTCTCTCCGATTCAACGATCGTCTACAAGGCTCTCTGCGCCGGCAGCGTGCTCGCGGACTACTATGCCGATCTCGCCGACCCCGCGTACGAAACCGCATTCGCCATATTCCATCAGCGCTACGCCACGAACTCCGAGCCCGCCTGGAGCCGCGCCCAGCCCCTTCGCATGCTCGCGCACAATGGCGAGATCAACACGGTATGGGGTAACCGCGCGCGCATGGACGCCCGCGCCTCCACCATCCCGGCGGAATATTATCCGCTCTACTCGCCCGATGGTTCGGACTCAACCAGCCTCGACGAAGCCGTCGAGCTGCTGGCCCGCAACGGCCGCAGCGTAAGCCAGGCAGTCCGCATGCTCGTGCCGCCCGCCAAGCTTGAGAAGGTTTCCGAGTTCATGCACTATCACGCCGATTGTGTCGAGCCGTGGGACGGCCCCGCTGCGCTTACCTTCGCTGACGGTCATCTCGTCGGTGCTGCGCTCGATCGCAACGGTCTACGGCCCTGCCGCTACTTCATCACACGCGATGGCCTCGTGGTCGCCGGTTCCGAGGCTGGTCTGGTCGATCTCGATCCCGAGTCGGTTCTCGAAAGCGGACGTCTCGGTCCGGGCGAGATGCTGGTCGTCGACCTGAAAAGCTATGAGGTACTGAACACCCGCGAGATCCTCGCCCGCTTCGACCGCGAAGTGGAATACGAGACGCTCGTCTCCGACCTTGCCCTTACGGACGCGGAAGGCTGGAAGAGCGGCCTGCCTGCTGAGCGGCTGCTCGCACTGCAACGGCTCTTCGGCTACACGCGCGAAGACGTCCGTATGGTCCTCCAGCCGATGGCGGCCGAAGGTAAAGACGCGGTCTGGTCCATGGGCGACGACACGCCCATTGCCGCGCTCGCGCGCTCGCCACGCCCGGTCTACAACTATCTGCGCCAGCGCTTCGCCCAAGTCACCAATCCACCCATAGACGCGTTGCGCGAGGCCTGCGTTGTCCAGCTACACACACGTCTCGGCCCGTGGCCTCACCTGCTCGATCCTCACGCGCGCATCCCTGGCCTCTCACTCTCCTCTCCCTTCCTCTCCCTGGGACAGGTAGAGGCGCTTCGCGAGCGCAGCCATCCGCTGGCCGCCGATCTGCCCACCGCCGTTCTCGAGTGCGTTTTCTCGACTGCAGAGACACTGTCCTCCGCGATCGATCGCCTCTGCGCAGAGGCAATCGCGCTGGTCACCGGCGGCGCACAACTGCTGCTGCTCACCGATATGCCGGCCGGTCACGAAAAACTGCCTGTGCCGATGGCGCTCGCCACTGGTGCTGTCCATCACGCACTCGTCGATGCCGGCATCCGTACACGCGTCGGGCTGGCGGTCGAAGCAGGAGACTGCCGCGATCTCCACCATGCTGCCGTGTTGCTGGGTGCGGGGGCAGGCGCAGTATGTCCCTGGCTCGCCCTGCAGACCGCGGCCACTGCCTCCCCGGAACACGGCGAGCAGAACATGCTCAAGACCTTCGATTTGGGCCTCGCGAAGATCATGTCGAAGATGGGCATCTCCGTTGTGGACAGCTACCGTGGGGCCCATCTCTTCGACTCCATAGGCCTCAACGATGATGTGATCTTCCGCTGTCTTCGCGGCACACCCGCGCCTCTCGGCGGCATCGGCTTTGCCGAGATCGAAGCGCAGGTCCGTCGCTCTTGGCAGGAGACGTTCCATCCTGAACCTCCTGTCGGAGGCGCGCCGGCATCCGCGGACCTGCCCGACTATGGCTGGGTACGCTTCCGCAAAGCCGACATCGCAGAGCCGCATGCCTGGCAGCCGCAGCGCGTCAAGGTTGTGCAAAGCAGTGTGGGCTCTGTCCGCGGCGCTGTTGCCGTAGCGGAGCCGCAAAGTCTCAGCGTCCTCACCGCAGCCTCAGAGGCTGCGCCACAGATGCTGCGCGACATGCTCAACATTCGCGCGGCAGGTCCTTCCCTGGCGGAAGATTCTATTGAGTCGACACCCGAGATCACGCGCCGCTTCATCGCCTCTGCCATGTCGCTTGGCTCGCTCAGTCCGGAGGCCCATGGCACGATCACCGAGGCAATGAATATCCTCGGCGCACGTTCGAACACCGGTGAAGGTGGCGAGGATCCGGCCGTGTGGGCGCCCGATCCTCTCACCGGCGGTCGCGGCCTGCACAACAACAAGATCAAGCAACTCGCCTCCGGGCGCTTTGGGGTCACCGCTGAGTACCTTGCTAACGCGGAAGAGATCGAGATCAAGATCGCGCAGGGCTCGAAGCCTGGCGAAGGCGGCCAACTCCCGGCGCACAAAGTCACGGAGCTGATCGCACGTCTCCGCCACGCGCAACCCGGCGTCATGCTCATTAGTCCGCCGCCGCACCATGACATCTACTCAATCGAAGACCTGGCGCAACTCATCTACGACCTCAAGCGCGTCAATCCCCGCGCTGCCATCGGGGTCAAGCTGGTCTCCTCTTTTGGTGTGGGCACCATCGCGGCGGGCGTCGCCAAGGCCTTCGCGGACTACATCGTCATCGCCGGCCACAGCGGCGGAACCGGCGCTTCGCCGCTCTCCAGCATCAAGCACGCAGGCAATCCCTGGGAGCTGGGCCTCGCGGAGGCGCAGCAGTCGCTTCTTGCAGAGGGTCTTCGCGGCCGTGTGCGTCTGCGCTGCGATGGCGGTCTTCAGACCGCGCGAGATGTCCTGATCGCTGCCATGCTCGGCGCGGATGAATTTGCTTTCGGTACCGCGGTGCTCGTCGCGATGGGCTGCGACATGGCGCGGCAGTGTCACCTCAACACCTGCCCCACCGGCATCGCTACCCAAAAACCCGAGCTGCGCGCGAAGTTCCGCGGCAAGCCCGAACACATCATCCGCTTCTTCGAAGGCCTCGCAGGCGATCTGCGTCACATGCTCGCCGGATTGGGCCTCGCAACTCTCGGCGATGCGGTGGGCCGCGCCGATCTGCTCGAGCAGACTCGCCGCATCGGTGCCCTCGATCTCACCCGCATGCTTGCAGCTCCGGTAGATGGTGTGCGTGCGTGGGCCGGACAGCGCAACGTGCGCCCCCAGACAGATACTCCGGTAGACGACCAGTGGCTCGAGCCAGCGCTCGCCGCTGCGCGCGAGGGCAAGCCCTTCTCTATCAGCGGCGAAATCGCAAACAGTGACCGCGCGGTCGGCGCCCGCATAGCAGGCCAGATCGCGCTGGAACGCTTGCACCATCGCGAGCCGGCGGCGCCCATCGAGATCGAACTGCAGGGTGTCGCCGGCCAGTCTTTTGGTGCCTTTGCCGTCCCGGGCATGCGGCTCGTCTTCGAAGGACTGGCCAATGACTTTGTCGGCAAGAGCCTCAGCGGTGGGGAGATTGTTCTTCGCGCCGAGGGCGATGCTGCGCGCGAAAGCTCCCACCATGTCCTCCTCGGCAATGTCGCGTTGTACGGCGCTACCGCAGGCCGCCTGCTTGCTGCCGGACGTGCTGGCGAACGCTTCGCAGTCCGCAACTCCGGTGCAACCGCTGTCGTCGAAGGCGTGGGCGATCACGGTTGCGAATACATGACCGGGGGCGCCGTGCTGGTGCTGGGCCGGGCGGGACAGAACTTCGGAGCGGGCATGACCGGCGGCATCGCCTGGGTGCTCGATGAGGACGGCAGCTTTGTCAGCGAGCAGCGCTATCACGCCGACTTTCTTGTGGCATCGTCGCTCGCAGACGATCCGGAATCGGCGGCACAGGTCTACGAGCTACTGAGCATTCACGCAGCAGCCGCGCTGAGTCAGCGAGCTGAGGTCCTGCTTGTCGATTGGGAGTCCACGCAGCGCAGGCTCGTCAAACTCACGCCGCGCCCGCAAGCCTGATGAGCCAACCTTAACGTGCCATCGCCGCAGTCGGCCGGAGTGTCTGGATGGCTGCGGTCAGCTCGTCAGCAAGCCGGGCCTTGAGCGCATCATCGAGGGGCCGCTTGGACTCGGTTAGATAAAAGACGTCCACGGCAAGTTCGCCTTCCGTGTCGATGAGCGCGACGCGAATATCGCAACCCAGCGTCGCGATCACAGAGGCAATCGTGCGCAGCAGGCCCGGACCATCCTGGGCCACCACCTGCATTACCGTGCTCGCGCTCGAAGCGGTGTCATCGAAAGAGATGCGCGTCTCCACCCGCATCTTCACCGGCAGCATGTGCATGTGCCGTCGCGCCCGCATTAGCCCGTCCACCGATGCCCGCTTGGTCACCGCATCCATCACCTTCTGCGTAAAGCGCCCAAATTCTGATGGGTTCAACTCAAGCGTGCCGAAGGAATCCGCAAAGAGAAAGCTGTCCACCACAATGCCTGCATCGTTTGCAAACGCCTCAGCCTTGACGATGTTCATGCCTAGCGCGGAAAGCGTACCCGCCACATCGGCGAAAAGCATGGGCCGGTCCTTCGCAATCAGCACCACCTCGAAAAGGTGCCTCGTCTTACGTAGCGAAAGTTGTGCCGGTTGCTGTTCGAGATGGCTCGACATTTCCAGGTGCGCGAGGATCTGCTCCGGCAGCCGTGTTTGCACGTAGCGCTGGGGCAGTCCTTCGAGGAAGCGCTGCATCTGCTCTTTCCTGTCGGGCACCAGCGCCGTGATACGTCGCAGCAGCGCGGGATCAACCGACGCATGGTAGCGTTCCTCGTCCACATTGCGGTCCATCCAGTTCGACGTCGCGATGAAGAGCTGCCACAGATTCTCCGCCTTCCACGGCGTCAGCGCCTCCGGATTCACCGCGCGCACATCGGCATACGTCATCAGGCACAGCATGCGCAGCCGCATCGGAGTAGTTACTTTTTCTGCGAGTGCCCGCAGCGTTTCCGGATCGAAGATATCGCGCCGCAGTGCCGCGGACATCGCAAGATGATCGCGCACCAGCGCCAGCACAATTTCGCGCTCCTCGCTCTCGAACTCCAGCCGATCGAGCACCGCCTCCGCCAACTCGCCGCTCTGCATCGTGTGGTCACCGCTGCGGCTCGCCTTGCCCGTGTCGTGCAGCAGCAACGCCAGCAGCAGCAGGTCCAGCCGGTCGATCTCCTCCAGCAGACCGGAGAAGCGCCTTTCCCAGTCCTGCGCGACATCGCGCAGCGCATGCACATTCTCAATCGTGAGGAAGGTGTGCTCATCCACCGTATAACGATGATAGGAATCGCGAATCACCAGTGCATCTATGCCATGAAACTCCGGCACCAGCATCTCCAGCACGCCCAATGTGTGCATGGTGCGCAGCGCCTGGGCTGCGTGACGTCCCAGCAGAATGCGTTGCAGTCCCGCTCGAAGAAACGGTCCCTCGGGCAGATGCAGGTTCAAGAGCGGCAGCGCATCGCTGATGGTTGACTCGGCACGCACCGTGAGCCGCGATCCCTGCTCCGCAATTTCTGCGAAGACGCGCAGCATGGACTCAGGATCGAAATGCATCTCCTCGTCTTCCAGATCGATGCGCCCGTCTGCCAGCACAAATGGCGTTCCCTCGATAGCGAGCTTGCGCCGCCGTCGCGCGAAAAAGGGACGCGTCGCAGGCGGTTGCTCCAGCAGCGGAGCCACGCTGCGCAAAATCGTGCGCGCATGCCGGTAGTAGGTGCGCATCCAGTACGCGGGATCGGCCGTGCCGCCGGTTTCAAGGCCGATGCTCATTGCACCCGCTTCGTCCTGCGCATGCCAGCTCAGGATGTTGTCGTCCCGGTGTGCGCGCAGGTGTAGAAAACAACGCGTCGCCGTCATGAACTCGACCGCCGCCTGCACCTCGGGCTCCGGCATCAGGTCTCCGCTGCTCGGCCACGTCTTTGTATCGCGGATTCTGGTCAATGCCGTACACCACTGCGCCACGTGGTGATCGCGCAGTCCGCCGGGTGCTTCCTTCACGTTCGGTTCGAGATGGAAGATTGTTCCGCCAAAGCGGGCGTACCTGTCATAGAGCGACTTTTGCAGAAGCCGCTGAATCGTATCCGCCTCGCGCGCAATGAGTGCAGGAAGGACCTTTTCCGTGAGCCCGCCGTACGGCGCCGGATCGCCGCTTACCAGTCGTCGATCCAGCAGCGAAAGAGTGAACTCAAAGTTCTCGGCCGAGAAGCGATCGCATTCCCGCACACTGCGGGTGATCGTACTGGCTCGCAGACCCGCATCCCACAGTATTTGGCTGATAGTACGGATCAACTCGCGCGAGCTGGACTCGACGCGCGCATCCGTGCAAAGAAACATCAGGTCGATGTCGGAGTAAGGAAAAAGTTCGCGCCGTCCATAACCGCCCGTCGCCACCAGCGCGATGTGTCGCGAGGAACCACCCAGCAGCGACCACAGACTGGTCACCAGTGTATCCACCAGCGATGTCCGCCGCCGTAGACATGCAGCACCATCGCCATTGCGCGCAAATGAGGCTTCCAGGGCAGCGAACTCCGTGCGATAGTACTCTGCCGCGGCGCTGACTGAAGCCAGTGGCTGCGTCATCGCATGACCTCCTCCTCGCGCGTGTGCTTCGCGTCGGAGCCCTAGAGCGCCGTTTCGCCACGCTCGTCGTTGCGGATGCGGATCGCCTCGTCGATGCGCGACTTGAAGATCTTTCCGTCGCCGATATGACCGGTGCGCGCCGTCGCAGCAATCGTGTCGATCACTTTATCGGCCGCCTCGTCATGCACCACCAGCTCAATTTTCACCTTCGGCAGCAGATCGACTGTGTACTCGCGTCCCCGATAGAACTCTGTGTGGCCCTTCTGGCGGCCATGACCGCGCGCCTCCAGAATCGTCATGCCCTCCACGCCGATTTCGATCAGCGCGTCCTTCACAGCGTCCAGCCGGGATGGCTGAATGATCGCTTCAATCTTCTGCATGCGTGCTCCTCGTTCTGGGCGGCCGCTTCAGGCCCAATCGTATCCCTCTTCGCCGTGCTGCGTTACATCCATGCCCTCCATCTCGTGCTCCGGCGACATGCGCAACCCGATGACGAGATCGACCAGCTTCAGCAGCACGAGCGTGCCGATTACTGATAGCACAATCGCAATCAGGATGCCTACGATCTGGTTTCCCAGCTGCCCCCAATGGCCGTCAATCACTCCTACCGGCAGCGTCTTCCCCGCCGCGTCTTTGAAGACCGGATTGATGATGCTCGAAGCGAACACGCCGGTCAGCAGCGCTCCCAGCGTGCCGCCCACACCGTGCACGCCGAATGCATCGAGCGAATCGTCATATCCGAACCGCTGCTTCACCACGGCGACCATGACGTAGCAGACCAGACCGGCAAGCGCTCCGATGACGAGCGACGACATCGGCTGCACAAAGCCTGCGGCTGGCGTGATTGCAACCAACCCGGCGACCGCACCCGAAATCCCACCTAGTGCGCTCGGCTTGCCCTGGCGGATCCACTCCGCCACTATCCACCCGATCGCCGCCGACGCGGCGCCCAGATGCGTGTTCACGAAAGCGCTCGTGGCCAACGGACCGGAGGAGAGCGCCGAACCCGCGTTGAATCCAAACCAGCCCACCCACAGCAGACACGCGCCAATAAAGCTCAGTACCACCGAATGCGGCGCCATCTTCACCGCGGGATAACCCACACGCTTGCCCAGATAGAGCGCGCACACCAGCGCCGAGATGCCGGACGTGATGTGCACCACTGTTCCGCCCGCAAAGTCCAGGCATGGGAACTTGCCGCCCGAAGCATTCAGGAGGCCGCCTTGGCCCCACACCATGTGGGCCATCGGGTCATACACCACAATGGACCACAGCACAGTGAAAACCACCATCGCGCTGAACTTCATCCGCTCCGCGAAGGCGCCCGTAATCAGCGCCGGCGTAATAATGGCAAACATCATCTGGTAAATCATGTAGGTCTGCGCGGGAAAGGCTGCATAAGCCAGATCCGGGGTGGTACCGACGCCATGCAGAAAGAGGTGATGCAAGCCGCCGATGAAGCTCGTCCCAGCGTCGAACGCAAGACTGTAACTGAACAGCGCCCAGGTTATAGAGATGATCGCCATCATGGCGAAGCTCTGCATCATCGTGCCAAGTACGTTTTTCTTGCGCACTAGGCCGCTGTAGAAGAGAGCGAGACCGGGGCCCGTCATCATCAACACCAACGCAGAACTCACCAGCATCCACGTGTTGTCCGCAGACATCTTTGCATCTGCGACTGCTTGCTTCAGTGCGCCAACATCTGCCGCGCTCGGCACACCCGCCGCCTGCGCATGGGCCCACACTGGCAGCAATGCCGCCCCCACCACCATCCCACAACACTTCACCAAAGAACGCATCCGGCTCCCTTCGAGCAGAAGTTGAGTCTGGGTCGCCGGACTACGCAGGGAGTACGGCAGATCATGCTCCGACCAGACAACATGACACGAAGACCCCAAGAAACAACTCACCGGATGCGACAGGGATCGCGGTGTTTAGAAAAATGTGGGGTTCTTGATACTCTGTCACATTTCGGCGCCGGCGCAAAGCGTCCTGTGCTGGTTCATTCGTCTTCTTCAGACTCTGTTCTTTGCCCAAATGCGCAGCACGTCTCTACACGGCCGCATCCTATTGCGTGATTTTCGCTCACCGGAAGTGAGCCGAAAATCTCTTGTATCCCGTCCAGCTGTTCCGCTCGACAAGCCCCTCGAGGAGCCATCGTTTGAACGAAAGCTCTGAGGACACTCTGCTGGTACCGTATACCGTGTTCACAAAAAGGTGTAACCGTCGAAACAAGGCCGGATGTAGTTTTTCCGTCAAGAAAAGCTGCTCCCTCGTGGCTCTTAGTCAGGACACGGTATTTGTGAAAACGGTATAGCCCGAGGAGCACGACCCCTTTGCCCCATTCCGCCGCCGCTTTCACCTGGATGCTCTCGCTCGGCAGCATTCTGCTCATGCTTCTCCGTCCCCGCGGCATCGCGGAGGCATGGTGGATTGGTGGCGGTGCGCTCCTCCTCGTGCTCACGCGGCTATTGCCGATCGCAGGCGCGGAGCGTGCAATTCGCGAGGGTCTGGATGTCTATCTCTTTCTCATCGGGATGATGCTGCTCGCCGAGACCGCTCGTCTCGAGGGGGTCTTCGACTGGGTTGCAGGAATCGCGGTCAGTCATGCGCGCGGCTCAGCAGCCCGGCTTTTCTTACTCATCTATCTCGCTGGCACCATCGTCACCATCTTTCTCTCGAATGATGCGACCGCCGTCGTCCTTACCCCCGCAGTGCTCGCAGCGGTTCGCCGGGCCAGGGTGCAGCCGCGGTCCTATCTGCTCATCTGCGCACTCATCGCCAACTCTGCCAGCTTCGTCCTGCCCATCTCCAATCCCGCTAACCTCGTCATCTTCGACGCCAAGATGCCACCACTGCCGAGCTGGCTACGTGTTTTCCTGCTGCCGTCACTCGTATCCGTGCTCGCCACTTACTTAATCTTGTACTTTTTATTTCGCTCCGAAATCGCAAATAATATTGAGGATTCACCACGATCTCCGGCTTTGA
This sequence comes from Acidobacteriaceae bacterium KBS 83, assembly GCA_000381585.1. Taxonomy (GTDB): domain Bacteria; phylum Acidobacteriota; class Terriglobia; order Terriglobales; family Acidobacteriaceae; genus KBS-83. The sequence continues at coordinate 255,644 of KB906738.1, forward strand.
CAGAAACCGGAAAAGCCGCGCTTGCCGGCATCGCCCTCTCAGCCGTCGTTCTTCTGGTCGCCTCAGGCTTGGGGTGGCAGCTCGGAGCACCCACCTGTGCTGTCGGGTTATTGGCTGTTCTCATCGTCAGCTTCCGTGACCGACGCGCAGCGCTCACAGTAGTCCGTGGCGTCTCCTGGTCCGTTGTGCCGCTGGTTGCCGGACTCTTCATGATCGTCGAGGCGCTCAATCGAGGCGGTTTGCTACAAATGGTCGAACGGGGATTGCGGTGGGCCGCCGGGCTTCATACTCGGGCAGGCAAACTTGCTGCAGGGTTCGCTGTCGCCCTGCTATCGAATGGCATGAACAACCTTCCCGTCGGCCTCGCGAGCGGCACTGCGCTGCGCCACGCGGATCTCAGCGGTGCCATCCAGCATGCCGTTCTGATCGGCGTTGATCTCGGCCCGAACCTCTCTGTCACCGGCTCCCTTGCCACCATTCTTTGGCTCATCGTCTTGCGTCGAGATGGCCTAGAGATCACGGCATGGGAGTTTCTGAAGGTCGGGATGATCGTAATGCCCGTAGCGCTGCTGTTGAGCCTGCTTGTCCTTTTTTGAGACCGCCTACCACCGTTAGACTTGTCACTTCTCCTCCCATCTATGCGGGCACTCGTGATAGCGTCAGCCTCATCGACGCCGTGCCCCCGCGGCTGAATAGCAATTCGGTTTGCTTAGACCGCGGTCTACGCATATATCGAAAATGCTCTGGAGGAGGCACGATTGTTGAACGGGCTCCACGGCGCGATTTCGGCGTGCTGCCTTAGTGTTTTGCTCTCAGCCGCGCCTCTTCCGGCGGAGACAATTCCATCTGGAACGCCGCTCGAAATTCGGCTGCAGCAGCCCCTCAGCACCTATTCCACTACTGTGGGTACAAAAATCACCGCTGTCCTGATCTCTTCCGTCAACGAGGGCGGAAAGATTCTCGTTCCACTGGGTACAACCGTTCAGGGATCGGTTCTGCGGGTTCGCAAGGTCGGCCTCGGGCTCGCCCATGAGACGGCAGAGATTGAGTTACGTTTCGACCAACTCGTCCTTCCTGGTCACGAGCCGATTCCCATACAGATCCGCATTACCAGTGTTGAAAACGCCCGCGAAAACATCAACAAGCGCGGGGGCATTCAGGGCATTCGCGCCACGTCCACGCTGAGTCAGCGGGCATCCGGCTTTGTCGGTTTTCTGGCCTTCGGAGATCCGATCGGGGTAATCTTTGTCACCGCCGGCTCGGCGGCAATACTGCGCTTTTCCGAACCGGAAATCACGCTTCCCGCCGGCACTGAGTTATTGGCTCAGCTAGCAGCTCCGGTCGATCTTCCAAGCGTAGAAGCCCAGACAGTACCGCCTCTGGTGACGACGGCTGAGGGGCGCCAGCAACTTGGCGAAATGGTTCATAAGCTGCATTTCCGCACTTTCACTGCGGGCAAGAAGGAGTTGCCTTCCGATCTGACCAACCTTGCCTTCATCGGGAGCGCCGATGCCCTCCAGCGCGCTTTCGCGGCGAGCGGATGGGTTATCGTCGACACTCTGACCGCGCAAAGTACCTATGGAACAATTCGCTCCGTCGCCGAGAATCAGGGTTATCAGCGCGCGCCGATGTCTATCCTTCTTCTCGATGGAAATGCTCCCGATTACGCATACGCCAAGACGCTCAACACATTTTCAAAGCGCCACCATTTGCGCATCTGGACTACGAAAGAGACATGGCAAGGTCAGCCCGTGTGGACCTCCTCCTCGACCCATGACATCGGCATAGGCTTTTCAAAAAAGAACAAGACTTTCATCCATCTGATCGACAGCCACATCGACAACGAGCGCGCAAAGGTGGTCAACGACCTCATCTACACCGGATGTGTCACTGGAGTACAGCTGGTGAAACGTCCCTGGCTTCCCGCCGATGCGAAAAATGGCACGGGCGAAGATCTCATCACAGACGGCAGGATCGCCGTCCTGGCGCTCAATGACTGCCAGCATCCGATTGAGGATGCAGCCGGTTTGGACTCGCTCACTATACGGACACGCGGCAATTACCTCGACCGCACCACTCGCCAGACGGTGCTTACACTGAAGAACAATCTTTTTCGAGACAACGTCGTTGCGATGGCCTATTCGGGAATCCGCTATTCACTCGACTCGAAGAAACGAAAGGAATCCGCGCCTGAGCGACAGATGAATGTGGACGGCGAGGAATACACGCTCGATACCGGATTTGGCCACCGGCGGGACGACTATACATCCCTGTCCACCCGGCCACAGCCGAAGACTTCCAACCCCGCCAATGGAGCATCATGGGCACCGCCTTCTGTGGAGATTGGTTTGCGGGGCGGATTTCACGGCTACTACGGCGGAAATGGGGGCGCCATCGCTTATCTCTTCACCGATGACAACAATCCCGACGATGTGCTGTTGCTGGTATTGGGCAATTCTCTGCACAACGGATGGGAACTGGGCGGAACCGTCACGATCGATCCCCAAAAGTATTTTTCGCATGAGTTCAGCTATGACTACAGCTTCACCGAGTTCAACCTCGGCCTGGCCGTAGTGGGCAAAGACTCCACCAGCATGGAGGAGATCAACCAGATCGTATTTACGCCCAGCGGTCTGCGGACATCGCAGTTCGCCTACAATTTCCTCTTTAATTTCACGCCCAAGACCTCTCGTCTGCGCCCCTATCTCGCCATCGGGCCCTCACTCTCCCTCATGCATCTGTCCGATGCGCCTATCAAAAAAGCGCCGGGATGGTTTCGGCTTGGCCTTAGCAACATTGGACTGATCAGCGCCGCCTATAACTTCGGCAGTGATCCCCCTCTCGATGGCGGAGGCATCTTTCAGGTCGGATTGAACTACGGCGGAGGTCTTCGCTATCGAATGACGCCCCGATGGATGATCCGCGCCGACTTTCGCGAGACGCTGACCTCGCAACCCGATTTCTGGTCGAAATCCGTGGACGATATCAGTGGTGGCATCACGGTGGACCCGGGCACAAGCTACGCGACCATCGGTCCGGTACTCGAGGGGCCTTCACGCCAGGACCGCATCACCATGGGGCTGTCATTCACGTTCTGAGCCTCAGCCCTTATAAGACTTCAGGTGGTCGAAAACGGCGTCGAAGCCTACCCTCAGGCCCTGCACACATCACGCGCACGTTGACCGCCGACGTGGTCGGGCAATATCTCTGCCGCGCCTGCCCGAACTTGGTTCCGTCGAGCGAGCAATGTGCTTCTCCGAAAATCGTTATTCCAATAGCCGCTCTGGCCTAGCTGTTCCCTGCTCGCAAGATGCAACGGGGTGGTCCCGACTTGACTTTCGTCCATCCATTTCCGATCATTTCAATCAATGAAGCGCATTTCTCCAGCCCGGCGAATGCCTATGGCCATGCGAACCCTAGGCGGTCCGCTGTCCACGCCAGGAGCCTGAAGCGCTCTCCTCTCGTGCACACCGCCTAGGGTGCAGCGGTGGTTCCGGTTGTCCAAGTCCGACATTCCCGTGCCAGGAGGATTCCATGTCTTTTCAGTCCAAAAACTCTGATTCCAACAGCACCCGCTCGAAGCGATTCGATCTCGATTCGCATCTCACCGGCGCGGTTCGCGGTGGCCTCCGCGCCGACCCTGCAACCGGCGCGCTCTTGACGCCTATCTATCAGTCCACCACCTACCAGCAGGAGGCCGTTGGCGTTCACAAGGGACACACCTATTCGCGCGCCTCAAACCCCACTGTCTCCGCACTCGAGGAGGCGCTGGGAGTGCTCGAAGACACCCCGCCGGCCGTCTGTTACGCCACCGGTATGGCGGCCATCTCGGGCCTCTTCCTTGCTTTGCTGAAGTCCGGCGATCACGTCGTTCTCTCCGACGTGGTCTACGGCGGCACGGTGCGGCTCTTCGATCAGGTGCTCGGCCACTTGGGAATTGAGTCCAGTTTCGTCGATACAGCCAACCCCGCGGCGGTGAAGGCAGCCATCAGGCGTTCCACCCGCATGGTGTTCATCGAAACGCCCGCCAATCCCACGCTCAAGCTCACCGATGTCGAAGCCATCGCCGCGATCACGCGTCCCGCAGGTCTGCTGCTGGTGGTGGACAATACCTTCCTCACCCCGCTGCTGCTGCGTCCCCTCGATCTAGGCGCCGACATTTCAATGCTCTCGACCACCAAGTACATCGAAGGCCACAACGCGACCGTCGGCGGCTCCGTCGCTTCACGTGATGAAAAGATCCTCGATCGCCTGCGCCTCATCCGCAAGACACTCGGCTCCATTCAGTCTCCACACGAGGCCTGGCTGACCGCACGCGGCATCAAGACGCTTCCACTTCGTCTACAGCAACACTCGCGCGGCGCACAGGTCGTTGCCGAATGGCTGGAACAGCATCCCGATATCTCCCGTGTCTACTATCCCGGACTCGCCAGTTTTCCCCAGCACGAGTTGGCGGAGCGTCAGCATGCTCTCCATGGCGGCATGTTGTCCTTCGAATTGAAGCAGGGGGCCGATGCCGGCATCGCACTCATGAACGCCGTACGTCTATGCGTGCTGGCGGAGAACCTCGGCGCGGCCGAAACCCTCATCACCCATCCGGTGAGCATGACGCATAGCGATGTGCCGCGTGAGATGCGCGAACGCATCGGTATCACCGAGGGTCTGGTCCGCCTGTCCGTAGGGCTCGAAGATCCCCGCGACATCATCGCTGACCTCTCGCAGGCACTTGATGTGGCGCGGAGAAGTGAACGGGTCGCCGTGCCGTCACCGCAAGAGGTGTAACCCCGTCCCGGGCGAAGCTTTCCGTCAAGACGGGGCACGCTTCGCGGCGCAGCTCCGGCCACAGTATTTGTGAAAGCGGTCTAGCTACTCTTCGACCAGGTGAGCGCCCAGGTTGGCGGGCATGTGGGTTGCTTCAGGCTTCGGGGGCAGCATCGGGTCCGAGAGTTCTGCGCGGTTGCGGCCAGCTGACTTTGCTCTGTAAAGCGCGGTGTCCGCTGCTTCCACGAGCCCTTCACGGGTAAGCCCTGTAACCGGCACCACGGAGCAGACGCCGACACTGATCGTCAGCCGTCCGATCGGCGAGCCATGGTTTTCGATTCCGATCTGATGCACGCGGGCGCGCATCGCTTCGGCGGTCAGCATGGCGCCGTCCGCATCCACATTGGGTAGCACGGCCACAAATTCCTCGCCCCCGTAACGGGCCAGCAGTTCGCCGCCGCGGCGCAGGTCGCGCCGCAACATCTGGGCGACCGCAGTCAGGCATTCGTCGCCTCGCAGGTGACCATAGCGATCATTCAGCGACTTGAAGTGGTCAATGTCCAGCATCACCACAGAAATTGGCCAACCCGAGCGCAAGGCACGGTTCCACTCGACTTCGAGCACCTGTTCAAACCGGCGCCGGTTCGCGACCTGTGTCAACGGATCGATCAGGCTTTGCTCGTGAAGCTTGCTGTTCAAGAGACGCAGATTACGCTCAGAGTCATTCAGACTCTCCTGCACCTGGCGCAACCGTGTCTGCAGAATCGTGGCGCGGAAGGTATAGATGAGCAGCGCCCCCACGACCGCCGCGAAGCCAACCACCGGCCGGTGCTGCGCTGTGTGCGCACCCAACAACAGCACGCAAAGCGTGAAAAAGACCGGGCTTGCGTTGTACACCATCATCGCGCCCCACGACCGGTGCCTCTCCTGCGGCTCAGTTCTGGTCTGCCCCTCTTCGGAGAAGGCCATTACTACGACAGCCAGGAACGGGATCATCCAGCCCACTTCAACGGCCTTGCCGTTCGTCGGTCCCACGTAGGCATCCAGATAATTCAAAGGCGTTGATACGAGGATCATTAACCACGCAAAGGTGCACGCCGCGCGATGAAAGTAGCGGTCCTCCCCATCCGGCATGGCCAGCAGGCGCACCGTCGCCGTCACAGCAAGGGCGAGATTCTCCCCCAGGTAGAGAGACGTCAGCTGCGACGCAGGCAGCGTCCGGTGGCTGAAGTGATTGTTCATGAACAACGTGACGTAAATCAGGATGATGGCCAGCGTCGCCTGCGCACCGTCTGCGATCAGGATGGCGGTCGAGTCCTGCTCTTCGCCGACTGAGCAGACCGCAAGCAACACGAAGATGCCGTAGACGAGGAACCAGAAATCGGATGGCAGCGCCGCCGTCTGGACATTGTGGTACACCACGGTGGCGTAGGTGTAGCATCCCTGACCGATCGCCCAGATAAGCAGCCCGACTGCCATCAGCCGCCATTTGTCAGAAAGCACGGACGGTTGTTTCCGGGAACGCCACAGACACGCCAGTCCCGCCAGCAGCGGAGCGGCCGCGATCAGCGTGTTCGTCAGAAACATCGACGATTCCGTCACGGCCGTAAGCACGTGCAGAGACATCATGGCCACTGCCAGGATGACGGCCGGTTTGGAGATGCGAATCATCAGAAGTACGCGCCTAAAACTATCGACGCAATGAGACTACCCATCACTGAAGTCAGCAGAAAATGATACTCAGGCGGAATTACGGAAGTCTGAAAAATGCCGCAACGAAACAATCGACCCCGGCGGGCGCGTTTCAACACTTCCTGATTCCCGTAGTACCGCGATAAGTTGCCTTACTGTACAGCACGACGAACGTAAGTCACAGTGATTTGTCGCTATCAAAATGGACGTTCCAACGACTCTTTTGTCCTCGATAAAGGTTTGCTAGAAGGAGTTAAACGTTAACGCATCAACTACCGGGCTATGAAGCCCGCAGGAGTCAGCTAACAAACTTGATAAGAATGATCCGCCCGTCTGCCGACATTCGAGGTGACGTTGGTAATGTCGGGACTTCCAGCGGCTGACATCAAGGGCCAATGCCGTCGCTTTCCCACTTTGGGGACAGGCAAGTGCAATCATCGCTGCCGGAGCCTTGAGGGCCCACCTTGATCAACGTCGCCTCGTGTAGCTCGCCGCTGGCATCCAGAATGTAAATGTTGTCCCGCTTGGGGGCAGAACTGAACCGGATGCCCAAATTCAATATCCGCCGGCTTTGATCACGGGAACTGCACATGCTCGTTGCCCACGTTCACCGTATCTGCCGGTCCATGGTCTGAAGATTCGGAAGGAAAAAACGGTTTGGTAGCGCTAACGGGAATTGAACCCGTGTCTCAGCCTTGAGAGGGCCGCGTCCTAACCCCTGAACGATAGCGCCACACACGCAGTGGACAGAGGTATCCACCTCGTTTACTTTAACAAACTTCTCGACTTCGACAAAGCAGGCGAGAGTGCGCTCTTAGACGTTATCCCGCTCCGTGATGCGGACGTGAGCCTCGGTTAGGTGATGTCCGAACCTCTCGATATCATCCAGGCATTCGCTGGTAATTACGCCGGGAATCTCTTCCCCCTCTTCATCTCGATCGTCTTGAACGGACTCCAGGGCGCGTACCGCGAAGGGAGATCGGCTCCGGTTGCATCGCCAGTGAAGCTGAAGACCCTGCCAGGACCTCTAAAGGTGTAAACCTGCGATTGCAACCTCTCTACTTGCATTAAGCACAAGTGCAGCGGCTCGATTCACATTGAGACACCACCAACAGCGATGACTGCCCTAGATGCCGAGTTTCTTGACTTCCTCGTTGTAGTACTTGCGATAAAGGATGTCCCATTCCATCGAGCCTTCGGGAATGATCCGCCGCTGCGACGAGATCTTCAGCCGCGCCGCCTCATCGATCCTTGTCTCTTCCAGAAGCAAAGCCTCCAGCACTTTGCGCGCCTCCTGCCGGATCGTGTTGCGGTCCTCTTGGAACTCGCATTCGTCGATATCCGCCAGCGTATCCGCCACGACGTGGGCCAGCTTGTTCAATTTGTCACGTGAGATCCTCACAGCACCGCCTTGTACTTGCGTGCCAGCTCCATCTTCACCTTCTTGAACATCTCCGGATAGCTCGCCCCGGTACGCCGCATGTCCTCCTGGTAGGTCTCCAGGATCAGCCGGACCTCTTCATTGATGCGGTCTTCCAGCTTCAGCTCGTCCAGCAGTCCGGCCGCCACGCGCTCTGAGAGGAGCTGCGGCTTTGCCGTCTTGATCACCTTCGCGTCGAGCAGTCCGCGTACCGTTTTGCGAGCCAGATAGCCCACATATTCATTGGAAAAAATCATCGATCGTTACCCGGAATATAGCATAACCCGCGCTTCGCCTCCGGCCTCGAAACCCTACTGTAGACGAGGCTTATGCAGGCAAGATGCGGTATTCACGCACGACTCTGACAGCCGCAATCGCTCCACCGGGCGCCCATGCGTGATGTGCTCGCCGACGATCTCCGCCACATCTTCCGGCTGCACGAATCCGTACCAGACCCCCTCTGGATAGACCACCACCGTCGGCCCATGCTCGCACTGGTCCAGACAGCCGCTCTTGTTCGCGCGCACTGTTGCCTTCAGCCCGGCGGCGCCGATCGCATCCTTGAAAAGCTTTTGCAACTCGTCCTTGCCATCCGGCGAGCAGCAGCCGCGTGCGCTCCCCGGCTCCCGCTGGTTCGTACAAATGAACAAATGTCTCTCGAAACTCGCCACATACACTCCTCTTGTCAGACTACTTGGAAAATGTACGTCCGGTTTTCCTCCGATGCGGTCTGCATTGCCCCCGTGCCATCTGCGAGAATAGGCGACGGAATGATGTCACCCGACAACCTGCACTCCCTCAAAGACGACATGATCGCATTCATTGAAGGCCACGGCATGCGCCGCCTTCCTGGCTTTGTCATGGAGGACGTCGCCTCCGTCCTGTGGGAGGACGAGCAGAACCCCGATAGCTGGAAGGACTTCGTCGAGATGGCGAAGGCCGCTCAGGCCCCCTTCATCACCATGAGCGACATCACGCTGGAGAAGGAAGACCTGCAGTCGCTCCTCGAAGACTTGCGCGACTTCAACTTCCCCGACGATGTGCCCGACTCGGAGGAGGCCGAATACCTGGTCAACTACGTCGGCAAGACCGGCTTCGTCCAGCTCGGCTTCGCCCACCAGGGCATCATGTTCCTCCACGAGACCTCGACCGAGTGGTACGACCGCTACCAGCAGTTGCTGGAATCGCTCGAAAGCGTGGGCGACATCGTCATCGACGAGGACGCAGACAACGAGTGAGACAGCACGCGTGAGCACCACAGCCAGCGCTCCGGCCTCCTCTCCGGCCTATGCGCATTGGCAGCTTCCATCGCTTGATCCGGCCGCCGTCCAGGCTCTCGCGACAGCAGCCGGCGTTCCCGCTTCGGTCGCTTCCCTGCTGATCCAGCGCGGCGTTGCCGACGCCTCGTCCGCCGCGCAGTTTCTTCACCCCACTCTCGACCATCTGCTCGACCCCTACGCACTCCATGGCATGGCGGCCGCCGTCGCGCGTATCCAGGAGGCTATCGCTGCGCGTGAACCGATCCTCATCTACGGCGACTATGACGTCGACGGCACCACCGCGATTGTCCTGCTCAAAACCGCCATTGAGATTCTAGGCGGCACCGCCCGCTACCACATCCCCCATCGTCTCCGCGACGGCTACGGCATGCAGGCCGAGGTGCTCACACGCGCTGCCGCTGAAGGCGTGCGCCTCGTCATCAGCGTGGACACCGGCATTCGCGCCTTCGCCGCCGCTGATGAAGCCGCCCTCCTCAACCTGGACCTCATCGTCACCGATCATCACCTCCCGGAAGCGGCACTTGGTCTTCCCCAGGCGCTCGCCATCCTTAACCCCAACCAGCCCGACTGCGCCTACCCCTGCAAGCACCTTTGCGGCGCGGGCGTGGCATTCAAGCTGGCCCAGGCGCTCCTTGAAGCCGTAGACGCCCAGCGCGCCCGCGAGAAGCTGCTGCCCTCGTTCCTGAAGATGCTGGTCATCGCCACTGTCGCGGATGCAGTCCCACTGCTCGGCGAGAACCGCGTCATCGCCTCGCTTGGTATCGCCGGCCTGCGGCGTCCGGTGAATCCCGGGTTGCGCGCCCTGCTCGATGTTGCGCAGCTCGACCCCGCACGTCGCCCGCTCACTGCCGGCGATATTGGCTTCCGCATCGGCCCGCGCATCAACGCCGCCGGCCGCATGGACATCGCGTCCGAAGTAGTCGAGCTCTTCACCACGCGCGACATCGATCGTGCTCGCACACTCGCCCTAAAACTCGATCAGTTGAACTCCGACCGCCGCGCCGCCGAGCAGGCCGTGCTTACCCAGATCGACGCCATGCTCGCAGATGGCGTCATCGACCGCCAGGGCTGCCTCGTCATCGACGGCGATGGCTGGCATCGCGGCGTCCTCGGCATCCTCGCCTCGCGTGTCGTCGAGCGTACCGGCCATCCCGCGCTCATGCTCAGCCACGAAGACGGCGAGGCGCATGGCTCCGGCCGTTCCATACCGGGCTTCCATCTGCTCGAAGCGCTCGAAAGCTGCCACGATGTCTTCGTCCGCTTCGGCGGCCACGCGCATGCCGTCGGCTTCTCGTTGACCTCCGCCCGCGTCCCCGAGTTGCGCGAGCGCCTGCAACTCCATGCGGCTGCCCGGCTCACCCCGCAAATTCTCGAGCGCAAGCTAGACTGCAGCGCCGAGCTGCCCCTCTCGCAGATCGATATCGCGGTCTACCAGGCTCTCCGCCTGCTCGAACCCTATGGCATGGGCAACGAGGAGCCGGTCTTCATCGCACGCAACCTCGTTGTCGACACCCCGCCTCAGATCATGAAAGACGAACACATCCGCATGCGCGTTCGCGATGATCAGACAGTAATGAAAGCGCTGGGCTGGCGATGGGCAGAGCGTGTGCGCGCACTCGCGTTAGGTCAAGGCAGCCGCATCGATCTCGCCTACCGCCTGCGCATGAATGAGCATCCGGATTTTGGTGGGTTGGAGTTGGAGATTGTGGATCTGCGCCCCGCAGACCCCGTTCTCTCCCGCAATGAATGGGTGCCTGCGCCCAGCTAAGATCGGGCTCCAGTATCCCGACCGCGATCAACACGTCTCTCACTAATATTCCGCTGATTGATCGACCGAGAGACAAAGTTAGTCGCCCGAGACAAGGAACTTGATCCCTAACGCGATGAAAGCCAAGCCGACCACGATAAAGACAAGCTGTCCTGACCGTCGTGAGCTCTTCTGCTTATAAGCAGCGAGCGAAAGAACATCTGCAGCATAAAAATTACTTCCGAGGACTCCTCCAACGATTGCCAAACCGCCCAAAATCAAAAAAGAGAATGCCCATACTCTTACCTCTTCTACCTTGACGCAAATACTGAACATCCCGAAAGGAGGATAGCGTGCAATTCTGCAGAGCGATATCCATATCCCCTTCTGCTCCCAGCTACTTCTTCGCCGGCGCCAAAGGCTTCAAAATCTCATCCAGCACATCCTTCTCACCCTTCACGCGCTCCAGGTACGGATACCGCTGCCCGCCGTGATAGTCGATCTTCAGCACCTTGAAGTACGAAGTATTCGACACAATGAACTCGATCGGCCCTTTATTCGTCTGACCCGAGCTCTCCTTCGCCTGGTCAATCGCGCTCTTCAGCAACTCATCTTGATACGCGCGCCCGTTCACCGCCACAATCTCCATCCCCGGCCCGAAGCCAGCCTTGTCCGCGAGCGAACCCACCAGCACGTCGCTCACCTTCCCGCCATCGCCGAGTTTCAGCCCCAGCGACCACCACGCATTCACACCGCCGCGCTCATCCGCCGTCGCATAGGGCGTCTCCTTCTCGCTGTAGGCCAGTCGCCAGCCGCCGTTGGTGATGCCGCCAAGCGGTGCGTGAGCCTGCTTCGTCGTGATGCGCTCGTGCAGAAACGTCACCCAGTCATACGGCACCACCGCGTTCAGGTTCTCGACGACATCCTCGAACGTATAGGGCACCACCTTCGGCGGCGTATCCCCTCCCAATCCATGAAATCTTGCGCAGAAGTCATTCAGGCTCTTCTTTCCGCCGCTCTGCTTGCGGATGATCGTGTCCGCCTCCAGCCAGATCAGTTCACCCTCGGGGTAGTAGTCGACATTGCGCCGCCAGTTGTCCCATCCGTCGCTGGCGTCGATCAGAATCTGCGCCGACACCGCCGTATCGCTCAGATCGCGCCAGGTACGTCCCGGCCGCGTATCGAGCGTTGCCGCGCTCAGCGCCAGCGCATCACGATACTGCTCCGGCGTCCAGATGGCCGATCGCGCCGTCAGCACGTCGCCCAGATACTCCGTCAGACCCTCGTACACCCACAACAGGTCGCCCTTCATCGGCACCTGGTAATTCGGCGTGGCAAGCCCCGCCGGCCGCCGATACTTGCCGTTCCACGAGTGGGTGAACTCATGCGGCAGCAGCATCCCGCTCAACAACTCAAGATTTGGGTCAAGGAAAGTCTTCTCCGGTACGCGATCGTCGCTCGACTCGTGATGCTCCAGCCCGAAGTGCGCCACCTGGTCGCTCAGCGTCATCAAGAAATGGTAGCTTCCATAGTGACGTGACTTGTATAGCGCACCGGCCTCGCGCACCAGGTTATTGAAGCCGGCCAGCATCTCTGGTTTGATCTCCAGGTCCTCCGGTCCGTCCGCCGCGACATCCAGATAGTGCTTCGGTGTCACCTCCGGCGCCAGCGGCAACTCGCGAAAGTAGTGCCCCGTCAGCAGAGGCGAATCCACCAGCTGCTCCAGCGATACCGTCTCGAATGTGGGAGCATACGCATCGCCGCTCTTCTTCGTCAGCGCCGTTCCGTACTGCCACCCCTCTGGAATCTTCGCCGCCGCTGTCACCATCACATCGCTCGCCTTCGCCCCATCGGGATAGAGCAACACCGTGTTCCAGCTCAACAGCGCCAGGCTCGCACTCGTCGACGCGCCGGATGAAAACCCGCTGGGTGAAGCTGTCGCCAGAAGATCCAGCTTGATCTTCAGCTCCGTCGCTCCGGCCGGCACGACGATGTGGAAGGCGTACATATCCACATCGTCGCGCCGCCACGGAATCTGCTGGCCGTTCGCCGTGAACACTAGACCGGTCAGATCATCAATCGGCCCGGTGGGTCCATGCTCGCCGGGAATCCACTTTGGATACACCAGCGTGTGCTCGCCCGGCGTGATCGGCATCGTCTCCACCACATGAATGATCTTGCGCGGCGCATCGGTGACATCCACGCTTAGCTGAATCGGCTGCGAAGTGGACTGTGCGTGAATGCCGGCGATGCAAAGAAACAATGTAGAAAGAAGAAGAGCGCGAGGATAGGACCGACGCATAGATCTCCAGAACAAGGCGATGCCCGCAAGTGTAACGGCTCCGGCGACTTCGCGCGATGCTACACTCCTGCCATGCCGCGAGGCTTCTTCCTCACATTCGAAGGGCTCGATGGCTCGGGCAAGTCCACGCAGCTCCGCAAACTGCACGAATCGCTCCTCCGGCGTGGCGAGGATGTCGTCGCGACCCGCCAGCCCGGCGGCACAAAGCTTGGCGATCGCATCCGCAGTCTGCTCCTCGACTCGCGCCGCAATCCTCTCGATCCGCGGGCCGAGCTGGGTCTCATGTTCTCCGATCGCGCCCAGGCAATCGCGGAGGTCATCCGCCCCGCGCTCGATCGCGGCGCCATCGTCCTTTGCGATCGATATACCGATTCCACTGAGGCCTACCAGGGCGCAGGCCGCGAACTGGGGTCCGCCCGTGTGCTTGCGCTGCATCGCGAACTCTGCGGCCTCGATCCCGACCTCACCCTGCTCCTGCTGCCGGACTTCGACGCCTCGCTCGCCCGCGCGCGCCAGCGCAACCAGACCGCGAAGGCGGTCACCGGTAAGGATGAAAATCGCTTTGAAGCGCTCGACACACCCTTCTTCCGTCGCGTTTACGATCAATACCGCGTCATTGCTCAGCGTGAGCCGTCGCGTGTTGTCGCCATCGAAGGCGATGCCGGAGTCGAAGCGGTGCATCGACGTATCCTGTCAATAGTGGAAGAGCGCCTGGCCCAGCATCGCTCTTCCTGAGCCCGACATGGCAGCAGCCAACACATCCCCGTCACCCGGCGACCAGCCCGGACAGCAGCCCGCGCCGCAATGGACCGTGATCGAGCGCGACGGCTACCGCTTTCCGCCGGGACTCTCGCTGAACCTGCTCTTCTATCTGCGACGCCGCTTCTTCAAGCCATCCAACCCCATTCTTCTTTTCGAGCATCTCGCTGGAACCTACGGCCGCATCGCACACTACAAGCTTGGCTGGCAGCACATCGTCTTCCTCAATCATCCCGACTTCATCCGCGAGATTCTCGTCAACCATCCGCAGGAGGTGATTAAGGAGCGCACGCAGCGCCGCATGAAGATCCTGCTCGGCGAAGGCCTCATCACCAGCGAGGGCGACTTCCACATGCGCCAGCGGCGCATCGCCGCGCCCGCCTTTCATCGGCAGCGCATCGCCGCCTATGCCGATGTCATGACCCAACGTGCCGCGCTCCGCCGCGCAAGTTGGCACGCCGGCCAGACCATGGACATCGGCGCAGAGATGATGCAACTCGCCCTCGAGATCGTCGCCCGGACCCTCTTCAATACTGAGGTCACCAGTGATGTACTCCAGATCAACCACGAGGTCAACGTCATCATGGACCTCTACAACTACCTCATCTCCCTGCCGCTCGCGGAGGCCTATCTGTACGCGCCGCTGCCGGGCCTCACACGCTTCCGCCGTGCCCGCTCGCGGCTGAATGGGGTAGTTCATCGCATCATCGCTGACCATCGCGCCCGCGTCGGCGCTGCGGACAACGGCGATCTGCTCTCCATGCTGATGGCCTCACGCGATGAAGAAGGCGGCGGCGTGATGACCGACGAGCAACTGCGCGACGAGATCATCACTATCTTCCTCGCTGGTTATGAGACGGTCGCCAACGCGCTCACCTGGACCTGGCTGCTGCTCGCGCAGAACCCGGAAGTTGCCCAGCGGTTTCATGACGAAGTAGCTCGCGTGCTCAACGGCCGTCTGCCAACACTCGAAGATCTGCCGCAGCTCCGTTACACCGAGATGGTCTTCGCCGAGTCGATGCGGCTCTATCCGCCGGCATGGGCCATGGGACGGCAGAGCACCGCGCCCGTCGCGCTCGGGCCATACCGCTTCCCTCCACGGACATACTTCTTCTTCAGCCAGTACGTGACGCAGCGCGACCCCGCATACTTTCCCGACCCACTGCGCTTCGATCCGGAACGCTTCACTCCGGAGGCGAAAGCCGCGCGCCCGCGCTTCGCCTATTTCCCCTTCGGTGGCGGCGCGCGCCAGTGCATCGGCGAATCCTTCGCGTGGATGGAAGGAGTGCTCATCCTTGCCACCATCGCTCAGCAATGGCGGCTCAGCCTGCTGCCCGATCAGCAGATCGATGTCCAGCCGAAGATCACGCTGCGCCCGAAGTATCCGATCCACATGCGGGTGGAAGGATGAACTGGACTCGCTTGGTTTAGCCTGTTCAGGTGAACTTCACCGACTTTCTCGGCAATCAGGCCGCCGTCCGCCGCCTCCGCGAGACCCTCGCCGCCGGCCGACTTCCCAGCGCCATGATCCTGAGCGGCCCACGTGGCGCGGGCAAGTACACGCTCGCCCTCCTGCTCGCCCAAGCCGCCAACTGCCTTACGCCCATCACGACCGACGGCCTGCCTGATGCCTGCGGTGTCTGCGCCAATTGCGAGCGAATCGTTGCCTCCTTCGCCCTCGATGAACGCTTCGCCGAGGCTGTGGCGGCGCGCGAGGAAATGCGCGACGTGGACAAGAAGGACACCCGCATCCTCATCCAGACGCACCCCGACGTGATGATCATCCCGCCGGACCCGCCGCAGCTCCTCATCAAGCTCGGCCAGGTGCGCACCGTCATCGCCCGAATCTATCGCCGCCCCGCGCAGGCCGCACGCGCCTTCTACATCTTCACTGCCAGTTCGTTCATGAAAGAAGCTGCGAATTCGCTGCTGAAAGTTCTTGAGGAACCGCCCGAGCACGCCACGCTCATCCTGCTCTCTGAAAATCCAAGCGAACTGCTTCCCACTATCCGCTCCCGCGCCGGCGTTCTCCGGCTCGGTGCTCTGCCCGCGGCAGAGATCGATGCGCTTCTCGCCGCTCGTCGGCCGGAGCTGAAAGCAATCGAGCGCACCCTTGTCGGCCGCCTCGCGGAGGGTGCCGTCGGTCGGGCGCTTGGCTTCGATCTGCCTGAATATCTTGCCTACCGACAGGATGCACTCATTGTGCTGCACACCTCGCTCGCCGAGCCGGACTACAGCGTGCTCTTCCGCATGACGGAGAGCTACCGCGCTGGCGCGGAGGGCGCTATTAAAACCTCAGGCATGCTGCACGCGTTGAGTCTGCTGCTCGAAGATCTGCTGTTGATCCATTCCGGCGTTCCCGCGCTGGTTCGCAACACTGACCTGGTAAAAGAACTGACTCGCATTGCACATGGCGTCACCCCGCAGTGGATCGAAGCCGCCTCGCGCGGTCTCGATCAGGTAGAAGCGGGCATGCGGCGCAATCTTCTGCGCTCCCTTTCGCTCGACGCCTTCGCCACCAGCCTTCCCGTTCGCTGAATCCGGCGTAACTACGATGCACATTTTTTAATGGCGTTGCCTGCGATCTTCTGAGCTATGATCAGCCACCACCCGCGGAAATCTTTCCTCTCCATTTCGTCCGGATCGCGCATCTACATGAGGTAACACCAACAGGCACGCTTATGGCGAACCAATCGGCAGTCCCCTCGCACGATGGGGGAGAAGAAAGACTTGAGGAAGCAATACCTTCGCTTCCCGCTTCAGGACCCCGCAAGCTGGTAAGGCCAACGCTTCCCGCGGGCGCCAGGGGCCGACGCTCCTACGCCTCGCATGACACTCCTTTGTTAACGCATCAGCAGCAGCCGGCAGCGAATGGACGCGCCGAAAGCTCGCATGCGGAAGCCTTCTACCTGCAGAAACAAATGCACTCCCAGACGCTGATGGTCTTCATGCTGGAAGGCGGAGACTGCGTGGAGGGCGCCATCGAGTGGTACGACGCCGCCACCATCAAGGTACGCAACGGCAACATTCGCACACTCATTTACAAAGCAGCCATCAAGTATCTCTATAAAGTGGGCGAACATCACCCCTGAGGGAGTGTTAGTCGCCGCCCGCAGTCGATTCCAAAGCCAGTCGTCCACAAAAACCTCCGCTTGTGCGAAGCTGGATCGGGAGCAAGTGGGAATGGCGCGCGTCGACGATACATCCACGGCCAGTCTCCGCGACCAGATACTTCATCTAGAGCTGCTGCGAAAAGCCGCCCGCGAGCTGAATTCCACCCTTGATCTGGACAGCCTTCTCGAACGAATCGTCAGCGAAGTCGCCCAGGCCTTCGGATGCAGCCGGTCCGCGGTGCTTCTCATCGACCCGGAGACCAATGAGTTGGTGCTGGTCGCCGTCCGCGGATGGACGAAGCACGTTCATCCCAAAGGCTTCCGCTTCGCTATCGGCCGCGACGGGCTGGTGGGCAGAACCGCCAGCACCGGCGAGACCTCGTATGTCCCCGACGTCCGCAACGAACCGGCCTACATCGTAAGCGAGGAATCCACCCGAAGCGAACTTGATATCCCCCTCAAAGTGCGTGGCAAGATCATCGGCCTGTTCAACGCGCAGCATCCGGATATCGATGGCTTCCCTGAAGCGCAGCGCTCTATGCTCGAAGCCCTGGCTGACAACATGGCCACCGCCATCGAGAATGCGCGCCTCTTCCAGACCGAGAAAACTGCCAAGGAAGCACTGGAGCGCGATTCTGCCGCCGCGCGTCAGATGCAACAGACCCTGCTGCCCAAAGAACCCATTCGCACGGGCGAGTTCTCCGCCAGCGGCACATGCGTGCCTATCCACGCGGTTGGAGGCGATTGGTTCGATTACTTTCCTTTGAATGTTCGTCGCATCGGCTTCACGCTGGGAGATGTCTCCGGCAAAGGTATGCCCGCGGCTCTGCTCATGGCCGCATGCAGAAGCAGTCTCCGCCATCAAGCAAAGACGCAACCTTCTCCTGCCGCTGTGCTTACCGCACTGAATGAAACGCTCCGAAGCGACTTTCCGCAGGGGAATTTTGTCACCATGATATATGCAGTGCTGGATACGGCCAGAGCCGTGCTGACGCTGGCCGCAGCCGGTCACCCGTCTCCTCTGCTCGTGACGAACAGGACAGTGGAGGTTCTCGAACTGCCGAACGGCCTGCCGTTGGGACTTCGAGACTGGTCTTTCGAAGAGGTCACTCTCCCCCTCGATCCCGAAAGCGCAGTCCTGCTGTATTCCGATGGCGTATTAGAGGCGGCGGATGCGCGGGGCGAAGAATTCGGCATAGAACGTCTGAAGGACGCCTGCCGCCGGACAAACATTACGCCGCAGTTGCTGATCGATGGCGCGTGCCGCTTCGCTTTCCCTGCTCCGATGAACGACGACGCCACAGCATTGCTGATTCAAAGATCCGCTCCCGCAAACCTGCGGTGACCACGCGCAGCTCACGCCTCGGGAAGCCGCGCCGCCTTTTCCAACCGATCGCGCAGTGCACGGCCAACCCCCCGCTCTGACGGCAGCGGACACACGATGTGCGTAACCTCCTGCGCATCTAGCCAGCGCAGTCCCGCGAAAAATCGTTGCGCCAGCGAATCCAGATCGCTCCAATGTCCCCAGTCGAAGATCGCATCCGCGGCTCGCACATCGGTTTTGAACTCATCGGGCGCCATGACCCCTACCCGCACTCCATTACGTTCACGCTTTAGCTTCATGACGGCTTGAAAGATCCGGAAGCCCAGCGTCGATTCCTCCTCCGCGGGGCCGCCCATCTCCAGCAGCACCAGTGTCGCCCGCGGCGCGTAGTGGCGAATCCCCACTCCCGGCGATGGCAAGCCCGCAGGCGGCTCGCCGGCCTCGTGGCCATTCCCCTCGTAAAGCTTCACCTCACCCGCAACGCTGCGCAGCGCCTCCAGCGTGACTGCTCCCGGCCGATAAACGAGCAATGGTGACTTGCTCGCGTCTACCACGGTCGACTCCACGCCGTGTCGTGTCGGGCCGCCATCCACCACCGCGTCGATACGGCCATCCAGATCGTCCAGTACATGCATCGCTGTTGTCGGGCTCGGCCGGCCGAAGGAATTCGCGCTCGGCGCCGCAATCGGCATGCCCGCCGCGGCGATCAGCGCGCGAGCCACCGGGTGCGACGGCATCCGCACTCCCACTAGTGGACGGCTCGCCGTCACCACATCTGGTACATCTGGGCCGCGTGGAAGCAGTAATGTCAGTGGGCCGGGCCAGAACGCTTCCATCAGCGCGCGCGCCGCATCGCTGATCTCGGCCACCAACCGCCCCAGCGGCAAACCTTGCCCCACGTGCACGATCACCGGGTCCCACGCAGGTCTCAGCTTGGCAGCGAAGATGCGTTGCACTGCCGTTGCATCGAAGGCATTCGCCCCCAGCCCATAAACCGTCTCCGTGGGGAATGCCACCGTACCGCCGCCGCGCCAGATCGCTGCAACGCGTTCAATGGTGGCCGCTGCTGTCTTGCTCTGTAGATCGAATTCGCTCAGGGGAAGGCGTTCGGTCTCTGCCATCTCTCCATTATGCGGCGTCTCGCCCGTAACCCAGAAGATTGGAGCCGACGCATTGAAGCAATCCCTGAGTGTATTCGCTATTTATACGTCTAACTGTTACCGGCGAGTGATACAGTCGCCGGAATGATGGCGGATAACCCGACGCGCCGCGAAGTCCTCATGGGGATTGCAGCCGCATCGCGGTTGCCCGCTTCATCGACGGAAGGCCAGCCTGCGGCCTCTCCGCTCTGCTTCACCAGCGCGATGGAGATGGCGCAACTCATTCGTGCGAAAAAACTCTCCGCCCGTGAAGCGCTGGCAGTGCACCTCAAGCAGATCGATCGTGTCAATCCGAAGGTCAACGCCATCGTGACCATGGTGCCGGAAATGGCCGCGGCAGCAGCCGACAAGGCCGATAAGATGCAGGCGCACAATGAGAAGCTGGGACCGCTCCACGGCCTGCCGGTTGCCCACAAAGACCTCATCGAGACCCGCGGCATCCGCACTACCTTCGGCTCGCCGCTCTTCAAGGACTACATCCCCGCTGAAGGCGACATCATCGTCGAACGTATGCGGCGCGCCGGCGCAATCATCGTCGGCAAAACCAACACATCAGAATTCGGGGCCGGCTCGCAGACCTTCAACGCTGTCTTCGGTGCAACCCGCAATCCCTACGACCTCAGCAAAACCTGCGGCGGTTCCTCAGGCGGCGCAGCCGTCGCGCTGGCCTGCGGCATGGTCCCCGTTGCCACCGGCTCCGACGCCGGAGGCTCTCTGCGCAACCCCGCCGCATTCTGCAACATCGTCGGCTTCCGCCCCTCTATCGGTCGTGTACCCAATCCCAAGGCAGCCTTCGGATGGTCCACTCTCAGCACCATGGGATGTCTTGGCCGGTCCACCGCGGACCTCGCATTCGCGCTCAGCACCATCGCCGGACCCGATCCCAACACACCACTCGCCATCCGCGAGCCCGGCGACCTCTTCGCTCACCCGCTCGATCGCAGCTTCAAAGGTGTGCGTATCGCGTGGTTCAAAGACCTCGGCGGCGTGCCCTTCGACCCGCGCGTCCGCACTCTCATCGACGCTCATCGCGCCACCTTCGAATCTCTCGGCTGCATCGTTGAGCAGAATGAACCCGACTTCTCACCCGCCGAAATCTCCTTCCGCACGCTTCGTGCATGGACCGACGCGGCCAACTACGGCAAGTTGCTCCAGCAACACCCCTACGGCTTCAAGGACACGCTCAAAGACGAAATCCAGAGAGGCATGAACCTCACCGGTGAGGACATCGCACACGCCGAGACCGCCCATAGCCTCATCTGGCGCCGCTTCCAAAGTTTCCTTGAGAAGTATGAATACTTCGTCCTTCCCACCACGCAACTGCCGCCCTTCAACGTCAATACACCGTATCCAACGGAGATCTCCGGTGTGCACTTCGACAACTACATCGACTGGATGAAGTCCTGCTGGTACATCTCGGTTACGGGAAATCCGGCAGGCTCCGTGCCGGCCGGCTTTACGCGCGAGGGTCTTCCCGTCGGCCTGCAGATCGTCGGCCGCGACAAACAGGATTTCAGCGTCCTGCAACTCGCCCACGCATTTGAACAAATAACCGGTTTCGGTAAACGACGGCCCCCAATCGCCTGAAAGCCACAGTCCGCCGCCCGCACCGATCAGAGAAAATCGTGCAACGGTATAAACTCGTCGCATGCAGGCGATTGAGATTGAGGTCAAGTTCCGCGTCCGCGACCTGAAGGCGCTTGAAGCAACCCTCTCCCGGCTCGGCTTCCACTGCAAGACGCCGCGCACCTTTGAGCGCAACATCCTCTTTGATACGCCCGCGCACGAACTCCGCAATTCGCGACAGATCCTCCGCGTGCGCCGTTATGGCGACCGCTGGGTCCTGACGCACAAAAAAACCACGCCTAATGATTCACCCGAGGCGCGCCACAAGGAACGCATCGAGACCGAGACCGAAGTTGATGACGGCGAAGCCGTCGCCGCAATCTTCGACGCGCTCGGCTACACTTTCGCCTTCGTATACGAGAAGTGGCGAAGCGAGTGGGCCGACAGCGAAGGCCACTGTGTCCTCGACGAAACCCCCATCGGCCAGTACGCCGAGCTCGAAGGACCGAAAGAATGGATTGATAGCACGCTTGCCGCGCTCCAGGTCGAAGCCGCCGACGTGACCACGCTCAGCTACGGACGCCTCTTCGAGCAGTGGCAACAACAGACCGGCAGCCAGGCTCAGAACATGACCTTCGCAGAGATACAGCCGGCGCTCGCCCGGTGACACAGGTCATCCATTCAGCGCGGGCGCCTGAATGCGTACTCATAGCCTCGCGTGATGGTGAAAGATACGTCAGTATCCTCGTTCGCGGTTCCTTCAGTAGATAGCCGCCGACTTGCCCGATCACCGCGCCAGAGGTCGAGCCTTCAGCCACAAAAACATGGGCCAGCGTGTCCATCGCTCCATGTTCGCCGGCGCCCCGCTGCTCAGGCTGGGAATCGGTTCGCGAAGCGATGTGATTGCTAGGCCCGCACCCTCCAACGCAGCCGCATAGTTCTCCAGGGGCTGCATCCATCCCGCAAAATGCATGCTTAGTCCGTTGCGCTCCACCGTATCCTCAAAGCGCTGCCGTCCGAAGTAACTGCCATTCACCACAAAGGGAGAATCTGCATTCTCGTTCGCGAATCTGCCATGGTCCGCAAGCGGGTGCACAATCGATATCACCATTTCTCCGCCGGATCGCAGCACACGACGTATCTCTTTCACCGCTGCCGGAACATCGTCCACATCCATCAGCATGTTGTAGGCAACCACCACGTCGAACTGCCCATCTTCGAACGGCAGCTCAGTCACCGGAGCCACGACATACGCATGTGCCGAGCCGGCTTGAGCCGCAGCCTCAGCAAGCTCTCTAACCGCATCGAGAGCCGTCACACGGTATCCGCAGCTCATCAACTCGCGCGATACGCGACCCTCTCCGCATCCAACATCAAGCGCGTCGCCTTCACCACGACCGACGAATTCTGCAAACGCATCACGGTACGCCCAGAAGGCGTCGTGATTCGGCGTACGCGCCCACGCGATCCATTCGCTTGCGATACGAGACCAATGGTTGACACCTTCGTCTTTCTTTTGCGTCACGGCTCTCCTCTGCAAGGACTTCGATGAGCTGAAAAAAGGACGAGCCGAAAGCTCGTCCTTTTTTCTACTACGTTGCCTGTCTAATCGCCGTCCGTGCCGTCCTTGCCGTGGCACTTCTTGAACTTCAGCCCCGATCCGCATGGGCAGGGATCGTTCCTCCCCACCTTCTCGCCGGTGCGGCGCTGTTCCACATGCGTCGCGCCATGGCCATTGCTGCCGGCCGCGCGCGCCTGCTCCAGCTCCTTCTTCTTCTTGCGGGCAAACTCGCGCTCGATCTCATCGATCGTCGTGCGCGTCTCCGGCGTACCGGTGTGGCCTCCGGTAGTGCGGGCATCCCCCACCGGCATCGGTTGCCATGTCTGCCGCGGCGCAGGGCTTTGCACGTGCTGTGGCCGCGGCAAACGCTGCCCGCCGTGACCATTTCCCTCTGCGACAGGCTGCGCGGCCGGACGCGGCAGCGTCGGCGCAGGCGGAGCCTGCTGCATCGCCGGTTGCTGCGGCGCCTGCTGCAGAGGGCGCGTGATCGGCTGTCCATCCGGTCCCACGATCTGCATCAGGAAGAGATAGCGCACCGTGTCTTCCTGGAAGCGCGTCATCATCCCCTCGAACATGTCGAAGGATTCTTTCTTGTAGGCGACCAGCGGGTCCTGCTGCCCATAGCCGCGCAGCCCGATGCCCTCCTTCAGGTGGTCCATGTTCAGCAGGTGGTCCTTCCACAGACCGTCCAGCACGCTCAGCATGATCATCCGCTCGTGATAGCGCATGCCCTGCGAGCCGATGATCTGCTCCTTCAGTTCGTACTTCTCCTTCAGCTTGTCGAAGAGCGTGTCGCCCAGCTCATGCCGGTTCAGCGTGTCGAACGCGACGCCTTCCGTCTCTGCATTGAAGCCAAAATGCTCCGTCAGCTTCTGCTTGATGCCGACCAGATCCCACTGATCCGGATGCTTTGTTTCGGGAGCGAACTCGTCCAGAACATTGCTAATAATTCCTGCAACGTAATCCTCTAGAATGAGCTCTTTTTGCTCCACTCCTTCAAGCAGTTGTTTACGGGTGCCGTAAACCGCCTCGCGCTGCTTGTTCATCACATCGTCGTACTCGAGCAAGTGCTTGCGGGCTTCGAAGTTCTGCGCTTCCACTGCCTTCTGAGCGCCTTCAATGCGCCGCGTGATCATGCCGCTCTCGATCGGAACACCCTCATCCATGCCCATCTTCTGCAGCAGCGGTCCTACCCACTCACGTGCAAAGATGCGCATCAGGTCGTCTTCGAGCGACAGATAGAAACGCGATGCACCGGGATCTCCTTGGCGTCCCGCGCGTCCGCGAAGCTGGTTGTCGATGCGCCGCGACTCGTGCCGCTCTGTTCCCAAAATGCACAGTCCGCCCGTCTCCAGCACCTCTTCGTGCTCGCGCTGCGTATTCGCCTGGTGCACCTGAAACGCACGATCCCAGTTCTCCTGCGACGTCTCGAACTCTTGCCCCTGGTAGTAGAAGCGCATCATGCCCGGGCCCGCCGAGGGCGAAATCGCACCCTCTGCCGCACTCACCGAACGCGCCTGCCCACGCTTCACCAGGTCCTGCTTGGTCACAAACTCCGCGTTGCCCCCGAGCAGAATGTCCGTGCCGCGGCCCGCCATGTTGGTCGCAATCGTCACCATGCCGAGGCGTCCCGCCTGCGCCACAATCTCCGCCTCGCGCTCGTGGTATTTCGCGTTCAGCACCACGTGCTTGATGCCCTTGCGCTGCAGGATCTGCGAAAGCAACTCGCTCTTCTCGATCGACGTCGTGCCTACCAGTACAGGCTGCTTCTCTTCATTCAGCCGGATGATCTCGTCTGAGACCGCGAAGTATTTCTCTTTGGCCGTGCGGTAGACAACATCCTGATATTCCTTGCGCCGCATCGGCATGTTGGTGGGGATGACGACGATTTCCAGCTTGTACGTCTTGTCAAACTCCGCCGCCTCGGTCTCCGCGGTGCCCGTCATGCCGGCCAGCTTCTTGTACATGCGGAAGTAATTCTGGAAGGTGATTGTCGCCAGCGTCTGGTCCTCGCGCCGGATGTTCACCCCTTCCTTTGCTTCCACCGCCTGGTGCAAGCCATCGGACCAGCGGCGTCCCGGCATCGGACGGCCGGTGAAGGTGTCGATGATGATCACTTCGCCGTCCTTCACCACGTATTCCACATCTTTGCGGTAGAGCGTGTGCGCCTTGATCGCCGTCTCGACGTGGTGCTTAAACTCCCAGTTCTCCGGATCGGCGATATTCCCAATCCCAAGCAAGCCCTCGATCTTTTCCCAGCCCTCGTCCGTCACGCTGATGGTCTTATGCTTCTCATCCACCGTGTAGTCGCCGGTCAGGATCTTCGTCTCGCCTTGCTCAATCTCCTCGCCCTGCTCCAGTTGCGGAATGATGCGGTTCACTCGCGCATACTTGTCCGTCGTCTGGTCCGTCGGCCCGCTGATGATCAAAGGCGTTCGCGCCTCGTCGATTAGGATCGAGTCCACCTCGTCCACAATCGCGTAGTTATGGCCACGCTGCACGCAGTCGGCGAGCTCGAACTTCATGTTGTCGCGCAGATAGTCGAAGCCAAACTCGTTGTTCGTTCCGTAGGTGATGTCCGCGGCATAGGCTTCACGGCGCTGCGCATCGTCCAGGTCGTGGACGATCACACCCACCTTCAGCCCCAGGAACTCGTAGATCTTGCCCATCCACTCAGCGTCGCGCTTGGCCAGGTAGTCGTTCACCGTCACGACGTGCACGCCCTTGCCCGCAAGTGCATTCAGGTACACCGGTAGCGTGGCAACCAGAGTCTTGCCCTCGCCGGTCTTCATCTCGGCGATCTTGCCCGAGTGAAGCACCATGCCGCCGATCATCTGTACATCGAAATGGCGCATGCCCACTGCGCGTTTGCCCGCCTCGCGCACCACCGCGAATGCCTCCGGCAGCAGCTCGTTCAGCGCTTCAGCCTCGGCAGCCTTGCGGGCATCTTTGTTCTCATCGGTATCCGGTACGTCATTCACGCGCTCGGCAAAGCGGGCGCGGAACTCGACAGTCTTCTCGCGCAACTCGGCGTCTGAGAGCCCCTGCAGCTTCGGCTCCCATTCGCCGATTGCCGCCACCGTGGGCGTCATGCGCTTCACGGCACGCTCGTTGCTCGTACCGAAAATTTTGGTCAATGCACTGCTGATCAAGGAATTCCTCTGGGCCCTTCGACGATCTGGGCTGACTCCTTATTTTACGCGATCGAGCACGCTTCTCGATTGTGCTGTCTGGAGGCGCAAAAAAGGCCGCCCGGTCAGGAGAAACCCAGGCGGCCCGGGAGAAACCATCCCCCCCTAGAAGGCGTAACGCAGACTGAACTGCAGTTGCCGGTCAGAGGCGTAGGTGCCACCCTTGGTCGTCACCTCACCGAACGTTCCGCTGGTCGGGTTGCTGTCGGGCGTATCCCAGTTTGGATGATTCGTGAAGTTAAACGCCTCCCCGCGGAAGGTCAGCACATGATTGTCGTGTCCGGGAATCACATGGAAGTTCTTCTGCAGAGCGATATTCCAGCTTTGGAAGCCCGGCCCGTAGATCGCATTACGTGTCCCGCGGCCGGCCTCCGTGGCTGCTGCCGGCTGCGCAAACACAGTCGGCTGGAACCAGTAGCCCGTCTGCCCCGCGCCGCCGAAGCTGTGCGGCTTTGCCGGAGTCGCCGTCATGTCCCAGCGTTGCGGACCAGCTCCCACACCCACTCCGGCGAAGTCGTCGTTGGTGCTGACCGTGAACGGCTCACCCGACTGCGCCTGCGTGGTGCCGGAGAGCTGCCAGTTGCCCAACGTCCCCTTCACAAAGCGATTGTCAAAGTTGTTGCCATACGGAATGTCCCAGACGTAATTCACCACCAGCGTGTTCCGGATATCGAAATCGCTCGGCCCGTAGTTTGCCTGCGGATTGTAATAGTCCGGAAGCTGATAGCTCTGGTCCGATCCGAAGTCCAGGCTCTTCGACCATGTATATGCCACGCCGAACAGCAGCCCATGGCTGAGCCGGCGATTCAGGTTCAACTGCAGCGAGTGATAAATCGAGCGGCCTGCGTTGTCGATCTGCAGGATGCTGGAGAAGCCACGGTATGGCCGCAGGGCGTCCGTGTTCACGCCCGGATTCGCCTGCACCGTCCCCGGACGCAGTTGGTTCAACTGCTCCAGGTGCTGCAGGTGCAGTCCCCGCCGGCCAACATACGCAATCGTGAACGTCGCAAAGCTGGGAATGTCCTGCTCGAGCGTGGCATTCCACGACCACGCATTTGGGTTGGGAAAGTTAGTAGGCTGTGACGTCATCGAAAGCGGCAGCGTGCCGCTGGTCGCACCTCCCGGATTGTCCACGTCGCCGCCGGAGACAAATGTCGTCGGCTGGAACGGCGCATTGCCGCCAAGCTGCACCTGGTCGCTGATGCCGAGCCGCTGTGTATAGCGGCCTGCGCCGGCTCGCAGCACCGTATTTGGCCGCACTTGGTAGGTCGCACCGACGCGCGGCTGAATGTCCGTCCAGATCGTGTTCGAGTAGCCCGGGTTCGTCCCGGTGAACAGGCTGTTGTAGAGCGGATTGTCCAGGATGCTGTCCGGAACGTGCCCACGCGCCGAGCTTGAAAAGTGCGAGCCCGGGATCACGACACCGTTGTACGGATTGCCGCCCGAAATCGTCCCTGTCGCCGGATTGACCACTGGCGCATCCGCCGGGTTCCACTTTGCAGGATCGAAGAACGATTGGTTGCCCCACAGTGCGTAATACGGCCGCATCACGCTGTAGCGCGCTCCATACTCGAGCACAAGGTTGGGCTTGGCGCGCCACGTATCCTGCGCGAACCCTTCGTACATATTGCCGCGAAAGAGCGTGTAGCTCTTGGTCCCGATCTCACCGTATGTATCGAAGAGTCCCAGCGCCGCGTTCGCCACCGCCGCGCCTGAGCTCGGGAAGCCGCTGCGCGTGTCTGTAAAGCGGAACTGACCGTTCTGATTATTCGTCGAGCCCGGCGTCGTGCTGCTGACGCTGATCTGATCGAAGTTGTTCTCGCCGGCGTACTCCCACAGCCCACCAACTTTAAGAGTGTGGTTGCCGATAACCTTGGTGAGATTGTCGGCGACATCGATCACCGGGCCGCCCGAGTGCGAAGGATATGGCCCGCCATCGAGGGTGGTGAAGTTTGCCAGGTTGATCGTCGGAATCTTGTTCGGCAGGATCTTGCTCGCCGTTCCATACAGATATGGAAAATCGATGCCGTACTGGGTGCGATCATAGAGCCCGTTCGCGGTGTCGTAGCTGATCGTGATATGGTCCGCCGTCCCGGTCACGCTCGCCTCGTTCACCATCGTCGGGCTGATCTCCCAGGTGTAATGCAGCGCTGCCGCCTGGTTCGGCCAGTGCCACTTTTCCGGAGTGCGGTCGAAGTTCCCGGCAAATGGGGTGATGTAGTCCAGGTGATAGCTCAGCACGGAAAAGCGCAGCCGATGCGCCTCCGTCGGTACGTAATCCAGCACCAGCGTGTCCTTGCGCTGATCTTGCGGGTTCGGGAGCGCTTCCTGCCAGTTGTACGCCGGGTTGTTGTTGACGTTGGGAGCAGGAAAGGCCCGTAGAAGTGCGAGGCCATTCGCGCTGAGATTCCCCGCAGGTATCACGTTATTCGGATAAGCCACGCCCGTCGCCGGATTCACGATCTGCACCGGCTTCGAGTAGAAGATGTTCGGCCCCAGCAACTCGCTGAAGTCTCCATTGCGCATCGCCATCGTTGGCACCTTGCCGGTCTGTGTTGGCGAGCGGCGGTACCGCACGTACTCCTGCCCAGCAAGAAAAAACAGCTTTTGCCGTGACGTATTGAAGTGCCCTGGGATGTACACCGGCCCATTCAGGTTCCAGCCAAACTGGTTATAACGGAAGGCCTCCGGATGTCCTGCGATCAGCGGATCGGGCGAGTTGTTGCGCTGCCACGTATTCGCATTGAAGAAAGAATTGCGCAGGTACTCGAAGGCCGCGCCATGGAAGTTGCTCGTGCCGCTCTTCGGAATCAGGCGCACCTGGCCGCCCGAAGTGCGTCCGTACTCGGACTGGTAGCCCGTGGTCAGAATCTGTACCTGCGAGGTCGAATCAACATCCGCCACGCCCACGCTGTTGTTGTTCGAGCGTGTGCGTACCATCGGCGCGCCGTCAAAGGTGAGAATGTTTTCCTGGGAGCGCGAACCATTCACGTAGAGCGTGTTGTCCAGGGAAAAGTTGAACGACGACATCGGCGCATTGCGTGTAACACCCGGCTCCAGTTGCGACAGGTAAAGCGGATTGCGCCCGTTGAGTTGGATCGACTGCACCTGCTTTGCCGTTACGAGTTGGCCCACCGAAGCGGACTCTGTCTGCAGCCGATTCTCGTTTGCCTGCACCGTCACCGTGGTGCTCGTGTTGCCTGACTTCAGCGCCACATCGACGCGCGCGCCGATGCTCGGATCAACATGTGCGCCCTGCTGCAGCGCCGTCTGGAAGCCCGTCGCTTCGACGCTGACCGTGTAGGTGCCGCTTGGCATGTTGGTCAGCGTGTATGCGCCCACGCTATTGCTTGTCACGCTGCGGGTCTGCCCTGTGGCGTCATTCCTGGCCGTCACTTTGGCATTGGGAACTACAGCACCGGTGGGATCGGTGATGGTGCCGGATATCGATGATGTATCGGATTGTGCCAGCGCTCGCGTGCCGGCAAGGACGAGGGGAACAGTGGGGACAAGTGCTGCGAACAGAAGAGCCCTGCTCGCGGCGCGGAAGTTGGGCATTGGGGGCCTCCCGGGCCGTAAGTTTTGTTCTACGGGTGCGTTCCCGTTCAGATGGCAAAATCTGGGAACGCTACCACGGCTCACCTTTTTATTTGCTGCCCCCATGTACTGTCAAGTACACAGGTGATTTTAAAGTTACGTATTTGTTAATACCTCAAATAGGCAACTCTATGGCGCAGTGATGCATCGGGAGAACACTCCCGTGAGCTATTTGGCTCACCTATTTGGCTCACCTATTTGGCTCACCTATTTGGCTCACCTATTTGGCTCACCTATTTGGCGCGAGGATGTGTGCGGTCGTACACATCTGCCACATGTCGGACCGTGAGCTGTGTGTAGCGCTGCGTCGTGGACAGCCGCTCGTGCCCCAGCAGCTCCTGGATCGCACGCAGATCCGCGCCCTCCTCCAGCATATGAGTGCCAAAGGCATGCCGAAGCGTGTGCGGATGCGTCTCCGGCGCCATGCCATGGGCCAGCGCTATCTTCTTCACGATTCGCCCCACCGAACGGGTCGTCAACCGCCCGCTGCCCTTCACCCGTGCACTCACCAGCAGCGCATCTGTCTGTTTTCCCGCCGTCGCAAGACGCTCGCTTCGCTCCGGCAGATAGGCGCGGATCGCCGCAGCCGCAGCATCGCCAAAAGGCACCAGTCGCTCCTTCGCGCCCTTGCCGCGTACCAGCAACGTCTCTGCCGCCCAGCGTATGTGCTTCAGATCCAGCCCGACGAGCTCCGCGTTGCGGATCCCGCAGCCATACAGCAGCTCGAAGATCACCGCATCGCGCGCCGGCCACGCTGACGCGTCGTCATCGGCCGCTTTGCTGTCCAGCGCGCGGTTCATCTGCTCGATCGTCGGAACACGCGGCAGATGCTTCGGTAGCTTCGGCGTCGACACCAGCGCTGCCGGGTTCTGCGGCACATGTCCCATCCGCGCCATCCACTTGAACCACGACCGCACCGCCGCCAGCGCCCGCGCCGCCGAAGCCTTCGACAGCCCCCGCCCATATAGCTCCGCGAGATAGCCACGGATGTGCAGGTGCTCAACGCGTCGAATATCGCATCGCTCGCCGAACTGCTTTGTCAGATACGCGATGAATTGCTCCAGCTCGCGCTCATAAGCGCGAAGCGTGTGCGCAGATGAGCCGCGTTCTCCGCGCAGCATTGCAAGATAACCCTCGCGCAAAGCAGGTAGCGGCTGACTCATGCATCACCTTGCGCCGCTTTGGCGCGAGCCCGGGCCAAAGCTCGTGGATGATGCGCGCGATGCACCGCCTTCAGGCGGTCGATTGCAAGGTGCGTGTAGACCTGCGTTGTGGAAATGTCCGCGTGTCCCAGCATCGTCTGCACCGTACGCAGATCGGCGCCATGCCCCACCATGTGGGTGGCGCAGCTATGCCGCAGCATGTGCGGACTCGCCCGCCCGCCGGAGCTGCGCTTGACCAGCTCCCAGATCCAGCCGCGGGTCAGCGTCCTTCCCTGCTGCGATAAGAACAGGCCACCGCCATGATTGCGTTTTTGCAACATCGGCCGTCCGCGTTCCAGGTACTCCGTCAGCGCCTCGACCGCGGCCCGGCCCAGCGGCACCACGCGCTCTTTGTCTCCCTTGCCGCGCACCAGCGCGCGACCAGTATCGAGCTGCAGGTCCTCTATGCGCAGCCCCGTGAGTTCCGAGACACGTACTCCGCCCGCATACAGCACTTCCAGGATCGCGCGATCCCGCAGCGCCACCGCATCGCCCGCCGCGCCCGTCGCCGCCACTGTGGCAGACTCCAGCATCTCGGCCGTCTCGCTCTCCGCCAGCGCCTTCGGCAGCACCTTCCACGCCCTGGGTGATTCGATATTCACTGTCGGATCATGCCGGATACGCTTGTCCAGCAGCAGCCACTTATAAAATCCCCGCAGGCATGACAGCTTGCGCGCCACCGACCGCGCCTCAACCTGATGCCGCTGCAGATGCTCGAGAAACCCCGCGACCTCCCGCTGTTGCGCCGTCTCAAGCACCGCATGCGTACCCTCCAGGTACTCGGCAAACATCCGGAGGTCGCGCTCATACGCCTCGCAGCTCAGCGGACGCAGCCCCTTCTCCACCCGCAGATACAGTAGGTACTCATGCAGGAGTGCCGTGTTGGAAGCAGCCGCCACGCCCTCATTATCGGTTCTGTGTGTGTTATTTATCGCCGCAGTCTGATGGAGAACCTACTTCGTTAGTGGGTCAGTTTGCAGCTAGGTTTCGGGCCAGGACCAGACGACAACCGCTGGCACCCTCTCCGCGTATAACATCACTGCCAGCAATGAAAGATCCGAACGCGACGACTACCGGTCCGATAGCTCGGATATTCCAGAATTGCACGAGAATATGATGGCGAGACTTGCGCGGACATACGTTTACGTTCTCTTCCTGATCCAACTGCTTATCTTCGGGGTGTGCTTGCTGCATATAAGCACCTGGATAAGGGGTTTTCAGCTCCGTGGACAGTCAGGGCAAGCTGTGCTTTTGGCGGCCTTTCTGGCGTGTTTTCCTACAGCCCTCTTCGCAAGAGACTGGAATATTTGGAGGAATGAATTCAAGAGCTGCCCTCTGTGGGTGCGGGTGTTGACTCTGACGTGTGTACTCTATGCAATCGCGATCACGCTTGGTCAGATGGTGCTTTTTCCCATTGCGCCGGATCCAAATGGGTTTTTCATCCTCTCGGCAATAATGTTAGCCGTCGATTCCGTGTCATTGTGCGTCCTCTACTCCGTTCTCTGGAGGAGCCCCTTGCGAGAATCGGAACTCGTTAAGCGAAGCAGACTTTCGTTCGTCGTTGCAGTCGCATGCATTGCACTATTCGTCGCGGATCGCGCAGTTCCGTTGCAGCATACAATTCGGTAAGAAACCGCGCCTGTTCTCTGATTCCTGTTCCCTGTTTCTCAGATCTTCTGCCGCTTCCAACGCCCTTGCCGGAACAGCACCACGCTAGCCGCCACCATGAACATCTCCGCGATCACCACCGAGAGAAACACCCCGTTCTCCGCCAGTCGCGTCTTATGCGCCAGCAGCCACGCCAGCGGCAGCTCCAGAATCCAGAAGCCAAAGAGATTCACGATCGTCGGGGTAATCGTATCGCCCGCCCCGTTGAAGGCCTGCATCATCACCATGCCGAACGCGTAAGCGACGTTGCCGCAACTGAAGATGCGCAGCGAGTTGGCTGCAATGTGCGCCACTGCCGGATCATTGGTGAAGACACTCACGATCGGCGGCGCGAACAGGAAGAACACCACTCCCATCGAGCCCAAAAAGATCATGTTCCACACGCCCGTCCGCCACACCGAGCTCTCCGCGCGATCGGGCCGGCCCGCGCCCAGGTTCTGGCCCACCAGCGTCGCTGCAGCGTTGCTCAGCCCCCACGAGGGCAGCAGGATGAAAATGATGATTCGGATTCCCACCGTGTAGCCGGCGAGCGCCGCCGCGCCGAAAGCGCTCACGATGCGCACCAGTCCGATCCAGCTCGCCTGCGCGATCACGAACTGCAGAATGCCCGTCGAAGACACCCGGATCAGCCGCAGCATCACGCTCAGGTTGAGCCGCATCTGGCGCACCCCGATGCGCATCCGCTCCGTCCCGCGCGCCAGGCGGTAAAACTGGTACAGCACGCCAATACTGCGCCCGGTGAAGGTCGCCGCCGCCGCGCCCGTCACGCCCATGCGAGGAAATGGCCCCAGTCCGAAGATCAGACACGGATCGAGCACCAGGTTGATGATGTTCGAAACCCACAGCAGCCGCATTGCCACCGCCGCGTCGCCCGCGCCGCGAAAGATCGCATTGTTCAGGAAGAGCAGTAGCAGAACGCCGCCGCCCCCCAGCGCGATGCGCGTGTAGCCCGACCCAATCGCCACGATCGCCGGTGTGCCTCCTGCAATCCGTAGCAGTTGCGGCGCAAACATCGTGCACGGAATGGCAATCACGACCGAGATCGCCAGTGACAGCAGAATGCCCTGCATCGCACCCACCGCCGCGCCCTCCGGATCCTTCTCGCCGATCCGTCGCGCCACCATCGCGGTCGTCGCCATCCCCAGCCCCAGCCCAACCGCGATGATCAGCGTCAGCATCGACTCCGTCAGCCCCACCGTCGCGATCGCATCCGGTCCCAGCCGGCCAACCCAGAAGATGTCCACCACGGCGAACAGCGACTCGAGCACCATCTCGAGCACCATCGGAATCGCCAGCAGCACAATGGCGCGGTTCAGATTGCCGGTCGTGAAATCACGATGCGAACCGCGCACCGCCTCCCGTACCGCCTGCCAGAAGCTCGGCTGCGCCAGTTCTGTTTGTACCGTCTCTGGTTGCAAATTACGCTCGCTTCCCTGCCCGGAAATTGGTGATGTGCGGGTAGTCTCCACCGTCATAAGCAAGACAACACGAGCGCACGCGGATCGGTCTACACCTGCAGGGAAAATCTTTGCTAGCGGCCGCCTGAAGGATCCGCCGATGCAGCCGTATCCAGGTCCACAAATCCATACGGCCCGTGATACACGCCAGGCGCATAGCAGTGGTTATCCGCCGCATAATTTTTTGGACACCCTCCCGTAAACTCCGGCCGCCGCGGCGACAGCGCGTACTGCCACACCACCGCGTCTGGCAGTCCGAGCGCGGACGAAGGCAACCGCGGCTTGCCTTCGATCACGCAGCCCGGTGACGGTGGGCATTCGTCGCGCGCCACCCACAGCGGAATCTTCCACGACCCCGCCTGCCGCTCAATATCCTGTGCGGTCGTAATCGTGCCGCCGCTTCCGTCATCCACCGGCAGCCCGGAGCAGTACACCCCGCCGCGCCAGCCCGCGCGCCGCACCGCATCCACCCACCCCAGCACATACGAAAGCTGCTCCGGCAATAGACGTCCGCCCTCTTCCTGGTCGAGAAAGATCAGCGTCCCCTTGGGAAATCCCTCACGCTCCGCCGCAGCCACAGCCGCGGCCGCGTCATTCCGCCCCAGCGAGGCCGCATCCATTCCCTTCAAAGCCGCGCTTTTCAGCTCTCTGTCCAGCCGCCCATTCCACAACACCATGAAGCCGAAGCCGCTCCGCTTCAGCACGGCGCGCTTGCCCGTCCATGTCGTCGCCTTCTCGTCGGGAGGCGCATTCAACCAGTAACTCGTGTAGCTGAAAGACTTGTGCAGCGCGCCCAGCAGCCCATCGCCTGGATAGTCATTGCGGTCCATCCCGTTGAAGGCCTGGCCCCACGCCGCGCCACTCACCATCAATATTGCCGCTATCAGCAAGACGCTGGCCCCTGCATTTTTCCTGCTGCTCTGTGGCGCGAAAATCCACTTGCCTTGGTCTTTCCCTAAAGAAAAGCCACCAGAGCTTTTGCTGGCCCGCTTACACCTACAGGAGAAATGCTCCCGCATCCCGGCCTCCTCGTTCTACTGTTGTTCACAATGTCCTGCTCGATAAACCCTTATCATGGAAGCAGGAGCAAGCTTGACCCTGACCCTGCCAGCACGTCTGTCTACCAACGACTTCCATCGCGCCGTTCTCGCGCTCGCGCCCCGCACCGCCGTTTTCGACTGCGACGGCACCCTCTGGAGCGGCGACGCCGGCTATGACTTCATGGTCTGGTCCATCAAAACGGGACTCGTCTCCCGCAACGCCGCCGATTGGATCGACTCCCGTTACCGCCTCTACCTCACCGGCGACATCTCCGAACTCGCCATCTGCGGCGAGATGGTGCAACTCTACACCGGCCTCGAAGAGACCGAGCTTCGCCGCGCCGCCGCCACTTTTTTCCGAACCCAGATTCATCCGCATATCTTTCCAGAGATGCAGAGACTCGTAGACGATCTCCGCACCACCGGCTGCGAAATCTGGGCCGTCAGCTCCACGAATAGCTGGGTCATCGAAGAGGGCGTCCGCGACTTCGGCATCCCACCGGAGCGCGTTCTCGCCGCGCGTGTTGCCGTCGTGGATGGCTTCATCACCAGCTCACTCATCGACGTTCCGACGGACGAAGGCAAGGCCCTGTCACTGCAGCGTGCGGACCGCTCACGTCCCGACGTCGTCTTCGGCAATTCCATCCACGATGCCGCCATGCTCGCGATCGCCCGCGCGCCATTCGCAGTCAATCCCACACCCGGGCTGCTCGAAATCGCCGCCGAGCGCAACTGGCCGGTCTTTATCCCTGCCGCCATCGCAGGCGCTGCCCGCTAGACATCTATGCCGGCATCCGCGTTGCAAGCCGGCCTGCGCATCGCGGCTCTCCAGCCAAGCATCAGCATCATCCTTGATCGTCTCGGCGCGCTCGATCTGCTCGTCGCCTGCACCCGCTACTGCGTGGAAGCCGTGCCGGCGCTGGCCCAGCGCCCAATCACTATCGTCAAAGACTCCTGGTCCTCGACCACGGACGAGATTTTCGCGGCCCGTCCCACTCTTGTGCTCGCCTCCGTGCCTTACCGCATGGAATCGCTCGCTGCCCTGCTCAAATCCGGCTGCCCCGTCCTCACCCTCGCGCCCCACACACTCGCCGACATCTACGCGGACATCCGCCTCATCGGCTCCATCGTGCATCGCGTGGAAGCAGCCGAATCGCTCGTCGCGGAGATGCAGCAGGAGATCACGGCAATGCGCGCGACCATCGCCGATGCCCCTTCTCGCCCTGTCGTCTACTGTGAGGAGTGGGGCAAGCCGCTCATCCACTCGCAACCCTGGGTCGCCGAATTGATCGAGGCCGCCGGTGGGCAATTCCTTGGCGACCCCGCAAGACAGACAACGCCCAACGTCGTCGCTGCTGCCGATCCCGACGTGATGATCTTCGCCTGGTGTGGAGCGGGCGACCGTGTACCCCTCGAGCGCGTCATCGCGCAGCGCGAGTGGCAGGACTCGCGCGCCGCACGCAACGGGCAGGTCTTCTGTATCCCCGACGAATGGCTCAACACTCCGGCCCCCACGCTCCTGCTCGGTCTGCGTGCCCTGGCCGCTGCGCTCCACCCCTCTCGTTTCGATGCAAAACTAAGACCGCGCACTTTCCATACAGTCGCGAACGCTGGAATTACCATCTAGTGGATCAAGTGACCGAAGAGCACAAGACAGATGAAGCAATGGGAGCGAGCGTCGACGGGGCCCCTGAAGCCCACATCGAGGCGCGAAACGACCTGCGCGTCGACGGCAAAACAGTCCGGCAAGTCGCCGCCGCCCTTATCCTGCGCGGCGACGAGGTGCTGATCTGTCAGCGCCGTCCTGACCAGCCGCTCGGATCGAAGTGGGAATTTCCTGGTGGCAAGATGGAGCCCGGCGAAACCGCCGAGGAGGCGCTCCACCGCGAGCTCAAGGAAGAGCTCGACATCGACGCCACCATCAGTAGCCACGTTGCCCACGTCCGCCACAACTACCGTAGCGGCGGTGCCGTCGACCTGCAGTTCTTCCTCGTCAGGGAATATAAAGGCGACGTCACCAACCTCATCTTCCAGGACGTCCGCTGGTGCCCCCTGCGCAACCTGCCCGAGTACGACTTCGTCACCGCCGACCGCAACCTCGTCCGTGATTTAGCCGCCGGCAAGTTGCTATAGTCCAGGCAAAAGGCGCGCCGGGTTGCTAGCCAACAAACATCAGCGCCACCGACAGCACCACCACCACCGCCGCCGTTGCCCACGCAATCGCATTCATCCATCGCGGATTCACAAATGTGCCCATCAGGTCCTTGCGGTTGATCAGCAGCAGCATCATTACCAGGATCACCGGCAGCAGCACGCCGCTCAACACCTGCGTCTCCACCACCACCTTCATCGGGCGGATATTCGGCAGCAGCACCACGCCCGCGCCGCCCGCGATCAGCAGCGTGTAGAGCCAGTAGAACGTCGGCGCTTCACCGAAGCTCTTGTCAACGCCCGACTCGACCCCCAGCCCCTCGCACACGGTGTAAGCCGTCGAGAGCGGCAGCACCGACGCCGCAAAGAACGACGCATTGAATAATCCGATCGCGAACAGCAGGTAGGCGTACTCCTTGGCCAGCGGTTTCATCGCCTCCGCCGCGTCCGCCGGCACGTTCAGCGGGCCAACGCCGTGCGCATAGAGCGTCGCCGCACAGGCCACCACAATGAACCACGCCACGACATCGGTGAAGATCGACCCCACGACCACATCCAGCCGGGACGCCGCATAGTCCTTTACCGCGACACCCTTCTCCACCACCGACGACTGCAGATAGAACTGCATCCACGGCGCAATCGTCGTGCCGATCACCGCGACCGTCATCGAGATATATCCCGGCGTATGCCACACACCTGCCGGCGGCAGCTTCACCGTAGCCAGCATCGCCTCGCGCCAGCTCGGGCCGGAGAGCACGCCGGTGATGATGTAGGCGATATAGAAGACGCTCGCCGCCAGGAAGACCTTCTCCACGCTCTTGTAATCGCCGCGCACCACCAGCAGCCACACCAGCACAGCGCAGACCGGCACCGAGATGTACTTGCTGATGTGGAATAGCTCCATCGATCCCGCGATGCCGATGAACTCCGTCACTACCAGGCCGAAGTTCACAACAAGCAGCAGCACCATCGTGATGAACGTGGCCCGCAGCCCGAACTCTTCGCGGATCAGGTCGCTCAGCCCCTTGCCGGTCACCACGCCCATACGCGCGCACATCTCCTGCACCACGATCAACGCCACCGTGATCGGCAGGATCGTCCACAGCAGCGAGTAGCCAAACTGCGCCCCGGCACCCGAATAAGTCAGGATGCCGCCGGCATCGTTGTCCACGTTGGCCGTAATGAAGCCCGGCCCCAGCACCGCGAGGAACAACAATATCCGGCGTTGCCATCGCTTCAGCATGCGCTCATCCGAGGTGGGTGATTAGGGGTTCAGCAGGAGAGCGCAATGCGCACAATCCACAGGCGACCATACCAGAACCGGGTGATTCTGATGAAGCGCGCCCGGTCACTTAAAGTCGTTGTATCAGTTCAATCTGAAACACGAACGCCCATCCGGCACTGGAGCTGCTTTCGATAGCGCCGGCTCAGGCGAAGCTCGGTTCCGTCGCGGATCAATACCCGATACTCGCCATCCTCACCAAGCTTCAGGGCCTGAACGTGTTCCAGGTTCACCATCGTCGAACGATGGATACGGCAGAACACATCACTATCGAGGTCCTGTTCGAGATCAGAGATGCTGCGACGCAATAGATGCGTCTTCGCTCCCACATGCAGGGCAGCGTAGTAGTCCGCAGCCTCAATCCAATCGATCTCCGACGTGCTCACAAAGGCAACCTCGCCCGCGCTCTTGATGACCAGCCGTTCCAGCTTTCTCGCGCGGCCTTTGCCTCCGGCGATCTTCTCCTTCGCGCGACCGAGCGCTCGCTCGAACCGCGCAGTGTTGAATGGCTTCAGCAGGTAGTCGAGTGCGCCTGCCTCGAACGCCCGCAGCGCGTACTGGTCATAGGCCGTCACAAAAACAACTGCGGGAGGCGCCTCCTTGCCCAGCATCGTCAGCACATCAAAGCCGTCGCACTCGGGCATCTGGACATCGAGAAACAGCAGGTCCGGCTCGGCCCGTCGAATCCCTTCCGCTGCATCGACACCGGAGCCGCATTCGCCAACCATGGCGATCTCCGGATCGCGCCGCAACAACACGGTGAGATTGCTGCGCGCCAGTGGCTCGTCATCCACCACCATTGTGCGTATCTTCGCCGAACCCGCCTCCGCCTTACCATCAGCAGACACAATCATTCCTGGCACTATCACTCCCTGAATGGCACGGAAATCGATACTTCCACGCCCCCGGCCCCCTGGTTCTCGAGCTTCAACTTGAATGCATCTCCATACAGGCTGCGCAGACGAGTTCGCATATTGGAGATACCGATGCCCGAATGACTCGTCTCCCAGCTCGCCGGCAGACCAGGGCCGTCGTTGTAAACAGCAAGCGTAAGCGTTCCATCGGAGCGGGACGCCGCAATCCGGACAGCGCCTCCCTGGGCTCGTTTCGCAATTCCGTGCTTGATGGCGTTCTCGACCATCGGTTGCAGAATCAACGTCGGGACGTGGGCCAGAAGCAGCTCACTTGGAACATCCACATTCAACTGAAGACGCTCGACGAATCGCACCTTCTGTATCTCCAGATACTTCCGCGCAAATTCCATCTCCTCGCCCAGGGGCACCTCCTGCCGTGTCGAATCCTCGAGAACGCGCCTCATAAAATCGCTCAACTCGGCGATCATGCTCACTGCCGCTTCGTTCCTCCCCTCACGGACAAGACCCGTCACAGCATTCAGCGTATTGAAGAGAAAGTGAGGCTCTATCTGGCGCCGCAGTGCATCCAGTTGGGCCTTCGCCAGTTGCTCGTTCAGCCGCGCTGTCTCCGTCTGCTGATAAGCCAGCCGCGCCCCGGAGTCCATCACATATTGCGTCGCCAGAATACCGGCGTAGAGAAGCAGATACGACAAAAGGCCGCCATAGAACTTGTCGAAGAGCAGATAGCCAAATCGCTTCGGTCCCGAGGCATATGCAAAGGGGTTCAAAAGATACTCCATCCATGCAAGCCACGCGGCGGACACCAGCGCAATCGCCGCGCAGCCCGCTATATGCACAAGCCACGCAACGATGGAGCCGCGCTTCATCAGCGGAAACCGCCGTCCCAGCCGCATGATGATCGGAGTTGCCAGCGCCCACGGCAGCCAGGAGAGCACCGACGTCAGAAATAGCTTCACCCACGCGTGATGCATCCCCTCCGAATGCATCACGAATACCGTCTGCATCGCGTCTACCAAGCCAAAGCCCAGCCAGATCGATGCAACCCATATCCACACCGCCGAATTGGAAGGGACAGGCTTCGTCTCCATGGGAAGATCGTATGCCACGACTCTTCGGGGAAGGCGTGAATGCAGCGAATCCCCGTAACTGTGCAGTAGACGGTATGGTGCGAAGACCGGCCCTGGCAGCATACTTTCCGCATGCTCACCCTAGCGAAGACCGCTCTGCTTCTCGCTGCTCTGTTTCCCCTGACCGCGTTGGTTCAGGACGAAGCTGCCCCGGGCGATACTCCGGAATACACCAGCGATGCCCGGCTCAGGCTGCCGGAAAACTACCGTCAGTGGGTCTACCTGTCTTCGGGATTCGACATGAGCTACAGCCCGGCAGCTGCCATGGCAGGTCATCACATGTTCGACAACGTCTTCGTCAATCCCGGATCCTACAAGGCATTCCTGAAGACCGGCACGTGGCCTGACAAGACGATCTTCGTTCTCGAAGCCCGCGGTGCAGAAGGACGCGGCTCCATCAACCAGAAGGGCAACTACCAGGGCGAAATCATGGGACTCGAGGTGCACGTCAAGGGCGTAGGCCGCTTCCCTGGCAACTGGGCTTTCTTCGGCTTCGATGACAACAAGACCGCCAAGATGACTCCAACCTCCGCCAATTGCTATAGCTGCCACGCCGAACATGGAGCGGTGGACACGACCTTCGTCCAGTTCTATCCAACCCTGCTGCCTATCGCGAAGAGCAAAAACACGCTCTCAGCCGCATACCTGAAAGAGCTGCCAACGCCCGCGCAGAAGTAGGGTGGGATATCGCAGAGTCAGCAGCCCAGCCAAGCGGTTGCTCTATGTCTCTGTGCTGGACATCGAAACTCCATCAGCTTGCCCGCAAACATGAACGTGAGCGACCCTCGGGAGCGAACCCGACAATTCGCGCCAAAGGCGCGTCTGCCTGGATGCAAATCCTAGGTGCGGCTGCGCAGGAACGTAATCACGTCATCCGCCTCGACGATTCCCACCAGCTTGTCGCCGCTGTTCACCACTGGCAATGTCCGCAAATTGTATTTGTCGAAGAGTTCAGCCACCTCGTCCTCATCCGTGTCCACGCGGCAATGGATAGCCTGGCCTTCAGTCAAGTCCTTCAATTGGCTCCCCGGTTGCGCCAGCATCAGTCGCAGCAGCGGCACGCTTCCTTTCAGCACGCGATGCTCGTCGATCAGGTAAACCTCGCTGACCGTCTCCGGATCTCCCTCGAACTGGCGCAACGCCTCCATCGCCTCGGACACCGTGCCCTCATGCGATACCGCGACGAAGTCGGTCGTCATGTAGCCCGCCGCAGAATCTTCGCGGAATTCCAGCAGCTCCTCGACCTCCTGCCGCTCCTCCGGCTCCATGCTGTCGAGAATCGCGTCGGAATGCGCCTCCGGCAGGTCCGCCAGCAGGTCAGCCGCAGCATCGGGATCCATCTCTTCGACGATGTCCGCCGCGCCCTCGGAGTCGAGCGAGGAGATCAACGAACGCTGCAGCTTCGGCTCCACCTCCTCCAGCGCCTCGGCTGCCACTTCTTCGTCCAGCGTCTGGAAGACTGCTTCGCGTTCTGCCGGCGCCAGCTCTTCGAGAATGTCCGCAATATCCGCCGGATGCATCTGCGCCAGCCGCTCGTGTTCGATCTTCAGCTTCACCCGCCTCGCGGGATCCACCTCGATCACATCCACGAACTCCCACGGGATCACCTTCGCCGGAACACGGTTCGCAATCGCAGCCACCCGCGAGGCAGGCAGCAGACCCTTCAGCATGCGCCGCGTCGCACCGCGCAGCCCCACCTCCACCTGCGTCACCTGCAGCGGCGTGCCGCGCTCCACTGCCTGCCAGCGCAGGTCCACATCATTCACCCGCACCACCTTGCGTCCGTACACGTCGATAATCTGCCGGTCCAGCAGGTCCTGCCGCAGCAGCAGCGCATTCTCATTCTGGCTTGCCGGCAGCGGCTCGGTGCCCGACGCCATCATCAGTCCGCCGGCCTCGGTCAAGCTCAGCGCCTGCACATCGACATACTCCCGTCCCCGCGCACTCTTCACCACCAGCGACAGCACGCGCCCCGCATCCTGCCCCGTTCCCACCACCACATCCGCCACGCGTCCGCGCATCTGCCCAGCGGCGTCCACCACCGGCGTTCCCTCTAGCAGCGTCAGGCTGCTCTCGTGGCCATAATTCGCATGGTTGTTCGCATGCATCGGCGCGGTCTCCGAGGGAGAGTCTATTGCATTTGCCTGTTGCGGTGAGATGCAGAGATTTTATTGCGCGGTCTTCTTCGAAGAAAGACCACACACGCAACCACACCTACTCGCATGACAGTAGCTGAAGTGGGACTCAGCCGATTTGCCCGCAGAGCCAGATGTGAGCGACAACGGAACGAACCCACCCTCACGCGCCCCAGGCGCTATCGCCCGTACGGCCAGTACCTCCGCAGGCGCGTCCGCCCGCATGGCGACTATTAGTGCAGCGCGGGTGGCCCCTCATGCACATGGCGGATCACGATCGTGTCGTCCTTGAACTCGACCCGGTCGTAATCGCGCCCCTGCGACTGCACATAGCAGCCGCATTCTGTGTTGGCATGGTGTGCCAGGGTAATGCCGTCTTCGGTCCCCTTCAGCTCGCGATTCGCCTGCTCCACCGCCATCTGCGCATCGCTCGCCGCCTTCGTGGTCGCGTCGGTCTTGTTTGCTTCCTGCGCTTTGCTCGCCGCATCGGCCTTCGCCTGCGCATCGGCAACCTCGTCCTTCGCTTCCTTCAACTGCTTCTGCTCGTCCGGCGTCAGCTTCTCGATGCGAACAGGCGAAGGAGCCTGCGTCGGCGTGCCAGGAGTAAGTTGGGCAGGCAGCAGCATCAGCGACAACAGCACAGTCCACATAACAGCATTCTCCGCTCCCTCAATCTTATCGCTCTTACGTCTCCCAACCCTGTGCCGCCCCGGATTGAGTAACCTCCAGACGCCGGAACCCGCCGGCGTATGCCGGCGAGCCCCTCGATCATGCGCTCGCCTTCTAGCGAACCGCCGAGTTGTGCTTGTCCTTGTCGATAGATCGCGAGATATTGTTCTGCTGGCGGGTCAGAGTCGCCTTGTCCTGTGCGGTCAAATGGCCGCCATCGGCGCGGCGCATCGCATGCTCCTCGCGGTTCACGCTGGCTTCACGGTGCTCCAGATTCCTCGTCTCCCGGCCGGTGAGCTGACCGCTGCGCACACCCTGTGCAATGCGGCCCTGCTGGTCGTTCTTGCGCTCCTGGATCGTTCGGCCGGTCACCTGGGCAAAGGCGGCGCTGGTCAAAAATGTGCAAAGTGCTGCGGCGGCAAAGAAGCGTCGTGCGGTCATTGTGATCTCTCCTCGGTTGCTTTTGGATTGGCCAGCCCCGGCTTAGACTGGACTCTGCGTGAAGAAACCCGCTCCACTCCGTCGATGTTTCGCGCAACCTTTTGCCAAAGTGACGGTCGTAATCAGATGCGCTTGGAAAGATGGGCATCCGTCACGTGCGCCGGGGGCTTCGCGTCGGCATATCCTTGACATGGCGACAGGTTGCAAAGCAAACTGCCGAAACACGCGCTACTGCACGCCACCGGGCTCTGCGACAGCATCCGAGGGCATAGAGGACATAAGAGGAGTGAGAGTGACCGGATCCAAGGCAAGCCGAATTACTTATACGCTCGATTCCTCCCTCGACAGCGTGAACCGCGTTGAGCAGACCGCCGAACAGGTGGCACAGAAAGCCGGATTTGATGATGACGAGGTCTTCCGGGTCTCCATGGCAGCACGCGAAGCCGCGGTTAACGCCGTGCTTCACGGAAATGCATACAGTCCGGACAAGCGCATCACCGCATCCTTTGAGACGACGCCCAAATCACTCGTCATCCGTATCGCCGACCAGGGCCCCGGCCTCGATCCAGCAACCCTCCCCGATCCCCTAGCACCCGACAATCTGCTGCGCGGCTCCGGCCGCGGTATCTTTCTCATCCGCTCGTTCATGGATGAGGTAGAGTTTCGTATGCTCAACCCCGGTACTGAGCTCACCCTTATCAAGCACCTTGTAAGTGCCTAACCCGTCGCAGTCATCCTCAGGAGGATCTCTCAGTGAGCAGCGTTAAAATCTCGACTCGTCAGGTCGACGGTGTCACCATTTTGGACATGAGCGGCCGTATCACCCTGGGCGAAGGCAGCGTCCAACTTCGTGATGCCGTGCGCGACCTGCTGGCCAAAAGCCAGAAACACATCCTGCTCAACCTAGGCGATGTCACCTACATCGATAGCTCCGGCATCGGTGAGCTGGTCAGCGCATTCACCACAGCCAAAAACCAGGGCGGCGAACTGAAGCTCTTGAACCTTACTCGCAAGGTTCACGATCTGCTCCAGATCACCAAGCTCTACACCGTCTTCGACGTGAAGGACGACGAGGCCAGTGCCATCGGCGCCTTCAAAAAGTAACGACTCATCGCACCAGACGCAGAGAGGCTGCCCACCATGGGCAGCCTCTCTGCGTTTACGTTTCCTGAGGTTTACGCTTCCCGAACGCTTCTTTCCCCGAACTGCGATTGATTATTCGACAACTGCGATCGCATCAATCGAGAACAGCAGCCCCTTGGGAAGAGCGACAACG
This sequence comes from Acidobacteriaceae bacterium KBS 83, assembly GCA_000381585.1. Taxonomy (GTDB): domain Bacteria; phylum Acidobacteriota; class Terriglobia; order Terriglobales; family Acidobacteriaceae; genus KBS-83. Next base: position 300,440 of record KB906738.1, read on the forward strand.
GGCGTCGATCGTACCGGCGGGGATCCCGGAAAGAATTCCGTGAACAGTTCGTTCAGCTTTGAAAAAGCATCGGCGTCTGCGACAAAGCAAGTGACCTTTACTACCCGGTGCAAACCAGTCCCCGCGTCCTCAAGCACCGCGCGCAGATTGGCGAAGGCCTGACGAGCTTGCGCTTCGAATGTTGGGCCAGCCGACAGGCCAGTCGCCGGATCTATGCCCGCCTGACCGGCGGTGAAGACGAAATTGCCTGCTCGCACAGCTTGCGAGTAGGGACCAAGTCGCGGAACACGCCTGCTGGTGATGATTTCCTCTGGCAGTGCCATCACTACCCCCGTTAGAACTTCACCGCGGGCGCTGTCCGCGATGCCTCGCTCGCTTGGAAGTACGCATTGTTCGTGTGAAACCCTGCAATCCCTGCCCACAGGCTGTTCGGGAATTGCCCGATGAACGTGTTGTAGTCTCGCAGCTTCTCGTTGTATCGCCGCCGCGCCACCTGGATGCGGTTCTCCGTCCCCTCCAGTTGGTCCTGTAACGAGAGGAAGTTCTGGTTCGCCTTTAAATCTGGATACGCCTCGGAGAGCGCCAGCAGCCGGCCCAACGCGGAATCCAATTGTCCGTTGGCCTGCATCTTGCCTTCCGGCGTCTTCGCGTTCAGGAGGCCGGCGCGCGCGTTCGCGATGTCCGCAAAAACCGTCTCCTCATGCTTCGCGTAGCCCTTCACCGTCTCCACCAGGTTCGGGATCAGGTCAGCGCGCCGCTGCAGCGTGGTATCGATGTCCGACCATGACGCCTTCACATCCGCGTCCTTGGCCACCATCTGGTTCTTCGAGCTCACATAGCTGCCGCCCACCAGCAGCAACACCACGACCAGCACCACCCCGCCAACCAGTAAAGCCTTCATCGTTCTCGCTCCCTCGCTCAATCCGAATCCAAATTTGCACTAAAACGAAGCGCCGCCGCCACCCGAGTCGCCTCCACCGCCACCGCTGAATCCGCCACCGCCTCCACCACCTCCGCCCCAACCGCCGCCTCCACCCCAACCTCCGCCGCCGCCCCAGTAGCCGCCATAGTATCCACCCCCACGTCGGCCGCGGCCACCAAAGATCCTCGAAATCAACAGGAAGATGGCAATGACCACCAGCCATCCGATGATCGAGCCCGGCGAATGCTCCCGCTCGACCGGCTCCGGAGGCAGCTCCTTGGTGTTGTCGATTGAAACCTTCGCGTCCGTCGCAATGAGACCAGCGAGTTGCTCGCTACCGTCGGTCACGGCCGTGTTGAAATCATTTGCCAGGATCGCCGGCCGCAGCCCGCGCCCGATGCGGCCAGAGATGCTGTCGGTCACCACTCCTTCGAGTCCCAGCCCGACCTCGATCCGGCCCCGGTGGTCTTCCGTCACCAGCAGCAGCAGAATGCCACGGTTTGTCGCCTTGTCTCCAATTCCCCATTTATGAAACAGGTCGTTGGCAAACTCCTCGATCGGCTCCTCCTCGAGCGTCTTGATCGTCACGATAAAGAGCTGCGCCTTCGCCCGCTGCTCCAACTGCAAACACAGAGCATTCGTCTGATCGGTAGTCTCGGGCGACAGGACGTGCGCGAAATCGCTGACGTAGTTCGAAGGTGGCGGCAGTTTCGCGACCTGCTCCGCCCGCAATCCGCACCAGCAGGCAAGCAGCACCAGGAACAACATCAGCAGTCGATAGCAGCGAGGGAGCATCGTGTTCAATTCTAGAGTGAATTGACTAGCGCCGCTCCCATTTGCTTCTGCGACAGACACTTTCTTGCCCGATCGCGACGTCCCGGATCGTAACGCAAAGTGCCGCTCCATCGAGGCGCCCGATGAAATGGCAGGGCCGGACTCGTTATCCGTAACTAGCAATGCAAACAGGGCGCTAACGCGCCCTGTCTCTTCGTTTCCCTGCTGGTACGGGATCTACCGTCAGGCTAGCTCTTCGCCTTGCCTTTGGAATCCGCAATCTGCTGGATCTGTTGCTGGTGGCTCTCAATCATTTGAAGGTCCTGTGTCACCATCTCCTTCAGTTGCGGGCTTGTCGTGTTCTTTGCCTCTTCCTTGAACGCCTTGTCGTCTTCCTTGTGAGCCTTCACCATCTCTTTGATATAAGCCTGATCGAAAGCGGGACCCGAGAGCGTCTTCAACTTCTCGATGCTCTTCAACGCGCCTTTGGACGGCGCGTCTGGCACCGGAATATTCAGACCCTGTACAGCCTGTTTGAAGTCGTCGAGCATCTTTCCGTGATCTTCCGTCATTTGCATGGCAAAATGGCGCACCTGTTCGTCGGTGCTCTTTTCGAGGGCCAGCCGTCCCATCTGAATCTCTGCGATATTCGATTCCATCGCCTTTTCGAGAAATTTCTGGTCCGCCGACGGCCCGCTGGCCATGTCGTTTTTAGGCTCCTGATTCGGACCCATTTGCTGGGTCGCCTGTCCCCCGGCCCCATGCATCTGTGCGAATGCGGCACCCCAAGCCAGCACCCCAAGCAGCGCAACACCAGCCATTCGGTTGATCTTCATTTTCGCCATCCTCCATCTCGCTTAGACCGTCGCCAAAACGCCTTGGAGCGCACAGCCTCGGCGCTTCCGAACATTAGCATGAGTGGGGCCGATCGTAGCGCCTGCCAAAAGGAAAGGGGCGACGAGACGCGCCCCCAAATCTGTTCTTACCGAAAACTCCTGCGATTACATCTTTGCCTTCTCGGTTCCCTTTGTCTGCGCGATCTGCTGGATCTGCTGTAGGTGGCTCTCGATGATCTGGTCAGACTGCATCGCCAGCTGCTTCAGTTGCGGGTTCTGCGTCGACTGCGCTTCCTGCTTGAACTCGCTGGCGTCGCTCTTGTGGTCCTTCACCATGTCCTTGATGTACGCCTGGTCAAAGGCATCACCAGACAGAGCCTGCATCTTGTCGATCTTCTTCTTCTGCCCTTTGGAGGGGCCATCGGGCACCTTCACGCCCAATTGCTCGGCAACCGGCTTCAGCTGGTCCACCATCTTGCTGTGGTCATCCACCATGCGCTGTGCAAACTGTTTCACCTGATCGTCGCTGCTCTTCTGCAAGGCCAGCTTGCCCATCTCCACCTCGGCCATGCTTCCTTCCAGCGCCTTCTTCACAAACACCTTATCCATGTCAGGGCCGGCTGCCGCCATCTGCTGGGTCTGCTGTTGTTGCTGCTGCTCCATACCCCCCGAAGGAGGAGGACTGCTGGCGCCCGGTTGTTGCATCTGCCCGCCACCGCCCGCGCTGCCGCCCGGCGCTTGCGCAAACATCGGGCTACAACACAGCGCCGCAGCCACCGCCAGATTCCACATTCGTATTCCCTTCATTGCTCAATCTCCTCGCCCTAGATTTCTCGAGACAATGCAACGCGCGAACTCCATTCGTTCGCGCCAACTGCAAGGGGACAGTAGTCTCTCATTTAACTAAGTAGCCACCACAGCGTCCGCCGTTGCCCTCGGCGCGCAAGCCCCGCGACGTGCCACCCGGTTATCGAATTTTTCTGTCTTCCGTGAGGCAACCAATTTCCCCGCTGCTGCGCCGTATTCTCGTCGCAGATATCCTGAACTCATGCCCCAGACGGTCATCTCCCAGACGCCCCTTCCTCCCGTCGCGCGCCGCGAGCCGCTCACCCACTCCCTCCACGGACAAACCCTCCACGACGACTACGCATGGCTGCGCAACAAGGACTCCGAGGAGGTCACCACCTACCTCAAAGCCGAGAACGCCTACGCCGAGGCTTGGATGGCTCCAACCAAGCCGCTCCAGGAAACTCTCTATCGCGAAATGCTCAGCCACATCAAGGAGACCGACGAGTCCTACCCCTACCACTACGCCGGCTACTACTACTATTCGCGTACCGTCGAAGGCTCGCAGTACACCATCTACTGCCGTCGCAAGGGCTCCATGGAAGCCGCGGAAGAGATCATCCTTGATGGCAACGAACTGGCGAAAGGCCATCCCTTCATGGCGCTCGGCGCCTTTGCCATCTCGGAAGATCAGAACCTGCTCGCCTACTCGGTCGACCACACCGGCTTCCGGCAGTACACCCTGCACATCAAAGATCTCCGCACCAGCGAGACCCTCCCCGATACTGCAGAGCGCGTCGGCTCCATCGTCTGGGCCAACGACAACACCACCCTCTTCTACTCCGTCGAGGACGAAGAAACCAAGCGCCAGCACAGGCTCTATCGCCACACACTGGGCCAGCCGCAAGCGGCAGACACGCTCGTCTTCGAAGAGCCGGACGAGCGCTTCAACCTCGGCGCCGGCAAGACCCGCGATCTGAAGTTCATCCTGCTTGAGATCGGCAGCCACACCACCAGCGAGTCCCACTACATCCCCGCATCCAATCCCACCGCCGCCTGGACATTGATCGAGCCGCGCCGCGACAACATCGAGTACTACGCCGACCACCGCGACGGCCTCTTCTACATCCGCGCCAACGACACCGGCCGCAACTTCCGTCTCGTCACCGCGCCGGTCAACCAGCCTGCAAGCAAGAACTGGCGTGAGCTGATTGCCCACCGCGACGACGTCATGCTCGAGGACGTGGACCTCTTCGCCACCTTCGCCGCCATAGGCACGCGCTCAAACGGTCTGCCCCACATCGAGATCGCACCTTTTGCGGAAGCCGGCGCATTCGGCCGCGCACGCGAGATCGCGCTACCCGAGCCGGTCTACTCCGTGCACGGCGGCACCAATCCCAACTTCGCCACCACAAGCTACCGCTACGGTTACCAATCGCTGGTCACGCCGGCATCTGTCTACGAGCTCGACATCGCCAGCCACGAATCTATTCTGCGCAAGCAGCAGGAGGTGCCTGGCGGCTTCGACCGCACCCTCTATGCATCGGAGCGCGTCTTCGCCACCGCCGAAGATGGGACGCGAGTCCCCGTCTCCATCGTTTACCGCCGCGACAGGAAGACGACCGCCAATCCCCTGCACGTTTACGCCTACGGTTCCTACGGCTATTCATTGCCGGTCGGTTTCAACGGTAATCGCCTCAGCCTGCTCGACCGTGGCGTTGTGATGGCCTTCGCCCATATCCGCGGCGGCGGGGATATGGGCAAACCCTGGCATGACGCTGGCCGCCTCATGCAGAAGCGCAATACCTTCACCGACTTCATCGCTGCCGTGGAACACCTCACCCGCAACGGATATGGTGATCCGGCGCGCATCTCCATTGAAGGCGGCAGCGCTGGCGGCCTGCTCATGGGCGCTGTCACCAATCTGCGACCCGACTTATTCCGCGCGGTCATCTCCCACGTCCCCTTCGTGGACGTGATGAACACGATGCTCGACGCTTCGCTGCCGCTCACCGTTCCCGAGTACGAGGAGTGGGGCAATCCGAACGAGCCGGCCGCCTTCGCGTACATGCTCAGCTATTCGCCGTATGACAACCTGAAGTCTGGCACCTACCCAGCCATCCTGGTCAAAACCTCGCTCAACGACAGTCAGGTCATGTACTGGGAGCCCGCGAAGTATGTCGCGAAGCTGCGCACTCTCAAGCACGATCAGAATCCGCTCTTGCTCTACACCAATATGGCAGCGGGACACGGCGGAGCCTCCGGCCGCTACGACTACCTGCGAGAGATCGCCTTCGACTACGCCTTCATCCTGCGCACACTAGGCGCGGAGTAGAGCGCAAATAACTCAGACCAAAACAGAAAAGGCAGAGGCTCTCTGCCCTGCCTTTGTCTCTAATAATCGTCCGCAGTTTTGTTGCCGGGTACGTTCTACTGCGTCGCCGTCGGACAATACGGCGAAGGATCGCGCACCGGGTTGCACGGAATACCCTGCCCCGCGGCACCGCTCACCACAATGCTGTTGAATTGGCCGTTCCTGTTGCCCGGCGGCGAGTTGCTCGGGCCGCCCGCCGTTTCTGTCGTCGACCGCAACGCCATCCCGAAGCTCTGCAGGAAGATATTCGCTGATACCTGGTCCGTATCCGTGCGGATCGCCGTGATGTACTGGCTGTCTTTCGAGAGCACATACACCGTACCCGTGCCGATCCCGGATATCGACGCCAGCGCGTCCGGATGCGCGCCACCATAGACGGGAATCGTACCCGTAACGACGAAGCTCTTGAGGTCCACCACTGACACCGTACCGTCGGTCTGGTTCGCCACATAGGCACGCGAGCCATCCTGGAGCACCGTCACCGCAACCGGTCCCTTGCCCACGCGGATCGTGTGCGTCTGGCCAAAGGTTGGGCCGTCGTTTCCGTAAATGTCCAGCCCTACGCTGATCACCGTCACCGTATTCGAGTCATAGTTCGCCGTCACCAGCAATCCGGCCGGCTGATAGAGCGCCGCCTGCACCGGCCCGAGTCCCGGCACCGACCCTGTGCCCAGCGAGAGCGTCGGATGCAGCGAGTCGATCGCGTTCTGCTGCACGTTGATGACGGTCACGTTGTTGCTCCCCCGATTCAGGATGAACGCGCGGTTGTTATCACCCGACATGATTCCAAAGACCGGGCAGATTCCCACAGGTAAGTACGCATCGACGGTGTTCACCGTCGTCTCCAGCGACGCTATTTCCCCGGGTGTGGTTACGGAACCAGGCGTATTGCACGCATTGATGGGCAGCGCCACCGACGCGCCCGTGCCGCTGGTCGCTCTCGACTGTCCCTGGCTGATGGCGTAAACCCGGCTCGAGAGTGGTGTTCCGGCGAACTGCACCGGGTTCGGCGCAATCGGAATCTCCTGTTGCAACGCCGGCGCCGTGGCCACAGAGCCGGCGGTCGCCGGAGGCACCTGCAGTGTCAGCACCGCAAGCGCGGCATTCACCGCCGCCGGAGTCGTCGGCGACAGTGGACTGTACGGCTCCAGGAGATAAATGTCGTTGGTGCCCACGAAAATTCCTGTCGGATTCGATCCCCCGGTCAACGTGGAATTCGTCACGTGGGAGGTCTGCAACCCGAAGCTCGTGCTCACTGTCGTCGGCGGGGAGGTCGGATAGGCATCGAGCGTCACATCCGTGTTGCCGTTGCTGTTCAGGCTGTAGCCGGTGCTCCCGCTGCTGTTCAAAGCGAACGAGAAGACGCCGTTGCCCAGCGTTGCCTGCGCCACGATCGTATCCCCCGGTCCATTGATCAACGTGGCCAGTCCGCTGGTGGCGGGGCTGTTCACCGACAGCACGATGAAGTTGGCGTTGGGATTTTGTGACGCGGGGCCAGTCGGATTTACCGGCGTAACGACAGGACGATATTCGGCACCACAACCGCTTAGCAGGCCCAACAGGCCCACGGCTGCAAGCCACGGGGCCACGGCCCCTGCTCGACTCAGCACTCGCTTCTACCTCATCTACAACAGATTCTTCGAGATTCTTCTCTGGGATTGTAAATCAGCGCACGTCCGAGTGAACGAAACGACAGCCGTGCCGCTGCTGGCGTGTCGCAGAAATCAATGGCACAAGTTGTCATCCGGACCGAAGCGAACCCCACGAAACGCGCGAAAGGCGCATCTGCCTGCATGGCAAATGCTTAGCCATGCTTCTGCTCCACATGCTCCGCACGCGGATGAAGCGACTTGCGCAGAAACACCGTCGCCTGCGGGTTGCGGTTGTAACGCTCGCAGACTTCATAGCCATGACGGTCATAGAAACGCCGCGCCGCCTTCAGGTCCTCTTTCGAGTCCAGGTACAGCCACTCGTAGCCGCTGGCTTCCGCATACTGTTCCAACGCGACGAGGAGCGCCAGTGCTGCGCCTGAGCCACGAAACTCCGGGCGCACATACAGCCGCTTGATCTCGGCCGCCTGCTCTATCGAGCGCAGCGGCCGCAGCGCAATGCATCCCGCTACCTGTTTGCCCGCTTGTGCCAGCCACAATCCAGCGCCGGGACCGAAGTAGTCCTTGTCAAAGCTCTCTGGCGAATCCCGCACCATCACGTCAACCGCGTCGTTGTACTCCTTGACCAGTTGGAACGCCGTCTCGCGGTCCCTCTCGCTTGCCCGCCACACTCGCAGCTCTGTCATTTCGAATCCTCACTGCACAGCATCTTTCCTGTAGATGCACGCCGGTCAGCAATTGCTCTGGTAGCTCTTCGTCAAACCATGTCGAGTTCCGCTCCGCGACCCGCACCAGCAGGGAAAAATGCTATAACCCCAGCTTCCAGCCGGTGTAGCTGGCTATCTCATGCGCCAGCCGCTGCGCCCGGCGCCACCTTCCGATCCGTCTTCCCACTGCTCGCGGCGACGTATACACCGTCAGACCGTAGCTCTCGCACAGTTGATGGATGCGAAAAAGATGCGTCCCATCGGATACCGCCAGAATGCTGTGGATGTTGTTCTCTTCCGCAATCGCGGCCAGCCGCCGCGCCGACTCGTCCGTCGTCCGGCTCTGCGTCTCTGCAATGATGCGACTTTCCGGTACGCCCTGCGCAACCAGAAAATCGTGGCCCACTCCGCCCTCGGAGTGCTGCGGATCACCGCTGCCTCCCAGCGTGATCATCAGCGGCGCCAGCCCCTGCTTGTAGAGCAGAAGCCCCTGCTCCAGTCTCGCCCGCAGTACCGGCGACGGCCTTCCGTCGTATTCCGCCGCGCCAAACACTGCAATCGCATCCGCGGGACGCGCCTCGTCTACCTTGGCGTAGTGCTCGATCTCTGTATAGACCCACAGCACCCAACAGACCGTCGCAGCTGCCGCCAGCAGCAACAGACCGCCGATGGCTCGGCGTCCGGCCCGGCGCAGCCGGTCGTGGCGCTCTTGCCGTGCGGGCTCTTCTTGGATCGCGTCTGCCCTCGCCGCCCCCATCCCTTCACCGGTCGTTGTCACCGGCCGTCGCTCCCTCAGTTCTGCAGTGCCAGCGCAATCTCGTGCGTCGGAATCGAGCCTTCTCTCAGGATCTGCCACGACTCGCCCCCTCCCGACAGGTCCACGATCGTCGTGTGCGCCCTGCGCACCGTCGGGCCGCCATCCACGATCAGCGGAATCCTCTCCCCGATCTGATCGCGCACACCCGCCGCGTGCGTGCACTCCGGCGCGCCATGCAGGTTCGCGCTCGTCGCCGTGATCGGCAATCCCAGGGCCGCCACCACGGCCCGCGGAATCGCCGCATCGGGCACCCGCAGCGCCACGTTGCCGGTGTTCGCCGTCGAACGCAGCGGTAGCTTCGCGCCGGCGCGAACGATCACCGTCAGTGGCCCCGGCCAGAAGCGCTCCGCCAGTACATCGAAACTCCGGCCCAGATCGCGCGCCAGCTCATATGCCTGCTCCACCTCGGCAATCAGCAGCGAGAGCGGCTTGTGCTTCAGCCGGCTCTTGATCTCATAAATACTCTCCACCGCGCGTAGGTTCACCGGGTCCACGGCCAGACCGTAAAAGGTGTCCGTGGGCATGCCGACGACGCTGCCGGCTCGTAGGCACGAGACGATATATTTCACGCGGTCCGGCTCCGGCTCATCCGGATGAACACGAAGCATCTCTGCTGACAAAGGCTCTCCTGGGATCAACAGCACCACCATCATTCGCCAGGGTGGTGCCAAAACATTTCCCTGTAGGTGTACACCACGAGCGCCGTCGCGACCTACATATTCCTCCTGGCGAAACCGCACTGAGCGGTTGAACCAGGCCGAAGGAAAATGCTCTCGATGCACAGGATACCGCCACCCGAACACAGCATCGGCGTAAAATCGCCGCGATGCTCACCGGGACCGTCCGCACACGCCTTCGTCTTGTAGAAAGCCGCCAGAATCCTCGTGTCAAAGAGCTCCGCGCTGCGCTCGCCCGCACCGGGAGAACCCCCGCTGGCCTTATCGCTATCGAAGGTCAGCACCTCATCACCGAGGCCATGCGCAGCCATCTCCGCTTCGCGACCGTCTTCCTGCGCGAAGGCTATAATCCGCCATTCCCCATTCCCGGCGAGGCCGAACACCTGCTGCTGCCGGCCGATCTCTTCTCGAGCGCCGTCGCGACCGAGCAGCCTCAGGGCATCGCCGCCCTCGTCCATCCGCCGACGTTTTCACCAGAGACTATCTTCCGTGCCTCCGCCCCCCTGATCCTCGTTCTCGCCGGCCTGCAGGACCCCGGCAACGTCGGCACGCTCCTCCGTTCTGCCGAAGCCTTCGCCGCGAGTGGTGTTCTGTTGCTGCCTGGCGCCGCAAGCCCCTGGAATCCCAAGACCCTCCGGGCCTCTGCCGGGTCCGCCTTCCGGGTGCGCACAATGAGTGCAACCGAACCGGAAGCGCTCAACCTCTTCGACCGCCATCGCATCCCCGCCATTGCCGCCGTCGCGCGCAAAGGCACTCCCGTCAGCGAGGCGCCGCTGAGAGGCCCGTGCGCCCTGCTCATCGGCAACGAGGGCGCGGGTCTCAGCAAAATCCTTCTCTCCTACGCGGCGTACCAGGTCACCGTTCCCACACCAGGCAAGGTAGAAAGCCTTAACGCCGCCATCGCCGGAAGCCTTCTTCTCTACGAGGCATCGCGTCAGCGAGCCCGCAAAGCCCGGCACAGCGAGGATGTGTCATCCTGAGCGCAGCAAAGAGTCGGATACCGCGGCACTCCATGCACCACCGGCGTTCAACCTCACCATGAGTCTGTTCGGCAACACACCCGATCTCGCCCCGGCGTCCACTCGCCGCAGCACACCGCTCGCCGAGCGCATGCGCCCACATACCCTCGACGAATACCTCGGTCAGCAGCACCTCGTCGGCCCCGGCAAGCCGCTCCGCATGCAGATCGAATCCGACGACCCCGCGTCCATGATCTTCTGGGGACCGCCCGGCGTCGGCAAAACCACCCTCGCCAAGATCATCGCGGAGCAGACCAACGCCACCTTCATCGAGTTCTCGGCCGTCCTCTCCGGCATCAAGGAGATCAAGCAGGTCATGGTCGACGCCGAAAAAGCCGCGCACTACGGCTCACGCACCATCCTCTTCGTCGACGAGATCCATCGCTTCAACAAGGCGCAGCAGGACGCCTTCCTTCCATATGTCGAGCGCGGCACCATCCGGCTCATCGGCGCCACCACCGAGAACCCTTCCTTCGAAATCATCGCCGCGCTGCTCTCGCGCTGTCGCGTTTACACCCTGCAGCGGCTCACCGAAGAAGAGCTCATCACACTTCTCCACCGCGCGCTCGCCGATGAGCGTGGTCTCATTAAAGACAAGCTCACCGCCGACGACGAAGCGCTCGCGCTCATGGCCTCCTATGCGTCTGGAGACGCGCGCGGCGCCTACAATGCGCTTGAAATCGCCGGCCGTCTAGCCGCAACCAAACCCGACCGCCGCATCACCCGCGAGATCGCTACCGAAGCCCTGCAGAAGCGCGTCCTGCTCTACGACAAGACCGGCGAGCAGCACTACGACCTCATCTCCGCGCTGCACAAATCCATTCGCAACAGTGACGTGGACGCATCGCTCTATTGGCTCGGGCGCATGCTCGCAGCAGGAGAAGATCCGCTCTACATCGCGCGCCGCTTGGTCCGCATGGCATCGGAGGACATCGGCCTCGCCGCACCGGAGGCGCTCAACCTCGCGCTCTCGGCGCGCGACGCCATGGATTTCCTCGGCTCACCCGAAGGCGAGCTCGCCCTCGCCCAGGCCGCCGCCTATCTCGCGCTCGCGCCCAAATCGAATGCGGTTTACAGCGCCTGGAGCGCGGTCACCGAGGACATCGAGAACACCCGCGCCGAGCCTGTCCCGCTGCACCTGCGCAACGCGCCGACCAAACTCATGAAGGATCTCAACTACGGCCGCGACTACCAGTACGCCCACGACATCGAAGGCAAGGTAGCTGGCATGAACTGCCTCCCCGAAAGCCTCCGCGATCGCCGTTACTACCGCCCCACCAGCGAAGGCCGCGAGAAACTGTTGAAGCAGCGCATGGACGAGATCGAGCGCATCCGAGAAGAAAACCGGAAGCACGAATAGCGCATCTTCCGCCTGCTCCGGATGGCGTCTGTTTCATTCGGCTGCTGCAAATATTTCGTGGGACTTGCTGGCCGCCTGCACAAGCCGCGCGATCTGACTGTCATGGGTCCGCGTAAGCAGTAGCAGAGCCGCAGCCGCTCCGATCAGCGCACAGAACATGTCGCTCTGCGTATCGAATGGGTCTCCCTGCGTTCCGAGAAATGCATCAGCTCCGCTCCCTTCCCAGAGCGCCACCCCCCACTCCAGCAGCTCGTAGCAAGCGCTAATCGCCATGCAGACGCACATGACCAGAAATACAAGCCACCACCCGGTTGCCACCACGCGTCGGCGAATCAATATTTCACGTGCAATGATCGCCGGCACAAATCCCTGCGTCAGGTGGCCGAGCTTGTCATAGTCGTTTCTGTGAAGATGAAAATGATCGCGGATCAGGTTAAAAAGAGGAACGCGCTCATAGGTGTAATGCGCGCCAACTAATAAAATGCACGCGTGCAAAGCGATCAGCACAAACGCCAATCGAGTGAATTGGAATCGCTTGTAAGTGATTGCCAGCACCGGTAAAGCTATCAGCGCAGGAAACGCCTCCAGCCACCACGTCATCCGGTCTGCCGCTCCGATCCACGACCAGGCGAGGACGAGGCACACAAAGAACAGAAGGCCTAACGGGAATGCCGGGGCAGTTTCATCAGACCGCGATAAGAAAGTCATTGCTGTGGTTGGTCAGGATACACAACGCAACTGCATCACTGTACCGCATACCCCACCATCTTCCAGTTCTCACCCTCATGCACCATCACCAGCGACTCAGGCTGCGGATGTCCATTCGCAAACGTGGTCTGGTACACAAATGCGACATACTCGCCCTTCGGCAGATTCGGCACCTCATTCATCCATTCGGTTGCCATCAGATCGCGCACCAGCACTGGATCGATTGCCTTGCGCATCGTCTCCATGCGTCGCACCCAGCCCTGCTCCGGCACCTGCGAGCGAAAATAATCCGACCCCGCAGCCCAGCTCTTGTCGTAGGTCTGCGCGTCTTCGATCTTCAGCCACGCCTCGGCCGCCGTCCGCGCCGCGCTGATCGCATCAGCATGCTGCGCGTTGATCTTCTCCTGCTTCTTGCTGATCTGCGCGCTGCCGGCGAGAGCCTGTACCAACAATAGCGCCAGCAGCGCGACAGCGCCGCCTTTACTCATACTTGACCGAACACCCATAAGGCCGCGTCGAAGCCACCTGCACTGGTTGGCCCGCCATCGCCTCCGTCAACGCCGCGGAGACGTAATTCTTCGCGCCCTTCACATCCGACACGTCCGTCGTCGCCTTATCATCGATCGCGCCCGCATAGATCAGCTTGCCGTTGGGATCGATGATGAACATGTGCGGCGTCGTCTTCGCGCCGTAGAGCTTACCGATCTCACCGCTCGGATCCAGAATTGCCGCCGTCGGATCGGCATGCGCACGCGCTATCTGCGCGTTCTCACCGGCTGCGTCCAGGTAGCCGTCTTCGTCCTTCGCCGATGAAAGCACCGTAAGCCAGACCACACCCTTGCCGGTCCACTCCTTCTGCAGTGCCTGCATGTTGCCGCTGTCGTACTGTTTCTTCGTGAAAGGGCAATCGCGGTTTGTCCACTCCAGCACCACGTACTTGCCGCGATACTCACTGAGCGACACCGTCTTCCCCTGCGAATCTTTCCCGTTAAATGTCGGCGCCGCTTGACCTACGGTAGCCGCACGCGCCGCCAACACGATCACCAGCGCGGTCACTGCAATCGCGACATACACGACCGCTCGCCAGGTCCCGAGCCGGCGAACATATTGCTGTCCACTCGCCATCCCTCACCTCCAGCTTTGCGTTATCGCTAAGGATGCAGCGACGCCGTTCGAGAGCTGCCCGCGTCCGTACTCGAGTTGGGCAGTGCCTTCAAAGCGTCCAGCACCGTGTTGGTCGTCAATACTTCAGGTAGCACCCGCGCGGGCGCGCCCGGGGTCCCTGGATACAGCGCATACGTCGGCACGCTCGAGCGGCCCAGTGTCGCCAGCGCACGCGCTATCTCCTCATCGTGCCGCGTCCAGTCCGCGCGGACCAGCGCAATCTTTCCATCCTGCAGCTTGTTCAGCACCTCAGGCCGCTCCAGCACCACGCGCTCATTCACCTGGCAGCTAAGGCACCAGTCTGCCGTAAAGTCCACAAACACCGGACGCCCCTGCGCCTGATACTGCGCAACAACATCGGGAGTAAACGGCTGCCACCGACGCGTGTGGTCTACCTTTGTTCCGCTTGCGCGGGCAGCCACGCTCTCCGGCGCCGGAAAAGTCCGTACCCCATACACGGACGCCGCCACCGCCAGCATCACGATCGCCACCGCCGTCGCGGTAGCGGGCAGCCGCGCCGGCCAGCGTCCCAGCACCCAGCCCGCAATCCCCAGCAGCAGAAACGCCGTCAGCAGGCCGATCAGCGCCGTCGCTCCTGCAAGCTGCGCGAACACCCATACCAGCCAGATCACTGTTCCAAAAATAGGCACCGCCGTCGCCTGCTTCAGCAGCTCCATCCATGCGCCCGGCTTGGGCAGCAATCTGGTCCACGCCGGTTGAAAAGCCAGCAGCAGATACGGCAGCGCGAGCCCCACACCCAGCGCGGTAAACACCGCAAACGCCACCGCCGCTGGCTGCACCAGCGCAAAGCCGATCGCGGCCCCGAGGAACGGCGCAGCGCACGGCGTCGCCACCACCATCGCCAGCACGCCGGTAAAGAAACTCCCTGCCAGCCCGTGCTTCTTCGCCAGCGATGAGCCCGCGCTCGTCACGCTCAGCCCAATCTCAAACATCCCCGCCAGCGACAGTCCGAGGAAGAACAGCAGTAGCGCGATCATCGCGACAAACACCGGCGACTGGAACTGGAAGCCCCACCCCAGTTGCTTACCGCCCGCGCGCAGCGCAAGCAGCACCGCCACCACAATCCAGAACGACACCAGGATGCCTACGGTATACGCGATACCCTGCACCCGCATGCCGCGCCGCTCTGCGGTCGAGGACTGCACCAGCGCCAGCGCCTTGATGAACAGCACCGGAAAGACGCACGGCATCAGGTTCAGCAGCAGACCGCCGATCAGGGCAAACCCGATATAGCGCGCAAACCCCGCGCTCTCAGAAACCGAAATTGGTGGCGGCGGAATTGTCCCGTGCCCCGCGCGCACCATATACGACGTTCCATCCGCCAGCACTACGATGCCGTTCAGTGTCTGCGGAGCCTTGGCCAGGCTCTCGTCCTGTTTCAGCCCGATCACTGCTCCGTCCCCACGTGGGATCACCGGCTGCGGCGCGGCATTCGCAATCACGTTCTGATCGACGGGAAAGAACTGCGCACCCTCCACCCGGCTCCCTGTCAGCACCGCCAGTTGGAAGCCATTCGGAACCTGCGAGAAGATCGCCTTCGCCCGCGCCGGCAGCACCTTCGGCATTTCCGCGAATGTCTTCTGGAAGAGTGGCGCCGCCGCGCTCGCGCCGCCGTCACCCACCGGCAGCGTCATCGTCAGGTGCGCCTTGCCGGGTATGCACGCCTGCCGGCACACCAGCCAACTCACATCCGCCGCAATCGGCACCCCATTCGCGCTGTCTGCATGAGTATGCATCTCGGCCGGAAACAACACCTGCGTCTCATAGCCAAAGTCCATCAGCGGACCCAGGGGCAGCCGCTTCGGCACAGGAAACTGCAGGGGCCCAACCGTCACTCCCGTCGGCAGCGTCCACTTCACCGCCGGCGGCTCGCCCGAATCCCCGGCGTTCGTCCAGTACACATGCCAGCCCGGCTCCAGATCGAACAGCAGTCCGACATGCTGCGGCACCGCAGTATGCGAGGAGTTGGCGGAAATCGACGCCTGGTCCGACAGCAGCGACACTTTCAAGTGCCGCGCCTCGACGATCGTCTGGGCATTCGCGCGCACACACAGCAATGCCGCCGTCGCGACGACCAAAAAGGCGAACAGCAGGCGCAAGCGGCAAAGGGGGCGCGCATTCATAAGATTGCTCTATTGTAGGACTTCCGAATCGGCGTTCGGTTACTGCTTAGGAAGCCCGGTGTCCTGCCGGGTGCCACACATTCTCGAAGAGATGTGGGTTCAAGTCAGGTCGCAACCTACCCAAAGGTGAGCGACCAAAGGGAGCGAACCCCACGAAACGCGCCACCGGCGCGTCTGCCCGGATAGCAAATCCCGCCGCAGGCGCATCTGCCTGGATGGCAAATCCCTCAAGCCCGCGCTCGGTCCCGCGACCATGCCGAGTGCGCCTTCAGGATGCAGCGATCCATCACCACCCCGATGCCATCCGCTTCCGCCCACCCCGCAGCCTCGTCGTGGCAGACGCCCTCCTGCAGCCACAGGTAGGGGATCTTCAGACGCATCACGTCCTTCACGATCTCCGGCACATACACCGGATCGCGAAACACATCCACCACATCGATGTCGCCCACCGCCGCGCAAGCATCGTCCAGCGAATCGAAGACCGGTTCGCCCAGGATCGTCTTATGCCTTGCCTTGGGATTCACAGGCACAATGCGATAACCCTGCTGCTGCATATAGTGCGATACCTGCAAACTCGGCCGCCCCGGCCGGTCTGACAGCCCCACTACGGCAATCGTCTTCGCGGTCTTTAGAATCGTCCCTATCGTCTCCGGCTCATTCATGCGGCGTCCCTTTTGCCCTTCGCTGCTTTGGATGACAATCCAGCGCCTAAGGTCCAAAACGTCTCCAATTCATCTACTCGGTGATCACCCGGTCCGCCCACTCCACGAGACCCACAAAGATCGCCGGGTTGCCATACTTGGCGCCGAAGTTCGCAAGGTCGCCATCCCCCACACCTCGCGCACGCGAGCACGCACCGCACGCAAAGATGGGAATCTTTCTCGCCGCAACCTTGTCGAGTGTTTGCACCAACGGCGGCCAGCCCACAGGCACCACCGCTTCTGCAACGTTCTTACGCATCAGCCCGACCGCTTCGCCCAATAGGAATATCTGCACGGAGTGACCTGCCTCGGCCAGGGCGAGCCCGTGCAGAAATGGAAACGCCGCCTTGGTCGGATCGTCTGATCCCCATGCGCTCTTCATCATGATGTTGAGTGATTTCCGCTGGCTCGGCGATGAGGGCACCTGCATGTCATGCGTCGCGGAGTCCCCACTCACAACCGCGAGGAACGGAAATGCCGCCAACCGAGAGAGAAAGGATCGACGAAACACGGAACGCCTCCTGAAACGTAGAGGGCCCGTCGCCAGTTATACGCTGCGCGCCTCGTTTTCGCCCTCTTCAGGATTTCGTTCGTATCGTCTCAGGATCATTGATCTCCCGGCTCCTGCCAAAGCTCGGTTCCGGTTTTCGCCCTTCCACCAGCGTCAATGGCGGAAACGTATCCCACGGGTGATAGGAACGCCGTACCGTCAGTCCCGCTGCCTGAAACACCTCTGCGTACTGGCCGGTGTGCTTAAAGTCAGAGATGATCGCCGCGCCTCCGGGTTTTAGCAACCGCACAATCTCGCGACAGGCTGCGTCCCGTTCCTCTCTCGATGAAATGTTGTGCAGACACAGATTGGAAACAATCACATCGAAGGTTGCATCGGGCAGCCCGGTGTCCTGCGCCGGCCGCTCCAGCAACCGGCAGCGATCCGCCACGCCCTCCTGCTCCAGCACCGCTTGCGTGCTGGCGCGCGCATTGTCGCTCAAGTCGCTCGTCTTCCAGATATCCAGCCCGACCGCTCGGCCCGTCACCAGCTTCTTCGCCGCCCCTACCAGCAGCAGCCCTCGTCCTGTCCCCACATCCAAGACATCTTCGTCGCCGCGCAACTTCGCCAGCGCCAGAATGCGATCTCGATGGTGAAACTTTCCGCGCAGGCTATAAAGCAGCATCAGGCCGCCAAAAAATAGGAAGGACACTCCGGTAATCCAGAAGCCGCGCGGCTCGACATAGGCGCTCCCCAAGTGAAACGGGGGAATCAGCAGCGCCCCCGCAAGCACCACGACGCCGATCACCAGCATGTTCCGGACTACGCCTGGCGCGTCGATGCCATAATCAATCCGTTTCGTCATACGTCCAGATCATCACCGGTAGCCGCCACCGGCACACCGCCCTGCCGCCGCATCAGCAGATAGCCCCGAATAAACGGCGCCAGCGCTCCATCGAGCACGCTATCCACATCGCCGACCTCGACCTTCGTGCGATGGTCCTTCGCAATGCGATATGGCTGCAGCACATAACTCCGGATCTGGGAGCCGAAATTGATCTCCAGCTTCGCGTCCTCCACCTTCCGCGACGCTTCCTTCTTCTTGTCCAGCTCGTATTCATACAGCCGCGAGCGCAGCATCTTCATCGCCTTCTCGCGGTTCTTGTGCTGGGAGCGCTCGTTCTGGCACTGCACCACGATGCCGGTCGGAATGTGCGTGATGCGCACCGCCGAATCCGTCGTGTTCACATGCTGGCCGCCCTTGCCGCCGCTGCGGTAGGTATCGGTGCGGATTTCATCCGGCTTGATGTCGATTTCGATCGAGTCGTCGATCTCGGGCGACACAAACACACTGGCAAATGATGTATGCCGCCGCTTCGCCTGGTCGAACGGCGAAATCCGCACCAGCCGATGCACGCCGGTCTCGCCGCTCAGCAATCCGTACGCCGACTCACCCGTGATAGTGAATGTGGCCGACTTGATGCCCGCCTCTTCCCCGTCCTGGTAGTCGTTGATCTCCGTCTTGAAACCCTCGCGCTCGGCCCACCGCAGGTACATGCGCGTCAGCATCTCGGCCCAGTCCTGGCTCTCTGTGCCGCCCGCTCCCGGATGCACGGTCACAATCGCATTCAGCGCATCCATCTCGCCGGAGAGCATCGTGCGTGTCTCCAGCTCCTCCGCATACTTGCCCAGCGCCGTGATCTCGCGCTCCAGCTCAGGCTCTACCGCCTCGCCTTCGCGTGCCAGCTCGAAGTACGCCTCGACATCGCCCGCGCGGCGTTCCAGCTCCACATCAAAGGCAAGCTGCTGCTCCAGGCGCTTGCGCTCGCGCATCAGCACCTGCGACTCCGCAGGCTTGCCCCACACCGTGGGATCCGCCAGCTTCTCTTCAACTGTCTTTAAATCCGCGCGCAGCCGTGCGGCGTCAAAGATACTCCCGCAGGTCGCGCACGCGATCGCGCACGGGAGCGTAGGCAAATTCCAGATCGTTCAACATAAGATTTGGGCCTGACCTGACTTGATGTACTTAGATAGAAGGCGACAGCACCCGCCTGCGCTCGATTGTTAGCCGCACTGCACGCGCCAGCGTCGCTATCGACAGTATCCCACACACCAGTGCGAAGACATCTCCGAAGCGCGTGTAGAAGGTCAGGTCGTCGTTGAACCCATACCGCACCGCCAGTGATGTGTACTCATGTCGCGGCGTGCTCTGCGTGATCCGCCCGTACGGATCGATCGCCGCCGTCACCCCGGTATTCGTATCCCGCAGCAGCCATCGCCGGTTCTCCACCGCGCGCATCCGAGCCATGTTCAGGTGCTGCCATGGCGCGCTGGTGTCTCCATACCAGCCGTCGTCCGAGATATTCACCAATACCTCCGCGCCATTCACCACGAACTGACGTATCTCAGCCGCGAAGATCGACTCATAGCAGATAAAGATGCCGTAGTGATGTCGATTCAGCCGGAAGACAGATCGCTTCCAGCCATGCGTGAAGCGTCCTGCATTCCGCGTCAGTCCACGCGCAAAGCTGAAGAACTTCGCGAATGGTACATACTCGCCCCACGGCACCAGGTGGATCTTCGCGTAACGCCCCAGCAAAGCGCCATCCGCGCCAAATACACTCGCTGCGTTGTAAAGATCCACGTGCGCCCCGCGGACATCCGCCGCCGCATTGCCGACTATCGCCGCTGCACCGGTCTCGGTTGTCATGTGTTGCATCAAGGCGCGGAATCGCGGGTCGCCTTCCGTTATCGCAGTGGGCGCCTCCGGCCACACAATCAGGCTCGCAGGTGCGCCGTCGCACTCCGGAGTCACCACTGGCGCGTGTGTCTCCGGCATCCCCGCGATGTAAGGCGTGCAGGTGCGCTTGCTCCACTCCGTGAAGCGGTTCGTATTCACGTCCCACTGGTCAACGTACTTGCCCGTCTTCGGGTCCCACTCTGCGCCTGCCCAGCTGTTGTCCTGTTGCACACTCAGGTTCTCCTGCAGCAGCACGGCAGTTGCCGTGGTAGGCGAAGCTGCCGGATGCCAAAGCACTCCCGCTTCCAGCACCAGCATCGCCACCACACCGGTGGCCCACCATTGCTTCTTCTGGAGAACAAACCCCGCGGCCAGGCACGCATTCACGGCCAGCAGCACAAACGTGATCCCATAGGTGCCCGTCCACGGAGCGATGCTCGTCAGCGCCGCATTATCGATCTGCGAGTAGCCAAGCTGGTCCCATGGCACCTTGATCAAATGCGCGCCCAGCAGGTCGATCGCTGTCCATAGAAATGGCGCAAGCAGGAGCGGCGCACGCACGCAGCCTGTGGCGTGCCACACAAACGCAACCAGCCATCCAAACAGCCCGTAGTACAGCCCCATGATCAGGCTGAAAAGCAGCAGGATGCCCACCGCCGCCGGCGACGGCAGCCCGCCATATAGATACATCGTTTGGTAGATCCAGTAGCAGTTGATCGCGTACCAGAGAACACCGAAGACCCAACCCGTAAAGAAGCCGCGCCACAGCCGCCGCCCTCCCTCTTCCTTCCATACCAGCGCCAGCAGCAGCGGCACCGCTCCAAACCATGCAAAGAGAGCGCGCCACACCGGCAGCGGGCCCGCTATGGGAAAGCATAGGTTCAGCAGCACAGCAGAAAGAATCGCCAGGCCGAGGCGAGCTTGGCTCGTTCTTGTCATCCGAACAGGTAGGTCATGCGAGTCGGAGTCTACCATCCGCGGTATTTTGCCCCGCCAACCGAACCTCTTGAAGCCCCAGGATTCGCGGCGCGGTACACTTCTTCTATGTCCGTCATTCTCTTCGGCATGCGTCTGTTGGAAGTCATGTTCTTCGTTGGCATCGCAGGCTCCGCCGTCGTGGTTCTCATCGCCTCGGTGGAGGACGCTCGGGAACTATTCAGCAAGTCCGACCACGCTCCGTCTGCAGAGAAGACGCCCTCTGCTTGAGGCCGTTGCACATGTAACTTCTGGTCCGCCTCGCCGCTCGCTCAAGGAGTCGTAACAGGCTCGTAATTCTTCCACCCCATGACAAATCGCCCCTCCGGGAGCGTTGACGCTCCTATCCATCCGCTCTACACTCAGCCGAGTACGCCCGGCAGGCAGTAGCGCGCTTTTCAGACACAGCGCACCGCCGGACGTCAGGACCGAATGGCTTTCGAAAAAACTGTCGCAGCACCCTCTGGTCGCGTACGACTCGTCGTTGCCTCCTCGGTCATGCTGTCGTTTATCTCCTTCTGGCGCGCAGCCGCCATCGTCCTCAATGACCTCGGCTCCTCCGCCTTCTATGCAGGCGGCATCTCGGAGCAGTTAGTCGGAAAATCCGCGCCCTGGTTCATCCTCGGCGTCATGCTCTTCTCCTTCGCTGTCCGCGCTGTCTATGTGGAGAGCTGTTCCATGTTCACGCGCGGCGGCGTCTATCGCGTCGTCAAGGAGGCCCTAGGCGGCACCTTCGCCAAACTCAGCGTCTCCGCGCTGATGTTCGACTACATTCTCACCGGCCCGATTTCTGGCGTGTCTGCCGGTCAATACATCACCGGCCTTCTCGACGAGCTGCTGAAGCTCGGAGCGCAGCATAACTGGCTGCCTCACTCCTTATTGGCGCACGGTCATGTGCCCCAGTTGCCGATGGATTTCACCTCCGCGGGCTTCGCCGTAGTCGTCACCATTTACTTCTGGTGGCAGAACATCAAAGGCATCCACGAATCCAGCGACAAGGCCCTGGAGGTCATGAAGATCACCACCGTCATGGTGGTCATCCTGCTTCTCTGGGGCTTCTACACCGCCTTTCATACGGGCGCCCATCTGCCGCCGCTGCCGCGGCCTTCTACGCTGACCTTCAGCACGGACGCGTTCGGCTTTCTCAAGCACACCCGCTACACAGAGATGCTCGGCCTCTTCGGCATTCTCATGGCCTTCGGCCACTCCGTGCTGGCTATGAGCGGCGAAGAAACCCTCGCCCAGGTCAACCGCGAGATCGAGCATCCCAAGCTCAAGAACCTCAAGCGCGCGGCAATCGTCATCGCGATCTACAGCCTGCTCTTCACCGGTCTTGCCACCCTGCTGGCCGGCATGCTCATTCCGGACTCAGTCCGCGTCCCCGTTTACAAGGACAACCTCATCGCGGGGCTTGCCATGTATATGGCCGGACCGCAGTTGCTGCGCATCATCTTTCGCATCTTCGTAGTCGTCGTCGGCTTTCTTATCCTCTCCGGCGCCGTGAACACCTCCATCATCGGCTCCACCGGCGTGCTCATGCGCGTCGCCGAAGACGGCGTCCTCACCGACTGGTTCCGCAAACCCAACCGCCGCTTCGGCACCAGTTATCGCATCGTCAATCTCGTTGCGATCCTGCAGCTCTTCACCATCGTTGCAACGCGGGGCAACGTCATCACCCTCGGTGAGGCCTATGCCTTCGGTGTCATCTGGAGCTTCACCTTCAACGCGCTGGCCATGCTCGTCCTGCGCTGGAAGTACAAAGGCGTCCGCGGCTGGAAAGTCCCTCCGAATATCCGCATCGGCAAAACCGAAATACCTATCGGTCTGATCTCCGTCTTCATGGTGCTGTTCTCCACCGCCGTGGTGAACCTCTTCACCAAGTCAGTCGCCACTATAAGCGGCATCGCCTTTGCCGCGTCCTTCTTCATCATCTTTTCGTTCTCCGAGCGGCAGAACCAGCGCCGCCACGCGCTTACCGACCGCCAGATGCGCGAACACTTCCAACTCGAGCACGAAGACACCATAGGCCGCGAAGCACTCCAGATCCGCCCAGGCTGTCTCATCGTTACCATGCGCGACGCTGCCAATCCATTGGCCTTGAAGTGGGCGCTCGCCCGCACCGATACCGAGGAGCAGGATGTGGTCGTTCTCACCGCACGCATGGTAGGTGCCGGCGGTCCCGAACTACTCGACGCCTCCGAGCAGTCTTTCTCCGAACACGAGCAGATGCTATTTACCAAGGCAGTCTCTGTCGCGGAAAGTTTCGGCAAGCACGTCAACCTGTTGGTCGTCCCCGCCGGCGATATCTTCGCCGCCCTCGTACAGACGGCAAACTCGCTGGAAGCTACTTCGGTCGTCTCCGGTATCTCATCGAAACTGACGCCGCAGGAACAGGCCTACTATGTCGGCCAGGCGTGGGAGGCCCTTCCCGAGCCCAAGCGTCAATTCACTTTTGACGTGGTCATGGAAGATGGCAGCGCGCAGGCCTACCACATCGGCCCGCACGCGCCGCATCTGCAACCGGATGACGTACAACTCGTTCACCGTCTCTGGCTGAATTTCCGCCGCGACCCTGAACTGACGTCACTGCATCACAGCGATATCGTGACTTACGCATTAACACGGCTCGCCACGGAATACGCGCGTGATAAGCAGGAAACCCTCAAAGGGCTGAAGCGAAGCTCGGCCAAAGATACTGCTCCCACGCGTGCCTTCGGCAAACCCCAGGCCGCCCGGGAAGGCGCAAATGACTACAACGTGCTTGCGCCCAAACCAAATGCCGATAAGACCGACATTTCTTTCTGATTTCCTCGCTTTTCGAAATAATAAAATCATTCAGCTCTTGATTTTTTTGCGCGATTAGGCAATTTCCTTCATAATGGACTTCGCTTCGCATTCTTTATGCGATGTCCAAGGGAGGGTACGTGAAAGTAGAAGAAATACTGGCCGGCATCGACCAGGAAATAGCTCGCCTGCAGCATGCGCGCAATCTGCTCGCCGGCGACCAGCCTCGGCGCGGCCGGCCCCGTGGGTCGACATCGAAAAAAACCGCAAAAGCCGCTAAGACAGTCAAACCCACTGCTCGCAAAAAGCGGAAACTGTCTGCCGAGGGTCGTAAGCGCATTGCGGAAGCGATGCGGAAGCGTTGGGCGGAACGCAAAAAGGCAGCATCCGGAAAGTAAGTAGTTTCTTAACTTTCCTTCATAAAAGTCGTTCAGGTAGCACGTCGACTTTGGGACCAGCAGCAAATTCTGATGTGCCTTGGAAAAGGACACCAGCCCGGCCCCGGAATTCAGATCCAGTAGAAAGAGGGCAGCCAGACGGCTGCCCTCTTCTGTGCGTGTCATCCTGAACGTAACTGACAGTGGAATGAAGTATCTGCTGCCCTTTCCTTCCAATATCAGCGCCGTTCCGGCAAAAATCGCTACTGCACACTCTCGCCCGGTTTTGGTGCCGCCATTGCGATCCCCGTGCCTTCCAGGTGAGTCCTCAGCTCCTCAGGTGTCCCCGTCAGCGCCGGGAAAGTCCCGTGGTGCACCGGAATTACGGTCTTCACGCCAAGATACTTTGCCGCCAGCGCCGCATGTTTCGGTCCCATCGTGAAGTTATCCCCGATTGGCAGAACCGCCACTGTCGGTTCGTACAGTTCTTTGAATAGCTTCATATCTCCAAACAGCGATGTGTCCCCGGCAAGATAGATCGTCGGCGCTCCCTCGATCGCCAGCACATACCCGCACGGATTCCCTGCATAGAATGTCTTGCCGCCATCCACAATGCTCGAGGAATGCCGCGCCTCGACCATCGATATGCCCACATCTCCCACCTGCAGGTTGCCGCCATAGTTCATCGGGCTGATGTTATCGACACCCTGCCCCTGCATCCAGCTTGTCAGCTCGTAAATCCCCACCACCTTCGCCTTCGACTTCTTCGCCACCTTCACCGCATCGTGAAAGTGGTCGTCGTGCCCATGTGTCAGCAGCAGCAGATCGATCTTCTCCGGCAGCTTGTAGTTCTTCGGAGAAGAAGGGTTCCCCTCAAACCATGGATCGACCAGGATGGAACTCCCACCCGCCGTCTGAATATGTATGGTTGCGTGACCAAGCCACGTCAATATGCTTCCACCCAAATGCTTCTCGTTGTCCAGTTGCGCCATGCTATTTTCGAACTCCTCTCGCAAGTTAAGATGCACCGAGACAGTTCGCGACTCAATTCGCAACCGCTCCGGATGTCCCCACATCTCGCTTGTGAGACGTGGAATCCAGGCGGACACGCTGAGAAAAGAACCCGGTTCGACGAAAGTTCTTAACCGAAATTAAGAAACTCCGAGCATCTATGTGTCGATACCGTCCAACCCACACATGACCTCGCCTCTTGAACCTCGTATCCTCGCCGGACCGCCCGGTCCCTCCTTCGTGCGCCGCGCGCTCACCGGTCAGATCTTTCGCGCCAGCACTATCGAATTGCTCCGCGCCAACGCCGCCCTCTACGGCGACCTCGTCCACTTCCGCGCCGCCGGCCGTCATGTCTTTCAGCTCAACCACCCCGCTCTAGTCCAGGAGATGCTCGTCCGCGACGCTCCGCATCATCACCGCGGCATCGTCATGCAGCGTGCCCGCTTCGTTCTCGGCGATGGCCTGCTTACCAGCGAAGAGCCGCTGCATCTTCGCCAACGCCGCCTCACCCAGCCCGCCTTCCATCGCGACCGCATCGCTGCCTACGGCTCCATCATCGGCGACTACGCCCTTCAGATGACCCGCACCTGGCAATCGGGCGACACCCGCGATGTTCATCACGACATGCTGTTGCTTGCGCTCCGCATCGTCAGCAAGTGCCTCTTCAACGCCGACGTTCAATCCGAGGCCCGCAATATCTCCGCCGCGGTCGACGCCTTCATGGGCTTCCTTCCGCTCGCCTTCCTTCCCTTCTCCGCGCAGATCACGCGCCTTCCGCTCCCGCTCATGCGCCGCATCCATCGCGGCGAGGCAGAGCTCGACGCGCTCATCTACAGCCTCATCCGCCAGCGCCGCGCCAGTGATCCCGGGCAACATGCAGTCGGCAATCCAGACCAGGGCGATCTGCTCTCCATGCTTGTGGCCGCCGTCGACACCGAGGGTCAGACCGGCAGCATGTCCGATCGCCAAGTGCGCGATGAATGCCTCACTCTTCTGCTCGCGGGACACGAGACCACAGCCAATGGCCTCAGCTTTGCGCTCTGGCTCGCCGCGCTTCATCCCGAATGGCAACAGAGTCTGCGCGATGAAGCGCGACAGGTACTCACCGGCGAAGCTGCCACCGCCGCGGACTACACGCGTCTCCCACTCACCTGGCAGCACTTCGCGGAAACGCTTCGCCTCTATCCACCCGTCTGGGTCACAGCCCGAACCGCAGCAGAGCCTTATGCCTTTCGCGGCCTCTCCATCCAAAAGGGATCGCTCCTCATCGCCCCGCAGATCGTCATCCATCACGACCAGCGTTGGTGGCCCGACCCTGAACGCTACGATCCCGACCGCTTCGCCGGCCAGGCACCATCGCAACGCGGGCAGGAGAATAGCACCCGCCCCCGCTTCGCCTGGTTCCCCTTCGGCGCAGGCACACGTCAATGCATTGGAGAGGGATTCGCCTGGATGGAAGGTGTGCTCGCCCTCGCCACCATCCTGCGCGAATGGCGCGTGTCGTTACCGGTAGATCACAGTGCCGCACTTGAGATTCAGCCGCGCATCACCCTGCGCCCCAAAGCAGGCGTCCACCTGCAGTTGCATCGGTACTCGTGATTCCTCGCGTCCAGCGCTAGTTGAATCACCTTTGAAAATGATTAGAAGGACGAGTCACGCATAGCCGTGCGATGAGACCACGATGTAACCCGCGATCACAATGCCAATCACCGCCAGCAAAACCGCAAGGACGACTGCATTTCTCGACACTCGACCCGGTTCCCAGCTTCCGTTTCGCAGCTGGGCCACAACTCGAAAATGCTCCGTCACGGCGCTGATATTCACCAACACGCCGAGCACAACGATCGCCACACCAGACCAGACCGATAGGCCGTTCGTCCGCGTCGATTCACCGACTGCACTCGCATGCAGCTCGCGCAGAAAAAACCCGAATCGAGCCACGGCAAATCCCACGCCCATCAGCCCAAGACCGGTCCGGATCCACGCGAGGAAAGTCCTCTCCGCGGCGAAATAGACTCGGGGATCGCGCTCGGCAGGCTCTGCCATGTGCGCAACGTTAGCATATACTGCCGGGTTGTCTTGTCGAGTGCCTCGCAGGCGAGGAGGTGTGGGAGTCAGATCGGCAATTAACTCACCGTAAGCGACCAATGGGAGCGAACCGCAGGCGCATACGCGCGGACGGCAGTCCTAGTCCGGCTTCGAAGACTGCGGCTTCACCGTCTTCTCATCCGCCTGTCCGCTCTGGTCTCCCGTCGCATTCCCCTTGTAAATCGAGTACTGCGACTTCGGCCGCTCCATCTTGATCGTGATCTCCTTGGCATCGGCATTCGCCACATAGTCATTGCCGAAGGTCTGGAAGCCATTCGCAATAATCTGCAGCCGCACCGTCGAGCCGATCGGAATCACGTCCAGCGTGGTCTTGCCGTCCAGGTCGGTCTTCAACTCCATGGCGCCCTGCGCCTTGCCCTTCTCATTCACCGGGTGGAAGATCACCGCCGCATTCGGAATCGGTTTGCCCGTGGTCGCGCGCACCACGCTGATGTCGATCTTCATCGTCTCCGGCGGCGCTTTGTACTTCCGCCCCCGGCGGTCCTCCTGTCCAAAGGCGAAAACAGTCGAGATGGTGATCAGAAAAAGAGTGGCAATGCGAAAGAGGCGACGCGACGACATGCTGTCTATTTTAGTAGCTCTCTTCATCTCTTTCCACAGACTACCCGCGATTGGTCGTTACCGGCTCCGAGGCCGTTTCCTTGCGCCGCGATTGCCCCGCAGAAACCTTGCTCGTCTGTCGCTTCACCCATTTCAGGCAAAACGAGGCCCAGGTGTATCGGGCGGACAGAATAAACAATCCGGCAAAAAGGAAAGGAAGACCCGGAATGATAGGCAGCACCACACCGAGAACTCCGATGCAGACGCAGACCCACCCCACGATAGCTCCCAACAGCGATCCGGGTCTCTTCAGATTCGTGATCCAGCCGGGCATGTCCATACTCCTTAGACTATGCCCGGCCCTAAAACGTTCACCGTCACATCGTCAGAACCACACGGAACTGTGCTTTGCCGCTCATCATCCGCTCATAAGCCTCGCCCGCTTGTTCCAGCGGATAGGTCTCAATCATTGGACGCACCCCGGTCAGTTCGGCGAAGCGCAACGTGTCCTCGGAATCGGTTGGCGTTCCCGAGGACCAGCCTAGAATGGTTTTCATCCCGCCAATGAGCTGTATCGGCGTGACTTCAATCGGATCCATCGACGCACCGACCACCATCAGCTTCCCGTTCGGCCCCAGACCGTCGATCAGCTCGGACATCGCCTTAGAGTTCGGGGCCGTCGCAAGAATCACCTGCGCCCCGCCTAGCTTCTGCAATTCCTCTGCGGCATTCGTCGCTTTGCTGTCGATGTACACGCTGGCTCCCAGCTTCGTTGCGAGCGCACCGTTTTCCCCCCCGCGGCCAATCGCCGCGACCTTGTAACCAAACTTGCTCGCAAATTGAATTCCCAGGTGCCCCAGACCGCCGACGCCTTGGATCGCAACCAGATCACTGGGAAGCGCACCGCTGTGCCGCAGCGCATTAAAGGTGGTAATTCCCGCGCAGAGCAGCGGCGCCGCATCCACATCACTCAGGCTTTCCGGTATCGCCACCAGGGCCTCCACCGGTGCCACCATGTACTGCTGGTATCCCCCGTCATAGCTGATGCCGGAAATTTTTAGATTTCGGCAATTGCCAAAATCTCCGCGCCTGCACGACAGGCACGTGTTGTCCTGCCCGCCGTGCCAGCCCACACCAACGCGCTGTCCCTTCTTCCACGTGGAAACACCAACGCCCACCTCCGCGATCACGCCCGCAACTTCATGTCCCGGAATACGCGGATACTCGATCCCCGGCCAGGCGCCTTCTTTCGTGAACATGTCGCTGTGGCACACACCACATGCCTGCACCTTGATGAGCACGTGTCCCGTACCCGGCTTCGGAATCTCCCGCTCGACGATCTGGAAAGTTCCTCCGGGATTGGCCACTTGTGCCACCTTCATCGTTCCAACTGCGACCGCTGTAGCTGCCATGAATCCTCCTCTGCGTTCTCAATCGTGGTCTTTTCAATCGTAGTGTCGGAAATCACTCGCTGACGGTCAATCTTGCGGACGTGCTGCCGTCAGTGGACTTGTGAGCGTGATCGTTCAGGCGTCGGCCTTATGTTCGTGGCCCCGGGGTATCTTCCATTCAGCCGGAAAATGCGGAGCAGGCGCTCCAGATCAGCGAGTATACCGCCATTCTTTTGCGCGCACGTTGAAGGAGTGGCTCTTCAACGGACGCCGCCGGAATCGCTCGGCAATCACAACCCGGATCCGGGAGCGCCCCGCGCCCCGCATTCCTTCCACACCTTCTCCCAATTCCACAGCCCGGACATCACTCCCAGCGGCAGCGGAAACCCGAGCTGATGCGCAAGCATAGAGACCTGTCCGCGATGGTGCGCCTCGTGCGAAAGCATGTAGCAAAGCATCTCTACGCCCACCGGCCATGGCTGGGCCCAGCCGTCCCTGCGAAACATCTCAATGCGGCCGCTGCCATCGAGCGCTTCAGCAAGCATCTCCTCACAGCGAAGGGCGCTCTCGCCCAGTCCCGCAAGCGCCTGCTCCGGCGTGCAATGCGCGCGGTCGAGCTGCCCTGGCACCTTCAGGTGCGGAGCCGTCAGCCGCACCCACTTCGTTCGCACGTTGTGGACGTGCGTGAAGATCGCCGCAATAGTGCGCACCTTGCCGGGCGGGGAAGCTCGCCACACGACCGGGTCAAGGTGCTCGATCAGCAACTCGTTCATGCGCTCATTGGCAGCAAATATTTGCACCGCGGTTCGACCAAAGTCCGCGTGGGCCGTCTCCAGCCGTGTGCTCTCGGGACCTGTGCCGTCCTGACGTGAGCTCTTTCGACGCGAGTTCTCCCGACGCGTGCTATCTGGACGCCCCGTATCTCGACGCGCGGTCACGGCTCCCCGCTCCTTACTTCCCTAACCTGACTTACCTATCGTAGGCCTCCCTATCGTACTTCCGAGCTGTCGGCCCCATCCGGTTACCGTTGATTTCCAACTCAAGTACGCCAATACGGCATACACTTACCGGCGCCCAGGAAGGCAGGATCGAATCTTGGCTGTAGTACGAAAGGAAAGACAATCATGAACGAAACAAGGGGGAAAGTTATTGCGGGCCTGTGCGCTCTCGGTATGGTTGCAGCAATCGCTGTGCCGGCTGTTGCGCAGACGTCAGAGGTCAAGGAAAAACCGCCGCTGTACTCCTACATCGGCAACTGGACTATCCCCCGCGCCCAATGGGCCGATATGGCAAAGTCGGCCGAGGCGGATCGGCCGGCCCTCGAGAAAGCTCTCGCAAGCGGCACCATCGTCGCCTATGGCAGCGATGTCAATCTGATTCACAGCCCTGAAGCGGAAACCCACGACGATTGGTGGTCAGCCACCTCGATGGCCGGAGTGCTCAACGTACTCGAACAGTTCTACCAGAGCGGCAACACCGCTACTCCGGTACTGGCCAGCGCCACGAAACACTGGGACGACCTCCTCGTCAGCCGCTATTACAACTGGCATCCAGGATCGGTCAAGAATGGATACACCCATGTGGGTATCTATAAGTTGAAACCGGATGCCCCGGATGACGCCGTTGAGGCGATCAGCAAAAACCTGGTCGTACCGCTGCTCGAAAAACAACTTGCCGCGGGCAACATCGCTGAGTACGAAATCGATACCGAGGCGATTCACACCGGAGCCCCCGACACCTTTCTGATCGTCTACGTCACGCCGAACGCCGAAGGTCTGGACAAGGTTCAGGCAGCCGTCCAGGAATCCCTGAAGGGCAACCCTCTCGGCGGTCAGGCATTCGGTTCCATGACCGATATGTCACACCACCGCGATGAGCTCATTCGCACCAACGCAACCTACAAATAAGTCCCGGCTCTCCTCCCCCTGGGTTCCTCCCCTCGGCTCCTCTCTCAGACTCCTTTTGTCCTCCCCTGTTCCTCCTCCCGCCCCACGATCGCGAATCACAGTTGAAAAACAAGCGGAAGGTGCGGCCTGAAATCCGCAGTCTCTTTGCGGAAGCTCCCGTCAAATCCAATCTCGAGCAAAGATGTCGTACCCGCTTGCGCCGTAAGTACTCCGCTCTCCAGCACCCTCTGCGACGCGACAGAGCGAAGCGGGATCGGTGTCGTCAATCGAAGACTCGTGACCTCACGAACGCCTCTAGCATTCTCTTCAAACCGCGCTTCGCGATCGACCCGGCGCATAAAGCTCAGATACACCCACATGGGCTCCTTCACTCCTGAATCGCCGATCTGAAAAGCGAGCGGATCTGGCAAATAGGACGGTCGATATTCCCAGGCAGGAAATGGAAGCCCTGTGTCTTGAGCATCGACAGGGCGAAGACAAATCCCGAAGGGAGACGCTGCACCAGTCCGACCCGACCACCGCTCCCAAAGCAGCGTGAGCCGTGAGGATTCGCTTTGAGCCTCCTCTACGTCGCTCACCCAAAGCAATTCAAGCATGGCGTTGACGAAGGGAAAACGCCGACACGACGTGCCCTGCCCCGGATGTCGATTCGGAGGCCCTTCGCGCAAACCGAATCGAACCAGTTCGTCACCTTCCGGAGCACCCGGAGCGGCACAGACGAATACATGATCCAACTCAATACGCATGCGAGCCACTGTAATTAAATTGGTTCACGAGCCGGACCCGTCCACAACGCGCTTTACGCGAAATGAATCATTGATCGTGCCAGTGAAAGAGCTTATGCGTGATCTTCCACTCGCCATTCCGCTTGAGCAAAGTGAATACATCGGAAGCGCGTGCATTGGCTCCGGCTAATTTGCCCGACCAGTGTTGTACTTCCAGATGAACCACGGCAATACTCTCGATGATCTCGATGCGGGCGAAGCGAGGATTGATATTCGGCGCCGGACCGTTTTCATCGATCCATTGAAACACGTGTTCAACGGAGCCCGTATACTCCACTCCCAGACAGTAGCCAGAGATAGTTGCGGAAGGATGAAAAGCGGAGCGCATGAGATCACTGTCACCCGCACGCGCGCCCGCGATATAGCGATGCATAGTGCGCGTGATCGCGTCATGTTCGACAAGGTACTTGTTGACAATGGGTGTCGGCGCGGGAAGGTTGTCGGTGTCGGCTCCGTCGACGGAGGATGGATTCGGACTTGCAGTTCGTAAACGGCTCCAGGCCTCTATCTCGTGCCTGTACGCGAAAACAGTGTCCTGCCTTTCGTGCTCATGGCGGTGAACAGGAAGCCCTTCAGTCGCCTCCCAGCGCCGGACCGTCCGTTCGCTTCGATCCAGATAGGCCGCAATCTGCTTCCACGATTCCAGAGTCTTCTGCGGAGTGTTGCGCTCGGGCATCTCACAACCCCGGCGAAGACTATACCAAAACTATGCCGCCAGTCTCTGTTCTGCGGCATGCCAGTGAAAAGCCTTCTGGATGATCTTCCACCCGCCCGGTGTTTTGAGAAGGGTAAATAGGTCCGACATACGAACACCCGAGCCGGCCAGTTTGCCCGACCACTCGGCCACCTCAAGGCGAACGACAGCGATCGAGTCGAGAATGTCTACGCTCACAATGCGGGGCTCAATATTAGGAGCGGGACCATTCTTATCAATCCAGTCGAACAGGAACTGGGTTCCTATGGCTAGTTGTTCCCCGGCATAGCCGAAGAAAGAAGCATTCGGGTGGAAGGCGGGGCGCATAAGCTCGCTTTTGCCTTGCTTGCATCCATCGATGTACAGCTGCATGGTCCGCACGATGTTGTCGTATTCGCTTAAATATTCGCTTTTCATGATATGCGGACTGTAGGAGCTGAGATTTCAGGGCGTCAACTGACAAAGATGGCCAAAGTTGGCCGAATGCCGGCTATTTACTTCCCTTCCTGCATGAACCTGTCCACCAGCTCCGCGATCTCGTCTGCTTTCGTATCAAGCGCGAAGTGGCCGGCGTCCAGAACATGCACCTCAGCCTTCGGCACATCTTTGCGATACCGCTCCGGCTCGCCCAGGTCGAACGAGAGATCGTGCTTGCCCCAGATCACCAGGAGCCGCGGCTGTGTCTTCTGCATCCACGCCTGCCACTTCGGATACGCTTCGACATTCGTGCGGTAGTCGTAGAAGAGATCGCTTTGGATCTGCGCCTGGCCCGCCGCGTTCAGAAAGTAGAATTCATCCGTCCAGAGGTCGGGATCGTACAGTTCGACCTGAGGATCATCGCCCACATGGCGAGTCTTCGTCGTCTGCAACGAAAGAAGATTGGTTCGAAGCGCATCCTCGTGTGCAGCTCGGTCAGCCCAGAAGGCGCGTCGAGTCGCCCAGTTCGCGCCAAGACCCTCGTTATGCGAAACGGCATCCTGCACAATCAAAGCATTCACGCGCTCGGGATGCGCCAGCACCATCCGAAAGCCTACTGGGCCACCGTAGTCTTGCATGTAGAGCGTGTACTTGGTCAGTCCGAGACTTTCCGTGAACTGTGTCATCGCTGAGGCCAGATTGTCGAAGGTGTAGGAATACTGCTTCGGGTCGGGCCAGTCGCTGTGGCCGAAACCGGGATAATCCGGAGCGACCAGATGATACCGGTCCGAAAGCCGGGCAAAGAGCGGATCGAACATCCGCGAAGAAGACGGCAGGCCATGCAGCAGCAGGATCGTCGCCGCATCCTTCGCTCCCGCCTCGCGATAGAAGATGTTCAGTCCATCGACCTTCACACTCCGGTATGAAACAGGCTGCGCTTGCATCGGGAATTCCTTTCGCTGCGCCATGATCGCAGTTGGCAGTGCGGCAATAAGCAGACATTGCATGAAATGGCGTACGGATTTGCTGGAACGCATGTATCGGGACCTTACAATGTCATTTCATTGTCTGATCATGAGCCGCTCGACAAGATCAAATCCATCTGCCAATAAGCAACGTGACGTCCACTTGTCGGGACAAAGCACTTCCGCGGCAATCTGTTTCGTGCGTGATGCTCCTCACGAGTTTACTTGTCAAAAATATTTGACACATGCCGCCGCCAGCGCTAATGTTCTCCGTGTCAAACATTTTTAACACGGGGTGATCGCGATGGCGACAAGCCTTTCTTACCGCGAGAAGTCGCTTTACGCTTCCCTAGCGGCTGAGTTTTTGGTGTACGGCCCCTATTTCTTCCTGCACCACCAGAACTCCGTGAACAAGGTTGCCGGCATGATCATCGCAATCATCGTGCTGCAGACGATCCTGCAGTTGGCCATCGCTATTTTCACCCGCAACCGCGTTACAGACGAACGCGACCGTCTGATCGAGCTGCGCGGTTATCGTGCCGGCTATCTGACCATCACGTCACTGATGGTTCTCGGGTTGGGCATGTTGTGGTTTCACGCGGCTGCTGGCCATCTTCGATTGGACAGCCGGATGATGGGACTTCATTTCCTGAACGTCTTCTTCGGCATGCTGGTCATCGCCGATATCACGAAGACCGCCACGCAGATTGTTGCTTATCGGAGAGCGCTCTGATGCCCGCCATACGCAATCAGATTCGAGAGCTTCGCGCCACGCGGGAAATGACCCAGCAGGAACTCGCCGATCGCATTGGCGTCACCCGTCAGACCGTCATCGCCATCGAGCAGGACAAATACTCCCCTTCGCTTGAGACTGCGTTCAAAGTCGCCATCGTGTTTGGCGTCTCGCTCGAGCAGTGCTTCCAGTACGACCCTCACGGTAAGCGTTAGACTGCGCCGGCAATCCGCACAAATCGCAATAATTCCGCACCGGCCCGTTGAACAAGGACCGAATCATCAACTTCAACGGGCGCACGTTCTACGGCACCGGCTTCGATACAACCATTCCCCACAACACCAAGCTCGTGTCGCGCTCCGCGTATGCCTACACCAACGGCGATCACCTGAACACGGTGGACACACGTGCCCTGCGCCATTTCAAGACCGGAAACTGGAAGCAGACCGTGCTCTTCGGCTACGACTATCAGCACATCGGTATCCGTGAGACAGATGGCTTCGCTGCGGCGCCGGACATCAACATCTTTCATCCGGTCTATGGGCAGACCACGTTCCCGGACCTCTTCTACTACCTGAATAACAATTCGGTGCTGCAGCAGCAGGGCCTCTATGCTCAGGACCAGATCAAGTACCGCGACCACCTGGTCTTCACCCTGGGCGGCCGTCAGGACTTTGCGAAGAACAACATCACCAACTTCCTGAGCGACGGTCCGGACTTCTCCCATCGGGACGCACGCTTCACGGGTCGCGCAGGAGTGACGTGGCTCAGCACATCCGGTATCACGCCCTACTTTGCATACTCAACCAGCTTCCTGCCGAATGCCGGCACCTTTATCTACAACAGCACGACGAAGCAATCGACGGATCCGGCAAAACCAAGCGATTCACGTCAGATTGAAGGCGGGTTAAAGTTCCAGCCGCGTACGTGGACCAGTTTTATGACGGCCTCGATCTTCCAGATCAACCAGACAAACGTCATCGTCGCGGACGCCGCATTTAACAACATTCAGGACGGCGAGGTGCGCTCGCGCGGAGTGGAACTGGAAAGCGTGGCGGCGCTGGGGCGCGGCCTCAACCTGCACGGCAGCTACACGCTGACCGCGACCAACACAATCAAAACCCTGCCGGGCGCAACACCCGAAACAGATGCAAGTCTGGGCAAGTGGCTGCCCCAGACACCCCGCAACCAATTCTCCGCGATCGCGGATTACACGCAGCCAGAGGGGCGGTTTGCCGGACTCGGCGGGAACTTCGACGTGCGGTTTGTTGGAACGAATGCTGCGGATACAACGAACTCGTTCTTCGTCCCAAACTACACCCTGCTCGATGCCGGGTTGCGCTTCGGGTACAGGCATACGCTGTTCCGCGTGAACGCGACCAACGTCACCGACAAGCGACGTTCTGCACCGCGACATTGTGCGGATCGACGCGACCAGTGGGCGCGTGATCAGCATCTGGCATTACGCCGAGAAACATTCCATCGGGGACTGGGTGATGTGGCTGATGCATCCCCTTCACTTCGGAACGCTGTCGGGAATGGCCGTGAAAATATTGTGGGCAGTCCTTGGCGTGTTGCTCGCGGTGCTGGCGGTCAGTGGGTTGCTGATGTATTGGAACCGCGCCCTGCGGCATATGCTGCGACGAGCGTAAACTTTGCGCCTGATAACACGGCTTAAGTCCGTTCCATAAAGCTGCCCACGATGGCCGCGCATTTTTCCAGGAACTCTCGGTCTCGCGCAGAGAAGGCTCCAAGATCGTGGCTGTCGATGTCGATCTCACCCACCACCGCACCATGCGCGCGAATCGGAACGACAATCTCGGATCTGGTCTCGAGCGAGCAGGCAAGATACCGCGGATCGGAGACGACGTCATCCACAATGACCGAGACGTTCTCCGCGACAGCCGCTCCGCAGATTCCCGCGTTTACGGGGATGCGGACGTGCTCAGTTGGCGCTCCATGGAACGGGCCAAGCACAAGCATCTCCGGATCGTTGTCGTCGAGCATATAGAAGCCCGTCCAGTTGTAGTAGGGCAGCCGATTCGGAATGATCTCAACGATGAAACGTTGCAGATCCGTAAGAGTGGTCGCTTCCTTCGCAAATGTACTCACTTCGGAAAGAATCTGGGCGAATGCGGCTTCGGGCATGGCTCTATTCTGCGCCGCTGCACGAAACTAGAAAAACTTCAGCACCAGGATAGGGTCCGCGCAACCTGCGCATGCGCTCAGCAGACGAGAAAGGCCAGAAGCGTCACCAGATTCTGGAGATTCATTTCGTCGAACGAAAGCGCCAGATTGGCGGTTTCTTTGAAGAACTGCTGACCGTGGGATGCGAAGACCAGCCCTCATAAGGAAGACCAGTCCTCCTAAGTCGGACTACTTGGAGCCATATTTACGCTCGACTCGGCTCTAGTGAATCGACACTTTGCGCATCGACTGGAAGTTGAATCGGGAGTGGCCCGCCAGCAGGGTGGACGAGTACTATGGCGGCAAGGTGAGAGCTGCGCATTGACCTCCGTCTGCCTCTGGGGTCGCAGACGGCACCGGGTCCCTTCTGTCACGTTTTTTCGGTGGCCCTTCTGGACTACGACACATTGAATGAAACATCGGGCCAGTGAGGCTCTCTCCGCCATTTTTTCCGAGGAGATATTCACATGCCTATGATGCGTCCGGACCCAACGTTTTATCCGTCACCCGCAATGGCGATGCAAGCCCCGCCAGAACGCCTCGCTTATGTCGCGCTGCTCAACGTCGGCAAGAACGGCGAGCACGACGCCATGGGCGTCATTGATCTCGATCCGAGTTCCTCCGAGTATGGTCGGCTCGTCGGGCAGGTTGATTTTGGCCGTGGTGATAATGAGTTGCATCACTTCGGCTGGAACGCGTGCAGCGCATGCCTCTGCCCGCAGGCTTCGCATGCTCACATGGAGCGTCGCTACCTGATCGTGCCGGGCATCGGGTCATCCCGGATTTACATTCTGGACACGAAGCCGAATCCCAAACAGCCGAAGATCGTGAAAGTGATCGAGCCCGAAGAGTTCATACAGAAGACCGGCTATACATCGCCCCATACGTTTCACTGCGGACCAGATGCCGTCTACGGCAGCGCCCTCGGATCAGCCAGCGGAGACGGTCCCGGTGGCATCTTCCTGATGGACCCAAACACATTTGAGCTGAAGGGCCAATGGGAGAAGGATCGTGGCCCACAGCAATTGGCTTACGACTTCTGGTGGCACCTGGGACACGACACGATGATCACCTCCGAAT
Organism: Acidobacteriaceae bacterium KBS 83; assembly: GCA_000381585.1. GTDB lineage: Bacteria > Acidobacteriota > Terriglobia > Terriglobales > Acidobacteriaceae > KBS-83. Next base: position 338,224 of record KB906738.1, read on the forward strand.
GGGGCACGCCGAACATGGTAAAGAACGGCATCAACCCGGAGTTGCTGCTGGCCGGCAAGTACGGCCACAAAATTCACATTTGGGACTTGGACAAGCGCACTCATCTGCAGGAGATTGACCTCGGTCCGGAGCAACAGTGGGTGCTCGAACTGCGGCCCTCTCACGATCCCAATAAGACCTACGGTTTCGCCAGCGTCGGTGTTTCGCTCAAGGACCTTTCTGCCTCCATCTGGATGTGGTATCGCGAGGAAGGCGCCAACGGCAAATGGGCAGTCCGCAAGGTGATTGAGATTCCCGCCGAACCCGCCGATCCGGAAAGCCTTCCGCCATTGCTGAAAGGCTTCAAGGCAGTGCCGCCCGTGATAACGGACATCAACCTCTCACTCGACGACCGCTTCCTCTATGTTTCGTGCTGGTGCACCGGCGAGTTCATCCAGTACGACGTCTCCGATCCCGCTAACCCCAAGAAGACGGGCTCAGTGCACCTCGGCGGAATCGTTCGCCGTGCTGCTCATCCGAGCAAGCCCAACCAGCCACTCAACGGCGGTCCGCAAATGGTCGAGATCAGCCGCGACGGCAAGCGGGTCTACTTCACCAACTCGCTCTACGCTCCTTGGGACGAGCAGATCTATCCCGACGGGTTAAAGAGCTGGATGGTAAAGCTCGACGTGGACCCGAAGGGCGGAATGAAGCTTGATGAAAAATTCTTCGTCGAGTTCGACGGGCTACGCGCGCACCAGGTTCGGCTCGACGGCGGCGACGCTTCATCGGATTCCTACTGCTACTCGGAGGCGTAATGACGCATGCCCAGATGGGCTCGACGATGGGCTCAACGGCGTTGTGGCTCATGCTGCTCCTCGGCGCCTACCACGGAATCAACCCCGCAATGGGATGGCTCTTCGCGGTAGCGCTGGGGATGCAGGAGCGCAAAGGCAGTGCAGTTGCCAGAGCGCTCGTCCCCATCGCGCTGGGCCATGCGTTGGCCATCGGCATCGTTGTTCTGGCGGCAGCGTTTCTCGGCATGGCGCTGCCGCTCAAGGCGATCCGCTATCCCGTCGCTGCAATCCTGGTCGGTCTTGGGATCTTCTCTCTGGTACGGCACTATCACCCGCGCTGGGTCCGCATGCGGGTGGGCTTCCGCGACCTGACGCTCTGGTCGTTTCTGATGGCCTCGGCACATGGCGCAGGCTTGATGGTAGTGCCGGTCCTGCTGGGCAGCAGCACGGTCGAAGCGGCGGAGCAGATGGCAGGCCACCACCATATGGCCGCGACCACTCCTCTCGCGGCCCTACTCGCCACTGCAGTCCATACGACGGGCTATCTTGTGGTCACGGGAGTCGTCGCGTGGGTGGTCTATAACAAGTTCGGCCTCGCGATTCTTCGCAAGGCTTGGCTCAACCTCAACCTGATATGGGCGGTAGCGCTCGTAGTCACCGGCCTGGTCACCTTGGCGATGTGATGGCGAGTCGCACCTTTCGCAACACGCCCAACCTTCGTCGTCATTCCTTGAGGCGAAGCGTATCGATCAGCGCAGCAAGAGCTGCGGGTTGATTGCGACGACTTGGGTAATACAGAAAATACCCGGGAAACGTTGGGCACCAGTCCCGCAATACTTGAACCAGATGTCCCTTAGCAATCCTCTCCCGCACGGTTTCCTCCATCGCAGTCCCGATGCCGATGCCCTTCAGCACTGCCTGTATGACGAGGTCTGGATCGTCGAACGTCGCCGGTCCTCGCGGATTTACCGTGACGGCTTTCCGGCCCTTTTCGAACTCCCAACGGTATACGCCGCTGCTGAAACGAAAGCCGATACAAGCGTGGTCCTTTAGATCGCGTGGATCCCCTGGGATGCTGTGGGACTTGAAGTATTCCGGTGAGCCGACCACGGCAAGGCGCAGGTCCTTGCTGACGCGGACGGCAATCATGTCTCGTTGAATGAATTCGCCGATGTGAATGCCGGCGTCATATTCCTGAGCCACAAGATCGACCGGGTCGTTCGACGAAGTAACTTCGAGAACGATCTCCGGATACGTGTGCGCGAATCGCGCCAGCTTCGGCAAGAGCACGAGATAGGACGCCGTGCGTGAAAGGACAAGGCGAATACGTCCTGCGGGCCGTTCCCTCAGCTTTCGCGCCTCCGCCAACGATCGCTCAATGCGCTCCAGGGCGGGCACAAGTTCGTCCAGGAGAGCATTCCCCGCTGCGGTCGGCGAAACGCTCCGCGTCGTGCGAGCCAGCAGTTGCAGACCTAACTTCTTCTCAAGACCTCGAATGGTGTGGCTGAGTGCTGATTGAGAGACACCGAGCCGTGCGCCGGCACGCGTGAAACTACGTTCTTCAGCAACCACCGCAAACGTCGCCAGTTCACTCAGATCGCTTTTCATGATTCATGAATATTGCTCATAACTGTATGCCGTTGCAACCTACTAGTCTCATAAGCCATGCGACAACTAGACTCAAATTCAGTCGGCCGTTCGAGTTTCCGTGAACCGAGGCGGCTTGCAGGATCGGTCATCGCGCTAAGCCGGGATTCTCCCGATTGCAGCAGTGACCACCAGCCAGTTCAGAAGGAGTCGCAATGCAAAAACGCAAATTGGGAAAGAGTGGCCTGGAGGTTTCTGCACTCGGCCTCGGCTGCATGGGTATGAGCTTCTCGTACGGTGCCACCCACGACGAGAACGAGATGATCAACCTGATGCGCAAAGCCGTAGACCTTGGAGTCACTTTCTTCGATACGGCAGAGGTCTACGGCCCGTTCACCAACGAACGTCTTGTCGGAAAAGCACTCTCGCCAATACGCGACAAGGTGGTGATCGCCACCAAGTTCGGCTTCAATTGTGTGCCCGGCGGAAAACCCGGCCTGCAGACGCTGAACAGTCGCCCTGAGCACATCAAAGAAGTCGCCGACGCGTCACTCGAGCGGCTGAAGATCGACAGCATCGACCTCTTCTATCAGCATCGGGTCGATCCGGATGTGCCCATGGAAGAAGTTGCAGGTGCAGTGAAGGACTTGATTGCAGCAGGAAAGGTGAAGCACTTTGGCCTTTCTGAGGCAGGCGCCCAGAGCATCCGTCGCGCACACGCGGTGCAACCTGTGGCTGCCCTCCAAAACGAGTACTCATTGTGGTGGAGGAAACCGGAGCAAGAGATCATTCCACTGCTCGAAGAACTGGGCATCGGCCTGGTGCCGTACAGTCCCCTTGGCAAGGGCTTTCTCACCGGCAAAATGGATGAGAGCACAAAGTTTGGTGAGAAGGACTTCCGCGGTCAGCTTCCACGCTTCCAGCCGGACGCGATGAAAACGAACCGGGCATTCGTGGACTTGCTGAACGATCTTGCAGCAAAGAAGAAGGCAACACCGGCCCAGGTGGCGCTCGCCTGGGTGTTAGCGCAAAAGCCGTGGATGGTGGCCATCCCCGGCACGACGAAACTGTCTCGGCTGGAAGAAAACCTGGGAGCACTCTCCGTGGAACTCACCCGAGACGATCTCCGCGAGATCAATCAGGCCTCAACAAAGATCCCGGTGGAGGGGCCCCGCTATCCCGAACACCTGGAAAAGATGACCGGACGATAATTCAATAGAAGTTCGCTGTTTGAGAGGGCTCCTTGTTTTCGGGAGCCCTTTTCGGTACAGAATCCGCTGTACCGATAGGCGAAGAGAACTGGGCGGATATTGGCTATTCGCTAAAGGGAACACCATACGCAAGCTGGGCGCTTCGAGGCGGCCTCTTTTGTACGTCGATGATGTGAATCCGCCTGCCCATAGCCCTCCATACACCAAGAGCTGCCGCATTCATGTACAGAAGGCGAACCTGCTCACGGCTCTTGCCGCGTTCGCTATACACGCTGATGGATCGCAGGAGTTCCGTCTGTTCCGAGTTGATCAGGTACGGTCCCATGCTGATGGCCGGCGAATTTTGAAGATCCTGCACATCGTTGGCTGTTTGCGCGATCGTTCCGTAAGTGAAAGTGTTCTTTGGATGATGTGAGGTAAGTAGCAGCAGCAGATCGTTGGATGTAGGGCTGTAAGTCTCCCTCGTACCGAATTCAGTCATGGGACACCACTCCCGACCTCACAAACCAGTAGTAGCGCCGCCAGCAGATAGCGCAACGCACGCGCCGAAGGGCGAAGACGTGCAACATCCTGTCGAAGGGAGTCGGCTCACTTCCGCTGAAGTGGATGGAAGTGCAGAAAGGGCACTCCCGGTGCAACCAAATCATTCTTGGAAGCCAGACAGGTCGTCGCAGCCTCAATGTCCACTCGACGAGCGTATGGGCAGCACGAATTCGCTGCAAGGCTTCAACGGCTCTTGGGAGCTTCCGCTGGCGGTGCCGATGTTGTCGGCATCGACCGAAAAGTGCTCAGCAGGAATTTGCCCCATGGTTGAGCCCCGCAGAATATGATGCTTTCTCAGTTTTGCGGCAAGGTGATTCTTAACGTCAGCTTTCTTGATCAGCATGATGGCTCCAGTTTCTGTCGCTTGCGTGAAAGGTGCTCGTCTGGAGCGAAGCGTTCAAAGCTGGAGGCGAGAAAAAGAAGGTCCTGCCACAAGCATACGCTCTTCGGTGATTGAGCGTTCCAGCGTTATTCAAGGCAGATTATTCGGCAAATATTGATGGCTTGTGTGTCGCGAAAAAGTAGCGACTTATCTTGCGTCGCATAGCGACTACATCTAGCTGCAACCTTGGAGGCGGCAGACATAAGATTGGAGACCTACCAACGGAGCCCCTCGAAGATGCTCCGAACATCTCAAAAGGAGAATCGTCATGGCGACTTCTACGCAGCCTTCGCTTGTTCCGCCCTTTACTCGGGAGAGCGCAATTCTCAAGGTGAGGAAGGCCGAGGACAACTGGAATTCGCGCAATCCTCACCAGGTTTCGCTGGGATACACACCGGATAGCATCTGGCGAAATCGTGCTGAATTTATTCACGGGCGCGAGGAGATCGTCCGGTTCCTGACGCGCAAATGGCATCGGGAGCTTGACTATCGACTCATTAAGGAACTCTGGGCATTCGATAACAGCCGCATTGCTGTTCGTTTTGCATACGAGTATCACGATGACAGCGGACAATGGTATCGCGCCTACGGGAACGAAAACTGGGAATTTGCAGACGATGGATTGATGCATCACCGGCATGCCAGCATCAACGATCTGCGGATCACCGAAGCAGACCGGCTGTATTTCTGGCCGCTGGGACGCCGGCCTGACGACCACGCCGGCCTCAGCGATCTCGGTCTATGAGTCATCAACCGGGACCAAGTCGGCGGGATGGCGGACGAAGCGCCCAGGACGCAACTGTAACGCCCGTCATTACGATCGGGTATGCCATCGTACCCGCACTGATCAACCCCGCGGCCGATAGCGATGCAACGGCGCCCGTCAAGTCGAAGAACACACCGGCGTAGGCCCACTCCTTGAGTCGGGGAAACCGCGGAATGACCAGCGCGATAGCGCCGAGCAGTTTCCAGATCCCCAGGATGATCAGGAAATAGAGAGGATAGCCCAACCGTTCGATGAGACCGCGAACCTGGGGCACTCGCAAGATATCCCATACGCCTCCCATAGCTAGTTCGAAGACGACCAATGCGGTGGTCACCCAGTAAGCAATGACGTGACCGCGCGAATTGAAGTTAGTCATGGCGTTGATCTCTATTAGCCGATTTCAGAAGCAGAGTATCGTCTGTATAGCCCGTGATCCAATCGCAATTGGGAACTCACCGTTCAGTCCAGCCAACTTTTCGAGCGGTCGGTTATGATTTCTCCTGCCAAATCAACCGCGATCCGACTCCAACTTCACCCGCGTGCTCCAGCAGGATACCCAACAAGAGACATCATGGAGTGCCGCCTGTTCAATACGAGAACAATGAGATGACAATCGCAACTGACCTCTTGCAGCAACACATCCAAACGCTGGTTGACGACAATGCGCGATGGCAGACGCTGATCGCCGATGACATTTTGTGGGAACTCGCCTATGCGCCTTCGCTTGGCCATCCGGCGCAACTGGCGGGGCGGAAGGAAGCGGTTCGTCACGCAACCTGGTTTGTCGGTGCAGTGGAGAACTTCCGCTTCTCTGACCTCAATATCTATGCCTTGGCCGATGCGCAAGGCGCAGTCGCCGAGGTCAAGGGTGAGGGGCTCATTAAGTCCACGGGCCGCATGTATCGCCAGGATTATGTGGTCTTCCTGCGAGCTGCGCACGGCAAGATCGCGTTCCTGAGGGAATATTTTGATCCGGTGCGCGCTGCCCAGGCACTGGACACACCGATTCTCGGACAACTGATTGCGGAAGGTCCCGCAAGTTGACCGTTATCTTCTTGGGACGACATATGCCGTCAGGCGGCCACAGACGGCTGGTCCGCGGACCGCATCCGGTTGTCAGCTTTTTCGAGGAAGACTGAATCGCCAAACTCGTGCGTGCGATAGTGGTGGGCGTTCAGTTCCTGATCGATGCGGCCCAGGGTTTCATCGTCGGCAAAAGCGCGCAAAAGTTCGTAGTGACTGCTGCCCCGTTCGTGGGTGCCGGAGAGAATCGCATCGACGATGCGCAGCCTGCTGGATGCACCGAGCCGCTGCGTAGCCAAACGTTCACCCGGTGGCACAGATCCATTAAAAATCGCCGCCGTATGTTCCAATGCTCGGACGACCGTAGTACCGATCGCAATGACGCGTCCGCGGGACGCTTGAGCGTGCTCTATCATCGACGCGGTTGACCGGGGAATCCTGTACGGTTCAGCGAACGGCAATAGCGCGTCCAATTGTGGATCGCCGGTTGATGAGAGCCCCGCTGCATGCGTGATTGTTCCGAACCGGATTTTTCGTGCACTCATGGCTGCGAGCATGTTCCAGTCAAGTGCAAAACCGGCGGAAGGCGGCTCGAACGCCACCGGCGGCCCCGCTATCGTTGTCCATGTGTCCCACACGGCAAGAGGTATGGGAACGTGTGAATACTGAATGGGTCGCCCGTGCCAAGCTAAACCTTCCCAGATTTCCCGTGATGATCCTTGGAATCGCATCAAAATGAAGCGCGGATGACTCAGCAATCGCACCACAGTCGCCCGTAGGGGCCCTAACTCCAGTTGATCGCCGGGATTCAGGGTTGGTGGTTCAGCCCGGCTTTCCGTACGGGTGTGGAAGTCGCCCTCCCCGAACACGACAGCAGAATACTGCCTGACTTCGTCGAGCGAGGCGCGGCCCGCAAGACGCACTTCAATCGAGCGGCCGGTGCGGCCATGTCGACCGGAAAGACTCGCTGGCAGTGTGGCAGCATCATTTGCCACCGCCACATCGCCTGGACGTAAGAGGTTCGCTAACTCGGATCGAACATGGTGCTTGATATTGCCCCTACCGTCAGCCATGAGCATCTTTGCGTTCGACGGGCGTTGGACGGGTTGATTGGCGGCTATCAAGCAAATGCCTCCTGCACTATTGGCCGCCTCGACAGCACCTCAGCAACCGCGTCGGCGAGCTCGAGGGCTGCGACCTCCGGGCGCTTCAATGTTGAGATATCCGCATCGGGCACGGCAGCGGCGTGCATAGGTGTATCCATATCGCCTGGATCGATGGAGAAAATTCGGACGCCCTCTTGACTGAGTTCTTCATCCCAGATGCGACTCAGGTGAAGCAACGCGGCCTTGCTCGCGCCATAAGCTCCCCAACGCGCGTACGCATTCAATGCGGCGTCGCTCGAGACATTGATTACCACTGCTTCGCGACCTTCCCGCGCGGACGCAGCCAGTGAACCAAGAAGTGCTTTGGTCAGCCGAAAAGGGCCGAGGACATTCGTCGCTACCGCACGTTCAAGCTCTTCGCACTCTGTGTCGGCTAATAACTTCAACGGCATCGGGCCTAGGTCCGATGCATTGTTGATGAGAACATCGAGTCCCCCGAGCGCTCCAACGATCTGCATTGTGATTGGGTGTATATCTTCTTTCCGGGACACGTCGCCGACAATGCCGTGTGAGTCCGGCAACTCGTGTCTGACTTGTTCCACCCTGTCCCGACGGCGCGCGACGAACGCTACTCTGGCCCCGCGATTCAGCAACTCGCGGACGAGAGCTAGCCCAAGGCCGGAAGTGCCGCCAGTGATGGCTACTCGAAGACCTACGAATGGATTGCCAGGATGACGGTCTGGCGGCGCCGGCACAGGCGAAGACGCAGTGGAATCCGCGGATTCGTGATTGCTTTTCATGAGTTGCTCCCTCTCGAAGAGGCCGTAAAGTTTTGACCTATCTCGAGGCTACAAGTTAAAGTGAACTTGAAGTCAAGCGGATTTTGCTGTTCTCCTCCCATGCCCGACCTGCTCACCATCTCCGAGGTTTCTCGACGCAGCGGAGTCGCCGCGTCGGCGTTACGGTTCTATGAAGAACGACACCTCATCGAATCGGAACGTGCCGGCTCAGGTCATCGTCGCTATCCAAGGGCGGCGCTTCGGCGGATCGCGTTCATTGTCTTCGCCCAGCGAATGGGTCTGACGCTCGAAGAAGTCGGCGTCGAACTGGCGAAGCTACCTGCAAATCGTGTGCCCGAACGCGCTGATTGGGCGAAGCTTTCTTCGAGTTGGACAAAGCGTATTGATGAACGCATCGCAGAGCTCGAGCGCCTCCGCGCCGGCCTCACTCGCTGCATTGGTTGTGGCTGCTTGTCACTACGAGACTGCCAATTTGCCAATCCTGGCGATCGTGCGAGCCGACTCGGTCCCGGCCCTCGCTACTGGATCGGAGAAAAGCGCAGTTCGGACTAAGTGCTCCCATGCGAAATCCCCTCTGGTTTACCGGCCAGTCGGATTCGGGCACACACGAGGATGGATTCTTCGCTCACCTCGAGTGTTCAGGCGATGGCGAGAATGGCTCGGCCGAGGGCACCCGTCAATGCGTCCTGCGAGTTGAGAGCGAAGTCGCGGCGGAGCCCGTCGAGGCCTCGCAGATGGTTGGCGAAGTCCCAGGCAAGATCGCGGGCGCGGCAGATATCCCAGAAGGCGAGCAGACGACCGATTCTGCCGGTGTCTTGTGCGATTACGCCCAAAGTATCGGCTGCGAGCATTGTCAGGGCCGAGGGCATCACCATATTGAGCAGCCCGTTGACGGATTGGTAGTCGGCGAATTCGGGACTGCCCGGTGCTGGAACCACATTCAACTCTGCGTCAGTGGCCAGCAAGGCCAGCGCGAGGTCGTGATTGATGTGAGCGTTCATGCCGGCGAGCGCAAACTGGATGCGGTCGATGCCGGTGCGATAGCGTGCCTCAAACAGCGCGTTCCATGCCGAGGGCACGGAGTGTCCGGCGAGGAAACCGGCTAAACCGCTGAAGTAAAGACCGGCGAACACGACATCGAGGCGGTTGAGCCAGACCGGGCTCGCCCACGCGCCACCAGGAGGGTGCAGATCCACCTGCTGCGTCACCATGAGATAGAGCTGGTTGAACCACTTGATGCCGTCGTTTACCCGCAGCAGTGCGTCGATGGCCTGCATGCGCGTGATTACGTCCGCGATCGTTACCGGAGCAGGGCCGTTGACGAGATCATCAAGTGGCTGGTCTGCAGCTTGGGGCATGCGCGGTCTCCGGGAAATAGCCTGCAGCAGTATAGGCGATCACTTTTCATAAGCCGAGACATAGGTCCGATCTGGCGTCGCTGAGTGCATTGGTGTTTTCCGCCAGGACCTTTCGGGCATGCCTGCCGAATAACCGGTTGCTTCTCCCCGCCACTACTAAGCCGTGACCATCTCGCGCCGAGCAGGACTATCCAGCTTCGCCTTCGTAGACCACAACCCCGCCGAAGGCGTGCTGATATAGAACACCTCTTCCCCATCCGGCATCGTGTTCCAACCCTCCGCCATATGCTCCGGCGCATACCGTGTCAACGCCTCGCTCAGGTCGGCATACTCGTAGCCCACGCCTTCAATCTCTGTCCGGCTCAAGTGCCCCGGCGCATAGCGAATCGTGAAGCGCCCTTCGCTCGATCCGTGAATCAGGTGCGCCGTTCCATGCGCAATCTCCTGAAGATCTTTCTCCGTGCGATAGAGCCGCAGGATGCGCTCCGTACCCGTGTATCCATACTTGCGTATCAGCGCATCCACCTCCGGCTGCTCGCCGAACCGCTCCAGGCCCGGCGCAATCACCAGCAGCTCGCCGCCATCGGCCAGAGCCATGCGCGTGCGATACACCGCCTTGTTCGCCACCCACGTGCTCCGAAACTCATCGGCCTGCATCACCGCCACTATCTTCTGCACGGGTTTGTCGAACGTCATCACATTCTGCTTCCGGCTTGCGCGCGCCGCCGCTAAGTACGTTTCAAGATCATCGCCGACATAGATACCGCTCGTGACCAGCTTCTCGTCTTTGTCGCGCCGCATCACGATCTGCAGGTATACGTCCGGCAGGTGACCCAGATACTTTTCTTCCGCCCAGTTGAAGCAAGCTCGCAACGGAGTCACCAGCGTGCCCAGGTTGTTCTCGATTCCATACACCGCTGCCGCAATGTGCGACGCACAGATCGACTCCTTGCCGCCCAGCCCGATGAAGTAGTTCTTGTTGTGGTTGGCAAAGCCCAGCACCTCGTGCGGCACCACATGCCCCACGTTGATCACCAGGTCCCACGGCTGAGTCATCAGCCTCGTGTTCAGATCCACGGGGATCTCCCAGTCCGCCACGCCTCCGGTCGTCTCCGCCACCATCGACGCCGGAATCGTTCCCACCCGGGTCACGCCCTCCCGCCAGTCATGCGGATAAATGATCCGGTGCGGGATCGACCCGAACATCCAGCGGTTCTCCTCCTCCGTGTGCGGCTGATGCTGCCCCAGAGTCGGGATCACCGCCATCTCCGAACCTGCCAGTCCCTCATACAGCATCTCGGTGATCCGGCCGGCGCCGCTGTGTGCCCGCGTCAGGTCCGGCGGCAATAGCAGGACCCGCCTCAAATCCCGCTTGATTCTTGTCCGCGCCTCTTCCAGCAGCCGGGTCACCGCCCCGCGAGTCTGCTCTTCGCCCAGTGCATCGCCTTCGATCTGAAACCACGGCATGAGCTCACAACCTCCCAAACCTGCCTGACAATCTAACAGGTTAGCTACCGTCTCTTCGCCCACATCACGTTAAAGCTGCTACTCCGGCACTCGCAAGCACGAAACCTCCGAATTAACATGAGTGAAATACACTCATATTTCGCCCTTGCCCACTTGACACCTCTGCCTCGCCTCCCATACCTTTGGCAGTTGAAGGGTGACAGTGCTAAAGGGCCGTTCGGTCCCGTCCACCCCTCAACCCATTGGAAACCTCACCCGCACGGGCCAAACCCGCGCAACCAATAAGGAGAAGCAATGCCAACAGCAACAGCATCCGCAGCGACCACCTTCACCCCGCTGCATGACCGTATCCTCGTTCGTCGTGTCGAAGAGACCGAGTCCGTCCGTGGCGGCATCATCATCCCCGACACCGCCAAGGAAAAGCCACAGGAAGGCGAAGTCATCTCCGTCGGTAAGGGCAAGTCCAACGACGAAGGCAAGGTATTCCCCCTCGATGTCAAAGCCGGCGATCGCATCCTCTTCGGCAAGTGGGGCGGAACCGAGATCAAGATCGATGGCGAAGACTTCCTCATCATGAAGGAAGACGAAGTCCTCGGCATCCTCAAGTCCAAGTAAGCACCCCAACCTCATGGGTGCCCCATCCTGAGCGAAGCGACGGGTGGAATCAACGATCCAGTCACTCCGCCACACACCGCGGAGAGCAACCAAGGAGAAAGAAATGGCAAAGCAGATTCTGCACGGCGAAGACTCGCGTCAGGCCATCCTGCGCGGCGTCAACACTCTGGCCGACGCAGTGAAGGTCACCCTCGGCCCCAAGGGCCGCAACGTCGTCATCGAGAAGAAGTTCGGCTCGCCCACCATCACCAAGGACGGCGTCACCGTCGCCAAGGAGATCGAGCTCAAGGACGCTCTCGAGAACATGGGCGCCCAGATGGTTCGCGAGGTCGCCTCCAAGACCTCCGACGTCGCCGGTGACGGCACCACTACCGCAACCGTTCTCGCTCAGGCCATCTATCGCGAAGGCGTCAAGACCGTCGCTGCCGGTGCCAACCCCATGGCCCTCAAGCGCGGCATCGACAAGGCTGTCGAAGCCATCGTCGGCAAGCGCGATGCGGACGGCAACGTTCAGGGCGGCGCACTCTCGAAGTTCTCGAAGCCCGTCTCCGGCGACATGATTGCTCAGGTCGGCACCATCTCCGCCAACTCCGACTCCACCATCGGCACCATCATCGCCGAGGCAATGAAGAAGGTTGGTAAGGATGGCGTCATCACCGTCGAAGAGTCGAAGACGCTCGAGACTCAGCTCGAAGTTGTCGAAGGCATGCAGTTCGATCGCGGCTACCTCTCGCCCTACTTCGTCACCGATCCCGATCGCATGGAAGCAACGCTCGAGGATGCATACATCCTCATCCATGAGAAGAAGATCTCCACCATGAAGGACCTGCTGCCCCTGCTCGAGCAGACCGTGCAGACCGGCAAGCCCCTCGTCATCATCGCGGAAGACGTCGACGGCGACGCACTCGCCACCCTCGTCGTCAACAAGCTGCGTGGCTCGCTCAAGGTCGCGGCCGTCAAGGCCCCCGGCTTCGGCGATCGCCGCAAGGCCATGCTCGAGGACATCGCGAAGCTGACCGGCGGCAAGGCCATCACCGAAGACCTCGGCATCAAGCTCGAGAACGTCAAGCTTGAGGACCTCGGCCGCGCCAAGCGCATCACCATCGACAAGGACAACACCACCATCGTCGAAGGCAAGGGCGACTCCAAGGTCATCGAAGGCCGCGTCAAGGAGATCCGCAACCAGATCGACAAGACCACCTCTGACTACGACCGCGAGAAGCTCCAGGAGCGCCTCGCCAAGCTGGTCGGCGGCGTCGCTGTCATCAAGGTCGGTGCCGCAACCGAGACCGAGATGAAGGAGAAGAAGGCTCGCGTTGAGGACGCCATGCACGCCACTCGCGCTGCAGTCGAGGAAGGCATCGTCGCCGGCGGCGGCGTTGCATTCATCCGCTCGGCAAAGGATGTCGACGAACTCATCAAGACCCTCATTGGCGACGAGAAGATCGGTGCACAGATCGTCCGCCGCGCCATCGAGGAGCCGCTCCGTCAGATCGTCGGCAACGCCGGCGAAGAGGGTGCCGTTGTCGTGGGCAAGATCCACGAGAGCAAAGACCCCAACTACGGATACAACGCCGCGACCAACGAGTACGAGGACCTGGTCAAGGCCGGTGTCATCGACCCGACCAAGGTCACCCGCACTGCCCTGCTCAACGCTGCCTCGATCGCCGGCCTCATGCTGACGACCGAAGCCATGGTCTCGGAAATCCCCGAGCCCAAGCAGGCAGCACCAGCCGGCCACGGCGGCGGCATGGGCGACATGTACTGAGCTCGCCGCTCGGCAGACGCGCCTCTCGGCGCCAATCTGCTGGTCGAATCAGCTCAGTGGTTGCTACAAACAGAAAGCCCCTCGCGCAAGCGAGGGGCTTTCTGTTGTGGTTTCTATCTGGTTCGCAACTTCACTGATTAACTTAGCGGTTGTGGTCGTCGTCTTGTGGTCGCAATGCATGAGTCAGAACGTAGTTCCCAACGGATCGCCCCAAATCGTTGCCGATTTCACATGAGGTTCGAAAGTGGATGCCGCCAAAGACGCGTGCATCCGCTATCTCCGCCAAGGCAGACGAGAAGCTGGAAAAGGAGCGCGTGCCAGGAAAGATGTTTGAGGTTGCCGTGAAGGGAGTGTCGTCGCCAAAGGTACTGGCGAGAACGTAGGCAATAGCTCCACTAACAACAGCGTGGGCCGAGGGGTATTCGGGGTGACTCGGAGTGCCGCCATTGGAATCAAGCCATGGCGTCCACGTGGGGTTGGGGTCAGTAGCGGCATTACCGTCGGCGTCGCCATTCTGGATGGCGGTGATTGGACGCCAGAATCCGTAGCGGTACTTGGCATCCCATACGGCGACAAAGCCGTCGGCCATGGCGAGATCCATCAGCGCGAACAGGTGCGCGTTCTCCGCGAGTGTGAGACCGTGATTGGCGGCAAGCTGAAGCGCAATCCGGACCCAGATGAGAGGGGGATTGCCGTTCCAGAAGATCACGAGGTCAGACTGGTCCTGGGTTCTCCCGGATCCACTGTAGACACCCATGACCTTGATTTCGTTGTAGTCAGTGGCGTATTGAGCGCTGGTGAGGGCGTAAGGAGGCGGAACGCGAAATTGCGATGGCCGCTTAAGCACCCATGGCGTAATCGTAGCTAGCTGTGGAACGGCGCCGGGGGCATTCAGTGGAGGGGTTGGCCGCCACGCGCCTACAGAGGCTGGCGTTCCGGCGATGCTCTGGACGCCGAAAAAGGGAGGCGGCGGTGGCGGGTTGAAACCGTCGGTCAGCCGCCAGTTCCAGATTGCATCGGCGACGCTCTGCCCCCAATTCATGCCCTCTTTGATGGCCGTTGGACTATCCGTGAGAGCGGCGATGGAAGCGTCGCGCTGTGCAGTGAGCGATGGCTCGAGGGTTGGGTAGAAGAGAACCAGGATCTCATACGCGGCTTCAACGGCGGCTGCCCGCTTCGAGGCGTGACGAGGAGCATCGGGGCGCACATGATATGGGCGGTAACGAGGATCGATCCCGTTGACGGCATCGAACATGGATGCGGAGACCAGAGCGAGAAGGCGTCCGGTAAGGACGGGGTTCGCAACGGTGATGCTGGAGGAGAGCGCGGTGTCATTGGTGATCTGCATCCAGTCGAGGACCTCATCTGATGCGAAGGCGGAGGAGACGGCTGGTTGCATGGTGAGCAAAGCTGCGATGAGCAGCGCGAAGCGATAGGATGCGCGTTTCCGGAAACAACAAATGAGTGGTGACATACGACCCCCTGTGCACGGACGTGCGTGCACGTTGGCCGACGGGTCTGTCAATGATGTTGGATGGGGCAGGCTCGTCGGATGCGAAATATCCCGACAATGGAGGGCCCGTGAAGTGCGCGAAGGGTACAGCCGTTGGAGACGGTCTGTCAATGAAACATATGCCAGTTATTTATCAAGTGATAAGCCGCAGCAGCCGACACGGCTGCGGCATGGTGATATGTACTAGTCTGCGCAAACCGCGAAACGCGACCTCCGGTCGCCACTACGCTGCCCAATCAGAACTCAGTGGTTGCTACACAAAAAGCCCTCGCGCAAGCGAGGGCTTTTTCCATTACTTGGCTTACCAGTGAAGAGAAGCCGACTTCTATGAGCAGGTCGCTGAAGTCAACGACCTGCTCATCCCATTTATTCGTGCGGACGCATTTCTCAATGAGCGCATCGGCGATTTTGCATAGATTGACATGGCGGCCCGGGAGAGCGAGGTTACAGCTCTTCTTTGTTACCGATAATCCCGTTTTCGAGACGCTGACGTATCTGGTCAAGTTGACGAACAGAATGGTTTTTTCAGCAAACACTGTCACTTCCGCCAGTTTACCGTGCTGGCCCCGGCGAGTAACCTGCGAGGTCAGAAACTGCACGTAAGACCTCGGAAGGAGACCCAAATGAGAAATGCTATGAGGGTTTGCTCCACCTCGTTCCTATTGGCTGCTGTGATCGCTCTTCAGCCAATCGCGGCCAGTGCGCAGCAGTCTTCATCAGGAGCTAAGGAGTCCGCGTTTTCGTTTGATGTATACGGCGATTCGCGATCGATGATGTACCTGCCATACAAACAGGACCAGGAGGCGGAGGCGCGCCAGCTTATGGTTGACATGTTTGAACTGGCTCTTCCGGCCAAAGTGGCGCCCGAGGTGGTGCAGAAGGATGTCAAGTTGATCTATGACCCCTCTAACAACGAGTTAGTGCAGATGGTCATGCCGTTCATGACGGCCAGCGAAGTTACCACGCTCACGTTCGACAAGGGCTGGGTGACGGAGGCCTCGGTCGAGGACGTGAAATTGCTGCCGGGCGTGCGCCGCACGATGTTCCGTCTGGAAGGCGGCGACTGGGTTGCCCGCGAGGTAGTGAAAGACATCAAGAGTGGAAATACCGATTTTCTTGTCAATACCGGCGACCTCGTGTGGTGGGGCAAGCAGGGCAACAAACCCTCCGACAACCCGTACTGGAAGCTGGTGAACGAGGACGTGTTGAAGCAGTTGCCGGGCCCCAGCAGAAAGATGCGCGAAGCCGGTCTGGATGGGCGAGTTTTCCCCGCAGTCGGCAATCACGAAGTCTGGAACGATTCTGATGTAGAAGGCCTGTTGGCCTCCTTCCCGTATCTGAAAAAGTTTGGGGTTTCCGACCAACGGCTTATCTACACCTTCGACTACAGCGGGGTTCGCTTCATCTTCCTTTGGACTGGCAAATACGACTATCGCGATCCGACCGGTTGGGGTGCGACCCGGCCCGCCTACGAGGAGCAGATGAAGCAGCTGCAGGCGTGGATGGATGATGCCAAGGCCAAGGGGATCAAAAAGGTCTTCATCAGCTTTCACGCCCCCGCCTTTTGCCGCTCTGGCATGGGCCCCATCCCCGAGGATCAGAATCCCCACAAGACCATCGCCGCGTACGCAAAGGATATGGATATCGTTGTCTTCAACGGGCATGTGCACACGACGGAGGTCTACGAGGTGGACGGCGTGAAGTACCTGGTGCTCGGTGGCGGCGGCGCGGAACAGGATCCAATTCTTCCAGGCAGAACTCACATCAAGATGCCTGACGGTTATCCGTTAGACCAATATTGGAAGGGCGACTCTCCCAAAGAAGACTACAACTTTTTGCACGTCGAGATAAAACCCGGACAACCGACGACGTTCACGTTAAATCGCTTCCGGCCCTGGTCTGCGACGCCCTTTGAAACTGTGGAGCTGTTCAAATGACAGTGCATGGCCCCGTGCCCTTGCGTTTTACCCTCCCTTTACCCGCCTTCGTACTGCACCCGGTCACAGCGGTGGTCATTGCCACCTTGCACGTTTACCTCGGCGCCGGCCATCTCTTGAAGCTGTTCGGCGGCGATGTGGAATGGACACACCTCTGGAAAGGTTTCGGCGCGCTGGCTGGCGCGTATGTGTTCGCAGCGCTCGCGTCGCGTGGGTTTGTTCGATTTCAAGATCGCCACCTTCAGCAAGACTTTGTGCAGCGAGGCTGAGTTGGCGAACCTGAGATGCGGTCCGGGCGAATCGCCTTGGCGATTGTGTCTTGATTACCGGCGAACCGGAAGTAGCTCTGAATTGACGCCTCCAGGCCAATGCGCTCATTGAGCTCTGGTTGAGCTTCGCTCCAGGGTTTCCTATCGCGAGAAACCGCTCTTATCAGAAGCAAACGTGGCACCCATTTCGGGAACGGATCACCAATCACACATCAAAAACCTGCCAATTAATTCCATCCAATTCGCTACACTAAAAATAGGGACCAACTCCGGCCACAACCCGCAAGATCCAAAAAACGCCACCTTTACCGTGCCATTTCCTGATCGTCCGATAGGACACTGCTCTAGAGGCAGCTTTTCCGTTAAGAAAAGCTGCTCATAATTGCAGCCCGGCGAATCAACCTAGGGAAATGGAACGGCGACGGTGGCGTTTTTCATTTGTAACCGGCGTTGGTCCGTGTCCCGCGATTGCTAACTCCAATCGCTGGACATATTTACAGCTAAGTCCTTTAGGAAGACATTTTTATGCTCCGTACACCCCATATCCTTTACATTCGATTGCTGTTGTACCGTGCCCTCCCGCACCGGAGGGGGGGATACGGGTCACATCACCAACCCGCGTCACGAACTCAGGAGACGACTCAGATGTATCCGGAATGTCGACATGTTTTGGCCAAGCGGTGAGGGCTGCCGCGCAGCTGCCCTCCAGGGCAGTCACTGGTGCTACTTCCACGCGCGCATGCACTCCCGCCAAGCGCAACGCCACGCCGAGCGCGACCTGCTCCAGTCCATCCGCCGCGAGACCGCGCGCCGCCAGCACCGCCAACTCAACGGTCGCTTCGCGCCTGCCCTCGCCATTCCATCGCATCCCAGCCTGGACGCACGGCCGGGCCAGTCACCCCATCCCCAAACCCTCACGGAGTTGTCATCGCGACCAGAACGAAGCGAAGTCGGGGGATCTGCCTTGGGCCTTGCCACTGAGACTGGCACAGACGAGACCGGCACGGAAACATATGACTACGGGGCCTTCCCCGTCGACAGCGACCACCGCGAGCAGCTCAATGCGCACGGGAGTGCGTCCGCCGAGGCAGCATCGCTCGATCTTCCGCCCATCGAGGACACCGCGTCCATCCAGCTCGCCCTCATCGAGGTCCTGCAGGCGCTGGCCGCGAATCAGCTCGACACCAAACGCGCCGGCCTTCTCCTCTACGGCCTGCAGGTCGCCTCGGCCAATGCGAAGCACTGCAAAATCCCGAGCCACGGCGTCCGCTTCATCACCCACACCGACGACGGCATCCCCCTCGCCCCGCAGGAATACGGCTACGATCTCGAAGACATAGAAGAAGAGATCCGCCGCGACGAAGAAGGAGAGGATGAAGAAGTCGACGAAGAGTTGGAAGAGAACAATAGCGAAGAGAAATAAAACCAGACCCATCCTTAGCGCAGCCAAGGTGGGGTAGTTCTCTCGCGAAAGCGAGGGAACTTTTTGCACTTCAACTTAGTCATATGTGCTCGCGTGGAGGCCACTTTATCAACGCTTACAAATATCAGCGTAGGCCTGATTGATCGCCTGCGCTCTTCGCTTCGCAAGCTGCTGAAGCTCATCGCCGAGGTGAGCCACCTTATCCGGATGATATTTGGAGATTTCCCGATGGTATGCATTTCGGATTTCGATCGAACTGGCACCCAGTGCAACGCCCAGAATAGAAAAGGGATCTGAAGAACTGATGAATCCATACTCCCATTCATTTGATCGCGCATCGTCGGCTTCGACACGAGCGGAATATCTCCGGTCAATCCAGCGCACGAGATCTTGGCCAGAGATTAGGGAGATCGGCTTGCCTCGTGCGAATGCACGAGCGTTGACGCTAAAATCGGCCGTGGTCACGATGAACCCGTGTCGAGCGTCAGCGTGCATCATTGCCCCATAGAAATCGTGCACTACGGGAGATCGTATGTCGCTCTTCCACCGCATGCACTGAACAACATCGGTAGACGTGGACATTTTGATAATGAGGTCTATGCCATCGTCTCCAGAACGGCCGCGCCGTTGCACTTCATAACCATCGTCTCGAAATAGAGATTCGATCAGTTCTTCGAATTCGCTGCCCGTAAGCTTATGGAGTCCTTCTATAGTTCGCAGTCGTCCCCGTCTCTCCCTCTCTTCTCGTTGCCTGCGTTGTATCTCTGCTTCTCGCGACCCCTCCTCGGTTTCTTTGTGCTCATGTGCTATTTCAGCCTGTTTCCGGGCTGCGCGATCCGCTTCATTCTGTTTGTGAAGGCAGGATGAGCAGAGTGCGCCGGTCGAATCAGCCACAGCTTGGCAACGAACGCACTTTCTCTTGCGTCGAAGGACTTTGCCGAGGCTTAGGAGAAAGACTACAAAAGCTCCGCGCAATAGCCAGGGAACACCTTCTCGCCCCGTTTCTGAATTGCTTGACGGTGCGGTAGAGCCTGTCCGCCAACCGTCGTACGAACCCGTCGCCAGTGGCTGTACCCCCTCTGGCGATTTTTCGGGTTGAGTTTGTTTAGGAGACGTATAGCGGGGTAACGTCTTCCCCTTGACCGGACCAGCTGACGACAGCGGGTCCGGCGACGAGAGAGATCGATCACGAACAACATCGCCTGATCGAAGATTGGTATCCGTTCTAAGAGAAATTGGCCTTTTTAGCCGATCTTGCAAGCACCGATCATACGCAGCTGGCCCGGAAAACAACTTCTCGACGGAACAGGCGGACTCGATGGAACGCCGCTCCTCAGCATTGAAGACGGAGAGATCCGGTGCTTTCGGTCCACGGGACCAGTCTTCGAGTTTCCCCTGCAGACACCGATCATAGGCAGCGGGTCCATAAAGCAGCTTCGTCCTTGAGCAGGCCGACTCGATGGACAGCTGCTCCTCAGCATTTAGGACGGAGAGATCCGGCCTAACCTGCGGATGAGCTGGAATTGCCGTCAGGAGCAAGCACACCGCAACTCCCAGTCTTCGGCTCCCCCTCGATATTTCTGGCCCAAAGAATGTGAGATATTCCATCGAAAGATGAATCTGTAGGCGATGCAGCACTATAGTGTCATTGCCCCGCCCTGACGGGAGCAATTAGCCATTAGTTGTAAGGATGGGGTAACAGCGAGTCATTCTTTCCCGGCCGCCGCGACTTGGCAGTGTAGGAGACTCGACGCGATCTGTACCAGGATGGCAGAACCTATCCACGTAAACTAACACCTACACCCGCTCCAAATCCAAGCCGGGCCCATCCTGGCGCAGCTTGGGTGCGCCTGTTCGTTCGTACACCAAGCTCGTCATCTTCTGAGAGCGCAGTTCGCCGGGTTCCATAGTTGAGGTTCCCTATGCGACAATCCTCCGGTCAATGTGAAGGCCCAACCTTCGCTGTCCTTCCAGGAGCAACCCACATGCCTGAAGAATCCCAAAAAGTTCTAACCTTTGAAATCGGGTGCGATGGGGACACCACCATGGTGAAATGTCACGGCCGGTTAGTAGCAGGCACAAGCGACGAACTCTACCGGGCGGTAAAACCGCTGCTCCCGCAGACAAAACTCGTAGTCATAGATCTGGCAGAGCTTAGCTACGTGGATAGCATGGGGCTTGGCACCTTGGTGCGACTGTATACATCCGCCCGGCACGAGGGATGCGAGTTCAAGTTGCTTCACCTCGGGAAACAAGTCCGCAATGTGCTGAAGATGACGAACCTCCTTTCGGTCTTCGCCCAGGCTGAGGAACAAGGCATTAACATTGCTTGACGGTGGGCAATCTTCGGTCGCACCTACGCTGTCCAATCAGAATTCAGTGGTTGCTACAAACAAACGCTCTCACCAAGCAAGGAACTTTTGCCTGACCGCAAAATGCACCAACTGCCTGTAAGCTCAGCCCGAAACGTACGACCCTTTGCGACCGCACGCCATCCCATCTATCGATCCATCTATATTGATTGAATCCCGGAGATTCCATGGCCGAAGCCAAATCCTTCACTCCCGCACGCGAGCTCGCCGCCAGCAACCAGGCCCATTTCCCTAACGAGAGCCCCGAATACCGCGCCGCCCGCAACGCACTCCTCGCCGAAGAGATCGAGCTGCGCCGCCACCTGGAGCGCGTCGCCGAGCAGCGTCGCGCATTGCCGCCCGGAGGAGAGATACCGCAAGACTTCGCGTTCGCGTCAGAATCCGGCCCCGTCCGCCTCTCCCAGCTCTTCAACGGCAAAGACACGATCATGATCTACAGCATGATGTTTGGCCCGCAGCGCAAAGCGCCCTGCCCCAGTTGCACATCCTTCCTTACCTCCTGGAATGGGACCGCCGTTAACCTGCGAGAGCGCGCAGCCATCGCCGTCTCTGCGCGCTCCCCCATCGAGAGACTGAAGGAGTACAAGCAGCAACGCGGCCTCCCCAACCTGCCCTTTCTCTCCGACACCTCCGGCGACTACACCCGCACCTACGTCAACGCCCAGGATGCGGACGTCCCCGGCTTCTCCGTCTTCACCCGAAACAACGGTACAATTCGTCACTTCTACAGTGGCGAAATGAGCGGAGAGATGTCCGACCCCGGTCAGGATCCGCGCGGCGCCCCTGAGATGGATCCCCTCTGGTCGATGCTGGACTACATAAGAGAAGGCCGGGGCACCGACTGGTACCCGAAGCTCGACTACGGCCACAAGGACTAACCGTCCAGGCTCACGCGCCTTCGGCCGCCACTTCGCTGATTGAATCAATTGCTACAGTAGGTGCCACTAGAAAAAGCCCTCGCGCAAGCGGGGGCTTTTTGTTTTGTCTTTTGGGTGGGTTTATCCCCGCGCAAATACACCGCTAGCAATTCCCCACCGAAAGCTGAACGGTTTCTCGCGCAATACGTCCGAGGATGCCTTTCACAATGATCTCCAGTTGCGAACGTTCTTCGTAGTTTGCTGGCGCTACAAAATCAGCGCGGCCATCGGCTATTAAAGCGTGGATCTTTTCGAGATCACGACTTCCACGTTGTTCATCGTATACCGCGACGGAGTGTCCGCCTTGATAAGTCAGCATTTTCATCGTCGGAATGTCCGTGTCACCGTCGCCTAAAAAGATCATTCGTTTGAACGGAATTGGTCGTGATCCCTCAGACATGTATTTATTGATGTCAGCATTGTTCCAGTGGTTCTCCACCCCCTTGTTGATCCGAAATAGATATTGAGTCTTAGTCGTATAGTTGATCGCTACGCCAGGCCACGCGGCGACCTCTCCATCATAGATGTATTTGGAAGCGTAGATTCTTCGAAATGCGCTTTGTATAGAACATCCTCGAATCATTTCCTCTATACCGGAGGAAACGATGTAATGCTGCAAGTCGAGATCATGTTGCGTTGCGAACTTGTTGACGCGATGGAACCACGTTTGATCAACTAAACCGTTGAACAGTTTGGCGTCCTTGCCATGCTCTCGCAGCATTTGCTTGGTAACGACCTCGCCTGCTTCTCTCGCCCGTTCAAGCATGAGGTGCATATAGACGAGGATTTCATCGGCGTCTTCATCCTTCGTGCGCCTCTTGACTTCTGCCCAGAACTCCTCGCGCGACAGTTTCATTTTAGGAATAAAGCTGCATTCTTGGAGATTGCCGCGAGCCAATGTGCCGTCAAAATCGTAGATTATTGCCGCTTCTGTCAGTCGATCATGCATTTCAGATCCTTGCAATCCCTTAGTATGCGACAACAAATCGGTGCCGGGTGTCCCATGCTAGCGTAGTTGCGCCGGGCTATCCAGTAGCCACGCAAAGGCATACCGCAAAAGACGTAGGTTGGTGGGTACCAATCCGTAAAAGCACGCTTGCTAAATGTTCCATCGCCCAGTTACATTCATGCGGCCTCCAAACTATCCATCCAAAGGATCGCATGAAACGAACCCTTGCACTATTCCTCTGTCTGCTTGTTCCCACCATTGCCTTCGCCAGCGGCAACGGCTACAAAGTCATGTACGACGGCGGCTCCCTTTCTAACGTGAAGACCGGCGCAAAACTGGAATTGACGCTCGGCGAAAAAGACATCCACTTCCGCGAGGGCGGCCAGGAGGTCATGGTCATTCCCGCTTCCGCTGTCACCGAAATCACCTACGGACAGGACGTGCATCGCCGTATCGGCGCCGCCATCGGTCTAGCCGTTGTTAGCTTCGGAGTGGGTGGGCTCATGGCCCTCACGAAATCGAAGAAGCACTTCGTCGGTCTCACTTGGCAGGACGGTGACAAGAGAGGCGGCTTCGCCATGCAGTGCGACAAGAACGACTACCGCGGAGTTCTGGCCGGCCTCGAAGGTCTCACCGGGAAAAAAGCAGTAGACTCCGAAGCCATGACTGTCAAAAATTAACCGTAGCTATGTCCCCATCCTAGCGCAGCTAGGATGGGGTTGTTACATCTCATGGGGAATATGGCCCCCAAACAAATCCAAACCCAGGTCCACTACAACCGCTGGGCCAACCAGCGCCTCCTCGAAGCATCCGCCGCCCTCACACCCGAAGATCGCGAGCGCGATCTCCACGCCAGCTTCGCTTCGCTCCAGGGCACGCTCATCCACATCCTTTGGGGCGAGCGCAGCTGGCTCAGACGGGAAACTTCGTCCCCCGCCCTGCACCGAATGACTATGCTGACTTCCCTGCTCTGCAGTGCGCATGGGCCGCGCACGACGAAGCCTATGCGAGCTACCTGTGTAATCTCACACAGCCCGAGCTTGACGCGCCGCGCACCCTCGACGCCACCACCTACACTCTCGGCGAGCTCATCCATCACGCCCTCAACCACTCCACCTATCACCGCGGACAACTCGCGCTCCTCCTCCGCCAACTCGGCCACACCCCGCCCTTCACCGACTCCACGACTTCCTGGCCGAATCCCGCTCCTGAATCAAGCCGCACCATCTCATTTCCGAGAACAAGTTTCGACGGGAACTGGCGAAACTGACAGTTCCCAACTCGATTTACAGAAGTGAAAGATAGCCGCAGTACCCTTGAGGCCACCCAACCAGGGCGTATCAAAAACCGAAGCGGAATCTGCGAGGAACCCATGAAATGCCGACTCCTTCTCGTTGTGATCGCAATGCTCCTTTTGCCTGCTATCCGGATATCTGCGCAACAAGCTGCTTCACCATCCTCCATTCCGGAAGCATCCAGTGATGTAGTTGCCTATTGGGTCGCGTACTGGGCAAAGCCACCTATCGTTCTCTTTGGTCCGGAGCAGGAAGCGTTCAATAACAACGTGCACGAAGTCCCCTTTCCCTGGGACAACTACGACCGGCCTCTGAACCCTGACGTCCTCGATACTGATGCCCAATGGTTGAAGGCGCATGCAGCGAATCACTTTTACCTTGAGGGCTACGCCTCCGCGGAAGGTGACGCGGGCTACAACCTCACCCTTTCCAAACAGCGAGCAGATTGGGTCAGACAAGCTCTCATCAGCAAGGGCATTCCGGAAAGCCAGATTCTGCTGGCAACAGGATGGGGACAGACCTATCCCGTCTGTGCCGAACTCGACGACCAATGCCTGACTAAGAATCGCCTCGTCCGCTTCGTCTACTCTCCGCGTTGAGGTCCTGCGCAGACGGCGAAACGCAAACTCCGGCCGCCAACTTGCAGCCCCAACAGATTTCAACGGTTGCTACAAATGAAAGCCCTCGCAGAAGCGAGGGCTTTCTGCTGGCGAGTCACTAACGCTATGCCGTTTTTCGCATCAGTATTCCAGAGCCGAAACGAGTCTCGGTCGTTCCGACAACCTTGAAACCACATGAACTGTAAAAGTCGTAAGCATGGGGATTCCCGATTACGCAAAGCGCGGCAGATCCTTGTCTGCGGACGACTTGGACACAGTAGTCGACCAGCGATCTTCCAACGCCGCAGCGCCGGACGTCGGGGTCAACGAACAAACCGTCTAGTTCGACGTCACCATCCGGCCTTGGTAGCAACGCAGCAAATCCAACGATCGCGCCATTTCGTTCCGCGACGAACACCGCACCCGCAGCGATCTGATCTACCGGCAACTCAATCGCATCGGGGTGGGTGAGTAAGGCGTCACGATCGCCGGCATTGGTAAGAGAGGCACGCAGTTGTAGCGCCTCAAGCTCTCTTTGCTCAGAGACGACCGCGCAGCGAATGAGCAAACCACTCACAAGCTCAGGAGTGTAGCATCCTGCGCGTAACTCTTACTCACCTAGGACAGAGGGTTGCCGGGTGCCCCATTCGGGGCGAAGCCTGGGTGGGTTAGCGATGACTGAGTAAGAACCGCTTCCGCTTCGTCTACTCCATACGCTGAGGTCTTGCGCGGACGGCGAAGCCCAACCCCGGTGAATTTCACCGCAATTGACTTTGCCGATCAATCGCCGCATAATCTTCACCGGCTGCCGCTTCCCACCTCTGCACCTCTCTATGCGGCCCGGAACAACAACTGCGGCTCGGAACGACAGCTGCGGCCCCTGAACGACAGCTCAAGCCGTCTCGGCAAGACCGGAGATACGTCAACCGACCCCTAATTATTTCCAATGCACCTCCGCTGCGGGCCAACGAGCGCGAGCTAAAAATCGCTTCCGCCAATTCGAAAAAGACATTCGAATTGACGACTACCGTGCAACTTTCACGGAGAAATTGGTTGGGAAGTGCATTCGCGGTAAGGCCGCTTCTATTTGCAGCAAATCCTGGCCATTTCCCCCCGACAATCGCTTGGAGAACACAGGAGAGTGGACCATGGATCGCATGCTGGTTGTTGTTTTCGACAATGAAAGCAGAGCCTATGACGGAAAGAGCGCCCTTCAGCAACTGGCCAAGGAAGGCAGTATCGGCCTCTACGCCTACGCCGTGCTTACCAAGAACGCAGACGGCACATCGTCAGTAAAACAAGGGGATGACGCCGGACCACTCGGCACCTTGCTCGGCACCTCTTTTGGCACTCTTATCGGCGCGTTGGCCGGTCCTGCAGGGGCTGCAATCGGCGCAGCTGCCGGAATGAGTTTTGGCATGGGGGTTGACCTGACCAACGTAGGTGTGGGCGCCGATTTCCTCGACGATGTCGCAAAAGCTTTAGGACCAAACAAGGTCGCAGTGGTGGCCGAGGTCGAAGAAGAATGGACCACTCCTGTAGATACCCGCATGGAGCAGATTGGCGGGACCGTGTTCAGACGCTCCGTAGCGGACGTTCAGGACAAGATCGACGAGGAAAACGTCGCGGCCATGAAGGTAGATTATGCGCAATTCAAGGCGGAGCACGCCCAGGCCCAGGCTGACCGCAAGGAAAAGATCACGGACAAGATGAACCAACTTGACTCCAGAATCCAGGCTTACCTGCAAAAAACAAAGGACCGTCGCGAGGTGGACAGAGTCAAGGCCCAGGTAAAAGCCGGTGTAAAGAAAGTCGAAGCAGACGTGGCAAAAGCCAAGGCGTCATAAGGCCCTGCGTCTTTTCGCTCATCGTTCCTGGACATGTTGATAAGGGAGGTCGCTGGACCTCCCTTATCGCATGACAAGACGGACAGCTAAGGAGGAAACGAAATGTCTGCTGACACCATAACTGGAGAAGTGAAAAAACGCGCTACATGGACAATGTTCATGGGCTTTCTGATAGCGGTTCTCGGCCTGTTCCTCATCGTTTACCCATTCCTTGCCGGGGCCATCACGGCCGTCCTGCTCGGCTGGATATTGATATTCGTTGGCATCGCGCAGTTTATCTTTGCACTTCATTCGCGCTCCGCGGGCAGATTTTTCCTCAAGGTGCTGCTCGGCGTGCTCTTTGGACTCTGCGGCATCGTGTTGGCGTTCTTTCCCATCGCGGGTCTCGCAGTTCTTACCGGGCTTTCGGCAGCGCTGCTATTGATGCATGCAGTCTTGCTGATTGCGATTGCGTTCCAGATAAGACCTATACGCGGCTGGGTATGGTTTCTTGCTGATGGCCTCGCCAGTCTGCTCTTGAGCGTACTGATTCTCGCAAAGTGGCCCTCGAGTTCCCTTTGGGCGATCGGGACGCTGGTTGGTATCGCCGTGCTAACGAGTGGAATCACCAGGATTTGCATCGCGAGCGGTATACGGGGCGGTGCTAGCGCCGTCGGAAACGTGGTTCGGCATGCATAGGCCGTTACGATGCAAATGACAAGAAGGTCGATTCGTGGAATCTGCACAGCATGGCTCTTCACTGTACTCTGCGTCCCGACAGTCGCGCAGGCCCCACGTCCCGAGCCGGTTACAGATCAAGAGACTGAACTTGGGATGGCAGCTTACAAGCAGCTGCTGGACAAGGGGGAAATCGTCGAGTCGTCGCCCCTCTATGGAACTTTGAAGCCGTTGGCGGATGCGATCTCAGGGGTGGCGCAACCACGCTACCCTCATCCTTTTAAGTTCTTCATCGTTCATGAGACCCAGCCCAATGCGTTCGCCACGCCCGGTGGGAACGTTTATGTTGTGGACTCCCTTCTTTACTTCGCGAAAAATACGGAAGAACTGGCTGGAACTCTTTGCCACGAAGTGGCACATACGGTTCATCGTGACGGCGTTACCCTCATGGAGAAGGAGCAGAGGATCAAGAGGCACGAAGTTGAGGCTGCAATTCTGCTGGGACCAACGCGCGCCCACGTGATCGCGATTATCCTGCTCGGGAAGTTGAAGTCGCTTGGATACTCGCGTGATGTGGAGTCAAAAGCTGATGTGACTGGATCGGATATTTGCGCGGCGGCCGGCTACAATCCCTGGGGACTGGTGTGGCTCTTTCAGGCTTTCCAAAACACGGATGTCCATCAGCTGCCAGCACTACTTTCTGACCATCCCGCCGACGGCTCGAGAATAACTACGTTGGAGACGCATTTTCGAACGAACCCGTCCACATTCTCGAAATTCAGCCAGGATCCTAAGTCGGCGACTCCCTTCAACGTGCCCAAAAATGCGCCTGAGACGTTCCTGCATCCAGGCGCGACACGAACAAGTCAATAAAGCTCGAGCCAGAACAGAAGTGAGAGCGGCTTGCCGGGCGGTCCGCGCAGGATCTCAACGTAGAGAGAGACGAACCGGACCAGCGGCGAAACGCAAACTCCGGTCGACGACGTGATCCTCAGCCAGGCGAATGATCCGCAGGTTGTTCGTTGCGGCTGACTCATTGACTCGCCGTCGCGCTATCTCTCCGTCTTATCCATCCAGACATCCCACGTAACCGGCCCAATCGCCTCATCATCGAACGGCTTCCCCGCCGCCTTCAGCGCCAGCTTGATCTGCCCATGGTGATACCCCTCATGCCACACCATGTGCTGCAGAAACAGAATCGGATGGTCGTAGTGCTCCTTCATCTCCTGGCCGGTCTCCACTCGATCCTTCACCGCCTCGCGCACCGCACGCGCGCTCTCGTTCAGCATCGCGGCAATGCGGTCCGGGTCGCGTTCCTTCCGCCACTCCTTCTCCGGCAGCGGGCTCGCCAGTTCCGGCACATCCTCAGAGAGAAAAATCAGCCGCACATAATGCATGTGGGTGAACATCTCTGCCACCGAAGGGCTGCCTTCGAGTGCCCTGGCCTCAAGCCCGCCCTGGGGTAGCGCACGCAGCAGATTCACCAGAATGGTGTTGTTCCGGTCCCATGAGTCAAGCAGAGCTTCCAGCAGCTTCTGGTCGTGTGTTGTGGACATCAACGCCTCCGTTCGGCGCCATCATACATAGGCAGTGCTCAATTGACCGCGAAGCCTCGCAGATTGTCTTCTAGGTCTCCCGCAGGTTCCTGGTCTCTCTGGCACTTCTGCTAGTTCACTTCGCTCCATACGACAGCCTAGACTCATGTTCCACGGGCGAATATCTGGAACGCGATGGGAAGGATTTCTATGAAGATCAAGAGCTCGCACGCGTCTGCATCAACGCTACTATGCATTCTCGCAGCAACGCTTGTTACAGGTTGTGAGAAGAAAAACGCCAGCGGTGTTGCAGCTCCCGGCCTCGAAGAGACCAAGGCGATTGCCGAGGAAAGCTTCATCTACGGTCTGCCCATCGTCATGAACTACGCGGTGATGAATGAGTACGCAGTGGACAAGAGCAACCCGCAGTTCAAGGCGCCGTTCAATCAGATTAAGAATGAAGCCCGTGTCTTTACCTACCAGGATACGGCCATTGTCACGCCAAACAGCTACACCCCTTACTCCTTTGTCTGGCTCGATCTGCGCGCAGAGCCGATGGTGCTCTCGGTGCCGGCCGTGGACAAGAAGCGCTATTACTCCGTCATGCTCTGCGACGGCAACGTCTACAACTTCGGCTATATCGGGAGCCGCGCCACGGCGAGCGAGCCAGGCAATTATCTCGTCGTTGGACCGGACTGGAAAGGCGAGACGCCTCCGGGCATCAAAAAGGCATTTTCCTCGACCACCCCTTTCGCGCTCGTCGGCTATCGGACTCAGCTCTTCAATCCTGCTGACATGCCGAACGTGGTCAAGGTGCAGGCCGGATACAAGGTCGAGCCTCTCTCCGCGTTCCTTAAGCAGCCCGAGCCGCAGGCCGCGCCTACGATCGATTTTCTTCCGGCCACCACCGCAGGTATCAAAGCGAACTTCTTCGAGTATCTGGATGCCGCCCTCCGATATGTCCCACCGGGCCCGGAATCCAGCGACATCCGCGCCAAACTGGCCAGAATAGGTGTCGGCCCGGGCAAGACCATGGAGTTCAAGGACCTCTCGGAGGCACATAAGGGCGCCGTCCTGCTGGGCATGAAGGATGGCGACAATAAAATTGACAAGTACCTGACTGATGGAGTGAAGGACATCAATGGCTGGAAAATCGGTTCATTTATGGGCGACCGTGCTTTCTACAACGGTAATTGGCTGATGCGCGCCGCCGCTGCCAAAGGTGGTATCTATGGCAATGATGCGGTTGAAGCCACGTATCCTCTTACCCGAGTCGACGGGAAGGGCGAAACGCTCGACGGTAGCAAACATAACTACACCCTCACCTTCCCGCACGGTCAGCTTCCGCCGGTGAACGCTTTCTGGTCGGTGACGATGTACGACGGCAAGAGCCAGTTCCTGATCAAAAACCCGATCAATCGCTACCTCATCAACTCGCCGATGATGCCGCAAATGAAGAAAAATCCCGATGGCTCGCTGACGCTTTACATTCAGAAAGACTCACCCGGCAAGGCAAAGGAGTCGAACTGGCTGCCCGCGCCCAACGACACCATCTACTTGGTGATGCGCCTCTATTGGCCGAAGGAGACGCCACCCTCCGTCCTGCCTGCCGGCGAAGGCACATGGCAGCCGCCACCCGTTGTCGTGGCGAGCTAGTTTTTGTATTTGAGTTTGATACCTTGGCGCGGACAAGAAGGCGAACTGGTTGCCTGCCGCTGCGCCATCTAAAGCGAACAATCTGAACTTCGTATGCCGGCGAGTCGGTTCTTCGGCTCATACCGGTTCAGGGCGATTCGCTTGCCGTGCAAGCGGATCGTAAAGTAGATTGCTTCGTCATTCCATCCAAGGTTGCGAAGTTGCTGGACGTCCTCCTCTGCCATCGCGGGCAGATTTCTGGTTATCTTGCTCGCGAAGCGCAGCAACGCTTTTTCCGACTCAGCTCATCCCACGCAGACGAGATCGCACTGATTCAACCAGGAGCACGGAAGTTCAATGACATTCTTCGAAAGCCTGCTTGTCCTTCTGCTTGTCGCGATCGCTCTATTGCAGGTAGCCCGCCGCCTGTCATTGCCCTATCCTGCGATGCTCGCCGGAGCAGGCGTCGTGGTCGCGCTCATTCCTGGAGCACCAGCGATCTCGATCGAACCCTCTACGTTTCTGGCACTCTTCATTACGCCGGCACTTGTAGATGCTGCGTTTGATTTTCCGCCTGGTGCAACCCGGCGCTTTCTGGCCCCGCTGCTCATGTACGCGGTCGTCGCCGTCATCCTGACAACTGGCATCGTGGCCTGGATCGCGCAGGCTTTTCTCGGCCTGCCGCTCGCCGCCGGCATCGCATTAGGCGCCATCGTGGCTCCTCCGGATGCTGCCGCAGCCACCGCAGTGTTAAGGAAGTTCTCCCTCCCGCGCAAAACAGATGCCGTGCTGAAGGGTGAGAGCCTCTTCAACGACGCGACCGCCCTGCTGCTGTTCAGCGGCGCTCTGACGGTGCTTGCAGGTAAAGGACTCACCTTGCCCGTCGGCCTGCGCCTCGGTTTCGCGGCACCGGGCGGCTTGCTGCTGGGAATCCTCTGTGCCTACGTTGTCCGCTATGTGAATCGGCTCGTCAAAGACACCCTCGGAGGCAACGTACTTCAGTTCGTCTTTGCTTACCTCATATGGATCGTTGCGGTCCATCTCCGTCTTTCCGCGGTGCTCTGTGTGATCGGATTCGCCATGACTCTGTCGCGCAAAATGACCTCGGCCGAGTTTGATGCTCGCATGCGCGTGCAGTCCTATGCCGTGTGGGGTTCGGTCGTCTTTACGCTCAACGTCTTTGCCTTTCTGCTGATGGGCATGCAAGCGCGATCGATCGTGATGAGGCTTGAGGGATCTCATCTGCATGAAGCTCTGGAATTCGGCGGACTGGTCATCCTGGCGGTCGTATGCACTCGGCTCTTTGTCGTGCTCGGCTTCAGCCGCCTGGAGGCATGGCGGGAATGCTCCGGAGGCGCGCACACACCCGGCACGCTCGGAGAATCGTTCTTCGTCGGCTGGTGCGGCATGCGGGGCTTCGTAACCATCGCAGCCGCCTTCGCATTGCCCACCTCCTTTCCTCATCGTGACACGGTTGTCTTGACTGCGTTTTCCGTCGTCCTCGCCACGCTGGTACTCCAGGGGCTCACGCTCGCGCCCATCGTACGGCTATTCAAGCTGGATCGAACAGATGAGGCCATCAGTGAACTTGCGTCCGCTCGCGTCGTTCTGGCCGAAGTGGCGCTCTCGAGCATCGAAGACCAGCAAGGGCCCGAGGCAGACAATCTCAGATATCGGCTCTCTCTCAATCTGCAGAACTGCATAAATCTGCAAAGCTGCAATGACGATGCGAATGTTGCGGCCTTGGACCGCATTCGCGACCTCGGATTGAAAGCCATAGAATCCCAGCGCGATGCGTTGGAGACTCTGCGTGACGACGACGATATCGGCCCCACAGAGTACCTCGGCCTTCAGGAACAGCTCGACTGGCACGAGCTCACGTTGCTGCGCGACGCAGATCGGCAAATCGAGGAAATTTGACGACGGGCTTGCCTTGTAAGAATCAGGTCGTCGCGCGAGCCTCACTGAAAGTGGACCTCATTACACAAAAGCCATCATGCCGAGACTGTTGCGGAACCGGGCGTTGGAGAGGCAGCGAGCCGAGTCGTTTTGTTGCTATGTAGTGTTTCTTACGCAATGCCAGCTCGCATCATGCCTCGGGCTTGATATTTTGGTTCACGCGGAAAAAATTGTCGGGATCAAATTTCTTCTTTATGGCAGCCAGGCGTTGTAGATTCTGGCCAAAAGCAGTATTCACCACCTCGTCCGTTTCGACGTCAAGCGCGGAGAGAAGGTGCGCGTTCGCAGAGAAAGGACGAAGCATTTCCTCGCCCGATCGCGCCCAGTCTCGATGGATCACGGTCTCTTCCACCTGGGTCCACTGCGCGATGAAGAGAATATCCCACGGCAAGTCTCGGTGAGGATATGCTGTAGCGTCCTTGGAAACGCGGGCTGCGGCGCCGCCATAGTTTTCCAGAACCACGAACGACAGGGGCGAACTCATGCGCTTCCCATGGTCAACAATCAATCTGATCGCGTCGTCGGATAATTCTCGCTGCAGCGTGGACTTCCAATAATTCTGATTTCCATCGGGGAAAGCAGGAGCCAACAACGACTGCATGGCAGGAAAGGGCAGAGGCTGAATGCCGTCCATGACCGGTGCCCCGAACGTACGCAGCGGCCGCAGCACGCGTTCGCCATCTGCACTGCTGCCGCAATAGCAAGAGATGATACCGACAAGCGGAGTGCCGTCCGGGCCGTGAAGAAGAGCGGCGTAGGCCGTCAATTCGTCCGGAGCTGACTGAATGTAGTCGCGGTAATGGCGAATGACATCAAAAGCAGCTTCACGAGGATAAAGAAGAAAGCCACCCAGAACCGTATCGACTGAGCGTGTTTGAAATTCAAACGATGCGACCACACCAAAGTTCCCACCGCCGCCGCGGAGGGCCCAAAAGAGATCATCGTTTTCGGACAGACTGGAGGTGAGGACTTGACCGTCGGCACTGACAATCTGGACAGACACGAGATTGTCGATGGTCATTCCGTACTTACGAACAAGCCAGCCAACGCCACCGCCAAGTGTGAGACCACCGATACCCGTCTTGGGCACGATGCCAGTGGGCACTGACAGACCGAAGACGTGCGTTTCGCGGTCCAGATCGCCAAGCGTTGCGCCGCCTTGGACGCGAACTCTTTGAGTTGCAGTATCCACAAAAACCGATCGCATTCGCGAAAGGTCTATCACCAGTCCGTCATCGCAAAGCCCACGTCCGCCAACATTGTGCCCGCCCCCGCGAATAGCGGTCAGCAGATTGTTTTCGCGACCAAAGTTGATCGCAGCAATTGCGTCAGCGATGCCTGAGCATCGGGCAATCAATCCGGGACGCTTGTTGACGCTTGCGTTCCAGATCCTGCGGGCTTCGTTGTAGCCGGCATCTTTGGGCTCGAAAAGCTCACCAAGGAATCCAGCCCGAAGAGATTGAATGTTGTAGGACATAGGATGGATGGCCAGCAGTATATGTCCAACACCATAGCCCGCGTCAGGGCGTTTCTAAGCGATACGAAATAACTTTGCCCATGCCGTACTTCCCACTTTTGGCGGTCGCCTATCCCCTTCTTGGATCGCGACTTACAAGCCGACCTTCAACAGCGGTCGACGTTGGTGAGAGCGTGGAGCCTGCGGCCAATCGAGGAAATTTGAGTTCCGCGCGGATCACGACCGCGACTCCGGTCATCGAGCCAAGGTCCCGAGTTGGAGAGCCTGCTGTTTCGTTACGCTATCAGCACGGAGCTCCCCAACCACTATCAGGACTCCTCCGAGGCCCTAAACACCACTCACATAAATGGTTACTTTGTTCGGGCCATCTGCGTAACAGGTGAAGGTGCCGGACTCGGCATTTAGAATATCGCTCCAACTGCCGCTGCTCCCGGACAGGTACTTGTATTGCACCCGCGCACGCACACCCTTTTCCCCACCCACATGTTCAAAGTCGCGTGTGCCCATTTTGCTTGAACCGCCATCTGGTGCTACAACGACGTTCTTAATGCCGAATTCCTCCCTCCATTTCGCGTCCTCATTGTCCCAAAAATCCATACCCACGACTTTGATTTGCAGCTTGTTGCCGGCATGCGTGAAGTTGTTAACCACCGTCACGGTTACATCTTTGCAGTTGTTCGCCGAGGCGATCCCACACGAACCCGTGAAGGCCAGCAACGCTGCAACACCATTTATTACCATCTTCGCTTTCATGTTCTTTTCTCCTTAGACTCAGTTTTTCCCTGCGGTTTTTCACCCGAGTAAGTCTGCTGGGACCGCCCAACGTGTCGCATAATCTCGACGGCTTGCTGTTCGGCATCCCTAGGACGCTCGAGTCAGGTTGAACTTTGTCGCAAGCCGGGTTTTGGATCAATCCCGCGGTGATTCCCTGCTGGTGGAATGTAAATTCCCTGCGTATTCGGGAACCCTGAAACGCTCCGCCGTTCACGATCACCATGTAGTTGCATATGACGGCGTCGCGCGCCTTCCCCTGTATTTATGAATGAGTTAGACACGGCAACCACTATTCGCCTGCGGCAACCGGTGGTAGACTTCTCCGCAAATGTCCCCAGGGTGCGGCCAATGGATCCTCCGTCCAAGCCTCCGGTCTATCGTTTCGGGACATTTAGGCTGGATTCCCGCACCGGCGAAATTTCTAGCAATGGCACGAAGACCCAACTCCGCGAACAGCCCTTCCAACTCCTCTTAGCCCTGCTTGAGAAGCCCAGCGAACTGGTGACGCGAGAGGATCTAGTCCGCCGGCTCTGGCCAACTGGCACCTTTGTCGATTACGACCGCGGCCTCAACAAAGCGATCCTCAGCCTCCGCGAAGCTCTGAATGATTCTGCGGAGAAGCCGCAATTCGTCGAGACCCTTCCACGCAAAGGCTACCGTTTCATAGCGTCCGTCGCTCCCGAGCAGCAGGAATCCTCAGCGGTGCCGGCTCCCCCGCATCCCGAACGCGCTTCCCGATCAAAACGATGGATTGCTGTCGTGGCCGTGCTCGCGGCATTGGGCATTGCCTTGGCAGCAAATCTCGGCAGACTCCGCGACTGGATGACGAATCGGTCACGGCACAGCTCGCAAATCACCGCCCTTGCCGTCATTCCTCTGGAGAATCTTTCCCGCGATCCCGACCAGGAGTACTTCGCCGATGGCATGACTGACGAGCTGATCACCGATCTCGCCAAGACGGCTACTGCCCGTATGACTTCCCGGACTTCCGTCATGCGCTACAAGGGCACAAAGAAATCCGTGCGTGAAATTGCCCGCGAGCTCGGCGTCGACGCCATTGTGGAAGGCACAGTGACCAGATCCGGTGATCGTGTTCGTATCACCGCTCAGTTGATTCAGACGGCCACCGACATGCATCTCTGGGCCGAAACCTACGAGCGTGATGCCAGCGAAGTTCTCCGCCTTCAACGCGAAGTCGCAACCGACATCGCCAGCCGCATCAGTTCTGTCGTCAAGCCATTGGATCAACCGCGCCGCGTTAACCCCAATGCATATGGCCTCTATCTAAAAGGACGCGACTTCTTCTATCGTTACAGCGACCAGGGGTGGCAACAGGCGATCGAACACTTCAACCGCGCCATCGAGGTGGACCCAAAATTCGCGCCCGCCTACTCTGGCTTGGCGGATGCCTATCTGGTCGGTGGCGCGTATGGCGTCATCCCCACTAGGGAGGCGCTTACCCAAGGAAAATCAGCCGCCGCTAAGGCTCTCGAACTTGACGACAAGCTCGCGAGCGCTCACTACGCCCTTGCCACCGCGTATACCTGGTACGACTGGGATTGGGCCGCCGCAGAAAAGGAATTCCAGCTCGGCCTCGCAATCAATCCTAACGATGCCCTCGGCCGCAACTGGCACGCCGGTTACTTGTCCGTGCTGGGCCGCCACGACGAGGCCATCGACGAAGAAGAACGGGCCTGCGAGCTCGATCAGCTTTCGCTCATCTTCAGGGCCAACCTCGCCCGTTCCTACTACTGGGCCCGCCGCTACGATGAAGCGATCGCACAGGCCAGGAGAACTCTTCAACTCGACCCAGGATTCGGCGTCGCACTGTTTTGGCTGGAGGGCTCGCTTCGTCACAAGGGAATGTTCAAAGAAGCCGTTGCGCTGCGGCAGGCGGTGGCGACGCCCGAAAAGGCCAAGGTCATCGCCCAGAAATTCAAGACGGACGGGTTTGCCTCCCTCCTCCGCGAAGAAGGCGAGAAATTCAAGAATGGCGGAGCTTTCCTGGAAGCCGCTCGTTGCTATGCCGCCATCGGCGAGAAGGAAGCGGCACTCTCACTCCTCGAAGACTGCTATCAGCGCCGCTGCTCTTCCATGGTCACTCTGAAGGCTGAGCCTGACTTCGACGGTCTGCGTTCAGAAGCACGATTCCAGGAACTGGTGAACCGCATCGGACTGCGGTAAGCGTCGAAGACACATCTCGACACCTTGCGATAGAGAAAAGTCCTCGCGGAGGCGAGGAGCGTCATGTTGTGGCGCAGTGGTGAGTATGGAGGATTGGACCTCTGCCCGGAACGTGCTCACGATCCGCTACCTTTTATACTGTGTTGAACTACGCTGTTGCGCAGAGCAGTCGATGGGCCGCCGTAAGCAGTTCACCAATGGGCGGGTGGTCCTCACAAACCGCATACCCGACTAGAATCACTACATTACATGCGAATTCTAAGCCTACGGCTCATTGTGGCTCTCGTGCTTGGCGTCACGCTTGCGTCCTTTGCTTCCTCCTGGTATCAGGTGCAGGCAGAAAAAGACGCTCTGCGCCTGGATCTGCAGAGAAAGGCTGAAACCTTCACCGAGAGCCTTGCAGGGATATCCGAGTACCATCTTCAGTCCGGTGATAGGGCCGGGCTGTCCAAGATCATCGAGCGATTCGGCGATCGTGACCACGTCGCGGGCATCGGTGTGTATGACACCAGTTTCTTTCCTTTGATTCAGACCCCCGGACTTCGATCGCTGATCGACAGCGCCCCGGCCGCGTTTTCAACTGCGCTCCGAGAAAACTCTCCCCAGAGTGAAAATGTCCGATTGCATCTCACCCGACTCTACCTGTTCGTGGTTCCGTTGCATGCAGTCAACGGAAGCGTCGCCGGC
Source organism: Acidobacteriaceae bacterium KBS 83 (assembly GCA_000381585.1). Taxonomy (GTDB): domain Bacteria; phylum Acidobacteriota; class Terriglobia; order Terriglobales; family Acidobacteriaceae; genus KBS-83. Next base: position 375,655 of record KB906738.1, read on the forward strand.
GGTTTAATAGTCGCCTACGATACCGGGTACATACGCACCATCATCTTCCATGTCTGGAGCCGGGCTTTTGTCCACATTGCCGGTCAGGTACTGATCATCGTCGCGATCACTTTGCTGATCGTCAGGTGGAGTCTTGCCGGTCCGATAGCGAAAACAGCACAGTGGATCAAGGTCCTTAGATCCGGCAGGCGGTCCGGCCAGCCGCCTTTGAAGGACCTGGATTTCCTCCAACCTCTTGCAGAAGAGGTCTTACCTCTCGCTGAGAGTGCCCGAAGAGCGCATGCCGCGGCCGAGATGGAAGCCCGACTACGCAACTCTCGAGAGTCAATATGGACCCCAGATCGGCTCGCGGATCACGTCCGCACGAAGCTGCAAGGCAACGGTCTCTTCGTTATCTCCAATCGCGAACCTTACGTCCACAACCGGCAGAACGGCTCCATCTCTGTTACCGTTCCGGCCAGCGGTCTCGTGACCGCAATTGACCCTGTGCTCTGCGCCTGCAACGGAACCTGGATCGCGCAAGGTAGCGGAAACGCGGATCGAGAAACGGTGGATGCGCACGATCGTCTGCAGGTCCCTCCGGACGACCACAAATACACCTTGCGGCGCGTATGGATTACCGAAGAGGAAGAGAACGGCTTTTATTACGGCTTCGCCAATGAGGGCCTGTGGCCACTCTGCCATATGGCACACGTGCGTCCGATCTTTCGCGTGTCGGATTGGGAGTACTACCAGAAGATCAACGCTCGATTCGCCGATGCACTTGCGGAGGAGGTCTCCGCCGAAAGCAGCCCTGTCGTCCTCATCCAGGATTACCACTTCGCGTTGCTCCCGCGCATGATCAAGGAACGGGTGCCGCACGCCAGAGTCGCCATCTTCTGGCACATACCCTGGCCCAATCCGGACGCTTTCAGCATATGCCCTTGGCAACAGGATTTGCTGGATGGGCTGCTCGGTGCAGATCTCATCGGATTTCATATCCAGGCCCACTGCAACAACTTCATGAGCACCATAGATCGTGTGCTTGAGGCTCGCGTTGACTGGGATCATTTCTCGGTCAAGCGGAAAGGTCATTGGTCCGCTGTTCGCCCGTTTCCCATCAGTGTCGATCTGGTGCAAGGCGAATTCGAGCGAAATGGAGACTCAGCAACCGAGGAGCGCGAGAAACTCTTCGCGGAATTGGGGTTTGATGGATCCTTCCTTGGAGTCGGGGTAGACCGCCTGGACTACACAAAGGGCATCATCGAACGCTTTCTCGCCGTGGAATCCTTCCTGGAAAGACATCCACGATATCAGGGAAAGTTCAGCTTCGTGCAGATCGGAGCGCCCAGTCGCAGCCACATACCGCAGTACGCGGAATTCCAGAATGCTGTAGAACGCGAGGCGCATCGTATCAATGCGCGCTTCGGACGCGGGAAGCAGACGCCGATCGTTCTGCTCAACAGGCACCATAACCGCGAAGAAGTACAACGCTATTATCGCGCCGCCCACCTTTGCATGGTCACATCCCTGCATGACGGCATGAATCTGGTCTCGAAAGAATTCGTGGCGGCGAGACAGGATGAGCACGGCGTTTTGATCCTGAGCCGGTTTACCGGAGCCGCGCGAGACCTGCAGGATGCGTTGCTCGTCAACCCGTACAACATCGAGGGCACTGCGGACGCCATTGCACGAAGCCTCGAAATGAACGCCACCGAAGCGCAGGACAGGATGCGTCGAATGAGAAAGGCGACGGCGGAACGCAACATTTATTGGTGGGCGGCAAGCCTGATCGGGGATCTCTGCGATATGCGTTTGGATCGTTCCTGACAGAGGCCCTTCGCGTCTGACCGTTTCCTTATCCGGCAGTGATGCGTGTTGCAAGCCCGGATAGCCAATAAAGCCAGACCACGAGCGAAACCATGGAAGCTAGAGTTGTCATCGAAACAGTGGACGCTACCATCATCTCCTCGCAGTGATACTCTCCCGCAAGAATGTAGGCTGTCTTGGCCGTGGGCACCGCGGCGCAGATTACGGCCGCAATGGTGTACAGCGGGTCGAGCCCTAACCACAGGCTCAATCCGTACACAATCAGAGGCATGATGACGAGCTTGACGACCGTAAGCAGCGAAGCTCGCCCAAGATTGGCGCGCAATGCATCGATCGACAGCCCCAGTCCGATTGCGAACAGAGCACAAGGCGTAAGCGCATCGGCCAGGATGCCAAAATAGGCGGTGACCGGCCCGGGCATGCGGAGACCGAGGACCGACCAAAGCATGCCGATCAGGGTTGATAAGACCATCGGGTTAAGCACGACATGCTTCACAGTGACCATTGGGGTCGTGCGCGAGCCATGCGCATCCCGCTGACCAACTTCGAGCAGGATCACCGCTACTGGAAACATCACAACGGCCACGAATACCGTGGCGATCGCCGCCGGCAACACGGCGCGCGGACCATAGATCGCCTGCAGGACGGGTAAAGCGACGAAGCCGGTATTGGTCATCGATGCCGCCATGCCATGCATAGTTCGGCTCGCGAGGCTTCGGGAAGCACGAATGCTCATGATGCCGAATACGAGGATGAAGCAGAGGAGGGAGCCACCACCAAAGGCAACAAGAAACCGCCAATTGATCAGCGAATGGCTCGGTTCTTGTGCAATCGTAACGATCAGCAATGCCGGCATTGCGATGTTATAGGCGAAGTGAATCAGTGCGTCAGACAACGCCCGCGACAGATAGCCCGTATAGCCAACGATCCAGCCACTTAGGATCACTGCAAATACAGGTAGGATGAGGTCAGCGATCCGCACCGAGTATGTCTCAGAATTGACTCGCTAACAATTGCACGGAGAGTAACGCGCAGTCAATAACAATGGGAGTGACGCTCTGTTCGGTGTCGAGCAGCACAGCCTTCTAAACACAGTTAGCCTCTGGATCGTCGATTTGTCGAGATGAGCATTGGCCTTAAGGCAAAGGCAATTGATATGCCTGAGCGCATCGTCAATCCTGCTTCCCGAAAAGTTGCCTTTTCGGATAATGACTGCGCTAAGCTTTACTTCCAAGTCACGAGTAAACCGGAAGTTACTTAACTGCTTATTTGCCGGCCATCCGGGAATAACTCACGAGAATCGCATTCCCCAGGACTAATGCTCTATCGATCTCTGAGCGTTGAAGAAGCCTTTCGGGCTTCTCGCAGGGAACGCCCGCGAATCGTTGCAATCGCGAATTCTTCCTCGACTTGAATGCGGCCAGAGATTACCATCACTCCTGTCCTCAACCGTCCCCCCTGGAAAATTCAATTGCCCCAGCGCTTTATCGCTATTCGGCGCATCGCTCTACCTGTGCTCATCACACTGGCTTGCACGACGTTCGCCTGTGCGCAGGCTGCTTCGACCACGGCGCCGCACTCCACGGAAGTCGGCATGCCGATTCTCGAATCGCATTCCTATAAAGAATTCAGCGCCGTCCCGCAGGTGTGGACCATCATGCAAGATCGCCGCGGCGTGATGTACATCGGCCTTTCGGGTAGCGAGATGGTGGAGTACGACGGTGTTTCCTGGCGCAAGATCGATGTCGGCATGGACAACGTCCGTTCGCTCACAATGGACGCGGCGGGCAGGATCTGGGTAGGGGGCAACGGCGGGTTCGGCTACCTTGCGCCAGATGCCAAGGGCACCGAGAGCTACGTTTCTCTGCTGGATAAAGTCCCGGAGAATGACCGCAATTTTACCGATGTGTGGCAGGCGCTAGTAACGCCGCAGGGCATCTTCTTTCGCTCGTACGAGGAGCTCTTCCGGTGGGATGGCAGGACCATGCATGTCTGGCATTCCCCAGCGGACTCGCGATTTCAGGCGCTCTCCATGGTACGAGGCCACATTTATACGGACGAGAACGGCATCGGCCTGGAGGAGATTGTGGGCGACGAGCTGCGTCCCGTACCAGGCGGAGATGCCTATGCGAAATCCATCAAGCTGTTCCTCCACCCATATGACGATGGGCGGATCATCGTTTCGGAGCGGGACGGACTGCTCTCGCTTTACGACGGGCAAAAGGTCACGCCGTTTCGCACTCCGGCCGACGAGTACTTGAAGGTTCACAAACTGTACACATCCATCCTGTTGCAGGACGGCAGCCTCTGCCTCACGACGCTGAACGGTGGCGCGGTTATCCTGACCCACGACGGGAAGCTGCGGCAGATCATCGATGTCTCCGACGGCTTGCTTGATCCAGGCGCGCTTAGTGCCTTCCAGGATCGGGACCGCGCTCTCTGGATTGGAACGGGTGCCGGTATCTCCCGGGTGGAGATTGCCTCGCCTGTCTCAATCTTTTCGCGCGACGGTCCCTTGGATGCGATCCGCTTTAAGGGGTCTGTGTATGTAGCCGACGGCGGCGGTTCCAACCCGGCCCTCAAGCTGGTTTCTGATCCACATACCAATCGCCCCTCAATGGTTCCGCTGCACGGCGCTAACCAGGGCTTCTCGCTGCTGAAGTTCAAAGACCCATCGGGCAAGGCCCAGGATCAATTGCTGCTGGCCACTAGTGACGGCATTATGCGCGTGGCGGACGACAAGTTGTTTCCGGCGTTGCCGTCTATCCATGCGCTCGACAACCAGAGCTACTTAGCCATCCAGTCGCGCAAAAATCCGGACCGCGTCTTCATCGGACACGGCAACGGTGTCGCTTCCATGCGGTGGGACGGCAGCAAATGGATCGACGAGGGCAGGCTGCCCAACACCGTTTATGTGGCGCACACACTGGCCGAAGATTCCGACGGAGATCTTTGGGTAGGTGGCGGCAAAGGTCACCTTCTGCACGTTAAGGTTGCGCCCACTGGCATGCGGGACTCTACGGCAGAGGCCGTCTCCACCAACTACGGCCTTCCTGCCGGTATAGGCGGCGTGACCTTTGCACTGGGAGATCTATATGCGGGGATGTCCAACGACCAGAACATCTATCGCTGGGATCGCGGGGCCCACAAGTTTGTACGGGACAACCGCCTCCAACTGCATCTCGATGTCACGAATGCGTCTCCCATGCTCTATGAAGCTCCGGACGGGAGCGCATGGACTGTAATGCTGTCCTCCGGCGCGCGGCGCATCGCGCGCATTACTCGCAATCCCGATGGAAGCTTCCATCTCGATGAAGACACCTACAGGCCCCTCACGCGCTACAAAGATTCACCCACGTTTGTCGATACCGATGGGAGCGTCTGGTCCACGGGTGAGTCGCTCCTCCGATTTGACCCGCGGGCGCATGCGACTGTGTCGGCCCAGTTACCAACGCTTGTTCGCCAGGTCAACGCAGGATCGGCCCTCGTCTATGGTGGCACCGCGGTGCCCGATGGCTCGGAGTTGCGCCTTGCCCCCGGTTCGAGCAGCGTGCGGTTCCAGTTTGCTGCTCCTATGTACAGCGACTCCGTCGGCGTCGACTACCAGTACCTGCTCGAAGGAGCAGACAAAGACTGGTCAGTGTGGGGCAAGCAGAAAGAAGCCAACTATAGCAGCCTCGGTCCTGGCAAATATCGATTCCGGGTGCACGCGCGGAGCGACGACGGCAGAGTAAGCCCAGAAGGCACGTATGCCTTCATCATCCTGCCTCCGTGGTACCGCACCACGCTGGCCTACGTCATCTACGTTCTGCTGCTGATGCTCCTTGCCGTTGCCGGATGGCGCTACATCAGCATGTATGAGCGTGAGAAGGCCCGCCGCAAGACCGCAGCGCTCGAAGCCCAGGCTAAAGTTCTTGAGGCCACCGTCAATGAGCGTACTGAGGAAATTCGCACGCAGGCTGCGGAAATTACCGCGCAGAAAGAATCCATCGAACTTCTCAGCGAAATTGGGAAAGAGATCACCGCCTCCCTCGATCTCAACACCATCCTCTTCAAGCTCTACGAGCGCGTGAACCAGATCGTGGACGCCAGCATCTTCGGTGTCGGCCTCTACCGGCCGGAGAAACGGCTGATCGAGTACAGTCTGGCGATCGAAAACGGCAGACGCTACGCACCGTATACGCGGAGCACCGAAGATAAAAACCAGTTCCCCGTCTGGTGCATCGATCACCGCCAACCGATTCTGATCAATGATGTCGAGACCGAGTCGTCTAGGTATATTCCGGAGTACAGGCACACCGGCGGTACGCTCGACGATGGCAGCGCGGCGCAGCCGCCTGTCTCGATGATCTACCTGCCGCTCGTCGCGCAGGAACGTGTGCTCGGCGTCCTGAGTGTGCAGAGCTTCAAAAGGAATGCATATACAGAGCAGAACCTGAGCCTGCTCGAAAATCTTGCTGCCTACACCACCATCGCCCTCGATAACGCCAACGCCTATCACGTCATCAATCAGCGCGAGCACGAAGTCAGCGAGCGCGCCGCCGAGTTAGTAACCATCAACCGCATCAGCCAGGCGCTCGCCACGCAGCTCGACAAGAACCACCTCATCCAATTTGTCGGCGATCAGGTGCGCGATCTCTTCCGAGCGCCAATCGCCTACGTCTCGCTGCTGGACCGCGCGACGATGATGCTGCAGTTTCCCTACGCCTTCGGTGAGAATGCTCCGTCGCGCCCCTTCGGCTCTGGGCTTACGTCGCAGATCATTCGCAGCGGTCAGCCGCTGCTCATCAATGAGGACATGGCAGGCCACAGCGCCAGGCTCGGCGTGGAACAGATCGGCCGGCGCACTGCCTCCTATCTTGGCGTCCCAATTCCTTCCGGCGGACAGGTCATTGGTGTTATCAGCGTGCAGTCGGGCGAGCAGGAAAGGCGTTTTACTGAGGCTGATGAGCGCCTTCTCGCTACGATTGCCACTGCAGTTGGTGTCGCCTTCCACAACGCAAAGCTGTTTGAGGAAGCAGGCCATGCGCGAGCGGCCGCCGAACAGGCCGATGCCGCGAAGAGCTCGTTCCTCTCGACGGTAAGCCACGAGCTTCGCACACCGCTCACCTCCGTTCTCGGTTTCGCAAAGATCATTCGCCGGCGTCTTGAAGAGCGCTTGTTCCCGATGATTCCTGAGAACGACCGCAAAGTGCAGCAAGCCAAGCGTCAGGTCATCGAGAACCTCGAAATCGTTGTCAGCGAAGGCGAGCGACTCACCAAGCTCATTGACGACGTGCTCGATCTGGCAAAGATCGAAGCCGGTAAGTTCACGTGGAACCTGACCAGTGTTTCCGTCAAGGATGTGATCGACCGCGCTGTCGCCGCAACGGCATCCCTCTTCGAAGCGAAGAAGCTGGAGCTTGTCCGCGACAGCGCGCCAGACCTTCCCGCGATCACCGGCGATCAGGACCGGCTGATTCAAGTCGTCATCAACCTGATTTCAAACGCGGTCAAATTTACAGGTGCGGGCTCCATTACATGCTCAGCCCGTCAAGAGGGCACGGAGCTACTGGTGAGCGTGAAGGATTCGGGCGTCGGCATCGCGCCTGACGATCAACCCAAGGTCTTCGAGAAGTTCAAGCAGGTTGGCGATACGCTCACCGACAAGCCCAAGGGCACCGGACTCGGCCTGCCCATCTGCAAGGAAATCGTGGAATACCACGGCGGTCGGATCTGGGTGGAGAGCAAGCCGGGCCGCGGCAGCACATTCTCCTTCACCCTGCCCATCATCGGGCAGGCCGCGCAGATGGAACTTTTGCCCAAGCGCCACTCCATCGACATCGAATCCCTTGTCAAGCAACTGCGGGAGCGCGTCTCCACGCATGAAGCGCGCAACAAATCGGTCCTCGTCGTCGATGACGACTCCAATATTCGCTCTCTGTTGCAGCAGGAGCTCAGCGAGGGGGGATACATAGTGCGCCTGGCCGAGGATGGCCGCAAGGCGCTGACATTGATTCGGGAAGAAACGCCGGGCCTCGTCATCCTCGACGTGATGATGCCGGAGATGAACGGATTCGACGTGGCTGCGGTCCTCAAGAACGACCCCGCCACGATGGACATTCCGATCATCATCCTATCCATCCTCGAAGATAAGGAGCGCGGTTTCCGACTTGGTGTAGATCGTTATCTCACCAAGCCCATCGATACGGCGTCGCTCTTCCATGAGGTAGATACCCTCCTCGATCAGGGCAAGTCGCGCAAGAAGGTCATGGTGGTCGACGAGGATGCTTCCACGATTCGCACCCTGACCGATGCTCTCGAAACGCGCGGCTATCAGGTAGTTGAATCCAAGGGGGCCGAGCTTGTCTCTCGCGCTGTCGATTCCAAGCCCGACATCATCATTCTGAATTCTTTGCTCTCCAGCGACGAAGCGGTTCGGGCCTTGCGCTTTGAGAAAGGGATGGAGAACGTTCTCTTCCTCATCTACCAATGACGCCTATGAAAATCCTTATCGTTGACGACGAATCTCACCTGCGCACGCTGATCCAGCAGACTCTGGAAGAGCTGGAAGACGACGGTGTGGAGCTACTGACGGCGACCAATGGAGAAGAGGCGCTCGAAACCATCCGAGCCGAAGAACCGAACCTCGTCTTTCTCGACGTCATGATGCCTAAGAAGAACGGCTTCGATGTGTGCAACGCGGTGAAGAACGAGCTCGGCATGAGCCACATCCACATCATCCTGCTCACCGCTAAGGGGCAGGAGTTCGATCGCCAGCGTGGTCAGGAGGTCGGCGCCGATCTCTATTTGACCAAGCCCTTCGATCCCGACGCTTTGGTCGCGAAGGCCCGCTCGATTCTCGGTCTCTCCGCGTCTGGGGCCTGAGACACATGGCCCCCGTCACTCTGAAATCTCTTCTCAGGCCGACATCCGGCAGCGCGCCGGTCGTCGCCGCCCTGCTGAAGGCTGTTGGCGCAGGCGTGTGCATCATCGATGCGCAGGGCAAGCTCCTTATGGGGACTGCCGTGGAATCAGCATCACCCGGTGATGCGCGGATCGCAATCGATTTTGAAGGCGCTCCTCTGGGCTATGTCTTGGGACCGCCGGAAACCGCGCAAGCCACTGCCCTGCTTCTCGCTCACCTTTCTGCGCGCGAGTCCGAAGGCCGCGCACTCGCCGCGGAAGTTCTTCACCTCTATCGCGAAGTGCATCTCATCGAGCAACTCTCCGAGCAGTTGGTAGCGCTGCTCAACTCGACTGCCGTTGCCGAGTCCGCGCTCGGGCAGGCGCAGCGGCTCATCAGCGCCACACACGGCAGCGTTCTCGTCCTCAAAAAGCAGGACAGCAATCTCGAGCCCGCGGCCTCTTTCGGCGGCGCCGCCGGAACGCCCGATCCGTTGGGACCGGACTCGCGCTTTGCCGCATCCATTCTCGAGCGCGGCATTGGAGAGATCGTCAACGGCTGCGCTGCCGATCCGCGCGCTCTCAACTCCGAATGCCTGCTCCACACCTTGATCTGTGTACCGCTACGTGCGGGCCAGCGCAACATCGGCACAATCGCATTGGGCAGCAGTGATCCCGGAGCATCTTATTCGGCAGGCGATCTCAAACTGCTCAACACCATCGCCCTCCAGACTGCCGCCGCCATCGAAAATGCGCTGCTCTGTGCCGCGATGGTCGAAGCCGCGCGCGAACGCGCAGCCTATGCGGCTGAACTGCAGGCTGCCAGCACCGTGCAACAACTGCTGTTACAGAGCGCCTCGCAAGTCACCCCGGGCTTCGGGGTCGATTCCGTCTATCTCCCAGCGAGCGAAGTCGGCGGCGATTTCTTCTACGTCGCCCCCGCACCCGACGGATCGATCACCGCTGTTGTCGGCGACGTTTCAGGAAAGGGTCTGACCGCCGCCATGCGTGTCGCCATGATTCTCGGCGCTCTGCGTCGAGAGACCTCCTACGATCCCGCCGACATTCTCGCCGGTCTCAACAACGTTCTCACCGCGCAGGGCCAGCTCGGCTTTACCACCGCATGTTGCGTTCGCATCGCGCTCTCCGGCGAGTACACGCTCGCGAACGCCGGCCACGTTTCTCCCTATCTCTCCGGCTGCGAACTCAGCACACCGCCGGCTCTGCCTCTCGGCCTCATTCCCGATCAGGTCTATACTTCGGTTCGCGGCAAACTGGCCGCGTCCGAGCGCCTCGTTCTTCTCTCCGATGGCGTACTTGAGGCGCGCGCACCCGACGGCGAGCTTTACGGTTTCGAGCGTCTTCCCAGCCTCACCCTCCAGCCCGCGCAACAGATCGCTGACACCGCGCAGCGCTTTGGCCAGGAAGACGACATTACGGTTCTCACGCTTAACCTGGCGCCGGCCTTGCAGCCGGTTCCTTCGCATAGTTGACCTGGAGAGGAATGTACTGAAGCTTGGAGATTGACGAGAACCAACTTAAAACTCGGCACGCAAGGTTTAATAGACGTCGCGCTGATACCGCCGATCATCTTTCAGTGCCTGTACATAGCTTTCGGCCGCTTCCCTCTGCTTGCCACCCTGTTCTTCAACCATTTGATGCAACGTTCGGTCTACGTCCTTAGCCGTGCGTGTAGCGTCCCCACACACATAAAGAACGGCGCCTTCTTCAAGCCATCGCCAAACTTCTCGCCCGTTCTGCTTCATCAGGTCCTGCACATAGATTTTGTGCTCCTGGTCGCGAGAGAAAGCAAGATCGAGCTGCGTTAGGAGCCCATCGGCCCGCATGCACTCCAATTCATCTAGATAAAGAAAATCTGTTGATGAGCGCCGTTCACCAAAAAAGAGCCAGTTTCGTCCGGACGCACCAGTGGCTCTCCGTTGATGGAGAAAAGCACGGAAAGGGGCGACTCCTGTACCCGGACCGACCATCATCACCGGTGCAGTGGGATCCTGAGGCAAGCGGAAGTTCTTATTGGGCTAAATGTAAATAGGCAGCCTGTCCCCGGGTCCGATGCGATCGGCAAGCAGCGTCGAGCACACGCCGCCGCGGTCACGATCGTGCGTGCGATAGCGCACCACGGAAACCGTTGTATGAACCTGGCCCGGGTGTGCAGCGGGGCTGGATGAAATGGAATAGAGCCGAGGTACAAGCCGCGGCAGCATCTTCACCAGTTCATCAGGCGTCTGCAATCCGCCCGGATACTCCTCAAGGAGATCAGCCAGATCGCGCCCGTGAAGGTATCGTTCAAGTTCGACCTGTTGGCTGGGTACAAGCAGTTCCTTAAGTTGCTTGCATTCTGTGAGGGTTGCATATTCCGAGAGCATTTTGCGCGTCAAGCGGGTGATGGCGAAATGCTGAAGTAATCCCTCGCGCAATGTCACATTGCCTACCTTTGGTATGTCGATCGGCTCATTGCCTGTGAAGCGCGAAAAACTCAGAACGGTATCGATAAGTGCGGGACAGTTCTGGGGAATCACACCGCAGGCATCGCCTACCTCGTAATGGAGGGCCGAGTCCTCGACTGCGAAATCCAGATGAATCGTTAATTTGCTGGAAGAGGAGTGCGTCAGTGCCCGTTTTTCCGTGAGAAATGAGAAGTAAGGATTCTCTCGCGTGTGCTTCTGCGTGGCAGCCTGAATCGGTGGCGCCGGCATGTCGACTGCAGAGGTTTCTCCACTTAGTAGGATCTCGCCATGCTTGGCGCTTGATGGCGTTGCCATGTCACAGAGTTTTTTTATGACTGCTTTTTTCCAGCCAGTAAAAGGACGATCCACATCCACGCCGCTTTCGGCGCGAGGCAGAATGTCCGTCGCGCCCAAACCCCTGAGCTTTGCATCAAGATTCTTTCCGAATTGGCAGAAGTGCTCGTAGTGCGAATCGCCAAGGGCGAGTATGGCGTACGAGACATTGCCGAGTAGCGGAAAATGTTCCACGCAAAGCTGCTGAAAGAAGGGCTGCACCAAATCAGGCGCCTCGCCATCTCCGTAAGTCGAGACGATGAAGAGTGCAATTCTCTCGGCCGCGAGCGTAGCCGGGATATACCCTTCGAGCGAATTCAACGAGACCGTGTAACCCGCTCCTTTCAATTCCTTCGAAAGCTTGCGTGCCAGCCCCTCCGCCGTTCCAGTCTGCGAACCGTACAGCACCACCACGTGTAAATCGGATGACGCGCTCTCCGCCGCCTTCGCCGGAGCATACGAGTAGAGACCGGCCAGATAGCCATTCAGCCAGGCGCGTTGCTCATGGGTGAATGGCGCCTCCTCGGGAATGAAGGGAACGAGAGTTTCAGACCTGCTCACGCTTGCTCCTCCCCTGTCAGTAGTTCTTTTAGTTGCTCAATTCGGTACCTGCGTGTGAAGTCAAGAAACGACTCATGCTCCATGCGCATTCGGAGGAAGCAACCGAAGAGTTTTTCCATCAGCAGTGGCAGGTCTGCGAAACGGACAGCTGCCGCGAGTTCCCGGCCTAATCCTTGGCGCTCATCCGAGCCGCCTCCAATCAGCACCTGATAGCCTTCCTCTCCGCCGATCTTGGTGCCGAGCAGTCCGATGTCTCCGATGTAATGCTGAGCGCAGGAATGAGGACAGCCGGTAACATGAAGGTTGACCGGCTGAACCACTTTGAATCGCTCGTCGAGAAATCCGGCGAGAGCGACTGCGTGAGCTTTTGTGTCTGTCGCCGAGAAACGGCAGCCCTTGTTGCCGGTGCAGGCGACCGTCCAGCGGCAAAGGTCGCTGCAGCATCGCTTAGGCCGGCATCAGCGATAGCCCGCTGCGCCGCTTCGAGTTTGCCGCCGGGAATGTTCGGAAGAATCAGGTTTTGCCAGACCGTCAGCCGGATCTCGCCCGAACCGTGGTGATCGGCGATCCCCGCGATCGCACGCATTTGCTGCACGCTCAACCGGCCGACCGGGACTGCGACGCCAATGTAGAAAAGGCCAGGCTGCCGCTGCGGATGCACACCGAGATGTCCGTGCTGATGAACTGCCGCGCGCGGTTCGCATTCAGCAAGAGGAAACCGAACCAGCGGAAAGGCCAGCCGCGTCTCCGTTTCTTCCAGGAATTTCTCGATACCCCAGCGGTCGATAAGGTATTTCAATCGCGCTTTCTTACGGTCTGTGCGGTCGTCATGATCGCTGAACACCCGGATCATGGCCGCGGCTACCGCAACCGTCTGGCCCGGCGTCAGCAGGATTCCGCCATCGCTCGCAAACTGCCGATGACCAGTGATCCCGCGGAGTTGTACCCGAAAGTAGACGGCTTCCGGAACGCTGCGTCCTTCTGCAACACGCGTTGCGACAAATGCGATGTCGTTCGTGTCCGCGACAACGCTGATAGCGCCCCCGCTGTCGAAAGCCATGTTGAACTTGCGCGGCAATCCGTACAGATCGCGTGAGTTGAGAATGTAGAAGTTCAGCACCTGAGCAAGCGGAGCCACATCGAAGACTTCGCGCGGATCAAGCCCGCTGGTCGCGTCGCGGTAATGTTCCGTATGTTGTCCGCGCCTGAGCCGCGTGAGTTCATGCCAAGGCTTTGCACTTCCATCAGAACCCGAACGATGTCTTTCGGCTGAAACTCACGGATCTGGATGTTGCCTTGGGTTGTGATGTGCGCTTCGCCCGCACCCCAGTCCTCCGCCATCCTCGCGAGTCCACGCATCTGATGAGCCTGCAGGACGCAGCCCGGCGTGCGCAGCCGGAGCATGAACGAGTCCTGTGCGGGAGCGACGTAAAACAGACCGTGAAATTTGAAGTGAAAGACATCGCGACCTTCAGGAAATCGATTTTCATTGGCATGAGCCAGAAGCTCGTCCCACAGGTCGAGCGGGTTGGCTTCATACTTCCAGCGCTCTTCCTTGCACAAGTCAGCGATGGGCGTGCCGAACCAGGTCTCTTCCTTTGGCGCAGCAGCGAGATTTGGACTGTCAGCTTCCGCTCCGGATCCGTCGGTGATCAACCCCGAAGCGGTATTCCCCACGAAGAAGGTTTCGCCGCGCTTTGCGACGGCCAGCAGAAAACCTGCCAGGTACTCTTTCTGTTCGGTTGTAAAAGCATTCTGCATTTCCTCCGGGATGATGCTATGCGGTGCCGCCATCTCCGAATCCCCCTGAGCGGACAAGCGCGGCAAACGCCGGCTACCCATCCGCCACCCGCTCCGTGGAAACAAGCGAGCTACCGCTTGCTTCCGCGATACCCGTTCTCATTTGTGTGTCAGAGCTCCCCTGGCTGCGACGGTGGAACAGTCGAGCCGAGACTGCACAAGGATGCAGGTCGATGGCACGGAGCGAGGTGCCGGAGCAACTGGAGTCAGGAGTAAGAGGTCGGAGTAATAATTCCTGCGAATCTCCGGTGCTGCTGTTCCCTAAGAATACCGAGTGAAGCTCGCAGCGACAAGAGGATGTCGAACGTCCGCGTTGCATCTTCGTTTCCCTGCTCTGCGGCGCGTTCGTCGCGAATGCTTGAATCCTCCATGACGTCGTGCTATGACTTTGCCAGTACTTCTTTCCCGGCACCCCGCCGCGTGCCACTCTTCGATCCGCAACGATCTTTCCTGCTCAACGCTTGAGCGATCCAGGACAGACAATCGAATTTTCGTGTGGCTTCTTAGCCTTCACGAGCGCGCCTGTCTGTGTCCCCAAACTCATGGCGTTTCGAGAGGAATGTATGGACTACATCAGGCCTTCAGAGGTTGCGGCTTCATTTCTGTCCGGCGGCGTCACCAAATCACAATTGCCTGTTCGCCAACTGCTGCTGCGTGGTCTGCTCTCCGGAGCGCTGCTCGGCTTTGCCACCACGGTCGCCTTCGCCGCCAACGCACAAGGATTGCCGCCAGTGATCGGTGCGATTCTTTTTCCGGCCGGTTTTGCCATGATCGTCATCCTCGGGCTGGAGCTGGTCACCGGCAGCTTCGCCATGGTGCCCGCCGCCTTTCTTGCCGGCAGAGTGGGTCTGTCGCGTGTACTGGCGAACCTGGCGTGGGTTTTCCTCGGCAATCTGATTGGCGGATGTCTCTATGCGTGGATGTGCGCGGCGGTACAAACGCAGTTTCATCATGTGCCGCCCACACAGGAGCCGCATCGCTGATCCTCGCCGCTGCACAGGCAAAAACACTGGGCTACAGCAAGCTCGGCGCAACCGGCCTCGTACTCTCTTTCCTGAAAGGCGTGCTCTGCAACTGGATGGTCTGCATGGGTGTGGTGATGGCACTCACCTCAGGATCGACGCTCGGCAAAATAGCCGCGTGCTGGCTGCCTGTTTTCACGTTCTTCGCTCTCGGGTATGAACACTCGATTGTGAATATGTTCGTCATCCCTGCGGGCATGGCGATGGGGGCTCCCATCTCGTGGCGTGCTTGGTGGCTGTGGAATCAGCTTCCCGTCACCGCCGGGACCTGGTCGGCGGCCTGCTCTTCGTCGGACTGCCGATGCTATGGATGGTGAAGCCCACACAGGCAAAACAAGCCGTCCCAATCGCCTCTGCGGAACCGCTTCCGGATGCACTCGAGGCCTTGATCTCCTCCGGCCATCGATCTCTGCTGGCCGCATGCTCTGAGCTTCAGAACAACCATGAACTGCAGGAGAAATAGGCATGAAACGAGTTGTTGCTGTATCTGCCGGTGTGCTGATGGTATTTGCTATTCCTGCGCTGTGCCAGGCGCAATCCGCCGCATCGAGCGGCCTTCCAGTAAGCATCTCCATCTACGACCGCACTCGCGTAGACACGTGGCAGTGGTTTGCGGCGCCGCCCAAGTCGGAAACCTACGCTTACGTCGAATCGCTGCTGAGAATTGGAGTGGCGCAACTCATCGATCAATGGGACTGGCAGCTCGAGCTTGCGCAAACCCGCTGTGCTTGGTCTGCCCAGCAACGCGGTCTCAACAAATGCA
Organism: Acidobacteriaceae bacterium KBS 83; assembly: GCA_000381585.1. GTDB lineage: Bacteria > Acidobacteriota > Terriglobia > Terriglobales > Acidobacteriaceae > KBS-83. The sequence goes on from KB906738.1 coordinate 391,296, forward strand.
GCGCAGGGACAGCTTGGACTGGGAGGCACTTACTACGCGTCCAACGACAACAATACTGACCCCGCGGCCGCGTTCCTCAAGCAGGGCTTTGTGCGCTATCACTTCGATGGCGAAGATACGAATGTCCGCCTGGGGCGCTTCGAATTTATCGAAGGGCAGGAGACAAAGCCAGCAAACGCAACTCTCGGTTGGCTACAGACGAATCGTATTGCACATCGTCTGGTCGGCAATTTCGGCTTCTCCAATGCTCAACGCAGCTTTGACGGCATCGATGCGCATTACGGCGCCCCTAGCTGGGACCTGACGGCAATGGTCGGGCGCGCCGATCAGGGCGTCTTCAACATGAACGGTAATCCGGAACTGAATGTTGATCTTCAATACCTGGCCTTCACCAAGTCGACATGGCGACAACACGTGCTCTGGCGTGGCTTTGGCGTCGGCTATCACGACGGTCGTACCGGCATCACTAAAACCGACAACCGCGCGATGACCCTGCGGACGGCGGATCATCAGAACATTCGCATCGGCACTTATGGTGGCGACTTTATCGCCAGTCTGCCTGCCGGTCCTGGCAAACTCGATTTCCTTCTCTGGGGAGCGCTGCAGAACGGAAGCTGGGGATCACTCGATCACAGTGCGAACGCAGCGGCAGTAGAAGGCGGCTACCAATTCAGCAGGGTCAGGAGTACGCCGTGGCTGCGCGGCGGATGGTTTCGAGGCAGCGGCGACAACAACACAACCGATGGCGAGCACCATACTTTCTTTCAGATCTTGCCGACGCCGCGCATCTACGCTCGTATGCCTTTCTACAATCTGATGAACAGCACTGACGATTTCGTCCAGGTCGTGGATACGCCGGTCAAAAAGCTCGCTGTGCGCGCCGATCTGCACTGGCTGCAGCTTACGTCTAGTAAGGATCTCTGGTATCAGGGCGGCGGGGCATACGACAACAAGGTGTTCGGATATACCGGTCGACCGGCAAACGGACATTCCTCGTTCGCCTCTATGGCTGACATCAGTGCCGACTGGCAGGCCACCAGATCTGTTGGAATCAACTTCTACTACGCGCATGTTTCCGGCAAAACCGTGATCGGCGCGATCTACCCTGAGGACCGAAACGCGCAGTATGGATATGTGGAGCTCGTCTATCGCTGGGACCGAGCGCAGGGAAAATCAGGAAATTGATGTCACCGCGCGGGGGACACATCGACGAGATGTCTGATCGACAGGCGCTGCAATACATTTCTCTCGCGTGCTGTGCGATTTCGGTAAATAATGAAAAATGGCGTTCGGCAACCTCAACGGATTGCGAGTTCTGGCGTTGGAGAGCCGTCGTGCCACGGAGATCGCGAAACTGATTCGCACCTATGGCGGCGACCCTACGGTCGCCTCCGCCATGCGCGAAGTCCCACTCGAATCCAATCATGAGGCTCTGCAGTTTGCAGAACATCTGCTTCAGGGCGACTTCGACCTGATTATTTTCACCACCGGTGTCGGCGTTCGCCGGCTTATGGAGATTGTTGGATCCCGGTACGATCGTGCTCGCATCATCGAGTCTTTGCGGCGGGCGAAGCTGGCGACCCGCGGTCCCAAATCCAGCGCGGCCGTGCGTGAAATGGGACTTCCCGTCGCGGTGACAGCGCCCGAGCCGTGCACATGGCGCGAGATGATCGGCGCTCTGGACGGTGCGTTTGGCCCCTCTCTGGAGGGACTGCGGGCGGCGGTGCAGGAATACGGCAGCGTAAACGCTGAGTTGCTCGATGCCCTTAGCCAGCACCATGTGCAATGGACACGAGTGCCCGTATATCAATGGGCGCTCCCCGATGATCTTGAGCCGCTGCGAAAATCCATCCGCGCCATCATCGCAGCAGAGATTGACGTTGTTGTCTTCCTGACGGCTGTTCAGGCGACACATCTCTTCCGCGTTGCCGAGCAGATGGGCGACGCGGAAGCATTGCGCGCCGCGCTGCGTAAGACGGTCGTGCTCTCGATTGGACCGAGTACATCGGAAGAGTTGTTGCGCCATGGTGTAGAGCCCGATTTTGAACCGTCACACCCCAAGATGGGCTTCCTGATGAATGAGGCTTCGGAATGCGCAGGGCGGCTGCTCGAGGGAAAGCGCGGATCAGCCCAGCGGAGCAGCCTGCCGGCGCGACCGGAATCCACTCCAACTGTGGCGGCGCAGAGCATTCCCCGCAAGACCGGCGTGGTGGTACCGGCGCCGTCTCCCGGGCGCAATGCGGATGGGGCTGGTTCGCCCGATCCCCGCCAACTGAATGCTATCCAGTTAGTCCACGATATCGGCCGCCGTATGGCGGCATCCGATCCGCTGCATGCCGTGCTGAATCAGATCGTGAGTTTTATTGAGACGCTGCTGAGTTGCGATTCCTGTTTCATCTACATCCTTGAGGAGAACCAGCTTGTCCTGCGCGCGTCGAAGAACCCGCACCCGGATGTGATCGATCAGCTCGGAATGACAATCGGGCAAGGAATCACCGGCTGGGTTGCAGAACATCGAGAACCTGTCTCGATCGATTCGGGCGCGCTGCGCGATCCGCGCTTTCAATTCTTCAAAGATCTCCCGGAAGACTCCTTCGAAGCCTTTCTGTCGGTTCCGATCCTCGCGCGCGGCGGCCTCGTCGGCGTCATCAATGTGCAGCATCGCCAGCCGCATCATTACACCCCGTGGGAGGTGCAGACAATCTCCACCATTGGATTCCTCGTGGGCGGCGAAATTGAAATGGCTCGCCTGGAGAGCGAGAGAGACGCTCTGTCGGGACAACTTGAATCCCGCAAGCTGATTGAACGCGCAAAGGGGCTACTGCAGCGTGACCACAACGTGAACGAAGAAGAAGCCTATCGCATGATGCAGAAAGAGAGCCGCCATCGCCGCAAGAGCATGCGCGAGATTGCCGAGGCCGTCATTCTTATCGACGAGCTCCGCCGCGGCGCTCCCGCTAAGCAATCATGACTGCAGCTTTGGGAACGGCCTATTGGTGACCACAAGCCGACTTTCGATTAGCAATCCGCTCCAAGAAGTGCATTGGCGATTTTGCAGCGAATGATCCAGATGCATGATCAATCCTATCGCCATCTGCAGGTTCGCTATAAGTGGAACTCTGCCCCTCACTCCGCGCGCAGTATCTCGGTGGGGTCTGTGCGCAACGCGCGAAGCACGGCGGGGAGTGTGGCAACGAGAGCAGTGAGCAGAATGGCACACGTCGGCAGAGCGATCATATCCGCGTCGGTTGGTTTGACCTGGTAGAAAAGCGACGCGACATAACGCGCCGCGCCCAGTCCGAGCACGACGCCCGTGCAGCCTCCGAGCACGATCATCAGGAAAACATCGAAAGTCACAATGCGCACGATGCCTGCGCGAGTCGAGCCAATCGCCATGCGGATACCGATCTCGCGGCGGCGCTGGAGCACGGAGTAGTTGAGCACAGCGTAAAGGCCGATGCCGGCGAGGAGCAGCGCGACGGCGGCAAAGAATGCGGCGAGCATGGCGAGCAGCCGCTCCCGAATGGTCTGGTCGCGGACTAGATCGCGCTGCGTGGTGACATTCGAGACGCGAAGGCCGTTGTGGCGCTGCGCAATGAACCGGCGAAGGGAGTCGGCGAGGGTGAGCGTGTTCTCAGTGTCGGTGTGAATGGTAAAGGTAGCGAAGGCCACGGCCTTGGGGGCGGATTTGTCGTCGATTTCGTTGAGTGGGACGTAGAAGACCGGACGGATGGGGTCGCGCAATTGGCGGTAGGGAGCGTCGGGGGTGACGCCGACGATCTTGTTGATAGGTTCATTGGCGCCGCGTTCAAAGGTGCGGCCGATGGGATCCTGGCCGGGGAAGAAAGTCTTAGCGAAGGTTTCGTTGACGATGGCGACTCCGGGCGAGGTGTCTTGAGGGCGAAAGTCACGGCCGGAAACGAGGGGGATCCTCATCGTCGAGAGCCAGCCCGGGGAAACGCTCAGGAACCAGGAGGGAGTCGGACTGGGAGGTGCGCCGTTGATGGAGATGTCGCTGTTTATCATGATGCGCCCGAGAAGGGGCCAGCCCGAGATGGTGACCGAGTCGATGCCGGGGACGGCACGGAGCGCCTCGGCAGTTTGACTCCAGACGACGGGAAGCTGGCCTTTGCCGGCAACGGTTTCGAGCAGGAGTAGACGGTCGGTGGAGAAACCGAGGGGGCGGTTCTGCAGGCGCTGGAAGGATGCGACGAAGAGCGAAGACAGTAAGAGGACAAGGCAACAGAAAGCGACCTGAAGAGCGATGGCTCCACGCATAAGACGGCGTGGCGAGTGCGGATCTTCACCACCTTTTAGGGCGGCGACGGGCCTGACGGCAGAGGCACGGAGAGCAGGAAGCAAACCAAGCAATAGAACGACGAGGATAATGAGCCCGAAGCCGAAGAGAAGCACACGCCAGTCGGCGGGAAGGGCGAGACGTGCAGGGTTGTCGGGTGGATTGACGAGACTGAGCACAAAGGGCGCCGCCCACGCCGCAAAGAATGCGCCAAGGACAGAAGCCAGGAGGGCGAGCAGCGCGCTCTGGCACAGGATCAGCTGGACGAGGCGACGGCGGCCGGCGCCGATCGAGATTCGGAGAGCCATCTCCTGGCCTCGGGCGGCGGCTTGGGCTGTCATCATGTTGGCGACGTTGACGCAGGCGATGAGCAGGACAAGAGCGACCAGGAGGCCGAGAACGCCGAGCAATCGGCGGTAGTCCTTCTGGAGATCGGAGATGCCAGCGCCGGCCGGATTGAAGACGAGAGTCTTATTGAGATAGCGGTCGATGGTCGCCGGGGTCATGCCGCGGGAGCACGTGGAGCAGTCGAGCTCGAAGGCGCGGCTGACGGAGGAGAGATGCTGGCGGAGCGGCTCGAGGGCGGTGGCCGGGTTAACGCCGGGTTTCAACATCAGGAAGGTGCGGTGCCAGGTGACGCTGTCCCGGGTGGCCAGGCTGTTCATGCTGAGGGGCAGAAAGATGTCGGTGACAGTTCCGTTTTCGGTTCCGGTGAAGTCGCGAGGGCCCACGCCGATGATTTCGAAGGTCTGATCGCCGATGTGGAGCGAGCGGCCGAGGACGTGGGGATCTCGGCCGAAGTGGTGATTCCAATAGTCCCAGGAGAGAACCGCATACGGAGCGAGACCGGGGCTGCGGTCATCGACGGGGGCGAGCAGGCGGCCGAGCGCGGGCTCAAGGCCGAAGAGCGGGAACATGTTGCCGGAGGCATAAACGACGTGGGCCTTCTCCATGTCGTCGTCGGTGGACCAGGTGATGTCCGTGCGGTCGGCGTCGCTGATGGCGATGAGGTCGGCCTGGTCCTTGACGGCATCGCGCATGACTTTGAAGTCCGGCGTGGCCCAGTAGCCGTCCTCGATAGGCCTGCCCTCGGGGCCGGTCAACGTGCGGGAGAGGACATAGAGCCTGCTGGAACCGGAAATGGGCAGCGGACGCCAGAGCAGGGCGTCGATAAGACGGAAGGCGGCGACACAGGAGCCGATGCCGAGAGCGAGGGAAAGCACAGCGGCCAGGGACGTGAGCTTGTTGCGACAGAGCTGCCGCCAGCCGAACCTTACATCGGCGAGAAGCGACGCAAGCCATTCGGCAGCACGAACGCTGTGGCTCACTTCGCGGGCGCGCAACGCGGAACCGAATGCACGCTGCACTTCCTTGGGATCACGTCCTGAGGCAATAGCTTCTTCAATGTGCGACTGCAACTCTTCCTCGATCTCGCGGTTCAGGCGCTCGCCGCGCACGGCATTCGCGATACGCGACCACAACGACATGTCATGCCTCCCGGAGAACCCGATTGATGGCCAAAGTAACTGACTGCCAGCGCGACTCCTCCGCGCCCAGTTGCTTCTTACCAGCGGCGGTCAGTTCGTAGATCCGGGCGCGGCGACCGGTGTCTTTCTTGATCCACTCCGCGCGAATCCAGCCCGCTTCTTCCATCCGATACAGCGCGGGGTAGAGCGAGCCCTCCTCTGCGCGCAGCACTTCGCCGGATGTATTGGCGATGGCAGCCATGATGGCGTATCCGTGAAGCCGCGGGCGCCGCGACAATATCTTCAGCACGAGCAAATCCAGTGAACCTTGCAGCGCATCGGTCTTGGCCATATATAGATGTCTTTATATAGATAACTATATATCCAGTCAAGACGTGCTCATCTCGTGCCAACAGGGCAAAGCGCTCATTTGAGCTCTGGTTGAACTGCCGTCGCTTGCTTTCGTTGTCTCCAATCAGCAAAATATGCACCGAGTGAGCGACGCGGTGATTGCCGCCGTGCGCAACGAGTTTCCGCAAGCAAATGCGATATCCGGCGTGATGGACCCTCGATGCAGCTGGCTTTCGCGCCAACGTCTGTTCCACCGAATCGCACAAGGAGAGGACACACGATGCCCCTCAGCCGTCGGAGTTTGCGACGCATTGCGCAGGCGCTCACATGCCTGCCTCTGTTATCCATTGCCTCGGCGCAAAACGACCCCCACGCAAGCTGGCGGGCCTACGGTGGCGCGGAAGATGGAGCGCAGTACTCCTCACTGAAGCAGGTAAACCGCGGCAATGTGATGCAGTTGAAGCCTGTGTGGATTGCGTCCACCGGGGACGAGGCCATCTACGCCTTCAACCCGCTTGTCATCGGCGACACCTTGTATGCATTGGCGGAGAAGGATCACATCCTCGCGCTCGATGCAGCGACCGGCAAGCAGAAGTGGTCGCACAGCATCCATGCAAAGACGCAGCTGCTGACCAACCGCGGCCTCACCTACTGGCAGAGCAAAGACGGCACCGACGCACGCCTCATCTTCGCTGCCGACAATGCATTACAGGAGATCGACGCTCGGACCGGCAAGAGTATCGATGCCTTTGGCAAGGAGGGCCACATAGATCTACGCGAAGGCCTGGGCCGGGATCCCGAGTCGCTAACGCTGGTGCAGAGCTACAACCCTGGCCGCGTCTTTGAGAACCTGATCATCGTCGGCTCGGCAACCAACGAGGAATACCACTCCGGCCCGGGCGACATCCACGCCTTCGATGTGGCCACCGGACGTCTCGTTTGGACATTTCATACCATCCCGCATCCCGGAGAAATTGGCTACGACACTTGGCCCAAAGATGCGTGGAAGACCGTGGGAGGTGCCAACGCCTGGAGCAGCATGGCACTCGATATCAAGCGCGGCATCCTCTACGTTCCGACGTCCAGCCCCAAATACAACTTCTACGGCGCCAATCGCACCGGCAAGAACCTGTTCGGCGATTCCCTGCTCGCTTTGGACGCCCGCACGGGCAAGCTGCGCTGGTACTACCAGATGGTGCATCACGATATCTGGGACTATGACAATGCCAGTACGCCCATGCTGATGACCGTACTCCACAACAGCAAGCCGGTGGACATCGTCGCGGAGGCCTCGAAGACAGGCTTTCTTTGGGTCTTTGATCGTGTCACAGGCAGGCCCCTCTGGCCGGTGGAAGAGCGCCCCGTGCCGAAGTCGCCCATGCCGGGAGAAGAGACCTGGCCCACGCAGCCGTTTCCGTCGAAGCCCGCGATCTTCGCGCGTCAGGCGTTCACGTCAAAGGACCTCAGCCCCTATTTGACATCTGAGGAGCACGACCGGATCAAGCAGAAGATGGATGCAGCTAGGAACAACGGCATCTTCACGCCGCCTTCTACCCATGAAACAGTCGAGATGCCCGGCAACAATGGCGGCGCCAACTTCGGCGGCGTCGCAAGCGATCCCGTCCACGGCTGGATCTACATCATCAGCAAAGACCTGCCCTCCATGCTGAAGCTCACGTTATCCCCGACCGCATCCCCGAGCGCGGCGCCCAGCGCGAAACACGACTCCAGGGCGCAGGCATTCGCGCAGCCTGCTGGCGACCCGCGCATGCTCGAATACAAGAGTGGCTTCGGCTTCATGTTCGATAAGAATGGCCTGCCGGTGATCGACCCGCCATGGACATCGCTGACTGCCTACGATCTGAACACCGGCGACATCCGGTGGAAGGTACCACTGGGTGAAGTGCCGGAGCTTGCCGACAAAGGTATCACCGGTACCGGTTCCCACTTTCCCAAGGTGAACCCGGTCGTCACTGCCGGCGGCCTCATCTTTGCCGGCTCAAACGATCGAAAGATTCGCGCGCTTGATAGCTCCACGGGGAAGACGCTCTGGGAATACGAGGCGCCTGCCGCGATAGAAGGCATGCCTGCGGTGTACGAGAGCAACGGTCGCGAGTACATCGTTTTCTGCGCTGCCGGCCGGGATTCGGCGCGCACACGCAGCATCCCGGGGCAGCCGGCCTTGCAGGCGCCCATTCACGGCAGCTACATCGCCTTCGCGTTGCCGCAGTAAGCTAAGGGACGCTTTTGAACTGCGCAGCGAGTTTTTTCATTGCCGCGTTTTCGCGGGTAACTTCACCTGCCTCTCGACTGTGCAAAGCTATCTCTGCGGCAATGGAGCGACCGAGAATTCGCTGATCAATATTGCCAAACGATCCCGGCACGAGGCTTCCCAACCAACCAACCCACGCCGGGGTATGAGCGTTGCCGACAATGATGCCGGGGCGAAATATGGCGAGGCGGACAAAACCGACGTTACGCACCGTGTCTTCCTTCATGCCCATGACTCGCACATAGCGAAACCGGCTGCGAGCTGAGCTTCCTACCGCAGACAGTAGGCAAAACTGGGCGATTCCGGCGTCATGGCAACCACGTGCAAAGGCACCGACGACGCCAACCTCTAGTCGTTGCAGTTCTTCCTCGCTCCACCGCATCGATCCAGAACCGACACCTACACAGCTCACGGCGCTGGCGGGACCTTGGCTCAAAACTTCGCGGGCAACAGCGGCAGTGCGCTCGGCAAAGTCAGCAGCACCGGTATCAAGAACGATGTTGCGTACCCGCGATCGTGGCGCAATGGGCTTTCTGGTGACCATCACCACTTCCCGGCATTCCAAAGTCGCTAGCAGTTCCACTACAGCTGCACCGCCGACTTGTCCGGTCCCACCAAGGATAATTGCCGCGAAATTCTGCTTCACAAATAGGATCTCTCCTTACGTAAGGATGCGAAGCCCTGCTCACCCCAAGACGGAAGCATACTCGCTGAGAATTGTGGTCCCAGATACTATTACGAAGGCATGCGAGGTATGCAGTCCGGCGATCACTGGCTTTTTTTAGACCGTGAGGCGCTAGATGGCCAGCCTCTTGTGACTTCACCCAGTTGCAGAACCTGATTCAGACGCTCAATGAAAATATGGATCTCGATCTTTCTGTTGGTCGGAGTGTCAGCGCACTTGTATGCACTGGGCGACAGAGTTGCTTTACATGGAGCACAGCCTGGCAATGCCGACGGGATTCTGCAGTCAATCGAAAACGCGAATGTGACTCAAGTTGGAGAAGACCTTCTGGTTACGCGAAAGGACGTTCGCACGCCGGTTGAAGCGGTATTTACCCGCTGCCAGGGCTTAGGCGTTCAGTACGAGGAGAATCAGTGGTGGGTGCTTCCGATAAGTGCGAGTAGCGCGCAGGTCAATGCGAATAGGGCGCTATGGATTCTGCCGCTCGATGCGACATCTCCGAATCACTCCTGGTATCTCAAGCTGCATGACGGCGATCTGGTTGCGAAGAAGACCGAAGCGGGACTGACGGTTACTCTGCTGGGGGAGAGTGTGACTCTCTCCAAAGCGGAAGCTCGGCCGCACAGCGACCCCTTCGGTCATCGATTTTCACTTGAGATCTCTGGCGGCGGCGAGCTGGAAGAAGCTTTGGCCGCCTTCTACTGGGGAACCATGTTGCCATCCGTGGTGGAGAAGACCATGGCGGCGAATTTCCCCTACAGCAGTGGATATGTTTTGAGCACGCTGAATGTGAACTCCTATGCGGGTTCTTATCCCGCGGTCGATCACGAATTTCAGATCAAGGGACGGATAGCGATGGGCTCAGAGCTCGATCTCGATGTTGTGAAGCGGATGATTGAGCTCCAATTCAAGCTGATGAATGACGATCCGGAAGGTCTCTATCGCATGCCTACTTCGGTGCAACCGGATGGAAGGCGCGAGTACCACGTGCGCAGAAACAGTGAGGACAACCATCAGAATGCGGCAATGTTTCCCTTGACCGGGGACATTGAGGTCATCGAAGAGTCCTGGAGCTATTACAAAGCCAGAAAAGACGCCTCTTGGCTGCGGTCTAACATTGAGAACCTCGAGCACGCGGCGGGTTGGATACTGTCGAACACGGATCAGTACGACCGAGTCTGGTCGGATGTGTATTACGAAGACCAGGTGATAAAGGATGGACGTGTGACACAAGCTCAGGCATTTGCCGCTCACGCGTTCGCCTTGCTGGCCTCTATGGAGAACCTGTTGGGACGGCGAGACGAAGCCACCCGTTTTGCGGGAGCTTCGAAGAAGATGGCCAATGCGCTGATCGCGCCTCTTCCAATGGGGTACTGGGACCCTGAGAATCAGAGATTCATCGACTGGATGGACCGCAACGGACAGGCTCACGATCACATTCATCTTCTTGCCAATGAATTGCCCGTGACCTTCGGGTATGCAACGGCGGATCAGGCCGCTGCGGTGCGGCGTTTGATCGACATGAATGCCGAAGGGTTTGAGGGATTTCCCAGCTTTGTGGCGGCGAAGATCGCCGACTACGATAAGGCCGAGATCGGCACTGGCGGGCCCTATGATCTTTGTGCGGCGGGCAGGTACTGGTACTGGGATGCGGCGTTTCGCGAGTCGCAGGGGCAGAGTGGCATTCTGTTTGATCAACTGAAGATGGTGACGGCAGAGGGCGCGAAAAATAACTATTTTATGAGTGAACGCTACGACATGGACCATGTCTACTACATCGATGGCAAGAATGCGCACGGGGCTGAAAAGTACTACGAATATCCCAATGTCTTCGCGGCTGTTCTGATCGAGAAGTTTCTGGGCCTGACTGTTCCCGCTGATGCGGATGTATCCGTCGCACCGCATCTCAAGAGCTATGGCAGCGTGGAGTTCGCAATTCCCCAGTATGCGTTGCGCTACAACTTTAGCGAGGATGGATTTGTGCTGAAGAATCTGTCTGACAGACCGAAGCGATACAAGGTGGATTTGTCGGCGCTTGGCTTTGCCGCCACGCGTTACCGGGTGAGGAGCAGGTCCGGGGGCCAAATCGTAGACGCGCGTTCCACGCTGACCTTGTCTGCGCAGGAAGAGGCGCACTGGACTCCGGTGCAACAAGAGACGAGTAGGTGAGGTCGTCGTCCCAATAGCTCCCCCAGGGTCGCATGCCAGTCAGCTCGACAAAACGCAATGTATCCTCGGGAGCCCGTTGGTATTCTCCGCAGACCATCATCTCCGATTTTCAGCCATGATCGCTTTTCGGCCATAATAGGTGATCAGATAGAACGCAACTCCGAAAGAGATAATGTCTTTGAAGAGAAACAGGCCGAGATTGTTCATGTAGTGGATGCCGTGAACCACGACGGTGTCATCCGGAGTCGTGATCAACATGGTGCTTGTGGTGAAGAACATGCCGACTAGAATGATCCCGCCCAGAATGCCTGCTTTAGGTTTAAAGTAGCCAATGATGAGTAGGATTGCTGCTGTCCATTCAGTGGCCCCGATCATATCCCCCAGAACATATGGTCCAAAGACCTTGAATTGCCAACTGGTAAGTGGGCTGTTACTGACGAGCGGGATGATGCCCTCTGCTCCGGGTGCTGTCATTTTGAACTTGCCTGCCCACAGCAACATCACGATCATTCCAATGCTGCATACAAGGAAAGGGATATTTCGATCTGCAACAAACGCTGCAATCTTCGTTAGAACACTCTTCGTCTGCAGTTTGTTACCTGTGTTCGCTTGAGATCCGAGCACGCCATCACCCGACGTCTCAGCGGATGTGGTTTCAGTCATAAAAGGACTCCTTCATGTGATGATCCATCGTTGCCAAATACTGAAGGCCGATTTGAAACACCGTCAACACCCGTGGCGGTGACGATCCGACGAGAGTAGCCCACTCAAAATTATGAATGCTGAACTTCGCCATCCCATCGGCGGGTGGCCCCATACATCAAGATTAGAACCTATCTCATAAATCAACAGTCGGTTTGTCTGCGGCTCGACGCAACTTCCAGTTTTCCGGTTATCACTCGCTACAGAGTTCGCGATTTCTCGGGGCAATTCCATCTTTGACGGAAAACAATCGCAGGGCGTGCGACATCGTCTCACTCTCGTTCGCGCAGGGCCTCCGCGATTGCGGCCCAGCTTGACAAGCTCTCTGGGGTCAGTCGATGCGCCTTCCGGTGATGGTGTACCTCGCGCCGCGAGTATCCTCTGGAGCGATCACCTTCTCCTCCGCAGGTTTCTTCTCCTCCGCAGGCCTCTTCACCTCGGCAGCTTTCATCGCCTCGGCAGGCCTCTTCACCTCCGCAGGTTTTATCGCCTCTGCAGGCTTCAATGCCTCTGCAGGTTTCATCGCCCCTACAGGCTCCTCTGAGATCATCGCCCATGCGAAGCCGTGCGCCAGCCATAAAAAGAAGGTGGCGAAGAGGCACACCGAAACAAGGCCAGCGAAGAAGAATACTACCCGGCCTTCATTTTTGGCGGCGGCAAACAACCCTATTAAAAAGAAGGCGAAGGTTGCAAATGAGAAGCCAATCGCGAAGCGCTCAAGTCGACGCGATAAAACAATCATGCGATTACTCATTTAGGTCCTCCGTCGGCTGCCGAAATAGACCTCGGAGTGCTTATCGAACAGAGGCGCTCCCTGCCCAGATAGGTTGCACCCTCAGTCTAGGGCTTCAAGTCTAATCCCGATTCTTCGAGGAGGGTTACTAGGCCAATTACCAGTTCGTGGGCATTGGCGATTTTGCGCTGACCGAGATCCGCGTGTGCAGCAAGGGTTCTGGCAACTGACCTGTAACCCCGTTTTCGGGAACTTCGCTTTCGATTCATGCGAAGCCTGATACCATCCGGCGAGTGGATTCTACTGTTAGCCTTCTGTTCCGTTATTCCGAACAAGATTTTGTCCGAGCTATGCGAGGGCATTATGCTTCGCGGCTTCGACTCAGGATTGACATCGCCGTCACGGTACTGATGGCCGTAATCGGCGTTTACCTTTGGCGGTCACCCGAGTCGCGATGGTACGGGATGGCCTTGCTCGGGCTTTCGGGCACTTTTGCCCTAATGCTCATTGCTGCCTTTCGCATCATCCCGTAGGTGGTATTTCGACGAGACACAAAGTTTCGCGACGAGTATGCGCTGACCTTTTCGCCCGATGGCATTCACTTCCGTCGCAGCCCACATCGACTCACAACTTCAGTGGGGCATGTATTCACGGGCACTCGTTGACTCACACTCATTCGTTCTCTACCACGGTGCTGGCGCTTTTACAGTCATCCCGAAGCGTGTTTTTCAGAGTTCCGAGCAGCAGAAGGCGTTCGAGCAATTACTCGCTCAAAAGGTCCCGAGGATAATCAAGGCAAAGGGCCAATGATTGTCGGCCCGCGGTCCGCATTTGCTGCCATGGCTTTCGGGCCGCGATCTCGAAACTCCGGGCCGGGTATCGGCAGTTCACTTTGTAGCGGATCGTAGTTTCCTGAAACCCCGTTTTTCAGGCACTTCGTTATGCATGCTGGCTCCCCCAGCGATGGGGTAACTTCCGGATTGCCGACCAACCGGACAACTCAACGCAAGCGCGTTTCGAATATGCGGTTCTGAGCTTCCACGCACTGTCATCGGGAAAAGGCCTTGCGCGGGAACCGCCGTGTTAGCTTTGATACATTTTCTTTGACCCTTATGAGCTCAACCGTCGTCCGCCGATCTAACCCTTCCCTGCGTTCGGCCCTTCGGCTTGCCCTCCTCTTCGCCGCCATCAAGCTCCTCCTGCAGTACACCCTGACACTCTGGACCCAACACATCGGCTACAGCTACTTCCGCGACGAGTTCTACTACATCGCCTGCGGCCGTCATCTCGCATGGGGCTTCGTCGACCACGGCCCCATCGTCGCCTTGCAAGCACGCCTCGGCGAGCTCCTCTTCGGCGACTCTCTATTCGCCATCCGCATTCTCTCCGCACTCGCCGGAGCCGCCACCGTCTTCCTCACCGGCCTGCTCGCCTGGGCCCTCGGCGGCCTACGGCCCGCACAGGCGCTGGCGATGCTCGGCGTCCTCGTCGCACCCATCTACATCGCCGTCGACAGCATTCTCTCCATGAACTCCTTCGAGCCCGTCTTCTGGATGCTCTGCGCGCTCGCGCTGATTCGCCTTGTCGACGGCGCTCCCCAGCCATTCTGGTGGACCATCTTCAGCCTCTCCGCCAGCATCGGCCTGCTCAACAAACCCTCGATCCTCTTCTTTCTCATCGCCGCCGGCATCGGCCTGCTCCTCACGCAGCAACGCCGCATCCTCTTCACTCGCTGGGCCGCAATCGGAATCGCATTAATCATCGTCATCGCCCTGCCCTACGTCCTCTGGCAGATTCACAACCACTGGCCCACTCTCGAGTTCTTCCACAACGGCAAGGTCGGAAACAAGAACGTCATCCTCGGCCCTATGGGCTTCTTCAACGCCCAACTCGGGCAGATGCACCCCGCCAACGCTCTGCTCTGGATCACCGGCGTCATCTCTCTTCTGCGCGCACGCTCTATCCCACACGGCCGCTGGATCGGCTTGACCTTCCTCATCTTCTACGTGCTCATGTTCGTCCTGCACGCCAAGGACTACTATCTCGCCCCCATCTATCCAGTGCTCTTCGCCGCCGGGGCCATCGCCTGGGAGCGCCGCTTCGCTGTAAAGCCCCTCGTCGCCGCAAACCGCGTCTTCGCCTTCCCCATCTTCGAATGCGCGCTCATCCTCACCGGCCTTCTCATCCTGCCGATGTCCTCGCCCGTACTTCGCCCCGCCGCCTGGGTCCGTTACACCACGGCGCTGCACCTGAAGAGCAACAAGACCGAAACCGCCGCCAGCGGTGAGCTCCCGCAGTTCTACGCCGACCGCTTCGGCTGGCAGCAACAGGTGGCAATCGTCGCTCGCGCCTTTAACTCCCTTTCACCTGCAGACCAGCGCCGCGTCTGCATCTTCGGCGGCAACTACGGCGATGCCGGCGCCATCGACTTCTTCAACCGCCGCGATCAGCTCCACCTTCCACCTGCCCTCAGCGCACACAACAACTACTGGCTCTGGGGCATGCATGGCTGCGATCCCGACCTTGTTATCGCTGTCATTGATGACTCTCCGGACGATGTCTCGAAGAAATACGAGTCCGTCACCATCGTCGGCGTGCGCGACACGCCCTACGCCATGCCTTTCGAGCACGGCAACATCTACCTGCTTCGCGGCAGACGCCCCTCCGCGCCCCTAAACTGGGCCGACGAGCGCCATTACTACTGAGCGATCCCCAGCTCTTCGCTCCGCGAAGCTAGGTCGTTATGCGTCGCGTTTGAACTCATCCTGTGCGTTCGTACGCTCACAGATTTCTCGTTCAACACCTTGGCTCCGCACATCATAGAAACATTGATATTCACGGGTTGGTCCCCACAAGTCCGCTTCTCACCTTGGCACTCCATCGTGGCCGGGCGGTTAACCGGCAATACGGAACTAATCCCGAAATGCCTGCGAAGTCCCGTTTGAGTAAGTTCGCGGTGAAGTTGCTCAAAACCCCGCTTCCCGCAAGCGTGCCCACGATCTTGAGTGATACGGATCGATTTCGTCCAGCGATATCATGGGACGAAATGTTCACGAGGCGCGGATGAACGATCGGAAAAGCTGGTGGTACGAACGAAAATTCGCCCTCACCTCCATCGCGCTGAGTCTGCTCGAAATCGGTTCTTTCGTCTTGGCTGCCCTCTTGATCAGCCACTCCCTCGTCAACTCCGAGCCGTCGCCTTCCCCTGGAGTGCGAGGAGCTACCGTCTACCGTGTTCTCGCTGGTGTCTGGCTCTTTGGAACTCCACTGACCCTCATCTCCGCCGCGTTGGCTCTCGTCTTGGATTCCCGTCGCAGCTTCGCCTTCGTCGCGCTCATCGTCTCTGTAATAACCATCGTCATCTGCAGCTTGCGGATGCTGGTCTAAATTCGTAGCTCCTGCAAAGTCCGCTTTTCAGTAACTTCAGTTTTCGACTGCTGCCAACGGGCCAAAGCACTCGTTGAGCTCTGGTTGAGCTTCGCTCCAAGGATTCGTAATCGGGAAACTCTCGTATCAGACACAAACGTCGAACCCATTTCGGGAACGCGCCACCAATCCCGAATCAAAAACCTGCCAGCTAATTCCCTTCCATTCGCTACACTAAAAATAGGGACCAACTCCGGCCACAACCACACTTGAGATCCAAAGACGCCACCGCAACGGTGGCTTTTTTATTTGTAACCGGCGTTGTCTCGCGTTCTGCGACTGCTAAATCCAATCGCTGGACATATTTGCGCGTAACCCCAATGGATGGACATATTTAGTGCTCGGAAGACCACACATCCTCATGATTCGGCTGATGTTATACAGGGCCCTCCCGCACCGGAGGGGGGAGGGGTGGGTGGTCACGTTACCAAGCCCGGGGATAACAACGGGTGCCGCATGGCATCCACTCAGGTCGCCCACCACGACCGGCGTGAGCGACCGAAGGAAGCGAACCCCACAACACGCGCTGCAGGCGCGTCCGCCTGGATGGTAAATCCGGTTCCATCACCAGCCAATCTCAACGACTCACAACAGCGCGCCATCGCGCGCGCCCAGCTCAGAAGGGAGCTTAAATGTATCCGGAATGTCGACATATTCGCCCAAGCGGTGAGGGCTGCCGCGCAGCTGCCCTCAAGGACAGCCACTGGTGCTACTTCCACGGCCGCCTCCACGAGCGCTATCGCGCGCAGCAGGCGCGCCACCAGCTCCACAACCGGCGCGACATCACAGGCCGCTTCACGCCCGCGCATTCCAGCCTGGACGCACGGCCGGGCCAGCCATCCCGTCCCCACCCTGCGCCGGCAGATCCGGGAGTGGCAGCAGAATCGTCCGCATCCGGCTCTTCTCCGCAAACGTCGCTCGCCACACTCGACTACGGCTCCATC
Organism: Acidobacteriaceae bacterium KBS 83; assembly: GCA_000381585.1. GTDB lineage: Bacteria > Acidobacteriota > Terriglobia > Terriglobales > Acidobacteriaceae > KBS-83. The sequence continues at coordinate 408,341 of KB906738.1, forward strand.
CCCGTCGCCACTCGCGACGTCGAAGGACCTGCAGGTTACGACACACCGTTCAGCCTCCCGCCTGTCGAGGACACCGCATCCATTCAGCTCGCACTCATTGAAGTCCTTGAGGCTCTCGCCGCCAACCAGATCGACCCCAAACGCGCCGGCCTCCTCCTCTACGGCCTGCAGGTCGCCTCGTCGAATGCGAAGCACGTCATGCTGCACTCGAATTCCGTGCGCTCGGTCAGCTACACCGGCGACGGCATACCCCTCGCCCCACAGGAATACGGTTGGGACCTCGAAGACATCGAAGCCGAGTACGAGGAAGATGAGGAGTCCTCAGAAGACTGATTCCGCTCCACTGGTGCCCCATGTCTCTGTGTTGGGACATGGGACTTCCGCGAGGTTCCGCTCAAAAACGCCAGACGTAGCGACCCAAGGAACCCGAACCCGCGCGCCGACGCTCTTCAATGTGGCGCGCGGCAGGCGTACCGCCCGCATGGCAAATCCCGTATGATGGGCAGCCATGCGCCGCCTACTCGCCACCTCGTCACTCCTCATCGCCCTCTTCCCTCTGGCACTCCACGCCAGGCCCGCTGCTACTCCGGCCGACGATACTTCTAATCAGGCCGTCCTTGCCCCCATTCAGGCCATGTTTGACGGCATGTCCGCGCGTGATGCCGCCGCCATCAGGAAACCCACACTCCCGGGCGGGGTCATGGTCCTCATGCGCGACGGTAAACCCACGCAGATGACCTTCGAAGACTTCGCCACCCGCGTCGGCAAGCCCGGCCCTAAGAAGATCGAAGAGAAGATCCACAACCCGCTCGTCCGCATCGATAACGATCTCGCTGTCGTCTGGGCGCCCTTCGACTTCCTCGTCGACGGCAAAGTCGACCACTGCGGTACCGACCTCTTTAACCTCGTCCGTCAGGACGGCCAGTGGATCATCGCCAGCGTAGCCGACACCAGCCACAACGACTGTGGTGCGCACTAGTCACCGTCAAGGTGACGAGTGTGGCTTCGCATCTCGGCTGGTGCGCGTCTTGGGGCGTTCCGCAGCCTTGTAGAAGGTGTAGACCGCGGCGTACGGAACGCGGGCGACCGCTCCGAGATGGCGCGCGTCACACCCCGCCGGAGGCATGCCGCCGTGCGTATCCGAGCGGCGCACATACGTGACGTGGGCGAGCATGCCGGTGGGTGCACTGTCCATGGCAGGAGAAGCGGCAAGCAGCAGCCACGGAATAGAGGCGCGATCGGGGGCGGGCTGGGTGATCAGCACCTTGCCGGTAATCGCGCTCCCATCCTTCCACCGCCAGGTAGGCCCGGCCGCATGGGTGCCAACGGCCTCAGCGCCGGCGTAGAGAGTGGCCTCAGGAGCGACGAAGACCCACGCCGGGGCGCCCTGCTGCTGATCGCAGCGGTAGATCTGAGCGCCTTTGCCGGTAACGGGTGGCAGTGGAGAGACGGTTGGGTCCGGTGGGAGGGTGTGGTCCTGCGCCCGTGTACACAACGGGAACAGGAGCAATGCCGCAAAGACGACAGAGAGGCGCATGGCGATTCAAGGCTAGCACCTTGCTGGAAGAGTTACCTGCTGAGGAATCGACAGGCCGTTCTTCTACCAGTACGCAAGCACCGTCTTGCGCCATGCCCGCAGGAAATACAGAAATGCGATCAATATGGTGAATCGTGCCGCAATGCCGGCGAGCTCAAGCAGTACGGACTGGTCCAAATGGAAGGCAGCCTCCACAAATACCGCGCAAACAAGGATCACCGCGGTGGGGATGCCAAGAACTTTCAATCGATAGGTAGCCATGCACGAAGTGTAGGCAAACCACGCATCATAGCCCATCGCACGGAAGCGTCAGTTACCTTTCCACTGCCGGGTCTTGTCTCAGGGCCCATGCGATGATTTCGGAAGGATGCTTAGCGCCACTCCCCTCTCTTCGCAGACCCTGCTGATCGACGCCGACGATACGTTGTGGGAAAACAACATCTATTTCGAGCGGGCGATCGCCGGCTTTATCACTTATCTCGATCATCATCGGCACACCCCAGCCGAGGTGCGCCAGGTATTGAACCGATGTGAACACGCAACCATCGCGGCACACGGGTACGGCATGGCCAGCTTTGAGCGTTCTCTCGTCGACTGCTTCACCGAGCTCTCTGAAGAGACGCCCTCGAGCGAACAGCGGCAACGCATCGCCAGCTTCGCGCAATCCATAGCCGAGCATCCGATCGAGCTGCTGCCTGGCGTCCCCGAAACACTCAATCTCCTGGCCAAGCGGCATCGCCTCATCCTGGTCACGAAAGGAAATGCGCAGGAACAGCAAAGAAAGCTCGACCGCTCCGGCATCCACATGCATTTCACCGCTGTCGAGATCCCGCCCGAAAAGCACCCCGATGCCTATTGCGAGATCGTCGTGCGACACGCACTCGCTGCTGAGACTACGTGGATGATCGGCAACAGTCCGCGGTCCGATATCAATCCCGCGCTTGCTGCGGGCCTTCACGCCGTTTACGTGCATCATCCCAACACCTGGGTGCTCGAGCACGACGATCTCGGGCGGCCTGTGCCACCCCAGCGACTCATCCAACTCGACCGCTTTGGCGATCTCGCAACGCACTTTTAGCGAGCGGACATTTGTTATACTCAGCAAGGATTCCCGCGTGCGGAAGTGGTGAAATTGGCAGACACACCATCTTGAGGGGGTGGCGCCGAGAGGCATGGGGGTTCAAGTCCCCCCTTCCGCACCAGACTGAATCCTCAATTTCCGGTTGAGATTCCGGAACGAATATCGGATGGTGTGCCCGCGGGCGCAGATCCTTCAGAAAGCAGTTTGCATGATTATCTTCCTGACCATTATTCACGTCATCGTTTCTGTCTTCATGATTGCCGTCATCCTGCTGCAGCAGGGCAAGAGCGCCGATCTCGCCGGCGCCTTCGGCGGTCAGGGATCACAGACTGCATTCGGCCCACGCGGCGCAGCCAACATGCTTACCCGCCTCACCACCTGGTCCGCCATCCTTTTCATGGTCACCTCCATTGCGCTGTTTGTCCTCATCGGCAAGCACGCCGGCGGCGGCTCCGTTCTTGAAGGCACACCGACCGCGCCCGTCCATCAGCAGGCACCGGCGCCTACGAAGAAGTAAAAGAGACGCAGTTCCGGCAAATGCGGCAGACAATCGTCTGCCGCATTCGTCTTTTCCGCTCAAGAACATCGGCTGCGACCTACTTTTCTCGAAAAAATGCACTAGACTGTTGGGCGACATGAAAGCCCTTTTTTGCGCTGCTTCTTCTTTTTCTGCCGCGCTGTTGCTCTTGCCGGCCATGGCTCAATCTCAACCCACCGTCACCAACGAACACACGCCGCCCCGGCGGGCAGTTGGACAACTGCCACCCCGGCCTGCTGGTCCCACCGTCCATCCCGACGGCTCGATCACCTTCCGCTACCCCGCCGCCGGCGCGAAGACCGTACTACTCGATCTAGAAGGCGCAGATCCTCAGCCGATGACGCAGGGGTCCGATGGAGTCTGGACCCTGACCACCGGGCCACTCCAGCCCGAACTCTACGGCTATGGCTTCCGGGCTGATGACATCGATTACCTCGATCCCGGAAGCGTGCTCGTCAAGCCGAACCTGCTCAACCTGCAGAATGAGATCGAGGTGCCGGGTCCGCAGCCGATGGACTGGGACGTGCAGAACGTGCCTCACGGCGTTGTGCATCACCACTTCTATGCATCGCAGACGCTTGGCCGGCAGAGTGACTTCTTCGTCTACACGCCGCCCGACTACAACCCGAAGAAGAAGTATCCGGTGCTGTATCTTTTGCACGGCTACAGCGACGACGCCAGCGGGTGGACCGCTGTTGGCCGCGCCAACGTCATCCTCGACAATCTGATCGCGCAGAACGAGATCAAGGCGATGATCATGGTGATGCCGCTCGGTTACGGCACCATGGACATGATCGCTCACACCTGGTCGGCGTGGAGCGACAAGGAACTGGTCAACCGCAACTTCACGCAATACACCCAGGTTCTGCTCAACGAAGTGAAGCCGCAGGCGGAGAAGATCTACTCCATCTCAAAGGACCGGAAGGACCATGCCATCGCCGGACTGTCGATGGGTGGTGGGGAGAGCCTGCGGACCGGCCTCAATCACCTCGACGACTTCGCGTACGTCGGCGCCTTCTCCTCTGCTGTGCCGGACAAGGCGGACCTGGACCAGACCTTCCCTAACCTCGCTTCAGAGGTGAAGAAGAAAGACCGCCTGAAACTGCTATGGGTGGCCTGCGGTACGGAGGATCACCTCATCACATCCAACCGCGCTTTCACTGCCTGGCTGCAACAGCAACAGATTCCTGTGACGGTGATCGAGACTCCGGGGCGTCATACCTGGATGGTGTGGCGCGACAACCTGATCCACTTCACACCGCTTCTATTCCAGCATTGATCAGGTAACGTGACCACCCACCCCCTCCCTCCGGTGCCGGAGGGGGTGATGTAAGCCGCTTTGAATCAATACGATAGGTGTCTTCCCGAGGGCTAAATATCTCCAACCATTCGAGTTACGCGTAAATATGTCCAGCGCAAGGACTTAGTTCCTCCAATCACGCCCCCATGTGCCAGCAGACGGCCTGCGCGCGCGACGCAAAAATGAAAACGCCACCAGCCCGGTGGCGTTTTTCTCATTCTCGACTCATTTCGGCTGATATTTATCCCTATTTCCAGTGTAGCGAATGGAGGGAAATTAACTGGCAGGTTTCCGCGTGTTCTTGTTGATGGGTTCCCGGCATGGAATCGCTCGTGAGTAAAGACAGACGGTGGCTTCTTCGGGTCATCAGAACTGATCCACTCTAGCTCCGCCCGGATGGGCACCCAGCACTTTCTATGCTTCCGGTTCAGGGTTGGAACTGCGCCCGCCACAACTCTCGCCGGAATGCGAAATCTACAACTTCTTAGCCGGGGCCCGCGGCGGCCATCTTATGACCTGTCGCTTCTTCCACGACCGAAAACTCTCCGCCGTTCTGGGACATCTCCAGCTTGAAAGTGTACTCGGTTTTGGATACTTCCTTGATGGTGACGCGCACACTGACCTTAGCGTCGCCCATCTTGGATTCGGCGGTCCAGTTCCATGTATCGCCGTTCACAGTGCCTTTCGAATCGATAGCTTCGCCCGTGCTGGTGAACTCATGGTAGGTGTAAACCTTCTCGTTCGGATCGTATCCCAAAAAAGAGACGCTCTTCGCTGGCCCCATCGTCCCGGTGACTTGCGAGTGACACATGACGAAGAACCCGCCGGAGTACCATTCGCACTTTTCTGTGGACGCGAACTTGCCTCCCGGCATCGGGCCGAATGGTTTGGCCTCGCCCTTAACGTTCCACGTACCAATGTTGTAGTCGAGTTTCTTGAGCTCCGGCCCTGGCTTTGGTGGGCCTTGAGGGGCCTGTGCCCGGAGTGATGTAGCAAGGAACATCGTGCAAACCGCGAGTAGTAGAGTTGTTCTCTTCACAATCGCCTCCTTTTGACTTGGGCCCGCTGCGGGTGTAGGTCGCATGGAAACTCATGTTCACGCCGCGGCGTGACATGCGGGGATGATGATACATCCGGCCTCTAGATTTTCAACCTGGATTCGTTCTGACTTTCGCAGTCTTCCGGGCGGATCGTCGGCAATTCGGTAGCCAATGGTGGAGCAGACATCGCCTTCGCGCGTAATGAACCGACGCAGAGGGTTCGCGCAAATCCCTGACGCCATCCGGACCAAGCCAGGTATCTCAACAAAGATACGCAGCTAGTGAAATCGCTGACAGCGTCAACCGACTTCAACTTCCGGATTGCCTGTCATCCAAGGCCAATCGCCGAAGGCATCGAGAAATGGCTACATCTCAAACGCGGATAGGAAAGGCGTCACTTGTCATTGGTGGCCTTGACTGTAATATTCCGCACACGTGTATTGTTTTCCAGTTCTCCAAGAACCACGAATAGTCGCGATGTCTACAGGCAGGAGGACAGAATGACAGCCTTTTTCCGAGCAGTTTCCTGTTTCGCAGCACTCCTGCTTTTCGCCGGTTCTGCTACAACAACCTTCGCCACTTCTATGGCAAACGCGAGTATCCCAAAAGCGCAAATCACTATTCTTTATGATGCGTTCGGCAAAAACTCTTCCATGCAGAAGGACTGGGGTTATGCCGCGCTGGTGGAGTACGGCGGAAAGCGGATCCTGTTCGACAGCGGCAACAACCCGGAGATTCTTGCAAAGAACGCGAAGGCAAAAGACATCGATCTGTCGAAGCTGGATTTCGTTGTCATGTCGCATCGCCACGGGGACCACATGGGAGGACTGGCATACCTGCTGAGGGTGAACCCGAGAGTGAAAATCTACGCGCCGAAGGAGGGATTCGGCGTCTATGGCTCAGACTTGCCGAGCACCTTTTATCGCAAGGAGCCTTCGCTGCCGCCGGAGCAGCGCTACTACGATGGGGCACCTCCCGAAGTCATGCGGTTTGGATCTGCGTGGCCAGGCGGGAACTTCCAGCTCGTGGATAAAACGGTCGAGATCGCTACTGACATCCACCTGATCTCTTTGATCTCCGATAGGACGGGCACACTGGAACTGCATGAGCTGTCGCTGGCCATCAACACACCCGACGGCATGGTTCTTGTGGTTGGCTGTTCACATCCGGGCATCGACAAGATCGTAGAAGCCGCCAGCACAATCAACCCGCGAATCCATTTGATCGCGGGCGGCCTTCACCTCGTAGTGGCGGGCGATCCGGAGATCGGGAAAATTGTGACGGCCCTGCACGATACGTTTAAAGTGCAGTATGTCGCACCCGGCCATTGCACGGGCGAGCCCGCTTTCACGGCTCTCAGGAAGACATTTGGTGATCGTTATCTCTACGCCGGGCTGGGTACCACCTTGGCGCTGAGTGGCAACCAGAACTGAGAGTGAATTCTGGTGAAACCCATCTCTGCTGCTGCAATCGAAAAGAATGCTCGGCGGATGAGGGACCAGAACCGCACAAAGCGTGCGGCCTGGGGCAAGGCCATCGCTGTCCTCAGCGCGCCAACGTGAGTGGCTCTGTGTAGTTATTCACCACCGTCTGCGTACCCAGTCCGATGCTTACCAGGTTCATGGTCCGGGCGATGCGACGATGCCCGTGACGGATGAGCCACACAGATCCGCCGACTTCACTCGCGGCAGCGAGTCCCTCGAATGCGATGAAGGTGCCGGGATTGTCGACGACCCACTCCGGCAACACCTTCTCGCGGGCGCCACCCGCGAGGGCGCGGCGTGTACTGAGGTAGTCGAGCGTGCGATATCCGGCAACGGAAGCGTACAGCCCGAAATCCAGAAGATGGGGCGTCTCCCGGCGCGGGAGGGATAGGCGCGCAGGCGCCGTGGCAATCACAGGATGCAGCGAGGAGGAGTAGCTGGGAACAGGCGCCGAAGGTGCCGGTTCTCCCGATGCGGATGTGCACGCGAGCAGGCAGCACAGCAGAAGAAGTCCAAACGCGATGAATGTCCAACGGCGCAGGTTCATAGACGCCCCTCATGTCGGGCAATAGGTGCCTCGACAGGAGCGTTATCGGCGGAGCCGGGGGAAGGAGAATATCGAGCGAACAACTAATTGCCTACGGATTCCCGTAACGGGAGGCGTGCTGCCGAAAATCGCAATTCGGGATTGCGGCTAGGAGGATGAGGCTTCGGCAGCGATGCGTTTCAGGTCGGGCAGAACAGCTCCAAGGACAGCCGGCGCCGCGTCTGCCGTGCCGAGTGCGAAGTAGACAGTACGGTAATGCGCGAAGAGCCGTTCGTAAACGGCAGCTGCTTCGGGCTGCGGCAGAAATGTTCGGTGAGGCAGGCAGAGCAAGGACTGCCCCTGCTCGACGGACGAGACGGCACCGGCGGCAAGCAGCGCGAAGATGCAGGAACCGAGGCTGGTGGGCGTGCCATCGGGAACGAGGACAGGCTTGTTCAAAACATTCGCGTAGACCTGATTGAGCACGGCATTCTGCTGCGGGATGCCGCCGCCATTGATGATCCGATCGACGGGGACGCCGTTCTCGGCCATGCGCTCCAGGATGATGCGGGTGTGGAACGCAGTTCCCTCGATGGCCGCGAAGAGCTCGTCCTGCGCGGTGTGGACGAGGTTCCAGCCCAGCGTGACACCACCAAGTTCAGCGTTCACCAGAACGGTGCGGTCACCGTTGTCCCAGCTCAGGCGCAATAGCCCGGTCTGTCCGGCACGATATCGCTCCAGCCCCTGCGAGAGCTCCTTCACCTTTGTGCCGGCGCGCTTTGCGATGGCTTCGAAAATGTCACCGGTAGCGGAGAGCCCCGCTTCGACACCGGTATAAGCGGGGTGCACGCTGCCGGGCACAACACCGCAGACACCGGGTACGAGCGCGGTGCGCTGCTCCATAGCGATGATGCAGGTAGAGGTTCCGACAACGTTGACAACATCGCCTTCGCGGCAGCCGGCACCGATGGCGTCCCAGTGCGCGTCGAATGCACCGACTGGGATTGGAATTCCGGCGCGCAGGCCAAGCGCGTCCGCCCACTCAGCGCAGAGATGGCCAGCTATGTGATCCGAGGTGAGGTATTCGCCGGCCAGCTTCTCGCGCACTCCATCGAAGAGCGGATCGACTTTGGAGAGGAATGCCTGCGATGGCAGACCATCCCACTTCGGGTTCCACATCCATTTGTGGCCCATAGCGCAGGCGCTGCGTTTCACCTGCTTCGGGTCCGTGATGCCGCATAGCGTCGCGGCGACCATGTCGCAATGCTCGAATGCGCTGGCAAAGGCGGCACGCTTCTCTGGATTGTGCCGCAGGAAGTGCAGCAGCTTGGCGAAGCCCCACTCGTGCGAGTAGACGCCGCCGCACCACTCAATGGCCTCGAGTTTCTCGACGTGGGCGAGCGCCGTGATCTGCTGCGCCTCTTTCTTCGCGCGATGGTCGCACCAGAGGTAGTACTCGGAGAGCGGCTGCATTGCGGCGTCGACCGGCACGACGCTTGAGCCGGTGGTGTCGAGTGCTAAAGCAACGACATCGCCTCCACGGACGGTGGTCTGGTCGAGCGCTGCGCGCATGGTACTGACCAGCGCATCCATCTGGTCGTCGTGCGATTGCGTGGCGTAGTCGGGATCTTCGCGACGACGATGCAGCGGATATTCCGCCGTTGCGGTGCCGAGACGTCCAAGCACTTTGCCGCTACTGTCGCGATCGCTGTCAAGCAGCGTTACACGGACGCTGAGAGTGCCGAAATCCACGCCGGCTACGATAGGCACGTTATCAGGCCTCCGGCTGATTGTGGTGGTACATCTCCCAACCGAGGTAGCGAACGGCTGCCTCGTAGACAGCGCCGGCACTTTGCGAGAAGTTCGCGGCAACATGGTGCTCGAAGCCCTGCTCGCAGATGTAGCGCAGAAGCTTTTGCAACTTCGGGATGTAGGCGACGCCGGCACCTCCGAAGGTCTCCAGCGGATCGCGCGTGAACTCGCCTTCGCCAACGTAGCCACGAATGCGGCCATGGAAGTCATCGGTGGAGAAACGCGCGAAGCTCATTGCCCCAGCCTTCACGCGGCCCACGCAGGTGCCGAAGGTGTTCTCCTTACCGACGGTGCCGGCGATGATGGCCTGGAAGTCCATGATGACGTCTTCGAAGAAGTGCTTGGGCAGATTGGAGCAGTGGAAGCAGACGCACTTGTCCGGATCGGTGCCGTAGTTGTTGTTCCAGTCCAGCAGCGCGCTGGGCGTCTGGCTGGCGAGCGCGAGCGCGTGCATGCCCATCACCCCGCAGACGTCGACTTCGCAAGCGGAGGCGAAGAGGTTCTCGCTCATCATGCTCATGACAGTGCACGGTACAACGCCGAAGTACTCCTCCATGGAAGTCCAGCACTGGATGGCGGAGATGGTGCAATAGGTCTCCTTCATCCAGCCTTCGATCACTGCTCCGAGTTTTGACATCTTCAGGAGCGCAGCTTCGGGGATGTTGTTGGTGGAGACGTACTTCTTAATGGCGGTGAGCTTCGCCTGCACCGCGTCGTCCGTGTCCTTTAGCCGGTCGATGCGGCCGAAGACCTCAGAGAGATCGAGGGGTTCGACGGAGATGCCGGATCGCTCGAGGAGTTTTTCGGAATAACGGACGGTATTGAATGCCGCTGGACGCGCGCCAATGGAGCCGATGCGCAGATTGCGGAAGCCGCGCACGATGCGACATACCGCGGAGAACCACGCGAGATCTTTGGCAAAACTATCGGAGTTGGGTGCCGAGGTGTGGAGCGATGTGATGGAGTAGGGAATGCCGTACTGCGTCAGGTTATTGCAGGCGGACATTTTTCCGCAGAAGCTGTCGCGGCGATCGGAGATCTTCATGTCGTCGGTGCGGTCCGGCGTGGCCTGCACCAGCACCGGCACCTGCAGCGTGGAGTGGCGGATGGCGTCGACTATGCCGCGCTCCTCGCCGAAGTTCGGCAGCGTGACGATGATGCCGTCGATCTCCTCGCGGTGCTTGCGGAAGAGCTCAGCGCAACGGCGGGCCTCATCGGGTGTTTCTACGGCGCCAAACTTCGACTGCTCCGGCGTGAGCGCGATGACGCGGATGCCGGCCTTTTCGAGCACGCCGATCATCGCCTCTCTACCTTCCTTGGCGAGGTGATCGGGAAAGAAACCGCGGTTTCCAACAATCAATGCAAGCGTTAACAGTTTTGGCATAGGTCAGATCTTTTCTTCTCAGGAGCACTTAAGGAGGCGCTTGGCGCGCGGCCAAACGCTAACGTCGAGGGCGGAATTTAACGGTGTAGAAGCCGCCGGAGATGGCAAGTAGAGCTCCCCACCATATAGGAGCGTGCAGTTGGGAAAGGACGGGAGGATGGGCCAGGGGATGTCCGAGCTCCCAGAGTCCGGCCGCGAGTATGACGATTCCGTAGGCCAGCAGCATGACACCGGCGAAGAACCAGATCGACATTGTTGCGCGCATGGCCGCTCCTTTACCAGAAGGCGATGTTCAGTGCGAGAAACACGATGAAGACGATCGAAGCCCATACGATGGGCTTTTGATACCAATGATCATCGTGCTCCTTGGGAATGGGAGAGGCGCCGTAGACCAGCCCCGCAAGTTCGGCAACCGGACGCGGTCTGGTCAGCAAGCTGACTACAACGGTAACAATGACGCATACAATCCACGACCACAACGCCCGGTAGATGTTTTCCGCCATGTCCTTGGCGTCGGGCGAGAGCGCAACGTAGCGCAGCGCTGCGTGGTCCGCGCGTACCCACCCCCATAGGCCAATCGAGGTCAGAGTACCCGACAGCAGACCCCAGAAGCCGCCTTGTTTTGTAGCGCGCGTCCACAGCATGCCCAGGATCACGGTTCCGAAAAGGGGGGCAATGAAGAAGCTGAAGAGCTGCTGCACGTAGTCCATGATGCTGGCAGCATGCTGGACAAGGTACGCCGTCCCGACAGACACGAGCACGCCGACGAAGGTGGACCATCGACCCATGGCGACGTAGTGGCGATCTGTTGCCTTCTTGTTCAGGAAAGCGCCGTAGAGGTCATAGGTCCACACGGTTGAAAATGCGCTGACGTTGCCGGCCATGCCGGACATGAAGCCCGCGATCAGCGCCGTGACGCCCAATCCCAGTAGCCCGGGCCCGCAGTAGCGCACCAGCATTAACGGTAGAACCTCGTTGTAGCTGTGCATGTGGTTGGCTACCGCCTGCGACTCACCGACCAGATGAAACGGCAGCACAGAGAGCGCCAACAAGCCGGGCAGGATGACTATGAAGGGCACGGCCATCTTGAAGGCGGCGCCGATGATGGGTGCCATGCGTGCGGAACGAATGTTGTCCGCAGAAAGTACGCGCTGGACGACCAGAAAGTCCGTGGTCCAATAGCCGAAACTGATCACGAACCCGAGGCCAAAGACAATACCGGTCCAGTGCACGCCCATGGGATTCGAACTGAAGTGCCCCAGAGTGGACCATAGATGCACATAGTCGGAGCGGCCCAGATTATGCAGGATCTGTGCGCGGAGATTGGTCCAGCCGCCTACCTCGATCAAGCCCAAGATGGGGACAATTGCGGCTCCGACCCAGATAAGGATGAATTGGAGTACCTCGTTGAAAATGGCAGAGCGGAGTCCACCGAGTGCAACATACAGAGCGACGGTAATCGATGAGACCCAGATGGAGAAGTTCAGGTTCCAGCCCAGAACGACCTTCATGACCAGCGCCATCGAATACATGTTGATGCCGCTCATGAGCACGGTCATGAATGCAAAGCTGATCGCAGAAAGCGCGCGGGTGGCGTCGCCATAGCGCAGGTGCAGGTAGCCGGGGACGGAATGGGTTTTCGATATGTAGTAAAAGGGCATCATCACGATGCCGAGAAAAAGCATCGCCGGGATGGCGCCGATCCAGTACCAGTGCGTTGCGAGAATGCCGTACTGATAAGCCGCTCCGGCCCAGCCCATCAATTCCAGCGATCCGAGATTGGCCGAGACGAAGCTTAATCCCGCGATCCACGCGGTCATCTCGCGGCCGGCCATGAAGAATTCCTCGCTAGTGTTGGAGGAGCCCTTCAGGTAGAAGCCGATGAAGATGACGATGCCGAAGTAGATGGCGATGACGAGGATGTCGACGGCATCGAGCCGGACCAGGGATTGGCCAGTTCCCTGCGTAACAGGAACTACAGCGACTTGTGCGAGCGTTTTAAGGAACATGGCGTTCGGCAACTGCGATCAGTTTTTCTCCTGTCCGTAGGTCTTGCCGGCGCCATGTTTGCGGAAGTAGTGACGATCCAGCAGATGCTGAGCCACGCCTGTGCACGCCGCGTTGAGCGTGGATGTGTAGTAAGCCATGCGCGCGACAGCCTCCAGTACAACGGCGTTGTGTGCAGCGTCGGCGGGCGTGACGCCCCAGCAGAACGGGGCGTGGCCGGCGACGAGAACTGCCGGAACCGCGAGCGGATCGAGTGGAGCATTGCCCTGGGCAAAGCGGCGTACGATGGCCTGGCCGGTGTTCAACACATAGTCGCCACCTACCTCATCGGCGGTCAGTTCCTCGGTGACGGGAACCGGGCCATAGAAGTAGTCGGCGTGCGTGGTTCCATAGGCTGGAATCTCGCGACCGGCCTGCGCCCACGCAGTCGCATACTCCGAATGGGTGTGGACGACGCCGCCTATTGCCGGAAACGCTCGATAGAGCAAGAGATGGGTCGCCAGATCGGAAGAGGGACGCAGGGCTCCTTCCACAACCGTTCCGTCCAGATCGGTCAGCACCAGGTCACGCGGTTGGAGCTTTTCATAGGGGACACCGCTTGGCTTGATAGCAACGAATCCGCTCTCCCGATCGATGCCGCTGGCATTGCCGAATGTGTACAGGATCAATCCTCGACGGACCAGTTCGAGGTTGGCCTCCAGCACAGCTGAACGGAGGGCTTCCAGACGCATACGGAGATCCTTGCGAGAGATTGGCGACCCGTTGTCGCGTCACAACGCAGTCGCCGGTCAGTATCGCACAGCAGAGGCACTCAGGGAAACGTTTTCTTGGTAGTTGTGCGTCTATTTACTTCTACCAATGTCCAGCTTGTAACACCCTCTATACTCGTCCCCATGGAGAAGCGTGCAAGAACGGAAAAGCCACGGGCACGGATGGACATCCGCGACGTGGCGCGTCGCGCCAACGTTTCCATATCCACCGTTTCCCGGGTGACCAACGGCAAAGGCACGGTCAACCGTGAGATGGCAGAGCGCGTGTGGCGGGCCGTCCGCGAACTCAACTATCAGCCAGACCCACAGGCGCGCGCGCTCGTCTCCGGTCGGAGCCACATCATCGGGCTGATGGTCACTGAGATCACCAACCCCTTCTTCCCCGAACTGATCCAGCGCTTCGAGCAGTTCGCGGTGGAAAGCGGCTACGAGGTCCTGCTGGCTTCCACTCCTAACGACGCTGCGAGTATCGCCATGTCTGTGCGTCGCATGTTGCAACGCAAGGTGGACGGCGTTGCGGTCATGATGTTTGGCAGAGAAGCTCCCATCCTCGAAGAGTTGGCCACGCATGCTGTGCCGCTGGTGGTGATGGACGGCGCTCCGGCGTTTCCGAAGATCGACGCTGTGCGAGTCAATTACGACGAAGGAATATGCCAGGCCGTGGCGCACCTGGTGGACCTGGGCCACCAAGCCATCGCCTTCGTGAGCGGGCCGCTGGAACAGGCATCGGCGCGGCTGCGGCGAGACGCCTTTGAGAAGGCGATTCGTTCATGCCACCTGAAGATGCGGCCTGATCTCGTGATCGAGGGAGATCATACGCTGGAGGGCGGGATGGCCGCGATGACGCAACTGCTGGCGCAAGCGCATCCACCGACCGCCGTCGTCTGCTCCAATGATCTGATGGCGATCGGTGTCCTGCATTGCCTATTTGAAGCGGGTAAGCAGGCGCCTGCGGACCTTTCCGTTATCGGTTTCGATGATGTGCACATCGCGCAGTTCATGCTGCCGCCGCTGACCACGGTGCGCATGTCCTGCGCCGACATTGCTCGAGCTGCGTTTGCCACGCTACGTCACCGCATCGAACCCGGTGCTGCGCGTCATGCGACTCGTCCAGTGGAAACGAAACTGATCCTGCGCCAGACAACGGGCAGGCCCACTGGAGAAATGCTGGACGGAATACAGAAACCTGCGAGAATCAAGCCGGCACAGAGGGTGTAACGAGCCCAGCCCAGGACGCTGGATCGCTGAGATGATTCGGGACAGAACATCAACAAGCCATGGTCGCAATGATGCTCGATCGTCAATCTCCCGATCAGCCGTTCACCAGCACTGCGGCAGACTGAGATGGGGCGGCATAGCGAGAGATCATCATGAATATTGCGACGAACCCGGAGAAACATGCAAAAGGGTAAGTAGAATTGTGAGCGTCTTTGGGGCATGGGGAGGCCTATATGGTTGGGACACTCTCGAGGGCTCCTATCCAGTTCACACTTTTCGCTCTTTTGCTTGCGCTATTCACTGGCTGCCACCAGCAGCCAGGCGAGCGGAGGCCGAAGGCGGAAAGCGCCCCAATCAGAGCCGCTGCACAAGGCGCCGCTACACAAGGCGCGCTCGATATAGAGGAAAGCACTCCCTCGGATTACCGCCTGAACCTACCCCCACATTTTGGCCGCTGGACAGGCGATTGGGATGAAATCAGAAAACATAACGTTCTTCGCATGCTGGTGGTCTACAGCAAGACTTCATTCTTCTACGACAGGGGACGTCCGGGGGGACTGAATGCGGCTCTTGCTCAGGAACTCGAACTCTACCTAAACCGGAAACACAAGACCGGCCTAAAAAAAATTCAGGTGGCGGTCATGCCTGTGACCCCCGACCAGTTGCTCCCCTCTCTAAATGCCGGGATGGGTGACATCATCGCCGCCAGCGTTTTCGTGACTCCCGAGCGAGAGAAGATCGTGGACTTTACTCAGCCCATCGTTACGGATGCCAAACTGATAGTCGTCACAAACAAGGACGCCCCGCCGATAGCGAGCCTTCAGGATCTGAGCGGAAAACGGATAGTTGCTAACAAGACCCGCCTCCCATACCAACTGCTCCTGGATGAGAGTCAGAAGCTGAAGCAGGCAAGGAAATCCGGGATTAATATCGTCGAATCTGATCCTCAGCTTCTCGACGAAGATCTGCTTGAGATGACGGACGCAGGGCTGATCCCTGCAACAGCCTGTTGGGATAAGAAAGCGGAGATTTGGTCGGCGGTGTTGCCCAATCTCGACTTGAACTCAGGTGCCGTGCTGAAATCTGGCGGCAACCTGGCCTGGGCAATGCGGAAGAACAGCCCCCAATTGAAGGCGGAGCTTGACGACTTCTTTAAGACCCATCGTGAGGGCACTCTGTTCGGAAGGATTATGGCCCAGCGCTACTTAAGCGTGAAGGCGATCAAACATGCGACATCTCAGCAGGAGCTTCTGAAATTCAGGTCGTATGTGAAGTACTTCAAGAAATACTCAGACCAATACGACTTCGATTACCTCATGATTGCTGCGCAGGCATATCAAGAATCAATGTTGCGACAAGAACTCGTCAGCCCGCGCGGGGCGGTAGGGATTATGCAGGTAATGCCAAGACTTGCTGCGGCACGCCCGATCAACATCCCGAACGTTCGCAACGCCGAGCAAAACATCCGTGCTGGTACGAAGATGCTAGCCCACATTACAGACACCTATTTTAACGATCCCGGAATTACCCGGATGAACAAGACGCTGTTTACCTTCGCAGCGTACAACGCGGGTCCGAGTCGAATCATTCACCTCCGACGTTCGGCACAAAACGATGGCCTCGATCCCAATAAATGGTTCGGCAATGTGGAACTGGTGGCCGCCAAAGATATAGGCCAGGAAACTGTGCAGTACGTCAGCAGAATTTACAAATACTATGTCGCATACAAGATGACGAAAGAGCAAGATCCAACGCGTTTGGAGGGAAACGAAATTGCCCGGGGACCTTAGAGTTTCCGCTCGGCGTCGGAGTTGACGATGCCGCTGTTCATGAGTCGATGACAGAGGGTAGAATCCTCTTCGCGCGGCCAGTTGCAGTTGCTATTAACTACGCTTCATACGTCCCAGACGTTTGCCCAAGTGGACCTAGGCCATGCCTTCCGCTCAAAAGCTCGACACTCACCACAAAGCGCTCACTCTGAATCTTGATACATCCACCTTCGGCTCTTTCGCCGAAATTGGCGCTGGACAGGAAGTGGCGCGTTGGTTCCTTCTCGTAGGAGCGGCTTCCGGCACGGTGGCTAAGACCATTTCCGCTTACGACAAGGAAGTCAGCGATGATCTCTACGGCTCCGGGACACGCTACGTGTCCAGGCAGCGGCTCGAGGCGATGCTGGACAATGAATGGAACCAACTTGTCACGCAACTAAGCGAAACCCGCGGTCCGCAGACTCGGTTCTTCTGCTTTGTTGATACCGTCTCCGCTCGTAACTTCGCCGGAACCAACGACTCACATGGATGGATCGGGCTTCGGTTCCAGTTGCAGCCCGGTGGCAGTCCCAACGACGTCCTGCTGCACATGAATATGCGCGATCCTTCGAATGCCCTACAGCAGCAGGCCATCGGTATTCTGGGCGTCAACCTCATCTATGCTGCGTTCTATGAAGTCCAAACCAAGGAGTCCTTTCTGGAGAGCCTGGCGCAAGACGTCGTCGCGGAGCGGATTGAGATCGACTACGTGGACCTTCGCGGGCCGGCATTCGAGAGTTGGGATCGCCGAGCACTGTTAGTCCACCTGGTTCGTGCGGGATTGGCAGAGGCGGTATTTTTTCCCGCCAATGGCTCTGCTGTTCCCCCAACCGAGGTTCTCCACAAGAAAGCCGTCGTGCTTGCGCCGGGAGAGTTCGGCCACACCGATCCGGTTCACTCGCAGGTTCATTTGCAGTTATTGGCTTCGGGAATTCAAGAGCTTCAGGAGCACCTTGCCGACGCAAAATCGCCGCCCGCTGGTTTCTTTTGTCTAACCGTTGCTTCGTACAGGCTGGACAAACCAGCCCCGGAAATTCCCGAATTGCTTCTTCGCATCGGAGCGCTTCTCGCCGCTGGTGGCGACGTGCTGCTTTTTGGCAAACCCGAGCTCTACCACATGACGGCTCTCGTTAACCGCCATACGCAGGCACCAGTGCGCGTTGTCGGAGGTCTTTCCCTGGTGATTCGAGCGTTTGAAGACGTTTACGGCAATCTCGAAGGCAGACACCTGGAAGCTCTCGCACGTCTCTTCGCGCAGAATGTTCGCATCTACGTTTATCCCATGACCGTCGGGGACCTGCAGGAATGGCTGAAGCGTGCTTCCGCTAGCGGTTGGGACTGGAGTGAGACGAACGGATGGGTTTCGGCAAGCCAGTTGCGACGCGCGCCGCCTACCGGGCATCTATTTGCCTATCTTCTCGCCAGCAACTTTCTTGTTCCTATGCGACTCCCTGTGGAGACCATGAGAGCCTAAGGCCGACCAGTACCGGAATACGGAAGCTTCGTAGACCGAATACGAGGATAGGAAACGCAACCAATGGCGTGTTTTGCGCTTCAGCCTCAGAACCCAGTCGTAATCGAGCATATCGGAATCCCTTCATGGGGAAGAATGCCGCATAGACATCAAGATTGCGATAAAGTATCGCGTGACATGAGGCGGCCGCATACGCTAACTGCATGGCGGAGATATCTGAGAGCTGTAGCGATTCCCGCTCTCACGATGGGCATCGGTTGTGCGACGGGTCATGCGCAAAATGCTCCGGCGTCCCCCGATAGGGTCTGGCACGCGAAGCCGGAGCAAGGACTCGAGCGTGAGCTGGCATCGCGTCCCGAAGCGAAGTACGAGATCGACCCGCATAAACACTACACACTCGCCGAAATGATCGATCTGGCTCAGCACCACAATCCAGAGACGCGCGTGGCCTGGGAACAGGCGAAGGCGAGAGCTGCCTCGCTGGGGGTGACGCGTAGCGCACTCTTCCCTACCGTCGCCGCCGTTGCTTTGGCTTCCACAATCCGTCAGGCAGTGCTGATCGACGAATCCTTCCACCGGCAGACGCTTGGAATCTTCGAACCCACGCTGCATGTCGAATATCTGGTCCTGGATTTCGGCGGCCGAGGTGGTGCCATCGACCTGGCCAAGGCGAACCTGCTGGTGTCGGATCTGGCCTTCAACGACACGCACCGCAAAGTCATCTTTCAAGTCGCATCGGACTACTATCGTTTGCTGAACGCTGAAGGCCAGCACGAGGCGGCCGAAGTCAGCCTGAGAAATGCACAGACGGTGGAAGAGGATACGCAAAACCGGCTGAACAATGGGCTGGCGACAAAGCCCGACGTGCTTGAAGCAACCGCCGCCCGAACCCAATCGGATTTTGACTTGCAAGCTGCTGTCGGCGCCGAAGATATTGCCCGCGGTAATCTCGCGACGGCCATGGGCCTGCCGCCGGAGACAGCCCTCCAGGTGCAGGGCATCGGCGAACTGGCCACGCCGACCGCGATGGCTGATTCCGTCGATCAGGAGATCGATCGCGCATTCGCGCAACGGCCGGAGCTATTGGCGCAAGTAGCCCGTGTGCGCGCGGCCAACGCATCCATCAAACAGGCGCGGTCAACCTATTTCCCCGCTCTGAGCTTTAGCGGCGATGGCGGCTTCGCCCGCGCTTACGGGCAGCAGGATTTGCTTCCGGGGACTTATGCCCAGGGCGAAGTCTGGGACGTTGGCCTTCAACTGAAGTGGACGCTTTTCGACGGCACGCGCCGTGAACACGAGGTCGCGCAGGCGCAGGCTGAAAAGAAAGCGGCGCAGGCCAATATTGATGCGCTTCGCGACCAGGTCGCAAACGAAGTATGGGCTGCGTACTCGAACATGAAGACTGCACTTAGGCAGCAACAGGCGGCCGCGGCGCTCCTCACTGCCTCGGACCAGTCATATGAGGCGGCTCGAGAGTCTTATGGCTATGGGGTGAGGAATCTGCTCGATGTAGTCTCAGCGCAGAAGACTCTCGCGCAGGCGAGATCGGAAGATGTCTTCGCGCGCACCCAGCTGCTGCTGCAGACGGCCAATCTCGCCTTTGAGACGGGCGACCTGATCGAAGTGCAGCCACCGAAGGTAGGACCGTAAAGCGGATTCGCGACCTGAAAGGACGAAGACTAGTGCCACTTTCCCGAAGAACGACGGCATCGGTTGGTGCATTGGGCAGCCTCATCGCCCTCGCTGGCTGTGCGCGAGCGCCGTCTTTCAATATTGTCGGGTCTTTTTTCCCGGCCTGGCTCATCTGCATGGTCACCGGGATTGTGCTCGCCACCATCGCGAACTGGTTGTTGCGACGTTACAAGCTGGATAAGCAAATCGTGTGGACCATCGTTGTCTATCCGTGCCTTGCGGCGTTCTTTGCATTCACACTTTGGCTGGTCTTCTTTAGTTAGTGGGAGGAACAATGGCAGTCGATAGATCACCAGAGGGCCAACGTCGCCTCGGCCGTGTGATCAGCATCGCAATCATCCTGTGCGCCGCGATTACCGGACTTCTTGCCCTGCACCAGGTCACGGCCAATCCCCGTACAGATGACGCAGAGGTATTCGCCAACTATATTGGCATAGCGCCGCTGGTGAATGGTCCAATCATTCACCTTTATGTCTCCGACAATCAGCTCGTCAAACCGGGTGATCCGCTCTTCGACATCGACGACCGTCCCTATGCCTATGCACTTGCCCACGCGAAGTCAGATCAGCAGGCACTCAAAGGCGAGATCAACGATCAGCGTCGCATCATTGCCGGCAAAGTAAGTGGCGTGGATGTAGCAAGAGCGGGCGCGCTAAGCGCCGAAGCCAGCCTGGAACGTGCTGCCGCGTCCGTCGAGCAGGCGAAGGCCGATGTCGCCAATGCCAAAGCTGCGGTCGAGCGCGCCGATGCCGAGCAGGCCTACGCGAGCAACAATCTTCGCCGCATCGAACCGCTGCTGGCCAAGCAGTTCGTGACCGTCGACCAGGTAGACCTGGCGCGCACCCTGGTGGTCTCCCGCTCTCAGGCCTCGCACCAGGCCCGCTCACAGCTTGCCCTGGCGGAAGCGGGACTGGCTGCGGCAGATGCGCAATACAGGCAGGGCCAGGCCACTGTTGTCGAGAGCCATCAGCAGGTGCAGCAGGCGACCCATAATGTCACCACGCTCGAACCGTTAATCGGGGCACTGCCCGGGAAACAGGCCGCAATCGATACCGCGCAATACAACTTCGACAACTGCCGGATCACTGCTCCCTTCAGTGCTCGCGTCACCAACCTCACCATTTCGCAAGGTGCCTATGCCACGGCCGGACAGCATATCTTCACCCTGATTGACACGCGTGTATGGTGGGCCGTCGCGAATTTCCGTGAAACGCAGCTCAAACATATCCGTCCCGGCATGCGGGCAGATGTCTATGTCCTGTCCAGGCCAGATGTTCACTTCAACGGCGTGGTGGACAGCGTAGGCTTCGGAGTAACTCCCGACGTCGATCTGATTGGCACTCTCTCGCAGCCTGGCCTGCCCGATGTGCAGCGCACGCTCAACTGGGTCCATCTCGCCTCGCGTTTCCCGGTCCGGGTTCGCATCGAAGCGCAACCCTCCGAACTTTTTCGTCTGGGTGAATCGGCAGTTGTAGTCATCCGCGGAGATTCTTCCCTTCTGTCGCGTAAATAGCCATGGCAACCACGTCGGCTCAACTTCCGCATGCAACTCGTTTTACCACCTGGTTTCCCGATTTCCTGCGCAAGGAGCTCGCTCCCTTTCCGGGGCGGGGCGCGATTGTCGCGCGGATGGTCATTGCTGCGACCATCACGGCCATCCTGATCGTCACATTTCGAATTCCCGGCGGAGCCATTGGAGTTCTAAGTGCATTTCTGCTCTCACGCGAAAGCCTCCAGTCCACCACGCAATCCGCTCTTGCCCTCGGGAGCGCCTTCGTCATCGGCGGCCTTTTCATTCCTATTGGCTCACGATTCTTTGCTTCGGTTCCCATCACTCACTTTCTGTGGGAGGGGGTCAGCCTATTCATCGTCTTCTTTCTGCTCAGGACCCTCACGAACTTTCTGGTTGCCATCAATATCGGCGCAATCGCGACCGCTATGTTCGCTATCTGGTATCTTCCCGGCCCGGGGGAGATAAATGTCGAGCTCTCCCTGTGGCAGGTATTGGCAGCGTTGATTGGCGCCGTAGTGACGTTCGCAGTGGAGGTAGTCTTCCATGCCATACGTCGTAGCGACGACGTCGTGGTCGGAGTGGACGTCCGGCTTCAACAGATCGAAGCTCTGATGGAGGACTATGCTGCCAATCGACCTGTATCTCCTGAGACTAGTCGGATGCTCGCGCAGTATGCCGTGATCGGCGTGGGAGCATTGCGCCGTGAACTCGCGCGCCGGAATGAAGAGGCAATTCAGCGTATGCGCACAAGCGCACTGGTGTCACTTACCGGCCGCGCCATCGACTTCGCAGCGGCACTATCCAGCACGGTTTCCGACTTTACTCGTCAAGAGCAGCAACGAGCGGCGCAACTCGCGCGGCGCATCGCTGAGATACGTCGCTGCCTCCAGACAAATGAAGCGCCGTCGCGTTCGGAGACCCCGGCGGGCACCGCGGGTACACCGTTACTCACTGAGCTGGAAGCTATGGTCTCACTCATGCCGTCGGTGTTCGTCAATGAAAGCTCGATCGACCCGCGACTCGAAGTTCTCGAAAGCGCACCCACTTCTAATCGCATCTTTGTCCAGGACGCGTTTTCCAATCCCGAGCACCTGCCGTTTATTCTCGGCGGAACATTGGCCGCCATGCTCTGCTATGTGTTCTACGTGTCGTTGGATTGGCCCGGGATTTCGACCTCGGTGACTACCTGCGTCTTTACTGCTCTTTCGAACGTTGGCGCATCGCGTCAGAAGCAGGTGCTGCGCATCGTGGGCGCACTCCTGGGCGGCTTCGTCTTCGGCATAGGTTCGCAGATATTTATCCTCCCGAACATCGATTCCATCACAGGCTTCACTGTGCTGTTTGCCGTCGTGACCGCGATCGCTGCCTGGATCAGCACATCGAGTTCGCGCCTTTCGTATGTCGGGCTGCAGATCGCCTTGGCCTTTTATCTGATCACCCTGAGCGAGTTCCGCATTCAGACGTCACTTACTATTGCACGCGACCGCGCCATCGGTGTACTTCTGGGCACTTTCATGATGTGGCTCGTTTTCGAGCGGTTGTACCCTCGGCCCGCAGGCGATGAGATGGTGCGTATTTTCGTTAGCAATCTACGTCTCCTGGCAGAACTGATCAATGCATCTCCCGCGGGCACGGATACTGAAGCGATCATCAAGGTTCGCAGGCAAAGGGATCAGGTCTATCGCTACTTCAGCGAAGTGAACGCGCAGGCCGATGCCGTGCCCTTCGAAACTGGACCCGTCCGCGCCGCGGACATGGCTGCGCGTGATCGGATTCGCCGCTGGCAAGCTTCGTTGCGTACTTTTTATCTGTTGGAAGCGCCGCTGATTCAGTTCCGCGTATTCGGCGATGTCAGCATGAAGTCGAGACCCTTTGCGCAGATGCATGAGAAATTTCGCGAGCAGTGCTCACGATCGTTCGAGCACATGGCAGAAAGCCTGGAGCGCCAGCTCAACAAAAGACCGTACGACAGCAGCGCTCCGACTAGCCTCATGGCGCCACTCGAGGCTGCACAGGCCGACGAGCATACAACCTTCTCAGAACGCGAGGAGGCATTGCTGCGCATGTTGCGTACGATCGCGTCGCTGGTAGATCGTATGCAGAACGAAGTCGCATCCGAGCCGCTTTATGCGACAGAGTGAACACAAGCTCCAGCCTTCGGCACAAGGACTAACAAGTGCGAACTATATGATCGCGCTCTCAATCCGGTTGAAAAAAGACAAGTTCTTTAGGAGGCCTCTGCCGCAGAGCTGCAATTCGGCTCTCAAGCTCAGTGACGTGAATCTCCAGCTTGTGACCGTCAGGATCGAGGAAGTAGAACGAGTCACCCTCACTGTGATTTTCCTGCCATTGCTGCGCTCCGGCATCCATCAGGCGCGCACAAAGAGCCTGGTAGTCCGACGCCAATACGGTAAATGCAATGTGGTCGTATGTCGGGTTCAAAGTCCGTTCGGACAAGTCCGATTCGAGTGTGAGGCATATCCAGAAATCGCCCGCAGTGAGGTACGCGCCCCGGTACCAGCGAGCGACCGGACGAAGCCCCAGGGTTTCGCGGTAGAAGCGGAATGCGCGATCCAGATCGACGACAGAAAGCGTTACGTGATTCAGGCCCGTAACCATATCCAAAAAGCTACCACCGCCACTTTGAATGCGTGGCACCAAGTGCTCCGGCTTAAGGCGTCACTTTGCACGGCTAACCATGGTCATTCGCATAGGTAGCCGTGCAGGCTTTAGCGGCTTAACACCGGCTCGAAACGGAACCTGTACGAATACTCCATAGCCGGGAGCATGAACTCGGTGTGAATGGGCGCGCCCCAGCTGTCGTCGCCGCCCACGCCCATCTGTCCATAGTCCAAATTGAGTGTAATGTCGTCGGAGTACTGGATTTCGGCCGAGTGCCTGTAGCCCAAATTCACAGGCCATTTTTCGTGTTCGAGTTCAGAGGCGCGGAAGGGCCAAGCACTGAAGTTGATGAGTGGCAGTCCGGTAACCCTTAGGCCGAAACCCTGGCCATCGGTCAGCTTGACCCAACGCACGTCGGTGCGGTTTCCCGTTTCCTGCGGTTCAACGTAACCGAACCATAGGTTTTCAACCTTATCGCGGTAGACGCCAATGGCGGAGCCTAGTTTGCGGTCCGAGTAGTTCTCTTGCGGACCACGGCCGTACCACTCCACATTGCGCAGTTCGACGTTGATGCGGGCTTGCATGCCGAAGCGCGGCAGCGGAGGCAATGGCGTGCTGCCGGGCCTGAAGCGAGCCTCCACCTCGATTGAACCATCGCCGCGGATGGTATAGACGTTGGTTTGCGTGGCATCGCCTGCGGCCAGCTTCGCTGTCGTAGTGAGACGCACCACGCCCGGCGCAATCTGCTCGCTCTTGATGTCGGGGTTGGGGATGCGGTGCAGCGAAGCTAATTCCCAAACGCCCAGGCGCTGTGGCATTTCATTGCCACGATCGTTGTCTGTTGGAGCGCGCCAATAGTTGGGTTCGACGGACGCAGTGAGCAACTCGCGCCCGCCTACGTTATAGGAGGTAATGGAACCGGTCTTCGTGCTGACAGCTACCGAGAAATTGTCGTTGGAAACCACATAGCTATCTGGAATCTCGGCAAGCTTGACTGCGGGCAGGTTGTTCTCATCAGCTGCTGGAGCGGCGGGTGTCTTATACGGAACCTGGAACTGATCCCACGCTATGACGTGCCCCTTGGGCGCCCATGATTCATCCTGCGCCAGCGCGAAGGAGACTGTAAGGAAGTATTCGGCGCCCGGCTTCAGCTCCGGCTGCTTGAGGCTTAGCTCAATCTCTTTGACTGCCCCAGGCTTGAGCGCGCCCACCGTGGCTTCGCCTTGTTGGATCGGCTTGCCGTTCTCCTCCAGCACCCAGGAACCATGCACGAAGTCCAGCGTTGTGAAGTTGTACTTGTTCCGTACGCGCACTTTTCCGGCCGGCAGATCGACCGCCTCCGTCTTGATGCTCGCGTAGGACTTCTTTACCTCGGTTAGTCCCGGGTGCGGGGTGCGGTCGGGCAGCACCAGACCGTTGGTATTGAAGTTGTCATCGTTTGGTTTGTCGCCGAAGTCGCCGCCGTAGGCCCAGAGGTCTCTGCCGTACGGTCCTTTGCGCCGCACTCCCTGGTCCACCCAGTCCCAGATGAATCCGCCATGCGCCCAGGGCTGCGCCTCCATGACATCCCAATACTGCTGGAAGTTGCCCGTGCTGTTGCCCATCGCATGTGCATACTCGATCTCAAAGAAGGGCCGACCGTTGCCGTATTTGTCGTAGTACGCAACGATGTTCTGCGGCTTGGTATACATGGGCGAAAGCGCATCGCCGTGAATGCTATTGCCCGGCTCGTAGATGATGTAGAACTCCGGATGATGCTCTTTCGCCCACTGCCTGGCGGCCACGAAGTTAGCACCGTAGCCCGCCTCGTTGCCCAATGAAAAGCCGATGATCGAGGCGTGATTCTTGTCGCGCTCGATGGTGCGGCGCAGGCGGTCCACGATGGCATGGCGATACTCCTCGCCATTCGAGATAGGCTGGATTTCGTTCGAGCCATAACCGTGCGACTCGACGTTGGCTTCGTCGAGAATATAGAGACCATACTCGTCGGCCAGGTCGTACCACTCGTTCACGTTTGGATAGTGACAGGTGCGCACAGCGTTAACGTTGTTCTGCTTCATCAGCCTGATATCGGTGATCATCGACTCGCGCGTCATCACCTGGCCCAGGTCAGGATCAAACTCGTGGCGGTTGACGCCTTTAATCATCAGCTTCTTGCCATTGAATAGAATCTGGTTTCCCTTGATCTCCGATTGCCTGAAGCCGACACGCCACGGGATCGTTTCAAGTACCGTGCCCTTCGAATCCTTCAACGTGAGCAGCATCTTGTAGAGATACGGCGTCTCGGCCGACCACTTCTTCGGCGCGGTGACTGGCTGATCGATCTCGAGTTCGTGCTCCTTGCCCGCCGCGATGCTCATCTTGCGCGTGGCGGTGAAGACAGTGGATCCGGATGCATCGAACAGCTTGGCCTCAAGCATTGCCGCACCAGTGCGTGCATCCAGGTTCTGCACGGTTGCATTCAGTTTGAACGTCGCATTCTGGTACGCCGGAT
The DNA here is from genome assembly GCA_000381585.1 of Acidobacteriaceae bacterium KBS 83. GTDB lineage: Bacteria > Acidobacteriota > Terriglobia > Terriglobales > Acidobacteriaceae > KBS-83. Next base: position 434,641 of record KB906738.1, read on the forward strand.
CAAAAGACGTCTTCACCTGGAAGTCGCGCAAATGCAGAGGCGTGCGTGCCACCAGAGTCACATCGCGGAAGATTCCGCTCATGCGCCAGAAATCCTGATCCTCCAGATAACTGCCGTCCGACCAGCGGTAGACCTCGACGGCAATTGTGTTGTTGCCCGGCTTCAGCTGCCGCGTAATGTCAAACTCGGCCGTCATGCGCGAGTCCTGGCTATAACCCACCTTCTGGCCGTTGACCCATACGTAGTAGGCCGAGTTGACCCCGGCGAAGAGTAGATAGATTTTGCGGCCCGCCCAACCCTCCGGCACAGTGAACTCGCGGCGATAGGAGCCAACCGGGTCGCGCTGGCTGAAGGCGGTCCAAGAATGATCGTCCGGCGTGTCGGTCACACGTGGAAAATCACGCTTGAACGGGTATGTAATGTTCGTGTAGATCGGCGTGCCGTAGCCCTGCATTTCCCAATTGGAGGGAACCGGAATCTCTTTCCACGCGCTCACATCGTAGTCGAGCTTATAGAAATCGACGGGCCGCAGCTCCGGCGACTTGACCCAATGAAACTTCCACTTGCCGTTTAGCGACTCAATCAGGCTGGACGGCTGCTTGCTGAGCGCGGCTGTCTCACCTTGATATGGAGTGTAATGAGCGCGAGGCGGCTCTCTGCCAATGCCAAAGACGTGCGGATTCTCCCAATCCTGGCCGCTCAGTGCGGTGGGCTGTGCGGTGAGGCGGGGTGTTAAGGCGAGAAGGCACGTAAAGTGTAGAAAAATCGAGCGGCTCATCACCCAATTAATGTAATCGATTACCCTGCCTGCACCACCGAAAGAATGTCATGGATGCGGCAAATCCGCATGAGTCGGTTCAGGTAGCGGCAACCGGTCACTTGCGTTCCATCGACTTCCAGCAGGGTGTTTGTTCCTTCGCTCTGTGCAAGTTTAAAGGCGCGGTTCCCTCTCAGTAAGTCGGCGGCAGTGTCGTATCTCATTCGTGGCCTCTATCGATCGGGGCGGGTAATGTCTCTCATCCACGAGAATTCGCGGCAATTCGCTCCATTCCAGGATCACCCTCTTTAGCTAATCCCCATCTCTTTGAGAGCCGCACCGGCTGCTCGCAGATTCTCGAGCTTCATCTCGGAATATTTACGCGAAAGGATCACACCATCCGCTCCACCCTGGAAGGCCGCGAGCACGGCTGCTTTGGTTCCGGCAGGTGTGCACTTGGAATGTCCGCTCTCGGTTGGAATATCAATGTCGATGCCAGGCCACAGTTTTGTTTTGGAGTTCTTCAGGGCTTCCTTGGCGCGCTTTGTCTCGCGATAGACGTAGTCTGCTGAGAAGCCAGCTGCGGGAAGGTCTGTCAGTACGGGCTCTTTGCCGTACCCCATTACACGATAATGGAGTTCCAGGAGCTGCTGCTTCGGGATATCCGAAAAGTAAGATGTCCCGACGCTGTTGATGTAGTCCGCCATGCGCTCACCGGCGCAGTTGTGATACATGACGATCTTCAGGAAGTCGGAGTAAGGAGCCATCTCGGCAAGATCCTGCTCGGCGCGGTAGATGGGATTGAATGAGTTGTTATGCCAGATGTGCCAGCCGACGCCGAGCTTTGGGTTGATTGCCTTCACTCGATCGTAGATCGCTCTCTGCGCCGCGCGCAGGCTGGACGTCCACAGGCTCTCCCATGCCAGCATTTCAGGGTAACGCAGCATCAGACGCCAAAATTCAACATAGCTGCCATCGAGAGGACGAACACCTTTGCGACTTGCCAGCACAAACTTTTCGAGCTCGAGGAAGCCTTGCCTGGCGCGTTCCGGATTTATACCCTGGCGACGTGCTTTCGCGTAGCAGAATTCACAGAAGCATGTAGCGGTTGATGGGTGTGGATCAGCGTGGCTTGCGCCGAGAACATTTGACAACGCCCCCTGTCGCTCGGAGCCCCACATGATGCCGTCGATATCGTACGATCGAGACCAGTCCTCGGCGATGTCCTGAAGCCAGGAGAGATAGTCCGGATTGTTGAAGCAGAGTGTTTCAGCCTTTTTGCCAGAGAGCTCCACCTCCTGCAGCTTCTCAATGTTGGGCAGACCGCGGCGGAAGACATCCTCATACCAGCAGATCGTTTTCATGCCGCGCTTCTTCGCTTCGGGAATCACTTGTTCAAGCACGTCGAAGTTTCCAAGGTCGGGCGCACGCAAGTCCTTGAAGGCTGTGTTGGTGTAGTACTTCGGATTGACCTTGGTATACGAGCCTCCGAAGAAGGTGCCGGTGTCGTATTTCTGGCTCCCGTGATCCGGCATCGGCTGCCCCGGTATTTGACGTCCGGCTATCCCGCGACCATAAGTAAAGGTGGCGACGAATAGCGTGTTGACGGAGGCGTTCCTCTGACACTCGTCGAGCACCTTCGAAACGCCCTCGTCGACGAAGGAGACGGCTCCAACTTGAATGCCGATCATCTTCTCCTGCTCCGCCGGATCAGCCGCGATACCCGCATTGGGCAGCGACGCGGCGACCAGTGTTCCCGCGGCATTCTGCAGAAATACCCTGCGATCCATCCTCATCCCCCGACTGTTTGAGAATTTCGTTCGAAGAGAAGCTTCCCCTAAAAATCAGACTCGGAGAGATCATCTCTCATCCGGCCCCTGGATCGAGAGAGCTTAGGCACGTACGTATTTGTTGAACCACTCGATCGTGCGCTGCCAGGCTAGATCGGCCGCCGACTTGTTATATCGTTCCGGCGTGGCGTCGCAATTGAAGCCATGCACGGCGCCAGGGTAGATATAGCCCTCGTGCGGTACGTGCGCCGCGCTCAGGGCCTGGTCGTAAGTAGGCCACGTCGCGGCCAGTCGCGTATCGAGTTCCCCATGATGTACCAGAATTGCCGCTTTAATCTTCGGGATGTCCTCGGCGGGGGGAGGACCGCCATAGAACGGCACCGCTGCCGCCAAGTCTGCTCCAAGCCGCACCGCCAGCATATTGGCGGTCGAGCCTCCGTAGCAGAAACCGGTGACGCCGATCTTTCCAGTGCAGTCAGGGCGCGACTTCAACCACATGGCTGCGGCCACCATATCCTCGAACATCTTGTCCTTGTCGATCTTGTTGAACATCTGGCCGCCCTTATAGTCGTCGCCAGGATAGCCGCCTAGTGAGGTGAGTCCGTCCGGTGCAAACGCCATGAAGTTGGCGAGAGCAAATCGTCGCGCGATGTCTTCGATATGCGGGTTCAGACCCCGATTCTCATGGATCACGAGAATGCCCGGCAACTTCGTCACCGTCTCAGAGCGCGTGTCGGCGCTGATGGGCCGCACGAAATATCCCTTGATGCTCCCGTTGCCCTTTGGGGAGGGCACGGTCTCATACATGGCCTTGATCCTGTCATCGTTACGGGAGACCTGCTGGCCTAGAGCGTAATTCGGCATCAATGCATCGATAATCGCGGCCGCCGCCAGGCCTCCACCCAGTCCCTGCACACGCTCTATGAAGGCGCGCCTACTAATCTCACCGTGAATGAATTCGTTGTAGATCTCAACAGCTTCGGGCGGCAATTTGCGTTCGGTTGGTTCCATCCGGTTGACTCCCGTCGGGAGGATACCATCGATCCTTGCCGGTAGATCGCAGCATGCCCAAACGGGCGCCACCCGTCGGCCTTCGTTAGTTAGTTCACACGGGCTGATTGGTAATCTCCTCGCGCTTGGGATCCCAGTACAACCTCGTTCCGTTCAAATACGACTGCGCGGCCATGATGCAGACAACAGAATGGGAGAAGCCGTGATCGACCGTGGCATTGGGCTCCTTCCTAGCCTGCATCGCACGGAGCCAGTTCATCAGATGCTCGACATTGTCATCGCCAGGTCCGAGAGAATCGGGAGGCGCAGCTCCCGGTACATGCACTGTTACTTGTCCGTCGCGGGAAGGAGACTCCAGTGGCACCTTTGTATATACGGGGCCCGACTCCACCGGATCGTACTCCTGCCTGCTTCCTTCCCGGCTCGTAATGAACAGGGACGCACCCTCGCCGCCAAAATTTTCAATCGTTCCATCTCGGCCCTGCAGGCGCGAGAAGCTGCGATAACTATTCCCGAAGGTGGTCTTGTAGGTGTACAGAAAACCTTTGGGATAGGTCACAGCGGTCACGCACGTATCCGGGTTTTCCCGACCATCATTCCAGATGAAGATGCCGCCGTTTGCAACGACGCTCGCTGGATACGCTTCATCCATCCATAAATGAACCAGGTCGCTGCCGTGGCTGAGCCACTGGTCGAAGATTCCGGAGGAAAATTCCTTGTACAGGCGAAATTCAAGATACACATGGGGATCGAATGGGCGGTCTGGTTTGCCAAGCAACCAGCGCTTCCAGTCCGTGTCTTCTTCGCGGAGTTGGGATTTGCGGCCATAAAGCCACCCCTTCCACTCCATGTTGGCGTCCTGCAGCATCGCAGGCGAAATGCCCGTGTCTACGCCGACAAAACGCCAGCGTTCTTCGTTCACATTCCACTCCTGCTCGATGTGTACGACCTTGCCGATTTTGCCTGACCGAACAATGTCCCGCACCGCCAATGGATATGGTTCGCTGCGGTGCTGGGTGCCCATCTGCACGACCTGCTTCGACGCCCTCACGACATCGCGCGCTTGTTTGGCTTCGACAAGCACATTGGCGAAGGGCTTTTCGACATAACAATCCTTGCCTGCCTGCACCACATCGATGCACAGTTTCGCATGCTGGAAATCCGCGGTCGCGATCATCACGCCATCGATGTCTTTCCGCGCCAGCATCTCTTCGGAGTACTTGAATTGCTGCGGTTCCGTACCGAAGACCTTTTTCACCTGTGCGGCACGCCGGTCCCGTGCCAGGCTCCACAGATCGCAAACGGCAACGGTTTCCACCGGCATCTGTTTTGAGGCGAGATGCGCCATATGCACATGGCCTTCGCTCCGGTCTCCGCATCCCAGCTGCGCCAGGCGGATGCGGTCGTTCGCTCCGAGTATTCGGACATAGGAACGCGCGTCCATGCTGCTAGCCATCAACATTCCACCGGCGCCTTTTAGAAAGGTCCGTCGGTCGATCTCGTCCGTCTCTCTCATTGCGTCCCTTTCAGAAAGTTAAGATATCTGCCAATCAGTTTTAACTTGCTATTACAAGGCCGTTCAGTTCAGCCGCGGACTCGCGGTCGAGGTAAACCGTCGCGTCGGAATGCGTTCGCAATATCGTGGAGGGGCATTCTGTTGAAATCGGCTCCTGAAGCGTACGCCGCATGATTCGCGCTTTGCGGGGCCCAGGCACAGACACGATTAGCTTAGATACGCGAAGCAGAGTTGGAATTGTGAGTGTAATCGCCTCTTCCGGAACCTCTTGCAGAGTATTGAACCACCCTTCCGCGAATTGCTGCTGCCGGCACACCAAATCCAAGTGCACGATTTTCGCATCCACGGGATCCTTGAAATCTGCCTCACCCGGATCGTTGAAGGCCAGGTGGCCGTTCTCTCCGATGCCTAGCAAACACAGCTGCGGATCAGCTGCCCGCAACTGCTCAGCGTAATCACGGCATAGCTCTGTCAAGTCCGGCGCAGTGCCGTTCACCTCCAGGAAATCGCGCATGGGGACGCGACTGGTCAACCTCTCGCGAAGATAACGGCGAAACGAAGCTGGATGATCTTCTGACATACCAACATACTCATCCATGTGAAAGCCTCGCACTCTCCCCCACGGCACCGAATCGATTTCAGTCAATGCTTCTAAAGTCGCGATCTGTGAAGCGCCGGTCGCGAAAATGACCCCGATGCTTTCAAGCGTCCTGCCCAGCTCCCTCAATGCTGCTGCAGCAGCTTTTGCGGCGGCAGTTCCCGCCTCCTCACGGCTCGGGTGAATCTCCACCTTTAGCTTTCCGCACTCGAGATGTTTCACTGTAATGTTTGTCATGTTCTTGGCTTATTCTCCTGAGGGGTAGTCCCTCGTTGATTTCGGCATTCCCCAGGGCTTCGATCTGCTCCGCGAACACCTCAATCCATTCCGCAATCCAGGCCATCCTCTAATTTCAATACCCTGCCCCCACCAGGACGTCACGCTCAAAATTTGGTGGCGACGCCAAATACCCTATTCGGGCTTACACCGTTCATTCTGAAGAGCGCCGGCCCACTTGCGTCGATCAATGTCATTTTGAGAACTCCGGCTATATTTCCGCCGTGATTCACGCTGTCGTTGTGTGCCGGAGGTGTGCCGCATTCGGCGGGATACCTATGCATCTGAGTCTTTCGATAGGACGACAGAACCGTAGCGCGTCATCCAGCTAGCAATGCGCCACATCGCACGTGCGGGGCGATTCACTTGATCGGTGGTGCAGATCGCTGGAATAGGCAGTTACAATTGACCGACAATCCCGGCACTGTCGCTCTCCAATTGTCGAATAGGAGCTCTTGAAATGGGCCTCCTGGCAAATTTCAAAATTCGCACCAAGGTACTCATCGCCTCGATTCCGCTGGTTGTCATGATCATCCTGGCGGCCATATACGCGTCGGTTGGGATGAGCAACATCGACCGCCGGTACAGCGACCTGATCAGCAGAGATGTCAAGGCCCTCCACAATCTGACCGTAGCGCGAGTGCTGAATAACCGATACGGCCAACTCCTCTATGAAGAAATTGCTGAGCCTGACCCTGTCAAAATGCGAGCGCTCGACGCGGATCTTGATCAGACAGTCCAGGAATTTCACTCAGCCGTCGCAGATGCGAGGACCGAAACGCCGGGCCTAGCCTCGAAGATCAATGCAGCCACAGTCCTGTTCGACCAGGCGGTTTCCGACTCCCGCCCGGTTCGAGCTGCAGCGATGATCAACGACAACATCAAAGCCATGACGCTGACCCATGAGGCCTTTGCTCCCGTATTGGATAAGGGTCGGCGGGCTTTGATTGACCTGGCCGACGAACTGCACGCGACGGTCGATGAGCGGTCGGTTGAACTCTCTGCGACAACGGACCGTACGATCCTGATCACGTGGATAGTGATTGCACTTGGTATGGCCGCATCTTTCATCATTGCGCTCTCCATCGTGCAGGTTGAAGTAGTCAAGGTCGTGCTGTCGTTCCGAGGCCGGATTCTGGATGTAGCGGAAGGGCGGCTGGACCTGCCCATAGCGAATCTCGACCGTCCCAACGAGATTGGCGAGATGAGCCGCGCGCTGCAAATCCTGCAGGTCGGAGCCCGGGAACGGGAGATACAGAGCTGGGTCAAAACCCAGGTTGCAGCCACCACTGAACGATTGCAGTCGACAGAGGACTTCCCGGCGTTCGCAACAAGCCTGCTGTCGCAAATTTCGGAATCGTTAGACCTGCTGTACGGCGCTTTCTACCTCGCCGACCAAAGCCAGAGGTGCTTCACACGCGTCGGAGCCTTCGCGACAGATGTCTCAATGGAACCACGGACTTACGCGCTCGGCGAAGCGTTGGTCGGGCAAGCCGCTGTTGAACGTCGCTGTCTCAAGATCGTCTCCACTGGCGACAAGCCCTTGCAAGTCTCCACAGGTGCTGGAACTCTGACACCTGCCTCCGTCCTTTTTATCCCTGTGCTGAATCAGGACGTCGTGCTTGCGGTCATCGAACTGGCACCTTCCGCTCCGGTTTCGGGTCGTCAGCAGTCGCTGCTCGACGCGTTGTTACCTACGGTGGCGCTCAACACCAAGATTTTGATGAGCAAGCTGGAGACCGGAAAGCTGCTTGAACACACTCGGACACAGGCTGCGGATCTGGCCGTAGCCAAAGAGGCGGCCGAAGCCGCCACCAAAGCCAAGTCCGATTTTCTCGCCAACATGAGCCATGAAATCCGCACACCGATGAACGCCATCATCGGCATGACGCATCTGGCCTTGAAGACGCAACTGTCGCCCAAGCAGGAAGATTATCTGAAGAAGGTGAAGTCTGCCGCGCAATCGTTGCTCGGGATCATCAACGACATCCTCGACTTTTCAAAGATCGAGGCTGGCAAGCTCGACATCGAGAAGACAGATTTCAGGCTGGAGGATGTGCTCGACAATCTGTCGACGATTGTTGGCCAGAAAGCGCACGACAAGAATCTGGAGTTTCTGATCGCCGCCCAGCACGACATTCCGCACAACCTGATCGGTGACCCGCTGCGGCTCGGGCAGATCCTGATCAACCTGGTAAACAACGCCGTCAAGTTCACGGATCGCGGCGAGGTGGTGGTGACGGCTGCTCTTGAGGAACAACTGGCAGACCGGGCCAAGGTGAAGTTCTCAGTCCGCGACAGCGGGATCGGCATGACACCAGAGCAAAGCGCTCGACTATTCCAGGCGTTCGCGCAGGCGGATACTTCGACGACCCGAAAGTATGGGGGCACTGGGCTCGGGCTGTCTATCTCCAAGCGCCTGGTTGAGATGATGGAAGGCAACATCTGGGCCGATAGTGAGCCTGGCCATGGCAGCACCTTCCATTTCAATGCCTGGTTCGGTATCGGGACACAGGAGAAGCGCAAACGCTTCATACCTGATCTCGCGGGGGTCCGCGCCCTAGTCGTCGATGACAATGCCCAGGCCTGCGAAATTCTAACCGATGCACTTCGCGTATTCGCACTCAGAGCGGAATCGGTGTCGTCCGGGGAGGACGCCGTAAGAGAAATAGCCGCCGCAGATTCTCAGGATCCCTATCAGCTGGTGCTGATGGATTGGCACATGCCGGGAATGGACGGTCTGGAGACGAGCCGCATCATCAAACGCAATGACCGGCTTCAGCACATTCCGAAAATCGTGATGGTAACTGCATTTGGACGAGAAGACATCCGGACCAAAGCGGAGGAAATTGGAATTGACAGCTATTTGCTGAAGCCGGTGAATTCGTCGCTCCTTTATGACACCCTGGTCGATTTGTTCGGTGTTGCCGGGCTCGAGGAGCAACGTTCCCGCACGAGGAGAGACGCCGCCGATGTACATGACGCGACCGGCATCCGCGTGCTGCTGGTCGAAGACAACGAGATGAACCAGCAGGTCGCGACGGAGTTGCTGCAGAGTGCCGGAGCTATCGTGACCGTGGCGAACCACGGGGGCGAGGCAGTAAAAATCTTGACAGAAGGCCATCAGCCTCCGCCGTTCGATGTCGCGTTCATGGACCTGCAGATGCCGGAGATGGACGGCATCACGGCGACCAAAATATTGCGGAGTCACCCGGGCCTGCAAAAGTTCCCCATCATCGCGATGACGGCTCACGCCCTTGTTGAAGAACGCGAGCGCTGCATTGAAGCAGGTATGAATGATCACGTGTCGAAGCCGATTGATCCTGAGGTCCTGTTTGCCACGTTGCTGCGATGGGCGAAGCCGCAACCGAAACGAGCCATCGAGCCGCAAGCGACACCCGTAAGAACCGCAGATGAGATCGCTCTGCCGGAAATAGCGGGCATCAATGTGACCGATGGTTTGAGGCGAGTTGCTGGCAACAAGCGTCTCTATCGCGACCTGCTGATGCAGTTTGCGACGAAAAGCGACCCTGCTGCCGAAATCGCAGTCGCACTCAAGAGCGGTGACACCAGGCTGGCCGAGCGCCTCGCGCATACGGTGAAAGGGGTTGCCGGAAATATCGGAATCATGGAAGTGCACTCGGCGGCCCAGAGACTCGAGAAAGCAATCCGTGAGGGGCACGATTCGGTCCCAACACTGCTCGACGAGTTCCGCGCGTTGTTGAGCACTCAAGTTGAGGCCATCCGGCAAGCGCTGCCCGAATCACCGCGCGCAATTGAACAGGAGTTACGCGGGCTTCCTTCTAATGGCGAGACGGCCTCCAACGCGATCAGCCGTCTCCGGATACTGCTTGAAGCCAGTGATGGCGCCGCAGACGAAGCATTTCATAGCTTGCAGGAGGCAGTGGGGGGAACGGTAGAGAAGCCGCAGCTCGATGCTTTGGGCTCCTTCATCAACGACTTCGATTTCGAGACAGCTCTGCTGAAGCTGGATGAGATTGCCAAGGTTTGCGCAAGACATGGGGGCGAATGAGATGAACCAGCCAGATCAAAAGAAGACTGTTCTCCTGGTGGACGATGCTCCTGCCAATATTCAAGTGGTGAATGCGATCCTGAAGGACACCTACAAAATCCGCATCGCCACCAACGGCGCAAAAGCATTGGAGTTGGCCAAAGCTACGCCGCCTCCCGACCTGATTCTGCTGGACGTCATGATGCCGGAGATGGACGGCTATGAGGTATGCTCGCGGCTGAAAATAGAGCCGCTGACCCGCGATATACCGGTCATTTTTCTTACCGGGCAGACCGAAATTGAGGAGGAGACACGAGGATTCGAAGTGGGTGCGGTGGATTACATCCATAAGCCGTTCTCCCCCGCCGTGGTCATGGCGCGGGTGCAAACCCACCTGGTGCTCCGCGGCATCCGGGAACAACTCACGTTGCAATTGCAGGCGATTCAGAAGGAGCTGGAAACTGCACGACAAATCCAGTTGTCAATTCTTCCAGCCGTGGTCCCGAGGCTTGAGGGTTTGGACATCGCTGCACGCTATATCCCCATGACTTCGGTTGCAGGCGATTTCTACGACTTCATCGTCGTCGATGAGAACCGCGTCGGAATTCTAATCGCTGATGTGTCCGGACATGGCATGCCTGCCGCTCTCATCGCATCGATGCTGAAGATCGCATTCGCGGCTCAGGTTCCGCATGCTGACGATCCGGCGCAGGTGCTCTCAGGATTGAATCAGGCCCTTTGTGGAAAGTTCGAGTACCATTTCGTCACCGCGGCATATGTGTTCGTGGACATGACGAAGGGAACCCTGACGTATGCGGGCGCAGGTCATCCTCCGATGCTGATTTGGGGCGCGTCATCCCCCGGCGTGCGTGACGTGGAGGAAAACGGTCTTTTTCTCGGGAAATTTCCCTGGGCAACCTATACTTCCGTGCAGTTGGACCTGGGCGCGAACGATTGGTGTCTGCTCTATACCGATGGAATCCCCGAGACCATGAACCACTCAGAGGTCGAGTTTGGCACTGAGCGTTTTCGAGAATACCTGGCTGCAGACCAAAGCAGCTCTGCAGATCAGCTCGCCGACCACCTTCTTGAAGAGCTTTCCCGCTGGGCAGCTCGCGGTCCGGGCGAAGAGCTCGATGACGATATCACTGTGGTAGCCATTCACACTCATAGGGTCAAAAGCAACTCTGCACTCGAGGCGTGATGCAGACTCATCGACGAAGGGAGCTGTTGGCGGTTCATCGAGTGCAAAGTTGATAAGTAATGTGAGGTTGCTCTGTGATTGCAAATATCACCGATTCTTAGCCAGAACTCCGGCCTGGTAGGACTCCGCGATCGGCAGCCTGACTCGAAACTCAGTTCGACCGGGCTGCGACTCAAAGTCGATCGCGCCGTCGTTATGGCGCACCAGGCGCCGGGCGATGTCAAGCCCGAGGCCGGTTCCCTGTCCCAGAGGTTTGGTGGTAAAGAACGGATCGAAGATGCGGTCGCGAATTTCCTTCGGAATGCCGGCGCCGTCATCGAGGATGCGCACCACAACGCTTTGGTTCTCTCGATTCGCAAGCACCTGCACCCGGCCCCCATTCGCCGCGGCGTCTAACGCGTTGTCGATGAGATTTCCCCATATCTGATTCAATTCGGCAGCGAAGCCGCGCACCTTTGGCAGGTCGGCCTCCAGTTCCAACGTCACCGCTACTGATTTCTCACACGCCTGCGAGTTGAGGACCGCCACAGTGTTGTGCAGGCTTGGGCCCAGATCTACAGGCTCGGCCACGTTCGCCTGGTCCATATGCGTAAATCCCTTGACTGCGGTGACCAGACTGGAGATGCGCATCGCGGATCCCTGAATCGTCGAAGTCAGATTCCGCACGGCACAACCGGCGGCTACCCAGCGAACCACCGCGTCCAAGGTCGGTCGCTCCACTGCAACAACAAGCTGCTCCAGCGACTCAAATGTCACTTCGGTGTCGGCGAGCATTGGTGCGTTCGCCGTGTTGAGTCCGTGTTTGGCAAGCCACTCCGCAATAACTTCTTCGCGATCAGACTGTTCCAGAGGGGACCTCACCCCATAATGCTGTTGGGCAATACAGGACCCGCGGACCGCTTCTACTGCGGCGATCTGGGCATCGCTCAGCGTCGCGGCGGCCAGATCGCGCGTAGCCTCTTCGGAGTCTTCAAGACGATCCTCAAGCAACGCCGCGCAACGCTCAATCGCGGAGGATGGATTATTTAGTTCGTGGGCCAAACCCGCCGAGAGTTTACCTAGCGAGATCATCTTTTCGTTTTGAAGGTCAGATGAGGTAAAAAGCCGAGCGCGATCGACCATGATATGGACCAGGATCGAAGTGACTTCGCAGCACGCTCGCGTCATCGCTGTGAGATGGTCGCGGGGTATGGCGAGAATTTCGACCGGTTCCAGGGCACTCACGTCTGCTGGCGGAGTCACCATGCGCGAATACGGCAACATACCGGTGACATCTCCACCACGCCACTCAATGATTTTGGTCGGGCCGGCACCACGATCGGCAAACAAGGCCAGGTGCCCGGAAAGAACGATGTAAAGGCCTTCCACGGGGTGACCCTTCCTGCTCAACAGGTCGCCGGTATTGAGTGTCCGAATGGACCCGTGCGCTACGAGCCACTCCAACTCCGCCCGGGGCACTGCACCGAGGGTTCGGTGTTCCGCCAGCCGATCGATGAGATCTTTCGCTGCCACTGGCGTGCATCTCCTATCAGACGCAAAACCGTTGCCTAACAACGTACCAGAGAAAATCGCCGTTGTTTTTCGTGTGCGACTCGTCCTGTCTCAGGAAATCTTACGATCGGATTGGAGAGAATCGACAGTCAAGAACGATTCAGGTTGCATCAGCACCTCTGGCACTTTATGTCACTCGACCTTGCATGGGATTGATCGTCTGCCACCTCCACGGTCCCTTGCGTGCTGGTCCTGTCCCTGATCCCGGTTCGCTAGTCTCAGTCCCTAGTCTTCGTCACTCCCTCTCGAAGACCTGCACATTCGGGTCGCTCCGCCCCGGGATATGCACCGTCATTGTCAGCGTCTCCCCATCTGCCGATACGCTGATCTCCTGCGTATCCTTTACCTTCCCACTGATCTTGTCCGTTATCTCCACCGTGCGCTCGTTCACCCGCCGCGCCGAGGCTGTCAGGCCGTCCACCACTGCGCCCACATTCGCATAATCCTTGCCATCGAACTTCACATTCTTCGTCCCGCCTCCGCCCTGCGAGATAAACGAAAGCCCGTCGCCCTCCCACGTCCGAACCTTCAGTACAACCACCGAGTTCACCTGCTCGCTCGAGCTCACCCACGTGCCCGCGAAGCCCGACCCGCCGCCCGTCCGCCTATACACATAATCCAGGCTGGTCGAATCCCCGTTCGGCCGCGCCGCGGTAAAGTGATCGCTCAGCGTGCTGCCGTCCTTTGACAGCGTCCAGACCCCTATCACCAGCACTTTCCCGTCTTTCTTGCGAACCACCGTCCACTTATCCGGCGCGTCCCCGCTCACCGCGATCATGATCCCGAAATGTCCCGGCTGGTCCGTCCCGTCGGCCACCGCAATCTCCGGATCGCCGCCGCCAAAGTCGAAAGAGTACTTGTTGCCGCCCAGGCTTTCCACCTTCATCACGTCGGTCAGCTTGCTCTTCTTGGGGTTCAGCTTCCAGTTCCCCACCATCGGGTCGTCCGCCGCCCACGCCGCGCCGCCCACCAGGCACGCCACCACCATCAACTTAAAAACTCGCGTCAGCACGTCGCCCTTCCTTGCGTCTCTCCCGTAACACGTCGGCAGCCATCCCCAGTCGCTGCTGCCATTCGCAGCCGCTTCGTAACTCCCCCAGCTTGTTATTGGATTTCGGCGCGCTATCGCTTCCTTCATCGGTCCCGGATTACGGCCCCACTCGCCGTCCATCTGTCCGCAACCGAACACCCCACTCCAAACTGGACGCTCCCCGACTTCGGACACGGCCGTTCAAAGCTCTTTAGCAACAGCGCAGACGGGTACCTCAAGGTGCATCAGCGCGGCCGCACGTCGGCCGACGTCACCCAAGGCTCCGGCGGCATCTGGGAACGCTTGCGCTACGACTGGTCCGATCCGAACAACGTCATCCTCACCACGACCGACTCGAACACGTGGGGAGGCGCTTCCGGCCACACTTGCACCTTCACTCGGCGGTCCGAAGGCACCACAGAGATCGGCGTGGCCACGGACAGATACGCAGCTTGAGAATGCGGCGAGCAAGTCGACCCCAACTGGCCGGATTGGTACGCCGAGTATATGGTGCGCGAGCAGGCCGGCCGGGAACTGCCGCAACAATGGCATGAGCGATTGGGGTGGGATGCGTGTCATCTAATGCCCTGCGCTCTTCAAACGGGCGTAATCTCAAAGAGTAGGTCGACGGCAGTCCCGCGGCACAAGTCATGGCCCTCGACCACCGCACTATTCTCGGCCCTCAACTCAGGATCCAGAGCGCCGTGACCGTGAGCCGGCTGCTCGCCTATCTCGGTGGGCTGTCAGCACCTTGAAGTTAACCGGTCATGGTCCAACGTGGATGAAGACCGGCATTCACCAAAGCGCGGAGATCGCCGTCGAGAACACCCACGCATCCGTCAGAGAATGGACAAGCATGTGCAGTGACCATTTTGAGCCAACAGAACGTAGCGCTCCGTCTCCGCTCCTGGTAGGACCACGAGCGATGGGTTAAGATTGCGATTCCCTCAACTAGAGTCAAATTGCTGTGAAGGGGTTTAGGATGACGACAAACCTTAGTCCGCCCGGAACCGAGGCGACCCGAGCAAGAAACCTTCTCGTTGCCGCGAACGGGCTAGCACTCGTTCGCCTTACGATCGGCGCGATGCTTGTATGGGTCTTCTTCGAAAATCAGGGAAAAGGCCTCTACAGGCAAGCGGGCTACTCAGGTCTGATCCACTACTACATCAAGGCCGGCCATTCGCCGGCGGCATGGAAGGCTTTTATGGCTTTCGCCGCCAGCCATGCCGCGATCGCTGCTCCCATGCAGGCAGTCGCTGAGATCTCTTTCGGCATCCTGCTCGTCATTGGCCTGCTCACCCGTCCGGTGGCATTCGTCGTTTTTCTGTATCTCGGCAGCCTTTGGGTGTCCGAGTGGGGCACGGCTTGGATCTGGGAATTGCTGGTCCCGGTGCTCGCATCTCTTGCGCTCGCATTGGGACGTGCGGGGCGAAGATGGGGAGTCGACGCGCGGCTCGCCCAACGGAATCCTGACTCGCCGTGGTGGTGATCGAGCTACGTTCACGTGCGAGTGTCGGTCATCATTCCCACCCATAATGAGGCGCAGGCTATTGGCCGCGTTCTTGCGGATCTCCCGCCTGACCTCGTGACGGAGGTGATCGTTGTCGATAGCAATTCGAATGATGGAACACCCGAAATCGCCGCAGATAACGGGGCCCGTGTCGTTCAGGAACCGCGCCGCGGATATGGCCGGGCGTGCCTTACGGGGTTGGCTAAGACAAATTCTCCCGACATAGTTGTGTTCCTCGATGGCGACTACAGTGACCGCCCCTCGGAACTCCCTATTCTTCTCGGCCCGATCATCCAGGGACATGCGGATATCACTCTCGGTTCTCGTCTGCGCCAGCAGCGTATTCCGGCCGCGTTGCCATGGCATCAGGCATTCGGAAACCGCCTCGCAGCCGGTTTAATCCGGTTTCTGTATGGACCAAAAATCAGTGATCTCGGTCCGTTTCGCGCCGGGCGCGCAGATGTACTTCGTGCGCTCGAGCTTGAAGAGACCACCTATGGCTGGGCGGTTGAGATGATCTTGAAAGGCACGCTGGCTGGTTTTCGCGTGGTGGAAGTCCCTGTTAGCTACTATCCGCGCATCGGGAAATCAAAAATCAGTGGCACGTTGAAGGGTACGGCTGGCGCGGCCTGGTTCATTCTCAGTCTGATCGTGCGATATTATTTTCGACACCGCAGCGCCGTAACCCGACCGCCTGTGTGACCACGGCGTCGAATCTTCTATGGAGTCCTCAAGCCAAACCGTGATCTCTGCGCAGAACGGCGACCGTGTGCTGGTAATCATGGCGAAAGCGCCGAGGCCAGGCGCGGTGAAGACCCGCTTGGTTCCGAGCCTTCCTCTTGAGGCGGTCACCGCGTTCTATCGCTGTCTCCTGGACGACACCCTGGCACTCGCCCAGTCATTGGGCGTAGAAGTCGCGATCATGTGCCCGGACTCCGACGTAAAAGAGCTGGCGCAACTGGCAGGCAGAGGGGCTACCGTCGTTGCACAAAAGGGTACAGGTCTTGCCGCAGGTCTAACCTCGGTGTTCGCGCACTTCGCGAGAGACTCCCAACGTCGCATCATCGCTTTCAACAGCGACAGCCCGCACCTGCCGCCTTCGGTTCTTGAAGAAGCGTTCGAAACCCTCGCAGCGCATGATGTGGTCGTCGGGCCGACCTACGACGGGGGCTATTATCTCGTAGGAGCCAAGGGCTCCCACCCCACGCTTTTCACAGGCGACGGAATGGGCACCAGCAGCGCCCTGGAGAGACTCTTATCAGGCGCGCGAGCACTGAAGCTCTCCGTCGGTTTCGTAGAGCGCTTTTACGATGTTGACGTAGCTGACGATCTGATTCGACTGGCAGCCGAGTTGCATCTGGCTCCGACAAAGGCGCCACGCACGGCGCGGTGGCTCAAGGAATGGGAAGTCCTCGCGGCACAATTACGGACGGGCACGGGAGAATTGTGAAGATCACTTCCGCGTGGAGTGTATACATGCTCGGCGCCACATTGTGCGTGGCACTAACGATCTGCTCGCACAACTTCGGCGATCGGGGAGGGCCATACTTCATGGCCTCTTTGGCGCTTGCGGAGATTGCGTACCTCTTATCGATCCGCCAGTTTTTCGTCGTCCCAAAATTTCCCCGACACATTGTCGTGATCGGACTCGTTCTCGCTGCCTTGTGGCACATTGAATTTCTTCGTGTGCCCTCGGGCCCTGATGAAGATATTCATCGATATGTATGGGACGGACGCCTGCAGAGACTCGGTTATAACCCCTACCTTGTCATTCCCAGCGATCCAGCCGTTAACCGGCTGCATACGCCGGAAACTCGCAACTTGAGCAGCCCGGATCTACCGAGCCCATATCCACCGGGGGCACAGCTATTCTTCCGGGTTGTAACCGCGATTCACGAAACTGCATTTGCACTGAAAGTAGCCTTTGTTATTTGCAATTTGGCAATCGTTCTCGCGCTGCTCGATGTCTTGCGTTGTACCCGGCAAGGAGCGCATCTGGCTCTCGTGTACGCATGGAACCCGTTGTTGGCAATTGAGGTGGCAGGAAGCGGTCACATAGACATTGTTTGCGCCCTGTCACTGGTCGTGTCCGCGGTTGCGCTGGGGCGCCGATGGCGGGCGACTGCGGCCATCGCACTTGGTCTTGCTGTAGCAGTGAAATTGCTGCCGGTCGTTCTCATTCCCCTCTACTGGAGGCGGATTCGCATTCGCGACGCTATGCTGGTGGCCACCGTAGTCGGACTCCTGTATTTACCGTTTCTTCATCACGGACGTATTCCGGTCGGCTCGCTTGGTGCGTATGTGCAAAGTTTCCGCTTCAATGGTCCGGTGTTCGCGGCGCTCAATCAGGTGGCGCCTGCGCAGTTGTTAGTTGGGCTGGCGGTACTCGTCGGATTAGTGACTGCAATCTGGCTGAGAAGCGCATCGTCAAAGTTGTCTTGGGATGTCTTTGCCTGGCCAATGGCCGCATCTCTGTTGTGCGCCCCGGTTGTCTTCCCGTGGTATCTGCTCTCGCTGCTGCCGTTTCTGACTTCGACTTCGACGCTGCTGCTCGTCGTCTGGACCGTGAGCATTATCCCCACTTACGTCAATTGGCACTTGCGCACGCTTGGACATCCGTGGGGGGCGCTTCCTGGTTGGGTAATGCTGCTTGAATATGGATCCGTGGCAATCGCTGGTGGACTTATCTTCATGCGTGGGCTTACGCGCCCAGCACCCCGCTGCCCAACGGATGGAGCACCGTGACGCGCATTGCCGGGCGATTCTTGAATCCTACAGGTTTCGGGCGTACTCTCGGACACAATCTGTTCATTCACTCAGGAGCGACGCTTATGACAGTCTTAAGCCGTCTCAAGACGGCCCGTCTTCTGCCGTTCACGGTGTTGGCACTGATCCTGGCGGCACCCTCCTGGGCGCAAACGCGCCCAGCGATCGCCGAACAGATTGCCAAAACCTACGGGCTTGATTCCTTTGGCCAAATTGAAGCGATCCGCTATACCTTCAACTTACAGCTCCCCGGAGTGAATATCTCCCGTTCCTGGGTTTGGGAGCCTAAGACCAACAAGATCTCGTACGACGGAAAGGACAAAGACGGTAAGCCGGTCAAGGTCACATACGAGCGTACGCAACTAGGCAGCCAGTCGGATGCCGTGAAGCAAGTCGATTCAATGTTCAACAACGATCAATATTGGCTAGTGTTTCCCTTCCATGTCTACTGGGACTCCAGTGCTCAGGTAAACGACATGGACATGCAAAAGTTGCCTCTGGGAAAGGGATCAGCCAGGCAAGTGCTGGTGAAATATCCTGCGGCGGCGGGCGGCTATACGCCCGGCGATACCTGGGAACTCTTCCTTGCCCCTAACAATCGCGTTGAGGAATTCAAATACGAGCGGGGCGGATCCCAGAAACCCAGTGTCGTCATAGCAACCTGGGCGGGCTACAAGAAGGCCGGACCTCTCCTTATCGCGACGGAGCACCGGGGCACCGCCGATGGCAAGCCGCTGCATCTCTACTTCTCCAATGTGGCCGTCAAGCTTGCAGGGTCGGACAAGTGGGTTGACGCACACTAACATCGGAAAGTTTTCGTTCGCACGATTGATGTCATGTTTCGGAATCAGTCGTGCGTCGTTCCTGCCGCAGTCGTTCGCGTGAATTGGGCTGCTCAGGACGGCGCTGTCTTAGGAAACCTTTGGTAGCTGTAAAATACATCCAGTCCGATGAAGGCTGACCTCGATCTGGACATTGGGCGGAAGACATTCTCATCTGGCCTGCTGCCCGAGTTGATCGCAGTGCTGCGCCGCGTCCGCCCAGGCGATCTGGTCGCGGTTGTCGGTGACGAAGAAAGCGTCGGCCCTGAACTGGAAACTTGGTGCCGCTTCACCGGAAATACCCTGCTGGAAACGACCGTCGCCAACGGCCGCTCGCGTTGGGTCTTCCGCTGCGGCACGGTTCCGGTATCTCCCTTGGACAATCGGCCGGTAGGCACGCGGCTTTGGCTCTATACAAACTTCCATTGCAACCTGTGTTGTGACTATTGTTGTGTGCGTTCCTCGCCCACCGCACCGCGGCGGGAACTGGGGCTTGACCGCGTGCAGCGGATCGCTCGTGAAGCGGCAGAGCTCGGCGTAAAGGAAATCTTCGTGACCGGAGGCGAGCCGTTTCTCCTGGAAAACGTCGGCGAGGTTCTAGCCTCTTGCGCTGCCACCGCCCCGACCACCGTCCTCACCAATGCAATGCTATTTACCGGGCGGCGCGCGGAAAGCTTGCAAACGTTGCCGCGCGATCGGATTGTCTTGCAAATCAGCTTAGACAGCGCGACGCCAGAACTGCATGACCTCCATCGCGGGCCAGGATCATGGGCGCGCACACTCGAAGGTATTCAGAAAGCTCGCGAGCAAGGCTTTCGAGTGCGACTGGCGGCGACCGTTTCAACCGATGCCGAGGCTGAGGAGTTCCGTCAGTTCCTCGATGAAGAGAAGATCGCTGCGGAAGACCGGGTGATTCGCCGGATCGCGTTGCGTGGTTCTGCGGCCACAGGTCTGGCAGTCAGCCGAGCCGATCTGGTGCCGGAAGTCACCATCACTGCCGACGGTGTGTACTGGCATCCGGTCGGAGCCGCGGATGCTGATCTCTTAGTCACACGCGACATTTTTCCTCTGTCCGAGGCCTTCGCCGCGGTGCGCCGCGCCTTCGAACGCGAAGGCGAACACACGCATAAGCTGGCAAGAATCTTTAACTGTGCTTGACCACAACGCCAAATCACGCCATGTCTGGGACGATTACGAGAATATCTGTTGGAAGAATCCTTGTTGGGCGGCTGCCTTCCGCAACGCAGCGTAACCATCAACATCAGGCGGTAGCCAACGCTGAAGGCCTTCTGCATCGAGAATGGCGCGATGAACTGGATTGTCGTAGCTCATGGCTAAGAGCGCCTCTGCAAATCGACGCTCCTGCTCGGGGTCGAGATTGGGCCGCGCCGTGAACATGCAGTGATTATAGGCCGGAGAAGTCCATACTTCGCAAAGGGCGCCATCGGGCACCAGATGGTCGGCGCGCACAGTATTCCAGAAGGGGCCGCCGATCGCGCCGGCATCAGCTCTCCCGTCGAGAACCGCGCGCACCACTTCAACTTCGCTGGTCCCAGTATCACCATGCTTGCCTACGTCGCTGTCGAAGCGCAGCGCACGATAGTCGATACCCTCGCGTATACCCTGTTGCTCCAGAAAGTGGACGGGCAAAATGGCTGCATGTCCGCTATCCCGGCTACCGAGGGCGAGCGTCCGATTTTTCAAATCCTCGAGAGTGGAAATGGGACCGCCGGTGGCTGCCACGATCTTCGTCATCCACCCTAAATCGGTGTCGCGCATAGCAACCGCGCGGCAGGCATGCGCGCTCCACTCATCGGCTTGTAAGTATGCAAGATTCGTATTCCAGGCGATATCGATCCGAGGCATCGTATCGCCCGGTTGCGAGAGGAGCGCCGTGACCTGCGCCTCATAGCTCTGAAAGAGAACGACTTCAACGGGCACATGCGCTTCGTCGTGAAAATAGCGCCGCATCCCCTCCCAAATCGTAACAACCTTCGGATTGTATGCAACAGCTCCCAGCCAGATTGTCTTGCTCATAGATACCTCGGGTTTTCTCACCGGGCCGTTTCCCAATATCCCTCTTGCTTCGCAGGCATGCGAACTTAGAACAGCGGTATTCCCAGGAGCGACTTTCCGATGAACTCGCGCAGAACGTCGCCGGTCGGCGCCATAACAGCGCCCGCGTGTGCGTCGCGGAACAGCCGCTCGATACTCATGTGCTTTGAGAATGCCGCACCCCCGCAAATACGCATCGCTGCGGAGGTGACGCTGATAGCGACATCACCTGCAGCGGCTTTCGACTCAAGCACGCGCAGCATGGTCGTCTCGCGTGGCTTTTCAAGATGATCGACCAAATCCTCAATGCGCGCCGACAGACCGTCGGTATCAATCTGCATTGCGGCCAGTTGCGCCCGTAGAGTAGGCAGGCACTCACCGAGACTTTGGCCGAGATGTTCGAATTTGGCGCTTTTAAGATGCGAAGCAGTTCCAGCGACGGCCGCTCGACATAAACCGAGGGACACCGCTGCGCTGCCCAGGTTAAACAGTGGCAGCACTAAGTTAAGCATGGTCTGAAAGCCCGCTCCGTCATCAGTGATCTGAAAATCGGAAGAAACCTGACACTCTTCCAGCGTGATCGGAGCTGAAGCGTTGGCTCGGAGCCCCAAGCCATCCCAAGGGCCCGCAACGGAAAGTCCGCGCGTCCCTGCGGGAAGAAGATAAAGGGTCGAATCGGTAGGTCCACTTCCTTCTGGGGCAAGTGACGAAACAACATAGCTCTGCGCATGACCCGCGCTAGTCACCCAGGATTTCTTTGCACTAATAAAGACGCCATGTCCATTCCGATGCGCGCGTGATACAGGCGCCCAAAAATGGCTGCGCGAGCCCGCTTCGCTGAAGGCGAGAGTGGACAAATGGCGTCCCGCTGCTATCTCGCGCAGTGTCGGCGTGACCGCATCAGCCACCGGTGGACGGGCCGCCGAAATCGTCGTGGCGCCGAGAATGTGCATCAGATAGACCATTGCGACTGAGGCGTCGGCCTCGGCGAGCGTCGCCGCAACCGCCGCAAATGTGCGGGGCCCCAGCTCCGAACCACCAACATCCGCGGGTAGCATCAGTCCGAGCAGCCCTGATTGACCAAGGGACTCGACAGCCTCGGTAGAGAATCGTCCGGTCTTGTCGTTTTGTCCTGCGGATGGCGCCAGCACGCGACTGGCGATCTCCTGAGCCTTCAAAACAGCCGCGTCATGAGTCATGTCGGCACCTGTATTTTATGAATCTTCTTGACGAACAGGATTGTCGCCGAGGATGCGCTGGTGGTCAAACGTTCCATGGTTGCGTGTGGCTAGATTGTTGGCTTTCGCGGATTGGCACAACTGCCTCCCTGGCAAAAGAGGGTCGCTTCAAGGTCAAGGACGAAATCCGTGACAACAGAAAAATAGACAACATGGCCGGTCTTCTCTAAGCCACTCGACTCAGCTTTGGCGTGGCGTGCTCGGGCCGCCACGCTGCGCTGCTTGAATGGCAATGAGGAGGTGCTTCATGGTCTCCGCTCCATCGTCTCCGTTTTTCCCGTTCAAGGTGATTTACGGACTATCGAGAAACTGGGCGGCTAGAGTGCTCAAACGACATTGATCAACACCCTAGTCTTGCCATTTCGGCTGACCCAGTATTTTTCACCACTGTGGCAGTGATGTGGCAGCCCGAACTCGACGTATTCGCCGCGCTTGGCGATGTGATGGATCAAGCGAGGTTTCATCGATGTGAGAACCAGCATCCGCCACACACCCCTCAAAGGCCATGCGCTGCCATTCATTGAGCGACGACTTATAGACCCGCTGAAATTCGGATAGTGGGACGGTCGCACCGACAAGGTAGCTGCGGCCATCCGCGGTGGTTGCAGCGAGGAAGCCAAGACCGCTCTCATTCGCAAGAGTGCGGCCGATCTCGGTCTTGCCCACTCCCGGTGGCCCGGTTAAGAGCAGGCTTCGCGGTACTGTGACGCCTTGCGCGCGCCAAGTCTCTGCGTCGCGCACCAGCAGGCAGGTGAGCTTCAGCCGTTCCAGTACGCCTGCATCGAGCACCAGCGTCTCCCAGCGTGCTTCGCTGTCGACCCGGGTGTTGTGCGCCTTGCGACTGGATTTGACCGCCTCGAGATACTCCTCCCGGGACGGCGCGCTCGGATAGGCAAGGGTGCGCACACCTGGCTAGCCACATGCCGCGGGTCGTGTCCGCTCATCCCCTGGGCGAGCGACCCCATCTCGTCCGGAATCACAGCGCCAGGAAAGACGGACTCCATCTCCTGCTTGAAGATGCGCGTCCGTTCCAATGCCCCGGGCAACGCAATCTCCATCTCCCATCCGAAGCGTGACAGGATGACAAAGGGCGAGGAAATTTGTTGATGTGACTGGCTCCTCAGGTAGGACTCGAACCTACAACCCTTCGGTTAACAGAGCAATCATGCAAACCCAAAACGATAGGGTTCAGAACTCTGACGTCCCATATGCGTGTTGTGTACCCCAACGCGCCAGCATATCAATGAGTTGCAGTACGGCGAGGCCTCGCGTTTGCAAGAGTGAATGTTCAACATGCCGTAGCCGATGGCTCAGATCCGTCCTCAACACTTATCGCCAACGTTGCAACGCTCACTTCCTTGGAGCCGCAGCTCTGATGTCCGCTTCGACCGCTGCCGTGGCAGGCTTCGGCCCGTGGTGACTCACGATGAGTCGGGAACCTCGTTGGCCGCTGAGATACGTCCAAACCCACTGCAGGAAGACACTCAAACGGAGGCTAGATGTCGCCAGAAACTGGAGATGCACAAACGCCCAGGTAAGCCAGGCTCCGAAACCGCTTACTTGCACCTTGCCACTTTGCAAAACAGCGAAGCCCTTTCCCACCACAGCCATGTTTCCCTTGTCGAAGTAAGAGAATGGTCCAAGGAGTGACCCGGCGGTGACACGGCGGTGAATTGCCCTTGCGGCATAACGGCCTTGTTGCATTGCCACCTGCGCAACGCCGGGCAGCGGTCTCCCTTTTTCCTCGAACGATGCAGTATCGCCGATCACAAAAATCTCCGGATGTCCTGGAACCGTGAGGTCACTTTCAACGCGTACTCGCCCGGCGCGATCCGTCTCGGCTTGCAACCATTTGCTAGCGGGCGACGGAGCAACGCCCGCAGTCCATATCACGGTCTTGCTCGCGATCCGCTCACCGGCTACAACGACACCATCGTCGTCAATCTGCTCCACGCTTTGTCCGAGTCGAATCTCAACACCCAAATTCTCCAGACGCCGCTTCGCGGCTTGGGAGAGGCGTTCAGAAAACGTAGTCAGAACCCTGGGCGACCTGTCAGCGAGTACGATTCGAGCGGAAGCAGGATCAATGCGCCGGAAGTCCGTCCTCAAAGTCGTGCGGATGAGCACGGCTAGAGCACCGGCCAACTCGACACCGGTGGGACCAGCTCCCACCATGACAAATGTCAGTAGGTCACGGTGGCGTTTCGGATCCTCTTCTGCCTCAGCCAGTTCAAACGCCTGCAGGATCTTGTTTCGGGTAGCCACAGCGTCCGCGAGGCTCTTCATGCCCGGCGCAAATATTTCAAACTCGTCGTGGCCGAAGTAACTGTGTGTAGAGCCCGTCGCGAGGATGAGGTAGTCATACTCGACGGGAACATCACTGCGGTCAGCGTTAGTTACAAAAACACATTTTTGTTCCTTGTCTACTCCCGTCACCTCACCCATGACCACCGTTGCATTCCTCTGATTTCGAAGGATGCCACGTATAGGAGTTCCAATCTGCGCGGGGGTAAGCGCCGCTGTTGCCACTTGGTACAGCAGTGGCTGAAACAGGTGGTGATTGGTGCGGTCGATCAATATCACCCGCGCAGGTGTCCTGCTGAGGGCCTTCGCGGCAGCCAGTCCTCCAAAGCCACCGCCAACTATGATGATTCGTGGCTGAGCCATTTGCTCCTCGATCTGCTTCAGTCCGCCGCGCTTGATCCGTGTTCCAGCGGACTAATCGTACCGCTGACACTCAGGCAGTTGATTTCGTAAATCCGTGAAGCCAAGCTCCTTCAGTATTTCGTTGTTAGCTCACCGACAACCGCATCTCCGCCGTGCCGGCTACTTACGCCTTGACCAATGCAAATCAAGCGCCAAAGGGCTTCACGCAGCCAATGAAGGGCGTGTCTGTGCAGTGACGTTACTTAAGCGGTTCTGCGCGAAGGGTAACAAGCCTGCACCTCTTTAACACGTGCCAATCGGCTAGCAGATGCCTGGTACTTCAGCACAAGGCGCAAGCTGGAAAAGATCCTGGCGTGTCTGCATTCCAGAGGCAATCGGGATACGAGTATCTGGACGACTGCCGCTTTAGCGTATCGCCTGAGTTGTGATCGTAGCCACTCGATCAGAATTTCTACTTCTCGGAAGTCTCTCCTTGCGACTTGCTGCGTAGAGTCGTCCGCTCAGTCTCGGCGACGACTGCTAACTGATCACCGACCGCTGATTTTTAAGCACCAGCACTTTTGCCGGCGAACGTTCAATCTGCCAATCCACTCGTATTATCCATTCCTGTTTCAACTACTTGGCGGTCGGCATGTCGATCTCGTGCCCTGGCAAGAGGATTGCAGTATGAATTACGGACGCGCCGGGAGCACGCGTATATAGCGGGGCTCCCGCGTACATCAGCGATCACGTACTGAAGCGGAAAGATGTCTCGATGCTTGAGGGGTAAACCGCTTGGATGTGGGCGGCGGTAGGGCTGCTCCCCTCTGGCCCGATCAAATGATGGAGCGTTATTTGGTTTTAGGGGGAGAGGTAATAGGCGGTGGTTGTGGATCGTCCGATGAAGCGGCCAAAAAGGATGTATCGTCACTTGAACAATTCGAGACCAAGAGGCGCGTGCTTGGGAATTGGATTTCTCCTTTGGACGCGAGCGTGTTTCGCGGCGGACACCGTGCGACCCTCCAGTCCGATCAATATATTCGCGCCTGCCTCCACTCCTGCCAGTGAGATCTATCATCTGACTCTGTTCGTCTTTGCCATCACAGGCGCCATGTTTGTCGTAGTCGCGGGCCTCCTGTGCTTTGCGGTATTTCGCTTCAGGGCGCGCAAGTTATACGAAGCCAGCGAGCCTCCGCAAATCTACGGCAGCAATCAGATTGAGCTTGCCTGGACGGTGATCCCGGTGCTTACCGTGGTCGTCCTGTTCCTCGCCACGGCGCGAGTCATATTTGCGATACAAGACGCTCCGAAGCCGCCAGCCGCGCTCGACGTCACCGTCATTGGGCACCAGTTTTGGTGGGAATATCGCTACCCGAGCCTCGGGATCGTCACGGCGAACGAGTTGCACGTTCCCTTGAGCCATCTGAACCATCCAACGTCCACCTACCTCAGACTCACGTCCGCCGACGTAGATCACAGCTTTTGGGTACCACAGCTTGCAGGTAAGACAGATCTCATTCCAAACCGCGTGAACGAAATGTGGATCGATCCACAGCGGCCTGGCCTATACCTCGGGCAATGCGCGCAGTTTTGCGGAGTCGAGCATGCGAAGATGCTGCTTCGTGTCTATGTCGATACGCCGGAACAATTCACGGCATGGGTGAAAGATCAGCATCGTCCGGGGAATCAGGATCCCAGTGTCGCGGCGGGTCGCCGCGTGTTCGAAACGCAAGCCTGCATGAACTGCCACACTGTGACCGGCACTGCTGCGACCGGCAGGTTCGGTCCGGACCTCACACATTTCATGAGCCGCTCCACCCTTGCTGCGGGCGCTGCAGTGAACAATGCAGCAAATATACGTGAATGGCTGAAAAGCCCCGATCATTTCAAGCAGGGTTCTCTTATGCCTGCGATGCAGCTAAGCGATCAGCAACTCGATGAGCTGGTGGCATACCTTTCGACGCTTCATTGACATCGGGTGACAAATGGCAGATCAGGTCCTAACAATTCCAGATTCTCTCAGCGTCTCACCTCCGCAGATTGCAGACGAGACCTTTCTCGAGCGACTGCACGGCTGGGTAGTAACCGTCGACCACAAGAAGCTGGGCATTCTCTACGTGTTGTACTCAGTGTTCTTCCTGTTTGTTGCTGGCGCAGAAGCCCTCTGCATTCGCATCCAGCTCTTGCGGGCGCATAATCATTTTCTCTCTGCTGCGGTCTTCAACCGCTTCTTCACTATGCACGGCACCACGATGGTCTTTCTCGTGGGAATGCCCATTCTCTTCGGATTCGCGAATTATCTTATTCCGCTGATGATCGGCGCTCGCGACATGGCCTTTCCCCGGCTCAATGCGTTCAGCTTCTGGCTGACCGCCTTCGGCGGTCTCCTCCTTTATTTCAGTTTTATCGGGGGTTTTGGCCTCTACGGTGTGGGCAGCGCACCGGATGTTGGTTGGTTCGCCTATGCCCCACTCACCGCACGCGCTTTCTCGCCAGGACACAGCACCGACTACTGGGCGTTGGCGCTCATCGTCAGCGGATTCGGCACTCTGGGCACGGCCATTAATATCATCGCCACTGTTCTATCGATGCGTTGCCGTGGCATGACGCTTTGGCGAATGCCGCTGTTTGCCTGGCTCATGTTCGTCGTGAGCGGCCTGACGTTGATTACGATCACGCCCCTCACTGCTGCGCAGATCATGCTGCTCATTGATCGCTATTTGGGGGGCCATTTCTTTGACACGCAGGCCGGCGGATCAGCTGTTGTCTGGATGCACTTCTTCTGGATATTCGGCCATCCCGAGGTCTATGTCCTCGTGATGCCCGCCTTCGCGATCGCCAACGAAATAATTCCCGTCTTTTCACGCAAAGCGATTTTCGGTTACCCAGCCATGGTGGCGGCCTCGGCCGCTATTGCCTTTGTCAGCCTAGGCGTTTGGGCACATCACATGTTCACGGTAGGGATGACTTCGGTCTCAAATGCATTTTTCACCCTCTCGACCATGTTGGTCGGCGTTCCCACCGGTATCAAAATATTTAACTGGGTTGCCACGATGTGGGGTGGCAGGATCCGCTTTGCTACGCCCATGCTTTTCTGCATTGGTTTTCTCTTCCAATTTCTCCTCGCTGGGCTAACCGGCATCATGCTTTCCGTGTCGCCTCTGGACTGGCAACTCCATAATTCCTATTTCGTCATTGCGCATTTTCACTATGTGCTGGTGGGGGCTATCGTCTTCAACATCTTTGCCGCCATCTATTACTGGTACCCGAAGGCGACAGGTCGCATGTTGAGTGAAAGGCTAGGAAAGTGGCATTTCTGGCTGTTTCTCATCGGCTTTCATATCACCTTTGACACAATGCACTTCCTCGGTTTCATGGGGATGCCTCGCTCGATCTACACCTTCGAGCCAGACCGCGGCTGGGACCGCCTGAACATGATTGTCTCCATAGGGGGATTCATTCAGGGCGTCGCAGTGCTGATATTCGCAGTCAATCTCGTGTGGTCGTATTACCGCGGCCAGCCCGCCGGCGACGATCCGTGGGATGCATGGACGCTCGAATGGGCTACCGCATCGCCGCCACCCGAGTACAACTTCGCAACCGAGCCAGTCGTGAGAAGTCGTCGTCCGCTGTGGGACCTAAAGCACCCTGAAGATCCGGACTGGAGGTACGAGCAATGAGCACGATCTCCCTCGTGCCGCTAACACCGGACCAACCATTGGATTTGCCTTCCCGCGGACGCGTTGGCATGCTCTCGCTCATCATTGGCGAGTCGGCAATCTTTACCATTTTCGTCGTTGCCTATGTCTTTTACATCGGCAAGAGCCTCTACGGACCAACACCCGCGCAGGTTCTAGAGGTTCCGATCTTCAATACCGTCTGCCTGCTCTCCAGCAGCTTCTTTATCTGGCTTGCTGAAGGCAGCATTGAGAAGAACCGAATGCGGCGGTTTTTGCTATGGTGGTCAACCACCATCTGTCTTGGCATCGTCTTCCTTGTCGGCACGGCTCGTGAATGGCTGAAGCTCATCTATCACGATGGGTTGACCATCCGGACCAATCTTTTCGGAACCACCTTTTATTCGCTCGTTGGACTGCACGCTACTCACGTAGTGGTTGGGCTGCTGATGCTCCTGCTTGTCCTCGTCTTCACCCTCACCGGTCATGTTAAGGAGAGTCACACGGAACGTATACAGGTGCTCGCGCTCTACTGGCACTTCGTTGACGCCGTGTGGGTCGTCGTATTCACAGTGGTTTACATAATTGGGCGGTGATCGCATGACAGATACTCCGGTACAACAGGCAGCACAGGTCGAGGAACGCTTGACCCATTTGCCATCGCCAACAGCGTGGCCCATCCTTCTCGCATTTGGCGCCACGCTGGGCGCGGCCGGTCTGGTGACCAATGTTGGCGTGACCATCCTTGGCTTCATCCTTGTCGTATGCGGATCTATCGGGTGGTTTCGTCAGGTGTTGCCGCACGAGCACTTGGAGACCGTGCCAATGCGTGCTCCTCTTGAAAGAATCACAACGACGCGTCGGCGCGTTGAGCACATTGAAGTGAGTGAACAGCATCGGGCGTACCTGCCTATCGAGACATATCCTGTCATGTCTGGAATCAAAGGCGGCATCGCAGGCGGCATTGCCATGATCCTCCCAGCACTGCTCTATGGGCTTATTGCACAGCGCAGTATCTGGTATCCGGTGAATCTCCTGGGGGGAGCGGGGGTCGCGCACTGGCGCAATCCCAGTACTGCGGATATCGCCGCGTTTCACTGGGAGGGCCTGATCGTTGCGACGGTCATTCACGCTACAACTTGCCTGTTGGTCGGTCTGCTCTATGGCGCAATGTTGCCGATGTTGCCTCGACGTCCGGTATTGCTGGGCGGCATCATTGCGCCTCTTCTGTGGACTGGGCTGCTTCACTCCAGCATGAGCATCATCAACCCTGCGCTCGATGAGCGAATTTCCTGGGGATGGTTCTTGCTTTCTCAGGTCATGTTCGGAATTGTTGCAGGATTAGTAGTCGCGCGTGAGGAACGTATCCGCACTGTTCAGTCTCTCCCTTTTCTCGCCCGCCTCGGAATCGAAGCTCCTGGATATATGTCGAACCACGAGGAGGAGCGATGATGCCGCCGCCCATCCTCGTCTCGGCCGCCTGCGTGTTCATCCTTCTGTTATCCGGATGCAACGATGCGCCCGGTTATCCGAAGACGAGCGCAGAAGTATTGCGACCGCAAGATCAACTTAGCTTCGACATTTTATACAGACAAAATTGTTCAGCTTGTCATGGAGCAGACGGGCAGAACGGTGCCGCAATCGATCTTGGCAACCCTGAATATCAAGCATTGGTGGATGACCGATCATTGAGGAAGTGGATCAGTGGTGGCATGCCGGGCACGCAAATGCCCGCTTTCGCAATTTCCATGGGCGGCACGCTAACTGACAGCCAAATCGATGCAATCGTGCTGGGCATGCGCAACACTTGGTCTCAGCGAGCGGTTCTCGGCGGCCGGAACGCTCCCCCCTATGCGCAGGACCAAAAAGGTGACGCCCTCCGCGGCAAAGAGCAATACAACACCGATTGCGCATCGTGTCATCGGGCTTCGAAGCAACAAGTCACGAGCCCAGATTATCTGGCTCTCGTCAGCGACCAGGCGCTCCGCAGCATCATCATTGCCGGCCGGCCGGACATCGGCCACCCAGACTGGCGTGGTGATAAGCCGGGCTCTCCGCTTAGTGCACAAGATGTGACCGACATCGTCGCGTATTTAGGGAGTTCGCGCAGCGCGACTCCCGGACAACCGTATCGACGAGATCGATGAGGTGAGAACGTGAGTTATGACGTCGTAATGAAGAATGAACAGCAGGAGGGTGAGAAGCTAACTGTCTCACGCCGCTGGCTACTACTGTATGCCGGTGTTGCCTTCAACGGCCTGGTAGGCCTCGCGTTGGCTACACCCGTAATTCGCTACCTGCTTTCGCCGGTCAAACGCGATGCTGCCTACAAGTCTTGGATTACGTTGGGACCGGTTGCAGATTTCCCGCTGGGCGAAACGCGCCTTGCAACCTTCATTAACCCATTCCGCAAGCCATGGGACGGCGAAACGGCAGGCGTCACCTGCTACGTGCGCCGAATTGCCGCGGCGCAATTTCAAGTCTTCGCCGTAAATTGCGCTCATCTGGGCTGTCCCGTTCGCTGGTTTCCGCAGTCGCAGCTATTCATGTGTCCCTGCCACGGAGGTGCCTATTATGCGGACGGCGCACGCGCCTCCGGCCCTCCGGAACGCGGTCTCTTTACTTATGACTACAAAATATCTGATGGACAGTTACAGATTCACGCCGGTCAGATGCCGACTCTCTCCAATACCGCCAAACTCGTCACAATCGGCAACGTTAAAGGAAAGTCCCAATGCACCGGATAAAGGAAATCTACAAATGGCTCGAAGCACGCCTTCAGCTTGAGGGCCCGCTGAAGGATGCTGCGCTGCATCCGGTTCCACGGAACACCGCCAGCTGGTGGTACGTGTTCGGCAGCGCGGCATTCACCCTGCTCTTTCTTCAGATTGTCACCGGCATCCTGCTTGCCCTTGTGTACGTGCCATCAGCCGGCGAGGCCTGGAGCAGCCTCAACGTTCTCAATCACCAGCTTGAGCTTGGGTGGTTCTTGCGCGCCATGCACGGCTGGGGATCAAACTTCATGGTCGCGGTCGTGCTCGTGCACATGGCGCAAGTCTTCATGTTTGGCTCCTACAAGTATCCACGCGAGCTAACGTGGGTTCTTGGCGTCTTTCTCCTGCTCATGACGCTAGGCATGGCTTTCACGGGTCAAGTATTGCGCTTCGACCAGGACGCTTACTGGGGTCTCGGCATTGGAGCTTCGATTACCAGCCGGATCCCAATCGTTGGGGGCAGCCTGGTACACCTGCTTCTGGGCGGTCCTATTATCGCTGGCGCTACGCTATCCCGCTTCTTTGCTTTGCACGTTTTTGTCGTTCCAGGATCAATGCTCCTTTTCGCCAGCCTGCACGTCTGGATGGTCCTTAAGCTCGGCATCAATGAGTGGCCCATGCCTGGGCGTATTGTCCGCCGGTCGACCTACCTCCAGGAATACCACGATCTCACGCACAAAGAGGGTGCCCCCTTTGTACCTGTCGCTTTCTGGAAGGATGTCATCTTTTCAGGTGCAGTCATCGCCGCAGTGGCCGTCTGCGCTTTCGTCTTCGGTCCTTACGGACCGAGCGGGCAGCCTGATCCTAACATTGTTCAGACAGTTCCAAAGCCGGATTTCTTCTTTCTCTGGATCTACGCGGCGTTAGCGTATCTGCCTCCGTCAATGGAAACTCCCTTCATTCTGATTGCTCCGGTTATCGGTATTGCGATTCTCCTTGGTCTCCCGTTCTATGCCTCAGAGGGAGAAAAGAGTTGGTATCGCCGCCCGGTCGCAGTGATTGTGCTGTGCACAGTCGCCATTTCCTGGGGAGTCTTAACTCATCTGGCGACTTTTACACCTTGGAGCCCTCACATGAATGCATGGAGCGGTGATCCCGTACCTCCACGATATCTTCACGATGCCACACCGCTCGTGCGTCAAGGTGCGGTTGTCTTCCAATCGAAGCAATGTCGCAACTGCCACGCGGTCGGCGGAGTCGGAGGTCAACGCGGTCCTACGCTCGATTCAATTGCCACCCGCATGACAGAAGATCAGATGATTCGCCAGGTTTTGCAGGGTGGCGGAAACATGCCGGCCTATGGCAAAAACCTCCCACCACCAGAAGTGACGGCTCTTGTTACCTTCCTCGAGACTTTGCATCCGCCGAATGAGCCTCCGGCGGTAGATGGTTCCCAAAAAGAGGTTCAGACTTCACAAATCGTTGCGAGTTCTGGCTCGAAGAAGTAAACCAATGCAGGAATCAGCGTCCGCACTCGTCACGAATTGGGATATCCCAACCGTTGTCACCTGCGCTCTCATGCTGGTAGGCGTGATCTATACAGCCGGTTGGATCGAGATTCGCCGAACGCGCCCAAGCCAATTTCCGCCGTGGCGACTTATGGCGTTTCTAACTGGTCTCACCGCCATTTTTGTCGCCGTGGCTTCACCCCTGGATACCTTCAGCGAATCGCTGCTCTTCATGCACATGGCGCAGCATTTTGTGCTCATGTCCATTGCACCGCCGCTCCTGGTCCTCGGCTCGCCGGTCGTGCCCATGCTTCGCGGACTTCCGCGTTGGACCATACCCACACTTTTGCGGCCACTCTTGCGCTTACCCATCATCCATAGCGCCAGCGGGTTTCTGGTTCGTCCCCTGGTAGCGTGGATCGCAATGAATGCGGCGTACCTTGCCTGGCATATTCCCCCAGCGTATGAGTTCGCCCTTAGCTCTGAACACTGGCACAACGTTGAGCACGCCTGTTTCTTGTTCACAAGCATGTTGTTCTGGTGGCCGATCCTCGAACCTTGGCCTTTTCGAAGACGGGGTTCACGTTGGATGATCCTGCTCTACTTATTGCTCGCCGACATCGTGAATACTGGGCTGTCGGCATTCCTGTGTTTTTCGGGACGTCTCCTGTATCCGAGTTATGGAGAAATCCCACGCCCCTTCGGGCTCAGTGCCCTCAACGATCAAGTCGCCGCCGGCGCGCTGATGTGGGTCTTGGGATCGATAGTGTTTTTGCTGCCGGTCATTGCAATCACTATGCAGATCTTTTCAGTGAAAGGCGCTCAGCGCCTCGAATCCGCCAAAACCAGAACTGCACGCGGATATCGCATGCAGTTGAGCGGAACCGAATGAGAGGTCCAGAGACGATGGCTACGGAGCCGACAATCACGGTCTTAGCAGGAACCGAGAGTACGCAGCTTCGCTGCCTCGTACGCTCGAAAGTCCTGACCTCCTATTGGATGCTTACGAAACCTGAAATAAGCTTCCTCATCACCATAACTGTACTGGTCGGCTTCTGCATGGCGCTGCCGATATCGTCTCTAGGCTTTCCGTTCGCTCGTCTGATTAACACGCTAGTCGGTACTTTGCTAGTAGCGAGTGGTTCGAGCGCGCTCAACCAGTTCCTTGAGCGACACTTCGACGCACAGATGCGTCGAACCGCGCGAAGACCCTTGGCCGCAGGCACCGTAGAACCCTTCAGAGCCCTCTCTTTTGGAATCCTCCTATCATGCGGAGGTGCCATCTATCTGGCGTGCGCCGTGAACTGCTTGGCTAGCCTGCTCGCCATCCTCACATTACTTAGTTACCTATTCCTTTACACACCGCTCAAGCGGAAGACTGCCCTATGTACTCTTGTTGGAGCTTTTCCCGGGGCCGTGCCGCCACTGATCGGATGGTCTGCGGCATCGGGGAGCGTAAGGGTGGGTGCTTGGATCCTTTACGCAATGCTTTTTCTTTGGCAATTTCCACACTTTATGGCCATCGCATGGATGTATCGCGAGGACTACGATCGAGCGGGCTACCTTGTACTTCCGAAAGAAAAGAGAGGCCGCTTGGTTGTGTGGCAAAGCGTGCTGCCATCTCTCGCTTTGATTCCCCTCAGCCTGGTCCCTACTCTAGTGGGCTATGCTGGGTATCTTTATTGTGCGGGAGCATTGTTGCTCAGCGTGGCATTTTCCTATCAGGCGATGAAATTGGCTTTTCACCGCTCGAACGCGGTTGCACGACGATTATTGCTTGTTTCGATCATTTACCTGCCAGCAGCATTTCTTCTAATGCTGTTCGATAAGAGGTGAAGCGGATCTCAAATCCATTGTAAATGTGAGCTGAGGTCCGTCTCGATATAGTGTTGTGGATGGATTTTCTCGTATGGTTTTTGGTATCCAGTTGCTTTTACCTGGCGCTGATCTTCAGGTTATTAGATGGCTGTCAGGACAGCAGCAAGTCTCAGGCGGAAGCCCGTCGGTTTGATTGACCAGATCATTGCGATGCCCTCCAGGACATGGAGCAGACAACGCTCCGGATAGGAATCGCCCCCCAAGGCATCGTAGCCAGATCAAAGGCACATGTCGTCACGGCGGGACACAGACGCTTACCATCGACATATTAGGATGGGTTTCATCGGTGCTCCGCCGTCAATTCCGGAGTCCCTGCGAGGATTTTAGAGAGCGCCGTCTCCTCTATAGTACGTGTGAGCAATTGACAAAGGATTGCGCTATCGCTTCGCGATCGACTCTGGCGTAACGAGTCGCAGCGGTTTCATTTAATCGGAGTTGGATTAAGCAACTTGTCCGAAGCCAAGCAGCCCAATGCCCCGCACTTCGATTGACGATCAGGCAACACAGGCGGGCCTTGGTTTACTTACCTTGCCCAGCGCTCGCGGTGGTCTGCTGGTTGCCGACAATTGGGATG
Organism: Acidobacteriaceae bacterium KBS 83; assembly: GCA_000381585.1. Lineage (GTDB taxonomy): Bacteria > Acidobacteriota > Terriglobia > Terriglobales > Acidobacteriaceae > KBS-83. The sequence continues at coordinate 469,773 of KB906738.1, forward strand.
TTCATGGGTCCGCTTCTGGTCAGTCCCTGCAGTTGGAGCCCCGCCCGACCCTCGCCCATTGACTGTCGGAAACGCCTGCCAGTTGCGCGGAAGAACGAGGTCGTTACGAAACTCAGATCAAGAGAGAGTAAAGGGAGAGACTCAATTGCTCTCGATGACGCACTCGGGATTTAAAATTGTGCGCCTCGTGGCTGCTTTCTATCACACGCGATGAAGCGCTTCCGTTAGCTTGACCGTGCCGAGCACGTTTGTGATGCGTTTCATGTTATATGCCCTCGTCGCGAGGCCAATTTCGACCTTTGCACCGGACAACCCGCGCATCAGCATACGAGGATGTCCGAAGATACGGTATTTCATCGTAGCAAACGGATGCTCGACCGTGGATCGGCGTAGCCTCATCGCTTGTGGGGCCACTCTCTTTTGCATCCGATTCAGCGCCTCTTCATACAGGTGCCGGGCCAAGCCACGTCTCGGAGCCTGTGTGCAGCTTGGTTTCAACGAACAGGCGCCACAGTCTCCAACCGAAGCCTTATACATGGTGTAACGATCTTTGTGATTGGTGCCCTTGCGCAGCAGCCTCTTGTTGCCAGGGCAGACATACGTATCGCTATCAGGTTCGTAGCGGAAGTTCTCGCGCCCGAACAGTTTGCCATCGCCCCGATTATTGACAGTGCGCATGACGGGAGCATGCGGGATCATGCCTGAGTACTTCGGTATTGCCGAGACAGTCTGGGACTGAATCAGAGTCCCAGACATTTTGAACAGGTGCTTGCCGCGATTCGCCGCGCTGGTTGCCTACGCGCGTCGGATGCTGCGGTTATCTATGGACGGTGAAGCGACTTCTACGAAATTTCGAGTTTGAGCCTGCCCTCCGCGACGGCTTTGAGTAGCGCCAAGAGCGGCTGCGGCGCAAGCTGAAGACTTCCTTCGAGATTGAAGCCAAACTTGTTGGTCTCAGATTTCGTGAGTTCCAAGATGACCACATTCATTCCAGAGCTCGGTCACCGTTCACCTCCAAGCGGATGAGTCATATCCTGCGGACGTACCCATGAATCAAACTGCTCGCCTGTGACGAAACCGAGTTTCAGAGCTGCATCGCGTAGACTGAGGTCTTCGTGGTATGCGGTGAGTGAGATCTTCGCCGCCTTCTCGTATCCAATGTATGGGTTGAGGGCCGTAACCAGCATCAGTGAATTTTCCAGATGCTCCTTGATGCGCTTTTTGTTCGGCTCGATCCCCACGGCGCAGCGCTCGCAGAATGAACGGGACGCATCGGCCAGCAGTTCAATCGACGTCAATAAGTTGTGCAGGATTACCGGCTTGTATACATTCAGTTGGAAGTTACCCTGCGAACCTGCAAACGCCACGGCGTGGTCGTTGCCAAACACCTGGACCGCCACCATCGTGAGTGCCTCGCACTGAGTGGGATTGATCTTTCCCGGCATGATGGAAGAGCCGGGCTCGTTTTCGGGAATCTTGATTTCTCCGAAGCCGCTGCGTGGACCGCAGGCGTACCAACGGACATCGTTTGCGATCTTCATCAACGCCCCCGCAAGAGTGCGAATCGTTCCGCTCACGCCGACCATACCGTCATGTGCCGAGAGGGCCGCAAATTTGTTGGGAGCTGATACGAACCGCTGACCGGTTTCTTCCGCGATCCATTGGGCGGCTGTCTCACCAAAGCGAGCGTCGGCATTGAGTCCTGTACCAACTGCCGTGCCACCGATTGCCAGAGAGTAAATGCCAGGGAGAGCTTGGCGAATGCTATCAACGGCCTCGTCGAGTTGTGCCACCCAGCCTGAGATCACTTGCCCAAGTGTTAGCGGTGTCGCGTCCTGAAGGTGCGTCCGCCCTATCATGACCACATCGCCGTACTCCTGCGATTTCCCGTCGAGGACCTTTCGCAAGTCGCGCACAGAGGGTAACAACTTGTGCTCGATTGTCTCCACGGTCGCAATGTGCATTGCGGTAGGAAAAGTGTCATTCGATGATTGACTATGATTCACATCGTCGTTGGGATGAATTGGTTTTTTGGACCCGACTAGGCCGCCCGCAAGCTGAATCGCACGATTCGCGATCACTTCATTGGCATTCATGTTGGTCTGCGTGCCGGAACCGGTCTGGAATACGACCAGAGGAAACTCGTCATCCCATCGGCCATCAATCACTTCCTCTGCAGCGCGGACAATCAGATCGACTTTGTCCCTCGAAAGCTGGCCGAGTTGCCCATTGGCCAAAGCTGCACACTTCTTCAAGATTCCGAGAGCTCGAATGACTGGCCGGCCCCAGCGAAAACGCTCGACCCCAATCGGAAAGTTCAGGTGAGAGCGCTGGGTTTGTGCACCCCATAAGTGCTCGGCTGGAACCTGGACGTCTCCTAAGGCGTCCTGCTCGAAACGATATGCATGAGGTACCACTTCTTGGATCGCCATGTAAGAACCTCACCGGCGCGTCGCAGCGGGCTCTGGGGACTCCGCTTCAACATGCGCCTGATCCTCTTCGTGTATGCGAACTTCTTCATGAAATTGCTCGTGAGAGTCCTCCGCAGATGGCAGTTGCACAAGACTGGGTATAACAAGTGGCTCTCGATGCCAGTGCCAGGCGGCTCGCATCAGATCGCGGTTCATCTTCCCGATGAATTCCAGAGGTATCCGTTTGGGACAAACGGCTTCACATTCCCCATGGTTCGTACAGCTTCCAAATAGTTCGTTTCTCATCTCGGCCACCATGCTCAGCGTTCTCTGGTCGCGCTGCGGTTGACCTTGCGGAAGCGAGTTCAAGTGAGTTATTTTGGCCGAAGTAAAAAGCATGGCAGATGCATTGGGGCAGGCCGCAACGCAGGCTCCACAACCAATACATGCGGCTGCGTCGAAGGCAGTGTCTGCATCCTCTTTTGGAACCAGGATTGCATTGGCGGCAGGGGCGGTTCCGGTCGGTGCGCTGATGAAACCTCCAGCCTGAATGATTCGGTCAAATGCTGACCGGTTCACGATTAGATCGCGAATGACGGGGAAGGCCCGGGCCCGCCACGGTTCGAGCGTCAGCGCATCGCCATTTTTGAAGAAGCGCATCGCAAGTTGGCACACTGTTGTCCCCCGCTGGCCGCCATGAGCCACGCCGTTGATCAGAAAACCGCACGAGCCGCAGATTCCCTCGCGACAATCGTGCTCGAATGCGACAGGAGGTTCTTGCCGACTAATCAGATCTTCGTTGAGGGCATCCAGCATTTCTAGGAACGACATGTCTGGAGTCACGTTCTTTACCTGATAGCTGACAAATCTGCCTGGTTCGTCTGCGCTGTGCTGCCGCCAAACTTTGAGCGTGAAAGTCATGGTCACTTGTAACTCCTTTGTGAAAGCGGGACGTACTCGAAGGTGAGCGGTTCCTTGTGAATCGCGGGCGACTGGTCCAAACCTTTCCATTCCCAGGCGGCTGTGTAGGCGAAATTCGCATCGTCGCGTTTCGCTTCACCGTCGGGCGTTTGGCTCTCCACGCGGAAGTGGCCGCCGCACGATTCAGTGCGTTGTAGCGCGTCGATGCACATGAGTTCGGCGAGTTCGAGGAAGTCGGAAATGCGGTTGGCCTTCTCGAGGCTCTGGTTGAGCTCTTCGCCTGTGCCGACGATACGAAGATTGTGCCAGAACTCGTCACGTAATTCCGGAATTCGAGCGAGCGCCTTGCGCAATCCTGCATCAGAACGGGCCATGCCACAGTCATCCCAAACAATCTTCCCGAGCTCTTTATGGAACGAATCGGGGCTGCGTTTCCCATTAACTCCCAGCAACTTGTCGATACGATCCTTAACCTCGGCCTTGGCGGCCTTGAACGCGCTGTCAGAGGTGCTTACAGGATCCAGTTTGTTGGCAGCAATGTAATCCGGCACGGTGGCCGGCAGGACGAAGTAGCCGTCGGCGAGACCTTGCATGAGCGCGCTGGCGCCCAGCCGGTTGGCGCCGTGGTCCGAGAAGTTCGCCTCTCCGCCAACGAACAGTCCGGGAATAGTCGACATCAGGTGATAGTCCACCCACAATCCTCCCATCGTGTAGTGGGGAGCGGGATAGATGCGCATCGGTACTGTGTACGCATCGTCTCCGGTAATCCTTTCGTAAATCTCGAACAGGTTGCCGTACTTCTCGCGGACTGTTTGCAGACCGAGCCGGTGAATCGCATCCGCAAAATCCAGGTATACCCCTTGGCCGTGCGGTCCAACGCCGCGCCCTTCGTCGCAGACTTCCTTGGCGTTTCGCGACGCGACGTCGCGAGGAACGAGGTTGCCAAAACTTGGGTATCGGTTCTCGAGGTAATAGTCGCGCTCATCTTCGGGAATATCGTTTGGAGAGCGGGTGTCATGCTCCTTCTTAGGCACCCATACCCGTCCGTCATTCCGCAGCGACTCAGACATTAGTGTCAGCTTGGACTGAAAGCCGCTGCTCAGCGGAATGCAAGTCGGATGGATCTGGGTGAAACACGGATTCCCACAGAGGGCGCCGCGGCGATGGGCACGCCATATTGCGGTGCAGTTCGAAGCCTTGGCGTTCGTTGAGAGGTAGAAGACATTCGAATATCCTCCCGTTGCGAGCACAACAACATCCGCAGCGTGGCAATCCAGTTGGCCAGTCACCAAATCGCGCGTCACTATGCCTCGCGCTCTCCCCTTGACCAGGACTATGTCAAGCAGTTCACTCCGGAAATGCATCGTGACTGTCCCGGCGGCTATTTGCTCTTCGAGTGCCTGGTAAGCACCGAGCAACAGCTGCTGTCCCGTCTGGCCTCGCGCGTAGAAAGTTCGTTCGACTTGCACGCCGCCAAAGGAGCGATTGTCCAGAAGTCCGCCATACTCCCTCGCAAAAGGCACTCCTTGAGAGACGCACTGGTCGATGATGTTGGAGCTGACTTCTGCCAACCGATACACGTTAGCTTCACGGGCGCGATAGTCGCCGCCCTTGACCGTGTCCTTGAACAGGCGCAAAACGCTGTCGCCATCGTTGCGGTAGTTCTTGGCGGAGTTAATGCCACCTTGGGCTGCGATCGAGTGGGCCCGGCGTGGCGTATCGTGATAGGAAAAGCAATGGACGTGGTACCCTTGTCGGCCGAGAGTAGCGGCGGCTGCCGCCCCTGCCAACCCCGCGCCCACTACGATGATCGAGTGTTTGCGGCGATTCGCGGGATTCACGAGCTTCATGTCGTAGCGGCACTTGTCCCACTTCTGCTCAATTGGACCTGAGGGTATTCTTGCTTCCAACATTTCTGTGCTCCCTTCAATTAAATGCAACCAGCAACTAGTGCAACCAGCCTGCCCAGACCGAAACCGGAACGGAGCTGAAGCCAAGAAAGACCACGACTGCGATCGCTCGCGAAGCGATCTTCAGTTGCTTTTCGTTGCGCGCAGTATTCCAGCCAAGGGTTTGCAGCATACTCCAGATCCCGTGGTCCAGGTGTAGGCAAAGCGCGCCCATCGCCACGATGTAGAAGAGGGCGACGGGCCAGACTTTGAAAGCTGCCGTCACATTCAGGTAAACGGCCAGATGTGTGAATTGCCCGGGGCGGAATCCTATTGCGCCAAGAGTCAGGTGAAGAAGATGAAAGATGATGAAGGCCACCACCAGAACTCCACCCCAGCGCATCATCCGCGCTGCGAACGTTGTTTCGACATTGCGTTTGACATCATATTTAACCGGGCGCGCAGCCCAGCTCATACGACTGAGCTGGACTGCGGCGGTGATGTGAAGAGCAACACAAATGAGCAGGACGGTTCGCACAATCCAGAGCAGTTGTCCATAGGCAAGCTCGGGTGATCCCACTTCCCGCAGGAACCGTGAGTAGGCGTTGATCTCGTCCGGACCGGAAAATATTTTAAGATTGCCCAGCATGTGCGCGACGACAAAGCCGACAAGCACGACACCAGTGACGGCCATGATGACTTTTTTCCCAATCATGGTGTGCCAGAATGCCAATGCGCCATGACTAACCGCCACTCTTTGCCGTGCCACATTGGCAGTAGAATGGACCGAAATCGAGTTCGTATTACTTGCCATATTTGCCTCGTTATTCTCAGCGTTCGTTACTCCAACGCGGTATAAGCGGGCGTCCACTGCGTCTTCAACACTCGTTTACGCAGTTCGTCCTCACTGACTTCTGGAGCGACGGCGTCTTTTTGTGCCTGGATGCCAACCGCGATCGCAATATCCCTGGCGACCCGCCTGCTGTCTTTCAGGGGAGAAAGCAGGGATGCGGAAGGATCTTTGAGGGCGGGCGAATTCGCGGCAAGCGCACGAGCTGCGGCCTGCATCATCGCGTCAGTAACCCGGCGAGCGCCAGAAGCGACAATGGCAAGTCCCATTGCGGGAAAAATATGAACATTGTTGCATTGCGCGATGGTAATTTTGCGGCCGTTGTAGTTGACAGGTGCAAATGGAGAACCCGACGCGACCAGAGCGCGTCCGTCGGTCCAACGAATCAGATCCTCTGCCGTTGCTTCGGATTTTGAGGTGGGATTTGACAGCGGAAAAATAATAGGACGCTCGACCTTTCGCGCCATTTCGCGAACAATTGGCTCAGAGAAAGCGCCGCCAACCGTGGAGAAACCGATCAGGGTTGTTGCATTGATTTTCCCGATCACATCGGCCAGGCCGATGTTTCCGTTGGAACTCCGGGGCCATCCGGCTACATTAATCTCAGGCCGGGCATAGACGCGCTGCTCCGAACTCAGGTCATTCCGGCCGGAATGTAAGAGACCGTCTTTGTCAACGATCCAGAAGCGGTTGCGGGCCTCGTCTTCGCTTAGTCCTTCGCTGATCATTGCCGCGCGTAGGCCATCAGCGACACCGATTCCGGTCCCACCTGCCCCGAGCATGACGATCTGTTGCTCGTTCAAACTCTTTCCAGTCACGTTAACTGCACCTAGAACAGCTCCGAGAACGATCGCCGCTGTTACCTGGATGTCATCGTTGAAAGTCAGTAACTGGTCGCGATAACGCTGGAGAATTGGCCGGGCATGTGGAGTTGCAAAGTCTTCCCACTGCAGGCATGTCTCAGGAAACTCCTGCTTCACCGCCTGAACGAACTGATCTACGAAGTCGAAATACGCCTGGCCGGTAATCCGTTCGTGACGCCAGCCGAGGTACTCAGGATCATTCAGTCGCTCCTTATTATTAGTGCCTACATCCAGGACGATCGGTAACGTTCGTTCCGGACGAATACCACCAATGCCCGTGTAGAGCGAGAGCTTGCCAATAGAGATCCCGAGCCCGCCTGCGCCCTGATCACCGATGCCCAGAATGCGTTCGCCATCGGTTACCACGATTACATCGACGTCTTTATTAGGGCGATTCCGCAGAAGCTGCGGGATTGAGTCGCGCAAAGGGTATGGAATGAATAGTCCGCGAGGCCGTCGATAGATGTGGCTAAATTGTTCAATCGCCACCGCAACCGTTGGGGTGTAAACCAGCGGTGTCATTTCTTCGATGTGGTCGACGAGAAGTCTGTAAAAGAGAACCTCGTTGGTGTCCTGGAGAGCGCGTAAGTAGATATGCCGCTCCAGCTCGTTGTCTTTTCTCTGGAAGGCCTCGTAAGCACGGACGGCCTGCTCATCAAGGGTTTCTACGTGTGGCGGCAGAAGCCCCTGCAGGCCAAATTCTGTACGCTCTTCCTCGGTGAATGCGGTGCCTTTGTTCAGACTTTGCCGATTGAGGAGATCCATACCTCTAGGAATATCCGACCGACTTGCTGATGTGCTGGGGAGGGCTGTAACCATATGCGTATCCTTCGTTTCCTTTCAATTGATCGTTGTTAGCGAAACAGATTGACCTTAGCGAGATCGATAACTTCGTCGCCCCGCCCGCTGAGAACAGCCTTCAGCATGAAGAGGCTAAAGCCCTTCGCTTGCTCGTACGTGATGGTTGGAGGCATGGAGAGTTCCTGCCGCGAGACCCGGACCTCAACCAATGCCGGGCCGTCGTGTTTGAGAGCTTGCGCGATCATAGGTTCTACCTGGTTGGGAGTTTCTGCTCGCAGACCGAGAAGACCCGCTCCCTCTGCGATCTTTGCGAAGTCCGGATTGCGTAAATCTGTTCCGTAATCCAGGATGCCGGCAGCCTTCATCTCCAGTTCGACAAAAGCCAACGAATCGTTTTTGAATACAATCACCTTCACAGGCAAAGTTTGCTGTTTTAGTGTGAGCAGGTCTCCCATGAGCATTGCGAAACCGCCATCACCCGACATTGAGATCACCTGCCGCCCGGGATGGCTCATCTGTGCGCCGATGGCTTGCGGTAATGCGTTAGCCATCGATCCGTGTGTAAACGAACCCAGGAGTCTCCGTTTGCCATTCATCGTGAGATAGCGTGCAGCCCAGACCGTTGGAGTTCCCACATCGCAAGTGAAGATCGCGTCGTCGGTCGCGAGTTGATCAAGTACGCGAGCTACATATTGAGGATGGATTGGCTTCTTGCCGGAATTGGGTGTGGCCAGGTCGTCCAGGTCCTTTCGCACTTTGCGATAGTGTTGGACTGAATCCTTCAAATGCGTTTCGTATTCGTTTTGCTTCAGCTTGGGCAGTAGAGATCGAAGCGTTGTCTTGATATCTCCCACGAAGCCGAAATCAACATTGCTGCGGCGCCCCAGTTGTTCGCCGCGGAGATCAATCTGGACAATCGTGGCGTCTTTGGGAAAGAACTGCTGGTACGGGAAGTCCGTGCCCAGCATCAGCAACACTTCGCAGTTCATCAATGCGTGATAGCCGGAAGAAAATCCGAGTAGCCCGGTCATGCCCACATCGAACGGGTTGTCATACTCGATGAACTCTTTTCCGCGCATCGCGTGGACGATGGGAGCTTGTAACTTGCCGGCAAGCTCAATCAGCTCTTCATGGGCCCCGGCGCAACCCGCGCCACCAAGGATGGTTATTTTGTTCGCCCGATTCAACAGGATCGCAAGGGTATTGATCTCGTCATCCGAGGGACACACGGAAGGCTTGGGCGGGGGAAAATGAAGCCGAGATACCTGCTCAACAACCTCTCGCATTGCCACGTCGCCCGGAATAGCAACTACAGCGACGCCGCGCCGTGAAATTGCATTTTGGATCGCGATTTCGAGCACGCGTGGCATCTGCTCAGGCTGGGAAACCAATTCGCAGTAGTGACTGCATTGCGCGAAGAGATGCTCTGGATTAGTCTCCTGAAAATATCCGCTGCCGATCTCGTTACTCGGGATCTGAGCCGCAATGGCAAGGACAGGAACGCGGCTCCGATGACAGTCGTACAGGCCATTAATGAGGTGCAAGTTTCCTGGACCGCAGCTTCCGGCGCACACGGCCAATTTGCCAGTGAGATGGGCCTCGGCACCCGCGGCGAACGCTGCCGCCTCTTCATGGCGGACATGGACCCATTCAATCTCTCTGCGAGTGCGGATCGAATCCGTAATTCCGTTGAGCGAATCTCCGCTGACGCCGTAAACTCGCTTTACTCCTGATTTCACCAAAACATCTACAAGCAGGTCGGCCACTCTCTTAGCCATATCTCTTCCCTTCTCGATAAGTCGACGACACTCGGAGCGGCCTACATTGTCGCCTTGTTTAATCGTTGAGGTGTCGTGTGCGTTCTTTGCAACCACTGCATAGTCCTACACGCTGATGCTGCCTTCAGAATCAAGCTGTACGAGCGCCCCTGCCCCCATAAGCATTGGTTTTATTTTCAAAAACAACAACGGGCGTGCGACCAATGGTGATATCTTCCTTTCGTTGGATGAAGGCACGGTCTGCCTCTCCAATGGATGAACAAGACGCCACTTTGCAACGCGACAGTACTGTTAATGATCGCCTGGCGATCAAAGCTACTCTCCGAACAGCATCTGCGGTTGGGGATCGATTATCGCCACAACGCAGTTGTCGGGCGTGAGATGTCCTTTTTCGCTACGCTTAGATGTTCCGTTTTTGAGACAATATTCATTACTCCGTTGGTTTGGTGCAGTTCCACTTTCAAAATCGCTCCTTGTAGTCGCTTGTACTGTCTCCCTTCGCAACGATTACGTCTCCGAGCAAAACTGCAGTGACGCGGCGATACTAGCAACGCTGGGGAGCGAAAATAAATTACATGTTCCTGTTAGAGGAGTCCTAAAGATTTATCACCCAACGGACCAGGTCCATTGGATCTCCATTCATCGGAGAGAGCGGCAGGGCTACATTGGACCTCGCATCGCCGTCTGGGCCATTCTCCGCCCAAAGCCGCCCGCCATGCGCCTCGACAATCGAGCGCGACACGGCCAAACCATCACGGTCAAGCCCAGGAAACTTAGTCGGTCCGTCAACGATACTTGATCAACAGTTGACCAGACGCCTTCGTCCAGCCGACAGGATTACTACCAATAAGTCGGCCAGTGTTTACAACTCCAATCTACCTGAACGTAAAACCGGCTATCCGGACAGTGCATGAGGGCGTCTACACCAACTCCTGGGTCGTCAGCAACTTGAAAGTGGACCAGCGATGAGCTGGTTCCGAGCATAGAGTTTCGTAACAGTCTCGAACGGACCCGGATTTCAGTCAGATTTTTCGTGCTTACGCCAAACTTTGAGCCGTTGCCGAACTGTCGGCAGACCGTTCGGATGACTGTCAAACATGATCAAATCCCCCCGGCCAAGAAGTCCCTGCAGTTCAAGGAGATTGGGGGATTCGATATGTCTTTCGATTATGGCATTGCGAGTGCAGTAAGCACTGTCAGGACATACCAGGCCACGGAACAAGATGGATCTTGTATGCACTAGGAGGATAACGATGCGTTCTGAACTGGTCTTCGGGGCAATGACGCAGGTTCCAAATCGTCTTCTACTTGTCAAACTCGCCTCCAAGGCGACCCGGATGCTACACAGGCCGAATAGTCGCATACAGGAAACGATGAACGACGTGTTTGAACGGTTTAGTCACGCTAACCCAAGAACATGCGGGCCGGGCGCTGATAATGTGCAGATGCTCCATCGTGCTGCATAGGATGACCTTCATTTGTATTGCATGTTTTTCAATGAAGTCATGGTTCCAACCTGCATCAGGCTCAGCGTTCTGTTGTCTACGGCCAGATCTTTCTTCCAAGCACTGGACCAAATCACCACTAGGGGACGAAGAGGTATATATGCAAGCGCAACCGCAGATCACAGATGGAGGAGTTCCCCCGTACGCGGAGGCCGCCGACTTCGGCGAGGTATTCACGGAAGAGATGCACAGTCTGTACCTGCTTTCGTTCCTTCTCACCGCAGATAAGGACAAGGCTGAACAGTGTTTTATCGGCGGCCTAGGGGAGTGTCTCGAAGGAATAAGCGCGTTCATGGAATGGGCGCGTTTGTGGGCGCGGCGCGCAATTGTCAAACAGGCCATTCGGATGATCGGACCTGCTCCGGATAGCACGGAGCATTGGCCGCTCGTCAGTGTCAAAAACGCAGCGGTCGCCTCGCCCGACAACAATCTTTTGGCCGCCGTTGTTTCCCTCTCTGCCTTTGAACGGTTCGTCTTCGTGATGTCGATTCTCGAAAGGATGTCAGACGGTGATTGCCTTAGTCTTCTGAGATGCTCGCGGCGGGAACTCGATCTAGCCCGTGAGCTCGCTGTGAGATTCCTTGCAACGACTGACACCGGCAGCGACTATCTTCACGAAGCATTGCATGCATGGCGAATGTTTCTGATCTCGCCGCAATTAGCGTGAATCAGGCTCACAAGCACGAAACAGCGCAAAGTCGATGGTCTGGAGAGCGGCTGGCCGAATAAGCACAAGCATTTCAATTCGTCATCGACAATTCGGGTTGTGTGATGGCGTGCCGGCCCACAACAGAGGAACTATTTAAGATCTGCAACGTGCAGCACACATGGAAGGAGGAGAGGAGAGGAGAGGAGATTAACGATAAGCCTGAAGATACATCGGCGGGTTGTAGATGGCATGGTGATCCCATGGACGCCGCCATCACCATAGCTTGGCCCGAAACGTTTGCAGATGCCTACGTCAATCAATCGATGCTTCACAGGAAACCTCCGGCTACCAGTGCAGGGTCTGCAACAGTATCCATTGCAGTTAGCCCGCCTTCTGACCGTTGCGCCGGCAACAGCAGCGTTTATGTTTATTCCGTTTCTACTGGTTCGGCCAACTCTGTGCTGCGGATCCGGCCGTCTTGGTATGTCTGTGATGCCGGCTGCTCGAACGATTTTTCCAGATCATTTTCTTCATCGCGCTCAACAAGCCGGGTCACAATTGCAAACAGCAAACTGGCGGAGACCCCACACATCAACACGCCAGTAAGACTCTCCACCGGGCCTAGTGCTCGCCACGTCGGCGGGAGAATCAGATCTCCATAGCCGACCGTCGAATAACTGGTTACCGAAAAGTAAAAAGCGGACTCCCAGAATAGAAAACATTTCCACCGGAAAAAGCAGGCCCACAGCAGGATCTCCGACATGTGCAGGCAGACAATCAGACTGGTGAACCGCACCACGAGAACTGCGGCGCGCACTAAGCCAAACCGACGAATATTTTTGGCCAAGTGAGTTCTCGCCCACAATACGAGCGCAGCCATCCCCGCGCTCTGCATCACAAGTGTGAGCAGTACCAAAACGGTCCCTGCGCAGAATCGGACTCCGATAGCCATGGCGTCAGGTCATCCGAATTTTTCGACCTGGAACGTCGGTATCAACATGATCGTAGGTGCGCGAGGATTCCATGTCGGCATACTCTGTCAACGCGCGGATGGCCTTTCTCTGCGCTCGCCTCGGGCTCACGATGAGTAACGCGACTACAGAAGCAACCGCCATTGTGAAATGCACTAAGTTGGCCATTTGTTCCTTGCGAGAAATTTGACATCCGCTCTATTGATTCATTGCGTTGGTTTGCGCAGCTGCTGTCACAGGTTGTCTTCACTAATATGCACGTTATGTACCAATTCCTCGCGATCGGACAGCAGAGCGAAAACCATCTGTGAGTTCAGCCTCTTGAATGAGGGACGTTCGCGCGGGGTCTCTACCGCCGCGAGTCGCGGTGCACATCGATGGCAACCAGTTGCCTTTTGTCACTGTCAGAATCGACCTTCTGCCAATATCGCAGCATTTGCCAATTCCTTAGGCTCACGGCGGTACAAAGCCGGCCACAAATCACTGCCCGCGAGTCGGAGAGTCAACAACTTAAGACCTTATGCCCTCAATCGGCGGTTTGGTATGAGGCTTGCCTTTTCATGGTTGACGGAGAGCGCTGTGCTAGAGATCCCGACAAGCCGGGAGCGAGACTTGAGTGGAACCCGAGAGCCCGCACAATGCCGGGCCGCGGGAGCTTGGAGAGTACGAAGGGCCATTTTTCTTGCGCTTGTTATGCCGTGGTTTGCTTCCCGCATCTTGGCGAGTGAGGGCAGTAACGCGACTGGAAAGGTGGAAGGAGCCGCATTCGTCGGCGACCCTGGTCACCGATCCTATGTAGTCGGGGCGAAAGTAGTAGCGAGTGGACCGGTCACGCTCGAAACAGAGACAAACGCCGACGGGAAGTACGCTTTTGCCGCGGTGCCTGCCGGAAGCTATACCGTCAAGGCGAACTTTCCGGGACTAGAGGCTGAACAGGCCGTACTCATTGAAGCTGGACGACTTGTTCAAGTCGAACTTCAGCTGAGGCCGGAGCAGGCGAAGGAGTCCGTTACAGTTCGGGCAAGCGATCCGGACGGCAAGGTCTCTACAGAAACTATCGCTACGAAGACATTACGTGATGCACCCAATATGGACGAGCGATTTGAAAGCTTGCTACCCCTCGTCCCAGGCGTTGTTCGCGGTCCCGATGGACACATCAACCTGAAGGGTACCCGCAACACACAGAGTGGCGCGCTTGTGAATAGCGCAAATGTCACCGATCCGGCGACTGGCAGTCCTGCAATCACTCTGCCCATCGATGTTGTCTCGTCGGTGCAAGTCATATCGAACCCCTATGACCCGGAATACGGGAAGCTCACGGGGGCGGTCTCAACAGTTGAAACAAAGACTGGAGACTATAAAGCGTACCATTTCTCAATTCAGAATGTGCTTCCGCGCTTGCGAGATCGCGACGGCACCATTGCCGGCATCGGGGCCGCCACCCCACGAATGACCTTCACGGGTCCAATCATCAAGAACCGTATCGCCTTCATGCAATCTTTCGAATACCGTTTCGTGCGCACGCCAGTAAATAGTCTTCCACCACTGGAACGGGACACGAAACTGGAGAGCTTTAACTCCTATACACAGTCAGACCTGGCCATAACTCCGAAACAAACAGCGACGCTTTCCCTCGCAATCTATCCACAGAAGCTGGACTACATGGGGTTGAATACGTTCACCCCGCAGCCGTCCACCGCAGATTTTCATCAGCGTGGATATCAGATTTACGGACAGCATAGGTATTTGACTGGCTCGGAGAGCGCCTTGATTTCACAGGTCAACTATAAGAGCTATGATGCTGACGTTACCGCGCAGAGCGACGATCCCTATCAGCTTCTTATTGATACAACTAATGGCGGATACTTCAACCGCCAGGTACGTCGCACATCGCGGTTGGAATGGCAAGAGAGCTACCAATTTGCTCCGCGGCAGTTTTTGGGCTCGCATCAGCCTAGGATGGGGTTGAACTATGCTCACTCCTCATATCATGGCGAACAAATCTTTCTTCCCGTTGAGATCATTGGCGCCTCAGGCACCCCGATAGAGCGCATTACCTTTACCCAACCAACCTCATTCAACGTTAGTCAGAACGAGACTTCTTGGTTCGTTGCCGATCAATGGGCGCCATTTCATCGACTGTCGTTCAATCTCGGCCTGCGTTTCGACAACGATACGGTGACCGGTTCGACGCACATAGCCCCGCGCCTCGGTTTTCTCTTGGCTCTGACTGATGACGGCAAGACGCTGCTCAAGGGCGGCGGGGGGTTGTTCTACGACCGCGTCCCCCTCATGCTGCCAATCTTTGAGCAGCTACCGAATCGAACCGTATCCAGGCTTGATGCCAACGGCCCAGCTTCAAGCTCGACCCTCTATCAGAATCGGATTACCGGAGGTCTGCAAAATCCGCGCAGTACTTCGTGGAATATCGCCGTGGAGAGGCAGATCACAGAACACCTTGCCGTCCGAGTGGCATACGAGCAGCGCAACACCGCCCGGGATTTTGTGGTCGCACCAACGTCTGGTTCAGGATCAGGCGTCATGGCCCTCTCGAATTCGGGAGGCGACTCTTACCGTGAATTCCAGGTTAGCGGGCGGTATCAGGTTTCACGCTTTACGCTGAACAGTTCTTATGCCCATTCGCGAGCTTACGGGAACCTGAATGATCCTGCGCTTTTCTTTGGAAATTATCCCCAGGCAGTGATTCAACCAGACGCCCGCGCCCGCTTACCTTTTGACGCGCCGAACCGTTTCCTGCTCTGGGCTGACGTTGCCGGCCCGTGGAAGCTGACACTTCTTCCGGTTTATGACCTGCATACGGGCTTCCCCTATTCAGTTCAGAACGAATACCGCGAATATATAGGACCGCGAAATACAGAGCGATTTCCAAGGTTTTCGTCAATGGATCTACAGGTGTCTCGCCCGTTCTCCCTGCACGTCAGCGACAAACATGCCCTTCAAGTCAAGGCCGGATTTGGCGTCTTCAATGTCTTCAATCATTTCAATCCACGCGACGTGCAGAATGACATCGCCAGCAGTCAGTTCGGCGGGTTTTTCAACGACGCGTGGCGAGAATATCGCGGAAAGTTTGTATTTCAGTTCTGATTATGAGAGTCCAATTCCTCTTCGGCGTTTTACTTCTCTTCTTCACGGCCAATGCTTCTGTTGCATCGGAAAATGAGCCATTTCCAAATGCCGACACCGTGGTAGCGAGGATGCTCGCCCAGGACGCGCAACGGCAGACACTCGCTGCAGGCTACCGTGGAATGCGGCGATATGTTCTCGAAAACGAGCGCATGCATAAGCACGCGGAAATGCTCGTACGCGTGGAGTGCGACGCAAACGGAACAAAGCACTTTGAAGTTATCGATAGGACAGGGTGGAAAGCGGCTTACGAGCACGTTCTGCACAAGATGCTCGACTCAGAGGCCGAAGCCTCGGAGCCGCAGGTACGAGTGAAGACTCGCCTGAGTCAAGATAACTACGACTTCCATATGGTGGGCGATACATTGCTGGGCGATCGAACGGCCTACATGATTGCTATCGTCCCCAAGCGCCGAGAAGAGCGTCTATTCGAAGGCCGGATTTGGGTCGATGCGCGCGACTATGCTCTTGTGCGGGCAGAGGGAAAGATTGCCAAAAACCCTTCGTTCTGGACCCGAAACGTGCAATTTACTCACACATATCAGAAAAGTGGTCAATTCTGGTTCCCTGCGTCCACCGAGAGTGTCACAGAGGCGCGGATCTTCGGCTCGACTAGTCTCACCATCAACTACTTCGATTACACACCGACACCCCTAGAAGTGCCCTTATCGGCAAGTGCGGAACTCAGGCAAGGGATCCCCAAATGAGGGGCGGTCGCAAACGGAGTGTCTCACGGAGGCGAAGCATGCAAGCAGTCCATGAATGTCTAATCCTCGCGGCCGGCAACGGTAGTCGAATCATGTCAGCCTCCGGCGGCTCTCCTAAACCTCTCGTGCAGCTTCATGGCAAGTCATTGCTTGAGCATGTAATCCTGGATGCACGCGAAGCCGGAATCGACAGATTTGTAATTGTCGTCGGTTACGGCGCCGACGCAATGCGCCGTTGGCTTGTTGACCAGCGGCTCGGCGGTGTCTCAATAACTTTGGTGGAGAATGTTCATTACCACAAGGACAATGGCGTCTCCGTTCTGAAAGCCAGGGACGAACTCCACAACTCCTTCATGCTGCTCATGGCTGACCACATCTTTGAATCCAGAACAGCAAGGGCTCTCCTCGAACAGCCGCTGATACCCGGCGAAGTGATTCTCGCCGTTGATCCTAAGATTGATG
Organism: Acidobacteriaceae bacterium KBS 83; assembly: GCA_000381585.1. Classification (GTDB taxonomy): domain Bacteria; phylum Acidobacteriota; class Terriglobia; order Terriglobales; family Acidobacteriaceae; genus KBS-83. The sequence continues at coordinate 486,724 of KB906738.1, forward strand.
AAGTCTTCGACTTGGATGATGCAACCAAGGTCAGACGCGAAGGCGATCGTATTGTCGATATCGGCAAAGAACTCACCACATACGACGCCTTCGATACGGGCATGTTCCTGTGCAGCCCGGCGCTCTTCGACGTTCTCGAATCGGCAAAGATGAAAGGAAACTGCTCCTTGTCCGACGGAATGCGCATTCTGGGACGAGCCGGCAGGCTGCGCGCGTTCGACATCGGCGACGCCGCCTGGCAGGACGTGGACACGCCGGAGGCCTTGATCTACGCAGAGAGCATCTATCACCAGCATTTTTGCCGCACGCCTACAAGGTTCGCCAATGTCTAGGCCCGCTACCAAAATGCAGTGGGGGCTTCGTAGTCTCGCAGTTATCTTCGGAACTGGGCTGCTGATCTATTTGATCCGGCGTGTTGGGCTCGAAAAGATCGCAGAAGACATTGCGGCGGTAGGATGGGGACTCGTTCTAGTAATCGCCTTGGGTGGAGTTTCACATGTGGTAAAGACATTAGCTTGGCGGATGACGCTCACAGGCTTGATGGACAGAGTCTCATTACTACGCATGTTCCAGCTTCGAGTAGCGTCAGAAGCAGTCGGCCAGGTAGGAGTGCTCGGGCAGCTATTCGGAGAGGGTCTGCGAATCTCAGCCTACGACCCGTCGATACCGATAGACAGCCGTATATCGTCCGTGGTGCTTGATCGCGCCCTGTTTATCGTTACCGGAGCCATAGTGAGCGTCGCGGGAATTGCGGCTGCGCTGCTCGTCTTCTCCCTGACCGATGCCTTGCGATTGTATGCGGCGCTCTTCGCCGTCTTAATGATCGCCTTACTTTTTGCAATTGCACTGGCAATAGTGAACCGCTGGCCCGTCTTATCGCGTCCGGCCCGAGTTCTTGCCCAAGTGGACTACCTTCGTAACAAAGTGGAAAGCAAGCTGCCGCTGATTCAATCGGTGGAGAACAAGCTCTTCGATTTCCATCGTCACACTCCCGGAGCATTCTGGGCGAGCGTCATTCTCAATCTGGCGTACCAGGGGATGGCAGTGTTGGAGGTTTACCTTGTTCTCTGGCTGCTGGGAATCAAGGTCGGACTCTTAGGAGCACTTGTATTTGAGGCCCTGACCAAACTGGTAAACTCTGTTGGCACGTTCAATCCGGGCAACATTGGAACTTATGAGGGGGGGAACATACTTATCGCAAGTATGTTCGGCCTCAGTGGTGCGGTCGCGTTGTCGGTAGCAGTGACAAGGCGGCTACGAGCGCTCTTCTGGGCGGCCGTCGGAGGGTTTTTCCTCGTCCGGTTATCAAAGCACAGAGAGCAGGGCGACTCCGAGGGTTCAAGTAGCACAGGAAATGCGGTGAGCTCCGAGGATGATCTCCAGAAAGCAACCAAGTCACTCACGGCCGTAATTCTCGCGAACACTTCTGGCGAAACTGGCGACACTCATCCACCGCTACTCAGGGTGGGCACTCTTCCTGTTTTGCTCCGCAACATTCTCGCGATACGGAAGGCGGGCGCAACCAGGATCGTCATATGCATTGATTCCGTCTCAATACGCAATGTAAAGCGGGCGCTTCTTGCCACGGGGCGTCTTCCTCAGTCTGTAGAGTGGCTTGAGGCCCCTTCCGACACGCCCTTCCCTCAATTGTTAAGGAAGCTCGTGTCTGAACCGGGACGGGGCCATATGATGTTGGTAGCTGCCGACAGCACGTATTATCCGGGGCTGTTTCGACGAGCTAGCGAGTGGGATGGCGAGACGCGCGCGTTGGCGCTTACAACCGGCGACGATCCTATCGGCATTTATGCGCTCGCTGCTGATCTCCTCCCTGATATCGAGGAACGGTGCCCCTCCACGATCCACACTCTCGAGGACCTACATGCCTGGCTTCTCTCTACGGATTCTGTCCGCTGTGAACCAGTAAATGAGGAATGGCGGCAGCGGATACTCACTGCAGAAGATCGCATCGCAGCCGAGCGAAAGCTGGACCGATGGCTTGTGAAGCCGACGGATGGTATCTTCGCGCGAATGAATCGCAGGGTCTCAATACCGATCAGCCGACAACTGATAAAGTCGCCGATCACACCCAATATTGTGAGCCTGCTTACCCTGGGAGTCGGCATCGTTGCCGCCCTGTTCTTCGCATGCGGCGGATACTGGCCTATGCTGGTAGGCGCCCTGCTATCTGTCTGCGCGAGTATTCTCGATGGCTGCGATGGAGAGGTCGCGCGGCTCAAGCTCCTGGAGTCCGACTTCGGCTGCTGGCTGGAGACCGTCTGCGATTATCTATACTACTTGTTTATCTTCGTTGGAATGACGATAGGACTCGCGAGGAGCTGGGATGCGAGAACATATCTTGTCTGGGGAGCGGTACTTCTTTTTGGAGCAGTTACAAGTTTCCTGGTTACCGGACTTGGACGTCATCGGCTTGCTACCGGACGCCCTGAGCAGTATCTGAGAATTTGGCAGGCGAACGCAGAAGGTCAGCAGTCAAATCCGATTCTGTACCTCGGTCGACACACTGAGTTCATTATCCGGCGCTGTTTTTTACCCTATGCTCTCCTATTTTTCGCTGTGCTCAACCTTACATGGGTCGCTTTCATTTTGTCGGCGGTAGGCGCGAATGTAGTTTGGTTGATCTCCCTGTACTCCTACTTCGCCATGGCGCAACGCTCTAGGTTAAACAATTCCGCCGTGTCAGCGTAGTCCAGGATGGCTCTGCACCGCTTTTCAAGAATAGCGATGGGTAACAACATTAGAATTGTGGCATGAACGTGAGCTCCGATCAGGAGATCGAATCCGGCAACTTTGCGCCACGTGGTTGGGCAGTGTGGCCGCCCAATTCAATCCGGGTGGTCGACTGGAACATCAATCGTGGTCTGCGATTGGACAGCATCCTGGAATTTCTTGCGAGCACTGGAGTCGATCTGATCATTCTGCAGGAAGTCGATCTCAACGCGCGGCGAACGAATCAGCGCAATATTGCGCGAGAAATATCGCAAAAATTGAAAATGAATTATGTCTTCGGACGCGAGTTCCAGGAACTAACGCAGGGCTCACGAACCTCACCCGCATACCACGGGCAAGCCACGCTCTCCCGCTGGCCGCTATCAAAACCCCGCATACTTCGCTTTCATCAGCAATCAAATTTCTGGCGTCCGCACTGGTTCCTTCCAGATATTGAGCCGTTTCAAGAAAGAATTGGTGGACGGATGGCTTTGATCAGCGAGGTCAGCATCGGTGACCGAACGCTCGTGACCTATAACCTGCACCTGGAAAGTCGCGGCGATGACACTTTGCGGTATTCCCAACTGGAGGAATCCTTCAACGATGCTCGTATCTACGAAGTAGACACGCCCATTATCTTGGCAGGTGACCTTAATATGGATGTTTCCCGGAGTGCTGCCGCCGCTGCAGCGAGGCAGGCGCAGTTTCAAAGCTCATTTACGCAACGGCCTGTGCCGACGACACCTGCACACTCGCTGTTCGATCGTGGCCGTGCGATCGATTGGGTATTCACGCGGGGACCTGTTCAAACCACATACCCGCAGGTTCACAATTCGGTTTCAGGATCGGACCATTACCCGCTCTCCGTCAAGCTGGCTTTTACTTAGGGGCGATCTGCAACCGACAGAGGTCAACGATCACGGTTGATCTCCCGTTCTCCATCCCAAATGCATGGATTCAGACAAGTGTTGAGCTTTCGGCATCAATATTCAGGGGCTAGTCCTCTCTTTCCAAGAACCGGCACGTCCTAACAACTGCTCCGTCAACAAGATGTACTTTTAGCTAAGTGTTTCAAATTGGCTCTAAAAATGCTGTGCACGACATTGGCATCGAGATTCCTGACTGCGGTTAAGACATTGGCAGCCGGAGCGGTAACCTCGATCCGACCCGGTCTATCAACCGTGACCGCTTGGAGGAACCAATGTATGCAAACGACCAAACCCCGTGGTGGCATAGCAATCGATACACCGCTGATTCAGCCTGCTTGGAATGTGGAGGGATCATTCGTTGCGAAGTGTGGTGCAGCACAGAATGCTCTAGCGTCCGTTATGCACAACAGGCAGTCTTGGATCCTGATCAATTGAGTATAGGAGATCAACTTATCTTGCATGCTTTAGGCGCTGCATGGAACGCTGAGAGCACTCAGCCAGGGAATGCTGGGCATTGTATGACGAATCTTCGCGACCAACTCCGCTTTAGCAGGGGCTTTTGAAGCCTACTTCCCTTCGCGGCCTCTGCTTCCAGAATGACAAGAGTTCATATTGTGACAGATTGCCTTGGAGACGTCGCCGAGCGGTGGCATCTTAATAAAGACTCGTGAACCACGCTACAGCGCGTCAGCAACCGGATTGATCAGAGCTACCCATTCTCCGCTTCAGGAAATTGAGGGCACTGACCATCCAGACATTTTTGAACGACATGCAGATATGTAGGATACGACGTTTTCCTTGTCTTTTGTTCACGCCTGCAGTCGCTCGACCTACGGCGTCGTATCCCCTAGAACTCTGCTCAGTTCGTCGCGGGTCAGACGATAGTTCAGGCTTGCATCAAGCAATTTAGCCTGGGCCGTTATCACTTGCGCCCGCGATGCATCGCGTTGTGATGCCATCACAATGCCGTGCTTGAATTGATCTTCGGTAAGGCGGGCGTTCTCCTGTCGTGCCGCCAAATATTCCTTCGCAACTTCGACCATGGCGCCGGTTGTTTCGAGCTTGTTGAAGATGGTGTTGACGCGCACTCCCACTTCGTCCCTCGCCCGCTCCATAGCCTGTTCCGCCTCCGACAGCTCCTCGCGCCGCTCGCGAACGAGCGCACGCCGCTTGCCTCCATCGAACAGATCGTAGCTGACGTGAACACCGAATGTTCCGAAGTTGTGAACGACGAAAGGAACGCCGTTCTGATAACTATGGCGAGCGAAGGCGGTTACGTCGGGTATGTATTCCGATTTCGCGGCATCGTGGGCAGCTCGCGCTTTCGCCACCTTCTGGATAGCTTCCTGGACTTCAGGGTTATCCTTCAGTGCCGTTTGGAGCGCGTCCTCGCGTGTTGGCACACTGAACGCGGCGTTGACATCAGGGTCAAGAACCAGTTTTGTGTTGAGTGGGAGCCCGAGCACATCGTTCAACTGAGTGTTCAGGTCCGAGATCTGCATATCGGCGGTCAACAATATCTGTTTGGCTTCGAGGGAGTTGGCGCGGCTTTCCACTACGGCTACCTGCAGCAGACTTCCGTTTTTTAACTGCTCGCCGTTTTCGGCCACACTTTCATTGCTGGACGTAATTTGCAGTTCTGCGGCCTTTCGCTGCAGCTGGATCGTAAGGAGCGAGTAGTAGAGTTGATGCACACTGTAACTAACGTCAGTCGAGGTCTTCCTCAGAGATGCTTTCGAGATCCCAACGTCGGCGGCAGCGATTTTATTAGCATCATGAACCCTGATGAGTTGCGTGAGTGGTTGCGAGAGTTGGGTGCCGCTGGATTGAAACGCATTGTTTCCTTGGGTTAGGTAAACCGTCGACGGAGGAATAAGTCCACTTCCCGGGATTGCGCCGAAGGCGCCTGGCGGCACCTGAACTCGCTGGACTTCATTAACATATAAAGCGTTGGAATCATTGTGCAAGACTGGGAAGTAGTCGGATTTGGCGCCGCGTTGCTTCTGCGCTTGCGCCGCGACGTCATACTGAGCGATTTTCACTGCACGGTTCTGACTCACGGCGAGGTCTATCGCCTCCTGCAACGTTATCTTCCGCTCCTGCCCACTTGCCGCGGAGACCATTGTCAGGAGACAGGCGGCTATCATTGCACGTTTGCGCATGGTTTCAATTCCCTTTCTCATATCCACGTCCGATTGCCGGTGCACGAAGGCGCCCATTTCATCACATGTTCCTCAGGTCCTTGTAGCTAATCCGGACGGGTCTCAGGAGAAGCATGAGGAGCAGATAGCCGATAACCACCCACCCGATCAGGACGAATCCATCGCCGACAGCCAGTGTGTAGGCCTGGGCTCGCACCTGCTGGCCGAGAAGAGAGAGGGCGCGATGTTGTGCCTCCTCTGACCCATTGGAAGCTGGCAGCACTCCTCCGCTTAGCATCCGCAATCGGTCGTCAGTAAGCCAACTGCCAGCTTGCACCTGGAGACCGAGCATGTTGGAGTGAAATTTCTCCCGCACTGAAAGAAAACGGGTCATAGCAGCGACACCGATCTGACCGCCGAAGAGACGGCTAAAGTGCATGAATCCGGAGAGTGTGGCAGCATTGGCAGCGCTTGCGAGGGCGCCGGCTTCGAGCCCATCCACAACGATGCTGCCCACCAGGCCGACATATGAGCACGCGAGTCCGGTCGCGAGGAGGAGTTCCAGTTTCTCGAAGCTGTTTCCCGCCCATGATGTATCCAAATGTGCACAGGCCCAACAGCTTAGTGCGCCCAGCGTCAGCCCCGCCGCGAGGATCAACCGGGAGTTTGTGTAAATGATGCTGACGGCCACCACCAATACCAACAGGAACATCGGTACGGCTACCCATGCCAGGGTGTGGCCGGTCTCCAGCGGCCGATAGCGTTGAATGTTGCCAAGAAACCCGGGAACGAGCACAATTGCGGCCAAATGCATGAACTTGAACACAAATATGGACAGGGCCAGGATGATGATGTTTCGGGTGTTTAGGAAGTCAAGCTTCAGGATTGGGTTGGGCTGGATGAGTCGTCTCACAAGCGCCGCGGCCAGAAACAAAACTCCCGTGACGGACATTGCGACGATTGTGCCGGAGTGGAACCAGTCCAGCCGCTCGCCCTGATCCAAGGCCCCATACAATAAGGCCAGGCCCAAGCTGAAGTAGGTGAACCCCCGCCAGCTCGGCCGCGGGTCCAAGGAAGGCCGACGTGGTATTCCGAAGTAGACGCAGACCATCATCACCGGCGCGAAAAGCGCGGCTGTCCAGAAGATCCAGCGCCAGGACAGGTGCTCGATGTACCACCCCTCCTGCAAGGAGGCAATGTTACTGACGAAGACGATGTCCGCCGCATAGGCCGCAATCCCGAAGATGATCAGCCGCTTCGGAAGGGTGGTCAACACGAAGGTCATGGTGAGTGAGTAGAAAGTGCCTGACGCAATGCCTGCGACCACCACCAGCGTCAACATCACCGGGTAGTTCGGCGCAAATGGCAGCAGGAGAGAGGTGAGCATAAAGATCGCCGCGGCCGGTAACAGAATCCTTCGCGGGCCCCAGTAAGCGTTCAGAAAGACGACGAAAACGCCGCTGAACATCATCGCCATATTGAGCGCCGTCGGAATCCAAGAAGCCTCATCGAAACCAAGGCCCAAAGAGCCCCGCAGATCCGGGAGACCGACGCTCAGTAAACGGCTGTTCAGCGTGGCGAGCCCAGCGCCAAGAAAAACGGCCAAAATTCCCACGTATGGATTGGTCGCGAGTTGGGCTCGAGCGGGCTGCGCAGGAGAGGATTGCGGTCTTCGCACCGTTGTGCTCATCGTCTGTCCTGATCCTGGCTTTTAGCGATTAGCCTTTGTGTAAACCGTGGCGATAACGGACATTCCCGGACGCAGGCTTTCGGCTATGCGGCTGTCTGGATCGAGCGTGATCTTCACGGGGATTCGCTGCGTGACTTTGGTGAAGTTGCCGGTCGAGTTGTCGGGTGGAAGAAGCGCGAATGCCGAGCCGCTGGCGGGAGAAAGACTGGCGACTTTGCCACGTAACACGACGCCGGGGAACGCATCGATCTTGATCTCCGCGGCGTCTCCCACACGAACGCGGCGGAGCTGCGTTTCACGATAGTTCGCCAGTACCCATACGTCGTCTTCGACCAGAGAGATCACCTGTGTTCCCGGATTGACCATCTGTCCCGGACGCACCTTCCTCTCGCCCACCACTCCGTCTGTCGGAGCACTGATTCGGGTGTAGTCCAGGCTGCTGCGCGCTGCGGCCAGCGCAGCCTTATGGGCCGCGAGGCTGGCGGCCAGTTGCGCCTCACTGGACTTGAGCACGAGAAGTCCTCTATGTTCGGCTTCAACCGCAGCTTCGCTGCTCAGAAGCGCTGCGTTGCTTTCCTGCAGTGAGGCCTGAGCAGCTGCCAATTGTGCTCGAGAGCCCTCCTCCTGAGCGACTGCCTGTTCAAGTTTCTGCTGGGTTGTGGAAGCGGTGGAGATGAGAGCTTCCTGCCGGCGGCGCTCGGGAAGCGTACTGCCAAGCGCCGCCTGAGCGGCATCGATATGAGCTTTCGCAGCCAGAATCCCCGACTTTGCCTGGTCAACCGCAGTCACGGCGCGATCGATTTTCGTTTCCTGCAATTGCTCCTGCCGCTGGTTGTCTTCAATGGCTGCATCCGCCGCAGCTACGCCGGCTTCGGCCTGCGCTACCTGCGCCTGAAAGTCGTCGTCCTTAAGCTGGACGAGAAGCTCTCCTGCTTTCACATGCTGGTAGTCAGACACATTCACCTTCGCCACCACGGCGGAGACCTTCGTGCTCAGCGGGGTCAGATCCGCATGCAGGTAAGCATCGTCGGTCGTCTGTTTGGAAGATCCTGCTGTCCAGTCGTTCCACTTCCCCGTGATCGTGAGGAACAGGACCACCGCAAGGAGGAAGACCAGAACGGGTACTCCCGAGCTCGGCCACTTCCGCTGGGTCTTTGGCGCGACTTGCGGTTTTGCTTGCTCAGTCGTGGCAGCCTTCGCGGATTCTTTTGTTGTAGTATTTGCTGCTTCCATAGCCACTGTTCACCCCATCTCGAAACACAATCCGAAAACATCTCTGGATCAACCCGACATCCTGTCTGAGAATTCCTGTGTTCGTCGCATAAACGTGGGCGAAGTCCCAGCGGGGCATGTCCGAGGTCGCCTCTAATTCATTGCAACGTGAGTGCCAATCTGTTGATGAAAAAATACTTCTGCAAATGGTTGAGTTGGAACGCCCGCTGTTCGTCGATCGTGCCAATTTACAATCAAGTACCAGAATCAGCTGCCGACCTGTTGGCACCTTGCCACGCATCCGGCTTCACGTGAATTGGCGTTTGCCTCTGACCTGTTCGCGTGTGAAATTTGCAATCGCTTTACTGTGACGCTCTGGCTTCAGGTCTGACCAATCTCCTTAACGAGACGCAATGGCCTCACACGACAATGCAGTTCGCAACCTACCTGCGCACGGCTCCTAACCGTGGGAACGTCTGCCCAGATTCCGGTGGACTTCAAGCCAATTCCCTATTCTGTCGGGTTACAATATGCGGACTAAACTGCTTCGATTTCCAGCCCTGGGAGTTCCTTCGCAAATGTTCGGGGGACGCGGTGTCCTTTCTTCCCGAAGAAGTGCACGTTAGCTGCCACATTGACCCAAGCCGGGACCGTGCAATGGATTCAATTCAATGGGAGGTCTGTTCTGTTCTCTCGCGGCGAACCGAATCGATTGAACGGAAACAATTACCCGCGGCGCTCCCGGGAACGAATAGATGCTCACAGTTACTGAGGTAGCTCGCTTTCAGGGGTTCGTTATTCACTTCACTTCAAAGAGGCTGAGATAAGGGACGTCAATCATTCAGCAGTTGTTGGCGGGCCACCATTCTCTGTTTGCGGTAGACACTTATTTCCAGCCACTTGCAATGGCCATTGCTTTGCACTATCGACAACCACAGGGCACCGCCGATTCGGAGGGCGCTTGATACTTGATTGGCTGGTTCTGGTAGTTGCATTCGTGGCCACGTCCCTGAGGCTCGCGGCTGTCCGGACTGATTTAGATGCGGTCGGAACTGACGATGAACAGGAGCCTCTGTCAACTTCAGGCCCAGCCAAGAGCGCAGACTAAATGACAGTCACAGCACTGGTCAGTTTGCCCTCTAATTTCCCGGTTGGAGAAGAGAAAGACACTCATGTTTAAGAGGATCGTTGTCGCCTATAACGAATCTCCTGAAGCCGGCCGTGCATTGGCATCTGCGATTCAGCTGGCCAAGCTTGTGGAAGCCGAACTGCAGGTCGTCACAGTCGTGCAAGAACTGCCCGCTTACACGGCATATGCCACTGCAGGTGACTCTTCTCTTACACGGACATTACGCGAAGATCGGAGTCAACGTTATGAACAAATGCAGGCCGCAGTTCGCGAGACTGCATTACGCGAGGGCGTAGCACCGGTAACTCACCTTCTGGAGGGAGACGAAGTTGATGCACTTGTAGGTTTCCTGCTTCGCGATAGGCCCGACCTCCTCGTTATTGGACTCCATCCTCACGCGTCCCACGTGTCGCGTCTTTGGAGTACGGTCTATGGAATTGCACAGGACGCCCCCTGCAGTGTTCTTGGAGTCCACTGAATGCATCTTCGATACCCATTGCAGCCCTTCGCGGTGGTTGCACTGTTCTTAACCGCTTTGAGGTGGTTAGAGTCTGCCCGAGATTGGCATCAGCAGAACCACTTCACTACATGTGCGGAGCCGCGCCAGACCAACAATCATGCGTGAACAAGATATCGCCCGGCTACTAGCTAATCTGGGCCGGATGGAATGGACCGGACGTTTTGATTTCAAACTGAGGTATGTCAATGACGCCATTTGTCTCAGAAGCAAGCTGCGTCGCGACAAGCGATAGCCCCGAAACACTCGGAGACGGACTGCTCGTAGCGGCAAGATCCGGTGACCGCAACGCCTTCATTGCGCTCTGCGAAGGCCACGCAGGTAGGGTTGTCGGTAAGGTATACCAAATTACACGGAATTGGCAGGATGCGGAAGATGTGCTTCAGGAATCCTTCCTGAAAGCCTTTATTCACTTGAAGGACTTCGAAGGTAGATCCAGTTTCTCATCATGGCTTACAAGAATTTCCATCAACACGGCGCTCATGCTTCTACGCAAGAAGCGCTTCTCGGAGATTCCGATCGATTATCTCTATGAAGATCGTGACACTTGCCACAGATGGGAACCTCGCGATAGTAAAGAGGATCCTGAGAGTGGCTGCGTTCGTCGGGAGAGGGAGAAATTACTCAGGCGAGCGATCCTTCGGCTTCCACCCATCTTCCGCGAAGTAATCGAGATGCGACATGTGCAAGATCGGTCAATGCGTGAGATCGCACAGACCCTGGGCATTTCGGAGGCAGCAGCGAAAGCAAGGCTGTTCCGTGCAAAAACAGTGTTGCGCGCATCGATTACGTTGAAAGGGATCAGGCGATCGGAAGACGATTAGTTAGCGAGCGATGATTGACACAGACAACTACCATGCGACTACCTTCCAGGCTGCAGGACCACGGACTTTCGGAACGAGCCGCGCTCCTGTCAAGTGCGAACGGAATGACAATATCTCATCATCCCCAGCTGTACTTAATGCTTATGCGGCATCCGTAAATCCTAGTTATTCTTTAGCTAACTTTTTTGTCATCAAAGCTAACCTCTTACCGTGTTGAAACCCCGCGCCATTGGCACGCAAATTGCGCTACACATGGCGGGACAGCAATAAGGATCCGAGGCGCGGTATGGCGATGTTCCGACTCGATTATCTATCTTGTTTTCTCACCGTCGTGGCGACGATCCTGGTCGGAAGAAAGATGTGGACCGGTCTTGTGGTTTCGGGAGTCAACAGTCTAATCGTCTGTGTGATCGCGTTGCATACGCTGCAGTATTGCCTTATCCCCGCGAATGCCTTTTGCATTTGCATAAACGCATTGAATCTTAGGACATGGTTAAAGGTGCGGAAGGTTCCATCCGAATCGACGGCAGACGCATGCAGCGAACTGCTCACCGGCTCCAAACAAACGAACACCCCTGAAAGGGCAGCCGCGCGGCCCTTAGTACATCCTTTAGGGATCCGCAGTGAAGGATGGCTCCGGAATTCGATCTCATCTCTCGCCATTAAAGACCTGAGGCCACTCGCACCACTTTTTCAGCGGGTCGGACGAGGGACCCACGCTGCGATTGCGCAAGGCAGCCCGATGCCTTGAACCAGAGCCTCACTCTGTTTCATCATGTGAGAATCTGATGCACATCGAATCTTGTGGCTTAGTAGTAGAGAAGGCACTGAATATCTGGTGCACGTCTTTCGTCGGAAGTCCCACACCAATGTCACTCACCGAGATCAACGCTCGGCCGCTCGATCCAATCGCGACTTGATCGTAAGGACTCCGCCTGTTTCTTTCATCGCCTCGAGGGCGTCGAGCACCGGTTCATCAGCACCTACTGCAGTTACATACCGATCCGCCGTAATGCGGTCGGAGTCGTAGGCGTTGTCACCGATCAAGTTCTGCGGCGCGTCGGGGACAACCATTTGTAGCAGGGTAGACATGGTTAGCCTCACTTCGTGGGGGCTGGCACTCTCGACACAAACAGAAATTGGTAAACCCGCTGCGATCAGCGATCGCCATGATCTTTGTCCCATTGCCGCGTTTCGTTTTTCCAACCCTTGCGTCGCCTTTTTTAGCGGGTGCGCAACTCGCATCGATGAATGCTTCACGGATGTCGATTGCGCCTCGCGTAATGAGTTGGTGCGCAAGGTCAGTCATGATTCTCGCCATCACCATAGGAGGTTTCAACAGTGGGTTCGCTCCGGCGTCCTACTCAGGGTTCAACGAGTGACTCGCCCTGTACGCAACAATTGACATCCATCAAGGGCAGGAGCTAGTTGGAGGTCGAACGATCGGCTCTCCTGTCAAGCTGCTCAGAATTGGACCTTACGCGCCAACCGGATCGAGCGCGGTCCGTCGATACGGTAGAGAGGGTGGAAACCTCCGCTTGAGCCGCCGTCCCAAGGCTGTTCTGGCTGAAATTGCCCAGCTGCTCCAGAAGAGCTCGGTAAAGCGGGAGTAGACTCCAGACCTGGGGGATTGACCTCACTTTTTACGGAAATCGGAGACGCAGGCGCGAGCAGCTTTTCTTCGAGAAGGATTTCGAAGGGGCGGTTCGCGTGTGCGGAATGCCAGGTGGAAGACGAAAACCCTCCTCCATGGCTACGAGATTCTATCGGCCCTGCTGGTATGGATGAATCTTGTCTGCTTGAACGCCGAACAGGTCGATCGTACGATCGGCCAGTTCGTGCACACGAACTGGTCCGCCGAGGACGGCGCCTCAGGTGATGTTTATGCTCTCGCGCAGACGACGGACGGATTTCTGTGGCTCGGGACGATGCAGGGCCTCTGTCGCCGGTCCTCGATCCGTTGTTCGGACGCTCGAGGTCTGCCTTTTCCTCGCGCTGGCATGCTCGTGTGCTGCCGCGCTGGACAGCGATCGGACCATTGCCCAATTCGCGCATACAGCGTGGACGGCGAAAGACGGCGCGCCGGGCGCCATTAACTCATTGGCACAAACCTCGGACGGTTATCTTTGGCTGGGAGGTTCCGGCGGTCTGTATCGATTTGACGGTGTCGTTTTCGAGCGCTACCAGCCTCAGTCTGGCGGGCCATTCCCAGCCCGTAATGCCAGTTCACTTTTGGCCCTTCCCAATGGAGATCTTTGGATCGGCTTTTCATCCGGAGCGATCAGCCTTCTGCGGAACGGACGCGTCACGAACTATACCGTCCGCGAAGGAGTGCCAAACGGAGGGATATGGAGTCTAGCGCAGGATCGGGAAGGAACGATTTGGGCCGCGACCGAGAGCGGGTTGGCGCGACTGGAAAGTAACCGATGGACGGAAGTCGGGAAAGACTGGAGTCTCCCAGGAAAATCTGCCCGCGCAGTTTTTCTAGATCGTCAAGAAACACTTTGGGTTTCTATCGAGGACACACTGGTTTTTCTTCCACCAGGTGCGAAGCGGTTTCAGCCGACGGGTATTCGAGTCGGCCAGGTAGGACAAATCGCACAAGCGGCAAACGGGAAATTGTGGATGGCCGAAACGACAAGATCCGTCCGGCCCATCCCTCTATCAGATAAGCGGATGCCTGCTGACGAGACCGAAGTCCAGGTTGGTTCTCAGGTAATTCTTTTTGATAACAATGGCGCATTGTGGATCACCAGCTTGGGCGACGGGCTTCGTCGCACTCCGGCTCCCGAACTGCTGAGGGGTCGGATCAAGGAATTCAGCACCGCGGTTGAGTCATTCACCGCTAAGGATGGATTAAGCGACGATGTTGTCTTTGCTATTCTTCAAGACCGCGAAGGAAACATCTGGGTCGGAACGAAGAACGGTCTGGATCGCTTTCGCAAAACGAACCTGGTGCCGGTCGTTTTCCCCTTCAAGCCCCAGCAAGGGGTTTGGGTTGGCGGGGACGCCGGCGACGTCTGGGTAGCGGATCTGACTGGCATGTTCCGGGTTCACGCAGGGCGCTTTGATCGTGGTCATCCATTTCCCAGCCAAGCCAATTCTGCCTCTGATAACCGCCTTTCAGCGTATCGTGACCCCGCTGGCACGATTTGGTGGCTTTGCCAAGATGCCATCTATCGCCATGACGCGGGGAACTACACCGAGATTGCGCTACCGCCGTCGTTTCCGAAGCCTTACTTAGAGGCCGGGGTTGCGGCAACCGTAGACGGCTCCGGCGTGCTCTGGCTGAGCGCGGAAAGAGAAGGTTTGTTCTATCGGAAAAAGGGAGTATGGCATCGACTTGAATCCGCGTCAGAATTCGCAAGGTTATCCCCCAGGACAGCCTTCACGGATTGGATGGGCCGCGCATGGTTCGGATACGTGGGGGGCACAATCATTATCCTGGACCATGGAAACATCCAGAGAGTTTTCCCCGCCGATGATTCTCCCGTTGGGCACTTCGTAGCAATTAGCGGTCGGGGGCGGCATACATGGGTTGGTGGAGAATTGGGACTGGCTTTCTTCGACGGAAACCGCTTCCGGAGGATCATCTCTGTAGATGCCGAAACATTCGGACTAATAGGAGTTGAGGAGAGTTCCAATGGCAGTTTGTGGTTAGCAAAGAGTGGAAAAGTGATCGAGATCCCAGCAACCGAAGTCCAAAAAGCTTTGGACGATCCTTCCTATCGTGTGAAGTATCGTATCTTCGACTCTTTCGACGGCCTTCCGGGCGCACTCTATAATGCTTCAATACATCCAAATGAGATTCAGGGAACTGACGGCAGACTTTGGTTCTCTGCGTCGAACGGAATCGCGTGGGTCGATCCTGACAACATCTCTACAAATGAACTTCCTCCACCTGTTTTGATTCGGTCTGTAACAGCGAATGGCAGACAAGCTGGTGCGCTCACGAACCTGGCCCTGCCCCCGCGAATAACCAATCTGCAAATTGGCTATACGGCTTTGAGTCTGGCTGTTCCAGAGAAGGTACGTTTTCGGTACAGGCTGGAAGAAGTGGATAAGGACTGGCAGGACGCGGGCACTCGCCGCGAAGCTTTTTATAACAGCCTTGGTCCCGGCAAGTACCATTTTCGAGTCATAGCCTGCAATAACGACGGAGTCTGGAACGAAGCAGGTGCGACGCTGGGCTTTAGGGTGACCCCGGCGTGGTATCAGACAATTTGGTTCCGTTCCTCATGTGTGGTGGCTTTCGCTCTGTTATTGTGGGCACTTCATCAACTGCGGGTGCGGCAGCTTGCCCGGCAGTTCAACATGCGGCTGGAAGAGCGCGTCGGCGAGCGCACACGAATCGCGCGCGAGCTCCACGACACGCTCCTGCAAAATCTGCATGGGCTGATGTTTCAATTTCAGGCAGCGCGCAACATGGTCCATAAGCGTCCAGAGGAAGCAATTCAAACTCTCGATAGCGCACTCCTCGAAACAGAAGAGGCGATCACCGAGAGCCAGGATGCGATTCGCGAGCTGCGGTCCGAACCGATGGCCCAGAATGATCTTGCACAGTTGCTGACCGCGATGGCCAATGAACTGGCAAGCTCGCAGGATGCAGACCACAATTCGCCAGGCTTCCGCGTCATCGTCGAGGGCGAGCGAAAGACCTTATTGCCGGCGATCCAGGACGAAGTCTACCGCATTGCGCGCGAGGTACTGCGCAATGCCTTCCAGCACGCAAGCGCACATCAGGTCGAAGCCGAGATTCGATACGATGTGCATGCGTTTCGCTTGCGCATCCGCGACGACGGAAAAGGCATAGAGCCAGAGGTTCTGAAGCAAGGCAAGCGTGCCGGTCACTGGGGACTTCCTGGGATCCAGGAACGAGCGCAGGGCATCGGAGCCAAGTTGGAGGTATGGAGCGAAGCCGGAGCGGGGACCGAAGTGCAGTTGACTGTTCCAGCCGCGCTTGCTTACGAAACGTCGGGCGGCCAGTCGCGATTTAGAGTGATCCGTAGGACGAAGTCATGACCATCGATCTCAGCCTGATCAGAATCCTTACCGTAGATGACCATCCTCTTCTGCGAAAGGGTATCGCAGCCCTGGTAAACACTGAGCCTGACATGAAGCTGATTGCGGAAGCATCCAACGGCCAGGAAGCGATCGAGAAGTACCGATCGTACCATCCGGACGTGACCCTGATGGATCTCCAGATGCCGGGTTTGAACGGTACTGAAGCCATCGACCGCATTCTGAGTGAATTTCCCGATGCGCGGATCATTGTCCTGACGACATACTCAGGCGATGCTCAGGTGTTGCGGGCCCTAAAAGCTGGTGCAAGGGCTTACATTCTGAAGAGACAGGTACATAGAGAACTTCTGGAAACGATTCGCGCTGTTCATGCCGGGCAAAAGCGAATACCATCGGACCTCGCCGCAGAGCTCCTGCTTCATACCAAGGACGACCTGACATCACGCGAAATCGATGTGTTACAGCTCATCGCCGAGGGGAAGGCCAACAAAGAGATTGGCGATCATCTCTCGATCGGCGAAGCGAGCGTAAAGAGTCACGTGACGAATATACTCTCCAAACTTGCCGCCAACGACCGGGCTCACGCTGTTGCGATTGGTCTAAAACGCGGAATTATTGAGCTGTAGATCCCCCGAAAGAGGGAGGGCTCGACCTTCTTTTGGCGGTTTTCGATCCGTTGCGAAACGGTCACCCTTTGAAAGGGTCACTCATGCAACGGTTATTTTCGACTTTCGCCAACGGTTGGCCTGGCATTGGTCTTTTAATCCAACGACTGCTGATCGGCACCGCTCTCGTTCACTTTGGTATCGCCCAGGTGGAACAAATACAGAACGCTGCAATATTCGTCCGCTCTTTTATCGAAGCAATCGCTGGAATACTTCTCATACTGGGTTTGTGGACGCCTGTAGCAGGTACGCTGGCCGCCCTTACTGAGATTTGGAGAATTTGCTGGGGTAGCGGCGACCTTTGGATAGTCATCATTTTGGCGACACTTGCTATCGGTCTAGCAATGATCGGTCCTGGGGCATGGTCGATCGATGCGTGCCTCTTTGGCAGGAAACACATGGACATTCCAGAACGCTAGATGCATCTTGCCCCCAGAAGTCGGGGCTCTCGTAGCCCAGAGTAGAGTCAAGAGTAGACGAGATGCTGAGCTCACGAGCTTCGATTGAGGGTTTCAAAAAAAATGAATCACGTCCTAACCTATCGGCACGGTGGCGTTATGGATGCGAATGTTTATTTTGAAAAGGCCAATGGCGAACCAAAAGATTTGGACGGTGGAATCTGGCACATTCATTCCAAGTCTCACTCAATTCCTCGGCATGAAGAAACTCCGTGTCGAGCCCACGGTGGCTGTACTTCGGAGCCAAGGACATGTTTGCGAGGGTCTTCTGCGAAGAGTTCCGAAACAATCGCGTACCCTTGGGGGGGCCAGGCCGAGCGCGCGTTTGAGGAGATTATCGGCAACAGCCCTGCGCTTGGATCCGTGCTGGAACAAGTGGAACGTGTTGCCTCCGCTGATTCCACCGTTTTGATTCAGGGAGAAACCGGCACAGGCAAGGAGCTGATCGCACGCGCGATTCACAACATCAGCCCGCGACGCGGACGTGCGCTGATCAAACTGAATTGCGCGGCTATTCCCTTGGATTTGCTGGAAAGCGAGTTGTTTGGGCATGAAAAGGGCGCCTTCACCGGAGCCATCGCGCAAAAGATCGGACGCTTCGAAATGGCCGATAAGGGCACGCTATTCCTGGACGAGGTGGGTGACATCCCACCTGCGTTGCAACCCAAAT
>KB906739.1 GCA_000381585.1 Acidobacteriaceae bacterium KBS 83
GCTGGAAGTTGTTGAAGCGATCACATCAGTCTGGGGAGGCGATCGCGTCGCAGTGCGCATCGCACCCGCCGGTGCCTGGAACCACATGCGGGATAGCAATCCTGCCGCTCTGTTCACATACGTCGCAGAGCACTTAAACCGATTCGGCCTTGCCTACCTGCACATCATAGAGCCACGTGTAAAGGGAAACGTGACCATCGATGAGGAGCGGGGCCCGGTTGCCGCCCAGCAACTTCGGAAAGTTTTCAAGGGGAAGATCATCGCAGCGGGCGGCTTCGAGCCCGAGACAGCAGAATCCGCGATCGAGACCGGCGTCGCCGATGCCGTGGCCTTCGGGCGTCACTTCGTGGCAAATCCCGACTTGCCGCTGCGCATCAAAGAGGACCTTGCGCTCACACCGTATGACCGAGATACCTTCTACACTTTCGACTCAGTGGGCTATAACGATTACCCCTTCGCCAACGAATTGGCGTCCCGCTAGTTCCCGGGAGAGCTCTCAAGTGACATGCCCTGGATGCTTCTACGTTCTGCGCACGTCACTTCCGGAGCCGAAGCCATAGCAAGGGTCCCCAAGGATTGTCGGCCATTCGAAAGTTACGGGCGCGATCATCGTTGGTTGTGCCGAATCAGCGTCTCGCTGGCGAAGATGATCAGCGAACTTCTTCGAGAATGTTGCTGGCAACCATCGTTGTACTGTGTCCCTGAGCGATTTTTGTCGACTGCTGAGTTCAAATTATTCCCGTACTTTCGGGTACAGACATCAGTTTGGCTTATTTACGTTCAATTTCGCTAAGCCACTGGTTATAGGACTGGCGGGAGCCGTAGCGAATCGTGTTTTAAATTGAGGAAAGTTTTCAAGGGGAAGATCATAATCAAAGAAGCCCACTACAAAGAAAAAGACTGTCAGGAAACCAACGCCTGCCAAAGGCAAAAACAGCCAAGAAAAAGGCCACAAAGCGAACCGCTGCCTAACCCCGACAGAGGGGTCAGCAATGGCTCCTCCGCCCAGCTCAGGGAGACCATGATTCAGTTCACGTACAAGTTGAAGCTTGACGTCCAGATTGACCAGAAATAAATGGTGTCCGCAATCAGAAGCAGTGCGACATTGAAATGCAGATTAGGCAATCTCGCCTTTGGCGGAGATCGTCTCGATGGTTTGGGCCGCCAGCACTAGCGCGAGGTGCGAAAACGCCTGTGGGAAGTTGCTTATCTGGCGACGCAACTTAGGGTCATACTCCTCCGAGAGAAGCCCCAGGTGATTTCGCACGTTGAGCAACCGTTCGAACAGTTCCTCCGCCTCCTTCATCCTGCCAACAAGGGCGTAGTTGTCTGCCAGCCAAAAGGTGCAAGCGAGGAAGGCCCCTTCCGAACCGGGGAGACCATCGGTACCGTGCTCGGTGTCATAGCGAAGCACAAAGCCATCTCGGAGGAGATGCTTCTCGATCGCCGCCACCGTGCCCCGCACCCGCGGATCACTGCCGGGGAGGAATCCGACGCGCGGAATCATCAGCACACTGGCATCGAGTGCCTCGCTTCCGTAGGATTGGGTAAACGCTCCCATTCGCTGGTTGAAACCGCGCTCGCAAACCTCGGTGTGGATCTTCTCCCGAAGCGCGCAGAGGTGGCGCAGCATCTTTTGGCCCTCATCCCCACCGCTCCCGAATTCCTGAATCGCTTTAGCTGCCCGATCAAAAAATACCCAAGCCATGACCTTCGAATGGGTGAAGTGTCGGCGCCCGCCTCGCACCTCCCAAATGCCATCGTCGGGATGCTGCCAAGCATCTTCCATGAAAGTTATCAGATCCTTAATCACATGCCAGCCATGCACCCCCCCGGGCATGCCCATCTTTCGTGCGGCGTACCAGCACCATAAGCATTCTCCATAGACGTCGAGCTGGAACTGGCCAGATGCGGCGTTTCCTACGCGCACCGGCTTCGAGCCTTCATACCCGGGCAGCCAGTCGAGTTCGAACTCTGTCAAGCGCCGAGCGCCGAAGATGCTATACATGATCTGAAGGTCCTCAGGATCGCCCGCGATAGTGCGAAAGACCCAGTCGAGAAAGGACCGGGCTTCGTCGATGTACCCACCAACCATGAATGCGTCCAGGGTCAAGCTTGCGTCTCGCAGCCAACAGAAGCGATAGTCCCAGTTGCGAACGCCACCGATAGATTCCGGTAAGGATGTTGTCGGGGCCGCCACGATGGCCCCTGTTGGCGCGTAGGTCATAGCTTTGAGCGTGACCAGTGAGCGCACGACAGCGTCGCGCCAACGACCTTGGTATGTGCAGCGGCCCGACCACTCTCGCCAGAACTTCTCCGTCGACGTCAGCGTTTGCTCGATGTCAGCCGCAACGGGCGGATCCTCGTGTGAGGCGAACCAGGTGAGTTGCATCGAGATGCGATCGCCCTTCTTCACTCGGAAGTAAGCGGATACGCGCCGAGCCGACTGTTCAAGAGCCATGGGTGTGCGAAGTATCAGAGCATTCGGCCCGGACAGAAAACACACCCCGTCTCCCATCTTTTCGATGAAGGGCGCGTCGGCGCCGTAGCCGAAGCCGACATCGAGCAGCATCTCCAGCGGCACTTCTCCCTCGACTCCCTCGATGATCCGAACAACGTCGCATCGACCGCTCATCGGCATGAAGTCAATCACTCGGACCACGCCGTCGTCGCACGCGAACTCGGTCTCCAGGATCGTTGTGTCGTCGCGATAACGCTGCCGGCTCTCACGGACCGTCGCCGTGGGAAACAAGGACCAGCGACCGTGCTTGTCGTAACCAACGAGCGCCGTGAAGCAGGCGTCCGAATCAAAGCGCGGCGCACACAGCCAGTCGATCGACCCACTTCGAGACACGAGCGCGCTGGTGAACATATTCCCGATCAACCCGTAATCTTCGATTTTGGAGGCCATGTTCTTCCCTTCAGATTTGTTGTTTGTTGATGAGTTTCACGCTGGCCAGGAGATCCGTGTCTAGGCTGTTCAGCGACAACCTGCCGTAAGCGACCGGCGCGTTCGAGATGGCAAACTGGCTCAAGAAGAGCAAAGCCATGGACACCAAATTGGCGGTGAGGCCAATCAGATAGATGCGTTTGATACCGAAGTGCCGGATCAACCGTGCGCCCAACAGCGACGCACCGAACGCCATGGCAGCTTGGGGCACAAACATAGTGGCATACTCTGTGCTTGACAGACCGGAATGCTGAGGACTAGTGAGGACCGTGCTCGCCGCCGGGAAAGTGACAAGCGCTAAACCTTGGACCATGCTGGCCGTGTAGATGTCGGTGATCTCGCCACGTTGAGCCATGAGGTTCCCCAATCTTGGCCTTTTCGATACTTACTTCAGCCTATCCTGCAGATGAGCGCCAACGCGCAACGCATTCGCCATCGCAGTAAGCGCCGGGTTCACCGCCCCGATGCTGACGAAAAAGCTGGTGTCAACCACATACAGATTGTCGAGCTCATGCGCTTTGCAGTTGACATCGAGAACCGAACTCTTCGGATCTAAGCCGAATCGGCAGGTCCCAGCCTGATGAGCCACACCCGCAATGGGGATTTCGTTCTTCAGATAGGCGTTGCGGGGAATTAAATGGCCGGGTTCCATTCCCAAGTGCTTCAGCATCGATTTCAGCTTGTCGTAGAGCTTCTGTTTCGGCACCTGGTTGTTCGGTGTGTAACTGAGCGTAAGATTCCCGGCTCTGTCTAGGCTGACGCGATTTTCCGGATCAGGCAAGTCCTCGGTGCAGAGCCAGAAGTCCACGGCGTGGCGTCCAATATCATCAAGTAGTCTTATGGGGGCTAGCTCGGTTTCAATTGGTTTCTCGCCTTTGTACATCTCCCCCACCGACTTGCCGACCATTTGGATGCTTCCCACCGGAAAATCGAACCCATCCATCCCAAAATAGAAATCATTTATCGCGATCGTTTTTTGGAAGAGAGTCGGGTTCGGCTCCTTTGAAAGCGCCAGGACGGCCATACTGTTGTGGAACATATAGTTTCGCCCAACCTGGTCCGAACCGTTGGCGAGACCATTGGGGTGCTTATCATTAGCGGAGCTCAACAACAGCTTCGCGGAATTGGCGGCGCCACAGGAGACTACGACGATATCCCCGCTCAACGTCTCCGTTTCCCCGTCGCGTTCCACGACCACTTCCTTCACTGATCTCCCACTCGCATCGGTGTTGAGCTTTAGGACCCTGGAATTCCGCAGGAGCGTGACGTTGGGATACTGCAGGGCGGGACGCACACCAAGCACCTCGGCGTCGGACTTGGCATGCACCAGGCAGGGGAAGCCGTCGCAGGTCTGGCAACGAATGCAACTGCTATTTGCCATGTCCTGTTCATTCAGCATGATTCCGCACGGCGCGGAGAAAGGGTGGCAACCCTTCGCTTTCAGGTTGTCGAAGAGCTGTTGGATCCGCGGCTCATTGGACACGGGCGGGTATGGATATGGTGCGCTGGCGGGGGGTTCTGTCGGGTCCGTTCCCCGCAAGCCATGTACTTGATACATCTCTTCAGCCTTGGTGTAGAAGGGCTCCATCTCTTCATAACTTAAGGGCCAGGCTGGGGAGACGCCGTCGTGCTCGCGCAGCTCACCGAAATCCTCTTTGCGCAGCCGGTATAAGGCCGCACCATACATCTTTGTAGCACCACCTACAAAGTAGTGGATCTGCGGCTGAAATGCTTTCCCGTTGCGATCGTACCAAGTGTCGGGAGAGATGTACCGGTTCTCGACAAACACTGACTTGGCGTCCCAGTTTTGCGCCTCCCGTTTCAGCCAGTCGCCGCGTTCGAGAATCAGGATGCGTTTCCCAGTCGGAGCCATTGTGCGAGCCAGGGTACCGCCGCCAGCCCCGCTACCAATGATGATGACATCGTAAGTGTCGGACATCTTTCTCCTTCACTACAGCCCAGGGCTGCTTTGTATGAGGCCGCCGTCGGCGAGGATCGTTGTCGCTGTGATGTAGCTCGCGCCATCCCCGGCCAGAAACGCAACTACGCTGGCGATCTCCTGAGGCTCAGCCATTCGTCCCAGCGGTATCGCAGCGTCGAGCCTCGCCATCGCGGCTGGATTTTGCATCGTCGTGAGATTGATGGGAGTAGCGACCGCTCCGGGGCCAACGCCAGTGACCAGGATTTTATGCGGCGCGAGTTCGACGGCCGCAGTGCGCGTGAGCATGCGCATGCCGCCTTTGGAGAGACAGTACGCAGTATTGCCAGGCATGGGCCAATCCTCATGGACTGAGGTGATGTTGATGATGCGCCCACCGCTCTTTTGCTTGATCATCTGGCGGGCTGCAAGCTGCGTGCCGAAGAAGGCGCTTTTCAGGTTGACCTCAAGCACCTTCTCGTATTGTTGTTCGGTCGTGTCGAGGACTGAGGTGCGAGTCTCCATGCCGGCGTTGTTCACCATGATGTCCAGCCGGCCGAATGCTTTCACAGCCGCGGCGACGAGTTTTTCCAGGTCCGCGACTTTGCTCACGTCCGCTTCGACACCAATGGCTCGATCGCCCAGCGCCGCAACTTGTTTCTCCAGTTCCTCGGTCGCTTCGGGATGGGAGATATAGTCAATGATGACGTTTGCGCCCTGCCTGGCTAGTTCGAGTACGATGGCCTTGCCTATGCCGGTATTGCCCCCTGTGACAATGGCGACTTTCTCCTTCAGCTGCATAAGATAGCTCCTGATGGTTGATGCTGTTTCTCACGATTCACGCACCGCTTCCATATCCGGCGGGCACTGGTGCTTTCGCTCTCCGCGGCGTCACCCCAATCAATCTTCCTCTCATCCTTTCGATCCAAGACACTTCGTTTAGCGAGTTAGAGCGGAAAGGCATTTTGTTCCGCTCCCGCCGTATAAAGGAGCGGCTGGAACTGGTGAAACTTATTCTTATCGAGGGGCCTGACCCGTACGTCAGATCACAAAAAACAATAGCGCGGCGACAACTAGAACTATCAACGGAATGACTATCGTTCGTTTCGACATTGCTAGAAGCTCCTTCAAGGCCACGGATGCAAGCCGTTACGGAAGGCGCCGCCCCATCGCGCCAATGAGCACCACGGTAAAAGAGAGGCCACCGCGATTCGCACCGGACGGTAATCCAAAACCGCCGCGGCATTCCTTCTGCCCCGCAGCACAAAGATGATTCAGCGACGTCCACGGAGAAGGCCTTGTCTTCTCGGCGAGTCAACGGCCACTCTGCACGCTCTTCGAAGGGAGATCCTCGCTTTCCGTTTCTTTGCCCCAGTCGATGTGGCACACATCAGCGCGGTCCAATATTTGAATTGCCCGCGACCTGCTGAAATAGTTCCAGCCCCAATCGACGAAGGCTTCCACTCTTTCTCTGACCCCTGACATCAGCAGCGCATGTACGCCAATCCACGCAGCGAAGGCGATGGGACCTTCGAGTTCATGCCTCTTCTTCCCGATCGCAGCCACCGCGGCGTTGCGCCCGATCATCGCCATGATTCCCTTGTCGTGATAGTGAAACGCAGTTCGAGTTTCGCCCGCGATCTCGGCCAGGATGTTCTTCGCGGTCCAGGCTCCACTCTGCTGTGCCACAGAGCCCAGCTGCGGCAGAAACTCGTTTTCAGGGCTCGGAATATTCGCGAAGTCGCCCAATACGTAAACACCGGGGAAACCTTCAACCGTGAGGTCCGGCCGCACATCAATCCGTCCGCCATGCCCGCGCGGCAGCCCTGCAGTTGCCGACAAAGGTGAGGCCGATAACCCGCCTCCCCAAATCACCGTGCGTGTTTGAATCGACGTGCCGTCGGAAAGTAGCACGCGATCGGGAGCCACTTCTTTCACTCCTATACCTAACCGAAGTTTGACCCCTTTCTTCTGGAGTACCCGTGAGGCGTAATCGTGGGCGTCTTCTGGAAAGGGTCCCAGAAGAGCGTGCCCATGGTCGACCAGATAGACCTGTGCGTGTTTCACTGCGAGGTCGGTGTATTCGCGCGACATGGTGAACCTGATCATGTCAGCCAGCGACCCGGCCATCTCGACACCTGTAGGTCCTCCACCTACGATCACGAAATTTAGCGCACCTTGCTCTGTCAGTTTCGGTTCCCGGTCTGCGTCCTCGAAAACGGTTAGGATTCGGGAGCGCAACCGTTGGGCTTCTTTGATCGAATAGAGTGGAAACGCATTTTCTTTCGCGCCGGCCGTGCCAAAGAAGTTTGCCTGCGATCCTGCCGCGAGCACGAGGAAGTCTCCCTGGTAGCTCTTGCCTTCCCGGGTAGTCACCGTGCGCGTCTTAGGGTCGGCCGCAGTCACCTCCGCCATTTTCACTTCGACATTGGCATGGCGACGAAGAGAATGACGAAGGGAAGCTGCGATGTCGTCTGTACCGATCGCCGCCGTGGCAAGCTGATACAGCATGGGCTGGAACTGGTGATAGTTGTTCTTGTCGATCAGCGTGATCCGGACATCCTTCGTCTTGGCCAGTGCGCGAGCGCAAGCCAACCCGGCGAAGCCGCCACCCACAACCACGACGTGCGCTTTTGGACCTTGCGCATTCACTGCATGACCTCATCTCTAGTCGGCGTGACTATCACCGTGATTCTGGCCACCCTCGCAGTAAGGCGGGCTTTGAAGGAGGGAGAAGAGATTATTCAGCCACACCTGACCCAATGCCATAACGCGATGGCGTGTTGAGAGCACGCGAAACTCAGGAGACCGGACCGGTCGAGTTCTACGCTAGGGACCCTGAAAGGCCGTACGGGGGCTCATTATTCGGTTCGCAACTAAGCATTTACAACTGTCAAAAGAGACAGTGACTCGACTTTTAGCTTCGCATGTGTCGGTCGGGTCTGGCGGAAACGATGCAAAACTTCTGGCTAACTGATTTTGCGTCCAATGCGGAAGTCTTCCTACTCGTAAGCTGTAGGGTTTTGCCAACCACCGACCGGCGTGAGTTTCTGCTCGACTTCTTTCTCACCCCACGTCTGCGGTTCATATTCATAGACTGGTGTGCCGGCACTCAAGACTGGATCGACGATGCGCCAGGCTTCTTCTAAATAATCTTGGCGGGCAAAAAGCGTGGCATCCCCCGCCATGGCGTCTCCAAGAATTCGCTCCTAGGCCTCCATCTCGTCTGGACGTGGATGGTGGCTGGCTATCATCTCCATCGGCTCGCTCCTCATCTCCTCACCTGGAGCCATGAAGGCATTCGCAAATCTGAAGGTGACCATATTGTGCGCTGGCCGCTTGCCCAAATAATGATCAATGCGGAAGATCGCAGACTCAGGAAAAGCGCTATGCGTATTCGATTCAGTTCCTGAGCGGACGCAGGGTTGTGCCCAAACGGCTTCTCAACAATGATGCGAGCACTCTGTGCACAACTCGACTTTACGAGTCGCTCGATCACGGATTCGAACAAGATTGGAGGGATAGCCAGATAATGCGCTGGCTGCCGTGACCCCGCGAGTTCCTTGCGAACCGCCTGGAATGTAGTTGCGTCAGCATAGTCACCATCGACGTACCGGAGCAAGGTGCTCAGTTTCTGCCACGCAGTAGCGTCGAGCCCCCATGCTTCTCGATACTGTCTTGGGCGCGAGCCTTCAACTGGTCGAAGTTCCAGCAAGCTTTGGCAACGCCGATGACAGGCACATCAAGGTGGCGCCGTTTGATCATGGCATGCAAAGCCGGAAAAATCTTCTTGTAAGCAAGGTCGCCGGTCGCGCCGAAGAAGACGAGGGCATCTGAGTGTGCATTGCGCATTCGCGTTCTCCTTCAGGCCTTCGCCGATCCTGCGGCTGGCTTCTCAAGGTGTCCGCCGAACTGATAGCGCATAGCGGACAGAAGTTTGTCCGAGTAGTCACCTTGTCCACGCGAGCTGAATCGCTCGTAGAGCGCGGTTGTAAGAACCGGAGTCGGCACTCCCTCATCAATGCCGGCCTTGATCGTCCACCGTCCTTGGCCCGAGTCGGAGACCCGACCCGAGAACTTCGCGAGGTTAGGATCTTCAATCAATGCAGACGCGGTCAAATCCAGCAACCACGAGGCGATTACGCTGCCGCGTCGCCATACCTCAGCAACATCGGCGAGGTTGAAGTCCTAACTGAAAATGTTCGGGATCACGCAGCGGAGTCGTCTCCGCATCGATCTCCTGTTTCGCTCTGCCCACGTTAACGGAACGCAGAACTCCCAGACCTTCGACATAGGCCGCCATGATGCCGTACTCGATTCCGTTGTGCACCATCTTGACGAAGTGGCCACCACCGTTCGTTCCGCAGTACAGATATCCCTGTTCCGCCGTGCCAGCAGTCTTTTCGCGGCCTGGTGTGCGCGAAATGTCGCCAATGCCCGGGGCGATCGTCTTGAAGATTGGATCGAGGTGCTTCACGGCCTCGGCGGGGCCTCCGATCATCATGCAGTAGCCGCGCTCGAGACCCCAGACCCGCCACTGGTCCCAACATCCACGTAATGGATTCCCTTGGGAGCGAGTTCCTTTGCCGGACGGATGTCGTCAACGTAGTAGGAATTGCCGCCATCGATCAGGATGTCACCCAATTCGAGATAGGGTGCAATGTCAGCGATGGTATTGTCCACGAATGCGGCCGGGATCATCAACCAGACGGCTCGCGTTCTTTCGAGCTTCTTAACAAGATCCTGGAGCGAAGACGCTCCGGCAGCCTTGTCTTTCACCAACTCTTCAACCGCTCGGGGCGACCTATCGAAGGCGACACAATTATGACCGTCGTTAATTGGTCGCCGAACCATGTTGGCTCCCATTCTTCCAAGACCGACCATTCCGAGTTGCATCTAATCACCTCTTCTTGCCCAAAGATTGGTTCGACCCAAAAACTTAGTTCGCTACCTGATCGGATGGAGTCGCGCAACCTCCCCGGACGCGCAGAAGCGTGGACGCACTGGCACTTCTGCCAGTTCCACCCTTGGCTATGCGCTTCTTACTATTGGTACGGCCAGAGGAGCGCTCCATGAAAACCCCACCCATCGGCCATGCCACCCAGCTCTTTGAGACTTCGCTTGGCCGGCGATGGGGGCTATTTACTCTTTTTCGGACCGCCACTACTCCGATGCTTATTCGTACGGGCATTGCCGTTGCGGTGGCATGGATTCCGCTGGTTGTATTTTCTGCCGCTCACGGAGGGGCCGCATTTTTATCATTCTTAACAGACTATGCTTCGCAATCACGATTCCTCATTGTTCTGCCCGTTCTCATCCTGGCGGAGCCCCCGCTACAGAAACGTCATCACATGGTGGCGAACCACTTTGAGGAATTTATAGTTCCGCAGGACCAGCGTTCTCAGTTTCAGGCGGCCTGGTCATCTCACGAAAAGGCCAGATACTCCAAGCTCGGCTATTGTGTACTGCTCTTGCTGACCTACGCTACCGCGGCGTGGCTGAGCCAGTACTTGAGTCCGGGGGGCTCCGAATTCGTCTCATGGTGGATCGGAGGCGGCGGCTTCAAGTCTTTCTCGCCTGCTGGCATGTGGTGCTTCTTTGTGAGCTACCCAATTCTCGCGTACGTCACTTTGCTCTGGTTGTGGCGGCAAATGCTTTGGGCGCGATTCTTACGCTCTACCTCTCTCTTGAACCTTCGGCTGATCGCGGCTCATCCCGATCATTTAGGAGGGCTGGGATTTCTTGAAGCTGCGATGATGGGGCAACTTCCATTTAGCTTCTGTATGGGCGTCGGGCTGGCGGGAGCCGTAGCGAATCGTGTTTTAAATGAAGGATACCCTCTGCTGACGTTCCGCTTTTGGGCTCCGGTTCTCGTGGCAGCCGCTCTCCTGGTATGCATCGCGCCCTATTTGCTTTTTACGAGAACGCTGATGTTGATGAGACGCCGCGGCATGTTGAGGTATGGAGCCTTCGCCCGCGCGGTGGGCGAGCAATTTGAAAAGAAGTGGCTCCATCAGGCCAACAGTCTCAACGAAGATGTTCTAGAGGTGCCGGATTTCTCCACGACGGCCGATCTCTATGGAGTGGTAGGTAACATTGACGACATCCGCGTTATCCCGGTGGGTCTGGTTGACCTCTATGCAGTTATCATCGCCACATTGATCCCCGCAATTCCGCTCCTGCTTGCTTCCATTCCACTAGGCACTCTCATGCGGGCGGCCACGAAGATGCTGTTCTGATCTGTTGCGGATCGCCGCTAACTCGGGCTACCAACAATAGCGGGCCATGCAAAGCGCTCCAGAACTAAGAGCCGCTTCGATAGGGGAACAGCCATGACCTCACGACAAGATCACTCCGCCCGCTTTCCCATCCTGCAGGGGGTACCGCCGATCACGGCGGCTCAGATCCCGGGTGAAATCCTTGCCGGTGTCACGCTTGCCGCAATTGCCGTCCCAGAGGTGATGGGCTACACCAAGATCGCCGGCACACCCGTGATCACCGGTCTCTACACCATACTTATCCCCACGGCGCTGTTCGCCTTGTTCGGCTCCTCACGGCACCTGGTAGTAGGCGCCGATTCAGCGACGGCGGCCATCCTGGCCGGCGGTCTGGTGGGGATCGCATCGACCGGCTCGGGTGAATACGTGGGGTTGACCGGCGTGCTTGCGCTGATGGCCGCGGGCTTCTTGATTCTGGCGCGTCTCCTGCGCCTTGGATTCCTAGCCGACTTCCTTTCGCGCACCGTGTTGATTGGGTTCTTGACCGGGGTCGGCATTCAGGTCGCGCTGGGAGAGATCGCCGGCATGCTTGGCCTGAAGGGGGGCGGCCACGGCACGCTGGAGAAGGTCTGGAACGACCTTCGACAAGTCGGACAGGTCAACCGCTATGAGCTGATGATCGCGCTCAGCGTGCTGGTGGTGATCGTCGGCCTCAAAATGGTTTCGAAGAAAATTCCGGGAGCCCTGATCGCGGCGATCGGCGCCCTGGTCGTAAGTTGGGCGTTCGGACTCGACAAGCAAGTGCATGTGGTCGGAGCTGTTCCGAGTGGTCTGCCACCCCTGGGTCTGCCAAAGGTCGCCTGGAGTTGGCACGTCATGTCGAATTTGATTCCGACGGCCTTCGCGATGTTTGTGGTGATCCTGGCACAGAGCGCGGCAACCTCTCGCGCCCTTGCCACGCGCTACGACGAGAGGTTCAGCGAGAACACTGATCTGGTCGGTCTGGCCCTGGCCAATATTGGGGCGGGCCTTTCCGGCACCTTCGCCGTCAACGGTAGTCCAACGAAAACGCAAATCCTGGACAGCGCCGGCGGTCGCAGCCAACTGTCGCTCCTGGTGATGGTGACGATGGTAGTGCTGATCCTGCTCTTCCTAACTGAGGCGCTGATGTACCTGCCAGAGGCGGCTTTGTCGGCCATCGTATTTCTGATCGGAGTCGACCTGATCGATCTCGCCGGGATGCGTAGCATCTTCGAACAACGGCGGTCGGAGTTCTGGTTGGCAGTGGTCACCGCGTTGACGGTCGTGTTCGTTGGCGTCGAACAGGGGATCCTGCTCGCCATCGCGTTGTCGCTCGTCAATCACACGAAACATGGGTATCGACCGAAGAACGCGGTGCTCGTGCCGGACGAATCGGACAACTGGCAGCCGAAACCAGTGGCCACGGCCGCTCAGGCCGCGCCCGGTCTAGTCATCTACCGATTCACGCACAGCTTGTACTATGCGAATTCCCAGCAGTTCTCGGATGAGGTCTCGCTGCTCGCGAGCAGCACGGAGCCACCCCTGCGCTGGCTCTGCCTCGACGCGGGCGCAGTGGACGATGTCGATTACACCGCGGCTGAAACTGTCCGGTCGGTTCACGCGAAGTTGAAGGCGAAAAGCATTCAACTGGTCGTTGCACACGAAATGGAGGAACTCACAACCCATGCACACCACCCGCTCTGGGAGCTATTTGGCAAAGATGCCTTCTACGAGAGGCTGAAGGACGTCGTGACGCTGTATCGACAGAAGTTCAACATAGCGGCTCCGTCCAGGTTTGCACCAGAACCAAAAAACAAGACAAACACCTAACAACTCCATAATAATCAAGTTCGAGAGTATGGCAGGCCTGCTTGAGGACGAGTTCCTATGATCGAATGCCTTCATGAGTAAGCGCTCGATCCAC
The DNA here is from genome assembly GCA_000381585.1 of Acidobacteriaceae bacterium KBS 83. Lineage (GTDB taxonomy): Bacteria > Acidobacteriota > Terriglobia > Terriglobales > Acidobacteriaceae > KBS-83. Next base: position 13,032 of record KB906739.1, read on the forward strand.
TTGGCCTCACTGCGATGCGCATTGGGTTCTGCCATTAACTAGCATTTCTTGCAGTTTTCTCTCCCCGCATTTGCTGCTTTAATCATCCACGTTGAATGAGTGAGTGGATGACTGCGGCATATTTGGCCGGATTCGTCAGGGGAGCTGCATGCAATTGACCTCTTCGTTTTCTTCATCGCAACATGCTGAGACTATGTTGGAATCGGCTGACGACAAAACGGTCTGGGTTGCGGGTGGAAGTTTTCTGATGGGCTCGGACCAAGCTTATCCGGAGGAGTCGCCGACGCACCGCGTAATGGTGGACGGATTTTGGATCGACAAGTACACGGTTACGAACGAGGAGTTCAGCAAATTTATCGACGTCACTGGATACGTTACGACGGCGGAGCGTGTGCCTAAGGCGGAGGATTATCCTGGCGCGTTGCCAGAGATGCTCGTGGCAGCATCGGTCGTCTTCTTGAAGCCAAAGGAGCGTGTGGATCTTCGGAATCACTTCAACTGGTGGACGTACGTTCCGGGTGCTGACTGGCGTCATCCAGAGGGGCCGGAGAGTTCAATTAAGGACCGTGCGCAGCATCCAGTAGTCCACATCTCCTTCGAAGATGCAGAGGCTTATGCGAAGTGGGTTGGCAAGGACTTGCCCACGGAGGCCGAGTGGGAGTTTGCCGCACGCGGCGGCATGGATGGAGCGACCTTTGCGTGGGGTGAGGAGATGACGCCTGGCGGGAAATATATGGCCAACACGTGGCAGGGCGAGTTTCCGTGGCAGAACCTGCGCGAAGACGGGTACGAGGGCGTTGCGCCGGTGGGGCAGTTTTCGCCGAACGGTTATGGCCTCTACGACATGATCGGAAACGTGTGGGAGTGGACCACGGACTGGTACACGGCGAACCATCCCGCCGGAAAGGGATGTTGCAGCGGTTCTGTTCCGAAGGGAGACCGCGAGTCCAGCTACGACCCCGCGCAACCGGCGATCAAGATTCCGCGCAAGGTGATGAAGGGTGGGTCGTACCTGTGCGCACCTAACTATTGCCGACGGTACAGGCCGGCGGCACGCATGGCACAGCCGGTGGACACATCGACGTGCCACCTGGGAATTCGATTGATTCGAAGAACGTCGCAAGAACAGGCCCCTGTAATTCACTCGGGCGATGAAGGTGACAAATGACAACGAAAAAAGCAGCGAAACCGACGGAGGGGAAAAAGACTATGGAAAAGAGCACACAACCCAACATCCTCGTGATCTGGGGGGATGACATCGGTACGACAAACCTAAGTTGTTACAGCCATGGGGTGATGGGCTACAAGACCCCTAACATTGATCGGCTCGCCAAGGAAGGGCTGATGTTTACCGACTGCTATGGCGAACAAAGCTGCACCGCTGGACGCTCCTCGTTCATTACAGGCCAAAGCGTCTATCGGACCGGTCTTAGTAAAGTGGGAATTCCAGGCGCGGCAGTGGGGCTACGAGCCGAGGATCCGACGATTGCCGAGATGCTGAAGCCGCTTGGCTATGCCACGGGACAGTTTGGCAAAAACCATCTTGGCGACCGCAATGAGTTTCTACCCACTGTGCATGGATTCGATGAGTTCTTTGGCAACCTCTATCACCTGAATGCAGAAGAGGAGCCGGAGTTGCCCAACTGGCCGTCGAAGAAGGATTTTCCGAAGTTCAACGAAGCCTTTGCTCCACGTGGCGTGATGAAGTGCAAGGCGTCGGAGAAGGACGATCCGACCGTGCAGCCTCGCTACGGACGCGTAGGCAAGCAGGTGATTGAGGACACAGGACCGCTGACGAAGAAGCGGATGGAGACTTGCGATGATGAGTTTGTCGCCGCAGCCAAGGATTTCATCAAGCGTCAGAACAAGGCCGGCAAGCCATGGTTCGTCTGGCTGAACACGACCCATATGCACTTCAGGACTCACACCAAACCCAGCAGCCTCGGGCAGGCGGGGCGTTGGCAGTCTCCCTATCACGATACGATGGTTGACCACGACAAGAACGTCGGTGATGTGCTCGATTTACTGGATGATCTTGGCATCGCGGACAACACGTTCATCCAGTACAGCACAGACAATGGGCCGCATATGAATTCGTGGCCTGATGGCGGTATGACCCCTTACCGTAACGAGAAAAATTCGAACTGGGAGGGCGCATTCCGCGTGCCGATGCTGGTGCGGTGGCCCGGGAAGATCAAGGCGGGTTCGATCTCCAACGACATTGTGCAGCATCACGATTGGCTGCCAACCTTTGCCGCGATGGCGGGCGATCCGGATATCGTTGAGAAGCTGAAGAAGGGATATAAGGCCGGCGATAAAACCTTCAAAGTCCACATCGACGGCTTCAACCTTGTGCCTTATCTCACGGGGAAAGAAGCGAAGAGTCCACGGCCGGGCTTCTTCTACTTCAGCGACGACGGCGATCTGTTGGGTCTACGCTGGGACAACTGGAAGGTCTGTTTTCTGGAGCAGCGTTGCCCCGGAACTCTGCGGGTTTGGGCGGAGCCGTTCACCAAGCTCCGTGTTCCAAAGATATTCAATCTTCGAACCGACCCATACGAGCGGGCCGATATTACTTCCAACTCGTACTACGATTGGTTCCTTGACAACGATTTCCTTATTTTCGGCGCGCAGCCTATGGTGGCGCAGTTTATGGCGACGTTCAAGGATTTCCCACCGAGACAGAAAGCAGCCTCTTTCACCGTTGAACAGGCCCATGATGCCCTTGAAGATGCTGCAACTGTCGGGCATTAAAGGATGCTGGTGCATGATGAAAATGCGATAACTGCCGCGGTGCGGGAGAGATCCTGTACCGCGCTTAGTTTTTGGGGAACGAGAATGGCGGCAAGGGTTACGGCAGGCATCAAAAGGATTCAGGGGAGTAGTCCATGGAAGGTTTGACTCCCGGAGTTGTCGAGGTGGCCGCGCCGTCTCTCATAGGAGAGAACGCGGTCGGTGTTGTGCGGACCCGCTCTCGGATGAATTGGTTTGAGAGACGGCTGGCGACGGGGAGGCACTGCGTCGCGATGCTGGTGCACCAGGCGTGGACGCTGGCTTTGCTGCTGAAGGATCGGCGGGCTCCCTGCCGGGCTAGGGTGGTGGCCGCATTCACGGTCGCTTACCTGGTGAGCCCGGTGCAGTTGATTCCTTCGTTTATTCCGGTGATCGGGCAGATAGATGATGTGGCGGTTTTGTATTGCGGAATGAAGATGATTCGCAGGTGGGTCCCGGGGGAGTTGATTGCGGAGTGTGAGGCGAAGGCCAGCGCGTCGGAGATGGTTCAGCGATTCAGTGTGGGACGGCGTGCGGCGGGGAGCGAGCCGGGTGAGAGTGTAGCCCGGCAGGTGGCTTAGATCGCTGCCTGCTGGGGTTGTTTTTAGTTTTGCGATTGATTTGAGGCGTCGAAGACTGCCTGGTCGTGCCACCAGAGTTTTTCGAAGAAGCTGCGGGCTGTCTCTAGGTGCTCCTGGTCTGGCGGAGACGAGAATGTACGCTCTGTGATTTCGGCGATGGTGCGGGTGCCGTCGATGGTGTCGAAGAGGAGCTTCTGGGGGTCGGTGATGGGGAGGAAGAGATCGGTGTAGATATGGGATTGGTTGATGAGGACGGCGGCGGCGTTGGGTGGGAGGCGGTCTTTCACTTCGACGAGGATGGTTTCGGGTGTGCGGATGGGGATGTAGGTGGGCCAGGTGGTTCCGGCAAAACTGATGGGGTGGATTTCGTCGTCGTCGCGATGAGCAATGAAGCTGTGGCGGAGCATGGTGCCGCGGAAAAGTTCGGCGGCGGCGTACTGGTCGATGGCGCGGAGTTGAGCGAGGCGCGTGGATTGGGGAATTCGGGAGAGAACTCCGCAGTGCGCGAAGTATTGGGCCTGCTTGATCCAACGGGCGAAGGTGAGGCCGGCGGCGTGGAGGAAATCGAAGAGCTGCGGGACGGAGTAAGCGCGGTCTTGCGGATGAAGGAGGGCGTCGGCGAGGGCGGCTTCGTGGCGGAAGTCAGGTGCCTGGCGGAGGAGATTTTCGAGTGGGTGGCCGGGCGGGAGTAGGCGGAGCGCGGTGATGAGGTCGCGGATGTTGTCGTCCGTGGCTCGGATCTTGAGGCGGTGGGCAAAGTCCTGCAGCATGTAGATGCCAGCACGTCCATAGGGAGCATAGATCATGATGTGCATGGTTCCGTGTGGATTTAGGACGGTCCGGAGAGCGCGGAGTCCGGCGTCGGGATCGCGGAGATGGTGGAGGACTCCCGTGCAGACGATCTGGTCGAAGGTGGAGTTGAGTTCGGGCAGGCGGTCGATGGGGAGTTGGTGGACCTGGAGGTTGGTGAGGTTGTATTTGCGCTTGAGTTCTTCGGTGTGACGGATACTGGTAGCGCTGAGGTCGATGGCGATGATTTTAGCGGAGGGCCAGCGGATGGCGTGCTTGGCGGCCTGTGACGTTCCGCAGCCGGCGATGAGGATGGACGAATCTTCGCGGTAGGGCCGCGTTGGCCAATGCAAATGAAAGTCCGCATGGCGGCGTTGCGGGTCCTGCCATTGGGCCCGGTATGCGTCAAGGCTGTCGAGAGGACGAGGGTAGGGATATCGGTCGTAGAAGTCACAAACGTCTTCCCGAACGTCGTCTGTCACTTGAGCCTCCGTTCGTTTGCCGGAACCCTACAGTAGCCGATCCGGCTAGCGCATGGCGGCGGCTGATCGTCGAAAACATCGAGCGAGGGCATTGAAAACAAACTGCCTTCGATGGAACCTAAAGCGGAAGTTTGCTAACGCATCCATCAGGATGACCATGCCGGAGTTACGCTCGCTCTCTTATACGGTCGCAAGCTGAGATTCTGCTAGTTCCCGGTGTCTGTCCTGTCCGGTCATAATGTAGCGGATAAGCGGTATGGAAAGTCGAGATTTCCCCCGGAAAAATGACCGATGGTCGAGCGGAAAAGGCTGAAGTTTCTCGACATTCTCGTAGCTGCTTGCGTAAATCGATGAGTGTGCTAATCTCGGGCGCTTTATGATTGCCTACCTCGAACCGTGGAAGCATATTGTCTCCAAGCGTCAAGACCGGAGAGCACATGGGACAACAACCTGAATCATCGCCAACTAGCAATCAAATGGCGGCCGACCGCACATGGATGGCGCAGGAACGCACGCTGATGGCATGGATCCGTACTGCGACGTCGATGATCGGTTTCGGATTCACCATCGACAAGTTCTTTGAGGGGCGCCCGCCAAATCCACATACCCTTTTGACCTCCAGGGATTTCGCGATTCTGATGATCGGCTTTGGATTGATTGCCCTGACGCTTGCAACCATTCAACATCTGATCGAAATTAGATCGATCGCAGGCCGGACCACCCGGAAACGAAGGTCGATCGCTCTCGCGCTTGCTATCTTGCTCGCAGTCCTTGGCACGATTGCATTTGTATCTGCGGCCTTGCGCGAATGACCGGAACGACCATCAATACTCCGATTGTGATCGAGTGTTACGATCGCCATCCGCGTGAGAGCCAGAAGTTAACCTTTGCCATTGAACCGCTCCTAAATATTCTATTCGGGAACCGTAAGTGCCCTCAGATTTGGCCTAACCGCTCTTCGCGAATAGAAGTAGAACGCGTTGTTTGATCTCATTTCGTCTTTGCCGCACTGGTTCGATCGCCTGTCCTTAACGACTACTGGCTGCAACTGCTCTGCAGAATGCGTGCCAGATCACGATCGGCGAGTTGATTTGATTTAAGAATGCAGCGGACATCTGCGAGCGACCGCTCTTCATAAAGACTTCGATCGAAGTGTCATTCGCGCGCCACCGCGCGACAGCGGAAAAAACCTGCCAAGCTCCGATAGTAGGGTGCCTAAGATGAATGAGCGACCCGCGCTCCAGCTTTCGCCCTTTGGACCGTGAGAACGGCCGGACTTAAAATTCACGTTCGCGGACCAAGTCTCCACCTGAAAACCGGTGACACTTTTGGTGACACCTTGTACCGGAAAAACATGCGTTCAAGTGCATAGCTATGCAGTGGAAAGCTCGCCTGTATCTGTTGCAATATAGAGGCTTATTCAGCGTAATGCATACCCATGCATTCCAATGCGAAGAGAATCAATACGGTGTCCTAAACCGCAGGTCGGACGTTAGAGTCTTCCCAAGGTCACCACTAAACATTTATAAATCAATGATATAGACTCCAAAAAAGTCTACGAAAAAGAGCCGGGCTCCGGGGTTTGGTAGATTGCAATTCAAATCCAACGGAGTGACACGTCGCGAGAAGATCGGCAGGCGCGGCGATGCCATCGCCGCATATAAGAACAGGAAGACTTCTATCCTCCGTGGAGTGAAGCTGCCGGGCGGGCGTTGGTAAAGGAGCGTGTTCTGCTGCTACGGCTGCGCTAACTTTGCAGGCGGGGTTTTACCTAACCGCGGTGCACTGTCGGCCGACTGGGTCGCCAATCGTGCCATGAGTTCGCGGCGGCGTAACTTTTGTTTCCTTAACCTGTGGAATCTCGCTTTGTCGCCATTTTGTGAGGACATATGCCCTCCTTCTTCCAATTTGTTCGTGACTCAGCCCGCCGAAGATAAGTCTGTCCGTTCCCTCCGTACGTCAGCCAGCGATCGAAGATGCGAGGCGCAGGGGACGTCGAGGAGAGACCCATTGCAGCGCCTGCGGGTTCGATTGTTCGGCTTGCTTTCTGGCTGCCGAACAAAATGAGCTTCGGCAATGCCCGCAGCATACTCTATTTTTCGAAAGATCTGCCATGTCGTTGCGGACTCGGAAACTGGCCCCAACGCAGCGTCCGTCGCGAGGTTCCCGAGAAATGGGGTTTTTGAACAACCTCAACTCGGAACCCATCGACGGTCGGCAGGGTTACTCAAACGCATGCTTTTCAGTCAGTTCGGTTTCACCTTTCCGGATAGCCGGTTACACGGCCGCTTGAATTGCTTCCGATAAGCTGACTTTCTATGAGCAGGTCCTTGGAGTCGATATCTTTCTTTCCTTGTTGAGGATGTTTGCGAAGCCGTGAGGGCGCGCAGTCGTGCGGGGGACATGCGTTCTCGGCACAGATGAGTGCTTATAAGTATCAAGGACGACTGTGCACGATCACCGCGCTGCAAGGCGGTAAGAGTACCTCGCGTGTGACCGGTTCCGCTTCCGCTAGACTCCATTTCCCGCCTCCATCTACACGGGCTCCGCCCAACGTGATATCGACTTTGCTTTCGGGGGAAGGAGCCGCGAGACGAATGGAGGAAGCATTACGAAGGGGCACGTCCAACAGTGAGATACGCATCGGCTGGCCCAAGGTCCTGTTGATCAGTACAACGCACTGGATGCTGCGTGCCTGTCCGAGAGCGTAGAAGGACGCCTGTTTGGGAGCCGGACCAGAGTGGAGAGGAAAGACGCCTGAATTCGCACTTCTGGCCATTGCGAATGCAAGCATTCCGTAATAACTCGCTCCGGCTGTGCATTGCCCTGCGTTTGTCATTCCGGATAGGCGAATACGAACTCAAGAACCCGAGCTGATTGAAGCCGGTTTCGATGTTGACGCCGGCGCACCCGGATTGTGCAAGGAGGAGCATGTAATCCAATGTCCATAGCGAAGCGGCAAATGTATCGCTCAAACCCGGTCGGCCCCCTCCGAAAAACGAATTCGTCTCGCACATGCGCCAGGGGACACCGGAACGCATGGATGCGCGGTGCAGGCGTTCCAGCTTCGCTGTCAGTCCCGGGTCGGGAGACATGAGCTGATCAAGCGTTGCCTGCTTCTGGCCGCCACGATAGTAGTGGGTTGTGAGCAACTGCACATCTCCACGCGCGTCAGCCGCTATCTGTTCGACCCACTCCACCGATCCGGCTGTGTCGGGAGCGGCAAACGAGAGTCTCGGATCTGCCGTAAGGATAGCCGACCGCCAACGGTCGTATTCCGCCCGGAACTCCGCGAAGACGTAGGGGGGCTTCCGCAACGGTTCTGCTCCTCGTCCGTAATTCTCAACCTCGTTGCCTAGTTCGATCGCTAATAGCCGATCGCCGAGAGCCTCTTTCACGGCTCGCACTTCAACGAGAGCCTGTTCAAGTGTGCCTCTGCCAAAGTTCACGCTCCATATCGCAGTCCAGCCGACCGCATCCAGAAACCCACGCAGCTGTTGCAGACACGCGCGCGTGATAACGGTCCTTTTCGGCTCGGCCGCCGCTGTTCCCGTGTCAGAGTAACTCGTGAAGTCTGCCACGATGCCCCCGACACGTACGACTCCTTCACGGCCCAGATTGCGGACAAGCTGTATATTAGGAGCGTTCAGGCTACTGAGAAGACCCGGTTGGGCAACAGAGGACATCTCGTATCCCAGCCCGACGAAGTTTTGCGGTATAGGGGCTACGCTCGTTCCAGGCACCACACGAACTTGGATGGACGGATGATGCGCCCCAAAGGCGCGCTCCAGCGCTGTAGTAGCGGAGATGGCGAGCGCAGACCGAAGTAGCTTTCGACGAGTTAGCATGCAGTCTCGTAAGTTCAAGCAGTTTACAGCCGCTAAAAATCACGTGGCGCCATCCGGCGTGAACGACGCCGCTCGGAGCGAAACCAATGTAGGTCCTGAGAAACGCGCTTCCCTCCAGCAATTGCCAGCGATCAGAAACCGACTAATCGTTATCTATCCTGAGGCGCGTAAGGCAGGCGCAGAATCATGTGGATGAAACAAATCGTGCCCATGTATCAGCCTAGCGAGTGCGCTGCAAATCCACAGTACAGCAGAGAGCAACGCGCCATGATGCGCAAGCTTCTCGATTCCATCACCGATCGAAGTTGGCTGATCGACCCTTTCAACCATCCACGCACAGGATCCAACACAGGCAAATGTAGCGCCCGTAATTGAACCACAGCGCCAGCATCAACTGGTAAGCCACTGCTACTCGAAGCGCGACGGATCCACCGTCATCGAAGCCGGCGGCAAGGTTTTCTCCTGCGAGCCCAGCGATGTGTTCGGCCTATCGCCCATCGTCAGTTCTAGCGTGCCGCCATTCGCCACGTCGTTGTGCTCGATCCAAAGGCGGTCCAGTGCCTTGCCATTCCAGCGGATGCTCTGCACATACTTGTTGTCGCCTGAAGAAGCGGGTGCGGCAATCACAAACTCTTTGCCGTTCTTCAGGTGGATCGTCACCTTCGTAAACACCGGGCTGGCGACGTCATACACCGGCACACCGGGCATCACCGGATAGATCCCCATCATCGAGAAGACAACGAACGCGCTTAACCCGCCGCCATCCTCATCACCCGGAATCCCTTGCAGATCATCGCGAAAATAGGCATCCAGGATCGTGCGGATGCGTTTCTGTGTCTTCCACGGCGCACCCAGCCGGTCGTAGATGTATGGGATGTTTAGGCTCGGCTCGTTCGCCATCGAGAATTGCCCGATCATCGAGGTTGAATCCGGAAACTTCGCCTGGAACTCATAACGCGAACGCCCCAGTGGCTCGCGGAACAACTGGTCCAGGTTCGCCTCCGCCTTCGCCTTGCCGCCCATCAGCGTGAACAGTCCGTCGTAGTCATGTGCCACGTCCCACGTGTACGTCCAGCCATTGTTCTCGTCGTAGTACTCGCGGCCGCCCAATCCACCGCCGAACTTCGCGTCCATCGGTTCAATCCAGTTGCCCTGGTCATCCTTGGGCCACATTAGCGACTTGTCCGCGCGATACAGGTTGCGGTAGTTCGCTGCACGCTTCAGAAACAGCGCACGGTCCTCCGGCTTGTGCAGCACACCGGCAAGTTGCGCAATGCACCAGTCATCTGTGCTGTTCTCCAGCGTCACCGGCACTGGCTGCCGCTTCTCAAACGGGTGCACCTCCGCAACCGTCTCCTTCTCACCCGGCCGCAGTGCGGGCATGTAGCCATGTGCGCTGTAGAAGTCATCCAGCACCGTCTTCGGACCAAGCCGCCACGGTAGCATCGTTTGCTCCAGCGATCGCTTGCGCAGCCCCTCATACGCCACCGGCAGATCGAAGTTGCGCACACCCTTGTTCCACGCGTCCGCAATCCAGGGCGCGGCATGGTTGCCGTTCATGATGGCCGCTGGACCAGACGCGAGCGCGAACGTCGGCATGATGCCGCCCTGCTGATACATCCGCACATACGACTGGATCTTATCCGCCTGCATGTCCGGATTCAGCAGCGTCTGCAACGGCTCCATCGCACGAAACGTATCCCACAGCCAGTTGTCCACGTAAAACGGCCGCGCATCCTCATGCACCCTGTGGTCAAAGCCGCTGTAGTAGCGGCCGTCCTCAGTGATGTTGATCATGCGCTCCATGCAGCGATAGAGCGCCGTATAGAAGACGCGCCGCTGCGCCGGCGTCCCACCGTCCACCACAATGCGACCCAGCGCATCGTTCCACTGCGCACGCGCATTCTCCTTCACGCGCTCCAGTCCCCACTCGGGAATCTCGCGCAGCAGGTTCTTCTTCGCCTGCTCTACGCTGATGAACGAGACACCGTAGCGGAAGTCAAGCACATTCGCTCCGCTAGCCGACAGCGTAACTTGATCGCGATCCTCCCCGTGCGCTGTCTCTGCCGACACAGGCTCGCTCGTCTCTGCATAGAAGTAGGCGGTCATTCCCATGACGCTCTCTTCGCCTGCGACCGCGTTCTTTGCCACAGCATGCAGCGAACCTGGGTTCAGATTCTTCACCTGCAACTCCGCTCTGCCGCTCGGAAAGCTGAAGCGGAAGTAGCCAGCCTGGTGGGCTGGCGCAAATTCGGTCAGAATCATCGATTCATCGAACCGCGTCGAGTAGAAGTAAGGCGTTGCATGCTCCGCGTCATAGGCCGCGGGCTTGTCACCGCTAGGCAGCACCGCAAACAACTCCGGCTGCCGATGCGAAAGAATTGTGAGGGGGAAGTATTGGATCTGGTCATCCAGCGCATCCTTGCGCATGGGATACATCCGCACCATGCTGTTTGGCAGATACGCCGTGGGCCGCGTCGGCTCCAGCAGGATGCTGACATTACCGATGGTCGGATCCACCTCATCAACCGGCCCCTGCGCACGCATCGATGCGCACACGCCCAAGGCGGTCACGACAGCTACAGCAAGACGAATACCACGCAAACGCAACGCGACCAAGCTCAACTCCTGTGTCATTTTCAGAGCACGACGCACACGCACACCACAAATGCCGAGTCTATCGCGTCCACCCGCGCAGCTCAGTGAGTAAGTTGCTCCTGGTATCGCCAACCGAGAAGTGAAGAGAAAGTGCCCGAGGTGGCGACTTCCTTATTCAAATAGCTGCCCGATTCACTCCGGCAACGCAAAACTGAACAGATCGACGCCTGAGGCGATGGCGACGTACTGTTTACCCCCGACCGCATAGCTCATCGGAGATGCGTGAAGAGTTTGGCCGGTGTTAAAGTGCCACAACGATTTGCCGGTCTTGGCATCCGCCGCCTCAAAAAAATTTGCGTCATCGGCGAAAAAGACAAGACCGGTCGCAGTTGTCATGACGCCACCCCAAGAATGAGAATCCCCTGCTTGCGGGTAGCGCCATGCAATAGTCTTCGTTTGGGGATCGAAGGAAAGAAGGACCCGTTGCGTTTTGTCGTTTGGATCGTGCTTGGTTCCCGTTGAGTAATACCCTCGGCCCTCTTCAAATGGGGCTGGTTTTACAAAATACACCGAGCAACCCTCAAAAGCCAAAAAGTAGAACAAGTGTGTCGCTTCGCTATAAGAAGGCGAGAACCAGTTGGTAGCACCTACAACGCCGGGACAAATTAGGGTTCCATCCGGGGTCGGCTTCAAATCCGTAACAATCGGACGACCATTGGCGTCCACTCCTGTCGCCCAATTGATCTTCTTTGCAAATGGTGTGGCCGATAGGAATTTTCCATTGGTTCGGTCAAGGAGATAGATAAACCCATTTCGGTTTGCCTCGATCAGAAGCTTTCTCGGTTTTCCCTGATATTGCATGTCTACCAGGACGGGGGTCTCCACACCATCGTAGTCATATAGATCATGCGGTGTGAATTGGAAGTACCATTTCAATTTTCCGGTATCCGGATCGATCGCCAGTAGACTTGCGGTGTAAAGGTCGTCGCCGGGACGGACGCTGCCATCGTAGTCTGGCGCTGCGTTGCTGGTGCCCCAGTATATGGTATTCAGCTCTGGATCATATGTTCCCGGCATCCAGGTTGTCCCACCACCGTGCAGATAACTATCTCCAGGCCAGCTTGAAGAGCCGAATTCTCCTGGGCCGGGAATCGTCCACAGACGCCATGCTAACTTGCCGGATGTAGAGTCGTAGGCAGCAAGAAAGCCGCGAACTCCGTCGTCGCCGCCTGAGGTTCCTACCAGTACTTTGTCTTTTACGATCAGTGGGGCACTCGTAGCTCCGTAGTTCTTGTTCCAGTCGGCGTATGCCACGTCCCAGATCAGGTTTCCCGATCGTGCGTCCAGGCACAAGAGGTGGGCATTGTCGGTTTCCATGTAAAGTCGCGTGCCCAAGAGAGCGACGCCGCGGCTGATATGCCCGGAGGCGTCATCGATCAAGCCCTGAGAGACCGGCCGAGAATAGTGCCACAGGATCTGCCCGGTTTGCGCATTGAGGGCATATGCATCATTGGAAGCCGTGACGTACATGATCCCATTGACAACCACCGGGGTAACTTCAAGAATGCCGGCATTTCTGCTGTGGAAGACCCATTGAGCCTGAAAATGTCTGACATTTTGTGGCGTGATTTGCGTAAGGCTGCTAAAGCGCCTTCCTGTGTAATCACCGTTGTAAGAAGGCCAGTCGTCTTTAATCGTTCGAGAGAGCAGTTGTGAGGCTTGTACGCCTGGCGCACGTACAAGGGATGGTTCACTATCCTGCCCGCGCAAGGGAATAGACAAGGTATACGCGCATACGGCGATTAGCCATCTCCTTTTTAGCCTCATGCGGTCAGCGTCCTTCATCCCTTCCAGTTACAAATACCTCCCCGAGAGCTCCGCGATCGAGGCCGCTGCTATCGATCAAGTGAACCGAGACTCGCGCCACGCTCTTAGTCGGGGTTATCGTTTGTGAGAGCTGAACCTGGTCTTGCGGTTGAACCGATTGGAGGTAAACCTGCCCCGTCTCTGCGCCACCTTCATCATAAAGATATGCCTTCAGCGTGCCCGGGAAGAAGACGCCAAAACTGCCCGAAAGCTCAAGCTTCCCGGCACTGTTCTTTGCAACGAGAGGTCGACCTACCAAGCCTGCGTCGGTAACGGTTTTCAAGTCAGGGCTCATGCGTGACGGAAACCAGTAGGTATCCATTGCGTATGTTTCGCCGGGTGTCAAGACCGCCATAGGGCTGTTAAGTTCTGCCTCCATATAGTAGGGAGTCTCTTTAAGGTTTTTCGAAGTCAGGTAGGGCATACCCTGCGCATTCAGTTGCACAGTCGGTCCGTTCTTGTAGAAGATAACCGAAGCCTTTCCGGGATAATCTGCACCCACGATGTACCTCGACTTCTCGACCATCGCATAGTGAGTTGTGCCATCGACCAACGCAATCCAACCAGCGGTTGAGTCGAGCCACACCTCGTTTTCGAGGTATCTCCAATTTAGCCGAAAGAGCCCATCCTTTACGCTAAAAGAGGGATCATTAGCCAGCCCATCGCGGACATGGTAGCCGTTCAAATATGAGGAGCGGGGATTGAGCGGCGCAAAGGCCCAAAAGTCGTGATTGTACTGGTTGGGGTCTCTGGCGTCGGACAGGTCATACTGAGAGACGGACTGCACAGACCAGGCGATCGAGTAGCCCGTGATGTTCTTGGTAATCGCATGAAAGAAGATTTCAGGGGAGTCGCTGCCGATACTTATCTCACGCGTGTATTGAAGGCCCGTAGGCGGATCCGGGGGGCCCTCCAACCGCACTGTGCAGCGAGTGTTTTGTGACAGAATCAAGAAGGCATATGCGCCGTCGTCAAGAGGAGTGGAAGCTCCTGTCCAGTGCTGTTCGTCATCATTGCCTTCGGGTAAGGGCCAAATCTTGTCGCCACCATAGTTGATCCAACGGCCCGCAGCCTCGGCCGGAGCAATGTACTTGCCTTTGTAAACCTCGTTGACGAATAAATAGGGGTGTCCATTGAAACTGATCTGCATCAGCCGGCCGCCCAACTGAGGAACAAAGGTCAACTTCACCCATTCATTCGCTACCTCCTGGGCTTGCCAACCGTCGAAGACTACTGCATGAATTTGACATGAAGACGATGGAGTGGGTGTGGACTGCTGAGCACTCGCCGAGGAGACAACTAGAGCAAAGGCAAGGAAGGAGCCGACTGCAGTTAATTTCATCTATGCGCCCCCTCGTTCAACAGAATATTTTCGTGTGAATCGATCGTGATGAGAGTCGGCCGCCCTCCCTTCGGCTCCATCCGTGGCCCAGGGAACTAGTTGCCCGGTCTTGTGCGAATGCCTTTGGCCGCTTGGCCGGTGGGTGGGCGCTTTACCGCGATGAAGGAGATTTGCTCGGCGGCCTCATTGTGCACTTCGAAGTTCTGCTGCAGCACCGATCTGGCAGGATAACGGCCCTCAAAAAACTTACCGTATATCGCGTTCACTCGATCGGCGTCCTGTATCTGTCGCAAATAGACGGTAGTGGAAACAACATCGGAGAAATCCATGTCAGCTTCTTGCAATCCATCCAAGAGATTGCGCATGGACTGCCGCAGCTGCAGCTCCAGGTCGGGCGTGACAATTCCTTGATCCGGAATGAAGCCATCTTTAGCAGAAAGATATAGCGTGTCGCCATAGAGAATGCCCGGGCTGGCGGTGGGGCTGGGGGACATATTTCTTGGCCGGATCGCTTTGCGTTTACTGAGGTCTGCTCCGGCGATGCAACTAAATACAATGTGATTCCCTTTAGGGAGACCGACGACTTGGATGGTCCCGCGGCCCGGTGTATTGCCGAATTCAAAATAAGTCGCGTAGATCTTGCCCATAACGTCGTATTGCCCACCGACGCTCATGTAGGGATTCACCCATAGAACATTCTTCATGCTTACCCGAGCAGCCTTGAGCACGGTACTTACATTATCGAGAGCTTGCCTGACTTCTCCCGGAAAGTCCGACGCTTGTCTCCCCGTGAGCGGATTCCGACCACCCTGCGCCGACAGATACATGATTTCACCTGCCCGGATTGCAGGCGGATCCACGTGCGGGCCTCGCGCCCAGCCTGTTGGCCAAATCGCTTCTCTGTGAATCGTGTCTGCCACGGCAATGCAGTTGATTTCTACTTTTTCCCCATCCGGAAGAGCGGCAACCGTGAGAACAGTCCGCGCGGGAGGGTTTTGGCCGATTGTCTGCCAATAAACCTCATTCATGCCTGCCACGTCCTGCCCATCGGTGAGATAGATGTTCATCCAAACAACATTTCCAAAAATCATGCTTGCACTCTTCAGCACAGCCTGGACGTTGCTTAGGGCCTGCGCGACTTGTTCTGCGAACCGCGCTGGACGTGTGCCGTCGGGTTTACGGCTTCCTTGACCGGATATGTAGAGCGTGCCCCTGCTCAGAATGCCAGGACTGTAGAACAAATCGGCAGCTGCATCGCGTTGCGGTTCAATGACTTTGAATCGGGAGTCTTGGGCAACGAGGTTGAGCCCGAACGCGCAGAACAGAAAGCAGGCAAAGAATGGAACGCTGCGCTTGAACCGATCGGTCATTTCTCCTCCGGAAGATTAGTGCGCTTGTAGGTAGGGGACGAATCCGTGTGCTCGGGTCCTTAGTTTGTATACGGATGTCGTTGCTGTTATGTACAAGGTTGAGTAGTCGGGGTCTCCCCATGCGAGATTTGCCGGCTGCTCGGGAACTATGACGGTCCCCAGATGAAGGCCATTCGGGGACCATACCCATATACCCCTTGGACCTACCACATACAGATTGCCATTTCGATCAATCTTCATGCCGTCTGGTACACCGTCCTCTGGGCCACCTGGCTCTGTACCGAAGATCCGTCCGTTGCTCAATCTACCATTCGCGTTTAAGTCGTACACGTGGATATTTCGCTCGGTGGAGTCATCAACATACAACTTGGTGCCGTCTGGAGAAAACGCGAGCCCATTCGGATCTTCCAGCTCCTTTGTCAGCAGTTGAAGTTGACCGTCCAGAGCGATGCGATAGACGCCTTTAAATGAGAGTTCCTGCTTTTGCCCACGAGGCAAGTCGGCAGTTGGATCAGTAAAGTAAATAGCGCCATCCGGACCGACCACCACGTCGTTGGGACTGTTCAAACGCTTGCCTTGGTAATGATCCACGACTATTTTGTAACTCTTGCCATCGGGCGACAGACGGATGATCGCCCGCAGAACGCTGGCACAGTCTAAAAGACGATGTTGTGGATCATAAGTATTGCCATCGGGGTCGCCGAGAGAGATGATTTCCCGTTTCTGACCGGTGGAAGTGTTTACCTTGAAAATTTTGTTGACAGTTTCATCGCTCACCCAGAGATAACCGGAGCTATCCCAAACAGGCCCCTCCGTAAAACCGAAGCCAGAAGCCAACTTCGTCAGCTGTGCTTTTCGATCAAATAGAGTCCAAAACTCGGGTGTAATAGCCTGAAGTTCGAACGCCACCTTGTTCGTTTCTCCATGACCTAGGCGATGGGCCGGTCCGGCAATCAGCAGCAAGGCCAAAGCGGTTATCGCAACCTTGAGAATGACGATGTTTAACCACGAGTGCTTGGAGCGAAAGGATAAGTGATTATTCGTCATCGCGGTCAGATTTTGAAGATTGTGTTGGGGAGCGCTTGGAATTTTCGCTTCCCACATGAAGGAGATAGCTGACCAGGTCATTTATCTGTTCGTCATTCAAAGTCGCTCCGTAGTTGGCCGGCATCAGCGAGTAAGACCCGAGATCTATGTGGGTGAGTTGTGACTTCTGAAAAAAAAGAAAGTTCCCGTCCATTGTCTGGATCGAAACGGAAAAATTATCGTCCACCTTGAGCATTCCAGTGAACTTTTGTCCTGTGTGCGACACGACGGTTGTAGCTTTCTTCTGGGGAGGCAAATTCTTTTCAGGATCCACAACCACGCTTCGGATCTGGCCAGCGCTTTCCGCCGCTCCGTAAAGCGAAAGATCACTGCCAATAAAGCCACCTTTCCCATTGACCATATGGCACTCTGAGCATCGCGCTCTGCCAAAGAAAAGAGCTTCTCCGCTCTTCGGGTTTCCGGGAAGCTTGATGTCGATTTGCCCCCTTTGCAGAGTTCGTAAATATTGAACAATAGAGGTCAATTTTTCTTGGCCGAGCCAGCCGAAGGCCGGCATACCAGTCCCGGCGACTCCATTTTTCGCGATCGCAATCAGGTCCGAGTCCGCGAGTCGCTGCACGTCAGAATCAGTTGCGATATCCGGCCCGTGTTCACCCCCGCGGCCATCGGACCCGTGACAGCTCCCGCAGTTGGAGGCGAAGAGCATCGACCCTTGAACATCCGCTGCAGTAGTAGTGCTTGCCGGTTGTTGTGCGCGCAGATTCGTGATCGATGCCAATCCAAGCAGCACACATCGGATGGAGATCACGTGCCACCACCTCATCATTCGCAAAGACCTCTTTCAGCGTTCGATACCCACTGTGCCAGCACCAAGCTCGCACCCGGAGCCTTAGTGTTCTGCGCCTATTTGCACCATACCCGGATACCACGAGCGCACGGCGAGAATACGTGATTTGACGTTGGCTGCACTGTAATATCCGACAGTGCAATTGAGCCGGAAGAAATAGGCATCCCCCGCTTTGGCCGGATGCCGTCCTACGATTCCGTCCATTCCGCTCCCTGCGACCATCACGCCGTGGCCGCTCAAGACCAGGTAAATCTCCTCTTCGCGCTCGTGGTGATGAGGAAAGTTAGTACCGCCTGGTGCGATTTCCATCAGGAAGAGGCTGGTCAAAACGCGGCCGGCTGCAATGCGGTCGCGCTTACTGTCGACATCCCCCATCAGCAGACGGTAACGAGTCGAATCAGGGTGGCCGCTCACCGTAGCTGTCGGCACACCCTCGATGTTGGCCTTTAGAGGCTGTGGCGATGGCTGAGTTTTCTCAAAGCCCTTAGTACGAAAACCCATAATTATCACGGTTAGTTGCATGTCAGACTTATTGCTCAGAGCGTGCGCAATCGTTGATGGAATATATAAGTAGTCTTCTTTCTTAAGTGAGACGAATGTATCTCCGTACTTCACGGAGCCCGTGCCTTCGAGCACCACGTACACTTGGTCTTCGTCTGGATATTGAACAGAACCGCAGAAGCCATTCGGATCAATCACCACTTCTCCATAACGTGCCACCCCGACGACTACAGACGTAACTGAGTCTCCCTGGCCGAACAACGGCCGGTAGTGGCACGTCTTCGTCGTAATATCTGACTTCTTTTCCCCGACTGCAGAAGTGTCACGATGAAGATAAGTGGGATCGATCTTGCGATCGTTCGCGTGGAGCAGAGGTGCGCAGAAAATTACTATGAGCAGAGCGACGATCCCGACGACATGGCGTCGGCTGTCTGCCCCATGGCATATTGCGATCAAAGAAGGTCTCTCGGGGTTTAGGTATCTGTTCACTGCATTCGACCTACCTGAATCCGGCAAATCACGTGTTTTGGGACTGCGTTTTTATAGGCTGAAGAATGCACTTACGCCGATTGTTTGCGGGCTTTGTCAAGAATCTGACGTAGGCGATTCCCAACCGTCAGATCTTCCCCCGGCTGTAAGGTCATTGAGACAATTTGCAACTCATTCGGAGGTGCCTCCTCTTTTGCCTTGGGGTCATCGCCTTCGCGGACCGCGGGCACTCCACTTGGATTATTGTTCGTGAGCACCTCAATACGGGGTTCGCCCTCCCGTAGCTGTTGAGCGCATTGGTCCACCGTCAAGCCGAACCGCAGCACGTCCCACTTTACCGTCAGGGTCGGATAGCTGTTCTCTTCTTGAGGGATCGTGATGGATGTAGTGACTCCTGGTACGGTCTGCACCAACTTCTGGATGCGTTCAACCCGGCTCTGCCACTCTTTATTTAGGGCCGCGAGATCCGCCTTGGACCAATAGTCGACTGCTGCAAGAATCCCTATAATCTCTTCTTTGCCGACCTTCATGGGCCGACATACGGCGCCCTCCCATGGATTGTTATTTGCCATTGCCGCATCGATCAGGTCCTTCCGGCCTAGCAGCACCCCAGAGCATTGCGGACCACCCAAACCCTTTCCGCCGCTAAAGCAATAAAGATCGACGCCGATCTTTGCGTAGCGTCTGAAATTCTCAAACGGAGGAATGCCTGCCGCATCGTCCAGCAGCAGCGGGACGCCGGCGGCGCGCGTTATCTTCAACGCATGCGGTAAGCGGTCGTCCCGCCAGGTTGTATAGACCATGGCGGTTTGCGGAGTAATGGCCGACTGCAGATTGTCCACTCCATGAGCAAGCACCAATCGGCCTCCGGCGAGGCGTATCGCACTGTCGAACGCGCTCCGCCCTCCCAGCATCACGACTTCATGTTTCAAACCGGTCGTGTCGGGCAGTTGCCACACATTTTTTGGATCGGTCCCGGCGATGCAGCCCGCAGTCGCCAGAGCCATCGCGCCCGCCGAGCCAGACGTGACCATTCCGGATTCGGCACCGGAAAGTTCCGCAAGCCTTTCGCCTACTGCCCGCTGCAGCTCAAACAAGTCGACAAATTGTCGCGATGCAGCCTCGACCGCTTGCCGCACTCCCGGCAGTTCCAGTGACCCGCTCAGATAAGTCCACGTCCCCCGAGCATTGATCAATGGCCTGACCCCAAGGCGGGTATAAACATCGGCAGAGGAAGACCTTCCTGTAGTAGTCGCCACAGTGCTCGCAAGACTTCGAGAGGCAATGGTGGCGAAGAGAGGAGCAGCGGCAAGCATTTTAAGGAAAGAACGCCGATCATTCAGGCTATTTTTGAGCTCACGCTCGGGCAGCATAATGTTCCTTTCCTACTGCAGCTGCCCCCAGGCCCGCTGGTCGTTGTACACGCAGAGTCGTGATCGATTCTTCCGACAGCTTGATCATATGCACCAGAGTCCTGTTATGAGAGTGAGGTCAGGCCTGAACTCTGTTCCACGGCGCGAAGGCATTTTTCACGCCCTCGAGGCTAGGTTCGAGCCTGGGAAAATGCCTCAACAAAACTGAACTCATGGTGTTGTCACGGATCCAGTCCATGCCAGTCTTGCTGTACACGTCTTCCGTGAAGTCATCAGTAAAGAACCGGTCACTGTTTAACCGGCGCGACGCCATCAAGACGAAGATACGGAAGGCTGTATCGCTGAATCCGAATCCCTTCGGAGGAGTCTCTGCGAATAAACCGATGATCAGATCCACGCGTTCGATATCACCAGCGTAGACGCGGCGGATTTCCTCGCGCCAAGCCGCGTTATCGGTCAGTTCCTCAAAGGTGCGCACTGGACGCAGATGCAGCGCTTCGCGAAATTTGGTGTACCGCGGCACTCCCAGTTCTCTGCAGCGCATAATGTCGTGCGCCGCCAGGTCAATGAGCACCCCGTCAGGCCGAGTAAATTGCTGCAGAGCGCGAGGATAGTTGTGCAGCGTGACCGCACCTGGATGCATCACGCCGAAAGAATAAAATAAGTCCGTGATGTTCACGCTGTCACAGATATGTTGTGCTGAATTGCCGGCAATTTCCTGGAATTTCAGCTGCTCAAGCTGACGGCCATCGCTGGCGGACCAAAATGTGATGTCGTCCGGGATAAGAGGGTGCATACGATATACCGCGACGAACTCTTCGGTGAGCGAGTAAGGCACGCCGTAGTGGTCCGCCGCGGACCCGGGAATGCCACTCACCAACTCACTTCCACTCAGCCGGCCAAACAGGTTTTTGATCGTCTCGCCTGCAAGCCCCCACCAGTTCGCGCGCATTCCAATCTGCAACGCCGGATGCCCAAGAATGGCTGTGGTCCACTCGACTGTGTGGATCTTCGCCAGGAGCGCCGCATTCACCAGACGTGCATGTTCGAAGAGTTCGTCATCGTTCCATCGTGGATTTGCCGCCTTCAACGCGTCACAGATTGCATTGTGCTCCAACGTGAACAGCGTAAAGAGCATCTCCAGTCCCACCCACCATCCCGCCAACGCCGCGCTTTGCATCTGCACGAGCGCCTGCGCATCCGGGTGCACCAGATGGTCTTTGCCCAATTTCAGTTTTCCGTCTACACCCGAACGTACGTTGTTCCGGTACTTCACATTGCTTCCGTATAGCTGGGATGCATCCCACCAATGGGTCTCTGTATTGATATACGTCGATGGTGTGCCGACATCCGCGCGCGTGCGCGTGGGATCCCGCATGGTTCTCATCACTTTCATGTCCGATTGCGGCCATGTGTCGTTTTCTGCCAGCGGGATCATCCACGGGTCGTCCTTCACACTTTGCCCATGACTGAACCAGTCACGGATCTGAAACTGCAGCCAACTTGCCGCAAGAAGGTTCAATGTCGTTGCAGGTGTAAAGGTGTGGCGCGTCATCAATTCTCGGCTCACCACACGGGGGCTTGGCGTCATTATGGCCGGCATAGCTTCTTGCCATGTCTCAGCCAGCCGGGCGTTTCGACCGAAGCGCGTCCCGGCGCTCCCCATAAATGGGCACTTCAGATCGTTCGACGTCCCATCCTCCGTACGCCATCTTTTTACATTTCCATGCGTGGGTAGCGGATTATCGGCCGTCACCTGCGGCACTCCAGTGTCGTATAGGTTGTTTTTGCGCAATGTATTCCGAACGCCTACCAGCGTGAGGAGTCCTCCAACCGTCGGTAAGTTGCTCCAGCCGACTCGCTGGTCCAGACAGGTGCAAGCATCATCGAAAAGATCTCCCAGCTTCCGCTTGACCTCCGGACGACGCAGAACCTTTACCAGCAAGAACGCAGCAGCAAAGCCACTAGCTATCAGTGTCGGAGTGAGGGATTTTCTTTTGCTCAAAATGAGCCTCCTTGGCAAAGCAGCGTTCAGGGGGATCATTCTAGGCTTCGGCTTCAGCCAAGTGGAAGATTTCTCTCATCAGCCGCAGTGAAAGCTCCGTGGCCGTAGCTAATGTCCGACAAGGCCTGGGCTCCAGCGAGTGCACACCAATTCATTGTTTCCCGTGCGCGAGGAACATGGATGTCTTTGCGAAAATCCTGACTCTGGGCAGGGCAGGTTCGGTTCAACGGTAAATGGAGGCGGTTCCTCCGTCGGCATACCGTTTCTGAGGTGTCCGTTTCGGTCACTCTTCTATCTATGCATCTTTAGAAGTATTAGATTAGAGGCCCAGGCGCTACAAATTTCGTCGCGCGCAGGGAGGGATCATGAAGAGAATTCGTATTCCGGGCCTGCTGGATATCGTTGTCTCTGCGGATTCGCGCGAGATAGAGACCCTTGCAGAAGACCCCAAGCTTGACCGCGCTTATCGGGATCTATCTCTTCCGTTGAACCGGTATGTTCTGAAACGTGTGCGGAAGGCCTTGCAGATCGATGGCAAGCCTCTTCCGACCGTTGCGGCGAGAGACGCAGAGGGCCGCGCAACTGCTCAAAGTGCTCTTTGGAATCGTCTCAATGCATTGGCTCCTCATTTGTCGGAGGGTCCGGACGAACTTGAGAGTCTTGCCGCCTATGTGCGAGGTACTGGCTTGGCCGACGCGTGCGGGCCGCTCGTCCAGCAGGTCGTCGGCCGTTTGTTCATTTCCGACTTCGAGGCGACTTCGGCCAGTTGGAATGCGGCGGTGGTGCTCGATAAGGCACCGCGCACGATGAATCCGGTGCTGCTGGCATGGTGGGCTGTGACAAAACGAGTCGACTATGCAAAGCGGCTATTGTCGAGGATGGTTGGAGGTGATCTGGCGGGTGTGCATGCCGTGGGAATCGCACTCCACAATATCGTGAGTGGTGTAAAGGTTATGCGGCAGCTCTTCAACGATCCATCGGAGCGAATTGCCCTCTCACCCAAAGCAGCAGGAGCGCGATGCCTTTTCGCTCCGGACTCGGTCCTTCGGCAGCCCACAGCACCGGTTCGTTCAGTGAAAGAGGAGCTTACGACTAAAACTCTCGTGCTGCTCAAGTTGCAGGCTGCGAATACTAACTCGGGCAACGGGGATATCGTCTTTCTGCGGGAGACCTGGAGTCGCTGTCCGGCGGAGCAATGGGTCCCGGCCCTACTGGAAGGCATTTGGCAGCGGGCTTGCCGATTTCCGTCCAAGAGTGCTTCGCAGGGCGATACATCTGGTTGCCCGTTTGCCCCGCCTGAATCTTCCGATTAGGCGATGCTTCGAATGCAGTTGATGGAAAAGTGAAGACTTTACGCGTCGATCGACAAGAGTATCCGTCGCTAAACGAGACCGAGCAAAAATGTGATCAGAACTGCAGCGCAAAATGGATCAGCTTGCTCTTGTCCCAATAGACAAGGCCCAGATACATCTGAGGGCCAATGAGGCGAACCTCGTCGCGTATCCAGTGGGCAATGAGCGAGGTACTGGAATAATCCAGAACGATACACTCCTTCTGGTCCAACCAACTCTGACCCTTATAGACCTTGGCAAGGATTGCGTTCAGACCGAAGGGAAGAATGCGATTCACCAGGGTGCCTGAAGCGGCATCGAAATTCTTGCCCTGCCACGCGAAATGATTGATGAAGTGCGCAACCTCCTCGGAATAGGCCGTACCGGGAGAGATGATCGCGGTTCCCTTGGCCTCGCCGTTCGGAATTTCTCCGGCTGGGCTCTGTCGAAAGAGATCGTCGAGGGCTGCGGAGGACATGCTGAGCAGCTGGGGAATGGTGTAGCTCATTGTGATCTCTCCCTTAGGTGTATGTAACTGTTTTTGGGGAGCGTGGCAGTGGGTGGCCAAATGACACCCCATTGCTTCCCGCCGGCCCGCGATACGAATCCGATCACTTTCCTCGTTCGCGGCGGTGATGTCAAGAAACAGCCTTCAATTTCGCTCCTGCGCGGGGCCGGGGCTATGGCTGTGCCGGCTTGCTCTGTTGCCGAATATAGTTCCGGAGCTCTTTCAATTCCGGATCCGTAAAGGGCGAGTCCGATCGAGGGTTTTGCCAATGAGCCCGGATAGCAGGGCTGAGAAGAACCTGAGCAGGATCTTCGAGGAACGCCCTCTTGATGCGCGGTATCAGGATGTAGCGATAGAGAGCTTTGTCCCACAACGATAGGCTGGTGTCCTTCTCGATCTCAGAGAACAGCTCATCGGAGTTGAAGCGGGGATCGGCCGCGCATTGCTGGAAGAAGTTCAGCAATGGCTTGAGTTCGGTGGTCTTCCCGAAGACCGCAGGCAGGATCCGGGGGGCCTGATCCGGTTGTGTCGTCAGAGTCGTGACGTGGCACAAGGCGCAGTTGCCGCTGACGCGGATATAGCCAATCTGTTGTTTGGCAAAGCCTACGGGCATTTCCCTGCCCTCTTCCCAGGCCATTCCGAGCGAAGCGTAGCCGCCCGGGCCAGGCATGTGTTCAGGAAAGACACGTGGCATGGCGAGCCAAACCCAATACGGTATGCCGCGGGTTTCGCCGGCACCTACAGAGCCATAAAAGTAGCGATCCTGGGAATTGGCTGTGACCCATGCGGGCTGGGCATTTACATGGCACAGCCGATACCAGGCTGCAATGGCGAGTCCAATGATGAGCAGGATGGCAACCGCCGCACTCGCCTTCCAAGTCGTTTTCATACAAGAGTCCTCACCGGCTAGAAGGTCTTGAGGTATTCCAGAAGGGCGCGCTTCTGGTCAGGAGTGAGTTCCGTTCCGTATTCCCTGCCCTCGTGGCCTTTGTTGCCGTTTCC
Organism: Acidobacteriaceae bacterium KBS 83; assembly: GCA_000381585.1. Taxonomy (GTDB): domain Bacteria; phylum Acidobacteriota; class Terriglobia; order Terriglobales; family Acidobacteriaceae; genus KBS-83. The sequence continues at coordinate 37,783 of KB906739.1, forward strand.
ACGTTTTGTGGTATCGAACGGGAAGAAGCGGCGGCCGTTCTGCTCCGGTACGTCAGAGACGAAGCCAACGTTCTCACCGTCGAACACATCATTGCCGCGAAAGAACTTAGGTGTACGGTCGGATGACGACTTCAGCAGGTCATTGAGTGTAGGGACCGAGCCGTTGTGCAGATAAGGACCACGGAGCCAAATGCCATCGAGCGGCATGTTGGCATAGCCATGAGTCTTGCGGAAAAGATGGAATCGTTGAGGGTAGGGCGGCTTGAAACCCCAGTCCTTCTCATATCCGGCATACAGTGTGCTCTGGTTGACGGCGAGGAGCCAGGTGTAGGAGTTGAAGCGCGATGGATCTGTACCGATGTCGTCGAGTGGGACTACGGTGCCAACGCACTGCGCGCCGGTGGCCGTGTAATCGCAGCTCTCGCTCTCGCCTACTGGAGTGGTTCGAAACGGAGGATTGCGCGTGCCATGGCAGCTGGTGCAGAGCTGCTCGTAAATCGGCTTGCCCTTGTCGGCGAGCGCCTGATCGACGTGGTAGGGATAAGGCGGCGGCTGAGCTGTCTCCAGATACCTGGCCATGCGCAGGACGCGAGCGCTGTCCAAGGTGGGTGGATATGCGCCGGTACCAAAAGCGGCGGAGAGATTGCGTTCATCAACAGAGGTGTTGTTGCCGTCCCAATGCAAGTGCATGCCTTTGCGGGCCTGTTGATTCCATACCGAGGGAAAGTCGCAGTTTCCCATCAACTCTTTTTGATCGGCGTGCTCCATGGGGAAATTGAGCAGGGCCTTGGGAGCGTTGAAGGTATCTACGCGGCCAGGGCCCCAGGTGGAGTTGTCGATGAAACTGAGTCGCTGACCGAGCGTAATCAGCTGGTCACGCATGAGATAGATAGCGTAGTAGCGGAGGATGAGCCGGTTGATAAAGTCGAGCTTAGGCACCAGGCGCCGGGGATCATCCTGCATGCGGTCGATTTGATCGAGGATGCGTTGCGGCGAGAACTTCTGATCTTTGGGAATCGTCGTCAGAAATCTTCCCCATGCCCCGAGGTCGAACTGGTGCGCCGGCATGCCGGGATAGATGTGGGGCTCTGCGCCAGGAGTGTCGCGCACAGTACCGGTGTGGCAGGCGGCACAGTTCAGATACACGACATCAAGGCCCCGGACATTGCGCCGAGACATGCCAAGTGGGAGGGCATAGGGATTGCCCTTGTCGCGAGCCTCGTAGATCATGCCGAAGGCCGCGTAGCCCTGGTCGGTTCGATGATCGGGCAGTTGCTCAGGAAAGATTTCGGGGAGCGTGATCCAGATCCAGTATGGAATTCCGTCCATGCGTTCGCCGCCCGTGGAGCCGCGCTCGAAAAACGTAACTTCATCTGTATAGTCGACGGGGCTGTCGCGGGTGAAACGCTCGACCAGGTAAAAGCCTGAGACAACGACGACGGTTATGACTGCGAACAACGCAAGGCGAACCCAGCGGCGCTTTCCGTCTGTAGGCATTTCGGGCTCGGAGGGTACAGCCATAGCTGTGTTTCCTCCTGTGATAGTGACTGGACCAGCTGGAATTTCTCTCCAGTAACGAATAAATCTGCGGAAGGGGTGATGTTCGCGCTGAACTCGCTCCAGCCGATCGTGAGGGCGGCTCTGAACACTCGCCGGATAGACACTGCGCCGCAGGCCGGTGAAAAAGCCATGGGGCTCGAAACCACGGCCAGAAAATGGGTAGAAATGCAGGGCTTCCTGGTCGACGTTGAGCTCTTTTTGGAATTGAATCGTGGCAATGGGTTCGAAGGAGGCAACAGAGGAGTCGACCGGCTGAACCTCAATGAGGAGGAGAGTATGCGTGGCGCACGCATCGGTGAGAGCCTGTTCGCGTGCGTTCGGGTCACCCGCGGCGTTCCCGTTCGGCACTTCACTCACTTCGGCGGTTTTGGAGTAGTACTTGAGGCGAATCCAGACTGTAGTGCCGGCCGCGGCGATTCTATAAGGTACGTCTGCGTAGTACGTGTTGGCGAAATAATCGAATGGTTTGAGGCCGTACTTTGTCCCGCCGCTGACAAGATTCCAGATGAGCTTCCAGAGGCGATCTCCGCCAGCGGTAGCGAGGAGATCAAAGTCCTGACCCGGACGGGATAGCAGAGGAATCTGGCTGAGTTGAAGTGTGGCGGGCGAGACGGATTCTGCCTCTGAAACGGTAAAAAACCGCGAGGCGATACTGGGAGCGTCAGGGATGAGGTGGGCAAGCCATGCGGGCATGCCGCGCTTCATCAAACCCATGCCGATACGCATCAGTACAAAACCGGACAGATCACCTACGTCATTCGCTCCATGCCGCATGACGGTACCGAGAAAGACGCGCCCGTCGGGATGGAAGACGCGCGAGTCGCGAACCACCCCGCTCAGAAAGGCAAAGAACGCGGCGGTCCATTGAACAAGGAACGGAACTCGTCGCCGTTCGTTTCCGCAGCGAAGGTCAGCACGCATGGCGAATAGCGTCCAGAACGCGCCGACGAGGCTGATGCTGATCGATGCGAGAGCCAGGCCCCGCGGAATACCCGCTATCCACAATGAGAGTGCAATGAGCAGCGGGGCGATCCATTGTGCCGACACAGCCGCGGTTACAAAACCTCCGCTGTCGAGGCTGCCGCCGACGACAAACAGTAGGCCCAGCCCACCGACCAAGAGCCCGACCAGTTGTAGATAGTTGGGTTGTAGACAGTTGGCGCCCGGCGAGAAGCAGTCGCTGGTTATTTTAAGCAGCGACGCCGCGAACCCGGGAAAGAGTAGCGTGACGGATCCGATGACAATAATCAGCCAGCCGAAGACTTCAACGGAACGGGCAGCACGCGTTTGTCCTGGAATGGCGGCGCCGCCGATGTTTCGACCGCGCACGAGGTCGGCACGCCAGGCGAAGGCCGTCGCGAGAAAGCCACCGAAGTCGACTATGGAAAAAGAGGCAGCAAGCGGTCCGGGAAGAATGCGCTTGTGCCACAGGGCCGCCATGATCAACGGAACGAGCGGCCTATCCAGCAGAGACGCGACGGCGAAGCCCAGCGAATTGAATCGGCCATTGATGATGTAGAGCGTGCCGATCGTTGTCACGAGCACGCCCACTACGCGGATGAGGCCGGCGTCAAGTGGGGAGAGTCGAGGCAAGTGAAAGAGCGCACCAGTGAAGCGGGGGGCAATCAGAATGAGCAGACCGAGCACCAGATCGATCCAGCCGAAGATCTCTATGGAGCGGGAGACAAGCGTCAGCGGGCCACGCCTGGTAAGACGTTGGAGTGTCTGGCTCAGCGTGCGATTCGTCATCACTTCGGCATCTCCGCCGTACTCTTCCGTCGGTCTAAGCGAGGCGTGAGCGCAGCAATGTCGCCACCATCACACCCGAACTTCGGCCGCCTTAGGGTGGGATATTTGGAAGCAGTGAGCCGCCATCGCACTTAGAGGGGTACGAGGCACATAAGGTACTGGGTCGAGAGCCAAGTCGAAGACAGTTAGTTTCCACGATCGGACTCTGACTTTTGAGGGTGCAGGAACAGCCCAACTATCTGAGATTCCTATGAGTCACCGGGAAAAACGTAGATCACTATGATGGGTCGCCCAGTAGTTGTCAACAAAAGATTAACTCCGCGATAGCGTTCGAAGCCGACCAGTTGGTTCTGCGGGTTTGTATCGTGTGTGCTCATATTTCGCGATGCCGCAACTGAGCAACCATCGCATGTGGATCTTTGAGGCGTACGCTCCTTACCCGATCAGACAACCACAGCATATATGCGGTCTTCACCGGCGACATTCCTGCCGGAGAAGAGAAAACTGAATTGCAGCCACCCTCCGAACCCGACGACCACCGGATCGGAAACATTACCGGGAGTTCCCGAGTCTCCGTAGGACAGCAGTTGGCCGTTTTGGTCCACAGCGTAGATACGATTCTCACCGGCGATGTTCCTGCCTGAGAAGAGAAACTTGAAATCCTGCCACCCACCAAACCCGACGATAATCGGATCGGAAACATTGCCGGTAGTTCCCGCATCCCCGTAGGACAGCAGTTGGCCATTTTGGTCCACAGCGTAGATACGGTTCTCACCGGCTGCGTTCCTGCCTGAGAAGAGAAGCTTGAAGTCCTGCCATCCGCCAAACCCGACGACCATCGGATCGGAAACATTACCGGGAGTTCCGGCATCTCCGTAGGACAGCAGTTGGCCATTTTGGTCCACAGCGTAGATACGGTTCTCACCGGCGACATTCCTGCCGGAGAAGAGAAACTTGAATTGCAGCCACCCACCAAATCCGACAACCATCGGACTCGAAACATTACCGGGAGTTCCGGCATCTCCGTAGGACAGCAGTTGGCCATTTTGGTCCACAGCGTAGATACGGTTCTCACCGGCTACGTTCGTGCCTGAAAAAAGAATCTTGAAATCCTGCCATCCGCCAAACCCGACGGTCACCGGGGCGGATACATTACCCGGAGTTCCGGCGTCTCCGTAGGACAATAGTTGGCCAGTTTCGAAGGGAGCATTCCGATCGTCCACCACAACCAGGAATCCGCCCGGAATGGAGCCGGGGATACTGATGCCGATCCCGTTGTCGGACACGAACGCCTGACCAACTGAAAGCGCCTGTGGCGTTTTGAGGATCAAAGGGCGAAGGTGATTTACGCGATGTCCTAACGGATCAGGCGTCTGAACCACATAGACGATCACGCCTTCTTTGGGAATGCGCGCGTCGAATTGATCGGCCATAAGACGGGCCTCTACCATCATGTAAGGTACGTCCGTCCCGATCTTCACCGCTGCCACGCGACCGGTCGGCGGCGGCTGGGTGAGGCTGATCGCGTGCAGCGCGTAGGTACTCGTACGGCCCGTGTGTTCTGCAATCGCGGCGCGATCGAGCCACTCGATACCGACTTTGGTGTAGGCGGACGGATGCGTTGCACCTGCAGACGACATCTCGTCATAAAGGCCCATCACGGGATCCTGTTGATCCACATCGTCGCCGAACGGGTAGATATCCGTGAACCCAGTGAGACCATGCATCAGTTCCATGGCCCACGTGCCGACGGGTTCGAGCATGACGAAACGGGACCAGAAGCCACTGTTCGTGCCCGCGCCGGGACCGCCGAGCATCACTATCGCCGCCGCATCGCAGCCTTCCGACCGCAGCCGAGCGCCCATCTCGCCTTCGAGAATATTGGCGGGCACGTCCTGCTGATCGACGCTATGCCTCTCCGTCACAACCGCATCAAGGTCCGCGATACCTGAGGATGCGGTATGGATGAATGCGCGAAGCGACTTGTCCTTCCCCGTCGTGGGATCGGGATCGTATAGCACCCGCCGCAGGATGTCGGTTTCCCAGTCAGATGGGATGAGATCCGGTGGATGGGCGTTGGGGCGCGACAACGGAACGAATGCGATCTTCTTCCTTCCTATCCAAGTCATGATCTCCTCCTCACTGACATTTCTCTCGGGATGTGTGCATACGAAGAACCTATTCGCCCGTGCGTTTCTAAGACCGTGCTGACGAGATGTTCGAACAGGTGTCCGGATACCGATGGCATTGCCGCGCCGACGCAATCATTGAAACGGCTACTTCACGAGACGCTAGCGCCTTCAGTAGTATTGTGCGCTCTCATCGGGGAACGTTTCGTTTCACCCCATCCCGTGGATAGGCAATGGCGCGGCAACTGCCGGATTGGCGGAGAGACACCCTGCCGGCAATCTGAGCAACTGTGGTGCATCAATGCCAAACCGTTGGATGGACCAGAACCGATTCAGTCTGGCGATTCACAACTATTGACGGGCCAAACCGATCATTCGGCAAGGTTTGTGCAACAAGAATTGAATAGGCATCGATAAACGCGCCAGTACTAAGAATCGACTGGGGCTCGATCGTGAAATGAACTCACATGTCTCTATATAGCCGGCTATGTGTCCAGGCGCGGACCAACACACTCACTCGGGTTCGATGCCGAGCCTGACTCAGAGGACCTGCTCATAGAAAAGCGCGCTTCTCATCAGTGATCATCCGTACTGCATCGCGCAGAGCCGATTCCGCAAATCTAGATAGAGGCGGCAGACCCCTCGCACAGAAGGAGGGATCAGCCGACTCGCTGACCCTTTACGCGAAGGCTTCGCCAACCAGCTCTTCGCTCCTCTTCCAAAGAGCCTTTGCGTTATCGGGGTCGAGCGCATAGCCTCGCACACCCCTGCTGATGCTGCTGACCTGCGAATCAGCGGAAATGAGTTCGGCGACCTGGCAGTCCTCACAATATCTGCCTCCGACGTCACCAGCAGATGCAACCACTGCAGCCCAGATGGACGTCGCGGCACCCTGCGGAATCGACTTGAACTCGAAAGGCGATTCGCCTGCTGCGGCTAGCTGCTCCTGTATCTGCTTAACCCATGCTTCCATGGCGCCATCCGGCATATGCCGCGCGAGTTCGGTCATGATGCCGCCGGGATGTACGGCTGTGGCGCGCACTCCGCGGTCTCGATGACGGCGATCAAACTCAACTGCGAAGAGGATGTTCGCCGTCTTCGAACGCCCGTAGGCCCCGCGGGGATCGTACGGGGTCGTCGAAAAGTTGGGATCGCTCAGGTTCACATTGCTGAAACGATGCCCCGCGGAAGAAAGGTTGACCAGGCGTCCGCCGTCTTTGATCAGCTTTGCGATTCGGTTCACAAAGACAAAGTGGCCGAGGTGATTCGTGCCAAACTGCGTCTCGAAACCATCCTCCGTCTTCCCGAACGGAGTCGCCATGACACCGGCATTTGCGATGATCACATCGAACAAGCGGCCATCGGCAGCCAGCTTGTCCGCAGCAGCGCGCACGCTCTTCAGGCTGGCGAGGTCGAGTTCGACGAGCTCGAAACTCACGCCGTTCTTCAACGCGGTCTTGCCGACTTCCGATGTCGCCCGCTGTGCTTTCTTCAGATCACGCGCCGCGCCCACAACATCTGCGCCATGCGCCACCAGCGCACGGGCCGTTTCCACGCCGAGGCCCGCAGATACCCCCGTCACCAGAATCCGCTTCCCCTTCAGATCGACCCCCGCGAGGACCTCTTCCGTCGTTGATTTCGCTCCAAACTTCGCTGCCATTCTGCACACTCCAATCATGAATCTTTGACACGGGCCTCGGCCCGGAATAAAACGGAGTCAGTCTCCGTTATGCGATAAGATTACCGGAGGGCCCCTCCGGTTTCAGAAAAGATCAATGAAAACGTCCGCCGCCAAAAAAGCCGCCCGCAAGCCACGCGCTGACGCGCAGCGCAATCGCGCGCGGATTCTCGAAGTCGCGAAGCAGGTTTTCATGCGCCGAGGCGCGGAGGCCAGCATGGAAGATATCGCTAGGCGTGCCAAGATCGGCCCGGGCACGCTCTATCGTCACTTCCCTACACGCGATGACCTGCTGGCCGCTGTCTATATCACCGAGGTCGAGAAGCTGGCTGAGGCACAGAGAAAGTTCTCCGCGGAGTTGCCTCCGGTCGAGGCGCTGCGGGCGTGGATGCTGGTCTTCATCGACTACATTGCTGCGAAAAAGATCATTGCCCCGGCGTTGAATGCAATGGCAGGCGGTCCTTCTCGGGTATTCCAGCAGACCAACCGCCTCATGGAAGAGGCCGCCAATGCGCTAGCGAGCCGCGCCGTCGCTAGCAGAGATCTTCGGCCAGATGTCGACCCGATGGACATGCTGCGCGCCATCTATGGGGTCTCCAGCGCGGGCAGCACAGACGATTGGCCCGCAAAGGCGCGGCGATTCGTGGACATCCTCATTCAGGGCTCGCGTCCTTGAGGAACTGCCCTCCTGCTGAGTGGGGTCGTGCCGAAGCAATCACAGGTCGTGACTCATCGATGTGCAGTGGCCCGCAATAGCGGCAGATTTCGAAGCAGTAGGCATCGGCAAAGAACTTAGGGTCGACAAGTTAGCGGTAGTACGAAGATTTTCGTTGACATGTACGAAGTAGTTCGTATACCGTCTCGCCCATGGTGAAGATCAAAGAAACGGTCAGGCCTACGGAAGGCGAGCTGGAGATTCTTGCAATTCTGTGGGAGCGGGGATCGGCCACGGTCCGTGAGGTGTACGAAACGATCACTGCAACGCGTCCGATGGTGTATACGGGCGTGCTGAAGCTGATGCAGATTATGGCGGACAAAGGGCTGGTGATGCGTGACGAGAGCGCACGCGCACACGTTTATCGCTCGGCTGTGGCGAAGGAGGAGACGGAACGTCGCTTTGTGCGCGAGTTGAGCCAGCGACTGTTTGCGGGTAGCGCGGCGCAGCTAGCATTACGGGCCCTGGAGATGGATCCTGCCAGCAAAGAAGAGCTGGAAGAGATTCGCAAGCTACTCGCGCGGAAGAGACTGGAGGCTGCCCGATGAGCGGCCTCAGCTGGATGCATTCGGGAGAGGTGGTAGCGCTGGGATGGACGCTGCTGCATTTCTGCTGGCAGAGCACAGTGATTGCACTGCTGTATGCGGTGACAGATCGCTGCCTTCTTCGCGCGACGGCGGCTGTTCGATATGGCGTGGCGATGGCAATGCTGGGATCTATGCCGGTAGCGGCGTTCGCGACGTTCGTGGAGCAGGAGCAGCTTGTGGTCAACTTCGAACAAGCCGCGCATCCGGTAGTGGCATCCCAGGTAGGAACCCTACATGCGAGTGTTGTGAGAGAGGCACCATTTGCTGCTCCGGCAATGGCTGACACAGAGCTGTGGATTGCCAGCCATGCCGACCGGCTGATGCCCTGGATTGTTGGAGCATGGCTGACAGGGGTTTGCCTGTTGGCGCTGCGAGCTGCCGGTGGGTGGCGGAAGCTGAGATCACTCCGCCGCAACGCGCAGTTGACGGCGCCGTCTGCGGTACAGAAGGGTTTCGCGAAGCTGATTGCGCAGTTGCATCTTATACATCCAGTGGTCCTGCGCGTGTCGGCAGAAGCGATTTCGCCGATGGCGATGGGGATATGGCGCACATCAGTGATTCTGCCATTGAGCGTAGCAACATCGTTTCCAGCGGAGCAACTGGAGGCGGTGCTTGCACACGAGCTGGCGCACATACGCCGGTGGGACTACTTCTGCAATCTCTTGCAAACGGTGATTGAGTGTCTCTTCTTCTTCCATCCCGCGGTGTGGTGGATGAGCAGGCGGACGCGGGAACTTCGTGAAGTATGTTGCGATGAGATTGCGGCGCGTACCTGCGCGGACCCCGCTATTTATGCAGAGGCGCTGTTGCAAATGGAGGAGCAGAGAGTGGAACACTTGCGCTTGGCTGTGGCTCTGCGTGGAAGCGGTGGAGCGCTATTGCGGCGGATACGGAGAGTGATGGGAGAGAAGACGATGGAGCAGGGGTCGATGGGTGGAGTACGGATTGCGGCGGCGGGACTCCTGTTGGCTGGCCTGGCGACAGCACCGCATCTGGCGAGTGCGCTCAAAGCAGAGCCGACGGGGGCACGCATCGTGGGAGTGAGCGCCACAACTGCTGGTCTGGAGGATCCGGACGTAAGCCAGATGGTCGCGACAGACGAATTTGCGGGCAACGCGAGAGCAGTCCGCGAGGCGCGTCGTGCCGAGCCCGACAACGCGGGATCACCTCTCCCCGCAACAGCGATTGCTGCCGGACCAATAGCTGGATCAGCGGCGACAGGCATCGACGCGCCAGCTGCGGCACCGAATCCTGCGCCACCTCGCGAGCAGATCCAGGACACAAAGGGCGAAGCTGGACAGGACTATCTGGAGAAAATGCGGGAAGCGGGATATGCGCTGGACCTGAACAGGGACCTGGACATGATCATCTCGCTCCGGTCGGTTGGCGTGACGCCGGAGTACGCGAAGGCGATGGCACAGGTAGGGTGGGGCGTTCCAACCTTGAAACAGTTGGTCTCGCTCAAGGCGGTTGGGGTCACTCCAGAGTATGTTGCCGGCCTGAAGAGCTCCAGCGCCGCTCCATCCACTTTCGAAGAGGTGATCTCGGAGAAGTCGGTAGGGGTGACTCCGGAGTATGCGAAGGCTATGGGTGGCCTCGGAATGGGAACGCCGACGATGCATGAGGTCATCAGCATGAAGGCGATGGGTATCACGCCGGAGTACGTGGCCGAGTTGAAGGCCGCAGGACTTGTGCCTGCGGACGTGCATGAACTGATCTCGTTTCGAGCCGTTGGCGTGACGCCGGAGTACGCGAAAGCGATGGCATCGGCAGGGTTTCAAGGGCTTTCAGCGCATGACCTGGTTTCACTAAAGGCGCAGGGCGTGTCGCCGGACTATGTGCACTGGATCCGAACGACCTTTCCGAATGCCGATTTGCAAGAGGTGCGAAAGGCAGCAGTCTTTCATATCGATCAGGAGTTCATGAACAAAGCCAAGGCCCACAGCTTCAACAGCACCGATTTAGACAAGCTGGTGAAGCTGAAGATGACAGGCCTGCTGGACTAAATCCTCACAAAGGGAAGGCCTCACCTGATGCAGTCGTGGACTGCATCAGGTGAGGCTTTGCCCGAAAAAGCCGCTTTGAGGAGCAAGAACATGAAGATCACAGCTTTCACTGTGTTGCTGCTTGGATGTTCGACCGGATTTGCGCAGACGCTGACCGGGCTTTGCATGCTGTCGGACGCTCATCGCGCGAACCCTGCCGACAGGGTGCAACTGGTGCTGGCACCGGCGGACTGCAGCGAGGATTCAGGTCACTGCACAGACGTGAACAACGCGTCAGCGGAATGGGGCCGGTGGACGGGGATTTCCGAAGAGACGCTTGCAAAGGAGGGCGTAGCCCTGACAGCGCGGATGAACGCTGAGGCTGGTGATCTGGTGTGCAACGGCAGCGTCCATGACGGCGTGCTTAGCGGCCGGTACCAGTTCACACCGAACGAAGGATTTCGCAAGGACATGGCGTCGATGGGTTTCGATGAGATCACGCCAAGAAAACAGCTGGGCTTTCTGATGCTGGATGTCACGACGGCATGGGTGAAGGAGATGAAGGGGTTGGGGGTGACCGATCTCTCGACCGGGAAATTGATGGGGCTAAAGGCGCTACATGTGGACCCCGAGTACATTCGTGCAATGTCGGTGGCGGGGTACCCGGAGCTTCGAGCGGGCAAGCTGACGGAGATGAAGGCTGTTGGCGTTACACCGGAGAAGGTGCAGGAGGCGAAGTCTCTGGGCTTCGCTCCGACGGAGGAAGAGCTAATACAGATGTCCGTCTTTCATATCGATCGGCCGTTTGTTGAGAAGATGCGCGCTCGCGGCCTGAATGATCTGACGCTGGAGAAGCTGATTAAGATCAAGATCTTTAAGGTTGACGAGTAAGTCAACCTTCGTCACGGCAGATGGGGAGGAGAGAGAGAACGATGATTCTCGAACGAGCCGCTGCATATGTCCTCGCCCTCGTGTGTATCTTTCAAGCGGTTCTTCCTTCGTGGGCGATCAGGCCGCAATGCTGGCGAAGCATCGATCTACGGATTGGATCGCTTCGGATACAGGCGAGGAACCCCGATTCGGACTTCTTCGCAAGGCGGCCAGCACGAGCCGGCTCATCGGAGAGGCTGATATCGCTACTCCGCGGCAGACAGAGTGATCTCAAGAGACTAAGGATCTGTATGGTTGACAGCGGCTGCATGACGGCGTGGGTGGACGACACCTCGCACGGCTGGTCGATCTCCAAGGGCATGGGAGATAACTTCGAGAAGAAGTGGATATCTCTCGACAGCCACGAAACGGCGACTTGGGGTGACTGACTTATTGCGGTTCCGTTCGTAGTTGTTGCCGACACGCAATGCGCTAGTTTCTGGCCGCAGATGAATTGCTTTGCGACCAAGCTGCAGTCAGGTTTTCCTTCGGTTCTCCTGTGCGAGCGCCTATAAACAAAGCGAAACAGTGAAGATCCGAGCCACCACCAAGCTCGACGGGGCCCGATGAAGAATGGCGACCCCGATTCGCGAGCCGATGCCGGCTTTCATCTCGTAAGCTGTTTCGCAGGATGTTGAGGCGTAGCCAAATCGACGAACTGCGCACCGCTGTGGGTGCCGACGGGCTGATTACCGGAAATAACCAGTTGCAGACATATGAGTGTGACGCGCTGACGAATTTCCGGATAATGCCAGACGCCGTCGTGCTGCCGAGGACCGCCGGGCAGACGCAGGCGGTGGTCCGGCTATGTGCTCGGGACAAAATTCCGTTTGTGAGTCGCGGTGCGGGAACGGGTCTCAGCGGGGGTGCGCTTCCTGCGGCGGGCGGTATCGTCATCAGCCTGGCGCGCATGAACCGTATTCTCGATGTTGACTTGGCCAATCGGCAGGTCGTGGTAGAGCCCGGGGTGATCAATGCGCATGTGACCCAACGCGTGGCTGCGCGGGGATACTTCTATGCGCCCGATCCGTCTTCGCAATCGGTGTGCACCATCGGTGGCAACGTGGCTGAGAACGCCGGCGGTGCGCATTGCCTCAAATACGGTTTCACGACCACCCACGTTCTAGCACTCGATGTGGTGCTGCCCTCGGGCGAACTGATGCAACTGGGCGCCCCCACGCTGGACGCACCCGGATACGACCTGGCGGGGGTATTCGTCGGGTCGGAAGGGACGCTGGGTGTGGCCACTAAAATTGCCCTGCGCATCGTTAAGCGGCCGGAAGTGGTGCAGACCCTGTTGGCCGCATTCGATTCGATCCAAGTCGCGGGGCAGACCGTCAGCGACGTCATCGCCTCCCCGATGTTGCCTTCGGCGATGGAGATCATGGACGAACTTTCCATCCAGGCCGCGGAAGCGGCCGTACATGCGCATTACCCGGCCTGCAAGGCGTTGCTGCTGGTGGAACTGGACGGGCCGTGCAGTGAAGTGGAAGAGCTGATGCGCGCGGTAAAGGAACTATGCCGTAACAATGGCGCCTCGGAGATTCGCGTTGCCCAATCGGAGCAGGAACGCGCCCTGGTCTGGAAGGGGCGCAAAGCTGCCTTCGCCGCCATGGGTCGTATCTCGCCCAACTACATCGTGCAGGACGGGGTAATTCCACGTACCGCATTGCCTCTGCTGCTAGACGAAATCGAGCGCCTTGCGACGGCCGCTGGCCTGCGCGTCGCCAATGTATTCCATGCCGGCGATGGCAACCTGCATCCGCTTGTACTCTACGACCGGGCGGTGGCCGGGCAGGAAGAGAAGGCAGTCGAACTCTCCTATCGCATCCTGCGCCTATGCGTGGATCACGGCGGCTCCATCACCGGCGAGCACGGCGTGGGCAGGGAGAAGCAGGAGGCGCTGGGCTACATGTTCGCGGAACCAGATCTGGCCACCATGCAACTGGTCCGCTGCGCCTTCGATCCGGAAAATATCGCCAATCCCGATAAGGTGTTTCCGCGTCCCCGCCTGTGCGCGGAGAAGCCGGGCCCCTATACGCCGCATCCGCTGGAGACGGCGGGGATTGCGGAGATTTTTTAAATGAGTGCATCGGCCGCATTGACGCCTGAGGAACGTGTTTCTCAACTCGCCGCAATGGTCGGCGAGGAGCATACGCGTCTTCGCGGCGAAACGGCCCAGACCATCGAGGTTGCTCCCGGAGACATCCAGCAGGTTGCGGAGGTTTTGCGTTTTGCGCACGCCAATTCCCTCTCGGTGATGCCGAGTGGCGGCGGCACGAAGCTAGGTTGGGGGAATACGTTAACAGCAGACATCGAATTGAGCATGAAGCGTCTCAACCAACTGCGCGAGCACGCATGGCAGGACATGACCTGTACGGTTCAGGCGGGCTCTTCGTGGACGGCGATGCAGGACGCCCTCAAAACCCATGGGCAGATGGTGGCCCTCGATCCCTTATGTCCTGAGCGCGCCACAGTGGGCGGAATTGTGGCGTGCAATGACAGCGGCGCCTTGCGGCTGAAATATGGCGGTCTCCGCGACCTCATCATCGGCATGACCATGGTGCTGGCTGATGGCACCATCGCAAAAAGCGGCGGCAAAGTCGTGAAGAATGTTGCGGGCTACGACATGCACAAACTTCTGACCGGCAGCTTCGGCACGCTGGGAGTGATCGCGGAGGTCAACTTTCGCTTGCATCCGGTGGAAGAGCACCGCCAGACGTGGACGGCCGTCGGGACCGGTGCGGAAGCTGCTCCGGCGGCTTCCTCGCTTGCCGAGCCGCTGCGCATGCTCTTGGATTCGCAAATGACTCCATCGTGTGTGCAACTCCGAATTCTTAGGGGTGAGTGCGCGCTCGACATCTGTGTGGCGGCGCCACCGGAGTGCCTTGGAGAGTACGAAAAGCTCATCGGGAATATATTAGGAACCCTTGTGATCAGGAAGTCTGGGGAGGAAGTCTGGAACGCGCGGCAGCAACTCTTCGACGACAACGATGCCCTGGTGCTGAAGGTCTCAGTGCTTCCCACCGAAATATGTTCGTTGGCTGCGGAATTGCATCAATGGACAGCCGGTGACGGAACGGATCCGGAACTAGTGGCGCAGGCAACCGGCTTGATGACGGTTGCAGTTCATTCCTCTACTGATGCGGCTTTACTTGCGCTCATGGAACGATTGCGCGCGCGCGTAAGCAAGTCCGGCGGCAGCGTGGTTGCGCTTCAGATTCCAGGCCGACTGCGAGGCAGCGTCGATGTGTGGGGCCCGGATCGGGGAGCCTTTTCCCTGATGCGCGAGATCAAGCGCCGCTTCGATCCAGGACGCAGCCTCAACCCTGGTCGTTTTGTGGGGAACATCTGACGCCATGACACACTCCATTCTCCAGGAAGAACATCGTGGCGCCTTCGACGCGCATCATCCGCCCGAGAAGACGTACATCAACGATTGCGTGCACTGCGGGTTCTGCCTGCCCGCATGTCCTACCTACGTGCTGTGGGGCGAGGAGATGGATTCGCCCCGCGGACGCATCTACATGATCAAGAAAGCCGCCGACGGTGAGGCGCCGCTCGACGAGCGGTTTAGGCTACATATGGACAACTGCCTCGGTTGCATGGCCTGCATGACCGCTTGTCCATCGGGAGTGCAGTACAACAAGCTCATCGAACCGGTGCGCGCGCAGATTGAACGCAATGTGCCACGCGGCATGGGCGAGCGTCTGTTTCGCCGTTTGATCTTCGCTACTTTTCCCCGTCCTGAGCGGCTGCGCGTGCTGGCTCTACCGTTGCTGGCCTATCAGAAAAGCGGCGTGCGTTGGCTGCTGCGCATCAGCGGGATAACAAGGTTGCTGCCCAGGCGGCTTCGGGCGATGGAGGCGTTGTTGCCCGATGTGCCGGATCGCTTCTTTGAGCGGCTGCCTTCCTCCATTCAGCCAAAGAAAACAGCGCGTCGGCGCGTGGGCATGTTGAGCGGATGCGTGCAGCAGGTCTTCTTCTCACATGTGAACGCGGCCACCGCTCGCGTGCTTGCCGCGGAAGGGTGCGAAGTGATCATTCCTAGCGAGCAACAATGCTGCGGCGCGCTCATGCTCCACTCCGGGCTTGAAGACCATGCCGCTGCGCTGGCGAAAAAGATGATCGCAGTGTTCGAAGCGGCCGATGTCGATACGGTGGTCATCAACTCTGCCGGTTGCGGCTCCACAATGAAGGAGTACGGTCATCTGCTGCGCGACGATCCGAAGTGGGCCGAACGCGCCTCTGCGTTTTCCGCCAAATGCAAAGACGTCGCTGAATTCCTGTGCGAATTGGAACCCCAGGCCGAGCGACATCCGCTCCACCTGCGCGTTGCCTATCACGATGCGTGCCATCTGCAGCATGCGCAGGGCGTGCACGACCAACCGCGACGTCTTCTCAGCCAAATCCCGGATCTTGACATCGCTGAGATTCCTGAGGCCACGTTATGCTGCGGTTCGGCAGGCATCTTCAATCTTCTGCAGCCTTATACAGCCAATCAACTCGGCAGCCGCAAAGTGGATAATTTGCTGTCTACAGGCGCGGAGGCCGTGGCGTCTGCCAATCCGGGCTGCCTGTTGCAACTGATGCATGGCCTTCGCCGGCGAGGTCTTAAGACCATGCCTGCCTTTCATATGGTGGAATTGTTGGACGCATCCATGCGCGGCATTCCCCGCGAAGACCTGTTGCACTCAGACAATCACCGGCTCGCGCCGCACGTTTGAGTTACTTCGAGCGCCATTCAATTGTGATGCATGAACTTTGCAAAACGGAGTTATGACCATGTCCAAACCTGTCGATCTTCCCGGCGTCGAAATACTCGCGCCGATTACTGAGACCCATGCCGATGTCCTTTCTCCGGAAGCGATCGATTTCATCGTAGACCTGGAGCGAACGTTTAACGTGCGGCGCAAGGAACTGCTGAACGCACGAGAGGAGCGACAGAGGAGACTGGATGCCGGCGAGCGGCCCAATTTTCTCGAAGAAACGCGCTCCATACGTGAGTCCGAATGGACCGTGGCTCCTATGCCCGCCGATATCATCGACCGCCGCGTGGAGATTACCGGCCCCGTGGATCGCAAGATGATCATCAACGCGCTCAATTCCGGTGCGAGGATTTTCATGGCCGACTTCGAGGACTCCAGCACTCCGACGTGGAACAACCTTCTCGACGGCCACATCAATCTGCGCGATGCCGTCCGCCGCACCATCACCTATGCCGACCCTGCCACGGGAAAGCAGTACAAGCTCAACGAGAAGGTCGCAGTCCTCTTCGTTCGCCCGCGCGGCTGGCACCTGGAGGAGCGCCATGTGCTCGTGGATGGAGAGCCGATGTCGGGATCCATCTTCGATTTTGGCCTCTATTTTTTCCATAACGCCCAGGAACTGGTGGCGCGCGGCAGCGGACCATACTTCTATCTGCCCAAGATGGAGAGTCACTTGGAAGCGCGGCTGTGGAACGACGTCTTCATCCGCGCGCAAAAGGAAATCGGCTTGCCGCAGGGGACCATTCGAGGCACAGCGCTGATCGAAACCATCCTGGCAAGTTTTGAAATGGACGAGATTCTCTACGAGTTGCGCGACCACTCCGCGGGGCTGAATTGCGGGCGCTGGGATTACATTTTCAGCTTCATCAAAAAATTCTCCAATGACAGCTGCGCGCTGCTGCCCGATCGTGCCCAGGTCACCATGACCACCCCTTTCATGCGCAGCTATTCGAAACTCGCCATCAAGACCTGTCACAGGCGCAACGCGCATGCTATGGGAGGTATGTCAGCGTACATTCCGGTAAAGTCCGATCCGGTGGCGAATGAAAAGGCCATCGCGCAGGTGCGTGCGGACAAGGAACGCGAGGCTGGCGACGGGCACGATGGAACGTGGGTAGCGCATCCGGGACTGGTGTCGGTGGCGCAGGAGGTCTTCGATCGTCTGATGCCGCAGCCAAACCAGATATCGAAACAGTTGCCCGACTCCAATCCGACGGCCGAAGATCTGCTGCGGGTGCCGGAGGGCGAGATTACTGAAACCGGCCTGAAGCAGAATGTAGCCATCGGTCTGGGGTACCTGGAATCATGGCTGCGCGGCGTCGGCTGTGTGCCTCTGTTCAACCTGATGGAAGACGCCGCTACGGCGGAAATCAGCCGCGCGCAGCTCTGGCAGTGGATACACCACAAAGCCAAACTCACGGATGGCCGCGTTGTAAATATTGCCCTGGTGGAAAGCATGATCGACAACGAAGTCAAGCAACAGAAGAGCGCCGTTGATGAGCAACGATATGCCTCTTATGAAAAAGCCGCCGGATTGATGCGAGATCTAGTACGGGCCCCGAAGTTTGTTGAGTTCCTGACCGTGTCGGCATATCAGAGAGTTCTGAAGGAAGAGAAGTTCGTCGCGGGCTGAAGCACCGGATCCTCAGGTCTCTATCGGGACCTGCATCCGGTCGCGCGTTTTTCAAAACACAATGACCGAAGGAAAAACGAGCAGCAGCTTCGTCATACCCCTGCATTCCATGCAAAAGGAATCAATACGGGACCGCAGGTCGGAAGTTCGAATCTTCCCAGGGTCACCAATGATTCATCTGGCCACCGGCACGCCGTATCACTCCACAGCCGCTCACGCGGCGACGCTCCGCTCAAATCTCCACCAGGTAAAGTTCTCTGTAATAAGAGAGACCAGGGTTCAACAACCAAGTGACACAAAGATTCGGACACGCTACCTCTTGTTCCCTGTTTTCGCCCCCTCTCGTCGCGAGAAATAAAGTTGCGCCTTCAGCCCTATGAAATTTTTCTGCTTGTTCGGACTCTTCCCCGTATCGTTCTCATGCTCGTAGTACGCTTCGAGGTCCAGATGCTTGCCGATCGGGAACGTCGAGCCGGCATAGAGGTCCGTGCTCGCCCATTTGCTGTACTGACTCTCGTAAAAAGGCTCCGCCGCAACGTACGGCGCCAGGTGAAACGCCCGGATCGAGAACATCCTCTCAACCATCAGCCTATTCCGATAACGCCAGGTGAATTTTCCATTCTGCCAGTCGAGATCGAAGCGATTCCGATCCGTAATCAAAACCTGATTCAGCA
Organism: Acidobacteriaceae bacterium KBS 83; assembly: GCA_000381585.1. Taxonomy (GTDB): domain Bacteria; phylum Acidobacteriota; class Terriglobia; order Terriglobales; family Acidobacteriaceae; genus KBS-83. The sequence continues at coordinate 56,192 of KB906739.1, forward strand.
GTGGGTAGTGAAACGTCACCGCCTCGATCATCCGATTCTCCACCGCAGCATTCGGCGCAGTGATCACGCGGTATCCCGTCTCCACCACCACCGGCCGCGACTTTGTGGTGTCCAGATCGAGCGTAAGCACGTGCTTCATGTTCATCAGCGATTTTCGATAGAGCAGGACGCTCGGACCAAACGTAAATTGCTGTGGGTCGCCGCCATCCCGGTCATCTTTCGCTTGCAGATAGACTCGCGCCCTGGAATTGAACTCATAATGGACATCAACCTCGGGCAAAAATTGAGTTTCTGTCTTCTGCTGCGCGTGGACGTCGGCAGCGCACGCAAGCAGCATCCCTGCCACACACGCGCAACAAACCGTAGCAGGCAACTTCGTTGTCATCTGCTCGATCGACCCATGGCCAATATGAGGGCCGTATCCTGTCCCCTCGCTACGGTCCGATGCATGTAAATATCCACCCTCTGAGCGACTGACAACTGGTTCGAACAACACACATGTTGCTCCATAGTAGTGCCAGCTGAGTCCGCATACTCATTTGGTCGGGGCCGGCCCCGGTACAAGGCCGTCCAACACGTAGGCCCCGGCCGAGTTGGAGGCGCTGCTCACACTATCATCTGTCGCCTGGTTCGCAAACCGTCACCTGGGCTCCCCGAACCACAGTCCCGCTACTGTCATTCGCAGTGCCGGTGACGCGGGATGCGGATTACGCCCACGCGACAAAGCCCGCCAACAGGAGCAGAATAAGGATCGAGACGGTGCTCAGAACACCCTTTCATAACGACTAACTTTCCAGAAAACCATGACGTAAGAATTCCGCCATCATGCAGTCACATCAAGAGATCAGAGACTTTCGTCTAAATGAGTATGGGATCAAGAATGACGACTTCGCGTAGACAGTTTCTCCAGTCGAGTTCCCTGACGGCTGCCGCCGTCACCAGTAGCGGTCTATGGAACCGCGCGGCGTGGGGTGCGGACACTCCCGATGCCGGCCTGCTCACGGAGTTCGGCTATGGCGACGTGCTCATGGCCAGCGACCTGCACGAATCGCAACTCATGACTTCGCACGCCGTGCTCATGGCACTCAGCGAAGACAGCCTGCTCAAGCCGCTGCGCGAGATGTCCGGCATGCCCGCGCCGGGCGAGGACCTCGGTGGCTGGTATGACTACGACCCCAATTACGACTATCGCAACCACTTCGACCGCGGCTTTGCTCCCGCATGCACCTTCGGGCAATGGGTATCCGCGCTCGCCCGCGCCTACGCCATTAACGGCGATGACGAAACTCGCCAGAAGGTGATCCGCCTCAACCGTCTCTACGCCCAGACCATCAGCGCAGACTTCTACATCAAGAACCGCTTCCCTGCCTATACCTACGACAAGCTGCTGCTCGGTCTCATCGACTCGCACACTTACGTCAAAGACCCGCAGGCTTTCGCAATCCTCGAGCAGACGACAAACACAGCGCTCCCGCATCTGCCGGGCCACGCCGTCGAACATGACGTTGCATGGCGAACAGACAAGGACCCTGATGACGCCTCGTGGAAATGGGACGAGTCCTACACCATCTCGGAGAATCTGTTTCTCGCCTCGCAACGCGGCGCCGGCCGCCGCTACTACGATCTCGGCGTGCAATACCTGGACGACAAAACCTGGTTCGATCCGCTTTCGCGAAATGAGAACGTGCTTGCTGGCCGGCACGCATACAGCTATGTGAACTCCCTTTGCTCTGCGATGATGGCCTACATGGTCGCCGGCAGCCAAAAGCATCTGCTTGCCGCGCGCAACGCTTTTGACATGTTGCAGGCCCAGAGCTTCGCCACTGGGGGCTGGGGCCCGGACGAAGCTCTCCGCGCTCCCGGCAGCAACGACGTCTACGACAGTCTCACCAACACCCACCACAGCTTTGAAACACCATGCGGCTCCTACGCGCACTTCAAGCTCACGCGTTACCTGCTCCGCGTCACACGCGATGCCCGCTACGGCGACAGCATGGAGCGCGTCATGTACAACACCGTCCTCGGAGCCAAACCGTTGCAGGAAAACGGCGAAACCTTTTACTACGCCGACTACAATCACAACGCGCAGCGCGTCTACAAGGAAGCTCGCTGGCCCTGCTGTTCCGGCACGTTTCCTCAAGTGGCAGCGGATTACCGCATCAACATCTATCTGCGCGCGCCGCAGGCGGTATACGTCAACCTTTACGTCCCCTCGACCCTGCGCTGGAACTCGGACGGCGCTTCTCTCTCGCTGACCCAGGAAGGGGAATATCCCTTCGAAGATCACGTTACCTTCACGGTGACACGTTCGCGACCTACCGAGCTGACCCTGAACTTCCGCATTCCGCAATGGGCTGACGGCGCATCCGTCTCCGTCAACGGCACGCGACAAAAAGGCCTCGCGATCCCCGGACACTTTGCGGCGATCCGCCGCGAATGGAAGACCGGAGATCGCGTCGAACTCGAACTTCCTTTGAAAATGCGGCTCGAAACCATCGATGCCCGGCACACCAACACCGTCGCTCTGCTCCGCGGACCGCTGGTCCTGATGGCGGTAAAGCAGCAGCAGGAAGCTCCTACCCCGAACTTCACGCGCGGACAACTGCTCGCAGCCAGCCGCATCAGTGAACGGCAGTGGCAGGCGTCGTCCGCAAACGGCCCCGTAACGCTGCTTCCCTTCACATCACTCGGCAGCCGTCCCTACACAACCTACGTAAAGCTCGCCTGAGGCGGAGACAAATCACCTCTCCTCAAATGCCGGCCCGTCGACGTCTCCACATTCCCGGCAGCGCCAATCACCTCTATGCCATCAGACGAGCCACGCCATACCCCTGCCTTCCTCTCTGTCGGCTGTCTTCCTGACTAACGGCCACTCAGAAATCGAGTCAAGAATTTGTTGCGTACGTAGCTTATGTGACTGCATTGCATTGGCTGCTGGCACACACATCGTGCTTCATAATTCCACAACCCCAGCCGTTTGATCATCATTTGCTCGTCGGAGCCGGGCAGACAGAATCCCGTTGCTTTTCGACGGGCACACGGGTACGATGGGCCACCTCTAGACGTGACTACACTCACCGACAGCTATAAACAGTGGGTCTACGATATCGAGATATTTCCTCGCTGGGAGAGAACCCCCATTGAGGCGCAGATGCTTCTCTAGCGCCGAACCTCTTTATATCGCGAGTGCGAGAGCCAACCTGGTCGACCGGGCTGGCTCCTCGGGGCCGTTAATTTGAAATGCCTTGGTTTCTCTGTCTCGTAGAGCCCGTTCATCTAGCCGATCGAGATAGCAGAGGCGGTGCACTTTTCCGTTAGAACAGAATCGAGGGCGCGATTATGTATCGACTTGAAGGTGTTCTGCTCGGCATCCTATTTCCAATAGTAGCAGCGGCTGAGACAGTCACGATCACGAGCCCTTCGCCAACTGCAGGACAGCTGATTACGAACGGGTGTATTCAGGTATTTGCCGTTGCAAAGAGTAACGTTGGAGCAGGCATTAGCGGCTGGCGCGTTTACGTCGACGGCAAAGCTACCGCATTTAGAGCTCCAAATACCGCAAGAATCAGTACCAGGGTCTGTGTGCCTTCCGTGAGCATAGGTAATCACACGGTGAAGGTTAGAGCCTGGTCAGCAAATCAGGTCTTCGGTGATTCACCCCTTGTCAATGTCACGATTTCAGGCGCCTATAAAATTGTCGCTCCAAGTGGTGAAGCCTTAACCCCGACCACGGGCCAGTCTTTCAACAATGGCATGATCCGCGTGGCAACCAGCGCGTATTCGCCCTATCAGTTGACGACATGGATCGTATATATCGACGGGCAGAGAGCTTTTACCTCCTACCCGGGTGCCATACAAGTCAAGACCGACCTGGAAGTGCCTCTTGGGACCCACACGGTCACCGTTCACGTCTGGGACGTCAACCAGGTCATGAGAAGCTATACGGCCACCAATGTGGTTGTCACAAAAGGTCCAATGAATATCCCGCCTTTCGTAAAACCACCGTCAACTGCGATTACACTGCGAAACCTCGACGACCAAGGTGCTTTACAGGGGGCCGTAAAGTGGCACGGACCTTTCACAGGCGCAGCTGCTTCTTGCAGAGGCGCGGACCTCGTCTGCAAAGCGATGGCTCCCGTTGCCGTGGCGAAGTCCATTCAGTTCGTCCCGACGCCGCTCCCGCTTCCCGTTGCAAGCGATGGAATGGTTGCGCGTTTCCAAATTCTTCCAGGCACGGAACAATACGGCAATGCGGGCTACGGAACCTCACTCTTCGACAATCACCCAGCCAAGGTGAACTATGTCTCGGATATGTGGGTGATGCTTACGTCCACGAATATCCAGACTCTTGAACTGGATTTGTCGTTCAGCATGAATGGAAAAGAATTCATGATGGGCACACAATGCGACTTCGCATCGGGACACTGGGACTTCTGGGACGATACCCCGGCCGTTCTGCCCGCACACCCCCATTGGCAAAAGGTTTCCCCTACACCCCAGAACAACGATCTTGTCTGCAACATCCAGCCAAACCAATGGACTCATCTGCGGTTCAACATGGCCCACGACGCAACCTCTTATCATTTTGTTTCGCTTGAAATTGACGGGGTCAACCACTCTTTGAGCGAACTGCCTGCATCGTTGACAACTCGCCGCCGGAGCACCAATGGCACAGCTGTTCAAGTACAGCTCGATTCCAACAACTCTGCAACTCCGTTCAGCGTCTATATCGACGACTTTAATATCACGACATGGTAAGGTGGCCGGAAAGCCGATAATCCCTCGATCTACGTACATCCGCGGTCTGGCCCTTGGACGCTTTAGTAGGAAATGCCTTCCGACTGACGGCCCGCCTAGGCTTGCTACCTACATCGCTGACACCTTTGGCAAACTCGCCTGAGGCCGAGGCGCGCCCGCTCGCCCCCGGGCGGTTCGGGGGCGCGTTCTATCTGTCAGAATTTCCAGTCGAATTGCCCTGGTCTGCGCCACATTAACATCTGTTGTGGTGACCGTTACAGTTATCTGCCCAGGCCTCTATCTCGTCACAGATATATGTACTGTCTCGCGGCAGACGGCCTATAATCCTCGACGTTTTCGGGCCCCATGCAATTCGCTCTCCCGCAATTTGACTCCACGCAAGTTTGCACTTGGTTGAGGAGGCTTCTTTGAAACCAAACATGAAAGTTTTATGTTTGCTCTCAGCACTTTCCGCCGGCGGGGCCGTCGTCCAAGCCACAACTGTCCAGGTACTCTCTGCAGAGACGAATACGCAGGCTGCCGTCAGCACCGCGCCCGTGGCCTTCGTCTACGTATCCAATACGCCCGGGAGCGGCGCAAACAAGGTCAACGCCTACGCTGCTGCGGCAAATGGAAAGCTCACTCCGGTCCCCGGTTCGCCATTCGCTAACAACCTCACCAGCATGGTTGCGAACGGCAAATATCTGTTGGGCTCAAATAAGGCTGGTGTCTTCGTCGCCGCATTCTTGATCCAACCCAATGGCGCGCTCCATTGGACAACGTCGACGAACGTCGTCAGATTCAATACGAGCGGCTGCGGGGGCATCTCTCCGCTGAATCTCGACCATACCGGCGCGACTTTGTATGTCGCCACCACTGTCGGCAGCGAATGCGATTCCACCGAACATCAATCGTTCACCGTCGACAAGCGCACGGGCAGCCTTCGTTTTCTAGGTAGCACGTCGGACACCTTCCTGTTCGATACCCCGCTCTCGATTACCGCGAACAATCTCTATGCCTATGGAACCGATTGCGTTAATTTCCAGGGAAACTACACGGACACCTTCCATGTCTACAAGCGCGGCAGCAATGGACTTCTCACTCTTACCGCCATCAATCCTCCGACGCCGCCTCCGCCCACCTCCGGTGACTTTTACTGCCGGTCCCAAACCGCCGCAGACCCATCCAACCACCTCGCTGTCTCCGTGCAGGCAATCGATCTGTCGACTTCGCAGCCGGACGGTCAGCCGCAACTGGCCACCTACACCGCGAATCCCTCGGGCAACCTCACCACCCCAAGTACTTCTGGAAACATGCCTGGGACCGCCGTCGGCTTCGTAAACGATCTCACAATGTCTCCCTCGGGCAAGCTTCTGGCAGTCGCTGGCCAGAGCGGATTACAGATCTTCCACTTCAACGGAAACGCTCCCATCACGGCGTATACCGGACTTCTCACCACGGATGATGTCGAGCAGTGTTTCTGGGACAACGCGAACCATCTCTACGCCATCAGCCGAAACACTGGTAAGCTGCGCGTCTTTACCATCACCCCGACCAGCCACAGCCAGGCCACCGGCTCGCCATACTCGATACACGCGCCGGTAAACATCATCGTTCAGCCGAAGACGCCCGCTCCTTAGTGGATATTTGATATTTAAAGACAGTCAATAGGTCGTTTCACATCCCGAACCTGCACGCCTGTGTGCTCTTACCTCAGGCTACGGATCGGACTGTTGCCAGGATGGTCGTTTCATTTTTTAAGTACGCGAAATACGTACCGCGTGTCTGCATAATATTGCCAAAAATTTACGCGACCTTTTCTACCTGCTCGGCTACTCTTAACCTCCACCACGTTCTCACCCGTGTGAAGTATGCAAGCCGGGGAAAGGCTCGATGTCTTCTACGCATTAAATATTTCCGAATCGGAGTGGTGGCAGAAGACAGTGAATTTCACGGTGCACTGAGTCACAGAAAAATGTACGCAAGGTGTTCTCGAATCGCTTAACATGTGGTTCCACTCCAACCCTCCCCCGAGAGTCGCCGAGGTGAACCATGCATCACTCGCCTGCTGGGTTCTTCGTTGTTTACGTTTCCGCGGAACAAAACATCTATCTTCGCCTTCGCAATCGAATTCTCGCGCGATCGCATAGCTCGCTTCGACTTACTCCCCTCCTATGCACCCTCATCCTGACTGCCTTCCTGGCCGGTGCAAGCTTGGTACGCGCGCAGGACGTAACCACCTGGCACAACAACAACGCGCGAACCGGTGTCCAGCCAGCCGAGACCATACTCACGCCTTCGAATGTGAACTCCGCGCACTTCGGCAAGGTATTTAGTCTTCCCGTCATCGGCGACGTGTATGCCCAGCCGCTCTACCTCCGCCAGTACCAGATGAGCGACGGAAAACTTCACAACGTCCTAATCATCGCCACCGCGCAGGATTACATTTACGCCTTCGACGCGGACGGCAAGAACCCATCCCCGGGATACCTCTGGCGTCGGTCGTTGCTCGGAGCGGGCGAGACTTGGGGGTCGTATACCGATGTCGAAACCGTAGACATCAAGCCCAACATCGGCATCATCGGAACACCCGTCGTGAACCGCGCCAGCGGCACGATCTACGTCCTGGCAAAATCGAAGACCAGCGGCACCACCAAGTACATCCAGCGTTTACACGCGCTCAATATCGCCAACGGCACAGAAAAGCTGAACGGGCCCACCGTCATCAAGGCCACAGTCAAGGGCTTGGGAGACGGCGGAACCACTGTCACCTTCGACCCCTTCAGGGAAAATCAGCGGCCGGCTCTCTTGCTGGCTCCCACACCGGGCGCCGGCAGCGGGAGTTCAGTCGTCATCGCATGGGCCTCGCATGGCGACCATGGCCTTTGGCACGGTTGGGTCATGGGCTATGACGCCGCCAATATCTCACACCAGGTTGGCGCGTGGACAGACACGCCCAATGGCACCGACGGTGGTATCTGGATGAGCGGCGGCGGCCCATCCACGGATGGCAACGGAAATATCTACGCCGCCGACGGAAACGGCAAATTCGATGCAAATACTGGCGGGACAGACTACGGCGACAGCGCCTTTCGCCTCACTTTGGATAGCTCCGGCCTGGTGCTCCGCGACTACTTCACGCCCGCAAATCAAAGCAGCTTGAATACCTCGGACAACGACATGGGGACAAGCGCCCTTCTGCTGCTTCCAACGCAGAGCGGCTCTATACCTCACCTGGGCGTGACCGCCGATAAGAGCGGACAAATCCACCTGGTGAACCGCGACAACATGGGGCACTTCACTACGCCGAACAACAGCTCAAGGCAGAGCTTCAGTGACGGCGGATCCAGCATCCATAACAGTTTTGCGTTCTTCAACAACACCCTCTACCTTGCACTCGAGGGCGGACCGCTCGTGGCCTGGACCTTCAATCCGCAAACCGAGCTATTCTCCACCACCCCGCAGTCCAAATCAGGCAACTCTTATAAGTGCCCCGAAGTTAACGGCTGCGGCTCCACGCCCAGCATCTCCGCAATGGGCACATCGAACGCCATCGTCTGGGCTCTAGACAACAGCCTCTACTACAATCGCGCTGCCGTCCTGCATGCTTACAACGCTGCCAATCTAGCCAACGAGCTCTACAGCAGCAGCCAGGCGGCAAACAACCGGGACACGGCTGCCGTCGCCGTCAAGTTCACCACGCCGACCATTGTCAACGGGAAGGTCTATGTCGGCGGTCGAAACGCCGTCACCGTCTACGGCCTGCTCAACAACAATCAACCGCTCACCGCAACGCCGACCTTCTCTCCGGCCAGCGGCACCTATACCTCTACGCAAAGCGTCACCATCAAGGACAGCACGCCCAACGCGTCCATCTATTACACGACTGACGGCAGCACACCCAGCACCGGATCGACGCTCTACTCAGGTCCTATCCAAGTAGCAACCTCGAAGACGATTCAGGCCATCGCCAAAGCCCCAACCTTGTTACAAAGCGATGTGGGATTGGCTTCGTACACCATCAGCACCGGATCCGGCTGCGGCGCGCCCAGTGCTCCGGGCGTGAACGTATGCAAGCCGGTCAACGGCTCAACCGTCGGCTCACCGGTCTCAGTACTCGCATCCGCCACCGTGACCGGCACAATCTCACGAATGGAAGTATGGGTAGACGGCACAAAGAAGTTCAGCACCTTCAACAGTCGCACGCTGAGCACTTCCTTGAGCCTGGCGGCTGGCTCTCACACCTTCGCGTTCTACGCAGTGAATACCGCCGGAGCCAAGTGGACGAAGACGGTCAACGCAACCGTGCGGTAGGGCGGGAGAAAGCGCATGCCTTCATCCCATCAACTCACGAGATGTGTCGCGAGCCTGCATTAACCTGTGCAGGCCCACGACACTCTCCCCCGGAGGCCACCGAGGTGGAACTATGTGTCACTCAGCCGCTAAGTCATCCGCGGTGTACGCTACCGGGAAAAGCATCATTTCTCTGCCAGCTTGGGATCGGATTCGAGCGCGAGCCCAGGGCTCGCTTGTATCCATGCGCCTCTTATGCACCTTCTGCCTTATTGCGCTCCTGACAGGTGTAAGCCGTGCATCTGCGCAGGATGTGACTACCTGGCACTACGACAATGCGCGGTCAGGCGTCCAGCACGCCGAGACAGTGCTGACGCCATCGAACGTCAATTTTGCGAAATTCGGCAAGAGATTCAGCCTGGCGGTGATCGGCGATGTCTACGCCCAGCCGTTGTACCTGCGCCAATACCCCATGAGCGACGGCCAACTCCACAATGTCCTTCTGGTCGCGACAACAGAAAGTTATTTGTATGCCTTCGACGCGGATGGCAAAAACCCAGCCCAGGGATTCCTGTGGCGCAAGTTGTTGGTGAATCGGGGCGAAACCTGGCTCAAGTTCACGGATGAGCAAAGTGATCCGGATATCGCTCCGACCATCGGCGTCGTCGGCACACCTGTGGTGAGTCGTGCCAGTGGGACGATTTACGTGGTAGCGCGGTCTAAAACCACCAGCGGCACAACTAAGTACTTTCAACGCCTGCACGCACTCAACATCGCGAACGGCGCGGAAAAGCTGAACGGCCCTACGACGATTACAGCCACAGTAAAAGGTCTGGGCGACGGCGGCACTAGCATTACCTTCAACCCTCGCCTTCACAACCAGAGGCCGGCGCTTCTGTTAGCACCTACTCCGTCCGCAGGCAGCGGCAATTCCGTCTTCATAGCTTGGGCGTCACATGGCGACCAGGGTGCATATCACGGCTGGGTTATCGCATACGATGCGGCCAACATTGCGATTCAGCGTGGCGCTTGGATGGATACGCCCAACGGCCAAAAGGGCGGCATCTGGATGACTGGTGGCGGTTTGTCCACGGATGGCAGCGGAAATATCTTCCTCGGAACCGGAAATGGCACTTTCAGTGCCAACAAAGGAGGTTCCGACTATGGGGACAGCGCACTTCGCATGACCTTGAGCAATTCCGGTCTGGCTCTGGCGGATTACTTCACCCCCGGAGATCAAATGATGCTCGAGGATGACGATCGAGATATGGGGACAAGTGCAGTGCTCCTGCTACCCCCGCAGGGTGGCCCGGTGCCTCGCCTGGGAGTGGTGTCAGACAAGTCCGGTGAGATTTATCTGCTGAACCTCAGCAACATGGGTAAGTACATAACCCCAGGAAACAGCTCGTTACAAAGCTTTGCTGTCGGAGCCAACATCAGCAGCAGTTTCGCGTTCTTCAACAACGCTCTCTATACAGCACCGAACGGCTTGCCCATGGAGGAATGGACCTTCAATCCCCAAACCGAGCGACTCGTAACCACGCCTCACTCCCGGTCGGCCACGGTCTATGGCTGCCATTGTGCCGGCTCCGGTTCCACTCCCAGTATCTCCGCGAACGGCACGGCAAATGGCATCCTCTGGGCTCTGGATAACTTCGGCGACCGTCTGCATCCCGCAATTCTGCATGCTTACGACGCTGCCAATCTTGCCACTGAACTCTACAACAGCACGCAGGCAGCAAACGGTCGCGATGCGGCCGCGAATGCCATCAAATTTACTACCCCCACGATCGCCAATGGGAACGTCTACGTCGGCGGCCGCAACGCCGTCACCGTCTATGGGATCCTCAGCAACAACGCCCAACTCACGGCCACCCCCACCTTCTCCCCGGCTGCCGGCACCTACAGCGCCGCGCAAAGTGTCAAAATCTTGGACACCACGCCCCATGCCTCCATCTACTACACCGCCAACGGCAGCACGCCGAGCACAGGTTCGACGCTCTACACCGGACCAATCCAGGTAGCCCACTCAGAGACGTTGCAGGCAATAGCCCTTGCTCCGGGCTTCTCGCAAAGCGCGGATGCATCGGCGAGCTACACCATCGGCTCCTCGTCCACGTGCGGCGCGCCCAGCGCTCCAGGCGTAAACGTGTGCAAGCCGGTGAACGGCTCGACAGTCGCTTCCCCGGTGCCGGTACAAGCAGCAGCAACCGTGACGGGCACAATCTCACGCATGGAAGTATGGGTGGATGGCGTCAAGAAGTTCAGCACCCTTAGCAGCCGCACGCTGAGCACTTCCTTGAGTCTCGCGAATGGCTCTCACACCTTTGCCTTCGTCGCAGTGAATACCGCCGGAGCAAAGTGGACAAAGACGGTAAGCGCGACCGTCGGTGGCGCCGCGGCATGCAGCGCGCCCAGCGCTCCGGGCGTGAACGTGTGCAAGCCGGTGAACGGCTCGACCGTCGCTTCCCCAGTGCCGGTAGAGGCAGCGGCAACCGTGTCTGGCACCATTTCACGCATGGAAGTGTGGGTAGACGGCGTGAAAAAGTTCACCACCTTAAACAGTCGCACCCTGAGCACGTCGCTCGCCCTTGCCCCCGGCTCCCACGTATTCGCCGTCAACGCAGTGAATACCGCAGGAACGAAATGGCAGAAGACGGTGAACGCGACCGTGCAATAGAGATCGCAAGTTGGGAAAGGCCCAGGCGCGGATCATTAGATCGAAGTCCGCGCTGTCCCTTCATCCGGATAGAGGGACGCGTACTTGGTGATCCCCACCATCGTGAAGACCTTCTGGAAGTGCGGTGTCAGGCCGAAGGCAGCTATCTTCTGGCCATTCTTGTTCGCTTCCATCAGCATCTGGATCACCAGCGCGATGCCGCTCGAATTGATGTACTCCACCTTCGAGAAGTCCAGCAGAACCGGCTGCGACTTACTCACTGTCGTGTAGGTGCCCAGCAGCGCGTCATGCGAGCTCGAAGAGATATCGCCGCTGAAACGAAGCACGGTCACGCGGCCGCCGTTGCTGTCGGCAATTTGATCGACAGTCGCCTTGGTCTCCGTCTGCACTTTAGTCGCTCTCCTTATCTAGCTTGATCACCAGCCGCACATAGCTCCCGCTGCCTTTGCTGTCTTTCACCCACTCGGCCTCATCTACCAGCGCCTGGATCAGAAACATCCCCATGCCCCGCGGGTCTTCTTCGCCATGCACCTTGCGGTCGATGTCCGGCTTGGACGGCAGCTTCGAGATGCCGTTGCCGTCATCCAGAACTTTCACTTCAAGCGTGTCATCGTGCGCGGAGAGGGTCACGCCGACACATAGATTTTCGTTGAGCTTGTTGCCATGCTCGATCGCATTGATACAGGCTTCCGCGATGGCCGTCTTCAGGTCCTCGATACGATCGTCCGGAAATCCCATCAGCTTCGCCACGCTCGCAGCCGTCCCCATGGCGACCTTCTCGTACCCCATGCGGGACGGTACGCGCAGCTCAACCGGTTTTCCATTCAAGTTGATCATGTGGTCCTCGTCACAGCGGATTCCTGTAGTGCGGTTGCAGAATACCTGTCAGCACGGGTTTTCCTCAGGAACAGCCCTCACGCGGCCCGGACGGCGGCCCCTGCTGGAAGCCCGCTTTATCCCTGCACTCTCAGGAGTGCAAGTGCAGTCATATCATCTTCTTGATGTGCCCCGCCGCAAAAATCGTTCAACTCCCGCCACAGCGAATCCAGGACGGTGGCACTCTCATTCGACTCGCAGCCCTGAAATGAGCGCAATAGACGGTCCGTCCCAAACTCGTCGTCGCCCCGGAAGACCTCCGTCAACCCATCGGTGTAGAAAAGCAGCCTCGATCCGGGCGGGAAGGCAAACTGTTCAGCGGAATACTGTATGCCCGGTAGCAGGCCAATGGGCGTGCCGCTCGAAAGAATCTGATGTACTTCGGGTGAGCCCCCTCCACGCACCAGAAATCCGGGATTGTGTCCGGCATTCACCACTTCCAGCAGATGAGCGACCGGCTGCAGTCTGAGAAAGATTGCCGTCACATACCGCCGGCGCGCCTCCTCGCCTTCCGCGTAATGCTGGTCGTTCAAGCGCGCGGCAAGTTCGGTCAGCGGCACGTCGGCGGCCGCAATTGCGCGAAACGCCGAGCGAAACGCGGTTCCCACAATGCAGGATGCCAATCCCTTGCCGGCCACGTCAGCGACTGTCATGATCTGCCGGCCGCCCGGAAGCTCCACGATATCCACGTAGTCGCCGCCCACCTCATAGCACATCGTCGAGCGCACGGCGATCGAGTAGCCGTCAATCTGCGGCATCTGCTGGGGCAGCAGGCTGCGTTGGATCAGCCGCGCTGCTTCGAGGTCTCGCTGCACCCGTGTCCACTCGAGGTTGCGCTCGTGGTAGCGCGCATTCTCAAGCGCCACCCCCGCCTGCACCGCCAGCCCCTCCAGAAAATCCTGCTCATAGATAGACAGCTCGCGGGCTTCCGGCGGCGCCACCACCAGATCCGCCAGCGAGTGACCGTCCTTGGTCTTCAACGGAAACCGCGGGCACCCCTCCCAAGGATCTTCCGGCATCGCGCCGTAGCTCATGCGAGGCCTCGTGACCAGCGCCCCCGGAAGCTCCAGCTCCCGGACCACAATGCGCAGCACCGTGTTCAGGAGTTCGTCCAGCTGCACCGTCGAGTGCACCTGCCGCGACGTCTCAAGGAGTGCCTGCAGCCGCGCCACCTGTTGCTGCAGATCGACGATGTCCACATCGCCAGGCCGGGAATCCGCCGGGTAATTTGCATTTGCAGACGGGACAGTCGCCATGTCGCGCTCCTTCAGGCCGTCGCAATCTGTGCGGTTAGGCTCACGGTCGCGGCCTTGCGCTCGCCCAACGGATGCCGTGTGACGGACACGGCCGTTATGTCATCCTGCTGACCGAAGGCTTCCGCCGCGCCGACAATCGTCCCCACATCAGGACGTGTCGCCAGCAGTTCGGTCAATCGCTCGAATCCAAACAGTTCTCCCCTGCTGTTCCGCGCCTCCACGATGCCGTCCGTGTAAAGGGTCAACGTCTCATCCTCGTGCAGTCGGAAGGTGAGCTCCTCGTAGCTGCTGTGCACTGAGATCCCCAGTGGCAAAGCGCCCATGACCGGCAGCTCCTTCCCCTCGCGGAAAGGCGCAAGATGCCCGGCATTGGCCACCATCGTCTCGCCGTTGGCTGTGATGTGCAGCACCACGCAGGTAACAAAGCCGCCGTCGATCCTGCCGATCAGCCGGCGGTTGAGCCCCTGAAGTATCTCCGCCGGCCGCAGCGTGTAATCGGCCAGCGTGCGCAGCGCCCCCACGATCAGCGACACCGTCATGGCGGCCTTTAGCCCCTTGCCGCTCACATCGCCCACCATGATAAGCGCGCTACCGTCCGGCTGCGGCATCACCTGAAAGAAATCCCCGCCTACCTCAGCTGCAGGCCTGTAAATGCTGGCGATCGAGAAGCCCGGAATCGCCGGCGTCTCTTGCGGAATCAGCACATGCTGCACCTCGCGCGCCGACTTCACCTCCAGCTCGATCTGCGATTGCCGCCGCCGTTCCAGGAACTGGTGTCGTGCCACCGTAAACAGCAGCACGGTAAACAACAGGAGGTCCAGCAGGAATGGCGCGCTGAACGAATAGGCGCCTACATGGATCCCCCATGTGCCCATCCGGTCCGTCAGCGTCCAGCCGGTGAATCGTCTTCCCTGTCCGGCAGTATTGAAAGTGATGTTGTAAGCACCGTAGAGAAATGCGGCAATCGCTATCGGCCACAGCGTCATCTGCCGTCTGCGTGCCAGACCGAACCCGACAATGACAAAGATGAAAAACGGGGTCAGCGAATAAATGGCCGTGGTAATCGCATCGATCCATTGCAGACCCGGGCCGGCATCCTGCCAGGGAAAGAACGTGCTGCAATCGATGGCCTGCGAGGACAGATACAGCACAGCAAGAATCCCGGTCCACCGCCGCCACCGCGCTTCGCGATTCAGACCGAACAGCGTCAGCAGCAGCAGCCACAGTGAGATGTCCTGAGACGCATTGATGAACTGGATGTACAGCTGCTCCCATACAAAATGCAGTCCATATGCGATGGCATCCAGCCGCCGGAACCCGGTCAGTCCGTCCGCCAGCAGATAGATTGCCAGCCATAGATACAGCCGCTGCGTGCGGTCCCGCAGGTAAAGCAGCAGAGCGATCAGTCCTGCAACAAAAATTGCCGCTGCCATCAGAATGCCCGGTAACTGTCGCCGCTCCCGCTCGTAGCGCGGCGCCATCGCACGCATCGACAGGACTGCCTTGTCACCCACCTCCGGCACTGCATTCAGGCCGCCAAGCTTCGCAGTATCCGTCGACGCCAGCGGCGCTTTCCACACCCGGATCGCAAGCACGCCGCGTGCATTCCCCGAGGCATCCACGGGAAGTGAATACACAGCGCTGTGGCCAAAAGCCCACCAGCTTGCATGGGGCGGCAGCTTGCCGTACGCGCCGATCTTCTCGCCGTTCCAGTAAAGCTCATAGGTGTCGTCAACCGCCGGAATCATCACTGCCAGCGACTTATCCGCGCCCGTGATATCGATGTGCTTCCGGTACCAGGCAAACCCGGTATGCCCAGGGTGCGTCTGAGCGCCCCATGTGTCGTTGCCGCGGATCTGCTCCCAGCCCGAGTCGTCATACGACGGCTTCGCCCATACCATGTCATCGCTGGTGTGAAACTGCCACGGGCCGCTGATCTCAACCGAGCCAGTCCCCGGATCATGCGTCCGGAAAGTATCGCCGTAGGCCAGGACTCGAGGCAGCAACGAGCAGACGAGCAGCAGAAGAATCGCGCGAAGCACGAGATGCCTGTCTCTTCGAGAACTCCCGCGATCCATCAACCACCCTCCTGCCACAGACCCTCAACATGGCGACCGCTTTCCGGTCGTGGCCCGGAACCGTGACAATCCACAGTTCGCCGGAAAAGCGAACTCAGGGGAGGTTTTTGTGCCTGAAATGCTACCCGAGCATACGGTCTCGCACGATTTGCAGCAAGATCGTTTTTGCACTGTGGAATGGCCCGATTGGGTCAGAGAGACAGTGTGATCGCCCATCCTGCGCACCCGCAGGGTGCCGGCGTTACGTCTCGCTACTTCTTCGCCGACCCTCGAGCCTTCTCCACCCGCTCGTGCAGAATCTCCTTGGCACGCTCCAGCACCCGCAGCCGGCTCTGCGGCAAATTCTTCCCTGCCCGGTTCACGTAGAACGTCAGCATTCGCATGCCCGACGACGGCCCCTTCGGCGATACCTTCTTCGAAGCAAGGCTCCGCGCAATCGTCTCTGCATCTTTCTTGAACAACCCTTCCTGCGGATAGGTCGACTCCGTATCCACTCCGGCCGACCACTTCCTCTTGTCATGCGAGCTCCGGTGATCAGCACCGCGTGTGGCCGTTTTCGTGCTCCGCTTTTTGGTTGCCTTGTTTTTGGTTGCCCCGATGCTTCCCTTTGCAGAATTTCCCTTTGATGTCATTCTCTTCGCAGCCGTCCTCTTGGTCCCGCTTCTCCGCGTCGTCGCTTGTGTCGGCACATCTTCCTCCTCTTCATTCAGATGCGAACGCGCCTGAACGTTGCACATCAAAGGCACAACGAGCTGTTCAACAAAAAATGTCTTCAATCCACCCGAGTTCATGCAACCCGCTCTCATTTCTCTTTTGAGAGCGGCCGCGCGCAACGGGCAACATCCACCAATACGCAACCGTCTTAGTAGATATTGCATGCTCTCGCTGTGGAGCGCGCCCACCTCGCGCAACACTCCGCGGCCCACAAGCTAAAAACGGACGATTAGACCTGAAGTGGAGATCCCCTATGAAGCTCACATCCGAACATCTCAAGTCGCTGCACGAACTCTACATCGCACATCTCAAGAAAGCTCTCGACATGGAACGCGAGATCACCAAGGCGCTGCCCACCATGGTTGAAAAAGCCACCACACCCGATCTGGCAAATGCCTTCCGTACCCACCTGAAGGAAACCGAAGGACACGTTTCGAGGATTGAGCAGATTCTCCAGCGGCAGACCGGCAAGGCTGATTCACAAACCTGCAAGGTCATCGGTTCCCTCATCACCGAGGCAAAGGACGGCATCAAGGACGCCAAGGATGATGCGACCGTGCTAGACGCCACGCTCATCGCGGCCGCCCAGCAGGTGGAGCACCACGAGATGGCTGTCTACGGCACACTCCGCAGTTGGGCACAACTCATGGGCCACAATGAAGACGTTGCGCTCCTCGAGTCCACACTCAAGGAAGAGAAGGCGGCTGACGAAAAACTCACCCGCATCTCTGCTCAAGCCAACGCCCGCGCTGCGGCCTGACCGCGACACGATCAATCCCCAGGGGCGCCACTTGCAAGGGCGCCCCTTTTGCTTCTACCGTGAACGTCGTCCATTCATCTTGCTCCCCCGCACGAAGGGACCTGAGTGAGTCCTCCCGATCGATCGGAGACCGCCGGTGTGCTCATCGTCGGCGCCGGCATCGCAGGGCTCGCCGCCGCGAACGAGCTTGCATCCTCCGGCCTGAACGTCACGGTTCTTGAGGCACGCGACCGCGTCGGCGGACGCATCTTCACACTGCACTCCGGGGACATAGAAGTCCCCTTAGAACTCGGCGCAGAGTTTGTCCATGGCCGCCCGCCGGATTTGCTCAACCTGCTGCACGACGCAGAGGCCCCTCTTCAATCCGTCGAAGGTACCGACGCCTGCTTTACACACGGCGTGCTCTCCCGCTGCCCGAAGGACGACGCTGCCTTCGATCTTCTCGAGCAACTCGCAGACTGTCTCCACAGCGAAGGAGACATGAGCTTCGCCGACTTTCTCGAACGCCGTCAGCCCAGTGCAGAAGATGCCGAGAGGGCCCGCTCCTTTGTCGAGGGCTTCAACGCCGCCGACGCACGTCGCATCGGCATCGCCGCCCTCGCCCGCCAGCAGCAGGCCGAAGACGAAATCGATGGCGATGAGGCAACACGCTCCATCCACGGTTACGATCTTCTTCCCCTCCATCTCGCCCGTCGCGCGGAACGGGCCGGCGCCCGCCTCCGTCTCTCCTCGCCCGTAATCTCGGTCCAATGGAACTCTGGTTCGGTCGCGATCAGCACCGGCGACGGCAAAACCTTCACCGCATCGAAGGCCATCCTCACGCTTCCCCTGGGCGTTCTCCGGTCGCGCAGCGTCGCCATCCATCCCGAGCCGTCTCGCATCCTTGCCGCAGCCGACCGCATGGAGCCCGGCTCCGTACGTCGCCTGGTCATGGTCTTTCGCGCTCCATTCTGGAAGGAGAGGATGCCGCCAAAAATGGAACAGGTCCGCTTCCTCTTTGCCCGCGGCACAGCGGCCACTGCCTACTGGGCACATCAGCCGGGCGACGCTCCAGTCCTTGTCGCCTGGGCAGGCGGTCCAAAGGCAGATGCAGCGGGCGATGCCCGGCAATTTCTCAGTCAGGCCCTGCGCTCGCTCGAGCGCATTTTCTCGCTCCCCGCGCAATCGCTTGATGGTGAATTACGTAACTGGTACATGCACGATTGGCAAAGCGATCCCTGGACGCTCGGCGCGTACAGCTACGCGCCCGTCGGCGCACTCGACTGCTCCGCCGAGATGGCGAAGCCGGTCGACAACACCCTCTTCTTCGCCGGCGAGCACACCGACACCACAGGCCATTGGGGCACGGTTCACGGCGCCCTGCGCTCCGGCCTCCGCGCCGCTCGCCAGATTCTCAACGCACCCTGAACATCCGGGTGCCCCATCCTGAACGCAGCGAAGGGTGGGATACCGCTTAACTTAACCCGTCATCTTGAGCGGAGCGCCTGGTGTCCCATTTCCGCGAAGCGGAAGTGAGTGAGATAAGTCCCAGCGCAAGCTGCAACCCTGTAGGGCTCACAAGCCTTGCACGCAGGGGACGACGTCTTGGCTTATTGACTTCTGGGCAAATGTATTTAGCACACTAGGCAATGCTACGATTGCGCCCTATGCCTAGCGTTCGTTTGCGCGCGATCTTCCACTGGCAATACTCGCAGTTTGCCCTTGGCCTCGTGGTTAGTGCGGGGATAGGCTTGACACTTTCTAGCCAAGTCTCTTGGGCGTATGTGTGCTTTGCTATGGCGTCTATCTTGGCACTGGGATTTTGGTTTAACTCGGATTTTCTGCAGAGCCGCAAAGTTCACTCCCTCGCATTTCGTCGAAATAAACATACCCGACTACACGCCAAGAGGCAGCGGAACTTCCTATTGTGGAAGTGGGGCGTTGCCTCTCTCCTTGCGCTAGCCTTGCTGTCTCTCGCTTCATGGACTAGGCACGTTCAGATACAAGCCGAGCTGGTGAGGCCGGTGGGATTCTTGATTCCTGCAAACGATCCGACGCCGTCCAACTCGTGCACTGATTTCGCCGGGAATGTAGCTACCAATGACTACATTCTTCTTTCAGGCTCTTCCACTTCAGTAGTGCAGTCTTTTCCGCACACCGTAATTGCAATGAGGATGGGCGCGGATATCCGGCCGCTTCTCACTCTCACAAAGGATTCACATGGAGGCTTAGGAATCAACTTCGACATTTTTGATTTTGAGGGCAATGATAAACAACTCATCGCGAGGGTCGAAGACAACCACTTTACGGTGAATCAAAATGCGGTCTTTCATTTTGAGAGGCCCGATTTAAGCACGCTGAAGGTGATAGATCGGTACGGTGCTGAGGTACTCAACATTAGATTCATGAACCGGCGGGTCATAAGCCTTAGTGCCAAGATTGGACCGACAGTTATCCAGCCTTACATTGAAGGGGGGCGCAGCATTTGCAACGTGCATGACCTGACAGATCTGCTGATATCAGAGTGAACCCCCTGTACGCAGGCACGACGTCTTAGCTTATCGATCTCTGCAGTAATCCCATTCCGGGAATCCAACGCAGAAACCTGCCAAATCTACCCACTCAATTCGCTACACTGGAAATAGGGATAAGAAATCAAACGCCACCACACCGGTGGCGTTTCGTATTTTGCAAGCGATTCTGGATGCTCATCACGCTGAACGGTACATCGGAAATCTCTCGCCACATCCAATGAATAGACGACTTAAGCCATAAGTCCTTTGTTTAGACTACTTTAGCTATCGGTAGGCAATCTAAGCCATTGAAATCAAGCCGTTTATAAGGCGCCCTCCCGCAGCGGGAGGGGGGAGGGGTGCCGGTTACATGATTGCCCTGCTGTGCAGTCATCCAGCGCAGGCACGGTAAACTGGAAGTACTTCTATGCCGGAAATTCAGCGCAGAAAATCAGTCACCGTACCCATCGGCCAGGTTCGCGTCGGCTCCTCCGCCCCCGTCGTCGTCCAGTCGATGACCAACACCGATACCGCCGACATCGAAAGCACCGTCCAGCAGATCGCCTCGCTCGCCCGCGCCGGCTCAGAGCTCGTCCGCATCACCGTCAATAATGACGACGCCGCCAAAGCCGTCCCCTACATCGTCGACGGCATCCGCGAAAAGGGCTGGACCACGCCCATCATCGGCGACTTCCACTACAACGGCCATCTGCTGCTGACCAAGTACCCGGCCTGCGCCCAGGCTCTCTCCAAGTACCGCATTAACCCGGGCAACGTCTCCATCGGCCGCAAGGACGACGACAACTTCCGCACCATGGTCGAAGTCGCCGTCAAGCACCAGAAGCCGGTGCGCATCGGCGTCAACTGGGGCTCGCTCGACCAGGCCCTGCTCACCCGCATGATGGATGAGAACTCGAAGCTCTCAGAGCCGCTCGACGCCCGCGACGTCATGATGGAGGCAATGGTGCGTTCAGCCCTCGACAACGCCGAGGCCGCCGAGCGCTACGGCCTCCGCCGCGACCAGATCATCCTCTCCGCCAAGGTCTCCGGGGTGCGCGACCTCATCGATGTCTATACCGCGCTCGCTGCGCGCACCGATCACGCCCTCCACCTCGGCCTCACTGAAGCCGGCATGGGCATGAAGGGCACCGTCGCATCCGCCGCCGGCCTCGCGCCGCTGCTCCTCGCCGGCATCGGCGACACCATCCGCGTCTCTCTCACGCCCACCCCCGGCGGCGACCGCAGCGAGGAAGTCCGCTGCGCCCAGCAGATCCTCCAGGCGCTCTCCATTCGCTCCTTCGCACCCCAGGTCACCGCATGCCCCGGCTGCGGCCGCACCACCAGCACCTACTTCCAGGAGCTCGCCCAGCAGGTGCAGAACTACCTCACCGAATCCATGCCCGAGTGGAAGAAGCTATACCCCGGGGTGGAGGAGATGAAGCTCGCTGTCATGGGCTGCATCGTCAACGGTCCCGGCGAAAGCAAGCACGCCAACATCGGCATCTCGCTGCCCGGAACCTTCGAAGAACCCAAGGCCCCCGTCTACATCGATGGCAAACTCGCCGTCACCCTCAAAGGCGACACCATCATTGCCGACTTCAAGCGCATCCTGACCGACTACGTAGCCAGCCACTACGGCAGCGGCAAATCAGAGGAGCCCGCCCTCACCACTCACTAATTGTTGCGGTCATCCTGAAGCCAGCGGAGGTGGGATACAACCTGCATGGGATCGTCATAAACTCGGTCCCCGCCTACGATTTCAGCGTGCGAAAGGTTTACGGGCTCCTGCTACTCTCCTCTGTCTCTCTGCACGCGGCAACGCGCGTCTGTCATCCCGCTTCAGAAGCCGCGCGCTACACCGGCAAAGACGTCTGTATCACCGTGCACATTTACGACCTCGCCGAACTTCGCGATGGCACACGCTTTCTCGACACCTGCAGCCCCGAAACCAGCGACGCCGACTGCCGCTTCACGATTGCCAGCCTGCCTCAGGACCGCCGCGATGCGGGCGACCTTGAATCACTACGCGGCAAGGACATCGACCTGCGCGGCACCGTGCACAGCGTGAACCAGCGCAGTCTGATCTATCTCAGCACCGCCCGCCAGTTGCACGGCGGCGCAGAGAAGTTCCGCCCCAACCCCGCCCTGCTCGCAGGCTTCAGCGCTGAGCAAGGCAAAGCACCCATCCACGACCCAGCGCTCAGCGGCAACCATCACTTCAGCGTCTTCCGCGCCACTCACTAGTACGTCAGCGCAGCGGCCCTGCATGCTCGCGCAGCTCGCCCAGTGCGTAGAACGTCCCGCGCCACACCACGCCGCCCCGCGCCAGCGTCAGCACCATCGATCGCACCATCGCATAGACGAAGACCAGCGTCGCCACCGGAAACGCCGCCAGCCACAACATCGTCGCTGCACCACCCGGATCAGCGAACCGCCGATACCGCCAGTACAACGCTGTTAGCATTGCAACCGACACGAGGCTCGGCCCCAGCCATGCGCGATCCCGGACTGCGCCGATCACGATACCCGCAAACGGCAGAAGGCACATGATTGCGGTCGCCACAGTTCCCGCCATCAACAACCCGATCCGGAAGCGAAAGGCCGCGAAGACGTTCTTGGTCAGGTTGTCCACCACACCCCAAGCGCCATGCGCCCAGCGAATGCGCACCATATCGCGCCCTGTTACTACCCGTGATGCGAACCCCGCCTGCTTTACCAGGTAGCCCATGCGCACATCCTCAATCACCTCCATGCGCAATCGCTCCCAACCGCCAACCGCCTCGTAGGTTGCGCGCCGCATCAGGTTGAACGCTCCAACGCCGATAGCATCGCTCGCCTGCGGATCTGCCACACGCCACAGCCGCGGCCCCCAGATCGATAGAATGTGGAGGAACGGCAGCATCAACGACTCCCCTGCGCTCCGCACGAGGACCGTCGGCACAACCAGCAGATGATCGCCCCCCTCACGCTCGATCCAGGCCAGCGCACGCGCCAGCGTCTCCTCGGCGAAGACCACATCGCCATCGGTAAACAGGAGCCATTCCCCCGTAGCAAGCGCCGCTCCGCGCGCCATCGCATTTGGCTTCCCCAACCAACCCGGCGGCAGCTCCTGCACATGCTCAACCACGTACCGAACGGCACCCTCGCGCGGCTCCCGTTCTAGCGCTTCCATCACCAACCCGGTCTCATCCGTCGAGCGGTCATCGACGGCAATCACCTCGAGTTCCACGCCATTCGACGCCAGCAGCGATCGCAGCCCCGCACCGACGCCCTGGCCCTCGTTACGAGCCGGCACGATCACGCTCAACCGTCCGCGACCCCGGCCCGGCGTCTCCCTGCGCAGGTCAGACAGTCGCGACATCCCGCGCAGCCATTCCCCGCCGCGCGTTGCCCACAACAGCGCAACCCCCCACCCCACGGCCAAACCGGCCACACGCCAGACCATCACTCCCCGGCCCCCTCCTCGAATGGCAGCGCCGGAGCAAACCGCGCCCCGAAAAACAGAATCGCCGCCGAGATCACGAGCGCGACCAACGTGACTCCAAGGCCGATCCGCAATCCGTGACGGTCTGAGATCGCGCCAATCAACCTTGGCGACGGCGCATCACCCAGCGCGTGAATCAGGAACAGATTGAGCGCGATGGCAAATGATCGCACTGCGGCGGAGATGGAGTTGACGATCGCCGTATTCAGCGGCCCCGTGTTGAGGAAGAGGAAGAACTCAGCCACGAGGATCGACGGCACCAGCACCGATCGCGGCCCGAAGAAGACCATCACCGCAGCAGGCAGCGTCAGCACCGCGCTCCACGCGGAAACCAGGTACATCGCGCGGTGGTTCGTTCTCAGCCACCGCTGCGCGATCCACGCTCCGACAATGGTCCCAACGATGCCGTCGATCACCGTCACGCCGCCTAAAATCTGGTTTGCCCGCGCCAATGAATATCCCTCCATGCGCGAGAGGAACGTAGGCAGCCAGACCGAGATGCCGCCCATCGTGAACACCAGCATCGCCATGCCCAGCGTCGCGGTCCAGTACGCCGGATTGGTGAACACTCCCGCGACCGTCGCGCGTGTCGGTGTCGCCTGCAGACGATCTGCTGATCCGCGTCGCGGCTCGCGCACCAGGAAGAGAATGAGCACCGCGATCACCAGACCCGGTGCCGCGCTTACCAGAAAGGGCCTGCGCCAGCCGTACAACGAACCGAGTTGTCCGGCAATCAGATATCCGAGGGCGGCGCCAACCGGAATGCTCAGATAAAAGATACTCAGCGCCTTGTTTCGTATCCGCTCCGGATACATATCGGCGATCATCGCCGGAGCGAATACGCTGAAGGTTGCCTCGCCGATCCCGACCACGGCGTGGCGGAAATAGAGCTGTCCGTAGCTGTGTACTGTCGCGGTCAGCAATGTCGCTACACTCCACAGCACTGCGCCGGCGATGATGAGCGGCTTGCGTGGCACCCGGTCTCCAAGCCACCCGGTCAGCGGCGCAGCGAGCATGTACGTAATGAAAAATGCGTAGGTGAGCGCGCCCATCCGTTCATCGGTGGCGTGGAACTCATGCTGCACCAGCGGTTGCACTCCGGGCAGCACGTAGCGGTCAATGAAATTGCAAAGATTCAGCGCTGTCAGCAGGCCAAGCGCCCACGCCGCGCGGGCATATCGTGGTTGCTCATCGCGCGGCATCGGCATCGATCGATGGATCTAACGCGTGCTCGCGGGCCGTGGCCACCGCGCCGTCACAATCGTCGAGAGACCGCCGCGCGGACGAAAATCCCCCTTCACTTCCGCCCATTCCGGATCGCAGGCCTTCACGACGTCTTCCAGCACCTGGTTCACTACGTTCTCCTGGAAAATGCCAAGGTTGCGGTAGCAGAACAGGTACTCCTTGAAGGATTTCAGTTCCAGGCATCGTTCCCGTGCCACGTAGCGCAGCGTCAGGACACCGGCATCCGGCAGCCCGGTCTTTGGGCACACCGATGTGAACTCGGGATTGTCGATCACGATCTCGTATCCGCGAAACTGGTTTTCCCAGGTCTCGATCTCCGGAAAGCGCGTGGCAAGCCCGGCGCGTGCATGCTCATCTGTGTATCGCGGCGTGGTCGTCATCCCTATATTGTACGCATTAGATACCCGCGCATCTTTCTGACTCCAAAGGCATACGAAGCGCGTCTTATATACTTACCCACGGTTTGAAGAATGGCCGAAACCTCTAATGGCAGAGCGAAACCGATGGTCTTGTGGACGCTCGCCGCAATCCTGCTGATCATCGTCTTCTTCGCGGTACGCAGACTCACCCGCGAGGAACTGCCTCTGCGCGTGGCGCAGGCCACTATGCAGGATCTGATCACCACTGACAGCACAAACGGCAAAGTCGAGCCGCAGCACAACTTCGAAGCGCACGCTCCGGCTCCAAGTACCGTGAAGCATCTTTACGTGCGGGCGGGAGAACAGGTGCCTACGGGCAAGCTCCTACTGTCCCTCGACGACGCGGATGCTCTCGCCCATAGCGCCAGCGCTGTCGCCGTGCTGCGCGGAGCCCAGGCAAGCTATCAGGCCACCGAACAGGGCGGCACTCTCGAAGAACGCAACTCCCTTGCCGGCGAGCTGTCGAAAGCCCGGATGGATCGCGACCAGGCACAGCATGACCTCGATGCCCTGCAGAAACTGGTCGGGCAGGGGGCAGCAGCCCCCGGCGAAGTAGCATCGGCGCAGCAACGACTCGACGCCGCCAACAACTCCATTTCCACCCTCGAAAAGAAGCAGACGGCACGTTATTCGCCCGCCGAGATCGCCCACTCCAGAGCCGATCTCGAGCAGGCACAGGCCGCCTATGCAGCTGCCAGCACCGTGGTGGCCGACTCCAACGTGCGAGCGCCATTCCCGGGCACGGTCTATTCCCTGCCGGTATCGGTGTCCGAATACGTCCACCCGGGCGATCTGCTCCTGCAGATGGCCGACCTCACCAAACTTCAGGTCCGTGCTTACTTCGACGAGCCGGAGCTAGGCGCATTGCACGTCGGCCAGCCCGCCACCATCATCTGGGATGCCCTGCCAAATCGAATCTGGCATGGGCGAATCCTCAGCATGCCTTCGACCATCATTACCTACACAACTCGAAATGTTGGCGAGGTGCTTTTGAGCGTGGATGATGCAGACGGGAAGCTGCTGCCTAACACAAACGTGAAGGTCACCGTCACGGAACAGCGGCTGGAGCGCGTGCTCACCATCCCGCGGGAAGCGGTGCATGGTGAGGGCGGTAAGGACTACGCGTATCTCTTGCACGGTAAGGTACTTAGGCGGCAACAGGTTACAGTCGGCGCTCGCAATCTCACCCAGGTGCAGGTCCTCAGCGGGCTGAAGGAAAACGATACCGTTGCGTTGAGCACCACCAATGGCGAGCCCCTGGCGGAACGTGTGCCGGTGCGCATCGACCGCTGAAAGCCTCTCATACCCTCCTGCGAACGACATCACTCATGCGTATTGCCCGATTATTGCTCATAGCCTCGCTCGTGCCGCTCCAGGCACCGGCCCTTGCGCTCAGTGCCGAGGGCCGCACAGACGTGCTTCACGACCTCCAGCAGGGACGCGCCGACGCCGCCATTCACCTCCTAGAGCCCGCCACCGCGGGAGACAACAGGGACGCCGAAGCGCAACAGTTCCTCTGCCGGCTTGCGCTGCAACTCGAGCAATGGGACAACGCGATCACCGCCTGCGAGAAGGCAGTTGCCATCGATGGCAATAACAGCAACAACCACCTCTGGTATGGCCGCTCATTGGGCGAGAAAGCCGACCGCGTCTCGTTCATCAAGGCATACGGCCTTGCCAAGCGCGTGAAAGCCGAATTTGAAATCGCCGCGGCACTTGATCCACGCAACGCCGAAGCACTTTCCGCTCTGGGTGAGTACTACACAGAGGCGCCAGGCATAGTCGGCGGCGGCAAGGACAAGGCAGCTGCCGTGGCGGACAAGCTCGACGCCGTGGACCATGCTCGTGCCGAGGAGTTGCGTGGCCGCATCGCCGCCAGCAATAAGGACACAACCGCCGCAGAACAGCATTTTCGCGAAGCGATAACCGCTTCACGCCGGCCGGCAAGTTACTGGATGGTCCTCGGCTCCTTTTATCAGAAGCAGAATGACCTCGCCCGCATGCAGGCTGCCATCCATTCCGGCCTCGAAGCGGATGGCGGCCACGGCGAACCGCTCGTGGATGCGGCGCACCTGCTGACGCGGGCAGGACAGGATCCCCAAAGCGCGATCCGCCTGCTTCGCGAATATCTCGCGTCGCCGGAAAAATCCGAGGATGAGCCCGCCTTCCGCGTCCACTTGCTTCTCGCCAGCCTGCTGAACAAACAGGGTGACACAGCGGGTGCAGCACGGGAGATTCAGGCCGCAACGGCCATCGCCAGCGTCTATCATCCAACAAAGCAGGTTGCTACCAATACCGGACGCTGACGTACAGGACACTGCCCATTGCCACACTTGCCTTTCCGCTCGCGAGTTGCTGTGCCCGCACTTGTCGCCATCGCAGCCTTGGCGATAATTCGACCGCAGCCGGCAAGAGCACAGATCTCCTTCTACACGGCAGTGGATCTGGCGCTCCGCAACTCACATGAAGTCAAGATGGCCGCCGCCGATGTCGACCGCGCTGCAGCCGCCCTCACCCAGACAAGGGACGCGTATGTTCCCACCGGGTCGATCGGTTCAAGCCTGGGTTACTCCTACGGATTCCCCGTTGGCCAGCCCACCGTCGTCAATGCCACCGCCAATTCGCTGGTGCTCTCCTTCTCCCAGCCGTCGTTGATCCGCGCCGCGCGTGCCTCACTCGTCGGGGCGAACGCCTCCCTGCGCGACACGCGCCAAAAAGTCGTCGCGGACACCGCCCTCGCTTACATCGAACTGGACACCGACCGCCGCGAACTCGAAGCGCTCGACCAGCAGCACAGCTTCGGCGAGCGGCTGATTGAAATTGAGCGCCAGCGGAACACCGCCGGACTCTCAAGCGTCATGGATGTCACCCAGGCCGAGTTGACCAACGCTCAGCTCGAACTTCGCCGCTTGCACATCCAGGACCATATGAGTCTGCTGCGGTTGCGTCTCGCGGACCTCACCGGACTCACCGAAGACTCCGTCACTACGGAAGCATCCTCGATTCCCGTGGGCCCCGTCCCGCCCGCCACAAGTATTCTGAACGCAACGTTGAGCACGCGCAGTGGCGCCATTGCCTCGTCGGAGGCAGATGCGAAGTCCAAGCAGTACATCGCGCGCGCCGACAAGGGGAAAATCTGGCGCCCAGAGATTTCCTTCGGCATTCAATACAGTCGCTATGCGAAGTTCAACAATTACGAGGAATATTACCTCCGTTTTCAGCACAACAACTTCGATGTCGGAATCAATATGACAATTCCCGTCTTCGACGCGCAGGGTCGCGCCCACGCGCGTGTGTCTGCAGCCGATGCCGTCCGTGCCCGCGAACAGGCGGACCTCTTTCGCCTCCAATTGGGAGAACAGACCCGTGAGCTCTCCGGCAGTCTCGCCGAGCTGCGCGCGCAGCAGAAGATCGCTCGACTGCAGAGCGACTACGCGCAGCAGAATGCCGATGCTGTAGAGACCGAATTGCAGAACGGCACGGGAAATCCAAATTTAAGCCCGCTGACGCCCAGAGATGAGCAAAGAGCCCGGATCGAAGAGCGTCGCCGTTATGTCGACAAGCTGGAGGCCGATTTCCAACTGATACAAGCGGAAATCCTATTACAGCGCTCCCTCGGCACCGTAGAAGAATGGGCTATGCAGGCTGCTCATCCCTAAGGATTTATAGGCCACCTGGAACCAGCACAGATGCACCCGTTTTAGGGCATTTTTTGGGCCTTTTAAGCAGTTGTGACTGGTACACTGGAGATACACAATATGCCACTGAAGACGCTCTTTCTGAACCCGCCTTCCTTTGAAAACTTTGATGGGGGCGCCAGCAGCCGCTGGCCCGCAACACGCGAGATTGAATCCTACTGGTACCCCGTCTGGCTCGCTTACCCCGCCGGACTGCTCGAGGGCTCGCGTCTGCTCGATGCCCCGCCGCATCACGTCTCGGCCGAGGAGACCATCGAGATCGCTAAGGGCTACGAGTTCCTGGTCCTCTTCACCAGCACCGTCGGCTGGGCCGGCGACCATGGGCTGGCCGAAGCGATCAAGTGCGCGAATCCGTCGATCAAGATCGCCTTTGTCGGACCGCCGGTCACCACCTCGCCCGACCGTGCCCTCACCGAGTGTCGCGCCATCGATTTCATCTGCCGGCGCGAGTTCGACATGTCCGTCGTGGAATATGCGAACGGCAAGCCGCTGCCGGAAATTCTTGGCATCAGCTACCGCAACGCAGACGGCACCATCTCGCATAACCCGGACCGGCCGCAGCTCGAAGATCTGGATGCGATGCCATGGGCCACTAAGATCTACAAGCGCGACATGGACGTGACCCGTTACAACGTTCCATTCCTGCTCCACCCATATATCGCGCTCTACTCCACCCGCGGCTGCCCGGCGCAGTGCACCTTCTGTCTCTGGCCGCAGACCCTCAGCGGACACGCATGGCGTAAGCGCTCTACCGACGACGTGGCTGCAGAGATGAAGTGGGCCAAGGAGAACTTCCCTCATGTGAAGGAGTTTTTCTTCGACGACGACACATTCAACATCCAGAAAGCTCGCACCATCGAGCTCTGCGAAAAGCTCAAGCCCATCGGCATCACCTGGTCCTGCACCTCCCGCGTCACGACGGACCGCGAGACGCTGAAGGCCATGAAGGACGCCGGCTGCCGCTTGCTGATCGTTGGTTACGAGTCCGGCGATCCGCAGATCCTGAAGAACATCAAGAAGGGCGCCACGGTCGAACGCGCGCGGGCCTTCACTAAGGACTGCCACGACCTCGGCCTTACCATCCATGCCGACTTCATCCTCGGCCTGCCCGGCGAGACGAAGGAATCCATCCGCAATACCATCAACTTCGCCAAGACCCTGGATTGCGAAACCATCCAGGTCTCGATCGCTCATGCCTATCCCGGTACGGAGTTTTACGACTTCGCCGAGAAGAACGGCTTCATCACCAATCACAACATGGCCGACACCGGCGGACATCAGATGGCGCACATCGAATACCCTGGCTTGCCGGCCGAGTACGTGTTGGAAATGGTCCATCGTTTCTACGACGAGTACTACTTCCGTCCCAAGGCAGCAGCTCGCGTCGTGTGGAAGGCCATCGTGAATCGCGACGTGCCGCGTCTCTATCAGGAGGCCAAAAGCTTCCTCAAGCTGCGCGCCCAACGCAACAAGATCGTGAAGGACACCAAGCAGCAGGCAGCCAAGACCGCGCCGGTCGTGAACGCCGGGGCTTGATCGGCGGCCTCATCGCAAACGCCAGGCGGCCTCCAGAGCACGTTCGATATAAGTGCAGGCCATCCGACAATCGCTATCGTGGCTTCTCTCAACGAGAAGCCACACCTGGTGAAACTCAGCACGACACCAGTATCACCGGAGACGCTCCAATTCGCCTCTATCGCTCGCGGGATACCGGATGAACCTACGCCGATACATCATCCTCGCTATCGTCACGCTCACCTCGGCGCTGGGTGACACATTCCTCGATGTCGGAATGAAACAACTTGGGCCTGTCTCTCTGCACCATCTAAGCACGCTAATTGTCGCCTTGAAGTTGCCGTGGATACTCGCCGGCATTGTTCTGTTGATCGGGTTCTTCATCTCTTATTTGACCGCGCTCTCCTGGGCCGACGTCACTTTTGTACTTCCCGCTACATCGTTCGCGTATGTCGTCGTCGCGCTCCTGTCTCGCTTTTGGCTGCACGAGCAAATTACGCCCGCGCGCTGGCTCGGCATCTTCTGCATCGTTGCCGGGGTTGGCTTTGTTACCCGTGGCCCGGCGTACACGGAGAATGCCACGCCTGAACCGCGGATAGACCCGGCTTCCCAGGTATCGGTGCCGCTATCCGGCACCGTCGCGCAACAAGGAGTGAAGCATTGATCGCCGCCGTGACCGGCCTCGAACTCACGGCGATGCTGTCCGTGAACGTCGCTTCTGCCACCGCTGGTGACATACTCATCGCTTCCGCCTTCCGTCATATCGGCGACCTCGATGTGGTCAAAGCACGCTGCGGCTTCCTCGGCGCGGCATTGACTGTACTTCGCGATCCGCGCTTCCTCTGCGGCTTCGCCGCTATGGCGGTCAGCTTCTTTTCCCTCCTCTTTACCCTGAGCCATGCCGATGTAAGCCTCGTCGCGCCCGCCGCGGGATCGCTTACCTTCGTCAGCAACGCGATTGCCGCTCGTATCTTCCTCAAGGAGCGAGTCGATCACCGCCGCTGGGTCGCCGCGATCTTCGTCTGTTGTGGGGTAGCCCTCCTCAAGCATTGACCGGCCGCTTCCGAAGCCACTATCGGATTCGGGGCCGCGACGACCCAGGAGACAGATCCGGCGCTCGCGCTTCGCGAATGGAATAGCGGACCGGAGTCCATCACGCGCGGTACTTCCAAGCTTTGTTCACTAGACACAACTTAAAGTTCAATGTTTCTCGGCCACTGGCCAGTCTGAATCCAGTCCGGCTGGAGTATGCGGATGATATCCGCTACTTGGGTCCTGAACTCGATCAGCGCCTCGTTTGCCTTTGGATGTTGAAAAAACAACTCGTCGTCCGGGCCCTGGTAAGGAATCATCGGGACGTAGGGCGCGCTGAAGGCGAAGATATCGTAGAAGGAAATAAGCTGCCCGAGGGTTCCCGCATTCGGCAGATACGTCTTGAGCAGTTCTGATGTTGGCAGCGGAGCCCGCGGATCGGGAATGGTCGTGCTCTGTAAGCACGGCGGATAGTTCGGTGCAAACGTAGGCACCGGAGAGCCCACGCTTCTCAGGCGGCCTATCCCGTGAAAAACAATTCGGTAGAGGATGCTGGTCAGCACAGCCTTCAACGCATCCTTCGAAGCCATCCTCGGAAGGCCGGCAACGTTGCCCCCACTCTGGGAGGATGCCACATCGATCCACTTCGCCAGTTCAGCATCCGCGGCTACCGCTGCGTCGGTCGGATAGCCCACATTCACAACAGCAGCCACATAGTCGGCGGTCATCTGCCAGAGCCCCAGGACCGACTGTACGTTGGGATAGAGGTTCCACTGCTGCTTATCGACCGAAGGGTCCGTAAAGTCGTTCGCATCTAAATTTGACCACGCGAGCGTGTTCAGCGGATCTGTTGCAAAGAAATCGTGCGTAGCGGAGAACCGATTGCAGATCGTTAAGAACTTCCCTGTGTCACTGATAGAAGTCGGCGGCGAGAGACTGGACCACCCGAGCAGCAGAGTCAGATCGAAAGCGATCGTGTAGTTGCAGTGCGGCGCGAGCAATTGATACACGATGTGAGTGACAGGCAGCGTGTTTAGCATCGTCATCTGCATCGATGCCGTTACAAGGTGCTGGATATAGACGTGTCCCAGCCATATGCCATGCACAGTCAAAGAAGTCTTTGCCGCCAGCAACCCGTAGATCCATACTGGAGAGGACGGCGTGTAGATCTGCACATGATTCATATTCGTCGGATCTGCCACGTATACGGCGATCGGATTCAGATTCTTCAGATCGTCCATCTCCAGCAGCGTCATTGTGCTTGGGGTGAACCGTACCGTGCCGTTCGTCACCTGCTGTGGCTCGAGATCGGAGAAGATCGTCATGTCGATGCCGTAAAGCCTGCCCGCGTCGAGAAGCTCGTCATACTTTGCCAACCAGCCCGTCTCGAAGTTTTGCCGAAATGTGGATACGTTGGCCGCGTTCAGTTTCTGCAGAACGAACAGGTTGTACGGAAGAGCGGTGCTTCGCAGCGTGGGCCAGAACTGGCGTGTCGCTTCCTGTGGATCTGTGATCGCTGCACTATATTCCGCAATGTGTGGGTAGCCTTTGCGAAAAGCATCCTCGAAAGTGGTCCAGGCCATGGAAAACTGGCTGGGCTCTTCCATTGCGAACGCAGAATAGTCGTCTTGATCGCTGGGTCCGGCCCTTGGCGTGATATGCCGCGCAGACGCCTCGGCACGAAACTCCAGCCATGCATCCACCTTCGCGCGCAAGCGAGAGAACGCCGAATCAA
Organism: Acidobacteriaceae bacterium KBS 83; assembly: GCA_000381585.1. Lineage (GTDB taxonomy): Bacteria > Acidobacteriota > Terriglobia > Terriglobales > Acidobacteriaceae > KBS-83. Next base: position 89,206 of record KB906739.1, read on the forward strand.
CCCAGCTCGCATCAAGCGAATCCGCGGAAATCTTGCTTAGAAAAGACTCGATCAGGGTTAGCAATCCACGCAGATCGCCTGCCAGTTGCACCTGACTTTCAGTACCGAGCATGAAGCGTTCCGCTGTCGCTGTAATGTGGTTCAGCGTGAACTGGATCGAAAGTCCGTCCTTGGCTTGAATCAGGTATTGGCCGCGAGCAATCAGCTTGTCCAGGGTATCGACGATCTCATCGAAGCCCGCGGCGCCTTCTGGGCGTGGTAGCGCGGGCCCGGTCCACTCCGGGACGGAAAAACCTTCCAGCAATCCTATGATGTCGAGATCGGCCTGCGTGAGCGGCGTGTACTGAACGGACATAATCTGTATCCTCCAGAGCGATTGGGGAATGAAATATCTGAAGTCAATCCGGCGAGTTCAACTTCACGCCAGACAGGAGATCCGGCCGATTCCTTCGGGGCGAGAGGCACCGGAATTCTAACGCAGCCGAGGAATTTCCGAGTACGGGGACGATCGGTCCTCAAGTTCACAGCAGAACCGCGTCTTGCTATCTCCAGTTTGGGAGATTTCCGGAAAGCGCGCGGTCCAGGTACGTTGCCGCACTGATCAGAGCTAGGTGTGTCAGCGCCTGTGGGTAATTCCCCAGATGTTGACCGCTTCGTCCCAACTCCTCCGCATAAAGGCCGACGTGGTTCGCATACCCCAGCATCTTTTCGAAGAGGAGCCTGGCTTTTTCTAGCTCTCCCGCCCGCGCGAGGCACTCGATGTACCAGAAGGAGCAAGCAGTAAAAGCGCCTTCAGCTCCCGCCAGACCATCGACACCACTCTCGGTTTTGTAGCGATACACGAGCGTATCGACCGTTAATTCTTCTCCGATGGCCTTGAGCGTGGAAGTCCATCGCGGATCCGTCGGGCTGATGAAGCGCATCAGTGGCATCAACAGCGTCGCCGCATCCAGATCGGTTGACCCTTCGCGCTGTACGAAAGACTGGCGCTCCTCGCTCCAGAACCTCTCGTGGATGTCGTTTGCGATCTCGTCGCGTGCCGCGTTCATCCAATCGATAGGACCTGCGAGAGAGCGCTTTTCTGCCAACCGGATGGCCCGATCGAATGCCACCCAGCACATAAGCCGCGAATGCAGAAAATGCTGCCGGCCGCCGCGTATCTCCCAGATGCCCTCATCCGGCCGTTTCCAGTTCTTGTATAGCCATTCCAACACCCGTTTCATCGAGAGCCACCCATCGTGACTGATGCCCTCGCCATACTTGTTGGATAGGTAGGTTGCGTCCATCATCTCCCCGTAGATGTCCAGCTGCAGCTGGCTGTAAGCGGCATTGCCAATGCGCACGGGACGCGAATCCATATAACCACGCAGGTGATCCAGCGTCTCTTCCTCTATCTCATGACGCCCATCGATGCCATAGAGAACCTGCAGCGGGCCCTGCTCTGAGTCGTAGTTAAGAAGCGAGTTCAGCCAGTTACGGAACTGTTGCGCCTCATCCACGTAGCCCAGGCGCATCATGGCGTACAAAGTGAACGATGCATCGCGCAGCCAAACGTAGCGATAGTCCCAGTTGCGCTCTCCGCCTATGGACTCCGGAAGGCTAAATGTGGGCGACGCCACGATCGATCCGTGCTCCTGATCCGTCATTAGCTTGAGAATCAGCGCGGAGCGGTTGATCATCTCCCGCCAGCGTCCCGTATAACGGGACTTCCCTGCCCATGTGCGCCAATACCGTGCTGTGTCGTCGAATCGCTGCTTCAGCAGCGCTTCGTCGAGAGGCTTGTCCGTCTCCGGGCAGTCCTCGCTGAATAGGAAGACCCGGTTTTCTCCTTCCTTCAGCGAGAACGTCATTTCGACACCGTCACCGTGCACTTTCAATGGGATCGAAGCTTTGAGCACCATCGCCGGAATGCCCTCGCCCTCGGGACGAAAGACCACATCATCATGGCGACATTCGACTGTATGTTTGCGTCTCGCATAATCGAACCGTGGCCAGCACTCGAGCTTGAAGGTGATCTCGCCCTGCACGACATGCACGAAGCGGATGAGCTGGTTCGGCACATCGTCCTTCAGGATAGGCATGAAGTCGGTGATTTCCGCGATGCCGTGCTCGGAGAGGAAGCGTGTCACGAGGATGTTGGTATCGGGCAGATACAGCTGCTTACTACTCTCGCCGTCGAGTTCTGGCTGAATGCAGAAGTAGCCACCTTTTTCCGGATCGAGCAATGCAGCAAAGACCGTGGGTGAATCAAAGCGCGGGTAACAGAAAAAGTCGATGGAACCATGTGTACCCACAAGCGCAATCGAGCGCATATTGCCGACCAGGCCGTAATCTTCTATCGGGTAAAACTCCATCGCACCGCCTCCAGTTGCGATCCGTTTTCTGCAACGTCCTAATTATGGAAGGAATCGCATCAGTCCCCGCCTGGGCAGATCTGTGACCAGATATTGCCCTCGATCGCCAAACTCGCGGCTTACAGCCTCCGCCGCCAGATAGCCGCTGCGAGCCGCGCTTTCCATCGTGGCCGGCCAGCCCGTCGCGGTCCAGTCGCCTGCCAGTATAAGTCCCGGCCAGCCGCTCTCCGGTCCCGGCCGTAACGCATCCAGCCCGGGCACGATGGAATACGTAGCGCGAACCTCTTTGACCACCGCAGCCTTCAGCAGCCGTGCGTCCTTCATCGCGGGGAAAAAGAGTGACAACTCGCGTACCGCCAGATCGATGATCGTCTGCCGTTCCATAGGAACCAGCGACTTGGACGCGCTGACTACCAGTTCGATCAGATGGCCGTCGCGCATCGACTCGCGCTCCGGCTGTATACGCGACGTGTTGTAGAGCCATTGCACCGTTGTATCGAGCAGCACCGCGTGTTCGAGGTCTGTAATCTCGCGATCGAACCAGAGATGGATCCCTGTGAGCGGCGAATGGCTGAAACCCGCCAGCAGGCGCTCCAGCCGGGCGCGCGGCGCCCCATCCGGCAATCCCGGCAGCAGTCTCCGCAGCCCTTCAAACGACAGCGCGAGCACCACCGTGTCGAAATCTTCGACCCGCTCGCCCGTTCGAATCCGCCAACGTCCCGATGCCTCGTCATGGCACAGCTTTTCGGCTGTACTGCGAAGCTGTATCTTCCCACCTGCGCGTTCGATGGCTGCTGCGACCTGACCGTACATCTCGCTCAGCGGCACCCGCGGCACTCCCATTCGTCCCGCTTCAGCCGAGAATAAAAATGCCTCGCGGAATACCTTCGCCGCGTAGCGCACAGAGATGCGATCCGGATCTTCGTTCAGCGCGCTGAATAGTACCGGCTTCCAGAAATGTTCAACTGCACGCTGCGTCTGCCCGGTGTTTCGCAACCAATCCGCGAAATTGCTCCGATCGTCTTCTGGCCGGCTTCCCTTCAGGAATGCTGAAATGGCGCGCGCAATCGCGACTTTATCCTGCAGCTTGAGTGCTTTCGCAGTCAGAAAGGACAGCGTGCTGTGGAGTGGAGCCGGCAGTGCCGCCGGCTTCAGGACGGTTTTCCTGCCCCCCGGCTCCAGAAACGTGATCCGATTCGACCAAAGAATGCTGTCTTCAGCGCTCGCGCGCCGCAGCAGGTCCACAACATTTGTGCAGCAGCCAAGGATGATGTGCTGGCAGTTGTCGATGACCTCCCCAACCCCGGGATGCAGATAAGAAGACGCGCGTCCGCCCACGTATGGCCTTTGCTCCAGAAGCTCCACTGCATAGCCGTCCTGCGCCAAAGCGCAAGCCGCAGAGAGTCCTGCGACACCCCCGCCAATCACGGCAACACGGCGTCCACTTCGCGAACCCGTCATCGCGCACTGCCTCGCAGGCGCATCGCCACCATCTGCGTCATTCCGCCCGAAAGAATGAGGAGCTTCTGCCAGGTGGGCACTTGCACTCGTGACGTGAACACGTCGAAGCGTTTGCTTTCGATATTCTTCAAGAGCCGCGAGTAGATTTTGACCAGAACTCGCAACGCAGGCCGGCTGTCTGCGCTGATCAACGGCAACAGGCGATCCGCCGACTGATAGTACGCGCGAGCGCGCCTAGCCGTTCCGGCAAGCACCAACCGCTGTGGCTCTGTAAGCTGGTCGCCGCTTCGAACCTCCGCCAGGCTGGCCGCGCTCGTGCCGGATGCCGCGAGTTCGTCGGCCGGGACGTATACGCGCCCGCGCTCCGCGTCCTCGCGCACATCGCGCAAGATATTAGTCAACTGAAAGGCTATGCCAGTCTCTTCCGCGAGCTGCTCTGCTGCAGGGCTGCTGTAGCCGAAAATCCGAATGCAGACCAAGCCCACTACTGATGCAACGTAATAGCAGTAACGGTAGAGATCGGTGAATGTCGCGAAGGTATCCAGTCCGTGAGCACCACGCCGATTTGAGGACTCAGCCTGCAGATCCATGGCAGTACCCTGAATCAGTTGTTCCAGCAGTTCATCCGGAATGGCAAAACGCTCTTGCGTATCGCGGACGGCAACAAGAACCGGGTCGCCAGCGGCAGTGGTTGGGTCGCGCCACATCTCCGTCCACTGCGCAAGTTCCGCGCGCCTGGTGGCATGGTCCTTCGATTCGTCATCCGAGATGTCGTCGGCGTGCCGCATGAAGGCATAAATAGCGCACATGGCATCGCGTTTATGTGCTGGCAACGCAACGAACGAGTAGTAAAAGTTCTTTGCCTCTCGCTTCGCGATCGACCGGCATACGGCGTAGGCCGTCTCTATCGGCTGCGATTGCGTCAAGCCATCGATCCTGACGGCCGCATCCCCGGCACGAAGCGGCCAGCCAGCGCATGCAACAGCAGCATCGCTTTGCGCGGTTTTGATATAGTTGGCCGCGCCGACAGGACGTCACACTGTCGTGCCTCGATCGCGCGCAGAATCTCAAGGCCGCCGCGAGTAAACAGATCGAGATCCACTGCGAGTTCCCGGTCCACCATTCCGATCAGTTTTGCGCCGCGCGCAAACATCGCTCGCGTGTAGACAATTTGTTCACCCAACAGAGTGCGAAATGCCGATGTTGCCACGCCGGATGCAATCACCGACTCATCCACTCCCGCCGCGGTCATCGCATCCTGTGGAATGTAAATGCGCCCCCGTCCGAAGTCCTCACGAACATCTTGCCAGAAGTTCGCCAGTTGCAGCGCGCTGCAAGTGTCATCGGAGAGCGCGAACCGCTCCGCATCGCGGTAGCCGCATGCATAGAGCACCAACCGTCCAACCGGGTTGGCGGAGTTGCGGCAATACCCCAGAAGGTCATTCATCGATGCATATCGCGTGACCGTCTGATCTTGACGGAAGGCGGTCAGCAGATCATCGAATGGCTGCTTGGGAATATCGCAGACGCGGATCGTCTCCCGTAGAGCGACAAAGACGGGGTGCTTCGCCTCACCTCGATAGCAGGCATCGACCTGCTGCTGCCACACATCGAGCAGAGCCAGCGCCTGCGCTTGGCTTTGGACTTCGTCGCCAAGGTCATCCGAAATACGACAATACGCATAGATGCTGTGAAAGTGCGGACGCAGGCGCTTGGGCAGAAACCACGACGCGACGTGGAAGTTCTCATAGTGCGATTCAGCCAGCTCGCGGCAGTATTGCTGCGCCTCTTCCAGAGAGGGCGTGCGCTCCGGAATCCGATACGAGGATGGAAGAGATGCCCAGCCTTGTTCTGCGAGCGTATCTCTACTCGGAACCGTACTCTGCGTCGCCATCATGGTAGGATGACCGTCTTGATCTCGTTTGTGCGTCGCATCATTGCCTGAAATACGGAAACAAGGTCGCGCAAAGGCGCATGCCCGGTAATGAATGCGTCCGCCTCAAACTTGGGATTGGCAATGAGAGCAAGCGCTCTCCGGCAAACGGCGGGTGTATGGTGAAAACTCGCCTTGAGTTCTATGTCGTTGTAATGCAGATGATTCGTGTCCAGATCGACACGCGTCCCTTTCGCCGGCCCCCCGAAGAAATTCACAAGGCCGCCACGCCGTACCATGTCCACCGCCCATTGCCAGGTCAGCGGCAACGCCACCGCCTCAATCGCGATATCGACTCCGCGACGATCAGGCGTCAACGCGCGCACAGCGGCGATCGCGTCCTTCACCTTGATCATTTGCACAACATGCTGCGCGCCGAGCCGTCGCGCTGCTGAAACCTGCTGATCGTGCTTGACGACCGCAATCACCTGCACGCCAGCCAGGGCAGCAGCATGAATCATCAATAGGCCGATTGGTCCTGCGCCGATCACGGCCATGGTGTCCCCGCGCTGCGCACGGCTTTCCTCGAGACCCCGAAGAACACATGCCAAAGGCTCAGTCAACGCCGCATGTTCATCGGTTACGTGCGGCGGAATCTCCAGCGTATTCTTTTCGACAATCCGAGCGGGCACGCGAATCCACTCAGCATAGGCGCCGTTGTTGAACAAAAGATCTTCGCAGAGATTCTGTTGCCCATGCTGGCACCAGTAGCAACGGTCGCACGGTGCCGAGTTCAGAGCGACTACGCGAGTTCCAGGGCGAAAAGCGGAAACTCCTTCGCCCACAGCAGCTACTACACCCGCCAGTTCATGTCCGAAAAGTGCGGGCATGTTCAGCATCTTGGCGTGATAGCCCCGGCGATAGGTCTTCAGGTCCGTTCCGCAGGTCAAGGCCGCATTGACACGCACGACGATCTCGCCCGCCCGGGGCAGAGGTCGTTCCACGTCCTCGATCCGGACATCTTCCTTGCCGTACAGCACGGCTGCCTGCATGCCTGTCGCCATTTTCTCTATTTTCTCAGATTGCGTCCGTCATTAGCTTCCCGGCTCAATCATGATCTTCATGGAATCCGGGTGCGGCTCGGAGGCAAAAGCGATGGCCTCTGCTGCCCGCGAGAGCGGAAACCGATGCGAAATCAGCCGCGTCAGGTCGTAGCCGTTGGTATACCCATCCACGACAATCCGTACCCCCTCCTCCTGGATCGCGGCGGATGAACTGTACGAACCCATTAACGTCTTTTCATCCATACACACCACGGCGGGATCGAAGCTGGCCTCCCCGTGCTGTGTCTGCGCAAACAGCATGATCCGGCCACCCGGACGCGCCGCATTGATTGCTGTCGGAATCAGCGCGTTGCCACCCACCGCCAGCAGAACGGCATCGGCGCCTCGACCTTCGGTCTCCTCGCGAATGCGCGCAACAACATCCTCACTGCTCGCATCGATTGGATGCTCCAGTCCGTAGGTGCGGGCCACAGAATGTCGTTGGGGATGGAGATCCGATGTCACGACCTTGGCACCCGTGCGCTTGGCGAGTGTAGCCAATAATATGCCGATTGGTCCCTGTCCGATCACCAGTACCGTTTCGTCGGGCTCCAGACGGAGCGACCGTACTCCTTTGTACGTGGTATTCAGCGGCTCTATGAACGCCGCTTGTTCGAACGGAACGTCCGACGGAACCTTGACCAGGCCGCTGCGCACAATCCAGTCCATCACACGCACATACTCAGCGAAGCCACCGCCGGAAGGCTCAAAACCCGCCGTGCACCCCACATTCTTGTATGCCGGACATTGGGCAAATGTCTTCTTGCGGCAGTAGTAGCAGTCGCCACACGGGACGTGATGAAAGACCGAGACACGATCTCCAATCTCGAAATCGTAGACACCCTCGCCCACTGCCGCGATCAGCCCCGCGGTTTCGTGGCCGAAGATCCGCGGAGCCGAGTGAGATCCGGTGTGAATCTTCTTTAGATCCGTGCCGCAGACACCGCACGTCATTACCTGCAGTAACACTTCGCCTGGGCCGATGCGCGGCACCGGAACCGTTTCAACACGAACGTCGTTCACGCCACGATATACGGCCGCCTGCATCGTTCCTGGAATTGAACGCGGTCGATTCATTTCTTTTTCAACTGTTACCGTCTGCATATCTTCCTTCATCAATCCATCGCCGAAGTGTCTGGCCAAGCGCATCTGCGCCGCTCTTGCTGTTCCTTCCCATTCGCAGGAGGGGAGCCACGTAGCGCGGATGAGTCAAAGCGTATGCGGCCACCTGTCTGGTGCGCAACTGCTTCTCCTGGTCGAGGAAGTAGTTGAAATCCGGCAGATCCTCAGAAGCAATATCGGTGACAGCTTTCCAGCAATGGAAAGGAATAGCTCTGATCTCAGCCGCCCGTCCCACGGCTGCAGATTCCATGTCCACCAGCGAAACACCATAATTCTCTGCAATGCGACGCTTTTCATCTCGACCGGCAACGTGATCTAGAGTCGCCAGCTTGATGGGGCTTGCGACTGCAGACGTTACATATCGATCGCCGGACACCACATCGATGACTTCACCCACTTGATAGGCCGTTCCAGGCTGCACCCCGCAGGATGCGCCGCCCGCCCAGCCGATCGATACCAGAGCGTCCAGGCGGCCATAGGTGTCGGCGATGGAAACTGCCTGTTCTGCGCGTGCTGCTCCGATGCCCTTCGCGACTGCGATAGCGGCCACGTTCCCCCGCTGTGTGAGAAACGCGCCGTCCGCCTGTTGTGCCCAGTCACTCACCAGCGGCTTCAACTCACCGGAGAGTGCCGCAATGATTCCAATCCTGTAGGTCATGAGGCGGGCGCATATCCGTGTGCGCGAAACCAGTCGATGGCGGCCCGAAGAGCCGAGTAGACCGGCACGATCCGAAAGCCCAGCTCCCGCTCTGCTTTTGCCGAAGACGCAAACATTTTTTTCTTTCCCATTCGCGCAGCTTCCACCGTAGCGCGAGGCTCCTTGCGGCGGAGTCTACCGGTAAACATCTCGTCGAAGAAAGCAAATGCCATTGCCACTGCGTGCGGTACCTCTACCGTAGGAGAGGGAATGCCGGTGATGGCGGACATTTTGTCCAAAATCTGCTTCAACGAAAAATTCTCGCCACCCAGAATATAGCGCTCGCCCGGCCGGGCGCGATTGAGCGCCTCGACATGCATTCGCGCGACCTCGCCAACATCCACCAGGTTCAGCCCTGTGTCCACATATGCAGGAAACTTGCGGTTCAGAAAATCGACGACGATCTGCCCGGTTGGCGTTGGCTTGATGTCGTTCGGACCAATCGGCGTAGTTGGGTTGAGAACGATCACGTGTTGACCATTCCGCGCGGCAGAAATCGCCTCCTGCTCGGCAAGATACTTGGAACGCTTGTAATGTCCGATCATATCGTCGAGAGAGACCGGCGTGTTCTCATCCACGATCGTGCCATCCTCGCGAAATCCCATCGTTGCGACACTTGACGTGTAGACAACCTTGGCGACTCCAAGATCCCGGGCCATTGCCAGCAGGTTGCGTGTGCCATCTACATTCGCCGCGTACATGGCCTTGGGCTCGCGCACCCACAGTCGATAATCCGCAGCCACGTGAGCGAGCACTTCGCAGTCACCGAGCGCAGCACGAAAGCTGTCTGGATTGAGAAGATCGCCAATCACAGTCTCGGCAGGGACACCCGCGAGGTTATCGAGTCTGCTTGTGGGCCTTACCAGCAGACGAAGCCGTGCACCCTGTGAGGCAAAGGCCCGCGCAATGTGGCTGCCTACAAAGCCAGTTGCTCCTGTCAGGAAGACGTCCATGCGTGATCAAGCGACCGACACTGGCCAACTCTCAAACTCGAGATGCCGGCCACTGGTCAGTCAAGCTTTTCCGCCTCGATCCCAATTCCCTTTTCTCCAGCGGCCTTTTTCTCCCAATACTTCTTTACCCAGGCCTCGAAGCTTTTGCCAGCCGCCGTGTCGCGTCCGCTGAAGGCCAGGCCTGCGATCTCGCTGTAAGGAATTGAAATCTTCTGTGACGTGCCGGGCAGCAACACGCGCACTTGCGAGGTTGCGAGCGTTGCGCCGGTACGACGGTCGAAAATGTAGCCCTCGATCTTTGTTCCGTCCTTCTTGGTGAGCGTGATATCACCGCGGTAATCGAAGGCCTTTTCGAGCGCCTCACGGATCTCTTCATCCGAGGCGAGTGACGGCACCCACCCCTGCAGATCTTCACGCTCGCGTCCGGCGGCAACTTCGATCTCATCCGGGGAGGCATGCTGCAACTGTTCGATCTTTGCGTGCTCCTGAGCTTCGGTCGACATGGGCTTGGCATTTCTCCTGTAGGTACAGGACTCAAAACTGATTTCTACGCAGCTTTTCCGTCAAGAAAAGCTGCGCATCGCAAGACTCCCGCGATACAGGGCAGCAGGAGAAGTGCCTTAGTCTCCCGAGACTTCCTGCAACTCAGACGTCGAATGCGTGGAAGCAACTGTGCCAATCTGCACCAATGGCCCCTGGTGCGAAGGCTTCCATTCGTTCAGCAATCTCTGCGCGCCCGGATCGGGGTAACGGTTGAAGAGCGCCTTTGCCGTCTCGAACAGGCCCTTAAGTGAACCGAACGTGTAGTTGACGCCGGACGCTTCGTAGCCCGAGTGCACCATGCAGTTCGCGCATCGCGGATTGCCGCTCTCGGTCCCATAATTCGACCACTCGACCGATTCCATCAGCTCGGCGAACGTATCTGCATAACCGTCCTGCAGCAGATAACAGGGCTTCTGCCAGCCGAAGATGGAGAACGTCGGCATGCCCCATGGGGTGCAGCGAAGATCCTTTTTCCCCATCAGGAATTCCATAAAGATAGGTGACGCGTTGAAGCGCCAGCTCTTCTTGCGGTTCGACAGAATCGAGCGAAACAGCTTCTTCGAACGCGCTCTCCCCAGGAAATGCTTCTGATCCGGCGCCTTCTCGTAGGTATAGCCAGGTGACACCATCATGCTTTCGACACCCGCCGCCATCAGTTCGTCGAAATGGACGCGCACACCGTTCGGATCGGCACCATCGAACAGCGTCGTATTTGTCGTCACACGGAAGCCCGCATCGACAGCGGCCCGGACCCCTTCCATCGCGATGTCATGGCCGCCTTCGCGACAAACGGAAAAGTCGTGGTGCTCCTTCTGTCCGTCTACGTGGACGGAGAACGAGAGATACTTGCTCGGCGTGAACAGGTGCAGCTTCTCCTTCAGAAGCAGCGCATTGGTGCACATGTAGACATACTTCTTGCGCGCTACTAGACCGGAAACGATTTCAGGCATCCGGGGATGCAGCAGCGGTTCGCCACCCGGGATCGCCACCATCGGCGCTCCGCACTCCTCCACCGCGCGAAAGCACTCTTCAGGCGAGAGTTCGGCCTTCAGGATATGGGCAGGATATTGGATCTTGCCGCAGCCGGCGCAGGCCAGGTTGCACCGGAATAGCGGCTCCAGCATCAACACCAGCGGGAAGCGCTTCCGCCCCTTGAGCCTCTGCTTCAGCACATAGGTGGCAACTGTCCACGCCTGTGAAATAGGCACTGCCATAGTTACGTTTCTCCTAAATTAGCCCTCGACTCCGATTGACCGGGTCGATGCTCGTTACTTCCACGCGATATTTAGTCCGGCGCACTCATGGCCCGCCGATAATTCGTCAGAGCCAGTAATGGAAAGACGTCGCGATAGGTGTGATATGCGAGATAGAACACGCGTGGGAAGCCCGTACCCGTGATGATCGCCTCGCGGGACTTGCCTTCACCCATGCTCTCGTCCCATGACCCATCGGCACGCTGCCGTTCGAGCAGCCAGCGCACGCCCTTGGCCACAGAATCGCTGCGCGTGTCTCCCGCCGAAAGCAGCCCCAGGATCGCCCAAGCGGTCTGCGATGGCGTGCTTACGCCCACCCCGCGGGTCGTTGGATCATCGTAGCTGTGGCAGCTCTCACCCCAGCCGCCGTCGGAGTTCTGCACCGAGCGGATCCACTCCGCCGCCTGCTGGATCTCCGGCTCATGGTTCCACATCCCGATTGCTTCGAGACCACGCAGGACCAGGAAAGTGCCGTAAAGATAGTTCACGCCCCAGCGCCCAAACCAGCTCCCGTCGGGCTCCTGCTCCTTCAGGATGAACTGGATCGCGCGTTCGATCCTCTTGTCCCTACGCGTGTAGCCATAGGTCGCCAGCATCTCCAGGATGCGTCCTGTAATGTCGACCGTTGGCGGGTCCAGCATCGCGTTGTGATCGGCAAACGGAATGTGCTGGAAGATCATCTTCGTATTGTTCTTATCGAAGCTCGCCCAGCCACCGTTCTTGCATTGCATCGCGAAGATCCACTCGATGGCGCGCCTGGACACGTCGTACTGATAGCGCTCGCGCGGATTGTCAACCTTGTTCAACGCCAATAGCACCTGCGCCGAATCATCCGTGTCCGGGTAAAACTCATTGTTGTACTCGAAATACCAGCCGCCGGGCTGCGCGTTACGCACCTTCACCGACCAGTCGCCCTTGTGACGGACCTCTTTAGAGAGCATCCAGTCCGCTGCCTTCAACAACCGCGGATCGGTGCGCGAAACGCCGGCCTCACCCAATGCATAGACCATCTGGGCGGTATCCCACACCGGCGAAACACAAGGCTGCATCCGGAATGTCGGCTCCTCATAATCCGGCGTGCCCTCGGGCTCGTCGATGCCCAGCTTCTCGAACTCATCCATCGCACGAATGAAGTGCGGATCATCTTCGGAGTAGCCAAGCACACGCAACGCAATGATGGCGTTCATCATCGCGGGATAAATCGCGCCCAAGCCATCCGACATCTCGAATCGCTCGAGCATCCATCTCTCCGCCTTGCGCAACGCAATCGCGCGCAGCGGACGGATATGGACGCGCTCCGCCCAGTGCACCATGCGGTCGAGCAGCAGAAAGAAATTCCGCCAGCTGACGATCTTGTCGCGGTTCCAGCGCAGCTTCAGGCTGGCTTTGTTACGTCCCCCCACGAAGAGCTCATCAATTGCCTTCTCCGCCGGAATCTTTTTGAACGGCTTCTTTGCATATGCGATCGAGAGCGGCACCAGGATGGCGCGGGACCACGAGGAGATCTCGTAGATATTGAAGTAGAACCATTTCGGCGCCAGCACGATCTCCGGCGGAATCGCCGGCACGGCATCGTAGTCATACTGGCCCAGCGCGCAAAGATAGATCTTCGTAAACGTGTTGCACTTCACCACGCCGCCGTGGGCACGGATCCAGGCTCGCGCCTTCACCATCAGCGGCTGTTCCGCCGACATGCCCATCAGCTTGCAGGCGAAATAACACTTCACCGCCAGGCTGATGTTGCCCGGTCCGCCGGGATAGATACTCCAGCTGCCATCCTCATTCTGGTATCGAAGCATTTCCGTGAGGGCGCGCTGCATCCGCCCACGGATCTTTGGATCATTCGTTTCCAGGAGCACATGAAGGAAGATGTAGTCGGCCTCCAGCATGCCGTCGGCCTCAAGCTCGCCGACCCAGTGGCCGTCTTCCTGCTGCATTCGGAAGATGTGCTGCTTTGACGCTTCGACTGCTTCGTCGACCTGGTCCAGACCGGCGTCGATGCGCCCAAACTTTGGTTGTGTCGTCGAAGGCTGCATCTCCTGCACAGAAGCCCTGACCGGGTTCTCATCCACAGTTCGATTCATGCCATCTCTCTTCGAAAAAAACTAACGGGCGGCAACTGCAGCCGGTCCTATCGCTTGCACGATCTCCGCCGGCAGGCCAAACCGGACATTCTCTGGCATCACTTCCACTTCATCGACCGTTCCAAAGCCCTTGCCGCGGAGATACGCCACAACTTCGGAAACCAGAATCTCCGGTGCCGATGCACCAGCCGTGACCGCAACCGTAGAAACACCTTCGAGCCATGACGGCTGGATAGCGTTTGAGTTGTCTATCAGATGCGCCACCGTGTTCAAGTTGCGCGAAACTTCTACCAGCCGGTTCGAGTTCGAACTGTTAGTCGATCCGACGACCAGAACCAGATCTGCTGTATGGGCCACATTCTTCACCGCCACCTGACGATTCTCTGTCGCATAGCAGATGTCCTGCGAGTGCGGTCCCACGATCTTTGGAAACTTCTCTTTCAGTGCTTGGATGATGTCCCGGGCCTCATCGAGGCTTAAGGTGGTCTGCGTCAGGTACGCAACTCGATTCGGGTCGGGCACCTGCAGAGAAGCTACCTCCTCCGCGGAAGAAACCACCTGGGTGACATCCGGAGCCTCGCCGAGTGTGCCCTCGATTTCGTCGTGATCACGGTGACCGATCAGCACCAGCGAGTAGCCTTGCCGGGCAAACTTTACTGCTTCGACATGGACCTTTGTGACCAGCGGGCACGTCGCGTCAATCACTTTCAGGCCGCGCTCTTTCGAGCGCTGTCGCACCGCTGGCGACACCCCGTGAGCCGAGTAAATGACGCGCATTCCCTCGGGCACATCGTCGATGTCGTCGACGAAAATCGCGCCCTTCTCGGCTAACTCATTCACGACAAAGCTGTTGTGAACAATCTCCTTGCGGACGTAGATGGGCGCCCCAAATGTTTCAAGCGCGATTCTGACGATGTCTACTGCGCGCACGACACCGGCGCAGAAGCCACGCGGCTTCAAGAGCATGACGCGTTTCTGAGGATTCAATTCAGCCGATTCGGGCTCAATGGCAAAGGGCTCGACAGGGAAGGAAGTCACAATCCCTAGTATACCGGCGCGGAGAGCGGTTGTCAGGCAAAGACTGCACCATTTACTGTGCTGATTCTGTCACCTACCCGACGCCTCCGCCAACATTTGTTCGGCATGACGAACAGATGTTTCTGACCTCTTCGCACCGCTCAACATACGGGCCACCTCTTCCACCCGCTCCGCGGGCTTCAGGCTGCGTACCGCGGTATGAATACGGCCCTTCGCTTCCCTCTTCTCGACCACAAAATGCTGGGTTGCAAAAGCCGCGATTTGCGGAAGATGCGTGACGCACAGAACCTGTTGCGACCGGCTCAACGCCTTGAGTTTCTGCCCGACCGCCTCCGCTGCCCGGCCGCCAATCCCGATATCGATCTCGTCGAAGACCAGTGTGCGCGGCAGCAGCACCTTCCGCTTCCCTTGGTCTGCTCGGGCTGCGCCTTCTTCCACACTCACCTTCAACGCCAGCAGAACGCGGCTCATCTCTCCGCCCGATGCAATCTGGTCGAGAGGTTTCATCGGTTCTCCTGGGTTCGTCGCAATGCGGCATGCGATCAAATCCCAACCGTGTGACGCCCAATGCTGTTCTTCTTTTTGCGCGGACACCTCGACATCAAAGCGCGCCTTCATTGCCAGGTCGTTGATCTGATGTTCCGCCATTCCGGCCAGCTTTTTCGCGGCAGCCGCGCGAGCCGTCGTCACTATCTCTGCTTCACGGCGATACTCTGCCGCGGTCTGCTCAAACTGCTTTCGAAGATCGGCCAGCACGGCATCCCGGTTCTCAAGCTCGTTCAGTTTCGCCGTCACGTCCCGGCCATACGCAATCACTTCACTAACGCTGGCACCGTACTTGCGCTTCAGCCGGTCGAGCAGTGCGAGCCTGTCCTCCAGCTCCGCAAGCCGCTCGGGCGAGCTTTGGATTCCTTCGCCGAAATTGCGTACCGTCTCGGCTACATCTTCGACCGTCGCACGCGCTGACGCCAACTGGTGCGCCGCGTCGCCAAATCGAGGCTCGTAGCGCGCCAGTTCCTCCAGATGGCGTTCGGCCGCCCGCAAAGACGCCTCAGCCGCATTGCTTCCCTCATAGAGCTGCTCGTAGGCGCTCATCGCCGCCGCGTATAGCTTTTCCGCGTTGTTCAGTACGCCCTTCTCCGTCTCGAGTTGGCCATCCTCCCCCTCGCGCAAAGCCGCAGACTCAATCTCCCGGGATTGAAAGCGCCAAAGATCAGCCATGCGCAGTCGGTCCTGCTCATCGCTTTCGAGGGATTCGAGCCGGCCAGCGCACTCCCGCCACGCCGCGTACGCCGCGCCAACCTTCTCCGTAGAGATGCCCGCGAACCGGTCGAGCAACAAGCGCTGCTGGGTAGCATCGAATCCGGCCAGGGTTTCCGATTGCGCGTGAATCAGCGCCAGCTCCGGGGCGAGCAGCTTCAGTACCGCAGCCGTGGCCGGCTGATTGTTTACAAAGACACGGCCCTTGCCCGACGCAGCAATCTCCCGCCGCAACAGAATTTCACCCTCGCTTGCATCGATCCCATGCGCCTCCAGAATGCGCTCGGCCTCTTTGGTGGCCTCGAAGACGCAGGAGACGACCGCCTTCTCGGCCCCGTGACGCACGACCTCACTCGATGCCTTACCTCCGAGGAGCAGGGCCAGAGCGTCCACCAGGATGGATTTGCCCGCGCCAGTCTCGCCGGTCAGTAAATTCAGCCCGGGCCCCAGCGCGGCCGCGGCGTCATCGATAACCGCGTAATTTTCCGCTCGCAACTCCAGCAACATAAGCTCTTCCGTGGCCGAGCATAGCAGAGGCAAAGGGGCATAGTGGCTCCGCCTTGTTTCCCTCAATCACCCATATGGAGTAGCCCTTTCGTCACTTGCGATATCTATCCGCCACGGTTCCTTCCTGCTACCCTTTCAAAGAGCCACAGATGACAGCCCAACCGATTTTTTTCGCGATCCTCCTGCTCTTTCAGGGCGACGACCAGGGCGCACCCGTGCCGCCTCCCCATTCCAGCAGCAACGCCGTTCTCGAGATGCTCCGGGCGAGCGGGCCTATCGCCCTGACGGTCCTCGGACTTCTCGCCCTTGCCAGTCTCTTCTCCTGGGCCATCATCCTTGGCAAGTGGATCGGGTTTCGCCGCGCCCGCAGCCAGAGCCGAGCCTTCCTTCGCGCCTTTCGCAAGGCGGCGCGGTTGCAGGAGATCGGTGCCGTCTCTGAGCAATACAAGCCCAGTCCGCTGGTCAACGTATTTGACGAGGTCTACGAGACGTACCGCCGCCAGACCGGAGGATACGGGCCGCCGCGCAACATCACCGCTCTTGAACGCACGGCCCAGTCAGCATCGAGCGAAGCTCTCACCTTCATGGAACAGCGCCTGACCTGGCTGGCTACCATCGGCGCCATCTCGCCGTTTATCGGCCTCTTCGGCACCATCATGGGCATCGTGGATGCATTCCACGGTCTGGGTACCGCAGGCGCCGCGACGTTGCGCGCCGTTGCTCCCGGCGTCTCCGAAGCGCTGATCACCACTGCCGCGGGCCTGGTCGTCGCCGTCCCGGCAGTCGTCGCTTACAACCAGTTCTCAGCCCGCATCCGCGAATTCGGCTCGCGCATGGATGACTTCGCCCGCGAACTGCTGAACAGCATGGAAGAGATCACGCTCCGTCCGCAGCAGGATCCACTGGAACGCGAACGCGCGGGTCAGCGCGAAGTAATGCAGGAGCCCGGCCGTGGCGTTTACTGACTCGAGCGGTCGCACCAAGTCGGCCCTCGCGGACATCAACATCACTCCGCTGGTGGACGTCGTGCTGGTGCTGCTCGTCATCTTTATGCTCACCGCGCCCGTGCTGCAGTCAGGCATCGATGTAGCTGTGCCCAAGACGCGAACTGTCCGCGAAGCCACCGAACAGCACGAAGTCATCACCATCGATCGCGATCAGCGCGTTTTTCTCGGCGACCATCCCATCAACGTCAACGAGATCCCGGCACGTCTGCGCCAGCCGAACACCGATCCATCGAAGCAGATCGTTTACTTGCGCGCCGATGAGCGCGTCCCCTTCGGCGCCTTTGCCTCCGTGATGGACGCCGTCAAGCAGGCTGGCATCACAAATGTCTCGATCGTGACCCAGCCTCTCACCAACGCCCCAGGTCAGAAGTAGGAGCAGGGATGCCGCTGGACGTCGAAGAGCGATATGAACGACGCGCACCGTTCGGTGTGCCCTTCGCGGAGTCCTTTGGCCTGCATCTGCTGGTCGTCGGTGCGCTCGTCTCCTCGGTCTGGCTGCACAGCCGCATTCGCGGCAACGAATGGGGACAGAACCTCGATGGCGCCATCCAGGCCAATCTGGTATCAAATGCACCTTCCATCCCGCTTCCGCAGACACAGAAGCCGACCGACAACGTCCTGGCAACGGAGAACCCAAGTCCCGCTCCCGCGATCGAGAAGGAGCAGACACTGCCCGCTCCGGATCTCAAGGCCATTCCGATCCCGGTGAAGCAGCCGCCAAAGAAAGAACCGCCGCCGAAGAAGGAAGTTCAGCCGAAGCAGGAGCAGAAGCATCCGCAACAGCAACAGCAGCCGAAGGATCGCGCGAATTTCGGCGAGCAGCAAGCCTCCAGCCTGCCCCGATCCAGCGCACAGCAGCAGGAGCAGGCGCCTGCCGCACCAATATCAGTCACCGGTGGCGGCGGCTTCCGCTTCCCCTACTATGTGGCAATCATTCAGCGCAAAACGCAGGAAAACTGGCTGAAGCAAGAGGTGGATCCCTCCACCCCGAGCGGCGCCAAGGCGTACATCTACTTCTCCATCTCGCGCGAAGGGGCCCCGTCCGACATCAAGGTCGGAGAATCCAGTGGTTCAGCATCACTCGATCAGTCGTGTTTGCACGCGGTTCAGCGCGTTGACAGTTACGGTCCACTTCCAGCTGCCTACAACGGCTCATCGTTGCAGGTGTCTTATTATTGTGAATTCACAGGTCGCTGACGGAGATCAACCCCCAAGTGAAAATATCCAGATCGATGCAACTGTGGCGCTACCTATACTGCGCCATCCCCTCTTTGCTTCTTCTGCCATTTGCCCCGTCAGCCCATGCCCAGGACTGGGTAAGGACCGGCTCCAACCTCGGCGTCGAAAAGATCCGCATGGCGGCCGCCGACTTCAAACCGAACTCTCCCGATCCGCAGACCCCGGTTCTCAAAACGACCTTCGATAACACTCTCTATAACGACCTGGCGAACGCCGGCATCTTCGACATGGTTGCAAAAGCTCTCGCGCCGGCGGTCACTCCTGCAGCCCCTGCGGAAGTGAACTTGGCGCAGTGGTCTGCTGCGCCCGCGAATGCGGCGATGCTCGCGCTGGGCTCTCTTGCTGTGCAGGGCGGCCGCATCAATGTCAGCGGCTATCTCATCGACGTCAAGGAAGCCGGCGCGCCCGCGATCGTCGGCAAACAGTACGGCGAAGTCGCCACGCAGGACAACGCCCGGCTGATCGCTCACAAGTTCGCCGACGAGATCATCCTGCGGCTCGGCGGCGGCGTGAACGGAATCGCCGAAACCAAGATCTACTACGTCTCCTCCCGCTCCGGCGTGAAGGAGATCTGGGCCATGGACTACGACGGCCAGGGCGAACACGCGATCACGCATCTCGGCGAGGTCTCGCTCTCGCCCCACGTTTCGCCGGACAACAGCCGCGTGGCCTTCGCCTCGCTCGGCAG
The DNA here is from genome assembly GCA_000381585.1 of Acidobacteriaceae bacterium KBS 83. Taxonomy (GTDB): domain Bacteria; phylum Acidobacteriota; class Terriglobia; order Terriglobales; family Acidobacteriaceae; genus KBS-83. Next base: position 108,388 of record KB906739.1, read on the forward strand.
GACCGGCTGGACGATCCGTATGTACTCGCTCGTGCTGGGTCGCATGGTCAGCTTCCCGTCGCCGGGTGGCACCACAATTTCACCCGCATGGTCGGCGGACGGCGCGCATATCGCCTTCTCGTCAGACCGCTCTGGCGATCCGGAGATCTGGGTCTCCGATGCAAACGGTGGCGGAGCCCATCGCGTGACCACATTCCGCGGGCCGGACGTCTCGCCCTGCTGGAACCCCAAGAGCAACAGCCAGCTCGCCTGGGTAAGCGGGCGTACCGGCCTGCCGCAGATCTACACCATGGAGGCCGACGGAGCGAACGTCCAGCGGCTCACGGATGGTGGTTACGCCACTTCCCCATCCTGGTCGCCCAACGGGCAGTTCCTCGTCTTCGCGTGGGACCGCAAGTATGGTCCGGGCGCTCCGGGCAACCAGGACATCTACGTCATGGATATTGCCAGCAAACGCTGGGTGCAGCTCACGCACGATGCCGGACGAAACGACTTTCCTTCCTGGGCACCGGACGGCCGCCATATCGTCTTTGAACGGCAAACGGGCCGTCAGCTCGAGATATGGTCCATGCTGGCCGACGGCACACAGCAGCATGCACTCACGCACGATGGAAACAACACAATGCCGGGCTGGAGCTGGAAATAAATCGCATGGAACAGACCGCGCGTGTGTGTAACCCGGAACAAGTTGATTACCTGCAGATGTTTGCGATCCTGCCGGAAATGGTATTGCAGACGGTAACGATCGAGCTTTCGCGGCCCGGCCGATTTGGCCGCACTTAATGTTTTTGACTGAGGAGAAAAGACCTGTGAATTCGCTTCCTGTTCGGACCTGGAACTTCCGCCGCCGTGCGGCATCCTGCCTGGCTGTCCTTGCGATCGCCGCAATTGCCGGGTGCGGCAAGAAGCATGCGCCGCCACCCCCGCCGCCACCGCCACCCGCTGAGACCGGTGCGGCGCCCACGGCCACCATCGCTGCAACGCCGGATAACATCAATCCCGGCGACAAGGTGATCCTTACCTGGAAGACCACCGATGCGACCGATGTGTCCATCGACGGCATCGGAGCCGTGCCCTCTTCTGGCACGCAGACAGTGTCGCCAACGCAAACGACGGACTATCACCTGGTTGCACGCGGTCTCGGCGGCTCGACCGACGCGTCAGCGCACGTCACAGTTGCCGGAGCTTCAACCACCGGCGACCTCAGTGGCGAGACCGTGGATGATGCCACCTTCCACAGCAATGTCACCGATATCTTCTACGACTACGACAGCTATGACATCAATCCGCAATCGCAGACGGTCGTGTCGAAGGATGCCGCTTTCCTCGCGTCTCATCCCAAGCTCAAGATCGTGATCGGCGGCTACTGCGACGCGCGTGGATCGACCGAATACAACCTCGCTCTTGGAGAGAACCGCGCCAACGCGGCCAAACAGGCGCTGATATCTGCGGGCGTGAGCCCGGACCGTATCCGCACCGTCTCCTATGGCAAGGAAAAGCAGTTCTGCACCGAAGCGAACGAGCAGTGCTACCAGCAGAACCGCCGTGCTGGATTCTCTGTCGATCGATAACGGCTCAGTAGCAAAACAGTCCTAGTGCCGAATTAATTAAGGGGCAGCGTGACCAGGCCGGTCGTGCTGCCCCTTCTTATGCAACAAAACGACTAAAATGAACGGGAGTTCAAAGGCTCTTTCGAGGCTTCACATGCGTAAATCGCTCCTTCCCGCCGCTGCCGTTCTCCTGCTCACTATTACCGGCCTGCCTCCGCGCGCCCACGCAGTGGCCAAGGAAATCATAGAGTTGCAGACCCAGGTTTCACAGCTCCAAGACCTGATCACCCAGATGAAACAGTCGAACGATGAGCGCATGGGCGTTCTGCTCCACATGGTGCAGCAGAATGTCGACAGCATCTCGCGTATGACAACCCAGGTAAATACCATGCAGCAGGCCATGTCATCGCAGAACGAGAACCAGCAGCTGTCCGGCCAGATGCAGGCTCTCAATGACTCGGTCGATGAGCTGAAGACGCGCATCGGCAAACTGGATACCACCCTGCAATCGATCCAGGCGCAAATGCAAAACGTACAGAATCAACCCGCCACCGGCGCCATGCAGCCCGCCGGTCCGGCCCCGACCGGCCCCAATGGAATGGCCAACAGCGCTCCTCCTGCCGGTAGCGCTACCCCACCCCAGGCGCCTGCGAACGATGGCGGAAACCTGCCGGCACCACCCCTGCAGCAGACCTACCAGGCCGCCCTGCGCGATTACAACTCCGCCAAATACGACCTCTCCAACTCCGAATTCAGCGATGTGATCAAGTACTATCCCCAGGACGATCTTGCGGGAAACGCGCACTTCTACATGGGTGAAATCGCCTACCGGCAGGGCAAGTACTCTCAGGCCGTAAAGCAGTATGACGTAGTGCTCGAGCAGTTTGCCGGCAACCCGAAGGCGCCGGCCGCACAACTGCGCAAGGGCGAATCGCTGCTGCAAACCCAGCAGCGCGACGCAGGTGCCCAGGAGCTGCGTTCACTGATCCAGCGTTATCCACAGACCCCCGAAGCGGCTGAAGCACGCAGCAAGCTCAATGGCATGGGTATCCGCATCAATCCGAAGCCAACTGCGTATCACCAATAGAAGAGCCCGCGCATCCAATCGAATCATGACCAAAGAACACGATAGTGACGGGCGCAAAGGCGTCACCGAGGAAGAATCCCCCCGGGCCACCAAAAGCCGTCCATCCATCGCGGGCCAGCTTGGCCACCGCACTTCCGACACCGAAGTAAAAGACAACGACAGCGACTTCCCCGGGCCTGGCGCCAGGGGAGAACACTCCGGCGAGCGGGGCAGTTGATCCGCCGTTCGCGACATCAGTTCGCAAACATCAGCTCGCGATCCCATGTCAGGAACCCGCCCGCAGAAAGCTGCCAGATTTATCGCGTCAACCGGATAGACTGGAAATAGGACAAACTTCGGCTACCCCGAAATCCTGCCATCCCGATGAGACCCTCGCAAAACGCCACCATTGCGGTGGCGTTTTCGCTTCTCTGGGGTGGAGTACCCGATGGCGACGCATAGGAGGAGCGACTGACGCAACGCTAAGTCCATTGGCTGGACATATTTACGCGTAACTCCAATGGATGGACATATTTAGGCATCGGAAGACCACCCAACTTCTTGATTCTGTTGCCTTCCACCGAGGCCTCCGGCACCGGAGGGGGGAGGGGGTAGTCACGTTACCAGCTAGTCCTTCGCGTGGCGAAGGGCGTGCCCTGAACTCACCGTAGAAGTGGCCCCGTGGTGGGAAGGCGGCAGTCTTCTCTGTCGTCGAGAAATGCCGGGTGAGCCAGCCCCCATCTCTTGAACACGAATTGGAGCGCGGTCTTCAACACACCCACTCCATACACAACACTGCGTTTGAAGTTGATCGAGGACGCATCCTCAAAGTATTTGGTCGGGCAGGAGATTTCGCCGATCCGGAAGCCGAAATATGCGGCCTGAACGATGATCTGATTGTCGAAGACAAAATCATCCGAACAACAGAGCAATGGAAGGCGCTCAATCACCGCACGGCTCCATGCTCGATAGCCGGTGTGGTACTCGGATAGCTTCTGCCCGATCAGCAGGTTCTGCATTAGCGTCAGGAAGCGGTTCGATATGTACTTGTAGAGCGGCATGCCGCCCCGGAGCGCCCCGTTTCCCAGAATGCGCGAAGCCAGTACGCAATCGTATTGGTCGTAGGCAATCATCGATGCCATGGCGGTCACCAGTAGCGGGGTGTACTGATAATCCGGATGCAGCATGACGACAATGTCCGCGCCTCTTTGAAGCGCCGCCTCATAGCAGGTCTTCTGGTTGGCCCCGTATCCCCGGTTCCTGTCATGCCGGATCACGTGGAGACCGAGCTTCTGAGCAAGCGCCGCAGTGTTATCAGCACTTGCGTCGTCAGTCAAAATGATGTCGTCAACGATCTCTAGCGGAATCTCATCCACTGTTCGTTGAACGGTCTTCGCGGCGTTATAAGCAGGTAGGACGACTGCAATCTTGCGGTTGTTGAGCATGCGGATCGATGAACGGTACGAGAAAACACTTCGAGAATACAGGGAACCGCTGCACGCCGGCATTGCGGGCATATTCAGCCGCTAGCCGCGACAGCGATCCCCGGGGCCCTTAGCGCATCCTCTGCATCACGTCATCAAGCACGGATTTCGGTGGCCGCACTCGCGATTCGGGCAGCGTCGCAAGCGGTTCTTCGACCAGGTTCAACAAATCGGTGAAGCTGGGCTTCTGCGTGTCGATATAGAAGATACCCGTGAGCACTTCGCCCCTCTGCTGGGCGTCCATCAGCGAGCTGACAGCGCGAATGCGATCGGTGGGATTGTAATCCTCGTGCAGTTTGCGCAACCGCAGATGCGAGCCATCATGCATCTCGACGTCATAGGTCGAGCCGGCATCGTAGTCGATCGCGATGTCTTCGAAATGTGGCACAAAGCCAACTTCGGAGATGGCCTCCTCATGCTCCTGCATGTACTTGTAGCTCTTGGTCGAGCCTTCGTGGTCATTGAAGGTGACGCAAGGTGAAATGACATCGAGAAGCACGGTGCCCTTGTGAGCGATCGCTGCCTTGATCATGGCAAGCAATTGCTTCTTGTCGCCAGAAAAGGAGCGCCCAATGAAAGTGGCGCCCAATTCAATGGCGAGGGTGCAGGTATCGATAGGAGGCAGATCATTGATCACGCCCGTCTTGAGCTTCGAACCGATATCAGCGGTGGCGGAGAACTGGCCCTTGGTCAACCCATACACACCATTGTTCTCGATGATGTAGATCATCGGCAGATTGCGCCGAAGCAAATGCACAAACTGCCCCATGCCGATCGAGACCGTGTCGCCGTCGCCGGAGACGCCGATCGCCTTCATCGTGTGATTGCCCAGCAGAGCGCCTGTAGCCACGGCGGGCATGCGACCATGCACACTGTTGAATCCGTGCGAGCGGCTCATGAAAAACGCCGGGCTCTTCGATGAACAGCCAATGCCGGAGAGCTTCATGACGCGCTCGGGCTTTACGCCCATTTCGTAGAAGGCGTCAATGATTCGCTCGGAAATGGCATTATGGCCGCAGCCAGCGCATAGGTTGGTTTTGCCGCCACGATATTCGAGAATTGGGAGACCGAGACGATTCGTCTTGGGCGCCGGGGCGGGCTTCGGTGTCGGAGTCGTGGGTGTGGTCGCCATGATTAGATCCCTTCCTGCATAACCAGCTCGTCGGTCACGCTGCGCGCATCGATCGGCAAGCCATTGTAGTGCCGCACACTGCGCAGTTTGACCGCGTCTTCCGGGGGCAAATCGAGCTTGAGCAGGCTCAGCATCTGGGCATCGCGGTTCTGTTCGATCACGTAAATGCGATCGTGGGCGGCTACAAATTCGTGGATCTCACGCGTGAACGGATACGCGCGGATACGGAGGTAGTCCGTCTCAAGCTTGTATTCGGCCTTGAGCTGTTCACGGCTCTCCGTGACGGCGAAGTCTGTTGTGCCGTAAGCAATGAGCCCGATCTTCGAAGTGCCATTCACAACCGTGACCGGCGCAGGCACCATCTTGCGGGCGGTGTCAAACTTACGCGCCAGCCGCTCCATTACGTGCTGGTACTCGTCGGGACGTTCGGTGTACAAAGCCCGTTCGTTGTGCCCGCTGCCGCGGGTGAAGAATGCTGCCTGCGGATGATCTGTTCCTGGCAGCGTGCGGTAGCCGACGGCGTCGCCATCGACATCCTTATACCGGGCAAAGCCGCCCAGACGTGTCAGGTCGTCGGCGCTCAGGACCTTGCCCCGCTGCATAGGCTTCTCCGGATAGCTGAACGGTTCCGTCATCCAGTTATTCATGCCCAGATCGAGATCGGAGAGGACGAAGATCGGAGTCTGCAGTTGTTCTGCCAGGTCGAAGGCCTCCACACTCATGTCGAAGCACTCCTTGACTGAACCGGGCAGCAACATGACATGACGTGTGTCGCCGTGTGACAGATAGGCAACGGAGAGAATGTCGCCTTGCGCCGTACGTGTGGGCATGCCTGTCGAGGGACCCACGCGCTGGATGTCGAAGATAACCGCGGGGATCTCTGCGAAATAGCCTAGCCCGGCGAACTCCGACATGAGCGAGATACCGGGGCCGGAGGTAGCAGTCATCGAGCGAGCGCCCGTCCACGCCGCGCCCAGGACCATGCCAACTGCGGCAAGTTCATCTTCAGCCTGGACGACGGCAAAGGTAGCCTTGCCGTCGGGGTCGACGCGATACCGCTTCAGCAGGTCAATCAGATTTTCCACCACCGATGACGATGGCGTGATCGGATACCACGTCACCACAGTGACGCCCGCGAACATGCAGCCCAGTGCCGCTGCCGCGTTCCCCTCGATAATGATTTTGCCTTCGTTCGCGTGCATGCGCTCCACGCGGAACGGATCCTGTTTCGTTAAGGATGCCTTAGCGTAGTCGTAGCCTGCCTGCACGGCCGCCCAGTTTAGGTCCGCGGCCTTCTGCTTCTTAGCGAATTGACGACGCAGCGCCGCTTCAACCGTGGCCAGATCCATATCCAGCAGCTGCGCAACCACACCTACATAGACCATGTTCTTCACCAGCTTGCGCAGCTTGGCCTCAGGACAAACTACAGCGGTGATCTTGTCGAAGGGCACCGGATAACACACCACGTCCTCGCGATATTGTTTCAGGTTCGCAGCGTCTTCGTAGATGGCGACACCGCCCGTCGGCAAGGATAGGATGTCATCCTTCGCCGTCTCGGCATTCATCGCGACCAGAATGTCGATCTCTTTCTTACGCGCGATGTAACCCTTCTTGCTGGCACGAATGGTGTACCAGGTGGGCAGACCGGCAATATTGGATGGGAACAGATTCTTACCGCTGATTGGAATCCCCATCGCGAAGATGCTCTTCAGCAGAACGCTGTTCGCAGATTGCGATCCCGAGCCGTTTACTGTTGCTACCTGGATGCTGAAGTCGTTGACCACCTCACCGGATCGTTCGGCCGCAGCCCGCGGCTGCTCTGCTTTTAGGGTCACATCACTTGGTGCCATGGAGCGGATTCCCTTCCCAAAACGCCAGATTCCTGCCGACTGGAAACACACGTCGCGTGCTGGTCGTTGCCATCTTTTTAGTATAGGACAGCGTTGTCCATCATGATCACGCAGCAGCGGTTAACTGCGCAGGCTCAGGGTTGAGTGGGTACGGACTGACGCTGAAATGATGGGACGCCGTCCGTTACTGGCGGATGTTGAGCAGCGAACGCTCCACTTCATCCCGTTCAGCGGCGGTCAAGGGCAACAGGGGTAACCGCGGCAAGCCGCCGTAGTAGCCGTTCAGGTCACACGCGTATTTCACGCCCGGAACGCCCAGGCGCCCACAGATGAAGTCTGCGGCAGCCACTACGCGCTGCTGTTTCTCGTCCGCCAGCTTCTCGTCGCGGTCTTTCCATGCCATATGGATTTCCGCACACGCCTGCGGAGCGAAAGCTGCCATTGCCAATACGCCGCCAGTCGCACCGGCGGCCAGCGACGACAACAACGTCTGCGCGGAACCGCAAAGCACCTGAAAGCCGACCTCGCGTGTACGTGTCTTGAAGATCGGGGGCGGCGGCGCTGCGTATCCTACACCGGTCATTACGGCATCGGCAGGCATGAGGGCGGCAGCCAGTCCGGCGGCATTTGCTTGAGCGCTCAACATCCGGTTCGTAACGGCCGTAAATGTGGTTGTGACTGTAACCTGGCGACGAGGCGCTCCCGCGGTTGCGTTAGCGATGGCGGCTATGCGTTGCGGCTTTCCACTCGAGTCCTTGATGCCGTAGATGTTCGCGTGTCCGCACAGTTCGCCAATGATCTCGACCGACAGTTCATAGGCGGTGTACGCCGGAATGTTGTACAGCAGAATCGGCAGGGCAGAGGAATCAGCGACCATGTGGTAATAGTTCAGTATCTCGGCCGGTCTTAATTGCGGCCGATAAAAATGTGGCGTCCGAACGAGCGCCAGATCATAGTCGAGTGACGCAGCGTGCTCGATGCGCTTGAGGGTTTCGAGCAGGCTCTCGTGGCCAACTCCTGCGATGAGGATGCGATCATCCGAAGCCGCGTCGCGAGCGACGCGCAGGGCTTCGCGTGTCTCTTCATCGCTCAGCATGACTGCTTCACCGGTCGAGCCGAGAACCACGAGTCCGGCCAATGGAGCCCGGCAGTAGCGCTGAACACTGCGCTCCATATGGTGCCAGTGAGGACGTCCATCCGGCTGGAATGCCGTTGGGATTGCGGCGAAGACGCCTTCGAGCAGCATCGTTCTTGTCCTTATCGCGTGGCCAACGCGCGCGCTGCATGCAGATGCTGTAAGGCATCCACGTGAATGGTCTCGCGCTGCAGAGCCGCAATTCCCTCCGCTGCCGCGCGAGCTGCGGCCATCGTCGTGATGGTCGGAATGCGCTGCTGCACCGCAGCACGACGAATCGCCTTCTCATCAAAGAAGGTGTCCTGCCCCTGCGGGGTATTGATGATGAGGTGAATGGAATCGCCTTTGATCAGGTCCACGACATTGGGCCGCCCCTCTTTCACCTTGTATACGCGCTCGGCCGTCAATCCAGCCCGCTCCAGCACATCGGCCGTCCCATGGGTCGCGACGAGCCGGAAGCCAAGATGGACGTAGTCGCGCGCGAGCGCAACAAGTCCGTCTTTGTCTCGATCATTGACGCTAAAGAAGACCGTGCCGCGCAACGGAAGCCGCTGGCCAGCGGAGAGCTGTGCCTTCGCAAAGGCCTCGCCAAAATTGTCGGCCACACCCATGACCTCGCCGGTGGAACGCATCTCCGGACCCAGCACGGTATCAACCCCGGGAAACTTGTTCCAGGGAAATACCGGCGATTTTACGAAGAAGTGCGAGCCCGTATCGAGATCGCATCCTTCCCGCACTTGTTCCGGCAGCAACGCCGTAAGTGTCTTCCCGGTCATGATACGAGACGCAATCTTCGCGAGCGGAACACCGGTGGCCTTCGACACGTAGGGTACGGTGCGGGAAGCACGCGGGTTCACCTCGATCACGAAGACACGGTCACGCTCGCCGGCCTTCCGGCTGCGCTGGATAGCAAATTGGAGGTTGACGAGGCCACGAACGTCGAGCGCAAGCGCGAGCTGCCTGGTGTACTCGCGAAGCGTGGCGAGTGTTTCCTGGGGCAAATCAACTGCAGGCAGCACGCAGGAGGAATCGCCCGAGTGGATACCAGCCTCTTCGATGTGCTGCATGATGCCGGCGATGACAACGTCCTTGCCGTCACACAGCGCGTCTACATCGACCTCCACCGCCGCCTCGAGAAAATGATCAATCAGCACCGGTCGGGCCTGAGAATACTCGACCGCCTCGGCCATATAACGGCGAACCGCAGCGGCATCGTAAGCGATCACCATAGCGCGACCGCCAAGCACATAACTGGGGCGCACCAAGACGGGATAGCCAACGCGTTCCGCTCCGGCGAGCGCTTCATCGACGCTGGTAGCCATGGCGCCCGGCGGCTGCGGGATATTCAGTCGTTCCAGCAGAGCTCCAAACTGCTTTCGGTCTTCGGCAAGATCGATCGACTCGGGCGACGTACCCAGAATCTTCACACCCGCCTGCTTGAGGGGCAATGCGAGGTTGAGCGGAGTCTGGCCGCCAAACTGCACGATCATTCCAACATCGGTGCCGCCGGCACTCTCACGCTCGTAGATCGCGAGAACGTCCTCAAGAGTGAGGGGCTCGAAGTAGAGGCGATCGCTTGTGTCGTAGTCGGTGGACACGGTTTCTGGATTGCAATTCACCATTACGGTTTCGTAGCCATCCTCTTTGAGCGCAAACGCAGCATGGCAGCAGCAGTAATCGAATTCGATGCCCTGTCCGATGCGGTTAGGCCCCGAGCCGAGGATGATGACCTTACGCCTGGATGTAGGCGCCGCCTCATCCTCTTCGTCATAGGTGGAATAGAGATAGGGCGTCTCGCTCTCGAACTCGGCCGCACAGGTGTCCACTAGCTTGTAGACCGGCTTCAGGCCGAGACGATTGCGCAGATCGCGTACCTGTTCAGCACCGTTCAGAGGATCGAGATGCCATACCTCAGCAATGCGGGCATCCGAAATTCCCATCCGTTTGGCCTTGCGCAACGTGCTGACGTCGTCCTTGTCAGGCATCGCGGTGCCAAGCAGCCCGATGGTATCCGTTATCTCTTTCAGCTGATACAGGAACCAGGGGTCCATCGCAGTAATACGTGCGACTTCGCGTACGGTCATCCCGGTGCGGAAGGCGTAGCGGATGTAATCCAACCGCTGTGGCTGTGGAGTCACCAGACGTTGCATCAACCGGCGCGGTTCGATCGTTTCCGAGCCGACGCGTTTACCCGTTTCAAGCGAGCGGAGCGCTTTCATCATGGCTTCTTTGAAGGTGCGGCCGATCGCCATCACCTCGCCCACGGATTTCATCTGCGGGCCAAGCGTCTCGTCCGCCCCGGGAAACTTCTCGAACTGCCACTTCGGCACCTTAACCACTACATAGTCGATGGTCGGCTCAAAGCACGCAGGCGTCTTGCGGGTGATATCGTTTGGGATCTCATCGAGCGTATAGCCCACAGCAAGTCTGGCCGCAATCTTTGCAATCGGAAATCCGGTCGCCTTTGAGGCCAACGCGGACGAGCGCGAGACACGGGGGTTCATCTCGATAACGGTCATACGGCCGGTCTGAGGATGTACAGCAAACTGAACATTCGAGCCGCCGGTTTCCACGCCGATCTCACGGATGACTCGAATTGCCGCATCGCGCATCGCCTGGTATTCGCGATCAGTGAGCGTCTGGGCCGGCGCGACCGTGATCGAATCGCCAGTGTGAACACCCATTGGGTCCATGTTTTCGATCGAGCAGATGATGATGACGTTGTCCGCAAGGTCGCGCATGACCTCGAGTTCGAACTCCTTCCAACCCAGCACCGACTCCTCAATGAGGCATTCGTGGACAGGTGAAAGGTCGAGCCCTCGAGACAGAATTTCCATCAACTCTTCGCGGTTGTAGGCGATGCCGCCCCCGGAGCCGCCAAGCGTAAACGAAGGACGAATGACCACCGGGAAGCCAATCTTCGAGGAAAAGTCCATACCATCGCGAAGATTGTTGACCAATGAGGACCGCGGCATGTCGAGCCCGATCTTCTGCATCGCGTCTTTGAAGAGGAGACGGTCTTCCGCTTTCTTGATGGCATCCAGCTTGGCGCCGATCAATTCAACATCGTACTTTTCGAGAATGCCCGCGTCGGCCAGATCGACAGCAAGATTTAAAGCAGTCTGTCCGCCCACAGTCGGCAACAATGCAAACTTCCCTTTGCGCTTTCCGTCAATGCCGGTCATCATCGCGGCCTCAAGCCGGATGATCTCTTCCACGTATTCTCGTGTCAGCGGCTCGATGTAGGTGCGGTCGGCAAGCTCAGGATCGGTCATGATGGTGGCCGGGTTGGAGTTGACCAGTACCACCTCATAGCCATCTGCACGCAGAGCCTTCACTGCCTGTGTGCCGGAGTAGTCGAATTCTGCTGATTGGCCGATTACGATTGGCCCGGAACCGATCACCAGAATCTTTGCAATGTCATTTCTGCGTGGCATCTTAGCTTCCCTGCTTGCCGACGAGGCCGGCGAAATCGAAATCAGTCCATGCGTGGAACACGCGTTCTCCTGCGATGAAATCCTGATCTTCGGGGGTTAAATGCGGCTGCCCCCGAGGGTGCCCCTGTCGGTCGGTGAACCGGCCAGTACCCTGAAGGACGCCGTGATGCCCCGCCGCTGTGAGAGTGTGAATGTAGATCCAACGCTGCTCCGGCTCAGAGTCGCCCGGCGTGTACTGGCTCTCGGACCGTGTGATTTTTCCGTTGGTGTCAATACAAGCGACCACATTGCGATCGAATTCCCCGTCGTGGTTCCACTGATACACCGCCCGCGGCACATCTTTTATCCTCCAAACCATGGCAATGCCTTCAATGTCGCCCTGAAGCTCGCGAACCTGCGCGCGCAGGTCATCCGCGACGTACCAGCCGCCGCGGAAGTACAACTCGATGGGACGCGGCGGGGCGACTCCCAGGCATCGACCGACATAGCCCATCACCGCCTTATCGGGAATTCCCCCGCGCAAACCGGTTGTGCCCACCTGTGCCTCAGCAACGCATGATCCGAATGCACTCATCAAGAGGACTGCCGCACCCGCCATCAGGCTATGCGGTTGCGCATTCACCGCTTCGACTCCTCCATCATCTTGCGAAAGTCGCGGAAGAGATAGTGCGAGTCATGCGGCCCCGGACTCGCCTCCGGGTGGTATTGGACGCTGAAAAGTGGCAGAGAGCGATGCCGCAAACCTTCGAGCGTGTTGTCATTCAGGTCGACATGGGTCAGGTCTACCTCGCTCTGCTTCAGCGAATCCGGGTCGATGGCGAAGTTGTGGTTGTGCGCTGTGATCTCGATCTTGCCGCTATCCGTCTGCTGCACAGGATGGTTGCCGCCGTGATGGCCGAACTTCAGCTTGTAACTCTTGCCTCCGAGCGCGAGACCGATAAGCTGGTGGCCAAGGCAGATACCGAAGATGGGCTTTTTTCCCGCCAGTTTGCGAATGTTTTCGTGCGCATAATGCAGTGGCTCCGGGTCACCTGGCCCATTCGACAGGAAAATGCCATCCGGTTTGAGCGCCAGGACATCCTCTGCTGAGGTCTGTGCCGGCACTACGGTCACGCGAGCGCCCTCTCGCGTAAGCATCCTGAGAATGTTATGTTTAATCCCGTAGTCATAAGCCACTACATGAATGTTTTGTGCTGGTGCTTCTGGCATCAAACCCGGAACGGAATTGGCTGGGTGTTCGCGACTCCATTCGTACGTTTCTTTGGTCGATACCACGCTCGCGAGATCGCAACCGTCCATCCTCGGTTGCGCCTTGGCCTTGGCCACCAACGCTTCTGGACTGCCTCCGTTCGTAGAGATCACTCCACGCATCACCCCATAGGTGCGAAGATGCCGCACCAGGGCTCTCGTGTCGATTTCGGAGATGACGGGAACGCCATGTCGCTCCAGATACTCGTCTGCCACTTGCTCGGAGCGCCAATTGGAGCTGACAGGAGAAAACTCCCGCGTGACCAAGCCTTCGATGTACGGCTTTTGTGCCTCTGCATCGGCAGCATTCGTTCCATAATTGCCGATCTGAGGATTTGTCAGGACGACGATCTGGCCCGCATAGGAGGGATCTGTGAAGATCTCCTGGTAGCCCGTCAGTGATGTGTTGAAAACGACTTCGCCTGCGCGCTCACCGCCCGCGCCGTGGCTCTCACCGCGGAAGATGCGCCCGTCTTCGAGCGCAAGGATGGCCTGCATCGCTGCTCCATAGCGTGGATTCAATCGATGTTAGCAGGTTTGGCGCGCAGAATCGATGACTGTCGAGTTCGGATGCATGGCTTCGACGGCTTTATTCGACGACGTGCATCTTCTCTGTCGGCCAATAAACAAACGCAGCCTTCCCGTAGATGAAGCTGCGATCCACTGGCCCAAAATCGCGGCTGTCACTTGAGATCGAGCGGTGATCTCCCATGACGTAATAACAGTGCGGCGGCAGAACGATAGCAGATATCGAGCGAACATCACGGAAGCGCTGCGGCACGTAAGGCTCCGCGACTTGGACGCCGTTCACGTATACACGACCTTCGTCTACTTCCATGCGATCGCCAGGCAGGGCAATCACGCGCTTGATGTAACTCTTGGAGGGGTCCCGTGGGTAATAGAAGACAACAACATCGCCTCGACTGATGTCTTCAAAGTGGTACACGAACTTGTTGATGAAGATGCGGTCTTGATCCTGAAGCCTCGGCAGCATGCTCGTGCCTTCGACACGCACCGGCTGGTACAGAAAGGTGATTACAAAGAATGCCACTGCAAGCGACACGAGGATGTCGCGCGCCCACACGGCGACGGCGCGGCGTCGGCTTCGCCGTATGCCCATGTCGAGTGGGTGCGGTCCCTGCGATTGGCTTTCCTGGCTATCCATCAATTGCAACCGAGACTACCGGGTGGGCAGAGAATATGCGCGGGCTTCGAAAGTGGCTGCGCTTGCCCCTCAGTAGGAATGTACTGCGGATTTCCACGCACGTCATTAATGCCGGCCAGTTGCGAGGGTTGAAGCTCGAGTGGGCGCTGCATCACCATCTCGAGACTGGTGCCCTCCGGAATAACAATCTCGTCGCCTCGGGTGAAGAGGGTATAAATCAATCCGCCAGCCACGCCCGCAAGACCACCAACAGCTGCCCCTCGACCCGCATCGCCGCTCGCCGCGCCTCCGATGACGCCGCCGGTGGCACCGATCATTCCTCCCTTTAGCACCTCGCCAGCATCCTTGCCCTTGCTGCCCGGCTGCTCGATGGTGCCCTCGTCGCCTTTGACCGATGGACCTCCTGACCCCGGCAAATTATTCACCGTGCCGGGAATGCCGACGACCTGGCCATTGGGGAAGATCATGGTGGTGAAGTGCATCAACAGCTTGGCGCGGCCCTTGACACGGCCGGGACGCTCCACCCTGTCGACCTCGCCCTGCACATAGACACCGGCTGGGATCAGGACATGGGATCCCACGATAACCGGAAAGCTCGAAACCAGATACACGCCATCACCAGGACGCGCCGTCTTGGTGTTCACGCCGCTTTTCAGCGACAAAAGAACTTTCGTGCCAGCCGGCACGGTGTACGACGTGCTTTTCGATGACGCCTCAGCGGAACCCGTCCCGGCCGCCGCAGTTGTGGCCGGCGGCGTTTGGGATCCAGGTTGCGTCTGCTGCCCAGTCAAGGTAAGTGGAACGGCGAGAAGAGTACTGCACATCAAACAGGCAGCGGGATGAATCCGTTTCATGAATCGATACCCACTTCGTTTATAGACGCAGCCCGAAGTACATGGATAGCGTTTTCACCTCTCCGGTAATCAGCCCGGCATGGCAACATTGTTACGAAAGAGAATCGATCGGATTTGAAATTCAGCCGATGAGGCATTGCCCTTGGTTCAAGCGATAAGCCGCGGTTTTCCTGCGACAACAGCACTGCTGGAGGGGGCAGTACGCGATCGCGTTTTCCCTGGATGTGTATTCGCAGTTTTGGCCGGAAGAGACACAACAACCAGCGCAGATGTCCAGGCAGTCGGACGCTTCACCTACGAACCGGAATCATTGCCAGTCGAGCGCGGCACAATTTTCGATCTCGCCAGCCTGACCAAGGTGCTTGCGACCACAGCAGCCGTGATGTGGCTTCTCGACCGCCGGTTGCTGGCGCTTGACGTGCCGGTTAGCGAGTGGCTGCCGGAGTTTGCGGATTTGGATCCGTCCGACTCGCGCCGCTCGCGGGTCACGTTGCGGATGCTATTGAGTCACTCCTCGGGTCTTCCCGGGTACGTGCGTCTCTTCGAGTCGGCAAACGATCGCACCGCGATGATCGCGGCAGCTCTTAGCCAGCCTCTGACGGCAGATCCAGGGAGCCGATCCGAGTATTCCGACATTGGCTTCATTGTTCTCGGACATCTCGTCGAAAAGATCGCAGGCGAACGACTGGACTCCTTCTGCCAGCGAGAGATCTTCTCCCATTTGGGCATGAGCGCGAGTGGCTTCTGTCCAGACCCGATGCTCTGCGCCTCAATTCCGCCCACAGAGCACGACCGCGGCTTCCGGCATCGCATGATACAGGGTGAGGTGCACGATGAAAACGCCTCCGTAATGGGTGGGGTCGCCGGGCATGCGGGTCTCTTCTCGGACGCTCTCGATCCTCTGCGCTTCGCCACATGCATCCTGGAAGATGGGGTGACGCCTTCCGGCAGCCAATTGTTCTCCACACAAACGATTGCTCAATTTGCAGAGCCGGCTCGGCAGCCGGCAGGCACATCGCGAGCGCTCGGATGGGATACACCATCGACGCCGTCCTCTTCCGGAAACTTCTTCTCACGGCGATCCATCGGTCATCTTGGATTCACAGGCACCTCGCTTTGGATCGACCTGGATGCCGCTGTCGCCGTGACCCTCCTTACAAACCGAACCTGGCCGGACCGCTCCAATCAAGCCATTCGC
The DNA here is from genome assembly GCA_000381585.1 of Acidobacteriaceae bacterium KBS 83. Classification (GTDB taxonomy): domain Bacteria; phylum Acidobacteriota; class Terriglobia; order Terriglobales; family Acidobacteriaceae; genus KBS-83. The sequence goes on from KB906739.1 coordinate 124,507, forward strand.
GAGCTACGTCCTCACTTCCACGATGCCATCCGGCGTGAGCTCCGAACCGATCACATAATCTGATCGCAATGTAGCGGCGGCCTCTCGCGGTCATAATTCCGGTAACCCCGATCTGCATTTTCCTGCATCGACGTTTTGACGCGCGCGGTAAAATACAGCTAAGGGACGTTTCCGAAAACCACATGGCTACCTTGACCCCCGCAACCCGCATGACCGGAACCGCAGAGGACGGGGCAATTCACACCCCAACCGAAAGTGAACTGCACGATCTGATGACGGAGAGCGTCAACTCCGCATCGCAAGGGTTCGACACGAAATCCGCGCTCGAGATTGCACGGATCATCAATCACGAAGACAGCAAGGTTGCTGCTGCAGTTAAGAAGGCTCTTCCCGAGATTGCGCTCGTTATCGACGCCGTAGCGCGCGCTCTACGAGACGGTGGCCGGCTGATTTATGTCGCTGCCGGATCGAGCGGCCGCATCGCTGCACTGGACGCCTCGGAGTGTCCCCCCGCTTATTCCACTTCCCCGCAGTCCGTCCAATACATCGTTGCGGGTGGTCCCAAAGCTGTTGCATCGGCGGTGGAGGTGAATGAGGATTCCCCCGAGCTCGGCCAGCGTGATATAGCGCGTCGCCGCCCCACCCGCAAGGATGTCGTGATCGGCCTCTCCGCCTCCGGACGGACACCCTACGTCGTGGGTGCCGTGGAGTACGCGCGCAGCCGCGGAGCCCATACGGCAGCCATCACATGCAACCAGAACACCGCCCTTGCTGCGGCCGCGGAGATTACGATTGTCGCCGAAGTGGGCCCGGAGGTGATCTCCGGCTCTACCCGCATGAAGGCAGCGACTGCTCAGAAGATGATCACCAACATGATCACGACCGGCGCCATGACACGGCTCGGTTATGTGTACGAGAACATGATGGTGAATGTGCACATGCACAATGCCAAGCTCGTAGAGCGTGGCATCGGAGTCCTGATGCGTGCCTGCAACATCGATCGTGACACTGCCGTCCAGACCATCAAGTCTGCCGGGAAAAGCGTGCCAATTGCTCTCGTAATGCTCAAGGCGGGCGTTGACAAGCCAGAAGCAGTCCGGCGTTTGGCCAAAGCGGATGGAAACGTTCGACTGGCGATCGAGGACACCGTCCTCGAGCTATAGGCCTGCACTCTGGCATCCTCCTGTCGGCCTCCTCCGCGAGGCCGATACTTTTCCGATACACCGTCTACAACTTCCGTCGATTCCTAGCCCTCGTGGATTGACGCGGGCCTCGCCATCCGTACACTGAGGGGACATAGCAGGAGTCCTCACGTTCATGGAAAAATTCGTCATTCGCGGCGGCAATCCGCTGCTCGGTTCTATTCGCGTTTCAGGGGCGAAGAACTCTGCGCTGCCCTGCATGGCAGCAGCCATTCTTACCGAAGATGAGGTCATCCTCGAGAATATCCCCCAAGTCCGCGATATCGAAACAGAGCGCAAGCTGCTCGTCTCCATGGGAGCGGAGGTAGAACTTGGCTACGGCCGCGCGCAGCATCGCACTTCTATCTCCTGTCGCGTGCTTTCCGACCCTGTCGCAAAATATGAGATCGTTAAGACCATGCGGGCATCGTCCCTTGTCCTGGGGCCGCTCATCGCTCGCACCGGACTTGCCCGGGTTGCAATGCCAGGCGGATGCGCGATCGGCGGGCGCCCGATCGATTTGCATATCAAGGGTCTGGAAGCAATGGGTGCGAACATCACCCAGGAACATGGATATCTCGAGGCGCGAACGGAACGTCTGAAGGGTGCGCATATCTTGTTCGACAAGATTACGGTCACCGGCACGGAAGACCTGCTGATGGCAGCCGTGCTCGCAGATGGCGAGACCGTGATGGAGAATTGCGCGAGAGAGCCGGAGGTAACCGATCTGGCGGCGATGCTTGTTTCCATGGGGGCAAAAATCGAGGGCGCCGGATCAAGCGTGATCCGCGTGCACGGTGTAGACAAACTACATGGGACGCGGCACCGCATCAATCCGGACCGAATTGAAGCCGGTACATTTCTCGTGGCAGGTGCAATCACGGGAGGCGATCTTCGCGTGACGCAATGCAACCCGGCACACCTGAGCTCGGTCGTTGCCAAGCTGCAGGAATGCGGTGTGCGCCTTGATATTGAGGGCGACTCGATCCGTGTGCGAAGCGAAGGGAACCTGCGCAGCGCGGATATATCAACCGAGGAATATCCCGGCTTCCCCACCGACATGCAGGCACAATACATGGCCCTTGCTACTCAGGCGGATGGAACATCTGTAGTCGTGGAGAACATATTTGAGAACCGCTTTATGCATGTCCAGGAACTGGCCAGAATGGGGGCGAACATCAAGGTAGACGGACGTACCGCTACGATCCGCGGCAAATCCCCTCTCTCTTCCGCAGCTGTCATGTGTTCCGACCTGCGCGCCTCTGCTTCACTGGTCTTGGCCGCCATGGTCGCCGAGGGCGAAACGATCCTTGACCGCGTCTACCACATCGACCGTGGTTATGAGCGCATTGAGGAAAAACTGCGTAGTGTAGGCGCTGAGGTTCGCAGGCTTGGAAATATCTTCGCGAGCAAGCCGGCCGTCTAAAGAAGCATCCGGAACGCCGTCTCCCCTCAGGTAACTGTAGAATCATCTGAGCACCGGATGCCTCAGCTGCCGCCCATCGCCCCACCCAGCATCTTCAAGCCTCGACCACTCCGTGTGTGGCTGGTGATCGGCCTGTTTGTCGTTTATTTGATCGTCTCCTACTTGATCTTCTTTGAAGCTATCGCCCCAGTAGCAGATTTCTCAATACAGCCCGCCATCGCTGCCGATTCGGCGGCTTACTGGGACGCGAGCGGTGTCAGGACGATCAATGTTGCCGACCAGCAATACGCGGGTCCCGATGCCGGGAGCAATCTGTTCGGTCCTGTGCTCGAGGCCGAGTTATTCCGCACAGATCTCAATGTTGCTCTCGCCAATTCCCTTCTGTTCATTTTTTGCTTAATCCTCCTGCGCAGCATGCCCGAGTTTGACCGAGCTACTTTTTTGCTGCTGATGATGATCAATCCGCTTTTGATCGCGTCCTTGATCACCTTGAACAAGGAGATCTTTGCCCTGTCGGGCATCATTGTTTTTATCCGTTATACGTCCGCAAAACGATTTCGCCTGTGGTGGCTCGCCCTTGCCATTTCGCTTTCATTCTTCGCGCGTTACCAGCAGGCGGTGGTGATGCTCATCTATGTAGCATTTGAGTCAAGGCTATCGCCGTGGCGAAGGCGTCCCCGCTGGGGAACTGCAGTTGCGACAATCATCTTCACCGTCGGCTACGGCCTTGTCTATCACGTTGCTTCGTTCCTTATCAAAGGGTGGCTCGCTCAAGCTGAACAGGGTCGCACTATCCTTTTCCTCGACAACATTCAGGCGAATTTTGGCTTCCCACTCGTCGCCATACCCAAGATCATGATGAACTGCATGGGGCGTCTCGTCACACCCGCATACTACCTGACCGCCTACCCCTATGAAGACTTCACCAACTGGCGCGACATGATCTTCATGCAGATCCACACGCTGGTTTTGACCACGCTCTTCGCGGGAATGCTTTACTTCCGTAAGCTTCGCTTGAAGCACGCGCCGGTATATCTTCTGGTGCTCTATCTGCTCATGACAGCAGTGAACCCCATGGTGCAGCCCAGATACGAATACGCCGCCTACGTCCTGCTATGCCTGGAGGCGTCGCGGTACTTTCGACTTGGCTTGGATGGCGTGGCCACGGCTCCTGCACTCTCGCGGAACAATGCCCTTTCTCCCTCACTTGGCTGACTTCATCGCACCTTCCCGTCCGCTGGGTGCATCGTATCCTTTAACGATCTGGGCGCAGAGCCAGTGGCCCGATATGAAGGAACATAATGGCGAAGACGGACGACGCAAACTTGAGACAACAATTGGTCGCACTGCTGAAGGGCGGCCAGGCGCACGCAACATTTTCAGACGCGGTCGAACGCTTCCCGGTGAGTCGTATCGGCGAGCGTCCCACCGGGCTCCCCTACTCGGCTTGGCAATTGGTGGAGCATATACGGATCACCCTTCACGATCTGCTGGAATTCGCTACGAACTCCAACTACGTTGAGCTGGATTGGCCTAGTGGCTATTGGCCCAAAGACGCTACGCCAACTAAAGATGAGTCCTGGGATGCGACCGTGAAAGCCATTCATGCGGACTTGAAGAGTTTCGAAGCTCTCATCCATTCTGCGGACAGCAATCTTTACGCAACGATCCCCTGGGGGAAAAATAGTGAGACATTGCTGCGCGAAGTGCTGCTGGCTGCGGATCACACGAGCTATCACGTGGGCGAACTGGTGCTTTTGAGACGACTGCTCGGAATCTGGAAAGACTAGGATTCGAAGAACGCTGAGTGTGCCGGTCTCCTTGCTTCTTCGCTCAAACGAACCCTAGCGCCAGCTCACAGCCAGTTGCCAGCGGAGATGACGTTGGGCGGTCTTGCGAAGGACCCGCTCGAACTCCTCTGTCTCTTTCAATACTTCTTGGGTCTCATTGCCTAACGCAAGAGGATGATCGCGCAGAAAATCGATCAGCGTGCAGACTGTGATGAGCCCGTCTTCGGCGGCAAACCATTGTGGAGGCGGAAGAGTCTTCGCCCATTCAGGATCCCCGGCTCCCTCTTCAAGAAGAAGGGCCATGGAATTCTCATCTGCAGAAAAGAAATCCAGAATCGGGCGTACTCCGAGACGATGCGCCAATTTCTCTAACGCATCTTCGTTTCTGGCCAGCGCACGACCATTCACAAAGATGTCGTAACCGGGGTCTTCGCCTTCAACGACGATGTACATGGACGCAGCCACGCGAGCAGTGTACTCCACGAATTGTGAGATGCGGAGCAGTGATTGCAGGTACGTTAGCTCCGAGTAATCTCAAATATTACTCCCCCGCTGTCGTCCCCATTCGAGAAACCCCGTGCTATCGCGATCACGATCAGAGTTGCTCCCAGAATCACGGTCCAATCGGGTCGAGTTGACATCAACAGAATAGATTCCGCAGTTGCCACAAGCGGCTGCGTCCACTGCAACATGCTCGCGCGACCGGCTCCTGATTTACTTAAGAACCAGTAAAAAAGAAGGTAACCGCACACGGTTGTAAAGGCAGCGCTGATGGCAAAACCGATCGCGGCCGCTGCCGACCAAATGACCGTTTCATGTTCGAGCAGCCGTGAGGCAACAAATAGGATCAGGGCGGACACAGTACATTGCCCAAACAAAGCTTCAATTATGGATATCGTTGGTAAATGCCTTTCGGCACCGGCTAGCGCCCATGCCAGCACTCCCGCAGCCGCGAGGGGAGGCAAGATCCACAATGATTGCCGAATGGAGATGTCGAGGTCGCGGTCAAGAAGAAAAAGTATGCCGGCCAGTCCGCCGACGGCAGTGCTGATCGCCAGCCGCCCGCTGACCGCGAGGAAAGTTGGCACCGTTGCCAACACGGCAACGAAGATCGTCGGCGATAGCCTATCTTTACTGAAAAATATCAGCAACTGCGGGAGGCACAGAATGCCTATTCCGACAATGACCGCATTGACAATGCCAAAAAGTGGCCTGCGCCAGAAACGTCGATGTATCGCCCATGGCAAAAGGACGGCTGCACTGATCCCGTACTGAATGGCGAGCGAGAGAAGTGGCGGTTGGGAAGGACCGGAGGCTCTCAGGACCCAACTGGAACCCCATAGCAGCGACAGGACCAGGAAGCCAGCCAACGGCAGATAGCGCATACGGTAAAGGCTACGCCGATGGCGTAGCCCCTCCTCCACAACTACAGAGAACCTGCCGAGATCAGACGCTGCTTAGCGGCGACCGCCTCCAGTACCTGGTCCGCGGCCGGGACGACCCCGGCGACGGCGACGCCGATTCGCATCGCCAGAACCGCCTCCGTTGCGTGCAGCGCCTGCCGGAACCGGGGCATCATCCGCACGATTGAAGTTAGGTTCGTTCTCCTCGTCGGTCGCCTCATCGGATTCCTCGAAGTCGTCTCCACCTTCGATCATGATCGTGCTTGCGTTCGAAGAAGGCTGGCGGTCCGAAAGGGGCTGCCGGTCTGGACGCTCCTGGCGGGGCGGCCGCGGTGCTGGTTCGCTTCCTCCGTCACCACCGGGCTCTGGCAGTCCAAGCTTCTGCCGCTGCTCCTTCAGGAGTGCCTTTCGGGAGAGCTTGATACGATTGCCCTCGATGCCGAGGACCTTCACCATCACCTGATCGCCCTCACGCAGTTCGTCCTTCACATCCTTCACGCGATGCTCGGCGATCTCGCTGATGTGCAGCAAGCCATCCGTGCCCGGGAAGAGTTCTACAAAGGCACCGAACTCCGCCAGCCGGACCACCTTGCCCAAATAGGTCTTCCCTACTTCGGGCACCGCCGTCAGGTCGTTGATCATGCCCAGCGCCTTGGTCAAGCCGACTTCGTCGCTGGAAGCCACGTTCACGCGACCTGTATCGTCGACGTCGATCTTCACGCCCGTCGCCTCGATGATGCCGCGAATAACCTTGCCGCCCGGTCCGATCAGATCGCGGATCTTGTCGGTAGGAATCTGCAATGTGTGAATGCGAGGAGCAAACTTCGAACGTGTCTCGCGTGCGCCCTCAAGTTCAGCATCCATCTTGTCCAGCAGAAATAGCCGGCCATGCCGCGCCTGCTCAAGCGCCTCGCGCATGATCTGGCCCGTGATGCCGCTAATCTTGATGTCCATCTGCAGAGCGGTAATGCCCTTGCGCGTGCCCGCCACCTTGAAGTCCATATCCCCGTAGTGGTCTTCCGCACCCGCAATGTCAGTCAGAACCGCATACTGCTCGCCTTCCTTCACCAGCCCCATCGCCACACCAGCGACGGCGCCCCGGAGTGTAACTCCTGCATCCATCAGTGCAAGGCTTGCACCGCAAACTGTAGCCATGGAAGAGGAGCCGTTCGACTCCAGAATGTCGGAGACGATGCGGAAGGTATATGGTGACTCCTCCGCCGCCGGGAGGACCGCAGAGATCGCACGCTCAGCCAGAGCGCCGTGGCCCACTTCGCGACGCCCGACACCGGTCATGCGTCCGGTTTCGCCAACTGAGAATGGTGGGAAGTTGTAGTGCAACATCAGGCGCTTCTTCTGCTCGCCTTCGTAGGTCTCCAGCCGCTGCTGGTCATCGGTGGTGCCGAGTGTGACGGTGACTAGCGCTTGTGTCTCCCCACGAGTGAAGAGCGCTGAACCATGGGTGCGGGGCAATACACTGGTTTCGATCGTGATCTGCCGAATTTCGTCAAACGAGCGGCGATCCGGGCGTATCCTCTGCTGCAACACCTGTTCACGGAAGATGCGCTCGCGCAGCGCTTCATAGTACTTGCCGAGCTTTTTCTTCGCCTCTGGCTGGTCGGCCGGCAACTCCTTCGCCAGGTCGTCCTTGATCGCCTTAACCAAGGCATAGCTTTCGGCCTTGGGATGCGCCTTGGTGTCGAGCGCGTCCTTGAGGCGTTCTCCAATCTTCGCCTCAAGCTCCGATGCATACGCGTGATCAATCTCAACTTCCTGCACCGCGCGCTTCGGCTTACCGGACTTAGCCACCAGATCTTCAATCGCCGCGACAATCTTCTTGATCTCGCCGTGACCGAAGTCGATCGCGTCGACCACCACCTCTTCACTTACTTCCTTCGATCCGCTCTCGACCATCACGATGCCATCTTTCGTACCGACGACCATGATGTTCAAAGTGCTCTCGTGACGCTCCGCATATGTAGGATTGATCACGAACTGATCGTTCACGCGGCCAACGCGAACTGCGCCAACCGGACCGCTGAATGGGATATCTGAAAGTGCGAGCGCAGCGCCCGCGCCATTGATTGCGATGACGTCCGGGTCATTCTCCTTATCCGCCGACAGAACGAATGCGATGACCTGCGTTTCATTCCTGAATGCCTCAGGAAAAAGCGGCCGAATGGGGCGATCGATCTGACGCGAGGTCAGAATCTCTTTCTCGCTTGGCCGTCCCTCTCGCTTGATGAAGCCACCGGGAATGCGTCCCCCCGCATAGGTGTACTCGCGATAATCAACGGTGAGAGGGAAAAAATCGATGCCTTCGCGTGGTTCCGGAGAAGCCACAGCCGTGACAAGCACGACGCTGTCTCCTTGCGATACCAGGGCGGCGCCGGGCGCCTGTTTGGCCATGCGGCCAGTTTCAAAGGTCAGTCGCTTGCCGCCGGCAAGCTCAACAGATACTTCTTGTTTCATGGAATCCTCGTTTTCTGTGCAGCGCAGGAGATTGTGTTGCTCCAGGCAGGAAGGCACGCAACACCGGAAAGCAATTCTCGGTGTGGGTTGTCGTTTGCGCGCGACCTCCTCTCAGCCATAGCGGCGAGTGGAAGGGTGCTAAGGCGACGTGCGGCGTCGGCACTGATATGCCGGAATCCCACGTCGCTCTCGCTGGAAGCGTGCAATAAAAGGGGCAAGGTCTGTACGGACTTACTTACGAATGCCGAGCTTGCCAATAACGTCGCGGTAGCGGACAGAGTCGTTGGTCTTCAGGTAGTTCAAAAGACGACGACGCTTGCTTACCAGCATCAGCAGACCACGCCGAGATGCGTGGTCCTTCTTGTGGGTCTTGAAATGTTCGGTCAGCTCGCCAATCCGTTCGCTAAGAATTGCGATCTGTACCTCGGGACTTCCCGTATCCGAATCGTGTGTGCGGAAGCGGGAGATCACCTCTGTTTTCTTTTCTGTTGCCAGCACGCTTACCTCTCTATGCTCTTTATCGATTCCACTCTCTAAGTGTCTGCCATAAGAGTAACATAGAGTGCTTTTTTGAGAACAGCTGATCACGGCATTACTGCGTCAATGAACTGCGATCTCGGTCTTGCCTCCCTCTCTCGGGTTGTTCTTGTCGAGCAGGAAAGTCAGCAGGACCATAATCGCGGAGGCCGCAGCCAGCGCAAAGTACACATCCACATAGCCCAGCGCCGACGTCTGGGCCTGGACGCTGCTGTAGATTTGGGCAGCTGCGCCGCCCGCCGCATTCGATGGCCCCAGTCGAGTAGCGGAAAGCGCCCCCGTGAGCGACTGCAATCGCTGTTGATAAGCAGGATCGCCAGGATGCAGGTGCTGAAGGAAGTTGTTCTGGTGAAAGGCTGTGCTCTCGGTGACGAATGCGCCGGTGAGAGAGATCATGATCGACCCGCCTATATTGCGCGCAAAGTTGATCAGCCCCGAAACCTGGTTGTTAAGCTCACGCGGTAGACCGAAGTATGCCGCCGTCGTGACCGAGATGAAAACAAACGGAATCGAAACGACCTGCACGATGCGCAACCACGTAGCAAAGCCAAAACTCATTCCCAGGTTCAGGCGGATCCCCGAGTAGAAGAACGCACAGGTATAGAGGATGAAGCCGAAGGCGATGATATTGCGCGCGGGAAAGCGCGAGACTGCCTGTCCGGCAATCGGGAACATGAAAAGCAAAACCACACCGCCGCCGGAGAGCGCCAAACCTGCAATCGTAGCCGTATATCCGAGCAACTGCTGGGTAAACTGCGGCTGCAACACTGTCGACGCATTCAGGATGCCGCCTGTAATCATCATTAAAAAGGAACATACGGCAAAATTTCGGTATTTGTAGAGCCGCATCGCCATGACCGGCTCCTTCGCACCCGCCATCTCCCACCAAACAAGCGCGACGATCGAGATCGCGAACGTAATCGCATAGAACCGGATCCAGGACGATCCAAACCAGTCCCACTCCTCGCCCTTGTCCAAAAAGATCTCGAGCGCCCCCATGGAGATCACGAGCAAAGCCACTCCGACATAGTCCAATCGCCACAGATTGGCCCGGTCAGGTTTCAAATATGGAGGATCTTCCACCAACCGTTGCACCAGGACGAGCGCGAGAAGTCCGATCGGAATGTTTATGTAAAAGATCCAGTGCCAACTGTAGTTGTCGGTCAGCCAGCCGCCAACCGTTGGGCCAATAGATGGCGCAAGCACGGCAACAATGCCGTAAAGCGAGAACGCCAGGCCGCGCTTGCTGGGCTCGAACGAGTCCGCCATGATGGCCTGCGCCATCGGTTGGAGTCCACCACCTCCAGCGCCCTGGATCACGCGGAAGAGCAGCAACAACCCAATGGAGGGAGCAAGCCCGCATAGAAAGGAGGCTGCGGTAAAGATCACGATGCAGAGCAGGAAGAAGTTCTTGCGCCCAATCACGCTCGACGCCCATCCGCCCATCGGCAACACCACCGCGTTTGCCACGAGATACGTCGTCAATACCCAGGTGCTTTGATCACGGCTTGCGCCAAGCCCGCCTGCAATGTATGGCAGCGCCACGTTCGCGATGGAGGTGTCGAGCACCTCCATGAAAGCAGCCATCGCGACGGTCACCGCTATCACCCACGGATTCGTCTTCGGCTTCCATATCGCCGTCGGCACTGCTGCTGCCGCTGCTGCCATATCTCTGCTCAGCTCCTGCCGGATGGGCTCGTCGTAGCGCAAGAACAAGGCAGAGCGGCGCGACCAAGCCTCAGTTTATTTGCTGAATAGATGCAAAACCCGCGGCAGCCGACTCGCAGATTGAGAAATACAGCGTTACCGGTTTGAGTTTTGAACAATTGCTCGGCAATCGGGTAATTTTGCAGAATTACTTACCGTCGTCCAGCCTGCCGGCCCAATGCAGGAAACGGATCAACTGTCCCTTCTCCTGCCAAACAAAACGGAAAAAGTCTCCGGCGCCGATGGTCTTGGCCTCGCGTCCGGAATACGTCTCGATACGCCAGCGAAGATAGTCGCTACGCCATGGCCGAAAACGATTTCCACGCGTTGCATTCCAAAGAAACCGCAGCGCATTTCTCATTACCATCGAACTCCGGCATCAGTATAGATGTGCGGAGATGGTTTGGCTGGGTCCCGCGCTATCGCGTCAATCCATCCCTTACATGCGATCGAAAAGCGTTCCCTGCTTCTCCATCGCCACAATTACGGACTCAAGTGCCGACTGTTGGGTCTCGTTGGCAGAAAGCTTCGTCGCTAAGGTTGGGAAATCCGCCTGCAGCAGATTGGTCTGGTTCCCCATCATTTGCGTCCGTTCCTGGGACGCATACGAGGAAGCAGACTGAAATCGATTGATCGCCCCGTCCAGTGAAGCGCGTTGTGTGCTGACCTGCGAAAGAGCGGCGCTCAACTGGGACGTCAACGCAGTAGTGGTTGCTATGTTGCCGGTCGAAAAGCCCTGAATGAGCCCATTCAAAGTGCCGAGAAGATCTGCGCCGGCAGCCGTGAATATTTGTTGGCCGGGCAGGTTGGTAGCGATCGATTGGCCGCCGGGCGTGCTCAGGTAATTCACAATATCGTCACCTGAATAGACCACGTTCGCGGGGCTGGTTGACGTATCCAGCTGAAAAGGCGCCTCAGTACTCTGACTTCCTGAAAATAGATAGTTGCCGCTGTATGTAGTGTTGGCCAGGCCGAGAATTTCATCACGGATGCTTGTGAGCTCCGCTGCGACACTGGACTGATCGCTGGCGTTATTGGTGCCGTTGTTTCCGGCGGTGGCGACAGAAATGGCCTGGTTGATTTGATCGACGACAGATCCAAGCGTTGAATCGACAACCTGCATCCTGGCCGTTGTCGTGGCCGCGGTCTGCGTGAAAGTGCTATCGGCAAGAATCTGCGCCGAAAACTGTACGTTCTGGGCAGCCGCAACCGGATCGTCGCCTAATCCGTTAAACCGCAGGCCGCTGGAAAGCTGGCTCGCGAGCATCTGCTGCTGCTCCGTGCTCCTCGAAAGCGCGGCGGTCAGCTGTTGGATGTAGTTCGGATTGACATTCATCGTTCGTCTCCTAGACCTAGACCGATACGGCGGTCTCCGTGCCCAGATTGATAGCGCTTGTGATCACCGAATTCAAGATGGTGAAAACCTTGGCAGCTGCCTGATAGGACTGTTCGTAGGTCTGCAAGAGCGCTGCCTGGTCATTCATGTCCACGGAGGACAGCGCGCTTTGCTGCGATTGAAGTTGCGTAAGGGAGGCGCTTTGCGACGCTTGGGCAATCGTTGCCTCGCTGACCTTAGTTCCGATGCTACCTACCAACGCGGCATAGGACACATTTGGCGGTTGGCCACCAACTATACCGGCAGACGCCAAGGCCGCCAACGCAGTCGCATTTGAGCCATCCTGCGATCCAGCTCCCGATGCGGACGCCGCCACTCCGTTAGGGTCATTCAGAACCACGGAAATGGCGTTCGCTGCTCCGTTGGCGCTTCCACCTAAGCCGAATATCGGCGCGCCGCTGATACCGTTCGCGTCGATTCCGCTTGCCTGCTGAGTGTTCACGGCAGTGCCCACGCCCCAGGCCAGCTGGTCGATCGATGTGAGGGCGCTCGGAATATCGGAGTCCCTCGCCTCCAGTGCACCTCCGATTAGTCCGCCGCCATTGCTCAGAGCGGAAGTCTGGTCTGCTCCGCCGAGTAGCAGGTGGGTTACGCCACCCGAGCCCTGTGTCTCGATGTCCACGCTTTTGCTTCCAGAGACCAGCACAGCGCCTGAAACCGTCGTGACGGTCAGGCCGTTGTTCTCATTCATGATCTGATGGATGCCGATCAGCTGTGACAACTGTTGGAGATCGTACTGTCTCTGATCTTCGAGTGTTCCTGCGTCGGCGCTCGGACTGCCTTCGCTGATCTTTGCATTCAAGCTGGCGATATCGCTCGTCAGTGCGTTTACTTGGCTTGTGGCAGAAGCAATCGTTGCATCCAAACCTGCCTGTTGCTGTTCAAGGCCGTTTGATACTTGGTTAAAAGTAGCAGCGAGGCTCCTCGCCGCGGAGAGCACAGCGGTTCTTAGGCTTGCGTTCGAAGGATCAGCAGCCAGCGACGAGAAACTCTGAAAAAACGCGGCCATCTGTTGGCCGATGTCGGCAGCCCCGCTGCTCGTAGCGCCCTCCGTCGGCGTGATGGCGCCGGAAAAGAGCGATTGCAGATCGTTAAGCGCAGCAAGCCGCTCCGCCGTGGCGGACTGTTCTTGGGTTTGCTGATCGACGCGTTGATTTAGCAGCCGATCACGCTGCGACACGCCTCCCTGAAATATAACGCCGCTACCGAGTGACTGGCCGCTAACCGTCACCGTATCGCGAGATCCCCATTCCACGTTCTCAGTTGTATAGCCAGGTGTATTCGCGTTCGCGATGTTGCTGGCTACCACCGAGATCGCTGACTGGTCCGCCGCCAGTGCGCCAGTCGCAATGTTCCAAGCTTGATTGAGAGAAGCCATGTTTGTTCAACGCCCGACGAAAATTTGATAGCCCTCAGCGAATAAATGTTGTCGCGGAATGAGCCCAATCACATTGAGGTTGGTGCGCGTCTGGCGAAGAAGCCGATCAAGTAGGAGCAGCTTCCACGAGAGGCGTGCGTATATAGCATTTGAAACCGAGAGCCGCAGCCCTTTGGCCTCCCAATCGCGACAGACGTGGGAAAGTTGCATGAGGATCTCCGCATCCATCCTCAAGAGTCCATCGATCGATTGGTCGATGGCCCGCTCAATCTCGACACAGCGCAGGAAAGATGGTTCCTCTATATCGTCGGTCCTCATGAACCATCCTTCTAGCCGGCCAAATTGCGTAACATGGCATCTGCTACTTGCTGAGGAGCTACTTGGTAACTTCCGCTGGCAATCCGCTGTTGGAGGCTCGCGACGCGATCCATTCGGATCTCCGGCATCTGCATAGCTTGCGAGGCGACCTGGGCTGCCGGGCTGAGGTCGCTCGAGTCCCTCGCCGAACCCATACCGCCGCTGGCCGAAGGAAAGGCGTGACCGTCCGCCCGCGGCGGCAACGGCATTTCAATCCCGAGGTTCTCCGGACCCGGTCCGTATGTGGAGCGATCGCGTACGTTCATGGATGGACCTCCTCTACAAGCTATATCGGCTGTGACCCGAAAAGCTTGAGCTCGGTCCGGAAGCGTTCCTGGCGAACTTTCGCGGTACCGCCCGCACTCGACGCCCCGAGCTGGTTGAGAATCCTATCCGCGATGCCGAATCCGCCTCGTTCCGAAATCGCACGGGCTAGCGATTCGGAGGCAAAGCCTGACAAGGCGCCTCCACTCCCTGCGCCACTGCCGCTGTCACTGTCCTCTCCGGTAAGGCCGTCGCCCGTCTGCAGTGGTTTCAATAACTCAGCCATCAGACTAGCCTCGAACTCGTGTGCGCAACGCTCAAGCCTGGGATTTTTTTGATGCCCGGCTTCCGATGCACTCTGCGACGACAGCTCCTGCGGTCCCACCCCGGCAAGTTGCACTAAAGCACCTCCAGCTCGGCCTCAAGTGCTCCGGCCTCTTTCATCGCCTGGAGGATCGAAATCACATCTCGCGCGCTAGCGCCGATCCCCTGCAGCTCCTGGACGAGATCGTCGACCGTCGCACCACGTTTCAGCATGATCTGATTGACCGGCTTGTCTTGCGCCTGGATCCGGGTCTCCTGCACCGTTTGCGTCGTGCCATTGCTGAACGGTCCGGGCTGGGAAACAGCAACATCGCTGATGACGTTGACAACCAAACCGCCGTGAAGAATCGAAACAGGCTGCAATCGTACGTCACCACCAATCACCACCGTCCCGGTACGTTCATTCACCACCACCTTGGCGCGGGGGAAGGTTTCAATTTCAACCGCTTCCACGCGAGCCAGCAACGCCGGTAGGTCCTCTCCTTGTTGAGGGTGCAGGCCAATACGCCGGCTATCCGTGGCATGCGCAAGAGGACGTTTAAATTCGTTGTTAATTGCGTCGGCCATGCGTTCGGCAGTTCGAAAATCGGCATCATTGAGCAATATGGACAGTGATGGCAATCGCGATAAGTCCAGCGGTACCGCTCGCTCGACCATTGCGCCTCCAGGGATTCGCCCCGTCGTCGGATGGTTGACCACCTTCGCATTCCCGTTGGCCGCCGCCGCATACCCGCCCAGCACGAGCGGCCCCTGAGCCTGCGCGTAGATTCGTCCGTCTGGGCCATACAGCGGTGTCATCAGCAGAAGTCCGCCATTAAGGCTGCGAGCATCGCCTGCGGAAGAGACGGTAACATCGAGCTTGGTGCCCGGTTCGGCAAAGGGCGGCAGAGTAGCGGCAATGAAGACGCCCGCCATATTCTGTACCCGCAGCGTATTCGCACTGCCTGTGGTTGGGACGTTCACTCCCATACGCTGCAGCGTGGAGATGAGCGTCTGCGCTGGGAAGACCGTCTGCTGACTATCCCCGGTTCCGCTAAGACCTACCACGATCCCATATCCAATCAGCTGGTTATCACGAATGCCTTCGATAGTAGCGACATCCTTAATCCGAACTCGGTGAACTGTCGCTTCATGTATCAACTGAGCTGATGTACAAAGGGGCGCACAAACCAGAGACAACACGAGCAGCCCGCGACACGCCCCACTCACCCGTAAGCTGCAGGAACGGTTAGAAAATGACCAAACGTTCCAAAAGGCGAACCAACGGGTTTTGGCGGTAGGTGTAATCATTGATAATTCCCTTTCCAACTACTTCCAATTCAAGGTCGGTAACGGCGGTCGACAGTACTTGATTGTTGGCATTTACGTCGCTGGGCCGCACTAATCCACGTAGACGGATCATCTGTGTTTGCTGATTGAATGCCACCTGCCTCTCAGCCTCGATTACGAGAATCCCGTTGGGGAGTACGCTTACCACCTGGCCCCCAACCGTTGTATTCAAGGTCGAATTGGTGACGCTCTGGCCTTGCGCAGCGAGCGCACTGGCGGAATTTTGCGATAACAGGTTTTGCAGGCTGTTGCTCGGAGAGAGCTTCGCGAAGAGTGAGGTAATCTGCGAATTCGCGCTGGAACTTCTCGAATTCTTGACCGAACCGTCCGTCGACGCAGAAAGTGCCTCCACTACCACAATGGAAATCAGGTCGTGGGCATGCATCGCGCGCACATCGGATGCAAGGCGAGTAAAAGCACCGTCGTCGCTCCAGATCGAGCCCGCCGTGTGCGGCTCAGTCTCGCTCTGTTGGCGAACCCTTGCGATGTAATCGGAAAGTGCACGATCAGTCGCCCCTTGGATCGTATTGTTCTTGTTCGAGCTCGGCGTCGATCGCGCATGCGCCGTGCCGCAAGCACCAAACAGCAGCGCGCCGACTAATAGCATGGGGCCCCGAGCCAATCGCCAGGAAGCACTCACCATCCTGGACCTGCCTTTCCGCTCAGGACTCCCGCTCGCGCATCAAGTACGGTCATTTCAACCAGTGCTCCAGTTACGGCCACACGCGCTCGTACACGAGCACCACATGTTCCGTTCTCGAGTGCCGTCGCTTCCAGCGACATCTCGGAAAGGCCATTGGTATTCCCACGAAGCAACACATGATCGCCTGCCCGCACACAAACCATTGGTCGCGGACGCTGCTTACCCTTTTCTGACGGTTGATCGGAACCGCGCATCGGTGTCAATCGCGGCGGCGCGGCCGGGTGGTTCGGATCCGCCACTACTTGCCAGTGAAGACCTGAGATCGGATCTGCTTGCTCGGCATCGCGTGCGACGTGCGCAGCCGATGCTCCAGCCGCGCTGACGCAAAAGAGCGTAAGGAGACAGACAACGATATTTACGAAGAGGGTCATGATTGTTCCATCGCGAAATCAGCGGGACATGTTATTCACTTGCGAGTACATGTCATCGGCAGCCTTAATGACTTTGGAGTTGCTCTCATAGGCGCGCTGCGCGAGTACCATCTCGACAAACTCGCTGACCACATCGACGTTCGATCCTTCGAGATATCCCTGCTGAACCTGCCCCAGTCCCTGTGTGCCTCCCGGGTTGTCTGTGACCGGATCACCGGAGGATAGAGTTGCGCGAAACAGGTTGCCTCCGATAGCTTCCAGACCACCCGGGTTGGCAAAGGTCGCCAGTTGCAGTTGTCCCAGCTGTTGTGGATTCTGCTGTCCCGGAAGAGTCGCGTTCACCTGGCCGTATTGGGTAATCGTTACGGCTGTTGCATTCGGTGGAATTGTGATCGAAGGCTGCAGTAGATCGCCCGCTGTGGTTACGACGGTTCCTTGGTTGTTGAGATGGAAACTTCCAGCGCGTGTGTAGGCGGTTGTCCCATCCGGCCGCTGTACTTGAAAAAAGCCGGCGCCTTCGATCGCAATGTCCAGCGGATTGTTCGTTTGGCTGAGGTCACCTTGGGTCATGATCACTTCCGTTGCCGCCGACTTCGTGCCCAAGCCAATCTGCAAGCCCGCTGAGACAGTTTGCGCGCTTTGCGCCGCTCCGGGGGTCACCATGTTTTGATAAAGCATGTCCTGAAACTGCAATCGCGTCTGACGAAAACCCGCGGTTGAAGAATTGGCGAGGTTATTTGCGATCGTGTCCAGGTTGAGTTGCTGCGCGCTCATGCCGCTCGCTGCCGTGTAGAGTGCTCGTATCATTTCTAACTATCTCCGTCGGGATCTTCGATATTTCAGAAACGTCTGCTTAGACCTTCGGCAAGTCTTCGCTTGCAGCGCGATCAAAATCGTTATGAAAGGCCGAAAGGGCCTTCTGCATCATCTCTGCCTGGCGCTGGATCAGCATCAACTGAAGGCTTCCGTTTACGATGTTTTGATTCGATCCTTCGAGCTCACCCTGAGCGATTGAATAGTCCTGGCTCGGCTTGAGAGTACGAGCATCGTTTACACGGTACTCGTCGGCGCCTTCCGGAATCAGCTGCGTTGCAGGGGCCACAAATACGCCAAGTTGATCAACGACTCCTCCATCTACCGAAACGGCGCCGTCCGTTCCGACCGCGATCGTCCCGTTGGGCATGGTAATCGGCTTATGAGCTGCGTCGAGAACAGGATCGCCAGCACCGTCCACCAACATTCCGTCCTTGCTCCGCTGGAACGAGCCATCACGCGTGTATCTCTCACCGTGAATCGTTTTGACCGCAAAGAACCCTTGGCCCTGGATCGCCACATCAGTCGCGTTTCCCGTTTTGACCAGTGCGCCCTGGCCGAGATCGATCTGGTCGCCCCCAAGCACACCGTAGCGATTGACCGCGCCATTCAGCTGCGAGTCCGCTGCGCCTTCGCCGGTAATCGCGTCTCGGAAATATTCACGTTGAGCGCGATATCCACTCGTATTTGCATTTGCCAGGTTGCTGGAGGCGGCATCCATTGCCTCAGTGCGTGCAAGCAATGCGGAATAGGCTGCATAGTAACCGCTATCCATGACCAACTCTCCTGCCGAATACTCCTTGCATCGAGAGGGCCATTTCAAAGCACGCTTCGAAAACCATTCTTAGCAGCGTCTAATTCAGTGGCTTCAGGGCCTCTTCCCCATCCTGGCCACGTAAAGAAATGACTATGTCACGTCTCTCCATGAGACGGCTTCCTCGTCCCGCAAGCCAGATCCGCAACCAGAGATGATCGTGCATGCGAACCAGGCCGGCATCGCTTGGCCGAGTCCGCTCGATCAATTCGCCGATACTGGCCACGACGCCGTCACGACCTGGGACTAGCACCTCTGCCGTATCAGCGGTTTCAGCTTGCTCCTGGTGCCAGGTGCTGTCTTCTAAAAACGCCGCGTGTACGGGCTCGCGGAGCATATGTTCTATCGCTCGCGCCGCGGCGTGTTCCGCTCGGTCTTTTCCCGCCAGATACAAAGCGGCGTCCGGGCCTTGACGGAGAAGCGCAAGGCCATATCGCCTTCGCAAAAAAGCTGGGATGAGCGACGGTGCGAATTCCAGGCCCGGCATTCCGTGGGGCAATACAGCGCAGTTCCATTGAATTCCCAGGGCTTTTGCAATGGTTTCTTCCGAAACACCGTGGAGACGCCCTAGCCACTCTCCAATCCGGCCATTCCCAGATCGACGTTGTGCGGCGAGAGCCTCCTGGAGTTCCCCATGAGAGATCCAGCCTCGGCTGAGAAGTATCAGACCCAAAGGCATACGCAGCGCTCGTTCCGCATGAACCGGTTCCCAGCTTTCAATTTGGGAGCAGATCGCGTCAGTGAGAATGTGTTCCATGCATGCTGGACTGCATGCCCAGTTTCCTTCAAACCGGGGGGACGAGCGCCTTCTGAAGAGTTGCAACCAGCCGCTTGTGCAATCTCGATTACCGCAATGTTCGACCCAGCGACTCGCCCTGGCCGAGAAAGTGTTCTGGTGCCCCGTTGGCAGGGATATCTGCGTCACCCGGAGACTACCTCCGTGACCCGTAATCCAAACTTGCCCTGAACCAGCACGACCTCACCCCGAGCAACAACCTTGTCGCCAATGATTAGGTCAACTGGATCTGTTATCTGCCGATCGAGCGGGATCACAGCTCCCGGCCCAATTTCCAGCAACTCAGCGAGGGACATCTCTCTCGCGCCGAATCGTATATTGGCCTCAAGTTCGATATCCAGCAACCGACCCAAATCGCTACCTTCCAGCATGTCCATCCCTCGGTAACTCCTATCCGTTTGTCTGTTTTATGCACGAGCGGCACAGGCAGGGGTTGAGGCGCCCAGTGCAACGCGCAACCGAGCCATGGCGGAAGAATGAAGCTGGGAGACCCGTGACTCTACCACGCCCATCGTCGCTCCGACTTCACGCATGGTCAGTTCTTCGTAGTAGTAGAGGGTCAGAACCATACGTTCCTTTTCCGGAAGTTCCGCAATCGCCTCCGCAAGCAGCCGCCGCATCTCGCTGCTCTGGCACTGCAGAAAGGGATCATCCTCCGGACCTGCAGGAAGAAGCGTCAGCACCTCCATCCCGGAATCGTCGGAGGGAGATGCGTTGAGGCTGCTCAATTCGAGACCGGAGAGTTCGCCGAGAAGTTGCTGATAAGCGCTAAGGTCGAGTCCCATTTGCTTCGCGACTTCGCTCTCGGTCGGAGCTTTACCCATCGTCGCGCTCAGGGAGCGAATCGCCTCTTCAACAGCCCGCCCCTTCCGTCGTAGATCACGCGGCCCCCAGTCGAGCGCACGCAGGCTGTCCAACATCGCACCGCGTACGCGAAACTGCGCATAAGTACGAAACTGCACCTTCTTCTTTGGATCGAATTTCTGCAACGCGTCCATCAAACCAACGATTCCGGCGCTGATCAGGTCTTCCATTTCGACTTGCTGGGGTAGGCGCTCACGAATCCGCAGTGCGAGAAAGCGCACCATCGGCAGATGCTCCCGAAGGAGATCTTCCGAGACAGGCAACGTTTCGTACGCCTGAGCCGGGAACGCACCCGCCTCGTGGCTGGCCGATTGGGTCGTTTTTTCCGATAGCGATGGCCCATCGTGTGCGGCCTGAAGTCGCGCAGCAGCCGAGTTCTTCTGCAGTGGATAAAGAGTGATTGGGAGTTGGCTTCCTTTGTGATCGGCGGACGTTCTCTGTTGCATGCCTGCTCCTGGATAGATTCGCTTTCGCTCTCTTCGGCGCCGCTTAGCGGACGGTCCCGAGCGATCGGATTCGTATGTCAGCCGGGACCTCACTCGGCGCCAGTACCGTCACGCGAGGTACTGCCGGCTCAAGCCAGCGTCGAATGTGATATCGCGCCGGACTCTGACACAGAAGCACGGGCCATGCCGTTGCCCCCGCCCCGCCACTTAGCCTTTTCAAAGAATCGGCAAGGCGCCGAATTACCGGGATCGACACGGCACCTCGATCACCGATGTTGCGGCTACCGTCACCGAAGCAGGACTGTAGTTCCTCGTCGATCGCTGGATCGAGCAGTAGAACCGGGAGTGTCCCGTCCGCATCGAGATGAGGCTGGACTAGACGTCGCCCCATCGCCTGGCGGCATAGCTCGACCAGGTGCGGCAATGCCTTATTGGCGGGAGCCGCTTCCACCAATACTTCAAGGATCGTTCCAAGGTCGCGGATGGAAACCTGCTCCCGCAGAAGCTGTTGCAGGACACGCTGTACTTCGCCCAGCGTCATCACCTTGGGGATCAGCTCCTCGATCAGTTTGGGATGCGAGTCGTTCAACGTGTCTATCAGGCGCTTCGTCTCTGCCCGGCTGAGAAGGTCTTGCCCATGGCGTCGAACCAGCTCGGACAAGTGCATGGTGATGACAGTTGTCGGATCGACAACGGAGTAACCGGCCGCCAAGGCAGATTCTTCGAGCGCAGGCGCGATCCAGCGAGCATTCACGCCAAAGGCAGGCTCGCGAGTCTCCTTGCCGGGAAGGGCGCGTGCCTGGGGATCCGCGGAGACGGCCAGCAGTTGATTGCCTTCGGTCTGCCAGCGGCCGATCTCCATGCCCCGCAGCGAGATTACATATTCACGCGGCTTGAGACGCAGGTTGTCTGCAATGTGAACTGGTGGCACGATAAAGCCAAGTTCTGTCGCCAGATGCCGCCGCAATGTTCGGATGCGCGACAGCATCTGGCCGCCTTGCTTTTCGTCAACAAGGGAAATCAACTGGAATCCGATCTCGAGCGAAAGTTCATCCATGCGAAGCAGCCCAGCCAGATTCTCACTTTGCGCCTTCCCTTCCTCTTTTTTCGCCGCATCCGCAAGACCATCCGCAGCTTCAGCCGATGCGCGGCGCGATACCTGGCGCCCGGCAAGCAGCAACACTCCCGCGATTACGAGAAACGGCAGCTTCGGCAGCCCTGGAACCAGGGCCATCATCCCCAACACGCCGCCGGACATGTACAGCGTCGCCGGCCGACCCAGAAGTTGGGAGCCGATCTCCGAACCCAGCGCATCGGCAGACGAGGCGCGTGTGAGGACCATGCCGCCCGCAACCGAAACCAGGAGCGAGGGAATCATCGTGACCAGCCCATCGCCTACTGTCAGAGTGGTATAGGTTTTCAGAGCATCACCCAGGGCCACGCCCTGCTGCAGAGTGCCGATCAGCAGTCCGGCGATGATATTGATCGCAGTGATCAGAATCGTCGCCATGGAGTCACGCTGGTTGAAGCGTGCGGCGCCATCCATCGCGCCGTAGAACTCCGCCTCGCGAGCCACCGCCTCACGTCTCCTGCGCGCTGCCGCTTCATCAATCAGACCGGCATTCAGATCGGCATCGATGGCCATCTGTTTGCCCGGCAGAGCATCGAGCGTAAATCGCGCTGTCACTTCCGCGGTGCGCACCGCACCGTGGCTTACCACAAGAAATTGAATCGCGATCAGTGCCAGAAAGAGCACGAAGCCAACGACGTAGTTGCCCCCCACGACGAACTGCCCGAACGCTTCGATCACGCTGCCGGCCGCCGATGCGCCTTCGTTGCCATGAAGCAAAATGCGGCGGCTCGAAGCGATGTTCAGCGAGAGACGAAACAATGTGAGCAATAGCAAGACAGTCGGAAAAACAGAGAAGTCAACCGCTTTGCGCACCTGCACCGCGGACAAAAAGACCAGCACGGCTGCGGCAATCGACAGGCCGAGCAACAGATCCAGAATCAGCGATGGCAGCGGCACCAGCATTACGAAGACGATGCTGATCGCTGCGCCCGGCAACGCAAATTCGCGTGCGGCGTGGATCCAGGTAACCCAGGCAGACTGGCCTGAACTGTTCTTTGCAGCACTAGCCGAGTTCACAGCAGGTGCGGTCAATACGACAGGGGAGCTCATTGTGCCTCCTGAGTTACGGCAGGCCCGAAGGGATTTTGTGGTGTAGCTGTCGGCGGAACAGCGCCAGTAGCATGTGAGTTCTCTCCGCGCCGCTGCTCATGCATGCGGCGCATTCGTTGCTCGGCCTCCTGGCGGAAGAGATAGGCGAGAATCGCGGCGACCGCGGCATATAACTCGGTCGGGATGCTTTGTCCCGGCTCGACGGCACGATAAAGCGACCGGGCGAGAGGTGGATTTTCCACTAGCGGTATACTTGCCCAGCGCGCCTCTTCCCTTATTTGCGCGGCAAGCAGATCGCGGCCCTTCGCAAGCACCTTTGGCGCTTCCATCGTGGCCATATCGAATGAGAGCGCCACCGCATAATGTGTCGGGTTGGTGATCACCACGCTCGCCTTCTTGACATCGGCTCGCAGCATGCGTCGGCGCATCTGGCGTCGCAGCGAACGAATTCGGCCCTTCATCTGCGGATTGCCTTCCGTCTCTTTGAATTCTTCTCGCATCTCCTGCTTGCTCATCTTCAGCCGACTCTCCCACTGGCGCCATTCGACGACATAGTCCACGATGGACCACGCCAGCATGATCCAGGCTGTGTTTACCAACAGGTCGTAAGCGTCGGCGAAAACCTGCGGTAAACGCGCGAGACTGAATACCGGCATTGTGGCTAGCGCTGTTACAAAACGAACAAGTTGTACCGCCAACAGAGCAACCGGAAGCAGCGACTTGCCGAGACGGACCAGCGCGCGTGTCGTGAAGAGGTGCTTTGCGTTTTGTACTGGATTCAGGCGCGACCACTTTGGTGCGATGCCTGCCGGTTTGAGACGCAGGCCGCGGTTCTGCGCCATGGCGACGGCGAGGCTCGCGGCAGCGGCGGCCAGCATGACAAAGAGACACGGCGCAGCACCTGCAATGAGGGCATTCCGCATGGACATGCTCAGCGCATCACCGCTCAAATTCGGAACGCACATCAGTGCTATCGTCTCTCGATAGACTCCGGCCCACGTCGGGATCCAGCTCCGCGCGCATGTGCCGAGGGTGAGACTCCCAGCAAGGAGTGCCGCGGCGGAGAGAAGCTCCCGGCTACGCGGGCGATCGCCTTCCTGTTCAGCTTTTTGCCTTCGTCGAGGAGTTGCCTTCTCTGTACGCTCGCTACTCATCAAGATCCTCTTTTGGCGCCTGACTACGACGCATGTACCGCCAACGCCGGCAGAAATCGCTGCGCGTCGTTCAACAAACCAGCGAAGCGAGCCTCAAAGAACGCTGGCCACAATGCCAGCGAGGCAACCAGCACTACGTACCCCAGGACAGTCTTCGCCGGAATCGTCAAGGCGAGGACCGGAAGCTGCGGCGAAACACGAGACATCAGGGCAATCCCGACCTCAACCAGCAAAGTTGCAGCCATCACCGGCGCGGCAAGCTGAAGAGCAGCCAGGAAGACACCGCCCATCATGCCGACCAGGGGAAGGCCGATTCCGCGCGGTGCCAAACCGGAGCCAAGTGGAACTACGAGGAAGGTATGAAGCAATGCCGCGAGGATCGTCCGATGCAAGCCTGCGGCAAGCAGCACTGTGATCTCTAGCAGGCCGAGCATCTGCGACAGAAGGGGCGTCTGCACTTCGCTGTTTGGATCGAGGAGATTCACGAGCGAAAAGCTGAACTGCATGCCCAGCAGTTGCCCTGCGAGGGAGGCCAGCTCATTCAACATGGCCAGCGATAAGCCCAGGAACGCGGCCACTCCAAGCTCGCTCAGAATGCTTGAGAGTCCCACCTCAACGTGCGAGCCCGGAAGCGCTGCGGCTGTTGGAGCCAACACGACCGTCAGGACGATTAGAAAAATGCTTTTGATCTTGGTCGGCAGTGCCTGCGACGAAAAGACCGGCGCAAAGACGAACAGGCCGCTGACGCGGATACAGACCAGCAAGGCCGCCTTGAGCAGGTATTCCCAGTTGGTAGCTTCAGTCTGAAGGATCATCGCTGAGCTCAATTCGCGAAGCGCTGCAGATCGTTCATGATCGAAGCGGTGAACCAGATGAGCCGGTGTAAGAACCACGGCATCCCGGCGAGAAGAACGGCAGAGACTATCAGCAGGCGCGGCACGGTGGAGAGCGTCTGGTCTTGTATGGATGTCAAGGTCTGCACCAGACTGATCAACAGGCTCGAAATCCCTGCCACCACCAGGATGGGTGCGCTCAGCAGCAGCGCTTCGCGCAGTGTCATCCGCATAAGCTCAGCAACTTGGTCAGCAGTCATGGATTCTCCCCGACGTCTTGTTACGAGAAGCTCTTCAGCAGCGAGCCGGCCAGAAGGTTCCAACCATCGACCATCACAAAAAGCAGAATCTTCAGCGGCGTCGAAATGGTCACGGGTGGCAATTGGAGCATGCCGATGGAAGTCGTGATGGAAGCGACGACCAGATCGACAAGCAGGAACGGAAGAAAGAGGATGGCGCCAATCTGAAAGCCGGCTTTCAGTTCAGAGAGCATGTACGCCGGGACCACGACGCGCATCGGCAGGTCCATCGGTGTCTTCGGGCGCGGCACTGAACCGGCATTGACGAACAGGGCCAGGTCTTTTTCTCGTGCGTAATGCAGCATGAATCGTTTCGGCGGCTGGACACCGCTCTCGATAGCCTGCCAGCCAGATATCTGCCCTTTCTGGAATGGCTGGATCGCCTGTTGATTCACGGCCACCATAACCGGCTGCATCAGGAACCAGGTCATCATGAGGCCAAGCCCCATCAGCGTCTGGTTGCTCGGTGCGGTCTGCGTGCCAAGAGCCTGGCGTAGAAAATGGAACACTACGAGCAGACGCACCATCGGCGTAATCGAAAGAACGATGGCGGGGAGCAACGTAAGCAGGGTGAGGACCCCAACAATCGTCCATGGCACCGAGTTGTTGTCTTTGACGGCGTTCAGCGCGTGAAGAGACGGCAATGAAGATGGCACTACAACGAGGCATGCGAGGTGACGGCCCATCTAGCGCACCATCCTTGTTCCGCGCGATGTCCGTCTGGCGCGGGATGACCGCCGCGATGAAGAGAGGCTGCGAACCTTTTCGAACGCTGAGATCGAAGGTGTAGCGTCTTCACCCACTCCAACCAACACACGACGGCCATCGATGGAGATCAACAAAAGTGACTTTTTACCGCCGAGCGACAAACGGTCGAGAACCTCTATCCGTGCGCGCATGTCGCCCTGTTTGCCGATGAAAGGGCGCCGCAGGGCTTTCATCCAAGCGGCCCAGGGGACAGCAGTATCAATGCGTACAGTGGCGCGCGGCTTGCTCAGCCAGGTCTGGAGGAACGTCATGCCTTCCTCCGCCACTTGTGCCGCCACGCGAGACGCTTGACGCGCGCAGCCAGTTGCTGCTCCATTGCCTCCAGTTCGACCAAGAGCAAACGCTCGCCTGCAGCGGTAAGCACGAGGTCCCGAACGGATAGATGCTCTGTTGCCAGCAGAACGCCTGGTTTGAGCTGCTGCAGGTCGCGAAGGGTGAATCGCGACACCGGTACCCGCAGTTCAACCTGAAATGGGATCTGCCGGAGGTGTTCAGGTAAGGCGGCCGCTCCGGCCGCCGCGAATTCACCATCTGAGGAGATCTGCGTCCAAAATGAGGGCACGATCTCCGTGCATTCGGGATCCGGAGGGCTAATGTCAGTCTGTCTCTCTGGCGAGGACAGCGGAGACTGATGGACAGCCGCTACGCTGCTGTCACCAGGCGTGTGCTCCGGAACGCCTTCGACCTTATGGACCGTATTCTCCATGCCGAAGATGATTGCATTCAGGGTGCCATCCGGGGATGCGATGAGCTTAGAGATCTGTCAGAAAAGGAGGAACGCACGGGCAGAAGGACCGCGAATCGTCCGCTGTAAAGCGGAGCGTGAGGGGCCTAACCTAACGCTCCGCAAAGCAATTTCACTTAGTGAATCATGTTGATGGCTGCCTGGGTGGCTTGATCAAAAGTAGTTACCGACTTCGAATTCGCTTCGAAAGCGCGCTGGGCGACGATGAGCGCCGAAAATTCAGTCGAGACGTCCACATTGGAAGACTCTAATGCTTTTCCTTCGATCGTCCCACGCCCGGCGTTCCCTGCCGTGCCAATTACCGCCGGCCCTGAAGCCAAGGTGGCCAGGTAAGCGGTATTATTCGTCGCCTGCAATCCCTGCTGGTTCGCAACGGTCGCCACAGCTACCTGCCCGATGATCTCCTTCTGTCCGTTACTAAAGCTCGCCTCAACGACGCCATCGCCGTCCACGCTGAAATCCTGATAGCTGCCGCTGGCGTAACCATCCTGCGTAGCACTCGCGACGTTTGAAGGCAAAGCAGTCTGCGTAATGGAGTTTCCTGCGGCTCCATTCAGGTTCCAGCCGAAACTCATATTCGATGCTCCGTCGCTCAAACCTGTGAAGGAGATTCCGCTGATCGTTCCCGTCGGGCTCGTCAGATTGCCAGATCCATCGAACGTCAGCGTTCCCGTGGTTCCGGCGCTGGCAGTTGCCTCTCCGGCCGGCAACGCGATGTTGTAACTCCAGGTGTTCGCCGCCGTTTTCGTAAAGGTCACCGTCCCCTGGTGCGCCGCGCCAAGCGAGTCATAGAGCGTAACCGGCGCAGGGACGCTCGCACCAACCGCGGCAGACGCATCCAGGTTGGCCTGGATATTCATGGAGCCGGTCTGCCTGGCTGCAAGCGTCTGGCCGAGCGGCACGATGATAGGCTGCACACCGCTTCCAGGCGAGATACTGCCATTCAAGGCCGGGTATCCCATTACAGAAGCCCCGCTCGTCGTCTGCAACGCGCCGTTCTGATTCAGAACAAAGTCTCCTGCACGTGTAAGCTCCTGCTGGCCATTGTCGTCGATTACAAAAAAGCCGGTGCCTTGGAGCGCCATATCCGTCGACTGTCCAGTACTCGTCGGCGCGCCACTCGAAAAATCGGTCTCCGTCGTGGCGACTTGCGTGCCCACGCCGACCTGCACCCCACCGTTCACCCCGCCGTTGAGCTGCTGATAGAAAAGCGTGCTGAACTGGTCGGTCTGGTCTTTGTATCCGACAGTGTTCATATTCGCCAGATTATTGGCGATCGTGTTAAGTGCTGTGTTATTCGATTCCAGCCCGGAAAGGGCAGTAGCAAAGGACGGCATCGTTTCCTCCTGGCCGCAGCGCGGCAACTTCTTGGTTTGTTGTAAGCGCCGCCCGGTTAAGCGCTGGAATCGGTCGTGGTGGGCGGGGCAATTGTGTTCTGGTTGATCTGAATCAACTGTTGCAGGCTGTTCACCTGAACCAGTTGGTTGACGTATGCATTTGGATCTGTATTCGCCGTGGGGTCCTGGTTTTTCAACTCGGTCACCAGCAGCGTGAGGAAGTCGTTTGCAGTGATCGTCGCGCTATTCTGATCATTGCTGCTGCCGTCCGTCGAATTGCTGCTTGTCGTCGCAGCCATAGGGATAGTGCCGGGAATCTGCATTGCCTCTCTCCTTCCGGGCTGGCTTCGCCCGGTCTCATTCAAGCTCGTACGCTTATGAAGGACACAGCCTCCGCGGGACGATACGGAAGCTCGTCATTCACCTGCTGTCGGGGTTCTCTGGCCTGGGTGGCGTTACCATTACGTTCTTCACCTTGTGCGGAACGCGAATCGCCCCGCGCACCGTCTCCGGTTCCGACACCTACCGAGAGTTCGCCCAGGAAGACAGAGTGGTCGCGGGCATAGTCAGCAATTTCTCGCGACTGACTCGCCAGCACATGGGCCGAGGAATCGTTTTGTACCTGCAGCGTTGCATCAACACGGCCGGATGCGGCGCTTGTTGCTCTTACCTCCACCCAACCAAGTGCTCCCGAAGAAACCCCGACTTCGAGTCGCCGCGTCTCTGCACGCAACTGGATCGCGCCAAAGGGGGCGGCCATATCCATCCTCTGCAGCACCTGTGCTCCACTTACTTGTGGTCGATGGACGTCTATTGTTCTCTGAGGGGCATGGAACGCCGACTCAGGAACATGAGTCGCCGCTTGATGTTCGGTTATCGACGCTGGATTGACATGGCGCGAGCCAATCGCCGCAATCTGGAGTTCCTGTTCGGCCCCGCTCTTTCTTTCGTTCGCTTTCTGAATGCGAGTATCCAATTGGCTCGCGTTGTTAACGAACGCTGCATGGGTCGCCACTTCCGGATGGTGATCTTGACTTCCCGGCATTCCGGCTCCCGCAGACGCCTTTCCGGCTATTACGGGAACGAGTTGTTCATGTGTGGAATGCTCGGTCTTCTCGTTTGGACCGCTCGGTTCACTAAGCTTGTCGTTGATGGCTGCAACCATCAATTGAGGCTGCTTGACCATCGCGGATTCAGAAATGGTATTCGGATCACCCTGAGAATCGCCACCGACGACTGCCGTTGATGAAGTAGAAGGCCGGTGGGATACATCGTAAAGGTCAACGTGACTGCTTTTGGCGTCGGAACTGCACGTCACAGGCGCCGGGTTCGATTCGCCGGGGTGGAATACAAGCATAGGAACTACGATAGAAACGCTTTGCGAAACCAGGGGTACATTGGATGACGGATCATCGGTGACGGGATGACCTCTTCTTCCCTCCGCCTCCTCCGCCCTGTGTCGCGTTCGCGAGGATGCATCCTTGGTCGGTGGAGAGAGCTGCGACTGTGTTCCTGCCGGCGGCCGCTGTGGCTCTTCGCCTCTGTCTAAGATCAAATGTTGCTGCCGAACGAGCGATGTCTGAACAAGGAGCTTTTCAGAAACCAGCCCCTGCCCCTGCGGCGCAGCAGATATTTCGTGTGTAGGCGCTGACGTATTCGTACACTCCGTCCCCTGGCCTTCATGCGGTTCGCTCGGGCCCATCAATTCGTCAGGAGCCGCGAGCGGAATAGCCGTTCCAACTTGGGCCTCTTCTGGCGACACAAACACTTCTGTGCCTTGCGCGGCCAAGCCTTTACTTATTTTGTCGGGCTGCCCAGCCCCAGGGCTCTTTGCAACGCGCGACTGTATATCAGTAGAAAGCTGTGAGTTCCCATCGGGCGATGTCCTGGCGAATGGAAGCATCGCCATGCTCGCCTGCATCGTTGTGCCGAACTCACCCATGCCGGGCAGGCCAGCCGGACCAGGCTTTGCATTGGCTGTCGAAATAGAGGCCAGTTGAAGACTCAGCTTCATTCTTAGAGAGTCGTTGCACGTGCGGCGCCATCGCTCTGTGCTGCGCCCGATACTTCTCTTTGAAAATTCTCATATGAGCGTGCCGCAGGCGATTCGGCTCGAGACGTGAGGAACCATCCGTCGATTGTCTTTTGCTCGCGACTCTGTGCTTCTCTGCAAGAACGGGCCTCTTGCGCGTCCACTATGGTTTCGATTTGCAATCGGCGCACGCGAGAACTCTGCCATGCTGCAGAAGCCTTTTCGATCATTGAATCCAGTTGTGCAAGCCGCCGTTGCAAAGCGTGCCGCTCCAGTGGACCGCAGGCAAGCGCCATTTCGACGGAGATCGCTTCCGCGCGATCGCCAGTATCGAGGGCGGTGTGCAGGACTCGCAATGCGGCTACCTTCCTTGCCTCGGATGCCTCTAGCGCTTCAAGGCACACTTGCCTGAGCTGACGCTGCATGCGCAGTTCCGTTTGCTCACGCTGTTCCTCCATCACACGCAGCGCAAGCAGCCTCTTCATCGGCTTGCGCACGCTCATTCCGGCTGCACCTGCAGCAAGGACTCTACCGCGGCTTCGAGAGACGTTCTTTGTTCAGCGTTCTGCGTCAACAGAGTGCGGATCACGGGCTGCAAAGCAATGGCGTGATCCAGTTCCGCATCAGTGCCACTCTTGTATGCGCCGATACGAATGAGATCCGATGCCCGGTCATAGAGCGCCATCGAACGGCGAAGTGCCCCTGCCGCTCGGAGGTGCTCGTTCGATGCGATGGCAGGCATGAGGCGGCTGATCGAGTCGAGCACATGGATCGGCGGGTACCATCCTTCCGACGCGAGCGATCTGGAGAGCATCACGTGACCATCCACAAAGGAGCGCACCGCATCCACAACTGGGTCCTGCTGATCGTCGCCTTCCATCAAGACCGTATAGAACGCCGTGATGCTGCCCTGCCGGAAACGCCCGGCACGCTCCACCAACTTTGCGACGCGATTGAAGACGGAGGGCGTGTAGCCCTTCGCTGTCGGTGGCTCGACGGCCGCCAACCCGACGTCACGCGCCGCCATCGCAAACCGTGTCAACGAATCAAGAACCAACAAAACGTCTTTTCCCTGGTCGGCGAAGTTCTCCGCAACACTGGTTGCCGCTAGCGCAGCCCGCATGCGTAAGAGCGGCGACTGGTCAGATGTCGACACAATCACGACCGCGCGCCGCCGACCCTCTTCGCCTAAGGCGTCCGTTAGAAATTCGCCCACCTCGCGACCGCGTTCTCCCACAAGACCAACCACCACCACATCGGCCGATGTATTGCGGGTCATCATGCCAATGAGGGTGCTTTTTCCCACGCCGGACCCACCGAAGATCCCAATGCGTTGGCCGAGACCGACAGTCAACATTGCGTCAAGAGCGCGCACTCCGGTAGAGAGTGGTTGGCGGATAGGAACTCGGTTCATTGCCGAAGGGGGAGCGCGATGGATCGGTTCGCGGCCGGCAACGCGTAGCGGACCCTCATTGTCCAAAGGACCACCAACGGCATCGAGCACCCGGCCGATGAGTCCTTCGCCGGCAGGAAAATCCGGTGTTCTTCCCAGACCGATAACCAAGTCGCCATGGCGAATGCCCTCGATTCCTTCAAGCGGCATCACGAGCACTCTCTGACCACGAAATCCGATCACCTCAGCCGCATATCGCTTGCCGCAGGCATCGACAATCTCGCAGCAGTCTCCGATGCTGCACACGGGGCCGGCGCACTCCATGCTCTGTCCAGACGCATCGAGCACATTGCCGCTCCACCGCCAGGCATGTTGCCTGCGCAAGTAACCGTCCATAGCATCTACCAGCTGTGGCGTCATCTCTCCTGCTTTGTCTCGACGTCGCCCGCAGGCGGACGACTCTGTAGAAGATCGAAAAAGCCGCGCTCGATTTCAGCCAGTTGACTATTGACGCTCAAATCAGCAGTGCTTGCCCCAATCTCCAGCCGACAATGCCCTGGAGCGGCATCATCCTTGGCACGGATCTGCACACGCCCGAGTGCGCCGGCATCCGAAAGCCACCGGCCCCACTCCTCAGCCTTTTCTGGATGCACTTCCAGCACACATGCCGCGCTCTGCTGCATGTCCTCAAGCGCCACCCTCACGGCGCCTCGTAGCAGTAACGGATCCATTTGTGCTTCCCGATGTAATACCCGCCCGGCGATACTGAGTGCCAGTCGGACAACTGCGACTTCGGCATCAGCGAAATACCGCTGCTGCGACTCCTGAAATACGGAGAGGGCCGCTTGGACGCTCCCCGCATGCTCCTGCTCCAATCTTTCTTTTTGCCCCTGCAATGCACTGGCAAGTTCTTCGGCAGCCTTCTGATGTGCGGCCGCAAGCACCTCCCGGTGGTGGCGATCGCTCTCTGTCCGCTCTCGTTCAAGCTCGATCACACGAGCTTGTAATCGCACATCCGTCATCTTCGCGCCTTGTTTGAGTAGTTCTTCTTTGGCCAACGGCGGCGGTAGCTGGCCGATGAACGATCCAACAGGCGGCGTTCCACTCCCGGTTTTGGAGCCGGCGAAGCGCGGCACGTACGTCAGTCTTCGAATCTCTGCTTCCATTCTTTGTCCTTCATGCATATGGCGATCTAACCCTTGCGCCACCTAAACCATCAGGCTGTCGCCCTGCTCCAGCTTGAGAATGATCTGGCCTGCTGCTTCCATGCGCCGCGCGATCGCGAGGATGCTTTGCTGCGCCTGCATCACCTCGCGCGACCGTACCGGCCCCATCACTTCAATCTCCTCCTGCAGCATCTCTGCCGCGCGCGTCGACATGGCCTTGTAAATGTGAGCGCGTAACTCATCTTTTGTTCCCTTCATGGCCAGCGCCAATTGCCTCCTGTCGACGCCGGCTACAAGATCGCGCACGCTCGCTCCAGGAACGTTCAGCAGATCATCGAAGGTAAACATCAGGTTGCGCACGTGGATCGCCGTCTCGGGCGATTCCGTCTCAACCCGATCAAGTATCTTCTTCGAAGCCTCGGCCTCGAGCCCATTCAGAAGATCTGCAACGGCCTTGTAGCCGGAGTAAGAACGCTTTTGCGTATCGCCGATCGTCTGTAGCTGCTGGTTGAGTATGCGTGCCACTTTCTGCGCCACTTCCGGAGAGAAGTGCCTCATCTCCGCTAGGCGCTGCACCGCCGCCACACGCTGCTCTTCACCAAGGCCAGCAAGTACCTGAGAGCCACGCTGCAGGTCAAGATGTGCCAGGACTAGGGCCACGGTCTGCGGATGCTCATTCTCGAGCGACTTGCTGAGCTGCGTTGGATCAACTCTTTGCAGCATCGCGAGATTGCTGTCGTTCGCCTCTCTTGTCCGCTGTAATTGGAGCATCACGGCATCGGCTCGTGAACGTCCGAGCGCCCCGGTTAGTAGCCGGCTGGCGGAGGCGAGCCCGCCGCGCATCGTCTGCTGCTGCGTTGTCAGCATGGCCTCGAAGTCTTCGAGGACGCCGATCGTCAATTCTGGATCAACATGATCAAGCGATGCGATCTCTGCCGCCACCGACTCGATCATCGGATCCGGAAGATCCTGGAGCAGCTCACGTGCTACGTCGTCGCCGAGCGCCATCAGCAGAATGGCCGCGCGTCGCCGCCCGCTCAGAGGAGCATGGCCTCTCGGGCCAGTCTGCGCGACAGTGCGCGCCGGTGCGGCATTCGTTGCACTTGTTGTGATTGCTTCAGGCATTCGTTTCCTCTGACTCCTGGGCTGACCTAGTCGCTCTCGAGCCACATGTGCAACAGCCGGGCAGATTGAGCGGTATCCGCCGCCACGCTTGCGGAAACCCGCTGGAAGACTGTCTCGCGCGCGAGCCTCTCCGGGGCCGGAAGAGCCTGCGCGATCTCCTCCGGAAGTGCATCGGTAACCGATATCAAGCCACCCGGAGCCGGCAACGCACCGGATCTCAGGCTGCGAGTGACGGGACGAATCACTAGGAGGATCAGGGCGAGCAATCCAATCAGTGCCGCGCCGTACCTCGGCAAGTCCAGACTCCGCGCCGTGCTCAGCGCGCGATCAGCGATCGATTCTCTCGCATCCGGAGCGTTGTCGAAGGCGAGATTCTCCACCGAGATCACGTCGCCACGGGAGGCGTCATAGCCTACCGCTGCCTGCGCCAGCTCCGTAATGCGCTTCATCTGGTCCGCAGTCCAGGGGACCTGAGAAGCTGTAATTCCATGTCTCGTTTGCTGAGGACGGTCATTAATCAAAACTGCAATGGTTGCGCGCTTCAGTCGTCCCGGACCCTCGACGATATGGCGCGTCTTCTTGGATGCCCCGTAGGTACCGCTCTCTTCCTTCATGCTGGCAGCGCCAGCAGAACGTGATGGCGGTAGCAGGGGAGCCTGCGCGTTCGGAGCATTACTGACGGTGCCCGGCACGCCCCCTGTCGTTGGACGATCGCCGGTCTGCTGTTCCGATCGCTGCATCGACAGTGTCACGGTCCCGTTCGGATCGTAAATCTCGTCCGTTTCGTCCGCCGCTGTCGTGTCGTATTCCAGATGGACGGAGGCACGTACGTTTCCTTCCCCAGCGACGGGCTCTAGTGTCGCTACCAGACGGTCGGCGAGCCGCTGCTCTTCTCCGTTCGCTGCAGCGTCGGGATTCCTGACCCCCAGTTGCGCTCGGCCACTGGCATCTACCAGCGTGACGTTGCCAGGACTCAAATGATCGACAGCACTTGCAACCAGATTGCGTATCGCGTCCACCTCATGTGGACTCAAATCCCGCTGCCTCAGCTTCAACAGCACTGAAGCCTTGGCGTCTTCCTGCCGTTCAATGAAGAGAGACTCATGCGGTAACACAAGATGCACGTGAGCTGTCTTCACGGAGCCGAGACTTTCAATCGTGTGTTCAAGTTCGCCTTCAAGCGCGCGCTGAAAGTTCACTCGCTCGTCGAATTCCGACCCCACCCAGTTGGGCTTGTCGAAGAGTTCAAATCCGAGCCGTCCACTCTTCGGCCCTCCTTTGGCCGCCGTTTCCAAACGGGCCTTGTCCAACTGATCAGCCGGAACCTTCAGCGTTGTGCCGTCCGGAGTTACATCGAAGGGAATCTTTGCCGCGGCCAGCTGATCACCAAGCTCGCGCGCATCTGCCGGATCTAGATGCGCATAGAGCACGCGCCAGCTCGGCTGCATGACCAACGATGCAAAGATCCCGGCAGAGAAGATGACAGCCGCTCCCACCGCAAAAAGCGCCGTCCTGGTGCGCTTGGGGAGTGCCATCACCCGCTGCCACGAACGTGTCACCGGTGCAAGAAGCGCAAGGGACTGTGTTGAATTGATTTGCGTGTCCATTTTGTGATCAGGTGAATGATTAGAACTGTGTGCTCATCAATTGCTGGTAAGCGCCCACTGCTTTGTTTCGAAACGCGAGAGCCATTTCAAAGGCCATATCCGCCTTCTGAGTAGCGATCATCGCCGTGTGGATGTCGGTCCCATTGCCGGCCATCAATCCGTCTACCGCTGTCGTGGCGTTGCTCTCAAGTGTCTGCATTTGCTGCATGGCGTTTCGCATCAGAGACGCAAACGGAGCACCCGGCTGAGCCGTGGGAGGCGTACCACCTAGTTGTGAAAGCTGGACAGGTGGCAAAGCGGCGGCGACGAGTGGGACAGACATAGGACTCCTCGTGGATTTCAGGTTCAGTGTTTCTGTAACAGTTCCGGATTACTTCAGCAGATCCAGCGAGGCACCGATCATGGACTTGGTCGCCTGCACGGCTGAGACATTCAACCCATAAGCACGCGTCGCGCCCATCAGATCGACCATCTCCGTCAACGGATCGATGTCGGGATAGGTAACGTATCCGTCCTTATCTGCGTCAGGATGACCGGGATCGTAGCGTCTCAGTCCTTGGCTGTGGTCCGTGACCACGTCAGCGATTTCCACACCACCCTCGTCAGGAGTTCCCGTCGGCGATGCTCCATGCCATGCTGCATTGGTCAATTGGCTCTGAAACGTATTGGCAAAGCTGCCTCCCAGCATTCCTCCGGAGGTGACGTCATTGCTCACAGGACCGATGGACTGGAAGACAACATGCTGTCGTTGAAAGAGCTTCCCATCGGAGGTCCGAGTCGTCTCCGCATTGGCCATGTTCGAGGCCGTTATCTCTGCTCGTACGCGCTCCGCGGTTAGCGCCGATCCGCTCACTCCAAGAAGTCCAAAAAGATTCATCTCCGCCGTCCTTCCGCATCACACTCATTTACTGTCGGCATGTATCGCATCCATCACTCGCGTGTATTCGCGTTTCGCCAGTTCCACACCGGTGCGGAACTTGAGCTGCGCCTCCGCCATCGCGAGTCCCTCTCGGTCCATCGAAACGTTGTTGCCATCAGGCCGGGCAAGCAGACCGTCAACCTGCTGTAGCTGCGGAGAGCCCGATTCTCCCGGCATGCTTTGCCCGCTGAGAGCCCGCTTCATCTCGGCTTCGAAATCGAACCCGACCGTGCGGAATCCCGGCGTATCGACATTCGCCATGTTCGTGGCGGTCGCTTTCAATTGCGCCGCCGCGAGATCCATGTAGCGGGTAAGCTGATCGGCAAGTGGTGTCGTGATATTCATCGCCAGGCATCCTGCACCGCGAAGATCCGGCATCCGCAATGCGTTGCAGATACGTTTGCCCTACTCGGTGCAATCGCCGTACCAGAGCAGCAACGGCGGCCCTTAGCGTTTTCTAAGGCAAATCGAGCTCAATCTCGGCCGCAGTGATCACCGGGCGGTCCTCTGCAAGGATGCTGGCACGCTCCAGAACATGTTGCAGCTCACGCACGTTACCAGGCCACGAATGGGCCGCCAGATGCCCAAAGGACTCCTCACTGAGTTGCTTTGTAACGCCATCGCCCGACGCCGACTTGAGGAAATGCTCGGTCAGTGCAGCCATATCTTCAAGATGCTCGGCAAGAGCCGGCGTCTGGATCCGAAAGACCGCGAGCCGATAGAAGAGATCCGCCCGGAAGCTGCCCTCCTGCGCGCGACGCGCCAGCGGTTGATGCGTTGCCGCCACAATCCGAACGTCTACCCGCACGGTCTCATTCTCGCCCACGCGCTGCAGCTCCCCACTCTCGAGAAACCGCAGCAGCTTGGACTGAAGTGCCAGCGGCATCTCACCGATTTCATCCAGAAACAGTGTGCCGCCATTTGCCGCCTCAATACGGCCCGTCCTTCGCTGCACGGCGCCGGTGAATGCCCCGCGTGCATGCCCGAAAAGCTCAGCCTCCAGCAGCGCTTCGGGGATGGCTGCGCAGTTCAGCGCCACGAAGGGCCGATCGGAACGCGAGCTCAAACGATGAAGAGCGCGCGCGACCACCTCCTTTCCAGTTCCAGTCGGGCCCTGAATCAGAACGGTCGTCTTGCGCTTGGCGACCAGGCGGATGCGACGACTTACCTCGAGCATCCGGTCTGAATCTCCAATCAATTCGGGCAGCCGCACCACCGAGCCCAGATCCAGAACAGGTGTCGTCTCAATGGCCGAAGAGAGAGAGGGCTTCTTTGTTGAAGCCGGTGGGATGACTGCGGGTGCTAGGGGAAACGGGATGTTCGTATCCGCTGTAGCGACCGATGGCGCTTCCTCGCACACCGAGCGCAAAACCTGGAGCAACTCCCCTCGGCGGGGACTCTTTGTTGCCCCGGTCATGCCGGCCAGAGCTCCGTCCAAGGCAATCAGGTCCATCGCCGGGTGGCTTGACAGCGCTTCCTCGGCAAAGTCCGCCAGATGCAGATCAGGCAGCGGCCCGTCCAGCAGCGTTGCCTGCGGCCGGGCCTGATCCATCAGTAGCAGGGCCGCAGCGCCTCCCTCCGCTTCATGAACCTCCCAGCGCTGCGCCGTTAGCGCCTTGCGCAGACGGGCACGCACCCCGGAATCCGCGCTTAATACCAGCACAGATGCTGGACTTTTCGTCATGACGGAAGCTGTCGCCATCGCATCCTCTCTTATGGGTCAATTCGGGAAAATTGTGGGATCAGACCAGGGCGGTCTGGTGGAATGCTGAGACCGGCGGAAGCATGGGAATCGACTGCGGCAGCTTGCCGGTTTCGACTCCCGCGATACGGTAACCCTGGCCGCGCACAGTTTCGATCAGCGAACCGCTTGAGCCGAGCTTGCGCCGCAGATAGTTGATGTACACGTCCACGACGTTGGTATTCCCCGCCTCACTGGAACTCCAGACCCGCTCAAGCAATGTGGCGCGTGAAACGCAACGGCCCCGATTCAACATGAGGTATTCGAGCAGACCGAACTCACGCCGGCTCAGCGTAATCGATTCATCCCCACGTTCGAGCGACTGCTGCAGGCGATTCAGTTCCAGCCCCCCGCATCGAAGCACCGCGCCGCCATCCTGCCGACGCACCATCGCACGGCAGCGGGCCTTCAGTTCACGCATTGCGAATGGCTTCATCAGGCAGTCATCCCCGCCCCCTTCAAGGCAGGCAATCCGGGTCTCCAGCTCAGCGGCGTGGGCCGACAGAACCAGCACACGCATGCCGTTTCCCAACTGGCGCGCGACTTCCAGCACTCGCATGCCGATATCGCCTGGAAGGTCCAGATCCAGAAGGAACAGGTCGTAGTCCGCGCTGGCGATCGCTGTAGCGGCCGCCGCTCCGTCGCCTACCAACGTCACCGTGTGATCTTCCTTCTCGAGCGACCGCGTCACAAACATTCCAAGGGCAGTTTCATGTTCAGCAATCAGGATTCTCAAGGCCATCCCTCGTCTCAGCGCCGGGTGGTCCCGGCTTGCAAAGACACCATCTCGTCAAATGGCCCTGCTTGGCAAGATATTGCTTTGATTTTTCTTCGCCTATATTTCGCTTTTGGTACGCCTCCTAGGCCACGTTTCATTTTGGGAACCCTAAATCACTGTGGCGAAGATTTCTTCGCCACATTTCGCTATTTGTTCGCTAGAATAGCGGCATGTCCGTCACACGCCGACAAAAAGAGGTAGTCGATTTCATCAGCGGCTTCGTGGAAGAGAATGGATACTCCCCCTCCTTCGACGAGATCGCCCGGGGGCTGAATCTCAAGTCTCTGGCCACCGTGCATAAGCACGTCACGAACTTGCAGAAGAAGGGGCTGTTGGAGCGCGCGCACAATCGTAGCCGTTCCATTGACATACTGCCGCCGAAGAGTAAGTCGCGTCAGCCCGAGCGTCTGCCACTGGTGGGCCGGATTGCTGCAGGTCTGCCGGTGGACGCGGCCGAGGCCTCAGAGTCCATTTCCCTGGGCGATATTGTGGGTAACAAAGACGTTTACGCTCTCGAAGTGCGAGGCGACTCGATGCGAGACGAGCACATCGTCCATGGTGATTATGTGCTGGTCGAGCGTGTGAAGACAGCGCGTCAAGGAGAGATTATCGTTGCGCTCGTTCGCGGTAGCGAGACTACCCTCAAGCGCTACTACATCGAAGGCGATCAGGTCCGCCTGCAGCCGTCGAACGTCGAGATGGCGCCGATCTACGTGCCGGCAGAGCAGCTGGCGATCCAGGGCCGTGTACTGGGGATATTGCGCAAATACGCCTGATTGAGTGGCAAATTCGGATTCGGCGGCGAAAAAGAAAAGCGGCCCGGCAAACTTGCCGGGCCACTCCGGTCTTTGACGATCGGTCGCGTTACGCGACGGTTGCGGCAAGCACCTTTGCGACGCTCTTGTCGATCGTTTCCTTGGGAACGTAGCCCACGATCTGCTCCGCCACCTTGCCGCCTTTGAAGAGCAGCAGGGCGGGAATGCCACGAATCCCATAACGAGCCGGGGTCGACGCGTTCCGGTCGACGTCCATTTTCATAACCTTGAGCTTGCCCTCGTAGGCAGTAGCCACCTCATCGACGATCGGGGCCAATGCGCGACAGGGGCCGCACCAAGCCGCCCAGAAGTCCACCAGGACCGGTTCATTCGACTTCAGAACCTCCTGCTCGAATGTCGCGTCGTTGACCTCAGTGATTCCATGACCTGCCATTCATTCCTCCATCTGGACACCGAAAAAGGCTCCAGTTTGTGTCCGAAACCGGCCTTTACGGCACATTCCGGGGCTGTTTTGCTACCAAATGTGCTGCTAGAAGAGATGCAGCAAGGGGCGAAAAGTCGCACCGAGAGCCAACCCGCTCTCATCTTAGCTGCCCCGGGTCCATTCCGGCTGTGGAAAGTAAAGCGCCCGTGGCTCTCGTTGGAGCCACGGGCGCTAGAGCAGCCCTCCCCCAGAACTGCCCACGGGTGAAAAGTTAGGCGGCTGGACGGGGAAAGTAAACAAAACTTAGGTACTTTTGTGGTCATCGCGTTGCATATTACTAACCCCGTAATCTGGTTATGTAAGCCGACTTAATTTCACTCGCAAAACTAGAAAAAATCGTATACTTCACCCTAAATGGCTGACCTACTTTCTCCGCGTGAAGCCGCGCTCCGCCTCGGTATCTCGTATCCCACAATGAAACAGTGGCTTTATCGGGGCAAGCTGAAGGCAATCAAGACGCCCGGAGGTCACTACCGGATTCCTGAGGCAGAGCTCGACAGCCTCCTGCACAAGGCGCGTCGACCGGAGACGCCGAAGCGGCAGATGCTCAGGACGGTAAGCGGTCGCAATCAACTGGTAGGCCGCATCGTCGAGATCAAAATTGAGGGACTGCTGGCTCAGATCAAGCTCTCCATCGGCGGACAAATCATCACCTCGCTGATTACCGCCGATGCCGCACGCGAGTTGCAGCTCGAAGTGGGTGAAACAGCAGCGGCGCTGATCAAGTCGACAGAGGTTATGCTGCTCCGTGTTTAATCGACCGCGGAAGTGGCAATTTCTTGCACTGCTTGCATTCACCATTCTGATCTTGCAGTGTGTGACGGCGTCTCGCGCGCAAACCCGTCCGCCGGTACGAATCGCCGCAGCTGCTGATCTCCAACCAGTGCTCCCCGAATTGCTCGTGAGCTACGAGCATCAGACCGGAGAGCACGTGGAGGCGTCCTTCGCCTCCTCGGCGACACTGGCTACTCAGATCGAGAACGGCGCGCCGTTCGATGTTTTTCTATCTGCAGACATGGGGCTCCCGGAGCGCATGGTGCACGATGGCTTCGCAGCGGCCGGCAGCGAGGCAGAACCTTATGCGCGCGGCACCCTGGTGCTTTGGACGCGGAACCAGAGCGACATCGGTTCGCTCGACATGCAGTTACTTCGATCGCCGCAGGTACGGAGCGTAGCCATCGCGAATCCGCAAAGAGCGCCTTATGGCCGCGCCGCCATGCAGGCCCTTACCACTCTCGCCCTCATTCCGGCGGTTCAGCCCAAGCTGCGCACAGCGGAGAACATCGCGCAGGCGGCGCAGTTCGCGAGCACGGGCAATGCGGATGTGGGACTCATCTCACTTACTTCGGCGCTCACACTTACCAAGCAAGGGCACTATGTCGAAGTTCCGACGGACGCATACCAGCCAATCCTGCAGGGTGCCGTTGCGCTGAAGGGCGGCGCGAATGCAAAAGGCGCGGCCGCATTCCTCAAATATCTCCACTCGGCTTCCGTTGCGCAGCAACTCGAGCGAGGTGGATTGGCACCCGTGCAATAAGACTGACTGCAAGTTGACGTCTAGACGCCCTTTGGATCTGGGGTCTGTCGGCGTACGCGATTTCAATCCGTTCTTCTGCACGAAATCATTCTTTCGACTTGACCGAACCGAAGCGGCGGCCAACCGACGAAACACTATGACGTTGCGATGACAAGGCCGTGACATAACGCTTCTTCCGCCTGCTTCACACTCGAAGAGGGACCCCAAACACAATTTCACTGCACGGAGTACTCACCATGAGTGTGACTCGACGCGTGTTCATCCAGCGCATGGCGCAGATCGGCGGATACTCCGCTGCGTTCAGCGCCATGCGAGCGCTCGGCCTCACCGCCGTTCCCGGTCCTTCTCCGCTGCCGCAGCTTGCAGCCGATTTCGGCAAAGGAAAGAGCGTCGTCATCCTGGGTGCCGGAATCGCGGGCCTTGTCTCGGCCTACGAACTGCGCAAAGCGGGTTTCGAATGCACGATCCTCGAAGCACGCAGCCGTCCGGGTGGCCGCAACTGGACCGTTCGCAAGGGCTGCAAAGTCGAGTTCACCGATGGTACGGTGCAGAGCTGCGATTGGGAGAACGGTGCCTATTTCAACGCTGGGCCGGGCCGAATCCCGTCCATCCATACTCATATGCTTGGATACTGCCGCGAGCTTGGTGTCCCCCTGGAAGTCGAGGTCAATGCTTCCCGCTCGGCTTTAATGCAGGCCGATGTTCTCAATGGCGGCAACGCCGTCCAACAGCGTCAGGTCGTCTACGATACGCGTGGCTACATCGCCGAACTCCTCACCAAATCCATCAACAAACACACGCTCGACGACGCACTCTCGAATGAAGACTGTGTCCGGCTCCGCGACTTTCTCCGTGGCTTTGGAGATCTCAACAGCAGTGGCAATTACGTCGGCACCACCCGCGCAGGCTTCACCACATCGCGGGGAGCAGGCCTTGCACCATCCGCTCTACACCAGCCGCTGAAACTCAGTGAACTCCTCGCCGCAAACCTTTCCAAGGGAGAGTTCTACGAGGAGCAGATTGATTGGCAGGCCACGATGTTCCAACCCATCGGCGGCATGGATCGCATCCCCTACGGTTTCGCCCAGTCTCTCGGCGACATCCTCCACTATGAATGCATAGTGAAAGAGATCACCACAAGCGACCACAGCGTCACAGTGGCTTACACCAAGTCCAGCGCAGCCCTGACCGTCACAGCCGACTTCTGCATCTGCACCATACCCATCGCCATCCTTAGTCAGACAAAAAACAACTTCTCGCCAGAGACACAAACGGCCTTTACTGGCATGCCCATGACCGCCCAGTACAAAATCGCCTGGGAGTCGCCCCGTTTCTGGGAGAAGGAAAACAACATTTACGGCGGCATCTCTTTTCTTAACGACACCGTCGACCTCATTTGGTATCCGACCGACAAGATGTTCTCTCCAACAGGAGTCTTGATCGCTGGTTTTAATATTGAGCGCGAGGACATCACGGACAAGATCACGCCTTTCGGTGCGCTCCCGTCGATCCAGGCCAAGCTCGACGCCTCCCGCGCTGCGGTGGAGAAGCTTCACCCGGGACGCTCCCGTTTGCTTACAAAACCTATCTACGTCGGTTGGAGCAGGATTCCCTACTCCCTCGGCGCCTTTGCCAATAATCGTCACGTCGAGTGCGATCCCGCCTACGCCCAGCTAGACAAACCGCAAGGCCGAACCTATTTCGCCGGAGACTATCTGTCGCATCTCGTGGGCTGGCAGGAAGGGGCAGCCCTCTCGGCTCACCACGCCATAGACCGCATCGCGCAGCAGATCCGCGCTTAGGTGAATTGGACGCAACGCACTCTGATCGCGTACCGGCAGCTTCCTTTGTGATCGCAATGCATGATCTATCCGGCCCAGACGAGGCGCTTGAGCTAGTCTTTGAGGGCATGGACTTCCAAGCCTTCCTGCTTACAGTGCGACTGGCCACTGTAACCACGGCGATCCTATTGCCAGTTGCCCTTCTGCTCTCCGCGTGGCTGGCGCGGTCGCGCAGTTGGGCAGCGCACGCGGTGGAGGCGGGGGTGGGCTTGCCGCTGGTTCTTCCTCCCACAGTGCTCGGCTTTTATCTGCTGGTCCTGATGGGACCGGCCACTGCGCCCGGCCGGTTGCTGGTGCGCTTGGTAGGCCATCCGCTGGCGTTCACCTTCTGGGGACTGGTGATCGGGTCGATCGTCTACAGCCTGCCCTTCGCAGTACAGCCGGTTTTGGCTGGGTTCCGAGGCATCGACACAGCGCTGATCGAGAGCGCAGACCTGTTGGGCGCCTCACGACTGCGCCTTCTGACACGTGTTCTGCTCCCGGGCGCGCGCGCCTCCGTGCTGGCTGCCGCAGTGCTGTGCTTCGCGCACACTGTGGGCGAGTTCGGCGTGGTGTTGATGCTAGGCGGATCGATTCCGCGCGTGACGCGCACGCTGTCGATCGCTCTCTATGATCAAGTGATGAACGGCAATTATGCAGCGTCGAATCGTATGGCACTGGCGCTGGTCGCGATTTCGCTGGCGGCGTTGCTGGTGGTCTACAGTGTGGCGCGTCCCGGCGCGCGGGGAGAGACAGGCGGTGCGTGAGGTGGCAGCGCAGCAGATCGGGCCGGAGAGCGGCGTGCCTCAACAGACTGCTCCGTGGCTCGCGTTCAGCATCCACCACGGCGCGCATGTGCACCTGCACGCGGCAGTAGACCGCAAGGCAGCCGAAGACCGGAAGAGCGGGCTGTCCCTTGCAGTGGAGGCTTCGCTTTCGGGATCGCTTGCGGTGCTGGTCGGGCCCTCGGGCGCAGGCAAGACCTCGCTGCTGCGCAGCATTGCCGGACTGATGCGGCCGCGGCATGGATACGTGACCGTGGGGGACAAGACCGTGTGGGACAGTGGCAGACATATCTGGCTTCGACCCGCCGAGCGGGGTTGCGGGCTGGTGATGCAGCGGTCCTCGCTCTTCCCGGCGATGACGGCGCGAGAGAACATCGCGTTTGGGCTGCATGCGTTGTCACGAGAGGAGCGCGAGCAGCGCGTGCGAGAGATGGCTGCGCTCTTCCGGCTGGAGCCGCTATTGTCCCGCAGGCCATCCCAGCTTTCCGGCGGCGAACAGCAGCGCGTGGCCGTGGCGCGCACCCTGGCTCCGCACCCGCGTGTGCTGCTGCTGGATGAGCCTTTTGCCGGACTGAACCCCGATTTGAAAGACGCCGTTCTGACCGATCTTGAGAGCTGGCTGGCCGAGACCCGCACACCCGTCCTGCATGTCACGCACGATGTGGCGGAGGCATGGCGGC
Organism: Acidobacteriaceae bacterium KBS 83; assembly: GCA_000381585.1. GTDB lineage: Bacteria > Acidobacteriota > Terriglobia > Terriglobales > Acidobacteriaceae > KBS-83. Next base: position 169,039 of record KB906739.1, read on the forward strand.
TGGGCACGCGGCCGGACGCAGAAGTATTGCGTATCGAGGACGGGCGTATCGTCAGCCAGGGCACTGCAGCCGTAGTGTTGGCGGCGGAGCGAGCGCAGTTGCTCAGCTCACTCGAATGATCTTTACCGGACGGAACGGAAGTCTGAAATTACGACTTAGAGATTCAGATATGCCCGCTGCACACGAGCGAAATACAACCGCACTCGCCGCACTTCGCATCTTTGTTGGCATCTTCTTTCTGTTCTTCGGCGAGTACAAGGTCTTCGGAACCGAGTTCACGCTGCATGGCGGCTTTGAAGATTCGATTCGCAGCTTCCTCGCGCAGGGCACATTTCCCTGGATGGCTCCGGTACTACGGGACGTTGTTTTGCCCCACGCGCATCTGTGTGCGTTCCTCACTGCATATGGCGAGCTGCTGATCGGGTTGGGGCTCGTCTTCGGCGTGCTGACGCGGCTTGCCAGCCTCTTCGGCATACTGCTGATGTTGTTGCTTTGGCTCTCTGCAGGGTATCCGGGACCGCACGTAGCTTTGTGGCGCTACTTTGGCGCGTCGCTCGACTGGTCCGTCTTCGCTGGATGTTTTGCGGCGTTTTTGATTGGCGAACCAGAGATGCGCTGGTCGCTGGCACCACGCCTCCGTGCGCGGAAGGGCGCTCCCCCCGCCTGATATCCGTGCCCCGAAGAGAGCGTCTAATCGGGGGAGACGGCAGTGGGCGGACTGGAAGAACAGTCAAAACAGAATTCCGCCGCTGAGAGCATGGCGCGCGCGCTGGAGGCCCTTGCTGGACTCGCCGCGGGCGATGCGTTCGGCGGATGCTTCTTGGACCTTCACAATCGCGCGCCCGAAAATCGAGCGGCCCGCATCTTGCCTCCTGGTCCCTGGCGCTTCACCGGTGACACGATCACGGCGGTTTCCGTCTGCGCCTGTCTCCACCGGCACGGAGGCATTGAACCGGAGTGGCTTGCAGAGAGCTTCGCTCGCCATTACGATCCGGAGCGCGCTTACGGCTCCTCGATGAATGCCCTGCTGATGCGCCTGACTGCAATCGGCGCCGCAAACTGGTTTGAGGAGGCCCAGGAGCTCTTCAACGGTGAGGGATCCTTTGGCAATGGCGCCGCGATTCGTGTAGTGCCTGTGGGAGCCCATTTCTCGTATGACCTGAACGTGGTCGCCGAGCATGCTGCACTCTCTGCAATTGCCACGCACTGCCATCCGGAGGGTTTGGCCGGCGCTGTTGCCGTTGCCCTCGCTGCTGCCCTCGCCTCGCGGGAACGCGACGCTGGCGCGCCGGTGGACGCGAAGGCGTTTCTGGATCGGGTGCGGAGGAATACGCCCGAGGGCATTGTGCGCGATAACATCGGGCGCGCGCTCGAGCTGCCCGACACGATGACGCCGCTCGATGCAGCGTTGACCATCGGCAACGGTTCGCACGGCACTGCCCAGGACACGGTGCCCTTCGCGTTGTGGAGCGCAGCGCGTTCGCTCGATAACTATGAACACGCTCTTTGGGAAACGGTGAGCGGCGGCGGGGGCATCGGTACCAACTGCGCGATTGTGGGCGGCATTGTCGCGACACGTACGGGGGCTCGCGCTATCCCGGCGGAATGGTTACAACGTCACGAGCCGCTGGCGCCTCTGCTGCAAGCCGCGATCAAATAGACCTAGGCCACCCAGACGGGTTCCGGCTCCAGTGATATGCCGAACAGCTGGCGTACGCGGGCCTGGATGGCATCGCGCAGTGCGGCGATATCGGATGCGGTCGCTCCGCCCTGGTTTGTGAGCGCCAGTGTATGTCGGCTTGAGACCGCTGCCGCGCCCAGACGATAGCCTTTGATGAAGCCAGCCCGCTCCAATAGCCAGGCCGCCGGCAGCTTTACCGCTGCCGTACCGGCGGGATAACGCGGCACCTCCGCCTCCGGCACGTCCACGGCTGCGGCGATCCGCGGCAATTCCGACGAAGCTACGACAGGATTTTTGAAGAAGCTGCCGGCACTGCGACGTTCCGGATTCTGCGGGCTCACGACCATACCTTTGCCCAGCCGGATCTCGAGCACAGCGGCACGGACCTGCTGAAGACACGGCTCGGCCGCGCCGCGATTCTTAAAGTAATGCTTTAAATCTGCATAAGTGACTGCTGCCGGCGCATTCTGCCCGAGTGCGTACGTGACGCGGCTCACAATGAAGCGGTCGCGGTCTGCACCTTGATTGAATCGGCTCCGACGATACGCAAAGCCACAATCAGCGTTGCTGAGATCCACCCATTTCCCGCTCGTTCGATCAAAGGCGCGGACGGTGCAAATGGTGCGGGAGACTTCCTGTCCGTATGCGCCAACGTTCTGCACCGGTGTTCCGCCGACGGTGCCGGGAATTCCGCTGAGGCACTCCAATCCACCGAGGCCTGCATCGACGCTGCGGGCGACTAGCGCGTCCCAGTCTTCGCCCGCCGCCGCAGAAAGCACGGCTCCGTCCACCTGAACACCGCGCAGGGCAATCCGGAGCACCAGTCCGTCAAATCCTGCGTCGGAGACGAGCAGGTTGCTACCGCCGCCCAGCACGAAGAGACGCAGCTTGCGTTCTGCCGCGAAGTCAACCGCCGCTTCAACGTCGGCTTCGGTCGCGGCTTCGGCGAACCATCTGGCGGGGCCGCCAATTTCGAAGGTGGTGAAGGGTGCCAGAGAAACGTGCTGCCGGAACTCCATGGTGGGAGGGTACACGACAGGGCGAAATCATCATTCCATACTTTTGTGGAAGGCACGCGAACGATCCGCGCAGGTATGCAGATGCATACCTTGATGCAGACCCTTCGCTGCGCAAGATGACGAAGCAACAACCTGTCGGAATTATTCGGCCCGGAGCGCCTGCACGGGATCGAGGCGTGACGCCGTCCACGCGGGTATGACACATGCAAGTGCCGCGACCCCGAGCAGCACCACGCCCACCACCACGTACACCACCAGATCGAGTGGTTTCGTGTTCACCAGCAGCGATTGCATATACCGCGTCACCGCCGCAGCCGCGAGCAGGCCCACCACCAGTCCGACAAGGGCGGGGCGCAGCCCGTCGAATAGAACCATGCGCAGCACCACACCTCGCCGCGCGCCCAGTGCAATGCGCACGCCAATTTCCGTCGTGCGCTGCGTGATCAGGAACGAGAGCACGCCAAAAAGGCCGACGGAAGCGAGCAGCAAAGATAACGCCGAAAAGGCAGCAAGCAGCGTTGCCTCGAAGCTGGTCTCCATCGCAGCCCGGCCTATGATCTCATCCATTGTCATCACGTCCGCAACCGGCAGATTGCCGTCGATCGATGCGATGACCCGCTTAACCGGCTCAGCCATCGCAGCTAGATCGCCCGCTGTACGCACGGTGAGGTAGATGGAGTTTTCCTCGCCGGAAAGCAGGGGGAAGTAGAACGTTGGAAATGGATCGGCGGCGGGCAGCGTGCGCGTGTCGGCGACGACACCGATGATCTCAAGGTTAGTGGGTGCAGGCGCGTATATCGATACGAGAAGGTGCTTCCCAATCGGGTCTTCGCCTTTGAACACCTCGCGCGCCATCTCCTGGCTGATGATGACCTTGTTGGCCCGGTCGAGTCGTTCCTCAGGGGTAAAGCTGCGGCCGGCAAGCAGAGGTATCTGCATAGCCTGGAAATAGCCCGGATCGACAAAGCGCGTGATGGCGTCGAGAACCGCTCCCTTTGGTAGCGGCGGGTGCTCGCGGACGGTATAGACGTCGTCCCGGTTGCGGCCCTGACCCGGCAGGTCACTCGCAGCAGCAGCAGCCGTAACCCCGGGCGTCTGCCGCACCCGCTCCAGCAGCACATCATAAAATGCGGCAAGCTGCGCCGGTGTCTTGATGTGCCGCGGCTGGCTGACGCTCATGGTCAGCACATCGTGCGTGGCGCAGCCGAGCTCTGAGGAGCGCATGGCGCGGTAGCTCTTCAGCAACAAACCCGCTGCGATGAGCAGCACGACCGTGAGACCGACCTCTGCCGTAAGCAGGAGACGTCGCATGCTCGCTCGGCCGCGGCCCCCACTGGTGGAGCGCGAGGACTCCTGCAGAGCACCTACAAGGTTGCGATCACGAGCAGAAAGGGCGGGCACCATGCCCGCGACAATTCCGGATAGCAGGACGCAGCCTGCCGCGAAGAGGGCCGTGATGCCGTCGATGTGAATCGTGTCGACACGCGGCAGATCGGTGCGGATGCGGACCAGCCACTCGATGGCGCCATAAGCCAGCGCTACACCGAGGGCTCCGCCGGCGAGAGAAAGCAGCAGGCTTTCCACGACCTGCGCCCGCACCAGCGCCACGCGGCTGCCGCCGAGCGCGGTACGAATCGCCGTCTCCCGTCTGCGCGAGGCGGCACGCGCCACCAGAAGATTTGCGATGTTCAGGCAGGCGATCAGCAATAGGCAGCCAGTAGCAGCAAGGAGCGCGTAGAGCCCGGCCTTTACATCGCGCACCTGCCCATCGAGTATCGGACGCAGGTTCACCGCGTCGTTCACCGGCCCGTCAGGATTTTGCTGACGGATCTGGCGTTGGATGGTGCTGACCTCGGCCGTAGCCTGCGCCATGGAGACACCGGGCCGCAGTTCGCCGACAACATCGAAGTTGTGAGAGGCGAACATCTGCATCATCTCGTGTGAGCGCTCGTGGTAGACGGGCACCCACAATTGCATGCGCGCCTCTGGATAGCGAAACCACTCAGGCAGGATGCCGACAACCGTATACGGCTTCAGATCCACCAGAATGTTGCGACCCAAAATCGACGGATCGCCTCCGTAGCGGCGCTTCCAAAGCCCCCAGCCCAGGATGATGGTGGCATTCGCCTCAGGCCGGTCGTCGTCGCGGGTGAAGAGCCGCCCCAGTGCGGCGTGCACTCCGAGCATCGGCAGCGTATTCCAGGATGCCTGCTCCGCATGCACCACCTCGGGCATCTGTCCGCTGCCCGCCAGGTTGTATGTCGTCGCCTGCATGATGCCCATCTGGACAAAGCTGCGTGCCTGTTGCTGCCATCGCGCAAAGCATCCCCCGGCAACCACGTTGTCCTGAAAGCTTCCATTGCTCTTCGCTTCGTAGATACGCACCAGTCGGTCTGGATGAGCGACTGGCAGCGGCTTGAGCAGCACGGAATTCACAACCGTGAAGAGCGCGATATTCGCACCGATGCCGAGCGCAAGAACCACGATTGCAGTAATCGCGAACGAGGGCGCACGCATTAGCCGGCGCGTTCCCTGACGAACGTCGCGCAACAGCGACTCGAGCCACTGCCAACTCCAGGTCTCGCGCGCATGGTCGCGCACGACGCTCGGATTGCCGAAAAGACGCAGCGCCGCATGGCGCGCCTCGATCTCGTTCATACCCGCTGCGCGATTTTCTGTGATCTGTTGTTCGAGATGGAAGCGCAGCTCGTCATCGAGCGCGGCTCCGGCAGAGTTGCGCTGGAAGAGGGAGCGGCAGATCATTCGGAGTCGATCGAGCAGGCGCATCGCGGCTCTCCTTAACTCTCCTGGACCACGAGATTGATAGCACCGGAGAGCCGGTTCCAGTTCTCGGTCTCTGCGGCGAGCTGCGCGCGGCCAGCGGCGGTGAGCGAGTAGAACTTCGCGTTGCGCCCGGTTTCCGTCTCAGCCCACTTCGCACGGATCCAGCCCTGCTGTTCCAGCCGATGAAGTGCCGGATAGAGCGATCCCTGCTGCACCTGCAGCACCTCACCGGAGATCTGCTGAATGCGCTTGGCGATGGCCCAGCCGTGCTTCGGCTCAAGTGAGATGGTCTTCAGGATGAGCAGGTCGAGTGTTCCCTGCACAAGATCGCTTGGTTTCCCCATACCTTGACTATCTACAACGCTGATTGTAGATAGTCAAGGGGTGCGATCGTCAGCGAATGCGACAGCTCAGTGGCCGGAAGGCTGATGACTGAGCCGTTCCATCAGAACTGCATTTCGCTTGCCCTGGGACAGTAGAGAGTCCAGGAAGATGGTTTCCCCTTCTGCGTGGGAGCCTTTGCCCAGAGCGCCAACCCCGACCAACCCAGGTATGTACGACGCGACAAAGGAGATGTCGCCCGCGCCGCGCGTCATCGGGCCGCCTTCCGTGACAGGACCCAGACCAAGCGCCTCACTGGCATCGCTCCACTGGCGCAGCAATTCCCTACCCGCCGGCGTCACCGCCATCGCGGGATAGCTCTCGATGAAGCTGATCTTCGCATCGGTCTTCGGCAGATGCTGGGCGACAATCGCGCGCATTTTGTCCTGGGCTCGAACCGTCTGCTCATTGCTCACCGTACGCAGGTCGCCGTACGCAATTGCTGTCGGCGGAATCACGTTATCCTTGCCCGTAGCGTCTCCGCCGGTCTGATCGGCGTTCATCTTCGCGGTGGACCCGCCCAGAACCAGACCGACGTTGTAGGTAAGGCCGTCCTCCGGCAGTTGTGTGCGGAACGCGTCGAGAATGCGCGTGAGTTCGTAGATCGCTCCATAGCCGAATTGATTGCTGAATATTTGTGACGAGTGGCCGGAAAGCCCGGTGGCCTCGATGTGCCACATGGTGGAGCTTCGGCGGGCGATGCTGATGGTGTCCTGCCCATCGGCGCGGAGACTGGGCTCGAATTCCAGTGCGACATCACTCTCCTTGGCCGCCTCAATGAGATCGTGCCGCGCCTTCTCCAACGGATCTCCGGCGCGTTCTTCGTCTCCGCTCAGCACAATCTGTATTTCCGCAGTATTCAGCGCGCCCGCCTGCTTCATTGCGTTGAGTGCAGAGAGCATGATGACAAGGCCACCCTTCATGTCGGCGACGCCAGGGCCGGTCGCGGCCTTCCCTGCCGAGTCCAAGGGCGCGTAATGCTGGAAGGTACTCGACGGCTCAAAGACGGTGTCCATGTGACCGATCAGCAGAAGCCGCTTGCCGCAATGCCCTGTGCCCGATGGACACGGATGCTCGGCGACCAGATCGCCCGCGCGCCCGGTCACCGCTTCCATCGGCACCCAGCGCACATGAAAACCCAGGGTCCGCAAACGCGGAGCGAGGACGTCCTTCACCGCAACAACCCCCGGCAGATGCATCGTGCCGCTGTTGATGTTGACAAGTTGTTCGAGCAGCGCGCGATCGGCAGCACCGTTGGCATCAATTGTCGTCGCCATTCGCGACTCCTGCGGAGTGAGCGCAGCGGTATTGGCCTGGTTCTGGGCGAAAGATACGGCTGCAGCGCCAATTGCGAAAAGAATCGCGGTTTTCAGGAACCTCATCGATGAACGCACCGAGAGCAGCATACTTGATCCGGGTACTCCGTCTGAGGTAACGCCCGGCGGCTGGCAATTGCTCTCTCCGCTCCATACAATGGTGATAGACAGAGACGGCGGGTAGTAACGCCGAAGTCGAGAGATAACAAGGAGCAGGCATGTACCCAGAAATTATGGTGGTCCCGATGCGCGAGGAGCTGACGCGCGCGGGCATTCAGGAAACACGCACGGCGGCCGAAGTGGATGCGGCGCTGGCCAAGCCAGGAACGACCATGGTGGTGGTCAATTCGATCTGCGGATGCGCCGCCGGCAAGATGCGACCGGGCGTGCGACTGGCAATGCAGAATGCCGTCAAGCCGGACCAGAGCATCACGGTTTTTGCCGGGCAGGACCGCGAGGCCACCGAGCGTGCGCGTTCTTACTTTGAAGGACAGCCGCCGACCTCGCCCGCGATCGCCATTTTGCGCGATGGGAAGCTGGTGTACCTGATGCAGCGTTTCGTGATCGAAGGAGCGACGGCACAGCTCATCGGCCAGGAACTGGTGCGCGCCTTCAATGAGTATTGCGGCGCCCCGACAACTGCGTAATCGCGCAATACATATCAATCAGGAGCCCGGCGTCGAGCCGGGCTTTTCTGTTGCTACGCCGTCCTCGCGGAGCATATCGGGATCGTATTGCGCGAGGAAGCTGCCTGCGGCAATACCGCGTGTGAGCGCCAGATGCCAGGCATCGCTCACCCGCGAGGTGTGGTAGCCGGTCTCAGGCCACGTGTCGAGCAGTGAGCGTAGCCGCGTCGTATCCAGAACGTGACGAACCAGCGGTGAGCGTTCGATGCGTGTGAGTTCTGCGGAAAGCTGCGGACGCGCAGCCCCGACGGTCAGGTACCAGTCGGCCGCCTGCAGACCGCGCATTGTTCGCCGCAACGTCGATTCAGGAAGCCGGCCTTCCATGGCACGGCGAATAATCGAGCGGCTTTGGCCGCCCACCAGATATTGCTCGATCGGGATGCCGAAGCAGAACTCGAAGATGCGCTTGTCGAGCGTCGGGTCCCGCTGCTCGATCTGCCATCCGGCTGCGGCAGCCCCATTGTTCACCCCAGGATCGAAGTATTCATAGAAGCTGCGGCGTACAGAGGCAACGCTGCTCTCCACTCCATAAAACTCGGCGAGCGCTTTTTCTTCCAGCCGGTATTTGGCCGCAAGCTGCGGATGTACGGCGCTGAAAGTGAGTGTGAACCCGCGCATATCCGGATGGTAGAGGCGGCGCATCCACTGCGGCACGATCCAACCGGTGGCCCAAGATGCCGCGCCCCGCCATGACGTGTAGCCGCCAGCGCGCAACTCGTGTGTCAGGCGCACAAGCCGGATCCAGTGCCCGCGGCGAAAGAGCTCCGACAGGCCGATAAGGCCGCCGAAGCTGATGGTCGCATTCCCGCCTGCTCCCTGCAGCAGCACATCGAGCCCACGGCTTCGTAAGCCGTCCAGAATGGCAATTACCCAGAGGAGGTTAGTGGGATTGAAGGTAGGCTGACCGGTGAGCCGTGCGTCACGCTCCGCGGTGGCGAGCAGATCGCGGCCGCTCGCGGTCACCCGCACGTGATCGATGTTCGGATAGAGCCCGGCAACCTCTGCCGCCAAGGGCCCTTCGTCGCCAAATCGGCCGGGCAGCGCAGAACCGTCATAGCCCTGGACTGGCACTGCGGTGAAGGAAGTGAGCCGCTGGCCCTTGGCCGCCATCAGTCGTGCAGCAGTGACTGTTACCGATGAGCTGTCCAGCCCGCCGCTCAATTGCGATGCAATGCCTTCGCTTCCGGCGAGCCGCACTCCGACGGCACGATCGAAGCGTTCGCGAAAGTCGTCAATGTAGTCAGCGTCACGGCGGTAACGGATCGGGCGAGCATCGATCGGATGCCAGTATCGGCGTATCTCAATGCCATTTGGCGACAGCTTGAGCCAATGGGCTGGGGGCAGCCGCTCGACTCCTGCGAAGAACGTCTCCGTACTCGGCGTCTGCAATGCGGCAAGGAAATGCGCCATGCGCCCCACATCGATACGGTGACCAACCGACGGCAGCGCACACAATCCTGGGGGCATGGAGGCGAAGGCAAACGCGCCGTTCGGTCCGTGCGCACGGGTGAAATGCAGGGGGCGTTCTCCTGCGTGATCGCGCGCGAGAAAGAGAGTCTGCCGATGCGCATTCCAGCAGGCCAGAGCAAAACCGCCCATCAGGTGATCGACGACGTCGAAGCCCCATCGCGCCCAGGCGTGCGCGAATACCTCGTCGTCCGAAGCTATCTGCCCAAGTCCAAGCTCGCGCGCCAGATCGTCGTGGTTGTCGATCCGCAGATCCGCGACAAATTCCGGGGAACCCGGAAAGGGTGCGGACGACGGCAAAGCTGGAGACGGACGATAGTCGCTGGAGCCAAGAAGCAGCCCTTGAGCCGATTGCCGGATCGCGGCCGGCAAGGGCGACATCGCGCGCAGCATGGACAGACAGCTTTCTGGAGGAAGCGGACCGCTCGAAGACCACAGGCCCGCGATGGCGCGCATTCGGCTCCGAAACTGGGCAGGCATCAAGCTATATGCGTGTTCCGGTCAAATCGCGAGGTGAACCTGCTGCCCGGAATAGAGACTGAGAAGATTCCTTTGTGTTGCCTTGGGTTGAAATCAACGAACGAACGAGGTAGAAGCGCAGGCTCAAGCAGATTTGTGCGAGTTGAGTCCATCATGCACGTGGCTCATGCCATGCTCCGCATCCTCGAGCGCCAGAATGTCGAGCACTGGCTTCTTCCACTCCCGTTTTTGCGGGACAGTGGCCGATGCCGGATGTTGGGCATTCATAGTGGGGGCGTTCGTCATCCATCCTCCGAATGAAACACAGCTGCAAGCTGAATCGGTGCTCGTAGCGGCCTTTGGTCCAACTACTGCTATTTGGAAGGTACGATGCAGAAATTCGTCCGCATTCGTTGCCTTAAAGCCGTTCATCCCTCTTTACTACTCGAACAAGGCAGCAGAACAGAGGCCCGATGCAAATCAAACGCTGCGCCTACACCATTGTCGAGGCAATACAAGGAACCGTCAATTCCATATTGTGTGAAACTCACGGCTGAGTAATATCTACCGTTACGCAGTCTTCTACTGCTGCAGATACTTGAAATGAAGACAGATGTCCTTGCATCCCCATCCGCTCCGATGACCTTGACCAGTATGCGCACAGCCTTCAGTGCAGGGGAATGCACCTTCCGGGGTATGGAGGAGGCACGCCCCTGAACAGCTATCGCATCGGACCGTTCGTCTACGTAACTGACCTGTTACTGCCTGAGTTGCCGCCGGGGGCACCGGAGGCCGGCGAGCGGCCGGTCCATATTCGTTTGGGAAAGGCACCGGCGGCATTGCGTGCTCCCTTGGCGACCGCCAAAACTTTTCAAGCAAGTGACACTGAATTTCTTCTCCGCCTGCCTGGAGTGGCGACCTATTTTGTCCGCGATGGCGTGCATATTCTCGTGGATCGGGAGACTGGCGCCGCCGATCTAGACGTGCGGTCCTACCTCATGGGAAGCCTCTTCGCCGTCCTTTGCCATCAGCGGGGGCTGCTTCCATTGCATGCAAGCGCAATTGCCGGGCCGCAGGGCGCCGTCGCGTTCCTAGGCGCATCTGGTGCCGGCAAATCATCCATCGCCGCGTTTCTGTCGCGGCGCGGCCACCGCGTCCTGGCCGACGATATTTGTCTCGTCGATCCCGCCGCTCCCCGCGATCAGCGCGTGCTGCCGGTGGCGCCGTGGCTGAAACTATGGAGTACAACCCTGGATGCGATGGGCGAATCGAACCGCGAACTCCCGCGCGTCTTCTCCGACGATGAAAAGTACCGCTATTCGCTCCAGCAGCACGAAGCGTCCACCCCACTCGCGGAAATCATTCTGCTCGAGCGCGCCGAGGACCAAGCTGCGGCAAGCTTCGAGCGGCTGGCGCCGGTCCATGCCCTCCACGCCGTGCTTGACCTCACGTACCAGTCGTGGCTGGTGCGCGCTATGGGTCGAACCGAACAGTATTTTCTGCGCTGCGGGAAAGCTCTCGATGGCGTTCGCGTGACGCGCATGCGGCGGCCATGGAGTTTTGATGCGATGGAAAATACTCTATTGGTGCTCGAAGCGCATCTCGCGGAAAACTCGTGAGGCAGCTAGGACTGCTCCCCCGTCGAACCCGCAGAGTGAATCGGCGCAAAGAGCAGTGCACTCTCACCACCGAGCAGCATGCGATGGTCGACTTCCAGCCAGGTATGCGCGCGCATCTTGCGATCCGCAGAACGGCGCACACCATAGTGCATGATGCTGCTGATGCCGCGCCGGCGCAGCATGGCATGTGCTGCTAGCGCCTGCGGGAAGCACACAAACGAGATTGGTCCAAAGCGCGCAATGCTGAGCACCGCCCAGCGAATGCGCTCCGCCATATCGGAGTTTGCCGATTCGGCGGCGTTGTGCAGTGGACGCTCAAGCCAGCGAAAGATCCATCGCACCGGCAGAAGCGCGAGGGAGCAACGCGCCGTAAGCAGCATCACGAAAGCCTCGAGCAGCAGCCGCTTCTTCGTCGCAGGCAGGGCACGCCAGCGGTCCCAGCGGCTGCGCCGGGCGTGTGTCGCCCCCACCTGTGCCGCCCTGCGATGGAAGAACGCCCACTCCACGGGACTGAGCACCGCGTAAAACGGAAACAGAAAATCCGGCAAATCGAAGCGTTGCCACACACGTGGTCGCAGCAGAACACGCCGCAATATCTCAATGCGATAAGCAAAGCCCCGGCGCAAACCGAGCTCATAACGCTTCAGCGGCCAGCTTCCGGTTCCCTCCTGCGTTGGCTCAAACCGCTGCGCGAGATGCTGCGCTCGCGCATGCTGGAGTATCCACCGTGCCTCGCGTCTTCCGCTCTCGAGCTGCATCGCACTGTCGAGTACATCCGGCCTCAGCAACTCAAGCTCCTCTGCAAGCTTAAGCGCCGCAGCCAACTCAGGGAGAATGCCATACGTCACCGCCTCATCGGCGAGAGCATTTCTTTGCTCACTTCGAAAGCTGTCCCACAACACAGCTATATCTATGAGCGATTTGAATCGGGACCATCCCTCGAGCGCCCCATGCACGCAGAGATAGAGGACGGTGCGATCGAGCGGCAGGACTGTCACCGCAGTCTCGCCCAGTTGCATTCGCTCGTTCGATGCTGAGCTCGCATCGGCCAGTGCGTTACCGGGCATGCGCGGATTGCGAAAGAGGCGCCAATGGAGATCGACTTCGAAGTCATTGTCGCCATTGGCGCGATACGTGTAGTCCTTACCGTGTTTGCGCCAGGACCGCCGGCGTCGCGGTGTGAGCCGGGCGTCTGGATCGTTGCGGCGGAAGCCGTCGGCAAGCAGAATGCGGTCGGCCACCTCCTCCATGCCGGGCTCTATCAGCAGATCAATATCGCCCACGTCGCGCAGGGCAGGATCACCATAAACACGCTGCGACAGCGGAACTCCCTTCAGCACTCGGACAGTGACTCCCGCCTGCTGCAGCAGGCCGCAGAGACGACGCGTCTCAGCGAGATAAGCAAAAGTGCTTATCGCGTTCTGTGTGGCTGCTCTCTTCAAAGTGCCAATCGTGTCGGCCGGAAGTGTCGCACCGCTTGATGAAAGTGCACGAAAGACAAGCGGTGCAACACGATGATGGCCACAGAGCGAAAGGAAGTATTTCCAATCGATCTGCTCCTCGGCGGCAAACGTACGAACGGCCAGCCCGTCCTCCTTCACTAACGGCCAGCGCATACATCTCAGCAGCAGGCGCACCTCTGGCGTCAGACGGCTGGGAGCGAAGACAGATTGAACGTTCTCGGCCATGAGCGAGGAAGTGTCAGTATCATATGCGAGGCGCCTGATTGTGGAACCACCAGGCCGGAGGACAGCTTCGTTTATGTCACGCGAGATTCCCATCACGGCGGAGAGCATCGTCGCCTGGAGCGAGGCGCCGGTTGCGACCGAAGTGGATCGCGAGGTTGTCCTGATGAGCGTCGGCCGAGGCCGCTGTTATGGACTCGGCGAAACGGGCAGTTCGGTCTGGCGACGACTGGGCTCGCCGATCCGCGTGGATGACCTGTGCCGCGAGCTCATGCTGGAATACCACGCCGATCTTGACGTACTCGTCAAAGACGTCATCGTCCTGCTGGAGCAGATGCAGCAGGAAGGACTGGTCAAGGTAATTGCGGAATGAGGCGGAGCTCGCACTAAGTCCGGCGGCACACTAACGACACCGTGGCAGTCGAATTGCGCACCACAAAATCGGGCTTCACGATGAGTGTCGTCGGCATCTCCTTGCGCATCTGCGGTTCAATGTAAGTCAGCAATGCATTTGCGGCCGTCTCTCCCATGGAGCGTAACGGCTGGCGCACCGTCGTGAGACTCGGGTTGTTCGTGCGCGCGCTCGGGATATCGTCGAAGCCGACTACGGAAATGTCCGTCGGAATTTGAAAGCCCTGTTCCTTCAAGCGGGCGACGGCGCCGATGGCCGAATGGTCATTGAATGCAAAGATCGCCGTAAACGGCGGGCACTGCTCTAGCAGCCGGCCCGTCGCCTGGTAGCCGGAATCGCTGCCCGCTTCGGTGCCCTCCAGTTGCACACATAGGCGTGGATCGATCGAGAGGCCAAGCTCCTGGCTGATCTGCTCGATCGCTGACCAGCGATAGTGCGTGTCGGAGCTGAACTCCTGCCCTTTGATAAACGCGATCTTTCGATGCCCCAGATCGAAGAGATGTGACAACGCCATCCGCACCGCCGTGGTGTGGTCCAGCTCGAGATTGGTGACGTTCTCCATGCGCTGATGGCCAGAGACCGCAACCACCGGGATGGATAGATGCATTTCGAGCGGCGTGTCGATGGCAATCAAGCCCTCTATGCCCCGGGAAAGCAGCAGCCTCGGATACTCGCGTAGCAGGTCCTCGCGATGGTGATGGCTGACGACGAAATAAAAATAGCCGGACTGCAGGAGCGCGCTCTCGATGCCGCTTAGCACCGACGCGGAGTATCCCTCGCTGATCTCCGGTACCATCACGCCCATGGTGTAAGTCTTCTTGCGACGCAGCGCGCGGGCCAGGTGGTTCGGCTCATATCGCATTGCCTCCGCCGCAGCCCACACGAGATCCTGTGTCCGCGTAGAGATGCGGTTGGCGGTCGCGGAGCGGCTCAAGACACGAGAGACCGTGGCGACAGAGAGGCCCAGATGGTCGGCCACCTCCTTCAACCCGACCGGGCCGGCCGCCAGATCTGAACTCCGCACGCGATCCCGCCGCTCGGCCATCCTGCCTCCGTTTTCCAGCGGAATCATCATAACGTTGATGACACCGAAATCTTGACTGTGTTGAGCGCGGGGTGATATTCCTTCCCCGCTGGCGCAACCGTTTGCGCACGGTAATCCTGGTGAGTCCTCCGCCGCCGTAAGCCGCGTCAGAGGCACCCCGCATGAAATATCGGGAATCACAACGGAATAGCAATTTACAGAAGCAGTAAGGGTCTTTTTGGGAGGCATATGAAGCAGCATTTGAACCGGGCCCGCAGGGTGGGCCGAGAGATTGCGCTCGTTTTTGCCAGTGCCGCTCGCACTGGTGTCGTGATGGCCGGCATCGCCATGCTGGCCACCGTAGCTCAGGCACAGTACCGGGCATCACTTCGCGGAACGGTTACCGACCCGTCCGGTGCCGTGGTTCCGGACGCCACCGTCACCCTCACCAATACAGGCACGAACCAGGTCCTAACCGCCGTTTCCGACGCCAACGGGATCTACACCTTCAATGGCCTGCCACCTGACCGTTTTAGCGTGAAGGCGGAAAAGCAGGGATTTCAGACGACCAATATCGCCGAAGTCGTCCTCATTCCCGAGCAGCCCAATGCACTCAATATCAAAATGCAAATCGGTGGTGCCACACAGCAGGTGGTCGTCTCCGGCTCCGCTGCGCCGCTGCTCGACACGGATACCGCAACCGTAAGCGCGACCATCAGCAGCAATCAGATTCAACACCTGCCCTCCTACAACCGCGATGTCTTTCAACTGGCGCAGCTGGCACCGGGTGTCTTTGGTGACGGATCACAGCAGAGCGGGGGCGGTTCCTACACCAATCCCGGCAACCAGGGCCCGGGCGGCAGCGCCGGCGGGGCATCCGGCATTTTTCAAACCGAGAATGGGCCGCAGATCCAGGCCCGCGGCGGCCAGTACGAGACCAACGGAGTCTCGGTCGATGGCATCAGCACGGTGAGCGCGGTCTGGGGCGGAACTTCCATCATCACGCCGAGCGAAGACTCTGTCTCAGACGTGAAGGTGGTTTCAAACAGCTATGACGCAGAAGTTGGTCGCTTCAGCGGTGGGCAGATTCAAGTCACCTCCAAGAGCGGTACCAATAACCTGCATGGCAGCCTGTTTTTCAAGGCCTCAAGACCAGGGCTCAACGCCTATCAAAGATGGAATGGAACCGGATCGAACAAGGCCGGCTCTCCCTCCGACCGTGGCGTGAATCGAGATGAAAACCGCTTTAACAATTACGGTGGCAGTCTCGGCGGTCCCGTTTGGAAGAACAAGATTTTTGCGTTCTTCAACTATGAGACGAGCCCGCTCGCCGCGAGCACCACCGCTCAAGGCTGGTATAACACGCCAGAGTTCCTTGCCTCTGCTGCTCCGTCAGGGAGTATCGCCAACCAATACACCTCCTTCAAGGGCGAGGCTGTAGCTAGCACAGGCTTGGTACAACGCACCTGCGCAAACATTGGACTCACTGAAGGAGTGAATTGCGCGACGACTCGCAACGGCCTGGACGTCGGCTCGCCACTGAAGAACGGACTCGGCAAACAGGATCCCACCTATGGGGGGTCGTCGAGTGTTCCTGGTATTGGCGGCGGTCTTGACGGCATACCTGACTTGGCGTTTTTCAACACAGTCAATCCCACGACCACGTCACAGACTCAGTGGAACGGACGCATGGATGCGGATGTGACTGCAAAGGACCACTTGAGTTTTGCCATTTACTGGGTACCAGTCACCAATACCGATTACAACGGTCCGGTGCGCGCGGCGAACTTCTGGCATCACTCACAGATCAACGATGCTTTTTCGATAATTTGGAATCACACCTTCTCTCCCACTCTGCTGAATCAGGCGCGAGCCAATGCTGCAGGCTGGCGGTGGAATGAGGTTGACACCAATCCGCAGGCGCCATTCGGCCTACCTGGGAACAGCATCGACGACATCGGCACAATTGGCAACGAGGGCGGCTTTCAATACTTCGGGCCCCCTGGACCAAGCAATCTGAATCAGTGGACTTACGACTACAACGACATTCTCACCAAGATACTCGGCCGCCACAGCATCAAGGCCGGAGGTGACTTTACCCGGCTCTACTATCTGAACAATCCTGTCTATGCAGCACGCCCCACCTTTGCCTTCCGCAATCTATGGGACTTCGCGAATGACGCTCCATACAGCGAGAACGGCCAGTTCGATTCTGTTACGGGAATCCCCTTCGCCAATCGGCAGGACAACCGCGTCAATATCTGGGGCTTCTTTGTCCAGGACGACTTCAAGATGCGTCCGAACCTTACCATCAACGCGGGTCTGCGGTGGTCTTATTTCGGTGCGTTCTATTCCAAGCAGAACAACTTAGACGTGCTGCGAAGCCTCAATAACCTGGCCGCCCTGAATGTTCGCGTAGGTGGAAAGCTCTATACACCGCAGAAAACCAACTTCGGTCCACAACTCGGCTTCGCGTGGCAGCCGCTGAAGTCGGAGGGCAAGCTTGTCGTCCGCGGCGGCTTCGGCATCAATTACAACCAGAATGAGATTGCCATCACCGCAAATGGAAATGGCAACCCTCCTAACGCCGTGCATGCGAACTTCTGCTGCTCGACACCAACTAGCAACGCTTCGGGCATTCTTTACGAGACGGCGTCGAACATCAATTCCCTCTTTGGCTACGCGCCGAATCCCGCGACAATCACGCACTTTGGTGCCAACAATCTGCCCACGAACGGGCAACCCATCTCGGTCACCGGCTTTCCATCCGACCCGAAGAGCATCGTGAACTATCACTACTCACTGGATGCGCAGTATCAAATGCCCTTTGATCTGGTTGCCTCATTGGGTTATCAGGGGACTCAGTCCCGGCATCTGCTGGTCCAGTCAAACTACAACGTTATCGCCGGGGTGCATGGCATGCCGCTCAGTCCTTTCGCCAATTTCATCGATTACTACGCGAACACCGGAATGAGCAATTACAACGCGCTGATCGCAACCATTACCCATAACTTCGCTCACCACTTCCAGGTGGAAGGACAATATGCCTGGGCCAAGTCAATGGACGAAAACTCCGGACCATACACGGAGGATCCTTACCCCTACGATTCGCATGCGGCCTATGGCCGCTCCGACTATAACGTCGCCAATGGATTCAAATTGTTCGGCCTTTGGCAGCCGGTGATCTTCAGCGGATCGCATGGCTGGCTGGAGAAAGTCGCAGGCGGTTGGTCAGTCAGTGGAATACTTAACATCCATAGCGGCTTCCCCATTAATCCCGTATATAACGCTCAGACTTCTGGTGGCCTGTATTACAACGGCAGCGGTTACACCCAGCTTCGTCCGGGCGGGATTCTCCAGGGTGCGGGCACGAGCACCGGCAACAAGACGTTCGAGGGACAAAACGCAACAGCTACGAATCCAAACTATGGCGGCGACGGCGCAAAGTTCTTTACCCCACCGAACTTCGGGGACGGACCTGCGTTTCCGGCAGTAGCCGTTTCTGCGCTCCCCGGGATCCAGCGCAACAGCGTGAACGGCCCGGGTTACAACGACCTGGATGGCACTCTAACGAAAGCTTTCGGATTGCCAAAGATGCCAGTCCTGGGCGAGAGCGCGAGACTTGAATTTCGCGTCGATGCCTTCAATCTGTTCAACAAGACGAACATCAAGGCAGATTCGATCGACAACACCGTGGGTTCAGTCGGCACCGATGGATCGTTGAGTCCGAACTCTAACTTTGGTATCGCAGGAGCTGCACTCGGCAGCAGAACGATCCAGTTGCAAACCCGATTCAGCTTCTGATGATTTGAATTCACTGAAGAAGGAAGCCCCGCATGTGACGTCTTCCTTCTTCCGGCACTTAGTTCATTTCAAAAGGTTGCCCCCTTGAATACATTCAACTTCGGCCTGTCCTTTGTGACAGGCCATTTTTTTCGCGCAAAATTTGCATCATAACCGGTGAAAGGATCCTTTTTCTCCGATGAAGATATCTACCGCACTTACCTCTTCCATGCTGGGTGTTCTCTTTCTGCTTGGCTCAGGCTGTAATAAGAAGACAGAGTCAAACACGAACTATGAAGCCGCCATCAACGACTACTACAAGGCGCACCCAGCCTGCCTGTGGTCACAACCCAAGAAGTTCCCCGTGCAGGCAGCAACCTCCGACGACGCGAAGACGCAGGGCTACGACGCACTGACGGACGCTGGCCTGCTGACGCGCACTACCGGCGAGAAAAAAGTTATGATCGTCGCGTCGAAGCAAGTGAATAACTACGACGTCTCCGACAAGGGCCGCAGCGCATGGACACAGGACCCGACGCAGCCAGGCTACGGGAACTTCTGCTACGGACATCGCGACGTTACGTCGGTCGACAATGTCACCACCGCTGCCGATAACTCCGGCAACAAGACGGCACAGGTGAGCTATCACTACAAGATCGGCGATGCCCCCGCGTGGGCAAACACGCAGGAGATGAAGACAGCTTTCCCCGATCTAGCCGCTGCACTCTCCGGCCCGCAGACGGACAATGCATCCCTGACGATGACCGGGGACCAATGGCAATTAGTTAAGTCGTAGCTGCACGGCATCCGTACGAATGTCCTAGGTCGTACGGATGCTCCGCTTTGCATCGCCTCGACCGGCGCCTTGCGGCTGCGCACCGACGCAAAGAAGTTCGCTTCGTGATCGACCGTATCGTTATAGTGCTCCGGCACCGTGTAGCTCTCGGCTGTCTCTGCGACGACCGAAGCGAGCGGCGCCGCTGGCGGATGTTCCCGTTGCCACTGTTCGAGATACTCCTCGCGAAGTTTCTTAGGCCAGCCACCAATCGAATAGCTCTCTGCCTGCGGCGAATCATCCTGCGGCGTGTAAGTCAGCGTCGCGTCCTGGATCACGAGCGTGCCTTTGGTGCCATAAAAGGCGAGGTGCTCGCCGCTGTCATTATTCAGGTTGCAATGGATACTCGAACGAAAGTCCGGATAATCGTAGAGCGTGTAAATCATGTCCGGAAAGTCCCGCCCATCTTTGAAGCGGAAGAGCCCGCCAGTCGAATACGCCCGGGACGGATACGTATTCACGCCCGTGATGACCTGCATGCCGGAGAGCAGGTGGACGAACAGATCGCCGGGATGGACACTTCGGCAACCACACTGCAATTGGCTGCCACATGGCAAATGCTTCGTACTTCAAACGTGTCTCTGTGAACTGGGACGGCCAGGCCCTCGCCGTAGTCGTCAAAACAGCGCCAGCGAAAGAAGCGGACCGGATCGAAGGGCCGGGTGGGCGCGTCTTCCAGAAACGTCTTCCAATCGATGTTCGCCTCGCTCGCACCCGGAGGAATGGGATAGACCCACGCACCGCTGGCGGAGTTGCGGCCCCACGATGCGTCCACCAGCGTAAGTTGGCCGAGTTTGCCGGCAGAGACAATCTCGCGTGCCTTCAAATAAAGAATCGAGCTGACGCGCTGGCTGCCGATCTGCAGGATTCGGTTTCCCTTCTCCGCCGCCGCGATCATGGCGAAGCCATCCTCCACGGTATGCGACATCGGCTTCTCGCAATAGACGTCCTTGCCCGCTGCACGGGCGTCGGCCACGATACGGCGATGCTGGTGGTCCGGCACCGCGATCAGCACTGCATCCACATCCTTGCGGTCCAGCAGCTCCTGATAGTGTCCCGTGGCAGGCACACTACGGCCCAATGCCTCCTGGCCGGCCTGATGCCGCGCCTCATAGAGATCGCAGATGGCCACGCACTCTGCTCCGGGAATGTGCTGCGATGCTTCCAGGAGATCGCAACCGCGTGTGCCGGTGCCAATGGCAATAAAGCGCACACGGTCGCTCGGGGCGACTGGCGCGCTCGTCTGTGCCCTCAGCCACGCCGGCTCCAGCACCGTGGCGCGCGCGGCAACGCCAGCCGCCGCAGCCTTTGCCGTAAGTCCAAGGAAGTTACGCCGTGTTACACGCCGGCCAACACCCATCTGTCCCGTTCCTCCCGATTCAGAATTGTTTACTGAGAATCGCCGACAAGAGTACCGCAAAAGCGGTTGCAGGACGCGTTCAGTCTCGCGAAATCCTGAGATGTTCGGAAGACAATCGCTCCTGAACAAAGGCGATCACCGCATCACTCACATAGTCGGGCGGCGCGATGGAAAAGCGCGGAATGCCGATGGCGAGCCGGGGTGAAACGCCACGCCACCGCGGCACCAGTTCCTCCGAGCCGGCGCGCACCAGCAACGCATCGGCACGGTCGAGAAACAAGCGGGCAGAGTCTTTGAAATCCGCCTTCGCCTGGTCGAGGACGCTCAGATACAGGTCGGGACGCAGAAATCCCATAATGCTGTTGGATTCCAGGATCACATTCTGAGCGGCGGCAATCTCCTTGCGCAGTCGCGGCATGGCAGCAGCGAGATTGCCGATGCGCGTGCGTACCCAGAAGGAACGCAGCGCTCCCGCCGCGAGAAAGCGCGCGGAGTCGGTCCCGCTCTGGCTATCGCGCTCTTCGCTTACCGCCACCGTATGCTCGTCCGTCTGGCAGTCGCAGGGTTCGCCGTTCGCCGTGCAGAAGCCGTGGCCGAACTGGGTAATCTTGAAGGCAGTCCAGCGCATCTCGGGCAGACGGGCGATCAACGCGGCCACCACTGACGTCTTCCCCACGTCCCGCGAATGTCCGCCCACCACAACGATGGCCATAAATACTTAAGACGCAACAGATGCTATTTCGGACGCCGCGTGAGGCGCGCAAGCGTCGCCAGCTCTTTCAGATAGTCCTTGATTGGCCGCGCCGGCGTGCCCCAGAAGACCACCCCGGGCCCGTGGATGCGCTTGCCGGTGGGTATGCCCGCCTGGCCCCCCAGGATGGCATCAGGACCTATTTCAACGTGTTCTCCGATACCCACCTGGCCGCCGACAATTGCACCCTCGCCGATGGTGCTGCTGCCGGACACGCCAGTC
This sequence comes from Acidobacteriaceae bacterium KBS 83, assembly GCA_000381585.1. Taxonomy (GTDB): domain Bacteria; phylum Acidobacteriota; class Terriglobia; order Terriglobales; family Acidobacteriaceae; genus KBS-83. The sequence continues at coordinate 190,523 of KB906739.1, forward strand.
TGTGCGGCGATCACAACATTGCGCCCGACAGAGACATTGTGTCCCACGTGGACGAGGTTATCGAGCTTCGTGCCCCTGCCGATGCGCGTCTCCTCAAGCGCGCCGCGATCGATTGTGGTGTTCGCGCCGATCTCGACACCATCTTCGATGACCAGCCGGCCCTGCTGGGGGAACTTCATATACTCTCCTGTCGCATGGTCGCGCACATAACCAAAGCCGTCCGATCCCAGCACGGCACCCGCGTGCACAACAACACCGTCACCCAATTCCGTGCCTGGGTACACCACCACCCGCGGATACAGGTGGCATCGTTTCCCGATACGCACTCCCGGGCCGATAACAACACCGGCATCGATCCGTGAGTGCGCGCCGATTACGGCATCTTCGTCGATAACGACATTCGGGCCGACGTAGACGCTGTCTCCTAACGACGCGCTGACAGCGACTTCCGCCGATGCATGGGTTCCGCGCTGACCGCCCTTGGTACTCAGTAGCTCGGCCGCGCGAGCGAAAGCAAGCTTCGGATGGGCGACCAGCAGCATCGGCTTGTTGCTGTGGGATCCCGCAAGCTTGCTCGACGTGACTACAGCCCCAGCGCTGCTCGCATTCGCGCGCGCAAGTGCGGCTTCGCTCTCGGCAAAGACCAGTTGTCGCACGCCGGCCTGCGCATGCGCGGCGACTCTAGTGATATCGGTTGCGGATGCGTTCCGGGATTCTTCTGGCAACACAAGTTCTGCGCCAAGTGCGGCTGCGAGTTCAGAGAGTCGCATGTCGTCAACTATAGAGCGAGGGCTCACCCGGTGGCCGCGTCTTCCATCGCCGGTGTACCCAGAGCCACTGCTCCGGGAAGCGCCGGATCCATCCTTCAATGGCCGTGGTACAGAGCTGCGTGTTGGCGACGATGTCCTCCTCATCATTGCCGGTTCGGACGAGTTCGAGGCATTCGCCGAATTCAAGAACGTACTTCCGCTCCTCTTCACGCCAGGTGAGAAAGCCCGGCAGCACCGAAGCGTCCGTGCGCATGGCCACGCGCGCAAGGCCGGAGGCAGTACACGCCGGTGTACCGAAGAAGTCCACGAACACCCCCTGCGGCGGCGTCATGTTCGTGTCCATCAGAATCCCGACGGTATCACCCCGTCGCATCGCACCCAGTAGCCCGCGCGCAAAGTCATCCTTATGCAGGATGCTGTTGCCGTGCAGGCAACGGATGCTGTTTACCAGCCGGTCCACCAGCGGATTGTCCAGCCGCCGGATCACCATGCTCATGGGATAGCCCATCAGCGCGTGGTAAAAGCTGGATAGCTCCCAGAGGCCGAGATGCCCGGTCACCACCAGCACGCCGCGTCCTCGATCGCGCGCGGCGAGGAAGTGTTCCAGGCCCGCATACCGCACAAAGCTACGGGTGCTCTCGGGTGTATAGCGCGACATCAGACAAAACTCTGCGAGGTGCAATCCGATATTGCGATAGAGCTGCCTCACAACACGCCTGCGCCATTGGCCGTCGCTCTGCGGATAAGCGATCTGGAGATTGCGTTCCCCGGTACGCCGCAGCCTGCGGGTCAGGAAAAAGGCCAACGCACCGAGGCCGGCGCCAGCACCGCGCGCGCACCTGCGTGGCAGTGCGCCCAAACCCCACACCAGCACGAAGACGACGATGAATTCTAGCCTCTGACGCATTCCTAAAGGGTACTTACAGTCGATCAGACCTTCCTGCCTTCCGAAATGCAGCCTATAGAGGTACCAGCACAGCGACGGCATGGACCAGAAATCACGATCATAAATCGGCGTTGCAAGGCCGCCTCCGGATCACCTGACCGCAACATCCTCGCGCAAAGTAAAAGGCCCGCTGAAAAAAGCGGGCCGAAGTGCAAAGCAGAAGCGACTGGTCAGTCCTGGGTTGCATGGAAGTACTTCGCAACCGTGCGCACGAAGGGCTTCGCCGTTTCGGGTACGACAACTGCGCCCTTCAGGATCTCCTGATAGCTAGTGTTGTTCCCATTGTAGAAAGTAGTGGTGTCCTCGGTGTTCTGCGAGACCTCATCTCCTGTCAGATCAATACCTGCGAACAGTCCCTTCGAACGCGAATAGGTCAACAGTTCCGCATTCAGCTTCCAGTCTGTGCCGGCCTCGGCATTGCGGCCGACGGGGCCCGCCGAAGCTGCCGCATCGCCCCCGAGCTTGACCTTGTTCTTCAGCAGGTCTTGGAAGCCCTTGTCGTTCACCGCGACCAACACCAGGTCTGTCGCCTGTCCGCCGATCTGGAAGCCGAAGCTGCCCCCGGCAATTCTGAAAAAGACTGGGGCGCTCCAGCCATGTGGAGTGCGGCAGGTCACTACGCCTTGGCCGTATTGGCCGCCCACCAGGAAAGCCGCCTTCTTCATGCTCGGCACCACACCGATGCAGGTCGCCTTCTCTGTGATCTGGTTGGGAATTGCCTTGTCCGGCGTAGCCATGACTTCGTTAATGACGCGGGTGGCGGCATCCAGGCGCCCGTCCAGGTCGGTTTTGCTCGATGCAGCAGCGGCGGTGAGGCATGTGCCTGCAAATCCAAGTCCCACAACGACAAGACCAGCAAAAAACTTCTTCATATCTGTCATTTTTCTCCAAGATTTAAGGCGGTTCTATCCGCCGAGTAGAGTCTGGATGAACGCTGCCCAGCGATGGCCCAAACATTTGCCAGCACGTGACTTCGCTTATCTACGCTGATGTGAGATGCAGATCGGGGTGCTGCGTGGGGGCCGAAGGGGAAATCGAACAAGGCGGAGGATGCGGCCAAACAAAAATAGGGGGTGCGAATGGCGGTTCGCCGCCTTCTGCACCCCGTTCCCCAGATCTGCGTTGTTCTGGTAACCATCAGATACTCTCGTTAGTTCGGTGTCAAAACTTTAGATCGTCTGATTGATTACCGAAGTGTCATTCAGAGCTTTGGAAGGACGATCCCTTGTTGTTTCTGGTACTTGCCGCGACGGTCAGCGTAGCTGATCTCGCATATCTGGTCAGACTGGAAGAACAGGATCTGGCAAAGTCCTTCGTTGGCGTAGATCTTGGCCGGCAAAGGGGTGGTATTCGAGATTTCGAGCGTGACAAATCCTTCCCATTCCGGCTCAAACGGCGTCACGTTCACGATAATGCCGCAGCGGGCATAGGTCGATTTGCCGACGCAAATCGTGAGCACATCCCGCGGAATCTTGAAATATTCCACCGAGCGCGCGAGTGCAAACGAATTGGGCGGTACGATCACCGACTCCGCCTGGACGGTAACAAAAGAGCGCTCGTCGAACTTCTTGGGATCGATGATCGCGCTGTTCACATTGGTGAAGATTTTGAATTCATCGGAGACCCGAAGGTCATATCCGTAGGACGAAAGCCCGTAGGAGATGACCCCCTCCCGAACCTGTTTTTCGCTAAAGGGGGCGATCATGCCCTGCTGTAACGCCTGTTCCCTGATCCACGTGTCGCTCTTGATTGCCATCCTACTCCTTGCCCAACCGGGTACCCGGAGCCTAAATTGCAGAGCAATCTAGGTTTCGCGGTACTTTATTCTTCGAATCTGCATCTTAATAGGGCACTATCGAAGATGACAATGTTCACGCTGCACCCGTCAAAACCAACCAGCGGAGACGCTGAACGAACTCTCTGGAGAATACCTTGATCAAGCAGGACATCGTGCACCGGGTAATCGAACGCACAGGTCTCCCTCGCAACAAGGCCGAGGCCGCCGTCGACACTATCTTTGAGAGCCTGAAGAAGGCGCTGACGGCTGGGGAACGCATTGAGCTGCGGGGATTCGGCGTCTTCAATGTGCGCCCACGCAAGACCGGCATTGGCCGCAATCCGCGCACCGGCGCGGAGGTCACCATCACTCCGGGGAAGGCCGTGCGCTTCAAACCGGGCAAAGAGCTGCACCTGATCGATTAATGGCGCTGTGAACTGTCGTCCGGAGCGGAGAGCGGTCGAGTCGGAGGATTTGCCGGCAACTCGACCGACCCGTTGACGGCCATTGTCTTTTCAACGCGCTGCTTAAACTGATTGACAACTTTCGCCTCTCAGCTCCCTGCCCTCAACGCATTCTTGCCCAAGTGGAGTCCTGTTCACGATGTACCCGTCCGGAATCTCGCGCCGCACGGTATTACGCAGCGCCGCGCTCGGTATGGCTGCACTGGCCTCCAAAGCGGACAAACTGTTTTCTGAGTCGCACCATGGTCCGCCGAACATAGTCTTCATCCTGGCTGATGACCTTGGTTATGCAGATGTTTCGTGCTACGGGCGTCCCGATCTCCAGACACCCCATATAGACAGCCTCGCGCTGGACGGCACGCGTTTTCTGCAGGCCTACGCCAACTCCGCGGTCTGTTCAGCCACGCGCACCGCGCTCATCACGGGCCGCTATCAGGAACGCCTCGACATTGGTCTTGACGAGCCCCTCGTCAACCGCGACACTGGCCTGCCTCTGAACCATCCCACGTTGCCCTCGCTCCTGCGAAAGGCCGGGTACGGAACGACGCTCGTGGGCAAATGGCATCTGGGTATGCTGCCACAATATGGTCCGCTGAAGAGCGGTTACGACCACTTCTACGGCATCCGCCAAGGCGCGGCCGATTACTTTACGCACTCCGACGACCTGTGGAATGAGGACGTCAAAGTCGACCAAGCCGGCTACCTTACCGATCTACTCGGCAGCCACGCCGTCGACGTGGTGAACGGTTATTCCAAATCCGGTAAGCCATTCCTGCTAAGCCTGCACTTCACCGCGCCTCACTGGCCTTGGGAAGGGCCCGGAGACGAAGCAGAATCCCGGCGTCTCAGGGACCGTAGGCTCGCAGACTTCGACGGCGGCTCGCAGAAAACGTATCGGCGCATGATCGAAGATCTGGATCGCCAAGTCGGCCGCGTCCTTCAGGCGCTCCATGCCAATGGCATGACTGACAACACGATTGTCATCTTCACCAGCGACAACGGCGGGGAACGCTTCGCGGATACGTGGCCATTCACCGGCCGAAAAACCGAGCTTCTCGAAGGAGGTTTGCGCATCCCGGCTATCATCTCCTGGCCCGCGCGCATCCCGACGGGCCAGACCAGCAACCAGGTGGCCATCAGCATGGACTGGCTGCCGACCCTGCTTGCCGCCGCCGGCGCCGCACCTGATCCCGCCTATCCGCCCGACGGCATCAACCTGCTCCCATTTCTTACCGCGAGCGCCACGCCGGTTCCCCGCAAACTTTTTTGGCGCTACAAGGCCAATGCTCAGCACGCGGCGCGCGATGGCGACATGAAGTACCTCAAAATCCTCGACAATACCTTCCTCTTCAATGTCGTCGAAGATCCCATGGAGCGCGCCAATCTCAAGGATCGCGAGCGCGACGTTTATGATCGCCTGATCGCAGAGTGGACTGCGTGGAATGCCGCGATGCTGCCGGAGATCGACGCCAGCTTCACCTCGAACTTTACTGGCGACCAGCTTGCCGATCACATTGGTACACCGCCAACAAGCCAGAAGGCTGATAACCCACCTCCCCGTGATTGAGGCCCTTCGTATTCCACACCACCGCATTGCTTGATCAGGCGAGATTCGCAAAGTGGAGTTGGTCCGCACCTCTACCGATCACATCAGGCTGATCGCGTCCATATCGAAGACCAGGCCGCTTCGCGGAATGCCCGCCTGGTCAGCGTATTCGCGTGCGGCGCGCAGCGCGCGGGACAGCGCATCGCGTCGCTCCGCCTTGAGCAACAGGTGGAAACGATATGTCCGCTTGATCTTCGCGATCGGGGCTACCGCTGGTCCGAGCACGCGAATTCCCGGGAGTTCTGCCGCCTGGAACCATTTGCCGACGGCAGCGGCCCATCCCGCGGCCTCCTCCATGCGGCCGCTGCGAGCCAGAATGTTCGCAATCACACCGTAGGGCGGGTAGTGCATCCACCTCCGATACTTCAGCTCTTTCGCCGTAAAGCCGCGGTAATCGTGCGCCTGCGCACACTGGATCGCGTAGTGGTCGGGGTGGTAACTCTGCACCACGACGCGTCCCGGAACATCGCCGCGGCCCGCACGCCCGGAGACCTGCGTCAACAACTGGAAGACACGCTCGGCTGCGCGAAAATCCGGCAAGTTCAGTGCGTAGTCTGCGCCGACAACGCCCACCAGGGTCACACCGTGGATATCATGTCCCTTCGCGATCATCTGGGTCCCGACCAGCAGATTGATCTCGCCGGAATGCAGCTGCATAAGCAGGCGCTCCATATCGTGCCGGCTGCGCACCGTATCGCGGTCCATGCGTCCGATGCGCGCATGCGGAAAGATCTCCTGCAGACGCTGCTCGCCCTGCTGGGATCCAGCTCCAAGGAAATACAGGTGCTCGCTCCCGCACTTGGGGCATAGTTTCGGCACCGTGCGGCGGTAGCCGCAGTAATGGCACTCCAGCCGCTGCCCAACATGGGCATGCGCATCTTCCGACGGAACCGGCTTGTGGTGCGTCAGCGCAATGGCGCAGTTCTCGCACTCCAATCGCTCGCCGCAACCCCGGCACATCACCACAAATGAGTAGCCGCGCCGATTGAGCAGAATGATCGCCTGTTCGCCGCGCGCGAGCGTGCCTTCCGTTTCCGTAATCAAACGGCGCGAGAAGAGCTGCTCCTGTCCTGTCTCCTGAAACTCCTGCCGCATGTCGATGAGCTCGACTTCCGGCAGCGGCCGTTGGTTCACTCGCTCCGGCATCTCGATTCGTTCGTAGCGTCCGCGCTCGGCATTATGCCAGCTCTCCAGTGAGGGCGTAGCCGAGCCCAGCACCACCGGCACCTCGGCCAGCTTGGCCCGCATCACGGCGACGTCGCGTGCGTGATAGCGCGGATTGTCCTCCTGCTTGTAGGACGAGTCGTGCTCCTCGTCGACAATGATGAGCCCCAGTCGCACCGCCGGCGCGAAGATGGCCGAGCGCGTCCCCACCACGATGCGTGCTGCACCACGCCGGATGCGATGCCACTGTTCCGCTCGTTCCTCCGGTGTCAGGGCGGAGTGGAGCATCGCCACCTCGTCGCCGAAGGCGGAGTGCAGTTGTGCAGCCGTCGCCGGCGTCAGCCCGATCTCGGGTACCAGCAGAATCGCGGAACGATCCAGATCCAGCGCCTGCTGCATGGCAGCCATGTAAACCGCAGTCTTGCCCGACCCGGTGACACCATAAAGCAGGTTTGCGCGGAACCCGCCCTCCGTGAGTTGCCGCACGATAGATTCAAGTGCCCGCTGCTGTTGCGTATTTAATGCGAAAGACTGCGCACGCAACCCGCTGAGATGGAATACCTGCGGACGTTCCTCAAAGCGGATCAGTTCGCGTCGCATCAGTGTTCCCAACGTGGATGCCGGGACGGGCAAAGCGCGCAGCACCGCAACCGGCAAGGTGCCGCCTGCGCCGGCCAGGGTGGCCAAAATGGTCTGCTGATTTTCATTCAGCTTCGGCAGCCGCTCGGTTTCCACCAGGACTGCGTAGGTCTCCAACCGCCGCGCATCGCGGGGCGCAGCCACGGCCTCGCGCGTGATCCACTTCTTGCGTACCATGCCGTCGATCAGTTCGCGGGTCGCGCCCGTAGCGCGGATCAGCGCGGCTCGCTTCCCTTGCTCGCCGCCGAGCAGGTAGTTGAGCACGGCATACTCTGCCGCCTGCTCTTCCGGTGTGCGGCGCGTACGCCGGCTGCTTCCCTGCTCGGCGCCTGACTGCAGAGCGCGCTCCCCGGCCTCGGCAATGCGATACACAACCTGTCTACGCACCTCGGCCACCAGCGGCAGCATGGTGCGGAGCACCTCGCCCAGCGGCGCGAGATAGTACTGGCTGATCCAGCGTGCCAGTTCGAGCAACTGCGGTGACAAAATCGCTTCGTCATCGAGGATGCGCTCGATCGTCTTCGCTTCGACGGGTGGCGGCTCATCATGCAGCCGGGTCACAACGCCAATCAACTTCTCATTGCGAAATGGAACGATAACCCGCCCACCCAGCGCCGGCGGGTGCGATGCATCGATGCGGTAGGTAAAGTGCGCATCGAGCGGCACCGGTACGGCGACATCGCAGAAGGCTGGCATCTGTGGCGAGGGTATCAGGATTCAGCATGGAGACCGGGCGAGCAGATTTCCCCATCAATTTCGCTGCATCCGATTGTTCCTCACAACATCTAGAGGAACACGAACGGAGAAATCATCTGATGGCTACGGAAAAGAAGGTTGCGTTCATCACTGGCGGAAATCGCGGGATTGGCCTCGAAACCGCCCGTCAACTCGGAAAGCAGGGCGTGAAGGTAGTGATCGGATCGCGTGATCTTGAAAAGGGCAAAGCGGTAGCCGACAAGCTACGCGCCGAAGGCGCTGACGTTGATGTCATTCGCTTTGACATCACCAAGGCGGCCGATTACCTGGAAGCCTACAACTACTTCGATAAGAACTTCGGCAGGCTGGACATCCTCATCAACAACGCGGGTGTCTCCAAGGAGTCGTTCGGCGCGCCGAACAATGCCAGCTCTGTGAACTCGTCAGTTCTGCGCGAGACCTTCGATACAAACTTTTTTGGAACCATCGAGCTGACGCAGAAACTGTTACCCCTTATCAAGAAGGCGCCGGAAGGGCGCATCGTCAATCTTTCGAGCATCCTCGGTTCGCTCGCGCTGCACGCTGATCCAGCTTCGCCCATCTACGGTTTCAAAGCCCTCGCGTATGACGCATCGAAGTCCGCTCTGAACGCCTTTACGGTTCACCTTGCGGCCGAATTGAAGGATACGAAAATCAAAGTCAACTCCGCGCACCCGGGCTGGGTGAAAACGGATATGGGCACCGACGCAGCTCCCATGGAAATTCCGGATGGAGCAAAGACGAGCGTGCAGCTTGCGCTGCTGCCTGCCACCGGGCCCACCGGAGGGTACTTCCACATGGGTGAAGCTCTGCCCTGGTAAGCGCGCCTCAGGCCTGCGGAGCGCGCGACGACGGCTTCAATCCCAGCGCGGACATCGCCATCTGCAGGTCCTTCCAGGCCTCTTTCTTCTGCGTCGGATCGCGCAGCAGAAACGCCGGATGGTAGGTGACCACCGTCTGGATGCCGCGGTAGTCGTGGATGCGGCCGCGCATGCTACCGATCGATCCTCGCATGCCCAACAGATACGTTGCGGCGGTCGCGCCAAGTGCCACCAGCACGCGCGGCCGCACGATCTCGATCTGCCGCTCCAAAAACGGCATGCAGGAGCGGGCTTCGTCCGGCTCCGGCTTGCGGTTCTGCGGCGGCCGGCACTTGACGATATTCGCAATGTAAACCTGTTCGCGCTTCAGCCCCATGGCCGTGATCATGTTGTTCAGCAATTGGCCCGCGCGGCCGACAAAGGGCAATCCATGCGCGTCTTCATCGGCACCTGGTCCTTCTCCCACGAACATGAGCTGCGCGTTGGCGTCGCCGTCCGCGAAGACGATCTTGTTCCGGCCCTGTGATAGGCGGCAACGCTGGCAGTCGCCAATGAGATCGCTGATCGCGACAAGTGCGGCAGGGCGCGCCGCAGGGGGCAGAACGGGACCGAAAGAGACGAGCGGAGGCACAGGCTGATTGCTGACGAGGGTGCGGCGTGGAATAGTGCTCTCCTCAAGATTGGGCTTGGGCGATGCTGGTGAAAGAGCGGGCGGAGCTGGAACTTCCTCGGGAACCGAGGGCTGCGTCACCTCGACGCCCATGTTTGCCATGGCTGAGAGGACAGCCGCGGGATCCGCAGCATCACGCCGATAAAAATCGTAGATGCCGAGTTCACGATAGAACTCCAGACGTGCCGCGAGTTCCTGAAGTACAGAATTGGGAGGCGTGTCCGTCATCGCTCGTGCCGCGAGACGATGCCCGCGGGCGAAGTCTCATCCACTATCGACGCCGGACGACGCAGGGCGCGTACCTCGTCGAGGATGCGGTCAGCCAGATCGCGCTTCGACATCTCAGGCAATTCAATCGCAGTGTGACGAGTCAGGAAGGTGGCGGCGTTGCGGTCCGAATCGAAGCCGACGCCGGGCCGCGCTACATCGTTCAGCACCAGCGCATCGGCGCCCTTTCGCAGCAGCTTGTCGCGGCCATGCTGGAGGTGATCTTCAGTCTCCGCTGCGAAGCCCACGACCAGCGTTCCCGGATGCCGCGTAGCGGCAACCTCCGCCAGGATGTCCGCGGTCGGCTCCAATTCCAATTGAATGGCCTCGTGCCGCTTGATCTTCTGCGCGGCGGGCGACTTGGGCCGATAGTCGGAGACGGCAGCGGCCTTGATGACGATCGACGCCTCAGGTAGCCGATCCAGCACCGCCTTACGCATCTCCTCCGAGCTTGTGACCTGAACGAACTCAACACCAGGCGGCGGCGCAAGTGGCGTGATGGCCGAGACGAGCACGACGCGTGCTCCGCGGGCGACAGCAGCTTCCGCCACCGCATAGCCCATTTTTCCGCTCGACCGGTTGCCGAGATAGCGCACCGGGTCGATCGCTTCGCGCGTGCCGCCCGCAGTTACCAGTAACGTTTCGCCAGCCAGATCGCGTCGAGGTGCGCTGACGCGGCGATCCAATTGTTCAAGTACTGCTTGAACAATGATCTCTGTCTCCGCCAGGCGTCCGGGGCCAACCATGCCGCAGGCCAGATCGCCGACGCCGGGCGGCACAATTCGTACGTTCCGATCTGCCAGGATGCGCAGATTCGCCTGCGTGGCCGGATGCGCCCACATCTCGCTGTTCATCGCCGGCGCCACGACCACCGGCGCAGGCGTCGCCAGATACATCGTGGTCAGGAAGTCGTTGGCGAGCCCGTAGGCAAACCGGGCCAGAAGGTCCGCTGTAGCAGGTGCAACGACGAGGATGTCGGTCGACTGGGCTTCGGCGATGTGCTCGATGGCCGAGTCGACGTTGGGCTCGGAATCCTCGGCGCCCCAAAGGCCCGTGATCACCTTGTGTCCGGTGAGCGCTGCGAAGGTAAGTGGCTGGACGAAGCGCGTTGCCGTTTCCGTCATAACTACGTGGACGTCCAGCGCCTTCGCCTGGAGCGCGCGAACGAGTTCCGCTGCCTTGTAAGCCGCAACTCCGCCGGAGACCCCAACCGTGACCTTCATAGAGGTCGATTTTACTCCGCCGCGAAGTGGCAAGAAGCAGCGAGTTCCTTAGCGCGCGAAGGTGTTTGACGGCAGGTCGTCGATAGCCGGCTTGGCCTTGTCCTGGTATCCCACCAGACCCGCATCGAGTTCATCCTGCGCCACGCGGCAGGCCTTGCCCGAGCGCGCATTCACCAGCGGCTGCGAACCATTCTGAAGCTGACGGGCACGGCGAGCGGCCACAAGGACATAACGGTAGTTGCTATCGAACCCTTCTTTGATATCCATATTCCGACCTCCTAAAGCTCTACCCCGAATCAACGAGTGCGTGCCGGTTCCGCGACACCGAACGCCGTCAATACTGGAATGACGCGTTCCATGGCATTACCGCGACGACACCGATCGGCAATTGCCAGCAGGCGTTTGATGTCTTCGCCGCTGGCACTCCGTGACTGCTGGCCCCGTTGAAACCGTTCACTCGCAACGATGGCTTCCAGCTCTTCCACGGCATGGTCGAGCACATCGTTGACGAGAATATAGCCATATTCGTTGTAGTTCTCAATCTCTACCCGGGCCTTTTTCAGGCGGAGCTGGATTTTCTCTTCCGAGATGCTTCCCTCTGCGCGGCTACGGTTGCGCAGCCGCATTGCCAGCACCTCCGGAGTAGGCGGCATGACGAAGATGTTCACCGACTCCGGCATCTGGCGCCGCACCTGGTCCGCGCCCTGCACGTCGATGTCCAGCAGCAGATCATTGCCGTGTTTTGCCGCATCGGTCAACGCGTGGCGCGCCGTGCCGTAGAGGTTGTCGAAGACATCCGCCGATTCCAGAAACTCGTTGTCTCGCTTCATACGCTCAAAGGTCGAGCGATCGATGTAGTGATATTCGCGACCCTGCTGTTCGGAGCCGCGCGGCTCGCGCGTGGTGTAGCTGATGGAGAAATCGAGTCCGCTCACGTCGGACCGCAGTTGATTGACCAGGGTAGATTTTCCTGAACCCGAGGGAGCGGAAATGATGAAGAGTATGCCTGCCAAGCGCGCTCCCGTTACCTCCACCTTCGATACGGCGAAGGCGGCAGAAGAATGGCTGCGGCGGAATTCGCGACCGCCGGGCGATGGGGTGGGGCAAGGATCGTGGGATACACCGACATAGAGAAAACCGGAGCCGCCGGGCGCGTGCACGCCCAGACAAGCGCGATCAGCCAGCCGAGAAACGTCCAGCCAAAGAGAAGATTGACCAGGAAAATCGGAAAGAGATTTGGATGTCTGCGAGACTTCGCAACGACTGTAGGGAGGAACAGCAGAGCGAAACTGAACGCGATACCGGCCAGCGTCCCGAGGGCGACAAATGCGCTTAGCATCTCTGGCTCCTCTCCCTGCTCTTCGCAAGCGAAGGTTTCTTCGATTCTCGCATGACCGGTGCTGAACACCAATGCCGAACCGGAGTCGGCCTACGCCTTTTGTGGGAGAGAAACGGCCGAATCATTGGAGGTTCTGTACCTGCTCGCGTGCCTTTTCAATCTCCGCCTTCAACCCCAGCCCGATCTCCGTCACCTGAGTGCCCGCACCGGCAATTCCGGCGGTCTTCGACAGCATCGTGTTGGCCTCGCGATTCATCTCCTGCAGCAGGAAATCGAGCTTCTTGCCCAGTTCTCCGCCCTCTGCAAGCATCTGGCGAAAATGCTCTACATGCGCCCGCAGCCGCGCCAGCTCTTCGCTCACGTCGCTGCGATCCGCCAGCAGCGCAGCCTCCTGCAGCAGCCGTTCCCGGTCCGCCGCGCCGCCCAGCAACACAGCAATGCGTGCGCTGGTCCGCTCAAAGTGAGCCCTCTGCATAGGCCCATGCAGCTCAGTGACCCGATCCACGAGCATTGCAATGCGGTCCGCGATTGCGGCAAGCTCCGTCACCAGCGCAGCGCCTTCCTGCCCGCGCATCTTCTGAAGCGCGGAGACGACCTCCGGCAGCGCAGCCAGCACCGATGCTTCGGTCATCTCCATCTCGGCGGTCCGCACATCGGCATTGCCATTGCCGTTCCCGGCCTGCACGCCGGTGCGGAAGACGCCGGGCAGTTGCAGGATCGTCTGCAGGCTCGGCGTCTCGCGAAGCCGATGCTCTGCCGCCGCAGCGCGAAACGCCGCGATATAGCTGGCGACGAGCCCGTGGTCCATCTCCACCTGTTGCTGCGAGGCGCGCTCCATGGTCAGCGTCACCTCGAGATGCCCGCGCAGGATCGCGGACTTGAGCTCGCGCCGCAACTTCATCTCCAGCGCCTCCGAACCACCCGGCATCCTCATGTGCAGATCGAGGAAGCGATGGTTCACCGTCTTCAGAACCAGTGTCCAGCCCAGCGAATCGTTTACCCGCCCGCGGTGCCGCGCAAAGCCGGTCATGGAATACACGGGGCTGCCTGCCGCTGTCTGCGGGTCGCTCTTCCTGCTCACGCCTTAACTCCTGCCGCCATTGCCGGCTCGGTACTTGTGTCCGCGTCGTCGGCAAACTGCAATTGATACAGCCGCTGATACATCGGTGAAGTGTGCAGCAGCTCCTCATGCGAGCCAACCGCCGTGATCTGCCCCGCTTCCACCACAGCGATGCGGGTAGCCCGGCGCACGGTCGAAAGGCGGTGGGCAATAACGAAGACCGTACGGCCCGCCATCAGGTTAGAAAGCGCGGCCTGCACCAGCGATTCACTCTCCGTATCGAGCGATGAGGTCGCCTCATCCAGGATCAGGATCGGCGCGTTCTTGAGCAGCGCCCGCGCAATCGCAAGACGCTGGCGCTCTCCACCGGAGAGGCGAAAGCCCTTTTCGCCCACCACGGTGTCGTATCCCTCCGGCATTGCGGAAATGAAGTCGTGCGCCAGTGCCACACGCGCCGCCTCCTTCACCTTCTCGAGCGGCACGTCCGGCTGGCCATAGGCAATGTTGTTGCGTACGGTGTCGTTGAACAGGATGGTCTCCTGTGTGACGTTGCCGATCAACTTGCGCAGCGAGTCGATCTTCAGGTCCCGCACATCCTGACCATCCAAAAGAAGCCGGCCGCCCGTCACATCGAAGAATCGTGGGATGAGGTTGACCAGCGTCGTCTTTCCAGCCCCGCTAGGGCCGACGAAGGCGACTACCTCGCCACGCGGGACGGTGAGGTTGATGCCCGAGAGCACCTCCCTCTCCCCCTCTTCCGAGTGATACGAGAAGCGCACGTTGTCGAAGCGGATCTCTTCGCGGAAGGCCTTTACTGCATGCGCGTGCGCGCGGTCCCTCACCGTGTCCTGCTCATCCATGAACTCGAAGATGTTTCCGGAGGCGCCCAGTGCCTGCTGGAAGCTGTTGTAGAAAAGCGCGAACTTACGTACCGGATCGTACAGCTTGAAGACCGCCACGATGAAGGCAAAGAAGGTGCCTACGTTCAGCGCCCCCTTGTTGATCTGCTCGCGGCCAAGCAGGAGGAGCAGCACGATGGCGATGGCTCCAATGACGTCCATCAACGGCGAGCTGATGGCCTGCGCCCGCACTGAGTTGAGATTGGCCCTGAAGAGACGGCGTGCCGCTTCCTTGAAGCGAGTCGTCTCCCAACGCTCCATCGTGAAGGCCTTTACGATACGGTTGCCTGTGATGGTCTCGTGCAGAATGTTCTGGATCTCGGCCAGCTTGTCCTGGCCGTGCCGCGTAGTGTGGCGAACGCTTCTGCCCACCCGCCGCGCTGAGCTGATCACCACCGGGATGAAAATGACCAGCACCCAGGCCAGCTTGCCCCCGAGTATCAGTGCAAACCACGCGGTAAAGATGAGGGTAAAAAATTGCTGCAGAAACTCCGAAAGCACCGATGACATCGCAAATTGCACGCGCTCGATGTCATTGATGATCGTGGAGAGTATCGTGCCGGTGGCGTGCTTCTGGAAGAACTGCACGGAGCGGCGCAGGATGGCCTGATACAGGTCGTCCCGCATGTCGGTGATCATGCCGAAGCCCGCGTAATTCACCAGATAGGTGCCTGCGTAATCGCAAATGCCTTTGAGCACCGTAGAGACGATCAGCGCATAGGCAACGACGCTCCATGGATTGTGGAAGTGCGACGGCACCAGTTGTTGCAGGCTGAAGTGGAAGCGCCCGCTGAAAAGGGATAGATCGCGCTCCGGTGACTTCGGATTGAGAACGGTGTTGAAAATCGGGCCGATGAGTACGACGCGGAAGGCATCCAGAAGCCCCACGGCTGCCAGCAGCACAACCGATGCAATTGCCTGCACTGCATAACGGCGCCCATAGATCAACAACCGCCCGATCCGCCGGACTCCGCTCACCAGCATTTCTCCAAAGCCCAACCCAACCCCCAGGCGGAGGTTACCGGTATCGCGAACCGGTCAGACCTGGTCCATTGCTGCGGATTCATAGGGTTATTGTAGCGATACAGCGCGGCCGCCGCTCGCTTCAGCGAGGCATGTCCCGGTGAGAGCTTTTCACCCGGTATCCGGCCTTTGCCAGGCGCTTGCGGATCTCCTCCGCAATCATGACGGAGCGATGTTGCCCGCCGGTGCAGCCGAACCCCACGGTCAGATAGCTCTTCCCTTCCTGGATGTAGTGCGGCAACAGGAAAAGCAGCAGCTCGGTCGTCTTATTGAGAAACTCCTCGGTCTGCGGGAACTGCCGGATGTATTGCGCCACCTTGGGATGCTTGCCTGTCAGCGGCCGGAACTCCGGAACGAAATGCGGATTGGGCAGAAAGCGCACATCGAAGACTAGGTCCGCCTCGAGCGGCACACCGTTCTTGTACCCGAAACTGATGAACGAGATCATCAGGTTCTGGCTGTCGCTCGAGCTGCCGCGCTCGAACTTGCTCAGAATGAAGGCGCGCAGTTCATGGACATTGTGCTGCGATGTATCCACCGTCTCATCAGCTACGTTGCGAATCGGATCGAGCAGGAGGCGCTCAGCGTCGATTGCCTTGACCACGGTCTCCGTGCGCCCCAGCGGATGCGGGCGGCGGGTTTCAGAAAAGCGGCGCAGCAGCGCGGCATTGGACGCCTCCAGAAAAAAGACCTGCGTCGGCAGCACTTTGCGCAGCTTGCTCAACAGCTCCGGAAACTGGTCCAGTCGCTGCCCCTCGCGAATATCAACCACAAGGGCGGCTCGCTGGATCTCCGCGGACTGGCGGACCAGGTCCGCAAATGCCGGCAGCAGATCCAGCGGCAGATTGTCTACGGAGTAGAAGCCGAGATCTTCAAAGGCCTTGAGAGCAGAGGCCTTGCCCGAGCCGGAAAGGCCGGTGATGATAACCAGCTCGCGTGGCAGGCCGTCGTGCGGCGCGTGCGTGCTGTCGTGCTTCGGATTCCGAGCCGGACGCGGGCTCGTGGGGGGTGCGCCTTTGCGCGGCATGGCCACATGCTAAAGCATTTCCTTCGCTGCGAAGTTTGCGATTGCAATACTTTCCGCGAAGCCATCCGGGAAATCGCACACCTGACACGCTCAGACGCAGTGCGGGCGCCTCTTTCCCGCAAGGCGCCCGCATCGTTACCAACGTTTCATGAGCCGGTCAGGCGGGGAGCGCGATCAGCTCCATGACGCCATCCCGACGCCGGTGCAGCACCCGCAAATCACCGCCCGGATCGCGAAAAACAAAGACATCCTTATCGCGCGACTCGGATTCCTTCACCGCTTCATCAAGCGTCATTGGATGCTCCGACGAACAGTCGTCACAGTGCACCACATGGGGCTCGGCGATCTCCCTGCCGTGCGAAGGACTGTGGACCTTCACCGGTGCCGGTTTGCGGCCGCTTCCGTTGGCGTTTTGGACCCTCGCCGGAGGAATCCTCGACTCCGGCAGGATCGGCTCAGCGACATCCGGCAGCGCCGCCACCGACATCGGGTTGTTGCGCGGCCGCGCCAGGCGCGGCTCATGCGCGGTTTTGTCGTCCTTGGGCTCGCGGGTGCGCGTGCGGAATTTGTCTTTGTGCTTGATGGCCTGCAGTTCGGCCTTCGCCAGCGCATCGCGAAGCGCCGTTTCCATCACAGGCGATTCACACAAGCCAACAATCGTCTGAAACTTGGTTTGCACCGTCACTTCAGCGGTGCGCCGATACTTCTCTTCCGTGAGAATCACGTGAGCGCTGCAACTTCTACCGACCACTTTGCCGACCCGATCCAGACCCTCCTCAGCAAGACGACGGAGTGAAGGGGTGATTGCGATCTGGCGTCCGGTGTACTCCACCTGCATAAGCGGAACCTCCATAGGTATCAAGATGCATTTCCCGTGAGGGAAGATGATCCTACACCAGAGGACGCAGTGCATACCTCACATGCGCACCCGCCGCTGGTGTGTGCTGGGGATCCTCATGTCTTCCCTATACTTAGCCACCGTCCGGCGGGTCACCTGGATGCCCTGGGACTGCAACACGCTGGCTATATAGTCATCAGTCAGTGGCTTTTTGGGATCTTCTTCGTCGATCAGTTTCTTCACCTTCCGCTTCAGCAACATCAGCGGCGTAGCGGCGCCTTCAGGGCCGCCGGCGGCCTCGGAGAAGAAATATCGCAGCTCAAAGACCCCCTGCGGAGTATGCACATACTTGTTTGACACCGCCCGGCTGACGGTGGACGGATGGACCCCGATCTCCTCGGCAACATCCTTGATCATCATGGGCCGCAAGGAATCTACGCCCCGCTCCAGGAACTCGGGCTGCCTCCGGACGATGGCCTCGCAGGTGCGCAGGATGGTGCTCTTGCGCTGCTCGATGTTACGAATCAGCTGCAGGGCGGAGCGGTAGCGCTCCTTCACGTATTCCTTGACCTCGCGCTCAGTATTGTTCTGCGCCAGCAGTTTGCGGTAGCCCTGATTGAGCCGCAGTGTCGGCATGTCCTCTTCATTCATGACAACGACAAACTCATCGCCGCGCTTGACGAAGACCACATCGGGTTCAATCAGCCGCGCCTCGCTGCGGTTGTAGCGCTGGCCGGGGCGAGGGTCAAGTCCCCGGATGAGATCCA
Organism: Acidobacteriaceae bacterium KBS 83; assembly: GCA_000381585.1. Lineage (GTDB taxonomy): Bacteria > Acidobacteriota > Terriglobia > Terriglobales > Acidobacteriaceae > KBS-83. The sequence goes on from KB906739.1 coordinate 208,558, forward strand.
CTGCCTGCTGGACATGCTCCGCCGGCTTTTGAACAGCGCGCGCCAGGGCTGTCAGGTCGCGCTTCTGCAGCAGCGGCAGACACTGATCAATGATCTGCATAGTGGTGCGGAAGAGCGCCCGGCGAGCAACAACATCTGCTTCGTCCTCGATCGCCGCATCCGCCTCGCCGAAGAACAGGTCGTATTCGTGCTCCTGCTGGCGCACTTGAAGCAGCAGGCACTCCCGCAGGTCGCGCGTAGCAATGCCGCTGGGATCGAGGGAGCGCACCAGCTCCAGTGCCTCCGCAAGCAGCGGGCGTGCCGCCTCGCAGTTTTCCGTGCTGTTCTTCTCCTGAACCCACCCGGCCAGCAGCTCTTCGTCTGTCGACAGAAGATAGCCGTCTTCATTCAGATTGCCGACAATGTACTCCGCGGCTTCACGAAGCGCGGGCGCAATGCTGAGCGACCCGAGCTGCCACGTCAGGTGATCAGTCAGCGTGTCAGGCTGGGAGAGGAAATTCTCAAAAGAAGGCTTCTCGCTGAGCTCGAAACTGTTCGGGGTACGGAAGCCGGGATCGAGGTAATCCTGGAAGTAGGACCCGAAATCGATCTCCGCGAAGGGATCCTTCTCCTCCTTGGGGGTCTCGACAGCCGCCGCAACCTCTTCGACTGGGCGATCCCGCTCCGCCTGGCGCCCCTCCACATCGTCCAGCAGCGGCACGCTCTCCTCAATCTCGTCGAGGACAGGGTTCTCCACCATCTCCGACTGGATCATTTCCTTTAACTCAAGCTTGTTCAGCGCCAGCACGCTGACCATTTGCATGAGGCCCGGGGTCAGTATCTGTCGTTGAGCCACCTTGAGGCTCAGCTTGGGTTGAAGAAGTGCCATTGCCACCTGATCTGTATCGCGTTAGAGCATTTTCGGTACTGCTCTGTCCGACGGAGGTTCACTCAGTATGGCTTTTCCGTTAAGAAAAGCCACGAGAACAGTCATCGGACGGCTAGACCTATACCGAAAATGCTCTAGCCGCCCATAGCTTACAGCGCGGAGGGAGCCGTATGCACCAATTCCTACCCGCTGCCGGACGTCGCCGGTAATCACACAATTGCGGGAGGGCGGTGATCAGCTAATTAAGCGAGAATCCTTCGCCCAGATAGACCCGGCGCACCTCGGGGTCCCGCCCCAGCTCGTCCGGAGTCCCGTCTCGAAAGATCTTGCCGTCATTGATGATGTATGCTCGATCCGTCACCGAAAGCGTTTCACGAACGTTGTGGTCGGTGATCAGCACCCCGATCCCGCTCGCCTTGAGATCGAAGATGATCTCCTGCAGGTCGAGCACAGCGATAGGGTCAATGCCGGAGAAGGGCTCATCCAGCAGGATAAATGATGGCTGTATACAAAGACAGCGGGCGATCTCCACGCGCCGCCGCTCACCGCCCGACAGTGCATAGCCGCGGGTCTTGCGGATGTGACCCAGATTCAGCTGGTCGATGAGCTTTTCCGCCCGCGCGCGCCGCATCTCCCAGGAAATGGCCTGCGCCTCTAGCACCGCAAGAATATTCTCCTCCACCGTCAGCTTCCGAAAAACCGAAGGCTCCTGAGGGAGGTAGCTGATGCCATATTGACGCGCGCGCAGGTACATCGGCACGCGCGAGATGTCCTCGCCATCGATCAGGACGCGTCCCGTATCCGGCGCGATCAAGCCAACGATGATGTAGAAGCTGGTGGTCTTGCCGGCACCGTTGGGACCAAGCAACCCGACCACCTCACCCTGGGTGATCTCAAGGTTGACGCCACGCACAACCTGGCGTCCCTTGTAGGACTTGCCGATCTCGTCGGTATGGAGCTTCTGCAACGTCCCTCATCACGCCGGCTTCTCACGCTGCTACTTCGGAACTTGGGTCTCCGTTACAGCGCGGGCATTCCCGCCATCCACCTCGACGCTATCACCGCGATTGGTGAAAATCAAAGCCGCTCCTGATACCGTTCCATGTTCCGCATCGGCCAAACGCGCCGGCTCGCCCGTGCGGCCGTAGAGAACGAATTTGCCGTCCGACGCGGTGTAGACCAGCCGCTCTCCCTCTCCTTTGCGCGCGCCTTCAATCACCTGGACTTTTCCTGATGCCACCATGTGATCGAGCGAGCCGCGAGGATTGGGAATGCGCGCTGCTGCACCGGGCTCTCCCATGTCCTTGCTCATGAACAGGTCCGCTTTGTTTGCCCGCAGTCGCCCGCTGGCCTGCTGCGCCACCACATCGCCTTGGAAGGTGGCACGGTGCTCTCTGCCGGAATACTGGAGTGAATCTGCATCCACCCGGATCACAGCCTGGCTGCCCGTTGCTTTCGAGCCTGGGTCGGCAAAGACGCCATGGACGCGACCCTCTCCGCTCTTTTCAGGCGCAATCAGCATCTGGTTCTGCCGGTCCAGCACGATCGTGGACGCCGCCACAGAGTTCGCCGCCTGCCACAGGCGTGCATCCCGTCCACCGGTCCCGTACAGTATGGCCTCGTCGCGATCGTGGTCGAAAAAGACCTTCTCCGCCACCGCATGCACCGGCGCCTGGGCGCTTGCGCCCTGCCGCAGTGTCACCTTCACGTCGTGGTCAGCCGTGACCGCGCCGCTGAGACGATAGAAGTCGATGCTCTGCGCGGTCATCTCCGCCTCATCGTCATTCAGCCGTGGCGAACCCTCGAGGTGAATAATCTGCCGCGGCCCATCGAGGGTCGCAATCCCCGCCGTTGCCTGACTGCGCCACGGCTTCCCCCGATTGTTTGTCGCCGGCTTGATCTGCACGATAGCCACGTGTCCGCGCTGTACTGCGTGCTCCACCAGGCTGGGCGGAACCTCGTCCGGCTTGCGCTTTTGCTTCTTCTGGCTTGGGCTCTCTTGCGCAAAGTTGATCTCCAGCGTGTCTCCGGTGCTCGTCTGGCTCACTCCGCTGGGATTGGTGTTCGTCAGGTAGGTGTTCCCCTGGGCATGCAAGGTGTCCAGTGCGCGCCCCTCGCTCAGCGTCGCCTGCATCACGTCGCCTTTCATCACCGTATTTTGCGGCGGCGAGTCTGAGTAGATCGTATGCTCGGTCAACACCGCACCACCGGAGGCCATCAGCTTTTGCGCTTCCGCGTGACCTTGCGCCGTAGGCACAAGGTCGATCGCTACCATCGAGCCGCGGACCTCGCGCGTGATAGAGCCGTGCGGATCGCCCGGTGGCCCAATCTCCTGGTCGACCACCGTCACTGCGTTGTGCATCTCAACACGCTTCAGTTCGCCATCCGGACCCAGCTTCAGGGCGCCCTGGTTTGCGTCGCCATGGATGGAGTGCGGGCCCTCGTCCGCGGAAAAGAGTAGTCCCCCGTCGAGGTTCGCCTGTTGCGTGTTGCCATGTCGATCCATCAGCACTTCCACCGCCGAGGCATGCAATTGACGCCCCTCATCGTCCTTCATGTTGACGCGGCCCCTCGCATCCGCCTTCTCTACCGTGCCGTCCTCGCGAAAATAGATCAGCGCCTCGCCGGAGGAGCTGTGTTCGCCGGCATACTGAATGTCGTCCTTCAGTAAGGCAAGCTGTCGCGTATCGCGGTTGAACTCCGCATGATCGGCGGTCAGAATCAGCGGTCCCTTCGTCAACTCCGCCGTGAAGTGGATATCCTTCTGCAGGATCAGAACGCCTTCATTCGCATCATAGGCCGCCCCAACCGCGGTGCCCTGCGCATTCGCCACGGCGAACTTCACCGGCGCGCCGGTATTCGCCTCGCCGGTCTTCTGGTTAAACACGAGACCGCTCGTTTCGGCATGCACGGTGCGGTTCTGTGGCACTGTTCCCCGCGTGCCCGCGGGCGCCTGGACATCCAGATGGACCGGACCAAGAGCCCGCGCCGTCCCCTGGCCCGGGTCATACTCGAATTCATTGCCGTAGACGTGGTCGTTGCGCGAACCGTCCTTGCCGTAGAGCGTAATGCTGACGTTGTGCAACATCGCATGACCGCCCTTGTACTCCACCAGCTTGGAAGCATGCAGGGTAAATAGCGTGTGGCCGCCCTGGGACTTCGAGAAGGTGAAGCCGTTGGCATCCTGCTGGATATTCACGCCCAGCTTGCCGGGAAGATCGCGTCCGAAGTGGCTCAGCTTATATCGTGTGAGCAGGAAGAAACCAAGGATGACGGCGGCGAGCACTCCAGCCAGCACCAAAATCCAGGTGCGCAACCTCTCAATCGTGATCCGCATAACTCAAATGCCGTGGCTCCTCACGGCGGCTCGTCTTTCTAAGAGTACAAGCCCCAGACCACATTCAACGAGCGGCTAAAATGTTGCTGTGGCAGATCAACTTTACCTAAGCCTTTGGTTCCCCAACTTCCGGCTCGCCGCGCTCCCGCCCGCCACTCTCGGCGTGCTGCGCCAGTTGGCGAGTGCCGGCGGTGCATCGACGGTGACGGCAGCCGCCGCATATCCGATCTCCTGGAACGAAACTCCTGTCTACCAGCGCGTCTATGACGAGGACGAAGGTGAGGCAGCGCAGCCCGAACCGGCAATCGCCGAGGCCATGGAGATGCTCCACGAGGATTATGCCTACGAATTCGAGGTGAAGTGGGATCTGTGGGTGCCGGAGACGGGCGGCGGCCTGGACACTCTCTGGCGGCAGGAACCACGTCCTCTGCGCGTCATCGGCTTCGGTCCGGACTTCGATGAGGGCAGCTACGAGCAGAATGGCCATATTCGGATAGACTTCGGCACCGACGCACCCTTCCTGCAGGAGGACGTCACGCTTGAGCCGGAAGCGGCAAACCACGTTCAACAGAATGTGCAAAAACTGATCGATGTCACTCATGCAATCCAGAACAATCTGGCCGTATCCAGCCGCCTGCTCTGGTCCGAAAGCGGGGAAAGTCTGGCCGAGAAACTGATCGCGCGTCTGCAGCGGCTGAACTGATCGCGCCCCACTGCTCTACACTATCCGCATGCTCGATGAAGCTTCATTCCGCAAACAGGCAGACGCCGCGCTCGAAGCGCTGAAACGCAGCCTCATCCGTGCTGAAGAAGAGGGCGACTTCGAAACGGAAGAACAGAGTGGTGCCCTCAACATCGTTTTCGAGGAGCCTGCGGGCAAGTTCGTGATCACGCCGAACACTCCCGTCCGGCAGATATGGATCTCTGCGCTTTCGACTTCGTTCAAGCTGGAATGGTCGGACAAAGCGGAGGCCTTTGTTCTTCCGAAGACCGGCGAGACACTGAAGGAAGTAGTGGAGCGCGCCATCAACCAGCACCTCGGCGTCGATGCGGGCGATGGCGGCGCAGTCTCGCTGCATTAGGGCAGAAGCTCAGACGGTGTAAGGTAGGACGCAACCGTTCTCTCGAAAACCGATTGCCCGCATGCAGACGCACCGCCGCGCCACACTCTCGGTGGCCATCATCACGCTGAATGAAGAGGCCAACCTGCCGCGCACTCTCGCGAGCATCGCGTGGGCCGACGAGATCGTCATTGTCGATTCCGGATCGACTGACACAACGCGCGCCATCGGCCAGTCCCACGGCGCTCGCGTGGTTACCGAACCTTGGCGCGGATTCGCAGCGCAGAAAAACTTCGCGCTCTCGCTCTGTACCTCGGACTGGGTGCTCTCTCTCGATGCGGATGAATCGGTCTCGCCGGAGCTCGCTGCGTCTATCCAAAAGACGATTGCGTCGTCGCCTTTGCACACCGGTTACGCCCTGCCGCGGCGTAACCTCTTCCTCGGCCGCTGGATTCGTCACGGCGGCTACTATCCCGACACCAAGCTCCGTCTCTTTCCCCGCGGGCAAGCGAACTTTCAGGAAACGCCGGTTCACGAAACTGCCACCTTCGCTGGCAACATTCAAACGCTCGACGGCGACCTGCTACACGACGCCTATCCGACCCTGACAAGCTATCTCAACCACATGCAGCGCTACAGCACGCTCGGCGCACGCATTGCCGTTGCGCGCGGCCGCACTGGCCGTGGTTTGGTCAGCTTTCTCGACGGAGTGCTGCTCAATCCGCTGGTCACCTTCCTCTACAACTACATCCTGCGCGCAGGATTCCTGGATGGCCGCGAAGGCCTCCTGCTCCACCTCTACCACTCTGCCTATGTGAGTTGGAAGTACGCCAAGGCCTGGGAGAGCTCGCGGCGGAAGATCCCTTAATGCGGAAGCGCGTCCAGATCCTGGTGCGGAAGCGCCTCCAGATCATAGATACGCGTACGCCACCAACTGACGTCGTACTCCAATAGCGGCTGCCCGCAAAACTCTGCGCGCATGTGCGCCGAGGTCGGCCCGGCACGAATCGGCTCGACGGCTTCGAAGCAAGGCTCGTCGCGCTTGGAATCCACACTCGAGACGTAATAGCGCACTCCGTACTCCCGCAATACGCCGATCAGGTCCTCCTGCCGTCGGATCTTTTCGAGGAATGCCGGATTCATCACCAGCCCCTCCGTCTGCACCATGGGATACGGCAAAAAAAAGCCCGCTGCGCCCGCAAGGTCCCCCATCGCATAGATGCCCGGATGTGTCTTCGCAAACTCTGCCAGGCGCAGACCATTTGCTACGTTCGGCAGATCCTCGCTCGCGCGGGTAATCAGCATCTGCCGCCCCTCCGCGACCGCGACTAACGATGTCGCCGCGACCACGATCGTTGCGATCGTCCGCCTAAAGCGGACCTCTGCAGTCGCGAGCACCAGACAGAGCATCGCGCATGCTGCAATGATGAGCGTGTACAAGTACCACGACCACAAAAACCAGTCGCTGAGAAAAGAAAGCGATACCAGTTGCTGCCAGGGGAGAAACAGCATGGCGACCAAGGCTACGCGCCGCGAGACGGATGACTCACGCAGCGCCAACGGCAGAAGCAGGAGCCCAGCGACAGCCAGCACTGCGGGTACCGTGTGCCGGTGTTCATGAAGACAGAGCTGAAGCGCAGACGAAAATGCCTCGCTGTTGAACCCGTGAACAATCCGCAGTTGCTTCGCCTCGCCCGAGACCGGAAGCAACGAGTGAAAGTGCAGCACATTGATCGTGAGATAGATGGCTACCGGGACCATGCCGGCGATCACTGCGATTGTCTTCCTCCAGGTCACACCCCCGCGCGCCCGGCGCGAAAAAGCAAACAGCACCGCCAGCGCCATGACCAGCAGAGCCGCATCCAGGCGTGCCAGAACCATAGCCGACGCTGTAAGGCTGGCAACAAAGCAGCGGCGCGCTGTCCACTCATAGCCCTGCATGAGCAGCAGCGTGAGACCGAGCGCCAGCGGAATCACCAGCGTGACCTCCATACCATCGCGAAACAGATCGAGACTCGCCACGGCAAGAAAGCACGCGGCCGCAGCGCAGACCGGCATGCGCGGGGAGAAGCACCGCAATATACGGTACGCAAGCTGGAACACCACCACGGTCATGGCCGTCGCTAGCAGCCAGACCGCCGTCAGTATGTGGTCAAGAGAATTCGTAAATCGGCAGATCGCCGCGATCAGCAGAAAATAAAGCGGATGATAGCCATTCGTCGAGACGATTCCGTTGAACGTGGAGCCTCTGCCATGCGCCAGGTTCTGTGCGATTTTCAGGTAATAGTAGAAATCGTCGCGCGGCACGGACCAGTACGGCACGCCGCCTGGCTGATGGAAGAAGAAGATGAATGCGGCAAGCGCAGCGAGAACCCCGCTTAACCCCCACAAACAAATCGTTTCACTCTGCTCAAAGGGGCGCGTAGGCATGTTTTCACTCGCGCGATTATAGCGAAGCCCTGTTGTTGGCAAAGAAACGTGAAATCTTGAAGCATCGCGCCATTGTTTGCAGTGTGCTTGCCGCCGCTGCCTCGAATCTTCTACGCTTGTTGGTTTCTCGAACGTTGAGTCTGAAGGAGACCCCATGTCCGACCATGCCACCGCCGCGCCACCCTCCCTGCGTGAACCTTCCGCCGCGGAGCGCGAATGGACACGGAATATTATCGAGCCCGCGCTGGCTAAATCTCCGGAGCGTCCGATTGGCGCACGCAGCGGTATCAACGTCGATCCGGAAGGCAATGCGCGCTTCACCACCATCTCCGGCGCACCGATCGAACGTCTCTATACCGAAGCTGATCTTCCGGACGGCCTCACGCTTCCCCTCCCCGGGCAGCCGCCATACACACGCGGCATTCATCCGACCGGCTATCGCGGCAAACTGTGGACCATGCGCCAGTTCTCCGGCTTCGCCACGCCAGAGGAGACCAACCTGCGTTACAAGTATCTTCTCGCGCAGGGTGGAGACGGCCTCTCCGTGGCCTTCGACCTTCCTACGCTGATGGGCTACGACTCCGACGACGCGGAAAGCGAGGGCGAAGTCGGCAAGTGCGGTGTCGCCATCGACTCGCTCGAGGACATGGAGATTCTTTTCTCCGGCATCGACCTCGAACACGTCACCGTGTCAATGACAATCAACTCCCCCGCCTCCGTCCTCTGGGCCATGTACCTCGTAGTCGCGGAGAAGCAGGGCGCAGACTGGAAGAAGATCTCCGGCACCTTGCAGAACGACATCCTGAAGGAATATATCGCGCAGAAAGAGTACATCTATCCCCCTGCGCCCTCGATGCGACTGGTCGTCGATACCTTCGAGTTCGGCTCTCTCTACACGCCCCGCTTCAATCCCATCTCCATTTCCGGATACCACATTCGCGAGGCCGGCTCCACGGCGCTCCAGGAGCTCGCCTTCACCCTCTATGACGGCGTCGAATACGTCGAGTGGGCTCTGCGCCGCGGACTTGCCATCGATGACTTCGCGCCACGCCTCTCCTTCTTCTTCAACGCACACAATGACTTTTTTGAAGAGATCGCAAAATACCGCGCCGCGCGCAGCATCTGGTATCGCACCATGACCGAGCGCTTCGGCGCACAGAATCCGCGCTCCACCTGGATGCGCTTCCACACCCAGACCGCAGGCGTTTCGCTCACCGCGCAGCAGCCGAAGAACAACATCGCGCGCGTCGCCATCCAGGCGCTTGCGGCGGTCCTGGGCGGAACGCAGTCACTCCACACCGACGGCTTTGACGAAGCGCTGGCTCTTCCCACCGAAGACGCGGCGCGCATAGCTCTGCGTACCCAGCAGATCCTTGCCTACGAATCTGGCGTCGCCAATACTGCAGACCCGCTGGGAGGCTCCTACTTCGTCGAGCGGCTCACGAAAGACATGGAAGATGGCGCCTTCGACTACTTCCGCAAACTGGATGCGATGGGCGGAATGGTGACAGCCATCGAGCACGGCTTCCCGCAGAAAGAAATCGCCGAGGCCAGCTACGCCTATCAGCGAGCCGTGGAGAAGAAGGAAAAAATCATTGTCGGTGTCAACGATTATGTGGTCGAAGAAACTCCGCAGGAGATCCTCTACATCGACGAGACCGCGCGCGACCAGCAGACAGCCAAGCTGAAGCACCTGCGCGCACGGCGCTCGCAGGAGAAGGTCGAGCGCACGCTAAATGCACTGCGCGCAGCCGTCGCGGAAGATCCCAAGACACGGTCCGGACAGCTCTCGTCGGCCAACACCATGCCCTTCATACTGGACTGTGTTGGTGCCTACGCAACCGTCGGCGAAATCTGCGCCGCCATGCGCGAAGTAATGGGCACCTACACGGAAGTCAGCATCGCCTGAGCCGGGCTACTTCTGTCGCGGACGAGCGGCGGCACCCAGCGCTGCTAACAGGCCCACCGCCACCTCGATGCCACGTCGCGCGTCCGGAGTGTTCATCCGGCTGATCAGCGTGAAGATCGACGGTGGGGCGTGCCTTCTCTTCGCCTTGTCATCACCGCTGATCCCGGTCTCAAGCGTCTGATTGATATTGCCCAACACCTTGCCCAGAACAATCAGGTTGCGCAGTCCGTTCACCATCTCCGGCTGGCTCACCATCCCGACCACGTGATTGATGATCGAATCCTGCGCTGCCAGAGCGCCCCGCAGCAGCTCCAGGGTCCCGCTTTCGTGCGCCTGCTCCAGCAACCGATAGCCGCTCAATATGGCATCGGCATGTTCCGTAGGCGCTTCATCGATCTTGCGCTTCAGCTGCTCGCGCGCGTCGGGCGGGGTGAAGACTCGATATGCGACCGGCTTCGCCATATGCGCCTCCTATCGTGTGTTACCGCTGTTGCCGTTTCGAGCATTACCGTTGTTGCTGATTTGCACCAGCACCGGACGTTCGCCCGGCATGTGGTAGTCCGTGCGCTTCCATTTACGCTCTACCTCCACACCACGCTGCGGTGTCGGTTTGCCGGAGTAGCGGAAGTTCAGCGGACGTAGTGGATTCTCGGCAGGTCCGAAATCCAGCACCTTCAGCTTCACCGCGGTCTCCTTATACGCCGGCGTGTGCACGTCCTTATCGACCTTGCTGCTGGTCAGCACATTCACCGGCCCTTCGGAGGAGGTCAACGGCAGGTACACCTGCTTGCCGCGCACGCGGTCCGTCACCAGCGCCTTCACGCGAATCGTCCCCGTTCGTGACGTGACATCGATCCAGGTTCCGCTCTGGATGCCGCGCTCCTTCGCCAGCTCCGGCGAAACTTCCAGAAATCGCTCCGGCGTCTCCTCTTGAATCCCTTTCACGCGATACGTCATGTTCCCCTCGTGAAAGTGCTCCATCAGCCGCCCGTTGTTCAGGTGGATGTCATATTCCTCGTCCTGCTTCTCACAGGGCTCATTCCACTCCAGCGGAAACAAGCGCGCCTTTCCATCCGGAAAATGAAAGTTCTTCGTATAAAGCAGCGGCTGGTCGGTGCCATCTGGAGCGACCGGCCATTGCAGCGATTGAAAACCCGCCAATCGATCGTACGTAACGCCAGCAAACATCTCCGACAGGGACGCTACCTCGGCCATGATGTCCGCCGGATGCGTGTACGTCCAATGGGCGCCCAAGCGGTTCGCCAGCTCCATCGTGATCTGCCAGTCCGCCTTGCTTTCGCCAATCGGCTCGAAGACCTTGTATAGCCGCTGCACGCGTCGCTCTGTGCTTACGAAGGTGCCCTCCTTTTCCAAGGCGGGAGCAGCCGGCAAGACAACATCTGCATACCGGCACGTCTCGGTGAAGAAGATATCCTGCACAACAAAAAACTCCAGCCGCTCAAACGCTCCAGCTACACGGTTCGCATCGGAATCAGCACTCACCATATCTTCGCCAGCCAGGTAGACCGCCTTCAACTTGCCGTCGTAGACCGCGTCTGCCATCTCGTGATTATCGAGTCCTTTCGCGGTAGAGAGCTTCACGCCCCACGTCTTCTCGTAACGCGTTCGCACCTCCTCATCTTCGACCTTGTCGTATCCGGCCAGATACTGCGGCATCGCCCCCATATCGCTCGTGCCTTGCACGTTGTTATGCCCGCGCAGCGGGTACGCGCCCGTGCCTGGACGCATGTAGTTGCCGCTGACCAGCAGCAGATTCGAGATGGCCGTCGAGTTATCCGAACCGTTGCAGTGTTGCGTAATGCCCATGGCCCACAGAATGCACGTGGCCTTTGACTTCGCAATCTGATGGGCAACCGTCTTCAGGGTCTCTACGGGAATCCCGGTGCGCTCCGCGGCGAACTCCATCGTGAACGGCTCAAGACTCGCGCGGTATTTGTCGAGATCGTTGACCCAGGTGTTTAGAAACTCAGTCTGCGCCAGTCCGTTGTCCAGCAGATAACGGCTGATTGCAGAAAGCCAGATCAGGTCCGTGCTCGGCGCCGGACGGATGTGAATATCCGCGCGTCGTGCCATCTCGTTTTCGCGCAGATCGCTGACGATCAACTTCTGGCCACGCAGTTTGTGCGCGCGCTTTACACGCGTCGCCAGCACCGGGTGCGATTCCGCAGTATTGCTGCCGATAACGATGACTAGCTCCGCCTTCTCAATATCTGCAATGGAACCAGAGTCGCCGCCGTAGCCCACCGTGCGCCACAGTCCCTTCGTCGCCGGCGACTGACAATAGCGCGAACAGTTGTCCGTGTTGTTCGTGCCGATTACCGCGCGCGCGAACTTCTGCATCAGGAAGCCGTCTTCATTCGTGCACTTCGAAGAAGCGATCACTCCGATCGAATCCGGCCCATTTGCTGCCTTGATCTCGCGCAGCCGCCGCGCCACCAGCCCTAGAGCCTCATCCCAGCTTGCCTCGCGAAAGTCTTCGCCCTCTCGAATCAGCGGCTTTTTAAGCCGGTCCGGATGATTGACGAAATCCCAGCCGAACTTGCCCTTCACGCAGGTGGAGATGCCGTTTGCCGGTCCATGCGTCGGTTCTACCTTCAGGATGTGCCGGTCCTTCGTCCATATCTCGAAGGTGCAGCCCACGCCGCAATAGGTGCAAACGGTCTTTGTCTTCTTGATACGGTCCGCGAGACGCATCGCGGACTCCATCTCCGAAACGTTGAGTATCGGTCCATAGCCGATCTCCGGCTCTACGTCCTTCACCAGGTCGATCATCTTGTTCAGCGCCTGCTTCGGCCACTTCGTCATATAGCCGGCTTCGCCAAGCATGGAGCGCTCCATCAACGCATTGCATGGGCACACGGTGATGCAATGGCCGCAGCTCACGCAACTCGATCCGCCAATCTGATGCCCGCCATCCCACAGCACCCGCGCGTGCGCCGATTCCCAGTCGATCGAGAGAGTCTCGTTCACCTGCACCGTCTGGCAGGCATCCACGCATCGTCCGCACAGAATGCACTGGTCCGGGTCATACCGGTAAAAGGGGTTCGTAAAATCGCAGGGGTAAGGTTTCGGTTTGTACGGATGCGCCTGGTGCTCGACATTGAGCAGCGCCGTCGTGTTGTGCACCTCGCAGTTGCCGTTGTTGTTGTCGCAGACCGTGCAGTAGAGCAAGTGATTCCCCAGCAGCCGGTCGAAACCCTCTTTCTGCGCCGCCTGCGCTCGTGCGCTCCGGGTCACCACAGTTTGTCCGGCGGCGGCTTTCATGCCGCACGCCCGCACCAGCTCTCCGTCCACCTCCACCATGCAGGTATCGCAGCTCTGAATCGGTCCCATCTGCGGGTGATAGCAGACATGCGCCAGCTCCTGAACGCGCAGAATCGAATCGATGAGCCATTCGCCCGCCTCGGCTGGCACCGCTGCCTCGTCCACTGTGATCTCTACGGGATGCACGCCAAGCGGGCGTGGGGCCGAGACGAATTGATAATCGCCTCGATTGCCAGTCTGGTCGCCACTCCAGACAAGGCGCTCCAATTGATTCGGATTCTGCATGCCCCACCCTCCCAACAGGTATCGTTATCGATTAGGATGCGCCGTCGGCGCGTGCTGTCTCTGACAAGCGAATCGCAGAGGCGGCCAGCGCAATCAAACTTATCAGGAGCGTCTAATGGACTACGTGAATCTCGGTTCCACCGGAACGAAAGTATCCCGCATCTGCCTCGGTGCTATGACTTACGGTTCCAAGCAGTGGCGCCAATGGGTGCTCGAAGAAGAGGAGTCGCTTCCTTTCTTTCGCCGTGCACTGGAGGCCGGCGTCAACTTCTTCGATACCGCCGACATGTATTCCGTGGGCCGCAGTGAGGAGATCACCGGCAAGGCGCTCAAAGAGTTCGGCCCCGGCCGCGACAAGCTGGTCATCGCCACCAAAGTCTTCAACAAAATGAGCGACGACCCGAATGACCGCGGCCTATCGCGCAAACATATCCTGCATTCCATCGATGCCAGCCTGCGACGCCTAGGCACGGACTACGTCGATCTGTACCAGATCCATCGTTTCGATCCGGAGACGCCCATCGAAGAGACCCTCGAGACGCTGGACGCGGTCGTCCGCTCCGGCAAGGTCCTCTACATCGGCGCATCCTCCATGTATGCCTGGCAGTTCCTGAAGATGCTCGAATTCTCCCGCCAGAACGGACTCGCCCGTTTCATCACCATGCAGAACCACTACAACCTCGTCTATCGCGAGGAGGAGCGCGAGATGATCCCGCTCTGCCGCGCGGAGAGAGTCGGGCTCATCCCCTGGAGCCCGCTCGCACGAGGCTTTCTCACCGGCAGCCGCAAGCGTGGCGACAGCGCAGGCGGCACCCTCCGCGCCAAGACCGACGACTATGCGCACGGTCTCTACTACAAAGACTCCGACTTCGATGTTGTGGATCGCGTTTCGGAAATTGCCAGAGAGCGGGGCGTGAACAATGCCCAGGTCGCGCTCGCCTGGGTGCTGGCTCAACCCGGTGTCGCCGCTCCCATTGTGGGCGCCAGCAAATTGCAGCACCTCGAGGACGCGCTCCACGCAATGCAGGTGAAGCTCACGCCCGATGAGATCTGCTCACTTGAAGAGCCGTATGAGCCGCATCCCGTACTTGGTCACAACTGAACCCTCCCACTGAGCCGCTGCGGCGTCAGAAGTGCCGCAGCGTCTCTTCCTCATGTGCCGACGCGGCAGTTGCGCGCGAGGCCTCCCGTTCGATCGAGCGGCTCACCAGGTCGCGCGAACCCAGCCCCACCGAGAGCGCCAGCGACAGGACGATGCCCCCAAACAGGATGCCGAAGGCCAAGTCAACAATCTTCTCGCCAATCCGCAAGTGATCCAGCGCCATCGCCGTCGTCAGCGCCAGCACCATCCACTTCACCCCAAGGCTCAGCAGCCGCGCATACTGCAGATTCATGTTCACCGCGCCGATCAGCACGCCGCGCGACAGGAAGCGCGCCACAATGTTGCCAACCAGCAGGATGACGCCCGCGCCAATCAGTTTCGGCAGATATTCCAGCAGCCCGACCGCAATCTCCGATTGCGATGAAGCGCCGAAGGCATCCACGCCCACCGTGATGCCGATAACCACAAAGGTCCAGAAGACAAGGCGTGCTGCTAGGCCGGCCGGTGTCTGGTGCGGGGACCATTCCGTCACCGCCTCGGTTCCCCGGCCCAGCCTCTCATCAAAGCGAAGCGAAATCAGAATACGGCGCACTACCCATGCCAGCAGCCCTCCGATCAAGGAAAACAAAATCACTGCCAACAGAAACGCCAGGATGCCCGGCAGCAATGAGGCGAAGCGTCCCATCGCCTGCGCCATCGAATTGCTCAGCGTATGGCCAACTTGGTTCCACATCGATCGTTCCTCCAACTTCTTGAACCCTGTTTCGTCCCCAGCACAACCTAGGGATTGAAACGGTCCGGCCAGCGCCAGCGCTGCACCAGGTACGGCTTGTTTTGTTCAAAGGCGCGCTCCAACTGCTCCTGGCGCGAAACCCAGGGAACGCCGCTCTCTACCTCCAGGACGCGCGAGCCCACCCATCCCAGATACAGCGGCGCCATCGCACCCAGCAAATGGCCACGGCTCAACGTGCGTAACCGATACGCAAGTCCAAAGTCATAGACCACGTGCGACCACAGTTCATCCGGCATACGGAAGCTTTCCAGTGGCTGACGGCTCAGCTTCTTCAGCTCCAGCAACGTCACCGGCGTCAACACCAGAGACCACAGCTCCTGCAGATTGCGCTGGCCCAGTTGAAAGGCTTCGACCATCGGCCGCGGATCAGGCGATGTTGCCGGGGGCGCTTCGTCAGGCATCGGCTCTGCACCGCTCTCCGTCGGGGAATGCGACCCGCGCACCCGCTGCCACAAACTCGCATGACGATCCATGTCCGCAAAGAGAGGCGCGACAATCTGCTGCAGCAGTGCCGGCAAATCCATTCCCGCCATCGGGTATTCATGGTGCACCGGTAGATATACCTGGCAGACCTTCTTCTCGCGTATCACTGCCTCGGTAGCCGGCCAAAGCAGCCCCTGTCCTGCCGCCGGCGTGCTTATGCTTTGCCGCAGCCCCGGCAGAAACCCCGCCGATACGGCAAAGTCCTGCGCCAGCGGATAGCGGATTCGCTTGCCAAACAGCGCGCGGGTAACCGGAGCGAGGATGGCCTGGTTCAGCAGCCCATCGAAGGGCCCTGCGCGATAGAGCGGCATCGCCAGGTCGCACTGGCTCTCCCGAATGGGACGCATCAGCGCATCCACAACTGCGGGCGTGAATGCCGCGAGGTCGGGATTCAGGATGACGCATGCGCCCGCACCCAGGGATTCCGCCTCTGCAAGCAACGCTGCATAGACCGCGGGTAGTCCCAGCCAGGGCGCGGTTGCGCTCGCGATGGCCGCAATCTCCTTCGCCACCACCCGCACCCCCGCCCCGTCACCCAGCGTCTCAGGCGCCTCGCTCATCCCCGGCACGCACGGATACACGACCGCCACGCGGTGTCCTACACCGCTCCATTGCGCGGCCACCGCGCGCACTCGTTCGACATTCACCACGCCAGGAAGTCCCACCACCAGCTCCGCCTGCGGAGCACTCTGGCTCGACCCTCCCGTCTCTTCTTCGACCTCTACCTTTGCCATGGCACTTCTTCAGATTTCCTTCGTCAATCTATCGCAGCGGCAATGCAAGAATCCCCGCCAGCGGAATTCGTATCCAGGCAGGCCGGTTATTCAATTCATACATCAGCTCGTAGAGTGCCTTGTCGAGCACATAAATCTCCAGTAGCTGTTCGAATGCCTCTGCCGGTGTCGGCACCAGCACCACACCTGCGGCTCTCATGGTAAGCCTGTACGCGTGCAGAAAGGCGCTGCACACAGATTGCTCCCACAGCCGTGCCCACGGTTCCAGCCGATCGGCGTCACCCGGCCGGCGAGTCAATACACGCATCAGCTCTGAATAGGCCGCATAGCTGAACGAGCGCAGCATTCCGGCCACATCCTTCATGGGCGACTGCTTCGCGCGCCGCTCCATGAGCGACCGTGCCGGCTCGCCTTCGAAGTCCAGAATTACAAAATCGCCGCGCGACCGCAGCACCTGCCCCAGATGGTAATCCCCATGCACCCGCGTGCGCAGGCCCGAAGTGGAGAGATCGCCCACACGCCCCAACCGTTCGGCAACGCGCCGACGCCGGCTCAGCACCAGGCCGCTCATCTCCTCAACCTCCGCGGGTAGCCGCGACAGGTTCTGTCGCAGCGCATCGAAGGCCGCATTCGCGTGCTCGGAGAGGGCCGCGCGCAGCACCGACAGTTCTGCCTCCGTCATTGGCTCCGGCGCGAACGCCTCGTCCTTTGTGGGCTGCGCCAGCGCGAGGTGCATTTCTGCCGTGCGCCGTCCCAGAAGTGCAGCGGCATCCAGGTATGTCCCCACGTGTTCCCGGGTCCAGTCGCTCTCCGGATGTTCGCTTAGCTCCGTGAGCGATACATGCGATCGCGGGAAATGCTCCTCTGGCATCGGAATGACCGACACCTGTTCGAAATAGCGCTGCAGTTCCTCTAGGGTCCATTCCCAGCCATCTCCTTCGTTTGGCACCAGGCCCTGCAACATCGCGAACGTCGACTTCGCGGTCTCATCCGCCGCGCGCCCTACCGGTTGGTACTCCACCTCCCCACCAAAGGGCGCAATCGCGCGAAATCCGCTGTGCTCGGTCAGATAGCGTCCAATCTCCGTGTCAGGATTGGGTCCTGGCTGTTGACGGCGAAACAGCTTCAGGATCAGACGGTTTCCAAACATGATCGAGGTGTTGCTCTGCTCGGCCGAGCCGCGCCGCGGTTCGAGCATCTCTTCGCCGCGTAACTCCGCAAAGTTCGCGCTCGGCAGCCCGCGGACCGTTCCATGCTGCATTGCGAGTTCGCCCGACCTGCCGACCAATGCCAGAAGTTCGCGCCCGGCCTCGTCGTCAAACATCGCATCGTGCAGATAGCCGCTTCCGTCCGGAGTCGTGACCGCGGCCAGCACAGCCGCGCCGTGACTCCTCGAGATCGCCTCTCCCGCCGCTCCGATGCTGACCGCCAGCGGAACAAAATACGTGTCGCGGTCGCCGCCGCCATAGGTGACCTCGATCAGCGCCAGCGCGTGGTCGCCCATCCGTCCCCAGTCGCTGATCGTCGTCGTCGTGATCTGCCGCGACTTGCCGCCGAACCAGCGCTGTTTGAGCAGAAATGCCGGCAGCCACTCCTGCTCCAGGCGATCCCGCCCTGCTCCGGCGAGCACCGTCTTCCAGTCCGCCGCATGCTGGAGCCGAAGCGCAGCATCCCTGGGAACCTCAGGCTCCTCCGGCTCCAGTTCACCCTGCAACTCCAGCCACAGGAAACCGTACTGGCTCAGCGTGATCGCATACGGCGTCTTCTCGATCTTCGGAAACTCGACATAACCCAGCATCTCCACCGGCCGAAGTCCCGCGTACTCGGAGAGGTCCAGTTGTGCCGGTTGCGGAAAACGCGACAAATTCGCCACGCACAGCACGCGCTCATCGCCTTCCTCCCGCACATACGCGAGCACCTTGCGGTTCGACGGATGCAAGAACTTGAGCGAGCCGCGGCCAAAAACGCGGAAGAGCTTGCGCAGCGCAATCATGTTGCGCATCCAGCTCAACAGGCTCGAAGGATCGCTCTGCTGTGCCTCGACATTGATCGCTTCGTAGCCCCACACGGGATCCATCACCACCGGAGAAAACAGCTTGGCCGGAACCGCCCGGCTGAATCCCGCATTACGATCTCCGGTCCACTGCATCGGCGTGCGCACTCCGTTGCGGTCACCCAGGTAGATGTTGTCTCCCATCCCGATCTCATCGCCGTAGTAGAGAATCGGCGTGCCCGGGAAAGAGAAGAGCAGGCTGTTCAGCAGCTCAATCCGCCGCCGGTTGTTGTCCACAAGAGGTGCCAGCCGCCGCCGGATTCCGATATTGATACGCATCCGGGGATCGGCACTGTAGGCGAAATACATGTAGTCGCGCTCTTCATCGCTCACCATCTCCAGCGTCAGCTCGTCGTGATTGCGCAGAAAAATTCCCCACTGGCAGTTATCCGGAATGCCCGGCGTCTGTGCCATGATTTCCGTGATTGGCAGCGCATCCTCCTGCCGCAGCGCCATGTACATCCGCGGCATGAGCGGAAAATGGAACGCCATGTGGCACTCGTCGCCGTCACCGAAGTAAGGCCGCACATCCGCCGGCCACTGGTTGGCTTCGGCCAGAATCACGCGGCTCTCGTAATCCTTGTCGATGGCGGCGCGGATGTTCTTCATCACCGTATGCGTCTCGGGAAGGTTCTCGCAGTTGGTTCCGTCGCGCTCCACCAAGTACGGAATCGCGTCGATGCGCAGGCCGTCCACGCCCATGTCCAGCCAATACCGCATGATGTTCAGCACCTCTTCCATCACCAGCGGATTGTCGTAGTTCAGATCCGGCTGATGAGAGAAGAAGCGATGCCAGTAGTACTGCTCGGCCACCGGGTCCCAGGTCCAATTGGATTTTTCGGTATCGGTGAAGATGATTCGCGCGTCCTTGTAGAGCTGGTCGTCGTCGGTCCACACGTAGTAGGCGCGTTCCGGCGATCCCTTGGGCGCGTGACGCGCGCGCTCGAACCACGGATGCTGGTCCGAGGTATGGTTCACCACCAACTCCACCATCACCTGTATGCCGCGCTCATGTGCAGCCGCCAGGAACGCTTTGAAGTCATCCAGCGTCCCATAGCTCGGATTGACGTTCATGTAGTCCGAGATGTCGTAGCCGTCATCCCGCAGCGGCGACGGGAAAAATGGCAACAGCCACAGGCACGTAACCCCGAGGTCCTGGACATAATCCAGCTTCTGCATCAGTCCCGCAAAGTCCCCGATGCCGTCGTTGTTGCTGTCCATGAACGCCCGGACGTGCAGTTCGTAGATGACCGCATCCTTGAACCACAACGGATCTGCCATGCTGCCCGCTTGCTTCAAATCGTTCTCCTACTTGCGAATTTCAAACACATGCGCGGGCACCTCATAGGGTCGCAACTCCACGTAATTCCGCGACCCCTGCCAGCGATATCCGCGATTGGCCAGCAAATCGAAGACACCGAACGTTGCCCCATCCTTCAGCCCCAGCGACGCCAGATCGAGCGTTACATATCCCGCCTGCGTGTTCACCGGGTCGAGGCTGACGACCGTTAACACGACATCTGAACCATCCGCCGTCGACTTGCTGTAGGCCATCACCTGCGGGTTGTCCGTTGGATGAAAGACCAGGTTCTCATTGCGCTGCAACGCCCGGTTCGCTCGCCGCGCCTCATTCAGCAGCGTGATCAGCGGACGTAGCGAATTCGGCGCCTCGCGGTTCCAGCGCTTGATCTCGTACTTCTCACTGTTCAGATACTCCTCGCTGCCCTCCTTGAAGCGGATATTCTCTCCCAGCTCAAACGCCGGCCCATACATGCCGTAGTTCGAGGAGAGTGTCGCCGCCAGCACCAATCGGCTCTTGAAGGCATTCGGTCCGCTGGTCTGCAATCCAAAGGGCAGAATATCCGGCGTGTTCGGCCAGAAGTTCGGCCTCATGTACTCGGAGACCTCCGTCTTTGTCAGCTGCGTCATGTACTCGGTCAGCTCGGCTTTGGTGTTGCGCCAGGTGAAGTAGGTGTAGCTCTGCGTATAGCCGAGCTTGGCCAGCCGTTCCATCACCCGCGGCCGCGTGAACGCCTCTGCCAGGAAGATCGTGTCCGGATACACCGCCTGCACCTCGGCGATCACCCACTCCCAGAAAGGAAATGCCTTGGTATGCGGATTGTCGACGCGGAAGATGCGCACATTTTTCTCCGCCCAGAACATGAAAACTTCCTTCAGCGCATCCCACAGCCCTTGCCAGTCGCTCGATTCGAAGTCCAGAGGATAGATGTCCTGGTATTTCTTCGGCGGATTCTCCGCATATTGAATGGAGCCATCCGCACGCTTCTTGAACCACTCCGGATGCTCCGTCACCCAGGGATGATCCGGTGCGCACTGAAAGGCGATGTCCATCGCCAGCTCCATCTTGCGCTCGCGAAGCTGCTCGATCAGATATTCAAGGTCCGCAAACGTCCCGAGTTCCGCCAGGATGGCGAGATGTCCGCCCTCCTTCGCGCCAATTGCCCACGGGCTGCCCACGTCGCCCGGCTTCGCCTCCGTCGTATTGTTCTTCCCCTTGCGAAAACTCCGGCCAATTGGATGAATTGGCGGCAGATAGAGCACATCGAAGCCCATCTCCTCAACATAATCGAGCTGAGCCGCAACATCGCGCAGCGTGCCATGCTGTCCCGGCTTACCCCACGAGCGGGGAAACAGCTCGTACCAGCTTGAAAAGCGTGCCCGCTCCCGGTCCACCCACACGCGCAGCGTGCGCTCATAGCGCGTCTGCATCTCCGTCTCCGGATTCCGGTTCACAATTGCGAGCAGCGTCCCATCGAACGCCGCGGCAGTCGAACCGCCGCGCACCTTCTCCGCAAACGCCTTCAACTGCGCTGCTTCCTCCTTCGTCGCGCGCTTTGCCGCCGCTTCAATCAACAGGGCGCCCGTCTTCAACGGAAGATCGAGATCCTGCCCCGCATCCTCTCGTTTCTTCAGTTCCGAGCGCCAGGTCTGAAAATGATCCACCTCGCCAACCACGGTGTACTCATGGAAGCCCATCTGGTCGACAACGAAACTTGCTGTCCAGTGGTCATTGCCCAACGCCGTCATCTCCTCGGTGCGCCACTCCGTCTCGTCCGCCCGGCGGTACAGCAGATGCGCTCGCACCATATCGTGCCCATCGCCAAAGACGTCCGCCTCCACGCGCACGCTATCGCCTACAACGCGCTTCGCGGCAAACCGTCCGCCGTCGATCTGTGGCTTTATTCCCTCCACCACCACGCGGCTCCGTCCATTCGCCGGTTTCGTCAATGGTGTTTCCGATGATTTCGTTTTCGCCGCGTTGGCCGGTCGCTTCGCAGGTGCCTTCGCTCCTGCGGTGGATTTCTTCGTTGCGCTCTTTTTCTCTTTCGCGGGGACCTCAATCGGCATCTCGTTCGTCATCCTCTCCATCTCATGTGTCTGCCGCCGAAGCAGCCATTCTCTCTCATGCAGAGCGGTCTCCACTCCGCCACTCCTATCAGGATGCACATCAGCGCCCTTGTGTTCGCTGACGCGTTTCCGAAGTGTTCGCTACAGCATTTCGCTGTCGCATCCCCGCGATCTCATTTCTCGAAGTGCCCCCACAAAGTATTCAGCGATTCCGCATATGCCGGGTGTGCGAAAACTGCATCCTGGAGCACGCTGTAGCGGAGCTTTCCCATGATCGCCAGTTCAATCATGCTCATCAATTCGCCGCCCTCGGGCGCCAGAATCGCCGCGCCGAGAATCTCCTCGGTCTCCGCATCGACCACTGCCTTCAACATGCCGCGCGTCTCGCCCGTCTCCGTCGCGCGCGCAATCGAGGTCACCGGCATGCGCGCCACCTTGATCTTCCGTCCGTTCTTGCGCGCCTCGGCCTCCGTCATTCCCACGCGGCCCAGTTGTGGATCCATATACACGACATAGACCGTTGTGCGATCGCTCGTCTTTCGCTTGCCCTTGCCCCCGGGCGCAGCATTGAGGATCAGGTTGTCGCGCAGTATCCGGTAGTCGTCATAGGAGACATGGGTAAACGCTGGGCCGCCCTTCACATCGCCCACCGCATAAATGCCCGGCACATTCGTGCGCAACTCGTCATCCACCGTGATGTAGCCCTTGCCATCGGTCTGAACGCCGGCGGCTTCGAGATTGAGCTCCTTCGTACTCGGGGAGCGGCCCACCCCAACGAAAAGATGCGAGCCGGAGATGCTCTTCCCGCCCTCCAGATGGACAGTTGTCAGCACTTGGCTCCGTTCAACGCGAACAGCCTGAGCGCCAGTCTCGATCGTCAGCCCATCCTCGCGCAGAATGGCTTCGATTGCCTCAGAGATATCCGCGTCCTCACGGCCCAGCACATGCTTTCCACGCTCGATCAACGAAACCTCGCTGCCGAAGCGCCGGAACATCTGTCCGAACTCCACCGCCTCATACCCGCCGCCCAGAATCAGCAGGTGTTCGGGCACGGCGCCGAGTTCCATCAGGCCGACGTTATCGAGAAACGGGACGTCACTGAGTCCCTCCAGCTTCGGCACCGTCGGATGATCGCCCGTGTTGATCACGATGGTCTCCGCCGTCATCCTCCGCTCTCCGCCGCTTTTCAGCGCAACTGCGATCTCTTTGGGCGCCACAAACCGTGCCTCACCCCGCACCAACTCGGGCTGTCCGCTGGCAAAACGCGCTTCGTTCGATCTGCGAAACTGCTCAACAATCTTCCGTTTGCGTGCCCGTACCTGTTCAAGGTTCACGCGCACCGCGCCCAACTCAATACCAAGCTCTGCCGCATGGCGCGCCTGCCAGGCGCGTTGCGCGCTCGCCACCATGGTCTTGGTCGGTGTGCAGCCGTAGTTGATGCAGGTTCCCGCCACCTCCGCGCGCTCGATCAACGCGACGCGCTTGCCCGCCTTCACAAATTCGGAGGACAACGGATTCCCCGCCTGCCCCGATCCCAGGATCAACACGTCATACTGATCTGCCATCGCGTCCTCGCTCTCTCGCCGCAAAACTCTAATGCTTAGAAGCGCGACACAGCGAACAGCGCCAGCAGAATCGCCGTGGCATCCTCGAGGAGTGCGATAGGCAAATCCTTCACGCCGTGACTGGTGATCGTGCGTCGCAGCCAGTAGCCCGCGTACGACCCCACCACAGCGGCCGCTCCAGCTACCACTGCAGGAAATACCCAGGGCATCCCGGCAGCCAGCGCCAGCGCGCTGCCGCACAGCGCACCCAGCACGAACCGCCCACCAAGCGACGGCGCCTGGATGCGTGGCGGAACAAAGGCCGTCTTGTCCGCGATGAGCTCGCCAATCGCCAGCACAACGAACAGATACATCGCGATCGGCGTTCCGAGAAAGCTCAATCCAGTCCCGCCAAGGTGCAGCCATCCCAGATGCGGCCAGCCTCTCTGCGCGACAATCGTGACCACCGCAATCCCGGTCATCGAGCGCAAGCCGCTCGCGCCTCCAATCACTATGCAAATAAGAAACAGAATTGTTTCCGTCATCGTGCTGTCGTCCTCATTAGAAAGTGAAAGAATGCCTCCGCTTTAACAGAAGGGGAGCCGGTCTGTCGCGTGGCCACAGTTGCAGTCAGGCTTCTTTCATAAGAAAAAAGCCTACATCGCTGATCTTGGATACCTGACACCCAACTTGCTTCTGCTCTAGAATGCGCCAGCCGGGCGCTCCGCTGCCAGCGCACTTCATCAAAAGACTGAAAAAGGACGCCGCATGGCGTCCTTTTTTAGTTCATTGCCTGGAGTGAATCCAGGGTCAGCCCTCGCGCAACATGCTCGGCTCTTCCGGCGAGCGCAGCCGCACCAAGCGATCGACCGTGTACGGCGAACGCTGCTGCGAGGTGTGATAATGCCGTACCTGCAATTCGCCAAGCAGCCCAATCGCCAACATCTGGATGCCGGCCAGGATCAGCACGCCTGCCACCACGAACAGCGGTCCATGCTCGTCCATCACATGCTGGTGGCTGACGACCTTCAGCGCTGCCAGGAATACGGAGATCGCGCCTCCCATCAGGATGCTCAGCGAACCGAGCGTGCCGAAGAAGTGCAGCGGGCGGGACATGTATTTCAGCAGGAAGCGAATCGTCAGCAGATCGAAGAAGACGCGGAAGGTGCGCGAGATGCCGTAATGGCTCTTGCCCCGCTCGCGATTCACGTTCTTGATCGGAATTTCGCAGATGCTCGCGCCGTACCAGGAAGCGAGCGCGGGAATGAAGCGATGCATCTCGCCGTACAGCGGGATGTTGTGGATCACCTCACGGCGGTACGCCTTGAAGGTCGTGCCGAAGTCGTGAATATCCACGCCGCTCAGCTTCGCCATCAGCCAGTTCGCGCAACGCGAAGGAATGCGCCGCATCACAAAGTTGTCAATGCGCTCCTTGCGCCAACCGCTCACCACATCGTAGCCCTCTTCGAGCTTGGCCAGGAAGTTCGGTATCTCTTCAGGATCGTGCTGCAGATCGCCATCCATGGCCAGGATGAAATCGCCCTGCGCGTGATCGAAGCCCGCCGCCAGAGCGGAGGTCTGCCCGAAGTTGCGGCGCAGCTTCACTACCAGCACCCGGCTGTCCACCGCGGCAATCTCTTCCAGCAGCTTGTAGCTGCGATCGCTCGATCCGTCGTCTACCAATACCAGCTCGAAGCTGTCGCCCACCGTCTCCATCACCGCCTTCAGGCGGTCGTAGAGTGCGGTGACGTTCTCTTCCTCGTTGTGGAATGGGACGACGATTGAATACTTAGGCATAGTCCCTTTATTATATCGGACCGGAGCGCGTTTTCCGGCCGCTTCTTGCGCTGCTTATCTGCCTGAAGAACCTGCGGAATCACGCTGCGCTTCCCACTCTTTCGAAGATCCCGCGGAGCGCTGATACCGCCCGCTCGCACGCTCTCCGGTCAACATCGCGATGCGTCACGAAACGCACCTCCTCCGCGCTCGCCGTACCGCATAGCACTCCCCGCCCCTTCAGGCCGGCAACGACATCCGCCGCCGTCTTCCCCTCCGGACGAAAGATCACGATATTTGTTTGCACCGTGTCGAGATCGATCCGGCAGCCCTCTATCGCTGCGATCTGCTCCGCTAGCCAGCGCGCATTCGCGTGGTCTTCGTGCAACCGCGCCGGCATCTCTTCGAGCGCAATCAGACCCGCTGCCGCCAGCACTCCTGCCTGGCGCATGCCTCCGCCCAGCATCTTGCGGATCGACCGGCCCCGCTCCATCAGAGCACGCGATCCCACCAGCATCGAGCCCACCGGCGCACACAGGCCCTTGCTCAGACAGAACATCACGGTCGCAAAACCGCGCGTGAGCTTCGCGACGGGCAGCCCTGACGCTGCTGCCGCGTTGAAGACCCGTGCTCCATCCAGATGCACCGGCAGCCCGCGTTCTTCCGCGCCGGCCCAAACCTCCTCGAGCGCCGCGAGCGGCGTCACCGTGCCTCCCGCCATGTTGTGTGTGTTCTCGAGCGCAATCATCCCCGTCTGTGCGCGGTAATAAATCGGCGCCGCAATCGCCGCCGCAATGCGCTCCCAGCCGAGCACGCCGCGCTCCCCCTCTACCTGCCGCAACTGGCACCCGCTAAACGCCGACACCGCCGCCATCTCCCAATCCACGATGTGGGCGCGCCTTTCGCAAATCACCTCCTGCCCATGCTCGGTGTGCAGCCGCACCGCGGTCTGATTGCCCATCGTGCCCGTCGGCAGAAACAAAGCCGCTTCCTTCTCGAATATCTCCGCTGCCCGCCGCTCCAGCCGGTTTACCGTCGGATCTTCCCCGTAGACGTCGTCTCCCACCTCGGCTTCGGCCATCGCGCGCCGCATCGCCTCGGTCGGCTTCGTCACCGTGTCGCTGCGCAGGTCGATCGTATCCATGCCTGTTACCTTTCACCTGAAAATTCCGCCGGCGCAGAATTGCACTGGCCTGCTACCCCTCCCCTCGACAATACTTGTGCCGTGGACATGAGCGCGAATCCTGGCGAACCCGCAAGGCACGACCCCTTCTCACCGGAGGCCCTCGACCCGCTTCCCTGCTTTCAAGCCTGGTTTGCCGAGGCGCGTGCCCTTGAACCCAACGATCCCGACGCCATGGCCCTCGCGACTGCCACGCCGCAGGGCCGCCCGTCGGTGCGCATGGTCCTGCTCAAAAACATCACCGCGGATGGCTCATTCGTCTTCTATACCAACGCTCAAAGCCGCAAGGGCGAGGAACTCCGCGCTAACCCGAATGCCGCGCTCTGCCTTCACTGGAAGTCGCTGCGCCGTCAGGTCCGCATCGAGGGAGTTGTCTCCGAGGTCCAGTCCCAGCAGGCCGACCTCTATTTCCGCAGCCGCGCCCGGGGCAGCCAGATCGGCGCCCTGGCCTCCGACCAGTCGCGCCCGCTCAACGATCGCGTGACCCTCGAAGCGCGTGCAGCGGAGATCTCCGCGCTTTATCCCGCCGAAGTTCCGCGACCGCCTCATTGGACAGGCTTCGCTGTCCACGCCCATACCATCGAATTCTGGCAGAGCCGCGCCGACCGCCTCCACGACCGCATGCTCTACACCCGAATTCCCGGCGGCTGGGAGCGTTGTCTCCTCTATCCCTAAGCCACCCGTTGGAAGTCATTCGTCCCGTAAATACCCCTATCCATCCCGAAAAATTGTGAGTTCCAACCGTATTTACGAGATAAATGCGGGATTTCCTCCTTGCCCTCATGGAAGGGCACTGCAATAATCAAGCCTCGCAAAAACGTTTCCACGTCTGAAAGGTTTTTGTCCGGCCCAGGTGTGCTCCGTGGTTAAACCGGCAGGTTCCGTCGATACATAACAGGAACCGCCGGCTGCTTTGGATGAAATTGTCCCTTCTTGGAGGCCGTTCGCATGCGATTGCTCAAGCTCACGCTATTCGTGTTTCTCATTGCTGTAGTGCCGCTCCTGGCACAAACCAGCTCAACTTCCGTTCGTGGCGCCATCACGGATCCGGCTGGTGCGTTCGTCCCCAACGCCGAGATTACGCTGACCAATACAGCCGACAACTCCGTGACCGCAGGCACGTCGGATAAGTCTGGCCTGTTCGTCTTCCCACAGCTCGCGCCGGGCACGTATCTCATCACCGTCAAGTCGCAAGGCTTCGCGCCCGCCACCAAGCAGGCGCAGTTGCTCGTCAATCAGCCCGCCACTATCAACTTTCAGCTGGGTGTCGTCCAGACATCGCAGACCATCAACGTCAGTGCCGAAGCCCAGACGCTGAACAAGACCGATGCTAGCCTCGGCACCGCTCTCGACAATCAGACCCTACAGGCCCTGCCCGCTGAGGGCAGAAACGTGCCCGACCTGCTAAGCCTGCAGCCCGGCGTGCTCTACCTTGGCCGCGGCGTCAGCAAGGACACCGACAGCCGCACCGGTGCTGTCTCCGGCTCGCGTTCCGACCAGGGCAACGTCACGCTCGATGGTCTGGATGATAACGACCAGACCGAGGGATATGCCTTCACCGGCGTCCTCCGCTCCACCATCGACTCCACCGACGAGTTCCGTGTGGCCACAGTCAACAGCGATGCCCAGGGAGGCCGCTCCTCCGGAGCGCAGGTCTCGCTCATCACCAAGTCAGGCACCAACAGCTTCCACGGAGACGCGTTCGAATACAATCGGTCAAATTTTGGCAACGCGAACAACTGGTTCAACAAGCAGGCGCAACTCGCCAACGGGCAGCCAAACGTACCAGGCAAGCTGATCCGCAATACCTTCGGCGGAGCCATTGGCGGCCCCATATACAAGGACAAGCTCTTCTTCTTCTTCAACTACGAAGGCCAGCGCTCAGCCGAGAACACGCAGGAAACGCGAATCGTCCCAACCGACAGCTATCGGGCGGGCCAGATCCGGTATCAGGATGACAACAACCAGGTCCACACGCTCACCCAGGGTCAGTTTGCGCAGCTTGACTCTGCCTGCGTCGGCACTGGCGCCTGCCCCAACGGGCCGGGTGCAAATGCGGCTGTACTGCAATATTTCAACCAGTTCCCGCATGCCAACACCGGTGGTGGCGACAACCTGAACACCGCCGGCTACACCTTCTCCTCGCCCAGTCCGGCCACACTCAACACGTCCATCGTTAAGTTCGACTACAACTTCCGCGACAAGCATCACCTGTTCATCCGCGGCAATCTGCAGAAGGACACCACAGCAGATCCCGAGCAGTATCCCGGTCTCCCGCCCAATTCCATCCGCATCGATAACACCAAGGGTATGGCGGCCGGCGACACCTGGATGATCTCAAACACCCTGATCAACGATCTTCGCTACGGCTACATCCGCCAGGGATACAGCGACGCGGGCACGCTCACCAAGGACTACGTCGATTTCCGCTTCATGGATGATCTCGATCCCCACACGGGCACAACCACCGTCAATGTCCCGGTCCACAACATCATCGATAACCTCTCCTGGACTCATGGCAACCACACCGTGCAGGGCGGCGTGAACTGGCGTCTCATTGGAAATAACCGCTTCACGAATGCCAATTCCTTCAACATTGCCAGCACCAACCCGTACTGGATCGGCAGCACCGTTCCAGATCCCGGAGACATCCATCTCACCCCCGTCGGCAGCGGCTTCAGCAATAACTACCTCATCGCTTATGCCAATCTCGTGGGCACGGTTCCGGACCTCACCAACTCCTACAACTACACCGTCAACGCAGGTGGCCAGAGCGGCAGCCAGTTGCCCGACGGTGCCACCATTCCCCACGAATATCGCGCCAACGAATACGAGTGGTTCCTTCAGGACACCTGGCGCCCGCTGTCCAATCTCACCTTGACCTTTGGCCTGCGGCACACCATCCTGCAGACCCCGTATGACATCCACGGCCAGCAGGTATCGCCCGACGTCGATGTCGAAAAATGGTACAAGCAGCGCGAGATTTCGGCGCAGCAGGGCCAGGTCTATGAGCCGCTTGTCTCGTTTTCCCCCAGCGGCCCCGCCGTCGGCCGGCCCGGCTACTGGCCGAAGCAGAAGCTCAACATCGCTCCTCGCTTGTCTATCGCCTACTCGCCGGACACCAAGACCTCCATTCGCGCGGGCTTCGGCATGTACTACGATCACTACGGCCAGGGCATCGTGAATTCGTTCACGGATACGGGCTCCTTTGGTCTCAGCACCCAGCTGGAAAATCCTGCGGGCGTCTATGACTCCGAGACCGCGCCGCGTTTTACCGGCATCAACAATCTGCCGAACATCAACGTTGGGCCCCCGCCTCCTAATCCCACGACCTTCCCCTACACCGTTCCCAGTGACGCCTTCCTCATCACCTGGGGTCTCAGCAATCGGATCAAAACCCCCTATTCGGAATCGTTCGATGCTTCCGTTCAGAGGGTGATCCCCGGCGGCTTCACGCTTGAAGCTTCCTATGTGGGACGGTTAGGACGCCACCTTCTGCAACAGGTGGACTTCGCGTCACCCACCAACTACGTCGACCCGCAGGGAGGTGGCGACTGGTACAGCAACATCACCAAGCTTTCGGTGATCAGCGATCAGCACCAGGGCGGCGATGCAACGGTTGCACCAATTCCTTACTTCGAGCACGTCTTCCCGCAGATGGCCTTCGACGGAAACAGCGCTACCCAGAACATCTACTCCCTCGAAGTGGCACCCAACCGTTACAACTACGGGGAGACCGGTACGCTGGCCGATATTGACTTCTACTGCGACTATGGCTGCCCGCAGGGAACCAAGATGTACCAGGGGCAGTTCTCCTCCCTCTTTGGCTGGGACTCTATCGGCCAGAGCTACTACAACGCCGGACAACTCGTCCTTCGTCACCCCTCGAGCCACGGATTTCAGTCGGACTTCAGCTATACCTTCGCTAGGTCCATTGACATGGGATCCGACACACAACGTGCCGGCATCCACACCGCGAACAACACCTCCAGCGTCATCCTGAACACCTGGAACCCTGAGTACAACCGCGCGCCTTCCGACTTCGACACGCGGCACCTCATCACAGGCAGCTTCGTGTATCAGCTTCCCTTTGGTACCGGCCAGAAGCTCGCCGGCAGCAGCAACCGCCTGGTGAACGCGATCATCGGTGGCTGGCAATCATCCGGCCTTATCCGCTGGACCAGCGGGCTGCCCTTCTCGCTCTTCTCTCCTGCGTGGGCCACCAACTGGGAAGAGGAGAGTTTTGCCGTTCAGACCGCCCCAATCAAGTTGCACAAGCACATCGGTCCCGACGGCCTTCCGCAGGTCTTCGATAATCCCGACGCCATCACCAACGGCGCGTTCGGCGGCAATCCCAGTCGACTCGCCTATCCGGGTGAAGCCGGACAGCGCAACAACTACCGCGGCGATGGATACTTTGACATCGACTCCAGCCTCAGAAAGACCTGGACCATCTACCACGAACACTCTCTCGGCTTTGCCTGGGATGTCTTCAATGTCACCAACTCCGCCCGTTTCGACACCAACACTATTGACTCGGGCCTAACCGATGCAGGCTCCATGGGCGAGTACTTCACCCGCACCCTCAACCTGCCCCGCGTCATGCAATTCTCTCTGCGGTACGCGTTCTAATCGAATTACAATCCGGGAGCGGCTTCGGCACATCGTCGAAGCCGCTTCTGTGTGCCATCTGAATTGCCACGCTCATCCATGAAATCTCGTCTCCTGCCGCTCCCGCTCGCCATTGCCGCCCTGCTGCCAATCGGACTCACAGCTCAGGCGCCCACCCAGAGCAAACCCCCGCTCACCCTCGACGCCTACTTCGCCGAAGCCGAATACTCCTCGGCCCGTCTCTCGCCCGATGGAACAGCAGCCGTCATCGCCGTGGGTGAACCGGACTGGATGGCCAACCGCTTCCGCGAAGACCTCTGGCTCTGGCGCGCATCCACCGGCAAGACGGAACCGCTCACCAACTCCGGTCACGACAGTGGCCCCGACTGGTCCCCCGACGGCCATCTCATCGCCTTCACCTCGGACCGGCCTCTTCCCGACGAGAAACCTTCCGACAACAAAGACAGCAAGGACGACTCACCCTCCCGGCTCTGGATCATCTCCGCTGATGGTGGCGGGGCGCGTCCGCTCTATCTCACCAAAGATGACGTCCACTCCTTCGCCTGGGCGCCCGATGGCTCCGCCATCTATCTCGCTATCCAGCAGCCGCTCTCGAAAGACGAAACCGACGCCAAGGAGCACGATTGGAAGGACGTCACGCGCTACCGCACCAGCGAGCGTGGTGACCTGCTTCTCCGCATCCCGATTCCCGCTCTGCCCGCTTCAGCGCCAAAGCCCAACGCCGCGCCGCCAACACCCGCAGCCAATCAGCAGCCGCTGCCCGAGGGCGCCACCATCATCGCGCGCAGCCCGCTGGCCATAGAATCCATCCAGGTCGATCGCCACAGCGGCAGCGTCGCCTTCGTCACCGGCCCCATCTCGCATCGCCTGGAACGCCCCGAGGACACCGAGATCCACTCCGTCGCTGCAAACGGCGGACCTGTTACCCAACTGACCCACAACCAGGGTCTCGAGAACAACCTCCGCTGGTCGCCCGATGGCGAGCATCTCTACTTCACCGTGCAGGCGGCAGCGGGCTCAGTAAAAGGTCCCTATCACGATGTGCAGGGCCGTCTCTACTCCATTCCCGCCCACGGCGGCGAGCCTCAGCGGCTCGGCGCGGACTTCGATGGCAACTGGCAGGACTACACCATCCTCTCCGACGGCACTCTCCTCGCCGCGGGCACAAAAGGCACCAGCACGCAGGTCTATCGCATCAAGGGCGAGCACGCAGAAAAGCTCCCCGGTATCGCGGGCACATACGGCGGTCTCAACGCCGCCTCGCACGGAGACGCTCTCCTGCTTACGCACTCCGCCATCCGCGAGCCGCAGGAGGTCTACGTCGTCTCGTCAGCCTCTCATCTTGATCAGGCCAAATCGCTCACCCGCTTCAACGCGCACTATCTCGATTACGCGCAGTCCGATTGGCGACCCTACACCTGGAAGTCCTTCGACGGCACAAGCGTCGAAGGCGTGCTCATCTATCCGCCCGGACAGCGTGACACGAAACATCTCCCCATGCTCACTCTCATCCACGGCGGTCCCGCAGATGCAGATGGCGATCGCTTCGGCGCCGACTGGTATGAGTGGGCCACCATGGCCGCCGCGCAGGGATGGCTCGTCTTCCGTCCCAACTATCGCGGCTCCGCCGGCTACGGCGATACCTTCATGGAGCAGATCACCCCGCATATCGTCTCCATCCCCGGCAAAGACATCCTCTCCGGCGTCGACGCGCTCGTCGCCGATGGCACCGCCGATCCCACCCATCT
This sequence comes from Acidobacteriaceae bacterium KBS 83, assembly GCA_000381585.1. Lineage (GTDB taxonomy): Bacteria > Acidobacteriota > Terriglobia > Terriglobales > Acidobacteriaceae > KBS-83. The sequence continues at coordinate 241,150 of KB906739.1, forward strand.
CGTCATCGGCGGCTACAGCTACGGCGGCTACATGACCAACTGGCTCATCACCCAGACCACTCGCTTTCGCGCCGCCGTCACCGGCGCGGGTGCTGTCGAGCACGCGGCCAACTGGGGCAACGACGACCTCACCTTCGATGATGCCGCATACCTCGGCGGACGTCCCTGGGAGAACCCCCAGCTCTATCAAAGCGAGGCAGCCCTCTTCCAGATGAACAAGGTCACCACCCCCACCCACATGATCGCGGGCGATGCTGATATCCGCGTCGCATTTCTCGAAGATGTCCTGCTCGAGCACGCACTGGAATCGCTCAACATACCGCACGCTCTCTTGACCTTCCCCGGCGAAGGTCATTCGCTCGCAAAGAATCCCTGGCACGGTTACATCGCAGTGCGCGAAGAGTTGAAATGGATCAACAAGTACGGCGATCACTCGCCACCCGGCGCCTCACCCGGTCAATGACATCCGCCCGAATCAGAACAGTAGCAGATACTATTTTCAGTCGCTTCCCTCTTCGGAGTTAGACTCATGTCCCGTTCCTGCCGCATTCTCCCCGTCTTTGCTTTGCTCGGCTCCAGTGTTCTCGCCTTTGCCCAGGCACCGGAGTACGCACGCGATCCCCACCAGGCCATCGATGAGTCCTACACCGCCGCCATCCGTAAATACACCACGGCGCCCGAATTCAACTCGCCGCTCACCGACTACCTGCCCGCCTCGAAGAGCGTGCCCACTCCTGCCAAGGTCCTCGGCGATGTCTCCGGCGCTCCCGGCATCCTCCCTTATGCCGAGGATGTCTACAAATACTTCCGCGAGCTCGCGGCCGCATCGCCGCGCGTCCGCGTCGTCACCATCGGCCATACCGAAGAAGGCCGCGAGATGATCGCCGTCGCCGTCGCCGATGAATCTCTCCTTGCTCATCAGAAAGAAAACGACGAGCGCCTCGCGAAGCTCGCCGACCCGCGCACCCTCGACATGGACGACGCCAAAGCCGCGCCGCTCATCGCCGCTTCAACCCCCGTTTACTACATCACCGGCACCATCCACTCCCCGGAGACTGGCGCGCCCACCGCGCTCATGGAGTTGGCCTACCGCCTCGCCGTCGATGACTCGCCCTACATCCAGTACGTCCGCTCGCACGTCATCACGCTCATCACTCCCGTGGTCGAAGTCGATGGCCGCGACCGAATGGTCGACATCTATCGCTGGCACAAGGCGCATCCCAACGACACCTACCCGCACCTCCTCTATTGGGGTCATTACGTCGCGCACGACAACAACCGCGATGCCATGACCATGAACCTTGCACTCACTCGCAACGTGCTCAACACTTACATCGGTTGGCATGCGCAAGTACTGCACGACCTGCACGAGTCCGTTCCCTTCCTCTACGACAACACCGTCGGCGATGAGCCCTACAACAGTTGGATCGACCCCATCCTCACCGATGAGTGGCAGATGCTCGGTTGGTCCAACGTGCAGGCGATGACCAAGCTCAACATGCCCGGCGTCTTCACCCACGGCGACTTCGATACCTGGAGTCCCGGCTACCTCATGTTCCTCGCCGCCATGCACAACGGCATCAGCCGCCTGTACGAAACCTTCGGCAACGGCGGCGCCGACACAGTCGAGCGCGTCCTCACGCCGGAGGAATACGCGCGAACCTGGTACAAACCCAACCCGCCGCTCCCAAAGGTCCTCTGGTCGCAGCGCAACAACAACAACTACGAAGAGACCGCGCTGCTCACCACCCTCAGCTACTTCGCGCAGAACGGAAAGCTCTTCCTCAACAACTACTACCTCAAGAGCAAGCGCTCCATCCTCAAGCCCCAGCAGAACGGACCCGCTGCCTACGTCCTTACCGCCGATGACCAATCGCCCAGCCGTCAGGCCATGCTGCTACGCGTCCTGCACGATCAGCACATAGAAGTCCAGCAGACCACCGCATCAGTCACCGTCGAACTCCCGCAGCCGGCCAAGTCCTCAGACACCGACAAGGATGACGACGCAAAGTCCGCCAAGCCACCCACGTCTCGAACATTCCCGGCCGGCAGCTACGTCATCCGCATGGACCAGCCCTACTCCCGTATCGCCGACGCGCTGCTCGACCGTCAGTTCTGGTCTCCCGACGATCCGCAGAAGCATCCCTATGACGACACCGGCTGGTCGCTCGGTCCGCTCTTCGGCGTGGATACCGCGCGCATCCTCGACACCGCCATCCTCAAAACGCCCATGCACCTGGTTCCCGATCCAACTGCGCCATCCCAGAGCGCTTCCCTCTACGGCGACACCTTTCTCGTTGAAAACCACGCCGATCCATCGCTCATCGCGCTGCGCTATCAGTTCGACCACGCCACCATCACTGCGACAGACGCCGGCATGACGGCAGGCGGCCACAGCTACCCCGCCGGAACATGGATCGTGCGCGGCGTCCCTGCCTCCGATCTAGAGAAAGCCGCCGCGCCGCTGCACCTCCACGTCGCCGCCGCCTCCGACGTTCCCAGCGTCGCCTCGCATCCCGTGCCCACGCCGCGCATTGCTGTCATGCACACCTGGCTCGATACCCAGCCCGAAGGCTGGTGGCGTCTCGCGCTCGACAACCTCCACATCCCCTACGCCTACATCAGCACCCAGACCGTTGCCGCTGAATCTGATCTGCGTGCGAAATACGACGTCATTCTCTTCGCGCCCGTTGGCCGCAGCTCGCAGCTCATCCTCAACGGCATACCCATGTGGGGCAACCCCATGCCGTGGCAGAAGTCGGAGATCACCCCCAACCTCGGCCGCATCGACTCCACGCCCGACATCCGCCCCGGGCTCGGCGAAACCGGCCTCGCGCACCTGCGCGATTTCATTCAGCGCGGGGGCCTCTTCATTGCATCGCAGGATGCAGCCCAGTTCGCCATCGACAGCGGGCTGGCTCCCGGCGTCTCCGTCGCACCGCCAGGCGAGGTCAAGGTCGTCGGCACGATCCTGAATACCGCGATAGTTACAAATAAAGGGACATCGCCCAGCCCTGTCCTCGCCGGCTACTCAACTGCCCCGGCCGTCTACAGTGAAGACGGCATGTCGTTCAACGTCAGCAATCTGCTCACCGGCGACCGCCGTCTCCGCGCGGAAGCAAAAACGCCGCGCCCGACCGGCCGCGGTGGCCCCGATGATCCTGACGTCCCGCAGGACCGCAGCTTCGCCCTGCCGCCGCCGCTGCCCAAAGCCAAGCCATGGGAGCCAATGCCCCTGACCGTTGAGCAGACGCGCAACAATCCCTACGTCATCCCCGAACAGGATCGTCCTCAGGTGCTCTTGCGCTACGCCGATTCCAAAGACCTGCTCGTCGCCGGCCTGCTCGACAAAAGCGACTCGCTCGCCGAGCACGCCGCCGTCGTGGCCGCGCACCTCGGCAGCGGCACCACGCTGCTCTTCGCCAACAATCCGCTTTATCGCGGCGAAACCATCGGCAGCTATGCCCTCGTCACCAATGCAATCCTCGGCTGGCAGCCGCCCCAAGTAGTCGGCGTCAGTCAGGAACGGACGATTCAAGGAACGGCTTCGAGATAGACAGGATCACGTCGTGATCCCACTCCTCCTCTGGCGCGTTGCCCCAGTCCATATCTGCGTCATCCGGTTTGTGGAAGTTCACGATGACCTTGATGTAAGGGCAACGCCGATACACAAACTGCTGCCCGTCCCGCGTGGCAAGTCCACCCTCCGCCTCAAACACGCGAAGCAGATCTGCCCGCGTCACCCCGGGCTGAATGCTTGAAACATCCTTCAGCACCTGGTCCATCGAGCGGGTCAGGGCCGGATCCACCACGGGAGTCTTCGCCGGAGCAGAATTCTTAGCCGAATTTTGACCGGCCGCTACGCAAATCCACACCATTGCAGCAAGCACCACGCTCACAATGCGAGAACGCATAAACTTCCCCTCCCCAACCACTGCGCCTGACAGTCTTGCACCTGAACTTCCGGTCACGCAACGGTGTAAAGTGGGGGCGACCGTAAACGTGAAAGGACAATGGAAATGGCCAACATTGGCGCACTGATGGGCTTCATCCCCACGCGCGATGCCGATGCCGCACGCGCTTTCTACGAAACCAAACTCGGGCTGCGCTTCATCTCCGATGATCAGTTCGCGCTAATCTTCCAGTCCGGGGTCAATATGATTCGCATTGCACGGACCGGTTCGTTCACGCCCGCGCCATTCACCATCCTCGGTTGGCAGTCCTCGAACATCGAGCAGGATGTCCGTGACCTCTCCGCGCGCGGCGTCAAGTTTGAGCGCTATGACTATATCGAGCCGCAGAACGAGCTCGGCATCTGGACCGCGCCCAACGGCGCCAAGGTCGCCTGGTTCAAAGACCCGGATGGCAACACCCTCTCCATCTCTCAGCACGTCTAGCGTGGTAAACCGATACCCCAAACGGATGGATTGTCATCCTGAATGTAACCGAAGGTGGAATGGGGGACCTGCTGTATCTATCGTTCGATATCGGCGCGAAGCACCGCCCAGCTAATCCCCCAAACGTGCATTCTCCCCCGCGCTGAGCGAGACTGGAGAAGTCATGGTGAGTCTCTGATGTCGCGTCGCGTTCTTGTCCTCGGTGTCGTGTTCTGCTGCTTCGCGCTCATCCTCTGGTCGGGTTTTCAGCACCGCACCGTCCATACGCCGCCGCAGCAGTCACCTGCTCCCGCGGCCGCCCCAACGGCCGCAAACGAGGCGACAGACACCGTCACCTCACCGCTTCTCAACAGGTCCGCGCCGGCCTTTACCCTGCGCGACCTCGCAGGTCATCACGTCTCGCTCGCCGACTTCCACGGCAAAGCCGTACTCATCAACTTCTGGGCCACCTGGTGCGCACCCTGCCGCGTGGAGATGCCATGGTTCATCGCTCTCCAGCAGAAATACTCTGCGCAGGGATTCACCATTCTCGGCATCGACAGCGATTACCCCGAAGACCTCGCCAAGGTCCCCGGCTTCGCGAAGAAGATGGGCCTGAACTACCCCGTGCTCTACAGCAACGGGCAGACCGAGACCGAATACGGCTGCTGCGACTACTTGCCCATGTCCTATTACATCGATCGCGCCGGCACCGTCCGCGTAGCCACCATTGGCCTCAGCGACCGCAACACCGTGGAAACCTACATCCGCCGCCTCGTCGAGGCCCCGACGGCACCGCCCGGGAACCAGATCACCGCGTCAGCAACGGCAAATCCGACGACTCATCCTTCGCGATAACGCCGAAAACCGGAATCCCGATAAACTCCGCAAACACCTCGTTCGAGAGCATCCGTCCCCGCATCGTCAGCGCCACGCGATCGCCCTCGCGCCGCAGCAGCCCATCATCCACTAGTTTCGTGACCACACCATCGAACCTCGCAACCGCATCTCCGAACTCCGCACGCATCGCGGTCAGCGACACACCATCCGCTAATCGCAGACCGAGGAACCACGCCTCCTCGAGCTCCGCCGCGCGATCCACCACCTCCGCACTTCCCTCCGCGGTGCCCGCAAGATACTCGCTCAGCTCATCCGTGTTGCCAAAGCGCACCGGTCGTCCCTCGCGATTGCGCAACATGGAGTGCGCATCCAGCCCCACGCCGAGGTACGGCTCCCGTCGCCAGTAGCGTAGGTTGTGTCGTGATTCCGCACCCGGCCGCGCGAAGTTTGAAATTTCGTACTGCCGCAACCCTGCCTGCTCCAGTCGCGCGCAACCCGCCTCATACATTGCAGCCACCGCGTCGTCGGTCGCCACCAGCCCCGCGCCATAGCGTGCACCGCCGCCGATCAGTTCCCGTCCCAGCCGCGAGTCCTCATCCACCTCCAGCATGTACAGGCTCGCGTGCTCCACCCCCAGCCCGCACACCGCCTCCACTGACTCCATCCAGCTCGTCATCGTCTGGCCGGGCAGTCCCGCGATCAGGTCCACATTCACCGCCAAACCTGCCTCACGCAGCCACCGCACATCCTCTTCCACCACCGCCCGCGTGTGCATCCGCCCCGTAGCCGCCGCCTCCGCATCCACCATCGACTGCACACCCAGGCTCACGCGTGTTGCGTGTACTTCAACCATTGCTTTAAGAAAATCCGCGGCAATCTGTCCCGGCGCACACTCCACCGTGATCTCTGCATCCCGTTCGACAGCGAAGCTCTCCTCGATGGCCCCGAAGATCTCCCGCAGCCGTTCCGCTTCCAGCGTGCTCGGCGTCCCGCCGCCAAGGTAGATACTCCCCACCCGCCCCGGCAGGCACCAGCCTTCGCGCTCGGCTCTCGCGCGCGCTCCGCGAATCGCCTCACACACCCGCGTCACATACCTCCCATGCTCGCTCGCCGGAAAGACTCCCGACGCGAAGTTGCAGTAGGTGCACTTGGCGCGGCAGAAAGGGACGGAGATATAGAGGCCGAGCGTCTTACTCATTCATCTATTCTGCCAGCCTCGTAAGATAAGGGCTGAAGGAAGGCATGTCAGAAGCAAGGTCCCCGAGGGCTGAGCAGCCCAGTCCGGAGAAAAAGCCGGATAACAAACCCGCCGCCCACGAAGAAGATGTCGTCGGCAAGGCGTATGACAGCCGGCTCATGGGCCGCCTGCTCAGGTACCTGCGCCCTTACAAATGGCAGGCCGGCGTCTCGCTCGTCGCGATCATCCTCAAGGCGGTCGCAGACATTCTCGGCCCGTACCTCACGAAGGTCGCCGTTGACCGCTACATGACGCACGACACCGCGAGCGCAGTTGCCGCCCAATCCACCTGGCTCGGCCGCCATCTCAGCGCATCGGCCGCCACCGGCATTACCCAGATCGCCCTCATTTACATCGGCGCTCTCTGCTTCTCCTACGTGCTTGAGTTCGCGCAGACCTATCTCATGCAGTGGACCGGGCAGAAGATCATGTACGACATGCGCTCCCAGATCTTCCGTCATCTGCAGCGCATGCACGTTGCCTTCTTCGATCGCAACCCTGTCGGCCGCCTCGTCACCCGCCTCACCTCCGACGTGGACGCCCTCAACGAGATGTTCACCTCCGGCATCTTCGAAATCTTCGGGAATATATTCATCCTGCTCGGCATCGTCTTCGTGATGCTGCGCATGAACTGGTGGCTCGCCCTCATCGCCTTCTCGGTCCTGCCGGTCATCATCTTCGTTACCCGCATCTTCCGTAAAAGTGTCCGTGACTCCTACCGTCGGATCCGCTCCGCGATCGCGCGCATCAACGCCTTCACGCAGGAACACGTCACCGGCATGAGCGTGGTCCAGCTCTTCAATCGCGAGCAGCGTGCCTACAACGACTTCGAGGCCGTCAACCGCACCCACATGCTGGCATTTAAGGACGCCATCTGGGCTTACGCGCTTTACTATCCCGCGGTGGAAATACTCTCCTCCGTAGCCATCGCGCTGGTCATCTGGATCGGCGGACGCGGCGTCCTGCGCGGCACCGTCAGCATCGGCATCCTGGTCGCCTTCATCCAATATTCGTTGCGCTTCTTCCGCCCCATCCAGGAGCTTTCGGACAAATACAACATCCTGCAGGCCGCCATGGCCGCCAGCGAGCGCGTCTTCAAGCTCCTCGACACACCCACCGAAGTCACCGCACCCGCCGGTCCCCTGCCCAGCCCGCGCGCCGGCCGCATCGAGTTCCGCAACGTCTGGTTCACCTACGAGCGCCTCACTCCGGAACAACTCTCGACCATCGCCGCCGCGTCACCTGAAGACCTCGAAGCCATCGGCGTCGAGTGGGTCCTCCGTGGAGTCTCCTTCACCATCGAGCCCAATGAGACCGCCGCCATCGTCGGCCACACGGGCGCCGGCAAGACCACCATCATCTCGCTCATGATGCGCTTCTACGATGTGCAGCGCGGTCAGGTGCTCATTGATGGCATCGACGTGCGAGACCACGAGCTCACCGCTCTCCGCCAGCACTTTGGCGTCGTCCTGCAGGATCCGTTCTTATTCACCGGCACCATCGCCGAGAACATCCGCCTGGGGACGAAATCGATCTCAGATGCCGACATGGAGCGCGCCGCCGAGGAAGTCAATGTGCTCGACTTCATCCGAACTCTGCCGCATGGCTTCAACGAGCCCCTGCGCGAGCGAGGCGCCGGCCTCTCCACCGGCCAGAAGCAGCTCATCAACTTCGCCCGCGCTCTTGCCCATCGTCCCCGCATCCTCATCCTCGATGAGGCCACGTCCTCGGTCGACACCGATACCGAGATGCGCGTCCGCACCGCACTCGACCGCATGATCACCGGCCGCACCTCGGTCGTCATCGCGCACCGCCTCTCCACCGTGCAGCGCGCCGACGCCATCCTTGTCATGCACAAAGGCCAGCTCCGCGAGCACGGCCCGCACCAGCAGCTCCTCGCGCACCGCGGCATCTACTGGAAGCTCTACCGCCTCCAGTACAAGGACCAGGAACTCGAGACCGCCTCCGGTATCGCCACCACTCCGCTTGCGCTCGGCACCGACTGACTCTCCTGTCCGGCCTGCGACACCGTCCGGCGGGACCAATCGCCCGCATCAAGCATCAAAGGAATGCGTTAACGGCTGCCCGGCTGTCGGGATACCGTTGACGCGGCACTCAAGAAAGGGACACTGCCATGCCGATCATCCGAAATTGCCCCTCCTGCGGGAAGCCGAACCGAATTCCAGGCAAGCACCTTTCCGACACCGGACGCTGCGGTGCCTGCAAAGCGCCTCTGTCCCCGGTCGCCGCTCCAGTGGAGGTCAGCCCTGCCGAGTTCGACGAAATTCTGCGCGACAGCAAGGTGCCGGTCCTGGTCGATTTCTGGGCGGAATGGTGTGGCCCGTGCCGCATGGCGGCTCCGCATGTTGCGCAGGTCGCGCAAGACCTTGGGGGCCGCGCCGTCGTGCTGAAGGTCGATACGGAGAAGTTCCCGGAACTCGCCTCACGGTATAACGTCCAGGGCATCCCGAACTTCGCCGTATTCGCTGGCGGCAAACTTCAGTTCCAGCAGGCAGGCCTGGTCGACGCGAACACCATGAAGACTTGGCTCACACGCGCCGCCTGATCGCGGACAAGGGCCATCCGCCGCACTGGAAACAAACAAAAAGTGCCTCGCTCGCAATGGTCTGCTTACGCGAGGCACCGATTGACTACTTCGCGGCTCAACCAAAAGTCAGATCATGCCTTCCAGCCGGAGATAGCTCGCTTCCATTCCATGTTCCATTCCGGTCGCAAGCATTGCGGTGCGCGTTGCAGCATCGGGCAGTGTCATTCGCATCGTCATCAACGTGCCTGTGCCGTCTGTCGGGTGTGGGATCTGGCAGGTGCATCCGCTCTCTACGTGAACGATCCTGCGGTAAGGCTCAAGTTCCAGATATTCGCCCCCGCCTGGTCTGGCCTCGTTGATGCAGCCCGGCATCGTCCAGCCTTCGGGGCCGAGCAACCACTTCTGGACTAACTTCGCATCCGTGTGCGCGCGGTACACGGCCTCCGGAGAGGCAGCGAAGCGCCTTGCCACCACCATGTGTGTATCGCCTTCCGTCTTCAGCGTCATCCTGCTCATCGCGTTTCACCTTTCTTCTGTGGTTCCATAGCGGCCAGAATCTGGTCCAGCCGGTCGTAGTTCTTCTCCAGCGCTCGTCGCAGCATCCCGAGCCATTGGTCCATTGCTTCAATGCCGCCTTTCGCGAGACGGCGGGGACGCTTCGTGCCATCGACCCGGCGAACAATGAGTCCCGCATCCTCGAGCACCTTGAGGTGTTGGGAAATCGCCGGCTGCGTCATCTCAAAAGGCTCCGCGAGTTCCATCACCGTCGCTTCACCGCTGGCGAGACGGGCTAGAATCGCCCGGCGTGTCGGGTCGCCCAATGCGGAGAAGGCGGCATCCAGGTCCAGCCGTACATTCATAAGTAAACATTTATATAAGTAATTTACTATTGTCAACTACAAACAACGCCACACATGGATCCATGGAGCCATAAAACGGCACGACCGACTGCGGAGTGTTGCGTGGATCCCCTTGCGATTTCAGAGTTTGTACGTGGGGCACATCGTCTACCCGCAAAAGAAAATGGCGCTCCTTCGGGCGGAGCGCCGATGCATTTCCAGGAGACGTCAACTTACATCACGCATCATGCCCCAACTGGCGCCCAATTACAAGAACGATTTTGTAGAGCATTTATGAATTTCTCAGCAATGGCGTCCTACCTATTGCCTAAGCAATAACGATTTTTCTAGTCAAACGATTTTACTGGCCATGTGGAGGACCCTCGCGGCCAATTCCTGAATCGGAACCGCTGCTCTTCACACTAGCCGAGCTCTTGCCATTTTTCTCCCATCCGGTTGCTACACTAAAAAGAGAGGGCAAAAAGTCCGCTCCAGCAAGCCACGGCCGGTGCCGTGGCTTTTTCTGTGTCTAAGGGAAGAAGATGGGGAGGGAGAAAAATTCAATTAGCCAGCTAAGTCCTTTGTTTGGACATTTTTGGCGCTAAGTCTTTTGGAATGAAATTTTTGCGTACGGTATTGATCGTATCACCCTGCATCGAAAGGAGTTATACGGTGGCCCTCCTGTACCGGAGGGGGGAGGGTAGATTACCCGATCGGCTCCATCACCGTATCTCCCTCGCCCGGCGCCAGGAATCGGTTCGCATCCAGTCCATGCTGGCGTGTGTACAGGTCGTAGTACCGGCCGCCCAGCGCAAACAGCGTCTCGTGCGTTCCGTGCTCTACGATTTGTCCGCCCTCCACCACCAGGATCTGGTCGGCGCGGCGGATGGTGGAGAGCCGATGCGCAATCACAAACGTCGTCCGCCCCTGCATCAGGAAGCTCAGGCCATGCTGAATCATCGCTTCGCTTTCTGAATCAAGCGACGAAGTCGCCTCGTCCAGGATCAAAATGCGCGGTTCGGCCAGGATCGCCCTCGCAATCGACAGCCGCTGCCGCTGACCGCCCGAGAGCTTCACCCCGCGCTCACCCACGATCGTCTCGTAGCCATCCGGGAAGCGCTCGGCGAACTCATCCACCCGCGCAATCGCGCATGCGTTCAGGAACTGCTCCTCGGTCGCATCCGGACGCGAGAACATCACGTTCTCCCGGATAGAGCCGTCGAACAGGAAGGACTCCTGCAGCACCACACCAAGCTGGCTGCGATAGTTGTCCAGCCTCACCGTCGAGAGGTCGACGCCGTCCACCAGGATCGTTCCTGAATCCGGTGCATGGAAGGCGCAGATCAGGCTAATGATCGTGGACTTCCCCGACCCCGACGATCCGACCAGCGCGGTCACTGTCCCCGGCTCGGCATGGAACGAGATGCCGTGCAGCACCGGCTTGTCCGGTTCGTACGCGAAACGGACCTCGTTGAAGCGCACATCGCCCGTCACCGGCGGTAGGTCCATGACGCGCCCGGGCTCGTCATACTCCTGCTGTTCACCCAGTATTTCCGCGGTGCGGTCGAGGCCAGCAATCGCCTCCGTCAGTTGGGTGCCGACGTTCACGACCTGAAAGATAGGAGCAACCATGAATGCCAGGAACATCGTGTACTCGACATAACCGCCCGTCGTGATCTTGTTGGCAAGCGCCTCCCGGCCGCCGAGGAACATCACCAGCGAGCCCATCAACCCCACCACGACTGTCGACGCCATCGCGAGCGCAGAAGTCATGGTCATCGACTTCATCACGTTATCCAGCAGCCGCTGCACTCCGCCGGAGAAGACCCCCGCCTCCCGTGCCTCCGCATGGTAGCCCTTCACCACCCGGACTCCCCCCAGCGACTCCGTAAGGCGTCCGGTCACCTCGGCGTTGATCTTGCCGCGCTCACGGAAGATCGGCCGCATCACGCGCAGCGTCTTCTGCAGCACGGTGGCAAATATCAGGATGACGAAGAAAATGATCAGCGTAATGATGGCACTGATCTTCATCAGCACCGCAAACGCGATTAGCGCGGTGATGATGCCGCCGACAAAGTCCACCAGTCCGGTGCCGATCAGGTTGCGCACGCCTTCAACGTCGGTCATGATGCGCGACACCAGGTTGCCCGTGCGATTCGCGTCGTAGAAGCTGACTGAGAGCCTTCCTATGTGCGCTTGCACCTGGCGGCGCAGGTCGGCGATCATGCGCTGCGCGGCCTTGGACAGTAGCTGCGTCAGCGCGAACGATGTGGATGCCTGGATGATGGTGGCGGTCAGCACGAAGCCGATAATGGGTAGGAGCAACTGCCCGTTGCGCCTCGACAGCACGCCGTCGACAAAGGGCTTGGAGGAGTACGGCAGCACCAGGCCGCAGAAGCGATTGATGACCATCAGCACGAAGCCGAGCGCCAGCAACCACCGTCGCGGACGGATCAGCCGCCAGACGTGGGGCCATACCTTGGTCAGCTTTGGCTTGGCGGGCTGGCTGGTGTCCCCGGCTCGGATCGCGCCGCGCGCCGAAGTGGTGCGTTCCGCCTTGGTCGAAAGGTTGTGGGGCCGCATGCTCTGCATGGGGTGGGCCCCCTAGGCCCGCGCGCGCCGCGCCGCAATAAACGAGCGCACGCACAGCAAAACAAAAATCAGGCACAGCACGCTGGTAGCCGACTGTACCTCAGCCGCCAGTTTGTGCACCGAAAGCGTTCCCACTTCAATGTGTTCGCTCGCCGTCTCTTGATGTGTGCCGGTGAGGAATCGCATCATCGCGATCAGCCCAGGGATGGTGCCAAGGAAGCCGAGCAACGCTACGGTGACCGCGATGTGCATCGCCAGCATGCGACGCTTCACATCTTCAGTGTTGGCCAGGAGTCCGAGAATGACCAGCAGGAATCCGAGTACGACCGGAATGAGTGCGTGCCAGAAGTGTGTCTCGATGTAGCCGCACACGCCGACCAGTGCAATTAGGACTCCGAAGACCATCGCAAGCTTAGCCATATAGATCTTCAGGATAGATGAACCGGAGCGACTATGGATTCGGCTTCGCTGCGCGCAATGCGTCCATGATCTCGCTGACCACCTGATCGGGCGGAAGATCCGCCGCAACGCGGATCGCGTTGCGCGGTGTCTCGAGTGTCGCAATCTGGCTATCAAGCAACGCCGGGCTCATATAGTGGTTCTTGCGCTCTGCCAGCCGATGCTCCAGCACATCTCGCGGCACCTCCAGAAGGACGAAGTGCATCTCGGAGTTGGGAATGCCCGCCGACAACTTGTCGCGATACGCCTGTCGCAAGGCCGAACAGGCCAGCACACCGCTCGTGCCACTGCGATACCAGCCCCGCAGCACCTCGTGCAGGCTGGCCAGCCAGGGGGCACGATCCTCATCGGTCAGCGGGATCCCGGCATGCATCTTGGCTCTGTTCGCCTCGGAGTGGTAGTCATCCCCCTCGGCGTACTCCCAATGCTCAGAGGCCGCCAGCTTCCTACCGATGGTCGTCTTACCACTCGCGGTCACTCCCATCAAGACCAGAATCACCCCTTCGTCCCCCCGCCCACCTTCTTCAATTCATCCAAAACATCTTCTGGCTTCCAGTCATTCGTGGGATACCACTGCGCGATCTTGCCATCTGGACCAATTACTGCAGTGGACAAAGAGTGCGTGATGGTATGGTTTTCCCCGGGAGTCGCGCCCACATCAAAAAACTCCAGCAGCTTCGGCAGGTCCGTTTTGGCGGGTGCAGCGAAGTCCCAGTGATCGAACTTCTCTCTCGTATAGTTCCCTGTATACGCCTCGCCGTAGCTTCGCAGTACCGCGGGCGAATCGTAGGCGGGATCGAAGCTGATGCTCAGCAGATGCGTCCGATTGTAAAGTGCAGGATCGGCCTGCAGGCTTTTGTCGATGGAGGCGAAGTTGCGGCTCATACGTGGACAATAGTCCGAAAGCGGGCATCGCGTGTAGATGAAGGTCACCAGCAGCGCTTTGCCGTGAAATTGGCTGAGGTTGATCTTCCGACCGCTCTGATTTGTAAGCCGGAAGTCTGGTACCGCATCGCCAGGTGCAGGAACATGATACTGTGCCTGCGGCTTGTAGTCCGGCTGGACTTGCGCTGTGATCACGATCTGGTCGAGCAGCGTGCCGCTATCTGCAACCAACAGCATGCCTGTCATATGATCGCCTGGATGCAGGTCCTGGAGGATGTTCGGATCCTTTACCTTGTAAGGCATGGTCATTGCATCCATTAATCCCGGGATTGCCTCGGAGTCGACTGTGACCTCGCTGTGTGGCGGATCCGTGCCTACGATAATTCCCTTCACCGCGTACTGTTTCACCTGACCGGATTGTACGGTCGCCGTCGGCATAGAGTCGCTGTGACAACCGCCCACCGACAATATAAACACCCACCCGAACAGCAGACTAAGCACAACGCTTCTCATCCTCAGATCCTCCCTCTGATGATGCCACTTCTCTAGAAGTGAAACCGGTAACGCACCTCGACCGAGAGCATGCGAGGATCCCCTACGTGGCTACCGCCGAATGTATTGCTCAGATCGACCTGATAGCGATTGTTGGTGATGTTGGTGCCGATCGCGCGAACCGTCCAGCTCTCGCCGACGCTCTTGTTCAGTGCGAGGTCGAAGGTCGTGTAGCTGGGCAGATGCTGTGGTCCATCGCCGTCTAAAAACCCTGAGCCGTAGACGACGTCGAATGCTGCAGTCGTTCTCCACGGCAGCGAGGAATCAAAGCCAGCAGTCAGCGAATTGCGCTGATCGTGGTCGAGATAGAAACCACCCTCCTCGGGCGGAGAAAAATCGGTAAGGCCCCCGGTGACTCCCCCGAAACCCTCTGCCTGCTGGTTGGAGTAGATGAGATGCGCATGGGAGTGATACTTCAGCTCCGGAGAACGAATGTTGGCCTCCCAGCCGCGTATGCGTGCACGCTCAATGGTGAGTGGGAAAAACAAGTTGGAATTACCGATTGCGTCGTGGTCGAAGAAGTTGCGCGCGCTGGTACGGAAGTTGTCGAAAGATGCGATCCATCCACGATATGGCACGACCAGGCCAACGTCGTACTGCTCGTCACGCTCGCCGTGCAGGGGCAGAAAACCGAGGTCCTGCGTCTCTGCGAATTCAAGCACTGATCCCGATACCGTATCGAGGGGCGGAGCTTGGTAATAGCGGGAATAGGATCCACGTAATACCCAGGCAAGCCGCGGTAATGTGATGGCCGTGCCCACACGCGGATCCCATGCGTGCTCGCTGAAGCTCCCGTCAAAGTACGTGAAGCGCAAACCACCGTTCACCGACCACCAAGGCATCACCTTCCACTGCTCCTCCACGAACGCTGCATCCACCTGCCCGTGAGGGGCAATACTCTGGTGAAACGGTGTAACGGTGGGATCTGTCGACGTCACGGCGAAACTTCGGTCGTCCTGCTGGGCAAAAGCGTAGACACCCGCACGAAAATTGCTAGGCCCTTTGACCTGGGAGAACACCGTCTGGCCGCCCTCATAGTAGGAGATCCGGTCATCCGTCGTACTGAGCGGATCATCTGGCCCGCCAACATATGCGGCACGGTTCGCGTGAAAGAAGGGCGACACGGTGAGCAGGGTGCCCTGACCGACGGAGTGGGTCCAGGATCCGATCGCAAAGCCGTCCTGCTCGCGATCACGGTCGCGAATGCCCGCCGCCTGTTGCTCGGCGTCATTCGGTACTTGATAGAAGTCGGCGCGAAAACCACCATCCAAACGGAACTGATCCTGCGCTGTCTTGTTGAAGATGAGCGATGTGAAACCTCCGCCGCCATCGCCTGTGTTATGCAGGTTCTGGTACGTGGGCGGTGCAAGCGCATAATCTGTGCGGTTTCCGTTGCCGCTCGCATACCACGCCAAACGCTCGGAATGGTCGCCCATGCTGATCTGATCATTGGTCGTGTTGTAAGTCCCGTAGCTGGCGATCAGTTCTCCCTGCCGATCGCGCTCAAAGCCAGTGCGGGTCGCGACATTGAAGACTCCGTAGGTACGGTCGCCATAGTCCGCCGGGTAGCCGGCGGTGCTGGCCTCCAGATAGTCCATATCCTTGGGGTCGAACTGAGGCCCTACGTTGGTGGCAATGTTTGTGTTTGGCAAGGGGACTCCATCGATGGCCCATGTAACCTGATGACCTCCGCGCACGTGGAGCTGATCATGCACAACATAGGAGCCCGGAACAAACTGTGTAATGACCCGCAGGCTATTGCTCTGGTCCATTCCGGCATAGCTCTCGATCTGCCGGCGCGCGATCGTTGTCTCCACCGTGGAAGTTGTGGTCTCAAGCGGAACCTCCTGATCACTGACCTGAACGGTCTCGTGCGGGCCAGCGGGAAGCAGCTCAAAGTGCAGCACCGGAGCGCTTCCGCTTCGCACGAGCAATTGCTCCTGATGCGTTGCGAATCCGGCCGCAGTGACAGTCAGCCGATACTCGCCAATAGGAAGTGAATTGACTTCAAAAGTTCCTGTCGCATCGCTCTCGACCTTGATGCTGTATTGCGATGCAACTGCAACGACTACAACACTGGCTCCCGAGATGGGCCGGTGTGATGTATCGTGCACCACACCCCGCACTGTGGCTATCACTATCGCGTTCGCGGTCTGCATCATGTAGAACAGTGCACACAGCAGCGCCATCAAAGCCGCGGCTCTTACGTCCCTTCGTCGCAACACGTCGCTCTCCCTCTTCGCATTGGCCTGCTCAGACATGCGCATGGGTGCTTGCCTCGATGATGCAACGAGGCAGCGACAACCAGCGCGAAACGAGTGTCAGGCGACTGAGGGAGGAGCGCGGGATCCTGGAAGGCCGGCCAGGAACGTAGACAGCGCCGCGAGCTCCGCAGAAGGAGTATCTGCGACTTCCGGGGTCCGAACAATTGGCGCGCCGGTAGTGGGCAGATAAAGCGCCGGCAGGACCGCCGCGTGCGTCATGTTGGCGAACGGACAGCCTTCTGCGCGCCAGGCAGGAGCACTGCCTTCACGTGTTGTGCCCATGCAATGATGTGCGCCGTGAACGCGGCAGCAAGCAGGCAGCAGTACCTGCGGTTGAACCAGATCGAGCGCTGTTGCGCCAGGAACAAGCAGCAGCATCCAGTACATCAACAGGTTGGCAATGAGACGCTGCACCTTTGCAGTTTAGAGCATTT
Source organism: Acidobacteriaceae bacterium KBS 83 (assembly GCA_000381585.1). GTDB lineage: Bacteria > Acidobacteriota > Terriglobia > Terriglobales > Acidobacteriaceae > KBS-83. The sequence continues at coordinate 258,176 of KB906739.1, forward strand.
CTGGGGAGGGTGAGCGGCTTCACGCTGAAAATCAGCCTCTTGATCCAGCATGTTGTGTGGCGGCCACCATTACACTGAAGGGCGTGACGGGCCTACGCGGAACTGGATTGTCGGTAGAAATGCGTCAGTTGCTGGACCGGGGCGGCGTGATCCTGACCGCGAACGCGCGCGCCGCCCGTGCGCTGCACCTTCGTTATGCAGAGAGCAGGCAGGCAGAGGGAGCGGTCGCCTGGCTGACACCTCAAATCATCGACCTTCATTCGTGGCTGAGTGAACAATGGAAATCTCTGCTCCTTACGGGAACGGAAGATCGCCTGTTGCTGAACGAATTGCAGGAACTCGTGTTATGGCAGCGCGTCATGACGCCGACGCTTGCCGGCCGCACCCTCATCGAACCAGCGCACATGGCCAAGCTGGCCCAGCAGGCATATTCCCTCCTCGCTACACACAACGCCCTTGCACGCGTCAACGATCCGCTTTGGATGGCGGAGCAGTCCGCCGAGCCCGAAGTGTTCCGTCACTGGGCGCGCGGCTTTCAGCAGGAGTGCACGCGCCATCGCTGGATCGCGCGCTGTGAACTTACAGAGGCTGTGACCTATGCTTTGCGGTTCGGGGCAATGGCACCCCCAAAAGAAATTGGATGGCTCGGTTTCGATCGCCCAACTCCTGCCGAACAAGGGCTACAGGCAGCACTCATAGCGCGTGGAACCGCGCAGCAGATGTTGGCCTGGAGAATGGAACAACGTGTGCCGCCCGCGCTCTATGCTGCAAAAAATGACAAAGACGAGACAGTGGCATGCGCTACGTGGGTCCGAAATCGACTGGAGGCGAATCCCAAAGCGCGTATTGGCATCCTTTTGCCTGACCTCGCGAACCGCCGATCACAGCTCGAGCGCGACCTGTCTACCCTGCTGAACCCGCAGCAATTTGCCATTACGGCAGGAGCGGCGCCGGCGCTGTCCTTTGAGTTCTCGCTCGGACAGCCCCTTGCACAAGTGCCTTTGATTCATGCGGCTCTCCTGTTGCTGCGCTGGCTACGCCAGCCGCTTCCGCAGCAAGAGGTTTCCTGGCTATTACTCTCCAGCACGCTCGGCGCCGCGCAAGGCGATGCCTCCAGGGACGCACTGGCGCATCTGGACACGAAACTGCGAAACGCGAGGTGCGCGCCGCCAGAGATAACTCTGGAGGCATTCTTGCATCGCCCGCAAACGGGTGTCCCAGCAGCTCGTTCACTGCATCACAACTTGACCGCTATGCTTCAGGAGCATCGCCGCGCTGCGCGTCGCGCCACCGGTGGCCAATGGGTGCGCCACATTACAAGCTTGCTGCTATCGGCACGATGGATCGACCAATCCAATACCTCGAGCCTCTTATTTCAAGCTCGCGAAACATGGGACCGAATGCTCGACAACGTTGCTTCACTTGATTTCGCGAATGGTCTCTTTTCTTACCAGGATTTCCTCGCGACGCTGGAGCGGGCGGCACAGGAATTGATCTTTGCCCCAGAGTCGGGGGATGCACCTGTCCAGGTAATGGGAGCCTACGCGGCGTCCGGACAGTCATTTGACAGTGTCTGGTTTCTCGGGGCGACAGATACTGCATGGCCCACCTACAACCGGCCTAATCCACTCTTACCTATTACGCTGCAACGCGAGTTCGACATGCCGCATGCATCTGTGGCGGACGACCATGCGGTGGCTCGACGGGCAATGGAGCGAATTGTGGAGGGTTGCGGCGAGATTGTCTGTTCCTATGCACAGATGTCCGATGATGCTTTGCAGCGTCCTTCTTCGCTGGTCAGCGACTTTGCTTCCGTAGAGATCGCAACCGAAGCTGATACGTCGCTCCCGATACGACTCGAGACCGTCGCCGACGATCATTGGATCCCTTTTACGCACACCGGCGTTGTACCCGGCGGCCATATGCCGTTAAAGCGACAGGCAGAGTGCCCGTTCCAGGCATTCATCTTTCACCGACTGCACGTGCGCGAGCTCTCCATCGCAGGGCGCGGATTGTCACCAGGCGATCGCGGCACGCTCGTCCACAAGGTAGTGGAGGGAATTTGGTCGAAGGACCTTGGCGGCTACACGCACCTCACCAGTCATGCGGATCTGCTCAGAGCAGCGTCCGAGGGAATGCTTCGACCGCTCGTTGCGGAACATGCGGCGGCAGCGATTCGTTCCATGGGCGCGGAAGATACAGAACGGTGGGAGCGCGCATACCTCAAAGCAGAAGAGGAACGCACCGTCGATCTGGTGATGGACTGGCTTGCAGTGGACTGCGCTCGTCAACCGTTCGAGGTGCTTACTGTGGAGGAGAAGGCTACGATCCAGGTCGGCGATCTCGTGCTGAACGTGCGAGCAGATCGCATCGACCGGATTCCGGGCGGTGAGCTGCTCATCGACTACAAGACAGGCGAGGTTTCAACAACAAGCTGGGAAGGCTCACGCCCCGAGCAACCGCAGTTGCCGCTCTATGCGGCGTTTGGCGATGCGAAGGCGCTCATTGGTGCGGTCTTCGCGCAGGTGCGCTGGCCGAAACCACTGTTCAAAGGACGGGTGAGCGATGCACGCGCAAACCTGTCAGACGCGCTCGATGCCAAGGACCCGCTGGTCACAGCGCCGTACACCGAAGATGTGGTCGAAGAATGGCGCAGCACCCTGTTAAATCTCGCGGAAAGCTTCGTGCGTGGCGAAGCGCGAGTGGACCCGCATGTATATCCGAAGAGCTGCCAGTACTGTCCTCTGGCTGGAGTCTGCCGTGTGGCCGAATGTCGCGGCACCCCTGTGCGCGGAGATTCCGCCGAGGAAGAGGAATCAGAATGAGCACAGCACATACACCGCCTTCAGTTACCGACGCAGCAGAACGGGCGCGGGCACTCGATCCTGGCGCTTCGTTCCTGGTGCAGGCCCCTGCGGGTTCCGGCAAAACCGAGCTACTTGCTCTTCGCTATCTCGCCCTGCTGCCCTATGTGGACGAGCCCGAACAAGTGTTGGCGATCACCTTTACACGCAAAGCAACGGCGGAGATGCGCATCCGCGTTCTTCACGCGTTGGAGAAAGCCAGCCACGGCGAAGATACGTCAGAAAATGAGCACGAGCAGGAAGTTCGCCGACTGGCAAAAGCTGCGTTGGCTCATGCGCAAACACGCGGCTGGCAGATTACCGACCAGCCACAGCGACTCAATATCCAGACGATCGACTCCCTCGCACTCTCTATCGCTTATCAGACACCGTTGTTGTCTCGGCTGGGTGGGGAACTGACTCCTGTCGAAGACGCAATGCCGCTCTATGCGGTGGCCGCGGAGCGTACGTTGGCGCATCTTGGTGACACAACGGAGGTGGAACTTGCCGAGGCTCTGGCCGATATCCTCAAGCTGCGCGACGCAAACCTGCGCGATTGCGAATCGCTGATCGCAGGCATGCTGGCGCGTCGGGACCAATGGCTGCTCCTGCTTCCCGGCATTGTCCGAGAACATCCGCCTTGGGAGGAACTACGAGCAAGACTCGAGGAGCCCTTCCAGCGGGAGCATGCAACTTTGACTCATGCTGTTCGGGCAGAGTTCGCGCGCACCCCCGATGTGCTGCCAGAGATGCTCGCCCTCGCATCTCTTGCTTGCGACTGCGGTGTGGATGAGGCCCATCCGCTACGAGAGGCGCGCACACCAGACGACCTTTGCGATGCCGCGCATTGGCAAGCTTTGTGCTGTCTGATCCTCACAAAATCAAATGATTGGCGAAAGCGCAGCATCATTCCAGCCAGGCAATACCCTAACCATGCAGCGCGTATGACCGCACTGGTCAATCGATTAAACGGGAACGACACCCTTCTGGCCCTGCTCTCGAGTATCAGAACAATCCCACCCAGTACCTACAGTGCTCAGGAATGGCATACCGTCCGCAATATTTTCATCGTCCTCCGTCATGCCATCGCGCAGTTACGCGTGGTCTTCGCGGAAGAAAACGTCATCGACTTTGCCGAGGCTGGCATCGCGGCGCATGGGGCAATTGAAAATCCCAGCGTGTTGATGCGGTTGGAAGATCGCGTGCAGCATTTGCTTATAGACGAATTTCAGGACACGTCACGTCCGCATTTCGCTCTTCTTCGCTCTCTCATTCAGGACTGGTATCCGGGCGATGGTCGTACCTGTTTCCTAGTAGGCGATCCGATGCAATCGATCTACCTCTTCCGGGACGCGGAGTCGCGACTTTTCCACCAGGTCCGCGAGCATGGAATGGAAATCGGAACATCGCATCTCGCATTGACGCCACTACAACTCTCGACAAACTTCCGCTCCGCCCCGGCGATCGTTCAGCCTGTGAATGAAGTCTTCCAGCGCGTGCTCGGATCAGAAAGCGACGATGAGGTGCAATACGCCGCTTCCACATCAAGCCAGCCTAGAGCCGTCGACGACGACGCCATGCATCTGCATGTACAGACCTTCGAAAGGGACCGGCAATCTCCGGATGAGCTGGATGCTGCCGAGGCTGATGCGATGATTGCGGTGATCCGCTCTCACATGCGCGGCATGGAAGAAGCCCAGCGCCTGGGGTGCAAGCATCGAGTTGCAGTGCTGGCTCGGGCCCGTCCCCATCTGATCGAGATCATCCGGAGATTACGGCAGGAGCGGATTCCCTTTCGCGGGGTCAAAATCGATCTGCTGCGTGACCGGCAGGAGATTCTCGATCTGCTCTCCCTGTTTCGCGCTCTGCTGCACCCGGGGGATAGAATCGCGTGGCTTGCAGTGTTGCGCGCGCCTTGGTGCGGGCTGACCATACCAGCGCTGCATACGATCTGCGGCGATTCTGAAGACGCAGTGCGCGAGCGAACGATCCCGGCTCTCATTCGCTCACACGAAGACCATCTAGATCCGGAAAGCCGCAGGCGAGTGCTCCACGTGCTGTCCATCTTGGAGCACGCACAAGCCAGCTACGCTGCGGGAGCGCTCGCCGCTTCTCCTGCTGGACTGGCACTGTGGCTCGAGCGAACATGGTCCGCTCTCCGTGCACCGCAGTTTCTCGACGCCGAATCAGTTGCTAACTGCCAGGCGTTCTTTGCAACTCTTGCGCAGATGCCGGCCAGTTGCTTCGGAACGCTGGATGAAGGCCTGAACCAACGGCTGGAGGAGCTATACGCACAGCCGGATCCCAATGCTTCGGAAGACTGCGGCGTGCAGCTTATGACCATTCACAGTGCGAAGGGTTTGGAGTTTGAAGTAGTCCTTGTGCCACAGCTTCAGAGATCTGGGAAACGCGATGATCCACCCCTCTTTCAGTGGATGGTACGAAAGCAGCCCGGAGGAAAAGAAGACGAGCTCCTGCTTGCTCCGATCGGTTACAAGCACGGTGACAATCCTCGCCTTTACGATTGGGTGAGTAAAAAGTCTTCGCGCCGTTTGCATCAGGAGGAGAAGCGACTGCTCTACGTAGCGTGCTCGCGCGCTATCAATGAATTGCATCTCTTCGCAAACGTCGAGCGCAAACCAACAGGTGAACTTGCACGGCCTCGGAAGGGTACTTTGCTTGCGGCAGGATGGCCCGGATTGGAGCGGCGCATTGCAGAGGCGACGCAAGCGGTACCGGACTCCAATGTCCTAGTGATGCCTCGCACTTCCCTCTCGCCCTTACAAGCTGGAAATGGCACGGTGGAAGCGCTGGCCGCCGCTGCGAATGAACCACTGCAGGTACTCCGTCGATTGCCGTTGAACTGTTTCTCCGATCCCGAGCCGGGGATGAGGCAACCCCATGCGACAGCTACGAGCACGATGAGCGCAAGGGAGGAAGGCGGCAGGGACAGCCGACTCGCCCGCGTCCAAGGAATCGTTCTTCATGCTCTGCTGGAGCAACTGGCCGTGGGCACCAGCGGTGATCATCCTGACTGGGGTCGGCTTGCGCACTCACTTCTGCGACAGCATGGACTTAGCCGTGCAGACGCGCAGTCGGCGCACGACGCCGTCATTCGCGGGCTGCAAAACGCTCTCGGGCATGACGAAGGCCGATGGCTGTTAGCGGCGCGGAGCGTCATCCCGGTCGAGCAATCCGGGAATGAAAGCTCATGGGATGTGACATCCTGGAATGAAACATCGTGGACCAGCGCCAGCAATGGACGCATGCTGCGCCAACGGCCGGACCGGGTCTTTTTCGGTGGCAGGTCGCCTGGCGCGCCCGGCGCTGAGTGTCTGTGGATTGTCGACTACAAGACCGGTCCGCTTCCCGAAGGTACGTCTCGCGAGAGCTTTCTTACGGCGAGCCGAGAGCAATATCGCAGCCAGTTGGAATCGTATAGCGAACTCTTCCGCAAATTATCAGACTTGGATGCGGCGGCCGCGCATCGAGAGCACCGTCTGGCGATCTATCATCCTATGCTGCCATGGCTCGATTGGTGGGCTTCCTAGCGCAGCGACTTGATGGCTTCAGGATGCGGCGTTTTGCGACTGGCTCTGATGGTGGCGGACATCTGCACCGCGCACCCAGAATATGACATCCTCAGCGATGTTCGTGGCATGGTCCGCGACCCGTTCCAGGTTGCGCGAAATCACCAGTGCATTCAATGCCTGTGCGGTAAGAGCAGGTTGGTCTTTGATGAGGAGAGAAAGCGAATAATATGCTGCCTCATTCATCTTGTCCACCTGATCATCCATCGCGAGCACGGACTCCGCGAGTTCCGCATCGCCTTCGATGAAGGCTTGCAAGGCCTTGCGAACCATGGCAGATGCCACGGAAGCCATGTGGGGAATATCGATCGGCATCTCAGCCGCGGCAAACGCATTGAGGTCACATACCCGTTCAGCGATGTTTACCGCCTGGTCGCCGACGCGCTCCAGGTCGGCATTGATCTTGATGACGGCGAGAATAAAACGGAGATCAATTGCCATGGGCTGCTCCATTGCCAACAGGTCCAGCGCCATCTGATCAATCTCGCGCTCGAGCTTGTTAATCGCCAGCTCGCCGTGCATCACGAGATCGCAGATCGACGTATCCCGTGTGCGATAGGCTTCGATAGCGCGCTGGATCGCCTGCTCGGCCATTCCGGCCATCACGAGCAGTTTCTCTTTCAGATCATCCAGGCTTTGATGGAAACGTATCCGCATCAATGCGTTTCTCCTGACGACGTGGCCCAGTTCTGGCGACGTGAGGGCCAGCCTCTCTTGACGGAAAAGCTGCGTTCGACTTCTCTATGTGGTCGGGATGGATAGGAGAAACGCATCAGCCGAACCGTCCAGTGATGTAATCTTCCGTGCGCTTGTCACGAGGATTGGTAAAAATCTTGTGCGTGGAGTCGAATTCAACCAGTTTCCCCATCAGGAAGAAACCAGTGTTCTCCGCCACGCGCGCCGCCTGCTGCATATTATGAGTCACGATCACGATCGTGTACTGCGATTTCAGCTCGAAGATAAGATCTTCGATCTTCGCGGTGGAGATGGGATCAAGAGCCGATGCGGGCTCATCCATCAGCATGACTTCCGGATCGACTGCGAGAGCGCGCGCGATGCAGAGCCGCTGCTGCTGGCCCCCGGAAAGGCTGGCGCCCGACTTCTTCTTCAGATCGTCCTTTACCTCGTCCCACAGCGCTGACTGCCGCAACGATCGCTCGACTACCTCATCGAGGACGCGCCGGCTTCGAAAGCCGTTGAGCTTCAGCCCGGAGGCGACGTTGTCGTAGATCGACATGGTGGGAAATGGATTTGGCCGCTGAAAGACCATGCCTACCCGGCGGCGGATCTCGACCGGCGAACTCTCCGCGTAGATATCGACCTCGTTGATCAGCACCTTGCCAGTGACCCGTGCGATAGGGTTGGTTTCGTGCATGCGGTTCAGGCAACGCAGGAAGGTCGATTTACCGCAGCCGGAGGGACCGATGAGGGCAGTCGCGTGATTCGCGGGGATATCCAGTTGAATTTCCTGCAATGAGTGGTTGGTGCCATACCACGCATTCAGGTCGCTGATTTTAATGCCGACGCCCAAGCTAACTTGCCCCCTTCAACATACCGCGGCTGGTAACGTAACGCACCAGCGCAACTGACGCCATTATGAGCACGATGAGCACCAGCGCTCCAGCCCATGCCAGCCGGTGCCACTCATCGTAAGGCGAGACCGCGTAGACAAAGATCTGCAGCGGCAGTGCGGCAATGGGCTCATTCAGACTGGTGCTCTGAAATGCGTTCCCGAAGGCGGTGAAGAGGAGCGGTGCGGTCTCCCCCGCCACCCGGGCGAAGGCGAGCATGCAGCCGGTGACGATGCCCGCAGATGCGGTGCGCACGGTAATGGTGAGCACTGAGCGCCATGCAGGCACGCCGAGTCCGAGGGCGGCCTCGCGAATGGCGTGTGGCACCATGCGCAGCATCTCCTCGGTGGTGCGGGTCACAGTGGGCACCATCATGATGCCCAGTACAACGCCCCCGGCAAGGGCGGAGAAGTGCTTCTGCGGCAGCACTATCAGGGCATAGATGGCGATGCCCATAACGATCGACGGCACGCCGTTCAGCACATCTGCCGTAAACCGCACCAAGTTGCCCATGCGAGTGCTTCCGGCATACTCCGCGAGATAGATACCGGCACCGATGCCAAGCGGAATACCGATGAGACTGGCCAGGGCGAGCACTACGCCGGATCCGACAATGGCATTCTCCATGCCGCCACCGCTTTCGCCGGCCGGCACGGGGATCTTGGTGAAGAAGTTCCAGTTCAGCGAGGTTATGCCCTGCTTCAGCAGATAGAAAAGGATCGCGATCAGGGGCGCGATGACGATGATTGTCGCCAGGAGAGCGAGTCCACTTACGATGTTGCTCTTGATCCGGCGGCTGAAGACATTTACGTTCGACGCCCGCAGCGGTGGGCGAAGGGATTGGCTTGCCATCTCAGGCCACCCTTGCCGGCGCGCCGCGCGTCACCGCCCAGACCAGCATGCGGGCGCAGGCATTCACCACAATGGTGACCAGGAAGAGCGCGAGGCCGATCTCAATGAGGGCGCTCAGATACATGTCGCCGGTGGCTTCGCTGAACTCGTTGGCGAGGACGCTAGCCATGGTGTACCCGGGGGCAAGGAAGGACTTCACGATCTCGGGGCGATTACCAATCACCATGGTGACGGCCATGGTCTCGCCCAGGGCGCGGCCCAATCCGAGGATGATGGCGCCCACGATACCGATGCGCGCGTTGCGCAGCACTCCGATGCGGATCATCTCCCAACGGGTTGCGCCCAGGGCCAGTACACCTTCGCGCTGGACCATCGGAACCGAGGTCATGACCTCCCGGGTGAGCGAGGAGATGATGGGCAGGATCATGATGGCAAGGACGACGCCGGCGGCCAGCATGCTATAGCCGGCATTCGGTCCGGTGAAGAAGCCCGTCCAGCCGAGAGTGAACATCAGCTTCGGGTTCACGTAGTCCCGCAGCAGGGGGATGAGGACGAATATGGCCCATAGTCCGTAGACAACGCTGGGGATCGCGGCCAGCAGCTCGGTAAGGAACGAGAGCGGGGCGCGGAGCCACTTGGGGCACATCTCGGTGAGAAAGATTGCCACCCCGAGGGCAAAAGGCACGGAGATGAGAAGAGCCAGGAACGACGATACGAGCGTGCCGTAAATGAAAGGGAACGCGCCGAAGTCGTTGTTGACCGGGTCCCACGCGGAGCGGAAGAAGAAGCCGAGGCCGAACTTCGCCAGCGTGAGGTGCGAGCGCGAGATCAGTTCCCATGCGATCAGGATCACGATGCCGAAGATGCTGAGAGCGCAGAGAAAAACCAGGGCCTTGAAGATGCCGTCGGCAATCGCAGAGTTGCCCCGGCCGCGGAGAAAGGTACGCACCGCGGAGGGTTTTACCGGTTGCTTGGCGTCAGGCGGCGGGGTACTGGATTCAGACACAAATATCTTCGCAGGCTGCGTCACAGCAGAATCCTGTAGTCTTTCGAGCACTTCTCCGCAGAGTATCCACCCATAATGAATAGAAGATGAAACGACTTAGCGCGATCGATGAAGGTTAGAGCCCAGTCCGATTCGTGATTGGTTCTCCGGCGGCGAGCGGCGATTCTCCCGAAGGGCAACCCTCCCCCTCCCCCTTCGGTGCCGGGGGCACCGTTATAACATGTTTAAAATCAATTGTTTAGATGCTGTTCCGAGACCTAAATATTTCTATCCAAAAGAGCTATCCGTAAATATTTCTAAATAAACCACTTATGAAAATCGAAAAAGCCCATTCCGAGGGAATGGGCTTATCGCTGATCTCCTGTAAAGAGATCCATCTATTTCCAGTGTAGCGAATCCGGCGAATTGGATTGCCAACTTTCGTTAAGCGCAATCCCGAAGTGGAACCGTCGCTACGCCGCTCGCGCTATTTCAACTGGCTGATCGTCGCCTTTACTTTGGTGGTCACAGCTTCAGGAAGCGGCGCATAGTTCAAGCTGGTCACCTCGGATTCGTGATCGAGCATCCAGGTCAGGAAGTCCTTGATCACTTTGCTTTTCGCGCCATCCGGACCGGGGTTGGGAACCAGCAGCCAGGTGAAGCTGGAGATAGGGTATGCATCCTTGCCGGGTGCGTTGGTGATAGAGACACGGTAATCGGCAGGCATCTGCTTCATACTGGCGGCAGCCGCAGTTACAGATTCGATGCTCGCTTTCATGAAGACACCACCGGGGTTCTTGACAAGGCCGCTATCAATCTTGTTCTGCAGCGCGTAGATCAATTCGACGTAGCCAATCGCGCCCGGAGTCTGGCGGACCATGCCGGCCACGCCCTCGTTGCCCTTGGCGCCGATCCCGCGCGGCCAGCTTGGCGAAGTGCCCTTTCCCGGGCCGCCCTTCCAGTCACCGCTAACCTTGGAGAGATAGTCGGTGAAGATGTATGTGGTACCGCTGCCGTCGGAGCGATGGACAACGAAGATTTCCGTGTTGGGCAAACTTACGCCTTGATTGTCTTTCGCGAGGCGGGCGTCATTCCAGTTCGTAATCTTGCCGAGGTAAATGTCGGCCAGCACGTCGGGCGAAAACTTCAAGCCACCGTTAACACCCTGCAGGTTGTAGATCGGCACCACCGCCCCGAGCACGGTCGGAATATGCTGGATCTTTACCTTCGAAGTGGCGATTTGTTCATCGGTCATGGGGCCATCGCTGGCGCCGAAGTCCACCGTGCCGGCGGTTACCTGACGAATGCCTGCGCCGGATCCTACCGGCTGGTAATTGATCTGGATGCCATGGCTGGAGTTGTATTCGCTGAACCACTTGGAATAGATGGGGTACGGAAACGTTGCGCCGGCTGCATTCAGCTTTTGTGCACTTGCCACACTTGCCGACGCGCACACGACCAGCCCCGCTGTTATCGCTAGAAATCTTTTCACGGACTTGCTCCCTCGGAATGGATTGCAGCCGCGATTGTTTCGGGGTTCTGTGAATGCCGGTTTACGCGCCGGTGAAAAACCGGAGAATGGAATGCCAATTCCCGCAGAGGGACGGCGGCGCACCTGGGTTCACAGAGACCGCACCGATGCTTTCTCTTACCCGGCGACGGTATCCGGCTTTGCATCCTCGGGCCGTACGACATCTTCAGGGAGAACGGCAATGGGAAGACTGAAGACGAATGTTGCGCCGCGGCCGAGCTCACTTTCGACGCGGATCTCGCCGCCATGCGCGTTCACGACATGGCGGGCGATGGAGAGACCGAGGCCAGTACCGCCGGATTCGCGCGAGCGCGCCTTGTCCACGCGGTAGAAACGCTCAAAGATGCGGCGTTGATGCTCAAACGGGACTCCGGGCCCGAAGTCCTGCACGTAGAACTCAATCCGGTCATCACGACGCCGTGCGCCAAGTCGAAGTTTGCCGCCACTGCGGCCATATTTGGTAGCGTTCTCGACCAGGTTGCCGAAGACCTGCTGCAGCGCATCAGAATCGGCCAGGACTGTATCGCTGACGGTGCTTCCGATCTCCATATGCATGCCGGCGTCCTGCACGACAGGCATTAGAGAATTGGCGGCGTCTTTCACCAACGTGCCGGCGGCGAGCGGCCGGAGTGTCAGCTTGAAGTCCGCTGACTCGACCTGTGCCAGGGTCAGCAGGTCTTCTGTGAGCCGAGTCATGCGGGTGGCGTTCTTGAGAATGATGCCGAGAAACTCGCGCGGTGTTGGATCGATGGATGGCATGTCGAGCATGGCTTCGACATAACCGGAGATGGACGTGAGCGGCGTGCGAAGCTCGTGCGAGACATTGGCGACGAAGTCGCGGCGCGTGGTCTCGGCGCGCTCGATTTCTGTGACATCGGAGAGCACGCAGACTGCACCGCCGCCGGGCATGGCAGTGGCATGCACCTCGAAGACGCGCCCCGGCGCGACAGCGGTGGCACGGCCGCGAGAGATGGTCCGTTCGCGCAGCGCAGTGGCCACGCACAGCAGCACGTCAGGATCGCGGATGGTCTGGACCAGAGCACGGCCTTCACGGATGGGTTGCTGGGTGAGGCGCGCAATCGAGGCGTTCGACCAACTGACGAGGCCGGTTGCCGTAACGGCGATGACGCCCTCCTGCATGCTGTCCAGCAGCGCTGTCAGCTCGCGACGGCTGCTCTCCAGAGAATGGAAGGTAGATTCGAGACGGCCGGCGGTCATGTCAAGGGCGCGCACGACCGCGGAGAGCTCGTCGAAGTCGCCCTCCTCGATACGGGCCGAAAGATCGCCCGCGGCGATGCGTTTCGCAAAGGCGACGATGCGCGCCATACGCTGAGCCACACGGTGGGCCATGACTGCTGCCAGCATCGTGGCGAGGAGGAGTGACAGCAGCGATGCGAACAGAATGTCGCGGCGCAGCAGGTGGAGCTTGGCGGCGATTTCTGTCAGGGGATAGCCCAAGCGAACGATGAGGCCGCCATGTCGCGCCGCAATGAAAAGTGTTCCGTCGCGGACCTGACGGCCAGTGCCCTCGTGGTTCCTGAGGACGGCGATCGCGGGCAGAGAGTCAAATGGATAGCGCATCTCCGTCGAGCCGGAGTAGGCGACGAATGTGCCGTCTGCGCGGAAGACTGCGATGCGAGCGGAGGAGGCAAAGGAGGCGTCAGCGAGAAGCTTCTGAACGCTCTCCGACGCGGCGGAGTTCAACTGTGTGGCAAGGAAGCGCGCCTCGCCGGCGAGGGACTGCTCCACCTGCTCATGAAGCGCGCGATCGACGATCCTGCGGATGGAAAAATCGAGCACCGCCGTGCAGACGGTGAGCACGAGTACGAAGGAGAGCAGCAGCTTGGAGAAGACTCTTCCGGTCATTCAATCGCCCGTGGCAAGCTCCTGCTGACAGGTATAGACCAACCGGGACAGCGCTTGCCGTTTTTCTGCCGGACAATGCCGGATTTAGTCGCCTCGGTTGAGCGGCTCTACCGTTTTCACAATTGTTGTGAGCCGACCTGCTCCCACTATGTGCAGCAGCCTTCTTTCACGGAAAAGCTGCGTCGAGAGCACTCTGACGGCATAGGTACAGCAGGTCCCTCACTCCACCTTCGGTTACGTTTCAGGATGACAAGATTGCCTGATCAGCCAGCCTTCGGTACCTCGAAGCGATAGCCTGCGCCTCGCACGGTCTTGAGATAGCGTGGATTTTCAGGATCGCTCTCGATCTTTTCCCGGATGCGGCGTACATAGACATCGACCGAGCGCGGCGTAACGAAGCGCGCGTCTCCCCAGACTGCATCGAGCAGATGGTCGCGGCTGAAGACGCGCCCGGGGTGCCGCGCGAGATAGTCCAGCAGGCGGAACTCGGTCGCGGTCGTGGTGGTGAGCTCGCCGCGCACTTTGAGCTGCATCGCGCTGGCATCGATGTAGACCTCTTCGAAGCTGATGACGGAAGGCGCGGAGGGGCGCTCGAAGCGGCGCAACACTGCCTTGACCCGAGCAACCAGCTCGCGCATGGCAAAGGGTTTGGTGATGTAGTCATCGGCGCCAAGTTCGAGACCGAGGACGCGATCATTCTCTCCCGCGCGCGCGGTGACAAAGATGATAGGCACGCTGCTGAGCCCGGGATGCGCACGGAGCTTGCGGCAGACCTCCAGCCCATCTCCGCCGGGAACCATGATGTCTAGGAGGAAGAGCGCGGGCGGCTGGCGCTCGGCATCCGGAATGAGATTGGCGGGAGTGGAGAAGCCGCGAACAGAAAAGCCTGCGGTTTCCAGCTGGTGCTGAACCAGCCGCGAGATATCTGGATCGTCTTCGAGAACGAATATGGTCTGGCTCAAGAACCGTCCTTGTTCTGAAGCATTTTTGCTGTCGGGTGCAGACCGGCTCGCGACGGTTTCCGTGGCCCTTCGGTTGTGCAAGGCCAAGTCGAGAGTCGATGCGCCGGTCATAGTACCCGCAATGGTGGCATTCGCAAAAGTATGCTCTTTCCCGCTCAGAGTACATGGAGCAGAGGCCGCGAAATAAGAAAGGATGGTGAACGGAAGAAGAAAGAACGGTGAATCGCGGACGGTTTGGGGGACCAAGTGTGGCACGGAAGTGTGAGATGAAGAACAAATGGCGAATGCTATACTCCGCAGACTAGACGACGGGTTCCTTTTGACCCAACGACGAGGTCCCATGTGTCGCGGGTGCCGACAATTCTGTGTATCGACGATGAAGTACTCGGCCTCGAGATCCGCAAGGTGGTTCTGGAGCGGGAGGGATATGTCGTGCACACGGCCACGGATGGACCTGCGGGCATCCGTATCTTCCGGCAGCAGCCAATTGACGCGGTAGTGCTGGATTTTGCGATGCCGGGGATGAATGGTGGCGCCGTAGCGACGGCTCTACGGGAGATCCGTCCAAATATTCCGATCCTCTTGCTTTCGGCGTATCTGACGCTTCCGCAAGAGGTGCAGCAGATGGTCACGCTGGTGGCCAACAAGGGCGACGGTGCGCTGGCACTATTACGCAACGTCAAGAAGATTCTGGAGATCAGCGGAGAACCGTCATGACCGACTCGCCCGTCGGGCTGCATGAATTCAACCGGGTAGTGCGTACGACGCTTCTGGTGCCTGTTACGGTGCTGGCGCTTCTGGCAGGTCTGCTGGTGTGGCAGGTAGAGCAGGCGCTGGATCTGCGGCAGCATTCCATTGTGAATGCGCGGGTGAGCGATCAGTTGCAGACACTCGAACAGCGCGTCACTGACCAGGAGACGAGCCTGCGGGCCTACCAGCTGACCGGACTTCCATCGCAACTCGTTCCCTATAACAGCGGGGCCCCGGCGATCGAGGCAACACTGGCGCAACTGCACCATCTACCGGCAGTGAGCGGCATCTCGGACACTCACGTCAACAAGCTGGAACAGGACATCCGCGCCTGGCAGACCTGGGCGAGCGGCGTGCTCGAGCAACCTGCACCGGCACCCGAAGCCGTCACCGCCGCATTGACGCAGCAGGGCAAAGGCATTATGGACGGCGTGCATCAGGACTTTCAGGATGCATTGGGAGTCGCTGCACGGGAGCGGGAAGGCTACGATACAAGGCTCAACCAAAGGGTGAGCAGATTCCTACAATTTGTTCTTGCGTTGGCACTTGCAGCTGGGATAACGATCGGAATTTTCGCCAGCAGCCGGCTACAGCGCGTTTCCAGTACGTATGAGCTTGCGCTTGAGGAGTTACAGGAACGGAACGCGAAAGTGACGGCGAGCCAGCAACTGCTGTCTACCACGCTCGAGTCGATTGGGGACGCCGTGATCTCCGTCACCAAGGAGGGGAAAATCCGCTTCATGAATGCGGTCGCCCAGAAGCTTACGGGCTGGCCGCTGAGTGCGGCCACCGGGCAACCGATCGGTGATGTGCTTCGGCTCGTTCATCCGCAGACGCATCATCCGATCGGTGATGTTCTGGAGGAGCTGAATGGCTCCAGTGCGATGGGGGTTCACCAGGAGGGGACGCTGATTGCGCGAGACGGGTCCGACTATGCGGTCGATGCCAACCTCTCGACAGTCGTGGATGCGGACGGACATCCGGATGGATCGGTGGTGGTGTTTCGCGACGTGACCGAATTGCGCAAGGCCGAGGTCACTCTGATTGCGAACGAAAAGTTGGCGGTTACGGGGCGGCTAGCAGCGAGCATCGCGCATGAGATCCACAATCCGCTGGACTCGGTGGCTAACCTGCACTTCCTCATCTCGCAGGAAGCAGACCCGCAGCGTCGGAGCGACTACCTAAAGCTGGCACAGCAGGAACTGGGCCGCACGCTACAGATCAGCCGCGCCATGCTAAGCCTGTACCGCGAATCGCCAATGCCCGTACAGGTGAACTTAGAAGAGCTGATCGGCAGCGTGCTGCTGCTGCTGGACCGCAAGATGCGGGATCAGAATATCCAGGTCGAGCAGAGCTTTACACATCCAGTGCACGTCTTTGGCTTCCCGGGAGAGCTGCGGCAGGTATTCACAAATCTGATTGCCAATGCGGGTGAGGCGGCAGGGCCGAACGGTCATGTGCGCATCTTGGTACGGCCGGCAAGCCAGCTCGATGGGCGCGCGGGCACGATTGTGGAGATTGCCGACAGCGGCCGCGGTATTGCGCCGCACGTGGAGAAAAAGCTGTTTCAGCCTTTCATGACCACGAAGGGCGAGCGAGGGACGGGACTCGGGTTATGGGTGAGCCTCGGCATCGTCCAGAAACACGGCGGCACGGTACGCATCTCGAACAGCACCGAGGGCGACCTGCGCGGTGCCGTGGTTCGGGTTTATCTGCCGGAGAGATCGGCGCAGGCCAAGGCCGAGGAAGAAGACCATGACGCGCCGCTGATCGCTCCGCCGTTTGAGAGCGCCGAGGAGTGGGCCTTCACATCGAGGCCACCGGCAGTGACATAAGGTCCTCCACCAGGCCAACCTCTTTCTGCACGAACGGCTCCCCGTAACGTACACCTGCCAATTGCCCGTAGTGTCGCGCCTCCGCGAAGGTGCGCTCACGGATCTCCTCTTCCGGAACAAAGAGCGCGCTTCCCTGCTCGGCGTTCGAGTATTGGGAGCGATAGGCCATGAGCGACTGATTGCGCTGCTCGATGAAGGGCGTGATGTCCACGATGAAGGTGGGCCGAACATCGGTGTAGAGGCTGGCGTAGAGCACCTTGTAGGGACGATGCGGCGATGAGCCAGTTTCGACACGTGCCAGACCGCTCACGAAGCAGGCCTCATATCCCAGCGTGGAAGCGGTGTAGTGATCCGGGTGCCTGCCCTGCCAGTACGGGAGGATGACCACGCGGGGGCGCAACTCACGCAGCACGCGGACGATCTTGAGACGGTTCTCCCAGGAGTTTTCGATGCGACCGTCAGGCAGGTCGAGCGCCTGACGCCAGCGCGCTCCGAGGATGCGCCCGGCCGCATCGGCCTCTGCAGCGCGCTCCGCGGCTGAGCCGCGGGTCCCAGCCTCGCCCTGGGTCAGGTCCAGGATGCCAGTTTCAAGGCCCAGGGAGCGCATCTTGAGGAGCGTGCCGCCGCAGGTTTGCTCCACATCGTCACGATGCGCGGCGATGGCGAGGATGTCCAGGAGTGGTTGCATAGATGGGTCTGATTGGGCATGGGGCTTCGCCCTGAAGCATGATACCTGCTTCGACGACGGGTCTCATCGCTCAAACGAACGTAGCCCCGCGAAGTGAATTCGGGGAAGCCCCTCGTAGATGGGTGCTCTAGTAGGTCGTATTGTTGGTGTCCGTGGCGGCGTCCATGTAGGCCACATCGGAGACTGTGCCGGTAACGGTGACGTTCGTATTGTCCAACTCGGCGAAGTCGCTGGTTTGGTAGATATGCACCTGACCTCCCTCACCGACGTAGATCTTATGCAGACCCTCGACATCCGCGATGCCGGTAAGGTCACCGATGAAGCGATCCACGGTCACCGCTTTTGAGGACAGGTCAAACCGGGTCAGACAGCCGAACTGCACATTTTGCCCGGCATTGTTTTTGGCGAAGCGCTCGCCACTCTGACAATGCTGCGAGCCGATCCACAGCGTGTTGTCATCGGCGAAGCTCATCTTGTTGTGCGTGCCGTCGCTGATGGCGTACTGCGCGCTCACGCTATTCGCGGCGAGATTCACCACGCTGAGATAGCCGGCAAGCAATCCGTCCGGTTGTAACTGCTGGCCCGCGACATACAAGGTGGAGGCGTCCTGGAGGGCATTGGTGGCGCCACCCGGCACATGGAGAACCGAACCCGCCTGGAGGCTCAGTCCCGCCGGTCCTGAAGGATTCTCGTTCAGTGCCGAAGCGGTAATGGGGATGGCGACGATGCCGGCCTGGGTGCCCCCACATTCCTGCCCGCAGTTCAGCACGTAGATGTTCTGTCCATCGGAGGAGAAGATGGCCTTGGTGGGCCGGTCGAATTCGCCCTTGGGGTCGGCCACCCGGGTTACGCAGTACTTGGGCAAGGTCTGGGGCTCGCAGTCCTGGAATCCTCCTGCCATCCATCCTGCCGGTGTCGCGAATTCGGGCGATGTCTGCTGCGCGGTCGTGAGCTTGACCAGGCTGTAGACGTCGTTGCTGTCCTGAACGAAACCGAGCACCAGGCTGGCATTCGCGTTCATGGAGATGCGGTAGATGTTGGGTATGTTCATCAGCAACTGGCTGCCGAGCGCAACATCGAAGACCATCATGGCGTGCGAATTCTGCTCCGCCGCGACGAAATAATCCTGCTTACGGGAGCCGAAGATGCTGCTGGAGATGGCGCCGGAAGGAATAACTGTGCTGCTCAGCTTTTCTGAGGCATAACTGATGGACGCCAAGCTGCCATCTCCAGAAGAGTAAACAAGTCCGGTCTGCTCCTCGGGCAGGTTCTGGATGGTGACGGGATTCTGGCCGCTGAAGCCGCCGATCGAAAACTGCCCGTTGGGATTGTTGAAGGGATGGCGGATGTCGTAAAAGGCATCCATGAACTGCAGGCTGCCGGAGGGATTGTCCACCGCGACCAGTACACGCTGGATGACGCCGCTGGGCGGCAAAGTGCGGCCCGCGAAGTAGAAGTTCTTTCCGCAGCCGAGGAGGGTGAACGAAACCGCGACAGCGACGAACGCAGCAACGGCCAGGGACAGGCGACTTCTCTTCTTCAAAATGCTTCGGACCTCAACCTTCAAAACGACAGTTGCGTTCGGGAAACTGAAGTATAGCAAAGGGTTTGGTGGTTCTGCCCCGGTTGGTCCGAAGCGTTTCTGCAGTTCTGCGGAGGAGGCTGGAGATGCAGGCGACCGCGCGAATCTCCTCCGATGCGTGGCGTCAGTTCCCGATTTTTCGACGAATCAGGCGTTACGCGCATCGACGCGGCGTAGACTCCGCGGCGATCGAAAAAAGCAGCACGGCTTGACGAGTCGTACACTCTGATTCCGCTAAGACATTTCACTTCTTGTCAAATTGGAGGCTCAAAATGAACGACCTACAAAAGAAGGAGCAGCATCCTGGGGTGCGAGATCAAGAGATCCGTGCGGCACTGGATCAGCATTGGGCGGCGTCCGATGCCAACGATTTTGAAACGGAGCACCACATCTATCACGAGGACGCGGTGCTGGAATACCCGCAGTCAGCCGAGCGAACACGCGGTCGACGCAATATACAGAACCAGCGCGCCAGTCAGCCGAGCAAAAAACGGTTTGCTATCCGACGAATCATTGGCAGCGGTGACCTTTGGGTCACCGAATTCATCCTGACATACGACGGCAAGCCGTCCTACACCGTGAGCATCATGGAGTTCAGGGACAACAAGGTTGCGCGGGAAACGCAGTACTTTGCGGATCCCTTCGTGGCCCCCGCATCGCGCGCTCAATGGGTCGAACGGATGGACACATAATCCTATAGACGCGGGAATTCGCTAACGACACCGCCATTTGCGGTTTTTCAGCATAATTGCCGAGAACAGAGATTAACGCCAGAGACCCGCTAAATCCTGATTAACGTAATCACCGGAACCTGACCCACTACCGGCGCTAGAGAGTACATGCCATGCCGCCAGAAATGCTCTAGCATAAGAAGATGTCTCTCCTGTCGTCACTCTTCGGCAATCGAACGGTCCTATGCGACGGGGCCATGGGTACCGCGCTCTATGGCCGGGGCGTATTCCTCAACAAGTGCTTCGACGAACTGAACCTGACGCAGCCGGAGTTGGTGCGCTCAGTGCATGAGGAGTATCTGCAGGCTGGCGCGGAGATCATCGAAACCAACACCTTCGGGGCGAACAGCTTCCGCCTGCATCGTTTCGGCCTGCAGGACCAGGCCCGCGCTATCAACCAGGCAGGGGCGCGACTGGCGCGGGAGGCCGTGATCCAGCTTGCCGACAAGCAGGCGGGTAGCGCCTTTGTGGCCGGCTCGGTGGGTCCACTCGGCGTCCATCTCGAGCCGCTGGGCAAGGTCGCGCTCGAAGAGGCGCGGGACGCTTTTGCAGATCAGATTGAGGGGCTGGTCGCGGGAGGGCCTGGAGTGGGCGTCGACCTGCTGGTGGTGGAGACGATGCCCGCCATCAATGAGGCGGAGCAGGCCATCTACGCCGCTAAGCAGGTGGCGCCGGAGACCCCGCTGATGGCCATGGTGACGGTGGATGAGGACGCGAACTGCCTGGACGGCACCCCGGCGGACGTAGCGGCGGCACGGCTGACCGCTGCAGGCGCAGACGCGATCGGGTGCAACTGCTCGACGGGCCCGGTTACCGTGCTGACCGCGATCGAGCGCATGCGTGCCGCGACAGATCTTCCGCTGGTGGCGATGCCGAATGCAGGCATGCCACGCAACGTCGACGGGCGCAATATCTATCTCTGCTCTCCGGAGTACATGGCGAGCTTTGCGCGCAAGTTTGTGCGCGCCGGAGTGCAGTTTGTCGGCGGTTGCTGCGGCACAACACCGAACCACATACGCGCCATGAAGTCCGCTATCCGCGCCCTGGATGCGCAGCAGACTATGGCTCCGCGGGTGGCGCGCACGCCGATCGTCACGGAGACACCGCCCGCGGCGCTGGCCGAACGCTCGAAGATCGGAAGCCTGGTCGCCTCCGGCGAGTTCATCACGCTAGTGGAGGTTGTGCCGCCACGCGGGATTGATTGCACGAAGGAGATCGAAGGCGCGCGCATGCTGGCCGGGACCGGTATCCACGCGATCAACATTCCTGACTCACCGCGCGCCTCGGCGCGCATGAGCGCACAGAGCCTGTGCCTGCAGATCCAGCAACAGACCGGCATTGAGACGGTGTTGCACTACACCTGCCGCGACCGGAACCTGCTCTCGATCCAGTCTGACCTGCTGGGAGCTTCGTCGCTGGGGCTGCGCAACATTCTGTGCCTCACCGGCGATCCCCCGAAGCTGGGAAATTACCCGGATGCGACGGCAGTGTTCGATGTGGACGCGATCGGCCTGGTGAATGTCGTGAACCGGCTAAACCACGGACTGGACATTGGCGGAAACCCAATAGGGGCTTCTACGGGGTTCACGCTCGGCGTGGCCGCGAATCCAGGCGTTCCGGACATCGACAACGAGATTCGGCGCTTCGCATACAAGGTGGAGGCGGGCGCCGAATATGCGATCACGCAGCCAGTCTTCGATCTGCGGCTGCTGGAGGAGTTCCTGCGCCGCATTGAAGGATTTCGCATCCCGGTAATCGCGGGCATCTGGCCGCTGACGAGTCTGCGCAATGCCGAGTTCATGAAGAACGATCTTCGTGTCTCGATGCCAGACGACATCATGGCACGCATGGCGGCGGCGGAGACTCCGGAGGCGGCGCGGACCGAGGGCATCCGCATTGCACAGGAGATGCTGACTGCGGCGCGGCCCATGGTGCAAGGCGTGCAGGTGAGCGCGCCGTTTGGTCGCTACGGGCTTGCTGTCGAGATTGTCCGTCAGGTGCTGCCGGCAGCAGACGAATCTCTTCAGCCATCCTGAAGCCATAGGAACAGCAATGCGATGACGGCGCTGTAGCAGGGTAGAATGCCGCTACTCCTTACTGAGGTTTGCCGATGCGCATTGCGCCATTGCTGATGGCGGTCACGTTTGTTGTTCTTTCTGCGCTGAGTACATATCAAGCGCATGCGCAGTCGGCGAAGGCAACTGACGCTTCTGCAGCGAGGAAGGCCGATCCGGGCACCGCGGCGATACGCAGCTTCTATCGCGCAGGGCTCGAGCGCAACGGCATTGTGGGCAGCACGCTGGTGCTGGTCGATGACGGTCGCGTGGTGTTGAACGAAATGTATGGCGAACAACGCCTAACGCCGCCACGGCCGGTAGATGAGAGCACCACGTATCACTGGGCGTCGGTCACAAAGACGTTTACCGGCATTGCCATCATGCAACTGCGCGACCGCGGTCTGCTGGCGGTCGACGATCCGCTGGTGAAGTACATCCCCGAGCTGAACGCGGTGCACGATCCGTACGGGCCGGTCTCGGCGATCACGATCCGCGAAGCGATGTCTCACTCGAACGGCTTTCGCGATGCGACGTGGCCGTGGCACGCGGGGCCATGGGAGCCTTACGAGCCGACGCAATGGTCGCAGCTCGTGGCCATGATGCCGTATACAAGCGTCGACTTTCCTCCGGGATCGCGGTATCGCTACTCCAACCTGGCGGTGGTCTTTCTGGGCGAGATCATCGAGCGCGTCAGCGGCGACAACTTCGAGGTGTACATGCTGAAGAATGTACTGGGACCACTCAGCATGACGCACAGCTACTACGACCGCAGTCCAGCAACGCTGCTTCCCTATCGCTCGCATAGCTGGGACCGCAAAGACGGCAAGTTGACGGAGGACGAATTTGATTTTGACAGCGGCATTACCCGGTCGAATGGCGGGCTGAACGCGCCGCTGCCAGACATGGTGCGCTATCTGCGCTTTCTACTGGGAGACCCTGAACACCAGGCGGAGTATGACCGAATACTGAAGCGGAGTTCGCTTGAAGAGATGTGGCGGCCAATCCTGCCAGTGACGCCTGATGATGACTTCCCTTCCCGGCCGGGAGCAAAGGACGAAGTCGCGGCAAGCTTTTTTATCCATACGGACCGTGCAGTACGGCTGATTGGCCATCCGGGATGGCAGAACGGCTTTCGCAGCCAGATGAACTTCGATCCCATTGCGCGTCGCGGGTACCTCGCTGTCTACAACACCGATGCGCAGGATGCGGTGCAGAATACACGGCGCTTCAACATCGAGCTTCGCGACTATCTCATCGATCACTTCTTCACGCTGCCACCAGAACAAGGCTTACACTAGGGCTTGCTGCGAGGCTCGAATCCGAGACGCTCGGGCACAGGACTCCCATGGCTACGTTCGAAGACTCGCTGAAGCAACTGGAAACCATCGTCGGTCAACTGGAAAAAGGCGATTTACCGCTGGAGGAGTCGCTCAAACTCTTTGAAGAAGGCATGCGCCTTTCAGCGGTATGCAAAGAGGAACTGGAAGCGGCCGAAGGCAAGGTTCAGATCCTGCTGAAGCAGCGGGATGGGTCGATGAAGGCGGAGCCTTTTCCGCAGAAGTAGCATGCAGCCTTGCTCGGAGCGTACGATGCAGCGGGTTTTCCTGCAGACGCCATGCGAGGACCCCCGTTTTGGTTGCTTCGAGAAGCGTCGAATCTTCGATGCCTTCAAACGCACGGCTCTGAGCAGCCGCCCCTTTTTACTTGCTGCCACGTGCTCGGGTATAGAGTGAAAGTATCGGCGAAGGGCCTGATTTTGCGCCGCCCTCCGCTGCCAAACGGGAGGTGCGAATGAGCGAGCAGAATCGCGATCCTGCGGTTCCCGAGAAGATTGTCACAGACGAGACAGAGCAGTCGAAAGAGAAGCCATTCGGGCATTTCACTCGCCGCACTTTTATCGCACAACTTGGCGCAGCCGGAATTGCGGCTACAGCCACACCTTCGCTTGCCGCTGCCGCGACGCAGGAAGCAGCGGCTCCTTCCGCGCGTGAAGAAACAATCGCAGTCACGCTTTCGATTAACGGAAAGAAACAGACGCTCAACGTCGAACCGCGCGTTACGCTGCTTGACTGCCTGCGCGAGCGCCTGAACCTGACCGGCACGAAGAAGGGTTGCGACCACGGCCAGTGCGGCGCGTGTACGGTGCACATCAATGGACGGCGGGTGAACTCCTGTCTCACATTCGCGGCCATGCACGAAGGCGATGAGATCACCACGATTGAGGGGATAGGCCAACCGGGCAACCTCCATCCAATGCAGGCGGCGTTTGTGGAACATGACGGCTATCAGTGCGGCTATTGCACATCCGGGCAGATCATGTCGGCGGTTGCGGTGCTGAAGGAGCCATGGGGTCCGGAGGACAAAGACGTGCGCGAGGCGATGTCCGGCAATATCTGCCGCTGCGGCGCTTACCCCAATATTGTCGCGGCGGTACACCAGGTGCGCGGCAACTCGCAAAAGAGCTCCTGAGGAGGGCGAGATGATCGATTTTGCACTCAGCCGAGCCAGCAGCCCGGCGGAGGCTTCCGAGCAGGCAGCGAAGTCCAAGACCGCGCAGCAGGGAGCGCAGGTGCGCTACGTTGCCGGCGGCACGACGCTGATCGACCTGATGAAACTGGATGTGGAAACGCCGGTCCGCGTCGTCGATATCAATCGGCTCGAACTTGCGCGGACCGAGCGCCAGCCGGATGGGTCGCTGCGCATCGGCGCTATGGTACGCAATGCGGACCTTGCACATGATCCCAACGTGGTGCGCGACTATCCGGTGCTCTCTCAGGGCCTGCTTTCGGGCGCCACTGGTCAGTTGCGCAACATGGCCACGACCGGAGGGAATCTGCTGCAACGGACGCGGTGCAGCTACTTCCGCGACCTAGCGTACGCGGAATGCAACAAGCGCACGCCGGGCTCGGGTTGCTCCGCGATCGGCGGACACAATCGCACGCACGCCATTCTGGGCACGAGCGAGCACTGCATTGCCACCCATCCTTCCGACATGGCGGTGGCCATGATGGCGCTGGAAGCGCGCATTCATATATTGAACGGTCAAAGTGAGCGCGAGGTGCCGATCGGTGAGTTCTACCTGTTGCCCGGCAATACTCCCAATCTTGAGAATGTGCTGAAGCCGGGCGATCTGATCACGTATGTGACCTTGCCGCCGCCGGTGGCCGGCGCCAGATCGCATTACCTGAAGTTGCGCGACCGCGCGTCGTATGAATTTGCGCTGGCTTCGGCCGCGGTTGTCATTCACGTAGACGGAGAACGCATCCGCAAGGCGCGAATTGCATTTGGCGGTGTCGGCACGCGGCCCTGGCGATCTCCCGAGGCGGAGCATGCGCTGGAAGGAAAAGCTGCGGACGAGGCCACGTTTCGGGCCGCCGCGGATGCCGCGCTTCGCAACGCAAAACCGCAACGCGACAATGCCTTCAAGGTGGAACTCGCGAAGCGGTGCCTGATCCGCGCACTCACCACCGTCACTACATAAGGAGCGATATGGCGACGACTCCAGCATCGATCATCGGCCGCGCGGTTCCCCGCATCGACGGCCCGCTGAAGACCAGCGGAACGGCGAAGTATTCGTCCGACCATAATTTCCCCAACATGGTGTATGCGGTGCCGGTGTGCAGCACAATCGGGAAAGGGCGCATTCGCCGGCTGGACAGCTCTGCTGCTGAGGTGATGCCAGGCGTGGTGCGCGTTTACAGGCACGGTAAGGTCCCCCCGATCTATCGGCCAATTCCGCACGATCGCACAGCGCGCATCGATGAATCGCGGCCTCCATTTGAAGACGAGAGGATTTACTACAACGGGCAATATGTCGCCTTAGCAGTGGCAGACTCTTACGAACATGCGAAGGCAGCAGCTGGTGCTGTGAAGGTCGAATATGATGCCGAGACGCCGAATGTCTCTCTGGATCTAAGCGACGGATTCAACGACAGCATGCAGGAAGAAAGTAAACGCGGCGATGTGGATGCTGCGTTCGCAAGCGCTCCGGTAAAGATCGACGAGACCTACGTCACGCCCGTAGAAACGCACAACCCGATTGAACTGCACGCGTCCGTGGCGACTTGGGACGGCAGCCGTTTCGTGCTCTATGAGACGACCCAGGCAGTGATGAATCATCAGGCTGTGATGGCGCAGATGCTCGGCGTGCCGCGGGAAAATGTGCAGATCGTGATGAAGTTTTTAGGCTCCGGCTTCGGCGGCAAGTTGTGGCCCTGGCCGCAAGCGATGCTGGCCGCTGTTGCAGCCCGAGATCTGAATCGTCCGGTTAAGCTCGTCATCGACCGTTCGATGATGTTCACCTGTGCGGGCCATCGCCCGCGAACGCAGCAGCGCATCCGGCTGGGGGCGACGCCGGACGGCAAGCTCGTGAGCCTGGAACACGACTACGCCAACCATAGCTCTATTTCTACGGTCGGCCACTTCCGCGAGAACTGCGGCGAAGCGACGCCGTTCCTCTATAGCACACCAAACCTGCGGGTGCGCTCCAATGTTGTCGATCGTAATGTCGGCACGCCGACGCCGATGCGCGGTCCCGGCGCAGTCCCCGGACTGTTCGCACTCGAGTCAGGGATAGACGAATTAGCAATTAAGTTGAAGATGGACCCGGTGCAGTTTCGGTTGATGAACGAGCCCAAGCTTGATGAGAGCAAGGGCATGCCGTTTTCCTCGCGACATCTCAAAGAGTGTCTGACCCAGGGCGCGGAGAAGTTTGGATGGTCAGCTTACAAGCCCGAGATCGGCTCGATGCGCAGGGGCGACATCACGCTCGGGTGGGGCGTCGCTTCCTGCTCTTGGATCGCTGGCCGCGGCGCGTGCAAGGCGACGCTCTCACTTCGCGACGATGGTACGGCGCGCATTGCGTGCGCAACCCAGGACATCGGCACCGGCACATATACGGTCTTCGCGCAGGTGGTCTCGGAGAAAACGGGCTTACCGCTGCACAAGATCGATGTCGTCCTGGGGAATTCCAGCCTTCCTCCGGGCCCAACGTCGGGCGGCTCGATGGTGACAGGCACGGTGATCCCTGCAATTATCCAGGCCGCCGATGCTGCGATCCGTCAACTTCTGACCGTTGCCACAACCGCTTCGGATACCCCCTTCCAGAATCGAAAGCCAGAGGAGCTTGTTCTTACCGAAGGTCGTATACAGCTGAAGAGCGATGCCGCTTCCGCGGTTCCATTCGAAACGATTCTCAAGCGTGCGAACATCCGCACCGCGGAGGGCGAAGGAAACTCTGGCCCAAACTCCACAGACCCTCAGCTCCGCAATTATTCCTTTCATTCGTTCGGCGCTCACTTCCTTGAAGTGGAATGGGATGCGGGCATCGCGCGGCTGCGCGTGAGCCGCGTCGTTACAGTAATCGACGTGGGCCGGATCGTCAATTTGAAGGCGGCCCGCAATCAGGTGGAAGGCGCGATCGTGATGGGCGTGGGGATGGGGATGCTGGAGCGGACGATCTATGACCCGCGCAATGGCCGCCCGGTGAATAACAATGTCGCCGATTACCTGATGGCGACGAACGCGGACTGCCCGGAGATCGATGTGACATTCCTAGATTATCCGGACAAGCTGCTGAACGAGGTCGGCGCGAGGGGCGTGGGTGAGATCGGACTGGCCGGAGTGGCGGCAGCAATCACGAACGCAACGTATCACGCCACGGGCGTGCGGGTGCGTGAGTTGCCGATCCGGCTGGAAACGCTGATGGAGCAGGAGAAAGGTTCCACTACGCGGCGGGCGTAGTCGTTTCTTTAAACTGGTCGCGTTGTCACGGTTTTGTTGACAAGGCGCCCAATGCCGCTGATCTCGATCACGACCTCTTCTCCGGGTCGCATCCATCGCGGCGGCGTGCGGCCCAGGCCGACGCCGTGCGGCGTGCCCGTGCTGACGATGTCTCCTGGCTCAAGAGGGACGATCGCGGAAATGTAAC
Organism: Acidobacteriaceae bacterium KBS 83; assembly: GCA_000381585.1. Lineage (GTDB taxonomy): Bacteria > Acidobacteriota > Terriglobia > Terriglobales > Acidobacteriaceae > KBS-83. Next base: position 285,948 of record KB906739.1, read on the forward strand.
CGAGCACCGCAGGAATATCGAAGATCAGATCCCGCGTATTTGCGTGCTGCATAGTTTCGCCGTCGATAGTGAGACGAACGTCGAGGGTGTGTGGATCAGTCAGTTCATCCGCGCTCACCACACATGGGCCGATGGGACAGAAGGTCGGAAAGCTTTTACCCAGTGTCCACTGCGTCGTGGCGAGCTGGATATCGCGCGCGCTGACATCGTTCAGGATGGTGTAGCCGAATACGCACTCACGCCAGTTGTCGCGGGTCACGTTGCGGGCGCTCCGACCGACCACAACGGCGAGCTCTGCTTCGTAATCCGGCTGCGTGCTGTTTGACGGCAACACGATGTCGCTATCCGGGCCAGTGATGGCGGATGGCAACTTCATAAAGATAGTCGGCACTGCCTGGACTGCCATCTTCGATTCCGCGGCGTGATCCAGGTAGTTCAATCCGACACAGAATATGCGCGGCGGATGGAGGAGCGGCGACAGCAGCTGGACGCTCGAGAGGGGCACGGCGGGCTGTTTGCCGATAGCGGCTCGCGCTGATGCGAGCGCCGGCTCGCCGGCGGCGATGAAGCTTTCCGCGTCCCCATATCCCAGCGGCGCGAGAGGAAAAACAGCATCCTTCTGGAGCAGGCCCGCCTCTGGGGCTGCGACCGGTGTGCGACGAAAGGTGATCAGCTTCACGCGAGATCTCTCCAAACTTTGCCGTCAGGAAAACTGTAGTCCTTAAGCGTCTGTGGGTACATCTCCGCGCTGTAACCGGGCTGGGTGGGAAGCAGATAGTGTGCGTTGCGGATGCGCACAGGGTCAACGAAGTGCTCGTGCAGATGGTCCACATATTCCGTGACACGGTTTTCAAGCGAACCAGAGACGGCAATGTAGTCGAACGCGGAGAGGTGCTGGACGTACTCGCATAGTCCAACGCCACCGGCATGCGGGCACACGGGAACGCCGAACTTCGCGGCCATCAAGAGCACGGCCAGGTTTTCATTGACTCCGGCAAGCCGGCAACTGTCGATCTGGCATACATCGATCGCGTTCGCTTGCAGGAGCTGTTTGAACATGACGCGGTTCTGGCAGTGCTCGCCGGTTGCGATACGCACTCCGGACTCACGGCGGATGCGCGCGTGGCCCAGGATGTCATCAGGGCTGGTGGGCTCCTCCATCCACCAGGGATGGAACGCAGCAAGCTCGCGGGTACGATCGATCGCCTCGTTGACACCCCACCGTTGATTCGCATCCATCATGAGTTTGCTGGAGCCACCGATTTCGTCGCGCACCAGTGCGGCGCGACGAAGATCGTCTGCCGGCTCGCTGCCGACCTTCAACTTGAAATGCTGCCAGCCTTGCGCGAGAGCCTCGTGGCATAACGAGCGGACCTTTTCATCCGAGAAGCCGAACCAGCCGACCGATGTGGTATAGGCGGGATAGCCGCTGCGCTCGAGATCAGCAATGCGCTCTTCCCTGCCCTTCCTCTGCGCGTTCAAGAGGGCAAGCGCCTCCTGCTCGGTGATGGCGTCGTCGATGTAGCGGAAGTCGACGAGACGGAGGATCTGGTCGGACGTCATGTCGGCGAGTAAGCGCCACAGTGGCTTGTTCTGCTGGCGCGCGTAGAGGTCCCACACGGCGTTAATCAGCGCCGCGGCGGCCAAGTGGGTCACACCCTTCTCCGGACCGAGCCAGCGAAACTGGCTGTCATCAGTGAGTTGGCGGGAGAAGGCCCGCAGGTCATCTGTCAGCGCGCTAAGACGGCGGTTCTGCACGAAGCCTGCGAGATACCGGGCAGCGCCTACACAGAGTTCGTTACCTCGACCGAGGGTAAAGGTGAGGCCGTAGCCCGTGAGTTCGCTGTCCGTGCGAAGAATGCAGTATGCGGCGGAGTAATCAGGGTTCTTGTTGACCGCATCGGAGCCGATACTCTCTCGCGACGTTGGAAAGCGGAGATCGAGCACCTCAACACGCGTGATGGTGGGATCAATCAAAAATGTGTCAGCTCCTCTTCTTGCTTGCCGTTAAGCGGCGGACCAGCCGCCATCGATGGTCACTACGGAGCCTGTCATGAAATCTGCTTCCGGAGAACAGATGTAGTGAACCGTGGCCGCAATTTCCTCGGGAGTGCCCAGACGACCTATCGGCTGACGTGCGGCAAGTTCCACCCGCATTTTATCGATCTCGTGTGCATGGTGTTTCTGCAGATAGCCTTCGACGAACGGTGACTGCACGGTGCCTGGCGCAATGCAATTCACGCGCAGTTCCTTCGGATATTCAACGGCAAGCTGCCGCGTCATTGCGATAACGGCTCCCTTGCTGGCGCAATAGGCGAAGCGCTGTTTGACGCCAATGAGACCGGCGACCGAGGCGATGTTTACGATTGATCCGCGCACCGCGAGCAGTAGAGACAAAGCTGCTTTGGTGACCAGGTAGACCGACGTGGCATTCACGGTCATCAGGCGAGTAAAGTCTGTCTCCTCCGTCTGCGCAATGGTTCCGACCAGCCCGATCCCGGCGTTATTAACCAGGATGTCGAGCCGGCTCAATGGCTGTAGGACGGCTGCAATCGAAGCGGTGCTGGTCACGTCCATGGCGACGCCCTTAGCTCCGGACAATTCGCGGGCGAGTGTATTCGCGGCGGGTTCGTTGAGGTCAGCGATGATCACGCTTGCGCCGGCTTGAGCAAGACGCCTGGCGGTTGCGGCCCCGATGCCACTGGCTCCTCCGGTGATGAGCGCTACTTTGCCTGTCAGATTGAACACTTTGTCTTCCTGCACTCTGTCTCCATACGGTTCATCGTGCGGTTTCCAACTGCGCGAGTGGTAACGGCTCGCCACCGCGCTCTGAGGAGAGATATGCGGCCTCTACCACGCGCATCGTGTCCAGAGCATCTTCGACCCTGGTAGGCATGGTCCCGGCTTCGCCCAGGGCAAAGCGCTGAACAGAAAGCAGTGAGCCAAGAAACGCATCCGGAAACCATTCACCCGCGATTGGCTGCAGACCGGGCGCGAATCGCTGGTCCGGCTCTCGGGAGTAGAACTCCAGCGTATCGCCACGGCCTTTCGGGTAATCGAGGTTCACACCCATCTGCGCGCGCATGACACCCGCACTGCCCTCCCACTGCACATAACTGTGTTGCAGCGCGGGGTACGGCACATCGAGCCCATGATTGGTCGCGATGAAGACGCGCGTCCACTCATCGTAGTCCAGCACGATCACGCTGCGGGTGGCGGCGAGGTCTGGCGTGCGAGGGTTGCGTACTGTGCGCGCATACACACGCTGGGGATTGCCGAGCCAGGAGCGCACCAGATCGATGTAGTGGATGCTATGATAGACAATCTCCAGACGTGGCACTGTCTTCAGGAAAGTCCAGAGTTCCCATGGTGTGTGGGTGCTGACCTGGACCTCGATGTCATGCAGTGTGCCCAGCGCACCGGAGTCAGTGATGGCGCGCGCTGCGAGCATGTTGGGCGCCCAGCGTAATTGGAAGTTGACTGCCGCGCGGATCCCTCTCTCGTGGCAGAGAGCGACAATGGCTTCAGCTTCGGCCAGGGTTTCCCCGAGCGGCTTCTGGATGAGGACCGTGGCGCCTTGAGGAATGGTGCGCAAGACTTCGAGTACCGCGGAAGCCGGCACGGCGATATCAAAGATAGCGGGACTATGCAGTTGCGGTAGCACTGAAGGAAGCGACGCTCCGCTGATGCCGATTCCCCACTCTGACGCCAGTTCCTGCGAGCGGCGAGGATCACGATCGACGATGGCCACAACGGGTAGACCACCTTTGCGATACGCGGGTAGATGGGCATTGCGCACAATGCCACCAGCGCCCACGAGCACAATCGACAGCGGCGTGCCTCGCAGGCCTCCTGATTGGTCGATTGAGCTCACGATGCGGGTTCCATGCGCAGAACATAGGCGTACTTCCCGGGCAATGTCGGCGGGAGTTGTACTTCGAGATCTGTGCCCTTTTGCGTCCAGGTGAGCGGCTTTGCATCGCCCAGCAGATGGACCTCGGATCCACTGGCTGGCTGGATTGCGCGTAAGAGGATTGTGCGGCCGTTCGGCGAGCCCATTAAGGTCGCGTATAGCTTGCCGGTCTTCTGCGTGAAGCGCACAGGGATGTTCTGATCGGTTTCGCCTTCAGCGCGGGACCACGGCTGAGTTCCGTAGATCGCTTCGCCGTTCTGATGCAGCCATGTGCCCAGGGCTTTCAGCCGGTCCATCTGGATCGGTGGAATCGTGCCGTCGGCTTCCGGGCCCACGTCGAGCAGCAAATTGCCGTTCTTGCTCACGATGTCGACGAGCAGATAGATCAGCTCATCGGGCGCGATGGTCTCCTTCTCACCTTCAGCGCGGTTGTAACCAAAAGAGCGGCCGAGGCCGCGGCACTCTTCCCACTTCACTTTACTGATCTGGCTGCGCTTCTCGTATTCGGGCGACTGGAAGTCCGAGTGCTTCACGCCGAAGCGGTCATCGATCACGCCATCAGGAATGGCGTTGTAGTAGTCAGCCATCACCCGGAGTGGTTTGCCCGTTTTCGGCCAGTCGATGTCATCCCACAGGACGGCTGGATGATACTTCGCAATCAGCTCTTCGATCTGGTCGAAGGCGTACTGTCCGTAGGCGATGGACTCTGGTTTGACGGTCTCCCAGTCATTGCCCGCGATGATGGGGCCACGGTTGAAGGTCCAATCGTAACCGCCGGAGTAGTAGAGACCCATCTTCATGCCATCGCGCTCGACGGCTTCAGTCAGTTCGCCGACGATGTCGCGCTGCGCCTGGAGATGCTGCTGATTCGGATTTACAACCTTGCTGGGCCAGAGCGTGAAGCCTTCGTGATGCTTGCTGGTGAGCACGACATAGCGCGCTCCGGCGTCTTTGAAAGCCTGTGCCATCATTGCCGGATTCCACTTCTTTGCTTCACGATCAAAGATGGGCCCGAATTGGTAATAGTTGAAGTCGGCGCCGTAGTGTTCGCGATGGTAAGCCTGGGTCGGCGAACCGGGGATGCGCATGGTGTTGTAGTACCACTCGGCGTAAGCGTTCCACTTCGCTTCGTCCTCGCGTGGAATGTTCTTCGGGCGATTGACCTCCGCCCACCCCGGCACCGAGTAGAGGCCCCAGTGGATGAAGATGCCGAGCTTTGCATCCGCGTACCATTGGGGGAGCGGGTGCTGGTTGAGGGACTCGAGTGTTGGTTCATAATGTGTGGTCTGGGCAGCCGAGGTCGGGGCTATTGCGCCCGTGATGGCAACCATTGTCACAGCCAGCATCGAGGTCGCCTGCCTCTTTCGTATCGCGTTCATCCGTTGATCTGTCCTTCCTGATTTCAATCTGCCGCGGGGCGCCTGACGCTTCGCCGCATGTGGTACCAGCTAAACAATGCAATGACGACATAGCTGAACAATGGCACCGAATACGCGTTCGCGATGCCGCTGCTGTGCTGCGAGATCCAGCCCATCATCGGAGTCAGCGCGGCACCGCCCACGATTGCCATGACGAGCAACGAGCCGCCAACCTTTACCAAGGGTCCTAAATCTTCGAGCCCGAGCGCAAAGATGGTGGGAAACATGATGGACATGAAGAAGCTGGTGAGAAAGACAGCCCACATGCCCGCCCAGCCCGGGTGCACGATGGCAACCGCCACCAACAATGAGTTGATCGCTGCATAGATGGTCATCAACTTCGCGGCGTCGAGGCTCTTGAGCAGGTAAGCCGCAGAAAATCGGCCCACGGCAAATGCGACGAGCGTTCCGGTGAGGAGCAGCCCGGCGCGCTTCTCCGGCTGGTGCGTGTATTCCTGTACGTACTGGATGAAATAGCTCCAGGTGCCGACCTGTGCTCCGACGTAAAGGAACTGCGCGAAGACCGCCAGCAAAAAGTGCGGGCGACGAAAGAGTGCGCCGATGCCGCCACTCTCGACGTGCGAGGCAGCTTCCTCCGCATCGGATCCGACCTCGGGAAAGCGAGTCCGCATGAAGATGACGGCGAGTGTGAGCGCGATGGCGGCGAGCACAAGATAGGGCGCGACGACGCGCATCGTCTCGTGCTGAAGATAGGCAGCGTATGTGCCGACGGCCTTTTGCGCGGCTATCTGAGCGGAAGTGAGCTCGATCCCGGAGAAGATGAAAATGGTCCCGGCGAGGACACCGGCGATGGCTCCGAGCGGATTGAAGGCCTGCGAAAAATTGAGACGGCGGGCCGCAGTAGAAGGGGATCCCATCTGCGTGATGAAGGGGTTTGATGCGGTCTCGAGAAACGAGAGCCCGGAGGCGATAACGAAGAGCGCGGCAAGAAAGAACCAATACCTCCCCACGATTGCCGCGGGCCAGAAGAGCGCCGCGCCGGTGGCGAACAGGAGGAGTCCGGTGATGAGGCCGGTCTTGTATCCCTTGCGGCGCATAATGAGTGCTGCAGGGATGGCGAGAAAGAAGTAGCCGAGATAGAAGGCCGACTGCACGAGACCGGCTTCGACACGGTTGAGCGCGAAGCTCTTCATGAACTGGCGGATGAGCACATCGTTGAGGTTGTTGGGCACGCCCCACATGAAGAAGAGCGATGTTACCAGGCTGAACTGCAACAGCTGCCCGCGTGCCACCAGTGGCTGACCGCTGCCTTCATTCTCGATCGCGATGTTCGAAGCAAGCATCTCGTCTAGCGCCTCAAGGCCTCTGCCGTGTTTGCGGTAGTCTCGACGCCGAGGAAGACCGGCTGGATGTGACGCTCGAAAAGGTTGCGTGTGACGTTTTCCGCAACTTGCGCTTTACGGAGCTCGAGCATGGCGATGTATCGTGGCCCTAGCTTGGCTGCGATTTTGAAGGCGACATGCATGAGCTGTCGCAGGCTGCTGTTGTATGCGGGTGAGTGCGGATCGTGCCGCAACCCCGCAACCCATTGTTCCGCTGTCCATCGCTGGGCCGCGGCCGGGGTCGGTAGCGATGCAACATTGATGTCAATCACCGCGGCATAGGGCACGCATAGCTCCTCACGATGAGCATAGGCTTCGGCGTAGATCTCCTTTACTAGCGCGAGGGCGTCCCCATTCGACCCGGCAAGCCCGATCACCTCTTCGAGCCAGGTGGTACCGGCGGTCTTCAGGTGCAGGCCGGTATCCATCTTCATCATGGCGTTATGCACGGCACCGTAGATCGAAAATTTGTCGCTGCCGGAATGCAGGCTCAGTTTGAGCTCGGAGGGGAGTCCGAATGCGTCGACGGCGTAGCGGACCACGGCCATGTCCTGCTCCAGCTCGCGCGCAAAGATGCGAGGGTCGCCGACGTAATCGACGCCCTTGTTGAAACGACCGGTGAACTTTGGCGCAATGGTCGCGAGTGGCACGCCGGCAGCCGCGAGAGCTGCGAGGATAAGGAGGAGTTCTGCGGGCGATTGCGGGATGTCGGTCTCGTCCATGGAGACCTCCGTGAGAAATGTGCCGCGCCCCCTGGCGTGCTCAATGTACCGGTAGTTCTCGGCCGCGCGGAGGGCGGCTGCCAGATACTTTCGGCCGACACGATTCAGATCGCCCTCAGTGATCCGGATTGGATCGGAAAGTCCCGGCAGATCGATTGCGCCGATGAGGCGGGCATGCCGTCGCGTAAAGCTCTCGAAGTCGGCCTGTGCGGCGGTGATGCCGATCTGGTCCGCAACGTCGATGGTAAAGAAGTCGCAGGGCTCCAGGAAGCGATCTACTGTTTGCAAGTTGATGTGATCGGCATCACAGAAGTACGGTTGGGCCCAGTGCAGTTCGTGGACCGCAGCATCTGCGGCCGCCCGCGTTTGCACGGGGTCAGAGCCGATGATGGTGTGCTCGCGATTGGATTTATTCCACACCGGCACTACCGGCACGCCGGCATCAGCGGCCTGCACGCAGGCCTGGAGCTGTGCGCATGCCTGATGGGCAAAGCGGTCTCCCACGCCTATCGAAAACCTGCTGAGTGAAAGCTGCTGCGGCAAAATTCCTGCGCCTCTCTGATCTGGGCCGTCTGGCGATCTCCCAGCCTAAGCCAATTGTTCGTTACAGTAAACGGTTTAGCAGAGACGAACCATGCAATGATAGAGCGCAGCGGCAGGCAGCGGTGCCGCGAGACAAATGAACTTCGGCAAAGGGATATAGTCCACCGTATGACGATCCGCATGAAAGATATCGCCCGAGATCTGGGTCTTTCGGTGGTCACGGTATCGAAGGTGCTCCGCGACCACCCGGATATCGGCGAGGAGACGCGCAAGCGTGTGCTACAGCGCGTGAAGGAACTGGATTATGAGCCGAATATCCTGGCCCGTAGTCTGGTCACCGGCCGCAGCTATCTGATCGGTCTCATCGTACCGGGCCTGATCCATCCCTTCTTCGCGGAGATTGCGAAGGCACTCTCGAAGACGATCGTGGACAAGGGTTACTCGCTGATCGTGTCTTCCTCCGAAGAGGATCCGGCACTGGAGGCACGTGAGATCCGCCACCTGCTGGCGCGACGGCTGGATGCGCTGGTCATCGCTTCTTCAGGCCGGGATACACATCTGTTTCGTCGCATGCGCAGCCAGTCGCAGCCCTTTGTACTGATCGATCGAATTTTTGATGATCTCGAAGCGGACTTTGTCGGTATCGATGACGTAGCCGCCGGGCGCATTGCCACGACGCACTTGATTGAAATGGGACGGCGGCACATCGCGCACATCAGCGGCCGGGAGAACAGCACCGGTGTCCGCCGTAAAGAGGGTTATCTGGAGGCATTGCGCGCACACAAGCTGCCGGTGCGGGAGGACTTCATTCTGAGCCGCGACTTCGTGGACACGGATAGCCAGCGGCAGGGATCGGAAGCGATGCGCCAGTTGCTCGAAAGAAGCCCGCGCCCGGACGCGGTCTTCTGTCACAACGATCCGATTGCGATCGGTGCGATGAACGTGATCCTCGATGCGGGGCTTCGCATTCCGGAGGACATCGCCCTGGTAGGCTGCGGCAACCTGCACTATAGCGAGTGGCTGCGGGTACCGCTGACCAGTATCGACCAGCGAAGCCACCTGATCGGCCAACGGGCTGGCGAGATTCTGCTGGCGATGATCGAGGGGCGGGAATGGCCGGCGCCTGCGAAGGTGATCCTGGAGCCTGCGCTGGTGGTTCGGGCCTCGACCGTGGGTCCTGCCCCAGCGGCAAAGCCTCCGGGAAAGGCTGCGAAGAGAGCGGCCAGGACACACAAATAGGCGGCATGCCGGAAGCTCGTTGTCAGAGCGAATACACGAGGCTCGCTGTGAGGCCCCAGATTGCCTCCTTCTCGCTTTGTGAGAGCGGCGCCACCCATTCGGTGACGATGTCCATCCATCGCTGGTAGCTGGCTGCGAGCAAGGCTACGGGCCAGTCGGAACCAAAGAGCAGACGGGTGGGTCCGAAAGCATCCAGAACTACGCGCCAATATGGTTCGAGGATGGCTGGCGTCCACTGCTGCCAGTCGGCCTCGGTAACGAGGCCGGAGAGCTTGCAGCTTACGTTGGGCCGCTTCGCCAGCTCTCGCATATGCGTGGCCCAAGGTTCCAGCAGCCCGACCGCGATGGGCGGCTTTGCGCAATGGTCGAGAACGAAGGGCTGATCCGGGTGCATATCCACGAAACGCAGGGTCTGCGGGAGATGGCGCGCGTGGATCAAGATGTCGTAGACAAGGCCGGTGTCACGGAGCATGCGGATGCCGCGATTGAATGCAGGGCTGAGGATGAACTGGTCATCTGCCTCGTCCTGGATGACGTGGCGCAAGCCTCTCAATTTTTTGTACCGACGGAGGTTTGCGAAAGTCTCCTGAAAATCAGCGCCGGCGATGGGGGCCCAGCCGACAACGCCCTTGATCCACGCGCTGCCAGCTGAGGTATCACCGTCAGCCAACTGCAGAAGCCAGTGGGTCTCTTCGAGACTTTGCCGAGCCTGCACCGCGATAGTTCCGGAGATACCGGCAGAATCGAGCAGCGGCTTGAGATCGTGCGTCAGGAAGTCCCGGCGAATCGTGCCCATATGTTCGTTGATCCAGCCAAAGTCGTCCGGCCTGTAGCGCCAAAGGTGATGATGGGCATCGATGCGATGAGGGATGTGGCTGGCACTCTGCATGTCTTGAGTCATGTGCAGTTCCGTTTATACCGTTGTACGGGGAGAGACCGCGCGGGATCCGAGATAGTTCAAACGAACCTTGCTGAGTTGCGAGTGAATCGGTTTAAATGGCGCATCTGGCAAACGTTCTCTAAGGCCGGTTGAATATTGAACAGAGCGGGAGGACATTCGTACCGATGAAGATCATGCAAGAAGGCGCCCTGTTGTCCGCATCGTTTTTTATCGTTGCCGCCGCGCTCGCGCAGCAGCCAGCTACGCTCGAGATCGATGCGCAGAAGCCGGTTGCTCATGTGAGCCCAATCCTTTATGGACTGATGACCGAGGAGATCAATCACTCCTATGACGGCGGCCTGTATCCAGACCTGATTCGCAACCGTGCATTCATGGATGACTCCTATGGCCCGCACGGGTGGGTGCTCATTGAACAAGGCAATGCGCGGGCCTCCATGGAACTGGACAAGAGCACCGGACCGAGCACGGCGATTCCGCGCAGCCTGAAGGTCACGATCCAGACAGCCGATGCGAAGAACCAAGCGGGCGTCGCGAACACGGGCTACTGGGGCATGGCGGTACGCGGCAACGAGACGTATCTGTGCTCTTTTTATGCAAAGAGCGATGGCGGCATGACCGGACCGATGACGGCGCGGCTGGTGAGCGACCGCACGGGCGCAGTTCTGGCCGAGGCAACTATTCCTGCAATCACCGGTGAGTGGCAGCAGTACAAGGTTGCGCTGAAGGCCGGCGCGGTACCTGTCGTTTCCGCGGAAAACCACTTCGAACTCGTAGCGCGTCACGCCGGAAATCTCTATTTGAGCCTGGTCTCCGTATTCTCGCCAACCTACCACGATCGCAAGAACGGACTGCGGCCTGATTTGATGGAAAAGATGGCGGCCATGCATCCGAAGTTCTTGCGGCTACCGGGCGGCAATTACCTGGAAGGCGACCACATCCCGGAGCGCTTTGAGTGGAAGAAGACGATCGGCCCGTGGGTGGGCCGCCCGACGCACATCAGCCCGTGGGGTTATCACTCCTCCGATGGCATGGGGTTGTTGGAATTCCTGGAGTGGTGCGAGGACCTGAAGATTCAGCCAGTGCTGGCCGTGTACGCCGGCTATTCGATGAAGCAGGAACATGTGGAGCCGGGGCCGGAGCTGGAGCCCTATGTTCAGGATGCGCTGGACGAGATCGAGTATGTGGCCGGCGACACGAATACGAAATGGGGCGCCGAGCGCGCGAAGGATGGGCATTCCGCGCCCATCCCACTGACCTACGTTGAAATTGGGAATGAGGATTGGTTCGACCGCTCCAATAGCTACGACGGCCGCTACGCGCAGTTTTACAAGGCAATCAAGGCCCGCTACCCACAGCTTCAGCTCATTGCGACCACTCCGGTGAAGAGCGTGAAGCCTGACATGATCGACGACCACTACTACCGAAGCGCAACGGAGTTCTTCAACGACACGCATCACTACGACAAGACAGACCGCAGCGGGCCAAAGATCTTCGTCGGCGAGTGGGCGACGCGTGAAGGAGCCCCAACGCCCAATATGGGGGCGGCTCTGGGCGATGCCGCATGGATGACCGGGATGGAGCGCAACAGCGATTTGATCGTCATGGCCTCGTACGCACCGTTGCTGACGAACGTGAATCCGGGTGCTCTACAGTGGGATACGGACCTGATCGGCTACGACGCGGTGAAGAGCTACGGCTCGCCAAGCTACTACGCGCAGGTGATTTTTGCCGAACACCTCGGCAATCAGGTGCTCGGCGCACAAGTGGCGGACGCCGGTTCGCGCTTTTTCGTCTCCAGCACACGTGACGCGGCGGCGGGAAAAATCTATCTCAAGATCGTGAATGGTTCGTCGCTATCGCAGACCATTCGCATTCACTTCAACGGCGTGACCCAGGTGCAGAACGAGGCGCGGTTGACGACGTTGCGCGGCAACACACCGGAGGAGACAAACAGCATCGGCGACCCCGGACGCATTCTGCCGGTGGTCAGCACCATTCACAACGCCGGGACGAGCTTTGAGCACACGATGCCGCCCTATAGTATTCAGGCGCTTGACATTCAAGCGAAATAGATGCGGTTGACTGGCGGCAGGAACGAAACGGGAGTCTACAATCCAACGCATGGTGGATGACGCCTCTCACCGCAGAAGAGTGCGGGTCATCGATTCCCACACCGCGGGTGAGCCGACCCGTGTGGTGGTCGCAGGCGGTCCGGCACTCGGCGCCGGCAATCTGCAGTCGCGGCTTCAGCTTTTTCACTCGCAATACGACACCTTTCGCACGGCGGTGCTCGCGGAGCCCCGGGGCTCCGATGTACTGGTGGGCGCCCTGCTCTGCGAGCCCCATGATCCTACGGCGGCTGCTGGTGTTATCTTTTTCAACGACGTGGGCTACTTGGGCATGTGCGGCCATGGCTCTATAGGTGTTATCAAGACGCTTGAGCATCTCGGGCGTCTTGCGGCCGGCACGCACCGCATCGAAACACCTGTGGGAATGATTGCAGCTACACTGCACGCCGATGACACGGTTTCGATCATGAATGTGCGCAGCTATCGCTACCGCAGCGCGGTAGAAGTGGATGTGCCGGGATGGGGCCCTATGCATGGGGACATTGCGTGGGGCGGGAACTGGTTTTTTCTGGTCGCCGATCATCGCCTTGAATTGCTGCCCCAGAACCGAAACACGCTGATGGCAGCAACGATGGCGGTACGCAATGCGCTGGAGGCTGCAGGTATTCGCGGGGAGGGTGGCGCCGTGATTGATCACATCGAGTTCACAAGTGCTGCAGAAGATCCTGCAAATTCCGGCCGCAATTTTGTGCTCTGCCCCGGTGCAGCCTTCGACCGCTCGCCATGCGGCACCGGCACCAGCGCAAAGTTGGCTTGCCTCTATGCCGATGGCAAACTCGCGCCGGGCGAGACTTGGCGCCAGGAGGGAATCCTGGGCACCGTCTTTGAAGGCTCGGTACACGTCGCTGGCGAAGTTGTCATTCCCACTATCAAGGGATCGGCCTATGTCACCGCGGAGAGCACGCTGCTGTTTGATGAGCGTGATCCGTTTCGCGAGGGGATCACTTTTGACTGACGCGTTTGACGTCGTGGTGGTGGGTGCTGGCATCGCCGGCTGCGCCTGCGCGCGTGAGTTGACGGACGCTGGAGTGCAGGTCGCGGTCGTGGAACACGATGCGCCCGGCGGCGGAGCAACCGCCGCGGGAATGGGCCACATCGTGGTCATGGACGATTCGCCCGCGCAATTGGCGCTGACGCACTACGCGCGATCGCTGTGGCAGAAACTCACGAGCGAATTGCCGGCATCCGTGGAGTACGAGGAGCGAGGGACTCTTTGGATCGCAGCGGATCACGAGGAGATGACGCAGGTGCACACGAAGCATGCCACCTGTACGGGCGACGGCGTTCGCAGCGAGGTGCTGGATGCCGTGGCCCTCAGTGAAGCAGAACCACGTCTGCGGACGGGCTTGGCCGGTGCATTGCTGGTACCGGATGATGCGATTCTCTATCCTCCGGCAGCTGCGCGATATTTGTTGCAGGCCGCACAGCGGGCGGGCGCGCGCCTGATCCGCGGGACAGTGACGAGAGCGGGCAACGGCGCGGTGACGCTCAGCGATGGCACAATGCTGGCGAGTGACCATATCGTGATTGCGACCGGCGTCGAGGTGAGCATGTTCCCGTGGATCCGCCTGAAGAAACGGAAGGGGCACCTTGTCATAACCGACCGTTATCCGGGATTTGTACGTCACCAGCTCGTCGAGCTGGGATATCTGAAGAGCGCACATGCAACAACATCCGATTCGGTCGCATTCAACGTTCAGCCACGGATGACAGGACAGTTGCTCATCGGGTCGTCGCGACAATACATGCAGGAGGATGCGACTGCCGATGCAGGGCTAGTTGACCGCATGCTGCGGCGGGCTTACGAGTACATGCCGCAGCTCGCTTCCCTTTCGGCGACGCGCGTTTGGACGGGCTTTCGGGCTGCTACTTCCGACAAGCTGCCCTGGATCGGACCAACGCACGACCCAACGCTGTACATGCTGGCGGGATTTGAAGGATTGGGAATCACGATGGCCCCGGCGGCTGCGCGGCTGCTCGCAGATCATCTGCTGGCCCGACAGTCGGCGATTGATCCGGGGCCTTATCTACCGGAGCGCATGGCGCGCGCGGAGACAATCCTTGTCTGACACAGTGACAATTACGCTCAATGGGCGCGCGTTGCGGGTGAAATCCGGGACCGTGGTCAGCGCAGCACTACTGACCGCAGCGATAGCCTGCCGCAGATCGACGACTGGGCAGCCTCGGACGGCGCTGTGCGGGATGGGTATCTGCTTTGAGTGTCGAGCGAGAGTGGATGGCGTGCCGCATCGCCGCACCTGCCAACTGCTCTGCCAATCCGGCATGGTTGTGGAAACCGAATGAGCCTGGATACGCAAGTGCTCGTCGTCGGGGCGGGTCCCGCGGGCATTGCAGCAGCGGCGACTGCCGCTACACATGGCCGTCAGGTATTGTTGCTGGACGATAACCTTGCGCCAGGGGGGCAGATCTGGCGGGAAGCGACGACTGTTCAACAGGAAGATCCGGACGATGTGAGGCGAAAGACGCTGCTGGCGCTGCGCGTCTCCGGGGCACGGATATTTTCCGGTTGGCGTGTCTTTGATGCACCCCGGAATGGAAGCCTTCGCGCGATCAACGACAGCGGTCCGGAGATTCACACCATCGATATCTCATATGAGCAGCTTGTGTTGGCAACGGGCGCGCGCGAACGCTTTCTGCCGTTTCCGGGATGGACGCTGCCGGGCGTCTTTGGCGCGGGCGGTCTTGAGGCATTGGCGCGCGGCGGATTTTCTGTCACCGGCAAGCGCATTGTGGTCGCCGGCACCGGGCCGTTGCTTTTACCCGTAGCGGCACACCTGCGGCAGATGGGCGGACGCGTCACGACTGTGGCGGAGCAGGCCAGCCGCGGGCAACTCGCGCGCTTCAGCACATTCCTGTCGCGACAGCCGGGAAAGTTGATCGAAGGCCTGCAATACCGCGCCGCGTCAGGCGGGAGTAAATACCGGCCGGGATGCTGGCCGCTGGCTGCTCTCGGAACAGACAAAATCGAAGGCGTGCGGCTGACCGATGGGCAGCGAAGGTGGGAGGAACCCTGCGAGTTGCTGGGCTGCGGCTTCCATCTGGTGCCGAATACTGAGCTGGCTTCTCTGCTGGGCTGCGCGACGCGCGAGAATGCCATCGAAGTAGATGATGTGCAGCAGACTTCCGTCTCTAACGTCTTCGCAGCTGGTGAGCCGACTGGGATTGCGGGGCTTGAATCCGCACTGCTGACAGGCACCATGGCTGGCCTGGCGGCGGCCGGAAAACTGGAAGAGGCCAAGGCGCTGCTGCCTCGCCGTCAAAAGTTTGAGCGATTTGCCGAGCGGCTGAAGACGGCGTTCGCATTGCGCCCGGAGCTGCTGTCGTTGGCTGAGCCAGATACGATTGTGTGCCGCTGCGAAGACGTGACCTTCGAAGCACTCAAGGGCTATGAAGACTGGAACGATGCGAAGCGACAAACACGGTGCGGTATGGGGCCGTGCCAGGGCCGCGTGTGCGGTCCCGCGACAGAGGCACTCTTTGGGTGGCGCGCCTCATCGGTGCGACCACCGCTGTACCCCGTACCGCTTTCAGCGATGGGCGCGGGCCCAAGCCGCTCATCACTAGACGAATAGACAGGAGCTGCTATGCAGTGGGTTGGAGTCATGCCGGCAATGACAACCGCTTTTCATCCGGACCTTTCGGTTGATCATGAATTCATGCGACGGCACGCCGACTGGATGTTGAGCAACGGATGCACCGGTCTGGTGATGCTGGGCTCGCTTGGCGAAGGCGCGACGCTGAGCGATGACGAGAAGATCGCCATCCTGCGCGCCATCGTGAGGAGCGTCGATGGCCGGGCTCCTGTGGTGGCGGCCATTTCTTCGCTGTCGACTGCCAATGCGGTGCGATTGGCCAAGGCAGCAGATCAGGCGGGATGCAATGGCCTGATGGTGCTGCCGCCTTATGTCTACTCCAGTGATTGGCGCGAGATGCGCGCGCATGTCTCTGCGATCATCGCCGCTACTTCGCTTTCCTGCATGCTCTACAACAACCCTGTTGCCTACAAGACGGACTTCCAGCCGGAGCAGATGGTGGAACTCGCGGGTGAGCACGAGAACCTGCACGCGGTAAAAGAATCGAGCGCGGATGTTCGTCGAGTTGCAGCGATCCGGAGCCTGCTTGGCGATCGCCTCAGCATTCTCGTCGGCGTGGACGATGCAATCGTGGAAGGAATAAATGCTGGTGCTGTGGGCTGGATCGCCGGCCTAGTGAATGCATTTCCCGCCGAATCGGTTGCGCTTTTCGATTTGGCGCGTAGTCGTAAACACGATGAAGCCTTTGAACTCTATCGCTGGTTTCTGCCGCTGCTGCGCATGGACACAGTGCCGAAGTTTGTGCAGCTGATCAAGTGGGTTCAGGAACAGGTGGGTGTTGGCTCGGCCCGAGTGCGGCCGCCGAGACTTGAAATTGGGGGTGATGAGTTGACGGAGGCCCAGCGGACGCTCGAGAAGGCGCTTGCCGGGCGTCCTCATTTGTCGACGATCAGCCTTGGAGCGAACGCGTGAGTGACGCACTTGCACTTGCTGGTGTTTCGCTGATCGGCGGGCGCGCCGGTGACCGGCACGGTGAGACATTTCGTGCCTACCAGCCTGCCGACGGGCGCGCGATGGATCCTTACTTTTATTCCGCGAGTGACGCAGAACTGGATGAAGCTGCGACGAGCGCAGCAACAACGGCGCCGGTGCTTGCGGCATCTAGTGGCGCCGACCGTGCGGGCTTGCTGCGGGCCATGGCCGACGGGATGGATCGCGCGACGGAGACGCTTGTGGAACGCGCGCATTTGGAGACGGCGCTTCCGCGCGCCCGGTTGACGGGAGAGGTTGCACGCACCAGCAACCAGCTTCGGCTGTTCGCCGATGTCGCGGCGGAGGGCTCGTGGGTGATGGCCCGCATCGATGCCGCGGACCCCCAGCGTACACCCCCGAAGCCGGATATTCGCTCGATGCTGCGGCCGCTGGGACCAGTCGCTGTGTTCGGGGCAAGCAACTTCCCTCTCGCTTTTTCCGTCGCCGGCGGAGACACGGCGTCGGCGCTGGCCGCAGGCAATCCGGTCATTGTCAAGGCTCACCCCGCGCACCCAGGAACGAGCGAAATTGCGGGTCGTGTTCTGAACAGGGCAATCGCGGAATGCGGATTCCCTGCCGCCACATTTTCGCTGCTCTATGACGCGAGCACACGCATTGGCGCAGCACTTGTGCGTCATCCGTTGATTCGTGCGGTTGGGTTTACCGGTTCATTCAAGGGCGGACACACGCTGATGGGCCTGGCGGCTTCGCGCGACGAGCCGATACCTGTTTTTGCCGAGATGGGGAGTGTAAATCCGGTTTTTATTCTCCCTCGCGCACTTCTAGAGCGCGGTGAATCGCTCGCGGCGGGGCTGCATGCCTCCTTCACACTCGGAGGCGGCCAGTTCTGCACCAAGCCGGGGATGGTGTTTCTCGATACTGCAGAGACCGCATTTCTTACGAAGCTGCGAGCACTGACGGCGGAAGCTCCGGGATTCGCAATGCTCTCTCCCGGAATCGCCGGGGCCTATGAAAGAGGCCTTCGAGAGAGGGTCGGCCTTCGTACGACGGAGGGACAGCGCGCGGAAACAGGCTTTGCGGCGCAAGCGGCGCTCCTGGAAACGGATTACTCAGCCTTCGCCGGCCATCCAGCATTACACGAAGAGCTGTTTGGACCGTCCACATTGCTTGTGACGGGCACGGACCGTGAACGAATGCTTGCTGCCGCGCGATCTCTGCGGGGGCATCTCACGGCTACGATTCTCGGAACTGATGATGACTTGCGCGAATATGCGGAACTTATCTCTATTCTGGAGACGAAGGTGGGACGGGTGATCTTCAACGGCTTCCCGACCGGCGTGGAGGTGACGCACGCGATGGTGCATGGCGGCCCATATCCGGCAACCTCCGACGGCCGCTCCACTTCGGTGGGGAGCCAGGCCATTCTGCGTTTCGCGCGTCCTGTCTGCTATCAGAACCTGCCTCAGCATGCCCTTCCCGCGGAACTTAGGGATGACAACCCGCGAAAGATTCTGCGGCTGTGGAATGGTCGATGGCAATCGAACTGAGGCCATGGAGGCGGACACTGAGCACCCGGACTGGCTCGCACCGACGTTTCTTTGCAACGCTGATAGCAGTATGTTTCGTCAGCTTAACTAACGGCGTCGCGCTGCCGTCAACGCAATCATCGACGGAACAGTTACGGAGCTTCTTCGCGGACGAATGGGAATATCAGCTTCGCGAACATCCTGAGTACGCTACGTACGTTGGCGACAAACGATACAACGACCGTCTCAGCGATCAGTCGCCCGCGGGATATGCGCACGATGCCGCACACACACAATCGCAGCTTCGACGACTGCAGGCTATACCAGAGACCGGACTCTCCGAGCAGGACGGAGTAAGCCGTCAGATGATGCTGCAGCAGATGCAATCGTCGCTCGAGTCATTCAGGTTGAAAGAATGGGAGATGCCGATCAGCCAGATCAATGGTATCCATCTGGACCTGGCGAGCATGTATGCACAGATGCCCTTCCGTACAACGAAAGATTATGAGAGCTATCTCGCGCGCATGCACGCGATCCCCGCGGCATTGGATCAGACGATGGCCGTTATGCGGCTTGGCATGCGCGACCACATGATGCAGCCGCGATACCTGCTGGAAGAGGTTCCGGCGGAGGCAGAGCAGGTGGCCAATGCAGCGCCGGAGAAGAGCCCTTTCGCAGAGCCGCTGAAGAAGTTTCCGGAGGCTGTGTCGCGGCAGGATTGCGAGCGCCTGCGGACCGCGATTCTGACTTCCATTCGCACCGAGGTAGAACCCGCCTACGCTCGCTTCGCGGTCTTTGTGAAAACGAGGTATGCGCCGGCCGGCCGCGGGGAGCCCGGAGTGTGGGCATTGCCCGATGGCAAGGCGCTATACCTGCATGATGTCCGTGTACACACGCAGACCACCGAAACGCCTGATCAGATATTCGCGACCGGAATGCAGCAAGTGCAGCAGATCGAGCAGCAGATGCTGGCACTTGCGAAGAGCCAGGGTTATTCCGACCTGCCCAGCTTCCACAAACACATTCGGGAAGACCGGGATCTTTATGTGAAGTCAGCCGATCAATTGATGAAGCTTTACTCTGAATACGAGGACCAGATGCGCGGTCGCCTTCCGGAGCTGGTGATGCGGATTCCGGCGATGCCGCTGGAGGTCGTGCCGATGGACAGCTTCCGCGCGCCGACTGCCGTGCCCGCGGACTACTCTCCAGGTTCGACGGCAGGTGGCAGGCCCGGCCGCGTCAATGTGAACCTGTATGACCCGACGAAGCGGCTCACATTAAACATTGAAGCAATTGCATATCACGAAGGCTTGCCCGGCCATCATCTGCAATTTGCAACTGCAGATGCACTCAAGGACCTGCCGCCTTTTCGCCGCTACTCCTCGTATGATTCCTACTCGGAGGGCTGGGCGCTGTACGCGGAGCAGCTTGCGCATGAGCTTGGTTACTATCGCGATCCTTACAGCGAGTATGGACGGCTGCAGAATGAGATGTGGCGATCGGTCCGGTTGGTAGTGGACACTGGCGTGCACGCAAAGCATTGGAGTCGGCAGCAGATGGTTGACTTCTTCCACCAGCACACAGCGATGGACGATCAGAACATCAACACCGAAGTCGATCGCTATATCTCCTGGCCAGGCCAGGCACTGGCTTACCGGCTAGGTGAGATAAAGATTGTCGAGCTGAGGGAACGCGCGAAGCAGCGGCTGGGCAGCCGCTATGACGTTCGCGAGTTTCACCAACATGTGCTGGACCTGGGCCCGGTTCCGCTGGATGTGCTGGATGCAAGCATTACGCGATGGCTGGACAAGGAGACGGCCGCCGGCCACTGAGCAATCAGGCGTTTTTTTTGCGGCGAATTGCGAAATATATGGGCACGCCGCTGGCGACGATCAGCAGGCCGGGCCATGTTGTGGTAGTGCGATAGAAAAAAAGCACGACGAGAATGACCGTTGCACCCGCGATGTAGAGTGCCGGAAGCCAGGGATAGCCCCAGGCGCGGTAAGGACGGTTGGCATCCGGCCGCGTGCGGCGCAGCCGAAAGAGCCCTGCCACGGTGAGGATGTAGAACAAGAGAGCCGCCGAGATTACGTAGTCGAGGAGGTTGCTGTAAAGATTCCCATAAGCTCCAGTGACGGGGTCATGCGTTCTCGGCAGCACCAGAAACGCCGACCAGAAGCATTGCATCGCGAGTGCCCACCCGGGGACAGCTGCTCGATTCAACACACCGGCACGGCGGAAAAACAGGCGGTCCTGGGCCATCGCATAGCAGGCACGCCCACCAGCCAGGGTCAGGGCATTGACGGTGCCGAAGGTCGAAACCATGATCAAGATGCTCATAGCCACACGGCCGACTCCGGGGAGAGCCGCGTCTACGGTAAGGGTGGCGACGCGATCCTGCGGGGCCGTCTGGATGGCGTGAAGCGGCAGAGCTGCGAGATAGCAGAGATTGCAGAGCAGATAAAGAATGATAATGGTGGAGGTGCCTATGGCGAGGGCGAGGGGGAGGTTGCGCTTCGGATTGCGAACTTCTGCGGCGACAAAGGTGATGTCGTGCCAGGAATCGGCGGAGAAGAGTGAGCCGGTCTGCGAAACGCAGAGGGCAACGAAGAGTCCGAATGCGGTGGTCGCCTCCAGGCCGTGGATCGCGGTTACATTCACAGGATGCCACGGCGCGGAAAAGTTTGCGCGGAGCACCGCAGGATGCAGGAACGCCACTATGGCGCCCAGAACCAGCAGTGCAGCCATGCCGCCAAGCTTCGCAACGGTGAAGACGTTCTGGATGAGCTTGCCCCATTCCACCCCGTAACTGTTGAAGACTGTGATGAGAACAATGATCACGATGGCCAGCAACTGAGCAGTGGATAGCGATATCGCATAGCCCGGCACGAGGTGCACTGGCGCAATAAGATATTTGTCTTCGCGAATGGAGGGAAAGAGTATGCCGCTGAAGCGTGCGAAGGCTATGCCGACTGCAGCGATCGTCCCGGTCTGGATGACGGTGAGCAACGTCCAGCCATAAAGGAAGCCCAACAGCGGCGAGAAAGCCTCCCGCAGATATACGTACATGCCGCCGGCTTCGGGCATCATGGCCGCCAGCTCGCCATAGGAGAGCGCACCGGCAACAGTGAGGACACCTGTGATGGCCCAGGCCACGAGCAACCAGCCAGCACTGCCGACCTGCCGGGAGATCTCCGCGCTAACAATGAAGATGCCGGAGCCCACCATGATCCCGGCCACCACCATCACTGAGTCAAAAAGCCCTAGTGCGCGGTGAAATTCTGCGGGTGGGGTGGTTCCTTCTGCATGCTGAGCGACCGGCGTGGCGGGATGCATCCTTGCGGTTCCCTCGATTCTTGGACAACTTTGGGCGAACGCTTTAGCTTACGGCCTGACGTGGTGGTAAGCACACCAGAGATGATGGAGAATCAGAGGGGTCAAGGCGAGAGAAATCAACGCTGCGGCGGATCGGACAACACTCCGGGCGCAAGCTGTGACCTTTGCGCCTCGCGGCGGTTTTGTTCGTCCGCCATTTGGGTGGCAACTTTCAGCTCACGCTCCGATGCTTCCTTCTGTCCGGTCTTCGCCAGCGCGAGACCGTAGTAGTAGTGCGCCGGCTGATATTCGGGCGCAGCGGTAACGGCTGCCTGCAGTGACTGGACGGCCTCCTCATACTGCTTCAAACGGAAGTTCGCAATGCCTACAACCGCCAGGGCGCCACCGTGTTTTGGATTGCGATCCAGGGCATTGCGCGCCTGCCGCTTGGCTTCATCGTATTCGCCGTTATTGAGCGCGATCTGCCCCATCTCATAGTAGGACTCGGACTGGTTCGGCGAGAGCTCGATTGAGCGCTCGAATTCAGCCTTCGCCTCGGCGGGACGCTGTGCCATCTGCAGGATGCGACCGAGCCCGTAGTGCGCTGTCGCATCGTCCGGGCGCGCTTTAAGATATGCGCGCATGTCCTGCTCAGCTGCTGGTATATTTTGCAAATCCATCTTCACGCGCGCCTCTGCATAGAGCGCCTTCAGGTCTTCGGGCCGGATCAGCCGCGCTTCATGTAAGTCATGATCAGCATCGCGAAACAAACGAAGTTCATCTTCAAGGATGCTCAGATCCAGCAGTATAGGAAAACTGTGCGGAGCTTCGGCCTTGGCGGAGAGAAGTGTCATCATGGCGCCATCGCGATCACCACGGGTGCGTTGTTCGAGAGCAGTGCCTTCGGCAGCGTGCACCAGCATGTCTCGAAGCTCAGTGTTCCCGCGATCACTACGCATCGCCTCCGCGAGGTACGGAAGCGCTTCGGATGGACGGCTCTCATCCAGCAGCAGGTGACCGAGGTTCATCTTGGCTGGTACCAAGTGGGGTTCGATAGTAAGTGCTTTGCGGAAGCACTCCTCCGCCCTCGCAGACTCACTCTGCCGCGCGCGGGCGACGCCAAGCAGTAACCATGCATCCGCATTGCCAGGATACTGCTGCAGGAAGGACTCGAGCGTATGGGTCGCATCCGCGAGTTGACCGCGCGCGATAAGTCCGCGTGCGCGCTCGAGCGACAACGGCGTCTGAGACAGTAGCGCAGAAGGCGCTGACGCAAGCATAGCGATCGCGGAACATCTCAGCACGAGGCTGGAGAATCTGGTCATTCGAAAGAAGAAGGCCTGGGTCGTTTTGCGCTCCCAGGCCATGGTATCGCCGTTATGAGGGCAATCAGAAGGTAATGCGTCCGGTGAGTTGGAGATTGCGAGGTGTGTTGACGGTATTCGTAGGTATGCCGAATTGCAGATCGCTTGGTGTTGTGTCGACTTGACTGAAGGTATGGCGGTTGAAGGCGTTAAGAGCCTCTGCCTTAAAGACGAAATTCAACCCCTCGCGAATTGGGAAGCTCTTGATGAGGCTGAAGTCCTCATTGAGGTAGTGATCGAAACGTGCATCGCTGTTTACACGGGGCACGTTGCCAAAGCTGTATGCGCCGCCCCCGCGATAGGCCGGCTGGTTTTGATCGAAGAATGCCGCTGCCGCGTCGTCTGCGGTGTACTGAGCAGTATTCGACTCGACGGTCAGACCGTTGAAGTAGCTGTTCGTGTTCGGGTCAGAGGCATTCTGGTTGATAAGCGGGTTCACGCGGTGCGATTTCGCGGCGGCGCTCATCACGCTCTTGCCTGTATAGGCAAAGCGAATGCAGTTATCCCAACCAGGGATGCCGCTGGCACAGCCAAAGGATGCCGGCGCTCCGCTCTGGTATCTCTGGATGCCTCCCACCTGCCAGCCACCGACCACTTGATTCAGCCAGCCACCGCGATCGAGGAATCGCTTGCCCCTGCCGAATGGAAGCTCATAGAGATAGCTGATGACAAACGTGTGGGGAATATCCTGCAAACTGACGGACTTGTTGAGTTTGAGATTGGTTGGATCTTCGCCCTGCGCGATTGCGGCATTCGTGCCGCCATTGACGAAAGGCAATGAGCTGTCTGCGTCGGTAAGGTTCTTGGACCAGGTATAGGACGCGAGGAACTGCAGACCATTTGTGAAGTTGCGCTGAAGCGAGACGAGCAGCGCATCGTAGCTGGAGTGTCCGAGATTCTCCAAGCAGCAGTCGGCTGCGATGTAAGTGAATTGCGGGAAGGGGCGCAGAGCGCGTTGAACCTGTGCGCCGCCTCCCCACAATGCGTCGAAACCGTTGAAAGGTTGCGTCACGCCGACAGAGTTATCGTCCACGGAATTCGTCAATTGGTCGCCCAGAGCAAAGTTGGCTTTGGGCATGTTGTTGTCATTCGAAAGAAAACCGGAGTGCAGGTGCGTGCCGCGGTTTCCTAGATAACCGATTGCGAGGACTGTGTTCGAGGTGACCTGTTGTTGCAATTGCAGGCTCCAGCTGTAAATCGTGGAGGGTCGGCCGAAGAACGGCTTGATGTATCCGCCGTTGACCGCGGCTCCGTCATAGATGCTTGGGTTAAGGTTCGGAGCCTTCTGATAGGCCGGAAAGCCATTATCGATGTTGAACGCCGGGGTAAAACCATCTGTACTCACAGGGTTTGGACTGACGGAATACCCCTGAATCATGGAACCGCCAAAGTCGCTGTACTGCAGGGGGCCGTAGAAGATGGCTGTGCCGCCGCGCAAGACGGTCTTGTTGTTCCAGATGGCTGGTGCATAGGCGAAGCCGATGCGCGGTGAAAAGTCCTTCCAGTAAGTATCCGCCCATTTTGTATTGCAGCCATTGCAATTGGACCCATACACTTCGGCGCCCTTGATGTTGAAGCGCGGATCGATAGCATTGGGATCGAAATTAGAAGTGTCGTTAATGGCCTCGCTACGCGGCTGGTCCACATCCCAGCGCAGCCCAAGGTTGAGGGTCAGATCATTCGTGGCCTTGAAATCATCCTGGCCGAAGAAGCCCCAAAACCACGAGGTCCACCGCGGTTGGTGCGCGTACTGCTGTGTGACTGCGTTGTCCACGGTGCCCAGCAGCAGACTGGCGAAGCCATTTCCCGAACCGCCGCCGACGCTGGGGTCGTTGGTCGCGGAGGTTTCCGCACGGGCGAAGTTGAAGGTTGGGTTGGGAAGATTGATCGGCGAGTATTGCTGGAAACGGACGTCGGTGCCAAACTTCAGCGCGTGACGCCCTTTCTGCCAGAAGATGCTGTCGTTCAGACGAAAGCCATTGTCGATGTTGTCACCGTTGTGGCCATTGCTGAGGTTCACGATGGCATCTGGCTGGCCTACGCTGATGATTGGAAAATTGGTGGAATCGATGTTACCGATACCGAGTTGCGAGGAGTAATTGGTGTTTCCAAGCGCGGCGACGGTGAAGTTTTTCGAGTTGCTGCGGTTGGTCCCGAGGTTCAAGTGATTCAGGATGCTGGGCGAGAATTCGTAATCCCAGCCGAAACGGCCGAAATGTGTGATGAAATCCTGGGCCCACTGCTGCGGATCCACCGGATCAGGCAGGGTGCGATTCGCCTTCAGGCTTGTGTTTTCCCGCGTCGTATAAGAGCCATAGATCGTGCTGCGGCGAAACTTCTCATCGATACGGATGGTGTAGGTGGTGTTGTTGATGGGGTAGGGAGAATTGATTGTGTAGTTGTCGATTAGATTGCCGTTTTGGGGCGCGGGATAGTACTTGAGAAGATTGCTGGCTACGGCGCCTATGCGTCCGGTCGGGATGATGTTCCCAGGGAAAGCAGTGCGACAGGGGCGGCCATTCACAATACGCGCGCTGGATGGATCAAAGATCTGGCCGAAGTAGACCGGAGTGCCATCGCAGGGATTCGTGCCGAGCACTTTGCTGGTCTGAAGAAATTGGGAGAAGTCGCCGGTGCGCTCTGCAGCCGTGGGAACGGTAGAGGTAACGGGCTGGCCCACCGTCTGGCGAAACTGCTCCCAGGAGAAGAAGAAGAAGGTGCGTTCGCGGCCGTTGTAAATTTTGGGAATCCAGACCGGACCGCCGAGGGTGCCGCCGAAGTCATTCTGGCGATCGGGACCACGAGCAAAATTCGCTCGACACTCCGGGGTGTCATTGTCGCCAACGCACTGCATTGCACGGCGGCCATTGTTGAACCAGGTGTTGGCATCAAATGCGCCGTTGCGGATGATATCGTAGGCCGTCCCGTGGAAGGAGTTCGTGCCGCTCTTGGTTACGAAGTTCTCTACACCGCCCGTAGTTCTGCCAAACTCCGCCGAAGGGATCGCGGTTGTGACCTTGAATTCCTGCAGCGCTTCGACGGATGGCGCCTCTTCGTCGAAGGAGGAACCGTTCTCGCTACGGGTCTGGCTTGCGCCGTCGAGCAGCACCTCATTGCCAAAGTTTTGTCCGCCAGCGAGTTTGGAGATGAAGATGCCGTTGTTGCTGTTGGCAACGCCGGGTCCGGTGCTGCCTGGGAGGAGAAATGTGAATGCCTCAGGGGAGCGAAGATTGCCAACACCGCCGAGAGCCAGAGGAAGTTGTGTGATCTGGCGATCCGTGACGACTCCGCCTACATCGGATGACTCCGTCTGCAGTCCAGTCGAAGAAGCGGTTACGGTGACAGACTCGCTGCTTTGGCCAAGCGCAAGCTTCACGTTCAAAGGCGTCGTTGTATTCACCTGGACAAGCACGTTTGAATAAGACGCGGTCTTGAATCCCGAAGCGGTGACCGTTACGTTGTAGGTGCCTAGTGGCAGTTCGGCAAACTGAAAGCTGCCTGAGGAGGTACTTTCGGTAGCGGCGGAAACGCCAGTAGCGGCGTTCGTCGCCTGAATTTTTGCGCTGGCAACAACCGCGCCGCTGGGATCTGTAATGCTGCCGGAAAGTACGCCTCGGACGGACTGCGCTGCGACACTCCCTGTCAGTGCCGCGAACACGGCGATGAAAACAGCCAGGCCAGCGAAGAAGCTGGAACGACTCATATTGCCTCCTAAGACCCACGAACGCCGGAGAGATACGTTGTCTCTTCGACTCATTTCAGTGTCTTGACACAGTTCGCCGGTTCGGAGCCATCTGCACCCCGAACAGCTTATGAAACCGGTTTCAACACTCAACCATGCACCTATGGTGCAGCGGTGAAAAGTTTAGGTGCCATTTACTGTGTTGCGCCATGAGTGCAGCAGACCATATGCATCTAGTACATATGGACTATGGTTTTGAAACGTCACCCCGTGTCACCGTCACGAATCGTTAAGCACAGGTCCGAACGCAAGGGTCGGACTGATCTGCTGACGAGAGAGCGATCCTTGGTCACCACGAAAACAGTCAGTACTATTCGTATCCTGGTTGTCGACGATCATCCGGTCGTGCGCGCGGGACTCGCAAGCATGCTTTCGACCATTTCCGGGCTCGCCGTATGCGGAGCGGCATCTACGGGCGAAGAAGCATTGCAGCTCATCGACGACGAGCAACCCGATGTGCTGCTGCTGGACCTGCGGATGCCAGGGATGACAGGCATCGAGCTTCTCAAGGCAATCCGCGGAAAACCCTCTGCGCCGAAAGCGCTCGTCCTGACGAGCTATGAATCAGACGAAGAGATCTATCGCGCCATCGAAGCAGGGGCGCAAGGCTATCTGCTGAAGAGCACGCCGCAAGCGGAGATCGTGAGTGCAATCCAGTCTGTATACAGCGGGAGACATCACATTCCCCCGCGGATTGCTGCGCGCCTTGCAGAACGCATGGTCCGCTCGGCGCTCACGCAAAGAGAGCTGGAAATTCTGGAGATGGTGGTGCGCGGGCTCACCAACAAACAAATCGGACATGCTCTCCGTATCAGTGAGAACACCGCGCGCAACCACATCAACAGCATCATCCGAAAGCTTGACGTGTCAGGCCGAACAGAAGCGGCGACCGCCGCCATTCAGCAAGGCCTCGTCCGTATGCCGGACTAGACTACTGCTTACAACCGTTACCTGCTCACCGCGGTTCGCAACGTGATGACGGTCACGCTTTCGTGCGGAAACACGTGCTGCATGCGACCGCGAGAGACACGCTCCTGATTGATCACGGGCGAGACCCGCTCCGGCTCGTCCTCATCGTTCTCATCGCTCACGCTTGCGCTGCGCAATGTTTGCACCTCGGCATTTGCACCGGCTGCGAAGTCCTGAATCGCAATATCAGCAGGAATGTCGACGTTCAAGCTTCGATTTATGCAGAACAGCGAGAGAGTTCTCTTCGAAGCATCGAGCGCGGCAGTCACATCGAGATAAGGAACATCTTCGATATCAGGGAGCCGCCCAACGCCGTTCTTCACGGAGTAGCTGCCGCTGTTGCTCACGGCCTCGATGGGTTGGGCAGGATGAGCGGTGGAATACATGCGGAAGGCATAATAGCCGGGTGCTCCATATACCTGGCCGTGGTTCTTCCATATGCCGGCAAACTCCATGATGCCGGTCATGTCAGAGATGGGGACTAGGTCCGCATTGCGCATCAGCATGTTGAAGAATCCGGCCGTATCCACCGCCCCTCCCATGTTCCGGAAGCTGGGGACGCCATCGCGGTGGCCGATGAAAAGCCACTCTGTAAAGGCGACGTGCGCGCGATGCGCGAATTCCGGGTGCTCATCGATCTGCTGCTGGTCGGCGCGCAACTTCCGTCCCAACTCTACGGGCAATGCGAAAGCCGCTTGCGTCATGAAGTCGATTGAGGGATGCGTGAGCTTCGTCTGCGTATTGGTGACGACGAAGTGGGTCGAGAGGTAGTCGAAGGTACCGGCTGGATTCGATAGCTGATGCTCATTCCACGAGTGAAACCAATCCGGATCGCCACCGGTGGCAATTAATTTCGCGGTAGGATCGACGGCACGAATGGCCTTGCTGAAGGCCAGCGTGCGACCGGCGATCTCATCGGTTGTTGGCCAGCCAACATTCCAATCGCCCCAGAGTTCGTTACCCAGTTCCCAAAACAAACCGCTGTGCCGTCGCCAATGCTCGTCGATGTAGCGGACCCACTCCGCAGCCTCTTGCGGTGTGCCGCTGCCCAGATTGAGCGCGACCTGCGGCTCTGCGCCGATGAGATCGCAGAAATGAAGAAACTCATCAGTGCCGAAAGTGTTGTATTCGGGAATTCCCCAGGCAATGTTCAACATGCTGACGCGCCTGTCTCGCGGGCCGATACCGTCACGCCAGTGATAGGAGGAGGTGAAATTGCCGCCGAATCGAACCAAAGGTGTCTCCATCGCTTTGGCCATTGAGACTTCGTCGGGGTCAAGTCCGTCGAGCGCATCTGCGGGCATCAACGAGACCTGATCGAGATCGACGCGCTCGTCACCGTTAAGCTCGACAACGAAATCGGCTGGCTCCAGGCGCTGCAGCTCGCCTTCGGGCAGCTGCAGCTGAAAGTCGTACTTTTTCCACTCGTCCGCACTTGCGTCGATCGTCACCGAGGCAAGCAGATCGCTGCTGTTCCGCTTGCGAAGGGAGATCGTCAATTTGGATGGTCCGCTGAGGTGGCGCGCGAAGAAGCTGCCCTTGTAGGCGAGCGTGCGCTGTACGGGCAGATAGACTTCCTGCTCGATCCCGGTGGGCTGCCCGGATACGGCAATCACGACCAGTGATCGCCAGGAGTTGGCAGCGTGTCCCCATCTCGGCTCATAGCGGTTGCCCTGTTTCGCATTGAGAGGCTCCCAGGGCAATGGCAAACCAAGCGCCGAAGATTCGACCAGCTCCGGACGTTCGTGCACCAGCGCTTGGAGATTCTTCGCACTCCACAGGTTCTCCTCGAGCGATGGGTTGACCAAAAGCTCCGCCCAGAGACCGTTGTAGGTCGAGTTGCCAATAGGCTCGAGGAAGCTGCCGAAGATGGTTCGGGGGATGGGAGCCCCCGCGGACTTGCTCGCATTTACGGTAACCGTGGCGCGAGCCGGTATTGGCTTCACGACTGTGATCTGCGCGCGGCCGGAGAGCGCCATGACAGAAGCAGCGGAGATGCATAACACGGTGCGGATAGATGGCATCAGATGTTTGGTCCCGGAGATGAATGTCCGCTCAACGCGGCGTAGGCCAGTCTGCGGCAAGCGCCGTGGAATTGCAAAAATGCCGGAAACTTTTGCTCTCATGCATGGCACAAAAGAATGGACCGTCGGCAAGCTGCGATGTGCTTCTGATAGAAAAGATGGTTGGGCCGAAGGCGACCAGCTTCTATGGTGAATCAAAGATGACAGCGCACCCGCAGATTCGGGCACCACGTGGAAACACTAGGACGGCCCGCGGCTGGATCCAGGAAGCAGCCAAGCGGATGCTGATGAACAACCTGGATCCCGATGTTGCCGAGAAGCCAGAGGAACTGATCGTGTATGGCGGCCGGGGCAAGGCTGCGCGCAACTGGGAGTGCTATTCAAAGATCGTCGAGACGCTGGATCGTTTGGAGAATGACGAGACGCTGCTGGTGCAATCGGGGAAGCCTGTCGGCGTGCTGCAAACGCATCCGCTGGCGCCACGCGTTCTGATAGCAAATTCGAACCTGGTGCCGCGTTGGGCAAATTGGGAGGAGTTCGACCGGCTCGATGCCGCGGGTCTCATGATGTACGGTCAGATGACCGCGGGCTCCTGGATCTATATCGGAACGCAGGGCATCCTGCAGGGCACGTACGAGACCTTCAAGGCCGCAGCAAAGCAACATTTCAACGGCTCATTGGCCGGCACAATCAGCGTCACGGCTGGACTTGGCGGCATGGGCGGGGCACAGCCGCTCGCTGTAAAGCTCGCCGGCGGCGTCAGCATCTGCATTGAGGTGGATGCCACGCGGGTGGAACGCCGGCTGAAGACGAAATACCTGGACCGAGCAGCTACTTCGCTGGACGAAGCGATCAGCACGGCGCAGCAGGCAAAGCGCAACAAGACCGCGCTTTCAATCGGACTGTTGGGGAATGCTGCGGAGGTGCTGCCGGCAATGGTGCGCTCCGGCTTTACACCTGAACTGGTCACCGACCAGACAAGCGCGCATGATCCCATGTGGGGTTATCTTCCACCGGCACTGGTGGATGAAGACCTGAACACGCTCCGCGCTCAGAATCCGGCGGCTTACCTGGAACGCGTGCGGGCTGCCATGGCGGTGCATGTGCAGGCAATTCTCGAGATGCGGCGATGCGGCGCGGTTGCATTCGACTATGGGAACAACCTGCGGACGCAGGCGAAGGAGGCGGGAGTCGGCGATGCGTTTAACTATCCCGGCTTTGTGCCCGCATTTATCCGGGATTCGTTTTGCGAAGGCCGCGGGCCGTTCCGATGGGTTGCACTTTCCGGAGATGCGGACGACATCGCGAAGACGGATGCGGCGTTGCTGAAGTTATTTCCCGACGATGAGCGGCTGCAACAATGGCTGCGCTTTGCCTCAAAGGAAATCGCCTATCAGGGGTTGCCAGCCCGCATCTGCTGGCTCGGCTATCGCGAGCGCGACAAGGCCGGTCTGCTCTTCAATCAACTGGTTCGTGACGGCGAACTTTCAGCACCCATAGTCATTGGCAGGGATCATCTGGATGCAGGATCCGTCGCGAGTCCTTATCGCGAGACGGAAGGCATGCTGGACGGATCGGATGCCGTCTCTGACTGGGCGTTGCTTAATTTCGCGACCGGCATCGCAAGCGGTGCGGGTTGGATGAGTTTCCACCACGGCGGCGGAGTGGGTATGGGCTATAGCCAGCATGCCGGGCTGGTGGCTGTGGCTGACGGAAGCGAAGAAGCGGACCAGCGGCTCCGCCTCTGCCTGACCAATGATCCGGCAATGGGCGTGATACGGCACGCGGATGCTGGCTATCGGAAGGCGCAGGAGGTGGCGCGGGATCGCGGTCTCGACATGCCAAGCCTTCGATGAATGCAAACTTGAATGCAGACCTTCTGATAGTCGGCATCACGCAACTGGCTACACCGCGGGGCGCAGGAGCCAAGTTCGGCGCGCAGATGAGAGAGATCGTCGTTTTAGAAAAGGCCGCAATTGCGATCAGTGGCGATCGGATCTCATGGGTTGGTTCCGCAGCAGAGTGGCCGGGAACAGCTTCGCGCACAATTGATCTGGGAGGATGTGCTGTCATTCCGGGGCTGGTGGATCCGCATACTCACGCGGTTTGGGCCGGCGATCGACTTGGCGACTTCGATGCACGGACCTCGGGCGTGAGCTACGAGCAGATACTTGCGTCAGGCGGCGGCATCTGGAGCACCATTCGAGCGACGACGAGTGCATCCGACGATGCATTGGTCTCGCTTGCAGAGCAACGCGTCTGGTCATTGGTGCGTTCAGGCGCCACTGTTGTCGAGATCAAATCCGGTTATGGTTTTACCGTCGCTAACGAACTTCGGATGCTGGAGGTGATAAGAAGGCTCGCATTGCGGCTTCCGATTCGAATCGTGCCGACGCTGCTAATCCATATTCCGCCGAATGATACGCGTGAGCGAGAGGCCTATGTCGAGCAGGTTCGAAGCGAGCTGATTCCGGAAGTCGTCCGTCGCGGCCTTGCACAGGCAGTAGACATCTTCATTGAGAAGGAGGCGTGGAATACCACGGAGGCAGAATCTGTGCTCATTTGTGCTCTTGAACATGGCCTTCGCGTCAAGGTGCACGCTGAGCAGTTCCATTCGGTCGGCGGCGTGGAACTGGCATTGCGGCTCGGTGCGCTGAGTGTAGATCATCTGGAGGCATGCACGGCCCGTCAATACGCTGTGTTTCGCAATGCTCAAACCATCGCAACGGTTTTGCCTGGCGTCTCATTGCATCTTGGGATACCAAAGGCCCCGGGACGACAGTTGATCGATGCCGGCGCAGCGGTTGCGGTGGGTACGGATCTTAATCCCGGATCGAGTCCCTTGTTCGCGATCAGTGCAGCGCTCGGGTTGGCTGTACGGTTGAACGGTCTGACGGCGGCAGAAGCGCTGGTTGCCGGAACGGCGAACGCTGCACAGGCGCTTGGAATGAGTGACGCAGCACGTGTGGAAGCGGGAATGCCGGCGGACTTTGCCGTTTTGCAGTCATCCGATTGGCGCGATCTGATTTACTGCATGGGGATGAATCCAGTGCGCGAGACGTGGTGCAAAGGACAACGAATTGTGCCGGAGCAGTCGCGAAGGGAACGTGACGATGGGTAAGTCGTTTCGACCGTCACTGCTCTATCGAGACGGCCGTTTCATCGCTGGAGAGCGCATCTTTGTCGACGATGTGGGCCGCATTGCCGCATCACAAGAGAACGTTGCACAAATTGATCTGAGCGGCAAAGCTCTGCTACCTGGTTTCGTCAACGCGCATTCGCATTCGTTTCAGCGTCTCATCCGCGGTCGTGCAGAATCGCGAGCTGTGAGCGGAAGGGACTTCTGGTCATGGCGCAACACAATGTACCAGGCCGCGGCCCGGCTATCCCCGGGGGATCTCTACGACCTAGCGCGCATGTGCTTTCTCGAAATGGTGCGCGCGGGAATCACCACAGTCGGTGAGTTTCATTATTTGCACAACGCGCCCGACGGAACGCCCTATGACGATCCCAATTTGCTAGCGCACCAGGTGATCGCAGCGGCGCAGTCGGTGGGCTTACGGATTGTGCTGCTCCGCTCGGCATATTTTCGCTCTGGTTATCAGCTAGCACCCGATCCCGGTCAGCAACGCTTTTTTGAACGGGAAGACGCATTTCTCGCGAACATGACGCGCCTTCGGTCATCGTATGCTGCCGATTCCGTGGACGTCCGCTTCGGCGTGGCGCCGCATAGCATTCGGGCGGTGCCGCTGCAGCAATTGCGAGAGATCGCATCATGGGCGCGCAACAATTCCCTGCCCCTCCACATGCACATAGCGGAACAAATTGCTGAGAACACTGCGTGCCGAGAGGAGTATGGATGCACGCCGGTGGAGTTACTTGCACGAGAGAATCTGCTGGGAGAGGATTTTGTCGCAGTGCACGCCATTCATCTCAACACGCAAGAGATGGCTGCACTGGCTGACGCAGGGGCTTTCGTCTGCTCGTGCCCGACGACAGAGCGAAATCTCGGTGATGGCATGGTTCCGGTGGATGCATTGATGAAGCTGGGCGTTCGCCACGCGTTGGGATCGGATAGCCAGGCGCAGATCGACCCGCTGGAGGACGCGCGCGAGTTGGATTATCACTTACGGCTGGCACAGCAGGTACGGGCCGTGCTCGACCAGATTGATGGGCGTCCGATCGCATCGCGTCTGTTTGATTGCGCCACAATCCATGGAGCACAAGCGCTTGGGATCGACTCGGGGTCATTGGCGCCCGGCGAATACGGTGACATGGTTACCATCGACCTGGCGGATATTTCTGTTGCGGGACACGATCCAGAAACTCTGTTACCCCTGCTTGTCTTTGGCGCAAATCGTGCTGCCATCCGCGACGTCGTGGTGAACGGAAAACTGATTCTTCGGGACGGACGACACGCACTCGAAGAGGAGATTGTCGCCAAGTATCAGCAGCTCTACCGGAGAGTGTGGGGAATAGACAGCGTCAGCGGGAGCGCGCGTTGACCTCAGCGGTCGAGCATCTCTCGAACCTCATCCGGATCCCTTCGGTTTCTGCGATGCCCAATCGCGCTATAACGAACTATGCGGGCACGGTCTTAACAGCTCATGGGTGGACGGTGCGCGAGGACGTGTACACCGATCAATCCGGGATAGAAAAGGTCAATCTAATCGCAGCTCCGCCCGGCGAGGATATTGGGGCACGTATGGTGGATCTGGCTTTTCTATGCCATACGGACACAGTTCCCTACTCCGAGGATTGGCTCGAGGCTCTGCAGCCGATTCGCCGCGGGTCGATGCTGCACGGTTGCGGCGCGTGCGATGTGAAGGGATTTCTGGCGTGCCTTCTAACCGCAGCTGAAGGAAAGGATGCACCGTGGATCGATGGTCTGCGGATTGTGCTGACCGCAGACGAGGAGATCGGCTGCGTAGGATCGAAGCGGCTGATCGCGACGGATTCCATGACACCTCGGCGAATTGTTGTGGGAGAGCCGACGTCTCTCCGCGCTGCACGAGCGGGAAAGGGTTATTGTCTCGCACGCGTGACGATCGATGGCCGAGAGGCTCATAGCGCTCTTCCGGGGCAAGGTGTTTCCGCAATCTACGGAGCAGCCCATCTTGTTTCAGCACTCGAAGAGCTCAGCTTGCAGCTCGCAGAGGAACGGCATGAGTTCTTCGAGCCTGCCTTCACGACGTTAAATGTGGGTACGATACAAGGCGGCTCCGCAAAGAACATCATTCCCGGACGGGCCGAGCTTCTCATTGAGTGGAGACCCATCCCGGGTTTTCCGGCGGATCGCATTCCAACCGCGATACGCACGCTGTTGGAAAGGCTGCAGGCGCAATATCCCGGCATGCGTGGTTCGTTGGTGGTTCTCAGGGAGCAAGGCGGATTCGAGACCATCGCCAACAGTGCACTAGTCAGATCATTGGAGCACTTGACCGGCCAGCCCTCCACTTCGATTGCATTTGGTTCGGAAGCGAGCACCTGGTCAGCGATAGCAGAAGAGGTGGTCGTGTTTGGGCCTGGAGATATGCGATCGGCGCATAGCGATCGCGAATGTGTATCGGTCGACGAACTCACCACGGCGGCTCACGCAGTCCGCAGCATGATGCAGGGCTACATCGATACGAGGTAAAGCGACGGAAGAAACGCGGTGCCTAGACTTCCGCATGATCAGACGCGCTGGAAAAGACAGTACAGAAACTGTTGTTCCTTGGCGGAGGGCGTTGTGTGCCATTCCATCTGGCTATCCGCCAAACGGAAGGAAGATCCAAATTCCGCTTCGAGAGCCGCTGTATCGTAGCGCGCAGTCTCTAAACCGCTACACCGCATCGGGCCTTCCGGCCCAAACGTGCTGACTATCAGGTGGCCCTTTTTCTTCACCGAAACTGCGGCCTTTGTGACATAAGAAGCGCGCTGCCCGGGAAGCGTCAGAAAATGGAAGACAGCCCGGTCATGCCAAACGTCATAACGGGATGCTGCAATTTCAAATTCGCAGACATCGCCAACAAGCCACTTGATCTGCTCTGCAGGCAGACCTAATCCGCGCTTTTTTTCTTGTATCGCTAGCTGAGAAATATCAAGAACGCTAATGTCTGTATATCCGCGGAGAATGAGATCATCCGCCAGTGTGGACGTGCCTCCACCTATATCAACGACGGCCGCCGAACGGCTGGGCGCCACACGCTCAATAAATGCCAGAGACAATTCCAGGTGTGGCTGATACCAACTTACCTCTGTCGGGCTTTTTGCCGTATAAACCTCGTCCCAGTGCTGTCTCTGCCTATTCACAAAGGGTAGTCTACCCTTCAGGGCTGGGAGAACGCAGGAGCCGCATGGCCTACAGATAATCGAACAAGGTCATGAAGCCGAAGTCCATGTGGAGCTGTTGATGGCAGTGAAAGAGTGTCATCCCAGGATTGTTGGCCACAAAATCGATCTCCGCTTCCTGATAGCCACCGAGCATTAATACGTCTTTCATCAGCCCTGCCATTGGCGCGCCGGCATAGCGAGTCAACTCAAAAGTGTGCCGGTGCAGATGAATAGGATGAATATCATCGCTGGCGTTGCGCATTTTGATCCGGTATCGTTTGCCCTGTTTCAAATGATGAGAAGGCGTCGCCATCATTTGGGTATCCGGGTACGCAACGCCATTGATCGTCCACCGGTTGAAGCCGGCATCTGCGGCATTGTCTTTAGCAAATGTCATTTCAAGGATCTCATCGGGAGCAGGCGCTGAAGCTCCCGCCTTCGCAAAGCTTGCATAATCCCACCGGAAATGCGGCGGCGCTACCCATTGCGGTTTGCCACTGCGATCTCCATACTCGACGACGATTCCCATCCCGTGACTGCGATCGTCGTCGGCAAGATCGCCGAGTACCCAGACCCCGGGATGGTTCATTTCCACGATCGCAGATATACGTTCAGCGGTTCCAATCCACAAGACAGGAACTCTCGCAGGTGTAGGCACAGAATTGCCATCCATAGCAACAACCTCAAAGGAATGCCCTGGCAATGCGAGGCTGCGTATCTCTGTCGCACTACCGTTCAGCACATGGAAAAGAACACGTTCGCCTTGCTTCACTCGGATCGGTTCGCCGTGACCAAGCATTTTTCCATTGATGGTGAATGAACCGTAGCCTACTTCGAAGCCATGCGGCATTCCCTTTGCCAGAGAAACCTTCATTGCCGACTCGCCACGCTCCTTCAGATCAGAAACGGTTGAAGATGGCGATAGGAAATCCTGCGCCATATCACCTCCCCGACTGAAAGTTGGCTCAAACTCCTTCAATACAAGGAAGACTTCGCGGTCGTAATTGCCCGGTTCGTGCGATGACTCGATATATACGGGCCCTACTTGGCCGCTGTACTGGCCCGCGTTCAGGTTCGCTCCCGCGCGGGCATGGGTGTGGTAAAAGCGAAACCCGGCCGGACGCGGAGTGAACGTGATGCGACGCATGCCATGTGAAGGAACGAAAGGTGTTCCTTCCTCCGCGGCGCCGTCGACATCACTGGGCACGACTTGACCGTGCCAATGCAACTGCTCCGGCGTATCCGTATCGTTATAGATCGCGACGGTGATCTGCTGGCCTTCTTTGAAGCGAAGCAAGGGACCCGGGAAATTGCCACCGTAGGTAGTCGTAGAAAGAATGCGATTCGGCGCAATTTCGACCGCGGCCACCGCAATGTGTAGAGTGTAGTCAGCCGGTTCGGCTTCTTTGCCGACAACATCGGTTTGTGAGGCCGGCCGCGACGCCGTACGAGAACAGCCTGCTGAAACAAGAGATGTAGCTGTTGCCGCGCCTGCAGCTTTGAGAAATGCCCTGCGAGAGAATGAGTCGCGGATCATCGTATTCTCCTCCGTCGGCGAGAGAGCCGCCTCGGCTCCCATCAGGTCGTCGAAAAGCAAGGTTACCCCGAGAGCGATGAAAAACTGAAAGTGCCAGTTGGCGCGCCCCAAGCAGAGCGTCTCTGCGCTATTGCGACCAGCGGCGATCTCAGTCGCAGAACAGAGAGAACAATCGCATGGCTCGGGCCAACTCCGCGAAGCCAGTGCACGGCGGGAACTTCCGTGTCGTCGGGTCTGTGCCCGTGGTGTTCGCTGAGGACTCGGGGATTATGCGACAGTTGAAAATCATCGTTGCCGATCGTCGGACAATTCGGCGCGCAACTCTTACCCTCGATTAGAACCACCTAATGCGCAGGCTAGCTCCGCCTGAGTGAAAGAGCCGCAGGCAGAAGATGCAGTGGCCACCGGTCCAGTGCACGAGAACGGTCTCTTCAACGCATCCATGGTCAGCGTCCAGCCCTTCCATCGTGGTGGCCTCAGGCCGGTCTTCGGACTTTGGGTGACCTACTCTGTTGCCGCTTTCCATCTCCATCGAGACAGTGCGATGGCTCGCGCCGTGCGACGTTTCGTTCCCATTACCCCTGCGGGACAGCGCTGGATTCTCACCAGCCTTCCCGATTAACTAAACCCTAATCAGGGCTTGACCTGCACCCGCTCAATCTACATGTGGGGCACACTTCGTTACGGAATGCGGTTGTTTTATCGCACCTCAGCGTCTGGCGGATATCCACAAGTCGTAGCCATTGCAATTATTCGGAGCCCAAGATATGGTAGGCGAGTTCCTCGGTCCCTCTAGTTGAGGGTGAAACGGGAATCCGGTGAAAGTCCGGAACTGCCCCGCAGCGGTAAGCAGGTACGAACGCCAAGTTTGACACTGAGCCTGGTAGCTCGGGAAGTCTGGCAAGTAGGGTTGAGCCTGTAAGTCCGAAGACCTGCCTGGGAAATATTCGCTGACGCCTCCGAGGGGAGGCGAGGTGGCAGAGACGCGTCTTCGATCTCGAAGTGTCCCTGTTTCCCCGCATCGCTTTCTGAGGCCAAAGGAGATTCTTCGATGGCCACTCAGACCCACAGTTTTGACACCGTTTCCCTGATTCCACCGGCTGGACATGGCAATGGCCATGGCCTTTCTCAGCAACGTCAGCCGGGACTTCAGGTCATCCGGCGAAACGGTTCCTTTTCACCCTTCGACACCAGCAAAATCAGCGTCGCAATTACCAAAGCCTTTGTCGCGGTCGAAGGGACCGAGGCAACAGCATCCCGACGCATTCGGGAGGCGGTGGAAGTGCTTACGCACCAGATCGTTGAGGCGCTGAGCCGCCGCTCCGAGCCGGGACGGCCCATGCACATCGAGGACATTCAGGACCAGGTAGAGCTTGCTCTAATGCGCAGCGGAGAGCACAAGGTGGCACGCGCCTACGTGCTCTATCGGGAAGAGCGTGCACAGGAGCGTCGTAGACGCGAAGAGCGGACGCCCGCAACTTCGCAGCCCCAGCTTCATGTGCGCCTCCAGGATGGACAGGTCGAGCCATTGGACGAGGCGCGATTGCTCCAGGATATTGCTGCCGCTTGCGCTGGACTCGATGGAGTCTCTGCCGACGCAGTCATGGCTGAGGTCCGCCGGAATCTCTATGACGGTATCCTCCTGCACGAGCTTGGCCTCGTCCAGACCATGGCGGCACGGTCTCTTGTGGAACAGGACCCAAACTACGCTTACGTCAGCGCGAGACTCCTGCTGAATATCGTGCGCGAGGAGGCTCTAGCGCTTGTGTTTCCCAATGAGACCTCGACCTCCCAGAGTGATAGCAAACCGGACTACAAGGAGTACTTTCCTGAATTTGTCCGACGCGGTATCGAGTTGCGGATATTGGACCGGGAACTTGGGAATTTTGATCTAAACCGGCTGGCGGCTGCTTTGAAACCGGAGCGCGACCGCAACTTCCAGTTCCTTGGGCTGCAAACTCTCTATGACCGATACTTCCTGCATAAAGATGGCGTTCGCTACGAGCTGCCGCAGGCGTTTTTTATGCGGGTGTCGATGGGACTTGCTCTCCGGGAGATCGACCGAAATGCGACGGCGATCGAATTCTACGAGCTTCTCTCCTCCTTCGATTTCATGTGCTCCACGCCAACCCTCTTTAATGCGGGGACATTGCGCCCTCAGCTCTCGTCCTGCTTTCTCACAACGATTTCGGACGATCTGGACGGGATATTCAAGGCGATCAGGGACAACGCGCTGCTCTCGAAATATGCGGGCGGTCTCGGGAACGACTGGAGTGGCGTACGAGGTCTGGGTGCGCATATACGCGGAACGAACGGTCAATCACAGGGCGTTGTTCCCTTCCTCAAGGTTGCCAATGATACCGCCATCGCGGTGAATCAGGGCGGAAAGCGTAAGGGCGCTGTCTGCGGATACCTGGAGACATGGCATATCGACATCGAAGAATTCCTCGACCTGCGCAAGAACACAGGCGATGATCGTCGTCGCACCCATGATATGAACACGGCCAACTGGGTGCCCGATCTTTTCATGGAAAGGGTAGAGAAAGACGGGAGCTGGACGCTATTCTCCCCCGACGAGGTGCCTGACCTTCACGACCTCTATGGACACGCGTTCGCCGAGCGTTATGCATTCTATGAGGCGAAGTCTCAGCGGGGAGAACTGAAAGTCGCGCGCACGGTTCGTGCTGTCGATCTGTGGCGCAAGATGCTCACGATGCTGTTCGAGACCGGGCATCCATGGATTACCTTCAAAGACCCCTGCAACCTCCGCTCGCCGCAGCAGCACGCCGGTGTTGTTCACTCTTCTAACCTCTGCACAGAAATTACGTTGAACACAAGTCAACGTGAGATCGCCGTCTGCAACCTCGGCTCAATCAATCTCGCGAACCACGTCACCGAGGACGGTATCGACCAGGATCGGCTAAAGAAGACCGTCACGACAGCCATGCGAATGCTCGACAACGTGATTGACGTCAACTTCTACACAGTGCCCGAAGCACGCTACTCGAACCTTCGTCACCGTCCCGTGGGGCTCGGCATCATGGGTTATCAGGATGCGCTCTATGCGTTGCGCATTCCGTATGCCTCGCAGGAGGCAGTGCGATTTGCAGACGAGAGTATGGAAATTATCAGCTTCCACGCCATCTCCGCATCGGTTGATCTTGCGGCAGAGCGTGGGCGTTATGCCACGTTTGAAGGTTCGCTCTGGAGCAAGGGAATTCTTCCTATCGATTCCATCGAACTGCTGCAGGACAGCCGAAACGACACATTGATGCTCGATCGTTCGTCCAAACTCGACTGGGCCGGACTGCGCGGACGAGTCCAGACGATCGGTATGCGCAACTCCAACACAATGGCGATTGCACCCACCGCAACCATCTCCAACATCTGCGGTGTCACACAGTCGATTGAGCCGACCTATCAGAACCTGTTTGCGAAGTCGAACATGTCGGGTGACTTTACGGTCGTCAACGCGGCGTTGGTTCGCGACCTCAAAAACCGCGGCCTTTGGGACGAGGTGACGGTGAGTGATCTTAAATACTTCGATGGCTCGCTTGGCCCGATCGATCGCGTTCCGGACGACCTGAAGCAGCTCTACGCCACATCATTCGAGATTGAACCGACATGGTTGATTCAGGCAGCGGCTCGGCGTCAGAAATGGATCGACCAGGCGCAGTCCCTGAACCTGTACATCGCGCAGCCGAGCGGTAAGAAACTCGACAGTCTCTACCGCGAGGCATGGCACGCGGGCTTGAAGACGACCTACTATCTTCGGTCTCGCAGCGCAACACACGTGGAGAAGTCCACGCTGAAACGGACCGA
Source organism: Acidobacteriaceae bacterium KBS 83 (assembly GCA_000381585.1). GTDB lineage: Bacteria > Acidobacteriota > Terriglobia > Terriglobales > Acidobacteriaceae > KBS-83. Next base: position 327,317 of record KB906739.1, read on the forward strand.
TGGAAGGCTGAATGCAGTCTCGCTTGATGCGGCAGCGCCGCAAGCCTGTGCAATCAACGATCCCACCTGTGAAGCATGCCAGTAGATATTGCAATGAAAAAGGGAGAGCCGATGCTTGATCGGAGTGAAACAATCAATGAGAGTCCGTGCGAGTTGGTGCTGACTTCACCTCCGGTACGAGAAGATTCCGACGCCAGTGGTTTGGGCAAGATCGCGCGCGGAGCGACCCGCGTTCGCGTCGATGACAAAGCCATGATCAACTGTCGTGCGGACGTGAACCAACTTCTGCCGCTCAAGTATCGCTGGGCGTGGGAGAAATACCTGTCCGGTTGCAACAACCACTGGATGCCAACGGAGATTTCCATGCAGGCCGATATCGGTCTATGGAAGAGTTCCGACGGTCTCACAGCGGGCGAACGGCTGGTGATCAAAAGGAATCTCGGCTTCTTCGCTGCCTCGGAATCGTTGGTGGCGAACAATATCGTGCTCGCAATCTACCGCCATCTGACAAATCCTGAGTGCCGCCAGTATCTACTTCGGCAAGCGTTTGAAGAGGCCGTTCATACCCACACCTTTCAGTACATCGTAGAAAGTCTCGGTCTCGATGAGGGTGAACTCTTCAACATGTATCGTGAGGTTCCATCCATCACTGAAAAGGCCGCGTGGGCGATCCAATATACGCAGAACCTGAGCGATCCGTCGTTTACTACGGGATCGGTCGCAGCAAACCGCGCGTTCCTGCGCGACCTCATCGCCTTTTATGTTGTCTTCGAGGGTATTTGGTTCTACACCGGCTTCGTTCAGATCCTTTCGATGGGTCGCCGCAATAAGATGATCGGCATCGCGGAACAGTACCAATACATCCTGCGCGACGAGTCGATTCATCTGAACTTCGGTATCGATGTCATCAACCAGATCAAGATTGAAAACCCTCGTCTGTGGAACGATACATTCCAGCAGGAAGTCCGAGGGATGCTCCAAAAGGCTGCTGAACTCGAAGCAGCATATGGGCACGACACCATGCCAAATGGTTTTCTCGGCCTGAGCGCCGGGTTGTGCGAGCAGTACATGCACTTCATCGCCAATCGCAGATGCTTGCAGTTGGGGCTTGAGCAGGTTTTTCCATCATGCGACAATCCATTTCCCTGGATGTCCGAAGCGATGGACTTGAGGAAGGAAAAGAACTTTTTTGAGACGCGAGTCACCGAATACCAGAACGGTGGATCATTGGCCTGGGATTAGGCGATCAGGTGGAGTTTGTCATGTTGTTGCCCGTGGATAGCGGAGCATGATTCGGAATCTACCTTCCATTCGCACTCTTCTTTATTCCAAACGGATGAAATGGAGGCTGCCCGCTTGAGATCGACCAACGACTCACTTCTCAGCGGATCCCAATAGGGCAATGCACTCATTGATAAACAAAAGTCGAGATCGGTCCTGAAAAATGCGCTGCCCGTCACTTAACTCCTGGATCGTCGGCTGCTTTTGCCCAATCCGATAATGTCAGAGTTACCTGTAGCTCGGAGCAAGCGGGATGTGGGAATGAGGTTGATGGCGCGACGGCATAATCCGCGGCTGTTGATGCAGGTGCTCTTGGTGGCGATCTGCAGACCAAGGTTCAATGAGTGATTTGGCCTGATGTCAACAATTGAGACCTCTCGAATTTCGGTTTGCCCGTTATCCGCGCGCCCGCACCAGAGCCACCTCACTTACCGCAGGACCCTCGAACTCCTGCGGCCGCCGCTAATCAGCACGTGTCGTCCTTCTGTCAGAAGTTGGGTCGAACGCAGCCTCACCATTGACATCAGCCGCCTTGATTGTCTCTGGCAGGACACTAACGTCCCGGTGCGAAATCGTAGGGTGATTCCTGTCGTCCTCGGAAGCCGCAATCGCCTGCAGCGTATATTTCCCGGCGGTCGCCGGCGCATTCAGCGTAACCGTATATGACTGCGCTCCCAATGGCTCTAGCGAGAATGGAATCTCCGAGCTGACACCATCTTGACCTTCTGCATCCTTGAACACGAGCCGCAACCTCCCCATCCGCCGCCTGTCCTCATCATTGACCATGGCGACCGTGTAGTCGCGCCGTTCGCGCTGGACCAGCGTCGGATGCCAGAAGTTTAGATACACCCCCAGCGGGTTGAAGGCTTGTTCCATTGCTCCTGCAAAATGCGGCTCCAGGTCAAGCGTCCGTAAATTTCTGAAGTGATCCGATGTAAAAGCGTTCGGATCGCTCGCGGTCAGGTACACAAAGTGCAGAACTCCCGCGTAACGTCGATATGCCCGCCAAAATTCCGTTTCCCCGCCCAGGAGATAGGCCTGCAACTCGAATCGCTTCTCCGTCGTATTCTGGTTTCCCAGGAGTTTGGGATAGAGCTTCTGCGTCAACAGCGTTGGCGTGCCGTCCCGGTTCAGCCATAGCCACCCGTATTCATTCAAAATCATCGCGTGACCAGTCTTGCTCGTCGGGTCGTCCGGACCCGGCCCAAGCATCGATTCAAGATCCGTCATTTTGAACTCTGAAGCTCCCGATTGGGTATCGTTCATCGCCGTGCCAAAGAACAAATATTGATGGTCCTCTACCGCATCGTCGGGGCCCGCAGGCGCGTTATAACTGTTCTCCCAGGGCCGGTTTGAGAGGTCCAAAGATCGCACCGCGGGGATTATCTTGGTCGTGAACTCCGGCAGCCAGGATTCGTTCGTTGCATCCCAGATCGCCACGCTTGGATGGTTCCAGTTGTCTCGCATCCATTCCGTATACTCGGAGATCATTTCGTTCGTGTCATAGGTCGCGTGATACGAACTCCAACTCGGATGCCCTGTCCACACCATGTATTCGTTTTCGATCAACAGGCCATTCTCATCGGCAATCTGCAACCACCTGTCAGGCACCGGCCCAATGCAGAATCGAAACGAGTTCCAGTGGAGTTGCCGGGGTATTGTCACCAGCAACCGGTGCAGCCACTTTTCGTCCCATGGAAGCGTGCCACTCTCTGGATCCTCGAAGAAACGGTGTACCGTGATGTTTGATCCCCGCAAAAAATACGGCCGCCCATTTAGATAAGCGCGTTGCGTCACCGTATCGAAATGGAACTCCCGCATCCCGAACCGCGTGGTCACGTCATCTCCGGAGGTGCGCGTATTTACCTGGTAGAGAAACGGATCTTCAGGACTCCACGGGTGGGCGTTCGGAACCGGCACGATCTGCTTCACAAGCTTTGTAGCGCCCGCTGGCACCTCCACACGCGAAACGATTTTGCCAGAGGCCACAGTGTGGGACTTCCATGTGAAACTCTGCTGCTCCACGCTGGTTGTCAAAGCGCGCGAAGAGTAATTATGTAACTCGGTTTGCACTACTATGCTCGAGCTCGCCAATTCAGGCTTTACTTGCGCGTTTACAATCACAGGATCATTCATCACCTCCAGGCTGACATCGTCGTAGATGCCGGGCGTCCAGCGGTTCTTCTCAAAGTCGGTACCTTGCGAAACATTCGGGGGCAGCACGCCTGGGTGTGCCCCGATCCGAATCACCAACTCATTTGGCGCATTCCAGTGAATTGCTCGCGTTACATCGAAGTACGCGGCGGTGAAGCATGGATGGTGCTCACCAATACGGACGCCATTCAGATACACAACCGTCCCAAACTGCGACTTGTTCACCTTCAGCAACGCCACTGCATCGCGAGTTGGCCCATTGAAAGTCTTCCGGTACCAGAAGTAATTGCGCTTCTGGTAGGAGATGCCTCGCACATCCCCCAGCTTGTCGAAATCGGCGCGACTGTATCTTCCCTGCTCAACCAGATTAGAAAGCAGTTGCTTCGTCTTGTACTCGTCAACATCTGCAAACGCGGGAACCGCCGAGTGAGTCAGCCCCGGAACCGGCACCGTATGGCCGTATGTTTTTGGCATCTCGTTCGCGCCGACGCTGTCTTCCACGTCCCACGTGCCGTCCAGTGAAAGCGTGGTGCGGTGTGCCGCCTCTGCTATGGCACAACTAGGCACGATCGCCATGAGGCAACAAACCACGCAAAGAATGAGCTGCCGTAGTCTCATAAGCACTCCTTCAAGGAAACGGGCTTCACTACGGAATCAGCACCTCATGGTTCAAATTGCGGCCATAGTTCTGCAAACCGCTCTGGTTGGGCTACCCACTGTACTGAATCCACATGCCTGCGGTACTGCATATAGATGGGCTCGATCGGGTCGAGTCCCAGTTCCGGATATTGCCGGCTCTTGCGTTGTTCAAGCTGGGCGGCACGATAGCGGTCGTTGGCCATCCACTCGATGGCTCCATCCGCCTGCACTATCGGAAAATGCGCCAAGCCGCCGTGCGCGCGGACGCCAGTGTAATCAAATCCATATTGACGGTCGCACCACGCCCCAAATACCATGCGTCGGTGGATATCAGTATTGATCACCGCATGCGCCCAGCCTGGCGGCACCACTACCTTTTCTCCGGGTATTGCGGCCACCGCCACGCAACGGCCCGGATCATCGGTCGTCCGTTCCTGCGCATAGATGATCGCCTTGCCCTCCCATATCTCAAACAGTTCCGGTGACGACCAGCCGCTATGTGCCGCAATGGCGTGCACATGTCCCTGGCTGCGCACCGGCTCCTTTCCCAGTTGCCCCGCCGCATACGCCACTACCCCAAACAGCAGATAATGCGCCTTCAAAGCACGTTCGTCTTCTTCGCAGCGCACGTCCATCGCGATCGAGTACACGGGACTTGGCCCCTCGCATCCCGGATCCATCAGGCTTGAACGAATCGCATCCAACGTACGGAACTCCGCCTTCGGGCCGCGTACCCCAGGACCATATCTGAACTCCAGAGTCTCTGGATCGATTTCCACGTTCAGTCTTGTCGCAATCTGTGTCACGCCGAACTCCGTACAAATGCCTTGATAGTGGCCAGGGGCTTATCGGCTTTGCCAAGCGGAGAGATCCGATACTGCCCTACTTGCGCCGGCACAATAAATGTCTCTGCATAGTGCACAACGAACTGCTCAAAGGCATCGCTTGGACTATCTACGACAACCTCTCGGCCTTCCACCAGGTTCAGCACATTCAACGTGCCTTGAGTGTCATGCAACACCGGCTCTGTGAACCAGTGGCGTCTCGTCTCCAGGAATTCCAGCGCATGTAGACCGGTCGCTTCCTCATACCAGCCTTCTCCGCGACTCACAACATGGACCGGGTTGATCAGATTCTCTCGGGCCCATTCCCTATCTCGGTCCCACTGGATATTCGCCAGTCCATGTCTCAAATGAATCGGCCGCGGCAAGCCATTCATCCCCAGACGCGCCCAGTCCCACAATTTGAAGGTGAAGATGTAAGGCGTTGCGCTGATCTCCAGGACCATGCTGTTTTTCCCGGAACAGTGAATCGTTCCCGCTGGTATCGATACATGATCGTGCTTCTTCACAGGCCACTTGTTCACGTACTGCTCCGCTGGGAAGATCATCCCATCAGTCTGCGCTCTCTCTAAATCCGCGGCCATTCTCACCGCATCGATGCCTGGCTTCAGCCCCAGATAAACAACCGCATCAGGTTCCGCATCCAGCAGGTAGTAGCTCTCGTCCTGGGTGTACGTCATCCCAAACTGTTCGGCGATGTACTCAGGGAGCGGATGAACTTGTAGCGAAAGATTGCCGCCCTCCACAGTATCGAGAAGATCGAAGCGGATCGGAAACTCTGCGCCAAATCGCTGCACGATCGAGCTGCCCAGCAACTCCTCCGCATGCTCATGGACCAGTGACAGGGCAGGCGTCTCAATTATCTGGTCCCCGAAACGGAAACGAAGGCTGTTCTCCTCCGGCACGCAATCGAAGCACCAGGCGAAGTTCGGAGGCTCTTTCGGAAGGTCAAAGTGCCGCCGCATCCACTCTCCGCCCCACGGGCCGGGATCGAAGAATGGCACTACCCGGAACGGACGCCGTGCCGTTTCCGCCAGCGCGGACCTGTAGCTGTCTCCGGAGATCATCTTCGGCCCTAACGGAAGATTCGTATCCACGTACAGGTCTATTGCGTCATGCAGGCGATGCTTTTCCGCATCCGCAGCGCGCCAGTCGACGAAATACGCCCGTTTGTAGAGCTCCGCTGCCGTTGCTCTCTCATTGTTCGCACCAAGATTCCCTACTCGATGCGCACGTTGCCGCTGCTGTATCTCCCATCGCGTCACATCGCAATACAGCAGCACATCCCACTGCCGCGCCACGTAAGCCGCGCCCGTTCCATACACCAGCACCAGCCCCCGTGCGGCCGCAATCTCCTTGCGCAACGAAGCCGTCCGGCCTTCATCGAACAGCGATCCCAGTCTCCACCCTGCCATTCTTCCAAATACCGGATCGTCCCCAAGAAAAGGCGATAGGATCTCTTCTAATTCGCCGGCAGATTTGAGCGCGGTCTCAGCGGACAAGATCGTCTTTGCATCGAAAGCGTCGAGTCCGCCTCTCACCTCATCCGTGTCCACCCCTGGATAACACTCCGCAACGACGACGGTGCACTCGGCGCTGCCACGAGCGTTCCGAGCGGCTGCTACAATCGCTAGCCACCCACTTACGCATAGCGAAGCATCCTGCGAGATCGCAATCGTCGGCTGCTTGTCATAGTTTGTTCCGCGCGTCGTCGTCTCTCGCGTCATACGTTGCCTTGCAGCAGCGGCAAGCCACCCAGCAACGCCGCGGCCGGTCCTAACAAGGACGGCACGATGCTGACGGAGCCCTTCTGCGCCCAGGCATGTCGGTTCACATGGTCACGGATTCGCGGGAGTATCCATTCCTGTCTCTGCATTACACCACCGCCAAATACGATGACCTGCGGATCATAAGCATGGATCAGCGTGACCGTCAGCGCCGCCCATACGCCGACGCAATGTTCGAGCACCTCGCACGCCACGGCGTCCTCGGCATCCACGGCCGCAAACAATGTCTCGAAATCAATGGCGCCCATCTTCTCGGCCAGCATGCTCCGTCTATATCCAGTGTGTTCACGGCAGATCGCGTTAAGCGATACCGTTGAGGCTTCGGCCTCCGCGCACCCGCGGTTGCCGCACGTGCATACGCGGCCCTTCCAGTCCACTCCCAGGTGACCCGCCAGGCCTCCAGCCTTGCGCGAACCAGATCGCAGCAGTTTTCCGCCCAGCAACACAGCTCCGCCAATACCGGTCCCGAGCGTCACCAGTACCGCATCATCAAACCCCTTCGCTGCACCAGCGAAGTGTTCTCCAATCAATGCCAGCCGCGTATCGTTCTCTGCCTTGCATGGCAATCCGAACCTGGTCTCGCACCAGCGCGGGAAGTTGAAGCCGACTCCATCGTCATACTTTCCATTCGTTGCGAGAATCGACCCGTCCTCATGAACAATCGCGCATATGCCCACGGCCACTCCAGCCATCTGTGTCGGATCCATGGCACTCTGTCGTGCCAGGGCATGCAGCCCTGCTTCTAATTGCGGCAGAAGAGCTGTCAGCAAGGGGTGCCGCACCGCAATCGTGTCCTTGGCCAACAGGCGATCGCGATAGACAATGCCGTACTCCACGTGCGAGCCGCCAATATCCAGCGCCATGGCTATCTCGCTCACAATTGCACCACGACTTCAGGGACCCCATTCCTGCGCAATACCCGTACACTGAATCCCTGTTCCTCGATCGCAGCGTAGTCATAGCCAGCATCGCTCGGCCAGCAAGCCAGAAAAGTTAGCGGCACTGCACCGGTGTTCACCACTCGATGCGCAATCCTTCCCGGGATGTAATGCGTAGACCCCGCGCCCATCTCCTGCACCGTGGCACACCGCTGTTCATCCATCAGCACCAGCATCCCGGTTCCTGATGCCGTGGAATAAAACTCAGCGCGGTCGCGTTTCGCATGAAAGTGGCCCCGCGTCATGAAGTACTCCTCGCCAATCACGCCAGGGAACACGGTTGAGTTCCCAAAAAACAATCCCGCCTCAGTTCCATCCGGTACCGGCTTCCAGTACTCCATCGCATACATGACCTGAGCAGGATCCATTTCGGACCGCGCCTGCTCGTCAAGAAAAACCCTCTTCATCTGCCCGACAGTCTTCACGGTCCGTTCAACCCTCGGATCATTCCCCATAACTCCGGTTGACAGATCCAAATGAATCGGCCCCGCAACTGCCGTCTTTCCGTGCCCCGTTATCATGCTCATCGCCTCCAATTTTAGCGATCCCGTGCGGCCCGTTTTCTGGATGGTCTAAGCATCAGCCTCGGCGCGCCCATGTTTGCGCCACACTTCCTCCGGGATCTCCGCGCGCGAGAACCGCGGAAGCATCATCGTTCTCAATCAAATCGTCATCGTCACTGGCATACTCATCGTCCATTCCAACAATTGGGCCGCAGACCGCTGGACACTGTCTGGCACTGCACCGACACCAGCACCCAAGGCACTCTGGCGAGGCTCACGATGAGTAAAGCGTTCAGGCGCTGATCAAGATGCGAAAGCGTTGGATCTTCTGGATAATGAAACCGCCTCACAGCCAGCGTCGAAAAAACTCATCAGCGGATCTCCACGGCAAGCTCCGCGTACTGCTCGCGTTATGAATCTCTCCGCCCGAGTATAGGCTTAACCTTCCAACATTGCTTCCGACATCTGAGCAAGACTCGTATGGACTGGCACATCGAAGCGCTTCGCTCCAGACATTGCACCCGGAATTTGATTCCTAGAGTAGAAGCAGTTGATCGCAAGGGCAAAAGAGCCCCGGAGAAGCCGGTTTTTCGAGTCAACCGGCGGTCAGCCCTAAGCCGAACATCGGACCTCAATTACTGACTCGATTGTTGGAGTCGGAGGCTCCGACCAGCTACGAAGGTTCTTCCTGACTGCCGGTACCTTAACGGGGTTCATTAACCATTTTGAATGTGCTCTTCCTTCACTTTCCTCGAGTGCCACCGCGTTTCCGACGGGTTTCTTGTCGGCAGTCAACCATTACCGTGGATTTACTACGCACTCCATCAAACAATGTGGAGACGATACTATCTGCGACCTTGCGATCAAGGGGGGCGTGGCCGGCCATCATACGGTAGATCGCTGGGCCATAGATCAAGTCGAGCACGAGTTCCCGGTCCAGATCTTGGTCGATCTCTCCTCGTTCGACGCCGCGATCAAAGATGACTCCGACGGCTTCACGTCTCGGCTTAAGGAACCGTTCGCGAAAGAGTGCCGCAAATTCTTTATCGATCTGAGCTTCCGCAACAAACTGGCCCAGAATATGTCCGGCCGGATTCTTGTAGAGAGTAATCACCGAGCGAAGCTGCTCCTGAATGTCCGTTCTTACAGAACCCGTGTCAAAGGTTGGCACCCTTCGATTCAAACTTCTTAAAAACGCATCCAAGGCCAGGTATGCTTTGCTCGGCCACCACTTATAGATCGTGGCCTTTCCCACCCCGGCTCTTCGGGCTATCTCTTCCATCGAAATATCGCGTAAAGGTCTTTGGGTAAGCAGTTGCAGCGTCGCTGCCAGGATCGCCTCCTCGGACTCCTCACTGCGAGGGCGACCGCGACACTCCGCTTTGACGCCTTCGACTTGGCCCCTTTGCCTAGAGTTTGTTCGGTCTGAGGTCGACGGTGTGGCAGGCTGACGCATGTGATCTCCTTCAACGATCTGAATCTGTGATTCGACATACCCGCAAAGGCGCGTTCAACAGAATCGTATTCCGTAGCAAAGAATAGGCCTCGCCGTAGGGCCTGAGAACTCTTTGTTGCCAGTGATCACTTCTGGCATTTTTGAATCTTAGGAGCTCTTGTCCGCTCAAATACTATACGTACCGTTTCGTAATAAGCCGGCGGGCCTTCGTATGACTTGAGTCCAGAGGGGTGCCAAATGTGGATCGTCAGACTCGCTCTCAACCGACCCTACACATTCATTGTTCTGGCGCTTCTTGTTCTCATTCTGAGCCCGGTCGTGATTCTGCGGACGCCGACCGACATCTTTCCAAGCATCAATATTCCTGTCATTGCTGTGTCCTGGACTTATACCGGCCTCAGCCCCGAGGAGATGGAAGGGCGAATCACAACCGTGTACGAGCGTGTGCTCACTACGGTAGTTGACAATATCGAGCACATCGAATCCACGACCGTAAACGGGACTGCGGTTGTAAAGATCTACCTTCAGCCGAGTGCCAGTATAGACCGTGCGAATGCGCAGGTTACTGCAGTCTCCCAGACCATCCTGCGTCAGTTGCCCCCCGGATCGCTCCCTCCACTGATCGTCGACTACAACGCATCCACGGTTCCTATTCTGCAGCTTAGTCTTTCCGGGAATGGGCTGACTGAACCCCAACTGAACGACATCGCTCTAAACTTTCTGCGTACACAGCTGGTCACTGTTCCTGGCGCTGCGGTTCCGTTCCCGTACGGAGGCAAGACGCGTCAGGTCATGGTCAATCTGAACCCGCGCCTGCTGCAATCCAAGGGCTTATCTCCGAATGACGTGTTGACCGCGCTCGGCAATCAGAACTTTGTCTTGCCCGGCGGCACGATGAAAATGTCGGATTTTGAATATGACGTTGATTTGAATGCGGATCTAAAGAGCGTTCCGGAGTTCAACAACCTTCCCATCAAGACTGTCGGCAACTCTGTCATCTATTTGCGCGATGTCGCGACCGTCAGCGATGGCTTTGCTCCGCAGACGAATATTGTCCGCCAGGACGGTAAACGTGGTGCCCTCGTAACCGTTCTCAAGGCCGGAGACGCATCCACGATCGATGTCGTTAAGGGCGTACGGCAGATTCTTCCACGTGTGGCCCAAACCCTTCCGCCAGCGCTAAGGATTCAACCTCTTGCCGATCAATCTATTTTTGTACGCGGAGCGATTAACGGAGTCATTCGCGAAGCTGTCATCGCGGCCGCTCTTACCGGTCTGATGATCCTTATCTTTCTGGGAAGTTGGCGAAGCACAGTCATCATTGCTATATCGATTCCCTTGTCCATTCTGACCTCAGTTATAGTTCTGAGCTTTCTGCACGAAACCATCAATATTATGACCCTAGGGGGGCTGGCTCTGGCTGTCGGCATCCTCGTCGATGATGCAACGGTCACCATTGAAAATATCGAGCGGCACTTGGAGGAGGGGGCTGATCTCCACGACGGCATCCTGGACGGTGCGGCACAGATCGCAGTCCCGGCTCTTGTTTCGACCTTGTGCATCTGCATCGTCTTCTTACCGATGTTTCTCCTGAGCGGTGTAGCACGTTATCTCTTTGTCCCGCTCGCCGAGGCTGTCATTTTTGCCATGATCGCCTCCTATATTTTGTCCCGCACGCTTGTGCCTACCTTGGCAATGTACCTTTTAAAGGCTCACAAGCACGGACGCACACTTCCTCGCGGTGTATTCGTCCGTTTTCAGAGAGGTTTCGAGCGGCTTTTTGAGAAGATTCGCGCTTCCTATTCCTCCCTGTTGGCGCAACTTGTTTCAGTTCGGCTTGCCTTTGTTCCAAGCTTTATTGTCGTCTGCGTGCTGGCCTTCGCTCTGGTCCCCTTTCTTGGCCAGGACTTTTTCCCGGATACCGACAGCGGCCAGTTCATTTTGCATGTGCGTGCGAAGACGGGAACGCGCATTGAAGAAACTGCGCGTCTAGCGGATCAAGTTGAAGGTAGTATTCGACAAACGATTCCATCTGCTGAGATGGATAACGTACTCGACAATATAGGTCTGCCTTACAGCAGCCTCAATTACATCTACAATCGCTCGGGGCTTACGGGCGCAGCCGATGCGGACATTCTCGTTTCTCTTACGGAAAAGCATCATTCGACAGCAAATTATGTACGTACTCTCCGTGACAGGTTGCCGTCGAAGTATCCGGGCGTCACATTCTACTTCCTGCCGGCCGACATTGTTACCCAGACCTTGAACTTCGGGTTGCCAGCTCCAATCGATATCCAGATCGATGGTGCAGACCTGGGCAGCAATGGCCGCGTTGCCGACCAGATGCTTAAAGAACTAAGTCTTGTGCGCGGCATCGCCGACCTGCGCATTCAGCAGCAAGCCGACTACCCGAAGCTACACATTGAAGTCGATCGAACGAAGGCATTAGAGGCCGGTTATACAGAGCGTGATGTGGCCGATAGCATGCTGGTTTCAACGAGTGGAAGTTTCCAGGTTACGCCTAGCTTTTATCTGAACCCCAAAAACGGCGTGTCGTATAACTTGGTCACGCAGACGCCTCAATATGACATCCAATCTGAGCAGGACCTGCAGAATATTCCGTTGACCGGCGCAAATCAGAGGCAGCGAGGAATACTTGCAAACGTTGCTTCCGTCCACCGGACCAGCGAGTTGGGTTCAATCAATCACTACAATATTCGCCGCGTTGTCGATATCTATGCGTCTGTCCAAGGTCGAGATTTGGGTGCCGTAGGACGAGATGTAACCCGCATCGTTGACGCAAACCGCAAACTTCTTCCGCGTGGCAGCTTCGTCACACTGCGTGGGCAATACGGCACAATGCAGACCTCTTATCTCGGACTGATTGGTGGTCTGGGCTTCGCAATTGTCCTCGTCTATTTGCTGATAGTCGTAAATTTTCAGTCTTGGCTGGATCCGTTCATTATTATCACTGCGTTGCCTGCGGCGCTGGCTGGAATCGTTCTATTTTTGTTCATTACCCACACGACGTTGAGCGTGCCCGCGTTGATGGGAGCCATCATGTGTATGGGCGTAGCTACAGCGAATAGTATCCTCGTCATTTCGTTTGCCAAGGAAAGGCTGCTCAACCACGGTGATCCGATGACGGCCGCAATTGAGGCAGGGGCGACGCGTTTTCGCCCTGTCATCATGACAGCGCTGGCGATGATCATCGGCATGATTCCAATGGCTCTAGGACTCGGAGACGGCGGCGAACAAAATGCTCCCCTGGGTCGTGCCGTTATCGGAGGGCTTCTTTGCGCGACCGTCGCCACTCTGTTTTTTGTACCTTCCGTTTTTGCTCTTCTGCACGGCCGGTCTCGACATACAGATTCGCAACGGGTCGGGAATTCAGACAATGAGCCGATTCACGCGTAGTTGTATGCAAACCGAATGGAGGTGAACGATGAGCAAGGTCGAGACTGATTTGGATCAAACTTCGCAAAACAGTTCTGAGCAAGCTGCCGAGAGGGAAAGGCAACCATTATCCCGCTCGCTGTTCGTCGGCTTAGGGGTCTCAGCCCTGGTGCTTGGCGTCATTATCTACGCGGGTGTTCACGAGCGTGCGGTGGCGGCAAGCAATCTGGGAACTGTGACGGAACGTGCTGCCATTACAACCGTGAATGTGGTAGAGCCCAAATCTGGAGCCGCCCTCGAGGAAATCGTTCTACCGGGCAACACGCAAGCATTCAGTGACACGCCCATCTACGCGCGTACAAATGGCTACCTCAAGCGCTGGTACGTGGACATCGGTGCGCATGTTAAGCAAGGCGAACTGCTTGCTGAAATTGAGACCCCCGAGATCGATCAACAACTGGAACAAGCCCGCGCGGATCTGAAGACGGCCGAGGCAAACGAACAACTGGCTCAGATTACGGCAACGCGCTGGCAGAACCTGCTCAAAACAGACAGTGTTTCCAAGCAAGAAACCGATCAGGCAGTTAACGATCTGAGTGCTAAACAGGCGACCGTCGAATCTATGACTGCAAACGTTCACCGGCTTGAACAATTGCAATCCTTTGAGAAGATCTATGCTCCCTTTTCAGGCGTAGTCACAGCGAGAAACACCGATGTCGGCGCGCTCATCAACGCAGGCGCGGGCGGCATGCCACAGGAGCTCTTTCACATGGCGGCGGTGAACCGGCTACGCGTCTATGTCGCTGTACCGGAAGTTGATTCTGAGGCAGCGCAAAATGGGGCCAAGGCCACGCTGACGCTCGACGAATACCCTGGAGAATCATTTCAAGGGACGATTGTCCGCAACTCCGACGCAATTGACCTCAACTCAAGAACATTGAACGTTGAGGTCGACATCGACAACCGCGATGGACGCATCAGGCCCGGCGCATATGTCTTTGTTCACATGAAAATTCCTGAAAAGTCGAAAAATGCCACTGCGTCGCACACCATTCCTGCCAATACGTTGCTATTTCGATCCGAAGGGCTGCGGGTCGGGGTTGTTCGGGGCGACCATGCTGAGCTGGTTCCGATAACGATCGGCCGCGACTATGGCTCGACTGTCGAAGTGATCAGCGGACTCAAGCCAACCGATCAAGTGATCGTCAATCCGCCGGATTCGCTCACCACGGGAACTCCGGTTCGAGTCAATGCGCCAAAGGCCGGGGGATCTAGGTGAAAATAAGTCTCATTCCGTACCTGTTGTCAGGCGTGACGATCCTTCTTGCGGGCTGCATGGTCGGTCCTAACTATGTGAAACCGTCCACGCCTATAGCGCCATCCTTCAAAGAAGAGACACCCAATTTGTCTCAGGCGAATGACAACTGGAAGCCTGTTCGACCGGGGGATCTGACGCCTCGAGGAAACTGGTGGGAGATTTATGACGATCCTCAGTTAAATGCGTTGGAAGCGCAGGTTGACTCGGCAAATCAGACGCTGAAGGTTGCAGAGGCTAACTTCCGCCAGGCGCGCGCGGCCATTCGCTTCAATCGTTCATCCGAGGCGCCGACGATCGGAACTGCGCCGAGCATTTCCACTGTGCGTGACTCTGCAAACCAGCCCTACTTTCCATCGAACCTGGCCAACAATGGAAACGGCGATTTTATTCTTCCGGTCGATTTGTCCTGGGAGATTGATCTCTGGGGACGTATCCGGCGAAGCGTCACCGCAGCGAAGGAACAGGCTCAGGCAAGTGCGGGAGACATGGCTGCAGTCCAATTGAGCCTACAAGCTGAACTTGCATACGACTATTTTGAACTCCGCAGTGCTGACGGCGAGAAAAAGCTGCTCGACGATACCGTACAGACCTACAGCAAGGCGTTGGAACTTACCGAAAACAGGTTCGAGGGCGGAGCCGCTCCCAAATCGGATGTAGCGCAAGCTCGCACACAACTGGAAGACGCCCAGGTCCTTGATACAGACATCATGGTTCAACGTGCTCAGTATGAGCATGCGATCGCTATCCTGATTGGAAAGCCGCCTGCAGACTTCAGCTTGCCCCCCAGTCCTATCGATCTCCATACGCCAGCGATTCCAGCGGTTCCAGAAGTATTGCCTTCAGAGTTGCTGGAACGCCGACCAGACATAGCGGCGAGCGAGCGTCGGGTGGCTGCCGCCAATGAACAAATCGGTATTGCTCAGGCTGCTTACTATCCCGCGTTGAACCTGAGTGCTTTAGCGGGATTTCAGGGAACCTCTGCCGCCGAGTGGTTCCTCTGGCCCAGCCGCTTCTGGGCGGTGGGTCCAACCGTTTCAGAAACGCTCTTTGACGCCGGACGACGGCGCGCGACCAAAGAGTCCGCCATCGCGGCTTATGATGCGAACGTTGCCAATTACCGCCAGACGACGCTAACAGCTTTTCAGCAGGTCGAGGACAACCTCGCCGTGCTGCGTATTCTTGCCGGAGAGTCACAGCAGCAGCACAATGCCACTGCTGCTGCTGAAGAATCTCTTCGCTTGTTTGAGAATCGCTATGCCGGCGGTGTGGATACCTATCTTCAGGTCGTGACGTCACAAACAACTGCTCTTAGCAACGAACGAAATGATATCGACATCCGGCGCAGAGAACTCGATGCCAGTGTCTTGCTGATCAAAGCTGTCGGAGGTGACTGGAATGTCACGAAACTACCAAAGGTCTGAATCAGAGCGCTAATTCGTCCGATGATGAATGGGACCTTTCGAAGTCAAGAGTTAGGCTTCGATCTTTATTAACTATTTTAATATTAGTCGCTGCTCGTTTGGGCGCTTCGCTACCGGCCGCTAATGCTGGCCGGATCCGATCGCCCGAATCGCACAATAGTAAGCCAAAATCGATTACTACAACAAAATCCGGGTATTATGCCTCCGTCTGATTTTATATGTTGATTAATATCTATTTATATAAATCCTTTCGCTGCCTGACGACATCGATTATTTCAGGACTCTTTTTGGAGGCAGCTGTAATGCATCAATCCTTCCCGGCTCCGGCAACCTATCCGATCCAGCTCATCCGGAACACGTGCTCCAGGGCTCTGGCACTCGTCGTTATCACATTTCTTTTATGTTCCGGCGCCCGCTTGGCGCTGGCGCAAGCCATCTACGGCAGCATCTCCGGCACGGTGACAGACGCGAGCGGCGCTGCAGTTCCAGGGGCGACGGTCACCGCAACCGATACCGCGAAAGGAACCACTAAAACGGTCCAGTCCAACAGCGACGGCTTCTATACCGTCAACCAACTCATCCCGGACAGCTACAGCGTAAAGGCCACCGCTGCCAACTTCACACCGGCGGAGAACAATGCCGTCACCGTCGCCGCTGACACCACGCAGACCGTTAACCTGCAGGTGACGGTCGGAGGAGCCAGCCTAACGGTGACAGTGACGTCGGCGCCTCCAGCGCTCCAAACGGACCGCGCCGATGTTGGTCAGGAGCTTGACGAGCGACAGATCCAGAATCTGCCGAACCTGAACCGCAACTTCACATCGTTCGCCCTGCTCACTCCTGGCGTGCAAAGGTCCAGTTTCAACATCGCTCCGACGGAGAACCCGCAAGGCACTACGGCTCTGAATGCCAACGGTTCCAACTACGGCACACTAGGCTATGTGCTGGACGGCACGGACAATCGTGAGCCCGTCGACGGCATCATCGTCATCAACCCTACCCTCGACTCCATCAGCGAAATGAAGGTGGATACGCAGAACTTCCCAGCTGAGTTTGGCGGTTCGGTTGGTGGCGTTGTGACGGCGCAGACGCGGTCCGGTGGCAACGCATTTCATGGCGATGCATTCTTCTATCGCCGCAGTGATGCGCTGGCAGCGCGCAATCCGTTTACTCAATTCCAACGCGATCCGGTGACCGGCCGATACATCCCTTCAGCGCTCTACAGCCAGTTCGGGGGGTCCGTGGGAGGGCCTATCAAGAAGGACAAAGCATTTTTCTTTCTCGATTATCAGGGAACACGGCAAAAGGTCGGCAGTAGTATCCAGCAGAACGTGCCTACTGCAACCGTGCGCAACACCTGTCTGAATCCGGCGAGTCCTACTTGCGATCTTTCACAATACGGCGGCGGAGTCATCTCAAACGCGCGGGTCACGCCGCAAGGCCGCGCTCTGTTGACCGCATTTCCCCAACCGAATGCGGGTGCTCCTGGCGCGACCACCAACAATTACATCGCCTCCGGATCGGGCAATAATGATGGCGATCTCGCCGACACCCGCCTTGACTATCAGGTAACTCCTACTATCCACGCCTTCGGTCGCTATGACTACGCGAACTTCCGGCTCTTCGGCGCGCCTGCGCTCGGTACTGCGGGCGGCGAAGGCTTTGGAATCGGTAACACCAGCGGTGCTGACCAGGTGCAGAACCAGAGCGTATCGGTGGGCTTCGACTGGGCCCTCCGCGCCGACCTGCTTACGGACTTTCGCTTCGGCTTCCTCGACTATCACGTGGCGGAGAATAAGTTCGACGTTGGAACGGCACCGGCAGCTGCCGCAGGCCTGCCCAACCTCAACACCGGCGCGCTCGATACTTCCGGTTCACCGACCTTCAATGTTGTCGACAACAGCATCTCCCCTTTCGGCACCCAGGGCTGCAACTGCCCGCTGCAGGAGAGTGAGCAGGTCTTCCAGTTGGTGAACAACTGGACCAAGATCGTCGGCAATCACACCTTCAAGTTCGGCGGGGATATCCGATACGCATTAAATCTACGCAACGCAAGTGATTCCAACCGCACGGGTCAGTTCTCCTTCAACAACACCACCGGTGCCGGCTCCGGAATCGGCGCGGTGCTCACCGGGCAGATCGCGCAGTTCCAGCGCTTTGACGTCTACAACAACAACGCCGCCAATCGCCAGAAGCGCGGCGGTTTCTACGCCCAGGATACGTGGCGTGTTACGCCGAAACTGACCCTCGATTATGGCGTCCGCTGGGACATCATCTTCCCCGAGACAGTCAACACTGCGGGAGCCGGCGGCTTCACCGACTTGCAGGCGGGTGTTATCCGTGTTGCGGGCATCGGGAACGTGCCCACCAACGGCGGCGCTTCGGTTGACCTGCTGAATCTGGGCGGCCGCTTCGGCTTCGCTTACCAGGTTCGTCCCAACACCGTCATCCGCGGTGCAGTCGGCCAGGTCTACGATGACGTCGGTTTCTTCGGGACGATCTTCGGGAGCGCCCTCACGCACAACGTGCCAGTGGTAAATGCCGAGAATCAGGGCAGCACCAGCGCCACGGCGCCACTGACATTCACTTACAACACTATTCCCGCGCAGGTGCCCCCGATTGCGATTCCCGCGAACGGCATTTTGCCGATCCTGAACAACATCGGCTACAACGTACGCCCCGATCGTCTGCCGCTGCCCAAAGTGGATGAGTACAACATCAGCCTGCAGCAAGCTCTGTCTTCGGATACGACGGTGACCATCGCTTATGTGGGCAATGTCGCGGAACGCATCTATCCGGGCGAGACGGAAGGGTTCAACGTCAACCAGCCCGTGTTGCCAACCAGCCCAGCTCAGCTGGCGGACCGGGACCTTCGGCGCCCATACTTTGACAAGCTCGCCGGCGGAACCTGTTGTTCGCAGGACATCAACTCTCTGGCTCCAGCGGCACGCGCCAACTACAACGCGCTCGAGACCACGGTCGAGAAACGATTCAGCCACGGCGTGCAATTGCTTGGAACGTACACCTGGTCGAAGGCGATGAACTATGGCTCGACCTACTTCGTGAACGATCCGCGGGTCGAATACGGTCCCAACGACACGAATCGCAATCACCTGTTCGTGATGAGCGGTATGTACGAACTCCCATTCGGCCGCAACAAGATGCTCCTCAGCAATGTCAACAGGGCCATGAACTACGTCGTCGGCGGCTGGCAACTGGCCGGAACCACCACCTGGGAGAGCGGCCTGCCCTTCACGCCTACATATGCGGAGTGTGGCAACGATCAGGACATCGATACTAACTCCAGCAACCCTGGCACCAGCAGTGACTGTCGTCCAAACAAGGCGGTCGGCGGCCTTCCCCTTAGCGTCGGCTCGCTGAACACTTCGGGAGGCGCCCCGTCGCGCCAATACTTCACTCCAGTTGCAGCGTTCGGCGGCAACGGTTCGGTCTCCGGGCCCTTCGCGCGGCCGGCGTTCGGCACCTTTGGCAATGTCGGCCGCAACAGCTACCGCGGACCCTCGGACTACTTTGCGGATGCTTCGCTATTCAAGAACTTTGATATCACCGAACGGGTGAAGGCCCAGTTCCAGTTCCAAGCCTTCAATGTCTTCAATCACGTGCCGCTCGGCGTCCCGAATGCGTCGAACGCACGATGCGTCGACTGCAGCGGAGGGGGCGTGATCACCAATGTCGACAACGCCATTCTTAGCAGCGGCCAACCGGTGATGCGCCAACTGCAATTCGCCGCTAAGTTCACCTTCTAGTTAGGCGTTCTGCAGAGACAAGACAGGCCGCTGGAGATCAGCGGCCTGTCTTGTCTCTAGTTATCCAAATTGTTGAATCAACATCGCACTTCGCGCACTCCTCCGACAGCAAGAATCCACCGCAAGTCCCTGCCGGGCGGGAGTGCTACGTGAGCTCTTCGATGACTACGCCGAAACGCGTTATGTCGGCGAGATCAGTAAGCATGTCCAAAATGGACAACCGCTCTTCGATGGGTATAGCCGAAGGAATCGGGCACCCTTTCATCGCGATCGAAATCGACCTGATAAAGATTCCCAGCAATCTGACCGATAGTGCCGCCATCGACGGAGACCGGTCTCCACGCGGTTTTGATGTCAAAGCGGGTCCAGGCACTGTTCACATCGGCTTCGACTATCAAGGAGTGATCTCTGAATTCGACGGATGTAATCTTGATGCCGGTGCTTTGATCTCCCACTTGGGGAGTTACTTGCGGCGGAATCACCTCGACTCCGCCTTGGAACCAGATGCTACAGTGGGCCGCGCCCTGCGTCACGGTGAAGGCGAGATGAACGTGTTCATCCTGCTCGTTGTGCTCCATCGACGCTGCGAGCCGATGGTTATCACACTCGGCGCTCAGAAGACGCGCTCCGAGTGGAATCTGCGGGTCGAAGATGATCGAAGCGGGACTTGACTTCTTTGTCGCGACCGTGAGGTCGATGGCGCCTTCTCGGCGCTGCAACTGCAAATCGAATGCGGCATGTTGGAGCCGAACATTGCGTACTGTGATTTCGCGCCACTCGGGCGGAAGATGCGGAGAGAATGCGATCTGGTTCGACACGGAATCGATGTGAAGACCAAGCATCCCGTTTGCCGCAGTAGAGATAAATCCAGAGGACGACCAGGTTTGTTCTGGAACTGATTCGGTTTGTTGGCGGTAGGAATCGCCAGCCAATACCTCGTGGATGTGCCCCAGCGCATCCAGCCGCGTCCAAGGGACAACGGATGTCCAGATGGGAAAGGCGGTGACTGGACGGTGCTCGACCCAGAATGTCTCAGCAATACCCGAACTGCTCAGGGCGAAAACGCTCCCCTTCGCGTAGGAGTCGGGATCGAATGCACCTGAACTGGACGAGAGACCACGCGAACCCCAATCGGTCTGGAATTTTGAAGACGCGAGCTTGTCGAGCAGAATTTCATTCTGCTGCGGCGAAAAGACTTGTTCGGAGATCAACCCGCTGGGCTGACTGCGTTCGTCAAAGATTTCTTTGCCGTTGGCCGTGTGACCGCTGATCCAGAAGTGCCGTCCTTTGTCCCAATATCGAGCGGCAATCGAATCACGCGCGGGCGCAATGGCCTGAGTCGCCTTCGCTGCCTCCTGCGGATGGGATGTCCATTGGGCAAGGTTCGCGAATGCCGAGGAAGCTTCGAGCCACGCTACAGAGAGGCTTAACTCGTCGCTCTCGCGGTCCTGCTCATTGCCGCCTTCTTTATCCAGGGGAATACGCGGCAGCCTCGTTGCAGGATCGACGACGGCCTGACAGTACTTATATGCGGCGTCGATTGCAGTCCAGCGCTGTTTCGCGAAATCGAGATCGCCGCTCGCTTCGACATATCGGAACAAAGCGCTGAGAAACTGAAACGTGATGTCCACGTGGACGAACATGTAGGGATATTTGCCGGCCCAGTCGATATGGCCCGCGCTTTGTGAAAGCTCGTGCCAGATCATCCCGTTTTTTCGGTCCTGATATTTGAGGATGAAATCAAGCTCATCTCGCGCGCGATCGTATTGGCCCGATGCAACCAGACCATCGATTGCAACCAGACCATCGCCGGCAAAGAACCACGCATATTGCGGACGCCGCACATCGCGGGAGGGACCGTAGCCAGCGACAAGGCCGCAGCCCAGATCCGGGTTACAGACCCAAGCCTGATCGAGAGCCACCTCAGACCAGGTCAATGCGAGGTTCACATCTTTATTCGGAGTTTCGATCTGCAGCGTATCGTGTACGAGCGCTGCGTAATGCGCGCCCGCTTGCTGCTCAAGGGTGACTTGATCGGTGGCCAATTGTTTCACCAGCGCACCGGACTCACGACCCTGATTGAGTGCGATAAACAGATGCGCGGAAGCGTTGGGCCGGATAGTCATTGCAATCGCGTCACCGTAACGGATCGCGCTGTTTTCTGTGCTGTCGTGCGAGATGACGTTGGGTGAGCTGATGGTAGCCGTATAACTTCCCGTCCCATCGGAGATCACATAGCCAGAGCGCACGTCATTCCATTCGGTGCTTTGTCCACCAGTGCCTGCCGGCCACATGAGATTGAGCACCGGACTGAACTGGACCGTGATGTCCACGTGCCCGCGGCCCTCCACCTTGTACGTAATGACCGCACCTGGTAAGTCGAGAGGAACGAAGAGTTTCTCGCGAATGACGAAGTTTGGCCCGATGTAGATCCGGGTAACCGCGTCTGGAGCGTATTCGATGCGCCGAAGCAGCAGATCTCCGTCTATCTCAGTTGCTGCGCCCTGAGGACGGATACCGATGCGATATCCGCTGAGAATCTGAAACGGCCAGGCCCAAATCTCGAGTCCGTTTTTCGGATATCCGAAAATGGCCGAACGGTGGCCGTGCACGGCCACGAAACGCACTGGGCCGACGGAATCGGTCGAGAGAGTAAGACCCGATTCGGGTAACGCTATTGCAGGTGTTTGCGGCCACGCTGATGAATCGGCAAAGCAAATGGACAGCACCGCGAATACGACTAGGTAAATCGAATTATTCATCGTTTTTGAACGGTGCGCTGTAGAACATAGCTCTTGGCAATTCTCTACTTAAAGAAGGGGCCACGACACACAAATAATGAATTTTAGAAGAGGCGCGATCGAGGACACCGCTTGGATGAAGTCGGAGAGGTGCTGGCGGTCCGAAAAAGTTCAGCCTCCCCTAAGAGAGGCTGGACCGTTTTCACCCGTGTGAATCAGAACTGGAGGCGTGCTGCAAATTGCAGGCGCCGCATGGATGTTCCGTCCTGTGAACCCACCGTGCTGCTAATGAAGCCGGCATTGCCATCCTGGCAATCAACGCAGGAATCAGGTCCACCCAGGTTGACATGGTTGAAGACGTTGAACGCCTCTGCTCTCAACTGGAATGCGAGGCGCTCCGTAAATTGGAACGACTTGGCCACGGCGAGATCCGTGTTGAAGAGACTCGGGCCGGAAAGCCAGTCGCGTCCGGAGTTGCCGAACGTGCCTGCCGCTGGACGCGCGAAGGGACCGAACGTATTCGGATTGCCTCCTCCGAGCGTGTAGGGCGACGCGGTGAAGTACTTGACCTTGTGCGCAATCGGATCGAGCGATCCTCCGCTCAGTTGAGGCGTAGCCGCGGTCTTGTTCACGAAGCAGATACCCAGATCGTTATCCGCGCTGCAACTGGAATAATTGGTAGTAAATGGAAGTCCCTGTTGCCAGGTTAACGAGCCGTTCAAGGCAAAGCCGCCGATCACCTGGTTTACCCAGCCCGGAACATTAGCGCCCACTGACCTGTTTTTCCCGAATGGAAGATCCCAGTTGCCGGCCAACACAAAGGCCTGGGGCCGATTGTAGTAACTGGGACCCCAACCCACCCGCGGATTGATGAAGAAATAGTACGACTCATGTGTCAGGGCTTTCGACCAAGTGTAATGGGCGGTGAGCTGGACACCCGCTGAATAGCGCTTCTCCAACACGACCTGCAGCGCCTGGTAGCTGCTGGTTGCCTGGTTGGCGTTGTAGCGTAGCCCCTGCGTCCACCCAAAGGGATGGCCGTACTTCACGCCCAGCTGTTGCGCCACGCCGTTGAAGTACGGGCGACGATCATTGGTGCTGATGCCCTGGGTGAAGCCAGCAATGGTCTGCTGGTTTGGATCGGCCTGATTCGAAGAATCGAACATGTTATGAACGCCATGGCTGGCGACATAGCTCAACTGGAGCGACATGGTCGACGAGATCTGTTGCTGGACTGCGGCATTCCAGGCGTCCAGGGTGGGAAGCCGCATGTAGAGCGGACGCGTGGGCACGCTCACTCCATCCGGCAGCGGATAATTCCCATCAGCCGGAATCGGAGGAAAGACATAGGGCGGCGGCCCCTGGTCCATGCTGAACGAAAGCGCAGAGTAATTGGTGGACGCGTTCAGGTTCTGTGAGACCTGCGTCGGATACGAGAAGGTCAGGACCTCCCCGAAGGTATCGCCTGACCAGCCTTGTCCGTAGACGCGTCCGTAACCGGCGCGGATCACGGTGTTCTTTGCCGCCTGATACGCGACCCCGATACGCGGAGCAAGGTTGGTGTAGCTCTTCGCAACATTCAAATTCGTTCCGTAGTTGCCATACCCGGCGATACGGATATTTCCCGTGTCCAGATCGAGCAGGCCGCCTTGGCCCTTCCCATTCACGGTCTCCGGGAAGTACAGCTCCCACCGGAGCCCATAATTGACCGTTAACCTGGGGGTGGCGCGCCATTGGTCCTGACCGTAGAAGAAGAAGCGCTTCTGCCGCTCCTGCGCATCGGTGTTCTGAGTCTGTGTGCGCTGGAAAGCAGTGGGACTGCCGAGCAGGAATGTCGCGAAGCCCAGCCCGGACGAGGTAGAACCGGTTACCGGATCCAACACACCGGAGGTGCGTGATTGCGCGAAGTGGAAGTTGCCGGAGCGCACGTTGTTGTTATCGAGGCCAACGAGATGGTTGAGCCCATAACGCAGGTCGACGCCGAACTTGATGGAGTGATTACCAACCTGATGTGTCCAGTTGTTCACTGCCTGGAACTGGCTCTCTGTTTGCAGGAACTGGTTGGCAGAGGTTCCGTAAAGCAGGTTCCCGCCGCCGTTCGTTCCGTTGCTGGCATTGTCGATATTGAATTGGGGTAGACCTCCGTTGAGTGAGAGGTCGCCTACGTTCGAATTTGGAATGCCGAGCTCATTGCCGAGGGGCTCGTTGAAATTCGGCCCGTTCTCGTCGATGTGGATACGAAACCAACCGAAGCGGAAGTCCGTCAGCCATTTTGGAGACACGGCGTAATCGCCGCCTGCCGAGATACTCTGGTCGAACGCGTTGTCGGTACCGGCAAAACCTCCCGCACCGAAGCCGGCGCCTCCCGCCGCTCCAAAGTACGGCGCACCGTTCAAATTTGATTTGAAATAGCTGTACTTTCCAAAGAGATGCAGTTTGGTCTTTGTCTGGCTATCAACACGGGCGTCGAACTGGTCGTTGTTGAAGATGCCCGAACCGGAGGCCTGGAAATTATTCACGATGCCAGCGCCGGCTACGTTGGGCTGAGGCAGCAGCTTGAAGAAATTCACTGCGGCGGGAGAGATGCGATTGCCGGGAATCAGATTGCCCACGAAAGGGGCGCGGCCCGATTGAGAGTCCTGATTGGTGTTTGGGTCGAAGATCTGTCCCTGCCCACCCTGCAGATATTCGCTGAGATTGCAGACGCCGCCGCTGGTGCAAGTGGAAAGCGCCGTTGCCGTGGGTACCGTGGTCAGCACCGCGGTGCCGGTTTTCTCCCGCAGCCCCTGATAGTCCCCGAAAAAGAACAGCTTGTCCTTCAAGATCGGACCACCAATCGCTCCGCCGAACTGGTTATGGAGGTTGGGGGCAAGATACTTGCCGGTAAGTGGATCCCGGGTTGATTGCGAGAAGGGGTCCCGGGCCTGCTGCGCGTCTGAGCGGCGATATTCGAAAGCTGCGCCGTGAAACTCATTGCCGCCCGACTTGGTCTGGGCCGTGACCAGTCCGGCGACCGCCTTGCCGAACTCCGCATCATAATTTTGGGAGGTCACTTTCATCTCGGAGACCGACTCGAGCGTGGGGTTGATCACTGCAACACCGATGATCGGATCCTGATTGTCAGTCCCATCCAATTCGTAGCCCGTAGCAAAGGGCAACTGGCCGTTTACCTCAATCTGCTGACTGCGTTGTGGATTTTGCGACTCGTCCACTCCCCAGCCGATATAGCTGGTGCCCGGCGTCAGCAATTCGAAGGCGGTGAAATTTCGATTCAAGTTGGGCAGGTTCTCGACAGCCCGAGCATTCAGGATCATGCTCACTTCGGCGCGGTCGGTCGTCAGCAGGGGCGCGGCGCTGGTCACCGTGACGGTGGAGCTGGCGGTGCCCACGGTCAACTTTACGTCGGCTTTGGGGGAAGTATCAGCGTAGACGACGACGTTGCTGACCGTGCCCGGACCAAAGCCAGCGGCTGTGACCTCAACCTGATAAACGTCGGGAATTAGGTGTTGCACGCTGTAATCACCACTGTCGTTCGTCTGAACCGTGGTGGAGGTTCCCTTGGCCACATCTGTGATTTTCACGGTGGCATTTGGGACCACGGCACCGGTATTGTCCGTCACCGTCCCGATAATTGAGCCGTAAACCGCCTGGGCATGGGCCGCGGAGTGGAAGACTCCGCAGGCGAGGAGTATGCCCAAGACGCCACCGCGCAAAAGGCGCATCGCACACATGTCAATTGCAAGCCGAGCCGTCTGCCTACTAAACCGCTTCATAACGCCTCCCAAAAAGTTCGTAAACGACGAGCGGGCGGCATTTACTTCCAGCCGATACTTGCCCGTTCGCCTGTCGCGGGTCTCTGGTTGTCAACCACCACTGAAGTGCAGTAGTCAATCGAGCACTTGAGACCTCTTACTTTCACTATGCCGGAGTTAAGACAGCCCAGGACCCAACATCCTCAACGGCAGGTAACCCAGCGGCAAGTCTTTCACGGTGGCAACACGGGTGAAATGCGATTGATTGACCCTGCTTTCAGCACTATGCAACACTCAACAACGGGTCATGTTTGACACGAAACTAAAGGGTGAAATGCATTCCGCACTCCTCCAGGATCCCCGCTGGTCCCTTGTATTGCGGGTAGCGTCCAGCCGGAGCTTCAAGAGTTCTCCCCGTCTGCGCGACCTCCTGCTCTACGTCGCGGAATGCGCTATCCGAGATGCTCCGGAGGACGCCACCGAGCAGCAGATCGGGATGAAGGTATTCGGAAGGTCACCAGGCTACAACTCCAGTGAAGACAGCATCGTCCGCAGCAATGCACGCCTGCTGCGGCAGAAGTTAGCCGCCTATTTCGAAACTGAGGGTGCGAACGAGGAACTTCGGATCGATGTCCCGAAGGGTCATTATCTGGTCATATTTACCTCACGTCCCTCGCCCGTCATCGCGCCTTCTCCGGTAATCGTGAAAAGCGCCAGCATAAAAGGTCTCGAATCAATCGAGGCGCCGGAAGCTGCCTTGCCGGTCGGTGCTCGCGCTTTGATCAAATCGCGCAGATGGTGGCTTTGGATTGGCATAGGGTTGATTGCCTGCGCAGTGGCGGCGTTCGCGCTTTCGACACTGTCCAACTCCAGAATCAACCGAAGCTTGGGGACCCTGTGGCGGCCGTTTCTTACCGGTGATCCTCCCCTGCTCATCTACAGCAACGGCGTCTTCGTGGGCGATTCAAAGAGCGGGATGCGCTATGCCACTCTGCAGGAGTTACAGAGCCCGCCGGCTGATGCCCGCTTGATCGACCACTACACGGGAATCGGCGAGGCCGACGGTGTCTATGAGCTGACGCGGCTCTTCGACTTGGCCCATGCTACGTTCATCCTGAAGCGCAGTCATCTCGTCACGTGGGACGAGGCCAAGCAACGAAATCTCATCTTTATCGGTTCGCCTGCGGAAAATCTGGCAGTACAGGCGTTGCCTTCCCATTCGGAGTTCACGCTCTTCAGCTCGGCGGAGGCATCTGGCTACCACAACAATCATCCGCGGCCAGGGGAACTCGCCAACTATGTGCGGCCTGAGCATCCATTAACCCGCGACTACGCGATTATCTCTCTTCTTCCCGGAATGCAATCCGGGAAGAAGATGATGTGGCTCAGCGGGCTGACGACGCTTGGGACACAAGCCGCAGTGGAATTCGCTAGCCGGCCAGACGGTGCCGCCGAGCTGCTGAAGACGGCACAAGGGCCGGATGGCAGAGTGCGGCCCTTTGAGGCGCTACTTGAGACGACCATCATCGGTGGTGTACCTTTGCAAGTCCGGCTTGTCACTATCCATGTCCACTAGCGAATAGCCTTGCGCAGTTTATTGGACCGGCTGCAACTTCAGCTCCGTGCTTGCGTGGATCTTCGATGCGAGATCGATTTCACGCTTCGCGTCATCCTCTCTGCCCAGCTTGCGATACGTCTGACTCAATAGCGCGTGCGTCATCGTATTCGACGGATCCATCTTTTCCGCGTGCTGTAGGTACATCGCGGCTGCTTGGGGATCATCGCGACGCAGCAGCACCTTGCCCATAAGAATGAAAGGGCCAGTGCGAGACGTGTCGAGGGAGAGGGCCTTCATCAGTGCAGCCTGCGCTTCCTGGAATTTTCCAGATCTCAGGTACGTGTCACCGAGCCGGTCATAAACCTCTGCGAACCCCGGATTGATAGCGCGCTCCTGCTCGAATTCGGCCAAGGCCCCATTCAAGTCACTCTTGAATAGATACACTTCGCCTACGAGGAAGTGGGCCAGCGGAATCCGGTGGTCTAAACTGATCGCCTTACGGGCAGCGCCTGCGGCCAACTCGGGCAGGCTGGCGACCTGCAACATGTTTCCCAGCAGCAGATAGGCTCCCGCCGAAGCCGGATCCATACCGTACTGTGTAGCGAACGCACGACGTGCATCATCGTATCGGCGCGCATTGAGATAACAGAGGCCGAGCACATAACTGGCATCGGCGTTGGCATGTGGCATCCACTGCTGCACCCGCTCCAGGTAGGGAATGGCAGCCGCAGGCTGACCCAGACGATAAAGCGTCAGCCCTTCCATCTGCACGGATTCGATGTCCGCATTGTCTTCCTGGATTGCCTGCTCAAACGCTGTTCGGGCCTCGAGTAGCTTGCCGGTGCGATAACAGGCGAGCCCCAAAGCGTGGGCTGCGCCCTTGACCGGCGACTGCATTGCCGCGAGTTGCCGCAGTGGAGCGATAGCTTCCTCGGGATGACCTGCATCAAGCAACTGCTCCGCCGACTGCAACGACGCAGAGTGCTGAACCGTTTGGGGTGGCGGCGATTGACTATACACGCTTGACGCGAGCAGCAGCGCTGCAGCGTGGTTACAGCTCCAGCACAAAATCGCCGGGAGTCTGAGCCCTAGCATGAGCGGATGCACCGTCGCACCCTCCTCAGTCTTGCTCTTTGGATCGCCTGCTGCGTCTGCCCGGTTTGCATCTGCCTGGCGAACGCTGTTCCACCTGCCAAGACGGCTGCTCCATCCCATGTAACCCCCTACCCTCCAAACAACACGAACGCAGATCCGGCGTCGTTTATCGATGAGTTCAGGCTGCAGGCCCGACTATGCTCAATGTAAACGGTGGCGTCACCACAAAGAACCACATCATTGAGACGACTGGCAGCGGCGTCGCGCATCTGGAAAGGAACTGCGGTGATGCGCAGTCCGCGTGGGCTGGCCTACACCTCGAACCTGCCCTATGACAACACGGCATAACGGCCAGCTCCGCTTGGCGAAACACCGAGTCGAGGAAACCGGTATCCGATAGCCGCAGGCCTTCGCTCGACCGCGGACTGCGTTCACGGCTGCAGTGCGAAGTCGTACCATCAAGTCGCGAACTCGATCAGCCTGAGGGCGTCCTGTTGTTCGACGGTACGATGGGAGATACGATTGGTGTTCAATCAGGGCCTCGGAAATCGCTTCCGGCATGCTCAGCTTTACCTTCGGGCTATTCATTGTTCTTCAGATCGCCATCGCAGACGGTCTTTCGCCACCCATCCTCACTGGACGCCGCACTAAACCATGTCAGCCGAAAAGAATCTGCCGTCGCAACTAGGTGACTCCGAAGAAAAAAACTCGTATGCCACACCGGCGCTCGAAAAGGGCCTCGATGTTATTGAGCTGCTCGGCCGCCAGCCTAGCGGACTTACCAAGAGCGAAATCTCGCGTGAGCTCAAACGGACGGTTTCCGAGATATTCCGTATGCTCCTCTGCCTGGAGCGCCGAGGCTACATCGCCCAGGTGGATGGCGAACGGTACGCGCTGACTCTGAAGCTATTCAAGCTGGTGCAGGAACATCCACCAACGGAGCGGCTCATCGCCGAGGCTCTCCCGGTGATGCATCAGGTTGCTCATGAGACACAGCAATCGTGCCACATGGGCATCATTGAAGGGGCCGAGGTGACGATTCTTGCCCAGGTGAATGCGCCCACCAGCGTTGGCTTCTATGTAAAACTCGGCTCTTCGGTCGAATTGATGGAGGCTAGCACCGGGTATGTCATCCTTGCCCACCAGGACGATGAGCACCGCTCACGCACTCTGGCAGAGTGGAAGCGGCTTACCGGAAGTGAACTACCGTCGGATCTTCCGGCTCATCTCGCCCGGATCAAACGACAGGGATATGAGTCGCGTCCCAGCTACAAAGTACGTGGCGTCACTAATATCAGCTATCCCATCTTCGATGGCAGAGGATCGGCCATCGGAGCATTGACGGTGCCATTCATTCAGCACTTGGACTCGATAGCCAATGTCTCAGAGGTAAGTGCGAGTCTGAAGAAGGCGTCGCGAGAGATCAGCGCGGCTATCGGGGGCAGGACTCCCGGCAAGCGCCAGGGGCACACACCGACGCCAGAAAGATAAGAGCTAAAAAAAGAAACCGCGGAGATGGAAGGAAGTTGTTCTATCCCCGCGGAGGGAGACCTAGAAGGCGTACTTCAAGGAGAGCTGGAAGAAGCGCGCATCCGGCGTGTTGTTCTGGAAGGTCTTGGGGCCGGTGATGTTGCCACCATTGCTGTTGTCGTTAGAAGTGCCCGATTGGTTCGGGTTCGCCAGCGTGGGATGGTTCAGTACATTGAAGCCATCTGCGCGGAACTGCAGATACTGTTCACGCCAGGTTGGGAAGTTCTTGAACAGCGACATGTTCACCTGATAGTAGCCGGGTCCGTACACGTTGTTTGACCGGCCGCCCAGGAAAGCGATGGCCGTCTGCTTGTCCGTGATGACCGAAGGATATCCGGCCGTTCCGATCAGATTTCCCGGTAGTGGGTTCGCAAAAGCGCACGGGTTATACCAGTTCGCCTTCGTCCGAGTCTTCGGCGCGCACGTTACGTCCGGGTTGGACGGATCGGGCGAGCCGCCGGCGCTAAAGGGGTCGCGCACTAGGATGGCGCGTGCGCTTCCGTTTGCCGCTGTGCTGTTATTCGGGGAGACAGTAAACGGCGTTCCAGTCTGCGCTGCAAAGGTCAGACTCGACGACCAGCCGCCGATGGTCTCATCCACGAGGCGTGAATCATGAAGGAATGCCTTACCTCTGCCGACCGGCAGCTCGTAATTGCCGTTGATGGTGAAGCGGTGGCGAATGTCATAGACCGAATTCGTGTACTCGTCAATGAATGGGATAAGAGCCTGGTTGCGATTGCTGATCGCGGTGAAGTTTCCGGCCGCGTCGCTTGCGTCATCGAGTGCATGCGCCCAGGTGTAGGTCGTCAGGAACGACAACCCATGCGAGTATCGCTTCTCCATCTTCGCCTGCAGCGAGTTATAAGTGCTCACGCCGGCGTAGTGTATCTGGCCGATTCCCCCGAGATCCGGGAAGGGCTGGTATGGATTCGTATTAGTGCCCGGCGCAAAGAGGCCCGGAGGTGTGTTCGGTGCACCATAGAGAGACAGGTGGCGTGACAGGTTTCCAACGTAACTGATCGTGGCAGCAAGATCATTGGAAAGAGCCCGCTGCATGGAGAAGCTGTAGTTCATGGTGTACGGCGTCTTTATATCAACGTCGGTCGCATGGAAGCCCGGAAACGAGACGAAGTTCTGAAAGCCGCCGCTGATCTGCGGTGCCAGGCCGGTCTCGAGCGTTATGCCCTTACTATTGGCAAGCGAGGGGCAGTTGCCGATGGCGCAAGTGGGAGCATAGAAGTTAGCCGAGTTGGAGAACGGGAAGTTTGCCCCGATGTTGGTATTTCCCTGGGCCATCAGTCCGCCGTAGAAGATGCCGAAGCCGCCACGAAATACCGTGTTCGGATGTGCCTGGTAGGCAAAACCGATGCGCGGAGCAAAGTTCGTCTTCTGCGCATTGGCCAGGCGCTCGTTGTCCGTGTACTGCACCGTCACATTATCTTTGGCGAGCGTGTTGAGGAACGCTTCGCCCAGGTCGACGTTTCTGGCAGCGGTGGGAAGCTGATAGATTCCAGAACCGGTGCCGATGCCGAGCGGCGCGGTCGGGATGAAATTGGCCTGCAGTCCACCGATCTCCTTATAGGGCTGGTAGTAGTCATAACGAAGGCCCAGGTTGAGTGTCAGCTTCGGGCTGACCTTCCAGTCATCCTGAGCGTAGGCCGAGTCATACCACTGCGCGTCACGGATGTTGGGCGCATTCGCGATGTCCGCGTAGTTCGCCTGACCTGCAAGAAAATCGGCGACGTCATAGCCGGTATTGCTGTCTCCGGGTATGCCCGTGTACACACCCTGTCCGTGATTCGAGCCGCCGCCGAAGTAATACTGGCCCAGGGATGCCGGTGCGTAAAGATACGAGAAGCGAACCGCCTGGAATGACACGCCGAATCGTAGCGAGTGGTTTCCGAGGATCTTGGTTACATTGTCCAGGATCTGATAGACGTTTTGCGTTTCGTTATTGGTTCCCACCGAGCCCCACTGCTGGATACCACCCTGGGGGAAGTAGCCCAGCGGCAGACCGTATTGTCCGGGCCCGAGAGCCGGTACTCCGCCCAATCCGAGAGAGGAAGCAGCCGTCGGGTTGTCGGCGTTTGCCTGCTTGTACGCGGAATGATTCCAGTTGTAACCGAAGCGGAACTCATTGGTCAGTGAGGGAGTAAAGATGTGTGTCTCGCTGAGCATGAAGTTCTGCGAGAAAATGAAGTCTCTTTCGCCGCCATATCCGCTGCCGTCCAGGATCGGGCCCAGCGGCAGGGCATTCAGAATGATGTCGTGCAGGTAGCTGTAACGTGCATAAGTCTGATCCTTGGGACTGATATTCCAGTCCAGGCGCTGATCCCACTGGATGGTATTGTCACTCCTCGAGACATTCTCCACCAGGTTGCTGTAGGTCTTGCCCCCATTGGCGTTCGGAGCCGGATACATATTCAGGATCTTCAGCGCGACGGGATCGATCTGGCTTGCACAGAAGGTATTGGGCTGGCCGTTGCAGGTGAGCGACCGTGTCACGTCACCCGAGTTTGGCTGATAGAGTTGCGCCGGACTCTGGCCGGTGAGATTGCTATTGAGCAACTCCGAGAAGTTGCCCTGCCTCATCAATGGCGTCGGCGTGTTCAGGACATTGGTCTGACCGATGGAGATCCGGTTGGCCTCAATATCGCCGAAATAGAAGAGCTTGTTCTTCCAGATAGGAAATCCGAGAGTCGCGCCGAACTGGTTCTGGTGATATGGGGGAATCGTCAGCGCGTTCCAGTTTTGTGCGTCCAGGCTTGTGTTGCGCACATACTCCCACAGATCGCCGTGGATCTGGTTGGTGCCCGATTTGATGCTGGCGTTCATCACTGCACCAGCCGAGTGTCCGAACTCAGCGCTGAAGTTGCTGGTCTGCAGATTGAACTCAGCCAGGGCATCCGGAGGAGGCCGCATTACGAAGCTGGACCCGTTGAGGAAGTCGACCAGGTTGGTGTTGTTGTCGACACCATCCAGGATGAAGTTGTTCTGCTCTGCGCGTTGTCCGTTCGCAACGAAATCTCCGCTGCCGCTGCCGCGCGTGTTTCCGAAAGGCGGTGCAACTCCGGCGGTCAGCTGGGCGATGTAAACCCAGTTCCTTCCGTTCAGCGGCGTCTCATTGATCGTCTTGGTATCGATCACCTGCCCTACCGCGCTTGACTGCGTCTGCAGCAGCGCGACTCCGCCAGAAACTGTCACGGTCTCAGAAACCTGACCCGGGCTGAGGGCGAGATTGACCTGCAGGCGTTGTTGCACATCGACATGGAGATTCTGCCGCGTCGTCGTCTGGAAACCCGGCGCAAACGCGCTGACCGTGTAGTTGCCGATCTTGATCGGCGAGAATGTGTAACTGCCGCTGCCATTGGATTTGTTCTGCAGTGTCAGGCCGGTGTCTGTCGCCCTGAGCGTGACCTGAGCATCGGGAACGATCGCGCCCGTATTGTCCGTTACCGTTCCTGTGATCGCGCCCTGATCCACCTGAGCAGATGCGCTACCGGCTATGAGCAGCAGGCACAGACACATCAGCCACCATGCACGTCGTTGTGTTGCTTGAAGAATAGTTAGCATCTTGGCCTTCCATCCGATGGGGATTTTTGCGCAGAGGCCGCTACCTGCTTGCGGCGTCTCTGTTTGGAACAATTCTTTGAGCGCTCATAATGACAAAATGCAACCGGATTTCAGGTAGGAGTTTTCAATTTGCATCTGGCAGCCTCTTCATCTATGAACCTAACATTTCATATATCAAACGGGTGCAACGCTACGCCTTGAATGTAAGCGTTGTCAATTCAATCCCTAGACAACCGTATTTCCTCGGTTGGCGGCGCCCGTGAAGAGAATGTTAATCGCGCCTCCCGCCCTGGCTTAAACACAGGAAATGGTCGAAGTTAGCAGCCGTCCAAGGGCCTTTCACGCAAGGAGGTTCACTCTACTTTGAGTGCTTGGCACTGCGGAAAGGCGGGCACAGTCATCCCGCCTGAAGAGACTCCCCCCTAACTTATTTGCGTGAGACTGCAATGAGATATGCCGGCCCCGAGATTATGAGCAGCCCTGCTCCAGCAACTCTTTCAGGTCCGTAGAGGCGCCCGCCTCTTGCGGAGTGCGATAGCGTCCCCCTTCGAGTTCAGCAGGAAAGACAAAGTGGGATCGCAGGTGTGGGATGTACTCCAGGAAGAGCGGCTCGTTCCCAAGCGCGATGTGCAGGAACAACACCAGATGCTGATGGATCTGTCCCATGTCTCCAACGTGCGGCACAACCGGCAGACGAAATTTACTCGCCAGAAGGGCCACCGTAAGGAACTCACTCACTCCGCCCAGGCGCGTACAGTCTGCCTGTGCGTAATGCACCGCCTGCGACTCGAAGAAGTTCTTGAAGACAACGCGGTTTGGAATATGCTCGCCGCAGGCGATCTTCACCGGCGCGATCTCACGCGCCAGCGCGGCATGTGCCAGCATGTCGTCGGGATGCGTCGGCTCCTCGATCCAGAGAGGCTTCATCTGCGAAAGCTTTTTACACATCTCCCGCGCCCCCGGCAGAGTCCACTGCTGGTTCGCGTCGAACATGATCGTGCCGCGTTCGCCGGCGCATTCGCGCAGCATAGCCGCTCGACGCAGATCGCGCGCACGGTCTCTAGAACCCACCTTCAACTTGAATGCGCTGAAGCCATTGTCGATTGCCCGCTTCGTCAATTCGCGGACCTTCTCGTCGTCATAGGTCATCCAGCCAACGGAGGTGTCGTAACCTGGATAGCCCTGCTGCAGGATGGCCGCCCGTTCAGCGCGCCGCGGCAGCTCTCGTCGCAGCATTTCGACCGCCGCGTCTTGATCCAACAGATCCTCGAGATAACTGAGATCCAGCAGTGCCACCAGTTGCTCCGGCGCGAGGTCGAGCAGCGACTGCCAGAGGGGAACGCCGCGGCTCTTGGCCCAGAGGTCGAAACAGGCATTGGTGATGGAAGCCAGCGCCAGATGCACCACACCCTTGTGCGGCCCGAGCCAACGCAACATCGGATCGTCCGCGAGTTCGCGCGCGGTTCGACCGAAGTCCGACATCAACTCGTCGATCGGCTTGCCTTTCAGCGGCCGCGCAAGCATGTCGATGGCTTTACAAACCAGCTTGTTCCCTTCCCCGAGCGTGAGCGCAAATCCCGTGCCGCAAGTTTTCCCGTCACCCGAAAAAAGTTGTGTCACCGCCAGACAGTACTCCGGCTCAACGTGGACAGCGTCGCTGCCTGCGCCGGGAGGCAACCGGTATCGAACATCGGAAACCGTTATCCGATCGATGAAAGATATAGCCATGCTTCTTCCCCTTCGAATCGTCTCGCCCCTGCCGGTGAAAGCTCCGGATGGAATCATTTCGGCGCGCGAATGCCCTTCCGTTTGGAACGCTGCGGCGCTTTCTGCCAATTGCAGTACGCGGTCTCCGCAAAGCGGGCCATAGCCCGGCGAATGTACTGCTCCGCGATTTCACCCTCACCTTCGCGGACCAGGTCCGCAATGCGCTGGTGCGCCTCCAGATCGCGATCCCATGCGGATGTGTCCTGCTTGCTGGCGATCACGCGAATGCGCGCGAATGCGAAAAACGGCAGCAGGACCCGGCTCGCGTGCTCGACCAGGTGAGGATTGCCGGAAAGACGGCACAACTCCAGATGAAAATCGCGATCTGCGTCCACCAGATCTGCAGTGCGGTTCTTCTTCGAGGCTCGGCGCATCGCATCCACGGCGTCCTGCAGCTTCTCGACACCACTCTGTCGAGCGGCCGCAAGGCGCGCCGCCAGTCCCTCCACCGCGCTGCGAAGTTCGTAGAGCTGCAGAACATCCTGCTCGTTCAAATTCACCACGCGCGCGCTTCGACCGGAGATCTTGGTGACGAAGCCTTCCTGCGCCAGCAGGTTGATCGCCTCGCGGATAGATCCCTGCGCTACCCCCAGTTTTCTACCCCATGTGCCCTCGATGATTCGCACCCCGGGCAGGAGCGCGCCGCTGCTGATCTCGTCGCGCAGACGATCCGCGAGCGCTGACTTCACCAGGAAACCGGAGGATGTATCGAGCTTCTTCGTCTTGGCCATCGCCGCTTATCTCAGCGTCTGCGAGAGCGTACCCTCAGCAATTGCCGCAGGTCAATGCCAAATAAGCACTCAGATGGCTGTCCCATCACCTCTATGCCGTCGTTTTCCTAACGCGGGGTTGTGGAATGATCATTCGTTTGCGGCCAGAGGCCGAAGCAGCCCACCGGCAGCACCAGGTAGTCTGGGCTTGCTGTCCTCAACGCAACCACGGCAGGCAACATTCGTAGCTAGAGCATTCTCTGCATGAGAGTTGTCGCTTCGATACATCGAATGCGTCGAGCAGGACTACGCATCAGAGATGCGCAGGATGGCCGCGAATCCAGTTACAAAGCAGTGGGTAGACCATTAAGGAGCATGCACAGGAACCACTCAAGAATCGACCCGAGGGCGAGTGGTGGATCCCATGGAAGAAGTCTTTCACCATGACCTAACCGCGTCTTTCCTGCACCGGATTTTTCTAGGTCTCAGCGCTTGAAAGCCGGCCAAAAATGCGGCAAGAGTTTCGCCCGATGACCCGTCTACTTTAACTTCGTCTACTTGACAGCGCTTACATTTGGCCCCTATCGTTCCCCGATATGAGCGCTCAACTGGACCGCCGGCATTTTTTGCGCTCAAGCCTGGCCGCCGCCTTTTTTCCCCTTCTCGGACGCATCGCGCTCGGCACCTCAGCAACGGGCCACGATCCAGACACCGAGGAGGACAGCCGCACGGCATGGTTTCGAGCGGCAAAGTTCGGCATGTTCATCCACTGGGGCCCTTACTCCGTAGCCAGCGTCGAGGCCTCCTGGCCCATCATGCAACCGGGACATTGGGGCATCACCGAAGCCGAATATCGTTCGCTGCCGGCTCGCTTCAATCCCGTCCATTACGACCCAGACCACTTCATCGACCTGGCGCGGACCGCGGGCCAAATGTACATGGTGTTCACCGCCAAGCACCATGACGGCTTCTGCATGTTCGACTCGACTTACACGAACTACAAGATCACCAACACCCCATACGGCAAGGACATCGCCAAACAGTTATCCGATGCATGCGCACGCCGAGCCATGCCCCTCGGCTTCTATTATTCGCCACCGGACATGAATCATCCGGGCTTTCGCGATATCAGCCGCCCTGCAAGCGAAAACTGGAATGGCCAGCCGGAACGGCCGGAGTGGCCCTCTTATTTGCAATACATGCAGTTACAGTTGACCGAATTGCTCATCCGCTATGGTGACGTTAGGGACGTCTGGTTCGATGGTCTCTACCATCAGGGAAAATACGACGGCAGCCGCTTCATCGACCTAATTCACCGGTTGCAGCCTGCCGCGCTGGTCAATGACAGGATCGGCGTTCCAGGCGACTACGTCACTCCGGAGCAGTTCATTCCACGCGCGATTCCGACGAAAGGCGTGGAGGTGCGTGGCGCTGATGCGAGTGTCCAGTCCGCATTCCACGCCGGTGTCCCAACGTCCGCGGACTTCCAGCTCTGGGAGACCTGCATGACGATCAATGACACCTGGGCTTACAACGTGCATGATCGTCATTTCAAATCCGACTCAGACCTGATTCGTGGACTCGTCGAAGTCGCAAGCCGCGGCGGCAATTTTCTCCTCAACGTGGGCCCCCAGCCGGACGGCCTGATTCAACCAGAGTTTCAACAGCGACTGCAAGCCATCGGTGATTGGATCACCGTCAACGGGGAGTCCATCTATGAGAGCACTTACGGCCCGATACAGGGACAGGCACCCTTTCGCATGACGGCGAAGGGCTGTGATCTCTACGTTCACGTATTCGACTGGCCCTCAGGCTCGCTCATCGTCACGGGACTGCCTTCAAAGGTGCTCTCTGCACGTCTTCTCAGCACCAACCAGCCGCTACATTTCCGCCAAACCCCCAACGAAATACTCATCACTGTGCCACCGCAGGCGCCCGATCCGCGCGTGAGCGTCGTTGCTCTCAGGACGCTCTAGGCAGATGACCCAACTGCAACCGTTCTGCCAAACGTCGTTCCGAATGAATTAGTGAACCACCAATGGAGTACTGCGATGAACCTTTCGTTCTCTTGTTCTGCGTTGCTTGCCAGCCTGTTCGCCCTTGAACTGTGTCCCCCTACCTTTGCCCAGGCGAATCCTTTGCAGCTTGCCTCTCCGGACCAGCAGCTTGTGCTTCAGTTTGGCACCAAGGCTTTAGCGGATGAGCAAGGCAGTAAGCTCTTCTATGCGGCCGCCTTTCACGGCAAGCCCATTCTCGATGACTCTGCACTCGGTCTCGAACTTGCGGATCAGCCCGCTCTTGGCGCTGACGTTCGCATCGTCGAAAGCAAAAAAAGCAGTGGCGTCGATGATTACACGCTGAGCAATCAGAAAGTCGGCAAAGTACATGACGCGTACAACAGCCTCGTTATTCGCGTGGACGAGAGCAGCGCCAACCACCGTTCGATGTCAATCGAGGCGCGTGCGTACAACGGTGGATTCGCGTTTCGCTATCTTTTGCCTGAACAGGCAGCCATCAAGCAACTGAAGTTGCGTAAGGAAGACACAGAGTTCCGCCTCAGCACTGACGCGACCGACTGGCTCCTCGCCTTGCCGAACTATCGCAGCAGCTACGAGAGTGAGTACATTCAGTTGCCCACTTCGGCTCTCAGCAATCAGGGTGGCGTCTCCAGTCACTTCCTCGTCGGGCTGCCTCTGCTGATCCACGAGCCCGGCGTGGCCTGGATGGACATCGTGGAGGCCGACCTCGAAGGAAGCACGTCGATGTATGTCACCAATCC
The DNA here is from genome assembly GCA_000381585.1 of Acidobacteriaceae bacterium KBS 83. Lineage (GTDB taxonomy): Bacteria > Acidobacteriota > Terriglobia > Terriglobales > Acidobacteriaceae > KBS-83. The sequence continues at coordinate 366,324 of KB906739.1, forward strand.
GTCGGGCAACTGGGCCGGCCACTGGCTTTCCGCGCTGCTCTCGCCGCGCCTGGATAATCCTGACGTCGCCGTCGAAGCCGCGCTTCCCTGGCACTCTGCATGGCGCGTGGTCGAAGTTGCAGATGACCCCGGCCGGCTCGTTGAATCCACTTTGCAATACGATCTGAGCCCGCCAACTCGCGTCGCCGATACTAGTTGGATTCATCCGGGCAAAGCCTCCTGGAACTGGTGGGTCAACGATGTCGACAAGAACGGAACACCGTCCTTCACTACGGAAAACATGAAGTACTACGTCGACTTCTCGGCGCAGTCCGGATTCCCTTACATGATGCTCGACGCGGGTTGGTCAGCCGGTCGCGATATCGCGCAGATGAACGGCAAGATTGACGTACCCGAACTCGCTCGTTACGCCGCCACCAAAAATGTTAAGGTGTGGGTGTGGTGCTACTCCGAATCAGTAGCGCAGCAGATGCAGCAGGCGTTCCCGCTCTTCGAGAAGTGGGGCATCGCCGGAGTCAAAATCGACTTCGTCAACCGCGACGATCAACAAGGTATCCAGTGGTACTACGACGTCGCGAAGTTGGCTGCCGAGCACCACCTCATGGTGGACTTCCACGGCACGCGTACACCCTGGGGGCTGGAGCGCACTTATCCGAACGTGCTCAGCTTCGAAGGTGTTCTCGGCATGGAAAACAACAAGGTCGGGCGCCGCGACAGCCCGGTCGACCGCGCTGTCTTCCCTTTCACTCGCCTCCTCGCCGGGCCGATGGACTATACTGCCGGCGGCTTCAACAACACGATCGAAGATGGCTTCGTCGCGCAAAACACCGGCCCGATGGTCATGGGCACCCGGGCACAGCAGCTCGCGCTCTATGTCATCTTTCAGACGCCATTTCAAATGGTCTCCGACAGTCCACAGGCCTACGACGCGCAGCCCGCATTTCAGTTCATCAAAGACGTGCCCGTCTCGTGGGACGCGACACATGTATTGAACGGCCAGCCGGGTGAGTTCGTCACAATAGCGCGCCGCCACGGTGACGACTGGTACCTCGGCAGCATGACGAACTGGACGCCGCGAACCCTCGAGGTGCCTCTGAGTTTTCTTGGAGGCGACACTTACACCGCTGAAATCTACGCCGATGCCCGCGACGCCGCCACGCAGCCGAAGCATGTCGTCATTCGGCGCCAGGAAGTGACGCGCACGCAGTCTCTCACGCTGAATCTGGCACCCGGAGGAGGTTGCGCCATTCGCTTCAAGTCGCGAAAAGCTCACTAAATCGACCTCTCGGAGACAAAATGACGGGCAAAACCAGCAGACGCGCATTTCTCCAAGGTGGTGTCGCACTCGCGACGCTGCCTCACCTTCCGGCCGCGTTGCTCGCGCAGCCTCTGGGCACGCGCGACGAGCTCTGGTACAACCAGCCGGCCCAACAATGGCTGGGGGCATTACCTGTCGGCAACGGCTTTCTCGGCGGCATGGTCTTCGGCGGAATTCAGACTGAGCGCATTGCACTCTCCGAATCAACGGCATGGTCGGGAGCTCCATCAACCGACGAGGTGAATCCCGGTGCCCTGCCTCACCTGCAACAAATGCGTCAGTACTTCTTCGATGGCAAGTATGAGGAGTTTCAGCAGCTCTGCAGCAAATACCTGCCCGGTCACGCGAAAAACTTCGGCACCAATCTGCCGCTGCCGGAGGTGCAGTTTGCCTTCGACGAGGGCGTCAGCATCTCGGAGTATCGCCGCTCGCTCGATCTCGATACCGCGATCGCTACTGTCCGCTATCGCAGAGGCAATGCCACTTATATCCGTGAAGTCTTCGCTTCCCACCCCGACAGGATCCTCACCGTTCGTCTGACCTGCAACAAGCCACGCAGCATCAGCTTCCGTCTCAGCTTTGGCAAAAGCACTTTGCCGGGTTCTGTTGTCATAGTCCACGACACCCTCGTCTTTCAGGGACACGCCTACGAGCCCATGCACAGCAGCGGACGTGACGGAGTTGCGGTCCATATCCATGCTCGCGCGGTGACCGATGGGGGAACCGTTACACCCTCGACAGATGCAATCGATATTCACGGCGCCACTTCTGTCACTGTGTTCGTTGCCATCTCCACCAGCTTCCACGGCCCTGACCCCGCATCTCTTTGCCAGCAACGACTCGACCACGTTGTAACTATTCCGTTTGCGAAACTCCGTCAGAGCCACGTCGCCGACCATCAGTCCCTCTACCGTCGCGTCTCCCTCGATCTGGGAGAGAGCTCAGCCGCTTCTCGTCAGCTGCCCACCGACGAGCGCCGCAAAGCTCTCGAGCGCGGCGCAGATCAGGCTTCGAACGACCCTCAACTGCTCGCGCTTTTCTTTCAATACGGCCGCTATCTCACTATCGCCGGTTCGCGCGTGGACTCGCCGTTGCCGTTAGCGCTGCAGGGCATCTGGAACGATGGCCTGGCTAGCAGCATGGGCTGGACGGACGACTTCCACCTCGACATCAACACGCAGCAGAACTACTGGCCGGCCGAGGTCTGTAACTTATCCGAGTGCCAGACACCGCTCTTCGCGCTCATCGACGTGATGCGCGAAGCGGGCCGCATCACCGCGCGTCAAATGTACGACACGCCCGGATGGGTCGTGCATACCGTAACAAATCCCTGGGGTTACACCGCCCCCGGCGGCATTGGCTGGGGCATCTTCGTTACCGCAGGCATCTGGATTGTGCTGCAGATGTGGGACCACTACACCTTCAACGCAGATGTTGAATTTCTGCGCACGCGCGCCTATCCGGTGCTACGCGAAGCCGCGCTCTTCTTCCTCGCCTACATGGTGCCTGAACCCAAGCACGGCTGGCTCGTGACTGGTCCTTCCGATTCACCAGAGAACTGGTACAAGACACTGTCCGGCGCGCGCGCGGCCGAATCCATGGGAAACACCGTCGACCGGGTATTCGTCCACGCGCTCTACACCATGTGCATCCAAGCATCCCATACCCTCTCTCTCGATGAAGACCTGCGACAGCGTATCGAGAGCGCGCGGGATAAGCTCCCGCCCTTTCAAGTCGGACGTCACGGCCAATTGCAGGAGTGGCTGGAGGACTTCGAAGACGCCGAGCCGAACCATCGCCACACCTCTCCGCTCGTCTCGGTCTATCCCGAGCATCAGATCTCTCCGCGCACCACCCCGGCTCTCTCCCATGCTGCCGAAGTTCTGATTCAGCGTCGCATGAACGCGCCAAACTGGGAGCAGAGCGAATGGGGCCGGGCTAATCTGGTCGTCTACTATGCGCGGTTCTTGAAGGGCGACGATGCACACAAATACCTTCTTGGCCTATTCGCAAAAGCCGCCGGCGATAATCTGCTCACATTCTCAAGTGCGGGCATTGCCGGTGCCGATCAGAATATCTTCGCCCTGGATGGCAACACTGCTGGCGCTGCCGGCATTGCGGAAATGCTCTTGCAATCGCAGGCAGGGTACATTGAGCTGTTGCCGGCACTCCCCCGCGCATGGCCAACCGGATCCGTTCGTGGGTTGTGCGCCCGCGGCGGCTTCGTTGTCGATATAGCGTGGCGTTCTGGCAAGCTGGTCGCTGCAACCATTCACAGCAAGCGTGGAGGCGACACTCCCGTGCGTTACGTTGAATGCATCACCACCATCCATCTCAGCGCAGGCGAAAGCCGGCGCCTCCGGCCCAGCGACTTCCATAAGGCAGTAATCGAAACCCCTGAGGCCCGATCATGAACATCTATCGAGGCTTGACAAAGCATCCCGGCCGCGCCGCCGCTGGCCTGCTGCTCATCTTGACGTCCACGGCGTTCGCAGCACAAAAGCGCATCTCCATTCCGGAAGAGATCGAGTGGACATGGGATGTACGACCACCGCATCCCGATACAAAGCTGCCGAACGTGCTGCTCCTCGGCGATTCTATCTCGCGCAACTATTTTCCTGAGGTGACAAAAGACCTGGCCGGTGCCGCCAACGTCTACCTGATGGCGTCATCCACCTCTGCCGGCGATCCCCGGCTGCCCCGGGAGATCCGCGAGTTCGCTGCGATGGAGCATGTGCCGTTCCGCGTCGTGCACTTCAACAACGGAATGCATGGCTGGAGCTATACGGAAGCCCAGTACAAAGCCGCGTTTCCAGATTTTCTGCGCACCGTTCGCGCGCTCGTTCACAATAACAGCGCACTCATCTGGGCCACCACGACTCGTGTACAGCCCCAGGCATTCAACGGCGCGACCAACGATCGCATCGACTCGCGCAATGCCATCGCGCTCTCCTTCATCGATGCCGCGCATATTACTATCGATGATCAGTACGCGCTCATGATGCAGCACCGCGATCTCTATCAGGATACCGTGCACTTCAACACCGAAGGATCGAAGTTGATGGGAGACCAGGCCGCAGCCGCGATCCGCACGCAACTCGGCCAATGAGGAAAGCGTCTCGGACGACCGTGTCAAATTGGGCCAGTGGCCAATTTTTGTGGTCGATCTCCCCGAGGGAATGGTCCAGTTCGGTCTCAAGTGGTTTCCGAGACGCTCCACAATATTCCCTGCTCGCTTATAAGCAGGGTCGACACCGCCCGCTGCCACTGGTCTGACTGCGGCGTTGCGATGTGTATCGTCGAAGCTGCGCAGCAGATCATCGAAAACTCTTCTCGTGGGCTCAAAGAAATAGCAGCAACCTGCGGCTTCAAATCTGCGATTCTATGCGCCGCACGTTTGTCCCGATCATCGGGGCATCTGTAGCGAATACACTACCCGCCTCAAAAGCAGACTCGCGCCGCCCGTCTCGCGCACTTAGCTTCTAACGTGGACATGTAAGCAATTCACCGCCGGAGGCGTCGATGACCATAGCAATTCAAGCTCACCTCAGGCATCACTGTGGCCGACGGTAGACTCACCATCGAAATAACCGAGTTCGTCCGCGATACAGAACCAGCTCTGCGCGCTTGTGCCTGACTTGACAGCCGTGTACGTACCCGGTTATAGGTATTTTCGGTTTTCAGGTGCGTTCGCTCTTCCTACCAGAATCTGTGAAATAGATCCCTCCCTGGAGGACCTTCCAAAGCGCACGACATCCATTCAGAAGTGAACCACTAACCCTAACACTGGAGTCTGGTATGAAGCGTCACCTCCCCCTTTGGAAGATCTCCCGTTCAAACTCCACGCGACCCGTCTCTCTTCTGCTGAGCACTGCTATATTGGCATGCCTTGGCATATTCAGTTATGCAGCGCAGGCACAAGTGAATGGAATCGGCCAAAGACCTTACCTTGGCTGGAGCACCTTCAGCGAGCAGACCATCAATGGCAACTTTCTAACTCAAGCAAATATTCAGGCCGAGTCGGATGCCATGAAGGCATCTGGCTTGCAGGACCACGGCTTCACCTACATCAATATCGATTCTGGCTGGATGGGCAGCTTCGATGCAAACGGCAGGCCGATTCCGAACAGCAGCACCTTCCCGGACATCAAGGCCCTTATCGATCACATTCACGAAAACGGGCAAAAAGCAGGGATCTACTGGATTCCTGGAATTGAGCAGCCTGCAGTCGATGGCAACTATCCAATCCTCAACACGCCACATCACACTCAGGACATCGTGGCTATTCCTCTCGCGAAGGGAAACGCTTTTGCCGGCAATCCTCCTAATCCGTATCACGACAAGATCGACTTTACGAAACCTGGTGCGCAGGAATACATCAATTCCGTTGTTGCACTTTTTGCATCATGGGGTGTGGACCTGATCAAGCTCGACGGAGTTGCCCCCGGATCTTACAGCGATAGTGTCGCAATAGATGACCGGCCGGACGTAGCAGCATGGTCCAAGGCGATCGCCGCGAGCGGGCGCCATATCTGGCTGACAATCTCCTGGGCCATCGATCAGGACTACCTTTCCGACTTTCGTCCCTACCAAAATGCGAGACGGATTGAAGATGACATCGAATGCGAAGGACGGTGCGGCACTCTGACCAACTGGCAGCGTATTTATCAGCGCTTTCGGGACCTTCCCGGTTGGCAGAACGTTGCCAGCGCAACACAGGGATGGAATGATCTGGACTCGCTTGACATCGGCGATGGTTCAGTCGACGGTTTGACCAATGATGAGAAACGCACGGCACTCTCTATTTGGGCATTGGCCAATGCACCGATCTATCTTGGCGGCGACCTTACCAAGCTCGATTCCTTCGCTCGGCAGTTACTTAGTAATGATGAAGTGATTGCAGTTGATCAATCCGGGCGGCCGGCGAAGCAGGTGCTCGGCGGCGAGCAACCCGTCTGGGTGTCAAGTCTCGGACAGAATACCTACTACGTAGCGCTTTTTAACTTGAATGCCACCCCGGCAATCGTTCAGGTCCCATGGAACCTTATCGGCGTGGCAGGCGTTACGCAAGTACACGACTTGTGGGCTCATCAGGATCTTATATCTTCTACGGGGATGTTCTCTACATTCTTGAAAGGGCACGACGTTCGCTTGCTGAAGGTGCGCACCCACGGAAACGCAGCACCACCAACTTCTACCAGTTATGAAGCAGAAGGTGCGACGCTTGGCGGATCAGCTTCGATCGCTCAATGTGCGCAATGCTCCGGTGGAGAGAAGGTTGGTAACTTTGGGCTTGGTGCCAACAACACGGTTACGTTCAATAACGTGTGGGCTCCAAGAGCAGGAATCTATCTGATGCAGGTTGATTCGATGACCCAGGGGCTGCGCGCCTACCTGTATCGGGTGAACAACGGAATGTTTCAGACGCTGAACTCCGGCGGCGGAAGCTTCTTTATTCCGGCCAGCACAACGGTCCCGGTGCGCCTGCAGAAGGGTACAAATTCGATTCAATTCGGCAGTCCGGTCAGTTATCCATCGGATCTTGATCGCATCGTGATCAGCGGCCGCGGAGATTTTCCAGAACCGTCCTTCCAAGTGTATGAAGCAGAGGTTGCAACGCTGAGCGGCAACGCAATCGGTGGTTTCAGCAATTACTCCTCCGGACTCGCCAAGACAGGGAATATCGGGGGAGGCGCAGGAAACGCGGTGACGTTCGAAAATGTGACGGTGGCTCGCTCCGGTACTTACTTGCTGGAAGTGGACTATGCCACCAGTGGAACCCGTTCATTCTTTCTGAGCGTCAATAATGGCTCACCGACCGAACTAGATCTGACCGGAAGCACATTCGACGAGCCCACATACACCGTGATTCGCGTAAACCTCAATAAGGGAACGAATACATTGCGGTTCGATAATGCATCAGGTTACGCACCCGATCTGGATCGGGTCGTCGTTGCACCGGTTCTCCTCGATAATTGATTGGGGAAGTATTTCATTGAGAGGGCAGGAGGTGGGTGAACCGTTTGTCCAAAGCACCTCCAGGCGAACTGGCCCTCACGATCTTTGGTGGTTGCCAAGAGCCGTCAAGGCCTCCCTGCTGGTAACAGTAAACTCGGAGATAGAGAGAAAAAGCGGTCGTCTGGAACAGCCAGCCGGTTGCTTTCCTCGTCTTTGTCTGGCGATCCTGTACCCGCGTAGGGTGTGAGAAAGCCGTCGCATTTCGCTTTGAACGTTTTGTTCTTTATTCCGAGGGGGCCGAAAACAGCAAACAATCGGACTTTCTGCCTATTCAAGGCTCGTCAGTCTGCAAACACGGAAAGAGAATGGACCAACATTGAGCAGCCATGCATGGAGTCAATAAGGGTTTCGCAGAGATCTATGCTTTATCGCGTTTCACGCAGCGAAAGCCGATATGTGAGGTCGAAGTGTCGACTGGCTGAGGAAAACGTGCCGCTGGGCGATAGCGCTGACAGTAGTTCGGAGCGCATAAATGCGAGCCACCCTTCAAGACTTTACGTGGGATCTTCAGGTCTGCTTCACGGGGATCATAGCTACTTAGCTCCGAACCGCCGCGCGGATTTCGGGGTATACAGCATGCCTTTACTCTTACAGCATTATGTTTTGGCTGATACCAGTCCGAGGTCCATTCCCACACGTTTCCGATCATGTCGTGAATTCCATAGCCATTCGCGGGAAACGCGTCCACAGGAGAGGTGCCCTCAAAGCCATCGTTGCACAGATTATGCCAGGGAAATTCGCCTTGCCACGTATTCGCCATATGATGTCCGTCAGAAAGCAGTTCCTCCCCCCATGCATAGGCAGCCCGATCGCGTCCCCCACGCGCGGCAAACTCCCACTCAGCCTCGGTTGGCAAGTCTTTTCCAGCCCATTTCGAATAGGCCTCTGCGTCGGAATACGCAATGTGGACGACTGGATGCATTTCCAGTCCTTCAAGTGAGCTCATCGGACCGAGCGGATGTCGCCAGTCTGCGCCGTTTATGAAGTGCCACCAGTTGTAAAGATTCAGTTTTACCCGTCGTTTTGGCTTTATGAATACAGCCGACCCCGCGTGAAGCATCTCCGGCAATGCCCCCGGATAGCTGTCCGGGTTTGGCGGAAGTTCTGCGAAAGTGACATACCCCGTTTCCTTCACAAATTGAAAGAAATCGCGATTCGTAACGGGAAAGGGATCAATCCGGAAGGCATTTACTTGCACGTGATGCTGCGGAGCTTCTTCCGGATAGTGATGGTCTGAGCCCATCCAATAGGTACCTCCGGAAACCCACACCATTTGCGAGGAACCTCTTACATCGTTCTCCTCTGAAGAGGCGGCGAGGTGCGTACCTATATCCTGCATAGGGCTATTTCTCTGTGTGGTTTGAGCTTGCTTGTCTGGCACAAGGGACTCTCCATATGGAAAGAATTATTGCTTTGGAGCGCGCTGATGGGCAATCGGATTGGTCTTATCGTTGTAGTGGAAGATTTGGGTTGCAGATGTGGTTTGAGGCACCGATATCGACGACCTTGCGATAGGACCGAAGCCCGATTGCTTTCAGTGGCCTAGGCTGTGAAAATTGGCTTCGACAGAATCGTTGGGGCAACATGTACACGACAACTGCGTGTACTCCTATTCGTGTGGTGGGATACGCCAAATCGCCAACCTGCAGGAGGGTATTTTGAGGGGAATGATGCACTGACTGTGTACAGAACCAATACCACCTCGTTTCCGCCACGGCGATTAGTTGGCCACCTTTTATCCGGGACGTGTGAAGGGGCCCAAGGCGACCAACATCGTAACGCAAGCGTCGTAAAGGTCGCCAATGGAAGAGTTACTGAAATCGCTTTGGGGGATCGCCGCGACAATAGTAGAGGGCGCAGCCGCTCTACTCATTGTCATTAGTGCGGCTGAGGCGTTTGCGATGTCTTTGCTGCGCTTCCGAGCCACCGCGCAGAAGATGGAGATCTGGATGCATTTTGCGACCTGGTTGTTGCTTGGCCTCGAATTCGAGCTTGCGGCCGACGTTATCCGTATGGCGATTGCTCCGTCATGGTCAGACATCGGTCAACTGGCATCCATCGCCGCGATCCGCACGTTTCGAAGCTTCTTCCTGGATAAGGACATCGAAAAGGCATCCGACTCCGGAAAAAGTCCTGATCAGTTCATCGCGATCGGTGATGGTCCGGCTGTTCTTTCGGGATCCGACAATATGCCCCTTACAATGCCTTGGGCGACGGCTACGTGAAGTTCGCCGGGAGAGTTTCAGCTGGCGGAATCTCCGGACGCATAGCCTACGAAGGTTATACGCAGAACGCTCCGTTTGGCGGCGTCATCGCGACCCCGGAGCTGCAACTTGGAATCAGTGTTCTCGACAACACGAGCGGGCAAATGATCATTTGCGACGGGATGCCCAGCCTCGGACCGCCTGAGACGATCGGCCGTTTCGTATGCACGTGGAAGTAAGTCTAATGCTTCGGCTTTTATGAGGAGATGCATCAACTCGATATGAGGAGATTCTCGCTTCTTCGTCTCGGCCATGAGCGGGGGAATCCATTCCGAGTTAATCAAACTCCGAGCGGTGCACCGCCTGTACCGGTATATGACTGTGCCCCTGCCGTCTGCTGCATACAGGTGGGGAGGGTGCCATTTGAACCCTATCATCCTACGTTCCATCGAACGCATGTTGCCGGTTCTCATCGGTGGCGTACTCATTTACTCAGGCTTCCGCCTGTTTCTCGGAATGCCAGAGCGTACCGAGAGCGAAGGCGAGGTGCTCCTGCCGGGCGGGGATTGCGATCTACCTGGCCCGGATCGGCCCTAGGGCATTCTTCGCGCAATGCGGTGCTATCGTGGTTGCCACCTCATTCGATGAGGCGATCTTCTACAAGAAGGGTTCCAACCGGGCATTTACTCACATCGGGGAACAATCAGCCTCCAATCAGACGGCGTTCTCTCCGTGTGCTGGAACGCCTGTTCGTTCTGGCTGCAATATTGCAGCCAGTATTCGGCCAGCCGAGCAACGATCCACAGCAACTGCAAGAGAGTGGCATAGCCAAAATTGATGACTGGATGGACTACACCCGGCGCACCGGTGACGCCAAGAACGGGCAAATGCAGCACATCTCTGCGAAACGTCTGCGGCTCGTTGGACCGAAAGACGTGTACATTCGCTGGCGGACGAAGCTGCTTGATCAGTTTGCTGGCGGCATCATGATTGCCGTGGATGAGAGAGACGTTGATCCCGGCCTCTTTCAGCCGCGTCATCTGTCGGTTGAAGAACAACGCCGACCCAAAGCTCTTCAGGCCGACGTCGTAGAGGTCGCCAGCGATGATGACGAAGTCAACCTGATGGGCCAGAGTGGAATCCAGCAGCTTCTCGAAGGCGCGCCGCGAACTTAAGTCCACTCAGTGAAACAGACGCCCCGCGCCGACAAAGAATTGCACAATCGAGGCGAGCTGAGTGCAAATGACTGGGGGTCAATGCAGGTTTTCACTTCAGCGCCGAACATTTTCTGTTTCTGTCTAACGAAAACCGACATCGCGGCTGAGTGCAGGATAGGTCCTGAGGAACGCGCTCGTGGTCAGTCATTCCGTTAATCGGCTGTCTGAAGCCGCTCCATTGACTTGATGACTAATCCTCATCGCCCTCCTCTGGAATATTGGCCGGGCGCTGGTTAGGCTGAATGGCGGGATGATGCTCGCGCTGGAGTTGGCGATTCATCTCCGGTATTTGAGTCTGTTTGAAACTTTCCCAGCCGGGTAGAACCGCCTTTCCCTCCTCTTGGACGTGCGCAGCCGCGGCGAGAAGTGCCACCGTGGGATTAACGTCGGCCTGTTCGAGCTCATTGTAGAGTTGAGCTGCTTCCCCTCTCACCTCGTCGATGCCCGGAAGCTGTTCGGCCGCGGCTTTGGCGCCGCCCTTGGTTCCATCGAGGATCGTCCCCAGCGCCGTATGGAAGGTCGCAAGCTGAGCGGCAAGGGCCTTGTCTTGAATAGCATTTATCTGCTCCATCACGGAATGCGCCTCGAGATCGGCCTTCGCGAGAACATCCAGCGAGGCCGCCATGGTTGTCTGAGCTGCATGCAACGCTTCAAGCTCGGCCTGCGACATGAAGACACGTGGATCCATCTTCACGGTGAGGGGAGCGGTCTCGCTCTTGCCATCGACTGTCAGCCTCACGGTGTAGAGACCTGGTACGACGAGCGGCCCCTGCGGAGCGAGAGGCGTGCGATGCGGGACTGCGGCAATAGGATAGTCATAGTGCGTGGCGGTGGGTGCGGCTGCGCGCAGATCCCAGACCCAGCGGTGCATGCCCGCTGTTTTCGGTAGGGGACCACGACGCAGCGGCCAATACGCCGGGATGAGTTGAGTGCGTAGCTCCTTCGGCGCTGGCGCCACCCGATCATCGCTGGTGAATTTGCGCAGCAGGTTACCAGCGCTGTCGAGGATTTCTAGCGAGACGCTGCCGTGTGCATCCTGCGGCAGATCATAATCGATGATGGCGCCGTCGGGAGGGTTCTCGCCTGCGGGCTCGTCGGCGGGCAATGGCGTGTCGGTATTGGTGTCGCGGCGCACGCGCCATGCTGCAGCGGGTGCAAACAAATTATCCTTTATGTCCCCTTGAGCTGCGGCCAATTGGCGCAGCGGGCTCACGTCATCCAACACCCAGAAAGAGCGGCCATGCGTTGCGACGATCAAGTCGTCCTCCTTAACAAGCAGATCGCGCATGGAGGTGGATGGCAAGTTGTATTGCAATGGACGCCAGTGCACTCCGTCGTCGAACGAAGTCCACACGGCGTGCTCGGTCGCCGCATACAGGAGACCGGGCTGCGCCGGATCGGCGCGCACTGCATTCACCGGCGCATCGTCAGGAAGACCGGCGCTGATGGAAACCCAACTTTTGCCACCGTCGTGAGTGCGATAGATGTAAGGCCGCAGGTCATCGACCCGCATTCGGTTCACCGCCACGTAGGCCGAGTTGTCATCGAAGCGGGATGCATCGATCTGCGCGATCTTGCTCCACGGCACAACACCGGGTGGCGTTATGTTGCTCCAGTTAGAGCCGCTATCCTTTGTGATCCAGACCAGTCCGTCATCCGTGCCCGCCCAGATCGTTTGCGTTGTCTTGAAGGACGCAGCGACCGAGTAGATGACACCGCGGCGTTCCTTCATCTCATCGGGCGTAAGAGCTGGCACCGTTGATAGTTGGCCAGTGGTTTCCCTGCTCAGGTCCGGGCTGATCGTCTTCCAGTTCGCGCCACCATCGGCTGTTGCGAAGAGGTGGTTCGCAGCGTAGTACATGATGTGGGGATCGACCGGCGAGAACAGGATCGGCTCGGTGCGATCTGCACGGAATTCCTTCTTGCGCATGGGAAGAGGGGTTACATTCTGGACCTGGCCGGTCACCTTGTCGTAGCGGGAGACTTCCGTTCTACCCGCGCCGTAAATGATACCCGGATGGAGCGGATCGGGCGCTGCGTAGCCATATTCAATGATGCCAGCAGGATGCCACTCACGGAAGGTGATCTGGCCGTCATTGCCGCGCGTGGAGGTGCAGACCGAACCGCTTTCCTGCTGCCCCGCGCATACCTGATAGGGGAATCCATCGGTCGCTGCTACATGATAGAGCTGCGCGGTGGGTTGGTTGTACCAGGAACTCCAGGTTTCGCCGCCGTTCACGCTGACCACTGCTCCCTGGTCGCTGACAAGCAGCAGGATGCTTGGATTGTGTGGGTTGATCCATAGATTCTGGTAATCGTCGCCGCCCGGTGCGCCGCGGAGGCTGGTCCACGTCTGGCCGCCATCGGTGGACTTACACGTCACAATGCTTGTGCTATAGACGACGTCCGGATTCTGCGGATCGACCCTCGGCACCGGCAGGTCCCCGCCACCTATCTTCATGGCTGGGCGTGAGTCGTCGGTAATCTTGCGCCAGCTCATCCCGGCATCATCGGAACGATAGACGCCCAACCCTTTGCTGGATGCGTAGTCGCCCTCTTCTTTCGTAGACAGGGTTGCGTAAATGCGGCGGGGATCACTTGCTGCGATGGCTATGTTGATCTGCACCAGATCCTTGGGCAGGCCATCAATCAGCTGCTTCCAGGTGCTGCCTCCATCGGTGGATTTGAAGAGGCCGCCGTTCGTTCCTTCGTAACTGTTCTTATCTTCCCATGGACCCAGCCGTGCATCCCATATCGCCGCATAGATGATTTGCGGATTCTTTGGATCAATGGCGATATCGGAGCCGCCAGTGTTCTCGTCTTTGTAGAGTACTTTTTCCCAAATCCTGCCGCCATCCTGCGAGCGGAAGATGCCGCGTTCGGCGTTCGGTCCATACGCATGGCCCAGGACAGCGGCGAAGAGCCGATTGGGATTGGACGGATCGACAGCAAGCGCAGGAATCTGCTGCCCATCGCGAAGACCGAGGTGCGTCCAGGTCCTGCCCGCATCGGCAGAGCGATAAATGCCATCGCCAACAGACAGGTCAGGGCGATGTAGACCTTCTCCACTCGCAACGTAAATCACGTTGCTATCGGATGGTGCGACAGCGATGGCTCCGATGGACTGAGTGTCCTGACCATCGAAAATCGGATTCCATGTGCGGCCGTAATCAGTGGATTTCCAGACGCCACCGTCAACCTGGCCTACGTAGAAAACATTGGGCTGATTGGGGACGCCGGCCGCTGCGCGCGTGCGCCCACCGCGAAAGGGTCCGATCATGCGCCAACGCATCTCTGGCATCGGCGCCGAGTTTTCCGTGGCGAAGCAAGCAGCTGGGGCCAGAACCGCCGCCGTTGAAAGGATTGCAGACCATATGAGCTTTGCAGCGGGGCTATTCTCGTTCATTCCGATCCCTACTCCTCTAAAGAGCGCCAACGGCTGAGAACAGCTATCCATGCCACACCCGACTCTCTGCCTCTCTAGCCAATGTCATTAAACTGGCTGCGTGATCATGAACAAGTCGCGGATAGCTTTCGCAGATTTCCTGAGATGACGCATTGCATTCATAATGCCAGATATGAACCCGACAAAAAGCCGCCTCGACGAGCGTGTTCGAGCTGCGTCTCAGAGTTCGCTGCTAATTCGTATTGATACTGGCTCAGGAACCTAAAACGTAAATCGTACCCCTAATTGCGCTGCGAAAGGGATGCCGACCGTAGTGCCAGGTCCGAAGAAATCCCCGAGGCCGCCAGCTGGAACAGCTAACTGCTGAAGGTTGGTGAGCGGCAACGTCGCACTGCAGTCCTGGTTAGCGCAAACGTCACTTATGTCTCCCGATTGCGCCTGTGCTGACGGCACGGGCAGTGACGCGACGTTAGTTATATAGTTTGCGCCCGGATTGTTGCGGTTAAAGAGATTGAAGAATTCCGCAAAGGGCATCAGGGTCCAACCTTCGCGAACTCGAATTGGGCGACTCACGCGAAGATCCGTTTGCAGGTATGGGGTGCCTCGGAACTCATCCAGTGCCGTCGGAACACCGTTGACGGCAATGCGTCCGCCCTCATCTGCGGTCGTAATGGTGAACGGCCTTGCGCTCTCCTCCTGGGTGATCCCGCTTACTTCAAAACCCGCTGGCGCCAGCCACGATCCAGCGAGGACAAATCGCTGACGCATATCTTCCCCTGAGGGGCCATAATCTCCTTTGCCAAAGGGAATCAGCGGATCGCAGACGCCGTTCACATAATCGAATAGTTCGCCGAGCACACAACCCCATGTCTGCGCCTGCGCCAAAGTGTAATTAGCGATAAAGTTAAGCCGGTTGCCGACGCTTCCCTGCAGATGCACCAGCAGTCCGTTGTAGCTGGACCGGTTGTCGGAGTGGAACACGTTTACGTCAGGGACATAGATGCTCTGACCCGGATCTGAGACATCCAGCAACGGCGTGAAGAGGTTCGTCCCGCCCGTGAAGCTGTAAGCGCGGTACCCATGGTTTCCCTGCTCATGAATGTAGTCGGCGCCTATCGACCATCGAGCATTGAATGCATGTTGAAAGCCTGCAGAAATATGGATGGCATAAGGCGTCTTGTAATTCGAGTCGATCAGATTTGCCACACCGCCGCTCGCGTCGCCTCCTACGCAACCCGCGTTCTGTGGTCCACCCGGATCTTGAACAGGATTAATGCAGGGTCCTGCTTGCTGGTTTGTTGCCTGCAACGCGGTTGCCCAACCGGTCTGTGCCAGATCGCTGAAATAGAGACCGAAGCCGCCGCGAATTACATTGTTCGTTTGTCTGCCCGGGGAATAGACGAAGCCAAGGCGAGGAGCGAGCTGCATGCGGTCATCGTGAGGCACCGATGGAACCAGGGATATATCCAGCGCTCGCAATGTGATATAGCCCGGATTGTCCACTTGCGTTCGTCCTGACCCTTTGAAGAGCCCGATACTCGTTGCATAGCGCAACCCGTAATTCAGTACCAAGTTCTCCCGTACACGCCACGAGTCTTGCGCATAGAATGCGACGCGCTGAACGTTTTGAGAAAATGGTCCGCCCAGATTTGTGGTGGTGGCTCCGCTGTAAAAGTCCGCCCCAAATTGATCAGGATTGCTGACGTAATAAGAGGGATTCTCAGGCAATTGATAAAGGGTCTCAGTATTGCTCGGAAATGCTCCGCTCAGTACCGGCTCGTGGATGAAGTTCACGCCCCACTGCAACGCGTGACCGCCGAAATCATCATTCATGTCATAGCGCGCCTGGTACTTTTCTTGATTCCGCAGCAGCGGGAAGAACGTGATCGGCGTCGCAAACTGATTGTCGCCGTAGGTTTCAAATCCTGAGACGGTGAGTGCCGTGGAACTAAACGGAAACGCAAGCGCGAAGCCCAGAGTCGAATTCCGTGACTGCGTGAGATGGAGGCCGCTGGCGTTCAGCACGAGATTTCCGAGCAGCCTGGAAGAGAACAGGAACTGATTGCCGATCACCAGGCTAAGGTAATTATTGTGCGTCAGAAGTCCGGTCGAGGGCAGTGTTCCCTGCTGAACGAGGTTGTTGTGGGTAGTGTAGTTGTCTATCGCCGCTCGCAGGAACCATTGAGATTTTGCGGATTGCGACCAATCGAGCCGAAATGATCCGAAGTAATCACGGAATGGTATAGGCACATTCGGTGGCGTGTCGATGGAATTGACACCAGGAATGAGACCCTCGGCAGCCAGGGTCGCCAGAGCTTGAAACTGCGTCATGCTTGCCGGACTGTAAGCGATGCTGGCATTTTCGTGAACGTATTCGAACGCCGCAAAGGCCCACAGCTTATGTTTAACGATGGGACCGCCAAGCGTGCCAACATAACTCTGCCGCGAGAACGGCTGTTTTGGATTGGGAGCTGGATTCTCGATGGGATAGCGCGCATTCAAGTCGGCCGCTCGTTCATAGAAAGTCGCAAGCCCGTGCCAGTCATCGGAGCCTCTTCTGGTGGTAATTACGATGGATCCCGCAGTGGTTCCTCCCGTATCAGCGTCCTCGAGACCTGTTCGAACCGCAAATTGCTGAATCGAGTCAGGTGATACATTTTGCAGGAATCCCCCGATAAAATCATCCGTATCATCAGCGCCGTCTACAGAAAGTTCGTTGTTAAGTCCAGAGCTTCCGCCGGTAGACATTGCAGTGATACGCGCCTTAGTAGGATCTGAGGGTTCGACAGGTGCCGTTCCAGGAGCGAAATACGCGATGTTTGCGAATGTTCGGCCCGCAAGCGGAAGGGACTCGAGGTCGTTGCTGGTCACCACGCTCTGGAGGACGTTGCTTGTGTGATCTAGCGACTGTGCCGTAATCGAAGAGGCTTCACTCGTAACGCCAACCGTCTGGGGTACCCCGCCGGGTACAAGTGTGATCGCAACGTCCTCGGTCGCACCGAGCCGAACCACAACGGAGGCAGTTGCACTTTGAAATCCGGTTGCCTGGGCGGCGATTTGCCAGCGTCCCGCCTCCATCCGGCCGGCGCGAAACTCTCCGCGAGCGTCCGACACAAGATGTCGGCTCTGCTTGGAGTCCGGCGACTCTATGACCACGTCGGCGCCGCTTATGCGAGCTCTACCTGTATCGGTAATGACACCGCTCACGCTTCCAGTCGGATTTTGTGCGCTGGCAGCGCACAAATATAGGAGCAGAGACGTGATCGCGATGCAAAAGCCCCTGCACGTTTTACCATGTCGGGCTTGATGAAAGGCCAGATTTCGCGCAGCTGATGGCCAAGATAGTTTCATAGAGAACCAAGAGCTCAGTTTGTGAGGGTGATGGCCGAGGCGTATAGCATGACGCAATCAAGAGCGAAGTTAAAGGCCAGATTTGTGCCTGACAACTATTCTGATCGTTCCCGGCAGGTAGCAACCTTTCGAGTCGTTGAAGGCTAGACGACACGGACTGGGCCCCTGCACGCCCGTTTACCACATTCTGGTCGTCACCGTGCTAATTACGGTCGCCCAACTAAATGTTGACAGGCCCCGCGCCATTGTGACACAGTTCTTGCCACTTGGAAGCGCCCTCACCGAGTCTTGTTTTGTAACAGTGCAGATAGGCTCTGAAGCCAGAAAATCTGCCAAGCGTCCTAAGCAAAACGATCGCAGGGCTCTCGTCGTTGGGCGATTACTCGCCGTTCGGAATTCAGTTATTTGCGGGCGTTTACCTCCGCTCTCATCGGTCAATTCAATCCGGATAATTCCGGGCCCTGCGGTGCTCCGTCGACTTTGGTCGCCGGATAGGTGTTACGCCTCAACTTTGCTGCGTCACATGGCAAAACTGAGGCGACTCACTGTTCTCCATCTTTTGATCATGCAGTGATGGTCAATGAGCGTGACGAAGAGCCGGTTGAAATCAGAGAGGGCATGGTCTTGTAATGAAGTGCCCGGGTGACGAAGAACCAGAACCGCCAGGAGGCCGCGCCGCTGAAAGATTGAGGGAGTTCCTACGGGAGCGTCTTCCCGCCGAAACACCTTCGGAGAAGGCTCGGAATGAGAACGAATCCGGAGGTACGCCGGAAACGAAGGATTCCCCCAGCGACAAAGGCAAAGATCCGGAGCCGGGGAAATAAGTGGCGGCATAACAAGACATCGGCCTCGAATTAACAATCCAGACAGGAGGCAAACGTGCGTGGCCCTCATGACGAACTGATCAAGGCCGCAGAACGCGCCGGCGAGCCAACAGAACTTGTCGCTCAGCCTATTCCCGGTGGCAAACCGTTGCTGCGTCTGTTACAGATGCTTGATTCCCGCGGACTCGCAGCGTCCGCCGCTCGCGTGGTTCAAGATGCAGTTCCCGAGGGGCTTAGGGCGTCCTTTCGTGCGCGCGCGCTAAAATTCAGCGCTTCGCCTCCGGGACGAGGTGCCGCGGCAAAATCAAAGAAGGCCGCCGCACCGGAGGAAGACTCCGGCCTGACAGACATTGCACGTGAACTACTGACGCCACCACCGGGGCCACCCTCTGGATCGGGGCCGCAGTGGAGTTCGCTCGGACCCTACACCATTCCCAATGGCCAGACATATAACAGTTCGGTACGAGTCAATGTATCCGGGCGAATTTCTGCCATCGCCGTGGATCCTCGAAACCCCGCACACGTTCTTTGCGGCGCTGCGAACGGGGGCGTATGGGAGAGTTTCGATCGAGGCGGATCATGGGCGCCACGCACGGATTATCAGGCGACCACCACGGTAGGTGCGATCGCATTCGACTCGACTAATCCATCGATTGTTTATTGCGGAACCGGCGAAGGAAACTGGTGGGCGTGGCTCGGCGTCGGCGTCCTCCGCTCTTCTGATGGAGGCACGACCTGGAGCACGCTGTGCACCGCTCCCTTCGTCGGACAAGGCTTCTACGATCTGGCGGTTGGTCCGATACATCCGAACAACCTCCTTGCGGGGACGACCTCCGGCCTGTACGTATCAACGAACGGTGGCGTCACCTGGACGCAGCGGCGTTCAGCAAGAACCTGGTCAGTCGCCATTGGGTCCGGGGAATGGCTCGCTGCTTGCTCGGACGGAATCTGGCGGTCGACAAACGCCGGCACGACCTGGACGGCGGTTGCGTTGCCTGGAAGCCCCGGTGCCTTCGATCGAATTGCTGTCTGTATCGCTCCTTCGAATCCGACGGTTGCGTACGCGTGGGGCGCCAACGGAGCCGCCGCATATCTCTGGCGCCGCGCTGGAGGCGCGTGGACAGCAGCTTCATCGTTGCCTCCCGGTGTGAGTACAGGTCAGGCCTGGTACGACTGGTATGTCAAGGCTGCGCCTGACGTTGACACCGAAGTCTACATGGGCGCGATAGAAGCGTATCGTGGCGATCTTTCGGGGACCACTTGGACTTGGACCGTTATTTCGAATCACACCGGAGGGGCGATTCACCCCGATCAGCATGCGATCGCCTTTGAACCGGGAAATCCGAACATGGTCTACGCAGGGTGTGACGGCGGACTTTTCCGTAGCGCGGATCGCGGCAATAGCTGGGCCAGTTGCAACAACGGCCTCGTGATTTCAGAGTTTGAATATATCGCCCAGAACGTCGGTCAATCACGCTGGCTCATTGGTGGGACACAGGATAACGGGACGGATCGCTGGACGGGCTCTTCCTCATTTGACCATGTTGCGGACGGTGATGGCGGCTACGTGGCAGTAAACCACGATAATCCGTCCACGGTATTTCACACCTACTACAACATGAGCCCTGAGGTCTCTAACTCGAACGGCGATTGGGCAACGTGGTCCTATATACCGCCCTCGCTTGGAGCAGGGGAAGGCAACCTCTTTTACCCGCCCATGCGGTGCACGGATTCCAATGGCACGACCGTCGCGATCGGAGGTGGAGCACTCTATATATCGCGCACCAATGGCTCTCCCTGGACCCGGCTTGCTTTCCCGAGCGCCGCGGTAGCCAGTGCTATCTGCATACCGGATGCGGATCATGCGTACGTGGGTACAACAGGCGGTGCAGTGCTGGTCACCAGTTGGAACGGGAGTGCATGGAATGCAATCTCGGCACTGACCAGTCCCCGAAGCGGCGCCAATGTAAGCGACATTCTTGTCAGTTCTTCAAATCTGAATCGCATTTGGGTCGCGTCCTCTACTCTCGGTGGTGGACGTCTCTTCCGCTCCGATGACGCCGGGGCACACTGGACGGACTGCTCGGCAGGTCTTCCCAACCTTGCCGTAAATGCGATTGAGATCGACTCGCGCAATGCCAACCGGGTGTGGGTAGCGTTGGATCGGGGGATCTCTCAGAGTTGGGACGCCGGAGCAAGTTGGGCGGACTTTTCCAATGGCCTGCCGAACTGCTACGTCGGCGACCTCTGCTTCCACCCGCACGCGTGGGTCCTGCGCTGCGCGACGCGAAACCGTGGCATGTGGGAGATTCCGGTCGATGGCTGGATGACAGCACCAGCTTGCGGGCTACAGTTCGTCGGTACCCTCGCCGCCAATCAGACGCAGCGCTGGTTCACCTTCAACTGGCCGGCAACCTGGCACGTGGTATGGACTGTTATGCCGACAACCTTTAACACCGTGGCACAGATTACGCTCTCGATGCAGGTACAACGCTCCAGCGCAGAATTTGTGACTTATTGGCTGACTGTACAGAACCTGACAAATGTTCCCGTGAATTTCGAAGGCCGCTTCTGCGTGCTAAGTCGCTACTAAAGGAGAAAGACCATGACAACTGGTGTTCAATTCATCGGTAGTCTCGCCGCAAATCAGACACAACGCTGGTTTACTTTCAACTGGCCTGCGGTATGGCACGTTGTCTGGTACATGGTTCCGACATCTCCGCAGACCGTGCCTGAAGTGAACTGGTCCGTCGCCGTGGAGAGGCAGGATGCGAACTATTGCACCTACTGGCTGACGGTGAGCAATCTTACCGGAACACCCGTTACGTTCGAGGGGCGATACGCAATTCTGGCTTGAGGAGAATCGTTATGAGAATCACCATAGATACCGATGCCTCGCCTGCTCAGGCGGCGCACCCGGCCGCTGGCGGCGCAGGTTCAACATCCGGGGCCGCGGACAGCATGCCAAGCGCGGCCACATCCTCTTCGACCTCTGATCTGATTACAAAAGCACTCTCCACAGGAGCGCAGAACGCTGGTCCTGCTCCTTCGTCGGCTAGCGCAGCCGGTGCTCGTGGGCCTATATCCGCTTCCATTGCCGGAGCATCGTCAGAAACTCCGGCAATGAGCTTCTCTGCCGGAGCTCCTCCCGCACACATCTTCGAACCACAGGGAGGCTGCAAGTGAGTTCCATAGAACTTTTGCCTGCTTCGATGGGTTTCGTGCTCGGAGCTCTTCTGACCAGGGTTGGTTCACGGTATCGCTGGTGGATCGGCATAGCGCTGGTACTTGTGTTGGCCGCCTCAGCAACCGTGCTATCGGGAGAATTCCTGCTAAGTTGGGGATTTCTTCTAATTGACATTCCCTTGGTAGGCGTTGCGGCAGGTCTCGGCCTTATAGCCTTCAACAGGAGAAGATCGACGCGCTCTGTGCGCTCCGCTGATTGAAATGCATGCTTAGGCCGGGGCGAACCAAATGCGTCGTCCAATTGCAACGTAGAGGCGTTTCATCATGGAACAACGCCCCCGGACCGGTATAGGCTGCGAAACATGACTACTTAACTACTGACAAGCACTCCATCGGCTACGGGCGATCTGTACGTATTTGGGCAGTTTTCAGTTCCTCGTGCGCCAACTGCGGGGAACGTTCACTCCGAACAATTCCTTTCTGGTTCTTCGGGGAAGTCCTTATCAGACCGTCTTTACACCGAACTCCGATACCCCGTATGCCGGGGCCATCGTTGATCTCACTTCCGGTCCCTTTGTAGTGGCGCTGGACGGCGATGCTTCCACGCCTTCCACTGTCTGACTCTTGCCACTGTAAGC
This sequence comes from Acidobacteriaceae bacterium KBS 83, assembly GCA_000381585.1. GTDB lineage: Bacteria > Acidobacteriota > Terriglobia > Terriglobales > Acidobacteriaceae > KBS-83. Next base: position 388,486 of record KB906739.1, read on the forward strand.
CTCTGTATTGGCATCAAAGAGGTCTTTGCTGCGATGGAACGTCGGCAGAAAAAGCACGGGGCAGGGCGCTGCCATCAAGACAAATCGCCGCAACACGTCTGAGCGTTGCAGTTCTTGACCCTTCTCCTCCATGTCAAGCCCCATCACGATAAGCTCCGCCCCCTCCTGAGTCGCAAAGCGAGTGATGGTCTCACCGACAGGTCCGTATGCCACTTTGGCGGTTGTTGCTACGTCCTGTGCGCATGCCCAGTTCCCGAGCAGCTGGCATTCGCATTCGACACCCGAAAGGCTATCCGACTTGGAGAACTCGTGAGATATGTCCTCCACATGGAGGATGGTCAAAGGCTTGCCCATAAGCTTTCCTAATTGGCCGGAAGCGTGAGCAATCTGATGACTTGATTCACGCATCGACACTGCGGCCACTATGAGTCCGGAATCCGCACTAATCGGTCTCTGAGAGGAAAATGGCCCGCAGGCGATCACCGGGCGCTGCGTTCTTCTGGCAACTTTGATTGAATTGGCGCGATACCAATCCGCATTCTCGATCGTTTCGCACTCTTTCATGACGATGAGATCAACGCTACGGCTCCGGTCTATGAGCAAGATCCTTTCCATCTCAGACGGAATCGCCGGCTCGACATGGACCGTGAGGCCTTTATCCCGGAGAGCGTCGGCGGCAGGAAATCCCTTGGAGAGTCCCTCAAAACTCCTTGCGGTCTTGGTGGGCTGGCAGCATAAGGTCACTTCAGCATGGCTTGGAGTCGCGAGTCTGCTGACAAACTCCACCAGTTGACCAGCATCACCATCTGCATCAGAGACGAGAAGATGATTCAGACGCGATGGCAATAGGTGTTGCTCCCAACCATTCGACAATGGCATTTGCCTCATAATCTTCTCCACGTGTTCCGGGTTCATTCACACGGGTATGAGTTCCAACTCTCCCACGCCAGCCGTAGCTTGTTCTCGTTTCGCGCTGAGGATGGTCAGGACAGGACATTTTGCGCCAGCTACCACGCGGAATACCGTTCCCGGCTTGCCGCGGGTGCCAAGACGACCCAATCCATGCGCGCCTAGCACAATCAGGTCGCATTTCTCTGCATCTGCCAGTTTCAGGATCGCCTCTGTCGCCTTCCCTACCTCGACAACGCACCGAGGCTCGCACCAATCCTTTGCGGGTGGAGCCACTAATCTTTCCAGCTCATCTTGGAAAGACGCCTTAATCTCCGCCTCGTTGTTTCTGTTCTTGCCAACTTGCGCAACTACATGGCAGAGATAGACGCGCGCACTGAACTCCTGCGCCAAGGAAAGCGCGTAAACGGCCGTGGAACGAAAGTTCGTACCGAAATCCGTCGCCAGCAGGATGCGTTGAAACCGAAGCGAAGGTGAATTGGGGAGTTTGAGACCGGCAGGCACGGTAAGAATCGGTGTCTCGATCGATCGAAGGACTCCTTCTGCTATCGATCCGACGACCGCACGTCGCAAATCCGTAATTCCTCTGGTCCCCTGGACGATCAGGTCAGGCTTGGTGGCTCGAATGTTTCTAAGAATAGTTTGCCGCGCCACTGTTCCACGACAGAGGCGTACCTGAACGCTGAGTCCGTCGGCTCGCAAGGATCTGCCAATCGCCTCCAGTTGATCCCGAACGACCACAATACCGTGGTCATGGGTGGCGCTGAAACCATCAGTAGAAGGCACCGGTTTCTCCGCTGGTCGCACATGCAGGATGATCAAGTGCGAGTTGTAGTACTCGGCTATCGCACGAGCGTAGCCGAGCGCCGCATGGGATTTCTCAGTCAGATCTGTCAACAACATGACCCTGTCGTACTTGGTGGCGTAATCTCGCATCTCGCGCCTCCTGATCTTTTCTCTGTCACTTCTTGTACGGGATCGCCAGCACGGGGCATTGAGCGGTGGTGAGAATATCTGCCAGAAGACCGCTTTTCAGGTGTGGCCATCCCAGCAGGCTGCTCCGTTGGTCGAAAATCATCAGATCGGCGTCCCGTGCGATTGCAAGTTCTGTGAGGCATTCCCCCGGAGGCCCTGGAAGGACAACCGGAGATATCTTGTCGGCTTCCTCTGCCGGCAGGAGTTCACGAAGCCGACGCTTGAAATTCAAGTACCCTTCAGCTTCCTGGCACTCGTCATAGAACGGCAGACAGACGGTCTGGGTCTTTGAACTCTGTTCATTCGCAAATTGACGAGAATAGACCGCCACATCTGCCCCATGTTGGTCCAACTGCACTGCGCAGAGCACGAAATGAAACAGCCATTTCCCAATCGGCGCCGGCTTCGCCTTTGGTCCGACAATCAGCACGGGCACATGCGCCGAACGCAAGACGCTTTCCGCATCCGAGCCGAATATCAGGCGGTTTAATCCCTTCCGGCAATGAGTGCCCGTCACAATTAGATCAACGCTACGTTCACCAGCCACGTGACCGATTTCATCCGCCACTTCGCCGAACGCACAGAATTCCTGTGCCTTGAACCCCTCTGATCGAAGACTGGCTCCGGCACTCTGAGTGGTCTCCACCTCTTTCGTAATTCGTGCCGGATCGTCGGCCCACCCTCCCTGCGGAATGGCGATGTGAGCGATCGGGTCTGCTACGTGAACTAGAAGAAGTTCCGATTCGAATGTACGTGCCAAACTCTTCGCATAGGCCAGCGCATTGTCGGATACATCCGAAAACTCGGTCGCGATGAGAACTTCCGAAAACTTGATGGCTGGCGCGGTGGCTGTTGTCATGGCTCACCTCCCTCATTTAAAAGCTAGGCGGGTATGAGTTTTCGGTCTGTGATCTGATGGGTAGGTGAGTGTGATTTGAATCACATTCGCTAAGAGTCCCCTCAACGACGCGGATATGCACCGATTCCGAGCAGCCAACGATGTAGAGGTACCCGATCGACGGCCACAATCCCCCCACCTGCAGTTCTTTCTGAAATGGCCGAGCTGAATCGTGGAACACAGCTCACGGCACGCAGCACGGTGACGTGCATCACATGCCGGCACTTGTGTCCATGGGAAGCTAAGACCCGTGGGGCGGTAGCTATTCGTCGTGAGCATTTTTTTTGCCGATCTGAAGATCCGCTTCGTGAATGTTGTCGATCTCTACAGGCTACGGCCAGATACGGAACACTCTCTCGGCCTATCGGACCGCGACTTCGATTCCTTGTTTACCGAAGACAAGCCGGTCATATTCAACTTTCATGGCTATCCCTGGGTGATTCATAAGTTCACATACCGGCGGACAAACACCCCAACATACACGTCCGCGGGTATAAGGAAAAAGGCATTATCAACACGCCGTTGGAGCTCGTGATACGCAATCAAGTGGACCGCTTCAACCTCGCAATCGACGTCATTGACCGGGTTCCGGCTTTGCAGTCCAGAGGTGCGCATGTCAAAGACGGGCTCAAAGGTCAGATTACCGACAGCATCGCCTATGCGTACCACGAAGGACTCGACAAGCCCGAGATTCACGATTGAAAATGGCCCCATTTCTTGTTCTTCAAGCAGAGCGCCGAATAACCGTGCCGTGCAGGGTGCGCGAGAGACTTCAGTGGCAGCCAACAATTCATCTCGATGGTTGCAGAGGGAGTGTTAGGGCTCTGTCGACCAAAACGCAAAAGAGGTCGTGCTAACACCTCCGCAGGAAACAATTCGTATTAATAGCTACCGGTCGAGGTACGCACCATCTGATGTGACAACCATCACAGACTGCTGAGCCAGAAGTGAATGAATGTGCTCGTGGAGGCTACTATGTTTCCACGACTTGTTGTACTCCTCTTCGCGGCGCTCTCTTGCTCTCAGGCCTTTGCGCAAAACCCGCCTTTGTTGCCAAACTCAGCCCCGATGGGCGGCGGTTGCTCTATTCCACGCTGTTGCGGGGCGCTAGCGGCACAGCCATCGGGGTGGATTCAGCAGGTCAGGCCTTCGTTGCCGGTTCTGCCCGCAAGGGATTCGCAACGACCACCGGCGCTGTGCAGGTCTCATTTGGTGGTGGCAACTCGGATGCATTTGTCACCAAACTCAACCCGGCTGGGAATGCGCTTCAATATTCAACATTTCTCGGCGGCAGCGGATCGGATGTCGCACGAGATCTCGTCCTCAACAATCTTGGAATAGCGTTTCTCACAGTTTCAACTTCCTCACCTAATTTCCCTCTCAGGCCCGGGGCGTTTCGAGTGACTCGTCAAGGTACAACATCATTTGTGACAGCTCTTCGAGCAGATGGACGCAGCCTCTACTACTCTTCGTATCTCGGGGGCGGTGCAAACTCCGTTGGCAGTGGCATCGCGATGGATCCAGCCTGGAATGCGTATGTCGTTGGCACGACTGGAAACGAAGATTTTCCCGTGACTGCGCACGCGTTTCAGCCAACCAGACTCGGATCTGCTGATGCCTTTTGGAGCAAGGTCGTCATTGCTGGGGATTTGCGAGCCTCATTGAAATCAAACGTCGTTTCTGTACCTCGCAATGGCGTTGTCACTTACAACGCGCAAATCACGAACCTCAGTCCGGACGGGAGCGACAATATCGTATTCACAAATCCGATTCCTAAAGGCATGTCTTATGCCGGTGTGCTCTCAGCGAATGGCAATGGATGTTCGCAGCCATCGATGGGTGCTACGAACGGCGCGGTGTCCTGCCATAAGCTCCGTCTGGAAAAGGGGCAAACTTTCTACGTCAACGTATACCTGAGAGCCGTCGGCACCGCAGGTTCCACGGTAACGGACATCGTCAAAAGCTCGGCTCAAACCCAGGATCTCTTGCCATCGAACAACTCTGCCGCTATTTCTGTCCGGATTCGCTGATTGTTACTTCGGACTACGGGACTTCACAATTGAGGAGGGTAGCAATGCCTGACACTGGAGAGAACCATGAGATACGTCAACGCGTCAATGCTCGGGAAGCAGATATAGCGTCCGAAACAACAAAGCTGGTGCGAGAGGGAAAGGCCGAACTGAAAGATCTCTCGTCTCTGCCTCACCATAGCCCGACCCAGGAACGAACGCCCAAAGACGACCAATGATCGTTGTTCTTCCGGTGCTCAGTCGTAGATCGTAGGGCCTGCACTAGAATAGGGGGCGAACGGAGAGCCAATTACATCCATGAGCGACGAGAGGCCCGATTCCGCGGAAGCAATCGGAATGGATGCCGAGAGGTGGCTCGCGGCTATTGTCGAGTCGTCCGATGATGCGATATTGGGCGAATCACTGAATGGCATCATCACCAGCTGGAATGCAGGTGCCACGCGCATTTTTGGCTATAGTGCGGAGGAGGCAATCGGCAAACCGATTCGCTGGTTCGCATGGCCTGGTGAGGAGGGTCGGATCGAAGAACTTCTTCGGCGCCTCAGGCTCGGTGAACGCGTCGACCACTTCGAGACGATTCGGAAGCACAAGACCGGAAGGAAAGTGATCGTTTCACTCAGCCTCTCTCCGATTCGAGACGCCGAAGGAACGATCATCGGCATTGCAAAGATTGCGCGTGATATTACTGAGCGAAAGGAGGCTAGAGAAGCCTTGGCTGACAGTGAACTCCGGATTCGTACGATGTCAGACCAGGAGGCGCTTGCTCGCGCCGATCTTATGGCGGAACGCAGATTCCGGGGACTGATAGAACATGCGCCGGACGCGATTCTGCAGGTCGATACTGCGGGCAAGGTTATCGTCGCGAACAGCGCAGCAGAATCTTTGTTTCGCTACACCCGGGAAGAGTTGCTGGGAAGCAGTGTCGACAGCCTAGTACCCGAAGCAAGCCGGGCTGCGCACTCAGAACATCGTAAAGCGTTTGCCGCAGCCGGGATCACCCGCCCGATGGGACAAGGACTGGATCTTTGTGCACGGCGCAAAGACGGAACTGAGGTTGCCGTCGAAATAAGCCTCAGCCCAGTCGAGACGGATCAGGGTGTTTACATAACCGCGGCGATCCGAGACGTGACGGACCGCAAGCAGATAGAGGCGAAGGTTCGGCTGCTTCAGAAAGCGTACTTACAGGAGTTAGAAGCACGAAAACAGGAAGCCGAACGTCTCAACCGCCTCAAGAGTGAGTTCCTCGCGAGCATCAGTCACGAACTGCGGACCCCTCTACATACCATTATTGGATTCTCCGAACTTCTCGCCGAAGAAAGCGAAGGGCCGTTGAACGAGGAACAGAGACGGTTCCTCGAACATATTCATCGCGACTCAGAGCATCTCCTGGCGCTGATCAACGACGTCCTGGATTTCAGCCAAATCGAGGCAGGCGGTCTCAACCTGCACCCGGAAGTGTTGCCGTTAGGAGAAGCAATCTCGGAAGCTGTGAATGCGATCAGACCTAGTGGAGAAGCGAAGGGCATTTCCATGCTCGCGAACATGGATGCCAACATCTCTGTTTCGGCAGACCAGTTGCGGCTGCGGCAAATTCTCTACAATTTGCTCAGTAATGCTGTGAAGTTCACACCGGCCACTGGCACGATCTCCGTGAATGCCACGCCGGTGCCGAACGAGCGATCCGTTCGAATCACGGTATCGGACACCGGGATCGGGATTGCTGAGGAGGAACGCGTCCACATTTTCGACAAGTTTTACCAGGTGGGCGTCACGACGGAGGGTGTGCGCGAGGGAACCGGCCTGGGACTGGCAATTTGTAAGCAGCTTGTAGAGATCCAGGGGGGAAGGATCTGGGTAGAGAGTGAATCCGGCCAGGGGAGCCAATTTCACTTCACTTTGAGGACACCATAGAGCGTGATTCGCGTCACATCAACCGCATCTAGTAACAGCTACTCTGGTGATGGTCGAGAACGTTGAATCCTTTGAGTGCTGCCCCCCAAAATACGCCGAAGCGCATTCTGATTGCCGACGACGCGGCAAGCGCCCGCGACCTTGTACGTTCCATTCTTGGGCGAAGTGGATATGAGATTTTCGAGGCAGAAGATGGGGAGCAAGCCCTGGAACGCGCAACGAGCCTCCGGCCCGATCTGGTGATCCTTGACTTGCAGATGCCGAAGTTCGACGGCTGCGAAGTCGCGTCCAAGCTGCGTACTATGCCATTGTTTGAATGGACCCCGATACTGGCACTGAGCGCGGCAATATCACAGACAGAACATGCGAAATTGATTCAAGCGGGCTTTTCAAGATTTTTGGCAAAACCAATCAGCCCGGCAAGGCTACGATCGACGATCATCGACATGTTCGACGCTGTCCATACTCAAGAAGAAAGTTGATGCTTTTTCATCTTGTAACGCAGCGCATCACGTCCAATTCCAAGTCGTTTCGCAGCCTCTGATTGGTTCCCTCGCGCATCGGCCAGGGCGCGAACCACCAACTGCCGCTCTTGCTCAAATAAGACAGGCGATACTGAGGGTGAATCGGACTCGGGCTGCGCGGTCAACTCCATGAGATGAGAAGGCAAGTCACGCACATCGATCATGGGGGCCTCCGTCAACATGCAGGCTCGACCGACGACATGTTCGAGTTCTCGAACATTGCCTGGCCATCCATACCGCTCGAGGACAATCAAGGCCCGTGGTGTCAAACCCTCGATCTGCTTTCCATATTCGGAAGCAAACATCCGCACGAAATGGCGAGCCAACAAGGGGATATCCTCCGGTCGACCCCTGAGCGAGGGGACATTCACCTCAACCATCGCGAGCCGGTAATAGAGATCCTCACGAAATTTGCCGTTTGCGATAGCCGCTCGAAGATCACGATGGGTCGCAGCAACGAGGCGAACATTCACCTTGCGAGACCGAAGCGATCCGACTGGCAAAACCTCCTGATTCTGCACCGCGCGTAGTAACTTCGCCTGCGTGGAGAGGGGCATATCGCCCACCTCATCCAGAAACAGAGTGCCGCCGTCTGCCGCTTCGAAAAGCCCAACCTTGTCGCGGTCGGCTCCGGTAAAGGCTCCTTTCACGTGGCCAAACAATTCGCTCTCGAAGAGTGTCTCGACAACAGCGGAACAGTTCAGCACGACGAATTTGCCCTTCACTCCGCTTCGGCGATGCAGCGCCCTTGCAACCAGGTCTTTGCCGACGCCGGTTGGGCCTTGAATCAGCACGGAACGATAGTGGGGCGCGATTCTATGAAGCATTCCCAGCATTTCCCACATGATCGGACTCTTTGCGATGAGCCCTTCGAACTCGTAGATATCCGAACCTGAGTTTTCCGGCGAGCAGGCCTTCCGCCTTAACTCCGCGGACGCAATCAAGTCGGTCACGCGCGTTCGAAGAGTGGCTATCCTGACCGGCTTTTGCAGATAGTCGGCAGCTCCGCGACGAATGGCCTCGACTGCGGTCTCGGTGGTGTAGTGTGCCGTCATAAGCAACACATCGATCGATGGATCGAAGCTCATCACCTGCTCGAGAACGTCGAGTCCGCTGAGTCCGGGCATCACCAGATCGGTTATGACCAAACGTGGACGCACTTGGCGCACGAGCTTGATGCCTTCCGTGGGGTCGCACGCCGTATGGAGGGAGACGCCCGTCTGCCGTAAGGCTATAGAGAGCATCTCCACGCTTCCAGCGTTATCGTCGATGATCACCACGGGAACAGATTCGGCCATTTTCACGTGTGCCTTGAGGGTTCGACCTGATCGTACCAAGCCGAGTAAGCGCAAGCGGGTTCTCTATGCGCCATATGGCGCAGTTGGGTGATTCAACCCAGACTTTCCCGACCCCAGTACCCTGATCACCCGCTTAAGTGATTGGAAACACAAATTAATGAGTTTGGTATGAAGCGTGCCTTCATCAGGACGAGATCAGTTTAGGAGAGTCCGATGTCCAAGTGCCAGAATTGCCAAAGCGCCGGAAAACATGCCTTCTGCAGCCTCGGTGTCGATGCCCGCGACTTCTTGGAATCTGAGTCCGTCGGAGTGGAATACCCACGTGGCACCGTCCTCTTTCGCGAAGGCGATCAGTGCGACGCCATCTTCGTTGTCTGCTCCGGGAAGATAAAAGTCTCGGTGAGCTCCCGCGAAGGGCGAACCATGATTTTGCGCATTGCCGACGCTGGAGACGTTCTGGGAATGAGTGCCGCGCTCGGCAACGAGCCATTCGAAGTCACTGCGGAGTCCTTGGAGCCGAGCCGTGTTCGCGTATTGCACTTGAAGTCTTTGCAGCATCTGTTGCGTCGCTTCAGCGATGCGAGCATCTGCGCAGCGAAGGCACTGGCCGAGGATTACAAAGTCGCCTTCGATGAGGCACGACGCTTTGCGCTTCCCGAAACACCTGCAGGCCGCTTGGCGAGACTCCTCCTGGACTGGGCAGAGGAAGCGAAAGGCGCGACTCCCACCATAACGATGGCGTTGACCCACGAAGAGCTCGCCTCAATGACGGCAACAACCAGAGAGACCATCACCCGTACCTTGAGCCGCTTCCGCAAGGAAAAGCTCATTTCCATCCGTGGGGTGGCGCTCACGCTTCTCCAGCCGGCGGCACTCGAGCAACTATCGGCCTGTTGAGGCCCGGCCAACGGGGGTGGTTCAAAGGTCCCATTCCGACAACCAAAATGAGAACTATAGGACTACTCTTTCTGCTGCTGTCTGGGAATGTGAATCGAATCTAGTCTACGTCTCTTATAGCCAGGCAAAAGTCAGCAGGATTGGAGGTGGAGTCGCTGAGGTATTCGACGGTCACCGGATGGACCGGATCGTATTTGTGCTCAGCATCTCGGCCGGTTGGCTCACAAGAACGCAGCGGAGCGAATGTCTATATGGCGACGAGTCCCATCATCTTCGGCAGCCGTAAACGCACCAGAGAGAGCATCGCGGCGGTCCGGCATCACTGCCTCGATCTGGACAGCAGCCGAAGCATGCGTTCAAGCGGCATGATTCGATAGACCATTGCAACCGGAGAGTTACGGCGAGGCAGGATCGCAATCGTCTCTCCCGAACCGAAGGAGCGGCTCAGAGATTCAGCGGCGACCTTCACGGCAATCTGGCGTCTGTGCCTGGGCACGTTGCACCTCGAATAAGGGGCTCGATCAGGAAGCGCTTCTGAGTGTACCGGGGCATGCATTACGTTGTGGACCTGAGACATTCGTTACAACGCCCTTGCAGTATCGGAAGCTCCAACCAATCTGCTGTTTTGACAATTGTTTTGAAATATCGATCCCGTCGTCATTTCCACCGCGATTGCAAGGTCAGCCGAGTGAGGAAATTACTGCCGTGAGGTGCGTTTACCCGTACAAATCCGCCCTTAAGTGGGAAGCAATCCTGCTGTGCGGTAACTTTCGATCAGGCTGTCGTAGAGGGCTATGTCCGCCCGACTCCTCGCCATGAGCTGAGCACCCATGATTCCAGAGTAGATAGCGCGTGCTCGCCTCTCGGCCTCCTTGGGACCAACAACTTTGGCGGCGATCAGCGTCTTCTTCAGCCAGGCAATATTGACGTCCGTAAAAGCTTGAACTTCCGTCTTTACTAAGTCGGGCAGATCATCGAATTGCGCAGACATAAAGCTGCAAAGGCAAATGCGATTGTCGTTTTCCAGTGCCCAGCGAAAGGTCTCCGGATAGCGGCGCAGCGCGTCGAGCGGCTTCGATGAGTTTTGCAGCAGCGACTCAAGATAAGCTGCAGAATCCTCCCAGTAGCGCTTCGCGACCGCCGCAGCGAGGTCGGCTTTGCTCGGGAAATGATAGTAGATACTCGCGGCTTTGATACCAACGTGCTGGGCTAAGTCACGGAAGTTCAACCCTGCATAACCATGAGCTTGCGCGACAAGCTTCGCGGCAGCCAGGATCTCTTCCCGAGCATTTGCACTCATCACGCACCTCCGCACTTCCGTACGAGAAAAACTCTCTCGATTTCTGAATCTACCATGTGGCAGGTAGAATCTCAACTTCATTGACCTGCCTGTTGGCAGGTAGATAGAGGTGAACCATGAGCACAGAACTTATTTATTCCGACGCAACGAAGCTGGCTGAACTGATCAGCACACGCGAGATCTCTCCGGTCGAAGTCATGAAGGCACACCTTGATCGCATCGAGGCCGTCAACCCCAGGGTGAATGCGATCGTTACGATTGCCGATAGCGCCCTGGAGTCCGCCAGGGCAGCAGAAGCGGCGGTACTGAGGGGAGATGAACTAGGCCCCCTGCACGGTGTGCCATTCACGGCGAAGGATTCAATCGACACGGCGAAGGTGCTAACCCAACGTGGATCGCCGATCTTCAAAGGACGCACGCCCGAGACAGATGCGACCAGCATTGCACGCATGAAAAAAGCAGGGGGAATTCTGCTTGCGAAGACCAACCTTCCTGAATTCTCCTACTGGATTGAAAGCGACAATCTGCTCACCGGTCGGACGAAGAACCCCTGGAACCTGGACCTGACGCCGGGCGGCTCAAGCGGTGGCGAGTCGGCGGCGATCGCGGCGGGCATGTCTCCGCTTGGCCTGGGTACCGACCTTGCGATCTCCGTTCGCGGTCCGGCTGCCCATACCGGCATTGTCTCGCTCAAGGCAACGCACGGACGCGTGCCCATGACAGGCATCTGGCCGCGTGAACCGCGCCGTTTCTGGCATGTAGGTCCGATGGCTCGGAGCATTCGCGATCTATCGTTGGCCTTTTCGCAGCTCGCCGGACCCGATGGACAGGACGGCTACTCCAGCAGCGCCATCCCATTTGATGCCGGAGTTGGTAGTTCCAACGAGCGTCCGCTTCGTGTGGGCTGGCTGGTGGAGCCCGGCTTTGGACCGATTGACCGCGAGACTGCATCGACGGTGGAAGCTGCTGCTGATGCGCTCAAGGATTTTGGGCACACCGTCGAGTCCGTGCACATCCCTGCACTTGAACGCGACTTTGCTCTCGATGTCTTCAGCCGTCTGCACGTCCTGGAGATGAAGCCTGGATTTGTGAAGACTACGGCTGGCCGCAGTGAGAATGAAATCTCCTACATGGCCAAGTTCATGCTCTCGCTGCCCGATACGCCTGCCGCGGACTACATCGATGCAGTGCAAGGAGCGGAGCGCCTGAAGGATGGTTATGCCGAGTACTTCCAGAAGTACGACGTATTGCTCACCCCGGTACTGCCTGTTCCATCCTTCAAGCATGGCCAGGCAGAGTTGCTGATCAACGGCCAAACGGTCGGCGCCATGGGCATCATGTCCGTGACATCGCATTTAAGCGTTACCGGACTGCCGGGCGTTTCCATGCGGTTCGGCACGAGCAAGGAAGGAATGCCGATCGGTGTACAAATCGTCGGTAGCTGGCAAACCGAGTCCACGATTCTTCACACTGCTTCGCTTCTGGAGCAGGTTAGCTCTGTACGCGATCTACACCCGAATCTCTAAACCGCGGCAGTCATGAGGGAGCAAAAAGAAGCGATCGAGCCGCTCTTGTTTGCTCCTCTGCATGCGGAGCGAAACGTCGGCTTGTAGGAGGGAATGGGTCCGGCGCCGTTGAAATCTGCACAATGCCATATGAACGAATTAGGTAGGAGGTTTGATCTTGATTGCCGGTTCACCCAAATCCGCAGCGCAATCTGCGAGTCGGTAGACATCGGCAAGGAGGGAGTTATAAGCCGCTTGGCCAAATCTACTTATGAGCGTGCCTTGAACACTAGCCCACTTCTGATTCGCGCTATTCAGAATCCGACGCCCAGACTTTGTGAGCCTTGCCGTACGGAAACGACTTCCCATTGCGCTCGGAGAAGCGACCCAACCGTCACGAACCATGGGGGTGAGCGCGCGGTAGAGTGAGGTTCGGTCCATCTCCAATTCTTCAGAAATTCGAACTAGCGGCTCCCCAGCCCGACGGGAGATGCAGCGTAAAACTGCGAGCTGGGTGATGTTTAGGCCAACTGAAGAGACCTTCGAATCATAGACACGGCCCAGTACCCGTGACAATTTCTTCACGGTGGTACAAGCACACTGAGCCTCACCTGGCCGCAACGATGTGTACACATCTTAAATTTAAATCATGTCGCCTCGGCATAGCAGTCAAGTGCTGTCTTTTTTTTGATGTATATGCATCACTGAATCTCCTCAAATCATCCATGCATGAGATTGGTTTGCCTGTGGTAGAGGCAATAACAGAATGTCGTTCTGTCGTCATCATGTCTCCGACGAAGCGAACGAGGGCTATTGGCTTGATTCCTTATTTAGTTCGTGAGTTTTTTGCAGCAGTCCTGAAGCGCGCAGGCACCGCCGCTGCTGACCGCGGATGTGAAATATCAAATCCTTGCGTCGCTCAGGGGGCGGATATACCTTTCCAGCTTCAGACCAAGATCCTTATCCAAAGTACGTCCTCGTGGGATGGAACACCTTATGTTTCCTACCCTGCTGGACGACCCCAAATCACCATTCTCAAGATCACTATTGCTCCGCACACCACGATGAAGTGGCACTCCCATCCTCTGCCGAATGCGGGCTACATCCTATCCGGTGAACTCACGATCGAGCGGGAGGACGGGACGAAGGAACATTTCGTGGCGGGACAAGCTGTCACGGAGACAGTGAACAGCGTTCATCGTGGAGTTACAGGAGCAGAACGAACCGTGCTCATAGTGTTTTATCCGGGTACACCTGGACTGCCACTCTCCCACTAGCGATTGTGGAGTGAAGTTCTAACTGGGCGGGTTTTGGCACACAGCAGTCAACACTTTCGCAGTTCCTTACGAAGCGATGGTTGAAGACGAAACCCAGCGCGACTGTTTGGCGAAGAGATTTGGCAAAACTCTTCGAGAGTTCGACGAGTGGCGAAAAGGAGTGAGTATGGAGTTTACGAGATTCGGCCGGACAGGGTTGACGGTTTCCCGCGTATGCCTGGGCACAGGAACCTTTGGAAAGCAGACGGACGAAGTGGAAGCATTTCGAATATTCGATAAGGCGACTGAGGCAGGGGTGAACTTTATCGATACCGCGGACCTTTATCCACCGGGTGGAGCGCTTGGTAGTGGTAGCGCTGAAATCATCACTGGTCGCTGGCTCAGCAACAAACGAGGTCATTTCATCCTCGGAACAAAAGGCGGCGGTCCGATGGGTGTCGCGTCGTGGGATAAGGGCAACTCGCGGAAGCATCTACTGGACGCGATTGAGGGGTCGCTGCGCCGCCTCAATACGGACTATGTTGACCTTTACTCACTGCACCTCGATGATCCTGAGACCCCGCTCGAAGAAACCGTTGAAGCTATGGACGCAATCGTGCGCTCAGGCAAGGCGCGTTATATCGGCGTATCGAATTTTCTGGCTTACCGGCTAGCAAGAGCACTTGGCCTTCAGGACGCACGGAAGCTGACGCGCTTCGTTTGCGCGCAACCCCGTTACAACCTGCTGTTCCGAGAAGTTGAACGTGAACTTTTCCGATTTGCGCAGGAAGAAACGATCGCTGTCACTCCATACAATCCACTCGCTGGTGGACTTCTGACCGGAAAATACAAACACAGCGTGTCACCTGAAAAAGGCCGCTTCTCGAATGAACTCGGTGGGGTTGGGAAAAAGTATTCGGGCTGGTACTGGGATGAACGGAAGTTCGAGACCGTAGAAAAGATTCAGGAGATCGCAGACCAGCGAAAAGTACCGATCACGACACTATGCACAGCGTGGTTGTTGTCAAACCGTGCTGTCACCTCGGTGATTGTAGGTCCCAGCCGGCCTGACCACCTGGCCGACTCGTTGGCCGCAGCAGAATTTAAACTCGATGGCGCATTGGAGGCACAGCTCGATGACATCAGCGTCGACTACCGGAAAGGTGACTTGGAAAGTGAGCAACCGCAGTCTAGTGCGTCGGTAATGCCTACATCGGTAAAGCCGTAAGTACTTCCATGCGAGTGAGTAGATCAAGCCGGGAGTCATTCCGCGTTTTAACTATGTAGTGGTTTCAGAAGCACAGAGATCTGACATGAAGGTATTTCTGGTATTCGCTCATATCGCCTCGATCGGCCAGGATCAAACAGCGACAGCCATCGACTCCAGTATCACCTGCATGCGTCCGGTACTCTCCGGCAGGTTGCGCGCCACGGCGCGAACGGTGAAGCAGGGGCGCACGCTGAGCTTCTACGAGTGCGATATCGCGGACGAGAGCGGTCGGCTCATGGCTCGTGTGTCCGCAACGACGATGACTCTCGACGAAGACCGCAGTCGCGGCCGCGGTGAACTCTACGGTGCCGACACAGTCAAGGCAGGTGAGGAAGCCTTGGCACTGGATGTGGGATAGTGCGTATCCTTTTCTGCGGAAATACGTTCCCCGACGCGCCGGAATATCTGCGCGAACATCTCGATCCAGGCGCCAATGACGAGATCATCGTCTGCCCAGACGCCGACATCGTGCCTCACCTTGCCGGCGTCGATGTCATCATCCCTAAGATGCAACGGATTGGAGCCGAGGCAATCCAGGCTGGAACATTTCGCCTGGTGCAGCAGTGGGGTGCCGGTCTAGAGGGAGTGGACATCGACGCTGCCAGACGAAAAGGAGTCTTCGTCGCGAATGTGCCAGCCACCGGCGGCAACGCCGAGTCGGTGGCCGAGCATGCGATGCTCCTCACCCTTGCACTGCTGCGCGATTTGCCGAAGGCTCAGACTCATGTACGCACAGGCGTCCTTGGAGCTCCATTGGGCAAGGTTTTGGCGGGCCGCACCGTGTGTCTCTACGGATTAGGAGCAATTGCGCTGCCCCTTTCGAAGCGGCTGCGTGCCTTTGATGTGAACTTGATTGGAATCAGCCGTCAGGTAACCAGGGAGAAGATCGCGAAATTTCACCTCACCCGGTGCTTTTCCGTCGACGAACGGGACAAGGCTTTCGCCGTGACGAATGTTCTGGTGCTCTGCATGCGCTACACAGAGGAGATGCGCGGCATGCTCGGTGCCCGGGAGCTCGCTGCTCTGCGACCGGGTGCATACGTGATCAATGTCGCGCGTGGTGGAGTCGTAAACGGAGAAGCCCTGTACGCGCAACTACACTCGGGCCACCTAGCCGGTGCGGGGCTGGATGTGTTCTGGCAAGAGCCCTTGCCCACGGACGATCCCATCCTGACGCTTCCGAACGTAATTGCCACGCCGCATGTGGGAGGCGTCACGGAATCTTCGTTCGGCATGATCGCAGAGGTGGTTGCGGAAAACATCGAACGCTTGAGACGCGAAGAGTCGCTCTTACACCGAGCTGTGTAGCACGCTCAAAGGGCTAGCCCCTCGCGCACAATCCGTCATCCGGGCTTTCGTTCTATGGCTGACCCATCCAATTCCGCGCAGGTCAGCGATATCCACTACGACGAATATGCCGAGCCATCGTTCGTACGCGAAGTGGTCCGCCGCGTCAATACGCTTCATCCCGATGTCGGCGTGTTCACCGGCGATTTTGTCACCGCCGGGGCTGCACTCCGTTTGTCCTGATTGTGTATGGAACCGGCTTCGCGGCCGAAGATGGCCTAGTCTACTTTCTTCCCGACATTTATGTCGAAGATGGGGTGCTTTGGGAAGCGCTAAAGAGAGCAAACAATCGCCGCATGGAGGACGACCTGATCGATGCCGCGGCGCTCAGGTAGACCGGACGGCGGAAGAATGCACGAGTCCAACCTATCTACTTCTGCCTTAACCGCTGGACCCCAATTCCTCTAGTCGTCCGGTTGTACCGTCAACTTTCATCGACCAGCACTCGATGCGGCCGCGCCAGTAAATGAATTCGACACCGTCGAGTAGCCAGCCGACCTCCACTTGGACCGGGATGCGTCGGCTGCCGATTGTTCGATAGTCGCCGGCACGTCCGAACCATGGACAATTCGTCACCACGCGGCCGTTCTGCCGCGGCCGATCGTCTGCCTCTATCCTGACCACATCACCGGCGCCGTCGAGGATCAGACGAATTTCACACCGGCGTGTACCCTTCCCAGTCGCAACCGCCAGTGTGCGCGTATTGAGGACACGCCACTCAAGCTGCCGGTTCAGTAGCAGCGCATCGGGATTCCACATCAATTCGGCGAGATAGCGCATGGCTTCGCCGCGGAACATGGTATCGCCGTCGGCCATATGTACAACTGGCAGGACACCGAACAGCCGGCCCTCAAGTCCGGCCTCATGCCCGACCACGTAGTCAATCACATTCATCGAAAGCCCGACGCTTATCGGCAACTGTGCGCGCCACAGAAAGGCGACTTCTGGGATGACGATGGTCTGCTGCGCCGTGAACGACAACGGTTTTGAACCGGGTTTGAGCCACATTTCGCCACTTTGGGTGAGCTGGACGATCCGACCGTTGCTGCCAGCCGGGACACCTAGTCTTAAAGCTAACGCGTGTACTTGCCACGGCAGATCCGTGCGCGGATCAGATGCCGTTCGGGTTTGCTCAACCGACCGCTGCAGACACTCGATGCGTTCAAGAAAGATGCGGCGTGCGACCGCGGCAAACACGACCGCGATTATCGCCACGCCGCTAAGTCCGACGGCCACAACCGTGAATGAGCCCCTATGCTTCATCTCATCACCTGCTGTGATACCGCGAAAGGCCTCCGATCTTGCCGGCATACGGCCTGAATGGCGGACCGCGCCGTCATCAGGCCCGACGGCAGACCACCTCCCGGCATGACCCATTGGCCCACCATCAAGAACTGACGCAAACCGGGCAAGGTATTCGGCAGTGCTCTGTACCCGCTGGTGGGCGTCAGGAGCCAACCTTCCATGCTTCCCTTCCAATTCCCCGTGTAGCGGATAACAGTGGCAGGCGTCGAAACATCGATTACCTCAATCGCACGACGGAGATCCGGCACGTTCTTCTCCAGGATGGCAATGACAGCTTCAGCGACACGTTGTTTCTCCGCCTGATAGAGCGAAGGGGCGTCTTGCTGTAGACGCACCCAATACTCAAAATCGCGGGTTGGAAGAAAGCAAGTGACCGCGGTCTTGCCGGGCGGCGCAAATGTCGGATCGTAGTGAAAGAAGCGGAATGAGACTTGCCGAAGCTGGGCTCTTGGATCGACCTGGAGCGGCGTGTCGAGGAGTCGAGTTGCGAATGGGGGCTGGTGGGACAAATCTCGCGCGACACCTAGGGAGACCTGCAGATAGGACGGGAAGGTCTCAAGTTCACCATAAATCTTCTCGGTGGCTTTATCCGTGTACTTGCCGCCAAGAAGATCGAAGACGGTCGCATGGCCATCGGCGGCAGAGATCACCCAATCTGCCGCCACGGTCTCCCCGTTAGTCAGCTGTATTCCGACGGCGGTATCGCGATCTACGAGGATGTTTTCGACTTTGGTCCCGAGCCGGAGCCGTCCACCCAGGCCTTCGAGCTTCTGCGCGATGCCTTGAATCACAGCCTGTGAGCCACCGATCGGATAGCCCGCATCCCGCCCATTCATCCACGCGAGAGAAAAGAAGAGAGCGATGGCGGACAGCTGGCCCATTTCGCCGTCCCCGAAGAAACGCTTAATAAGTGGATCTGTGAACCTCTTGCCGTACTCCTCACCGCTCATGCTCGACAACTCGTGCAGTAACGGCAAGTAAGGGACGTCGCGCAGGTATGTTAGCCAGTTGCCAGCCCAGCCCTCGGTCGGGTCGGGCAGTTTGAACTTGGAGAGGCTTCGAATGGCCGACGCGAAATGGCGGATTTCCCCCGCGTCCTGCGGTGCCTGTCGCAGCATCTCCGTCTCCAGGCGGTCGACGTTGGAATAGATCCTGAGACATTCACCGTGTTCGGTTTCCAGGCGCACGAACTCATCCGAATACAAGAACGTGAGCTTGTTGATGTCGAATATCTCCAGCCATCGCGAATACATTGACCTATTCGGATTCGTGCCGAGCAGCCAATGCAAACAGGTCTCAAACGTGTAGTCTCCCCTGCGCCAACTCGTGGCCAATCCTCCGGCAGAGTCGTGCATTTCAAGGACCTCTGCTTGATAACCGCATCTTTGTGCATAAACTGCGGCGCAAAGGCCCGCAATGCCCCCGCCAATGATGATGATCTTCCCAGCATCTTTTTTCCTGTTTGCGACACTCCGTTCCGCCCGCTCGCTCTTGACAACGCTCAATGTCCACCTCCCATTTGGCCCAGACCGGGTCGAAGCACGCAATCAGATTTCGCCATTCTCGTCTGGTCAGGCCAACGCCTGAAGATCGTCAACATCAATCTTCGCGCCCTCGAAGTTGGTATTTTGATCGACGATAGCTCCCTCTAGATTGGCCCCCAAAAGATCCGCACATCCGAAATCTGCGCCGCGCAGTAAGGCGCCTCGCAAGTCGGCACCAGACAAATCTGCTCCTCTCAGGTTTGCGCGACTCAAATCCGCTTGCCGCAGATTAGTGCCTCTCAGGAGGGCACCAGTTATGTCGGCGTCGGTCAAGATTGTGTTGCTCAGATCGGAACCGTTGAGATGGGCGCGCTCGAGATTGGCTCCCGTGAGCTTTGCTCCTTTGAGAAGAATGTTCTTGACGCCGGCGGTGGAGAAATCAGCCCCCTCAAGCCTTGCATGCCGCAAGTCGGCCTCTCTCAGATCTGCCCCGGTAAAGTCCGCGTGCGCCAAATTGGCATTCCTAAGATCAACACCGCTCAGTCTTGCTCCAACCAAGACGGCGTTGGGCAGTTGCGCATTGCGCAGGTTCTCTCCCGCGAGATCCAATCGTGCTCCCTCCGCCTCACAGCTTGCTACCCAAAGCGAATGCAATTGAAGTCTCTTGGAAAGTTGCACATTCAACATGGGCTCGCCCTTCTTCATCGGTTCTTAGAGTCGACCAATGGCCTGGTTTCGTCTGTGATTGCTATCACTCCCTCGGATTGCCCTTCGCTTCACTGGCAGGAGAGTGATCACCGTGTGATTGAAATCACCATCGGTAGCGTCGTGCATCACCGTCCGGGCTCCGGTCATGCTTAGGCTCGTTCCAGGAGATGACCGATGAGCGTCAAAACTATGCCATCCACAAGATTTTCTGAGGTGTTGTTCGCCACCGACTTCTCAGAAGAGTCCGACCGCGCTCTCAGCTACGCGAAGAGTATTGTCCGAGCTTCCGGGGGTGAGCTCATCCTTGTTCACGTTGCGCAACTTCCCGCGGTGATCGCTCTTTCTGGGGAGGTATGGGTTGACGACTCCGTGAGAATCAACGCAGAGGAGGAGCAAACGCAGGAGGCCGCCGGTGCTTTGCGCGCGGAGGGCCTGAAGGTGAGGGCCTTCTGTCCCTTCGGGGCAGTCGGTCAGAGAGTAGCCCAGTCCGCAGAGATTCACCATGCTGACCTAGTGGTCGTCGGAACCCACGGAAGGCGGGGACTCAACAGGGTCATCTTTGGCTCTTATACCGAAGAAACTGCAGGATCTCTCGAAACGCCACTCCTGATTATCGGCCCACGAGTACCCCTCGCCACGCAAACGGCATGGAAACCAACGAGGATACTTGTGCCAACCTCCTTTTTTGCGAGTGATGCAGCGCTCGTGGCATTTGCCTGTTCCTTAGCAAAGACACACGGCGCTTCGTTGGACATTCTCACGGATACAAGAGACAGGGCGAATTCTCAGTGGCTTGAATTCAGAAAGTCCGTGTCGAAGCTTGTGGATCTCGGTGGTGCGGATGAATTGCCATTGCACACGAGCCATCTTCCGGAACCGATTGCGAAATCTTTGATTGAGGCCGTGATTGCCAGGGCCACCGATTTGCTCGTAATCGGCTGCGAGAATCGAAAATGGCTCACGCTTCATGAGGGAACACTGCAGGAGCTTCTCGCTGACGTGCCGTGTCCAATCCTGACGTTTCCTACAACGACTAATTAACGGATATCGAATGCTCGAAGAACGGGAGCCGTCCGGGCTGATCGGTCTAGACCGCCACAGAACAATTTGGAGGAGTTAACGTGACACATACCGCCGCACTTCCTGAATTAACAAACGCCGCGGACCATGGTTTTACAGATCTTCTGGTAGCGTACGATTTCTCTGCGGCGGCGGGAATCGCCCTCGAATACGCCACCGAACTGTCCCGCTATCTCGGATCCACGGTTCACCTGATTAGTGTGGAGACGCCCGCGGAATGCGCTCGAGTCATGAGCGGAGAACCCCGCGCGAGAGAGAACGTCCATGAGCATATCCGGCGCGCATTCGACAACATCGAGAAGCGCCTCCGAGCAAAGGGCATCCAATGCGATTCAGCCCACCGTGTCGGAGAAGTGGCCGATACTCTGGAGGGGGCGATCCTGGAAGACAAGACTGACCTGCTCTTGCTGGGTGCCTTTGGCCATGGGCCGACAGACCGCAAGCAACTTGGATCAACTGCTGAACACATCCTTCGGGTTGCACGTTGCCCGGTGCTTACGATCGGGCCTCATGCGGTCCGGCATACCGAAACACCACCGAAGATCGATCGTCTTGTCTGCGTAACAAATCCCGCAATCGATGATCATCAGTTCTTGATCTTCTGCGGCAAGCTCGCCGCGGCAGTACATGGGTGCCTTGAGATCCTTCAGGTCGTCGATCCCGAAGATCGGGCATATTGCAAAGAACTTGAGCGACACTGCGAAACTCGCAGTCGCACGCTACGGGGTCACGGGATCGATGTGAGCTGGACCCTTCTCTATGGGACACCAGAGGTAGTGATCCCTGCACGCGCTGCCGAATTGAAAGCGGGGCTCATCCTGATCGGCGTCGACCGAACTGGAAGCCAGGCAGAAGAGACTTTGGACGCTGCGGTCATCGCCGCCATTCGTGCAGCGCATTGTCCGGTATTGGTGATACCTGCTGACGAATGGCACTAACCGCGCTGCTCTCCGGCTGATGTTGTGACGACAATCACTGCCCACATTGACTCGTGTCACTTTCAGAAGGTCGCCGGCTAACTATCTTCGATACCAGGAGACTTGCCATGACGACCGCCGTAGCTCCAGCGACCACCTTTAGCGAAGTACTTATCGCAACTGACTTCGGTCAGGAAGCCGATCGAGCGCTCGCCTATGCGAAGAGCATTGTGCGCGCTTCTCAAGGCGAACTGCTGCTTGTTCATGTTGCCGAACCGGTGCCGCACATTACCATCCCCGAGGCTGCTTTGTTCGAGGATCCGCGTCACGCTCAGCGGGAAAGCGAGCAAACTGACGCCGCCGGTGACGCATTGCGGGCCGAGGGCCTTCGGGCAACGGCGCTGTGTCCATTCGGTGGCGTGGCGGAGGAAGTCGCTGAAGCCGCACGGAACCGCAAAGCAAATCTCGTTGTGGTAGGCACTCATGGGAGACACGGATTGGCTCGACTCTTCTTTGGCTCACAAGCGGAGAGCATTGCCCACGCTTTGCAAATACCAGTCTTGATTGTCGGCCCTAAAGCTCCCTTCCCGCCACCCCCACATTGGCGGCCCCAAAATATCCTTTGCGTGACATGCCCGGACAAGAAGGGAGCACACCTAGTTGCTTACGCTTACAAGTTAGCGAAGGAACATGATGCTCAATTGCAAATCGCATACCGAGACACCGCCGAAGAGCACAAGGACTATGCCGATTGGCCTGAGTTTAGGAACGCGATCAAGGAATTGCTACCGTTTGAAATTGCCGCCAAACCGAACTTTCACGTACTTTTTCTTGAGGGTTCAGAATCCAACAGCGTTGTCCAGACGGCCCTTTCGCGCCAGGTCGACCTCGTGATTTTGGGGATTCGGCACCAATTCATTGATTGGTCGATACTCCGTACCGGTGGAAACATACCCCGTCTTCTGACGGAAGCGCCTTGCCCGCTCCTAGCAGTCCCTATCCAATTTTCCTAGCACGATACCCAAGGAGATGAAGTCATGGCTCAGATGGTTCCGAAGACATCCTATGATCACATCGTTCTGCTGACTGACCTGACCAGTCGCTCGCACAGTGCTCTCAGCTACGCTCGGGCCCTCGCACAATATTACAGCTCTCGGCTGACGCTCTTGCATTCATTGCCAAGGCGTACGTTCGCCGTGCCAGAGTCACCTGCTTCCAATGAGCAGATCGTTCAAAGAGCCGCTGCCGAACTGGAATCCATTGCCGATGGGCTAAAGGCAGGCGGCATCGACGTCCACGTTCGTCTGTGCGAAACAGCATCTCGAACCGGTGGTCTCCTGCGCGTTCTCCGGCGCATCCATCCGGACCTCATCATCCAGGGCACAGCAGGCATTGACGATCCGCGGCGAGCGATTGTAGGTTCCATCGCGGAAAGCATATTCCGCAAAATCGAAATTCCCGTCTTGACAGTCGGATCTCATGTCCTGCCTTTTATGCATAAAGGCCTCCGCTTCGACAAGATCCTCTTCGTGACCAACTTTGGTACGCAAGTGAATAATGCCGCGGTCTATTCACTCTCCCTCGCCCAGGAGTTTCGTGCGCGCGTGAGTCTATGTCATGTGCATGACAGCAGGTCCGCACCCGGGAACCATGAAGACATTAAGCGGTATTTCGAGCAGGCTTTGGAACGGTACATACCGCCTCAAGTCAAGGATTGGTGTGATCCTGAATGCGTTGTTGCGTTCGGAGATATCGATACTGAGATACGGCTCCTCATGCAAAAGCAGCATCCTGATCTAATTATTACTGCCGCCCATAGCCTCGGCCTGCTTGGGACAAGAGGCAAGCCCGGCGTTGTGTTCAAGATTATCGCAAATGCAGACTGCCCTGTTCTTACGCTGCTAGGAACTCCGGTCAAGGCTGAAAATCCAGTTCACCCCGACAACCGACCTGACATGGTCGCCTTTTGCTAACTGTCTTGGAAGGACACGGCTGTGGCCATTGCAGTGAGATTGTCCACCTCGAAAGGGCTCCACTTGAACTCACTGACGCGTGAAGATAAGGCTAAGGGCTAGCGCAGTAAGCATGCAGACAAAACCCAGAACTGTGCTCTTGCGAAATGCGTTCTTTCCCCATATCAGGACCATCGCACACTTCACTGCCGTGTTGCCGAGAATTCCAAACGCAATCACTCGTGCAGCTTCAGCCGGCTCCATGCCCTGACGGACCATGGGTGCTAGAGAGGCAACAGCGGCGTCGATATCGACGGAACCGAGCAGGGCGGCTGAACCAAACATGCCTGCATTCCCAAACCACGCCCGTGCAAAGGTTATCAGGTATTGGGCTGCAATAAAGATCAACGACAGGTAGGCAGCGCTGAGAATGCGCAGCGGATTCTTCTCCTCCAAGGAAGCTCGCTCGTTTGACGACCCGCGCAGGCTGTAGACGGTAAACAGGATTCCAATCACTAGCGGAGCGATGACATATGTGAAAATCGCTACGGCCAGAGCCGGACGAAGCAGCAGGCACAGAATGCCGACCCGCAGCATCGAAACCGAGGTTGCCGCCATCACGCCTCCTGAAAGAGGAACGTAGGACTCAGGACGGCTCCGACTGTCGCGCGAGAAAGACAACGCCACCTGCGTTGAGGACACAAGCCCGCCGATGAGTCCGGTAAGTATCCAGCCAATCTTCGCGCCCATGGCTTTCCGGGCGAGGTATCCGGCAAAGCTGATTCCGGAAAACGCTAAGACAAGAATCCAGAGGGACCGCAGATTCAATATCCCTTTTGGGCCGAGATTTCTTGACGGGAGAAGGGGCAGAACGATGAGCGCCATTGCGGCAAATTGGGCTGCAGCTTCAAGCTCGATGACCCCAATCCGATTGACCAGCGCATGGAGCCACGCCTTTTCTATCAGCAGGAAAACCGTCCAGGCGTAAAGTGCAGCCGCAATACTCAGGTGGCCAAGCCCCGCAATGACACCGCTCACCAGCACAGCCATGGCGGCAACTTCGGTTGTGGTGTCACGCGAAATCCGACCTGCCCCCAGGCGCACAATCAGTACTGCGGCCCCGGTGCAGGCGAGGATCAAAACTCCCAATGTGAGGAGATCGTGGGCGATGAGAAAACCACACGATCCAGCCACCGTGCCGAGCAGCGTAAATGTGCGGACGCCACCGATTCCTCCCGGCTCATTCTCGCGATAGGCACGTTGCCGATCGACACCGACTGCCGCACCGCCCAGGGCTGCGATGGCAATTCCCTGAATGTCAGTTCCTGTGGGAACCAAATCGATGCCTCCTACCCGAGTTGTACTAGCCACGGACTTTTCTATCTTCGCAACGGCAACGGTGGCAATTGCGAAGCGGGCTCATGCGTATCTTCTACATGTGCCAGAGCACCAATAGCTAGGTGATTCCGGTCACAGCCTTACTCCGCCCCAATTGTTAGTGTTGAGCCATCATGAGGTACGAACTGAGATTGCACCGCGTTACATACGGGATTCTCGCGGTTGTGCTGATGGCATTCGTCGCCTTTCTCTTCTACATACGCCCAAGCTTGGCTGACGAACGGCTGGAGGTTATTGCTTCTTTAGCGATCGTCATCGTGGCTGCTTCTGCGTTCGTGAGCATGGGCATGATCGAAGGCATAATGGTGCTTTACTTCGGAAAGCAGCACAAACGAGAAGTACTTCGTTATTTGTTGCTTGGACTATTGTCTCTTGTCTGTGGTCTGTATCTCGCAATTTCTGACGCAACTTCGCTCCAGACTGTCTCGCTTATGGCAGCGCCTCATGCTCTGCTGTTCGGTGTGGCAGAACTGCGCCTCGCTCAGCACCTGGCGCATCACCCCGGTTACAGAAGGGCGTTATTTGTCTGTGGCCTCGTTGAGATCGCTCTTGGCTTTGTACTCATCGGCGGGGCAGAGCTTACGTCGGAAGGAACCGCGACCCTGCTGGGCTATGTCGCCATCCTTTCCATTCTGCAATTACTTCCATTCCTCTTCTACTCTCGGGCCGCCGTGCCCCGGCAGACAAGCGTGGATCAGTTCCCGCGATAGCGGGAAGCAGCACAACTGCCAGCGGCCTTAATCTTCCATGGGGCGGTACATCAAGAGCTTCCCGCCTCCTCGCGGTTGAGGCCGGTATCCTGATTAGAAGTCTCGTAACACGTGGCCCGGGAGCGAGGCCCGCAGCGCGTTCAGCACTGCGACCAAGTCGATGATCTCTTGTGCCAGAGCCCCCATGATGGGCGGCAGGTAACCCATCGCTGCAAGCACCATCCCAGCCAAACTCACCGCTATCCCGCCGACAGCACTCTGCAATGCGATGTGCCGCATTCTAGACCCGATGTGCAGCAGTTCATCCACTTTCCCGAGATTCGACTCCATGATCACTGCGCCGGCCGCCTGCGCGGTCACATCGCTGTTTTGACCGAAGGCCACGCCGACCGTAGCGGCAAGCATTGCCGGCGCATCGTTTACTCCGTCTCCCAGAAACATCGTAGTACCCCTCGTCGTCTCCTCTCGCACAATCGCGAGCTTCTGCTCCGGGCTCAGTCTCGACTCTGCATGGTCGATCCCCACTATCGAGCCGAGATGCTTCACCTCCGTCTCCCGATCTCCGGAGAGGATTCTCAGATCTCGCACATGGTGTTTGGGCTTCAAATGAGCCACGAACGCCTTGCTTTCGCTTCTGGGGCGATCATGGAAGCGAATGAGTCCGTAGAGAACACCGTTCACGATTGCCACGCACTCCATTCCCTGAGTAGGGCGTGGGAGTGCCGACGCGACCTCCGGACTGAGCTTGCTTCTACCCGTCACCAGCACCGCGGAACCATCGATCTGTCCACTCAGGCCCTCTCCCGGCTTCTCACTGGCGTGCTCCACGTTCGCGAGTTGGATTCCTTTCTCCGTGGCAGCCCGCAAGATCGCGCCGGCAAGCGGGTGCTTGGAATATTGTTCGAGGCTCGCACAGAGCCGCAGCACCTCCTCTGATTCGGTGCCAGCCAGCGGCACCACTCCAGTGACCACCGGCTCTCCGTGGGTGAGGGTTCCGGTTTTGTCGAAAAAGATTGTTTGTACTCTGTCCACCTGCTCGAGAATGGCCGGCTTACGGATCACAATGCCTCGGCGTGCGGCTAGTGAGATCGCGCCCATGACAGAGATGGGAATCGCCAGAAGCAGCGGACAAGGCGTCGCAATCACGAGAACGGCAAGGAAACGTTCCGGTACGCCACTGAAGGTCCATCCCGCAGAGGCGATCAGTAAGGAGAGCGGCGTGTACCAGGCACCCAGACGGTCTGCCAATCTTCGGATCTCCGGTGGGTTCTCCTCCGCTTCCTGCACAACCTGCATGATCCGCGCGAGCCTGGAATCTGAAGGCAGATTGTCCGCACGGATGGTAAGCGCAGAGCCTTGATTCAGCGCGCCAGAGATGACTTGTATTCCCGCGGTCTTGCGAATCTTGTACGGTTCCCCAGTCAGGAACGACTCGTCCATGGTCCCGTCCCCCTGCAACACCGTGCCGTCCACGGGGCAGATCTCATGCGGGAACACGACCAGACGATCGCCAACCTGGACCTCCTCCAGTGTGACGTCCAAGACTCCCTCAGCGGTCAGACGATGAGCTCCGGTCGGCATGCGCTTTGCTAGCGCGCTCAACGCAGAGGATGCGCGCCGAGTGGCGAACGCCTCCAGCACCTGCCCGCCGGAGAGCATAAGGATGATGATGGTGGCAACCAGCCACTCTCCCATGATTGTCGCGGTCACCACGGACATACCCGCCAGAAAGTCTGCTCCGAATCTCCGTTTGTAGAGTTGCAAAGACAGCTCGTAGAGCAGCGGGACTCCACCGATGGTCATTGCGATCCAGAGAGGAAGGAGGCTTTCCACGCCGGTCCGATGCAGGAGGTACCGAGTAAGCACATGAATGGCGATCGCGACGAGGGCAATCAGAGCAGCAATGCGATGCCATCTCTCCCCGGGCATGCTCGCCTGAGTCTCTCGTTCCGCTGATTGATTTGGCATGACTTTCCGCTGAAATCTTATATACGATCCGAAGCAGCACGGCTCGCTTTCGGGGCGATATCTGCCCCGAGCTCACCGTACTTCGACGAGTGGCAGCCGGCTGTGATCCACATCACCCGCAAGCTGACAGTGAGGCAGCCTACTACGCGGTCGTGTATGTGATCGCGATCACAGGGTCTGACGCCCGCCATCACAGTGCGATGCCCGGGCGACCTTGACCATTAATGTCATCGGATATTGCTCCGATATCGGAGTGACTATGCAGACCCCGAAACACGTCGTCCTCGCGACAGACCTGACGCTTGCGGCTGACCCGTGCGTGACTGTTTCTGCCCGATTCGCAAAGGCTCTTTACGCAGACATCAGCCTCTTCCATGTCTTTCAGTACGTGCCCGAGCATCGCTACCGCGTGCCGGTTAACTGGATGATTCATGAACTGCGTCAGAAGGCTGAGCTGAGGCTGGACCTAGTACGGCAAAGGCTGGCGGACCTTGAAGTCGCGGCTCATGTCTCCGTTGTTGAGGGCTACGACCCTTGCCGGCAGATCCTCAGCTTCCTGTCCGGCATCGACAGCCCCTTGGCTGTGATGGGCACCCATGCCTCAGCGGGAATCGAACGCTTCATCCTTGGATCTACAGCAGAGGCCGTGCTGCGCCAAGCACGTTGCCCAGTTGTAACTATGGGCCCATTTGCAGAAACGAGTGAACTCGATCAGTTCCGACGCATTTTGATTGCGTCCCACCGGCCAGAAGATCTCGATGGGCTTGTAAGCAATGCTCTTCCACTGCTTCACCCGATCTGCGGGGTCCTCGAGATCCTTCACGTTATCTCCTCGCCGGATGAACCGATGCCTTTTGAAGACCGTGAATCACTGGTCGCTACCCTGGAGCAGAAGGGTATCGGTCGGAAGCGAATCAAATTCCAAAAACTGCATGGGAAGAGCGTGGCGCAGGCTGTGGTCAACGAGGCGGAGCGCGATTCTACGGAACTGATTGTGCTCGGTGCACGCGGCTCCTCAGAGGCCGCAACACATAAAGCGCCTGGTATTGCCATTCAGATCGTTGCCGCAGCGCCATGTCCCGTCTTGACTCTTCGCCGCTCAAGCCGAAGTGAAGCGCCCTAAAACCACAACGCAGTGGGAACCGCACGACCATCTCAGCATTCCTGTTCAGATGTGTCTTCACTGAGACATGCGGGTAGCACGGTGGCGGTAGTCCGTCGCGCCTAAGATAAGACAATCGATCTGCGCTGTTACAGAATTAGAGCGACTCGCTCGACCACGGCGCGCGTGGCGCGATCCAACATGTGTTTCCCCGGGCACTCAGTCTTGCATCTGCGCACAAACTGTGGGCGCATCTACATCGATGCAAGTGTGAGAACGGGACACGGTACAGAGGCGATTATAGAGGACGTTATTCCCATGGGGAAATGTGACGCAAATGCGCCGCTCTGCTGAATACCCGGTGTGATGAATCGAGCGTTCCTGTCTAAAGCGACTCTGATTACTGAAGCAGAGACCGAGGGACCATACACGATATGGTAGTGTTCTGGTCTTAGGATCACGTCGTTGCGCCTGGCACGTCGGCAAGTGAACCGCCTTTGGGCCAAGTATTAAACTCGGACACTTTAATCTTCGAAAGATCGCTTCAGTCGCGCATCCCTTCAGAAGTCGCCGCTCATTGTCTTGGCTCTCCATCGTGAGAACCACCAAGTCAAATCCGTATTCTTGCGTGATCTCGTCGATCGAAGCGGCATCAAGTGAGCGCCTTCGAATCTCCAATATGTCGATCTTATTCGTCCGCGTCAACCAATCAGGCAGTTCGGCAACGTTAAGAGTCTGTCGATTCTCTGAAGCAGATTTCAAGATTACGATCTCGCCCGTGGCTTGATCGACCAGGTTATGCGCTGCATCGAATGCGTCCGAGAGCTGACTATTATTCTCGACTATAAGCAGTGCCCGACGAAAAGCCTGAACGCGAAGGTGCTCATGCGGGCGTGACGGCAGAGTGACCCCACTATCCTGACTGACTGCGCCGACAGGCGCTTCGTTGCGCTCCAATCCATTGATCCGCATGCGTAGATCCTTGAGCCGCTTTCCCGGTTTGGAGAGTCGGCTAGTCGAAATACAAGCCTAAGATCTGCCCCAGGGCTTATCGCGTGGGCTTCGGTAGCGAGCCTACTGACCACGAGCACTTCTCCAGTGCGGTCGAGTCGAAGGGTATTTCCTTTCGCGCACTCATCACAGAGCCAATAGTGGCGAGTGCGATCCTCGGCCGTCCGCAGAGCATAAATCTCGCCGAGGGCGGCCAGGCCGCGTGACGGTGCAGCTTGGCATCCGCTACCACGATCAATCATTTACTAACCTCAATCGAAGGCGACGAACTCGCTTCCCTTCCTTGCCAGTTGACCTCCCGTCGAATGTTGCCACTGTGATTGCCGTCACGCCCTACTGTATCCAGGATTACGTACTTCCCCGGATTCCTGGTCCATCCTGCACATAGACAGGAGCTTCCCAATGCACACTTATGACAAGTATTGGCTCACGAACCTAGGGCGGGGAGTACTTGCGTTGCTCGCGAGCGTTGGCGCCGGCCTTCTTCCATCGGTTGTCTCCTCTACCATAAATAGTGTGCTCTTCCTACCAATTGCGGTGGCTATCTCAATGCTGTGTCTTTCCCTGTACGGCATCTTGGACAGCTCTCTTCTCGTCGTTACCGGCTGTATCCTTCCGAAGAACCGGAAGGTCCATTGGCTCGTCATTCTGCAGGGC
This sequence comes from Acidobacteriaceae bacterium KBS 83, assembly GCA_000381585.1. GTDB lineage: Bacteria > Acidobacteriota > Terriglobia > Terriglobales > Acidobacteriaceae > KBS-83. Next base: position 418,898 of record KB906739.1, read on the forward strand.
TTAACAGGACTGGTCTTGCTTGTTGCTTTGACAGTCCTCTCCGGTGACGGTCTCAATCTGCTGTTTTTCGTACTCTTCGCCGGGCTGCAAGCGCTCTTCACGGCCCTAGCGGAAATGACTATAGCCATCCGGGCAAAACACCATCAAGGTACTGCTTGGCTGCTGATGTGCGCGGGGATCTCCCTCACATGCAGTATTGCGTTGTTGCTAGGTCGAAATCTTTCAGCTTTCGAGCAAGCCGCGTTGATCTTTTTCTATCTCTTGCTTTTAGGCGCCAGTCTCACGGTACTTTCCCTGAGGATGCTCTATATCGAGGAGTCTCCGTCGCATCGGTTCGGCCTTTGGAATGCGGTAACTGGTGGCGCCAAGGCTAGACGGGGAGCAACCGCCTGACGGTTGCCCGGAAGCTTCTAGCTCTAGTCCGGTCAGCTAGGCGGCTCGGACGGTTAACAGATTGGAGTAGCTGAATATGCATACCGTTACGATCGACAACCCGTCGGCCTTCGCGACTGGTGCTCGAAGGTCGTCGCAAATGCGATTGCATTCTCTGCGGCGGCGGCTCGTGACCATTCGGGCAGCAGCTTTACGGGCACTGTTCGAGGTTGGCGCCATTGTCATCCTCGTCTTGATTCCTTGGAATACCGCCAGCTAACAGGGCTACGATCCGTTTTCATTGGAAACACTGGTGCTTGCACCGACGCTCACCTTACGGTGCACGTGATAACAGTCACTGCAAGTGGCAAAAACGAACGAAAATCCACCCACCATGCGCAAATAGTTCGATCGCCAAAACCCACGGTCTCGAACGGATGCGTGGATACCTGAATTTGATGTGACGCTAATCACTGCATGTAAGGCCCTTTGGGTAGTACGAATAGGCGAAATCATTCGCTGCGATTGCAGTAGATACGGGAGGACTCCCAGAATGACACACCCAGTCACGCCTATCCTCACCCTTGTGCTTGCCGTCACCTTTTCCATAGCAGCCGGCGGAACCCAAGCCCTCCCGAACCAGTCGGCCGCTGCCACCACACCCGCCAACGTCGCTCGTGTTTACGTTCAGACCGCAAAAGGGGTGAACGTTTACACCACTTCGTCAACCGGCATGCTGACCCTGGTGTCGGGCTCGCCCTTCAAGAACACCGTAGGCCTGATGATCGGCACCGCCGGAAGTCACTTGATCACGGTAGGCACCCACTACATTCATTCGTACGCGATCAAATCCACCGGCGGGATCGGGGCGCAGGCGGCGCAGACCAACTCGGCACTCTACGCGTCCGGGGAGTGCGGCACTACCTTGGGGGGCACGATCGATCGCACTGGCACCGAGGCCTATATCCAACAAGGAACGTTTGACTACGCCTGCAATGGCTTGCAGTCCTTTGAGATCGATGCGACCACCGGCGCATTCACGTTTGGCGGGGTCGCGTGGAGCTTCTGCGGCACTGGCGGCTGTGCCATCCGGAGCCCCTTTGTCGTTGCCGGGAATAACGGCCACGGCTATACCTTCTCGGAGGCTTATTGTGACAACAGCTTCGCGGCCTTTTACCGCGACAGATTTGGGGTAATGAACCTCGACTACCCCAACATCACGTTCCCGCCCCCCGGCGGGGGAATGGGGCCTTATTATTCCCCGGTCTCGATGGCCTCCGACAACCAGAACGTGCCCATGGGCCACATGGCGGTAGCCCTTCAGAAGAACTACGAATACCCCTGCGGCCCCTCTTTGCCGCCCGTACTTGCCTCTTACACCAACGACTACTACGGCAACCTTTTCTACAACGGCGCTACGCTCAAACCCGCGATCTACCCGGCGTCGATGGCGATCAACCCTCAGGGCAATCTCCTGGCGGTGAGCGGGCCCGGCTCCGCGGGCATGAAGGAAGGACCGGGTCTTCAGGTCTTCCACTTCAACGGAGCCAAGCCCATCACCGGGTACTCCAATATCCTCACCACGGACCCCATCAACAGCGTCGCCTGGGACAAGAGCAATCACCTCTACGCCACCAGCCGTGCCACCAACAAGCTGTATGTCTTCACCATCACGCCGACCTCCATCAAGCCGGTCGCTGGATCACCATTCACGCTCAGTGGCCCCAGCGCTCTTGTGGTTCGACCGATGTAGCCAAGCGATGGGGAGAGCTGAGACGCCATCCCCATCGCCCCATGCCTACCCCGACTTGACCAGAGTTGGAATGTGCCCCGCAAACATTTCAACCGATCGTTCGGCTGAACCGTGACACCGGGGAGCGCGAGATTGTCCTGTTGCGTTGGGGACTAGTTCCCTCGTTAAGCGAAAGACCCGAGCATTGGTCTGCGCACGATCAACGCGAACGCAGAAACGATCACAACAGCGCCTGCATTCAGGAAGGCACCCTTTCAAACAACTGGTCAGAGAAGCTCGTTCTCGTCGCAGATCCGGGCCGCTGATGCCGCGTTGTTCCAGATACCGCCAGCACGCCTTTTTTCCCGTTACCACTGATGCGCATCAGTTCCGCACACAGGGCTGCTGGATTCGCCTTCCGTTCCGCGATGAGAGCCGCCTCCGCAAGCCACTTCGTGCGGTTTCTTCGTCGATTCGGCGGCCGGCCTACACCGCACCCCTTCAGGAAACGCCAACAGTCCTGCTTCTCATATCCTGGAATTCGAGCCAGTTCAGCGCATTTCTCAATGGGTGTTGCTTCTCCCTGGGCGATTACCACGGTCTCCGGAGGCCAGTAGAATCGGCCGCTTACAGCCGAATGCTAAACCCCGGAGTGCACATGTTTTCAACGGAGTAGACAGGGAGCGGAGAGAACAATTTGGAACCGTTTCGGCGCGCAATTCGGCGAAGCTTTCTAAACTAATAATCGGCCAATGAACCCCGAAATCCAGTAATAGCTGCTTCTTTGCTGAAGTTCTTGTGGTTGCTATGGAGAGTGCTCCCTGAGCCTTCACAACCTGTATGGCTGCGAGCCCGACTGAAGAGCTTGCGGCCGTGAGCAGCACCGTATCGCCTGGACCTACTTTGGCAAACTCTACGAGAGCGCCGTATGCAGTCGCGTACTGCATCCAGACGGCCGCTCCTTCGACGGATGGCAGCGATAGGGGCAGTTCCGCGACGTCGTACGCTGGCACAACGGCTCTTTCTCCTAGCACAGGGTACCGGTTCATGGAATAGCCAGGGATCGTTCCGATCCGTTTGCCTATGAGTGAGGAATCTACCCCTTCCCCGACTGCCGTAACTGTTCCGACTACCTCATAGCCAAGGCCGGAGGGAAATTCAGGCTGCTGGGAGTAGTTCCCACGGTAGTACATGCTTTCAGCCCGATTCAGGCCGACTGCTGCGACATCGATGGCGACCTCGCCCGCCTCAGGATGCCTTACCTGCACTTCCTCAATCTGTAAGACTTCGGGACCGCCGAGCTTGTGGAACCTTACTGCTTTTGGCATACATCTGCCTCCTGAGTGCAAAATAGAGGCTGCCGCCCCGGTAAAAGATTAGGCCGCGAACAGGACTTGCCTCCTCCAGTCGAACTGGCGAAGCGTTCCTTGAGTTCGGATGACGAGCTAGATGTTCCTTCGCAAACGGGCACACGATGCGGAGCCGGGACGAATCACGCGAGGCCAATTGGATTCTACGAGCTTTCCTCCAATGCCCATAGAGCGGGCGCCGCCTGGCGATTCCGGCAGACGGCTACCGATTTTGATCACGGGCTCGTGAAAATACCACTCCTACGACGAGCTGTTAAGCCAATTTAAAATCATCGAGAACAGATGGATAGCTGAACGTGACTAGGACGGAACATCCTGTCTTCGTCGTATGGGGACCGTGAATGGTATTTGGCTTGATATTGAATATCGTGCCCTTCGGATACGAGATGCCTTCGCTTATGAAGTCACCGTCAAGGACGTACGACATTTCGGTGGTTCGCTCGTGTAGGTGTCTTGGGATTTCGCTCCCCGGCTCCATTATCAGTAAGGCCACTGCTGGACCCAAGGACGGTTCACTATTTAAGACTTTGAGGGTAGCATCCCCTTTGGTCTTTGGAAATGGTGCTGGTATAGCCTCGATCTTCGAGGCTTCGACAGTTTGTGTAACACTCATAACATTCTCCTTCTTTTTGTCTCCCGTACTCCAATCGCTAACGCAAAAGGTCGAGAGCGCGGAATACTTGTAGGCTAATCATCAAATCGGACAAGTTGGCTGACCTTCAGAACAGCCGGAGGCCTGACGTTTTCTATAGGAGCGTTGTTCTGCTGTCTTATTCGAGTTCCAAGAGGCCACGTCGAAAGCCGATGGTCACGGCGTGGGTCCGGTCATTTGCCTGGAGCTTGTCGACAATGTTCCTGATATGGAAATTGACCGTCGTTTCGCAAATTCCTAAGTGATGGGCGATCTGTTTTGTTCTTATAGCCATCTCGGATCAGCCTCAGAACTGAGATCTCTCGTGGAGAAGACTCCTCCTGTCCTAGATGTTCTGTGATCGTGCTCGCTACCTCGGAAGGGATGTGTCTACGACCCTCAGAGACCCAACGGATCACGCCCAGCATCTCCGCTTTTGGGGTGTTCTTCAGAACATAGGCGGCAGCCCCCGCATTGAGCGCACGGCGTACGACCATATCTTGTTTCGAAGTGGTCACCATCATCACGTTCGCTCGAGGGCTTTCCTTCCGAATGGCAATCAGCGCATCGGTACCGCTAGCGCCCGGAAGTCTCTGACCCATAATCGTCACGTCTGGGCGGAGGCGACGAAACTGAGAAAGAGCATCCTCCGCGTTCTCCGCCTGACCGACAAGGAGCAAATCAGGCTGCAATTGGATGAGCATACTCAACCCTTCGCGAAAAATCGGTTGGTCATCGACCAACAATATCCGTATGGGTTTCGGTGGTGGCATATCGCACTTCCAATCAAAGCTATATATATCTCTCAATCGAACGACGGTAAAACGGCTCTACCGCACACTGGACTATCGTCGCGATGGCATCTGGTTACATCATGGACAGCAAACGGCTCTCCTGGAGTTCGAGCTCTCGCCGCTTGAATTCCCTGTTTCTATTACGCGGAGCGTTCCCGCTATCGAAGTTAGTGTTGTTCGTGATCGGATCTCCGGCTCAGTTTCGTAATCGATTCAGGAGCTTGTCCAACGTGAATCGGTCAGGCTCCCAGAACGGCAGTAAGAATGCCGCAGCGGCCGCCGAGAAGACCGAATAGTCGAATGGCGTCTTAATGCCAAGACCTGTGGCCATACCCATAGCAAATGACAAAAGGAGAAGACCGGAGAGGACGGAGGTCATCTGTGTTTTGAAGCCTGCGATGAGCAATATCCCAAAGAGTGTCTCCGCGACGGTAGCTGCCCATGCAAAAGACACCGTCAATGAACGGGGGAAGAGAGACATCACCGCGCCCGTGTATTCCACGAAATGAGCAAAATCTCCCCAGGATACGTTCTTTGCTCCATATGGCCCCAGTAGGCCAAAACGATCAGCCACAGCGGATAGAAAGGAAGCTCCCAGCGCAAACCGTACGAACAGACGGACAATCTCTGTCCAAGTCTCGGTGGACTGCGCGCCTTTGAATTCATACGTGCCTCCACGTAAGGAATATTGTTTTATGAAAAATGGGTTCATCAGATAAATTCAATGCTCGCGTCCGAAGCTAGGGAACGGGAGTGAGAACCGGTGCTCCTTCATTTTTGATAAAAAATACGACGAACTTCGCTGGTTTCGTCTTACTCGCGTTACGGCTTACGGTATGAACGTCTTCAGGTGATTCGTAAAATACCTGCCCGGGACCAAGCCGCCGAAGGGCGCCTCCGCGAACTTGCATCTCAACTTCCCCGTCGAGAACATAGACAACCGCGTGCGCATCATGTCGGTGGATCGCATCGACGGCTCCTGGGGCGTAACTGACAGTAATGACTTCAATCTCTTTACCCGGTGCTTCCGGAAGCCGTTTCGTAAGGAGCGTATTCACTTGCTGGGCATGCGTTGCCGTGGCAAATCCGAAGGTAAAGATAAATACAGAGATGATGAGCTTCTTCATGTCATGCATCGCTTCTGTCCTTACGGTGATGTGCTGCGATAACCGGCTTAACCGATCTTGTGTGGCTGATACTCACCTGCAAGCTTGCGGAAACCAATCGCAAATCGATTCCAACCGTTGATCGTGATCTTGCGGCCAGTGTTCCCGAGTCGATCGTGCGAGCTAAGCACCATCAAGATCTTCATTCCCATCTCCTTCTTCTCGTTCTGCGGATTTCGAATGAATCTGACTCACGGCAACATGGAAGCAGGAGATGTAGGAAGGAACAATTGGACGATGGTATCGCCTATACCTTGGTATCAGTTGATCGTGGAGCCCGTTGGAGGTAATAAGGCCAAATCAAGCTAATGAAGCCCGCGCAGCTGCTTCTTTAGCCACATTAGCCGTCGATGCCACCACGCCAGCTATTCTTGATCCAGCCGTCGCCATGCTCAAGCCATCACGGCACTTAGAGGGAGTTGATCTTGCACCATCCACGGGTTGCTTTTGATACGGAGTGGCTTGTCTCGGAGACGACATTTCGCCAAGATTCACCGGAGCCCGAGAGGTTACACTTGGCGCCGGATATTTGCCAGGTGGCGGGCTTCCGACACCATAATCTGGCAGAAACGTCTATCTTTCGCTGCGTTTGGGCCGGCAAATGCTCGGTCGGTGGAGTGCACGGCACTCTGCTCGCTGGCGAATCTTGGCCTCAGACTCTTCTGGGAAACGCCGCGGCCCGCTGGCGGAAGGTTGAAGCAAACGCGAACATACCGGGAAAGTAGTGCATGGAAGGCACTCATTCGCTAGCTGTTGCTGCGACGAACGTCCCCAGCAGGCGCAGTTTATTTTGATTATTGCCAAGCTCCTGAGCCGCTCCCGGGCAGCAAGGCCGACGGAGGAACTATGCCGCAAAAGCTGTCGCTCAATGGAACATTGCAGCAGCCGCAACTCATCGCAGACTACGCCTGCGAAATCGCCGAGAATCCTGTATGGCACCCAATTGAGCAGCGCCTCTACTGGTGTGACATTCCCATGGGCCGGCTTTTTCGTTACGACCCTGCCATCGGCGCGCATGAGCAGTGTTACGAGGGTAGGATGATTGGCGGATTCACTATTCAGGCGGACAACTCGTTTCTTCTATTTATGGATAAAGGCGACGTCGCCATTTGGCGCGACGGCGCACCCATCAAGGTCATCGCTCAGGTAGCGAGTGAGTGCGGGTAGCGTTTCAAGGACGTCATCGCCGACCCCCGCCGCCGTGTCTTTTGCGGTACCATGTCCACCGAGCAGGGCAAGGGGAGCCTCTACCTGGATGGCTCTTTAATCGCCTTCTGCCGGCTATCAGCTGCTCCAACGGGATGGCTTTCACGCCCGATCGAAAAGGCTTTTACTACACCGACTCGTTCGCGCGTGAAATCTATCTCTTCGACTACAACGCCGAAGATGGATCTCTCAGCAACCAGCGTGACTTTGCCCGCTTCAATGAGTCCGATGGGCTTCCCGATGGAGCCACGCCGGACGCAGAGGGCCGGCTATGGTCCGCGATCTGGGACGGTTCATGCGTCGTGCGCCTTCTTCCCGACGGTGGCATCGACGAAAGGATTCTATTACCCACACGCAAGGCCTCAAGTCTGACCTTTGGGGGCAACGACCATACGGACATCTACATCACCACCGCGGCTGGCAATACAAGAGAAGCAGACGGAGATCTCGCAGGATCGCTTTTTCGCGTCAGAGCCACACGCCCCGGAGTGCCTGAATTCTTCTCGCGCATTCTTCTCCCGAACAGCAATCCTGGGTGAATAGGATCAATTTGCTGCCATCTGCGCTGCAAATCGAGTACATCTCCCCGTCAATTCCTATCAAGACACCGCTGCGGGACGTCAAATAAGCTGTAGCGGCGGAAACTTTGGCCGTATAGAGGTGCCAGTGAAATTGCAAGGCAAGACAGCGATCGTGACAGGAGCCAGTGGCGGCCTCGGCCATGGCATCGCGCTGGCCCTCGCAGAGGCCGGCTGCAATGTCGCGGTCAACTACCTCGATGAACAAACGGGAGCGGAAAGTTTAGTTGAGCAATTGAGGGCAATCGGTGTCTCCGCGTTCTCCGTTCAGGCGGATATTTCCGCCTCGGGGGACGTGCAAAAGATGTTCGCTGCCGTGCTCGAGCGCACTGTCCGCATCGACATTCTCGTCAACAACGCAGGCGTTCAGGCATGGGCACCGCTTCTGGACATCACGGAGCAGGACTGGGATTGGGTGATGCAGACCAATCTCAAGGGCTGTTTCCTCTGCACGCAGCATGCAGCGCGGCATATGCGCGAGCACTCCCAGGGAGTCATCGTCAATATCGGCTCCGGAAGCAACAAGGTGCCCTTCCCGAATCTCGCAGCCTATACCGCCAGCAAGGGCGCCGTCGAGATGTTTACGAAAGCGGCGGCGGTTGAACTTGGGCGCTACGGCATCCGCGTGAATTGCGTCGCTCCCGGCGCGATTGAGGTCGAGCGCACTAAACGCGAAGCGCCCCACTTCAGTGAATCCTGGGCACACATCACGCCGCTGGGCCGCATCGGTCTTCCTAGAGACGTAGGCAACGCCGTCGTCTTCCTCGCCACCAATGAGGCTGCGTTTATCTCCGGCCAAACGCTCTGGGTGGATGGCGCTGCCTTCACCCAGCCTCGTTGGCCACATAATAGTTATGCGGATTAGTACGTGTCACATCGGAACGTGACCTCATCTCGCAGGTGCTCAGTTGACAGAGCCTTCTCTCGCTTCCGTGCTTGAAACGCAGGACGCTGCGCTGCTGCAGTCCGTAACCACGCACGCGCGCGGTCCCGCCGGCAGCCTCCCCACGACTCCGGAAATGCTGATGCAATGGCCGTCCGGAAACCTCTTTGGCCTGAGCCAGAACGTAGGCATGGGGTGGGAGCCCGATGCCCTGCTCGGGCCCGAGGTTCTGCTGCTCAGCACGCACGGAGGTGTTCGCGCCGACGACGGCGAACCCATCGCTCTCGGTTTTCACACCGGCCATTGGGAGGTCGGCCTGCTGGTCAACGAAGCAGCGCGCACTCTGAAGTCTGAAGGCGCTGTCCCCTTCGCTGCCTACTGCACCGATCCATGCGACGGGCGCACGCAGGGAACTGCCGGCATGTTGGATTCGCTCCCCTTTCGCAACGATGCGGCGACCGTGTTCCGCCGCCTAATGCGCTCATTGCCCACGCGCAGCGGCGTCATCGGCGTAGCCACATGCGACAAGGGCCTTCCCGCAATGATGATGGCTCTCGCCTCCGCACACGAAATCCCCACCATCCTTGTGCCCGGCGGCGTCACCTTGTTGCCCGAGAACGGTGAAGATGCAGGACTCGTGCAGACTATCGGCGCGCGTTTCGCGCATGGCAGAATCACAGCCGAATACGCTGCTGAAGTTGGATGCCGCGCCTGCGCAACACCCGGAGGCGGTTGCCAGTTCCTCGGCACCGCAGCAACAGCGCAGGTCGTCTCCGAAGCGCTCGGGCTCTCCCTGCCACATACCGCGCTGGCGCCTTCCGGTCATCCAATCTGGCTCGACGCGGCGCGAAGGTCCGCTTTCGCGATGCTGCGGTTGCGTGCGCTTCGCCGCAGCACGGCAGATTATCTGACGCAAGGCTCTCTACAGAACGCCATGGCCCTCCATGCAGCATTCGGCGGCTCCACCAACCTGCTGCTGCACCTGCCTGCTGTGGCCTACCACGCCGGGCTCAAGCGTCCATCCGTGCAGGACTGGGAGCACATCAACCGCAGCGTGCCGCGGCTCGTGGATGCGCTGCCCAACGGTCCGGAAAATTACGCCACCGTACAGGTTTTTCTAGCGGGTGGAGTTCCCGAGGTCATGCTGCACTTGCGCCGTGCCGGATTGCTCGATGTGAACGTTACGACCGTGGCTGGCGCAACGCTCGATGCCTGCCTCGACTGGTGGGAGGCGAGCGAGCGCCGTTCTGTGCTCAGAGAGCGGCTCGTGTCATTGGATGGCGTGTCGGCAGAAAACGTCATCATGGATCCGGATCGCGCGAAGGCGCGCGGCTTGCGCTCCACGCTCTGTTTTCCAGTCGGCAACATTGCGCCCGAGGGAGCAGTGATCAAGAGCACCGCCATCGACCCTTCGATCGTCGATGAATCAGGTTGCTATTGGAAAATTGGACGAGCCAAGGTGTATGTCTCGGAATCATCCGCCATCGAGGCGATCAAGCAGGGAGATGTCATCGCAGGCGACATTGTCGTCGTGATTTGCGGCGGCCCATTGGGCTCCGGCATGCAGGAGATCTATCAGGTCACCTCTGCCTTGAAGCATCTGCCCTTCGGTAAGCACGTCGCGGTCATAACCGATGCTCGCTTCAGCGGCGTCTCTACCGGAGCATGCATCGGGCACGTATCGCCGGAAGCGCTCGCCGGCGGCGCCATCGGCAAGCTGAAAGACGGCGACCTCATTGAGATCGTGATCCGCCAGCAGACGCTGCACGCAACCGTGAACTTCATCGGCGAAGATGAGGACCGATTCGATCCCGCAGAAGGAGCCCGTCGCCTTTCTCGCCGCGCGATGAGAACAGATCTCGCTCCCGATCCGCACCTGCCCCATGACACAAAGCTGTGGGCCGCGCTCGTGCACGCGAGCGGAGGCATCTGGAGCGGTTGCGTCTACGACACAGAAACAATCATCGCCCGCCTCTCTCGCACCACCAAGGCATAGAAACGAGGGCATGCTCCGAACCATGAGCCGTCCGAGCATACGTTCGCAATAGGCTCTAGAACGTCAGCCGGGCAGCAAGCTGGATCTGACGATTCGTGGAGAGCTTCACGCTGGTGAGCTTGCCGAACGGGGTTAGGGCAGAGCTTCATAGGTGACATACGCGAAACGCATCGAGTCGGGAGCCCAGGAGTTGACGTTCATGGTTCCCTGGCCGCCGGTTGCCTCTATCAGAGTCTTCTCGCCGGCGCCAACTCTGCGATCGTTTATCGCGACCAACTTGATCTTGATTGCGACGTTGCGCGGATCGTGAGTAGGCGTGCCGGCGGGATAACCGATATACACCATCTTCTTTCCATCCGGTGAGATGTGGGGAAACCAGTCTTCCCATTCATCGTTCACGACCCTCACTGCCTTCTGATCGTTGAGACCCGCGCCGTCCGCAGGAAAGCGCCAGATGGCCTCCTTTCCGGATCGATCGGAGTTGATGTAGATCCACTTCCCGTCTGGTGAGTAGTCAGGGCCGTCATCGTGGTGAATGTTGGAGGTGAGCTGTTGCTCTGTCCCACCGGCGGCGGGCAGACGATAGATATCGAATTGATTGGTTCCGTTCCGCTGGGCCACGAAGGCAAGCATCTTGTTGTCCGGCGACCAGCCATGGAAGTAGCTTGGCGTCTCAGACACCATGAGCTTGATATTGCCGCCATCCGCGTCTGCCAGAAAGACCTGCGATCCGTCGCTGCCGGTAGTCGTCGCGGAGAAAGCGAGCTTCCTCCCGTCCGGAGAGATGGCCTTATCGTTATTGCAGTCAAGCTTGGAGGGGATGGCCAGCTCTTTCGGCTCCGCAGTTCCATCCTTTGCGAGCGTGAACCTGTAAATATGTCCGCCGGAGTTGGAAAGCAGATACGTTCCATCAGGAGACCAATTGGGTGCCTCCCAGATCGAGTCCTCTGTGTACACCAGGTGCGAGGAGCCGTCGTGCAGATCGTAGATGAACAATCGGCTACGCAGATGCTCGGCGGATTCCGTAGAGGGCGCGGTCGCCGGAGCCTTAACAGCCTGCGCATGCAGCGCGGGCGCGAGAAGATAAAAGGCAACACCAGCCAGCCCAAAGTATGGTCGATGTATCGAGAGAGGCTTCATGGATGTTGTGCTCCTGTTTGGGGCGATCTCACGGCTGCTGCGTTGCTTCAAAAGCGCTGTTCCAACTACTGCACCTTACCAGCCGAGGTCTCGAGAACAACGTTTGAGAAAACAGCGCTGTCCGGCGTGATAGGCAGGTGCGAGCAGAAACCCAGGCCGATATAGAAGGGACCGTCAAAGTGCAGGTGGACCGGCGGACCCAACTGGTGCATCGGCTCACCCTTAAGGCTGGCGAAGATCGCTATGGAATCTCCGTGCTTCTCAATGCCGATCCGCTCGGCCAGCACGCCCTCCAGAGTGCCTCCGAACCGGTACTGCATATCAGTCATCATGGCGCCTCTCTTCGGACGCTGCGCGAGGTGGATCATGCCGCTGCCGTGCTCGCCGATCATTGCCTCCTCGGAGTCGTCATCCAGATTCTGTCGAATAATCAGGACCACCTTTCGGTCGTCATAGCCCTTCGAATCTGGAAATGTAGCATCGGCCGCAAGCGAGGCATCTCCGTTGATCCTTTTCCAGATGTAGCGGAACTCATCGCGGGAGTACCAGATGTTGTATCCGGCGGAGCGGATGGTGTATCGCTTGGCGCCGGGGTCATACGTGCCGCTACCCGGCACCAAGGCCGCTCCAATATCCGATTGGCCATCGAATGCGCCGGTTGGGATATCGAAGTTTTTGCTGGGGCGATGAAAGTCCGCCGGCGGCGGCACCTGTTCATGCGTTGGAGAACCTGGTTGCGCCCATGCGGGAACGACCAATTCTGGCTTTGTCGGGGCTTGCGTCACCTGGGAATCCAAACGACGCGGCGCGACGCACAGAAACAGGACAATCAGTGAGAGGAGCAGCGCGTGTTTCGCGGAGGAGGGGCGGAGGGAGAGTGCCATGGCGAAGACCTTTAGCATAGTATGGGGCGATGCGATCGACCTTGATCGACAGCACGCGCCATGAAGGAAGATGAGTTTCAATCGGGCCTAAGGTTTTGAGCTAGTAATTGTGTAAGTGTTTGGGCCAAGGCGTAGAACACGCCTCAATGGTTCGATGAGAGTCGTCCTTCCATAAGAAGGTTGGTCTGTGTCAAGAACCGCATCCGATCCGCTGCTCGTCGTCCAGTCCCACTGGTACGCAAACTCTGCAACACAGAAGAGTCTTCTTTTTCGGATTACCATGATTGGTCGCAGAACCTACCCTCTCAGACCGCCGCCGATAGTCATATGTTTTTCACGCTTTCTGCTACTGGTCGATATTAAGGGCAGGACATTCCCGCGAATCGTACAATTGCCACGTAAAAGCGATCCGGTCCCCATCGTGGCACCGGAGCGCGCGAGGAGGCAGCTATGGATGCCAAGGAATTTGAGTTAGCTCAGGAACGAGCACGCAATGTAATTTGTGCCGCCGGGATCAAGCTGACCGATGACGAGGCCGCTCATATCGAAGTGGCCGACTTTGGATTGAATCGCCTGGCCAGCGAAGGTCTGGAACTAGTCACCTACGTCAATAACGATCGCTACTGTGCAAAGGAGCTGGTGATCTTTCCCGGACAGACCTGTCCGGAACATCGGCATCCGCCGGTCGGCGGACATCCCGGGAAGCAGGAAACCTTCCGCTGCCGTTCCGGCGAGGTGTGGCTCTACGTGGAAGGCGAGCCAGCGCCTCACATTCGGGGCAGGGTTCCAGATGCGGCAAAAAAGTATTACACCGTCTTCCACGAGATCGTGCTTCGGCCCGGAGAGCAGTTCACGATTCTTCCCGATACACTGCATTGGTTCCAGGCGGGGACTGAGGGCGCGGTGGTTTCGGAATTCTCCAGCCACAGCACCGACGAAAACGATATCTTTACCAACCCTCGTATTCGGCGGCACGCGGTGATCGAGGCTCCCTGTCGGCGGTCATAAATTGCTGAAGATTCCCGTAGTCATTCTGGTCGAGAATCTTCTGCAGGTAGATCGGAGCAACAGGAGAGCTGTCGGACCGCTTTCAAATGCACTTGGGTCAGTCGTGACCAGCTGTCCCATCGAATCTTTGAAATTCGCGGCTTGATTTGACCAAGCTAGTTTCAAAATTCCGGCCAATTCGTCGTCTGGGAAGTGCAGGGAGAACGCCGGATCGACCGAACAGTCGAATACCGAGGATCCTTGATGGTACTCGAAGGACGTTGCCCGAAACTCTTGCCGATGTTGGGTTCCGTTCAATCCGCTGGCCTGCCCGCCATTATGTGGTTGAGCACCATCCTCTCAGTCATTGATCCGCCGAGTATCAAATCCACGTCGAAGTTGCCCAGGTTAGCCAACGACTCAGTAGATCTCTGCATCATCCTTTCGATGTGTCGACTCACCACGAGAGCTTACAGATTAACGGAGCTGAAACTCCGCGAGCAGCGGTAGGTGATCCGAGGCCACCAGTGCTGTTTTGCTTCTCCAGAGAGCAGTCGTTACTAGCTCCAGTGGTGCTTCGTAGTAGCAGTGATCGAGCGTGGTGAACGGCAGGATACCTGGAAAGGTCCTTGGGAAGCGCAAAGCGTGTCTCGGCTGGATGGTCTCGAAGGTGTCGCGCAGAAGCTTCGTCGTAAGCCCGCTCACCCACTCGTTGAAATCTCCGAGCACGAGCCGCAGACCTCGCAACCCAGGCTGCGCAAGTACGTCTTCGCTCATCAGGCGTGCCGCCTGGTACCTGCGCTCCATAAATCCGGTACCCAGGTGCACATTGAAGACATGCAATGTCTCGTTCGCTCCAAGAGACAGATCTGTCATCAAGACTCCGCGCGGCTCACGCCTCTGCGTGATCTCGATGTTTTTCCATGCAAGCATCGGCAATCTGCTGAGTGTCAGGCTGCCGTAGGTGCCGCCCCGCAGCGGGCGGTTTGCCCCGAAGCATGCTGTGTACTCCGGAAGCGCTCGCGCGATTTCCCCAGCCTGATCGAACAGCGGAGCCTGAGCGGGAGCATTGACCACCTCCTGCAGACACAGCAGGTCAGCGTCCAACTCCCGCAAGACTGAAATGGTCCGCTCCGGCACCGTACGGCGATCCAGGCCGCGGCATTTGTGGATGTTGTAGGTGGCTACCCGCAAATGGTCGGTCTGTGCATCATGCTCCATCACTGCTGGCGTTCAAAGATCCAACCGAGAAGTTACGGCGCACGTTCAGTAACAGGCCGATGTTCCCACTCCTCGAGCGAAACCCGCCGGCTTTGCGTTAGATCATGGGCCATGTCGCGCTCCAGCCGGGCCGCTATAGCCTGATCACACGCAGCGAGATTTACCTCATCATTGATTCCGAACGAACGATTGTCGAAGTTCGTTGAACCGACAACTGCCCATAGTTCGTCCACCACCAGCACCTTGGCATGGATCATCGAGGACTGATATTCGTAGACCTCTGCTCCTGCCCGCAATAGTGGGCCATAGGCGCCGCGGCTGGTGCTTCGGGTCAACATGTGATCCGAAGCCCGGCCCGGCACCAGGATCCTGATTTTGACTCCCCGTTCGACAGCACGACAGAGCTCGCGCACCAATCCTTTGTCGGGCAAAAAGTAAGGCGTGGTGATGGAGATGGTTCGCTCCGCGGATGCCAGCAACATCTGGAACAGCACCCGCGCACGCGTCGAGCCTCCCGGCGTTGGTGTGCTGTTGATCACCATTGCCACTGTCTTTTCGGGGCAGTGAATGGTCGGGAAGTAGCGCGGCCCCGCGAGTCATTCGCCGTGGCTGGTAAGCCCGTTCTCTGCAAAAGTCGCCAGCAGACTTGGCACCGCGTCGCCTTCGACGCGAACCATGGTGTCGCGCCAGCGTGGGTTCTTCTCGGAGCCTTTAAACCACTGTTCGGCGACACCGGCGCCCCTATGAAACCGACGCGCCCATCGACGATCAGCAGTTCTCGATGTGTTCGCTTATCCACCCGGGCGAGGCTGTACCACCTTGGCTTGTTGTACAACTCCATCCTGCCACCGGCATCCAGCAGCGGCTTGAAGAACGCCTTATTCGCACCCATGCTTCCAAAGGCATCCAGCACCACATTCACCTGCACTCCGGCTCGGGCACGCTCCGTCATCACCTCTAGATAGAGCCGCCCAATCTCACTCCGCTGGAAAATATAGGCCTCATGGCAGATGCTTTGCTGAGCCGAACGCATCGCGTCAAGTGCGGCCGGGTAGAAGCACGGCCCATTCGTCAGCACCTCGAGTGTTCCCGCCCGGTTTATCTTGGCATCCGTCAGCGACTCGAGGACATTCAGGAACATCTCGGAATCGTTGTCAGAGATATCGACCCGGCTCGAGATGGTGTACTGGGGCATCGGTCCGAACACGCCCGCAAGGAGAAAAAGCAGAACGAATACGAAAGACAATCCGCCAACGACGGCCCAGCCCGTGGCTACTGTGATGCTCATCAGCAAAACTGCCATGCGCCACGGCTCCTCTCCTTCGGACAAGTGCTCGCTGAGCGCGCCCCATTCAGCGCCCGCGGAAGTCCCAATCAGCTCGTTGGATGCGATTAACGGACCTGATGACTTCATTGTTGCGCAGACAACGAGGCCGCCGTTCCTCACCTAACGAGGGCAGCTACGCTCCAGCTTATAGAGAAAGTCGCAGGTGGAATGACTTAGGTTGCGTGAGCGAGGCATATCCGCGCCGAGAGAGGCTACACCCATGCCCAGAATCCTTAATACCAGTCCATGGGAGTGCAGGATCAACATAATCACAGCGGTTCATGAACCAAGTGCCGCTTTCTATGCGACTTCCAATTTGTACGGAGGCGTCAACGTCCGAGGTCCAAACCGAAGCAGTGAGCCCATAACGACTATCATTCATAAGGGCCACGGCCTCCGCATCGTCCTTCACCCGCATCAACGGCGCCACTGGTCCAAATGTTTCTTCTGTCATCACTCGCATTCCATGGTCAACATTCGCAAGCACCTGGGGCGCCAGATAAGGAGTGCCTCGCCTACTATTGGGGAAGAACGAAGTATCCACCAAAGGCCGCGCTCCCTTGCGAATTGCCTCTTCCACCTTTATACGAACGGAGGTCGCAGCCCGCTCGTTGATCACAGGGCCTAGAGTGGTAGAAGGATCCAAAGGATTGTCCAGCACATACTTCTTCGTGAGCTCGACAAACCCATCGAGAAACTTCTCCCAAACGTCCTGATGAACATAGATCCTTTCGACCGCACAACAGGATTGCCCCGAATTGAAGAACACACCGTCCACCAGGTTCTCGATGGTTTGCTCCAGGAAAGCGTCCGCGCGGACGTATGCCGGATCTTTCCCACCCAGCTCTAAGCCCGCGCCGATAAAACGCTCTCCTCTCGCGCGTTGTATGCTGCGCCCACTATCCACTGACCCGGTGAACGCTACAAAACCGACCCGTGGATCGCAAATGATCCGTTCCACTTGATCATGAGCCAGGTGCATGAACTGAAAAATACCCTCCGGCAACCCGGCCTGACTGAATGCTTCAGCATATCTTTCGGCTACGAGCGGGCTTTGCGGCGCAGGTTTAAGAATCACACTATTGCCCGCCACGATTGCCGGGATTACAAAATTGCCGGAGCACAAGTAAGGATAGTTCCAGGGCATGAGAGCGAGAACTACACCTACAGGCTCGTTGCGGATGAATCGGCGAAAGTTGTCCTTTGGCTCAATCTCATGATCCGCAAGCTCTGCTTCGGCGATGTCAATCATGTAAAGGGCCCGCTCCTGAAAGCCGTTCCGAATCTCCATCGGGCTGTAACGAATCGGGCGCCCCATCTGCCAAGTAAGCTCGGTTCCAAGTTGGACGGCGCGTTCAACCAGCGAGGCCACAGCTCTCCTGCAGATAGAAGCACGCTCGGAGATCGGGACCAGCCTCCACTCACGTTGAGATTTCTTTGCTCTTGCCAGTTTGGCTTCAATTTCCGGGTCAGATGCCAGCGGACGTTCTACATAGACGGAGCCATCGACGGGACTGATTGTCCGGATCCGAGAGAAATTGGCGGCGGCGTTCTGCGACATGATCACTCAGGAGTTACGTATGCAGCAGCAATGCCGCCGTCAACCAGGAATTCAGTGCCTGTCACAAAGGAAGACTCATCCGATGCCAGAAACAAAGCGGCCTGCGCGATCTCTACCGCCTCACCGAAGCGGCCGATGGGAATATGGACAAGCCTTCGGTGCCGTTTCTGTTCCGTGTCGAGAAACTTCATCAGCAGCTCGGTTCGGAGCGGACCCGGACATAATGCGTTTAACCGGATGTTTTCTCTCGCATGGACCACTGCGAGCTCACGAGTCAATGCCAGCACAGCACCCTTGCTTGCCGTGTAGGCGATCTGGGGAGTCGCCGCTCCGAGGAACGCCACAAAGGAAGCTGTATTCACGATGGAGCCCCCACCCGCTCGACGTAACGCGGGAATGCCGTATTTGCATCCGAAGAACACACCCTTGGCGTTGATGTTCATCGTGATATCCCATACCTTTTCTTCAGTAGAAATGGCATCATCATCCTGGGCATGCATGATCCCGGCGTTGTTGAATAGCACATTCAATTTGCCAAACTGTTCTTCGGCGAGTGCGACCATGCGCTCACAATCCGCTGCCTGGGAAACGTCCGCTCGAACGTAAGCTGTTCTTCCCTTCTGCCGCTGTATCATCTCTGCTGTCTCTTGGCCGCCTTTATCATCGACATCGGCCACAATTACGCAGGCGCCCTCTCGCGCAAATAACAATGCAGCCTCACGGCCGATGCCGCTGGAGGCGCCTGTAATCAGAGCAACTTTATTCTCGAGCCTCACGATCGCTTTGTGTCCCTCTCATCGGGTTTGTTTGCCCGGATACGCTTCTCTTCAGATCCTCTCGAAATACCGCCTGCGTTCCCAGTCTGTCACCGCGCCGTTGAAAGTATTTTGTTCAGTTTGGAAGAAATGCGCATAGTGCGTTACCACGTCTTCCCCAAATGCTCTTTGCGCGAACTCGCTATTCGCGAAAAGTTGTACCGCGTCTCCCAACGTGTTGGGAACCCGGTGAGCATCAGTTGCACCGTAAAGATCACCTGAGATGCATTCGGGAGGTTCGATTTTTTCGATAATCCCATCGAGTCCCGAAGCCAAGGCCGCGGCGAAGGCAAGATAAGGATTGCAATCCGCGCCGGGTATTCGGCATTCGATGCGAAGGCTTTGATCCCGGCCGACTATCCGGAACCCGGCAGTGCGGTTGTCGTAACTCCACGCGATGCGGGTTGGCGCCCATGAACCTTCGACATATCGCTTATAAGAATTAACGGTCGGCGCATAGAACACCATCACCTCCGGTACATGGCGGATCCAGCCGCCCAGGAACCAACGGAATATGTTCGAGCATTTTACCGGGCCACATGACTCGTCACCTACAAAGGCATTGACCCCTTCCCGCCACAGACTGAGATGAATGTGACAACTGGATCCAGCACCACCGGTGGCAACTTTCGCCATGAAGCTCACGCTCAATCCCATCTGTTCCGCCACTTCCTTCAGGCATTGTTTGTAGATCACGTGGCGGTCCGCCATTTCCAGGACTTCCGTATGGAGGATATTGAGTTCGTGCTGACCGATACCCCATTCGCCCTTGGAACTTTCGACTGGAACTCCGGAAAGCTTGAGATGATGCCGTACCGAAGCCGTGAAGTTCTCGTTCCGCGTACCCTGGAAGATGTGATAGTCCTCCGAATACCAGCCCGCGCCTTCCAAGCCGGCATAATCTTTCAAAACGGCGTCGCGATAGCTGTTCAGGAACAGGTAGTATTCCAATTCCGATGCGACAACACTCGCGAGCGACAACTCTAGAGTCCGCTCCAATTGTCGCCGCAAGATCGAGCGGGGTGCGATGGCAATAGGTTTTCCGGTTTTTTCGCTCCTCGCGTCACACAAAACCAGTGCTGTCTTCTCCAACCAGCTTGTCAAACGCAGAGTGTTCAGGTCAGGCACCAGAAGGAAATCGCCATAGCCACTCTGCCAACTGGTAAATCGATATCCGCTGACGGGCGCCATCTCCATATCGTTTGCCAGCAGATAGTCACACACATGCGTTCCATGCTCACTTACGTTTTCGAGGAATGCTTCGGCGTCAAATCGTTTTCCCACTAAACGGCCACAGTGATCCGTAAAGGCAACGATCACGGTCCGAACCTGGTCGCGCCGAACCAAGCCTTCCAACTCATCCATTCCCAGCATCCCGGATGATCGAGGCGTGTCACTCAGTTGAACACTAGACATGACTGCATGCCTTTCTAGTCTTAATGCGACACAAAGTACACTATCTTCATTGGAACATGGCTTGTCTGAACTTAATTTATGTCGTGTCGGCTAGAATGCGTTTGCCCGTACGGCAGATTGCTTCCGTGGGATCTCGAACGGTTCCCCCGATTGTTCCAGTCAAAAACCGCCACGCTCAACAGTTGCGGACCCAACATCAAACACAAAGAAAAGAGAAGCACACGATACGGCCCCTTCCCGGCTGGCGAAATACCGTAACGATTCACCATACTAACAACCTGACATTCGACGCCGTTTCTAATTTCGCCGAAGCAGCGGGACGGATCGTCGTTTCGAGGGAGGGTAATTAACGGCTTGGAAGGCCACTCTCGTGGTGTCTTGCGCGGCAGATCGGTCAGCGCTATGCGGGCAGCCGCGCGTTCGTTGCCGGAAGCCGGCAACGAGCCCTACAGTAGCGTCGCCTCAGCGACAAGGGCTAGCGCGCGAAAGCGGGCATTCAGTTCCCGCAAGCAATGCATTCGGCGGGCAACTGTGGGCAAAAAGGAACGGCGGCAGAGGTCTTAACGACCTTCGCCGAAGGTAGCCTGCGGTTCTGCGCCAAGGACTAACCTGCGGCGCAAGCGGTAAAGAATGTAGCCGATCGCAAGCAAAAGGACGAAGAGCAAACAGACCAGACGGTTGTAATACACTAGGCTGCCCAAAGCAATTGATGCGCAGAATAACGTCCATGCGGGCGTATATGGATATCCGATGGCGCGAAACGGCCGCGGCAGATCGGGCTCGAGCTGACGTAACCGGATCAGTGAAACCATGCTGACGATGTACATGAGCAGCGCACCCAATGCTGAAACAGTCACGATATTTGCCGTGAGCGGCTGTCCGCCAAAGTGAATTACGTTGTCACTGAAAATGGCAGCAATACCAACTACGCCTCCAGCAAGGATAGCAATCCATGGCGTATCAAATCTGGGATGAATTGCCGCCAGAAACCTGGGCAAAAACCCGGCGCGCGCCAACGCAAATATCTGACGTGAATACCCGAAAATGATGCCATGAAATGAAGCGATGAGGCCGAAGAGGCCCAACCAAACCAGCATGTGCAACCAGCCGCTGCGAGCGCCGACGATCAGCTTCATGGCCTGCGGCAGCGGGTCATTGATGTTGGCGAGCGTGCGCCAATCTCCAACAGAGCCAGCGAACCACATGACGCCGAGCGCAAGCAGTAGCAGCGTTCCGATGCCTGAAAGATAAGCGATCGGTATGGAACGCTTTGGGTGTCGAACCTCCTCCGCAGCCATGGCCACACCCTCGATGGCCAAAAAGAACCAGATGGCGAACGGAACTGCAGCACACATCCCTCCGATTAGATGTGGGGACAAGCCATCACTGCCGCCCCATCCGTGACTCAGGAAGTTACGGAGATGCGAGCCGGGCGATACGACCATCATGAAGACGAGCAATTCCGCAATGGCCAACATGGTGACAATTACTTCGAAGGTGGCGGCAATCTGGACGCCTAAAATATTGAGCAGCATGAAAACCACATAAGCCAGCACGGCTGCCCATCGCGGAGACAAAGACGGAAATTGCACATTGAGATATGCGCCGATGGCAAGCGCAATGGCCGGGGGTGCAAAGACGAATTCGATCAACGTGGCCGCACCGGCGAGGTAAGCGCCTGTTGGGCCTAGCGCCCGCTGCGCGTAGGCAAACGGACCTCCCGCGCGCGGAATGCATGTCGTCAGCTCAGTGAATGAAAAGATGAATGCGGTATACATCGCGGCGATGAACAATGTTGTTATCAGGAAGCCGAGCGTACCCGCATGCGCCCATCCATAACTCCACCCGAAATACTCGCCCGATATAACGAGGCCGACGGCAATGGCCCATAACTGAAGAGTGCCCAGTGTGGCCTTCAGGTGTTTTCCCTCGTCCAAGCGTCGCTACCCCCAGTTTCACAATCGTTTGCCTACCCTAAGCAGGATTCACCCAGAATAGGCAAGTTGGCGTTCGTTCCAGTACTGGAATTCGGCAACACGCTTCATAGTAAGTCGGCTCGTCGATCAGGGGAGAAGGCGATTTTCACGAGCGGTGAGTTGCCACGACATGCAAGCCGGCCCCAGAGCGATGGAATTGTTGCAAGTTTCAATGCAGACAGGTTGGTTGCCGAGCGTCTGTCGTGCGTGCTTAGGCTGCCAACTCGAAAAGGCTGTCGATGAACTGAATCTGTCGAAGAAGATCATTTCCTGTCACCCATCGAGCCTGCCCCTTCTGGATCATGTGGACTGCTTCGTAGCCTTGAATCGTTCGCCGAGCCGCCTGAAATTCTCGGAAGCCCTGCTTAGAATTCACCCGACGTTTGATCGCTCGATGATCCTGTTCGAGAATGTTGTTCAAGTACTGCACCGGTCGGTGTCGACAGCGG
>KB906740.1 GCA_000381585.1 Acidobacteriaceae bacterium KBS 83
TCAATAGATATGGAAGTTGACTTCGATGGTGATCTCGACCGGCACAGGTTTGCCCTGGTAGGTGGAAGGCTTGAACTTGTACTGCCGCACCGCTTCGACGGCCTTCTCATCCAGCCCCATGCCCAGCTTGCGCACCACGCGGATGCGCTGCGGCATCCCGTGCGCGTCCACGATCAGCGACACCACCGACACGCCCTGATACTTCGCGCGCCGCGCTTCGTCAGAGAACTCCGCATCCACTGAGTAGATCAGCACCGGCGGCGACACGCCGCCACCTACGTGATACAGCCCGCCACCGTAGCCGCCACCCTCGCCCGGCCCATAGCCCGCGCCGGAGCCGGATCCGATCCCGCCGCCATCACCCGAGCCCAGACCGGCGCCCGAGCCCGTCCCGTTCGCCGCCGGCCCCACAATGTTGGTCCGCGGATCGCCTAGGTTCGGCAGGTTGTTGTTGGGCAGCGCCACGTTGGGCGGCATCTTGATCGTCGGTTCCACTGCTAGCTTGGGATGCTCGTTCACCGCCAGCATCGGCGGCGTCACCGGGGTCTCGGAAAACTTGGGCAGCCGGCCCTTGGGCGCCTGCACCAACTCGTGCGCGCCGCCGCCGCCGCCACCGCCCATCGCCGGCCCCTTGGGCGCAATCGGACGGAAGGGCGTGATGTCCACCGCCGCCATCTGCGGCTTGGGTGGCGTCACCTTGGGATGCATCCGCATCTCGATGATCAGGGCAACAATCAGCGCGATGATCACCACGTGCGTTCCCACGGAAAGCCAGGTCGACAGCGGACCGCGCTTCACCCGGAAGGGATCCAGCACCGCCACCGGCTGCGAGGTCAGCACCAACGGCGGCAGATGCTCTCGCTGGAACAATCCACGCACCGTCCCCAGCCACGTCCGCCATACCGGCTCGTCCACCACCGGATTCCACAGATGCGGCTCTTCTGCGCTCTTCGGGAGTTGCACAAACCGCGGCTCGGTTTGCAATACACCATCAGGAGGGGTGTGCGGTATAACGCCGGGGGTAATGTGCAGCATGCCGTCGCGGTCAGTGTTGGGCATCACGTCAGGCGCGATGTGCGGGATACCGCTTGGGGCGCTATTCGGCACAACGCCTGTGGCGGTATGCGCTGGAACGGCCGGCGCGGCGTGAGGCATACCATCTGGGGCGATGTTTGGCATACGGTCCCAGGCAGTGTTCGGTATATCGCCTGTGGCGGTGTGCGGCAAACCGCCCGGGGCGGTGTTTGGCAATTCCGTCCCGTTCATCCGCGCTTCCACATTGGGGGCCAGCGAGACCGGCGCCGCCTCGCGCTTCAGCGCATGGCGAAGCTTGTCCTCAAGCTCTTCCACTTCATCCGGATTCGGCGTGATTGGCGACATAACGATAGCCTCAACCTCTCAGTTGCGCAGCCGCTGCGCCCCTTCGCGTCGCGGCCGCTGCTGCATCTTGGCCCGAAGTACCTTCAACGCTCGCTGCAGATGACTCTTTACCGTGGCCACCGGCATCTCTAGCACCCCGGCAATCTCCTCCGGCCCCAGCCCCTCCTGGTAGCGCAGCACGATCACTGTGCGCGGCACGACAGGCAATGCCGCAATCATCTCCCGCAATCTCCCCGCCACCCATGGGTCGATTTCCTGTACACCGTCCTGCGTTGCGGCCGCCGGCTCCATCACTCCCGACTCCGCAAAACTCACTGCCGCATAATCCTGCGGCCGCCGCAGTCTTCGCCGTGCCTGGTCAATCGAGCGATGCACCGTCACCCGCCGCAGCCAATGCACGACATGTTCTTCAGATGCCAGCGACGGCAACTGCCCATACAGCTCGAAGAACACATCCTGCGCCACCTCCTCGGCCAGAGACGGGTCGTGAACAACACGCCGCGCAATGCTGAACACCATTGACTGGTGCTCGCGCATGAGCAGGCGAAAGCTGTCGAGCGATCTCTGCAGGTGCCCACCTGGAATCCGGCGACGCCGCCGGAGCTGAATTGCAACCCTCACTCTGCTATACGCTGCGGCGACAAAAGAGTATGCAGCCTTTCTCGCATGTCTGCGAATATTACTTGAGATGCTCCACGAGGAATTTCGACATCGCCCGGTTTGCTTCGATTGACTCCGGCAGTTCCGGGTCGTACCAGAACGCATGCGGCAGCCCATCGAAGACCATCAGCCGCGCATCGTCTCCTGCACGGAGAAAGGCACGATGCAGATCGATCGTGCCGCTCAGCAGCAGATCCCGTCCGCTCGTCACAAACAGCGTCGGCGGCATCCCTTTCAGATCAGCATAGATCGGCGAGAGCACCGGGTCCTTCGTGTCTGCGCTTCCCACATAGGGAGATAAGATTCGTTCGTCGCTTGGCGTGGCCAGATAGCCGCTGAACCCGCGCAGCCCGTAAAGATGAATCGAATCTCCCGGCCGCGCAAAATCCCCAAATCCACTGAAAATGCCCAGCGCCGCCGGCTCCGGTAGCGACAACTGCTTCAGCTTCACCGCCATTTCCCCGGTCAGAATCGCTCCCGCGGACGTTCCATAGATTGCGATCTGTTCCGGCTTGTGCGTCTTCAATAGCTCGCGATACACCGCCACTGCGTCGTCCACCGCTGCTGGAAACGGATTCTCCGGTGCCAGCCTGTACAGCGCCGCCACCACCGGCACTCGCGCGTAGTACGCAATCGGAATCGTCTCCGTGAAGCTGCCCGAGTCCGAATCGAAGCCGCCACCGTGCAGATCCAGCAATACCTTGTCCGCATTTGCCTTGGGCACATGCAGCGGCGTGATGCGCCGCACCGGCACTCCTGCCACGGTATCGTTCGACACGGTCACCGGGCACACCTTCCGCCACTGCTTCTCGGCCCGTGCCGTGTACGTATCCGTCGTGGCCCGCCGCTTTTCAAGCGGCATTGGCACGTCCGCGTCCGTCGCGGGCCGCCGCTGGCTCGCCTGAGCCTGTGGGCTTAGTGACTGCGGCACCGGCACGATCCGCCCCACATGCGCCGTTCCATTCGGTTCTATGTAACTCGAATTATGCGAAACCGCGGTCGCGGCGGTCGTTGCTGCCGGCGCAACCTTGTTTGTCGAAGGAGGCGCAGGCTGGGCCTGTCCCCACGCCTGTCCCATGCCCAGCCCACTCAGCACGCACACAGCACACGCGAGGCAACTCTGCCCCAAAACCAGCTTCATCCCGTTCGTCCTCCGGAGTTGTCCGTTCCGGACAATGTACTCCAGCACGACAGAATGGCGATGATCCGAGCCACTGAGCGGGATTACCTCAGGGAAACGCCGGCGACCAGTCGACCTTCCGCAGTCGTTGCGCAAAGCGCTTCCGTAGCTCCAGCCGCGCGCGATGCCGCCGCGATTTCACCGTGGCGACCGGCCGATCCAGCTCAGCCGCGATCTCCTCGAGCGAGCGCTCATCGAAAAACTGCATCAGCAGCACCGATCGCAGCGAGTCCGGCAGCGAGCGCAGCGCCGCGTGCACCAGCCGGTTCCGCTCGCTCAGCAGCAGTCGCTGCTCCTGCGAGATCTGCCGTGGCGTCCATCTGCTGCCCGCCTCGAGCACTGCCGCCAGGCTCGCGCTTTCCATCTCCTCCAGCCGCATGCGGTTCCGCTTCCGCTGCAGTTGAAAGACCTCGTTCATCAGCACGCGCGTGATCCAGGTCGCAAAACGCGACTCACCGCGAAAACCCGCCAGTCCCTGCCACGTCTTGAGCATGGTCTGCTGCACCGCATCCTCGGCATCGTGCGGTGTCAGCCGGTATTGCAGCGCCAGCATCAGCAGGCGCCCCTGGTGACGCGTAAACAATTCTGAGAACGCAGTCTCATCGCCGCCGCGCGCGGCATCCACAAGCTGTTCATCGTTCAATTGAGTAAGTTCCTGCATAAGCTCTATCTGCTGTACCTTCCTGTGAAAGCGGTAGCGCCGTTCAAGCAACAGAGTCCGCCTCCCTAGTGCATCGCCGCCCCGCCCCGCGACTTCCGCATCACGAATGGAAGCGGAACCATGCACAACGCCGCGAAGGCAAAGAAGCGAATGATATCGATGTAGGACAGGATGGCCGCCTGCGACTGAAGTTGCCCATACAACCGCAGCATCGCCGCCGAATGTGCGCCGCTCATCGACATCCCGCCCGCCATCAGGTGATGACCCATCTCGGTCGTCGCCCGTAGATACTCCTGGCTTCCTCCGGTGACGTGCGCGCCCAGGTAGCTTTGGTGACGCTGCGCCTGCCGCGCCAGCACCGTCGCAACAATCGCCGTACCTACCGATCCACCCATATTGCGCGCAAGATTTGTCAGCCCGGAAACGTCATTGTTTCCCTCCATCGGCACTCCGACATACGAAAGTGTCTGGATGGGAATGAACATGAACCCAAGCCCCGTTGCCTGGAAGAAGCGCAGCCACGCTGCATAACTCAAACTCATTGTCAGATGGATCGTTGTCATATGGAACAGCGCGACCGACGTAATACCGAAGCCGAACGCCAGCAGATACCGCGCATCGACCTTCGCGATCAGGATCCCCACAATCGGCATGCAGATCAGCGTAGCGATCCCGCCCAGCGATAGCGTCTTCCCCGCATTCGTCGCCGTATATCCCATCAGTGTCTGCAGCATCTGCGGAATCAGGATCGTCGTCCCATAGAGCGCGATGCCCAGAATGAACATCATCAGGAACGACAGCGTAAACGTGCGGCTGCGGAAGAGCCGCAGCTCAATCACCGGCTTATGTCCCTTCCGGATCTGCCACAGCTCCCATACGATCAGCGCCGTAATGCTGGCGATGCAGATGACCGTGAAGGTAACGATGAAGTGCGATCCGAACCAGTCATCCTCCTGCCCCTTGTCCAGTACCGTTTCCAGGCAGCCAAAACCCAGCGCCGTCAACACGAAGCCCGTGTAGTCAATCTTGACCAGCCCCGCGCGCGCTTTCTTTACCGCTGCAATCAGGTGCGGCGGGTCTTCCACTACGCGATTTGTCAGATACATCGAAATCAGCGCCACCGGCACGTTGATGAAAAAGATCCATCGCCATTGATAGTTGTCGGTGATCCATCCGCCCACCAGCGGCCCGATCGCGGGCGCCGTCACCACCGCAAGCCCGTACAGCGCGAAAGCCTGGCCACGTTTCTTCGGCTCGAATGTATCCGCCAGAATCGCCTGCTCTGACGTCGCCAGACCTCCTCCGCCAAGTCCCTGCAGCACGCGGAAGAACAGCAGCATGCCGAGTGAAGGCGCCAGCCCGCACAACAGCGAGCTCACCCCAAACATCGCCACGCAGCTCATGTAAAAGCGCTTCCGCCCGATCAGCGTAGCCAGGTATCCGCTGATCGGCAGGATCACCGCATTCGCCACCAGGTACGAGCTGATCACCCACGTCGCCTCGCTCTGGCTTGCCGCCAGCGATCCCGCAATGTGCGGCAGCGACACATTGGCAATCGATGTATCCAGCACCTCCATGAACGTCGCCAGCGTCACCGTCAGCGCGATCGCCCACGGATTGTGCCGCGGCTTCCATGTCTGATCCGGTTGCTTGCCCGATTTCAGTTCCGGTCTAGTTGCAGTGGCCGCCATACGGACAAAATAGTACCATTCGGTACATTAAATCAACCCCGCACGCCCTGCACTTTGTCACATTCGCTATCCTTACTTGCATGAAAGGAAAATCCGCCCAACGGAAAACTGCCCGATCGGCGGCCCATAAGTCCCCCGCACGGAAGCGGAAATCCGCCCGTGGCCGCCCACCTACGGAGGAAGTTGCCGCGCGCGCCGAACGCCTGCTCGATGTCGCAACAGAGGTCTTCCTCGACAAGGGCTTCAAGGGCGCCAGCATGAGTGAGATCGCCCAGCGCGCCGGCGCTTCCAAGCAGACGCTCTATGCTCGCTATCCCAGCAAGGCGGCGCTCTTCGCCGCGCTCGTGGAGCGCAAGGCCTCGCATCTCTTTGAAGCCATCGGTCCGCTCGGCGAAGGCCGCAGTCTGCGCGACACCCTTGTCCACTGCGGCTCGGAGATGCTCGATCTCATCCTCTCCAAGGATGCGCGGGGCGTGCATCGCGTCGTCATCGCCGAGTGCGCCGAGTTCCCCGAGCTGGGCGAGCTCTTCTGGGATCGTGGGCCGGGCAGAACTCGCGCCATGCTGGCGAACTATCTCCGCGCGCAACAGAAACTCGGCAACATCGAGTGTGGCGATCCTGAGCAGGCGGTAGAAATCTTCATGGGCCTCCTGCTAAGTGGAGTCTCCCTTCGCGCCTCGCTTGGCCTCCCACCCTTCTTCGTGAAGACGCCCGCGCAGCGCAAGGCCTGGGCCACCGTCGCCGCCGACACGTTCCTCGCCTCCATGCAGCCGCGGCCCTGAACGCGCACCTCGTCGACACGCTACTCCGGCAGGGAGAGTTAGAATCGCCCAGCATCTCTTCCCCGCATTATCCTCGGAGGCTTACGACCCATGACCAACGAAGCAGTCGTGTCGCGCACTGCAGAGATCAACGGCGCCAAACTGCATTACCTGACCGCCGGCCATGGCACGCCGCTCATCCTCTTGCACGGCTTCGCAGAGACATCTCTGATGTGGAAGCCCATCATGCCCGCGCTCGCCGAGCGCTTCACCGTCATCGCACCAGATCTGCCCGGCATCGGCCACTCAGACATTCCTGCCGACGGTATCGACATGAAGCGGGCCGCCATCCGCATTCACGACCTCGCCCGCTCGCTCGGCGTCGAACGCGCCGAAGTCGTTGGCCACGACATCGGACTCATGGTCGCCTACGCTTACGCCGCGCAGTTCCCGGCGGAGGTCACAAAGCTCGCGCTCATGGACGCCTTTCTCCCCGGCGTCCCCGGCTGGGAGGCCATCTACAACCATCCCGACTTCTGGCATTTCCGCTTCAACGGCCCCACAGCCGAAGCCCTCGTAAAAGGTCGCGAGCACATCTACTTCGAGTATTTCTGGAATGACATGGCAGCCGACAGAAATCGCTCCATTCCTGAAGCCGATCGCAAAGCCTACCTGGCGGCCTACTCACGCTCCGGACGCATGCATGCAGCCTGGGACTACTTCGTCTCTTTCCAGCAGGCAGCGAAGGACTTCGCGCAACTCTCTCAGACCCGTCTCGCCATGCCGGTACTCACCATCGGCGGCGACAAGTCACTCGGAGAAGCGCTGGGGCAGCAGGCAAGGCTGGTTGCTTCAAACGTAACTATTGTCGTCATTAGAGACGCCGGCCACTGGGCACTTGAGGAGCGGCCTAAGGAAACTTCAGAAGCTCTCGAACAATTTCTCTGATCGCTGATCGAAGACCAGCCGACCGAAGACTCTCCAAAACCCGATCGCTCGAGTCCCGGCGTGAAGCGCAATTCAACGATCGCGATGCTGCGTCACTGTCGGCGCCTCCGTAGACAACCACCACCCGTGCCCCGCCACCCAGCAGCTCGCCCCCGGCGTGTCATCGCGATGCAGCGACCTCACCTTGTTCCAGCCACGGTGACGAAATGCCTCCGCCAGCCGCCACTCCTCCGTATCATCCCGCGCCCCCGCGCAGCCCACAAACTGCGCTTGAAACAAAAATCGCGCCTCCCACACCTCGCCGTCGGTCCGCGCGATCAGCAGCATCGCTCCGCCGCCGTCATCCGCCGTCAGCGGAAACAGAAGCCGCCCTCCCGGCTTGAGCGCATCCAGCCACACCGCCAGCGGCGCCGTCGCGCCCGCGTTCACATACAGCACGTCGCACTCGGGCAGCGGCCCCTCCGCTCCGGATCGCGCATGGAGCGTCACCTGCGGCAACCCGGCAAGGTTCTCCTGTGCCCGCCGCACCAGCCCGGGCTCTATCTCGTAGGCATCCACTCCGCCTCGCTCGCCCACCAGCTTCGCCAGGATCGTCGTGTAGTAGCCCGTGCCCGCGCCCACGTGCACAATCCGATCGCCTTTCATCGGCCGCAACGTAGAGATGCACATCGCGTGCAGCGACGGCTCTCCGTTGTTCAGCCCGTCTGCATCGAGCGATACCACCACGTCCTGGTAAAGGAACGCCGGATCGTCACGCGGCGCCTCGACGAAGCCATGCCGCGTCAGGATCCTCCAAGGCGGCCCGCCTACAAAACGCTCTCGCGGCGTCGTCCGGAACGCTTCCGCCAGCTCGCTATCCGCGGCAACGCCGGCGCGCGCCGCAACGAAGCGTGCGAAAAACGCTCGATGGGCCTCGATCCGTTCCTCGTCTGTCCGCCAATGCGTCTTTCGCATCTCCCACCGCCGCAACGAGCTTGCGCGTCCCGACTGCAAATGGAGATGCACCTTGGCCTCGCGGAGGTACTCAGCACGACTTACAGACTAACGTTGTTCAACCGAGACTAATTTACGAAGCTCTTGCGCCTTGTGCTTGTCGAGTGCATCTAGCGCGACACACTGATCCAGCGCCGCAGAGTTGGTCCCTAGTTTGAATTGTGCGAGCCCAAGCAGGTAGTGCGTATCTGGAATGCCCGGACCAAACTGAAATACCTTCTCCAGGCTGGAGATCGCCATCTCAATCTGTCCCGTTTCCAAATAAGACCGCCCCAGGTTGTGCCAAGCTTCCGGAAAATCCGGGTTCAGCGTCACCGCTTCCTCACCTGCTCGGATGGCGCCCGGAAAATCATCCAGCATTATCTTTGCAGCGGCGATCACGCTATAGGCGCAGGCGCTCGAATCCATTTGCGGCGAGATAGACCTTTCCAGCGCTTCAATCGCGTGTTTGTAGTCGCCAGCTTCGTAGTGAAACAGTCCGATTTCGTAGAGTGCGTCGACATCATTCGGCTTCAGTTCCAAAGCTCGCTCATAAACAGCAGCAGCCTCGCGACACTTTCCGGCCCGACCTAGTCCCCAGCCCAGCCGTACATGACCATCGAAATCAGTAGGTTTCAGCGCAATAAAACGTTCAGCATACGGAATGGATTGGTCGTACTTCTCCAATTTCTGGAGGACAAAGGCGAGGCAGGAGTAAGGGTAGGCGGCGTCAGGGTCAAGGCGAATTGCCGCTCGGAGCGGGTCCTCAGCCTCCTCATACCGCCCGGTCTCCATAAATCCCCAGCCGATTCCTTCCTGAGCCTCGGCGTTTTTGGGATCAAGCTTGGCCGCTTCACGGTATGCGGCAATTGCCTCTTGTAATTTCCCCACACGACGAAGCGCAAATGCCATTCCCAACTGAGGCGTGATTTGCTTTCGCAGCTTGGGCTGCATGCGAAATGCCCGGTTGAATGATTCGAGCGCCTCTTGCGGTCTCTGTAGGAATAACAAAGCGCGGGCAAGCAACGCATGTGCATCTCCGTAGCCGGGACTGGCCTGCAATGCCCGGTCATAGAACTTCACTGCCTCGTCGTAGTGCTGCAGGTAGTTGTTGCAGGAACCCGCGCAGCAAAGAATGTACACATCTTCTGGGAAGCGGTTGAGGACGCTTTCACAGTAGGCAAGTGCCGACGAATAGTCCCTCCGCCGCATCTTGTGTCGCGCCCGCCGCCGAACCCACTTCCTCTTGACCCACCCAGTCGACATTCAGTCTTTGGTCCGCACCGGGATCATAAGGGCTATCTGGCGAGGGAGGAACCGATACCGTTCCGAGTCGTTCTCGACGGACCATTTTGGAACGCGTGGGTTCCGCCGGACCCGGCGCAGCAACTTGAGGACTGAAGCCATTCAGGCACGTTCCCAAAAAAGAACTCGGCACGCGGCCAGAGTACAAAAACTTGCCAAGGTAATTGCCCCAAAGGACTATCCTTAGAAATAGGGGTGAATCATGCGGACAGGGCCCCCGCAGTATGCAAACGTCCGCTGGATAGCCCCTAAGTCCTTCCATTGGACAACTTTACGAATAATCCTTTTAGAATGACAAAGTTATCTGCGGGACCCTGTTGGGCACCGCAAAAGGTGCAAACGACCTTACTAAGCGCAATGGAATGAATAGTTTAGCGATAAGTCTCGTAGAATGAATACTTTAGTCTGGGGGAGACGGTCTAAGGCAAACAAAATAAGGCGCTTATAAACCAACCTCCCGCGCCGGGAGGGAGGGGTGCCTGGTCACGTTACCCACCCGCAACATTTGCCCGAAATCACTGTTCCTATCTCTGTCTGCAAGGCAAGGTAGTCGCAGACGAGAAGCCAGACGGATCGCGCACTCCCGTGCAGGAATCACAACAGCGGGAGGTATCAGCGACGGCCCCTCGGCAAGGTGAACGGTATGCGTATCGCAACAGCAATCCGCTCTTTGGTTTTGGCCGCCGCGGTCAGCAGTATTCCGGCGGCATCCTACGCCGGTGTCTTTGTCTCCATCGGCATCGGCGCGCCCCCCGTGTTGCCTCTCTATGCGCAGCCCATATGTCCCGCCGCCGGCTATATCTGGACCCCCGGTTACTGGGCCTATGACGATGAAGCCGGCTACTACTGGGTGCCCGGCGCGTGGGTGCTCGCGCCCTACACCGGTGCCCTCTGGACTCCCGGCTACTGGGGTTGGGGCAATGGCGGCTACTACTGGCACCCGGGCTACTGGGGCCGCCATGTCGGCTTCTACGGCGGCGTGAACTACGGCTTCGGCTACTTTGGTCGCGGCTATGAGGGCGGGTACTGGGATCACGACCGCTTCGCCTACAACCGGTCTGTGACCAACGTCAACATCGTCAACGTGCACAACGTCTACAACAAGACCGTGATCAACAACTACAACACCACGCGAGTCAGCTTCAACGGCGGCCATGGCGGCGTCCAGATGCGTCCCACTCAGCAGGAGCAGAACTGGGGCCGTGAGCAGCACACAGCACCGCTGCCCGCGCAGCATCAGAACGAGATGCGCGCCAGCCAGAATCGTCTGCAGTTCGCAAACGTGAACCACGGCCGTCCGCAGAACCTGGCTCGCACCGAGCCGGCCTCCTACAACCGCAACATGCTGACGACAAACCGGCCGTCGAACACTATGGCTCCGACTACTCACCCGGTGAACAACGTGGCCCCCGGCAACATCCACAGCCCCGCCGTCAACAATGCGCGGCCGATGCCGACCAACCAGAACGTCAACCGTGCGCCGGTCAATAACAGCAACGTCGCGCATCCGCAGACGAACCCGCAAATGAACCAGCACACACAGCCGCAGACCAATCGTCCGCAGCCGACTATGCAGGCCAACCAGCACATGCAGCCCCAGCCGACGAGGACGGAACCGCAGCAGCAGATGCGACCGGAGCCGCAACAGATGAGGCAGCCGCAGCAGCAGATGCGTACAGAACCTCAGCAGGTGAGGTCCCAGCAGCCGCAGATGCACTCGGAGCCTCCGCAGATGAGGCAGGCACCACAGCAAATGCATGCACAGCCTCAGCAGATGCGGTCGGCTCCCCAGCAGCCCCACCCGCAGGATTCCCACGGTGGCGGTGGCGGGCATGATGGTGGTCACGGACGCGGCGGCCGCTAAGGAATAACCTCACTCAACCAAAAGGGCGGACCATACTTGGTCCGCCCTCTCTCTTTTAAGAAGAAATGGATTTTTACGGACGCGCCGCCGGAATCTCGTTGACGCTGTGTGCCAGTCCCGCCGCTTCCATCGTCGCGCCGATCATCGCCGGAAATCCCATGCACGAGTTCAGCATGAGCTGGTACAGCCGGTGATCGCTCCAGTCCTGTTTATAGAAGCGTCGGATGTAGCTGGCGCGGCGGTTGTCGGTCGCCTCCAGTTCCTGCTGGGCATCTGCCGCGCGATCTGGAAACTGTTCACGGAACCAGGCCAGCTTTCGCGCGGTCGAGGCATATACGAAGACATGAAAGGTTCCCGGCACATTGATCAGCGCCGATGCTGCGCCGCGCCCCACTACGACGCAGCGTCCTTCCGCCACCCGCTCCTTCAGATACTCGCGAATCAGGCCGGTAAACCGTTCGCTGTCGAACACCTCGGACGAGGACATGATCGCCGGCATTCGTTCCACACTCGCGTGCCAGAAGGTCTTGCCCAGCCGGTAATACCACGGGTCCAGCCGCTCGTCGCAGTTGGCCACCGTGCTCTTGTCTAGTCCGATCTTGCCGGCGATCTCATCCACGATGCACTTGTCGATCAGGCGCCAGCCCAGATAATCGGCCAGCATGTGGGCGAACTCGCCACCGCGACTGCCGTACTCGCGCTCGACTGTGATGATGCGTACCATATCGCACTGCCTTATAACGTCGGCGTCGCGCCGACAGGTTCGCAGGGAGCTTACCACCCGCTCCTCGCGTTGACTACTGAGACTCGTCCTGGCGACGTTTGGTTACTCCCGCAGTTATTGTCTTAGGTCGACGATGGTCGCGCCCGCGCCGCCCTCCGCCTGTGCCGCCTCCGTCACCGTCGCGACGTGCGGGTGGCCGGCCAGCATCGTCCGCAGAGCCCGCCGCAGCACTCCCATGCCGGTCCCGTGGATGATCCGCACCCGCGGCAACCCCGCCAGGAAGGCCCGGTCCAGGAAGCTCTCCACCTCGGAAGTCGCCTCCGCCACTGTCTGGCCGATGACGTTGATTTCCGCCCGCATATCGTCGATGGAGGATGCCATCGTCACCGACACTCCCCGGCGCCGGGCCGCCTCTACTGGGTTCAACTCCACCGCCGCTGCCCGGCGCGAGAGAACCTCGGCGATGTCCCCCCGGGGCACCCTCATCTTCATCGGCCCCATTGCCACTTCAAAATTTCCATCGTCGATCTGCCGTTCCACCACGGCCACTCGACCGAGCGACTTCAGCCGCACCGTATCTCCCGCTGCAACGTGCCGTATTACATGTGGCTGAGCCTGTGGATCACCTTTGTCCGCGCCTGTATGCTGCGCAACGGCAGTCGCGTTGAACTGTTCTGCGAACTCGCGTCGCAGCCGCGCAATGCGACGCTCGGCTTCCTTGGAGAGCTTCTGCTGCTGCATGCGATCGTCAATCGCCTTCACCGCTTCGCGCATGCGGAACTCGAAATCCTTCAGCAGTGCCGCCAGTTGCTGCTCCAGTTCGCGTACCTTGGTCTTCCACTCCTTCAGGCCTTCCGTCTCAAGGCGCTGCCGCTCCCGTTCTACCTCGCTCTCGCGCTGCCGCAGCGCAACACGCTCACGATCTACCGCCGCAAGATCGGCATGGAGGCGATCGAGGAAGCGCGCAATGTCCTCTGTCTGGTGCGAGAGTTGCCGTCGCGCTGCAGCGACGATCGTCGGATCGAGTCCAATGCGCTGCGCAATGTTGATACCCGCCGAAGCGCCTGGTACACCCAGCCGCAGCGCATAGGTCGGAGCCAGCGTTTCCTCGTCGAAGCCCACCGCCGCGTTCAGCACGCCGGCATGCTGCGCCGCATAGACCTTGAGCGACGTATGGTGCGTGGAGATGATCGACCACGTCCTGGCCTCAAGGAAGTGGCCGGCAATCGCAACCGCCAGCGCCGCCCCTTCCTCCGGATCGGTAGCCGACCCCAACTCGTCCAGCAGCACCAGGGAGTGCTCGTCCGCCTCGGCCGCGATACGGTTGAGGTTGACGATATGCGCGGAGAACGTTGAAAGGTTTTGCTCGATCGACTGCGCATCGCCGATATCGGCCAGGAAGCAACGGAAGACCCGCAACACCAGCCGCTCTGCCGGAACCGGCACGCCCGCCTGAGCCATCATCGCCAACAGCCCCGCCGTCTTCAGAGCCACTGTCTTGCCGCCTGTGTTCGGGCCGCTGATGATGAGCTGCCGCGCATCGGAATCAAGCCCGAGCGTCAGTGGCACGATGCTGCCGCCGTTGCGCCGTAGTCGTCGCTCCAGCAGCGGATGGCGTCCCTTTTCGACCAGCAACTCCGGAGCCTGCTCACTGGCGAATGTCGGCGCTGCGCAGTCATACTCGTCAGCAAACCGCGCACGTGCCTGCAATGCGTCGACTTGTGCCAGGATGCCAGCGCCCGTTGCGAGAGCAGGCGACTCGCGAGCGATCTCGCTCGTCATCTGCACGAAAATGCGGTGAGTCTCCGCCTGCTCCTCGTCGAGCAGCCGGATCAACTCGTTGTTCTGCTCGATCGTCTCGAGCGGTTCCACGTAGACTGACTGGCCGCTGCTGCTGGCCCCGTGAACTACACCCGGGATGCGCCGCTTCCACTCCGCTTTCACCGGAATGACGAAGCGCTCACCACGGATCGTGATCAGGTCTTCCTGCGTCGAGCCTTCGCCGGAGAAACGGCGCAGCGCCTGGCGTAGGCTGCTCTCGATTGCGCGTTGCTGCCGCTCGATCTCGCGGCGGATACGGCGGAGGTCAGGAGAGGCATCATCGCTCAGCGTACCGTCCGGCTGGACGCGAGACCGCAGCGAACGCAATAGTGGTGCGAGCTGATTGCCGCGGAGTGGTTCCATCATGCCGCGCAGCAGCGCGATACGAGCGGCCAGGTTCTCCGGCGGCTCCTGCATCGCGTGGTACCAGACGATAATGTTGTCACCCAAGTCAAGAAGCGGGAGCAGCTCCTCCACATCGAGCGCCGTGCCCGGAATGCGTGCCTTGGCCACGAGCGTGCCCGGATCGAACAGCGCCGCAAGCGCCGGCCGTATACCGGCTGCGACGCAGAGGCGCATCTCCCCGACCAACGCATGCTGTTCAGCCGCCCATGTATGGGACGTCGAGGGCACGAGCGCCATCAGCCACTCTCGTGTCACAGCAGCGGTAGCATATTGTGCCAGCAGTGTGAGCAGTGCCTCCCACTCCAGCGCGGCAGGACTGAAGTCGGTGACAGGCTCCGGGATGGCTGGCAGCAGGGCCACACTCACACTCTACCTTGGTGCGGTAGATAGAATTGGCCTATGGAGTTCCCGCAGACCCGCCTTCGCCGCCTGCGCACCACCGCACCGATGCGCTCTCTTGTGCGCGAAACGCACCTTCATCCCAGTGCGCTGGTGTATCCACTATTCCTGTGTCCGGGCGAAGGTGTGCGCCGCGAGGTGAACTCGATGCCCGGTGTCTACAACCTTTCCATCGACGAGGCGGTAAAAGAAGCAGAGCAGGCTGCGTCACTGGGGCTCGGTGGATTGCTGCTCTTCGGTTTGCCTGAAACAAAGGACGAGCAAGGCAGCAGCGCTTACGATGCAAACGGCATCATGCAGCAGGGGTTGCGCGCTTTGAAGCAGACGGCAGCCGCGAAGAAGCTGGTGCTGATCGCGGATGTCTGCCTGTGCGAATACACCTCGCACGGTCACTGCGGAGTGGTGCAGCGGGAGGGCGACGAGTTCCACGTCGACAATGATGCAACGCTCGATCTGCTGGCGAAGACAGGGGCTTCGCTCGCCGAAGCGGGCGCGGACGTGGTTGCGCCATCCGACATGATGGACGGGCGGGTCGCAGCAATCCGCGACGAGCTGGACGAGGATGGCTTCGAGCAGGTGCCTGTCCTCTCCTACGCATCCAAATTCGCGTCTGCGTTTTATGGACCTTTCCGCGAAGCTGCAGATTCCGCTCCGCAATTTGGCGATCGGCGCACATATCAGATGGACGGCGCGAATCTGCGCGAGGCCATGCGCGAGATCGAGCAGGACCTGGGTGAGGGCGCGGACATGATCCTGATGAAGCCGGCGTTGCCCTATCTGGATGTGATTCACGCAGCGCGCGGTCGCTTCGATGTCCCAATGGGTGCGTACCAGGTCTCAGGCGAGTACTCCATGATGCAGGCCGCGTTCGAGCGCGGCTGGCTGGAGCGCGATCGCGCGATACTCGAATCGCTGATCTCCATCCGTCGTGCGGGCGCAGACTTCATCGTGACCTACTTCGCAAAGGAAGCGGCAAAGCTGCTGTAGATGCTCAAAGCGCCGTCAGCAGCTTGTGGAACGTAGCTTCCAAACGTGCCGTAAACTCCTGCGGGGTCTCGGCGGATTCCATCCCGATCGGTTCAGCGACACGAATCGCCACCGTGCCCGGCTGGAACCAGCGCCATCTGCGTTGCTTCACGTCGCCAAGACCCGTCATGACTACCGGCAGAACTTGCGCGCCAGATTCGCGCACCAGCAGGCCGACGCCTGTCTGAAATGCGCCGAGCCTTGCATCCGGAGAGCGGCGTCCCTCGGGAAAGAGCAGCACCGACATGCCATGATCCATGGCGGCTCCCGCGTGGGCGAAGCTGCGGCGGAATCCGGCGCCCTGCGGCAGCGGGAAGACGTTGAAGAGCGCCGTGACTAGCCAATAGGCGAGCGGGGTGAGCGGCCGAAGCCATGGATGCCGTTCCGCGCGGGAATGCCGCCAGCCCATCAGCAGGCCGCCGGCCATCGCGACCGCAGTGTGGCGGCGGACGCGCGGGGGAAGCGCAGCAAGCACCAGCGCTACGTCAAATGCCGTGACGTGATTCGCCACGATGAGCATCGGCTTGCGGCTCGCTGGGGTTTGCGACCGCTCGATCCGAGGACCGAGCAGCAGGCGTGTCAACGGGATGGAAATGCATTCGAGGAAAGCAATGCGCAGCCAGCGAATGGGCGCGCTCCAGGGCCAGCGCGGATAAATCGTTTTGTCAGTCGAAGCCTCGCGAATGACAGGAGCCTGCGTGAGTGGTGCGCGGGCAGCATGGTCTGACACGGCCTCAACCGGCCTTGCATGGGGAGCGATGAGCCGCCGCAGATCGGCCACTGTGCGGACTTGCTGCCATGCGTCTTCCGGAATCTCGACAGCAAAGCGCTGTTCAAGCCGGCTCTGTAACTCCACCATGCCAAGGCTATCGAGACCGACATCTTCGCTGAGCCGACTCGCATCTGTGACGTTGTCCATTCGCGCACCAGGCATGTTGCCGAGCGACTGGATCAATGGATCATCGCCTGTACTGACTGCACCACTCGAGCGGAACGCAACTGTCGCGCGGGCAGCGACGTCACCGCGCTTCACCTTGCCGGTGGACGTGCGCGGGAGATCAGGACCGGGCCAGATCAGCCAGCGCCGTATCTGCTGATAGTCAGCGAGTGTTGTGTTCGCAGCCGTTACGGCCGCATCTGCATCGTTCTCGTCACTCATCATCAATGCCGCCGCGGGCTGCGGACCTGCCCCGGTGTCGAACGCGAAGACACATGCATCGCGTACGCCTGTTTGGCGCATGAGCGCGGCTTCCAGATCCTCGGGGTGCACATTGAGGCCGGCGGCAGTCACGATCAGGTCACTTTTGCGACCCGCAAAGACCAGATCGCCCTGGGAGTTTCGTGCCGCGAGATCCCCGGTTCGCAGCCAACCCTCGTCCGCTGTGCGTTGCTGCGCGTGTCCGCCGCGCCATTCCGTCTCGGCAATGGAACCGCCGCGGACGAGGATCTCACCGTCCTCGGCCACCTTTACCTCGCGCCCGGCCAGTGGCTTGCCGATGCTTCCGCGAGCGATATGGAAGGGGTGGTTGAGGGTAACTAGCGCGGTGGTCTCGGTCATGCCGTAGCCCTGAACGAGTGCGAAACCGAGGCCGGTCCAGAACTCCTCCAGATCTTCCGGCAGGGTGGCGCCCCCGCAGACGAAGGCCCAGAACTTCCAGCCGAAGAGCCGATGCTGCCGGCGAAAGCGCAACCAGCGGCCGAGCGCGGACACCCCTCCGGCGGCGTTGAGGCGGGTTGCGAGTGACGGGTCGAGCCCGGAGAGGTGGCTCCGCAGCAGTTCCAACACCCGGGGTACCGCGGCGAGCACTGAGATGCGGTGCCCCCGGATGAGCTGGATCAGGCGCGGCGCATCCAGCCGGGACTCGAAGTGGACCGCGGCCGCGAGGAGCGGCGGCACCCAGAGGCCCATGAACTGCCCGAAGACGTGAGAGAGCGGCAGGGTGTGAAGGAAACGGAGCGGGTGGAAGGGTCGCTCGTAGAGTCTGTATCTGTCTATCTCGCGCTCGATAGGGTCGACCGAGGCGAGCACATTGCCGTGGGTGTGGACAATGCCTTTGGGCTCGGAAGTGGTCCCGGAGGTGAAGATGATCTGGAGCGGTGTGTTGCGGTTAAGCGCCGGAGCGGGCGTGTAGTCGGGCGCCGGCAGGTCGGTTGCATCCATCATCAGGGCTGGAACATCAGACGGTTGCAGGTTGTGAAGTAGCGCTGGATCGCCGACGAGGAGCTTCGGCGAGGTCTTGGCGATGACACGTTGGGCAAAGCCCGGGTCGCCTGCGGCATCAAGCGGCACGACGAGAATGCCACGCAGCACGCAGCCGTAAAAGGCTCCGATCCACGAAGCGGAGTTCTGGCCCCAGAGGAGGACCCGGTCGCCGAAGGCGATGCCGCGGCGTGCGTACTCGGCTGCATAGCGCGCACTGAGGTCGGCTAGCTCGGCGTATGTCGAGGGCAGGCTGCGATTGCCGATGTGGCTGACAACCGCGCAATCCGACCCGTAGCGACGGAAGTCCTGGAGCAGCGTGGCCAGGTGCGGGCGGGCCAGATGCTGATGCACACGGCTAGTGTGTCACATGCGCGTAGAATGATGTGTTTGGCTCGAAGCAGCGGTGTTGGCGGAACGAAGGAGAGCGAAAATCTTGGCAGAGACTACTTATGATGTGGCGGTGATTGGAGGGGGGCCGGCGGGGTATACGGCCGCGATCCGGGCAGGGCAGCTGGGACTGAAGGTGGCGCTGATCGAGCGGGAGTCGAAGCTGGGGGGCACCTGCCTGCATGTGGGCTGCATTCCCACCAAGTCCATCCTGTTCAACGCCGAGGTGTATGACCACCTGAAGCACGCCAAGGAGTACGGCATCGAGGGCGTGGGCGAGGTGACGCTGAACTGGAAGTCCATCCTCGACCGCAAGAACCAGATCATCGCCAAGCACGTGAAGGGCCTAGACTTCCTGATGCGGAAGAACAAGGTCACTGTCATACCGGGCACGGGCAGCCTGACGGGCGTCGCGAAGGGTGGCGTCCACACCGTATCGGTGAAGGGTACGGACGGCAAGGCGACGCAGGTGCAGGCCAAGAACGTGCTTGTGGCTACCGGTTCCGATGCCAAGCTGCTGCCCGGGCTCAAGGCGGACGATCGCATCCTGACGAATATCGAGATCCTGAGTCTCGACCGAATCCCGAAGTCGCTGGTGGTGATCGGTGCGGGCGCGGTCGGCGTCGAGTTCGGATCCATCTTCAAGAGCTTTGGGTCAGAGGTCACAGTCGTCGAATACCTGCCGCGAATGGTGCCGAACGAGGACGAGGACGTGAGCAAGGAGCTGGCGCGGGTCTTCCGCAAGCGCGGTATCGAGTCGCATGTGGGTGCCAAGGTCGACAAGGTAGAGCGGACCAAGGACGGCGTGAAGGTCAGCTTCACCAGCGCTGACGGCAAGCCACAGGTGAAGGAAGCGGAGAAGGTGCTGGTTGCTGTGGGACGTGCGCCACGCACCGAGACAGTCGGCCTCGACAAGACAAAGGCGAAGCTCGAGCGTGGATTTGTTTATGTGAACGAGTGGATGGAGACGGCGGAGCCGGGGGTGTATGCGATTGGCGACATCGTTGCCGGGCTGCCGCAATTGGCGCACGTGGGTGCGATGTGCGGCATCGTCGCGGTGACGAAGATCGCCGGGCGGCCGTCGCGGCCCGTCAAGCGTGAGCGCATTCCGGCGTGCACCTACTGCGAACCGCAGATCGGCAGCGTGGGCCTGACCGAGGCGCAGGCCAAGGAGAAGGGCCTGACGGTGAAGGTCGGCAAGTTCCCGTTTGCCGGCAACTCGAAGGCTTCGATCGTGGGCCAGCACGACGGGTTTGTGAAAGTGGTGGCCGACGCGAAGTACGGCGAAGTGCTCGGCGTGCACATCATCGGGCCGCAGGCCACCGAGCTGATTGCGGAAGCGGTGACGGCGATTGAGTTGGA
The DNA here is from genome assembly GCA_000381585.1 of Acidobacteriaceae bacterium KBS 83. Classification (GTDB taxonomy): domain Bacteria; phylum Acidobacteriota; class Terriglobia; order Terriglobales; family Acidobacteriaceae; genus KBS-83. The sequence goes on from KB906740.1 coordinate 19,750, forward strand.
GGCGACGGTCGACGAGCTAATGTTCACCATCCACGCGCATCCGACGCTGGCCGAAGCGATGCTGGACGGCTTCGGCGCCGTGGAGAACATGGCGATCAACGTCTAGCGGCTCTCTGGAGCAACAGCAGATCTAATTACTGATCAGGAAGGGCAGGCTTTCAGCCTGCTCTTCCTGATTGGTACCGTTAGCTACCCCCTTTCCCCTTCCCGGTGCGGAAGGCTGACCTGTAAATTGTTTTCTTTCATCAGCTTAGAGAGACTTCCGACGGCTAAAGTCGTCATTCCGCTAGAGTTACCAGTAAAATCCTCATTTCAAATGACTTATTGAGCTGTGATGCCGATATCCTCGAGGAAACGTTGCGGCGACGTTTCTCTGCCCTTATCTCCATTGTAAGAAATTGCCTGGATATACCTGGCAGGTTTTCTGAGGGCGAATTCCGACTGCATCCCAATAAGGGAAGACCAGGAGGATAGTGAATGAGGAAGAGAACACTTCTTGCGGTTGCGACACTTTGCCTGAGCATGGGGACCGGGGTGGCGATGGCGGGAACGCCAGCGCTCTTGGCCCAGCAAACAGCCCAACCGACGGACCCGAACGGGCAGGTCACGAATCCGCAGCCGCATACGGACAAGGAGTACAAGGAGGAGAAAAAGCGGGAGAAGAAGGAACTGAAGCACAACAAGAAATCCGACGAGGCCGCCCAGAAGTCTGCAGAGCATCAGGATAAGGCGATGAAGGAGCAGGAGAAGTCTCAAAAGGAGGCCGACAAGGCGAACCAGTCGGCGCAGCCGCAGTAGCGAGCGAGATCCTTTTGTTAAGCGTCAGGCCAGCCCGTCCGGGCTGGCCTGATCTGTTTTCGGGATACGCCTGGATGCCGCTTGGATCCGCCGATAGTCGAGTCGCCTTTGCACTGCGGCCTAGAGAAGGTGGAGACAGTGAGCGTGCGGAGGCGTTACTACGAGTCGCAAATAACTCCCGATTGGAGCGATCGGGGGCAACTTCCGGATTGTCCGTGACTCGGGAACAATCGCCACACCCGCATACTGTGTGTATCGCTGATACGCTTACCTATCGTCTCTTCCGTCTTAGCGGTCGACATGATCCAAGATCCAGATGTTTCCGGACGCCTGCGCTAGGGGCAACACCAGGCGATCTTTATTCAGTGATGGGTCGACGGCGGCTATGTTATTCGGGACCATGAAAGCTGGAGTCTCAAGCGACGTGACCTGAAAGGGTTCGCCCTGCGGCCGGCCTCTCAGCGGATCGAAATGAACGCCCCACACGTTAAAGAAGCCTATTCGCTCCGTGAGGTAGTAGATCGTCTTTCCATCCGGAGACCATCGTGGCTTGTCGTCCCACTTCTTGCCGTCCGTAATCCGAATCCAAGGGCCGCCGGTCGCCGGGATCGCGTAGATGGTGGAATGCAACGGACCCTTTAACGCGTTGAAGGCAATCCATTTGCCGTCCGGTGAGAAATGGGCCTGGAATAGCCCATAGTTCGGGTCAGAAGTAATTTCTCGCGCAGAGGATTTGCCGGAGAAGGAGGGGTCGACAAATAACTGCCAGATTGAAGGCTGGCTAGTGAGGTCCTTCCAGCGCGACACGAGTACAGACTTTCCATCGGGAGACCAATCGAACACAATGGCGAAAGCTACGTTTCCCGCCTGAAGTGGATCTTCATTGCGGTGCTCGCTTGACCACACGACGACCCGGACGTTATCCGAATCGTTTTGCCAACGCGCATAAGCTGCACGCTTTCCATCGGGCGACAACGCCGGTGGGTTTCGATTGTATGAATCGTCCCCTACGAGGGGCGTTTCACGTCCATTCGGCAACAGCGTTTCCCATGCTCTTAGCTGGCCATCTTGATCACCCCACGTAATCAATCGCTTCCCATCTCGCGACAGATTGAATGACCATGCCTCGATTCCAGCAGAGGTGACAGACTGGCCGGGGCCTGTGACGCGCCCGTGATTGGCATCGAAGGGAAAAGCCCAGGCGCGGATCTGCTGACGCTCGCTTGTGAATGCGATCTTGGTCCCATCGGGAGAGACGGAGAACTCGGCATCGACTCCCGGGGAGCCCGTCACACGCTCGACGCTCGTGGCCTGCAATGTAACGGGGTCGACGGTCATTCGCCACACATTTCTTGCCCCGCGGAACGTGCGCTCGAAATAGATTGCTTTGCCCGACGGCGCCCAGGCGAATCGAAAATCCGTTCTCCACTCCCCGACGCCGGGTGCGGCAGCAACGGCCGCCATTTGCTTCTGGAGCTCAGGTGGAAGCCTCGTTTCGATCGCCGGGCCTCCGTCAACCGGTTCGGTCAAGAAATGGGGAATGGGGCTAGCGGACCCAATGACGGTGTCTTTATAAAAATGAAAAATCCACGTGGTAATTCTTTTGCCGTCCGGGTGCCACGCCGAAAATATCGTGACGATGTTCTGCGGAAGATCGGTCATAACCTCGCGAGGCGGGTTTCCGTTTAAGCCCACAACAAAGAGGTTCTTCCCGAAGTCGTTCGCGGGCTGAAAGAGAATCAGGGAACTGTCTGGCGACCAGTGGGGATAATAGCCGAAGGAAGCAATCTTACGTTCCAATCCGGTTCCGCCCAGAGCGGGCGTGATGTATATTCCGCCTTCGCCTTCTTCGGAACGATAGGCGATGTATTTGCCGTCGGGAGACCAGTCCGGTTGCCAGTTTTGGCTGGGACCTTTTGTGATCTGGATGGGATCGCCGCCGCTGATCTGCTGGACCCAGATGTCGTACTTTCCGCCGCGGTCGGAGCTGTAGGCGATGAAGCGTCCGTCTGGCGACCAGGTGGCTCCGGTCTGCAGGCCCTCGTCTGAGGTGAGGCGCGTGAGGGCACGCTGCTGCACTACAGGTTCAGAAACGCGATGCCGCTTGTAGAGAAACAGGCCGGCAATCGCGATCAGAACAATTGCACCAATCAGAACTCCAGTACGCAGACCCCCCAGCGAACCGGGCGAACGGCTGGGGCTTGGGGTGTGTTTACCGGCTCCGGCGGCATGGGAGGCCGCGTGCCCTCCACGGGAGCGATGAAACGATATCCGCGCCGCGGCAGCGTTTCGATGAAGCGCGGATTTTCTGCCGAGTCGCCCAGCACCTCGCGAATCTTGTTGATTGCTGTATTGAGGTTGTGGTCACCGTCGACAAAGGTGTCCGGCCAAAGCCGCTGCAGTAAGTCTTCCCGGGTCACAATCTCTCCCGGTCTTCCAGCAGAATAGCCAGCACCTGGAATGGCTGGCCGCTGATCTTCAGCTTCGCTCCTGCCCTGCGCAGCTCTCCCGAGCGAAGGTCGACTTCAAACACCCCGAACCGAACCAACCGAGCGTTACGGAGAGTTTGCTCCACAGCCGGTTACCTCAAATGGCGCTCAGTTTAGCACCTTGCTTGGACTGCTGATCTAGGTCCATAAGAGCCGCATTCTAAGGAGAATAACAGCTGACTTTCTTTCCATGGGTTGCTGATACGAATTCGATCTTTCATGCATTGAGGTAGCCGCTCCGGAAGACCAATGTCGCCTCCACCGCAAAAAACGCGGGGGAGGACGAGATGGTCAGTATCTGGCAATCAGCAGTCAGGACAACGCGGCCACCCCGGCGAACACTGGCCGGGCTGAACCTCGCGCTCGTAGCGTTTTCTATCGGATTGCTTGCCTTCCCGGCCTCAATCTTCGCCAAGGAAGAGCCGACAGTAAACATCTCAGTTTTGGTTTACAACTATGCCGGGCCGGCACCTGGGATTTTGGCTGGTGCAGAACACCAAGCCGACAGAATCCTTAACCAGGCGGGTGTGCGGGCCGTCTGGTTCGACTGCTCCGTGAAAGCTGGCAAGCTCGATGAAAAGAGCATCTGCAGGAGCGGATTGGGAAATCAAAACATCGTTCTAAGGCTGCTCTCCCGACATACTCCCACCAGAGTTCCAGATTTCGCGTTTGGATTTGCCGTGTCTCCTGGGCTGGCCAGCGTCTACTACGGAGACGCCGCACGTATGGCCGAACGACAAAACCTCAGATCGGAGCTTCCGACTCTCCTGGGTTGCCTTATGGGCCACGAAATTGGGCACCTGCTGCTCAACTCCTACGGCCACTCCCCGACAGGGGTCATGCAGGCAGAGTGGGGACCTATGCAGCTTCAGCAATCATTGACCGGACTCATGGTCTTCACGCCCGCGCAATCAAGGCTCATACGAGAACAAGTCCAAACGCGAATGAGTCTGCCTCTGGATCGCCGGACTTCCGAGACTTCATCTCGTTAGCGATACCACTGAAGATCAATAAGGACTCCTCAAGGCGGCCCCCAGTCGTTACGCAACTCTCGCAGTTGACGCACTGCACCGCTAGTCTTCTCGCCAGTTTCCGGATGGTCGGCAATCCGAAAGTTGTTCGTAGCAGACTATAGGGACGAGCGGAGAATGCGGCGGCCCTGACTACCTATTTCAATTGTTGGTAGGCTTCCCATGCTGCGCGTTCGACGCGATTCTGCAGCAGCTTGCCATCTTCACGAACGCTCCAGACCGCTATGCCGGTAAAGCTGAGCGGCTTCTGATCGGGTTCGAGACCAAAGATGCCGTTGTTTTTTCCGGTTACGCGCCACAGCGAGGCAACACGGCTCCCGCTCTCGTTCTGGAAGGTCTCCATCACTTCGAATTGGAAGTTATGGATCTTTTGCAGAAAACCGCGCACCCAGGCGGTGAAATTCTCTTTGCCGCGAATCTCGACGCCGCCGGTGGTGATGACGAAGTCATCCACGATGAAGTTTGCGGCTGCGTCGGGGTTCTGTGCCTTCCACACAGCTGACCAAAATTCTTCGACAATTCTTACTGAATCCATGCCTCTTTCCCCTGACTGCTTCTGGCCACGCGCGCCGGTCCGAATTAGAGGAACCAGCGGAGAATGCGGCGGGTGGTTTCGAGGACCGTGCCGAAGACCAGCGGCGCGGGCAGACTGGCTGGTGTGACCTGGACTTTTGGTCCCCGACTGAGGCCGAGCCATGGCAGAAGGGGTTCGGATCCTCCAAGGAAGACCGCTTTCGCGAAGCCCATGCCATACCAACGCCGTACAGCGGGCAGAAATTCGGCGCTCAGGCCGTAAGCCCCGCCCGCGAGAGCGCCTGCCGCATAGTGCACAATCGGTGCGGCGCTGTGCCGCTGGGCACGGCTGAGTTTTCTGCCGATAGTGGAGCGGACGATGCGCTGCGCGGCTTCGGAGTGAGCGCGGTGCTGCGCGCGTAGGTGGTCTTCCTGCTGGCGGCTGAGGACGGGTTCAGTCTTGGCGGCTTCTTCCGCGCGGCGCGTTGCCTGGAGCGCGCCCTGCTGATATTTGTCCAGCACCCAGGTGGCGACGATGCCGCCGATGACGCCTGCAGCGAATCCGGCGAGGAGCTTCACTTCGCGGGGCTTGCTGCGTTGTTTCCCCTGCTGCTTTTCACGTTGCTTGCGGGCGGCGTCTCGAGACTTGCTGAACATGCTGGCTCCTGATGTGCTGCTGAGCGTGAAGGTACTGGGGGAGAGATGAGGATTCCGGGGGAGAGGATTGCTGGGAAGAGTCGGGAAGCCAGCTATCGACGGCATCCCGCTCTTTTTTTTCGGGGAAGATGGGCCCGCGCTTCGGTTGAGCGAGCCCCACATCCTCAAAAGCAAGATGTGGGGCATTCGGCAGTGTTGTGCGTCACCAATGACGCCTAGCTTTTGAGAAAAGCCAGAAGGTCGGCATTGATTGTCGTTGCTTCCGTCGTGGGCATGCCGTGCGGGTAGCCCTTGTAGGTTTTCAGGGTTCCGTTCTTCAGCAACTTCGCGGACAGCGGACCGGCGGCGGCATAGGGCACGATCTGGTCGTCTTCGCTATGCATGACGAGCACCGGGATCGTGATCTTCTTGAGATCTTCCGTGAAATCGGTTTGGGAAAAGGCCACGATGCCGTCGTAATGCGCTTTGGCGCCGCCCATCATGCCCTGACGCCACCAGTTCGCGATAACGGCTTCAGACGATTTCGCGCCCGGCCGGTTGTAGCCATAGAAAGGTCCGGTTGGCAGATCGCGATAGAACTGAGAACGACTGGCGGCGAGCTGGGCCTGCAGGTCGTCGAAAACTGACTTTGGAAGACCGAGCGGGTTGGACGCCGTCTTCAACATGAGCGGGGGCACTGCGGAGATGAGGGCAGCTTTGACGGCGCGGCTTTCGCCATGACGGGCGAGATAGTGCACCACCTCGCCACCACCGGTGGAATGGCCGACGTGAATCGCATTCTTCAGATCGAGGTGTTCGACAACCGCCGCCAGGTCGTCAGCATAGTGATCCATATCGTGGCCGTCGCCTGTCTGTGTGGAACGCCCGTGGCCGCGGCGATCGTGAGCGATCACGCGGTAGCCCTGCTCGAGGAAAAACAACAACTGCGCGTCCCAGTCGTCGGCCGAGAGCGGCCAGCCGTGGCTGAAGACGATGGGCTGACCTGTACCCCAGTCCTTGTAGTAGATCTCGAGGCCGTCTTTGGTCGTAACGGTGGGCATATGGATTCTCCTATCGGAAGGCGGGCGCCATTCCTGGTTTTCCAGCACACGAAAGTGAACCGAAGTGAAGCGCGGGAGCATGATGGTGGCCGCGCTCTTTCGGCTAGGGTTATGCGGAGCGTCGACGGCGTCCGCTCATCAGGTAGATGGCGGCGCGCAGCTCGAGCAGCGGGTCATCGGAGGGCTCGATGCCATCCAGGCGAGGAATGGGATCGAAGATGATCTGCTTCTGCTGGGCGGCGTTGTCGGGCACGACGGAAGTAAGGGTGAGGGTGCCGAACTCCTCGAGTGGACGTGATTCCGGCCAGCGAACCGTGGCGTTGTCGACGATGTCGCCCTCTTCCGCAACCTGAACGATGATGCGGAAGATGACCGGACCGGCCGCGATGCGCCCGGGGAGTTCATCGAAGAGGTAATTCGGCGACTTGGCTTTTGCGGTGGCTTCGTCGAGATGTTCGTTGCCGGCGTCAGGCAGGATTATGTAACGACCGTAGCGACTTGTTCCATGCTGATTGGTGAAGCGCATGGCGGTGACGCCGTAGTAGCTTTCGCGGGCGAAGCTGGAGGGCGCCGGCTTGGGTATCTGCACGAAGGCAAGCGCAGCAGGGTGCGAACCGAGGAAGGCTTCGAGCGGCGAGCCTTTGAGGCTGGCCGGGTCGCTGGCGGCGAGGGCGCGCAGGAATTCCAGGAATTCATCGCCGGTGTGCGTAGGGAAACCGTCTGTGGAGTGGCTGACGATGTCAGTGTGCACGTGCTCGGCGAGCTGGAAACGGATGGCCAGTCCGCGCGGGCTGGCGTTGGGGTCGGTGTCCGGGATGAGAGGAATGCCGCTGGTGTCGGAGAATCGGGCTACGACGGGTGTGGATGGGCGGGTGATGTGCTGGGCACGGGTGAGATTCGTGGCGGATGCATCCGGGGTGAATGTGCCGCCGAGCAGGATGCCCTTGGCGTGTGCAGGGCGGAAGCCGGGATGGAGGCCGAAGATGGTGTCGAACTGCTTGAGGATGTTTTCGCTAAGGGCGAGGAGTTTCTCGTCGGTGGGCAGGGGCATCGGTCTTCTCCTGTAGCGGGTAACGGGATTGGATGGACAGGGGGAGGTTTACAGACTGCCGGGTCTGTTGATGATACGGCGGAACGACTGCGACGGAAAACCACGGGGCGGTAAATCGGTGGCGAGGCGGGAAGGGACGGCTGGCGTTTTTCTGAGGGAGGATTTCGCGGGCGGCCCTAAACGGTGGCCATGTAGCTGCCGAGGATGCCGCGGAGGCGGACGGGGACCCAGCGGCCGCGGCGCTGCCAGCGGCGTGCGGCGCGCGCGGTGACGAGCTTGGCAGGATGGAGAGCTGAGCGGCGGCTGTCAATGGAGATGGTGCGCATGAGCACCGGGTCGCAGAAGCGGCCAAGCGCTGCGGAGGTTCCGTTGACGAAATGGATGGAGGCGATGCCCTGCGGGATGAGGTGCTCGATGAGGTAGCCGCGCAGGATGAGCGAGGGGCTGATGCCGGCGAGCGATTCGTCGTTGAACTGCGAGAGCAGGTGGAGATGATTGCCGGCGCGCACGGCGGAGAGCACGGAGACGAGGCGGCCATCCGCTGAGGCGAGTCCGGCGAGGACGGGCGATCCGAACTGAGCGAAGAAGCGGCGGTCGCGCTGATCGCGTTCGCGTGTCTCGGTTGCATCCATGTGACGGGCGAGAGAGGCGACTGCGGACTCGTAGGTGTGAAGCGAGAGCTCGGGGACGAAGCGGAAGCCCTCCTCTTCTGCTTGGCGGCGGCCGTGGCGCAGGTTGCGGCGGGTATGCGGGCCGAGGGCGGTAAGGAAGTCTTCGTAGCTTGCGCCAAGGTGCAGCCAATCGCCCTCAGGACGGATCTCCGACTTGCACCAGACCTGTAGGCCAGGGCGCTGCAGTTGCAGGACGGGAAGGATCTCGTTGCCGGTGGAGCGCCACCAGAGGCGGAGTGCGTGGACGCCGTGGGCGAGGAGGTATTCGCAAGCGGTGGCGATGACTTCGGCTTCGCGCTCCGGCGCTGCCAGCACAAGCCCGCGGCCCATCCTGTCGCCGCCGAAGACCCATCCCGTAGGCCGGCCGGCGAAGAGAAGCTCTTCGGTGTAGACGACGCCGACGAGCTTGCCTTGCTCGTAACAGACGACGACGCGCGGGCGGCGGGTATCGGAGACGCGAGGCAGGAAGTAGTCGGGCAGGGCGGTGGTGTCCTGCTGGTGGAGAGTGTCCGCGGCAAGGGTGCGGATCGCTGGCCCGAGTCGTTCGAGCTCGTCCTTCGATTCGATCAGGGCGGACTGGAGCGCGAATTCCATAAGTGTCGTTGTTACGGTTGCAGAAAGCGCCAAGGGTGGCAAGGATTTGACGAATATGACCCGTTACCGCCGCACGCAGGGTTGGGTACGAAGCGGTCGCAGGCCGGGGTGTTTTGGCTAGATCGGGGCCGTTTTGGGACTCGGACCAGCTCGGGCGTCAGGGCGATACACTCGTCTTTGAAGGGAATTTTGCAGGAGAGCCGTACCAGATATGACAGCAACATCTGTATCCACGTCCGCAACGACAGCAGCGCTGGCGAAGTACGAACCGGTGATCGGGCTGGAGGTGCATGTGCAGCTCCTGACCACGACTAAGGCCTTCTGCGGGTGCCTGACGCGGTTCGGATCCGCGCCGAATACGCAGATTTGTCCGACATGCCTGGGGCTGCCGGGCGCACTGCCGGTGCTGAACAAGCGGGCGGTGGAGTTTGCCGTGCTGGCTTCGACGGCGCTGAACTGCGAGGTGCGGACCCGATCCGTCTTTGCGCGGAAGAACTACTTCTATCCCGACTCGCCGAAGGGTTATCAGATCTCGCAATATGACCAGCCCCTGGCGGAGCATGGCTGGATCGAGGTGCCGTCAGAAAACGGACCGAAGAAGATCGGCATCACCCGGCTGCACATGGAAGAGGACGCCGGAAAGAGTCTGCATGAAGGCTTTCCGGATTCGGCCACAAAGAGTTATGTGGACCTGAATCGCTGCGGCACGCCGCTGGTGGAGATTGTGAGCGAGCCGGATATCCGCACGCCGGATGAGGCGTATGAGTACCTGACGCGGCTCAAGGAGATCATGCTGTACACCGGTGTGAGCGACTGCAATATGGAGGAGGGTTCGCTGCGCTGCGATGCGAATGTGAGCGTGCGGCCGCGGGGGCAGGAGAAGTTCGGCACCAAGGCGGAAGTAAAGAACGTAAACAGCTTCCGCTTTATCCGTTCGGCGCTGGAGTACGAGATCGAGCGGCAGGTGGAGGTGCTGGAGTCGGGTGGGCGCGTGGTGCAGGAGACGCGCTCGTGGAATGCGGCGGAGGGAAGGACGTTCTCGATGCGCTCGAAGGAAGAGGCGCACGACTATCGGTATTTTCCCGAGCCGGACCTGCCGCCCCTGATGGTGAGCGATGCGTGGAAGCGGGAGATCCTGACCGCGATGCCGGAGCTGCCTGAGGCGCGGCGGGCGCGCATGGTGAGGGAGTACGAGATCAGCGAACAGGATGCACAGTCGCTGACGGCGACCCGCGAGTTCGCAGATACGTTCGAGGCCGCGGCGAAGCGCGCGAAGAGTCCGCGGCGCGTGGCGAACCTGGTGCAGAGCGAGCTGATGGGCCGCCTGCGGGCGGCGGGGCTGGAGCTGGAACAGTCGCCGGTGACGATGGACGGGGTTGTACTGGCGGCCGATCTTGCCGAAGAGGGGAAGCTTTCGAGCAAGCAGTGGAAGCAGATCTTCGATGTGGCATTTGAGAAGGGCGAGGACTTCGGCGTGGTGTATGAGCGCGAGAAGCCGCAGCAGATTTCGGACACGGCGACGCTGGAAAAGATGATTGATGAAGTAATCGCGGCGAATCCGAAACAGGTGGAGCAGTACCGCGGCGGCAAGAAGACAGTAGCGGCGTTCTTCGTGGGACAGGTGATGCGCGCATCGAAGGGGCAGGCGAATCCGGCGTTGCTGAATGAACTGGTCGTGAAGAAGCTGGACGCATGAGTGACGTAAACGAGCTGAACGAGCGGTTCGGATTGGACGGCGCTGTTCGCTTCGAGGAAGGTCCAGGTGGGCTGACGCGGGCGAAGATCGCGATCGATGCGGCAACGGCGGAAATCTATCTGCAGGGCGCGCATGTGGCGCGGTGGCAGCCGGCGACCGCGGAGCATCCGGTAATTTTCCTGAGTGAGAAAAGCCACTTCACGGCGGGCAAGGCGATCCGCGGTGGAGTGCCGCTGGTCTTTCCGTGGTTTGCGGAACGCAAGGGCGGCCTGCCGGGAGGGATGCATGGATTTGCGCGCACGCTGCCGTGGGAGGTTGTCGCGGCCGAGCAGCGCGCAGATGGTGTAGCGCTCAGCTTCAAACTGCTGCCGAATCAGACGACGCGCGATGTGGGCTTCGATCACTTTGTGCTGATGTACGAAGTTGTGGTGGGCGCGACGCTGACCCTGAAGCTCAAGGTGGAGAATGTCGGCGACAGCCCGCTGACGTTTGAAGAGGCGCTGCATGCGTACTATTCGGTCAGCGATGTGCGGCAGATCGAGGTGAGCGGCCTCGACGACACGGATTATCTGGATCGCGCGGACAACGCAAAGCCGAAGCATCAGGGGCCGGGGGCGATCCGCTTCGCGGGTGAGACAGACCAGCTTCATCTGAATACGCGGGCAACGGTTACGATCTCCGATCCGGAATGGCAGCGGCGGATTGTGATTGAGAAGCACGGTTCAAACAGCACGGTAGTGTGGAATCCGTGGCAGGCGAAGGCGAGCGCGCTGGCAGATCTGGGTGCGGATGCGTGGCCGCATTTTGTTTGTGTCGAACCAGCGAACGCAGCGGAGAATGCGGTGACGGCGGCGCCTGGTACTGTGCAAACGATGGGGATTACGGTGCGGGTGGAAGGAGCCTGATCGATGGCGACGGCCGAGAACAAGAAGGTGCTCGAAGCATTTGTCGAAGATGTGATCAACCAGGGGCGGCTGGTCCGCGCTGATGATCTGGTTGCGCTCGACTTTGTCGAGCTGGACCCGCTGCCGGGGCAGCAACAGGCCGAGAGGGTCTGAAGGATGTGATCGGCGGGCTGCGCGCGGCGTTTCCGGATCTCCATTGGGTGGTGGATGAAGTGGTGGCGGAGGGCGACAAAGTGGTGAGCCGCTTTACGTGGACGGGCACGCATCGCGCGACGTTCCTGGAAATTCCGTCGACCGGCAGAAAAGTTACGGTGAAGGGCGTCGTGATCGACCGCCTGGCGGATGGCAAGATGGCGGACAGCCGCATCCTGATGGACACGCTAGGCATGATGCAGCAGTTGGGTGTGGTGCCGCGGGGATGGTGATCCGCAGCGATTCGGATCAGCGGCTGATTTTTAGAGCGGGGCCAGGGCTCTCGCTCTGACCCCACTGCTACTCCGCATTCAGGTATTTATGAGGGGCTTACGTGTTGTTCCGCTCCCGGCGTGGCAGTCACGCCAAGTTGCTCCATCAGAGTCATGACATTCCAGTCAGCCCAGAGTTCGACGATCTTGCCGCCCTCCATGCGGTAAATGGAGGTGCCGGACACGTTGCATGGGCGGTTGGTCGGCGGCATCCCGAGGAATGGCCCTGTGTGGGTACCACGCGCCGTCCAGTGCACCACTACCTCGTTCCGCTCGCCGATCACGTCCTCGGTGGTAAAGCGGAGGTCGGGGAAACCACTACGGCAGGAAGCAATATGCTGCGGGAGGTTCTCTACTCCTGGGAAAACGGGATCGTGATAGCGGCAGTTGTCCGCAATCAAATCGCGCATCGCGTCCGGGTCCCCTTTGTTCCAGCATTCCTCCATGAACCTCTGTGCGATCTCCTTGTTTTCCGTTGTGGACGGCATCTCTCCACCGCCGGCTGGCGTGGCGGAAGAAGCTGACCCCGCGTGGCCCGATCCGGCTCCGGCGTGCTGCATCGTTGAGCTGATGACATTGAGGTTCTGCACCCTGGGAGTGCCGTCCAGCATGTCACTCACCGCCTGCAGCACCTTGGGATAACCGGAAGCGTTGTACGCGTCCGCCTGCTCTTTGGTATCCCACAGACTGATTGCAATCAGCTCCATTTCACCCGGCGAGGCGAAGGTGATCTCTTCTCGAAACCCGGGCTGCTTTCGCAGAATGGAAAGGACTTCCTCATCGAAGGTACGGGTGAATTCATTGAGCTTGCCTGGCTTGAGGCGTATTGAAACATTGCGAGCGAACATGAATTACCTCCAATCGAATGACTGGGCGCTCCAATGATGGAGTGAAAGTGAATTGGGACGTCCAGGTGCGCTGGCCTATCTGAGGTGGACGAGCTGGGTAGAGTGGGAGCGCGAAGTCATTCGGCTGGACAGTAGTCCTCGGGCAAAGAATTTGTCAATCGGCGCTCTCACGGTCGCATTCGGTGATGAAAGAACGGCGCTTAGGGGCGGGTCCTGTCGTGGCAGCACGTATAGGGAATTGATCTTCTCCTGCTCACCACGTGTTTGGTAAAGTGGGAGCCGCAAACCAGGTTGCTTCCCGTCCGCGGAAAGGGACTATCCCACCTGAACCAGTCTCTGAGCACCGAGCATTTGACCTCTCTTCTGCCCGTCGTAGCGGACCCCGGGCCATAGAAGGAGGAGTAATGTCTCGTGAGCTGCCTCAAAAGCCAAGGCTCGAATTCCTGAAGAAACAAGCCAAAGAACTGCTGCGGAGCACCAAGCAGAGTACCGGGCAGGGCAAACTGGCGGACGCGCAACACGCGCTCGCCAACGAATACGGCTTTTCTACCTGGGCAAATCTGAAGTCATACGTGGAGGCGCTGGGGCTCACTCCGGCCGAGGCCCTGAAGGCGGCGGTGTGCGACAGTGACGCGCCGCGGGTAAAAGAGCTGCTCAAGAAACACCCGGAGCTGCGAGCGAAGATCGATGATCCGCTGCCCGATGACGGCTTCGGCCTGCACGCGATGTTTGCCGCGGTACAGCGGAGCGATCGGGCGACGATCGATGTGCTGCTGGAGGCGGGAGCGGACATACGCAAGCGCACCGAGTGGTGGGCGGGCGGATTCGGCGTGCTGGACGATTGCGATCCGAGCCTGGTGGATTTTCTGGTCGAACGCGGAGCGGAGGTGGATGCGCACTCTGCTGCGCGGCTGGGAATGATGCCGAAGCTGCTTGAGCTGGTGGCCGTGGATCCGGGCGTGGTGCACGCGAGAGGTGGAGACGGACAAACGCCGTTGCACTTCGCCTCGACGGTGGAGGTTGCGGAGTTTCTGCTGGAGAATGGCGCCGAGCTAGACGTGCGGGATGTGGATCATGAATCGACGCCGGCGCAATACATGCTGCGCGTGGATCAGGTGCGGCATTATCCGAAAGACCGGCAGGACGTGGCGCGCTACCTGGTATCGCGCGGCTGCCATACGGACATCCTGATGGCGTCGGCGCTCGGCGATATGGAACTAGTGCGGCGGCATCTGGACAACGATCCGGACTCGATCCGGACGAGCGTGTCGGAGCAGTGGTTTCCGAAGCAGAATCCGCGTTCAGGCGGCACGATCTACATCTGGATGCTGGGCGCGCACCGCACCGCGCATGCCGTGGCGCGCGATTTTGGTCATGAAGATGTATTTCGGCTGCTCATGGAGTGGACGCCTGAAGAGCTGAAGCTGGCTCTGGCATGCGAGCTGGGCGACGAAGCGGCGTTTCGCAATTTTCTGTCGAAGCGGCCAGATGCGGCACAGACGCTGTCTGACGAAGAGCGGCAAAAGCTGCCGAACGCTGCGCAGACGAACAACGCGGAAGCGGTGCGGCTGATGCTCGAGGCGGGCTGGCCGGTGGATACGCCGGGAGAGGCGGGCGCGACGGCGCTGCACTGGGCGGGGTTCCATGGCAATGCGGAGATGACGCGCACGATTTTGAGGTTTCATCCGTCGCTGGAATTGAAATCGCGGGAGTATGCGGGGACTGCGCTCTCCTGGGCCGTGTATGGGTCGGGGAACGGCTGGCATCGAGCGACGGGGGATTACGTCGGCGCGATCCGCGCGATGCTTGAGGCCGGGGCGACTCTGCCGCCACACGCAGAGGAACTGGAGCCGAGCGAAGCGGTACTGGAGATGCTGCCATGAGTTCCAGCAAGCGTCCCATCTCCGTAACGATCCTCGCGTGCCTCTATCTGGCGGTTGGCGCAGGCGGTTTCGTTGTCCACTTCCGAGAGCTGCTGGCCCATCATCCGGATGCTGTCGGGATTGAGGTCACTGAATTCGTCGCGATTCTGTGTGGAGTATTTCTGCTGCTCGGCCACAACTGGGCGCGTTGGCTAGCGGTTGCCTGGATCGCGTTCCACGTCGTCCTGAGTGCTTTTCACTCGCTATCTGAATTCGCCCTCCACGCCTTGTTCTGTGCAGCGATTGCGTGGATTCTTTTTCGTCCGGAGGAGTCGCGGTATTTTCGCGCGGCGCGAAGCGAACCGACATAGCTGCTGCTCCGTGCAGTGGAGCTCAGAAGTGCTGCCATCCTCCCGCCTTCAGCTCGGCGCGCCGTCCATTTTCTTTCAGAACCATCCGCGGCGCGCCTGATTTCTTTCGCAACATCTGCCCGATCCGCCGCACGGGCATACCTGCAATCTTCCGCGGCATGCGCGTACGCGGATCGGTTGTAAACAGCAGTTCGTAATCATCACCACCATGCAGCGCGTCGTTGAGCGTCGTGTCGCGGAGCGTCGCGTCGAGCGTAGCGTTGCGGCCAAGCGGCAGCAGCGCAGCATCGATCTCAGCCCGCAGCCCGGACTCCTCACATAGGTGCAGCAGATCGACCGACAAGCCATCGCTGATGTCGATTGCCGCCGTCGCCAGCCGCCGCCGCACCAGCGCGCGTCCCACCGCAATTCTCGGCTGGGGAAAAAAATGCGGATGCTCCGCGGTCGCCGCAGTGACATTGCGAAAGCGTTGCGGCGATTTCGTCACTGACCGCAGCTCGGCCGCTGCTCCGCCAAGGGTCCCGGTCACATAGAGTGCATCGCCAGCCCGCGCATCAGAGCGCAGCAGCGCACGTCCGCGCTCCACCGCGCCCACCACCACGATGTCCGCCGCCGCCCTGGCATGCGCACCGCCCGGTGCCTCCGCGAGATCGCCACCCGCGAGCGGCACGCTCCACTGTTGCGCGAGCGCCAGCAGTCCTTCATAGAAGCGGTCAACCCAACTCTGCGCGGTCGATCGACCTTGAGCCAGTTCCCGCGGCACCGCCAGCGATACAAACGCCGCCACCGGCCGCGCACCCATCGCCGCGATATCACTCAGACCGCGCGCCAGGCACTTGTGTCCCACTGCTTCCGGCGAATGCCAGCCACGCCTGAAATGCACATCCTCGATCGAGAAGTCGGTACTCACGACAAGTTCTTCACCGTTGCGCACAGCCAGCACGGCCGCGTCATCGCCAATCCCGACGCGCAGCCCGCCTTTGGCTCGGCGTGCCGCACGCGCGCGTACTTCCTTCAGGATGTCGCGCTCCCGCTCGCCCATCGCCCCAGCTTACTCCGCGGATGCGCGGCCCCTGGGCGCGCGCGACGGCACATCGCTATCGACTACGATCGAGGCAGCTGGAATACGCCATGCATTCCGCAGCTCAACCGCACGGCCGCGCCTCCGACTTATCCGTACAAGCAGCAAGAGGCAGGCAACGGCATTGCTGCCATCACCTGCCTCTCGCGTTTTTGAGTTGCCGACTATTTCACTCGTGCAGATCGAAACGATCGAGATTGGTCACCTTCGCCCAGGCGGCTACGAAGTCATTGACGAACTTTTCCTTCGCATCCTCGCTGGCGTAGACCTCGGCCAGAGCGCGCAACACCGAGCTCGAGCCGAACACAAGATCGACGCGCGTACCGGTCCACTTCTGCTTGCCGGTCTTGCGATCATGCCCCTCGAACAGCTCCCTGGCGTCGGAGACTGGCTTCCACTGCGTGTTCATACCCAGCAGTTTCACGAAGAAGTCGTTGGTCAACACACCCGGCCGATCGGTGAATATACCGTGGTTGCAACCATCGGCGTTGATGTTGATCGCACGCAGACCTCCGAGCAGCACCGTCATCTCAGGCGCGGTCAGCGTCAGCAGTTGCGCCTTGTCGATCAGGCCTACCTCCGCGGGCACCGTAACACCGGCCTTCCGGTAGTTGCGGAAGCCGTCGGCGAGCGGCTCGAGGGCGTTGTAGGCGGCGACTTCGGTCTGCTCCTGCGAGGCGTCCGTGCGGCCGGGCGTGAACGGCACTGTCACCTCGTGGCCGGCCGCCTTCGCAGCCTGCTCCACCCCGGCGTTACCGGCCAGCACGATCAGGTCAGCCAGTGAGACTTTTTTGCCGCCCGTCGCGTTCTTGTTGAACTCTGACTGGATGCCTTCCAGAACCTTGAGCACTTTGGCCAGTTGCGCGGGCTGGTTGACATCCCAATCCTTCGCCGGAGAGAGACGGATGCGGGCACCATTAGCGCCGCCTCGCTTGTCGCCGCCGCGAAAAGTCGAGGCCGAGGCCCACGCGGTGCCGACAAGTTCGGAGACCGTATGGCCCGAGGCCAGAACCTTGGCCTTGAGTGCCGCAACGTCTGCATCGTCAACCAGCGGATGATCGACGTCGGGCACCGGGTCCTGCCAGATCAATACTTCCTTCGGCACCTCAGGTCCCAGATAGCGCGAGCGCGGGCCCATATCGCGATGAGTCAGCTTGAACCAGGCACGGGCGAAGGAATCGGCGAAGGCCTGCGGGTGCTCTAGAAAACGACGCGATATTTTCTCGTAGAGCGGGTCGAAGCGCAGCGACAAGTCGGTGGTCAACATCGTCGGCTTGTGCTTCTTCGACGGATCGTGCGCGTCGGGGATAACGGCCTCGGCGTCTTTGGCCTCCCACTGAATGGCGCCGGCCGGGCTCTTGGTCTGCACCCACTCGTACTTGAAGAGATTTTCGAAGAAGAAATTGCTCCACTGCTTCGGCGTTTGCGTCCAGGTCACTTCCAGGCCGCTGCCGACGGTGTCCTTGCCGCTGCCGGTGCCGTAGTTGCTGATCCAGCCCAAGCCCTGCGCTTCCATATCGGCGGCCTCAGGCTCGGACCCCTTGTGCGACTCGGGCGCGGCCCCGTGGGTCTTGCCGAAGGTATGGCCGCCGCCGATCAGCGCAACTGTCTCCTCATCGTCCATCGCCATGCGGGCGAAGGTTTCACGGATGAATTTGGCGGCGGAGATAGGATCACCGTTCTTGTCCGGGCCTTCCGGGTTGACGTAGATCAGTCCCATTTCGGTGGCGCCGAGATGCTGTTCGAATTTTTCGATAGGCCGGTGGGCGAGCCAGGCGGTCTCGGTGCCCCAGTTCACGTCCAGATCGGGCTCCCAGGTGTCTTCGCGGCCGCCGGCAAAGCCAAACGTTCGAAAGCCCATGGTCTCCAGCGCCACATTGCCGGTAAGGATCAGCAGATCGGCCCAGGAAATCTTCTGTCCGTACTTCTGCTTGATCGGCCATAATAGGCGGCGCGATTTATCGATGTTCACATTGTCTGGCCAGCTGTTGAGCGGAGCATAGCGCTGCTGCCCGCGCCCGGCGCCGCCGCGGCCGTCACTGAGGCGATAGGTACCGGCGGAGTGCCAGGACATGCGGATGAATTGCGGGCCATAGTGACCGAAGTCCGCCGGCCACCAGTCCTGCGAGTCGGTCATCAGCTTGCGCAGGTCCTTCTTCAGCGCCTCGTAGTCGAGCTTCTTGAATTCCTCACGGTAATCAAACGTCGGCGCCAGCGGATCGGACTTGGACGAGTGCTGGTTCAGCAGGTCAACGCGTAGGGTATTTGGCCACCAGTTGCGGTTCTCGGTAACAGGTTTGGAGGCGTTACCCGGAAACGGGCATTTGGCTTCAGTTGCCATTGGCGAGCTCCTCTTTAAACAGAACTTACTTGCAAAGAATAATTATTGTTTTTGGCCCTAGCAAACTTCGCCCTACGGGAGTCGCCAGCGTTGCTTCATCTATAGTGCAGCCGTCGTTGTAGATAACTGATTTAGTAATACTTCTGTCACAACAGGTAACCATCGCCGATTGTTCGCTAATACAACTTCAGTCAGGTTGCTGTCGTCTTTCCCAGTTTGGTAGGGTTGAATGAGTTCCCGTAAATCGCATTTGCCAGCGACCTAAGAGTCGCGGCCCGGAACGAATTTCCCACTGATCGGCGGAAGGAGGCTTGTGCGCAAGCGCTACTACATCATTTTTGTTGCCCGCGAAGACGATGGCCGCCTCCGCAAGGTTCCGGTTCCGCTGCACTACGCCTACGTCTTCGTCGCAGCCGCCGTTGTAGGCCTGTTTACCATAACCGGCATGGCCGGCTCCTACGGACGGATGCTGCTCAAGACGGCGCACTACAACCAGGTCCGCTCCGAGAAGGAAACCCTCCGCCACGACTACCTGCACATGCAGCAGGTCGCCAGGGAAAAGGACGTGCAGGTAGCCTCGTTAGGCTCTCTGGCCAGCGAAGTGTCGGCCCTCTACGGCCTGCGTCAGGGCCACACCAGTAAAGCCGTTACCGCCGATCCGGTGATTGCCCCCGTCATGGACTCGACCGACGAGTCGAATGACTATCTCCACACTCTGAATAAGCTCACCGCGTTGCGCAGCTCAGCTCTCTCCGGCCACATGCGCCGCGCCCTTGAGCCGCTGTTCGGTTTCGGCGACAGCGCCGACTGGGGTACTACAGCAGATCTGCCCAATCTCTGGCCCATCGAGGGCCCCATCACCAGCTCCTTCGGCGAACGTCAGGACCCCTTCAACGGTGAAGGCGCCTTCCATAGGGGCATCGATATCTCCGGCACCATGGGCCAACCGGTGCGCGCACCCGCCGATGGCACCGTACTGATGGCCGGGCCGGCCAGCGGCTACGGTCAGGAGGTCATGCTCGACCACGGCCACGGTATCCACACCCTCTACGGCCACCTCTCCGGATTCGCCGTCACCGCCGGCCAGGATGTGCACCGCGGCGAGATCATCGGCTATGTCGGCAGCGAAGGCCGCTCCACCGGGCCGCACCTGCACTACGAGGTACGTCTCCATGACACGCCGGTGAACCCGCACAAATACATGCGCGAGACCGTGCAGGAGTTTGCCTCCAGCAAGCCAGCCAGCAACACAGCTACTACAGGCATGATGTAGGGCGTTCCGCGATCCGTTGGAATGCGGCCTGCCAAGTGGCAGGCCGCATCATTTTGGGACGGACGCGTCGGATGTCGTCGTGATCGGTTGGATCGCCGAACTGCTTTTCGACTTTGTGCGCGCAAGCTTCGCAGTCCCACTGATTGGGTTGTTACTGCTTTCGCTCTCAACAACCAAACCAAGGAACCGGCGGGCTCGAGGCACAAGCCCTTGGTCCACTATTGCTGTGGGGTGGAAGCCGGCGGACTGGACATCGCCGAGGAGGGAACCACAGCGACCCGCACAACCTTGCATTCCAGTTTCTTCTTATCGGGCGTGCTGATCTTCACCTTCTTGCCATCAAGCTCATAGTGGACGCTGCTGCCCACAACGAAATCGACCGCATCCACTGACTTGTCCGGGTCGGTGCGGCAGACATACTCTTTGCCGCGGTCGTCAAAGGTGAGATCGAACACCTGGTGCTTGCCCTTCTTTGCGTGTTTTTCTCCCACTCCAGCCGGCTGCAAGTCCTTCAGGGTGGTGTCGCCGGCGAGCTTCGTGCCCGCGAACGCCGGTACCGCCATCGCCGCCGTGAGCAAAACAACAATCGAGGTGAGCTTTCGCATGGGTCGTCTCCGTGCCTGATTCTAGAACGGCGATTGCCCTTGTGCGACAGGAAAGCGGTTCCCACCTGCCTCCACGTCATGCATCTGGGCACCTAACGGCCGGCATGCGACCATTGCTGGCAGATCCTCTAGGTCCCGCAAATACAACGATCCGCATTACTGGACCAGCGTCATCACCTTCATAGCGAATTGGGGCCGCAATCCTGCATGACGCAAGATCTTCGTTCCTGAGCGGTGAACCTGATGCTGCAAGCAGCGGGTCCTTCGCTTTGCCCAGGATCACATTGATATCGATTCGACGCTCAATGCTGTGCCGCGTTGGCGCGGGACTTGTAAGGCCGGGTGATCTGTCAACGCGGAAATCGGGTGATCCAAACAAGTGCCGAAGCTCCGAGTTCTTCAATCCATGCGTTCAGACTTCTCAGTCTGCTGTTAGTACGAGAATGGTTGTGTCGTCAAACTGCTCCACACCCGCTGACCACTCAGCGACGCGGTGGGTAAGGGATGCGCTGATGGCTTCCGCCGTCGCTCCCCTTGGTAAGGACTTGCAATGTTCCACCAGTCTCTTTTCGCCGAATTCTTCTCCCGCAGTATTCACGGCATCAACGAGTCCATCGCTGTACGCAATGAGGGCGCTCCCTCTAGAAAGCTTGAAATGAAGCTCGTCGTAGGCTGCATCGGGAAATAATCCTATCGGTAAGTCGCCACCCGGAAGTGCTGTCGCTTCGCCCGTGGGCGAGATCAATATGGGCTGGCAATGTCCAGCGTTGACATAGCGCAGCAGCCCGCTGCGGGAGTCATATTCTGCATAGAACAGGGTGGCATATCTGTTGTCGCCAAAACGCCCGCAAAGATCCCGATTGAGCATTGCAACAAAGGCGGAAGGAGCAGGCCGAGCGGTATGTTGATCCAGAGTGAGCATCCTGCCGTGGGCGACTGCCTGGAGATGTGCCATCATCAACGCCGCCGACATTCCTTTGCCGCTGACGTCAGCACAGAGCAAGCCAACCTTGTCCTTGCCGAAGGAAAAGAAATCATAGAGATCGCCGCTTACAACACGGGCTGGTCTGGTCATCCCCCACAGCGTGGCTGCTGGTAAGACGGGAGCAGAGCGGGGATACAGGTATTGCTGCGCTTCGTGAGCCAGCGCTACATCCCGCTCGAGAACGATACGTTGTTTTTCCTGCTCGCGAAGACTTTCAAGATCAGAGGTCATCGCATTGAACGAGGTTACGAGCAATCCCAGCTGGTCCTCTTCACAAACCGGAATTCTGACCGAGAAGTCACCCATGCCGATCCGATGCGCCGCCTGACTCAGAGTGTCGATTACGGTGACGATGCGTCTGCTGAGGCGGAGAGCAAGATACATGCCGCAGGCGTATGCCAGCCCCAGGGTGAGCGCAATGCTGATCATCGGGAAGACCCAGGATGCCCTACGCAATCCCATACGGCTGAGGTCCTCTATCGTCCGTCCAAGGCTGGGACGGATTTGGCAGATCACCCAGTTCTGGGAAAATCCGGTTGTGCTATTCCGCGCGATAATCACGACGGGGACCGGGCGCGAGGATCCCGGAAGGAAATTTGCCTCGATCTCTCCAGCCATCCCCTCATCATGCCGGTAGTCATTCAGCAGGACCGGTGTGCTACTGACGATCTCCAAACCTGAAGCACTCGATAGTTGACTTAGAAACGATTCGCCAAGAGGGATGGTGACATCCAGCATTAGGAAACAGCCGTCACGTTCCACAGCACGGACGAAGCGGATTTCCAGTTCACCCCGGTCTTCGACGATACCAGCAAAGGACCGCGCACTCAGCCAGGGCAACCCAGGGGCCATGGGGGACCCTGCAGGCAGAATCGAAATCGTACTTCGACTTCCCGGCCACTCGGCATTCAAATGTTCTGTGAATGCGGTAGACAGGGTTGAAGTCGATTCATTCTGGCAGCTGTGGGCTCTATTGAGAACAGGATCCGCAAGCCCCTTCCGGCTCTCAAGGATTACCTTTATTCGTTCCTCAATCAGGTAGGCGCTCTCACGTCTTATTACTACGTTCAGCACCGCGACCGAGAAACACGTGACCATGATCACGGACACAATGCTGAAGAATGTGAAGATGATGAGGATCTTCCATCGGATAGCGGCCCAGGACCCTTTTAACTTCAGAAGAATTGACACCTCTCATCCGACGCTCAAAGTGTAGGAAAGTTACAATTCTGTGAAGGTTACAATTGCGGATCCATGGGAATATCCGACCGAATAACTACATTGTGATCAATGCGTTCAGAAATGCCCTGCAGCCGTGCGACGACCTGTAAACAATCGCAGTTACAAGTGCCGGTCAACCCATAACAAATCTAACTACACGGCTTATCGTGGCAGCAAGCATGGTTCAGTACGAGTGAGCCTGGGCACGGATGTCCTCGAGGCTTTGGTGACGCAGGACTTCGCCGTTGCGAAAGACGACTTCGAGCAGGTCGCCGGCCATCTCGCAGTTACCGGGGCAGTGTACGGTGTCGAGTCCGCGCGGCGTGCGGATGAGCGCGAGCTTGCCGCGTTTCGACTCTTTGTCCGGATCGGTGATGGGGTCCTTGAAGACGTCGCGCAATTCGCCGTTGACGGTCGCCGACGAGCACTTGAAGGCGAACTTCTGCGTGTCGCGGTTGACCTTCTGCAGCAGTGCGCCGCCCATGCCGAAGATGAGATTCGCGGCAGACCAGCCATCGGCGAGGACGTTGTCAAGGATGCGTTCGACGGATTCGAGGCCGATGCCGTCGCCCCACAGGAGCCGAATCTTGGG
The DNA here is from genome assembly GCA_000381585.1 of Acidobacteriaceae bacterium KBS 83. GTDB lineage: Bacteria > Acidobacteriota > Terriglobia > Terriglobales > Acidobacteriaceae > KBS-83. The sequence goes on from KB906740.1 coordinate 42,838, forward strand.
ATGCAGTAATCTGTAACCAGCATGGTTCCGTGTGCTGCCGAAGCGGTCGGCAAGCATAGGCAACAGGTGCAGCAGGACCTGCACCGGGTCTCCTGAATCAGGCCGCAGGACGAGCAGGCCATCGCGCGCGAGTACCTGCTGGTGCAGGATGCCGCCGAACATCTCCTCTGCCGCACGATAGACGTCGAAGCTGTCGATCACGATGGAGAGGATGCCTTCAGGGTATTCACTCAGCACATTGCGGTAGGCTTCAAGCTCGTGATCGCGTCCCCAGGCGGTCATGGTGCTGTGCTCGGTGGCGACCACGGAGGCAGAAGGCATCCATCCGGCGGGTGCATTGGGCCGGGCGTAGTGCCCGCGGAGCACCATATTGGCGATGAGCGTGTCAGAGGTGCGGAAGTGAACGAGATGCGCTGCGCCGCCGAGGCCGGCGGTCTCTTCGGAGCTGGCGCCGCGATATCCGAAGTCGTGAAGCATCATGTTGGCCGAACCGGGCTCTTCGCCACTGCGCTTCATCGCACCCTCGATGACGTGGAGAAGGGCTCCGGAGAGCGTGGCGACGGTGGTCGGATACCAGACCTTGAGCAGCAGCGTTTCGAGGAAATTTGTGAGCCAGTAGCAGGCCGGGTCGGTGTTGCGGATGGTCATCAGCACGTTGTGCGTCGGCACCGGAGTACCTTCGGCGACGGCGCGTATCTCGACCGGCAGGCGGCCATTGTGCTGCTCGACGATGTGCATCCAGCCGGCGCGATTGAAGATGCCGGAGCGGCCGAAGTGCGCGGCGGCGAGCCGGTCGGCGGTCTCGACATCTTGCGAGGTGACGACGCTGCCCGCGAGATAGCTGCGTAGATAGGGTTGCAGGCCGAAGAAGACGGTGTGGGGAAAGCGGCCGCCACGCGATTCCAGATAGCTGTAGACCTCGGTGGTGCCTGGCGGGTACTGGCGCCAATGCGTGAGCTTGTAGCTGTCGCTGCGCAGCGGAAATGGCATGGGTGGGATGGTGGACATGCGGTTCTCGTCGCACCAGTGTAGTGCGAGGGCCGAGTCGAGCGGCTGCTGACGATCATCTAATAGAGGGGAGTGAACAAAACATGACTGAAGCTGTTGTTATGGCCGGTGGCAAGCGCGTATGGCTTTCCGTGCTGGATCAGTCGCCCGTGCCGGAAGGATCGACGCCGGCTGACGCCTTGAAGAATTCGATTGAGCTGGCGAAGCATGTGGAGCGGCTGGGGTATCACCGCTACTGGATGTCTGAGCATCATGCGATGGAGTTGCTGGCGTGCACTGCGCCGGAGGTGCTGCTGGCGCGCATCGGGGCGGAGACGTCGCGCATCCGCATTGGGTCTGGCGGCATTATGCTGCCGCATTACAGCGCATACAAGGTGGCGGAGGTATTTCGGACACTTCATGCGCTCTATCCGGGTCGCGTGGACCTGGGGATCGGGCGGGCGCCTGGTGGCGGACCGCTGGAAGCGCATGCGCTGCGTCGCGAACGGAGGCAACGGCCAGCGGACGACTTCACGGATCAGTTAGCGGAGCTGCTGATGTTTCTCAACCACGATTTTCCCGCCGAGCATCCGTTTTCGCAGTTGACGGTATCGCCGGAGATGCCGGGAGGGCCGGAGGTGTGGCTGCTGGGCTCGAGTATGTGGAGCGCGGAAGCGGCGGCGCAGTTCGGGTTGCCGTATTCGTTCGCGCACTTCTTCAGCCCGGTGCATACGCGGACGGCGATCGAGCACTACACGGAGTCGTTTCGCGCGAGCGGACATGCTTCACATCCGCGCAAGAGTGTAGCCATTGGCGTGCTGTGTGCAGAGACAGAAGAGGAAGCGGAGCTGCTGATGGCGAGCCCGCGGCTGTTGATGCGGCGCATTCGAAGCGGCGACCGGCGTCCGGTGCCGCGACCGGAAGATGCTGTACGCGAATTGCAAAGACAGGGACCGGTGCCGATGGAGGAGGGCGAATGGCCGCGCTACTTCTACGGGACGCCGGAGCGCGTGCATGCGCAGCTTGCGGCATTTGCCGGCGCGCTCGACCTGGATGAGGTGATCGCGGTGACGATCGTGCACGATCATGCGGCGCGGCTGCGCTCGTATGAGTTGCTGGCGCGTGCGGCGGATACATTGCCTACCAGCGAAGTTCCGCGTCTTGCAACAGCCCGTTGATCTTTCGGAGGTAGACTTCGGAAAAAGGGAAACGGGCTACGAATGAAGACAATTTACGTTGCTGTCGCGCTGCTGCTGATGATTGCAGGCGCGCAGGCTTGCTATGCGGCATCCGATGCGGACGCTCAGGTACGGATCAACCAGATTCAAGTGATCGGCTCACACAACAGCTACCACGCCGGGCTACCGCCGGGGATGCGTGCCCTTCTCGAGAAGACGAAGCCGGAGAGTCTGCGCGGGCTGGACTACGCGCATCCGCCGCTGGAGAAGCAGTTCGACGGCGGTGTGCGGCAGATCGAGCTTGACATCTTTGCAGACAGCAAGGGCGGGCGCTATGCGCACCCGGCGGGGCCGGCAGCAGAGGCGGCGGCCGGTGTGACGGCAGATGACCCGAATGCAAATGCCGATGTGATGTCGAAGCCGGGGTTCAAGGTGATGCATGTGCAAGACCTGGACCAGCAGAGCAACTGTCAGCCTCTCACTGCGTGCCTGACGATTGTGCGCGACTGGTCGAAGGCGCACCCACAACATCTGCCGATCTACGTGCTGGTGGAGACGAAGCAGGGCAAGCCGCTCAACATTCCCCATGCGACGACACCTGAACCGTTTACCGCCGAGACCTTCGATGAACTCGATCGCGAGATTCGGTCGGTCTTTTCCGCGAACGAGATGATTACTCCAGATGACATGCGCGGGACGCACGCCACGTTAAATCAGGCGGCGCTCGCGGGTGCCTGGCCGACGCTAGCCGAGGCGCGGGGGAAGGTGATCTTTCTCATGGACCAGCGCTCGGCAGGGCCTCTCTATCTGGAGGGGCATCCGAATCTGCACGCACGCGTGCTCTTCACCAATGCGGCGCCCGGTGCGCCGGATGGGGCATTCACCGAAGAAAATGACGGGACGGAGGCGGAGATTGCCGCGCTGGTGCGGCAGGGCTACCTTGTGCGGACGCGTACCGACGCGGATACAAAAGAAGGCCGCTCGGGATCGACACTACGGCGCGAACATGCCATGGCGAGCGGCGCCCAGATTTTGAGCACGGATTATCCAAAGGCGGAGCCGGCGAAGTGGACGGGCTACTCGGTCAGCTTTGCGGGTGGAGCGATGGCGCGTTGCAATCCGGTGGCCCGCAATGCAACGTGCGTGGATACCGATCTTCAGCCTTGACTAGAAATGGCTTCAGCCTTCCGACGGATGAATGCCGAGCAGGCTTCAGTTCGTTCTTTCCACCCCGTTAACGACCTGCTGCAACAGCACGATATGGATGTTGACATGACGAGCCACGTCGGGCAGGAATTCAGTGATGAAGTTGTCGATGGGATCAGTGGCGATGGCGGTGAAGTAGCGTGCAACGCCGGCGTCCAAGCTCGTGTCCCGGCCGGGTACGTAAAGATTCCCGAGGCCGTTGCCGATTGCGGTGCCGATGAGGACCGAGTAGTTGGGCATGCCGTCGCCGTAGTCGCTCTGCGCCCACACCACCTGGGCGATGGCGTGAAAGGTGCGGCGAGTATACGAAGCATTTGGCATGCGGTGATAGTGGGGATCCTGATGAGTGATGGAGGGTATGAGAAAGGTGCCGAAGAACTGACCAACCGCGGTTTCACAGTAGGCAACGCCGAAGTTGCGGGCGAAGCCGGGAATTCCAGGACCGTAGTCCGAGTGTGGATCAGATGCCACGGAGATGGCAGAGAAGGCTGCGATCGTGGTGAAGTTGTAAGGGTCGATCGTATTGCGGAAGGCGAGGATGCCCTTTTGACGCGGTGTCAGAGGATGAACGCCGGAAACGGCGAAACGGTGGAAGTAGTCGACGCTCTTGGCACAGCTGATGTTGTCGGGAGCGGAGGTGGAAATGTCGGTCTGGCAGGGAGCGGGCAGCGAAGGAATGCTGGGATGCTCCTCTGGCGCCGGAGGAAGGCGCCGCTCCTCCGGGCTCACGGGCGGGAATCCGGGCTGCTGGTTAGACTGCTGCGGTGTATCGATGTTGGGAACGGGTGCATCCGGTAAAGCTTCATCGTCCATCGCCGTGACGGCAGGCAGGTCCGTTTCCAACGAGGAGTCGACGGATAGATCGACAGGCTGTGCCGGCGTCGGCACGAGATCGGCGAGCGGGCTTCGCTGCGCGTTTGCGCAGCAGCAGGCAAGCCACGTCAGGCCGACCATCGTGGAGACCAGACGGGCCCATCTGCATGGCGGCCTGCCGTTCATTGCCGGGATGCCTTCCCCCCTCCGCATAAGGACGATGGTCGCTGACGATTGGTCGCGCCGCTACTTACTAAGGTTTGCGCTAAGGTTTGCGACGAAACGCCAGACGAAGTGCATCGGGCCCGAATTCCAGTAGCAGCTTACTGCCCATATCGCCGGCGACAGCAGTGCCGAAGCCTCGTGCGGCTATCGCGGCGGTTGCGCTTTCCTGCGGATAGTAGCTCATGGCGAGGAAGCTTCCGAAGGCGTGGCCGAGCAGTCCGGAGAAGCTTGGCCTCTCCTCGCCCTCGTCGTTGAGGCGGACGTATGTCTGCTTGACGGCGATCAGGCCGCGGTGCACGTACGGGCCGTGGCCAGTACGGTAGAAACGCGGGTCCTGGTGGAAGAGAGCGGTGAAGATCCCATCGCCGGAGACGCGGTCCGTTGCCTGACGCATCATGGTGAGGCCGAGACGCTCACCGAAGCCGCCCAAATCGCTTCCCGTATGCGGGTCCGCGTCGACCAACTGACCGTATCCTGCCGAGTACAGTCCGGGCAGGAGGACGGCCCAGCGTGTCTGCTCGTGGTACGCATAACGAAGCTTATCAGTCGCGGTAAATGGCGGCGCGTGCTGCCCCGGGTTGATGATCGTGTCGTTTTTGTTTGCGTAAAGAGGATAGGCGGGGCCAACGTGCAGACCGAGGAAGGTGTTGTCTTTGCCCCGGCCGGTCTTCTGTTCGGAGCTGGCGACTGACAGCGGCTGGGGTGCGTCGGGCAGGTTCTCCGCTGCTTCGTCCGCACGGGGTTGGTCTGCACGGCAGGAAGGCGCAAGCGGGAAAAGTGCGCATACTGCAAGAGCGAGGCAGGCGAACGCAGATAGCAAATGCAGGGGATGGCGGGAACTGGGGGAAAGACGGTGCATCTGTATGTTGAGATGCGTGCTGACGGTCGAAACCGCTCACCAGGCCGCTCATCAACCTGCTCATTGGGGGTACGGCAGTAACAGAGAGGACACCTTTGGGTGTTGTGCGATTGACCGGGATCAACCTCGACGCGGAGACTGTACAGGGACACAGATGGGGTGATGTATGCCAGAGACGACAACGCAGGGCGGCAGGACCACGTTTGAGAATTTCGGCCGCAGGGTGGATGCGCAGTTCGGCAAGGTCGGGCCGCGGATTGAAGACGAAGTGAAGCGCGTGATTTCGTATTTGAACGACCAGGTAGTACCGCAGGTGCGGCAAAACTCATCTTCGGCGCTGCGCTGTGCGGCGGAACAACTGGGACGGCTGGCGGAGCACCTTGACCAGCGCGGTAATGATCAGCGCAGTGGGTCAAGCGAGCGGCAGGCCGGAGAGAAACCGAGTGCCTCGTAATGCGACGCGCTGCGCGACGGGCCGGCTAGTACCTGCGATATTGTCCTTTCTCAGCCTGGGTCTGATGGCGGGCTGCCATCATCAGCCGGCGAGGGTCTATTCTCCGCCGCCGCCCGTGCTGCTTCCGCCATCGGGGCCCTCGAACACGGCACCGAATGCGGGAGCGCCGGCGATTGCAGGCGATGCTCCGATAGCGCCGACCACGACGAATCCGGGGATGACCAGCGCGGCGGACCTGGCGTTCGTTGCGAGCCATGCGCCTGTGTGGTCGGAGACCGGTACCGCAAGCTGGTACGGGCCACCCTACAACAAGCGGCGCGGAGCGAACGGACAGATCTTCGACCAGGACGCAATGACCGCGGCGCATCGCACGCTGCCGCTGAATTCGCTGATCCGGGTTACGAATGTGCGGACCGGACAGCAGGCGGTGCTGCATGTGACGGATCGCGGCCCTTTTGTGCCAGGGCGCGTGCTGGATCTTTCGAAGGCGTCAGCCAAGGCGCTCGGCTTGTATGTGGCGGGAACGGGGACGGTGCGCATCGATGTCTTCGCTGTGCCCGCACCGATCGAAACTGGCGGACGCTGGTGCGTGCAGATCGGCGCGTTCAAAGATGAGGATGAGGCAGAGAAACTACGCACGCATCTGATCCGGAAGTATCAGACCGCGAATGTGATCGAATTCACCGGCCCGACGGGGCACTGGGTGCGCATTCGCCCCTTCCGCGATGATAAGGAACGCGCGGTGGCGATTGCGCACGAGCTGAAACCGAGCGAGGGCGAGGCCTACCTGGTGCGCCTGGACTGAGGATCTGCCATCCAGGCAGACGCGCCGGTGGCGGGACTGGCCGTCCGCGCGATTGCGCCTGCGGCGCGGGTTGTTGGGTTCGCTTCCTTTGGTTGCTCATGCGGGGCGGCTTCGACTTTGTGAATAGCAGATCTCTACACTTCGCCGGACTCGCCTACGCGAGACGGTTGCGGGAGGGATGACGAGTGAGAGTCCGGACGGGCGCGCTACTCGGAGCGCAACGCGTCCACCGGATTGGCTGAAGCGGCGCGCTGTGCGGGCACGGCGCAGGCGATGAGCGAGAGCAGGATCATGGTGGCGATCGATCCGGTGAGGATGAGCGGATCGGTGGCACTCACGTTGAACAACATGGAGCCGAGCAGCTTCGAGACTGCAAGTGCGCCGAGGAGTCCTGCGGCGCAGCCGATTGCGGCGAGCTTTGCGCCCGAGTTGAGGACGAGGCGTACGATCTGACCGCGGCGCGAGCCGAGCGCCATGCGGATGGCCATCTCCTGCGCACGCATGGAGACGGTGAAGGCGATGACGGCATAGACGCCGATGGTGGCGAGCAGCAGCGCACCGACGGCGAAGACTGAGATAAGTGAGGTGTTGAAGCGACGCGGCGCTTCGCTCGAGGAGAGCTGCTGATCCATGGTCTGAATCTGCTGCAGGGCAAGGAGCGGATCGAGCCCGGCCACCGCGGAGCGCAACGAGTTGGTCATCTGCTCCGGCGGCAGCGTGGAGCGCAGAACAATGAATCCGTTGAAGCCGCCCTGATCCGCGGGCGCGAACTGCCCGTACATACTTGTCATCTGTTGGGCGGCAGCGTAGACCTGCTCCTTGTCCGGAGCATCGAGCGCGTTCATTTTGGTGTTCTCTACGACGCCAACGATGGTGACCCAAGGGGTCTTCGCTTCCGGCGTACCTATCCGAAGCCGCCTGCCGATAGCGTCTCCCTTAGGCCAGAAGCGATTGGCCAGTTTCTGGTTCACCAACGCGACGAGCGGCGCACTTTGTTTGTCATCGGCGTTGAATAGCCGTCCCTGAATGAGGCGAATGCCCATCGCCTGGAAGTACCTGCCTTCGCTGGCTGACCACGGAGCGACCTTCAACTGGCCGCCGGAAGGCTCGTGCGCCGTTTCATCCAAAACGTACGCGCTGCCGCCCTGGAATCCAGAGGCTGGCAGCACGTTGGTGATGCCCGCTGCGACAACACCGGGCATAGCCTGCAGACGTTCAAGCAGTGAGCGGTTAAAAGCATCGCTCGCGGTCGGGTTGGGATACTGCTGAGAGGGCAGGTTGTATCCGGCGACAAGTACATGATCGGCGCGGAAGCCGGGATTGACGTCGCGCATCTTCTGGAAGCTGCGCACGAGGGCTCCGGCGGCTGTCAGTAGAACGAGCGCGACAGCTATCTCAGTTACGACGAGCACGGAGCGGAGGCGTCCGTGGCTACCTCCGGCACTTCCTGTACGACCGCCTTCCTTCAGGTTTTCATTGACGCGCGTGCGAATTGCGGCGAATGCCGGCGCGAGCCCGCAGAGCGCACCAGTGAGGAGAGCAAGGACAAGCGCGAACAGGACGACGCCCGCGTCCAGGTGAATGCCCTCGATGCGCGGCATCGACTCCGGCAGAAGCGGCACGGTGATTTTGAGCGCAATCGCAGCGAGGAGAAGCCCGAGCACCCCTCCGGTCCCGCTAAGCAGAACGCCTTCCATAAGGGAGTTGCCTATGAGCGCGCGCGGCGAAGCGCCAAGCGCGAGCCGGACCGCCAGTTCCCGCCGCCGGCGAATGGCGCGGACGAGGAGCAGGCCCGCGACATTCAGGCAGGCGATGAGAAGTACCACGAGCACGGCATAGGTAAGAAGGTGGACCAGCGGTTTGCCGGAGCCTACTACTGACTCCTTCAGCGATTTGACATGGGCAGTGATGTGAATCTGTTTGAACTCTGGAGGGAAGTTGCGCATGACCTCCCGTGCCACGCGGGCCGCATCCTGATTAGCTTGCTCTAAGCTGAGCCCGGGCTTGAGACGGCCAACCATGTTGTAGCCCCAGTTCGCCGCGCTGGTCGGAGATAGTTCATCCGGTGTGAAACTCATCGGTACCCAAACCTCGGATTGATTGAGACGACCGGCAACGAGTGGGAACTCGAAGTTGCGCGGCATGATGCCGATGACGACGTATGGCTTGCGGTCGAGCAGGATCTTGCTGCCGAGGATGCTGGGATCGCCATGGAAGCGGCTCTGCCAAATGTGATAGCTGAGAACCGCGACGCTGGCGTGTCCATCGTCTTCCTGCTGCGTGAAGGCGCGGCCCATCAAGGGTGCGACACCTAGAGTGGGAAAAACGCCTCCCGTCATCCGCGTGGCGTTCACCATTACGGGTTCGCCGCGGCCGGACAGCTCATAGCTGAATCCCTGATAGCCGCCGAGAGAACTGAAGCTCGTGGTGTCATGCAGATATGTGCGTATCTCGGCTGCGGTGACGCCTGCATCATCGATCAGGCTTTCTGCGTTCAGGCTGTCGCTGATCCCGACGAGACCATCAGGATCGTGGAAGGGCAGCGGGCGTAGCAGGACGCCTTCCACGAGCGAGAAAATGGCGGTGGTGGCGCCGATGCCGAGCGCGAGCGTAAGCACGACCGTGAGCGCGAAACCGGGAGTGCGGCGCAACTGGCGCAGTGCGAGGCGCAGATTCAGCAACCAACCGTGCATGGTGGAGCTCCTTGAGTTCGTCACGGCCAGAGATGCAACTGGTCTGCCAAAGCCCAGGTCGCAAGTGCTTGAGCTAGCGTGGATTCGCCCCAAAACGGTGTTCGTAACCGCACAAGCGTGTCCGGATGCGGACGTGTGCGCGGTCGGCGCGAGCACCCAGGACCGGCTTTTATTGGTGCGTGAGAGCCGTCCCTTTGCTACAACGTGGCATGCCATTTCGGATAGTTCTGCTGCTCTGCTGCGTTTTGTCCGCTATGCCGCTGGCTCCGATGGCGGGCGCAGAACAGGCTTATGAACCGGCACAGGCTCGCCCAACACAACAGGCAGACGGGCCGGCATACTCGCTGCCCGCGCCGAAACTGCAACGCGCGGAAGCGTTGGATCGTGATGAAAACTGGCTGTGGGCGATTGGGACGTTGTGGGCAGTTATTTCGCTGCTGCTGGTCCTCGGCCTCCGCTGGGCAGCCGGTTTCAGCCGGCTCGCCGCGCGGATCGCGAAGCCTCCCTGGGTGCAGGGGCTGATCTTTATTCCTCTCGTCGTGATCCTTTTGCGGCTGCTTCACTTGCCGCTTGCGCTGGCTGGCCATCATATCGGCCTTGCCTATGGTCTCTCCATTGAGCGGTGGCCGGCGTGGTCGTGGGATTGGACCAAGGGGCTATTGGTGAGCCTGGTCATCTCGACCCTGGTGGGCTCGCTGCTGTTCGCCATCGTGCGCCACGCGCCGCGAAGGTGGTGGCTGTGGTTCTGGCTGCTGTCGCTGCCGCTGATGCTGGCGGGTGTCTTTATCCAGCCTCTCATCATCGATCCGCTATTCAATCACTTCGAGCCACTCTCCAAGTCGCACCCGGAACTGGTGACGCGGCTGGAACAGGTGGTGAAGCGTAGCGGTGAAAGCATCCCGCCGGATCACATGTTTCTGATGAAGGCGAGCGAGAAGACGACGCAGCTGAACGCATACGTCACAGGCTTCGGCAGCTCGAAACGCGTCGTGGTGTGGGATACGTCGCTCAAAAAGTCATCGCCCGATGAGGTGTTGTTCATCTTCGGGCACGAGCTGGGTCACTATGTACTCGGCGATGTGGTGAATGGTTTGATGATTGGCGCTGCCGCGGCCTTGCTTGGTCTGTGGATAGCGTTCCATCTTACGCGCCGTCTGCTGTGTCGCTATGGCGAACGCTGGCAGATCGCGGGAGAGGACGACTGGAGCACGCTGGTTGTGCTGATGCTGGTCTTCACGGTGCTGACCATTGTGAGCGCGCCGATCGCCAACGCTGTTTCGAGGTACGTGGAGCATCGTGCCGATGTCTATGGGCAGGAGGTGATCCATGGAATCGTTGTCAATCCGCAGGCGACCGCGGTGCAGAGTTTCCAGAGGCTCGGTGAGGAATCGCTGGATACACCCTACCCCAATCCGGGGATGGTTTTCTGGACGTACGACCATCCGCCGATTGCGAACCGTGCCGAATTTGCGCGCAATTATGACCCGTGGAAGCCGGGTGGGCATCCGCGATTTTTTGCGAAGTAGGCTGCGGTAATCTTGTCGCTATGGATTGTCTGTTCTGCAAGATCGCCGCGGGAGAGATTCCGGCGAAGAAGCTCTATGAGGATGACGATGCTGTGGCCTTCGCGGACATTCATCCGCAGGCGCCGGTGCATGTGCTGCTGATCCCGCGCAAACATATCGCGTCGCTCGCTCACCTTTCTGCAGGCGATGAGAGGCTGCTGGGACATCTGCACGCGGTGGCGAAGAAGATTGCGGAAGAAAAAGGCCTGACGAAGGGTTTCCGGACGGTGATGAATACGGGCGAGGAAGGCGGGCAGACGGTCGATCACATGCATCTGCATCTGCTCGGTGGACGGTCGATGCACTGGCCGCCGGGTTAGAGCATTTTCGGTAATAGTGTGTCCGGCGGAGATTCGCTCAATCTGGCTTTTCTTTTAAAAAAAAGCCACGATAACAGTCGTTGGACGGTCTTCACATATAGCGAAAAATGCTCTAGCTTGTGCGCCGCGCGAATTTCAGGGCTGACCAGTCTTTGTCGACCGCGCAGACTTTGTAGTCGACGAAGCCAAGAGCGAGGCCGGCATCGCGGACATCGTCCTGATTGAAATCCGCAGCGAGCGCGCTGGTCTGCTTGGGATGCACGATCCATAGAGAAGCCTTTGGCGGCAAGGATGCGCGTGCCTGATCGAAGGCGCGCATGAGATCGAGGCGGCTTGCAACGGTGAAGAGCGCGAGGGTTGTTCCGGCGTCAATCCGGCGCTGACGGGTGGCGCCGTCCGGTACCGATGCGAGCAGCTCGTCAAGCCACTGATTCTCACTGCGATTGACTGAGACAATCGCGAAGTGAGTTTGCGGCTTGATGTCGAGCTTGCGTTCAAGTGTTCCGGGGCCGATGGCTTTGGGGAGTTCGCGCGAAGCTAGACGCGGCGGCTCGGGCTGAGCGATGGCGCGCTCGATCGCCGCTGCGACATCGTCCTCCCACGGCGTGAAGATGGCGTCGGAAATGGCGGCGCGGACGAGCTCGATCTTTGCCGGAACACCGCCCGCAAAGACCAGCCGCAGATGACTTGTGCTCTTGCTGGCGCGCAGGCTCAGGCCAAGCTCGCGGCCATGCGAGGGCAGCCGATCGAGGTCGATGACGACGGCATCGGGTGACAGTTCGCGAAAGTATCGAACCATACCACCTGGGTTCTTGGCACCGCCGGCGTTTTCCGGTGGGTCCGCAATGACGTGATAGCCGGCACGGCGCAGGATGCGGACGCGTACTATCGCATCGGCTTCATTCCAGCAGATGAGGCGAATGGTCTTCTGCCTGAGGGACGATGGCCGCGGCATGGGCGTTTGATAGCACGCGAGGACGACGGCGGGAAAGCGAAAAGGCCCGCGCATGATGGCGGGCCTTTTGATGTGAACTGCAGAATTCGTTCTAGGCCTGGATCGGCTGGAACTCGTCCTGTGCTTCTTCGATAGAGCCGTAGCGGCGCAGCATGCTGGGCAGGTTTTGCGAGAAGGTGGAGCGCGGCATCACCGTATCGCAACCGGCTTCGACTGCCTTGCTCTTTAGCTCGCCCTGGATATGCGCGAGGAATCCAACGATGGACGTGCCGCGCTTGAGCTTGGCTTTGATCTTGGGAATCAGGGTAAGGGGCTTGGCGTTCGTGTTGTTCAGGTCGAAGAGGATGAGGGCGGGGCGGTCTTCCTCCCTGGTCTCGGTCAGCTTCGCGATGACGTCCTTCTCCGGCTTGAGGAACGCGACCTTGATGCCCAGCTTCTTCGAGACTTCCTGAATCTTGGCCAAGATGAAGAGGTCGTCGATGAAGCAGTAGATCCGCGTCGGCGCATCTTCGCGCATGGGAACCGGCTGAACATAATCGGTTTCCGAGTAGAACCCACTGTGGGGCATGCCACGGAAATCGCCATTCTGCGAGTGAGTCACAGGGTCGGCCACATTGCCGTTGGGTCCGCCGCGATAGCTGTGGTCCATGGGCCCGACGAAGACCTGCTGACGGCGGCCTTTGTTCTTGCGACGTCCGCCCGCGTTTCCATTGCCATTGCCCGGCATGGGGCGGGGTCCGTTGGGGTTATAGCTGCCCTGATTGCCTGGGCTCTTCTGGAAGAAGCGTTTGCCCGACTTCTTGTTCTGCCCCTGATAATGGGGCGCGGGCGTCTGAGAGGATGTTCCGTTTGCCGATCCGGCACCGCCGGGGTTGCCATTCTGCGGCGGAGCGCCGTTCTGCTGGCCCTTTGCCTGGCCGCCTTTGTTCCGACGACGGCGGCGGCGGCGATGTCCCTGCCCCTGACCCTGCCCTTGTGGATGCTGTCCTTGCTGGTTCTGGCTCTGCGGCGCTCCATTTTGGGGCTGCGCCTGCACGGATCCCTGCGGCTCCGAGGCCGGGGACGGGTTTAGTTCTGTTGTCATTCGTGCACTTCCTGGTGCATTTCTGCGGTAACGATCTTTCTTTTTGTACCGGCGATCCTCTTGCTACGAGCTAAGCAGTGGGGGCACCGGAGACATCCTGGGGGCCTGAACGGAATTCCAGAAATGGGAACACGCGGCACCCGGCGTAACGGGATGGCTGGCGTGGCAACGTGCTTTCTACGGGCTCGAGCGTATCGTCTGCTCTCAACAGCGTTTCGTGCTGGCGTTAACCGCTCGTACAGGCTTCCGAGGGCTTGGTTGCAGCCCGAAGCACTGAGTCGCGGATCATACCGTAATTGACTATTCGAAGTAGGGCGAACCCTCAGTCTGGTCCCGGATCCGATCTTTCTGGATCTCAACGTCCGGTCCACGTAAGGGCGTCAGCCGCTCGATAGGCAAGTACAAGCATACTTGCTGGCGTACTTCGGTGCAAGTGCAAAAAGTTGCACAGAGTGGGCTTACGGGCAACACACGGAGAACACAAGGCAGAAAGATGCGCAGCGGAGCGAACTATTAGACGAATAACGCCGCCCGATAGGAAGGGCGGCGTTATTCGCAATGGCCAATCACTGGCCTCCCGAAAATCACCGCGCTGTCCATCATGCAGCAAAACGCATGCGGAAAAGAACGGTGAGATAAAGTCCGGTGGCGGCAGGGCCTCGTAGGCGCCTAACTCTGCTCAGCCGGAAGTGAATCGCCGGGCCCTCTCGAATTGGGGACCTCGTGCGTCGCTGGCTGCCATAACTCAAAGCAGTTCCCATGCCAATTTGCAAAACACTTATTTTCAATAGCTTAGATAGGAGTAATGTCGGGTACATCTTCCGATTTCTGGAAGTTGGGAGTGCGGACTCCGGCTTTTCGTAGTTTGGAGGGCAAATCAATGCTGGCAAATCGGGCAGTAATGGGTGCCGCGCCCAGCGATGACCAATCTGCGAATCGGGGTTCCACAGACCAGGCAGGCCTGTCCAGTCCGCATGTAGACGAAGTGGCGAAGCTGAAAGAAGCCGCGCTCGCCTGCGGCATCGACATAATCGGAGACTGAGGAGCCGCCCAGCCGGATCGCTTCGCGCAGGACTTTCTGTACTGCGCCGTGCAGGCGGTCCAGTTCCCGGGTGCTGAGCCGGGCGGCCATGCGACGTGGACGGATTCCGGCTCGGAAGAGAGCCTCATCGGCATAGATGTTGCCGACTCCGTGCAGCAGTGACTGATTGAGCAGCGCCGCCTTGATCGAGGTGCGCCGTTTGTGAAAGAGGCTGCGGAAGTCGACTTTGGAGATGCGCAGCGGCTCCGTGCCGGGACCGCGAAAGCCGGGAAGTTCCACGGCTTCGTCTTTCGCTTTCTCGATAAGGTGCAGCCCCATGCGGCCGAAGCGGCGGGCGTCCACAAAACGCAACTCGCGTCCGGAGTGCAGGACGAGCACGCCGTGCGTGTGGGGCGGGCGGGGCACGCCAGGATCGACGACGACGAGGCGGCCCGTCATGCCGAGGTGCACGATCCACTGGACGGGCTCCCGTTTGGGATCCGGCGCAAAGTCGAAGACGATGTGCTTGCCGACGCGGCGGACGCGCTCGATGCTGCGGCCGGTGAGCGCTTTGGCCATGGCGGCAGGAGGCGTCTTCATCGGCTCGGGTTTACTTGAAAACCAGAGATCTTCGATGCGGTCGCCTGCGATGCGGGCGTTGACGCCGTTGGCCACGGTTTCGACTTCGGGGAGCTCGGGCATGCGTGAAGAGAGATTCCCAGCTAGACTACCTGTTGCCGAAAGGAAGCTTGCATGAGAGCAATTCTTCTGAGCGTGACACTTCCGCTCCTTGGCATATCCGGTACGGATTACACGGCACGATTCCGGGAAATGACGATTCGCGTCGGCAATGGACCGATATGTACTTCGGTAAGCGACGTGAACCATGACGCCTATTCGGATCTCGTGGTTGCAAACGCAGATAGTGACACGGTCTCTCTGTTGCTGGACGACGGCCAAGGCCAATTTCACGAAGCAGCCGGATCACCGTTTCCCGCCGGACACCTTCCGAACGACATAGCGATCGCAGATATGAACGGGGACGGGAACTCCGACCTGGTGATCGCCAATCACCAGTCGCCTTTCATCACGATCCTACTTGGCGACGGCAAGGGCGGATTCCGTCCTCCGCCGGGATCTCCGGTGGATGTTCATTCGCATCCGCATCCACACAGTGTTGTTGTGGCGGATTTCAATGGAGATGGGTACCCTGATGTGGTTACCGACAGTTGGGGAACGAACCAGATCGAGCTGCTGCTGGGCGATGGGAAAGGCAGTCTGCGAACGCCTGGGAAGTACTTTGCGACAGGCCGTCGTCCCTACGAGCGACGTCTCTGCGCTGACTTCAATCTGGATGGTATTCCCGATATCGTGACGACCAATCTTGACGATGGCACCGTCTCGATTTTGTTGGGCGATGGGAAAGGCGGGTTTCGCAACGCTCCCGGATCGCCCTTTCCCGCCGGCGCAAAACCGTGGCAGGTCGCCATCGAAGATGTGGACGGCGATGGCAAGGCCGACCTGTTGGTCATTCCCTATGAGCGCGATCTTGCTGACCTGTCCCAGAATGCCGTGACTATTTTGCGGGGCAATGGAGAGGGGGGATTTAAGCCCATGACGGGCTCTCCGCTGCCGCTTCAAGGATGCCATGGCCCGAATAGTGTGACCGCAGGGGATCTGCAAGGACATGGACGACAAGACATCGTTGTTGCTTGCGCCGAAAGCAGGAACTTGCTGATCTTTGCGCGAGACAGCAAGGGGCAATTTGGCGCGTTGAGTCAGCCCGCCAGGGGAGGCTGGGGTTCAGTCACGATGGCTCATCTGTCCGGCAGCCACGGCGCCGAACTTGTCACTGCGAATGAGGGCGATGGAACAATCACAGTCCTATTCCCGAACTGAATTGAATGTGAGGCGAATCGCTCAGCCCGGCGGCCTTCTCCGACGTGGTGAAGTGATTCTGCTTCACCTGGGCTTCGTGTTACTGCTGGCTGCGAGCCAAGGGTTGGCGCAGGAGACGGTCTCCATCCCGATTGCGAGGACCCAGCAGCAGATTCAGGCAGATGTCTATGGTGCTGGACAGAATGGTGCTGTACAGAATGACAACGCCAAGCGCGGCATTGTCCTGGCGCACGGCGGGCGTTTCGATAAGACCAGTTGGCGGAGGCAGGCACAGAGGCTGGCCGGTACAGGGTTCGTTGTACTGGCGATCTCCTTTCGAGGAGACAGGAAGAATCCGGATGGATCCCCGGGCTCGTTTGGTTCCACTTCGGACAACGCAACGGATGTACTCGCCGCGGTGGAATATCTCCATAAGAGGGGAATCAAGCGGGTCTCGGCGATCGGCGGCAGTATGGGTGGAGATGCGGTGGGAGAGGCGGATGCACGATCCGCGCCAGGGGATATCGAACGCATCGTGCTCTTGGGTTCTTCCGGTGGCGACTTTCCTGCCAAGCTCAACGGGGCGCAAGCTGTTTATTGTTGCGCGCGAGGACAGCAGCGGCGATGGGCCGCGATTGCCGGAGATTTCCCGCCATTACGGAAAGGCGCCCCCTCCGAAGGAGCTGATCGTCCTCGAAGGCTCTGCTCACGCGCAATACCTCTTCGATACGGAGCAGGGACCTCGGCTGATGGAGGAGATTCTGCACTTTCTCTCGAATCCGCGAACAGCAATTTTGGTGCGCATCCGTCGTGTGTGAGGCAGACCGGCAGCCTTTCTCGGCTTGGGCGCGCCGTATATCATCAGCTTTGGCACCGGCAAATCGGTGCGATGCCGGCGATATCCTCCCAGAGTTTGGCAGAACTCTACTGACTGTGATCGGTCAGGACTGGCGGGAGTCTAGCAACGGCAAGAGAAAGCGTTTTGGGAGACAGAAAGTTCAGGATGCGAGCGAAGACGGCGGTGGTACTGGGCGCCCAGTGGGGCGATGAGGGCAAAGGCAAGATTGTGGATGTGCTCTCGGAGCGCTTTGCCGTGGTGGCGCGCTATGCGGGCGGCCACAACGCGGGCCACACCGTGATCATTCACGGCAAGAAGTTCATTCTGCAACTGGTGCCCTGCGGAGTGCTGCGGCCGGATTGCCTGGCAGTGATCGGCAATGGCGTGGTGCTGGACCCGATGGCCTTCCTGAAGGAAGTCGAGAAGCTGGATGGCCTGGGCGTAAATACGAAAGACCAGCTCTTCGTCTCCAACCGCGCGCAGGTCATTCTGCCTTACCACCGCATGATCGAACTGGCGAGCGAGAGCGCGCCCGGACGGACCAAGATCGGGACCACGAGCCGCGGCATCGGTCCTGCCTATGAAGACAAGATGCATCGCAACGGTCTGCGCGTGGTGGACCTGCTGAACAACAAGCTGCTGAAGACGCACATCGAGAATGCCTGTCGCGAGAAGAACGCGATCGCGCATGCGCTGTTCGGCACCGATCCGCTGGACCCGGCGCAGATCTACGACGAGTACGCCGAAGCGGCAGAGAAGGTTCGGCCCTATGTCAGAGATACGGCCGCGCTGCTGAACAAGGCAATTGCCGACGGCAAGAGCGTTATGTTCGAGGGTGCGCAGGGGACGCTGCTCGACATTGACCACGGCACTTATCCTTTTGTGACGTCATCCTCGGCGACGGCTGGCGGGGCGGTGACAGGTACAGGCGTAGGACCGACGCGGATCGGCTCGGTGATCGGGGTGACCAAGGCGTACGTGACGCGCGTGGGCGAGGGACCGTTCCCGACGGAGATTCACGATGCGATGGGCGAGGAGCTCCGCAGGCGTGGGCAGGAGTTTGGAGCGGTGACCGGGCGGCCCCGCCGCTGCGGCTGGCTGGACTTGCCGCTGCTGCGCTACTCCAACCAGATCAACGGGACGGAGTGGCTGGTGGTGACCAAGATGGATGTGCTGGACACGCTCGAGGAGATCCCGGTCTGCACGGGCTACCGACTCGACGGCAAGGAGACGGACCTGATCCCCGCGGATGTGAGCGGCCTGGAGCGCATTGACCCGGTGTACACCAGGATGAAGGGCTGGAAGACGCCCACAGAGGGTGTGCGATCCTTCGAGGAACTGCCGAAGCTGGCGCAGGAGTATCTCCGTTTCCTGGAACGGGAGTCCGGCGCGAAGATCGGGATGGTATCGACAGGGCCGGATCGCGAGCAGACGATGGAGTTGCCGGAATTCCGGGCCGCGCTGGGGGCCATGCAGTCATAGGCTGGAGCCTTTCTCAACAGGCAAGCCACAAGAGCGGTCTACACATGTAGCAAAATGGTCCATCTGCAGAAGGAGAAGTGCGATGGTCAGCTTCACTGTCAGGATGCGTTTCGATGCGGTGGACCGGGAACAGGTGACGGAGCTGCTCCGCTCGCTGGCCCAGGAGTCGCGGCAGGAGCCAGGCTGCGTGGTCTATGTGCCGCACCGCATCGAAGGCGAGCCGGACACGGTGTTGATCTATGAACAGTATGCAGACGGTGCTGCTCTCGATGCTCATCGCGCCAGCGCCCATTATCGGCGGTATGCGATCCAGGGGCTGTATCAATTGTTGCGGGAGCGGGCCAGCGAAAATCTCTGTGCGCTCATCTGACTCTACGCTCCTCCGAGGCATCCATCATTCATAGCACGCATCCGACAGCGCCTGGATCACTGCCATGCTTCCGCCCTTGTCTGAACTGTTTTGCCGCCGAGCGCACGCATACGGTCAATCCCCCTTGGCGCCGTTCGACCTTGGTAATGCGCAGTCCAGCGCATCCTTTTGACTGAGAGTTTGACCGCGGAATACCATCCATACGCTTATGCATCACTACCGCAGGGCTCGAGGGTTGACCGTACGAAACGGAGCCATCGTGCTCCTTTTGGTGGGGTGCGTGCTCGGAATTCCGGTTGCGGCGCACGCGGCGTCGGTCCCGCTGCTGCACCGTGAAGACCGTTTGCACAAAGAGATTGAGAACCTGGAATCGCAGTGGCGGATGGCTGTGGTGCAGAACGACGTTGCGGCCATCAATCGCCTGCTGGCCGACGATTATCTGGGTATCAATCCAAATGGCACGCTCGAAACAAAGGCCGATGCGATGGCCCAGCGGCGTTCGGGCACGGTGAAGATTTCGAGCATCGAGCCGGACAATGTGAAGATACGGGTCTACGGCGACACGGCCGTCGTGACCTCGCAGGTGGACGTGGAAGGCCGTGACGGGGACCGCGACATCAGCGGACGCTACCACTACACGCGCGTCTACAGCCGCCGCGACGGGGAATGGAAGGTAGTGAGCTTCGAGGCGAGCCGCATGCCCCCTGGCAGCAAACACTAAGAAGCCGCGAGCGCCGCGTCTGCGATGAGTGCCGCCTCCGCTGCAGCACGTACCTGATGCACGCGCACCAGCGATGCGCCCATAAGGATGGCAATGGTGCTTGCCGCGAGCGTGGCATGTTCGCGGGCCGAGACGGGTGCGCCTGCTGCTCCGTAGAGCGGCGCCAGGGTGTGACCGAGGAAGCTTTTGCGGGAGACACCAGCCAGCAGCGGCTGGCCCAGCGTCGCGAGTTCGGGAAGGCCACGTAACAGCGGATAGTTGGCATCCTGCACTTTGCCGAAGCCGAAGCCGGGGTCGAGGACGATGCGGGCGGATTCGATGCCGGCGGCGAGGGCTGCGGCGAGCCGCTCGGCAAGTTCGCGCTTGACCAGCGGCAGAACTTCTTCGGGCTTGAGGCGCGGCAGGGACTTCCATTCATATGGGCGGCCGCGTGCATGCATCAGGGCGACGCCGCACTTAAGCTCCGCGCAGGTGGCGGCCATCGCCTCGTCCCAAAGCAGGCCGCTGACATCGTTGACGATTTCGGCGCCAGCGGCGACAGCAGTCCGCGCGGTAACCGCATGGTAGGTGTCGACGGAGAGAAGCGCATCGGGCTTCGCCTGGCGAATGGCGGCGATGACCGGTACTACCCGGTCGATTTCCTCTTGAGTGGATACTGCCAGGCCGGCGCCGGGGCGGGTGGATTCGCCGCCGACGTCGACGATGGCAGCCCCCTCTTCAAACATGGCGAGCGCAACATCAACAGCTTCGTTTACAGAATGCAGCAGGCCGCCATCGGAGAAGGAGTCGGGCGTGACATTGAGAATGCCCATGACGCGCGTGACATCACCGAGTGCGAGCGAGCGCGTGCGCAGCTTCCACTCGAAATGAGCGCGGCGATGCATGTGGGTCAGGGTAGAGCATTTTCCCGGCACGCGTAGGCCGTCCAGCGAAAGTTCATGTGGCTTTTTCCGTAAAGGAAGACCGCGCCGAGCGAATTTGGTGTCCACCAGCAACAGGGAGAATGCTCGATCGTACGGGGATCAGATACGGCGCTTGATACACTCCGCGTGCATGCACCGCCGCGTTTTCCCCACCATTGCTTTGCTTCTGCTTGCGCCATTTCCGCTGGCGGCGCAATCCCCGCAGCATCGACCGCACGTGCGCAGAGGGCCGTCGCTGGCTATCCAGGTGAACCGTCTGTTGGCCCAGCCGGATATTGCCGGTGCGCACTGGGGCATCTCGGTGACTACGCTGGACGGCAAACAGGTCTTCGCGCTGAACGATGGCCAGCTTTTTGAGCCGGCATCGAACGCAAAGATGTTTACCACGGCGACGGCTGCCGCGCTGCTGCCGCTGACGCTGACGTACACGACCAATGTGGTGGCGGAAGGCGCGATCGACAACACGGGCACGCTGCATGGCGATATCGCAATCCTTGGCGTGGGCGATCCGAACATCTCCGGGCGGGTGCTTCCCTACAGCGAAAAAACGGAGCGCACAACTGCGCCGCTGGCCGCGCTTGAAGCGATGGCCGACCAGGTGGTGAAGAGCGGTGTGAAAGAGATCGATGGCGATGTCATCGGTGACGACACGTGGTTCCCCGCAGAGCGCTACGGAACAGGTTGGAGCTGGGATGATCTGGTGTGGCTCTATGGAGCGCCCATCTCCGCGCTGACAGTGAACGACAACGCGATGTTCCTGAACGCGGACCCGGGCGCGCAGGCGGGTGATGCAGTGACGCCGCAGTGGGATCCGGAATTGCCTTCTTCCGTCACGCCGTATTACACGCTCGAGAACTCGCTGACGACGGCGGCGCGAGGTGCGGAGGCCAAGTACGGCATCGATCGTGCACCGGGATCGCATGATGTGCGAGTCTATGGCGCCATTGCAATCGGCGGAGCTGGACTGCACGAGGGGTTGGCGCTCGAAGATCCTGCAGACTTTGCCGCGCGCGCCTTTCTCGGCATGCTCCGGCAGCGGGGCATTGCCGTAAGCGGGATGGCGAAGCCGCGTCATCGTGAGAGTGTGGACACGGAGAGCCTGCGCAAGGAGCAGGAGGAAGCGATGCCGCTGACTCCGTCGACGCTCCAGACGGTGACTACAGCACCGGCCGGCAAGCGCGTGCTGGCCTCGCACATCTCACCGCCGCTGATCGAAGACATGACAGTCACGATGAAGGTGAGCCAGAACCTGCACGCGGAGATCACGCTGCGCACCCTGGGCAAGCTGCTGGCACGCGACGGCTCGCTGGGTCAGGGCACGCGCGTGGTGCGGCAGTTTCTGATCTCGATCGGTCTGCGGCCGCAAGACTTCTTCTTCTTCGATGGCTCAGGGCTTTCGAACCAGGACCTGATCACACCACGCGCCGCGACGACGTTGCTGGCTTACGCGTCGCGGCAGCCGTGGGGTGCAAGCTGGCGCTCGACGATGCCGGTTGCCGGCGTGGACGGTACGCTTTCGAGCCGGTTCGCGCATTCGCCGGTGAAGGGCCGGCTAGATGCGAAGACGGGCACGCTGGGCGAGGTGAGGGGACTCTCCGGTTATCTGACGGCGACTTCGGGACGGACGCTGGCGATCTCGATCCTGATCAACGATCATCAACCAGATTCGAAGGCGGAATCGAAGGCCATGGATCAACTGGTGGAGATGATCTGGAAGGCGGAGTAGCTGGGCTGGCGAAGCGGGACAGATAGAATCGTCTCTTGCGTATTCGCTTTTCACTGCTGTCCGGCTTCTCCAGTCTGCTGTTGCTGGCTGGTTGTAAGTCGTTGCCGCCGGGAAAACCGCTTGCCTCGTTGACGCCGGAGGAGGCGCGTGGGCGCGCGGTTTTTGTCTCAGCGTGCGCGCGCTGTCACAATGCTTACGAGACGCAGGCGCTGCACGGGCCGAGTCTTTATGGTGTTTATCGCAAGCCCTACCTGCCGAGCGGGGCGCCAGCGCGGGACGATCGCGTGACGGAAGTGATTCTGCACGGACGCAACCTGATGCCGGCTGCGGGTGGTGATCTTACGGAGCAGCAGTTGCAGGATCTGCTGCGGTATCTGCACACGCTATGAGCAAGCCTTCCAATACGAAATCAGCCGTGCCGCAGGCCGAGTACCGTGGACTGCTGCCGGCAATGGCCGGCATTGCGCTTTACATGTTTGTGCTGGCCTGCGTGGTTGGGTTTGGCGCAGCGACAGGGCGGTTTCCACGCGTCTTTCTCATCCTGTGTGTGCTTTTTGTTGCGGCGGCGGTCGGGCTGATCCGCTTATATCGATGGGGATGGGCGCTGACAGCCGCGGCCAGCTTTCTGCTGACGAGCTACGGTGTGTGGGCTTATCTCCACACGCGCATGGCGGCTGCGCTGGTGATGTCGTTCCTGAATCTGATTTTCTTTCTGTACCTGGTGCGGCCCGAGGTGCGCGGGCGGCTGCGCTAACCGGGCTGTTTCCGCTTCGCTACAATGGAAGAAGGTATTCCGCGGTGGCCGATCTTCAGGCATTCCCATCCATCTCGATTCCATCCGCACCCCTTTCCGACCTGGTGCAGATCGATACGTCGCCTCGCCAGCGCGGGCCAAAGCCTGCGTGGCTGAAGGCGAAGGCGCCGGTGGGTGAGAACTACCACTCGCTGAAGAAGCTGGCGCGCTCGCTGAATCTGCACACGGTGTGCGAAAGCGCGCAGTGCCCGAACATCGGCGAATGCTGGGAGCACAAGACTGCCACCTTCATGATGCTGGGCAATCTGTGCACACGGCGCTGCGGCTTCTGCGCTGTGCCGAAGGGGCGGCCGGAGGCGATTGATTTCGATGAGCCGCGGCGGGTGGCGGAGGCGATTGCGACCCTGGGGTTGAAACATGCCGTGGTGACCAGCGTGAACCGCGACGATGATGTGGTGGGTGGCGCGCGCGCCTTCGCGATGCTGATCGACGAGGTACGCAAACAGGCGCCGGAATGCCAGATCGAAGTACTGGTGCCGGACTTCCAGGGTCGCGAAGAGGCGATCCGGTTGGTGGTGGATGCGCGTCCCGAGGTGCTGAATCACAATACGGAGACGGTGCCGCGGCTGTATCGCGCGGTGCGCTCCGGCTCGCGCTATGAGCGATCCCTGCAACTGCTCGAAACGGCGAAGCGGCTGGACCCGGGGATTATCACGAAGAGCGGCGTGATGGCCGGATTGGGCGAAGAGATGGATGAGCTGCTCGCGGTCTTCCGCGATCTTGCGCGCATGGGCGTGGACATCCTGACTGTCGGACAATATCTGCGGCCATCCAAGGACCACCTGCCGATGGCGCGTTACTACACGCCGGATGAGTTTGCGGAAATGAAGGCCGCGGCGATGCAGATGGGATTCCGGCATGTGGAGTCGGGGCCGCTGGTGCGCTCGAGCTATCACGCGCATGAGCAAGCCGCGTCGACCGGGTTGACGGTCTTGGCGTAGACCGCCGGCCTTCCTGTCAGTCCTTTTGCATTCGAGCAGGCTACCATCTAACATCGGACGCGTTCTTCGTTCGAGGGCCTGTCCATGCTTAATCCTTTGCCTCTGCTTGGTTTCGTCAGCCGTGTTGCCGCCGCGAGTGCCCTCCTTGCGATGCCGGCGGTTGCCCAGGCGCCGCAACCGCTGACCTCCACTGATCAGCAGCGCATCGACGAGATCGTGCACAAGATGACGCTGGCCGAGAAGCTGGACTACATCGGTGGCATGGAGATGACGATTCGGGCGGTCCCGTCGGTGAACGTGCGCGCGCTCCAGATGTCGGATGGTCCCATCGGCGTTCGCCTTGACACCGGGTTTCCGTCGACTACGTATGCCGGCGGAATTGCTCTGGCGTCGAGCTGGGACCCAAAACTTGCGCAACGCGTAGGCGCAGGCATTGGACGCGATGCACGAGCGCGCGGCATCAACTTCATGCTGGGTCCGGCAGTGAACATCTATCGTTCGCCGCGCAACGGCCGCAATTTCGAATACTTTGGCGAAGATCCGTTTCTGGCTGCGAACATGGCCGTCGGATACATCACTGGCATGCAGGAGCAGGGCGTCAGCTCAACGATCAAGCATTACCTGGGCAACAACTCGGAGTTCCTGCGGCACGATTCAGATTCGATCATCGATGATCGGACGATGCATGAGATCTATTTGCCTAGCTTCGAGGCCGCGGTGAAGGCGCATGTCGGCGCGGTGATGGATTCGTACAACCTGATCAACGGTGCGCACGCGACACAGAATGCGCCCCTGAATATCGGCATCATGCGCAAGGAGTTTGGTTTCGAAGGCACGATCATGTCCGACTGGGACTCGACCTACGACGGCGTCGCGGCGGCGAATGGCGGGCTTGATCTGGAGATGCCGCATGGCGATCACATGAATCGCAAGACTCTGGAGCCTGCGATCAAGACGGGCCAGGTCTCCGAGGCGACGATTGACGATAAGGTGCGGCACATCCTTTCGACGGCAGTGATGTTCGGCTGGCTCGACCGCGATCAGACGGACGCGTCGATCTCCTATGTGGACCGCAGCAACAGCGAGACCGCCCTGGATTCGGCGCGTGAGTCTGCCGTGTTGCTGAAAAACGACGGCGATCTGCTACCACTGGACAAGGCAGCGATCAAAAACATTCTGATCGTAGGGCCGGATGCCTATCCGGGTGTGCCGGTTGGTGGCGGCAGCTCGGGCGTTGTGCCGTTTCATACCGTCAGTCCGCTCGAGGGGATTACGGATGCTCTCGGTAAGACCGCGACGGTGCTGTACGACCGGGGCATCCAGAAGATCGCCGTGCTGGCGCGGGCGACGGACTTTACTACGGAACCGAAGAACGGCAAATCAGGGCTGACGCTCGAGACATTTCACAACGACGCGCTCAGCGGACCACCGGCCGCCACGACGGTTGTAAACCACATTGACGTGGCGGGCATCACCTGGGAGCAGATGGACAACAATCCGGAATTCGTCGCGGAACTGTTCCCGCCCGGCTCGAAGGCATCGCGCCGCTATACCGGCTACTACACGGCGCCGTCGGCTGGCAGATACATCGTGGCGCTTGAGGTGTCTGGCGAAGGCTCCAATAACCGTGTCTTCGTCGACGGCAAGCAGGTGATCGATGACTGGGACTTGGTGAGGGCCTTTGCACCGCACGAGACACTGAGCCTTACAGCAGGGCCGCACAAGGTGGTTGTCGAGGAGAAGCAGAACTTCGCGGTGGGCGGCAAGCTGCGGTTTGCGATCGTGCCGGAAGAAAAGATCGTCAGCGAGCGCGCGAAGGAGTTGGCGGCGAAGGCGGATGTTGTCGTGGTGGCGGCCGGATTCGACCAGGATAGCGAGAGTGAAGCTGGCGATCGTACCTTCGCTTTGCCGTATGGACAGGATGAGCTGATACAGGCGATGGCGGCGGCAAACAAGAAAGTGATTGTCGCGGTTACATCTGGCGGCAATGTGGATTCGAATGCGTGGCTGGACCGCGTTCCTGTGCTGCTTGAGACCTGGTATGGAGGGCAGGATGGGGGCCGTGCGTTGGCCGAGATCCTTCTGGGCGAGGTGAACCCGTCCGGTCATTTGCCGGCCACCTTCGAGCGTCATGCCGAGGACAACCCCGCGTTTGCGAACTACTATCCGGAACCGGGCACGAACCGCGTTGTCTACAAGGAAGGCATCTTCGTCGGGTATCGCGGTTATGAGCACAACCACACCAAACCGCTTTTCCCGTTTGGATACGGATTGTCTTACACCACATTCAAGTTCGCGAACCTGGAGGTGAGTCCGGAAACGGCCGGTGCGAGCCCGCAGGTCACTGTCACCTTCGATGTGACGAATACCGGATCGCGCGAAGGGGCGGAGGTCGCCCAGGTCTATCTTTCCCCTGACCACGCGAAGGTGGAGAGGCCAGAGCGGGAGTTGAAGGGCTTTGAACGCGTCCTGCTCGAGCCGGGGGAGACGAAACACCTCTCGGTGAGGCTCGATGCGCGGGCCTTTGCCTACTGGAATGCTGACAGCAGGAAGTGGACGATCGACCCCGGCAAATTCACAGTGCACGTCGGCGATTCAGTCACGTCCACGCCGCTTGCGGGCAACGTGGAGATCACGGCTGCGGCTGCGAACTCGAACCTTTGACTGTGCGTCGTGAAAGGGCCACCGGCGCCTTCAAGAGCCGGGCCAGTTCGTCAGCGACGGAGAATCCGCTTTAGAATCAAGCTTTGCCACGAGGAGGGTAGAGACACCATGGCAGTTTCGACGATGGCCAGCATTCCGGCGCTGAAGGCGGTACACCAGCAACTGAAGGCGCGCATGGACAAGGCCGTGAACGACTTCCGGCAGAACCTAGCCTCCACGCGTACGGGGCGCGCGAACATCCAGATGTTGGACCATGTGCGCGTCGCCTATTACGGTTCGGAGATGCCGCTGAACCAGGTGGCGCAGCTCTCGATTCCCGATGCGCAGACGATCCTGATCCAGCCCTTCGACCCGTCGGCGATCGCGGAGATTGAGAAGGGGCTGCGGACGGCAGATTCGAGCTTCAATCCGCAGAATGACGGCAAGGTGGTGCGGCTGAAGATTCCGGCAATGACTGAGGAACGGCGCAAGGATGTGGTGAAGCAGTTGAACCGCGTGCTCGAGGAGCATCGTACGGGCGTCCGGAATGTGCGACGCGACGGCAACGAAGCGATCAAGAAGGCGGCGAAGGAGAAGCAAATCTCCGAGGACGAGGAGAAGCGTTCGCTTGATGAAATTCAGAAGCTGACGGATGAAGAGATCAAGCGAATGGAAGAGCTTTCCAAGGCGAAAGAGAAGGAAGTGATGCAGGTTTGAAAGGTGGCCGCGGGCCTTGGCGGCCCCGGGTGGACGCTATGTCAGCTTCAGGGCTTTGATTTTCGACTCACCTTGCACGTAAATCAGTCCGGTTGCGCGGACGAGCCGCGTCGATGCGGCGTCCCTTCCAGCCCCGGATCAGTTCACTGGACCGCACTCCCGCCGCATGAGGAATGAACATCCCACTCCCGGTTGGCTTGATATTGGCGCCAAAATACGGGTCCATCTTCGCCACCGCGTTTACATCCACGCTCCCGGTCGACAGTGTGAATGCGGTATTGGTCGCGGCGATGAATTGATTCGCCAGCAGCGCGTATCCGGTGTTCGTTGGATGTATACCGTCCAGTCCGAAGAGGCCGCCGAGAAACGCGGCGGTGGCACTCTGGCCGTCGATGGTGAGACCCGATGCCAGAGTTTCGAAGTAGGCGTGCATGTCCACCAGCGTTCCTCCCGCCGCGGAGACTTCCTGCTGAATTGCCTGGTTGTAGCTTGTGATCAATGCCTGCACCGTGACACGCTCGGCTGCGGTCAGCACGTCTCCATCGTTCAGAGGCGTGAGGGATCCGCCCACCTGCAATGAGGAGAGCTCGGACTCCACGTCATCCAGTCCGTGCGGGTTTACCAGATCACCGTCCGCAAGTCCGAGCGCCATGCCAACGTCGGATGCGGACATCCCAGTCTTGCTCGCAACGTAATTGATCACCGTCGTCGCCGAGGTCAAATAGGGGAGCAACGTGACATCCGGAATATTTGCCACGACCAGATGCGCACCAATGCCTTTGAGCATGGTCATGAGCTGCGCATAATCGGCGGTGAAGTCAGTGAGCGGCGTCATCTCGTCCGGGGTTCCAGCATCGTCCGCCACCAGCGCGTCGTTGTTGCCGATCCAGAGAAATACAGTCGAGGGCTTGAGCGCTACCGCCTCCTCCAGTTGCGTGTTCGTGTTGCCCACCGGATAGCCGAGGACGAGGTTGGTGATGATGTCCTCGTCAGTGGTGGGCAGCAGCGTGGGAGCGCGATGTATCAGGTCATGCAGCTTGTGTCCCGGCACGGCCAGATCGGTCGCTTGCTGGTCCCCGTTGTCGCGCCCGGTTGTTGTGCCACTGCTCTGTTCGACGACCGGGGGAAATGTTGTGCTTATGAGCTGCAGCACGGCCGGAGCACCGGGGGGTGCGATGAGAGGCAGTGTGATCGGGAACTTCGCCTGCTGGGCAACGAGGTTCGCAAACCCATTTGGCTGCTGCGAATCGAGCAGCGAACCATTCTGATAGCCAGCCGTGAGCGAGTCGCCGAGGAACACTACGCTCGCGAACGGATTGCCGCTTCCGGTGCCCGGCTGAGTTGTGCTGCCTGAGGACGATCCACAGCCGCCGAGAGCTGCAAGGGTAAAAAGTATGAGGCTGACGCAGAGGGCCGTTTTCGAGCGGCGAAGAGATGGGCCCAACCGGTACCGTGGCATACAACACTCCTGATTCTCAGCACTGTAAGATGCGGGCTGATCACAGGCCCTGGGCACATTCGCAACTATTCAGGTCTCAGTTTCGGTCGGGGGTGATCCCAAAAAAAGAATGGCCGCCCCGAGGGGCGGCCATCATCACAATGATTTGATTGCTTACCAGTGGAAGACAGTTATCTTGTGGGCGAATGCTGTGATGGAGCCGCTGCCGGAACTTGCTCCATCCAGCTGGAAGTTGATCAGCAGAGTGCCGGGCGCCCAACCCAGATGCTCGGCGGCGTTAACAGTCGCATTGCCGAACGTGTGATGCGCGCCATCCAAGTTCACATAGTCATAGGTGACAACTCCGCTGCTGTTGCGATGAGAGGCAATCTGGATATGGTGCCATGTGTTTGCCTTCCAGGTCTTTGGATTGCACGGGATGCTGGAAGGCCTCCAGTGGGCCCCGCCCTTTACATACACGTATTCCCATCGGTTGGAATAGCTGGAGCATTGCATGCCATAGATCACCGTCGCTCCATTCGACATGACCTGGTTCATGTCCAGCTCGATATTGGCTACCTGCGACGGATTGGCAAGGTAAACGTATGTATCGTAGATGAAGTGAGTGGCGCCCGCGTTCTTGGCAAAGGAGATATGCCAACGTACGCCGCCGTGCTTCGTGTAGGTCATATAGAACTTGCGAGCACTGTCACCCGAAGGCGTGCGTGCCGGGTATACCGACGAGAAGTGCGCCGATCCCGGCGTGCCGCCATCCTTCTGCCCAATCCAGTTCTTACCGTCCAGGATCCCAGAGTTAGTCGCGTTCGATGGAATCGAAGCAGTTACCGCGGCGCTTGCAAGGGCGCTTGCAGTGACGCTCGAGGCGCTGGAGGTGTTGGCCGAAGAGCTGCCGACAACGTTGAACGTGGTGTTTACCACCGGGCATGCGCCGTTGGCGGTCGATGACTTGAAATGGATCGTATGTGGACCAGCGGGCAGGCCGACATTGATGACATCGACATCGTTAGCCGACGCTCCGCGGGTAACCGCGCCGCTGTTGTCAATCGAAAATCCGAATTCGGTGGGCATCAGGCCGTTGCATCCGACGTTGTGGGCGCGCACCCAGATGGGTGATTCGACACTTGTGCCATTGATCGGACTGGCCACAGTGACATCTTCCGCAAGAGCTGGGTGAGCGAGCATCAGTCCGGAAAAGCAAGCCGCAGCGACGAAAGCGAACAGCTTGTGCGTCCGGCCGAAATAGGAAGAAAATTCATTTTTCAACAACTTCATTCTCCTGAGGGGGGTTAGAGGTGCATCAAATCTTGTTATGGGAGCTTCTCTACTGAGCCAGCTAACTCAAAGTGTCCCTGCCTGCCGCACCGGCGCAGAACCTGGATCGAGATTTGGTTTTACGGGCGCAGTTCACCATTGGTCGCCAATCACACCTGGCGCCGGGCACTTCAAAAGAGCGTTATTTCCCGAAGCTCTACGGAGGCGAGAGCGCGTGATGTGTCCTGCTGCGCCTTCTCAGGAAAACAACCTTAGCTTCATCATTCGGACGAATGACGGCAGCTTCCGCCAGTATCGGTGATTTGCTTAAAAGAACCATCAAGTAACTATGTGGTCTGTTTAGAACTGCCTGCCTGGGCAGTTCGACCGGATATGTACCGCAGTTGCACTTGGCTCTGTCCGCTGTGCTTTCCAAGCGGAGAGTCGACTTTAACGAACCGGGATCGCTCCCATCGTCGCTGGCCCACCTGATTTTTCGAGGCGCTGCGCGCCTGGCAAACAGCTCAACAGCATCGGCAGCACATACTTCAGAGGTTAGAAACCTCAACCAGAATGACCATCATCTGGTGCAAGTCAGAAGATCGATGCGGAGCATTTTTGCGGGTCCCCCACAGCAAATGCAAATTCCAGCTCTACTTCTACTTATGTCCCCGAGCTCAACATTCGTGGCAGAACACGTGGGTAACTTCTGACTGGATAATACACAGTTCTTCGTGCGAAAAAAGCGTTTTTTCTGGCGCATTTGCAACAAAATGACGATCCGTCGACACGCCGGAGAAATTTGCGAAGATTGTTCACGCATCACGCAATAACACTCCATTCATACAAGAGTAATTACGCGCTGAGCCCGATTTTGGCCGAAAAAAAGGCTTTGGAGCGCCCTGCCACATTGGTGCTATTGCATGACCCATTAGTTGTAGATAGCGTGGCTTTAGTTATTTGTCACAATAAATGTTTCATATATTTTGTGTTGCCCCGGAGCGCTAGTTCAGCCATCGCGAGCGAAAAATATCCCGCGAAACAGGTCGGTTTGAGACAAACATCGGGTGCTTGCCCGCCGATCTGGGCCCACGGCGCGATGACCACCCCAGGCAACTTCATCATTTGGCCGCGGATCTGAATCATTCATTGGGGTTTATAATTAACTATCCAGTTAATCAATGACTTCACAAGCCCCAACTCGAAAGCACGATCGTGCCGACCAAACGAGGAAAAAGATCCTTCGCGCGGCCGTCCGCGAATTCAGCACCCACGGCCTCTCCGGCGCCCGCACAGACGCTATCGCGAAGTCGGCAAAGGTGAATAAGGCGCTGCTCTACTACTACTTCAAAGGCAAACAGGGGCTGTACGCTGCGGCAGTCGAAGAGGTCTCCGCAGAGGTGGTCCAGAACGCGCTGGCCGCGCTGGATCCGTCCTTCAGCGCGGGAGAGCGCCTGCTGCGTTCGGCTTTGAATCATTTCGATCGCATCCTGACGCAGCGGGAGTTTCAAAGCCTGATGCAGCAGGAGATGGTGCGCCTCCGGCAAGGCAGTGGCGAGGCTTTGCCTGTCTTTTTCCGGACGGTATTCCGGCCCCTGCTCGAGAAGCTGCAGCAGGCCGTGGCAGAGGGTATCGGAAGCGGCGAACTCTGTGAGGTGGACCCGCTTCAGGTCATGTATTCAATCTTCGGCGCGAATGTCTTCTATTTCCTCAGCGCCCCAATGATGCAGCTTGCGCTTCCTTTCAATCCTTTCGACAACGAAGCGCTGAGTTTGCGCCGTAAAGCCATGGTGGAGTTCCTTGGCACGGCACTCTTCACGGACCGGGCTAACGGTGCGGTGCATGCGCATCGCGTGCTCGCTCATATGCCGATGCCGAAGCCGGGAATTGCGCCACCCTCGATAACGGGTCTTCGCGGTCGGAGAAACGCCCTATGAATCCGCGCAATCGGATTTTCGTCATTCTCGGAGTGCTGTTCCTCATCTCCCTAGGCTGGTATTTCTTCTCCACCAAACGCTCCGACGATCTCCAACTCATCGGTACGGTAGACGCCAATGAAGTGATCGTCAGCTCCCGCATTCCCGGGCGGATTGAGGCCCTAAAGGTCGACGAAGGCGATACAGTGCGGACGGGCCAACTGATCGCGACCATCCAGAGCGACGACCTGGCGGAGGCTCGCAACGCAGCGGAAGCAACCGCCACCAGCCAACGCTATCTGCTGCAGCAGGCCAGAGACACAGAGCGCCAGCTGGGCGGCAGTACGGCGAGTCAGGTGGTCAACGCGGAGGCGCAAATGCGCGCCGCGCAGGCCAGCCTGGTGCAGGCCCAGGCGCAGTTGGAACATCAGAATGCGGACACCTCCCGCACAGTCATGCTGGCGGCACAGGGAGTCGCAAGCGACCAGTCTCGAGACGAAGCTGTGACTTCACTGGACGCGGCCAAGGCCGCCGTCGACACGGCCAAGCAGAACGTGGCAGCCGCGGCAGCCGCGCTGAAAGTGGCAGAGGCCAACACCGCGCAGGCGCAGGCACAAGGCAAAGCCGTAGCCGCAACCCACAGCGAGATGAAGAACGCGCAGGCGCTGCTGAATCAGGCGCAGGTTCAACTGGGATACGCGCAGATTGTCTCGCCGATCTCCGGCAAAGTGAACGTACGGGCAGCGCGACAGGGCGAGGTGGTTGCCGCGGGAACGCCTATCGTCACCATTACCGACCTGACCCAGACCTGGATCTATGCGCCACTTCCGGAGACACAGGCTGACTCTGTGCAACTGGGCGACAGCCTGCGCGTGGTGATGCCGAGCGGCGCAAGCCTGCAGGGCAAAGTCATTGCGAAGTCGGCCGAAGCGGACTTCGCTACGCAACGCGACGTCAGCCGGCGTAAGCGTGACATCGAAACCGTCCGGCTGAAGCTGCTGATCGACAATCCCGCCATGCGATACGTACCGGGAATGCTCGCGGAAGTCTATGTCCCCAAGGACAAGCTGGTGACGCGATGAACCCCGAAGAGCCACGTGCGGCCATATCTGTTCAGAACATCGTGAAGCGCTACGGCGATTTTGTGGCAGTGGCCGGCATCACGTTCGAGGTCGCCGAGGGAGAGATCTTCGGATTGCTTGGACCGAATGGCGCGGGCAAAAGCACGCTCATTCGTATGATGACGACACTTACGCCAGCTACCGAAGGGCGCGCCATCATCGCCGGCCACGACGTCGCGCGCGAGCCCGACTCAGTCCGCCGCACCATCGGCGTCATCCCACAGGCGCTCACCAGTGACATCGATCTCACCGTAGAGGAGAACCTTTCCATCTACGCAAAGCTTTACGATGTTCCGAAGGCAGAACGCGAGCGCAATATCGAAGACCTGCTGCAAGCCGTCGATCTTTTGAAGTGGCGTAACGCGCAAACCAAAACGCTCTCAGGGGGCATGCGTCGGCGGCTCGAGATTGCGCGCGGACTGGTCCACAACCCGCGCATCTTCTTTCTCGACGAGCCCACCACCGGACTAGATCCCGTCTCTCGCGTTGCCGTATGGGAGATGCTGAACCAGCTCAAGGCCACGCGGCATCTCACCATGCTGATCACGACGCATTACATGGACGAGGCCGATCGACTG
Source organism: Acidobacteriaceae bacterium KBS 83 (assembly GCA_000381585.1). Lineage (GTDB taxonomy): Bacteria > Acidobacteriota > Terriglobia > Terriglobales > Acidobacteriaceae > KBS-83. The sequence continues at coordinate 76,381 of KB906740.1, forward strand.
TGCGATCGCATCGCCATCGTGGACCACGGAAAACTTGTGGCGCTCGACACGCCCATGGCGCTCAAAGCCAGTGTCCCCGGAACCAATGTTGTTGAGGTGCAGTTCACGAAGGAATCGCCGAACTGGCCTGAACAATTGCATCGCCTGGCGGGCGTCACCTCCGTAGACCCGCAAAGCGCCGGCATGTACCGCCTGCTTACTTCGAACGGCTCGCTCACCACCACGCAACTGGTGGAGATGACGGTAAGCACCGGCGACACTATCAAGTCGCTAAACGTTCAAAACACCACGCTCGATGATGTGTTCGTCCACTACACCGGGCGTCAGCTTCGGGACGAACAGGTGAAGGCGGTCGGCTTCATCATGCCGCCGCGTCCGGGGATGCAGCCATGACACGCATGATGGCGATTGTGGAACGCGAGATGCGGAAGTTCTTCCGCTCACCGGCGCTGATGATGGTGTCGATGATGCTTCCGTTGGTTCAGCTGGTCATCCTCGGCAACGCCTTCGGCGGCAAGATCCGCGATGCACGGCTGGCGGTCGTTGACCACGACGGCGGCTCGCAAGCGTTAAAGATCCACGAGGCGTTCCAGGCGATCGCGGTCAATATCCGCACCTTTAGCACCGTCACCTACGACGACGAGCAGAAGGCGCGGGAAGATGTGCGCACAGGAAAGATCGATGGTGCGGTGATCATCCCGAGGCAATACTCGCGCCGCGCGCTGGCGGGAGATTCCCCGGGAATCGGGCTGGTAGTCGACAACACCGACCAGACCATGAGCAACAGCCTCGCAGCGGAGATGCAGTCTCTGGTCAACGCGCTGAACGCTCCGGTGATCCAGCCGCTGGTTGTACAACAGGTCGCGTTGAAGGTAGTCGAACTCTATCCCTACGTCGAGTACATGAAGTATCTGCTCTCCGGCTCCATCGCCCTCGCCATGTATGTCGCAGTCATGATCGGCGGGGGCATGCTTTACATCGACGACAAAGCGCGCGGTGTGCACGAGGGCTATCTCGTCACGCCCATCACACGGCTGGAACTGGTGCTTGGTCTCAACCTCTCGGGAGCGATCAAGGCTGTGCTCTCCGGCATCAGCCTCACGGTGATTGGCTCGCTGCTCGCTGGCATCGGCGTGATCTTTCATCCGATGACGGACCTGCTGCTCTTGCTGCTGATCGTCGCCACTTCCATTGCCTTCAACGGCATGATGTTCCTGATGATGGTGCGCGTGGAAGATCCGCTGGTACCGCGCGCTATCTTCGGCGTTCTCAACACGCTGCTCTTCTTCCCCAGCGGTGCCATCTCTCCTGTCTCAGGATTTCCAAAGTGGTTGCGCGCCATTGCCGTCGTGGATCCCTTTACCTACGCTGTCCACGGACTGAAGGCCATCTTGATAAAAGATGGCGGCTTTACGGCAATCCGGTTCGATCTGCTATTCCTGTTCACCTTTGGAGTTGCCACGCTGTTGATCGCAACCCCGCTTTTCAAGCGGACGCTTTAGCTTGCAAAAATCGAATGGCCAACGGCTTGGAACATGCCATCGGCCACTCGGTGCAACGTTACTCAACAGCTAGTTGTTGTCGAAGTTGAACAGGCTGAACAGATCGTCGATGGCAGGGCTGTTCACCGGCGCGTAGGGATTGCCCTGCGTGGTGATGGGGTTGGGGAAGTTGTCGCGGCTGCGACGCGTGACTGTCTCGAGGCCCCAGTTCCTCTCGATGAACTTCAGGATCGAGACGTGATCCGAATAATCATGCGAGATGTGGCCGCCTGTGCTGTACGCCGAAACTACGATCAGAGGAATGCGTGTGCCGTCGCCGAAGAAGTCGAGCGGCTGCACATACCCGGAGTCATAGTAGCCGCCGCCTTCATCGAAGGTGACGAAGATTGCCGTGTCCTTCCACAGGGTCGGATTGTTCTTGACGGCATCCACAATTTTCTTGGTGAAGCCTTCGAAGAGGTTCAACTTGGAAGATGCTGGATGGCCATCGACGAGACCGCTCGGCTTCACGAATGAAACAGCCGGCAGTGTTCCGTTCTTGATGTCATCGTAGAGATTTGTCGTGTCCTGGATGTGAGCGGTGCGAACAGCGGCATTCGCCATGATCGAGGTGTCGAACTGGAATGGGTTGCAGATAGTGCAGTATTCATCGGTGTTTTTGCCGATGGCACCGAAATTCAACTGGTATGGGTCGTTGACATAGTTATTCCACTGATCGCCGTAATATTTCCACGAGATATTCCTCTTGAGCATTACGTCGCCGATGCTACGCACCGAGGACGGCGGAATGGTGAAGACCGTGTTGTTCTTGTTTTTGTCGGTGTAGGCGTTGTTGCCATTGCCGAAGTAGCCCGGGTTGTAGTTGTTCAGAAGGTAGTAGTGACCCGCCTGGCAGCGCGAGGGAACCTTCGGTTCGAGTGAGTGCAGATACTTCACGATCGGTCCGACACCGGGTTGGGTGGTATCCGAGCACTCCGAATAGGAGCCGCCGCCGAAGGATGGTGAGCCAAAGGAGCCGCCGCCGTAACCATCTTCCATGTACCAGTTGTTTGTTTTGGGAGCGGGATTAGGATTTTCAATCTCGTCCACAACTCCGGCATTCGCGGTGCCTGCCCCAACCAGCATCTTATGGGGAGGTGTGGCCGGGTGACCCTTGCCGTCGCTGAACCAAATCATGTCGCCGTGGCCGAGCATGATGTGGTTGGCACCGGTGCCACCATTGACGGACTGGTGGAAGTTGTCGCTCATCGAATAGTTATCAGCGAGCTTCTTGAAGTAAGGCACGTCGCCGTTCTGGACGTTATAAAAGCCCATTGCGGTGGAGCCTTCGCCAGTGGTCACTGCGGTGCGTGAATAATTTGTGCTGAAGTTTGCCGGCTGCTTCAGGCCGTTTGTGCCTGCGCCCACCGTCGTTTCAACCCAGGGAAAGAGGTGCGAGCCGCAGCCGGAAGGATTCTCTTCTGTCGCGTTGTCCGCATTGCAATCCAGCTGCTGCCACATCTGATAGAAACGGTGAACCGGGCTCGCTGCATAGGAGTTGTAGGTAAACATGGCTCCGTTGGTCAGCTGGAACGGCCCAGGAGGCAGTTTCCGCACACCATTTATGCGGGTGTCAGGAGTCTGCGAAGCCAGCCCGGTGCCGCCGGTCACGAGAAACCCGTAGTAGTCCGCCGGAAGGCCGTTCTCAGATTGCTTCGCCAAAGCGAGGCTGTCGTTCTTGACGAAGGAGTCGGTGGGTCCGCCAACCAGCGGTGCAGGAAGAACCTTTCCCTGGAAGTCGTTCTTGTCAGGACTCAGCAGGAATCCATCCGGCGTCTGATCCTTCGCTGCATTTTGTTCCGCCTTGGAGAAGTTCGGCCCAGGCGTGCCGTCCGCTTTCACAATGCCTTGCGAGAGAAGGTTCCAGACTTTCTCACCTTTTTTCGGCACATATGTTGCGAAGACGTGATCGAAGCTGCGGTTCTCGCCGATGATCACGATCACGTGCTTGATCGGTGTAGCGGTATCGTCGTCGCGTGAGGGCTGACTATTCGATAGTGGAGCCGCGAAAGCGCTCCCGATCGCCAACTGGAAGACAGCTGCGGAGATCAACCCGGTGTGGATGATCCGCGTAGCTGTAGCTGCCAACTGCTTTGCGTTCATACTGCCTCCTGGTCGAGGCATCAGAGCCTCGCCGTGAGGAGCATAGGTTGGCAGCTATTTCAGGCACGTGTTTGCTTGTTGAACTATTGATGAATTAGGAATTGTCACCAAACGCAGCACGAATACTCGAAGTAACGAAGATTTATCTTCGTAGAGATTTTTCCTGCGGCGCAGTTTTTACACGACCACTCTCGGCGGCTTGTGATGTTGGACTCGAGTTAACTTCCGCGGGTTCGACGCGAATCGATCCCATCATTCCTTTATCCTCGTGCTCCAGTAAATGGCAGTGATATGGGAACGTCCCGATCGTATTCGGATCGCGGAAATCCATCCGCAGGCGCACGCTGGGATACGACAATGTGTGTCCATTGAAGTACGGCACATTTACCGTATCGCGAAGAAAGTTTTCACGCACGTCATGTCCCGTGTACTGAAGCAGCAAGAAATGCAGCTGGTGTATGTGGAAGGCATGCAACTCACTGGAACGGTTCTCGATGATCCAGTCCTCGACCGTTCCCTGCTGTGCAACGATGTTCGGGATCTCCGAGTTCATATCAAACATCTTCGGAGTCTGCCCATCTACCGTCAGGTAAAACTCGTCGGCGCTTTGTGGAGCATTTGGATCAGCTAGCTTTTCTGAGAAATACAGGTGTCGCACGCGCACCGGCTCTACTTCTCCAAGCCAGGTTTCACGCGGCGGGGACAGCGGCTGCGGGATTCGCTGCAATGTGGATCGCGGCTCAGCCGCAGTCGGTGAGGCAACGATCTCGGCGAGCGTACGATTCGGGTCATTCTCTCCACCAGGACCGGTATCCACGCTGCGCGTTACCAGCAGACCCGTCTCGCCCTGCGGAGGCCCTTGAAGAATAAATTCGACGCGCGCGCCCGGTGGAACGCCAAAATGTCTCTGCCAATTGACAGGATCGCCGCCGATGCCATTGCGATCGATTGGCACGCCATCCATCGCTACCAGTCCGAGCGGCTGGGGCGAGCCCCCAAACAAAACCTCAAGGTTGAGATATGTGATAGCGGAGGCATTCAACACGCGCCACAATTGCTTCTCGCCCGGCCGCATGTGAATCACCCCGGGCGGATAGTCAGGATAAGGAACCGGAACATAGTTGATAGACAGGTCCTTCGCCGGCTTACCGAAGCCCGTGCCGTTGTTGGCAGAGTCGCCATCCTTGTCTACCATGAACTTGGGCACGACCGGCTCAGACGCCGCCGGCTGCGCATTCGGATGCATCAGGTCCTGATCGCGAATGATGAATACGCGCTCCGCCAGTCCGGCAACTTCCTTTCTCGCACGCTCGATTCCTTCCACAATTAACGCCGCCGATGCTCCACCAAGCACCTGCTCTTTGCTGAAGCCATGAATGTGCGGGTGATACCAGTACAGCCCCGGCGGCTCATCCTGCGGAATGCGGAAGCGATATTCGAAGGGTGCATCGCCTGGCTGCAGTGATGTCTTCATGACATCGTCTTCATGACAGGTCGGTGGAATGGTTAAGCCATGGAAGTGGAGATTCGTGGATACCGGACTCATCACGAGCGTGCTGGTGCAAAGCCGCTTTGTATCAGCATCGTTGCTCTGGTGATGCATGTGCGCAGCCGCATGGTCCGCTGGCTCCTGGTCCGTGAGTGCATTCTTCAAATGGATGATCACTTCATCGCCAGGGCTCACGCGGAGGTTGGGCGATTCCCGGCCCTCGGCATCGGTATAGCAGTAGCGAGTCGTGCCGTCGGACTGCCTGGAGTTCCTGGCGGTTAACGTCACCTCCAAAACGCCGTTCGTGCTGCGAAGATCCGCAGGTTCTTCCACTGTGCTGCCGGGCTGCGGGCGCGGGCATGCCTCTTGTGCCGCTGAAGCAGATGGCAGCGCCGATGTCGAGGCGGCGAGCAACAAGCTCCCAATTGCAATCAGCATGTGATGAGGGGGTGACGGAGCACACAGAGAGGTGCTGCATGGATAATCAGGCTGAATACGATTGCCACTCAGATATTCTGGCAAGCCTCCGCCGCGAGCGTGTGAATAAGGGATGAACAAAGCGAATTTCAAAGATGCTTCCTGAGACCGAATGCGCCGGCATCACGCTCTACTTGATCATCGGCTCAGAAAGCTCTGCCACGCGCGACAGAGTTCCATCATCCGGCACATGTCAACCCGGCAGTTACTATATTAACCGTCGATGAAAACAAGAGAACAGGTAATTCGGAAGTCTCTCAATAACACTTTCGATCCATGCAGGGTCTCGCTGGCCGGCACGCTGGGGGTGGCCACGCTCTTTGCTTTCGGGCAGGCGCTTTTCGCGCAGCAGCAGGATCAGCCGAGGAAGCCGATGCAGGCCACGCTTGAAGATGGGGCGGAGTACCGCTGGCTGAATAAAACCGTGATCGACTCCCGCCTGCTGGACGGCATGGAAAATCTCGCCACCTGGTCCTTCAAAGGCGAAGGAGAGATGACGCTCTCCGCCGAACATAAAATGGATGGCGAGCATTCTCTGAAGATCGAGTCCACTTTCAACGTTGCCCGCGTCGACGGCAGCGGAGAATGGGAAGATCTGATCGCGACGCGCAAGTTCCCCAGCGAGGACTGGCGGAAATACACCCGCATTTCGCTTTGGGTGTATGCGGAGGTTGCCGGTGCCCCGGCGCTCGCTGCATCTCTCACGCTTCACAATGAGGGCGCGCATCAACTGCCGGACCAGTACAACGAAGGCCGCGACGAATCGCTGCTCCTGAACAATCATGGGTGGACCCACCTTGTATGGGAGATCGCGCCGCTTGATCGGGACAAAGTCACGGCACTCGATTTTGCCTACAGCTTGCCGAAGATGTTCCCTGATCCTGGCGATCGCACCATTCTCTATATTGATCAACTCGAGTTGCAGTCCGTGGTTCCCGATCACGTGGAAGGCTGGGATGTCGCCGCGGGCAAAATTGCTTTCAGTCACAGCGGATACACAATTGGCTCCTCAAAATCGGCCATCGCCAGCAACCTGACGGCGCGTGAATTTTCCGTCATCGAGCAAAGCACCGGCAAAGTGGCTCTTACGAAGCTGGTGGAAGAGAAACACACCAGCCTTGGTGCTTACCAGGTGTTGGGCTTCTCCGAGTTGCAGAAACCGGGAACCTACCAGATCCGCGCCGGCAACGAGCTGACTCGACCCTTTGTCATTGCCGACAACGCATGGGACAGCAGCGTCTCGAAAACCATCAACTTCATGTACAGCGAACGCTGCGGAACCGTCATTCCCGGCATTCATGGCATCTGTCACCAGGACGACTACACGCTCCACGGCGACAAACGCATCGTCGTCAGCGGCGGCTATCACGATGCAGGAGATCTGACCGCAACCGGAAATATCACCGGGATGACCTACGCGCTGCTCTCTTACGCGGAACGCCTTGCGCAACAGCAGGAAAACCCCGAACTCCGCGACCGGCTTCTCGAAGAAGGGAAATGGGGACTGGCCTGGATTCTCAAGACCAGCTTTGGCGACGGATATCGCAGCACCGGTCAGTTGATCAGTTACTGGACGAATGGAATCATCGGCGATGCCGATGATCGCTTCGGCCAGGCCGTCAACGATCCGGAGTGGAATTTTCGCGTTGCCGCCGATGAAGCACTCGCTGCCCGCGTATTGAAAGATACCGATCCGGAGCTTGCGAATCGCAGCCTGGCGACGGCGAAACAGGACTGGAAATATGCAGTCGAAGGCTTGAAGAATGCGCCGCTTCTCCCGGAGGTTTACGGAGCGAAGGACGAACTGGAGCGCATCTCCTTCGGGGCGATCGCATCCGTCGATCTGTTTCGCGCCACCGGCGAGAAGCAATACGCGGATGAGGCCATTGCGCTCGGCGATCTCATTCTGCAGTCGCAGGAGCGCAGGTTGCAGCCATGGAGCGTTCCGATCACTGGGTACTTCTACTCCGGCCCAAAACGCGAGAATCTATTTCATCGATTCCATATTGGCGAGGAAGAGCAGCCGATTGTCGCTCTCGCTCATTTATGCGGGGCGTTTCCTGAGAACAATGAATGGATCAAGTGGTATGCGGCGATCGTTCTGCATTCCCGCTACTATCAACAAGCAGTCGCGGCCTTCGATGCTCCGTACGATGTCCTGCCCGCCGCTATCTATCGCGAAAGCGAAGTTCGCCTGATTCCTGAGGCCGAGAAATGGCGGCCGCTGCGCGCGGCTGATCGCGACTCCTATCTCGAGCAGGTGCATCACGGGGTGCCGCTAGGCGGCGAATACTATCTCCGCAGATTTCCCGTCTGGTTCAACTTCCGTGGCAACTCCAGCGTGCTGCTCTCTGGGGCAAAGGCTCTTTCTACTGCAGCGCAGGTCCGCGGCGATCTGGATGCGGGAGACCTAGCGCAAGAGCAGGCACAGTGGCTCATGGGACGGAACCCCTTCTCTTCCAGCATCATGTATGGTGAAGGCTACGATTGGACGCCACTCTACAGCGTTCGCTCAGGCCAGATGGTAGGTGCTCTTCCCGTAGGCATCGAAACAAGAGGCAACAGCGATGCGCCCTACTGGCCGACGCAGATTTGCTGGACATATAAAGAGGTTTGGAGCCAGCCGGCAGGCGAGTGGATCTGGCTGATGCGAGATCTGAACGGCCCGGCGGTGGTCCGCGGAGTCTCCGGTAGCGACGATCAGACAGTAGAATTCCGCGACGAACACACTGGTTTCACAAAGTCTATTGCGCCCTCCAACGGCGCATTTCGTGTTCTATTGCCGCAAGGTCAATACTCCGTGCGGCAAGGCACCACGCGCACAACGCTGACAGCGCTCTCGGCCGGCAGCTACGACATCGACCTGCATCCTGATAAAGCCGTTGATTACGCAGTGACGACGGAAACGGAAGCTTCAGGGGACATCGTCCTTCACGTGGCCGCACATGGCTCCGGCCCCCACACATTTTCCCTGCGAGCGGACAATCTCGATTTGAAGGAAACACCGCAGCAGACGGTGATGCTCACTTCCGAGAAATCCGGGAGCGTGACCTGGCACGTACATATCCTCTCAGCCGATACTCCCTGGGTGGCTGTCGTAATTGCCGACAATGCCGTGGTCAATCGTCGCGAGATCACAGGCACAGCGCAACCTCAATCAAACCTGCGTCCTTGAAAGTGCAGGCGCGCAGCTACTCCGCATCGTGAAAGATGATACCCAGCGTGCGCCGATGTCCATGGCGAATCCTGCTCACGCCGTGCCGTAGATTGACGCGGTAGGTGCCGCGCGCACCCTGCACCGGACGATGATGCACAGCGAATGCCACCGCATCGCCCTGCCACAACGGCACCACTTCCACGCGCGACTGCATACGTGGACGCTGCTCCGCCAGTACGAAATCGCCGCCGCGAAAATCCAGTCCGGGTTCGGATAGCAAGACCGCTACCTGGATCGGGAACACATGCTCGCCATACAAATCCTGGTGCAGGCAGTTGTAATCGCCTTCGCCATATTGCAACAGCAGCGGTGTCGGGCGGCCCTGGCCCGCACCGTGACAGCGCTCAAGGAACTCAGCATGCTTCGGAGGGTAGCGCACCTCGGTGCGCAGGGCTTCGTTCCAACGATTCGCAATCGGTGCCAGGCGCGGATACAGATGCGTCCTTAAATCCCCCACAAGCTTGGGCAGCGGGTACCGGAAATATTTGTATTCGCCGCGTCCAAAACCATGTCGTGCCATCACAACGCGGCTGCGAAATGCTGCATCGTCCGGGTACATCGCCGTGACAGATTCGCACTCGTCGGAAGTAAGCAGTTGTTCAAGGACTGCGCCGCCATATTCGTTCAGATCGATTTCAATCCGCTCCCAGGCGATGCTGCTCAGTCGTTCCGCAATGGTCTCCGCCGCCACTTCCCTGCTCATGAATCCAATCTAGCGGGCACGATTATGCCGATGCACTCCATTTCTTGCCGCTGAATTCTCCTGAGCTCACTCCTCTTCGACAATCAAAACGTCCCATGGTTGGATCGTCACTTTTCGCTGTGGACGCCCCGATGCCTCGTCGGCAGATCGATTCCGCTGCCCGCCGTATACCGGCCCGATGCGCTTCAGCTCATTGCCGGTGCGCGACACTTCGGCGTACGCGCGGTTTGGTTCAAAATCGTGTGACAGCACGCCTCTCCAGTACGTCTCTTGGCCTGAGTTGACAGACGCCCAGTGCCAATACTCGATCAGGTTCGCGCCATTCGACAGGTGCGTGTACACATTCAGCCGAAGTTGGCCATCGTACGGCGGATACTGATAGGCCGAGGTCCAGTCCGTGCTCTGCGCGTTGGTCTCCGTTACCAGGTAGTTGGCATGTTGCAGTGAGCGGCTGTAGTCACCCTGCTCCGTCTGCGTCCAGCTATCCATATTGTCCTGCGGCCCGAACTGACAGATGTTGTCCGCAACCAGATCGAGCGAACGGCTCACATCGTACTCATTCCTGTCCTCCTTCATCATGCCGCCGTAATCTGTCGTCACGAACTGACGCGGCCCGCAGTGATCGCGGACAAGCTGGGCTTGCCATGCCAGCAAGTCCGTGACCCGCATCTGCCTTTGAAGATGGACCTTGCGCGGAGCAGAGACCCGCGGCCGCAAGTAATACGGCAGTCATCCAGGCAGCACGTAGCCTCTATAGCGCAACTTCGTCGTCATCTTGCTCAATTCGCCTCTATGCTGCGCCACATTGTGCCGCGTCGTCCTCTGTAGCATCCCGTCTCCTGCGTTCTCTGCGATGCTGAGCTCTCTCGGCTCGCGTTGGAGAGTCTACTCGTTCCCAACGAAGAGCGTTTTCTCGGCCGTATCAAGTGATCTCATGAATCCCAGCCGAGGTCCATCCCATTTCGCTGGCGTGTTCTTGCGGTCACCCTCTAGAATTCCCGCCATTCTCCCCGAATCTGGTCCATGATCGAGAACGCCCATGCCAGTCGTCCGTCACAACCCTCTCGCTATCGCCGTCGCAACGTTGGTCTATTTCTTCCTTGGCGCCGTATGGTTCACCACGTTTATGAACCCGTGGCTCGCCGGCATCGGCCGCACCATTGAATCGCTCAAGGCCTCCGGCGTGCCCCCATGGCTGGGCTATGTGGTCGCACTTATTATGACGGCGATCATCGCGACCGCTCTTTCATGGATCATTCAGGCGACGGGTCCGCAAACTGCAGCTCGCGGCGCCACTATCGCAGCCGCATTATGGCTCGCATTCGTCTTCACCACATGGGCCACTGAGTACGCCTTCGAAGCCCGCAGCCTTTCCATCCTTGCCATCAACACCGGCTACCCGCTGGTCGGCATGCTGCTGATGGGCCTGATCATCGGTGGCTGGAAAGCAAAGGCGCGTGTTGGCTGAATCCCGTGACGCGATCGTTTCATCCATATACTCAAGGGAAAGGAACCCTCTGAGGAATGCCGAATCGCCGTGGCCTGATCCTGGAAACGGATCTCCGAACGGATGCCTGATCGGGCTCCAGATCGAATCTTGACTGAGATTCTCGCGCGCACACGCCAAGATCTGGGCCAGCGTATGGAGCAAACGCCCCGCGCGCTTTTGGAGCAGCAGGCGCTGCTCCACGCGCCGCGCGGCTTTGCTGCCACGCTGCGTAGCCGCTCCCGGAGCGGCCCTGCCGTGATCGCGGAGCTCAAGAAGGCCTCCCCCTCCAAGGGACTCATCCGCGCCGACTTCTCTGCGGCTGCTCTGGCGCCCTCTATGCAGGTCGGTGGCGCCGCGGCGCTTTCCGTCCTTACCGACGAGCCTTTTTTTCAGGGCAGCCTTGCGAATCTCGCAGCCGCCTCCCGCGCCACGACCCTCCCGTGCCTGCGCAAGGACTTCATCATTGACGAGTACCAGATCGTCGAAGCCCGGGCCCATGGAGCGGATGCGGTGCTGCTCATCGTCGCGGCGCTCTCCGATACCGAACTCGAACAGCTCTCCAAAGCCGCCGGCGATTACGCGCTCGATGTGCTTTGCGAGGTCCACACGCGCGAGGAGGCGCAGCGCATTCGTCACCTCGGGTGTAGCATGTTTGGCGTGAACAATCGCGACCTGCGCACCTTCGATGTGCGCCTTGAAACTTCGCTTGAACTCGCCTCGGAGCTTCCTTCCGATGCTGTGCTCGTTGCTGAAAGCGGCATCAACGATCCCGCCGATTATGCCCGCTTGCGCGCCGCCGGTTTTAGTGCGTTTCTCATCGGCGAAAAGTTCATGCGTCAATCCGATCCCGGCCGCGCGCTCGATGCCTGGATTCAAGAGGCAATGAAGCACGCCGCCTCGAGCTTCATTCCGTCCTGACATATGTGGATCAAGATTTGCGGTAACACCAGCCTTGCCGATGCGCAGCACGCCGCGAACAGCGGCGCCAGCGCACTCGGATTCATCTTCGCTCCCAGCCCGCGGCGCGTCACCGTGGATCAGGTGCGCGCCATCTCACCGTATCTACCGCGCAACGTGGAACGCTACGGCGTCTTCGTCGATGCAAGTTTCGACGAAATCGCCGCCACCGTGCACGACGCTGACCTCACCGGTGTCCAACTTCACGCGAATAACGATCCTGATCTCCCGTGCCGCCTGCGGGCGCACTTCGCCGCCGAGCCGGCATCCTGCCCGATCAGCATCCTGGCCGTACTGGCCTTCAGCGATGACATGGAGCCGCAGATGGAAGCCGTCGCGCGCGATGCCGCCCGCCACGGCGCAATCGACGCTCTGCTGATCGACTCGCGCAGCCCGATAGGCCATGGGGGCACCGGCACGCGCTATGACTGGCAGGCCGCGCAGCACATGTTCCGCAGAGTGGCGCCGCAACTGCGGCTCATCGCCGCCGGCGGCCTCAACCCGGACAATGTTGCGGAAGCTATCCGCACCCTTACTCCCTGGGGTGTCGATGTGGCTACAGGTGTCGAGGCCGCGCCCGGCCGCAAGGATCCCGTGCGCGTCCAGGCTTTCACCCGCAATGCACGCGATACCTTCGCGCAATTGGAAAAATCTCGGCGTCCCCGCGCTTCGCGACGTTAGGGCAACGCGATACCCTAGAGCGAGAGGTAGATCGCATGGAGACCCTAACCCCCACCCGCCTCGGGCGCTTTGGCGATTACGGCGGCCGCTACGTACCCGAAACCCTGATGGCCGCGCTCGAAGAGCTCGAAGCCGCCTATGAACAGGCCAAGGCTGATCCGATCTTCCGCGCCGAACTCGACGCATTGTTGCGTGATTATGCCGGCCGCCCCACGCCGCTCTACTTCGCGCAGCGCCTCAGCGAACGTCTCGGCGGCGCGAAGATCTATCTCAAGCGGGAAGACCTGCTCCACACTGGCGCGCACAAGATCAACAATTGCCTCGGCCAGGGTCTGCTTGCACAGCGCATGGGCAAGCAACGCATCATCGCTGAGACCGGTGCAGGCCAACACGGCGTCGCCACTGCCACTATCTGCGCGCTGCTCGGCATGGAGTGCGTGGTCTACATGGGCGAGGAGGACATGCGGCGACAGGAGTTGAATGTCTATCGTATGCGCCTGCTCGGCGCGGAGGTGCGCGGCGTCAGTTCCGGCTCGAAGACACTGAAGGACGCCATCAACGAAGCCATGCGCGATTGGGTCACGAACGTCCGCACAACCCACTATCTACTCGGCAGCGTGCTCGGCGCGCATCCTTACCCCACCATGGTGCGTGACTTCCATCGCATCACAGGTGAAGAGATCCGCCGGCAGATCGTCGAAAAGGAAGGCCGTCTGCCCTCTGCCGTTATCGCGTGCGTCGGTGGCGGTTCGAATGCCATGGGCGCGTTCTTCGACTTCGTGCGTGACCCTCAAGTCAAGCTTATCGGCGTCGAAGCCGGTGGCCGCTCCACTGCGCTTGGCGAGCACGCCGCGCGCTTCAGCGGTGGCTCACCTGGCGTGCTGCAGGGCACCTTCTCCTATGTTCTGCAGGACGAGCACGGCCAGGTTTCGCTCACCCACTCTGTCTCCGCGGGACTCGACTACGCCTCCGTCGGCCCGGAGCATGCGGCCATGCACGACTCCGGCCGCGCCACCTACACCTCCGCCACCGACCAGCAGGCACTCGACGCCACCGTAATGCTCGCGCGCACCGAAGGCATCGTGCCCGCACTTGAGAGCGCCCACGCCGTCGCCGAAGCCATCCGCCTCGCGCCGACGTCGCTGTCGGAAGACATCTTCGTGGTCAACGTCTCAGGCCGCGGCGACAAGGACATGGGGATCCTCTCGCGTGAGCTTCATCTCGATGGCGCCGCCCAGGAGCAGGTCCGCTGATGCCGATCCGCTTCGCCCATCATCCTGGCCTCGTTGCCTACCTCACCGTCGGCGACCCCGACGTCGCCACCACACGCGCCATCGCAGTCGCCGCCATCGATGCCGGCGCCGACGTGCTCGAACTTGGCGTTCCCTTCAGCGATCCGCTCGCCGACGGGCCGGTTATCGAGCGCGCGAGCCACCGTGCCGTTGCGAACGGCACCACGCTCAACCACGTTCTCGCACTCGCCAGTGACCTGCGCGCTGCACGTCCGCAAACGGGCCTCGTCATCTTTTCGTACCTCAATCCGATTCTCAGGTATGGGCTCGAACGCTTTACAAACGATGCCAAGGCCGCCGGGGTGGATGGTGTGCTCGCAACTGATCTCACCATCGAGGAGGCGGAGGGCCATTATCTCAATGCGATGCTCGCCGCCAATCTTGCGCCCATCTTCCTTGTCGCACCCACCAGCACGGATGACCGCCTCCGCCGCATCGCGGCTGTCAGTCAGGGCTTTGTTTACGCCATCTCCCGCGTCGGCATCACCGGCACGCGGCAGACGCTCGCCTCCGATGCGCGCTCGCTCGTCGAACGCCTGCGCCGCTTTACACAACTACCCATCGTGCTTGGCTTCGGCGTCTCCAATGCAGCCCACGTCGCCGCACTCGGTGAATTTGCCGATGCTGCCGCCATCGGCAGCGCCATCGTCGGGCTGATCGAGAAGACCGCGCCCAAAGAAGCTCCGGCGGCGGTGGCACAATTTATTGAGGGGTTGCGGCCGGTCCCCGCTGCTCCCACAACTCGCTAGTCAACGATTCGCTAATCACGACTCGCTGATTCGGAACAGCACACTCACCTCACCCGAGGCTTACGAATGGACATTAGTGACTGGCGTACGAAGATCGACGCACTCGACCTGCAGATTGTCGAACTGCTGAACCAGCGGGCCGAAGCTGCCCGCGCCATCGGCACGCTCAAGGAAGCCACTGACATGCCGGTCTACGAACCCAATCGCGAGCAGGTCATCTTCGACAACGTGAGTTCCCACAATCGCGGCCCCTTGCCGGACAGCGAACTCGTCTATATCTACCAGCGAGTCATTGCCGTCATGCGTTGTCTGCAGCGCAATGAGCTAGCCTCTCAGCAGCCGGACCACCCCTGAAACCCGATGCACCTTTATCACTTTCTGACGAATAGCTCTGCTACAGTGGATTCCCTGCGGATCGGATTCCAGCGCCCAGTCTGCGGATAGGAGAGCCGGTCGATTGCATGTCATTTTTTGACCTACTCTTCGGCCGCCCGCTCGCGAACTCCGAGCAGCGCGCAGAGCACGTCGGGCCGGCCGCGGGCGTCCCCATCTTCGGCCTCGACGCGTTATCCTCCGCTGCATACGGGCCGGAAGCGGCGCTCACCCTTCTCATCCCGCTCGGCGTTCTCGGCGTGCGCTACATCGTGCCCGTCTCGTTCGCCATCATCATCCTGCTCGTCATCGTCTTCTTCTCGTATCGCCAGACGATCGATGCCTATCCCGGCGGCGGCGGATCCTACACCGTCGCTTCAGAAAATCTCGGCACGTATCCGGGGCTGCTCGCCGCTGCCGCACTCATGATCGATTACGTGCTCACGGCCGCGGTCGGCATCTCGGCCGGCGTGGGCGCGCTTATCTCCGTTGACCCTGGCGCACTGCAGAAGCACACCCTCACCATCTGTCTTGGAATCCTGTTCCTGCTCGCGCTTGTGAACATGCGCGGCCTCCGCGAGACCGGCGGCGCCTTCCTCATCCCCACGTATCTTTTCGTTGGAACGTTACTCGTCGTCATCTGCGTTGGCCTAACCAAGGCGCTTATCAGCGGCGGCCATCCACATCCGATCGTCGCACCCCCGCAGCTTCCCGCAGCTACCGCAGGCATCTCTCTGTGGCTCATTCTCAAGGTCTTCTCCAGCGGCTGCACTGCGATGACCGGCGTTGAAGCTGTCTCGAACGGCGTTACCGCTTTCCGCGACGCGCGATGCAAGACGGCGAAAACCACCCTCACCATTATCATCGCCATGCTCATCGTTCTGCTCGCGGGCATCGCGTTGCTCTGCCGCGCTTACAGCATCGGCGCCGTCGATCCCGGCTCACCGCACTACCAGAGCGTGCTCTCTGAGCTCACTGCCGCGGTCATGGGCCGCGGCATCTTCTACTACGTCACCATCGGCTCCATCCTGCTGGTGCTCTCGCTTTCCGCAAACACTGCTTTCGCGGATTTCCCGCGCCTTACACGCGCCATTGCGCTCAATAAGTTTCTGCCCGGTGTCTTCATCATTCGCGGCCGTCGGCTGCTCTACTCGCACGGCATTTACGCGCTCACCACTTTTACCGCGATTCTGCTTATCGTCTTCCGTGGCGTCACGGATCGCCTCATCCCGCTCTACGCCATCGGTGCCTTCCTCGCGTTCACGCTCTCGCAGGCGGGGATGGTCGTGCACTGGCGTCGCGCCGGCGGCAAGGGTGCGCTCGGCCACATGTTCGTCAACGGTCTCGGCGCCTTCGCCACCGGCGTTACCGTACTCGTCGTACTCGTCGCCAAGTTCGTTGAGGGCGCATGGATCACCGCGGTGATGGTGCCGCTGCTCATCTTCCTGATGTTGCGTGTCAAGCGGCACTACAACCGCGTGGAGGCAGAAACCAACAATGCCGCACCCATCTGCCTCGAAGACATCGAACGGCCCATCGTTCTCATCCCCATGGACCGTTGGAGCCGCATCTCCGAAAAGGGCCTCCGCTTTGCCCTCATGCTTTCGGACGACATCCGCGCCATCCACGTCCACACCGGCGATGATCAGGACATCGAGGACAAGGACGATGAGCTCACGCCCATCTGGCAGCATATGGTGGTCGAGCCGCTGCGGGCCGCGAAGCTCCCTATACCCAAGCTCATCATCCTGCGCTCGCCCTACCGCTACATCGTCCAGCCGCTGGTCGAGCGCATCCTAACAATCGAGGGGGAGAATCCGCACCGGCAGATCGCCGTCATGGTTCCGGAGCTGGTCGTCCGTAGATGGTGGCAGAACCTGCTGCACAACCAACGGGCGCAGGTGCTGAAGCTGCTGCTCCTGGTCAAAGGCAGCCAGCGGGTCGTGGTCATCAATATTCCGTGGTATCTGAACAAGCCCGCGCCCGGGCCCGTCCCAAACACAAGCCATGCTACTGCGACGACTGTCCCTCCGGGAGCAAAGGCAGACTGACTCGTCGCGGTGCCGACTGCCCGGTGTCGAAATGCTCCGTCAGCGTTCCGTTCAGGAAGTAGTAGCCCTTCTGCGCGCTGGTCTCAACGCTCCCGCGTTCGATGGTTCCCGCAAAGCTCCACCAGATTCCATGCACCTGGCGCGTGATAAAGGTAAGCTGCGTCGGCCCCACCGTGGTGCGCGCAAAGAAGAATGACAGCGGCGCCCCGCGATCGGATTCACCATCGCCCACGCGCGTCAGATACCCCTGCAGCCGGACCGCATCGTCCTCGCCGTTCAAAATGATCTCGATGACCTCCGCAGGATTCGGGCTCAACGCGTAGGCTCCCGATGCCTCATTCGGCAGGTTGGTGCGTCCGGGCAGAAAGACGCCATCTTCTGCCAGCGCCTGCTGTCGCCGCTGGAGCCGCGGCGATGGAGCTTGTTGCTGTGCGCTTGCAAATCGAGCCGGAAGAGGCAGAAAGCACAGAAGTAGTACACCCGCAACAACACGGAGCGCCAACCCGCCCAGCAGGCTACTGGCCAGACATGCTCTTCTTTCGCGCCGCCTCAAACTCATCTCCTGCCTGCCAACCCTGAGTGTTCTTTGCCGCTGATGCAAGCCAACCCAGATCGAAGCCGAACTGCGCCATCCGAGCATTGCCTCGGAAATCCATCTCCGGCTTGTATTCATCACTCGGCTGGTGGTATCGCTCTGCAGTGTACTGCTTCATCTGCGTCTCACCCCAGTCTGCATCGTGTCCGGCAAAGAGCGTGCCCTGTCCGATGGAGAATGCCGGGATCCCATAGCGCGCCAGTGAAAAATGGTCGGAGCGGTAATAATGCCCTGCGCCCGGAAACTGGTCCGGCTGAATCGTCAGGCCGAAGTCCTTCGCTGTGCTCTCCACCGTCGGATAGAAGGACGTTCGTTCCGCGCCGGAGACATCCGTCGAAGTTGCCACGCCAATCGGCAGCAGCATGTCATAGTTCAGATCGAGCGTCAGGTCCTTTTGTGGCACGGGAGGATGCATCCCCAGATACTCTGAACCCAGCAGCCCCTGCTCCTCCGCTGTCACCGCGGCGAAATACACGCGATGTGGTGGCGGCGTTCCTGCCTTCGCTGCGTCTGCGTACGCGCGCGCCAACTCCAGCAGAATGCCGCACCCCGTCCCGTTGTCCGCTGCGCCATTGTAGATCTTGTCTCCAGGGGCTTTCCTATCCATGCCAAGGTGATCGAAGTGCGCCGTGTACAGCACGGACTGCTCCGGTCCCGCGCCCTTCGCCGCCACCATCCCCATCACGTTCTCCGAATCGAAGGAGCGCTTCTCGCTGACGATGTGCGCCTTCAGCCGCCATGTCGTCTCGCGCGACACATTGTGCTTGCCGGCCTCTTCAATCACATCGTCGATGTCATACCCCGCCGCCTGTGCAACCTTGCCGGCAATGTCAAGCTGTACCCAGGCCGCCGCCTCGAGCTTCGCATTCGGATCTCCCACCAGGTAGCTCTTCTCGCCCGACCATGAACTCCGCACCACTTGCCAGGGGTAGCTCGCCAGATCCTCGCGATGAATGATCAACGCACCGATCGCGCCCTGCCTCGCCGCTTCTTCATACTTGTACGTCCATCGCCCGTAGTAGGTCAGTGCCTTGCCCTTGAAGAAACCCACATCCGCTGATGGTGGCTCGTTCACGATCACGAGCACCACCTTGCCGTGCACATCCACACCTTTGTAGTCGTCCCAGTTGTACTCCGGCGCATGAATGCCGTAGCCGACGAAGACAATCGGCGCATCGACCTCCGCCACCGCCGCGCCGGTCTGGTTGTTGGTCACGAAGTCAGCGCCATACTTCAAAGTCACCGGTTCGCCATCCTTCGGCACCAGTTGAAAGGTCGTCTTGTCCGGCACCGTCTGCACTGCGTACAACGGCACCTTCTGGTACCACGAACCGTTGTCGCCGGCGGGCGTCAACCCGTAAGCAGCAAACTGTTGTGAGAGATACTTCGCCGCCAGGCGATCGCCTTCCGTTCCAGGACCGCGCCCCTCCAGCTTGTTATCTGCCAGATACTTCACCGCAGCTCGGATTCGTTCCGGATCGATTCGCTGCGCCTCCTGTTGTGCCGCCGCCGGGACTCCCACCACCTGGGGCACCGCCGAAGATCCCTGCGCTGTCTGCGCAAACACCGGCATTGAAAGGCCGGCAATTGTGACTGCAAGAACAACACTTTGCGTCCTGTTGAAAGACATGCTCTGAAATCATCTCCCGTGGAGTAAAGGGAAGGCTATCATCCTGGCCGCGCAAGTCCTCGCAGGCCTCCACAGGCGCGATTGCAAATCACTGCTGCTACGGCAGTACGCACGAGTTGCGAACGACCTTCACACTCGCTACCGGCACGCACCAGCATTGTCATCAAACACCCATAAACAGATGACAAAGCTATTACTTGGCTTTGACACCTACCTCATTTTTGAAAGCGCAAGCTCCGGGGTCAGGAGGCTTTTCTATGCACGAGATGTGGAGCAGCATGAAAGCCGCAACCAACCGGCGTTCATTCTTGAAGAATGGATTGGCCACAGCAGCAGGCGTCGGGCTTCTGGCAAATAACTCGTTCGCGCAGGCGGGCGATGACGAAAAGGGCGAAGGTAGCGGTCGCCTCACTTTCGGCGATGCAGCTATGCTTCGCTTCGCGGCAGCCGCAGAAATCATCGAGACTGATTTCTGGGTCCAGTACAACGAGCTTTGTGGCGTTCAGGATCGCGAAGAGCCGGATGGCACTGGCAATCCAGCGTTTACCGAGGCTCTTGCCTTTCTAGACGAAGATATGGCGCAGTATGTTCACGACAACACAGACGATGAATTCACCCACTGGCACTTCCTGAACGCCTATCTGGCTTCGAAGGGCGCAGACCCTGTAAGCCTTGAACCATTTCGCACGCTGCCTGGCAGCATGGCGAAAGGCTCAAGCGGGAAGAAACGAATTACCAACCTGATGCAGCTCACGGTGGACACAAGCTGGTTCACGCGTTACCGCGCCCGCGATCATAACCCTGATCTTGACCCGAATTTCAAGTTCCCACAGGCTATTCCCAGCCTAGCCGTCGGAGAGCACACCGCCATCCCAAGGACCGACGAGGACACCAAACATCCAAACTTCCTTCAGGCCATCGCGAACACCGCCGGCTTCCACTTCGCCACTATCGAACAAGGGGGCACCACCCTCTATCCCGCTATGGCGCAGAGAGCACACAGCGTCGAGGTCCTGCGCATTCTCATCAGCATTGGCCCAACAGAAACCATGCACTTCCAGACCTGGCAGGACAAGGCGGGAAACGCAAAGGTCCTGCATGCGGTTGACCCGGTGACGGGCGTCTCGGTCACTTTTCCAGATCTCAACTCACCACCGTTCGGCGGCGAGACATTCCAGACCAATCTGATCATGCCGGAGCCTTGCCCATTCCTGAGCCGGAAGCTTCCACCATGCTCAGTCATCCGGCCCACAGAGACCAACGGCATCGCGATGGGTGTCGTGAAGTTCCTGACAGATATGGGACTCTTCATCGGTCAATCATCGACCTTCTTCAATTTGTTGCACGACCTGGCAGAGGATGCAGACGAAGCCAGGCGTGGATTTTAGGCCAGCTTCCTCGACCGGATGAAGCTCAGCAACACGAGACGCACCGTTGTCAATAAAGTGCGCAAGCTTCTCTGAGCTTCATCCGTTTTATTACATTTCGCATCCGACCGATCCGCCGACACTGTACGCTGTGGAGCAACAAACTCCATATGGGCGGTTCGCGGCGCCATTGCGTAGGGAGGCCCCTAAGGCATGTTCTCTCTCATGCCTTAGGACTAACTCTGCTCCTACTCGCGCTGACGGCATGCGGCGGTGGCACCAGCAGCAGCGATGAAACCCCGTCTCCACCTTCCTCGTCCCCCACCATCACCTCCGTCTCCCCGGCCTGCACTCCTGCCACGATTGCTGTCAACGCGACCTCGCAGTGCACAGCAACAGTGAAAGGAACCGGCACCTACAGCTCGGCAGTCACCTGGTCTGCGAGCGGCGGCACCATTAACGCGAGTGGCGCTTTCATCGCGCCGGCGTCAGCAGGTACTGTCACCATCACCGCGACGAGCACAGAAGACCCAACCAAATCCGGCGCCGCCGCCATCACCGTGCAGACTCCACCTTCCACCATCATCTCAGTACAGGCAGCGTGCGCTCCGTCGACTGTGAACGCCAATGCCACCTCGCAGTGCGCAGCAACAGTGAAGGGAACCGGTACCTACAGCTCTGCCGTCACCTGGTCTGCCAGCGGTGGCACCATTAACGCGAGTGGCGCTTTCACCGCGCCGGCTGTCGCAGGCACCGTCACCATCACCGCGACGAGTACGCAGGACCCAACCAAATCCGGCGCCGCCGCCATCACCGTGCAGGCTCCGCCTTCCACCATTACCTCGGTCCAGGCAGCATGCAATCCATCAACTGTGAACACCAATGCAACCTCGCAATGCAGCGCGACGGTCGCGGGCACTGGGAACTACAGCTCGGCAGTCACATGGTCTGCGAGCAGCGGGACCATCGGCTCCACTGGTGTGTTTACCGCGCCGGCTGTCGCAGGCGCTGTGACCATCACCGCGACGAGCGTTCAGGATCCGACGCAATCGGGCACCGCTGCGGTGACGGTGCAGGCATCGCAGAGCAGGCACATCGTGATGGTCATGGAGGAAAACCAAAGCTATGCCACCGTTGTCGGCGATAGCGCGTGGCCGAACCTCAATGGCCTGATCAGCAATGGCGCGCTCGCGACAAACTACTACGCGAACTCGCATCCCTCCATCGGCAATTACTTCATGCTAACCACGGGCCAGTTGCTGACGACAGATGACAGCTCCAGGAAGGTCTGGGACGTCGACAACATCGCACGCCACATGCTGGCCGCGAATGTGCCATTCAGGATCTACGCCGAGGGTATCTCCCAGGGCTACGTCGGCGGCAATACTGGAGCCTACCTTATCCGGCATAATCCCTACGCCATGCTCTCAGACATCGCCGACAATCCGCAGGTCGCCAATCAAACTATCTGGCCGTTCTCCCAGTTCGCCACCGATCTAGCGAACGGCACACTCCCAGAGTTCTCCTACATCGTTCCTGACGTAAACGACGACGCGCATAATGGCTCGCCGCAGCAGGCGGACCTCTGGTTGCAGACGAACGTCGTCATTCCGCTGTCGAACTCACCCGCATTCGCTACCGACGGCGACGGACTTCTCGTCGTCGACTTCGATGAAGCCGACGACAGCGACGATTCGAACGGTGGTGGTCGCATCGCATGCGTCTTCTGGGGTCCGGTGGCGAAGAACGGCTACACGCAAACGTCCACCACGCTGTACCAGCACCAGAGCATGCTACGCACGCTGATGGACGAACTCGGCCTCTCGAACCCTCCGGCGGCGGCCGCGACCGCGCCTTCCATGTCAGAGTTCCTGCAAAAGTAAGCCGCCACCAAGCCGCTATTTGATGCAGCCAAGGCGCCGCAGCACCTTGCGCGTCAGGCCGGTGAGCGCGCGCCGCGACAATTCATTCACCGGCACCCATTCTCCAGCCATGCCGCGTGCTGCTTCCGCCCGTGCCACATACACATCCACTACGTGATTTGTAACCGTGATGGCATGTCGCGCGGTAAACTCCGGCGATTCATCAGGTTTTGGATCATACCCCGGCAACTCCCACATCCCCGCCATCAGCGAAGCATCGGCTGCCCTCTGCACTAGCAGTACCTGTTGTGTCGCACCACTCCCGCGCAGCCACACTGCACGCACGCTATGCTGCCGCTGTTGCGGGCGTCTGACAGCTACGGGATGTTCACCCCGCGTGTGGCACCACTGCTGCCATGGACACCCCAGGCACAACGGCGCGCGCGGGAGACAGACCGTCGCCCCGAGCTCCATCATTCCCTGGTTGAAGTCTCCCGGTCGCGCTGGATCCACCAGCATGTCCGCGAACGTGCGTACCTTGGTTACACATCCGGCCTCGACAGCCGACCACCCCGCCACCCGCGCCAGGACGCGTTCCACATTGCCATCGACCACCGCCACCGGCTCGTCAAACGCGATGCTCGCCACCGCTGCGGCCGTGTACGCACCCACGCCCGGCAGCGCTAGCAAGGCCTCTGCGGTTCGCGGCATCACGCCCGCCAACTCGCTAACAACCAGCCTGGCCGCGCGATGCAGCATCCGTGCCCGCCGGTAATAGCCGAGCCCGCTCCACAGCGTCAGCACCTCCGGTTCGTTAGCAGCCGCCAGCGCTTCCACCGTTGGAAACGCCGCCAGAAAAAGCCGATAGTGCTCCAGTACCGCGGCAACGCGGGTCTGCTGCAGCATGATCTCCGACACCCAGATGCGATATGGATCACGCGTCGCCCGCCACGGCAGGTCGCGCTTGTGCGCGGTATACCATGCCAGCAACGTGGCACGCATCTCTTGAACGTCGTTTGCCGTGCACGCCTCTTCAGCCGGGCGTCCCGGTACGGATTTAGCTGCAGCCGCCATGGGGCGCAGTCGTCAGGTCATGCACCGTCAGCAGATAACCTGCATTGGCCTTATTTCGGGCTTGCTTGTCCTTTGCATCATCACCCGTAGGCTGCGGCTGCTGCCACACCGCCAGCGCGCTCATTGCCTGCGGCTTTCCCGCGCAGCTTGCGCCAACCTGCGCGGACACAACTTTCTCTGCCTGAATCTGCACGGTGTATACGAGATTCATGTCGTTGACCGCCGGTGTCAGCGTCATGTCGCTCACCTGAACGCCATGAATCCCCAGTGACTTCAGCCAGGTTACAACCTGTCCGCGCGGAATCACCTGGCCATCCACTCGCCACACTGCATTCGGCGCCAGCAGCGCATTCGCCTCCGTCCATTTCGCCTGTTCCACATCCTGCCAGAAGATGCGGTCCACCTGCTCCGCACTCGTGGTCTGCGCCAGCGACGGTGGCTTCTTCTCCGGGTACACTGTACAGCCGCCAAGCGTCAGGGCCGCGATGCCACACATCGCCATCCACTCGAATCGTCGATTCGTCCGCATCATGGTTAGCGTAGCAGTCCCTTGCGATCCAGGCGAAAGGCATACACTGTGGCAGCGATGTGGACCAAGAGATTGCCGCCGCCCATCAATAGCGGGTGGAGCAGCGCGCCGCTCGGATGACGCAGATAGGCCGGAATTAGGGCCGGCCACGACATCGCACACAGCCCGGCAACCAGCACAGTGGAGGCGAGCAGCAGCCCCGCGCCGATCCGCCGCATCGCGGCCAGCAGCCACGAAGCTACGACTGTCAACGACAGGTTCAGGTTACCGATGCCCAGCGATGCCAGAGCCGGAGTGAAACTCAACTGCCGCCGCATCTCCGGCGTGAACTTGAAAAACAGCACATAGACCAGGCTGCCCACCGAAAACAGCCAGACCGCAGTAAAGAACAGCGCGACGACGTACACACCGGCCGGTCTCTTCCCTAATGGGCGCGACATGGATGCTCGGTCATTAGCTGTCGTTTCGTTCTGTCTGTCAGCCACGGATTTGCTCGGTATTCATCTTTTGCCCGGTCTCCACAATGCACCACAGCGCCATCTTTATTGTGAACGGAGTGTCTGGGTTTCAAAAGATCCCGGTTCAATTTGATGCTGGTTCAGGGAGCGAATCGCTGGGCAGAGTTTGCAGATCACCAAAGAGCGAGCTTGGCATGGGGTGCTTGAGGACCATCCACAATATGGCTAAGAGAAAGATCATCTTTATCTGCCCGCCGATGCCGAGTACGTGATACGGCCTCAGTTCGACCATCAGATACGCGAGGGGTGCACAAAGCACCGCACATGAGATGAAGATTACCCGCGATGCGCTTTCTGGAACCGCCACGCGTCCTGAACCAACATCCTCGAGCAGAAACAGGAGAAACGCTCCCCAGATCAAGTACACATGTACCAACTTGTATTCGTAGGAAACCTGCGGGAGCAACAGAAAAAGAACCACGTAGGAAATGAACTGGTTTAACAAAGGAAGATGGCGAAGGCGGAACCAGTAGAGCAAAATGCCTGCCAATGGTACAACGATGTCGTACGCAAGCAGCATGTTCTCAATGGCTCGTTTGTCGTTGAACCCGGCATAAGAGAATGCGTGCGCTACCTCCTTGGCAGTTCCGAACAACGAATGATCAAAATAGGGTATATTCCGGCCGATGATATACCAGTCTCTCAGAAACGGACCGCTGAGGGTGCTATCTCTGATGGCCTGAGAGAGCGTGGGACCGATCCCTGCCAAGGCGAGCAAGGAAATAGTTAGCGTCAGGACCAGGGAAAATGCGAAGATCCGATACTTCCGGGTTGATAGGAAGAGAGCAAAATAGATCGCCGGGTTGAGCTTCATGGAGGCGCCGAGGCTCCAGAAGATGGCCGCGATATATACACGGCTGCGCGCAAACGCGACGGTGCCCAGAAGCACAAGCATCCAGATCACGCCCTCAATATTTGCGCGATACAGAAGGAAAAGCAGAGGAAAGCCGAGCAGGAAGGTCAACCAAATCGCAACCTGGGGCAGCGCCGCAGCGGTAACTCGATGCACGCGGAGGGAAAACAGGGCGGTTGCGACATAAAATATGGCAAGTGTAGCAACCAATTCCGCAAGCAAGGGACGTTGAAACAGTCGAACGAAGAATAAGTAAACGTAGATCGAAGGAACCGGATATGGGTAAGGTTGGTCGAGATAAGGACCTGTCAGAATATCCGGCTCGCCAAAGTGTGCAGCACAGGCGGCGAGGGGCTGAAATCCGTGAACGGAGTTACGGTATCTACCAAGGACGCACGTGGATCCCTCACCAACGCCCCGCGTGGATCAAATGTTTTGAAATGGGAACTGCGTATGCTGATCGGCCCACGCGATCGCGGTCAGTGCGAGAAATGTGATCAGATAAAGTTTGAGCCCTTTGCATACTGCGGCTTCGGCGAGGCGGCGAGATATTTCGCGATCTGCTATTCCCGCGGGCCTCGTCGAAGGGCCCGGCGCGGCTGTGCGATCCTCAACTCTTGATTCGTTAGGTCTCTTGGGCACGCATCTACTCTTTCCATCTGTCTATGGCCGGGTCTGTATAAGGAACCACTCCTGGCTCAACCAGGTATCGCTCCACTCCATAGTGCCCCCATAACTGCTCTTGTAAATGACTTTCCAACTCCCAGTATCAATCTTCTGCTCGATGATTCGATCGAGCTGCCGGTAGGGGATCGGCTTACCTCCGTTAAAAAAAAATTCGTGGGCACGTAACGCCTCCGGTTGCCTCTGATAAAGAATCCACTTCGGGGGATCTTGCTGCAGTTCTCCGATCAATCCCTCGATTGTGGCCATGCTCGAAGTGTCATACCAGGTCTGCACGTGGTTATGCCAGAGAGGAACGGTGCAGAAGTAGTTCGCATATGAGTACGGCAGCGACAGAAATCCCTCATCGACGCCGTGGGTGCTCACTTTCTCGCAAACCGGCTCTATGAATGCAAGCATCTCGCGCTCAATAATCATCGGCCCATAGACGGGATGCATGTACCATTGCCGGCTCACGAACATCGGCCGATTCACCTCGTTCAGCCAGCGCAGAGGCTCCATGATTCTATGGAAACATCCGAAGCCAAAAAGAACGGCTGCCGCCGCGAAGAGAAACTCTCGTCCACGCGAGCGTAGATCGATCGGCGATGCGATGGGCAACAGGAGCACCAACATCGCGAAAGGAGTATAAAACTGTCCAATGCGGCCACCTGACGACATCGCACGCGACGCAAGCAACCCGAGCGGAACCACGAACAGAATCTCAAGGCGATTCCATTGTCGATGCGGGTTCGGAGCGAGCTTGTACACGGTAAGCTGGAAAATTGCAATCACGCCGAACAGGTAAATCAGAAACAGCGCAACCGCCGAGACCGAAAGAAGCGCCACGCTGGTTTTGAGCCCATGGTCATACAAAAAGTAAATCGCGATAAGGAGCAGGGCCACGGCAATCGCAGCTAGTGCGATGCTCCGCTTGGTCCTCATCAGCAAGGCCGGCCGCACTAGGTAAGCACATACGAAGGACGCGCTCATGAAAAGCACGACCATGGCAGCACACCGATGATAGTCGCGAAACAGCAACAGAGCGGTCCAAGGCATTTTCAATGGAAATAGCAATATGTTTTCCGTACCGCCCTTAGAACCCGCCGCCCTGATGACGGAATTCGTCAAGTACTGGCGGAACGAATCGCCGGTGAACCACACCACGACGACGACTGTGAGCGCCGCAGTCGCGCCAAGGCATATTAGCGAGATCAGCCTTCGCTTGCGTAAAAGGCAAGCGATGGCGATGCCCGAGGCCATCAGAAGCGCTGCGCCATCATTGAGCCGCGTCTCAATCGCCAAGCCCGCCAGAATGCCAAGAAATGCCACCAAACCAAGATGGCTTTCTTCCGGGTTGCTCCGATGGAGCTTCAACAGCAGAACAACGGAATAGATTACGAATGTCTCCGCAAGAACACGGTAGTCATCGAAGCGGTAGGCTTCAGAGTTCACCGTCAGGAAGAATGCAGCTCCAAACAACACCGCCTTCTGCCGATCGGATAGCGGTAACTGCCGCGCTATGCAGAGAAGCCCCGTCGCATAGATTGCAACATGCAGCACGGCGGGAACTTTCGATGCCAGCCACCCCTTCCCCAGCAGGTCCATAAACCACGCAGTCTCCAGAACGAAGAGCGGCTGCTGAATGAGATGCAGTTGCGAGTACAGTCGCATTCCATGGTTGTAAAGAACCGCATACCAGAACCATACCCCGTCAGCAGTGCAATTGGCGTTCGCGATCATCGCAATGCCGAATGCAACACAAAAGACGAGAACAATCGTCTGATATCGATTCATTTCGCTGAACAGTTTTTTTGGAGACAGAGCCGGGCGGAGATGCACATGCTGAGTATTGGGGCTCGTCGGAGTGAAGTCAAATCGGCGCACACAACAAAGGCCGCCATTGCTGCGGCCTTTGAAACACTTCTCTTTGCCGGACAACTAGTCGCCCATCACCGGCTCTACGCTCTCCACCCGGACCTGACTCCGCTGGTCCGCCCATACACCAGACTCTGCGCCTCCCGGATGACAAACAGCGAGTCCTCATCCCATACTTCATGCTCTTCGCAGCCATCCTCACGCCGCAGACCTCACATCATCTTCCACGGCGCCCCGCCACGGCGCGCAGTTACGCGTTCTATGTCTTATCGGACTCCTCGTCCTGGCCCTCCGCAAGCCGCTTCCCGCCGAGCCCGCTTGCCCGTGAATCGCAAGCGCACGATGTCTAGTTGCAGTCGGTTCTCTGAGCGAAGATGATAAAGTGATGCCGAGATGACCCTCAACTTCGCCAAATCGCGAGTACAGATGGCCTTCCATGTCGCATTGAGCAAGCTCAATTTCGGTATGACGAATTATCGTCATCCCGACCGGGCCGAAGCACTCACTAGCGTTGCGAGAGCAAGATCCCTGGCCTATACCGCTACCACCCCTCTTGAATGTGTTGAACTCCGCAATGCTGTGCGGGCCGTCAGCAAAGTGCCGGGCGAAATGGCCGAGGTCGGGGTCTATCTTGGTGGTACTGCTGCCCTGATCCTCGACGCGATGCCGGAAAAGCACTTGCACCTGTTTGACACGTTTTCAGGCCTCCCAGACGGGGGAGACTATTTACAACAGGGGGAATACGCAGGGTCGAAAGAGTCGGTCGAACGGACACTGTCGGCCTACAAGGATCGCGTCAGGTTTCATCCTGGGTTGTTTCCGAGCGAGACCGGTCATGAGGTTGAAGACCTGCGATTCTCGTTCGTCCATCTCGACATGGACCTATACGAAGGAACGCTCGGGGCACTCCGCTTCTTCTGGCCCAAAATGAATCCCGGAGGCATTCTGCTCTGCCATGACTATCCGCAGATTGGTGGGATCGTCCGCGCAATCCATGAGTTTTTCGCTGGCGAGCCGGAATCGTCCCTACCGCTATCGGGCCAGCAATGCCTCGCGGTAAAACTGCGGCGAGAATAGCTCTATTCCGTGATCAGCGTCAGTATTCCTCCCGTTTCCTACGACTACACGCTCGTCTCGCTCTACGCCCCGCTTGCCATCCTCTGCATCCTGGCATTACGCCTCCCGGATGACAAACAGCGAGTCCTAATCCCATATTTCATGCTCTTCGCAGCTCTCCTCACGCCGCAGAGCTACATTCATCTTCCACGGCGCCCGCTGCTGCTAGTTAGGGCCAAGCGGGCATAGAATGCGGAAATGAGTGTCTATGAATCCTTGCGGGAATCTCTGCTTGGTCTCGGGCCGCACCATCCGGTACTCAAGCTGGCAATCCGAGCACAAGCGGGTCTCAATGGCTTCAGCCTGTCGTCTACTGACAAGGCGTTAGTACTGCGGAAGGACAGTCGGGCAATGCTTCTGCCGCTGAATCATTATCCCCAAGTACCGACCGCCATCCACATGTGGAATCTTTACTTCGATACCATCGAGACAGTAGAGGGAGTGATGGACTTCTCCACACCCGGCCTGCGAAAGTACAAGCGTACTGGCGTCTCCCTGTGGGCACCAGGCATGGCTGAGGACGACACAATGGATGTCTACACGGCGCGGTATACCCCAAAGGCCGGAGATGTGATCTGGGATGTTGGAGCGCACGCAGGAGCCACAGTCTATTTCTTCTCCCAAATGGTTGGCACTACCGGCAAGGTCTATGCGTTCGAGCCAGATGAGATCGCTTACGAATACCTGCTGCGCAATATCGAATTGCATGACCTGAAGAATGTCATTCCGGTAAAGAAGGCTATCGCCGGGGAGACGGGCTTTGCATTCTTCAGCATGGACGGCACGCAAGGCGCCGGCATTCAGAACTTTTCCCAGTGCACCGACGAAAGCCTAATGCGCAAGGTTGAGACGTTATCCTTTGCCGATGCCTGCGAAGCATATGGGATGCCGACTTACGTAAAGATGGATATTGAAGGAGCCGAGGCTGATGTAATCGAAAAGTCCCTGCCTTTTATCCAGAATCACAGAATCCACTTTGCGATCGAGAGCGATCATCGAGTGCATGGCGAATTCACGACGGTCCCTCTAGTTCGCATATTTTCCAGCATCGGATACGACGCCACATCCTCGATCGAATACGGCATGCAGTTCACCTGGGGGGAGCCGCGGTGACGATAGCTATCCTGAAGAAGACTGATGAAAAATTCAATTGGTGTGTAGTTCGTGCAGCGCGATATTGGCAAAAGGGCTGCGCAATGAACGCGCTGACCACCTGCATGCCGGCGTTGTGGTAAGTCATCAATGCCCCAAGCTGTTAATCAATTAATGATGTTGCATCCATTCAGAAGTTCTTCGTGTTTCTTTTGCTCGCCGGATGCGCCGCTCGGGATTGTTCGCCGATCAATCAGCGGGACAACGCGCTGGACATGACCGATGAATCGACAGAAGGAGATACCTGATCTCGAGCAATCGACGCGAGCCCGTACAGAATCTTGCTTACAGGGCCACTGGAACGAACGGGCGCGATTCCGCTTTCAAGCAGCTCAAATCCCTCGCTGTCCAGTAGTGCTTTTAACGAAGACTCGGTGAAAAAATTGAGGTGCTCGCTGCACTTCTGCAAGGCAAGCGGTGGAATTCGATTGAACTTCACCCGACAGACCGTCGAGTACAGGTCCACAAGCTTCAGCAATGGCCCAATCTTCAGTAAGGCATTCAGATAGTGCCACTGCAGTCTGCCGCTGCTCGCCCATTGAAGGGAGGGGCGCTCGTGGGGAACTTCAAAATAAAACAGCGTGTTGGGGGTTCCGAGGGGCTTTAGACGCTGCAGGATCTGTCGCGGCTCGGAACAGTGCTCCAGCACGTGCGCCAGCATGACGAAGTCAAACTGCCTGCCCTCTACCGACGTCAGCCCTGCGACACCTTTGATCGGCTTCGCATCGGAAATGTCATAGACAAAACGGTCGGTACCCAGACCGTCGGGGATAAACTGGCCGCGGTCCCCGCCATAATCGAGCACGGTCGAGATCGATTGCCTTCTGTCGCCTAGGATCTTTGCGAGGTTCTCTTTCCTCGAAACCATCTCAGCAGGATCGTGGCCGATGCCTTCGTGGACCTGCCTCGAATACCAGAACTCGTGGCGGTGCCGCGCCTCAAAATACGTCTCGCCACGGTAGCCGGCGTACAGGTTTTGAGCCTCCGAATCGGTAAGCCGGGTATCGAAAAAGCGGAAAGAACAACCATTGCACTCGCACAGGTTCGCTTGGGTGGGTCCAGTGCCGCATGCATGGTTCGCAATGAAGGGTGAGACAATCGCGGGCCACCGATGAAGATCCTCAGAACCACAGCAGGGACACGCGGCAATGACGTACATACGGAACTCCGCGGAGAGGAATGCCGGCCAGGACTATCTTGGCCCATCTGCCTGGATTCTAACTGACCGCAGCAGACATGCGGCCAGGATCCGATCCGTCTCAGCAGGTGTCGGACCATCGGCGGTAGTCCGAATATACCAAAGCATCACAGCAAGACCGGGAAAGCAGGCGGTGAGGCGTAATTATGATTGTGTCGTGCCAACCTTCACAGACACGACAAAGGCCGCCATCGCCGGCGGCCTTTGCTTTGCTGCGATAGGGAACTAGTCGCCCATCACCGGTTCTTCGCTCTCCACCCGCGCCTTTGGAGCGGGCTTGATCGCGTCGAGTGAAACCAGCCCTTCGACCGGCTTCTCGCCCAGCACGTGCTCCTTGTAGAGCCGCGCCATCTTCGCAGCTTCGGCATCGCTCTTGATCTTGGCATCGCGCGCGCGGATCTTTTCCTCGCGGCTGTTCTTTGCGATACCCGACTTTTCGAACGTGTCGTTGGCCGCAGCATTCACGTGTTCCTCGTTCAGCACCAGGTCGTACTTGTCCTGCGTGTCGAGGCCCACCTTCTTGCCGCCCGCGAAGATCTCATGCCGGCCATGCTCGTCGTACCACTTGGTCAGCGTCGCCGTCATGTGCATCTTCTCGATGATGTTGCGCCAGCCCACACCCGTGTTGTAAGCGCAGAAGCTGATCTCGCCTTCCTGCGTCGCGTACGGGATGATGCACTGCTCGGTGCGGCGGAAGTCATAGTTGAACAGGTCCTGGAACCACATGCCTGCGATGAACAGGAAGTTCCAGCGGTCGGCACGACGCTTCTCGATGTCTGCCATCGTGCGGTCACCCGTCACCTTGCCATAGTTCCGGCCGGTCGCGCCGAAGCACTTATCGAACTTCTGCAGCAGGTCCATGATGCGGAAGTGCGTCGGCGACTTGGTCGGATCGTAATTCCGCAACAGTGCCAGCGCCACGCCCACCACGGAGAGGAACTTGCCGCGCGCGGCGTCATTCACCTTCGCGACGTCCTTCGCCAGCCGGTCCGCATTCAGGAATGCTGTTACCGGAACGGCTTCCTTCGTGTGCTTGTCGATCATCAGCGCCATGCCGATGCCGCAGTTCGGATGGCATCCGCAGGAGAGCTGACCCCAGTCTGCATTCGGACCGTGTACCAGGTCGGCCCAGTCGGAGAACGTGCTCATGAAACTGATCGGGAACCAGTCGCGCTCCGGCACGCCCATGCCCGTCTGGTCGCGCACATCATGCGCCAGGTGGCTCAGCGTGTAGCGCTGCGCCTGCCGGCGCTCGTCGCTCACTTCCTCGTCGCGGCCGGTAAAGCTCACGGGCTGGAAGCTCAGGAAGTTGATCTTCTTCGGATTATCGAGCGCGAACTCGATGATGCGCCCCACCTGCTCGTTGTTGATGCCGTTGACGATGGTGGTCACCGGCACGATGTCCACACCCGCTTCGTGCAGGTTATGAATCGCCTGCAGCTTTACATCGAACGCGTTGCCCACCTTCCGGTGCGAGTTTGCCGCGTTTCCGATGCCGTCGAACTGCAGGTAGGCATAGCGCAGACCCGCCTCTGCAGCGGCGCGGGAGAATTCCTTCGACTTTGCAAACTCAATGCCGTTGGTCGCCGCCTGCACTGAGTTGTAGCCCACCTTGCGCGCGTACGCGACCGCATCTAGGAAGTACGGCGAAAGCGTCGGCTCGCCGCCTGAAAACTGCACCGACATCTGCCGGCGCGGCTTGATCGAGATCGCGTTGTCCAGCATGGTCTTGATCTCGTCCCACGTCAGTTCGTGGACGAAGCCCACCTGGTTCGCATCCATGAAGCAGGGATCGCACATCATGTTGCAGCGGTTCGTCAGGTCGATCGTCAGCACCGAGCCGCGTCCATGCGTCACCGTCGAGGTGCCATGGTTGTGCAGCTTCTCGTCGTTGTGCGCGCGGATATCCCGCCCCGGGAAGACTTCTTCCAGGTGCTTGAAGAACTTCGTATCAATCGACATCACGTCTTCAAAATGCCCGTGCTTGGGGCAGTCCTTCACCATCAGGATCTGGCCGTCGCGCTCGATGATCTGCGCCTTGATCTCGCCGACCTTTTCGTTCAGCAAAATCTCGTGCGGCAGCTTGCCGTCAATGATCTGCTGGCGTATCTCCGGCACGCACTTTGGACACAGCGAGTCGGTCGTACGCGGCCAGCCAAGCGGTGGCTTCTCTTTCTGGTAACTCTTCAAAAGCGGCTTATCGGACCACTTGGGCGTAAAGGAAGCGTTCGGCTTGATGCTGTTCAGCTTCTCGAAGATGGTCCACGCACTCTGGGCTGCAATCGTCACTGCCCGCTCTGCGTATTTCACGGCTTTCGACATTCAAAGTCTCCTGTATATGAGCCCGCAGGCTCCAATCGGACATCGCTCCCAGGTGAAACAGGAGTTTCAAGTCTAACCAACGTTGTCGCGGCTGCGGTGATACCAAACAAGAATCCCGCGATGGGTCAGGCGGTACTCTTTCATCATCAGGCTACTTCGCCGGTGACGAACCATAAACTCAGGTGGGCTGAATGGCGAAAAACGGTACTTAAACGGGAATAGAGCCCCGTGGACGGGACAGGCAACTCTCGCAAGTTCCTCTAAACGAACCCGTTACTGGCCAGATTCCCTGGATAGTTTATCTACACAGAACGCACCGCTGCCCTAGGCAAAAAGACCGTCACTCCGCCATCGCCTTGGCGGTTGATCCCGTTGCTTTGACCGTGA
This sequence comes from Acidobacteriaceae bacterium KBS 83, assembly GCA_000381585.1. Taxonomy (GTDB): domain Bacteria; phylum Acidobacteriota; class Terriglobia; order Terriglobales; family Acidobacteriaceae; genus KBS-83. The sequence goes on from KB906740.1 coordinate 110,646, forward strand.
ATGGCACATCCAGGGTGCCGATACGGCCATTACTCATATCGACTACGCCGAGGCGCAAGTGGTACTTGCCGGGTGGGAGAGCAAGCTGCGGACGAAAGGCGATGCCGGCGCTCCGGACAGCAGTGTAGTGCTCCGCGTCGAAGTCCATGTTGAGCATCCCTTCGCTCTGCTGGACCGCTGCGGGTTGCGGCTCCGTGTCATGGAAGGCGACAAACTTTACCAGCAACTGCGCATGATGATCCCACTCCGGTGTCACCGAGAGGCCCACATTGCCCGCATCCAGGTTGGAATCCAGAAGCACGCCCTGCAGCGGGCGAACGGTCTGATATACCTTTGCGCGCAGCAGCAGCATGGTGGATTGAGGAGTCCGCGGTTGAAGTGCGAAGTCAAGCAGCTCGCACGCGCCTCCCGGCGAAGGTGTGTGGCCGTAGCAAAGTAGCCGCGCCGATAGGTGAGAGAGTAGCCCTTGCGTGCAAGCTCGACCCGGATCTTACGAAACTTGCTGTCCCACACCTGATTGGATGGCCGGTAAGCAAGACTGTAGTAATTCGATCCCTCGATAAAGCCACGTCGCAGTGCGCCGGCGAAGTCGTTCGTGCCGTAGAAGGCTTCGCCGCCGGTCTGGCGGGCAAGGTCATTCAAGATGTTACGCATCTGCTGGCGGACGGTGAACTGGTCCTGCAGCGTGGCGTTCATGCTCGTCATCTCTGCGGCGCCGCTGATTTCCGGGCCAATAACCCCGGTATCGAGGCCGGTCAGGCTGATGGGATATACAGCGATCTGCGCGCTGGCGATCAGATTGGCGGCATCGCGCTGGCCAGGCAGATCGGCCATCTGGAAGCGTGCCGCAGTGGAAAGATCATTGATCTGCAGGTCGCTCGTTGCTATCAGAGGAAAATCCTCCGAGAGCCAGAACAGGTTCTTGCGGCCGGGATATCCGCTGACCGCCCGCGCTAACTCGGCGAACGCCTGCAGTGTCGCGCGCGCACGGATGTCGCTTCCCCGCGCGTCCTCGACAACCTCATCCTTTTGCATGTGCGCGATCAGGTGTCTGGGTTCGCGGCCGATGGCTGCAGCGAAGTTGGCGACAAAATCGTCATCCGTCATCTTTTGCGATGTGGAGCGTTGGAAGTGAAAGTCCTTTGGGTCGATCGCGGCGGCAGCGGCGGCAAGCCGGTCGGAACTCGACGTGAAGCTCTGGACCATGCGCAACTGATTGGAGAGGATGAAAAGCGCAACCTGCTGCCCGGATGGCAGCTCGCGCAAAAATTGCAGCAACTGGCGGCGGGCGTAAAGCTGATCGACTTGCGGAGCATTTAACAGGTCGAACAGGACCATGTTCACTGCAGGTGAGCTCTGCCCCGGGACATTTGAGAACTCATCGGGCGCTAACTGTGGCTGCGTAACCGTGGCCGCGCCTGTCAGCTCCTCTCCATGGGCAGCAAAGAAGTCGATCTTCTGTGGTTAGCCATCCTCGTCGACCTTGAAGTCCTGCTGCGTGAGGTTGCGAACCACTTGCCCGCGATCGTCACGCGCCACCACATCCACATAAACCAGGCGGGTCGCGACATTGAGGACAGGCGCCGAGGACTCCGGCTGCTTGTTCTCCTGAGTTGCCGAAGAGGTCTGCGTGGCCGCGAACGCCGGAAGTGCAAAAAATAGAAGCAAGGCGGCAGAAATCACAACGAACATGGATCCTCTTTCGCGGGAGCATGTCTAGACAGCGGATTGCAAACGCATCATGTCAGACGAAAGCATTCCGGGAAAGACGCAATCTAATCGAGACGGGGTCATCGTCTTATGCAGACCGCGACTACAAGGATGTCCAGCAATGAGCCGGTTATCCGGCAGGGACATGGACCTTGCGGCCCACCAACTCCGCCCGCCCGCAATCGCGAATCAGTTCCGCATAGTGCAGTACCTGCAGCCCGCGAAACGAATCAAGCAGCTCGTTCTCCCCGAACAGATAGTCCGGGTTGGTAGGGCCGCCACCGAACTTCGCCTGTCCGCGGGTGTATCCCTTGTAAATCAGCAGACCTCCCGGCTTTAAAGCCTTCACTAGCTCGGGAAACATCTCGCGGCGCAGGAAAAAGAAGACGAGGATGAGGTCATAGGATTCGCGGCCTCCATCGAAGCGCGTCAGGTCTTCGACCCGGAAGTCGATCCGGTTGGCAAAGCTGCCGGCGTTCGCCCGGGCATTCGCGATGCCTGCCTCTGCGATGTCGGTCAGCCGCACGTTCCAGCCCTTTTTCGCAAGAAAGATGGCGTGACGGCCCGTGCCGCCCGCGATGTCCAGTGTGACGCCAGCATTGGGAAAGAGTGGTTCTATATATCGATCGAAGGCATCGATCAGCAACGAGTCCGGCGCAAGCTTCCCGTGGGTTCTTCGAGGTAACGCTGGTTCCACTTGTCCCTTTCGCGTTCCTCGGTTGCATCATCCATGCACGCCCCTCTCCGCTATGACGCGCTCACCTCTCCTGCCCGTCCGCCGGGCGTGCCTGGCAAATATCCTCCGGCTTCGGAGCAGGCTGCTCCTGCCGTGCCGTGGGAGCATATTCCGGATCGATCCACCACCGGGCAATCACCCCCCACGCCCGCGCCCTGTCATACACGCGCACCGCAGCATGATAGGAAGTCGCCACCTGGCATGCCAGGCAGGGAAGCGTATGCGCTGCCCCCGCGGCAAACATGAAGGCCAGAAGAATCCCGGCAGATGTTGTTGTGGCGAAGCTCCCATTCGGTTTCATGGCTGCTTTCCTCTCTACATGTATGTCGATGGAGCGAGGCTGGATTCGACATTTTCCCGAACTTTTTTATGAATGGCTGCTCCACCTGACGAGGCATCAGGGGCGGGAGTTTCTTAGCGGTCAGGACGGAACTCTAGAAAAGCGTTTTCTCGAATACTGCCGATGTCTTCACGCGCCGATACCCATCGCGGAGATAAAACGCGTGCGCCTGTTCCCGGATCGCATTCGACCGGACCCGCATCCGGCCCACACCGCGCCCGCGTGCCCACTCTTCCGCCGCCAGGCAAAGCTGCCGCCCGATCCCTTGATTCCGCGCCGCGTCAGAAACCACCAGCCCACCGATCAAAGCCGCCGGCTCCGATTGCAGGTGGTACTCGATGCTCAGATCGATCCACCCCACCACCTCGCCATGCACACACGCCACCAGCACCGCACGATTGCGATCGCCGACAATCTGCTGCATCCGCGAAAGCACGGCCGCCGCATCGGTCGGATAACCAAGCTGTGTGCACAGCTCAGCCGCGGCCTCAGCGTCCTGGGCTTCGATCGGTCGAATATCCGGGGTAGTCATTGCTTCTCTTTTCAAGGCCCGAAAAGGGTCCCAAGCTCGAAACACGTCAGAGTACCGCGCCATGAAGACACGTCAGGGAGCAGCCGAAATCCGACTTTGCCAGCCTATTCGCTGTGCCACGTAACTGAACTCATGTCCAACGAACGCGAAATGGGCGGATTTACCGATGCGCCGATTGGCCCAGGATAGGGCCTTCCATTTCCTTTGTCAGGGAAGAACAGCTTCAGGGAAGCTGGTGCCGAAGAAGGGACTCGAACCCCCACACCCTTGCGAGTACATGGACCTGAACCATGCGCGTCTGCCAATTCCGCCACTTCGGCACGGTACGATCCAGCGGGGTGCTGGACGGCAGCAGTCGCTAGTCTCGCAAAGGCAGCGGGGGAAGTCAAACCTCGGAGGCGATCGTAAGGGGCAACCGGAAAACGTTCCTTGCCTGTAGACTGCACGCACATGGCCCAAGAGGAAGAGGGACCCGCGGAATGACAGAGACAGCTGGCGCAACGCCGATACCGCTGCTGCACGCAGATGCCACGGAGATCCGGCGCATTACCCACGACATAAATAACGCACTCGAGATCATCGTCCAGGCGAGCTATCTGGTGAACACGACTGAGTTGAGCGATCAGGCGAAGCAATGGATGAAGCTGCTCGACCAGGGAGTCCAACAGGCAACCACGCTCAATCGCGAGTTGCGCGACTTTGTCCGCGTACGTAGTTAGGAAAACGCGGCACGAGCAAATTACCCGCGCCGCGTCGTATTCGTTTTCGTTTACGAAACCAGCTTCGCGTCCAGCGTGATCTCGGTGTTGCCGGCGAAGAGCCGCGAGATCGGACAGCCGCTCTTTGCATCCTGCGCAGCCTTGTCGAAAGCGGCCTGATCGGCTCCCGGCACCTTCGCGGTGGTGGTCAGTTTGATCTTGGTGATGGTCGGCTTGTCGTCCTTCTTCTCAAACGTCACTGCCGCCGTAGTCTCCAGTGACTCGGGCTTCAGGTTAGCGCCCGTCAACTGTGCGCTCAGCGCCATGGTGAAGCATCCGGCATGGGCGGCGGCGATCAGTTCTTCGGGATTGGTGCCGATGCCGCTTTCAAATCGCGTGCTGAAGGAGTATTGCGCATCCTTCAATACGCCGCTGTCGGTCGAGATGCGGCCCTTCCCGTCTTTCAATCCGCCCTGCCATACCGCTGTTGCTTTCCGGTCCATACGTGCTCCTCTGTGAAATTGTCGTCCGTGATTCTGTCTGACGGTTCATTCTATGAGATGCGTGTCGATTGCAGATGAATCGGCCCCCGGCCTTGGAGTAGGCTGTCCCTCATGTCACCCACACCCACTGCGAAAGAGCAGTCTGCGGACACCCGGAACGATTGCGTTCAGGGACATACCTGCCTGTGGTGTCCTAACTGCGCCGCGCGGCTCGAGAGCAGCCGCTGCAAGCTGGTCTGTCGCGGCTGCGGCTATTACATGAGTTGTGCCGACTATTACTGAGCTTCACAAGGACGGCAGGCGTATCCTTTTCCTGTTCCTGCGCTCACCCTTTCTCGAGGCGAGCGCGCCTGGGATCTCCATGGCGAAGCGTCGCACAACACGAAGCACATTCTGGACCGGCGCGCTCTGCGGAGCTGCGGCCGCCTGCATTGCGGGACAACTGTTGAGACTCGGGCGGCCCCACCTTACCCTTATTCGCGGAAAAAGACCCGAAAAAGCAGAGGTCTTTCGGATTCCACTCCGGCGCGATGCCGGCGGTGGCGATCCTTCTGCCCTGGCATCTGACCGCAGCCGTTCACGTCCTGGTTTCGAGCGCAGCGGCGGCGCTCCGGGCGGAGTAACTGCCTCAGAGGTGCATGACGTCCCCGGCCATCCCGGGCAGCGGCTTGACTACAGCAATGCTGCGCAGAGGGTGCGTTCCTCACGCACCGTGCGTCCTCCTGCCGGTGATTCCGAGCGCTGACCTCCGTCCCGCACAGCGCCCCCACCTTATCGATATCTCGCTTACAATTGCCGTGCCTTATGTTCGACGTTCCCACACGCCGTAAATAGTCACACTGCACCGCTTTTGCATAAAGGAGATCGTCTTGCGCACCGTCCAATGCCTCGCCTCGAGTGCTGCGTTTGCACTTGCAGCATTTGCCGCCGTACCGCTTCACGCACAGCTCTTCGAGATGAACCATGGGCATCATATGGGGCTCAATCTCAGCCCTCAGGAACAGGCCACCATCGAGCGGCTGGAGAGTCTCGACGTTCTGCCGGACGGCAAGTGGCGATACCACGAGGGGGATGTGCCGCATGGCGAACAGCCCTCCGTGGATGACAGCAGTTGGCAGCAGGTAGATGCTCACCGCGATCGTCACCACCGGCTGACGGCGCCGAAGGAAGCAGTGTGGTTTCGCCGCGAGATCGAAGTGCCACAGACATTGAACGGCTACGATCTGACCGGGTCGCGGGTGTGGTTCCGCTTCCGTGCGAACGCCAATGGTCCAGTGCCGGAGATCATCTACTTCAACGGCCGACGCGTCGCATTGGGAGATGATCTCGAGCCCATCGTTCTCTTCGACGATGCGAAGCCGGGTGACAAAGTGCTGGTGGCGGTGAAGCTGCTGCCGACGGTAGATGAAAAGCGCATTGCCGGTGTCGATCTAAGTCTTGAGTTTGCCTCGAACCGCCCTAACCCGTCCGATCTGCTTACCGAGTTCGAGACCGCCGCGCTGCTGATTCCGTCACTGTCGAAGGATGTCTCCACCGACAAAGCGACCCTGGCAAAAGCGATCGGCGATGTGAATGTGCCTGCGCTGGACAAGAACGATCAGGAGAAGTTCGACGCTTCGCTCAAGGCAGCGCAGCAGTCGCTCGAGGCGCTGAAGCCAGTGCTGCAGCAGGCCAACGAGCATCTGACCGGCAACTCGCACATCGATGCAGCATGGCTGTGGCCCTGGACCGAAACCGTGGACGTCGTCAAGCGCACCTTCGGCACCGCCGCGCAGTTGATGAACGAATATCCGACCTACACCTACACGCAGTCTGCAGCGCAATACAACCAGTGGATTGCCGACAAATATCCCGAGCTGAATGACGAGATCAAGAAGCGCATCCAGGAAGGCCGCTGGGAACTCGTCGGTGGCATGTGGGTGGAGCCGGATCTGAATATGCCAATCGGCGAATCGCTGGTACGCCAGATCCTCGTCGGTCAGGAAACCTTTCAGAAGCTCTACGGCACAACGACGCGCATCGGCTGGAATCCGGACTCCTTCGGCTACAACTGGCAACTACCGCAGATCTACAAGCGCTCTGGCATCGACTACTTCGTGACCCAGAAGATGACCTGGAACGATACCAACCAGTTGCCGCTGAAGCTCTTCTGGTGGGAGTCTCCGGACGGCAGCAAAGTACTCACCTACTTCCCGCACGACTATGCCAATACGGATTTGAATCCGGTTCGCCTGGCGCAGAACACAGTGGAAGCACGCGATCGTGCGCCCGGGATCGATTCAGTAATGGATCTCTTTGGCGTCGGCGATCACGGTGGCGGCCCCACGCGCGCCATGCTGGATCAGGGGTTGCGCTGGATGCAGTCCGACAAAGTTGTGCCCCGTTCGGAGTTTGGGATGGCGCAGCCGTACTTTAGCGCAGTCGAGAAGCAGATTGGTTCCGACTCCCCCACCTGGAACTACGAAACGCTGGCCAAGGGAAACACAAAACTCCCGACGCCCGGCGCCGGACAGATCAGCATCCCCACCTGGAAGGATGAACTCTATCTCGAGTTTCACCGCGGCGTCTTCACCACGCAGGCCGCGCACAAACGCAACATGCGCGAGAGCGAAGAGTGGCTGCTGAATGCGGAGAAGTATGCATCGCTGGCCTGGCTGGACGGCCGCAAGTATCCAGACACTGAGCTGACCGACGCGTGGAAGCATGTGCTGTTCAATCAGTTCCACGATCTCGCCGCCGGCTCGGGCATCGGCGTCATCTACCAGGATGCGCAGAAGGACTACAACCAGGTGCACTGGGCGACGGATGAGATCACCTCGAAGTCGCTCGATACCGTCCAGGCGCATGTGAACACGCATGTCCCCGCGAGCAGCGTGCCGGTCATGGTCATCAACCCGCTGGGCTGGGAGCGGTCCGGCGTTGCAGAAGCCAAGGTCCAGATGCCTTCGGCCGTCACCGGCGACATCTCGCTGCTGGACGCGAAAGGTCGCGTGCTGCCCTCGCAGATCGTCGAGAGCGATAAGAAGACGAATACGTATCATCTGCTCTTCCTTGCAGAGGATGTGCCCTCGCTCGGCTACGAGGTGCTTCACGCGGTGCCCGGTAAGCGCGCTGCTGTGTCGGATTTAAAGGCCAACGGCTCGACAATTGAAAACGCCGCGCTGCGCGTCACCGTCGATCCGCAGTCGGGCTGCATCACGTCTCTCTATGACAAGAAGGCGAGCTTTGAGACGATTGCCTCCGGTGGCTGCGGCAACGAACTGCAGGCCTTCAAAGACACGCCGAAGGACTACGATGCGTGGAACATCGATCCCGGCACGCTCGACGTTGCGCCGACGCTGCTGAACAAGGCTGATTCTGTCACGTTGACCGAGCACGGGCCGCTGCGCGCAACGATCCGTGTGACGCGCACCTGGCAGAGCTCGAAGTTCGTGCAGGACATCACGCTCTACACCGGCTCGGACCACGCGGTAGTGACCAGCGACTTCGACTGGCATGAGCGGCACATCCTGCTGAAGGCAGCGTTTCCGTTGGCGGCCTCGGGGCCGTTCGCCACCTATGAGATCCCTTACGGCGCCATCGATCGGCCCACGACACGCAATAACAATATTGAGAAGGCGATGTTCGAAGTCCCCGCGCTGCGCTGGGCGGACCTCGGCGATGGCCAACATGGCATGAGCCTCATCAACGAGTCGAAGTACGGCTACGACGCGGTAGGCAATGTACTGCGTCTCAGCCTGCTGCGTGGGGCCACGTGGCCCGACCCGGAAGCGGATCAGGGGCACCAGCGCTTCAGCTACGCGCTCTACCCGCACGCCGGCGACTGGAAGCAGGCGCTCACTGTCCGTCACGGTTACAATTTCAACTTCCGGATGAAGGCCATGCAGGTGGAATCGCACACCGGTGATCTGCCGGAGCGGCACTCCTTCGCAGGCATCCAGAACACCAATGTTGTCCTCACTGCGATGAAGCGCAGCGAGGACGGCAAAGGTCTGGTGATTCGCTTCTTCGAGTCCGCGGGTAAGGGCAGCGACGTCACTCTGAGCGTGCCTGCGGGAGCGACGTCAGCGACCGTCGTCAACCTGATGGAGAAGCCGGAAGGCTCGGCGCTCAGCGTCACGGGCGATAAGGTGACAGTCCCGGTCACGCCATACCAGATCCAGACAGTGCGTGTCGATTACGCTCCAGCGACCGAACACTAGCCGTGAGCGGGGATAGTGAACTGGAGAGGCGCAGCTCATGCTGCGCCTCTTCCTCTCTGCGTCCTGTGCTCTCTGCGCAGGTTCGCGGCAGCCGCACGTTAGACTGTGAGATTCAGCGCATGTGCGTCCAGATAGAAGGAGAACGATGAAAGCACTGGCGAAGAGCCGCCGCGAGCGCGGGCTGTGGCTCGAAGATGTTCCCGAACCGGAGTACGGCATCAACGACGTGCTCATCCGCGTGCGCTACACCGGCATTTGCGGCACCGATGTCCATATCTACGACTGGGACGAGTGGGCACAGAAGACAATTCCTGTCCCGATGGTGATCGGACATGAGTTCGTCGGCGAGATCGTTGAAGTCGGCTCGAACGTGAACGACTTCCATCCCGGTGACATTGTCAGCGGGGAGGGGCACGTCACCTGCGGACGCTGCCGCAACTGCCTCGCTGGACGCCGGCATCTGTGCGCTTTTACCTCTGGTGTCGGAGTCAACCGCCCCGGCGCTTTTGCGGAGTTCGTTGTGCTGCCCATGAGCAACATCTGGCGTCACGAACCGAATGTGGATCAGGAAGTGGCCGCGATCTTCGATCCCTTCGGCAACGCCGTGCATACCGCCCTCTCCTTCCCGGTTCTGGGCGAGGATGTCCTGATCACCGGCGCCGGCCCGATCGGCATCATGTGCATTCCGGTGGTGAAGCGGGCGGGTGCGCGCCACGTGGTCATCACGGATCTGAACCCCTACCGGCTGGAGCTCGCGCGCAAGATGGGTGCAACGCTTGCCGTGAACACAGCCGAGACACCCCTGCGCGAGGTGCAGAAGCAGCTGGGCATGCTGGAAGGCTTCGATGTAGGCCTCGAGATGTCCGGCAACGGCGCGGCCTTCCGCGACATAATCGCCAACATGTCTCACGGCGGCAAGATCGCCGTGCTCGGCATCCCGGCCAAAGAAGTGGCTCTCGACTGGTCCAAGGTGATCTTCAACATGATCACCATCAAAGGCATCTACGGCCGGGAGATGTACGAAACCTGGTACAAGATGTCGGTCATGATCCATTCCGGGCTGGACATCTCCCCCGTCATCACGCATCGTTACAGCTACGCCGACTTCGAGCAGGGCTTTACCGCGATGCGCTCAGGCCAGACCGGCAAAATAGTGCTGGACTGGACCGGGTTGGTTGCGAGTCGGTGATTCCCGGCGCGTGGAACCGGCTCGGTCGTGGAAGCGTATTGCGGCACAGCGGAGAAGCAATCCATGGCAGACGACCTTTCGGTAAATCCTTCTGGCGAAGCCTCCCTTCCTGAGCAGCCGGGGCCGCGGCCAGAGCCGCATACGGTCCAGCGCGGCCCGCGCTGGGTCTTTTTCGGCGAAGATGGATTGCGCGCAGGCTGGAGCGCCCTGCTGTTTGTTGCGATCTTCGTCGCCCTCGCCGTTCTGTTTGGCGCGGGAGTCAAACTGCTCCACGTGCATACTCCCGATCGGAAAGCACCGTTGCCGCCACAATGGGCGTTCGTAGGTGAGCTTATCCAGGCGTTCCTGGTATTGCTGGCGACCTGGATTATGGCTCGCATCGAGGGGCGCCGCCTGATCGTCTACGGCTACGCCGGCCGGGCCAGATTGTCGCGATTTCTCTGGGGCGCCCTGTGGGGTATCATCGCGCTTTCCGCGTTGGTCGCTGTGCTGTGGAAGATGCATCTTCTCGCCTTCGACATGGGCCACCTGCAAGGCATAGCCGCTTGGAAGTACGGATTGGCGTGGCTGGCGATGTTCTTCCTCACGGGAATCGCCGAGGAGTCACTACTGCGCGGTTATCTGCAGTACACACTGACGCGCGGCATCGGTTTCTGGTGGGGTGCCCTGCTGATGTCAATCCTGTTCGGTGTCTTACACGGTCATAACCAGGGCGAATCGCCGGTTGGTCTCTTCTCCGCGGGCGCGGTCGGCCTCGTCTTCTGCATCAGCCTCTGGTACACCGGCTCGCTCTGGTGGGCGATTGGCTTCCATATGGCTTGGGATTGGGCGCAAAGCTTCTTCTACGGCACATCCGACAGCGGCATGGTCGCTCAGGGACACTTCCTCAACGAGCATCCCGTGGGCCCGCTCCTCTGGAGCGGCGGACCAACCGGGCCGGAGGGCAGCCTCTACATCGTTCCGCTGCTGCTTATCATGGCGCTTGCCATGTGGTTATGGTGGCGCCGCCGGGGGGTGACCGCGCCCTACAGCCAGGACGCCTAGCTTGCGGGGGACCACCGATCGAGCGTGACGAAGCGACTTCCATCACGCGTCGCCGTGCCGAGCAGGTTTGCCGTCGCTGTGACAGTTCGGCGGCGGTCGATGCCCATCTCGAGGTGACTGCCATCGTGCATCAGCACGTTGCTGCCGCTATGGCGGCGCTGGTTCAGCGCGATGCCGCGCTCAACATATCGCTCAATCTCCGCCGGAGAGCCTGCCTTCCAGTCCTTCGAACTCACATTCCACAGTACAGGCGTCAGGCTCAGCTCGGCCGCGATCCGGAGCACCGCAGGGTTGCGAGCTCCAAACGGCGGACGGAAGAAACGCACGCGGCTGCCAATGGTGTCCTCGATCAGCGCGGTAGCATCGCCAATCTCCGCGCGGATGCGCTTTGCTCCCATATACATCAGCCTGGGGTGCGTCATGGTGTGGCAGCCGATCAGGTGTCCTGCTTCGTGCAGGGCACGCGTAAGGCGTGGCTTCTGCCGGACGTAGCGGCCGATCACGAAGAACGTCGCGCGGATCTGGTTGCGGGCGAGCACCTCCATCAACTGGCCGGTGTATGGATCGTTGGGGCCATCATCGTAGGTAAGTGCGACCTCCGCCGCGTCCTTTCCAGCAATGAGAGATCGCCCAAAGATTCGCGACGCGGGCCACAAAGCCGCGTAGTGAAAGCCGCCAACCGCCAGCCCTGCCGCGCACGCCGAGGCAGCAATCCATGCGGCATTCACGCTCGAGGAGCCAAGCATCGTGTGCAGTGTAGCAATGCGCGCGCCGCTGCAGGTACAGGCGTATACTTTGGAACGGAACGCAGGCAGCATCCCCAGGTGGGGAGTTGCACTGGAGGCAAATCATGAGTCTGACCCCCGTCGCGGCCCCATCCGCAAAGATCACTCCCAACACACTTCTGGAACGCAAGCAGGCACATCAGCCCATTACGTCGCTGACCGCCTACGACTACGCCACCGCACGGCTGGCCGATGAGGCTGGCATCGACCTTATCCTCGTGGGCGACTCGCTCGCCATGGTCGTGATGGGGCTCGAAAGTACGCTGCCCGTTACCGTGGACGAGATGCTGCATCACACGCGTGCTGCGCGCCGCGGGGTACGTCGCGCGATGTTCGTCGCGGACATGCCCTATGGTTCGTACCACCTGTCGGCAGACGACGGAGTCGCGAACGCGACGCGGTTTCTGAAAGAAGGCGGGGCAGAAGCGGTAAAGATTGAAGGCGCACGACCCGAGCTGGTGGAGCGCCTGGTGGCGGCGGAAATTCCGGTGGTGGCTCACATCGGACTCACGCCTCAGTCTGTGCACCGCATGGGCGGCTACAAGGTGCAGGGCAAGACGGCCGCTGAGTACGGCCGTCTGCGCAAGGAAGCTCGTGATCTGGAAAAGTCCGGCGCCTGCGCTTTGGTGCTCGAAGGCATGCCCCGCGAGCTCGCCGCGGAGATAACGGCGGAGCTCACGATCCCGACGATCGGCATCGGAGCCGGCGTGGACTGCGATGGCCAGATCCTCGTCTTTCACGACCTGGTGAACCTTACCTTTGCGCCTCCCGCACGCTTTGTTCGCCGTTACGCAGATGCGGCCGAGCTCTTCCGCAACGCCATTGGCGCGTATCGCGATGACGTGGTGGAGCGGCGCTATCCCGCCGAGGACGAGAGCTATCATCTGCCGAAAAACGCCAGGGGCGCTGTAGCCGAGCCCGCAGTCGCGTTCGAGACTTCGAAGCTACGCCGCAAGGCATAACTCCAGATGCAGGTATTGATCACCGTTCAAGAGATGCGCGCGGCCTGCCGCGCCATCCGGCGCAACGGCCAATCGTTGGGTCTCGTCCCGACGATGGGTGCGCTGCATGCCGGCCACATCGCGTTGGTGCGCGCCGCGCGCTCACAGTGCGACGTGGTCGCCGCTTCCATCTTCGTCAACCCGACGCAATTCGGGCCCAACGAAGACTTCGCAAAATATCCGCGCACCTTTGAACAGGACTGCGCAATGCTGAGGAGTGAGAGCGTCGCTCTGGTTTTCGCTCCGCAGCCGGAGGAGATGTATCCGACCGGGGCCAGTACCATCGTTGAAGTCGAAGGGGTGGGTGACCGGCTCGATGGCGCATCCCGGCCGGGGCACTTTCGCGGCGTCGCGACTGTGGTCGCGAAGCTCTTCCACATCGCGGCTCCCGACAAGGCATTCTTCGGACAGAAGGATGCCGCGCAGGTCGCTGTGCTGCGCCGCATGGTGCGCGATCTCAACTTCGACCTTGAGCTGATCGTGTGTCCCACGATGCGGGAGCCCGACGGTCTCGCCTTGTCATCCCGTAATCGATATCTCTCGGCGGAACAGCGCACACGTGCACTTGTGCTTTCCAGTGCGCTGAACGCGATCTCAGCCGCGTATCGCGCAGGGCAGAAGGATGTAGCGCGGCTGCTCGAAGCGGGCCGCCACGCGATCGCGGCAGAGCCGGAGGTGCGCATCGACTATCTGGCCATTGTCGATTGGGACACGCTGATGCCGTTCACCGAAGCTCGGGCGGGCGCGCTCGTAGCCGTCGCCGCACACGTGGGCAGCACACGTCTGATCGACAATACGATCCTTGAATAGATACGAATTCAGCCTCTGTTCGCGCGTGCCGGCCCGGAGACACAGGGGTGCCCCGCGACCGCAAAGCGCAGCGGGCGCTCCGCCGCTTTGGTGATCCCAATCCGCGGTGTTGTAGCAATATCCGGCGCTTCGTAGCCATCGTCCCGAAGCTGCAACTCCGAATTCGCGCTCAGCAGGTCGACGCCGTTGTGTGTGGCGCGCGTAATCCCGAATGCCTGGCAGAGCCGGCCCGGTCCCGAGGTCAGCAGGCGTGGTGACGCATGCGGTCCGAGCCCCCGCCATGCCGCCATCTGTGACAGCCCCTGCAACGGCTCAAGCGCACGTACCAGCACGCTGCCTGCCTGACCCGTGGGCTCGCACGAGATGTTCAGGCAACTGTGCATGCCATAGATGAAGTAGACGTACGCGTGGCCGGGCGGCCCAAAGAGCACTGCATTCCGCGCTGTGCGGCCTGCCGCGGCATGCGCTGCCGGATCGCCCTCGCCGAAGTACGCCTCTACTTCCACAATTCGTCCCACAAGCAGCGCATCCTTCGTTCGGCGCACCAGCAGCTTGCCCAGGATCAGGCGTGCAGCCATATCCGGTCGCGTCTCTAATAGCACGCGGTCCAGCAACGTACCGGGGCTCGCGGTAGTTTCACCCGAGACGAAAGCGCTCATAAAAAAAAGTACCAGCCTCTCTCTATCTACAATCTTAAAGATTAGAGGGACTGGGAAATCGAAGGATTGAGAGAGGAAGGATTGGATGCTGACGAAACACTGGACGCGAAGATTCGCACAGAGCATGGGAGTGACTCTACTGATGGTATGTGCGATGGCTTCTGCGCAGCGCATTCCCGCCGGCACTGAAGTGACAGTGCGGCTTGCCGAGGGCCTTGAATCAGGCAAAGCAACTGCAGGACAGACCTGGAACGGTACGCTAGTCAACGACCTCACCAGTCGAAACGGCAAGGTCCTTGCGCGGGCTAGTTCGCCGGTGACCGGCGTGGTCAGCGATTCCGAGGACTCCGGCCGACTGCATGCGCCGGGCGTTCTTTCCTTGAAACTGACTGAGGTGAATGGCGTTTCCGTGAATACGGACACGATCACGCGCGATGGCGAGGGACACACGAAGAGCAATGTGGCCAAGATTGGCGGCGGCACTGCCGCCGGCGCATTGATTGGCGGCCTGGCCGGCGGTGGCAAGGGAGCGGGGATTGGCGCTCTGGTCGGTGCGGGCGCAGGCACGGTCGGGGCACTCGCTACAGGAAAGCGTCAGGCGAAGCTTCCTGCCGAAACTACCTTGACGTTCACAACGCGATGAGCGATGTTCACTCGCGGCAGTGCTGCATTGCTGACGGAATGAAGAGTGGAGTACGTGTGATCGAGCGATGTTGCTGTTTATAGCTTTCCTGGCACCGCAGTCGGCGCTGCCCTCAGCGGGCTGATCGCCGGTGTCAGTCGAGCCGTTATCGGCGACGTTGTAGGGGCAATCACCGGCATCATCGCAGCGGCCACCACTCATGACAGGGCAGCCATCCCAACGAGGCTGTCCTCACCTTTACCGTGCAATAAGCCGAGCTATTTCTTTGCGTCCGTTTTGATGGCCGCCAGCACCTCTTCGGCGTGACCTTCCGGCTTTACTTTCGCGAAGATGCGGGTCAGCTTGCGGTCGGGCCCGATCAGAAAAGTCGTGCGTTCGATCCCCCGCACCTTCTTGCCATACATATTTTTGTCCTTCATTACGTCAAACAGATTGCAGACTTTTTCGTCTACATCTGCGAGGAGCGTATACGGCAGGTCGTATTTCTCTTTGAACTTCTTCTGCGCCTTCGGCGTGTCGCGCGAGATGCCGAGCACCGTCACGCCTGCCTTCTGCAGTTTCTTGAAGGTATCGCGGAAGCCGCAGGCCTCAATGGTGCAGCCCGGGGTGTCGGCGCGCGGATAGAAGAAAAGCACGACCGGCTTGCCGCTATAGTCGCTCAGGTGCACTGTTTCGTCGTTCTCGTTCTGTAAGGTGAAGTTCTCGATCGTATCTCCGACCTGCATGACGCTTCCTCCGCCGCTTTCTCTTTCTCCAGGAACTACTAACATGGTAGCTGCAGGATTGCGGCTGCGGAGTGTGCCATGAAATGTAGATGGCTGGTGAATGCCGGAACTGCGGTGATCGCTATCGGGTGCGCCGGTCTCGTGTGGGCGCAGTATCCCGGCCATATCGAAACAAAGCAGAAGCAGGCGGCAACATCGACGCTCCGTTCCGTCGCCGTCCTGGAGTGGACCGGCGACCGCAGCCGCCCCAATGCGATGCGGCTCATCCCTGTATCGCTCTTCGACGGAGTGCGTCTGCAGGACGCCGGTCTATACCTGGCGCGTCCCGTGCCGCTCGCACTCGACAGCGGAACCGAATACGAGATCGAGGGCGCCGGCCTGCCACAGGGCTGGTTTGATATCGCCGGCGCGCGCGAGATTGGCACCGACTGGTTTGGCTTTGGCAAGTGGACGCCATACGTGCCGCCGCCGCCGAAGAAGCTGCATCCGTCGCGCAATCCGCCCACGGTCGTGCGGGACAAGTCCAACGATGAAGATAAGCCGCACTTCGTAAGGCGTGATCAAACCACCCAATCCCAAAACCCAAGCGCAGGCACCACAGGCAGCGGGTCCGCCTCCTCCGACAAAACATCCGGCAACTCCCAGGCATCCTCAGAGCCGGCGGATCCGGATCGCCCCAAATTGCGTCGCAGGACCGACGACAGCCCACCTCCGCCGCAAGAGGCCGCCGCCGCCCCGGCGCCGGAGTCTCCCGGTAAGGCACCCGATGCGGATCGTCCGCACATCTCGCACGGCAAGCCGGCAGACCTGAAGGACGAGCCGCAGCCGCTCGAAGTAACCCCGGTGGCCTTGGGCCAGACCGTCGCCGTCTCCGACGCTGGAAGTGTTGGCAAGCTGTCGTTTGCTTTCGACTGGGCCAGCGCTGAGGACGCTGGGAACGCGCAGAAGGAGCTGGAAGCGCAGGCCGCGCTGTTACTAGCAAAGCAGGCTAAGACAACTTCGAGTATCGCGAAAAAGGAAACGACAACTGCCCAGCACAGCGCAACTCACAAGGCGCCGACTCGCAGAACTGGGTCGCGCACAAAGCCCTTAGAGCCATCGTCTGCGCTCACCGATGTGCACTTCGCCGCCTATGCACTTACGTACGGCAGCGGCGCGACCCTGGTGCTGACAGCGCATGAAGCCTCCGGCGCGCACTCAATCGCAATGATCGCCCTGCAGGACATCTACGGCAAGATAGAGGTGCTGTGGCACTCCATTACCGACGACACGCATCTCGACGTAACCCCACGCATGAAGCTCATCGATGCGGTCGATCCGCGCGGCGATGGGCGTGCCAATCTACTCTTCGAGGAGCGCAACGCTACGGACCGCCGTTTCGTGCTCTATGCAGTCGGCGCATCCGACGCGCAGCAGGTCTTCTCCTCGGATCCACTTGCGTTGCACCCGGTCGCCCCAGAGCGCGACTGATACCCAGCCTACGGATGCGGTAGCTGCGTGTTGTCCCAGCCGCCACCCAGCGCTTTCACCAGCTGCACACTGGCCGCGAACTGGCGTGTGGTGATGTCCGCTGCTGTCCGCCGGTTCGACAACTCAATCGCCTGCGCAGTGATCACCTGCAGATACGTGGTAAGTCCGCCTTTGTACTGGTTGGTCGATATTTGCAGTGAGCGCTCCGCGTCGGCAACCGTCTGCTGCTGCGCAGCCGCTTCCTGGTTCAGGATGCTCAATGCGGCCAGTTGGTCTTCGACATCCTGGAACGACTGCAGCACCGTCTGGCGGTAGTTGGCCACCTGCGCATCATAGGCCGCGCGTGCTTCCTCGGTAATTGCACGACGCTTGCCCGCGTCAAAAAGTAACTCCGTAGCTGAGCCGCCAAGCGACCACAACGCGCTCGGCCCCTGGAAGAGATTACCCGCCCGCGAAGACTCGAATCCGCCCGTGCCAGTGAGACTGATCTGGGGGTAGTAGGCGGCGATGGCGATACCGATCTGTTCATTCGCAGCAGCAGCGCGTCGCTCCGCGGCGGCTACATCCGGACGCCGTTCCAGCATCTCCGAGGGCACGCCTACAGGGAAGGTGGGCAGCGAAAGAGTAAGCGGCGCCGGGGCGAGCGAAAAGCTCGACGCCGGCTGGCCAGTCAGCGTAGCGATCGCGTGCTCAAACTGCGCCCGCGCCACTCCTACATCTATATCTTGCGCCTTGGTCTGGTCCAGCTGCGTCTGTGCCTGCGCCACGTCCGCATCTGTCGCGACTCCGCCGTGGAAGCGCGAGATCGTCAATTGAAGAAAATGCTGATACTGCTGAATGGTGTCGTCGAGCAACTGCTTCTGTGTGTCCAGCCCGCGCAGCTCGAAGTAATCCAGCGCCAGCTCGGACTGCATGCTGAGCTGCACGTTCGCCAGGTCCGCGGCAGAGGCCTGCGCGTTGACGCGTGCCTGCTGCACGGAGCGGCGGATGTTGCCCCACAGATCCGGCTCCCACGTCGCCGAGCCGGCCACAATCACATCGCTGTACGGATTGCCCTTCACGGGAACGCCGAAGGGACGATTTTCCGATACGCGTGTGCGCGCATAACTCGGCGAGAGCGAAACAGTAGGGAAGAGGTTGGAGCGAAACTGCCTCACCGCCGCTGCTGCCTGCGTGTACTGCGCCAGGGCCGCCTTCAGGTTCTGGTTAGAGACCGCAACGTGCTCTTCGAGCGTGTTGAGCTGCGGGTCGTTGTAGGACTCCCACCATTTGCTGCGAAGCTTGTCATCGCTCGGTTGTGCGTGCTTCCAGCCCACGCCCGGCGCGGTTGGCGGAGGTGTTTGGACCGTCTCTTCCTTGAACGAAGGCGCCATCGCCGTGTTCGGTTTCTTGTAGTTCGGCCCAACCTTGCAGCCGCCGGCAAACAGCACGAGCGTCAACGCACCCAGGGCCGCATCTCTCAATACTTCCAATCGCTGCGGGCTCACTGTCCCTGCTCCTGCTTTCCATCGCCCGGATTCTGCAGGACATGCACCTTTTCACCATCGATCACGGAATCGGGCGGGTTGGTAACGATGGGTGTGTTCGGATCGAGGCCGCTCACCACCTGCACCGTGTCGCCATCGTCGTGCCCAATGGTGATGGGTACCAGCTTCACGATGTCGCCATCGGCGGTGTGCTCGACGGTGGCAACGCGCAATCCTTCCTTGCGGAAGAGGAGCGTCGACACCGGAATGATGACCGAGGAAACCGGTCGCCCTACCTTCAGATGAACTTCGGTGTAAGCACCCGTCGTCAGGTCGCCTTTGCGGTTGTCGACGTCCACCTCCACCAGCAGGGTGCGCGAATTCAGGTCGATGGATTTTGCCGTTCGCACCAGCGTTCCCTCGAAGCTGCGGCCCGGATACTCAGCAAAGGTGAGCTGTGCCTTGGTCCCCGGCAATGCATCGCGAGAGTAGATCTGCGGCACATTCACATAGACGCGCAGCACATCGGTGGAAGCCATGTGGAAGAGCTCTTTGGCCGCCCCCTGATCAATGAGCTGGCCGATGTCGATGCTGCGTGAGGTGACCACTCCGTTGAACGGCGCGTAGACCTCTTCGAACGAAGTCAACTGCTCCAAACGCTGTACGTTTGCAATCTGCGACTTCACCGTTGTATTGGACGATTGCGCCTGTGTGGTGAAGTTCTCCGTGTCCTGCTGCGTTACCGCATCTTGTCCCAGCAGGTCCTGGTAACGCTTTGCCGTGCTCTTGGCATAGTTGGCATTGGACTCCGCCGTCGCCAGGTCAGCACGTGCCTGCAGCAGTTGCTGATCGACTTCAGGCGAACTGATCACCGCCAGCAACTGTCCCTTGTGCACATGTGCGCCGATGTCGAAGTACCAATGGCTCAGGTAGCCGCTGGTGCGGGCATAGATAGGCGCGTCCTGGTAGGCAATCACGTTGCCAGGCAGCACGATCTCCGAATTCGGCGAAGCGCTTCTGGCTTTCGAGAGCAGCACATCTGGTGCGGCAAGCGCATTCGTCTCCGCCGCCAGCGCCTCGCGGGCGTTCTGGCGGTGTAGGATGCCAACAACAGCAATGACGGCGCCCACAATAAGGAGCACTACGATCACGATGATCGCGGTGCGTCCGGAGACATTCGCCTGCGGTATGACCGCGGCGTGCTCGCCCTGCGGGGTTTGCGGTGTTTGATTAGGCTCGCTCATGGTCCTCGAATGATCCGGGATTGTCGCTTCCGGAGGTGCGGCCGTTCCGGTTCACGCGGGAGCGGCGGCGGCGCTCCAGCGCGCCATGCAGCACGCTGAAGAAGGTGGGTACGAAGAAGAGAGTGGCGGCTGTTGCAAACACAAGGCCCCCGATCACAGCGCGGCCCAGCGGGGCATTTTCTTCCCCGCCATCGCCAAGTCCTAACGCCATCGGCACCATGCCGATGATCATCGCCAGGGCCGTCATCAACACGGGGCGAAAGCGCGTGAAGCCCGCGGCAAGCGCGGCGCCGACGGCATCCCCGTCATTGATCTCCAGTTGCTCCTTGGCAAAGGAGACCACCAGGATCGAATTTGCGGTGGCCACGCCCATGCACATAATGGAGCCGGTGAGCGCCGGAACGCTGATGTGCGTTCCGGTAAGGAAGAGCATCCACACGATACCGGCGAGCGCAGCGGGCAGCGCCGAAACAATGATGAACGGATCGAGCCACGACTGGAAGTTGACGACGATCAGCAGGTACACCAGAAGGATCGAGAACAGCAGCCCGCTCACCAGGCCGATGAACGAGGACCTCATTGTCTGCACCTGGCCACGCACCACCAGGTGCGATCCCGCGGGCAACTCCTTGCTGCGCTTGGCGAGGATCACCCTGATCTTGTCCGCGACGCTGCGCAGATCGGTCTTATCGATGTTCCCGTAAATGTCGATCACCGGCTGAATGTCGTAATGAGTCACGGTCGCAAGCTCTTCGCCGCGCGTAACAGAGGCCAGGTTGCTAAGGATCTGAATCGGCTGGCCGCCCATCTGTGCCGCCGGCGTAAACATGCTGAAGTTTGCGCTGGGGTTCGGCGCGGCGCTGGCCGTGATCGGTACGCTCTCCAGGTCGCCGAGCGTGTCCAGCGAATATTGCGGCGTTTGTGTCGCGATGTTGTAGCTCACGCCATTTTTTGGATTCAGCCAGAAAGTCGGCGATGTCTGGAACGAGCCGCTGAGCGCCACCAGCAGGGAACCGGCCACATCCCGCTGTGTCAGTCCGATATCTTGCGCGCGTGAGCGATCCACGTCGACGAACAGCCGCGGTTCGTTGAACGGCTGCTGGATGTGCAGATCAGCCGTTCCCGGCACGTACTTGATCTCCTGCATCAGCTTCTCGGCAAATTCATGATTGCCCACCACGTCCCGGCCGACTATCTGGATATCGATCGGCGCCGGCAGGCCGAAGTTCAGGATCTGGGTCGTCATGTCCACCGGCAGCGAGTAGAAGGTGACGCCGGGAAACTCCCGCGACAGCTTTCCGCGCAGATGTTCAACATAGTTATTGGTTGGCCCATGATCCTTGGTCAGGGACACCGTGATGTCCGCATCAGCCGACCCCACCACGCCCGAGTTGCCATAAGAGAGATTCAGGCCTGAGTACGGGATTCCGATGTTGTCGATGATGGTGACGAGTTCCCGCGCCGGGATCTCGCGCCGGATCGAATTGTCGATCTGGTCGCACAGCCGCGCCGTCTCCTCGATTCGCGTCCCGGTACGTGCCCGTACATGCAGCTTGAACTGGCCGGCATCGACCGTGGGGAAGAAGTCTTGCCCCAGCCAGGGATAGAGCAAAACAAACGAGCCCAAGCAAAAGAGAAGGAAGAGGATCAGGAAAACAGAGCTACGGGCGACCGCCAGAGCCAGCAGCCCGTGATAGAAGCTGCGCAATTGTTCGAAGCGATGCTCGAAGGCAAGCTGGAAACGGATGAACGGATTGCGGCTCTCCTGCTTCCGCCTCTGCGCTTCCGCATCATGCTCTACCAGCAGGAACTTCGCCATCGTGGGGACCACGGTGCGCGAGAGGAAGTACGACGCAAGCATGGCGAAGACCACCGCTTCGGCCAGCGGCACAAAGAGATACTTCGCGACGCCGCCCAGAAAGAACATGGGCACGAAGACGATGCAGATGGAAAGTGTGGAGACAAAAGCCGGGATTGCAATCTGCGCCGCGCCATCGAGAATCGCCTGCTCGATCTCCTTACCCTCTTCTAGATTGCGATTGATGTTCTCAATCTCGACCGTGGCATCGTCCACCAGAATGCCGACCGCTAGCGCCAATCCGCCCAGCGTCATGATGTTGATCGTTTCGCCCAGCGCACTCAGAGTGATCAGCGAAACCAGAATCGACAGCGGAATCGAAACCGCGATGATGAGTGTTGACCGCCAGCTCCCGAGAAACACCAGGATCATGAAGCCGGTAAGACAGGCTGCAATGAGCGCCTCATGCACAACGCCGGAGATGGCGCCGCGTACGAAGATCGATTGGTCGGAGAGTGGCGTGATGCGGAGCGCCGGCGTCGCCAGCGATTGCTTGATCCCCGGCAGCTTGTTGAAGATGCCTTTAATGATGTCCAGCGTGGACGCGTTGCCGTTTTTCTGGATGGTTAACAGCGCGGCTCGCTGGCCATCCACGCGGACAATGTTGGTCTGCGGTGGGAATCCGTCGCGCACGTGCGCAACATCGTGGACGTAGACCATCGCGCCATTCACCTGGCGGATTGGCAGATCGTTCAGCGCCGCGATCGTCGTGGGCGCGCTGTTGGTTTCCACCTGGTATTCATAGGTGCCCACCTTCAACGTGCCCGACGGCAGGATCAGGTTCTGATTGGCGATGGTGGTCGTCACATCGCTTGGCGACAGTCCCTTGGCCTGCAGTTGATGCATGTCGAGATCGACCTGCACCTGCCGCTGCTTGCCGCCATAGGGATACGGAACGGCCGCGCCGCGAATGGTAACGAGCTGCGTACGGATGAAGTTGAGGCTGAAGTCGTTGAGCTGCTGCTCGCTCAGCCCCTGGCCGGAGACGCCGAGCTGCAGAATCGGAACGCTCGAGGCACTGTAGTCAATGATGAGTGGCGGCGTCGTGCCCGCGGGAAGCTGCCGCAACTGCGTCTGCGAGACCGCCGTGACCTGCGCGATGGCCATCGGAAGATTGACTTGCGGCTGGAAGTACAACTTCACCACCGCCACGCCATAGAGTGAGTTCGATTCGATGTGATCGATATTGTCGACTGTGGTGGTAAGCGCGCGCTCCGTGATGGTGACGATGCGGTCCGCCATCTGTTCCGCGGAGAGGCCCTGGTATTGCCAGACAATGCTCACCACCGGGATATCGATGTTGGGAAAGATATCGACCGGCGTGTTGATGATGGACAGCGGACCGATGATCAAGAGCAGCAGCGCAAGGACGGCGAACGTATATGGCCGTCGCAGGGCGAGTCGAACAATCCACATAGGCTTTGGGCACTTCCTATAAAGTCGGCATCCTGCGGAGCCGGCTGTTTTCGCCGCTCGCGGTCGTCATCGCGACCGCTTCAGCGGAGAAGATGTGTTTTGAGGTGGACGCTGCGCGAACCCTCTTCAGTGTACAAAGCAATCTGCAACAACAACGGCCGGCACAGACACTCCAACTGTCCGGGTGCCTTTCGCGGCCTTTTTTCTTTTGACTGCCGGTGCCGCTGCAATTCGGCCCGGTCTGAGACCCGATACCGCCCTGAGTGGGCGGCCGCCGCCTGGAAATCAAGCGGAAGAGTCTGTCAGGATGGTTGCACCCTGCTCAATGCAGCTAAGGATGTCTCGCCAGGCTCCTTCGATTCAAAAACGGAATGCTTTGGGCAAGGAATAGCCGCTTACGCCGGAGAGACGCCCCCTCTCGCAATCTAATGATGTAAAAGGATGTAAAGTTTAAAGGGACTGAAGAAACCATTCTCCGGGTCAGCCCGTCCCTAGTGTCAGACCGGACCAGATTTTGGACCAGGACTTGCCGCACGGGCCTCTATGTAAGACCTGGGGCGAAGCTCACTCCGACTGAAACTGGAAAGAAGAAAACCTTCATGTCACCTGCCGCGCCTACAGAACAGGTTCCTACTTCGACCTACGCCTACCGCGTTCCCGGTGGCGATGCTCCGGGGGAGAACCCGCAGGAGCCCCGCAAGCGCGGCTGGCTGCGCTGGGCCGTTCTCGTGGTGCTGCTATCGCTCGCCGGGCTCATTACGTGGCGCACGGTCACGGCGAAGCGCGAGGAAAGAGCCACCGCAGTCCGCAGGCAGCGCGCGATGGCCAACCAGGCCGTGCCTGTGCAGGTCGCGCCAGTGCGCCAGGAGACGGTGCCCATCTATCTCACCGGTCTGGGAACCATCACGCCTTATTACAGCGTCAAAATCATCCCCCGCGTCACCGGCGAGCTGACCAACGTCTACTTCCGCGAGGGGCAGGACGTCCGCAAGGGCGCCGAGCTGATGACCATCGATCCTCGCCCCTATCAGGCCACGCTGGATCAGGCCAAGGGCCAGCTCGCGCGTGACCAGGCGCAGTTACACAACAACCAGGCCGAATACAACCGCTACAAGGCTCTTTACGATCAAGGCGTTGTTTCCAAGGAGCAGTTGGACACCATGCAGTCCAACCTCGGTCAGTTCGTCGGCGCGATTCAGGGCGATGAGGCAGCGATCGAGGCGGCGCAGCTCAATATCACCTACTGCCATATCAAATCGCCGATCGATGGCAAGGTGGGCCTGCGCCAGGTGGACCCCGGCAATTTGGTCACCGCGAATACCACCCAGACCGTGATCGTCAACCAGTTCCGGCCCATCGCCGTCTACTTCACGCTTCCCGAGGACCAGTTGCAACGCGTCCTTGCCAAGCTGCGCCAGGACCACAAACTGGACGCCGTTGCGTTTGATCGCTCCGACACCACGCAACTCGAGAGCGGCCAGCTGACCGCCGCCGACAACCAGATTGACGTCACCACCGGCACGGACAAGCTGAAGGCCGTCTTCGCAAACACCGATGAGAAGCTCTTCCCCAACCAGTTCGTGAACGTGCACCTCATCCTCGAGCAGCGGAAGAATTCCATCGTCGTTCCCTCCGCGGCGATCCAGCACAGCACGGACAACGACTACGTGTGGCTGGTTAAGCCAGACGCGAACCCCGCTCCAGCGGACCAGCCGGCTGCAAGCGGCAACGGCAGTGGCGCCCCGGGAAGTGCAGGGAGCAAACCCGGAAGCGGCACCGTCGTCATGCAGCCTGTTGTGATCGACACCACCCAGGGCTCGATGGTAGTCCTGAAGAGCGGCCTTGAAGCCAACCAGCAGGTCGTCGTCGATGGTGCGGACAAGCTGCAGGACGGCGCAAAAGTATCTACGACCGTAGCCGTTCACCATCGCGTTCAGAAACAACAACAGCAGCAGCAATTGGGTCCGTCGTGAGTCCGTCTCGCCTCTTCATCCTGCGGCCCGTGGCCACCTCACTCCTGATGGTGGCCATTCTGCTGGCGGGCTTTGTTGCCTATCGGCAGTTGCCCGTCTCCGCCCTGCCTGAGGTGGACTACCCCATCATCCAGGTGGTCACGTTCTATCCCGGCGCCAGCCCGGACGTGATGTCCTCCGCCGTTACCGCGCCGCTGGAGCGCCAGTTCGGCCAGATGCCCGGCCTCAATCAGATGACATCCACCAGTTCGCAGGGTGGCTCCGTCATCGCGCTGCAGTTCAATCTCACCGAGGACATCGACGTTGCCGAACAGGAGGTGCAGGCTGGCATCAACGCCGCGCAAAACTTCCTGCCCACCGGCCTGCCCAACCCGCCGATCTACAGCAAGGTGAACCCGGCCGATCAGCCGGTGATGACCCTCGCCCTCACCTCCGACACCATGCCGCTGCAGAAGGTCGAAGACCTGGCCGATACCAACATGGCGCAGAAGATCTCCCAGGTCTCCGGAGTCGGGCTCGTCTCCATCGCCGGCGGACAAAAACCTGCCGTTCGCATTCAGGCGAATCCGGCGCAGCTCGCCTCGTATGGCATCAGCCTTGAAGATTTGCGCACCGCCGTCAGCTCCGCCAATGTCAACACTGCCAAAGGCAACCTGAACGGCACACGTCAGTCCTATACCATCGGCGCCAATGACCAGCTGTTGACTTCGGGCGACTACAAGCCCATCGTTATCGCCTATCGCAACGGTGCCCCGGTGCGCATGTCCGACGTGGCGGACATCGTCGACGGCTCGGAGAACACCATGCAGGCCGCGTGGATGGATCGCACGCCCGCCGTCATCGTGAACGTCCAGCGGCAGCCCGGCGCCAACATCATCGCCGTGGTCGATCGCATCAAGGCCATTCTGCCCCAGCTTCAGATAAGCCTGCCCGCCTCTATCAAAGTACAGATCCTTACCGATCGCACCGAGACCATTCGCGCCTCAGTGAACGATGTGCAGTTCGAGCTGATGCTCACCATCGCCCTGGTAGTGATGGTCATCTTCCTCTTCCTGCGCTCGTTCGCCGCCACCATCATTCCCAGCATCGCGGTGCCGCTGTCGCTGGTGGGCACCTTCGGCATCATGTACCTGCTGGGGTACAGCCTGAACAACCTCACCCTGATGGCGCTCACCATTTCGACCGGCTTCGTCGTTGACGATGCCATCGTGATGATCGAGAACATCTCGCGCTACATCGAGATGGGTGAAGATCCGCTCGCCGCCGCGCTTAAAGGTTCCGAGCAGATCGGCTTCACCATCGTTTCACTCACCGTCTCTCTCATCGCCGTGCTCATCCCCCTGCTCTTCATGGGCGATGTTGTCGGCCGCCTCTTTCGCGAATTTGCCATCACGCTCGCCGTCACCATCCTAGTCTCCGCCGTCGTCTCTTTGACCCTGACGCCGATGATGTGCGCCAGGCTGCTGAAGCACAAGCCGGAGTCGGAACAGAACCGCCTCTATCGCATGTCGGAGCACTTCTTCCAGTCCGTAATCGGCTTCTACGGCCGCACGCTGCAATTCGTTCTTCGCTACCGCTTCACCACGCTGATGGTCACCATTGGCACCCTGGTGCTGACCCTGGTCCTCTACGTCATCGTTCCGAAAGGCTTTTTCCCGATCGAGGACACCGGCATCATCCTCGGCATCTCCGAAGCACCGCAGGCTGTCTCGTTTGAGAGTATGACCAGTCGTCAGCAAAAACTCGCCGACGTCATCCTGAAGGACCCCGATGTGGAGAGTCTTTCATCATTCATCGGCATTGACGGCACGAACACGACCATCAACAGCGGCCGCATTCAGATCAATCTCAAACCGCTCGAACAACGCCACGATCGCGTCATGAATATCATTCAGCGGCTGCAGTCCAAGCTGAAGAGTGTCGAAGGGATTACGCTCTACCTGCAGCCGCTGCAGGACCTCACCGTTTCTGACGTCGTAAGCCGCACGCAATATCAGTACTCGCTGGAAAGTGCCGACGCGACCGAATTAAATACATGGACCTACAAGCTGGTGAATGAGTTGCGCAAGCACTCCGAACTGACCGACGTCGCCAGCAATATGCAGGACAAGGGGCTTGAGACCGACCTCGTCATCGATCGCGACAGCGCATCGCGCATGGGCGTGCAGATGTCCACCATCGACAACGTGCTTTACGATGCCTTCGGCCAGCGTCAGGTCTCCACTATGTACACGCAGCTCAACCAGTACCACGTGATCCTTGAGGTGAAGCCGAACTTCCAGCTCGACCCCAGCTCCCTCAGCAGCCTCTACGTCGCCTCATCCACGGGCACCCAGGTTCCGCTCAGCACCTTTGTCAAGGTGCAGCGCACCAACACGCCGCTATCCATCGAACACCTCGGTCAGTTTCCCGCCAGCACCCTCTCTTTCAATCTAGCGCCGGGCGCCTCTCTGGGCGATGCTGTCAAAGTCATCAACCAAGTGGAAAACGACCTCCACATGCCGGAGACGGTGAACGCCAGCTTCCAGGGAACAGCAAAAGCCTTTGAAGCATCGCTCACCAA
This sequence comes from Acidobacteriaceae bacterium KBS 83, assembly GCA_000381585.1. Classification (GTDB taxonomy): domain Bacteria; phylum Acidobacteriota; class Terriglobia; order Terriglobales; family Acidobacteriaceae; genus KBS-83. The sequence continues at coordinate 138,213 of KB906740.1, forward strand.
CGAGCCGATCCTCATCCTCGCGGCGCTCATCACCGTCTATATCGTGCTGGGCGTGCTCTACGAGAGCTACATCCATCCGGTCACGATTCTCTCCACGCTCCCCTCAGCCGGCGTCGGCGCCATCCTCGCGCTGCTGCTCTTCCGCATGGATCTCAACGTCATCGGCATCATCGGCATCATCCTGCTCATCGGCATCGTGAAGAAGAACGCCATCATGATGATCGATTTCGCGCTCGAAGCCGAGCGCCACGGCGGCAAGAACTCCGAAGAGGCCATCTTCGAGGCCTGCCTGCTACGCTTCCGCCCCATCATGATGACCACCATGGCCGCGCTGCTCGGCGGCCTGCCCCTCGCCCTCGGCACCGGCATGGGATCGGAGCTCCGTAAGCCGCTCGGCATCACCATCGTCGGCGGCCTCATCGTCTCTCAGGCGCTCACTCTCTACACCACGCCCGTGGTCTACCTCTACTTCGATCGCTTCGCGCAGCGGCTCAGCCGTCGGCGCGCACGCGTCTCCGCGCCTCGGCCCACCGAGCACACGGTCTCTGCGGACTAAGGAGACCCGGCGCCATGCATATCTCCGCCCCCTTCATTCGCCGCCCGGTCGCGACCTCGCTGCTGAGCATCGCGCTGTTGCTCGGCGGCGCTGTGGGCTACTTCCTGCTTCCGGTTTCATCACTGCCGGAAGTTGAATTTCCCACCATCAACGTGCAGGCACAGTTGCCGGGCGCCAGCCCGGAGACGGCGGCATCGGCCCTCGCTACGCCACTTGAACGTCAGTTCGGACGCATCGCCGGCGTCACCCAGATGACCTCCTCCAGCACGCTCGGCGGCAGCAACATCACCCTGCAGTTCGATCTCAATCGCAATATCGATGGTGCCGCGCGCGATGTTCAGGCAGCCATTAATGCGGCACGCGCGCAGCTTCCCGCCAACCTGCCGCAAAACCCGCACTTCTTCAAATCCAATCCGGCCGACGCGCCGATCATGATCCTGGCTCTCACCTCGGACCATTTGAGCCGGCCGGAAATGTATGACGCCGCGGACTCCGTGCTGCAGCAGAAGATCTCCCAGGTGCCGGGCGTGGGCGAGAGCTTCGTTGGCGGCGGAGCTAGCCCGGCGGTTCGCGTCGAGGCCAACCCGATGCAGCTGAGCTCCTATGGCATCGGACTCGAATCCCTCCGCGCCACGCTCGGCGCGGTCAACCAGAACATGGCCACCGGCTACTTCCGGAATGACCATCGCATCAGCAATATCAACACCAACGATCAACTCTTCGGAGCCCGCAACTATGCACCCCTCGTGGTCGGCTACAACCCGACGACCGGCGCCGCGGTGCGCCTGGAAGATCTCGCTTCAGTCGTCGATTCCACTTCGAACCTCTATACTTCGGGCCTCGCCAACGGCAAGCCTGCCGTCCTGATCATCATCTTCAAAATCGCCGGCGCCAACGTCATCGACACCGTCGATCGCATCAAAACCGCGCTGCCCTCGCTCGAAGCCTCCATCTCGCCGCTCATCCACACGAGCATTGTGATGGACCGCACCGTCACCATCCGCGCCGCCATCCACGACGTCGAGATCACGCTGCTGGTCTCTATTGCACTGGTTATCGTCGTCGTCTTTGTCTTTTTGCGAGATGTGTGGGCCACCATCATTCCCAGCGTTGCTGTGCCGCTGTCGCTGGTGGGCACCTTCGGCGTCATGTACCTGCTCGGCTACACGATGGACAACCTGTCGTTGATGGCGCTCACCATCTCCACCGGCTTTGTGGTGGACGACGCGATCGTCGTGCTCGAGAACATCACCCGCTACCTCGAGCAGGGGATGACGCCCTTCGATGCTGCGATGAAGGGATCTAAGGAGATCGGCTTCACTGTGCTCTCCATGAGCACCTCGCTCATCGCCGTCTTCATCCCTATTCTGCTGATGGGTGGCATCGTCGGCCGCCTCTTCCGCGAATTCGCCGTCACCCTCGCCGTCGCTATCGCAGTGTCGCTTCTCATCTCGCTGACCACGACACCCATGATGTGCGCGAAGTTTCTTCGCCAGCACCATCCAAGCGAGCGTGGCCGCGCCTATCTCCTCGGCGAGCGGGCCTTCAATAGCATGCTGGCCGGCTATGACCGCGGCTTGCGCTGGGTGCTGCGCCACCAGAATCTGGTGCTCCTTATCGCAGTCGGCACGCTGGCGCTGAATATCTATCTCTACATCATCGTGCCCAAGGGATTCTTCCCTCAGGAAGATACCGGCCGGCTGGGTGGCGCCGCCCGCGCGTCGCAGGACATCTCCTTCGACGCCATGACGGTGAAGCAGGCGCAACTCGCCGCGATTGTGCAAAAGGATCCCGGCGTCGATTACGTCCTCGCTTTTGCTGGTAGCGGCGGCGGCGGCGCGACCACCAACGTGGGCCGCATGTTCCTTTCGCTGAAGCCGCGCAGCGAGCGCGACGCCAGCGCCGACCAGATCATCAATCGCCTGCGGGGTAAACTTTCAAAAATCCCGGGCATTCAGCTCTTCCTGCAGTCTTCGCAGGACATCACCATTGGCGGTCGCTCCAGCGATTCGCAGTATCAATACACCCTCCAGGACTCCAATCTCGACGAGCTGAATGAATGGGCTCCGAAGCTGCTCGACAAGATGAAGACTATGCCGGAGCTGCGCGATGCCTCCACTGATCAGCAGGAAAACGGTCTGGAAGCGAGACTCGTCGTCGACCGCGATACTGCGTCACGCCTCGGCCTCACTATGCAGGACGTGGACAACGTGCTCTATGACGCCTTCGGGCAGCGCCAGGTATCGACCATGTACACCGGCCTCAATCAGTACTACGTCGTCATGGAGGTTGACCCAAAATATCAGCGCGACCCGGACTCGCTGAGGAACATCTATCTTCGCTCTTCGAACGGTACGAATGTGCCGCTCTCCGCGATTTCGCACTTCGAGTCGCGTCGTACAGCGCTCGCGGTGAACCACTCCGGACAATATCCGTCGATCACGCTGACCTTCAATCTCGCACCCAACGTCGCTCTCGGTCAGGCCGTCACCGCGCTGAACAAAGTCAAGCAGCAGATGGGAATGCCCAGCACCGTGCAGGCCGCCTTCTCCGGCACCGCACAGGCCTTCCAGTCCTCGCTCGCCACTGAGCCCATGCTCATCGCCTTTGCACTCGGGACCGTCTACATCGTGCTTGGTATTCTCTACGAGAGCTTCGTGCACCCCATCACTATCCTCTCCACTCTGCCGTCCGCGGGTGTGGGCGCCATCCTCGCGCTGCTCCTTACCCACACGGAACTGAGCGTCATCGCATTGATCGGCATCATCCTGCTCATCGGCATCGTGAAGAAGAACGCCATCATGATGATCGATTTCGCGCTCGCTGCCGAGCGCGAGGAAGGGAAGTCGCCCGAGGCGGCCATCTACGAAGCCTGCCTGCTGCGCTTCCGTCCCATCATGATGACCACATGCGCCGCGCTCCTCGGCGGCCTGCCGCTCGCCCTCGGCACCGGTACCGGCTCCGAGTACCGCCGTCCCCTCGGCATCACCATCGTCGGCGGGCTCATCGTCTCCCAGATGCTGACGCTGTTCACCACTCCGGTCGTCTACCTCGTCTTCGACCGCATCCGCCTCGCCTTCATCCCCGGCCACAAAGAACGCTGGGTCAGCGTCGAACAAAGCGGCGACTGAACCTGCTTCCGCATGCTCACTCGGCGGTTCACAACGATCCGGACGGAGCACGCGTTTTATTACGTCGCCTCATTCCGTTGACGAAGCAGCTTCTTGTAGGCTTGTGGGCGCCGCTGCAACGACTAATTCCCCCTAGGTCTTTACAGTGGATCGCTCTATAGTTTGGACGAATTTGGGAGTCCCGACCAACCACAAGTACACGGGCATACTCGATGCGATCTTCCGAATGGATCCAGTCAGGCTTCGCGACTCTACTTGCAATCGCGGCATGGGTGTACCCGATCGCCCCTCGCCGTCGATTGACGATCACATTGCTGGCCGCATGCGCTGTCGTTGTCGTCGCCCTGGCGCGCGTTTCGGAGTATGTTCTCGCACCCGTGCAGGCATCGATTCTTCGCGACTGGCTGCCGGTTCCGTTGATGCTCATTCCTTATTGGCAGACCGGGCAATTCTTCAAGGGACCAAATGAGAAGATTCAAGCGCGGCTGATGGAAATCGATCGCGGGCTGTTCGATCTGATGTCGCGACTCGGTTGGACGTTAGGCGGGTTTGCGCGCCTCACCCTGGAATGGGCCTACATGCTGTGCTACCCGCTGGTGCCGCTGGGATTGGCAACGCTGTACGCGGCCGGATTGCGAAGGTATGCAAACACATTCTGGTTCTTTGTTCTGGTACCGACCTATCTCTGCTATGCCATCACACCCTTTGTTCCTGCACTGCCACCGCGCAGCATAGGATCAGCGCGCACCGATCCTTCATCCATGAAGAGCCGGGTTCTGAGGAACAGCCGGGTATTCAATCTGTGGATCCTCAAGCACGGGAGCATACAAGCGATTTCGTTCCCAAGCGCGCATGTCGCCTCCGCGCTGGCTGTATCGCTCGTGCTTCTGCACTATGTTCCGATCGCGGGAATCGTCTTCCTGGTCATCGCTTTCTGGATCGCTGTCGCGGCCGTTGTGGGAGGACAGCACTACATGATCGACGTGGTGCTGGGAGCAGCAATTGCGTTGGCTTTGGATTTGGCGTGGCGCGCTCACCTGATCCCGAGCACCGTCTTCACCGCGCCGGCCATCGCTTTGGTTGCTCTGCTCTGAACCTTGCCATTCTCCGGGGGAAGGAAGAGAGAGGAAAGGAATTTGACTCCGAGTGGAAACTGGGCGGGCTCGCCGTGCGCCGGTGGGGGAAAGAACTTTGTCAGCGCAGCACGTGGATCCTCGCGCACCAGGTCAATCATGGCGACCCGGTGCACACAGGAGACGGTGCAATAGGGAGCGCACGGCTTCTTGCTCCAATATTCACGTTCCAGGTCCTCCGCGGTGTACTTTTCCAGCGGGATGGCGGGATATCCGCGCTGTTGCGAACAGTAGTGGACAAGGCCATCTTCGCAGATATAGAGATACCGGCTTCCCGCGCGGCATTGCCAATCATTCGGCTGGCCGGACACAAGGTTCCTTTGAAAAAGGTTGTCGTACGCGAATGCCCAGAAGCCCGGCTTTCGCTCCTTTTGTATCTGCTCGTAGACGGTTCGGTCCGCATCCGGCAGCGGCCGTAGTTGTCCGCCGCCATCGTGAATGGCGCCGACAGTCGTCTCAAAGCCCAATTCCAGAGCACGCCGCGTAATCACGAGTGCATCTTGGGGATGCTCCACGCCAGCTCCGACAACGGAATTGATGCTTACATCGAAGTCGGCATACTCCCGTAGCCACTCCAGCTTCTTGTCCAGCACCTTCAGACTCTTTTTCGAGATCTCATCGGGCAACACGTTATCGATGCTGATCTGCAGGTGCTCCAGGCCCGCTCGGTTCAACTGGCGAATACGCTCCGGGCTTAGAAGAATTCCGTTCGTGATGAGAGTGGCAATGCGGCGATGACTACGGATACGCTGGATCAACTCGTCAAGGTCGGGATGCAGAAGAGGTTCACCCCCGCTGAAGGTGATGATCTCCGTTCCCAGAGCGGAGAGAAGATCGATGCGACGCAGCATCTCGGCTGTCGGCACGTGAACCGAGACTTTGTCGTACTCGTTGCAATACGCGCAAGCAAGATTGCAGCGCCGGACCGGAATGATATGGGCGAGGATGGGATGATCGCGTGACTTGAGTGCGCGAGCAATCATCCGGGCCTGATGAAAGCGGCGGCCCAATGAATGAATTTTCCTCAAGGGTGAGGCAAGCGTCATGTGGACCTCTCAAAGCTCAAAGAGAGACCGGCGAATCCAGTCTATGCCGGTGTGCCCAATGCCAGACGTACTTCTGCCACGTCCTCTTCATACGGTGCTATCCGCAAGGACGCTTCGTCTCTCACCGGATGCTTCAGTGCCGGATGACTCTGGCCGATGTCGAAATGCAAGCACCACCAGGATGACGATCACCGCCTGAGGCGCCAGTAGCGCTATCGAGATCAGCCTTGGATCCGGATTCAACAGCGGTATCGCGGCATTCAGCACTACCCACGCCAGAAGCATGACGCACAGCCTCTTCATCGTGGGCGAAAGAGTAGCCGTCAGGAGCGTAAGAAGCCACACGGCGGGTATGACCCCATACCCAGGCAGGAATGGACTGCGTAATGACGCAACTATCAAAATCGCGAGCCAGAGAATCGGTTGCTCGTCTCGATGGCGTCTCTGTCTGGCGAGGATGATCGTGGCCGCCAGAACAATCGGTGTATAAATCCAGCCGACGATTCTCATTGCCGCAAATGATGTGCCGGGCAGACCAAATAACTGGAGTTTGAAGACCATCCCTGGGACGGAATAATTCTTTGCAATGGACGCCGGGTTGCGAAAAGCCGGGAACGCCTCACCTCCCAGCAATCGGGGCAGTTGATGAAGGAACGCATGATACGGCGCCCAGCCGGTGTCCAGCAGGGAGATAACAACCAGCGCAGTAGAAAGGCCCACGGTCCACTCAAGTGCGCGCCACCGCCGCCGCACCAGGAGATACACGATGAGCATGCCCGGGAATATCTTGCTCAGCGTGGCATAGGCCAATAGCGCGCCGCCGCTCAGATACCGGCCCCGGGCGAGGAACACCATCGCAAGCATTGCGAGCGCGATGACCATTGCCTGCAGATTGCCGATTTGCAATGTACTGATTGTGTGATCGGAGGCGAATACGAGCGGCGAAAGCAGCAACGCACGCGTGCCCGCAAATGGTCCCATGATCCGGGCAACGACAAGTAGCCCGCTAAGCACTACGGCACCATTGAGCGCAAACCAGACCATACGAAAGTGAAGAAAGTCCGGTGCCGGCACCGCCAGCGCACGAGGCAGTATCAGAAACGGCGGCGGATATTCGTAGACATCGATGTTGAACGGCTCAATGCGCTTCGGCTTCCGGATAGCCTCTGGCTTCTCCGATGGCAACGAATACAGGTCATCGCTGTAGATATTCGTCACTTGCGGCGCCGATCGGGCCGCCACGAAGTAGGCAGATACGCAGGAGTGCGCGGTAACGAGGCCGGGCCCGCGCAACGGACCCATGGCATAGCCGGCCGCCGCTGGGTTGACGATGAAGACGCACAACCGAGCCAACTGGGCGAGCGCGGCAATCGTAGCCAATCCTGAGACGACCTTCAGAGGACGGGAGGTTGCATTGTCCTTGAATGGAAGAAGAGAGCGCCGCCAAAAAAGCCACGCAACGAATACCGCGACGCCTGCCGGGACTAGGACCGCAGCCAGAACTGACCTTGTCACACCCACTGTTCCCGCAAACGCAAAAATTGCAAACGCGCAAGCGATCGACAGAGCAATCAGCGCGCGCTCTGTGCGTTGTTCTTTGGGAACTTCTGTGGTCATGGCTTTGCGCTCCTGTTGTTGCGCTGGGCCGGATCATCTCAATGGTGGATGACGGTCACAGAGCTTACCACATCAGCGGCCTGACCTCGCAAAGCCATCCCTCTGTGAAAAGCAAAAGGAGCAGCGCATCCGCGCTGCTCCTTTCTCACTGACTACGATTCCTATCGCGCGAAAGACTGCTCCAGCAGGTGCGCTGAATAGCTCGCCTTCTTCTCCGGGTAGTACGCATTCGAGACATACTGTTCGAGCATCCGCTGTGTGTTGAAGAACGATCCGTTCATCGCGATCGTGGTCTGCATCAGCTTCCGCCATCCCTGTTTGTCCTGGTAGTAGAGCGGCAGGATCTTCGACTCGAGCTTGTCGTACAGGCTGGCCGCTTCGTCTTCGGCGCGATCGCGGTCGTCAATCGCCCATCCCGTCACGCCTTCAATGCAGCCTTCAATCCACCAGCCATCCAGCACGCTCAGGCTGGGGACCCCATTCAGCGCCGCCTTCATGCCGCTGGTGCCGGACGCCTCATACGGCCGCAGCGGATTGTTCAGCCACAGATCCACGCCGCCGGTAAGCAGCGCACCCAGGCGCCATTCATAGTCGGCCAGATAGATAATGTGCAGCGACCCTGACGAGAGCCGGTGCGCCTCCTCAAAGACATGCCGGATGATCTGCTTCCCCGGTTCGTCGGCAGGGTGTGCCTTGCCCGCGTACAGAATCTGCAGGCTGCCCGCGTTCTGTGCGATCCGCGCCAGCCGATCCGCCTCGGTAAACAGCAGATCGCCGCGCTTGTACGTAGCTACGCGGCGCGCAAACCCGATGGTGAAGACGTCCTCGCGCAACTCGATGCCGCTGCGCTTCTTGACCTCGGCCAGCAGCACGCGCTTTCCGTCGGCATGCGCGGCCACGATCTCTTCTTGGGGAATGTCGATGGCATAGCGCAGGTGCATGTTGTCTTCGCGCCAGCGCGGCAGGTGCTTGTCGAAGGTGGCCTGCATCGCAGGCGCCGTCCAGGTGCCGGCATGGACGCCATTCGTAATCGCGGCAATGTCGTATTCCGGGAACATCTCGCGGCTGACCTTGCCATGCTGCATGGCCACGCCGTTCACGAAGCGCGAGAGCCGCAGTGCGATGTAGGTCATGTTCACCAGGCCCTCGTGACAGCCGCCGATCCGCTCGATCGTCTGCGTCGCCTCTCTGCCCAGAATGCGCTCCGACTGTTCGATGGAGAAGCGGTCATGCCCCGCCGGCACCGGGGTGTGCGTGGTAAACACGCAATGCTGGCGCACCGCGTCGAAATCGCGCTCCTGTGCACTCGATAGCGCTCCGCCGCTCAATGTCTTTTCGAGGAGAGCCATCGTCAGCAGCGCCGCGTGCCCTTCATTCATGTGGTACACACTGATGTCGTATTCCAGCGCGTCGAGCATCCGCAGGCCGCCAATGCCGAGCACGATCTCCTGCGCCAGCCTGTAGTTCGTGTCGCCGCCGTAGAGCTGATCAGTCAGCGTCCGGTCGCGCGGATCGTTCGCCTCCAAGTCCGTATCCAGCATGTAGATGGGGATCGTGTGGCCCGTCACCCCTTCCATGTCATAGCGCCAGGCGCGAACATGCACCGGCCGGCCTTCGATGGTCACGACAACTCGCGGCTCTTCCTGTGGCAGCCGGGCTGCCGGATCCCATGGCTGCGGTTCCTCTGTCTGCTTCCCGTCCGCATCCAGAATCTGCTTGAAGTAGCCTTTGCGGTGCACCAGCGTCACCGCCGCCAAAGGCAGTCCCATGTCCGCCGCCGACCGCAGCGTGTCGCCGGCCAGCACCCCCAGACCGCCGCTGTAGGTGGGCATGCTGGGCTCGATCGCGATCTCCATGGAGAAATAGCCAACCATGCCTTCGCTGGCGGCCAGACGTACTGCATTCAAACTTCCAGACTTCAACCTATCGTCCATCGAGCGAAAACTCCCTCCAGGGCCCATGTAGCGGCGCGTCAAATGCTGCCGATTCAGACAAATCGTTGCTCGTCTTGAGATGCGCAAGGGTTTGCGCAAGTCGCTTTCCCGCGAGATTTTTGGCCCTTCCCCATCCACCGGATTGGGGTGGAGTGGGCGTATTTTAACAATCGAATCCCCCGAAGGAAATCGTTTACGTATGCGACTTCCGTGGCAATGCCTGTTGTCAAAGGGGTGACATCCATGGCACCCACTCCGATACATCACTCGCAACCCCTTGATTGGAGACACTTCTGCGTATCGTCTGCTGCTGTGGAAATGTGCATTGCGGGGGAGCACATCCGGGTTCGCGCTCAGTTTTCCTCCGGAAGCAGCTTCATCTGTGGCTGCAGTGCGTCGATCGCGTCCAATGTGCGCCCGGCAATCGCCTGCAGGTCCCCATTGATCCCTTCGCTCGCCTTGAGCACCAGCTCCAGCTGCTTTTCGCGCTTCGCCCATTGCCGTTCCATGAACTTTCGTTCCTGGTCCAGATCGGCCCGCATGTCAGTGAACTTCTCGGCAATCGTCTCCACGCGATGGCGAAACTGCGCCCCGGTCAGGTAGCTGTAAACCTGCTGCGCCTTCGTCTCTTCGCCCTCGCCGGCACGCCGCACGCGCGCCAGTTCAATCAGCGCTTGTCGCAGCGCCACCGCCACGGGCAACGTGCACGCAAGACTGCTGACCCACACGCCCTCCACATGGTCAAACAAGGAGAGATCGCGCGGCAGCGTCTGCGTGGCCAGCACCGCCATCTCTGCGCCCGCCGCGCGCTGGTCGCCGCGCAGCTTCGCCAGCCATCCTTGGGACCAGTTCTGTGTGCGCTTGAATTCCCAAAGAATCGTTCCGCACGGCTGCCCCGCCGCGTCGCGTACCGTGTGTAGCAGGTCACCGCCAAACTGCCCCTTCGGCACCGGCTGGATGTCGTCCATCGGGAAGCGTGTGCGCAGCTGCTGTTCCGCCTGCGTCTCCAGCACCTCGCCCTGTGCCTGCTGCGACCCCTGCTCCGCCTTGCGCTTCAACTCGTCGATCTGCCGTCGCAGACCCTGGATCGCCTCGTCTTTGTCCCGCACCTGCAGCAGCATCTTCTCTTCTGCCTGCGACTGGGCCTGGCGCCGCACGGCGTCGAGCTCCTGCTGGACCTGCCGCTCCACCTTGAGCTCCAGCTCCCTGCGCTCATCCTCGAGCGCGCGCTTCTGGCAAAGAAACTCCGCCTCCTGCGCTTGTGCCGCCCTGAGCTTGCTGTTCAGCGATTCCAGGCGTGCCTCGCGGTCCTTCAATTCGCTGGCCTGCCGTTCGAGCTCGCCCGCCACCAGTTGTTTCGCGCGGTCAGTCTCCTCGGCCGCTACTTGCTTCCGCTCCGCTTCCAGCCGCACGCGTATTTGCTCCGCCATGCGGCGTTCCGCATCGGCCGCCTGCTTCTCGAGCTCTGCCGATCGCGTCAGCACCTCCTGCTCTCTTCCAGCGATGGCAGCCTGCTGGTCGCGCATTTGCTGCTGGTACTTCCGCTCCACTGCGGCAATCAGCGGCGCCGCCAGTGACTCGGTCACCTTCATCTCGTAGCCGCACTGCGGGCACTCCATCGTCTGCTCGCTCGCTCTTTGACTCGTTGTCCCTTGTGTCATTTGGTTACTGCCTCATTTACTCGTCACATTCGCGCCATCACCGTGCCTCGCGCCCAAATGCCTCCAGCGCATCGCACGCACGCGCCAACCCATCTTCATGCCGAAGCTGTTCGCCCACCTGCGCCGCGTCTTCGGCGAATCGCGGATGCCCCAGAATGCGCCAGATCCGCCGCGCCGCGCGTTCCGCCGTGTAATCCTGCCTGCGAATCACGCCCGCTACACCCAGCCGCAGCATACGCCGCGCATTGTCCGGCTGATCATGACTATAGGGCATCACCAGCATGGGCTTGCCAGCCTGCATTGCCTGCGCCGTCGTGCCCACGCCGCCCTGGTGCACAATCAGCGACGCTCTCGGAAAAATCTTTGAGTACGGCGCATAGCGCGCCACGCAGAGATCCGGCGGTTGCATGCTCGGAACATTTCGCGGATCGGTCCCCACCAGCAGCACCGCGCGCACGCCCGCCATCCGCGCCGCCTCCGCGCTCTGCTCATAGAAGTCGCCTGCGTCCAGCACCGCCGCCGAGCCCAGGGTGAAGACCACCGGCGCCTCACCCGCCGCCAGAAACCGCTCCACTTCCACAGGCAGCTCCCGCTTGCCCGCGTCTCCGTCATAAAACACGAAGCCAGTGATCTCCGTGTTCGGTGGCCAGTCCGGCTGTGGCTCGCCCAGCAGCGGCGAAAACATCGCCAGCACCAGCCGCGGCGCATGTTTCGCATCGAAGATCACATTCGCGCCGCGATCGAGTCCCAGGTCCGCGCGCAACTGATACACCGGCTCCGCCCAGTCGCGCGTCACCCAGCGGGCAAAATGCTTCACCGCACGCCCGGTGGCAGGTACCGCGCTCTGCAGCCGCGCCAGCTTCGGATAGGGCGGCAGCACCGGCGCATCGTAGGCGGAAAAGAACGAGAGCGGCGCCAGCACATAGCTCGCCCAGCGAACACCGGTCACCTCCGCGACTACCGGCGCCTGGTAGGTAAGCTCGCCGGCCAGCATCAGGTCTGCCCGGCCGCCGTCTTCAACGGCAGCGCGCAGCTCTTCATAGCTCTGCCGGATCGCCGGAAACAGCACCTCGCGCAGCGTGCGCTCCGTTCCCTTGTGGATGTCCATCAGCTGGGCGACCTGCTGCGGATCTTCCGGGTTGAGCGTCGGCCCGACCTTTGCAAATTCGAGACCCAGAGGCTCAATCTTCGGCCGAAAAATCTCCGGCACCGCCATCACCGGCACATGCCCGCGCCGCCGCATCTCCAAAGCGACACCGATCAGCGGGTGCACATCCCCCAAAGTCCCGAATGTAGTGAGAACGATCCGCATGCCCAGCCAGCAGCTTATCGGATATGTCCCGACGGTGCCTTCGGTGCCAACCCGGTGCGAAGTCGCACCTGAACGGTCACCAGTGCAGGAACCCTCCCGGCACGGGCTTACGAAACTGAAAAGCGATTTCTCAGTACTTATTTCTTCCCATGAGTGAGCCGGTGTTTTTGCACTCCGCAATGAAACGCGCCTCTTGCAGTTACTAAATACCAAATAGCTGAAACGGAAGACTGCGCGGCCACACAATCGTACTGGGCCAGGTTACGCAAGCGTACTGAAGTAGAAGGCGAGGTAAATGATGGTGCAAGTTAGTAGTTCTGTAACTCCGCATTTGGAAACAGAAGCGGAACGTGAAGCGCTAAACAAGGTAAAGGTGAATTCGTTTAGCGTTGTCCCAGCTAAAGTGAGTCCCTATGGCACGGTAACCGCCACATGGGATGTAACGATACCGACCGACGTCCCATTCGACATCCTGCTCACACTGCACGAACAAGAGGTCGGTGCCAAAGGCAGTATGACATTCAGAATGGCGAACCAGAGCCAGAGCTTCACCCTGAGGGCTGTGATCAATGATCCACCGCTGCCATTTGCTGCCAGGATATTGAAGACTTTGACCGTCGTTGTGAATACGACCGGTTGCGGGGATGTCCCATATCCGACGTCGGCGGTCACAGGCCTGCTGAAAGACGGAATGGACCAAGCGTTTAGCTCAGGCGATAACTTCACTCTCAACGACGGCGGATCAACTGTAACGGCGGGCGACGCTGGCCTGGTCGATATTCACGTACCACTCACCATCGCGGTTCCCGACTGGTTCGATGCGGACATGGATGTCCATATCCAGCTGGCCATTTCCGGAGCCGATGGTCATGTGTTTGTCGCTGCTCCCGTTGTCGACCCGCAGGTGAATTGGTCACTGTTGTCCAACCTGGCGAGCTTCGGCTGCACCGACGCGATCGGCCTCGGGATGACGAAGATATCGTACGCGTTCCTGGAACGTATTGTGGACAACGAAGTCCGACCGACGGTGACGCAGAAGCTTGTGGACATAGTCAACCTGTCCCTCGCAACGCTGCAGAACAACGACTCGGACAAGAGGACGTTTGTGATGACAACGCTGATCTTCACGGCAGAACGAGGACTGTTGATTACTGGCTGTCCCCAGGCAGCTTGATTTTGAATGGATAGACAAAGCTCCGTGACGCCGAATGGCGAAACGCTGGCTGCTTCATATTCGTTACCGTATTTGTTTCCGGCAGTCGAATCTGCCAGTTTTTTTTGCTCAGCGCCAACCGATCAGCGGGTCTACCTCCCGATTGCCGCTCAGAGCGGCTTACCCGACAGCATCCTGTGCACGTGCATCAGCGCTCTGCGGCACAATCTTTGCGGCCACGCGAATGCGGCCTTGCCTGAGGGCAACATTCTCAGAGCATGGTAGAGTGCGTTCGCGTGTGCTCTGTCGCCGCGGAGGACTCTGAATGACAAGAATCGTATTCACGATAGCGTGTTTTGCCTTTGCCTTCTCTCCCGTGTTCTCCTCGGCAAACGCGCAATCGCCGACGGACATGCCTGTGTTGCAGGGCCTCGCTCCGGTCACCACTCTGTCCAAAACCGACGCGGGCCAAGCCGCTCTGGCTGCGAACTATACCGTCACTGGCGGAATCCAAACGGGTGCCATTCGCCAGCCCACTCTGCTGCCCTTCGCTGAACAGCAGCAGCAGGCGCTTCGCGACGCCTTCATCACTGATGCGAATCTCGCAGAGCTTGCTGACGGCCTCGGAACGACACTCGGCTCTGCGTGGCTGGCGCGCGCGCACTACATCGATCGCAGCGGCTCCAACGCCACCGAAATATCGCACGCCGTCACTGTCGTCATTGCCTACTCGAATGCCACATCCGGCGCGAATGCGGCGTCCGGCAAGTTCTTTTTCGCCAACCTGACCACCGATGGAAAGACACCCGTCTCGTCCGAAGCGAAGGCCATCCTCACCAACAACGGCGGCTCTCCAGATATGTTCGGCTCCGCATATGGCCTTCCTGCCTGCAATACCGGAGCCGACAAGTTCGGCAATTCGCGCCCCTTCCAGACAGAGCAGAGCGTCACACGTTTCGTCGGTCTGGATTATTTCAATACGCCCGCAGACAACTCCGATTACAACCGCGGCCCGATCATGAACCTGGTCAACAGTCCTTCCTTTCCCAGCGGCCACACCACCTACGGCTACACGGGATCGGTCATGCTCGCCGTCCTCGTGCCGGAGCGCTACCAGCAGATGATTGCGCGCGCCGCCGAATACGGGAATGACCGCATCATCATGGGCGCGCACTATGCAATGGACGTGCTCGGCGGCCGCACACTCGCGCTCTATGACATGGCGCATCTGCTCGCCAACGATCCGAAATACCTAGGAAAGAACCTGAAAGACGGCACGCCGATGAACGACTTCCGCGCGGCGGTAGAAAAGGCCCGCACCGATGTGACCGCGACTCTGCGTCAGGCATGCAGCAATTCGATCGACGCCTGCGCCCGCCAGGACACGGGGCGCCTCAGCAATCCCGCCGCCAATGAAGCCTTCTACGCTGCCACGCAGACCTACGGCCTTCCCGTCGTCTATCCCGGCAATGCCGGTGCCATCGAAGATGTCGGCAAGCTCGCTCCTGAGGCTGGATATCTCCTGACCGTGGCCTTTCCCGCTCTTACTCTCGAGCAGGCAGACGCCATCCTCACCGAGACCGAAGGGCCGGGCGGCGGCTTTCTCGATGATGGCTCGTCCTTCGGCGTCTACTCCCGGCTGAATCTTTACGCTGCCGCCGGACGCGCTGCACAACTCGCCGGACGGAAGTGACCCGACGCATGCCGTTCAGTGTCAGCCTTTCACGTCGCCGGTTCGGAATGATGCTCGTGAACGATGACCCATGCGTCGTCGCGTTTTTCAAAACACATGGTCAGCCGAAAGTGAACTTCGGTGACGCCACCCTTCTCCTTGCTGAGACATTTCCCATGCGCGGTGGCAAAGGCTAGATCAGAGCCGACCGTCACTCGCACATCCGAGAAGTCGAACGTTGCTGGCTCAGCCATAGTGCTGAAGAACAAATCCCATGTCTTGCGATACGCTTCCAGCCCCTCTGACTGAAACGGTGGCGGCAGATCGAACATCAGAATGTCTGCCGCATGGTGCGCCAATACGCCGTCGTAGTCGCGCCGTCGTGCGGCCGCGCTCCAATCAGCGATCATCTGTCGCAGAATCCGTTCGTCGTCCGATCGTATGTTCATCACGCGCTCTCCTCCGAAAGAAAGACGTAGTCCTGTCTACGCGCCATTCCAGCTTCGTCATGGTGATTCATCTTCGCCTCGACGCTTGCCTATGTGCGATATCGTACAGACGCCGCGACCTGCTTGGCACATCATCCCATTCGACATTCGTTACGTCATCCGCGGCCTCATAAGCCATCTGTAATACGTCTCTGCCACTGTCCGTCCAGAAGCTGACCAGGCAATCCGCCCCTTTTCGCCACCGCTGCTAAATCCCCAGAACTCATATCCATCGCACACATGAGAGGCTCTATGCGCTGTCTGTCATCTGCACTCGCTGCAAATCTCTGCCTCGCTCTGCTGGCTGCCCAGGCCGCCACGGCGCAGAAATATAAAGTCACCGACCTGGGCACACTCGGCGGTCAAAGCTTTGGAATGGACATCGGCCAGACCGGCAAGGTGACAGGTGATTCCTACATCGCCTGCTCGGAATGCGCGCTCTCCCATGCCTTCCTGTATAGGAACGGCATAATGCTGGATCTCGGCACTTTGCCGGGAGGGAGCTTTAGTTCAGGATTCGGCATCAGCGAGGGAGAACGACGAGAGGGAGAAAGACGAAAAGAGCTCCTGGTGACCGGCTCTTCGAACTTCGAATCATGCACCTTCGATAATTGCAGCCCCATTCACGCCGTTCTCTTCAAGAACGGCAACGTGATCGATCTCGGCACTCTGCCCGGGGGGACCGACAGCCAGGGGTACGCCGTCAACCGCGAAGGAGATGTAACGGGTTGGGCGGATGATGGACAGAACCAGCATCCTTTCCTCTACACCGACGGAGAGATGCGGGACCTTGGAACCCTCCCGGGAGGCGTAGAGGGATTTGGCATGGATCTAACCGAGGGAGAGAGCAGAGACAGGGATACGAGGTGGGCGAATCACAGAGATCGTGAGCAGCGTGTTCAGGTGACTGGCTTTTCCTCCACCGCTGCGGGGTTCGAGCACGCCTTCCTGTACAGGAACGGCAAGATGCACGACCTGGGTACGCTGCCTGGAGGAAGCTCCAGCGCCGGGTACGCCATCAACCAGGACGGCCAGGTGACGGGTTATTCAAGCGCCTCCGATGGGAACGCTCATGCGATTCTGTACACCCATGGAGTCATGCATGACCTGGGCACGTTGCCGGGAAGAACTGAGAGCTTTGGAGATGACATCAACCGCTTCGGACGGATCGTCGGTTTTTCCCGATTGGGCTTTGACTCGCACGCCTTTCTCTACAGCCATGGCGCCATGCAGGATCTGAACGATCTCATCTCACCCACTTCGGGATGGATCCTCGAATTCGCCAATGCCCTCAACGACCGCGGGCAGATCACCGGGACCGGCAATCACAACGGAGAGGAGCACGCCTTTCGGCTCACCCCCATCTCAGATCCTAAGATCGATGAAGATGGCGACGATAGCGATTAGGCAGGCAGCATTTAGCCCTCATCGAGTTCCGTCACTGATCGCTGCCCTTCACGCCGCTGGCAGGCGAAGGCTCAGGCACGAGACGTAGCCTTTTGTTGATCGTCGGCCAGTACTGGCGTAACAGATTTCCGCCGAACTTCCACCCCAGGTCGGAGGCATAACGTATAAAGGTGTCGCCCACGGTGCGGTTTTCGTCGGGAAAGTAGACATTGGCTAGGCCTTCAGCCATTAAGGGGCCTACCAGACCCGAATAGTTGACCTGATCGTTGCCGGCATCCGTGCCGGTGATAACCACCCTGGCTGCGGCGTACTCGACCGATTGCTTAAACGACAGATCGTTTTTTACAAAAAAGCGCGGATCTTGATGGAGAGCAGTTGCCAACAGAAAATTTCCGAACATGTTAATCGACGCGGCACGAGCCATGTCGGATCCAAAGCGCTTAGCGTACCCTTCCCCACCCTGGCCATACCCCGAGGGGCTATCAATGGCCTGATTGTATGCGGAGCCAATCAGCGCCCCTCCAATCGTTGCTAACCCCACGCTGTTGTTCGCCGCCAGCTCGAATTTCTGCGGACCGCTCAAAGGTCCCTTGCTGGTTGCGAGGTCCGGAAAGACCAGTGATTTTCGGTCCAGCAGTTTAAAGAGACCAACGCTGCCTTGTATTGGATTGAACGATTGTGAAGGCGTCTGCTGTTGTTGGCTTGGCGTGGGCGCATCCGGCACGGGCTCTGGTTTAGATTGTTGCGCCACACCGAAATTGCAGATCAACAACCAGGCGGCGGCGAGGATCAGGCAATGCATCCTGCGCCTTCGTTCAAGGGCCTTCGTATAAGTGCCCCTGGAGACAAGCAAATCCATCCGCATTTTCACTCCGCTACTTCGCCTCCGCATATCGATACTCATGTTGTCTGTCGCGGATCACCAAACCCGGTCCCGTGTCACCGTTTGTCACCACGAAATCCAGGCCGTCCTCGCCCGGCGAGATAGTCACGAAGGAGAGGGAGCCGTCGTCGTTCCGGCGGGATG
Organism: Acidobacteriaceae bacterium KBS 83; assembly: GCA_000381585.1. GTDB lineage: Bacteria > Acidobacteriota > Terriglobia > Terriglobales > Acidobacteriaceae > KBS-83. The sequence goes on from KB906740.1 coordinate 156,350, forward strand.
CCACCTCGCTCTGCCATGCTCCGAAGTCGAAGCTGGTCTTCCCGTCTGCGCGCGACACGGCGACGTGACCCAGGGATGCATTGCGATACATCGCGCCGAGTTTTGCCGCCTCGCTGCTGTCGGCTGGTACCACCAGACGCTTCCGCTCTGCCAGCACCTCCGCTTTCACGCTCTTCGCGCTCGCGGCCACGCTGGCTGCGGCGATCGGCCGTCCATCGAACAGCACCTCCAGCAAACGCCGCTGCAGCGGTCCTCGAATGAATACGCCATTATCCGCATTCGTCAGGATCACGGCGCCCACCTGCCGCTCCGGAAGCCACATCATGTCGGAGTGAAAGCCGGTCAAGTCTCCGCCATGGTGCACCACCGGAACTCCCCAGGTATGGTCCACCATCAGCCCCATCCCGTAACTCCCTGTGCTTCCCAGCGCGACCTGCGGGCGGCGCCGTTCCAACAGGTTCTCCTCAGAGACGTAGCGCGTGCCATCCGGCAACACGCCGTTTGCCAGTTCCATCTCGACATAGCGCAACATGTCATCGATGGAACTCCATGCCGCGCCTGCCGGCCGCGCTGCGTAGATCGCCTCATTGATCCCCATGCCGGCCACTTCAGTATGGCCATCCACGTCAAGCGCGTGAGGCGTCGCATGATCGTGCTGCCGCACGACTGACTCATCGAAGGTCGTTTCTTTCATGCCCAGTGGCTGAAAGACCTGCTGCTGCATCGCAGCGTCGTACCCCGCGCCAAACTCCTTGTCCGGATACAGAGCATGCGCGCCGACGTAGCCGGCAGCCGCGGCCATCAGGTTGGAGTACTGAAAGAGCTGGCCGAACTTGCTCGTCGGCTGCATCGTTCCCAGCTCCGCCAGCACCGACTCCGGTGTCGCGCTCTGGCTGTTCAGCAGCCACTCTAGATCCTGTCGTGGAAGTCCGGTGCACGCGCAGATCAGGTGTTTGATCAGCACCTGCCTGGTCGTCTCGGCGTCGCCAAGCTTGAAGCTGGGCAGCACCTGGGTCACCGGCGTATCCCAGCCGAACTTCTTCTGGTCCACCATGCGCGCCAGCATCACGGTGGTCAGCGCCTTGGTGTTTGACGCGATCATGAACAGAGTATCGGCATCGACGGCATCCGGCTTGCCCAGCTCGCGGACGCCAAAGCCCCCGGCGAAGACGACCTTGCCATGATCGATGAGTCCGATGGCGACCCCCGGCACATCGAGCTCTTTGCGTGACTCCTCTACGAACTGCTTCAACTGCTCCACCCGGGCCGCATCCAGCGGATGAGCGGTCTTCCCGGCAAAGCTCTCGCGCGTGTAGCCCTTGGGCAACAGGCGGTCGAAGATCATCGCTCTCTGCGACGCCCGCTTCTCAGCGACAGCGTTGTCCATGTCAACGATCGCGACCGTGTAAGCGTCTCCGCGGCGATAGACATTTGCGCCGACACTTCGTTTGTCGTTGGCAGAAGTCTCATAGTCGTAGTGGCGAATCTGATCCCAATCATCGCGCGGCGACCCATCGACCGCCGTCTTCAGGGGCCAGGTGCGTGGCGGGGCGTACGCAGCCCAGGCTGCTGCAACCGCGGCATCGGGGTCCTTCGCCGTCACATCCACCAGCACAATATGCGAACCCGGCTCCGGAGGATTGAGCACCACGACCGGAGGCCGGACTTGGATCGTCCAGCCTGCCGGCGCGATGAACTGGGTGCCCGCGGGAGTGGTGCGCGGCGTATCCGCAGGCAGGCTCACAGAGGCTGTGGTTTGCGCGTGGAATGGCACGCAAAGAACTGCGACGGCTGCAACAGTTATCCAACCGCGAAGCATCGGCATACCTCACTCATCGAATTGCCGGAGAACTGGCACAACTATTGCATCGGGCGACTGTCCGAGAATACCCCATGCCGCCTCACGGAACTTCGTATGTGGTCTGATGCCCGGCGGCGAGTGCCTATACTGAAAGCGATGCGAACACTCGATCGCTCCCGCCAGTTGCAACAGCGTGCAGAACATCTCCTCCCCGGCGGCGTCGACTCGCCCGTCCGCGCTTTCCGCGCTGTCGGCGGCGATCCCCCCTTCGTGGTGCGTGCCGAGGGCGCATATCTCTGGGACGCGGACGGCAACCGCTACATCGACTACTTCGGCTCTTGGGGACCGATGATCCTCGGCCACGCCTTCCCGGCCGTCGTCGAGGCTATCCAGCAGGCCGCTGCTCATTCCGCCAGTTTCGGCGCGTCCACGCCGGCCGAAGCGGAACTTGCCGGCCTCATCAAAGCCGCGGTCCCGTCGATCGAGAAGCTTCGCTTCGTCTCCTCCGGCACCGAAGCTACGATGTCAGCGATCCGCCTCGCCCGCGGCTTCACCAACCGCAAATACATCATCAAGTTTGAGGGCTGCTATCACGGTCACGCCGATGGACTGCTGGTAAAGGCGGGTTCAGGCGTCGCCACCTTCGGAATCCCCGGATCTGCCGGCGTGCCGGAGGAGATCGCGCACTTCACATTGGCCCTCCCCTACAACGATATCTCCGCGGTCGAAGCTGCCTTCGCCGCGCGGCCGCAACAGATCGCCGCCATCATCCTCGAACCCGTCGCCGGCAACATGGGCTGCGTCCCGCCCCACCCCGGCTATCTCGCCGCGTTGCGCGAGATCACGAAGCGCGACGGCGCGCTGCTGATCTTCGACGAAGTGATGACCGGCTTCCGTGTCGCCCACGGTGGCGCGCAGCAACTTTATGGCATCACCCCGGACCTCACTTGCCTGGGCAAGATCATCGGCGGCGGACTGCCCTGCGGCGTATTCGGAGGTCGCGCGGAGACCATGGACATGCTCGCGCCGCTCGGCCCCGTCTACCAAGCCGGCACCCTTAGCGGCAATCCGCTCGCCATGGCCGCGGGCGTCGCGACGCTCGGGCATTTGGCGCGAAATTGCGAAGCGGTGTACGTCAACATTGACGAAACAAGCCGCCTGGTAGCTGAGGGTGTCGCCGACGTGCTTTCCGAAGCAGGTGTCCCGGTGACAACCAATCGCGTCGGCGCGATGTGGACTTGGTTCTTCACTCACCAACCGGTCGTCGACTTCGCCACCGCTGCCACCTCGGACACCGCACGCTTCGGCGTCTTTCACCGCGCCATGATGGAATCAGGTGTGTGGCTGCCGCCCTCGCAATTCGAGGCCATCTTCCTCGGCACAGCTCACACGCCTGAGATCGTCGAGGCCACCCTCACCGCGGCACGGCAGGCTGTCGCTTCACTTCACGAGGCACAGCCGGCCCGCTGATCTGCCCCCGGATCGGAACCTCGATCAGAACGCCGGCTTGTCCCACTCCGAAAAGACAATCTCCTTCAGATCCTTGCGCTGACGAGGCGCGACCTCCGACTTGCGCGGCCCCTCTGGCAATGACTCCGGATCCCCCAGATATCCCACCGCCGTCACAGCAACAGTCTCGAAGTCATCCGGAATGTGAAACGCAGCCTGCGCCTTCGCATGATCGAAGCCGGCCATGGAGTGCGAGTGCAGCCCCAGCGCTGTAATCTGCACCCCGAAGTTCGCCATAGCCGCGCCGGTGTCGTGCCAGGAGTGGAGGTTGACTTCTCCGTTGTGCGCGAAGTGTTTGCGTGCCACCGACAGGATCAGAACCGGCGCGCTCTTTGCCCAGCTCTGGTTGAACGGGACCAGCGAATCGAAGATCTTCTGGTACGTCGCATCGCCGCGCCGCCCCACCAGGAAGCGCCATGGCTGCTCGTTAAACGACGACGCTGCCCAGCGAGCAGCCTCGAAGCCCTTCTTCAGGTCTTCTACCGGCACATCCTTGTCCGCGTAGGCGCGCGGGCTCCAGCGGTGAAGAATGTGGTGCACCATCCCCTCCACTCCGGGGGCGTGCTTCAGACTCTCTAGCGATTCCTTCGTCGGCGCCATACGTGTTGCTCTCCTTAGCCGTCTCGAAAAACGGATTGTTTCGAAATCTGTGCGCGCTCGTGCGCGCCCGATGGTTGGATTCAACGAAGCCCTCCCGGGCTGCCGAAATCATTGCGGATGCAGGCCCAGCGCCTCGGCGATTGCCGGAATGGGCGCAGCTTTTCCCTCCGTCTTGGTCACCACGGCGAAGCTTCCTTGATAATCCCACACCGCCCACCCGATACCTTGCTCCTCCAGTGCCGTCCGCGTGTCACGCAGCCACGCTGCCCGCATCGCCGGATCGGCATATGGCTCATGCACGCCGAACTCGCCGCAGTACACCGGCACATGATGCTGCGCGGCCCACTTGCCCGCGAAGCTCAGCTCCGCTCGAATCCGCGCCGCATCCCAGCAGTTCAATCCATATGTGTCGATCCAATGCTGGTCCACAAGGCTCTGTTCCTGCGCAACCGCCGTCGCAATATTCTCCGGCGACGACGGGTACGGCACGCGCCGCAGGGGCCGCACCGCTGCCATCGTCCACATAGCGCCCTGGTGCGTGAAGGGAAAAGGCTCGTAGTCATGGAAGGTATAAATCACATTCGCATCCGCCACCGGCTCGAGCGCAAGCAGATCAGTGAGCCCGGAGTAGTGCCCCGCCGTCGCAATGATGGTGTGGCTCGGCGCAGCCAGCCGGATCGCGGCAATCGCGCGCGTCTGGACGGTCTTCCACTGCTCAGCGTCTGCAAACTCCGGTTCGTTCAATACCTCGAAGAACACGCGCTCCGGATCGCTCTGCACATAATGACCGGCAAGCGCGCTCCATAGTCCGCAGAATCGAGTCACCGCGGCATCGTCCGTGCGAAGCCGGCGCTTGAACTCATCAGAAGGGTGCACGTCGACAATGACACGCAGCCCGTCTTTCAGCATCGTGTTCACCGCCGTATCCAGCTCGGCGACGAAGTTCATATTCAGGCCGTTCGGTGGCGCCCCACGCAGAAGTTCATCCCCGTCGATGCTGAGGCGCACATGGTCAAATCCCATCGCGTGTATCAATGCAATGTCATCGGCCGTCGTGAAGCTGCGCAGCCGGGCAGGGGAGTAATCGCTCGCCTGCGCAAACCACATGCTCGCGTTCACACCGCGATGCAGCAGTTGCGCCCGCCTCGCGGCGGTAGCAGCGATATCTGAAGCGGCCGGATTGGCCGGCTGCGGCTGGGCCGCTACGGAAGAACTGAGAACAGAACAGCAGAAGAGAAGACAGGCGAGAAGCGTTCGCATGGCGCCTTCCTTTGTACAACAGCGTAGCGGGCGAAAATTCTGCATACTGGAAATGGAACTGAAACCCCGTTATCATTAACTGTTCCCATGGCACAACCCATTCCACGCAATACACGCCAGAAACAAGCCATCCGCGACGCCTTCATCGAAGCCGATCGCCCGCTTTCCCCTGAGGAAGCGCTCGCCGCCGCGCAGCACCACTACGGGACACTCGGCATCGCAACGGTCTACCGCAACATCAAGTCGTTGCTGGCCGAGGGCTGGCTGGAACCTGTCTCGCTGCCTGGTCAGGCTACCCGCTACGAGGTCGCCGGCAAGGCCCACCATCATCATTTCCACTGCCGCAAATGTGGACGCATGTACGAGCTCGGGGACTGCGCCGGCACCGTGCTGCCCCGGCCGCCTCGCGGCTTTCGCGTTGCCGGCCACGAGTTGCTGCTCTATGGCAACTGCGCGCGCTGCTTAAATATGCCGGCGTCCGCGAAGACCCGGGCTCGCATCAGAAGATAACGAGTATTTGTTATCATTAATGCATATCCGGCCCCCGGGCAGTTGACTCGAGCACAGCAAGGTTTGTCTCCCCATGCACATCGCCATCCTCGCCCACGCACTGCTGGCCGTCTTCGCTCTGGAAGCGATCGCCATGCTGGCGGCATGGCTCCTGCGCCGGCGTGACTATGCGCTGAGCGCATTCCTGCCCTATCTCGTCAGCGTGGCCACCGGCCTTCTGCTCGCCACCGCGCTGCTCCATCTGCTGCCGGAAGCCATCGCCAGCCTCGGCAACACGCCGCGCGTCTGGTATCTGCTGGCAGGCGGTATCCTCGGCCTCTTCTGTGTGGAGCAGATCGTTGCCGCCATCGTGCACGCCGGCGACGCGAGCGTTGTCCACGTCCATGCACACGGCCACTCCCATCACCATTCACTTCGCCCCGCGAACCTGATCGTCGCCAGCAGCCTGCATAGCTTTCTCGACGGCGTCTCCGTGGCGGCAGCCTTCGCGGCGGGCCCGCGCGTTGGCTGGATCACTGCCCTCGCCATCAGCCTCCATGAGGTGCCGCATCGCGTCGGCGACTTTGCTGTGCTGCTGCACGCAGGCTACTCGGCCACCAGTGCGCTGCGCATGGCGGTGCTGCCGTCACTCGGTGCACTGCTTGGCGTGGCGCTGGTCGCCGCCTTCGGAGCCAGCGGCGGCACCGCCGTGTATTGGCTCTTGCCCATCAGCGCCGCAAGCTTCCTCTACATTGCCTGCGTCAACCTGCTGCCGGAGCTGCGTCACCAGCACAGCCGCCTCGCAGTCGCGCTGCAGATGCTCTGCCTCTTTGGTGGCGCGGCGCTTGTCGCCCTGGTTGCCGGTCTGCCCGGCGCATAACTGTCTAAACCGTTTTCACAAAAGGTGTAGGCGCCGAAACAACACCGGACGCAGCTTTTCCGTAAAGAAAAGATGCTCTTCGTGGCTGCTCGTCCGGACACAGTATTTGTGAAAACGGACTAGAAGACGAAATCCAGCTGCCCTGTAAATGTTCGCGGCGAAACGAAATGCGTCCCGCTGAACGTCGACAGGAAGTTATACAGCGCGTACTTGTTCGTCAGGTTCACCACGGACAGGCTGGCATTCACCTTGTAACGCTCCGTGTGAAACACATTGTCATACCCGCCCAGCGCGTCGAAGGTGTTGCGCGGCTGAACCCGCGGCGGATTCTTGTCGTCATTCTCCGTACCGGGCGCCGGTATCTTCACCAGCGGTGAGCTAAGCTGGTTGCCCGCGCAGCTCGTCAGGGGATTGGCAATCGTCGCCCGCTGGCTGCCGCAGGTCAGGTTGATCTGCGCCTGCTGGTCCGGTGTCAGCCCGGTAAGGTTCACCTGAAAGTCTGGTGAGTTGGGATCCGCAGTCGGCGAGAAGGGAACCGCGCCCGCCACCAGGCCGCTCTCATATGTCCAGTTCAAGCCAAGCATCGGCCCGTGGCCTGGTGACTTCTGATATTGCAGGTGCGTCGTCTGCTGAAATGCCTGATCGTGATCGATGCGGAACGGCGCGCCGGAGAGCGGCGTGTTCGGATTGTTGAAGAGAATGCCGCCCACCTCAGGTCCGAAGAAGCGCGAGCGCGAGTGGCCCAGCACCGCATACGCGGAGACGCCATGCGTCGGCGTCAGGTTCGCGCGAATCGCGTACCCGTCGATCTTCGACTTGTTCCATTGAATCGGAAACGACAGCGGCGTGTTGAACAGCACATCGAAGTCATAGTCGCGATCGGTGAACTTCCAGAAGTAGTCGCCCTGCACCGCGATCTTCGGCCCAATCGCCTGCTCAAACCCTGCTGAAAAGTGATTGCGCTTGCCCGGCTTCAGTGTTGCATCGCCGAAGGCGCCGAAGACATTCTGTGCCAGCCCGCCGGCGCCCGTGGAACTCGAGAGGATCAGGTTCTCGTTGTACGGCGTCATGAAGAACTTGCCATACGAGCCGCGAAGCACTGTGTTCGTCTTCGCAACCCGATAGGACGCGCCTGCTCGCGGTTCCACCATCGACCGGCTGGAGATGCCGTTGTAATTGTCCGCGCGCACGCCGCCGCTCAGCAGCCATCCGCCAAAGTGCAGCTCGTCTTCGACGTACACCGCCTCCTGCTTGATGTCCGTGGTCCCGTTGAAGTTGAACAGCTTGCCGCCCCGGCTCAGGTCATAGGGCAGCAGGCTGGGCAAAAAGGCCGGGTTCGCTGTCTGGCCCGCACCCGTGCAGTGCAGATCGCTCGGATCCGTCACCGGCGCGCCGCTCGCGTCGAGGCACGGCGAGTTGTACGCGGGATCGGTAATGCCTAGCCGGAAGCTCTCCGCCAGCGGCGTCTGGTAAATGTTCGCGCCGATCTTCAGGCTCTGGATGCCCTTCGAATACGTGAAATCTTCTTTCACGCCGAAGTTGGTCAGGCGCCGCGCCTGCTGCAGCGTAGCCGGCTGGTCATCAAACAGATTCGCCGAAGGGTAGTAGTGCACCTGGTCCTGACGAAGATAGATATTCGAGCTCAGCAGCGACGCGGGATTGAAGATGTGGGTCCAGAACACGGAGGTGTTAAAGCTCTTGATCTCGTTGCGCTGGTCCTGTCCCAGGGCCTCCTGATCGTACTGGTTCGGCGTCTGCGCCCAGGAGCGTGAGGCGCTCAGGTCCAGGTGAATCATGTTCGTCGGATTCGCATTCCAGTCCAGGCGTTCGAACACGTTCTCGACGTTGCCGTGATCGTGCATCGGGGAAAACTCCGGCGTATCGAGAAATCGCCCGCTGTTCACAACGTCCAGGCTGGTGAACGATCCGTATCGCGACGAGCCGATGCCCAGGCTTCCGCCTCCGGTTCCGCTGCCGAACGAACCGTACCCACCATACACATCGCCGTGCAGCTTATGACCCAAACCGGATTTCGTCGTCGTCTGCACCACCAGGCTTGCCTTGTCGCCGTACTCCGCCGGCGGCACGCCGCTGATCACATTCATGCTGTCGATCGAGCTCAGCGCAATCTGGTTGGAGAACTGGCGGCTCTGCTGATCGCTGATCGGCTGGCCATCCACGCTGAACTGCACATCCTGGTGCTCGCCTTGCGCATGGATAAGGCCGTCGGAGTCCTGCGCAATGCCCGGAGTCGCCAGTGTGATCAGCGAGCTCACCGCCGCGTTGGTGTTTTGATAGGGGATCTGTTTCAACGCGCTCGAGTCCAGGTCCGTGTGCGCCGTCGGCGTATTGGTGACGACGTCCTCCGCCCCGGCCGTCACGTTCACCGTAGTGGCAACGCCTGAGAGAACAAGCTGCAGCTTCAGGTTCACCGGAACCGCGCTGCGCAGGCTCACATCAGTGGTATCGGTCGAAAAGCCGGTCGCGGCAACCGCCATGTGATAGCTGCCAAACGGAACATTGCTGAAGGCGAAGCTACCCGTTGCATCGGACTTCATCGAGTGGTCAAAGCCGCTGACGGTATTCTGCATTGTCACCAGGGCGCCGGGAATTGCATTCCCCTGCGGATCGGTGACCTGTCCTGTTACAGAACCGGTGAGAGTCTGAGCGCTGGCTGCTGCCGCCATCACGACGAATGGCGCAGACGCCAGAAGAATGCGGCTGAGCCGCCTGGAATGGAAAAACAAATGGAATAACACAGGAGCCTCTGGATCAAACAAGATCGGATATCTGCAGAAAAGGAAGATGGACTACGTGCAGAGAGGGATCTAGAGGCAGGTGGGCGGAGGACGGGTGGTCGGAACTGCAACGAGGCTGGGCGAACCGCGGCTAGGCGCGGCGACCAGCAACACCATCAGCGTCTGCATCATGACAATCAGGCTGACGACGCTTGCGATGGATGGCGTGGTATGGCCAAGAGTGCAGATCTGGCAATTTTCCGCGTGCCCGCTGACACCGTGATGATGCATCAGCAACGCAGAGAAGAAGACCACAATCGAAACGCACAGAACCACCGCAAGGACGCGAAGTGCGAACGATTTGCGGTCTCTATAGGGCATATGTTCTGGTCGATGACGGATATTGCTACTGATATTCAAGTATCAGTGGTTCTCAAAGCGAAGTCAATGCGCAGAACGGGTTACCAGGTTACGGCTCGGCACGAAGCCGCGTCTTTTATTGGACGTTTATTGGACGTCCAAAGTCGTCTTTCCGGCACCCAGCGGATGCGATTGTCCGTGCCATTCCAACGTGCCCTGAAGCCCCGCCGGCAGGGTAATCTCGGCATGCAGACCGCGCGCAGTCACCTCGTATTGAGCCACGATCTCCCCCACCGGGTGCGGATACCGGACCGTGAGTCTTTTCAGGTCGCTGAGCTCCGGGGCGATCCTCACGGTACGAAATCCCGGACTTCCGGGATGAATCCCACCGACGATCGTCAACAGATCGTAGGTCGGATGCGCGCTCCAGGCGTGCGAGTCGGAGCGCGAATCGCCCGGCATCTCCGGCCAGGTGCTGAAGCCCATCGGCAGTAGCGCCCGCCACGGTCCCAGTGACGCCAGATACAAGTTGCCCTGCCCGGCATGCTCCAGCGCACGCGCCAGGTAGAAGCGAAAGTAGTAGCTGGCCGGCATCAGATGCTCCCGGCCATTCACTATGCGCTGCAGCACCTCCTGCTGTTCAGCTTTCGGAATCACGTCATACAGCACGCCCAGAATGTTCGCGTGTTCGCTGAAGAGGGTGCGCTCTGGAGTATCCGCCAGCAACTTCCGTTCCGGCGACCAGCAGCGCTGGTATACCCCCTCACGCATCTGCTTCAGGCTCGATTCATACGATGTGCCGATCGACGGGTTGCCGAGCGCGTGCTCAAGCTCCGACGCATCCTTGAGCGCGCCCATCATCTCCAGCGACAACACGCACGACTCCCCATGCGCATCCACTGTCGGAATCTTCTGGTCCTCCGGCACCCAGTCCACAAAGTTCCAGTAAGGCGGCTCGCGCAGCAATCCATCCGTATCGAGATAGCCGAAGAACCACGCCAGCACATCGCGCGTGCCCTGCAGATTCTCTTTCACGATCTGCGCATCCGGACGGTACCAGTACAGATCGTCCAGCATTCCGATCCAGTAAAGCGAGAACGGTGGAATGATCTGTTCCAGGCTGCTTGGATAGCGGCTCTGCGTCAGCCCCTCGGGGATATGCGAGTTGGCAAACGCCTCGATCGCCTGCCGCGCCAGCCGGTCATCGCCCGTCACCGCATACGAGATCAGCGCTTGAATACGCGTATCGCCGATGTACTGCAATTGCTCGTAGTACGGGGTATCCATATAGGTCTCATGTGCGTCAAGCCGCGCCGTGCGCCAGCCAATCTCCCAGATCTTCTGCAACGCAGCATCGCCTGAATCGAACTGTGCCCGCTGCTCGAACGGATACGTGCTCTCGTTCGCCCGCAGACTCTCGAGCGTCAGCCCCTCATCGCCGGTAGTGATGTCGATCTGCATGTACCGCCACGTCCGCCACCACAGCGGCTCGAAGGTGTGTTGCTCTCCGCCATCCGGCAGCACGATGTCGTGAAAGCCGATCGCATGCCGGCCCGCAATGTCATCGCGGTTGCCCTTCTTCAACTGCGCATCGTAGAGCGCCTCGGCATAGGTAAGCACGACCCGTGAGCCGCGCCCGCCGCTGAATGTCAGCTCGGGGTACGCCGTCGTCAGCGTCTTGCGATCGAGCATCACCTCCGTCGTCGTATGCGGCGGAATGCTCAACGCCTTCGCAGGAAATCCCGAGCCTGCCGAGCCTGCTAATCCCGCGCGGACGATTGCCCCCGGGCTCTCTTCCTTGTGCGTCATCTGCGGCAGCGGGTCCGGCATCAGCCGCCAGGGAATGTTCGCGACATCGTGCTCCGACGCTGCCTCGCCCGCGTGCGCGCCATCATCCTCGCGCATCGCCGTACGCGCCTGCAACCAGTGCAGGGAAGTGTCCCCCGGCTCCTGCCAATTCCAGCCATATTTCGCCGCGTCCAGCTTTTCGCCCGGGCTCGCCGCCATGTAATCGCCGCGTCCATCGTTCGCGCGCGGCACCACGCTGATCCCTGGCTCCTCCGCCACCGACCAGCTCGCATTCGTATCTGCCGCCGTCTCCTGCTCCGTATCCCCCTGCACCAGAAACGCCGTCCGGTCCGACATCTGCGCAATTGCCGAGTAGATCCCGGAGTTCCACACCGTCGCCGTCAGCAGATTTGTGCCTTCATGGAGCGCCGGCGCCAGGTCGAACGTCTCGTAGCGCCAGTGCGGCAGGTCGCTCGCCGCCGGTCCCGCGCCGATGCGCTGCCTATTCACGTAGAAGAGAAATCTGCGATCGCCGCTCACATGCACGATGAAATGCTGCGGCACGGCCGTCAGCTCGATCGACTTGCGAAAGTGCAGCACAATCGGCTCGCGCAGCGGTGCCGTCGGATGCGAGATCCATATCGCCGACCATTCTCCGCGCGGTTCCTCGGCATGGACAAAGGCTGCTGCGGCAAACAAAGCGATAGCAATCAGGCGCCGGAGCGACGGCTTGCGGATCGGCAAATCAGGCCCCCCATGATGCGAAACATGATACGAGAATGGCGCGCGGCAACTACTTCGCCCCAACTACTTCATGGAGTCGCGCAGCGAAATCATCGCCTGATCGCGGTCGCGCAAACCAATCAACCCGTGGCGCGGATACTCCACGTCCAGAATCGTATACACGGTCAGCGTAACCGCCAGCGCCAGCGCAATCGAGGACATCCAGTCGGGCGGACCGAATTTCTTGCTGTATCCCGCCATCAGCGCGCAGCCCCCGCTGAAGAAAAACAGCAGCCAGAACACCACATCCGGTGGATGCATATAGAACGCATTCCGCCGCGTCGACGTAATGTCGATCATGTTGTTAAGCGCTGGCAGCAGCAACTTCGTGGCGTCGGGGTTGGCTCCAGGCGACGATGCCGCCGCCGTTGCTCGTTGCCATATCTCGCGTTGCAGGCGCTCCGTCTCTGACGATATCTCCGGTCCCACCTGATCAAACAGACCCGTCCGTGAATTCGCGTAGTCGCGGAACAGCTGTCGCATCTCCGGCTGTGCGTTCGCCGGCAGAAGATCCAGCCGCAGATACGCCGTGCCGATGTCGTTCACCTCTTCAGTCAGCAGCAGGCGATGATTGTCATAGCGGGAGATCGCTCCTGAGATCGTGAACGCTAGCAGCAGCCCGAAAAGTCCAAAGATCGCGCCTTCAACCGTGGTGTCCAACTCCGCGCCCGCGCGTCGCCGGCGTAACCGCCGCCCCAGCTCCAGCAGCAGGATCATCGCCGGGAACAGCAGCAACGCACTCAATGGATTGAAGATCATGGCAACTCCCTGGCACAACGGAAGATCACGATGGAGGAGATGAGGTGCGTCAGCATTGGCCCAGGAGACGGATCGGCACGGATCGGTTCGGTACGGATAGGTTCGCAACAGTGTCGGTCATTCTACCGTCCCATCCCGCGATGGCCAGAGCTAATCTGCCCAAACTCGAACCGCGCCTTGTGCCGATTCCGGCGACCCATTACGGGAATCATCGATACATCGCGTATCCGCGCCTCTCACCATCCTTGACAGCCGCGCCGATTGCGTCGAAGATGAGCGCCCCTGAAAAACTGCCAGGAAACATTGGCCTAAAATCTCTTCTTCGAAGGCAGGTCATGATGAATCGGCTTGGGATCACCGCGTGCGCCCTTGCGTCGTTTGTGGCACTCGCACTTCCCTGCGTCGCGCAGGATAGCCACGAGAAGAATCCCTGGAACGGCTCCTGGAAGATCGACCGCTCCACCCTCAAGTACGACGGCCCCACCGTCTCTATAACCACCGACGCCGAGGGGTACACCGTCACCCGTGGCGGCAAAGCCAGCCCGAAGGTCGTCTGCAACGGCAAGCCCAGCGCACAACCCGACGGCGCCACCACCATCTGCAGTAAGGTCGGCTCCGGCTATGAAGTGGACACTTCCCACGACGGCAAGCCAGTCAGCAAGGGTAAAGTTGAGCTGTCCGCCGATGGCAAGACCCTCAACCGCACCTTCCAGATCACCCCACCGGACGGCAGCCCCTTCACCATGACCACCACATCGAAGAAGCTATCCGGCGGCGACGGCTTCGACGGGACATGGAAGGAAACCGCCTTCACCGAATCACAGGACACCGGAATCCTCACCATCCAGATCAATGGCGACAGTGTCGACTTCAAAGAGACGGACAACGACAAGCCGATCACCTGCAAACTGGACGGCACGCCGGTGGCCATGGGAATGCAAGGCATGTCCGTGAAAATGGATGGTCCGCACACCCTCAAGGTGACTTACACCCGCGAAGGCAATGTCGCCCGGGAAAACACCTTCGTCCTGAGCGCCGACGGCAAAACCATCCAGGAGACCGACGTTACACCCGCGCCCTCCGCATCCACCATGTCGGTTATGTTCAACAAGTCGTAGCCCATATCGAAGAAGCAAATCGCGAACCCCATGTCCCTGTGTCGGGCATGGGGTGTGTGACGGCGCTCTCCCATGTGCGCATCGGTGAGCACGAGTGCCCTAAGCTGGGCGCAACCCAGCATTTGCGGTCAAGCGTCACTTGAGAGGAAAGCAATCCAGGTCATTGGCAAACGCCATCGGCCCTGAATACCGTCGCCGTATCTCCACCTGCGTCTCCTTCTCTTTTCCAAGAGTCCGCAACATGCGGTGAGACAGCACCAATTGTTTGACATGGGCATTTCCGGCGATCGTGCCGATGACAGACGGCGGCATATGGAGCCGTCTTTCCACTCCCGTCGCACCCTCCGGGACCGCGTTGTGAGCGACGAATATGTCTGCATTCGTTGCCAGCAGTGTCAGGCCTTCACCTTCTCCGTTCGTATCTCCGCTGAAGACGATTCGCTTTCCGCCAATCTCCACCCGCCAGGCCAGCGCGGGAAATGCACCATGAATGACGCGCACCGCATACACCGCCAGCTCGCTATTGCGAAACACGACCACCGGCACCGCGCCGGCATCCACATTGTGCGGTTGTAATTGGTAGCCTCCCGGGGAGTCCGGCGTCACCAGATCGCTAAGATAACGCCACGCACCGTGTGGCTCGCTGAACAAGTCGCCCACAAATTCTGTCGTCGAAGGCATGTATTCGTTTCCCGGCGGTCCGAATATCGGTAACGGATGTTTGCGATCTTCAAACCAGGAAGAGAAAATCAGGGCGGGGAAATCGCCGCTGTGGTCGATATGAAAATGGCTGAAGAGAAAAATATCCACTTCAGACATCTTTGCATCGCTTTCTCCAAAGCGGAGAGCGCTGCCCCCTCCCGCGTCCACCATCACCCGCGCCTTCCCGTTCTCCCAGACGAGATAGCTGCTCGAGGCGCGCTTATCCTCCAGCTCCGGGCCACCGGAGCCCAGCACCTGCACCGCCACGCCTCGAGCACCGCAGGATTGCGCCGTTGCACGCCGAGCCTCGCACACAAAGAACAGCGAGACGAGAATCAGTAGAGCCTTCGCCGGTAGCCTGAGCGCATACATAGAAGAAATTCGGGATCCCCCGGCTGACATCGGCGAGCGGAACTCGCCATCAACAGAGTGCCTCATCCTGCCGAAGCGAGGGGTTAGATCAGCAAACCTCAAACATCCGCAAACCGCCGACCCACCGCATTTCCCCGGCCGACCCACTCCGCCAGCGCAAACAGACCGCGCTGCAAAAACAAAGGCACCCCCGGCAGGAATCCCTCACTGATCCGGATAAAGTTCAGCCGCGCGATCAAATTGCGCGGCAGGCCATCCCTTGCCGCGCCGCCCGCGTTCGCCACCGCATATGCCATCTCGAAGGCCGCCACCACGCCGCCCGGCGGCCGCGTCTCCACGGTAAAGGTGGTCCACTCATCGCGGTCGTTGCCGAAGGTGTGTGGCTGCCCAATCTCCGCGGTCACACGCTGACCCGGACCGAGCGTCACCCGCCGCCGCTCCCGCCCCAGGTAGAAGTCGAGGGCACCCTCCATCACCGTAAATGTCTCCGCGAAAGCGACGTGATAGTGCAGTGGCGGACTCGGCCTGCGCGGTGGAATCCGCACCGCGTACAACTGCCGCACCCCACCGCTCTCGAGCATCGTCAGCGTCTCACCCGTCACATCGTTTCGGATCGTCTCGCCACTTTGCATAGGTTCGAACCTCATACTTGTTCGATACCGCAGCCTGTCGGGAGTCTCAGGAATCACGAGAAGTCAGTCATGACCACGATCGTCCACGCCAGGGCATGTCATCCCGACCGAGGCGGCGAAGCCGCGAAGTGAAGGGATCCGCTTTTTCCCATCCCTCCTCGGCGAAAGTCTTCAAAGCCCAGCAAATAGCACAAAACCCAGTGTTTATAGGGGTCGCGCCACGTTACACGGCGTGTCCATAGTTGCTGCGATAGTCTGGCGCGGTCCTTGTCACCCCGAAACTTACGACTATCCGGGTCCTGTATGCCGACGGCCCGGGCATCCCGTCTGGGCCTTTTTAGGACCGCCACGCCGATGTCCGGGGCGGTCACTCCCAGTACCCGGAACCCTACGCCCAATTGACGCGCGGTGTCCCGCGGGGTCGGCGGCGATCGTCGGCAGGCGGGTTTAATCGGTGTGCACGGGGGTCGAAACCAAGGCCCGGATCAATCCGGCAAACGAGGCAGGAATCCTGTCTGGAGGTAAGGATTCCCGGTCCCGGCGCGCCGCCCGTACACAGCGCGACGTGGCGCGAATCGGGCCAAATCCAAAAAAGTTCGCGGACGCACCCTGGAAATTGTTACTATGCTCGCGCTATCGGCTCCTCCCCCGAGGGGGTTGTCGCATGTTTTCGACTGAGCTGTTTTCTCATCGAAGAAACAAGGATGGAACCATCGTTTCCATCTGCGCCCGCTGCTATTTGACGGTAGGCACCGCGTGGAACGAATCAGAACTCCCCAAAATCGAACATAGCCATACCTGCAATC
Organism: Acidobacteriaceae bacterium KBS 83; assembly: GCA_000381585.1. Lineage (GTDB taxonomy): Bacteria > Acidobacteriota > Terriglobia > Terriglobales > Acidobacteriaceae > KBS-83. The sequence continues at coordinate 172,947 of KB906740.1, forward strand.
CGGACTGGCTGTTTCGCTGGCAACTACTGAGCCGCTAGCAGGTATTGCCGCCCGACGGTCGCACACAGGGCAAACGGACTGGCGTCTGACATCTGCTGTTCGCTCCCGTGCGAATCATCGTGACTCGCGAACACGATCCCAATTCCGGAACCCACCCCAAATTTCCGCCTCAAATTCCCCCAAGGCTGGCAAGTTAATTCCGCAGACTCGATACACTGGAAATAGGGGCAATATCCAAGACCAAAGCCACGGCTCAGGCCGTGGCTTTTTCATGCCCGTGAGTTATTTGGTTGGAGGACTTTACCGCTAAACCTTTTGAAATGACGACTTTAGTCTGCGGGAAGACAGATAAACCTGTCATTCCACGAAACTTACGGCCACCGCTTCCGTGACGTGAGGCGGAGGGGGTAGCGGGTAACGTGACCCGGCTCAGACCCGCCCATGCCGCAGGTCAGATCGGTCACCGGCCCGGCGGATTTGTGTTGTACACCTTCGGATCCAGTGGAACAGGCGTCGGATTCCGCTCCGGGTACTTGTGCTGGTGCCAGTACGGATAGACCGCCGCCCGGGCGCTGGCCTTATCCAGCCTCGCCATCTGTGTCTCAGTCAACTTGAAATCGGCCGCGGCCAGGTTCTGCTTCAACTGCTCCTCGTTGCGCGCTCCGATGACCACGCTCGACACCGACGGCCGCTCGAGCAGCCAGTTAATCGCCACCTGCGGAATGCTGCGCCCGGTCTCCTTCGCCACCGCGTCCAGTGCATCGACGACGCGGTACAGATATTCATCCTCGACGTCCGGTCCCTGGTCCGCGGTCTTGTGCAGGCGGCTCGTCTCCGGCAGCGGCTGTCCACGCCGGATCTTGCCGGTCAGCCGGCCCCAGCCCAGCGGGCTCCACACCAGCGTCCCCACCCCCTGGTCCAGCACGAGCGGCATCAGCTCCCACTCGTAGTCGCGGCCGACCAGCGAGTAGTAGCCTTGGTACCCCACATACCGGGCCCACCCATACCGGTCCGACACCGCCAGCGACTTCATCAGGTGCCAGCCGGAAAAATTCGAGCACGCAATGTAGCGCACCTTGCCTGAGCGGACCAGCGTATTCAATGTGTCCAGCGTCTCTTCGACCGGCGTCAGCGCGTCGAAGCCATGCATGTGATAGACGTCGATATAGTCGGTGCCCAGCCGCTTCAGGCTGCCCTCCACCGCATCGAGGATGTGATAGCGAGACGAGCCGCGATCGTTCGGCCCTTCACCCATCGGGAAATACGACTTGGTCGAGAGCAAGACATCGTGCCGCGTGCCTTCGATCGCTTTGCCGAGGATCTCTTCCGAGAGGCCGTTCGAATAGCCATCTGCGGTATCGAAGAAGTTCACGCCCGCATCGAGGCACAGCCCGATGAGACTCTTCGCCTCCTCCACATCGGTCGCGCCCCACGCGCGGAAGAACTCAGTACCACCGCCAAACGTAGCTGCGCCAAAGCACAGCACAGGGACCTTCAATCCGGAGCGGCCAAGCTGTCGATATTCCATAAGAGCCAAGATGAGCTTCGCTGCCGTGAGGATGCAGCTTACGGCGAAGCGGCCTTGTGGAACGCGGTGTCCATTCCCGGCGGCGACGGCAACGGAATCTGCTGCGCATCGAGCCCCACCAGCCGATCGCCATCCAGCCGGTAGATGGATGTCTCGCTGCTCGCCGCCAGCGTATAGATGGTCGCCGTAGGATCGGCTGTTCCCTTGCTGCTCGTCCATGACCCGGTCATCACACTGGTCAGCGTTCCCCCGGGCGCGTCCTTGTACGTGCGTCGCAGCACGAACGGCGTCTCGCCCGGCGCGCGGTAGAGAACAAGATGCTCCGCGAGTCCGCTGCAGTCGCCGCACGGCTCCGTGCGCTCGTACGCACCTACCTGCTCCATCTGCGATACCGGCGGCTGTTGCGCCTCCTCGGGACCCAGCGCCTCGCCCGCAACCACGAGCTGCACGGTGTACGTCTTCTTGGGCGTCGCTGCGCGCGAGGCCGAGTTTCCATAGACCAGCGTCAGCTCGCCGTCGCCCTCGCCAACAGCGCGCCACGCGAATCTGCTCGTGCCCAGGTCGCTCATCCGGCCGCCGAAGACGCGCTGGGTCTTGCCCAGCTCCATAAGCTGCTGCGGCGCATGCCCCCGTACGCCCCACTGCAGCCCGGCAACAGGGTTCGTCTCCAGCTCAATACGCAGCACATCCCCCGGGTGCAGTGCCACCTGCACGCGCGAGCCATCCCTCTCCGTCAGTCGCACGGCAACTGCGTGCGCGCTGGAAGCGAGTAGAAAGGCGGTGAACGCAAGCCGAAGGCACCGATGCAGCATCGGTGCGATTCTAGCCTTCTGCACTCGTGCCGATACACTAATGCCAGCACCAGTCATGAGCCAGACCCTGAAAGCTATCCAGCCGTTGAAAGCTGTGCGCGGCACCCGCGACCTCCTACCGCCCGAGACCGAACTGTGGAACCACATCGACGCCACCGCGCGCCGCGTCTTCGCCCGGTACAACTTCGGCGAGATCCGCACCCCGATCTTCGAGGACACCCAGCTCTTCGCCCGCGGCGTGGGCGAGGAAACCGACATTGTCTCCAAGGAGATGTACACGTGGGAGGACAAGGCCCGCGCGCAGTCGGAGAAGGCCCAGTCGCTCACGTTGCGGCCCGAGAACACTGCGGGAGTCGTTCGCGCCTGCATCGAGCACAAGCTGGGCGAGCAGGGCCTGCTGCAGAAGCTCTACTACATCGGCCCGCAGTTCCGTCGTGAGCGTCCGCAGAAGGGCCGTTACCGCCAGTTCTTCCAGATCGGTGCGGAGGTCATCGGTCCGCCGAGCGCCGGGTCGGAGTCGCCGCTGCGTGATGCCGAAGTGCTGGAGATGCTGGCTACCCTGCTCGACGAACTGGGCATCACCGGCTGGCGCCTGCTCATCAACTCCGTCGGAACCCCGCAGGACCGCCCGCGCTACATCGCGACACTACGATCTGCATTGCAGCCCGTGGTCGGCCAGATGTGCGCCGATTGCCAGCGTCGCGCGGAGACCAATCCATTGCGTGTGCTCGACTGCAAGCACCCTGAGGACCAGCCGATCATCGCGACCTTGCCGCGCATCTGGGACTCGCTCGACGAGGAGTCGCGTGCCCACTTCGAACAGGTCTGCGAAGCCCTGGATGCGTGCGGCGTGCCCTACGAGCACGACCACCGGCTTGTCCGTGGCCTGGACTACTACACACGCACCACCTTCGAGTTCCAGCACGGCGGCCTCGGCGCACAGAATGCGCTGCTTGGTGGCGGCCGCTACGACGGTCTCTCGGAGGCAATCGGCGGCCCGCGTGCCCCGGGTATCGGTTTTGCCATCGGCGAAGACCGCCTGGTGCTGACGTTGCAGGCGCAGGCTGAAACTGCAAGAGCGGATCGCGCAGATGCCTACATCGCACCGATGGGCGAGGCGAGGAATGCAATGGCACTTGGACTGGCGCGTGAGTTGCGCGCGGCAGGACTGCGCGTCGAGCTGGGCGATGGAAGCTTCCGGCTGAAGAAGTCCTTTGAGATCGCCGACAAGCTAGCGCGCAAGATCGCGATCCTAGGTGAGGACGAGGCCGCCTCACGTATCCTGACAGTGAAAGATTTCGCTACCGGCGAGCAGATGAAGGTGCCCTGGGCCGAGCTCAAGGCCCACCTGCTGCCGCACTAAATTCCAAAGGAACGCAATTGCTCGACTTTCTTGGAACATTGCAGCGCACCCATACCTGCGGGGAGCTTCGCGCCGGCGATGCCGGCAAAGACGTTGTGCTGATGGGCTGGGTCAATCGCCGCCGCGATCACGGCAACCTCATCTTCCTCGATCTGCGCGACCGCTCTGGCGTCACGCAGATTGTCCTCGACAAGGACATTTCTCCCGAAGGTCACGCGAAGGCCGAACAGGTGCGTCCCGAGTACGTGGTTGCCGCAAAAGGTACGCTTCGCCGCCGCGACACGAGTGCTCTCAATCCCAAGATGCCGACCGGCGAAGTCGAGCTGGTGGCTAACGAACTCTCGGTTCTGAATGATTCACGCGTGCCGCCATTCTCGCCCGCAGAGGACGCCATCGCGAACGAAGAGGTCCGGCTGCAGTATCGCTATCTCGATCTGCGGCGCCCGGAGATGCAGGCCAATTTCGCCCTCCGTCATCGGGTCGCGCTCGCGATTCGTAACTATCTTTCCGCACAGGGATTCTTGGAAATCGAGACCCCATTCATGACGCGCTCCACGCCGGAAGGAGCACGCGATTATCTCGTGCCCAGTCGCGTTCACCCTGCGCATTTTTACGCCCTGCCCCAATCGCCGCAGTTGTTCAAACAGATCCTGATGATCTCAGGCTTCGATCGCTACTTTCAGATCGTGCGTTGCTTCCGCGACGAGGATCTGCGGGCGGATCGCCAGCCGGAGTTCACGCAGATCGACCTGGAGATGACCTTCCCGCAACAAGAGACGATCTTCGCGGTGGTCGAAGGCTTTCTAAAGGCGGCATTTCACGAAGCCGGAGTTGATCTTGTGGGCGGCTTCCCGCGGATGAGCTTCGACGAGGCAATCCGCTTGTACGGCATTGACAAGCCGGATATGCGGCTGCCTGCCATGACAGATGTCCGGAGTGTCATTAGCCCACAAACGGCCGGGACTTTGAAGACGACTGCCGCCCTGCCGGTGATCGCTGTCCGGATTCCAAATGTGGGCGAGCTTTCGCGTAAGGAGCGCGACGATCTGCGGCTTCTGTATCCCCAGAAGGTGGCGACGCAGAAAATTAGGGCGCTCGACGATTTCAAGCGACTGGAAAAGTCCTTCCCAGAAGAGATGGCCAAGGTTCGCACTGCTACCGGCGCACAGGAGGGCGATCTGCTGGTGCTGGTCGTAGCGGACGGCGAGACAGTACCCGAACAGCGTGTGGTCGGGAAACGGCTTCCACCTCGCGACCGCGAGCTCTTCGAGGCGGCCGGCCAGGTGCGTCTGGCGCTGGCGCAGCAATTCGCTTCACGTCACCGTGCGTTTGAGAAGAAAGGCACCGCTGACGATTACAAATTCCTCTGGGTTACGGATTTCCCGATGTTTGAGTGGGATGAGGATGGAAAAACGTGGATTGCTGCGCACCATCCGTTCACTTCTCCGGATGAAGATGATCTGAAGGCAGGCCGTCTCACCAGCGATCCGGGCGCAGTGCGTGCGCTCGCATATGACATTGTGCTGAACGGTACCGAGCTTGGTTCAGGTTCGATTCGTATTCATCAACGGGCGGTGCAATCGGAGATTTTCCGAGCTTTGGGAATGACCGACGAAGAGGCAAAAGAACGCTTCGGCTTTTTTCTTGAAGCGCTGACCTATGGGACGCCGCCTCATGGCGGGATCGCTCTGGGTCTGGATCGTATTGCGATGATCCTGGCCGGCGCCCCCAGTCTTCGTGAGGTGATTGCGTTCCCCAAAACAGCGAAGGCGATTGACCTGATGGTGGATGCGCCCACACCCGTTTCGGATACCCAAATGCGGGAGTTGCATATCAGGCCAGTTCTGAAGGGCTAGCGACCCCATCAACTAGTGGCCGACACGCAGGTGCGGGTACCAGGTCATCTGGATGGAGGTCGTGAAGTCGCTCTTTCGCCCGGATGCGAGGACTGGCACGGTCCATTGTTCATACTGCGCCAGCGCGTTCAACTCTAGATTCTTTTTTACGCGCACGATGGCGTTCGCGGCGAACAGGTTCTGCGTGGTGCCGCCGGGCACGAAGTCTTTCGCGGATTTGGCGTTGCGATAATTGAATATGATTCGCTCCTGCGGCGAGAGCCAGTAGGTAAGCCACGCCTCTCCCCCCTTGCCCTCGCGTCCGATCCAATTGCCCAGCAGGTAGCCGCTGTCGGTGTATACATCCCGGTACACGACCTCCCAATAAATGTATGTGCCGCCGACACTGTGCGGAGTTGGCGGATCGGTGTAGACGGCTTCGGCGCGGAAGTCTAGCTTGGGCGCTCCGGGAAAGTGAGAGATATAGATGCCGGGGTTGATGGCAGCATGGCGCGGCGCAGCTACCGGCGACACGTCATCGTGAATGATGGAATCCGAATACAGCGTCACCCAATTACGCAAAAAGGGAAGCCGATAGTTGAAGTCGAAGCTGGCGTGGCGCGCCCCGGGATCATTCCGCGAGAATTTTTCCGAGGCAGGCACATTCTGAAAACTGGAGAAGCTATGCCAGAACGTTCCAAAGGTGAGCGGCACGTGCCCCTGACCGGCAAACATGACGATGCGTGAAAAGCCGAACTCCAGATTGGGCGTTGGCTTGAAATTGACCTTGCCAGTATGCACCCATGGCTGATTTGGGTAGCGATGGCCCTTCAGATCACCGAAGGTCGCTTCATAGCGAAACGGCCCCAACAACCGGGAGAGCAGTGGAATTTTGAGCGGTTCGACGCGATCGATGCGCAGTCCGTACATCCCCTGAGCATTGGTGCTCCATGCCATTGCGCCGCTCTCGCCTGGCCCCCACCAATTCTCGCTTTTGCCGACGGAGATTTCATTATTCAGGATGTGATACGAAATGTAGGCATCGATGAGCCGAAATTCGTTGGTTGTGTCTACGGGTGTCGCGGGCAACAGATCCGCCTGGTCCATGGTCGCAATCGTCTGACGAACGCTGAGTGGATACGCCGCGCGGCCCGGTGCGTGCTGAAATTCGCCGCGCACCTTCATGGAAAGGCGAACATCCTCTGCGCGTGCGCTGAAACCTGCCAACCCGTTGAAGCCGCCTTCATACGCGCGCCCGTAATCATTGATCAGCGTTGAGCCGAAATGCGAAGAGTCATTGAGTGGCCGGCCGCTGATATACATCGCACGCCCATAAAGACGATCGAGTTCTGCATGCGCGTTCGAACGAGTGGGATCAAGCGCATCGCGATCGCTCGAGAGCTCGCGCCCTAACGCATTGAAGAGTTCGCGCGCCTCGCGGTTGCCGGGCGAACTCGGCGGACCGTCGAAGATGGCGGATTGGGATGCCTGGAGCATATGAAGTGCACTGAGACGTGTCCAGGGACGCAGACCCAGAAAAGCCGTATCGAGATAACCCAGCCCGTAAAGTCGCTCTAGAGCCGGGTACATCCAACTGTCCATCGAGATGTAGACGGAACCCGAGATGTTGTCGCCTGTGGGAGAAAGGATGACGGGAGTCGCAGCTTGCTGTGCGTAACTGGAGAGGCTGAAAAGCACGGCGATGACCGCCACAAAAGCAGACAAACGACTCAGGAGAACACCTCGAATGCAAGACTGCGTTCTTTGATCTTACTTGGCGATCCCTACGGTTGCCGAATGGAGGGATCCTCCCTATGCACGATACGAGCCTCGCGCATGGTGAGACGTACCTTGCCCGGCAGTGACCAGCCGTCGAACGGTGTATTACGAGAACGGGAGCGCGATTCACTCGCGCGAAAAGCCCACTCTGTCTCTGGTGCAAGCAGCACCACGTCCGCCGTCGCGCCCACTGCAAGTGTGCCGGCCGCGAGCCCAAGAAGGGCGGCGGGACGCGCACTGAGCAGAGCAAGTATCTGAAGGAGCGACATGCCATGCCGGCGATGCAGCACGGCGAGGCTGAGACCGAGCGATGTCTCCAGACCGGTGATGCCGTTCGGCGCACGCTCGAACTCCTGCTCCTTCTCATGCGCTGCGTGAGGCGCGTGATCGGTTGCGATGCAGTCGATGGTCCCGTCCAGTAGGCCTTCGATCATGGCATCGCGGTCTTCGACGGTACGCAGCGGAGGATTCATTTTCGCGTGTGCGTCGTATTCATCGACTGCCTCTTCGGTAAGGACGAAATGGTGCGGAGTCACCTCACAAGTGACATGCAGCCCGCTGTGTCGCGCCGCGCGTACATGATCAAGTGCCTTCTTTGTCGAGAGATGGGCAACGTGCAGATGTGCGCGATCGTCATCCAATTCGCGGAGCAGTGCTATGTCACGTGCCACAATTCCGGCCTCGGCTTCCACGGGCATACCACGCAGGCCCAGACGAAAGGCTAGCGGTCCAGCGTTCATGGAACAGCCGCCAGTTAAGCGGGTGTCCTCTGCGTGCTGGATTACCGGAAGTCCTGCCGCGGCGGCAGCACTCAGCACCGCGCGCATCGTTTCATCGCCCAAAATTGGCTTGCCGTCGTCACTTACCGCCACAGCACCTGAGTCGCGGAGGGCTTCATAGTTTGTAAGAGTTGCGCCCATGCTGCCCACCGTTGCGGCGCCAATCGGGTAAACGCGTGCCCGCGCATCGCGTTCTGGGGCCTGCATCCATCGCGTGATCTCGGCGGAGTCATTAACCGGGATCGTGTTGGGCATCGCGGCCACGCTGGTGAAGCCTCCCGCGGCCGCGGCAGCTGTGCCACTCGCGATGGTTTCCTTATAACTCTGGCCAGGCTCGCGCAGGTGAACGTGAATATCCACCAGTCCCGGCGTGACGACGAGACCAGTTGCGTCAATGACCTGCACATCTCCCGGATTCGCATTCAGCTTCGTGTCCACGGCAGCAATGCGGCCGTTCTCGATCAAAAGGTCGCGGGGGCCATCAGTTTTGGTGGCAGGGTCAATGAGGTGGCCGCCCTTGATCCAAATCCTGTTCACATCGTTCGAACTCATGCGGATACCAACTCCGGCATTGCGTCCAGCGCCCGCGCAATGAGCGCGGTGCGTACAGCAACACCATGGCGTACCTGTTCTTCAATAACCGACTGCGGCCCATCGGCTACTTCGCTTGTGATCTCCATGCCGCGGATCATCGGTCCTGGGTGCATCACAAGTGCGCGGGGCGCGTTCTCCGCAAGCCGCTCCGCGTTCAACTGATAATGAGCGATGTAGTCGTTGAGGTTGAGCTCAAGGCCCGCCAGCCGTTCCTTTTGGATTCGCAGCATCATCACTACTTGTGCACCGCGCATTGCATGCGCAAAGTTCCTCTCAATAGCAATGCCCGGGCCAATTTCCGAAGCACATTCCGGTAGCAATGCCTTTGGCCCGCACAGGATGACGCGGGCGCCCAGCCGGGGAAGGAGTTCTGCGTTCGATCGGGCCACGCGGCTGTGCAGGATGTCGCCCGTAATCAGCACGGTGACACCGGCAAGGGTGCTCTCGTCGATCTCGGCGTTCGTGTGCTCTGGCCTCAGCCGGTGCAGGATGGTGCGCAGATCGAGCAGCGCCTGTGAGGGATGAGCGTGCATACCGTCACCGGCGTTCAGTACAGGAAGATGCGTAACACGGTCCAGCAGATATGGAGCGCCGGAGTTGGGGTGGCGCAAAATGATGCATTCCGCGCCGAGAGCGCGCAACGTGAGGCCGGTGTCCTTCAGGCTTTCGCCCTTTTCGATGCTGGAGGAGAGTGCGCTGACAAGAGTGGTATCTGCGCCTAGGCCCTTTGCCGCCAACTCGAAGGAAGTGCGCGTGCGGGTACTCGACTCGTAAAAGAGCAGGGCGACACGACGCTTTGCGAGCCGATGGGCGCGTTGCAGGGGGTCTTCTTTCTCCAGGAAGGAGGCAGCCTGCATAAGAGCTGCGATGTCGGGAACTGAGAGATCGGCGGTAGAGAGTAGTGACCGGCCGCGCGACGGGAGAGTGCGGCTGCCTGGTTCGCTTTTAATCAACGCGCTCCACCAGCAGCACCTGCTCGTCTCCGTCAACCTCGTGAAGCTTTACTTCGACGATCTCGCGCGAGGTGGTCTGTATTTTGCGTCCGACGAAGGTCGCTTCAATAGGCAGCTCGCGATGCCCTCGATCGATGAGGGCGAGAAGTTGCACGCGGCGGGGGCGGCCATGATCGAAGAGTGCGTCGAGCGCGGCTCGAATCGTGCGTCCGGTATAGAGCACATCGTCAACCAGCACGATATCCCGCGCATTTACATCGAAGCCAATCGCGCCCGGCTGCACCACGGGGCGAATGTCGCGGGTGGAGAGATCGTCGCGGTAGAAGTTGATGTCCAGCACGCCGCTGTCGACCGGATGTTTCTCAATGTTGGCAATCATCTGAGTGAGGCGGTGTGCCAGGGGCACTCCACGGCGCTTGATCCCGACCAGGCCGAGCGCTTCCGCTCCGGAGTTCTTCTCTACGATTTCGTGTGCCAGCCGGACGAGTGTGCGGTCGATCTCCGACGCCGACATGATGCGGCCCTTTTCGCGCAGTTGTGGAGTGATCGTAGTCATACCGGCGGATTCCTGACGATGATACGAGGTGGCGCAGATGGGAGCAACCGACGCACCCTACTGCGGGGCAGAGCGACGCGACAGGCGCGCGCCCAGCATGCCGCCCAGGCCAGCGAGCAGCACGATGCCAAAAGCCATGGCTGCTGTGTAGAAGAAGGTGTAGGCGACGCGTCCATCCGGGGATAGAAAGAAGGCCAGCATCGCGCGTGCCTGCTGGGCGTTCACGCTATTGGACTGTGCCATCCGCTGGGTCGCTTCCGCCGATTGCTGTACCTGCATGGCAAACTCCGCATCGAGTGCCGATCCCTGGTGGAGCGAATAGCGCTCGAAGAGCTGCCAGCCAGCCAGGCCGAAGGCGGAGACGTAAGCGGCCAGCAGGCCCAGCAGAGATCCAACGCGGAAGCCGGTCTTACCGTCGAGCGGACTTTGGGGCCGGCGCCTGCGATACAGCGAGATCAGAAGGATGGGGCCGGCGATGACCATGGGAAAGAAAAATGGCGCGATGAGCCCCACCGGGATCGCGATCCAGAGGGCGAGCCGGATCATGTTCTGCCAGTCGATGGCGCGGCGGTCGTGCACGAAGGAGTGGATGGGGCCGGGGGTAGCGGGCTCTGCTGTCTCCTCCGGCGGCGCGACTTTGAGCTGCGGAGCGCCGCAGTGGGGGCAGAAGCTGGCGTCCTCTTCGAGGGTGCCGGAGCAGCGGTGGCAGTGGGCAACCATTCACTGTTGAAGCTACAGGAAGCGCCAGTCCGGGGCAATTTGTCGGCGTTAGTCCGTTTCGCGGCCCTTCTTCCAGGTTTCGGCAGGAAGATCGAGCGCGATCAGGGTGAACTTGGTCGGTCCGGAGGCGGAAGCCGCGTCATCTTTATCGAAGGCGACGATGTGCTGGTGCCGCCGTGAGCCGGCGCGCAGGGTCAGGCCGTGCTCATCGTTGTCCATCTTGATGTGATGGTCCTTGTCGTTCTCTGAGCAGCTGAGCCCGTCGGCCGTCTTCTGCGGGGTGCCGACCGGCTGATTATCCCTGCACTCGATGACGTCGCCGTAGCGGCCAAGCGACTTGCGGTAATAGGCAAGAACCTTGTCCCGATCGTCGGCGGAGTTGTAGTGCGCGACCTGTACCCGCATCTTCCATTCGCCGAAGCCGAGCTGCACGTCGGCGTCCTTATCGCCATCGTGGTCCGGCTGGGAGACTGCGCCGGGGTATACGGCAATGCCGATGCTGCCGGACGGCTTATCCGCGTTGACGTGGATGTTGCCGAGCGGGGTATCGATCTTGACCTTCTTGTCCTCGCCGTTTTCGCCCTTCTTCACGTTGATGGAGCAACCGACCGTCGCGAGCGGCAAAGCGAGGAGCAGCAGCGAGACGGCTGCGCGGTATGGTGCCGTGGGCATGACGAAAAACCCTCCGCCAGCAAGATACGCCGCGCGAGAGTACCGCGTTCCGCAAAATCCTCAACGGCGGCGGGCAATCGCGGCGAAAAAAGTGTTATCGATCGCTGTCAGCGCCTATACTGCCGGGGAAACGTGCTGCGGGTCCGGCCTGGCCGGTGCGTTGCACGAGTGCAACAAGTCATGGCGAGCAAGTCTTCTACAGCTGCGAGAGCAATGCCCAAGAAGGCCGCGGAGCGGCACGCGCCGACGCGGCACAAGAAGCAGACGCTGCCGGAGATACCGGACAAGCTCTACTACCGGATCGGCGAAGTGGCCCGGCTTTGCGCGGTCGAGACCTACGTGCTGCGTTTCTGGGAAACAGAGTTTCCGCAGCTCAAGCCGAACAAGAGCGGGGCGGGGCAGCGGCTCTACCGGCGGCGGGAGGTCGACCTGGCTCGCCGGATCCGTCATCTGCTTTACGAAGAGGGCTACACCATCCCGGGCGCGCGCCAGGCGATTCAGACGGAGGCGCGCAAGCCGACCGAGAGCGCACAGCTCCGGCTCGCCGACGCGGGGCCGAGCCCGAAGCTGGGCAAACTGCGGACGGAGCTCAAGGAAATCCTGGGCATGCTGTCTACAGTGCCGAAGGCGGCTTCGAATGCCAAGCGCGGTCAGCCGGCGGAGTCGTCGCGGCGTGGGACGAAAGCGTCTCGTGGTCCGGAGCTCTTCGACTAGCTCTGTTTCGGACCCTGCGGTCGCTGTATCCGGGTCAGTACCGTTACCTCGTACCCCTCCCCCCTTCCCGTCACCGGAGGCGTCGCCGTAAGTGTCGTGGAATGCTAGGTTTATCCGCCCTCCCGAGGGCTAAAGTCGTCATCCCAAAAGGTTTAACGGTAAAGTCCTCCAACCAAACGGCTTACAAGCATGAAAAAGCCACGGCCTGGGCCGTGGCTTTGGTCTTTGATATTGCTCCTATTTCCAGTGTATCGAGTTGAAGAGAATTGATTGGCAGATTTTTCGATCGCTGCGCCGATTCGGTTTTCGATTTGGGAATCTGCCCGTTCTGCGGTTTCGGATGCGGGCGCCGTACTGCTCGGGGTAGTCGACGGCGACGTGATTTACCACCTACCATCCGCTCCGACTTGCCGTCATCGCCGTCGTGGAAGTAGAGGAAGCTGTCAACCAGGCGATCCTGTTATGCTCACGCGCAACGCGAGGATGCCATGAGAATCACTCAGATCATGCGTCACTCCGCTCTGCTGCTAGCGCTCACAGTGATCCCCCAACAACTAGTGAGCCAGCCGGCGAAAGAACACGCCACCCGAACGATGGTGGTGCTGCTCGGTACTGGCACTCCTGTGCCCGATCCCGACCGTTCCGGTCCTGCGACCGCTATCGTGATCGGCGATAGCGCCTATCTTGTCGATTTCGGGCCCGGCGTCGTCCGCCGCGCTCAGGCCGCAGTTCTGGACAGGGGTGTCACCGCGCTAGAACCCGGCAATCTGAAGGTGGCGTTTGTGACGCACCTCCATTCTGATCACACGGCTGGGTATTCAGATTTGATCTTCACTGGATGGACTTCGGGCCGGAGCACACCGCTTGAAGTGTATGGTCCGACCGGACTGAACTCGATGACCGAGCATATCCTGCAGGCCTACCGCATTGACATCGAGACACGCACGAACCCAGAGGGAAACCAGCGTGCCATCGCGGATGGCTGGAAAGTGAACGCCCACGAGATCAAGCCAGGGGTGATCTATAAAGACGCAAAGGTCACGGTCACCGCCTTCGCGACGAGACACGCCATGGAGAGCTATGGGTATCGGTTCGATACGCCTGACCGCAGCATCGTCATCTCAGGCGATACAGCTCCGACGGAGGAGACAATCAAGGCTTGTAATGGCTGCGATGTTCTGGTCCACGAGGCGCAGATGCTTGAGTTGTATGAGAAGATGCCGGAACGTCTCCACTCGTTCGTAACGAAATATCACACAACCACAGAACAGCTTGGGGCACTTGCAACGAAAGCCAGACCGAAGCTTCTCATCGTCTATCACACCATAGGTTTTCGTCCTGGAATCGTCCCTCCAAAATTTTTGTCCTCAATGAATGGTGTCGCCGCGTCCCGCTCTACGGCAGAAGTACTTCAGGAAGAAATCGCCTCGCGATACTCGGGACCGTTCGTTATCGGGCGTGACCTGGACGTGTACTAGGGATCTAACAGACCAAAGTTTTCAGATCATCGCATCGCATTGCAGACGATCGCGATCGAGTGGCTGGAGGATTTGCGCAGACATACGCCTGGCGCAAAGCACCAATAAAAGCGGCGGGATGGCCGTTTCTCGCAAAGCCGTGTCACAAAAGAGTCCGCTACCTGGTCCAGAGAGATGAATCTCTCTCTGTGAGTGAGGAAATGTCATTGTGAGCCGAGACGATTCCGCCGAACCTATCGAAACAGAACCGGCTGACTCTGAGACCGCGGTTCGGCTGGCTACATTCGACCAGTACCGCGGGCTGCTTTTCTCCGTGGCCTACCGGATGCTGGGCAGCGTGGCGGATGCCGAGGACATGTTGCAGGAGACCTTTCTTCGCTGGCAGCAGGCATCGATCGAGGAGATTCGGTCGCCGCGTGCGTTTCTGGTCACGATCATCAGCCGGCTTTCGATCAATCATCTGCAGTCGGCGCGGGTCGCGCGCGAAGAGTACTTCGGCGAGTGGCTGCCGGAACCGCTGGTGACGCATGACGGGAAAGACCCGCTGTCGCTTCTGCGCATGGACGAGACGTTGTCGATGGCATTCCTGGTGCTGCTGGAGAGGCTGACTCCGGTGGAGCGCGCGGTTTTTCTGCTGCGCGAGGTGTTTGAGTACGAGTATGCAGAGATTGCGAGCATGCTGGGACAGAGCGAAGTGAATTGCCGGCAACTGCTGCGGCGAGCGCGGCAGCATGTCAGGAGCATGAGGCCACGCTTTGCGGCTTCGCGGCAGAAGCAAACAGAGCTGCTGGAACGGTTTCTTCGCGCAACTGGAAGCGGCGATATGGGCGGATTGCTCGATTTGCTGTCTGCGGACGTTGTGCTCTACGCCGATGGAGGCGGGAAAGGGCCGGCCGTGCCCAATGCGATTCGCGGTGCAGATAAGGTGGCGCGAGGCATTCTGGGTGGTCTTGAAAAGCTGGTCCCGAAGCGTGTGGTGCGACGCATCGTCGAGGTGAACGGCCAAGCAGGCGTAGCCGGCTACCTCGATGGGAAGCCGTTCTCGGTAATCACGCTCGAAGGCGAGGACGATGACGGGGCGGTGGAAGGGGCGACGTGCGGGACGGCGAGCAGGACGACGATTCGGGCGATCTATATGGTGACGAATCCGGAGAAACTCTCGCGGCTGCCGGGCCTGGTCGACGATGTGAACTGAAGGCCTCTGTCACAAATGGAACTCGTCTCCGGTCTCCGTGGTGAGAACAGTCAGTTCGTTCTCACGGAGGAATCATGAGAGGGAAAACTGTCGCCTATTGGATCGCAACCGCCTTTGTTGCTTTTATTATGACCGTCTCGGGCGGACTGGCGCTGAGTCATACGCCACGCTTCATGACGGCGCTTGCCCACCTTGGGTATCCTGTGTACTTTTCTAATCTGCTGGGGGTGGGAAAGCTGGTTGGCGTGGGTGTTCTGCTTGCTCCGGGGCTGGGGCGGTTCAAGGAGTGGGCCTACGCAGCTTTTGGCATTGTGGTGCTGAGCGCCTGCTATTCACACCTTCTTTCTGGGGATGGAGTGATGGCACTGGAGCCGCTGGTGACGGGGGCTGCGCTGGTGATCTCGTATGTGCTGCGGCCAGCCAAGCGAAGGATGGCGGTTGAGTCGCAGGTGGCGGTTGGGGTGTAGGGGAGGAACAATTTCGGTTGCGGTCGATGACGAGCAGAGCGTGTTCCGCTCGATTCGGGAACGGGCGGTGCTTTCGGTGTCTGCGGTTTTGCGCGATCTACCGGAAGTTGCTCGCGATGGCGTCGTTTTCGGCTTCGACGCTCGAGATAACCGGCTTTTGTGTCATGAAGCGCTCAAGAGACTGCATGGCGCAGCCTTTTCCGCAGAGATGGCGCATTTCGGGATTGCGGCTCTGATCGGCGTTCCAGGGCATGAGGGAGAAGCGCTGCGGCACCTGATCGTCTTCGTCGCAGGCGCAGTCGGCATAGGAGAGCATCCACCAGTGATTGGCCTCTCCCTTTGTCTTTCCGCAGATATCGCAGGTGAAAGAAACATCCCAGACCATAGAACCTCCGTTGTGTCGACATGCACATGCCGCGTGAGCAGGGCATCAGCAGCAAAACCAGGCCGGGAAGCCGGGCTGGCGAACATGGTAGCGTGAAGAGGTGGCGATTCCTAGATTCCTGAGGAACGGATTGATTTCGTCGGTAACCGTCAGGCATTGCCACGCCAGAGGAGTTGGGTCGTGACATGCATTGACTGTGGCTCATCCAGCTTTCGACTGTCGCGCTTCCGGTTTAGCGACCTGGAGCGGCTGGCGCTGCTGCAGTATCCGGTGCGGTGCCGCAGCTGCCGCCGGCGGACATTTGTGGGCCTGCCGCTGGCGCTTGCCCTGTACCAGGCGCGGCGGTCGAAGCGGAAAGAGAGCGGGGTGTTCTGATTGGCCACTTCATGGGCGAATGAAGGGGTCACTCTGAAAGCTCCGTTGTCGCGCAGATTACTGCCCGGTATCGCCCTGGCTGCGGTGACGCTCACGGCGATCGCTACCGTCACGGTTCCGCTTCTTTCCCATCGGATTCTCGCCTACTACGCGGACGATTTTTTCTATTATCTGCAGATCGTCCACAATCTGGCGGAGCATGGGCGGTCCACCTTTGACGGCACCACGCTTACCAATGGCTATCATCCTCTGTGGTTGCTGGTTCTAACGGCTCTATATCTCTCCGGCGGCGATCACGCGGTCTTCTTCGGCGTCGCGGTGCTCACTGTGGCAGCCACGGTGAGCACATACCAGATGACACGGGTGCTCTTCGACCGCCATTCCATCGATCCTGCGATCGGTCAGTTCTGCGCGGTATGGGCTGCTCTCTTCGCGCTGTCGATGGATCGCACTGGAATGGAGGTCATCCTTACCGTTCCGTTGCTGCTGGCATTTGTGCTGTTTGTCGACGGCGGCGCTTACCTGGACTCTCCTCGTCGCACAGTGTGGGCGGGGTTTCTCGCGGCTTTGGTCGTGCTGTCGCGGCTCGATGCTGCTCTACTGATGCTGCTTTATTTCGTTGCTCTCGTGATCGAGCGTGGCCTGCTGCCGCTGAAGCGTTTTCCGTGGATCTGCGTCGGCTTGATTCCCGTTTTCGTCTATGGAATATCGAATGTCTGGTTCTTTGGAAGCCTGGGGCCGGTCTCGAGCAGCGCCAAGCATCTTGCGCCGGGGTTTGCCTTCAGTGCGAAGACCCTGGAATCTGTGTTTTACCCGCTTGGCCTGGTGGGTGTGGCCTTCCTGATTCCCGCGATGCTGTTGATCGTCACCGGGATTGCGCACGGGCTCGTCCATCGCAGGCAGCCAGCGCTCTTGTGGGCGATGCTGCTATTCACCCCTGTGTATCTGACCGTGTTGTCCTTCTCCAGCGATTGGGGTCTTTGGATCTGGTATCGCTATCCGTTTATTGTGTCCGCCATTGCGGGCCTGCTGCTGCTACGAGAGGCGCTACCGGGATGGACGTGGACGCAGTATGTTCTGACGCCTGCGGCACTTATTCTTTGTGCTCTCTTTTGTGCGGGGCTCCGCAAGACACCGCAAAATGCGCAGGTCCTGAATATGGCGATAGAGCTTAAGGATTTCGCGGCAGGGCATCCGGGGATCTATGGAATGGGAGACTCCGCCGGGACCCCAGCGGTGATGATGGGCCAGCCGGTTGTGCAACTGGAAGGGCTGGTGATGGACAAGAGGTTTCTAGAGAACATTCGTGAAGAGCGGAATCTAGTCGATGTGCTGAGGGCCTACGGTGTTCGCTACTATGTCTCAACTAACGCGGTGTCCTCGGGCAACGGATGTTTCAATCTGAGCGAGCCGAAGGTGGCGGGGCCGCGCTCACCGCACATGCGCGGAACGCTGTGCCAAGCCCCGATGAAGTCTTTTACGTCCGGCGAATTTGGTGTCTGGATTTTCGATGTGCAGTGATGGGATCGAGTCAATGCCTGAGTCTTTCATGCCAAGAGCACGACCGTGGCTCAGTGATGACCACTTTGCCGACGCCAGAACCCCCACGATCTGGGCTTTCTTGAGGTCATCCCCTGGAAGGCTAAAACAGTTTTGTTAGCCAATTGAGCATGGACGGCATATTAGCAGCGTTTGGAAGTATCTCAACTGCAACGACAGTGGTAGCGCGAGCCGTTGGGCAGAAAGTGCGGTCAGTTCGCTGGCAGGGGTGACAGTGGTGAGCATCCCGAGTCAACCTTTTGCGAAGTTCAATTCAAGTCTGGTTCTAGCCGTAAATCGCCGGGGAGGGTCTGCAGATCGCCGAAGAGCGAACTGTGCATCGGGACCCGAAGCACTGTCAAAAGGATGAGGAGAAGAAAGATCGTTTTCACCTGTGCTGCAAAACCAAAAATGTGGCCAGCACTGTTAATGTTCCCATGCGAAAGGTAGTTCAGCGGGACGAAGATTACGGCGCATGAGAACAGGATTGTGTGAAGTGCCCTAGCAGGAACCCTCACCCGGCCCGTCGCCACGTCAGCGAGAAGAAACAATAGAAACGCTCCCCACGCTAGATACATGTAGACCAGTTTGTATTCATAGGAATACTGCGGCAACACGATTACAAGAACGATATAGGCGATGAACTGGTTTAGGAGCGGTAAATGGCGCAAGCGAAACCAGTAGAGCAACACGGCTGCTATGGGGATCAGGATGGTGTATATCCGTAGTGCCCTTCTCATTCCCGGCAAGATTGGGGGGAAGGGACGGTTGTCGCTTCTATGTACGTAGTGGTATAGAGAAATAGCCTGCTTCGTCGCACCAAAGAGCGACTCATCGAAGAAGGGGCTGACGCGTGCGAGGATGAAAGTGTCGCGCAGAAATGGCGCGGTTTTCGAGCTGTCGGAGACAGCCTGACGGATGGTGGGTCCGACACCAGCGAGCGCGAGTACCGAAAACACAACAGTGACAGCTATGGCAATGGCAAACATCCGATACTTGCGCCTGGCCAGAAAGAGGACAAAAAGCAGACCGGGGCTTATCTTCATTGACGTCGCCAGCGCCCACAGAATTGCAGAAATCAGCATCCGGTTGCGCGTGTAAGCCACAATTCCCAGCAGGACGAGTACCCACATCACCGCATCAATATTCCCGCGAAAGATCAGGAATAACAGTGGATAGCCAAGAAATAGAGTGGACCAGACCGCGACTTGCGGGAGCCACCCGGGGGCGATCCTCTTTACGCGCCACGAAAAGCAACAGGTTGCTACAAAGAAAGAGAGTAGCGCGAACGTCAGAAACGCGGCCAAGGGATTGGGAAACAGGCGAATGAAGAAGAGAAAAGCGTAGATTGTGGGAACCGGATAAGGGAAAGGCCCGTTGACATCGGGACGCGAGAGCATGTCAGGCTCACCGAAGTGAGCGACGCGTGCGGTAAAGTCAGTAAAGTCCCTAAACGCAAAGGAGTCGGGTACCGGGATTCCTCTGGCACACCAGGCGACGATAGTCAGGAGCAATAAAGTCGCTACATACATGCAAAGGCCCTTGCGGACCTCAGTTCTTGAAAGACAGCGAGACTCACTTTCGACATGCGCCGGGTTGAAGCTTTCCTGCTTGTTCAGGTGGTCGCTCCGTTCGGAAGAATAATGAAATCGCCGCGTAGTGCGGCTTGTACACGGCTGAAGTATTGACGAGAAACGCCGCAGTGGTAGCGTTGTTGCATGCCATCCTCCCAGATGCACTCCCCAGAGTCAATTTTCAAGGTTCATCGAATGCGGAGATCCGTTTGTCCGCTCGGAGGAATGCGTGCAGCGGCCCGGAGGCGAAGCATTGCGGAGAGTGTCCGTCTTGGTCGGGCTTAGCCGAATCTGTCGGAGCAGTTCATGAATAACATGTCTATGACAACGACGGCCGTAGCCGATCCAGCTTCAGCAGCCGCAAGGTGCGATGATCCCTCGTCTGTACGAAACGGAATTCTTTGCGTTTTGCTTGTAGCAGTCTGTGCCATGGCAATTTATCCAGTCGTGGATGGGCCATGGAGCGACGATTTCTCGTATATAAAGACGGCGTTGGACTTCGAGCGGACGGGCAAGGTTCTTTACAACGGCTGGGCTACAGCGATGTTGGGCTGGCTCATTCCATGGGGTGCTCTGTTCATCAAACTCTTTGGATTCTCTTTTACCATTTTGCGGGTATCGCTCTTTCCGATCGCAGCGGCGACTATCTATCTACTCCATCAGATCCTGCGCCGGTTCGGAATTGATCCTCAAAATGCAGTTTTTGGGACATTGGCAATAGGATTGTCGCCCCTTTTCCTTTTAATGGCGACCAACTACATGACTGATGTGCCCGGCCTGCTTGTCATACTAGTTTGCATTTACATGTGTCAGCGCGCCGTCGCGGCCCGGACCGATAATCGTGCTCTTTTATGGCTCATTTCCGCGGCGCTGGTGAATGTTGCCGGCGGTACTGTTCGTCAGATTGCGTGGCTTGGGGCACTCGTCATGGTGCCCTCGACCGCATGGCTGCTACGTGAGCGACGCGGCACCAAAGTCACAGGCGTTCTTATGTGGCTATTAAGTCTCGGCGCCATAGTGGCATGCGTTCACTGGTTTAACAAACAGCCATATTCTGTGCCGGAGCCGATCCTTCCGTGGCCGATCGGTCTCAAAGGGCTGTTTCATCTGGCAGAGCAGGTCATCATGACTCTCCTTTGCCTCCTCCTTATCGTTCTGCCGGTTTCAATGGCATGGATGACGACGGCGCGTCGTCTGAACAAAAGTGCAAAATGGCGGTTCGCAATTGTAATGGTTTCATTAAGCTTGCTCGGCGTTTATTTGTATATGACAGGAGTCAATGATCGCTGGGCGGAGCCGTGGCTGGTTCAGCTCTTGGCGACTACGGTCTTTGGTCGAGCGTGGCTCTGGGTGAGAGCCATAATTTCGCTGCTGGCCATAGCACCGGCGGTCCTACTCATAGAGCAGTTTGTCAGCAAAGGCTGGTCTATGTCCAGCGACGCTGGACAGCCTTCGTCGTGGACTCAGTTGCGTTGGATTCTTGGACCATTTGCCCTCAGCTATCTAATACTGTTGCTTCCCCGAGCTACGTGGCAAGCGATCCAGGATAGATACCTCCTCGGTGTGGCTCCTATCGCAATCATCCTCCTGCTGAAGCTATATCAGGAGCACATCAAACCAACCTTACCTGTTGGCAGTTTCATCGTGCTCATCGTAGTCGCGGTGATCGCGATCGGAGACGTTCACGATTCATTTGCGGCAAGCCGCGCGTTGACTAATGCGGTCACAATTGTCGAAAAATCGGGCGTTCCAAAGAAATCTTTGGCGGCGGGTTGGGCGCGAGATGGATGGGTGCAAGTCGGAGACGGCGGCCACATCAATGATCCGCGTATCAAAGTTCCCATTGGGGCCTACCGGCCCTATACGCCTGATTTGAGGCTTCCGCCAGAGTGCCTGAGTTGGTTTGCGAGCTATACGCCCGCTATCACTCCCACCTATGTCATCGTATCAACTCCGAAATCCTGCTTTGCTCCAACCAGCTTTCCTGTCATCCATTACAGAACCTGGTTCCCGCCGTTCCGTCGGATCATCTATGTGGAAAAATTGGCAACCAGTTCTACGCCGTAAGCCTGCGGCCTTCAAGGAACTCATCATCATGAACTCGGGCATGCTGCTCCGTCGCGGCATTGCGACGGATTGGCGGATACAGTATGGACTTCTGGCTGGATTTCTCCGATCGATACGTTTGCGAGAGGCTGCTGCGGATTGCCTTGCGAGAACGCAAGATTCGCCCGGAGTGCTCCCGGCTGCTGTTTACGCATCTTGTGCGGAGGTTTACAGTGCCGAAACGCCGCCGTCTGGAAGAGTGGCGCCGCACGGTGAGTGCTCGACGCACAGCAACCGTGGGGAGAACACCAGGGAGCACTCCGTCTTGACGCTTGCGATTGCCTTCTGTACCGACCGGATGATGGAAGCCCCGCTCCACGCGGCCGTGTCCTCTTTGCTTACGCATGGGTCAATTGAGATCGATTTTTATTTCATGTTGAACGGCTTCGACGAAAAGCGGCGAGACCTGCTTCGGAAAAGCATGGACATGAGCGGCAAGCCGTACCGAGCGACATTTGTGGACGAGCCGAGTTCCCAAGAGCTACTGAGCCTGCGACCGTTCCATGGAAACCGTACTCCGTACTACCGGCTGTTCTTACCGGAACTGATCCCGGCGGACCGGCTGCTGTACCTCGATTCCGACGTTGTATCCGCTATGGATGTCGCACCGCTGGCCACCTTGGCCATGTCGCACGCTTCGGGATTCGTAGCTGCTGGAGTGACAGACCACTACATAGAGCGAGAGCTTTTCGCGAGGATCGGTCTTCCCCCGGACACGCCGGCCTTCAATTCCGGCGTCATGCTCTTTGACCTTGCGGCGTGGAGGGCGCAGAACCTGGGCCGTGAGACGCTCGACTTCTGCCGCAAATATCAGGAGTATGACCAGACAGGGCTGATTGCGGTGTCTGCCGGGTGCTTCGACAGGATGGACCCGAAGTACAACATACCTCTCTACACCTCGACTGAGCTGGCATACGCCCGCGAGTACCCAGGTCTGTATCATTTCGTCGGCAGCCCCAAGCCGTGGGACATCGGCGGGCGCCAGTTTCACTCCTGCTTCAGCATCTACGCGGAGGCGCTGGAGTGGACGGTCTGGCGGCGACATACGACCGCGTACATGAGCATCGCCAACTGGAAGCGCGCCTATAAGGTGAAAGGCGGCTATGCTCGCAAGCTACTGGCGCTGGCTCGCAAGCGTTTCTCGTAACCCCACACCAAACACAGAATGCGCGGAACGCATTACCCGGCTGATGCGTAGTCCTATTGCAATGCCATAGGTGATGTGGCAGGATTCCTATGGGTAACGCATAGGAGCGGGCATGGGTGACAGGGCAGATGTGTGGCAAGGGACGCTGGCGTTGATGGTGCTCAAGACAATCGAGGCAATGGGGCCGATTCACGGCTACGGCATTGCGCGGCGCATCGAGCAGACCAGCGGCGATGTGCTCTCACTGAACTACGGCACACTCTACCCCGCGCTGCTGAAGCTGGAGCAGGAGGGTGCGATTGCCTCCGAGTGGGGTGCTTCGGAGAACAACCGCAAAGCGAAGTTTTACAAGCTGACGCGCGCCGGAAGGAAGCGGCTGGAGCAGGAGGCGCGCGAGTGGCAGCAGACGACGGCGATTGTGGCGCGGTTCTTGAAACCCGGAGAGGAGCCGGCATGAGACAGCTACGTGCGTGGTGGCAGCGGATGCGAGGGCTCGCTCGCGGATCTTCCCGGGAGCAGGAGATGTCGGACGAGATCGAGAGCCACATCCAGATGCAGTCGGAGGAGAACCAGCGCGCGGGAATGACGCCGCAAGAGGCGCGTCGGCGCGCCATCCTGAAAATGGGTGGCGTGGAGCGGACGCGGCAGGCGTATCGCGAGCGGGACACGCTGCCGCTGATCGAAAACCTGCTGCAGGATCTGCGCTTTGCCTTCCGGCAGCTGGGGAAGAATCCTGGTTTTGCGGTAACGGCGGTGCTGATCCTGACGCTGGGGATTGCGGCGAGCGTGGCGCTGTTTGCGTTTGTGGATGCGGCGCTGTTGAAGCCGCTGCCGTATGCGCAGCCGAACCGGCTGGCATCGGTGTATGAGAACGCCGCGGCTTTTGCGCATTCGAACCTGTCGTACCCGGATTATCTGGACTGGAAGCGGATGAACAAGTCGTTCCAGTCGCTGGATGCGTGGGACGGCACCGGCTATGCACTGCGCGCAGCGGATGGTGTGGAACCGGTGTCAGCGATCCGGGTGACGGACGGATTTTTCAAGACACTCGGTGTTGCGCCGATACTGGGCAGGGATTTCTACGCGGGCGAGGACCTGCCGAGCGGGCCACGGACAACAATGCTGAGCTACACAACCTGGCAGCATCGCTTCGGTGGGCGCGCGGACGTGATTGGACAGGTCATCACGCTGAGCGATGTGCCGTACACGATTGTGGCGGTACTGCCGAAGGGGTTCAACTTCGCTCCGCGAGGCACGCCGGAGTTCTGGACGCCGCTCCATGCCGAGAGCGAATGCGATCTGCGGCGAAGCTGTCATGGCATGTACGGCGTGGGGCGGCTGAAGGACGGCGTGTCGCTGGCGCAGGCGCAGGAGGATTTGCAGGGCATCGCCGCGCAGTTGGCGAAGGTATATCCGGGATCGAACCTGGGGCAGGGTGCGGCGCTGCTGCCGCTGAGCGAAGCGGTCGTGGGGTCGGTGCGGCCGATCCTGCTAGTGCTCTTAAGCGGCGCGGGATTGTTGCTGCTGATCGGGTGCGTGAATGTGTCCAGCCTGCTGCTGGTACGGGCGGAGAGCCGGCGGCGCGAGATGGCGGTGCGCGGTGCGCTGGGCGCATCGCCGCTGCGGCTGGCGCGGCAGTACGCGACAGAAGGGTTCGCGCTGGTGGCGATCGGTAGCGTAGTGGGACTGGCGACGGCGCTGGGTGTGATGCAAGTGCTGCTGCGGCTGATCCCGAAACAGGGGATCCAGCAGATGCCGTTCCTTGAGGGGCTGGGGCTGAACCTGCATATTGTGCTCTTTACGGTGACAATTTCCGCGATGGCGACGGTGCTGTTCGCGCTGACGCCGTTGGTGCGGCTGCCTACGCGTGAACTGCATGAGGGGCTGAGCGAAGGCGGACGCGGCGCGGCGGGCACGTTGTGGCGAAAGCTGGGATCGAACCTGGTGGTGGCGGAGCTGGCGATCGCAATGGTGCTGCTCGCCGGGGCGGGTCTGCTGGGCAAGAGCCTTCATCGGCTCATGCGTGTGGACCTGGGTTTTGTGCCGGATCACCTGGCGAGCATCGATGTTTCGGGATCTCGCGCGGTCTACAACAAGGACGAGGATATACGGCGGCTGGACCGCGACCTGATCGATCGATTGAGCCGAATGCCGGGAGTGGAATCGGTGGCGCTGACGTCCGATGAGCCTGTAGGGTACAACGGCGATACGGATTGGCTGCGCTTCGAGGGACGTCCCTACAATGGCGAGCACAACGAGTCGTTAGAACGCGACGTCACGCCGGACTATTTCAAGACGATTCAGGCAAAGCTCCTGCGAGGGCGCGTGTTTGCTCCGAACGACGACGCGAGTCACCCCAGGGTCACGATCATCAACGAGGCGCTGGCGCGGAAGTATTTTCCAGGCGAGGATCCGATAGGGAAACGCGTGGGCAACCTTGACCTGAAGCCGGATTCGATGAAGACCATCGTGGGCGTGGTGGACAACCTCCGCGAAGGGCCGCTCGATGAAGATATATGGCCGGCGATCTACTACCCGATGTATCAGAATGCGGATAGTTTTGTTTCTGCGATTGCGCGTACAAAGGGATCGGATGCTGCGATGCTGCCGGCAATGGCGGCTGCGGCGCGCAGTGTCGATCACGATCTGGGCGTGACCAACGAAACGACGATGACTGTGCGCATCGAGGAGTCTGCGTCTGCGTATATGCGGCGCTCAGCTACCTGGATGGTGGGGAGCTTTGCCGGGCTGGCTGCGCTGCTGGGGGTGGTGGGTCTGTACGGCGTAGTGGCGTACTCGGTGGGACAGAGAACGCGGGAGATCGGAGTGCGGATGGCGCTGGGGGCGCAGCGCGGGATGATCTATGGCCTGGTACTGAAAGAGGCGGCGCGATTGACCGTGCTCGGGGTGGCGGCGGGGCTGCTGTGTTCCGTGGCGGTGCTGTCGCTGATGGGCAAGCTGCTCTTCCAGGTGAAGGCGTGGGATCTGCCGACACTTCTCGGCGTGTCGCTGCTGCTGGGCGTGGCTGCGCTGCTGGCGAGTTATTTGCCTGCGCATCGTGCGGCTTCGGTGAATCCGGTGGAGGCGCTCCGGGCGGAGTAAGTGCTGGCCCCTTAGTACCGGGTGAGGTGTTGGATGATGTTGAGATGTTGCGGGTAGTGCGCAATGAGCTCTTCGCGCTTTGCCATCTCGAAGTCGGCGAAGTCGAAGCCGGGGGCTACGGTGCAGCCGACGAGCGCGTACGTATCGGGATAGAGCAGTGAGGAGCCGAACCAGCATCCGGCGGGGACGACTGCGTGGAAGCTCTCGCCGTTCGCGGCGTCGCCGCCGAGTAGTATCTGCTGATACTCGCAGTCCGGTGTGATGACGTGCACGCTCAGAGTGGAGCCGGCGTAGAAATGCCAGAGCTCGTCCGAGCGGATGCGATGGAAGGCGGAGAATTGATCGCCGGCGAGCAAGAAGTAGATGGCGGTGGAGGCGGCGCGGTCTCCGCCGTGTCTGGGAAGCCTGAGGGCGGCAGTATGAGCGGAGCGCGGTAGGTCTCGCGGAAGTAGCCGCCTTCGGGGTGGGGCTGGAGGTGGAGGCGGTCGATCCAGTCCTGTGCCGTTTCGGTACGCATTTCTTAACAATACTCAAGCGATCGGCTATGGACAGATTGCATGAACCGCGTGTGTGATGCTGGGGATGCGTCCGAAGCATGCGTTGGGTTCAGTCGTGGTGCTCGTTCTGCTGGCGGTGGTCTGGCTGTGGACCAGACATCCGGCATTATCGCCGCGCCCGTCGTCTTCCACAACGGCTCCGGCGGCTTCCGCTACTGCTGAGGTGCGAAGGAATGGCCGCGATGTGGCGGTGCCCGCGAGTTGTACGCCCGAGGTGAATCAAAAGCTGGCCACGCTGCTGGCGCAACAGACGCGGAGAGACGTGGACAACGTGATGGTCTGCGGGTTGACGACGAGTCATTCACGAACCCAGCGCGGCGGTGAGCATGGCAGTCACCAGGTGCTGCCGCTCATGGTGACCCTGCCGGGTGCGGAATCGAAGCTGGTGGAGGTAGTGACGAATGACGATTTGGACGGGGTGGTGACCGCGCCGAAAGGCGCGCAGGTGTTTGCGTACGGACAGGCGTTCTTCGACCAGGGCTCCCGGTATGCGGCCGGGATCCATGATGTGCATTGTGCGACACATCGCACGGCGGACAATGGCTGGGTGGTGGTGAATGGGCAGAAGTCTCCGGCGAGCTGTGCTTCTTATCAAAACCGCTGAGGGCTCTTTATGAAAACCGCTGAGGGCTCTGTACGGTTAGTGGCGGACCACATAGCGACGGATCATGGATACGCAGCAGCGTTGCTGCAGAAGTTCGGAACTGAGAGGGGCGGCATATGAAGACGGCTGTCGTTGTCAGTTCCGTGAACCGGCCACAGGTGCTGCATGAAACGGTGCTTGCTCTCGGCCGGCAGACCATTCCCCCGTCAGCGATCATCGTATCCTTGTGTGACACTTGCAGCATATTGCCGGAGACGTCGTGTCTTTTTGGCGTCAAAGTCGTCCAAGGTCAACCAGGACTGACAAGGCAGCGAAACGCGGGCCTGAGCGCGGTGCCTTCGGGAGCCGAATACGTGCTGTTTCTGGATGACGATACGGAGCTTGCGCCGAATTACCTGGAAAGCATGGAGCGATTGTTCGACGGCCGAGACGACCTGGCGGTTGCCAGCGCCGTCTTCGCGATGGATGGCCTTCGCATTGGACGCCCTCTGAGCCGGGAAGAAGCCATTGCGGCGGTCAGCAGCCAGGCATGTGGGTGCAGAACAGAGCCGGCGGAAGGCATCACGGGATGCAACATATTTGTAAGACGTCCCGTAGCGGAGAGTGTGCGATTTGATGAACGCCTGCCACTCTCCGGCTGGCTGGAGGACTTTGACTTCTCCGTCCGATCCAGAGCGCATGGGAGCGTGGTTTGGAATTTCGAAACGTGTGCTGCCCACCTGGGCATTCAACGGGCGAGCCGGGAACGGGGGTTCCTTGTGGGTTACGCACAAGTCGCAAACTCTTATTATCTCTGTCAGAAGGGGATCATTCCGTCGTTCAGCAACCTTCTGGGCACATATTGGCTGCCTATGTTTCGCCAGAATCTCCACTGCTTGCTTCGTTGCGCGCTCTATAAAAATTCTCCATGGAATCTGGTGTTCGACCCACCAGGCAGGATGGCGGGAAGTACCCGGGCACTGCTGGACGCGGCTCTGCGCCGACTGAGACCTGAGAGGCTGCTCGATTTTGTTTAGCCGCGTCGTCACGGTTGCTGTGTTCTGACGAGACTAACCAGGTTCACCCTGAAGGTATTCGCGCATGCTGGTGCGCTGCGGGTGAATGCGGAAGCTGCCATACAGCAGCAGGCGCAGGATGGCATCGGGGCGCAGGTGCCAGCTTGCCCAGCTAAGCGGGGAGTCGCCGTTGGCATCTTTCGCGTAAATTTTGGCGCCGGCCTCGAGGAGTAAACGGATCGCTTCTTCATCGCCGAAGGCGGCGGCGCGGTGCAGCGGGGTTTCGCCGCGGGTGCGGACGTCCCGCATGAAGCCACCGGTCTCGACGCCGGGTTTCGTGGCCCGGTTGGGATCGGCCCCGTGAGCGAGCAGCACGCGCATGACGCGGTTGTGCGCGACGCGCTCGGTGGTGCAGAGAGCAGAGTGCAGCGGGGTCTCGCCTGTATCGGGATCGGTGTAGTTGGCATCGGCACCCTGCTCCAGCAAGAACTGGGCGAGCCGCCAGTGGCCGTGGAAGCAAGCGCCGTTGAGGCCGAGGTCCTCACCGAGAACGGAGAGCGCGGCGCCGTTGGCGAGCAGGTGGCGGATCGCGCTGACGTCGCCGTAGTAGGCGCAATGCTGGAGGAGCGAAACGCCGTTCGCATCAGCAGCGGTGGCGGGGTTGCCGGCGGTGAGGTATTCGAAGACGAGGTCGGTGCGGCCGCTGGCGATGCGTTCGAGCAGGGATGTGGAATCGGTGGGCATGGGCACCTCTGGGAACATTTGGTGGCGGGTCGACGCTCCTCCCTTGTACGCCGGGTGCGGAACATGCGTGAAGCGTAAAGCGTAAGATGTGGGCCACCGGAGGTCTGCCATGCACTTTTCTCCGAGCACGATTGCGGCGCTGGTAATTGCAGCCAGCTTTGCCGCGGGCCTCAATGTGTATGCAACGGTCCTGACGCTTGGTGTGCTGGCGCGGCTGCACTGGGCGGTGCTGCCCGGCGGCCTGGAGATGCTGGGCGACTGGTGGGTGATAGGGGCGAGTGGGGCGCTGTTCGCGGCGGAGTTCGTCGCCGACAAGATTCCAGGCCTCGACATGGTGTGGAATGCGCTGCACACGTTCGTACGCATTCCCGTGGCGGCGCTGCTGGCCTATGGCGCGACGACGCATCTGACACCCCAGATGCAGTTGCTGGCAGTGGCGGTGGGGTCAGGTATCGCGCTCGCAGCGCACGGATCGAAGACCGCGGTGCGCGCGGCGGTCACGCCGAGTCCGGAGCCAGTGTCGAATATCGCGCTGAGCACGACCGAAGATGCGATGGCGGTGGGGCTGAGCTGGCTGGTGACCGTGCATCCCTGGGTCAGCGCATCGATTGCATTGGCCGCGGTGCTGGTGGCGGTCTTTGCGGTGCGCTGGGTGGTGCGGGTCTTTCGACGGATGTTCGGGCGCACGGGGAAGGGACTGGCCGCTCCGCAAGCGAAGAGCGCTTGATCCGGAAGGAATTGGTTCGGACGGCAGACGATTTTCCGTCTGTCCGGGTCTCGAAAACGCAAATTCGATTGCCCAGGATTTCCCCAATTGGTGACGTCGCGATTTACCCCAGCATCAGCAAGTGGGCTGGTGAGTAGAAGCGAGCCGTCAGGAATCGGGGAGCAGCGTCATGACAGGAGGGAGCTGATGAAGAACCACAAGATCGCAGGCGGCGGTGGAGTACAGCTCCACCTTGTTGAGAGCGGCAACCCAAGCGGTCGCACAATCATGTTCATCCATGGCGTTTCGCAGTGTTGGCTCACATGGAGCCGGCAGATGAGCTCGGACCTGGCAGATGACTACCGGCTTGTCGCCATGGATTTGCGGGGTCACGGTCTTTCCGATAAACCGCGAGAGGGCTATACGGAGTCGAAATTGTGGGCGGATGATGTCAATGCAGCCATAGAGGCTCTGCGCCTCGATCACCCGATTCTCTGCGGCTGGTCCTACGGACCCCTCGTCATCCTCGACTACATCCGGCATTACGGCGAGGCGGACATCAGCGGGATCAACTTTATCGGTGGGATCACGAAGCTTGGCAGTGACGAGGCGGCGTCGGTTCTCACGCCGGAATTTCTCAGCCTCGTCCCCGGGTTCCTTTCCACGGAGGTGGAAGAGAGCGTGCGCACCCTGGGGTCGTTATTGCGACTCTGCTTCGCGCGTGAACCCTCGGCCGAAGAGCTCTACCAGATGCTGGGATACAACCTGTCCGTTCCGCCGTATGTGCGTCAGGGGCTGTTCTCCCGCTCTTTCGACAATGACGACCTTCTGCCGCGAATCCGCAAGCCGGTGCTGATCACGCATGGGGCGAAGGATGCGGTTGTCAAACTAACTGCCGTCGATCAGCACAAGGCCGGCATGGCCCATGCTCAAGTTCAAGTACCCAATGCGGGACATGGGCCTTTCTGG
The DNA here is from genome assembly GCA_000381585.1 of Acidobacteriaceae bacterium KBS 83. GTDB lineage: Bacteria > Acidobacteriota > Terriglobia > Terriglobales > Acidobacteriaceae > KBS-83. Next base: position 203,195 of record KB906740.1, read on the forward strand.
GATGATGCGGCGGCGTTCAATCAGAGCCTTCGGAAGTTTTCCGAAGGTCTATCATAAGCATGACGAATCACGGCGTTTACGTTTTCGAACGCTAAGACTCGATTCGATTTGAATTGGTCGGCCCTAGCGGACGATTTCAGAACCTTTCTTAGCGAAGCGGCGTGAAGCAAACGACCCGGCTTAGCTTCGCGAATCCGAGTCACCGACCTGCCTCATACGCCAAGCGGTTTGGGAGAGGAGAAAGGGATGAAGAGAGTCCTTTCTGCAGTTGCTACCGTGGGCACAATCGTTGCGGCAGTTGCATGGACTGCAAGCTTTCCCGAACGGAGCCAGAAGGAGATTGTCGGGTCAACCCCAGATGAAATACGGTGGTTTACTCCGCCTTACTACAACGACGGCAGACAGCGGGCGAAGCTGTTCGGCGACTCAAGCCAGGACGGTACCTGGATCGATCGGGCGAAAATACCTGGCGGCGCGCGTGTCCTTGCGCATACACACCCGCAAGACGAACCAGTTACGGTGATCGAAGGCACTTGGTATTTGGGCGAGGGAGCGAAATTCGACTCAGCAAAGCTAAAAGCTTACCCGCCGGGTAGTTTCATCATCATTCCGGCTGGCATCCCTCATTTTGCCGCAGCGAAGGAAGGCACTGTCATCGTTCAGCTAAGCGGCATCGAAAGATTCAAAACAAACTACCTGGAGAAATAAACCCTCCACTCGTCCGCGCGAGCGAATCGAGGAGGGCGTCGAAGCCGTCGCGCATTGATACCAAGCTCCCCCTGGAGCTTTGACCAAGCGGTGCCACTCTAAGGCTCACGATGGATAGCTGCGATGCCGGTGGGGTGGACTGCCGCCCGGACGAATCTCCGCGCCTGTCACTACTGTCAGTTGTGACGTATCAGTCGCTCTCTGATAATCGGGTTTGGCCTACCTGCCTATTTGGCGTCGACAAGCAGAAAGATCGGGGCTCGATGAAAGGGAAACAACGATGAAGCTAGTTGAAAAATCCTTCATGCGCCCGCTCCTGTTCGGAACGATGGTGGCTGCGATAACAATGCAGTCCGGACGCGCGCGGGCTCAGCAGGCGACTACTCCCGCCGGGGGAAACGACGTTACGGCCATCGACATCCTGCTTGATCCGGACGCAACGATGATCCAACACGCCCAGGCGGCCAATGCCCGACTCCTCCAGAATTACCCGAAGGGTTTCGCATTGGGCGGCATACACACACCACATATCTCAACGCTGCAGCGGTATGTCAAAACAGCAGACCTTCCCAAAGTGTATGCAGCAGCCGATAAAGTGTTTGCGAAGGAGAATCCAACCAGTTGGAAGCTTAAGGCGTTCAAGTATTACTACATACCTGACAAACCCTTGGGGCTCGGCGGCATCGTGATTGAACCAACAGCCGACCTGCTCAGGCTACAGCAGGAATTGATTGATGCAGTCACGCCGTACACGGCGTCCACAGGGAGTGCCGCCGCATTCGTCACCACTCCCGAGGACCCGGATATCATCCCGCCGCTGATTCATTACGTCGAAGTGTTCGTTCCCGAGCACAGCGGAGAGCATTACAGCCCGCATGTCACGATTGGCTTAGGCACTATGGACTTTTTGAACGCCATGGTTGCCGCGCCATTCGAAGACTTTACCTTCTCGCCCGTTGGAGCATCCGTCTATCACCTCGGGAACTACGGCACTGCAATGAAGAAATTGCATTCCATCCCGCTCAAGAAGTGAGCGATATATTTCGCAGAACTGTTCGCTGATATCAGCAAGCAGAGAAAGCACGGAATTACGCTGCCACTAAGTGCAATGAGGATTTGAATATTGGTCGGGACGGGCAGATTCGACGGTGCCGAACACGGCTACACCGCTCCCCTCGCAAGTCTTTCCTTCTGCGCCTCCGCTGCGCGGCGTCGTTCTATTGGGGCGCTTCGCGGATCGGCAGTTGCAAAGAACTGCTTCTGCGTGAAGTGCGATGAGGATTTAAATATTGGTCGGCCCTAGTGGACGATTTTCGAACTTTTGACCCTGCGCAGAAGGGACTCTTAGGGTTCCTGAGCCCTGGCTGAAGCCGCGGTAAAAGGGCCCTTGAACGGGCTGACCGATAGGACCCAATCGGTAGTGGAACCGGGGCCAGGGTGGTGCGCGGAAACGTGAAGGGACGGCACTCTGATCGGTTGCGAAGGCCAACAAGGACTTGGAAGCCGGCGGACGGGGACATTTGGCTGATGAGCCTGTTGAGCATTGAAGTCTGATCGTCGCGAAACAGGGCGGCGGAGCTCGGCCAGCTCCGCGCGACTCGATGAACAGAAGGTCCGAACCGATCGCGCATGTCTGCGATCCAGGGAAGCCGGAGCGGATAGCGAATTCCTGAACCGGTTGGCTTTTGCTGCGTCCAAGAGAGGTGCGGAGAGAATGCGAGCCTCCGACCCCTGGTCCCGAAGATTGCGTTCCACAATTCTGTATTCTTTGGACAGAGCTGTAGGCCCTTGTTTTGCGAGGATTTGTCCGCCTTCAGGCAAATGGTTCTCAGCGCCAAAACAAGTGCTTCTAAACGGGCACAGGGCACAAATGTGGGCACACTAGCAACGCCCAACGCGGTAGTCCTCGAAAGGCGCTCAAAACCAGCAAGGAGGACGCTACTCTCCCAGGAAGGTTGTACCAGTCTTCATTGTCCCGATCTGGCACCACTCTTTGTCAATGCCAATTTCCCGTAAGTCATTGATTGCACTTAGCTTTTTAGTGCCATATCCGATGCGGCTCGGGTGTAGTATTAAGGTATCCCTTGGGCACCGCAGTGCTGGTTTTATATTTGACACTCTGGTGCCATTAGGTGCATCTTATGGATGTACTCGCAGGAAGGAATTCCTGCTAAACCCTCAACCAGGGAATAATATGGTGAGAAGGGGTCGCCTTGAGCGACCCTTTCGCTATTTGGCCCATAGGATAACGGCCAATTCTTCCTTCTTAAACCGTTCACGGGGGAAGATTGTGACCGGCATCCGGGTCTTTCCCGCGATAGCGCATATGAGAACCCGATACCTCGGCCTCTTATCGGAGCCGAACTTTCCGATATAGGCTTCGCCCGGATTGGCCTTTCCCATCGGCTGCCAATTTGGCACGATCATCCATGGCGATTCGATGATCGTTCGAGCGGCAGAAAGCTCTCGCGCGCGTTGTCGCTCGAAGTTGGCGGGCCAGTGCTTCGAGCCATGGAAAATCTTCAATTCACCTGCCCTTATTTGCTGGACGGCCCTCCCGCGATGCTTGGGCTCCTTCTGGTACCTGTCGGTAAGTTTGATTAGGTGGATGAAGTCCTCGTGCCTGAACTCGACGAGATTCCCGCGGCAATCTCGAATTTCTGGCCGACACAGATTCCGATCGTACCAATTGAACAGATCCAGCATTGAATCGAGAGGAAGGAGATCAGGTGCTCCCTCCAGAGGTTCAGCATCCCCCGCTACCTCCTCCTCAGCCTGCTGATTGTCCATTGGTCTGGAACTTGTCACTGCACACATTTTAGTGCTCTCCGGAAAACTAGCCTGTGGGAACCCTGGACAGGGGAATTTTCGCCTTTTCTTTGCCTTTCCACATCCTATGGAGCTAGGCTGCCGGAATGCGAGTTTTCCTTCATCAGCGGCAAGCTCTCGTTCGGTGCAAAGTCTGTCGCGCCGCCATTCCCAGCCTTACGCGCGGGCGGCCCATGCTCCCCACTCCGGTCCTCTGCAACGTCTGCGGAGCCAAACGCGCCTACCGGCCATCGGAAGTCTTCATTGGCACGATCCGACGTGTCTGGAAGTAGACAGGGCGGTCCCGTGGAAGCGAATGACAGCCCTCCATACCGGCACTGGCATGTTGTCTGCGCAGCGTGCGGCAAGATCGCTCTCGCGCGTCCTCGTGCACCCCGTCGCGAGATCGAGCCGGTGGAACACAACCCCGTGGTGAAGTGTCAGCACTGCGAGGACACACGCCAATACCTAACGAAAGACTGCTTTCTGGCGCCTCTCTCCGTAGCAGGCTCGACAGACAAATCAGCGGGAGCCCTTGCGGTGGTGGCCGGTCTCATCGCGGCTGTGAAACAGGCGCGGGTGGAATCGGGAGAATTGCAGAGCCGGAGCCCGCGGGTGAGGTCGGCAATCGCTGACTCGATTACGATCGCAAAGATGGTGATTGCGGAGGCGAAAACGCGGCAATGACGAATCAGCAGATAGAGGCGGAGGCGTTGCGCATCGTCGAAGAGGTGGCTCGCAGAAAATCCGATCTCGAACTGACCGAATACCATGACGAAGTTCGTTAACGTGCCGACCATCCGCCCGGAATGAAGATGCGGGATCACAACGCAATCGTCCGTGGGGCGATGCGTGAGGCCATCCGTCGAGGGATTTTCTGCGTCCACAGCGTGGTGAGGTGACTGCTTTGTGCGGAAGGTATGTTAGACGATCAGACAAGCAACGCATCACCGAACACTTCGCTGTTCATGGCCCGTCTCTGCCTGACTTTGGGCCGAGCTGGAACGTCGCGCCCCAGACCTTCCAACCCATCGTCCGGTTGAATCGCGACACCGGAGAGCGCGAGCTGGTGCTCATGCGGTGGGGCCTTATCCCCTTTTGGGCCAAAGACCCGAGCATCGGACTCCGCACGATCAACGCGAAAGCCGAAACGGTTACGACAGCACCCGCGTTCAGGGAGGCGATCCAATTCCGCCGCTGTCTCGTTCCTGCGGATGCGTTCTACGAATGGCAGAAGCTGGATGCAAAAACAAAGCAGCCCTTCGCGATTGGGATGAAAGACGGCCAACCTTACGCGCTGGCGGGATTATGGGAGAAGTGGAAGGATCGCAAGGCTGGTGGAGAGTTGCTGACATTCACGGTGATCACTACTGACCCGAATGAGGTTGTGCAGCCGCTCCACGACCGAATGCCTGTCATCATCCCAGAACGCGATTATGACCGCTGGTTGAAAGCTGATCCAGAGCGTCCCCCGATTGACCTGCTTCGTCCTTTCGAGGCGGACAAGATGACAGCGTGGAGAGTGGACAAGGCTGTGGGCAATGTGAAGAACGATTCGCCGGAGTTGATCGAGCCGGCTTCAGCAACGCCCGAATCGTCGGAAAATCGCTCCCCAGATACTCCAGGATTGCTATTCGGCGCGTAGCGTTTCCATTTCGGCCTTGGCACGTCTGGCGTGGGCCGCTCTTTGCGCTGCTCTCTTCCTTCCTTCGACGGTGCGCCTGTCGAATGGGTCTCCGAACTTGACCGGCTTGTGGACTTTGCCGTCCTCGTAACCAGAGTTTGCAGCACGGGTGCATGCCAGATCCGCAGCGGCGTTGCCGGCGTCTCGTCTCCGGTGTGAGAGAAGTCGCAGAATCAGTGCATGCATACAACTTCCCCTTTCCGTTGATTCAAACCTTGCAGCCGGCTTGCGGCGCTTCCTGCGCTGCACCAGCCTGCCTTCCTTGGAGACCACTCAAACCTCTGCACAAAAGTTGAGTCTCGATCGCAGGAAGGATTTTGCGAAGTGTCGGCTACCGGACGGAACCCAGTAAACCCTCGTCGTAGCTTCTGATATCAAAATCGGAGCAATGGCTGTTCAGCCCTACTCCAAAGGGACGAAGCTATGGACTTTCCGCTCATATCTAAACCCTTCCCCCATCGAAAAAACCCAGACGGAACCTTTGATTCCATCTGCCCTGTTTGCTTCCTAACTGTCGCGCGCCGACGGGAGGAAATGCAGCTTCGCGAGATAGAGCTAAGACATGTATGTGAGTTACAGTACCTGGGATTTGATAGCACCGGGATTGACCTTTCAAATCTCCACAGCCAGGAGTAGCAACCGCTTCCGCGCGGCCCGCGTTTACGAGGGATCAGGTATTTCACGCGCGGTCAACCGCGCGGTGGGTCCGGTGACCGGCTTCGGGGGAGGACAGAGAGACCGGCCCACCCGCGCCAACTACCAGGCGGCTTTCGGATCGCCTTGACCTAAGCTGAAAGCGCCTGAGAGAAGCTAGGGTGAGACTTGGGAACGAATGGCTTTGCTTCTCTGTAGATTCCGAGAGCGTTGAGATGTCTGCATGGCTTATTAGTCTTCTGAAAATAGCTGCAATCACAACTCCGACGATCCAAAGAGATGTTGTACCAAGCACTGCCGGTGAAGGATTTCAGGCGCACAAGATCAAGCCTCCTTTTGGTTAAGGGGCCTTCGCGGGTGGATTCAAAAGCACCCTGTGTATTTATTTAGTTGTATTAGTTAGATGCAATTGAGAACTTGCTTGACTTTTAGAGTTACCCAGATTTGCTCTAGTTATAGTCACTTATTGCGCCTGGAGAATCGATGCCTCAGCCGAGGACCGCTTTCCGCTAAGTACGTGAACGATGTTGTTGCTCGCTCCGTTCGCTTCTATCAGGAAGTGTTCGGATTCGGTCAGATCTTCCTAGCGGAAGTACTCTACCATCTTGATCGCGCTCTGGGGATCGAACTGAGTGTAGAAGACGGTGCGCCCGTCTCGCGACGCGCTCAGGCTGGGCTGCCAATCACTGGGTTTCTGTTCAAGCGACAGGACTCGCGCAATGCGGCGGGTGGCGAAGTTGTAGAACTCGATCGTGGGACGTGGTTCGGCATCGGCGTCGAGCAGGTAGAGTCCGCTCTCTGTAACGGCCCAGTGTCCCCAGTAGCTTACTTGCGGCTTGCCGGTCACCACAACCGACTCGTTCCCTCCGCCTGCGGGCATGCTCCATATTCCAGGTTCGTCAAATTTGCTGTAGTAAATCGTGCGCCCGTCGTAGGACTCGAAAGGATCAAAGCCGCCATGTTCGGTCAGCTGGATCTCTGAACCGTTCCCAAGAGACTGCTTCCAGATCTGCCGGCTTCCTGTACGGCTGGAGGCAAAGTAGATGGACTTGCCGTCGCGGGACCAACTTGGCACGTAGTTATCCGAGTCACCATGCGTGATCGCATGAAGATTCCTTCCTTCCGCATCGACGACGTAGATGTCCTTGTGATCCTCTATATCGGCGTCGAAGGCGATCCATCCTCCATCGGGCGACCAGCGTGGAGTGCCCGCGTGCGCGCCTATATTCGTCAGTTGCATGGGATGATCGCCGTCAGTACTGTTCAGCCAGATCTGGCCTGTCCCGGAACGGTTTGATTGGAGCGCCAGGAGCGTCCCGTCTGGAGAGGGCTGCGCACTATCCTCCAGGAACTGTGAATAGATGAGCTTCCTTGTACGAAGCACCGGACCGCCTGCATTTGAGAGATCCGCTCGCCAGATTACCGCGGGAAGATAGTGACTGGAAGAACTCCCAGCCTGCCTCTCTGCATAGGCGAGCTTCCGCCCGTCCGGGGAGATGGATCCCAATCCCGGGTAGACCATCTCAGGTTCGACCGGGCCGCCTGCGGCCGGCACCCTCCAGGCGCGCACCATGTTTCCCCGGTTGGAATAGAAGACGATGTCCTTGCTGTCGGGCGTCCACATCGGCTGCCATATGCCATCTCTTCCGGAAGCGAGGCGCCTCGGTGCTTCGCCAGAGAGCGGTACGGCATGCATCTCGCTATAACCTGAGTCGGGAAAGTGCGAAAATGCAACCGTTCGTCCGTCAGGGGAGAGCGCATTGTCGGCGGCAAAGTCTCCGGAAGATCCCGCCGCCAGACAGCGCTTCTGGCCGGTTGCGAGAGAGAAGAGCACAACGCCGCGCGGTCCACCGGGGGTGCACTGGTCGAGCATCACCATGGACTTGCTGTCCGAAGTCCAGGAAGGCCGCCCCGCGACCCAGTCGCGGCACGGCGAGTTCGTCAGTCTACGCTCAGCACCGCCGAGTGCGGGGACCGTGTAGACCCCATCGCGTTCGCCATTGCAGCGTGAAAAGGCAATCTCCCGCCCATCCGGCGACCACTGCGGTGGTCCGGGAACACCATCGCCGCTCTTGTGGTGTGTGAGTTGCAGCGGCGTCTCGCCCCCCACCAGCTGCACATAGATGTCGTAGTGTTTGCGTTCCACGCCATCCCAGACGAACGCGATCTGGCGTCCATCCGGCGAAAACGATGGGAAATTCGCGTCTCCGGGCGCGCTCGTGAGAACGGAAGAACGCAGATTCGAAGACATCATGTTCGCCTCGCCGGCGGATTGCTTAGGCTGGCTCCCCTTTTGAAAAAGGGCAGATCGACGAGATGCAGATCGAATCAGGGCGGCAATTCCAATTGCAGACACGACTAACAGGATCAGAACGGCTACCTTCCTGGAGAGCAGGCTTCGATGGCCTTGCTTCTCGTCAGGCGTGCCGGGAGGAACCGCCACACTGCCATTGCTCTGTTCCCGCGTGTTGTATACAGGCAGCTCGGGCCCCGCAGTCGATTGAGATGAAGCGCCGCCATTCTGAGGATCGGCCGGGTGGGAGACGGGCGCGACAAAGCGATAGCCTTTTCTAGGGACGGTTTCGATGTAGAGAGGCTTGTCGGCCGAATCGCCCAGAACTTCCCGAAGCTTCATGACCGCAGTATTCAGACTGTGGTCGAAATCGACGAAGGTGTCGGATGGCCAGAGATGCTGACGCAGTTGCTCCCGCGTGACCATCTGACCGGCGTTCTCCAGCAGCAGGAGGAGAATGCGCGCCGGCTGTTCGCGCAGCTTGACGATGGTGCCGTTGCGGCGCAGTTCTCCACTTGGTGCGTCCAGTTCGAAGACGCCGAAGCGCCAGGCCCGTGGCGTGTTGACCGGCATGCCCATGAGCACGCGCCTCCGGGCTGGAGAAACTTTACACCGTTTCCCGATCGGCAGCCGAGAAGAACTCGAACTGACGATTGATTCGACGCGCAAATCCTTTCGTATGAAGAGCGGAGAGCGCAATGAGTAAATGATGACGGAATGATCTCCAGAGCATTGAGTGAATTGCGGCAGCGGCTCAGATTGCAGATATCCAAGCGGCAGTTGAAGCAGCGCAAGCCGCCGGATCATCGAGGAGGTTCGTCATGTTCCGTACATCGACCATCCTTACCTGCGCAGCTCTGACATTCTCGCTCGGCGTGGCGATCTCAGGACCAGCGGCAGCACGGGCTCAGTCGGTAACCGTCAGGATTCCATTTAACTTCTCGGCTAACAACCAAAAGGTACCTGCAGGCATATATCGCATCTCACTGCAGGCCCCGCGATATCTTTCGTTCGTCGACACCCAGTCCACCAAGAAGCAGTACCTGATGCTAGTCGAGCCCACCGGGGAGCAAAACAGTCAGGATGGGGGACGTCTTACGTTTCGGCGCTATGGAGATAGCAACTATCTTTACCAAGTCTGGATGCCAGGCCAGGGTGAGGGGCGACAGTTCGTACGCAGCCGGGGCGAGCAGGAGATGCTGCGGGGGCTGAAATCCCCAGCGGTAGAGATATCGATGCGGTAATGGAGTACGCTCTTTCTTGCACCGACGGTCAGGTTGCGTCCCCGAGCGGTCATTTGTCATGCCAGCTTTTGGTCAACGGGGGATATTGCCCAGTAGGTTCCAGTAGGTTCTGGTACGCAGTCGCAGCAGGTGCTGGTATTTCCAGGGGAGACCGATTCTCATTCACGGAACCGGCTGCCTCAATCTGCTTCCGGTGCGTCAGTCCGAGGCCATCGGCGAGAGCTATCGCTGCTAAGCCAGAGTCGTCATAGTTGGACAATCCGTCGCATTCGCAATTCCAGCCGACGAATTGCCCAATTGGGAGTCGTGGCTCCACCAGCGAGGGATCGCCGTGGAAGAGAAGCGCTCGTGGGAATCGAGAGGGTGGAGCCTCTACTTTCGGGACCCCGACCGCCACTTGCTCGAAGTGGCGACCCCGGGTACTTGGTCCGTGTACTGAAAATATGTGGTGTTGGGAATCCGCACGACTGCAATTCGGACTATTCGGACGTTAGCATCGCCGACCAGATTACTTCCTGTTTGCCGACAGTCCTACCGGAATTGCCCGAGGCGCTCCGTTAAGGGCTCAATGAGCGCATCGCCCTGTTCTCGCCGACTGAGAAATCGATGTTGCCGAAAAGCGACTTTTCAAGGCAGTTCGATCTCACCTTTCCGGATAGCCGGTTTTACGTCCACTTGCCAAGACATAGATCCATCTGAATGGCTCGATAAGGCCTTAGCCTGTTTACGTGATTGCCAGATGTGCATACACTGCAGGCGTGCTCCCGACGGGGTACTCCGCTTCCCCGAACGAAACAAAGTCCAGACCAGCGTTACTTCGTCCCAAGTTTTATTCCTTTCTCGGCGAAGGCGGCAGGCCGGAACAGGCATCTCATGCCTTCGCGCTGTTCGACACCGACGATGCCTCTAACCTGTGCTCCTTCCGCAAGGCTTCCGCGGCACGCTCGCCGATGACGATGCAGGGAGCCATGGTATTGCCGGTGGTCACGCGCGGCATGATCGAGCCGTCTGCAATGCGAAGGTTTTCGATCCCATAGACCTTAAGTTGACCGTCTACGACCGACATCGAATCGCGCCCCATTTTCGCGGTACACGTCTGATGGTGGTAAGTGGAGGCGGCATCACGAATGAAGTCTTCCAGTGCAATTCCTCTGAGGTTGCCAGGCATGATTTCGCGTTTTGTGAAGGGTCGAAGTGCAGCCGAATTTCCGATCTCGCGACAAAGTTCCACGTGCGCTACTGCGGCCTTCATGTCGTCCGGGTGGGACAGCGTATTGGCTTCGATCTGTATAGGGTCGTCAGGGTTGAGTCCGGTCAAGCGAATCTGACCGCGACTTTTCGGCCGTACGAGACCTCCATACAATGTCCATGAAGCCGGCGATGGATTAAACTTGGCGCCTGTCTCGGCACTGCACAGCGGAACTTCCACCTGGCAGGTCTGCAAATCCGGAGTGTCAAGACCAGGATCGCTCTTCCAGAAGAACGTTGCCTCAGCTCCATTGTTGCGAGGAGCGAGCGGTTGCTGATACTCCCAGACACAGCCGACACCAAAGTGATCCTGAAAGTTCTGTCCCACACCTGGAAGATGCTGGACGACCGGAATGCCCAGACGTTGTAGCTCCGCCTGATCGCCAATGCCGGAAAGCATCAACACCTTTGGTGTGTGGATCGCGCCCAACGACAGGACAACCTCGAGTCCAGCCGTGATGCGTTGGATTTTTCCGTCAAAAGCGATCTCTACACCAGTGGCTCGCTTTCCCTCTAAGGTGAGCCTGGCAACCAATGCGTGCGTGAGCACGGTCAGGTTGGGCCGGTCCATGTAGGGGAAGACATAACTTCGAAAGACGGATAGGCGCTTTCCATCGCGTACGTTCACATCGATAATAGAGGCCCCGCCACCGTCTTCCATCAGACGGCCATTGTTGCTTTCGAAGGTCGGCAGCCCAATGGAACGCGCTGCTTCCACCATGGTGGGAGCGATCGGATTCGGGTCAGGCGCGGACTGCACGAAAACCAACCCGCCGGTTCCGCGACGCGTGGGGTCAGGTGCTCCCTGCCAGTCTTCAATCCGGCGGTAGATGTTGAGGACGGACTCATAGTTCCATGCTGTGTCGCCGGACTCGGATGCGAAGAAATCCCAATCGTTCTTATGTCCACGCGCCCAACCCGTCCCATTGATGCTCGATCCCCCGCCAAGCACCTTGCCCATACTCAGCGGCATAGCACGTCCTTTGAGGTGTGGATTGGGTTGGCCCACAAACTTCCAATCGCGCTCGGTCCCCAGGTTTTCAACCCAGCGAGCCGCTTCCGTCACGCTTGGCACATCGTCGCTGCCGCCTGCTTCGAGCAAGAGCACGCTGACGTCGGGATTTTCGGCCAGGCGGCGTGCGACTACTGATCCGGAAGAACCTGACCCACAGACGATGAAGTCGTACTGCGACGCTAGACCGTCCCTGAGCTTCCGCTGGTTCCCACGAACGCGCTCCGCGAAATCTACCGCCGATTGTTTTCCATGATTGAAACTCATCTCAATGCTCCTTCTGATGTGAGGCATGCCAATCGTCCCAAAAACATCAGAATCCATCCGGCGGTATCCCATGTTCGCTTTTGTCCGTTACGTTTCAATTCATCTGGAAATTTCTGCGACCGTGGTGCAGCGATGAAGAGCGGACGTTAGAACAGGAGAAGCACTGTCGCAAGGCCACAATCGCTAACGCGACCAGTCTTCGTGCTCTCACCGCAATCGATGCTGTCCAGATGCGGTTGATGAAACTCGATCTGTTTTTCGTGACCAAATGACTGGTGTTCTTGCCGGACGAGAACCGTCTCACCTGGTTCTGTCGCGATAGGGAGGTCAGGGCGAGAAGAGAGGTCTGATGTGACAGGGACTATAGCTGAGTGCGATACACGGAAGGCGGGACGCCCACAGAGTTTCTGAAGACTGTTGCGAAATGCTGTTGATTGCGGAAACCCACTTCCAATCCGACGTCGAGAACGGAGAGGCGGGAATCTGTAAGCAATTCCTTACTTCGCTCGATGCGGAGCTGAAGCATGTATTGGTGGGGGCTCCGGTTTGTGCTTGCGCGAAATTGAAATGAGAAATGGGATAAGCTCAGGCCCGCACAGTCAGCGAGGTCCTTCAAGCCGATTTGTTTGTCCAGGTTTGCGTGCATGAACTCAATAACGCGTCGAAGGACACTAGGAGCCATGCCCCCTCTGCGGGGAATCGATCTCGGAGCGACGGCGTTGAAAGAGGTTATGAGTAAGTTGGCCAATGCAGTTTCAATGCAATCAACAAACAGTTTTCCTGCCGAATAGCCTCTGGCTCGCTCCGCATCTAGGGCAAACAACAAATGGGTCAGCCGGTCGTCTGTAACCACGTGCTTCGGCACGATTTCGAGTGATCCATTCCTGAGACGTTCGCGTGCCGCTTCCATGAATGCGGAGTCCGGGATTCTGATTGAAAGCACACTGATCCCCTCGTCCCATCGAATGTTGTGCCATTCTCTTCGAGGACAAAACACGGCTTGGCCATCGGCTACGGGAATCCTGGCAATGGCTCCGTCTTTCAACGAAAAGCCAATCATGGCGGGCTTCATAAAAAAATGGAAAAGCTGGTCTTCAAGAAGATGCGATTGCCAGCTTATCGGTTCGAGGTCGCGGCGTTCCACAAGCAGGGATGATGAGGGAGATAAGGGCCCGATGGGGGCCGCATCAAACATCGGCTGCACGCTACCCTCTCGACGAGAGAGGATGCGGAATGCGCTTTCTTTCTCAGTAATCATCTTTTGTTTCGCAACTATTCGATGGTCACCTCCTCGGTATGGATTCGCTTGAATTTGTCACACAGCCGATGTGGAGAGCGCAAGGAACGATGTCCGGCGCGCAATCTCGCTGGTCTCCTCGTCGATATCCTCCTTGGCACGTGTGATTTATTTCCCTGGACAAGCTGGTTCTGCGATTACAGAACCAGCTTTATTATTTATCGTCTATTCGCTATGACCTGCACATTGCAAAATTCTTTGAGCCCATCTGCGCTGAATTCAATGCCAATCCCTGAATTCTTATGGCCGCTGAATGGAATATTGGGATGGACATTGATGTGTTGGTTGATCCAAACCGTCCCGGCATCAAGCCGACGTGCAACGGCGTCCAGTGCCTCTTGATCTGTACCCCAAACGGAAGCTCCAAGGCCGTATGGAGTCCCGTTGGCTAGCCGAACGGCTTCGTCAAGGTCCCGATACTTGATAACCGCCCGCAATGGTCCAAAGTTTTCTCGGACTACGTAAGCCGCTTCCGCAGGCGGATTGTCCAGGAGTGTGACAGGGAAAAACATGCCTGCACCCTCTGATGGAACTTCCCCTTGATAGAGAATCGGAGCCTTCGCCTCTTGAATCTCCTCCCATGTTGTTTGCATGCGAGCGAACTGGGGCCGGTTCTGTATGGGCCCCAGGGTGGTCTCGGGATCAAACCCATCGCCGAGTTTCTGACGCTGAGCACACGATATGAGTGCTTTCGTAAGAGCTTCATACATGCTCTCATGCACGAAAAGGCGTTTGAGAGTGACACACCCCTGGCCACTGAGTAGGAACATGCTTTGAAACAGGTACTGGACGATTGCCTGAGGATCGGCATCCGGAAGGACAATACCGGCATCGTTCCCGCCTAGCTCAAGGGTCAGGTGCTTCAGGGTTGCAGCCGCGGATGTGAAGACCTTGCGTCCGGTCTCCGAAGATCCTGTGAAGGAGACCTTCTGGAAGTCCGGGTGGGACGTCATCCACGGGCCAAGGTCATCCCCTCCGCTGATCACATTCAAAACGCCGGGCGGAAGCATCTCACGAATGGAGTCGATGGCTCGCAGTACCGTAAGAGGGGTAAAGACCGCAGGCTTCAGGACAACGGTGTTACCGGTCAGCAGAGCAGGCAGCACTTTCGTAAATGACAGCCAGAACGGAAGATTCCACGGACTGATCGCCGCGACAACGCCCAGTGGAACATGCCGTTTTGTGATCTGTCCGACACCGGCTTCATTCCATGTCGTATCTGGCAGTTCCATCTGAAGTAACGCCGGGACATAGGTCTCAAGAATCCAATTGATCTCGAACTGCGCCATGCTATAAGGCCGGCCATTTTCCGCTGTCAGGATCGTGCAAAGCTCATCGGTGTGAGCTTTGAGCTCTTCCATGGCATTTCGAATAAGAACCCTTCGCTCGTTCCAGGTCTTGCTACTCCAAAGGGGAAACGCTGCCTTCGCAGCCTGAATCGCCCGCTCGAGACCATCCTGCTGGGTGTCGGTCACGCTTGCAAGTTCTTCTCCAGTTACAGGATCGGAAATCTTTATCCGCCTAGAAGAATCGATTCTTTGGCCGTTCACGATATTCGGAAACCCCGCCGTCAGACGAGCCTTTTTTAGCGCTTGCTCACGATTGGGATGAGGTATAGATGGGGAAGCTGAATTCGAGTTCATACAAAAAGTCCTTTCGTCAAGCCGTAATGAGGAGCGTCATCTCGCGCAACGTTCCCTAAAAACATCAGAATCCATCTGGCGGTATCCCGTGTTCGCTGTCATCTGTTGCGTTTCAATTCGTCTGGAAATCTCGGCGACGGTGTTGCGATCTGCTGCAGAGGAACCCCCTATCCAAATCCGCACCGCAAGCTTAAGAACTTGCGGGATCGGGCAGGGCTCTGTTGCAAAAACTGAGGAGGCAGAGGGAAATGTCAGGGAGTTGGAGAACGGATTGGTGACTGGAGACGATCTCTTTGAGCCAGGGTTGCTTCCAGATGTCGCGAGTTTGCGGATTGTGGTCGGATGACGAGCTATACGGAAGTTGCCCCCATCTAGGGCATAACTTCCTGTTTGCCAACGATCCACCCCAACACGAACCAATGGCTCCTCGATGAGCGCATTGTTAGCGTCAGTTGAGAATTAATTCCGGCTTGCCTGTGACTCGGGAACTGCTTGCGGCGTTACCGTAGCGCAATCCGATTCAGTCGATAGGAAGATCATGAGCCGATCTTCTTGCCAATTCTCCTGATCTCACATCGAAGCCATGCATGCGCGGCATCCGTATTGACTCGCGGATGCCAGATCATCAGGTACTTGAAGCCGGTTATCTCTCCCGGCGCCTTCAACAGCTTGATTTTGCGATTTTCGGCCTCGGCTCTTGCGAATCGCTGCGGTGCTGTCAGAACCAGTTTGGTTCCAGGAATGCACCGCGTAGCCGCGCCGAAATATGGCAGGGTAATCACGGTACGACGGCGATGACCGTGCGCTGCGAGACGCTTCTCCGGTATATGTTGCGAACCTTCGACGACGTCGACGCCAATGTGTTCGGCCGCGAGATATTGCTTCAAAGTGAGTTGACGCTGGTAGGGCGCGTTCGCTGCCACAATACAGACAAGTTCCTCCTCATAGATCACTTCGGTCAGCAGCGGCGATGGCACATGGCCTTCATCCCCGATCAAGGCAAGATCGAGCCGACCGTGACTCAGGTCCTCGAAGACATCTCCTCTCCAACTTGCGAACGTGAAGCGAACCTGTCGCGCCATCGGGAGAACTTCGCGGCAGAGAACGGGAGCAATGATCGAGGTCGCATTGTCTGTTGCCGCAATCCGGAAGGAAGAATGTTCCGTCACCGGGTCGAAGGTCGAACCCGAGATGAGCCGATCCAATTTCGGCAACATGATCTCAAGCTCTTGAAGAACACGTTCCCCTTGCGGCGTTGGTTCATAACCCTTTGCTGTTCGGACCAGCAGATCATCGTGAAATGTATCCCGCATCCGCTGCAAGGCGCGGCTCACCGCGGGCTGGCTCAATAACAACCGCTTGGCGGCACGGGATACGTTGCGCTCCTCGGCAAGCACCGAGAAGACAACGAGGAGATTCAGGTCTGCCTGGCGTAGCTGCGTTACACGCATAGCGAATATTAGCACTATGCATTGGACGTATAGCTATGTCGGGTTCAATCTCTTTTTAGCGACGGACTTCAAGTTCGAAGAAGTCGCCAAGAAGGAGAACCATCATGAGAAAGACAGCTATCGTAACCGGCGCATCCCGCGGCATCGGACGTGCCATCGCTCTTCGCCTCGCGGCTGACGGATTCGGCGTCGTCGTCAACTACGCCGGCAACAAAGCCAAGGCGGAAGAGGTCGTCAACGAGATCACCAGCGCTGGAGGCCGCGCCCTCGCCATCCAGGCCGACGTCGCCAATCCCGAAGACGTCAAGCAGCTCTTCGAGAAGACCCTGAAGGCCTTCGGCCAGATCGATGTCGTCGTCAACAACGCTGGCATCATGCAACTTTCACCCATTGCCAAGGGCGACGTTGAAACATTCGACAAGGTCATCGCCACCAACCTGCGCGGGACCTTCATGGTCTTCTCGCAGGCAGCACAGCACGTCGCCGAGGGCGGCCGTATTATCGCCTTCTCCAGCAGCGTCCTCGCCAGGAGACTTCCCTCCTACGGCCCCTACATCGCCTCCAAAGCAGGTGTCGAAGGGCTCGTCCCTGTCCTCGCAAATGAACTTCGCGGACACAAGATCACCGTCAACGCCGTTGCCCCAGGACCCATTGCCACCCCGCTATTCTTCGAGGGCAAGAGCGAAGAATTGATCAAGCAGACCGCTAGCATAACTCCGCTCGAGCGGCTCGGCGAGCCCGACGATATTGCCGGCGTCGTCTCCTTCTTAGCCGGACCCGATGGCGGCTGGATCAACGGGCAGATACTCCGCCCAAACGGCGGCTTGGTATAGACGCCACACATCGCCCGCCGCCAACCTTTTCATTCACAAAGCCGGAAAACAGGAGAATCGAATGAAGAACATCATCGTAATCACTGGAGCGTCAAGCGGTTTTGGTTCCCTTACCTCACATGCTCTTTCCCGGGCGGGTCACACCGTCTTCGCGGGTATGAGAGAAACTACAGGTCGCAACGCCCCGCAGGTTGAGGAAGCCAATCGCTTTTCAAAAGAGTACGGCGTCGATCTGCGAACCATAGAGATGGATGTATCCAATCAGCCCTCCGTCGATGCCGCGATCAAGGCCATTATTGAACAGCAAGGCCGTATCGACGTGCTGATCCACAACGCTGGGCACATGGTCTTCGGGCCGGCGGAGGCCTTTACTCCCGAGCAACTCGCCGGCTCCCACCACATTGGGGTGTTTGCCGCCGGATGGGACAATTCGCTGGAGTCGAGATCCTACACCCTCAACGTCACCGCATCTTCCTGCGCCGCGCCCAGCTCGCCCGGCGTCCACGTCTGCTCGCCCGCCAATGGGTCCACCGTCCACTCCCGGTCCGCCTCGAAGCGGCAGGTACAGTCGCCGGAACGCTCGCCCGAATGGAAGTATGGGTCGATGGGGTAAAGAAATACACCGCCGCAAAACACTTGGACACTACCATTCCGCTCTCCGCCGGAAGCCATCGCTTCGGCTTTTTCGCAGTCAACACCAACGGACAAATCTGGCAGACCACTGTCGACGCCACCGTCCAATAACCCCAATCGGGGCCGCAAGGCCATCCCGGCTGCCTCCCCCGCAGCCGGTATTAATCCGTCAAGAGAATGTGAGAAGCATCGTCTATCTCAAAATTGAATGGCAGCTGTCCTTCGAAGTCTCGCTCGTAACTGCTATGAGCGAACATTCGTAGAGGTCAGACGAACGCAATGCGTTCGCTTCGCCTCATGCATGACCTCGCCGCGATTCTGGAGATGCCTCGACTTAGCTGCGCAGCCTTTCGAGGGGTCAGGTCAAATTCGTTATTTCAACAAGCGCCGAGTCGGCTTTGAAGCGACGCTCCACAGCCATTATTCCCCGCATGCACTGATTGAACACCTGGAGATGAAGGTTCATGATCTCAAGGCAAGTTGCCGGATAGTCGGTTTTACAGACAAGTGGTGGGTCCGCTCAAGGACGTGCATGATCAGGGCATCAGCGCCGGTAATCCCATGCTGACTGTTCGCGTTAAGTTAGAACACACTCCCGCCAAACATCTCTATTTCTGCTCCAGGGTGAGGGCGTAAATATCGTTGCTTGAAATATCGCGGAGCAACAACGGCGCATCTGTGGGATCAAGTCCCATCCAGTCCCACGGTCCCGCTATTGGCCAATTCTTCAGATCGACAACCTTCTCTAACTCTCCCCCCTTGACGCGCATCCGATACACGGCCGGCTCGTCCGGACCGTGCTTGAAGTAAATAAAGTGGCTATCCTTTGACCACTCGGGATAGCTCATTCCAATCTTCGGCGGTAGCGCCAACCATCGCTGCGTCCCGAAGTCGAAGATATTCATCGTAAGCAGGTCGAAAGAGTTTGCGGCGATGGACCGCCCGTCTGGAGACCAGCGCGGATCGGTCATGCCAGCCGATCCGGGAACAATAGTGATCTGGCGGCTGTCGAGGTCGAAAATGCGTATCACGCTCTTTGGATCCTGGCCTCCTAGTGAAGAACCAAAGACAATCTTGTGTCCGTCGGGCGACCAGTCCGGGTCGCTCTGCACTCCGGTGCCTTCGGGAAGCAGCTTGCGCGGGGCGCCGCCTCGCGTAGAGACGATGTTCGCTTCACTTCGGGAAGTAGGGCCCCAGAGAGTGTCCGAGAACAGAATCTGTGTGCCGTCCGGCGACCATCGGGGCATGAAAGGTATGCCCGAAGGGTCGGTCAATTGCATGCGGTTGCTCCCATCCCGGTTGGCCTTCCACAGGATGCCGTCCGGGTAAGTGACATAGGCAACGAAATTGCCGTCTCTCGAAAAGGAAACAGACTGAGCGGAAATGCCGCCGAGGAAGGGCTGGAATTGTTTGGTCTGCGGGTCGAAGCGGGAGAGCTCGCCACGTCCGGTTAACCCGTCCGCGAAGATGGTCTTCCCGTCCTTGCCGGGAATTGGTTGGCTCCAGGTGAGTGGCCCCGTAGTCAATTGAATCGGATTTGCAGGCGGCTTGCGAAACATTCCGCGCCGCTCGTCGAGAGCCCAAATCTGGTTTCCCGTGCCCCTATCTCCGGACAGGAAAAGGAAGAATCTTCCATCGGGGGTCCAACGGCCGCAGCATTGAAAGCCGAAAGGGTGCCAGTTGGAAAGCAACTGATGAAGATTCGATCCGCTCGACGACATCTGCCAAAGCTTGTCATCCTTGTAAAACCGGATGAGGGTCCCATCTGGCGACCAGACGGGGCTCCCGGGAGAGGATCCGACCGAGGCCAGTTTGTGAGTTTCGGTCCCATCTCTCCGAACGACACAGATATCTCCGCCCAGCGTGATGTAAATGACGGATTCTCCATCGGGGGAGTAGGCTGCCTCGAAGCCGTCACCCAGGCGGCGAAGCGGACCTCCAGGGATGCGGACGGTCCATAATGCCCGTGGGATTGTGAACCAATCTGTTTCGCCTGATTCTACGAGGAAATTGGACCCGTCGTGCGAAACGTCATCCAGGGAAAGTAAGAACGGCACCGCAACAGGGATCTGAACGATCTCTCCGCCGGCTATCGCAACCTGAGCAACGGTAGTTGGCGGGCTCTGCGTGAAATAGACCCTGCTCCCATCCGTTCCGGCTGGGTCCTTCTGGTGGCCGTCGTGGGTGATCTGGTCGTATCTCGTAATGCGCGGCGGGGGCAGCGGGCGACGCAGCGTCCACACTGCGAAAACGAGCCCGATCGCCGAAACTGCGGCACCAACCAGCCACCATCGCCCTGGACTTCGCGGCTTGGCCTGGATTGCTCCATTGGCGATCTCAGCGCCGACATGTGCTGCTTCGCAGCCATATCCGGCGTCCTCCGAGACTTCCACCGGACACACGAACCGGTATCCGACCGTGGCCACGGTTTCGATGTAGCGCGGCTCGTGGATGTCGTCTTCAAGCAGGCGGCGCAGCAGCCAAATGCAGCGCGTCAGGGAACCTTCGGTAACAGCAGCATCGCCCCATAAGGAATTGAGCAGTTCTTCCTTCGAGATCAACCTTTGGGGATTGTGCAGCAGGAATAACAGGGCGCGAAACGCCTTTGGCTCGACCGCCAACACCTTGCCCGCTTTGATGAGTGTGAACTCCCGCTCCCGAACCTCCACGTCGGCAAAGCGGAAAACAAAGGACTTATTCCCCATAAGAAATTCCTAATCCGCCCTAAGAAACTCTTGATCGGCGTCAAGACATTGATGAGGAGGCCATCAAGACCAAGTAGAACCACGCGCCCAGAGTGCCCTCAGCCTACCCGGCTGAGGAGCTCTCGCGATGACAACTTTCAAGTGGTTCGCTTCCCTGGTGCTCGCGACAACTATCGTCCCGGCGCTGTTGGCTGAAACCCATTGCCCCGGAAATCTCGCCAGTGTACCGCTCCGCCTCGTGAACCGCTACCAGATTGTCCTGGCCGTCTCCATCAACCATTCCGGTCCTTACGACTTTCTCCTGGATACAGGCACCCAGATCACCATGATGGGCCCTTCTTTGGCTGCCGAGCTCCACCTAAACACTAAGGACGCGGCCGTGGTTTCGGGCGCTGGATTCCATGAATCTGCTTCCTTCACCCAACTCGACCTTATTGAAGCCGGTTCCCATGCCGTTCCCAACCAAAAGGTGCTTGTGTACGGTCTGCTGAACCTTCGCTCTGTAGATCCCCACATTCGCGGCATCCTCGGTGAGGATTTCCTTGAGCACTTCGACATGTTGATCGACTATGCGCACCGACTGCTCTGTCTCGACAACTCGGCCGCCATGCGTACAGAGATAAAAGGAGCGCATATCGCGCTGATCACGCCGCCGGCGGACGGCGCTTCGTTGCCCAAGTTGCTCATCATCGCAGCGCATCTATCCGGCGAGACGCGGCCCGTTCGCCTGATGCTCGACTCCGGCGCGAACATCCCCTATCTCTACAACACCTCTCAACGCCTGCTGCCTCAAACTATGGCACCGGCATCGTTGGGGGGCAGGTCTTTGGTTGGGGGCGGCGCCGATGGAAACCAACATGTCTTTTCAGCCCTGCCGCCGCAAGCGGTGAGGATTGGGTCACTCGAACTCCCCAGCGTAACCTTCTTCACCCTCGCATACGCCCGGAAGGATTCCCGCACAACCAAGTTCGATGGACTGTTAACCACGGATCTCTTCCGGCGTGTGTTCATCAGCCACGCCGACCACTTTGCCGTTCTTGAGCCACGATAGGAAAAAGAGGCGGGCCATTCCGGGTGGATGGGGTGAGCCGCAAGTGATTCAAGGATTGACACTTTTTGTTCCTGCATCGAACTACCCGGAAAGGTGGTTATAGGTAAGTTCGCCGGATTGTAGGTATGGTCTTCTCTCCGGTTCACACATCAAGTGGTGCATCATCACTTGGTCAACTGTTTTCATCCCAATAGATCCAATTCTTTTGGTGAATGGGCCTTGTGGGCGATCAGAGATGCCTGTAAATCGTCGATTTCACTAGGAGGAAGCATGATGCCCATCCCGTCGACAAGGACGTTGTACTTCTCGTTGAACCCTCCAACCATAAATTTCCTCTCTGAGCACCAAAGTGATTCTGTTTATAAGTGAGGCGTAGCCTTTGCCCCAAAAGTGGCTAGATTCTATTGAAGTGCGTGGTATTCCGCTTTGGCCGAGATCAAAATCGGTACGTCTGGATCAGCTGACGCCCATCTACTGAAGAAAGCTTCGTAGGCAGATCGGGTTTTGATCCTGTCCCCGATCAAAGCATATGCGCGTCCGATCTGGAGTGGCGCGAGTGAGCCCAATGGATCATTGAATCGCAATCCTGGGTGATCGAGAAGCTTCTGAAACTCCGATAATGCTTCCGATGCATGACCCGCACTGAGAAAGGCTTCGCCCCGCACGTAAGGTGAATGCACGTTGCCCAATATTGCAGATCCATCTCCCACCAGCGCCATTTCACCTGAAAGAGCGGGTTGCAAGAGATCGATAGCTGTTTGTGGGGCCCGATTTTTCATGGCGATCACAGCTCGGAGCACGGGTAGATAAAATCGATTGACCACCGTATCCTCAGGAAAACGGAATTGCAAAACTCTTGATAGCTCCTCGGCCTGAGAGAGATCGCCTGCCGTTCCAAGTGCCAGCCCGGCTGCGTACTCAATGTCCCTACCTCTCGAGAGCTTGAGTGCAGCGGATGCGCGGCCTATCGCTTCCCGCGGATAGCCGAAAAGAGCCTGATATACAGCGAATGAAGCTTCGTATCCCGCAGCCCGATCAGGCTGCCCGGCTCGAAGCGCAAGGTCGACGGCTCTCTGCGAAAGCCTCCGAGCGAGTTGCAATTGTCCGGCGGCGGCGGCGGTCAGCGCCTGTGCCTG
Source organism: Acidobacteriaceae bacterium KBS 83 (assembly GCA_000381585.1). Taxonomy (GTDB): domain Bacteria; phylum Acidobacteriota; class Terriglobia; order Terriglobales; family Acidobacteriaceae; genus KBS-83. Next base: position 225,862 of record KB906740.1, read on the forward strand.
ACTGATCCAATCCTCTGCCCACGGTTTGCCCTGCGACAGCGCCACCACACGATTCATATCATCCGAGTTGTTTCTGTGGAACGCGATCGAATAGCGAAGGAAGAGCATTTCCGGTGGGTTAAAGCCGCGCTCCGATGCACGCCGGATTATCTTTTCTGCTTCGCTGGCACGGCCGAGCGCAAAATAGCTGTATGCCATGTTGACGTAGGCAGGGCCCAGGTCTGGATCCATGGCGATAGCCGTCTCGGCTTCTTCAATCGAGCCTTCGAAATCACCGACGCCTTGAAGGATTCCTCCGGAGGACAGCGAATGGGGCAGGGCGTCACGTGGATACGTCCGGGCCCAAAGGAGGCAGGTTTGTTGCGCCCGCTCCAGGTTTCCTGTGACGATTCGGTCGAAGATTACAGAAATGAAAAACTTCTCTCGGTCACTGACCCGATCCCGCAATTCGTAAGCCTGCCTGGCGCTTTCGAACGCCGGTCCCGATTGTCCCGAATTCGCGTACACGAGGGCGACGTGGGCGTGCGCGAGGGCGAACTTCGGATCAAGCTCGATAGCACGCCTGAAGAAGGTAGCCCCCATGACAAAACTGCCGCTCAACACAGCGCGGACTCCCAGACTGTACGCTCTCAATGCATCCAGGGAAGAGGTAGTTGCCTCTTCAAGCGGCTTGTCATGCATCTGACTGGTGGTCAACGATTCCCCGACCCTGTGCCGGAAACGGCTCGCCATGTGGCTTAGAACATCCAGAACTTGTTCTTTGCTCCTGGCAGTTGCCTGCTCGACAACAAGCAAGTCGCCGGTGTCGCAATGGGTTGCTCTCAGCCCAAGCACATATTGCTGGCCCAGACTTGCAATCGAACCTTCGAGCAAAGCAGTCGCGCCGATTCTCTGACACACCTCGCGGGCAGCAGCTGCCGCGAACTGCTCATTCGGTGCTTTACCCATAAGCTGAAGAACGTGGTGGACTCGTTCGTCGGAAACAATCTGCAGAAACGGAGACTGCTCGAGTTGTACGGCCAGGCCTTGTCTCAAGGCCTCATCGAAAATTGGGTCTCCGGTGGAATTGGAAAACTCTGCGATAACGACTGCGTCTTTCTCCGTCAAATGAGGGGTACGGCGAAGGACAAGATAGATCACGACAAGCGCAATCGCGAGGATACTGGTCGCGATGGTCAGCATATCGATCCATCGCCTCGGTTTGCCTTCCTCTACCTGCAATTCCACGGTCGATCGGGTTGCAGCCAAAATCTCGACGTCGTGTTGAGGAACGCTTTGCGCCCGTTCGGCGAGCCGGTAACCCCCCCCGAAACGGTAATGATGTATTGGTTTTCGGGTGACTCTCCCAATGCCTTCCTCAGACTGAAGATGTTGCGAGTAAGATTCGTCTCTTCGACGAACGTGTCGGGCCAGACCGCCTTCATGATTTCGTCTTTGGTGACCAGTTCGCCGCTGCGGCGCACCAATGTAAGCAGGATCTGAAACGTCTTCGGGGTAAGAGTGACCGGCTGGCCTGCCCGCAACAGGAGTTCTTTTTCGGCATCTACGCGGAACGGTCCGAATTCGTACAGTTCTCTTCCGGATTTATTTGCAACTCCGGACATTGTCCTGTACCTCCGCCGCGAGAGTGGCTCGTGGCCTCGAATGTATCAGCTGATGGTGGCGAAGCCGCGCCCCCGCTGCGTAACCGCAACATCCTATACGACGTTACTCCACTCCAAGAAAATCCAAGAATTTCCCTTAAGGCTGACAAGGATTTCTTCCGGACCTCGATGCATGCTGAGGACGTTCTGTAAAGCAAATCCAGCGACGAAAGCCAGATATATGGCGAAACGAATGACAATCAAGATCACCAGCGAAGCATTCCTTCTTCTCCGCGGTTCCAGTACCCAGGTCGGCTGGTGTCCTTCTTGCGTGAGGGAGAGCGAGATGCTCACCCTGGAGCGGGCCTGTGCATTTTACAGAGGCGAATCGGCCTCCCTTGTGGAGTGGCTCGAGTTAGCCGATGTGCACCGCTCCAGGGCTGCTGACGGCTCATGGCTCATATGCCTGCGATCGTTGCTGGATTGCTTGCAGAACAAAAACACGCCTTGACTCCCGGTCATGGATCTGAAAAGGAGAATCCCATGAGATTTCGTGCCTCGTTCGTTAGCTTCCTTCTCGTATCGCTCTGCGCGGTGTTACAGGCGCAAAACAAGCCTCCACGGTATGTCGTCAAAGACCTCGGTGCCCTACCGGGCTCCAGTTTCAGCCAACCTGGTCAGTTAAGTAACAACGGCATTATCGCCGGATTGTCGATTGCCCCCGATGGATACCAGCATCCCGTAGTCTGGCTAGACAACCACATCATCGATCTGGATTGGTTGGGGGATCGAGGACTAAACGCGCAGGCATTCGGCATCGATTCCCTTGGGCGTCTCTCGCTCCAGAAGGAGAGCGCTTCCTATGATCCTAACGGCGAAGACTTCTGCGCATACGGCACGCATCGCGTGTGTACTGCGGCTATCTGGCAGCGGGGCAAATTCATTAACCTGCCGGCACTCGGAGGAAATAACAGCACCGTGGGAAATGTGAATAGCTTTGGGCAGATCGCCGGACTTGCAGAGACGGAAATCATGGACGAAGCCTGCGGTTCACTTATTCCCGCGCAGAAACTTCGCTTCCAGGGCGTCATCTGGGGACCAGCACATCGTGAAATCCGCCGCCTTCCGCCGCTCAGGAACGACACGGTGAGCCTGGCACTGTGGATCAATGACCAAGGGGACGCTGTAGGCTCTTCCGGCCGGTGCGGCAATACAGCGATACCTCCCCTGGCATTCGGTCCCCGCGCTGTACTTTGGGACAGGGACGGCGCTCCGCACGACCTCGGAAATCTGGGCGCGTCGGTCATCAACGCCGGTCTTGGGATCAACAACCGGGAACAGGTAGTCGGCGCGTCGTCTCTGCAGAACAACAGCACGCCATTCTACAAGACGCACGGCTTCCTCTGGACAAGGGAGCGGGGCATGGCTGACCTTGGAACTCTTCCCGGCGATGCAGCAAGTGGGGCGCTGGGCATCAACGAGGAGGGGGAGATTGTTGGCATTTCGATCGATCCCTCCGGAAATCCTCGACCGGTCTACTGGCACAAGGGAGTTCCAGTTGACCTGAATACCCAGATTTCTTCCGATTCAACGATATACCTAGTCTGGGCGCAAGCCATTAACAACCACGGGGAGATCGCGGGTTGGGGCGTGGACAAAGCCACCGGGGACGTTCACACCTACCTGGCCATCCCCAATCGATGCTCAGACGGTACTATTCCCCCAGTGAACTTCAACGCCGGCGTCAGTACACCGGCTCCGCTTCCAGAACATATTCGCAGATTCCTGCAGCGGGGCTACCGCAAGCCGGGATCTTAAGATGCTCGTACGTGACTTTCCATATGAACTAGGCCTGCTCGTCTGGACGATGCAGCAGGCCCACACTCGCTTCGCGCAAATCGCCAACGCACTCAGCAAACACTGCGGACGGAGAAAATTCCGGATTTGGAATCAGGGCGCCAGATTCCTAACAAGGCTGATCGATCCCAGACCAGGAGTTCCTCCAGGTGCGCTGCGAATGAGCTTCGCCTCCACGTAATACGCGCAGCATCCGCCTTGATCCTGAGTTCCGTCTATTGGACCTTGGGCAAACGAAAAATTGAAGAAACCGCCCGTGCTTCGCGGCAAGCCTTCCTGGAATGCTGATTGTGGCGGGTACTGGTTGCTATCGAAGGCCGCCAGTGTGGTCAGCTGCCCGGTTCTCACGTTGAATTGCTTCAACGTGACAATTACCTGAGCTCCGCTGCCGTTGTCCAGGAATCGAACCACCAGACTCCTGCTTTCGCAGCAAGGTTGGGTGATAGGCTTCAGCAGATCCCCCGCGGGAAACACGTTATAGCGCAGCGTTACGGTTCCTGTTTTAACCGCGGGCTGAACATAGGCAAGCTGGCCGACGAACAGGTAAGTTGAGAGGCTCGATGGATCCACCGTTCCAGTGGATGCGATCCAGACCTGCGCCGCACCTATTCGCGACAAGACGGCGAAGCAGAGTGCCAACATAGCCACGCGCTTGCAATTGATGAGAGTTCGCAGCATTTTCATCTTGTTTCTCCTTTCTCCCGTTCGGAAGGAACTTTCCTCAGGCGATCGGCATGATAAGGAGGGACGGCGGCAATACCGGGCGTCTTATATCGAAACCGCCTGTGGGAAGGTGCTCACAAAGCGGGGAGAAATCGTGACACTGATAGATCATGGCTGTCAACCAGACCTCAGCCCGAGGTCATGCCAAGCTGTTTTAATGTAAACACGGATAAGGACGCGACCTCATGCACGACCACCCCATAGGATCGCGGGGTGGCTTTTTGCAATTAATTGCAAAAATCATGTCCGTGCCTGAGTGCTGTGCCAGGATTCCGGCTACCCGTAAACCGATCGTGGTGAACTGCGAAGCCATCGAAGGATGACGCTCCTCAATCAATTTCTTTCCAATGGCTTCCAATTCACTTTCCAAATGGGGCGTGTAGGCAACAGGAGCAGTTTGCAATTCCTTGATCTCACCTGTAGTTCGACCGACAGTCATCAATCTACATGGATGCAGGTTCTGCCAACCACCCCTATCCTAAGGGTCATCATCTCTTGACCGAGGCGGACTAAGTGAATAGGAGGGTATCGCGCTCGCACGCTGTCCATTTCAGCATCTTGAACCATCTCTGGCCGCATGGGTGTTTAGTTGTCACAATACTTGTCCTTTGCCCGGGAGAACTTGCTTCTCAAGCCGCTACCCACCCTACCTCCCAGTCCAGGCCTCTTCGGATTGATGTCACCCCGCTCATCGGCTATCGAACGAGCATGACCTTCCCCGCCGGGCAGAACGGGGTAGCAACCTCCAGCCTCAGCCTTGACGCGAGTCCGAGCTATGGGGTTGCAGCCGGGGTGCGACTCAACGAGGAGGACCTGGTCGAGTTCCGCTGGGCAAGACAGGACACTCATGTCCATCTGGCAGGTTCGAGTGAAAGGGTGATCCTGAATCAATTCCACGGTGATTTCACGCACGAGTACATTCCAGAAGACTGGCCGGCTTGGGCGAGGCCATTCGTGATCGGCAGCGTGGGTGCAACTCATCTCGACGCCGGACCGAACAGCAGCTTCACGCGTTTCTCGTTTGGGCTGGGCGGGGGTATCAAAGTCTACTTCAATCGCCACATGGGCTTGAGGACGCAAGCGGAATGGTTGCCGCTTGTGATCAACCCCGAGGTCAGTTCGTTGGTTTGTGGAGCCGGCTGCGTCGTTCACTTGAATGCCACGATGGTTTCGCAAGGCGAGATCGCAATGGGGCCAATCTTCCGGTTCTGAGAGAAGAGCTGGGCCGTCCCTTATATTCTTTTCCTGACTCCAACGGTCGTTGACGATGTGTGGCGGCGGGTCTCCTTGTGCACGACCACCCCATAGGATCGCTGGTGGCTTTTTGCAATTGATTGCAAAAATCATGTCCGTGCCTAAGTGCTGTGCCAGGGTTCCGACTACTTCTTAAAATGGCCCTTCCACTGGACCAAATCCGCCGGCCAGATCCTGGCCTCCATCGCTCGCTTCGCCACCTCTACTCTCGCTGCTCATCAACCCAAAACTTATACGAGAAATCAATGACTCAGGTGACTAGAACCGATCTCATAAATGCCTCAGCAGGATCAGAGACGAGGCGAGTTGAAGCATACCAACAAGGTTCTCCGCGTGACGTTCATATCTAACGACCAGACGCCGGAAGTTCTGCAACCAGGCAAACAGCCGCTCGATCTTCCACCTTCGTCGATATCGCTTCGGCCGACGTCCATCCTGAGTCGAATTCCTTCGGGTTCGACGATGTGGAGCGATAACTTTAATGCCGTAGAACCGCAGTTCTGCATCCAGGTGGTTGGAGCCGTAAGCGTTGTCACCGATCAAGTTCTGCGGGGCGTCGGAAACAACCGTCTGCAGCAGGGTGGAGATGGCTAACGTCACTTCCTCCGGATTGGCATTCTCGGTGCGCGCTGCACCACGGACGGTGATGGAGCGCTGGTAGCCAAGTCGCGTAATTTCGCAACATCGCGCGGGGGCCGAACTGAGATGTAAAATGGCGGCCACTTTGAATCCAAAGGAAATTCAACATTTAGATTTGCGAAAAGATTTAAGGATTTATTATGCGCCGCCTAATGGAGTCCTTGCTCGTTCTCGCCGTAATCGGCGCTGATCTTGCTGTTGCACAATCCAAACTGCCCAATACACCCGTGCGTGAAGTGACGGAGGACTACTTCGGCACAAAGGTAATGGATCCCTACCGGTGGCTCGAAAATACAAAAGATCCCGAGGTAGCAGCCTGGATGAAGGCGCAGAACGACTACACGCGTGCGGTCTTGGCAAGCATTCCCGGCCGTGATCAACTGCTGGATCGGATTAAAACCTTGGATAACGCAGGCAGCGTGGTCTCGGGCCTCCAGGTCTGGGGTGGGCGCTACTTCTACTTCAAGACCGAGCCCGGCTCAGACAATCGCAAGCTTTACACGCGGGACAATCCTAACGCAGCGGAGCGACTGCTCGTAGATCCTGAGAAGCTGACCACGGCAGATGGCGAGCATTTTTCAATTGATTACTTTCAACCCTCGCTTGATGGGAAGTATGTTGCCTATGGGATTTCTCCCGGAGGGTCGGAAGATAGTGTTTTGCACGTGATCGAGAGTGCGACCGGCAAAGTATTGAGCGACACCATTGATCGCGCCCAGTTTGGACAGCCCAATTGGTTGCCCGATGGTTCGTTCTTCTATACCCGCACACAGAAGTTGCCACCCGACGCGCCGCCCACGGCGAAGTATCAAAAATTACGCTCATATCACCATGTGTTGGGCACCGATCCCGACACAGAGACTGCTGTCTTTGGATATCAGGTATCTCCCGATGTAAAGGTAACGGAAGATGATTTTCCTATGGTTGGCTTTTCTCCGGGCGCTCCCAAGTACCTGTTGGGATTGCTACTTCACGGGGTCAAGCGCGAGGTCGATTTATATGCCACGACGCTTCAGGGCGACGCGAGCGCGAAGATGATGTGGAAGAAAGTTGCGGATGAAGCTGATGCGGTTACTGACTTCAACTCGCATGGGGATAGTCTTTACCTGCTCTCGCACAAAGACGCGTCCCGTTTCAAGGTTTTGCGCACCAGCCTGGAAAATCCCGATCTTGCCCATGCAACGACGGTTGTTCCGCCGAGCGACAGGGTGGTTGTCGGCATAGCTGCTGCAAGCGACGCGCTCTACGTGCAAGACCTTGACGGCGGCATCGGACGGCTGCGACGTTTGCGCTATCACGGGGGCGCCATTCAGCCAGTGAAGCTTCCATTTGATGGAGCCATTCAGTCGCTGTTCGCGAATCCGACAGAATCGGGGGCATGGCTGGAGCTGACGTCATGGACAAAATCGCCGTTGTGGTACTCGCTGGATGCCAATTCCGGGAATCTTACTGACACCCGCCTGGTGGCGCCCTCTCCCGTGGACTATTCACAGGTGGAATCCGAAGAGGTCAAGGCGAAGAGCGCGGACGGCACCATGGTGCCGCTCTCGATTGTTCACAAACGCGGAATAACGCTAGATGGATCGCATCCCGCCTGGTTGGAAGGCTATGGCTCCTACGGGATCACGCTCTCTCCGACGTTTCGCCCGACGTTGCTTGCATTTTTTGAACGCGGCGGAGTATTCGCCGTGGCGCACGCCCGAGGCGGCGGGGAATACGGTGAGGATTGGCATTTGAGCGGCCAGAAACTGACCAAGCAGCACACGATCGATGACATGCTAGCCGGCGCTCAGTATCTGATCGAGCACAAATACACTTCGGCGGCGCACCTCGCCGGCGAGGGCACCAGCGCGGGAGGAATCACCATCGGCGGTGCCATTACCCAGCGTCCTGATCTGTTCGGTGCAGCCCTGATTCGTGTAGGCGATTCTGATTCGCTGCGTTCCGAACTCATGGCCAGCGGGCCCGCAAACATTCCAGAGTTTGGCACAGTCAAGGACCGAGACGGCTTCAAGGCGCTGTATGCCATGGATGCCTATCAACACGTAAAACCGAACACGGCATATCCCGCGATATTGCTCACGACGGGCGCCAACGATCCTCGTGTGGCACCCTGGCAGGCAGCCAAAATGGCGGCACGTTTGCAGGCATCCACCAATAGCGGCAAGCCCGTGTTGCTGCGCGTAGATTACGACGCGGGACACGGGCTTGGCTCAACTAAAACGCAGCGCGACGAAGAGCAGGCTGATGAAATTGCCTTTCTGTTCTGGCAGCTAGGCGAGCCCGAAATTCAGCCGGCGCAAGCACACAAGTGAGTTCGTTGTCCAAGTAGATTGGCACTGTCGTCCGTATGCGGCCCGGCATCCAGCTTCGCTTCCTTGGCCGTGGATCCATCTCCACGAAAGCCGACGTAGCATCCTGCTTGCGCCATGCCTTTATTGGTCGGCGTGGTTCCATTGATGGCCGCTATTGAGGAGAGTTCCATGGCTCAGAGTGATCAGGATTTCGGTAGGCTGAACGCTAAAGCTCCCGCCGAGCTTTCTCGGTTTGCTTTTCTCATCGACAAATGGGAATGCGAGGCCAAGTTGATGTCAGCGAATGGAACGTGGCAGACATATAAAGCGGCATGGCTAGGGCGCTACATCCTTGATGGCTACGCGATCGCTGATGAGTATCGAATGTTTGGGCTTTCAGGCGAGCTAATCGTTCTCGGCATGAATTTCCGTACATACGACGCCGCTAAGCGAACCTGGAACATTCGATGGCTCAATGGATTGGCTGGAGACTGGACGGATCTCGCGTCGGAGCAATTGGGCGGAGTCAAAATCGATGGCTCATCGATCATTTATGCCTTCAAAGAGCCGGTTGCTGGCCACTCATATACGCGGGCCACATACACGACGCACTCTCGGACGCACTTTACCTGGCGAGGCGAAAAGTCTGACGACGCCAAGGGTTGGAGCGAATTCATGATTGTCGAGGCCCGTAGCGATAGCTAGCCAGCGGATCATTCTCAAACTTTGCGCTTGACACTCCCCGGCCTTCTCATGGAAGGCCCGCAGAGATTCTCTCTCGCTTGTCTAGGCTTTTCTTTTCTCTTTAGGGTTGTCCAGAGTGGATATTTCTCTTTTCAGAGGGTGCGCAGCGAGATCATGAAAGCAAACGAGCTGCTCATCTCAGCCGTAGGACCTCCGTGCCAGGGTAGGTCTTTGGTTGGAAGCGGCGCCGATGGAAACCAACATGTCTTTTCAGCCCTGCCGCCGCAAGCGGTGAGGATTGGGTCACTCGACTCCCCAGCGTAACCTTCCTCACCCTCGCATACGCCCGGAAGGATTCCCGCGCGACCGAGTTCGATGGACTGTTAACCACGGATCTCTTCCGGCGTGTGTTCATCAGCCACGCCGACCACTTTGCCGTTCTTGAGCCACGATAGGAATGGAGTGGGGCCATTCCGGGTGGATGGGGCGAGCCGCAATTGATTCAACAATTGACACTTTTTGTTCCTGCATCGGAACTACCCGGAAAGGTGGTTATAAGTAAGTTCGCCGGACTGTAGGTATGGTCTTCTCTCCGGTTCACACGTCAGGTGGTGCATCATCACTTGGTCAACTGTTTTCTTCCCAATGGATTCCTAATTCACTTTGGTGAGTGGGCCGTGTGGGCAACAGGAGCAGTTCGCAATTCCTTGATCTCACCTGTATTTTGACCGACAGTCATCAATCTACATGGATGCAGGTTCTGCCAACCAAGCCTATCCTAGGGGTCATCATCTCTTGACCTGCCCTTTGAGGGTTGCCACAAAACGATTCATATCGCTAATAAAGAGATCAGAGTTCCACGGGGGCGCCTCCGTAAAGTCTCCAGAAATTTTCGCATCGATCAATAGCGCCTTGAGTTTGGACGCTCGTCCCTCAGACGACCAAGTTACCCGCTGGGTAATGTCATACAGCGGGCGATATGTCTTGATGATCTCGTCCGTTAGCGGAACGCTCGAGAGCCCCGCCTTCCACTTGATCAACTCTTCAACTTCGGCCCGACGTTCTAGCAGCACACCGCATTCTACATTCGCCGATAGACCACCTGATGTCAGATTGCCGGAGCCGATGATTGAAAACCAGTCCCCGTTGCTGCGGCGAACGAGAATGACCTTGGGATGAAAGACCGGATCGAGGGGTGCCACGCGAACCCTGAACCTGTTGGGCCGGCTCTCTTGTAACGCTAACCACTCACTGAGAACGTCGGGATCCGTGATACCGAAGTTTAAGCCAACGACAATGTTGATCCTTTTTTGTCCTGTCAGTAACGCATCTCTCAGCTGCATCCAGCCGCTGCGCTTCGCAAAAGCAACGATGATCTCAATCGTTTGCGCCATCCGTATAGACTCGATCAGGTCAAAACCATCTCTCAAGCCAATGATCTTTGCCACAGGCGTGTTCACGATTGGTTCTCCGTTTTAGCCAAGGATGGTCAAGCCGCCCCTTCGAGCATGGAACTATTTCAAGGGAGAAGTATGATGTCAAGACCGCCGAACGCCCTGGTCGCATCGACGGATAGTATCCCGCAAAACCTCCTCTATTCGGGAACCTCTCCGACTGAAAGGGAGCGCCGCGAACATTTCATCTGCGATCTCGTCGTGAGTGCGCAATTGCCCATCAGAAGCGACCCAGTTGTAGAGCTCTCTAAGTTCGCCACTGGTGTAATCTCCGATGCCGCGAGCGCCCTTGCCAAACTTTCACAAATACAAGAAAAGTCTAACTTTCAGGCTCCCGTCCTAGTAGGTATCTCTAGCGACGAAGCGCCCGATTCTGAGAATAGAATACCTGCGCGCAAAGGATGCGCTGACTCCAGCCGAGCGGTTAGCCATGGCAGGCGTTTTCGTTGTGCTAACGGGCTTTATCGGAGGAAGGAAGAAGATCAACGAAAGCACCGCAAAGATGCGATCAAAAGAAGTCCAGTAGCGGTGTAGGGGGGCCGTCGTCGAAAAATGGCATCCACAGCAAAACGCTCACGATCAGGCCCAATCCCAAATAGATCGTCCTTCCACCCCAGCGTCTTACTTGCTCCGCAATCTGTGCTTGGAGTTCCTCGTCGCTCTGCTCGTCTTCGCTCTTCCGGACAAGGAGACGGGCTCCTCCCAGCCTGCAGCCAACCCCAAATGCGCTTCTGCGCTCCACGCAAAGCAAGGTAAACCGTCTCGTCAGGAGCGGGATCTATCCCGGCATATCTTCCACATTGCCGACAATCCCGAAAAGCCGAAGTGCGATGCCACGACCAGCACAAGTGCAGGCGCAGAAGACGGGCAATCACTCAAGCCCAACTCGTCGCATCAGATCCGTAAAACGGGGATCGTTACGAACAGGATCAAAGATTGGGTGCACTTTGAGGAGTTGCAAAATATTCGACTGTTCCTTGTAAGCTTCATCGAGCCAGAAAAATGCCTGCTCGTATTCACCCAAGCCCAGGTAGGCCTTCACGAAAGCGGCAGCGGGAACGTAGCCCGTCTGTTTGCGCTGCTTCAATTCCTCAAGGAGGTGAAGGGCTTCCGCGCGGCGTCCGGCCTGAGCATAAGCGTGGATCAAAAGGCCGATGAGCGCGGGGCTGCCGTCAGACGCCGAAACCCCTTTTTCCAAGACCGCAATGGCTTCTTGAGGATGATGATTGGCGATCAGTGCAAACCCCAGGATCCAAAGAGCATATGCGTCGTCCGGTTTGAGGGCCAACACGCCGCGCAACTCCTGTACTGCGTCGTCGTAACGGCGGGCATAAAATAGGTCCCAGGCCACGTCGGAACCGGAGACAGCAAGGGGATCAAGCTCTCGACCATGACGCCTCGTTGCTACGGCTTCCTCGACGCGCCCCTGACATACCAGCCACCAGGCAAGTCCGGAATGAGCAGTCGCGTCGTTTGGTCTCAAATCCAGCGCACGCCGATATTCAACTTCGGCTTCGGCCCAGTGCCACTGTGTCTGCAACATATTAGCGAGTTCCACGTGCGCCTCCACCAATTCTGGATCCAATTCCAACGCTTTTCGTGCCGCAATGATCGCTTTTGGGCGCTCCTCTTTGGGCACACCGCCGATGAAAACGGTGCCGAGGTACGAATAGGCGTGCGCTAACCCCAAGTAACCGGGGGCAAACGTGGGGTCTTTCCTAATGGCCTCATTGAAATAACCTATGCTCTCTTCGACGTTGGCTTTCTTATTGCCCTTGGATAGCGCAAATCTGCCTTTCAGATAATTCTCGTAGACGTCCGGCGTGACGGGACGGACAGCTGCAAGCCGCTTCTGTTCCTCGCCGGTGAGTGTGACTTCGACTCTTCGTGCGATTGCCTGCGCTACATCGCTCTGCAGGGCCAGCACGTTGCGCAATTCGCGGTCATATGCCTCAGACCAAAGGTGCTCGTCGGTCGATGCACGAATCAACTGCGCGTGAACACGAACGCGGTTTCCTTCTCGTATCACGGATCCTTCAACGAAAGCATCCACTGCGAGTGTCTTGGCAATTTCCGGCGCCGAGAGGTGGGTGTCTTTAAATCGCATCACCGATGTGCGGGAGATAACACGGAGGCCTCGGATCGTCGACAGACGTCCGATCACTTCCTCGGTCATGCCGTCTGCAAAATATTCCTGTGCCGGATCGCCCGAAAGGTTTTTCAGAGGCATTACGGCGAGGGAATGGATCGGCGGCTGGGTCTGCTGTCGACGGTGTCGAATCCATATGCCGATGACTGCTATAAGGATTAGGCATGTGGCGAGTAGCAGCCATCGCAGTTTCAGGGTTCCGCTTTTGCTGCTGGCACCAAGGCCAACGTGGGTATCCGCAGCCTCTGCCGTATCTGAGAGTAGTCGAGTGGGAACCTTCCCTGCCTGGACCGTCTGGAGCCGGTTCCGTGACCCGCCCACGGACTCGACCCGTACGGACGGGACAGAGAATGGCGTGGGGGGCTGTGCTGGAGTGTCATCTAGAGTGGCATTCTCTCTCTCCTGCGCCGCTCGAAGTTTCCGACCGCTCACCCACGCATCCAACTCCGCCCGATATGCATAGACCGAACCCATCCTATCGTGCAGATGTCGGTGTACCGGCATCCCTTCCCGCTTTTCCCAGCGCTGGACCGTCGTCACGTCGCGGTTGAGGTATGTCGCGATTTCCTTCCACGAACCCAGGCGGTCTCCGGATGCTCTGACGGTTGGCAGTGTGCCTGGCGATTGTTCGTCCATGGTGTTCTCTGTTCTCGAATTCTGGCATCCTCTGCCGTCAGAGGCACTGCAAAACACTGCATTCGGCGGCAAATCCGGGAACCTGCCGCAAATCCGCGATTTACCGCTTGCCGGTACCGCAAAAGTGTCCGAATGTGTTTGTCGTCGCCCAGCGAAGGGAGGGCAGGAAAGACAGGAGGAAAACAATGAAGAGGCTGCATGAAAGTGCAAGGACTCTTGGCCCGCGCATCCCGTGCATATTGATGGCCATTTTACTGGCCGGGCCTGCCATCGCAAAGACCGATGCCGTCCTGGACTGGAACGAAGTTGCGGTAAACACAGCCATCGGTCAGAACCCATTTGCCCAAGCGCGATATGCAGCGATTGTGCAACTTGCTGTATTTGAAGCCGTCAATGCCGTCCGTGGCGACTAGCGACCATACCTTGGGGCTTTCCCTCCATTTTCCGATTTAACAAGTAGGAACCCATACAACTCGCTTCACCCGTCACCACGGCGAGAGGTGCCTTATGAAGTACAAGTCTGTTTACATCGCGATGCTTTCGTTAGTGTCGCCCGCAGCCATTGGTCAACTCGTCCATGAGTCCATTCCGAACGGCCGCCCCTTCCCCAACCCATCCGGCGCTTCGAGCACATACAGCACCAGCGGAAAGATTGACCTTACCGGCCCATTCTTCCAGAGCATGGGAAGCAACGGGCGCTCATGCGGGTCCTGTCACCAGCCGAGCGATGGCATGTCTGTCTCCGCCACGCACATTCAGGAACGCTTCGACCGGAGCGAGGGTCTCGACCCTATCTTCCGCACCGTCGATGGCTCGAACTGCAACCACGATATCGATGTCTCCGCCGTCGAGGGGCGAAGGGCTGCCTACAGCCTGCTGCGGACGCGCGGTTTGATCCGCGTCGCCATCGCTGTGCCAGCCAATGCAGACTACGAGATCGTCCGCATCGACAATCCGTACTCCTGCAACGAAACCGATACGATCTCACAGTATCGGCGGCCTTTGCCCTCCACTAATCTGCGTTTTTTGAGCGCGGTGATGTTCGATGGTCGTGAATCGTCTCCGCTCACGAGCACAACGAAGATTACGCCCCAGAACTATCCAGCTTCGCTCGAAAGCAATCTCAGACATCAGTCTGTCTCTGCCACCACCATCCACGCGCAAGGCGACGGCACAAGACCAACGCCCGCGGAGCAGCAGCAGATCGTGAATTTTGAGATGGCTCTATTTACAGCGCAGACCTACGGCAGGGCCACCGGCAGTCTTGAGGCGCGCGGCGCTACGGGAGGCCCTAAGGCTCTGATAACGCAGCCCTTCTTCATCGGAGTCAATTCGCAGATTCCGGCGTTCGAGAATCCAGCCAGCGCACCGTTCAATCCAGCCATCTTCAACACCTTTGACGCCTATGACCATCTTCCACAGCGCGATCCTCGCGCCGCCATCGCGCGCGGTCAGGCCCTGTTCAATTCCAGGCCGATCAACATAAGAGAAGTTGCAGGCCTGAATGACGACCAGGCCGCCGGAGGTCTGGTCCCAGGCGGCATTCCTGTGATCGCCGGATTCTGCGGCACATGTCACGACACGCCAAACGTTGGCAATCACTCGTTTCCCACGCCGTTGAATATCGGCACCGGCGACCCGAATCCGGGCGACCCAAGGGTGAACCTCGGCGGGCTCGACATAACCTATCTTCCGAGGATTACAGTCCGCAGCAAGATCACCGGCGAGACAAAGAACACCACCGACCTGGGGCAGGCCCTCATCGACGGAAAGTTCGATCACGTGGGCAAGATCAAAGGCCCGATCCTGCGCGGACTCTCGGCTCGCGCACCCTACTTCCACAACGGCTCCGCCAAGACGCTGCTGGATGTCGTGCGCTTTTACGAACTGCGCTTCGGCGTCTTCTTCTCCCCGCAGGAAGAAGACGACCTCGTAGCCTTCCTGAGTTCGTTATGAGTCGTAACCGCCACGTCGCGCTGCTTTCAAGTGCAGACCGGATCGGACGCGAGTGCCTCACGCCGAGCCAGCTTCAGACGAGCCGGGTGCTGCCACTTGCGTTCTCGGATCGTTGCCACGCACTTGCGCAGCAGGCAGCGGCCGGACAGGCGACGGCCCATTGTGACCAGGGACGATCCTTCGCTCGAATCTTCAGTTAGTTGTCTCGCGGACGTACACGAGGTGATTGCCTTCCGGGGAGAGGCACTAACGCTGAAATGCCCTTAGCCAAAGTCGCGACGGGCTCGCTTTCATGGGTCCCTAAGGCGTCAATCCGCCAGATGCTGTCGCCATGCGATCGCTCCGTTCTTGTAAAACAGGATAGTTCGGCCGTCTGGCGTCCACACCGGACTCGCTGTGTGGCGGTTATAAAAAGTGAGGCGTTCGGGAGCAATCTCGGATTGTGTGTCCGAACAGTGCCTGGTCATTTGAAATTGTCGACGAGGAAAAGGTCGTTTCCCGCGTGATCGATCTGCGAATACACGATGGAACGCTCGTCAGGGGAGACAGTCAGACCGTCGCCTACAGAGGCGTTGATGATTGCCAGATCGCGAACAACGTGATCAGAGAAGCTCATGAAGCTGATCGCGAATCCGGAGCCTTCTACAGGGTGTTCGAAGTAGATTCCGCGCTTTCCGATGGCGAAACAGAGAAACCCGACAGTGTTTGGCTCTATTTTCGACTCAGCGCCACTCTCCAGATCGAGCATCCAGAGGCCCAGGTCGGTGGTCTTCGTATAGAAGATCTGTCCTCCGTCCGGCGACTCGAGCGCAAAGGCTCCGCCGTCCTTCGTCAGCCGCGTGGCCGCTCCGCCGCTTGCCGGCATTTTCCAAATCTGTTCTGTGCCGTCCCTATCGGAACCAAAGTAAATCCATTCGCCGTCATGGGACCAGCTGGGTATATAGTTGTCCGTGCGCCCCGTGGTCAGTTGCCGGTAAGCCCCCGTTTGAACATTCACGATGTACAGATTGGCGTCTCCGGTTGGGCGGGAATGAAAGACAATCTCCTTGCCATCCGGCGACCAATGGTGCCCCGCGCTGATTGTTGCACTCAGCCTAGTCAACGGATGTTGCCCTGATCCGTCGCTGTTCGCAATCCAGATCTCGGCATCACCCGAGCGATCCGACGCGAAAGCGATCAACCTGCCGTCTGGAGAGAACTGCGGTTGCTCCTCGATGCGCGTTGAAGCAATGAGCCTGGTCGCTGTGACGCCGTGATTGGGAGTCACTCCAGAAGACGTCGAGTTGAGACTCATGCGCCAGATGTTCAGGTCGGACGCACCCTTGGAATACACAAGGCGATTACTCTGCGGAGAAAACGCAAGAGACGTAGTGCTCTCTCCAATGTTCTCAACGAGCCGGGCATCTTCATTGCGAAACGCCGCGACTCTCCAGATGCGGGATCCACCGCGCGCTTCATTCCTGAGAAACAGGATTTCCTGCCCATCTGCGGACCAGACCGGGTTTCCGCACCATCGGTTCCACTTGGTCAGTTGCCGCGCTTCAACCCTTGCGTTCTCTTCGTGCGGAATTTCGAGCGTAAAGATATCCGACACCTGGGGGCTGATGTGCCGTGCAAAGGCCAGATACCGTCCATCAGGAGAAAAGGACGGCTCAGAATCTGTGTAAGATCTTGAGGTCTCATAGTTCAGGTTCTTCTTTTCGCCGGTCTTTGCCGAGATCAGAATCAACTTGTACACAGCCGAGAAATTGCCGTCCGTGGTGGCGATCCAGTTCCCATCGGGTGACCACGACACCCGGGTATCATCCGTGTGCAAGAGATTGAAGGAAATGGACGCGAGCTTGCGCTCATTTCCGCCTGAAGCGGAAACAAGCATGACCGACACATTGGATCCGGAACCAAGTCGAATGAACGCGATGCTTTGCCCATCGGGAGCCCAGGTCGGGCTCATATCGTCATACGACCCGGACGTCAGGCGGACTGCTTCCTCCGATCCGATTGTCTTCACATAGATGTGATAATGGCTCGCGCCTTCTTCGTTAAACGCGTAGGCCACCTGGTTTCCGTCGGGTGAAAAGCCGGGTTGTTTTTCATCGCCTGGATCGCTTGTCAGTGGCATCACGTCAGGCGCCGGAGATCCGGGGCCCGCCGGAGATTCGGAGCCGGCTGCTTGAATGCCAGCCCCAACCCGAACAAGGGAACCAGGCTCAGGAGGTGGGGACCGGCGGGTTTGCCATCCCCCGTAGCGAAACAGCGCGGCACCAATCAAAAGAATGAATCCCGCCAGAACTGCAAACCTGACCCATGCCGGCGACTTGAGCCGCCAGTTGGGAGGCGTTGGTTCCTCCGCGAGCTCGCCGGATGGATTGACTTCAACCAGCGCGATGAACCGATAGCCGCGCCGCGGAATCGTCTCGACATATCGTGGACGATCCGCATTGTCACCGAGTGCCGCGCGAATCTGGTTGATAGAGAAGTTGATGCCTTGCTCGAAGTCGACGAAGGTGTCGTTGCCCCAGATGCGCTGATGAATTTCTTCTCGGGAGACAATCTGCCCGGCGCGCTCTATCAGCAGTAGCAGTACGGCACACTGCTGGGGATGGAGCCGGACCAAGTGGCCGCGCCTGCGCAACTCACGACTGTCGGGATCGAGTGAGAAGGGGCCGAAGCGAATTATGTCCGGCTGGATACCTGGCGAGCCCATACAACACCGCCTCGCGCAGAAGGTGATGGCATTCTATGCCACGTCCACCGGTGCTAAGCAACGATTTTTCTTGCGGTTGCTCGCTAACACCATTCGAAGGCAAATCTAAGCCCACACTCATTGATCCTCAGCGCAAAGAGCGGTTTGATGCAACGCGAAGGCAATCGAGAGTTGCCTTGAAAAGGAGAACCGCCATGAAACGCACCACGGTACTCGTATATCTTGAGGCAACCTTGACCTTGATGATCTCGACGGGTAGCGCTCTTCCCCTCATTGCTGACGAGACCTCCGGACACGACGCCCGCGTAGAGGTCCTTTACCACGGTCCACTGGTGCACGACCAGAACTGGCGGATCAAGGCCGGACCGCGCGGTCCCGAGAACCAGTTATTTCGCGCCTTCGGGGGCACGTGCTCCATGGTCCCACACAACGTCTTCAACGACACGGGCAGCGGTACTGAGCGGGTGACGTTCGAGGCCACAAGGGATGGCCTCGCGGGAGTATGGAAGATCACGTGGAAGGATACTGTCTCTGGCAAATCCACAGACGGCAATCACTATAAGTACCAACAGCGTTGGGATTACATCGGCATAACGAAGAATCGTGAAGCCCCGGAACCAAGTCACGCGATGCCCTCTCCTGGAGGAGGTAGGAGTTTTCTCGACCACGTACCCAGCAACGTCACTGCGGATGCCCTCGATTTGGAAGATTTCTTCCTGCTACTGAATCCTTCGGGGGGCGTCGTTGCCAGTTCCCACGTGCGGAACACGTTTCGTCTCCAAATTCCTCCAGTGTCGCTAGACCCACCGCCAAACTCTTTTCCAGCGATCCTTCCGGGCGGGTACATCCTCAACACGCACGAACAACTGGCGGGGCAATTTGGTTGTGATCCGCTCTGAAGTGCTTCCCTAACCCTGAGTCCGCGAATGCGCCGACAGAGTTCAGCGGCAGGGGCTGACTCGATCGCTCGAAAGCTCATCCATCGAACTTAGCCCCGGACCCAGGGTGCTCGTGTCGTGGCTCCTGGCAACACTCCGGGGCGAGTCATCCTGTCCACGAGGACGGCACATGTTCAGCCAAAGAAAGCTCGTATTCCGACTTGCAATAGTACTCATTGCTGTTGCGATATTCCGCGGCGAGGGCGTGGCAGAAGATGATCCCATCGGCTCTCACGCTGCCGTCAGTAGCAGAGAAAATCACGACCAAATCCTCGATCAGCAGCTGAGGCACATATTGCAGGAGGTAGGGTACACCGGTCGAGTGGAGTTCACGCTGGAGCGGCGCCTCGGCCGTCCACTCGACCCTAATCTGGCAAACCTCGGCAGGCTCTTATGGTTCGATGTCTCCGGAGGCTTGCATAACGACAACACCTGCGGTGGCTGCCACTCGCCAACCAACGGCATGGGCGACACACAGCCGATCGCCATCGGGATACAGAACAACAATCATGTAGGAGAGAACCGCAGCGGACCGCGCAATCAGAGGCGCACACCGGCAGCAGCCAACTCTGCCTTCTATCCCAAGCTCATGTGGAACGGGCGCTTCTCGGCAACCAGTGGCGACCCCTTTGATAACTCACGCGGCTTCTCCTTCCCGCCGCCCGAGGGGACGACGACGTTTCTACCGAACGATCCCATCATCACGCACCTGCTCATAGCCCAGGCTCACATGCCACCCACAGAACTGGTGGAGGTCGCTGGATTCACAGGAACCGCGGGCACGATAGGTCCACGGTTTGATGCCTTCGATGACGGGAAGGGCGGGGTGGTGCCACCTCCGGACGCCTCCGGTTTCCGCAACGAACCCATTCGTCGCGCCGTCCTCGACCGCCTGAACAATAATCCAAAGTTTCGCACCCTGTTCGGTCAGGTCTTCCCGTTCGTTGCTGCGGGCGGCGCCATTGATTTCACTCATTTCGCACGCGCTATCACCGAATTCGAATTCATGCTGACCTTCGCCGACGCCCCCTTGGACCGCTTTGCCCGCGGCGATCGACATGCCATGACTCGTAGGGAAAAAAAGGGTGCTGTGCTGTTCTTCGGAAAGGCGGGATGCGTGGCTTGCCACTCCGTGTCGGGCAAGTCGAACGAGATGTTCAGCGACTTCCAGATGCATGTGGCTGGAGTGCCTCAGGTCGCGCCGTTCTTCGGCGTAGCGAAAGGTAATGTCATCTTCGACGGTCCCAATGAGGATGAAGACTTCGGCCTGGAGCAGATTACAGGGAATCCTGAAGACCGTTACGAGTTCCGAACATCGCCCCTGCGGAATGCGCTGCTGCAAGCTGCGTTCTTTCACGATGGCGCATTCACTCGATTGGATGATGCAATCCGCTATCACCTGAATGCTCCTGCTTCCGCACGCAGCTACGATCCCATCGCTGCCGGTCTTCCGGACGACCTGACCTACAGGCTCGGTCCTGTAGAGCCGGTGCTTGCAAAAATCGATCCACGCCTCAAACGTCCCGTCATCCTGTCCGAGGACGAGTTCGGGAGCTTGGTCGACTTCGTTGGGCATGGACTTTTGGATGTACGAGCAAAGAAACAGAGTCTATGCCGATTAGTGCCTGCGTCCGTGCCGAGCGGGCTGCATACTATGCAATTTGAAGGATGCCCGCCACAGAAGTAAACACATAGTGCGAGGACGAAATCGCTGGAAGGACGGTGGCCGTGGCTCTGGAAAAAGTGGTGCGCTGCGAGGCACACGGCAATCGATCACTGACTGGATGATCACGGCTGGCAATCATGATGCCCCGATCGCAGGGGACGTAGAAGCTGGGCGGAAGCGCCTAAGCAATGCCACTCGGCCCTGAGGTTTCAGTGCAATACGCGACACAAGTTTGCTGCCGGTGTCACTCATCCCCGTGCGCCTCGAAGAACATCGTGTCGATCATCATGGCTCCTCTTGGGCGGGCAGCAACATGGCATCGGCTATAGTTTTTCCATCGGAGGAGTGTGGTTGCCACTGGAGAAACCGTTATAGGGTAAAAAGCTCTATCGAGGGTTCGAGTCCCTCTCTCTCCGCCATCCCTCTTTTCGGACCCCGCATAAACACTCACTACAAGCCTCCAAACAGCGTTTTCGCTAGTGTTTACGCGGCTTCCCGAATCTTCCGTATTGTCCGCCTCGTACCGCCTCGTCCGACTGGGCCGCTGCTAATGGGTCCATTTTCCTTAGCACGGCGGGTTTTCTTAGCACGGAACCGACCGCCGCGCCGAGCAGCCTGTTTAAGCGGTGAAAGTCGTTCCGAGGCTTAATTTCCTAAGCGCCTCGCTGTCGCACACTCCTACAGGCTACGGAAGGCTGCCGCGCAGGACTCCTCCGTACGGGTAGTACATGGACAACGTGGCGCGATGTTGCGCGAGTCCACGCACGACTAGAACCTATATCACGTCGGGGTTGCCGACATCCATGTAAGTCATTTGTCAAATTGAGGCACGGGTGTCCCGGGCACGCTCAGGAGAGCGTGCAAGTCGACAGTCCGAGGATGTTCCACACGCAAAAGTATGCCTCTCGGCAATCGGTTCCTGCGCTCGGCAGAACCAGACATCCATTTGCTGTGTCAGACTCCGAAGAGCCGTCACAGAAGATTGAGTTTGTGTTCTCTGCCAGTCCCGAAACAATTCGTAGAGAGCCTCGGGAGTTTGATCTCCTTCGCTCAGTCGGCAAAATGCAGGACCTGGCAGTCTGCGCATGGTTCATCCTGTTTGTTTAGCGGTAGCCTTCAGGCTGCCGCAGTCCTGCGTTCTTCCGCAGGGATAAAGTCTCTCTGTTCCCGATCCACGGCAAGCAGATAGGCAACCATCTTCCGGGCTACGGCGAGGGTCGCCCGATTGCCATTTCCTTTTTGCTTTTCCCGCTCGTAGATCACAGCCAGCTCATGGCTCTGTCTTGGCGCCAGCTTGGCAGCTTCGACCAGCGTTCGCTGGATATACTTGTTGCGCTGTTTCGAGAGCGGCATACGCATCGCCTTGTCCGCCGAGCTTCGTTCGTCGCCGCAGAGTCCACAATAACTGATCGCATTTTTGATCGTGCGGAAGCGGGAGACATCGCCGATCTCCAGCGCCCATGTCAGCGCCGTGATCGACCCCACTCCAGGAATCGTTCTGAGCCGTCTAATCCTGTCGGCCAAGACAGGATCGCGCTGTAATGAACTGACCAGAGCGTACTCGGTCCTCTGGCAACGCTCGATCGTCTCTCGGCTCAGCTTCAGCAACGGCCGTATGCTCGGATGAACTCCTCATTGCTGGAGAGCAGTTCGCGGAAATAACTCACCTTGTGCAGTCGTTGCTTGTTGTACTCCACGCCTGTCTCCATAAGCAGTCCAGAGACCCGGTTCTTCATCTGCACCATCTGTCGCACCAGCAAATGCCGGTAGCGCAGGGTGCGCCGGCGATCGCGGATCTCCCGCGGCATCATGTGGCTCTCAGGCAGAAAATCACAGCGGAGACAGTCGGCGTTCTTGCTGGCATCAATCTGATCGTTCTTCTTCTTGGCTGCTGCAATCGCTCGCAGCATCAAGGGGTGAGCCACCTTGATCTGCGTGGCATGCGGAAGGAGATGGTCGTAGATCCAGCCGCTGAAGATCGTTGCCTCCATGCCCACACTCCATGGCTGAGGCAGAGTCTTCATCCAGCAGTCCAACTCGCGTCGAGTCGATCCGACCTTGCCTCTTGCTGTATCCGGCCACTCACGTCCTTCACGCAGTAGCTGATCGTCTTCTTGTGAACGTCCAGTCCGATGTAATACATATGCTGTCGAGGAGCCTCCGTGGTTGTTCTCTGAATCAGCGTCACCGCTGAGTTCAGCCTATGCAACACCACGTGCTCCTCACTGACTTAACATTCAAACAATTCGCCCAAAGCGTTTCGTCTAAGCAGACTGGAGAAGGAGGACTTTGTGAAACTCGGCGCATTGTCGTTGCTTTTCGGAGTGATAACGGCCCAGGCTGCGGCCGGACAGGGTCCCCCCACCCCGTCTGAGTCATTCCTCCTGCGAACTTCGGAGTGGCACACAACTTTGAAGCCAACCGCGGGACCGGACAATGTGGGCAACTGCATGATTGTGTTGTCGTTTACACCTTGAACTTCGAAGACAGGAGTTCTTCTATGGACCGGCTAGCTTCGTCTTAGCCGCCCAGACTGAAGCTGCATTATTGACGAAGGGTCCACGTGAATACGGCGACGTTCAATCTCTTCCGCGATTCTTTGAGGACTGCTCGGATCTGCGATAGATCGATCTGAAGATCAGGGCTTTGGCCGCGTCCTTTGGTAGCCCGCAGAAACCGAGTAGGAGGCCATGCCGAAGATACCGGTAGCGGCGAGCAGTGCGGCCATGAGGCCCATGATGCCGAGAACGATGGCCGCGGTGCGGGCCGGCATCATGGAACGATCGATGGCATCGTTCCATGGGACGACGGTGATGGGTGTCGTGCTGACGACTGGGAGAGCGCCTTATGCAGGGCGCATGTGATCTGGTCCTGCGGCAACGATGAGGTTGCGCTGATTAGCCGCGTGAGAAGGAGGTGCTGGTGCGATTCATGAATCCATCTTGAGATGCCAACCCTCGACGACCTCGACGAGATCGTCCAGTATCCTTCCACCTGACCCGATCATCTGCCCCCCACACTCATGAATCAGCAGCAAAAGGTATCTCCCCGCAGCATCGATCTGGACTACAGCGGAAAGATCTATGCAGACATCGCGCCTCGTTCCGTCAGAGCCTGAGGCCCGCCAGGCATCTTCCAGCTCTGAAACCCAGGCGCCGCAAAGGCTGCCTTCAAGTTTCAGCGTTATCTTTTCGTGCGCCTGGTCGACGGTGATCTTCAGCATCACGCCTCTCCTGAACTGCTGCTCAATGAGCAAAGGCAGCGCCAAACCGGCGGGGGCTCGAAACTCTCCCGTAAAAGGCCCTGTTCAGGGCAGATTGCAGATCATCAGTTCCCGAGCCCTCAGGATGCCCAGCTTCCTCATGCGGAACTGTAGGGTGGACCGATTCATGCCGAGCTGCGCAGCCGCGCCGTTCCGTCCGGAAATGACCCATTTGGTTTCCTTCAGGGTCGCGATGATGTGCCGCCGCTCAACCTCTTCGAGGGTTCTGCTCTTTGGTCCCTGAGGAGCTGTTGCGGTTTGAAATTGCAAATCCGCGAGGGGAACCTGAAGCACGGGACCGGGCGACATGATGATGGAACGTTCGATCAAGTTCTGCAATTCACGAATATTTCCCGGCCAAGAATAGCGAACAAGCGCTTCCATTGTTTCTGAAGGAATCGTGTCGATCGCGCGGTTGATCTTGCGCGCGAAACACTGTACGAAGTGCCTTACCAGCAAGGGGATGTCTTCGCGCCGCCCACGAAGCGGAGGAACATGAATCGGAAAGACATTCAGCCGGTAAAAGAGGTCCGCGCGAAATGTCCGCTCCTCGACGCACACAGCAAGGTCTCGATTGGTTGCGGCGATGAGGCGCGCATCCGTCCTGATTGTTCGGTTGCTTCCCAGACGCTCGAACTCTCGCTCCTGCAGAAGGCGAAGCAGCTTAGGCTGAAGTTCCAGCGAAATCTCACCGATCTCATCCAGAAAGGCCGTCCCGCGGTTGGCGAGTTCAAACCGCCCGAGCCTCTGCATGATGGCGCCGGTGAATGCGCCTTTTTCGTGACCAAAAAGTTCGCTTTCCAGCAGCCCAGTGGGTATCGCGGCGCAATTTAATTTCACGAACGAGTTGGAATGCCGCGGACTTCGCTCGTGGATGGCCCGGGCCACAAGTTCCTTGCCGGTGCCCGTTTCCCCGTAGATGATCACGGTGGACTCGGTCGGCGCGACGGTCTCGATGCTGCGCAGCACTGCGCGGATTGCGGAGCTCCGGCCGATGATCTCCTCAAAACCCCGTTCGCTTCGGATTTACCCAAAGGCCCTCAAGCTGGTCTTCCCCCCACGTTTTTGCCAGCCTGATCTGACCACTTGGGAGTTAATTATTGGCAGAATCGAATTGCAGGCAAAGCCAGGGTGCCCCAAGTCCCAAAACCGGAGACCTGGGGCACCCTGGATTGGTACAAAATCAAACGGTCATCGACCCAACTCCGCTATCTTCCCTTCAACCCCAGCGCCTCCACCACCTTGTCATCCACCTTCGTGGGCTGGCCGTCTTCCTTCCACACCACGCCGAAGCCACCGCGGTAGTCCCACATGGTCCAGCCGATCGAGTCGGCTTCGAGGGCGGTGCGGACGTCGTGGATCCAGTTCATGCGCGACGCCGGATCGGTCACCCGACGATACGCGCCGAATTCATTGCAAATCAACGGCACGTTGTAGGTCTTACCCCAGGCGGCGGCCGCATCGATCTCCAGCCGGATGCGGTGCGCGTCCCAGTGGTCGAGCCAGTAGCGCTCCAGCGCGAACCGGTCGGCGAAATCCGGAACCTGCTTGAGCACTTCGTTCATCGAGGATTCGTCGGCCGGGTAGGCGATGCCGTGGGTATAGATCAGGTAGGGATTGCTCCAGCTTGCGCCCTGGTGCGTGAACTGGTTCGGCTCGTAGAAGTGAAAGTTGTAGATGACGTTGCCGTCGGGCAGGGGGTGCTGGGTCAGCAGGTCGATGATGTCGGACCAGTTGGGGCCGGTGGCAATGATGGTGTGTTTGGGAGCGACTTCGCGAATGGCCTCCGCGGCCGCGGCCTGGATACCCGCCCAGCGGTAGGGATCGTGGACATCGGGCTCGTTCATAACCTCGAAGAAGACTTTCTCGGGATCGCGGTTGGAGTAGTGGGCGGCCAGCCGGCGCCATAACATGACGAATCGCTCCACGCCTTCGTTGTCGTCCTTCACCGCCTGCTTGTAGGGCTCTTCGGGGTGGATGTCGATCTGGACGGCGAGGCCGTTGGCCAGCATAGCGTCGACCGCGCGATCGAGACGGGCCAAAAAGTCTCCGTTCGAACTTCCCCAATGGTTCATCGACTGCTCCAGAGGCACCGGGTCGATACTAAGTCGGACATTGTCGAATCCGAGCTTGGCCATGAGCGCGATATCAGCCTCATCGGTATAGCGGCCGGTGAATGCCGCAGAGTAGTCACTGGCATGTTGGGCGAACCACTCCGAGGCGTTGATGCCGTGTTTCAAATGCTGGACGCGGACAAAGGCGGTCCGCATATCGGCTCCGCGATCCTGCGCGGCGGCGGGAACAGCCAGGGCAAGCAGAAGGAGAGCAAGACGGTATCGCACTTCAAACCCCTTCAAAACAGAATGGAAGACCGTGGCAACGATAACAAGCCGGGAGTTGCTTTGAAGCATTTCCTTTGCCAGGGCAGGACGTCTACCTGAAGAACAAAGATAAGGTTCTGATCGCTTTCGAGGGAGTGTTTTATCGGCTCGTCAGAAGGAAATGAGCGTCTCACGGTGTTCAGAGTTCGGTTCCGGACGACTCACCCGGCAATACGGAAGTTTGCCGGATCGGGGGCACGGCTTCGGGTCGCGAAAGTTCCGTCTTGCCGGTGATTCGCCCGCAAGGAGAATGCGCGGGGAGGGACAATCACTTGCGGCTCTCCCCATCCACCCGGAATGACCCACCTCTTTTCCTACCGTGGCTCAAGAACGACAAAGTGATTGGTGTGGCTGATGAACATGATCTCGATGGTCGAGAACTTCCAGTGATTGATGGCTGCCACGCCGGCCTTTGGGCCCTCTCTCCAGGTGGTATCTATTTTTTTCCGGCCGAGGCGCCCAGATTGCTCCGCTACTTTGATGATTTAGCAACCAAGCAGATACGCCCAATTTTGAAGTGGACAAGTATTTCGGTAGCGGTCTGTCGGTCTCCCGATGGCCGCTGGATCCTCTATTCACTAGTCGGCGATGTGAACAGCGACATCATGATGGTCGATCACTTTCACTAGCAGATCTCCATTCAATGTGACGTGCGTTCTTTCACAGTCTTTGCTTAGCCTAGTAGGCGGTTGAATGGCGCCCATGGCCGGCCAGCGAAATCGAAGCCGCTCTGGAAGGTGTTGCTTTTCTGACCCGTCGGGTGGGCAACAATACACTGTAAAATTGCCACGCAACACCAGATGGAGTCGAAACCTCTCGCAAGCTGCTTCTTCACGGGCTACTCACTCACACAACACTTCCGTAACTACCAAGAATCGGACATAAGAAAAGCCCCCAATCAGGAGGGCTTTTCGGTTAGCGCTACTCTATCGCCTATCGCTCTTCTTCCACCAACGCCGCCACGTTTCCCAATCACGCATCCCGTTTTAGCGGTAGACCCATGCCGAGTCCGTCACAACACTGACGACCAGAGCGGCAGTGGCCCAACGTACCGTGGCGGTGTCCTTGCCGTAGCTCTGGACGGCCAGCAAGGTGAGAAACGCCACCTTGAGCACCTGCAAGGTCACAAAACCGACGCTGTGAAAGGCGATGATCGGAAACAGCGCAAAGAGGGCCGCTGCAACTAGCCCGACGACGATTTCCAGCCTGCTGACGAGACGTGCGTTTTTCTGCAACGTGGCGAGCATAAAGCTTAAGCGCCTCTCGCCCTTAAGCCCTTTTCCTCTGCGGGCGCGTGCGCGGACCCGCTCGCCTGCTGCCTGGAGGTAGCTTTCAGGACGATGCCTCCGAAGAGAGCGACCACGAGAGCCACCCCGACTCCGTAAAAGGCGATCAACATTAACTGCATAAATCAGCTCCTGGGGGTGAAAGTATAGCCCAAGATCAGGACCGATGTGACCAAGCCCAAGGGGATCGCCCCTAGAAACAAGTGTAGCACCGCCTTTCCTATGCTGACGGGCTTGCCTGCCTGCCAACGGCGGGCGCGGGCGAGAACGGCTACAAATACGATGCACGTCAGCGAGACGGTGATGCCGTAGGTGATTAGGGCAAATCCCCACCGGCTGATCAGGGTCTCGTTGCCGAAGATTCCACCACAGGCACCGGCGGCCAGGATCGACAGCTCCATCCCGAGTTCGGCCGCGTCCCCCGGCCCGAATCGCTTCTCTCCTGTTGCGTCTTTGATTACGGCCAGAATGACGAAGACAAGAAGCGGAATGCCCAGCAGCTCTGGGATCTGCAACCACAGCGATTGATGCGACAGCATAGCGGCGCGATCGTAGCGGAAGGAGCGGCTGGGAAGCAACGGAAATCTGGCGCTGCGTAACTTTGGTCACCTTTGAATATTTTCTTTGGCGATCGAGAGCAGACCGATGATAACGTCACCGGCGTTGATCAAGCAACTCCCGTTGTTACACAAATGTCATAAAGACCGTTTCCCATACGGCTCTCCGCTGCCGGGCCCCGAAGTGCTTCCGTTCCCAACCTAGATTGAGAACCATTGCCACATCGACCACGAGATGTGCAAGGAGATAAGGTGTCCTCGAAATCGCCTCGTAGATCACTTACTAACGCCGTTGCCGTAGCGGCTCTTGCTCTATTGCTAGCCAGCCAGATCCCAGCCTGCGGGGCTCAAAGATCGAACGCCGTCATCGAATGGAATCAGGTAACTCTTCAGTGCATCAGCGATACGCGCAGCGGACCAATGACGGGTCAACTGGAAGCGGACACCACAGACCCGACCTCGAAAACGATCCCAAGCAGCTTCCGGTGTCTGAGATATTCAACTATCAGCGGAAAGCGCCGGGCAGTTCGGTGGCGGCTGTTTCTATCGCAAAAGATCCAGCCGCGACGACGGCGTTATACACGGTGGCCTCCGTGTCGGCTTCGGCGTCGTGCTTTGAGCACACTGTCATAGTGTGACTTTGCTAGACTTACTCGCCAGAGAAGGTGGGACCCTATGATCGTCGCAAGAAATATTGGCCTATGGTTCCTGTCCGTACTGCTTTCTGTCAGTCTTTCAGCGTTGCCTTTGCAGGCCGCGAACACGCGAACTTGAAAGACTGGTTGTTTGTATTCCGAATCACGATGAAGCTTGCGCTGCCAGCCGCATTCTTGTATCTGCCGATCGTGATCACGAAGAGAGATGCAGAGGAAGGAAGGATGGGGGTCATCGCAGGCTGGGGGTTAGCGATTGGTCCCTTGTCGATTGTAGTTTGGACACTGATTGCAGCAATGATGGGTGAGCCATATGTTATAGAAGGCGATCCAGCTACCCATTTCGGACTGGTGGCATCCCTCGTCTGTGCATTCATTGTCGGGTCTGTAACGACCATCCTGTATGTAACGGCGCTCAAGCTGGCCCGTCACCTGACGAGCGCCTCAAAACAGGTGTCCGTACACTGACCCAGCCGGGCATTCCATGACGTTCTGAGGAGCAGTTATGCGCGGGATTGTCATCCATTGCATCACGGCGAATCTTCTGACAATCCTGCTTGTCGTAGGTCTACTCGTTTTCTACCCAAAACAGTCAGGGTTTACCGTAACCATCAAGGCGGCCACCCACTTCCTGCCGGGAGGACCATTCCTTGGCTCCTTGCTTCTAATCACGACCAACACGGTCATCGCGTTTTGTCTGACCGTTAGTTCTTTGGAGCAGGCTCCAAAGGTAGCTATGAAGGCTGAACTAGCCGGTCATTCAATGACGTTCTGTAGAGGGCTGTTGTATGCTGCCGCTAGCTTGCTCATCGGCATTCCTGCCACGTCACAGGTGAATACGGAGATCCCGAAAAGTCCGGCGCAGCACATCCGGATTACACATTTCGTAGATGATCCGTCCCTGGGGAACCCGTTTCCCAGTCCGGAATTAGAGCCACTTCACAAAGCGGCGTTCACCATCCATAACGATGATGACCGGGAAGTGGTCGCACTGTGCGTGATCTGGCAGGTTACAAACACACTCGGCAAGACTTCCACTATTACCGTGACGATGGATGAGTACCTTTCCACTATGCCGAGTATCGCGATTGCTCCCCACGGCAAACTCTCGATGGCTCCCTGCGGGTTTCTGATGCCACAGCAAGGAATCATTGTCGGTGCTGCTGGAGGCCGGAGCGATGCTCGACTCGCGACGCGCCTGGCGGATGCTCAATCCATTACTGTCTGGGTGGACAGCATCATTTACGCGGACGGCACGCTATGGGGACCCAATGTCTACGGGTTCGACAAGCGCCTCACCGGGCGAAAAGCGGCTGCTATCCATATCGCCCAGGTGGCTCGACAGGCCATGGCCCACAACGAAGATCCGACTCATGCTCTGAAGCCCATTTATGGAAGGGTTTGATAGTAAGAATCACCAGGCGGAATGGGAAAGTGATTTCGCCAACGAGTTGTTATCGAACCCGGAACGCAGAGAGTCGCTAGTCCAATACCTGGAAAGCCTTCCAACCCCACCTTCCATTAAATCGCAGCCGCAGCAGTGAGAAAGCTCCACAGCACCCTTATGAACAGCGCTGGGCTACCTGGTATCAATACGCTGATCGATCGTCCTATTACGATCAACTATTTAGGCACGTAGATGATTGGGAGCAAGATCCTTTAGAGATAGATTTGGTTTCTTATGAGAGGAGAGGGTTGCTCAGATTTCAGGCAACCTGTAATTTCGTCGTTGCGTTGTGTCGTAGCAATATCGCGGATATGGCACAGCGATGCAGTACAGGAAAATCGTTCCATCAGTATGGTGCTTTGGGGTTTCAGAATCACATTAAACAAAGCGCGAAGGTGCCAGCTAAGAACCGATAAAACCAGCTGCATTTCGTACCAATCCTTTGGCTGAAAGGCAGTCGTTGTCCGCCTTCCATGCTAACGCTGAGAGACACGGCTAGTCAGAGTTTGGCCGATTGACCGTGCGCGAACGTGTTCCTGGCGCCGGAGTTCCCTAGTTCTGAATCTGCCCCATCGTCCTTTAGAACCGTGCAGGATCGAGCTCGTGCGCCTTTTTGGATTCCGCGGCCGCCTGATCCAGCTTCTGCTGGTCCCTTAGGACATTTACCAAGTTGTCATGCGGATCGGCGAATTTCGGATCGAGCTGGATCGCCCGTTGATACTCTGCAGTCGCCTGATCCAGCTTCTGCTGGGATCTCAGGACATGTCCCAGACCGTAATGCGGATAGGCGTCTTTCGGATCGAGCTGGATCGCCCGTTGATACTCTGCCGCCGCCTGATCCAGCTTCTGCTGGGATCTTAGGACATCTCCCAGACCATTATGCGGATAGGCGTCTTTCGGATCGAGCTGGATCGCCCGTTGGTACTCTGCAGCCGCCTCATCCAGCTTCTGCTGGTCCCTTAGGACATTTCCCAAGTAGTAATGCGAATTGGCGAATTTCGGATCGAGCTGGATCGCCCGTTGCAACTCTGCAGCCGCCTGATCCAGCTTCTGCTGGACCTGTAGAACAATTCCCAAATTGTAATGCGGATAGGCCTCTTTCGGATCGAGCTGGATCGCCCGTTGGAACTCTGCACCCGCCTGATCTAGCTTCTGTTGGACCTGTAGAACAATTCCCAGATTGTAATGCGAACTGGCGTCTTTCGGATCGAGCTGGATCGCCCGTTGGTACTCTGCAGCCGCCTGATCTAGCTTCTGCTGGTCCTGTAGAACAACACCCAGATTGTAATGAGGATTGGCCCATTTCGGATCGAGCTGGATGGCCAATCGATACTCTGCAGCCGCCTCGTCCAGCTTCTGCTGGATCTGTAGAACAATCCCCAGATTGTCATGCGGAACGGCGACTTCCGGAGCGAGCTGGATCGTCCGTCGGTACTCTGCAGCCGCCTGATCCAGCTTCTGCTGGTGCTGTAGAACAACTCCCAGATTGTAATGCGGATTGACGAATTTCGGATCGAGCTGGATGGCCAATCGGTACTCTGCAGCCGCCTCGTCCAGCTTCTGCTGGTCCCTTAGGACATTTCCCAAGCTGTTGTGCGGAGCCGCGATTTTCGGATCGAGGTGGATCGCCCTTTGGTACTCTGCAGCCGCCTGATCCAACTTTTGCTGGTCCCTTAGGACATTTCCCAAGTTGCTGTGCTGACCGGTGGATTTCGGATCGAGCTGGATCGCTCGGCGGTATTCTGCAGCCGCCTGATCCAGCTTCTGTTGCTCCTCTAGAAGTCTTCCCAAGTTGGCATGCGGAGCCGCGAGTTTCGGATCGAGCTGGATCGCCCTTTGGTACTCTGCAGCCGCCTGATCCAACTTCTGCTGCTCCTTTAGGACATTTCCCAAGTTGTTGTGCGGACCGGCGGATTTCGAATCGATCTGGATCGCCCGTCGGTACTCTGCAGCCGCCTGATCCAGCTTCTGCTGGTCATGTAGAAAGTTCCCCCAGACGAGGTGCGGGTAGTCCCAGTTCTGATCTAGCTGAATAGCTTTCAGGTGCTCGGCGGCAGCCTCCTCCAGTTTTCCTTGATTCTTGGCGATGAGCGCCTGCAGTGCTGCGGCTTTCGCGTCCATGTGCCCAGTAGTTAGCCCAGATTGTTCCATTTCTCGGGCGATACGCGATGCCGAAGACAAATCCTTCTTTCCTACGAAGTACACACCTAGGCGAAAAGGATCGGTCAACTCCATCATTTCCTGAGCCAGCAGTTCGGCAACGTCGTTTGGATTTGTCGAAGTAAGCTGGGGCTCTTCCGGCTGGACGAACTCGCCAGACGCTAGTAGTCGGCACCGTATTTCCATCTTCGCTTCAGTGCCCACGTATGTTACCTCTCCCGATAAATGCCTAACCTGAGTGTGAAACACCCGCCGAAGAGCATCCACGATCATGCCAAGGGAGAGCTTGGTTTCGGGAATTTCAATGGCCGGATAGGTTTGATCCGAAGAGAGCGAAAGCTCCTCTCTCGGAGAGGCTGATACCTCAGTTGCCTGAATCACCTTGATATTCTCTCTCACTCTCTGAGTCATCACCTCCGAGGTGAGCCCGGAATCCGAAAACTGCTTTGGGACGCTGATCGGATCAAGGACAATGACGTCCCGACGGGCTTCATGCGTCAGATACAAGAGGACCGGAATTCCCAAGGTGAAGAAAACAGCCCGTTTGAAGGTTATCTGTTTCCATATCCACACGAGAAATTGGTGAACGCGAGGTCTGCGGGCAAACGAGGCGACCGCGGAGATCGATTGCTGAGCACATTCCCGCAGCGCAACAGTAATTCCACGGACTCGAGCCGAGACCATAGCGGGTGAACCTTAGTGCGCCCACATCTGCGAAAACACTCTCACACCATAGGACGTTCGCCCAGTGCAATTTGTTGGATGTTATTCCTGCTCCCCTCAGGGAGCACTTCTTCGCGATATGAGTACCCAAGCCGGGGATATGGCATTTCGATGGTGCGGGGCCGTCATTCATGCAGAAATGAGGCCCTGCAATATGGCCTGGGCAATTCGCTTCGCTCATAACCGCCAATCAACCACCTTAGCCTTCTGAAGTGCCTTAGCGAGAGCGGACACAAACTGCTCAACAGACTCCGAGGTGGTCAAGATACGGACCAGCTTTGGCTTCAGCATGTCAACCATCCGTGTGATTGCTTCCGCGGCCGGGGACAGGAACCGCCTCAGTGAGGCGTTTTTCCGGCAGGGGCGCCAAGGTAAGCTCCCACTTCCTCACGTCGCGGTCGGTAGTTGCCTGGGGAATGTCCGCCTCGCGGAGGAACGCGGTCCACTTGCCTCCCGAGCGACGCAGCCAAGGCCGCCATGAATTCCGCGATGGCTTCTTGAGTAGTCAGCACTCGGATCAGTTTCGGTCTCAGCTTTACCACCAGTTCGTGAATGGTTTCCGTCGTGGGCGCAGAAACCTGCTCAGTGAGGAGGTTTTCGGGGGCTGCCAGGGAAAGCGCCCACTTCTGGACATAACGATCCCCAGTAGAGAGCGAAATTCCTACTGACCGCAGATACGGCGCCCACCGACCGCCGCGTCCATTGCGTGCAAACAATGACTTGAGCTCGTACAGGCTCTTTGACAAGTCCTTGCGGATGCGGGCAAGTTCCTGCCGGCTCACTCGAGCCTTGGCGGCGTGAAGTCCCTTCGAAGACCAGAGTAAGGCGACTTCCCGCATCTGCCTGTCCTCCTCCGGGCTCGGACTGTCCGACGATTCGTCGGATATTGCCTTTCCCGCTTTCTGGCCGATCCTTTTGCGGTGCTTCGGACCGCGTGTTGCTTTTCCGGTAGTCTCGCCTGTCTCTACCAGGGCTTTGATTGAAGGTAATTCGTGATCCTTCAGGGTGCTGTGGCAAAGAGACACCGCGGCGGAGTCGCCGGAGTTAGTCCCTGATGTTGCACGATCTGCGTTATCTGACATGTTTTCTCCCAGGTGGCTTGGTCTTGATGCATTGCATCCCCACACTCGCTAATACTCGTTTTTGAACCGCTTCCCAGTGTTTGGCCTGGGAAGCCGTCGCCTTTTTTTGTGCGAGAAATTAATCCAGTCGAGTCAACGGAGAGCAGAGCGCTCCCTATGTTGTGGATGGGAGGAGCCAATGGATACGAGAACATCAAGGGCGCAGGAAAAGGAACAGATCCGGGCAGAGACAAAAGGCTCGGTGAATCCCAGTAATCTCGTTACCGTGCGCGATCACCTGGTTTTGGTCTTCCTATCAGACACTCACCTGCTTGAGAAAGAGCTGACCGTGCCGTCAGGCGAAATACTTGTTCATTGTGGGGACGCTTCATTCATGGGCCTTGATAACGTCGTCGAATTCGATCGATGGCTCGGAGAGTTGCCGCATCCTTATAAGGTATTTGTCCCCGGCAACCACGACGCAGCCTTTGCAAAGTCGCGGCTCTCCAACGCCACCGTCCTTGTCAACGAGGGTGTCGAGATGGCCGGACTGAAGTTTTGGGGCACCCCCATCAACTCAGTTGGGCCAGCATTCTGCGTAAGCTCAGCCGAAGAGCGACGCAGAATCTTTGCGGCCATCCCCGACGACACAGACGTCCTCGTCACGCATGCCGCACCATACGCAGTGCTAGACGAGCATGGTGGCGATCGAGAGCTGCATGCGGCTGTAGATCGGGTCCAGCCGATCATCCATTCGTTCGGGCATATCCATGCTGGTCCGGCGACAATGACCATCGGGGACACGCTCTTCATAAACGCTGCGCTACTGGGTCCGGACGGGGCGTTGCGAGGGCAACCCGTGACGGTCAAGCTGCCGCGACTCTAGGTCAGTCATTCATCAGAAAGCGAGTCAACAAATCATCTGCAGCTCTGTAGGTTGGAGGTATGCACAGCGAGGCGCCTCATCGTATGACAGATCCTTTTCCTTCACCCGAACAACTTGGCCAGCTCTCAGCAGAAGTAGCCAAGTACATTAGGAACCAGCGCGACAAGTACAGGCCTGGCGCCCTGCCATTGTCATCTGAGCAGAGGATCACGATGGCCGCCTACTTCTCGCCGGAGCTACTGGGCAACGTT
Source organism: Acidobacteriaceae bacterium KBS 83 (assembly GCA_000381585.1). GTDB lineage: Bacteria > Acidobacteriota > Terriglobia > Terriglobales > Acidobacteriaceae > KBS-83. The sequence continues at coordinate 261,066 of KB906740.1, forward strand.
CGGTTGGTCTCTCTCGTCGATGAACAGGTGGAGAACCCTGAGTTTTTTGTGGTGGGTCTCGATCTCGTAGATCCGTCCGCGTTCACGATGATGGCGGCAATCACGTTTTCAGACGTGATCGTTGGGAATGTTCCCCTTTGGGACGACATCCTCTTCCACGAGCTTGTGCACTGCGAACAATACCGGCAACTGGGGATTCAGAAATTCGCCGACACATACGCTAGGCACTACCTAAAGGCTGGCTATCATCGCGTTCCGCTGGAAGAGCACGCGTGTTTGCTCGGTACGCGGTTCGAATTGACTCCAAATGAGCCATTCTCGGTCGAGCAGGAGGTCGCCAGATGGATTGCCGATTCACGATATTAGCTGGAGCATCATCACCAGCAGCAGGGTGCTCCAACTTGTCGACTCGCCAATCGGACTCTCACACTGTCGCGGTCCCGCGTGCCGAGTGATGAGCCGCGACACCTAGGAATCTTCGCCAAGGATCAGGCGCAATCGGATGCGCACTGTACAGTTATCGTCTGAAATCGGAATTGCTTTGATTTACTCTGGTCGGCGAACGCTATGAAGACAGGCCACCGCCAAGGGTGAACAGAAGGAACAGGGATATTAAATGACACCTCGGGATGAATCAACGGTACCGGCCTCGACTTCTTCAACCACCACATCTAGCCGCAGCTTTGTTGGGACGTTGTTGGCCATCAGAGTGAACGTTGGTCAGTTCAACTTCGCATGCAATGCATACCTTTACAGGGCTCTGTCCGTGATCCGACAGACCCAGTATTGGGTCTATGAGGAGCTGACGGGGCTATTCGCCCCCTCTAAGTTCGCAGCCTATGAAGGGATGAGCTTCCCCCAGTATGAGAGATCGATAAGAGGCGAGAATGGCACCGCACGCTTCGATGGAGCGGCGGCACGGAAACAGATTGAGAAGATCCTACGTCGGAGTTTCGTTGAGGATAGCGGAGCTGCTGAACTGCTCGTTACCTGGGGAGAGTCTCTCGCAGGACCGGGAGTGTTCGATAGAGTAGATAGGTCGAAATGGCGCTTCATCCGACTCGGAGAGTCACGGAAATACTGGACGTTCTCTTCAAATCCACGTGACTATAGGCTCCGAGAAGCGGCAAGGGACTTAGTCGAGGACACGCGGACAGTCGATGCCCAGGATATTCGCCCTGGGGATTTGGTCTTGCTATGGCAGACCCGAGACCGTGAGGGGCATCGAGGTGTTGTGGGGTTTGGCGAGGTGCTTACTTCGCCCGCAGTCCAGTCCCAAGCACAGCAGGGAGAGAAGTACTCTGTCGATCCTCGCTTTTTGGCTCCGATGAAGAGGGTACGGTACCGAAATCTTCGTACGTCAAACGTCCCCTTGTGGCTCGGACCCGAGTACCCCTTTTTGGCAGAGCTCCCAGTCGCCCGTGCCACGGGAGGCTCGATCTTCACTCTTTCTCCCGGACGGTGGCACGAGGCTTTCGCTGCGGCTGGTGGCGATCCTGCAACCGATAGGGCAGGAGCCGGGACGCTGAAGAAGGCCACAGAGGATGTCGAGGTCTCAGGAGGGCAGGGGTTTCGGAGTGAGTCCAGTGTCCGAATTGCCATCGAGCAATTCGCAGTTGAGGCGGCATGCCACCATTACGAAGCTCAGGGGTACATCATCGAGAAGCGAGGGAAGCCGTACGACTTGAAGTGCACACGAGGAGAAGAAGTGCTCTACGTAGAGGTCAAGGGCACCATCACAGCCGGAGACGAGGTTCTTCTGACTCCCAACGAGGTGGCGTTCGCAGAGCGTCATGCAGAGGAGATGGAGTTGTTCCTGTTACACAGTGTGCAGTTGGTTAAAAGCGATGGAGCCGTCACATGTGGGGGAGGCTCGAAGGAAATCCAGAAGCCATGGGCCATAGAGAAGAGCCGTTTGACGCCCACGGGGTACATCTACACGATGAGACAACCAGCGTAGGAGACATTCAATGGCCCTCCAACGACACCCCGCGTGCGGGAGGAACCTCCCAGGAGGACGATCGGTGTGCAGATGGGCCACGGGATTACGCCGGGAACAGCCGGGTGTTCAGCGCTGCTTGCCCTGCTAAGAACGCGTCACGCACATTCGCCGCAAACACTGCGGCAAAAGAAGGGTCAAAGTCTTTGGATCAGGGATGCCGATGAGCGTCTCGTGCTCGCCTCGGCGGAGGTCGAAGACCCAGCCTTAGCTCGCTGAAGTTGTGGAAACAGAACGCCCGGCCCTCGCGCCCGGTGCTTGAGACCGAGGAGCACATCAACCACGGAGTACCAATGTTCAATCAAACCACGAGCTTTACTACGCGCAAGTTGGTTGGAGACACGGCTCGCAGCGTCTCTTACATTCAGAACCAAAAAGGTTCGAGCCGGTTCGCTGCGAGTCCGTATCTGGCTAGGAGTTTCGATCATTGAGGGACACAGCCAGCGCCGCCATGAATTCTGAGATTGCTTCTTGAGTCGTCAGCACGCGGCTAAGCTTCGGCCTAAGCTTGGCCACCAGCTCGTTAATGGTGTCGGTCGTGGGTGGAGAAACTTCCTCAGTGAGGAGCTTTTCCGGCGGCGCCAGGGACAACGTCCACTTCGTGACGTAACGGTCCGCCGTCGAGAGTGAGACTCCCATCGACCGCAAGTACGGAGCCCCTTTCCCGCCACGTCCGGTCTTTGCCAACAAGTTCTTCAGCTCGTAGAGACTCTTCGAGAGGTCCCTGCGGATTTGGGCAAGTTGCTCTCGACTCTTGCGGACTGCCGCTGTGCTCGTACGCTGGGAAGACCACAGTGACGCGACCTCCCGCATCTGTCTCTGCTCCTCCTGGCTCGGAGGCTCTGACAACTCGTCGCCAGCTGGCTTCCGCGCTGACGTGTCGGTATCCCGTCCCGCTCTTGCGCGGCGTTTCGGAGGACGTGCTGTCTTTCTAGTTGTGCCTCCCGCTTCTCCCTGGGGTTGAACCGACGCTAAACCGCGGTCCTTCATTTGTTTGTGTGCGACGGCTCCAGCGACCGAGTCGCTGAACTGCGTCTCCAATACGGCAACTTCTGCATTATCTGACATGACTTCTTCCGTGTGGCCTGGTCTAGATGCATCGCCACACCGGCTAATACTCGTTTTTGGGCCGCTTCCCCCGATTGGACCGGAAGAGCCGCGTCCTTTTTGTTGAAAAGGCTACGCAGCGAGTCAACAAACGTCAGAGCTGCTCCTAGGTTCTATATGAGAGGAGCCTATGGACACGAAAACGCCAGTGGCACAGAAAAAGGAACGGATCCGCGCCAAGACAAAAGGCTCGCCAAACTGGTGCAAGTTCTCGACTGCGAAGAAGGGAAGAAATCTCCGAGGAACGACACCTATATACGACGCCATCGATGATTGGCTGGCTCCCGCGATGGCTCGGTGGATCGCACGGGGAAAATACGACCGCAGATCGCCGGATCACTTGCCGAGTACCCCGGTTGCTAGAAAAGCGCGAAGCTAATCGCGATAACCGCCGTGCAAAAGGGTATTGAAGAGGAGAGGAGTCGCGACTCGACATCTGAAAGCCAAAATTCGGCGCGGGTTTCGCGGCAAGCCGACCAGATTTGAGTATTAACCCGACAGAGGGCCTGAGCGCACAGGATGGCTCTCGCGGAAACAGAAAGGATGATGAAGTATGAACACGACAGATGATGATTTGAAGGAACCGGTAAGGTGTGCCCTGTATGCCAGGAGTGCGACCTCCGGGATGGAATCAAGCGCTCAGTCACAGATCAACATATGCCGGGAAGCAGCACGCAAACTGGACTGGATTGTTTCTGAAGAGCATGTAGTTGCGGACGAAGCGTCGGGTATTGGTTCGCTCACAGAGCGTCCAGGCATCAGTAGGATTCTCGCTGGCGCGGCAGCAGTACCCCTTCCATTCCAACGTCTCGTCATTACAGACACGTTTCGCTTGAGTCGCAAATTGTCGGATGTTCTGTTTATGTACAGCGTCTTGTCCGCGAACGGCGTCATCATTCATGTCGCCGATCAGCAAAAACAGCTTTCTATAGGTCGTCGTCCGATTGATGCCGAGTCTGCTGCCGATACCAACTTTTAAGGAAGAGCTTATCTATGCCTCATAACAATCAGCAGGAAATCACTGCGCCTTTGCGAGCGGCAATTTATCTTCGCTATTCGTGTGACATGTCGAGACCTGCCTCGCTGGAAGATCAGGAGCGCACCTGCAGGGCATTTGCGGAGTCTAAGGGCTGGACCGTGTTAGACGACTACGTGCGGGGCGATGCGGCCAAGACTGGACGGACTCTGGCATCGCGCGAGGCACTTGCTTCTCTGCTCGAAGAGTCTCAAATGAAGCCGCGCCCTTTCGACGTCCTTATCACTGACGAGTGCTCACGTATTGCGCGAAAGCTAAAAGATGTCTTAGACGTATCAGATCGGCTGAAATTTGATCGAGTCAAGATCGCGTTTGTAGGTCAGAATTTGGTGTCAGATGACCCGGGCTTCGAAACGATGCTGACTTTCTACGGCATGATGGATCAGCAGAACAGCGATAGGTTGCGCCATCGCGTCCGTCGTGGGCAAGAAGGGCGCGTTCGCAAGGGATACTCCTCGGGAAGCCGGTGCTTTGGGTATCGAAGCGTTCTCGAGCCCGATCCCAACAAGCCGTGGGCACAGGACCGCGCAGATATGCTGGGAACCAGGTGGCACCTCATCCAATCTGAGGCGGAAACCATCCGCAAAATCTATGATCTCTATGCCGACGGGATGAGTGTTTATCATATTTGCCTCAAGTTCAATGAAGAGAAAATACCCGCGTCAAGGAAGCCTCGAATCGGTTCCTGTGAGACGGCGTGGAACACTAATCTCATCAAGGGCATTCTTCAGAATGAGAAATACATCGGGAAGATCATCTGGAATAAAACGTTCCAGGAGATAAGCCCGCGGAATGGGAAGACGCAGACCCGAAAGAATCCGGCTGACGCATGGGTCCGGGTTGACGCACCCCACCTCCGCATCGTCACCGATGAACAATGGAATCGCGTTCAGGAACGACTGAAGATCGTCAATGAGAAGATGACGCGCCGGCGCATTGGAGGCCTCAATAGGGCGAAGAAGCGTGACTATCTTTTCAGCGGCCTACTGAAATGTGGTATTTGCGGATCCAGCATGAACATAACGGCAAGTCACAGCGATCACCGCAGTGCCACGTATCTCTGCGTCTCGGCGCGATACAAGAGGGGATGCACCAATCGTCTTTACATCAGAGAAGATCGACTTTCAGCACAACTCGTCGATGTGCTGGCTCAACACCTGCTCACGCCCCCAGTCATTGATTACTTCGTCGAAGCGGTCTCGAAAGAGTTTGATGCTTATCTCAAGTCCTTCGGGCAGAACGGAACGTCACCCTTGACCGCCTTGAAGAAAAGGGCGGACGACCTTGAACGCGGAATAAAATCCCTTCTTGGCCACCTCAAAGATCCTGCCCTTCTCGAGTCGGATGCACTACGTCGCGCACTCGTAGCGGACGAAGCGGAACTCAAGAAAGTCAGAACGGAAATTCAACTCGCGGGTGCACCGCAGGGTTTCGATGATATCCGTGGGAATATCGATAAGCTCGTCCGGAATAACATGAACGACCTCCTCGAGGTTCTGAAACAGGATGTTTTGAAAGCAAAGCAGATGTTGCCGCGTCATATTAAACACCTGACACTATTTCCAACCGAGACCGAAACGGGCCCGGGGTATGAAGTCTTGGGGGAGCTCGACCTCTTTGTCCCTGCCTCTGATCGCGAAAAACGTATACTGCTGGATCGTTCCTTTATTCCAACGATCCAGCAATATACAGACTACTTGCTTCGATTTTTCGGGCCTCACATTTACGTTAAGGGCAGACCGGAAGAGCACCCGTTGTTGGATGCGCTGACATCAGTGCTTCAGCCAAGGCCCGATCTGCTACATACCCCTCAAACGCTGACACAATGGACCCATCTCATCCGCACCTCTGCCGGCAGCAACTCTGACCTGTCTTCACGAGTCAGCATCAACTATGTCAGTAGCCATTTACGTGACCGCGCCGATGTGTTGGTTAGGAGGTTAGGTATGGTTGAGATCCGTCACGGACGGGCTCTCCACTACATGTTTGCCAGGGCAGGGGCAGCATGACGTGACGGGTGGCTCGGCCTAGAGATCGATGACGCACGCACTCGGAGAACTCCGACCAGGGAAGACAAAGAGACAGAAAAACTCCTCATGAGAGTCGGATACTCGGTCATGTATCACCCCTTAAAATGGAAACGACTCGGCAATACTCCGGTCCAGAGTCCATGAATAGCCGCACTGGTTTCTTGGTCCACAGCCGCGATAGATGGTGATCACGTCGGGCAGGCCATTGAAGGCACGCAGTTCCTCCGAGGTCATCATTTGGACGATTGGCGCTCGTAGTCCACCTCCTTCTCGAAAAGCAGTTCCAGAGAGTAGTTCGCCCATACAATCCAATCCGATCCATATCGCTCCCAGCACCGTCAAGCAGTCTCGTACCTCCATCTCCCAGGCAACGCTGAAAAAAGCTGTCAACCGTTGATGGGAGCCAAAGAATCTTTCAAGCCAGCTATACACGCACTCAGCACTGTATGAGGAAGGCCGGCTTGGGATGCCATCTGGACCGTCGCTCTCGAGAAGTTCATCGAGCGAGAGTTGATGGGTTGCTGGGACAGGCGGCAAGAATTCGACGCTATTAGTTCGATCTCTTGCGCGAGAGTGATGGTTGTGCCTGGCTTGCAAATAGCAAATGCCGGCCTGGCGGCGGCAACGATTGGTCTGATTGTCCTGAACTTCATACGGGCTAATACCAGCCTTGGCCTCGTTAGGCGCGATTCGGGACACGGCGAGTCTGTGGAAAACTGTCCAGCACCGCCATATGACGATCCTGTCCTGGGAAGGGATCAGCGGTGGAACTCCAATTCTGAATCTGGCGTTGGGGCGCTGACCGTCCTATGTGGTTAATGCAAAAGTGGAAAGCCGGATCGGCGTTATCGATCGAAAAAGCCGTCGAAAGCATCCTAGGTCGCGCTTGGTCGTTCGGCTGGTAGCAGAAACGGTTCTCGATAATGCGCAACACGTCTACAATCGTGAGTCGAGAAGTCGCATTCGCGAGTTACCTACCTTCTCCTTTTCCCATTGCATCTAGTGCTTCACGGACCTGTTCGCGTCTCACCAATAGCCGGGAGTGCTCACGTTCTAGGTCTCGGAGACGCTGGTTGACGGATTTCAGTTCCTTAGCGACTGCCCTTCGTCTGCGAGCTTCGGGAGCTTGGCTGTGTCCTACGTGGAGCCCTAAGCAGACCGGACATGGATAGATGTGGAGGTCCGGATCCGGGAGCCCACGAGCATGCAGCAACGCACTCAAATAATCGAGGTGTCGCAACTTTCGTTGGCATTTGAATCGTGCTTTGTTCTGGAACCACTCCGATCGGGTCACATTTGGAGCGATTTGATGCACCTTGGCGACGCTCTCATTGGCCGGGCTGTCCGGCAGTCGGTTGCCGAGATTCAAGTGACCAGAGCTCTCAAGGTTGGTTTGGATGGCCAAGTATCCTTCTTGTCGGATCAATTCCCGGCCCGCGATCCGCGCTGCTACTGAAGCCACGGACCCTAGCTGATGCCGAAGGGCCTGATACTGCTGCTGCAGTTCCACAGCGTATGTCGAGAGTGGCTGCCCGCTATATGCAGTAGGAACGGCTCCCATGCGCTCTATATAAAGTGCGAAGCGCAACGCCCTTCGACGATCCTTGCTCAATCTCTTCATGTTGGCCCTCTATGCATGCCAGCACCGTTGAACGGCCAGCGTAATGACTTCAATCCCAACGTAGGGAGCAGAGAAGGATTTGTTGACTCAGGATCGAAAGAAATGACCGTCTGTACCAAGGTCAGGACTGCTGGCTGTTTCGGAAGCACGCCGAGGGCTCCTCCGTTAAGGCCGTTGAACGACCATCAGGGGCGAGAGGTGGGCTGGAATTTCGCGATTGTTGAATCCGTAACTCTGAGAGTTGCTCGCCGCATGGGTATTAGCCCATGTGAGGGTTCCTGCGACAGACCGCGAAATAGGCCACATGGCGATCTCCCAGGAGGCGACGGCGCCGGCTGCTCGAGAGTCTGATGATGCCCTCGACCAGGCTGCAGTGCGGCTGCTGGCGGACTTCTTCATAACCCTCCACAGATGGGATACCCTGTCGACTCCAGTATCAGAGGACGTGTAATTCGAGTAGCGCTATGAAATCGGCAACCCTGTACACACGTGTCTCCAGCCGCGAACAAGAAGCCGAGGGCTTCTCACTGGGCGCTCAATCCAAGTTGCTCCGCGAATACGCCTCGCGTAATGAACTTGATATCGTGCGAGCCTTTGAGGACGTCGAGACCGCGAAGACCTCGGGACGCAAACAGTTCGGCGAAATGGTCAAGTGGCTAAAGAAAAATCGTTCCTGCCGCATTCTGCTGGTCGAGAAGACGGACCGGTTATACCGGAACTTCCATGATGCGGTAACGCTCGAGGATCTGGATGTAGAGACCCACCTGGTCAAAGAGAATCAAGTCATTTCGAAGGAGGCGAAGTCCCAGGCACGCTTCATCCACGGCATCAATCTCGTGGTGGCGCGAAACTATTCAGAGAACCTCAAAGAGGAAGTGAAGAAGGGGATGCTTGAGAAGGCCCGGCTAGGCATCTACCCCGGCCACGCCCCATTCGGCTACCGCAACAATAAGGCAGAGCGCACGATCGAGATCGATCCGATCGATTCGCCGATCGTCATCCGCATGATGGAGGCATACGCGAGTGGCGCTCATACCCTCTCCACCATCCGCAAGCTGCTCAAAGCCGAGTTCGGCAAGACGATGAGCCGTGCGAATGTGCACCAAATTCTCAAGAACCGGTTCTACATCGGGATTTTCGAATGGGCGGGCCAGAGCTTCCCTGGCACACATCCACTATTCCTCGATCCCAATACGTTCAGAACAGTTCAGGCCGTCCTCGCCGGGCATAATAGGCCGAAGTACTCGAAACGGGATATTGCATTCAGAGGATTGATGACGTGCGCATATGACGGCTGCATGCTCACCGGCGACGTCCAAAAGGAGAAGTACATCTATTACCGCTGCACGGGTCATCGCGGAAAGTGCGAGCTCCCACGCTTTCGCGAGGAGGTTCTGTCCGACCGTCTTGGCGAGCCACTCAAGGCCCTTCAGGTGCCGTCCGAAGTGGTCACTCAGATTGTTGACACTCTGCGTAAAGATCAGGAGCAGGCAGAGAACCGGCTAAGCGCGGAAAGAACGCGATTGGAGTCGCGGCTGACCGGGATCCGTAATCGAATCGATGCAGCTTACATCGACAAGCTCGATGGAAAGATTTCCGAGGAGTTCTGGCGTCGGAAAACCGATGAGTGGACACTTGAGGAGCAGCAGCTAAAGCTGGCGATTGACGGTCTTGCGAACGCCGCAACGAGCGACCGAGCGGTTGACGCCCAGAGAGTGTTCGAACTCTCGAATAAAGCCTATTCACTGTATGTCTCGCAGGATTCTGCCGAAAAGGCGAAACTGCTGAGAATGATGTGTTCGAACTTTTCTGTAGACGGCGTAAGCGTCACGCCTTCATACAGATACCCATTTGATCTGATCTTCAAAAGGGCCAAAACGAAAGAATGGTCGGGACGGGCAGATTCGAACTGCCGACCCCTCGCACCCCAAGCGAGTGCTCTACCAGGCTGAGCCACGTCCCGACGACGGTGAGGCTGGGGTCTGCTTTCAAAGTGTATCAAGAGTCGCTCTCCCGGCGCCCACCTCTTATTGTTCTGGTTTGAAGCCGGGCAGAATGCGCGATTCCGACCTGAATATGTGGTAGTTGTCGAAGGTCATGTCGTTGAGCGCCGTGACGTAGGGTCCGAAGGTGCCACGTTTTCCATTCGAGCCCTGGAGAGGGATGATGGATCGCCCTCGCCACAGCGAGACACTGCGCACGGGGCAGATATAGGTCTTGCCTCCAATATCAACCGGGCCGTATTCGACCATGATGTCGGAACGGACGAGGGGCGGGATTGCTGTGAGATCGGCGCGGAATACGAGACGAAGGATGGCTCCGCTCTGCGGGTCGATGGCGATCTCTCCGGAATATCCCGTGGTCTTGATAAACCCCTTCACTTCGCCGCCGTCGGGCAGACAGCAGCCCTTTATTTGAAATCGGGACTTCTCGACCGGGACCTGGTAGCGGAACACGGCGACCAGTCCGTTTCCGCTTTGCTCCCAGCGGCTCCAGGTGAGCGAGTCAGGGACGGCAATGGCATCGGCTATCCAGCCGAGAAAGGGACCGAAGCTGCCGCGAGTGATGAGATATCGGTCTTCCGGACCCTTTGTTTTGCTTTTTCCGGATTCTGCATTCGTGACCTCGTGGCCGTCACGATAGAGCACTTTTTCGGTATATCGATCCGCAAAATGCAAGGGCTTGTAATCGACAGTGACATCGTCTTCGCCATCTTGCGGGGATTCTTCATAGCTCACGATGGTTCGAGTCGCAGTGAAGTCTGGCAATTTAGGAATCGTGTCGTGGAGGTAGCTTTGAGCCAGCGAAATCATCTGCCTTTGCGTGGCGCTGTCCGGCGGCGGATCTTCCGGAGGTTCTGTTTTGGGCGAATCGAGGAATTCTGAGATATCTGCAATGGCCTTCAATGCCTGACGCGCTTTTTTGCCACGTAGTTCTGCGGTCATCTTTGCCAGCTTCTGACCGCCGAGTCGTTCGGCCAATTCCAGACTGGAGAGTTGCTCCGCGAGTTCGGAGTCAGACGCACCGCGAGATGCGACCAGCCATTGCTGCAACTGCTCAATTGTGACCAGGGTGATCACGACAGGCTTGGAAGGTTGCGCGTCTGGTCTTTGGTTGGAATTCGAAAAGGGAACGACTGGAGCCTGAAGGGAGAACGCTTCGGACAGCCCGGCTGCGGAAGCAGTGAAACAGAAATAGATCTGGCAGCAGATGACGAAGGCCGCCGGGCACAGACCTGACCATGGACGCCGCAATGGCACTCCTTCTTTCCAGGACCACAAACGTAGACGGCCGGGTGCCGCTCAAAGTTGAAGAACTGGAAATGGAATCGGAGGCGCTTAGCCGGCTGGTGGGATGTAGTCCTGGGGGAGGGCGGAGCCTTCGCCGAAGAAGAACTGCTCCATCTGTTCGACGAGGAACTCCTGGGCTTCGCGCGTCCAGGGCTGGAGGCGGTATTCGTTCAGGAGCATCTTCTGGCGCTCCACCCACTCCTGCCAGCTTTGCTTGGAGACGTTGTGGAAGACCTTGTTGCCGAAGTCGGAGTCGAAGGGCGGCTCATCCAGTCCTTCCATCTCTTTCTTGTAGCGGGAATCCTGGACCATGTGGGCCATGCGCGTAACTCTCCTCGTGCGGTGTCCTTCTCATTGTAAGCAAAGGGATGTCTCGCTGCTGCGATAGCATCAACAGAGAATGACTGAGCGAAAACCACGGGTGCGCTTTGCGCCCTCGCCCACCGGGATGTTGCATGTGGGCAATGCGCGCACGGCCTTGTACAACTGGCTGTTTGCAAAGCACAACGGCGGCTCGGCGATCCTGCGCATCGAGGACACGGATGTGGAGCGGTCGGAAGTGCGTTATGAGGGTCTGCTGATCGAGGACCTGCACTGGCTGGGACTGACCTGGGAGGAAGGGCCGCAGATGGGCGGCTCGCACGGGCCTTACCGGCAGAGCGAGCGGCTGCCGATCTATGCGGAACATACGGAGCGGTTGCTGGCCGAAGGCAAGGCGTACCGGTGCTTCTGCACGCCGGAGCAACTGGAGGGGGAGCGCGCGGCAGCCGTGGCGGCGCACCAGCCGCAGATCTACAGCGGGCGGTGCCGGGCGGTGTCAATGGAGGATTCGCGGAAGCGTGCAGGGGCCGGAGAGCTGTATGCGGTGCGGTTACGTATCCCGGAGCACCCGATCCGTTTCAAGGATCTGGTGCGCGGTGAGGTGGAGTTTCCGGCGGAAGCGGTGAGCGATCCGGTGCTGGTGCGGTCAAGCGGCATGCCGGTCTACAACTACGTCGTTGCGGTGGACGATGCGCTGATGGAGATCACGCATGTGATCCGCGGTGACGATCATGTGTCGAATACGCCGAAGCAGGTGGCGATCTACGAAGCCTTTGGCTGGCAGGTGCCGGAGTTCGCGCACCTTTCGACCATCCTAGGCAGCGATCGCGAGCGGCTGTCGAAGCGGCATGGCGCGACGTCGATCGCGAGCTTCCGCGAAATGGGCTATCTGCCGGAAGCGCTGATGAATTACCTCGCGCTGCTGGGTTGGGGCGCCGAGGGGGGTACGCGCGAGACGTTCACACCGGAGGAACTGGTTCGCGAGTTCAAGCTGGAGCGGGTGACGGCGTCGCCGGCGGTGTTCGATACCGGCAAGCTGGACTGGCTGAACCGGCATTATCTGAAGCTGCGGCCGATTGCGGAAGTGGCGCAACTGGCGTGGCCGTACTTCGAGCGGGCGGGATATGTGGGGTCGCGGGAAAAAGTGACCGCAGAGATCGCAGAGTGGTTTGAGCGGCTGGTCGCGGTGTTTCTGCCGGGGGTGGACCACCTGGACCAGTTGCCGGAGAAGGCCGCGTTTGTCTTCGCGCTGGATTCGGCGAAGAGCAGGGCGGATGCGGAGAACGCGGCGATTCTGGCGAGCGATATGGGCCAGCGGGTGATCGGCGCCTTTACGGCGCGCGCGATCGCAGAGCCGGGGCCGATCACGGCGGAGCGCTTCAAGGCGCTGATGAATGAGGTGAAGGCGGAGACCGGCGCGAAGGGCAAGGAGCTGTTTCATCCAGTGCGGATCGTGCTGACGGGCGCGCACTCGGGCCCGGAGTTCGACAAGATCATTCCGCTGTTTGAAGACGGCTCGGCGCTGAGGCTGGGTGTAAAGAGCGTGGCGGAGCGTGCGGCGGCGTTTTTCTAGCGGACGGGCCGTATGAGGCGGCGACACCGTTGGCGATAGCGGGTTGGGAGCCGTGCGGTACTGCATAATGCGGCATGGCCGAAGTGAGGCATGAAGCGCCGGCGCGTAGCTGGTCGCGGGTCGATGGGATCGATCTATTGCGCGGGCTGGCGATCTTCTTCGTGTTAATGAACCACGTCAACATGCAACTGCTGTTCGCGCATGTTCCGTACACGCGTGGGCTGCCGAAGCAAGTCGTGTCTTCTCTGGTGTGGAACGGGCAGCAGGGTGTGCAGATCTTCTTTGCGGTCTCGGGATTTCTGATTACGACGACCAGCCTGCGGCGATGGAAGAGTCTGGTGCAGGTGTCCGTTGCTGATTTTTACCGCTTGCGCTTTGCGCGCATTGCTCCGCTGCTCATAGGGTTGCTGGTGGTATTGAGCGTACTGCACCTGGCGCATGTGCAGCATTTCGTAGTGAAGCCGGAGACCGGCGGGCTCGGACGCGCGCTGGTGGCGGCACTGACGTTTCATGTGAATCTGCTCGAGGCGCGACGCGGATATCTGCCGGGTAGCTGGGACATCCTGTGGTCGCTGTCGGTGGAGGAGACGTTCTACTTTGCCTTTCCGTGGGTTTGCCGGTGGCTGGGGCGAGGCAGGCTGATGATCGCACTGCTGCTGGTGTTCGTGGTGCTGGGGCCGTTCGGGCGCTCGGTGCTGACGCATGGCAATCCGGTATGGCGAGAGTATTCGTATCTCGGCGGCATGGACGCGATTGCGATGGGATGCCTCGCGGCGATCACGCTCAACGGGCGGAAGCTTTCGCGCGCGTGGCTATGGTGGCTGGGCGGTGCGGGTGGGGCGCTGCTGCTGTTTTGCCTGTTGCTCTCGCGCACAGCGGAGGCCTGGCTGCCGGAACGCACGGGACTGTATATGAGTGCCATCGGCGCGAGCGCCTCGATGCTGATCGCAGTGGCCGCACAGACAGGATGGCGCAGTCCGCGGGTTCTTACGCCGCTGCTGCTTGCGGGACAGCGGAGCTATGAGATCTATCTGACGCATATGTTCGTCGTGGTGGCAATGGCTGCGGCTTTTGCTGCGACCGGCCATGCAATGTGGGCGGTGCCTGTGTTCTTCATCGCGGCGATTGTGATTTCGGGTTTGCTCGGCGAGCTGGTGGGGCGGTTTTACTCCGAGCCGACGAATCGCCGGTTGCGTGCGCGGTGGCATGACGGGGCGCGGGAGATGGGATCGGTGGTTGAGGCGGCGGCGGGGTAGAGATATTCCCACATCTATTCGAAATGCTGGGCGCCCCCAGTTTGGTAGTGCGAGCGTACTGCAGGTCCCTTCGCTTCGCCCAGGATGACAACCACGGAAAGTGGTGTGCCCCGATCCGCTATGCGTAGGCGGCGACGCCGTCGAGCTTCATGAGGAGCAGGGTCATGTCGTCGTGCTGGGGAGCTGTGGCGGCGAAGCGGTCAGCTTCGGTGACGATGTGGCGGAGGATGGTGCTGGCGTTTTCCGGCAGGTGGGCGCGCGCGGCGGCGAGCATGCGCTCCTCGCCCCATTCCTGCTCCTGCAGGTTGAGCGCTTCGCTAATGCCGTCGGTATAGGCAAGCATCAGATCGCCGGGCTTGAGGAGGAGGTGGCATTCCTCGTAGATGGCGTCAGGAAGCAGCCCGATAACAGGACCGCCGCCATCGAGGGAATGGATTTCACTGCCACGGAGGACGTAGGGAGGATTGTGGCCGGCGTTGACGTAACGCAGCAGACGCGTGGGCGGCGAGTAGATGGCGAAGAAGAATGTGGCGTAGCGGTTGGTGGCGGAGGACTCGTAGACCAGGCGGTTGACCCGGGTCATGAGGAGTGCGAGGTCGGCGGGACCATCCATGGTCATACCGCGGAGTGAAGCGCGCAGGCTGGCCATGAGCAGCGCGGCAGAGATGCCTTTGCCGGAGACGTCGCCGATGGCAAGGCCGAGCGTTCCGTCTTCGAGCATGAGCACGTCGTAATAGTCACCACCGACGCCCTGCGCGGGCCGGCAGGCGCCATGAATGGTGTGGCCGGGCAAGGTGGGAAGCTGCTGCGGGAAGAGGCGCTCCTGCACCTCGCGGGCGATCTCGATTTCGCGATCGATGCGTTCGCGGCGCGCGGCTTCGCTGGCGAGTGAGTGGACGAGCGCGCTGATCTCGAGCGCGAGCCCGGCCTGGGTGCTAACCGACTGAAGCAGGCGCAGGTCGGAGGGCGTGTAGGGCTCCTCGGAACGCTTGGGGCCGAGGCTGATGAAGCCCAGCAGTTTATCGCGTCCGGCGAGGGGGAGCAGAAGTTCGGCGCCGAGAGTGTCGAGCGCCTGGCGCTCGCGATCGTCGGCGAGAAGGAACCAGCCGTCGGGATTCTCGCGGTAGAGGGTTGCGGGCTGGTTAGAGCGCGCGAGGTTGCGGACAGTAGAGGAACTCTCCTCGAAGCGCTTGGGCAGGTCGTCGCTGACGCCGATGCAGTGCTCGACGCCGAAGCTGCGGCCGTGGCGCAGATAGACGGCGATGGAGGAGACGTGGAGGACCTCGGAGATGCGGCGAGTCACGGTATCGACCAGAGGGCCCGCTTCGGTGAAGCGACGTGCCTGATCGGAGAGTTCGCTGAGAACAAGCTCGGCGTCGTAGGCTTCGCGGAAGAATTTGCGGTCCAGCCAGCGCTGCAGACGATGGCTGAGGGAGTCGTGGGCGGCGAAGAGCTTGATGAGGCCAGCGGCGATGACAATGAGGACCGGGATGGCGACGGGCAGGTTTTCCTTGTGCCGCACCAGAGGAAAGATGAAGCGAACGATGATGAATGCGACGACGGCGAATTCGGCGACGAGCAAGGTGGCGCGGGCGAGGGCGTACTTGGTGCCCATGCGGAGGAGCAGGCGGACGTCCAGCGCGCGTTGCACTACGACGACGTAGGCGAAGGAAAAGGGCGCCGCAAAAAAGAGCAGGAAGGCCGGCAAACCCAGCCATGGATTTTTCTCGGGCACGACGCCGAAGTGCGGGAGTAGAACAAAGACGAGCAACAGCGATCCAATCCCAATAACTGACCCAAAGGTGAGTACCTGCATGCGACGGCGGGCGTCCGCGGTAGTGGCGGAGCGCAGCTTATCCACCAGCGCAGCAACGTAGATGAGGACGCATATCAGGTTGAGCGGATTGATAATGCGATCGATCCAGGGAGACAGGCGCGCGCTGAGGCCCCCAAACTGGACCGCAGCGAAATTTTCGATATACAGCACCGTCGCGTAGAGGGCGAGGCCGACCAAAAGCGGCGCGAGAACGAGCCACTTCGCCCATGGGAAGCGGCGATCGACGCGCCAGCGCTCGGGAAAGTAGATCCCGAAAAGAAACAAGGCTGGAGTGCCCAGCACCTGCAGCGCGTCAAACCAGGTGCGCAGCGGGAACGCCCAGGGGTCTGGCCACCAATGCGGTGGAGAGAAAAGCACTGAGGGAAATGCAAAGAGCACCAGCAGCAACCATGCGTTGGGGTCGCGGATGCGTGCCGCGACTACCCAGTAGCCAATCAGCAGACAGATGACCGGCGGCAGGAGTTGCAAAAGATTGAGGGCCCATTCGAAATTGAAGGTCTTCTGCGAAGCCTGGCGGGCCGTGGTGTGGACTTGGGCTTGATATTCAGTGCCATCCACGCGCCGGACCTTCACCGAAAGTGGACTGCCGGCATGAACGAAGTCCTTGCCACCGCCGGTGATCGAAACAATCTGACGTCGGCTGCGATAGGGCTCACCACGGATTTCAAGCAACCGATCGCCTTGCTTGAAACCGGCCGCGAGGGCCTCATGCTCCAAATTGCTAATGGTGAACAGGTCGTCGTCCACCTGGAAGGGCAAGCGGGCGTGTTCGCCGCGGTGCGTCAGCTCCTGGAACGCAGCTGTTGTTTGCATGACGTAAAAGGTCATGCTCGCGACGATGAAGAGGCCGAAGGCGAGATAAAGGAGCCGAGTTGCGGTCTTGCTGGTCATCTGCTGAGCCGGGGGCGGCGCATGGGGATCCGAAGCGTCTTCATCATAGCCCGACAGATTAATCAGAATGGCGGGCATAGAGGGTGGTACGCGCGTCCGTGCGGGCCGGTTCCGCGAGAGAACGTTCGCTGGTAATTACTTCTGTTCGCGCGCCTTACGAGCCACCATGCGCCGTGAGTCTGACCAAGATGTTGCCCCGTGTGGCGTTGGAGTAGGGGCAGGTGCGGTGGGCATCGGCTACGAGTTTTTCGGCAGCGGCCTGATCGAGGCCGGCGACGTTGACATCAAGGGCGACGGCGAGGGTGAAGCCATTGTCGCCTTCGGCAGGGCCGATGGAGACTTTGGCGTCGATGGTGATGTCGCCGGGCTTGAGCTTCTGCTGCATGGCCTGATACTGCATCGCGCCGATGAAGCAGGCGGAATAACCAGCAGCGAAGAGCTGTTCAGGATTGGCGCCGGGTTTGCCGCTGCCGCCGAGCGCGGGCGGGGCAGATAGGTTGAGGTCAACGCTGCCGTCGGAGCTGCGGACGTGGCCGTTGCGACCGTTCTTTGCGGTCACTTCCGCGATGTAGAGCGTCTGGATGAGGGCGAGCATCGGGTCTGGGGCCTCCTGGGATCGTGCGACGTGTTTAGATTCGCATAAGCGGCAAGAGGATGACGGGGAATGGCGGTGAGGCGGGAATGCCCTTGATGATCGACCGGAGCTTTCCAGCGACCTGGACGGCGGAGGTGCTGGCTGCGCGGCCACCTATTTTGCCGCGGCGGCACTTCGTCTATCCGGCGGAGGTGGAAGAGGTGGAGCGCGGTGCGCTGGAACTGATGGTGCGGCCGGCGGTGGGTGAGGCCTTTCTGGCCACTTGCGCGCTTGGCTTTGCCAGTCCGGCGGTGCCGACCGGTGTGTGGAACTGCCCGGACCCGGCGCTGGTGTGTGCGGTGGCGGGGGGATACGGATACATGATCGACAGCGGCGCGCCCGAACGCTGGCAGCAGATTGGTTATCGGCCCGTAACGGAGGTGCGTCCGATTTCAGAAGCAGGACTGCTGGTTTTTGCGAGCTTTCACTCGGTGGAGGCATGGGGCCCGGCGGGACGGCTGTGGCGAACGGCGCGGCTTTCGTGGGAGGGGGTGCGGCTGGGCGAGGCTTCGGCAAAGGATCTGCGCGGCTGGGGATGGGAGATGCGAACGGATACGGAGATGGAGTTCGTGGTGGACCTGGCGACGGGGAAGCACACGGGTGGACCATCTTTTTAGAGGCTCCGCAAACTGCCCGTCTATTCATCGTACGGCAGGTCGTCCGGATGGACTCCGATGTGGTCCGGTTCGGGATCTTTGAGGAAACGCACAGCCTCGATGTCTGCGTGATTCTCCAAGAGAGCCTTACAGACGCGATGCATGCCATCCATGATCCTGCCGTCACTCGAAAGGATGATGGGGAAACTGAGATCGCAGTCGAGCATCAGGCGTGCATGATCGACGATGTCGCGGCAGGTGACGGGCTCGGTGCCTTCGTTGGACCAATAGGGCTCATCGAGCTCGTGAATCGCGGAGAGTGGGACGTGCTCCCGGGGAAGATCGCGCGACAGCTCGACGAGACGGCGAACGTTCCACGCACAGAGCCCCTGAGGCGATCTGCGGAAGTGATACTGCGGTCGCATGCGCTAACTGAACTGTTTCAGGTCCATGCCCAAATCCCAGGCTTCCTGGTCCTTCTCGAGCTCGTCCCAAGTGGTTTCGCGGCCGGTGTATCCGGCCTTGCGGCCGAGCATGCAGGCGCGGGCGCTTTCGACGCCAGCCGCGATCTGGTTATGGAACTGGCCGCTGGTGATGCTTTCGATGAAGCCGCGGTCCTTGTCTCGATCGGCGTAGATGAGGTTGTCGGTGAAGGCGCCGTTGGCGGCGAAGCGCGCGGGCTCAGCCGATTGCTGCTGGGTGCCTTCGGGATCGACCCACGTCCACGCGTTCTTGCCGAGGATTCGGAGCGGGCCGGAGTAGGGCATCTCGGCGAGTCCGTCTGCGCCGTAGACACGCTCGGAAACGTCGAAGCCAAAATCGCCGAACTGAGTGGACGAGAAGCTGACGTGCACGTTGTCGGGATAGGTGAAGTCGACCTGATAGTTGTCCCATATGTTTCCGGCATGGGTGAGCACGTTGCGGCCGCCGGTGGCGAAGGCCTTGACCGGATGCGTGCCCAGGACCCAGTTGCAGATATCGATGACGTGGATGTTCTGTTCGAGCAGGATGTCGCCGGAGAGGGTGCGGTCCCAGAGCCAGTTGCGCAGGCGGGTTTCATCCGGGGACATGCCCGGTTTTGCATGATCCACAGAGGCGGGCGCGTTGTAGTAGGCGGTGATGCTGGCGAGCTTGCCGAGTTCCCCGGAGTGGATGCGGCGGACGATCTCGACGAAGGGAGGCGCGCTCCGGATCTGGAAGCCGACATCCACGCTGACCTTGCCCTGCGCGCGTTGTGCGATATCGAGAGCTTTGCGTGTCTGCGGGATATCGACGCCGACAGGCTTCTCGCAATAGGCGTGCTTGCCGCCAGCGACCGCGGCTTCAAGATGCTGGACGTGGAAGAAGGGCGGGGTGGATATCTGGATGGCGTCGATGTCTTTTGACGCGGCGAGCTCTTCGAGGGCGCGGTAGCCGTGGAAGGTGAGGCGCGGGTCGATGACCGGTTTGTTGAGCGAAGCGTTCAGCTCGTCGAAGTGTTGTTTGCCGGCAGCGAGCTTGTCGGGGAAGATGTCCGCGAGTGCGACGAGGCGGGCGGTAGTGTTCTTGGCGAAGGAGGTGGCGACGGCGGTGCCGCGGTTGCCGCAGCCGAGCAGGCCGAGTCGGACGGCGGAGTTGGCCTGATAGCCGAAGGCGGTTGAAGGCTTGACGAAGAGGAGTCCGGAAGCTGCGGCGGTGGTCTTGATGAAGTCGCGTCTGTCCATGGTTCTTATCCTTTACCGGCTTTCGCTAACCGTAGATCCCTCCAATACGCGGCTGCGCCGCTCGGTCGGGGATGACGAGTGCAGTGGTTATGTAATCTGCGCGAGCACCTTTTCGAGGTACTGCTTCTCTTTGCGGACGTCTTCGACCTGCTGCGGGCCGTGGGTTTCGCGCTCGATGGTGATGGCGCCCTTGTATCCGGCCTTGCGCAGTCCGGAGAAGACTTTTTTGAAGTCGACCAGACCGTTGCCGATGAGAACTTCTTCACCAAGCTTGTCGGGGTTGGTAGGCCAGCGGCCGTCCTTCGCATGCATAGCGTGGACGTGCGGCCCGAGGATGGCGACAGCGTCGACGGGATTGGCTTTGCCGTAGAGGATGACGTTGGCGGTGTCGAGGCCGACGCCGAGGTTGGGCATGTTGACGTCACGGAGGGCGCGCGACATCGTCGTGGGGGTCTCCTGGCCGGTCTCCATGAGGAAGCGCTGGCTGTTCGCGGCACAGTGCTGCGCGACTTCCTTAATGGCGGCGACGGTTTCTTTATAAAGAGGGTCGGTTGGGTTCTCCGGGATGAAGCCGCAGTGCGTCTGGACCTGGTGGACGCCGAGGCGTTTGGCGAAGTCGGAGGCCTGCTTGAGCGCGTCGATACGCGCGGCGCGGGTAGCGCGAGGGACAAGGCCGATGGTGGTTGGCCCCTGCATGAAGTCCCAGACCAGCGGCTGCGGGCCGACGACTTCCACCGTGGTGCAGGTGACGTTGTATTTCGCGAGCAGCCCTTTGAACTGGGTGGCGAGTTGCGGCGTGAATTTGCCGATGTACGCGTCAAGCGAGAAGAAGCAGGTGGGAAAGCCGAGATCGTGGACTCGCTTTATGGTTTCTTCGGGGCCATCCGCGGGAGTGATGAGCAGACCGAGAGGCATGTCGTGGGAGCCGCCTGCGGTGTTTTCTTCAGCGGCGGGCGCGAAGGTTTCGGCCAGCGCGGCGGTGGGAAGCAGCGCAGCGGCGGCTGCGGCGGAGGAGAGGAAGTCGCGTCGGCGCATTGGCGTTCTCCGATGAGGTTCGTCCTTTATTGCACCTTGTCGGAGGAATGTCCAATGGTGGAACAGAGATCGGGATCAGGATCAGATTTGCTGGCGTGGCCACTTACCTTGAAACGCTGTTAGGAAAGCTCGGGCGCTTTCGCGAACAGCCTCCCATCGTGGGTCAGCCAGAACTCGCGCGGGGTCGAGGCGATCAGGAGTTGCGTCGCAGTACTGGTCGACTAGGCATTTCAATTGAAGGATTTCGTCTCGTTGAACGTCCGTGAATTCATTGTTGAATTCATCGATGAAGAGCACGAGATTGCACTCATCCCAAAGCACATTGATCAGCTCTTCCGGACGTTCCCATGCGTAGGCATCGGGTGCCAGCCAGCGCCGCTCCTGGGTTTCTTTATCGGCGATCATCGAAGCAGCTTCCAGGAGATTTGCGATCCAGCGTTCTGGAGTCATCGGAGGGATGTTAGCAGGGCTTATTTTTGGACGTATCGCGTAGACCGTGCGCTGGATGTTCGCTGTGCAGGAATGGGAGCCCCAAGTATGCATGACGCGAACAAAGATGCGTCAGGGCGAAGCGCGTCGGCTAAACAGGAACGTCAGTTGATTCCGGAGGATTGCGGTGGAGGCGGATCGATTGAGCGATCCATGCGATGGGCAGGATGGCGAAGGTGATGGTCCAGCCGATGAGTCCATGAATTGTCCAACCCGTATCCGTCCGCTCAACGGCGGAGATGCCAATGCGAAGGCCGAGAGCGAGCGTGAGATAAATGCCGAAGAGCACGGTGCCCGTCAGCAGTAGCGACCAGTGGAGACGTAGCCTGCCAAGAAGCGTGTCGAGGCCGCAGCCGACGAGCCACCAGAAAGGCAGTGCGAAGAAGGGAAAGACCAGGGCCCGCCATGTATCGAGGGCCAAAGCTTGCGGATGCCACCCGAAGCGCGACCCTGAACTGGATGGTAGCGAAATAAGCCACTGGAAAAGCGCTCCGGGAAGATTGATAACCATTATGGTGCGCGCTTTCGATACGGTCACTACGCGGATCGCCCAGAGCACGATTTGATCGCGCGGGATCGTGATGTCGAATTGGCCGTTGTGAAGGTGAACCTGATCGGAGCCGTTGGATGCCTGGTAGAGATGCAGCGTAGTCATTGTGATGGGGACGAAGACCAGCAGGACCAGCAGGGCGAGGTCGACGACGGGCAGGATGTGCGAGAAACGAATACGATCTCCACCCATGAAAGGCAGGTTAGTGGAGAAGCCCGGTGCGTTGCAGTTGAAATCGACGAGGAGTGTCGGGAATACAATGAGCGCCGTAACGCACTCGAGTGTCAATCAGAGGTATTTGTCATGAAGGCGCCGCGGGTCCCTTGCTGATCGCTGTACCTTTTCTTTGAAGACAGGCGGTGCAGTTGCTGCCGGGCTGCTGCTGCGAATATGCGGATCGGCCGCATTCAGCGTTGTCGCAGACACAGATCGCTACCCTGATGGAAGCAGCGGCGCCGGTGGCAAAGCAGTCGTTGTTTTTCCGGTTTACGGACCGGTCTAAAGGCTAATGGTGGGGGTGACAACCCGCGTGCTCTGATCTGTCCGCCCCTCACGGTGGCGATCGAACCACCAGGCCCAGGGGAGTAGGATGGCTTCGGCGATGATGCCGGGCCATACGATGTCGCCGGTGCCGCTGGGCGGCGAACTGAAACGATCCGCAATGTAGCTGAACAAGAGCAGTACGGCGTACGCGAAGAGGGCGTAACGGCCGATGCGGTCTTTGGCGCGAGTGGCGCGCGCGTAGACCCACAGGCCGACCGCGAACATCGATAGCTCGACGATCATGGTGCCGGGTATGGAGTTCCAGAGACTTAGGCCATAGCGCGCGCTTCCGGGAAAGCGGCATATCGGGACGGTGGGTGATCCAGTCCAAGATCCAGTGGCTGACGACGCCGATCCAAATGGCCCAGGCGCCAGCGCGATAGCGCGTGATGGCGTAGTAGAGCGCGGCGAACACGGTCGCCCAGATGGCGGTCATCAGCAGGCTATGCGACCAGGGAAACCAGACCAGGTCGAGCGGCGTGAAGCGCGTGTTGGCGGGATCGATGCGGACCTTCTCCCAGCCGAAGAGAAGAAAGAATGGCCAGAGTATGTCTGAGACGAGCGGCGCCGCAATGAGGACTGCCAGATTCGCGCGCGGCGCGAACTTCTTGCTGGCAAAGCCGACCGCGAAGTGGCCGATGAACATACCGCGAAGTCCTCAGTGGAGACGAAGGACGATACCAGTGCTCAAGGTGAGGGGGCGCAGGTCGCCGGAGTAGGTGTTGAGATCGCCGTAGGACACTTCGATGATGCGCCAGTCGAGGCGGGGGAGAAGCTTCTTGTCGACGCCGCCGACGCCACGAAAGTCGAACTGGGTGGTGCTCGGGGAGTTGTTCCCGTAGGTGAAATGGCCGGCGCCGAAAAGAAATTCGGCGTAGGGGGTGAGATCGCCATGCGTATGGAATGCGACCCGGGGCCCCAGGATGGTGCTGAAAAGGTTGGTCTCGCTGGCGGGGCGGGTGTACTGAAGGCGGATGTCACCCCCGACTTTGCCGAAGGGAACCTTGATGAAATCGGAGTAGAGGCCGAAGCCGCCGCCGGCGCCCCACTCATTCGTGGTGGGGAGATTGAAGTGGGTGCCGCTGAACTGACCGTAGAAGCCGGTTTGTGCCTGGGCTGCCGGGAGGAAGAGTGCCAAGAGGAACAGGGCGAAAAGAGCGAAGTGAAGGCGGGGACGACGGATCACAAAACTATTCATTCAGAAGAAAGCCTCTACACAAAAGGGTAGCGTGCCCTGGTGATAGCGCGACCAGGGTCGGCATGACCGCTTGCTGGCAGTGATGGTCAGTCCCAATTGTACGTTCCGTTACTGTACCTGCTCTCTGGGGATGCGGTCAGGCTCGGAGGCGAGCAGAGGAGTCAGGGCAGGCGGAGCACAAGGCCGGTGCTGAATGTCTTGGGATGAAGGTCTCCGGTGAAGACGCTGAGGCCGCCGTAGGAGAACTCGATAAGTCGCCAGTCGACACGGGGAAGGATGGTGACGTCTGCGCCGCCGAGCAACTGGTACTCAAACTCCGTGTTGCTGCCCTCCCCGGGGCCGAAGTCATAGTGGCCGACCCCGAAGAGCGCCTCGGCGTACGGCATGATCAGGAAGTGAGGGTGAAGGGAGACACGCGGGCCGATGGTGCCGCTGTACAGGCTGGTGGTCTCGGAGATACCGAGGAGGGAACCGCGGAGGTCCGCGCCGAGATGAACCAGGGGCACTGAGTAAAAGTCGTGGTAAAGCCCGAAGGTGGGGCCGTAAATCCAGTTGTTGCTGGGAGCATCCACCTTGGAGGCGCCGAACTCGGCATAGAGGCCGGTCTGCGCCGGGGCAGCAATTGTGATGGCGACGATGCCGAAGAGCAAAAGAGATTTCGTGCGCAGATACCTGAAGGAAGTAGACATAAGAGCCTCTTCAAAAAAAAAGGATGTGCGTACTCGACTGCTGTCTTGCCGGCGATTAGGTTAGCGCAAACCGGTGACAGAATGGATGTATTGGATGGGTACTTCGGTTAGTTCCGTTTTTCATGAACTTGTGGAAAGCGGTCAAACGTCGGGGCGGACATGGTTCTTTCTGTGGCGTATCTGGGGCGGGTCGGATATCATGCGGGCCTGGAACTTCAGGCACGGCTGGTAGGGCTGCGAAAGGCGGGAACCATCGGCGATGTGCTGGTAATGCTGGAGCATCCGCCCGTTCTGACGCTGGGCCGGGCCATGGGGCGAAAGGACGGCGGGCGGGAACATGTGCTCCTGAGCGATGAAGCGCTGCGGGAGTGCGGTGTCGAGGTGGTCGAGACCAATCGCGGCGGCGACGTCACCTACCACGGGCCCGGGCAACTGGTGGGGTACCCGATCTTTGATCTAAGAGGGCCGCTGCGGGCGGAGGGCAAGCGGCTGGGACCGGTTGATTTTGTGCGGCAGATGGAAGAGGCGCTGATCCGGACCATGGCCGACTACGGGGTGGCAGCGATGCGTGTGCCGGGGCGCACCGGCGTGTGGACGCAGCCGAATGGCGCTGTTCAGGAGAAGAAGGTTGCGGCCATTGGAATTCATGTGTCAGCGGGAATTACCTCTCATGGATTTGCGCTGAATGTGACAACCGACCTCAAGGATTTCGAGTGGATTGTTCCGTGCGGGATTGATGATCGCGCGGTGACGAGCCTCGAGATGGAGAGCCAGAGCGCCGATCTGGGTACCGATCGGGCGCTCCTGACGGCGGCGGAGCGGGTGGCACGGCAGTTCGGTCGCGTGTTTCATGCACAGGTGCTGTGGGTGGAGTCGCTGGACGAGCTGGCGCCGGTTGATACCGAACCGCAGGTGAAGGCGTAAACTGCGCTGCGAACAAGAGTTGTAGATAGCGATCCGCCGTGCGCGAGTGCTGGAAGTGCGCTTTTGGCATAAAATGACCAGTTCGGTACTGACCGACCAGGATCGCTGTCGATGGCGAGTAGAAAAACAGAAGTGAAGAACGCAGGGGCAGCGTCTGCCTCTGTGAATGGGAAACCGAAAGAGTCCAAGGAAACAAACTCCAAGGAATCAAACGGTAGCAAGGTTCCCCCGCAGCAACCCCCCACCAAGAATCCCAACGGCATACCCGATTACCGGCTGGAGCAGCTGCCGTTCCACACTGAGGGCGAGTGGAAGGATGGCCACTATCACTACATTGTGGTGGGTGACACGACCGCCCCGCCGCCTCCGCTGCGGCCGTCGAAGTACCTGACGCGCGAGCAATCGATCGATATCTACCGGCTGATGATCACCAACCGGCGCATGGAAGATGCGCTGGAGCGGATGTACAAGCAGAGCAAGGTGATCGGCGGACTGTACCTCAGTCTGGGGCAGGAGGCCACGTCGGTGGCGTCGGCGTATGCGCTGGGCAAGGACGACTGGCTGGGGCCGATGATCCGCAACCAGGGCTCAATGATTGTGAAGGGGTACAAGCCGCGCGACACCATGATGCAGTACATGGCCAAGGGCGGCTCGCCGACGCGCGGACGCGAGAGCGGGTCACACTACGGCGATGCGAAGAAGTTGAACGTGATTGCGCCGATCTCGCACCTGGGCGATTCGATCAGCGTATGCGCCGGAGTGGCGCTGGGCGCGCGCATCCAGGGCAAGAACATTGCATGCCTCGCATATATCGGTGACGGCGGACAGTCGACCGGCCCAACCTACGAGGGCTTCAACTTCGCGGCGGTACAGCGGCTGGGCGTCGTGCTGGTGGTGGAGCACAATCTGTGGGCCTACTCGACGCCGGTGGAGCTGCAGTTTGCCTGCAAGGACCTGGCGGATCGCTCGCTGGGTTACGGCGTGCCGGGAGTGATCGTGGATGGCACGGACGCAAATCAGGTGTATGACGCGACGCATGAGGCCGTCCAGCGTGCCTATCGCGGCGAGGGCGCTTCCTTCATTGAGGCGAAGCTGATGCGCATGAAGGGCCACGCCATGCACGATGCGGCGACCTATGTGCCGCCAGAGGTGAAGGAGTATTGGAAGCGGCGCGACCCGATCCTGCGGATGGAGCAGTACCTGATCGGGCGCGGATGGTTGACAGTGGAAGAGGCGAAGAAGATCCAGGCCGATGTAGACGCGTTTATGGAAGAAGAGCGCGCGTTTGCCGAGGCGTCGCCGATGCCGGATCCGGCGGAGGCGGGAACGGATGTGTACTTCGACAACGCGACCGATATTCCGTTGAAGTACGGCGACGTGCGGGTGCAGAACGCGAATGCGAGCGCGAAGCTGGCCGAATCCAGCGCGACCACGCACTACAAATAAGAGCGCGAAGAACGCCCGAGAAAGAACGCGAGGACTGATCGAGCAATGGCAGCAGTTACGTATTTAGAAGCGATCCGCCAG
Source organism: Acidobacteriaceae bacterium KBS 83 (assembly GCA_000381585.1). Lineage (GTDB taxonomy): Bacteria > Acidobacteriota > Terriglobia > Terriglobales > Acidobacteriaceae > KBS-83. The sequence goes on from KB906740.1 coordinate 287,915, forward strand.
GGTTTGTGGGAAGAGATGGAGCGTGACCCACGGGTCTTCGTGATCGGCGAAGATGTGGGTGTCTATGGCGGCGCATTCAAGGTGACAGAGGGATTTCTGCAGCGCTTCGGGACAGAGCGCGTCGTGGACACGCCGATCTCCGAGATGGCGATTGCGAGCGCGGCTTATGGGGCATCGCTGACTGGGCTGCGGCCGGTGGGCGAGTTTCAGTTCATGGACTTCATCAGCTCGGCGCACTCGCAGATTGTGCAGATTCTGGCCAAGAGCAACTACCGCTGGGGCGCCCCGGCACCGCTGGTGCTGCGTGGCCCGTCAGGCGGAGGCGTGAGCGGAGGCCCATATCACTCACAGAACCCCGAGATGTTTTATGTGCACACGCCGGGACTGAAGGTGATCTGCCCGGCGACCGCGCGCGATGCAAAGGGGTTGATCAAGTCGGCGATTCGGGACAACAATCCGGTGTTGTTCTTCGAGCACAAGTATCTGTACCGGCGCGTGAAAGAAGAACTTCCGGCTGAGGATTACACGGTTGAGATCGGCAAGGCGCGCATTCATCGCGAAGGCAAGCATCTTTCCGTGATCACCTATGCGGCGATGGTGTATGTGGCCGAAGAGGCTGCGCACATTTTGGAAAAGGAAGGCATCGAGCTGGAGATCCTGGATCTGCGGACGCTGCTGCCGCTGGACAACGAGGCGATTGCAGCGACGGTGGAGAAGACGAACCGCGTGATCATCCTGCACGAGGACACCAAGACCGGAGGCATTGCAGGCGAGATCGCCGCCATCATCAACGAGGAGGCGTTCGACGCGCTGGATGCCCCGATTGCACGTATCGCGTCGCTCGATGCGCCGGTGCCGTTCTCGCCGCCGCTGGAGAAGGCGTTTCTGCCCAAGGTGGAAGACGTGGTGCGCGAGGCACGCCGGCTGGTTGCGTATTGAAGTGAAGTAAATGAGGTACCACGCGAAGCAGGTTCGCGAGCCTTATGATCGAGATGGAGTGCTTAGCGGCAAGCGCCGCATGAATGGGAAGGCGGAACGAAGAGATGCCAACAGACGTCGTCATGCCGCAGATGGGCGAATCGATCTTCGAAGGGACGATCACCAAGTGGCTGAAGAAGCCCGGCGACAGCGTACAGCGCGATGAACCGCTGTTTGAGATTTCGACCGACAAGGTGGACGCAGAGATTCCATCGCCGGCGAGCGGGACGCTTTCCGAGATCAAAGTCGATGCAGGCAATACGGTGCAGATCAACACCGTGGTTGCGGTAATCGGCGAAGGCGATGGCGCGGTTGCCAGCAAGCCGGCCGCGGCTTCGCCAGCGCCGCCAAAGCAGGAGCCCGCGAAGGCAGAGAAGAAGCCGGAAGCGCCGCAAACAGCTCCCGCTCCGGCCGTGGTTTCCAGTGGCGGCGGTACGGATGTTGTCATGCCGCAGATGGGGGAATCGATCTTCGAGGGGACAATCACCAAGTGGCTGAAGAAGGTCGGTGACAGCGTGCAGCGGGACGAGCCGCTGTTTGAGATTTCGACCGACAAGGTGGACGCAGAGATTCCATCGCCGGCGAGCGGAACGCTTTCCGAAATCAAGGTGGAGGCCGGGAACACAGTCCAGATCAACACCGTGGTTGCGGTTATCGGCGGCGGCGCTGCAAAGACGAGCGCTCCCGCGGCTGCACCGGCAGCAACCTCGAACGCTGCGGCGGCTTCGGGAACCCAGTCGGCTCCTGCTGCTCCCGCGGACGAGGCTCCCGCTGCGGCAGCGCATGGCGAGCGGCTGCGCTCGTCGCCGCTGGTGCGCAAGATTGCGAAGGAGCATCAGCTCGATCTGCGGCAGGTACCGGGCACCGGTTCGAGCGGCCGCATCACCAAGGACGATGTGCTGCAGTACATAGAGAAGGGTGGCGCGCCGAAGGCTCCGGCAGCCGCAACACCAGCTGCGGCAGCGGCACCTACAGGACAAGGCCCCGCGGCACCGAAGCTCGCCGCGGCACCCGTACCAGCCGCAGCCGGTCCGCAACCGGGCGAACTCGTGGCGCTCACACGCATGCGGTCGATCATTGCGCAGCGCATGATCGATTCCAAGCGCACCAGCGCGCATGTGCACACCGTCTTCAAGGTGGACCTGACGCGCATCGTAAAGATCCGCGAGAAGGAGAAGGCGAAGTACGAGCAGCGCAACGGCGTGAAGCTCACCTACATGCCGTTCATCACGCGCGCGGTGGTGGCCACGCTGCGCAAGATGCCGATCGTGAACGCATCGATGGAAGGGGACGCGATCCGCTACCACCAAAATGTGAACGTCGGCATTGCTGTGGCGCTCGACTGGGGCCTGATTGTTCCCGTCATCAAGCAGGCGGAGGAGAAGAGTTTCCTCGGCATCGCACGCTCCATCGCCGATTTGGCGGAACGTGCGCGCGGGAAGAAGCTGAAGCCTGACGAGGTGGGATCTGGCACCATCACGATTACCAATCCAGGCATCTTCGGCGAGCAGTTTGGCACGCCGATCATCAACCAGCCGGAATCAGCGATTCTTGGGGTCGGCGGCCTGTTCAAGGAGCCGACTGTACTGACCGACAAGGACGGCAACGACTCGATTGCGATTCGCAGCGTTATCCGGCTAACACTGGGCTTCGATCATCGGATCATTGATGGCGCCGACGCCGGCAAGTTCATGGCGGAAGTGAAGAAGTACCTGGAGGACTGGTCGGAAGAGATCGGGTAATTCGTCTTAGCAGAAAGTTGCGGCGGACCTTTGGTCCGCCGTTTTGCTTTACAGACGACTCTTCGCTTCAAGCACGCGCTTCACTGCCTCTTCCGGCGTATCGCCAACTGCGGAGAGATGGCCCATTTTGCGGCCGGGCCGAGGTGTGTGTTTTTCATAAAGGTGCAGGCGGACGCTGTCGACTTCTAATGCGCGGTCGAAGCGCGGCTCGCCATCGGCCCAGGCATCGCCCAACAGATTCACAATTGCGGCCGGACGAATCACATCGGTGTCACCGAGCGGAAGGTCACAGACTGCGCGCACATGCTGCTCAAACTGGCTGACAACGCACGATCGCTCGCTCGCGTGATAGCTATTGTGCGGGCGGGGCGCAAGCTCGTTGATGAGAAGCTTTCCGTCCTGGGTCAAGAACATCTCCACCGCGAGGATCCCTTCCAGTGACAAACGCTCTGCGAGCGAGCACGCTATGCGCTGTGCTTCTGCCTCTATGGCCGCCGGAATCGAGGACGGGATGACGCTCCAGGCAAGGATCTGATTTTCGTGATGATTGGTCGCGGAGGGAAAGGACTTGAGAGCGCCGGAGGGCGTGCGTGCGACCATTACGGAGATCTCGCGGTCCAGCGCGATGGCCTGTTCGGCGATGCAGGGGCGCTGTCCGAGTGCGCGCCAGGCTAATTCCGCACTCTCGCCGGCACGTGGAGTGACACGGAGCTGGCTGCGTCCGTCGTAACCGCCGCGCGCGCTCTTGACGAAGCAATCGTGTCCGAATGCATCGAGCGCAGCGCGCATATTGTCGAGCGACCGGATAGAGCGGAATGGGCCGACAGGGAATTGACGTGCCGCAAGCCACTCCTTCTGCGCGATGCGGTCCTGAATGATTGCTAGTAAGGATTCCCCCGGCCGCACAGGTGCATAGCGTTGGGCGGCTCGCAAAGTATCGAGGGAGAGCTGCTCGATCTCGAGAGTGACCACATCACAGCCACGAGCGAGATTCGCCGCAGCCTTGGCATCATCCCAGGCGCCTTCAAAGCAGGCATCCACGACAAACCTGGCTGGACACGAGGGATCAGGATCCATCACCTGGACGCGATAGCCAAATGAACGCGCCGCCATGGCGGTCATTCGGCCGAGCTGGCCGCCACCAAGGATGCCGATGGTCGCGCCGGGGAGAATCGCGGTCACTGCGGAAGCTCTTCTGCAAGCACTTCGCGCAAGCGGCCTTCGCGCCAGGTCTTCAAGCGTTGGCGCAATGTGGGATCGTCATTCGCGAGAATCTCTGCGGCGAGCAGCGCGGCGTTGGCGGCGCCCGGGCGTCCGATGGCGAGCGTGCCGACGGGCACACCCTTCGGCATCTGCACGATCGACAGCAACGCGTCCAGTCCCTGCATAGATGTCGCCGGCACGGGCACCCCAAGGACCGGCACCAGTGTCTTCGAGGCAAGCATTCCGGGAAGATGTGCCGCGCCGCCGGCTGCGGCGATGATTACTTTTAATCCGCGTCCCTCCGCTTCGCCCGCATATTGGAAGAGGAGGTCCGGAGTGCGATGTGCAGAGACGATTCTCGATTCGTATGGTATCTCAAATTCGCGCAGAATCTCGACACACGGCTCCATGGTCGAATAGTCGCTTCTGCTGCCCATCACAACACCTACCAGAGTTGAGCTCGCCATCGTCGCATTATACGGCGCGCTCAACAGGGGTAAGTCACCGCGGCCGCAGCCACTCAACGACTAGCTGCAGCAGGGTAAACAGCAGTCCAAATGCGCCGGCAAAACCCTTCACCCGTTGCACGCTCAGCTCGTGCCGCTCCACCCGTTCCTCGAGCAGGCTAAGCCGTCCCGGCTGGCCGTCTCCCAGCAGCGACGCCATCTGGCTCTTCATCACACTGAGATCAGCCAATACTTGTGCTTCAAACGTACTCATCATGTCCATACCGCTTCCACTTATGTTTCTCATTGCGTAGCTGCATTCACAAATATGGCGCTGGAAAAACGTGAATAGTTCGGCGGTGTAGAGCCGTCGTACATTCGAACGTAGTAGCGCTCCACCGGCGCTTCGCGAACAATAGTGAAGTTTGGAACCGGGCTTCGCAGTACCAGGTCCGCTCCGTCAGCGGCGCCAAATTTCCAGTCGCTGCGACGCACCTCGAACCCTCCACCTGGGGGAGACGTCAAGCCAGCCTGTACCTGAATCTGTATCGTACTTGCGTTCGTGACGGCTAGATCCCGAAGAGACGCAAGAGCCGTCGAAGTCGTCAACGCGGTCGGAGGCAGCCACGCATTCAACGGAGCACCCTCGTTCATCTTCATGGAGAGTCCCTCCGCCCATTCGTTGGCAAATGTGATGGCATAGCTCAACAGCTCCGGAACGCATGAAGTCGCGCGAATCTGCACGTTACGTACCAGCAACTCGGTTGATATCTCCGCTGACGGCACTTCCACATCGAGAAGATCACCCGGCCATATATCTGCACTCTGGTGAGCGTTCCAGCAGGTATAGGTCCCCTTCCACGATCCATCTACCCAGGTGGACGTCGCGAGCAGAGCCAGCGCAGCATTCTCGCAGTCGGCGGAGGTACGTGTGACCGGATGCTCAGCGGTCAGAATGAGACTGCTGGTGGGCGACGATGCAGGTACGGTCATGCGCGCAACTGCGCGGCCGCCAATCCGATACTGCACTCGTATCAATGTGCCCGATGTCGGCACATTTCCTGGATAGAAGCTCAAGCGTCCGCTGGCGGAAACCTTCGCCTGTGACGTTTGCGCGCTAGAACCAAGACGCTGCGTAGCGGCCGCTGAACCGGTTGCCGTGCAGCTCACCCACACCTCTCCTGGACGCGTCAACTCAAAGCTCGCGATGCTGCCAAGAAAACTCACACTGTCCACCACGACGGGTGTGCAACTCGGCGGAGCTTGTGTAATCGATCCGTCGTAAAGCACGACCGCCGGAAACTGAGCGCCGCCAGTGGTCTCCTGCACCTCCATCACTAGATCAGCTCGGGCCGTCAATGTCTGGCCACCCAGCTCAATGGCGCCATTGGCGCCGCCCGTGATGTAACTCTGAAGGACACGCTGCCGGTCTTTGCAGTGGAATCGCAACCGCAACGTATAAGTGTGGCCGGTCTGCAGCGTTGTGGTCGCGCCGGCCTCCACGCCGAGTACGATCGGTGCCACAACCATGCTCGTGCCGTTCGGACGCACATGAAAGCCCGCCACCAGATTCGCAGGACTCACGGTCCCCGAAGATAAGCCGGCGAAGTACCCCTCCCCCAGACTATCGACCTCTAATCCACCGAGTTCGACCAGCAACACTCCGCCCATCTCCACCGCATCCACTGCGGTCACGCTGCTGGCGCCGCCGGCGCCTTGGCCGCCACCCAGCGTCAGACCGCGACTGGTAAGCGAGACATGACCACCTCCATCGACCACCGCCCAACTCTGCGAATCAACTGCGCCGCCGGAGAACGTGTCGAAGAGAAGTGTGGCCCTTTCCAGCAAAGGCGTCTCGTTCAATTGATATACGGACGTGACACCGTCTCCTTCGAAGAGCTCCGTTACGTAGGCCTGTGGCTCCTCCTTGCCGCAAACGGTCAGATCGTTCACGGCAAGGCGTGTGCGCTCGCCTTTGAATGCAACGCGATTGAAACTTCCATCGTTCTCTGCAAGCGTATGGACCTGGTCGCCGACACTTTCGAAGATCATGTTGTTGTTCACAACGCGATAGCACGCGCGCGCAGCATTCGCCAAGGCGGCTACGTTTTGTGACCAGCTCTTTCCCGCCAATGGCTGAAAGCCGCCGATCTGCGTGGATGTCGCATCTCCGCTTATTGGCAGTCCTTGGGTCATCGCCCGCCCGGTAATCTTCGTCAGCAGATCACCTGCTGAAGTTGCGACGCACTCGATAGTTTTCCCGCTCACCCTGGCATCAAGCACGACTTCGTCGCTGAGGCACGAGACCTGCAGCACGTAAGCAGGGCCGGTGGTTATCATTCCCGCATACAATCGAGCAGGTGCAGCAACTGCATAGCCGGTGAAGAGGACGGCTCCATTATCTGCGGTCACAACGACACGAGATCCGGCCGCCGGGATAGCGATGTTTCCTGGCGCGATATTAAGGGTGCATTGGCTCGGCTGGTTCAGCTTCCGCTCAATCGTGAATGGTGCGGTGCCACTTAATGCGGACGTGTAATCCAGCGCACCGTTCCCATCAAGATTGTCGATCGTGATCTTCACGCTCTCTCTCTTTCTTCGCGTTCGGTATTCGTAGAGACAAGTTGCGGCGCTTCTGTCGCTTAACGGCAAGCCAGGTCTCGCCGCGGCGCCGACGAGACATACAGAAACTCAGCGCTATATCTGGGCGTTCCCACTCGGCAGATAAGTGCGGTAGCAGCACACCTGCGAGTCATCGACAGAGTCAACGACAGGAAGAGCGACGAAGTGTCCACTCAGCAGAAGGTGCGAGAGCGGTGCCGAGAATGGCACGACAGTCTCCGTAGGGCCGGACATCGTCTGCAGGCGTGGGTAGCAGAAGAACAAGGCATCGCCCTGCTCTCCCTGCATGCAGAACAGCCCCGACCACTCCTGGAAAAAGGTCCCGCCCTCTCGATCCTGCAGTGCGGAGATCGACTGTGCCTGCATTCCGTCCGTAGGCACACCGGCGAGCAGTGGCTCCGCCAGTTGCAGCCCGGCCGTTGTCACCGCGGTCACGCGCCCTACGTTCAGCGTCATGCGCCGGACCCAGTTGAGATCGCTGCCGATCGCGGTCGTGAGGTAGGCGGCAGACGCTCCTGCCCCGAGATATCCGGTCTGACCGCTGTAATCCGCGTCCACCGCGATCATGTCGCCGGCCTGGATCGTTCCAGATCCGTTCGGAGTGCTCAGGAATGTCGCAGTCGAGCTCGCCGCTGCGATTGCGACAGGATTTGCGCCTGCCTGCAGCACATTGATTTGCTGCGTGCCGCAAGTCAGCGCCATTGTCAGCTTTGACCAGCGTTCAAACGTCATGCTTACCCTTGCCCCGGCGCTTTGCCGTCCCTGCAGTAGAACCATCCCCGGCGCTCCGCTTTCCACTACTTGCAGCTTGGTTCCGGAGGCCCGTGTGAACCCGCTGATCCAGCCCAGATCAATCCACGGAGCAGGTGGTGCATCTGGATCAAAGGACACTACCGTTGTTGCATCGAATGCGGCCGGCGTGGCCGTGATCCGGTTGACCGGCGCAAAGTATCCGCGTACCCGACGCACCGTGGGTGGCAGGCCCGGCTGCATCATCAATGCTGGCGTGCTCATAGCTCTCCTGCCTCCTCGTAACTCACTACGGTGATCTCAGCCTTGCGCACCAGGCGATCACGCTTCCGCACCGCCTGCGCGAAGACCGGTTCGGTCCAGCACACGCGTGTGCCCATCGCGACTGGCGGCGTTACGCTGTAGTCAGTCTTCTGTATCTGCTGCGGTTCCAAAATCGACAGTAGCTCGCCGTCCATTGCAGTCAGCAAGGTGCCGCGATCCAATCCGCCCGCAGAGGTCGTTCCTGCTGTCTGGTACTGGATCTCGCAAGTCTGTTGTGTGCGTACGAGTGCGTGCTGGGCATCTGCCACGGTCTTCGTCCAGCGCAGAACGAACACGTTGTCCGGCACGATCGCGGCAAAGCTCTCGTTCTCTTCCACCAGCACGCCGGGTCGCCAGACTCCGCGGATCAGCACTTGCCTGCTTGGGTTGAGTACCTGCAGCCGGTCTCGAAGCGCCACATAGAATGAATCACGCGCCTTCTTCATCTCATCCTCTCAATAGCTCTGCGTGTCGGATTCGCGCAGCAACACGCGATACATACAAGCCAGCCCTGCAGCACTGGTAAACGAGACAGCTTCGATCAAGAAAAACTCTTTGCCAACGGTAATTCCCAGGCCCATGGCGAAGAGCACCTCAGCCGATGAAAGTCCAAGCTGACTTAGCTGAGCCTCCACCGCGGAGGCAGAGATCAGCAGCTCATAAGTCGCCTGATTGCCATCGGTCATCGGCGCGCGTACCTTGCGAAAGGCTGCGGGGGAAAGCGGCAGGTCGGCAAAGCCTGCCGTCGGCGCTCCCAGCTGCTCTCCAATCGCGTTGGTCGCCGCGACTGGCATCCGCAGCATGGCTACCGATCCACCTAGCGAGCGCAGCAATGCATCCGCCATCCGTTGCCAACCTCCGTGCTTCGGTCTCACGCTCAGGTCGCTCATCGCTATCCCAGCCTCGTCGCCACATAGGGCCGCAGAAGTTGCTGCACATGCGCATCGATCAGCGAGTTGGAGAAGTACTGCATCCACATCGTGTCCATCTTGCTTGTCTTCACATTCAGTCCCGGCGTGGACTGCGCGTTCTTCACCAATTGGGCACAGGCGATCTTCACGGCCTCCGGCACCGCTGCACATCCCGAGGTGTACGCCACCTCGATCTCGCTATACGGAAGTCCCAGCACGTTGTAAGGCAGCGTCAGTTCGCCAATATCGGACAGGAAATCAATCGATGCCGGATCGACCTGTGTCCACGCACCCGGCAGCGAAAACGCATATGCGATCGCGTCCAGTCCGACCGGTCCCACTTCGCCGCGGCGCGGCCGCGTGTATCTCCCCCGCACGGTGACCAGCGGTATCGTGGCGGGCGAAACCGCAATTAACGGTAGGTAGCTCAGCCGTACCGTCTGGCTGCCCTCTACGACACGCAGCCTTTCCACATACTGCGTTGCCAATATGCTGGCGCGCCGGCAATACCCATCGATCATCCCGGACGCCACGGCAATCCAGTCGTCGGTTGTGTCCGGCGCCAGACCGTAGCTCTCGTACTCCGTCGTCTCTAAATAGGCCATCCGCACTTCTCCTCATCCGCGGTCTTAGCGCCGCGCCGCGGGTTTCTGAATATCTCTGGCTTGGTTCGCGCAAAGGGGGCGGATAGTGCACTCCGCCCCACTCTGTCGATTCACGGCGCTGCTCAGATTCGGGCAACGCGCGTTGGTTAGCGCTGCACGGTCACCTGTGCGTGCGCGTAGTTCGCCCCCTTCACCACCAGGCCGCCAAACTTCACCACCACATACTGCGAAGCCAGCGAGTTCGGCAGACCAAGCTGGAAGATGCGCGGAGCCGACTCGCTCAGCCAGTGGTACTCGATCAGGTCTTCCGTCACGATGTAGGCGGGTAGCGAGGCACTCCCCGAACCTGGTGTGCCGGTATAGCTGAGCGCCCACTCGGGAATCAGTGGCAGTTCGCCCGCCTGCGTCGAGAGGGTTTTCACTGTAAAGCCGCCGTTGATCTCACGCGAATTGAGCACCACGTTGAATTCGGTCTTCATTTCGCGATCGATCAAGTCAAGCAGCACAGGGTTGGCATAGATCGCAGTGGGGCGCACGGCGAAATTCGTATTCGACACCATCTGCGCAATCTGCGACTTCAGTCCATCCACGATGCTTTCGGTAGACGTGATCGTTGCCACATTGCCGCCCGCCGCAATCTGGCCGGCCGCGCCGAAGTACTGCGTGCTTGTTGGCGCGCTCAGTGAAGTGTCGTTGCCGTTCCACAGCGCCACATCATGGGTGTGCAACACACCATCCACGGTGTCGATCAGGTCCTTCGCCTGCAGATAGGCGAACTGCTTCTGTTGGGCGCCTAGTTCCATGTCGAACAGGTTGTAGTTGAGCTGTGCAACCAGGCCCTTCAACGGAACACTGCGCTCCACCCGGGTTGGAGTCACGAGCGAAGGAGTAATGTTGCGCGGATCGACGAAACCGGCCGCGCCCGGATTCGGGATCGCTGTCTGTTCGAAATAGCGCGAAGGATGTCCGGTCGCAGGCACTTGTTTGATGCGCTGGCCGAACATGCCGCGGCGGCGAACCAGGTCGGTGATCTCCGTCTGGTAAAACGGGACCTCAACCGCGCCGGGCCCGATGTAGTCTGCTGCGGAGTGGATATCGAGAAACTGTGCGTTCATGGTTTTTCCTTTCGCTCTCAAAGAGCAGTCACTGTTTCAGAAACGACGAAGGGCGCCGACCGCATTGCTGCGGTGGGCGCCCTGTTCATTACTTGTCAACTCGATCGAAGCGCAGCGAAGTGGCAATTTCTGCTTTCTATCCGCGCCTGAACCTCCGTCGCTGACGCTTACGCCAGGGCTCCGCTCCGGACCAGCTGTGCCTTCACGGCAACCCGCTGCTCCAGGCTCAAGCCGTTTAGCGCAGCATCCAGCGACCCGGCCTCCAGACCATCCACGCTGCCGATGCCCTGCTTCGCCAGCAACTGCATCGTTGCCACCGGAAGCGTTTTGCGTTCACTCTTGGCTGCAGCTTGTGCCTTGAGTTCGGCAATCTGCTGCTCCGCCTCTTCCAGCTTTCGCTCCAGATCGTGTTGCCGCACGTCAGCGGTCGCATCCACCGTTGCCACGATTCTGGGCACGTCGCCAGTCATCGCCGCCTGCCGCTCCTCCAGCCACGCGACCGTCTTCTCCAGCCTTTCAGCCGCAGCCTGCAGACGCTCGATCGCCTCGATAGCTGTCCCACTCTCATTGTTTTCGTCCATCGTCTCCTCGCTTTCTGTTGCGCTTCCTCTTGCCCTGCCTAGACCGTCACGCTTCAGGCTCTCCGCGCTGCAAGGGCCTGCTTTGTTTCGGCGTTTGTTTTGCCTGCGCACAAGCGGAACGACGTTCGTCCGTACGCAGCCTTCTCGCGCAGCAGGATCGCTGCTCCGGTGAATGTCACCTTGGTCAGCCGCCACACCGAAGCCCGCATGTCTTCCACATGGGCATCGGCCAGCTCGTAACTCATGCCCATTTGCTCGCTGGGTGTGGCGCGTAGATGCCGCTCCACCTCCGGAAAATCCCGTCCGAACAGATATCCCGCCACCCGGATTTCCCCGCTCCCGCCGCGCGAGCTGACGATCTTCGCGTCCGTGATAATCCCGCACTTCCGCCGTGCATCGTGCCCGTCCCATCCGGGACAGAAATCCACCGCCATGCCCAGCAGCGATGGAAGCGCTGCATCTGCCGCGCCACGCGTCAGAATCACTCGTCTGCCGAGTGATCCGGACGGCGCCCGGTCGCTCGGCACATCCACAAACGTCAGCACTCCTTCGAACGGCACCCGGTTCGGATGGTCCCGCACCAGCGGCATCGTCACTGCCATCGCATCCAGCTTCATTCGTTCTCCCCGATTTCCTGATTGATCCTGTCTGCTTCTGTTTGTTCTTTCGGCTGCACGGCCCCCAATCCGCGCAGCGCTCTTACTTCGCTGACTGTCAGTACCCCCGCCTTCAACAGTTCCATCTGGATCTGTAACTCCGTCGCTTCATCTCGTGACTCGAGCTCGGTGAATCGAAACTCAAACTCACGCCATCCCAGCCGTTTGCCGAAAACGTCGCGGGTGATGTGCTGTTCCAGCAGCCGCGCGACCGGCACAATCGCTCCACGAAATGCCTCATCGCCAAACTCAGACGAGCTCGCGCGGTTCACATCGTTCTCCAGTCCCAGCAGCATCGGCGGCAGACTGAATGCGTTGGCGATCATCCGGATCAGGAAGGTCTGCCACTCCATCCGCAGATCGGCATCGGTGCCGCTGCCAAAGCGCAGAACCTCCGGCTTTTGCTCCGTGCTCAACACCGGCACGCGCCCCGTGCCTTCAACTTCGTCCTGCCACCAGCGGATCAGCCGCTCGTGCTCGGCCGGCGTCGCCTCGTTCAGCCAGAGCGCGTACTGCACTACGGCATTGCTCGCCAGCTTGCCCGCGAAACGTTGTGCGCTCAACAGGCTGTTCACCGTCTCAAATGCAACTTCGAGCGGTCCCAATCCAAACGGCGTATGCGTTCGCGGGTTCATCCGGATATACATCAACTGATCGTCGTCGAGCGGGATCGCCTTGTCCGGGCTCTGCACCAGATTCGCCTGCGCATAGCGCGGCACCTCGTTCCCGCCCTTCCATTTCGGATTGATCCGGATCGTTGCCCCATCGACAGGCCACAGCGCCACCGGCCGCTCTGGAATTCCCGTCAGCTCCATCTCCACGGCGCCGAACCCTCCCACGAGCATGTCTTCCAACACCTGCTCCAGCAGCGTGCGCATCGAGTCGGATTCGTTCGGCTCTTCGAGCGAGAAGCGCAGAGCCGCCATCCTCTCAACCGCATCGTCAGGTACTGCGCAATGGGCCCGGACGCGTATCTGCCACTGCATCGCCGCCACCCGGTCCTTGACCAGGTTGATGGCACGCCGCACCACCGGCGTCTCGGCAAACCGCCGCAGGTTCTCCGGCGTCGGCTTCGGCAGGTGTATCTGCCCCGCGTGATACGGGTTCAGCACCAGCGGCAGAACCTGCGTTTGCCGTGGCAGCACTGCTGTCTGACTATCGCCTGCATGGATCGAACTCACCCTTCGCCAAAGCCCTCGCATATTCGCTCGCACACTCATCCGCCCCTCGCTCTCTCAATCCGTCGATTTCTTTCGCAAAACAAAAGAGGGCAAGGCCATCGGCCTCACCCTCTCGTCCAGGCAGCTCAATCTGCCGCTCTGGTTCCTTCTTGTTCGCTGTCGCTACACCCGCAACTCCCGCCGCGCCGTATCCGCCACGCGCACCAGATCGGAGGTCGTCAGTACTCGAATATGTGCTCGCTCCATGGTCTCCACACCGAACAGGTAGGAAGCCTGCTCGTCTTCAACATCCTCCGACGCAGCATCCCGCAACGGCTCGATGATCGCCGTGAGCTCGAGCGTCGCGTGTTCTACCCTCGCAACCCCATCGGCGAGATCGCCGGCTGAAAACGCCAGCACCTTCGCGCCCTCCACATCCCCGGCAAGGGATACCGCCTGAAACATCCGCACGACTCCATTCGGCCGATAGCCGCAATCGATACGCAGCGGATCCCCCGATCGCGTATACCTCGCGGCGCTAATGCGCCGCTGCATCAGCTCCCACACTCCCGCCCGCTCGAACTCGCTTCGCATCCGCACCTGCAATGCCCCGCGTCCCGTGCGACGGCTCTCGCGCCGGCGCCTCGCGGTCAGTACATACAGCTCCATCAAACTCTCGAGCTCCGTCGCAAATGACTCCGCCAGGCATGCTTTGGCTTCGGTCAACTGCACCGCATTCGAGAGCCCATCCTCGAGTGACGCCACGCACGCCCGCGCGTCCGCAGCCAGCCGTCGTCCGATCTCCGCCTCCAGAGCTTCCAGCATGCTCGTATCGGCATCCGGATCGACGCATCGTACTCGACCCCAGTCGCGCGTAAAGCGCACCGCCGCCCGCGCTCCCTCGCTCCGCAGCAGAACGCCAATATTTACGAACTCGTTCTTCACCGGATCCGGCACATACCGGATCAGCGAGAACTCACAGCGCTCCCGCTCCGCCAACCCTGCACGCTCCTACATATATGAGGAGGCCAAGCAAACCTCTCCGCCCCCGCACACACGATTCTTACCCACCTTCAACTTTGACATCCCCACTTTTACATCACCAGCTTCCCCGCGCCTCTTTTCGCCTCCCACTCCCCCTTTGGGAATGGTTCCGCAAAAATCGCTGGCAGCACCTCAGAAGCCGGCCTTCCCCAATACGGGAAAGGCATCCGGTGCGATTCCCGAAACATATCAATCAGTTCACGGAGTCGTTGACGCCGTGCAATCAGCGCTTCCACCAGTAGTTCGAGTTCTGTCGTGTCTCCGCCATACCACTCCGGCGGAATCAATTCCGCCGCCGTCCATATTATTTGCGGGTCCATCCGTTCCACTCGTCCCAGCCATGGTTCGAAGCTTTCCCACCCCACCACGCGTTCATACACCAGGTTGTTCGCAAACACTCCTCGCAAGGGAGTATCGATCAGCTTCCACTCACCTGCATTGAAGCAGTATCCCTGATCAATAAATGTCGCCGTATACCGTCGTTCGCGCGGCCGCTTGCCAAACACCGCCTGCCGTCCATTTACATTCGACGTCCACTTATCTACCACCAGCATCCCCGCGAACTCGCGCAGGTTTTTCACCTCCGCAAGCTGCATCTCCGGCAGCGTATCCATCACCTGCCCCGGCATCAATCCACCCACAAATCGCGAGCCGAAATGCAGACCCGCACGGCAACGCTCCCGCCCGCCTGGCACCTGGATCAGCAGCTCAGGCGTATTGGCAATCAACCACTCAGTCACTTCAACTACATCGCACGGCGGCACCGTCAGTCCCACACTCGCTGCCAGCCGCGTCGCCAGATATTCGTTCGCCAGCACGCGCGTGTGCTGCGGGTTGTTCTGAAACTTCACGACCCACAGGTTCTCATCCGAGCCCAGCATCAACTGACTTTGAGCCCCACCACGCATCGCCCGAATCTGCTGCACCGCCAGCACCGCCACGCGACAATCTCCTGCCAGCGATTCTAACGGCGTCGCTTCCCATCCGAACCACCGTCATCCTGGACGCAGCGAGGACCTGCCTGGGGTGCCACATTGGAACGGTCAGCTCCGTACCGCCAGCGCGATGCCCATCGCCATCACCAGATCGTCATGCTGTCCCTGGGCAGCACCAGTCCGCCCACGCGCGTCACGCACAAATGTCTTCATCTCCCGCAGCAGCCTCGAGCTCATCACGCTTTCGGCCCCTTCCCCGAGCAATCGCTCCACCTCCCGCAGCACGCGCGGCCGCGACATTGCCGTGGTCAGCCAGCCCGCCTGTCCATCCTGCTGAAACAACCTCGCATACCGCAGCACGCCAGCCAGATACGCAAGGACGCCCGCGCCATGATTGTTGCGCTCCACGATCAGCATCGCGCCGTTATATTCGCGCCCCAGTGTCGCTGCACGTTCGGCAAGCTCCAGCAGTCCGCATCGGCCCTGGAACTCCGCGCACTGCAAACCCGTCGCTGCATCCAGCACCTGCATCGCAGCGTAATCGCCTTCGCTCCCACCGCCTGCCGGGTCCACCGCCACCAGGTATTCACGTCCCGGCATCGGCCTCAGCCACACCTCCAGCGCGCCTGCCCAGCGCCGCTCCATCGGCGCTGGCACCTCACGCATTCTCCGATCGATGGCCTCGGTGTCGAACACGCAACTGCCGCTCGCCAGGAAGCAATCATCCGCGCTCTCCGGATACTCCTGTCTTGCCAGCATCCCAAACTGCCGCTCCAGGCGTCGCCGGAAAGCAATCTGTTCCCGCGTCAATCCGTGCTTCGACGCCAGCGACTGCTCTTCCTCCGATTCCGCATCCGCTCCCGGATCCAGGCAATAGCTCGCCTCCCACCACCAGGGAAAGAAGTGCCGCACCCAGCCGTTCGCTTCCGCATGCATCCACTCTTCGTAAAAGCATCCGTGCGCTCCCTGTGCGGTCGACTCCAGCACCACCTCGCCCCCACCGGTCGGCATCGTCGCCAGCAGTCCTGCCAGCGTCGCTCGCGCATCGCCCGGCCAGCGCGCCACCTCGGAGCAATGCAGGTTCTGCACGGTCAATCCACGTCCCGCGTTCGGATCTCCCGCCGTCTCCACGCGGTACTCACTGTCCAACTCCGAAAACACCAGCGACCGCGCATTCGCCCGCGACGTCCGCAGCACTCCTTCGCGTAACTCCTCCGGCAGCTCATGGTGGAACCGCCGCACCATACGGAAGATCTCCTCCGCCGCCTCCTGCGTGTGCGCCACCTGCACACTCAATGTGCCAGGCTGCGTCACAGTCTTCAGGAAGAAACGTCCCGCCACCCATGTGCTGATGCCCATCTGTCGCGCCTTCAGCACGATGTTCGCGCGGGCGCGTCGCCGCTCGAACTCCCGTTGTGCGCGATTCGGCTTGAGCGGTGCGAACGCCCCCGTCCGCGTTCGCACCTTCAGCAGCGCCCCCGCAAGGAAGACTCCGGCCGTCTCCCCGTCCAGAGTTTCCGTCGTCTCATCCAGCAAATGCCCCAGGGCCAGCAGCTCCTTGAGATCTCCAACCATCCCAGCTCATCCTCTCGTCAGTGCTGAGCGAATCAGCAGGATCAAGTCTGTCGTGCCACGAAATCACAGACCGAGGCGCTACGCGTTCCCCATATCCGCGTTTACCTTCTTCAGAGCAGCTTCCACGCTTGGCAGGAAAGCAAGGAAATCCCTGACCAGCTTCAGCACACCTTCTGTAACAGGCGCCAGCGCCGCCAGGTCAGCCGCGACATTTTCGCCGCCACCTGCCACGACTGGTGCCAGAGGCACCGCAATCGCCTTCGCATCGTCCACCAGTATTGCCAGGTTCGACTTGAACTCGGGTGACATCGCCCGCACATCCGAAATCACCCGCAGCACCTTGCCGCCCACCGTCAGCACTTCCTCGGCTCCCTGGACCACATCCTTCACCGCAACCGCAACACCGTGACCGATCTCCGCCAAAACACGATTCATTCTTATTGCCTCCTCTTTCTCCCTCACCAGACGCGGCGACTTCGTTCCGATAAGCCGCCGCCTTCAACACCGCAACGTCCCTGTTTCAAAAGAAAAGGCCCCGCGAGATTGGGGGGCCTTTCGTTCCTGTTCGTTTATGCTTTGCTTCGTGCTTACGGGTCGTGAGTCTCCCGCCGCATCCGCGGACGAAGAATGCGCCCGTCCCTGATTTCACTCATTGATCACACCGGGCGAATCCGCAAGCCACGCTGACTGCGCCGTCGAATATGTGAAGTGCTGCGAAGAGCACTTACTCGCCGTCGTGCCTACGGCAAAGAATCCGCGGACATTCGAGGGCGCTCCCACGGCGAATCCCCCGGTCGCATTCTGGCAGAAGGTCAGCGTCTTCTCCTGCCCGTCAGATCCGGCAGCCAGCGTGAATGAGGTCACGTTGCCGCTCAAGGTGATGAGGCTCGCTCTCTTCGCGGTCGAAAGGGTAGGTGTTGCTGAGAACGTGACCGTCTCAGAGCTTGCTATCGTGGATTGCGCCACACCACCAGAACTGCAAACCTCTGCCACTTGAACAGGGAATCCAAAAGTCCCTCCACCTGCCGACTGAAATAACAAACGCCCTCTCACGCTGCCAAGATTGATGTCTTGGCCAGAGCAGGTGGCTATGAAAGGCGGGTTATTGTGGATGGTGACATTGCTGTTACCGCCCGCTACGAAGAAATACTGGCCGTTCTGTCCGTTGAAAAAGCCTGTAATTGTAGTTGGCGTCGAATCGACTGGGCTGATAGATGAGCGCCCCATCACGTTTATAGTAGATCCAGTAACAGACGTATACACATCCAACGTTGCGTCGAATTTACCGCCCGCCAGCACGCCTTCTGTAGGCATAACCTGATAGCTAGCGCCGTGTGCATTCGTTACAGACGACCCAAGATCCTCGCTCAATACGTCAGCGGTCTTAACGGTGGCCCCAAAGCCAGGGTTATCGGTGAAGTACACATTATCCAATGCATCTGCGACTCCCGTGGAGAAATACTGAACACACTCTCCGGCGAATCGAGCACCATCCTGACCGGTGTTGATAGTCAGCGCGTTAGGCGAAGTGCAGCTTCCGTCGATGATACTGTCGGTAAGCATTACCTTTACGTCTTGCGTCCAGAATCCTTCCAGGCGCGCAAAGTCAATGCGGGCATGCTCGTAAACGTTGTTGAAGCCTAAGCCGTAAGGCTGAGCAATTCCGACCTGACCAAGCTGCGGCCAGAAGTGGTCGAAGTGCGCGTCGCCGCCGCCACCAACAATGTCTGCAATGTGGTGGTAAGTGTATTTCGTGGGCGCATCGAATAGGCCGTAGACTTCCAACCAGTCGGCCATCATGTCTAGACCCCAGAACTCAGCCGAACCATGCCAACCGTCCGGGTAGTAAGGAACGATGCGGTAGTAGTGAGTGCCGGCTGCTAGTGTGCCGCCCGTGGCATTCGGGGTTGCTGTTGACGAAGTAGGTGCCGGGAGATATGGCCATTGAACAACGCCCGTATAACCCCATGTATCGGTAACCGTCGCCCCGGTGTCGGTGAACGTAGTTGCTCCAACAACTTGGTAAAAACCGGAGTTCTCTTGACCGGACTGAACATCACCGCGATAGATGAGATAACCAGTCGCGCCAGCAACCGCAGGCCAACTTAGTGCAACTGAACTGGTCGTACCAGTCGTTATAGCCCTGACCTCAGTGGCAGCGTTTCCTTCAGCGATGCCCTTATAGCCGCCATAGTAGTACCACATGTCGTTGCTATAAGTGCGATTGTGCCACGCCTTAGCATCTTGTCCATCTACACGGAGACCGAAGCCGCCAAAGTTGCGAGCATAGAGATACTCAATCGTGCCGAGGGTATCCATCGCGAAGCCGTAGTTATCCGGGCCACCATTGCCCAAATAGTTCGCAGTGTCACCAGGAGCATTTGAACAAGCACCCTGAGCGCAGCCGACCAGTTGGAAATATGAGACGCGCGTGCCGCCGTCGCTATCCGTGTGCTGCTGTCCGTCTGAGCAAGTGACGGTCATCGAGATCGGTGCCGCTGCTGCGAAATGGTTGTTGTAGCGCGACTGCAGCGTTGTGCCGCCATCGGACTGTCCCGCGCCGACGTTCCATGAGCCGGGAGCCATCAACAGCTTGTCAACAATGAAAACACCCTGCGGCCACTTTGCTGTAGCCTGCGTCACAACTCCCCTGGATAGGTCGCAGGTCATCTGGTTTTCCATCGCCTGTGCCGCTGCCCAAGGAGTCGCGCCAAAAATGCCACCAGCGTAGACAGGGTTGCGCGGATCATAGATACCAGCTTTGCGATCCTCATCCCACGCCACCGTTCCGTTCGTCCCCGTGACATTCACGCCCTTCTCCGCCATCGAAACGGCACCGCCATTGCCACTGCCGGCAATCACACTCTGCGACGCCGGCAGTTGCGCTCCGCCCGCGTGAGCATCCACGTACTCCTTGGTCGCCGCCTGCATCGCATCCGTCGGATCGCCCGACAAGCGCAGCTCGCCGCTCATCGTGCCGCCCTTCAACTGCAAAAAGCTCCCTTGCAGCGCACTGATCGATGTATCAACATACTGCTGCGTTACCGATTGCTGTGCCACTGCGGCCGGCACCACACGAGCTCGCATCTGCGAAATCGTCGCCGTGGCTGCCTGCGGTACAACCCAGTATTCCTTTTGCACCGTGCCGTCGCTCATGTGGTACACGACCGTGTAGTAGGTGCCCTGCGGATTCGCGCCCGCATTGGGTGCAAGCACCATCTTCACGCTTCCATCCGGCGCGATTGTCGTCGTGGTGCTGCCTGCGGCAACTGCGCTGCCATCTGCTGCCGTGAAGGAAGGCCAGCTCACCAGCAGTGTCCCCTGCGCCACGGTGCCGTCCGCCTTATACACGATGCCCTGCACGTTCGTTGTTTCGATCGCATGACCTTGCATCGCAACCAGCAACAATAGACCCACGGGTAACAGCATCCCCCGCCGGCACCTATCCGTTCTTAGCATCGCCGTCACTTGTTGCTCCTTCGCTACCTTCGTTTGTCTGCGCCATCTGCTCTGCGGCACGCTTGCGGTCTGCCGCCGCTTCCCGTTCATCCTGCCGTCGCTTCAGCTCGTCCAGTAGCATCTCGCTCAGGCTCTTCCCGCGTCGCGCCTTTGCCGCCCTTGGATCGCCGAAGTTGCCAATCTGCAGCAGCAGCCGCGTCTCTGCCATGCCGCCATTTTTTGCCTTCTCAACCAGAGCCTTGAATACTTCAGGAAACTCCCGGCGAAACTCGACATCCGTATGCCGATGAATGCATCTCACCGGCCGCGCCTTCTTCTTCGTTCCTGTTTCTTTTCCCGCTTGCTGCTCTGTCCCGTTGTTGTCTCGCTCTGTAGCCTGTATTGCTTCTACTTCCTCACCCTTGTGTGCTGCCTTCTTCTTCACCACGTCTCAATCCACACCCAAACCAGGCAAAACAAAAAGGGTGCAACGCAAACGCGCCGCACCCTCTGCTCTTACCTCAACTCTTAAATCCAGAATATCAAGCCGTACGGAATTAATTGGCAATTTTTTGCAGATACGTAACTCGCATCCTTGCTTATATTTAAGCCGTACTTCGCTATCGTACAGGGCTTGACACTCAGCGGGCGCCCGGCACCTCGAGGAGCTTCCGGTGCAAAAACACCTTGGTCAGACGGTCCAGCGCCTCCGTATAACGGCGCCACACTGTCCGCATGCTCACGCCCGTCAACTCTGCGGCCTCTGCCAGCGTGTACTCCTGCAAGGCGATCCGCCCTACCAGTTCACGCTCCACGGCATTCAGTCGCGTCAGGCATCGCTCGACGTCATGTACGAAGATCACTGAATCCTCGAAGGTATACGCTCTGCGGCTGCTCGACTTTCCGCGAAACGAAAAATCTCCCAGCAGTGATGGCACTCGCCCAATCTCCATCGAGCGATACATGTACCGCCGCAGCATTCCCTCCGTGTACTTGCGATAGAAAGCCAACTCCGCTGGCGGCTCCGTCGCTGTCGCCTTTTCGAAGCGTTCCGCTTGCTGGGCAGATCGCTTCGCTTGCACGCACCGTACTACCAGCGCGGCGCTCATTCCGCCCCCCCGGCCATTGCTGCCTTGCGCAACCCCATCGCATAGCGGTTGGGTCTCCGCCCACGCCGCTCCGGCTTGGCTTTCGCATGCTGTGCAAGCTTGCCGGCGCAGCAGCGTCCATATACGTCCTCTCCACTTGTGCGGAACCAAAGACCTCCGCACCCTTCACATACTTTCAATTGAACGCGCAAATACTCCATCATTTCTCCAAGGCCCCGGGCCCGGCCTAACCGTCGCACCTGAATGTCTCATCGCGGTGTCGCGGCAGGCTCGTTATAGGGTTTGCTGCTCTATTTGTGTCCGCTAAGGGACACTCGGCAGCTTGCTGCGGAATGCCATCACCAGCCGGCATCCATGTGCGCGCAGATCGATTCTGGGTAGTTCCTGTGCTCCCGGCTCGCGATGAATTGCCCGCGAGCGCACGACGATGTCTCCCGCTGCCTCAGCTCTTGGTCTGTTGCAGTAGTTGGTAGTTCGTCATCGCGGCGTGTGCCGCTGTTGCATAGGAGAGCAATGCGACTCTAACGATAGATAGCGTTAGCGTCAACGATACCGTTCTAATCAGAAGAGTGCAGAGGGCCAACCCATTCCCGAAAGCTAATTACCACAGGAACCGGTCACGGTTACGTTTCGCCCAGGCAACACTCCACTATGGCATCTTTATCTACTGGCTAACTTTCCACAATGAACTTCACCCAACTGCAAGAGCGCCTCCGCCTGGAACTCCTTCGGCGGATCGATCGAGGCAGTGTGAATGGAGCTCTCCTCGCCCGTCAGACTGGATTTCGACCCTCGCATATTTCCAATTTTCTTCGCCGCAGACGCACCCTCAGCCTCGGCGGTCTCGATCGACTGCTCGCCGCGCAAATGCTCACCGTCAATGATCTGCTCGCGCTCGAAGACGCGCCATCCCCTCCGCGTGAATCCGCTAGCAGCATCACCCACACTGCTGTTCCCGTTGTGGCACCAGCCGCTGCAATCCACGATCCAGTTCCACCCAGCTCAACAACGCTCGACCTGATGCAGTTGCCGCTCGGCATTCTCGAACAGATGCGCTCGCGCCGCGCCACCTCGCGACGTGGATGGTCCCGCTTCGTCTCCGTTCGTGTCACACGACAGCAGGCCATCGGCATGCAACCTCTATTGCCATCCGAGACCATCGCGGTCATCGATCGCCACTACAACTCTCCTGTCTCCTACCAGCCCCCGCTCCCCTCGGTTTTCGCGGTGCGCGTCGGCAATGCACTTCAGTTCCGGCTCGCAGCGTTTGAAAGCAATCGCCTCATCCTGCGCCCGATCGAGCTCAACTATCCCGTGCAACTGCTGGCTCTGGGACCGCATGAGATGCCTTCGGATCTCATCGTCGGCCGCGTCTGCCTCACCATCGCCCCCATCCCCTAACTGAAGTGAATCGCACAAATCTCGCGCCTACGAAGATCGTCCTCGCCATTCATCGCCTCGAGTGCAGCGAAGCTCCATCCCGTCATCTCGACCCTGGCCACCCGGCGCCGGGAGACCGGCGAAGGAGAGATGCGCTGTCCATTCTCCGCGCAAGCCACAACGTCAGTAGTGAGCGACCAAAGGGAGCGAACCCCACGATGTGCGCCACCGGCGCGTCCGCCCGTGCGGCAAGCACCCGATCTGTTAGCATCGCCATCGGAGGACGCAAATGGAGCAACCCGCCACACTGTCCAGCGCCGCTCGCCGTAACGAAGACATCGCTCTCGACCTGTTGAAATTTGTCGCCACCACGGCCGGCGTCGGCCGTCCCGCCGTCGGGTCCACCGGCTTCACCACGCCCTCGGCCAGCAAGGCGGACGATCAGGTCGCCCACCTGCTCGAGCTCTACACGCGCTGTCTGCAAGCCGTCGAAGGCAAGAGCGGCCGCTAGAGTATTTCCCTGTATGTCCATACCAGAGCGCTATAGAGCGCGTGGCTTTTCCGTTAAGAAAAGCCACACTGCGCGGGAACTTGGCCACACACGATCACAGTGAGAACGCTCTAGTCGGGGTGGCCTCCGCCTCTCCTCAATCCATCGGCTTTGCCGTTATCGGCGCCGGGGCTTTTGGCAGCAATCATCTCCGGGTCATTCGCGAATTGAGCGACTCCGGCGATCTCGTCCGCCTTGCGGCCATCGTAGAAAGCGATACCGCTCGGGGGCGGAATCTGCACTCCAGTTTCCCCGGCGTGCGTATCTTCCACGACGTCGATGCCTGCCTCGCCGCGTGCGCCGCTGGCGAGATCCAGGTCCACGCCGCATCCGTCTGCGTCCCCACCAGCGCTCACGCTGCCGTCGCCAGTGCGCTCCTGCAGGCCGGTATCGATGTTCTGGTCGAAAAACCCATCGCCGCCTCTCTCGCCGAGGCCGACGCGCTCATCGCCCTCGCGTCACTCCAGCAGCGCATCCTTCAGATCGGTCATCTCGAGCGGTTCAACCCCGCCGTCCACGCCGTCCATCCCTATATCCACATGCCCATGTTCTTTGAGGCGCACCGGCTGAGCGTCTTCACCCCGCGCTCGCTCGATGTCGATGTCATCCTCGATCTCATGGTGCATGACCTCGACATCGTTCTCAGCCTCGTCCAATCGCCCGTGCATTCCTTGCAGGCCGTCGGCCTTCCCGTCCTCTCGCGAAAAGTCGACATCGCCAACGTGCGCATCGAATTCGCCTCCGGTTGTGTCGCCAACTTCACCGCCAGTCGCGTCAGCACGGAGCGCGTCCGCAAGCTCCGCTTCTTCCAGCCGCATCAGTACGTGTCCATCGACTACGCTCGCCAGGACCTACTTTTTATCGACGTAAAGCCACAGGACAGCGCGCCCGGCCCCCACGCCACTCTCAGTGGCCTCGCACTCTCCAAGCCCACCGTTACGCCCGGAGAGCCGCTGCGTCTGGAGATCGAATCATTTCTGGAAAGCGTGCGCACCCGGCGGCAACCGCAAGTCACCGGCCTGGAAGGCCGCTCCGTGCTCGCTCTCGCGCTCGACATCAACGCCGCCATTGCAGAGCACGCCACTCGAGCCCACCTCGACCGCTTCGTCTAGATCGCGAGTGTCATTTTGAGCGGAGCCGAAGGACCGCGTTCGCGCGCGATCATTCACTCCCGCTGACCGGTTCTTGGCCGGCCGGGGGTTGACTGACTTGCTGACTCGCGATCCAGAGCATCGGGAACAAGAAAGTCCAGCAGATGACACGCCTGTTACTGCAATGTCTGGACTTTGTAGTCGCTGGGAATCTTGAGGGCGAACTGCTCATCGCCCAGCGGCTGATTCACGACCACTTTCTGCACTGAGATCGTGATGCGGTAGGACTCACGTGGCCGTTCAATCACAATGGAACTCGGCAAATGCGCGGTCCCGAACTGCCTGTACGGCCCGTACGTCACGTGTGTCTCCACCCCGCCGTCCTGGTCGTAGATGTCCTGGCCCGTCGGCAGCAGCGTCAACCGGCTGAAGCGGATCACGCGCGTCGGCTTGATCACACGCACTGCCAGGTGAGTATCGGCCGCGGGCGCTTCCTCCCCGATGTGCAGGTCATACTCCGGGGTCTCCACCAGCTTGTTGCCCTCTTTGCGCGTCTCCGATGTGCTGGTCAGGTAAACCAGCCTCTGCGCCGTGATCGAATTGACCAGCACCGAGTTCAGAAAAATATCTGGGCGCAGATTTTCAAGCGCATTCGTAGAGGGCTTCGTCACCTTGTTGCTGCCTACGATTGCCCGGCTCTTCGGCGGAATCACCAGCTTGAATGTCTCCCCATCGCTGGCCAGGTCAAAGGCATGGGTACGCACTACCGGCAGGAGTGCCAGCACGCGCAGCATCGACGGCTTGCGCAGCAGTATGTAGCCGTGGAATGGCGTAATATCCGTCTGCTTGCCCTGCCGCGCGCCTCCCGTGGTCGCCTGGAAGTCCACCGTTGCCGTCAGGCTATTGATCGCGGCATAGCGGTCGTTTACGCCATTCACCAGTTGCGCCACGCTGGCGTCCATGGCAGGGCCGGCAATCGTGGTCTTCTCCACTTTGTGAGTGTGGTAAAGGCAGCCGCTCAGGCACGGCAGCACTGCCAAAAGTCCCACACTCCACCATCGTCGTTGCATCACGGCTCTAAAGCATTTCTCCTGCAGGTGTCGAGGGCTGAAGCAAAGACCAGGATTCCTTCGCCCTTTCGTCAGGGAGAGGACAGCCGAGCATCTCACCACTTCACATTTTCAGGAGAAATGGTCGATCAGTTCAGCAAACCTTAAGTATAGCTTGCTGCGAAGAGCGCGCCCCTACGGCGTATCACCGCCCGCCCTCTGTGCCTGGCGGTACGCCGCCACGTTGTGCTGGTGCTCTTCGAGCGTCTTCGCGAAGCGCGAGTGGCCGCTCGCGCTGGGATCGGCAACGAAATACAGATAATCCGTCGTCGCCGGATGGAACGCTGCCTTCAACGACGCCGCGCCCGGGCTGCAGATCGGGCCGGGTGGAAGCCCTGCATGACGATAGGTGTTGTAAGCAGAGTCTCGCTGCAAATCCGACTGATAGATTGTCCCGCGATACCGATTCTCCAGCATGGCCGCATAAATCACCGTCGGATCGGTCATCAGCGGCATGTTGACGCGCAAACGGTTCTCCATCACGCTTGCCACCAGCGGGCGATCGTTCGCCACCGGCGTCTCCTTCTCCACCAGCGATGCCAGCGTCACCGTGCGATGCATATCTCCCGTCAACCCGATCTGCATTGTCTCTTGCCGAAATCGCTTGACCATCGCATGCAGCATGGTCATCGGAGTATCGCTGCGCTGGAATCGATAGGTGTCCGGATACAGGTATCCCTCCAGACTGGTCGCCGCAGGGTCCAGATCGATGACAAGGGCGGTGTCCTTGTGCGCCGCCGTCAGAAAATCGTCCCGCGTGGCCAGTTGTGCCGCTTCTACTGCGGTCGCGATATCGAAGAGGTTGTAGCCCTCCGGGATCGTCACTACGCGGTAGTAGACATCGCCGCGCCGCAGCCGCTCATACACCGCAAACACGCCCGCCGGGTGGTCGAAACGATACTCACCCG
This sequence comes from Acidobacteriaceae bacterium KBS 83, assembly GCA_000381585.1. Taxonomy (GTDB): domain Bacteria; phylum Acidobacteriota; class Terriglobia; order Terriglobales; family Acidobacteriaceae; genus KBS-83. The sequence goes on from KB906740.1 coordinate 314,126, forward strand.
CCTTCAGCGTGCCGTGCTTGACCATCCGCACCATGTCGAACGCATAACGGCTGCGGATGATGCCGCGCTCCTCCAGCAGCCGTCCCATCCCTTTCGAGGAGGTACCCGGTGCAATCTCCACAAATGTTTCCAGATGCGGCCCTGCAGGCGCGAACAGAAACCAGGCGCCGGCGACCAGCGTCAGCAGCAGGAGGAGGACGAGCAGAAAGCGACGCAAGAGCAGTCAGATCCCTTCGCGGATCAATCGAAGCACATTCGATTGTAGCCCCCACTCTCAGCCCTACTGGCTATCATCATTGCGTGTCGGGAGTGCCACTTTCCGGTCAATCGCAACCCTGGCCCGGCCTGGCGCAGCCTTGGCTCGGGTTGGACGTCGGCACCCGCCGTATCGGTGTCGCGCTATCCAACACCCTCGGGATCGCCCAGCCCCTACTGACCATCGAGTGCACGCAGCCGCGCCGTGATCAACGCTCGATCCTCCGCCTCGCCCGCCGCCACAGTTGTGCAGGCATCATCGTAGGGAACCCGCTGCACCTCTCCGGCGACCGCAGCCGCCAGACCGAGCGCGTCCACCACTTCGTCTATGAGCTCAAGAGGCTTATCGCCGAATCATCCACTGCGCCCGGAGATGCCGCCGGCCCGGAACGCGCCGCTCTCGCTGTCCACCTCTGGGACGAGCGCCTCTCCACCGCCGAGGCCTACGCGGCACTCGATGCCACCGGCCAGGATTCTCGCCGCGCTCCGCGGGGCAAGATCGACCAGCTCGCCGCCGCACTCATCCTCCAGGGCTGGCTAGACGCGCAAAGTGGCTCCCTCACCCTGCTTCCGCCGGACGCTTGAGATTTCCCGCCGTCGTATAATGGGCTTTTGGCGGATACCGGATCCCTGCCGTTCCTCGCGGCTTGTGCTTTTCCAGGCCGTCACGGATATTTCCATGCCCGAACACATCAAGAAAAAGTTAGAACAAGAGATCCGGCACCTCGAGCATGAGCTTTCTCACGAACTCCCGCAGGAGATCAAGAAGGCTGCGTCGCTAGGTGACCTCAGCGAAAACGCCGAATACCATATGGCCAAGCAGCGCCAGGAGTTTGTCAACGCGCGCCTCGGCCAGCTTAAGAAGCGTATGGCCGAGCTCGCTCTGGTGAACCTTTCCAACATCCCCCACGACCGGGTTGCCTTCGGTTCCACCGTCCGCGTCTTCGACACCACCAAGGACGAGGAACTCGAATACAAGCTCGTCACATCCGAAGAATCCGATGTCAACAAGGGGCTCATCTCGACCACCTCACCCATCGGCCGCTCGCTCATCGGCAAGCAGGTCGGAGACATGGTCACGGTTGTCACTCCCAACGGAAAGCGTGAGCTCGAGGTTCTCAAACTCACCACCATCCACGACGAAGCCGCTCAGGGCGAAGCAAAGTGATTGCGCAGGACCGGTCTCGATGGATTGCGGAGGCGCATCGTATTGATGAAGCAGCGAGCCTGTAACCGCGGAGCAAGAGCCATGAACCAGGGAGACGAAGCCAATGACCTGGACTAGCGCCTTCGGACGCGGCTGCGGCGTCATCCTCCAGGCCATCGTCAACGGGCTTGCCCTCACCCGCATCTCGCCCAATGTCCTCACCTTCGTCGGCCTGCTCATCAACACTGCGGCGGCCATCTTCTTCGGCCTCGCCAACAGCCACAATTACGTCCGCTTCTTCCTCTACGCCGGCCTGGTCATCATCGGCGCCGGCATCTTCGACATGGTCGACGGCCGCGTGGCGCGCCAGACCGACCAGGTCACCGTCTTCGGCGCATTTTTCGACTCCGTTATCGACCGTTATTCCGACGTTGTCCTCTTCTTCGGACTGCTCGTCTTCTACGCGCGCGGCAACCGCTTTTTCTACGTCGTGCTCGCCGGGTTCGTCATGGTGACGTCGCTAATGGTCAGCTACACCCGCGCCCGCTCCGAGGCCCTCATCGGCTCCTGCAAAGTCGGCTTCATGGAGCGCCCGGAGCGTGTCGTGCTCATCATCCTCGGCGCCCTCTTCGAGCGCTGGGGAGCGATGGCTCCTGCCCTCTGGGTGCTGGCCGTGCTCTCTACCATCACCGTCATCCACCGCATCTCCTACACCTACACGATGGCCAAGGGCCTGGCGCTCGACGCGCCGGCAACTCCTGCGCCCGCAAGCTCCGTCGAACCCGTCCCGATCCGCCCCGCAGCTAGCCCCGGCCCTGTTTCCAACACCGCTTCCGTGACCGCAGACCAGCGTGAGTTCATCTCCGCCCCCACCGCCCCTCGCGCTTAGCCCTCCACAGCATCGTCGTCCGACGAGCATCGGGTTCTTTGGCGCCGCACCTACCCATTCAGGGCGCGCCGTGCATGTAGGATGAACTGTTCGCATGCCCGATCAACCCATACTTCTCGTTCATGGTGGCGCCTGGGCCATCCCCGATGACGCCGTCGAAGCCCACACCTTCGGCGTTCGCAGTGCTCTCCTTGCCGGCTACGCGCTGCTCGAGCGCGGTGCCACTGCGGTCGATGCGGTAGAGGCCGCTGTCGCTGTCCTCGAAGATGACGAGGCCTTTGACGCGGGCCGCGGCTCTTTCCTCACGCGCGATGGCAAAGTCCAGCTCGATGCATTGCTCATGGATGGCGGAGTTACCGGGACCATGCGCGCCGGTGGCGTGGCCTGCGTCGAACGGTTGCGCAATCCCATCCACGCAGCGCGTCTGGTCCTAGAGAAGAGTCCCCACGTCTACTTCGTCGGCCGCGACGCCGAGAACTTTGCCGCTGAGCACGGCATGCCGCTCATCGACAACGCCGATCTGGTCCTCGATCGCGAACGCAAGCGGCTTGCCGTAGCGCAACACAAAGAGCGTGCCGGACTGCCCGACCGGACTTTCTCGGGCGTTCAGGAAACCGACAAGGAGGCTCCCGGCCTCGCCTCACACGACACCGAATATGACGCGTCGTCGCACGACACGGTCGGCGCCGTCGCGCTCGATGCCGGCGGGAATGTCGCCGCTGCGACTTCCACCGGCGGCACCCTTAACAAGGCGCCCGGTCGCGTCGGTGACTCCTCACTCATCGGTTGCGGCTGCTACGCGGACAACCTCAGCGCCGCCGTCTCGCTCACCGGATGGGGCGAGCCCATCATGAAACTCGTGCTGGGCAAGTGGGCAGTCGATCGCGTCCTCGCCGGCGATGCACCCGACGCCGCGGCAGAAGCCGCCATCGCTTATCTCTTTCGCCGCCTCGGCGGTCATGGCGGCATCATCCTGCTCGGCCCCGATGGCCGCTACGGCCTCGCCCACAACACGCCGCGCATGGCCTGGGGAGTCTGCAATCAACGAGGCGTACAGGTGGGGATCAAAGCGTGACCGGGCGAGATGTTGAAAGCAGCGGGCCCCCATTGATTCTGGCCTCCGCGTCGCCTCGCCGCCGCGAACTTCTCGCCCAGGCCGGTTTCACTTTCGAGGTAACTCCCACCGACATCCCCGAACTCCGCAAGCCCGGCGAAGACCCGATTCACTTCGTCACTCGTCTCGCCCGTGAAAAGGCCGAGGCCGTCGCCGCTACTCACGCCGTCACGCCGGACACCCTCGTTCTCGGCGCGGACACGATAGTCGTCGTCGACGAAGAGGTCCTCGGAAAACCGGAGGACGCAGCCGATGCCGCCCGCATGCTCCGCCTCCTCTCTGGCCAAACCCACCAGGTCATCACTGGCCTCTGTCTCGCGAGGGGACTAGAGCGGCAACGTGCCGCCGAGGTTACATTTGTCCGCTTTGTCACGCTCTCCGATCAGGAGATCCACGACTATGTCGCCACCGGCGAGCCGCTCGACAAAGCCGGCGCCTACGCCATTCAGGGTCGCGCCGGCCGCTGGGTGCCGCGCATCCACGGCTGCTACTTCAATGTGGTTGGCCTGCCCCTCGCTCTCGTCACCAGCATGATCGAGGCCATGCGGGCTGGCACGAGAGCCTAGAGTCGTTGCTTTGTCTCGACCGTTCCGTCGCGCGAAGCGGCCACCGGAGGACGGAAAGATCTGTCCACGCCTAAACCGTCGTAGCGATCATCGCGGCAAGCAGCGCCGTACGCGAGGGAAGGGAATCGATGCGTATCGATTCGTTCTCCGCATGCGCGCCAACTCCAATCGCTCCCATCCCATCGAGCGTCGGCACTCCGAGCGCAGAAGTAAAGTTTCCATCCGAGCCGCCGCCCGTCGCCGCCTCTTCCAGAGCAAATCCGAGTTGCGCCGCCAGCGCCTTCGCGTGAGCGAACAACTTCGCCGTACCCTCCGTCCGCTCCATGGGCGGCCGGTTCAGCCCTCCAGCCAACCGCAACGTGCACTGCGCGTCGCGCGTCTCGAGCGCCTGCAGCCGCCGCGTGATCATCTCCGCTTCTGCAACCGTCGTCACCCGCAGATCGATATCGGCCCATGCCTCCGCCGCCACCACATTTGATTGCGTGCCTCCACCCACCACACCCACATTCAAGGTAGTGCCGCGATCCAGGTCGGTCAGCGCGCTAATCTGCTCAATCTGCCAGGCCAGTTCGCGCACTGCGCTGTGTCCTGCGCCGAAGTCCACTCCGCTATGCGAAGGCACCCCACGGATCTCCAGCCGAAACTGGCCCACGCCCTTCCGCGCCGTCTTGTATGCACCCTGCGGACCCTGCGCCGGTTCAAGTACGAACGCCGCGCGGCACTCCTTCGCCACCTCTTCGATCAGTTCACGCGAATCGTGACTCCCCGTCTCCTCATCGCCGCTCAGCAGCAGCACCACCGGGCGATCTGTATCCACCTCGCGCACAAGCTTCATGGCCGTCAGCGCCATCACCACCCCGGCCTTCATATCCAGCACCCCTGGCCCATAGGCCCATCCGTCAGCGACCCGCCAAGGCATTCGCGCCAGCATCCCCACCGGCCACACGGTATCCAGGTGGCCCAGCAGCAGCACCGGTCGGCGTTCATCTTTCGGAGTCCCAAATCGCGCCTCGAGGACGCCCCGGCTGCCGCCCCGAGCATGCCGCGTCACCCGTGCTCCCAATTCCTCAGCCCACTTTGCCACCGTCTCTCGAGCGGCGTTTACAGCGTCAGAATGACTCGTCGGACTCTCCTGCCGAACCAGCGCGGATACCCTTTTCATCATTTCGTCAAGTTCGTGCCCCAACCTCTCGACCCAGCCTCTAATTTTTATAACTTCTTTACTTCCAGAGGCTTGCGATGCACCTGAAATTGGTCGGCTGTGTTGCATCTTCGTCATCTTGGCGTCCTTTGTGTCGTATCTTTACCACAGTGAAACTTCTGCATACGTGAGTAGTCTATTTGCCGTAGCGCTTCTCCCCAGTCCCGCTAAAGGGAACCAATATTCTTTCGAAGGGAGAAACGCGGTAGCAGCAGGGCAGAGGTGCCCACGCCTTAATGCAGGCTCAACTCGAACAGACAATCGCCGGTAGCATCTCATTTTCCGGAATCGGTCTTCATAGCGGTGCCCCCGTCCATCTGCGGCTTCTGCCTGCCCCTGCCGGTACCGGCATCGTCTTCCGCCGCACCGATCTCGACAACTTCGAGATCCAGGCCATCGGCCGCAACGTCGCGAAAGTCTCCTACGCCACCAGCCTAATGCGCCAGGGCGTCCTCATCTCCACCACCGAGCATCTTCTCTCCGCCTGCATCGGCACCGGCATCGACAACGTCATCGTCGAGCTCGACAATCTCGAGCTTCCTATCCTCGACGGCAGCGCACTGCCCTACGTCGAAGCCTTCCAGAGCGTCGGCATCAAAGTCCAGCGCCGCCGCCGCGAATACCTCCGCATCCTGCGCAAGGTTGAAGTGCGTGAGAACGACAAGTTCATCGGGGTCTATCCCGGCGACGGCTACAGCATCACCTACGAGATCAACTTCCCCGCACCCATCCTTCGTCAGGATTTCACGGTCGATCTCGCCGCAGACGCTTATGGCGCTGAGATTGCCGCGGCGCGCACCTTCGGATTCCGTGAGGACGAGCGCATGCTGCGCGACATGGGTCTCATACGCGGCGCTTCGCCGGAAAACGCGATCATCCTCAGCCGCAATGGCGTACAAAACGGAAACCTGCGCTTTCCTGACGAATTCGTTCGCCACAAAGTGCTCGATCTCATCGGCGATCTTGCGCTCGCCGGCCACCGCATCTTCGGCCGCGTCGTCGCCGAACGCGCCGGCCATGCCATGCACACCGCGCTCGTCTCCCGCCTGCTTGCCGACCGCAGCGCTTGGGACCTCATCACCCTGCCGCAGCTCGAAGTTACCCGCCGCCCCGCCCGAGCCGCCCGACTGTCGCCCGTCCAGGTCTAGTCCCAGACTCTGCTGCGGGCTTCATCCTGAATAGCTGACATCATCCTGAGCAAGCGATGGACGTGCAGTTTTTGCAGCGCCACCGAAACTAGTGTTGGAGCCGCTCAGCTGAGAACCAGATCGCGTCCCAAGTCCATAGCTAGAAGCTGGAAGCCGGCTCTTGCTCGATAAGCCGTTCCGCCTCCCGAGCACGCTTCACCTCAGCCGCAATCGCATACTTCAGCGCATCCACACCTTGGCCGCTCACCGCCGAGATCGCATAGAACGGCAGCTTCCGCCGCTTCGCCATCGCCTGCAGCTTCTTCAGCTTCTCCGGGTTCGCCACATCCGCCTTCGACCCCACCACGATCATCGGCTTCGCCTCGAGACCATGGCCGAATCGCGCAAGCTCCGCCTGGATCACCTTGAAATCATCCACCGGCGACTCACGCCCGCTGCCATCCGAGACATCCACCAGGTGCACCAGCACGCGCGTGCGCTCGATGTGCCGCAAAAATTGCACTCCCAGTCCCGCGCCATCGCTCGCCCCCTCGATCAGCCCCGGAATATCCGCCACTACGAAGCTCTCTTCGTGCGGAGCCTCGCCCACCGTCACCACGCCCAGATTCGGCTCGAGCGTCGTAAACGGATAGTCCGCAATCTTCGGCCGCGCCGCCGACAGCCGCGAGATCAGCGTGCTCTTGCCTACGTTCGGATAGCCCACCAGTCCCGCATCCGCCAGCAGTTTCAGCTCCAGCCGGTAGCTGCGCTCCTCGCCCGACCGGCCCGCCTCGTGCTCACGTGGAGCCTGATGCGTCGGCGTCGCGAAATGCTGATTTCCGCGTCCCCCGCGCCCCCCCCGCGCCACCACGATGCGTTCATCCGGATGCGCGAAGTCATGCACTAGCTCGCCCGTCGCTTCGTCGTAAAGCGCCGTGCCCACCGGCACCTTCAGGACCAGGCTCTCGCCGTCGCGTCCCGTGCAGTTGGAACCTTCGCCGTGCCGCCCGCGCTCCGCCTTATGCTCCGGGTTGAAGCGGAAATGCACCAGCGTGTTATGCCGCTCGCTGGACTCCATCACCACGTCGCCGCCGTGTCCGCCATCGCCGCCGGAGGGGCCACCCCGCGGCACAAACTTCTCCCGGCGGAAGGCCATGCAGCCATTGCCGCCATCGCCCGCCTTCACCCGGATCCTTGCTTCATCAATAAACATAGTCGTCTCATCAGTTTATCGGAGTCACTGAAGCGGCCCCCAGTCGAGTAGCTGGCTCGGGTGCCTGGACATTCGCGACTTTCACGTAGCAGTGAAAGAGCGAAATCTCTCCACGCACAGTCCTGGCAACTCCTCGCGATTGCGCTTCGTCAGCAGCTCATGTCCTGCGGCCGCGATGGGAATGAGTTCCTTGCGCGTCGGGATGAGCTTCAAAGCCTCTTCCATCTCCGCAATTGTGCCGAAGCCATCCGAAGTGCCGTGCACAAAGAGCACCGGCGTCCGCAGGCTGGGGAAGTGCGCAGTCCTCATCTCTTCCCGTCGTTTCGGAGGGTGGAGCGGATAGGAGAGCAGAAGAAGCCCTTCCACCAGTCCCGGATCGCTCGCGGCAAGCATCGACGACTGCCGTCCACCGTAAGAATGACCGCCAAGAAAAACGCGACCAGACGTCAGCCGGCGCATGCACGCAACCGCCGCCCGTAGTCCTGCCTGGTCACGTTCCCCGCTTCCTCGCGGAGGCGGCCCTGAGGGTCTTGATTGGCGAAACGGAAGGTCGCACCGCAGCACGGCAAGGCCCGATGCGTTGAACGCGCTCGCCAGGGCGACCAAAAGTGGCGAGCTGCAGTTCGAGCCGGCGCCGTGCGCCAGCACCAGACCGTCCCCACCGGAATCCGATGCGATGTGCAAAAAACCTCGCACGGTGACATTTTCTGGGGAGGCCTCCAGAAATTCTCGAACTTGAGTCATGGGCAGCGCCACGTGGCATTCCGACGCTGTTCCATTCTGCAACATCGACCTCCCTTTGCCACCAGGCTTCGGCCCTCGGCACCACTAATGGGGCATGGAGCCCAGGCCTTGTCTGAAGCATCATCGAAGCAGGCCGCAATCTATCCGTTGTCACAGACATATGTTCGGCCGACAACCGCGAGGAACAGTTTTCCTTGATCGAAAAGCTGGGTTAAGTGCCATCCCAGCGGCAACACCTTTTGTGAAAACGCCATAGACCCGCAGTCGGGACCGGTATTCAGGAGTAAGGGCCATGCCGCAATGCGGCGCGCGTTGGGCAACGATCTCGAAAAGGTTTACATTCTCCGGCATCGCTGCCACGCTCTTTGTCTCAGCTCTTTTCGTTTCATCTCTTCGGGCCCAGTCGACCACACAGGGCGTCGTCGGCGGTATGGTCGCCGGTCCCGATGGCGTCCCACTGGCCGACGCGGAAATCGATCTCACCAGCGCCGACACCGCCCACATCTATCAGGCCCGCACTGACACTCAGGGCAACTTCCGCTTTCTCGGTCTGCCTCCCGGCAACTATGAAGCGTGGATTACTCAAACCGGCTTCGCCCGCCTCCACATCGCACGCGTCCCGGTAGAGGTGGGCCGATTCACTCCGCTGCCCGCGCACCTCACCATCGCTCTTGCCGAGGAGACCATCGAAGTCCGCGAGCCCGGAGCCGTCATTGACTTGAGTTCGCCCTCACTCTCCACCAACATCGATGAGACCTCCATCGATGAGCTGCCTTCGAACAGCCGCCGATGGTCGTACTTCGCTCTGCTCACCCCCGCGGTCGCGCCGGACCAGCAAGGTTACGGCCAGCTCAGCTTTCGCGGCATCAGCGTTCTTCTCAACAACAACACCCTCGATGGCGCAGACAACAACCAGGCCTTCTTCTCCGAGGAGCGCGGCCGCACCCGCACCGCCTACTTCGCCAGTCAGGCCTCGGTGCGCGAGTTTCAGGTCAACACCTCGAACTACTCCGCCGAATACGGCCGCGCCGCCGGCGGTGTGGTCAACACTGTCACCCGCAGCGGCACCAACCATCTGCACGGCAACGCCTTCCTGTTTGATCGCGACAATACCTGGGGCGCTCGCAATCCCTTCACGCAACTCGCGCAGTTGCAGCCCGACGGTACCGTGGCCGCTGTCCCCGTCGCCCCTACGGACAATCGTCAGCAGTGGGGAATCGCCGCCGGCGGTCCCGTCCGCACCGACCGTATCTTCTGGTTCTTCACCTACGACCAGTTCCGCCGCAACTTTCCCGCTATCTCGCGCCCCAGCAACATCACTAACTTCTTCGATCACTCGCTCACGTCGTCCGATCTCGAAACACTGCGCCAGCGCCTCGGCGTGCCGCTGCCTAGTTATGCGCTCCAGCAGTATCAGCAGTTCGTCTCCGGCCTCATGAGTGAAACGGGACTTGTGCCGCGCACTGCCGGCCAGATCATCCTCTTTCCCAAACTCGACTGGCAGCTCAACGACCGCAATCACGTCTCTCTCCAGTACAACTACCTCCGCTGGAACTCGCCGCACGGCGCGCTTACCCAGACCGCCACAAGTTATGGCGTCGCGAGCTTCGGCGACGATCACGTCACCGATGATGTCCTGATCGGTCGTTGGAACACCTTCCTCACCGCCAACCTCATGCACGAGCTCCGCGTGCAGTACGGCCGCGACTTCGAATCGGAGTTCAGCGCGCCGCCATCCCCCTTCGAGCAGCCTTTCAGCCACAACTCATACGGCCGCTCGCCCGAGATCACGCTCATCAGCTCAGGCTCCGGCCTGCGCATCGGCAAGCCGCCCACACTCGACCGCCCCGCGCTGCCCGACGAGCACCGCACGCAGATCGCCAGCACCTTCACCTACGTGCATGGCAATCACACCATCAAGCTCGGCTACGACTTCAATCACGTCCTCGACGGCATCGACAGCATCTACAACGGCAATGGGACCTATCACTACTCCAACCTTCTCGACTTCGCCTCCGACGCGCTAGCGCCCAGCCATTGCGACGCCAACGGCAACAGCGTCGGCACGTCGCCTTGCTACAGCTACTACACACAGCAGCTTGGTCCTCAGGCCTTCAGCTTCGATACCAACGATTACGCCATCTTTTTGAGCGATGAGTGGAAGCTCAAGCGCCGGCTCACGCTCTCCTGCGGGCTGCGCTACGAGTACGAGCAGCTCCCACCGCAGAACAAGCTGCTGCCGAACCCGGCCCTGCCGCAAAGCAACTTCATCCCCCGCGATCGCAACAACTATGGACCCCGCATCGGCGCCGCATACGATCTCACCGGCCACGGCAACACCGTTCTGCGCGGCGGCTACGGCATTTACTTCGGACGCATCATCAACTCCACGATCTTCGCCGCCTACACCCAGACCGGCTCCGCCGCCGGGCAGCTCGGTTACTACTTCCGTCCCGGTGATGATGGCGCGCCATCCTTCCCCTACATCTTCAGCGGCCGCGTCGTCGTGCCCGAAGCGCCTACTGCCAACTACTTCGATCCCAACTTCCAGAATCCCCGCATTGCCCAGGCCGAGGCGTCGCTCGCGCAGCGGATCTCCCGCAATACCGAGATCACGATCAGCTATCTGCGCAGCACCGGGCAGTATCTGCCCAACTTCATGAACACCAACATCGACCTCGCCACAGCCGTTCCCATCACCTACACCGTGAAAGATCCGCAGCAGCAAGGACCGCTGAAGCAATCCACGTACTCGACCCATCTCTTCATCCAGCGCCTGAATCTCGCCTACGGCTCCATCACGGACATCAACAGCATGGTTGGTTCGCACTACCAGGCAATGGTGGTCAAGGTCACGCAAAACGGCGGGCGATGGCTCCATCTGCGCGCCAGCTACACCTACGCTCACGCCCAGGACAACAACCAGAACGAGACCACCTTCACCGATGCCAACGATGTGCTCGACCCCACAGACCTGAGCCTCGAGTACGCCGACTCGAACTTCGACGTCCGCCAGCGCGCCACCGCCGGTATCGTTCTGCGCGCGCCGTGGAGAGCCCACGGTTGGCTCGGCGCGCTCGCTAACGGCTACGCCCTCGCACCCACCGCCACTGCGCAGACCGGACTGCCGTACTCCATGCACACCAGCGGCTCTATTCCATATATCCGTTACACCAATCAATTCGGCCAGACAGAGAAGCTCTCCGGCCTCGGCAGCAGCATCAACGGCTCCGGGGGCGCCACCGGGATCCCCGCGGTCGGCCGCAACACCTTCCGCTATCCCGGCACCTACACCATCGATCTCCGCGCTTCACGCACCGTGCCGTTCAGCGAAAAGGTGCGTCTCGAACTCATGGTGCAGGGATTCAATGTGCTGAATCATCAGAACGTTACGAATATCAGCAGTCTCGGTTACTTAATCAGCGGAGCCTCGAGCGCCAACACCAATCCAACCCTCACCTGGCAGCCCACCTTCGGCACCGTCACCAACAGCAACAGTACAAACCTCTATCGCGAGCGCCAGCTTGAGTTCGTGTTGCGGCTCCGCTTCTGACCTAAAAATCCACGGCGACTTTCTGCGTTTTACCGTGTGTTTATAAGTCTCTGCGAGACTACATTCGGTAGTCGAGCGAAGGGCCTGCCAGCGGTCCGGCTCGCGAGTGCTTCTATCGCTGCTCCTGCCTACGGTCCCCCGTGTCCAGTCAGGATCCAGCTCGCACTTCAATTCCAAACTTGCATGTGTTTTCAGGAGAGCCAAGATGTTTGCCACAAGACCCCGCACGGCACTTGCCGCGCTCGCTGTTGCCGCGTCCATCCTTACTCCCGCCGCCCTTCGTGGGCAGTCCACTACGGACGGGGCCGTTGGCGGTAGCGTCTACGACGCAGCCGGCGCCGTTGTTCCCAATGCGTCCGTCGTCGTCCACAACGTGCAGACCAACGCCGAGGTGAAAACGACCACCGACAGCAGCGGCTTCTTCCGCGTGATGCAGTTGCAGCCTGGTGGCTATGACATCACGATCACCGCATCCGGCTTCTCTCCCTTCAAGGCCCAGGGCACAACCGTCGTGGTCGGCAATCTCACCAGTCTCACTCCGCACCTCACCGTTGGCGGCACGGGACAGACTGTAACCGTCACCGGCGAGAACCCGCTGGTGAACACCTCGACCCCCGATGTTTCCTCGGTCGTTGACCAGCGGCAGATCGACAACCTGCCCATCAATGGCGGTCGCTGGTCCAGCTTCGCGCTGCTTACTCCGGGCGTCGTGTCCAATTCCGCAGGGTTCGGTCTTTTGAGCTTCCGTGGGCAATCCGAACTGCTGAACAACAACACCGTCGATGGCGCAGACAACAACCAGGCGTACTTCTCCGAAGAGCGCGGTCGGACCCGGCTGCAGTACTCCTCCTCCGAGGAAGCGATACAAGAGTTCCAGGTCAACACCTCGAACTACTCCTCCGAATACGGACGCTCCGCCGGCGGCGTGATCAATACCGTAACCAAGAGCGGTACAAATACGCTGCACGGCCAGGCCTTCTTCCGGGATCGCGACAACGACTGGGGTGCCTTCACGCCGAATACTTTCATCGCCCAGCAGACCGGCCCAGGCGGCAGTTTCGTCCAGGTTCCGTTCAAGCCGAAGGACTGGCGTAAACAATGGGGCTTCGGCGTGGGCGGTCCTCTCATCAAGAACAAACTCTTCTGGTTCTATGCCTATGACCAGTCAAAGCGGAACTTCCCTGGTCTCGCGCGTGCCGGCTCCGCCAATCAGTTCTTCGCCACGCCGGTTTCTGAGATCAGCACCACCGGCTTCACCTGCTCGCAGTTGTCCGCCAAGGACACTGCGAGTGCTGCGGCCAAGGCACTGGGCTCGCACTACCAGGCCAGCGTCGATGCGTGCACCATTCAATCCAGCCTCGCGCTTCCCACTTACGCACAGGGTGCCTCGCTACAGACCCAGGGAGTCGCCACGCTGAACAGCGGGTTGCTCGGCAGCGTGCCGAGAACGGGCGACCAGGCCATCAACTTCCCCAAGCTCGACTGGCAGATCACGGACAAACACCACGCTTCCTTTGAATACAACCGGCTGCGCTGGTCCTCGCCCGCCGGCATTCAGACGCAATCCTCCAACACCTACGGCCGCAACAGCTTCGGCAATGACTACGTGAAACTCGACTGGGGCGTGGCTCGACTCGACTCAACCATCTCTGCCAATGTGCTGAACCAGGCCCGCTTCCAGTACGGCCGGGACTTCGAGTTCGAAAGCAGCCAGGTACCCAGCGACTATGAGGCGCCATTGGCGGTGAACCAGTTCGGCCGGCCGGCGCAGATCGCACTCGATAGCTCCACGGGATTCAACTTCGGCAAGCAGGCGTTCCTCGAGCGCGCGGCGTATCCGGAAGAGCGCCGCATTCAGTTCGCCGACACGGTTGCCTATCTGCGCGGCAATCACAGCATCAAGTTCGGTGCCGACTACAACCGCGTTCTGGACTACATCAACAACCTCTACAACGGCAACGGCAGCTACACCTATCCCACCCTCGGCGGTTACATCGCGGACTTTGAACACGCCACACAGGGACTTGGGCCGGCCAACTATACAGGCAGCTACTCCGGCTTCAGTCAGGCGCTCGGTCCTAACGCCTTTCAACTCATCACCAACGATCTGGCCTTCTTCGTGGAAGACGACTGGAAGATCAAGCCTCGCCTCACGCTCAACCTCGGTGTTCGTTACGAGTACGAGATCATTCCCAGCGCGATCCTTCCGGACAATCTCCCCTCTCTCATCATCAGTTCCACCTCGTCGCGGCCCAGTGCGACCACCCCCGGCGTGCTTCCCGGCTACAGCGAGAGCCTGCAGCAACTCACGAGCCACTCTCCAAGTGACAAGAACAATGTCGGCCCGCGCGTCGGCTTCGCCTGGGATGTCAAAGGCACCTCGCGTACGGTCCTTCGCGGCGGCTACGGCATCTACTACGGCCGCATCATTAATTCCAATGTGCTCCAGACCTACGTGGCCTCCGGCAACACACAAGGCCAGACCAGCTACGGCTCATTCAAGCCCACAACCAACATCGGCACGACTGCAGCGCCTCAATATCTCGTCTTCCCCAACATCCTCACCGTGGCGCCGGGTGCCGCGTCAGGATCAGCCACCATCGCCTTCTTCGACAAAAGCTTTCAGGCGCCGCAGATTCATGAAGCGGATCTGACCCTGCAGCAGGACTTCGGATGGAACACCGTGTTCTCGCTCAGCTATCTCGGCTCCTTCGGCCGCCAGCTCATCAACGGCGTGGACCGCAATATCGACGCAAACTCCGTGACAACCACCAACTATCAGGTCGTAGGCCAGCAGGCGGCATCCGGCGGCATCAATGGGCCGCTGCCGGATGGCAGCACCTACACGACGAAGCTCTACACCGGCGCCCGGCCAGTAGCCGGTTACGGCGCCATCGTCGATGTAGCCAGCAACGTGAACTCCAGCTACAACGCGCTCGCCGCGCAGGTAGACCACAAGTTCACCCGCAATCTGCAGTTCAATGCGAACTACACCTGGGCCAAGGCGCTCGATTACAACCAGTACATCGGAACCGGCTCTCCAGCGAATAACCTCGTCGATCCGCTCAATCCGAATCTTCGTGCAGAGTACGGACGATCGCCGAATGATGCACGCGATCGTTTCGTGGCGAATATGGTCTGGACCCCCATCGTCGGCGGACTGCAAGGCTGGCGGAACAGCCTAACCAACGGGTGGGGCATTTCGCCAATCTTCCAGGCGCAGAGCGGGCTGCCCTTCACGCTCGGCGTCTCGGGCAGCAATCCGGCAGGCGCGTTGTCGGGTCCGCTGGGCTCGGGCGTAGGACGGCTGCCCTTCCTGCGGAATACCTACACCTATCCCCGCACGTTCATCGTCGATACGCGCGTTTCGAAGCGTGTCCCCTTCGGTGACCGCTACTCGGTCGAGCTGCTGGGTGAGCTCTTCAACGCGCTCAATCACCAGAACGTCACCGGCGTGGCGACAAACGGCTACTCTATCAGCCAGCCCACCGGCTCCGACACGCCTCTGCTCACCTACCAGACCAACTTCGGCTCCGTGCAGACGACCAATTCAAGCTACATCTACAGTCCCCGTCAGGTGCAGATCGGAGCACGCTTCAACTTCTAACATTGCATCTTCCTGTCGGCGGGGCGGCTCCGGCCGCCTCGCTTTTCTATTTCAGTAAAATAGATGTACCCATGCCATTCACCGAACAATACGACGTCGTCATCGTTGGAGCCGGTCACGCCGGCTGCGAAGCCGCCATGGCCGCGGCGCGCATGGGCCTGCGCACGGCGCTCTTCACCTTCAACCTCGACCTCATCGCGCAGATGTCCTGCAACCCCGCCATCGGCGGCATTGCCAAGGGCCATCTCGTCCGCGAAGTCGATGCCCTCGGCGGCATCATGGGCGAAGTCGCCGATGCGGTCGGCATCCAGTTTCGTTTGCTCAACACCTCGCGTGGTCCCGCCGTGTGGTCGCCGCGCGCGCAATGCGACAAGCAGCAGTATCGCGTCAAAATGCGCCAGGTGCTCGAGGCGCAGCCCGGCCTTTACATCAAGCAGGCCGAAGTCATCGATCTGCTGATCGACACCGCTTCCGACGGCACGCGCCGCGCCCATGGCCTCAAGCTGCGCGACGGCCGCACCGTCGAGGGGGGCGCAGTCGTCATCACCACAGGCACGTTTCTGAATGGCCTCATCCACTGCGGCGAGGAGCAGTATCCGGCCGGCCGCAGCGGCGAACCACCCAGCGTCCTTCTCGGCGAAAGCCTCAAGCGCCTCGGCCTGCGCGGCTGCCGCCTCAAGACCGGCACCCCGCCGCGACTCGATGGCCGCACTATAGACTGGTCGCGCTTCGCCGAGCAGCCGGGTGATGCCGATCCCACCCCCTTCAGCTTCCGCACCACTACGCTGCCGCAGCGGCAGGTCTCCTGCCACATCGCCTACACCACGCCCGAGACCCTGCGCATCATCCGCGAAAATGTCTCGCGCTCGCCCATGTACTCCGGGCAGATCCAGGCCATCGGGCCGCGCTATTGCCCCTCCATCGAAGACAAGGTCGTCCGCTTCCCGGACAAGGAGCAGCACCAGTTCTTCCTCGAGCCCGAAGGCCTCGACACCCACGAGGTCTACGTCAACGGCATGTCCACCTCGCTGCCCATGGATGTGCAGTGGCAGGTCGTGCGCTCCATCCCCGGCCTCGAGAACGCCGAGATGCTGCGCCCCGGCTACGCCATCGAGTACGACGCCATTGACCCTACCGAGCTCGATCGCAGCCTGCGCGTCAAGTCCATCGGCGGCCTTTATCTCGCCGGCCAGATCAACGGCACCTCCGGCTACGAAGAGGCCGCGTGCCAGGGCCTGATGGCCGGCATCAACGCTGCACTCGCCGTGCGTGGCGAGCCTGCTTTTACCCTCGATCGCACCGAAGCCTACACCGGCATCCTCATCGACGACCTCATCAGTAAGGGCACCAACGAGCCCTACCGGATGTTTACCTCGCGCGCGGAGTTCCGCCTTCACCTCCGCATCGATAACGCCGACCGCCGTCTAACGCCCTCAGGCCGCCGCCTCGGCCTTATCAACGATGCGGCTTGGGCCGACTACGAAGCGCGCCAGCAGCGCGCCGTCACGCTCGAAAAGCTTCTCGCTACTACCCGCATCGATCCCGACCGTGTCGCCAATGCGTTGCCCGATCTCGACCTCGATCCCGACAGCATCGCCGGCCAGACCTATGCGCAACTGCTCAAGCGTCCCGAGATCACACTTGAGCTCCTGCGCCCATTGCTCCAGAAGCTTACGCTCTCCGATGAGTCGCGAACGTTGCTGGCCCCCTTCCTCGCCGAGCCCGCACTCTGCGCCCGTGCGCGCAATGAGCCGCGGGCCGTCGAAACCGAGATCAAGTATGCCGGCTACCTCGACCAGCAGCGCAAGTCGATCGAGAAGCTGAAGCGCGCAGAGAGCGTCACCATTCCCGCGTGGTTTGACTACCAGAACGTCAGCGGCCTCTCCCGCGAGATGCAGGAGAAGCTCGGCCGCGTTCGCCCGCAAACAGTAGGCCAGGCCAGCCGCATCCCCGGCGTCACTCCCGCCGCGCTCTCTCTCATCCACGTCTACATCGAGATCCAAGCGCGCAAGCGCAGCGAAGCCGTCACCGCGAGCGCGAACGCGGTCGCCGGATCCTGATCCTTCAACGTTCTCTTGTCATCCCGACCGCAGCGAAGCGTAGTGGAGGGATCTGCTCTTACTCAGCCGCACGGCCAAAGTCGGTGCCCCGTCCTACCGAAGGTAGGGTGAGGGGTTCTCATTGTCACTGCGGAGGCTGATTCGTCCCCGGCGCCGGAGGCGGCTGCGTGCTCTGCGGCCCCTTGTAGATCAGCGGGATATGGAAGGGCAGTGCCGCATCGCTCTTGCTCGCATGCGTCGCGGCCTTCTTCTTGCGCTCGTCTTCGGTCGCCACCACCGTGCGCTGCGAATTGATGCACTGCCAGTTTCCGGCGCTGTTCTTGCGGAAGACATGCGAGAAGACGCCTTTCTCCGCCACCTTCTGCTGATCGGTCGCTCCCTGCCACTCCATCACGTAGGTCCCGTTCACGATCGCCAAATCACCCACCAAGCGCGCACCGATCACTGTCTGCTTCAGCGACAGGGGGGCGGCGCCCGCAACAAACAAGTGCGAGATCTGCTGGTTGCGCGTCGTCACATCGCCCTCGGCGCTGATGCCGACATAATCGCGCGCAAGCAGGTTCTCCATTGCAAACTGATCGCGTTTCGTCACAGCTCCATCCCAGGAATCCTCAACCGTCTGCATCTGGGCGACCTCTGGAGAGGGATCGGCAGGCTGGGCATTCAGACCGGTGAAGGGAAGGGCGAAGAGGGAAGCGGCAAGGATCGATCGAAGGTGAAACGACAGCATGAACGGCATTCTCCACTGAAGATGATACAGGGCTTGCGTGAACGCCAGATTCACACAGAACGGCGCTATATATACACACAGAACAGGGCTGTTTCAAGTGAGCCAAATAGAGGAACATAGACCCCATGGCCGCCTTTCCAGACATCTCGCTCGAGCGCGGCATGCCCGCCAGCCCGGACGCCGAACGCTCCATCCTCGGCGCCATCCTTCTTGAAAACGCGCACTTCCACGAAGCGGCGGAGAAGAAGCTCACCTGCGACGACTTCTCGCTCGATTCCCACCGCCGCATCTTCGCCCGCATGGACGATCTCATCAGCGGCGGGCGGCACGTGGACCTGGTCACACTGGTCGAAGAGCTGGCGAAGAAAAAGGAAGTCGAGTCAGTCGGTGGTGTCGCCTACATCGCCTCCCTCACCGAAGGCCTGCCGCGCCGCGTCTCCATCGAAGAATACGTCCGCATCGTCAAGGACAAATCGCTTCTCCGGCAGCTCATCAACGTCTGCAACACGGCGATGACGCAGGCGGTCGATCAATCTGAGGAAGCGCTCGAAGTTCTCAACGCCGCTGAAAGCGCTCTGCTCGCAGTCTCCGAGCGCGGCATTACCCGCGACTTCGCCAACATTCCCACTATCGTCAAAGAACACTTCGGCACCATCGATTCCATCTGGAAGCTGAAGCGCGAAGTCACCGGCCTGGCCACGCACTTCAAGGACTTCGATCGCATGACGAGTGGTCTCCAGCCCGCCGAGCTCATCATCATCGCGGCACGTCCCTCAATGGGCAAGACCGCGTGGGCCATCAACATCGCGCAGCAGGCCGCGCTCCGGGATGGCCGCGTCGTCGGCATCTTCTCGCTCGAAATGTCCAGCGAGTCGCTCCTCCGCCGTATGCTCGCATCGGAAGCATTCGTGAACATGCGCAAAATCCAGTCCGGCTTTATCAGCCGCGACGATCAGGACGCGCTCATCAACGCCGCCGGAAAGCTCACCGAGTCCCACATCTACATCGACGACACCCCCGGCATCTCCCTCGCCGAGATGCGCGCGAAGGCTCGCCGCCTCAAGCAGCAGCGCGGTCTCGACCTCATCGTCGTCGACTATCTGCAGCTCATGTCCGCCTCGCTCCCCGGCGCGGCCGGCAGCAAGCGCCACGAAAACCGCACACAGGAGGTCTCCGCCATCTCGCGCGGCCTCAAGGCGCTCGCCAAGGAACTGCACATCCCCGTCATCGCTCTCTCGCAGCTCAGCCGCGCTTCCGAGCAGCGCGGCGGCGATAAGAAGCCCATGCTCTCCGACCTGCGCGAATCCGGCTCCATCGAACAGGACGCCGATGTCGTCGCCTTCATCCATCGCGAGAGCTACTACAACAAAGACGAGAACGGCGACGAAGACCCCGACTCCAAGGGCAAAGCAGAAATCATCGTCGCCAAGCAGCGCAACGGGCCTACCGGTTCCGTCCATCTCGCTTACCTCAGCGAGTACACTCGCTTCGAGAACATGGCGCACGAAGGTGACGCCGCCGGTTACGAATAGTACGAATGAATCCGTCCTCCAGTCGTCCAACATGGGCTGAACTCTCGCGCACCGCGCTGCGTGGCAACTACCGCGTCCTGCGCGAGAATGCCATGCGAGCCGATGCAGAGGCCGTCGGCGTCATCAAGGCCAACGCCTATGGCCACGGCGCCCCCGAGGCCCTGGCCGTTCTGATTGTGGACGGCTGCGCTTGGTTCGCCGTCACCTGCCTTGATGAAGCCCTCCTTCTCCAGCCCCAACTGAAGAGCCATCGGACATTAATTCTCTCCGGTCTCTTTGATGGCGAAGCGGCGGTGGTCACCCGTCACGCTTTCACGCCAGTGCTCGGCTCGCTCCAGCAACTCGCGTGGCTTGCAGAAGCAGTCCCGCCAGCCGAAGTCACACCCTCCTCAGCCCCGCCATTTCCTCTGCACCTCGAGATCGACACCGGTATGGCCCGCCAGGGCATTCAGTGGAATGACACCACCGCACTCGCTGCCTTCGCAGCTCAACTCATTCAGCATCCGCAACTGCTGCTCGAAGCGGTCATGACGCACTTCGCCTCGCCGGAAGACCCCGGCTCCACTCAGACCGCCGAGCAACTCGAACGTCTCCGCGCGGCGCTCGCCACACTCCACGAGCATGGCATCGCTCCGCCCCTGATCCATGCCGGCAACTCCGCCAGCCTCTTCGAATCCGCACAGATAACCGCGCTCCGTGACATTGCGCAGCAGAGCGGCAGCCGCCTGCTGCTGCGGCCCGGCATCGCACTCTACGGCTATGGCCCGTACCCCGCCGAGCGCGGCTTGCAACCCGTGCTACGTTGGAAGACCCGCATCGCCGCGCTTCGCACCATCGCCGCCGGAGAAGCCGTTAGCTACAACGCCACCTTCCGAGCGACGCGCCCCAGCCGCATCGCGCTGCTACCGGTCGGCTACGCGGACGGTTACAATCGGCTGCTCTCCAATCGCGGCGAAGTATTGGTGCGCGGGCAGCGAGCCCCCATCGCCGGACGCGTCACCATGGACCAGACCATGGTCGATGTCACCGACATCGCAGGCCTCGCAGTCGGCGACGAGGTCATCCTCATCGGTGAGCAGGGTAGCGAACGCATAACCGCGGACGACCTCGCCGCGCTCAGTGGCACCATCGCCTACGAAGTTCTCTGCGCTATCGGCACGCGTGTGCCTCGCGTCTGGGTGTGACGGCTACTATCGTCACATCGACCGAATCAAACAATCCGTCATCCATATCAAATGCGAGTGGAGGAATCTCCTGTCTGCCCGCACGTCTACACTGCCAATCGTGAGCGACCAAAGGGAGTGAACCCAGCGGCCCGCGCCGCAGGCGCGTCTGCCTGGATGGCAGATCCTCGACCGTTTTCACAAAGGGCTACAGGCGCGGGAGCGACTATTGAAGAAGCTTTTCCGTCAAGAAAAGCTGCTTCTCTCGGTTGTCGGCCGGGCACCGTATTTGTGAAAACGGTTAGAAGCTAAAGCTCATCTGCAGATCAATCGTGCGCACCGCCGTCTGGTTGCGATTGAAGACCTGCCCTGCAAGCGCCAGCGACTGATTGAAGTTCTGGCTGCTCACCACGTTGCTGGGCTGCGCCAGGTTGACCACGTTGAAGACATTGTTCGCCGCCACCGTAAAGTTCAGATTGTATTTGCGCCGCACCGAATGCGAATTCGGACCGCCGAAGAAGCCGCCACCACCACTGCCCGACAATCCCCCGGGGCCAAGGCCGCCGCGGGGACCGCCGCCGCCCTGCGGGCCACCACCACCGCCGCCCCGCGGTGGGCCACCGTCGCCGCCACCACCGCCGTGTCCCTCCAGCTTCGGCCCAATGCCGAAGTTCTTACTCAGCCGCAGATTGGTACTGGAGTTCGCCGGACCGCGCCCGCTGCCATAAGGGATGATTGTCTCGCCCGGATTGGGAGTGATGTTCAGGCATCCATAGGGTGTCTTGTAATACCGCATCGATCCCGGCGTGCAAAGGCTCGCGTCCACAACAGATGGCCGCTCGTTGTATTGGTTGTCCTTGTTCAAGTCCTGCCCCGTCGTGATGTTGTACGGTGCCCCGGCATTGGCGATGGTAAAAATCGATGCCTGGATTCCGTAAGGCAGATTTGTAGTTGCGAGCAGGAAGAATCGATTGCGAACATCATTGCTCGAACGACCGTAGTCAAAGCCGATGTCGTCCTGGCGTGACGGAAAATAATTCGCTCCGCTCGTATCGCTTTTCATCGAGCCCAGCACATAAAAGCTCGAGATGGAAAAGTTCTTCGTTCGTGCATTGACCGACGTGATGAGCTGGCTCTGCCGGTACACGCCTTCGGACTGGAACTGATAGAGATTGCCCTCACCCGGGAAGGGCAACTCCGGCTGTCCCGTCTTGGGATCGATGATGAACGTCTCGGTTGCGTAGTCGTAGAGCGGCGCATTGATGTTGGTGGTCAGGTACTGATGAACACCGCGGCTGTAGAGATATGTCACATTCGCGGTGATCGTCTTCGTGATCTTGCGGTCCACGCCAAACGCGCCCTGCATATCGAGCGCTGCCTTCAAATCCGGGCTGATGCTGTACGTTGCCGATCGTGTATCCACCGTGCCGTTACCGGAAGGCGGCTTCCCGGGAATATATTTCGGATTCGAGTAGACAATCTGCTGCTGATTTTTGCCGTTCTGGTGAATCGCCTGGATCACACTGGCGTTGCTGAAGCGGTTGAAGAACCAGCCATATCCCGCGCGGATGACCGTCTTCGGCGGCCGCTTGTTGCCGCCATCCAGCGCATATGCAAAGCCAATGCGCGGCCCCCAGTTCGCATGGTCGTGGATGCGGTTCTGTCCTTCGAAGCGCAGACCGTAATCGAAGGTGAACTTGCGGTTCACCTTCCAGTCCCCCTGGTAAAACAGCGCTGCGTCGAACAGTGTCGAGCTCGCGTTGAAGTTGACGATCTGGGTCACGATCCCCTGCGACGGAGTGCCTGCCGTATACGCCGAAGCGCTGTCGAAGTTGTAGTTGCCGTTGGTCCCGGCATTCGAATAATCCGATTCGGGATACGCGCGCAGCCGAGTGCCGAAGCGAAGCGAGTGCTTCCCGAAGCTGCCAGTCAGGTAGTCCTGCAACTCATAGTGGTCGCCGTTGGTACGCGATGTGCCGTCATTGCTGCCGCCTCCGGTGAAGGCGCCCTGCACGGTCAGTGTGGGGGATGTGTCCTGTGGCAGTTGATCGTCACGGTCGCGTTCATACTCGAACCGCGCATCGTTCACCAGGTGCGCGTTGATCACCTGCGAATCGCCGATCTGGATTGTGTTCTCGGTGCTATGCGTGTTGTAGGCCTGCGACTCCAGCGCATACTGTCCCGGACCGCTGCCCGTGTCCACGGCGCGGTTGTATTGATATCGCACCGTAAGGGTGTTGCTCGACGTCAGCTGGTAGTCGAAACGCACCGGCAGGTGCAGACGCGATTGCGGATTGTCCAGGTTCTGCACGAAGTTATTTCCATCATGATCCAGGAAGTAGTTCGGATCCTCAGGTGTTCCCGGCGCGTTCACGACCAGAATGTTCTGGCTGTTGCGTGCAAACACAGAGAGGAAGTACGAGGCCTTCTCCGAGATCGGACCGCCCACCGAACCGTTTAAGAAGTACTGATAATACGATGGCGTGCTGGTGACAAAGTGGCTCGTGTTCCACGCCGAGTCGTTGCCGCTGGCTTGAATGAAGCCGTGCAGCTTTTCCGTGCCCGGCTTGGTCAGGATCTCGATGCGTCCGTATCCCAACTTGTCGAACTCTGCGGAGAACGGATTCTGGTTGATTCGAATCTCGCGGATCGACGACTTGGGTGGCAGGTCGCCCCCGGTGAAGCCGTCGATGTAAATCTGGCTTCCGCCGTTTCCCGCAGCGGGGCCGGCCAGCGCCGTCAGCTCGTTCTGCATCTCGTCCGGATCGTCGGAGAGCGCATCCAGATCTTTGCCGCTCAGCACTACGGCATTCCCGTTGTCTGCCGGCTCGGTGTCCAGTTGCCGGGTGTCGGCCGTCACCTCGATCTGCTGCTCCTGCGTCGCAATAGTCAGCGGAATATTCAGCATGCGCGAGGTCCCGCTCACAATCGCCACTCCTGTTTCAGAAAACGGGGTGAACCCGGGGACATTCACATCCAGCGTGTAGTTGCCCGCAGGCACCGCTGCAAACGAGTAGCTGCCATCCCCGCCCGATGTGGCGGAAAAAGTTTTGCCTCCGCCCGACAATTGCACGCTCGCCCCCGGCACGATCGCCCCGCTCGGATCCGTGACCTGCCCGTGCAACGACGGCTTGCTTTGCGCATGCAGGACCGGCGCGGCCGAAACAACCAGACAAACAGCAGGGACAGAAAGCAAGCGGTACAGATGATTCATCCGATTCCTGAAAAAATCCTTAAGAGAATGTGGACACTACGGGCAGACGCTGAGAACGTTTACATGCACAGACGAGACAACGGTGTGGAAAGTTGAACGCCGATGGGTGAAAAAAATGCTGGACCATCGTTTTACGATGGATTGGGAACGATATCGTGGCGCACGCCGCAAACGAACGTCGCGCGGTTCGCACGCGACCCATGATCCGTTACGATAAGTGTAATGGTAAGGAAGCTCTACGCGCGTGCCATGTTCGCATGGGAAACCGCGCTCACCACGCGTGACACCAATCGTATCGTGCGTCCTGTCGAGTGGGGCTTCGAGTGGCTGGAAGATTTTGCGCGTCCCCGCGGTCTTATGCCCGATCCTGCGAGCGCGCGCGACCCGGCCGATGTCCGCGCCAACGAAAACGCGCTGCTCGCCATCAGCGATGCAGCGTTGCGTGATCGCGAGTCGTTCTACGGCTACAGCCGTCCTACGGACTTCCGCCTCGAAGATCGGCACCCGCTGCTCTTTCCCACCAACGTCCGTCCGGAAACCCTGCGCCGCGACGCGCGGCTTCGCGCTGCCGCAGAAGCGGGCCACGCGAAGACAGCTCCGTTTCTCCGCTTCACTTCGCCGGTCCGCACACCCTATCCGGAAAACGATCTCGTGAATGCACGGTGGTATCCCGCACGGCCCGAACGTCAAGCTGGCAAACCGAAACAGGCCATCGTCGTGATGCCGCAGTGGAACGCCGACGCCTTCAGCCATAACGCCCTCTGCGCGCTCTTCAATCGCTTCGGCATCTCGGCACTGCGTCTCTCCAAGCCCTACCACGACATTCGCCGCCCAGTTGAGCTTGAGCGCTCCGATTACGCCGTCAGCTCCAACCTGGGCCGCACCATCTCGGCCTGCCGCCAGGCGGTCGTGGACATCCGTTGCTGCCTCGACTGGCTCGAGGACCAGGGTTACGAGCAGTTCGGCGTTCTCGGCACCAGCCTCGGTTCCTGCTATGCCTTCATCGCCGCCGCGATGGACCCGCGTCTTCAGGTCTGCGCCTTCAATCATGCATCCATGGCATTTGGCGACGTTGTATGGACCGGACAGAGCACGCGTCATATCCGCGCCGCGCTTGAGCCGGTCATGACGCAGGATCAGCTCAGGCAGATATGGGCCTCGATCAGCCCGGTCTCATTCATGGATCGATTCACTGCCACTACCCCGCGCAAAGCACTAGTCGTGCATGCCACCTACGACCTGACGTTCCTCGCCGGCTATTCGCGCGGAGTGCTCGACAACTTTCGCCGTTACGGCGTCGACTTTGAATCGCGCGTGCTCCCCTGCGGCCACTACACCACCGGTGAAACACCCTACAAATTCATGGACGGCTGGTTCCTCGGCTCTTTCGTCTATCGCGCCTTTAAAGCACTGGCCACGCAGGGAAAACGGCCGGCCTCACAGCCGGAACGCGAACTCATTGCGCGGTAAAATGAGCGTTATGCCCAGCCAGACGTCCGCCTCGCAAACCGTAAATCAATCACGCGCGCTCGCCGAAGCCGATCCCGCCATCGCCCAGGCCATCGCTAACGAAGTCGCCCGCCAGCACGAGGGCCTCGAGATGATCGCCTCGGAGAACTTCGTCAGCCGCGCCGTGCTTGAGGCCGCAGGCTCGGTCTTCACCAACAAATATGCGGAAGGTTATCCGGGAAAACGCTACTACGGCGGTTGCGAATTCGCGGACGTCGTCGAGAACCTCGCCCGCGACCGCGCCAAACAGATCTTCGGCGCCGAGCATGCCAACGTCCAGCCCCACTCCGGCTCGCAGGCCAACGCCGCCGCCTACATGTCTGTCCTCCAGCCGGGTGACACCATCCTCGGTCTCGATCTGGCCCACGGCGGCCACCTCACCCACGGACACAAGCTCAACTTCTCCGGTAAGCTCTATCGCGTCGCCTCCTATGGCGTCCGCAAGGACACTGAGGTCATCGACTACGACGAGCTGCTCGAAATCGCCCGCCGCGAAAAGCCCAAGCTCATCATCGGCGGCGGCAGCGCCTACCCGCGCATCTTCGACTTCCCGCGCATGCGCGCCATCGCAGACGAGGTCGGCGCCCTCCTGCTCATCGACATGGCACACTTCGCCGGCCTGGTCGCCGGTGGTGTGCATCCTTCTCCTGTGCCCCACGCGCAATTTGTCACCACCACCACTCACAAAACTTTGCGCGGCCCCCGCGCCGGCATGATCCTCTGCCAGCAGTCCTACGCAGCTGCGGTGGACAAGAGCGTCTTCCCCGGCCAGCAGGGTGGTCCCCTCGTCCACATCATCGCCGCCAAGGCCGTAGCATTTGGCGAAGCCCTTGAGCCCAGCTTCCGCGACTACGCCGCACAGATCGTGAGCAACGCAAAGGTGCTCGCGGATGAGCTCGCCGGTCACGGCTTCCGCGTCATCTCTGGCGGCACGGACACGCATCTCATGCTCATCGACGTCTTCGCCAAGGGCATGCTCGGCAGCGAAGCTGAAACTGCGCTTCAAACCGCCGGTATCACGGTGAATAAAAACGCCATCCCATTCGACACCAACCCGCCTATGAAGCCCAGCGGCATTCGCATCGGCACACCGGCTCTTACCACACGGGGTATGGGAAATGCAGAGATGCGCACCGTCGCCCGTTGGATCACCGAAGCTCTCGACAAGCGCAGCGACCAGGCCGCGCTCGCCCGCATCCGTAACCAGGTGCGCGAGCTCGCCGACACCTTCCCGCTCTACGACTGGCTCCGCGAACCACACCTCGCCGCCGCACAATAATTCGAATCATTCACGCCGGAGCGCACCCATCGGGTCGATGGCGACCGCCCGGCGTGCCGGCACAAGACACGCTGTTGTCGCAACCACAAGCACCAACAGCACAACTCCGGCCTCTACCGGCGCTTGGTGTCCCGTGCTGCCCACCCATCCCGCAACGAACCGGTTCAGCCCGTAGCTCAATGCAACACCGGCAGCGATGCCAATCGCCACACTCACCGCACCGGTTGCCATCACAATCCTGAAGACATGAGCCCGACCCGCCCCCAGGGCGATCCGTATCCCGAGCTCATTCGTTCGCTGCGCCACCGAATAGGAAACGACGCTGTACAGCCCTACGGCAGAGAGAATCAGCGCCAGAATCGAAAAACCCGCGAACAGCGCCGAGATCAGCCGTCCTCGCGCCCAGACCGGTTCTCGCTTGAGCCATTCTTCCAGGTCTGCGCTGCCCGCAATCACTTGCTCGTGATTCAAAGCTGCGAGTCGGGCGCGAACAGTATGAACAAGAGCCTCAGCCGGCATGCGGCTGCGTATCAAAATGCCTGTTCCCGCCCACGTCTGCAGGCTGTATGGCGCGAAGATCGCTGGTCTAACAGGATTCTCGATCCCATCATTCAAGGCGTCGCCCACTACGCCGATCACCTCCAGCCAGCCATCCGCTCCGGGCGCAATCATTGTCTTCGGCGGATTGTTCGACAGCTTCGACAGCTTCAGCGAGTGTCGGATGGCATCGCCATTTGGGAAGTACCGTCTGACAAAGCTCTCATTCACTAGCACCAGAAGAGCCCCGCGCGACACTTCGCCCGCGTCCCAGATGCGTCCCTGGAGAAGCGGCATATGCAGTGTGCGGAAATACCCTGGACCGACAAAGCCGATTCTCGCCGTTTGCGCCTCCGGAGATGCGGCTGGTCTTCCCAGCAGCTCAAAGGATTGCCCCCAACCGTCATAGGGAGGCGTTGCATTGGTATCGATTGCCGCAGAAGTAACATCCGGCAGCGTAGCAACGCTCGCGCGAAGCTGCTCGAAATAGTTCACCCGCGCCTGCCACGTCGTATAGCTGTTCTCCTGCAGTTGGATTCCCATCGAGACAACATTGTGCGGATCGTAGCCCAGCGGCACTCGAGTCAGTCGCACAAAACCCTGGATTGCCGCCCCCGCTGCGGTCAAAAGCAGCAGCGTCAATGCGATCTGCGCTGCCACCAGCGCACCATGCAGCCGCTTGCCGCGCACGCTTCCGGCAGCTTTGCTTGAGCTGGACTGCATCACCTCGCTGATCTCCGGCTTCGCCATCTTCAGAGCAGGCACCAGCCCGAAGAGCACAGTAGTTGCTAACGCCAGCCCTGCGCTGAAGAGCAGCACCGGCGCATTGATACGAATCGCAACATCGGGCGGGAACAGGCGTTCCGGCATCCAGGCCAGGATCAGCGCCAGCAATCGATATGCAAGCAGGATGCCAAGACCCGTTCCTGTCACCGCCAGCAGCAGCGATTCGGTCAGCAACTGCCGCACAATGCGGACGCTGCTCGCGCCCACTGCGGCGCGCACCGCGAATTCGTGCTGTCGTGCCGTGCCCCGCGCCAGCAGCAAGATGGACACATTCCCGCAGCCGATTGCCAGCAGCATCGCCACCGCCGCAAACAGCAGATAGAGCGTGCTGCCCATGTTTTGTCTTGTTTCATACGTCAGCGAGCGGATGTCTACCGCGAACTTCTTGGGAAAGGAATCCGGATGCTCGTGTGCAAAACGTTCCAGCAATGGTTGCAATTCGGCATCCGCAGCTGCGTGGCTCATGCCCGGACGCAGCTTCACCACGCCGCCGCCGCCCTTCTCATCGCCAATCTCCTGCGGCAGGTACACATCCGCGCCCCAGCCCCAGGTGAAATTCGGCCGGCTTACTCCGATGATCGTGTACTTCTTGTGGTTCAGATCGAGCGTCTTTCCGATGACCGCTGGATCGCCATGGAAATGCCGCTGCCAGAAGCGATAGTGCAACATCGCCACGGGCTGCGGCTCCTGCCCGTCCGGCGAATCGGAAGGTCCCAGGTCGCGCCCGAGCAAGGCCGGCACGCCCAGCGTGGGGAACGTCTCTCCAATTCCATAAAATGCAGTGACAGCCTCGGGTATCTCCTCCCCCGTCACCCGTAGATCGTCCGGACGCCATGTGGCGAAGCCCTCGAAGGCGTGCACCTTGCGCAGCTCGCGCAACTGCGGCCCGGTGAAATAGGCATCCGAGAGGATACCTTTTGAATCGCGGATGCTCAAATTGCCGATCCGGTCTACATCCGCATAGGGGAATGGGTGCAGCAGCACGCCATAGATCACACTGAAGACAGAGACCGTCGCGCCGATGCCCAGCGCCAGTGAGAGGATCGCCGTCAAGGCGAATCCTGGACGTTTCACCAATTGCCGCAGTGAGTATTGAAAATCCCGAAGCAAACTCTGCATGACCAGCGCCTCATTCGAGCGGCCATCATCATCCCATAGACTGCTGCCCCACGCACATCGCTCGTCATCCCGAATGGAGCCATTCTCCCTGCTGCCTTGGTACAATTCGCCTCTCCGAGGTGAACACGTAATGATCCAACTGACACCCGGCAACCCGGTCTCTACAGACAGACGCAGCTTCCTCAAGCACTCCACCATCCTGGGCGCAAGCCTCTGCGGCCTCATTGGCGGCATGCTGCATCCGGAACCGGCCGCCGCAGCAAGTGATCCACCCGGCTTGGACATCATCGGACCCAAACCGGGCTACTCGCCGCAGGTCGGCACCCTCGTCTCGATGCTCACCTGGATGCGCGAAGCGAATGGCATAATCAGCGCGACCAAAGGTCTTACCCAGGCCGATCTCGATCACCTCTTTGACGCCAAAGCCAACACCATCGGCGCGCTCATGCTTCATCTCGCCGCAACCGAGACCTACTACCAGATGAACACCTTCGACGGAATGAAGTGGGACAGCTGGTCCAAGTCCATAAAGGACAAGTGGGATCCCGCGATGAGCCTCGGCGACGCAGGCCGCAAGACCATCAAAGGCCATGACCGCGACTACTACCTCAACATCCTTCAGGAAGTGCGCGCAAAGTCACTCGCCCAATTCAAAAAGCACGACGACGCATGGCTTATGACAGTGGACAAAGACTGGCCTTGGGGTCCGACCAACAACTACTGCAAGTGGTTCCACGTCTGCGAGCACGAGGCCCACCACACCGGCCAGATCGCGCTCCTGCGCAAACGCCTGCCCGGAGCCAAGCCCGACGCGGAGTAGCCTGATGAAGTGAAGTGATCTGTGGAGGCAAGCATGGCTGATCCGGTCGCTGACTATCCGTATGAAACTCGCCTCAACGTCCTGCACCGGCCACTCGAAGTGATCGATGTGAAGGCATTGGCCGATCGCTGCGAATTCAAGTGGTTCAATCAGACCCTCTGCAAGGTCAACGATTCGGTAGTCCGGGTTGGCATCGTCGAAGGTGAATACCACTGGCACAAGCACGACGACGATGATGAGTTCTTCTACGTCGTCGAAGGACAGTTGCTCATCGATCTCGAAGACCGCGTAATCGAGCTAGCGCCGTGGCAGGGCTTTGTCGTGCCCAAGGGAGTTCTGCACCGCACCCGTGCTCCGCAACGCACCGTCATCCTGATGGTCGAAGATGCCGGGATCATTCCCACCGGCGATTGATGAAGGCTTAGAGATCCTGTCGGTTCCCGTAGAATGAAGGTGCAGGCGGGCTGGACGGCCGCTGCCGGAGCGATCGTCGTTCCGGGAGAGGAAAGTCCGAACTCCGCAGGGCAGTGTGCCGGATAACGTCCGGGATCTGCGCGTCAAGGCGCAGAGACGGCTAGTGCCACAGAGAACATACCGCCACCATGCGCGAGCACGGGGGTAAGGGTGAAAAGGTGCGGTAAGAGCGCACCGCTCCTTCCGTAAGGACGGAGGCAGGGTAAACCCCACACGGAGCAAGACCAAATAGGGAGGGAGACCGCAGGCTGGCCCAATCGCCTACGGTCGCGTGCCGGCCCGGCGCGCCCACGTGGGCCCTGCGACGGCGCAAGCCGCCGCAGCGGAAACCTCCGGGTAGGTCGCTGATGAACGTCGGCAGCAATGCCGCGTCTAGAGGAATGGCCGTCCTCGACAGAATTCGGCTTACAGGCCCGCCTGCAAATTTCTTTTGTTACAACGATTCTCGCCAAAAGTGGCTCCCAATTGAAAAGACTGGCTTACCATGCCCATACCGCAACTCTGCCCGGCCCTCGTCGGGCAAATTCATTGGAGGCGAGCATGTTTCATCTGCTGTGGATGGCAGTCATCGGGCTCATCGTCGGCGCACTGGCCAAGCTCATCATGCCGGGCAAAGATCCAGGCGGCATCATCGTCACCATGCTGCTCGGCATCGCGGGCGCATTGCTTGCCGGGTGGCTCGGTCAGGCCGTCGGCTGGTACAAGCCAGGCGAGGGCGCAGGCTTCATCATGTCGCTTATCGGCGCGCTCATCCTGCTCTTCATCTACCGGCTCTTCAAAGGCAAAAGAGCCGCCACCACCTAACCAGATGCCGGTTGTTTTATCTGGAGATGTGCGAATAACGGGCTCACCGGCAACACTCGAATCCTCTGTCACCTCGACTGGAGCGGCGCAGCCCCGCAGTGGGGAGATCTGCCGCTCACCGTTAACCCAATGAGCAAAAATAAAGGCCCTGCGCTTCGCAGGGCCTTCGTCTTCGATGCACCTCGCGATTAAGCCGCCTTAATCAGGCCATTCGGGTTCAATACAAACTTCTTCGCCGCCCCCTTGTCGAAATCCTGATAACCCTGCGGTGCCTGCTCCAGTGGAATCACCGTTGCATTCACGATCTTGGCAATCGGAATCCGGTCATGCAGAATCGCCATCATCAACTGCCGGTTGTACTGCAGCACGGGCGCCTGGCCGGTATGGAAGTGCAGCGACTTTGACCATCCTTTGCCGATGCGCACCTTCAGCATGCCCTTCTTCGCATCCTCGTTCGGCGCGCCCGGGTCCTCCACCACGTAAAGCCCCGGAATGCCCAGCCCGCCGGCCACGAACGTGATGTCCATCAGCTCATTCAGCACCGCCGCCGGAGCCGCCTCGCCCTTCGATCCATGCCCGCTGGCCTCAAAGCCAACCGCATCCACCGCCGCATCCACCACCGGCTCGCCCAGGATCTGTGCGATCTGCTCGCCCAGCCTGTCGTGCTTCGAGATGTCCACCGTCTCGAACCCCACCTTTTTCGCGTGCGCCAGCCGTTCCGCCTGGCGGTCGCCCACGATGATCACCGCCGCGCCCAGGATCTGTGCACTCGCGGCCGCCGCCAATCCCACCGGCCCCGCGCCTGCGATGTAGACCGTCGATCCCACCGTCACACCCGCGGTCTTCGCGCCGTGAAAGCCGGTCGGCAGAATGTCCGACAGCATCGTCAGATCGGTGATCTTTTCCATCGCCCGCGCCTTGTCCGGAAACTTCAGCAGGTTGAAATCGGCATAGGGCACCAGCACATAATTCGCCTGGCCACCCACCCAGCCGCCCATGTCCACGTAGCCATAGGCGCCGCCCGGCTGCTGTTTATTCACGTTCAGGCACACGCCGGTGTTCCGTTCGCGGCAGGCGCGGCACCGCCCGCACGCCACGTTGAAGGGAACTGACACCAGGTCCCCAATATCGAGAAACTCCACGTCCTTGCCCTTCTCGATGATCTCGCCAGTGATCTCATGCCCCAGCACGATGCCCTTCGGCGCCGTCGTGCGCCCGCGCACCATGTGCTGGTCCGATCCGCAGATGTTCGTTGAAACGATGCGCAGGATCGCTCCATGCTCGATCGCTTTGCCCTGCGGATTCTGCATCTTCGGGTAGTCGATGCTCTGCACTTCCACCTTGTTTGGGCCCATATAAACAACGCCATGATTCGTCGCCATCTCGGTACTGCTCCTTTCGGCTAACGCAAACGGTTCCGTGCTGCGCGCTCTCTACCGCAGCCGGGAGATCTCAGGAAAATTGCAGGGAGGCCGTCACTTCCAACGCGCCACTCGTCCCATCCCTCCGTTGGAGCGAAGATGCGCCGCGCGGCGTTGCCCATTCAACTCCCTGGCGGGAACCTTTGCACTGATAAACTCGTTTCTGCCTTCAGCCAAACCTATGGCATTCCGGGAAGCCATCCGTATCGCGCTGCAATCGCTCTGGGCGAATAAGCTGCGCTCCATCCTGACCCTCATCGGTGTCGTCATCGGTGTGGCCTCGGTCATCATGGTCATCACGCTCGTCGCCGGCGCCAACAAGTTCGTTGCCACCAAGGTCTATGGCTATGGCGCGGATGTCTTCACCGCTTCCAAGCAGCCCGCAGTCATCTTCAGCGACGCGGAATTCATGAAGTACCAGAAGCGCAAAGACCTGAAATACGAGGCCTATGAGGCCATCGCGGAGCGCTGCGAGGCCTGCTCGGCCACCGGCGCTATGGCCAACTCCACCGGTTCCGTCGTTTACGGTACCCACTCCGCCACCGACATCGACATCCGCGGCTGGACTTCGGAGATGCCCGCCATTTACGACATCAACATCGAGCGCGGCCGGGCCTTCACTCCCGGCGAAGAAAACCGCCGCCTGCACATCGCCCTCATCGGCCCCGACATCGTCGACAACCAGATGGGCGGCGAGGACCCCTTGGGCAAGGAAATCCGCGTCGACGGCGAACACTACACCGTCATCGGCGTCGGCGAGCGCAAAGGCAAGACCCTGGGCCAGAGCCAGGACAACTGGGTCGCCGTCCCCCTCACCACCTTCCTTGACACCCACGGCGCCAACCGCAGTCTCACCCTCTACGCCCGGGCGCGCGGTGTCGGCGATCCACTCGAACTCGCCTCAGACCAGGTGCGCGTCATCCTCCGATCCATCCGCCACGACCGTCCGGGCGAGGAAGACAGCTTCTCCGTTGACACCAACCAGACGTTCGTCGGCATCTGGCAGAGCATCAGCTCCAGCTTCTTTGCCGTCTTCGTCTCGCTTGCCGCCATCTCGCTTGTCATCGGCGGCATCGTCATCATGAACATCATGCTGGTCTCGGTCACCGAGCGCACCCGCGAGATCGGCGTCCGCAAGGCGCTCGGCGCGCGCCGCAGCGATGTCATGTCGCAGTTCCTCATCGAATCCGCCACCATGTCCTTCTTCGGCGGCATTGTCGGCGTCATCTGCGGCGTCGTCCTGGCGAAGCTCATCACCCTCATCGTCGGCTTCCCCTCGGACATCAAAATCTGGTCTGTTGTGCTGGGCCTTGGCGTGGCAACATCGGTGGGCATCTTCTTTGGCGTATACCCCGCAAGAAAGGCGTCGAAGCTCGATCCCATCGTCGCCTTGCGTGCAGAGTTGTAGTAGCGGAGTTGTAACCGGCGTCTGTCAGGAGCAAGCGATGCGGATTACCGATCTTAAAGAAGCGGTGAGGATGGCAGGCGAGACGCTGCGCACCAACAAGCTGCGCTCCGGCCTCACCATTCTCGGCATCATGATCGGCGTCACCACGGTGATCCTGATCTCCTCCGTCATCAATGGCCTCACCTACAACGTCAACGACCTGATCAAGTCGCTCGGCACCAACGTCTATTGGGTCTTCCGTTTCCCCGTCTTTGGCAACCGCCCCACGCAGGAGATGCTCGCCCGCCGCCAGCTCACCTATGAAGACGCGATTTCCTTGCGTGAACTGCCGCATGTGCTCGCCGTCGATCCCTCCCAGCAGTACCGGTCGCCCACCGGCCGCTTGGGCAGCTTCTCCGTCAAGTACAAGGGCCACAAGCTCTCCAACACCATGCTCGAAGGCGACTCCGAGCAGCAGCCCATGGTCTATGACATGATTCTCGACCAGGGGCGCTTCTTCACCAACGAAGAGGAGCAGCGCCGCGCCAACGTCGTCGTCCTCGGCCACGATGCTGCGGAAGAGCTCTTCGGCCAGGACACCGCCATCGGCAAGGAGGTGGAGATCGAAGGCGATGTCTTCACGGTCATCGGCGTGCTCGCCAAGCAGAAGCAGGTCTTCGGCGGCGGCAAGAACCCTGACGACAACTCCGCCCACTTCCCGCTCTTCACCTTCCGCAAGCTCCATCCCGAGATCCTCGACTACTGGATCAGCGTGAAGTACGACGACGCCAGGAACAAAGTAGCCGTCGAAGATGAAATCCGCGAGATGCTGCGCCGCCGCCGCAAGGTCCGCCCTGACCAGCCCGACAACTTCGCCATCTTCACCTCGGACGGTCTCCTCGAGCTCTGGAACTCGCTTACCGGCGGCCTCTTCGTCTTCCTCGTCGGCGTCTCCAGCGTCGGCCTGATGGTGGGCGGCGTCGGCGTCATGAACATCATGCTGGTCTCCGTCACCGAGCGGACCCGCGAGATCGGCATCCGAAAAGCCCTCGGCGCCACCCGCCGCACCATCATGCTGCAGTTCACTCTCGAAGCCATGACCCTCTGCGCCTTCGGTGGAGTCATCGGCATCCTCATCGGTGCCTTCCTCACGCTGCTGCTCAAGCTCATCCTCGGAACCGTCCTGCCCGCACAGATGTCTGCCATCTGGGCTATGACGGCCTTCACCGTCTCCTGCGTCATCGGGCTCGTGTTCGGCATCTACCCCGCCTGGAAGGCCGCCACCCTGGACCCGATAGAAGCCCTCCGCTACGAGTAGCGTGGCGGCAGCCCGGGTGCCCATCCTTCGCAAAGCGAATGGCACAAACCGGCCCTGAACTGATGGCTTCAGATGTTCAGTCCGACTCTGCGACTCCAAGATCCTTTAGCGACTTGGCGATACGCGTCTTGAGTTCGGGCTCATCCAGCGTGTAAGGTTTTGACGATAAGCATGAACATCTGTTCGGCCTTCAAGGTAATCCCTCATAATCCGAGCGAATTCAATGACGCTAGCTTCACCATAGTTTTCCATTCATAGAGACTCCTTTCACCTGCTCTGCTCCGAGATCCCAGTGGGATGCCACCACTCTCGACGTCCTTCGTCATCACAATCTCATCGAAGCCACCGCTAAATCCGGTGTCCCTGTGTTGGGACATGGGATAGAGACTGGTCAGCCAGACTCCCGGCGTAAGTAACCAAAGGGGGCGAACCCAACAACACGGGCCGAAGGCGCCTCTGCCTGGATGGCAAATCCCGCCGCAGGCGCAATTGCCGGGACGGCAGATCCCCGTGGGATACTCGAATTCTTGAGTTCAACCCTCACAGCCACCATCGTCGCCGCCGTCACCACGGTCCTTGCCTGGGCTGGCATCGGCTATTACCTCCTCGCCCTCTGGAGCGCCCGCGCCTTCGTCCACAGCCTGCGCCGCCCTCGTCCCGCCTACGCGCCCTCAGTCAGCATCCTCAAACCCGTCCACGGCCTCGATCACGAGATGTACTCGGCCTTCGCCAGCCACTGCCGCCAGGACTACGCAGGTGAGTACGAGATCCTCTTCGGCGTCAGCTCGCTGAACGACCCAGCTGTCACCGCCGTCCATCAGCTTCAGGAGGAGTTCCCCGACCACGCCATCCGCATCATCGAATGCCCGGAGCTCCTCGGCGCCAACGGCAAGGTCTCGAACCTCGTCCAGATGCTCCCGCACGCGCGCCACCCCTACATCCTCATCAACGACAGCGATATCGTCGTCTCGCCTCACTACCTCACCAACATCATGGCCGGTTTCGCCCCTACGCCCGCGCACAAGCGCACCGTCGGCATGGTCACTGCGCCGTATCGCGGCCGCGCCCACGGCAAGCCACGCAAGGAGCCCACCCTCGGCTCGCGCATGGAAGCCCTCGGCATCTCCACCGATTTTTTCCCCGGCGTCCTCACCGCGCGCCGCATCGAGGGCGGCATCCACTTCGGCCTCGGCTCCACGCTCGCCGTCTCCCGCGATGCGTTGCGCCATATCGACGGCCTCGCCCCTCTGGTCGATTACCTCGCCGACGACTACGAGCTCGGCGCGCGCATCGCAGCCGCAGGCTTCGATGTCGAGCTTTCTGCCGAAGTCGTCGAGACCTGGGTCCCCCCGTACGACGCTGCCGGATTCCTCGAGCATCAACTCCGCTGGTACCGCTCCACCCGCGACTCACGCCGCTGGGGTTACGCCGGCCTCGTTTTCACCTTCGGGCTTCCCTGGGCCTTCTGCAACCTCATCGCGACCGGCCTCAGTCTCGAAGGCATCGCACTCTTCGTCCTCGCGCTCGTGGTGCGCATCGCCCTCGCACTGGCCGTCGGTGTCGGCATCCTCGGCGACACGCAAGTCCTGCGCGATCTCCTCCTGCTCCTGCCCCGCGATCTTATCGCTCTCGCCCTCTGGGCCTGGAGCTTCGCCGGCGACACCGTCACCTGGCGTGGCGAGCGCTTCCTGCTCAACCGAGGCAAACTGATCCGCAGTCAGCCAAAACCCGCCTCTTCCACCTAAGCAGAAACAATCAACCCGGATTCGAGAAGTCAGCCATCAGAGGCTCGTCGAAAAGTGCCATCTCCGCGTTGGTCGGTGCCTGAAATATCTCCACCCATTCGAAGAGTGCATCGCGTTCTATGGGCGGATTCTCCCTTCCTCTGCGCTCAAGCCTCTCCAACAGGACATCAGACGGCGCGTTTAGATAATGCAGCTCAACTGCAGCGCCAAGCGCTCGCGCGCCGAGTCGCAAAGCATCGCGCTCCGACCGCGCCCATGTGCCCCATTCAATGATCACGGTGAGGCCCTGCGCCAGCAGCTGCTGAGCGAGCTCCCATTGGAGCGCCTCCACCTTCGCACGCATGTCTTCCCGATGGAGATTGATCGAAAGAGCATCCATCCAATCGTCCGGTGAAAAGCGAATCGCTTGCAGCCTGCCTTCCAGTGCCTCGGCAAGCGTGGTCTTCCCCGAACCCGGCAAACCACACACGAGAATCAATCGGCCGGAGCTTTGCACGAAGGCATTATCCGCCGGGGCTCTTCGAGAAAACATCGCTGGCGGAACAGAGTCGTCACCCAACCGGCATCAGGTAAAACATCACCCCAAGCATGCAATAGACCGCCAGCAACTGAACGCCCTCCATCCAGTTCGCCTCGCCGTCCCCGGCGATCTGGCCGTGGATCACAATCGCTATCACAAGAGCCAGCAGCTCTGTCGGTGTAAACACCAGGTCCATCGGTCCCGGCCCCATGCCGTGGCTCAGCAGCACCAGCGCCGGCGCCACGAAGAGCGCAATCTGCATGCTGGAACCGCTGGCGATGCCTACAGACAGGTCCATGCGGCCGCGCATCGCCGCACGGACGGCCGACGTGGCCTCTGCCGCGTTGCCTGCGATGGCGATGACGATGATGCCGGCGAACAGATCGCTCATGTGCAGTGCACGCGAAGCTGCCTCGATTGAGCCCACCAGCACCTCGCCCATGAACGCAATGCCCAGCGCGCTCACGGCCAGCATCGACCCTGCCATCGTTGCGCTCCAGTGCGGTGTCTCATCTTCGTCGTGCCGGGCAGAGAGCAGATCGCGATGGGTCCGCAGAGTGAACAGCAGGCTCAGCACATAGGTCACCAGCAAGATTATGGAGAACTCAAGGCTCAGATCAGCTTCGTGAGTGCGCGCACCGCTTCCGCCCAGCAAGTGATACGCCGCCGGGAAGATCAGCCCGATGGCAGCCAGCGTCATCATGGTGGCACGCGAACGCGCCTGCAGCGGATTGAAGCGCAGCTCGCGCTCGCGCAGCCCACCGGATACCATCGAGACGCCCATCGTCAGTAGCAGGTTCATCAGGATGGAGCCTGTGATCGAGGCTTTCACCACGTTCTGCAGTCCCTGCCGCAGGGCAAAAAAGCCGATCACCAACTCCCCCGCATTGCCGAACGTGACATTCAGCAGCGCGCCCAGGCTCGCGCCTGTGTGCAGCGCAAGCTGCTCCGTGGCTTCACTCAGCAATCGCGCCAGCGGGACCATCGCAAGTGCGGAGAGAAGGAAGATCCACGTATCGCTGAGCTGCGTGAAGTGCCGCAGCAGGAGGGTGACGGGCACCAACACCAGCAGCCAACTCGCCCGGCTCTGCGCGAAGAATGCGAACGGGTTCTCCTGGCCGGGCTGGCTGTGCGGTCGGTTCATTTGGCTATCCTCGGCGCATTTGTATCAATTTCCAATCGGTGACTGATGAAATGCGAATTGCGCAAACAGCTCATAGCGGATCGAGGAGTGATAAGAAAAGTGTGCGCACGGGCTGTCCGGTGAGCAGAATCCCAGAATGGAACCCGCAACCAACAAGCCCTCAAGAAATTGCCAAATCATCCCACCTGACTCGGTAGACTTGAAATAGGGGGATGAATGGCCTGCCAGGGACTACCCACTGCGCATCGGCTTGGATTGGCGCCTCTAACCCCTTTAGCAAGACATATTTGCGGGTAAGTGCTTTGGGATGACATTTTTAGCCCTCGGAAGCTCCCCTAAATAGCTGATGAACAATGCCTTATCAGATGCCCTCCCGCACCGGAGGGGAGGGGGGTGGGGTACCGTTACTTCACGGCTGGTTCGACAGCACAGCCTTCCCACCCGAAATTGCGACCGTGTAAACCGCCCCCGGCAGCCGGGGAGGCGCAGCCGCATCCGTCAGCAGGAAGACCCGCCGTGGTCCGCTCCACAGGCGGGCGATCGACGCATCGTCATCGAAGATCGCCGGCGCATCGGAAAAGAACGATCCGTACCAAAGATTCGAACTCCTGCCGTTGAGAATCCGTACCTGTCTTCGCAGATAAAACCCGAGCGTCGAACCGCTCTCGTACTCGCCGTTCAGCACTACGACATCATCTGGCGTAAGCCGCGGACGGACCGCATCTGCCAGCGCTGCCGATGACAGCACTGGTGAGAAGGTCACCAGTGCCATGTGCGCGGCGACAAGGAACAAGACGCTTCCACCGGCCAGCGTCCAGAGCGCCGCATGTCTATGCCCGGCGCGCCGCAGCAGCAGATGTCCGCCTGTGCCGATGAGCAGCGCCACGGAGGTCAGCAGCAGTGGCAGACGGAAGAAGGCCATAGCCCGCGTGCTCAGATCGAGGAAGTGCCCGAAGGAAAGCGCATAGTCGCCGGGATTGCTGTGAAGCGCCGCTGCCAGATCGCCCGCAGGAGAAGCTGAGCGCAGTGCGAAGAATGCGGCGACGACAGCGCCGCATGACCCTGCAGCGAACAGCAGCCAGGCCGTCCGCAAGCGTGGCGGCCTGGTATCAGCAGCATCCTGCGCCAGCCAGCCGCCGAGCAGCAGAGCAAGTGCCGGCATCGCCGGCAGCACGTAGTACTCCTGCCGGGTGGAGAAGCTGAAGAACACCATCGGTACCGCCGCCCAGCAGAAGAGCAGGAGCCGCGCTCGCTCCGTCTTGTTCAGCGGAGCACTGCGCCGCCGGCGCCGCAGCGGCACCCGGCACAGAGCCGACGGGAGAAATGCGCTCCACGGCAGCAGCCAGACCAGCAGCAGCCCCCAGAACAGGGCAAACGGAACCGTGTCGTAGTCCCGTGGCACCCGTCGGTTGAGATACCGCAACAGGTGCTCATTGATGAAGTAGAACCAGTAGAAGCCGTGCACATTCCCGGCCGTCGGCACCGCCCCGGGGTGCCCCTCCGTAGAATTCGCCATCCCCGCCGCCACATGCCACGGCGCGGCAATCGCAAAGAAAATCAGAGCGCCAAGCAGCGGATGCCAGCGCCGCAGATGCGCCAGATTCCGCGTCATCAGCAGATACACCACAACGATCAGCAAGGGAAAGACAAGGCCGATCAGCCCCTTGGTCAACACGCCCAAAGCGCATGCGGCCGCGAATCCCGCAGCATTCGCGCGTGTCGGCTCTGCAAGCGAACGCCAGAAGCAGAACATCGCGACCGCGAGCCACAGACACACCATCGCGTCCGGAATCAGAATGCGGGTGAAGATGAACAGCCCGAAGCTGGTCGCGAATACCAGCGAGGCATAGAAGCCAGCCGCCGCGTCAGGGAAGAAGCGATCTCCCAGCGCGAAGACCACGAGCAGCAGCACCAGCGTATACACAGCAAGCGGCAATCGCGCCGACCAGGTATGAACGCCGAAGCAGCGGAAACTCGCCGCCATGCTCCAGTAGAGGAGCGGCGCCTTCTCGAGGTATCGAATGCCGTTCGTGTAGAGCGTCGTCCGGTCATGACGCGCCACCATCTCTCGCGCCACTTCAGCGTGCACCGAATCGGCATCGTCCAGCAGCGGCGGCCACAGCAGTGCGAAACTGCCGTAGAGCAGCAGCCACACTGCGATCAGGACCGGCAGCAGCGTTCGCGGCGTGGCGCGCCTCTCGCGCGGCGGATGCTCCATCGAGAGCGATTGTCGCATCCTGAGCCGCATCGCTACCGCGGCTTATAGTAGACGGAAGTTTCATGGCCAAGGACCTCTTCCAGATCGCACATGGTTCGGCAGCAGCGGCCCCCCCGACGGCACTCATCTACGATGACTGGTATCCAGCGCTGCGCAGCGATCGCCTGCGCGGCAAACGGCTGACAACCGCGATGCTCCTCGACATTCCGATGGTGCTGGGCCGGCGCAGCGACGGCTCCATCTTCGCCATGCGCGACAGTTGTCCGCATCGCGGCATTCCGCTCTCCTGCGGCTGGTTCGATGGCGCTACGGTGACGTGCAAGTACCATGGCTGGGCCTTCGAAGCCGGCTCCGGACAATGCCGCGAGATCCCGTCGCTCACCAGCGAAGATACCCTCGACCCGTCTCGGATCTATGCCACGTCGTACCCATGCGTCGAACGCGACGGCTATGCGTGGGTCTACATCCCAGATGCCGGCCGCGGCCGCCTCCGCACCGAAGACCTGCCTGAACCGCCGTCGTTGCCGCGCTTCAGCGAACGCTGCCGTTCGGCGCACCTCTCCGCCGACCTGCCTTGCAACGTCGACCACGGCATTATCGGCCTCATGGACCCGGCCCATGGCCCCTTCGTTCACCAGGCATGGTGGTGGCGCTCTCGCGCCAGCATCCACGAGAAGCACAAGACCTTCGAGCCCATTCCCCAGGGCTTTCGCATGTCCGCGCACGCCCCTTCAGGCAACAGCGCGCCTTACAAACTCCTAGGGGTGTATGGCGAGCCGATCACCACCACTATTGATTTCGTACTGCCCAATCGGCGCTGGGAGACGATCCGCTGCGGCAAGA
The DNA here is from genome assembly GCA_000381585.1 of Acidobacteriaceae bacterium KBS 83. Classification (GTDB taxonomy): domain Bacteria; phylum Acidobacteriota; class Terriglobia; order Terriglobales; family Acidobacteriaceae; genus KBS-83. The sequence continues at coordinate 356,165 of KB906740.1, forward strand.
AGTGGTTCTCCAGCCTGACGACGGTCTCCCCGGTGACGGCATCCACCTGCCGCATCGATGTCTTAGCTGCCTGGAATGTCTTCTACCATATGCCGCTGGTCACCCCGATAGCGCGCTTCTTCGGGGCGCGATTTGTGCGGCAGGACCAGCAAACCATGATTGAGCAGGCAAAAGGACTACGGCACAACCCTACCCTCATGCTCATTGACGACGCAGATCGGCCTGCAAAGTGGTACTTCGCGTTGAAGCAGGCGCGCCTCAAAGGGGAAGAGAACCATCCAATGGACGGGCCCGTTACCCTGCATTGGCGAAGTTAGATCGGTTCAAATCGTTACGCGGTGCTAATTGCGCGTTTCCGTAGAAGGTGAGCTCACACCGCTTGCTGTAGTAGTAGGGGTGTCCATGAGACTTTTGCGGCAGCTCTCTTTCTTCGCTGCCAGCGCCGGCTGCTGCACCTTCTTGAGCGCCGCCAAGGCCTCTCGCCTATGCTGCAGCATATACGTTTCCGTCTGGCGCACAAATGGATAGCCGCACGCCTCGTCGAAGTGTTCTTCGGTACCGATCAACTTCAGGACCCCTGCCGGATTCGCAACCAATGCATCTGCGATCGCTACCCGCAGACCCTGGCTGAAAGTCGCGTCTGTAAACGGCGCGATCTGCGCAGCCGCATGAAGCCAGCCGTTGCTGCCCTCGGCCACATGTTCGAGCACGATGTCATAATTCGGCTCCTCCGGGCTGTGGGGGTCGATGTCCTTGATGAGACGATGCACGAACTCCCTAGCACCTTCTGCATCGATATGTCGTTGGAAGTCCGCCGCGCTCATATTGCGTAGCTCGCTGGGAGTCATGCTTTGCGCAGAAGCGCCAGGAACCCACGCTGCGAACAGCATCACCAGAGCACCGGATATGAGGAGCCATAAGGACGTCATACGAAAATCATCGCACTCCGTAACCGATCCAGGCGACCGAAGCCTTTATAAAACCAAAGTCGAGGGTAATGAAAATGCTGTGACTATGAATACCTTCTTGGTACACCTCGGGATTCCCGATTCGGCTTTATGGCCCTTTTAACAGTAATGAGTTGCAAACATCTCTCTCCGGGTGGCCTTCCCCTCGGCCAGGGAAGATGTTTTTCCATCGATCGTTTTTGCATTGCGCGAAATGATTGATTTTCTGGAACCTCTTCGGGTCAGTCGACACGGATGTTAAGCGCCGCGCCCAATGCGCGAAAGTCGTCGCGGAGTGTCTGTCCTTCCCCTGCAACGCGTGAAGATAACTCGTACCAGATATTCTGCGCCTGCCAAAGGTCGAGCGAAAAAGGGAGTGCGCGCAAGGCCGTCGCCAGGTTGAGTGCGCGGCGCATGGCTTCCGGATCCGCAGGCGTTTGCTGCAACCGCTCCATAGCCGTATGCATCCGCTCGTCCCCCAGGTACCCCAGCGTAGGATAGTCCACCACCGCGGCATCTTGACGTGCCTGGGCAAGCAACCGTTCCACTGCCAGCACGTCTATTGGGTCTGCCTCCAATGCCCGACGCAACTGTGTATGGATGGCGAACTGCGCAGCCACCCGCAGCGCGGCGGGCCGCGGCAAACCACTGCGTCCGAGAAAATGCAGCAGGGATGCGTGACCCGTATAGAGATCGGTGAGGGCGGTTTCCAAGGATTGCATCGCCGGATCCAGAATGCTCTTCACAATGCGACGCTGTTCGTCGGCAAAGAGCGAGGTGAGAGAGAAGCGGCTCTCTCCGAAGTAGTCATCCATGAGCCGGACGACCTCGGTAAGATTGCTCGCATCGACCGCGTCTTCGATCTCCTTCGCAAGCATCGCCAGAGGCTCTTGCTCTTGTGAGTCGATGCGCTTTACTGCTGCAGAGACATTCTGGTCCCCGAAGTGCAGCAATCCATACGCTGCCTTCTCGCTTTCCTCCGTCAGGACGGAAGAAATGTGAACGCGGCCCAGTCGCAGTTGACCAAGCCCATACGGCATCGTCCTCTCCCAAAGGTGCGCGATGGTGTAACAAAAGAGGCGGTCTCGCTCTACCAGGGACGTCTCTCCGGCGCGAGGGAAAACGCAACTGATGGCGTAATGCGCCACAACCTGCTCCAGATCAACGACCATTGGCCGGATTGACTCGTCGTATATGTAACGGCCATCGTGCCATTGCGGATCATTGCTCTTCGCCTCTGCCAGGCGGTCTGTAAAGCGCTTTTCCAGCACACCGCGGGTTTCAGGGAAGAGCGCCGCGGCCAACTCAAGCACACGGGCCGCGTAGGTGATGATCTGGATCGTCTCGATGCCGGAGATGTCGTCGAAGAACCATCCGCAGCTGGTGTACATAAGCATTGCATTACGCTCCAGCTCCATCACATCCAGGGCTCGCACGCGTTCCTCCGCGGTGAGCGTGCGGCTGCTGTGGCGTGAGAAGAATGCATCGATCGATCCCTGCGAGCGATCGAGGATTACCGAGATGTAATCGTTGCGGGCCGCATCGCCATCGGTGAGCAGTTCCGCAGTCGCATGGCGCATCAAAGGAACGAGAAAATCGCGCAACTGATCCAGCGCCTTGCGCAACGGGGCGCGCCACTTCTGGTTCCAGCCTGCCTTGCCGCCGTTGCAGCCGCAGTCTGAGCGCCAGCGCTCTATCCCGTGAAAGCAGCTCCAGGAGCTGTTCTCGACGATTTGCGCCTGATAGGTCGGAGCGTATTTGGCCAGGAATTGGCCGTAGTTGGTCAGCTTCGCGTCACCCTCTTCGATCAGCTGCAGCGCATATGCCAGTGCCATCTCGCCATGCCGGTGGTGATGCCCGTAGCTCTCACCATCCGTTGCGACATGCACCAGCTGCGCCTCGCTGCCGTTGCTGAATCCCCCCAGGAGGCGCTCCGCAAAAGCCTCTCCGCTATTCAGCAAGCCGTCAAAGGCGATCGCGCGGGAGACGGGGCCGTTGTAGAAGAAAACCGCAATCGAGTGGCCGGGGCTGGTTTGCACAATGTAGGGCCGTGTCGTGTCCACGCTGGCATCAGGTGTCTCCTCCCAGCCTGCGTCGCGCACGGCTTCCGTCGCGCCTGGTGCTGTGCCCGAGGCAAGCAATCTAACGCGCGCGCACTGGTGCGGGGCCAGAATGGTGAAACGGATTCCATGTCGTGCCAGCAGATCCAGCGATTGCAGGTCGACCGCTGTTTCTGCCAGCCACATCCCTTCCGGCATCCGGCCGAAGCGGTGCTCGAAATCGGCGATGCCCCATACAATCTGGGTTTCGCGGTCACGGGTCGAAGCCAGCGGCATGATGATGTGGTTGTAGACCTGCGCCATTGCCGAGCCGTGTCCGCCAAATTGCCTCTGGCTTAACCGGTCAGCATCGCGAATCATGGCGTAGGTCAGCGGAGCCTTCTCCTGCATCCAGGAGAGCAGTGTTGGCCCGAGGTTGAAGCTCATCCGCGCATAGTTGTTGGTGATGCGCAGAATCCGGTTTTTGCTATCCACGATGCGGGCAGCGCCATTCGGCGCATAGCACTCCGCGGTGATGCGCTCGTTCCAGTCGTGATACGGGGCGGCCGAGTCCTGAGTCTCGACGGCTTCGAGCCAGGGATTCTCGCGAGGCGGCTGATAGAAGTGTCCGTGAACGCAGACAAAACGATGAGCGGAAGGTACGGACATGTCGCAATAGTCTAGCTGGCCCAGCCGGTTGTCTGCATGTGCGAATGCTCGACGCGTCTTTCGGCTTTGACGTTGCGCATCAAAACTTTGCGGTCGCCGGTTGATCTACTGGTGCGGATTCCTCTTCGAAGAAGCCTGTGGGCAATCCATCGAGGCTGCGGGCGTTCTTGAGGCGGCGATACTCCTCAAGTCCGGCATCGCCCTTCTGCTCCGCCCAGCGGCGCAACGTCTCCCGCTCGCCAACGTATTGAAATAACGGCACGCCATAGCCACACGAGGTTTGCACCAGATCGATGTCGATGTGGACAATCTGCCGTGCACCAAGAGGTTCCCTGTTCTCGAAGGCGGATGCTAAGAGTCTGCTGTAATCGCTGCTGTTGCGCGGAAGACTGACACCCCGGCCATAGAGCCGTAGGATCGATGGCGGCTCGTCCAGGGCGCAGAACATCAGGGTGATACGACCGTCGACGTGTAGGTGCGCAGCCGTTTCACTGCCGCTGCCGGTGAGATCCAGATATGCAACTGTGCGCTCATTGAGAACACGCAGGGCATCGGTAGGGCGTGGCGACACGTTTACCCTGCTGCTCGCTGTTGCCGAGGCCGTGAAGAAGATCCGCTGCCGCGCAATGAAGTCGCGATGTGCCGGTGTCATGCTGGCGAATTGCTTAGCCATATGGCCAGCTTACGCGAGGAGAGTTGCTATTCGGGCGGTGGTGACGCGCTCCCCGCAAGGTCACAAGCACGCCATAGATACCAACTCGCGACCGATCGCCACGGCTGCCAATTCCGCGCTCGCCGAAGCATCGCGTCCGCCTTCGGTAGCACCGCCGGCGTGATGGGCTTGGACTTGGGCGGACGACCGAAGGTCAAAAGAAAACCCTTGCGAACGCCGTAGTCGCTTACAGGAAATACATCCGGGCGCCCCAGACGGAAGATCAGCAGCATCTCCACCGTCCATTGCCCCACACCGCGCACCTGAGTCAGACGCTCCACGATCTCTGCGTCCGGCATACGCCGTATGCGGGACAGTGTCGGAACTGTGCCATCCAACGTCTTCGCGGCGAGATCGCGTAGAGCCTTCATTTTGTTCGCGGATAGACCACAGGCGCGCAGCATCTCCTCCGGCGCAGCGAGGATGTGGTCCGGCTGCGGGTGAATATCGCCGAAGGCATGCAACAGACGGCTGAGGATCGCAAAGGCAGCTTTGCCGTGAATCTGCTGGTAAATGATCGACTCCACCAGGGCCTCGAATGGCGAATGCTGGCTTTTGAGCCGCATAGTGAAGGGACCCGCTCGACGAATCAGTTCGCCGAGCTTCGGATCTGCTTCCGTCAGCGCAGCAATTGCTTCTTCAGGATCGTAGCGGACTGTTCGGCGGCCATCGTTCATAACGGAGTTGAGTGTATCGGAGCGATAACGCGGAGCCGGGAACGGACGGCCGCAAAGTGGCCACCCTACGCGACGCACGAGGCGGAATCACAAGAGACAATCCTGAAGTTTGATAGCAGAAAATTACGCCATTCACAGGCACCGAAAGCATCTCGAAGTTCGTAACACCGTAAGGAGTCACGGGACCCATTAGTGTCGAGACAAGAAATGCTGTTATAGTCCTGCTTTGCCCCCTCATTGGTCTTTGAGATATACGACTAGAGCGGTCGCAAATGGTTGATTGCAGTGACCTCTAAACTCCTTTCTTTGACGTAAGGGAAGCAGGAACGGATCGATGCCGCAGATTTTTGACCGCAGCTCAAATGCGCTTGCGCGTATGAGCCTGATCCTGACGGGACTGATTGTGATCGCGTTAGGAGTAACGCTGGACCAGTTGCAGCGCTCCCCATGGGTAACCCGGCAGGGACAGCGTGCGGATCAACCAGTACCTTTCAGTCACAAACACCATGTGCAGGGTCTGGGCATTCAATGCCAGTACTGTCATACCGGCGTGGAACGCTCGAGCTATGCAGGTATTCCTCCTACCAAGACTTGCATGAACTGTCATGCGCAGATCTGGACCAATGCACAGTTGCTTGAGCCCGTGCGTCAGAGCTGGGCGACGGGCGAATCGATCCGTTGGATCCGGGTCCACGATCTGCCGGATTACGTGTACTTCAACCACTCCATTCACGTGAACAAGGGCATTGGCTGTTCGTCCTGTCACGGCCGAGTCGACCTGATGCCCATCATGTACCAGGAGAACTCGCTGCAAATGGAGTGGTGCCTGAACTGCCACCGCAATCCCGCAAAAAACCTACGGCCGGCCGGCGAAGTCTACAACATGGCGTGGACAGGTCCTTCCAGGGAGAAACCGGTCTGGTGCGGAACCAACGGCGATAAGACCGGAACCCCGACAGCGCAGACCGTGAGCTGCACCACAGTCAATCCGGAACAGGTAGGGGCCCGTACCGCTTCGCTCGACATGCTGCCGCCGACGGATCAACCGGAGACCCATATGCTGGATGTGGCAGCGCATCCGAACGGGGCCGCAGGCCCCACCGGCGCGGACAACGTGAGCTACACGAAGTTCACCGATCAGCAGGGGCTGGGACTTTTTCTGCTGAAGCAATATCACATCCGCGATCCGCATGAGCTGAGCTCGTGCGAGACCTGCCACCGCTAAAACCGATGAGCTATTAGCGGGCATGACGAGGGCAACTGAAAGCAAAGCCGAAACAATGGACACACAGGACGGAATGGTGGCGAAGGACGCAGGGCTGACAGTGCTGGAGACGCTCCAGTCAGGGGCAGGATCCGATTCGGGGCGGGGAATGACGCTGGAAGCGGCGCGCGCTGAGCTCGATGGAACTGCAGGCTGGCAGGGGTTCGATCACGCGGCTGCGCGTCCCGGTTTTGACCGCCGCATGGAGCAGGAGTTTCCGACGCACGCCGGCGAATGGGTCGACCCGGTCTCGCGTCGTGGCTTCATGAAGCTGATGGGCGCCTCGCTGGCCATGGCCGGCCTCGCTGGATGCACCAAGCAGCCCGATGAGCCGATCTATCCCTATATCAAAGCGCCGGAGGACCTCATCCTCGGCAAGCCAAATTACTTTGCAACGGCCTTCCCGTTTGCTACGGGCGCGCTTCCTTTGCTGATCAAGAGCGATGCGTACAGGCCGATCAAGGTAGATGGCAATCCTGAGCACCCGATGAGCATGGGCGGTTCGGACCCCCTGAGCCAGGGATCGCTGCTCGGCCTCTACGATCCCGACCGTTCGCAACATGTCCTCTATCACCTGGAGACGAGCTCCTTCGGGAACTTCCAGGCAGCGCTTGTGCACGATCTGCCGAACATGCCGAACGGCCAGGGTCTGTACATCCTGAGCGCAACTGTTACCTCGCCCACACTCGCTGTGCAGTGGAAAGAGGCGCTAAAGAGGCTGCCGCAGGCGAAGTTGGTGCAGTACGACCCGATCAATCGCGACTCTGCGCGGCGCGCCTCGAAGGCTGCCTTTGGCGACTTCTACGACACGCAGTACATGTTGGACAAGGCAGATGTCATCCTGTCGCTCGATGCGGATTTTCTCTCCGGCATAACCCATCCCGGCTTCATCAAGCTCTCCCGGGACTATGCAAATCGCCGCAAGCTGATGGATGCATCAATCGAGATGAACCGGCTTTATGCGGTCGAGAGCATGCCAACCACAACCGGTTTCAAGGCCGACCATCGGCTGAAGTTGAAGGCGAGTCGCGTGGCCGCTTGCGCCCAGGCCATCGCTGCCGCGGTCGGTGCGGGTTCCGCGAACGGCTCTGCCAACTGGACAGCTGAACAACAGGCATTCATCGCGGCCCTTGCTGCCGATCTGAAGGCGAATGTCGGCAAGTGTGTCGTTATCCCGGGTGAGCAGCAGGCGCCTGAAGTCCACTTGGCCGCAATCGCGATCAACCAGGCGCTTGGCAACGTCGGCAAAACGGTCGTTTACACGGAGACTGTGCAGCCGCTGCCTTCTATTCAACTCGATGATTTGAAATCGCTGGTGGCCGACATAAACGCCGGCAAAGTGAAGTGGCTGCTGATTCTAGATGCCAACCCGGTGTACACGGCACCTGTCGATTTGAACTTTGCTGACGCGCTGGGCAAGGTGCCGACGAGCGCACACCTGGGCAGCCACGTGGACGAGACGGCCCAGATCGCCACCTGGCACATCAACAGTGCGCATTATCTCGAATCCTGGTCTGACGCACGTGCTTATGACGGCACGCTCTCGGTGATCCAGCCAATGATCGATCCGCTCTACGGCGGCAAGTCAGCGCACGATGTGATGCAGACGCTGCTTGATAATCCAGCCCGTTCCGCCTACGACGCGGTGCAGGACAATTGGCGGCAGCAGCTTGCCGGCAAGGGTGATTTCGAATCCGCATGGCGAAAGGTGCTGCACGACGGCTACCTGGCGGGAACTGCGTTCCCGGCGAAAGCGCTCTCGGCTAGCTCTTCGGCGGGTATCGGAGGCTCGGCCCCGCTGGTCTCCGATAACACGATTGAGGTCGTATTCCGGGCCGATCCGTCGATCTATGACGGCCGTTACTCGAACATCGGCTGGCTGCAGGAGTTGCCCAAGCCGATCGTGAACAACTCGTGGGACAACGCCGTCATGATGAGCGGTACCACCAAGGTGAAGCTAGGTCTAGAAGAGAACGACGCACTTGAGGTCACGCTGAACGGCCGAAAGGTTCTTGCGCCGGTGCTCTCGGTACCGGGCCATCCTGACGATGCTTTCACGCTCCACCTGGGCTATGGCCGCCAACATGCCGGGCGCGTTGGTTCCGGAATGGGTTTCAACGCCTATGCTCTCCGCACCTCGGATGCTCCGCTCTTCGCGCAGGGGGCGACATTTAAAAAGACGGGCGACGTCTGGGGCATCGCGGTAACGAAGAGCCATTACAGTGACGAGCGCGGCGCGAGTGCGCTGGCGGGCTCGGCGCAAAGCGGCGACATGCGCTCGCACTCACTCGAGGGCGATGAGGCCATTACGCGCGGCATCGTGCGTTCCGCCACACTCGAGGAGTTCCGCCAGGAGCCGAACTTCGCACACGAGAAGGGCGTCTTCCCGGAGGATCCTTCCCTGGATACCAGCCTCTTCGCGAATTTCCCGTACACCAAGAACGCCTGGGGACTCGCGGTCGATCAGAACTCCTGCGTAGGCTGCAATGCCTGCGTGGTTAGTTGCTATGCGGAAAACAATATCCCTGTAGTCGGCAAGCACAACACCAAGACCGGTCGCGACATGCAGTGGATTCGCATCGACACCTACTTCGAAGGCGATCTGCAGTCGCCGCGGGCTCATTTCCAGCCCATGATGTGCCAGCACTGCGAGAACGCGCCCTGCGAGCAGGTATGTCCGGTCGGCGCAACCGTTCACTCGCCTGAAGGGCTGAACGTGATGATTTATAACCGGTGCGTCGGCACGCGCTACTGCTCGAACAATTGTCCGTACAAGGTGCGTCGCTTCAACTTCCTGCTCTTCTCCGATTACGAAACGGAGAGCCTAAAGCTGATGCGCAATCCTGACGTCACCGTTCGCAGCCGCGGCGTTATGGAGAAGTGCACCTACTGTGTGCAGCGCATCGCAGCCGCTAAAATTGAAGCCGACAAGGAGAATCGCGAGATTCGCGACGGCGAGATCGTCACGGCCTGCCAACAAGCGTGCCCGACGAACGCAATTACCTTCGGCAATATCAACGACAAGAACAGCCGCGTTTCGAAGATCAAGGCCCAGTCAAGGAACTACGGTGTGATTGCCGATCTGAATACGCGTCCGCGAACCACCTACATCGCAGAAGTGACCAACCCGAACCAGGCATTGGCGGGCGCGCCGGTGGAACACGCGCCCGAGCACAGCTAGCGAGACAGAAGACACATGGCGACCAGAGATCTATCGACAAACGACCCGATGCTGGATCCGATCACCGGTGAGGTGGTGGTCATTGCACCCGGTCATTCCTTCAAGTCGGTCACGGAGAAGATTTCCCGGATCGTCCTCACAGCGCACACGCCGGTCGGATGGTTCTTCGGGTTGCTGGTAGCTGGCGGCGTCGTCATGCTGCTGCTGACCTGCCTTACCTGGCTCTTTCTAAAGGGCGTCGGCATCTGGGGTTTGGATATACCGGTCGGTTGGGGATTCGCCATCGTCAACTTTGTGTGGTGGATCGGTATCGGTCATGCTGGAACGCTGATCTCCGCCATCTTGCTCCTGTTCAAGCAGACCTGGCGTAACTCAATCAACCGGTTTGCGGAGGCCATGACGATTTTCGCCGTGGTCTGCGCCGGCATGTTCCCTCTGATCCACGTAGGCCGCCCCTGGCTGGGATACTGGCTTTTCCCCTATCCCAACTCCATGAGCGTGTGGCCGCAGTTCCGCTCGCCGCTATTGTGGGACGTCTTCGCGGTCTCGACGTACGCCACGATCTCGGTAGTCTTCTGGTACATAGGAATGATCCCCGATCTTGGTACCCTGCGCGACCGCGCAAAGACGCCTGTAGGGCAGTACTTTTTTGGCCTGCTGGCGCTCGGCTGGCGCGGTTCCGTGCGGCACTGGATGCGCTATGAGACGGCTTCACTGCTGCTCGCCGGTCTGGCGACGCCTCTAGTGCTCTCCGTACACACGGTCATCAGCTTCGATTTCGCCGTGGCCATTATTCCTGGTTGGCACACAACGATCTTCCCGCCCTACTTCGTCGCCGGTGCTGTTTATTCCGGCTTCGCCATGGTCATCACTCTGGCGATTCCGATCCGCAAGTTCTATCACCTGGAAGATCTGATCACGATTCGACACCTCGACAATATGGGCAAGGTCATGCTCACGACGGGGCTGATCGTGGCCTACGGCTACGGGATGGAGCTCTTCATGAGCTGGTACTCGGCCAGCCACTGGGAGTACTTCGCATTCTGGAATCGTCTCTTCGGCCCGATGGGCTGGAGTTATTGGGTGCTGATCACCTGCAACATCGCGTTGCCGCAGTTCCTCTGGTCGCGCTATGTCCGTACTCACGTCGGGCTCATGTTCATCATGTCCATCATCGTGAATACCGGTATGTGGTTCGAGCGCTTCGTCATCGTTGTGACCAGCCTCTATCGTGACTACCTGCCATCGTCCTGGGGCACCTATAGGGCCACCCGCTGGGATTACGGCACGTTCATCGGGACGCTGGGACTCTTTACGTTTCTGTTCTTCCTGTTCATTCGCTTCCTGCCCATGATCCCCATGTCTGAGCTACGCGTCCTGCTGCCTCAGTCCAAGGTGAAACATCTGCCGGAAGCCGCGCATGAGGCTGGTGACTGATGCCATTTCCTGAAGGTGTCTACGGCCTGCTGGCCGAATTCGATTCCGCCACGTCGCTGACCGCGGCTGCCGCGGCCTCCTACAAAGACGGTTGGCGCCGCCTGGACTGCTACACGCCGTATCCATGCGAAGAGGCGGCCGAAGCGATCGGTTTCCATCGCAACTACGTCCCGCTGCTCACTCTGGTCGGTGGATTGATGGGCTGCGTCGCGATGTTCCTGCTGGAGACCTGGATCAATATCTGGGCGTATCCCCTGAACATTGCCGGGCGGCCGTATTATTCCTGGCCTGCGTTCGTGGTGCCGGCATACGAGTGGACGATTCTCTGGGCCGGCCTGACAGCCGCCTTTGGCATGCTCGCCATGTGCGGCTTGCCAGCTCCCTATCACCCGCTTTTCAATGCACCCAACTTCCGTACCGGCGCAACGTCGGACAAGTTCTTCCTGTGCCTTGAGGCGCGCGATCCCAAGTTCTCTCTCGTAGAATCGCGGGCATTCCTCGAAGCTATGCATCCGGTTTCGATCGTGGAGGTGGAGTATTAAGCCGAGGAATACAAATCGCCTCCACGCGTCACGCATAGCAGTGCGACAAGGACTTGGCTTGTGTGCGATGGCTGCCATCGTCCTCATCGCCGGTTGCCGCCAGGACATGCACGACCAGCCAAAGTTTGTCCCGCAGCGTGGGGCCGCCTTTTTCCCGGACGGCCGTTCGGCCCGTCCCCAGGTGATGCACACGGTCGCACGTGGCCAGGCCAGTGAAGGCGACTTCTTCCACACCGGCCTCCAGGATGGAAAGGAAGTGGACGCGCTGCCTTTTCCGGCGACATTGGCCGTGCTCGAACGCGGTCAGGAGCAATTCAATACCTACTGCACGCCCTGTCACTCTCGCGTGGGCAACGGCGCTGGCATGATCGTCGAACGTGGCTACAAACCTGCCGGTAACTTCCACGATGCTAAGCGGCTGGCTCAGCCTCTGAGCCACTATTTCTACGTCATCTCGAATGGCTATGGCGCCATGCCTGATTACGCCGCGCAGGTTCCGACTGCTGATCGCTGGGCCATCGCGGCATATATACGCGCGCTCCAGTTGAGCCAGAATGCGAAGCAAAGTGAGGTGCCTACTGGCATCGGAATACAGCAGTTGAGTGAAGTCGCAGAGCAACAGGGACTACCCGCCAGCTTCGCCCAGCCATGGCGCATGCCCGGAACGGCCGTCTATGCCACGCCGCCAGGGCCCGGAACACCCGCAATGGCTCCGGCAGAAAACATTACAACACCTGATGCCAGCCGGCATCCGCAATACGAGTTGGAGAACGGAGATAGCCCGAACGCCCCAACCCTGCCAGCGACAGCGCCAGCAAAGACGGGCGGGCGTACCGCGGCGCCTGCGGGTACCGGAGGTGCCAAGTGACGGCTAATTGCATGAGGATAGAGATACGGTGACGAACGCACACGGACATGCAACAAGAGCCCTGACCGGTGACCCGGCCGCGTCTCTCGGCCTCATGGCGGGATGGCGTCGTCGCGCGCTCACCTTTGGGGCTGTCTTCACCATCCTGGCCATCGTGTTGGTGGTGTTAGCTGAAGTGATGGAGCACGACAAGTTTCTCCATCTGCTCACCTCCTGGCTGATGGGCGCCATGCTTTGCTGGGGCTTTTCGCTCGGCGGTCTGGCGTTGCTGATGGTGCAGTATTGCTCCGGCGGCAAATGGGGGCTGCTCATCCGCCGCCCGCTCGAGGCTATGAGCCGCACTCTGTGGGTCTCGGCCCTCATGTTTCTGCCCATCCTAATCTTCATGAAGAAGATCTATCTCTGGGCCCGTTACAGCAATCCCACTGATGTCGCGCAGGCGCTCGAGCGAGGCCTCATCGACAAAGCGCAGGCCCACGCCCTCAACTGGAAGCACCCCATGCTCAGCCCTGCGAGCGTCTGGGTCCAGATCGTGATCTGCTTCGTCATCTGGTTCGGGTACATGTTCTTGATGAACCGCTGGTCACTCCAGCGCGATGCCGATCCCCAGCCCAATGTGCCCTTCTGGCAAAAGCGCTTTGAGAACATCAGCGGCTTTGGCATCGTCGTCTACTCGCTCACCCTCACCGCACTGGTGATTGATCTCGTGATGTCCACCAACATCACGTGGTTCTCCACCATGTACGGTCTCGCCTACCTGGTTGCGCAGGGTTACGCAGTGCTGGCCCTCTCGGTCATCACCGTCGTGAGCCTGTCGAAGGCAGAGCCGATGAAGACGATTCTGCGCACGACTGAACAGCACGATCTTGGGAAGCTGATGTTCGCGTTCGTCATGCTGAACATCTATTTGAACTTTTCCCAGTTCCTGATTATCTGGTCGGGCAACTCTCCGGAGGAGATCTCCTGGTACCTTGACCGCATCCGTGGCCACTGGGGCGTGATCTTCACCTTTGACTTCATCTTCCACTGGCTCATTCCGTTCTCTCTGCTGCTTTCGCGCGACATCAAGCGCAACAAGCGCCGAATCGTGATGGTAGGCATGTGGATGGTCTTTGCGCGCTGCTGGGATATGTTCCTCCTGATCGAGCCGAACTTCTCGCCGCGCAATCTGCACTTCTCCATAGGTATTCTGGAATACATAGCGGTGCCGGGAGCCATGATCTCCTTCTGGGTGGTCGCTTACATCGGACAACTCGGCAAGCGCCCCTTAGTGCAGACAAACGATCCGCATCTGGCGGAAATTCTGGAGGCTGAACATGCACACGCCTGACACTCCGGAACGCGATCCGCAGAAACAGCACGGCCTCTCGTCGACCGGCTACGGCGTACCGACGTCCGGCTACGAAACCTCGGATGTAAAGGTGGGGGGTATCGCCGTTTTCCTGGTTTCGCTGTTCGTATTCCTGATCATCTTCTTTGTCTTTTGCTTCGGCATGGGCAAGGTGATCAACAACGCGCTCGTGAAGCACGACGGCCCGGCGAACAAGTGGAACAACTTCCAATATTCGCCCGAGGGAAAAGGCAGGAATCTCGAATCAAATGCAGTACTGGAGCAGCAGCAGCTTCGTGCCATGACGGCCCGTTTCCCAACGCCGCAGCTTCAGATGGATGATGGCGACCAGGATGTCGTGAATCTGCATGATCGCGAAGATCTTCTGCTGGACCACTACACCTGGGTGAACCAACAGCAGGGCGTGGTGCGCATTCCGATCGGCGAAGCAATGCAAATCATCGCGCGGCGCGGGCTTACTGTTGCGTCGGGTGGTCCTGCCGAGCCGCGGATGACTGCAGACATCGAACCGCAGGTCACCGCGCCACTGACCAATGGTTTTGCCCGTACCGGATACGAGCAGCAGCTGGAAGTGGAGCAGTCACGACAGCTACAGGAGCAACGCAAGGAAACAAAGCCCGGTGAACAGGCGCGGTTGGCGCCAGTGCACCCATAAAACAGAGAACGAGCGAGCATGACCCAGCAGGCACCATTTCCCACCCACGAGACAACGCCGCGGACCTCCATCCGGTGGTGGCGTACACTCGCGGCCGGAATCCTGCTGCTCTCGGGTGTCATTGCTGCTCATGCGCAGGTTGCGCCCAACGGCCAGAAGCAGATGGGCGAACCAGCCGATGACAAGCTGCCCACCGTTTTGCATGGCGTCACCATCGCCCAACATCTGAACGAGCAACTGCCGCTCGATTCGACCTTCGTCGATGAGACCGGCAAGGCTGTGAAGCTGGGGCAATACTTCGATGGCAAGCACCCCGTCCTCCTGGCGCTCGTGTATTACAAGTGCCCCATTCTGTGTTCGGAGGAGTTGAAGGGTCTCACGGGCGCGCTCGAGATGGTGAGCTATCGGCCGGGCAAGGACTTCCAGATTGTCGCGATCTCGATCGATCCAACCGAAACTCCGGCGATTGCCGCGTCCAAGAAGCGCGAGTACGTCACCTACTATGGCCACCCGGAAAGCGCTTCGGGCTGGCACTTCCTGACTGGTCAGGAGCCAGCGATTGATGCGATGGCGAAAGCCACCGGATTCGGCTACGTCCCCATGCCAGGACCGGATGGCAAGAAGGATCAGTTCGCCCATGCCAGCGCAATTCAGATCGTGACGCCGGAGGGCAGGATCGCGCAATACTATCTGGGCGTCGAGTACTCGCCTCAGGATCTGAGGTTGGGGCTGATCGAAGCCTCTAACCACAAGATCGGTACGCCGGTTGATACGATTCTCACCTACTGCTACCGGTACGATCCGACGCTCAACCGGCACAGCCTGCTCATTGCGCGGATCGTGCAGGCAGGCTGTCTACTCACAGTTTTGATTTTGGGAAGTTACATGCTGGTCATGTTCCGCCGTGATATCAGAAGCAGTCGAGCAATCGGAAACCAACAACACTCAGCGAAGGCTTAAAGTGCGGAGCGCAGTAAGGCGCAGCACGTTCAGGAAAAAGGAACGCAGGTAAAGGGAACGATGCATTTTTTCAGTCCAGTCCTTTGGCAATTCTTGGTCAAGTGGCTCACCGAATTCGCGCTATTTCCGCCGCAAGCTTCGGCGATTGCGCCCTACATGGACGCCTTTTACTTCTTCCTGCTGCTCATCTCTCTTGTGGGTTTGGTGCTGGTCGGACTCATGGTGGGCACTTTCTCCATCATGTTCCGCAAGGAGAAAAACCCGCAGGCCACGCACATCGAAGGCTCTACGCTGCTTGAGGCCACATGGACCATCATTCCTCTGGCGCTGTTCATGGTCTGCTTCGTCTGGGGCGCGCTACTTTACTTCCGCATCTATAACCCACCTACCAACGCGATGAACATCTACATCGTCGGCAAGCAATGGATGTGGAAGGCCGAACACCCCGGCGGTCAGCATGAGATCAATGCGTTGCACATCCCGGTGGGCCGCAACGTGCAACTGACCATGATCTCGCAGGATGTCTTTCACAGCTTCTCGATTCCGGCGTTCCGCGTGAAGCGCGAGGTCATTCCTGGCCGCTATTCGACAGTGTGGTTCCGAGCAACGCAACCCGGCACATATCATCTCTTTTGCACCCAATACTGCGGCACGCTTCATTCGTCGATGATCGGAGACATCGTCGCCATGTCGCCGGATGATTACGAGAAATGGACCGCCGGATCGACGAGCGGCCAGTCGCTGGCACAGAATGGGGAACGGCTCTACGCGAGCCTTGGCTGCAACTCCTGCCACAGCGGCACTGCCGGAGCGCGTGGTCCCAATCTGGCCGGTATCTACCGCAGCAAGGTGATGTTAGCGGGCGGCCGCACAGTGACGGCTGACGATGAATTCCTGCGAGGCAGTATCCTGAATCCGACCACACATGCGATGGCGGGCTATGCACCTATCATGCCCACCTATCAGGGGCAGGTCAGCGAAGAGGGCCTGATTGATCTCGTCGAGTACATCAAGGGTCTGAACAACAACGATCGCATTCACCAGACACTGAACGATTCGAACTTCTCGCCAAGCCAGGCTGGTGCCACTGGCGCGGCGCCGAATTACCGTTCTCGACAGCTTAACGGGGCAGATCAGATGCCCAATGCGAAACCGGACACGTCGTCTTCGAAGGGGATGGGGCCTTCGCCACAATGAGTACAATCGTCCGTCTTCCCAACCAGCAGGATGCAACGCTGCCCAAGCGCAGCTATCTGAACAGTGAGTATGGCTTGAAGAGCTGGCTGCTCACCGGGGACCACAAACGGATCGCGATCCTCTACCTGATCTCGATCACTTTCTTCTTCTTCCTCGGGGGCGCCTTCGCGGGCCTCATCCGGCTCGAACTGCTGACGCCGATGCCGGACCTTGTCTCGTCGGACACTTACAACAAGCTGTTCAGCGCCCACGGCATCATCATGGTCTTCCTGTTCCTGGTGCCCTCCGTACCAGCCACCGTCGGGAACTTCGTTCTTCCCATCATGGTGGGAGCCCGCGACCTCGCCTTCCCCAAGGTGAACCTCCTGAGCTGGTACCTGTACATGGTGGCCGGCGTCGTCATTCTGTCGTCACTGATTCTCGGCGGCGTCGACACCGGCTGGACTTTCACCACCCCGCTCAGCACGCATTACCTGAATACCCACGTTATCACTGCGGCGATGGGTGTCTTCATTGCAGGTTTCAGCTCCATCTTTACCGGGCTGAATTTCATTGTAACGACGCATCGCATGCGTGCCCCGGGGATGACCTGGTTCCGGCTTCCGCTCTTTGTCTGGTCGCACTACGCTGCTTCCATTCTCATGGTTCTCGGCACCCCAGTGCTGGCCATCACACTGGTGCTCGTCGCGCTCGAGCGCACCTTTGGCATTGGTGTCTTCGACCCAACCAAGGGTGGTGATCCGCTGCTCTTCCAGCATCTCTTCTGGTTCTACTCACATCCTGCCGTCTACATCATGATTCTTCCCGGCATGGGCGTGATCTCCGAGGTCATCAGCACTTTTTCGCGGAAACGCGTCTTCGGCTACACCGCAGTTGCATTCTCATCTGTTGCGATCGCCGTCTTCGGTTTCTTCGTCTGGGCGCACCACATGTTCATCATGGGTGTCTCGAATTACTCGGCATTGGTCTTTTCGCTGCTCACGATGCTCGTAGCCGTGCCCTCCGCGATCAAGATCTTTAACTGGGCCGCGACCCTCTACAAGGGGTCGATCACTTTTGAGACCCCGATGCTCTACGCCTTCGGGTTCATGGGCCTTTT
>KB906741.1 GCA_000381585.1 Acidobacteriaceae bacterium KBS 83
ATGCTCATGGCCTACCTTGCCGGCGTGCACTTCTGGTGGCCCAAGATGACTGGCCGCATGTATCCGGAGGGGCTCTCGAAGCTGGCCGCCGTCACCACCTTTATCGGCTTTATTCTTACGTTCTTTCCGCAGTTCGTTCTAGGCTATCTGGGCATGCCACGCCGGTATCATGCGTATCCGCCGGAGTTCCAGTGTGCTCAACGTGCTCTCGACTGCGGGCGCGACGGTACTCGGAATCGGCTATCTGCTGCCTATGATCTATATGACGTGGTCGCTGAAGTATGGCGCGATTGCGGGCTCCAATCCTTGGCAGGCTACTGGCCTTGAGTGGCAGATTCAGTCGCCCCCGCCAACCGAAAACTTCCTTGAGATTCCCGTCGTGGACTATGAAGCCTACGACTATGACTGGCTGGCGAATAAGACTCCACACGAGGTAACGACCGTTGGATAGCCAAACTGTTGCAGTCCGACAGCAAGCAGAGGTCGCGCACCACGAAGGCGCGCATCCGTACTATTTGCGCCACCACTTCGAAACGGTGGAACAGCAGAAGGAGGCGGTCTCCTTCGGCATGTGGCTCTTCCTGCTGACCGAGATCATGTTCTTCGGCGGCCTTTTCATGGCCTATCTGTTGTACCGCAACTGGTATTACGACGCCTTTGTATCGGCGTCCAACACGCTGGGCATCGGCCTGGGCACGACGAACACGGCTGTCCTGATCGTCTCAAGCTTCACGATGGCCATGGGCGTCTACTGCGCGGAGATGCGCAATAAACGGGGGCTTCTGCTCTCGCTTAGCGCCACCATTCTGTTGGGACTCGTCTTCCTCGGCATCAAGACCATCGAATACCACGACAAGTACACGGAACATCACATCCCGGGCGCCAGCTTCTCGATCGAGGATTTCGTGCACCCACAGGACAAGCGCGACGTAGCGCTGGCCCCTGATGTCGCGCAGC
Organism: Acidobacteriaceae bacterium KBS 83; assembly: GCA_000381585.1. Taxonomy (GTDB): domain Bacteria; phylum Acidobacteriota; class Terriglobia; order Terriglobales; family Acidobacteriaceae; genus KBS-83. The sequence goes on from KB906741.1 coordinate 958, forward strand.
ACGCGCAGATCTTCTTCTTCCTCTACTTCGCCATGACTGGGATGCACGCGCTCCACATGGTAATCGGTATCTCAATCCTGTTTGCCCTGCTCTATCGCGCGTCAAAGGGCGCCTATACCAGCGGACACACATCCACCATCGATAACTTTGGCTTGTACTGGCACTTTGTCGATATTGTATGGATCTTCCTGTTCCCGTTGCTTTACCTGATCAGCCGTCACCCGCTGCACTAGCTTGCCATTCGTCTGAGGAGAAAGATTGTGTCGCACCCTACACTCGAAGACGCACACGCTAAACCACACATCGTCGGCCCCAAAGTTTATGGGTTGATCCTGCTGGCTCTCCTGTGTCTCACCGCACTGACAACGGGTATCGCCTTCGTAAACCTTGGGGTCTTTAGTCCCATTGTCGCGATCGCCATCGCCGTCATCAAAATGACGCTGGTCATTCTTTTCTTCATGCACGTGAAGTACAGCTCACGGCTGGTGATGCTGACCGTGGCTGCCGGCTTTTTCACCTTCCTCGTGCTTATTACTATGACTTTGAGCGACTACATCAGCAGGGCATGGGGCCTCTGGTAGGCGCCGGCTTCAAGAGCTTTCACTACCACGGGCAGCCCTCGGGCCGCCCGTTTCTGCTGCATCCCTTCGCGTCGCATCCTATGACCGATGACAGGTTCCTCCGATGACGTCAGTGGTCTGCCTGAGTCGCTGCGCAAGCTAACGGATACTCCGCGTGTATTCGTCCGGCGAAGCGGGGTTCCCGCGCCCGACGCGAAATGCGTCGTCTACTGGATGCAGCGAGCCGAGCGGGGTGTCGACAACCCGGCGCTGGACTGCGCGATCGAAGTGGCGAACGAGCTGGGGCTGCCGGTGGTGGCGTTCTTCTCGGCCATCTCCAACTTTCCGCGCGCCAACCTGCGCCATTACGCTTTTCTGAACCAGGGGCTGCATGATGCGGAGAAGGACATGGCGGAGCGCGGCGTGCCGCTCATCGTGCGGCGCCCCCCCGAGAACAAGCTGGAGCAGTTCCTGCAGGATGTCGGCGCGGCCATAGTCATAGGTGACGAGAACCCGCTGCGCGAACCGGAGCGTTGGCGCAGAGTGCTGGCGGGGCGGCTGAAGATTCCGTTCTGGACGGTGGATGCGGATGTTGTCGTGCCATCGCGACTGTTCACCAAGGGATTCTATGCACAGCACCTGTTCCGGCGGCAGCTCGATCCGCTGCTTCCGGAGTATCTGGTCGAGCCGAAGGCGCCGAAGCTCGAGAAGCAGTGGCCACACACCAGGATTGCGCGGTGGGTCCTCGACGACGACATCACCAAAGGCTGGCGGCATTTCGACCGAAGCGTGAAGCCAGTGGATACGTTTCGCGGGGGCGCACATGCGGCGCAGAAACGACTGCGGTACTTCCTCGGACACCAGCTTCCGGACTACGAGGCGGCACGGCGAAAGCCGGAGCTCAACGGGACGAGTCAGCTCTCGCCCTATCTGCACTTCGGACATATCAGCCCGCTCCGCATCGCGCTCGAGGCGAAGCGCGTGATGGATGCGGGGAAGGCGCCGAAGGCAGCGTACGACGCGTACATCAACGAGCTGATCGGCTGGCGCGAGTTAGCGGTGAACTTCGTGACCTACTCGCGCGCAACGTATGACTCGTTCGAGTGTGCGGAGCCTTGGGCGGAGAAGACGCTGCGCGAGCACATCCGCGACCGGCGCGAATACGAATATACATACGAGCAGCTTGAGCGCGGCGAGACGCATGATGAGCTTTGGAACTCAGCTCAGTCACAAATGGTGCGCTACGGGTGGATGCACAACCTTCTGCGAATGTACTGGGGAAAGAAAATTCTGGAGTGGTCGCCGAATCCGGCCCGGGCCTTTGAGTGGGCGGTGCTGCTGAACGACGCCTACGAGTTGGATGGGCGCGATCCGAATTCGTATGCGGGGATCGCGTGGGCGATCGCGGGCAAGTTCGACCGGCCCTGGTTTGAGCGCGAAATCTTCGGCACGATCCGGTACATGTCCGGCACATCGACGGGGAAGAAGTTCGATTCGCGGCTGTACATGGCATTGGTTGCGAACCCGGGGATGGCGACCGAGCAGATGTTCGCGGAGGCGACGCGCGTCTGACGGAGCGTAAACGGCGAATTGATCTCGCAAGTAGTTGCAGTGGAGACGTAGCCGCGACCACGTGATTTGCGATATCTCCGGCCGGTGATCTGTCTTAGAAACAGCCGGTGCGGTTTGATTTCGAGAGCCAACACTTCGCCAAAGCGTGTAAGGTCACGGGGAATCGGTACCACCGGACGCGACGAAGTAGCTAACGAGCGTGTGAGAATGTAAACAGCTGCTCGCTCACCGTGCTCGGCGCAAATCCTTTGCCAGCAGTCGGTGAAACAGATGCTCCCCACCCTCGCGCCGCACCGATAGCCGCCCTGCCCTATACGCCCGCGAACGCAGTCCCCGCTGCACGCTCTCGCAAATGTCCACATCTTCGTCCTGGATGCGATCGCTCACAGCAACGCTCTCCGTATTCGCCCTCCGCGCGTCGTCGCTCACATCCCTAAAGAAAAAATCGAACTGCACCAGGCAGCGGTCCGTCGCCAACGGAAGCACAAGGTTCGTGTCCATCACGCCCGCGTAAATATTGATCATGAAGTTCGGATAGAGCCAGTAATAGTAGGCGCGGTCGCCGGTGCGCGTCGCCGCAAACGATTCGTGTTCCTCTGAGCTCACCATCGGACTTGATTGCAGGGAATAGTGCTCGCTGTTTTCAATCGTGTACTCCTTGTAGTCGAGCACACTGTTTAGGCCTTTGTGCAGGTGCGGCACGTGGTAGCCCCCATCGAGATAGTTGTCCACGTAGACCTTCCAGTTGCATGCCAGTGTGTACGTCTTGCGTGCGAAAAAATAAAAATCGGCCAGCCCGAGAGTCGCGGCGCGCGCAGGCAGGTCGCCGAGAAAAGTCATGAGCGTCGCCGCTCCGGGGTCGAGACTGACAAAGATGAATTGCTCCCAGGTCTCCAGGCGCACAGGCACAAGTCCATTCGTCCCGCGATCGAAGTTGCAGACGCCCGCAAATTCTGGAGCGCCTTTCAGCGACCCATCGAGCCCGTATGTCCACCCGTGATACGGGCAGCGCAGGTGTTGTACGGTTCCGCACGGCACGTTGGCCACAGCAGCCGCGTGATGGCGGCAGACATTGAAGAATGCGCGCAATTTTCCATCCGATCCGCGCACTACGACGAGCGGCTCGCCAGCGATTTCAACTGTAAAAAACTGGCCTTCCACAGCGACCTGATCGATCCGACCCACTGCGATCCAGTTTGCACCAAAGACCTCTTCGCGCTCCGCCTGCTCGATGCGCCGATCGAGATACCACGGGGCCGGAATCGTATACGCCTCTTCAAGAGGAGCCGCGGCGTTGTACAGGTCCAGTAGCTCCACCAGAGATTGACTCATGCGTAGGTCCTTTCAGCCAAACGGAAAAGAGGCGGCCTCCGTCCTTCATCGAGGGCGATATCGGGTTGCTGCACGCGGCGGCTTGAACGATAGATTGCAACGCCGGCGGTCAGCAGCACAAGCATCATGATTACAACCTTGAAAAGGGTGAGACCGGGATGCGCCCGGTCGCAGCGGCAGTAGCATTCCATCAGCGAAGGCTCAGTCCCGAAACGACGTAAAACAGGATGAGGTCACGAAGCCGAGAGCACGCTCGAGTTTGCCTTTGCCAACCGGGGACCTCAACCGAGAATCGGATACCACGGGCAATTTCGACTCCGCTCGATTATGCCGCTGTGGATCTTGGCGGAGTTAGTTGGATATCGCGCAGTTGTTTGATTTTTTCAGCAAGAGTTCGACAATCAGCCGTTGTGCGAGCGGTAATTCCGATCCCCAAAAACGAAACGGGGAGCGTGGCGAAGCGTGCAACATGACCGTGTCGGCAGGCCTGACGCCCAGCTTTCGAGAATCGTTTGCTAGGTCTTCTATTGGGTGCATGGAAGACGAGTACATGGATTGGGACTCAATCCGGGAGCGGCTTTGGCTTTGCGCCCTTGATGAGAAGCCACAACATGAACACCGCTTCGACAAGCTGAAGCGGACTGATCCATCGCGACACGACCTCCTCATATCTTGGCAGCGTCAACGACGTAAAACTGTTGGCCAGGTAAGCGAAACAACCAATCATCAACAAAACGCCCAGGATACGGGGAATAAAACCTGAACTGTACACGAGCCATCCAAGGGGAAACAGCCAAAGCCCCCAAAAGATTCCGGCGACCTCGAATCCGCCGCCACGCAGATGGAGGAAGAGCGCTGCCAAAGCATCGCGCTGAGGCTTGTCGAACGGGGAGAGGAAGTCGCCTCCGCGTACCAGAGCAAGCGCAGCGACGCTGTTTACTTCATTCAGAAATGCGATAGGGATTGCGACGAGAATCAGGGTCAGCATGGACAAGGCATGTCGCGGGTTGACCCCCTTGAGTAGATCGTAGAGAGCCAGAGCCACAAAGATAAATAGGACTTGGCCGACGAGATCGGCCGCGATGCCGAAACGAAAGAGGGTCTCGTGGGCCGCGATGTTGTTAGCGGTTGCTGTTGGATTGCCGTCCACGATCAGCTTGCCCGGAACGTAGAGGAGAGCGAAGAAGCCCGGGATGGAGGCGATAACGTACAGCAAGCCTGCGAGCCTGCCTGGGTTCCTGATGAAATTCATACGTCCTTCCTGGCGAGTCCAACCTGGTATACGAGGAAGATTGTTCAAGGTTCGCCACGGAGGAAAGGCGACTGGATAAACGGCTTCAACCTAACGGCTGTTCCTGAGCTTGGCAAGAACCAATTGGACTCTCCTAATTTCGGCATTGGTCATCTTCCGTCTTCGTCGCAGCGAACGCAGCGCAGCAGCTTGCCCAGGTGGACCCGGCGTCCTGCCTCGATAGCGACCCAGGGCCGCAGCTCCCATGGCGGACGATGCCGGACGTGCTGGCCATGCCCGCAGGCGAGTTCGGCGACCCAGTCGCCATGCTCGTCCTGGTGATACCCGACGATCGGTTGCTCGGTCATTTCTGCCGGCAATCATAATCAATTGAAGCGAGCTATATCTTGCGACGAGTTTTCCGGCAGGCTTCAATGTCCGGCGTTGCGCGCGTCGAAGTGCCGCTTGGTTGCGGGGATCATCAGACAGAAAAGAAAGAGCGAAGCGACGAGAACGCCTGCGCCGCCCTTCACGACATTCCAGCCAGATAGAAGAGTCAGCAACTCGCCGAGTCAAAGAGAATGACGGCCGCCACCAGGCCCATCGCTTCCGTTGCAGCAATCCGAGTGCGGCGGCCGCGCAAAACACAGCGAGAGCCAGAAGTAGCCCTCCTACAAGCTTCCCCCACGGGGCAAAGGCAACGTATGCGGGCGGATTCAGTTCCCAGATCCTGCTGAGGACGGGATTGGGAAAGAGCAGGGAGATCCCTGTCAAACAAGACATGGCAGTGGCGAAGAAGAGGGCAATTGCGACGGCGAAAAGAGCGGAGCGCGTCTTTTGCGTGATTTCGCGAGCGGCCATGGCGGGCAGCGACAGGTTAGCAGCAGGCGCAAGTGTGACCGCGCCATGCCGAACGTCCTTCGCTGATGAGGATCGGCACGGCGAGGACCGCCGCCGTGGAATCGATCCACGCGACGTGAAAGACCGCGTTTACGGCGAGGCCGACGAGCGTAATGAAGGCGAGATAGGCGCAGGTTGCGGACTGCACCGCATCGGCCGCGAGGGCGACATGGTTTGTGCGCCGGGCTTCGCGGCGTTTCAGGTATGCAAGAACCGGCATCGCAAACAGAGCTGCGACCGTGGTGGCCATTCCGATGAGGCTGGTCTCGGCCTTTACGCGCAGCACCAGCGCGGCGATGGCCGTGGCAGCAACCACCAGCGCGAGCAGGAAGAGAAGACCGCCGGCGATGCGGCCTGCGCGCCGATCTGCGATCCCGATGCCGGGGATGCACTGCGCCAGCACCAGTGATGCCGAGAGCAACTCAACCAGACTATCCGAGCCGAAGGCAAGGAGCGCCGCGCTGTGCGCCATGTTTGCGGCGTACAGTGAGACGCCGCATTCGACCAGCATCCACGCGAGTGTTATCAGTTGCAGCCACAAGACGGTTCGTGACGGCCGCGGAGGAACGCTCGATTTCGGCCGCACTGCGCCAAGCTGAACCAACTCCGCCATATTCCCCATGATAGACGTTCTACAAGCGTCAATGACAGAAGGCAGAAGACAGGGGAATGCTCTCCATTTTGCGCGATTGAGCTTTGCCAACCCCCGCAAATACACTATGAGTATGCATGTTCATGGAGCGCGGAGCCCTCGCACGCAGCGCATCCTGCGCCTCTCGCTGGCGGCCACGCTTTTGTACGTGCTGCTCACTTTTATTGCCGGGGTGCGCGCGCACTCGCTGGCGCTGATCTCGGAGGCTGGCCATAATGTATCCGACGCATTGGCGCTGCTGCTCTCGTTCGTGGCTGTGCATTTCCAGGCGCGTCCAGCGTCCGACGCCAAGACATTCGGATACCAGCGCGCCGGAGTATTGGCGGCATTCCTCAATGCGCTGACGCTGATCGTAATCGCGGTTGGCATCGCGATCGAAGCCTTGCATCGCCTTAGCAGCCCGGTAACGGTGCAACCGCGGCTGATGATGGTTGTCGCCGCAGCGGGTGTGGTGATGAATGGTGTCATAGCCGCATTTCTCTTCAGCGGCAGCCGCGACGTGAATATCCGCTCGACATTCATTCACATGCTCGGCGATACGTTGTCGACGGCTGCGGTTATCGTCGGCGGCGTCGCAATCCTGTTTACACACCTCAACTGGATCGATCCCGTGCTGTCGCTGCTGATCGCTGCGCTGATTCTGTGGAGTTCGATTTCTATTGTGCGCGAGACGCTGAACATCCTGCTGGAGGGCACGCCGCGCGGACTCTCCGTGCCGGAGATCCGCAACTCGCTCGCTGAGATTAACGGTGTGCTCGATGTGCACGATCTGCACGTGTGGAGCCTGGGCTCACAGACGCGCGCGCTGGCGACCCATGTCACGATTGACGATATCCCGCCCTCTGAAAGCAACCGTATTCTGGGCGATATTCGCGAGCATCTTCTGAGCCGCTACGGCATTTACCACACCACAGTGCAGTTCGAGCATGCTGCGTGCGGCGAGGCACACGGGTGCGTTGAGGTGGTGGAAGCGGCGCATGACCACAGCCACGCGGGACATCAGCACTAACGACTCTTTCGTGGCGCGTCGCTACAATCGCTTCATGCCCGAACCCACACCCGACGTTCTTACACGCGCGAAGCAGATCCGCCTGCTGCTTATGGACATCGATGGCACACTCTCCGCGGGTGTGTGCCTGATTTCGCTGCCCAATGATGGTGGCATTGCTGAGATGAAGGTCTTCGATCCGCAGGACGGTCTCGCGCTGAAGCTGGCGCACACAATGGGGATCCGCACCGGCTTCATCACTGGGCGCAAATCGCCTGCGGTGGCGCAGCGCGCGCGAGAGTGCGACGTCGATTACGTCTATCTGGGACAGGCGAAGAAAAGCGAGGCATACGAAGAGTGCCTGCAGAAGGCCGGCGTCACGGACGAAGAGACTGCGTATCTGGGCGATGATTTGCCTGACATGCCACTGAGCCGCCGTGCGGGATTGGCGATTGCGGTTGCGAATGCTGCGCCGGAGTTGAAGGCGATCAGCCACTACGTTACTGACCGGAGCGGCGGAGCAGGAGCGGCACGCGAGGTGGTCGAACTGATCCTGAAGGCGCAGGGGCGCTGGGAGACCGCGATTCCTTTGGCGCTTGCTTAAGGGATCTTCGTGACGTCAGACGGGGAGTTGTGGCGTGGCGGCGATGAGTGCCCGCGTGTACTGCTCGCGCGGTGCGTGGCAAAGTGCCTCTGCTTCACCTTCTTCGACGACACGGCCGCGCTGCATGACGACGATTCGGTCTGCGAGATAGCGGACCAGCGGCATGGAATGGGTGATGAAGAGGTAGGCCATGCCGTGCTCGCGCTGCAGGGTGCGCAGCAGGTTCACGATCTGCGCGCCGACGCTGACATCGAGTGCTGAGACCGGCTCGTCCAGCACGAGCAGTTCTGGACGAAGGGCGAGCGCACGCGCGATGTTGATGCGCTGCCGCTGTCCGCCGGAGAACTCATGCGGATACCGCGGCAGGGCGGAGGCATCCAGGCCGACGCTTTTCAGCAGCTCGGCGACACGCTCGCGTTGCGCCTTGAGCCCGGACGGCAGGTGGGCCTCGCTCCCCGCCAGCGCGGAGTGGATGCGGAAGGGTTCAGTGAGGATCTGCTCTACGCGCATGCGGGGATTGAGTGCGGCATAGGGATCCTGAAAGACCGGCTGCATGCGCCGGCGAATCCAGCGCAGGCGCTGACCGCGTGCTCTGGCGACGACCGCCCCATCGAAGCGCACCTCGCCCGCGGTCGGCTCGATCAGTCCGAGCACCATGCGGGCCACCGTGCTTTTGCCGGAACCGGATTCGCCGACGACGCCGAGCGTCTGCCCGCGTGCGATGGTGAACGAAACACGGTCGACGACAAGCGCCGCTCCTGAGGAGGAGGGGTAGCTCTTCGAGATGGCCTCGAGCTCAAGCAGCGCCATGGGCGAATGCTAACATCCAGCATCCTTCTCGCCGGGAGCATCATGCCACTGGATCGCCGCCGCTTCCTCGCCGTTTGTTCCACCGCAGGTCTCACCGGCACGCTGCTGCCGGGTGCTCTTTACACGCTGGCTGTGCAGGCGGAGCAGCAGGGAAATGAAGCGGCGAAGACTCCACCGCAGATCACGAACGAGATGCTTGAGGCGGCTGCTGCTATTGCGGGCGAGCCGCTCACCGCGGAGCAGCGCACTATGATGCTCGACGGATTGAACCAGCAGCGCAAGTCGTATGACGCGATCCGAGCGCTTCACATTCCGAACAGCATTGCTCCGGCAATTGTGTTCGATCCGGTGCCCGCGGGCGCCGTAATCGAGACCGAGCGTCGCCCCATGCGAGTGAGCAAGGCGCCGACGATCACGAAGTTGCCATCGAACCTTGAGGAGCTGGCTTTTCTGTCCGCGCGAGAACTGGCGGAATATGTCCGCCGGAAGAGGGTGTCATCGACGGCGCTGACTGAGATGTACCTGGCCCGGCTGAAGCGCTACGATCCCATGCTGCACTTCGTCGTCACGCTGACTGAAGAACGCGCCATAACGCAGGCGCGGGAGGCGGATCGGGAGATTGCAACGGGCAAATACCGCGGGCCGCTGCATGGGCTGCCGTGGGGCGCGAAAGACCTGCTCGCCGTGAAGGGCTATCCGACCACATGGGGCGCGGGAGGCTTCGAACATCAGAGTTTCGAAGAAGATGCGACGGTTGTGAAGCGGCTGGATTCGGCCGGCGCTGTGCTCGTCGCGAAGACCACGCTGGGCGCGCTCGCCATGGGTGACAAGTGGTTCGGGGGCCGCACGCGCAATCCCTGGAACCCGAAGCAGGGTTCCAGCGGGTCATCGGCAGGCTCGGCGTCTTCGGTTGCGGCGGGCTGCGTAGCCTTCGCCATCGGTTCGGAGACGCTGGGATCTATCTCGTCCCCGTCGACGCGCTGCGGAGCCACGGGCTTGCGGCCTACATTCGGTTTTGTTCCGCGCACCGGCGCCATGGCGTTGAGCTGGACGATGGATAAGCTTGGGCCGCTGTGTCGCGCGGTGGAGGATTGCGCGATCGTGCTCGACGCGATCCATGGCCCGGACGGCAAGGACGTGGCGGCGCGCAATGCCGGCTTTGCCTGGAACGCCGAGTTCGACTGGCGTACGCTCCGCGTGGGTTACCTGAAGGATGCGTTTCAAGCAAGCCACCCGGAGGAGGCCACAAAGCCGCCCGCCTCTGAAACGGAGACCGAGAAGAAGAAGAGACTCGCGGCAGAGCGTGACCGTGCAGCTGCGCATGCACGCCGCGAATACGATCGTCGTTACGACCAAGCAGCGCTCGAAAAGCTGCGCGCGATGGGAGTCGACCTGAAGCCGGTCGCGCTGCCGAAGTTGCCGTATGGAGATATGTCACCGCTGCTGACGGCCGAAGCGGCCGCGGCCTTCGATGATCTGACCATCAGCGGCCGCGATCGTCTGCTAACCGAGCAAAGTGCCGACGATTGGCCGAACCTCTTCCGCGTCTCGCGCCTCTATCCGGCGGTCGAGTACATCCAGGGGAATCGTGCGCGCACGCTTGCGATCCAGCAGATGGCCGCGGTCTTTCAGGAGGTCGATGTGATCGTCACGCCGAGCGGCGGCGATCAACTGGTGGCAACGAATCTGACCGGGCATCCGGCCATGATCGTACCCAACGGTATTCGCGGCAGCGACGCGCCTGTCCCGCCGAAGGTGGATGACGGCGAGGATGACTCGATCGGCGGGCCCGGCACGCCGGTAAGCCTCACGTTCCTTGGCGGCTTGTATCAGGATGCAAAGCTGTGCGCCTTCGCGCGCGCTTATCAGGAGGCGACAGGTTTCGAGAAGATACATCCGAAGCTCGGCTGAAAAGAGAAGGCGACGAATCCTGTTCGCCGCCCCGCAGGATTCCAGAATTGGCCTATTGCTTCAACTACACTTCGGTGTACGAAACCTTCTCGTTGCGCTCACGGATTGCGCTGAAAGAGAAAGCGGCTGCTCGAGGATTGGAGCAGCCGCCGATGCGGAGTGGAACTGGCTTAGATATCCAGATTCTTTACATCGAGTGCATTTTCTTCGATGAACTTACGACGGGCATCGACATCTTCGCCCATCAGCGTGGTGAAGATCTCTTCGGTGCCGGCCAGATCTTCGAGCTTCACCGAGAGCAGGGTGCGCCGGTCCGGATCCATCGTCGTTTCCCAGAGCTGCGGAGCTGTCATCTCGCCGAGTCCCTTATACCGCTGCACCTGGTAGTCGCGGCGTCCCTGCTCGATCACGTATTCGAAGAGATCGCGCGCTGTTTTTTTCTCCACCGGCTCCTGCGGACTGCGCGGCGCCTTGCGTGCGGCCTTGGCTGTCAGTGCCTCACCGGTCTCAGTGTCGGAGCCGTCCTGCGCCACCTGCTCTTCGACGCTCTCTTCCGCGGCACCGGTCTTGCTCTTGGCCGCGTATTCGATGAGGAACGGAGGTTCGAGTTCTTCCCGGATCTGCGCGTGCTTCGCCATCATCTGGCGATACTCCGGTGCGGAGGCCAGCGCCCAGTCGATTCTGCGCAACGCGCCCTGCGCATCGGTGAAGGAGACAGACCAGGTCTGGTGCTCTTCATCGAGGACAGGATCGGAGATCTCTTTGAACTGGTAGTTCTTCTTCATCGCGACGAGCGCCTTGTGCAACTGCGCCAGCTTGGCCGGCGCCTTGCCGTCCGGCGATTCGAAGTCCGTGCGGCGCACCAGCTCCAGCTTCGCCAGCAACGAGCTGACTTCTTCGTTGCGAATACGCTTGTCGACCTTCTCGAAGAAGCCGAGATAGTCGTTGAGCTGGCTCATGAAACGGGTGAGAGCGCCGCCTTCGAGCTGCTTGCCCGCACCGTCGGCGCCGTAGCGGATGATCATGCCATCGGAGGCGCGCTTAACCATAACCTTTACAAATTCACGGTCGTCCTTGATGTACTGCTCGAACTTGCCCTTCTTGATGCGGTAGAGCGGCGGCTGCGCGATGTAGACGTGGCCACGCTTGATCAACTCCTGCATGTGGCGGAAGAAGAAGGTGAGCAGCAGCGTGCGGATGTGCGAACCGTCGACGTCGGCGTCGGTCATCAGGATGACCTTGCCGTAACGCAGTTTGGTCGGATCGAAATCATCCTTGCCGATGCCACAACCGAGCGCAGTGATCATGGCGCGGATTTCTTCGTGACCGAGCATCTTGTCGTAGCGGGCCTTCTCCACGTTGAGGATCTTGCCCTTGAGTGGGAGGATGGCCTGGAACTTGCGATCACGTCCCTGACGTGAGGTGCCGCCGGCCGATTCGCCCTCGACGAGGTAGAGTTCGCAGCGGTCCGGGTCGCGTTCGGAGCAGTCAGAGAGTTTGCCCGGCAGTCCGCCGCCATCGAGCGCACCCTTGCGCCGTGTCAGATCGCGGGCCTTTCGTGCGGCTTCGCGTGCGCGTGCCGCTTCGATGGCCTTGTTGATGATGCGCTTCGCGATGGGCGGGTTCTGCTCGAGGAATCCTCCGAGGCGCTCGTTGACGAACGCCTGCACGGTGCCTGCGATGTCCGAGTTCAGTTTGCCCTTGGTCTGCCCTTCGAACTGCGGCTGTGGCAACTTCACACTGATGACAGCCACCAGTCCTTCGCGTACGTCGTCGCCCGAAAGGTTTTCCTTCACGTCCTTGAAGAGGCCGAGCGACTGGCCCGCGCTGTTGATGGTGCGCGTCAGTGCGGTGCGGAAGCCGGAGATGTGTGTGCCGCCGTCAACAGTGTTGATGTTGTTGGCGAAGGAGAAGACCGTTTCCGAGTAGCCGTCGTTGTACTGCAGCGCGATGTCGATCTCAACGCCGTCACGCGAAGCTTCCATGTGGATCGGCTTGTCGTGCAGCACCTGCTTGCCCTTGTTGAGGTACTTGATGAACTCCGCGATGCCGCCGGCATAGCGGAACTCGGCGCGCTTCGCTTCGCCTGTTTTGGGATCGGTGACGCGCTCATCGGTGAGCGTAATGATCAATCCCTTGTTCAGGAAGGCGAGCTCACGCAGGCGCTGCGCGAGCGTGTCGTAATTGAACTCGGTGACGGTGAAGATCGACTTGTCGGGAAGGAAGTGGACTTTCGTGCCGCGGCGCTTCGTGGTGCCTGTCTGCTTGAGTTTGGTGATGGGCAGGCCCTTCGAGTACTCCTGCTCATAGGTGTGCTCCCGCCAGATCTCGACGTCGAAGGCCTGGCTCAGGGCATTCACGCACGAGACACCGACACCGTGCAGACCGCCGGAGACTTTGTAGTTGGACGAGTCAAATTTGCCGCCGGCGTGCAGCTTGGTGAGCACGACTTGCACCGCGGGCAATTTCTCACCGCCAGGCAGAGTCATCTCGTCCACGGGAATGCCACGGCCGTCATCGATGACAGTGATCGAGTTGTCGAAGTGAATGATGGTATCGACGCGCGTTGCATGGCCGGCCAGCGCCTCGTCCACCGAGTTGTCGACGACTTCGTAGACCAGATGATGCAGCCCCATCTCGCCGGTCGAGCCGATATACATCGCAGGTCGCAGACGTACCGCTTCCAGACCTTCGAGCACTTTGATATTGCTGCCGGTATAGCTGCCGTTCTTGGACCCTTTCGGGTCGTCGTCGTCTGCTTCGAGGAGGGCTGCTGCGATCTCTTTAGTGGACATGAAACTCCGTCATTACTTGGGCACGGCACGAGGCTGGATCGGCTAACTAAGTGATTGTAATTAAAAGACTTGACCGAATCCCGTGTGTATCTTTATTGTACCACGCCGGAGGACATTTCCAGGGGTGCCGAAAAGGCTTCCAGAGGCCGCAAAATGAGCAGTTTATGGCGGGTGGCCTGCGGCTCGAGACACCTCATAAAAAGGGGGACGAAAGAAAGGCGAAATATGACCCATTGGAATCCACGGTAACGCCCTGTCGTTACTGCAAATCTGTGGCGTTACGTTGAGACCTATGCATCAAGCGGGCTATCTTCGATAAGGCACATGGCTCCGCCTCCCCAATCCGTATTGTTCTGGCTCAGGTTTGTCACGGTTCTAGAGAGCGCTTTGCTGCTGGCCGCGTACGTTGGCGGACTGCGGAAAGACCGGATCTATCCCGCGATGCGCGCCTACCTGTTGGTGAATGCCCTCGCCGGAGCTCTGGTGTGCACGCTACTCGGATTTCCGGGTTTGTTGGTAGGCAGGGAGTCGACGGTATATTGCACCCTTTTCTGGATCGCCTACGGTGCCTCGGGCGTTCTCACATTCCTCACCGCGCAGCAGATCTTTCGCGACGCACTCGAGCCGCTTCCCGGCCTGCGCCGGCTGGCGCTGGTGGCGTTCCGCTGGGTGGCTGTGGTTTCTGTCGCCCTTTCCGTCGTTCCGGCAATCGTGCCGCTTTTCTTTCACTGGGTTTCGCTGCAGATCACGGTGCTGCAGGCCATGCGCTGCGTCAGCGTGCTGGAGTTTTGCCTTCTTGCTTTCATCCTGCTTTCAGCGCAGACACTGGGCATCTCTTGGCGCAGCCGCATCGTAGGCATCACGCTCGGCTTCGGCGTGCTCGCCGTGGTGGACACGGTCTGCTTCATGTTCCTGCTACGCTCGCTCTCGCATCTGCTGCCCTGGCTGGTGGTGCGGGAGACGGGTAGTGCAATTGCCGCAGCCCTGTGGCTGGGCTATCTGATGATGCCTGAACCGAAGCGCACGGCTGTCCGGCTGGAGAGCAGTTCGCAGTTGCAGAAGTGGAATGAGATCGCAGTCGCGCTCGGCAAGCCGGCGCCGCACATCGCGCTCGGACAGCCCGATCCCGCGCCGTTCTTCCTGCAGGATGTGGAGCGCGTGGTGGACCGCGTGCTGAGCCGGAATGAATTGGATCCCCCTGTGGCCCGCTGAAGCTGTGACCAACAGCCACGGTTGCAAAAAGACCAAGGCCAGAGCGAAATGCCCTGGCCTTTCAACTTTGTCGAAACTCCGACGTAAGACGTAGGAGCTCTGTTTTACGCGGTGGGCAATTCCGCCGGTTCCACCGAGACGAAGCGACCGCTCTTGCCCTTGTCCTGGAACTTGATCTTGCCGGTGATCTTGGCGAAGAGCGTGTCATCGCTGCCGCGGCCGACATTCAGGCCGGGCTTGATGCGCGTGCCGCGCTGGCGCACGATGATGGAGCCGCCCGGCACCACCTCGCCGGCAAACCGCTTGACGCCGAGCCGCTGTGCATTCGAGTCGCGGCCATTTTTCGAACTGCCTAAACCTTTTTTGTGTGCCATTTCAGGTCCTCAAGAATCTATGCCGGTCAGGCCGGCGCTATTCGTTCGCCGCTTTTACTTTTCTGCGCGGTAAGTGGTGCCATCGACTTCGATCTCGTTGATGCGGACCGAGGTGAAAGCCTGGCGGTGGCCCTGGAGCTTCTTGTACTGCTTCTTCCGCTTGTAGTGGAAGACCAGGATCTTGTCGCCACGGCCTTCGCCGAGCACGGTCGCCGTCACCCTGGCATTCTGCGGCTTGTCCAAGGCACCTTCGGAGGTCGAAGTGGCAACCACATCGCTGAACTCGATCGTCTCGTTGGCCGCGGCTCCGGCCTTCTCGATGCGCAGCACATCACCAGGCGCCACGCGATACTGCTTTCCACCAGTGCGGATCACCGCGTACATAAACCCTCCACAGCTCCAATAGGAGCCGGAATTCAGAAGTCAGTTGGGCGGATACATGCTTTCGCTCACTCGCGCACTGCTCGACCGCCCGAAACCGGGCAACGAATCAGAGCTGCGGAAGGGGCCTCTCTACTGGTCTGATTTTAGACACAAAGAGGTACAGGCAGGATCGCCGGAACCTATTCAGTCTAACTGGAGAGGTCCGGCCGGTCAATCATCGCAGGCCCCGGATTGACGGTTTCCGCGCTCTGAAACAGGAAAACCCCAAGCACGGCAATCAACGGTTCCAGCGGATGCCGAAAGCGCGCATGCACGGTAACGAAGTAGTAGACCGCTGGCAGGGTGAGAAAGGCGAACGCGAAAAGCCAAGCGCCATAAATGCGTCGGTGGAGGGCCATCAGAAGGCCCAGCAAACCGGCCGTGCTGAGGAAGCCAAAGTTCAGGCTGCGGAAGAAGCGGGTGACTGCGCTGCTGCTAGGCGAGGGTACGCCGAACCAGAAAAAATACAGGCGTTTGAGCGTGTTTCGTATGAAAAGCCAGCGGTCGGCCCGGATCGTTTGTTTCGCGAGCTCGCCGCGCATCTGCGCATACCGGTACTCACCCATCATCGAGTAAAGCCGAAGCTGCTGAGGGTCCTGGGCAGGATGGTGGTATTCCATCAGCAACCCTGTCGCTCCGGGGCCGTTGCCCAGGCAGAGCTCCGCGCCAAAGTTGGCCCGGAGTGGCACGAAATGCTGGAAGTCTCGCGTATTGCGCGCTATCCAGGGCGTCAGAATGGCAAGGAAGATCACGGCGCTGAGCGCGGCGCCGACCAGGCCGCGAGCCAGGACGGACCTCTGGCCAGTCAGGATCCAGACTCCGGCAAAGGGTAGGAAGAGCACCAGCGAGGGGTTTGCGAGGGCGATGGCGCCCCAGAGAAGCCCGAAGAAGATCCAGTCACGGATTGCGAATCGCGCAGGGCGGTCAGGGGAGCGCTGATGCATCCGCAGGGCCAGGGCAAAGGCCGTGTTAAAGAGCAAGGTGCTCAGGCTGGTCTCCCAAACCCAGCGGACGGCGTACTGCATGGCCGCCGGATAGAGCGCCCACAACCAGACGGCCCAGCGCTGGATGCTTGCGGCGCGGTCGGATCCGGAAGCAGCGAAGCAGCGTCGCGTGATCGCGGCAATGGGGAAGACGGTGAGCGCGCTGAAGAGCGAGTTCAGGGCGAGCAGGATCCAGGCCGAGGTCAGGGTGTAGACGCCCGTGAGCTTGAAAACGAAGGCCATCAACAGCGGATAGACCGGAGTGACCCATGCCGTCGGGCCGGTATGACCCTTGAAGGGGTCCGCGAAGCCGTGGCCGGCGGCCAGCGAGCGAGCGATGCGGCCCATCTCCCAGCCGAACTCGAAGTGGTCGGGGAAGGGTCGGATGCGGTAGGTGTGGGCGAGTGTGACGTAGGCCACGCGCACCAGAAAGGCCACCCAGAAGGCAAGGGTGGTCCGTTCGAAAGGGCGGCGTGCGCTCTCCTTCGGGATGTTCGGCGGGTGCTTTCTCATCGTGCGTCGTTACACCAGTATGCCGGGCGCGGAGAGCAGGGGGGACTCATGGCGGCTTTGGCGCCATCATCGGATTGTCCGAAGGCGGCTTCTCAGATACACTAAAAGCTCGCGACGCGGTTCCGGCTGGCGCTTGTTTGCCGCCTGGGGTGAAACACTGCAGGGCTTGCCCGCATATCCGCCGCGCACAGGTTTCCAATCGAGTTCTGGAGTTTGTCATGGCACAGGTATGTGAGGTTTGCGGCAAAGGCCCGCAGTTCGGCAACAACATCTCCCACGCGCACAACATCAGCCGGCGACGTTGGAACGTGAATCTGCGCCCCGTAAAGGCTAAGGTGGGCGGTGGCAACAAGCGCATCCGCGTCTGCACCAGCTGCATCAAGGCCGGCAAGGTTACGAAGGCTTAGATTCGCGTCAGCAGAGATCCAAAAGCCCCGCCTCGGCGGGGCTTTTTCCTGTCTCAGTAGCGCTCTACTTCTTAGCCGGCTGATTTTCAGGGTCAAAACTCAGTGCGGCTGAGTTGATGCAGTAGCGCAAGCCAGTGGGCCGCGGGCCGTCCGGGAAGACGTGGCCCAGGTGTGCGCCGCAACGGGCGCAGGTGACCTCTATCCGCTCCATGCCGTGGCTGGTATCGGTGTGCGTCTCGATCGCGCTCGAATCCATGGGAATGAAGAAACTCGGCCAGCCGCTGCCGGATTCGAACTTTGTGTCGCTCTTGAACAGCTCTGCGTCGCAGGCGACGCAGTGATAGATGCCGTCCGCGTGGTTGCGATAAAGCGCTCCGGAGAAAGCCGGCTCCGTCCCCTTCTCCCGCGTGATGTGGTATTGCTCCGGCGTCAGTTGGGCGCGCCACTCCGCGTCGGTCTTCTCGATCTTTGCTGTCTTCGTGTCAGCCATTTCGATCCTCACTCTCAAGCAATTAGATGGATCGTCTGCCTCTACAGGTGCGCGATTACCTCGATTTCGACCAGCGCGTCTTTCGGGAGCCTTGCCACTTCGACCGTGGAGCGAGCCGGCGCAACGGCATTGTCGGCGGCGAAGTAGCGGCCGTAGATCTCATTCATGGCGGCGAAATCTCCCATGTCCTTGAGGAAGACAGTGGTTTTTACCACCTGGGCGAAGCTTGCGCCGGCGGCGGCCAGCACTGCCTTGAGGTTTTCGACGACTCGGGCTGTCTGCTCCTTTACCCCACCGGATACAAGAGCGCCTGTGGCCGGATCGAGCGCGACCTGGCCTGAGGTGTATAGAAAATTGCCAATGCGGACAGCTTGTGAATAGGGGCCGATGGCGGCTGGTGCGTCCTTGGTGCTGACCGCCGTTTTCGAATTGCTCACGCGCCTTCTCCTCAAAAGTTCTTTACTCATCATAAGTCGCCCGGAATCGCAGAGAACAAATCATCGTGGGCGGAGCGCGGAGAAGTGGTTGATGGCCGCCGATCCGGTCTCGTCGTTTCGCTTCGGCAGCAGCAGGTCCATCGCCATGCTTTTCCAGCCGCTAGCGCGGCGCGGGTAATCGGCACGGAATGACGCGAGCCTCGCCAGCCGCCGCCAGCGGCTCGCGGGTAAGGTGGTTCGCATAGCGAGGAACGCGTGCTGCCGCCCAAAATCGTCTGCGGCTGCCGTGCGCAGCGCAGGTGGCATGTGGCGAATGCAATCGAGCAGCAGCTCGATCTCCTGCCGGTGCCAGTCTGCGCCCAGCCAGTGCTCACGCACAAGCTTGCCGAACGGCCTGCGACGCGGTCCAGGCCCGGTGCCCACCTGTTGTTGCTGATGGATGCGGTAATCGATCAGCGGCTGGTCGATGAAGCCGACGCGCGCCATGCAGGCTACGATGGCGGCAAACCAGCCATCGTGCAGCCATTCCCCGGCGGCGGGACAGATGTACTCGCGGAGTTGCGCACGGAACATGAGAGTTGCGCCGGTGACGAAGCGATAGCGGATCAGAGGGAGCATGTCACCGTGGCGGATACGTTCGCGGATGGCGGAGTGGAAGGTGAACTGGTCCCAGAGTCGGCCGGGCAACAGCTCTCCCGCGTCGTCGATCAACTGCCCATTCGAGAAAACCAGTCCCAGTCCCGGATCGTACCCGAGTGCGCTCGCACACGCGGACAAACGTACGGGGCTCCAGATGTCGTCCTGGTCGCAGAATGCGATCAGGCTTCCGGCGCAGAGCCGCATGGCGCGATCGAAGTTTACGGTGGAGCCCAGGTTAATCGGATTGATGTGGATCCGGACGGGAAAGGAAGCGGTTCTCGCGAAGGACTCAAGCAGCGGCACTGTGTTGTCCGTTGAGCGGTCATCGCACACCACCAGTTCGTCTGGCCGGCGCTCCTGCGCCTCCAGGCTGGCGAGCTGCTGTTCCAGGAACCTCGCTCCGTTGTAAGTGCAGAGCGCGACAGAAATCGTCTCTGGCGGAGGAGTGCTAGGCATGCTGCCCCTCGGGATAGCGTGGCGGCATCTGTCGCAGGCGGAAGGCCTGCGCGGCTCGCATGCGCCACACGCGTTTGTCGCTGCACGCCGAGAGATAGCTCCGGCTGGTTTTGAGCAGCCACCAGCGGAAGAAGAGGCGGTCCGACGCGCTGCCGAACCTGAGAACAAAACGCGTCTGCGCGGCGAGCACGCTCCAGTGCCTCGACATCGGCACGGAGTCGAGATCCATGTGGGACAGGTTCTGCTGCAATACAGTGCGCATCACCCAGAGACGATGCCCATTCAACTGCAATTGCTGAAAGACAGCGTGATCGAGATAGTCCAGCCAGAAATCTTCCGGGAAGCCGCCGATCTCTTCCAGTGCGCTCACGCGCAGTGCGGCGCCCGAATTATAGGCGGTAAGAGGGGTCGTCGCCATGCCGGTTACGCTTTCGTCCACCGCAAAGTGCCGGTCGGTGAACTGCTGGCGCATCTGGAAGAGGAATGGGGCATCGGGCGAGTAGAGACGCTTTCCTGCCCACAGTTTGGGGACGATGGCGCTGATCTCGGGTTGCGATGCGACCGCCTTGGAGGTAGCGAGAAGCTCGTCCAGGTATTGCGAGGTGAGCCGCGTGTCCTGATCGAGCAACAGAAGCCAGGTGCTGCCTTGTGTTCGCGCACGCGCGAGCGCTGCGTTGTATGCGCGCGCCAGCCCGGCATTTTCTGCGTCGTGAACATAGTACGTTTCAAACGACGTAGTGACGGACAGCTCGTGCGGCCGGGGAGAGTTGTCGTAAATGATCAGCGAAATGCGCTGGGTGACATCCGGTCTTCCGGCCGACACTTCGAGCAGGGATGAGAGGGCCGCGCTCTCGCCGGGAGACTGGCCATAGAGAACCACCACTGCGGTAAGGTGCGCGGCTTGGGTCATAGAAGGCAACGAATCGAGTATCAAGCTGCGCGGGTTGTTGAGCGCAATTTCAGGATACCGCCCGCCGCACCACGCGCGTCATCTGTCTGCGGTCATGGGGTTCCAGGCCGAACCACCAGAGGATGGAGACAGTAGCTGCAGCCCACAAGGCTAACAAAGGAACAGGAAGCGGCAGCATGGCGAACCTTCGCCAGAAGGGCAGGCATACCACCAGCGGAAGAAAGCTGAGCAGTGGCCGC
The DNA here is from genome assembly GCA_000381585.1 of Acidobacteriaceae bacterium KBS 83. Taxonomy (GTDB): domain Bacteria; phylum Acidobacteriota; class Terriglobia; order Terriglobales; family Acidobacteriaceae; genus KBS-83. The sequence goes on from KB906741.1 coordinate 21,396, forward strand.
GCAACGCCTTTGCGTAGGAGACGCAGCCGTTCGACAGCGACAGCAGCCTGGGTGCAAGGCATGCTGACCACGACGTGCGCAAGGACTCCGGCGAAGGCGCCAATCAGCGTGCCGGCGGCAACGCCGATGGCGCCATAGCGCCGCGCCAGCAGAATGCTCGTGACGAGATTGACGATGGCTTCCAAGACCGGCGAGACCGTGGCGAATCTTTGCTGACCCAGCCCCACCACCATGAGCGCGTATGGATACGCAAGCTGGCGCACGATGTTGGCGGCGACCAGCACCTCCAAATAGACGAGCGCGTGTGATGCGTAAACCACGCCTACCCAGATTCGTAACAGTGGGAAGCCGAGAAACAGGAGCGGGATGCCGAGCATGGCAAGCAGCGCTGTCGAAAGGCGAGTCGCGGTAACGAGCACGTTGCCCAGCTCGCGAGGGGTCCGGTCGACCTGGAGCGAGGAGATGGCAGGCAGCAACGGGCCCAGAAGATTGCTGACCAGCAGCAGCATGAAATTTGTAGCGCTGCTCGCGATGGCATAGTAGCCGGTGTTCTGGTAGTCGAAATGACCCACGATCGCGGTGTCTAGGCCGCTGATCAACAGGCTGCCGATGGTCCAGATGGTGAGAACGCCGCAGTACTCCAGCAGACGCGACGATGTTGCCTTGTCAAAGCCGAAGAGTTGAAATCCGATGCGACTGCTGGCATAGCGTTTCCAGCCGACAAACTGCAGCAGTGCGGTAGCGACGTTGCAGACTGCCATCAGCAACGCCATCTGGACCAGCGTCCCGTGCATGAGCAGGAGCGCAATGAGGCCGACGGTCGAGACGATGCGGCTGGCCGCGATAAGCACCGTCGGGAAGCCATACTCCTGCAGGCCGGTGAAAGTGGCGAGGAAGACGCCGAAGGGAAGGGCGAAGGCCACCGACATGCCGACGGCCATCAGGCCGCAGCGGACGTCGCCCACGAGCGCGCCTGGCATCTGGGTGAAGAGGCGCGGCACCTGCCATACCATGCCGAAGAGAGCCAGCGCGCCGATGATGGCTGCTCCGACCATGACAGTGAACGCGGTACTGACGGTCTTGCGCGCCACGATGCGGTTGCCGGCCGCGTTGTACTCCGCAACGAATTTGCCAATGGCGGTCTGCAGCCCGAGATCGAGAAAGTTCACATAGGCGCTAAGCTGCAGGATCAGCACCCAGGCGCTGTACTCCGCGGTACCCAGGTGCTGCACCAGAAAGTGCGGCAGCACCAGGGAAATAAGCATGCCCAGAATGACGCGCGTGAGATTGGATGCGGACCCCTGAAGGATCCTGCGTTTATCGAGAACAGACATGAGAGGCGAACTTGATCCACCTTACCAGAGGAGCGTAAATGCAAGCCGAATCTATAATTTGCTGGCGCGCTCCACGTCGCGTACGCCGGGAAGTGTGCGCAATCCGGTGACAATTCGATCCAGGTGCGCGACATCCTCCGCCTCGACGATAAACTCGACAATCGCTTCGCCGTCTTTGCCGGCGCGTGAATCGACACTGCGGATATTGGTACCGTCATCGCTGATAATGGCGGTGAGGTTCTTCAGCATACCGGCGCGATCATCGCAATAGACAACCACCCGGACTGGATAGGTCTGCTGCCGTCCGCGCTCGTCCGCATTCTTCGACCACTCCACCGAGATTCGGCGGTCGGCTTCGTAGAGAAGGTTTTGCACATTCGAACATCGCCGCGCGTGGACGGCGACGCCGCGACCGCGCGTCACGTAGCCGATGATCTCTTCGCCGCGAATCGGATTGCAACACCGCGCGCGATACACCAGCAGATCGTTCTGCCCTTCCACTTCGAGCGCCTCGGTGCGGGGGTTGAGGTGCAGCTTCTTGACTGTCTCCCCCGTGGGCTTGCCATCGACGCTGTCGGCGTCCGGCGCGATCGGTGCGATGAGGCCGGGCTCCAGCTTGTTGAGCACCTGCCGCGAAGAGTACTTGCCAAAGCCGATGCCCGCGAGCAGGTCCTTCTCACCACCCACGCCGTATTCATTGGCCACGCGGACATAGTCGGTCTCATTGAAACGAGCCAGCGAGACCTTGTACTTGCGTGCTTCGCGGTCCAGGAGTTTGCCACCGATGTCGATCGCGCGCTCGCGCTGGTGCTCGTTCAGCCAGTGCTTGATTTTGTTGCGGGCGCGGGAGCTTTTGACGAAGGTGAGCCAGTCGCGGCTCGGCGTGTGACCGTTCTGCGTGACGATTTCGACGATGTCGCCATTGCGCAAACGAGTGCGCAGCGGCACCATCCGCCCGTTGACTCGCGCCCCGGTGCAGGTTTGTCCGACTTCGGTGTGGACGGAGTAAGCGAAATCAACCGGGCTCGCATCCTTGGGCAGTACCACGACCTTGCCCTTCGGAGTGAAGGTGTAAACCTCTTCGGGATAGAGATCGATCTTCAGGGTGGAGAGGAACTCGTTCGGGTCAGACATCTCCCGTTGCCACTCGACCAGGGAGCGTACCCAGGCCAGTCGCTGCTCGTCTTTGCTGCTGATCGGGCCGCCGTTTGCCTTGTACTTCCAGTGGGCAGCGATGCCTTCCTCCGCCACGCGGTGCATCTCTTCTGTCCGGATCTGCACTTCGAACTGATGTCCACCGCTCCCCATCACCGTTGTGTGCAGCGACTGATACAAGTTTGGTCGCGGCATGGCGATGAAGTCCTTGATGCGGCCCGGCACAGGACGCCAGATGGAGTGGATCAGACCAAAGATCGCGTAGCAGTCCTGAACGCTCTTGGCGATGACACGGACCGCCAGCAGGTCGTAGACCTGATCTACACTCGAGCGCTGCTTCTGGAGCTTCTGGTAGATGCTGTAGAGGCGCTTGATGCGCCACTCGACGCGCGCTTCGATGCCATGCTCCTTGAGCTTCTCCTGCAGCGTCCGTTCGACTTCTTCCAGGAAGTCTTCGCCTTCCTTGCGGCGCTCGTCGATGGCTGTTTGCACCTTTTCGAAGCTCACCGCGTCCACGTAGCGAAAGGCGAGGTCCTCAAGTTCGCCGCGCACCTTGCCCATGCCCAGGCGATGCGCGAGCGGTGCGTAGATGTCCAGGGTCTCCTGTGCAATGGCCTGCTGGCGCTCGACACGAAGGTGCTGCAGGGTGCGCATGTTGTGCAGCCGGTCGGCCAGCTTGATGAGCACGACGCGTACGTCGCTCACCATCGCCAGCAGCATCTTGCGCACGTTTTCAGCCTGGCGGTCTTCGCTGTTTGCGAACTGGATCTTGTCGATCTTGGTAACGCCTTCCACGATGTGCGCCACTTGCTCGCCGAAGAGCCGCGTGATGTCGTCTGCCGTTACAGGAGTGTCCTCGACGGCGTCGTGCAAGAGGCCGGCGGCGATCGCGGTGGAGTCCAACTTCATCTCCGCGAGCACATGCGCAACCTCAAGCGGGTGCAGCACATAAGGTTCGCCGGAGGCCCGGACTTGCCCCTGATGATGTTCAAGGGAAAACTCCCAGGCGCGGCGGATGATCTCCACGTCGTCGCCGGGGCGGTGAGCGCGTACAGTATCGAGCAGGGCGCGGAAGCGCGCGTCGATCAGCGCACGGTCATTTGGGGCGCGATCGTGCGGAGCGCGTCCGTCCAGAGTCCGGGTATCCAGCACACGTGGATCGGATTCGCTCCCGCGGGATGCGTTAGGGTCCGGCGGCGTTGTACGCGCGGTCGCCATGCCTGATTATAGGCTGATGGCTTTTCGTTTTCAGGAAAGTCCTGTACAGGGAGCGTTCCCAGAGTGATGACCAGGACCCAGAAGGCCGTCTTCCGGAGACCGAAGGCCAAAACTGCCGCCGCGCCCCACGCTGCGACCACAGCCGGCTCGCCGGCGACCTTTCGCTCTGCGATTGTGAACAGAAGGGCTTCGGACCGCCTGCGCGGAGGTCATCCCTGGGTCTATGCGTCGGATGTGGTCGAGGTCGCCGATAAAGAAGATGCCAGCGTACCCCCAGGCCTGATTCCCGTCACGGATCAGCGTGGTATTCCGCTGGGGACCGCGCTCTACAGTCCGACTTCGCAGATCGCGCTCCGGCTGGTGAGCCGGGAAGTATTGGAGACCGACGCGGATTGGCTAGCGCTGGTCGAAGCAAGGCTGCGCCGCGCCTTGGCGCTTCGCGCCAGCATGGAAACGGAAGCGTGCCGGCTGGTCTTCAGCGAAGCGGATGAGTTGCCCGGCATCATCATTGATCGTTATGGCCCGCTTCTACTGGTTCAACTACTGGCCCGTGGCCTGGACCGGTCGGAGATCCGCGCGCTGGTGACGCGGATTCTCCGCGAGGAGCTTACTCCCGAGACGGTCCTCGATACCATCGTGGAACGCGGAGATGCGCGTATCGCGGCTATTGAAGGGCTGCAGACGCCAGCACTTGCGACGCTGTACTCAAAGGACGCGAATTACCCGCAACTGGAGACCAGCTTCCTGCTGAACGGCCTGCGCTTTGCTTACGATGCCGCTTCCGGGCAGAAGACCGGCGCGTTTCTGGACCAGAGGCTGAATTACGCGGCTGCGGCGGAGCACGCGCGCGGTGATGCACTGGATATCTGCACTTACCAGGGCGGATTTGCGCTGCATTTGGCTCGGTGTTGCTCCCGTGTAACGGGGGTGGACGCATCGCGCAGTGCGCTCGAAGTGGCGGAGCGCAACCTGGAGGCGAATCGCTCACTGCTTTCCGCAGAACTGGACTGGGTCGAGGCGGATGCGTTTGAGTTGCTGCGCGCCTGGAGCGATGCCGGCAATGCGTACGACACGATTGTCCTGGACCCGCCTGCCTTCGCCAAGAGCAAGCGCGCGGTCGATGGAGCGCTGCGGGGCTACAAGGAGCTCAACCTGCGCGCGCTGAAGATGCTGCGGCCCGGCGGTGTGCTGGTAACCTGCTCCTGTTCGCACCACATTTCGGCCGCGGACTTCAGCGCGACCGTCGCTGCAGCAGCGGCAGACGCCGGTCGTCGTGTGCGGCTGTTGGAGCGCCGCGGCGCGGCGCCGGATCATCCCGTGATACTGACGATCCCCGAGACCGAATATCTGAAGTGCCTCATCTGCGTCGCTGAGTGACGACGAGGAGACGCCTCGGCTTGCATCCATTCCTTCCCCGAAGAATCTTTCCTGCTAATGCCAATTTTGTTCTTTCACCACGGCGGTTGGCTCGCTACGGCGTCGTTCCTGGCCGGCGTACTGAATGCTGTAGCCGGCGGCGGCTCGTTTCTTTCGTTTCCGGCGCTCCTCGGCGTGGGCGTGCTGCCAATTGCCGCTAACGCAACCAATACGGTAGCGCTGTGGCCCGGCCAGCTCACCTCGATCGCTGCCTACCGGGAAGACCTGGGCGTCAATCTGCGGTTGCTCGTGCCAGTGTCGTTCTCTGCGCTGCTGGGCGGACTCATCGGAGCCATTGTGCTATTGCGGACAGGGCAGGGGACGTTCCTTCGGCTTGTGCCATGGCTACTGTTGGCGGCGTCGCTACTGTTCGCGGCCAGTGGCCCGATCGCACGGTGGATCGCTCGCCGTCGGGTGGAATGTATTGATGATGCGCGGCCTCGCTATGTGCCGCTGTGTGCGGGATTGGTGCTGGTCTGCTTTTACATTGGCTATTTCGGCGCGGGCGCCGGCTTCCTCATCATGGCGATGCTGGCCGTATTCGGCATTCAAAGAATCCGCGAAGTGAATGCGCTGAAGGTAGTGGCGACGACTATCGCCAACGGCATCGCGGTTGTGACCTTCATTGTTGAACGGCAGATCGTCTGGCACCTCTGTCTGCTGATGATGCTGACCGCAGCGGCCGGCGGCTATCTCGGTGCCCGTTACTCGCGCCGGCTGAGCGCCCGCATCATGCGAACCTTCGTGGTCGTTATCGGTCTCGGAATGGCCGCATACTTCTTTCTGCGCAATCCGTAACTGCGCCTGCTGACGCGCCTGCTACGCGTATCCTGAATGGAGAGCCATGAGTCACGAAGGCATTCGCATCGTCGATGAGCGAGAAGCGCGCCGCGCTGACCGTGCCCCGCTGCCGCGCGAGGCGGTGGATCCAGCGAAGGTGTGTATCCACAAGACAGAAGGCACCGGGATGGAGATCGAATGGAAAGACGGCCACACAAGCGGGTGGACCTTCCGCTGGCTGCGTGACGCCTGCCCCTGCGCCACCTGCCACGAAGCTCGCGAGGCGGCCGGCCTTTCACCCGGTGAGCGCAGGCCCGCGTCGGCCCCGCTTCTGCCGATGTACGAAGCCCCGCCTTGCCCGAACAGCGTAGAGCCCGCGGGCCGCTACGCGGTCGTTTTTCACTGGAACGACGGCCATTCCAGTGGGATCTACTCGTGGGATTTCCTGCGGCGCAACTGTCAATGCGAGGAGTGCAGGAAAGGGAAGAGGGAATGAAAAGATAGCGTTATTTTTGCGGCTTGGGCTGACGGTTCTTGGTGAAGTGGTGCTGGATATCGGGCAGAAATTCGATCAGCTCCGAGCCAATCACGCCTTCCGCCGTCACCGTGAGTGCGCCGATGACGGTTTTTTCAAAGCCAGTGCTCTCATCCGGGTAGTAGAGGTTCGAGATGCCGCCCGAAATAAAGTTGCCGGCAACGTTGGCGTAGTTCGGTCCCCACTTGCCATTGTCGCGGCGGCACCAGACAGCGGTAGAGGCGGAATAGGCAAAACGCCGCGCGAATGAGCCGGTCCCCATTCGGTAGTAACGGGGATCTTCTTTGAGTAACACGGGGAGGACGGCATTGCCCCAAAAGTTGCCGTCCAGTGTGTCAGCATAGCCCGCGCCAAGCCGCTTGAAGTAGCCGGACGCGCCCTGACCGAAGCCCCAGCGGACTGTGCTCTGAGTCCCATCCGGATTGGTCACGATCTTGGTTCCCGAGTTGGTGTCGCGCGCCTGTCCGATGCCGGCAATCACGCCAACGAGTGCGAAGACAAATGGATCGGTTGAACTCTTGAACATGAGGTGAAACTTCTGCTTCGGCCGGAGCGGGGGTATATTCGCCGAGCCGTTTACCAGCTGGAACATGGGCATCACGCCGAAGGCGCGCTGCTTCTCTGCTTGCTTCAGGGCCTCATCGGAGTCCGGCTGTTTTTTCTGCTCTTGCGTACTGGACGGTGGAGTCGATGTGCTCGCTGGCGGAGCGGGTACGTTCTGCTGGGGAGTCGGCGCGTCGGGAAGACTGACACTCGCAACGTCACTCTGGGCATTCGCAACACGGGGAAGCGTTACACCGGCCACCGCTACTGTGAGTAGGAGGGAGTGGAGCGTGAAGAGAGCGGGGCGCTGCATGCGTCCTGTCAGGATAGAGGATTTCACTGTGGGGTGTATGCCAAGCGGTGCCGTAAGCGTGGCTTTTTCCCTGAAGAAAAAGCCGCGCTCACGGATATTTGGCCCGATACGACAGACCTACGCCTCGGAAGGCGAAAGGTGTCGATACGTTATGGACGGCTGTGCGCCGGGTAGAGTTTCGCACCATCGTGCCAAAACCCTGCCACCGTATCGCAGGCCTCTTTCACATCCGGCACCACCGAGAGCCCGCGATGTGCCGAGCGCATAAATCCTGCATCTACTGCTGCATCCAGCATGCCGAGGAATGCGTTCCAATAGCCGGCAATGTTGATGAGCACGACCGGCTTGTCGTGAATACCGAGCTGTGCCCAGGGCAGGATCTCGCACATCTCATCGAGCGTGCCCAGGCCGCCCGGCAACACAAGGAACGCGTTGGCACGCCGTGTCATCTCGGCTTTGCGCTCGTGCATGCCGTTCACTTCGATGAGTTGCGTCAGGCCGCGATGCGCGATCTCCCGCTCGACCAGCGCCCGCGGGATGACGCCGGTGACCCTGCCGCCAGCGGCGAACGCAGCATCCGCCATCGCGCCCATCAAGCCGACTTCCGCGCCGCCGTAAACCAGGTGTCAGCGGCGCTCGGCGATGGCTTGTCCCAGTCCTTTGGCTGTTTCGAGAAAGATCGGGTCCGTTCCGTTGCTGGAGGTGCAGAAGACGCAGACGCTGCGTTCTGTGGAAGCCTGTCTCAGTTGGGTTGCATTCATTGCCGGAAGTAGAAGTCTTTTCCAGAGGAACCGCTGGCTCGCCGCACCCATGTGCATTGCCCGCGGCGATTACACTGGGAAAGAGAAGTTCCCGCCGAGACGTAAGCCCGTGAATCCCCTGCTCGAAAAGATGAATCCGCAACAACGTGCCGCCGTGGAGGCCACGGACGGCCCGGTACTAATCCTGGCCGGTGCCGGGTCGGGGAAGACCCGCGTCATCACGCACCGCATCGCTTATCTCATTGAGGAAAAAGGCGTCGCACCGGATTCGATCCTGGCTGTCACTTTCACCAACAAAGCCTCGGCTGAGATGGGCGAGCGCGTGGAGAAGCTGCTGGCCGGCGCTACGCTGGCCAAGCCGCTGCTCTCCACCTTTCACTCCTTCTGCGTGCGGGTGCTGCGCCGCGATATCGAAGCACTGCGCATCGGCGATAAGGGGCTCACGAGGAGCTTCGCCATCTATGACGAGAGCGACCAGCAGGCCATCGTGAAGCAGGCGATGCGGCGCATGGCACTTGACGACAAGACGCTGACGCCGCGCACCGTGCTTTCGAAGATCAGCTGGGCCAAGAACCACATGATCGATCCGCAGGAGTACTACCTGGGATCGAGCGATCCCATCAGCGAGCGCGTGGCGCAGCTCTACGAGATTTATCGCAAGGAGCTGCTGAAGAACAACGCGCTGGACTTCGACGACCTGCTGCTCGAGACTGTGCGCCTGCTGAAGGCCAGCGGCGAGACGCGAGAGCGCTACAACCGGCGCTTCCGCTACATCATGATCGACGAGTACCAGGACACGAACCGTCCGCAGTACGAACTGATGAAGCTTCTCGCCGGGGAACACCACAACATCTGCGTGGTAGGCGACGAGGACCAGAGCATCTATAGCTGGCGTGGCGCGGACATTCGCAACATTCTCGACTTCGAGAAGGACTTCCCGGAAGCGAAGACGATTCGCCTGGAGCAGAACTATCGCTCGACGCAGGTGATCCTCGAAGCGGCGTCCGCGGTGGTCGCTCGCAACGCGCAGCGCAAGGGCAAAAACCTATGGACGGAGCGGCTGGGCGGATCGCACATCGGCTACTACGAGGCGCCGGACGGCGAGAATGAGGCGCTCTTCATAGCGGACTACATCCAGAAGTACCTGCGCAAGGCTGGAGAAGGCAACGAACCGGCACGCGTTGCAGTGCTCTATCGCACCAACTCGCAGTCGCGCCTGGTGGAAGAGGCGCTGCGCCGGTACTCGATTCAGTACACGATGGTGGGCGGCTTTTCCTTCTACGAACGGGCCGAGATCAAGGACCTGTTGAGCTATCTCAAGCTGGTCCAGAATCCGCACGATTCGATCGCGTTGCAGCGAGTCATCAACACGCCGGTGCGCGGCATCGGCCGCTCGACGCTCGATACGCTGGAGCGGCTCGCGCTCGAGACCGGCACCAGCACCTGGGACGCGATTGGCCACGCAGTACGTCAACACATGCTGCCGCAGCGTGCGTTGAATGCGCTCGAAGCCTTCCAGCGCATCATCAATGATGCGCACGCGCTGCTCGAGCCGGGGTTCGCTGAAAAGCTTGCGGCGGATGTCGCTGGTGCTTCCCTCGAAGTGCTGCCCGAGGGCGGCTATGCGCAGTCGCCTGATGCCGAAGATGAAGGCGCGGAAGAGGAGGGCAGCTTCGATGACGGAACCGGTTTCGCCTTTGGTGCGCAGGGCATGCTTGATCTGTCGCACGCAGAGCCTGAGGATGAGTCATTTTCACCCGAAGCGTTCGACGAGGCTGTGTCCGATGAAGAAACACCTGCGGACGTCAGCTTCAATCCCTTCGACGACGTTCTGCTGAAGCAATCGGCGGGATCGTTCAGGGTGGCGGAAAAAACCCCGTCCACTGAGCCATCGGAGGATGAGCGTCCGCCATTCCGCAGTCTAGGCGGCAAAGCCACATTGCCGGAGGTGATTCGGTTCATCAATGACCGCAGCGGTTACATCCGGGCGCTCGAAGACGAGGGCACACCGGAGGCCTTCTCCCGCATTGAGAACCTGAAGGAACTTGCGAATGCGGCGCAGGATGCCGAAGAACGCGGCGAGACGCTGGCGGAGTTTCTCGATCACGCAGCGCTGGTCAGCGACACGGATCACTACAAGCCGGATAGCCGCGTCACCTTGATGACCTTGCATTCTGCGAAGGGGCTGGAGTTTCCGCTGGTGCTGCTCTGCGGCATGGAGGAGGGGTTGTTCCCGCACTCACGCACGCTGACCGATCCTGCCGGCCTCGAAGAGGAACGGCGCCTTTGTTATGTGGGGATGACGCGCGCCATGGACACCCTGATTCTGAGCCGCGCGCGCTATCGTCGCCGCTATGGCAACGACATGCCGGACGCGCAATTGCCCTCGCGCTTTCTGGAAGAGGTACCGCCGCACTTGCTGGAAGACCTGAGTGGGGGGCGCCAGCGCGCCACTACATGGGGCGGTTACGCCGCCAGCTACAGTAGCGGATCATCGAGTCGAAGCGGCGGGCGTTTCAATGACGATGGGGAACGCCACTATAGTTACGAAGATGAAGACCAGACCGCGCCCGCATCCGGCGGGTATCGTAATGAACGAAGTTACAATAGCAGCAAGCCGGGGCGCGATGCGGGCTCGATCGACAACATCGCCAGCTTTTTTGCCGGTCGTGGGGGCGCAGGCGCGAAGCGGCCGAAACTGTCGGTCCCAGAGCCAACCGGCGTTGTAGGTTTCAAGAGCGGACAACGCGTCCGCCATCCCAAGTATGGGGACGGCGTCGTCTTCCGCCGCGAGGGCGACGGCGACGACGCGAAGATTACAGTACAATTCACGAAGTTCGGCGTGAAGAAGCTGGTGGAGAAGTTTGCCCAGCTCGAGCGGGTTTAAACGAGTTCTTTCAGGCAACCGGACGACATTTCAGAATCGAGACAGATCATGGCAAATACGACAAAGATCGAAGATACGCAGGAGCGCAAGAAGCTGAAGCGCGCCGCGCGCAAGAAGGCGGCTCCCAAGGCGAAGCGCACTGAGCCTCGCGGTTCCAAAAAGAAGAAGGTCAGGAAACTGGTACGCGGGCAGAGCAAGCGGTAAATGTCAAAGCAACGGAGGGCGCCGCGACCAGATCGCGCGCCCTTTCGTTTCTTTTGGCGCTGTTCGCGCTCGGCAAGTCGGGTCAGCCAGCGAGCGGCTCAAGGCGCCCTCCCGAGTGGCCAATCCTTTTTCTGTCCACAGCTACAGGGCAGATAGCTTAAGGTAGTGTCACCCGGTCTGCGTGCATGCGCTTAGCTGGGACCTCTTGCCGGAGCCATCCGTCTGTCGCAACTCTTTGCTCGTAAGTCCATCGATAAACTGATCAGCGACTCAGAGTGCGCGGAAAATGCGCTGAAGAAGTCTTTGGGGCCTGTGTCGCTCACTGCTTTGGGCATCGGTGCAGTGATCGGCTCGGGCATCTTTACGGTAATCGGTACTGCCATCGCCGGGCAGAGCTTCGAAGTTGCCTCGATTTCGAACACGCCCCTGATGGATTATCTTGTCCGGCACACAGCCATGCTGGGACGTCCAGGCGCCGGACCAGCACTCGCACTTTCCCTCGTTCTCGTTGCGATTGTCTGCGCTTTTACCGGCCTCTGCTACGCGGAACTCGCCTCGATGATTCCCATCGCTGGCTCGGCTTACACCTACACCTATGCGACCCTCGGCGAGCTTGTCGCGTGGATTATTGGCTGGGACCTCATTCTCGAATACGCCTTCTCGAACATGTCGGTGAGTGTGGGCTTCGCCGCGCACATCGTGGACCTGATGGACTGGTTCAATATTCATCCACCCCTGCAGTGGATCTCACCGGCCTACCTGCCTACTGGTTTGCAGGACCTTGCCGGCAACGATCTCTACAAGCCGGGATGGCACCTCGGGTTCAATATCCCAGCGTTCCTGATCGTCATGCTGCTGACGGTCATCCTGGTGCGCGGCGTGCGGGAATCTGCAGAGACGAACAACATCTTGGTCCTGATCAAAATCGCGGCCATCCTGGTGTTCATCTTCGCCGGCGCTTCGTTCATCCATCCGCGCTACTATCATCCGTTCTCGCCCAATGGCTGGTCCGGCGTGCTCACCGGCGGCTCTATCATATTCTTCACCTATATTGGGTTCGACTCGGTTTCGACGGCGGCAGAGGAGTGCAGGCATGCGCAGCGCGATGTTCCGATCGGGATCATCGGCACGCTGATCGTCTGCACCGTGCTCTACATCGGGGTCGCTGTCGTGCTCACTGGCCTCGTGCCATGGCGAAGCATGATGGGCGATGCGGCGCCGGTGGTGAATGCTCTCAAGAAGCTCTCCATCAGCACCGGAGCACACCGGCTGCACTGGGTGCGGCTCTTTGTACTGCTCGGCGCTTTGATGGGCATGATCTCTTCGATCCTGGTCTTCCAGCTTGGCCAGGCACGGGTGTGGTTTGCGATGTCACGCGACCGCCTGCTGCCCTCCGCATTTAGCCGTATTCACCCGCGCTTCCGGACGCCGGCCCTGGCAACCTGGGTGGCCGGCTTCGTAGTCGGCATTCCGGCTGGTCTGCTTGACATCGGCACGGTCTCCAACCTTTCCAACATCGGCACGCTCTTCGCGTTCGTTCTGGTCTCCATCGGCGTTCTCATCCTGCGCTACCGCGAACCCGAACGACATCGTGCCTTCCGTGCGCCCTTCGGACCGGTGATTCCCGTGCTCAGCATCCTGTTCTGCGTCGTGCTGATGACGGGACTCGAGGTGATGACGTGGCTGCGTTTCTTCGCGTGGCTCGCCGTCGGCCTGATCATCTACGTCTTCTACTCGCGCAAGCGCAGCGAATTCGCGAGCTAGTCGCACTCCGCAGAAAAGCTGAGAATTCCGTGGATCGAAAGTTGGCTTCTGTCCTCCAAATCTGTCGTCTTGCAGACAGTCGTATAGATCCTGGCTCAGCATTTTTGTTTGAGCCGTCCACCGTGCATAATGAGGAGTTCCCGCGTTTCAGGCCCTGTTCGGTGCGGCTGTCCCGCCGGAACAGGAGGCCATTGGATGCGGCAGTATCTACCCTTGCTTTTAGCGCTGCTTATGATAACGATCCCTTATTCTGATTACGGGCAGACCGTAACGGGGAGCGTTGGCGGCACAGTTACAGATCCCACGGGCGCGGTTGTGCCCAATGCTCAAGTCATCGCGCATAACGTCGCCACTGGCGTCGACACGCAGGCCACGACCAACCCGGACGGCGCCTACAACCTCCGCTTCCTGCCCATTGGGCAGTATGAGGTCACTGTATCGGCGACCGGATTTGCGACGCAAAAGTTTCCGGGCTTCGCGCTGGAAGTGAACCAGGTTGCTAAGCTCGATGCGCATCTCAAGCCCGGTACCTCCGCCACGACCGTCAATGTTGAAGGGGGTGTTCCGCCGATCCTCAATACCAGCGATCCCACTCTCAGCGGCACCTTTACCGCGAACACAATCCGTAACATACCTCTGAACGGGCTCGATTTTTCGGCCCTGACTCTTTATTTACCGGGCGCGGTCAGCACGGCGGGAACCGCAGGAACTACATTCATCGAGCGCAGCACGTACTTCACAGATTCGGTCAATCTGAATGGCAATCGCGCCCAGGCGAACAACTACACACTTGATGGCATTGATAACAACGAGACCTTCAACAACCTGATTGCTTTTAGCCCGGCGCCCGATTCTCTGCAGGAGGTCAAGGTCATTACTGCCAACGCGCCCGCCGACTACGGCAACGTCAACGGCGGCGACGTCGTGGCCGTGCTCAAAAGCGGCACCAACAACTTCCATGGGTCCGCTTACGGCTACGTGCAGGACTATCACCTCAACGCCAACTCGTGGTCAAACAATCATTCGGATCCCATTGTTCCGGTCAACCCGTATTCGCAGGCGCAGTTCGGTGGCACTTTTGGCGGTCCCATCAAGCGCAACAAGCTGTTCTTCTTTGTCGACTATCTGGGCTCCCGCTATCACAAGGGCGGAACGACCACGGCCAGTGTCTTCACCCAGGCCATGCGCAACGGCGACTTTTCCGCGCTCTTGAATGGGAGCAATCCCATCCAGCTTTACAATCCGCAAAATGGTTTTGCGCCCTATGTAGGGAACCGCGGCATTCCGGTCGTCAATCCGGTCGCCAAATATCTCTTTGCGCACCCGGAGTTCTATCCCCTTCCCAACGCGACACCGACAGACGGCATCGTGCAGAACGATTTTCAGGGCCCACAGCGGCAGTTCAAAGCCAACAATCAGGGTGACATCAAGATCGAATACGATCCCCGTGACTCGGACAAAATCACCGGCTTCTACTCGATGGGTACCGGCTACGATGGTTCCGTCGCCCTGCTGGCGATTACCTTCCCCGGAGCGAACGTATATCCCTCAAAGCTGATCGGCGCTAACTGGGTGCACATCTTTTCGCCAGCGATCGTGAACTCAGCCCGGATAGGCTTTACCCGCGTTAACTGGACGCAGGGCTTGCCCACGGACCCAACTGGCCAGTTCGGTATCCAAGGCAATGCCAAAGTTGGGATAAATTTTCCCAACCAGGCTTATGAAGGCTTTACGTTCCAGAACTTCCAGAATACGAACATCAGTGGCGTGGGCACGCCCGCTCAGAATAACGGCAGCCTAACCGACAACACCTATAACTACATCGATGATCTGACCTGGCAGCACCGGAGGCACACTGTCGACGTGGGCATTCAAGCGCTGCGATACCAGAACAATTACCCAACCAGCAACAACAATGGATTCCTGGGGACCTTGACTTATAGTGGCGCCTTCACCAGCAATCCATCCGAAGCCAATGCTGGAGGGTTTGCGGGTGCGGACTTCCTCCTGGACCGAGTGAGTTCAGCCGCAGCAACCCTCAATAGCATCGAGGTTGGACAACGGCAGTGGCGAATCGCCGGCTTTGTCAGCGATGCGTTCAAGGTTCTGCCAAAGCTTACTTTGACCCTGGGTGTCCGCTACGAATGGGATCAGCCGTGGACCGAAGTGAATAACAAGACGGGAAACATCGACATAGCCACCGGCCAAGTGATCTACGCTGATCACGTGCCGACAGGCGCCCCCGCCGGTTCGGGCGTCTGCAGCAATCGCGCCTGCTATGACAGCAACTTCCGCCAGATCATGCCGCGCTTCGGCTTCGCCTATCAGGCCACTGATCGTTTTGTGGTTCGCGGAGGTTATGGTGCAACCAGCTTTTACGAGGGCAACTCTTCCAACCAACGCCTGACCTCGATCACGCCCTTCATTCAGGCGGTCAATGTCAACGTGGTCACGCCGACACCGGGGAACCCAGGAGTTCCGCGCACTGCAGAGCAGGGCTTTGCTGGCGGAACGGTAGCGTTTGGCGGCACCTTCAACGTGTATCCGAAGGATATCCAGCCCGCTTATATCCAAGAGTGGAACTTGACCATGGAATATGCAGTGTCCAACAGCATGTCACTGCAGGTGGGCTATCTCGGCGAGCAGGGTCAGCATATCGAAGACTATGGGAACCTCAACCAGTACCTTGTGAACGGCGATCCTACGTCCGCACCTTACTACAACAACAAATACCTTGGTATCAACGCGATCGATCCCTCTGTCAGTATCGGTTCAAACTCGCTGCTGATCACCGAATCGCGGGCTGCGATGAACTACCAGGCTCTCCAGGCCATTCTTCGCGAACGGTTCAGTCATGGGCTGGAATTCACGTTGAACTATACCTATGGCAAAGCGCTGACCAACAGCCTCGGTAACTACGCTCTTAATGTCAATGGCTTCAGCGGCGCTTTCCAGAACTACTACGACAGCGCAGGCGACTGGGGTCCGGCCGGCTACGATGTCCGGCATAATGTCAGCGCAACCGCGACTTATTTATTGCCTATCGGCCGCGGCCAGCAATATTTCTCCAACGTAAATCGCGGAATGGATGAGGCCATCAGCGGTTGGAGGATCTCGCTTCTCGAAGCCGGATACACCGGCTTCCCGCAGACGATCACCGGCCCGAGTAACAACTCCAACAGCGATGGCACTTCGCGGCCAAACCAATACCGTTCGTTGAAGATCAGGAATCGCACGATCGACAACTGGTGGGGCACGGATCCGTCGGCAACTCCATGCACTACGCCGGGGGTTGACAATGGCGTTTGCGCCTTTGGTGTGCCGGCCCCGAATGCCTTCGGGACTGCCCGAAACGGCAACGTGCGTGGTCCCGGATTCTTCAACGTGGATCTGTCGGCGGCCAAGGACTTCCATACCTTCCGCGAGCAGAACATTGGCTTCCGCTTTGACGCCTTCAACGCTTTCAACATAGCCAGCTACTACAACCCCGATACCGGCATTCTCGACAGCAACTTCGGCAATATCTCCAACCAGGGAACTCCAACCCGCTCGCAGGAGCGCCATCTGCAGTTCTCTGCACGCTACACCTTTTAAGCACGCCAAACGATACGCAAAGGCCGGAGCGTTCAAGCTCCGGCCTTTTCTTCCGCTGCGATTCGCTAAGTACACTTGTGGGGTGAGCGAATCTACCGGGGAGTTTGTGCGCAGGCTGCCCAAAGCGGAGCTGCATCTCCATCTCGAGGGCACGGCCACGCCTGAGACGCTGGTCGAATTGAGCGAGCGCCATCCCGCCGGCCGGCTGACGCTCGAGCAGGCGCGCGCACTCTATCGCTATGTTGACTTCACCGGTTTTCTCATGGCCTTCAAGGCCATCACCGAGCGACTACTCACGGCCGACGACTACGAACTCATCACCTGGCGAATGACACAGGCGCTTGCCGCGCAGGGTGTGGCGCACGCCGAAGTCTACGTTTCGGTCGGCGTTGTTTACTACTGGCGACGCATTGAATTCGAGCCGCTCTTCGCCGGCATGGAGCGCGCCCGTCTTCGCGCTGAGCGTGAGCTGGGCATCACAATTTTCTGGATCTTCGATGCGGTGCGGCACTTCGGAGTGGAAGAGGCCGCGCGGGTCTTCCATAAAGCCGCCGAGATGCGCCGCGAGTATACCTCCATCATCGGGATCGGTATTGGCGGCGATGAGCGACGTACCGGCGCGGAGCCTTTTCGTGAACTGTATGCCGAAGCACGCGATGCCGGTCTCCGTCTGACCGCGCACGCGGGCGAGACGGTGGGACCGGAAGGCATATGGGGCGCACTCAACATCGGCGCGGAGCGGGTCGGTCACGGTCTCTCTGCGCAATACGACGCCGAACTGACGGAAGTTCTGGCTGAGAGGCAGGTGCCCATCGAAATCTGCATCACGTCGAATGTGCGGACCGGTTCCTGTGCATCGCTTCCTGAACATCCGGTGCGCCGCTACTTCGACTCCGGGCTGATGATCACTCTGAATTCGGACGATCCAACGCTCTTCGGCAGCGATCTCTCCGGCGAGTACCGGCTGGCAGAGAGCGAGTTCCAATTCACTGCGGAGCAGTTGCGCGAGCTGGCATCGAACTCGATCGAAGCGAGTTTCCTGCCGCCGGACCGGAAGGTTGCGCTACTGCGTGCCGTCGAGGCCGTCGACCACCCGCAGTAACGAAAGGACCGTGAATCTGGTACGGCCGTAATGCAATGGGCCGGGGTAGCTGCGCTATTATGTGAGGTAGAAACGAGGGGTGCGGACGACCATTGCACCTCAATCGGGGAAGGACCATGGAGAATCTTCTGCCATTCCGGAGAAAACCGAATTACCTGCTGCGCACTGTCACGTGGGGCGGCATTGCGGTGACCGTGGCAGCACTCGGACTCGTTGTGGGCCGCGAACTAAGGCTGCGTTACAAATTTAATCATCGCTCGCCATACGATTATTACAAGCATGCGGGCGACCAGGCCCCGCTGGACTCCTACGCGGTTGGCGTCTAGCAGGGCGCATCACGAGCTAGCGATCGGTATTGCAAAGGGCGGAGGCAACTCCGCCCTTCTACTTTCCCTCGCTGCGCAATCGATTTCGCTCGTACTAAACTGCTTCGGGAGAGATCAGAATGCGTAAATTAAACCGGTGTGCGGCGGCGACTATGTGCCTGCTCCTGGCGGCTGGTTGGAGCGGGGCAGGCGCGCAACAAACGGCCCCGTCAGAAGCGGTCACAATCGACGCGCAGGCAAAAACCACGCCGTTGCCGCACTTCTGGGAGCAGATGTTCGGCTCAGGTCACGCTAATCTCGCCATGCGCGAGGCCTATCGCAACGACCTCGTCGCCGTGAAGAGCGTGACGGGGATGAAGTACGTCCGCTTCCACGGCATTCTCGACGACGAGAACGGCGTCTATACCGAGGACGAGCATGGCCAGCCGCAGTACAACTTCACGTATGTCGACGAGATCTATGATGGCCTGCTCGCGCGCGGAGTACGTCCTGTGGTCGAAATTAGCTTCATGCCGAAGCAGCTTGCAGCGCATCCGGCCCCACATGCCTTCTGGTACAAGCCCAATGTCGCGCCGCCAAAAGATTACGCGCGTTGGGATGCGCTGATCCGCGCCCTCGCCGAGAATCTCATCGCACGCTACGGCATCGACGAGGTGGCGCAGTGGTACTTCGAAGTCTGGAATGAGCCCAACATCGATTTCTGGGTGGGGGAGCCGAAGCAATCCACATACTTTGAGCTCTACAGCCACACCGCACGCGCGCTGAAAGCGGCGAGCCCGCGGTTGCGGGTGGGCGGACCCGCGGCCGCCGCGGAAGAGTGGGTACCGGAGTTCCTCAAATACATGCACGACAACAACGTGCCAGTGGACTTCCTCTCGACTCACGGCTATGCCGACGAGAACTACGAACAGACCTTCACGTCCAGCCAGTTGCCTCCTATGGACGATCGTCTGTGCGCCGCGATGGCGCACGTGAAGCAGCAGATCGCCGCCTCGCCCATGCCACACGTCCCCTGGTTTGTCACCGAGTGGAATGTAATCGGCATCGACGCGGCGCGGGACACCACCTTCGTTGGACCCGCGGTGGCAAACACCATCCGCGAATGCGATGGCCTGGCCGACATGATGTCCTTCTGGACCTTTGACGATGTCTTTGAAGAGGACGGTCCCAAGCGCGAGCCCTTCGACGGCGGCTTCGGATTGATCGCGCCCTACAGTATCCGCAAGCCCAGCTTCAACGCCTTTGCCATGCTCCACCAACTCGGCTATCAGCGCCTCGCCAATGACTCAAAGAACGCGCTCGTCACACGACGTCCTGATGGCACATTGGTTGTTGCTGTCTGGAACATGGCCGATCCGCCGGGCGCGCATCAGCCCGGTGGACCAGGTACAGAGAAGCACATGCAGCTCAGCTTTGAGAATATGCCCAAGGATGCCGTTGTCAGCATCACGCGTCTCGATCCCACGCACGGAAACACGCTTGCGGCCTATCGAGAGATGGGCAGCCCTCGCTATCCAACCGAAGCGCAGATACGCGATGTGAACAAGGCCTCGAGGCTAAGCCCGCCGGAGAAGACCGCGTTGCAGGAGGGCAAGATCGATTTGGATCTGCCGGTTAATTCACTGGTGGTGTTGGAGGTGCGCCCCTAATCCTCTTCGAGGCGAATGACGGGGCGAGACCTCCATCGCCTCATGTGCCAGATGTCAAACTCAAACTCGGAGTTCGCCGAGAGCTTCAACGTATGCTGCCCACATTCTCTTTGTGCCGGAAAGTATCGTCGAGCTCTGCAATGTTGACGTCCATTTCGGCCTCCGAATCACGTCTATGATTCGAAGGCCGAAATGCTAACCGTTAATTCGCCGCCAACTGCCGCAGCACATATCGCAGAATGCCGCCATTCTGGTAGTAGAGAATCTCCTGCGGGGTGTCGATCCGCACCTTCGCCTTAAAGCTACGCGTGTGCTTATTCGCATCCGTCACCTCGACGGTCAGCTCGCTGCCATTCGCAAAGCGCGCGTCGAGAAGCGCTTTCAATCCGGGGAAGCTATAGGTCTCCTCTCCGGTCAGGCTCAACGACTCGACACTGTCCTCATTCTCAAACTGCAGGGGTAGTATGCCCATGCCCACCAGATTTGAACGGTGGATGCGCTCATAGCTTTCAGCGATCACGGCGCGCACACCCAGCAGGCGCGGCCCCTTTGCTGCCCAGTCGCGCGACGAGCCGGATCCATACTCCTTACCGGCAAGGATCACCAGCGGGGTGCCGCGCTCGGCGTACTTCACCGATGCATCGAAAATGCTCATCTGTTCGCCCTCGGGCAGCAGCCGCGTTACCCCGCCTTCGGTGCCGGGCGCCAGCCGATTGCGCAGCCGGACATTCGCGAACGTCCCGCGCACCATCACCTCGTGGTTTCCGCGGCGTGAGCCATAGGAGTTGAAGTCTGCCGGCGTCACACCATGCTTGCTCAGGTATTTTCCGGCGGGTCCGTTTGCTTTGATCGAACCGGCAGGCGAGATGTGGTCAGTCGTTACTGAATCCCCGAGAACCGCAAGCACGCGAGCATCGCAGATATCTGTAACCGGTGTGGGCACCTTAGCCATGTCGTCGAAGTAGGGCGCCTGCCGGATGTAGGTCGAGTCCGGCTCCCACTGGTACACCTCGCCCGTCGGAAACTTCAGGTGTTGCCAGTTCTGGTCGCCGTCCGTGACGGTCGCATATTCCTTGCGGAAGCTCTCGGAACTGATCGCCTTCGCGATGGTCTGGGAGATCTCCTGCTGCGTTGGCCAGATGTCACGCAGGTAAACCGGCTGCTTATCCTTCGTCTGCCCCAGCGGCTGACTGTCGAAGTCATGATCGATGCGTCCGACGAGTGCATAGGCAACAACCAGCGGAGGGGACATCAGATAGTTCGCGCGCACATCGGAATTGATGCGCCCTTCGAAGTTGCGATTGCCGCTGAGCACAGAGACCGCGACCAGTCCATGGTCATCAATGGACTTCGAAACATCGGTCGGCAGCGGGCCGGAGTTGCCGATGCATGTGGTGCAGCCGTAGCCCACTACGTTGAAGCGCAGCTTGTCCAAATAGGGCAGCAGGCCGGACTTCTGATAGTAGTCGGTGACGACGCGCGAGCCCGGCGCTAATGATGTTTTGACCCACGGCGGCACCCTCAGCCCTTTCTCGACGGCCTTCTTCGCCAGCAGGCCCGCTGCCACCATCACGGATGGATTGGATGTATTGGTGCAACTCGTGATTGCGGCAATCACGATGGAGCCGTGGTCGAGATACTTATCGGGGTCGACTCCAAATCGCTGTTTCACGCTCGATGGCGTGCCATGCTCCATGTCGCCATGCGCCGCATCGATGGAGGCGGCCGGATGGCCGCCCTCGCCCTCCCAACGGCTTACCTGGCGTGCCGCGGATTGGTTGCCATTTGGCCCGAGCAGTGTTGGCAACACCTTCTTGAAGTTCTCTCCCGCGTCCTTCAGCAGCACGCGGTCCTGCGGGCGCTTCGGTCCGGCCACCGACGGTTGCACCGTGCTGAGATCCAACTCGATGGTCGCTGAGTATTCCGCCTCCGCTGCGCCCGGCACGTGGAAGAGCCCCTGCTCCTTGTAATACGCCTCCACCAGCGCTACCTGGTCCTCGCTGCGACCGGTCAGCCGCAAATAACGGAGCGTCTCCGCGTCGACGGGAAAGATGCCGCAGGTCGCGCCATACTCTGGTGCCATGTTGCCGATAGTGGCGCGATCGGCCAGCGGCAGTTCCGTAATGCCGTCGCCATAAAACTCTACAAATTTGCCGACAACGCCAAGTTTTCGCAACATCTCGGTGACGGTTAGCACCAGATCGGTGGCTGTTGCGCCCTCGCGTAGTTTTCCGGAGAGCTTGAACCCGACCACCTGCGGCACCAGCATGGAGACTGGTTGGCCGAGCATCGCGGCCTCCGCCTCAATGCCACCGACGCCCCAGCCCAGCACCCCCAGGCCGTTGATCATCGTAGTGTGGGAGTCCGTGCCCACCAGCGTGTCCGGATACGCGCGCAGTGTGCCGTTTACGTCGGTCGTAAAGACGACGCGCGCCAAATACTCGAGGTTCACCTGGTGGCAGATACCCATGCCCGGAGGCACGGCAGAGAAATTCCGAAAGGCCGACTGTCCCCACTTCAGAAATGCGTAACGCTCGCGGTTGCGATCAAACTCCATCGCGGCGTTGATGTCGTATGCGCGCGCCGTACCGAACTCATCCACCTGCACCGAGTGATCGATGACCAACTCGGCGGGCTGCAGCGGGTTGATCTTCTCCGGGTTGCCGCCCAGCTTCTTCATCGCGTCGCGCATGGCTGCCAGGTCCACGATGGCAGGCACGCCGGTAAAGTCCTGCATCAGCACGCGCGCCGGCATAAAGGCGATCTCGCGATCGGCCTCCGCTTTCGGCTGCCACTTAGCGAGGAACTCAATGTCGGCCGCGGTCACGGACTTGCCGTCCTCCTGACGCAGCAGGTTTTCGAGCAGGATGCGCAGCGAGTAGGGGAGCCTTTCGAGCGAAACACCTTTCTGCTCGAGCGCCTTAAGGCGATAGATCTCGTAGGATTTGCCGTTGCTGGTGAGGGTGGATTTGCTGCCAAAACTGTTCATCGGAATCGGATCTCCTGTGAGGTAACAAAGCAGTTCGAAGTGTGCCGCGGAGTACACCGTGCGGACGCACGCGCGCGGGCCATGAAAGGCGCGGCAAGCTCCGGCGGCAGGCAGTCTTCAGGAGAGAGGAGAGCGTCCGCGATCGTGGCGGCCGCGGCGGAAGCGCTGAATACGAGGGGCATCGGATGGTGACAGATGCTGGTGGTTCATGTCCGCCCTCTAGTGTAACTCCGCCGGCGGGACCTGAATGAGAGTGGCCTGCAACCATTTGTGTCCCACGTCTCGCCTTTAGCAGGTGGTGTTGGCGCGCGTTAGCGTTCCACTTCAGGAGCAGCGCTAAAAACCTGGCATGTTAGTTCGTCAAACTGGCTAGACTGGAAATAGGGCCCATTTACTCGGCGAGGCTCCCATGCCATCGATGGCAGCTAGACTCGGAGGCCTCTAAGTACTTTGAATAGACATTTTTAGAGCTAAGTCCTTTGTTTGGACATTTTTGCCCTCCGTACGAATCCTAAACCGTTGATTGTAAAATGGTTGTGCGGCACCATCCCGCACCGCAGGGGAGTGGGGGCCGGTATTGGCAGAAGTGTGCGCATGGTGGAACGTCCCGAACACTTCGCCTACCCGCTGGGAAATTCTGGGGTGCTATTGGCCGCCTAGCGACTGCCAAAGCAGCACGCCATTGAGCGACAGGATGATAGTCGTACTGAGCCATCCCAGCGCCTGAATGACGCGGCCGTTTACGAAGCGGTCCATCACCTTGGTGCGCTGCGTCAGGATGAGGAGCGGAACCAGCGCAAAGGGGAGCGTGAAGCTGAGGGCGGCTTGCGAGAGCAGCAGGATCCGCAGTGGGTCGAGCCCGATTGCGATCACGATCAGCGCTGGCAGCAAGGTGATCAGGCGGCGCAGGAAGATGGAAAAGCGCACCTGAAGGAAGCCTTCGAGGATCATCTGGCCGGCCATGGTGCCGACTGTTGAGGACGACAGTCCGGAACAGAGCAGCGCTACCGCAAACAGGGTGGCGGAGGCAGGCCCTAGCAGCGGGCCAAGCGTCGCGTGCGCCGTTTCGATGGACATGCTGGCCATCCCGTGGCCGGCGAAGGCTGTTGCGGCCACGACGATCATGGCCGAGTTCACAAGCCATGCGCCGTTCATGGCCAGAATGACATCAAAGAGCTCCATCCGCAGCAGCCGCGCGCGCGGCACCAGCCCGGAAGTGGCCTGCACCCGCGGCTGCACCAGTCCCGAATGAAGATAGACAACGTGCGGCATCACGGTGGCGCCGAGCATGGCGACGGCAAGATAGAGGCTCTTGCTGTCGAGCATCGGGACCACGGTGTGGTAGGCGATCGACCCCCAATGAGGGTGAATGAAGAACATCTCCGCGGCATAACACCCACCAATCACCGCGACAAAGAGAATGATCACCAGCTCAAGCTGGCGAAAGCCCCACTGTTGCAGGGCCAGGATGAGGAAAACGCAGATCGTCGTTACGAGGGCCGCCAGTAACAGGACATCGGTACGAGGGATGCCGGCGGCGAGCAGCCGCGGACCGAGCAGCAGGTAGAAGCCCAGCGCAGCGCCGAGGAACTCGGCGAGGTCCGTGGCCAGCGCCGAGATCTCCGCCGCTACCCACAGGAAGATGGTCATGCCCCGCGAGAAGTGTATGCGGCAGTTCTCCGGCAGCGTGTGACCGGTGGCGATGCCGAGCTTGGCCGAAAGATACTGGATGAGGATGGCCATGGCGTTCGACCACAGCAGAACCCACAAAAGCTGATATCCAAACCGGGTGCCGCCCTCCAGGTTGGTGGCGAAGTTGCCTGGATCCATGTAGGCAATGCTCGCGACGAAGGCCGGCCCGAAGTAGTACAGCAGCTTGCGCTGTCCGATGGCAGGCGAACTGATGGCCAGGGCTGTCGCAGGGGTAGCCATAGGGTGAGTATAGGTCAAAATTTAGGCTAGCCTTAATTAAAATTTAGGTGAGCCTCAATAGCCTTCTGTGGATCCGGTCGGTTTGCACAAAACGCGTGACAGTTCGTAGATTTGCGGCATGAAGATCAAAAGTCCCTACCTGGTAAAACCCGACGCAAAGTTTCGCCTGAAGGACTGGCAGACCGATGATACCGGCCGGTTTACTAAGGAGGAAGACACTCATGACGTGCTCGAGAAGCACTGTCAGACGCTCGGCGCGCTGCAGGAAGTGCTGTTTGCCGAAGGGAAGCATGCGCTTTTAATCGTGCTGCAGGCAATGGACACGGGCGGTAAGGACGGCACCATCCGTCACATCTTCACCGGGGTGAACCCGCAGGGTGTGGATGTCACGCCGTTCAAGGTGCCTACCCCGCTTGAGGCCGCGCACGATTACTTATGGCGAGCCCACGCGGCGGTGCCACGGCTCGGCAAGATCGGTATCTTCAATCGTTCGCACTATGAGGATGTTCTGGTGACGCGGGTACACAAGACGATCACGAGCAAGGTGGCGGAGCGTCGCTTCCGCGAGATCAATCAGTTTGAGGAGATGCTGTCGGATAACGGCGTGACCATCCTCAAGTTCTTCCTGCACATCAGCCACAAAGAGCAGACGGCGCGGCTGAAGGAGCGATGCGACGACAAGGACAAGCATTACAAGATCAGCGAGAGCGACTTCCACGAGCGCATTTATTGGGACAAGTATCGGAAGTTCTACGAAGAGGCGATCGGGGCGACCAGCCGCAAACACTCGCCATGGTTCGTCGTTCCCGCCGACCACAAGTGGTACCGCAACATCGCGGTGTCGGGGATTATCGTCGATGCTTTGGAAGCGATGGACCTCAAATATCCGCAGCCGACGTTCGATGTGTCGAAGCTGTGCGGGTCGTTGTAAAGCTGTGCCTGGTTAGTGGCGGCAGAAGTGCGACGGGCCGTTCGATCTGCGTCTTCAGCACGATCGTGGTCTCGGTCTCCTCGATTCCGGGTATCTGACGCAGGTGTTCTGACAGGCTGAGCAAGGCCCCGGTATCCCTGACGCGGACCTTCAGGATCATGCTGAGCCCTCCAGCCACGGAGTGACACTCCTCGATCGAGGGGTGCTTTTTGATCGAATCCAGCAGCTCCGAGCAAGGCCGGGTGGCACGCACGCCGATGAAGGCGACGACTGCCAGTCCCAAGGTGGAAACATCGACGTCGACGGTCCACTTCCGGATAATGCCCTCCCGTTCCAGCCGACGCAGACGTTCGTGAACAGAGGAAGGGGCAAGCTTGACCAGGCGCGCAAGGTCTTCGAGGCGTTGCGAGGCATTGTGCCGTAACGCATCCAGCAAGGCGAAATCTTTTCTGTCTAGGTCCATTACGTTCCCCTCAATCTGAGCCTTATTCCGAAGAAAATTCGGCAATCAGCCATGTTCGCCGATTAAAAATAGATCGTACATCAGCCTTCTCTAATCTCATGCGCCAGAAGGGAGAATGAAATGCAGGCACTTGTCGTCGTGGATGCACAGAATGAATTTTCCCCTGAGGGATTGCGACCGGTTACGAATCATGAAGAAGCTTTAGAGTGCATACGCGCCCGGGTTGCGGACGCTCGTCAAAAGGGCCAAGCAATCGCGTGGGTACGTCACTACAACAGACCGAATGAATCGCGGGCTTTTGTGCCGGGCACATGGGGAGCGGAGTTTTCGAGCGGCCTCGGGCTGCGCCTGGGCTTCGGCCCGGAGGAGCTATTCGAGAAGGATGTCTACGGCGCATTTACAGGAACGAATCTTGAGAATTGGCTGCGTGAGATCGGAGCCGGCAGTCTGCTGCTGGTCGGTTTCTATACCCATATGTGCGTTTCGACCTCAGCTCGCGAAGCACTCGTGCGTGGTTTCGATGTCGCTGTTGATCCTGACTGCACGGGAGCGCGTGACCTTGACCACGAACTGCTTGGACATCAGAGCGCGGAGGAAGTGCGCCGGTCGTCGCTGCTCCAGCTCGTGAATATGGGGGTAACGATCGAGCACAGGAATCGTACCGGGCAAGAATGCGAGGCAATCGGCGCTTCGAGAGGATCGGACGCGTTGCGACGACGATCCTGATTCTCAGGATTCGTAGTACAGATACCGCCGCCATTTGGGATCGGAGTGGCCGATCATGCGCATGATGTGGCGGCTGGTGTGCAGCGAGAACGGACGCGGTTCGCGCAGCAGCTTCATCTCGGTCAGCTCGCTTAACAGATGATTGCCCTTGCGGCGGTTGCAGCTATGGCAGCAGGCCACCAGGTTTTCCCAGGTCGAAAGGCCGCCGCGCGAGCGCGGCTGCACATGGTCCAGCGTGAGCTCGCCGGAGTTGAGGACGATGCCGCAGTACTGGCAGGTATTGCGGTCGCGCAGCAGAATGTTCTTGCGCGAGAGGGCTCGGGTTTGGTGCGGGATGCGGCGGTATTCGAGCAGGCGGATTACTGATGGCATAGGCACGCGGACACGTGCAGCATGCAGGATGGCGCCCTGCTCCTCTTCGGTGCGTGCGACGCCTTTGAGCACCAGCACCAGGGCACG
Source organism: Acidobacteriaceae bacterium KBS 83 (assembly GCA_000381585.1). Taxonomy (GTDB): domain Bacteria; phylum Acidobacteriota; class Terriglobia; order Terriglobales; family Acidobacteriaceae; genus KBS-83. The sequence continues at coordinate 48,477 of KB906741.1, forward strand.
CCGCGCCCCGCAGATGTTGATCGGCTCATAGGAGGCGTTCAGCACCAGGACCGGGCGCTGCATGGTGATGGGTTGCGCCACCCGGATCTCGACCGGCGCCGTGTGCGTCAGTTTGGTCTTGCGTATGTGCGCGGTTGCCTTCACTGGCGACATTCCTGCCTCTCCCTCTGGTTCATGGCCACTGTCAAAACGTTCCGTACCGCAATATTTCCTGGCCCCTTTTATGACCCCACTGGCTCGCCTGCGGACGCTAGCGCCCCGGCATCCCAGAGGGCTACGCCTTCGCGCTGCGTCCTCGCCACGGTCGCCACCCACACCGCTTTGGCGCCAGCACGCAACAAGATCCGGCTGCAGGCAGAGGCGGTTGCGCCCGTGGTGTAGATGTCGTCCACTAACAAAACGACTTCGCCGCGCACAGCTGCCGCGTCACGCACCGCGAAAGCGCCGCGAAGATTGCGCCGGCGCCCCTGCGGGCTCAAACGGGACTGGCTCTCCGTCGGCTTTTGCCTGCGCAATACACCTCGCGTCATCGTCCAGGTATGCTGCCGGTCCGCGTGACGCAGTGTGCTTACCAATGCGGAAGCGATGCGCTCCGCATGGTTGAAGCCGCGTTGGCGGCGCTTGGTGCGATAGAGAGGTACCGGAATCACGAGCACGCGTGTGCCTGGATCGATCGGCAGTTCGCCCACAGTCGCTGCAAGCCGCCGGCCGAGATGCCTGGCGATCGGGGTCATGCCGTCGTACTTCAGCAGGTGAATGAGCCCGCGCAGCTCATTTTCGTACCTGCCGTAGGCGATGGCCTGAGCAAACTCGCTGGGCTTTTCCTGACAAAGATCGCAGAGGTGCGGCTGGTTCGGTGCGAGATGCGACAGTGAAGACTGCGGCAGGCCCAGGTCCTCACCGCAATGCGCGCACAGCAAACCGGTTTGCGGCGTGACGGCCGACCAGCAGGAATCACAGATGGGAACTGAAGAGAAGCGCAGGAGGGATTGCTTGCAGAGCGCGCAGCAGGCAGGGTAGAGCGCGGCGCTCAATGCATCGAAGATCGGTTGCAGGGGACTTCGCAGAAAGCGTGCAGCCGCGCGCCATGACAATGTCACTGCTGCCGGAACGTCCGATGTCAGAGCCGTCTGACTGCGGAAGACCCACCCTCTTTCAACCAGCTGCCGCCTTGGGGGCACCACGCCACCCCGGCTCCAGGCCACCGATGCACCGAGTATAGAGCAGCTCTGACGTTCGCGCTACATCGAAACGGAAGCCCGTACCAAAGTTGGCGCCGGTTTTGCAGGCCTCGTGGGTCGCACGACGGCATAGATGGAAACGGCTTTCGATTGTCACGCGTTCTAAACTGACGCTATGGCAAAGCGTCCATCGCCGGAACTGCATGAAGTACTCGCGGCGCTGGGGGATCCAGTGCGCCTGGCTATCGTGCGCCAGCTGGCGGAGCGAGGCGAGGTCCCATGCGGCGGCTTCGGCCTGGACCTGGCGAAGTCCACGCTGTCGCATCACTTCAAGGTCCTGCGCGACGCAGGGCTTGTGGGTGCCAGGGCAGAGGGCACGTCGCTGATGAATTACCTGGAACGCGATGCTGTCGAGCGGAGATTTCCCGGCCTGCTCACGAGCGTCCTCGACACTTCCGCGAAGTCAGTTCGGCGGCGCTCGTAGGCTGCTTGCGAAGCGTCCTCATCTCGACGCAGCACTTTCGGTTACGCGCTGCTTCTCTGGCTGCGCACTCAGCTTCGACAACATGGTTGCCACAACTCCAAGAATGATCATCGCTGCTCCGCCGGCCTGCAGCAGCGAGACGTGCTCACCGCCAAGCGTGACGCCGACGATCAGTGCGATGAGAGGGTTGACATACGCGTAGCTCGCGACACGGGTGGCCGGTTCGTGATGGATCAGCCAGGTGTAGGACGTGAAGGCCAGGATAGATGCGCAGGTGACCAGGTAGACGAACGAGATCGTCGTGTGCGACTGCCAAGCCGCGAAGGCTGCCGGAACACGCGGCATCTCTCCGGCGACAGCCGAGATCACTAGGAGCCCCAGGCTGCCGAGCGCCATCTGAAGTCCCGCGCGCATCGCCTGGTCTTCCGGCAGGGGGAGGGAGCGGCCCCAGAGGGTTGCAAACGAGAAGACGATGGACCCAGCGATTTCCACAAGTATCCCGCTCAACATGGAATGTTCGAATCCGATGGAGCGCGCTACCAGACAGACGCCGAGAATGCCGAGCATCGTGGCTATACCAACGGAGAAACGAAGTCGCTGCGTCCGCAGCACGACGACCTCACCCAGCAGAATCCAGATGGGAATCATGGCCGCAATGACAGCGGCAGTGCCGGAGGCGATGCGTGTCTCAGCCCAGAAGAGGCAGCCATAACTGCAGGTGAACAGTAGAAGTCCAAGCCACAGGGAACTCTGGAAGGCTCGGCCGCTGATCGGAGGCCTGTGTCGCCACCAGCTGAAGGCGCACAGTGCCACACCGGCAAAGAGGAAACGAATTGCAGCGGAAAAGAGTGGTGGCGTGGTCGCGACCATATCGCGGATGGCCAGGAACGATCCGCCCCAGAAGACATAGATCGCTCCGTACGCCAGCAAACGGGTCGTCTTCCGCGACACAGCCATGGCTAGAGGATAGTGCAGCCGGAGTGGCGTTCTTACTTGCGGCTGGGGCCGGGCTGCTGCTGCGTGCCCAGTGGTGTCCAGTGCCCGGTAGTCCAATTCCAGCCTGCGTGCCGAGAGGCCGCGCTGTTACACTCGCTGTTCCCCGCACGCGATCAAAGTTACATAAGGTGGATCAAAACCGTGCCCGAGACCACAGAACAGACCCAAGCCCCGCAGCAGTTTCAGCCTTTTGTTCCAGCGACCGAGACGCGGCCGGAGCTAACCTTCCGCGCGCTTCTGCTGGGTTCGCTCTTTGGGATTCTTTTCGGCGCAGTTACCGTCTACGTAGGACTGCGCGCGGGTCTGACGGTCGCGGCGTCGATTCCGATCTCGGTACTTTCCATCAGCGTGCTACGTGCGCTGGGCCGCGCCTCGATCCTTGAGAACAATATCGTCCAGACCACTGGCAATGCCGGCCAGTCGATCGCGTCCGGCGTCATCTTCACGTTGCCTGCGCTGGTCTTTCTCGGCTTCGATCTTGAGTACGCGCGCATCTTCTTTCTCGCGCTCATCGGCGGTTGGCTCGGCGTGCTCTTCATGATCCCGCTGCGGCGCCAGCTTATCGTGCAGGAGCATGGCACCCTGACGTATCCCGAGGGTACGGCGTGCGCGGATGTGTTGCTCGCCGGCGAGCATGGTGGCTCCTTTGCAAGCCGCGTCTTTTTTGGCCTGGGGCTCGGCGGAATCTACACGCTCTTCCAGAACGACAACCTCTTTGGTGCATGGCCAGGCACGCCGGACTATCAGCCGAAGTGGCTCAAGGGCGCGGCGATCCGTGCGGATGTGACGCCGGAGTACCTCGGGGTTGGCTACATCATTGGACCGCGTGTGTCCGGGGTCATCTTCGCGGGCGGCGTCTTCTCCTGGCTGGTCGTCATGCCGCTTATCTACTTCTTTGGATCGCACCTGCCAGATGCGATCTATCCCGGCACGAAGCCGATCGCGATGATGTCGCCCTCCGAGTTATGGGCGAGTTACATCCGGCCGATGGGCGCGGGCGCAGTCGCGGCATCAGGCCTTATAACGCTGCTCAAGACGATGCCCACCATCCTCGGCGCACTGCGCTCCGGCGCGAAAGAGTTCGGCAAGGGTGCGAGCAAAACCGCGGCGCTGCGCACAGATCGGGATCTGCCGATGAGCGTCGTGACCTTCGGCTCCGCCGCGCTTGTCTTGCTGATGTTCTTCTTCCTTACCTTCCGTCCGGTACCGGGAGCGCAGACCACGCTGCTTTCGAACCTGGCCGCCTCCGTACTCGTAGTTATCTTCGGGTTTCTATTTGTCACAGTTGCTTCGCGCATCGTTGGGCTCATCGGCAGTTCGGCAAGTCCGGTCTCCGGAATGACGATTGCCACGTTGATGGCTACTGCGGCTATCTTCCTGGTGAAAGGGTGGACGGCGCCTGCATTTGGCGCGCTGGCCATTACGATCGGCGGCGTTGTCTGCGTTGCCGCTTCGAATGCCGGGGATACTTCACAGGATTTGAAGACCGGCTTCCTGATCGGGTCCACGCCGTGGAAGCAGCAACTCGCGTTGATGATTGGCGTGGTTGTGTCCACCTTTGTCATTGGCGCCACGTTGAATGTAATGAACAAGGGACTGGAGAAGTTCTACGACACATCGCGCTCTTGGGATATCGCAGTGCCGCACGAAGGGGTCAAGATTCAGCAGCAGCACTTTCAGCACGCGCGCATCCACGTAATCCATGCTGATAAGACCTCAGGCCCGGTTGTCGGGCAGACATCCGATGAGCGCGACGCGGGACGATACGTCTTGCTGAATGCGGTAGGCTCGCACGAACTGGCGGACGGCAAATACCTCTATAACCCCGAGACGCACCGGATCGAGGTGCAGTGGATCCAGGGAATCGGCAGCGAGAAGGCGGCGGCGCCGCAGGCCCGGCTGATGGCCACAGTGATCAGCGGCATTCTCAGCCGCCAACTGCCCTGGGGACTCGTCATGCTCGGTGTCTTCCTGGTGATCGCAGTAGAGCTGTTAGGTATTCGCTCGCTCTCGTTTGCAGTGGGCGCATATCTCTCCATCGCGACGACCTTGGCGATCTTCTGCGGTGGCGTGGTGCGCTGGATGGTCGACCGCGCAGTCTCGCAAAGCAGCGGCCGAACGGCGGAGACAGAGAGCGAGATCAGCCCGGGATCGCTCTATGCTTCAGGATTGATCGCTGCCGGGGGAATCGTCGGATTGCTCGGGGTAGCTCTCAAGGCTTACGAGAACTTCTTCGATAAGAGTGACCTGTTGCTCATTCCGGCAACCAACCCTCTCCACCACGATTGGGTATCTGTGCTGATGTTCGCGCTGCTGGCTTTCTCGCTCTACTACTTCGCGCGCAAACCGCTGGCTCATCCGGTCGAGCCCATGCCGAACTCAGACGATCCGAAGACAAACGGATAACCCCTTCGTTGTACCGGTTCTTACCCCCTGGGGCATGGATGGATGGTTTCTTTTGTCGCATGCTTGGGATCGCCTCGCAAGGAGAGGCTGTCATGCATAGTGTCATTGTCTCGCTCGCAGTCACCATTCTGCTGCTGTGTCCCACAGGAATCGTAGCGTGGCTCAAAAAGCGATCCGTGTAGCGCGCTGCCTCACTCCTCCGCCAGCCCACCGATCATCTGCTCCGCAGCGGGCCACTCCAACCGCCTCGCCGCTCAAAAATCTTCATTCCGCAAGTGCAACCCACAGCACCTGCCCGAAAAAGCAGCGGGGGCGCACCGTGCCTCGTGCAAGAGGACAACTTTTTCTATTGCGATTCACATCCTTTCAACAATCGCAAAAACGCGGAACCTCATACAGAGCGCGATCTGCGCAATTTTCTGCGAAACGCAACCGCAAAAACGCGCGCAAGTTCGCCGCATCTTCTCCGTTGCGTAGTTGTCCCTCTCTGCTTAGTCTCGGGAACGTTGTCGAGGAATCGACAACGCAGCTTTCGCCTTTTTTGACTGACAACTTGAGTTTGAGCAGGGCGCGTTTTCGGCGTGTGCGCAACCCATTGCTCCTGAATGTATAGAACGGAAACGGAAGCAGGCGCAGCCTCTCCTGTCGAGAGCGCTCGATCCAGCGGTCCCAGATTCTATAGAGCAGGGCAAACGGGAAGCTCGTCGTGGCTGGTCGCAGTCCGGCATTTCCGGCATGCAGTTGCCGGTAGGCCCGGACCCATGTCCACACGAGGGGCGCTGGCAACCATGCCCTTTCCGTCCTCTGCTCTCCGCAACTGGGCCCTGTGCGCCCGGATTGACAGCGGCGCCGCGAACAGCGGACGGGAGATGCCTCCAGGCAAGCCCATTCCGTACGTGGACAGAGCCACTTTGTCTTCCATAGCGTGGGGCCGGTCTGCGGCAACGGCCAACCTCTCCGGGAGCCGCACGCCGGTCGTGTATTCACGGTCGCCGGCCGTCCCCGGAACTGCTCGCCCCGCCTGGCGGGGCAGAAGGGAAGTTTATGAGGCCACGCAAGACCATCCTCTGCGTCGACGACAACGAGCAGGCGCTATCCGTTCGCAAATTCATGCTGGAGACGCGCGGTTACCGCGTGTTGACCGCCCACACGGCCGTCGGCGCACTCGAGATCTTCGCTGCGGGGAACGTAGACCTAGTGTTGAGCGACCTCATCATGCCCCAGATGGACGGCAACGAGCTGGTGCGTCGCATGAAATCCATCGCCCCGGAAGTGCCGACCATCATCTTGAGCGGAAGTGTGAAGAATTTTGAACGGGCCAGCAGCGCCGATGCGTTTTTGCCCAAGGGAGCCTGCACCCCACTCGAGGTGCTGGAGCGGATCCGGGTGATGATCGCGCGTAAGCGCGGACCGCGCAAGGCACAGCACCGCGACAACGAGATAGCTGTACTGCCAGCGATGACGCACGATGCTGTGACAGCGGCAGGCTAAGCCAGACCATCACATACCAGCGGGACGATACAATCGGAAGGTGCCGCCGATCATTGTTGCTCAAGGTTTAAGCAAGGTCTATCGTTCCGGGCGCATTGTCGTTCCAGCACTCAATGACGTGTCATTCGCCGTGGAACGCGGCGAGTACGTTTCGATTGTGGGGCCATCCGGCAGCGGTAAGTCCACGCTCTTCTACCTGCTGGGTGGACTCACGCGAGCGACGTCCGGCACCGTTCTGATTGATGGGGTTGACTTCGCCAGTCTGCCGGACGCCGAGCGTACCGCTGTCCGCGGCCGCAAAATCGGCTTCGTCTTTCAGAAGTTCAATCTGTTGCCAACGCTGTCGGCGCGTAGCAATATCGAGATCGCCTACGAAATCAGCGGCAGGCAGAGCGGAGGCAAGCAGCCACCGCTGGACGAGAAATTTCTCGTATACCTCGCAGAACTGCTGGGCATTGGCGGCCGTCTGGACCATCGCCCGTCGGAGCTCTCGGGCGGCGAGCAGCAGCGTGTCGCCATTGCGCGGGCTCTGATCACGCGACCGGCGCTGGTGCTCGCAGACGAACCGACCGGGAATCTCGATACCGCCAATTCGGATACAGTGCTGTCTATGCTGCGGCGTTCGAACCAGGAGTTCCAGCAGACAGTGCTCATGATCACGCACAATCCTGAGGCGGCTGAGATCGGAGACCGCATTCTGCATATGCGGGACGGTCATCTGCTCGAGCAGAGTTCCGAGGCGATGAGCGTATCCCACTGAACTCAGCCGATTCGGCCGCAGGAGGATTCGGCCGCAGGAGGTTGTCGAGATGAGCCACCGTCCCGGCAAGCCTCGCCTGCCGGATATTCGAACTAGGCAGTTGCCCCGGTTGTTATGGCAGAAACTGCCGCCTTCGATACGGCAGCATTGACGTGGACCCGGACGCCGCCGGTGCTGCGTGATCCGAGAGCGCGGCCTATGACATCACACAGCCTTTGCGGGTGGAAGGGCTTCACCACGATGTCGGTAGCACCGAGCGCCAGCAGACGATCCAGATCAGCGGCAAATGCTGTGAACAGTATGACGGGAATATCCCGAGTCCAAGGATCTGCCCGCAACAACTGCAACACGGTCTCTCCGCTCAAATCTGGCAGCCTCATATCAAGAAGGATTGCGTCGGGTCGATGCGTGCGTGCTGCCTCGACGCCCTCGCGGCCGGCGCTGGCTTCGACAACATTCCCCATGCCGTGGGTAACCAGAACAAGATTGGTTATGGTGCGGATATCACGATCGTCGTCAATCAACAAGATTTTGGGCTGCGCAATCTCTTCAGGAATACGGCTGAACAAGAATTTGAGCATCTGTTCCTCTTTTGGGCCTAAATGCAAGCGAGGTGCACTTCCGGGCATCAACAACAGTTGCGACTGTAATGGAAAGAATTTCCTGCCAGTCAGAAAACGTGCTTTCCAACTGGCTGCGGGTAATCTCTTACGGAGTACGGAACTGGGAGGTAGAGGGACCCGTTTCGGTCACTTCCAGGGTTGCAGCCTTAGCCAACGGCTGAATCGCAATTCGCAATAATCCCAGGCACGTCATAGAAGAACTCAGGAGGCATCATTGAGAGCGGCATCTTCAGTCGACCCGGGTGTTGCGGCCGCCAACAGTGCGTCGCAGAGGCCCGATTCTCGGTGGTTAAGGCCAATTCTCGGTGCAAGGGCCATCAGTCCGAACGGATCCCGTCGCTCCGCTCACTGAGTGAATGGACAGGCGTGAATTGACCCGTCCCTCGAGCGCCGATATACTCAGCAAGTACTTCAGCGGGAGTAGCTCAGTGGTAGAGCATCGCCTTGCCAAGGCGAGGGTCGCGGGTTCAAGTCCCGTCTCCCGCTCCAGATAGCGGTCAAGCCGCTATCGTGCCGGCGTGACGACTGGCCACACCGCACCACATCCTCTCCGCAAGACGGCGCGGTACCCAAGTGGTAAGGGAGAGGTCTGCAAAACCTTTATGCGTGAGTTCGATTCTCACCCGCGCCTCCAATCTTTTCAATGGTTTACGTTCAGGCACCCATAAGGCTAATTCCCTCCTCGTGGGGACTTTTTGCATTTGGCTCTTTACTGCGTCATCGCGGGCTGGTCTTTCTCAAAAGCAGCAATCTGCTGAGCCGCGTTGAACTTTTCTAGTTGCTCCATTGCCTTCGCCTGAGTTGGGTGAGCATAGCGAAGCACCATTTGGATTCTCGAGTGACCTAACATCGCGGCTAGCGTCACAAGGTCGATGCCAGACATGGCGGCGCGTGTCGCCCATGTGTGGCGCAGATCGTACAAGCGGAGCGGCGCAATCTTGCTGTCCTTTACTGCGCGGTCGTGCGCATTGTTAACCTTCGGAATGGGACGCTTGGAATCGGCCTCGCATGGAAATACGTACGCGGTTTCTAAACCGGTCATTCTTCGCTTGAGCACTTCTACCGCCGCAGAAGTCAGAGTTAACAGCCGACGCGCAGCCATTGTCTTGCTGTGGGGAACCTGTATGGTTCGCCGTTCCAAGTCCACGTTCTCAGGCCGGATAGTGTATACCTCCTCGGGGCGCATACCCGTCTCAAGGATGAGCCGCGCAATGTCTCGGAGCACTGGGGATGTCTTCTCGAAGTAAGTACGCTCTTCAGCATGAGACAGAACCCGCGTCTGCTGGTTGTTCTCGGCCAGAAGCTTCACCCGGCTTACGGGGTTCTTCATCACAACATCGGCCTTAATGATGAAGTTGAAAAGAGCCTTCAGGCAGGCCAATTCACGATTGACCGTTGCGGGATGGAGCCTCTTCTTCGTCAGTACCCGGCCCCTTTTGCTGCGCGCCGTCTTGAACTCACCCCGATCGTGTTGTCTTGAATCGCTCGACCTCTTCCGGGGTGATCTTATCGAGGGGAGTGTCTCCAAGTATCGAAGCAGAGCAAGAGTGCTCACCTTGTAGCGCGTATGAGTGCGCGGGTGCGCGGCGTGCTCTTCCTCAGACCATTGCAGGAATTCGCTCATGCTTGAGCGAAAGCCGGGTATAGGCTTGCGCTCCGTAATGCCTACTTCGCCTTTATTGAGTGCCGTCCGAAATGCTCTCTCGATGTCCTCCGCGTTCCTGCAATTCCTAACACCCGTGCTTTTGCGATACCGCCGCCCGTGATGCCAGAACTCGAACCAATAGATGCCGCCGCCCCGCTTGAACACTGACATTCTTATTTGCTCTCCTTTCTCGTGGTTCGTCCTGTTTGTGGTGGCCCGGAGTTCGATTTCCCGGCTGACGCCTTCGCCCGCTTTCGTTCGTTGTAGCTTCGTACTGATTGCAGATGAGCACAGTCTGTATCGCAAAAGAGCTTTGCGCGCTTGCTTTCCAGCTTGAATACCTTGCCGCAGTCTTCACGCGCGCAACGTCGCCAAGGAAATCCGTCCAGGCGGTCCAAAAAAAACGATGCTCTCATTGCATCCTGAATGTCCTTGCAGCGAACGATTACAGTCGGCGGTTGGTGAAACGTCATTTCCATCGGAAGCGGCTGCCATAGATACCAATCTTGCAAGAGCGTGCGCATTTGCTCATTCGTGGAAGCCTTCTTAATGCTCCAAACCTCTCTCGACAATAAAGCGTCCTGGTAGAAATCACGTTGGCGGGCCAGATGCGAGAACGTAATCGTCGTTGGATCGGTCCCAAGATGCTCGTTGATCTGCCAGGGACCATACGCCTGGAAAAAAGCCAATGCCTGAGCTGCATCCTTAACGGAAAACAAAGCCTCCCTGATATCGAAAACATTGAAATCTGTCGGCTTCAAAGACCAGCTCTTTGAGCCATCCGGCCGGACGACTGGGGTGTTCTGCCAAGAGAATTTGAAAACGGGATCAGCATCATTGCTCATGCTCACATCCCAACCTCCCCGCGTTTCCAGGAAGGGCCTGATTGGGAGTGTGTAGACCTTCTTTGACATGAAGTTTGTCTTGTTCATATCAAAACTATGGCTATACAGTCGCATGCAAGGGACAACTTGTAAAGCGGAAACGGGCCAAGACCAGCCCGGGGTTCCCAATCCGCTGCAAGGTGCCGCTTAGGAAAAGGGAGAACGGGACATGCTTGTAGGCGATTTGGTGACAACGAAAGAGGCCGCGGAACTGCTCAGGGTTTCGCCGTGGACGGTTTCAGCATGGCTATCGCAGGGAAAACTACGCCGTGTAAAGGCGGGAGGCCGCACGCTGATTGCGAAGGCCGACCCTTGAGGCTTTTCTCCGTCCCGGAAATCAACTTCGGTCCGCTGTCCAGTGAAGAGCGCTAAGGGTCCAATGGCAAGAAAGATTAAAGACGGGTCGTATACGCAGTGGTATCGCCACAATATAGACCGATGGCAGGGCAGCGCAGAGATCAATGCCCTGAGCTGCGAAGGGTATCGGGCGTTTCACAACCTGGTGATGTATCAGTTCCAGCGGCCGGATGGATTGTTACCGGATGACGAGCGTACGCTGCGCGTGCAAAGCCGCCTCCCGCTGCAATCACAATGGGACGGCTGCCGCGCTGAAGTGCTTGCAATGTTCGAGCGGAAGGGCGAAGGCAAGCTCGCCAACATGGTCATGTACCGTGAATGGCTATTCATACAGGAAGCGCGCGAAGCTAAATCAAACGCAGGAAGAACCGGTGCGAAAGCGCTGTGGGATGGCGAACCTGATATGGCAGACGCATGCGAGTGGGATAGCAACCGCATAGCAGACGCATGCCAGCCGCATGAAGTCGCAATGGCAGAAAATGGCACAGAACAGCACAGAACAGTACAGTACAGGAGATGACGTATCGGATTTTACTAACGTAAAATCCTCACCCCGAGCGCAACGCTCGGGGAATGCTCGGAAGGTCAATCCCTACGAAGTTCTCTACCTAGCCTATCCCCGGAAGGTTGGGAAGAAAGTAGCGATAGACGCCATTAAGCGTGCCGTAGATCGCGTGGAATCCCGCACAAAAGCGGAGGGCGCAACGAAGCTGGACGCGCAGCGGTGGCTCTATGCGCGCACGCTGGCCTTCGCGCGTTCACCCGCCGGAAATCGCGGCAACCTAACGCCTCATCCGGCAACGTGGTTCAACCAAGGGCGATATGACGACAACCCGACAGAGTGGGAGCAAATAGGCGATGGAACAAATCAGCAACGAAGCGGCTTTGGCCGCACAAAAAGCGAGCGAAATCTTGACGCTCTCAGAGAAGCAATTGGACTCGCACCGGCAATGGATATGCGCGCAACTGGCGCTGGTGGCGAGCGCGCGGCAGGCGATCATATCGGCGGTGGATTTGCCTGTACTCGACGGAATTACGGGACTACGGCAGGGAGGATATCGCGGTGGCAGTCCGGGAGCTATGCAGATGTAGACGTAGTGAGGGGGGGACGGCCTTTCCTGCTCTTGCAACGGTGCTCGTCATGGTCCGGGGTGTTGTGAACGATAGAAGACGCAGAGAGACGACAAAACGCATGAAGGGATGCACCCGCTGCAATGGCATCGGAATGGAGATTGTCAGAAATGGAAACGAGACCGCGGCGCGTGTATGCGAATGCCGCCGTGACATCGCGCAATGATCGGCGGGTACGAGTGTATTGGCTCGGACGTTACAGTGCAGGTGACAGATGATATGCGGCGCTCTTCGGGCAAACTTATAGAGTTCAATGACGTCATGGAGCTTAACTCCCATGCGAAAAGAGTGCGTCAGAGTGTCCGCCAATAGGCTTGAGGTGATCTCGAAGTCGGGCGCCGGGAGTGCAGAACCTATCTACCTATCTCATAAATATCCTGTGGCGGGTTCGCGCCGGCTCGAATCCACTTCTGGTTTGCGTGGACTGAAGTGATGAGGGAGACGAACTCCGGAAATGATTCAAATTCAGTTCTCAAATGCTCCCATTCACGTACAAATAAGGGACTCCGGAACCTCCGCTCAGCGGAACGTAGCATCAACTCCCACATCCGTTTTGGTATGCGGTGTTCGCGAAATAGAAGATAGGTTAGTGAAACCAGGGTGCAGAATCGTAACATCGACATGCTTAAATTGTCCGTTCTCTCAGGGAGCTTCGTGCCAGGTGGCACACTCAGCCAGAATTCCGCCGAAGAGTTCTTCAACAGTTCGTCATACTGGGCAGACATTGCCAAGAAGATCTGCGTCTTCACCTGCTCACGGTGATTTAAGACTGCGACAACCACGCCGAGACCTCCCATCAGAAGTGAGAATAATGTTGTGTATTGGATAACGTGTCCAATGTTCATAGCAATCACGCAAGCACCTCCGATATTGCAGGCATCTCTGCCGATTTCTCTGAAGCGGCCGAGCCCGTGTGCTCCGCTTGTTCCCAACGGATCAATTTCAGATCCAGCACGACGAAGGAGTAGAGGACCGGAACCAGCCCAAGCGTCACGAAAGTGGCGATCGTCAGGCCGCCGATCTGCGCATAGCAAAGCGGCTCCCACAGCGGGCCACCGTGTGCAGCCAATGGAAACAGCGCAATCACGGTGGCCGCGACTGTGATCATGACGGGCCGCAAACGGAGTATGCCCGCATCGATCAGCGCCAACTCCAATTCCTCGCCCGCTTCTCTTCGTTCTTCGATAAATTCAAACAGCACGATGATGTGGCTCACAATTACACCAATGAGACTGATGATCCCCAGGAACGCCATGAAGCCAAATGGCTGGCCCATGATGGCGAGTGAAAAGATGGCCCCGACCACGCCATAAGGAATGGCCGCAAAGACAATCACGGGCTTGAACGCATGCTTGAACTGCGCGAGGAGGGCCAGGTAAATGGAACACACGCAAATTACCAACACCGTTGTGAGGTCTCCAAAGCCGCTGACCTGCTCCTTTTGCTCGCCTGCAAAGCGGAAAATAAAGCCATTGGGGAGCTGCTTCTGGAACTCTTGCAGCTTGGGCATAGCCGCCGAGATGACTTCCGAAGGTAAATGCCCTTCGGTAGGCCAGCATTGCACCGTGATGGTCCGGTATTGATCGAAGCGTCGGATTTTTGGCGTTACCGGTTCCAAGGAAACCGTCGCCACCTGATCGAGAGGTACTGGAGGCGTGTCCTGTCGCGAAAAGACATATAGACTGCGCAGATCGGAGAGCTGGGCTCGCTCCTCCATTCGCATGCGTCCAAAGATCGGAATCTGCTTGTTACCATCTCTCAACACTCCAGCCGAGACTCCATGAAGAGCCGCAGCGATCGAATCGGAAACATCCGCGTTTGTGACGTGCGCCAGGTTTGCCCGATCCACATCGACGTGCGCCACTTCTCTCGCACTCGGCTCGCCCCAATCGTCTCGAACCCTGGCGGCGACCGGGATATCGCGAAAGATTTGCTTCAGCTTCTCGGCTTCCGCTCTGAGGCGCGGCAGGTCTTCGCCGGAAATCCTGACCTGAACCGGTGTTCCAACCGGCTTGCCTGTTTCGAGGGTCCGCGTGTCAATGATTGCTCCAGGAATCTGCCTGTCCAATTCCGGCTGCAATAGGGCGAGAAGAGGGGTCGTATCATGATTGTTCTTGGTTCGCAGAATCACCTGAGCGTAATTGGCTTGCCTGTCCTCAGGTGTGGCGCTACTCCAGAAGCGGGGGCCGCCGCCTCCCACAAACGTCGTCATCGATTGCAAGACATCCTTCGAGTGTCCGTGCTCGGGGTGGCTCTTGCCATAGTCTTCCGCTACGCGGCGCGTAATCGATTCCACTTGGTGAGCGACCGCGCTGGTCGAGCTCGCTGGAGAGTCTTCAGGCAGCCACACGTCGATATAAGAAAAGTACTGAAGGTCTTTGGGAAAGAACTGCGGCTTTAGCGTAGAGAACACGACACCGCCCGCTACCAGCAGAATAAGCGACGCCCCCAGGCAGACCTTCCTGTGTTCAATGGCCTTCTTTGCCGTTCGGAAATACCAGCCCGTGAACCCCCGCTGCCGCCTTTCCTCGATTGGCGTTTCGGTATTGCTTTTCAAAAGAAACGAACTGATAAGCGGCACAAAGGTCATAGAGACCAACAGCGCGGCCAGCAGCGAACAACTAATGACAATGGGCAGGCTGCACAGGAATTTCCCTGTGTCTCCCGGTAGCAGCAGGAAGGGCAGATACGAGACGATATTCGTCACGGTTGCGTAGGCCATCGTCTTAAACAGCTTTGTCGGCCCCCGCCACGCGGCGGTGGACCTCGGCTGGCCCTCGCCCAGTTCACGCACAATAGCGTCGCCCGACACCACTGGTACGTCTACCAGCAATCCCAGGGCAATGATCAGCGAAGCGATCGAGACCTGTTGCAGGTCAATCCCAAGGGTGCTGATGACTCCAAACGTAATCGCCAGCGTAATCGGCATCGATGCCGCGATCAGCAGGGCTGTCCGCCAGCTCCAAAAGCCGATCAGAGCCACGATGACCACCAGCACTAGCGCCTCGATCAAGCTATGGCTGAAGAGCTCAATACTGTCGTGCACCTGCAGCGGTTGGTCTGAGGTCCTGGCCAAAACCAGATCAGCCGGCAATGACTTCCTGACGCTCTCGAGATTTGCGTCCACCAGTTTGCCGAAAGAGCTGATTTGTTCTCCCTTCCTCATCTGCACGGAGAGCGTAATCGCGCGCGTGGTGATCCAGTTGCCGTTCTCGTCGCGGCGCGTGAACCGGTTCAGGAACGAAGCGGGACTTTCGTATCCCCTTTCGATATCCACCACGTCTCGCAAATAGAGCGGCGCTCCGTTCGGGGATGTGCCGATGATCACATTCCGCAGATCATCGACGCTTTTGAACTCGCCCGTTGTGGTGATGCTGACCGTGCGTCCTCGCGCGTTGAGCGTTTGCCCGCTGTCCGGCAGATTCCGAGCCGCGAGGATGTTGGGGAGATCCGCCGGCCTGAGCTTGTATTGCGCCAGGCGTTCCTGCGAGAAATTCAGAAATGTGTTCTCGTCCAGGACGCCCGACCGCTCTACCTTCGACACGATCGGCAGCGTTTTGAGACTTCGCTGAATGGTGTCGGTAAAGTCGTCCAGATCGCGATAGGTGTACTTGTCACCGGCCACGGCCTGCAGCGCTGCGGTGGCGCTCGAGGGGTTGTCGATGATTGCCGGGTGCCACGCGTCGGGATGGAACTCGTCGGCTTGCAGGTACTCATGGACCAACTTCCTCAAGGCCGACTGCAGATCGGAAGTGCTGAGGTTCGTCGCCACGTCAACCCCCGTGAACCCTGCGCCCGAAAACACTCGCACATCCGAACAAAGACGCTGAGCTACCATCTCCTGGGCCGTCCAGGACACCCTGCGTTCTACATCGCCGCTGTCAATAGACTTTGGAAAAACGACAACGATCGAACGCCGGCGCTGCGTTTGTGCAGTAACATCACTCCGCACCTGCCGGATCTGTGCCTCAACCAGCCTGCTCACCCAGGTGACCTGCACCGGATCGGCCGGCGGACTGGCTATTGTGAGCATCAATGCGGACGTATCGCCGAAGTCCTTGATGTACAAAATCGGACCGGCGCCCTGCGGAAGATCGTGGATGGCATCCAGCCTGATCTTGACGTCGTTCAGTTCCTTGTCTCTGTCGTACTTGCCTTTTTCCGCCAGCTCGAATTGAACCATTGCCGAACCAGTTCTGGAAGCGCTCTTGATCTCCGTCACCCACTGGTTCGAAGCAAGGGCTTGCTCGATCTTCCTGGTCACCAGCTGCTCTACCTGTTCGGCCGATGTTCCCTGCCAGGGGACGATGACCATCGCTTGGCGCACAGGAATGTCCGGGTCCTTCCGTTGCGGCATTTTGAGAAGTCCGTAGATTCCCCAGAGCAGAGCAACCGCGAGAGAGACCCAGGCGACGTGCCGCTGCTCGATAAAGAAGCGCGCCAGATTTTGTTTCTGGTCCGTGGACTGCTCGTTGTGTTCGTGTGCCATAACTGCGTCTCCTAGTTGACTACCCGGATCGGGCTTCCGTCGCTGAGCTGGTTTGTACGGTTAACGATGATTCGTTCTCCTGGCGCAAGGCCTTCGTCGATGACGACCAACTTGCCGAAGTTGTCGCCAATCCTCACGCTCTTTAATTGCGCAAACTGCTTTCCATCGCGCTCCTTTATCGTGAAAACCGAATAGTTCTTTGAACCTGATTCGGCAGTCGTCAAGGCGGTCATGGGAACCACAGGCACATTTTGTGCATCGGCTCGCTCAATACGGATACTGGCGATCATGCCCACCTTGAGCGAGCGATCCCGGTTCGGCAAGCTAACCTCGATGTTGAAGACCCGCGACTCACGATTGGCAGAAGCGGCGATTTCTGTAATTCGTCCTGTGAGCCTCTGCCCCTGTAAGGCTTCAAGTTGTACAGGCACCGCAGCTCCTAATTTGAGGTGTGCCAGCATGCTGTCAGGAACTCCGAAGTTCACCTTCACGACGCGGGTATCATCGAGGGTGAATGCAGTTGTCCCAGCAGCAACGAGGCTGCCTAGTTCCACATTCTTTTGGACAATCACTCCGGGCATAGGAGCGGTAAGATTCGTATCACCAAGGTTGATCCGCGCGGAGACAGTCTGCCCCAGCGCAACGTTCAACTGGCCGCGGCGCGCTTCGATCTGACGCACGGCGGCTTCCGCATTGGCTGTGGCCGCTGTGTGGTGCTCCACCGCTGCATCGTAATCCGGGCGAGTCATTGCCTTCGCGGCGTACAGCGCTTGCGCGCGATCAAAGTCCAGATCCGCCTTGGCCTGGCTGGCCTTCGCCCGCCCGAGTTCCGCCCGCGACGCTTCAAGTGCACCCTGCATCGCGCCCTGCTGGCCCACCGCCGCGTTGAGCGAAGCTTCATAGTCGGAGCTGCGCAGGTGCGCTAATGCAGCGCCAGCGGGTATTTCGTCGCCCACCTGTACATCACGCATCCGTCCATCGGCGCCCTTCATGCGATAGAGAGCGGCGACATAACCGGGTTCCTTGAAGGCGAGTTGGACCTCGGTGTCCGGACGAATTTCGCCAGAGTAACTCCAGTTGGGCTGGACCTGCTGCGTAGCCACGATTTCCGCGTTAACGGGAACCGGCTCTGGACCCGCCTTCTGCGTCTTTGTGCCGCAGCCGGCGAGAATTGAAAACGCAGCGAAACTCAAAATTCCAACTGATACTCGCATCATTCTTCTCCAATCGCCTTTTTCAAATCGGCTCTGGCCTTCCAGAACGCCGTGATCGCTTGTTGCTGCTGGCTGTCGGCGGAAGCCAGGTCCGACTGTGTTTCAAACAGATCTCTGCTTAATGCAGCTTCGCGGTTGACCTGCTCCTGAACCTCTTTGAGCTTCTGCCGGGCTGCGCGTTCGTTCGCATCCCTCAGAGCCAGTTGCCGCCGTGTGTTCTCCAATTGGCGGCATGCATTTCTTACTTCCAGAAGAACGGCGCGCTCGGTAGCGGTCACTCCGACTTTGGCTTGCTCTTCCTTCACCCGCTTTGCGGCGTATTCCTGCCGCTTGCGTCCCCAGTCCCACGGTTCCCACCGGAGCGACATACCTACCGTCCCTAAGTTGCTCGGTAGAACATTGGCGAAGTTCGCGGAGGTGAAGTAATCGAATGCCAGACTCACGTCGGGGATATACTCCGCCCTCTTCGCCCGCGCATCGTAATCGGCTTGTTGCACCTGAAGCTTGGCTTTCTTCACATCTGGCCGATTGCGAAGAGCAAGGTCTTCCATGATTTCCGGACTATCCAAATCGGGATCTACGTCGCCAACGGATGTCACCCGGAACCGCGTGTGTATGTCCCGGCCCATCAGGTCGTTCAGCCTCTCGGAAGCCGACGCCACCTTGTCATCAACATCGCTGATCGCACTCTGTACCTTCAAAAGTTGTGCGTCGGCATTCAGCAGATCCGATGGGAGAATCGTTTCATTGCCGAGGTTCGCTAACGCAAGTCGATGCGATTCCTGGTAGTAGGGCAGTGACGCCTGCACACTATCGAGAAGACTCTGTGCCTCGACGACTCCGTAATAAGCACGTCGCACTTGGTCGATGACCTCGAGACGGGTCTTTTCCTGGTCTTCGCGCGTCGCTTTGAGGCCCAGCGAAAGCGCCTTCAGTTGCAAGTGCAACTGATACTGCGTCGAAAGCGGCTGGAGGACCGACAGATCGAAGGTGCCTGCGGGCTTCCGGGGGATTTCGGTCTTCTGATTCGTTGCTGGAATCGGCCCGGTTGCGCTATACGTCCCTAAAGAGCCCGCTGGGTACGTGAGCGATGCCTTTGTGACCAGTTGGGCGCCGAGGGCCACGACCTGTGTCGTCGCAAAGCGCCTCGTCCGGCTCGCCGCCAGATCGTCGGCGGAGCGTTGCGTCTCGAGGTTGGCAGTCTTCAGACTGCTGTTGCTTGCAACAGCGAGTGCAACCGCTTCTTCGAGAGTTAATTCAGGCGGATTTGACTTCCGTTCCGCCGCTGCCCCCTTGGTCGTGATCTCTGCGGACAGAGATGCCAGGGATTGACCTCGCGCTAGGGTCGTCAAGATTCCCACGATGAGGGCCACGCAGAGCGTTTGAGTGCTTCGTTGCATGAAGCAATCGTGCCTCGAGCGCCCGGTGGGCGGGAGTAATGACCCGTAAGTATGCCGTAAGCTTACGGGTTCTTCGGGGCCAGCCTACTGGGGCAAGTTGAGCTTTTTAAGGAGCTTGGCAAACCTGCGATCAGCGTGCAGAGGATGAAAGAACGGCTCCATCGCCAACAGATTCACAAAGTTTGTTTTGTGGTCGATTGCTTCGTCCAGGCATTTGAACGCCAGATCGAAATCTCGCATCCCGATTGCAGCGAAACCCTCTGCCAAGGGTGTGACATATTGTCGGGCCGCGAGTTGATGAAGTCTCTCAATACATTCTTCGGCTCGCGAAAGGCTGCCTTGCTGAGCATAGGCTGCGGCAAGCAGACCGATATCCAATGGTGAGACGGACGGAGAGAGACTCTGTATGACCGCGTCGTAACGCTGCAGCTGGAACTGCAAGAGTCCCTCATACAATCGCGCCTCAGAATAATCGCGATCCAGTTCAAAAGACTGTTGGAGATGCTCAGCGGCTGATTGATAGTCTCCCTTGACGTGATGAATATAAGCCATGCGCGCGCAGTCGCTGGCGGAGAGCGGATCCAGTTCAATAGAGCGGCGGAGTCCTGCCTCTGCTGCCTTGATCTCTCCCTGGCACAATAAAGCCATAGCACGAAACATGTGAGCCGGCGCGTGACTGGGTTGTAGTTTTAGCGCGCGGTCGAACATCCTGCCCGCTTCATCCCAACGATGCTCAAACCAGGCACGAAGTGCACCCAGCACCGTGCACGTGTATCCGGATTCCGGATCGAGTGCATAGCCGCGCTCCGCGTTTGCCTTCACTTCTGGATACACATCACGGCCCGAAACCACCCCGAACTGGGCAAGAAGGCCGCTCGCTGCAGCCAAGCCACTGTAAGCAAGAGCGTAATCGGGATAAGCCGCAATGAGTTTTCGTAGCTGCTCGAGGGCGGCATGCAGCGCCTCAGGAGACTGTTGATGAATCAGGAATCGAGCTCGTAAGTACCTTGTATACGCGTCAAGATCAGGAGCGGAGGGCCGCACTGCCCCCTGAGCTTCCGGCAAGTGAAGCCGGAGTAAGTCCGCAACAGATTGTGCGATCTCTTCCTGGATCGCAAACACGTCCTTGAGTTCACGGCGGAACGTCTCCGACCATATGTGATGACCGGATTGGGTCTGAATCGCCTGGGCAGTGATCCTCAGCTGTTCGGCGGCCTTTCTGACGCTTCCTTCGATGACGAGATCCGCGCCGAGACGCTCTCCTACTTCCCGGATATCGATGCTGGCGCCCTTGAAGTGGAAGGCCGATGTTCGCGCAATCACATTCAACCCGGAAACTCGGGTGAGGGAGTTCGTGATCTCTTCACTGATTCCGTCGCAGAAATAGTCCTGCTCCGGCTCCGGACTCATGTTCACAAACGGCAACACGGCAATCGACGTACGGCCGGGCGGGATTGTTGCTCCCATCTCTAGGCCCTGCTTTGGCGGCTGAGTGTCAAGCCATCGGAAGATCGGGACATAACTCCCCGGCCGCATTCCAATCAGAACCGGATCAACGGTACCCGGCCCTTCCTCGTAATAAGCCTTCAACTTTGCTCGGAGACGGCGAGCCTCGACCCGAACGATCGCGTCGATGTTGGGATCGTACTCAGAGGTGCGGTCGAACACCTCCATCGCAATGGAGAACTCCTTGAGGCTGTCGATATCTCCATCGATTGTGCGATTCACTATGTGCGTCAAGAAGCGGCATAGCCGGACCGAAGCAACGAACCCGGGGCTATTCAGGACACGCGCCAATTGGTCGCGAACCGCCGTCGCGGGGACGGGGTCAGCTTCAGAGCTGGCGAGAGATGTCCCGGATGACGAGGGTGGCGTTAGCACCTGCTTATCCCCCCACTCATTATGCTCCAGAGCTTCGCAAGGTTACGGCGATCTTACGGCGGCTTACGGCCAATCGGAGGGCGCATCGCATAGTGTGGCATCAGGCAGCTTAGAGACAGATGGAAACCGACAGACCAGCAGGAACAGTACTTTTCGTGTCCACCAGGCGCCCAGCAGCCACCATCGCGCGGGGCATCGAAGCGCACGGACTCGAGATGCAGTGGAGATGCAGCATCAGAGCCGCACTCGATTTGCTTAGTTCGGCGCGCGAGAAAAGCCTTATCGTCACGGAACTCGCCCTGGCTGATGGCAACTGGAGGGATCTTGTCAAGCGGGTCAGGTGTAGTGGAGTGCTTAACCCAATTGTACTTATCACTGCTTCCAGTACTGCTGAACTTTGGTGGGACGCGCTTGAATGCGGCGTAAATGACATCCTGCACGCGCCTCTCAAAGCTTCTCGTTTATGCCAATTGCTGGAAATGCATTTCGCTCCATAAAAAGGCATTCTATCCATTGGCGCCAGACATGCGCTTTCTACGGAAGAATCAAGCGAAATTTCAAATGGAATTATCGAGATATGAGACCAACAGAGGCCAATTCGTTCTTGAAGCAAAGTCCTGGTTCGACGCGGTTTATTGAATCCCGGCGCAGTCTTTTCAGCCTGCTCGACATTGCTTCGCCATTCGTAGAGGATCTAATGCGCTTCGTTGCCAAGTTCCGAGCTCAAGATGGGAGTGAACTGGATATCGAAACGGCAGTCCGTGAGGCAGTAGTGAACGCTATAGTTCACGGAAATGAATCGGATCCGAATAAGCGCGTCTATGTGGCGTGTCGTTGTTCTACGGATGGAGAGGTCTGCATCACAATTCAAGACGAAGGGCGAGGGTTTGACATCAACAAGATACTCGGCCCCACGGCTCCAGAGAATCTGCTGCTCACGTCCGGCCGCGGAATATACTTCATTAAAATGTTCATGGACGAGGTCTCGTTCGAGCAGGGTGGTTCAGTTGTACACATGCGCAAAAAACCAGCAGCGGCTCAAATGCCTCGGGGAAATCCGATCAGTGCAGAAGTATTTCGTGTATCTCCACCCAAAGACATTGAGCGTACCTGATATTCCTTCCACCAAAGAGGATAGCTATATGGCAAGCGGTCTTGAAATCGACGCGACTTGTGAATCTGGGCATTCACAAGCAGGCAACAGGAAGCCGTAGTATCGGTCATGCGACCGAGAGCCACGGAAGTAATCCGGGTCAGCCGTTACGACGTGAACAAGTTGCGGGTCCTCCCCGAGCATTCCGTTTGCGGGTCACGCGCCAGCGCGCCGTTCAGCTAGAGCCAGGGTTTTTGGAAGTCATTTCCGTTTCCGATCATTTGACGCACAAAGCCGCTGTTTATGCGGGCACACTTTCGGATTTGGCGGAAATTGCTCGCACTGGCACTGTGGGGACTTTTGTGGGGAGTAGCTGCTTCTTGAGGTTTGTAGCGGCTTGGAGCGTTCCAGCCGATTATGTAGTTTTTCCAATAACTTACAAGCTGCAGCAAGATCCACCAAATCGCCCCGGGAGGTCTGCAAAACCTTTATGCGTGAGTTCGATTCTCACCCGCGCCTCCAATCCCCTCAATGACGTAGCTGATCCCCAAATTCTCGCCTGGATAGTGTGTGGCAAGTGCGCTGCGTCTTTGCCCCTCGCTGGATCGCGTGGCTGCCGATGGTTTGGGCAATGTGATGATGGAGTCGACGTCGCTTCGTATATCCAGATTTTGATGTTTTAACTGGTGAGCAGTAGTAGTAGCGAGTTGTGCGCAAGAATCATCAGCCTGAATATTGCTCCCCTCCCGGCCCAGCTCGTTCCCGCTTTTTTGTCACGTGCCCTGTCTTCGACACGCGCAAGCGTTCTGAGTCACGCGTGGTCCAGTGTGACCCCGTGACGTTGGGGCGATGATGTCCAGGCGCTCGGGCCCATCAATCAATCGAAAAAGAACCATCCGCCATCGGAGGTTTAGAACTTTAATCACCTCAGCACGTCTGTGCCTTCGCTGGCGGCCCCCAATCATCGTCGTTGGTTGAGCGACTAGACTGCGTTGATGCCTTAGCCTTAATCGAATACGACCGTCTTGTTCCCGTAGCAAAGAATGCGGTGCTCCAGGTGCCAGCGCACCGCACGGGAAAGGACGATTTTTTCCAAATCGCGCCCTTTGCTTATAAGGTCCTCGAGTCGGTCACGATGAGAGATGCGCGCGACATCCTGTTCGATGATCGGCCCTTCGTCCAGCACGTCCGTTACATAGTGGCTAGTTGCGCCGATCAGCTTGACGCCTCGTTCATATGCGCCGTGATAGGGCTTCGCTCCCACGAAAGCCGGCAGGAAGGAGTGATGCACATTGATGATGCGACGGGGATAAAGAGCGACAAACTCCGCCGACAGTACCTGCATGTAACGGGCGAGAACGACCAGTTCTACTTCATGTTGTCGCAACAGCTCGATCTGTAACTGCTCCGCGTAATCCTTTCTTCCGGCAGCGACGGGAATGTGATGAAACGGCACGCCATAAAATGCCGCGAGGGGTTGGGCATCTTCGTGATTGCTGATGATGAATGCGATATTGCAGTCCAGTTCGCCGATCTGGTGCCGGTAGAGCAGGTCAATTAGGCAATGCTGATAGCGAGAAACCAGAAGCGCCACAGGGATCTTTCGTCTTCCAAAGGTGACCCGCCAGTGCAGCCCTGAGGCCTCGGCCAGAGGAGTGAACGCCGTGCGGAACTGACGTTCATCGAGATCAAAATCGCGCAGCGACCATTCGATACGCATGAAGAACAGGCCCAGTTCAGCATCTTGGTGCTGGTCAGCATGCAGAATATTGCCGCCATGAGCGAAGAGAAAATTGGCGATGGACGACACCAGCCCTTTGCGATCGGCGGAATGCAGTAACAGAATCGCGCTTTCGTCCATCAGTCTCTCTTCAGGCCTCAGATGGACGTCTTTACAGAGAGGAAATGCGAGACAGCAATTGGGGAATATGTATTCGTCATCATGGTGGAATCCAAAAACCAGTTGAGTCAGGCGTTCCAACAATATACGAAAACCAAGGCGATTCATCCAGAGAGAAGGGGCCACGCCTTATCAGCGAGGAGTTTAATCGTACAATGTGGATGTCCGGCGTGAGCATGGAGTTGAGCCGGGTGTCGAGACAGCGCTACGACTCAATGGATACATTGAGACTTCAGGCTGACCTTTTTCGGGCTTCCGCTCGCGTGTAGGGAGGTTGCCAGCAATCAGGTCCAGGCCCTAACCGCGGTAGCTTCATGCTGCCGTCGTCGGCATCTGACCTACCTTCCGATTGGCAATCACAGAGCGACTTCCACATCGCTCCGATCACAATGCCAATCGACAGAGATGCCCACGCGATCAGGATAGTAATCGTCATATCTGTCTCCGTATCTGACATCCACACCGCCTGCCACTCGGCGGGCTACGTCGCGCCTATGTATATGCAGCTAGGATGCCGCGAGCTATCGTGACAGATAACCAAGTCCCGGATTTGGAAGGAATGCTGTGTCACGCCTTCCCAGAGTGGCACAGATTCCTTGATTTTCTTTGTCGTTACAGGCTACCGGACGGCAAATCATGCATCTCACACGGCCCCGTTTGAGTGCGATTGGCAATCCTCACACATTGGTCATGACTTCCAGGTCGCAATTTTGCTTTCGATGCTTGGTGCTGTTCCTTCCTGCTCGGAAACGCATTTGGCTTTGGCCGTGCGCACAAGTTTACTGTGAAGGCGTTCCGGCCCTCGCACTATCACGGTGCAGTCTCCGTATGCCAACCAACTTCGCCGGCACGACATCCCGACCTACGGGGATCGTGTGGTCGCTGTGGTGAATCGCGAGCAGGTGAAGGGGCCAGTTCACGTGTGGAGGTTGCCTGATGGATTGCCTATCCTGGCTGACCACGGACTCGCATGGCTGAGGACGGAAGACGACATACCCGTGGGTTTTGACTTTGAGGCGAAGTGATCAAGAGCCGAGAATGTGCTGCATTTACAACCGGATAAATTGCCAGAACACATATGGCCACGAGCAAAACCCAAAGAAGTCAGTTGCGCACGGTTGCCCGTGGCGCCATTGGAGGGTGTATCAGCTACCGTGGTCGTCGTTATGGTCACATCATTCATGAACGACTCCGATCGATTCGGCTAATGCACGACCAAGACGAACACTTTCCGCAATCCCCCGATCTTCGGGATAGTAGTAGCAGGTGTCTGCGACCTGAAGTCCACGGATCGGCGTCTGTATAGGCGGAATCTTCGCCGCGAACCCCGGCTCACAGATTGGCTGCCCATGGCGAAGCCGCGCGACCTTTATGTCGATGACGTCGTCGCGTGTCAGCTTAGAGTTAACCATTTGCAGACAACGGAACGATTCATCCACCAGACTCTGATCGGGCCAGGTGAATTTTTCATGGCTGATCGGCATGTAGTAGGGGACATAAAGGATATGATCTTTGCCAAAGTCACGAAGGTTAGAAAATTCGATGACGCCGGGAATTTCTACGTCCTTCTCCGAGATATTGACCCAGAAATGCGGACTGACCGATTGTCTTAATTTGTAAATCACACAGATCACGCCGATATTGGCGATGGACTCGTATCGTGCTTTCCATTCGGCCGGCAGGTCCGGGATCATAGCCGAGACGTAAGGAGTGGGCACCGTCGAGATCACGAAATCTGCATCAAGATGGCTTGCGGGCGTGTCGACTCCAGTGACGCGCCCGTTTTCGGTGGTTATCTTGACGGTAGGCGAGTTCAGTTGAACGCGGTTGCCCTGCCGCTCAATTGCCTGAACCAGCGAGTCAACGAGGGCCATCGAGCCCCCATCGATATAGCCTAAGCGTTCCTGCATGATGGAACTTCGCGAACGGCCAATGCGGCGGATGCGTGTCCATATCCATGCAGCTGAAATGCCGTCGGCATATTCATAGAATTTGTAATCGAGAAGAGAGCGCCAGAGCCGGTCATATACCTTCTGCCCACACCAGCGAAGCAGCCACGTCTTTGCTGACTTGCTCTCAATTGCGGCCCATTGATTGCGACGCACGCAGATAGCAGCGAAGATGCCGTATCTAAATTTGTCCAGAAGACTGAGTTCGGGGAATCGCAACAATGCGATTGGATCTCCCCACCTGTGAAGCTTCCCCTCATTGAAGAGCCCCATGGTTGTATCCACCCATTGCAGGCGGTCGCTCATTCCCAGCTCTGCCATAAGCTCAAAGGTTGGATAATCTGTTTTACAAACAAAGTGATAGAACCTCTCTAACGAGACCCCGCCGAAATCAAAATGCGCTGCCATCCCGCCAGGAGTATCGGAGGCTTCTACCACAACAACATCGTGCCCGGCCTTTCCGGCATGATATGCCGCCGCCAGTCCCATCGCGCCTGCGCCAACAACAACAAGTTTTGCCATTCTTATCCTTATTACATTACGGGTCAGCCAGAGGATGATCGCGAATGCCGCTACTGGTGTGGCAGGCTCACCGCATAGAGATACCAGGCGGCGTGCGGGAGCCACTCCTCTGTCCAGCGCCAGTCGTCGTCTTTCCCGGTCACCGCGAAGCCTTCGTTGAATGCGATCCCATCTTCGTTGTTCGTTGCAGCGGTGATGCCGTTGATGATGGCTCCCGGAGCGCTCGTGTATTTGTAGGAACGGAAGAACATATAAGGTGCGTTCCCGTGTCCGCTACCCATCAGCATGCTGCTGTCGAAGGGATTGCGCCCCAGTATCCAATGCAACTGGTTATCCGCGTACGTTTCGAGTGAAGTCCTGAACGCTGAGTCGGCGGCATAAAGCGGAGCGGCCACGCGGGCGGCCACTGCAAGTGAGGCAAGCCGTGCATCTTCTCCCTGCCACCAGGGAGCGGCCTCCGTGTCGTGAGGGAAGAAGAAAGCGGTCCGCACCTCGCCATTGCCCGCCCGTACCAATTGGCGTGCATAACCGAATGGATTGTTAACTTCCTGCGTGGTCGCCAGTTCGAACTGTAGCGAACGCTTCACTGTGTCGAGGACGTGTTGCCGATTTGTCTGCGAGGCGATCTCGGCGTAGCGCAGCAAGCTGATAACGGGGAGGCCCGCGTCTGAAGGATGGAAGAACGGGCGCGTGCCATCATCCGCACGCCAGTAATCATGAAAGGCCCCTTCGGTGGTCAGCCGGGCCATCAGGTGCGCCGCGCGCATGTCGGCAGCGTCACGATACATATCCTTGCGACTGGCCCGATAGAGCTCCGTCGCCGCCATTAGCGCGCAGTAGTCATCGAGAATGTTTTCCTTGTGGTCGTTCAGCAACTCAGGATTGTGCGCTTCGAGGAACGCAAATGCTTCCTCTGCCGTCTCGAGATACTGTGCCCGCGTGAAGTCGCCATCCTGGGGCATGGTGCTGGCCAACGCGAGCGCAGCAATGGACATTCCACCACCAGCCCGATAGCTGGCTTCATACATATGCGGGCTGGTCGCGACCGGGGCTGCGCGCTCCGTAGTGTCGGAGGCATTCATCTTGATCTGCGTGCGCCAGTTCGGATCGCTGACCTTGCGGTCCTTCGCGAGCTTTTGCGGCCCTGGCGCGTCGATGCTCTGAAAGAACGAACCATTGGGGCGCTTGAGGCGCACAAGAAAATCCGCGCCGAAGAGGCCCTCGTCCAAGAGGCGTCGCTCGTACTCGCTGAAGTTATCATCGTGCCGCGCGTTGAGGCTGTTATAGCTGGCGAGCAGCGCCCACGCGACAAGGGGCACCTGCTGCGGATTGAAGTAAGAAGTAAGGTTCTGGTGCGAGAGATGAATACCGTAGTCGCCGGTAGCGTCGTACCAGCCACCATGGACATCCACCGTGCCGTGCCCGTCGGGCAGCGGAAGATGCCGGTCAACGCGATCCATGTCGCCGCTGGCACGTTGTCCCTTGAAATAGAAGACGACATTCGATAACGTTGCTCGTTCCAGCAGATCTTTCTCAATCTGAAAGCTGAAGGAAGTGCTGGCAGCGTTGCCGGTTCCAACACGCAGCAAGTAGTGCCCGGGCGCCTGAAACGCTGAAAAGTCTGCCTTCCAATATGTTTGCTCTCCCCAGCGATCCACACGGCCGGCGGGCGCTGGAGTTCCACTGAATACTACTTTGCCGTTGGCGTCATCGATCAGTGCGAATTCACCCGGACGATCATTCTCGGACGCGGAGATCAGCGCGATCTTTCGCGAGGTGGTCTCATAGCCCACTTGATCCACCAGGACACGCACCTGCGCGGGCAACAGTGGCACGGCCATCGCATATGAAGTCAGAGCAACAAAGTATCTGTATCTGAAGAACCGGATCGGATTTCCCTCCTCGATTGACTGGTTGCGACTATACCGCAGAGTAATGAGCAGATTCCCGGTAGTATTTGCTCCATATGTGCAATGCTTGTTTCTGACCCGGCAGTTTCCGGAGGTGCGATGGGTCCTATCTGTAAATTATCGCCTCGCCATGCCGCGCCGTTGGCAAGGCTACTGCTGGCCGCTATTGTCCTGTCGACGCCTCTTGCTGCGCTGCATGCAAAGAGTGCTCACCAGAAGGTTCTGCCTCCACAGATCATCGCTTATATTTTTCCCCGAGACCGCGCCCTTCAACCAGCCGAGATTGCCGCCAAACACCTGACCCGCGTCAACTATGCGTTTGCCAACATCCAGGACGGCCGCATTGTGACCGGCAGTCCCGTGGACGAAGCGAACTTCGCGACGCTGGTCTCGTTGAAGCAGCAGAATCCGACGCTCGGGGTACTGGTTTCCGTTGGTGGTTGGCTGTGGTCCGGAAACTTCTCCGACATGGTGCTCACCAAGCAGAGCCGGAGCCGATTCATCGAAAGCGTGGTCGAGTTCGTGGACCGCTACAAACTTGACGGACTCGACATTGACTGGGAGTATCCGGGGATGATTGGCGCCGGCAATCGCTTCCGCCCCGAAGACCAGCGCAACTACACCCTGCTCCTTAAAGAATTGCGAGGGCGATTCAATCGCGAGCAGAACAGGCTAGGGCGGACATTGCTGCTCTCCGTGGCAGCAGGCGCATCGACCGAGTTCATTGCCCACACAGAAATGGGGCGAGTGCAGCGCTATCTCGATACCGTAAACCTGATGGCCTATGACTACTACGAGCCTGGCAGCGAAAAGATTTCGGGGAACCATGCTCCGTTGTATACCGACCCTGCCGACCCCAAGCGGGTTTCGGCTGACCGCTCTGTCTTGGAGTTCGAGCACGCCGGCGTGCCGCCGCGAAAGATCGTTCTGGGCGTACCCTTCTATGGTCACGTATGGGGTGATGTTGGCCCCACGGATCATGGACTCTTCCAGCCGGGAGTGCCTGTGCCCAATGCCTTCGCGAACTACGGCAATATCGTGACGAACATGCTGCAACAGGGATTCACGCGCTACTGGGATGCCGCTGCATCGGTTCCTTATCTCTACAGCGAGCAAAAACGTCAGTTTGTTTCTTATGAGGACACTGAGTCCCTCGCACTGAAGTGCGCCTATGTCCGGCGCAAAGGGCTCGCCGGTGTCATGTTTTGGGAGTACATGGGCGATCCAACAGGCGCCTTGTTGGACACAATTAACGGCGCCTTTTACGGAAATGGCGCTGCTGCCGGGAGCAGCCGATGAACGCCACGATTTCTTCTCCGACGGTTGGGATTGCGGGGCAGGCCGCCTCCACGCGCGTGCTCTCGATCGACATCTTCCGCGGCATCACCATGGCGGTCATGATCTTCGTCAATGATCTGGCAAGCGTACATGGTCTCTCCAAGTGGACGTACCACATGCCGGCCAAAGTGGATGCGATGACGTATGTCGACATGGTCTTTCCGGCATTCCTTTTCATTGTCGGCATGGCGCTGCCTATAGCGGTGAAGCAGCGTCTGAAGCGCAATGCATCTCTTGCCTCGCTCTGGCTGCACGTAGTGCTGCGCGTCATTGCACTGCTGGTGCTTGGCCTCATCCTTGCCAATGCCGAGCACGGTGATCGAGCGCGCATGCACATCGCGTCTGAACTGTGGGCGCTCCTCGGCCTCGTCGGCGCCATTCTGCTCTGGAATGTCTACAGCGGACTCAGCAGCCGGATGGTGCTGCTCCTGCGCAGTGCCGGCGCGGCGCTGATCATTTTCATGTTCGCAATCTTCCGCCGCTCGACTCCAGGCGGCGAACGATGGATCAATTTTTCGTACCCGGAAATCCTGGGGCTCATCGGCCTGACTTACTTCGCCGTTTGCCTGATTTATATCCCGACGCGCCGCTGGCGGATCGCGCCTGTCTTGTGGTTAATTGCACTGGTCGCTTACAACATTGCGTCAGTTGCCCGATGGCTTCCTTTCGCGCATGTGCCCATGTACATCTGGCCTTTCGGCAACGGCGCAATGCCTACCCTCGTTCTGGCAGGAATTGTAACGTCATCAATCTTTCTGGGAGATCATCGTTGGACGACCCCGTGGCAGAAGATACAACTGGCGCTGTTGATGTCCCTTCTATGCTTTATCGTGGGCTGGCTGCTTGCACCGTTCGGCATCTCAAAGATTCGCGCAACTCCAACCTGGGCACTATGGAGCGTCGCTGCCAGTTGCGCGCTGTTCACCGCACTCTACTGGATCTGCGATGTGCGCAAGCTCACGCGCTGGGCATGGCTGGTGCGCCCTGCCGGTTCCAATACGTTGCTGACGTATCTCGTTCCGGATATCTACTACTTCCTCGCGGGGCGGACCGGTCTTGAGTACTTGCTTGGGCACTTCAACGCAGGCTGGCCCGGTATTATCCGCGCAGTCGCCTTTACCGTCGCGATGCTTCTGATCGCGATGGGCCTGACCAAAGCTCGTTTGCGGATGCAATTGTGAAGCCGAACTTTGTCAGTGAATGGATGTCAGATCCAGCTTCGTAACCGGATGCGAGCCGTAATTCGCGACATATGCATTGCCGGTGTCCGAGTCGACGGCGACAGCATAGGGGTTGGTTCCACCTGGGAGAGTAGCGACGACTCGATTGCTCCTGTCGATCACGGTCACGCTATTACTGTGTGTGTTGGCGACGAGAATGATGTGCCGCGTGCCATCAACCGTGATCGCCTGAGGATGTGTGCCGACTGGGATGGTCGCCACCGGCTTCATGGTTGCGCCGTCAACGACGGTTACCGAATCCGCTGCATAGTTGGCGACGTAGATCCGGTTTGTGGCCCCATCAATCGCCACAGCATCCGGCATCGATCCAGTAGACACCGTATCGGTTTTGCTGTTGCCCTCGTGATACGCGACGAGAGTATCTTTGCCGATCTCTGTCACATAAACGATGCCGCGCTGCGCATCGACCGCAAGTCCCCAGGGATGCGAGAGGCCGAGATCTTCGCGGTGGATCTTCTTATCACTATCCAGCATGGTGAGCGCCGGGTCTTCATAACTGATGAAGAACGCGCGATGGCGGTGCGTGTTCGTCTCGACGAAGTCCTTGGAGCCAACCGGCAATTGTTGCGACTGATTGGTCGCGCCGTCGATGACCGTGACCTTATTGCTGAAGGTATTCGTGACATAGGCGCGGTGCAGCGAAGTATCAATGCCAATCGCATATGGGCGCGTGTCTGTAGGTACAGTTGCGACGACGCGATCTGAGCCTCCATCGATCACGCTGACATTTCCGCTCCCGGCGTTCACAACATAGATCCGATCGATGCCCGGGTCGATCGCGATCGCGTTCGGCCGCTTGCCCACCGGGATGGAAGACTGCGTCCCATCTTTATCCAGAACGAGGACCCGATCGGCGTCCTGATCTACCGCGTAGAGCCGATGCGTGGTGGTGTTGAAGCCGAGAGCGTGCGGATGAACGGTCCTCCCATGCGGCTCTGCATCTGTCTGCGCTCGGGATCGCCAGCATGCAAAGCCCATAATGCCTGCGGCAATTGTTAACAACAGAATTCCGTATCGCTGCATCGTGCGTTTGCCTCGCTTCTTCTCTCCGAAGCATAATAGCTCTCGGCTTTCGCTCTATGACAAGGTATAACGTTTGTGTTCAAGACTTCCGTATCCAGGAGACGAAGCGTTGATGAGGGCCATCGTATCGAGGTTAAGGATCGCTGGTGTCGCGGCTCTGGTTCTGGGGTGTACGAGTGGACTGTGGCCGCAGTCTCAAAAACCTCAGTTCCATGTGGTTGCACTTGCCGAGAAGGGCGGCATTCATAAGCCCTTCGTGGATGCAGCGAAAGTATGGCTCGGCCAGGAGGCGGTTCGCGATCACTTCACGATCGACTACATCTCGGATACGAGTCCCATCAACGATGCTTTCCTCTCTCGTTATCAGCTCTTTATTCAGCTGAACTATCCGCCTTATAACTGGACACCGGTAGCAGTAGCTGCCTTCGAGCGCTATATCGAAGAGGGCCGCGGCGGCTGGATCGGGTTTCACCACGCCACGCTGCTCGGGCATTTCGACGGCTTCGGCCTGTGGCCCTGGTTCTCCGAGTTCATGGGTGGTATCCAGTTCAAGAGCTACATAGCGACATTCGCGTCGGGCACAGTTCACGTAGAGGATCCGCAGCATCCTGCGATGAAAGGTCTTGGCAACTCATTCCGGATCGACAAGGAGGAGTGGTACACCTGGGACAAAGATCCACGACCAAATGTCTACGTGCTGGCGACCGTGGACGAGAACAGCTACTCGCCGACAACCAGCATCAAGATGGGCGGTGACCATCCTGTGGTCTGGACCAACGAGCACGTTAAAGCACGGAATATCTACATCTTCATGGGCCATCATCCTGAGTTATTTCAGAACAGATCATTCACGAAGCTCTTTCATAACTCCATTGTGTGGGCGGCACACTCTTGATGCGGCCGATTGCAGCACTTTCGACCGTTCTGATGTTCGCCTGGGTTGTGACATGCCATGCCCAAAAACCACGCTTTCACGTCCTCGCTTTCTATACCGAGAAGACCGAAGCCGATCACGTCGATTTCGCGCGGCAGGCGATCACATTCTTCGAAGCTGAGGCGAAGCATGACGATTTTGATTGGAAAGCCACAACGAACTGGGGAGACCTCAACACTACAAACCTGAAGCAGTATCAGTTAGTCGTCTGGCTGAACGACTCCCCACATGAGACAGCACAGAGAACGGCCTTTCAGCAGTACATGGAGCACGGCGGTGCGTGGCTAGGCTTCCACTTCGCGGGTTACAACGACGAGAGCACGCACTGGCCCTGGTTCGTCGGCGACTTTCTGGATGCAGTCTTCCTGACCAACAGCTGGCCTCCATTGCCGGCGAAGCTTATCGTCGAAGATCGTTCACACCCCGTCACTCGAGGTCTACCGGATACATTTATCTCGCCGGCGAACGAGTGGTACATCTGGAAACCGGATCCGCGCGCCAGCAAGGACATCCATGTGTTGGCGAGCCTGAGTCCATCAAACTATCCGCTCGGCATGAAAGATACTCTGGCAGCCGGCGATCTGCCTGTAGTCTGGACAAACACGAGATACAAGATGGTCTACTGCAACATGGGACATGGCGACAAGATATTCACGAGCGCCACTCAGAACCAACTCGTCAAGAGTGCCATTCTTTGGCTGGGTGGGACCGCTGAGAAGTAAGCGCAGCACGCGAGTTGCTAAGGCCGCATAGCATATCCAGCGATTTAGCCGATCCCAACAACCACCTTTGCCTAGATAGCTTTCTGCTTGCGAGGCTTGGCAGCGGCTTCTTTGCTTGCGCGTTGGGGTTCTTTCTTCGGTGCGGAATCAGGTTTTGACGGAACCAGCGTGGGACGCGCGCGCTCCTTTTCGGCAAGACTCTGTTTGAGGGCGGTCATCAGATCGACGACCGGAGCCAGTCGCCGCTTTTCTGCACCAGGTCGCGGCGTTGCGCCAGCGCGTTTCGTTTCGATGAGCGCCAGTACCTTCTCCTTATAGTTGTCCTGAAACTGCTCAGCCTGAAATGGCGCGCGCAGCGATTCCATGAACTTTTCGGCGAGGGCCACCTCCTGCTCCGGCACCTCAGAGGCGGTATCGTGTCCGTATTCGCCAACCTCCCGCACCTCGGCCGGATAGTAGAGCGTGTGCAGCAGCAAGCCCTGGTCATAGGGGCGGATCAGGACAACCTGCTCACGCCCGCTGAGCGTGACCCGGGCGATAGCGGCGAGTTTCTCGCGAGTCATGCCGCGAAAGAGTAAGTTGTATGCACGCTTGCCGGATTCTTCAGCGGCAGAGTAATAGGACGTTTCGAAGTAAATCGGGTCTACTTCCTCCAGAGATACAAATTGCTGGATCTCCATCACGTCGGAAGACTCAGCTTCGAGAGTCTTCAGCTCGTCGGGCGTGACCGTCACATAGACGCCTTTTTCGACCTCGTAGCCCTTCTGTAACTCGTTTCGTTCCACAACGCGATCGCACTGTGGGCAAAAGATCTGCTGCTTGATCCGGCCGCCGCATTCGTTGTGAATTTGATTGAAGCTCACGTGCTCTTCGCGGGCAGCAGCAAACAGTCGAACAGGAACTGAAACCAGGCCGAAGGAGATATACCCCTTCCAAACTGTGGATGCCATAGACACGCTCCGGAGGGAAAGTATAGATGAGGAGGGTACTGTCCACCTATCTGCTAACTCAATACCTTCGCATTTTCATCGCCCATATATGTGCTGCCTCTTAACCGCAGCAGATATTCGAAATCGAGGTAGTGTTTGCCATCCGTAATGGTGATCACCTTTGCAGACGACTTGCCGACTGGGGGAACGGCTTTCCTCGAATCGGAGCTCGCCGCTATCGGCCCACCGCGGCCATGCCGCCTTCATCGTAGCGCGCGCCCGCTGCCGCACCTTTCGGTGCCAACGCATCCAAGGCCGCCAGATCGTCTTTGCTCAACTTCACATCGATCGCATGGACGTTCTCAACAAGATATTTCTGCCGTTTTGTCCCGGGAATCGGAACAATGTCTTCGCCCTGCGCCAGCACCCAGGCGAGGGCAAGCTGCGATGCCTTCACTCCCTTTTTCGCCGCCATCTCTTCGACCTTCTTCACAAGTTCAAGATTGCGATTGAAGTTTTCGCCTTGAAATCGCGGAGAGGTTCGCCTCCAGTCATCCGGCGCAAGATCGCCGGGCTGCTTGATCTGTCCCGTAAGGAAGCCGCGGCCTAGAGGCGAGTATGCGACGAAGCCGATACCCAGTTCGCGGACCGTTGGCAGGATGCCATCTTCCGGTTCCCGGCTCCACAGCGAATACTCGGTCTGCAACGCACTGATCGGATGTGTCGCGTAAGCGCGACGGATGGTCTCCGGCCCGGCTTCCGAAAGTCCGAGAAAACGTACCTTACCCTCTTCGACGAGGCGTGCCATGGCCCCGACGGTCTCTTCTATCGGAGTCTTTGGATCGACACGGTGCTGATAATAAAGGTCGATGGTTTCGACTCCAAGCCGGCGCAGGCTTGCCTCGCATGCACTTCGCACATAAGCCGGACTGCTGTCGACCGCACGAAAGGTTGGGTCTTCTTTCTTCCGCACGACGCCGAACTTCGTCGCAATCTGCACCTTGCGCCGGTGCGGCAGTAGCGCGCGGCCCACAAGCTCCTCGTTGGTGAACGGGCCGTAGATATCCGAGGTATCGAAGAAGGTCACGCCCAGGTCGATGGCTCGATCAATGGTCGCCTCTGATTCAAACTGATCGCCGCGGCCGTAGAACTCCGACATTCCCATGCAACCCAGCCCCAACTCGCTGACCTCCAGCCCCCATCTCCCCAGTTTCCTTTTCTTCATAGCGCCTCCAATGTCATTCGATACGGCAGCGCGCAGGCGGAAGCCTGGAAAGAGAAGCGCGCGCGGCCGCGGCAGAGTTTCCTAGGTTAGTAAATAAGCCCAGGCTCAAAATACTCCAGCGACCACCTTGTCTGGCAGACCAGTGGTGTTCCCGATGACGAGAAGGTGGCAGCATTGAAGGAGGCACTGGCCAAGCTGCTGCCCGCGCAGCAACCGCTGAAAGCGGAGCAATGAGGCGATCTAGCGGCCAGGCCGGCAGGAGAGAACATGAAAAATATTCGTCGCAGGCGCTAGTGGTGCCATCGGCCAGCCGCTGGTTGCAGAACTGATCCGGAAGGGCCACACGGTTACGGGCATGACGCACTCCGATGCGGGTGCAGAGAAGCTAAGCAAAGCGGGCGCCGCCGTGGCAAGAGTCAGCGCCTTCGATGCGCCCGTGCTTGAGGAGGCACTACGGAGTTCCTCCGCTGAGGCGGTCATCGACGAGTTGACGGCACTCCCCAAACGTCCGTCAGATCTGGCTGCCGCCGGGCCGGGCGATCGCAAGTTGCGTCTGGAAGGTGGTGGAAACCTCTTCCGCGCGGCACAGGCCGCCGGTGTTCGTCGCTATCTGCAACAGGCTACCGGCTTTTTTCTAAAGGCCGGCAGCGGACTTGCCGATGAATCGGAGTCACTCGCGGTCGATGCAACTCCGGGTGTCGCGGCAAGTGCACGGACCTATACAGAGCTCGAGAAGCGCCTCTTCAGCGCGCCGGCCATGGAAGGAGTTGCGCTACGCTACGGGTTCTTCTATGGCCCCAACACGTGGTACGACCGGGATGGCGCCTCCGCTGATGACGTGCGCCAGCAACAGACGCCGATCATCGGACGCGGCGAAGGCGCCTGGTCGTGGATTCATATTGAGGACGCCGCACTGGCGACCGTCGCCGCTCTGACGGCTCCGGCTGGCGTCTACAACATCGTGGACGATGACCCCTCACCCATCCATGTGTGGCTGCCTGCGTTTGCTCGATTTCTTGGCGCATCCGTGCCGCCTCATGTCACACAAGAGCAGGCGCGCGGCTCAGTCGGCGAGGAGCCGATCTACTACCAGACCAGGCTGAGAGGCGCGTCGAATCGAAAGGCGAAGCAGATACTGAACTTCAGGCCGCGGCGGCTGGAATGGCTGAATCCCTGAGCGGGTAATTCTCTTTTGGCCCACGCGTGCTTGCCTCGTACGCTCCGCTCAAGCGATCCTGTGAAGGTTATGCCAGCTCCGCCACTCAGTCCCTTTCGCATCGCGCCATTTTTCAGCCCCCGCCCCTGGGGCACGCGCGACCTGTCTCCCTGGTACGACTTCCGTCCTGTCGAACCTGTCGGCGAAGCGTGGCTCACGGGGCCGCAGTGCCTCATTGAAACCGGGACGCAGCAGGGCCGCACGCTCAGCGAGCTTGCGGCCGCCTATCCCGATGCGTTGCTCGGTCCGCATCGCAACGAAGCCGGCGATTACCCGTTGCTGGTGAAGATACTGTTCCCGCACGACAAGCTGTCGGTACAGGTTCACCCGGACGATGCTCTGGCCCAGCAGAGCGGCGAACCGCGGGGCAAGACGGAATGCTGGTACGTGCTCGAAGCCGAGCCTGGCGCTGCAGTTGCGCTCGGACTCAAGCTGGGCAGCAGTGTCGAAGCCATGCGGGAGGCGATCGCCAACCACACGCTCGAGGACATGGTGGAGCAGGTTCCGGTAGCCAAAGGGGACATGATTTTTGTGGATGCGGGGACCGTCCATGCCATTGGCCCAGGGGTAGTTCTGCTCGAGACTCAGCAAACTTCGGATACGACCTATCGCCTGTACGACTATGGGCGTCCGCGTGAGCTGCATATCGATCGTGGCGTCGCAGCGACGCGGCTGCGCACAGCCGCCGGCAAGGTGCCGCCGAAGACTGAAGGCGCGCGCACCCGGCTCATCGAGCAAAAATATTTCACCGTCGACCGCATTGCGGTGGATCCGGCCTCACCTTTCCTGTCGGAAGCTTACGCCGGCGTCCCGCAAACTCTTGTGGCAGTGGAGGGAGCCGCCGTCTGCACTGCTGAGGGCTGTGATCCGGTCGATCTGTTTGCCGGGCGTGCCGTTGTCATTCCGGCCGCGATTCGGGGCTATCGGCTGGAATCGGCCGGCGCCTCGTCCATCATTCGGTCGCAGCCGCCCGCCCGCCGTACATAACTATCTTGTAACCCAAGTCAGTGACGATAAATATTCGGTACCCTCACTGGCGCGTTAGTTGCATACTCTCGTAACCCCCGCTGTGCTTGAATAGGCGAACTTCCCCTTGTCGGAAGATCCAAGTTCCGTTTCGGGACGAAGGTCACTTCGACCAGATGACGAATGGGGAGGTTTGATTCGGACAGCCTGCTCGATGGCGAGCAGGCGGTCTACCCGGTCGGGCGCAGAGGCACCACTTGAGAGTCCCTCGCAGCCCCTCCGGCAGCAGAAGCGGAGCGGATGATGAAACGATTGCAGGGCGGATCTGGCATTGGTGCACTCGTGTGGCTGCGCGTGGCGGTGGTGTTGGTCACTGGCTGCCTGGCGGGGCGGGCCGGCGTGGCGCAATCGCTGCATCTGGTGCCCAGCACTTCGCGTTTCGCGGGAGATGGCACCGGCAATCCCACCGGCGATGGGCCTGGAGTGGCGAGGAACATCCCCCTGAATGCTCCGGCATACGTCGCTGCCGATACTGCCGGGAATGTGTACATCTCCGACACGGGTAACAACTGCATCCGTCGCGTCGACACCAACGGCACCAT
Source organism: Acidobacteriaceae bacterium KBS 83 (assembly GCA_000381585.1). Classification (GTDB taxonomy): domain Bacteria; phylum Acidobacteriota; class Terriglobia; order Terriglobales; family Acidobacteriaceae; genus KBS-83. The sequence continues at coordinate 86,989 of KB906741.1, forward strand.
GACAGTCGCGGTAGGAGAGGGTGCCGGTAATACCTGCACCAGCGCCAGCAGCGTGACGACCTTCACCACGGGTGTGCTGAATCCGTCGGGACTTGCCCTCGATGCTGCCGGAGACTTGTTTGTGGCGGATACTGGCCACAACTGCGTGCGCCGCCTCAGCGCGGGTGCTACGGGCGTTGCCTCATTGCAGCCGCTGATCGGCAACTGCACGGATCCTTCGAACGTGTCGGTCGCGCCCGCGCCCGCTGGGGTCGCGGTCGACTCCGTGGGGGACCTCTACGTCGCGATCAATGACTCCGCGGACAACATCTATCAAGTCCTCCGCAGCAGTCCGCCCAATTACGCGGCCGTGTGCCTGGTCAGCGGTGCGCCGTCCGCGGCCGTTTCGGCGCAGTGTCCCGGCACTACGGGCGGCGTAACACTGAACGCACCCCTGGGCCTCACTGTCGATCCCATCAACGATCTTTATATCGCCGACTCAGCGAATGCCTGCGTGCGTGAAGTGTCGGCTACCGGCGTCTCATCTGTCGCCGCAGGAACATGCTTGAGCGGTGGTGCCAGTTCCAACGGCACCGTCCTGCAGAAGCCGGTCAGCGTCACCTCGGATGCGGTTGGCCACCTCTACATCAACGACAATGGTCCCGCAAAGGTATATGAGTTGCTCAGCAACAAACTGGCACCGGTTGCCGGAGATGGCGGGGTCACCGGCTACTTTCAAGGACAGGATGGAAAGGCCGCTGTCTCGTTCTCGCTGCTCAACCCTCAGGGACTGGCGGCAGACAAGACCGGCAACATCTATGTCGCTGACACCAACAACAACATCGTTCGCATCCTGAATCAGGGCCTGAGCTTTCCCGCGACACTTGTCGGCAACAAAAGTATCCTGCAAAACCTGTGGTTCATGGTCACGGACGCCGTCTATCTGACCCCCAGCCCAGGCGGCGACTTTGTGACCTTCGGCGCCAATGGTTGCAGCGGGTCCATTCCCGCGCCGCCCCCGGGTACGATCGAGACCTGCCAGTTCAGTCTGAAGTTTGCCCCAACGCTGCCCGGCCTGCGCACCGCCCCGCTGACGATCACCGACAGCGCGACTTCGCCGGCGACGTCCTACCGCTTTGGTCTGAGCGGCATCGGCCAGAGCGCACAGGCGATCTTCATTCCCGGAACCATCAAGAGCCTGGCGAAATCACTCGCGACACCGTCAGCCATCGCGATTGATAGCGCCGGCGACGCGTACTACGCCGAGAGTAGCAATGGCTCAATCTCCGTACTGCCCGCCGGCCTTTCATCTCCGACGCAGCTGATCGCGCCGGGCGGCGGTGTTGCTGCACCGACTGCGCTTGCACTCGACGCGGCGGGCAATCTCTACATCGCTGACGCTACTACCAATTCCGTCCTGGAATACGATGCGGACGGCACTTTAACCACGCTGGTCAGCGGCCTGGACAATCCTGTCGCACTGGCGACCGATACGCTGGGGAATCTTTATGTTGCGGAGGACGGCGCTACACCAGATGTTCTCCAGATCTACGCTGGAGGCCAGAAGGCGGTCCTCGCTGGTGGAGGAGCGATTCCGGCGGCAAACGGTGTGCCGGCGACCAACGCGCAATTTGTGCATCCGTCGGCACTCTATCTCAGCCCTGACGGCACTCTCTATGTTGCGGACCGTGGCGCATACCGCGTCTACCGGATGGACGCCGCTGGGTTCATTCACTGGTTCGCCGGAAATGGCACGCCGGCGGATACAAGTGCCGGAACCCGCATGGGCACGGGCCTGGCGAGCATTGCCGGTATCGGCGCGGATGCAGCGGGCGACCTCTATATCGCGGATGCTGCTACTCATCGCATCTTCCTCGCATTCAGCGGACTGGCCCATAATCCCGAGGTAGCGGTACTCGCAGGCGATGGCACCGCGGGATTTACGGGCGACAACGGACCGGCCGACGTTGCAGAACTGAACAGCCCCTCTGCAGTAGCCGTCGATAGTGCGGCGGATGTGTACATCGCCGACACTGGCAACAGCGCTCTGCGCGAGATCACCTACAAAGACCCGACGCTGAACTTTGGCACGGTCAAGGTCGGGCAGACCAGCGCTCCACAGAAGACAACACTCTGGAACGCCGGCAACTTCGGTCTGAAGCCGGTGGCCGCGATGTACCTCGATCCGGGCAATCCTAACTTCGAAGTAGACTCTGCCGGCACTAACTGCGCCAATATCATTCCGGCTGGCGCTACCTGCGATCTCAGCTTCGTCTTCACGCCGAAGACGCCGGGCAATCCCCTCATCGATCACGCGAATCTGAATGACACGTCGGCGAATCCGACTCAGACCATCACCTTGATCGGGATCGCGCCGCCTCCGCCCATCGCCGCTATCACCGCGCAGGCTGTGACGGTGGTTTATGGCGATGCTTACACGCTCTCCGCCGCCATCAGCGGGAACCAGGGGGTTTCGCCGACCGGTACCGCCACGTTCGCGATCGGCGCTTCGACGCTGTGCGCAGCACAACCGCTTCCGTCAAGCGGCGCCGTCTCCTGCTCGCCTTCACCGACGCTGGAGGATGTCGGCACCTACAACGTCACGGTCTCGTATTCAGGTGACTCCAACTATCCGGCGGCAGCGTCGAACATCATTCTGAAGGTAATACCGCGCCCGGTCACCATTACCGCGGATAACAAGACACGTCCGGTAAACACGCCGAATCCGCAACTCACAGGTACCGTGGTCAACGTAGTTCCGGGACAGTCCATCACCGCTACTTTCAGTACCACAGCAACGACTGCGAGCCTCGCTGGTGCGTATCCCATTACCCCTGCATATACCATCGGCGCCGGCACGAAGGCTTCGAATTACACGATCACCGTGGTCAAGGGCACATTGACCATCACGCCTAGCGGAGGCGGTGGTGGCGGAGGCGGTGGAGGTGGTGGTGGTGGAGGCGGCGGCGGGAACACGGGTGGCAGTTTCACCTTGGCTGCAACCCCACCAGAACAAGAGATCGACCACGCGGGAACGGTGAGCTACCCCGTCGCTCTGGCATCGACTGGGGGATTCACCGGGTCTATCACCCTGGCCTGCTCGGGACTGCCCGAGGGAACATCGTGTGCCTTCGCACCGTCCAGTGTCACGTTGGCTGCCGGCGCTACAGGCACGTCCACCATGACGATCACTGCTACGGCGGATAGCACCAATGTTCCGAAGGTCTTCGGCAAACTGGGCACTCCACCGCTCACGGCGGCCGACGGCAGCTCACCACTGCTCGCCTGGACCGTGCTGCCGCTAGGGCTGTTTGGTTCGACCGGCGGATTGCTATTGGGCGCGCGTCGCCGTCGCCGTCTTTTGCTCCTGCTCGTTCCCTTGGCATTACTGGCCGGAGCGGTCGGCATGTCGGGTTGCGCAGCTCCCAGCAACTACAAAATCTATACCGTCACCGTCACCGGCTCTGCCACAAGTGGTGGCGCAACGATCACGCAATCTTCGACCGTCGATTTGGTATTAGCCCGGTGATGCTCGAAACCGGCCTGCTGTCCCACTTAACCGCCGAGCCGCAAGGTGCAGATTTCGGGCGGACTCGACCGGCGCTGACCAGCGCACGCTGCTGCTAAGGAACACTGTTCATGCGTCATCGCTCAAGAGCTACGCTGGGTCCGATCGTTCAAGGTCTGCTTGCTGCCGGCCTCTGCACGCTGGCTTCAGCGGCTCAGCAAGCCGCGACACCTCCGTCGGCCGGAACGAATGCGGCCGCACACGCTCCGAATTCGGTGGCGAAAGACGTGACGGCGTCGGCAGGCGATCCGAATGGAGATCAGACGCTGCCTGCTTCGAGCGGAGCGAACGACACAGGGGTTGCAAATCCGGATGCTGTGACACCGGATGCGTCCTCGACGAGCAGCGATCAGAACCCCGCATCTCCAGCAGCGGAGACGAAGCCGACGCAGGCTGAAACGCGGAGCAGCGGTACAAAGACCGCACAGCAGCCCGGATACGTGATTTCCACGCCAGCAGCGGTGCCCACGGTTTCCGGTCAGGTGGTGAAATCGAATGATTTTCCCGCTCCAGTCGTCGCGGATCCTGACACATCACCAGAGGCGGGACAAGAACGCTTCTATCCGGACCAGCCGCCGGCGCCGCTGACGCCCGACCACGACAGCGATAAGCCCGCGCAGCCAGATCCGCCGGTCACGCACAGCGCGGCTGCCGCAGGCGAGAGCGACGCGGCTTCTTCATCTCCTGTACCTGCCACGACGTCGACCTCATCGGACACAAACGCCCCCGCGCCGCAAACGCCTGTTCCGCCGCAAACTGCACCGGCGGCGGATACAAATCCACCGCGGCCGACTGCGCCCTCAGCAACTCCCGCAGCAGCGGAAACCTCAGGGTCCCAGCAGACTGCGCCATCTACTCCGCCCGCATCGGCAGAGGTCCCGGCGCCATCGCAGAGCGTGCCCGCAACGCCAGGCGTGCCGGACTCATCGGCGCCGCAGGCAACAACGCCCTCTGCGGATGCAACTGCCCCGGCAACGCAACAGAGCGCGCCTACGACCTCGCCGGATACTGCAGCCCCGCAGCAGACCACGCCCGTGACCTCGCCGGACACGTCGACGCCGCAGCAGAGTTCGCCATCCACTCCGCCGGCATCGGCGGACGCTCCCGCACAATCGCAGAGTGCGCCCGTGACAGACTCATCGGCGCCGCAGACAACAACGCCCTCTGCGGATGTAAATGCGCCGGTAGCGCAGCAGAGCGCGCCTACGACCTCGCCGGACACTCCAGCGCCGCAGCAGACCACGCCTGCCACCTCGCCGGCATCGGCTGACGCTCCTGCAGCGTCGCAGAGTGCGCCCGTAACCTCGGCCGTGCCGGACTCGTCGGGGCCGCAAACATCAGTACCCTCTGCGGACGCAAATGCGCCGGCGCAGCAGAGCGCGCCCACGACCTCGCCAGACACTTCGGCGCCGCAGCAGACCTCGCCATCCACTTCGCCCGCATCGGCCGACGCTCCTGCGTCGCAGGGTGCGCCCGTAACATCATCCGTGCCAGACCCGTCGGGGCCGCAAACATCAGTACCCTCTGCGGACGCAAACGTGCCGGCGCCGCAACAGAGCGCACCTACGACCTCGCCAGACACCTCGGCGCCGCAGCAGACCGCGCCGCCAACTCCCGCCGCGACCGCACCCTCGCCGGACAATGCTCCAGCTTCCAGCGCGCCTGCTGAGGACGGCAGTGCAGCAGCACCGGCTCCGCAGGACCAGGCACCTGCAGCCGCTCAGGCACTTTCTAACCCGGACAACACGGCGGTGAATCCGTCTCTGCCCGCACCGCAGGTGAATGAGCCGGAGCCGCCGCCCGCCTCACGCGTCGACATCTTCGCGGGATACGCCTATCTGCGGCCCAGCGGCACGGTGGGCATGTGGAGCTTTCCCAGTCAGAACACTCGCGGGTATATCGCGAGTGGGACCTACTACTTCAATCGCCACGTCGGTGTGCAGGCGGAGTTCTCGCATAGCGAATACCCGTTGGGTACTACAGGCACGTCGCCCGCGCCGCCCTTCGTGCAGCTCGGCGGCGTGACCGATCGGTTCTACACAGTAGAAGCAGGGCCCGTGTACCGCTTCTTCCTGGGCCAGCACTTCATCCCCTTTATGCACTTCACGGCCGGTGGTGCGCAGGTCGCCGGACCGAAGTTCCAACCGCCTACATGGGGCTACGGTATCTCCGGTGGCGGCGGCATAGACGTGTTGCTGCCTCACACCCACGAGCATGTTGCGTTCCGGCTGGCGCAGGCCGATTACGGTTACATGCACGCCGATCAGGGCGCACTGCAGAAATATGATCTGGCCGGCGGCACGCAAAGCGTGAGTGCATTGCGGCTTTCGGCTGGGCTGGTCTTCCGCTTCGGCGAGATGAACCCCATTCCGTCGAAGAGCCTGGCCTGCGACGCCAGCCCATCTGAGGTCTACGCTGGAGAACGCGTGACGCTGGCGGCCACACTGCGCAATTATCACGACAGGACCAAGCATCCTTTCTCCTTCGCCTGGGAGTTGAGTGCTGGCAAGCAGCAAGGCTTCGGGCCCGTCATCTTCGTCGACACTACTGGTCTGCCTGCGGGCACCTATCATGCCACCGCCCATATCTCGCTCAAGGAGAAAGGCGAGCAGTTCGCCCAGTGCTCCACCAACTTCGTGGTCAAAACTTCGCCCGCTCCCACACTCAAGTGCTCGCCGGATCCCTCGACCGTGACACCGGGACAGGTTTCCATCATCACCGCATATGCAGCCAGCATCCCGCAGCGAAAGCTGACCTACAGCTATACGACCTCAGAGGGTCAGATCAACGGCAAGGACGACACGGCGCAACTGCACACCGATGGTCTGCCGCCTGGCGTAGCTACAGTCACGTGCCGGGTAGAGGACGACCTAGGCCAGACCGCCGTAGCTACCACCGAGGTCAGCATCGCTCCGCCGGCGTTGCCGCCCGCGCCGAAGGCGCAGCCGATGTGCACCGTCTACTTCAACCGCGACATGCGTCGGCCAACCCGCGTGGACAACGAAGGTCGCGCCTGCCTGGACGATATCGCTCTCACGCTCGAACACCAGCCCGAGGCACGACTCGTGCTGGTCGGCGAGCATTCTGACAGCGAGGTCGATGGCCAGCTCACGGCCGCGGAGCGGGCCATCAACACCCGTGCGTACCTCGCCAACGAGAAAGGCATCGATCCTTCTCGCGTCGATGTTCGTACCAGCACGACACCGGGGCGCCAGGTCCAGACTTATCTGCTGGCTCCGGGTGCCGTCTTCGATCAGCCGACCGAGGGACGCATCGACGAATCGAAGGTCAAAATCCACGGCCAGCAATACGCTCATCAGCCGATGCGCGCGCCACAGAAGGGCCCGGTGGGGCAAGGCGTATCGCATCCACCCAAAAATTGAAGGCGAGCCGCTGTCGGCAGATTCGGCAGCGGCTTTAGTTTTTCGGACGGTTGCAGCATCCAGAAAGTACTCCTCCCAGTGCCCGAAAGTGCTTAGAATGTGCAACAAGTAGACTTTCGTGATATTGAGGGAAGCGCCGTGGGGATCTTACCGTCGAAGCATCCCCGGTTGCTGGCCGAGCCCGGTCCGCAAAGTTTTGACCCGGTAGCAGGTTAAGGATGAGCGGACTTCTGGATCTTCTATCGCTGGGCTCGCTGGTGCTTCTATTCACCTCGATCTACAGGAAGCGTCCGACGCTCCGCGTCCGCTATTGGCTGATTGGCTGGTGCCTGATCCTGGTCCATTTTGCTGGACTGCTTCTGCGTCCCGCCTCGGATCTGGGCCGTGCCAGTCAAGACTTTCTGGTGCTTGGCTCACTCGTGCTGGGCGGCATCTTCTTCCTCCTGTCCACCACGTCGATGCGCTATGCTCCTGGCCGGTGGCTTGCCGTTCTGGTCACGCTCGGGGTTCCGTGGCTGGCCACTACCGCTTGCGCATGCTTTCTTCCCGACGGCAGCCGGCTGCTAACGCTGAGCTCGATTGCGGGCGAAGCAGCAACGTTCATAGTTGCTTGGCGCATCTCGCAACGGCGTCCTCTGCTGCGCGGCACCCTCGCATTGTCGGTTGCCGGATGCACCGCATGGCTTTGCTACGGCATTCTCCACCACCATGACGGAACGTCGCTCGACGTCATGCTGACCCAGGTCTATCTTCTTCTCGCTCTGCTTTACAGCTTCGAGGTTTCGCGATTCACCGCCGGAGTACGAACGGTGGTCCTCAGCCTGTATGCATGGTCTGCCGTCTGGATTTCGGCAGCCGCGACCGAGGCTCTTTGGCCCGCGGTTCAGGTGCCCGAACAGCTCTGGAATCTGCCCAAGTACCTGGTGGCTGTCGGCATGATCCTCACCCTGCTCGAGGAAGAGATTGTGAGTGCCGAGGACGCCGGCGCGCATTATCGCGTGCTCTTTGAGTCCAATCCACACCCCATGTGGATGTATGACACAGAGACTCTCGCCTTTCTGCATGTGAACGATGCGGCCGCGCAACAATACGGGTACACGCGCGACGAGTTCGCGCAGATGACCATAGCCGATATTCGACCGGGCGAGGAGTTTTCAAAGCTCGTTGCTGAGCTGAAGCGTACCTGCGAGAACCCACTCCACGGACCCTGGCGTCATCAGCGCAAGGACGGGAGCTTCATGCTGGTGGATATCGCCTCACACCAGCTCGAACACGATGGGCGCAAGGTCACGTTTGCGTTGATGCAGGATGTAACAGAGCGTGACCGGCTGCACGAGCAACTTGTGCATCAGGCAAACCACGACATTCTTACGGGGCTGCCCAACCGGGCACTCCTCGAAGACCGTATGGGGCAAACTATCGCCTATGCCAGCCGTTACGGCCAAAAGGCAGCTCTCCTTTGCCTGGATCTGGATCGCTTTAAACAAATCAATGATACGTATGGCCATGCGATCGGCGATATCTGCCTGCAGGAGATTGCGCGCCGGCTGAGCACACGCGTGCGCGCCGTGGATACGGTGGCACGGACCGGAGGAGAGGAGTTCACGGTCCTCCTGCATCAGATTGCCAAATCAGAAGATGCCGAGCACGTTGCGGCGGACATACTCCGAGGGTTGAACGAGCCATACCGTCATAACGGTATCGATATAGATCTCACTGCCAGCCTGGGCATCGCCGTTTACCCGGACCATGGCACTGATCCGGCGTTGCTGTGGCGCGATGCCGATACGGCGATGTACCGCGCCAAGAAATCCGGCGGCAACCAGTACATGCATGTCTCGCAGGAGATTTCGGCTGCGACCCTCGAAGCCACCGAGCTAGAGAAGCATCTTCGCCGTGCTCTGAAGGATGGCGGGCTCGAGCTGCATTATCAGCCGCTCTACACACGGGATGGTCAGCTGTGCGGTCTGGAGGCCTTGGTGCGCCTGCATCATCCGGTGCTCGGCCTGGTCTACCCGGACCGCTTCATTCCTATCGCGGAAGAAAGCGGTCTCATCGTGCCGCTTGGCAACTGGGTACTTGACGAGTGCTGCCGGCAGAGCCGTGAATGGCAGGACGAAGGCTTCCATCCGGTGCGCATCGCCTTCAATGTTTCTCCGCTGCAACTCACCCGCTTTGATTTCTCCAGCTACGTCATCGAACGTCTCCGACACTACAGGCTCTCGCCCTCCACATTAGAGATCGAGGTTACCGAATCGACCGTGATGCGCAACATCTCCCAGGTGGCGAAGCAGATAGAAACGCTGGCACGCTTGGGCATCCACTTTTCGGTGGACGATTTCGGGACCGGTTACTCATCGCTTGCCCATCTGCATCAGTTGCCGGTACAGACGCTAAAGATCGACCGTTCCTTCGTCGAACGCATCAATGAGCCCAACGGGACCTACTCCATCGTCCAGGCCATCGTCTTTCTGGCTCACAGCCTCGGTCTGATTGTGGTGGCAGAGGGAGTGGAGCGTGAAGACCAGCTTACTCGACTGTGGCAACTCGAATGCGATCGCGTGCAGGGTTATTACTTCGCGCGGCCGATGCCTGCCTCGGCGATTGCCCGCCTCATGAGCGAACCGAAGCGTATCCCGGTGGCGTCAGTAAGCGCCGCAAGGGAACAGGGGGCGCGGGTTCCCGAAGCAGCCGTCTAACCAGAAGTATGGACGGAGACGTGTGGCCAGCCTAAACAGCTATTTCAGAGTCAGCACGACGATTCGCCCGTCCGACTGAAAGCTGCCGCCGGTAGCTGTCTTTGCTGTCGTCAGGGCCTGGGTTGGAGTGACATAGGCCGCCGCAAGCAGGTTTCCCGCCGCTGCAAAGCTCTGCTCCAGGAAATCACGTTCCTTATCGATCTCGGGATCGATCTTGTGCGTGATTTCGTTGTTTCGCTGATCTTTCTCGAAGCCGATATCGTGCGTGGATGACCCGACCCACAGGGTCTTTCCGTTGACGGTCTCGGGCGACTTCCAAATGCGAAGATGATGTCTCTCAGCCGCCACCGTGATGGGATCGGCGCGAGCGTAAGAAAGATCCTGAGATCGACCGAAGAGATACAGCGTGCTCATCGGCATCTCGAGATACGCCTTATGCTGCAACGTGTTGATAAGCCCATGCACCACGGCATCCTGATTGCTGCTGTCCACCTTCACCCAGCCGGCGTTCTGAAAAGCCTGTTCCACTTGTTCCTGGCTTCCGATCAGGGCGAAGTTCACCATGTCTCCGAGATTGCCTTGCTGGTCCTGCACTCTTCGGGGAATCGCAGTGAAGATCGCGGGCGATATGGCGGAGGCGATGCTGCTCTCCGCGGCCGCCTGGTTCTTCGCCTGCTCGGGCTTGCGAGACAGCTTCATCGTTGCCGCATAGCTGCCCGTAGCCGCCAGATCGGAACTCACGTTGATTCGCAGGTAAAGCTCGCCAGTTGACGTCACGTCGACGGTTTTGGCGGCCCCTATTGCGAAAGGCACCGTCGCCGCATTGTTGCCGATCCTGGCTACCAGCGCGCCAACGGGCGAGTTGTTGTCGGGAAACTGCCGCAGCAAATCCTTCCACCCGCGGGCACTGCCCTCGGCCGTCACTTGGCGGCCATCACTTAGCGTGACATCGCCGGTCGCCGTGAACGTGATCAAATCGCCCGGCGCAACGGTGAGATTGGTATCCACCCAGTCGCTGCCCGTCACAGTCACGTTGTAATTGTTTTTCCGCGCCTGCAGGCGCGCGGCACTCGGCTGGTCCAGCGGGATAGTCTGCACTCCCGCCACTGGCGTGTTGCCGGTCGCCTGCTGGCAGTGCGTAGGCACGACTCCAGCCCCAATCCAGACGAGAACAGATGTAAGAACGATCGCTCGTCGCAGGCTCTGCCTTTTTCGGAGCAGAAAAGGTGCCGTGACCATATTCGCTACCTTAAAACGTGAGACGTGGCCCAGGGGAATTGGCCGCGAATCTGAGCGCTATTCGAACTGGCTTCTGGTTGAAGGAGTGCCCGCACACCTCTCGAGCACGGCAGCCAGGGCACGTACATCTTCTTCGCGGAGCTCGTAAGTTGGCAAGGCATCCGGCAGCACATGGACCATCGTTGTGTCTTCCTGTTGCAGAGGTCGACGAAGAGATGCATGGAGGGCTGACAATCCGGTGGCCTCGCATAGCGCGGCAGCATTCTGCACGCGAACGCCGGAACCGCCCATAATTTCGACGCGAGTGCCGGCGCGCTCCACCAATCTCATGACGACATCGACCGCTTCGGTGATCCGCTTGGCGCCGCCGGATGTCAATACAATATCCGCGCCCGCTGCGATGACGTCCTCGAGGGCGGCATCGAGATCGCGCGTCACGTCAAAGGCGCGATGGAAAGTGACCTGCATCGGCCGGGCGATGTCAACCAGATGACGGGTTACGGGTAGGTCGACCGTACCGCCGCGGGTGAGAACGCCCAGTACGACGCCTGTTGCCCCTGCGGCCTTTGCAAGCTGGATATCGCGCTCCATCGCGCGTAATTCACCCGAGCTATAGCAAAAGTCGCCGCCTCGCGGACGAATCATGCAATGCACCGGGATTGCGACGGCGGCCAGCACTTGCTCCAGCAGTCCCAGGCTGGGCGTTATTCCGCCATCTGCCAGCTCTCCGCAGAACTCAATACGGTGGGCTCCGCCGCGCGCCGCAATCTCGGCATTCGCGAGTGTTTCGACGCAGAGCTCCAGCTTCGGCTGCAGGGCTCTGGATTGGGCTAAAGGTGCAGTCGGCGCGTGGGCGAGCATGCCATTCCAACATACCGCAGTATTGTGTTTCGCGCTGCTTCCCGAAGTACCCGTGCCGTTGCGGCTTAGGGTACTCTGGCTTTCGCTCTCCGAGGGGTTTCATGGCTTCTACAACTTTGCGAGTCTGCGCTGCTCTCTTCTTTGTTCTGGCTGCATCAGTCGTAGCACATTCCGCGCCTGCGCAGCACCATTTCGCTGTCGCGCATGGCCGTTTTGAGCTGGACGGCAAGCCGTTCCAGATCATCTCCGGAGATATGGATTATGTACGCACGCCGCGCGCTTACTGGCGCGATCGCCTTCGTATGGCGCACGCCATCGGGATCAACACGGTGATGACGTATGTGTTCTGGAACTTCCATGAAACGCAGCCTGGCCAGTATGACTTCACTGATCAGCGCGACGTTGCCGAGTTTATCCGCGAAGCACAGCAGGAGGGCCTCTACGTCATCCTGCGTCCCGGCCCGTACAGCTGCGGAGAATGGGACCTGGGCGGTTATCCGGCGTGGACCTTGCGCGACCGCAAGCTGAAATTACGCAGTCTTGACCCTGCATACCAGCGGGCGGCCAGCCGCTGGATGGATCGGCTCGGGCAGGAACTGGCGCCACTGCAGATAGATCGCGGCGGCCCGATCCTGGCCGTGCAGGTGGAGAACGAATACGGGTCGTTCCAGGATGCCAGGGAGAACGATCATGCCTACATGGAGCGTGCGCGCGAGGTGGTGCTGCACGCGGGCTTCACCGACGCGCTGCTTTACACGGCGGATGGAGCAGAGGAGCTAACCAGAGGCTCGCTGCCCGATCTGCCCGCTGCCGTTGACTTCGGCACGGGAGAGGCTGAACATTCTTTCGCGCTCTATAGCAAGCTGCATCCCGAGGGCCCGTACTTTTGCGCAGAATACTGGGCCGGCTGGTTCGATCATTGGGGCGCGAAGCACGAGCACACGGACGCCGCAAAGCAGGTAGCCGAAATCCGCTGGATGCTGAAGCGAGGCTACTCCGTCAGCATGTACATGCTTTTTGGCGGCACCAGCTTCGGCTGGTTCAGCGGCGCGAATTCTAACGGGCACAACTATCAGCCTGATGTAACCAGCTACGACTACGATGCGCCTATCGACGAGGCAGGGCGGCCAAGGCCAAAGTTCTTCGAGATACGCAAGGCGATCCAGGAAATCACGGGAGCTACGCCTCCACCGGTTCCTGAGCCGCCTATTCTCGGCTCACTGCCGCCGATTCAGCTCATCGATAGAGTCTCGCTATGGGACACGTTGCCGGCGCCTGTGAAGTCGGAGCAACCGCTGACCATGGAAGATCTGCAACAGGATTTCGGGTATGTGCTCTACAGCACCAGGCTGCGCGGTCCGATATCGGGGGATCTGGCGCTTGACCAACTTCACTCGTATGCGCGCGTCTACCTCGACCACAAACTCGCCGGCATACTCGATCGCCGTCTCGGCAAGATGACCTTACCGCTCACTGTCACAGCCGGCGAGCAGCGGCTCGACATCTTGGTTGAGAACTCCGGCCGTGTGAACTTCACTTCTGTGCTGCGGACCGAGCAGGCCGGCATCACCCATGGCGTCACGTTCGCTGGCAAGCCTGTCACCAGCTGGGAGAACTACGCACTGCCTTTCGATGATCCCGCGTTGGCGCATTTTACGCGGCAGGCACAGACCTCCGGTCCTACCCTCTATCGAGGGACCTTCTCTATCGGCAAGCCAACCGACAGCTTCCTGGACATGCGCGCGTATGGCAAAGGACAGGTGTGGGTCAACGGTCATGCACTTGGTCGGTACTGGAGCATTGGTCCGCAGGGTGGCCTGTATCTTCCAGGAGCATGGTTGCATCCCGGTCGCAATGAGGTTGTGCTGCTCGACCTTGATGGCGGTCCAGTGCCGCCGCTCAGCAGCGTCGATTACGCATTGATCGATGAGCCGATACGCGCTGAACGCGTGAAGCCGATACCAACAGAGAAGGTTGGATCGACGCAAGACTGAGATGGCACGTTAGCCGTGGCTCTTGTGGCTGGCCGGTTCCGATGTGTAGAGTCGGAGCCACACACTTTTCTGGTCAGCGCGACCGAGGATCTCATCCCGATGTCGTCTACTTCAGACGCGTTTGCTTCCCTGCTGCGCAGTCAAACTCGCCGCGAATTTTTACGGCTTGCCGCCGGCACGGTTGCCGCGACGGCGGTATCCACGCTGGTTCCTTCGGCCTTCGCTACCGGCGCTCGGCCGCAGCCGCGCAGTGTGGTCGTGACGTTCGGCGGGGGTGCTCGCGATGAGGAGACCTTTGCTGTCGAAGGCCAACAGAACATCCCCCATCTTCTAGGCGAGCTCATACCGCAGGGGACATTCTTTACCCAGGTGGTGAACCGTGGCATTCTCGGCCACTACGTCGCTACGGCAGGCATCGTCACAGGATGCTACGAAACGTTCGATAACTTCATTGCGCAGCCTACGGGGAATCCGACTCTCTTTGAATATTTTCGCCGAGGCCTCTCGCGGCCAATGGATGACGCCTGGGTCATCGCGCCCAGCAATGGCTTTCAGCAAATCGGCTTCAGCCGTCATGGCGGGTACCAGGGGCAGGGGGCCGGCGTCATCCTGCCCAAGCAATTACTCGCCGCGGCTGTCGGAAGGCAGCATCCGCAATCGCTGGTCGATTACGAGCACCTGCTGCAGGACAACTACGAGATGCCGGTATATCGGCCCTCGCTTTCGCAAAGCGATGGGGAGCTTCATCTCGAGCAGCTCGCTTCAACTCTGCGGTTCTCCGTGGAAGACTTTACGCGTGATGCCCGCGCCCTCGACAGCGCCGATGCTCTGTCGCTCTCGATCGCACGCCGGTTGATGGCACAAGTGTCGCCGTCGATGCTACTTATTACGTTGCACGATATGGATGTCGCACACGCCGGCGCATTTTCGCTCTACGTGGATGCGATCCAGCGCGCTGACCGCATTTGCGGCGAGCTGTGGACCACCATCCAGACCATGCCTGAGTACAAGGACCGCACCGGCCTCTTCATCATGCCGGACTTTGGGCGCGATGCAGATGGCGATCCAGGCGGCAACGGCTTCCAGCATCACCGCACCGGGGGTGCAATGGCTCGCACCACTTGGCTGCTGGCACTCGGGCCAGGCATTCGGCAGAATGTCACCGTCGACCGTGCCATCCAGCCGATCGACCTGGTGCCCACTATCGGCAAGCGTCATGGTTTTGAGACGCCATACGTTAAGGGCGCTCCCATCGCGGAGCTCGCATGAGAGCAGTGCAATGACGCCCGATCAGCTCACCGCCGCCAGCTTCGCCGGCTATTCACCGCAGGCGCGGCAATTTGCCATCGCACACCTGGGACTGCTGCAGCAGCTTCCGATTGCCGTTGCGCCGGCCTTCCTGCGAGAAATTATTGTGTTTGACTTGCGCTTTCCCGCTGAGCGCCGCACCTTCGAACGCCAGTGCGTGTGGCTCGAATCGCTCGCTCCGGAGCAACGTGCGCGGCTGCTTGCGCCCTTCCGGCAGATCAGTATGCCGGCGGGCATGGCTGCAAAGGATTGGGTCGGCTCACCGCAGGCGTTTCTTGAGGAGCTTACCGCTTATCTTTGGTCCAGCAGCCAAATTGATGCCTATCGGCGTGCCGCGCAGGATCTTCTTGCTGCGCCTCTGGACGAGACGCACCAAAAAGATCGCCTCGTCATCGTCGTGGTCGGCAAGGACGCAACGGCTCCCAGCCCGCAACTCTTTCGCAAACTCGCGCCGCATGGCGTCACGCTGCACAACCTACAATGGACGGCCGCGACACCGCGGCAACTCCACGCGACACTGTGGAACGATGCTGGTTCCGTTGCGCCATACACCCGTTGGTACATCGATGGCGGCGAACCCTGGCCGCACGATACTGCTTCGGTGGATCTACTCTCCTACGCGCAGTTGCAGCCGGTGCGGGAAAATGTGCTGGAACGGATGAACCGCTTTACACAGTCCGGACCCGGAGGAGCGGAGGCCATGCGTCGCATGCTCGAAGGTCTTCATTCCGCGGAATCCGGGGCGGATACCGTCACCTCCGATCCGCTGATGCAGCATTTCATCACCATGCTCTTTGTGGAAGGATCCGGCACGCAGATCTACAGCACATCCTATGTGCAATGGGCTGCACGTGAGACGCTGCGTCGTGCCCAGCCGGAACAACTGTTGGTGCGCTTCGCGCCGCGTCAGCGACAGCGCACCTTGAATCAACTATTCGATGCAGCAACGAATGTAGAAGTGCCAGATCCCGAAGGCTCGCTGCGCGATGCTGATATCAGTGCCTATTACATTCTGCTGGATCTGCTTCGCATCGCTGATCCGGCCCATATCACCTTTCTCGCCTGGCGGGAGAATCAGGGCCACGCTGTGCTCATCTCGCCGCGCGCCCCGGCAGGGCATGTCGACGATTCTCCGATTGACCTCACAACCGCATTTACGAAATACGCGTAGCCTCACTTCACTTCGACTTCCGGCTTGCCGCCTTCTACCTGTCTTGCCCGAAACATTCCAAGCGTGTTGTAACTCCACACCGGATCGCTCTTCCTGTTGAGCACGATCACGCCGCCCTCGCCGCCCTTCAGCTTCGCAACTTCACCGCGAATCACTTGTTCGGCGGCCTCGCTGGTGGTCATCCCCTTCATCTCCACCAGTGCGCAAATCTCCTTCGCAGCGTCCAGCCGAATAAAATATTCGCCCACTCCGGTAGCGGACACCGCACACGAATCATTTGCTGCGTAGGTGCCTGCACCGATCACTGGCGAATCGCCTACGCGTCCGGGCAGCTTACCCTGCATTCCTCCAGTAGAAGTGCCCGCGCTCACGTTGCGCCGCATATCGCGCGCGACTGCGCCGACCGTTCCGAAACGATGCGCGAAAGGTGCCACACCGTGCGACCATGCCACGGCATGCGGCGCGGCGGGTACGCCTGGTGGTCGCGGTGGCAGGGGTTTTCCCTGAGCGCGTAGAACGCCCAGCAGCTCCTGCCAGCGCATCTCGGTGAAAAAGTAAGACGGCGGCATTTGCGGCAGATGCTGAGTCACGGCGAAAGCGTCCGCGCCCGGTCCCACCATCATCACGTATGGCGAATGTTCCATCACCGCACGGGCAAGCGCAATTGGGTTCTTAGTCGCGCTTACGCCGGCGACCGAACCGGCTTCGAGCGTTGCTCCATCCATAATCGCCGCATCCATCTCGTTCCTGCCTTCAGCGTCGAATGCTGAACCGCTGCCGGCGTTGAACAACGGATCATCCTCGAGCACCTCGATGGCCGCTTGCACCGCGTCGATGGATCGCCCACCCTTGCTGAGCACCGCGGCCCCGGCCTGAAGCGCGCGTGCCAGTGACGCGTGATACGCTTCCGCGGTCGCAGGATCCATGTGCTGCCACTCCTCTTCACCTGCCCCGCCGTGGATCGCGATCGCCCACTTTGTCGGATGTGAATTCGCTGACTGAGCGCATGTGGTAGACGCAAGGATCGCCAGCGAAATGAGCGGAAGCAGGTGCCGAATTCCCGCGCGGATAAGCATCGTCAGTCTCCAGCCCCTGCCATCGATGGCATCGTTGCCGCATCCAGTGTCTGCACATGTAATGCACGCTCGAGCGCCGCTGCGGCTGCGCTGCTCTTGATCGGAATCGTGCGACTCTCACCCGGCAGCAGTGTGAACGCATTATCCGTGAGGGTCACGTCTTGGTCGCCGAAAGAGATCCAGATATCGCTTGCCAGAGTATCGGCACGGAGCGTCAGTTCGAGGCCGTGTGTGCCTGCTGTCACATGCGCCGTCACAGTCGCATGCGGCAGCTTGAGGCCGCGTGCGGCGCGGAAGTAAAGGAGGCGACGCGAGACGGCTTTGCCATCCACCTCCATCGTGAAGACGACCAATGTACTGGCCGCATCCGCGCCCTTCAGTAGCGCGTCGTCGGTAGTCGAGTTCATTCGTGTGCTCGATAACGGCGGCATCGTCACCGGGGCTGTCGAGTCTGAGAGAATGCGCCCGTCGAAGTTCATGACCTGCATATGCACGTTCGCCTGAACCGGCACTGTACGGTCGTTGACCGCATACACCGTTGTCGTGCCATCCTGCCGGATTGGCACGACCAGCAGATCGTTGTAGAAGCGACGTGCATGAAACTGCAGTGCCTTCCATCTACCGAATGAATCAATGCTGGCCCACGAAGCTGCCGGCCAGCAATCGTTGAGCTGCCAGTAAAGGGAGCCCATGGAGCGCGGACGGCTCGCGCGCAGATGCTCGGCCTCAAGCTCGATCGCTTCTGCCTGCATCACCTGGCTCAGATAGACGAAAGCAGGGAAGTCCTCTGGCTCGCCAAAGTAGCGTCGCAGATAGACAAGCAGCCGATCGTTGCCGTTGCCGTTCGCAAACTTCTGGTGCGCACGCAATACTGGCGAGTCTAGAGTCTGCTCAGCGGGCGAGGCGAAGGCACGAATCGTGCGCATATCCGGCATCGCCTCGAAACCGTACTCGGAGACGAACCGCGGTGTGTCCTTTAAGTAGTCTTCAATCGGCGCCGAGCCTGACCACACGTTCCACGAGTGCACATCGCCATTGTCATTGCTGTTCGCCGTCGTCTCATGGTTCGCGCTCGGCGTGCTGGGCCAGTACGGTACCTCGGGATCCCGGACGGCTACGGTACGTTTTAGGATGTCGTCGAAGAGCAGGCTCATGCCTGTTTCGATTTTCGCCCGTTCGGCAGGGGAAATATTCTGCTTTAGCAGCATTCGGTCAGGCCACGCATCCCATCCGGTCTCGACTTCGTTATTGCCGCACCAGAGCGTGAGGCTGGGATGATCGCGCAGCCGATCGACCTGTTCGATCGCCTCCTGCTCCACATTTGCACGGAAGTCCGGATCATCGGGCGGAATCGCGCCACCAAACATGAAGTCCTGCCAGACCATCAAGCCAAGCCGGTCGCACTCATCGTAGAAGTCATCGCTCTCGTAATAGCCGCCGCCCCACAGCCGCACCATATTCATATTTGCATCGCGTGCCGATTCAAGAATCCCGCGATGTTGTTCCGGCGTGACACGATCGGGGAAACTGTCGAAGGGAATAACGTCCGCGCCTTTGGCAAATATAGGCACCCCGTTTACCTCGAAGCCAAAGCTCTTGCCCCACTGGTCCTTGTCACGGAGCAGCCGCACAGTCCGCAGACCTGTGACACGCTCCGCGGTGAGCGTCTCATGGCCAACCTTTATCGTCGCGGATACCCGATAGAGATTCTGTGGCCCGTATCCAACCGGCCACCAGCGGTCCGGATGCTCGATGACGATTGGCACATGCAGGGTATTGCTGCCGGGCACGAGTTGCACCGCGACCTCGGGAATAGAGACGTGATCGCCCTTTGGTGTCACGTACGTCACCGACGCGATGGTTTTTATCGCCCCCGAAGATTCGATCCGTAGCTGGGCATCGAGCGATGCGGCATCCGCGCTAACTGAGTTCTGGAGCACGTGAAGGGTATCGACGCGTGCGATGTCCCATGTTTGCAGCCGCACCGGCTGCCATATCCCCTCTGTCACATAGCGCGGACCCCAGTCCCATCCGTACTGGTACGCAGCTTTGCGAATGTAATTTGCCGTCTGCACGCCTTTCGGCTCATCTCCAAATGCAGAGTCAAACTCGCCCGGCAGCTGAAAAGCGCGCTTGAGCGTGACCGGCAGCAGCCGCCGGACCGGCGATGCGAAGGTTACGGTCAACTCGTTCGCTCCGCTGTGCACAAAGCCTTTCACCGGCACGCGCCAGTGGCGGAACATATTGTCCGCTTGCAGAATTTGCTGCCCGTTCAGTCGCACAGTTGCATACGTGTCCAGGCCATCGAAGACCAGATCGAGATGATCGTGGGTCAACATCGTGGCATCCACGTTGAGCATCGTCTGGTACTCCCAATCGGCAAGACCGATCCATTGCAGTTGAGCCTCATGGGCGCCGGTAAAGGGATCCGTGATCAGGCCGTTGCGCAACAGGTCGGTCTGCACTGTGGATGGAACGGTCGCAGAGTGCCATTGCTGCGCCTCCCGGTGTGCGGACGCATCCGGAGTGGAAGCTGCCAGCCGAAATTGCCACCCACCGACGATCATCCTGCCCGGCACAGATGCGCTTTCTGCTCGGATTGGAGAAGAGGCAAGAACTCCGAAGAAAAGAGTGAAAACTGCGAACGTTACCGACCGAAGCCGCATGTATCCTCGCGAAGACTTATTGCTGACCAAAATCCTGCTAGTCAGAGTTGTAAATTGATCATTCAAGCTTAATATGGACATTTCCGAGAATGAGAAGCCTGCCGAGGCCGCTTACTTTAACGCGTCGAGCATACTCCAGCGTTCTTAGGGGGCACGATGAACCGATATGTGTCGCTGGTTGCCGCGCTTTCGCTGGCGTATGCGCCAGGGTGGGCTCAGGCGCAAACGGCGGATCCGACTGCGCCGACCGCGGGCAAGCTTGCCCCGGAGCAGATCGATGCGCAGTGGATCGCTGCCAATACCAAATACGATGGTGAACGCAAACGTCTCCTCGCCGATGTCGACAAGGGCGTAGCGGGCGGCCCCTTTCGCGACGATTGGCAAAGTCTGCGCGCGTATCAGGCGCCGGAATGGTTTCGCGATGCCAAGTTCGGCATTTTCATCCATTGGGGCGTCTACTCAGTCGCCGGATTCGGCAGTGAGTGGTACTCGCGCAACATGTACCAGCAGGGCTCTCCCGACTTCGCACACCAGGTCGCCACTTACGGTCCACAAGCGCAGTTTGGTTATAAAGACCTGATACCGAAATTCACGGCCGAGCGCTTCGATCCCGCTGTATGGGCAAAGCTTTTTCATGACTCCGGCGCACGTTACGTCGTACCGGTGGCCGAACATCACGACGGTTTCCCCATGTACCAGTCGAACCTGACCGATTGGTGCGCAGGCAAGATGGGCCCCAAGCGGGATGTGCTTGGCGAACTGGCCACAGCCGTCCGAGCGGAGGGCATGCATTTGGGCGCCTCTTCACATCGGGCTGAGCACGATTGGTTTTTTGACGGCGGGCGTCACTTCGCCTCCGACGTGAACGACCCGAAATATGCGGCATTCTATGGTCCCGCGCAACTCAACGGTGCGGACCACGGCGACGTCGGCGACCTGGCGCGAGAGTTCACCAACGTCTCGCCGGCGTTCATGGACGACTGGCTGGCGCGCACCGCGGAGATCGTCGAGCGCTACCATCCCGATCTTGTCTACTTTGATTGGTGGGTCGGCGAGCCTGACTTCCGCAGCCATCTGCAGCGCTTTGCAACGTACTACTACAATCACGCAGCCGCACAGCACCAGCCAGTCGTACTCTTTTACAAGCTGAACGATATGGCCGACGGTTCAGCCACTCTCGACCTGGAACGTGGTGGCCTCGGCGATATCCGCTTGCAGCCTTGGCAGACGGACACGTCGCTCTCGAACGGCTCGTGGGGCTACATTGAACACGACACCTACAAGTCGCCTGAGACCGTGATCCACCAGCTTGCCGATGTTGTCAGCAAGAACGGCAATCTTCTGATGAATGTCGGTCCACGACCGGACGGGACCATCCCGGAGGGTGCGGCGAGTACACTGCGCGCCGTCGGTGCGTGGCTGAAGGTCAACGGCGACGCGATCTACGGCACGCGGCCGTGGCGGGTTTATGGCGAAGGCCCGACGAAGTTCGAAGCTGGCTCGTTTCACGACACTGACTCGAAGCCATACACGGCCGACGACTATCGCTTCACCACGAAGGATGGCGCGCTCTACGCGATCGAACTCGGCTGGCCGAAGGGCGGCGAAGCGATCGTTCATGCACTGGGATCGAACGTCGGCACGCGCGAAGTTGTGTCTGTGGTCCTCCTCGGCTCTGCAACGCCGCTTACCTTCGAGCAGAAGTCGGACGGTCTGCACATTCATTTGCCCGATGACCCCATCGGCCAATACGCGTACGCGTATCGCATCACCTGGCGATGAATACGAGGAGATCCATGCACGCATACCTTCTTTCCGCGGTCCTTGCTTGCGCCTCGTCAGCGTGCGCACAGAACTTCGTCGATGTGAAACCATCGCCCCAGCAGGTCGCGTGGCAGGACATGGAAATGGGCGCCATTATTCATTTCGGCACCAACACATTTCTGAATCGCGAATGGGGTGATGGCACGGCGCCGGCAAGCGTCTTCAATCCGAAGCACGTCGATACCGACCAATGGCTGGAAGCCGCGCAATCCGCTGGCATCCGATACGTCGTACTCGTCGCCAAGCACCACGACGGATTCGCGCTCTATCCCAGCGCACAGACCGACTACAGCGTGAAGTCGAGCCCATGGCTCGGCGGCAAAGGCGACCTGCTCCGCATGGTCTCGGATAGCGCTCGCACCCATGGACTGCGCTTCGGTGTTTACCTCTCACCGTGGGACCGCCACGATCCGCGTTACAAGGATCCAGCCGCTTACGACAAGTACTACCTCGCGATGCTCGAGGAGCTTGCGTCCCACTATGGCGAACTCACTGAGTTCTGGCTCGACGGCGCAGGGAGCGCTGGCCGCATCTACGACTTCGACACGATCATCGAAAATCTCCGCACCTATCAGCCCAACGCGCTCGTCTTTGCTGATGTTGGTCTCTTCAAGTACGCAGACATTCGCTGGGTGGGCACGGAGAGCGGCAATGTCGATTTCGAGAACTGGAATGTGGTCGATCGCGCCGGCTACCTGC
The DNA here is from genome assembly GCA_000381585.1 of Acidobacteriaceae bacterium KBS 83. Lineage (GTDB taxonomy): Bacteria > Acidobacteriota > Terriglobia > Terriglobales > Acidobacteriaceae > KBS-83. Next base: position 109,456 of record KB906741.1, read on the forward strand.
GCTGGCGGCCAGTGGAGGCGGATACGCCGCTACACACCGATCATTGGTTCTGGCATCCCAGCGACGAAGCGTCGCTGAAGTCAGTCGACGAATTGGTGAAAGAGTACGACCAGACGGCAGGGCGAGGCGCGCAGCTCATGCTGGGCCTCGCGCCGGATAACACCGGTAGCCTGCCCGCTGCCGATGTGGCCCGATTGAAGGAATTCGGCGAACGCATCCATCAGATCTACGGGAATAACCTTGCGTTGCATGGCAAGGCGGCGACGGATACTTCCGCAGCCTTTGATGGGAATGCGAACACATACTGGCAAGCGCCAATGCCATCCGCTGGAAACGTCACGCCCCCGATTCTTACGGTTGAATTCGAACAGCCCACCACGTTCGATCGCGCAGTCACGATGGAGCGGCTAAATGATGGCCAGCACATCACCGCGTATCGCATCGAGGTGAAAGAGCGTGGCGAATGGCACGAGGTCGCGCATGCGCAGGCTGTCGGCCACAAGAAGATCGATATCTTTCCCACCGTCACCGCAACCGGTCTTCGCCTGACTCTGCTGGACACGAACGGGCCGGCGCAGATTCGCGAATTTCAGGTGTACAACGGCGGCATACCTTACTGAATATTTTTGAGGAAGTGAGAAGCACAATGTCCACCAGCACTCCGCAACGGCAATATGCGCACCATATGCTGCGCGAGATCCATGAGCAGCCCGCCTCCCTGAATGCCGCGCTTGATCACTATGTTCGGGGCGGCGCGCTGGATCCACAGTCTTTCAGTCCCGTCTACGAGTGGTTTCGCGACCACCACCAGATTGTCTTTTCCGCCTCCGGCTCCAGCCGCCACGCATCCCTCGCCGGCGAGATCATGATTGAGGATGTCAGCGGCATGCCTGTTGACGTCGAGTATGCGAGCGAGTACGTCTATCGCGAGATCAATACGCTCACCAATCCTGGAATCATCGTGGTCTCGCAGTCCGGTGAAACGGCTGACACGCTGGCCGCATTGCGTGAGGCAAAGCGCCGTCGGCATGGCACTATAGCAGTTACGAATGTCGAGAACTCCACCATGGCCCGCGAAGCGGAGATCAGTCTGCCAACCTGGGCTGGCCGCGAGCTCGCCGTGCCGGCGACCAAGAGCTTCACCGCCCAGCTGCTGGTGCTCAACCTCATAGCGCTCGCATCTGGGGTCGCTCTGCAGACGCTCTCTGATGAAACTCTGCGAGCGCATTTCAAGGAACTCGCCGACTTGCCGGGAATGATAGCTCGGCAGCTCGACGCGTGGGAGCGACTAATGGAGCAGATCGCAGGGGCGCTCCACAACGTGGAGACCTACCTCTATCTCGGCCGGGGCATTCACTACGCCATCGCGCGTGAAGGCGCACTCAAGCTCAAAGAGTCGGCTTACCTGCAGGCAGAGGGCTACCCCTCGGGCGAACTCAAGCACGGTCCCAACGCGCTTGTCGGATCGACCGCAGCCATCGTCGCGATTGCAACTGTTGATCGCAGCGAGTCCGGCTCTGTCGTGCGCTATGAGAAGAGCGTGCAACTGCTGCACGACCTGAAGAAGCAGGGAGCCACCGTGGTCGCATTAGGCAATGCCGGCGACAACGAGGTCGCCGGCGTCGCAACGCATTTCGTTCCAATCGCGCCCACGCGCGAACACCTGCTGCCGATCACCGAAGTGATCCCGCTGCAATTCTTCGCGTACTTCTGCGCCATACAGCGTGGAATTGATGTCGATAGTCCGCGCAACCTGACTAAGGCTGTGTTGGCGGAGTAGCTGAGTCACGGACTTAGTGAGCAGCACCGGCAGCCGAGCCTCCATTTACGAGTTTCCGTAACGAATCGAGGAAGGTGAACCGCACGAGTGCCGCAGGTTTCGTCGCATCATCAATGGCTGCGCTCCGAGCCTGCCCGAGAGCCGTTCCATGAAGCGCTGGATTATTCGGATTGAGCGTGCTTAGCGCGTTCAGACCAAGGCTTCCCAGCTCGCCTAACTGTTGCGCGCGAATCGCCGCATCACTCATCCGCGGATTCGCCTGCATCTGGGCCGCAAGCATCGGTGCTATCTCCTGCCATTCCATGAATCGCCGCGTCAGCCGCGCCTCCGCTTCTGTGCTGTCTGAAGTCTTGTTCAACACCGCATCTACGTCCTGCGCAATCTCAAATCGCGACGGCGGATCCGGTACCACGGTATCCACCAGCCGGTCTAAAGGTGTGTGACCGTCCGTGTGCTGCGTCTCCGAACGCTCGCCAAAGCTTACCGGCTCCAGCACGCCCGCGAGCGCGGTCAAGGCGGTCGGATTCACCTGCCCGCTGATACTACGTCGCATCATCGCGGGTCCCGTGATGTGCTTCAGCCCCGCCTGCTCCAGCTCGATCGAAACCTTTGGCAGTCGCCGGTACATCGAGACCACATCGCGATCGCTCTGCGGCGACCAGAAGCGTTCCGCCATAACCGCAGTGCGCGGCCAGATGCGCGAGTCGATGGTGCGTTCGTTCAACTGCTCCGCCCACATGCAAACCTCTCCGCCCAGGATGAGTTTCTGCTGCTCGGGCGTCAGGGTTGTATCGGCGGGGATTGGATCGGCCAGGTAATGAGTCTCGTTGGTCTTCATTCCGTCGAGATAGTAGGGGGCAGAGAGAATGCCCGTATAGCCCTGGCGTGCGCCGGCGGCCAATGAATCCACGCCGCGCCATGACTGCACCATGACGTTTTTGGGCAGGCCTGGCACCAGGACTTCGTCCCAGCCAATCGGCTTTTTCCTATGCTTTTCAACGATGCCAACCACACGCTGGCTGAAGTAAGTCTGCAATTGCGGTGCCGTTTCAAATCCTTTGTGCTTCATGAAGCGCGCGATGCGCGGGTTTGAAGTCCAGATTTTGCCCTCCACCTCATCGCCGCCGATGTGGAAGTAGCCGTCGGGGAAGATCTTCGACATTTCGCCGACAAAGCGGTTCAGGAAAACGTATGTGCTCTCGCGTGTCGGGTCCATCGCTTCATCGTGAACGCCGGCGACATCCGGCAGCTGAAACGGGCCCTTTGAACTCCCCAGTTGCGGATATCCAACCATCCAACTCACGCTATGGCCGGGAATATCGAACTCCGGCACCACGCGGATGCCCCGCGCACGCGCATAGGCTACAACCCCGCGCATCTCATCCTGGGTGTAGAACTGGCCGTTCGATCCGACGCCGGTAAGTTTGGGATAGATCTTGCTCTCGGCGCGGAAGCCCTGGTCATCGCTGAGGTGCCAGTGAAAGACATTCAGCTTTACCATCGCCATGCCGTCCAGTGTGCGCTCGATCTGGTTTACGGGCTCAAAGTGGCGGCTTACGTCGATCATCAGCCCGCGCCAACGGAAGCGCGGGGTGTCCTCGATGCTGACTGCGGGAATGATTGCCGCATTGTCTTTTAATTGCACCAGCTGCAGCAGCGTCTCCATGCCATGGAAAGCACCGACGACTGTCGGGGCGTTCAACGTGATCAGTTTCGGCGTCACGATCAGCGAATAAGACTCGTCTTCATCGATAGACTGTACGGCTCCGCCCGGTCCCGCGACGTTCAGCACTATGGCGGCACTCGACAGATCGCCGGCGACCTGGCTCGGAATGTGTGGCAGTGGCACGCCGCTTTCAAATTGCAGCCGCGTCATCATGCGCACTGTGCCTGCTTCGAGGCGTGCATTGTGGAAGTGGGCGTACGCCACGTGCATGCCGGGCTGTAGCGAGAAGCTGCCGGTTCCTGCCTCGAAGTGCGAAGGCAGAGGCATCAGTCCCAGCTCAGCCGCGTTCACGCTTCCCGTCTGCTGGGCCTGCATGCTGCTTCCGTTCAACAGTGTTGCCCACAATACAGCAGCCGCTGCAGTACCAAATAGCGTTTTCGCGACATTCCACCCGGCTAAATTCTGCATTCCCACTTGCCTCCTGTTGGCATCTCTTTTTCACACGCGCAGCACCTTTATGCCGCGCTCTTCAAAGGGCGCAATCATCGCATCACTCGCTCCTGTGTCGGTCACCAGAGTTTGGATTTCCTGTATCGGACAAATCAACGCAGGACTTACCTGGCCTAACTTGGTGTGGTCAGCAACAGCGATGACTTCACGTGCCTGCCTCTGCATGGCGCGGAAGATCACCGCCTCGTCCGCCTCGAGTGTCGTTGCGCCACGCTCCACATCCAGCCCCACAACGTTGAGAAACACCTTATCCAGATATACCTGGTTGATGAAGTGCACCGCCGCCGGACCGCTGAGTGAGAATGACCACGCCCACGGCAGCACTCCACCGGTGATTGAGGTGCGGATGCCCGCATGGTTGCAAAGCTCCATCCCGATGTTGATCGCGTTGGTCACCACCTTGATGTTCGTGCGATGCCGAATCGCGCGTCCTATCTGGGTAGTCGTGGTGCCTGCCGTCAGCCCAATCGTTTCGTTCTCCCGAATCAGGTCTGCTGCCGCAAGCGCAATGCGCCGCTTCTCTTCCGCCGCGCGCTGCTCACGCGCCTGGAATGAGGTGTCATAGCGGAACGGCTCATAGAGCAGAGGCTCCACCAACGTCGCGCCTCCATGGGTGCGCCGCACCAGCCCGCGTCGCTCCAGGCGGTTCAGATCGCGCCGGATGCTCGGCGCGGAAGTCTCCGCGGTAGCCAATAACTCTTCGATGGTCGCCGACCCCTTCTGCAAAAGGAGCCGCATGATTTTTTCTTCGCGATCGTCTGTCTTTACCGACATACCTGTCTTCCGTTCACATTGGAAGGTGGAACTCGGTTTTGCCCCGCGCGTGCGACTGGTATGGGAACGTCACCGAACGAATCTTGCCCGCCATGTCCGCACGCGAAAAATTCGCGCATGTCTCTCCACGTTGACCGGTCATAATAGAAACCGATTCCCGGATGAAGTGTGACGTACGCGAAGATCACTATCGAGGCAACCAAATAAATCTGCATGACCACGACCGGTGTAGAGTGGAGGCTTCTGGCTCTGCGCCGCACACATTTTTGCCGGAACACAGGAAGGCTGCGGCGCGTAGCGTCAGAAGCGATGGGCCAAGCCTACATCACGAAACTGCAGATGCGGGGCCAATTTTTGCTGATTTGAGGCAAAATGATCAGAGAAATGTCCAGCAAATCGGTTGAAGGTCAATTTTCGATCGGGGTAGACCTCGGGGGCACCAACCTGCGGGTTGCCGTGTACCGTGCCGGCAGACAGGTGACCGAACTCATCTCGCTGCCCACTCGGCTTTCTCAGGGTCGCGAGCGCGTCATCCACGATCTGAAGGAAGCCGTCATTGCGCTGCGCGCCCGCTTTGAAGCGCACGGCGAGTCCGCCGGTATAGGCGTCGGCACCCCTGGTCCGCTTGAATTGCCCGCAGGGATCATTCGAAATCCGCCAAATCTTCCCGGCTGGGACGGCTTTCATCTCCGTGCAGCGATTGAAGAGGCAATCAGCGAGCCTATCTTCCTCGACAGCGACGCCAACGCCGCCGCGCTTGCCGAGTTCGAACTCGGCTCGGCACCTGCTGCCGGCATTCACTCGCTTTGCATGCTCACCCTGGGCACCGGCGTGGGCAACGGAATCATCCTCAATGACCGCATCTGGCATGGCAATAATGGCATGGCCGGAGAAGCCGGTCACCTGATGGTCGAACCTGACGGCATGGCTTGTCCCTGTGGCAGCCGTGGCTGTGTGGAGTTGTATGCCTCCGCCACCGGAGTCGTTCGCATGGCTAAAGAAGCGAACGATCCCATATTGGCTGCCGCTCTGCCTCGAAATCCAGCCGACTGGACATCGCATGCAGTGGCCAATGCGGCAATCGCGGGGAATGCTACTGCCATCGCCATCTTTCAGCGGGTCGGCCGTGCTCTCGGTATCGCATTCGGCGGAGTCGCCAACATGCTCAATCTCCCGCTGTACGTCGTTGCCGGTGGTCTGTCGAATGCGTGGGATTTGTTCGCTCCCGCCATGTTTGCGGAGATGCGCCTGCGCAGCTATGTATATCGGCTCACCGCGGCCGCGCCGGGCGATCCTCTCGATACTCCCGGCAAGAGCTTTGTCCGCCGCGCTGAACTGGGATCGGACGCCGGCATCCTCGGGGCTTGCCTCCTCCCGTTTACGCAGGACGAGGAAGCGCTCGGCCGCAGCATCGCACAACCTACTGAAGCATCCTGAAAAGAGGTCCGCATCGATGGTTACACGCCGTACATTTCTGGGAACGCTCTCACTCGCTGCCTGTTCGAACGTCGCGCTTCCACGCGGCTTCGCGCAACGCATGCTGCAGGCCGCTGGAGTGGCTGACGGCGAAGACGTGACGCGCCATGTCAACATCATCATCGGCACGGGCGGTCACGGGCACTGCTTCCCCGGCGCCACTGTGCCCTTTGGGGCGGTGCAGCTCAGCCCGGACACGTACGACGATGGATGGGACTGGTGCGCCGGCTACCATCGTAGCGACAGCTCTATCATGGGCTTCAGCCATACTCATCTCAGCGGCACTGGCTGCGGCGACCTGCTCGACATTCTCGTCATGCCGCGGACCGGTGACGTCAAACTTGAGCCCGGAACTCGCGAAAATCCTGAGAGGGGCTATCGCTCGCGCTTTTCTCATGACGACGAAACTGCGGAGCCCGGCTACTACTCGGTTTTGCTGAAGGACACCGGCATCCACGCCGAACTTACCGCTACTGAGCGTACCGGCTTCCACCAATACACATTCCCTGCGCAAGCGCAAAATGCACACTTCGTTGTCGATCTGATTCACGCCTACCAGAGCCCAAAACACCCCGTCCGCGAAGCTGAGCTCACTATCGACCCCGACAATCGGATCGTCACCGGCGGCCGCACCGTCAACTCCTGGGCGCCAGGACGCCAGATTTATTTCGCCATGGAGTTCTCCGCGCCTTTTACGAAGGCGCAGCTCTATTCCGATCGTCAGCCGATCGATAGCAAGACGACCAAGGGCAACGCGCTGCAGGCGGTTCTGCACCTTGATCCCCCAGCTGGAAAGCCGGTCCACGTGCGCTGCGGTATCTCAGCTGTGAGCACGGCAAATGCCCTCAAAAATCTTCGCGCCGAGCAATCAGACTGGGACTTCGCCGCCGCGCGCGCGAAGGCGAAAGCGTCATGGCAGCGCGAGCTGAGTCGCATCCGGATCGACGGTGCGACGTCCGACCAGCAAGCCATCTTTTACAGTTCGCTCTACCACATGATGTGCGCGCCTACACTCATGGACGATGTCACCGGCGAATACCGCGGCATGGATGGGCAGGTTCATACGCTCGCTGCCGGGGAACACAATTACTCCAGCTTCTCGCTTTGGGACACCTTCCGCTCTCTGCATCCGGCATTCACACTCTTTCAGCCCGCACGCGTTCCATCGATGGTCAATTGCCTCGTCGCCATGGCAGAGCAGAGTCCCGCGGGGATGCCGGTGTGGCCTCTGCAGGGTGAAGAAACCGGCACCATGACCGGCTATCACTCGGCGAGCGTCATGGCCGAGGCTTGCGTAAAAAACTTTTCCGGAATCGACTGGGAGCGTGCCTACAAGGTGATGCGCAAACGCAACATGGAAGACGACTACCGAGGCCTCGGGCTCTATCGCAAGGACGGTTACATTCCCGCTGATCTCGAAGAGGAGTCGGTATCGAAGACGCTCGAATATGACTACGGCGACTGGTCTTGCGCGCACGTGGCAAAGAAACTTGGCCGGAACGACGATGTCGCCATCCAACTCAAGCGCTCGCAGAACTATCAGCACCTCTTCGACAAGAAGACACTCTTCGTCCGCGCCAAGATTGCGAATGGGGAGTGGGCTACCCCCTTTGATCCCAAAGAGATGGGCCACTCGAAAAAATGGCGTGACTACACCGAGTCAAACGCATGGCAGACCACCTTCGGCGTCCAGCACGATATCAAAGGGCTGATCGACCAGTTCGGGGGACGCGAAGTGTTCCTCACCAAGCTCGACTCTCTCTTCAACCAGAGCTCAGAACTTCCGGCTGACGCGCCGCCTGATATCGCCGGCCTTATAGGCCAATACGCCCACGGCAATGAGCCCTATCACCACATCGCGTATATGTATGTATATGCAGGCGTTCCGTATAAGGCGCAGGAGAGGATACGTTTTATCCTCGATACCCTCTATCACAATGATCCCGACGGCCTTGCCGGCAACGAGGACTGCGGCCAGATGTCCGCCTGGTACGTGATGAGCGCGCTCGGCCTGTACGCCGTCGATCCAGTCAGCGGCACTTATGTTCTCGGCACCCCGCTCTTTGAGGGCGCGAAGGTCAGCTTGAGCGGTGGCAAGTCTTTATCCGTTGAAGCGAAGCGCAGCAGCCCCTCACAGAAATACGTGCAATCGGTCGCACTCAACGGCAAGTCACTCGACCGCCTCTGGGTACGTCACAGCGAACTCGTCGACGGCGCGACCCTTACATTCACCATGGGTGACCAGCCCAACCATCAGCTCGGGGCAGACCCGAAGGTCGCGCCGCCGTCGCTCACCGCATGACTGCGAACTCCGGCACCACGCGCCGCGCTTTCTTGGGCGGCGCGGCCTCTATTGCTGCAGCCGCCGCAGCACCGCGACATCTCCTTGCTCAGATCAAGCCGACGGATCTGCATCAGCGCCCTGCGCTCGCAGACCGCCGCTTTTCGAGCCCAGCCGTCGAGGCGGCCATCACTCGTGTGGGCGCCCACATTGCCGACCCCGAGTTGCGGCTCATGTTCGGCAACTGCCTTCCCAACACGCTCGACACCACTGTCTTCCCCGGCACCTTTGAAGGCTATCCCGATACCTTCGTCATCACCGGAGACATCGATGCCATGTGGCTGCGGGACTCCTCGGCGCAGGTGTGGCCCTACCTGCCTTTCGCGCCTGAGGACAAGCAACTCGCCTCGCTCATCGAAGGCGTCATCCGTCGCCAGAGCCGGTGCATTCTCATCGATCCCTACGCCAACGCCTTCATGCGCTCCGCGTCCGACAAGCCGCTCTCCTGGTCCGTTCACGATGAGACCGAGATGCTTCCCGGCGTCGGCGAGCGCAAGTGGGAGGTTGATTCGCTTTGCTATACCATTCGCCTCGCACACGGCTACTGGAAGGCTACCGGCAGCGCCACTCCTTTTGACCAGCAATGGCGAGCCTCTGCCCATCGCATTGTCCAGACCTTCCGCCAGCAGCAGCGCAAGGACGGCCGTGGCCCTTACCACTTCCAGCGCAGCTCCCCTGTCCCCACTGACACCGTGCCGCTTGCTGGTTATGGCAACCCTGCACGGCCGGTGGGACTCATCTACTCTATGTTCCGTCCGTCGGACGACTCCTGCATCTACCCGCTCTTCATCCCCGCCAACCACTTCGCTGTCGTCAGTCTGCGACAGCTTGCGGAGATCGCCAACTCCGTTCTCCACGACGTCGAGTTGGCGAACGAATCCATCGCCCTCGCGGAGGAAGTGGAGACAGCCCTCGCGCAGCATGGTCACGCACGCAATAGCAATGGCGACGTCTTGTGGGCATACGAAGTCGATGGCTATGGCAACACCCTCCTGATGGACGACGCCAACGCCCCCGGCCTGCTCTCACTTCCATACCTCGGCTGCTGTGCAGTCAACGACCCGGTGTATCAGCGCACGCGCGCTTGGGTGCTCAGCCTGGATAACCCGTACTTCTTCCGCGGCAAGGCAGGCGAGGGAATCGGTGGTCCGCACCAGGGCTTGAACTACATCTGGCCGATGTCCATTCTCTTTCGCGGGTTCACCAGCACGGACGATCAGGAAATTCACACGTGCCTTCGCACGTTACGCGACACAACTGCCGGCACCCATTTCCTGCACGAGTCGTTCCAGAAGGACAACGCAGCGGATTTTACGCGCGCATGGTTCGCGTGGGCCAACACGCTTTTCGGCGAGTTCATCCTGCATTTGGCGGAGACGAAACCAGCAATTCTCAGCAGCGCCCTCTAGGTTGCCGCCTCAGCTACCATCGAGATATGCCTCAACCAATCGCCGTTGTCGATGCCTTTACAGCGGAGCCGTATCGCGGCAACCCTGCTGGCATCTGCGTTCTGCCTGCGCCGGCGTCCGATGCATGGATGCAGTCCGTCGCCATTGAGATGAATCACGCCGAGACTGCATTCTTAATCAAGCGGGGAGCAAGCAATGAAGACGGTTACGATCTGCGGTGGTTCACACCGGGCGGCGAGGTCGATCTCTGCGGTCACGCCACGCTTGGAAGCGCCCATTACCTGTGGGAGAGCGAGATCCTCGGCGCCACGGTACAGGCGCGCTTCCACACCCGGAGCGGTCTCTTGACAGCGGAACGGTTTGTCGTCGACGGCACACCATGGATCGAGCTCGATTTTCCTTCCGAACCCGTCTCTCCGGCTGTGGCGCCGAAGGGTCTAGCTGCCATGCTGGGAGCCGATCCGGTGTTCGTTGGCCGCAACCGCATGGATCATCTGGTCGAGCTGAAAGACGAATCGACCGTCCGCTCGCTGAAGCCCGACCTGAAACAGATCGCGCTTTTGTCCGAAGCAGAAGACGTGCGTGGCATCATTGTCACGGCGGCAGGAACGAATGGCGAAGCCGACATCGTCTCCCGATGCTTCTTTCCAAGTTTTGGGATCGATGAAGACCCGGTCACCGGTTCCGCGCACTGCGCGCTCGCTCCGTACTGGATGCAGCGCATCGCGAAACAGGAGATCGTCGCCTATCAGGCTTCTCCTCGTGGCGGCTGGCTTCGTCTCCGCGTTGCAGGAAATCGCGTCAAGTTGAGAGGGCAGGCACTGACGACTCTGCGCGGTGCCCTTGCTCACGACCCTCGCTAACTCGGCAGCTTGAGCTGCTCGGCCGCAGGCACATCGCCCTCGGGCCGGAAGCAAGCGCGGCAGCGCGCCTCATACATACCTGCGGCGCCCACCATCACAAGCTGCTGGCTGGCTCCAAGTCGCTGCGTATGGATCGCCGGCGCTCCGCAGACCATGCACACCGCCGACAACTTCACGACTTCATCGGCAATCGCCATCAGCGCCGGCATCGGGGCGAACGGCTCTCCCGCAAAAGTAGTGTCGAGGCCGGCCAGCACTACGCGTTTGCCTGCCTCTACCAGTTCCATCGCCAGCCCGACCAGCAACTCATCAAAGAACTGTGCCTCGTCAATGCCTACTACGTCGACCGTATCCAGTGCGGGGAAGAGCAACGCGCGCAACCGGTCCAGATCGCGAACTGCGACTGCCTGGATCGTCTGCGCGCTGTGCGAAGAGATCGCGTCCGACTGGTAGCGCAGGTCGATTTCGGGTTTAAAGCTTGCGATGCGTAACCGCGCGATCTGCGCGCGCTTCAGCCGGCGAATCAACTCTTCGCTTTTGCCGGAAAACATCGGCCCGGTGATCACTTCCATCCGTCCGGGCTGCACGTCCTGATTTTTGCCAGTCTCGCTCATCCTGATTGGTGCGAATACGTTTCTCTATACGGAAATGAGAATCACGGCAATCAACGCCAGCGCCATGCCCGCCGCCTGGCTCACGGTCGTGCGCTCCTTCAGCAGCAGCGCCGCCAGCACAATGGTCGCCGCCGGGTACAGCGAGCTCAGCACCGCTGCAATGTCCAGCCGGCCCAGCCGCGTTGCCACTGTGTAAAAGGTGTTTCCGCTCGCATCGAAGACACCCGCCATACCGATCAGTCCTGCCACCGTCCAGCCTGGCCACCAGCGGAAGGGTGCTGATTCGCTCCCGGGCCCGCTCCTGCGTCTCGTGCCAATCCACGTCACGCTCGCCGCGAGTGCCGTGCTCGCCATGCGCGAACACGCCAGCGGCCACAACACACCGCCACGTCCCGCCAGCTTCAGAAAGATATAGAGACATCCAAAGCTGCCGCCGGCAGCAGCACCCAATAGGATCGCCTGCTTCGACGATGGCGATCCAGGTGCACGTGCAATCATCCAGATCGCCACCGCCGCCAGCACAATACCTGCGATCTGAGGCAGCCGCGGCAGTCCCTCAGTAGAAAATGCCCACAGCACCGGCATCACCGCGGCCAGCACGCCGCTCACCGCCGCAGTCAAGCCCATGCCACCCATAGCAAGCGCCTTGTACAACACCATCACCCCGGTGCCGCAAGCCAGTCCTGCCAGTGCCCCATAAACAGCGGATCGCGTATCCGGCCACGTCGACGCGTGAACCAGGGCCAGCGTCACCAGCACCGCCAGGCTCAGGGAATGCGACAACGTAACTACCGCCGGTGAAGGCAGCCGCCGCGCGGCGATGCCGCCGACGAAATCGCTGGTGCCCCAGATGGCCGCCGATGCCAGACTCAGCCCCACCGCGGCGCCAGAACCCGCGGTCACGCCGTTCGCAGCCGTCATCGCTGCATGGTGGCCGTCGGATAGTAGCCGTGTCGCGCAATCACGTCCAGGTTTGGCCGCTCGACATGCACGTCCAGCGTGCGATATCGCCCATCGATCGTCGGTACGTGACTGTAGAAACCAAGTGTGTACTGGGTACGGATTTCCTTGGCAATCGTGGCAAAGCTTCGCTGCATGCCGTCCGGAGAAAACTGCGCCTCCAGAACGCCGCCTGTGGCGGTTGCATACCGCGGCAGCACATTCTCGGCAGGAATCAGTGGTAGATGGACCCGGTCCAGATAGCCGATGCCCCACGTCGCGGCATCGCCTACCATGGTTCCATATACCGTCTCCTGGTTGCCCTGCAGGAAGCGGACTACCTCGCGCACTGTGGCCTTCGAGCGCACATCCTTGCCGTCGCTGATCACGTAGATCACGCGGCGACGCTCTGGCGGACGACTCTGCAGCTCCTTGGCAGCTTCTAGGATTGCGTCTGAAAGAGTATGGGCCTCACGCGGAATATTCAGGTCGAATCCCGGTCGTGCATTGCCATTCACATTCGGGTCCACGGCTTTTCCGTTGATCGAGGGTCCCTGCATGCCGAGAGGACCACCAGTCTGTGGCCCACCCATCTCGGTTCCTTCTTTCTTCGAGCGCTCGAATACCGCAGGCAATCGATCGCCCTGCGTCGCAGTAAACGTCGTCTGCCTTGTCACTCCGTTGCCGTAGGTGAACACCGCCGCTTCGTCCTGCGGGGTAAACGCTCCCTGAATCGCGGAGAGGCTGTCGTTCACCTTCTTCATCGTGTCCTTCGGCATGCTCTGGTCGATCACGAAGGCGACTGACAGCGGCACTGGGTCGACGCTGAAGAAGGCGATGTGCTGCCGTTGCCCGTTTTCATAAATGCGGAAGTCACGATAGGTGAGGCCCGCCACCTGGTGATGGTTCTTGTCCAGAACCGTCACCGGTACCGGAATGTAGGTGACGTTCTGTCGGATGACGAACTGTTTCGCCTCCTCCGCGTTTTTGGGAATGTAAGGAGCTTCCTGTTGCGGCGGTCCATCTGGATTCGGTGCGTTGGTCTGCGGAGCCGGCGGGGCCTGCACCTGGTCCGGTTCCTGAACCGGCGCTTTTCCTGGCGCTACCTGCCGGGTCAGGTTTCGCAGGTTGTCAGCACCCTGGTTGGGTGTCGCGCTGGGGGCATCGGGTACACTCTGCAGCGAGCCGCTCTCCCCAGATCCACTTGTCTGGGGACTATTCGTCTGCGAACCAGACGGGCTTTGCTGCGCGGTCGGGCTATCCGGCAAAGAACCGCTGCCGGTCTGCTGTGCCGCGCCCACCGCCAACCCCGCCAGGGAAACTGCTGCTACGAGACTCCATGCCAACTGCTTTCCGACCAAAGCTCCTCCACACCATTTCCGGGGCTAAGCATGATTCCTGATCCAGTGAGCGGCGGAGGTCGTCTCTCCTCCGCAGAGAAGGTCACATGAGCTTCTGCCGGTCGCTCTACACCCCAGGAATACGCTTTATCCGTCTTCTCGCCTGCGCCACACCCAAGCACGTCTGCGTGTGGGATAGATGCAAGGACGCGATGCCCGGCCTAAAACTCCATTGTCAGCCTACCAGACGGACGGCCCGCGAAATGGGCGGTGTGTCAGGCTCATGTTCCCGACTTGAGTCGATATCGCTCGCCCTCCAGTTCGCGCTATCGTCTAATAGGAGACGATTATGCGCCGTATTTCCTCGCTCCTGCTCCTCTGTATCGCATTTGCCCTGGCAGCGGCACGCCTTCACGCCCAGGAAGCTCCTTCGCCCGGTGCCGCCCCACAAGGGCTGCCCGGCGATCCCAATGGCAACGACGACACCTCAGAGTCTGTCGCCACCTTCCGCCAGAATGTCAATCTCGTCTCGCTCTACTTCGATGTCCGGGACAAGAAGAACCTGCTGATCCCGCACCTGACTCGCGACGACTGCCAGGTCTTTGAGGACAAGCAGCCGCAGAAGCTCAAGAACTTCGTCGCCGAAGTCGATCAGCCGCTCACACTTGGCATCCTGCTCGATACGTCGGGTTCGCAGCAAAACGTGCTGCCGCTCGAGCAGGAGACCGGCGCGGACTTCCTCAAGCGCATCCTGAGTCAGAAGGACCAGGCCTTTCTCGTCTCCTTTGACGTGGACATCGACCTGCTCTCGGATTTCACTTCAAACGCCAGCGTACTAGCCCGCGACCTGCAAAAGGCGCAAATCAACGTCGGCACCGCCGGCGTGACGACCGGTCCGCTGCCGACCGGCACGCCGCGCGGCACATTGCTTTATGACGCTGTGGTGGAAGCATCGCACGACAAGCTGTCCGGCGAGACCGGACGCAAGGCGATGATCGTCCTCACAGATGGGCAGGACCAGGGCTCACGCGCCAAACTGGAGGATGCCATCGAAGCTGCACAGAAGGCCAACTCCATGGTCTACGTGCTGCTCATAGCGGACCGCGGATTCTACGGCGGCATGTACTCCATCGGGTATTCGGGCGATTACGTGATGAAGAAGCTCGCCGATGCTACCGGCGGCCGGCTCATCAATGTCGGCAACAGCGGCAAGAAGCTTGAGGCTGCCTTCCAGCAGATCGAAGACGAGCTGCGCACCCAGTACGTGGCCAGCTATACCCCCACAAACTCCAAGACAGACGGGACTTACCGCAAAGTCGATATCGACTGCCGCCAGCGCGAGGAGGCATTGAAAGTCCAGGCCCGTAAGGGCTACTACGCCATAGCTCCGGAGGACTGATTCAAAAGAGGCGGCTACAGAAAACGGTACCTCACTACCATTACGAAAGTAACCAACAACTCCGGTCCGACCGTTGTATACTGAGGGAGCGTTCGAATTGGACAGGTTTTGCTAGTTCTGTATCTGCAGTTCTCTACTTGCCGAGACCGATCTTGAATTCAGCGTCACAACTCAGCAGTAAAGGACTTATGCAATATGGAACAGGGAACAGTGAAGTGGTTTAACGACGCCAAAGGTTTTGGATTCATCAGCCGCCAGAGCGGTGAAGATGTCTTCGTCCATCACACCGCCATTCAAGCACAGGGCTTCCGCACCCTCCAAGAGGGTCAGGCAGTTCAGTTCAACGTGGTGAAGGGCCCCAAGGGTTGGCAGGCAGAGAACGTTCAGCCTCTCTAAACCACACAGTAGCTTGCAAAAGGGACGGCCTCGGCCGTCCCTTTTGTTTTATGGTCAGCCGCTTTCCGCCGCGCTCTCAGCCGACTCGCTAGTGAAGTACATATTCCACCGGCTGCAACGGCTTCTTCTCGAGTGGCTCGCCACTCATCTCGCGGATACTCAACTCGATATTCAGCGCGATCGCATCCAGCGCCAGGCCGTTCTCGTTCCGGCCGAAGGGCATCTCCAGCTCTGCCGCTAGAGAATCCAGCGCAATGAATGAGTAAGCCATCACCAGCGTCACCGCTGGCGTCATCCACGCAATCCCATCCACCAGACCAAAGGGCAGCAGCGCGCAATAGAAGTACACGACGCGGTGGATCATCACGGCGTAGCCGAAGGGAACCGGCGTTGATGCGATGCGCTCGCAGCCTCCCAGTATCGACGAGAGATCGATGAGATTGCGATCGATCATTGTCTTCGAGATCTCGCCGAACCCTCCCTCTCTCTGCCGGTGTGTGACCCACTCGCCCATAGCGCGCAGGATGATGAATGGCTTGTAGCGCGCGCCGTCTACCTCCGCCGCCAGAGCCGGCGGCAATAGCTCGGCACCGCGCGCAAAAACGTCGCCGCGCAACTGGTCGCGCATCGCGTAGGTGAAAGCCACCACCATGTTGAGGAATACCCGCTTGTCCTTTGTGCATCTGCCGGGCGCATCGTCCGTCATGGTAAGCACCTGCACCGCTAAGGCCCGCGTGGTGTTTACCAGCGCGCCCCACAGCTTACGCCCCTCCCACCAGCGGTCGTACGAGGAGCTGTTGCGGAATCCCAGGAACAGCGCCAGCGCCACGCCAACCAGCGTGAACGGCGTCGCATTCAGCGGCACCTTGTGCTTGAAAACCGTGCCCTCGGACCAGACCGCGAACACGCTCAGCGCGGCCACAATCAGCATTTGCGGCAGCATCTGCTTCATCATGGAGCCGCGCCACACGAACAGCAGAGACCACCAGTTGGATTTGGAGCGGACGATCATCGTGTCATCTGCAAAAATTGAAGGGGCAGCGTTATCTTACCCTGCTGCCCTCCTACGCAACTCACCCGCGATGACTGCTTGCACTCAGGCGACGATCGGCTCTTCGACGGAAGTCTCGACCTCCGTGGGTTGCAGAAGCAGTGGACGAAAACTGCCGGTCGACGGATCGAGGCACCGGACTTCTCCGCTTGCAATGTCATATATCCAGCCGTGAACATGCAGATTTCCTCGCTTGAGCCCTCTTGCGACCCAGGGGTGTGCACGGAGACTCTGGAGCTGAGCGATGACGTTAAGCTCCGTCAGGACGCGCAAGCGATCCTCCGCCGGCCACACTCGCGGGTCCTGCATCACCCCGCGGAATGCGTGAGACATCGGTCCCGCATATCCCAGCCAGGAACGGAGAAACGGCAGGTCCCGCAATTGGCCTTCGTCGAGCAGCGCCCGCATCTCTCCGCAGTCGGAATGGCCGCACACGATGAGATTCGGTACTCGCAGCACGCGTACCGCGTACTCCACCGTGGCCGCAACTCCGCTCGACGTCTCCTCCGGCGGCGGTACCAGGTTTCCCGGATTGCGGCAGCAGAGCAACTGTCCGGGAGAACATTGTGTGATCATTTCCGGCATCACCCGGGAATCGGAGCATGTGATAAACAGCGCCTCCGGCTCATGACACCGCGCCAGCTGGGCAAACTGCCGCGAGTGTTGTGCGAAGACCTTAGATCGGAACCTGCTATAACCTGCGAGCAATTGCCGCATACGAAACCTCCTGGATGCGCATCGTCTGCGCTCCGGCAACACACCTTGAAGGCATAAAGGGCGAGTGGCAGTTGCAGCTCAGGAGGGGCGGTGCATGCCGCTTCCAAGCCCGCGGACTCTCCGGCTATGCGGATCTCCGCTGACAGGACACTGCTGCGAAGCACAGATCCCGCGCCATCGTCCTTATCGGTTGCTGGGAGAGCTATGCGGCGGGAGGTGCGCGACTGGGCCCAGGCGCCCGCGGAGCATCGCCCAGCGGCAGCATGCTCTCTCGTACGGGCAGCGTCTCAGAGATATTTGCGATGGCAACCCGGGCCTCTCTGAATAAAGGCCCAGGAGCGGACGCATGTCGGAGCAACCGCGCCATTTGGGAACCAGGCGCATGGCGGAGATGACCGGCGGCGGCGTCAGAGACACACGGGCGTGCGCCGACGACGACCGGGTTGAGGTCCAACGTTGGAACCCAGCCCGCCTGAAGGTTCTGTGAAGAGTGACTTGCAGAGGCGGCTGGTGCGCGGAAACTCAGGCTCGCCTGCCGCACTTCCTCGCGACCGTGAGCCGCCCTCGTCAGGCAGAGCGCATTCAGTCCGAAGAGAACTGCAACCAAGAGCCGCAACGAGCTGGAGCTTCGACCGAACATACCACTCCCTTCAATCTCTGACGCGGGTCGTGCCACTCGCGTTAGCGGTGGGAAATCCATAGAAGCCAAAGAAAGAAGCCGCATCGCAGTTTCTCTCCCAAATGCATTGCCCGAGAGCGGTGCTCCCTTCGCTATGAACGGGCAGTGGGAGTAACCAGCCGCTCGTGTACACGGCCACTCTTAATTCTTTGAGCCAGCCAGCGGCTTCACTTCCAACTCTTTCTTGGACAAGTACCAGGTCTTCACGTCCAATCCGGTCGCGCCGCCGTTCGTGCGCTTTGCGGCGTCGGCCTGCGTCGCGGGCGCTGGCACAATCACCGGCTCACCCGGTTTCCAGTCTGCCGGGCAGCTCACGCCATTCGTGTCGACCGTCTGCAGGCCATGAACGACGCGCAGAAGCTCATCGATGCTGCGACCAAGCTGCATCGGGTAGTAGAGCACCGTCCGTACCTTTTGCTTCGGATCAATCACGAACACTGCCCGCACTGTCGCGGTATCGGCTGTCGCTTCGTGAACCATGCCGTAGAGCCTGGCCACTCGCTGATCCAGATCGGCCACAACAGGGAACCTCACGTCGATTGCAGCCTGCTGTTCGATGTCCCGCACCCACGCAATGTGCGAGTAGATGCTGTCGACTGACACGCCAATCAATTGCACGTTGAGAGCATCGAACTCCGGCCATCGGCGGCCGAACTCGACAAATTCGGTAGTGCAGACGGGCGTGAAATCCGAGGGGTGGGAGAAGAGTAGCACCCACCTACCCTTCGATGTGTAGTCGCTTAACCGTATGTCGCCGTGCGTGCTCTTGGCGGTAAAGTCTGGAGCCGTTTCACCCAGGCGGGGTAGCCGGGCCGTCTCGGTTGTCGTCTCGATAACACTGCTCATGATGGTCTCAACCTTTCGTCGCTTCGGGAATGAATATTGCTCCCGGAAATGGCAAGACCCACCGGCAGCATCTGCGGGGTGGGTCTGGGAGTTGCGTCGCGATTATCGGAGAACTTATCCGATGCCCGTCTGACAGCGCACCCGCGCCCGCCCGCAGAAGCGGCAACAGGCACGCATGGGTGAACCAACCCGAGTCATCGTACTTATCACGCTAGGCCGCCGGGAAAACGGTGTCAAACCGGACTCCGCAAACCCGCTTGTGATTCCACGCCGAACTTCTGCCGATACGCGCTGGGAGAAACTCCGGTGTGCCGCTGAAAAATTTGGCGGAAGAAGACTGGATCTTGATACCCGACAGCGTCGCTGATCTCCTGCATACTGCGACGGTCATTCTCCAGCAGGCGTTTCGCTGCGGCAACCCGGAGCTTCTGCAGATAGATCAATGGGCTGTCGCCGGTAGCTTGCTTGAAGCGGCGAACGAAATTGCGCAAGCTCATGTTTACGCGCTCCGCCGGCGCCTCGAGCGGGAAACTCTGTTGAAAATTCTGATGCAGCCATTCCTGTGCGGCGGAGATGCTCTCATCGGAATGCTCCGTCTTCAACGGAACGATTGCGAAGCCCGCCTGCCACGCACGTGGCATTTCTATCAGCAGTGCTTTGGCGCTTTGCATCGCAACCTCGTGGCCGCAGAATTGTGCCACCAGGTATAAGGCGAGATCGAGCGAAGCGTTCACGCCGCCGCCGCAGTAAAAGCCGTTGTCCTCCGTCACCATCAACTCCGGCATCCAGCGGACCTTCGGGTATTTCTCGCGGAACCGTTCGCCAAGGCTCCAGTGCGTGGTGGCGCGCTTTCCGTCGAGCAGGCCGGTAGCCGCCACCAATCCGACACCGGAACAGACGCTCGCGATGGCCGCACCCCGCTTATGCCACCGTAGCAACCATGGCACTACCGGCGCATTGCGCTCGACTACGTCGTCGATCCCGAGTCCTGTCGAAGGAATGAAAATAAGGTCCGTCTTGCGAATATCCTTCAGCGCCACGGCAGGTTGTATATCGATAGGCCCGTCGCAATGCACTGCGCGCCCATCCACCGACGCCGTGGTCACGTGGAAGTGACAAATCGGTTTGCGTCCCGTGAAGTTGTTCCACAGCGTGCCTGTGTGACGGAAGACCTCCATCGGTCCGGTCGCGGTGGATGAGAAAGTCTGATCGAGAAACAAGACTGTGACATTT
The DNA here is from genome assembly GCA_000381585.1 of Acidobacteriaceae bacterium KBS 83. Lineage (GTDB taxonomy): Bacteria > Acidobacteriota > Terriglobia > Terriglobales > Acidobacteriaceae > KBS-83. Next base: position 129,489 of record KB906741.1, read on the forward strand.
GTCATAGATAACTCCAACAAATGGCCGAATTGCCTATGAAGGATGGCATATCTGCCATCTTGAGGCAAGACTATTCGTTGCCTAACCTAAAAGAACCGAAAGCAACTTGGTTGCGAACCATCGCAAGGAGACGCTAGAGGATGTCCTAAACAGGAGATATGCATCATGAATCGACTTACAGCAATCGCGCTGGTTTCTACAGCAACCTTCATCACACTTGGCGGTGCAGCGGCACAGGCCACAACCCTGGAGGCGAAGATCCCGTTCGCCTTTGTAGTGCAAAAACACGTGCTCCAGGCCGGCACTTACCGGATAAGTTCTGTCGGAAGTAATTTCGTTCAAATTGGGACCCAGGATAGACCTGTTATGGAGACGATCGCGACTCAGGTCGACAATAACGGACCAGGAGGCGATGCCAGGCTGGTATTCACCAAGTATGGCGACCAGTACTTCCTGCGCGAAGTTCTCTGCGACGCCCCGGTTATTAACTCCGCGCTGCCTACGTCGAAGCTGGAGAAACAGGTTCAAATCCGACTAGCCAGGCTGCTCAGTGCTGAACAGACAGTGGCCGCCATTCGATAAATCGGCTCTTGTGAAGGGGCCCGGAGAAATATCTCCAGGCCTCCGCGTTCAGATACGCAGAATCATCGATATCGGAACCGTGTCAGAGAAGAAAAAATGACCCAGCAACAAGATCGTGACATTTGCCATTGCTGACGTCCCTAAAATGGGTAGATAGCTCATACATGGACGGCAGGACAGAAGCGGGAGACCGTCTGCCTGCCGCATTGATAAGAGCTACGACTCCGCCCATTTTGGAGATAGACCCTAACAATCTACGTACCCGAATGGGATGGAGGAACATGTATGAAGAAGTATCTTATTGAGCGCGAAATCCCGAAGGTTGGCACCTTGGAGTATGAACAATTGCGCGAAGCCGCATCCAAATCCAACCAGGTGTTGCGTCAACTCGGCCCGGATATCCAGTGGATTGAGTCATTCCTCGCGGCGGACAAGATGTTCTGTGTCTATCTGGCCGAAGACGAGGCACTGATTCATCAGCACGCGCATATCAGCGGATTTCCTGCTTCGACAGTAACGGAAATCAGCAGAACCATCGACCCAACCACTGCCGCGCGTCGTTAGACTGCAAAAGTTGTGGCGTATCACTTCCCGTTCTTCCGAAACTCGTTTACTTAAACGCTTGTACAAGGTCTCCAGCTTTGCGGGGAAGAAATCATCTTTATTTATTGAATATTTCCCTGAACCGTGGACTCCAATATCTGAGTGAAGGATGTAACGCAAATGAATTCGCAAGTGTATATTCACGCCCTGCGGGTGCAACTGCTCGCAATGTCGAGGTTGTCACAACGTGCCCTCGATTATTCAGTCAAAGGATACGAATTACGCAATCTTGATTTCGCCCGCCAGGTTGATACGGCAAATGAGGACCTGGAACAGCATTATCGTCGTATCAGGGAGTTGTGCCGCGAAGCGGTGAACGGCGGCATTGCGAATGTTTCCGATTTCCGTTTCGCATTCGCGGCTTTAAGCGTCGCTGCCGCCCTTCGTGTCACATATTCCGCCGCTGTAGAGATCGCGCAAGGCACAATACGCCTTTTCGAATCCAAGGGGATCGAGAGGTGTTTGCCACTGGAGAAGTTGGGACAAACCGTGAATGCCTGGATGCGCCTGTGCATCATCGCGCTCTTTGAGAGAAATGCGGGTCACGCGCTGACGGTACTTCGGAATGAGAAGGAAGCAGTCCAGCTCTTCGAGCTCCGTGCCTCTGACTCCCGATCACAACGCACAGCGGGTCCGCAAGAAAGCTTTGAACGCACGGTGATGGAAGGATTGGCAGAAGTTGCGAAACAGGTCCACGAAATGGCCAGCTCACTCCTCTTCTGGTTGGAAGGGAATCGTATGTCACCGGTGATTTCAATAACTGACGTACGATACCTTGCGCGCGAAGTACCGCGAGCACCACAGGAAAAGGATACCGCGCTGTATATCCACTCGAAGCAAGGCCTGGGCGCGAAGCCTTCGCAAAGCTTCTCATGCTGAGCGATGATGCCTGCCCCTGCATCAAGGGCAGGCATCACGCGCTATACATCGTTTCCCAGACGAAAGATCGGTTCCGCACCTGCGGCGCCGGAAAGCAATGCCGTTTCCTCATGCGGCTCAAGCGGCTTATAGTTCTGCGCCACGTCCATCGCCAGCCGAAAATATTTCCCGTCTCCTGGCGGCAGCGCCGCGGTGATCGGGTGTCCCAACGTCCAGCGCAGCCCGAGCGTGGCCTCATTTGGATAAGCTGCCGGTTGATACCAGCATTTCGGCTCGGGATGGTTTTTCTTCTCGCTCGCAGGCCATGTCGTCTTCGCCATCGCCTTCAGGGCCAGAATACCCATGCCTTTCTCCTGAGCCTTCTTTAGAATCTGCGGTCCGAATTTCGCCTGCGAGAACAGCACGAAGTTCACCGGGAATAGCACAGTGTCAAAGTTGTAGCGGTCCATCGCCGCCACTGCCGTCTCTGCCGAATGCACGGAAAAGCCGATGTACCGGATCTTGCCTTCCCTCTTTGCTGCCTCCATCGTCTCCATGGCGCCACCGGGCCCCAGCACCTTGTCCAGGTCGGACATCTTCGTCAGCGCGTGGAACTGGTACAGATCGACGTGGTCGGTCTTCAGCAGCCGCAATGACTCTTCAAGCTGCTTCCGCGAGTCGCCCTTCATGCGACCCTCAGTCTTGCACGCGAGAAAGCAGTTTTTGCGATAGGGAGCCAGAGCCGGTCCTAGCCGCTCCTGCGCATTTCCGTAGCTGGGTGCGATGTCGAAGTAATTAATGCCGCGGTCCACCGCCTCGGCCACGATGTTCTTCGACTGCCCCGGAGTTTCATCCATCACCACGATGCCGCCAAACCCAATGATGGAGAGGTGCTCGCTCGTCTTTCCGAGTTGCCGTCGCGCGATGGGTTGTGTCGGGGTGGCCGATGCGAGGCGCGCACTCGCGGCAGCGGCTGCGGTGAAGGCGCTCTGCTTCAGAAAATCACGGCGTTCCATAGGTGGGGTCCTCCTCAACGGAACATATGTAGAGATTACCGCCGATACGGATCTGCTGCATCGCCGGACGAATGCGCTGCATCCTCTCGCATGCCATGATCAATAAGATGCCTTCTCACACAATATCCGTTCGCGGCATTCTCTTCGATATGGATGGCGTTCTTATCAGCTCAACCGCTGCCGATGAGCGCTGCTGGCTGCGTTGGGCCAAACATCACAAAATGGAAGGTGCATTCTCTCTGCAATCCACGCATGGCCGTCGTGCGATCGACACGTTGCGTGCGATACGTCCCGACCTCGATCCTGTCATCGAACAGCGCCGCCTTGAAGACTACGACGCAGAAGATCACAGCGGTCTCATCATCCTCCCGGGCGTCCAAGAGTTGCTCGCATCGCTGCCCGCGGATCGCTGGACCATCGTCACTTCGGCTACTGTGCGTTTGCTCGAAGGGCGGCTCAATTTCGCTGCCCTCCCCGTGCCGGCAGCGCTCGTCTCCGCAGACAAGGTCGCCAACGGCAAGCCGCACCCGGAGCCTTATCTCACCGGTGCTAAGTTCCTAGGCCTGGTGCCTGCCGATTGCCTCGTGATTGAGGACTCGCCCGCTGGCGTCGCTTCCGGCAAGGCAGCAGGGTGTAAGGTGCTGGCTGTGCTCTCATCTCACTCACGAGCCGAACTGATCGGAGCCGACTGGTTCGTCGCCTCGCTCGAGCAGGTCACTGCAACCCTTGGGGCCGACGGCATGCTGAGTATCCGCCTGGAAGTCTGAACGCTGCGGCACTCAATCGAAGTGGTAGAGCGTCACCTTCTCCAAGCGCAACTCGTGCGGATCGAAGCGCCAGTACTCGCCCTGGTCGTTCTCGTCGCCATTCAGCCCCCGCCCCGCAATCCAGTTCCCCTTCTCGAAGCGGCCTTCTTGGATGGTGCCGATTCCGACGTGTTTTGCACCCGAATCCCGCGGCGTAAACTTCACACGAAAACCCTTGCCAATGCCGAGAAACGCATCCGGCCCTGTTTCGAGAATCATGCCGAAGCCATTCTCCGCGTGGTTTCCGAAGATCTCATCCAGGCTCACTTCCACATCGTAGCCCTGCATCACGAAGGTCACGGACGAACGTTGTTTATCGAGCACGAAGCCATGCACCGTGCCTTTGCTCTGTGCCTCGAGCAGCATCGGCTCGATGGAGGCAATCGCGTTATAACTCACCCGCAGAGCATCCGCGCCGCCCTTCTCCTTCTCGGCCATCTCGCCCGTCGCAGGCGTTGCCCAGTTGTCGATGCCGAAGGGTGAAAAGCCAATCGCCGCATGCTCGCCCAGGATGTAGAAGACGTTTGCCGCGCCCGCCTCGCCGCCGCGCGTCTCCGGCAGAAATAGCGGATTGTCGGGGCGATGATAGCGATGTGCCCACCCATACAAATCTGGCGAATATAAATCCGGCGCATAGATGTCGATCGCAAATCCTGCTGCCTTCCACACATCCATCACCCGTGGTTGCGGTCCGCCGCTCGGGTAATCGCCGGGAACAACATCTTCGCCGCCCAGCCACGCATTCACATACATCGGTAGCTCATATGCCTCCTTGCCCTTCGCAGCCACGGTCTGAACGAACTTCGCATACTGCCACGCCATGAAGATCTCAGCTGTACGCGGCGTGTCGCCAAACACCTCAGTCCAGGTGCCGGAGGTCTTGGTGCCGTGCTCGTTCCACAGCGCGTGCAGATCGGGATTCAGCATTGCGCGGTGTTCGTCGAGATAGCGAAGCAACTGGCCAGGAACCGGCCCGGCGAATGCGCGGTTCGCCACGTCGGAGTGATCGCGAGCGCTGCCCAGCACACCAACCTCGTTCTCTACCTGCATCATCAGCACGGTTCGTTCGTGCCCGTCCACTTCGCGCAAATGCCGCATCAACGCCGCAAAGGCGCGTTCATCCGCAGCCAGCGTCTCTGCGCCGAAGGTGCTCAGGATATTCACCGGCCGCCCGTCCTCCACCACGCGCGGAAAGCGCTTCGTATCCTGCTTCACCCATACCGGCGGATAGCTCGACATTCCGTTCTTCCAGGACGCCAGCCATAGCAAGACAAGGTGCAGATGCTGCTGGTGAGCGGCGGCGAGCAGCCCGTCCACCAGGGTGAAGTCGAATTTCCCCTCAGTTGGCTCGATAAGCTCCCAGCTCACGGGCGTCAACACTGTGTTTAGCCCCATCGCCGCAAGCCGTGGCCACTCCGCCTGCAGGTAATCCAGGCTCGACGAACTTGAGTTATGTACCTCGGCCCCGAGTATCAGGTATGGCTTGCCATCTACGATAAGTTGCGTAGTCTCGCCACGTTTCTCCAGACGCGGCGCGTCGGCATTCTGCGCGTGAACAGGAGCGATGAATGTGATCAACAAAATACCGAGAAAACAGGGTGCAAGGTATCGGCATCTCATGGCACCAGTGAATCTATCACTTTGTCATCTAGGCGACAGCACACGAAGGCAGCTTTGGCTCTTGCCGCGAACCGTGTTACTCTATGCTCCACATAAATGCACCGTCTCGCCCAGTTCGCATGCTGTTGTTGTCGATAGCGCGCCATCTCTCCGGCTTGAGATACCGTCTCCTGTTTTTTGCGGATAGCTTCCTCTCCCATCGCAATAGCGAAGTCAAAGGATCAGGAATCCAGTGCATCTTCCCTCACCATTCCGATCGAGAGCTCCATTGGTGATCGTGCGTAGTTGCTGTTGTTGCCTTGCAAGTCGTTGCGCCTGTTGCTGTCGCGATCGTAATCGCATTTAACTCGTTACAAGGGCTCCCTCCACAACATGGTCGTTTTCAACACGTGATCTGGAGATCAGCGAATGCGTTCTATCACATGGCTGGCCATCGCCGGCATCTTCGCAACACTCGTATTCACCTCCATGCCTTCGCCTGCGCAGGTAGTCGGCGGGTCGATCAACGGCGCGGTAACCGATTCTTCGGGAGCTGCCATGCCGGGCGCCACCGTGATCATTCGCAACCAGGAGACTGGCAGCCAGCGCCAGCTCACCACCGACGGCAGCGGGCTTTACAACGCGCCATCTGTCTCGGTTGGTAGTTACAGCGTCTCCGCCAGCAAGGATGGATTCGCGACGCAGCAAAGGGACGGCATCGTCATCACCGTCGGGCAAGCTATCCGCGCGAATCTCACGCTCTCCGCAAGTGCCGTTACTCAGCAAATTGAAGTGACGGACAAGCCCCCCACGATCAACCTCACAACGCAACAAACCAGTGGCCTCGTCGACGAACGCCAGGTAAAAACTCTTCCGCTCAATGGCCGCTCCTATGACCAGCTTCTCACTCTCAATCCCGCGGTCGTGAACTACACCGCACAGCGCTCCGGCAGCATCGGGACCTCGAATTCATCCGTGGGCAATATGTTCTCCATCTCCGGACGGCGCCCGCAGGACAATCTCTTCCTGCTCAATGGCATCGAGTACACCGGCGCGTCGCTTATCAATGTCACTCCCGGCGGTACCAGCGGCCAGTTGCTCGGCGTCGACGCGGTTCGCGAATTCAATGTCTCCAGCAACACCTACTCCGCCGGATTCGGCAAACGCCAGGGCGCACAGATCAGTATCGTTACTGCCAGCGGCACAAATCGGTTGCATGGCACGGCATATGAGTTCCTGCGCAATAGCGCACTCGACGCACGCAACTATTTCGATCAGCAGCAAATTCCGAATTTTCAGCGCAACAACTTCGGCGGCTCGCTCGGCGGTCCCATTCGCCACGACAAGGTCTTCTTGTTCGGCAACTACGAGGGCTACAGGCAAAACCTCGGACTCAGCAATGTCGCGCTTGTGCCCGACGCGAACGCGCGACAGGGCTTTCTTCCCATCGGTCCGGGCGGCTCACTCGTAGACGTCGGCCTCGTGCCCGGTGTCCCCGATCTGCTGCAACTCTGGCCCACGCCCAATGGCCCTGAACTGACCGATCCAACTACCGGTAAGCCAACCGGCATCGCCCGTGCCTTCAGCAGCCCCAAGCAGACGATTCGCGAAGACTTCGGTACCGTACGCTCCGACATCAATCTGACCGCAAAGGACCTCCTCTTCGGTGTCTATACCATCGACGATTCCATCGCCCACACCCCTACCGCCAACCCGCTCTCGGTGATTGACGAAACTCTGCGCGAACAGGTCGCCAGCATCGAAGAGCAACACGTCTTCTCCTCGCATTTGCTCAACACCGCCCGCTTCGGATATTCCCGCGCATCGTTTTACTTTCTCGGCTCTACCACGGTCGATGTGCCTGGCTTCGTCCCTGGGCGCCCGGTAGGCGCCATCGTCGTCTCCGGTTCCACCGCCTCGAACGGCGCGTCGCAGATCACCGGTGCCGGCGGCAACGTCGGCAGCAACAACGCCGCGGCGCGCAACCTCTTTACCTTGGATGATCACGTCTATTGGACACTCGGACGCCACCAGATCGAAATCGGTGGATGGGTCCAGCACCTCCAGAGCAACGACAATCTCGCGCAGAACCAATATGGGCAAGCGTCCTTTGCCACTCTGCAGACATTCCTGCAGGGCAAAATCAAGACCTTCACTATCGTTCCCGCGCCCACCCCGCTCAACTGGCGTTCATGGTTCGGAGCTGGCTATGTCGAAGATGTGTGGAAAGTGACTCCGCATTTTGAGCTGCGCGCCGGCCTGCGTATCGAAAGCAGCAACGGCTGGAACGAGGCACATGGCCGTGCCGCGAACTACGAGTTCACCAACGGAGTCATCAGCACTCAACCCACCGTCGGTTCATCCCTTCTTGCTGACAATCGCGCAAAATTTCTTCCCCAGCCGCGCATCGGCTTCGCATGGGATCCCTCTGGCAAAGGAACTACCGCTGTTCGCGCCTCCTTCGGCGTCGAACAAAGCCTCCTCGACAACCTGAACTATCGGCCTGATCAGGCAGCCCCATATAACGCAACCCTCAGCTACTCCGGCACAACCGTATCCGATCCGGTCGAAGGGAAGACAACCATCTCGCCTTCCAGCGTGCAGACCAACATTGCGACGCCCACCACGCTCGCCTGGACACTCAGGTTCGAGCAGCAGGTTGCTTCGCAAACATCGCTGACCGTTTCGTACATCGGCTCCCACAGCTATCACCAGATCCTCTCGCTGGACGCGAACGAGCCGGCCTTCGTCGTCTGCCCAGCCGCAGCGTGCCCCGCATCCATCGCCTCCGGTACCATCTACTACCCCACTGCGGTGAAAGCGAATCCTGACGTCGCCAACACCACTTCCTGGGCCTCATTCGGCAATGCCAGCTACAACGCCCTCGAGGTAGACGTGCGCCGCGCCTACGCAAACGGTCTGCAGATTCGCGGCAATTACACCTGGTCAAAGAATCTCGACAACGGCTCCGCATGGAACACGAGCGTCTCCGCTAACACTCCTGCGTTTGTCAGTGTGCCGCAGTTACCTGCACTCGACTGGGGCCCCGCCGCCACCGACGTACGCAACATCGCTTCTCTGAACGGCTCATGGGATCTTCCCTTCGGTCCGAAGCGTCGCTATGGATCGCATCTCGGCTCCGTTGCGAGCACCGCCGTCTCCGGCTGGACGTTATCGGCCATCTCCAATCTACAATCCGGCTTCCCCTTCACGCCGCAGCTCGGCTACAACCCCACCGGCTCTGGCGATACGCGCAATCCCGTACGACCGGACGTCAATCCGAACTTTCACGGCTCGCTCTACGCTGGCGGATCCACTGCCGCCCGCGCCAATCAGTTCTTCAATCCAGCTGCATTCCTCGCGCCGGCCGCGGGCGCTGTCGGCAATCTGCGCCGCGACACGCTCACCGGTCCTGGATTTGCCAATCTAGATCTCTCACTCGCCAAATCCACGATGATTCACGAGCGGGTGAACGCGCAATTCCGCGCGGAATTTTTCAACGTCCTGAACCACACCAATCTGCAGACGCCCAACCCGGTCGTCTTCAGCTCCGGTCCCCAGCAAAGCACAACCGCATCTGCTCTCACCGCGCCAGCAGTCCTCAGTCCTACCGCCGGAGTCGTCACCGCCGCAGCCACCAGCCGACAACTGCAATTTGGATTGAAGTTGCTGTTTTAGCGCGCAAAAAAAGCAGGGCAGCATGATGGATCTCATGCCGCCCTGCTAGCGCGTGGGGTCACGCCGGGATCGATTAGTTCAGGTGCCCCATCCGTCCCGCACGATAGTCCTCGACCGCTTGCTGGAGCTCTTCACGCGTGTTCATCACAAAGGGCCCGTAGCTTGCCACCGGTTCGCGAATCGGCTCACCGCTCAGGATCAGCAGTTGGGTATCCGTCTTCGCTTCGAGCGTCACCGTGTCGCCCTCTTCGCTCAACGGAGCGATCAAAGCCTCACCACGCAGCCGCTCCTCGCAATTGATCAGCACATCGCCTTTGCGCAGCACCACCGCCGCATTGTGCCCCTCCGGCAGCGGCAGCTCAAAGCGCTCGCCCGCCTTAAGGATGACATCGAATAGGTTCACCGGCGTGAAGGTCTTTGCCGGGCCACGTTTGCCCAGCAGTTCGCCTGCGATCACGCGAGCATGTCCACCGCCCTCCAGTTCGATCACCGGAATCTGCTCCTTTGTAATCGCCTGGTAGCCCGGCTTTGACATCTTCTGTGCCTTGGGTAGGTTTACCCAAAGCTGCACCATCTCGAAGATGCCGCCCTTCTTCGTGAACTCCGCCTCGTGCAACTCCTCGTGCACCACGCCGGAAGCCGCGGTCATCCACTGCACATCGCCGGGATAGATCACGCCGCTGTTGCCCGCTGAATCACGGTGGCCAACCGACCCCTGATACGCAATCGTTACGGTTTCAAATCCACGATGTGGATGCTCGCCCACGCCGCGCGGCTTCTTCGAGGGCTCGAATTTGCTCGGTCCCGCGTAATCCAGCATCAGGAATGGACTTACTTCAACTCCGTTGGAAGGGAAGAGATTCCTGACCGGAAAGCCATCGCCTACCCAGTGGTTCGACCCCGCGTTGTATGTTCCCAGTACCTTCTTCTGTGTCGTCATCTACTGCTCCTCCTGGCGCCCGGTCTTGAATCTGACGCCTGCATGACCATTGCTGATGAAGCTCTTTTTTTGACCTCTCCGGCCTCCGCCACTCTGCCCAGCCGTCGCAACAGCGGTAACAATGTTTTGCGATCTTCGAGGGGGAAATTTTCCAACGCTTCCTCCATCTCCGAGCGATGCTGCGCGAATGCCCCCTCGATCAGCCGCCGTCCTGCCGTCGTCAATTGCACGATGCAGGCACGCCGGTCGTGTATGTCATCCTCGCGCCGCACCAGCCCGCGCGCAGCTAACCGGTCCACGGCCGCTGTCATAGAGCCGCTGGTTAGCAGGACCTTCTCGCCCAGCTGCTTTGCACTCAGCGGTCCGCGGTGCAGGAGCGCCTCCAGTACGCCGAAGTCGCTCATCACCATGCCGAAGCGCGCAATGCTGCGATGTGCCTGTGCTTCCACCGCCCGGCTGGCCTTCCACAGCACTAGCCAGATGTGCAGGCCGCTCAGGTCAGCCTCACTCGATTTTTCGGAGGTCTTCGCCATATCTTGATATTAAGATGCTTGGCATCAAGTAAAGATTCAGAGCAGGCCCATGATCTCCTGTGTCTAGGCTCTTCGCGATGTAACCCTTACAATCCAGACGCGATGTCTTTCGAAGATCAGCTCAAGTCCCGCCGCGCCTTCCTCAAGCACAGCTCCATCGGCCTTGCGGCCGCTGCTGTTGGTTGCCGGGCCCCAAACCAATCCGCTCAGCAACCCGCCACTCCGCCTGCCGCCAGCGGCAGTGCACCGCCACCCGGCATGCCGCCGGCCTTCGGCACTGCGCCGCCCGTCGGCCCACAAGTCTCCGCCGTCACCTTCGCCGAGTCGGAAAAACTCGTCCAGGTCTCGCTCACGCCGGCAGAGCAAAAACAGGCCGCTTCCAGCTGGCGTCAGGCGATGGCCCCGCTCTACGAGCGTCGGACTGGCCCGCGTAAGGTAGCGCTCGATCCAACGCTTGCCCCCGCTACTCAGTGGAACCCAATGCTGCCCGGCATATCGTCGCCTCCGCAGCATGACCACTTTGTCCCGGCTCCTGCCCCGTTCGTGCCGCTGCCCAAAGACGACGATGACATCGCCTTCGCCGGCGTTGCGCAGCTGAGCCGCTGGATCCACGCGCGCCAGCTCACATCCGAGCGCCTCACTGGCATCTACCTCACCCGCCTGGAGCGCTTCAATCCAACGCTCCGCTGCGTCATCACACTCACAAAGGATCACGCACTCGAGCAGGCCCGGGCCGCTGATCGTGAGATCGCCGCTGGCCGCTACCGTGGTCCGCTCCACGGCATTCCATGGGGCGCAAAGGATCTTCTCGATACCGCCGATATTCCCACCACCTACGGCGCTGAGCCCTTCCGCGACCGCGTGCCCAAAGCCGATGCCACTGTCGTTCAACGGCTGAACACCGCCGGCGCCGTGCTCGTCGCCAAGCTCTCGCTCGGCGCACTCGCGCTCAACGACATCTGGTTCGGCGGCCAGACCATGAATCCGTGGCTGTTGGAAGAAGGCTCCTCCGGTTCGAGCGCCGGCCCAGGCGCGGCTACGGCCGCGGGGCTCGTCGGCTTCGCGATCGGAAGCGAGACAGGCGGCTCGATTGTCAGCCCTTCCATGCGCTGCGGCGTGACCGGTCTGCGGCCCACCTATGGTCGAGTGCCGCGCACCGGTGCCATGACACTCTGCTGGTCGCTCGATAAGCTCGGCCCCATGGCCCGATCCGTCGAAGACACGATGCTTGTCCTCCGCGCCATCAGCGGAGGACCCGATCCTGGAGACCTCGCCTGTGTCCCCAGCCATCTTGACTACAACGCCGTCCTGCCCGTGAAGGGTATCCGCATCGGTTACGTTCCTTCCTGGCTCGCCGAACCGCCGGCCACCGATGTGGATCGCGCAGCCATCGACCAGGTGAAGAAGTTGGGGATGGACCCCTTGTCCATCTCGCTGCCCAATTGGCCTTACGACTCACTCGATCTGATCCTCTTCGCGGAAGCCGCCGCCGCCTTCGAAGAACTCACGCTCTCGCATGGCGTGGACCAACTCAAGGCGCAGGTCCCCGATGCGTGGCCCAACAACTTCCGCCAGGCGCGCTTCCTGTCCGCCGTCGATTTCGTGCAAGCCGATCGCTTCCGCCGCAAGGTCGCCGAGCAGATGGCAGAGATCTTTACGAAGGTCGACATGCTGCTTGTCCCCTCGTTGCGGGATGAGATGCTCACGCTCACCAACTTCACCGGCCATCCGTCGCTGACGCTGCGCGCCGGTTTTGTCGAAGTCAATCAAGCGCGTAGCGACTGGGCGCCGGACCCAAAACATCCCCTGCCCAAATTCAACCCGCCCCGCCGCGTCCCCCACGGCATCACGCTCATCGGCAAGCTCTTCGACGAAGGCCTGCTTGGGCGCGTCGGCGTGGCGCTCGAGCGCGCATTCAACGTATCTTCCGAGCGGCCGAAAGGCTTTTGAAGCAATGAAGAACTATAGATTCAAGGCAAATATCGAATCCGCCCCCGGCGGCGGAGCCTACGTGCTCTTTCCCTACGACACGGAAAAGGAATTCGGTACGAAGGGGAAGGTACCCGTCAAAGCGACATTTGACGGTGTTTCGTACACCGGCTCGCTCATAAAGTACGGCCAACCGCAGCACATGCTTGGTCTCTTGAAATCTATCCGCGAACAGATCGGCAAAGGTCCCGGCGACACAATCGACGTCACCATTCAAAGGGACGAACTCCCTCGCGTCGTCGAGATCCCCCCGGCATTCCAAAAACTGCTGAAAAACGAGGGTCTGCTCTCAACTTTTGAAACGCTGAGCTACACCCACCGCAAGGAATACTGCCGCTGGATCACCGAAGCGAAGAAAGAAGAGACGCGATCCGCCAGGCTGACGAAGGCAATCGAAATGCTGAAGAAGGGAATTAAGACGCCCGGGTAACCCCGCGCATGGCATCGTCCGTCAGCGGGTTCTGTCTTTCGCTCGTCGTATTCGGCGACTTCCCAGAAGCAAAGCAAAATGCTGCCGCAGCTGCTTCACCGCGAGATCGAATGGCTCAACCGAACCATAGGACCTCGACAGCATTACGCCCCCCTCCATTACCGCCAGCACATACGTCGCCAGCGCCTGACGATCCGTGCCCTTGGGCAGCCGGTCCTTCATCTGCTCCACGCACTCGCGCACTGCACCAATCCACCCTTGGAAATTTTCGGCGATGAGCTTGTGCGCAGGCCGGTTCTCAGGATCGATCTCCAACGCTAACCTCCCCAGCGGACAGCCATACTTACAATCGGTCTGCAGGATTCGTCTGCGGTATCCCGCAAGGATTGCGAAGATGCGCTCCACAGGGTCATCGCTTTTTGCGAACGCCGGGTCGACCACCATGGGCCTTAGTGCCTGTAAATATTCCTCGAGCACCGCGCGCAGCAGCGCCTCCTTGCTCTCGAAAAAGTGATAAAAACTGCCGGAGTTTACCCCGGCGTGACCCAGCAGATCGGTCATGCTGGTTCCGGCGAAGCCGCGCTCCCAGAAGAGAAAGCGGGCTGAGTCGATCAACCGCTCGCGTGTATGAAGAATCTTTGGCATAAAAAAGCTGTTGACAGACATAGTGTAGAAGATTTACTTGAATGATCAACTAAATAAACCGAGTACCCTTGAAACTGCCATGAAATCAGTCTGCGTCGCCCTCATCTTCGCCGCTTCCAGCCTCTTCGCCCAGACCCCGGCAAAGTCCACAATGCTCGTTGCTCCGAATAAAATCGCAAATTCAGTCGCCGATACCGCATCCGGAAAAATCCTGGTCATCGAGCTCACCATTCCGGCGCCACTCCCGGATGTCTGGAAAGCGTTCACGACGAGCGATGGCCTCATGACGTGGCTCACGCCCAGCGCAACTGTTAAGCTACGCCCAGGCGGCGACTGGATCTGTCATTTCCCAGGCGGAAGCACCGGCGGCGGTACCATTGTCAGCTTCATCCCCCAACAGGAACTGGTGATCTCAGCGCTTGCACCCGACAAGTTTCCGAATGTCCGCGCCCATCGCACCAATGCGAAATTCACGTTTAACGCGAGCGGAAACTCCACCCTCGTGCGCCTCACCCAGACGGGATGGCAGGAAGGCGACGAGTGGGATAGAGCGTATGAATATATGGCGGCTGGCAATGCGCAGCTATTAGCGATGTTGCATCATCGCTTCGTCAGCGGCCCCGTCGACTGGACCAAATAATTGCAGCTGAACTACGGATGAACATAGGCCAGGTTGTCAAAACGCAAGCCCGCCCCATTCGCAAGTACGAAATTAACTTTTGAACTAGCCTCGTTCCATCCAGTTCGCAACCGGAGAAGCTCCTTCCGTTTCAGAGTCCAGGAAATCTCGCGCGTCTCGGGGGAGCGCACGGTCACCGTTGCATCTGTGTCGCTATCGTTGTACGCATCAATTCCGACAAAAATGCGCGGCGCGTAGAAGCTGAATTCCGCCTGCGAGGCTTTTGAGTTGGACAGCGCCAGCGTGAAGGTCCCGAATTTTCCGAGCGGCGTGCCCATGTGCCACTCTCCGCGTCCCCAATCCACGACACCGGACGGATATTGCCCCACCAGCGGTGTACCCGCGACAAAGTGCGGATCGTCAAAGGTGATCCACGAAGGCGGGATCTGACCGTCCTTCCCTTCTATGTCTACATCCCGCGACGTCATGTGCAGAATCCGGAGCACCCGTGTCGCCGCGTCAAAACGGTATCCTTCCTGGCTCAAATCTTTATGCTGAGCAATCCTCCTGCCCCCGACCAGAATTGCATCCGGTACAAAGTTCAGTCGCAGCACATCGGTCGAGTCGGCATCGAAGGTGGAATACGTAACGCTGCCGGCTGCATAAGCAATCTTCGTCACTGGAGATAGAGAACCCAGGAGGTGGGATTCATCCGCCGGCGCCCACTCCGGCACTGCCCAGAACGCATCCATCATCCTCCGTGGCCCATCTGCAAACTCATCCGTGAACCACCACTGCGTGCTGAAAGGGGCATGTGCATCTGCCGGTAATCCCTGAAAATAAGTGACCCAGTTGTCGGTCCGATATGCCGCCTCTTTGTAGGCAGTATCTCCAGTCCTCGCGTAGTACAGCGCTTCTACAGCCGCAAGCCTTGCACTATGGCTATCGCAGCACTGGTTCGGCAGGTTGCAACAGAAATCCTTCGGCCCGCTTCCTTGTTCTGTAGTGATCAGGGCGCCGTGCACCATGTATTTCGGGAACTTTGGTGTGGTTTTCACCCAGTCAATCAGCTCTCGCGCGTGCTCCCGCCAGTCAGGATCCTTGTCAGGGTGCAGCAGCACATACCGGGCAAACTCCAACGGGATCACCTGGTTCATGTTGTTCATGCTCCCCTGCACATCTTCGAAATATCCGACCCACACGTTGTTGCGCATCGGATACTTCATCAGCCACGCCCAGGCGCCTTCGCGTGTCTTCTTGTAAGCGGACGTATCTCCCTGGTTCACTCGAATCAACTCGTCCAGCAACATGATCGGCTCAACCACATTGGCCGAGTAGGGAAACATCCCCTTACCATCCTTGAGGGTGCCGTCCTTCGCATGGCATCGATACGGCCACGGCGAATGCTCTGCGTCGCCTGCAGTGAAGTTCTTGGCCAGCGCATCCGCGCAGCGAATTGCCGCAGCGAGATACCTCGTGTTGCCTGTCATCTCATACAGCCGCAGATATGCGTAGCCGTCCTCTCCAACGACATGCGGTTCGACAAAATCCTCCCCATGCCGGCTCCAGCCCGTGTAACGCGTGCTGCCCGGATTCGCTGACGGATATGGTACCTCCGACCATGCATAGCCCTTCGGCGTCGTGCCATTCTCTAGTTCGTAATCGACGAAGTTTTCCAGGAACTCCAGCGTTCGCGCGTCGCCCGTATAGGGATACAGCCGTTCCACAAAGCCCTGCATCATCGCGCGCAGATAGCCTGTGGAGTTCACCCACTGTGGGTCCGGTGTTAGCTCAAATGTCGTTCTATCGAAGTCGAAGCAGCAATAGTGATAGGGAAGCCGCTGCCGGTTGTACTGGTCCCAGACGATCGTCCACTGCGAAAGAAAGTAAGCAGAGTACGAATACCCAGTGTCCTCCGGCATCGGCCACGGCAATAGCTTTCCGTTGCTCTCGAGGGCAACCGGTCGCCCTGCGATGCTCGATGCATCTACCGTGGACACGACCGGAGAAGCCTGCTGTCCAACGAGTGGAACTTCACTCAGGAGCACAACGATCAATGCCGCTGCGAAAGAACTCAACCGTGTCATAGGAAGTCAGGCTGACAACATACGAATACTACCGGTTGGGAGGTTGTGCCTAGCTGTCCCCGAATACGCCGCCAAACCTCGCCTAGATTCTCGGTGGCAAGCGACCAAGAGGGAGCGCCGCATAGAACGCGCCGCAGGCGCCGCTGCTTGGACGGCGAGTCTCCCCTCAGAACTCCACGTGGCACCTCACCGAAGGCACCCACACCGGTCCGCGGTCGCGGTTATATCCGGGATTGTTGATGTGTGAAAGCCCCAGCGCGAAATACAGTCCGCGCCATGCGTGCGCGTTGTAGTAGCTCTCTTCAATCGTCTCGCGCCCATAGGTCAATCGTCCGTCGCCGAGGATAAACCCAAGCCCGCCGTTTGCGAGATAGTTCTGGTGGTCCTTCTTGATTGCGTTCGAAACGAAGGCCACCCCCACTTTGTCGTTCTTGCGTCCCCACTGCGCACCGTCGTAGTCCGCACCCAGCAGCACAGTTTGGTCGACTTCCGTGTACGCGAACGACTCATGCTGCCCCTCGTTCCATCCAAACCGCCCGCCCGCGCGCAAATGCTCCGTCACCTGCTGCTCCACGTTGTAGTCAAACCCATACTTCACGGCGCCGTACTGTTCCGTATTGTGGATATTCGGGGTTGGATCGATGCCCTCGACGTAACGTGTCACAGACTCGCGATAGTCCCCCATGTGCGCGTGATTTACGTATGCCAGCACGCGTTGCGTGCCCTCCCGCTTGGGCAGCCATCCATGTCGTAACTCGAACTCCCAGTTCTGCCCGCTCGCCCGGCTGAAGGCCCAGTCCAGGTCAATTCCATTCGCCACCACCGGCATCGCCGCCAGCACATAGCGCGCCCCCCAGTTGCGGTCCTGGTACTCGATCACGCCCGCATATGTGTAACCGCGCGTGTCTGCCGCATAGTCCCACGCGCCGTTGTTGTCCACCGTCCAGTTGGTGAACTGCATGTGACTGTCGCTCAGCACGTCATTGATGTCCAGCACATCCGGCAGCGACATCTTTCCCAGCCGCAACTCCAGCCGCCGCACCGGCGCCTCGGTCGCGAGTGAGAGTGGACCACGATCCACTTCGGTCATCTCGTTGGTGAAGCCGATCGTCTGATGAACCTGCACCCGCGCCACATAAGGCGCCGACCCCAGGTTAGGATTGCGCACCACATCCAGGTTCGTGAATCCGGCAAGGCCCAGCGCCTGGCTCAGCCCGCGCCCGCCCGACGATTCAAAATCCGCAATGAAATCCGTGTTGTAGCGTTCGCTCCACGTCGGCGTCTCTCCTCGCACGCCGCGCCCAAGCTGATATCCCAGGTACAGCGTTCCCAGAAGAGAAGTCTTATACTCGCCCGCCCCATGAAAGCTATTCGTTCCCTCGTACGGCGAGTGGAAGCTGGGATGCGCCTGAAAGATGATATTTGCCTGTCCCGCCACAAACCATGGAGCGGTTTCGGAATGCGGAAACATGGTGAGTTGGTCGTCGTCCCCCCCCGGCTTCTGGGTGGAACTTGCCGTCGCATGCCCGCCGCCGGACGACTGTGCATCGTCCGCCAATGCATGCACCGGCGCAAGGGTTTGCCCCGCGCAAATGGGAGGCACCGGAGACGCGGCCAGCAGCAGCGTCCACACCCAGATTGTCTTCCAGTCCAGCATGCTCTCGACGTCTCTCCTCGTTTGGTCATTGCCCACCGGAGGAGGGCGAAACAGCATGATTTAGCCTAGCCTAATTTTACAGATCTGTGTACGCAAAACCTGTCGTATCATGTCGCGCCGGGTTGGAGTCACCGGGGTCCCGTAAATTCCGCAGGTATTAGGTCCAGATAATGATATACCATATCCCCCTAGGATATAACGGCAGAGACGGACCTACACATGGCTCATGGTCAGGACAAAAAGCTTCTCGCCCGCATCAAGCGCATCCGCGGTCAGGTTGACGCCATCGAGCGCTCTCTCGCCGGCGACACCGACTGCGCCGACGTGCTCATGCTCCTCGCCAACGTCCGCGGCGGCATCAATAGCCTCATGGCCGAAGTCCTCGAGGACCACATCCGTGAGCACATGATGCAGCCCGGCCAGTCCGCGCTACCCTCACATGAGGTCGCTGAAGACCTCATCGACCTCGTCCGCGCCTATTTGAAATAGCTGCGATTGCGTTGCGGTCGCATACCCAGTCCGACATCCCGTCACAGGCTCCCGTCACTGGTCCGTCAGCTTCAAAACGTGAATGGAACCAACCGGCGCTTGAATAACGTTCTGAATTAAGCGCCCCGCTCCGTCAGGAACCCGCCTTCTGCCTCCCACTTTCGTGGAATCATGCCTGCCGGGCCGGTTCCAGTGCGCTGTTACCTCAGCAGCACGCATATCCTTCCGGTTGCTGCAGAAGAAGTGCAATCGAGCACTTTTCCTCAAATCCAAAATGACCCAATCCCACGAACGTGGGTTCCGTTTACATCCCGAATACCCCGTCCGTAAGCTTTTCGAGCTAAAGTTTCTGCCGTACAGTTGCGAAAGATTTTCCTAGCGAGAGGGAAGAAATGACACGGTCGCTTAAAAACTTTGCAGGTCTGGCAGCAGTCGCCGGTGCTTTGGTTCTTCTGGGATCCGGGTGTGGAGACAAGCGGGAGATGAGCAAGCAAAACTTCGCGAACGTGCTGAACGAGGATTACTCGGCCAACGCCGACTGCCTCTTCACGAAGCCGCTGCCCTATCCCTTCGAAATGCAGGCGAGCGATAAGCTTCTCGGCGATGTCCACAAGAAGCTGGACGCCCTGACCGCCGCTGGCCTGCTCACCCGGAACTCCCATGACGGCAATCTGCGGTACGAGCTTACCCTGACGGGTCAGCAGGTCCCCGGCAATGGCCGCTTCTGCTACGGCAAGCGCCAGGTCACCAGCATCGACAACTACTCCACCCCGACCGAGTTCCACGGCAACCGGTTCACCAAGGTCGAGTACCACTTCGTCGAGAAGGGTCGCCCCGACTGGGCCAAGGTCAGCGCCATTCAGACCGCCTTCCCGGCCGTTGCCAAAGCTGTCGCCGATGAGCCCGTTGACCAGGCCACCCTCGTTCTTACAGACGACGGCTGGGTCCGGAACGAGGACTAAGCTCTTTCTTCGTCAACCCGCAACCCAACAACCAACGTTGTTCAACCACAAACCGACGTTGTTCCAAAGGGACCGGCGTTTCGTTGGCGCCCACCCTTCCGCAAGACCCGGGAATCACAGGGCCCGGGTCTTGCCGTTTTTTTGGACATGATCTCCAGCAGACCTGAGATGCCGGCGACTATCACGGCACGCCAACACCACCTGCGCCGCTTTACTCTGAGGTCGCAACGCGAGCGTCCGTTCCAGAGCCAGAATAAAAGAGGGAGCCTTTCGGCTCCCTCTTCACTGATCTCTGATCCCTAACCCCTAAATCTCCTTCACTCCATCCACAAACGCCTTCAGGCGCCGCGAACGCGAAGGATGCCGCAACTTGCGCAGCGCCTTCGCTTCGATCTGTCGGATGCGCTCGCGCGTCACCTGGAAGCTCTGGCCGACCTCTTCGAGCGTGTGCTCGGAGCCGTCCTCCAGGCCGAAACGCATCTTGATCACGCGCTCTTCGCGCGGCGTCAGGGTGCGCAGCACCTGGGAGGTGTACTCCTTCAGGTTCACACTGATCACCGCCTCGGACGGCGATACCGCCTGCCGGTCTTCGATGAAGTCGCCCAGGTGCGAATCTTCCTCTTCGCCGATTGGCGTCTCGAGCGAGATGGGTTCTTGCGCGATCTTCAGCACCTTGCGCACCTTCGCCACAGGGATATCCATCCGTTTGGCGATCTCTTCTGAGGTAGGCTCGCGTCCCAGCTCCTGCACCAATTGCCGTGAGGTGCGGATGAGCTTGTTGATGGTCTCGATCATGTGTACCGGAATGCGAATGGTGCGCGCCTGGTCGGCAATCGCACGCGTGATCGCCTGCCGGATCCACCACGTCGCGTAGGTAGAGAACTTGTAACCGCGACGGTATTCGAACTTATCCACGGCCTTCATCAGACCGATGTTGCCCTCCTGGATCAGGTCCAGAAATTGCAGGCCGCGGTTCGTATACTTCTTCGCGATCGACACCACCAGTCGAAGGTTGGCTTCAATCAGCTCACGCTTCGCCCGCTCGGCGTCCATGTCCCCCTGGATCATCTCGCGCTGCGTGCGCTTCAGGTCGGCGATCGATACCCCGATCTCCGTCTCCAGGTGCTCTAGGTCCGTTTTGCAGTTGCGCTGCTGGCGCCGGTACTCCTTCCGAAGCTCTTCGCTCTTTGACGCGTCATGCTTTTGCTCAAGCGACTTGATCTGCCGCTCCAGCGTGCGCATCGAATCGACGGTCTTGTTTACCTTGTCGAGCAGGCGCTTGCGCTCAGCATTGGTGTACTTCAACTCACGCACGATGCGCGATACCTGCACGCGCTCGCGTCCCATCAGCCAGCGCGTCTTGCGATGCTCCTTCGCCCTCGCCTTGGGGTTGATCGTCGCCAGCTTTTCAAGCAGCGCTTGGGCCTTCTTCTGGTGCTTCAGCAGCGCATCCACCCGGGCGACCGTCGCCTTCACCCGCGCCTGCAGCACTTCTTCGGTAATCTCCTCCTCATCGAAGATCACCACTTCCTTGATGTTGCGCACGCCGCGCTTCAGGTCTTCACCCAGCGCGATCACCTCGCGGATCACAATCGGCGACCGCGAGATAGCCTTCAGCACGCGAAGCTGTCCACGCTCGATGCGCTTGGCGATTTCCACTTCGCCTTCGCGCGTCAGCAGCGGTACTGTACCCATCTCGCGCAGGTACATGCGGACAGGGTCGTTCGTCTTCTCGAGTGTTCCCGGTGTCAGGTCCAGTTCAACGTCGTCGCCCTCTTCGGCGTGCTCCGCGTCGAACTTTTCCCCGGCAAACTTGGGCTCGCCTTCGAGCAGGTCGATGCCCTGTGTGTTAATCGTTGTAATGAGATCGTCAAGGTCGTCCGCCGAATGCATGTTGTCCGGCAGCAGGTCGTTTACCTCGCCATACGTGAGGTAGCCCTTTTCCTTGCCCTGATCCATCAGTTTCTGAATATCGTCTTCGAACTTGTCTTCAATCGCCAAAGCGCGTTTCGTCTCCCCGCGTAATTTCGCCGCTGCGCAGCCGTTTTTGCTGTGCCGGCTTGTATGCGCAAACCCGTACCTATCTATGAGTGAAGATGCGCGATATGGGCCATCCTATGGTGGCAAATCCCGCGGCCTGATCGGCATCGTGCGGGCTGGTGGACGCACACTTCAAGACAGAGATTGTCAGGATACCACGCTGGTGGCCGATTCTCGCACGTCAGCCACGTTTATCCTTAACTGTTAGATGTACTTCCGGAGATTTCGTTTCATTCGGCGACCGAACTGTCCGATGATTTTTGGTGCGGTCATTCCTGCCCCAAAATCTCACGCAGCCGCCCATCCAGTTCACGCAGCCGCCGATCCAGCTTCATTCGCTCGGTAATCAACGCGGTCACGCCTGTCAGATCCCCCTTTCGCTCCGCTTCGGCGATCGCCGCGCGTGTGCGACGTTGCCGATGCTCCACAGAGCGCTGCTCGAGCGTCAGCAGCGCCGATTCCAGCTCAGGGCCGGTCACCGGCTCGCTCTCCCGCATCAGCAGTTGCGCCACCATCCCCCGCCCTTCGGAACCGATTGCCTCGAGCGGATCCGATTCTTGCCGGCCGGCCAGCTCTTGGAGCACGTTCAAGATGCCAAGCCCCTCAAAATCTTCGGCTTGGGATGACATGGCGTCTGCTGCCCGGCGGAAAGTGCCGCTATCCTGCGCTCCCGAGAGCGCCCGAAGCAGTACCCGCTCGCACTCCGACAGGTTCGAGACTCTCATCGCCGGAATCTGTCCCTGCCGTTTCGCTGCAGCCTGCTTCAGTTCCTGCCGCAGCAAGGCAGAGTCGACACCCAGCTTCTGCGCCGCATCCTGGGCAAATTCGTCCCGGACGATGGCGTGCGGCATCCGCCGGATATGCGGCAGCAGGAAGTTCACCGCCTCCACCTTCCCCTGCGCCGTCCGTACGGGGAAGATCTTCCGCGCCCGCTCGATCAGGTAATCCGAGTGCCGCACCGCACCTTTCAGCGCCTCGGCATACGCCTGAATGCCCCTTTCGCGCACAAACCGGTCCGGATCCAGACCGCCTTCAAGCGTCACCACGCGCACCTCGAAGCCCTCTTCCGTGAGCAGCGCAATCGACTTCTCCGCCGCGTTCGCCCCGGCCGTGTCCGGATCGAAGTTCACCACCACGCGCGTTGTGTAACGCCGCAGCAGGCGTGCCTGTTGCTCCGTAAAGGCCGTTCCGCTGGTAGCCAGCACCGGCGTTACTCCCGCGGCAAACACAGAGATGCAGTCCATCTGCCCTTCCACCAACAGGGCAAAGTTCTGCTGCCGGATAGCCTGCCGGGCCTTGTCCAGGTTAAACAGCACCTGTCCCTTCGAATAGAGCGGCGTCTCCGGCGAATTCAGGTACTTCGGGCCGCCCTTGTCGTCCGCATCCAACGCCCGCGCCGTGAACGCGATCACTCTTCCGGCCTCGTTGCTAATCGGAAAGGTAATCCGCTTGCGGAAGCGATCGTATGCCCGGCCACCGGCGCCGTTCTTCGCTTCACCCTCCTGCCCCTTGTAGCTGAACAGGCCCGAAGCCCGCAGAACCTCTACCGGCGCCGCATTCGCCAGGCGGTCGCGCAAGCCGCCAAATCCCTCCGGCGCATAGCCGATGCGGAATTTCACGATCGTCTCCGGCTTCAACCCGCGGCTAGTCAGGTACTCTCGCGCCCTCGCGCCCTCGGCCGATTTCAGCTGCTCTTCAAAGAACAGCGTCGCCTGCTCGTGCAGTTCCAGGAGCCGTCCGCGCAGCCGGCTCTCGGCCGCCTCTTCCGGTGAGTTAAACTCCCGCTTCGGCAGCGCAATCCCGCACTTCTGCGCAACGATCTTCACCGCCTCCGGGAAGCTGACCTTCTCGATTTCCTGCACAAACTTGAAGACATCCCCGGACACGCCGCAGCCAAAGCAGTGGTAAAACTGCCGCGTCACGTGCACGGAGAACGAAGGCGTCTTCTCGCCATGGAAGGGACACAGCCCGGAGTAGTTCTGAGCGCCGGATTTCTTCAGCGTGATGTACTCGCCGATCACGCGGACGATGTCCGCCTGCTGCTTCACGCTCTGGGCAAAATCCGACATGCTGAGGTGCTGCGACTCCAAGGCCAGTTGTAACCTGATTCTCATCCACTGGCGAACCCACAATTGTGGAAAGCCCGCTAGCTCCCCTGATTCAAGATCCTTCAGATAGAATCCACCCGACTCTCCCGATTGACCCTGGCCACCAGCCAGGCGGAGATCCGCCATGACAGAATGGAACGCCTCGGAATACCACCAACTCTCCGCCCTTCAGGACGTCATGGCGGCGGAGGTCCTCTTGCTCCTCCAACTCAAAGGCAACGAGCGCATCCTTGACGTTGGCTGCGGCAATGGCAAGACAACTGCCTCCATCGCCGCGCGTGTCCCAAAAGGTTCGGTCGTAGGCGTCGATGCCTCCAGCGATATGGTCGTGTTCGCGAAAGAGCACTGGACCGCCGATCATCCCAATCTTCAGTTCGCAGTCGCCGATGCCCGCCATCTCCCCTTCAAGCGCGAGTTCGATTTCGTCGTCTCCTTCAACGCCTTGCACTGGATCTCCGATCAGGCATTGCCCTTGCAGGGAATCCACCAGGCTCTTAAATCGGAAGGCAAAGCTCAGCTGCGTCTGGTCGCCAAGGGGGAACGCACATGCATCGAGGATGTCATCGACGACACTCGCAAGTCGCCTCGCTGGGCCGGCTACTTCAATGGCTTCCGTGATCCCTTCCTGCACCTCATGCCCGACCAGTATGCCGCCCTAGCCGAACAGCAGGGTTTCCGCGTCCTCAGTATCCGCACATCGGACAAAGCCTGGGACTTCGGCTCCCGCGACGCGTTCCTCGCGCGCATGAAGGTCACCATGATCGAGTGGACGCAGCACCTGCCGGAGAGCGATCGCGCTGCCTTCATCACAGATGCGCTGGACCGCTACCGTCGTGTGGCGGTCACGGCGCCCGGCGAAGAGAACTACTTCCGCTTCTACCAGATGGACATCGTGCTCGCTCTGAGATAGCAATCGCACGAGCAGATGAGGTCCGGGGTGTACCATCACTGCGCATGCTTCCAGCCGACACTCTGAAAGAGCTGTCCCACGCCGCATGAAGGCCAACATTCTCTCCCTGGTGATCCTTCTCGCAGCGCTCCTTTTCTTAGGCCCGCGTTACCTCCACCAGCCGTGGACTTCGCTGCGCGTCGCGGGGGCGGTCATATCGCTGAGCTCGCTCGGGCTCATCCTCGTCGCACGGTTCCAGCTAGGCCGCGCCTTCTCAATTCGCGCCAAGGCCACTCGCCTCGTTACCACCGGCCTCTACTCGCGCATTCGCAATCCGATTTACATCGTCGGGTGCTTCTTTTTCCTCGGACTCGCGATGTTCATCCCCGCCTGGTGGCTTGTGCTCCTGCTAATCATCGTCATCCCCATGCAGATCATCCGGGCGCGCAGGGAAGCGGCCATCCTTGAGGCCACATTTGGCGAGGAATACCGACGCTACCGCGAGCAAACCTGGTTCTGAGAGCAGTTCCTAAGCAGATAACACGCCGAATCGACGTTAACTGCTTTGCTATCTGCCGGCTATCCCTGCCCACACAAATACCGTTTCGGCTGGCAAACCCGCTCATGATTTCCTGTCTCTAAGACGAAACGGGATTCGGCGGAGGCGCTGCCGCCGATCGGCCCCAGCACGTTTCAAACGGACCACTTCCCGGTCCACGCCGCGCTGCCGGCGGTTCAGAACGCCGCAAGGGAGAGATCGTGATGCATTCTGTCCTCGATTCACTACACACTTATTTCGACAGGCTCCTGAATGTGCTGCACAGCTATTTCGACAAGATCATGAGGTCGCCGCATCACTGGATGATGTTCGGCGCGGCCGCTGCGGCCGGTGCAGTGCTGCTCATCGGCATACCGCTGGCGCGGCTTGCCTTCCGTTCGCGCCGCAGCGACGAAGACGACCTTTCGTTCAACACGGCCTACCCGTCCATGTTGGGACTTACATCCCCCGCGGTCGAATCCCGGCGCGCTGGCTGGGAGTTCGCGCCGCCTCCGGGGTCCCACACGCCGCCTCTGGTGTCAAATGTGACCGCGATTAACGAAGCGCTCACGGTTCCATGCATACACTGCGGCGTGACCATCTCCACACGAGAGGATTTCTGTCCGGCGTGCGGGTACGCCCAGCCAGTGAAGCAAAGTTTCATCGCCGCCTTCCCGGCCTAGAGCACCGATAGAATTGCCCGTGCCCAGAATTCAGGCATCCTGCTCAAGCTGGGATGCAGGACTGGGCATAGCCGGCGTCTTTCGGAGAGAGGCGAGTCCGATCAATCTGCCGGGCTCGCCGCAGTGAAATCCGAACAGCACGGCTTGATGACTGGCTGGAATTCCATCAGCTCCACGCGGGTACCGTCCGGGTCGTAGAGATTAGCCTGCCACTTGCCGTCCTTGCCCATTGTTGGGCCATCGTGTCGCGGGCTGAAGCGGATCGCGTCATCGGCATACAGCTTGGTCACCGCCTTTTCCATGTTGGGCACACCCAGTGAGAAGTGATTCATCACGCCAAGTTGGCGCCCGTCGATCTTGTCAGCCGGACCCGAGTCCGATCCCGGACCGGTCATCATATATTCCAACCAGTCGTGCCCGTCCGGCGCTTGCTGCGCGACCCAGTCCAGCTTGCCCGGATGCATCGCGCCATACCAGTACGGCCGGAAGCCGAGCAACTCGCGATAGAAGCGGTCCTCGGCCTCGCGGTCTTTCACCAAAAAACCGACATGGATGATCCGCGGGCTGACGAGGTTTTCCGACGCGCGGAACGGCCGCGCACCGGATTGAAAGAACTCCACGCGGTTGCCCTCCGGGTCGCGGGTGAAGAACCATTTGCTTCCATCGGAGCCGGTCTTCACGGCATCGATCTCGCGGTAATGATGCGCGGCCAAGTAGCTGTGAATCACGTCGACTTCGGTGGTCGCGAAGGCCACATGATCCAGCCGTGTGATCGAATGCTGCGCTGGCAGTGGCAGCACCTCTATGAACTGCTGCTGACTGAACCGGTACACCGTACCATTTGGGTCTTCCGGATCCGGCTCCTTCACCGCGCCCAACTCGACGCCGTAAAACTTCTCCGCAGCATCCGGTTCGCTGGTGTAAACAGCCATGTGCGAGATGCCAGTGATCTTCGGGCGCGCATCCTGCGCATGGGCGGCACAGGCGATGGTAAGACCCGCAGAGATCGCCAGCGATAGCAGGGAAGAAAGCAACCGTGGTAGTGGCATTATGTTTGGGACCAGCCTCAATCGGACTTGGTGCAACACGTCATCATCGCGCAAAACTGTTATTTGTGCAGGGCGGCCCCGCCAACTTTGTCAGACAACCACATCGCCCGCACTTCGGCCGGCGTCAGCCCGCGCTCCCGCATGGCCCGCAAGCTTAACGCGTCAGTCCGCTTCGCCAGCCGCTGCCCTTGAGCATCGCGCAGCAGCGGGCAATGAAGCCACAGCGGTGGCGTGAATCCAAGCGCCCGATACAGCAGCAACTGCCGCGCTGTGGACTTCAACAGGTCCGCGCCGCGCACCACCTCGGTGATCTGCATGGCCGCATCATCCACCACGCAGGCAAGCTGGTACGCCGGAACATCGTCGCGGCGCCACACCACAAAATCTCCAAAGTCCCGTCCGGCTACATAGGTCCGCGCGCCCATACCCGAGTCGTCAAAGTGGACCACCTCTCCATCGGTCACACGGCCGTCCACAAGACGGTCCTCCGGAATTCTGAATCGCCAGTTCACCCCCGCTGGCTCATGCGCCTCGGCCACAGCAGCACGAGCAGGGCGACAGCGACCCGGATACATCGGCTCGTCGTCTTCGGCCCCGATCTCGTTGCGAGCGTTTTCTTCCTGGTCCTCATGCGGTGCACTCGCTGCCGTGGCCAGCTCACGTCGTGAGCACGTGCACGGATAGATCCATCCTCCCGCACGCAGCCGCTCCCACGCCGCACGATACAGCGCATAACGCTCGCTTTGGCGATACGGCCCAAAGCCTCCTCCAACATCCGGCCCCTCCTGCCACTCAATGCCCAGCCAGCGCAGGTCTTCGAGCATTGCCGCTGCATATTCAGCCCGCGCACGCTGCGTGTCCAGATCCTCGTCCCGCAGCACCAAAATGCCACCTGCATCCCGCGCTCGCTCATACGCCTTCCAGAAGGTGCGCGCATGTCCCAGGTGCAACAATCCGGTAGGAGAGGGCGCGAGCCGGCCCCGATACACACTCATACGCTGAACTGGCGCAGATGATGGTCGGCATGCAGATAGCCCCAGCGCAGCCAGTCCGCGCGCCGCATGCCGCCGAACATCGGATGTGTTGTCGCCAGATCGGCGCATCCGCAGAAGTGCGCGAAAGTCTCGAGCAGTCGCGCGCGGTCTCGTGCGAATTCCCCTGGCGGAGTACCTCCTCCGCCCTGCCGCACCGATTCGCTGGTCACGAGGTTACGCGGCCATTGCATTGGCGTGCGCAGCGCCACAAACTTTGCGCACCACGGCGGAATTCCCAGCTTGGCCGCCGAAAACGGCCTTTCACCCATCACTGCCCGATAGCTGTCATCCAGATGGCACAGCATGCCGCCCACCGACATCGATCCCCATCGCCGCGGCGACTCAGGTGTGAGCGCAGCAATCCGCTGCCGGACCTGCTCACAATCTGGCGTGTTAGCTAATGTTTTCGCCATAACAATTCTCCACGCGCAAGAATAGCGTGTGGCTTCCATCGAAGCCTCAGAACAAGTCCGGGATACTCGTAAATGCAATCCGCGTCGGCGCCGCTGTGCCCGCCGGCAGCATGCTCGCGTAGAACAGCATTGTCGTTCCGTGCTTCTTGTTGATGCTGTCCATGGTCGCTGACAGATTCGTCCGCCGCATCTCTCTCTCCAGGCCGGCAAAGAGGTCCAGCGTGTGGAGGTGATCCGGCACCAGGTTGCTCAGCGCCACCCCCACATAGAACGGCTTCTCATAATTCCGTCCGGTTGGCATGCGCGCCCATAGCTTACGCAGTCCCTCGGTCAGCGTCTGGTTGTCCTGGCATTCCACCAGTGAGGTGCTCTCCGACCAACTCAGCTGCGGAATGCCCGAGTTGTGCTGGCGAGCCGATAAGTCCTTCGCCACGGCAAAGTTCGCGCTTAGCCGCAGGTTGGTCGTCCACAACTTTGCTGTCCGCAGCCGCATCGCCGCCTTGTGCAGCAGCTTGCTCACCACGGCATACGCGCCATCGCGCGTGCGCAACTCCGGTGCCAGCACATGGCTGTGACTGATGGATTTCGCGTGCTCCAGCTCCGTATCTTCGAAATCCTCGCCGCGCAACCAGTGCCATAGCTTATCCCCGCCCATGCCGCCCCACAGATTGTTCATCTGGTCGCGATCGAGCGCCCATAGCTGCTTCATCGTCCGGATGCCTGCCTGGTGAAGCCGCGCCTCCATGCGCGGTCCGATGCCCGGCAGATCCCGCGGCGTCAGTCCCAGCAGTGCGGCTTCCAGGATGTCCGGTGTCAGCGCCACCAGCCCGTCGGGTTTTTCCATATCGCTCGCTACTTTCGACAGGTACCGGTTTGGCGCCAGCCCGACCGAGCAGCGCAGCGTCGAACCTACCGTCTCGCGGATCTTCGTTTTGACCCGCTGCGCCAGATCGAGCGCAGCCAGTAGTGGCTGCTCCCGGCCGACCAACCTGCACGCCATCTCATCGATCGACATCACCGATGTGACTGGCACTACTGTCTCCACCGCCTCGACGATGCGGTTGTGGTAGTCGACGTACAACTCGTGCCGCGCTTCCACCAACGCGATGCCCGGGCACATTCGCTTCGCCTCGCCCACCTGCGTGCCCGTTTTCACGCCGAAGACCTTCGCCTCGTAGCTTGCCGCGATGCAGCATGTTGTATCCGCCACCACCGGCACTACCGCTACCGGCCTGCCCCGCAGGCTCGGCACCAGCTCCTGCTCCACCGAGGCGAAGTAGGAATTCAGATCCAGGAAGAGCCAGCGGAGCCGGGGCTCGCCTTCGCTTGTCGGATTTTTGCCGGAAAATGTCACGCAGATCGATTCTGCTGCCGCTCCCACGGAACCCGCAAATGGTGGAAAACGTATATTCCTCTACTGGGAATGGCCGCCAAAGACATGTTGGAGAAACGCTTCCCAACGGCCCATCTCCCGCGTTACTCTCATCTGCGTGTATTGAGGGAGCGCGTTTGACCCCTTCGGGGGGACGCTGTCAATAGCAAATCAGGTTATTCTTGCTCTGACGGCAACCAAATGGCCGCTTTTGCTTTCATAGTCACCGACGCGGAGTATTTCGATGCTATCCACCGATTTTTCCATCGTCGCTCATTGGCTTTCCGGGCTTGAGTCGTACCTGCCCGCCATCCTGGTCACAGTTGGCGCGGCGCTACTATTCGGTTGCGGGGTTAGCGCACTTTGCGCGCCCTGCCGCGAAAAAGACGACATCTTCCACCGGCACGTCTTTTAGGCTGGGCCGCGTTTACGGCCGAGCGATTTCGCATGGATTTTGCTGCGACCACGCTAGCTGGAGTTGTGCATGCGGCCGGCTTTCCTGTTTTGACTACAGCCGAAGAAGCAACAGCCTGTCATCAAACTCGCAGCTAACCAGTTATTTCATTTTGTCGGAAGGGTCCGGCTTAGGCGTTATATGTGCCGGAATAGAGCTCAGTAAGCTTCTGGATGACGTCGCCGTAGCCGGAGGCTTCGAGTTGAACCTCGGTGCCGGTGTGGAGCTGGACAAAAGCAAGCTGGCGCTTGTGGTCCATCGCGATGGAGGCGATCTGATCCAGGGGAATGGCCCTGGACTGCTCTAGTGCATGCGCGAGCTCAATAGCCTTCATCTCAATTTCCCCCAAAAAAGTGAAACAGTGCCGCAGATAAGATGCGGCGGTGATGCGCCGGAGCACCTTGGTGCTAAGTCCCTCCCCCGAAAGACTCAGCACCAGTGCGCAGCGATCACATCACCGCATGTCCACACCATACCCTGAATATCGCCAAATGGAGCCGCTGATGCGGTAACACTTACCAAACTACTGAGTAACTATTGGTAACTTAGGTGGAGTTATGGCAATTTATTGCCAGTAAGATTGAATGAAGCGACTGGTCTGAACTACAGCTCGATGTTGACCAGTTCCGAGGTGTGATCGCTATGGTCGCCGTTGGGCGATGTCGTACGGTTCTGTGGGGCGCGCCAGTGGTCAATGTAGGAGATCTGGTGGACACAGGAGACGGTGCAGTTGGGCGCGCACGTCTTCTCGGTAAGGAATTCGCGGTCCAGGTCACTCTGGCTGTATTCGGCCAGCGGCGTGCCGGGGAAGCCGCGTTGCTGAGAGCAGTAGTGCACCAGACCGTCTTCGCAGATGTAGATGTAGCGTGAACCGGCGCGGCATCGCCAGTCGTTGGGCTGGCCGTTGGCGATGGCTTCCTGGAAGTGGTTGAAGCGCGAATAATTCTTCTTGTCCAGCTGCTTCATCTCGTTGTAGACGAGGCGCTCCTCGCCACCAAGCGGCTTCAGCTGGCCGCTACCGTCGTGGATGATGCCGATGGTCGAGGTGAACCCCAGCTCGAGCGCCCGATGGCCGATAGTGAGCGCGTCCTGCGGGTTTTTGATGCCGCCGCCCACAACGGAGTTGATGTTCACGTGGAATTCGGCGTACTCAGCCAGGAACTGCAGCTTCTTGTCCAGAACCTTGAGCGATTTCTTCGAGATCTCATCCGGCTGCACGTTGTCGATGGAGATCTGCATGTGGTCGAGCCCGGCCCGGTTTAATCGCTCGATCCGATCCGGCATCAGGAAGTAGCCGTTGGTGATCATGCCGGCGAGCCGTCCGTGGTGACGGATGCGCGCAATGATCTGGTCCAGATCGGGATGGGTCAGCGGCTCGCCGCCCGAAATCGTGATGATACTGGTGCCGAGGCGGGCGAGATGGTCGATGCGGCGAAGCATCTCATCGACGGGGACAGGCTCGGAAACCTTGTCGTACTCGTTGCAATAGGTGCAGGAGAGATTGCAGAAGCGCATGGGGACGATCTGCGCCATCACCACGTGATGGGTAGAGGCCAGCGCATGTCCCACAATGCCAAGCTCCCGCAGCTTGCGGGTCGCCGATTTGATCCGGCTCTTGCGGCGGGTAGTTGGGACTGGGGAGGTGGCGATGGCGGCGGACATTCTGGCTCACTCAATTATAGCGGCGAGGGTGAGGCGTAGGCGCCACACGGTCGGCCCGGTCCCTGATCGGCCCGGCCCCTGATAAGAACGCTCCATCCAGCCCGATTCAACAACAGTTGCGCTGGACTGAAATCAATCGATTCGGAGGTAAACGGGAGATTGCCGCTTCGGTTCTAAGTAATCGCGTCGCGGCGGGTTTCAGCGACCGCGATTCCCACGAAAGGGTCCATAACGATCAATCTCAGGAGTGGTAGCCGTGCCCTATGCAAAGGTCCCTGTAGCGTTCGTGGTCGCGCTGGCGTGTGTGTTCACCGGTGCCGTTTTTGGTTCTTCGGTCAGCTTCTCCAAAAAATTCCTGCCTACGCAGAATGTGGCCAGGCGTGCCGATCTCAACAACGATGGCCGCGAAGACCTGGTTGGCGTCAACACTCACGGCGGCTTTGATGTGCTGCTGTCCACTGGCGATGAAACGTATGGCTCGCCCGCGTCTTACACCATTCCCAGAGGGGCGGACACCGTTGTTCTCTCCGTTGGAGACTTCAACAGCGATGGCAAAGCCGATGTGGTTGCCATCGGAACCGACAACGCGATCCACCTTTTCCTGAACAACGGCAGCGGCAAATTGAGTCAGTCCACGGCCTTCCCGGTTCAAAATGTCATTTCTCTCAATGACATCGCGGTTGGGGATTTCAATCACGATGGCCTCATGGACATCGCCTTCACCAATGCGCCGAATCTGACCGTCTGGTTTGGAAATGGAAGAGGCGGCTTTACGGTTGGCCCCACTGCGCCGGTCAACAACACGGACTATCTGATGCTGGGCGATTTTGACGGTGACGGTCGCGCCGATCTCGCGATAGGTGATCGCGACAACTACGACAGCGTGCAAGTGCTTTACGGAGCTGGGACAGGACACTTCCCGGTGAAACGTCTGATCCAGACCATGGGCGGGCATTCCGACTTCAACGCTGCCGATGTCAATGGCGACGGGAAGATGGACATCATCGGCTCACAGTTCTATCCCAACGCGCACAGCCTGGCCATGTTCTATGGCAACAGCAGCCGCACGTGGAATACGCATGCAACGGTTCCACTGGCTCACTGTGCCGGGTCCGGCGATCGCGGCCGATATGAACGGCGACGGCATCAACGACCTGATTGTGGAGGAAGCGGACTGCAACAATAACAGCCAGCAGGGGAACGCATACATAACCTTGCTGACCCGCAATCGCAACTCCACTTACAACCCAGAACAGCTTGTCCACACCTCGCATTTCGTGAACAATATCGCTGCGATTCGCGCCGACCGGAACACAAGACCCGACATCGTGGCGCAAAATTGCACGAAAACTCCGTGCGGCCTCATCGCAAATTTCAATACCGTATTGCTGCTGAACAACACGCCCGGTAATTTTCCATCCGCACCCCCAAACGCGTTCGAGGGAATCAATGTGTATTCGCCGTTAGCGAGCACTGCTGTGTCATCGTCGGTATCATTCGCGGTGGGAGCAGCCGGCCAGGTGATAATGCGCGACGTAGAAGTGTGGGTCGATGGGAAAAAGCTAGCCCTGCAACTGGATGGCTTCTCCAATTACACCTTCCTAAACCGAAGCCTGGGCCTCGCCGCAGGCAGTCACGCGGTTGCGATTTATGCCGCAGGATGGGATCAATCGCTCCAGAAGAAGACCTTCACTCTGAAAGTGAAATAGCGAATATGCCCTTAGAGTGAGTAGCGGTCCAGCGACTCCCTCAGCCTTTGTAGCTGCTCAGGTATCACGAGCTCGGACTGCGTGATGCGGGAGTCGACCGTGATGGCGAGCTGGAGCACCTTGCGGTTGCGCAGCACCACCATCGGGACCGGGCGGCCAGCGTTGATGCGGAGCGTCTGCAGCCAGTCGGCCGTCGTCTCGAGCGGCATGTCATTCGCGGTCACGATGATGTCGCCGACACGGAGACCAGCATTCGCCGCCGGGCTCTTGTCCTCAACGCTGCGAACCAGCAGCCCATTGCCGGCGCGAACGCCGAAGAATTTGGCCAGCTGCGGCGTCAACGGCTCGACCTGCGCACCTACGTAGGCCTGTGGGTCAGGCGTCTCGCTATCGGAAGGTGTGCTGTCACCGGCATAGCTGCGTTGTCCCGCGAATCCGTTGACCATTGGGGCAGGCTCAGGGATGGGGACGTGGAAGTGGTGCGCCCAGGCGTGCTGCACCAGTGCACTGCGATCTGCGAGTTGCAGACGCACCCGCTCCACCTTCGCATTGTGGACCACCTGCAGCTCGATGAACTTTCCGACCGGCATGTCGCGCAGCAGGCGGGTCAAGGTCGCGGCGTCAGTCACGGGCTGCCCGTTGATCGCCTGAATGATGTCACCAGTATGGACGCCGGCCTTGGCAGCAGGAGCATCGTGGTCGAGCGAGATGACCTCGGCCCCCGTGGGATTGGAAAGCTTTTCCTTCTCGGCCCGAACGGGATCCACATCCCGGACATTGACGCCCAGATACCCCTGGGAGGCGGAGGCAAGGACGACGCGGGCATTGCTGTCGAGGACTGCCTGGGGAAGCTCTGCAGGCACCGGAGACGGTGCAATCGTGGCCTGCCAAGCCCCAAATGCGGGCAGCGCCACCATGGTCAGAAGAACGGCTGTCGAACCCCGTTGTACGGTGTTCAGGCTACTGGTCGACAGAAAAACAGATGGAAAGCGGTAAGGCATGAAAACCGAAGCTCCTCAAGTGGAGGCAAAAGTACAGTACGGCGGCCATTTATTCAGACGGACAAGAATCCGGAAAGTCACCGAAAAGTCACGCTCCGTCGCAGAACCTTAACTCATGGCGACGCGACTGGCTACTGGACTTGCGGCATTTGCTGCAACATGGTCCGAGAGACATTACGCAGCAGAGGGTTTTCATCGTGGGTAGCAACGTTCTGGAGGACCTGCTGGACGCTCGAATCAGCCGAGACCGGGGCCAGCATGTGGATGGCTTGCGCCCGCACCTGCGGGTCGCCGTCGTCAAGAACAACTTCGAGGACGGCGTCGCGGACGTGCATGTCGTCGGTAAGGTAGGGCGCCAGGCCGCTGAGAGCCTGTGCCCGCACTGTGGAGTGCGGATCGTAACGCAGGGCGACCATGAGGGCATTGCGCACGCTGTCATCGGCCCCACAGTCCACTGAGCCCACGCAGGTATGGGTCAGCAGTCCCAAAGCGGCGTTCTGCACTGATGTATTGAGCGGCGCACGCGTGCCGAGGAGCAGGAGGTAACGAATGTTCGGGTCGTCGGCGGGACCGACGGCTTCGAGTGGCATGAGGCTGCTGTACTCGACGTGGACTAGCCCTGTGGGGTCCTGCTTGACGCCGGTTACAGCGGCGATCCGCTGGGTAGTGGGCACTCCTGGCGACGACTGGGGCGTGAGGGGCGTATTGGCGACCCGGAAGCCCGCGAAGCCGAGGCCCACGCCCGCGAAGAGCATCGTAGCGGCCGCGAGTGGCGCAGTGCGCAACAGGCGGAAGTCTGTCCAGAGCGAGCGGCGGAGATGCGCGAACCACGAGTCGCGCGGCGCGCGCTCCAGAGCTTCATCGATCTTGAGGCGAGTCTGGGCGATAAGGTTCGCCGAAGGCTCCCGAACCGGCAGAATGGCCATTGCGCTCGAGAGCGCGCGGGTGACTTCGAGTTCGTCGCGGCAGTCGGCGCAGCTCGCAAGGTGCTGCTCCAGCCGATGGCAGGCCTCGTCACTTAACTCGCCGTAGAGCAATAGCGTGATTTGCTCATGTGCTGCGTCGCAGCTCAAACTGCTGTCGTGACCGGGCCAGGTCATGGAATCACCGCCACAGGACCCTCATCGAACGACCGCCAGGCTGGCGCGCAGCTTCTTGGTGGCACGGAAGAGGGTGTTTTTGGCCGTCTCCTCAGTAGTGCTAAGCATTTCGCCAATCGTGCGAAGGCGAAGGCCCTGGTAGTGTTTCAGCTCGAAGACCATCCGCTCGCGCGGCGTCAGCTTGTCGAGGGCCGTCGCGATCTTCGCCCCAAGCTCCTTGCGCTCGAGCTCACGGCCAGGATTGGCGGAGGCCCGCTCATCAGAGACCATCCCCAGCAGATCCAGCTCCTCCCCGGAGGCATCCATGACCACCGCCGGGTCCTCGCGGCGGGTCTTGCGCCGACGCATCAGGTCAAGGCAGAGATTGGTCACGATCCGGTAAATCCAGGTGTAGAAAGAACACTCGAACCGGAAGTTGCCGAGATACCGGTAGGCTTTGAGGAACGCCTCCTGAGCGATGTCCTGGGCATCGGTTTCCGAACCCAGCAGATGCAGGGCGAGGCGCAGCACCGCCTGGTCGTACTGGCGGACCAGTGTGTCAAAGGCTTGACGGGAGCCCTTTTGTGCCTGGCGGATCAGCTCAGTCTCGGACGCGCGGTCCTCGGGACTCATGCTGCTCGCGCTGCGTGTCTGAACTACGCGGCGGCCCGGCCAGGTCTGGCTGGTGCGGTTTGTCGGAAGGGTGGTGCTGAGCCCGGGCTGAATACGGAGAGCTTCGGTTCCCATCGTGCTTTACCTCTTACAGAAGATACGTCCTCAGCAAGATAGACGTTCCCCTCGGTATCAGGACGCAGAATCGTCGGTTTCGGTAGCAGAAAATGACAAGCCTATGACAATCCGGCGGAATTTGGGCCAGAGCCAGGCCTCGGAGCCCAAAGCCTATCTTCTTCCGGACGCGCCTAAAAACCTCTGCGCAGCAGCTCCGGGGTTTATGCTGGCGTCGCCGAAAGCGCTGCTTCCGGCTACATTCCAGATCCGGTGCTCGCCCAAAATGACCCGTTCCCGTACGCTGCTTCGACTCTCATTGGCTTTCCTCGTCGCCTCTGTTCCAGTTCTCGCCCAGAACAATCTTTCTGTGCATTGGGAGGAGCTCACCGGGCCGGACTTCATTGCGGCGATTCACCAGTCCCAGGGCGTGTGTCTCCTGCCGTTCGGCATCATCGAGAAGCATGGCCCGCATCTGCCACTCGGCACAGACCTGATCAACGTCCGGTTCGTGACCGAAAAGGCAGCGGAACAGGAGTACGCGGTAGTGTTTCCCGCCTACTACTTCGGCCAGATAGCGGAAGCGCGGCAGCAACCGGGCACGGTCTCTTACAGTGGCCACATGCAGCTTGACCTGCTGCAGGAGACGATCGACGAAATGGCGCGGAACGGCTGCAAAAAGGTCGTGATCGTGAACGGCCACGGCGGGAACCTGAGCTTGCTGCCATACTTCGCGCAGCTCCAGATGCAGACTCCCCACGATTATGTGGTCTATGTGTACTGGAGACCCGAGGTAAAGGGCGCGGATCGGCCTTATAAGGGCGGCACGGTCGATATGCACGCGGGTGAGAGCGAGACCGCTCATACGATGGTGAGCGCACCTGGGCTGGTTCACACGGATCGGGCGAAGTCGGAGTCAGGCGCGGACGAGGCCCGGCTGCATTTGCCGGATGGTCTCTATACGGGTATCTGGTGGTACGCCAAGTTTCCGAATCACTACTCGGGCGATGGCTCGCTGGCAACGAAGGAGCTCGGCGAGTATGACGTGAAGGCCTACGTGAAGACGCTTGCTGAAGTGATCCGGGCAGTGAAGGCCGACAGCGAAGCCGCGAAGCTTCAGCAGCAATTCTACGAAGATGCGAAGCACCCACTCGACACGAAGCAGTAGCCACTGGGCAGTGGCCCCGCGTTGCACAACGCCGCGTCTTCTACACTCGTGCTGATGACACAGGCGAAGACGACGGATTTCATTACTGCCTATTGCGATGGCGGATCTCGGGGCAATCCCGGGCCTTCCGGCTATGGCGTCTCGATCGAGGACGCGGCCGGCAAGCCAATCGCTGATTTGAGCGAGTTCTTGGGCGTGAAGACGAACAATTTTGCGGAATACTCTGGGCTCCTGGCGGCCCTCGAGTACGCCTTGCGGCATGGACACACGCAGCTGCGCGTTGTGGCCGATTCCGAGCTGATGGTGAAGCAGATGAAGGGCCAGTACCAGGTAAAGAGTCCCGACCTGCGGCCGCTGTGGGAAGAAGCGAAGCGCCGCGCCGCAAAACTCGAACGATTCGAGATCCACCATGTGCTACGGGGCAAAAACAAGCGCGCCGATGCCTTGGCGAATCAGGCGATGGACCACGGGACCGGGAAGACGGTTCGGGAGCCCAGTGGCGGCTCGCCGCCGTCATCGTCTGGGGGTCCTCTGCCGCGTATAGCGGGATCAACGCCCGCAAAGCGGGCAAGTAATGACGACAAACCGCGGACGCTCAAGGGCTTTGTGAAGAATGGCGTGGTGCATCTGCTGGAGGGTGAGCTGCCGGAGAACTGCTTCGTCCGTGTCACTCCTGAATAGCCACCACCTGAATTGTCATTCCGCGAATTCGGGAACCGGCCGCCCTTTGCGCGCGTAGGGGAGAGCATCATGCGCCGATTTCTGCTCGCCTCGGCACTGGCTCTCGTTGCAAGTTGTTCTTTCGCTGCGGAGTCTGCACCGGCCACGCTGACCGCTGACGAGATCATGGCGCGTGTTGCGGTCAACCAGGACCGCACTGAAGCGGCCCGTACACACTACATCTACCAGCAACACATCCGCATGGTTTCGCGAAAGCCGGGTGGCAAGGTGATGTGCGAAGAGGTCACCGACAGCCGCGTGAGTCCGCAGCAGAAGGAATCACAGCCGCAGTTGATGACGCTGGACGGCCGATATTGGCACAAGGGCGCCTACGTCCACTACACGACATTGCAGGAGCAGGAGAGCACAGAGCCGAGAGAGAAGGACGCAAAGACGGAAAAGGAAGACCTCGAAGGCATGGACATCGATCTCGTCGAGAACCTGCGCAAGAATCTCACCAATGAAGGGCCCAGGGAGACGGCGAAACAAGGACACGTTCAGGTGGACGTGGCCGACAAAGACGACCATTCAAAGGACGGCTTGGCGAAAGGTCTGTTTCCTCTGACTAGCGAGCAACAGAAGAAATACCTGTTCAAGCTGGAAGGTCAGCAGAAGATGAATGGCCGTGATGTATACCACGTGAGCTTCCGGCCGAAGGACAAGAACGAGTTCGACTGGAAGGGCGAAGCCTTCATCGATACCCACGAGTTCGAGCCGGTGGTGGTGTACACCGAGATGTCGCGCAAGATTCCGCTAGCGGTGCGTACACTGCTGGGCACCAATCTGCCCGGCCTGGGTTTCTCTGTCACCTACGATCGCCAAGCAGATGGCGTGTGGTTCCCAGTAAGCTTCGGTACGGAGTTCCGCATGCGCGTGCTGTTCTTCATTGCGCGGGATATTTCGATGTCACTGACCAACACACATTTCGAGAAGACCCACTCGGATGTGCGGATTCTCGATGGCGTGAAGGTGGTGGATAACAAAACCCCGGCCTCGCCGGATATGTCGCATTAGCAATTCGAAATATCGGAACGGTCGTTGCTACAGCAGGAGCTGCCAGTAACCGACGTCGATCCAGCGGCCAAACTTCCAGCCAACCTGCTCAAATTGTGCGACCTTCCGAAAGCCAAGGCGCTCGTGCAGGGCGATGCTCGCTGGATTGGGCAGGGCGATGCCACCAATGACGGCATGAAAGTTGCGCTCGCGTAGCGCAGTGAGCAGCTCCTCGCAGAGTTTTGACCCAATGCCACGACCGGTGCACCTCGGTTCGACGTAAACCGTCACCTCCGCGGAATGCCGATAGGCGCAGCGTCCCTTCCATTTGCTGGCGTAGGCGAAACCTAGTATGACAACGCCCTCCTCCCACACGAGCCACGGAAGCGCTCGGAGCGTTTCGCGGATACGGCTCTGCATCTCGCTGGGAGTGACCGCTGCTTCCTCAAATGTGATTGTGGTTTCCAGGACGTAATGGTTGTAAATGGTGCAGATAGCCTCGGCGTCGGCTATCGTGGCGGATCGGATCATCAGTTGAGGATCAACCCTTTGCCAGCTCAGTTTTCACGATTTCGCTGACCACCTTGCCGTCGGCGCGCAGACCAGTGGCGGCGATCTTCGCCTGCACATCCTTGATTACCAGGCCCATGTCTTTCGGCGTGGGCCGCTTCCCGGCTGAGCTCATCTCGGCGATCGTAGCCTCGACTAGCGAGCGGACCCTCGATTCGTCCGCCTGTTGCGGCATGTAGGCTTCGATCACCTTGATCTCGGCCGCTTCCTTGTCCGCCAGTTCCGGCCGGTTGCCCTTTGTGAACTGCTCGATGGATTCACGGCGCTGCTTAATGAGCGTGGTAAGCGTCTGTAGGACCTCCGCATCGCTCAGTGGAGCGCGCTTTTCGATCTCCTTATTCTTGATTGCCGCCTTCACCATACGCAGCACATCAAGTCTGGCTTGCGCCCGTTCTTTCATTGCCGCGACCGTGTCCCGCTCTATGCGTTGCTGAAGGGTCATGCGCTTTCGTCTCCACCTCGTTCAAAGGCCAACTTACCAGTATAAAGACCGGCGGCCTCGATAGAATAGAAGCAAGGAAACCGCACAGACATGATTCGAAAGACGCGCCTCTTTACGCCTGGTCCTACGCCTCTGCTTCCCGCCGCCCAGTTCGCGATGGCCGCGGCCGACCTGCATCACCGCACGCCGGAGTTTCGCGCGCTGTATGTGCGCGTGCTGGAGCAGTTACGCGCCTTTATCGGCACGAAGAACGATGTGATTCTGATGGCCTGCTCGGGTAGCGGGGTCATGGAAGCCTCGGTAGCGAACATCACCTCGCCGGGAGATCGCGTGCTGGTGCTCTCCGCCGGCAAGTTTGGTGAGCGATGGACGGGCATCGCCAAGGCCTACAACTGCGAGGTCGACGTGGTGAGCGCCCCCTACGGACAGACTTTCTCGCTGGATGCAGTGAAAGCTGCCCTGAAAGTGGAGACACGGGCGGTCTACATGCAGGCGAACGAGTCCTCCACCGGCACCCGGCACGATGTCGAAGGCGTAGCAAAACTGCTGAAGGATGCGAAGAGCGATGCGGTCCTGGTGGTGGACGCCATCACTGGTTTGGGTACGACCCACTTCGATGCGGATGCGTGGGGCGTCGACATCATGATCGGCGGCTCGCAGAAGGCGGTGATGATTCCCCCCGGCCTCGCATACTGCTCGGTAAGCGAGAAGGCGTGGGACCTGATGGGTAACGCGCTGAACCCGCGCTACTACTTCGATCTCCGCAAGGAACGTAAGAACGCCGCGAAGGGCGAGTCGTCGTACACGCCGGCGATCTCGCTGATTGCTGGATTGAGCACTGCGCTGGACTACATTGCCTCGCAGGCAGACGGCGACCTTGCTGCTGGCCGCGCAAAACTGGTGGACAACGCGGAGACGATTGCCGCGATGACGCGGGCCGCGGTTGGGGCGCTCGGATTGAAGCTGTTCTCATCCTCGCCAGGCGCAGCATTGACGGCGGTCCTCCCTCCCGCCGGCGTGGATTCCGGTGTGGTGGTAAAGGAACTGAAGTCGCGCTTCGGCGCGATCATCACCAACGGCCAGGGCGAGATGAAGGGCCAGCTCTTCCGCATCGCGCACATCGGATACTTCGACTATCTGGACACGATCGCGATCATCGGTGCGCTGGAGCAGGTGGCCGCGACGTCGCTGAAGCTGCCGGGATTCCAGTTCGGTAAGGCCCTGGTCGCGGCGCAGCAGACCTTTGCCGACCGGACGATGAAGTCACCAGAACATGCGGAGCTGGCCGCTTCGCGGTAAGTGATCAACGCACTTTGCGTGGGCCGGTCCAGCCCGCATAGCGCGAACCTTCATCGCCCGCTGACCATCTCGCATCGTCACACTCCGGAGCCTGCTGTGAAGATTGTTCTCGCAGAAAAAGTTTCACCCGCGACGCTGGCCGTTTTTCAAGCCGAGCCGGGCTGGAAGATCGTAACGCATGATCAGATCAAGAATGGTCTTGCGCAGGAACTGAAAGATGCCGATGGGCTGGTCGTTCGCTCGGCCGTCCAGGTGGACGATGCGTTGCTGGAGAGTGCGCCAAAGCTGCGCGTGATCGGGCGTGCCGGCGTGGGCGTGGACAACATCGACGCCGACGCGGCAACACGACGCGGCATCGTCGTGATGAACACGCCGGGCGCAAATGCAATTGCCGTGGCCGAGCTGACGATCGGGCTGATGCTGGCGCTCGCAAGGCAATTACCTAAGGCGAACGGCGCTCTGCACCAGGGCAAGTGGGAAAAGAAGTCGCTCAGCGGTGCTGAGCTGCGCGGCAAGACCCTCGCAGTTCTCGGCCTTGGTCGCATCGGCCTTGAGGTAGCGCAGCGTGCCGCGAGCTTCGGTATGCAGATCATCGGACACGATCCTTTCGTCGCGTCGGCCGTGGCTCGCGAGCGCGGAGTGGAGCTGGTACCGCTGGATGCGCTCTTTGCGCGCGCGGACTACCTGACGCTGCATGTCGGGCTGACGCAGCAGACGGCGAACATCATCAACGCGAAGAATCTCGCTGCTATGAAAAAGGGTGTGCGCATCGTGAACTGCGCTCGCGGCGAACTCGTGGAGGACGCAGCACTCCTGGCCGCCCTCGACAGTGGACAGGTGGCAGGCGTTGCGCTCGATGTCTTCCGCGATGAGCCGTTAAAGAACTCGCCCTATTTCAATCGCGACAATGTGATCTTGACCCCCCACATCGCCGGTTCGACGGCGGAAGCGCAGGAGGCGGTCGGCGTCCAGATTGCCGCGCAAGTGCGTGAGTATCTGAAGCTGGGTGTGGTGCAGAACGCGGTGAACCTGCCTTCGCTGTCGCATGAGGAATATGTCGAGCTGTCGCCCTACATTGACATGGCGGCGCGGCTCGGCGCGTTCCTCTCTGCCACTGCGGACGGCAATGTGGAGAGCATCTCGCTCGTCTATCGCGGACGACTGGCACAGGGCAAGACAGACCTGGTGCGCAATGCAGCGATCGAGGGCGTACTCGCGCATTCGGAGAATGTGAATCGCATCAATGCGGCCGCCGTGGCGGCGGAGCGTGGCATCCGGCTCCACGAATCAAAGATCGAAAATGGTGGAGCCGCGGGCGTTACGCTGACCTTGCACACGCGCGGCGGCGAAACCAATGCGACTGCGACGGTGCTCCATGGACGCTCGCCGCGGCTGCTGGCCAGCGACGGTATCGATATCGAAGTCCC
Organism: Acidobacteriaceae bacterium KBS 83; assembly: GCA_000381585.1. GTDB lineage: Bacteria > Acidobacteriota > Terriglobia > Terriglobales > Acidobacteriaceae > KBS-83. Next base: position 172,358 of record KB906741.1, read on the forward strand.
GCTGCACGACACGCTGATCGCGATCCGCAATCATGACGTGCCCGGCGTGATTGGCCGCGTTGGCACAGTTCTCGGCGAACACCAGGTGAATATCGCGAACTTCGCGCTGGGCCGCGGATCCACCGCGAGAGACAGCGCCGGTAGCGCCATTGCTGTGGTGCAGGTGGATGGCGAAATTACGCCTGCGGTCATCGGCGCGCTCGAAGCCATCGAGGCAGTGACACGCGTTAGGCTGGTCACGCTGTCGCCGCTACCGTAGAGTAGCGAGTTGCACGGCTACAATAAGCACAGGCAAATTCGCAAGAACCAGCAGGAGTTACATCCGTGCCGCTTTACGAGTATCAGTGCAAGCAGTGTGGGCACCGTTTTGAAAAGATCCAGAGCTTCACCGCGCCCGAAGAGAAGGTGTGTCCGGAGTGCGGCGGTGAAGTGGAGCGGCTCATCTCCGCGCCTGCGATCCAGTTCAAGGGCGCGGGCTGGTACGTGAACGACTACGCCGGGCGCGGCAAAGCGCCATCTACCGATCGCTCAAAGGGCGACGGCAAGGATGTTGCCGCGAAGAGTTCGGAAGGCTCGTCCAAAGGCGAAGGCGGAAAGAGCGACAGCACCAGCAAAAGCGACTCCGGCGCTGCCTCGTCAAATTCGGGAAGCAACGCCGCGAATGCCGGTTCCGGATCAACTGCAAAGTCGTCAGACTAGAGCATTTTCGGCAATACTCTGTCCGGCGGAGATTCACTCAGGGGGCTTTTCATTTAAGAGAAGCCACCAGAGCAGTCATTGGACGGTCTACGTATTTAACGAAAATGCTCTAACTCGAGGATTTCTTCGCAGAAGACTTCTTGCGGCCGGACGATTTCTTCCTGGAACTGGATTTCTTTTTCGTGCTCGATTTGGTCGAGCTCTTCTTCTGGGAGGATTTCTTCGCGCTGGACTTCTTCGCGGGCACCTTCGCGCCCTCGGCGCGAGCTTCGGAGAGTCCGATTGCGATAGCCTGCTTGCGGCTCTTCACCGTTTTGCCGCTGCGGCCGCTCTTCAGCTTGCCCCGTTTATATTCGTGCATCTCGCGTTCGACAGACTTCGAAGCCTTCGGGCTGTACTTTCGTTTCGAAGATTTCTTTCTTACCATGCTTGCCTCCGTGCACACGTATGTGCGTGTTGCCAATGTAGGTTGAGAGGCAAGAACGACTTATCTGGTTGTTACGGAGTATTTTGCTAGCAGCAGATTTGTGCCTTAGATCTCCGCCATCGCAGGCAATATCTCGTCGACATCCACCCAGTCTGTTGGATAGTTGCCGGTGTAGCAGGCGGTACAGAACATGGGTTGGCCGCCGCACGCTTCCAGCATTCCATCGAGTGAGAGGTAAGCGAGTGAGTCCGCTTCGATAAAGCTGCAGATCTCGTCGATGGTGTTGTTTGCAGCGATCAAGTCCTTCTTGCGTGGCGTATCCACACCGTAGAAACACGGTGAGGTGGTAGGAGGGCAACTGATGCGCAGGTGGACTTCCTTCGCGCCGGCAGAGCGCACCATGCGGATGATCTTGCGACTGGTGGTACCGCGGATGATGGAGTCATCGACGAGGACGATGCGTTTGCCCGCGAGCAGATTGCGTACCGGATTGAGCTTGAGCTTCACTCCGAAGTCGCGCACGCGCTGTTCCGGTTCGATGAAGGTCCGGCCAACGTAGTGGTTGCGGATGAGGCCGAAGTTGAACGGGATGCCGCTTTCCGCGGCGTAGCCGAGCGCCGCTGTCACGCCGGAGTCCGGCACGGGCACGACGAGATCAGCAGGCACGCCGGACTCGCGAGCAAGCTGACGCCCCATCTTTTCCCGGCTCTCCTGCACCCAGCGACCAAAGATGCGGCTGTCGGGTCGCGCGAAATAGACGTGTTCGAAGATGCAGCTCGTCTGCGGCACGCCGGTCGAGTATTTCCGCGACGTGATGCCGTCAGGCGAAACCATCACCAGCTCGCCAGGCTCGACATCGCGGACGTACTCGGCGCGCAGCAGGTCGAAGGCGCAGGTTTCCGAGGCGAAGACGAAGACGTCAGGTGCGCCATCTTCTCCGACGATGCGGCCCATGGAAAGCGGACGGAAGCCGCGCGGATCTCGGGCCGCAAAGATGCGGTCGCGCGTCATCATGACGACAGAGAATGCGCCATCCACCTGCGAAAGCGAGTCGGCGATGGCATCAACCAGCGTCGTCGCATTTGAATGCGCGATCAGCTGAACGATAATCTCCGAGTCGGATGTGGTCTGAAAAAATGCGCCCGCGCGTTCGAGCTTCGCGCGAATGGTGCCGAGATTCACGAGGTTCCCGTTATGCGCAATGGCGATGAGGCCCTTGGTGGATTCAACGCGGATAGGCTGCGCATTCAGTAGCGCCGAATCACCCGTTGTCGAGTAGCGCGTGTGTCCGATAGCGAGATTGCCGGGCAGCTTCTGCAGCACTTCTTCGGTGAAGATGTCGGCGACTAGCCCCATGCCTTTGATATTCGAGAGGTGGTGGCCATCAGCGGTGGCGATGCCGGCCGACTCCTGCCCGCGATGCTGCAGGGCATAAAGCATGAGGTAGACCTGCCGAGCAGCTTCGGGGTGGGTATAGATGGCGGCGACGCCGCATTCTTCGTGGAGTGCGTCTGGGTCGTGCTCGCGCGCGATGGCGGTCCGCGAGGAGGGAATCGTTTCCTCGATGCCGGGTACGCCTTGATAGAGACGTTCGGTCATGCGGTCACCGTGTCGACGCTGAGGGCGGATTGGAGGGCGCCGGACCATGCTGCCTTCAATTCAGAAATAGTCGTCTCGATGACGGTCGCAGTTTCTGCTTTTGTGTACTCACCCGGAGCTATTTCCTTCGATTCATCCATCCGAATGCGGAAGCTGCCATTTGTAACAGTACCAATCGGCCACACCCCCGGACTGCTGCCGGAGAAGATCTGCTGGATGCGAGAGACCTCCTCTCGCGAACAAGCTATGACAACGCGGGTCGGCTCCTCGGCAAAAAGTCTTGTGTATGAGGGAAAGCCGGCATAACCGGAAAAATGCACGTCAACACCAGTGCCATGAGCGAAGCAGGCTTCCGCTAGTGCGACAGCGAGACCGCCGTCAGAAACATCGCAGGCTGCATGCACTAAGCCAGCGTTCGTAAGAGCGGCCAGTCGGCGATGCAATTCCGCCTCCGCCTCCAGATCGAGCGGATAGGGTGTACCCCACATAGAGTCCATCACTACGCGAGCGTATTCACTAGTTCCAAAGTGCTTCCAGCAACCAAGTTGTTCGCCACCATCGATCAGCAGCAGCACATCGCCAGGATGAGCGAAATTTGCCGGGACCGACTTCGATGCATCCTCGAGTATCCCCACCACCCCAATCACCGGCGTTGGATAAATTCCTTCACCCTTGGTCTCGTTGTAGAGCGAGACATTCCCGCCCGTAATCGGTGTGCCGAGCGCGGTGCAGGCTTCGGCGATGCCGTCGATGGCCGCCGAAAGCTGTGCCATAATCTCCGGTTTTTCCGGGTTGCCGAAGTTGAGACAATTCGTCGCAGCGACGGGTACAGCTCCGGTGCAGGCTACCTTGCGCGCTGCTTCGGCCACTGCGAGCTTCGCGCCCTGCTTCGGGTCGAGGTAGCACCAGCGGCCATTGCCGTCGAGCGCCATCGCGAGCCCGCGCTCGTGTCCCGGTGTGCCCGATCCCTTCACACGCATCACGCCCGCTTCCCCCCCCGGCCCCTGCACCGTGTTGGTCTGCACCATGGAGTCGTACTGCTCAAAGACCCAGCGCTTCGAACAGATATTCGATGAGGCGAGTAGCTGTTTCAGGTCCGCGGTGTAGTCGCGCGGCTGTCTCAGCGCTTCTACGACTTCCGCCGGAGGATCGAGCGGAACCGGTGCCTTCCATGTTCCGACAGGCCGGTGATACAACGGCGCATCGTCGGTGAGCGACTGGTTCGGAATGTTGGCTATCAGCTCGCCATGCTGGCGGATACGCATGTGCGGCTCGGCGATGACCTCGCCCACGATCACGCCATCCAGCCCCCACCTCTCAAAGACGCGCAGCACTTCGTCCTCGCGTCCTTTTTCGGCAACCAGCAGCATGCGCTCCTGGCTTTCTGAGAGCATGATCTCGTAGCCGGACATACCGGTCTCGCGCTGTGGAACCTTGTCGAGCTCGACATCCAGGCCGACACCGCCGCGCCCGCCCATCTCGCAAGTCGAGCAGGTCAGGCCCGCCGCGCCCATGTCCTGGATACCGACCACTGCGCCGGTTTGCATCGCCTCCAGGCAGGCCTCGAGCAGCAGCTTCTCCATAAATGGATCGCCCACCTGCACGTTGGGCCGCTTCTGTTCCGAACCTTCCTTGAACTCCTCACTCGCCATCGTCGCACCGTGGATGCCGTCGCGTCCGGTCTTTGCCCCGACGTAGATCACCGGATTGCCGACCCCGCTGGCCTTGGCGTAAAAGATCTCATCCTTCTTCACCAGCCCAAGCGCGAACGCATTCACGAGAGGATTGCCGCTATAGCAGGGCTCAAACCGCGTCTCTCCGCCCAGGTTCGGCACCCCGAAGCAGTTGCCATAGTGGGCCACGCCCGCGACCACGCCTTCAACGATCTGGTGGTTCTTGCGGACCAGCGCGGGATCGCTCTCGCCGTCTTCGGTAGAGAGGGGGCCGAAGCGCAGCGAGTCCATCACGGCAAGCGGCCGCGCGCCCATGGTGAAGATATCGCGCAGGATACCGCCCACCCCGGTGGTCGCGCCCTGGAAGGGCTCTATATAAGAAGGGTGATTGTGCGACTCAATCTTGAAGGCGCACGCCCATCCGTCGCCGATATCGATGATCCCGGCGTTCTCGCCGGGCCCCTGCACCACGCTGCCCGGGCCAGTGGTGCGCTCGCCCCGTGTCGGCAGCCGCCGCAGGTGCACGCGCGAAGATTTATAGGAGCAGTGCTCGCTCCACATCACGCTGTAAATGCCTAATTCTGTGAGGGATGGCGTGCGGTCCAGCGCCTTCTCGATGCGGGCGTACTCCTCGGCCGTCAGGCTGTGCTGCTTCAGTAGCTCGGGAGAAATGCTAGCCGGTGCGGGCACCGCGGGGAGCGTCCTGGTTGTCATGGCTGTATCTGTATTGTCGCATGATCAAACCGGATTGAAGCGCCAGACCTGGCCTCCCGGTCCCGGAGCCGGAAAGGGTCGCCTGAACTGGAAATTAGCGGGAAAAGCAAAGGGCGCGATCCCTTCACGAGACCACGCCCTAGTGCTATTCGTATTTCGAAGGTCTGGATCGACTATCCAGATCACAACGCTACTGTCCCAGGTTTATTCGGGACCTTCGAGCTCTGCCCGAGTCTCCCTCACTCTCCCGTCGTAACGTTTAATAAACGAGTTTCTCAACTGCCAATCGCGAGTATCGTTGCCGATTCTCTTGATGGCCATTCAGTTACTCTCTCCTTCTGGAAGATTGCTCTTCCGATGTTTATTAAGACTCGCGTCCGCTCAAGAGAGTTGTCGCGCGCAAGTGATTTTTGCTGAAGAGCCGTTGGGTTTCGTCACGATTTCGAGGCCTGCTCGATGGCGCGAATATGCTCCGGACCAGTGCGGCAGCAGCCGCCGATCCAGTCTGCGCCTGCCCTGCGCCATGTCTCTGCCAGCGCCCCGAAGCTCTGCGGGTCGGAAGCGCCCGCCCAGCTTCGCGTCTCTGCTACCCAGTCCTCCCCGGAGTTGGGATACACCGCGATGCGCTTCGTGCTGACCGCGCGGATCCTATGAATGAGCGGCAGGATATAACGCGGGGCAGTGCAGTTGATGCCGATGGCGATGATTTGGCGCGGCGTATCGACTAGGCGCGCGCATTCTTCGATCGGCTCGCCGTGGCCGGTGTGACCGTCGTCGCGACAGGTGAAGCTGATATAGGCCGCCAGATCGGGAAACCGTTCGAGCGATTCAAGGATCGCTTCCGCCTCCGCAAGCGATGGAATTGTCTCGAAGGCGACGAAGTCCGCAGCAGTCTCGCGCATCGCGAGAATTCTTTCCGCGTGGAAGGCGACCAGTTCGGAATGGCTGACGTTGTAGCGTCCATGGAACTCCGCGCCGTTGTGCAGCGCGGCTCCATACGCGCCTAGTGACCCGGCGATCCAGATCGGACGCGGCTCGCGTCCTGCGGCCAACTCGGCCTGCATGTATTCCCGCCGAGCCTCTTCGCCGAGCGCGACGCTCTGCTGGATCGCAGCGCGCGCCTCATCTCCGTTGAGGCCGATCTCACGAAAGCCCATCGCCGAAACCTGGTAGCTCGCAGTGAGTAGGCAATCCGCTCCCGCATCCAGATAGCTGCGATGCACCGCAAGCACCTTCTCCGGATGCGCGCGCAGTACTTCGCCTGACCAGAGCGGGCTCGCGAGGTCGCAGCCTGCGCGCTCCAGTTCCGTGGCGAGACCGCCATCGATTACGCGCAGTCCGGCCAGGTCAAGTTCGTCGAACGGAGTCATATCTATCTTGATGTCTACCGGCTCTCGAACGCGCTCGCAACTCTCGGCAAGGGCGACCGTTCTGCTACACTCACATGAGTGCGCTCGAGTGAGCTGCCATCCCTACCAGGACGATGGCGCTGGGCGTCCCACCTAAGCAAGTCGGTCGATCGGGGAGTGGCTCAGCCTGGTAGAGCACCTGGTTCGGGACCAGGGGGTCGGAGGTTCGAATCCTCTCTCCCCGACCATTCTTTCTCAAGCAATCCCAGCTCTCACCTTGAATACCCTGCTCTATTCATGCGCTGGTCCCATAGGCGCCAGCCTGCTCGTGGCGATGGGACTGTAGAGATTTCAGTTATTCGATGCTAGCGGGTTCTGCCTCGCCTCGCGGGACATCGCGGTTTGCGGGCTGAACAAAGGAAATCAAATTGGGCCTACGTCACTGGGCCCGCGTCCACCGCGAGCCTCGGACCAATTCATTCCCAACCCAGAAAAGACACCTAACAAGCAAAAACGGTTAGGTACTAGTGGCGTCAGTTGAGCGCCTACATTCTCTGCGGGATCTGTTTTCTAGCGCTCCACTGTCGGACCTCTCGTTTGTGGATTTGAGGTGTACACCGATTTCGATGCGTATGGCATGGACGCTCATGGCGTTTACCGCCACGTAACGGGCACTCTTCGGGGTGGCGATGCGGTGCTAGTCGTCGGGTATTCGGATGTCGACAACTGCTGGATTTGCCGCAACAGTTGGGGTCAGGGTTTCGGCGGGGCAGCCAAGCCCGAAGGCGTGGGTGCGGGCCTTTTCACAATAGGCTATGGCGAATGCGACATCGATGGCGAGCCGCTTTATGGCGCCCGCGGCGTCATTGCTCCTGCGGATAGTAGATGGGGTGGCTGGTGGGCGGTGGCGGGTGGAGTTGCTGCCCCGGGCACATCTGTTTTGGCGTTTCCCGCAGTGCGGACAAGCTGGATATCTTCTGCGTTGGGACCGACCACGGAACGGACAGATCGTGAAACCGCAGTAACGGACGAGTTCGCAGCTGCCACACCACCCTGAACACGCCACGACGGACAAGCTGGACATTTTTGCCGTGGGCACCGACTACCACGTCTACACGGCTGCTTGGGAGGCTGGCTTCACGAGCCGGCATGGCTGGTGGCCAGTCGGCGTTCTCACAGTCGCACCCAATACATCAGTCTTTGCCGTTTCGCGTTCCCTCGATCACCCTCGATATCTTCGCAATAGGAGAAGACAGCCGGATCTACACTGCCGCATGGGCTCCCAGTATGACTCGATGGCGCGGTTGGTGGTGCATCCTGGAGGGAATGGCGGCGTCTGGAACGACCGTTTCTGCGGTTGTCCGTAGTGCCGACCATCTCGATGTGTTTGTCGTTGGGACGGACTCTCATATTTACACCTCCGCGTGGCAGCCATAAGCAATGGCAAGGAAAGAGAGCATAAACGTTACGGGAAGGGCTGGCGAGCCGATCGATCTTCCTATTTCCCATGGCCCCCCTACCGGATACGTATGGTCGCTGCAAATGCCTCCGGAAGTCACTCAAATCGAAGATGGCCCGCCCCCGGCCGTAGCCTCAGAGAAGCGGCTCGGGTCTGCGGTGAGTGGAGCGATGCGCGTGACAGCGCCGTCCGGCCGCTATCGCATTGAGGCGCGTCTGGCTCGCTCGTGGGAATCGGATAAGCCCGCCCGGATTCTTTCAATCGATTTAGTCGTGGAGTAGATCGCGCGCTCAACGCAATCCTAGTGACTAGGAGGAGTTCTGGTTGGTGCCCACCCTCTTCATCTCTAGCTCCCCGACCATCATTCACTCGTTGATGAAGGGTGAATCAATGAGATATGGCCCGCGACTCGAGCTTCTTCTGCTTCAATAGCGAATCGAATTCAGACCGCGGCATCTTCAATCGCTCCGGATGTTCATCGATCCACTTTGCGAAAGCGTCGTATTTGGTCTGAGTCCATCCTCCTTCAAATTGGCCGCCGTTCTTGCCATTACGATTCAATTCGAAATTGAATGCGTCTTGCAAATTCGTAAACTCAGCCGAACTGATTGCTTCTTCCGCCAGAATCGCCGGAATGAAGATCACCCCGTCACTCTTTGCGAGAACCAAATCTCCAGGCAGCACGGTGGCGCGGCCGATGCGGATTGGAGAATCAATTGCCGTCAACGTCATATCAGCCCACGCCGATGGATCATAACCGCGATAAAACCCATTCAAATTTGGAATGTCACGGTTTTCTTCCTGGTCTCTAATACCCGCATCGAAAACAAAGCCTGAGCGGGTATGTGCTGCGATGCCGGTGCCCAGGTTGGACCCGATCAACGTCCCTTCCACAATTTTGCCGAACCCGTCAGCTACATACACATCGCCTGTTTGCAATTGCGCGATCGGCCAGCTGTTATTGCCGCCCTCGCGGTGCTCGGCTCTCCCCTCAGCAGCGATGGCCTTGGCCATGTCTGGTCGCAACGGCATATATTGCGCGGTGAGCGCTCTTCCGGCAAAGGGCTTCTCACTATGTAGGGCCTTCCAGTCGCCATCAAATTGGCAATGGTAACCGCGCTCTTCCAGAAAATCCCACAGATCTTCGATCGAGACGTCCAACGCTCTCGTCAGCAAATCATCCGAAATCTTTGGGCGACCATCTGGGAATCGGTCCCCCTTCCAGTCCGAGGTGTAGAACTTAATCTGGTCTTTCGTTGTTGCAACTTGGGAATGGCCGGCTTGAACCGTCAGCGCCAATCCGAAGGACAGAAGGACGATGAATAGTAATTTCGTCATTCAGAACACTCCGTTTTTGCGTATTGAGCTGCGAAAAGGCGGCAAGCAGTCCGAGGTACTTTGCAGCGTCGGGCTGCTCGCTCAGAGCTAGACCTTACACGAAATGCGAATGCCGTCCCTGCGGATGAACCGAAACGGTGAATACTGTGGTGTTCTCTGACGGCGAGACCGGACAGAGAAAAGGTGAAGCACATGGCAAAGAAAGTGGCTGAGGTATTCGTCGAGACACTGGTAAACGCAGGTGTGAAACGAGTCTATGGAGTCGTAGGCGACTCTCTGAACGGTTTAACCGACGTCATCCGGAAGAGCAAACAGATCGAGTGGATGCATGTGAGGCATGAAGAGGCCGCCGCATTCGCCGCGGGCGCGGAAGCTCACCTTACGGGGGACATTGCGGTATGTGCAGGCAGCTGCGGGCCGGGCAATCTTCACCTCATCAACGGCCTCTTCGACTGCCATCGGAGTCGCGTACCAGTGCTTGCGATTGCGGCGCAGATTCCGAGTCATGAGATCGGAAGCGGCTATTTTCAGGAAACGCATCCTGAGCATCTGTTCAAGGATTGCAGCCATTACTGCGAACTCGTGTCTCAGCCAGAGCAGATGCCGAGAGTCTTGGGAATCGCCATGCGCACTGCTCTCGCCAAACGAGGCGTTGCGGTGGTCGTCATTCCGGGTGATGTGGCGCTGCGCGAATGTTCCGCGGCGGCGCTTTCACTCGGTATAGAGCACTCGGCGTCAGTCCTGATTCCATCGGAAAATGAACTTCGCCGAGCGGCTGACATTCTCAACAGCGCACACAAGGTCACTATCCTTGGCGGTGCGGGCTGCGAGGGCGCTCATGCCGAGCTCATTACAGTGGCCGAACGCCTCAAGGCGCCGATCGTCCATGCGTTGCGTGGCAAGGAATTTATCGAATACGACAATCCTTACGACGTCGGAATGACCGGGTTGCTTGGTTTTTCGTCGGGCTACCACGCCATGATGAACTGCGACGCCCTGCTGATGTTGGGAACGGATTTCCCCTATCAGCAGTTCTATCCGAAGAACGCCAAAATTATTCAATTGGATCGGCTCGGGGAACAGATTGGCCGCCGTACTCCGGTCGATCTGGGGATGATTGGAAATGTGAAGGACACCCTTGATGCGTTGACTCCGCTTATCCGGAGCAAGACCGACCGCTCCTATCTTGATACATGTCTCGCTCACTACAGGAATGCCCGGAAGGGGCTCGACGATCTCGCCGTGGGTGAACCGGGCCGAACCCCGATTCATCCACAATACGTCGCAAAGGTCCTCGATGAGCTCGCAGCCGAAGACGCGGTCTTCACCTGCGACGTCGGTACTCCTACAGTGTGGTCTGCGCGCTATCTCCATATGAATGGTAAGCGCAGATTGCTTGGCTCGTTTACTCATGGCTCGATGGCCAATGCTCTGCCGCAGGCCATCGGCATCCAGGCAAGTCATCCCAACCGGCAGGTCATCACTTTGTCCGGAGATGGCGGGTTGGCAATGTTGCTTGGCGATTTGCTGACGCTCAAGCAACTCAAGCTGCCCGTGAAAATAGTGGTCTTCAACAACAGCTCCCTCGGCTTCGTTGAACTGGAAATGAAAGCCGCCGGTCTGGTCGATTACGGGACCGATTTGATCAATCCCAATTTTGCGAAGCTCGCCGAGTCAGCGGCTATCCTCGGCGTTCGCGTGGAGAAACCGGAAGAGTTGCGTCCCGTCCTGACCGAAGCTCTGGCACACGACGGCCCTGCTTTGATCGATGTGCTTGTGAATCGGCAGGAGCTATCGATGCCGCCGACGATAAGTCTTGAACAAGCTCTCGGCTTCAGCCTTTACATGATTCGCGCGGTATTGAGCGGACGCGGCGATGAAGTCATTGATCTGGCGAGGACCAATCTCCTGCGTTGACCTCCGAACTCCCCGCCGCGACGAATAAGCCATCGTCAATGCGCACTGACATCGGGCGCACCATCTGCACCTGTGAAATGCTGCGCTGCGCAATAATCGAATTGCTTGTGGCCACTACGGCAGCGCGTAACCGAGTAATTCGCCCTTCCCATTCCCCTCGCAGCCGGCATCCTTACTGAGGAATTCGCCATATCGGGTGGAAGTGCAGTTGTAGAGCGCAACGGTCGAGATGCCGCGCGGCTTGTGAGCATAGCCGTACCCATCGAGCCCGAGAATACGTTCTGCACTGCAGCCCACATCGAGCGAGATGAAGTAGCCGACGGAGTCCTTCTTGCAGGTGTAGAAAGGCTGCGTGGCCCCGTTTCGAGGTGCCGAGTAAAGATGTGCGAGGCTCTCATTCGGAAAGAACTTCGCTGGGTCGATCCATCCCGAGGTGACTACGTAGGTTTTGTCATTGATGTAGCGCTCGAGCGTCAGGATCTTCTGATTCGGGTCGTAACGGTTGACCGCAATCGCCCATTGATAGACGGATCCGGTGTTCCCCGCTGCTTCCGGGGAGGCATCCCACGCCGGTTTTGGAAATGACGTGGAGATGAAGAGGTCCAGGCTCGGATAAGACCCGATGTTGATATTGCCGTACTTATCATGTAGCAGAGAGGGCAGGAAGTTCGACTCGTAGCCGGTCAGGTTCGTATCGATCGTCTTCAGCATCTCCCAGGGCGTTGCGCCGTTTAGCAGGGACGCATTTCGAATGCGATAGAGCTGAAAGCCGTATTGTCCCCGCTCGCCGACGCCGCCGGTGGTGAGTGCCGGACGTACGGGCAGGTTGAATGCCGCGTACCAGTATCCGGTCAGCGGATCGTAGCCCATGTCTCCCCAGATGGGGTCCGGGTTTCTTTCGTCCAAGCCGTTCGATGTCAGAATCCCCTGCATTGTGAAGTGAACGCCGTCTGTCGAAGTGGCCTTCACATGATGCACAACGGGTGTGTAGTCCTCATAAAACATCGTAATGCTCGACTTCCCGTCGTCATTATGTGCAACCGGCTGGCCCACGCCGTAGTTGGCTAAAGAAGTCGGCCGGATCACCGGCTCCGGATACTTGATCCATCGAATCCCGTCATTTGAGAACGCGGCGCCAATGGCGTTTCCGTAATCTGCAACCGTACCGACGTAAAACATCTCGTAGGTATATGTGTGGCCGTCGCCCAATGGATTGACAAATCGTCCCTGGATCACTCGTGGGTTGCAGGTGTATTTCGCATCCCAACTTCCCTTCGTCTCTGCCAACACGATGAAGGGTCCGGATCTCACACCAGTTACGGTGTTGATGGACTCATACAGGATGGTGTCCACTATTTGGGAAGGATCGGCGGGATTCTTTCCGGCCCCGCACCACCAGATTTGCTGCACGTCTCCTGTCTGTATCACGGAAGGTGAATAGTTCCAGTAGCCGCCCCGCCCCACAATCGCGCCATCAGGCGTCGCGAGATAGAAGAATGAGCCTCCGCAGCCTGCCAGAACGAGAATGAACAAGCCAACAAGGATGACAGTGAATCGACTTAAGGCGCCTCTTTGAATCAATGAGGGATTCCTCTTGTGCATCGCCATTTTCGTTCTTCATGCGATTGCGGTTTGTACATTTTTGCGCGAATGCATCGTCCACACAATCATTCCGGTCGAGCCGAATGCCATGATCGCAGGGCACAACAACACGCGCCTGTGTGCGCTCTCGATCCTGACACAGATTGAGGGAAAATTGCGGTGATTGTAGCGCAAGCAGAAAGCGAGCATCTAGTTATATCCACAGACTGCAAAATGGATCGCCCGGAATCGTTCTGATATGGACCATTCCTCCATCCACGCAGCCCCGCCTCGGCGAGGCTTCATTGTCTTGGCCGGGGTGATGCGGCATGGTTGCGGGACGGTAGCGCGAACGCAACGTACACCCCGCCCGAAGGCCATTTCGGGTCGCGCCCACCTCCGGCCGCAATGACGACATACTGTTTTCCGTCGATCATGTAGGTGGCTGGAGTTGCGTGACCCGCGAAGGGTAGCGGTGTCTCCCACAGCAGCCTGCCCGTTTGGCTGTCGAAGGCGTGCATTTTGCGGTCGAAGATGGTTGCGCCGATGAAGACGATGCCGCCCGCGGTGACGACAGGGCCGCCATAGTTCTCCGTTCCCGTGTCCTTCATGCCCTCTGCTGCTAACTCGGGATATTCACCCAGGGGTATCTTCCACAGATATCTTCCGCTATTGAGATCGATGGCGTTCAGAGTGCCCCACGGAGGAGATATGGCGGGATAGCCGTCCTGATCGAGGAACTTGCGATACCCGGTAAAGCGGTATTTGAGTTCTGCGTCCTCGCTCGCCGTCTGAGGCGGTGGTGGTGAGATGTGTTCCGGCATAGCCATGAAACGCAGCAGAGCCGAAAGTTCCTCTCCCTGCAGTCTGGGAAAGCCGGGCATTCGTCCCTTCCCCTGGTGAATGAATTGGAGCACCTGCGTGCGTGGCATGCGGCTGCCGATACCGATCAATGCGGGAAACGACGGAGAAATGCCTTCTCGTTGATCGCCGTGACAGATGGCGCAGTGCGCCGCGTAACTTTGAGCGCCTGCGGGATCGGAACTTTCAGCCGCATTTGAGGACGCACGAGTGGTCGGGTTGCTCGAAGCGGAACCAGCGGACATCTCCCGCTTATCACCAACACCGTGGCCCGCTGTATCTACGCCATGCTCGAGATACCGGATGAGCGCGGGAAGCGTCGCATCGTTCACCATGGGAAAGGCAGGCATTCGTCCTTTGCCCTGATGGATGGTCGCGGCGATCTCCACGTTAGAAAGGCGCTTGTCAACTCCGATCAGAGAAGGAAACGCAGGCGGCGAGCCCTCGCGGCGATCGCCATGGCAGGACGCGCAGAGACGGTCGTAAGCTTCTTCGCCCGGACCAAGGCCAGTCTTGTTTTCCGTCAGCCCGCCGGTCCAGGCCATCTCATTCGCGTTGATGTAGATCACTCCGCTTTTGGTATCGACGGCCGAGCCGCCCCACTCCGCGCCGCCGTCGAAGCCCGGAAAGACGATGGTCTGTTTGTTTACGCTCAAGGGAACAAATTGTCCCGCGCTGTGGAAGCCCTTGAATGTCTCCTCGGCAAATGCGTGTGCCTTCGGCGTGCGGTTGGTCAGCATCTCGCTGGTCAGGTATTGCCGCGCAAAAGGCGAGGGGAAAAGCGGGCGCGGCTGCGTAGGCCAGCTCTTCTCGCCCGGCACGGTGCTGGCCGGAACTGCCTGCTCAACGATAGGAAAGAGCGGCCGACCGGTGATCCGGTCGAAAAGGTAGAGATAGCCCTGCTTGGTTGCTTGCGCGACAGCATCGACGCGTTTGCCGTCGTGCATCACCGAGACCAGCGATGGCGGCGAGGGAAAATCACGGTCCCAGATATCGTGGTGCACGCCCTGGAAGGACCAGATGCGCTTTCCGGTAGCCGCATCGAGCGCGAGCAACGAATCGGCGAAAAGATTCTGTCCCGTCCGGTCTGCGCCGTAGAAGTCGGAAACCGCTGAGCCAGTAGGCGCGTAAAGAATGCCGCGCTTCTCATCGAGCGCCATCCCCGTCCAGTTGTTCGCGGCACCGGAATGGAGCCACCCGTCCTTCGGCCAGGTGTCGTAGCCATCCTCGCCTGGATGCGGAATAGTGTGAAAACTCCAGCGCAAAGCACCGCTGTGCACATCGAAGGCGCGGATGTCGCCCGGCGGCGCAGGATGCGTCTCCGGATACCGCCCGCCTACGATGATCAGGTCCTTGTAGATGATTCCTGGTGTGGTGAGTGCGATCGATTGTTCACGATAATCCCCGCGAAGATCTTTGCGGAGGTCGATACGCCCATCCTCCCCGAAGCTCCGGATCGGTCTGCCATCGCGCGGATTGAGTGCGTAGAGGAAGTTGGCGATCCCGGCGAAAAGTCGGCTTTCAGAATTGTCCGTCCACCATGTGAGGCCGCGTACCGGCTGCGTGCTCGTCACCCCGGAATCGAAGCTCCAGAGCAGCTTGCCGGTAGCTGCGTCAAGCGCGATGACCTTCTGGGTCGGCGTGTACGCATAAAGCGTTCCCCCCACGATGAGCGGGCTCGTCTGCAGGCCGACGCCCTTTTCCCCGGTATCGTAGGTCCACGCAACCGCTAGTTTGCTGACATTGTTACGGTTGATCTGAGCAAGCCGCGAGTAGTGATCGTTGGCCTTCTGGCCACCATAGATGGGCCAATCGTGGGACTGGGCTTTGGCGGAGTGCTTTTGGGGTTCCGCAGCCCCAGGCGAGTGCCGCATGATGCAGGCGCACATAACGGCGCACGCCAGCGCCGACGACAACAGACGGCGTGCCTGCGTTTTTCCGGCCTGTGCGCGTTTCATATTAGCCCACATATTTCATGAGGCGCATAAATCCGAAGTCCATATGCAGAGCCTGGTGGCAGTGGAGCAGCGTGTCGCCGGGATTGTCAGCGACGAAATCTACGGCAACGGAATCCAGTGGCATGACGTTCACGACATCCTTGCGCAGGCCGCTGAACTCTTTCGTTCCGACACGCGTGACCTCGAAGGTGTGGCGATGCAGATGCATGGGATGCTGATCTCCGCTGCCGTTGCGAAAGACCATGCGATAGCGCCGTCCTTGCCGAACGCGGAGCGGGTCAATCTTCGACCATGACTGGTTGTTGATGGTCCAGCTATCGAACTGCGAACCGTTCATCGGCCCGATATCTCGAAAGGTGAGTGTGAACGTCTCGTCCGGCTCGGGCGCTTTGGCTAGACTCCCAAACCGCGAGTAGTCCCATTCCTCCGGCGCCGGATCATGCCATGCAGATGGCCCAGTCGCGCCCGCATACTCGACTACGATGCCCAGGCCCATGTCGCGGCTCTTCGCAAGCGTCGACCCCAGAACCCATACTCCGGGTGACTTCCTCTCGACAATCGCGTCTACGCGCTCGGCGACGGCCAACGACAACGTCTCTACCGTCACCGGATTGGGGACGGGGTTGCCGTCCATCGCGATTACCTTGAAGCTATGTCCGGGCAATCCGAGAACAACATTCTCCGCCCCGCTGGCATTCAGCAGATGCATCAGCACACGCTGGCCGCGCTTGACCCGTATCGGCTCGCCCGCGCCGAGCATATGTTGGTTGATCGTCGCATATTTGTAACCGACATCGGAGCCTGAGGTGAGCGGCGCATTCGCGAATGCCTCGCGCATCTTTTCCACCATGGGGACAAACGACGGCTCCCAGTGATGGATGGCGAGAAACACCTCCTGATCGTAGCGCTGTGGGTCGTAGGGCCCTTGACCGTGGCGATCTTCGACGAGAAAAAAACCGAATTGCCCGGTGTATCCGCCAGCGGAGAGATCCGCGCCGGCGGTCGCGCGCGTGTGATACCAGCGCGTCCCCGCGGGCCGAGGCGTGAAGTGGTAGCGCAGCGTGCCGCCGGAGGGAATCATCGGCAAGCCTTCTTCCATAGCGCCGTCATTCACAGAGTCGATCGCCAGGCCGTGCCAATGAGCAATCTCTGCGCGGCCACTCTGGTTCATCACATCAATGGTGACCGGTACGCCTTCGCGCACGCGAAGGATCGGACCCGGGACCTGTCCGTTGTAGCCAATCGTATCGATCACGATGCCAGGCGCGATCTCAAGCTTGCATGGCCCAATGCGCAGCGCATAGTGCGCATGCGCTTTCTCTGTCGTCCTCCCGCCAGCCCACGCTGGACACGTGCGGGAGACCATCTGGGTCCCCAGCACGACGGCAGCTGAGGCAAGGAAGCTCCGGCGGTTCATACGCCACCCAGCATAAATGCGAGCCACCCCGCATCCTCGTCGAATGGCTGGATTTTTCGGCGCGACACTCCATCGCCAAATGGATACGCGGTCAATGTACGATCCGCCGGCTGGCCGACTAGCGCGAGTCTCTAGCTCCCGGTGCCGTTCGCGTGAAACTGGCGCACATATTCCGGCGTGGGCACGCCGCTTTCAAGCCGGGGATCGCGCAGCGGAGACGCAGCCCGGAGGTGAAGGGGCACAACGCCCGCCCAGACCGGCAGAGCGTAGTCCTCCTCATCATCCGCCGGCGGCCCGGAGCGAGTCTTGGCAGAAGCTTCTTCGATCGTGAACTCCAGCACAGAGGTGGCCTTCAACTCCTTGGCCGTAGGATTGCGCACATCTTCCCAGCGGCCGGCGATCAGGTGATCGGAGATCACGCGCAGTGCCTCTGCCTTGCCCTGAATATCATCGATTTTGCGCGCAGTTCCGAAAGCGACGACGGAGCGGTAGTTCATGGAGTGGTGGAAGGCGGACCGCGCGAGCACAATGCCATCTACGTGCGTGACCGTGACGCAGGCCGGCACGCCCGTGGAAAGCTCTCGAAGCATCCGGCTGGCGGCCGACCCGTGCAGGCAAAGCCTTCCGGGTTCTTCCGCATCACGAACGCGGCCGTAGAGCGTGGGTATCACGAACGGTTGACCTTCCACACAAAAGCCGACATGTGCGAGAAAACCGGCGTCGAGAATGGCATGAATGGTTTGCGAATCATAAGCGCCCCGTTGCGGGAGCCGGCGAACTGTTGTGCGATCGGTCACAGTGCGGGACCCCCCACTCGTGTTGAATCTATTGTCCAGTTGGTCTCCCAGGTCTTGCCCTCATCCGTTGAGAAGGCCTGCTCCCAATGGCACTGCGTCAGCGACTGGACCTGCCATATGAATCGCACGAACGTCGGCTTTCCGCTGATCTGTTCGTGATCGTAGAATTCGCCGCGGCCGTTGGCGAAGCGGCCCACAGTCGGCGGCATTGAGAAAGCGCCGGCTTTGCCGTTGGCCCAGTAAATGCTCCACTCGTGGGTATCAGCGTTGTAGAGCCGGACCGTCATTCCCTCGATACGGCCCATGGGACTGTCGGCCTCAAACTCATCTACGTTTGCTCGGCCGTCCCACATCTTCCGCGCCACAGAGGTGCCGTCGAATTCCACCCACTCCTTCGACCCGCTCAGAGGATGCACGAGACGCCGGTTATGCAGATGCCATTTGCCTACGTAGAAATCGAAGTCGTGCTGTCCATCATGTTCCCCGCTGGCATGGACGGTCTGCGCTGCCATCCCTCGAGACTCATGCCAGTACCATCGCCCCGCTGCAGCCGGCAGCAGAAGCGCCGTGATTGCGAAGAGATTGCACGTTAGTCTCAGCATGCATCCATGGTCAATCATCGTCTGGTATTTTGGAAGGTCCACTTTGTGCTTATATGCTGATACCACTTAAACGCGGCGCCGATCCCCTCTCACGTCAGGTCTATCTATGGATTCGCCACGGCATCATGGAGCGCATGTTGCGCCCGGGCGAGTCGCTCCCTTCCACGCGTGAACTGGCAGAAGAAAATTCCATTTCCCGCACGGTGGTGGTGCAGGCATACGATCAGCTCATCGCGGAGGGCTTTATCACCGGCCGCCGCGGATCAGGCACGTACGTTTCGGAGCAGCTCAATTCAGCAGCATCGCCGTTGCCGAAGCGAACAGCACCCCTGCGACTCTCGGAGTTTGGAAAAGCCGCAACTGCCATCGTTCGCCACGGCCTTTCTCCGATACAGCAGCGCGGCCCATTGCGTTACGACTTTGCTTACGGAACATCCTCGCTCGAGGAGTTTCCGTTGGCGGCATGGCGCCGCATCCTCCTGCGCCGCACCAGGAGGGCTCCGCTGCGCTCCTTCGATTACGGCGCTGCGATGGGCGACACAGCCCTCCGCGAAGCCATTACCGGGCACTTGCAACGCTCTCGTGCCATCCACTGCGACGTGTCGCAGGTTCTGATCGTCAATGGTTCCCAGCAGGCCCTCGACCTCACCATCCGCCTGCTGCTGAACCCAGGCGATCTGGTCGCTGTCGAAGACCCGCAATACCATGGCATGCGTCAGGTCCTGATGGCGGGTCGCCTGCGTGTGCGCCCGGTGCCGGTGGATCAGAATGGCATCGACCTGAGCCGGATGCCGCACCAGGCGAAGCTTGCACTGGTCACTCCGTCGCATCAGTTTCCTACCGGGGCGGTGCTCTCGCTTGAACGACGTCTCGCGCTGCTAGCCTGGGCGCGGCGCGCCAACGCCGTCATCGTCGAAGACGACTACGATGGGGAATTCCGCTACGAGGGTGAGCCTGTGGAACCGCTGCAGAGCCTCGACCGCGATGGCAGGGTGCTCTACGTCGGCACCTTCTCGCGCACCATGTTTCCCGCCCTCCGCATCGGCTATGTCGTGGCACCGCGGCCGCTGGTTCCTGCATTCACTGCGGCGAAGTGGTTAGCCGATCGCCACACCGCGATCCTGGAGCAGGAGACCTTGGCTGAATTCATCGCCACAGGTGCGTATGAGCGGCACCTGCGCCGCACGCGTCGCATCAACGCCACACGCCGCGCCGCGCTGCTTTCGGCTATCGAGCAGCATCTCGCCGATCGCGTCACCGTCAGCGGCAGCGGATCCGGCACCCATATCGTGCTGTGGCCCCGCGCGAAAGTATCTGAGGCCGCGATCATCGCGCGCGCAGCGGCAGTAGGCGTCGGCATCTATGGCATCGCTGGCTACTATCTCCGGCAGCCGGCGCACCCAGGGTTCGTGCTGGGATACGCAAATCTCACCGTCGCTCAGATTCGTGAAGGCATTCGCCGTCTGAGTGAAGTGCTCTAGTTGCGAGCCGCAATCTCCTCGCGGAGCACGCGCCTTTCCGGCTGCGGTGCTGCCGGCTGAAAGCAGCGCACCGCCCTCTCGTTCCAGCAGCCGTCGAGCCGATCGATCTCCCGCTCTACGATCCTTGTCATCACTGCGGGCTCTCCCAGAGCGCGCAGATTCAGCGTAACTTCGTGAGTGGTCGCCGGCGACGCATCGAGCGTGCCCTCGACAACCGGCTCCTGTCCATTCGCGCATAGGGCCGCTTTCACGTATCCGGTAGGGGCCGTTGCCATCGCCTTCAGATGCACGATGCGGATCCCAGCCCCAGACAAAGCGCGAACGATTGCATCGATCCACGGCCCCAGCAACATCGCGGGCGAAACAGGCACGCTCGGCTCAAAGGCTCCGCGAAAGTTCAGCCACGCCAGCGCGGCTTCCGCTTGCGCGTATCTTGCGTAGTCGATATCGAGCACGTCTTTGCCCGCGGAAAGCTCTCCCGCAAGCACTTCATCCAGCCACGCTGCGACGCCCTGTCCGGTGGATGCGCTGATCTGGCGTATAGGCACAGCGCCAGGCTCAGGACAGCTCACATGCAGATCGGACTTCGTCATACAAACCAGGTCCGCCTCCTGCAACTGCTTGTGAAAAAGGAAGGCGACGTCCTCATCAGCATCTGCGCGCAACAACTCCATCGCCCGCAATGGGTCCACCAGCACCGTGAAGGGCGCCACTCGGTAGGCTTCGTGTTGCGCCAGCAGGGGATGCAGCACGGTCGCGGAGATATCCGTGCAGCTCCCGACGGGTTCAGCGAAGATCACCTCCGGACGGTGCTGCAGCATAGACTCGAGCTGCGCGCTCAGGTCCGAAAAGCGGCAGCAAAAACATCCTGCTGTCACCTCACCGCTCGGCAGGCTGTGCAACTCCGCAAGCTGCGTGTCGACCAGCGCGTCGCTCTGATCATTCAGGATGGCAGCACAGTGCATGCCGCGCTTCTTTAACTCGCGCGCGGCGGCCAAAATAAGCGTTGTTTTCCCCGCGCCGAGAAAACCACCGACGAAAACGACGGTGGGTTTCAAGCGCTGGCCTCGATCCGTAGCTCGTCTCCTTCTGCAAGGGTGATCGTCTGCTCGGGTGTGAATCGCATGGAGGTGCCGACGGTCATTGTGGAGTGCGGATACTCTTTGTCGCCAACCCGCAGCTTCGTATTTTTGCCAACACTTCTGATCTGAACCGTGCGGCAGCGCAGATTCCCGGCGAGTACGCGTAGCGTAAAGAACGTGCCGCCGCGTGTGCCCGGAGCATACGAGAACTCGCCCCAGCCGGTCCCGCTTGCCCAGAAGCAGCGAAAGGTGGGATGCAGTAGCCGCGGCACTGCGATTACGGCCTCCTGTCCTCCGTCATACTCGAAGCCGCTCAGCGCGACGACGCTGGACCAGGAGGACATCGCGCGCGCGTAGTGATGGCCACACTCCGCTTCATCCCACGGATTGCGTTTCTCGCCGTCATAACGTGCACGTGTATTTGCGATGTACTCGACGCCTTCTTCGATCATTCCCGCATACATCATCATCGCCGCTGTTGCATGCTCAAGACCCGTGAAGACCTCCGCGTAGTAAGGGAAGGGAATGCGCGGGCGCTTCCCCTCGGCATAGCTGCACACCAGCACAGCCGCCTCATCGTTTAACGCAAAAGTGCGCTCCACGTTGTCATGTTCCAGCAGAGTGCGCTTGTAGTTTGAGCCATAGATCGCCCCGAGCGTCATCGCCATGTTCTTGCGTGAAACCAACTCGCCCAGCCCCGCGATATCCGCCAGATATTGGCCGAGCAGTTGGTCCACCAGGCAGCCGTCGCCCACCTGGTACTCCGGATGCTCCGTCTCGTTCGCACCCATGTCGCCGCGCAGATGCGGAGCGATCTGGTCATCGCGATAACCGCGCACCTGCTGCACGTAGTATTTGCCGTTGAATAGATTCGCATCGATCCAGCGGCTGCCCTGCGCGAAGAGCCTTTGATACTCCGCGGCAGACGCCGTATCGCCCATGTGCCGTGCCATCTCCTCGCTCGCGCGCAGCGCGCCCAGATAGAAGATGCCGCACAGCGGGTTTGGCCCATAGAACTCCACGTCGTACGTGTTGTGCTGCACACCTTCCATCACGCCGTCGCGATTCGCATCCCATCCCCCCGACACCCACGCAAACTCAATTGCTTTCTTGAGTCGTGGCCACATCTCACGCAGCCAGGCATCGTCGCCGGCCAGCTTCCAGTCAAGATAGGCGTGCAGGATCTGGCCCATCTGTCCGTCCGCCGCCGCCCAGCCAAATCGGTCATACCCGTCCGGCAGCAGTTGGCGGAAACGCATCGCGCCGGCGTCGTCCATCGAGTAGCCAAACGACGCCTTGCGCAGCGATCTCGCATACGAAGGAAATAGAAACGCGGTGGCTGTCTCGTAGTTCCACACGTGTGTGCAGTTGCCGAAGCAGCAGCCACGCGTGTCGTCGACCCCTTCGAATCCATGGAACTCCCCGTCCGCAGTGCGGAAGCACGTCGTTGAGGCGAGCGTGGACAGGTTCGCGCTTGCCGCCTCTTTCACTGTGGCGGGCAGTGTGCTCTCGCGATACGCATCTGCGAAGAGCCGCGTCCGTTTCTCCAGCGAGTCGAGATGTTGCGCCGTGTAATCCGCAACCGCCCATGCGTCGTTAAATCGCGTTGCATAATAGTTGCCGATACGCGTGTCGCCTTTGCCCTTAGGCGCATCCCAGCCGCACCAATCCGGCGTGCGGTTCGGAAAGTGCCACGCCAGCAGAAAGGTGAACGTCTGCGACTGCCGCGGCGCGATCGTGGCGCTCTGGAGCACCACCCCGACTGCGTCGCGCTTCTCCGGCTCCGCGCCCAACTCCCCCGTCGAAGAGAAGGCATCCCAGAACAGCATCGGCGAGTTCCACCAGCGGCCTTGCGGCCAGCCGCGCCAGTGCGAGACTCGCACGCCGGGCACGACCAGCGCAGCCAGGGCAAGCGTCCCATGCATCGGGTCGTTTTCGGGCAAAGCGGGATTGCTCATCGTCAATCCCGCAATTCTCGCGTTTGCCTGATACGTATTCCGCCGCGGATCGTTTTCGTGTCCCGCTGCGGGCGGCAGCGGAGGCCCCGCAGCTTTCACTGGATTGTCGAGCGACCACGCGATACTCACCTTCGCGCTCACGCTCCCCGGATTCGTCACCCGATATCGCAGAATGGCTACCGGCAGCCCGGAGTCATCGGGATCATGGGGAATGAAGGGAGAGAACGCCTCCAACTCGACTTTCACCGGCAGCGTGCGGTCCTCGAACGCGATGTGCGCCAGCGGATAAGCGCCGGTGAAGGTCGCTGCGTCCAAACGGCTGAGCCCCGGTGCATTGTTCGCACCCAGCCCATCCTGCCCCTCATAGGGAGGAAGAATGCGCGCCTCCAGCACTCGCGCCACCGGCTTCGTATCACCGGCCTGAGCCCAGATCGACGGAAATGCATACGTCGGGGAGTAGCGTTTATTCGGACGGTTGAAGATCTCCCAGTCGCGCAGTTGTCCGCGGCCGCCCAGCGCCACGCTGCCCGCCGCCACACCGCCCAGTGGAAAGGCAATCATCTTCAGCCTGGACCCGGTAAAGACCCGCGGGAATGCCGCGTCCTTCTGAGCCGCGGCCGGTCCAACCGGTGTCTCGCTTTGCGACACTTCGCCGAGCGAAGGCCATGCTCCCACTTGCGAAGCCGCGCCGAGCGCCCCCGCGGCCTGTTTCAGAAATGTGCGCCGCGGCAGCGGATCGTTTTTCGGCATCAGTTTCCTTTGTTGTGGCTGGATTTAAGCGTTTTACTGTCCGCACGCCATTCTCCACTACCCCTCGCGTGGAAGCAACGCATGCCGCTGTCAAAGTTGTCGACCATGGGCTGATGCGGCCTGTCGCCTGCCCTCTTCATGCTCACTTAAGATGATCTCCAGGAGACTGGACGCGATGCGTGTCCTCGTCGTCGAAGATGAAGTGCGGCTGGCGGACAATCTTGCCGCCGCTCTGCGCGAAGGCCCTGGCTTCGCCGTCGACTGCGCCGAAGACGGCGAGGTAGGCGAGCAGTTAGCCAGGCAGGGATGCTACGACCTCATCATCCTGGATCTGATGCTGCCGAAGGTCGATGGCCTGACCGTATTGCGGCACATGCGCTCGCGAGATAACTCAACTCCTGTCCTCATCCTCACCGCGAAGGATGGTACTGCCTCCACCATCGAGTTGCTCAACGCCGGAGCGGACGATTATCTCAGCAAGCCTTTTGATCTCGGCGAGCTCATCGCCCGCGCAAAGGCTCTCATTCGCCGCGGCAAGGGCGCTTCGCATCCCGTTTTTGCCATCGCCGACATTGAAGTCAACACGCTGGAACAGACAGTGCGCCGCGCCGGTCGCGTCATCGACCTCTCGCCGACCGAATACCGCATTCTCGAGTACATGGTGCACCGGCCGCGCGTCATCGTCTCCAAGCGCGAGCTGCTCGAGCACCTCTACGACTACAACTGGGAGCATCACTCCAATGTGATCGAGGCCCATATCTCCAATCTGCGCAAGAAGCTCATGGCTGATAGCGATCAGCAGCCTGTCGAGACCCTGCGCGGTCGCGGCTACCGTCTCGTTGCAGACCTCGAGGGCGCAGGATGAAAAGGCACTCTCTCTCGCGCCGGCTGATCTCATCCGTGCTGCTGATCGAGCTGATCTTTGCCGTTGCGGTCATCGCTCTGGCGGCCGCATATGAGCGGCATGCGCAACTGCGCTCCTTTGACATCATGCTCGAGGGCCGCGCCGACTCATTGCTGGGTGCGGTGCAGGATGCGGAAGATCCAGCTGACAATGTGATGCTGGATCGTACCGGGCTGCAGCTGCCTGCCGAAGACGTTTATGAGGTACGGGACAGCGGCGGACGCCTGCTCGGCGGCTCAGCAAACTGGCAGGGCCCCGACCCGGGGGAGACAGACTCCACCGGCGATCACATCTATTGGACCAGGATCAATGGCCGTCATTATCGCGTACTAACGCTGCACGGCCTGCGCGTGGTCGATCCCGACGACAAGGGTGGCGGGAAGCCACGTCATGTCCTCGTCGTTTATGGTGCGCCCACCGCGCAGGTGTGGCATCAGATTCGCAACGCCATTGTCTTCTTCTCGCTTTCGAATTTCGTGCTGCTCCTCGTCACTGGAGTATTGATGGCCTGGCTGTTGCATCGCGGACTTGCGCCCATGCGTGAGCTTGCCACCGAGGCGGAGAGGATTTCCATTCATCGATGGAGCTTTCAGCCGCCGGACAGCGCCGTCGAAACGCGCGAGCTTGCCCCACTGGCTTCCGCGCTTTCCGCTGCCATGCAGCGCCTGGAGACGTCCTTCTCGCAGCAGCGCCGTTTCGTAAGTGATGCCGCGCACGAACTGAAGACCGCGGTAGCCGTCGTCAAGTCGTCGCTGCAACTGCTCGCAATGCGGCAGCGCACGACCGAAGAATATGCAGCCGGCATTGAGGTGAGTCTGGTGGATTGCGAGCGGATGGAAGAGATCGTCGCTCGCATGTTGACGCTGGCGCGCGCGGAACATCTCACTACCGGGCAGCAGTCCGCTGGTCCATCGGATCTCGCTGCCGCCGCCGCATCGATCGCACAGCAGTTTGATTCCATGGCGGAGCTGCGGTGGGTTACGCTGAAGTTCACCGCAGATGGGCCGGCACTCGTCCCCCTCTCGGGTGAAGAGTGTGCGCTGCTATGCTCCAACCTGCTGCTGAACGCCCTGCAGCACAGCCCGCCGCGCACCGAAGTCAAAATGTCGGTACAGACCGAGTTGAACTCGGTGGAGTTACGTATCGAAGACCATGGCGATGGTGTAGACCCCGCGCTCCTGCCGCACGTCTTCGAGCGTTTCTCGCGAGGTGATCCCTCACGCAGCCGCAACACGGGAGGCACGGGCCTCGGGCTAGCCATCTGCAAGGCGATAGTCGATAAGGCAGGTGGTGCCATCGTCCTCGAGAGTGTGCCAGGCCATGGAGCGGCTGCCATAGTCCGCTTGCCAGTCGCCAACTCCGCCGCAGGTACTGAGTCCATCGAATCATCGCTCCAGACAACGCCTTCAGCTTGAATTAATGATGTCGTGGAAGACTGACAGCGCTGGCGCAACCTGCGCCGAATCGGAGCCCATGGATGCTCGACCTACGCAATGCAGTCGTTTGCCGGCCGGCGTTTCTAGCCGCCTTTATTTTGAGTCTCGCTGCACCGTCGGTCACACTGGCCCAGGGCTCCTATCACCTCATCACGCAGTGGAAGGTCGGCGGCGAAGGCGGCTGGGACTACATCACCGCTGATCCAACCGCTCATCGTCTTTACATTACGCACGGTGCCCGCGTTGAAGTGCTGGATAGCGACAGCGGAAAAGCCGTCGGCGCCATCACCGGGCTGCAGGGCACCCACGGCGTCGCGCTCGACCCGGCAGGGAAGTACGGTTACATCAGCGACGGTCGGGCCAATGCGGTCGTCGTCTTCGAGCGCAAAACGCTCAAGACAGTGACCTCCATTCCCGCTGGCACCAATCCGGACGGCATCGCCTACGAGCCGGTTACGAAGACAGTCTGGGCCTTCAATGGTCGGAGCAGTAACGCTACCGTCATTGATACGAAAACACAGAAAGTTGTAGCGACTATTCCGCTGCCCGGTAAACCGGAGTTTCCGGTCGCGGACGGCAAGGGGAATATCTACGACAATATCGAAACCAAGAATGAGATTGTCCGCCTCGATGTTGCGGGACACAAGGTCACCGCGGAGTGGTCTCTCGCCGGCTGCGAGTCGCCTTCCGGGCTGGCTATCGATACCGCCCGCCGCCGGCTCTTCTCCGTCTGCGACGGAAAGAAGATGGCCGTGGTGGATGCCGACACCGGCAAGGTGCTGGCAACCCCGGACATCGGCGAGGGACCCGACGCCGCAGCCTTCGATGCGAAGGACAAGCTCGCCTTCTCTTCGAATGGTGACGGAACGCTGACTGTGGTCGACGCCGGCAAGTCGAGCTTCCCCGTTGTGCAGAACGTGACCACCCAGCGCGGCGCGCGCACCATGGCCTTCGACGCCTCGAACGGCCGCATCTATCTCCCAACTGCTCAATTTGGCCCAAGACCTGCACCGACCGCTGAAACGCCGCATCCACGGCCGGCGATTGTCCCCGACAGCTTCACCGTGCTGGTCGTAGGGCGCTAACGCATTTTTGCTACCGCTGTAGCGGCGAGTGCTTCCGCCATTGACACCAATAGCAAAGATGCTCAAGCTTCCCCCAACAACCGAATGGCCAGCGAGACATCGTTCTCGCTGGCCTTCTTTTTGTTTTCTCAATCTAAGTCAAGCGCGCTGGCGTGTCATCAGGTAATACGTCACCGGCGTCACGATCAGGCTCAACGCAATCGACACCAGCAGTCCGCCAATCACCGCGGTTGCGAGCGGCTGCAGCATCTGCGATCCGGCGCCCAGCGCGAAAGCCAGGGGCAGCATCCCGCACATAGCTGCTATCGCCGTCATCACGATCGGCCGTAGCCGTCGTTGCGCCGCATGCACCATCGCTTCGCGCGGCGCCACACCCTCGGCGCGATACTTCTCATCCGCATCCAGCAGCAGGATGCCGTTCTTCGCCACGATGCCGATGATCATGATCATCCCCATGAACGAAGCGACGTTGAAGTCCGTTCCCGTCACCAGCAGTGCGAAGACCACGCCGGCAATGGAGAGCACCGACGACGTGAGAATCGCCAGCGGTGCGGCGAAGTTGCGGAACTCCGCCAGCAGCACACCGAAGACCAGCGCCAGCGCCAGCAGCAGCACGCGTAGCAGCTCATGGAACGACTGCTGCTGCTCCTGATACGTGCCCCCATACTCCACGCGCACGGAAGGCGGCAGATGCATCTGCTGGACCACATGCTGCACCTTCGTGATGGCTGTGCCCAGGTCCGATCCCTCCAGCCGTCCTGTTACGACAACGAGCTGTTGCAGGTTTTCTCGGCGGATCTGGTTCTGCGGCGGCAATTGCTGGATGCTCGCAAGTGAGCCGAGCGACGCCAGTTTGCCCGTCGCGCTGTTGAACACCGTGTTCTGAATCGCATCGAGCGAAGTACGTGTATTGTCCGGCAGCCGCACGCGAATCGTATAAGGTCGCCCGTTCGCTATCAGCGGCACCGTAGCCTCGATCCCGTCCAGGATTGAGGTCGCATCTTCGGCGACTTCGGTTGGCGTAAAGCCCAGGCGGCCGGCGACCGTCGGATCCACCTGGAAATTTGTGGCCGGCCCGCTGATCGTGTTCTCGATTCCGTTCTGCACATCCACCACGCCCGAGACCTTGCTGATGGCATCGCCAACCTGTGGTCCCAGCTTCTGCAGCAGCGCGGCATCGGTGGAGAAAATCTTGATCTGGATCGGCTCGGGCGCGTTGGAAAGATCGCCGATCATGTCTTGCAGTAACTGTATGAACTC
The DNA here is from genome assembly GCA_000381585.1 of Acidobacteriaceae bacterium KBS 83. Lineage (GTDB taxonomy): Bacteria > Acidobacteriota > Terriglobia > Terriglobales > Acidobacteriaceae > KBS-83. Next base: position 200,705 of record KB906741.1, read on the forward strand.
AACATCCAGCTCCGGCTCAGTCCTCTTGATCTGCTCGCGTACATCCGCCATCACCTCGTCGATGCCGCGATCCCGTTTGCTCTTCAGCTTCACCGTGATGTCGCCAGTGTTCGCCTCTGTCACTGCCGCGAATCCCATCTGCAGCCCAGTACGCCGCGATGTAGTTTCCACCTCCGGCGTGCTGCGCAGGATCCGCTCCACGTGCGCCAGCACGCGGTCCGTCTCCGTCAATGAGCTACCCGCTGGCATGATATAGTCCAGCACGAAGCCGCCCTCGTCCATCGCCGGCAGCAGGTCGGAGCCAAGCTGTTTGTATCCGAACCACGTGCCGGCCACCAGCGCAACGCAGACCAGTCCAAGCACCAGAGGCCGCGTCAACGACCAGCCCAGCGCACGCTCGTGCCAATGCAGCACGTGGCCCATCACACGACCCGTCTCGGCATGATCGCTCCTCGTCTCATCCGTAGGACGATCATGCAAAAACGTGAGGCCAAGCGCAGGCGTCCAGGTCAGCGCCAGCAGCAGGGAAGTCAGCAGCGCGGCCGTCATCGTCACCGCCAGCGCGCGGAAGAAACTGCCCGTCACGCCGGTCACCGCGATGAGCGGCAGAAAGACCACCACCGGCGTAATGGTCGAAAACACCAGCGGAGGCGTGACCTCCGCAATTGCCTTGCGCACTGCCTGGATCCGCGTCTCGCCGGAGTCGCGGTGCAGCACAATGTTCTCCACCACGACGATGGCGTCGTCGATCACCAGCCCGATCGCTGCCGCCAGGCCGCCCAACGTCATCAGGTTGAAACTCTGGCCGATAATCTTGAGAAAGACAAATGTAACCGCAACAGTGACCGGGATCACGAGTCCGGCGATCAGCGAAGAGCTCCAGTCGCGCAGAAAGAGGAACAGGATCACGCAGGCCAGCACCAGCCCGATCAGGATTGCGTCGCGCACGCTCGCGATGCTTTCCCGTACCAGCTCAGACTGGTCGTAGTACGGCTCCAGATGCACGCCCGGGGGCAACTTCTTACGCAATTCCACAATCTCCGCGCTTACCGCATTGGCCACCGCCACTGTGTTGCTGTCCGGCTGTCGCGTAATGTTCAGCAGTACCGCCTGCTTCCCGTTTGCCGTCACCGCGGTGTAGACGGGCATCACGGCATTCTCCACGGTGGCCACATCGGCAACGCGCACCGGTGCGCCATTCGGGGTCGTCTTCACCACCAGTTGGCTTAGTTCCTGCGCATCGTGCACCTGTGCGCCGATCAGCCCCAGGATCAGCTGATGGTTCGCCTCGTAGAGCCCCGGCGAGTCAATAATGTTCGAGGCATTCACGGCAGTCGACAGGTCAGTGAGAGTCACGCCCGATGACTGCAACCGTGCCATGTCCGGAACAATGTGGTATTCCGGAATTTTGCCGCCCTGCACCGTCACCATGCTCACACCCTCGGTGCGGTTCAAGGGTGGCTTCAGCTCATAGGTCGCCATCTCCCACAGCGCAGTCTGCGACATCGTGTCCGAAGTCAGGCTGTACCCGAGAATCGGAAACGTGGCGAAGGTGAGGCGGGTGGTGGTGATCTTTACCGTCGGCGGCAACGACTGCTGTACCTTGCTCAGCGCGGCGTCCACCAGTTGCAGCGTCTGGTACATATCGACGCCCCAAGTGAAGAACAGGCTGACCTCAGCCGACCCGCGACTCGTAGTCGAGCGCACCGTCACCAGCCCCGGCACAATGTTCACCGCATCCTCAATCGGCTTGGTGATGGTGACCTGCATCTGCTCCACCGGCATCACGCCGTTGTCCACGCCGATCACCACCCGCGGAAAGTTGGTCGTCGGGAACACCGAGATCGGTATCTGCGTCGCGAGATAGATACCAGCAACAGTCAGCACAATCAGGAAGAAAAATATTGTGCTACGAAATCGAAGCAGCCAGAAACGCTCCTCCGGCCGACGCTCTGTCGTCACCTGAGTCGGTGGCAATGCGGATGTCGTCACTTCTATTCCTTTGCCGTGCCTGGTTTCTTGGCGTCGTCGGCTTCGGCCGCGCCTACCTTGACTTTGGTTCCCTCCTCCAGCGCGTAGTTGCCGGAAGTGATCACCATCTCGGCCGCGGTCAGTCCACTCGTGATCTGGACTCTTCCATCGTCCGTAATCCCCACGCTCACCGGCTTGCTGTGCGCCGCACCGTCGTCGCCCACCACCATCACGGACTTGCTGCCATCCTGCGCGGTTAGCAGCGCAGATCTTGGTACGGTCAGCGCCCGCGCCATCTGCCTGCCCACGATAGAGGCATGCACCGGCGTCCCCACCTTCAGATCGCCTTTCTTGTTATTCACGAGCAGCCAGATCTCGACTGTCGTGCTGCCTGGGTCGAGTGCCGGACTGATGAGCGAAACCTTCGCCGGCACAGGATCAGCAACACCCGGCACCGTAATCGTCGCAGCGTCACCTACCTTCATCTCCTGCGCGAGTTGCTGAGCCAGGTGGATCTTCGCCAGCAGCACCGATGTGTCCATCACGGTCAGCAGGGTTGATCCCGCCGCGACAGTCTCCCCTGCAAAGAGCGGCCGGTCCGTCACCACGCCGGAGATCGGGCTGCGTATTTCCGAGTACGAGACCTGCGCCTCCGCGCCCTGGTACTTTCCCTCAGCCGACGTCAGCTGGCCTTTCGCCGCCTCGAGCGACGCTTTGCGCGCAATGCTCTTCTGCGATTCCAGATGCTTTGCTGCCGTGTCATATGCTGCCTGTGCCTGAACCAGCGCGGCCTGCGCCGTGTCCAGGTCGCGCCCGGGGATCGCACCCTCCGCAAAAAGCTGCTTGCGCGCATTCACGATGCTCTGATTCAGGTCCAGGTTCGCCTTCGCTTGCGCCACATCAAGCTGCGCCTTCTGGTACTCCTCCGGCACCTGAGCTTGGGTTGTCGTCGCAAACGCCGCCTGTGCCGTCGTGTAAGCACCGCGATTGTCCAGCGCCGCCGCCGTTAGGTCGCGGTTCTCGAGCACCGCCAGCAACTGGCCGGCCTTCACGTGCGAGCCGCGCTGCACATAGAAGTGACGAACGGGCGCAGTGATCTTCGGCGAGATAGCAGCCTGCGCCAGCGGTGCCAGGACGGCGTCGGCAGGGATATGCTTCGCGATTGCGCCCATCGTCGGATGCTCCGCCTGTACCGCCACCACCGGTGTCGGCGTGGCGTCGCCCTTGTTGCAACCCGACAAGAAGACGCTCGCTGCAGTCACTGCGGCCACAGCAAGCGCCACCGCTGCCCTCGCACTTTGCGTTCTCATGCTCACAGCGTCCCCGTCAGCGTTTGCAGATTCGCCAGCCCCGTCTCGTAGCGCACCACGCCATCCTCTCGTGCATTCTCCGCCGCCGTTAGTGAGACTTGCGCGTCCACGACCTCAAGCACCGTTGCTTCACCCGCCGTATAGCGCAGCTTCGTCAACCGCAGGCTCTCCGCGGCAGTCTGTGCGCTCAACACCAGAGATGACGCCTGCCGTTGCGCCTCCGCTGCCTCAGCGTACGCCTCATCCAACGCCGCAATCAGGTGACGCTGCGTCGCCGTCAGCGCCACTCGCACCGCATTGCGGCGAATCTCCGTCTGCTTCACGCGATGCGGCGTCGCCAGCCAATCCCACACCGGGATATCCAAAGTCGCACTCGCGGAGTAGCCCAGGTTGTTCACCCCATCCGGACCCTTTGTGGCAAACTGCGCCGCGTCGATGCCGTAGTTGAAGTTCAGCACCAGGTCAGGTAGATATGCGGCACGCGCGCCCAGCACCTCCGCATCGCTTATTCGCACCGCCTCCAGCGCACTCCTCAACTCCGGGTTATGCGCCGTCGCCAGCGCCTCTACATCAGCGCGCGAAGGCATCGCCGGCAGCGGCGTGCTCTCCGTCGCATAGCTCGCCCGCGGATCGGGAAACAGCAGCACGCCCAGCTCCAGTCTCGCCCTCTCCGCGGCCAGGCGCGCATCTGCCAGGTCGCGATCGCGCTGCTGCTGCTGCAGTTGCGCCTTCACCACGTCCGCATGTGCCACTTCGCGCGCAGTCTCCCGCTTGGTCGTCAGATCGGTGAAACCTGATGCCTCCTTCATCGCGCTCTCCGCCACTGTCACCTTGTGCTCGCTCGCCGTCAGGTTGTAATAGAAACTAACCACCGTGGCCACCAGCCCTCGCCGCGCGATCTCGTACTCTGCCGCCGCCCGCGCCGCCGCCGCATTTGCGAGCCGCATATCGGCAACACCCCTCAGCCCGATCGTCTCGGTCACCGCCGCCTGGCTTACGTACTCATGCACCGCGTTATTTGCGATAAATCTGACAGGTGTCGGGACTCCTCCCGACGCTGTGGTGCCAGTCGCGCCAATGCCCTGGGTATACAGGAACTGGTTGAGATAAGTAGCGTTCGGCAGCAGCGCCGCCCGCGCGATGGAGCGATCAAGCGCGGTCGCCCTTGCCTCCGCCTGCGCGGTCGCGAAGTTCGGCTCATTCGCCTGCGCGCGGCGGATCGCTTCATCAAGCGTGATAACTGGCGGCGTGGCAGATGGTGCGGCAGGTGCGGCCTGTGGTGGCGCCGCCTGCGCAAAACAACGCAGCGAAAGCAAGCAGAGAAGAATGCCTCCCACGCAGAATCCGGATCGCGCGTATTGAGGCTCGAAGTGCCATCTCATCTAGTTTTCAAGGTACCGGGGATAACATTAAATCTCAATGAAGTAATACCCTGCCGATGGCATGGATTAGTGCAATAAACACTTCGCTTCTACCGCACAGCCACCGAAACCGGCGTGGCATTCCATCCACGTAGCTCTAGCCGGAGGCCACTCTTGTGCTGGTCCTCTGCGATTGAGATGGTGATGGCCCGCTCCTCGGCCGGCAGCAATGACACATAATTGTCACTGTAGTACGCGGGCAATACCTGCGATCCATCCGCATGCAACAGCGTCATCTTGTTCTCAAGCGCCGCCGTCTGTCCTGTGTTCCGCAGCTTCACCCGGATGTCGTTCCTCTCCGCGGCCTCAACCGTCGCAGTCACTGTAGCGGGCCCCATTCGGTCGAGCGTGCGATACCCCGCATCCTGCGCCGCGCGCCAGTAAAAATTGTCAGAGACCAGCCGACCGTCCGCGCCGCGCAGCTCCAGCCGCACCAGTACGACGCCCTCGTCGCCCATCAAGGATCCCAGCGGCAGAGGGAATCCAGGCGTAACCGCATCAGCCCCTGCATTCACCACTGCGTCCTTGCTCAGCAAGAGCTTGTTGTCCAGTCCATACACACGCGCGCTCAGCTTAAGCACGGCGCGGGTTTCAGTAGTCGTATTCGCGACCGCTACAGTGCCGTCGGACAGGTCGAGCTGCACGTGCACCGGCTCGCAGGCCTTCTTCACGCCATAGTAGGAGGCCTGCGTGTCGTAGTCGGAAGTGAATATCTCCCACATCGTGCTCGGCCATGCAGGTTGTGTCATCCACAGCATGCGCCCGCTGTTTGGCGACCACAAGTGCGCATTCATCCCTTCAAAGATCGCGCGATGGTCCACATAGTTCATCATCTGCGCCTTGCGCACATAATCGTCCAGGTTCGTCGCTGCGCCGAACATCGCTTCCATATGCTGATCGAACGAAGTCACGCCGCCGTTTCCCGCCTGGTGCCAGTCGTGATAAGCCCAGTCATCGCTCACCGGCCAATGATCGGCCAGCGGAATCCATCGGTTGAACCACTCGCGGGTCGGCAGCGATGGCGTGCCCGTTTCGACTGAGAATCCGTGATTCAGCTTCGAGTAGTATTCCGCCGGCTCCTGGTACGAATACGGCCCGCTGCCCTGCAGATTCACCTCGTTTGAGCTGGGCGAGTAGTAGCGCGTCCCATCGAGCGAGTGAATCAGGCGAATCAGGCCTTCATTGATGATCGGTTGCGGCACACCCTCATTGCGCCCGCACCACAGCACAATAGAAGGATGATTGCGATAGCGCTCGATCGTGTCTTTTGCATTCTCCAGAAATAATTGCGGATCCGCCGCCTCCACATTGTAGTTCTGTGTCGAATCCCAGAAGTCATTCCACACCATCAGCCCATACTCATCGGCCAGTTCGTAGAACGTCTCCTCCGTGCTCTGCCCCACCCAGTTGCGGATGATGTTCAGTCCGGCATCGCGATGCAGCCGGAAGTACGGCTCCAACCGCTCGCGGGATACGCGCTTGCGGGCATCATCCATCCCCCAGTTGCCGCCGCGTGCCGCAATGCGCACGCCGTTCACCTTAATCACCAGGTACGGTGCCGGACCGAGGTCCCCATTCGGATGAAGTGATGGCGCCGCATCCGCGCCTGTCGCGATCGAAGCTACCGCTCGTGCGACGTCTCTGTGCCGCGAGACCGCGCGCATCCCGTCATGCGATACATCCACCGCTGGTGATGCGCGACCGCGGTCCTCTACGGGCGAATACTCCACACGCCGCAGCCTTCCATCGTTATCGAAAAGGCTTAGCTCATACGTCACCTCGCGCACCCCAAACTGGGAGGTCACGCTGCTGGTCCCGCCACTGTCTTCGTCAAATGAAATCGTCAGGTGATAAAGTTCCGGCTTTCCGTAGCCATTCGGCCACCATAGACGCGGATGCGTCAGGTGGAGTTGCGGAAATTCGGCTGGCTTCAGCACCATGCTCTGCCCTCCTGCCGCAACGGAAACATCCTTCGTCACCTCTACGCCTTCAAACGAGACCATCAGCTTGCCGCGCTTCGCTTCGCTGCCGCCGTTCTTCAGCGGCACAGTAATTGCCAAATCCGCCTGCGCCGTATCCATCTGCCCATTCTGTAATCGCGGCAGTGCCGTTATCACCTGCGGATCGCCGACCATCACCGCTCCGCTCGGCACCAGCCGCACGTCCTGCCATAGGCCGCTGTCCCGATCGCGCTCCGCCGGAATCCAGTCCCAACCTTCCGTCGCTACAAACGTCGGCCCATCCAGACACATCATGCCGCCGTTCTCACCTGGCCCGCCCAGGATCGACTGCTCCTGAGGAATGCCCGGATGCGGCGGTGGAGAGATGCGAATGGCCAGCGCATTGTTTCCCCCGGGGCGCAGCGCATCCGTCACATCGAAAACGCCGCGCTCAAACGCGCCCGTCACCTGCCCGATGTGCCCACCGTTCAGCCACACCTCGGCGTGATAGTTGATGCCTTCAAGCACCAGCGTGCGCCGCTCTCCCTTCGCCTGCTTTGGCGCGGTAAACTCCGCGCGATACCAGTAATCCTGTTTGTTCAACGATTCCGGAATCGCCATATTGTTCAGCCCGTAGTCCGGATCCGGATACACACCGCGGTCCACCATCGTGGTCAGCACCGTGCCCGGTACGGTCGCCGCCCACCATCCCTCGGTGCGAAATCCCGGCTTCGAAATCTCCTCTGCCGCTGCCGTCACCTTCGGCGCAGGTGTCAGCTTCCAGCCTCCGCTCAAGGTCCACGCGCCGTCACCGTCCTTGCGCAGGGTTGTCTTCGCCGCTGGCTCGGGCCCTGCCACCGGCAGTGAGAATGGCGCTGCGCTTCGCGGCAGCGTCGCCGGATCTTGCGGCGCGCGATAGCCCGCCTGCCCGCGCGTCTGCACTGGCCACGGCTTCGAGCCTTCCTCAAACGAGACCAGAGAGAAATCCGGCTGCTGCTTCGCCATCGCAGCAATCTCTCCAGCATTCATCACCGCACGCGAAAGAGTCAGAAGCGCAACGCGTCCTCCAAAGGCCACAAAATCCGGAATCGACGCGTCTGCCGGTGCCATAGACACGACAGGCGCAACGCGCGCATATATCAGCGTCCCCTGCGCAACATCGGCGCCATCGCAATAGAGATGGACGATCTGTCCATCGAAGACCGCAGCCACAAAATGCCACGGCTGTGGTCTCAGAGGCGCGTCCGCAGTCAGCACGTTGTCCTTGCCAAACCAGAGCGCCAGCCGCCCATTCATCACTGCGATAAACCGCGACTCTTCGTCCATCGCATCGCCTACGCCGGCGATCAGCGTTGTCTTTGCAGGCGTCGCAGGCATCTCCACCCAGGCCGTCATTGTCCATGGCGTCGTTGCCTTTAGCAGCGGATCCGTCGCCGGTACCGGCTTCTCCAGCCCCTCGCCGCCGGCCAGAAAGTGTGCGCTGAACGGTCCGTACTCCGGCGGCAACACCTGGTACGCGGCAGCGCCATGCTGTGCCATCGCGGGCATCGCTGCGGCAAAAAGAAGTGTAAGCGCAAGCAGACGTGAGGCAAGGCGGGTCGAGTGATGCATGCGGCTCCTCGATCTGGAATTCTGATAACGATCCCTGTCGCGCAGCCAGCCTAATGCATCGTGACGAACACCGAAAAGCTTCAGTGCGCCGGCACTGCTTCAGAGGTAAACGTCGAAACCGGCAGACCCGAGCCGTCCATCAATGTCGCATCCGGTGCATTGGGCCACGCGTAACGCACATACGCGGGTGTGGTCACTTGTGAACTCGTGACGGTTACGCTCGCGCCGTCGGGATCGATCTTCGCCGTTGCCGGCACAAATTGGCGATCCTCACCCGCCACCTCAAAGCCTTCCAGCGTTCCGCCCCGCGCCGTAAGCTTGCCATCTGCCGCGGTGAAGTACACGCGCATGCCGCCGCTTTCCGTCGTTGCTTGGCGAAAGAGCGGGCCGCTGTGACGAACATCCTCGCCATAGGAAAGCGCACGCGCCGCCAGCGCCAGCCGGTGTCCCACCGTTTGCTTGTCCGCAGGATGCACATTCTCCCGGTCGCCTACATCCAGCGTCACCGCCATCGCGGTGTTCGTTACCGCCAGCGTGCGCCGCTGCGCATCGCGCAGCATGCCCCAGTACTCTTCAGGACTCGCCTTGTAACTCGATATTTGCGCATACAGGAAAGGGAAGTCGCCCTGCGCAAACTGCCGCCGCCAGTCGCCGATCATCGATGAGAAGAGCCGATGATACAGCGGGGCGCGCTCGAGATCAGTGTTCGCCTCGCCCTGGTACCAGATCACTCCGCGGATCGCCAGCGGTGTCACCGGCGCAATCATGCCGTTGTACAGCGAGGCCGCCGCCCACGGTTCCACCGGCGGCTGCCATGGATGCTGCTCCGGCGCGCGTCCCGCTGCGTTCGCCGCCGCATCCTCGCGCGCGTATCGCGCCTTGATAGCCTCCACATCGGCCTGCTTGTCCATCTCCGCCGCGCGAGCGGCAAAGACCGGCATCAGCCCGGCATCGTTGCCCAGCGTGTCCAGGCTGGTCCACGACTCCGCAGGCGTGCCGCCCCAATCCGCTTCCACCACGCCGATCGGCACCTTCTGGTCATGCTGAATCTCGCGCGCGAAGAAGTATGCCACCGAACTAAAGCTCGCTGCAGTCTCTGGTGTACAGATCTCCCACGTCGCCTCCTGGTCCTGCATCGGGAAATACGAGAAGCGCTTCGGCTCGTGCAGCAGCCGGATCTCAGGATGGTTCGCTGCCTTGATCTCCTCCGGCCCGTTATTCAACACCGCTGAGCCGGGAAAGCCGAGCAGCGGCATCTCCATATTCGACTGCCCGCTCGCCAGCCACACATCACCCACCAGCAGATCGTTGACGGTGATCGTGTTGCTGCCACTAACCGTCAGTGTGTACGCACCGCCGCCTGCGGGCCGTGGCGCAAGAAACAAACTCCAATGCCCAAGCGAATCTGTCGTCGCACTCGCCGTCTCCCCCGCGCCTCCGTTCGATCCGCGCAGCGTCGCCGTCACGCGCTCTCCTACGTCGGCCCATCCCCACACATGGATCGGCCGGTCGCGCTGGATTACCGCGTGGTCGCTCCACAACTTCGGCAATCGCAGTTCGGCGGAAGCAGCAGAGGTGATCAGGAAGAGGGCAGGGAAGAATAGAGCGCGCGCAAACCGTGAGAGCTTCATCGGTCTTCCACGATGCCACAAATCGCCGCATCAGAAAACCGATTCAGCCAAAAACCGATGAAGCCTAGAGTTTGCGTTCCTAGCGGTCTTCGCCTTCCGTATGTGCCCGTACTGATGCCGCAGTGGCCGTTACGGCGCCCGCGCCGACCCTGCTCAACGTAGTGGCATTCGCGGGCACCGTGATCGTGTTGGCAATCGCCGGATCGTCGCGCAGATGCAGGTACAACTCGCCGCTGCTGGGCCGCGGCACCGCCAGTGTCGGATTCGTGTAGCCGTCCGGCACCGAAACGCTGTGCGTGAACTGCGGATCGGACGAGATCGAATCAATAAGAAACAGCGAGCTTCCATTCAGCGTGCACTGCGCACTCGGATCGTTCGCTACAGGCGTGGTCGTATCGTTCACCGGAGGAGGCGGCCCGCTGGCCTCGGTCGTCGCCGGAGCGTCGCTGGCATTGGCAGCGCGCTCCGCCGTTGCTGCTGCGGCCGCTGCTGCCGCCCGTGTCGCGCGCGCGCACTTGACTGACGCGATTACCGGCACGCGTACCAGCGTGCCCAGCGGAATCCAGTCACCCGGCGATCCGCCCGCATCCAGCGCACGTATTTGCAGCTTGCCGAACGCTGACGGCCCAAAGCTCTTGAGTGGATCGAAGCTGCCCAGCATCGTGCTCGAGTCCTGCAGTACCAGGCTGCCGTTGCTGACTTCCAGTGTCGTACGCAGGGTCTGATCCTCGGACTGCACCTCTACTTTGTCGCTGCGCGAGAAGCCGGGCGTCGCCACCGTCTTCAGCACAAACGTCACCTCGCTTCCCACCGGCAACTCATTCGGATCCACCAGGTGCACCAGATTGCTCGAGTCCGGCGCGTTCTCCACACTCTTGTTCGCCAGCATCACCTGCGGTCGGTGCCCGCTCACAGTGTTCTCGAGCTCCATCGTGCGGCCGTCTTTCAACTGGACATGCGCCGTCGCGCGCAGGTTCGCGGGCAGCCCCGCCGCGGCCTTCGCATCGGCGGCTTGCAATGTCAGCGTGTCCTTATCCCCGGAGTGCGTCAGCCCTCCGGGCGTGAAACGCACATCCTTCAGTTCCACCGACGCCACTTCATCCAGCCGCGTTCCCACCAGCGCTGCCGTGCTATCGCCCGCGTGGAATTGCAGCGCATCCAGGTGTCCCGCCTGTGCATATGCCTGGATTGCCACCTGGTCCGGCGATTCCAGTCCGCGCTGCCGCACCAGCAGGCCTGCATTGCCGGTCGCGGCGCTTGCCATCGGCACCTTCACTTCCAGTTCGTCCGGCTTCACCACCTTGAAGTCGGCCTTCGTCTCCCTGCCTGTGGCATCGCGCAGTTGAATCTCTGCCACGCATGCCGCGCCATCGCCGTGCAGCCGCACATCGTCCTCGCGTCCCACCACCAGCGAGTTCGCATCCGCCTTGTCCAACCGCCAGGTCGTCGGGTGCGGCACATTCAGGTTGAACGACGGCCCATCCAGCCGGTCAAAGCCCCACATCCCCACAATCTTTCCCACCACGTGCGGATCCAGCTTGGCCTGCGGCACCGCTGACGCATCCACTACCAGGCCGCCCTTCGCTGCCATCGCGCGCACTGGCAGATCGATCGACTTTCCCGACTTGCCTTCGACATGCAGCGCCAAACTGTGCGCAAGGCTGCTCGAGTACACCAGCGGCGCGCCTTCGACGGGCAGCACCACGCTCGGTCCCTGCAGACAGCTCACCTGCTTGGGGTCGATCGCATGCAGTGGCGGCAACTGTGCCGTCTCCACCGCCGGCAGCGCCACCACAATCACCGACTTCGGATTGTGGAACGATGGCGGATTGTTCAGCTTCAGCTCCAGCGAATCCGATTTCGGAAACGTCAGTGCCGGAATGTACTGGTATTCCGCCGTGTGCAGTCCATTCAGAAGCTTTGCCAAATCGATCACTGCGCCCACATAGGCGCTGTAGTAGCCGGCGCCTGCCGTCGGTGCGTATGAAAGCTGCTGCGCCAGGTCGCTGCCTGGTCCGCTGGTCAGCGTGGACACCATCGACTCATGGCCATCGCTCATCACCAGCGCTTCACTGTTCTGCGTCAGGCACTGCTCCTGCTCTGTCGCCGGCATGTCAAAGCAATCCTGCTTCACCTTCAGCGCCAGGCTGCGGGCCAGCAGTTTGGACGTGGCCTCAAGCGATCCGGGATTCGTTTCCACTGTGTCCCGCACGCTGTTCAGATAGGTCTGCACCCGCGCACGGTCCAGGCTGGCCTGGTTCAGGTCCTGCGAAGCCCGCACAAACGAGCCGGGACGTCCGCGCACCGCATTGCGCAGCGTCTTATAGTCGCCGCCCGTCTCCGGCGCCAGGAACAACAATGTCTGCTGCGCGTCCGGCGGTACCGTGAAGTGGATACCCTCGCTCGCAAGCTTCTTCTGCCAGGTCTCCTCTTTCAGAAACCAGTTCTCCGGCGGCGGATTGGTCGCGCCGCGCAGAAACGCCACTACCAACAGGTAGTGCGCAGACTGCGACGGTGGCAGCTCCGGATGCACCCAGACCTTATCGCCCGGCTGCAGGTTCGGAACCTCGGCGATGGGCAATGTCTTGCCACCGCGGGTCACCCGCATGTCGATGCGCGGCCCGTTCAGATCGAAAGGCGCGGTGGTGTTCTGCGCATGCAGGCCAAGCGTCGCTGCCAGAAACACTCCCGGCATCCACCAGGCTCTCCGGCGGGGCTTCAAGGGCATTCTTCTCCTGTCAAATCAAAGGGCCGGCACAACCATGCGCCGTCTCTCTATTGTAAAGATGATGCGTCACATCAATGCTTCCAGCTGCACCACAAATGGTGCATCTGCCCGGTTACGACCGATATGCATTGCATTATTTTGTAGCCAACAACGGTGCAGGAGGATTTCCCGGAGGAATTCCCTCCTGCTGACCCCCGACCGGACCGTAAGGGGTGGATTTTTTGCCACCGCCGCGGGTGCGTTTCTCCCAGGACCTACTGTTCGCCACCCACAAAAATCTGCTGCGCGGCCTGCGTCTTGGTGTTCGGAGCAGTGACCTGCACCTTCAGGTTCACTACATTCTTGGCGCCCTCGGGCGGTTGTACCCGCAGCTCATACTGGTTCCCCAGCTTGCGGTTGATCTGGTCCAGATATGGCGTGAAGTCCACCGGATTACCGAAACCCTGGTAAAAGAAATCTCCGCCCACCGCCGCGGTTAACTGGGTCAGGTAGTTCTGCCCGCTGTTTACGCCTTCGGCAGTGCGGTCAGCAAAGCCGGCGCTGTGGTAGTAGATCGCGTACACCACCAGCCGGTTGCGGATCGCATCGCGGATCGTCGCCGAGATATACGGATTCGACGGGTCGTAGTGCAATCCGTTGTAGCGGTCGATTCCGTCCGTGACCATTACCACCTCACGTCGCTCCTCCGGAGTGTGAGCGGGCCACTTCTTCAGCAAGTCGCTCAGCGCGAAATACGGGCTCGCATCGGTTCCGGCCCCGGAGAGAGGCAAACGCATCGTCTGCGCAGCCTTTGCATGGTCCGTCGTGAAAGGCCCCGTCAGTTGCGCGGTGCCGTTCCGCATGTAAGCCACGGCCACCTCGGTCGTTGGTGGCTGTTGGGTGATGAATTTCTGCAGATCCTGAATGTGCAGCCCCAGGCTGCCGCGCGCACCGTCGTCAATCATCAGCACCAGCTGCAGGTTCGGCTGCGTGGCTTTTGCAGTGAAAGCATTCCACGCCGCCACTTCGGCATTCTTGCCACTCACCTTCGCCTTCACGGCGCTCGCCGGCACCGGCTCCGCCAGCTCGCCGCCACGCTTGGATTCCACCGTCACAATTGTTGAGGCCCCTTCGGCATCCTGGGCCAGCACGGGAGAAAAGGCAGGCAACATCAATCCGCCCAGCAAAAAGGCGGCATAAAGAGAAAGAGTCTGTTTCATTCCACTTACCTCGTTACTGGTTTAAACACGGGAACACTCTTAGGAGTCGCGTTCCTGCGCCGAAGATGCGAACTTGTTGCCGAATTGTTCAGATTCATCTGCCGCACAGCGCGAGTTCCCAGCATGGTTTCTATGCTGATTTCCTCCGCGGGGTGCTCTAAACTGGAGTGAAGAACGGGGAATGGAGTTTCCCCTGAGGGTCAGCCCCTCAAGCCCGCCAGCCGGCTGATAACTCCTGCCAATACCGACCGTGCCCGCGTGTTTCGGGGCTGGCGACTAAGTGAGGCAGGAGATGAATCTCTATCTGTGGGTTGCTCTCGGCAGCGCCATCGGCGGCGCTCTTCGTTATGCACTCGGCCGCGAGATGCTTCCTCAACACAGCGCCAGCTTTCCCTGGTCCACCGTTCTCATCAACGTCATAGGCTCTTTTGTCATCGGCTTCTTCGGCACTCTCACGGTCAGCGGAAGCCGTTTCCAGGTGCCCGAGTCGGTCCGCATCTTTGTCATGATCGGCCTCTGCGGCGGCTTCACCACCTTCTCCTCCTTCAGCATGCAAACCTACGACCTGCTGCGCACCGGCGCATGGGGCAAGGCGTTGCTGAACATGGCACTCTCGGTCCTGCTCTGCCTCGGTGCAGTGGCCCTCGGCCATGTCGTAGCCCAGCAAGGCAGCCACGCCATCGCGATCGCTCAAACTAGGGAAGAGGAATACACCGGCTGACGAAGAAGGATTACGGCCACTCGACCGAGTAAACCGCAAATATCCGGTACGGCTCAGCGCGTTTAAGAACACACTCGCTAAGGGCTGTCTTTGCTCATCGGGGATCGAGCTGCGACGTACCGAACAATTCGTGGACCGGCAAAGCAGCAGTCTTCATAACATCCCGGAATCCCTCACGCCAGCTCGGCCACTTCGGAGTCCACCCCAGCTCGCGCTTGATCTTTGCGTTCGAAACTCCGCGTATCTCGTTCATCACCGCAACCACATGCTCGCCGATCAAGAGGCGGGCCAGCCACGCAGGCACCTGCCGCGGTGGCTGCGCATGCGCGCAGTGCGCCAGAAACGACAGCCATTCCGACACCGGTGCCGGCTCATCATCGACCACGTTGTAAACCCCGTCGCGCCCTGTCTCGACGGCCGCCGCCGTCGCGCTCGCCGCATCGTCGATGTGCACAAACGACCACACGCCTGCGCCTTCGCCGACGAGCGGCAGCTTCCGCCGTCGCACTGCCTGCACAATCGACCCATCCTTCGAGATCGAGGTATGCGGCCCATAAAACCCGCCGTATCGCAGCACAGTCCCGGTGACTCGCGTCTCCGACAACACCGCCCGCTCCAGCCCCTTCAGCGCCTCCAGCGTCGTCCGCAGCCGCGCGGGCGGATCAGGATCGAGCGGATCATCTTCGGTCTTGAGCTTGGCTATTTTGGGAGTCTTGATCGGCTTCGAGCCATTGTTCGAACGCCCATACGTCCAGCCGGCAAAGCTCTGAGCGACAAAGTGTATCGCTCCCACATCCACCGCAGCCGCCAGCAGATGGCGCGTTCCCTCCGTCCGCAGCAGGTTGGTCAACGCAAACTCGCGATCGAAGTGACGCATGTCCAGCGCTGCCGGAATCGCGGTGAGCTGGTGGATCACCACCTGCGGCCGCACCTCGCGAAAGCAATTCAGGACTGCCGTTGCATCGAGCGCATCCGCGGTCCGCGGCTCCGCCCCGAGGGAGTGCACGACCTCCGCGCTGCGCGGACGCTGCACCATCCCAACCACATCATGTCCGGCGCGCACCAGCATTGGAACCAGGGCCCGCCCTATCGCACCGGATGCTCCCGCAACGAGGATCTTCATGGCTCTCAGTCTCCATACGAAAATCGCTGCCGACGGTTCCCGAAAATCTCTGCCCGGCCAGGAAATTGGCCGGGAAGGCACTTCCTCCACCATGGAGCTCATGCCGGAAAAGGGACACAATAGGGCAGCGCAATCCATTACTGCGCCGGGGCGCGTACATCCAGCGGGCCAGGGGTCACTCACTCTTCGAACGGAGCGGCCATGGCGAAATTCGGCGCATTCTGTTTTGCAGGGACCGGCCACATCCACCCCATGACCGCACTCGCCCGCCGACTGCAAACCCGCGGTCACGAAGTCATCATCTTCGGCATTCCGGACATCGAGGCGCGCGTGCGTGCCGCCGGTATCGGCTTCTGTGCCATCGGTGAAAGCGACTACCCACTCGGGACACTGGAAAAGCTCGACCGCGTCCTCGCGGCAAAGAAGGGTCTTGAGACCTTCCGCTTCACTGTCGATCGTGTCAGGAACACCGCTCAGATGGTGCTCCGCGACGGCCCGGATGCAGTGCGCCGCGCCGGTATCGACGCTCTCCTCGTTGACGAAGCCGATATGGGAGGCAGCGTGGCTGAACATCTCGGGTTACCTTTCCTGTCGATCGCATTCTTTCCCCCGCTGATGCACAGCGATCACATCCCGCCCTTCTGCTTCGGCTGGAAGGCAGGCCAGGGACGCATCAGCCGTCTTCGCAATCGCCTGGGCATGCGCTTTCTGTCGCGTGTTGCCACGCCGATCTATAAAGAGGTGAACGCGCAGCGCAGCGCATGGGGACTGAAGCCGCTCTTGCATGCTGCGGACGTGCTCTCGCCCTTGGCGCAGATCACGCAACTTCCCGCGGCACTAGACTTCAAGGTCGATGTCCCTGCGCCCCTTCTCCATTACACCGGCCCCTTTGTCGATCAAGCGCGCAGATCCCACGTGGAATTTCCCTGGCACCGCCTCGATGGCCGCCCCCTCGTTTATGCCTCGCTCGGTACCTTGCAGAACGGCGCAGAGGACATCTTTCGCAAGATCGCCCAGGCATGCGTCGGCCTCGATCTTCAACTCGTGATCTCGCTCGGCGGCGGCCTCGATCCTGCATCCCTTGGCACATTGCCCGGTGATCCACTTGTCGTGCGCTACGCTCCGCAACTCGATATCGTGAAGCGGGCAGCAGCCGTCATCACGCACGCCGGTCTCAATACCACGCTCGAATCCCTGGCCGAAGGCGTGCCGTTGGTGTGTATACCGCTGGGCAATGACCAGCCTGGAGTCGCCGCCCGGGTCGCCGCGCAAGGAGCAGGCGTCGTGATCTCCCGGCGGAAACTCACCGCCATGCGATTGCGTTCGGCAATCGAAGCTGTCTTGTCTCGGCCGCACTACCGTGCCGCCGCGTGCAGGCTCCAGGACGCCATCCGGCGAATCGATGGGTTGGACGAAGCCGCGAACATCATCGAGACCGCGCTGAAAATAGAGCTTTCCGCTCCCGCATGATAAGACGGGCGCAGCCATAGA
Organism: Acidobacteriaceae bacterium KBS 83; assembly: GCA_000381585.1. Lineage (GTDB taxonomy): Bacteria > Acidobacteriota > Terriglobia > Terriglobales > Acidobacteriaceae > KBS-83. Next base: position 217,851 of record KB906741.1, read on the forward strand.
TGGCGCAATCGTCTCGTCCTGCGCAAAGCCGCAGCCGGCATTTCCATCCCTGCCGCCGCCCTTTGATATCCTTCAGCCAGCGCCGGGCAGTTCAACAGACATTCTCAGGAGCCGCATGGCGACTACAGCACCCCTCGCACTCGAACGTCCCCTCTGCGTGGACCTTGACGGCACTCTCGTCAAGTCCGACACGCTGGTCGACTCGTTGCTGCTGCTCGTCCGTACCCGCCCCTTCGACGCCCTCAAAACCCCTCTGTGGGCGCTTCGCGGCAAAGCCAATCTCAAGCGCGAAGTCACCGCCCGCGTCACCCTCAATGTCGAGCACCTGCCCTACAACCGCCCCCTGCTCGAATACCTCATGGCCCAGCGCGGCGAAGGCCGCAAGCTCTATCTCGCCACCGGCGCAGACTCCGGTCTTGCCGATCGCATCGCTCGCCACCTGAACATCTTCGAAGGCGTTCTCTCCTCCGATGGCGCCACCAACAACATTGGCTCGAACAAGCTTGCCGGCTTCCGCACGCGCTTTGCCGGCGATTTCGACTACATAGGGAACGCGCGTCCTGACCTGCCTCTGCTGGCTGCCGCCGCTGCCCCCATGCTCGCCAATCCCAACCTTGGTCTGCGCATGGCCCTGCGGGCGCGCGGTCTCAAACCACAGCAGACCTTCACCGACCGCTCCAGCAGCCTCCGCACCTTCATCAAGGCCATCCGCGTCCACCAGTGGGCCAAGAACGCCCTCATCTTTCTGCCGATGCTGCTCGCGCATCATCTTCAGGCGCCGGTTGTCCTTGCGGCCGTGCTCGCGTTCATCTGCTTCTCCCTCTGTGCCTCGGCCACCTACATCGTGAACGACCTGCTCGATCTCGAAGCTGACCGGCAGCATCCGCGCAAACGCAAGCGTGCCTTCGCCTCCGGCAATCTCTCCGCTGCCGCGGGTGCAGCTATCTCCTCCGCATTTCTCGCGCTCTCTTTCGGGACGGCGGCCGCACTCCTGCCGCGCGCCTTCCTCGGCTCTCTCATCCTTTACCTCGTCACCACGCTCGCCTACTCGCTCACCCTCAAACGAATCGTCATCCTTGATGTAGTGATCCTCTCCGCGCTCTACACCCTGCGTATGCTCGCAGGCGCCGCGGCCACCCACACCTACATCTCCCCCTGGCTCGCCGCCTTCGCCATCTTCATCTTCCTGTCGCTCGCCATGGTGAAGCGTTTTAGTGAGCTCCAGAACGTCCGCAACGCCGGCGCCGAGATCTCGAACGGCCGCGGCTACCTTCTCAACGACATCGAGCAGATCCGCTCCTTCGGCACCTCCAGTGCCTTCGCCTCCGTCGTCGTCCTCGCCGTCTACATCGGCCAGCCCGATGTGCTCAGCCTTTATCACCATCACCAGCGCATGTGGCTCATGCCGCCGCTGCTCATCCTCTGGCTCTGCCGGGTCTGGCTCCTCGCCTCCCGCGGCGAGCTCGACGAGGACCCCGTCGTCTTCGCCCTCACCGATTCTCTAAGCCTGCTGATGGGCGTCGGCGCGGTAGCCATCGCATTCGTCTCTCTCTAAGGCGAAAGACAATCCACCATCGTCTCGCTACTTCTGGCACCGCAGAGCCCTGTCCGGAACCGAACAGCCGTTCACAATATTGAACAAGCCGGCCCCGCATTTCCTGGCATTTGGCTCATGACCCGCACGGAATCCGCAGTTTTGTAACCGCCATTTGTAGTCTGAACGATGGCTAGCCGATTGCTACTAGCAATGCGCAACTGACAATCCGTCGCTGTAACGGAGGCACCCATGGCGCAGTTTGAGCGGATACGTGATGTCATTTCCGGGCCTTTTAACCCCTCCATCCTGCAGGAACGCACCGCCTCCGGATGGCAGATCGTCTCCATCGAGTGGCGGCGCGAATTGCCTGCCAACGAAGCGCCGAGCGCCGGCGCCTTCAACGACGACATCCCCTACGGCCTCCGCATCTCCGATGACTGCACCCGCCTCGAAGTCGACCTCCGCGAAAACCAGATCCTCATCCAGATGATGGATCTCCTCGTGCAGGACTTCCCCTTCTCCAACATCGCGAGCGACCTGAACGAGAAGGGCTTCCGCACCCGCGAAGGGAAAATGTGGAGCCAGGTCTCCATCTTCAACATGCTGCCCCGCCTCATCGAAGTGGGGCCCCGTCTCTTCTCGACCGAAGAGTGGGAAGCCCGCCGCCACAAGTTCTGGAAGTCCGTCTAGAAGCGTACACGTCACTCCCCCCTTGTCATCTCGACCGCAGCTGCGAAGGCGCGCAGCGGAGAGATCTGCCGTTTTGTCCGGGAACCTCCGTGCGATCTTCGCGATATTCGCGAGTCGGCATCCCACGCTGCTATCGTTAGGCCGATGCATGATGTGAAGACATCGGTTTTCGTTGGCGTCAGCCTCGATGGATTCATCGCCCGGCCGAACGGCCAGTTCGACTTTCTGCCTGCAGGTGGAGGCGAACCACACGGCTACGCTGAATTCATCGCCACCGTCGATGTCATCGTGATCGGGCGTAAGACGTTTGAGATCGTCCTGTCCCTGCCCGAGTGGCCTTATGGCAGCAAGCGCGTTGTTGTGCTGAGTAGTCGCCCTCTCGATCTGTCAGTAGTCCGAGGACGCCCCGTAGAACAAATGGCGGGCATTCCAGCCGAAATCGTTGCGAAGCTGGCCGCTCAAGGAGCACGCCACCTTTATGTTGACGGTGGAATCACCGTTCAGAACTTCCTAAAAGCAGGACTGATTCAACGGATCACCATCACTCGAGTTCCCGTGCTGATTGGAAGCGGAATCCCTCTCTTCGGCCCGCTCGAGCAGGACTTTCGCCTTCAACATATCGCCACTCAGACCTACGCGAGCGGTCTAGTCAAATCCGAATATCAAGTCCTCTATCCCGGCGAGTGATAGATCCCTCGAGCGGGCCGGGGATGCGCTGCCGATCCGTGCTCTTCTCCTCGGCTCCGTCGCGAAATACTTAAGTAGAAACTTGACAATAGGACGAGCGCGGGTTTTATTAGTTAAGCGCGCACTTAACAAAGGAGAACCCATCATGCGTAAGCTCTCAATCTTCAACACAGTCTCCATCGACGGCTACTTCACCGACACACGCGGCGACATGAGCTGGGCCCATAAAGACGATCCGGAATGGAATGAGTGGGCCCGGCAGAACGCCTCAGGTGGTGGAGTACTCATGTTCGGACGCACTACGTATCAGCTCATGACGAAGTACTGGCCAACACCTCTGGCGGCGAAAAACAATCCTGTGATCGCGAAGTACATGAACGAAAGACCGAAGATCGTCGTCTCGCACAGCATCGAGAAGCCGGACTGGAATAACACCACCCGCATCCAGGGCGATCTCCCCGCCGCAGTCCGACAGCTCAAGCAGGACTCCGGCGACGACATCTGCATTCTCGGCAGCGGCAGCCTCATCGCGCAGCTCGCGCCCGAAGGCCTGATCGACTCCTATCAGATCGCCGTTAGCCCGATCGTCCTTGGTGAAGGCAAGACACTCTTTGAAGGCGTCAAAGAACGTGTTGGAATGAAGCTCACCAGCACGCGCTCATTCGGCAACGGCAATGTGCTGACGTGCTATGAACCGGCATGAGTCTCCGTCGGCGCTCGCTGTTCTGCACCACATGCTTGAAACAATTCAGGAGAAGGACACCATGCCCGAACAATCCATACGAGCCGTACATCACCACACATTCGTGATCGAACGCCGATATCCGGCTCCGCCGGAGCGCGTCTTTGCTGCCTTCGCCGACCCAGCCAAAAAGCGCAGATGGTTCGCCGAGGGTGAAAAGGCCAACGTCGAACGGTTCGAGACAGACTTCCGCGTCGGTGGACGTGAGCACACGCGCTTCCACTTCGATGGCGGCGCGTGCGAGAACGACACAATCTACCTCGATATCCGCCCCAATCAATCCATCGTCTTCGTCTACACCATGACCCTCAACGGCAATCGCTTCTCCTCCTCGCAGGCCACCGTCGAACTGCTTCCCACAGAGAAGGGCACACAGCTCATCTTTACTGAGCAGGGCGCGTACTTCGAAGGCGCCGACGGCCCGAAAATACGCGAAGAAGGATGGAGCGAACTACTCAATCAACTTCCAACGGCGCTGGGAAATTAACGTGCGCCACCGAGTTACAAATCATGCTTAACCAGGCCACCCGCGTCCACCGCGTCTTCCACGCCCTCGGCGACCCCACTCGTCGCGCCATCGTCGAAAAGCTGAGCTACGGCCCCGCCTCCGTTTCGAGCCTCGCCGGACCGCTTGCAATCACCGTCGCAGCGGTCGTCCAGCATCTGCAGGTGCTCGAAGACAGCGGCCTCGTTCGCACGACAAAGGTCGGCCGCGTCCGCACCTGCCGCATGGAGCCTGCGGGGCTCTCCGTCGCGGAGCGCTGGATCGCCAGTCGCCGCTCGCTCTGGGAGCGTCGCCTCGATCGCCTCGGCGACCTCCTCGCCGAACCGGAAGAGAAGTAGGCCGCCGCAACTTCGAGATCGCCCGCTTGCAATTCTTTGCATTCAGGCATTCCACTCGAATCCGCCGGAGTAATTCCCGGAACGGGCGCAGGACGCATTTTCCTGGCAAAGCAATTCCACGAATCTGCCACACTGGAAATAGCAATAGAAACAGCAGTGCGTGCAAGCGCGCGGATGCCTTCCACAAGCCATTTAGAAAGAGGACTTTACCGATAAGTCCTTTGGCTGGACGACTTTAGCCCTCGGAAGACATTCTAAATAACAGATTTCATGGGGCTTGTGATCCGGTCTCTCGGTGCGGGAGGGGGAGGGGGTGCCCTCCATTCCAATTCTGAATGTGAACTGATGCCCTGTTACGTTGCCTGATACGCTAGCCTTGCCGGAAACCCACATGCCAGTCAAGACCACCTCCCCCGCGCCCCCCGCGTTTGAATCGTGGGGCCGCTATCCCAAGCACCGCGCCGACATCGTCCCGCTCTACTGGACGAGCGATTTTCCGCTGCACGCGCCCTCGTCGTCGGCCATGTTGCCCGTCGGCATGGGCCGCTCCTACGGCGACTCCTGCCTGCTCGATGGCGGAACGTTGCTCGATGCGCGCGGCCTGGACCGCTTCATCGCCTTCGATTCGGCGACCGGGTTGCTACGCGCGGAGGCCGGTGTCACCCTGGCCGAGATTCTCGACTTCGCCGTACCCCGGGGCTGGTTCCTGCCTGTCACTCCGGGCACAAAATTTGTCACAGTCGGTGGCGCCATTGCCAACGACATCCACGGCAAGAACCACCACGTCGCCGGCACCTTCGGATGTCATGTGCCACGCTTCGAGCTCGTCCGCTCGAACGGTCAGAAGTACGAATGCACCGCGACGCAGAACCAGTCGCTCTATGAAGCGACCATCGGCGGCCTCGGCCTCACTGGCCTCATCACCTGGGCCGAGGTGCAGCTTCGCCCCATCGTTTCGCGCAAAATCAAATATGAAGGCATTAAGTTCGTTGGCATCGATGAGTTTGTCGCGCTCTCTCGCGCAGCGCAGCACCTCGAGTACACCGTGGCCTGGATCGACTGCGTCTCTACAGGCAAGAACTTTGCCCGCGGCATCTTCATGCAGGGCGATCACTCCGAGCAGCCCGAGGATCTGAAGCCCTCCGGCAAACCGAAGCTCACGCTGCCCGTCGATCTGCCGGCCTTTCTGATGAACAAGGCATCGATCGGCGCCTTCAACGCGCTCTATTATGCGAAGCAGTACAGCAAGCGGAAGAACGCGCTGGTCGACTTCGAGCCCTTCTTTTATCCCCTCGATTCGGTGCATCACTGGAACCGTGCCTACGGCAAGCAAGGTCTCCTGCAGTTCCAGTGCGTGCTGCCCTGGGAGCCGGACTTCCAGCAGGGCATCATCCAGGTGCTCAAGGCCATTACCGCCTCCGGCCTCGCATCGTTCCTCGCGGTCATCAAGGTCTTCGGGGATGTGCGCTCGCCCGGCATGATGAGCTTCCCCGCGCCCGGCATCACCCTCGCCCTGGACTTCCCGGTACGCGGCGAGCGCAGCTTCGACCTCACCGAGAAACTCGGCAATATCACCGCCGAATTCGGCGGCAAAATGTACCCCGCGAAGGATGCGCGCATGGCCCCGCGCCACTTCCAGCAGTTCTATCCCCAGTGGCAGGAATTCGCCCGGTACATCGACCCGGCCTTCTCATCCGCCTTCTGGCAGCGGGTCACCGCGCTTGGCTAGCCGTTCCGTCTACCCGCCGAACCGCATCCTCGTCCTTGGCGCCACCTCTGCGATCGCCATGGCCGTCATGCGTCAACTTGTCACCCCGGCAGCCCACTTCTTCCTGGTCGCCCGCTCCAAGGAGAAGCTGACCGCGGTGGCCCAGGACCTGCTCGTTCGCGGCGCCCTCCGCGTGGACATGATCGTCGCAGATCTCGACGATACTCAGGCCCACTCCCAGATGCTCTCGGTCGCGACCTCCCAACTGGGTGCCGTCGATCTCGCGCTGCTTGCCCACGGGGTACTCGGAGACCAGGCTGCGGCCGAGCGGGACTACTTCATCGCCGAACAGATCCTGGGCACCAACTTGTTATCCGCCGTGTCGTTGCTCACCTGGCTGGCCAACTATTGCGTCTCTCAAGGGCAGGGAACGCTGGCGGTCATCAGTTCAGTGGCGGGCGACCGAGGACGCAAGAGCAACTACGTTTACGGAGCCTCCAAGGCCGGGCTGAACGCCTTCCTATCCGGCCTGCGTAACCGCTGCGACCGATCCGGGGTGCAGGTGCTCACCATCAAGCCCGGCTTCGTCGCCACACCCATGACCGCACACGTTGCGAAGAATCGTCTCTTCGCCACCCCCGAGCGGGTCGCGCGCGGCATTCTCAGTGCCGTGCGCAAACGCAAAGACGTGGTCTACGTGCCATGGTTTTGGAGGCCGATCATGTCCATCATCAAGGTCGTGCCGGAGCCAATTTTCAAGGGCAGAGACCTATAAGCAATCAGGACTAGATCGGTCGTGCAGCCGGAGCATAGGATGTGCGCGTCACACTCTGAAACGGAGGGAACCCGATATGATCGCAGTCCATGACGGCCAATGCGGTGTATGCACTCACTTCGGCGAACACAATCAGGCCGACAAGCAGGTGCTGACCCAGATCCTCAGCAGCAAACAGGCTCCCGAATCGCTGATAGAGGGATGCGGCCTGCCGAAGAACGCCGCCCTGCATCTCAAAGTCACCGCGGTAAGCGGTTGCGATGGTTTCCAGCCAGCGGCCGCCGCCTGAGCTGGAACATTGTTCTCGCCACAAGGCCACCTTTAGGCGGCCTTCGTGCTCCCAGTTGCGAGCTTGCTGACCCAGCGGATCGGGTGCCGACTACGGCGGCGCTCCCTATATCTCTTTTACGTAGACCTTGCGCGCCAGGCCGATCTTCTCCATAAACCAGATTGCATAGTAGTTCGGGTCGAATTCATACCACGCGAGACCATGGCGCGCGGATACGGGATGTGCGTGATGGTTGTTGTGCCAACCTTCGCCCCCGGTCAGCAGCGCGACCCACCAGTTATTTCTGCTGTCATCGTGCGTTTGATAACGGCGCGAGCCCCACATGTGCGTCGCGGAGTTCACCAGCCATGTCACATGCAGCCCCAGTACTGCGCGCAGGAAAATACCCCAGAGTACGCAGCGCCACCCGCCAATGGCCAGCAGGACAAATCCCACAAGCGTCACTGGCAGCCAGTGGTAGCGATCGAGCCAGCGGTAGTATGAGTGCTGCATCAGGTCCGGTGTATACCGTTTCAGCGCGGGATCCTGGTTGTGCAAGGTTCCATGCAAGATCCAATCCATGTGGGACCACCACTTGCCATCCCGCGGCGAATGCGGATCTCCGGGCTTGTCCGTGAGCTGGTGATGCAGCCGGTGCACGCCGACCCAGTAGATCGGGCCGCCTTGGAGCGCCATTGTGCCGCAAGTGGATATGGCGTACTCCAGCCAGCGCGGCACGGCATAGCCGCGGTGGGTGAGCAGCCGGTGATAGCCAATCGCAATGCCGACGTTCTGACCGAAGATCCAGAGCACCACAAATGCTGCAAAGGCCTTCCATGAGAAGAAGAAAAGGGCGGCTAGGGCGAGCAGATGGAAGAGGCCGAGAACAATGGCGAAGATCCATTTCAAGGGGCCGCGGTTCTGCTCGGGCACGTGGCTGCGGGTGATCGGTGAAGGAGCCGGGGTTGCCGGGGAGGTCCTAACCTCATCTTGTATCTGGGTTTGGGGGGTCATTCATTGTGAGCTTATCGCGAAGCCGCACTAACCACTGTAAGAGTTCCGTCACACGAGTTGATCTCATTCGCCATGGCCGAGAGCGAGTTCAACCAGCATCCTCCGGAGCTTTTTGATAATAATTAGTGTTCGATAGTCCCACCGCCTTGTCTGCGCCCGATCGCGCACCTATACTTGTAATTACGACCGTTGAGGTAGGGATTCGCGGTCGGGATTGCTCGAAATGCTCAGACTTACTAAAAAAGCCGATTATGGGCTGATGGCGCTCAAGTTTCTGGCAGAGCATCCGGAGGTGTCCTCGCAGAGCGCGAAGGACATCTCTGAGGCATACGGCATTCCGCCCCAATTACTTGCCAAGATCTTGCAGCGGCTCACGAAGGTCGGACTTTCAAGGTCGCATGCTGGAATCAATGGCGGTTACTCGCTGTCACGAAACCCGGCAACAATCACGGCATTCGAGGTGATCTACGCGATTGACGGTCCGCTTTTCATCACCTCCTGCGGACCCAGCACGGGCAGTAGCCGTTCCTGCGACCTGCTGGACAGTTGCACCATCAAAGAGCCGTTGAGCAAGGTGAACGACACGATTTCGAACGTACTGAAGGCTATCCGCATCGCAGATTTGGTGGACGCTATCCCTTACGATCGGCGCGCACACGTGAATGGCGGTCATGGACGGCCGCTGGTAACGCTCGGCTAGTACAAGCAAGTTTGACAGGCCACCTTGGCGTGGCGGGAATAGAGAACGACCGATGAGCAAGAATACCTTTGATGATGATGTAACAGCGGTTCCCGTGGCGACAGCGAACGGCAATGGCAGCACCGCCCCGAAGGGCGTAAAGCTGCCGATTTACATGGATAACCATGCCACCAGCCCGGTCGATCCGCGCGTGCTCGAAGCAATGATGCCCTACTTCACCGGCATCTTCGGCAATGCGGCCAGCCGCAATCACTCCTTCGGCTGGGAGGCCGAGGGGGCGGTGGAGAGGGCGCGCGAGCAGGTAGCAAAGCTCATCGGCGCAACGGCGAAGGAGATTATCTTCACCTCTGGAGCGACTGAGAGCAACAACCTCGCCCTGAAGGGCATAGCCGAGATGTACCGCGAGCGCGGCAACCACATCATCACCCAGGTGACTGAGCACAAGGCAGTGCTCGATACCTGCAAACGGTTGGAGAAGTCCGGCTACAGGGTCACCTATCTTCCGGTAAAGGCTGATGGGCTGATCGACCTTGAAGACCTCAAGCGCGCCTTCGATGAGAAGACGATCCTCGTCAGCATCATGTTCGCGAACAACGAGATCGGCGTGGTGCAGCCGGTAGCGGAGATTGGCAAGCTCTGCCGGGAGCGCGGGGTGCTCTTCCACAGCGATGGCGTTCAGGCAGCGGGCAAGATTTCGGTGGACGTGAACAGCATGAATATTGATGTGCTCTCGTTGAGCGGACACAAAATCTACGGACCGAAGGGCGTTGGCGCGCTATATGTCCGCCGCCGCAACCCCCGCGTGCAGATCTCGGAACAGATCAACGGCGGAGGTCACGAGCGTGGCATGCGCTCCGGCACTCTGAATGTTCCCGGTATCGTCGGCCTGGGCAAGGCTTGCGAGATTGCCGGCCAGGAGATGGCTACTGAGGGCGAACGGCTGGGTAAACTGCGCGACAAGTTGAAGGCGAAGCTCGAAGGCTCGCTTGACTACATACACGTGAATGGCTCCATGGAACATCGGCTGCCGAACAACCTGAACATCAGCTTCGTCTACGTCGAAGGCGAATCGCTGCTGATGGGTATCAACGATGTAGCAGTATCGAGCGGTTCGGCGTGTACCTCCGCCACACTTGAGCCATCGTATGTATTGAAGGCCCTCGGACTGGGCGACGATGTGGCGCATAGCTCTATCCGTTTTGGTCTGGGCCGTTTTAACACCGAGGCTGAGGTGGATTACGTAGCCGACAAGGTGATTGACATTGTGAAGAAGCTTCGCGAACTGTCGCCGCTGTACGAGATGGTCAAGGAAGGCATCGACATCTCGAAGATTGAGTGGCAGGCGCACTAGAGAGAAACAGATTTTGAGCGCATTACCTGGCAGGATCAGGAGGAAGAACAATGGCATATAGCGACAAGGTGATCGACCACTACAACAATCCCCGGAATGTCGGTCAGTTGGACAAAAGCAGCGAATCTGTTGGCACCGGACTCGTGGGCGCGCCTGAGTGTGGCGACGTGATGCGGCTACAGATCAGGGTCAATCCAGAGACGCAAGTGATCGAGGAAGCCAAGTTCAAGACCTTTGGCTGCGGCTCCGCAATCGCCTCCTCCTCGCTCGCGACGGAATGGGTGAAGGGCAAGACGGTCTCCGAGGCAATGGAGATCAAGAACACCGACATTGTGAAGGAGCTGTCGTTGCCGCCGGTGAAGATCCACTGCTCCGTGCTGGCTGAGGACGCCATCCGCGCTGCGATCGGAGACTGGAAGAAGAAGAACGCCGTAGGCGAGGCTGCCGCTGTAGCAGCGAATTAAAGCATGAACGCAACCACAGATGCGATCCAGCCGGCAGCCACCGTTGCCGGCAAGCAGGGGGGAGTAGAACTCACCCCCCGTGCCATCGCGCGGGTCCGCTCTGCGATGGCTAAGGAAGATATTTCGCCTTCCGAGGGTGGATTGCGCCTCGGAATCCTTGGTGGTGGTTGTTCCGGTCTCTCCTATAGCATCCGTTTCGATACGCAGCCTCGTGAGCGCGATCGCGTCTTCACCTACGACGGCGACGTCCGCGTCTTCATCGACCCAAAGTCGTTCATCTACCTGAACGGCATGGTGCTTGATTACGAAGAGACACTGATGCGGCAGGGATTCAACTTTATCAACCCGAACTCCAAGAAGTCCTGCGGCTGCGGCTCCTCGTTTACCGCGTAGATTTCATCTCAAATCGTGTTGGGCAGCATATGCAGAGTCATGTCCAAAATTCGACCGCGTCTGATGGCGAGCAGACCTACTTCGATATGTTCAGCTTGCCCCGGAAGCTCACCATCGACACGGCGGCGCTGGAGCGTGGCTTTTACAAACTGAGCCGTCAATTGCATCCGGATCTTTACGCTCGCAAGAGCGCAGCGGAGCAAGCCTGGAGCCTGCGTCAGAGTTCGCTGCTCAACGACGCGTATCGCACATTGAAAGATCCCGTCGCGCGGACCGCCTACCTGCTGAAGCTCGAAGGCATGCGCATGGAAGACGAGAACACGGAAAACCGGGATCCACGCGCGAAACAGAACCGCGTGCCGGCAGATCTTCTGGAAGAAGTCTTCGAGTTGAATATGCAACTCGAAGAGATGCGCGCAAACCTGAAGATGGGCGAGGATGACCCGGCGCTGCGTGGCGACCTGGAGCGAGCGCAGGTGCAGTTCAAAGCTATGCTTACGTCGCTGGATGAGGATCTCCGTCGAGCTTGGGCCGCCTGGGACGCAGCAATGGATGCAAGTGACGATGCTGCAAAGAACGAACAGAAGGACGCAATGGTCGCCATGCTGGACCGGCGCAGTTATCTCCGAAATCTATTGCGTGAAGTAGACGGCGTTTTAACCTGGCAGGGTGCCGTCGGCGAAAAAGCGAATATTTAGGACAAAATGGCAGAGACAGAGTCAGCACGTTTGGTCGGCATCGATCTGGGCACCACGAATTCCCTCGTCGCCTTTATGCAGGGCGATCAACCCCAGATCATTCCCGGCGACGATGGATCGAGGCTTGTTCCCTCGGTAGTCGCCATTCCGGCAGCCGGAAAGGAACGCGTCCTCGTCGGCAATCGAGCGCGCTCGCTTCTTTTGAACACGCCGGATCGCGCGGTCTACTCCGTGAAGCGCCTCATGGGCCGGGGCGTGGACGACATCACGGAAGAGCTGAAGCTTTTCCCCTTTCGGCTCGCGGCCGACATTCAGCCGGGCGAGGTATTGCGCATCGAGGTCGGGGGCCAGCAGTACACACCGCCGGAGATTTCGGCCTACATCTTGCGGCAGCTCAAACAGAATGCAGAGCGATATTTCGGGGCTCCCGTCACGCAGGCGGTCATCACTGTTCCGGCCTATTTCAATGATGCCCAGCGTCAGGCTACAAAGGACGCCGGCCGCATGGCTGGCCTTGAGGTGCTGCGTCTGGTGAATGAGCCCACTGCAGCCGCGCTTGCCTACGGACTCGATCGCCAGAAGGATGGCATCGTCGCTGTTTACGATCTCGGCGGCGGCACGTTCGATATCTCGATTCTGAAGCTGCACGAAGGCATCTTCGAGGTGATTGCCACCAATGGTGATACCCATCTCGGGGGCGACGATCTGGACAACCTCCTTCTTGCGATTGCGCTTGATGAAATCGAGACTGAAGAAGGAATTCCTGCGCGGCAACAGCCGGAGCTGGTGCAGGCGCTTCGCAATGCCGTGATCGATGCCAAGATCGCGCTCTCCGCAAACGACAGTACCCGCATGGAAGTTGCTCTCCCGAATGGCCAGCACTATCGTCGCGAGATCACGCGCGCGCAGTTCCAGCGGTTGATCGAGCCCATTCTTCAGCGAACCGCCGAACCATGCCGTCAGGCATTGCGCGATGCAGGACTCAGGCCAGCAGATATCGGTGAGGTGGTCCTGGTGGGTGGATCTACGCGCATACCTCGTGTCCAGCAACTGGTTTCCGAGCTCTTCGAGTTGCCTGCGCGAGGCAAGAAGCCCCATACCGAACTGAATCCCGACGAGGTCGTTGCGCTTGGGGCAGCAGTGCAGGCCAACATTCTCGCCGGTGGCTCCGCCGCTACGGAAGAGATGTTGCTCCTCGACGTCACGCCCCTGTCACTCGGCATTGAATCTCTGGGCGGCGCCGTCGCGAAAATCATCCAGCGCAACTCCACTATTCCAGCATCTGCGACCGAACACTTCACGACGGGCGTCGATGGCCAGACCAACGTTGCGATCCATGTCCTGCAGGGAGAGCGAGAACTGGCGAAGGACTGCCGCTCGCTTGCCCGCTTCGACCTGAAGGGCATTCCGCCAATGACCGCGGGACTGCCGCGCATCGAGGTGAAGTTTCTTATCGACGCAAACGGGTTGCTGCATGTCTCTGCGGTCGAAGCCCGAAGCGGCACGCAAGCAGAAATTGCGGTGAAGCCGACCTACGGCCTTACTGACGAACAGGTGGAGTCGATGATCCTCGACTCGTTCGACAATGCCGAGGCCGATTTCCAGGAGCGTCAGCTTATCGAAGCGCGCAATGAGGCGTCTACGATCCTTTCCGCTGTCGAAAAGGCCCCGCAACATCCAGCATGGCAGCAACTGACCGAGGAGGAACGCGCAAAGATCGGCGAGTTGGTGACGGAGCTGGAGATCCTGCGGGACGCCGGAGACCTGGACTCACTGCGTCGCGGCACAGAAGCGCTCGATCAGGCCACGCGCCATTTTGCCGAACTGATGATGGATGCGACCGTTTCCTCTGCGTTGCGCGGTGAAACGATGGATACGGCGGATGCGAAGATAGGGGAAGGACCGGCCGCGCCACATCCGATCGCCCCGGCAGATTTCCGCTAAGGTCGGTAGGAGAACGAGAAAAATATGTCAGAGCAGAGCACCCAGCCAAGCATCGACTTGAGCCAGCCACCCGGTCCCAACATGGTGCGCGTGACCTTCCTCCCCGAAGGTCGCACCGTAGAGTTCGAGTACGGCACCATGCCGTACGAGCATCATGGCAAGCCAATGTCGTTTCTCGATGTAGCAGAGAACTTCAATATCTTCCTCGACCATGCCTGCGGTGGCTCGTGCGCATGCACAACTTGCCACATCTGGGTGAAGAAGGGCACTGAAGGCATCTCCGAGGCTGAGGACGACGAACTCGACCGCATGGAGACCGCCGCCGATGTTCAGTTGAACTCCAGGCTCGGTTGCCAAGCGGTGATCACCGGCCCAGGCACCTACGTGGTCGAGATACCCAGTTGGAACCGCAACTACGTTTCCGAGGGCAAGCCACTTGCGCTCGCCGAGTCGAAGTCTTAAGCAGGACGGGAGAAGCGATGCCGCAGGAACTCACTTGGAATGATTCGGAAGAAATAGGTATTCAGCTGCAGGAAAAATATCCCGATATTGACCCGCTGACCGTGCGATTCACAGACCTTCACCGCTATGTCATAGAATTGCCCGGTTTTGTAGACGATCGCTCCAAATCGAATGAGTCGAAGCTCGAGGCCATACAAATGGCGTGGTACGAAGAATACAAGGACGCAGCGAGCTAGACCCGGCCACTCCGCCGATCATTGTGACTAAAAGTCATTCCCTCGCGGTGTGCCCTGTCCGGGAAGTTAGCGGACACGCGCGCAGATCCGACCAAAATTTAAGCTCGAGAAACCCGCCCAGCTTTGCTGGAGGACCTTTCTGCGTCTCAGCGCCCCGGATTTGCAGATATCGTCGGGGGTTCCGCACTCGCTGTTGCTTTGATTCACTGCAGCATACATCCATACAAAAAAATGACAACTTAATAACAAGTTGCAACGGCGTTCTCTTCATACTCGGCCTCAATGCCGCACCAGGTTTTGAAGAGACATTTCCGAGACAAGTGTATGAAGTCCACTTCGGTGCGACGACTTTGCGTCTCCATGACCGCAATGATTGTGCTGGCGCGCGTCGTCCTCGGTCAGACTCCCGGAACTGGTGCCATCACAGGCATTGTCCTTGATCCCACGAACCGGGCGGTGGTGAATGCACAGGTGCTGGTGGTTGAGGACGCAACGCACATCTCGCGCACGGTGACGACAACATCGGAAGGCGTCTTCCGCGTGCCCCTGCTGCCGCCAGGGAAATATGCGGTGACCGTAAGAGCCCCCCACTTCGCGCCGAACACCTCGCATTCCATTTCGGTCGTCGTAAGTGAAACGACGTCACTCAATGTGACTCTGGCCGTCGCAGGAATGAAGACGAACATTCAGGTGAGCAGCAATGCCGAGGTCGCCCAATTGGAGAGCTCGACGCTGGGGCGCGTCGTCGATGAAACAGCGATTCTCTCCCTACCGTTGGCAAGCCGAAACTACACGCAAATCCTGGGTCTTGCGCCCGGCGTGGTGGTGGACCTCCCTGACGCAGCGCAATTGGGCCGCGGGACGCAGAATGTCGCCTCGAATGGCGCAACGCCGACCGCGAATAATATTCAGTTCAACGGAATCGACGCGAATAATTTGATGCAGAACTCGGCCGCCAACGCCGAAAGTTCGCAGCTAGGCACCGCCATCCCGGCTCCGGATTCCATTCAGGAGTTTCGGGTACAGACGGCAAACTTCGACGCTGCGTATGGCCGCGGGACAGGGGCGAACGTCGATCTGGTCAGCAGGAGCGGCACGAACAGCTTTCACGGAAGCGCTTGGGAGTTTCTGCGCAACAATATTTTCAATGCGAACGATTTCTTCTCTAAGCTCAACGGCCAGCCGCGTCCGGACCTAAAGCAGAACCAATTTGGCGGGTCAGTCGGCGGGCCCATTGTGAGAGACAGGACATTCTTCTTTGTGGCCTATCAGGGGCTTACCGAAGTGAATGGACTTGGCGACGAGCAGAACCCCATCATTCCGTTGCTGACGGACGACCGTTCTGCAGCGGCCTTGGGAAAGCAGTTTTGCCCTGCGGCCCACCTGAACGACAAAGGCCAGCCGGCGACAGGATATCTAACACAAGCCGGCGGTACGCAAGTCGCGTGCGATGGATCCAATATCAACCCCGTAGCGGTGGCGATCCTGAATGCCAAGCTCCCCAATGGTCAATTTGCGGTACCAAGTCCGCAGACGCCCATTCCTCCAACCGGCCCCGATGCCTCGGACCAGTTCCCGGTTGGGCAGTCGACATATGCTCTTCCGGCGCACTACCGTGAGGACCAATTCTCGGTAGACATCGACCAGTCGTTGCACAGCAGAAATGTAATTTCCGGGCGTTTCTTCTATTCGCGCTCACCAACGGACAAGCCTTTCTCCCCGAACGGCGCAGCGAATGTCCCCGGCTGGGGCACAACCGAACTGGATCGCAACACGATGTTTGTACTGGCCGACACTCACAGCTTCAGTTCAAATCTGGTGAACATTGCACGGTTCGGCTATATGCGGTTTGACGGCACCTCGACGGTGCAGAACCCGCTCACCGCGCAATCCATTGGGCAGGGCACACCAACGGGCGTGCCCGGTCCCGAATCGCATGCTCCCGCCATGATGGTCGCCGGACTCTCGATCGGCGACGCCGGTACACCTTCCCAATGGCAGGTCACGAACACGTTTGTCTGGCAAGATACGCTCGCGATGACTCGGGGCCGTCACAATATTCGCTTCGGTGCGGAATTCAAAAGGCATCAGGTAGACCTGGATTCGCCAATCGAAACGGATGGATTGCTGCAAATTGCCACCTTCAATGACTTCCTGTTGGGGCTAAGTGCGGCGCAGAATGGCAGCCCTCAAGGCTTAAGCAATGTGACGACCAGCCAGGGGGGAGGAGGCATCTTCCGTAGAAATCTGAGATTTACGGACTTCGCAGCCTTTGCACAGGATGATATCAAGTTGACCCCGCGTCTTACCGTCAACGCGGGCCTGAGGTACGAGATCTTTGGTGCGCCGACCGAGACCGACGGGAGGCTGACTAACTTCAACGCCCTTACAGCGGATGGGCAGGTGCCACCAGCGGGGTCCTACAGCGGTTTTACTGTCGCCTCCAATTTTCAGGGCACGGTGCCGCCAGGCGTGGTTAAGTTGTCGTACCCGGGCTTGTGGAATACGCCGCATAGAGATGTGGCGCCGCGGCTTGGTTTTGCGTTGCAGATGACGCAAAAGCCGATGGTGGTGCTGCGCGGCGGGTTTGGTTTGTACTTCGATCATCACTCGGCCAACCTCGCCGAGATAATGCTGTCGCAACCGCCGTTCGCGACATTGCAGATCGCGCAGGGAGCGTCGAATGGCCCGGCAACGTTAGCAAGCCCCTTCGTTCCTCTGCTTCCGCCGAATTCGAGCTACCCCATCTTCGTGAAGCGCACGCCGACCTCGACACCATTCATCCAGGGAACCGATCCCGATGTGCTGGACGGAAAGACCTATGAGTACAACCTGAACCTGCAATACGCTCTGGGGAAAGGCTACCTGCTCGAGACAGGATACGTGGGCACGAATTCAGTTGATCGGCCGGGACAGATCGAATTCGATCAGGCGTTGTTAGCCAGCCCGGCGAATCCGGTCAATGGCCAGACGACAAATTCAGTCAACAATGTGACCGCTCGTATGCCCATCCAGGGCCTGAGCCAGGGATCTCTGTTTACGAATTCGGGGTTCATCGCGAATTACAACTCGCTGCAAGTCTCAATCACGAAGCGGATGGAAGATGGCTTCCAGATCCAGGGAAGCTATGTCTGGTCGAAGAACCTCGACGAGGTGAATGGCGAGGGAGGAACAGATACGTTTGAGTTGCAGTTGCCCACAAACGACCAACGCAATCTGAGGGAATCCTCCTATGGTCTTGCGGGCGACGATCGCGACCAGCGAGTAGTGGCGAATTTCACGTGGTACGCGCCTAAGTTTGGATCGCTTCCTCGAGTCATGCATCAGGCGCTGACAGATTGGGTGTTCTCGGGCATTGCCGTT
The DNA here is from genome assembly GCA_000381585.1 of Acidobacteriaceae bacterium KBS 83. Lineage (GTDB taxonomy): Bacteria > Acidobacteriota > Terriglobia > Terriglobales > Acidobacteriaceae > KBS-83. The sequence continues at coordinate 235,726 of KB906741.1, forward strand.
ATCCAGACTGGTGGCGCGCTCAGTGTCTTTGACACCAACGCAGGGTCCGTCTATGGCTTGCTGGCCGGAGAGGTGAGAGCGCAGCGAACAGGAAGCAATCCTCAAACCCATGGGTCATTGTTCTCGCGTGTCGTGAAGAACGGATATCTGGACGCGAATGCGTTCACGCGTGCCCCCGAAGCACCGAACGGAACGAGCCTGGCCGATCAGGACTTCGGCAACAGCGGCGTCGGCATCGTACGCGGCCCTGGGCAGCATAACCTCGACATGGCGGTGGAACGGATCTTTCCGGTAAGAGAGAGTAGCAACTTCCGTTTCCGCGTAGAGTTCTTCAACTTGACGAATACGCCACAGTTTGCAAATCCCAATACATTCCTGGGCTACGGAGATCCGACGGTTCCGAATCCGACGGCAAGCGCCTCCTTCGGGAGGATTACAAGTACCGCAACCAACCCGCGCATCATTCAATTCGCGGCGAAGTACATATTCTGAGCCGAGTGAACGTGTCCAAACCGCACTTCAATCTTAGGGATAGAAAAACTCATGATGACGATTGAGGAGATCGAAACGGCCTGTGCCACATCCCGGGCGCTGGATTTGAAACACGACCTCGAACTCCCGGCGCTCTCCTTGAAAGAGATGTTCTATCCGCTGGGCTTCCCTCTGGAGGTGAGGACGAATTCGAGCGAGGTGCTGGAGATGGTGGCGGAGCTTTGGGGGAGCTTCGAGAAGCGGCACAACACCGAGCCCATCCGGTCGGACGTACACGTGGTGGAGGAAGGCGCGGTGGAGTGCCCACCAGCGCCTGTAGTCCGCATCATGTTGCCGTTGGTCACTGGCGTGGCCGACCCCAACAACTACGGCATCGTCAATCTGGAGCGAAACAGCGTATACACTTCGATTTCGCGGGCGACGTTGAAGCATAGGCTTTACGCGAAATACTTCCTTCTTGGAATGCCGGGATGTTGCATCGCGACCCGCTTCACGACGCCGGCGCACGCTGCGTGTGTTTCGCTCGACGGGCACGGCATCCTGTTGTGCGGGGACTCTGGTGCCGGCAAGTCAACTCTCTCCTACGCATGCGCACGATCTGGCTGGACCTACATCTGCGACGACGGCTTTTTCCTTCAGAACTGCGGCTGCGACGGACGAGTCGGAACCGGCGACTGTTATCACGTCCGTTTCCGGCCCTCAGCGGCGGAATTGTTTCCCGAGATACAGGGGCTCGACATTACACCGAGAGCGACCGGCAAACCGTCGATCGAGTTGTCCACCAGCCCCATGTCGCACGTAACACGCGCCCAAAGCACACATATAGACTTCATGGTCTTTTTGAACCGGCGCGCCGGCGATACACCTGAGCTTCGTCCGTATAGCGCAGACGTAGCCCGGCAGTGGATGCGGCAGGGACTCTACGGATCGCCGGAGTCGCTGGCCGTGCAGTATCAGACTATTGAACGTCTGTTGACTGCCGACGTCTTTGAACTCCGATATACCGACTTGGACTGGGCTGTAGACCGGCTGCGGACATTGGTACGGGAGGGCCAATGATGGTGGCTTTGCTCGAGCCACAATCAAACGCGGAGAAGGCAGCCGCCTTCTGGAGGAATCCTTCTGCCTGGCTTCGGCAGCAGAAACTAAGTCGCGGCTTTTGGGTATTCTTTATGGCCGCATTCTTTTTCGACGCCGGATTTGCCGTCTATTTTTTTCTCTTCAATCTGTTTCTGCTGGATTATCGCTTCAGTGACCGATCGATCGGGCTCATTGGCGGTGCGGTAACGCTCGGGACGCTTGTCGGAACGCTGCCGACAGGCATTATCGCGCGAAGGATCGGCGTGAAACCGGTGCTCATTCTCTGCTTCGTGTCGGCATCCGTGCTGAACGCGGCACGTGTTCTCTGGATGTGGGAACCCGCGCAGATCGGCCTCGCGCTCCTCGCCGGACTGGCAATGTGCATGTGGGGCGTCTGTTTTCTTCCGGCTGTTGCGCGACTCACAACTGAGGTGAATCGTACGTCGGGATACAGTCTGATCTTCTCCGCCAGCCTGGGTACGAGCATCCTCGGCGGTATCGTATGCGGTTTTCTGCCACAGTGGCTGAGAGCAGTTGGCATCGTCATGCAGGCAGCAGACGTTAAGCGGATAATCCTGTTGGGGGCGTGCGGCATAGCCTTAGTCGGTTTACTCCCCGTGTTAAAACTCCAGCCTCTGAAGCAGTCACCCGAGAACGCTTCGGGCAGCATCCCGCCGACGCGCGCGATGCAGGTGCGCAGACTGCTCCTTCAGCCATTTTTATTGCGGTTTCTGCCGCTGATGGCATTATGGTCGGCTGTCCTCGCCGCATTCACTCCATTCGGCAATGTGTATCTGTCGCGGGTTCTGCATGTTCCGATCGCGCAAATTGGATTGATCTTCTCGGCGACGCAGGTAGTGCAGTTCTGTATGGGCCTGCTTGCGCCCGTGATCTTCCGTCTGCTGGGACTGGTGAAGGGAATCGCGGCAACCCAAATCATTGCAGCGATCGCCCTCGCCTTGTTGGCGGAGACAACCTATCCGCGGCTGGCCATGACCCTTTATCTGACTTTTTCCGCCGCACAATGGATGTGCGCTCCCGGGCTCTACAACCTGCTGATGAATGAAACTCCTGACAGCGAACGCAGTCCAGCGGCAGCCATGACCCTCTTCTGCAATGCCCTTGCCGGATCAGCCGCGACAGCCGCGGCTGGAATTCTGTTCACTCGATTTGGATACCCGCCCGTGCTTCTGGGCATTGCTGCGCTTGCCACGCTGATCGCATTGCTGTTCCGACTCTTTGTTCTCCCGTCCCGGCATGACGTTGCAGGAGCAGCTGCACAGTTTCTGAAGGAGGAGGCGAGATGAATCGAATTGTGATCGCGCTGCTCATCTCCTTCGCCCTTCCTGTGGCGCATGCCGCAGACGTTCAGGCTAGGCGTGTCGACCTGCTTTGCCACCGCACGGCGAATAAGGACGTGCCAGAGAATACCTTGGAGTCGTTGGGGCAGGCCGCTCTGATGGGATGCGACGTAGTCGAGATCGATGTACGACGGACCTTGGACGGAAGGATTGTGCTGAACCACGACGGCGTCCTGGAGCGGCTGACCGACGGAATCGGTGATATTGAAACGAGCTACTACGACGATCTGCGCCTGCGCGATGCAGGCGGCTGGATGGACGATCGGTTTGAGGGCATGCGAATTTCCCTCTTCGAGGATGCACTGCGTCTTGCGCGAGAAGAGAACATTCAACTGCTCCTGGACATCAAGGACAAGGGCATCGCGCCGGATGTTTTGCGCCTGCTGCGCCAGGAGGGCATGCTCGAGCGCGTCCGTTTCGGCGGCGAGTGGGCGGACGTAAAGCAGCTTTATCCCCGTGCAAACGAGGGCGAAGCTCAGGGGGTCCAGCCCGGCGTTACTGCAGAGCAGGTGAAGGCGTATCACCGCGCAGGGAAGTCCGTCATTGCGAACTTCTCCGCGAACGACCATGAGATGGACTTAGCCGCGATGAAAGCGGCCGTGGCCGCCGGCGTGGATGGCATCAACGTCGACTATCCGCGGCTAGGAGCCGACGCAGTCGGAAGACCTGTGGAGCGCACGCTCGCCACGCTTGCTGTGCAGGCAAACACCGGTCAGCCCGCCGTGCGCGCACGAGCGATTCTCCAACTCTCACGCTACCGCGGTTTTCCTCTTGAAGGCGAGTTTGCCCGTTTGCTGCTCGACCCAGACGACCAGGTGTCCCGCGCGGCCGCTGTCGCACTGGCGACGGCGCGTCCTCGCACCTCACCGTCTGTTTTCGCGGAAGCACTGCGGGCGGCGAATCCTGACGCGCGCGCAAATGCCGCATGGGCCCTCGGGGTTCTGCGTGCACCCGCGAATCTGCTCATCCCAGTGCTTCATGACAGCAATCCTCAAGTGCTGCAAGAGACTCTCGTCGCCCTCTCTCACATGCCTGGTGCGGTGAGTGCAGAAGCGTTGCTGCCGTTATTGTCGAATCATGATCCAGAGGTCCGAGGCACCGCGGCGCTGGCACTTGCACGGCATGATCCCGATGAAGCCGTCAAAGCAGTTCCGGCACAATTGAATTCAGAGGTGAAAGCAGCGCGGGTCCTCTATGACCAATGGATCGAGCGGGGCAAGACCCAACTGACACCGGCCGAGATGCAAAGCGTCATGGGTTACTACCGCTGCCAGATGAAAGAGCTTCAGGCGATTGCAATGCTGCATTCTCCCGGCGTTACGGAGGCGCTCGAGAAGCAGGCATTTCGCCCGGGCAAGGATTTTTCACAAATGAATGCAATAGTCGCCGCATTCCAGTTGTGGGATCGGATCGGGTCGAACCCGCAGCCCGCGATCCGGGCGTTGCAGGCAACCGACCATGGCGTTGCAGACAAGGCCGAGTGGATGCTCGTCCAGAGCGGCCCCACTGTCTTGCCGGCGGTGCGCGAGGCCATCGCCAGCCAGAACGAGGCAGTTAGAGAACGAGCCATTCGGATTGTCGCGTGGCAGGGCGATCTGGGCGCCCTGCCACGCCTCCGCGCAATACAGCAGAGCGATCCCAGGGATGAGGCACTGGCTGCGTGGGCTATCGAAAAAATCGAAATAATTCACCCGAAACTGTGATTACCTATGCCACCAAAAGCACGATGAAATAGCACTGCAACCAGGAGAGAAGGAATATGCTGCAAGGCGAGATGACCACCACCGGTTCCGACAACACAGAAGGGCAGTCTGGGGGCGCGCGGACTCATATCCTCGTCGTCGAAGATGATCCACGCATGCAAAAGGTACTCCAGCGCATGTTCCATGAACAGGGCTATACGGTAACCGTCTGCGGCGACGGGCAGACGGGGCTTGACGCATTCCACACGGTGAAGCCGTCGGCCGTCGTGCTGGATCTGCTCCTGCCGAACATCTTCGGTCGTGATCTTTGCAAAACCATGAAGGCGGAGCAGCCGGAAATCCCAGTCATTGTCGTAAGCGCGATCAGTGAGGTCGCCGACAAGGTCCTGCTGCTCGAACTCGGAGCAGACGACTATGTGACCAAGCCGTTCAGCCCGCGTGAACTAATGGCGCGAGTGCAGGCAGCTTTGCGGCGCAGACACAAGCCGACCGCGATGGTGACCTACAAATTCGGCGAATGCGAAGTAGATTTCGCCAGAATGAGCGCCAGGCGAGCCGGCATGCCGATCACGCTGACTGCCCATGAGTTCAAACTGCTGAAGTATTTTGTGGAGAATGCCGAGCGCGTCTTGAGCCGCGAAGAGCTGTTGAACGAGGTCTGGGGATATAACTCCTATCCAACCACGCGCACTGTGGACAACCAGATATTGAAATTGCGGCAGAAGCTCGAACCAAACTCTACCGAGCCGCGCTATTTGCAGACGATTTATGGTGCCGGATACAAATTTGTACCGTAAGAAGGCAGCCTCTGTGTTCAACGGAAAAGTTGGTCCAGGAATCCGAACTCGAGTTCTGCTGCTGACCTCGCTCGTGTTGATCATCGCTGGGACCACGGCGTCGAGTCTGCTGATCGTCCGAAGCCGCTTGCGGCATCACGTGCAAGTGGCACTGGCTGAAGACCTGCAGCACTCTGTCGAGACGTTTCAGGATCTTGAAGCCCACCGCCGTACCACGCTGGATCAGGAGAGCTCGCTGTTGGCTAGCCTCCCGAGCCTGAAAGCATTGATGACGACCAGTGATCCACGCACCATTACGGATGATGCGGTGGACTTCTGGAAAATAAGTGGCAACGACCTGTTTGCTCTAGCTGATGCAAACAGCCGCGTTCTGTCTGTCAACGCAGAGGACGTCGAGAACGCCGAACTGCTGAAAGGCGACCTTCAGGCGGTCATTCGAGATCCGAGCAGGCACTATCTCCTGAGTGCCGGCAAACTGTACGAGTATTCAGTTCGCCCCCTCTACTTCGGCAGCGCGGCAAACGGAACGCTGCTCGGTTATGTCGTAAGCGGCTACGCCGTTGACCATCGGTTGCTGCAGGAAGTGGGTCGCGGCGCGGGTGCCGATGCAGCGTTCGTGGCCGGCAACGACGTTGTCGCGAGTACACTGCCAAAGGAAAAGCGGGACCAGCTCAAAGGGACGTTAACTTCGCTCCGCCAGAACAGTGAAGGGATTGTGACCATTGGCAGGGAACGCTATCTGGCCAGCGTCAAAGACATGACGAATGGCGCGGGTGCCCCTCTGAGTCTTGTCGTCATGAAATCCTTCGCTGAGGCAGAGCGCACGGAGGGTGATATCAATCGCCTGGTATTTCTGGCCAGCCTGCTGGCCGTCGCCGTTGGTTCGTTGCTCATGCTGCTTCTGGCGCGCATGGTCACACGTCCATTGGAGCAACTGGCAACCGGGGTCCAGGCTTTCGGAGAAGGAAATCCGAAGTATCTGCTTCCTGCAGGGGGAACGCAGGAGGTGCGCTATTTGAGCCGTGTGTTCGCCGAGATGCGCGATGAGATTCAGAAGAAGAATCGCGCTCTGGTCGACGCGGAGCGGCTCGCCACGATTGGTCGTATGGCAAGCTCTGTATCGCATGATCTGCGCCACTACCTGGCGGCCGTGTATGCAAATGCGGAGTTCCTCTCATCGCCGGCACTGCCTGCGAACGAACGTGCGGAGCTTTTCGATGAAATTCGGCTTGCGGTAAACGGAACGACGGATATGCTGGACTCGCTCCTCATTTTTGGCCGAACCGGCGCAGCCTTGCAGCGCGTTGAGACCTCCATGACTGCTCTGGTCAACCGCGCTGTGGCGCTCGTGCGGGCGCACCCGGATGCTGAGCGTGTGACCGTGCGTGTAGAGCCAAGGGCAGATATCACGGCCGCGATCGATACCAAGCAGATGGAACGTGCTATCTATAATTTGTTGTTGAACGCCTGTCAGTCTGCGAGACAAAGTACGGGACGGCGGGAGGTGGACGTCGCTGTGGATGGAAACGAAACTACTGCCAGCGTGACCATTACCGACAGTGGACTCGGTGTGGCAGACGGAATTCGCGAAAGCCTCTTTGATCCCTTTGTAAGTATGGGCAAACAGAAAGGCACCGGTCTAGGGTTGACACTAGCATGGAGTGTGGCGCGTGAGCACGACGGGAGCGTACAAGTGGTAAGCAGCCGTCCGGGTGAAGCTGTATTTCGCCTGACGGTATCACGTGCCGTCTCTCCCGGCGCAAGAAGCAGTGCCGCGAACACCGCACCGAGTGCTCAGTTGACGCCATGACCGAGAATGCAGATCAGCACACCGCACGCAGACCACGTGATCGGACGACGCTACCGACAACACGATGGGTCGCAATCGCTGTCGCCATGCTGCTTTCGAACCTTGCTGGTGAACGTGCCCCGGCACAATACGCACCCGCACCATCTGCACCATCCGAAACGACGGAGCAAAAAGTTCAACGGTTAACTGCTGCGGTTGCTCGCGCGCAAGCACAAATGGATGCGTACCAGAAGCAGCTTCAGGACATGCAGAAGGAGCTTTCAACACTGCAGAATGAACTCGCAGTGCAGAAGGGGACCGCCCCAGCAGCGCCAGCAGTCTCCCAGAACTCAAATCCAGGCAGCACCGCCGCGCAGAATGTGCCACCTGCCGTTTCTTCGAGCGCGTCTGCAGCGACACTCGAAGATATTCGCGAGCGGCAAGCAGTACAGGAGTCTCAAATCGCCACTCACGAGCAGACCAAGGTCGAGACGGAGTCAAAATATCCGGTGAAGATAAGTGGTTTGCTGCTCTTCAATAGCTACGTGAACACACGCCAGGTGGATATTTCCGCCAATCCCACCTATGCGTTGCCGGGGTCCGGCAGCACCGGATTTTCCCTGCGCCAAACCGTCCTGGGTCTTGACGCTCGGGGACCGCATCTCTTCGGTGCGACCAGCCATGGAGATGTGCGTGTCGACTTCTTTGCCAGCGGATCGCAACCAAGTTACGCAGCAAGCGGGCTGTTGCGCTTTCGCACGGCGCATGCTGGCTTGAAGTGGCAGAATACGGAAGCCTTCTTCGAACAGGACCGCAGTTTTCTTGCGCCGTACACGCCATCCTCGCTCGTAGCCGTCTCGCAGCCGCTATTTTCCTGGAGCGGAAATTTATGGTCCTGGAATCCGCAGATCGGCCTCTCTCACCAGATCGGCGGCGGCGGCTCGAAGCGATGGAACATCCAGGCAGGATTGATCGATGTAGCGGATCCTCAATGGCCGGGCGGCCCTCCGAACACCTCAACCGTCTCACGCGCGGAGCGCAGCCGCTGGCCAGGCACCGAAGCACGTATTGCATTTGGCTCCGGCCAGGTTGACTCTGGGCCGGCTATTGGCGTCAGCGGCTACTTCAGCCCGCACGAAACGGCAGAAGGTATGCGTTTCGATGCGTGGGCCGGCGCAATGGATCTGCGTCTGCCCATGACCAGGCATCTTTCGCTGATTGCTAACGCGTATCGCGGGGCGGGGTTGGGTGGTCTAGGCGGTGGAGGGTACGTCGATTATGTCCACGCGTATGCAGGCAGGACAGAGATTGCGCGCGCTCTCGACGATGTGGGCGGCTGGGCGCAATTGCAGAGCAAGGTCGGAGAGCGCCTCGCATTGAATGCGGGCTATGGCATCGATAACCCGTTTGCCGGGGAGATTGATGCGAGCACGGCTATCCCCGAATACGCCGTCTATCCTGGACTGGCTCGCAACATGTCGGCCGTCGGCAATGTTATTTATAGCCCGAGCGCTTATCTTCTCTTCTCACTCGAGTATCGGCGATTGTGGACCAACTTTGCATCCAGCCCTGCAAGTTTCAGCGACGTGATCGGCATTGGCGCGGGGTACCGCTTCTGATGCTGCGCGTCTCCCGCAAGACGATCCTCACCGCGTCGTTGCTCATGATCGCCGGGGAACCGCTACTGCGTGCGGCTGAAGTAAAAGCACAATTGGTCGCAGTTTTTGCGGGAAATTCAACGAATAAATCCGAGAAGTTTCCCTCCGCTGTGATCTGGCTCGAGCCTGTCCAGGCCATCGCCCCATCTCCACCCGGCAAGTTCACCCTTTTGCAGAAGAACAAGACGTTTACGCCGCATCTCTTGGTAGTGCCGGTGGGCAGCATCGTGGCCTTTCCCAATGCCGATCCCTTCTTCCACAACGTCTTCTCTCTCTTCGATGGCAAACGCTTCGACCTGGGGCTATACGAAGCAGGTTCCACTCGCAGCGTGGTGTTTTCCCGGGTGGGTGTGTCCTATATCTTCTGCAACATCCATTCGGAGATGAGCGCGGTCGTTATCGCGCTTGATACGCCCTTTTACAGCGTTGCCGATCCGCACGGAACATTCCGTATGCAAGATATTCCGGACGGTGACTACAGCCTGCATGTCTGGGTTGAGGCACAGCCACAAAACGCTCTCGACCAGCAGACAAGGCAAGTGCACATAGCTGGCACCGTCGCGGACTTAGGCGATATTCGTGCCGATAGGCCGGAGGAGCAGCACCTGAACAAATTTGGTCGTCCTTACGAGCCAGATGCCGAGCCGCCTTACTAGTCAACACCCCTGCTGCAGTCGCAGGACTCCGGTCTATGGATTCAGGAAGCGGAGTAATTCCTGCTCATCGTGTTGGCTGAGAGATGCCCGGACCCGCATGTGGCGCACGACCGTACCGGAGATGCGCGACGAAAAGCCATCCGGAGCCGTGTGGCAGCGCGAGCAGTTTTGGTCAAAGATACGCTGACCTTCATCCTCGTGCGTCCCACCCTGCGTTGCTGGTGCCTGTTTTTTCGTTGCATTCTGCGCATTCTGCGCTTCGGCCTGCGGCACGGGCCTGATCCGGGGTGCAGCCTTGGAGGACGCAAAGGCGGCTACTACCAAGAGGACTGCGGATAGCAGATATTTCAAGTTCATTTCGATCTACCTTTCCATGCCGGAAATAGGAAACGATAGACAATCCCCGTCTCCCAGATGTTTCGATCGCCCGTGGAAGAAAATTGTCGAGAGTAGCTGGTAATAATTCTTGTGTTATGCGGCAGGTTGTAATCCAGCCCAAAGTCGGCGCGCTGCGTATTCACTAGCGGTAGACCATCGCTCACGATGGTGTCGCGTCGAAAGGTCTGCTGCATGCGGAAGACCGGCTCGAAACGGCCGATGACGCTATCCGGGCCGCCAAATGCCTGCATGCGGTAGTCAGCTTCGACCCAGTAGCCCTGGGCGTGGTGCCCGCGCGCAAACTCCGAACGTAAGCGAAACCCAGTGTCTTTCGGTTCCCACCAGAGGTGCGCACCATAGAAATTTTCGTGCGTGTCCTGAAGCAGACGGCCATAAGAAAGTCCAAGCTCAAGCCGCGGCTTTGGCAGATAGAGGTCGGCGCGCCCGCCGAAGGAACGGTCCGAGTTGAACTGCTCGTTGTCGCTACTCGCCGAGAAGTAGGCGGCGTAATCGATCGAATACTTTGGGTGCGATACGGCAGAGCCGCGCAGCATGCCACCCACTCCAGTGCCGGTCGACATCAGCCCCAGCGGGCTGATGAGAGGTCCGGACTGGAAGTTGCTGATCCAGATCGGTGACAGGCGCTCATTGTAAGTGCCGAAAGGAATCAGGAAGCTGCCGCCGACCAGCGTAACGTGAGGCGTCAGAGTCACGTCCCCTTGAAGGTATGTAAGTGCGCCAAAATATGTGTGGTCATATCCGGAACCGCCATCGGTGCGAGGCGCCCACGTCTCAAGGATCGCCGCACGCGACTCGACCAGCACCCGCGGTCCAATCGGCGCGGCCAGCAGCGGCTCGATGATTGGCTGATATTTCGTATTGCCACCGTTCGTGCTGGTCTGGAAACCGACCCCGCCTGAAATCAGCGGCGTGTCCTGGGCGCTCCCAGGGCGGCTGGCGCATAGCATTGCCATCACGAACAGGGCGAACCTTGCTAATCGCGCCAACGTAACGGGGAGGTAGCTAAGTCGAAAACGCGGCATAGCTGCACGCTAGCGCCGGGCGCCGGTAAATGTGTCCCCGAAACGTCTGTCCTTTGTCAGTTGGTTGTCACTCGCGTGTTTGGGGGACCCGATCGGTCCTCTGTCTGGAGGGCGAACGGCCACGGGATGACCTCAACAAAGCAGTGACAATCGCCTTACAGCGACATGACAACACCGCATCTGGGGCTGGCTAGATTCAGGACAAGTTGTTTGCGCAGCGTAGCCGGTTGAAGGTCGCCAACTACGAGTTCGGCCGATTCACCAGTCTCGCTGGCATCCCCTAAGAGGTCCCTTGCATGAAGCTGAAGTTCGTTCTGGTAGCACTTTTCACCGTGATGTTGATCGCTGCGGTAGTCACCGTTGCCCCCGCTCCTGCCCAGACGGCGCCTCGCCGGATAGAGATAACGGCCAGCCGATTCCAATTCACACCAGCCGAAATCACCTTGAAAAAGGGTGAGCCTGTCGTGATCGTGCTCAAAAGCACGGATGTCACTCACGGCCTGCGCTTCAAGGATCTCGACTTCAATCTTAAAGCTAATAAGGGTCAGACCAGTGAACTCCCCTTCACCCCGACCAAAACTGGCGACTTCGTCGGCCAGTGCTCAGTCTTCTGCGGAACCGGCCACGGCAAGATGAAACTCACACTGCACGTCGTGGAGTAAAGGAGGAACGGCCAACTGAAATGGTGGTCGACCACGGTCTCTGGCCTTCCGGCACGCCGGGATCAAAGGACATCGTCAGCAATAACGAGATCTGGTCGATCGTCGTGTACCTGCGCCATCTGCCGCCGGCCGGCAGCCTCGGTGAACCCGAGACGTATAGCCACTAGCTACTATGCCAATGCTTTCCACTCTCGCGGTGCCCGGGTCTCGTAGCAGGGAACTGGAGTTGCGCGCGGCCGCTCTGCTGATTTTGTGCGATCCGCCGCCGCAGGCATGCTCAACATTGGAGCACCTGTCTGCCACGGAATGGCAGAGCTTGCTGCTTTGGCTGGATACGAGCGGCCTGGCGCTCTACTTCTACGACCGGCTCACAGATCTCAGTCGTGGACGCATCTTGCCGACTGATGTGTCGACGCGCCTGCAACAGAACCTTGCCGACAACACCGCCCGCACAGAAGGCCTCATCGAGGAGATGTTTCGCATTCATCGCGAATTTCAGAGAGCCTCCCTCTGCTATGCGATGCTGAAAGGCCTCAGTCTCTGGCCGTCATCTGTTCCCAGGCCGGAACTGCGCTCGCAGCTCGATCTGGACTTTCTCGTCGCAGACGAATGTGCCGACGAAGCCGGGCGCATTCTTGAGAGTCGCGGCTACCATCTGCGAGCCATCAGCGGCCGCAGCTGGGAATTCAAGAAGAATGAGACGCCCGGTGCATCGCTCCGTCACCTCTATAAAGATGTGCCGCATCGTTCCGTGGAACTGCACGTCGAGTCTCGTATTGAAGCGCGTTTCTCGCTGCTGGCCCGTGCTGAGATGCGCAGCTTCCGCGATGTCGACATCCCGGTACTGTCCTCCGTGGATCTGTTCCTGGGCCAGGGCATGCACGCTTTCAAGCACGTTTGCAGTGAATTCTCCCGCACCGCGCACCTGATCGAGTTTCGCCGCCATGTCATCGCGCGGCACGATGACACGTCCTTTTGGACTGAAGTGCGCGCCCGCGCCGAAGCAACTCCGAAAGCAACGATAGCCCTCGGCGTAGTGACGCTACTCATCACGCACGTGATGGGCAACTTCGCCCCGTGGTCCTTCGCAAACTGGACCATCGATCGTATGCCCGCGAGCGCCCGCCTCTGGGTGCAGCTATATGGGGAGCGCACAGTTCTGGCCAGCTTCCCTGGCAGCAAGCTCTATCTTCTGTTGCAGAAGGAACTCGCAAGCTCCGGTGTTCCTTCCCGGCGTTCCCTGCGGCAGGCCTTGCTGCCGCTCCGGCCCCCTCCGCTGATCGTGCATGCGAATGCGAACGAAGAGCTGTCAATGAGGCTCCGGCGCTATCGTGCTCAGTTTCGCTTCATTCTTTTCCGACTGCGTTTTCATATCGTGGAAGGCATCCGTTATCTGCGCGAGTCCCTCCGCTGGCAGCAATACATGAACGGGGTGGCATTATGACCAGCAATACGACATGTCACGCGCGGACCGCCGTGCGGACATTCGCTCTGCTGATCGTCACCGCACTCTGCTTGCCATCCGCGCGAGCGCAGCAGCAGGTCACACCGGGCGGCGAGCCTTCGGTCACGATGCCCCCGCTTTTCTCCTCCGACGACAATCCGACGCAACAAAATCCCTCGGGCGATAGTTCCGCTAGCACCGGCTCAACGGCGACCTCGACTGGCACGAACGCAACGGACACCCAGAATCCCGCCTCCATTGCCGGCAACGGCGTACCCGTGTCTCTGTCGGCTAACCAGATCTTCGCGATCCTCGAGCAGCAACCTGACACCGTGGTTGAACTGAAGTCCCTGATGGCCGACCTGGCGTCGCAGCAGGGTACACCGTTGCAGCCGGATTCCATCACCGATCAGATGCTTTACAGCAAGATCGCGTCCAGCCCGGAGCTCCGGGCCAACATAACCACATTCATGCGTGCCCGCGGTTATGTCTCGGACGCCGACCTTGAAAGTTACGTTGCAAGCGGGAATGTTGACGACGTGTTCTCGTCACTGCAAGGTTCCCAAATACCAGGCCGCCCATTGGCCGCCGATCGGCTCCCGTCTAATACCCTCCAGAACAACGAACAGCCACCCGCCACCGGCGTCTCCGGGGCCACGGCGCCGTACGGCACCACGCGCCGCCCGATCGTACCGCGAGCTACCACCAAGCCGAATGAAACTGGCGAGCCTCAGGTCTTGCACAGGACCGCACCTTACAACATGCTTTCGCTGCGCGACCTCTATACCCAGCTCCCGGAGGACGAGGGAAAGCTGAAGCGATACGGGTCGGATGTCTTCCAGCGCCGCGACGCATACTCGACCAATCAGTCTGCTCCGAATCAGATTGCCCCAAATCTACGCAGCACGCCGCTCGATGTTCCCGCCGGCCCCGACTATGTAGTTGGCCCCGGCGACACGCTGACAGTCACGCTTTGGGGTGGTGTATCACAGAGCCTGACGCGCACCATCGATCGCGACGGCAAGCTCAGCCTGCCCGATGCGGGGCCGGTACAGGTCACCGGCCTCCCCCTCGAGCGCGTCCAGGCCGTGATCACAGACGCACTGAAGCGCCAGTACCGAAGCGTGCAGGTTGCTGTCACCATCGCACGCCTGCGCAGCATTCGCATCTACGTCGTCGGTGATGTGCAGCGCCCCGGCGCGTACGACATCAGTTCGCTGTCTTCTCCGCTGAATGCTCTCTTCGCCGCGGGTGGTCCCACAGCCGTTGGTTCTCTGCGCATCGTTCGGCACTATCGCGGTCCGCGGTTGGTGGGCGAGATCGATCTTTACGCCTTTCTCCTGCATGGCGTCCAAAGCGAAGACCGCCTGGAATCAGGCGACACCGTAGCCGTTCCTCCTGCCGGGCCTCAGATCGCGGTCTACGGCGCAGTGAAGCGACCTGCGATTTATGAGCTGAAAGGTGAAACCACACTGGCCGCTGTCCTCGCAGATGCGGGCGGTGCGACCGTCTCCGCAGCTCTCGGCCACATTGTCATTGACCGTATCGATGCAAATCGTCGGCGCGAAACCCTGAGCCTGGATATTCCGGCAGATACGGAAGCCAGTTCAGCGCGCGCCGCCATCGCATCTTTCGCCGTACACGACGGCGATCGCGTGCACGTCTCGGCAATCTTGCCTTACAGCCAGCGGGTCGTCTACATGGAAGGTCACGTCGTGCGGCCGGGGCGCAAGCCATACCGCGACGGAATGCGGCTCAGCGATGTGCTCCACAGCTATCAGGACCTGCTGCCCGAGCCGGCCGACCGCGGCGAGATCGTCCGTCTTGTACAACCGGATCTGCATCCCGAGACCATCGACTTCAATGTGTCCGACGTGCTGATAGGGAACAGTAACTACCCGCTTGAGCCGTTTGACACGGTTCGCGTGCTCGGCCGCTACGAGGCTGATGCGCCTCGGGTGACCATCGGCGGCGAGGTCCTGCGTCCCGGCGATTACGCGCTCTCGCACGGCATGACGGCAGCCCAGCTCGTACGCATGGCAGGCGGCTTCAAGCGGGACGCGTTGCTCACAGCCGCGGACCTTACAAGCTACGAGGTTGTGGCAGGCACAAAGGTTGTTACGGATCGCAAATCGATCCACATCGGCGACGCGGTCGAGCACAACGATCAGACCGATGATGTCCCGCTCAAGCCCGGTGATGTACTAGTCGTGCATCAGCTCACGGGATGGAACGATATTGGCGCCTCTATTAGCGTCCAGGGCGAGGTAGCGCATCCCGGCACCTACGGCTTCGAGCAGGGAGAACGCCTGAGTTCCATCCTGCGGCGGGCCGGCGGCCTTCGCACGACGAGCTATCCCGCGGGAGCAGTGCTCATCCGCGAAGAAGTTCGTCTGCTTGAGGAGAAGAGTCGGGAGCAATTGATTCGCCAGATCGAAACCAGCTCAGCCTCCGCTCGTATCAGTCCGAATCTTGGCTCAGGAGATCAATCCGCAACTCTACAACTGATTGCGCAACAGCAGAACGATATACTCTCTCGTTTGCGCAGTCAGCCGTCCAGTGGACGCCTTGTCATCCACATCAGCGCCGACATTAGCAGCTGGGAAAACACGCCTGCCGACATCGAGGTGCGCGCCGGTGATGTCCTTCGCGTCCCCAAGCGTCCGGGCTTCGTGCTTGTCACCGGACAGGTGTACAACACCTCGGCCATTACCTTTGTGCCCGGCAGGGAAGCTGGGTGGTACCTGCATCGTGCCGGTGGCGTGACGCAGGTTGCAAACACGAAGCAGATCTTCATCATTCGCGCCAATGGCTCGGTGGTAGGCCGCGAGCCGAGCCTTTGGTTTGAACACGACGTCTTATCCACGCGGCTTGATCCTGGCGACGTGGTTGTGGTGCCGCAAAAGATCGTTGGCGCATCGCTCTTCTGGCGCAATGTGCTGACCGTCGCGCAGATTGCCTCCTCGGTTGCATTTACCGCGGCTGTAGCAGGTGCATTTTGAACACCCCCAATGGCCTCCAGACCGGCTCTTCCGCAGAACGTGATCGAACTGCGTCCGTACTGGTCGACCAGCAAACAGAGCCAGGCCCGACGATAACTCGCGAGCCTCCGCTTCCAGTTGACACCATCACCACACCGGATTGGGTTGCAAGCACCAGCATCCTGTGGGAACGCCGCCGTCTCCTCTTTCGCATTGCGGCGATCTCTCTGCTGCTGAGCCTCCTCATCGCCTTCACGTTGCCGAAGCGATATAAGTCGTCCGCGCAAATCATGCCACCCAGCAGTCCGAGCATGGGCACCGCAGTGCTGGCTGCGCTCTCAGGGCGCGGTCTCAGCGGCATGACTGGGCTAAGCAGCCTGGCCGGAAGCCTCCTGGGCGGCAACAACAGCACTGCGCTGTTCGTTGACCTGTTGCGCAGCGGCACAGTTGCAGGTCAGCTGATCGATCGCTTCCAACTCCAGACCGTCTATCACAAGCGGTATCGCGTAGATACCGCCAAACATCTGGCGCGCAGTACCACCATCATCGATGACAAAAAAAGCGGTGTCATTACCATCACGGTCGAGGATACCGATCCGCGACGCGCGCGTGATCTTGCGCAAGGCTATCTCGACGGGCTCAACCTTCTGCTCAACCACACCAGCACCTCCTCTGCCCATCAGGAGCGCGTCTTCATCGAGAAACGGCTACAGAAGGTGAAGACTGACCTTGAGCAGGCACAGCAGCGGATGGGTGAGTTTTCCAGTATGCACGCCACGATCGACATCAAAGAGCAGACGCGCGCCATGGTCGATGCCGCTTCGCGACTCCAGGCCCAGATGATTCTGGAACAGGCGAATCTCGACTCGCTGCGTCAGATCTACGGCGACGGCAACGTTCGTGTTCGCGCCACACAGTCTCGAATCGCCGCCCTCCAAGGACAGCTGTCAAAGATAAGCGGCTCATCAGCGCCGCTCGCCGCGGAACCATCGTCGGAATCGGACGATGATCGCAGCACAGGAAAGCCGAACGAGCTTTATCCGCCTCTGCGTCAGCTTCCCCGGCTCGCCGTTCCATATGCGAATCTCTATCGCCAGGTACAGGTCCAGGAGACACTCTTCGAATTGCTCACACAGCAATATGAGTTGGCGCGCATTCAGGAAGCTAAGGACGTACCTGTCGTCAGCGTGATCGACTCACCCGGCATCCCGGAGAAGAAGTCCTTTCCGCCTCGGCTTCTACTCGCAGAGATCCTCACGCTTGTTACGACCAGTATCGCCGCCGCTCTGCTGCTCGCCTGGCATCGCTGGTCGCGAATCAGCTCAAGCGATCCGCGCAAGGTGCTCGCTCAGCAAATCTGTTCGACGCTCTCAGCCACATGGAAGGGGCGCAGACCCCATGCAGGAGCCGCGTCATGAAGGCGTATCTGGCAAATGCGGCCTATGGTGTGCTGGATTACGCTGCGTATCCCATCGGCATGCTGCTGGTCGCCCCCATCGTCCTCCGCAACATGGGCGCCGCGCAATACGGCATCTGGGCTGTGGTCACCGCCGCCGTCAGCATGGGCAGCATCATAGCCTCCGGCTTCGGCGACGCCAACATACAACATGTCGCCAGTCAGCGCGGTCTGGGGCAGCACGATGCCCTGGTGCGCACCGTCCGCTGCATGATTAGTATCAATCTCATTCTAGGTACAGTCCTCGCGGCGGTCGCATGGACACTCGCTCCGTTCGCTGCACTGCACCTGGTTCCCGCCGGCGGCATGCTTGCCCAGGACTGCCTCTGGTCATTGCGCATTGCCAGTCTGCTTCTATGGCTGCGCACGATGGAGAGCGTTTGCATCAGCACGCAGCGCGCTTTCGAGCGCTACGGCGCCGCGGTTCGTGTCAGCGTAGTCACGCGCCTGCTTTCTCTCGCCGCCGCCGCTGCTCTCACCTATCTCCTCCATGGCGTTGCCGGCATTGTCGCCGCGTCCGCTCTTTTCAATCTGCTGGGAACATGGCTGCAGTTTGCTGATCTTCGCCGGCTTCTCGACGTCAGCTCACTTCTGCCGGCAATGGACGCTCATGCTGCGAAGGCATTGCTTGGTTACGGAGCCTTCAGCTGGCTTCAGGCCGTTTCTGCCGTCATCTTCAGCCAGGCGGACCGCCTCTTTCTCGGCATCTCGCTTGGCGCTGTTGCGGTCGCCGCTTACAGCCTGTGCACCCAGCTGGCGCAGCCCATCTTTGGCTTTGCTGCTTCGGGGCTGCACTTTCTGTTTCCGCACCTTGCTGAGCGTCAGGCGTCGCGGGCGACCTCTTCTGTACGCAAAACGATCCTTGTCGCCTCCACTTGCAACCTGCTCTTTGTCGCTGTAACAACTGTGACCCTGCTGCTCTTCGGGAAAAGTATTTTGCGCGTATGGGCGGGCGCTGACATCGCCCGGAGCGCCGCCCCGGTCTTGCCCATCATCGTATGGAGCTCCGCACTGCTCGCATTGAACGTCACAGGCACATACGCGCTCTTCGCATTCGGGCGCATTCGGATCGTCACCTGGCTTAATCTGGCGGCCGGCGCAACCATGCTGCTGCTCATGGTCTGGCTGCTGCCTCGCTTCGGTACCTACGGAATGGCGATGGCTCGACTCTCCTACGCGGCCATCACTCTCCTTGTCTACGTTCCGCTCGCACGCCAGCTCAGCAAAGCGCCCAAAACACATATGTCCCTGCCGGCGTCATCGCCCATCTGCGAGGAAGTATGAGCGAGAACATACAGGGGATGAACACGTCCGCGCTCGCTCTCGATCGGCCACGCATCGGCGCGGATATCTCAGCTCCGTTCGCCACTTGCGTCGGTTTTTATTTCTCCTTCCGACTCTTCTTTCCGCTGTTGGCCGTGCGCGCATTCGGTCAAGATGCGCAGCAAGGCGTTGTTCTCTCCCTGACCCTCAACTATCTGTTTCTCGTTCTTGCTGTCATTGAGTCGCTTGGTAAGACTCCATCCGCCATCGGCTCGCCGCTCCGTTGGCCTTCCTTTCGCTGGGCACTCCTGTTTCTCGTTTTTTCCGGAATCAGTCTCTCCTGGAGCGTCTCCGCTTCGCTTTCGGCGGCCGCCGCTTTCTGGTGCGCTATGGCAGCGGATACGGCAATCGTCGTCCTCCTGCTCCGCGGCGGCCCGGTGGACTCGATCGTAAACTCGCTCATGCGTGGTTACATATGGGGGAGCTGTGCCATCGCGGTAATTGCCTGGCTCCTGCCCGCACAGTCCGACCTGCGCCTCGGCGACGAAGAACTCCTCGGTCCTAATCAGATCGGGTGGGCCTGCGCTTTCGCTTTCTTCCTGACGCAATATCTGATGCGCAGAAAGAGCGGCAACTGGAACATCCCGGCGTTCCTGCTTGCCATCACTCTGTTGCGCAGCCTGAGCAAGACCACCATCATCGCGTTCCTCGTGGGCCAGGCATACATACTCCTGCGCGATCGTTCCGTACGCCGTCGCAGCAAGCTCTTGCGGATTGGGTCTGCAGTGCTCGTGCTCTTCGTCTTCTCACACCTGCTGTCCGAGTACTACACGGTCTACACCAACGCCGGCAATCAGGCTGAGACCCTCACCGGACGTTTCGGTATCTGGCTCTACTTTCTCGGCGAAGCAGTCCAGAAGCCGTGGATAGGGCACGGTTTCCACTCCGTCTGGAAGATCATTCCGCCGTTCAACGAGTTCGAGGCACGCCACGCACACAACGAACTCATCCAGCAGTTCTATACATACGGAATCGCCGGTGTCGCCATCGTGATCGCGATCTATGGCAGCATTTGGCGGCAAATGCGTCGCCTCTCCGATCCGTCGTTACGAACGCTCTTTCTCGGCATGCTCCTGTTCGTCATCGTGCGCTGCACTGCCGATACTGAGACATTCGACCTTTCGCTGCCGGTGTGGTTCATCGCGATGATAGGCGCGCTCCTCCAGCACCTTCGGAAGTCGGAGGTACTCGCATGAAGGTTGTTATCGCGCTCACATCGTCCTCCGGTCAGCTCTCTGGCGTGCAGCGGCATGCCATCAATCTCGCGCGGTGCCTGCTTACTCGCGACGAGATCACAGCAGTGCACCTCATCGCGGCTCCTTGGCAGCAGGACTTCGTTCGCGACGCCGCGCCGCGCACCGATGCGCGTCTCCACCTGCATACAGCGTCTGTTCGCAACAACTCCTTCAGCCGCAACCTTTGGTACTACGCTAAGCTTCCGCGACTCGCGGCGCGGCTCGACGCGGATATCGTTCATCTCGCCTACCCCACGCCGATGGCCAGGAATGCATATCACTGCCCAACCGTAGTCACACTGCACGATCTATACCCCTACGATGTTCCTGCGAACTTTGGCTTCCCCAAGGTCCTGTTCAACCAGTTGGTCCTGCATCGATGCCTGCGAATGGTGGATGCAATCGCCTGCGTCTCCAACAGCACACTCGCTCGTCTCGAGGGAATGGAGCCCCGGCTTGCCCTCGCGAAGGCCGCTGTCATACACAACTGCGTTTCGTCGCAGTCCGATGTCTCCGCAACCAGTCCGTTGCCGAATTGGAGCGGCGAACCGTTCCTGTTGTGTGTCGCACAGCACCGCCGGAACAAAAACCTCCTTTTTCTTCTGCGAGTCTTCGAGCGCCTGCTCCGCACCGGAGCCGTCGCCCCCGGAACACGTCTGGTCATCGTGGGTATTCCCGGTCCAGAGACGAAAGCGATTCGCCACTTCATAGCTGTCACCGGGATCGCAGACCGCGTGGTCCTGTTGAACGGCCTCTCCGATGAGGAACTGCAGTGGTGCTATCGCAACTCTGCGCTCCTGCTTGCGCCATCCTTCATTGAAGGCTTCGGTCTTCCTGTTGCGGAAGCGCTTCTCGCAGGATGCCAGGTTATCTGCTCCGACATCGCGGCATTTCGCGAGGTCGGTGCAGACCGTTGCCTGTACATCCCGCTGGATGCACAGGCGGAGCAGGCATTTTGTGAGGTTGTTTGCGCTGCCATGGGCCAGCCCTCGCCGCAGCCGGTTGCCCTCCCCCAGCTCTCCGCGTCTTTCATCGCGGAACAGTATCTCCAGCTCTATCGTTCGCTGCTTTATCCCACATCTGCATGCGACGCGCCCGCACTTGGTGCCTCAGTGCCTGCCTCGGAGGGAAACCACGCCATATGAATCAGTCCAAACATCCGGCCGCCAAACTGCTCGGAATCTCTATCGAAGCTCTCAACATGGAGCTAACCCTGAAGCGTATCTCCGGCGAACTGGAGGGGCGGCGCAAGGGTTACATCTGCATGGCAGGCGTGCACGGAATCATGGAAGCTCACCGCAACGCCGAATTGGCCGCCATCTATGCCGGCTCCAGCATCACAGTGCCTGACGGGACACCCACTGTGTGGGTCGGCCGCTGGCAGGGACACAAAGCCATGCAACGCGTCGCGGGCCCCGATCTCATGCTCGAAGTATTCCGCCGCAAAGCGTTCGCAACGTACACGCACTTCCTTTACGGCGGCGAGGAGCATGTCGCGGAAGAACTCCGCGAGCGATTCTCGGAGCGCTTTCCATGGGCGCGCATCGTGGGCACATATACCCCGCCGTTTCGCGACCTCAATGCAGAAGAAGAGGAATCTCTGATCGCGCGTATACGCGAGCTAAAGCCGGACATCATCTGGGTCGGCATCAGCACACCCAGGCAGGAACGCTTCATGCATCGCTATCTGCATCGGCTCGACACCACGCTCATGTTCGGCGTCGGAGCAGCCTATGACTTTCACACCGGTCGAATCCAGGACGCACCGCAGTGGATCAAGACCATCGGCATGCAATGGCTGCATCGGCTCTTGCAGGATCCGCGTCGATTGTGGAAGCGGTATCTGCGCAACAATCCGGCGTTCCTGTGGCATATCGCCCTGCAACTCAGCGGTCTGCGGCAGTACCCGGCTACCAGGCTCGCTTATCTGCCTGCGCCGCTCGAGTCGGATCATGCGTTACACGCAGACAGCGTTGCCAATCAAAGGGCGAGTCCCAAAGCGCAGCTGCAACAGTTAGGTAGTTAGACCGACAATCTGACGTCTGCAGTTGACAGCAGGGAATGGCTTGAATTTAGTTCCAGCGGTGCGCCGGTTCAGTCCAGCCGAATGCGCCTGGGATCACGCGCAGATCGGCCGTCGCTTCGTCATTGAAGTAGACCGAAACGATGTCGAAGCGGACGTGCTTGGGCTGCTCCCGCATGCTGCTCATGTACAGGCGCGCCATTCGCCGGATCATGCGCCGTTTGTTTGAGTCCACTGCCGACTCCGCCGTCGCCACGTCAAACCGGCTGCGCGTTTTCACCTCGACGAAGCAGAGCGTGTCGCCTTCCCAGCACACGAGGTCCAGGTCCCCTGGTTGGCGCGAGGAGCGCCAGCGCCGGGCCACAACCATGCAGCCCTTCTTGCGTAGGTGAAAGTAGGCAGCTTCCTCGCCTTGATCGCCCAGGCTCAGGTGCGCATTGCCGTCCTGCTGGTGGGCGGTGCGCCGGCCCGACCATCGGTCGATCACCGGTATCAGCACTTCCAGCATCCGGACCCGCTCTGTGGCCAAGCGTGTCATGACCAACATTGTGCTGCTGGAGGGTGCCGAAGGGAATGTTACTTAGGTCGCAGGCGATGGGATGTGGGTGCCATACATCGTACGAGCAGGGCAGCCATCCGGACCGTTTCGGAACTGGCCGCTAGGCAAAAGATGAGGGTGTTATTACCGGCGGCATGCCACTCACCCGGGTGGTGCATCAAGCTTCCGCAAGGTGAGTTGCTACGCTCCCCCACATGGAGACCTATCACGTTCTTGCCGCCGGTACCGTGCTCTGGATGCTCGCTTCGGCGGGAGCGACGGACTCACATCTTCCGGCCATTTTGACTGCTACTCTGACGGCAGCAGCTTTATTGTTAACCCGCGTCGTTCGCCGCCGTAAGGAAAAGCTCTGAGCCGCGGCGTCGAACCGGTCAGGAGTGGAATGGCTTCAAAGTCGGCCTGGACGGCCTGGATCTGGTTTGCCGGCGCTGCCGTCTGGTGGGTAAGCGCCGCCTTGGCAGTGCATTACAACCACCGCACGCACGCTCTTTTGTCCCTGAGCGTTTCGGCTCTCTTCTTCTTTGCAGGCATTCTCTGGCTCAGGATGCCGCCGCGAAAACCCTGATTGAAGACGTGATTACGGTCTCCGACCCTCAGTGTTCGTCGTGATGAGGAGCTTCGCTCAAGGGCCCTCCCTGCCCCGCCCAGATGATGCAGATCACGCCCAGCACCACACAGGCTGCCACCCCAAGAAGAATCCACGTCATCGGTGTATCCGGCCAGACCATCTGTACTCGCTCCTCGAAGACAAGTGTTCAATCCAATGTAGCGCGGCCCCGTCCGTCGCGCCAGTCTGCCTGAAAAGCCACTGTTTGAACCGATTTTTCACGGTCACTCCCTCGGCACGAACCGCGTGTCCAGCAGATCCAACTCGCGCTCCAGCTTGCGCAGCACATGGTCGCTGATCTCGTGTTCGTTGCGCATCGTCGCCAGGGCAGCCCGCTCCGCTGCACGCACGCGGTTGTTCAGGTCGTACATCTGCGACCATTGCTTCGGCGTTGGGTCCTCTTCCGTCGCCTTGTGCCCGTCGACCATCGCATACCGCTCTTTGTAGTGATGCATCACGTCCAGCCATACCGCCTCGTCCGGGCGTGCTTCGTCCGACTCTACCGATTCCAGGTAATCCAGTGCGCCGCGCAACATCCGCTTCCGCGCCTCCCGCTCAACCGTCTCCAGCGGGTCGGCCTCGCACAATCCCAGCTTGCGAATGAGCAGAGGCAGCGTCAACCCCTGCACCACCAACGTGACCAGAATGACGCAGAAAGTGAGAAAAATAATCAGCTCGCGTTGCGGAAAAGGAGAGCCGTCATCGCGCAAACGCGGCAGCGAGACCGCTGCGGCCAGCGCGAGCACGCCTCGCATGCCCGTCCAGCCGAGCACAAACACGGCCCGCCCCGTAGGAGGACCATAATCCTGCTTCAGCAGCCGTGTGCGGATGAAGTACGCTAACCACGCCCCCGGGTACATCCATAAGATCCGCAGCGCGATCACGACTGCCGTCAGTATGCCCGCGTCGAACAACAAGTCGCGGCGACCGATCCCGCGAATTCCTCCCAGGATGAAGGGAAGCTGCAGCCCGATCAGGATGAAGACGATGCCGTTGAGCAGGAAGTCCAAAGTGTTCCACACCGCGGCATTCTCCAGCCGTGCCTGCGTACTGAAGACCTCCGAGCTCTTGTGCCCCAGATAGAGTCCGCAGACGACCGTAGCCAGCGGTCCGGAGACATGGATACTTTCCGCCAGCAGGTAAGAGACATACGGTGCCATCAGGCTCACTGTGATTTCAATCGGTGGATCGGCGATTCGCAATTGCAGGCGGTGGATCAGCCACGCTGCAACGAATCCCACCAGCAAAGCCCCGCCGACCAGGATGAGCAATCGTTCCAGCCCGTCGCTGAATCCGGGTTTCTGCCCGCTCACCACCAGGCTTGCCGCGAACTCGAGCGCCAGCAGCGAGCTCGCATCGTTCACCAGGCTCTCACCTTCCAGGATGTCGACGATGTAGCGCGGCAGCCCGACGCGCGCCGCAATGGAAGTGGCGGCGATCGCATCCGTGCTGCAGACGACCGCGCCCAGCGCCAGCCCCAGCCGCCAATCAAACCCAGGCAGCAGATACTCGCTCGCCACCGCTACTCCCAGCACGGTGAAGCCAACCAGCCCAAAAGCCAGCAGCAGCACGCTCACCAGATGAAATCGGAAGTCATGCCATGAAGTATTGAATGCCGCAGCAAAGAGCAGCGGCGGCAGCATGACGAGAAAGACAACATTCGGATTGAGCGAAATCTGTGGCAGGTTGGGGATAAAGCTCAATAACAACCCACCCACCACCAGCACGATCGGATAAGGCGTCTCAAACCGGCGTGAAAGCGTGGTCAGGCCGCCCACCATAAACAGCAGGAACAGAAGGATCAGTTCTGCATGATGGATGCCGCCTGGCTGCACACGTGCTCTCCTTGGGGTTCAGTCTATTGCGGATTTTCTGTGAATGTGGCTACAGAGCCACAGTCAATGCAGATTCCTCCAAGAAAACCGCATCGCGCATCATCGGGTGAGTACACCTGCAGAAATCCGCACTCTGGCAACTGGCATGCGCCGCGAATCGCATGGGTAAAATCGACTGGACATGCAACTCGACGCGATCCAGGCAGCGCTCCGGCAAGCCCAGCTCGACGGCTGGCTTTTCTACGACCATCATCATCGCGATCCCATCGCCTACCGCATCCTCGGTTTAAGTGACAACCTGCACATCACGCGGCGCTGGTACTACTTCGTGCCCGCCGTCGGCGAGCCGCGCAAGCTCGTACACCGCGTCGAGAGCCTGCGGCTTGATCCACTGCCCGGCAGGGCGCAGGTTTACAGCTCCTGGCAGGAGCTTGAAGCAGCTTTGCGGCAGATGCTCACCGGTGCCGAGCGCATCGCCATGCAGTACTCACCGCGCAACGCCATCATGTATGTCTCGATGGTGGATGCCGGCACCATCGAAGTCCTGCGCGAGTTGGGCAAAACCATCGTGAGCTCTGCCGACCTCGTCAGCCGCTTTGAAGCCGTCCTCACGCCCGACCAGGAGAAGAGCCACTACGAAGCCCAGGCCAAAATCGATGCGATCCTCGACGCCGGCTTTCAGGAGATCGGGCGCCGCGTCCGCTCCGGCGCTGGAACTAACGAGTATGCAATGGTCGAGTGGCTGCAGCGTGCGATGGCCGATGCCGGCCTCGTCTGGGAGCACGGTCCCAATGTTTCGGTAAACGCCAACAGCGCCAACTCACATTACGAGCCAACAGCTGAGTCTCACGCGCCCATCCGTTCGGGGGACTTTCTGCTGATCGACATCTGGGCGCGTCCCAATCGCGATGCCACCGTCTTCTACGACATCACCTGGACGGGCGTCGTTGATCGGGAGCCAACCGCGCAGGAGCAGTCTGTCTTCGATACCGTGCGCAGCGCACGCGATGCTGCTATTGCAAAGGTCAAGCGGGCCTTCGCGGCAGGGAAGCCGATTGCAGGCTGGGAGGCGGACGATGCCGCCCGCGCCGTTATTCGCGATGCAGGCTACGCCGAGTTTTTCACTCATCGCACCGGCCACAACATAGGCCCTGATCTGCACGGCAACGGCGCGCATCTCGACAACCTCGAGACACACGACGAACGCCTGCTGCTGCCGCATACCTGCTTCTCCGTCGAGCCCGGGATCTACTTGAAAGACTTCGGCATCCGCAGCGAAGTGAACATGATCACCGGCGACCACGAAGCCAGAGTCTCCGGCCAGCTGCAGACGGAGTTGGTCCGCGTCTAGACTCCCGCCCACCCGCGGCAGGAGCCGCTGCAAAGACTCGATAAGCCCTGCGGTATAGTTGGTGGAGACTCTCCATGGCAACCACCCCGCCGGCCAAAGCCGCCCCAGCCAGCAAAAACATTGAGAAGGCATCGCAGCCGAAGAGCCCACTCTTTTCTGCCGCCCTGCTCCTCGGCTGGCTCATTCCGGGCGCGGGTCATCTGCTCAGTCGCCGCTGGGTGCGCGGCGGGCTGCTCTTCGCTGCCATCGGCCTCATGTTCATCCTCGGCCTGTTGATGCAGGGAAAGCTCTACACAGCCAACTTGGCTGACCCTCTCGTCTTTCTCGGCTTCATCGGCGATCTTGGCTCCGGCCTGCTCTATATCTCCGGGCGCCTCTTCGGCGTGGGACAGACCCCCGTCCAGGTGGTCACCGCTGATTACGGCACCAAATTCATCGTCGTAGCCGGTCTGCTGAACGTCATCGCCGCAGTTGATGCACACAACATCCGCATCGGGAGGAAATCGTGACCTTCGCTCCCTCCCATTTCACGGCCGTTCTGCTTTTCGCGCTCTTCGCGTCCACTGTCTTTGGCATCACGCAGCGTAACGATCCACGCGCCATGATGCGCTACGGCGCCTACTGCTTCGTCCTCTTCGTCGGGGCAGTCATCGTAGCCAGCTGGCTGATGTTTCTTATCCACCGCTAGTCTTGCGGTAGCGTTGCCTTCGCGCTAACTCCGCTGCCACACCATCGCGTCGAAGCTGTGTCGCGATTTGAATCCCATTCGCCGGTAAAGCAAGAGAGCTTCCTGATTGCCTTCCGTCACCGTCAGCGAGATATAGTTCAACCCCTGCGCGGAGAGCTCATGCATGCACCGCGTCAGCAACAGGCGTCCCAGTCCCGCGTGCCGAAGGGCCGGCTCAACACAAAGCTGCGTCACATGGCCCGTGTCGATGTTGACGCGCGAGCACAACACGATGGCCGCCAGTTCTTCGCTGTCGCGATGTGCCAGTACCAGCGACGTCGTCGGATCGAACTGGCCACACCCGGGGAACCGCACGATGTTGTGTAGAAAACGTAATGAACCCGCAGCTGTCCGGTATTGATCGTTGATTACACTGTCCAGATGCCCTTGGTAGGCAAACGCGATCAGCCGCCCGGCCGCTGAAAAATCGCTCTCCCGCCACGGCCTCAGGCGCAGGGAGGCCGGGATCGGCGCGGTCGCAGTGGGTGGCTCACGTCGCAGTTGCCTCTCCATGAAGACACGCGGGTAAAAATCGAAGCCGTTGCGCGTGAACACATCGCGAAACTGTCCCCTGGGATGCAGCAGCAGTTGCGTCTCCACCCGTCCGGTGCCAGGGGTACTCTGCAGCAGCTCAAGCGTATGCTCCAGCAGACGCGATTCGATGCGGTTCGCCCGCTCCCGCGCATGCGACGTTGCAAACACATCTCCAATAACCGCTTTGTGCTGCTCGTACACGCAAAAAACGTAGCCAGCCGGCCGGCCATCCTCTGTCGCAACAAAGCCCGGCAGAATACGCGAGTCCAGATAATCCAGCAGCAGTTGGGCTGAGGCGCGGTAGTCCCAGCGCAGCCGCTTCTGCCACACCTCCGTCTCCTCTGACAGGAGATCGCGCAGCGACGACGCGGAAAAATGACGCAGGTCGAGCACATCCTGCCGGACCATCGCGCTTCTGGACAGTGACGCGGCCAAACGGTGCTCTCCTGTCGTTCTCCTGTTGTTACGGATTACCTGCGAGTGTAAGCGTGCCCTTCCGGCACATGCAAAGAGAGAAAGGCAGGGTTGGCGTTACTTGTGTGGTGAGGACGAGATATCGTCCGTGCCCAGCGCATCGACCTGATACACGGAAACACGCTGCGCCGGATACGCAAAGAGCGGTTGATAGGACCGCGTCGCCAGCAATGTCCTCAACTCCGGCATGGCAATGTCGCGCACCACAAGGATATGCGCCTCCGGGGGGACACCGTCCTTCTCATAGTCCAGCACTCGATGATTGCGATAAAACGAAAGCCCGAATTCCAGATCTCGGCGCACCCGCAGCACCGCCACCGGCTCATTACGTGTTGGCAACAGCGTAAGCTGCCGGGCCAGGGGCCTCGCTGAGTACACCAGGTCCACCAGCTGGATCGTACGCTTGGTCTGCGGGATCGCCGGCAGTCCGAAAAACGGGCCCACTCCAAAAAGGAAGAAGACCAGCACCAGCAGCGGCACCATGGTCGCAATGCGCAGCCGCTTCACACCGAATCGCCCCACCACCACAAGGATGAGCATGACGGTGGCGATGCCCGTCACGATCGCCGAGGTCATCACTCGCACGGGAGGCATGCCGCCTGCCGCATGAAGGATAAGCCAAGGCAGCAGGAGCACAAGCGTCACCGTAACGCCGGCCAACAATGCGTGCAACACTAGCAGCCATGGCCGGATGCCCTTCTCCTCCTGCCGCAGGCGGTTCAGGTAGTCCCCGGTCAGGATAGCGAGCGGCGGAAGCGAGGGCAGGATATAGCCCGGCAGCTTTGAGCGTGACAACGAGAAGAAGACGACCGGAAAGAGCGTCCACAGCACGAGGAACTCTGGAAACGCATCACCCCACCGGGCATGACTCACATAGCGGTTCTTCGCCAGCCGTGCCCGCCACTCGTTCACCGATTCAATCCCGGCATCCAGCAGCGCGCGTAACGCAATCACCGTCCACGGCAGTAGCGCCAGCAGCATGACCACCACGTAGAACCAGATCGGCTGCTCGTGTTCGTAGATATTTGTGGCGAACCGCTCCAGGTTGTGCTCGAGGAAGAAAACGCGCAGGAACTGCGGGTTTCGCCGCGTCACCGCGATATACCAGGGCAGCACCATCGCCAGATAGAGCAGGATGCCCGGCACCCAGATGGTTCGTCGCAGCAGCGACCACTCGCGTCGCAACGCAATGAAGGCAAAGATGATGGCCAGGGCAAGAAACGGCGCCACCGGCCCTTTCGCCAGTGTGGCCGCGCCGTTGAAGAAGTAGAGGTCAAAGAGCCAGAATTTCTTGTCCGTCTCGTACCACGCATACCAGCCCAGCATGCCAATGCAGAACGGCGCCGCAAGCTGCATATCCGTCGAGGCGCCGCGCGCAAACGCGATAATGCCCGCGCAGCTCGCCGTGATCAGAGCAGCATCCAGTTGCCCGCCGGGCCGGAAGCGCCTGATATGGAGGTAGATCAGCGATACAAGGATGAAGGCAAAGCTCGCAGAGGGCAGGCGCGCCGACCAGTCGTGCACGCCAAATTCCTTGAACGAAAACATCGCCCTCCAGTAGTACAGCGCCGGCTTCTCCAACCATGGCTTGCCGTAGAGAATCGGTGTGATGTAGTCGTGGCGCCCCAGCATTTCGCGCGCAATCTGCGCGTAGCGCGGTTCATCGGCTCCCACCAGCCCGAGGCCGTCACCCCCGAAAATCGGCACCAATCCGTAGAAAAGGAAGAACGCCGTGAAGAGGAAGCAGACAGCTGTCTCGATGGAGAGACCCAGCGATGGAAAGCGCGTCGTGAGGGCCTGCAATCTGGCAAAGGGTGCAGACGCGTGGCTCTGTCCGTCAGTCTCTTTCACAGTCGTCCGGCCCTCAGCCTATCAGATGAGCAGGAAAGAGCCTCCACCGCGCGCCTTTGCGGCTTGCCATACGATGAAAGCCATGCTTCCGGTCTAGATGTGGCAGGAAACCGCGCCGCGCTTCTCCAGATACTTCTGGTGATACTCCTCAGCCCGCCAGAACGTTCCCGCCGGCACCACCTGCGTCGCAATCGGCTTCGCGTACTGATGGCTCGCATCCAGCCGCGCAATCGTCTCCTTCGCTGCAGCCTCCTGCTCCCGCGAATGAAAGAAGATCACCGTGCGATACTGCGTTCCCCAGTCCGGCCCTTGCCGGTTCACCTGGGTCGGATCGTGCAGCTCGAAAAACAAATCGAGCAGCACTTTGTAACTCACTTTCTGCGGGTCGAAGGTCAGCTCGACCACCTCGGCATGCCCGGTGCGGTCTGTGCACACATCTTTGTACGTCGGTTTCTCGAGCGATCCGCCCTCATACCCGACCGCAGTTTCAATCACGCCCGGCACCTGCTGGAAGCGCGCCTCCACTCCCCAGAAACAGCCCGCGCCAAATGTTGCTTTTTCCATGTTCCACTCCCATCCATTCGATGCAGCAGTGGCCTTGGCGGCATCGCCCAAACACGTCATCCTGAGCGAAGCACCTGCAGTTTGCCGCTATCGCCGCAAACCTATGGCCTTGCTCGCTGGCCCCTGGTTCCTGACTTCTTTTTCGCTGCCCTCTTTGTTCCAGAAGCCCGCCTCCACGTTGGCCGCGTCGAAGGCAAATGCCGCTCCTCAACCTCGCGTAGCACCCGTGGCCGTTCCGGGGCTTTCTTATGCGGCCGTCCCGCACGTTCCAGAGCCGCGACTTCGCGCGGCTCCAGTTCCCGCACCTGGCCCGGCTCCACGTCCAGCACCAGGGTCCCATACCCCACGCGCCGGATTTTCTCTACATGATGGCCTATCTCCTCGAACAGCTTACGAATCTGTCGGTTCCGTCCCTCGGTCAATACCACCTCATACCAGGGGTTCTCCGCATCGCGCATCAGCCGGATCGTTGCCGGATCTGTCAGCACGCGGCCCGCACCCGCCCCCGGCTTTCCGCGCTCGATCATGATCCCGCGCCGCAACTGCTCGATCGCTGATTCCGTCGGCCGCCCGCCCACCTTGACCAGGTAGGTCTTCTCCACCCGCGCCGCCGCACGGGTCAGGGCGTTAGCCAGCGCCCCATCGTTGGTCATCAGCAGCAGACCCTCGCTCTGGTAGTCCAGCCGCCCCACGGGAAAGACCCTTGCGCCCACGCGCTCAAAGAACTTCATTACCGTCGGCCGCCCTTCAGGATCGGAGACCGTTGTCACGTAGCCCTTAGGTTTGTTCAGCATGTAGTAGCGCGGCTGCTCCGGCCCATGCAGCAGCTTGCCGTCCACCCGGATGTGATCGTGCGCCGGGTCTGCCTTCGCTCCGAGCTCGGTCACCACCTGGCCGTTCACCCGCACGCGCCCTTCTGTGATCAGCGTTTCCGCCTTGCGTCGAGATACCACCCCCGCCGCAGCGATGATCTTCTGCAACCGCTGCAACTCCCCGTTGCCACTCGACGGATCCGCCCTCACGCCTCGTCAGCTTTCTGTTCTTCCATCGCCGGTTGCTCGACTGTCTGCTCCTCCGCCAGCGGCTCGCCGGCCTCGCCGCTCTCAACGTCGTCTTCCTCTTCGTTCAGCGACCGTTCCGCCTCGCTCGTCGTCAGACCACCTTCATGCGCTGGTTCCAGCTCCGCATCCGCCAGCTCGCCCGCCATCTTCTCGAACTCCTCGATGCTCGGCAGTTCGTTCAGGTCCTTCAAACCGAAGCGAAGCAGAAACTCCTTGGTCGTCTTGTAGAGGATTGGCCGCCCGATCACCTGCTTGCGTCCCGCCGTCGTGATCAGCTTGCGCGAAAGCAGGCTGCCCAGCACGCCTGCCGACTCCACCCCGCGGATCTCGCTGATCTCCGGCCCCGTCACCGGTTGCTTGTAAGCCACCACCGCCAGTGTCTCGAGTGCCTGCAGGCTCAGCTTCATCGGTGGCTTCAGGCTCTTCACAAAGGAACGGATTGCATCGTGATATTCGGGCTTGGTCGCCATGCGGTAGCCGCCGGCAATCTCCCGAATCTCCACGCCGCGGTCGCCGGTGTCGAGCTCCCCCATCAACGCATCCAGCTCCTTGCGCAGATACTCGCGGATCGCGCGCTCCTCATTGCGTGCCGCTCGCTTGGCAGCATCGCCCGCAGCTTCTCCGTCCGGCTCGCCATCGGCCTTCGGCTCCGCGGCCGAAACGGCGGGCGTAGCGCTTTCAGCTGCCGCTTCTCCCGTGTCCGGCGGAGCCGCTGCTACTACCATCTCTCCCGTCGGGACCTCATCCTGTGGCGAAGGGGTCTCCACACTCTCGGCCGCGCCGGCTTCCGCATCCTGCGCGGCATTCTTCTCAGCCAGCCATATCTCCCGGACCTCCGGGGCGAACACCGCCGCCAATTGGGCCAACGTCACCGGCTCTTCCGCGGCATACACCACTGCTTCGATCTTTGCTCGTAGACTCATCACATTACGGGACCTGCCGCGTCTCCGCCGCCCGCCCAACTCAGCCTTTCAAACCTCAGCTTTCATACTATCGGAGCCGGCCGTCGGCCAACGCCCTGCCTCTTTCCGGCGTCTGAGCAAGGAGCCTTCCGAATCCCCGAAACTGCCTCCCCCGAGTCAGGTTGTTTCCTTAGCGTGCGACCGGCGACCATCCTTGCCTGTGCGACGATGCTGCTATTTCTCAGCAGTGCCGGATGTCGCCGGACCGAGCCCAATCCCAAGCCCGTCACTCACGTTGTCCCCCGAGCGCCCGCTGGGCCGGGCGTCCCCGCTGTCAAAGTCGCCCCGTCCACGCCGCTGAACGACGAAGCCGCCGTGCTCGGTGGTCCCACATGGGACAAGCGCTGGGACATCTTCATCGAGCGCTCTCTGCCTGCCGCCATGCTCACCCATCGCGTGCCCCGTGATGTCCGCCGCTATTGCCCCGCCTTCTACACCATGAGCGAGACTGACAAGCGCGCCTGGTGGGCCTATCTCTTCCAGGCCATGGCCGCGGCGGAGGCCGGGCTCGATACCACAACCAATGTCCGCCATACGGAGCCCGAAGTCGCTGTACCCGATCGTGTCACCGGTCGCATCGTTCACCAGGAAGGGCTCCTGCAGCTCAGCTATGAAGACAGCAAAAGGTATGGCTGTGCCTTCAACTGGAAGGCCGACAAAGATTTGCCACCGCACGACCCGCAGAAGACCATCCTCAATCCGGAGCGGAACCTCGCCTGCGGCATTCGCATTCTCCACCACCAGATCATCGACCAGCACAAGCCGATCTTCAGCCCGACGTCCTATTGGGCGACGCTCCAGCCCGGCACTTTCAGCTTCAGCGTCTTCGAGAGGCAGATGACGAATCCGCCTTCAGCCTGCGAGCTGCATGTGTACAAACGGCCCCATCCTGCAGCCGCGCCACAAATCGCCAGTCAATTGGGCGCGACTCCAAAATGAGAGCGCCCGGGTCATCCCGAGCGCTGCTTTGCTTTTCCAGCCTGCTATTTCGCCAGTGTCCGGAGGATCATGAACAGCACTCCGGAAAGAGCAGCCGCCGCCGGCAGCGTAAAGACCCAGGCCATCGCGATGTTGCGTATCGTGCTGAGTTGCAGCCCGCTCTTGTTCGCCAGCATGGTGCCCGCCACACCCGACGAAAGCACATGCGTGGTCGAAACCGGCAGTCCGAAGTTGTCTGCCGCCATGATGGTGCCCATGGCCACAAGCTCAGCCGCCGCGCCTTGCCCGTAGGTCAGGTGCTCTTTACCGATCTTCTCGCCCACCGTCACCACAA
Source organism: Acidobacteriaceae bacterium KBS 83 (assembly GCA_000381585.1). Classification (GTDB taxonomy): domain Bacteria; phylum Acidobacteriota; class Terriglobia; order Terriglobales; family Acidobacteriaceae; genus KBS-83. Next base: position 269,605 of record KB906741.1, read on the forward strand.
TCCGCTTCCAGCCCACCATCGTGCCCAGCCCCAGCGCCACAGCCAGCTTTACCCATCCCGGAATGAACTTGGTCGCGCTATCCAGGTGCTTCTTGTAGTTCGCCAGGATCTTCGTGTCGGCTGGGTTGAAAGCCGGATTCTTACTCTTCTGCATCACCCTCAGCCCCTCGCTCGCCAGATACATATCGTTGCGCACGTTCGACTGCTGATCTGCGGGAACCGCCGCGAGGGACTTGTAAAGGTTCACTTCATGGCTGATCTCTTGTACTAATTGCTGTTCGGCAGCCACGGTCCCCGCCTCCAAATTCTTTGTCTGCAAAAATCGGACGATGTCCGCGCGAGGATCGCCCACGCTGCCGGCTGGCGAGACATATCCCTGCAGAGTGTTGGCCGCCTGCTGTGACACAGCAGCGAAGTCCTGTACCTGGTTGAAGCCGATCGCATGGTTCAGCGCATACGCCGTCGGAACCGTGCCGATCAGGATCAGCATGATCAGCCCCATGCCCTTCTGGCCATCGTTCGACCCGTGCGCGAAGCTCACACCCGTGCAGGTCAGGACGAGCAGTCCGCGAATCCAGAATGGCGGGGGTTCGGCGCCCTTTGGCGCTTCGTAAAGACGCTTGTCCTTAATGAAGGTCTTGAAAACGATCAGCAGTAGAGCGGAACAAAAGAACCCAACCAGCGGCGAGATGAGCAGTGCCTTGAATACGCTGGTGGTCTGCGCCCAGTCCACGCCACTCGTTCCCGTCCCGGCACCTGCCTTGGCCGCGAGATATTGATTGGCAAGTCCCACTCCGATAATCGAGCCGATCAGCGTATGCGAGCTCGATGCCGGCAGTCCCAGCCACCAGGTGCCCAGGTTCCACAGGATCGCCGAGATCAGCAGCGCAAAAGACCATGGCAAAGCCGGCATTCGATCCCACGTGCAGAATCAGTTCCACCGGCAGCAGTGAGACCACCGCGAAGGCGACGGCTCCCGACGACAGAAGCACGCCAATCAGATTCCACATGCCAGACCAGACCACGGCGACGTGCGGTTCCAGCGAATGCGTGTAGATGACCGTCGCGACAGCATTTGCCGTGTCGTGAAATCCATTGACAAACTCAAAGCCAAGTGCGATCAGCAGTGCAATCCCCAGCAGCACATAGGGCCACACCGTTGGATAGTGGGTAGTGGCAAGGTCGGAGCCCAGCTTGAGACCTGCATAGATGATGCCGCCAGCGATCGCGCCGCCGAACACGATCATGGCGATCTTGCCGGGACTGCGGCTGAGCTTCTGCTCCATTGCGCTCGATGCGAGCTTCTGCATCTCTGGATTGGCTGTTGTTGTACCTTCCATGCATGCACGGCTCCTGTGCCGTTCCGCGAAGCTACCAGCGCAACAGTGCACAAGGCTTTAACGGAGTGAGCAGCACTGTGAATTTTCGGTGAAAGCGGATGCGAGCATCGCCCCGCAACAGGACGTGCGATCCAATTCCCCAGCTAGCTAGAAGCTGGAAGCTGGCGCTGTATTTCTTTTCATCAGAACGTCGGAAAAGCTCCGGTCCTGCCGCAGCGATATCATCCGCAGCCGTACCAGCTCCAGCAATGCAAGGAAAGTGCAGATCAACGCGCGCTCCGATCGAGCATTGCGCAGTACCTGGCTCAGCCGAATCGGCGCATCCTCTGCTGCGAACCGCTGCCAGATCCGCTCGACCATCTGCCCGGTCGTAACCGGCTCGTCCTCCATATTCAGGACGGGACCCTGTCGCACCCTCTCCAGCATCTCGTGGAAGACACGCGTCAGATGCACCGTATCGGCAGCAACTTCGCCAAGCGATCCATGGTCATCCGATTGCTCAAGTCCTCCCGGCCATCCCGGATAGCTCGAGATGCTCACGACCTTGTCCGGAAACGTCTCGCGCCCGCTGTTCACGCCCCTGCAAACAAAGCAAGAATCGATCGGCTGCCGAAGATCGGAAGGGAGTCGAGAGGTGTTTTCCATGCAGGGAGGTCTCCGTGCCCGTTTCTTGAAGCTACCAGTGAATCAGTGTCGAATCGTTAAGCCGGGCAGCCCCTTTGTGAATTTTTGATGAATAGAAAGCGGAATCTCGTCACCGGAATAGGAAATGCTGGAATCAGCCGCCGGATTATCGCCAGTCGTCCCGAGCAGCCAGTGTGTCGTTCATCACCTGGTCAAACGCGGAGTGCTTCTTCACCAGGATGTCCCCAAAGTTGCGCTCCTGGCGCAGCAGAATCGCCTGCAGCCGCACCAGCTCAAGGAGCGCGAGAAACATGCAGATCACTGCCCGCTCCGACCGCGCATTGCGCAGCATCTGGCTCAGCGGCACCGGCGCGTCCTCCATAGTCAGCCGGCGCCGAAGGTAGTCGATCATCTGCCCCACTGTCACCGACTCGTCGTCGACATTCAGCACCGGCCGCTGCTTTACCCGCTCCAGCACCTCACGGAAGACGCGCACAAGATCGACCGTGTCCGCTGCAATCTCACGCTCCGTGCCTTCCGCATCCTCGAACTCGCGTAGCGCCGGACGCGTCCACGTCGCCTCTTCGATCTGTTGTTTCTGCTTCAGCATCTGTGCCGCATTCTTGAAGCGCTCGTGTTCCAGCAGCCGCTCCACCAGCTCACGCCGCGGGTCTTCGCTCTCGCCCTCGCCTACCTCAGCCGGGCTGCGCGGTAGCAGCATGCGGCTCTTGATGTGAATCAAGAGCGCTGCGGTGTAGATGAAATCTCCCGCAGCATCCACATCCGTTTGCTTCAGCCGCTCCACGTAACTCAGGAACTGCGCCGTGATCTTCGCAATCGGAATGTCGTAGATGTCGATGTCCTGCTTGCGGATCAGGTCCAGCAGCAGGTCCAGCGGCCCGTCATACACCTCCCCCACCACCACCGAGAATGGTGAGGCGCTCTCCACTTCATCCCTCTTACGGGCAGGCTTTGCCGTGTCCGTTTTTGTAACCGTGGGCTGCGGCTGCTCGTTCTGTTCCGGCCCGCGTTCGTCCGTCATCGCACGGCCTCCGGCAACAGATGCATCGCCTCATTCACCTCAGCCATCGTCTTTGAAGCCCGCTTTCGCGCTCGCACCGCCCCATTGCGGAGGACCTCCTGCGCGCTCTTCTCGTTGTATCGCGCGCGCCGCTCCTGAATCGGTGCGAGCTCGCGCACAATCGAATCCGCAGCCCACCCCTTACACTCGATGCATCCAATGCCTGCGCCGCGGCATCCCTCGTACACTTTCGTCAATGTCTCCGGGCTTGAGAACACCTTATGCAGGTCGCCCACCGGGCACTTGTCCGGATCGCCCGGGTCAGTGCGCCGTACCCGCGCCGGATCAGTCACCATCGGCTTGAGCTTCTGCCGGATCACTGGCTCCGGATCGGTCAGCAGGATGGTGTTGTTATAGCTCTTCGACATCTTCCGCCCATCCGTGCCCGGCAACTTCGGCGAAGGCGTTAGCAGCACCTGCGGCTCCGGCAAAATTGGCTGTATGCCGGGCGGAATCTCGCGCTGGGCGCCCTCTGCCACCAGAGTCTCCTTCAAATGCGCATGCGTCGGCGGAACATAACCTGGAGGCGGACAGAATTGGTTGAAGCGCCGCGCCACCTCCCGCGTCAGCTCCACATGCGCCACCTGGTCCTGGCCCACCGGCACGAAATCCGCCTGGTACATCAGAATGTCAGCCGACTGCAGCAGCGGATATCCCAGAAACCCATAGGTGCTCAGGTCTTTTCCGCTCAGGTTCTCCTGCTGCTCCTTATACGTAGGAACGCGCTCCAGCCAGCTCAGCGGCGTAATCATGCTAAGCAGCAGATGCAGCTCCGCATGCTGCGGCACATGGCTCTGCACAAACAGCGTGCAGATCTCCGGGTCAAGCCCTGCGCCCAGCCAGTCCAGCGCCACCTCCAGCGTATTTTGCGCCACATTACGCGGATCGGCATAGTCGGTAGTGAGCGCATGGTAGTCCGCAATGAAGAAGTAGCACTCGTACTGCTTCTGCAGGGCCACCCAGTTCTTCAGTGCGCCCACGTAGTTGCCCAGGTGCAGCTTGCCGGTGGGTCGCATGCCGCTTAGCACGCGCCGCGCCGTGGTAGATCGAAGTGGGTCGGAGGAGATTGCGGAGTCAGTCGTCAAGGCCATTGGGTGCTTTGCCGATTGTACCGGGCATTGCCCGCGTCGATTCAGCCGTGCAGCAGCAGCGTCAGGAAGATCGTCAGGATCGGCGAGACGATCTTCATCGTCACCCAGCCGCCAACAATGAATGCCAGAATGAAGCCGATCCAGCCGAGATTGTCGTACATCGCCGCAAACCGCCCCGAGATCATGTGACGAAACAGATGGCTGCCATCGAGCGGCGGAAACGGCATCAGGTTGAAGACCGCAAGCACCAGGTTCAGCGTGATCCCGAAGTAGAAGATCAGCGTCAGCGGAAACACCACCGGCGCCGTCGTCATCAGGTCCGGATTGATCGCTCCGGTCAGCAAACCCTGCAGGCATTCGCGCCCCTGCGGCGCGAAGCGCTCCATCAGCAGAAGCACGAAGAACGATCCGATCGCAAGCAGCATGTTGCTCGCCGGGCCGGCCAGCGTCACCAGCATGTCATCACGTTTGTAGTTTTTGAAGTTGCGGCCCGTCACCGGCGTCGGCTTCGCCCAGCCAAACAAAAGACCACCACCGCCGAACAGCGGCGTGAACAGCGTGATAAGGGGCAGCAGGATCGTGCCAAATGGATCGATGTGCTTCGCCGGATTCAGCGTGACACGCCCAAGCATGCGCGCCGTCTGATCGCCCAGCCGCGACGCCGTCCACCCATGCGCCGCCTCGTGGCACGAGAGCGCAAAGAGCAGCACGATGAACTCAAAGATTTTTACTGCGAACCTGGGATCCATGTAGACCCATATAGACTAAATGCCCCTCGTCCGCGGTATCCTCCGCATGGTCAGGGTCTGCTGTGGAGATGAGACAACCAGCCGATGGTAGCATGCGAACGCTGCGTCACTTGCCTCCGTCGCTCTCCCATCCTTCGCCGCGCACATCACTCTTCTTCTTGATCTCTTTCGCGGGCACGCCGCCGCTGATCGAGCCCGGTCCGATGTCGCGCGTCGCGACAGCCATCGCGCCCAGGATCGCATCCTCGCCCACGTTCACCCCCGCCATCACCGACGCGTGATATGTAATCCGCGCCCGAGGTCCAACCTCCACCCGACGGTTGTCGATGTCCTGCGAGTTGATCGGGTGGTGCGCATGCGAGTAGACGGAAGCGTAATCGCTGATGGACGTACCGTTGCGCACGATGATCTCGCCCCGGTCATCCAGCATTACGTACTTGTGGATGGTGCAATTGTCCTCGATCGTGAGGTTGTAACCGAAAGAGAACTCTATTCCGTGAAACATCTTCACGTTCTTGCCTAGCGATTTGAAGATGTGTGAGCCCAGCACACAACGCAAGCGGAAGCCGAGCCAGTGGTTCAGCGCCAGCGGCGAGCGATCAAACATCTGCCACAGATAAATAAGCGGTTTGCGTTCGGCATACTTCTGCTCATCGATGTCGCCGTAATACTCCGGCTCCAGTGTGATGTTTGCCGGGTCGAGCGAAAGCTCCACGCAGTTGAAGGGCAGTTCCGTCGTTAGCTGAAAATTCAGCTTGCCGCCATGCGGTCGCGCAAACAGCAACTGATGCAGCGTGTCGCGGACCAGCTCATTGCGCAGCTTCGGCTCTTTGTGCTTCGTGAATTCATCGTTCAGAAATCGCAGCCACCGCCGGTAGACCTCTTCGGCCTCCGGCGTCGGTTTCAAATCGCGGTATTTGTACTCAGGCATCGCTCGGCAATCCTATTCGGGCCGGATGGTTCGTGAAAGCCTTGTTTCTTACGGCTTCGCTGTTGGATGCGGCCGGGCTTCCCCGGTCGCGTTTTCTCACCGGAAGGCCCGTAGTCTTTCAAGCAGCCCCGCCGCCGCACCACTGCGAAGTGCCGAGAGCCCGCGCAGTACCCCATCCTTCAAATCCCCCGCAACGCCCGCCACCACCAGGCAGGCCGCGGCGTTCAGCGCAACCACATCTCTGCGCGCACGAGCATGGGGGCTCGCGTCCGTGCCGCGAAGAATCGCCTCCAGTATCTCCGCATTGCCCGCTGCCGACTCCGCACCCAGCAGCGCCTCGGCCGTCGCCCGTTCCAGGCCCAATTCCCCCGGCGTCACCTCATACATCCGCGTGGCTCCGCCGTGCACTTCCGCCACCGTCGTCGGCCCTGTCAGTGTCAGTTCGTCCAGGCCATCCGCGCCGTGCACCACCAGGCCGTGCCGTACGCCCAGGCGCGCCATCGTCTTCGCCACCAGCTCAACCTTTTCTCCTGCAAACACGCCCATCAGCTGCGCCTGTGCCCCCGCCGGATTGCTCAGTGGCCCCGCTAGGTGAAAGGTGTTGCGAAAGCCCAGAGCGCGCCGCACTGGCTGCACCCGGCGCATGGTCGGGTGCGACGTCGGCGCGAAGAGAAACACGAAGCCATTGGCACGCAGGCAAGCCACAGCCTGCTCTGGCGTCAGGTCCACCGGTACACGAAGCGCCTCCAGCACATCCGCCGACCCGCAGCGCGAAGTCAGCGCGCGATTGCCGTGCTTCGCCACCTTCGCGCCTGCCGCCGCGGCCACCAGCGCAGCCGCCGTCGAGATGTTGAATGTTCCGCATCCGTCGCCGCCCGTGCCGCACGTATCCACCAGCTCCGCACGCTCAGCTTCGGTTACGGGCAGCGGCATCAGCCGCTCGCGTAGGGCCTGCACCACGCCGGTCAGTTCATCCACTGTTTCGCCGCGCTGCGCCAGCGCAGTCAGCAGCGCTGCAATCTCCACGTCGGCCACATTGCCATCGAGCATTGCGCCCACCGCCGCGTGGGCATCCTCGAGCCGCAGCGTGCGGCCTCGTTCCACCATCTCCTTCAGCAGCGGACGCAGGTCTTGCAGGGCAGACATTGCAGTCCATGCTAACCGGTGCCGCGCGTGACCCGTCGCGCTGCCGCTTGCTACTATGAGAAGTTGCGTCTGCACATACACCTATGAAAATCCACGAATACCAGGCAAAGGACATCCTTGCGAAGTACGGCGTTGCCGTGCCGCGCGGCGAGGTGGCGAACACCCTCGATGAAGCACTCGAAGTCGCGCGCCGCCTCTTCATCAACGGCGCCAAAGGCGTCGTCGTAAAGGCGCAGATTCACGCCGGTGGCCGCGGCAAAGGCGGCGGTGTCAAGGTCGCAAAAAACTTTGCCGAAGCCGAGGACTACGCCAAGAGCATCCTCGGCATGCAGCTCATCACGCACCAGACCGGTCCGCTGGGGCAGAAGGTACAGCGTCTGCTCATCGAGGAGACTGCGCAGATCGATCGCGAACTTTTTCTCGGCATCGTGCTCGATCGGGCGAAGGCCCAGCTCGTCTTCATGGCCTCGCAGGCTGGCGGCATGGAGATCGAAGAAGTCGCCGCGAAAGATCCAGATGCCATCTACAAGGAATACATCGACCCGGCCGTCGGCTTTCAGCCCTACCAGGCGCGCAATCTCGCATTCAAGCTCGGCCTCAAACCCACGCAGATCAACGAAGCCGTGAAGTTCATGATCGGCCTCTACAAGGTCTATCTCGAAACCGACGCCTCGCTGCTCGAGATCAACCCCTTCATCACTACAAAGGACGACAAGCTCTTCGCCCTCGACTGCAAGATCAACTTCGATGACAACGCGATGTTCCGCCACAAGGAGCTCAAGGAGCTGCGCGACGTCGCCGAAGAAGACCCCCTTGAGGTCGAGGCATCCAAGTACTCGCTCAACTACATCAAGCTCGACGGCAACATCGCTTGCATGGTGAACGGCGCCGGCCTCGCCATGGCCACCATGGACATCATCCAGTACGCAGGCGGCTCGCCCGCAAACTTCCTCGATGTGGGCGGCGGCGCAAACCAGCAGCAGATCGAAAATGCCTTCCAGATCCTGCTCTCGGACAAGAACGTGCAGGCCGTCTTCATCAACATCTTCGGCGGTATCCTGCGCGTCGACACCTTGGCGCAAGGCGTAGTAGCGGCAGCGAAAAATCTCAATGTCAAGGTCCCGGTGGTCCTCCGCCTCGAAGGCACCAACGTAGAAGAAGGCCGCAAAATCCTGAAGGACTCCGGCCTGAAGTTCATCGTGGGAGAGACCATGCAGGACGCAGCACAGAAGGCCGTGGAAGCGGCGAAGGGAGTGACTCGCTAATGGCCGTTCTGGTTGACAAAAACACGCGCCTCATCGTCCAGGGCATCACCGGCAAAGAAGGCACCTTCCACGCCAAAGGCTGCGCCGAATACGGCACCAAAGTTGTTGGTGGGGTCACACCCGGCAAAGGTGGCACAACTCACGAAGGCTGGCCCGTCTTCGACACCGTCGAGAAAGCAGTCTCAGAAACCGGCGCTAACGCCACTGTCATCTTCGTCCCTCCGCCATTTGCCGCAGACGCCATCCTCGAAGCCGAGGACGCCGGCCTGCCGCTCATCATCTGCATCACCGAAGGCATCCCGGTCAACGACATGGTGAAGGTCTGGGAGAAGCTGAAGTATTCGAGATCCACGCTTGTAGGCCCCAACTGCCCCGGCGTTATCTCCCCCGGCAAAGCCAAGATCGGCATCATGCCCGGCCGCATTCATAAGGAAGGCTCTGTCGGCATCGTCTCGCGTTCCGGCACCCTTACCTACGAAGCTGTCTATCAGCTCACGCAGCGCGGCATCGGCCAGTCCACCGCCATCGGCATCGGCGGCGACCCCATTATTGGCACCACGCACGTCGACGCGCTCAAGCTGCTCAACGAAGATCCCGAGACCGAATCCATCATCCTCATCGGCGAGATCGGCGGCACCGCCGAAGAAGCCGCCGCAGCCTACGTTAAGGCCAGTGTGAAGAAGCCGGTCGTCGGCTTCATCGCCGGCCAGACCGCACCTCCCGGCCGCCGCATGGGCCACGCCGGAGCCATCATCTCCGGCGGTCAGGGAACCGCAGCCGACAAGATGAAGGCGCTCAAAGACGCCGGCATCCACGTCGTCCAATCGCCGGCTGAGATCGGCGAGACGCTGGCGAAGGTCATCGGCAAAGCATAGCGCTCATCATCGCGCGGGCCGCATCAGGAGCGGTCCGCACGCTACACTGAAGCAGTCCCAAACAGAAAATTTCCAGGAGACAGTAGTGTCCTCGCAACGCACCTTCAGCATCATCAAGCCAGACGCCATGCGCAAAGGCCACGCCGGAGCCATCCTCGCCGAAATCGACAAGGCCGGCTTTCGCATCGTCGCCATCAAGAAGCTCTTCCTCTCCAAGTCGCAGGCCGAGGGCTTCTACTACGTCCACGCGCATCGCCCCTTCTTCGACTCGCTCACTACGTTCATGTCGTCGGGCACCATCATCGCGCTCGCGCTTGAAAAGGAAAACGCCATCGCCGATCTCCGCAAGCTGATGGGTGCTACCAATCCCGCCAACGCCGAAGAGGGAACCATTCGCAAAAAGTTTGCTGGATCCATCGAAGAGAACGCGATTCACGGCTCCGACGCCGAAGATACCGCTGCATTCGAGATCGGCTACTTCTTTGCCGGCCTCGAACTGGTCTAGACAAGCAATCTGAGATAGCGTCTGCAAGTGACCGACGTTATCTCATCTTTAGCCAATTTATTGCCGCGAGGCAAAGCCCGACGCGTGAACGGGCAACTCCGCACGTGCCGTTTCCAATCTAACGGCACACACAGGAGAGTGCCCCTCAATGTCCAGGCCCCGGGTCCTCGCCGCGTGCACCCTCATAGTTGCCGCGGCTGCTTTCACATCGCTCGCCTCCGCTCAAACCACTTACGCTCCCAAATACATCCCCTTCAACGACTCGTTCGGCCTCAACCTCAGCGGCATGCCGGCCTTGCAGCAGGACTTCAACAACGACGGCATCCCCGATGTCACCAATGGTGAATTTCCAACCGTGGAGATGCTCTCCACCGGGGCGGGCAACTACCACGTCATCGACAGTAGCGGCGGAGCCGTTGCCTCTGGTGACTTCAACAATGACGGCAAAGCCGACTACCTGCTGTACACGCAGGGTCCGAACTATCACTCATTTTCAGGAACCGGCGGCACTCTGACGCAGCCCTTTTACGTTGCCTATGGCAACGGGAGTGGGCAGTTCACCGTGAAGAACGCTCCGGCCCTGCCCGGGCTTACTGCCGGCGCCGCTGTTCTTGGTCGGGCGACAGATATCAACGGAGACGGCCGCGCTGATCTGCTGCTGCTGTATTACAACGCGAGCACTTCCAAGGTGAGCCTGCACGTCTGGTTGAATAACGGGAATGGATTCACCGACAAAGGTTCGGCATACTCCTTCGCAATCGCGTCCGGTCTGTCCCTTGGGGGCATCCAGCAAAATTTCGATTACACCTCGCCATTCGACCTTCTGCTGGGCGACTTTGACGGCGACGGTCATGCTGACGTCGCGATACGCGTCTTGACCAGCAACACGGGTGGAAGCAGTGGGCCGTCCGGTTCGAGTCTGATCGTCCTCTATGGCGGCGGCAATGCAGCCTTCACGCCAAAGACTGTCTTCCTGAATCGCGGCGACGAGCCGGTCTTCGCGGCAGCGGATATGAACGACGATGGTCGCAGCAATCTCGTCGCTACCGACGTCGATGGATCGTTGCGTTACTTCCGGAGCAACGCTGGCCGTACATTCACCGAGGCTGTGATCTCCGCGACCACACTCTCACACAGCTTATGGTTCCAGTTTCCACCGATCCTCGCTGACTTCGATGGAAATGGCTATAAGGACATTGCATTCTCCGCGCTCTCCACGGATCCCACCAGCAACCAGGCCGGCGTTCGTGTCCTGTATCAGACGGCGTCGCATACTTGGCTGCTCGGCGCATTTGCCGCTGCCGATACATTTAACGAACAGCGGGACTGGCAACCGTTCGATGACGTTCTCGGGGGTGACTATAACCACGACGGCAAGCCTGACGTCGCGCTTTTTGCAACCGGCTACGCGAACACACATCCTAACAGTGCCGATCTCATGCTCAACACTGGATCCAAACCAGTCGGCTCGTGTGCGGCGCCGGCCATCGGCATCCACGTCTGCTCACCTGGCGCGAGTTCTGCAAGTCCGGTGAAATTTTCCTTCAGCGCGACGTCTTTCTATCCATTGCGCAAAATGGAAGTCTGGGTGGATGGCGTGAAGGAGAGCGAGACGTACCACGTCTTTGCGAACCAGGGCTTTTCCGACGTCAGCCTGACCCTCGCGGCCGGTACGCATACTGTCTCCCTCTTCGCTGGTACCTTCGACGGTGGCGTCATCAAGAAGACAATCAGCATGAAGGTTCCGTAAATCAGGATTCAATTACAGTTGCGAATGGCAAAGGGCGGCCAAGGCCGCCCTTTGTCGTTCGCCTGACCAGCCTATTTGAACCGCGGTCCCTTCCCCATCTTGAATCGATAGAGAATCCCCACAGAAATCCCAAACTCATTCTGACTGCGCGTTATGGATGGCGAAGGAATACCCGATGGCGTCCCATAGCCGCCATAGCGCGTCAGGATCCAATCCGGCGAGATGCGCAGCGCCAACCGCGGTGAGCGGTTCAGATCCAGCGATCCGCCGATCGTCGTTGCCAGTGCCAGCCCGTTGTTGTACATGCCCACATCACGCGGCTGCACGGCATAGCTCGGATTATTCGGGTCGTTCCCCAGCCCGCTGCTGAAGACGCCATACGCGCCACCTACCATGCCATGCGCGTTCAGCGCCGCATGCTCGCCTGCCAGCAGCCGGTACGTCGCGCCCCCTAGAAACATGTGCTCGAAGACGAATGGCCCTCCCACTCCATACGGATTCGGGTCCACGCCCTGTGTCCCGTAGTAGCCGCGCAGGTTGCCCGTCGCGCCAAGCCGCTTGGTCAACCACCACGTGCCCTGCACATCGAAGCCGCCCAGGTTTGCGCCCTCCGCCAGGGCTGGCCCTGACTTGAAGTGAGAGAAGCCCGCACCGCCATAGATTTCGTATTTGTTGTCGTAGCGCACCGCCGAGAGCGTCTCGTTCTGGTTCACATTGACGTCGATCGTCGGCGGCGGAGGCAGCCTTTGTGAACGGCTGGTCGGAGTTGTGTTCTGCGCTGCGGGTGTGCTCTGTGTTGGGGTCGTATTCTGTGTGGTGCTCTGCGCAAATGACGCGGCGGCCAGCATCGTGCCGCCTAGCAGGAGAACCATGCCCCTGCACATACGAAAAGACTTGGACAAAACGGACTGCCTCCCAAAATGACGTCAGCCCAAATGACCTGAGCGAAGACCGAGCCAGCGTTGGTTACGTAGCCCACGGGCCGGCCCGCGCGACAATCACTTCTGACGATTCCTGCTTCTGACACATCAGAATACATGCCTTGATCGCCGCCGAGCGAGTCAGACGGCCGCGCCCGCCCACGCTACCCTTCACAGCCGTTACCCTTAAGAGCATCTGCAATGTTCGACAGCAAAGCCAGACTCGACGCGCTCAACTTCGCTTCCATCGACGAGATGATTCGCGCTTACGCCGATGAAGCCGTGCTCATTGCGCGGCAGCAGCATCGCGTGCTCCTCGACTACACTCCCGCATCTGTCGACGCGCTCGAACGCGTCCTCGACGGGCAGGCCGCGGTCGATCTCGACTTCCAGTCCCGCCTCTGGGGCAGCTACTTCGGAGAGCTGCTGCGCCGTCGCTGGAATGGTGTCTGGTTGCTCGCTCCGTATCCCGGCAGCCGCGAACAATCGGGCGACGCCGGCTCCGTCATTCCCACGCTCGACGTCGCGGGCTCCCGTCTCTGGCCCACCATCAAGGTCTATCGGCGCCTCACTTTGGGCGCGGCAGAGAATCTCAGTACCTTCTACCGGCTCGTGGAAAAACGTTTGGCCGCCGACAAGCCGCACTGATCCACCCTTTCAGCGACTCGTCAGCAACTTGTCAAATCTCGGCCCTCGAGGCATCCATCTCCGCCTCACTGGCGTACCATAGAGGAAGCAGGACGCCGTCACCAGATGTGCGACAATGATGCGGCGGAGAAGACCCTGCGGAAGGACAATGCCACTATGGGCGAGCTACTCACACCAACACATCTCATCCTGGTTCTGGTCGTTGCTCTGCTGGTCTTCGGACCGCGCAAGCTGCCGGAGCTCGGCAAAGGCCTCGGCGAAGGCCTCAAGGGCTTCAAGGACGGCATCAAGGGCATTGGTCAGTCCGAGCCCGCCACCAAGCAGGACGCTGCTCCGACAACGCCGAAGAACGAGCCGATCCAGCCGAGCTAGACACACGCCGCTCCCGACCCATCCAGAACACCATTCAAACGCCGGGCCCGCGCCTGGCGTTTTGCTGTCCGCAGAAAAAACGCAGGCGACCATGACCAGTCTCGACAAGCTGAAGAACGCCTGGGAAGGCCTCGCTGGCCGCGACGCCCTCAGCGCCATTCTCACCGATGACAGCAAAACTGGCGGCAAATGGAATGTCGCCGAGTTCATGGCCACCGGCGACGCGGAAATCGAAACGGTCATGAGCCATCTCGCCTCGATCGGATATCCCCCCGATTTCGGCGGTGCGGCGTTGGACTTCGGCTGCGGTGTCGGCCGTCTTACTCAGGCATTGGCAAAGCGCTTCGCCTCATGCGTCGGCGTGGACATCTCCGAGCAGATGATTCAGCAGGCCGAGTCGCTCAACCAATACCCGCATTGCTGCTACGTCGCCAGTTCCTCCTCGGAACTGCCTTTTGATGACGGAAGCTTTGCCTTCCTCTACAGCAACATCGTCCTCCAGCACGTGCCTCGCGCTCTCGCGAAAAACTACCTCCGCGAATTCGTAAGAGTGCTTGCGCCCGGCGGAGTGCTCGTCTTCGGAGTACAGGACTCTTTCGCCGCCCCCGACCTTTCCTCGCGGATGGTACGCGTTCGCCACGTACTCCATCTCCGCTCCCGGATCAGGGTCGCTCTCAAGCGCGACAGCGGTGATATGCAAATGCATCTGCTCCCTGAAGCCATCGTCCGCCGCGCCCTCGCGCCGGCAAAGGTCGTCGACGTCCGCTTCACGAACACCGCCGCCCGCGACTTCAACGGCAAACTCGCATACCTCGATCGCCCGCCCGCATCGGGCTATATCGGCAAACAATACTGCGTGGTCAAAGATCAGTAATCACGGATAAGCGATAACGAGCGTTCTTCCAATTGAGGGCTCTACTTCGCCTCCTTCAGCGCCCGATGCCCAATGTCGTGTCGGAAATAGATCCCATCGAAGTGGATCATCCCCAGCGCCTCGTAAGCCTTCGCTAACGCCCATTCCAGATCCGTCGCGATCGCGGTGGCGCCCAGAACGCGTCCGCCTGCAGTGACGATCTGGCCGCCCTTCTCTGCGGTCCCGGAGTGAAACACCTCCACGTCATGAATCAGCGCTGCCCGCTCGAGGCCAGTTATCGGCAGCCCTTTCCGATAGTGCCCCGGATAGCCCGCGGAGCTCGCAATCACACACGCCGACGCTCCCGGCTTCCAGCGCAACTCCGTATCGGAGAGACGTCCTTCCACCGCCGCCTCCATCGCTTCCATCAGGTCGGAATCCAGCCGCATCAGGATCGCCTGCGTCTCCGGATCGCCAAAGCGCGCATTGAACTCCAGCACCATCGGCCCTCGCGCCGTCATCATCAGCCCGCAGTACAGCACGCCCACAAACGGAGCGTCTTCCGCCCTCATGCCATCCAGCGTGGGCTGCACAATGTGGTGCATGATCCACTCGCGCAGCTCCGGCGACAGCATCGCATCCGTCGAGTAGACACCCATCCCTCCAGTATTCGGTCCCGTGTCGCCTTCGCCGATGCGCTTGTGGTCCTGCGCGGCAGCCAGCGGCGCCGCATGCGTCCCATCAGAGATCACCAGGAACGACAGCTCCTCGCCATTCAAAAACTCCTCGATCAGCACCGAGTGTTCCGGCGTCCCAAGCAGTTGCCCGGAGAAGAGTCCCGCAATTGCCGCGTGCGCTTCCTCCTCCGTCTTCGCAATCACCACACCCTTGCCCGCCGCCAGTCCATCCGCTTTCACCACGACAGGGAAGTGGAAGTGCGACAGCGCCTCCTCCGCCTCGCTCTCCTCGCTGATCACTGCGTACGCCGCAGTCGGCAGCTTGTACCGCTGCAGAAAGCGCTTGGCAAAGCTCTTGCTCGTTTCGAGCGCCGCCGCGGCCTTGGTCGGCCCAAAGACTCGAACCCCGCGAGGCAGCAGCTCATCGGTCAACCCGAGCGACAGCGGCAGCTCCGGCCCGATAACCACCATCCCCGGCTGCTCCTTCGCTACCAGCTCGACCATCGCGCGCAGGTCGGCGACATCGACAGGAACGCACCGGCCCACCTTCGCCATTCCCGCATTGCCCGGCGCGCACACCACCTCGCTCACCCGCGGCGACTTCGCGAGCGCCCACGCAATGGCATGCTCCCGCCCCCCCGCCCCAATCACCAGTACCTTCATGCTTTCCGTTTCCGTCCCAGCCGCATACTACGACAAGTCATCCACCGATGCTGCGCTCTATCACCTCAAATCATCATCCCGAGTGAAGCGAAATAGAGAGCCGCACAAAGCTTGTCGAAGGGGATCTGTTGTTCTGGATGTAACTACAAACGAATGTTCAGATTTCGCGTTTGAGTTGGAGACTCTGCCTGCCAGCCCGCAAATTGCGGAAGTGAGCGACCGAAGGAAGCGAACCCCGCAGAATGCGCCAAAGGCGCGCCCGCCCGTATGGCTAATACCCCACCGTAAAGCGCTGCCGACGCCGCTGCGGCTGCTCCAGTTCATCCACCAGGGCAATCGCATAGTCCTCCATCGAGATCCAGCTCTTCCCATCGCCCGCCGTCAGCAGCGCATCCTGTCCTAGCCGAAACGTCCCCGTGCGCGGCCCGGGTTCGAAGAATGCCGACGGGCTAAGGTACGTCCAGTCAATCGATGACTTCTGGAGGAGTCCCAGCGCCTTCTCATGCGCCTGCGCAATCGGCCTCCACTGGGCAGGGAAGTCCTTCGTGCTCTCAAGCGTCACCCCCGGCGCCACCTCCAGGCTGGCCGCGCCACCCACCACGATCAGGCGCGGCGCGTGCTCCGGCGAGCTCGCCTGCTGGCTCACCTGCTGTACCGCGCCAATCAGCCGCTTCGTGACGCCGATCAGCTCCTCGGTCTTATCCGGAGGCGGCCCATACGCGCTCACTACCGCCTGCGCTCCGCCGATCCGTTCCGTGATCCCATCCACGCTGGAAAGGTCCCCCTCCACCACGGTCAAGCCGTCATTCGGCGCCAACCTGTCCGGATCCTTATCGATATTTTGCACCACCGCAACCACCTCGTGCCCTCGCCCCAGCAGCTCCGTCAGAATGCGGGAGCCGGCCCTTCCGGTGGCGCCATACAGCACAATCTTCATAGAAACCCCTCCCCCGACGTAGTGAGATGACAGGAAAGCCCCCGCAGATCAACAATTTAGGACCGATGTAAAATATGAGTGGATTACACTCATAAAATATGAAACTATACACATACGGCAGGCATCTACTTGACTGCAGGCCCGGTAGAGCCTCCCGCTGCCGGCCCACACTTCAACTCTAAGGAGATTTACTATGGCAATCGTTCGTTGGGACCCCCTTCGCGAAGTGGTCTCGCTGCAGAACCGTTTAAACTCCCTCTTCCAGGACTACGGTCGCGGACAGAATGAGAGCGAGGCTCTGAGCGCCGCCAGCTTCGCCCCCCCGGTCGATATCTATGAGGACGAGCACAAGCTGGTCCTCAAACTCGAAGTCCCCGGCGTCAAGCAGGACGACCTCGACGTCCAGATCGAAGGCCGCGCCCTCACAGTGCGTGGTGAGCGCAAGTTCTCTAGCGAGGAGAAGCAGGAAAACTTCCATCGCGTCGAGCACCGCTACGGCACCTTCGCCCGCACCTTCACGCTGCCCGGCACCGTCGATGCCGAGAACGTCAAGGCGACTTATGATGCGGGCGTACTCCAGCTCGAGCTGGCCAAAAAGGCCGAAGCCAAGCCCCGCCAGATCAAAATCGGCGTCGGTTCCGTCGGCTCAGGTCAGAAGCAGGTCGAAGGCGAAAAGAAGACTGCCTAAAGCTAATCCGCTGAAGGTCGTCGGTTGTGCCGGCGGGAGCATCCGAAATCAGGATCGCTTCCGCCGCTTTGTATCCGCCCGTACAGGTTCAAAATAAAACCATGATCGCTGTCCGGACTACTCTGCAAAGAGGTTGGTGACACTATGGCAATTCGTTGGGACAAATTCACAGTCAAGTCGCAGGAGGCAGTGCAGGCGGCGACCAATCTCGCGCTCGAGCACGGCAATCCCGAGCTCACGCCCATGCACATGCTCGCGGCCCTGCTCGAAGACAAGGACGGCATCATCGTCCCTGTTCTGCAGAAAGTCGGCGTGCCTACCGAGCAGCTTCTCTCGCGTGCCAACGATGCATTGAGCAAGCTGCCCAAGGTCGGTGGCTCCAGTTCGCAGCCCGGACTTTCGAACGCGATGCAGAAGGTCCTCGATCGCGCCTTCAAGGAAGCGGCCGACTTCAAGGACGAATACGTCTCGACGGAGCACCTTCTGCTCGCCCTCACCGAGCAGAAGAACGATCCCGCACGCCAGCTGCTTGCCTCCCTCGGCGCCACGCACGCCTCCGTCCTGCAGGCGCTCACCAGCGTCCGTGGCAACCAGCGCGTCACTGACCAGAATCCCGAATCGAAGTTCCAGGCGCTCGAAAAGTTCGCCAAGGACCTCACCGATCTCGCGCGCCGCGGCAAACTCGATCCCGTCATCGGCCGCGATGAAGAGATCCGCCGCGTTATTCAGGTGCTGAGCCGCCGGACGAAGAACAATCCCGTGCTCATCGGCGAGCCCGGGGTCGGCAAGACCGCCATCGTCGAAGGCCTGGCCCGCCGCATCGTCTCCGGAGATGTGCCCGAAGTTCTGCGCGACAAGCGCGTCATCTCCCTCGACCTCGGCTCCATGCTCGCCGGCGCAAAATATCGCGGCGAGTTCGAAGACCGCCTCAAGTCCGTCCTCAAGGAGATCGAAGACTCGAACGGCGAGATCATCCTCTTCATCGACGAGCTCCATACCCTCGTTGGTGCCGGCGCGGCCGAAGGCGCCATCGATGCCAGCAACATGCTCAAGCCGGCGCTCGCACGCGGCGAGCTGCGGGCCATCGGCGCAACCACGCTGAATGAGTACCGCAAGTACATCGAGAAGGACGCGGCCCTCGAGCGCCGCTTCCAGATCGTCTACGTCGGCGAGCCCAATGTCGAAGACACTATCGCGATCCTGCGCGGACTCAAGGAGCGCTACGAGGCGCACCACAAGGTCCGAATCAAGGACTCGGCCATCGTCGCCGCCGCAACGCTCAGCCACCGTTACATTTCTGACCGCTTCCTGCCCGACAAGGCCATCGACCTGGTCGACGAAGCCGCCGCCTCGCTCGCCATCCAGATCGGCTCCGTCCCCGAGGAGATCGACGCCCTCGACCGCGAAGCCACCTCGCTGGAGATCGAGAAGGCAGCCCTCAAACGCGAGAGCGATCCCAACTCGAAGGAGCGCCTCGAGGTAGTTGAGCGTGAACTCGCCGCGATCAAGGAGCGCACCACCGGGCTGCGTGCCCGCTGGCAGAAAGAACGCGAGGCCATCACCCGCGTCAGCGAGCTGAAGGAGCGCATCGAAAAATTGCGCTTCGAGATGGAAGAGCAGACCCGCAAGGGAAACCTCGAGCGCTCCGCCGCGATTCAGTACGGCGAGCTGCCCAAGGCGGAAGCCGAGTTGCGCCGCCTCAACGCCGAGCAGGACGCGGAAACCACCGCGGCTAAATCCGGCGCTCGCAAGCGCATGCTCAAGGAAGAGGTGGACGAGGAAGACATCGCCGCTATCGTCAGCAAGTGGACCGGCATCCCGGTCTCGAAGATGCTCGAAGGCGAAGTGTCGAAGCTCGTCCATATGGAAGAGCGCTTGAAGGAGCGCGTCATCGGTCAGGACGATGCACTCTCGACCGTGGCCAACGCGATTCGTCGCTCACGCGCGGGCTTGAGCGATCCCAAGCGCCCCATCGGCAGCTTCATCTTCCTCGGGCCCACCGGTGTCGGCAAGACAGAAACCGCGCGTGCACTCGCCGAGTTCCTCTTCGACGACGATCAGGCCATGGTGCGCATCGACATGAGCGAGTACATGGAGAGACACGCCGTTGCTCGCCTCATCGGCGCGCCTCCCGGCTACATCGGCTTCGATGAGGGTGGTCAACTCACGGAAGCGATCCGCCGTCGGCCTTACGCGGTCGTGCTCTTCGACGAGATTGAGAAGGCGCATCCGGATGTCTTCAACATCCTCTTGCAGGTGCTTGACGACGGTCGTCTCACCGACTCCAAAGGCCGCACAGTGGACTTCAAGAACACCGTGCTCATCATGACCTCGAACTTGGGCGCTCAGATACTGAACGCCGAAGCGCTAACCGACGAGGCGGCATTCGACCAGGCGCGGGAGCAGGTGATGGAAGTGCTCAAGCAAAGCTTCCGGCCGGAGTTTCTCAACCGGGTGGATGACATCGTGATCTTCCGTCCGCTGGGCGAAGAGCAACTCAGCCACATCATCGATCTGCGGCTGGCCGACCTGAAGAAGATGCTGGCCGATCGCAAGATCACGCTCGACCTGACCGACGGCGCGCGCCACCAGTTGCTGATGAGCGGCTACGATCGCGCCTATGGCGCACGGCCCCTGAAGCGTGCCATCCAGCGGCTCATACAGGACCCGCTCGCTATCAAGATCCTCGACGGCGAAGTCCTCCACGGCGATCAGGTAAAAGTAGACGCCGACCCGCTCAACAACCGCCTGAAATTCAAGGTGGTCGGACGAAAGACAGGCGAGCCGGCAACGCAGCCGGTAGGTGCTCGATAGTTGGTGAGAAATTGAATGGGTGAGAGCGACGCGGCTCTCACCCTTTTTCTTTCGCTACAGCGCGACTTCCGGACTCACGTCCTTTAGCTCCGAGACAGGATGAGAGATGTCCTGCAATATCCGATTGATGGTGAGCTGCGTAGGACTATTGGCCAGGTGCAGCACACGGGCAGCCTTGTTGACGGTCTGGCACAGTTGAAAGCGGTTGGGGATCTCTTTGTTGGCAGAATAAACAAGTGAGGAACGCAAGGGTCGGCCTCCTCGGCCTGAAGCATCTTCGCTAATAGGGACAGACGTTGAACTACGCGTATTCGCGAAAATTGCCTTGTTGCGTAGGGCGGCTGGGCGGATGTTGCTGAAAGTGTGCTTGATCTGCTCAGGCGGATGTACATTCATTCTACTCCAGTGGCTTTCTGGCCTTCGCCACGCGTGGTATCCCCAGCAGGTCATCGACGAAGCCAATTTCCACCAATCCACCCTGCGCCAGCAGTTCACGCAGCGCATCGCGTTGCCCATGCCCGATCTCGAGCCACAGATACCCCCCTGCCTCCAGATGCTCGAAAGCCTCCGGAATTAGGCGGCGATAAATTGCCAACCCATCCTCACCCGCGTAGAGCGCCGTCGCCGGCTCATACTCGCGCACCTGCGGCTCCAGGACCTCGTCTGTTGCCACGTACGGTGGATTCGAGACGATGCAGTCAAATCGCTCCTCCCGAAGCCCTTCGAACAAGTCCGACTGCACGAAGCGAACACGCTCCGCATTTAGCACCCGCGCATTCTGCTGGGCCACTGCCAACGCAGCCGGCGAAATATCCGTCGCCGTCAGCGCAGCATCCGGCAATTCGAGCGCCAGCGTAATGGCAAGAATTCCCGATCCCGTCCCGATATCGAGAACGTAACGAGGTGCAGGACGAATCGCCAGCACAGCCTCCACCAGGTGCTCCGTCTCCGGTCGCGGAATCAGCACCAGCCGGTTGACGATAAAGCTGCGGCCATAAAAGTCCTGTGTTCCCAGAATGTGCTGCACCGGCTCATGCCGCGCCCTCCGAACAATCGCCGCCTGATAGTGCTCTTGCTGCCGCTGGGTCAGTTCGCGCTCCGGATGTGTCATCAATTCAGCGCGCGAAGATCCCGTCACGTGCATCATCAGCAACTCCGCATCGCGCCGTGCTGTTGCACTCGGCGCCAGTAGCGCCGTACCGCTTTCGAGTGATTCAGTAACCGTGGCCATCCCGAAATGAATGCTATACTTGACGTAACGTTTCGCAAGGGTGATGCACACAGCATCCCGAATGTGGCCAGTGTGCTGGCCTGCGGTGCTCCGATGAGCGCCACAGCCCCGAACCTGAAGCGTTGCCTTCCACAACGTGTCGCGTGGATGGAGTCCGGTTCTCACCGGATGCATTGGATCGTTCGGCAAGAGCGGAGGCTGGCAGCAGAATGTCAGTCGCAGTGACTCAGGACCGTTTTCACAAGAGGCCTGGCCGCGTGGGAGATGCAGACGCAGCTTTTCGGTTAAGAAAAGCTGCTCTTCTCCGATGAACGTGAGTCAGAGTATTTGTGAAAACGGGGAAGTCCCGCCGTTTTTCCCTTACGCACAAATTGAGCAAGCGCGCCGCCCCCGATCGTTCTCACACGAACGACACGCGATCGACAGGCAAGCCACGCATCTCGCGCATCGCGGACACACCACTCGTGTATTCGGCTGATGCATAGGAAACCAAGTTGAAATTATTTTCTGAACTACCTCTTTCGCCCCTGGTGCAGAAGCGCCTCGCGGCGGTGAATTTTGTTACGCCCACGCCTGTGCAGGCGTTGGCCATTCCTCCCGCGCTCGAGGGCCGGGACGTCCTCGCTACCGCGCAAACCGGAACCGGTAAGACCCTCAGTTTCATGCTGCCGATCATTGAACGTCTGCAGAAGGTGCAGGGCAAGCAGATCACCGCACTCGTCCTGCTGCCCACGCGCGAGCTCGCCATGCAGGTCGAAAAGGTCTATCGCCAGCTCATGCCCGAGGGCAACATGCGCGTTGCCCTGGTCGTCGGCGGACTAGCCGAAGGCCCGCAGCTCGACGCGCTGCGCCGCGGCGTCCGTCTCGTTGTTGCAACGCCCGGCCGCCTCGAAGACTTCCTCGACCGCAAGCTGGTCAAGCTCGATGCCGTCGAAGTGCTCGTCCTCGATGAGTGCGACCGCATGCTCGACATGGGCTTCAAGCCTTCCATCAAGCGCATCGTCTCCAAGCTTCGCGCGGACCGGCAGACGCTCTGCTACTCCGCCACCCTCAACCCGGAGATGCGCGATGTCACGCGCGAGTACCTCAAGGATCCGGTGCGGATCGACATCTCCACCGAGTTGAAGCCGGCCGACAACGTCGCGCTGCAGATGTTCGAGGTATCCAAGGACAAGAAGCCCGAGCTGCTCGAGCACCTGCTCGGCAAGCACGAGGGCAGCTTCCTCGTCTTCACCCGCACCAAGCATGGCGCGGACCGGCTGGCCAAGCGGCTCAGCCGCGTCGGTCACAACGCCGCCCGCATCCATGGCGACCGCACCCAGGCGCAGCGAGTAGCCGCGCTCAAGAGCTTCGCCGAAGGCTCCAACCGCGTCCTCGTCGCAACGGACGTTGCCGCCCGCGGCATCGATGTGCCGCACGTCGCGCACGTCGTCAACTACGACCTGCCCAAGGAAGCCGAGGACTTCGTGCACCGCGTCGGCCGTACCGGCCGCGCCTCGCGCAGCGGTACGGCACATACCTTTGCACTACCCGAAGAGCGCAACGAAGTGAAGAAGATCGAGCGCAAGCTCGCCGTCACCATGAAGCGCTTCAAGGTATCCGCTGTTGCAGCAAATCAAGCCGCTGCACAGGCTTGAACACTAGTCTCCGCAAACAAAAGGGCCGGTGATCCCAGTCACCGGCCCGTCTGTTTCCATCACTTGTTACCTCAATCTAAGGCGTTCTCCCGTCGTAGGCGCGATCCCTCCCGGACGGCCAGTCCTATCCCAACCGCTCCATCTGCACAAATAGCGCATCCGCACAGTGAACAAACCCAAGCTGCTCGTAAATGTGAATCGCCGCCCCATTCCCACCGGCCACGTGCAGAAACGCAATGTCGCCATCGTCCAGAATGGCCGCGGTCGCCTCTCGCGTCAGTTGCTGCGCATAGCCGCGCCCCAGGTGCGCCGGATGCGTGCAGATCGCACTCACCTCGCGACACCCTGGCAGCGCCAGCCGTTCGCCCGCCATCGCCACCAGCTCGCCATCCACTCGGAGCCCGCGATACCTCCCCAGCTCCGGCGTGCGCATCCCGAAAAAGCCCGGGAACGCAATCTCCTTCAAGGCATTCATCTCCGCCGCGTCCATCACCGAATCCAAGATCACGGATTGCGGCGCATTCATCTCGGCAGTGGCAGGCGGCAGCCCATCACATACCATTTGGAAACCCGGAATGCGTCTCACCTCGCGCCAATGCCGTCCTTCGAGCTCCGGGACCTCCTCAAACAACCACACCCGCTCGCCTGGTGCCGTAATCGCAGTCAGGGCCGCCACCGCTTCCGGTGAATGATCCTCCACCGCCGCCATCGGCAACACCTCGCTCTGATACCGCCGCGCCCGCCCCTCGCCATAGGCAAAACACCGCTGCCGCGTCGTCGCCGCCTGCCAGATCGGATTCGCAAGCGTGGTACCAGCATTCGTTGTCATCGCCATGCAACTAAGGATGACGCATGGCAGCAACTCGATGCGAAACTCAGATGGGACGTGCGACTCCGTAGGGACCGGATCACAACTTTCGATTACAAATGTCTTATGCGACCTCGGGTACGCGTTGGTTGCGCCGGCAGCCGTCCTCCCGTGCATTCAGCGCTTCCCGCCGCTGCCACGGACGGTGACCTCTACTGGCTGCTTACCCGCGGCCAGCCCTTCCGCGACATGCCCGCATAGGCCCGCTTCTCGGACGACCAGCGCTGGCAGATGGTCGCGTGGCTGCGCACCATCCCAGCCCTAGGCCGCCCCGCCTGCTGCGAACGATGGCACGCCTCAGAGTGAAGTCGTCGCGCACTGTCATCGATTTCCCCGTTAGGAGGCGTAAATTGCAGGACTATCCTCCCTTCGAGGAGCTTCCATGCGAAAGATCATCGTTGGCGTTGCCGCGGCCCTCACCTTGGCAGCTTTTGGCTTCCAGAAGCAGGTGTCCCACGCTGAGGACAAACTCGCGGTACAACAGATCCTTCGCTTAGAGGAGGATCGCAATCGCGCCATTACCTCCGGGGACGCGAAGGCTCTGGAGCAGATGACGGCGGATGACTACACCTTCATAACGCTCCGCGGCGAGTTGCGAACCAAGGCAGAGATCGTCAGTGGGTTCCGTTCCGGATCCTTTCACTACGAATCACGCAGGATCTCCGATCTGACCGTGCGCATTTACGGCGACACAGCCGTGGTGACTGGCCGCTCCAACCAAAAGGGACAGGAAAACGGGAAGGATTATAGCGGGGACTATCGCTTCACCCGTGTCTACGTAAAGCAGGGCGGAGCGTGGAAGACCGTCGCGCTCCAGGCAACTTTGGTTCAGCATTGACCGGGCGGGCGTGACTATCGGAAATGCAGATACCCCCACCGCTCCGGCACATGCATGTTGATCACACCCTGCGGTGACCATACCCAGTTGTCTTCCTTCGGATTGCCCGGCGTCCACTCTACCCGACTAAAGTTGATGCGCCACACCGTGCCCGTCTTCGGCAGCGGCACCTGCTGTCGCGAGTTGAATGCAATCAGCGGGTATGCGATCTCCAGCGTCCATCCTCGGTCGGTGTCGCCCGAACTGTTCAGCGTGCCCTGCATGGCAACCGCAGTTTTCAATCCGGCGATATCCCACGCATTATCGGCCTTGCCGCCTGCGTTGTACGGTTTCGGCAGAAACAGGTCCCAGCCGGTATTGAGCGCGTTCATCTCGAACTCGTAATAGCTCTCCGTCTCCGGCAGCGGCTTAATGAAAACCTCAAAGTCGTTGTCTTTGAAGATCACCGAGTCATGTTTTGTCAGCGTCCCGGTGACGTTTGGCTCCTCGAGTTCGGCCGCGATGTAAAGATACTTGTCGTCATAGAGCATCTTTGCCCGCGTGCGGAAGCGCGGCTTCGGCTTCGCGGCTCCCTCAATATCCACGAACTCCGATGTCCACTTCGCCTTCTTCCACGCAGGATCGTCCAGCTCCCCGTCAATGCGAATGGGTGTTTTGGCGCGATAGCAGTCATACGACAGCGGCGCAGGTGTGGCCTGCGCGTGCGCACAAAGAGCGATCAAGGTGGTCAGACAGAGCAAGCCAAGCGGTCGAGTCATCGATGACATATTGTGGCATCGCATCGTCGAAGGCAAATCGAATAGCAGGAAACGGAAGAGTGTTTCGGCGCTGGAAAACAGAAAGATCGATGAAAATGTGCGCTCAGTAACTGCGCTCACGGTCCTGCTGATGGCGTACTATGATCCACGGCCAAGAGCGTAGTGCGGTCCAAGGCCATGCAAGGAGCCCGCAATGAATCTACGTCTCGTGTCCGTGGCTATCACTTTGGTTGTGTCGGCAATGCTACTTGGAGCAAGCGTTTATGAATCTGTCGTGCTCGCGCCGAATTTGCAGGGTGCCCCGATCTCTTTGGAACACGCCCGCGGCTTCTATCACGTAACCAACCCAGGGGTGTTTTTCAGAGTGATATCGCCAGCCACGCAACTTTTGCTCCTGGTCGCGTTAGTGTGCAACTGGCGGCCAACTCCTTTTGTTCGATGGAGGTTGGCTGGAGCGCTGCTACTGGCGATTCTCGCGGACTTGATCACGTTCCAATTTCACTATCCTCGGAACGCCATCTTGTTTCGCGCTCCTCTGACGAGTTCGCCGGCAGACCTCGATCGTGTGGCGGCAGAATGGGCGACAGGAAACTATGTTCGCATCGCTGTGGTTTTGACCGTGGTCGTATTGGTGATGCTGTCGACGTTTCGTATCGCTCGCGAGACCGCTGTGGGAGAACACAGACTGTCCTGAAGGAAGAGGCAGGCAATCGTGCGCGTGCGCATTCTCTTCAGCGAATCAGCCGACGTTCCAGATGACCTTGCGCCGGTGGCCTGCGTCGTTCACACTTGAAGCTCGCGCGCCGCCAGTGCTGTGCCTTCCACACGCGCCTGGATCTTGGCGAATGCCACATCGCGCGCGGTGGAGATATCGTCGGCGAATGGTGAAAAGCCGCAGTCGTCTGTGGTGCCGAGCTGCTTGGCCGGTAAGATCGATGCCGCTTCGAGAACGCGATCGCGTACCTGCGCCGGAGTCTCAACGACTGTGCTGATGGGGTCGATGACGCCGACAAAGATGGTCAGCTCCGGCCGCAGCAGCTTGCTCAGCAGGCGAAGGGTTGATTTCCTGTCCCGCTCGCTCGCCATCTGGAGATAGAAGCGGCCGGCCTTCAGATGAAACAGATCCGGCAGCAACGCGGAGTAATCGACATCTGCACTGTGTGTGGAGTCGCGGTCGCCACCTGGGCAGACGTGCACGCCGATGCGCTGGCGCTCCGTCGACGTGAACCGGTCCAGCACCTGGTTATTCAGCGCGACGAAACTGCGCAGCAAGTTACCGGAAGCATCCAGCTTCAGCGACAGCCGCGCTTCAGTGAAGTCGATCTGGACAGAGTCGGCACCGGCATCGAGTGCGCCGCGAATGTCCGCTTCGGCCTCCTGGATAAGATCCACGAGGAAGGCCTCACGCGGATAGCCGGGAATCTCCGTTGATGGGTAGAGCAGGCTCAACGCGGAGGCGGAGATGACCGCCTGCTTGACTGGCAGCTTGGTATAGCGCCGCGCGGCAGTTACATATTCAGCTGCGTGCACGCCGTAGCGAAAGGGCGCCCCGATGAGCCGTGGCAGCTGGCGCGTATGTCCATCGGCGAACGGAATGGTCACCCCGTCGGGCGAGAGCTCGAGTCCAGCAAGCGGATAGGTAGCAAAGCTGGGCTTTGTCTGTTCGCCATCGGTGATAACGGGCGATCCGGTCTCTTCGAACCGGCGAATCGTATCCCGAAGCGCGTCATCGTAGGCGTCGAGTACGGTCTTGCTGGTCTTCCCCGCGGCAAACCCTGCCATTGCTCCGAGCAGGGACTGGGGACGCGGAATGCTGCCGATAGGCTCGGTCGGAATCGCCATGCTCGCGAGTCTATCGGGACGAATTCGATGCGCCATCCATCGAAAGGTTGGGATCGTCAGGCGATGTTCGCCGTCTCCGCCTTCAGCCGCTCTGCCTGGTAATGCGCGACCACCGCGTCAATCACCGGCTGCAGCCTGCCCTCCATGATCTCGGCGAGCTGGTGCAGTGTCAGCCCGATGCGATGATCGGTCAGCCGATTCTGCGGGAAGTTGTAGGTGCGGATCTTCTCCGAGCGGTCACCCGATCCCACCTGCGACTTCCGCTCCTGTGCCAGCGCCGCCTGCTGCTTCTCCTGCTCCACCTCATACAGCCGCGCGCGCAGCACGCGCATGCCCTTCTCGCGGTTCTTGATCTGCGACTTCTCGTCCTGGCAGCTCACCACAGTGCCCGTCGGGATGTGCGTAATGCGCACCGCCGAGTAGGTTGTGTTCACCGACTGCCCACCCGGTCCCGAGGAGCAGAACGTATCGATGCGCAAATCCTTGGCCTCGATCTTGATATCGACGTCCTCCGCCTCGGGCAACACAGCAACCGTCACCGCGGAAGTATGCACGCGTCCCTGCGTTTCGGTGGCAGGCACGCGCTGCACGCGGTGCACGCCCGACTCATACTTGAGCTGCGAGTACACCCGGTCGCCTTCGATGATCGCGATGACTTCCTTCAGCCCTCCGATGCCGGATTCAGAGGACGACAGCACCTCTACCTTCCAGCGATGCTGCTCGGCAAAGCGCGAGTACATGCGGAAGACCTCCGCGGCAAACAGCGACGCCTCATCGCCCCCGGTGCCGGCCCGGATCTCCAGGATGACGTTCTTCTCGTCATTCGGATCCTTGGGCAGCAGTTTCAGCTTCAGGTCTTCTTCGATCTTCGGCAGGCGCTCTTCAAGCTGCGTCAGCTCCTCCTGCGCCATGGCGCGAATATCGGGATCGGTCTCGGCAAGCATGGTCTGCGCATCGGCAATACCCTGCTTCGTCCGCTGATATTCGCGGAATGTCTCGACGACAGCCTCCAAGTCGCGGTGCTGCTTGGCTATTTTCTGGTAGCGTTCGTGGTCGGTGATGACCTCGTCAGAGGCCATCTCGCGGCCTAGCTCTTCGTAGCGGGCGGCAATGTGTTCCAGGCGTTCAAACATCGGGGGGCTCCTCGGCCATCAAAGGCCGGCACACAGGTTGGATCGTGGGGTAGGCGAAGGCGCAGGATGATGGCGGCGGGAGCCGCTAAAGGAGAGTGCCCGGGAAGTGAATAAGGCGCAACATCGCTCCTATTAGAGTATCGCGGACCTGCACCGGATGCATCTACAACCTTGGCGCTGATCGCCCTGCCAAACGGAATCTATGACCGAACTCGAACCATGGGCCGAGCTCTGCGAGCGTCTGGCCGGCACGACGAAGAAGCTGGAGAAGCGCGCCTGGATGGCCGACTACCTGCACGAATTGCCAGTCGAGGCCGCCGCCCACGCCGTCCTGCATCTCTCCGGCGCCCCCTTCGCGGAAGCCGACGGACGCCAGCTCAGCGTCGGCGGCGCGAGCTTGTGGCAGGTAGTCAAGGAGCTTACACACGCGAGCGACGCAGCGATGCACTCGGCCTACCGCCGCCACGGAGACCTCGGCGCAGCCGCCTTCGATCTTCTCGCCGCACACGCGGAACCAGTGCCGGCAACATTGACCATCGAAGACGTAGCGGAGAGCTTCGCGCAGATGGCCGCCGCGCGCGGCATCGAACGTGGCACGGAACGCCGTCAGGCCCTGCTGCGCAGCCTGGTCGAGCGTGCGACGCCGCTCGAGGCAAAGTATCTGATCAAGCTGATGTCGGGCGACATGCGCATTGGGGTGAAGCAGGCGCAGGTCGAAGAGGCGATCGCGGTGGCGGCCGAGCGCGACCTGTCAGCAGTCCGCCGCGCTGTGATGCTGCTCGGCGACCTCAGTGAAGTCGTCCGCCTGGCGGATGCTGACCGGCTGGCCGATGCGCGCATGCGCCTCTTCCATCCCCTCGGTTTCATGCTGGCCAGCCCGGTAGATTCTGTCGAGCAAGCGATAGCGCGATTCGCCGAAGAGATACGCGCCGAGCAGAAAGGTGAGGGTGGCGCGAAGTCCTTCCCGCAGGCAGAAGATGAGAGCAAAGAGGGAGTCTCGAACAATAGTCTGCCCTCGAACACGCTCGTCGAAGCACAGATTCAGGACAAGTTTGATGGCATCCGCTGTCAGTTGCACTGCGGCGACCCCTCGCAGCCAGGTCGGGTGGCGCTATTCTCCCGCAGCCGCGAGGATATGACCCACAGCTTCCCCGAACTCACCGAAGCCTTCGCGAAAATCACCGAACCACTGATCCTCGACGGAGAAATCCTGGCATGGAATACCGATCCTGCCGCAACCCACCAGCGCGCGCTGCCGTTCAAATCGCTGCAGAACCGCATCGGCCGCAAACGCGTCACGGCCGCCATGCGCGAGCAGACTCCAGTCGTCTTCATGGCCTTTGATCTGTTGTATCGCGGCGACTCACTGCTGCTCGAGCAGCCGCTTGCCATACGCCGCGTGGCGCTGGAAGAAGTCTACGGAGCGCAGGGGCCGCACACCGTGGTGAGCAGCACGCCGAATGAGGCATCGTCGTTCGGTCATCAGCAAGTCCTCTTCGCCGAACCCGAAGTCGCAACGTCGAGCGCGAATGCCTTCCCTCGCCTCGTCCTGGCATCGATCACGCGGCTCTCGAGCGCCGAGCAACTGGAGCAGGCATACGTCGATGCCCGCGCACGCGGCAACGAAGGCGTGATGCTGAAAGCCGCGGCCAGCCTCTATCAGCCAGGCCGGCGCGGCCTCGCATGGCTCAAACTCAAGCGCGAGTTGGCCACGCTCGACGTCGTCGTCACCTCAGCGGAGTATGGTCACGGCAAGCGTGCCGGCACGCTCAGCGACTACACCTTCGCCGTGCGCGATGGCGACACGCTGAAGAACGTCGGCAAGGCCTACTCCGGTCTCACCGACGCAGAAATTGCCTATCTCTCGCAGTACTTCCACGAACACACCATAGAGGACTTCGGCGGCTGGCGTACCGTCGAGCCCACAGTCATCCTCGAAGTCGCATTCAACAATCTGATGCGCTCCGATCGCCACGCCAGCGGCTTTGCCATGCGCTTTCCCCGCATCATGCGCATCCGCGACGACAAGCCATTGGACGAGATCGACACCCTCGAACGCGTCGAGGAGATCTACAACCAGCAACCCGACAAACCGGTCGAAAGCGCGCCGCCGGATAAACCGGTCGAGCAATGACGACGTTCAAGGTTCTACTTCGGTAGCTCAAACGCTGCCACATCCAGCCCATCCGGTGCCCACGTGCCGACAATCGCCTTCGCGATCTTCGCAGTCGTCAGATAGGCCTCGTTATCATCCGTCCAGCTCTGGTCCTTGTTGTCCCAGGTGAAGATCGACAGGATTAGAAGTCCGTTCTTCGTCGCGACAGCATCGACATCGTTGCGTACCTCATCCAGCGCGCCGGTCTTGTTCGCAATCGCCGACCCCTCTTCCGAGCTGTCGATCGGTTCCAGATAACGCGGCACGCCGTCGCGGTAAAACTGCGATCGCAGCATATGCAGGCTCACGTTGCAGATCGCGTGGTCCGCATCCGTGGGGGGCGCATCGTTGTCACCGAGCCGGCAGGTCACGATGCGCTCCATCAGCGTGGCCATCTCGCGCGCTGTCGTCTTGCCCAGCCCGAACTTCTTCTGGTCCGCGGGCATCGGTCCCGATGGCGGCTTGCCGACTTTCTTGTACAGCCAGGTGTTCTTCAGGCCCAGCCGGCCCATCTCCGCATTCACGGCATCCAGGCCGATCTTGTCGATTGCCACATTCGTCGCCGTGTTGTCGCTCGTGATCACCATCATCGAGAGCACATCCTTCAATGTCAACGTCGTCGGCGTATCGAAGAAGCCGAGCACGCCCGAGCCGCCGGTCTGGTTCTCCTTGGTCAGTGTCACCCTGTCGTCCCAGTGCGCCTTGCCTGCGCGGATCTGCTCCATCGCCTCGTACAAAATCGCAAGCTTGATGACGCTTGCGGTCTGCACCGGTTCATCGGCCTTCATCGCGACCGTCTGGCCTGTCTTCAGGCCCTTCGCGTAGACGGAGACCTGTCCGTGGTGTTCCGACGCGATCCGCTCCACCTGCGACTGCAATGGCGATTGCGACTGGTTTTGTGCGAGAGCGTGGTTGGCGAACAGAAAAGCAGAAAGGAAACAGTGCAGGGTGGCGGTGCGCATGTGCGGCATGGTACATCCTCTTGCATGGCTCTCCAATTCACTACCAGCTATCTCGAAGATGTCCGCCCGCTCTTTGCCATGTACAAACGGCAGGGCGAAGCCGCAATGGCGCAGGTCTCCGACGCAGATCTGACCGCCGTGCTCGACCCGGAGATGAACTCCATCGCGCAAATTGTGAAGCACATGACGGGAAACATGCGCTCGCGCTGGACCGGCTTTCCCGAGGCCGACGGTGAGAAGCCGGATCGCAATCGCGACAGCGAGTTCGAAGCTCCTCCAGCGACGCGCGAAGCATTGATGACGCTGTGGAATGAAGGCTGGGCGTGCGTGTTTGCTGCGCTCGACCGGCTCACCGATGCGGACCTCGCGCGCGAGACCTTCATTCGCGGCGAGCGGCACTCTGTCATGCAGGCAATCAATCGACAGATCGCGCACTACAGCTGTCACCTGGGACAGATTGTCTTTCTCGCGAAGCACCTGCAGTCGGCGAACTGGAAATCGCTCAGCGTGCCGCGCGGCGGCTCAGCCTCCTTCAATACCGAGGTTGCCGCAGGACGCAAAAGCCAGCGCTGAAATAGAAAGGGCGTCCGGCATCGCCGAACGCCCGGGATCACTGCGCAGGCCTACTTGCCGGCCATCTGCTTCGTACCGAGATACGTCACGTGCCATACCGAATTCGATCCATCATCGGTGACGAATAGCGATCCATCCTTCGCAAACGTCACACCCACCGGCCGCCCCCATACATTGCCGTCCGGAGTGACGAAGCCGGTCAGGAAGTCCTGGTACTCGCCGGTGGCCTTGCCGTTCTCCACCGGCACCGCGATCACTTCATAGCCCGCGCGCTTCGCCTTGTTCCACGAGCCGTGCTCCGCCGCGAACGCCCAGCCCTTGTAAGAAGCAGGGAAATGGTCGCTCTCGTTGAAGGTCATCTCGAGCGATGCGAAGTGCGGCTGCAGCAGCACATCCGGCACGATTACCTTGCTTGCCAGCTCCGGATGCTTGCCTTTGTGACGCGGGTCCTGGTGGTTGCCCATGTAGTACCACGGCCAGCCGTAGAATCCGCCCTCCTCCACATGCGTGATGTAGTCGGGCACCAGGTTGTCGCCGAGTGCGTCCCGTTCATTCACCGAGCACCAGAGCTCTCCCGTGGTCGGGTTGATCGCCTCGCCCACGCAGTTGCGAATGCCCGAGGCGTAGACCTTCACAAACTTGCCGTCGGGCGTGAACTCCAGCACATCGGCGCGATGGAATTCCGCCGGAGTGGTGTCGGGGTCATCGACATTCGAGTGCGAGCCAACGGAGACGAACATCCGCTGGCCGTCCTTCGAGAAGACAACATCCCGCGTCCAGTGGCCGCCGCCACGCAGGCGTCCGCCGCCCGGCAGCGATGCGACCACGACCTGCGACGGCCCGCTCGCCTTCATGTCGCCGTTCTTGTAAGGGAACTTCACCACCGAATCCGTATTGCCGATATAGATCCACTTCGGATTCTCTCCGAGCGGATAAAACGCCAGCCCAAAGGGCTGCTTCAATCCAGTTGCGAAGGTCGCCACCTGCTTTGCCTTGCCGCTCGCATCTACGCCGCGAAATACCTTGATGGTGCCGCTGTCCTTGCTGCGGTCTGGCTCGCTCTCCACCACGAAGAGGTCGCCGTTGGGCGCCGTGCGGATAAGGCGCGGATTCTTCACATCCGATGAATAGAGCTCAACTTTGAAACCAGCCGGAGCCTCGGGCATCGCGCCCGCCGGCCGTGGCACCAGGTTCGGTCCGTTGTCTACCGATTGCGTCGCGTACGGCACCGGCAGGTCAGCCACCGTAACTTTGCGCATCGTGCCAGGCTTTTGCTGGGAGTAGTCGGTGAACGCGGATTTCCCGGTTTCGACCTTGGTGTTCTGTGCAGGCAGACGCAGTGGATTAACAAGCAGCAAAGCAGGGAAGAGGAGAAGGCCCATGACGCGAGAAGCGTTGGTGAAACGAAACATGCATTCCTCCGGGGTCGGGGGTGAGGTGTTCGGGGTTTGTGGCACCGCGGCTCGGCGATGAAAAATGCTCGAGTGTTAACGATATCGTTGTGCCAAGCCCGCTGACAAATCGCACATTTTGATCCGGCTATACGATTGTCTACTGTGTGCCGCTGGCGAATTGCTTCACCAGGTCTAACGGCACCGTCGCCGTCAGCACAGTCCGGCTGTCGTGCTGTGTGACGGTCGCGCTGTTGATCAGCGCCCGGTAGTCCTTGCTCTGCGGATTGTTCTGGACGGACGTCATCGCTGCAGAGAGCAGCCCAAGCATGCTCTGCAGAGCGTTCGTCGTCGCTGCTGCGTCAGCCTGGCTCGGCGCAATCTCCTCGACCCGCAGCCGCAGCGTGCCGATGAAGCGCACCGACGCGATAAACGCTGTGTCCGCGTCGAGCGGAAGCGTCACCCCAAAGACTCGCGGACCGCCCTGCGACCAGAAGGGCAGCGAGATGCGGCCGATGCCCCACGCTATCGAGAGCGCAGGCACCTGGCTGTAATAGTCCGAAAGCACGGATGAGCCGGAGAACGGCAACGCCGCCGTGCGATAGCGATCGACAATGGCGTGGATCTGCTCGGCTGTCGGGGTGTTCGACACCGCCACCATGTCGTAGCCAAGCATCACGATGCGGACCGTGCGTCCCTGGCTGTGCAGGATGTAGATGGTGCGATCGGCGTATGGCTCGCGGCTCTCGCTGTTGGCTTCGAGCCACGCCGTCAGCCGCTTGTGGTCGAAGCGCCCGGCGAACACCTCCGAATACGCCACAGGCCCGTTCGGCCCGTGCGGGTTCTGCATGTGGTGCATCGAGATTGCCGCCTGGTGCAGGTCGCGCTCGAAAACGAACCCTGTCGCATCGATGAAATGCTGATAGCCCGCATCATGCTGGACCGGATGCTGATCGAATTGCATCGCTGCGCGCAGCGGTTCGAAGTTGATGTAGACAATGCCGTCGGACTCAGGCAGCAGCCGCGCTACCTCCGGGGGCGCCTTCTGCCGCAGCCAGGCAAGGGCGCCAAGCAATGCAATGACGATGGCGGCTATCAAAAGTGTGGTGCGGCTGCGTCTGCGCATGGTGGCCGATGCGGGCTACTGTGTGGCGCAGACAGGATAGCAGCGACGAGGCCTCAGCCTGCTGCGCGGCTAGTCGCCAAGACAGCAAAGCTAAAATCAGGATGGCGGCCGGTTCGCGCTGCCACTCATTTTGGGGCCCTTGGAGTTGCGTGGACACGACAACACTGAACGTCTTGCTGGTAGTCTTCTTCGCCACCCTGGTTCGCTCGACCTTCGGCTTCGGTGAAGCACTCATCGCAGTCCCGCTGCTGGCGCTCTCTCTTCCCGTTCGCATCGCCGCCCCGCTCGCTGTCCTGCTCTCCATCACCGTCGCTGCCGTCGTCGTAGCGCAGGACTGGCGGAAGATCCACGTGCGCAGCACCGGCTGGCTGCTGGCTCCCACATTCGTCGGTATTCCGCTCGGCGTCTGGTTGTTGACCGGCGGTCATCAGAACGTCATCAAGGCGGCTCTCGCCATCCTGATCATGCTCTTTTCCGGCTACTCGCTCCTCGCTTCGCGGCTCGGCGCAAAGCCGCCGCAGCTCGACCACGATAGCCGTCCCTGGCTGCTCGGCTGCGGCTTCCTCGCCGGCGTGCTCGGCGGCGCTTATGGCATGAACGCCCCGCCCCTGGTCCTCTATGGAGCGATGCGGCGCTGGTCGCCGCAGCACTTCCGCGCCACTCTGCAGGGATACTTTCTGCCCGCCAGCATCGTCGCCACCATCGGTTTTTGGCTTGCAGGCCTCTGGGTCCCCGCGGTGACCCATTACTTCCTCTTGTCGCTCACAGTCACGCTGCCTGCGATCTTTCTGGGCCGGGCGCTGAATCATCGTTTGCGCGGCGATAGCTTTCTCGAAATCGTTCATGCCGGCCTGGTCTGTGTCGGACTGGTTCTGCTGATCCAGGCACTGCATCATCGTTAAGCTTTTTGGAGAACCGTTTCGCGCACAGGCTTCGCCGCGGTATCCTCCCTCCCGCTCGGAGGAGCCTTCCCATGAAACTCACCTATGTCATCAAGTTCGTCGGCGATATGGATCGCGCCGTCGCCTTCCATCGAGACACGCTCGGCCTGCCGCTGAAGTTCACCTCGCCGCACTGGAGCGAATTTGCTACCGGAGAGACGACTCTGGCGCTCCATCCGGCTTCTGAAAAGAACCCTCCCGGCTCAGTCGAACTTGGGGTTGGCGTCCCCGACCTGCAGAAGTTTTACGAGGAGATGTCCGCGAAGGGCGTCGCCTTCAGCATGCCGCCGACAAAACAGGACTTCGGCGAAATGCTGGCGCAGTTCGTCGACTCGGAAGGCGGCCGCGTCAGCGTGTCAGCTGAATAGCTTGTCTGCCCTTCGCTTTCGCTTGCGCATCGCGCCGCCGGAATCGTAACGTCGTTCTTCGCCGCAATCTGCGGCGTTCTCTCCCGCGCAGGGCCCCTGTCTTTCCCGAATCTCAGTGATGCATAACGGTGGCTGATAGGAGAACGCATATGGCGCATTATCTGTTGCAGGTAGCGTATTCACAGGAAGCTTGGGCGAGTTTGGTGAAGGGACCGCAGAACCGTATCGGCGCGGTGTCGAAGGCCGTGGAGACGCTCGGCGGAAAGTTAGTGCAAGGCTGGCTGAGCTTCGGTGATTACGACACCGTGGTCATTCTCGATATGCCGGACAACGTCGCCGCTGCCGCGTTTGCAGCCGCGATTGCGGCGGGTGGCTCCTGCAAAAGTGTCAGGACCACACCTCTGCTCTCCCCTGAAGAAGGCGTGGCTGCGATGAAAAAAGCAGGAGCGAGCGGCTATAAAGCGGTTGGAAAGTGACGAAGATCTCCACGTAGCAGCGCATCGCCCAAGGTTCGCCTTCGCTCCGTTGCGATGGCTCGAACGCTGTGCTAATCTTGCGCTTGAACGGTCGCTCCCCGGGGCTCGCAGCAGTGTGTGCCGGGAACAGGCGGTGCGGGCTGGCGTAGCTCAGCTGGTAGAGCATCTGATTTGTAATCAGAGGGTCGGGGGTTCAAGTCCCTTCGCCAGCTCCAGTCCCAACCCAGGAAGGGGCATTTTGCCGGACACGGCATATGCCGAATGTATGGGCCGTCAGACATTGTAAGGACGCTCCGGTACTTTTCGTCCCTGGACATCCATTCCGCTGTCTCCTCTTTCTCCTCGTCTTCCCGGCTTTTCGGCGAAGCGTTGCGTAGCCCGGAGGTATGCGTCTGATGGAGTCGGGCCGATGGGCCGGAATCGTGCACAGGTGGCCGAGCGGTTAATGGCAGCAGACTGTAAATCTGCCGCTCCTTGCGAGCTACGGAGGTTCGAATCCTCCCCTGTGCACCAGAAGTTGGCAGCGTGACGGAAGACGGCGGGAATACAGACGGGCCGGGCTCAGGCGGTCTGAGCTTCGGTCAGAAGACAGCCGTAGCTCTGGTACTGTTCGGGCTGATCGCCCTGGCTGCGTGGCAGACGATGGAGCCGGGCAAGTTGAGAACGCTGGTATTTGTAGTATTGGGTGGATTGGCGCTGCGGGTGCTGTTAGGGTCGCGGCGGGCGCGTTACGATAAGTGACGCGGGCACGTTGTAACGAGAAGAGCTGATGTAGCTCAGTTGGTAGAGCACTCCCTTGGTAAGGGAGAGGTCACCGGTTCAATCCCGGTCATCAGCTCCAGAGTTTGCGGCGGTCTAAGGCGGGAGTAACTCAGTGGTAGAGTCACAGCCTTCCAAGCTGTTGGTCGCGGGTTCGATTCCCGTCTCCCGCTCCAACTGACACATGCTAGTCCACAAGCAGAGCAGGGTCGCTGGCGCGAAGCGCGAAGCAGTTTCAAGCAATGAGGTACGAAGCGGAGTTGGCTATGTTCGAAAAGCCGGTATTGGAAGTCGAAGACGTTCGCTCCTATGACATCGTGCGTTCGGCGATTCAGGCTGCGTTCGCTTCGCCCACGACGGACAAATTTCTCAAACGGGTCGCCGCAGAGCGCCTGCGCGTCCGTGACTTCGAATTGGTTCTGAGCAAGGGCCTGCTCGGTCAGGAAGCGCTCGCCGCCTATGGCAACCTCGGGAACCTCGACCGCGGCCAGATTCGCGAGCTCTATCTCGCATCCGTGGAACATGTGGCGCCGGAGCTCAGGGCAAAGCACCTGAAGATCTACGCGTACTACTGAGAGTGCGAGATGGCGAATTACGCTACGGCAACTGGGTTCATTGTCGGATGGGGAGGTCTCGAATCTGTGACGGGTCCGACGGTTCGT
Source organism: Acidobacteriaceae bacterium KBS 83 (assembly GCA_000381585.1). GTDB lineage: Bacteria > Acidobacteriota > Terriglobia > Terriglobales > Acidobacteriaceae > KBS-83. Next base: position 307,254 of record KB906741.1, read on the forward strand.
TACCGCGTTCCAGGGGTGGATCCTTTTGCGGAGTACGGAACGATAGCATCCATTTGTAATGCTGAAACGACCAAGATCGTCGTAAGTGTTGATACGGCTTGGCGATCCGCTTGTGCGAATTGCATGGATCCCGAAATTGAAGAAATAGAGCGACGTCTTGTCACTGAGACGATGCCGGAGCTTTTTGCGAAGTATCAAGGGCAACGGGAGCTGTTCAGTGGCGAAGTTCGGTTTACTCTTTCTGCTTCCGAGATGATTCGGCAGTACGAAGAGCTGAAACCGCAGATCACGATTTAGTTTGTTGACAAAGAAATCTTAGGAGCAAGCGCAATGGCGAAGGAGAAGTTTGACCGGTCGAAGCCGCATGTGAACGTAGGGACGATTGGTCATATTGATCACGGGAAGACGACGTTGACTGCGGCGATTACGAAGGTATTGTCGAAGCACAATCCGAACAACAAGTTTCGCAGCTTTGACACGATCGACAATGCGCCTGAGGAGCGGGAGCGTGGTATCACGATTGCGACCGCGCACGTGGAGTACGAGACGGCGAACCGTCACTACGCGCACGTGGACTGCCCGGGTCACGCGGACTACATCAAGAACATGATCACGGGCGCGGCGCAGATGGACGGCGCGATCCTGGTGGTGGCGGCGACCGACGGACCGATGCC
>KB906742.1 GCA_000381585.1 Acidobacteriaceae bacterium KBS 83
TGATGATTTCCGAGGCAAAGGTGCCCGCCTCGATGATGCTTTCCGTCCCTTTGCGAACTTGCGTCAGATCGGGCGGGTCGCGCTGAAGCCATCGCAAAGATGCCTTGGCATTATTGGTTGTGGCCGTGATGGGCTGTGCGAGTTCGTGCGAGATGGAGGCGACCAGTTCTCCCAACGTGCTCACCCGATTGATATGTGCCAGATCGGCCTCGAGTTGTCGCAATTTCTCGCGCTCTTGTTCTGCACGCTTGCGATCCTCAATGTCCGTCGCCACTGCACACCACTTCACGATCTTGCCCCGGTTATCGCGCAGTGGCCTGGCGCGCGTCTGGAACCAGCGATAGGCTCCGTCCGATCCGCGCCGAAGCCGCGCTTCATAATCCAGCGGTTCGCCAGTCATCCGCGACTCGCGCCATCGTTCGGTGAGACGCTTGAGATCGCCGGGGTGAATCGCCACCTCCCATCCTGAACCTGAGGCCTGTTCCGAACTCAAGCCCGTGTACTCAAGCCATCCCCTGTTGAAGAACGTGCGATTGCCATTGGGCTCGGCAACGAAAGCCAAGGCAGGCATAGTTTCTACCGCGTCGCGGAATTTCTTCTCCTGCTCTTGCAACTGATGGACGCGCCATCGATATATGCCGGCCACCAGCAAGCCGATCATAGCTAGGGCGCTCAGTCGAAACCAAGTTGTTTCGTAAAGAAAGGGCTGCTGAATCACACTGTAGACGATGCCGCCACGATCCCACACGCCGTCGCGATTGCAGGCCCGTATATGAAATGAGCGAGCGCCAACCGGAATACTGTTGTAGATCGCGGTTCGAGTGGAGTCAGCGTCCAGCCATAAGGGATCGACACCGTCCAGCCGGTATTGAAGGCGGATTTTCTCCGGAGATACTAGATCGACGGCAGTAAAGTGGAATTCCACGTGGTATGTGCCTGGAGGCAGTACGAGTTCCCGGCCGGGCGATGCTTTTGTTCGTCCCACGTCCACCTCTTCCATATAGATCGCGGGTTTGTGATTGGTACGCTGGAACCGCTGTCGATCCAGTCTCGCCAGGCCCTTCACCGTCGCGACCCAAAGAGTATCGTCGGACGTTATCGCCATATTGGGCTGGCCCCAGCTATCACATTCCCTCGAATTCATCCCGTCATCCGGGCCAAATGAGCTATACTCCAGCGGTAACTCGCGGTCCTGCTCGGCATGCCTGAGACCGCCTGCCGCAACCCGGAAGATGCCTTGTCGCCCACTGAACCAAAGGTCGTGCCGGCCGGACTCGATCATGCTGCCCCACGCGAGCGTCTCGTTCACGCTAACGAATCGATTGTCCTTAAGACGGCTAATTCCATTGACCTCTGAAAATGCATAGAGATCACCCGATGAGTCCTCTCGTAGAGTATGGAACAGTGCATTGCTGGACCTGGCGTCCCGTGGAACAGTCACAAAACGGTCGCCAACAAGCCGATCGACGCCCACACTTGTCCCGACCCAAATAGTGCCGCTGCGATCCTGATAGATAGTCGTGATCAGATCGCTTGAAAGCCCATCGGCTACCGAATAATTGCGGAAATGCCCATTCTGCATGTGGCTCAAGCCGGCCGAGGTCGCAATCCAGAGTGATCCATCCCGAGCGGCGACAATGCATACCACGATGTTGTTGGGCAGGCCCTGCTGTTCGGTGTACTGGGTGAAATGACCATCCCGAAAACGATACAGCCCGCCGCTCCAGGTTCCAATCCAAAGGTTCTGCTCGGTGTCTTCAGCCATAGTCCACACACATGAGTTCGAGAGTCCATCCTTCTCGTTGTAATTGTGGAAGCGCTTTCCATCAAACCGTGAGATTCCACCGCAGTTGTTGCCGACCCAGAGTGTTCCGTCATGGCTCCGCAGCACGGTACGGATTGTGTTATTCGGAAGTCCATCAGATGCCGTGTACATCGAGACAGCGCGATCTTTGAATCGGACAAGCCCCTCGTTCACATTACTGACCCACAAGTCGCCTTCCCGATCAGAGTAGGCAAACCTTGCTGTTGCGTCTAAATTCGGCAACAGAGGTTCAAGGCCGGCAGCACTGACACGGAAGAGGCCCGATTGGGCAATGACCCAGATACTCCCTTGCGGATCCTCGTAAACGCGCCACGCTCCGCCGTGAGGTAAACCGTAAGGTTCAATCCTCGTGATACGCCCGCCAACGCGACGCGCGACACCTTTGTTCGTGCAAAACCAGGTAACCCCTTCGTGATCCTCGAATACGTGAAAAACTGAGGTCGTGGAGACACCCAGTTCTTGGGCCATCTCGGGATGGGGAATGATTCGCGCCCCGTCCCATTCCACAAATCCGTGGCTCGTGATGATAAGCAGATGACCATCCGAGCTTTCCTCGATTCGGCTGATCAAGTCGTGCGGGATAATCGAAGAGAAGTTACCCCGATCGAATCGGTACAGTCCTCCGCTGGTTCCTACCCACAACGTGCCGGCGCGGCTCCGGTGAATGCATAAGATCTGATCACTCTGACCCACACCCACGTGGTACATGGTCACAAGCGCGCGATCGAAGTGATCCAGAGCAGCGCTCGGCATACGCGCCAGACCGGCATCGGTTCCGACCCAGAGGTCGCCTTCCGGTGTCGTCAATAAGGACCGCACCGGGATTTGCTGTGCCACTCCGCGCCCAATGTTTGTTGGCGTGAAATGCTGTCCGTCGAACCTGGCTAGTCCAGCTTCAGTCCCGACCCAAAGGAATCCGTTCTGGGTTTGTAGAATGGCATGCACTTCGTTGGCAGGAAGCCCGTCGTCCATGGTGAAATTCTTGCGGAGATAGCTACTGGCCGGCTGGCTCGGGTCAAGTGCGAGCCCACGGCACGTGGCGATCATGATGACGACAACACAAACCGCAGCTGACTGAAACTTGAGTTTTCGTTGCATACGGCGGCGATGGCCGACTTCTGGGATGCAGGAAGGTGGAACTCCGTGTTTCAAGTCAGGCTTTGCAAGATCGTTCATATTCCTAGGCCTCGCCAATCTCTAGCTATGCTTCGAACGGGCAAGAGCTCCTTCTTCTTTAGACCAGCCCGTGAGCGGCGCGATGTTAGTGCCTCAGGCAATCAAGTGTGATGACTCCGTGACCTGGATCGGCCAGAGATCATGTCGACTCTTTCTCGTCCACGTTGCGCCGCCGGCGGAATATGGGTGAACTCGATCGAAGGTCCGGAATTGGCTTTATGCGACTGGCAACTGTTCAGCGCAATGCAGAAAACCAGCAGTAGCGATCGCGGCAAGAAATTGGAACCAACAGTCGCAGTTGCATGTGACCCCACAATAGACTGCCGGATGCGCGAGGTGAGAGGCCCTGCAGAGTACTTTGACCGAAATCTTACCGCACTGAGCCCCGGTATGCACCTTCAACGAGGTCCGACCACTGGAGGCCAAGTATTCCATGGCCCTGCTCACTGATTGCGGGCGAGTCACAGGTAAACCGGAATTTATGCGGGGCGAGCAAGCCGGGCTAGACTCGATTTATGAGATAGGTTCTAGACACCCTGAAACTCGGACATCGAGAGATTCGCACCGGCCGACCTCGAGGGCTTTTTTTCCTATGTTCCATAGTCAGCATCTTTCGCTTCAGGTAAGGGTTGATTCTCTGCTCGACCGAGTACGGAAACGGCTTCCGCGAAAACGCAACGTTGATGCATTGGCGTGAGCCTGATGAGTCCGGCGGTCCCCAGATATGGCGGTTCCGAAATTCGGCAAAATCGAGCTCTGCTGGATCCATCGACCAGGAATCAACAAACAGGGCCGCCCGTGTAATTGCCATCATAGCCTCCAATACTGCCGTGAACCCCTCGCTGAGATGGGAACCAGCTCCTACCCCAGGCACGGTTGATATCTGTAAGCGTGACCGTTTGCTATAGTGTTTCGGTGAAACAACTGAAATCCTCGCCGCTCTTGATGCCGAAATTGCACGTCTTCAGGAAGCCCGAAATGCCCTAGCTGGCTTATCCGCCGCAAAGCGAAGAGGCCGGCCCTCGGCATCCGCCTCACCGAACAAGTCCAACACGAGGAAACGAGCTCTCTCCGCTGAGGCTCGCGAGAGAATTGCCGCTGCACAGCGGAATCGCTGGGCCAAGCAGAAGAAGTCGGCCTAGCTGCTCACGCCGATCTTCCGCGAGACGATCTGCAGCGGCTTGTTAGCCACCACAGTTCTGCGCAGCTTGCGCAATTGGCGAGGCGTGTTTCGGTAGAGTTTACCTATTTAAGTTCGTTTGACGATAAATACCGTTTTGTCGTCAATCATGTCCACTTCGCCGTTTTGCCGGAGCTGCTCATCCTGCTTTACCGCATGATCTAGCAATGCTTTGCAGATCTCCTTCGCCGGTTCGCGGTGGTGTTCATCCATGACCCCCTCCAGTAGCTTGCGAGCCTGTTTGTCGCTGCCGTCATAAACTCCATCGGTATAGAGAACCAAAACATCTCCCGGACTCATCAGTGTGATCTCACCGAGATCTGAGGAGCCGAACTCTGCTTGCCGGAAGTTCAAAGAGTAGTACTTCTTATGATCCGGGTTATTTGCAGGGATCTGCAAACCGAGCGGAAGAAATTGCACCATCCGGCTTTCGTGGATGTTCATGAACTTGCGATACTCCGCCGAATAAACCAGCGGTGGAGGATGCCCGAAATTCGCGAAACGAAAATGACCGCCGGGGAGAACCTCGCCATATATCATCGTTGCGATTTCGCGTACGCCATCCTTCTCGACGATTCCTAAGGCGTTGCGGGCGGTCTTCGATAGCGCCAGTCGCAGGTTGATGTTTTCGAGCAGCATGGGTGTTGGTCTGCCGAATCGATCCAGATCGGCAAGCATTAAGGCATGGAATGTGTCGTGCACCGTAGAGGCAATCTTGGCCGAGATGATTCCATGCCCCTGTGCATCTACCACCAGAGCACCCGCCGTCGAATAAAGATCACGCAACTCTTCCGCAACCCGCACCTGCTCGGAGCTTTTCGCGAATCGATACTCTCCTTCCATTTCGGGCCTGTAGCCGGGCGTTGTTTTCAGCCACTCTACCTGGTCGTCGACCGCATTGCGTGAGAGAACTCCTGGAGGAGGCGGTTCAAGAAACTCTCTCGACAGCCGTTGGGCCTGCTGAATGCGTGCGTCAATGTCGTAACGCTGTTGAAAATTGATGTATTCAAAGAGGTCGCCACCCACAGTTCCGGCAGGAATGGAATTCCCGAACATCTCAATACCCGAAATGTGCGGAATCTCCCCTTCCACCGGCATTAGCCGCTTCCGCAGGTATTCATCGATGCTCAGAGCTGTGCGTGCGTTTGTCATAGTGGAATCTCGCGCGGATGTGTTTTGAACATGCTTGTCTCTTCTGAAGACGGGTGACGCTTCCCGGTGCGTCGGTTTTAGATTAATTTCCTGAAGGTCCCAGCATTGGCTCATTACACATGGTCCACTCGGAAGGGCGAGACGGCAATCTCGTTCCTGACTCAAAAAAGCCCTCTCAATCTCTTCCTGCTCCGCCGAGGGCCGGGATCGCGGTCAGATTATCCCTCCGCCGCCTTGATTTTCTCGTTCAGGGCCCGATCCTCGAAATTCGTCTTGAGAACTTCCGCCGATGTAGATAACTCCACTCGGAGATCATGCACTGTGCAAATCTGCACCTTGCCGGCGCGAACCCGATAGTCCAGTGGGGGTCCTCCGGCCTGTTTATCCTGCCGCAGAAAGTGCAGGTGAAACCCCGCCACACCGATAACCTGCGCATAAGTCGTAGAACGAAATCCGGCCAAGGTCCCTTCCACATCGGTGAAGACGTTCTCTGCTTGATGTTTCGCTGCTTCTGTGAGCGGAGGAAACGGCCTGACCTGACGTAACGCCCCGACGATCGTGACTGCAGCAGTTCAGCGCCCGTGCCTTGGCCAGGTGAATTGCAGGTTAGCGCACGACGGGCTTCGGGAGACTAGTTATCGGCTACCACGATTCTCTTAAAACATTGCTATCACTGATCCACTTTGGAACCTGGAGCCGTTCATATAGGGCCCTTAGGTCCGGCTAAAGCCGGTCTCGCTCGAAGTCGCAGCCGGCCACCGCCGTCCCGTCGGAACGCGTCCTTCCGATGAACCTCATCCTCCCGTTCGATCACGTCCGCCTGCCTGGCCCAGATAAACAGGTTCAACGCTTTGGCCAAAACCCCGATCACCAGCACTTGTCCGTCTAATGACATATTCTCCCCTTATCGCTGAGACTTCCCTTTTTGTTAGTGCAAGGCAACGGCCATCCTCAGTCATTCAAATGACAGAGGACCGGCGGACGTTCGAGGCGAATGAGGCTCACCTATGCGGCACGATCGAACGACTGCCCTGTGTCGGTATCCAGCACCCGTGCTATTGGGTTGGCGTGGCTGAAGCGTACAAACACATCGTTCATCGTCTCTTGGATACGACTGTTCGGCCTATGCAGTGCTCGGGTTGCCCTGGAGGCAAGCTTGACAAGTAAAAAGCGATTTGGAACCTGCGTGATTGCCCCGAAGACCAATTTAGAGCGCACTTGTAATTCTCCAAATGCATGCAAGGTCGTGAGTGTTCAGCGGCCTCGTATGTTCAACCAATCCTCTTGCACTCGCGATGCCATAGTCGAAGGGAATGTCGAAGCGCTCCAATGTCATTGAAACGAGCGGACTTCTCATAGACGTCTGTGTGACATCGGTCCGGTTGGCCTGCCGACAGTTCGACAGAGGCCCAAATTTCGACGCGGGCGCGAAAGAAGGTGACCAGATTCTGGCATCCAATCGCTTCCCGTCTCACGTGGAAAGCGTCAGCCAACATTCAATGCCAATGCGGATTGACAGGCGTGCTCCAACCCGGGGGGTGGTTGGTTCCATGCCAAAATGTTCCATCGCTCGTCCCGGAGCGGAACCTCGCAAAATCATCAGTCTTGTGAAGCCAGACGCTCCTTCAGGCACTTAGCGGCAAAGTCGCTCGTCGAATAGATCCATAACAATCACTCGGTTGGCCACGCAGACGACGATTCAAAGAGGGAGATCTTCCCTCAACTCACGGCACGCGTTTGATGAACCCAGAAGCAATCCCGAAGAACTCTCTTCAATATCTTGCCAGAGCCACTCTTGGGTAAGTCGGTGTCCTGGAACTCGACCCGGCGCGGGATTTTGTAACTCGCGAGGCTCTGCCGGCAATGCGCGACAAGTTCGTCCGCTGTGAGTGCCATCCCAGGCTTCGGCACAACGCAGGCCATCACCAGTTCGCCCCACTTCGGATCAGGTATTCCGAAGACTGCGGCTTCACGAACTGCCGGATGCTCGTAGATGGCAGCTTCGACCTCACCGGAGTAAACATTCTCACCTCCGGTGACAATCATGTCTTTCAGGCGGTCCAAAACATAGAAATACCCCTGGGAATCCTGATAGCCGATGTCGCCAGTGCGAAACGAGCCGTTTCGAAATGCAAGCTCAGTTTCCTCCGGATTCTTCCAGTAGCCCCGCATGACGTTGGCGCCGCGAGCCACCAATTCACCTGGCTTACCAACTTCGACCTGTCTTCCTGATTCATCTGCGACCTGCAAATCAATTCCCACGGAAGGGCGGCCGCAGGACAAGAGCCGGTCCTGCGTGTGCTCGTGGTCCTGCAGACCCGTGAGGAATCCGGTCTCGCTGAGCCCGTAGACCTGAACCAGTTTGACATACGGCAGAAGCTTCCTCGTACGCTCGATGAGTTCAGGCGCCATGGGAGATCCGCCGTACGCAACAACCTCCAGGCTGCTTAGGTCGTACTTCCCGGCATCCCGGAACTGAGTCAGCAAATTGATGATCGTCGGAACCAACACGGTGTGGCTAACACGCTCGCGCTCGACGGTCTCACAGAAGCTCTGGGGGTTGAATTTTGGAATGGTGAACTGGGATGCGCCGACCGCAGATGCCGCGAACATTGCCGGGAAGTCTGCGATGTGAAAAATCGGTGCGGCATGGAGATAGATGCCCCCTTTCGTGTATCGCATCCAGTAACTGAAGTTGTGGATATCGGTCAAGATGTTCGCATGGGTTACCATCACGCCCTTGGGCCGGCCGGTCGTTCCACTCGTGTAAATGAGAGCAAGAATCGCTTCCGGGTCGTAGCAGACTTCTGGAGGAAGTTCGTCTCGAGTTTCCAGGGGATCTTGATCGACCACCCTCTGCCAGGGTATCGGTTCTGTTGGGGTTGGCAACGACGAATGACGGACCAGCCCATGCGGAGTCGCGTCGGCGAGTATCCGATCAATCTCCACCTGAGATAGGCGAGTGTTTATCGGAACCGCTGTGACTCCAAGCCAGCTACACGCGTACACCAACTCGATGTACTCGGGACTATTCGGCAAAAGAAGGGCGAGACGGTCTCCAGCATTGAAACCATGCGCGCTGAGTGCGGCCGCTATGCCCTTGACACGATCTTCCAGCTCGGAGAAGGATAAGCGAGTGCCCCCGGGAGCAAACGCCGTTCGCCCCGAATAGTATCGTGCAGCGCGGCCAAGTGAATGGACATAAATCATTGCTTGCTCCCAGGAATTTGGACATCTGCCATGTGGACACGGTCGCTGCGCTTCATGCGCTCACAGGCTGTTTCGCTCCTCTGGACATCGCTGCCTGAGCTTCCTTCTCGCCCTTCGAGCGCGTGGCGAGCAATTCCAGCAGCATGGCATCGCGTTCGCGCTCGAGTTCGTCAATCGAGCGGTCGCCCGCCTCGTTCTGTACTCCCTCAATAATCGTTTGCTTAACCTCGGGGCTAAACTCAGTGAGTTTCCCGAGATCTTTCGACCATGTCGCTAACGGACCAGAGAGGTGCTCCATAAAGTGCTGAATGCCGCCTTGACCGCCGCCCAAATGAAACAGCAGGCTCGGCCCCATGACACCCCACCGCAGCCCTGGCCCCCAACACACTGCTGCATCCGCGTCAGTAACATCGAGCACACCCTGCTCGATCAGGTACACGATTTCGCGATAGAGGGCGGCTTGCAGACGATTCGCGACGTGGCCGACAACCTCTTTGCGGACATGGATCGGTTTTTTGCCAATCGATGCGTAGAAGGAGATCGCCTGCTCGACGGTTCGCGGTGATGTTTTCTCGCCTGCAACAATCTCGACCAGAGGGATGACGTGAGGAGGATTAAAAGGGTGTCCGATCACGCAACGTTCGGGATGCCTGCACGCCGACTGCATCACGCTCATGGTCAACCCGGATGAACTCGATGCGATGATTGAATCTTCCGGGGTCGCAGCGTCCATATCCGCGAACAACTTTATCTTGAAGTCCTGGCGTTCGGGGCCGTTCTCCTGAACCAGGTCGGCGTCCGCGAGCGCCTTCTTCATGTCGGTCGTGAACTGCAGATGCTCGCGCGATGCGTTCGGGGAAAGCCCGATCACGGTCAGGTCTTTCCAAGCGGCATCAATGAACTTGCGCAGGTTTGCTTCTGCGTTCGTCGCTGGGTCCGTAGCGGTGACGTTGAACCCACGTGCCAGGTACAAGGCTGCCCAACTCGCGCCAATTGCGCCCGTACCGACAATTGCTATATTCCGAATCTGCTTGTTCTTTAACATCGGTATGCTCTCCATTCTTGTTTATGCGACTGCTGTTTTCGTGGAGGTTTCCTCCGCAGCCTTCGCTGGTTGTGATCCATGGTGATTCACGATGAGTCGAGAACCCCTCTGGCCGGTGAAATATGTCCAAACCCATTGCAGGAAGACACTTAATCGGAGGCTCGAAGTCGCCAGAAACTGGAGGTGTACGAACGCCCAGGCAAGCCAAGCTCCGAAACCACTTACTGCTACCTTGTGACTTTCCAAAACCGCGAAGCCCTTCCCTACTACAGCCATGTTTCCCTTATCGAAGTAAGAGAAGGGACCCGGCTGCGATCCGCCGGTGATTCGGCGGTGAATCACCTTTGCGGCGTGACGTCCTTGCTGCATTGCCACTTGCGCAACGCCGGGCAGCGGTTTGCCATTCTCCTCGAACGATGCGGTATCGCCGATGACAAAAATTTCCGGATGTCCCGGAACCGTCAGGTCGCCTTCAACGCGTACTCGACCGGCGCGATCTGTCTCGACGTGCAGCCACTTGCCTGCTGGCGAGGGAGCAACACCCGCAGTCCAGATCACGGTCTTGCTTACGATTCGCTCACCGGCTACAACGACACCATCGTCGTCGATCTGCTCCACGCTGTGTCCGAGACGGACCTCAACACCTAATTTCTCGAGATGCCGTTTTGCGGCTTGGGAGAGGCCCTCCGAAAAAGGAGTCAAGACCCTCGGCGCCATGTCAATGAGTACGATCCGCGCGGAAGCAGGATCAATCCGCCGGAAGTCCTCCATCAAAGCGGTACGGGTGAGCACGGCGAGTGCACTGGCCAGCTCTACACCCGTGGGACCTGCTCCCACCATAACGAATGTCAGCAGTTCACGGCGACGCTTCGTGTCCTCCTCTGCCTCCGCCAATTCAAACGCCTGCAAGACCTTGTTTCGGGTAGCCACCGCGTCCGCGAGGCTCTTCATTCCTGGGGCAAACTTTTCAAACTCGTTATGGCCGAAGTAGCTATGTGTTGCACCCGTGGCAAGGATGAGATCGTCATAGGGGACAGGAACATTGCTGCGGTCAGCGTTGGTTACAAAGGCACGCTTTTGTTCCGTGTCGACTCCCGTCACCTCGCCCATGAATACCGAAGCGTTCTTTTGATTTCGAAGGATCCCACGAATCGGCGTTCCAATCTGAGCGGGCGTCAGCGCTGCAGTTGCCACCTGGTAGAGCAGTGGCTGAAACAGGTGGTGGTTGGTGCGGTCGATCAAGATCACCCGCGCAGGTGTATTTCTGAGAGCCTTGGCGGCTGCTAGTCCTCCAAAGCCACCGCCGACGATGACGATTCGTGATTGCGGCATGGCTCACCTCGATTGATTGCCCTTTCGTCCGACTCTGCTCGGACCGTTTTCGATTTCAACACTCCGAATTACGCGACCGTCACCGGTTCGCTTTTCCGGGTAAAGTTCGGTTGGCGCTTCTCTAGGAACGCCGTGAACGCCTCCTTCGCATCGGCGGAGCGGAGTCGCACGGCGAACTCCTCGTTCTCCAGCTTTGCTGCTTGCTCAAGCTGAGGTCGGACAGGCTGCCTCATAAGTCTCTTGCAGGCTTGGAGCGCACCGGCGGGCTTCTCCGCCAACTTTTGCGCAGTCTCCGTTGCCGATGCCAGCAGTTTTTGGTCCGGCACGACACGAGTAACTAGCCCGAGTTCCGCTGCGCGCTGCGCATCGAACCGTTGTCCCAACTGAATCAACTCGGCCGCTCGGAGATACCCGATGCGCGCGGGAATCGAGTAGCTTGTTCCGAATTCCGGCACCAAGGCCAGATTGATAAACGGCATCTGGAACTTCGCGCTCTCGCCTGCGTAGACAAAGTCGCAGTGCGTGAACATGGTGGTTCCGCCACCGATGGCGAAGCCGTGCACTGCTGCGACGATTGGCTTGTCGAAGGCAATGAAAGCGTCGATTAAGCAGGATTGCGGACTGTCGCCCGGCCCCATTGGATTCTCGAGAAAATCCTCCAGGTCGTTGCCAGCGCAGAAAGAGTCTCCTGCACCGTGCAGGAGCACAATACGCACGCTGTCGTCTTTTGCTGCGTTGTTGAGGAGATCCGCCATGGTGATGTACATGGTGGACGTCATTGCATTTTTCCTGGCCGGTCGATTGAATTGAATTCGCAGGATACTTCCGGAGCGTTCGGTAACAATGTCACTCATCTTCCACCTCCGGTAGCGGCCGATTCCAAATTCGAAACGTTCGGGATTGTGCCGCTGGCACGCAGGCCTGCGATCTCGTCACTTGTGAATCCAAGTTCCTTCAGCACTTCATCGTTATGCTCGCCGATTCCCGGCGCGCGCCTGGCAGGTGCCTTAGTAACACCGTGCACTTGAATAGGACTGCTGATGGTTGAGGTCAACTTCTCGCCGGCTCCTTCGAACGGAACGACGATGTCATTCGCTCGCAATTGCGGATCACTAACGACTTCCTGCGGCTCACGCACGGCGCCGAAGGGGACGTGAACGCCGTCGAAGACCTCATACCAATGCGACATTGGCTGCAAACCAAAGATCTCATCGAGCATTGCCGTCAGTTGCGGTCGGTTCTGCGCCAACTTGGCGGGATCCGAGAATCTCGGATCCGTCAGGATATCCTCACGGCCTAGTGCTTTTAGAACCGCGGGTACCTTGTCCGGAGTAACTACGAGAACGAACCAGGTCCCATCGGAAGAGCGATACACGTTGAAAGCTGCATTTGCGGGATGAGCTCGATCGTGCAGTCCATAGAAATTCGCACCGCATAGAGCGGCCTGGATCAAGACACTGGCCGACCAGACACCTGCAGCGAGGAGCGAAGTCGTGACGTAGGATCCTTTGCCGGTGCGTTCGCGACGATAAAGAGCGGTCACGATTGCGCCATAAATGGCGACCGCAGTCGCATTATCGCCGCTACCGGCCACGGGCCATGTCGGCGGCTCTCCAGCATCGCGCGTCATAAATAACAAACCGCTTCGCGCCCAGAAGGCCGTGAGATCGAACCCCGGAAGAGCGGCGTCCGGACCCTTCTCCCCGAAGCCGGTGAGATCGGCATAGATCAGACGCGGATTCCACTGCGCGACATCGTCATATTCGAGCTTCAATTTTTTGCGCGCGGCATGCGGCGTGTTAACGATGAACACATCTGCCCACTTGGCTAACGGCTCGAGAACCTGCTGCGCGCTCGCAGCTTTCAGATTGAGCGCAACGCCACGCTTGTTTCGATTAGCCAATTCGAAGGGATAAGGCTCTTCCGAATGCGGCTGCGGAGGGATCTTATGCCCGTTTCGCCACAGCTCTCCGTGGGGTGGCTCGACCTTGATGACGTTCGCGCCGAAGTCGGACAGGATTGTCGCTGCAGCGGGACCCGCGATGAAGCTGGCCAGGTCTACTACTTTCAAACCAGAAAAGATGTTGTCGGTCGCCATAACACTTCCTCAAGATTGAGATTTCGGTTTCCTACCGCCCTTGGAACTGTGGTGCTCGTTTCGCCAGGAAGGCCGAAGTGCCCTCCTTTTTGTCTTCTGATCCGCTGCAGATGCCGAATAGCGACGCCTCGATCAGCAGGCCTTCCGAGACGCTCCCGTCCAGCCCTTTATTGACAGCATCAATCGAGAACTTCACGCCGAGCGGAGCATGGGAATTGATCTGATTAAGGATGGCTTCGGCTCGCGGGATCAGATTGGCGAGCGGAACTACCTCATTGACCAGGCCGATTCGATATGCCTCCTGAACATTGATCATTTCGCCGGTGAGAATCAGTTGCAGCGCTCTGCCCTTGCCAATCAACCGCGGAAGACGCTGCGTTCCGCCGGCCCCCGGCATGATTCCGAGCTTGACTTCGGGTTGACCAAACTTTGCATTCTCGGAAGCAATTCGGATGGTGCAAGCCATAGCCAGTTCACAGCCGCCGCCGAGGGCAAAACCGTTCACCGCGGCGATAACCGGTTTGCCAAGATTTTCGATGAGCTCAGTTACTGCCTGGGCATGTCGGGTTGACTCTTCTGCCTGCACGCCGGTGGAGGTAGACATTTCGGCAATGTCTGCGCCTGCAGCGAACGCTTTGTCGCCGCTGCCGGTCAGAACGACCCCGCGAACGCTTGAGTCATCGCGAGCATCCTCAAAAGCTGCTTTCAGTTCTGAGAAGACTGCCTGGCTCAGTGCATTGAGAACCTTGGGCCGGTCGAGGGTCACATACGCAATCGGACCCTTCTTCTCGTACAGAACGTTTTGCAGTTGTAACGCAGATGCTGTCGAAGCCATTACTCTCTCCTTCTTCAATCGAATAAATTCATAAGCTGGCTGCTATGCAGTCACAGGAAGTTCGGCGTAGGCGATGCCCGTCAGATTCCCTTCGGCAAAAAACAACGTCTTCTTGTCTAAGCCGTCGAGATTCGCGCTGTAGACGGAGCCGGCGAAATCGGTGAGAAACATGCGCCCATTTTTCAGATCCAGAGACAACCCGATTCCTTCCATCAGGTGGTTGAAGACGATTTCCGGATCTTTGTGACCGCCGCCGGGAGCTGCATCCATAGACGCACGATTCACGGTGTTGCCACGTGGCGGGTCGCCGCGATCGGTCCAGTACATCATGCGGTTGACTAAGTCGAGGTCCAGGTCGATGGGTTCGGGCAAACCGTCGTAAAGGACCTCGATGTCTCGGCGATTTGCCGCAGTCTGATCTTTCGGAATTTCGATATTGGCACGACGGATGCTACCCTGGCCGGCGTTGTCCTGGCCTTTTTGCGTCCAATAAAGCTTCCCGCCTCGAACGTCGATACCAATACCGACGCACCATTTCCTAGCGTCCCGGCCGGGGCGAGAATCGCCTTGGCTCGCGTCAACCAGAGTTTCGATCTTCGAGCCATCCAGATTGCACCGCATAACCCGCATGCCTTCGCGATCACACCAGTAAAGCCTTCCGTTCTGCTTGTCGAGCTGAAGTTGTTTAGGAGTGAAGGTTCCACCGGCGGGAACAATGTTGGTAATGCTGCTGCCATCCAGATCAGCTCGATCGATGGAACCGTCGTTCGCCGTGAAGTTACCCATATTCGTCCAGTAAATGTGACCGGCCGCCACGTCCACAACAATGCCGTCCGGCAGTCTTCGACCTTCGCTGACAATCGTCTTCAGATCAGACCCGTCGGCCTTTGCTGAGAGCACGCGGCCGGCGCCAAGATCCAAAAAGAAGAGCCGGCCTGAATCGGACTCTGGAGCGAGTTGTGTGGTCTGAGCTTTGGAAGCAGTTGAGGGCATTGCTTTACTCTCCTTTTTCCCGCTGTGACTCGATCTTTGCGTTCACTTGTCGATCGAGTGGTTGCTGTTTGTGGCACAACAGGGTTCATCGTGTACGCACCTGAAAGTGCAACGACCTGTTGCCACAAACGGTCGGAGCGTTCGGGATCGTTGACTGGTGCACGCACGGCGCCGCATGTCTTGCCTTTTCATTACACCCGCACGTCTACACGAAAGCGCTCAAACCCGTGACGGCCTTGCCGACAATCATGTTCTGCATTTGATACGTACCTTCATAGGAGTAGAGCGCTTCCGCATCGGCGAAAAAGCGTGCCACGTTGTAGTCGGCGACGATACCATTTCCGCCTAACAACTCCCGGGCCCAGGCGACCGTCTCGCGGCACTTGGCCGTGCAGAACGCTTTGGCAAGCGCCGCATGCGCGTCGGTTAGCTTCCCCTCGGCTTCCAGTTGGGCCGTGCGCACCACTAGGCACTGCGAAGCAGTAATGTTGGCAAGCATCTTCGCGATGAGATCCTGCACGAGCTGAAATGAGCCGATCGGCTTTCCAAACTGCAAGCGCTCCTGGGCATACTTGAGAGCATTTTCGTAGGCGCCCATCGCGCAGCCCGTCGCTTCCCAAGCCACCATGTATCGCGTCATTTTCAACACCCGAGCAGTGTCGCGAAATGACTTGTCTTCTTGCAGACGGTTTTCCTCGGGTATCCGGCAGTTCTCCATTGTGATCAGGCCGTTCTGGACCACCTTGAGGGCAATTTTGTTCTGAATCTTTTCGACCTTGAAGCCAGGTGTGGTCTTGTTCTCCACGATGAAGCCCTTGACTTGATCGTCTGCAGGGTCGCGCGCCCAGATGACGGAAACGTCGCACCACGGAGCGTTCCCGATCCATTTTTTCTGACCGTTGATGATCCAGGTGTTGCCCTCACGCTTTGCCGTCGTCGTGAGGCCGCGGGATGCTCCGGAGCCGGTTAGCGGTTCCGTTAGACCGAAGCAACCGATCTTTTCCAAGCGAGCCATTGGCGGGAGCCACTTCTGCTTTTGCTCTTCCGACCCGCCAAGGTAGATGGAACCCATCGCCAGGCCGCTGTGGACTGCAGAGAATGTCGAGATGGAGGCATCGAAGCGCGCCATTTCCATAGCAACCAATCCGGCTAGCAATCCGCTACCGCCTCTGCAACCGTAGCCCTTCCAGCCAACGCCGCCGATGTTGAGTTCCTTAATCGCCGGCAACAGTTCAAACGGGAATGCGTCTTCCACCCAATACTTCGTGATGATCGGCGCAACCATCGTCTCCATAAAAGTGCGCACCTGTTTCAGAACCGCCTGTTCCTCGGCCGGAAGCGTCTCGGCGAGTTCGTAGAAATCAACGTTGGGCGCGGGAAGGGGCGTCGCAGCCTTCGGCATCATGATGTGCTTTGCAACACTTGCCATGAAGAATTCTCCTGACTATGTGTGCCTCGTGTTTTTATGAGGCGCTATGGTAAGAGCATTCCGATGGCCAAATGCCGGCTCCGGTAGCTTCCTGAAAACTTGTTCTTTTTGGATCCGGTTCTAGTGGTGTTCAACTCGCTGTTGAGAAGTCAGCTCGCGCTTTTCATCACTTGCTTTAAATGTTGACAGCCTTTCAACCTCGAGCTTGAACACCATCAAAGCAGGACGGAGAACGGCGCACGTTTGTCAGCAAGCTATAGACGCAATACTTGTTCAGTTTTGCAGTGCCCGGCGTTTGGTCAATGCCGTGCAACCCAGCGATTGCGCCCAGGAAAGACATGAGGGCTGATAACTTCTAGGGTTGATCATGGCAAGTCTGCCAAAGGACCATCACGATGCCGAAGCCAGTCTGCGCACGCATGCTGCGCAACAGCTTCCCCCGCTTGTAAATGCTGGTATTGACAGGCACCCAGGCTGTTTCGCCCGCATCGAAGATGCCATTGCTGCTATCCGCGCAGGCAAGATGGTCATCGTGGCCGACGATGAAGATCGAGAGAATGAGGGTGATCTGACCATTGCCGCGGAAAAAATCACACCCGAAGCCATTAACTTTATGGCGAAATACGGCCGTGGTTTGATTTGCCTCGCGATAACGCCGGAGCGCCTCGATGAACTTGAAATTCCGCTCATGGTGGCGAACAATGAGTCGCGATTTGAGACCGCTCTTTGCGTCGGTATTGAGGCAAGGGAGCGTACGACCTACCGGAATCTCAGCCGCGGATCGTGCTGCCACGGTGCTCGCGGCGATTGATCCAGCGACTAGGCCTGCCGATCTGGTTCGCCCAGGCCATGTGTTCCCACTGCGTGCGAAGAACGCCGGAGTCTTGCGACGCGCCGGGCAAACAGAAGCTGCTGTGGACCTGGCGCGCTTGGCAGGCCTTGGTCCTGCCGGAGTTTTCTGCGAGATTATGAACGACGACGGCTCGATGGCCCGAGTGCCCCAACTCCGCCTGTTTGCCCTTCAGCACAACATCCTGCTCGTCACCATCGCCGATTTGATCAAATATCGGTTACGAACAGAGTCTGTGGTCAAGTGTGTGGCCTCTGCAAAGCTACCGACCGAGTACGGAGAGTTCGATCTCCACGCATTCGAAAATCGGGTCGACGACGAGACCCATGTCGCTCTTATGCGCGGGCAGATCGGAGATGGGCAGGACGTGCTGGTGCGCGTACATTCGCAGTGCCTCACGGGGCGATGTACTGCGTTCCGTGCGTTGCGACTGCGGGGCGCAGCTCGACAAAGCCTTATGCCGGATCGCCGCCGAAGGCCGCGGCGTGCTGCTTTACCTGAGCCAGGAAGGTCGCGGGATCGGCCTGGCCAACAAAATTCGTGCATACAGTTTGCAGGATCGTGGCCTTGACACTGTTGAAGCCAATGAGCGCCTGGGCTTCAAACCAGACCAACGAGACTATGGCATTGGGGTGCCGATCCTGCGCGAAATCGGCGTGCGCTCCATGCGGCTTCTCAGTAACAATCCCCGCAAGCTGGTCGCCATCGAAGGTTACGGCCTATCGGTCACGGAATGGCTGCCACTTGAGATCCCTGCTTCCCCTTCAAACCTGCGCTACCTGACAGCGAAGCGAAATAAGCTCGGCCACGTCTTGCGTGGACTATAGATTGAAGCCTCGCCATGGCGTAAGAGTAATCCGCGTTTTCTCCGACACTGTCGGTCTCGATACGGAACTTCGTATTCGTAGCGGTAGTCATTATTTAGTCCTTCATTTTCGCGCATCCATTTAGAACTCGAGATTAGCTGTGTGTGTATTCCACCTTTCCTGCCGCAGCTTACCCTTAAACATCCGGTATAGGAAGATGAAACATCCAGTCGCAAGCGCCATAGTTGTATCCAATTCCAGAGGTCCGGAGACTCCGGCTGATTTTGTTGCCGATCTCGGTCCAGGTGCCATCGCCGGGACGAGCAGCAGGCAGCTGAGTGCGGCGTCCTTGTTCTTGCGACCAATTGGGTAAGTGTCGCTGATGCTCTAAAGGGGATTGATTAGGCGAGGACGCATCCTGATCGACGGGACGAACGCACATGTTGACCCTATCCCAGATGTCAGTCTGGCTGGCGTGACCGCCTCCCAATCGGCAGGGCCGCCACACCCGGTGTCACACAATAGCGCCGCCAGCAGACCAAGTTATCCGCGAATTGCACCTGCAGTGGTAAATCACGATTCTTCTCTGAGGGTCCAGCCCTCGATGATCTCCGCCTCAATCTGCATTACTTTTCCTGCAGCGACCAATACCGTCCCCCGATCGCGCAGGAGCGCCAGCAGGTATTTCCCGGCAGGATCCACACGATCGACGCCCGTCATGTCGACACGAATCACGCGGCCGGCAAGCTTTGAATTCGAAGCTCGCCATGCTTCCTCCAATTCCGCGACCCATGCGCCGACCAGACTGCCCTCAAGCTTCAAAGTGACCTCGTTCGACGCGTCCTGCACCGTGATTCTTAGCATCGTGCCTCCTCTGAACCGCCCGTGCACGATGCAATCGCAAATCCAAAGCGGTTTCCCCAAGTCCTGCCCAACAGTAGTAACTAAACGCTGGCATTTACAGAGGATTGCGACTCCGGTTATGTGTGAATCACACTCGACATGCTGACATCAGGCTGCTGGCCGGATATCGCTTGCCCGTCTATCAGCACGCGCATCGACAACGTTGACCCGCGCGTCCCTACATCCCGGGACGAAGAATTCCCAGCTTCTTCATTCGGTACTGGAGCGTCGCGCGATTCATCCCCAGGCGCGCGGCCGCGCCACGCGGTCCCGACACAAGCCACTTCGTCTCCTTCAAAGTGGCGAGGATGTGCTCCCGTTCTGCTTCTTTGAGGGTCCGTCGCCTGGCGCCGTCAGGACTGGTGCCGTTACTGGAATTCAGTACTGAGAGGGGAACCTGCAGCACCGGGCCTTTGGATAGAATCACCGAACGTTCGATCAAGTTCTGCAGTTCACGGATATTTCCCGGCCATTGGTGGTGAACCAGAGCCTCCATCGTTTCCGAAGGGATTGTGTCGACCGCGCGGTTCATCCGCCGCGCATAATGCTGCACAAAATGCCGTACCAGCAGCGGAATATCTTCGGACCGTTCCCGCAGAGGCGGCACATAGATAGGAAATACGTTGAGCCGGTAGTACAAATCTGCGCGAAATGCGCTCTCCTTAACACATTCTTCAAGGTCGCGATTGGTTGCGGCGATCAGGCGCGCGTCCGTCTTCAGCGTGCGTGTGCTCCCCAGCCGCTCGAATTCCCGTTCCTGCAACACGCGCAGCAGCTTGGGTTGGAGTTCGAGCGGGATTTCACCGATCTCGTCTAGAAACGCCGTGCCGTGGTTGGCTAGCTCGAACCGTCCAATCCGCTGCGTGATGGCGCCAGTGAAAGCGCCCCGCTCGTGCCCGAAAAGCTCGCTCTCAAGGAGTCCCGTCGGAATAGCCGCGCAGTTCATCTTCACAAACGCATTCGAGCTGCGAGCACTCCGCTCGTGAATGGCGCGTGCGACGAGCTCTTTGCCCGTGCCGGTCTCGCCGCAAATCAATACAGTGGAGTCCGTAGGGGCCACGGTTTCGATCTGCCGGAGCACTGCGCGAATGACGGCACTGCGGCCGATAATTTCTTCAAAACCCTGCTCGTTTCGGATCTCGTCTTCGAGATAGAGTTTTTCCCTGGTGAGCTGTTCCTTCAGCGCCTTGATCTCGCCGTCCGCCAGGGCGTTCTCAACCACGATTGCCACCAGGCCCGCAATCAGTGTCGCAAGAGCTAATACGTCATCCGGCGCGGAGCCCCGCTCCGTGCATCGCTCGAGCTCCAGCACTCCCAATACGCGATCCCGGCTGATGAGCGGCACCGCACAGCCGCAGTCTCTTGCCGCGCCATTTGGCTGCGACGATCCCTGACGATCGCCGACAATTGATTCCCTGGTTCTGAACACGTCGCAGATTTGTTCGCCGCTGTAACTCTCCTCGAGCCATGAATCTTCGCCCGGGCTCTCACAGCTCCGAGAATCAAGAGCAAAGAGTCGAAGGGAACTGCTCTCCTTATCGGGTAAATGGACGCCCACCGCCTCGCACTGCATGACCCGGCGGACAATCGACGAGACACTGCGGAGCAGATCCCGGAGTTCAAGATTCGAAACGATCTGCCCGCTGAGTTCAAGCAGGAGCTGAAGTCTATCCTTTTCCGACTTCAGCTCCTGCGCGTCATCGACAGCCTCAGCACTCATGCGGTTGATGGCATCCTCCGGAATCTCTACCCTGTCTTCCCGTCGCGGCACAAGACTAATTTCTGGATCGAAACAGCCAGGCAAGCAGCCGCTGAGATACCCTTGCGTGCTCATGGACACCTCCGTTGGCTACGCGGGATCAAAACCTAGACTCAGGTGTTTAGGGATCAAAGTTGTGATCCTCTCGTGTTGTTGTCGTGGAGAATCGGTCTCCGCGCCGTTAGCAGCGATAACGAATCAACGCCTTACGATGTGTTGAGCTGCGTAAGGTGAGAGACACCCAGGAGGCGTCGATATCCCGGGATCAACGTTGCGCTGTTCAGATAGGCATGGTCGGAGCGAATCTTGCAACATCCCAGGATTGCCCTTGCATTTTCCTGCAGGTAAGATTGGCGACCCTCGATGCTGATCGAAAGTATCTCCATCTCGATGATCCTCCTGTTCCGTTCCCGCCGCTACGATGTACCTGCTGTCGCGGTTCATCAAACGGCGGACCATCTCATTAGTCGGCATATCGGACACTGACCCACCAAGTCCGCGATCGTCCAAACGGCATGTCGTTTGATCGTCTCGCCCATATTGGCTGTTTACGGTACCCGCGAACGGGTGTAAATGGAACAGCGGTGATTTTGCGGTGAAATAGGAGTGAATCCAGGAAGTTATTGATTCTTTGAAAGCATCCCGGGATGGGGAGTCTCTGTACATTTTCCTGGAACACTGCTCTTTGCATAGGTAGATGGCGCACTCTTGAAGAGACGCGCTTCTGGAACAAGGGAGCCCGCATAATTGTCTTTTGAAACGGTTAATAGGAACATGTAATGTTCTGGGCGCGGATTCAGCGGTAGCATCGCCCTGTGATGAGAAAGGCCCACGCAGCCAGAGGGATGAACATCTCGAACGGTTTGTAATTTCCGGCTTAGCTGAGCGAAGGTGCTCAAGGAGAGCAAGAAAATGTGTGGTCAGACAGATGGACATTACTCTTGTTGATCACGTTTCCCCAGGACGCGTTCTGTTCGGAGCCTTTGAGCTCGACCTCAGCACAGGCGAACTACGATCAATTGAGGCGCCCGATCCTAACAATAAGGTTCTCCTCAGAGAACAAGTGTTTCAGGTTTTGCGGATGCTTCTTGAACGTGAGGGCAAGATTGTTACCCGCGAGGAAATCAAGGGAAGGTTGTGGCCGAACGATACAGTTGTGGATTTCGACCGCAGCATCAATGCGACGATCAAGACTCTACGCCGCGCCCTAGGGGATTCAGCGGACACCCCTCAGTACATCGAAACCTTGGCACGGCGTGGCTATCGATTGATGGTCCCGATACATTGCCTGGGGCCAGCGCCGGAAACCGCTCTGGAGATGGCCCAGGAGCAGCGTGAGCATTCTCCCGTCGCGATGGGTCTCAACACGGCGAGAGTTCAACGGCAAATGAAGCCTCGCTGGTGGAAGGCGGCGGTCGTGCTTGCGTCTGTTGTCATCTTGGCGAGCGCGGGCTATATATCCTGGCGGCACTTTCGGTCTACATCACTTCCCAGAAAGATCATGCTCGCGGTACTTCCTTTCCAGAATCTCACTGGTGATCCCAATAAGGAATATCTTGCGGACGGATTGACCGAGGAAACGATTTCGCAGTTAGGGCGGCTTAACGCGGAACAGTTGGGTGTGATCGCGCGAACGTCGGTCATGGGATACAAACACAAGGACGAACGCCTGGACCAGATTGGCCGTGATCTTTCTGTGCAGTATGTATTGGAAAACAGCCTTCGCGAAAGCGGAGACCACATACGCCTTACAGCTCAGCTCATTCAGGTGAAGGACCAAACTCACTTGTGGTCACAGGATTACGACTATCCGGCGAAGGACATTCTTAACGTGGAAGACGATGTGGCCAAGACTGTCGCGCGTAAGGTCCGGGTAAGTTTGACTTCGAAACAGGAAGCAGAGTTGGCGCAGTCGCACCTAGTCGATCCGGAAGCCTTCGATGCCTATTTGCAGGGGCACTACTACTTTGAACGGGACACAGACAAGGATACGGAGATGGCAGCAAAGTATTACGAACGGGCGACCCAGCTTGATCCCTCGTATGCTTTGGCTTGGGTCGGGCTGTCTCGGGTACGCAACTGGCAGCCCAACGCAGGCTTTATTCCCGCTGAGGAGGGTCACCGTCTTGCGCGTGAAGCGGTGGAGCGCGCTTTAGCGCTGAATCCGAAGCTGGCAGAGGCCCACGCCCAAATGGGACGGATTAAGCAGCAGGTCGACTTCGATTGGGCTGGAGCGGATGCTTCCTTCCGGCGGGCTGTTGTTCTCGAACCCGGAAATCCCGACGTTGTTAGGACGGCGGCTGGGTCGGCGGCCATCCTCGGCCGTTTTGACGAAGCTCTTCCATTGGCCCGCCAAGCCGTTGACTTGGATCCGCTCAATGCAGACAGTTGGGAGCTTCTTGCAGAGAAGAAGTTTTTCATGGGGCAGCTAGACCAAGCCTCAGAGGATTTCAAGAAGGCGCTCGAACTGAACCCCGATGTTGTGGCAGCTCATATGATGTTGAGCCAAATCTACGTGATGCAGCGGCGGCCTCAGGATGCTTTGTCTGAGATTGAGCTCGTACGCTATGACCCCATACGTGCGTATCTATATGCGATTGCATACAATGCGTTTGGCCGAGAAACGGAGTCGGATGCCTCATTGAGTGAGTTAATTGCGAAATACCATGCAGGCGCTGCGTTCCAGATCGCCGAGGTTTATGCTTTTCGGAACCAGTCTGACGAAGCGTTCGAGTGGCTGGACCGAGCTTACGCCCAACGTGACGGCGGTCTGATCGAAACGAAAGTGGATCCCTTATTCAAGAGCTTGCACAGCGACCCGCGATATGCCGCGTTCTTGAAGAAGCTGAACCTGCCGGCCTGAAATAACGGCGACTTCACCGTAAGCTCTCCGACTGAGTCCTTCACGGCTTCGATGGCGTTGAGCCTGAGGTTCCTGAACACCTGCTGCAGCTTGCACACGGTCTACCATGACCGCAAGAATCTCAAAGTGCGCAAATGTTGGCATTCGCCAAACCTCAACACTCGGATCTTGTCTCCCCGAAGCCGCTGTGCGAATTAGCCTCGTATAAGGCATTCAAAACATGACCGATACATTGCTCCTCCTCGCGCGCTGGAGTGGCGCTTCGGATGCACCTCGAATGCCGCTTGCCTTGTGGCAATTGCCATCAATTCATCGAAGCGACCTGGGAGGACGTCCTAGCGAACTGCTGTTCGAATCCAGCCTGCGCAGATGCAGAACTTTATCGAGTCCGGGTTATAAAGCTCGAGGAGAATAAAATCAGCGATGTAGGTTCCGTCATGAAAGAGTTCCCGCCGTTCCGGCTGGACGAAACGAACCAATGCCTTTGGCGTAACGGAGAGGTTGCGGACGAACGGATTCTGTTGACGCCCAAGGCGTTCGCCGTTCTCGAGTTCTTGATTGAACGGGCCGGTCGACTAGTGACTCAGGATGAATTGCTCGAGAGGGTCTGGCCCGATATACACATTCAACCGGAAGTCCTGAAAAGCCATATTGCGAAGATCAGAAGGGTCTTGGGAGACGACCCCAAACGTCCCCGTTTCATTGAAACGGCGCAGCGGCGAGGATATCGATTCATCGCTCCGATCAGCGAAAAACTAGTCGAGAGTCTCCGAACTGCAACCCGATCGAACGGCAACTTTGTGGGCAGGGAAGATGTGCTCAATGAACTGAGCGAGGCGCTCCAACGGACGCTCTGGAATCAGCGGCAAATTGTTTTTGTTACCGGAGAGGCCGGTATTGGGAAAACTGCGCTTGTTAACCACTTCAAGGGACAAGCTGCGGCCGAAGTGCCGGGCATCCAGATTGCCTTCGGGCAATGCATCGAAGGATACGGTGGCAAGGAGGCTTATTACCCCATGTTGGAGGCGCTGGGGGAGTTGTGCCGTTCTCCTGGAGGGAACTCCATTATTCAGTTACTGGCGGACCAGGCCCCCACATGGCTGGCACAACTCCCAACATTGACAGAGCGCCAACGCCGCGAAGTGCTGCGACGCCAACTCTTGGGCGCTACGCGTGAACGTATGTTGCGCGAGATCGGCGATGTTCTGGAAACGATCACTTCCAGAAGTCCATTGCTCCTCATTTACGAAGATTTGCACTGGGTGGACAATTCCACCGTCGATCTGATCTCCGCCCTTGCACGTCGCCATACTCCTGCGAGACTGATGCTGATCGGCACGTACCGTCCGGTTGACGTTGTTCTTGCGGGCCATCCCTTAAAAGCGCTCAAACAGGATCTGGTGGTTCATAAGTTGTGCGATGAAATTGCCCTGGAGCCGCTTGGAAAAAACCAGGTGGCCGCATATCTTGCCGCCGATTCCGCTGGAACAGATCTGCCCAGCGGACTGGCTGGTCTCGTTCATCGTCATTCGGAGGGCAATCCGTTGTTCATGGTGGCTGCACTCGACCACATGATCGAACGGGGCACTATTTCCCATGAGAATGGCAAGTGGAAACTCAAGGTCCCTCTGGAGGAAATCGAGCCTGAAGTGCCCGAAAGTCTGCGACAAATGATCGAAGTGCAAGTCGAGCAACTGACGGCCCAAGAACAACGGTGTCTGGAGGCAGCGAGCATCACCGTGAGTGCATTTAGTGCATGCGTCAATGCTCTGGCAGCTAATCTTGATCCGGAACAATTTGAGGAGCTGAGCGCAGGGATCTCACGTCGCTATCGCATCGTACGTCCGTGTGGCACGCGGCAGTTTCCCGATGGAACCTTTGCGCACATGTACGAATTTGCGCATGCGCTCTACCGCGAGGCTTTTTATCTGCGTCAGTCGCCGGGACGTAGAGCCAGGCTCCACCGATCTATTGGAGAGCGTCTGGAGGCACTGTTCGCAGATCGTCTCAGTGACATGATCCCAAGACTTGCGCGCCACTTCGAAGAAGGCTGCGACTGGCGGCGGGCAGTCAAGTATTTGCGCCTTATGGCCGAGACTGCCGGACAGCGCTACGCGCCTGAAGAGGCTACTAGAATCCTGCGGCATGCGCTCGATCTGTGCGAAAAGATGCCCGAGATCGAGCGTGCTGAAAACGAAACTGAGATTCTCGAGAAGCTCGCCGCGATTTATGTGGTGTCCTTTGATGACATTCATGCGGTGGAAATCTACGAAGCTCTACGCACAAAGGCGGCTTACTACGGATTGTTGGATGTGGAAATTCGCGCGCTGGTGGGTATGGCGTATCCTTTGTCGTGGTCCAATGCGCAGCGGTCTCTGGAGATGGTTGAGCGGGCGCTTCAATTGAGCACCAGACAGACGGATCCGCTGACGCGAGCGCGGACGCGCGCGAGTTGTCTCGTACGCCGGGTGTGGGTAGGTGGATGGAATGCCCAAGATGCAGAGGATTGCAAAAACACCCTCAAGGAAATTCGTAGCGGCGGTAACGCCCTTTTGTCGGCGTGGCATACCCTCGACTGTAACTTCATGGATTGGTGCTCGTCCAAATACAGCGAGGCTCAGAAGAGCGCCGTCGAGAGTCTGGCGATTCTGCTGGGACAATACGAAGACAATCCGTATCTGAGTTTTTCCTATTGGATAGGTCAGTTTGTTTTGCCATGGAGTCTGCTGTTTCTAGGCGAATGGGGCGAGGCACTCCGAACAACGAAATCCAGCATCGCGCTTGGTATCAAAAACGGGGACCATATCCGATTGCAGACGTCGCTCCTTGATCAAGCATGGATACATCTTCAGGCGATGGATTCGAGGGGGGCCCTGACAATCTGCGAATCGGTTCTCCCCGCACTCGGCGAACCCGCAAGGCGACCTTGGAACAGATTTTGCCGGATTTTGACCGGGTCTGCGGAATTAGCTATGGAGGACTACGACCGCGCGCTCGAGCACTTGTCAGCAGTGAGGAAAGATATGGACCTTCTGCCGGTTATCCATGACTGGTACTGGCAAATGCTGCTCGAATCGGGTTTCACAGAGGCATGGCTTGGCAAGGGAGATTTAGAGCAGGCGAGAGTAAGCGCAGAGCGGTTTCTTGAGGTCACACAGCAGACTTCGGAGCATACTTGGCAGGCGCTGGCATGGGATGCAAATGCCCGCGTCGCCATTGCGCAGCATGACTCACAGCGCGCGCACGTTTGTATCACCAGCGCCCTGACAGCGATGGAAGGCTATGAAGTTCCGCTGGCTCACTGGCGCGTGCATGGTACTGCTTTTGAACTATACGAGCGCATGGAAGACAAGAAGGCCGCGGAAGAGCATCGTCAACTCAGTTGCGCAACGATTATGAAACTGGCGAATTCCATGCCCAGCGACGAGCCTCTTCGCGGCATTTTTCTTTCCGCGCCCGCGATCCGAAGGATACTTGGTGACGAAGAGGCATCCGCCAATCCCGCCTAAGCACGGGGCTTTCAGGTGATGCGGCGGACCCTGGGAACCGACATGCAGCAGCACGGGACGCTGAAGGACACGCAGGGCATGTTGCGGCACGCGAGCATCAAGACGACCGGGGATGTTTATGTTCAGACGATCGAACAGAGCGTTCTTGCCGCCGTGAACTCGCGCACGTCAGCGGTGCTCGGCGACTGGAAGATGTCGGACAAAAGTCTGGGCCTGAAGGGGAGAAATCTGAAAGGTCTGAATGCAATTCGGCGAAGTCGATTTCTGAGGTGGCTGTAAGTTGTTGAAAGATTGGCTCCTCAGATAGGACTCGAACCTACAACCCTTCGGTTAACAGCCAACGAATTTACCGCTCCTCCTGCTGCTATCGATTGCTATAAGCCATTATATGACATGCACTTAAGCCCTGGTCGCACTCTGCGGATTGCTATCGGTTTGGCTTCCTTACGATCGATTTTGAAGGAGCACCAACAACGCTTCACGCAGCTCGAAGCGATGGTTCTCCCCGATGGCTATCTGAACCTGCATTTTTCGTCTCCCACAACTCCTCAACCAGTTCAAAGAGCTCGGTGTTGAATGCAACGAAACGCTCGATCACACGCACGGCGTGCTTCACTTCGTCGGCCTTCTTTGGAGAAAAGACGACACAGACTGTCGGCTCCGACGAGCCTTCCAACATGTGCTGGCTTTCCTCGTCGAAGCAGGCGGTGATAGCGTCTCTTTCCTTGAAGGCAATCAGCAACGATGGGAGCGGAGGACTATCGTAGTAGCGGTCTTCGAGAGGCTCCCGCCACTGTTCAAGACGCAGACGGGAGAGTCGTTGCATCTTTCGTAAACGATCAATCCAGGACCGGTAGGGCCCTTTGCCGTGGGCGCGCAGCAGGCGGCGATCTTCAATTCTCCACTTCTCTTTAAGTGTTTTCTGAATGCACGCCGGGAGTGCTCTCTCCACCTCTGGAAATTCATATTGATTCCGATTCTCCTCATCGTCCTCATTCGCAGACTCGATCAACATCTCCTCATACATGAGTGCATCGCTGTGGTCGTAGATCCGCATGACGCGATAGAGGGAATGGATCAGGGTCCAATAGAAGCAGCCCCAAGCCCCTCCGCTTGATCCTCGAGGGCGTCGAGTGCTGGCCCGATCTTCAGATACCCCGCGCCGCTGCATTCGATCGTCACGGCTAACTGTCCATTGCCAAGTGTCGCACCGTAGCCATCCCGTTCAAGGACATCGCTCACCTGGAGGTAATATTCGACGTTGCGCTGCGGCAGATCGCCGCGCTGTGCTCCGATCCCGCTCATGATGCTGTGTTGCGCGAAGGCGACTGCATTGCCGCCGGATCGTTGCCACGTTTCGGGCGAACCCAAACCCGCCTCGACCAGAGCGTAAAGCAGCTCCGCATTGACTTCGTGGTTGTATTCGGTTGGCACGGCGCCGAGGGTGGGGAGAGCCTGACCGAAAGCAGGCGCGAGGGTTGCTATTCGAGGGGCGGAAGGAGTTCCGACGGAGTGGAGAGCGGCACACTGTCTGTGCCCGCGAACCGGTCCACCGCCTGCCGGACGGCGCCGGCGAAACGTATCGCTTCTTTGCATTGGAGATGCCTCACGAGCAATTTGTTCGCTTCCGGCGGCGGTGCGGTCGCCTTCATCGCGAATAGTGCCACCAACTCCTCTCGTGTCATCTCAGGCCGAGGCATGGCTTAGCCCTTCGACCCGATCGCTCTGGAGAAGGAGTAACGCAGGCTCGTTCCCGTGTCCTCCGGCCCAGTCATCGTCGCAGTCGCAATTTCGGGGTAAGAAGGCGTAAGCAGGTCGCGAACCTCTTCGACTCCCATCCTTGGATCAGGATCGGGAATCCGCGAACCGTCGAACATGAATTCGCGAGGCAAGCTGGTGGTCTTCAGAGTGGTGGTAGCCATTTATATTTCTCCAAAATGATTGTGGAAGCGTGATTGAGTGATTGTCACAATGATGAAATCAAGCGACGCAGGTGTTGTACTCATACATGAGCTACAGAGAGTGTCTGTCCGTCCGCGCAGCGCTTTACGCTAGTTTCGGAAGATTAGTGAGTTAGCTTTCGGTTTGACCGTAACTCAGGATCTAAGTGCTCTTTGATCGCCGAAACTGAGCTGAACTGCTCCTACGCCTCTCTCCGCCGGCGTGCTGGCTATCCGTACGTTGCGGAGCCGGTTATGGGAACCGGAACAGACGGTTCCGGCCGAAGTTCCTCAAACGATCGCCAACCGTGCAATCGCATCGGCATGGATGCCCGCACAGTCGACCAGCGGAAATTCGGCGGTCTGTTCGTTGAAGGCCAAAGCGAGATCGGTACCTCCAAGCATGATCGCCTGCGCTCCCTGGCCCCCGAGCAAACGGTGGCTCACGGCATTGAAGATCGAACGCTGATCCTCAGTCACAAAGCCCGACGCGGCCATCGAAATGTATGCTTCATGCACGTCGTCCAAGTCCGGTTCGCTTGGCGGAACGATCTCCGCACTGGCGATGCGCCCATAAAAGCGCGTCTCCATCACGGTGCGAGTTCCAATAATTCCGATCCGTTTGAGACCGCGCGTTTCGATTGCCCGGCTCACTTCGGCGATCATATCGACGACGGGAAGCGGGGATACGACCTTGAAGCCGTCGATACAAAAATGGCCGGCAATCGATGTGACGCCGACACATTCGGCCCCTGCCGAAATAAGGCGGTTCGTGAGTCGCGTATATATCGCGGTCTGTGCGGCGACGTCATTCCTGGCCAGATTGCTCAAGAGCGTTGGCGTGTCAGCATGCACAATGGTCAACTCCAGCGTCGCGTTCTTACTGGCGAGCGTGGAAATCAATCGCCGGTAGTAAAAATCCGTTGCGCCAGGGCCGATCCCTCCAATAAGGCCGATATGCATTTCGCCAACCCCCATCATCGATCATATAGAGTTGAGCGCTGCTAGATGTGTTTAGAAGCGGATGGCCGGATAGTCTCCGAGTGGTCGCCATTACTTCATATACTCGCGATTATTGCCGAGAGCTACTCCGCTCAGTCATCAAGAGCAGCCACTCGTACCGCCACAGTTGACGCACTTGTGGCAACTGCCGTTGCAGACCATCAGTGACCCACAAGTGACGCAGAGCGGCGCATCGCCAAACCTCATAGCTGTCGTGGAGGAATTGCGAAACGCTGGCGGGACCATGGTTTGCCTCTTCGCTGCCCTGTCGTTCTGCGATTGCCATCTGTTGTGTAAACAACGCTAGCTGCTTGCCCGACAAAAATCGCGATTCCATCCAGCGAAAGAGGTAGTCCATGATCGACTTTGCATAACCCAGCTCCTCATTTCCGGTCCAGCCCGATGGTTCAAACCGCGTATGTGAGAGTTTGTCGCAGAGCACCTTGAGCGGTACTCCGTGCTGAAGGCTCACCGAGACGACGGTGCCGAAACACTCCATCAGTCCTGCGATCGTCGAGCCCTCCTTGGCCATCCGGACGAAGATTTCACCCGGCTGCCCATTCGGATAAAGACCGACGGTTAGGTAGCTCTCGTGGCCAGCGATGGAAAAATGGTGTGTGATACCCGCGCGCTCGTCTGGCAGACGATGCCGATTGGCAGCCGGCGGACCGGACAGGTCCTCCTGTTGTAACGCTTCTCTAAGAGCTGCCTCACTGACCGTCTGAGACATGGGCCCCCCTTCCTCGGTGTGTAATATGCGCGCCGAAGCATGGTTTCTACCCCGGGTTCGAAACTCGGTCAAATGGCACAGGACAGAAATGCCGGCCCGGCGCTGGCCAGATCGAGCCGAACGAGTAATTGAGCGAAGGCCTCGCCTTTTTTGTTAAGTGTTCAGACATTTGCCCACCGACCTGGCCAGCGTCGATCGGTCGCCAGGAAAATGCTGCGACCATGCAATTAGGACTGTTCCCCAAGCCAGACATTATTCGCATCCGGCAAGCCGCTCATCTACGGCTCCCTCGACATCCCCCGCCACCCAGCAAGTCGAAGTGGTTTTAGAAGCCATTCTGTAAACATGACCCGGAGCGGCCCCGATTCTACCGACGTGATCGGGTCTTCGGGCAAGCCAGCCACCACGTGGAGACCGTTTCATGAGCTCTTCGAAGGCAGCTTCTCACGGACGAGAACCCAAAGTATTGTTCTTCACGCCGGTAGCTATTGGAGTGACCACAGGTACTGACGCGCCGATCAACTCCGACAAGCCAAATCCAGAGTTGGTTCCTTGGCTCTCGTCCGCCACCCAGATATTGCCAGACCCGTCCAGGGCGAGGAAAACGGGACTTAGAAGCACGCCAGCGTTATAACCATGTGCCCCGGAGATTGGCGCGCCGGAGTTCGAGAGACCACGCACCGCGGTGCTGGTTATATCGGTGACCCAGACGTTATCTGCTCCATCAATGGCGATCCCGTCGCCGCCGCTGCCCGCGGCAGTCAGAAGAGTTGTTCAGAACTCGCGATCTTAACCGCCAGGCATGAGAGGCATTGCGTCCAGACATTCCCGCCGTTATCGATAGCCAGCGAATTTGCTGAACCCGCCGCCACGGGATAACCATTCGGCGCTGAAACAAACGTGCCTGAGCTAGATGTCTCAAAAATGGACTCGGCCTCAGAAAGGCTCGATACCCAGGCATTCCCAGATGCATCGATCGCGATGGCATCTGGTCGAGTCAATCCCGAAGCTGTAAAGCCGCCACTTCCAGATAGAACTGCGCCAGGACTTGAAAGCTTGACGACGCTGTTCTGCTCTGTCGTGACCCAGGCACTTCCGTCGCCGGCTATCGCAATTTGGAGTGGAACGCCTTGACCTGCACCATAGCCGTTGGCTCCCGAGAGAACGGTGCCGGAGTTGGAAAATTCCACCACGCTGCCACCTGATGCCTTGTTGGTCACCCAGGCATTTCCATCGTCGTCGATCGCGATGGAAAATGGCGCCGTCAGACCGCCACCCGTGAAGCCGTTCTGTGCAGAAAGGAAGGTACCCAAGCTGGACAGCTTGGCGATGCCGGTTTGATTGACGATCCACACTGCTCCTGCCGCATCAATTGCGATGCGACCAGGAGACCCCAGTTGGGGCGCGATGAAGTAGAGCCCAAGCACAAAATCTCCAGGTGCACTTGTGAGGCCAGGGGAAACGACCCGGTAGTCGTAACAAGGTCAAACAGAGTTCGGACATTCGCGGACGGATTGTGAGCAATATTGATAGCCGCGTTGGCTGTGTTCGTGGGTGCGTTCCCCGTTGCACCACCGGAAAGGGCATCAGCGAAGAGTGAGGAACAGCTTGCCGACGATGCGCTGGAAGAACTGACGCATGTCGCCAGAATGTTGGCCAGCGCATTTACCTTTGCCTGCGGCGCTCTGGCATTGCCGCTGGGAATCATGGGCAACGCCTGTCCAGTCGCGACAGAAGCAAGATTCGCGGCATTGAGAAAAGCATTGGCGACGCCGGTCTGTGCAAGCGCCATGCCGGAACTCGAAACATGCGTTGCATCCTTGGCGAAGCCTGCCAGGGCGAAGGCGGCAGCAATGGTGGTGACCTCGTTCAGTGAAACAGTGGGCAGAGACGAAAGGAAGCTGCCGGATGAAGGGCACGCTCCGAGTACCGCCATGAGCCCGGCAGCCGCGTTGGGCCCGGCACCGGTATTGCCTCCCAGGGAATAGAGGTAAAGCTGAGAGTTGGAAGTGCAGGTAAATGTGGGGATGGAGAAACTTCCTGCTGAGTCGGATAGGACATACGCACCGATCGAGTCGGAAGCTCCGGTCGATGCGGCATTCAGGAGGGACATCGAGGCTTGTCCGTAGCCGGTCGTGTTAGCTGCAAAGAGAATACGTGTGCCCCGGAGATGGGTTTTTGGCCATCTTTTACGACACCGCTAACAGCGGCGACGGCCGGTGGGAGGATTGGACGTGGTGGAAGTGGAGCAGCCGGTGATCGTACAGACTAGCGCAACCACGAACGCAGGCGCGAGGCGCATCAAAAGTTCACTCCTCGACGGGAGCAATGAATGGGCCTCGCGTCGTCGAAGATCATACCGCCGTCGCATTTTTTACCGATTTCCGCATTTTGCTGTCTCGGCCCCCGGGGCATATTCAGTCTCCTCTCCTCACTGAACGGTGAGCGTAAGCGCCTGCGCTGCCATCACATTCCCTGAAGTTGCTTTCACCGTCAGGGTGTAATTGCCGGGCGGTGTCACCGATGAACTACCGCCGGAGGGTGGCGCAGGCGATGTTGTGCCAGGGCCGCCACTGTTACTGCTTCCGCCGCCACAGCCCAAAACGAGCCCGGTTGCAATAACCAGCAAAAGCGCGAGAGAACCCAGAACGCTGCATCGGCGACGGGAGATAAGCGGCATCATCAGAAGTGAAAGTGCGGCCAGCCCGCTCAGCATGGTCCGGCTCGAAGAGGCCATCCTGCTGCCCGTTGAAACATTTGTGGCAACCGTGACTTTGAAGGCGATTGGGCCGTCCGTCGTCACATTCAGTGTGGCCGGCGCAGCGGTGCAGGTGGAGTTGGCAGGAGCGCCGGTGCAGGTGAGTGCGACTGCACCGGTGAAGCCTCCACTGCTTAACAACGACAGGCTGAAACTTGCCGTGCCTCCTGCCGTGACTGTCGCGCTGGTCGAACCGCCTGCTGCATCTCCAATGGATAGGGGTGAACTTCCGACACCCGTCAGGTTGACGGTCTGTGGAGTGTTTCCGGAATCGTCATTCACGGAAAGTGTGCCGGTTCGCGTGCCCGAAGCAGTAGGCGTGAACGTAACAAAGATTCTGCACAGGCCATGGGCGCCCAAAGTGGTGCCGCATGTGCTGGTCACTGCATAATCCCCGGAGGCGGTTACCGACGAAATGTGGAGTATTGCGGTGCCGGTGTTGGTGAGAAAGACCTCCTGACTCGGGCTGGTCTGTCCTTCCGCCACCGATCCGAAGTCCAGAATTGTCTGGAGGAATGAAGCTATGGCAACCGGGGGACCAACGGTGTATGTAACAGTGGCCGAGGTGCCGCCGCCCGGCCCCGGATTTACGACCTGTACGGTGACATTTCCGGGAGTGGCCACATCGCTATTGGTGAGGGCGAGATCAATCCTCGTGCTCGAGTAGTATTGCGGTGTTTTTTGTTTTCCATTCCACAAAACGAAGGAATTCGGCACGAACCCTGTTCCCGTGATCGTCAGGTTCGGCTGCGGCGATCCCGCCGGCGTGGAAGCAGGCGAGATCGCGGTGATGGCAGGAACCGGTTCCACCGCTTCCCCACCCATCAAGCTGCTGCGCGTCAGATAGACAGAATTGTCGACCAGGAAGGCAATGCCATCCGTTCCCCACAGCGTGAGGCCCGCAGGCAAGGGCGAGGAACTCTGGGGAAACGCAAGTGCCCCCAAGAGCTT
Source organism: Acidobacteriaceae bacterium KBS 83 (assembly GCA_000381585.1). GTDB lineage: Bacteria > Acidobacteriota > Terriglobia > Terriglobales > Acidobacteriaceae > KBS-83. Next base: position 34,347 of record KB906742.1, read on the forward strand.
ATAGCTCTGCGTTGAATAGGCCGTCAGGATATTTGACACCGTATTGTAGCCCTCGCTGTTGTAGTTCTGGAACGCGATGCTGAGGTAACGGTGCGTCGCTAAGTTCAGTGCGTCAGAACTAAAACCATTGAAAGTCGAGACCGGGAAGCTGCCTACCTGTTTCTTCGTCGACGGATCCCAGACCCCGCCGCCGGAGGTGTAGAGCAAGGTTCCATCAGAGATCACCTGATTTCCTATACCTGATGGTGGCAGCGTGTTTGGTCCCGTCGCAGGAGACCAGTGAACGCCACTGCTATCCAGCACTGCTATCTCGAAGAACGGATCCGGCACGGTTGCGAAGGGAAGCGAATAGATGGTGGGTGGTGTTCCTGCAAATGTGAAGTTCGAAAAAGTAGGAGCGGCTATTTCTACAAAGCCGTTAGGTGAGAAGTTGACCAAGCCGCTATCGTTATAGAGCGACAGCATGTCGTTTTGTGCAAGCACAACTTCGGTCGGGCTTCCTGGTACCGCTTCAAGATCGGAAGCGTCCAGGATATTGCACCCCGTGCAGAAAGGGTTTGGCGAGTAGGCAAAGGTTCGTTCGACGCTCCCGGTTTGCAGGTTGATCCGCTGCACCGTTTGGTCGCCTCGATTCGCAACATATAGATAAGACCCGTCGCTCGATGCAGCGAGATACGCGGGATCATTGCCGACTTGGATCGGCGTGCCGGCTTTCAACGTAGCAGGATCGATCGGCAACACGGTGTTGGGATTGGTTGTGGAGGAAGCGGGGATAGCAGCGTACAGCAGTTTGGTGGTAGGTACCGAAACCAGCGCGGCTGGGTTGACCGACAGAACCGCGTATGGCGTAACGACGGCAGTTGCCGCGGTGGAGATGCCCGGATTCGTGACCGACAGCGTCTCTTCCCCGAGAGTAGTGAGCGAAGCGGCGGCAAGCGTGACGTAGAGTTGACCATTGCTGATAAAGTCTGTCTGCTGCGTCACGCCATTGAGCTGCACGACGGAGGCGGGATAGAAATTGGACCCGAGAACCGTAATGTTCGCCGGACCATTGTTGACCTGCACGGTGCCTGATCCGATGGAGGTGATCGCGGGCGCTCCATAGGCGGAGTCGCCGGTTCCAGTGAGAGCCAGGGTGAGGGTCGGGTTTACTGGGTCGTTCGAGCTGATTACAAGAGAGCCGCTCTGTGCTCCTGCGGCAAGCGGCGAAAAGCCTATCTGAAGATTGCAAAACTGTTGTGGATTAAGAGTGCCCGGGCAGTTATTGCCGGCAATCGAATAGCCCACGCCGCTCACGCTGACCTTGGAAATGGCTAACGCAGCGGTTCCGGCGCTTCTTAGAAACAGTCCAAGATTTGGGCTTTGCGTTCCGACCAGCAGGTGGCCAAAAGACAATGCGGTGGGCTGGGTAACGATCTGCGGTCCGGTGCCTTGACCCCCGAAACTAACTGTCTGCGGTGAAACAGGTGCATTGTCTGCAATGGTGATGCTTCCTCCCACGGCGCTGGTATTTGGAGGTGTAAAGTTCAGTTTGATGGTGCATGCAGAGCCAGCAGCGACATCGGTGCAATCGTCACTTGCGACCACAGATGGGTCGGATGAAAGAACAGAGGCGACGGTGAGCGGAGCATTGCCGCAATTGGTCACTTTCACCGTTTGCGACGAAGAAGTCTTCATAGGGACATTGCCAAAGCCGACGCTCGTGGAGTTCAGACACACGGATGGCGCCGGGATGCTCATGTCGATCTTCGTTATGAAGCTATGTTGCGGCGTCGAGAAGAAGCTCGCGGGTGCCGGAAGGTTAGGCTGCACAGCGTTTGCCGTTGTTGGAAAATCCACCGCATAAGTCAGGCCGCCAACGATGAGCTTGTCCTTGGGATCGACTGCTATTCCGGAGGGAACTGAGCCGGGAAATACTCCATCGGTGGGGTTCAGAAAACTGCCGAAGAGCTGGGAACTGAGATCCGGAGTAAACTCGGCCAGCACCATGTCGGCTGCATAGGTGCCGAATTCCATCTGGGTGACGAAGGGATTCTTGAGTGGAAATTGCCCGTTTCCGGAGAAGCCGTCGACGAAGACATTGTTGTGGCTATCCAATGCGACCCCATCCAAGCTCGCGCCCCAAGAGGTGGCCGACGGAGGAGCGTCCACATAGGTGGCCGCCAATATCGCCGTGGCCTTGGAATTCAGCTTCATGATGTAGCCGCTGGAGCAGTTGCAGGAGAGAGGAGGGCGGGCCTTCAGGTAGGCGTTGCTGCTGGTGGGCAGCGTGAACTCCTGGGTTGTGCCCGTGAGATAGTAATTGCCGGCCGTGTCTACCGCCATTCCAGCTAAAGTGTCTGTGCCTGTCAGATAGGAGGCGAAATTGATCGCTGATGCTTGGGCATTCAACTGCAAGATGAATCCTGCCGCAGGATCTGGCTGATTGGCCGCTGAGTTTGGATTGGTCTTCTGAATCACGCCAGGCGACGTTGGCAGACCTAGTCCCGCGACGCCGCTGATCGTAACCTGCCCGTTGCTGTCCACGGCAATGCCATATGCATTGAACGTGTTGTTGTAAACGACGGCCGGATTCTGTGGCGACGTGCCCGGAATGATCGTCGAATATAGCAGCTTGCCTGTCGGATCTACTTTCAAAACAAATGTGCTGGTGTATGGATATCCCGGGACTGACGTAGCAAGCGTTCCAGGCGTCACCGGGAAACTGCTCAGCCACGTGCCTCCTGATATATAGGCATTCCCCGCAGCATCCAGCGCAACCACGCCAGCGTTCGCATAATTGCTCTGCTCTGCCTCAAGCATTCCCGAATAGTTGAAGGCGGATCCATCCGGCTTGAGCGAGACGAGAAAATAGCAACTGCCACCATTTGGGCATTGGGTAACTGATGGCAGATTGCCTGCCTGGGGAAAGGTATTTCCCATCGATATGCCGGTGATTACCGCATTCCCAGAGGAACTGACGGCGATGCCGCCTCCTACTCCGTACCATCCGGCGTCGCCTATATATGTGGAGTACAGAAGTGCATGGCCCGATGGATCAAGCTTTGTGACAAAGATGGTGCGGCATGCATCTTCACTGCATGCCTGTTCCAGTGGCTTCGCCACGGGAAAATCTGTTGAAGATGTCCAGCCCGTTGCATAGATGTTCCCGGTTGAGTCCGTTGCGATTGCGGAGATCTGATCCGTTCCTGTGCCGGCAAGATAAGTGGAAAATGTAAATACCGGATCGATCACCAGCGGATGACTGCGGTCGTATTTCCCCATCCGAAATCGAACCGTACCGTCCTTGTCCAACGCGAAAGCTGCATCGACGCTCTTGCGGCCGTCGATCTCCTGGTAAGCCACAGGGCGCCGCAAAGTGAGCCGTTCACCGCCCACCTGAACCTGCAAACAGCCACGGGAATCGATTTGGATTTTATCTGCGCCTTTCCACCGCAGGGCGATCTTCCCGGGGTCTGCTCCGGCACTCAGTTTGAAGTCATGCTCCAGAGAATCGCCGTTGCCATAGAAAAGAAGAGAAACGCCGGGATAAAGCTGCGGATATTCGATGGCATCATAGAGTGGAATATTCCGAACCCACTTTGCAGTGTCCCGGCCGAAAAGATAGTTTGTGTGACCGGGCTGCAAATCGCGGCCTGCAGGAACAACTTCTGCCGCATCCCAGTTAAGTTCGACGCTTCGACGAGAGCGTCCCTGACTCGGAAGCCGGAATTCCACGCCATCCCGTCGAAAAAGCGCACTGACACCATCTCTGTGCACGAGGAAGAGATCCGTGGGCCCGGCCTGGCCCTGGTTCCGCTCAAACGCCAGCGGCAGAGAATGTAGCTGTGGCTTTTGTTTTCCCAAAACGGGAAGAAGAACTCCGAAAAACAAGGCAAAAAGGCAAAGGTAGCGTACACAGTGACGCAAATAGAACACGGGCCCTCCGAGGGTGCGTCTCAGTTTAATCAGAAACTTTGGTGGTTCGGAGATGAATGTTTGCTGCGCTGTTACGCTTTTGAGTAATTGCCGAGGTTCCCAGGTCGGCAACTGGCAAGTTTTTGCGGTATTCCTTGAGCTACCTCGATGGCCGGCGAGCGAGACTCGTGCCTGATTGAGTTGCGGTGTTACTTCTTCAATAAGAGAGGAGCTAGTGAAACGCAGGGCTGCGTCGGTGAGCTTTGGCGGAGCGCGACGTTCTATGGCGCGGACCCGCCGGACCTGCGGCGGCCGCGCATGATGGCGGTTTGGCGACGTCGGAGATCTCTTTTTGCTTGCCGACGCGCAGGAGCGGGCTGCCGCGGCGCTCCGCAGCTAGATTGCCGTCACCGCCGAACAGGGGCTTTCTCGGAGAGACCACGAGTGTTGCCGAGGTTATGTTTGACGAGTTGTTCTAACCCCTGAATCGCGAGGAAACTAGCCAGTGCCAGGTAGGGTAGCCTGTGGGGAGGTGAGACACACGGGCTCGGCGCTACCAAACGAACTATTTCGATCGCCACACAACTGCAGCTCTTCTGGCTTGTTAATTGGATTGGGTTCTTCACACGACCTTTGAAGATCAAATCTTACGTCCCGTTGATTAACCAGCGCATACTTTGGGATGGAATGTTCTGCATGCTCATGGCCTTCGTTTTGATCTGCTGTGTAGGACTCTTTTCAGGCGCTTGCCATTAAAGCCATGGAAAGCACAATCGCGTTCGCGTTAGCAGTAGTCGTCGGGTATTGGAGTGGATTCGATTTCGCAGCTCCGTTTGGCTATTGAACGAGATGACGTGAGCCCGCCAATTGGTCCGCTCGTGAATACGATTTGGTCGAATGTTGCAGTTGCGCAATATGCCGCCTGTTTCAGCGGAATGCTGCAAATTGCAGGTTCAGCGCAGAGTTCAGCGCCTCCTTTCTGTTTGGGAATTGGTTCAGAGAAGCGGCCTCCGACAGCGAACTCGTCATCTTCGTTCGTGAGTCGCTGGATTGGAAAGTGATCGACTCCGAAGGTCTCGATGATCAATTCTTTGTGGCCCTCACAAAAGACATCTTTGTCGATCACCCAGGCCGCTGCGCCTGCACATCGAGCACTGGATGAATGTCATAGTTGACCTCAGAAAAGGAAAAAGGGATGCGATGTTTCGCATCCCCTCGGTCCTGTTTGGCACTGGTAGTTAGGCAGCTGACTCGCGCGGAGCGGCCTGCGTCATCTCGTCTATAAGGTTCTTGAGGACTCCGAAGTTCGGCACGTTGCCAAGAGACTGGAGGCCGTGGTGGTCGAGAATCGAGTAGAACTTTGTCTCAGGGATCTCGGGTGCAATCTTGCGCAGTTGAGCCATTCCCCGAGCGGCGCTCTCCACCCAGTTCAGCACGCTTTGTTGTAGTTGCTGATTAAGAATATCGCAAGCGGAACGTACTGCCTGCAAGAGTCTGATTGAGCTTCCAACTATTCGATTCGCGGATGGTATGCGCGTTTGACCGAAGCTCCTTCGATCACGCCACCGTTAGCAATATGCTGCTTGATGGCACTATTCGACGGCTCGCTAGATTTGACGGAAGCTACGAGCGGTTCTGCCAGCGTCTTGGGCAACGCATCGATCACGTCCAGCCAGAGGGGACCATCTATCTTTGCCTCGAAGCGGCGTAAGTCATCAGGGACGCTGTCAGGCTGAGTGACCAGCACACTGTCCTGGGAGTTCTTAGTCCGCTTCAACGTGAATTCGTGGCTCTCAACCTTTTTGAGATTGTGGCTGGCAAGGTAGTAAAGAACCATCGATTCGGTCCGTTCGATCTTGCTCTGGGCCCTCTTGGCACGAGCAGCGTACCGTGCCGACTCCTTCTTGCGGTATTCGGCGCGTGTCTCCATGACCCTGAGAAATCTGCCGATCTGATCGATCTTTACATCCATCGCCTGACAGAACACATGCAAGCGCTCCATTGCTTCGGCGCTTGCCTCGCCGTGCTCTTCGATCTCATCCTGAATCTGGTCGAGCAGCGCGTCAAGCTCGCTATCCAACTGAAGCAGAGAATGATCCGTTGCGATTGATGAGGGGGATGACAGTGCCCCAGTTGCGCCTTGAACGGAATCAAGGGTGTAAGCGTAGCTTGGCTAGCCATACAATCTCCTGTTTGTCATTGAAACTTCCACGCATGTGGGCCTGCAGACAACTCGCCGCAGGCTCGCGTGCAATGGTTCAGGCAAAGAGCAGCATCTGCTCTCCCTCGGTGTTGCCGGTCGGCCAGAGCGTGGAAGGCTTTTGTTGCGTCTTTGGGTTCGGCTCGACGAGATGCAGCGCAGGGGACGATGGTGCTATTGGCATCTGTGACAGAAGAGGCAACAATGGATGGTCCTCTGCCACTAAGTCCGTCTGCGACACCCGCGGCATCGGTGGCATGTGCTGGGCACGTTCGCGCTTGAGATCTGCCCAGACGGCATCGGCTGATTCACCAACGCGCCCGCGCTCGACCAACTCACGCGCCATGGCGCTCATCATGTCGTCATCACTCTCAAGCGAATGAATGCCTTCGCCCGAGAACTTGCCTTCCATCATCAGTGCCACCAGCATCTTCTTCCCCATCAGCCGCAGGCACGTCGTTTGCGTCGTACCGTTGGTGACCAGGAATTTCACATGGACAGGATGCCTTTGCCCGATACGCCACGACCGGCGCGAGGCCTGGCGCAGCGTGTGAAGGGAGTAGCCGGTCTCATAGAAGTAAAGCGTCGGGAACGCGACGCCGACCACCATAACGCGGTCTCCCTGCGCCACGAATTCGGGGGGCACTGGGTATGTCATTTCCACCTCTTCGGACGCCTTCTGAAGCACATCCGCCAATCCCGCGTGCCCGCGGTGCGTGCCGGCCAGCGGCCAGTCCTCGACCGGTATGATCCACTCAATATCTCCGGCCGACAACGCCAGCAGACCTTGCTTATCGCCGCGGTCGATTGCTGCAAAAAATCCTTCACAATCTGGACATTCTCTTGTGTGCTCATCGAATCTCTCCATTTTCCTTACATCGGATCGTGTCCGATCTAACGGACGTTTTCGAATCCTTCTACTCGGGCCAAATCACACGGTCGTAGATCGATTACTGCTGCTTCTTGAACAAATCCTGGAAGATGAGGTGACCCCAAGTGCGGCCGCGTGCGTGCACCAGCGCACCTCCCTCGTTGAGCTTTCCCAGCTTGACGGGCGCGAACCCGAGTTGTTTGGCCAAATCCGCGACGGGAGCGATCGCGTCCTCGTCGTCGCTCGACAGAAAGACGACCCGGTGGCCGCCCTCGACGATCGGATCGGTAGCCAGGGTGGCCGCAACCAAATGATTGAAACCCTTCACCAATTTGGCGCCGGTGAACGCCTTCGCGACGAAGGCGGAGGACGGGAGACCGTCCAGCTCCTCAGGTGGGACTGGAAACGAGTTCATCGCGTCGATGACCGTCTTGCCTTTCCAGCTCGGTAGGGCCTTCGCAATCTCGCGATGTTCCCCGAACGGAACCGCCAAGTTGATTGTGTCGGCCTCGAGTGCATCCCGCAGCGACTTGGCGACGACCGTGGGTCCAATCGCCCGAGTCTGCGGCGCCAACTCGTCGGCCGGCCGGCGGCTCGCGACGGTCAGATTGATGTTTTTACGGGCGAAGGCGTGGGCGAGGGCCTGACCTATCTTTCCGAATCCTACGATTGCATAGCTCATAATGTTTCTCCGTTCCGTGTTGATATCGATTCCCAGCCTTAGACGGCGGGGAACATCAAATTCCGTTCTGTGGCGAGTTAGTTTGCGGGCCGCCGGAAGGTCAGCCGCTAACACAGGTTTGCAGACGTTTAGATCGCCGTCATGCCGCCGTCGACGAACAACTCCTGCCCGTTCACGAAGCTTGAATCGTTCGAAGCAAGAAACAGCGCGACGGTCGCGACTTCCTCAGATTGACCCATCGTTCCTCGCGGAATTAGGGACTCGAAATATTGCCTCGCTTCCTTGGTGAGAACTGCTTCCTGCATCGGTGTGGCGATAGCACCGGGGACCAGCAAGTTCACGCGGATTTTTCTCTCCCTCAGTTCGTTGAGCCAAGTACGTGCGAAGGAGCGTAGCGCCAACTTGCTCGCCGCATACACGCCGAAACCAGGGAAACCTTTCGCCGCAGCATTGGACCCGGTCATGAAAATTGATCCACCGTCGTTGAACAGTGGCAACGCTTTCTGAACTGTGAAGAGGGTGCCGCGCACGTTCAGGTCGAATGTCTTATCGAAGTGCTGCTCGGTGATCTGTCCCAGCAGGACGGGCTCGCCTATACCGGCACTCGCGAACAGGACGTCGATCTTGCCCTTTTCCCGCTTCACGATGTCGAACAACCGGTCGAGGTCCTCGAGATTGGCCGCGTCACCCCGGACGCCAGTTACATTCCGGCCCATTACCTTGACGGCCTCGTCGATCTGCTCCTGCTTCCGGCCCGTGATGAAAACGTAAGCGCCCTCTTCCACGAAGAGCTTGGCGCTCGCCAGCGCCATACCGCTCGATCCCCCGTGATGACTGCAACTTTTCCTTCAAGCTTTCCCATAATTGCTCCCTTCGGTGGATGTCCAGCATCCTCTACTGAGGAGTAGAGTTCTTCGGTGGTGGACGCGAACTGCTCGAACGTCCAAACCTTTTGTCTATTCGTCCAAAGAGGGAGGCCAATGTGGACCCTATAAGCGACATCTTCAGAACCATGCACATCACAGCCTTCGGTCAGCACAGGCTGGAAGCTACATCCCCGTGGGGCTTGATACAGGGGAAACAGGCCGAAGAAAAAGTCACGCCCTCCGGAGAAAAACATGCACCCACAGACTTGGCGCACTTCGCCATGCTGTCACGCGGCAACTGCTGGCTCAGTGTCGAAGGCATCTCGGACCCGATTCCCCTGACCGGTGGCGACTGCTTCTTGCTGGCCCGCGACACCTCGATCGCCATGCGCGATAGCCCGCGAACACGTCCAAGGTCAACCTTCCGCGACATCGCCACGAAAGCCAATGGTAATGTCGTTCATTACGGAGGCGATGGCGCACCAACGACAATCGTCTGCGGGTCCTTTAGTTTCGATCGCGCCAGCCTGGGGCCGATCACTCAGTTATTGCCGAGCTTCATTCTGATTAAGGCCGATCAGGCACGCACGCTTGCTCTTCACAACACCGTGCAGGCGCTTGCTTCGGAAATGGCAGAACAGGTGCCGGGATCTGAAGTCGTCGCGACTCGACTGGCCGAGGTTCTGTTTATCCAAATGCTCCGGGCGCATATCGCGTCGGGACCGGAACGCAACAAAGGATGGCTTCGCGCTGTTTTCGATCCTCAACTGGGCACTGCCCTGAGTGCCATTCACGACAGAGTGAATACACCCTGGACGGTCGAATCCCTGGCCGAGGCGGCGGGCATGTCTCGCTCCGCATTCGCAGCGCGTTTCAAAGAACTACTCGGACAAACACCGCTGGAATATGTAACTGGGTGGCGAATGCAGAAGGCGATGCAGTTACTCGAACAGCGTGACAGAAAGCTTATCGATGTCGCTCGGCTGGTCGGTTACGAGTCCGACGCTGCGTTCAGTAAGGCATTCAAGCGAGTTGTCGGGGCCAACACTGGTGAATACATCAAACGTGGTTTTGAAGGCCATGGTCATGCCGGAATGGCAGAAGATTTTTGAAGCGGAGGATTCTACTTGAACCTACTATGGCGTCTTTCGCATATCGTGCGAAGGTCGAAGAGCGATAACAGGGCAAAGCGCTCATCCAGCTTCAGTTTGGGGCTTTCGGAAGGATTAGTAACGGAAACCCGCCCTTGTGTTTGCTGAATTGACCAAACCTCCCGGGGGTCAGTCATTCAGAACCGAACCCATTAGCAGAGAAAGAGTTCTCGCTAATCTGCTCTGCCGCACTCCCAATCGCTGAACCCATTGGATAGCGCACCTCGTCGCCCGAGGGCGGTGTGCTTGGTGCACTGGCCGGCGGTCCGCCATCCTGTGACGGGATCGTCGTCCCGGTGTCGGGATTGATGACGGCGCCCTTGTCCGGTCCGCACTCAGCCACGCTGTAGGCGTGTTTCCAGTGGTAGCTGAGCTTCCCCGTTTCCCGCGATACGATGAAATACGCAGGACCTGGGCAGAGCTTCCGCCACCCTTTCCTGCCCATGCCTCGCATCTCGAACAGCGATGTCTTCAGCCCCTTGTTGACAGCTAACCCGTCTGGATTTCGCTGCGCTGATCGCCGTCGACAGCCAAATCCAGCCCATTCACGTAGCTCGACTCGTCTGACGCAAGAAATAGCGCGGCCGCCGCACGGTTTCTCGGGCATCTGAAATCGGCGGATCTCGGTGAGTGCAGAATCGCCAAAGCGCTCATCGACACCAATTACTAACGGAAAGTCGGCATGGCGGACGTAGTCAGCACCTGGAGCTCACACAATCGCTCTGGATCGCCCTCGGATGAACGCCTAGCCAGAAACTGACCCGCTGCACTCTTCCTGTTTTTCTTCGAGCGTTAAAGCATCGCGGATGGTGTACTGCGGCCACACGACGGGCCCATTTTTCTCAGGGAAGGGCAGCAGATTCATGGAACGCGCCTGCCCCATCCGCTTCATGAACTCTTCGCGCGTTCCGATGACCACCGCTGGATAGCATCCGATCCCATCCAGCCGTCGTATCAGCTTGTCCTTTCGCATCGCGCCCAGCACGGCATTCCCCCAGCGGGGGTCTGCAGGCAGGCCGAGAAGGCTGACCACAGTAGCCCAAGTGAGATCCTTCGTCGTCTCCTCCAGGTTCATGATGAAGGTCTGGCCAGCGGTTCCGTTGGCGACGAGCGAGGTAGACACCGCGACCAGGTGCCGCAGTGTCCGTTTGGCGCCTCGCAACGAGAGCGAGCCGCTATAGCAAACTGCATCCGGGCCGAAGCCGATACGTTTGGTCGCCCCGTTAGGAAAGGCCAACGTGAATGTGTGCTTTTCGTAGATCGCGGCCCGAATAGCACCTACTTCTGCATCGCCTCCAAAGACACTGAGTAGATGGGCTCGTTCGCCATTTCCAATGTAGTGGTCAACGTGTACCGAGATCTGCGTGTTGGTCTTCTCCGTATTCCTGGTGTACTGCAGGCGCCCCAGGCGCAGATGCGCATTCTGCATCGCAGTCCTCTTTCTTCCTCTCCTCGCCCAGCACCAGCGTGCGCCCGTCCTCGTAGATCAGGGCAAGCTCGTTGGTGAAGCGCTCGCGTTTGTGGATTTCCTTGAAGCCGTTCTCCTTCACCTCAAAGACAGTGACAGACTTCACTGTCCTCCAACGCGCGATGTGCCGCTCGCTTCCCCGCCCGAACACCCCGTTCGGCAGACCGGCCGTGCAGAGCAGCCCGACATGGCCCGCATGCAGAGGTGTGATCGGTCGGCCAGCCTGCACCTCTTCTCTCGGCAAGAGTAAGGGCGCGACCTGCTTCCACATGGACGACGCGTCAGAACGACATCCTCGATTTGGTCCAGCGGCAAGCCACGATAGACGAGTGGCGCGGGAGTCGAGGATGGCATGCGCTTGCGCACGCCGAAGAGCGCCACCTGATCGAACCGCTCTGCCTCTGGATCGGTCAGCCGGAAGATGCAAAGGCCGGTAAAGTTACCCGCCAGCAGTGGGATTGCAGGATCCAGCCGCTCTTGTGGCACTACCATTAACAGAACGCCACCCTCGATCAGCCAGCGAAACGTGTGCTCGAGAAAGATATACTCCATCCGCTTGTTTTCCATGGAGCCGATCTCGGAGTCGTAGGGCGGATTGAGGTAGAGAAAGGAGAAGCTCTCCGACTTGCCGATCGTGTCGAAGAGATTGCCGTGGACTGTTGTGATCCAGCTGGCAGACGCGGCCGCCGCGCGGCCTGCGTCCAGCTCGACACCGTGCTTTTCGACCTCCGCGCCTTCAGTCAGTAGATGAAGCGCCGCGCCCGTCCCAACACAGGGATCGACTGCGCTCGCGCCATCTTCGAATACGAGTAGCTTGCGCAGGCGCAGGCCTTCAGCATGCGGCAATGGATAGTAACCGAGTTTGATACGAGCAACGTTGCGCACGGGGCCTCCATTTGGAAAAGACCAGCGCCAAGCAGCGGACGCGGGCGTCACTTGCTGCGTCAGATTCAATCTTTCGAAAGAGAGAAAGCCGAATGTCTTGTCGAGACCATAATGGGTACGCGGAATTCTGAGCGGGCCGGACAGCGTACCTCCAGAGTCGTCCTCCAGATGCGCCCACCGGGAGAACGAATGCGGGATCAATGACCATCGGACCGCCATCGCGCAAGTCTTGGGACAATGTCACTTAGACGATCTGCGATCTTCGCGACTTTTCCCAATTCGGTCGCGCAGAGGACTACAGCGAAGAGAAACCATCGAAATTCGCGGTCGAAGCGGCGGAAGCGGCCTTCCACTTCGAACGGCGTTACAGAATTCAAGGCTTTCCGGAATGTTTCCAGAATTCGTGGTAGGTCGTCTGGATGAACCGCAGCCTCCCATCCCCAATCCAAAGCTTGCTTTGCAGATAGACCCGTATAGTCCAGCCAGCGCTGATTGAAAAACTCTGCCGAGCCGTCTGGACGAGCGCACCATGCCAACGTAGGGACGGTGTCGACGACTGGCGAATGTCCTGCACATCTGCACGTTGTTCGAAGCCATGCCGCAAGGATGAGAGCAGATCGAGGGCCTGTACCGCGAGACATTCATCTTGGCAGTTCTTCACCCTGCGCTGTGGGATTGGCAACTGCGACGAAAGAAAGTAAGAATCCTTATCCCTTTCTTATACGTTTCAGTGTGTACTAGAGGAGGAAGTGAGGGCTTGGTCCAGCTCAAAACAAAGTGGGAACATGCGATCTGATCCACCCTAAGGCTATTTCGGATCCAAGCAAAAAGGGATCTGCAAGTGGAATAGCCAACCGGGTAAACGACACTCCCCGCGTGTCGAAATGCTTAGTGCGTCCCTCAACTTCCGCAGACATACATGATGTCACTGCGATCTACAGCAGGTTCGTCGCAACAAGCACGGCGACATTCGAGGTCGTAGCTCCGGATGAGTCCGAGATGTTGAGAAGACGGCAGGCCGTTCTGGATCGCGATTTGCCATATCTGGTAGCAGAGCTCGAGGGTTATATCGTCGGCTTTTGTTACGCGTCGCAGTTTCGCCCGCGCGAAGGTTATCGTTTTACTGTCGAAGACTCGATCTACGTGCGCCCGGATTGCGTCGGCCACGGAGTTGGCAAGATGCTTCTGGCTGAGCTGATCTCGGAATGCCAGGCGAAAGGCTGTCACTCTATGGTTGCCTGCATCTGCGGAGTGAATGTCTCCTCGGTGGCTCTGCATGCGTCGCTCGGATTTCAGCAGGTCGGTTTGCTGCCTGAAGCAGGATACAAATTCGGAGAATGGCTGCGCCTGTTGATCATGCAACGTTCCTTGCAATGAGTTTCGAGACGGGTCGTCCTGACCTATCGCGCATTCATGAATGCTTTGCTCAAGTCGCAGATCGCGTGAAGAAGCACCGACGCTGACGGTGCGCTTCCCGCCGGCGGTTATCCATTTTCTACTGGCTGTGGACCAGTACTGCAATTGACGCGTTGCCACATGCAACAATACGGTTTTTACCTCGCCCGACTTCAAGTGAACGCGATCGAAGGCAGTCAAGCTGCGCACAGGAAACGCTACACCAGTGGGTATGTCAATGGGGCGCCCAGGTAGACCTCTGGTACTTCATCACCATCCGTTTTTGCCCGTGTTCTCGATTTCTGCGCCTTGATTCACGTGCGATGAGCAGAAGCGCCTCCCCATACCATCATGAAGTTCAAGTGCTTGCGAGTGTTTTAATAAGAAAGACAGTGAGCAATTGCCTTTCGGGAGGAATGTCGCCCCGGGATTCGGAGCTCCCGTATTGATCGGGCTGGTCACCGTCGCTTTCTGGATGCGCCGATGCTATTTCGGTGGGTAGCCGGTCCAGTTCGTGCGCCCAGTCGAAGGCGCTCTTTAGCAGCTGAAACGAAGGTTGTCAGAAAATGCAGTGGCTTGGCATTTCAATCGGCCTCCCCCAATGCATCTTCTTTAACTGCCTTCCTACATTCCCATTATGCCTTACTGATGGCCTTCTACTTACACTCGCAAATGGAAGGTGAGCATGCTTTTGCGCGGCTACGGAAGGAACTGCTGCCGGCCGCGCTAGCCGGGTTATACAAAAGCGCTCAAGTGAAAACCATGATGAACAAACATATTGTATGCGGCCGCCTCGCGGGCGGCCTTTTTAAGGCCCAGAGTGCAAACATGGGAGCATTGCTGATAAGAACAGGACTCGCAATCTCGATGGCTGTTAGCGGGATCCTGTTTGGATTTACATCTGCACTCCATGCGCAATCGACGTTCGGGAGCGTTCGTGGAACGGCACAGGATGCAAGTGGCGCATCGGTGCCTGGCACTCAAGTCACGCTTCATAGCACGGACACGAACACGGATCGTGTTGTCACTACAGACAGCGCAGGCGAATTTTTGTTTTCTAACGTGAATCCTGGACACTTTAGCATTACCGCAAGCCATGAAGGATTCTCGCCGGCCACGCTGAACGGAATTTCGCTGGATGCACGACAGGATCTTCGTGTGCCTATTGCACTGCAGGTCAGCGCTCAGGGGACAACGGTTCAGGTAACCGCGGCCTCTGATCAGATCAATACGGAGAATGGAACAATCGGAGACTCGAAGGGCACCAGGGAGATTGGGCAGCTCCCCCTCAATTTCCGTGCGGCAACCACAAGCCCACTTGCAGCCCTTGCTACCTCTCCGAACGTGGAGCAGGACAGTCAGGGCAACACTGCGCTTGGTGGAGCGACAGCGAATCAGGTTAACTTCTCCGTTGATGGTATCTCTACTGCCAACGTTTTCAACAGCGCTGCTGGAGTAAATCCGTATCCATCGGCTGAGGGAATAGACGAGTTGAAAGTCACTGCGTTCAACAACAACGCGGAGTTTTCCCAGGTAGGAGACGTGACCTTCACAACCAAGGCGGGCACGAATCAGTATCACGGAAGTCTTTTCGAGTACCTGCAAAACGACGCCCTCGATGCGCGTGTGTATAACTTCACACAGAAGGCCCCGAAGAGGTTCAACACGTTCGGCGGCAGCGTCGGCGGACCGCTATCGATTCCTCACATTTACAACGGTCACGACAAGACGTTTTTCTTCTTCGACTATGAGGGAAACCGTCGCCGGGTATCACAAGCCGAGCAGTACACCGTACCCTCCGTCCAGGACAGGATGGGAAATCTTAGCGACTTGCAGATTCCAAACAACACTCTGATGAATCCCTTTACGAAAACACCCTACGCAAACAACACGATTACGAATATCAATCCGACGGCTTTGGCTTTGTTGAACCAGTATTATCCGTTACCAAACCTGGCGGCCCCGACCGGCAGCATCAACTACCAGACGCTCGTCCCTATCCCATCAAACACAGACGGATTTGATGCTCGGGTGGATCAGGTCATCAACTCGAAACAGCAGGTCTACGCGCGCTTCAACCGCAAGAACATTACGGCCAATGTGGTCAACCCTTTGTTGCCTAACGACGTCGATTCCGAACACGATCGCAGCTTTCTGATCTCTCACAATTACGTTTTGACCAGCAAGCTTGTGAACGAATTTCGTTTCGGCTATACAGACACCATCTTGAACCCAAATTTTGGCCTCCAGGGGGCGGCTTCTCTTCAAAGTCTAGGCATACAGGTCGGGGGCAATCAAGGCGTCAATATATCGAATCATCCAACGGATCAGGGGTTCCCCAGCATCGTCTTCAGCGATGGAACCAATTTCACCCCGATCGGCAGAGACCACGTTGGCTCGACGTTGTCGACGACCAAGCAGCTCGCAGATAACCTCACTTACACTCTGGGTAAACATACGATTCGTGGCGGCGTCGATCTCCGCTGGGTACGTTTCGCAGTGCCCGAAATTGAAACCCCTTCTGACGACTATGGCCTGTTTACCTTCAATCAAGAGGTCTTCACTGGAAGTTCGTTCGGAGATTTTCTTATCGGAGCACCGAATACAACGTATTTCGCGGTCACTGGCCCTCGGGACAACGCGGGTGGTCTGCAGACCGGCATCTATGCGCAGGACGAATGGCAACTCAATAATCGGATCACCCTCAACTTCGGCCTGCGGTGGGAGTTGCTTCCCCCATTTGTCGATAACAATGGAATTCAAGCGAACTTCGATCCCAACTACAAGGGAGAAGGAGCTAACGGGCAGGGTGCGATCGTCGTGAACAATCGCTTATTGAACGGCCTGAAGCCAGCTCCCGATTTTCTCGCCTCTTTCAACGCTTGTGGCCTTGCCGGCGTGAATCCGAACTACAACGCCGCTACATGCACACCCGTAGTGACCAACTCTCAGGACAATCTGCCAGCGGGTTTGCGGCAGACAAATAAGCGGAACTTCGATCCTCGTGTCAGTGTTGCTTACCGACCTTTCGCTAACGGGAAGACGGTCGTTCGGGCTGGCTTTGGCATATTTACTGTGACCGCCCTCGGGCAGCTTCAGAACAACAACGAAAGTAATCCTCAAGCAGCGGTGAACACCTGGCTGAACAACAATGGGGGCACACCCATGTTCACTTTCCCAAAAGTGACCCCGCCGAACGCCGGCCTGCAGTTCGGAGGTGGAACCCTGGAGCAGGGCACAGACCCGCACTACCGGGATGCTCAATCCGCGCAGTGGAACCTTACGGTTGAAAACGAACTGACAGCCAATACTTCTGTCCGGGCCAGCTACGTGGGTATGAGTTCATATCGGCAACCCGTTACAGTCAATTTGAACCAGACAGCTCCCAGCACAACGGCCTATAACCCCGCGAATGCTCCTTTTCAGAATTGGGGGACTATTTACTTCACAGAGAACCGCGGAAACGTCAGCTATGAGGCGTTAGAACTGGAAGCCACTCATAGAATGGCTCGGGGACTTGCGTATCAGGCAAATTACACATTCGCAAAGAACCTCAGTGATGCCCAAGGGGATGCGCCAACAGCCTTCCAGGGAGAAACGCGGTATGGTCTTGCCGATCTCAACGGATTCGATATTCATGCTAACCGTGGGAACGTTGTGGGAACCCGCCGTAATCGACTCTTGGTGACGGGAACGTACGAGCTTCCTGTTGGCAGGGGCCGCACCTTCCTTAACTCGTCTCCGACCCTCGGGGGCATCTTGGGTGGGTGGAATGTGAACACCATTACCCTGTTAGAAACAGGTCCTTACCTCACTCCGACCGACAGTGTTACGGCAGATCAAACCAACACAAATCCTGCCGGTGATGGATCGATCGTACGGCCTGACCGGGTCGGCAATCCCATTCCGGCGCACCGTTCGCCGGCGCAATATTTCGATGTCGTTGCCTTCGCCCACACGCCTCTAAATGCTGGTCGAGTCGGAAACGCGGCGGTCGGCTCCCTACAGGCCCCCGGTACGATCGCTGTGAGCGGAGGTCTTGCGAAGGTATTCGCCATTCGGGAGAGTGTCCACCTACGCTTTGAGTCCACGTTCACGAATGTTCTCAACCACACGAACTATGCTCCTCCGGCAACGAACATCAGCAACCCAGCTTCATTCGGTGTATTGACCGCAGCTCAAACCGCTGAGAATGCCGGCAACCGGACAGGACAGGTAGCGCTGAGGTTAGAGTTCTAAGCCTAAAAGCCTCGTCCGAATGCATCCGTAGTTTCTGATGCTTCACTGCTTACCGGGGCGACTTCTTTGAGTCGCTCCGTGCCTTTAACGCTTGCTGCACTATAGAGTCAGATCGTTCATTCAATGTGCGGCTCGGAGATACATGAGTTGCTTTTGATGAGGCGCGCATTTCTCGGAACGATCAGCGTTCCGTGCGGTCCGTTGGAGGCGTGCGAAGAAGCCCTTCGCTAGGAAGAACACCCCAGCTAAATGGTCACTCTTCGGAGATGGGAATGAAGGTCAATGGAAGATCTAATGCTCGAAAGTGGTCCAGGCCCAGTAAGCCTGATCCTTTTTGAATCTGCCACCCCAGCTGTGCGAGTGAAAAACGGGGCCTTTCCCCCGCCGGATGTCGCGCCTCGGCGGCTTGGCTGCCTACCATGCTCATTCTATGAGGTCTGCCGATGGTATCCACTATCAATGCTCAGCGCTCGCGTATCTCCAGAGGGCTCCTTAGTCCGATTCTGTTTGTCCTGCTCTTTCTAGAATGCTCTTCTGTCGTGAATGGGCAATCGCATATCGTCGATAGCACACTTCTTGTAGAGGCAAGTGTGAATACCGTTCCCGCTGTCTTTTTGTTGGACACAGGCGCGGAGCACTCGGCTTTGGATAAGCACTTCGTGACGCAAATTGGTCTCAATTCCGCATCTGTCCAAACTGTTCAGCACCCGTTTCGGGATGAGTTGAGTGGTTCTGTCTGGGTGCGTGATTTGTGGATCCAGTCGATCGCGACAAAAAATGTGCACCTGCTCACGACGGATCTAATTCCGCAGTCGAGGGCACTTGGTGAGAAGATTGACGGCGTCCTGGGAGTCGACCTTCTCCGCAAGTACTGGGTCACGATCGATTACGCTGCGGGAATGGTTAAGCTTGACCTCTTGCCCAATGGCAAGCTAGGCCGTCCTGTGAAACTTCACTCCGTAGGCGATCAGTTCTTTGTGCCGCTTCGAATCCAGGGCAAGCCCATGGACTTCTTGCTTGATACGGGGACAGACCTGAGCGTTATGTCTTACAGTGGCTGGCTCCAGCTCAATCGAAATTTGAAGGCGCCCGCTCTTATAAGTGGGATCCGTTCGCTGGGGAGTCCAACACCCTTACGGTTGATGTGTGTCTCTGATTTGGAGATTGAATCCATTGAATACAAGCAGGTTCCTATGAGGGTTCTAACTCAAGCCTCATTAGGATTTCTTTCGTTCTCTAACGAAAAGGGATTGTTGGGAAGCGACTTCCTGAAGCAATTCATGGTTGAGCTCGACCTCGGCAACGAAACGATGTTTCTTCGTCCCAATCCTGACTATAGAAGAGACAATGACCGGTTCTCTTCCATCGGAATACAGTTTTTGAAGGACGCATCCGGGCCGTTTGTGATCATGGCCGTGTGGACACCTTCCCCCGCCGCCGCTGCCGGTATGAAGACGGGAGATCGAGTTGTTGAGGTCAATGGAGCAAGCACCGCGAAGATGAATCAGAACGACTTCTCCCAACAACTACATGGACCAGCAGGGCAGAAGGTGACTCTCCGCATCAAATCCGGCAAACATGAACGGTATGCTGTTCTTACAATCAAAAATCTTCTTTGCCAACCTTCGGCCAAAATAAGTAGCGCGTCGCACAACGTGTCCCGAGCCACAGTTCGTCCCTGATCTTCTCCTTTGACGAGACCAGAGTTCCCTATCGATTGTCTATCGTGCAACGGGCGCAGCAGGCGGGGTTCACGTTGACAGAGGTTCAAGAACTCTTTGACGGGATTCGTTTAAGGCACGCCCGCACCCGAATGACGACTTCTTTGAGTCACTCCTGCGACTGAACACAGAGCTAGGAAGGCACGTTAAACGGTAGAAGAGCTAACTGCTCAAAAAATGGGGTTACAGGCAACTTCGCTATGTTTTGGGCATACTCTACTCTCCCTTTGGCCCGTCAGTTGGCGGTGGATCGTCAAGTCACCCTTCGAGAGGAGTCTTAGCCGAACGTAGCTTTAGCAGACGGAATCTCTCTTCCAACGATTGGAGACATCGGCATTCTGCCGAATGCTCGAATGAGCACTGTCAGACCTGGAGTACGGTTGGAAGCTCTGACCTTTTGCAGCGAGAATCTAATAATCCCAAGCAAATACAGGGATTCAGCAGCCACATAAAGTCCTCCACGCCGAGCGAGCCGAGTTCTGTACTCTCGCCGACGAGTCACTTCGGCATCGCAGCTCGCATTTTGCAGTTGAAATCACAGATGACAAAGTGCTTGCCTAGATTCATGCCGCATAGATCGGTGATCACTGCAGCGCATGCGGAAGTCCACCTCCCCGTATGCGATCTTTCGCTCGATATCACTCCTGAAGGTGGAGGATTCCACTATCGAATCACCAACCTACGTTCAAAATGTTTGATTCAGACTGAAGGCGGTCTGTTCGTCTCCCTCGACAATGCAAAGTGTAAAGCCGCAACTGAAGCGCGGAACTACGCCGGTGGTTATCAAGGCCCGATCGAGTGGACACCCATTCGCTTCAAAGACGAATGGCCATGAGGGGCTGCTTCAGTCCACCAGGACCTCCGTTTTGGGAAACTGGCGCATAGAGCCGCTCAATCGACGTTGATCAAAACCTTGGTTTTGCCATTGCGGCTGACCCAATACTTCTCACCGCCATGGCAGTGGTGGGGCAACCCGAACTCGACATATTCGCCGCGCTTGGCGATGTGATAGATCAACCGAGGTTTCACCGATGTAAGAACCAGCATCCGCGATGGATTAGCCACGCACCACACATAGGCCAAGCGCTGCCATTCATTGAGTGGCGAAGTGTAGACCCGCTGAAACTCGGAGATCGGGACGGTCGCACCGACAAGGTAGCTGCGGCCAACATCTAGGGCTTTTTCCCATGATCCATAGTCAGCATCTTCGCCGTCCGGGTACGGGTTGATTCTCTGCTCGACCGAGTACGGAAACGGCTTCTGCGACAACGCCCCGTTGATGCATGGGCGTGAGCCTGATGAATCCGGCGGTCCCCAGATATGTCGGATCCGGAATTCGGAGAAATCGAGCTCTGCTGGATTCATGGACCAGGAATCCTCAAACAGGGCCGCCCTTGTAAGTGCCATCATAGCCTCCAATACTGCCGTGAACCCCTCGCTGAGTGGGAACCAGCTCCTACCCCGGCACGAGTTGATATCTGTAAGGTGACCGTTTGCTATAGTGTTTCGGTGAAAACAACTGAAATCCTCGCCGCCATTGATGCCGAGATTGCGCGTCTTCAGGAAGCCCGGAATGCCCTAGCTGGGTTATCCGGCGCAAAGCGGAGAGGCCGGCCTTCGGCATCCGCCTCGACCAGCGAGACCACCAGGAAGAAACGCGTCCTCTCCGCCGCTGCGCGCGCGAAAATCGCTGCCGCACAGCGGAAACGCTGGGCCAAGCAGAAGAAGTCGGCGTAGTCGCTCACGCGATCTTCCGCGCAACGACCTGCAGTGGCTGCAGCTCCAGCAGCCGTTTCCGCTCCCGGCGCGCCCGGCTCGCCCATGTGCTCGTGCGATCGAGCGCGAGGTACTTCGTCCAGTGCCGGAGTACCTCGCGGCGACGGCCATCACGGGAGAGCGCTCGCGCCAGGTTGTAGTGCGCGTCGCCACAGTCCGGCTCCAAAGCCACCGCCGAAGTCCAGTCGGCGACCGCTTCGGCGAAGAAGCCTAGTTCTTCAAGCGCGTTTCCCCGATTGAAGAGCGCGATCACGTTAGTAGTGGCGCTGCCGACCGCGGTGTTGTAGCAGGCCAGCGCCTCCTGAAAGCGCCCGCTGTTATACATGCGGTTGCCATATTTGATGTTGGCTGCCGGATCGTCAGGCACGGCATCGAGCGCCGTCCGGAGCGCTGCCTCTTCGCCGGCGATGTCGCCGGCTGCGGCGCACTCGAGAGATAGTGCGAATGCCTCTGCAGCCCGGTTGCGATCCGCTGTAGTGGGCGTGGGTTGGGGCAACACGACTACGTTTAGCGGAAATTGCGGAGCCATGGATGAGTCCTTTCCTAATGGTGGTTCTGGCGTGTGCGTGTCGCTTGGGACCGTACGTGTTACATGGGAAGTGCATCGCCTAGTGCTCATGAGCAGCTCCATCAGCGGTTGCTGAGGTGGCTATTGAGACACCGATTCCAAACTCGGTCAAATTCGCTCGAATGAGTTGCTGGCACACCGAACGGCGCGGCGAGGCGCAGACGGCCTCAGGCCGAAGATGGGGTAATGGGTCAGGATCCTGGCGCGTTCATAGCCGGTTAGGCGACAGCATTCCGCCAGGTCTGCGCGAGCGTTACGACGGAAAGCGCAACGAGTGCGAGGACCAGCGGAAATACTGTCTGGCCTGCGGTGCAGCGAACGGTCGACACGACGACCACCACGTTTGCTGCGCTGAGAACAAGACTGAGGGCGATCCTCCGGATTTTGGAAGCTGAGGGCTTCATGAACATTCTCCTTTCACCAGAAGGGGATGAGGCGAGAACACACGACTTCCCTGGCATGCGGGAAGCACGCTGGGAGTTCTGCGCAGCAACAAAAATGCCCCGCTAGGCGGGGCTCAAGGATTGAGAGGAACTGTTATATTCGAGCGCCTGTCAGATTTTGTAACAGCGCCAGACCTTAGCAAGATCAAGTGCAAAGTCGTCTACGGGGCCACTGCCGTGAATGACACGCTCGGAGGAAATTGCAGGCTGTAAAGCTGGCGCATAAACATGGACATTCTGCGCATATGGGTTGATGAGCCAACCGAGGATGACTCCGTTCTCGATCCAACGCACCATCTTCTCCTGGGTTGAAGCCAGGCTGTCCGATGCGGACAGCAGTTCGATGACGAATTCAGGACATAACCTCGGAAAACCCACCATCTTGTCTTCGGTCAATCCCTCGAGCCTCTTGGGCGAGACATACGACGCATCAGGGCAAAGCATCGAGCCGTCGGGAAGGTAGAAGCCTCCGTTCGAGTCGAAGACCATCCCTTTTCCATGAGACTCCCACCAGTTGTATAGCTGTGCACTTACACTTGCGTTGCCGCGACTGGTGAAGCCGCCAGCCGGTGGGTTCATGAGGATCACTCCTTCGCGGGTGCGCTCGAACTGCACCGTGTCGTTGGCACGGCACATGGCCTCCAATTCCTCGTCGCTCAACGGAGGATCGAGGACCATGGTTCGTGTGACAGGCCGTATTTCTGCCGTCTGAAGCGTGCTCATAGACAGATTCTACCTCCGGGATATTGAGAGAAACTAGGCGATTCCGGCTCAGCCGGAGACGGTGGTTACCGTCTCCACCGAGTCGAAGTCTTCGACCATCAGGGCGAAATGCTGCGGGCCTCCCGCAGCGATGGCTCGCGGCAATGCCTTGCGTTCGGCGCGGCTGACCCAGCTTGCGAGGTCGCGGCCACTCATGCCCTTGCCCTCGCTCATGGCAGTAAGCGTGCGCGCGCCTTCTGCCACATCGAAGGCAAGCCGCTTCTTCTGCAAAAGAACGGTGAGTAGCCGCTCTCGCGCCTCGAAGTCCGGCAGCGGAATAGAAATTCGCTCCTGAAAGCGCGACAGTACCGCGGGATCGATCTGGTCGAGATGGTTCGTGGCGGGGGAGAAATAGATGGGAGAAACCGCGGCTTCGACCGGATGCGGAGAAGGCGAACTGACTCTTATCGAGTCTCGATGAGCGAGATGAAGCATCATCAGGGACGCTGACAACGCGATGGCCCCCAGTTTGAGTTTGTGACCGAATGACATCGTAATTAGCCTTTCTTTGCGCGTCGCTTTCGTAGTTGCGCGGCCTTCGTGAGCATCTCTCGTGGAAATTTGTGGGCCAGATACCCTTTCCCTTGCATTGAGTGCAGAGGCCCATCGCTCCTCGCTCTGCCGGCAACTTGCCCCCGCCCGAACAGGTTGGACAGCCTTGAACACCGCCGCCGCCATCGCACACGCTGCACGACCCGATCGGATAGCCACGCGAGTCGACACACCGGCAGAGTCGTGGATGTTCTCTGCGGTTCACATCCGCGATCTCGGCAAAGGTCATCTCCATCACTGCACTCCTGTCTAGCTGTTCAGGCTTTCGGCAGCGCCTCATCATGCATGAAAGCTGCTGGGAACGGTGGAGGGGTCGTGGCGATGTGGCAGTGCTTGCAGCCAACGCACGACACAGCTCCGCTGACCCGGCGTACTGCGCTCTCGAATAGGTCCGGCAGCTCTCGGAACTCTCCTGCAAGCGTGTAAAAGACTGGCGCGATCTCTCCACGCAGGTCCTTGTTCTCCGCCTTCCACGTCTCGATGGCGAGGGTTCCCTGCTGGCCGCTGAAGAGTACCCGAGAGCCGACTCTCGGCCGCGCACTGTCTGGCAGAAGGACCAAGTCGTGGTGGGTGATGACCATCTCGTAGGTGCGACCGATGCGCAGCATGTCGATCCGCACGAACTCTTCCGCGATGACCACGGCGTGACGGCCGTTGACACCGAGAGAATCGATGGGTTGCAGCCAGGGCAGAGGCTCACCTTCTCCACTCCGGTAGGCACAATAGCGCCCCATGTCGACCACCGCTCCTCCCGACTCAACGCCACGCAGCACATATCGCCGCGCCAGTTGCTGAAACTCGAGCGTCAGAGGACTGGCAGTAGATGCCGCGCTTCTTGAGGGCGCGCAGTGTGGCTGCGGGGAGAGCCAGCCCGTGCTGCGCATAGCGCGAACTATCGCGGATGGCCTTGGGAATGAGCTGGCTGGAACGAATCTGGACGACGGACGGCATGCTGCCTCCTCGGGTTTTTAAGCAAAGCGCCTGCTGGGCACGGGTTGACCGAGCGCCGCACGAACGTCCTCCTTCGTGCAGCCTGCCCAGCATTTGTAGAAGCGGGGGTTGGCAATCTGGATCGCAAGATTGTCCTGCGACTTGTCCGTGTTCGCGTGGGCACATGAAGGACACTGTGCCCAGTAGTTGCGGCGGTCCTTGGTGCGCGGACGAACATAATCCAGGATGCGAAACTCACGCCGGATTTCACCGTCGGAGTGATGAACCGGCCCCGGCGTGTAGACGACAGGTGGTGGAGGCTGGTAGGCCTCGGGCATCGTCATCCCCACGGTAAAGGTCTTGATCTGGTCTTCCGTGACCTTGGCGATCTTGCCGAGATAGACCATCTGGCGTTCCGGGTTCTGTTCCGCCTCGATGAACCAGTAGCGGCGCCGCACCCGGCGATGCACTCCGAGTGGACCGCGGATGCCATTGCCGAAGCTCTTCCCTTCCAGGGTGTCCTGTTTGGGAAAGACCTCGATTCCCTCCCGCAGCCCACCGCCCTGTACGGGGATGCCGAGCCGGAGCGCGAGATTGTATATATAGATACGGCAATCGGCCGCCAGCAGGGGTGTCTCGGCGAAGATCCAGAGGTGACCGCCGCGCCGCGACTGTCCCAGAGCCGCCTGAATGCTGTCCTGTTTCAACTCATACCGCAACTGAAGCAGGTCCTTCATGCAGCCGTCATAGTCCGCATCGATCGCAACCCACTTCGAGCGCTGTGTCCCCGGATGGATTGAATAGAGATTGATGGTGTGCTCGCCGTCCATGTGAGCACGGACAGTGGCATTGTCGAGTCGTTCGGCTCGCGAGTGTTGCGATCGCGGGCCAGATACCAGCCCACCTTGCCATTCATCATCGGTTGAGCGGCCTGGATGCTGTATTCCGGCCGATTTACAAACAAATGCATGTATGCGTCCGCCAGCTCAGGGCTGACACGGAAGCGCTTGTACGGTGGGGCTAATAGTGCGGGATCGAGCGGGCACATCCGAGACCTCCCTTCGAGTGGTGTGGTTGTATCGCGAGTCCGAGACTCGGTCAAATCGCTGCATTCCGGAGTGAGAGAGCCTTTGAGACTCCCCGACTCGGGCGTGAATCGCTTACACCAGACCTGCCCTGGCGAAAGCAGTGCGCATCGAATCTCCCCGGAACTGGCTGGGGATCGACGACTTCTGGTTGTAGGCAAATTCGGAACGCTCGGAACGAATGCCGGGGAAGGCAGCCTCTTCGGCAAAGCGGCTGCGGTTTGAGATCGAGCGGATACGGGAAGCGGACATAGCCATGGAAATTCTCCTGGTCGGCATGGTTGTCGACATGGTGGGTAATACCCGAGCGCAAGGACGCGCACGCAAAACCGGGTGAGCACAAGAAGCTCACCCGGTCGAGAATGGCATGGAGAAAAAAAGGCGACGTTACAGACGAGACGCCGGCACGAAGACGCCGTGCCTATGGGAGGTATCGGCTACTGCCGGGCGAGCGGCTTTTTGTCGTTATAGAGCGAACGCCCGTTGATCGAGGCGAGGGTGCGATTGATGGACCGGATACGGTTGGCGGAAAGGCGCATGGCAAGCTCCTGAGGGTGGAATGAATTCTGCGGGGAAAGCAAAGACGGACCGCCAGAAGACGGTCCGTCAGGGAAGGAGAACGATTTGTGATTTAGGCCGCGACCTGGTCCATGAACGGACCGGCGCTCATCGCCTTCATGAACGCCGCCATCTCGACATCGATTTCGGCGGCTGCGGTCGTCACTACGGGAGCGGCAACAGAAACAGCAACCGAAGCCGTCCGGTAGTCGAGCAGGTTCTGCAGTAGCCCCGGCTGCTCCACGTAGGCCAGGAGCTTGTATTTCCGGTACACCTGTTCGAAGGTTTCCACGGAGAAGCTCCCCCGTGCATCTTCGAAGTCGAGCATGTACCACATATCCCGCTGCCGGTCGTAGATATAGATCTGACCGAATGCGGGTTGGTAGGGAGCCATCTGGAGCAGCAACGTTCCCTTGCGGGTGTCAATCCAGCGATGAGCGACTCCCTCGGCGGCCTTGAGAAATGAAGCCACCACCTGGCGGCGGGTGCGGGTGGAGGGCAGACCAGAGCGAAACAGCTCTGAGGCGGACATCTTTCCAAGACTGCGGTTGGGTTGAGCTTTGTGGCTCATTGCGGACTCTCCTTATATATGTAGTTGGGCTTGCGTCAGAGAACTGGCAGCCGAAACCTCCGGTTGCCATAGGACAGCGAACGAGTTTTTGCGAAAGGGAAAACAGGCGTACACTGCGCGGCATGAAGCTTGAAACGATTCGCCACGGGGTCCCGACTGACTCCCCATTCCAGGGGTTTGAGAACGGGGATCTCGCCACCCTCAGGCTGGCCGATGGTCCTAACCGAACACCGGCCTTCGAATTCACCTGCTTGATCGACACGAACCCGATAGACGAAAAAACTCAGGAGTGGATCAACGCAATGGAGGACAAATGCATGGAAGGCCGGATGGACGAGTTCTACGGTGATCCAGCGCTTCCCCGGGGCTGGGATATCGACGAGATGTCCGGCTGGTAGACAGAAAGGAACCCAGTGTTGGAACCACTATTGCTGAGCCTTCGAAGTTGAAGTAGAAGAACATCTTCTTCTTCAGAATGGGTCCGCTGATCGATCCGCCATAGTTGTTATAGCGGAGGAATGGGACTGTCACCGGAGCGCCGAAACCATAATCTTTGGCATTCAGCGAATCATTCTGGAAGTATTCGTGTACTGCACCGTGGAACTGGTCGGTGCCGCCCTTGCTGATCTGGTTGAAGATATAGCCGCCGATGCCGTACTGAGCGGCGAAGCTCGACGTGCTCAACTGAAAGTTCGGCTACCGTCTCAAAGGTAGACACATCCGAGTTGCTGCTGGACGGCAAAGTCGTCACAGACCCGTCAGCGAGCATAGCGTTGTAAGAAAGATTGCCGTTTACAAACTGGCCTGGAATGGAAGCAGTGCTGCCAATCGCCTCGCCGGATGGAGTGCGGGATGTGCCGGGAAGCAGGATGGTGAAGTTCTCCCACTCGGTTCCGACGTTCGGCAACTGCGCCATGGACTTCGCTTCCAGCGTGGTTGTTGTTCTCCTGATTCGCTCTCCAGCAGGGAACGCTTTGAGGTCACCACAACTTCCTGTGCTGTGGAACCTACCTTTAACTGGGCATTCACTCCCGTAAATCCAAGCTGAATCGTGATCGGACCGCGAAAAAGCCGGTTGAAGCCGGCCTTCGTGAAGGTGATCTGATAGCGCCCCGTCACGATCGACGAGGTGTCATACAAGCCATCGTTATTCGTGACGTAGTCCTTGGCCACCCCGGTATCTGCGTTCTACACCATAACGGTGACGTCGGGGATCAATGCGCCCATCGGGTCGGTCACGGTGCCTCGGATGTCGCCTGCATTGGTGCTCTGCGCGAACGCAGGACAGACAACACGGCGAAAAGACATAGCCCCAAAGGCTGGCCTTTCTCATGAATGCCTCCACAACTGGTGACACTTGGGACGCTCGATTGCCGTCCCACTTCACCAAATCCGCTGCGGTAGGCCCTTCACGTCTCCAGCGCTGAATCACGTGTTTATTCAAACGTTGAATTCAGGCATGTACTGTTCCATCAGAAAGAAGGCCAGTAAAGCGAAAAATGGGCGATGCGCCCCCCCGGGCCGCGCTCTCCCCGGCAGGGCCGCTTGACTCGGCGCGATAGCTAGCCGAAACTGTGACACTCCATAGGAGTTGCATGCATTGGTCCGCCAGTCGTCTCAATAGGATCGCTCTCGCCAAGAATGAATTGGGAGCGACGAAGCGATTTACATTTGCCTTTGTCCCCTTGCTGCTAAGCGGCCTGCTGCAGACGGTCAGTGCCGAAGCGCAGACGGTCCACATCGACGCAACCCCAAGCCACGTTGCAAACACATTCAGTCCGCTGCAAGCCTTTGGCAGCACCGTGGATCGGATTCCCAGCAACACGACCGACACTTTCTTCAGGCCCGACCAGATACAACAGATTCTCGAAGCAGGCTGGGGTCCGGTCAGCTATCGCCAGAATACCGAGCTATTTGTTCAGGCCTGGCATTGGAATCCGAAGGGAACCTGGAGCGACCGCTCCGATAAGGGCTATTTCACAGGGGATGCAACACCTGCAAAAGAGATGATTCGCCATTCCTACGGGTACTCTTTGCCGCATCGCGGGGTCACGCGCAACTCCGGATCCGAGTTCGATGGGTATTCGAGGCTGGATGATGGAGACCTCAATACTTACTGGAAGAGCAATCCATACCTGACCAAAGCATTCACCGGCGAGGATGACAATCTCCACCCGCAGTGGATTGTGATTCGGCTGCAAGCCAAAGAAATCGTGACGGCCATTCGTGTTGCCTGGGCTGAGCCGTATGCTCGCAGTTACCGAGTGCAATATTGGCTGGGAAAAGACGATCCGATGGATGGTCCCGATGCCGGCGCGTGGAGGGATTTTGCATCCGGAAACGTCTCTTCCGGAAAGGGAGGAACCGAGACACTTCAGCTTTCTCCCTCGCCTGTCGCTACTCAGTACGTGCGCGTGCTGATGAGCGAGTCCTCCAACACGTGCGATACCCATGGCAAAGCTGACGCTCGAAACTGCGTCGGATACGCAATCAAGGAGGTATATCTCGGAACGCAGAGTCATGGCGAATTCCATGACGTGCTGCATCACACACCCGGCCAGGATCAGACCTTCACCTTCAGCTCATCCATAGATCCCTGGCATCAACCGTCCGACCTCTACGTTATCCCGGATCGCATGGAATCGGGCGATCAGGTCGGCTTCGACCTGTTCTTTACCAGCGGCATCACGCGTGGATTGCCGGCGATGGTTCCAGTGGCCATGCTCTATGGCACGCCGGATGACGCAGCAGCAGAGATTACATATTTGAAGAAGCGCGGATATGCCATCTCGCGCATCGAAATGGGCGAGGAGCCGGATGGTCAGTACATGGGACCGGAAGACTACGCTGCCCTGTACTTACAGTGGGCCACCGCCCTGCATCGGGTTGATCCCACCCTTCAACTCGGCGGGCCCGTCTTTGAAGGAGTAAGCGAAGACATCAAGTTCTGGCCGGACGCGAACGGCGAAACTTCATGGTTCAAACGTTTCCTCAGCTACCTCCAGGCGCACGGCCGCCTTTCGGACCTGTCGTTTATGTCCTATGAGCACTATCCCTACTACGACGGAACTTGCCAGGGGCCCTGGAGCAATCTCTACAAGGAACCCGAGATCCTGACGCACATCATGCAGGTTTGGCGTGACGATGGGTTGCCGCCCAATGTTCCAATGATTGATTCCGAAACGAATGCCCCGGGCGCGGATGCCGCCGTGGACGTTTTCGGAGCTCTGTGGTTAGGCGAAACTTTTCCGGCGTTTCTTACAGCGGGAGGAAAAGGCTCCTTCTACCATACTGCGTTGCCTTACTCCACACCTCATCCTGCCTGTGACAACAGTTGGGGAACATATCACATGTTCACAACTGACCATAACTACGTCATCAAGCAACGCACCTCCCAGTTTTTTGCTGCGCAAATGCTGACACAGGAATGGGCTGAGCCAAAAGACGAGGAACACCGCCTCTTCAAGGCGGCGAGCGACATCAAGGATGCGGAGGGACACGTCCTTGTGACGGCATATGCCGTGCTCCGGCCGGATCGCCAGTGGGCGCTCATGCTGATCAACAAGGACTACGACAACTCCCACGCGGTGAGGATCACGTTTCACGATGACGACGCCCACGCAGACAGTTCTTTTGTCGGGCCGGTTGAGAGGATCACGTTCGGCAAGGACCAGTACAAATGGCATTCGGCGCTGAGAGATGGCTACCCCGATCCGGATGGTCCTGCCGCCCGCTCCACCCTACCCGGTGGAACGGACCGCTACATACTGCCGGCAGCGTCCATGACTGTACTACGCGGCCGGATAGGAGCCACGTCGCAATCGAATTGAGGTTGCTGTTTCTCCGAGCCGGCGGAGCATGCGACCGGTGTTATCCGGTAGGCGATTCTGAACCGCGGCGCGGCTCGTCTTATCGCTGCGACGGCCGCATCGCAAAAGGAGTTTCTCTAGGATCTCAAGGAGGGTCTCCCCCGAGCGCATGGTGAATCCCAGCCACTGCTCAAGATCGGACACGCGCGCAAATGCGAAGGGGTCATGATTCGTGATCTGTATCAGGTCATGATCGGTCGAGAAGATGCAGCCACGGCATGAGAACCGCGCAGATATCCTCCGCTGGTTCCATCGCAATGAAACTCTCGGATGTACACGGGATGCAAGGGAATTCCCGAATTCTAATGCCACTCCAGAACATCTCGCAGGCATCCCGAAGATCGGGAGCCAATTGAAGGCCTGGTGTGCGCGGGTTGTCAGCGAATTGCTCACCGACCACGGCTGCAATTGCGCGCGGGATCGGGATTCCTCTGCAGCGAATTCCCATGCAATTGATGACAACCTTGTATCCCAGTGAGCGAATGAATCGCTCACTGGGTCCACACTTCAGGTCTGACGTGCATTGCCGGTATTGAACCGATGGAAATCTCCCACGTCGGTCGACCATTTCCAGATACGTCTTGTTGGATTCCGCACCACACTCAACGAGACAGGATGAGCGAGAGACTCACACCGAATTCGGACCCAGCCCTCCGTGGAGATCGGAGTCTGATGCTCGAACCCGCATCAGCGAGAACACAGTAGATTGGACAATTCGGGTAATTCCCTCTGCAGCACTCCGAGCATTCGCATCGAGTCTTTTCCACCGGAGTGGCTCACCACGAGCGCAACACCGCCAGAATTCTCCCACGCTAGTTTTGCGAACTCAGCTAATCCAGCGATCATTTCCATCCCTCCTCTTCATTCCGTCATCCGTTGCAAATAGAAAAAGCGCCCGACATGAGCGCCTTGAACTCTTCGGGCAATCTGTTCCAATCCAGCTTTTCTCCCAAAATTCCCACCTAATTCACAATCCATATAGGGATAGTCAGAATGCAACTGACTGGTGTAGAGAGACTTAGAAAGGGGACAAAATGGTCAATGTGAGACAACGCTATAGACAATACAGGCGCTATCTAAGCTATTCCTATGGTCAAAGAGGGTTCACTCGGGATGAATCTTAAGACGGCTGTAGGCAATAGAGGGGCTATAGAACGTCTATCTATGCGGAAAGTGTTTGTTCAGTCTGATCATCCTGGCTGGCTATCAGCAACTCTTCAAGAACTCCCCAAGAATTCCCCTGGGAGCCGGGGACGAGCACCCGCATCTTGATTCCTTCGCGATGAAAGTGAGAGATGAGACCGAACACAACTTGGGTCTGATGAGCACATAATTCCTGGGCGAGCAGGAACATCAATTCCTGGTTTGTGGAAAGGTACAGCACAAAGGAAGAACGGAGATCTTCGTCAATCATCTTCCTGATCTCCCGGAATCGGGCGGCGGACTTTGCAGTCCGCTCATACTCCAACCCGAATGACCGCGGACCTTTTGCCGTGTCTACCGTCACCTGCGCGTCGTAGTCCTTCGTCGTCTCACCGTAGAAGGCAAGATTCTCTGACAGGACCTGCAATTCATTCTTCCAATTCTTCAGCCTTCCAGATTTAAGAAGTGTGAGACGGATGTCGTTGATCTCCGTCATGTGGAGGACCTCAGAGTCGCGAATCACATTCCGGCTGAACGAGCCGAGGAACAGGAGACTGTAGCCCTTGAATTCAAGAAGTCCGAGGCCTTCATGGGTGATTGCGTAGACCGGGCATCCCAGTGTCTTCGTCTGCTTCAGTTGCTCGATAAACCCATTCCGCTCAAGGCGTCGAATCCGCCAGTAGGCATTGTTCCGGTTCGTTTCGATATTCAGAATCGGCAGCAAGCAATGCAACTGCTGCAGCGTGATGGCCCGAGAATCTCTGATCAGAAGCAGCAGAGGGATATCCCTTGATTCGTTGATAGAGATAGCGCCCTTTCTATAGCGCATTCGCGACCTCCGCGGAATGAAGTTCAAGCTTTCCTGTCGCCGGCGAGATCTGCCAACGTCCCCTGTCCGTCTGCACCCAATGTCCCGATTGCATCAGCAGCATGGCCTCGTACCGGTCCTGCTGTTTGCTGACTGCAATCGGCTGAAGCCCCGGAGATCTCCAATTCTTTCGGAATTCGATCGCGCCGTGCGTGTCTGGGTGCAAGGTTACGAGATACGCATCTGGGGCCTGACCTGTCCCGGGGAATTCGATGAGGAGCTGGACCTTGCCGTCATAAAGCCGGGGTGGCGCGGCCTGGAAGGTCTTGCCCGAGATGCGATCGACGAACTCCGGAATCGAAGCCGCTGGCCCGGTTGAACCGGATCATGCCGGGGTAGATTTGGCGATTGCGTAACCTGCGGCCGTACATCAGTCCGGTCGTATTGAAATACGCTGGCTTGCGCCGGAAACAGTAGGGATCTTCGATGTTCTTCGAATGCATGCCCCACCAGTGATGGTCAATGCACCGCCGTTTGGAACAGTTCGGTAGTTCTCGAAATGTACCCATTTCGGTAACTTACCGACGGAATGAACGTCGAGCAGCGAACTTACTCAAACCCCGTTTTTCAGGCACTTCGTTATGCATGCTGGCTCCCCCAGCGATGGGTTTCTTCCGTATTGCCGACTACATGCCCGGAACTCGGAAATTAGGATCAATGCAACGCCTCAATGATGCTTTTGCCTGTTCGCAACGACGAACATTGAATCGTAGAATGCTGGCTGTGAACTCATTCTCCAAACTCATTCGATTCGCGATTGCCAGTGCGGTACTGGTATGTGCACGTTATGGATTTGCTCAGGGCGTTCCCTGCTCCGAAGCGAAACCTGACTATTACAGCACGACCCCGACCGGGCGAAGCATCTGTCAATCAGTCGCGAAGCTAACGGCACCTTCGAGCAGTCTAAGAAGATTACTTCGCAGTTGGGGCCAAATAGCTGGTTCGTCACCGTTGACCCTGTTTATACGAACACACCCCCTTGGAACACGACAGTCTTCGTTGGCCGCGTGGGCAACGATAAGCCGCTCCCACAAATCACAGTGCTCGACCACGGAAACACGCTCAATGTGAAGTGGGTCACTGACCGTTTGCTCCACATAAACGTCTGGTGGGGGCGTTTCGGGATGAGCGACTGGATCATTGACGTTAATCGGGGAGCAGTCGTATATGACGAGTTACTCAACTTTTACAAACAATATAGCTGTGTTTTCTACAAACAATATAGCTGTGTTGATGACACCAAGAAGACCGGGTCGTAATCGTTACTGACAAATCGCCAACTCACTCACCGAACAGTGCGGACACAAGACTTTCGAGATTTCTGGATTCTGGGCGGATTACCGGCAATACGGAAGTTATGCCGAGGGCGGCCTAGGCAGCGCGCCCACGTATAGACACTTTCGCCCCCGGTCAAGCCCTACAAGTTGCGGTGGCTTCCACCATGAGTCGCGGACTATCTTCCGCAGCATGGGGTCGTATCCGAGACGCGAGAAGGCCGAACAGAAGGCGCGTGAGCGTGCTGACACGATGCCCGCGCTCGACTGTCCTGTTACGGATTGCGCACTAGTTGGTATTCAGGTTTTCCAGAACGAAGATTTCATCGAGGAAGGCGGATCGCGTGAATCTGGATTTCCTGCCTTCGAGCACCACCGTCACAACGTCGTTCATTGGATTCCCGTTGCGAACACTTGAGAGAGCGTACTTGGTCGATTGTCATGTGGCCCTAGTCACAGCGGCAAAATCCTACCACGGCGCGATTATTTGGTTGTTACTCGGTGCTACGCCTGAGCAGCTGGCCGACTTCGACAGCAGCCACCGGCGCTGGGGTCAGAGCACCGTCCAGATCACACTTCAGCCGGGCCGCAAGAATCTGCTGAGGATGGATTACCTCGCTGTTGTGACATGGCTGCGAGGCCAGCGGGCGCAATCTGTGATTGGCTCGTCGCGTAGAATCTCGCGATGGATCGACACTAGACCGCAGTAGCCTGCTACGAACTCCACGATTACATTACTGACCGGTTGGTGGGCCAGTTCCCAGTCGCTACGCGGGTGAATCTGCTGATGGGCTACACCCACATCGCGGTGACACACACGTATTCGATCATCAGGCTGGCTTCGGACAGCTACCTATAACGGGACATTTCAGGCAACGAAATAACTGATGGGATGGTCCGTCGCCTCTCACCAGTCAGCCCTCTGGATATAAGGGAGTTTCTCTGGGGCCACTGCTGGTATGGCGAGCGAGTCTGGAAAATAGACATAAGTGATTCCAACGAAGCAAACCCCGGTAAGCACAAGACCTAATCCATCCATCATTCCAAACCATCTCTTCCAGGCTGGAAGGGCCCCGGATAACCGCCAATTCACAGCGATGCGCCATGCTCCCAATATCCCTTGTGGAAACATGTAAAGGCCGTTCGACACAATCTTCCCACCGACCCCGAGGAGTACGAAGAGAACGACAAAGATAACGGCCCACACACCTGTGGCGAATGCGGCCTTGCCAGCCTTGGTGGAGTTTGGTCTGACAGCGTTCGCAGCCCACAGATCGCGAAGAGGAGTAAGAGAAACTGAAGAGCAACACCGAAGTCGTGAGTGTTGAACAGCATCCAAATCCTGTCGGATGGAATCCAGGTCACACGCGTCGTCACGGCAGTCATTAGCAGGCCGAAGGAGGCGATACCGATGACTGCGCTGGCAATTGCCGCCCATCCTGCTTCTCGATAGGAAGGGTCGAGTGCAACTAAGGCGTGTTGATCCATGCCCGCCAGCCTACGCTTTTCGGCGGGGGCTGTAATTGTTTTTATTTCCTTACCAACAGATCGGCACTCAGCGACACCCGTGAAAACGCTGAGACCGTAAAGAAGCTGGGGGTCAATGTTGGCCGACGATAGCCTTCGCTTTCAGACTGGTGCGGACTGGTGCCCGCTACTCGGGTTCTGGGCGGTTCGTCAGCAACCGCACCTTACTCTCCAGCGACCTGACTCCGAGCACGTCCCTAAGTTCGCTCCTAGAGGGTTCCCGCAAAACGGGGTTGTCGGTGCCTACGTCTCGCCGAGTCGCTCAGCGAACGCTGCGGACATAGAAATTTCAGGTTCCGGGTCGTTGGCGGATGACCGGCAATACGGAAGTTTCATGGAAACGGGTCGAAATGTCCGGATTGCCGACAATCCGGAAGTTACCCCGAAGTGCCCGTATCGCCGACATCTATGTACACGGTCGCCTTGATCGTCAGCGTGCTTGTGATGACCGTTGTTGGAGTCCTCGAAATGAAATGGAGATAAGTCCAGCCGCCTATTGTTCATGTCAAAGTGAAGCAATATCAAGCGTGTCGATGCACCTGGTAATTAAGTTGACACTCTAGCATCCGTGCAAAAGCGGCGATACTGGCAGAAACCGTAGGCACCGTTTCAGGACCGGCATATCAACTTGAGATAGCGGCAAGGCTGGCTCGGACGGCGAACCTACTTGCTAGCATCCACCACGGGAATCATTCCTGCAAGTTGTAAATTGAACACAAGGTCAAGACGGCGATCAATCTGATACCACAGGGCCGTCTTCTTGGGCGAGACGACCTTCTCAAATATCGGCACATACTTCTCCCGCAGCGCCACCAGCTGCTGGTCAACCCTCGCTGACGTTTTCATGTAGTTCTCGGCCGTTTGGTCCAACATCTTGTCGTAATTTGCTTCATAGTCTTTAATTAGCGTCCAGCGAGCATCATTTATCTTTATGATCTCCTGGATGTATTGGTCATAAATTGGCCAGAACTGGGTGGCCTCGTCCGGAGTCAGAGTCAAGTTGGCCGCCAGGACCTGCTTGCGGTGCGCGCGAATGTGTCTTCTCGGACCATCTGGATGTCCAGGTCTGTAGCGGCTTTGGCGGTCTCGCTTTGGCCACCGGAACTGCTCTGCGCCGCTTGACCAAACATCGGTGCGCTGCAGAGAACTGCAGAGGCGGCAACAAGTGTTGCGAACACAGTCTTGTTCAGCATTATTTCTCCTTCAATCTGATCATGTATGAACTCGGAGTTTTGGGCTGCAAACTGAAGGGCGCTTCCGATCTGGAGCCTGCCATGAGATCCATCTGCAAGCGGAAACGCACACCTTCATAATTCTCATTAACAAATGGTAGGGAATCTTCAGGCTGCTGGAAAACTGTTAGAAATACCAGTTGAGGCAGTCCAGCCTCTGGAAGAGGTCAAGCAGCACTCGGATGCGCTGCATTTTCAATCTATCCCTGCTCCACGAAATTGGGGGTAGCACTGGACGAAGGCGGCGACAACTGTGAGATGGCAGGTGATGGTGGGACCAAACATGAGAGGCATGCCTTGCTGCTTGGGTTGTTGGTGTATTACCGGCAACCCGGAAGTTACGGACTGGAATTTCCGTATTGCCGACAATACGTCCACTTCACAATCAATGAACGCGTTGCCCCGTTGGCGACAACTGAGGCCTAGTGTTTACGCCAAGCGAAAACACATCTGTTGGCGCCCGATAGAAATGTCAGGGTGTTCCGCTCACTAGAAATGTCAGTGTACTCGACGGAATCAGTTCGCAGGAAAGAGCTCTGCGTCTGTCTGGAAAGTGAACCATCTCGTAGAGATGGGTTGTTTTCCAGACAGACGGCGCGATAGGGGCCGAGGGAGGCGAGGTTGAAGGCTTCCTGTTTTGCCGACAACTAAGATGGAAGGGACGGAATGAAGTTGTTATGGATGATCATTTGTTAGTCTTGACCCGACCTGTAAAGGCTGAATCGAATAGCATCTCTTAGGGGAAAAACGGATGGAAGACATACCCCTTTTTGGCCGCATCGTGGCCTCGCTAAAAGCTCTGGGCATCATCCTGTGGTTTGTCTCGGGAATTGCTTTTGGGGCTCATTTCAGGGATGTGTCGGCGTCATTCCTTTTCTTTTTTTGGAGCATGCCATATTTCGCAGCTGGTTGGGTGTTGGCCGGAATCCCGGTCATTGCGATAGGCAGCCGGGTCTTCAAAATTCCCGTATTTGTGCTTGGGATTTTGGGAGCTGCAGTCGGATTCTTCGTGATCTTATTTTTTCCATTATTGGACTGGACGATACACCTCCTGCGCCCCGTTGCTGGAGTGAGATATGGTCTTGATCTGCGCTGGTCCTACCTAATCGGGCTGGCCTGGTTTTTGTGCGTCTCTCGGCGCCGGCGGAATGATCATTTATCGTTGGCTATTTTCTCGCGCGGGAGCTGCAGGGTGGGGAGCTATTCCGCCTCCCGAGTGACGGGCTATGCGGAAGTTACGGTTTCAGGGCATCGCTGAGCACGAGCAGCGGTGAATTCACTATGCTCCTTCGTTTTTGGTAGCCAGTCTTTTCACTGTTTGTCATCACCTTGGGTGGATTCCTGAGATCCTGCTGCGCCTTGACCACCGCCAGGGCGTGGCCGAGCCGTTTGTTCTCAACGATGGCCGTGTGGCTGACACGCTGATCCTTGCTGAAGACACGGTAGGGAAGCAGACGTCCTTTCCATCTGACCTCCAGTGGTCTGTCCGCAAAGTCGTAGAGTTCGACATACTGGCCGCCGAGGTTCTCCGAAATCTCGCTGCGTTCCAGGATGATCTGCTTAGTGGCTCCCCTCATGTGGAGCTATCGTTCACCATCTTAGTTTGTGAGATGTTTCCGATCTGTGAGGAGCGCACTTCCTTAGCTAAATGGCATCTACCTTCGCAGAAGGAAGGGCAGCATCCCATGTCAACGCGTGATTTGATCCTTGTCACAGGAACCACAGGAAAGATCGGCTCATGCATAGCAGAGCACCTTGAGCGGCTTGGCGGGAAGGTTCGTTTGCTCGCACGCGATCCGAACAAGCTCTCGGACTTCCCCGCTGCAGACAAGGTGAAAGGTGATTACGGTGATGTCCAATCCCTCGACCGGGCGTTTACAGGCGTGTTGTCAGCGTTCATCGTGTCTGGATACGCCGAACCGGGCAAACGCGCGAAATTGCATCGCAATGCGTTCGTTGCTGCGCAGCGAGCGGGGGTGGGTTACCTGGTCTACCTCTCGACACTGGGAGCTTCGCCGGACTCTCGCTTTCCGATGTCACGCGATCACTTTGAAAGCGAACAATTCCTGAAGGCAACCGGCGTGCCGCATTCGATTCTACAGGACAGCTTTTATTCGGAACTAGCAGTCCAGATGTTCAACGAGGAAGGCGTGATGAAAGGGCCCGGTGGCCAAGGCAAGGTGTCATGGGTTGGGCGAGAAGAAATCGCAGAAGCTGCTGCAAAGCTACTCGCCCGCGAAGAACCTCTTCTCGGTACATTTCCAATGACTGGCCCGTCGGCTCTCAGCCTGAGCGAGACAGCAGCATTGGTCAGTTCCCTGAAGCAACGGACGCTCCGCTACGAAGATGAGCCGGTGGGCGCCGCGAAGGAATGGCGCAGCAAACTCGGCGTTCCTGCATGGGAAGTAGACACCTGGGTTGGCTCCTACGAAGCGATCGCTGCAGGCGAATTTGAAACTATAGATCCTGCTCTCGCGACAATCCTTGGAAGACCGGCCAGCGATCTGAAAACCTACCTCGCTACTCGCTCCAATCTCTGACCGGACATTCGACGCGAATCGTCCTAAGATGCAAAGGGGCGCTCGTGAATCGTCTGACCCTTGCTGTACCACGGAGGCCGCCGTAGCGCCACCGCGCCGCTGTCGCAGTACTTCGCCGACATGCTGGATTGGCGGCAGAAGGCGGACTTGCTGGCCACTGCCTGGTACTCGCTGCCGCAGGCGGAGCGCGCACAGGCCGTGATCTACACGGAAAACTATGGCGACGCGAGCGCAGTGAACGTGTACCGGCCGGATGTGCCGGAGGCCATCAGCGGTCACCAGAACTACTTTTTCTGGGGACCGCGCACCTATACGGGTAGCGTGATGATCGTGTTTGGCGAAAGCCGCACGACGCTCGAAACCAACTTCGACTCGGTAGTGGAATTTACACGGGATGCAAATCCGTATTTGGAGCCGTATGAGCGTGGGCCGGTTTTCATCTGCAGAGGCCTCCATGAAAATCTTTAGGCGCTGTGGCCAAAGGTGAAGAACTGGGAGTAAGGTCACGGCGAAGGCGTCCGGCCCGTCTCAACTCACGATTTCAGACCAGCGCACTCATTGGGCTCTATTTGCGCCCGAAAATCAGGATCGGTATTGAAAAATGCGCTTTTCGTCACTTGGCCGTGTAGTCGGCTTCTCGGACAAGTGCATTTCCGTTCTAAGTTGGCGATAACAGGGCGATGCGCTCATTGACGATAGCCAATCGTCACTTGATCTGAAACGGATAATAGTACGCGGCTTGATCCTGCTCGTGTGTGGTTGAGATGAAGTATTGCTCGGCGTGAGCATTTCTCAAGTCGAGGTTCGCCGTAATCTGCTGCTGGTTGCCGTTTACCACCGTTGGAGGCAAGGCCCTCAGCGAGGGCACCATTCCCGTTTTGAACGCGAGTGATTGCGACCAGATATTGGCCGGGAGCGCTATGACGCGGCAACACAATCGTGAGCTTAATCAAGGCGGCTGGCAACGAGACAGATTGCAATACATCGCCCGTCGTCCCAACGTGACCTCGGTCAAGGTGAGCGCTCGCGTTAAGAGCTCTGTGCGGCACGTTTAGGCGAG
Source organism: Acidobacteriaceae bacterium KBS 83 (assembly GCA_000381585.1). Classification (GTDB taxonomy): domain Bacteria; phylum Acidobacteriota; class Terriglobia; order Terriglobales; family Acidobacteriaceae; genus KBS-83. The sequence goes on from KB906742.1 coordinate 74,480, forward strand.
GGTATCGGTGAGGTAGAGGCGCATGACCTTCTTGAACTCGGTGACTACGGCTTCCCTATCTTTCAGCGTGGCCTGGCGGTAGACCCCGAGCATGCCTTTGATGATTTCGACGATGACCTGGGCATTGAGAAAGGCTCGGTCTGCGGACAGGCTGGGTTTGAGGTTCTGGAGTGCGGTGGCGATGGTTCTCCGCAGAGGTTCGCGGGCGGCCTTGGTGCGGGCGTAGGCGAGGGGCGCACCCAACAGCGGGAGATAGGCGAGGCGGTCGTGCGCGAACTCGAGGATGCCTTCGATGAAAACATCCGCTATGGAGGCCTTGCCGCGGGCGGGTGGGTGTTGTAGGAGCTTCGCCCAATGCACCTCGGCCTCACGGATGTACTGCGTGATGAGGGCGAGGGCGAGGGTGGGCTTGTCTGGGAAATAGTCGTAGAGGGTGCCGATGGAGGCCTGTGCCTGCTCGGCAATGGCGGTCATGGTGACGGCCTCGTAGCCAAGGGTGCCGAAGAGTTGCTCGGCGGCCTGGAGGAAGCTGGCGCGACGGACCTCGGCCCGGTTCTGTTGCGGACGGCGTCTTGGATTTGCAGAAGTCGAGGGCACCCTCGTATATTAGAAGGAAAGCGAAGTTGAGGATACCCTCGACTTATTACAGGAGAGAACACGATGGCCCTTTCGCTTGATTCGAAAACCGCAGCCCTTGTCCTGATCGATCTGCAGCATGGCATTCTGGGCATGCCTGTCCAGCCATATTCCGCCGATGCGGTGGTGAAAGTTTCAAGCAAGATGGCCAAGGCTTTCCGCGAGAAAGATGCCAAGGTTGTCTATGTGCGGGTGGATTTGAACAACCTGATGCCGTTGATTGTGGATCGCTCGCGCATGGATCCAAACGCCGGACCGTTCCCCGCGATTGCCTCTGAGCTGGTGCCTGCGGCTGGGTTTCAGGAGAGTGATCTGCTGATCACGAAGCGCCACTGGAGCGCGTTTGGCCAGACAGAGATGGAGGACACGTTGAAGAAGATGGGCGTGACGACGATTGTGCTGGGCGGTGTGGCAACCAACTTTGGCGTGGAGTCCACGGCGCGGCATGCGGTGGCCGTCGGCTTTCAGGTGGTGATCGCGGAGGATGCGTGCTCCACACTTGAGACTGACGCGCATACGTTTGCGATGGAGAAGATCTTCCCGATGATCGGGCGAGTTGGCTCGAGTCAGGAGATCATCAATGCGCTCGCCTGAGGTCGCGAGCAGCCGCGGGTCTGTTCGGCAGAATCTCGTGCTGGGGATATGCTGCATGAGCGTGCTACTGATAGCCATGGATGTGACGATCGTCAACGTGGCGTTGCCAGCGATCCAGCATGATCTGCAAGCGAGTCTTTCGGGACTGCAATGGATTATCGACGCGTATACGCTGGTGATCGCGAGTCTGCTGATGCTGTCGGGTTCCATGTCCGATCGATTCGGGCGCAGACGGGTGTTTCAGATCGGGCTGACGCTGTTTGTAGCGGGTTCGCTGCTTTGCAGCCTGGCACATACTATTGATCAACTCGTTGCTTATCGTGCGCTGCAGGGTCTGGGCGCTTCCATGCTCAATCCGGTCGCGCTCTCCATCGTTGCGAATGTTTTTACTGAACCCAGGGCGCGGGCGAAGGCGGTGGGTGTGTGGGGCGCGGTGGCGGGGTTGGCACTGGCGCTGGGACCCCTGCTGGGCGGCGCTTTGACGCAGGCAGTGGGTTGGCGTTCGATCTTCTGGATCAACGTGCCGATTGGGATTGCGGCTGTCATCTTGGCGGCGGTGTATGTGCCGGAGTCGAAGGCCGCGCAGGCGCGGGCCTTCGATCCGGTGGGACAAGCGCTGGTGTTCGTGGGGCTGACGACGTTAACGTATGCGGTCATTGAAGGGCCGCATGCAGGTTGGAGTTCCTCTCTGATCCGTGGGCTGTTTACTGCGGCTGGGGCGGCGTTTGTCGGCTTCCTGCTCTATGAACCGCGGTGCAACGACCCGCTGGTGGACCTGCGGTTCTTTCGCAGCGTGCCGTTCAGCTGCGCTACGATCCTTGGGTTAAGTGCGTTCTCATCGTTCTCGGCTTTCCTGTTTCTGAATGCGCTTTACCTGCAGCAGGTGCGTGGGTTCTCAGCGTTCCATACGGGGCTATCCACGCTGCCGCTGGCGCTGGCGATGATGGTGGGTTCTCCCTGGAGCGGGCGATTAGTTGGACGGTATGGTACACGGCCATCGCTCTACGCTGCGGGCACATTCTTTTTGCTTAGTACGTTGCTGATGATACAGCTTTCCCGTGGGACCCCTCTGGCTGTGCTGTTGGCGGCTTATGCTTTGTTCGGCCTGGGGCTGGGGATGGTGAATCCGGCGATTGCCAACAGTGCGGTTGCGGGGATGCCTCTAGCGCAGGCGGGTGTGGCCGCGGCGATCGCTTCTACCGCGCGGCAGGTGGGCGCGGCGCTGGGCGTGGCAATTGCGGGGACGGTGGTGAGCTCGAGCCGTGCCAAGGGATCCAGCTTCACGCTGGCGACGCACCCGATCTGGTGGATCATGACGGGATGCGGGGCGATTGTGCTGTTTCTTGGATGGGCGTCTGCGACCGCGTGGGCGCGTGAGAGTGCAGACCTTGCGACGCCTGAACTCACTGTTGCTGGTTAGCTAGGTACAAAGTCCCTAACAGCCTCTAAGAGTCTGATTTAGTCCGACTCTCTCATAAACACGCTAGTGTTCACTGAGTTCTGGTGGGGGACTTTCCACGTGGACAAATAGTCGCGATCTCGGACAAGTGGCTCAGGTAGCTGCCGAAAAACGCGGTTGTCGGTATCTACGTCTCGCCGAGTCGCTCAGCGAACGCTGCGGACATAGACATTTCAGGTTCCGGGTTCTGGGCGGATGACCGGCAATACGGAAGTTACGGACTGGAATTTCCCGATTGCCGACGATACGTCCGCTATGGCGGCCCTGACATCGTTGTTGTCAATAGTCAATGGGAGACTACTTCAGGTCAGTTCCCGGTGATTCATCAAGCACCATGTCAACCTGCTTTTCATCCAGATAAATGTTTCCGTCGGCTCCCTGATGGAAGCACAGTGCTTTCGGCGGTTCCGAGAGCGTTCTTGCTTCCATCCAATCGGCGATGTAAAAGTCCGCTTCCGGCCCTAATCCTTCTTCTCGATTGGACAAAAATTTGGTGACGACCGCTTTCTGGCTAGTCCCCTTTTCTCCTTGAATCGAGAACTCGAATTGGCTGCCGACCTTGATCTCTGATTTCAAGCTCATCATTGCTCCCAATTCGCCTCAAACGACCACTCTCTTCGTTGTTCGTTCGCTTGACGCGTACCATCCGTTAACTGTAAACCTACGGCTCCGCTCCAGGCGTATACGTCCACATTTTGCTAAGGCTTTCATCCCATTGTTCCCCGTTACTCTGAATCAAGCGTCAGCAGCACGAACACGGCGCATGGCAGATGGAGCACTCGACCTTACTGTGAAGTTGCTAGGACTTGCAAAGCTAGCAGTTTTGAAGCCAATTAGAACCAAGGTTCTTTTGCTTTTGCGACAGGCAGACCTTCTGCCGGGAAGTGAAAGCAAACCATGATTCGACTCGAAGAGGCCACAATAATTAAAGCTCCAATCGAACGTTGTTTCGACCTATCCCGTAGTGTCGAAGTGCATCTGCTTTCTAACGTTCATTCTGGAGAACAAGCGCTAGCGGTCGGAGGTGTAACCTCAGGCCTCGCCGGCCTGTCTGAAGAGGTCACCTGGCGTGCCAAGCACTTCGGCACGCCGCCTTCGACCGCGCCGTAGCGGCCGGAGCCACGATCATCTGCCCCATAAGGACCGAACACGCCTGGCGCATAAACCGCGTCCTCGACCCCTTCGGCCACCACTGGGAGATCGGCAAACCGCTCCGCTCTTAAACCCAAGCCAAAAGCTTGACAGAAATCACCCGCGAACACAGGGTTATCGAAACTCACCCCCCAAACCCAAGTCCATCAAAGCCACACCTGAGCTCCCAAGTCCAAACCCAAAGTCTCTTCTTCGAAGACTTTAGGATTTTTCGAAGGAGAGGGGCACCATCCGCACACATCACTGATTCGCCAGATACCGATGCACAAATGTAACAGCCATAGCACCCTCACCAACCGCCGAGGCACATCGCTTCACCGAATTATGACGCACATCTCCAGCCGCAAACAGCCCCGGCTGACTCGTCTCCAGATAGTACGGCGCCCGATCCAGCGGCCATCTCTTATCCGGCGCTTCGTACTGCCGCAGATCAGGTCCGGTCACCAGGTAGCGCTGTTCATCGCAGATAACACCCGCCTCATCCGCCCAATGCGTATTGGGCACGCCGCCAAGACACAGAAACAGGTTGGTCGTCTTCACCGTCCGCTTCTCCGCACTCTGGTTGTTGGTTAGCGTGATGGCCTCCAGCATCGAGTCGCCAAGCAGCTCGGTCACTTCGGTATGCGTCAGCACTTCGATCTTCGGTGACGACTTGATCCTGTCGATCAGGTATTGCGAAACCGTCTCCTTCAAACCATCCCCTCGGATAACCATAAAAACCTTCCGCGCAAAGTTTGCGAAGTGCAAAGCAGCTTGTCCGGCGGAGTTGCCACCCCCCACCACATACACATCCTCATTCACACAAAGCGAAGCCTCGCTCACCCCCGCGCCATAGTAGACGCCGCTACCATAAAAGCGCTCTTCACTCGGCAGACCCAGCCTCCGATACTCCACTCCGGTCGCACAGACACCAGCATGCATCACAATCTTCGTGCCATCGGCCAGATAGCCCACCAACTTGCCCGTCTGAAACTCCGCCCTTACCCCTTCACGCAGAAGCAGAATCTCCGCGCCGAATTTACAAGCCTGGTCGCGAGCTCGCTGCGCCAGATCCGCCCCGCTGACCCCGTCCGGAAACCCAAGATAGTTTTCAATCCTCGAAGTCGTCCCCGCCTGTCCGCCCACAACCCAGCGCTCGATCAATACTGTCTTCAGCCCCTCCGAAGCCCCATACACCGCGGCACTCAAGCCCGCCGGCCCGCCGCCAAGAATTGCAAGATCGTACTCCTTCCGCGAAGGGTCGCGGAACCAGCCCAGCTTTTCGATGATCTGGCGAATCGTCGGGCACTCCAATCGTGTTCCGTCCGGAAGCACGCAAACCGGAAGCCGCCCATCCCTTAAACCGCCTACCTTCGCCTTCTCTCGCGCCTCATCATCCGAGCTCAATTCAATCCACTCGAACGGCACATCGCTGCGTTGGAGAAAGTCGCGAATCGCATACGCTAACTGGGAACCCCGCGTACCCATCAAACGCGTAGGACGTTCTGAAGTTTGTGCGTCAACCTGAGTCATCACGTCATCCTCCTGAAAACGCCTTAGCGATTGATCTTCTGACACCTCTGATGCAAGCGCCGCTTATTCCGACTCCAGAAGGGAGTGCAGGACCATCCGTCCACAACGTCTGGAGGGGCATGGGAGTCGTCGAGGACAAACATACACTGTTTCTTTGACGTGCCTCTTCTTTATGGCCGACGGTATCAGTCTCCACACAGCAGCACGCACTTTTTTGCATGACCCAACATGCTGACTGGATTGGGAAATACATCCATGTGAAGCCAGCAGCAGGAAACTATCTCAGTCCGGGATGGACCTACTCGCAGGAGCAATGCAACATCTTTCCCCGGTTCAGGCTTGCTGAGGCAGTCCTGATCCGACGGTTCGTGCCCGACGAGGATACCTCTCTCGATGACGCGCTGCGAGTCGCGCAGGAAGCTGGTGAAGTCGCGTATTCCGCGCTTTCCGCCGAACTGGCCTCGCTTGAGAACGGAGCCGTTGCACTCAATGCGCTTCGAGATCAGCTGGGCAGTTATTCGTCGTTTGTGTTGCAGGCCGCTCGACAACCGAACATCCATGTCGATCCCCTGCCATATAGGAGAGTCCTCTCAGGTGCCGAGTCCGATGAACTGTGGCAGATGCTGTCAGAGCAATGGCAGATTCGCGGCCCCGGCTATGGCTGGTTCCCATTAAGCGATGACCCTGCCCCGAAAGGCGCACTAACGTTCCATGAAGAGCTTTGGGAGGCTAGGGATGGGGGAGAACTCCTGCGGGACTTCCTGGCGGCAGAGCACATTGACAGATGTTTCCTGCTACGCGAATTAGGTCCGCCGAACTACGAACTTGATGCCGTGTTGGTGAACTTCACTTATGACGGCAGCGAGAAATTTCTGTTTGCAGGACGTGATTGGGTTCTGTACAGCTCTCATGAGTCTTCGCTGACCCAAGCCGGACGGTTGGCAGCGTTTTTCCGTGAGACATGGCCTGATGCCGATCAGCTATCGTATGGCGGACCTTTTCACACGCCCGACCTGCGGGAGACGTGGTCTACGCAGTGATTGCCTGTCAGGAACGTATTACCGGCAATACGGACAGAACTGGCCTGGCTGGTGCGCTACTTCCGTATTGCCGACCATCCTGGAGTTATCGCATGGTAGCGAGAAACGCAAGCGAATCGAATCTCTTGCTAGGCCATTGGAACGAACCAGATGCAATATGCCGAAGGGCCAACCCAATGAAGTTCCCGCACCGCTGCAATTGTTGCAGTCTCCCACAGTGCACAGGACATCCAAAGAGATTGCTGTCCTGCTAGGGAATTGCGGGATGGAAGGCGGGTAGCACAATGATGGAACGGAAGCTTACTGTCACGGAGATTATGCTCATCGCTGGAACCCGGGTCACGCTAGGCATCGGGATCGGCCTTTTGCTTTCCACTAAGCTGAACAAGGACCAATGCAGAGCCGCGGGATGGGCTCTGGCACTGGTTGGAGGCCTTACTACGATTCCGCTGGCATTAGGGGTGATCGGCAAAAAGCCTAGCGATGCTTAAAGAACTCCGCGGCTACTACTTTGACGTATTACCGGCAATCCGGAAGTTACGGACTGAAATGTCCGTATTGCCGACTAAACTCCACCAGGGTGGACCCCATCCGCGCGATTGATCGCCGGATCGTTTGCGCTCAACCTTGATGACGTCCGCACCAAGATCACCAAGCAGCATCGCGCAGTAGGGACCTGCCAATGCCTCCGTCAATTCGACCACGCGAACCGAGTTCAGTGCGGATTTCATGGCATGGTCATCAGATCACACTTCTTCAGCCCATAGCTACATCGCTCCAACTCGCTGCTACTTCCGGAGCCTTGGATCGGGATCGAAGCCGACTCGGCAAGCGCCCAGGTAGGACAAGCTTCATTGTTGACGAGTGACCGGCAATACGGAAGTAATCCCGAAATGCCTGTGAAGTCCGGTTATCGGTAAGTTCGATTCTCAACTGACGAACAAGACGATGTACTCATTGAGCGTAAATGAGAACCTCTGCCGTTGGCGCTGTCCCGTCCAGATGCGTGCTCTGAGTGGCAGCAATTCCGAGCATTCCGCGGGTCTCTTCCAGCAAAGCGGGAGGCCCTCCCAGGTTCTCCATCGCATCTCGTCAGACCCTGCGAGACTCTGGGAACCACTGCATCTCGTCAGACCCTTCGAGACTCTGGGAACCACTGCATCTCGTCACACCCTTCGAGACTCTGGCAGCCGCGACATCTCGTCAGACCCTTCGAGACTCTGGGAACCGTACACCGTACCGACCGAAGAGGGGCTTTTGGGTGATGTTTTTGAGCATAGAAAAAGGCTCCGGTCACTGGACCGGAGCCTTTTTCTATGCTCAATCCTGCTAAGGAGCCGCGGATGCTCTCGCAACCTTCGCTGACTCTTTCGCATGCTGCGTCCACACCACATAGATCTTCGTGTTCGCGGGCACCGACACAGTTAGACGAGACCCGGAGTTCAACTGCATTAGTTGCGAATCTCCCGCCATACCGATGTTGTCGGCTGCACGTTCGCGGATCATATCGCTCTCGGAATACGCCCCATTCACGTTGGTGCCGACCAGCATGGCAGCAGTGGAGGCAATTCCTGACATCGATCGAAGTAGAAAGTTCCGACCGTTGTGTTTGCCGTAAACGTCTCCCTTGATCGGTCCCATATCGAGACTCGTCCCCATCGCTTCCATCTTCTCCCGCGATCCATCGAGAAGATCGATCTCGTTGAAGTCAACCCCGACATTCCCTTGTGCATCCGCTTGGGCCAGCCTGCCATAGATGCGAGCTCCCGCCGGCACGAGCACCTGATCTCCGATCGCATGCGTGTTCTCGACCACTGCGACCACTGGCGCATGGATGTCGCTGGATATCTGGGTCTCAAGTCTCGCCTCGATCCGCGTTCCTTCCTTAAGCCGCAATGCGGGAGCGTTGTCCTCCGGACTCCCATCCGCATGACCGTTGGAAGACTGCTGCGGGGCCCGGACGTAGACCATGGAAGCCTCCTTCAGGGCATTCGCCGCCTGCTGTGCAGCGGCAGTATTCTGCGGCTGTTGCGGACTTCCATAGGGAGCGGGATCCTCCCATTTCTGCTGTGTGTCCTTGAATGCCGGTACGGAGTTCAGCGACTTCCCTCCCCCGGTCGAGCCCGTCTGAACCATCGATGTTCGGTTGTAGTCCGGCTTCCTGGTACGCGCGATGTCCGACGCATTGATAGGATCGCCCTCTTGATCGTTATTCTTGGGCAGCACGGGATCCATCATGGGAGTTGAACTGCCCGGCTGACTCTTCGTCGTCGTGTTCTGCTGTTGTTTCTTTTCAGCGACTGGATGCTTCTTTACCGGCTTGCTTTGAAACTGGCTGAAGACAAAGAAGGCAACCGCGAGCACCAGGCCGCCCGCCAACAGGCCAAGCTTCTTTTGATCGATGCCCTCCTTGCCTGTGAGATTGTCGCGTGTCGCAAACTCCTGGATCCGTGCGGTGGCCGGATTTTCCGGTAACTTCGTGGGGGCTGCAGCCCCTGGCGTGGTCGCCGGCGTCTCGATTACGACTACCGGCTCATCATCCAGGTTGATCGGGGCTGTGTGATTGGAACTTTCGATGCTCATGCGAGCCAACCTTCCTTCTCTACCGGGTGTCGCCGGCAACGGGTGGGGTGAACGGGAGACGAATCAGAACCGGCCGGTCTACCTTGTCGACCTGCGCGATCTGAAGAAACAATTTTTCAGAGGACTGCTTGTAATTGGGCCGATCGAACACCACGACTCCATCCGCCCTGGCCCCCGGTTCCAGCCGTGTCGTGCTTAAACGAAAGTCGCGGATTTCCAGTTGGTCCGCGGTGATATTGGCGCCCTTCTTCTTTTTTCGCTTCTTCTGCTGACTCTGACCGGATATCTGTATTTGCGGCGGTACGATTTCGACTGCGTGATCCGTGGGGATCAGCACCGGATAGCAGACAGCTACCTGGTTCTCCCACTGCCGCACATCCCCGAGCGATGTCTCGATCTGCTTGTTCTCCCACTTGCTCCAGTCCGGCGTGTTGATCCGCTGCTGCTGCTGGTACTCCAGCTCCAATGCAGAAGGCGGAACTCCTTCCGAAGGCGCAGAGCGATTCGGACGAGTCACGGCAGCGCGTGCTGGGGATACGGACATATCGGGATTGGTGCTGCCCGGTTCAGGCGTGACTTCACTCACCAGAAAGCTCTGCGCCGGTTTGTAGTCCAGCAGGAAATCGACCCGCGTCGCTCCGCCTGCGGGTCCGTCGTTGATCAACTCAAGCGAAACATGCTGCCCGGAACGGGTGGAGATCAGTAGATTCGATTGCGATGGTTCGGGCTTGATAGTCGCCTGGACCGCGCAATGGATGACCGCAAACCGGCGCTCGGAAGCACAGGAGGTGTCACAATCCGGTGGACAGAATTCTCGACGCGTCCCCGGGCGACTGCGAGCACTTCCGCCTGTTCACGCTCAATGAGTTCCTTTGCCCTCTGCAGAGCTCTTTGTTGGATATGCACGTAGTCGAGCGAAGTTTCCCGGTCCATGTGCCCGAGTTGCGCCATCATGACCTCTAAGGGAACACCCGCCTCGGCACCGTGTGTTCTGAAGGTGTGGCGTAGGTCGTGGAAGCGGAAGCCTTTCATCTGGGAGGCTGCCATTAGCTTGCGCCAGGACTTCACCCAGCTGACCATCGGCTGTGTTGGATCCCATTTCTGCGTCGTTTTTTTCGACCAATGCCGCGACTTGCGCAGGTTGAGAGGCAGCAAATAGTGTTCCGGCTCGGTAGCTCCGAGTTGCCGCGCCCGATAAAAGAGTTCGCGCAGTCCCCATTCTGCAAGGGCCATCAAGCGGGGTTCCCTCTCCTGTCGGTTCTTTGCGATTTCATGACGGACCCGGACACTGCCATCTGCGAGACGAATAACGCTGAGCCGCAGATGTTTGATCTCCCAGCTGCGGCACCCGCTGCCAGCGGCCACGGCGGCGCAGTACATCGCCAGCTTCCAGTATTCATTCTCATGGGCTTTGGCGATCATCTTCATGAGCTGTTCCTTGGTCGCTGCCCTGCCGACACGGCTCTTTCTCTCGCTGAGGGCCCGATAGCATTCCGCAATCTCTCCTTTCCAGCAGCCCGCGTACCGCATCACGCCGCGCAACAGCTGCAGTTCATAATTGACAGTGCGAGCGGTCACAGCCTTCTTCATGGTCGGGCTGATCTGTTTGCGGCGCTCCTGTTGATATTCGCGGATGAGTTCGAGGTCGACCGCGCGTAGCAGCGTCGTCTTACCCATCGCTTTTTCGATATTGCGAAACATGCGTCTTTCCCGTGAAATCGTGGCGGGCGCACTGTTGGCTGCCTTCCAACCAAAATAGAGATCGGCCACTTTCGCCAGCGGTAGCTGGCTTCGGTCCTCCGACTGCAGCCTCCGCTGCTCGATCCCCTCCTTCTGCTCGCGCAGAAAGCGGAGTTTGAAGGCCATGGCTTCGGCTGGATCTGCGGTGCCGGTGGACTGCTGATGCAGACGCTTGCGACCGTCACGCCAGCTGAAACAGATGTGTGGAGATCTCGGGTCCCAACGAAGACCGCGGGGTAATTTCGATCGTTTCGGGCATCTCATGGCGAGTGCTGTTTTGCTACAGAGAGAGCACTCGGTCAAGCGCCGGGTTCGAGCGTCGTGCGTAACCCCAGAGGAATAGAAGCGCCTCCGCTTTTGCCAGGAGTTTCGCGGAGATTGCTGTAAATGCCCGCAAATTCCCGAATCAAAAGTTACGACAGCAGTCTTTTCGAGGAATGGAGCAGAGGTAAGCCTTGTGTTTTGTTTGGTTGCCCCCCAGGGATTCGAACCCCGATATGCTGATCCAGAGTCAGCTGTCCTACCATTGAACGAGGGGGCAATGCGGATTGGAGCACGCCGCAGAACGTGCCTTCTTGATGATAAGTGGAGGCGATCACGCGGTCAATCCTTCGTATGTGTTGCGCCTTTTGTTACAGCTTGTCAAGGCCTTCAGGCGTGTGTGAAAGGTCACTTCCATTTACAATCACCATCAGGCGTGGAGATTCTTCTCAATTGCGTGTGGCTGATCCTCGGCCTGTCGCTCATCTCGGCGTGGTCGATGCTCGCCTGGCATACGCGCGCATGCGAGTCCGAGGGAATGTTGCCTTCGCGCCGGCTGCAGTTCACCGCACTTCTGCTACTGGTGATCCTGCTCTTCCCGGTCATCTCGCTCACCGACGATATCGCGAGGTGCACAGCCCCGCGTGATGCCGAGCGCGCGCTTCGCCTTCACGATCTGCTTGACGGCACGCAGCCAACTGCAGCCCTTCTGCCTTCGGCAATGGCCTGGATGGATGCATTGTCGGTTGTGCTTCGGAGTGGGCCCAGCCGCCCGGTAGAGCAGGACGCGAAGCTGACAGCGCTGCTTCAAGGGACGCGGCTGCCGATCGACTCGCGTCCTCCGCCCGCCTCGCTCTAGCCAGATCGCACTCAGCGCGGTCCATGTCCGACCGCATCTTCACTCAATTTGATACGGGCTCCGATGATACGGGCTCCGGCTCCGCGAGCAGTCATCCGCGGCAATGAAACTTCATTCGAGGTGCATTTGTTCCAAGCTCAATCGAGACCCCTGCTCGTATTTCAGCGGGCACGCGGGAACCTCTCCCTGGTAAGACGCTGGGGTCCAATCTTGCTGCTGCTTACTGCCGGCACTTGCACCGCGCAGACTCCTGCTCCGCTGTCCATGCAGCAGGCGGTCGATCTTGCCCGCATGCAAAACCCGGCCCTGCTTTCAGCGAATGCCCATGTGACTGCGACCAAAGAGTCCGAGATCACTGCGGGACTTCGTGCAAATCCGAACTTTACCGCGAGCGGTTCCGACGTATCGCTCCCTGCCAGCTCGAACAATCCGTACTTCTACTCCGCGAATGTATCGCGGCTCTTCGAACGGGGACAGAAACGCCGCTGGCGACTTGATGTCGCCCACTCCACCACGGACGTGACGCGCAGCCAGTACGCCGACCAGGAGCGGCAGGTTGTGCTTGCGGTAAGAACCGCGTTCACGCAGATGCTCGCGGCGAAGGGTGCCTTGAACCTGGCAAAACAGAATGCAGACGACTATCGGAAGACGATCGATCTGAGCCGAGAACGGCTACGGGTCGGCGACATCAGCGCGACTGATTTCAAGCGGCTGGATCTGCAACTGGCGCAGTTCGAATCGGACTACGACAACGCGCATACCAACCTGATACAGGCCTCAGATCAATTGCAGACGCTACTGGGCTACGACCGTCCTCATCCGGGCTTTGACATCACCGGGTCGCTCGATCCTCCCGCTATCGGCACCACGCTGCCCGATGCCGAGCAAAAAGCTCTCGCGGCACGTCCTGACTATCTGGCGGCGCAACAAGCGGTGCGGGTGGCGGACGCCAACGTGAAGCTTGCGAACGCAGAGGGCACGACGGACCCTACGATCGGGGGCGAGTACGATCGCGCCGGGACAGAGAACTCCGCCGGCTTCCAGATTGGCATTCCTTTGCGCATCTTCGATCGCAATCAGGGTGAGAAGGCACGCACGAAGTACGAGGCCCAGTCCAGCCGTTTCGCGGAGACGGCCGCACTCAACCAGGTGGTCTCCGATGTGGACCAGGCGTGGGCCGCGTATGAAGATGCCCTCTCGCTCGCGCGCCGCTACAACGGCCACTACCTGCAAGAGGCACACGAAGTGCGCGACAACCTGGAGTACAGCTATCGCCACGGCGGGACCACACTTCTGGATTATCTGAGTGCCTTGCAGGATTACCGGCAAGTGAACCTGGACGCGTTGAACGCGAACATGCAGGTGTGGCTCAGCATTCACCAGGTGAGCTTTGCCGCCGCTACGGAGATCGTTCCATGAGAGCTTTGCAAGTCTGTTCCCTTCTATTTACTGCCTCAGCAGTGCTCCTTTTCAGCGGCTGCGAGAACCACAAGCCTGCCGAAGCTTCCGATACGCCGGCTCCTCAATACCGCGTACTGGATACGGTAGTTGCGCACATGCAGCCGGTGCATGACCAGCTCACACTTGCGGCGCGCCTTCAGGCGAACCCCACGACCGTGGTGCACATCTACCCGCCGATCAGCGGACGCGTGCTGGCTCTGAAAGTTCTCCCCGGTCAGGAGGTCGCCAAGGGACAGGTGGTCGGCATGCTGCAGAGCACCGACCTGCAGCAGGCGAGGTCGGACTATGAAAAGGCGCGGATTGAGGCGGCGCGCGCCGACCTGCAGTTGAATCGCGCCAAGGACCTGCTGCAGCACGAGGTGATGGCGCAGAAAGACTACGACGATCTCGCGGCCGTCGATCAGGCGGCTCATGCCGAGCTTGCGCGCACGCTCCAGACGCTGCGCATCCTTGGATACAAGGAGACAGACACGTCGGACCTAGTGGCCATCCGATCTCCCATTGCGGGGGTCGTGCTGGACGTAAACACAGCCAGCGGCGAACTGCAGCGCTCGCTCGACAACGCAACGTCAATCGCAACGATTGCCAACATCAGCGACGTCTGGGTCCTTGCCGATCTGTATCCGCGCGATGTCCAGGCTGTGCGGCGGGGCCAGCCGGTTGAGGTGCGGGTCAGCGGCTATCCCGATGCAACCTTTCACGGGGTGGTTGACAACATCTCTGACGCGGTCGATCCGCAGACTCTCACCCTCAAGGTGCGTGTGGTTTTACCCAATGCGCGTCACCGGCTTAAACCGCAGATGTATGCCACTGTGGCGGTTACTAATAAGAACCGCAATGCCATCGTGGTACCGGCGACCGCGGTCATCCGGGACGGAGTGAGCACCTACGTCTACATACAGACAGGCGAAAACAAGTACGTTCGCCGCGATGTGCTCGTGGGTGAAGCCCACGATGCCACGGTAGAGATCACGGGCGGCCTGAACGAGGGCGATCGCGTGATCAGCACGGGGGCAGAACTTCTCCGCGGATCGGGGTCGGAGTAGCCATGCAGGGATTCACGCGCGCTCTGCTGCAGTACCGCACGATCGTTCTGATTCTGCTCCTGGTCGCGCTGGCGGCCGGTGGCTTTGCGTTCTCGCAGCTGGATATCGAGGCATATCCGGATCCATCGCCGCCGATGGTCGAATTCATCACCCAGAACGCGGCGTGGTCCGCGGAGGAGATGGAGCAGCAGGTCACGATTCCTGTAGAAACTGTGCTGAATGGCACGCCGAAGCTTACTGAAATCCGCTCGATCAGCATTTTCGGACTCAGCGATGTCAAGCTGTACTTCGACTTCAGCTCAAGCTATTTCGTCGACCGGCAGGAGGCGCTTAATCGCCTGGAGTCGCTTTCTCTGCCGAATAATCTTCAACCGCAGCTGTCGCCGGAGTCTCCGGTGGGGGAGATTTACCGGTATCAACTTATCGGTCCCAGTTACAGTCTGAACGAGCTGAAGGCGGAGCAGGACTGGTTTGTTGTCCGGCAAATCAAGTCGGTACCCGGCATCATTGATGTCGCCACCTTCGGTGGAACTACGCGGCAGTACCAGGCGCAGATCGATCCCAATCGCCTGCTGGCCATGGACACGACCATGACGCAGGTGGTCAATGCCATTCAGAACAGCAATGCCAACGCCGGCGGCAACTACCTGACGATGGGCAGTCAAAGTGTGAACGTGCGCGGCATCGGGCTGCTGAAATCGTTAAGCGACATGAACAATATCGTCGTGGCGGAACATAGCGGCACCCCGATTCTGATGCGCGATGTAGCCACGGTAAAAGAAGGGCATCTGCCGCGACTGGGAAAAGTAGGCTTTAACGAGAATCCGGACATCGTGGAAGGCATTGTGCTGCTGCAGAAGGGCGAGCAGTCCCTGCCCGCCTTGAAGGCGATGCGCAAGAAGATCGCCGAGCTCAATTCCGGCAACCTGCTGCCGCCCGGCATGCAGATCAAGACCATCTACGATCGCAGCAGGCTGGTGAACCGGACGACGGAGACGGTGCAGCACATTGTGCTTATGGGGATGATCCTCGTCACCATCGTCCTGTTCGTCACGCTGGGCGATGTGCGCATCACCACCATCGCGGCGCTCACTATTCCCTTCGCGCTGCTCTTTGCTTTCAGCCTGATGGTCCTGGAGGGCAGCTCAGCCAATCTGATTTCCATCGGGGCGATCGATTTCGGCATTCTGGTGGATGCGTCGATCATCATTCTTGAAAACATCTACAGGAAGCTGAGCCGCCGCCGCCAGGGAGAGACACTGTCGGACGTGATCGTGGCCGGGGTGGCTGACGGCTCGCGGCCGGTTATTTTCTCCACGGTCATCATCCTGGTCTCTTTCATTCCGCTTTTCACCATGCAGGGAGTGCCAGGGAAGATCTTTGCGCCGATGTCTCAGGCGTATGGTTTTGCGCTTATTGGCGCGCTGCTGTATGCGTTTCTCTTTGCGCCGGTACTTTGCTTCCTCTCCTCGCCGAAACAGGTTTCTGGTAAGGAGACCTGGCTTGTTGGCAACCTGCGCAGGCTGTATGAAAGGACCCTGCAGGTCGCGCTGAAGCGGTCACTGTTGGTCTGGATCGTCGCGGGCATATTGCTTGCCGGAGCGGCGTTTGCCTTCACGCAAATTGGCGGCGAGTTCATGCCAGCGCTCGAGGAGGGCAATCTTTGGATCCGCGCGACGATGCAGCAGGATATGGCCTTCCCGCAATCCACGGAGATTGCCGACCAGCTTCGCAGCGTGTTGCGCAGCTTTCCGGAAGTGACGCAGTGCCTGTCGCAAATGGGACGGCCCGATGACGGAACGGACGTGAGCACCTTCAACAACATTGAACTGCTTGCCGATTTGAAGCCTGCGGGTGAGTGGCGGCCGGAGTTCCATGGCAGAAAGGAAGAACTGATCGCCGCGATCCACAAGAAGTTCCAACGATATCCCGGCATCGATTTCAACTTTTCGCAGAACATCCAGGACAACGTAGAGGAGGCGATGTCCGGCGTGAAGGGCGAAAACTCGCTCAAGCTTTTCGGCGACGATTTTGACACCCTCACCAACACCGCAGACAAGATCTACCAGCTCATGACCCATGTTCGGGGGGTAACGGATGTGGGCGTGTTCAACGTCGGTGGCCAGCCGAGCCTGCTCATCTCCATCAATCGCGGGGAAGCTGCACGTTATGGAATTGCCGCGGCAGACATCAACAATGCAGTGCAGGCGGCCGTGGGCGGGGCTGCTGTGACACAGATCATCGAAGGCGAACGCCGTTTCGATTTCGCCGTTCGGTTCAGTCCAGAGTTCCGTGATACGCCGGAGGCAATCCGCAAGATCCTGTTACCGACGCCGGACGGCAACCAGATCCCGCTTGGCAATGTGGCCAATGTCACACTGCACAACGGCGCATTCATGATCTATCGCGAAGGGGGACGGCGATACATCCCGATCAAATTCAGCGTGCGTGGCCGCGATCTGCAGAGCACGATCGTAGAGCTGAAGAACGTGCTCTCTCGCCAGGTAAAACTGCCGGCCGGCTACACCTATACCTGGGCCGGCGAGTATGACAGCCTGCAGAAAGAGCTTCATCGTCTCGCATTCATCGTTCCAATCTCGCTGCTGATCGTGCTCCTGCTTCTCTATCTGCTTTTCCAGTCCTTTCGAGATGCGCTGATTGTGCTCGCGACACTTCCCTTTGGCGCAATCGGAGGCATCTTTACTCTGGGACTTACCCACACATCTTTCAGCATCTCGGCTGCGGTCGGCTTTACTTCGCTGCTTGGCCTCAACACGTTGTGCACCGTCGTTTTCCTGACCGGCCTGCGCCATCAGCAACATGATCATGGACGCGAGCGTGGCGTCTTTATGGGAGCCATCGATGAGATGCGGCCGATCGTGATGGCCTGCATGGCAGCGGGTCTCGGGTTGCTTCCCGCGGCAATCGCCTCAGGGATCGGTTCGCAGACGCAGAAGCCACTCGCGCGTGTCGTGGTCGGTGGCACGGTCACGACGGTATTCGCTGTTCTTTTTCTGGTACCGCTTATGGCACGCAAGTGGGCGCCGATGGATCGCAACCCGGATCGTGGGGATGGGGAAGACGGCGGCGGCGATGAGCCGAACGACGGGAGCCCGCCCAGCCCCCTCGAGTTGGGAAAGCTACTCCTCACGCAGCACTTCAAGCGGCCGCTGCCCGAGGATGCGGATACTGGCGAGCCACCCAGTGAGAACAGCCAATAGCGCCGTGCCCACTGCAGCCGCCGCGGCAGCCACCCACTGCAACCGATACGGAACCTCGAGCCGGTGCAGGAGGATGAAGGTGAGGATGTTGGCGAAGATCACTCCGACGCATCCTGCCAGCAGCCCCAGCACGGTGAATTCCACCCCGAAGACCGCGGCGATGCGGGGGCGGCGCGCTCCGAGTGTCTTTAAAACAACCACCTCGCGGATACGACGGAAGCGGGTGCTGGCCACGCTGGACGCGAGGATCACCAACCCGGCGAGGATGGAGAACGCTGCAAGAAACCGGACAATCATCGTGACCTGGTGGACCACTCCGGCTACCGTGTCCAGCAGGTCGGCAATGTTAATGACGGTCACAGTGGGATAGGCGGCGAACAGCGCACGCTGCATCTGCGGGATCTGCGGAGCGTCCACATGGACAGCGCCATACCAAACCACCGGCAGATGAGCGAGGGACTGCTGCGATAGAACGAATTCGCTGCGCCCGAAGACATGCTGGCCATCATTCTCGTACAGCGCGGCCACGGTCACTGGAATGCGGCGTTCCTGCACTGTAAAGACCATGGTCGAACCGACCGTAACGTGCATTCGCTTCGCAAGGCCTTCTCTGACGGCCACCTTGCCCTTGGCTCCGGGAGTCCACCATGTGCCTGAATGGACTTTCATACCCGCTGGAACTGTGTCAGACCAGGTGAGACTGACGGATTGCAGCAGATGACGCGGAACTTTCTGCTGCTTCAGCTCATCGCCGGATTTTCCGTTTACTTCGTTCAATCGTCCTGCCACCAGTGGCAGCCGCTCCATGGCGCCATGCACTCCGGCTTGCTTTGCGATCAATGAAGAGACGCCATCGAGTTCATCCGTCGCGATGTCGATGAGGAAGATATTTGGGAGACCCTTGCCGAGCGTCTCCTGCAGATCCCGGAGAACGGCATTCTGCATGAGGAACACCGTGAGGATGAGCATGATGCCGGCGCCCAGGGATATGAGGACGGCGGTGGACTGGTTGCCAGGCCGATAGAGGTTCGAGAGGCCATGGCGTACGAATGAAGGCAAGCTGAGTCGCGTACGTGTGAGCGCCGTTCGCAGCAGGCGCAGCAGCGTTCGCGCCAAAAGCGTAATGAACAGGAGCAGCGTAACCAACGCCGCGGTAAACCACGCTGCGACGGTGAGCGAACTGGTGAGTCCTGCGGCAATACCGGCGAGTGCAAGCAGGATGATCACTGTCGTGACCCACTGCATGCGCCGCCGCTGCCATCGTTCGGTTAGTGTCATCTCGGACGGAGCTTCCACCTGGCGCCGCAACACCAGGCTCGGCTTCACGCGGCGGATGTCGAGCAGCGGCGGCAAGCAGAAGAGCAAGGTCGTGAGCATGCCCGTACCCAGTCCGGCAAGACCCGCGCGCATTGGGAGGCGAAGTGTCGGCTCGATCGGCAGCAGCTTTGCCGCCAGCAATGGGATCGTCCATTCCACACCGAAGCCGGCAACAACGCCTACGAGACCGCCGACTAATCCGAGAAGTAGCGTCTGGAGAAGATAGATACGCAGAATGTCTGAAGAGCGTGCCCCGATCGACTTCATGGTCGCAAGGATGTCCATCCGCTGTTCGAGATGTGCGCGCATCGACATCGCGACGCCGATGGCACCGAGCACCATCGCAACCAGGCAGATGAGACTCAACATGCTACTAGCGCGATCCAGGCCCTGCGTCAGGGCTGGGTTGGCTTCCCGGAAGTCCGTCACCTGCGCCTCTGGAAGGATCTTCTCTACCTGGGCGCGAAGCCCCTTCACATCGGATGCGTCTGGGTTGAGACGCATCAGGAAACGCTCACCTGCGCGGCTGCCCGGCTGCAGAAGTCCGCTGGCTGCCAGGCCCTGTTGCGTAATCAAAACTCGCGGTCCGATGCCCATGCTGGAATTCATGCGATCCGGCTCGCGCTCGACAACGCCAGCGATGCGGAAGCTGCTGTTCCCCACCTTGAGAGAATCGCCGACTTGCGCACGCAGCCGGATCAGCAAATCCTCGCCTACCAGCACAGTCTGCGGCATCAGTTCCGTGCGAAGCGTGCCGGCGGGACGGAGCTTGTATGCGCCGTAAAAGGGGTACCGTGAAGGGTCGACCGCCTTCAGCGAAACCAGCAGAGGAATCGGATCCGATGGGGTTGAAGCCATTGATACCATTTCGGTGACCTGGGTGCGCTCGACCCCATGGAGCGCATTCAGCCCTGCAATCTCCTTTGCGGAGGGCTGACGGAACATGCGGGCCGAAACATCGGCGGCCAGGATGGTGCGCGCCTGTCCCGTCAGGGTCTTCTGGAAGGATTCGGTGAAGCCGCGGACACCGGTCAGCGCGGCGACGCCAATCGCCACCGAGACGACGACGAATAGAAACTTCGCCGGCGCCGCCTGGAATTCGCGCCACGCAATGCGCAGGGCAGCACTCCAGCTGAGAGCCCGTGGCCGGACGCTGCTGGTCTCAAGAGTCACAGTTGGCCTCCGTGACTGCCATCGGTGTTGCAGTCGCTGTGTCTTTAATGACGAGGCCGTCATGCAAGATGATGCGACGTTCCGCACGTTCAGAGACCTGCGGATCGTGCGTCACCATCACCAAGGTTGTGCGGCTCTCCCTATGACGTCGCAATAATAGCTCGAGCACATGCTCGCCATTGTGTGAGTCCAGATTGCCGGTAGGCTCGTCCGCGAGCACAATGGGCGGTTCCAGCATGAAGGCGCGAGCCAGAGCCACGCGCTGCTGCTCACCGCCGGAGAGTTGGACCGGATAGTGATGCAGGCGATCTGCGAGGCCCACGCTGTCCAGTAGTTCCGTGGCGCGGGCACGGCCCTCGCCCGTCCGGTGGGAAGATCCGTTCAGCTCAAATGGCAGCAGGACGTTCTCTAGCGCGGTGAGCATCGGGATGAGTTGGTAGGACTGGAAGACGAAGCCGAGCTTCCTTCCGCGAATCTCTGCCAGCTCATCTTCGTTGAGATGTGAGATCGGCGTTCCGTCCAGGATCACCTCTCCCTCAGTTGGGGCATCCAGGCCAGCCAGCAGGCCGAGCAGCGTGCTCTTGCCGCTGCCCGACGGACCCATGATCGCGGCAAACTGTCCTTGCGGAATAGTCAGGTCGATGCCGCGCAGAATCTCCACCAGGTTGGTGCCATTATGAATTGACTTCTTCAAGCCCTGCACTTCGATCATGCTGCCCCTTCATGCTGCGCGACTTCATCGAGCGGTCTACGCGCTGCTAGATTGAACGTGTGATGTATTCTTGCGGTTCCCGCCTGCAACTCGCGCTTGTCGTCGCTTTGAGTATTGGCGCTATCGGCTGCAACAAAAATCCTGCTCCGCCTCCTGAGGCGCCCCCTGCTTCGCCAGTTGCAGTGACAAAGCCGGCGGCCCGCGACGATCGGCCGGTCATTGTCGCTTTCGGGGACAGCCTTACTGCAGGGTACGGCACCGATGCGGGTAACAGTTATCCCGATTTTCTGGAACGCGATCTGAATGCAAAAGGGTTTCACTACCACGTTGTCAACGCTGGGATCAGCGGCAACACGACGAAGGATGGCGTCGAACGGCTGGATGAGGTAGTTGCCCTGAAGCCGGCTATCGTCATTGTCGCTTTCGGCGGCAATGACGGTCTCCGCGGACTGCCGATCGACAGCACGCGTAAGAACCTCGACCAGATCGTCTTTACACTGGAAGGCGCGAGGACCAAGGTGGTCCTCGGCGGCATCACTCTGCCGCCGAACTACGGCCCGGATTACATCCACCAGTTCAATGAGACGTATGCTTTGCTGGCCAGGAAATATCATGTGCCACTGCTTCCCTTCCTGCTTCAGGGCGTTTACGGGACGGAAGGCAGCATGCAGGCCGATGGAATTCATGCGACCGCGCAGGGCAACCAGCAGGTGGCGCGGAACCTGTTGCCGCTGATCACACCGCTGCTGCATAAGCAATAGACCTCAGCCGATGACTACGATGGGCTGAAACAGCGTGCCTGCGATGCGCTGCGCTATGCCGATGAGCTCGTGACGATTCGCGAACACTTTGACGTGCGAAGCCGCAGAAAAGTCTGCAAGGTTGCACAAGGCGCCGTTCCGCATTCGCCCGGCGGACTGTGCGTCTGCTGTCGTCGAAGGAAAATCCGGCAACAACGTGCGCGGGTGAGGCAGGTACCGCTCGACGTCGCCTGCCTCTACCAGCGTTGCCAAGTCTTCCAGGGAGAGCGCCGCGTCGGCCTGAAATGGTCCAGCAGCAACACGTCGCAGCGATGCCAGATGCGCGCCGCAGCCCAGCCTCTGTCCGAGATCATGTGCCAGAGAGCGAATGTATCCGCCAGCAGAGACGGTGGCGCGAAATTCGGCAGTGTCCCCATCGAGAGACGTAATGGTGAAGTCATGAACGACGATACGGACTGGCGCGAGCTCGATCGTCTCTCCTGCCCGCGTAAGCGAATATGCCGCGCGTCCTTTGATCTTCTTTGCGCTGTACGCAGGCGGCGTTTGTAGCAGTTCACCATTGAAAGCTGCCGCGTGCCGTTTTAGCTCTTCTCCATCGAGCGATACAGGCGTGTGCGGTCCAACGCCCTCCCCTTCGGCATCGTATGTGGTGGTGGCCTGACCAAAGCGGATGCTGCCGGTGTAGGCCTTCTCCATCCTGCCGAAAAACTGCGCCAGGCGCGTGTACCGCCCCAGCAACAGCGGTAGCACGCCGGTTGCCATCGGGTCGAGCGTACCCAGATGCCCGATGGAGCGCTCGCCGAGGATGCGCCGCGTACGCGCAACGACGTCATGCGAGGTGATGCCCGCCGGCTTGTCGAGGATAAGCAGGCCGTTCACTTCCCCACTATAACGGTCCGTCGCTAGAAGGAGTTGCGGCCGTTGTCGCGCACTAACGAAAGGAACTCGGCACGGGTCTTGTCTTCAAGGAAGACACCCGACATTGCGGAGGTCACGGTCGACGAGTTTTGCTTTTCGACTCCCCGCATCATCATGCAGAGATGACGCGCCTCGCATACGACACCAACTCCCTGCGGCGCGATCGCCTCCTGCAGCGCATTCGCAATCTCGCGGGTCATGCGTTCCTGCACCTGCAGCCGCCGCGCAAACACATCGACCAGTCGGGGTAGCTTGCTCAGTCCGACAACTTTGCCCTGAGGAATGTAGGCGATATGCACCTTGCCGAAGAACGGCAGCATGTGATGCTCGCATAGTGAGTACATCTCGATGTCCTTCACCATTACCATCTCGTCGTAATCCACATCGAAGAGAGCGGCACGCAGAATCTCCTGCGGATCCTGCCGGTATCCCTGGGTCAGAAAGGTCATCGCCTTTTCCATACGCTCAGGCGTCTTCAGCAGTCCATCGCGCGTCGGGTCCCCATCGAACCGGGCCAGCAACTCCCCATAAAGCTCCTGCGTCGTGTACTGCTCCAATCCGTTCGCCGCAGCACCATTGTTTGCGGGCATCCTGTTCACCGCGACATTATGAATCGTCTGGATCGTCGCACCCGCGTGCGCTTCCGCATTTTTGTTCTTAGTCACGCGCCGCCTCCCCCGCATACTCAAAGAAATTGTTCTCCGTCTCCTCGATCCGTATGCGGTCTAGTTTTCCGGGCGGCAGTTCGCCAGCGAGAAGACGATGAATCGCGCGGCACAGATTTTCTGTCGTCGGCACCTCTTGCTGGAAGAGCGGGTCCGTATTGAGATTTGCAAGATGAAACCGCGCCACCACGGAGCCGCCTACCAACTTGTCCAGATCGACCATATTCATCACCATACCTGTTGCGCGGTCCACCGGGCCACGCACTGAAACCTCGAGCCGGTAGTTATGCCCGTGTCCATAAGGGTTATTGCATTTCCCGTACACATCGCGATTCTCCTGCACGCTCAAGGCCTCGCAATCCAGCCGGTGCGATGCGCTGAAATGATAGCGGCGGGTGAAGATCACATTCATCGCGCGCGCTCCGGGCCCAAGCAATCGGCGTAAAGGTCCGGTGTCTCATAGACGCGAACGCGCTCCAGCCGGGCACCCGGAATCTTGCCATCCAGCCGCTCCCACGCACTCACCGCGATGTTCTCGACGGTCGGCACGCGGTCGCGAAACTCCGGGATCTCCAGGTTCAAGTGCCGGTGGTCGTATACATCCACGACTTCGCTGTGCATCACGTCCTTCAACTGCTTAAGGTCGACCACAAAGCCGGTCTGCGGATTCACCTCGCCCGCAACCGTCACTTCCAGGGTGTAGTTATGGCCGTGTCCATTGCGGTTGGCGCATTTGCCGAATACGCGCTCGTTTTCCGCCGCGCTCCAGGCATCGTTCCAGTAGTAGTGAGCGGCAGAAAACTCCGCCTTTCGTGTCAACAGGATCATGGGTTTCCGTTATTTCTGGCCTCTCATAGATGGATGTCTGGTCGAGCCTATTGGCTTCAATCGTATGCCCGGGGGTTCCGGCCTTTCCTGCACCGTCTAATCGCATCGGCGGGCCAGACTCAACGGTATGATGGGCACAGTGAAGCACACCTGTTTCATTCTGGCCGCTCTCCTATTCGTTACAGCCGGCTGCGACCGCGGCAGCCACCCCCGGCAAATGGGCCGCGTTGCCCCGGACTTCACAGTAACCGACGGAAACCGCAGCGTCCATCTGGCCGACTACCGCGGGAAGATCGTGGTCCTGAATTTCTGGGCAACATGGTGTCTGCCCTGTATTGCTGAGTTGCCTTCGCTCACCGCCATGCAGCAGCAATTGCCGCAGGTCCAGGTGCTTGCGGTCAGCGTGGATGTGGATCAGGAGGCGTACCGGGATTATCTCGTCCAGCACAAGATCGGCCTGCTCACCATCGATGATCCCGCGCATCGCGCTGCGGATCTTTACGGTACGTCCCGCTGGCCGGAGACGTATGTCATCGATCAGCACGGAATCATCCGCCGGAAATTTATCGGCGCGCAGGACTGGACCAGCCCTGAGGTCCTGGAATACCTCCGCCGCCTGTAGCTCAGGCCGGGAGCATGGGCGTTCAAAAATGATCTATGATGCCGCTAGAGCGTCGTCAAAAGCCGGTCTCGCCGTCGCTCCTCAAGTCCAGCGATACATGCCTTTGCAATTGAGGGAAATGCTCGATGACCAATGTCGATGTTCTATTCCGTTATGAGCAGCAGCCCTCCGAGGCCGCGATGTTCGCGCTGGGCAATCTGAAAGAGGTCTATGGCATCCGCCGCATCGAGATCGATCAGCCGGGCAAAACCATTCGTGTGGAATATGATGCGACGCGCCTGACGCCGGCAGTAGTGGCGAACTTGCTTCGCCGCGGAGGCATCAGCATCCTTGAAGAGGTGGCCCTGATCGCGCCGCAGAATCCGATCGAGCACCCGGACGCCTCGCAGCCCCCCGCGGCTGCCAAGTAGCGACCGCCTAATCCATTGTGCCTGGGCATTGGACTTGCCAGGGCGTAACCCACGCGGGACTTCTGCGTCTTAGACTCGGACACGAGTGGAGCAAACCTTATGTTCGAGTCACAACCATCGAGGGACCCCGGCTCACAGCGCGTGACGCGGCGCATATTTCTTTCCACCGGGATAGCGGCGGTAGGAGCGGCGCTACTCAGTCTGCGACATCCGCATCACGCGTTGGCTGACGAAGAGCCCTCGCATCCCGGCGAACCGGTCGTGATCGTGCTCTTTTCAGACGACGGGAAGCGTCTCCGGAAGGTCACGATGCCGAAAGTAGTGAAAAGTACGAGTGAATGGCAGAAGCAGCTTCCGCCGAACGTTTACGACATTGCCCGCCTTGCAGACACAGAGGTGGCTTATTCCGGCAGCCTGTGGAACCAGCACAAACGCGGTCTCTATCGATGCATCTGCTGCGATACGGCACTATTCAACTCAGACACGAAGTTCGAGTCCGGCACGGGTTGGCCGAGCTTCTGGGCACCTATTGCGAAAGAGAACGTCGCCGAGCAACACGACACCACCCTGGGCATGGTGCGCACCGCCGTAAGCTGCAGGCTCTGCGACGCGCATTTGGGCCATGTGTTTACGGATGGTCCGCACCCTACGGGGCTTCGTTATTGCATGAACTCCGCGTCGCTTCGCTTCGCTCCCCACTCCGCCTGAGACAGAGCGAGAAGTCGCGGTCAAGCTGCAGTTGACGCGGGCTCTAGGTCTTTGAGTCTCCGACGCACGAGCCGATCCAGCGCGAAGCATCCAGGACCAAAGATGAGGATAAGCAGCGACGCGAAGAGGAATGTGTAGGGGTCGGCGTTGTAAAACTTGCCTGGGTCGGAAAAGACGAAGTGCAGGGCCTCCGGGTCGGCGGTGATATAGGCGACGATCATGTCGAACGCCAGCAGCAGGCTGATAAAGCGAGACGCCAGGCCGACGATGAGCAGCAAGCCACCGATGAACTCCAGCGACGAAACGAACACGACGTTGGCGCCGGGAAACGGGATATGGAGGCTCGCAAAGAATTCCGTTGCCTGCGGGATGTGATGCAGCCTGCCCCAGCCGGATTGGGCGAACTGCCAGCCCCAATAGAGCCGCACCAACAGCAGAAATGGGGACCGCAGAGAGGATGCAGCGCGGCGAAACTGCGCGTAGGCGCTAAGGATGCGCTCTCGCATTCTCAGTTGACTCGCTTTCTGGCGGTGCGCCGGGCCGCTGCAGTCTTGTGGCGGCAAAACCAGCCCAGTTCAGCCCAGTTCGCAAACCACGCCTGCACCCGCGCGGGGCGCTGGTCTTCAGGAAGCGGCGACGATGTGAAGGCCTGATCTAGGGCCTCGCCGAGAGTGCTTCCCGCGTCGAGCGCTCGCAGGAGCAGGTATTCCTCGCGTTCGAGACGCTTGTAATAGACAGCGTTCTCGTAACGATGCACTCCTAGGTAGATGTCGCCGCGTTTGAGCGAGGCCGGCAGCCGCCGGCTGCGCAAATGCTTCGCGCTGGTGACAGCGTTGCTGGCCACGCCCTGCGATGCCTGCCGGCGATGCACATCGATCACGAAATCGTCGACGGCGTCCAACAGGTGGAGCAGACGCAGATGAGGTTGCAGGGACAACTGTGATTCGCCATCGAGCTGGCCGAGATCCGCTATGGTAAGTGCTCGCTCCGTTGCATTGTCGAAGGACTCGATGTATGCCCATTCCAGACGTACGACATCGAGAGCCAATTCAAGACGCTTCCCTGCGTACTGCGGATGCTCGAGCAGCCATGTTTCGAGGCGAGAGCCGAGGTTGCGCAGCGTGAACGATTGCGATGGGCAATCCGTAAGATAGGCGCGGGTCAGTTTTTCAAAGGCCGCCTGCCCAACAACTGCACCGAGCCCTGGAAAGTCCTCCGCGAAGGCCGAGATGATGCGGAACCAATACTGGCGATTGTAAATTTCAAGACGCTCAAAGGAGGTGAGCCGGTCGTTGGGCTTGATGAAGGCGGCAGCTTCCGCCATCATCGACCGGCCATTTCGTGCTTTCTGCTGCATGGTGTCGGTGCGGGTCAGCGGCAGCATAACTGCCTCGGCCATCCTGCGTTGCAGCTCGAGCAGCGTCATCGCGTCTCCAGCGGGTGCTCGCGTACCTTATTCAATGCGCCAGGAGGGAGGTTCGGAACAGTCGCGCGCTTCAGATAACGATTGGCTTTGAGCGCTTCTGCGTGTACCTCGTCGAAAGAGGGGATGTTATCGTCCCACTCCAAAAGGGTCGCCGTCGGGCCGCAGCGCTCGATGGCACGCGCATAGAGCGACCACACCGGATCGATGACCGGATGATCGTGCGTGTCCAGAATGTACTTGCGGTATTTCGAGTGGCCCGCAATATGGATCTGCGCTACGCGCCAGCTGGGAACGCTGTTCACGTAGGTTAACGGATCGAAGCTGTGGTTTTGCGAGGACACGTAAATGTTGTTGACGTCCAACAGGATGCCGCAGTCCGCCGCTTCGACGACCTCGTTGAGAAACTCCCACTCGGCCATCTCGCTCTCGTGGTATTCGGCATAGCTGCTTACGTTTTCGACGACAATGGGAATCTCAAGATAATCCTGCACCTGGCGAATGCGCTTCGCCGTCACTTTCACTGCCTCCCAGGTGTACGGGATCGGCAGCAGATCATGGGTGTAGCGGCCATCGACGCTGCCCCAGCAGAGATGGTCGGAGAGCCACGGCGTATTGGTGCGGCGAACCAGCGTCTTCAACCGCTTGAGGTGTTCGCGACTGAGCGGCTGCGCGGAGCCGAAGTACATCGATACCCCGTGCTGCACGACACGGTATTGATCGAGTATCTGATCCAGCACCTGCAGTGGACGACCGCCGTCCACCATGTAGTTTTCGGAGATGATCTCGAACCAGTCGACGACCGGCTTCTTTTCGAAGATGTGCTGATAGTGCGGAATCCTCAGTCCGATTCCAACACCATATTCCGTGAATCCATTGAAACGATTGGCAGGCATCTGTCCGTTCCCGTCAACGGCACTCGGTTCAGGTCATGTGCAGCAGACATGATCGATGGGGAAAGTTCGCGAGGGCCCCTTCCACGAGGCGGCCCTCGCGCAGGTGAAGCTTATGCATCCGGCATCTTGGAGCCGTCGGTGGCGCAGCCGCCCTTGCCCTTGCAGCTGTTCTTGCCCTTGCAGCCGTTGTCGCTCGCCTTGCATCCGCCCTGGCCCTTACAGTCGTTCTTGCCTTTACAGGAATGCTTGCCAGTGTCCTGAAAATTGCTCTTCAGGTGCACAGCGGTGCCGACGTTCGAGTTTGCGCTCACGCTGGCCTGGCCGTTCGACTGTGCGGCCGGCTGAGCGTTGAGGCGGGCCGAGGTGCCACCGAACAAGCCGGTCACAGCTGCAGTCAGAATGAGAGTCTTGACGCTATTGTTCATTGCGAGAAACCTTCCTTATTGAGTTCCTCAGATCGTTCAACCTGAGGTTGGGACCATCCGGATTACGTTGTATACCGCGTTTGCGGATTGCAACTCCTTCACAAAGAACCGAAAGCAACCCGCCAGCGCCCGTCGCCTCTTGAGGAGGTCAACAGCCACCAGCACTCGGTTAGAGTCACCGGGCAGAGGGAGGTTACAGCGCAACAGTGGCCTTTGCATAGGAAATCCTGCATCTTTTGACAGGATCTACACGTGCCGGAACCGCTCGATGGTGGCCTCGTCACGTAATACGTTGCTCTGACATTCCGTCGTCCGGGATTAATCACTTTGGTTCAGCGACGGTCTCCGGACCTGCAACGACCGGACAAGCTTTATCGAGGCAAGGAGGAGAGCAAGTGTCACGGCCGCCCAGACGCCATAGAGCACATGCACGGTCCAGAGCGGCGCCTGCCCGATGTGGCGCAGCAGCGAAGGCAGAAAGTTCCACGTCGTAATGTGGGCGGCGTCCCATGAGTCCTGAAACATCGCGAAGGTGTTAAGGCCCCAGGCGGCACGCTTGTGCAGTGCGAATGCCGCGATGTTCTTGAACCGCAGGAAGACCACCCAGGTGGGGTGGCCGAAGGTCTCCATCTGGTAAATCTCGAGCGGAATCCAGAAGGCGAGTGAGGCGCATTGGATCGCGACGCTGATTCCAGTGACAGCGAGCCCCAGATACCAGATCGCCCGCGAAAGCACCTTCCGGCATCGCAACAGGAGTGGGATGGCGAGCAGCGTCGAGAACTCCACCGCACTTGAAATATAGCGGTCGCCCCAAGCGAAGTCACCGGCCCACCAGTTATATCGCGCGTAGAAGACGATGTAGGCTGCGAGCATGGCGAGCGTCGCCACTGCAAAGGCCCGCAGCGCGGGCGTAAGCCGCTTCCACAGAAGCACCGTGAGCAGAAGGGCCAAGGGAAACATCGGATCGAAAACAAGGATCGTCTTCTCCGGCATAAAGAAGGGACCGAGGATGCCGGACTGGAGTCCCCCCTCAAACCAGCCCCGGTTGAATGGAAAATTCGCAGGCAGAGTGGGATCCTGCAGCCTATATTCGCGCGCGAAATAATGAACATAGGTGTTGGTCAAGGAGCCGAAGCGGATGTATTGGTAGATCCGGTCGATCAGCAGAAAGACTGCGTACACGGGAGCCACCGTCCGAAAGTAAGTCCAGAGCATGGAACGGCCGGATTGGTGTTCCAGATCGCTGCTGCCGGCGCGACGTGAGAACAGTGCAGCAAGCAGGATGAAACAAGCGGCTCCGAAAGCATCGAGCGTTGTGGTAAGGCGTGTCAGCAGGTTGAGGCCAAGTGCAGCCGAGCCCCAGAACAAGGCTCGCCGATTCCCGGTAGTGAGCCACTTGAAGTGCAGCGCGAAACCTGTGATCGTCAACAGCAGGATGTAGTTGTTCTCCTCCATGTTCTGCGCATAGTGCAGATGCGTCGTAGCGCAGAGCAACGCGAGGACGCCGGCAACAGACTCGCCTTCAGAAAAGCCCAGCAGGTCCAAGAGCCGGAAGGCAGCAAGTGCCGTCAGCACATTGACGAGAATGTTGGTGCTGAAGCTGACGATGATGCTACGGATGGCAGGATCTTCCCCGCTGGCGACGTACTTGTGCCAAACGGGCAGATGCTCGGCCGCCGAGCCGGCCAGATCGGCCGGCAGCATCAAAAGCGACTGACCGATCCCATACCAGGCATACAGACGGCCGCCTCGCCCGTGAAGTCCAAACTCCGGGTATTCGTTGGGAAGGACCTGAGGCTGCCCAGTCCAGAGGGAATGTGTGACCTGCAACCGGTGCATGGTGTCCGACGTACCAAGTTCCCCGGACTGGACAAGGAAGGTGAGAAGGCCGGCAATCAGAAGCAGGAGGAAGAGGGGGCGAGAGAAGGGCCGTTGCGGCATCAGTCTGATAGTAAAGGGTTCAGACGTCTGCGACGGGTTCGGCAAATTTTGAGGCTGGATGTGAGGTAGTTGACCGAATTCGCGCCGGGAGAGATATGTCGGTTGATCTTCATGGACACTGCAAGTCCTCGGCGGTACACTCGCGTCGCCGATGAGACTAAGCTCCGCGCGCGCGTTCCGGGAATTGCGGAGTTGCTCTGTGAGTCCCTCCCAGACATCATCGATGAACCATCGCCTCGCGCTGGCGCGAAACTGCTGCCACTCCTCGCGTTTGTAACTTGTAGCCTTTCACTCTCAGCGCAATTCCCTCATCCGGAGATGCCCCGGGAAGCGCCGGTCGAGCGCCCGCCGGAGGAACGCCTCCCACCTGAGTCGTCCAATGGGCATATCAATGGACGTGTCAACCTACCCTCTGAAGAATCGCGGATGCAAGAAATGAGTTCTTTCCGATCCCTAAGCGGGTGATTTGGGAACGTTCGGCAGACCCCAGTCGTCCCTACGCTGCGTACGAGCTAACTCCCGGGCCGCCGCCACAAAAAGTCAAGCTCGATCGTGACGCTCTGAAGAACCTCCAGGCGTCCAAAGTCCCCATCGTGTACAGCGGGGACATCCCGCGGGGCGAGGCTTGGCAGGAGTTCATTGCCAAGCAAAGCACGACCACGATCATTCACGAGCCCACCTCGGCGAATAAGGATCTCCATTCCATCGCCGAGGCCACCGCGCTCGGCAAACGGCCGCTGTCGCAGAACACAAAGGTCTTCAATGCCCTGCCCCAGGAGTCGGACCCTGCCGCAAGCCACCAGGAACGCATCCACATGGGCCTCCAGAACACCGGCACGGTTGAGGCCTGGAAGTCTCTCAATGAGAGCATCCGGCCTGAAGTCGAAGGCTTCGATCATCCGTTCGCCGCCAAGAAAGCAATTCTGGACGAGCTAAGCACCGGCACCTCAGATGTCGTGCTGATCTATGCCCACTTCGACGGAGAGCGCCTCCATTTGCCATTTCGTCACACAGAATCGTCCGGGCGAGCCGGTCCTTTGGTCCCAGATCATCATCAGTTCCGTTGGCTTTTCCGATCTGGGTCTTCGCCATCGGCGGTCCGTTTCGATACCTCTCCTGGTATGCGAACAAGCACTGGATCGCCGGCGTGGTCATCAGCTTCGGCACATTCTTTGCCGCACTGTACAAACCCCGGCAAGCGCCAAATCCACGATAGTCCTTGCACGCGCGGGTGGGCGATGCGCTGGAGTGCAGAACAAGCTGATGATTTTATGGTGCGCCCAGAAGGATTCGAACCTCCGGCCTACTGATTAGTAGGTAAAGCTAGCTCTTCTGCCCGCCTTTACCCTTTTGTTGACTATTCGTCTGTTTTGTTTAAGTTACGGACAAAGCAGCGTATGCCGGAATAGCCCTTAGAAACCCTTCTTTTCCCTCTGGAGCGGGTACAAAAAATGCGCACAGATGTTCCGGATCACCTCAATGTGAGTTTTCGAACGATCTTCGCCTTTTATTTGCCATTCCGCATGCTACCGCGCTAGGCTGCCGGAATGCGAGTTCTCCTTCATCAACGACAGGTCCTGGTCCGTTGCAAAGCTTGTCGAGCCGCTATCCCAAGCCTTGTGCGCGGACGGCCCATGCTCCCTACTGCGGTCCTCTGCAACGTCTGCGGAGCCAAACGCGCCTACTCGCTGACTCGATTACCATCGCAAAGATGGTGATTGCGGAGGCGAAAACGCGGCAATGACGAGTCAGCAGATAGAGGCGGAGGCGTTGCGTATCGTCGAAGAGGTGGCGCAGAAAATCCGATCTCGAACTGACCGAATACCATGACGAAGTTCGTTACCGTGCCGACCATCCAACCGGAATGAAGATGCGAGATCACAACGCAATCGTCCGTGGGGCGATGCGTGAGGCCATCCGTCGAGGGATTT
The DNA here is from genome assembly GCA_000381585.1 of Acidobacteriaceae bacterium KBS 83. Taxonomy (GTDB): domain Bacteria; phylum Acidobacteriota; class Terriglobia; order Terriglobales; family Acidobacteriaceae; genus KBS-83. The sequence continues at coordinate 106,774 of KB906742.1, forward strand.
TCTGTGCCCGCAGCGTGGTGAGGTGACTGCTTTGTGCGGAAGGTATGTTAGACGATCAGACAAACAGAGGATCGCTGAGCTCTTCGCGGTGCATGGCCCGTCATGCCGGACTTCGGTCCTAGCTGGAACGTCGCGCCGCAGACCTTTCAACCCATTGTCAGGCTGAACCGAGATACGGGAGAACGGGAGATCGTTCTGATGCGGTGGGGCCTGGTTCCTTTCTGGGCCAAAGATGCGAGCCTCGGTCTCCGCACCATAAATGCGAAGGCCGAAACGATTACGACGGCGCCCGCATTCAGGGAGGCGATCAAATTCCGCCGCTGTCTCGTTCCTGCGGATGCGTTCTACGAATGGCAGAAGCTGGACCCGAAAAACAAACAGCCTTTCGCGATTGCTATGAAGAACGGCGAGCCGTACGCGCTGGCTGGCTGTGGGAGATGTGGAAGGATCGTAAGGCTGGTGGAGAGTTGCTGACGTTCACAGTAATCACTACTGACCCGAATGAGGTTGTGCAACCGCTCCACGAGCGAATGCCTGTCATCATCCCAGAACGCGATTATGACCGCTGGTTGAAGTCTGATCCAGAGCGTCCCCCGATTGACCTGCTTCGTCCTTTCGATGCGGACAAGATGACAGCGTGGAAAGTGGATAAGGCAGTCGGGAACGTGAAGAACGACAGGCCAGAATTGATCGATCAGATACAACTGAGAGCAGGCTTCGACTGTGAGGTAAAGGTATTGTGTCCCGATGTTGCAGCCCTTTCCCGCGAAGTGAGCGTTAGGCATCGGTTCCGGAGAAATTAGGGAGCCGTCGTGACTTTAGATTGAAGGGGCGACCACGGCTGAGAAAACCCACTAATTGGGAAGAGATTAGTCTCTACACTGACATGGGGGGTGGGACGGACATGGATGCAGATGACTTGAGGATTGTGGAAGCCGTGGCAAGAATCGGCAGCATGAACCGGGCAGCAGCTGAACTGAACATGGTGCAGTCAAATGTCACCTCCCGAATTCGCCTCCTGGAGGAAGAGCTGGGCGTTCAACTATTTGTCCGACACAGCCGCGGTGTCCAACCGAGCGAAGCAGGTCTGCGCCTGCTCTTCTACGGAGAGCAGATACATGCGCTGTTCCAGCAAGCCATCACGGCAGTCAAAGAAGATGGATCTCCAAAGGGTACACTGCGTATCGGATTGCTGGGGACCACGGCTGGACTGCGGCTACCCACACTGGTAGCCCAATACGCGCAGGAATATCCGAGGGTCGAGTTGGGTATCGTAACGGGTACTACGACATCTCTGATTCATCAGGTGGTGGAGCACGAACTGGATGGCGCCTTTGTGTCGGGGCCAGTTCACCATCAAGAACTGAGCGAGGAACCCCTATTCGTCGAAGATCTTGTTCTCGTAAGCTCTCTATCCGTACGGACCTTCGATGATCTCGCCAAAGTTGAAAATCTCAAAGCAATTGTGTTTCGACAAGGTTGTTCTTACCGTCAAAGACTCTCCTCTATCCTCGATGGACTGGGTATTCGTCACGTGATGATGGAGTTTGCATCTCTCGATGCAATCGTTACCTGCATCACTGCAGGTGTGGGGATAACGCTGCTACCGAAGGCGCTGGTCGAGAGACTCTGGACGGATAAGTCCGTCACTGTGCATGAACTCCCAGTGGATCAGGCACGGGTAGAGACCGTATTTGTCAGACGACATGATTACCATCCGACGAGCGCACTCAATGCTTTCCTCAGGATGGGTCGTGAGATTTCGGACATTGCGCTCCTCGATCGACAACTGGAAGCTATCAACTAGAACGATAGCGGGTATCAGAACAAATCGGGCCTCATAGCCATTTCCTCTCGCATCTCTATTGCAGCTTGAACGCTGCAGATGGCCGTATCAAGATACGGCATCGCCACCATCGAGAAACAGTTAGATGTTGGCCTCTGCAACGCCGGCAGTATTGATTTCGACAGGAGCATTATGGCAAGCAAAGGAACAGTTATCGTAACGGGTGGCTCACAAGGTATCGGAGCTGCCGTGGTTGATGCATTTTTAGATCGCGGATATTCCGTCGTCGCAACTTCGCGAAAGATTACCCAGGCTGGACTTAGCGCCTCTCCGAACCTCGCGCTGGTAGACGGAGACATCGGCCACGCTGCTACGGCTCAAAAAGTGGTCGATACCGCTGTTCACAAGTTCGGCTCGGTCGATGTCGTTGTCAATAATGCCGGCATCTTCTCGGCGAAACCTTTCACCGACTACAGCGCTGACGACTTCCGCGCTCTCGTCTCCACAAATCTCGAAGGCTACATTTACATCACCCAGTTCGCGGTCAAGCAGATGCTTGCTCAGAAGTCGGGTGGAAGCGTCGTGGCTATCACGTCATCGCTGGTTGAAAATCCCATCGGTGGTTTGCCGGTGACCGTGCCCATGATCACGAAGGGCGGCCTTGAGGCCATCACGCGTAGCCTGGCTTCGGAGTATGCAAAGGAACACATCCGCTTCAATGCAGTGGCGCCCGGAATCGTTGATACTCCTCTTCACAAAGACAACCCGAAGGATTTTCTGAAGACCTTGTCGCCCATGGGCACGATCGCCACTTCAGATGAGATCGCAAACGCAGTTGTCTATCTCACAGAGTCGCGCCAGATCACCGGGGAGGTGCTGCACGTGGACGGCGGTGCGCACAACGGCAAATGGTAAGCCAGGGCAGTTCGCAGCCGGTCAGCGCGGAGCGCCGGCTGCGGGATCTCGGAATTGTGCTCCCCAACGCTCCCCATCCGCTTGGCGCATACCTCGAATCCGTGCAGTCGGGGAACCTGCTCTTCCTCAGCGGAATGCTCCCGATCAAGGACGGCAAACCGCAGTATATTGGGCGCCTGGGCAAGGAACTCCATGCAGATGCCGGCCGGGATGCATTACGAACCGCCACTCTGAACGCTCTTTCCGTTGCGAAAGCCCATCTGGGATCACTGGACCGTGTAACGAGAGTGCTCAGCGTGAAAGTCTATCTGGCAACATACGGAGACTTTTACAACCAGCCCATCGTTGGCGATGCCGCATCGGAGCTTCTTCGTGATGTCTTTGGAGAGGACAAGATGTCTGTGCGTTCTGTGTTGGGAGTGGCCGCTTTGCCTCTCGGTGCACCGGTCGTGCTTGAGGTGGTGTTCGAAGTCGGCAACTAAGAAAGCGGGAGTCCATATGTTCAGGTATGTCGCCACCATCCTTGTCGGGATCTTGCTGCCGGCGCCCCTCGTGGCGGGAGTCACGCCGTTTCCGGCCAGCTTTCACACGCAAATGGTTCCGGCAAACAGCACCAGCCTCTACGTCCGAGTCGGCGGCAAGGGGCCGGCCGTGGTGCTGTTGCACGGCTTCGGCTTCACGAGTGATATGTGGGCCCCCTTGGCAATTGTTTTGGCCAAGGACCATACCGTGATCGTCCCTGACCTGCGCGGCATGCGTATGTCCGATCACCCGGATACCAGCTACACCAAGGAGAACCAGGCGGTCAATATCGCCGGCGTCATGGATGCACTCAAACTCCAGAAGGCAGGCCTGGTCACACATGACATTGGCAATATGGTCGGCTATGCATTGGCCGCTGAATATCCGGACCGGGTCACGCGGTGGGTGGTGATCGATGCACCGCTACCCGGAATAGGCGATTGGGACAACATCGTTCGCAGCCCGATGCTGTGGCACTTTGATTTCCGGGGTCCTGACGAGGAGCGTCTGGTACAGGGCCGAGAGCGCATCTACCTCGATCGCTTCTGGAACGAGTTGTCCGAAGACCCCAAGAGGATCGATGAAGATACGCGGCAGCATTTTGCTGCCCTGTATGCGCGGCCACATGCGATGCACGATGCCTTCGAGCAATTTGGGGCACTGCGCCAGGACGTCGCCGACAACAAGGCGTTGCTCGCCAAGAGCGGCAAGATCACCATGCCGGTGTTTGCCGTTGGTGCCGAGAAGTTTTTCGGCAAAAACATGGCCGATCATATGCAATTCGTCGCGAGCAACGTCACCGGCGCTATCGTGCCCAATTCCGGGCACTGGATCATGGAGGAGAATCCACAGGCCACCATCAAGTTGATCACTGATTTCCTCGCAAAGTAGGCTCGGGCTTCAGCCAATCTGACTGGAGGGTGCGGTCAAGCTCGCTTGACCGCACCCTACGCCGATGCATCGGCTCAGAGTACATCGCCGCCACGTGACTCGGGGCGTCCGTCTCTAGTCCTTCACCGTATGAAATTTTTTATTCACCACACTCTGCCGGTTTTGGTCGGCACACGGAGAAAACACTAGATGTCTACTTTCCAACCAAGTAATGCAGCAGCTGATTCAACTCAGGAAGTCACAAATGTCGTCTACACCGCCAAGACTCATACTGCAGGCGGCCGGCGCGGCGGCGTCTCTCGCAGTGATGATGACCGTCTGGATCTGAAGTTTTCGGCTCCGGGATTTCCAGGAACTGGCACCAATCCGGAGCAGTTGTTTGCCGCTGGCTGGTCGGCCTGTTTCATCAGCGCGATGGGGGTTGTAGCCAGCAAAATGAAGGTCAAACTACCGGCTGATGTAGCTGTCGATGCCGAAATAGACCTGTGCAATTCTGGCGATGTTTACTTCCTGCGAGCACGGCTTAACGTCAGCCTGCCCGGCTTGGAGCGCGAAGTCGCCCAGTCTATTGTGGATGCCGCTCATGGCCGGACATGTGCATATTCCAACGCGACGCGGGACAACATCGACATCGAAATCAACGTGGTGTAGATCGGCCCAATGATCCGATTGTTTGAGATGGTTAAGGGAGCAACATTTTATGGGTAAGAGATTCGCAATACTGGCAATTCGTCTGTTTGTGTCGGTGAACCTTCTCTATGTCGCCATCTTTTTGAAGTTTGCGGGAGCGCCAGGTGCGGTGGCTCTATTTTCTCTGCTGTCGCAAAGGTTTCACGGGCTCGCATCTCAGTCGATATTTCGGCTAGGGGCAGGGGTGTTCGAGACGGTGGTAGCAATTCTGCTCCTTATACCCGAAACAGCCACATTGGGAGCGGGATTGACGGTTGTGTGGATGACAGCTGTAATTCTCAGTCACATTTTCGTATTGGGGTATGGCTGGTTCTTTGTGGATGCTCTCATGGTGATGGTGCTGGCTCTCATTTATCTCTTGCTGACACGCGATCGCTCCCGTTGCGACAAACCCGAGAGTGTGGGGACTAGCGCCGCCTGACAAACGCTCAATAACTCAATAAATAGTCGGGCCAACAGTCGGAAGCGGCGCCACAAGATCCCGATAATAGTGCTCTCAAATTGCAGTACTGGGCGGCAAAACTGCGCGAGGATTCGGAAAGAGGTATGGGGTAAAGACAAAGTGAATTCGAAATCATGGACGGAAAATCGACTGACCGCGCGTTTGGGGTTGCAGTACCCCATAATTCAAGGCCCGCTTGGAGGTTTGTCCTCGCAGCGGCTTACGGCGGCCGTTTCGAACTACGGAGGACTCGGATCGTTCGGCGCTCATGGCCTCAAGCCAGAGGCGGTCCGCAAAGTCATTCGCGAGATCAAGAGCCTGACCTCAAAACCTTTCGCAATGAATTTGTGGGTCTCGATGGAAGACGAAGGAGCCCTCGCCTCGACAGAAGAGACATTCCAGCAAAGCCTCGCTCCACTGGCAAAACATATTGAGAGTGTAGGAGGAGCCAACGCTTCCTATCGCCCATACGAACCGATTCGCTTCGAAGATCAGGTGCAGGTTTTGCTGGAAGAAGGGATTTCCACGTTCAGCTTCATCTATGGCATTCCCTCCAAACAGATCTTGGATGAATTTCGCCGCCGGGGAGTCGCGCTGATTGGAACGGCAACCACGGTGGACGAAGCAATTGCCTTGGAACACGCGGGCGTGGACGCGATTGCGGCCTCCGGGTTTGAAGCAGGCGGGCATCGCGGATCCTTCCTTCAGCCGTCCGAAGATTCTCTGACCGGGACTATGGCATTGGTGCCGCAGGTCGTCGATGCCGTGAAACTCCCGGTGATTGCCGCGGGCGGTATTGGAGACGCGCGCGGAGTCGTGGCTGCCTTCGCTCTTGGAGCCGACGGCGTGCAGATGGGAACTGTCTTTCTCGCATGCGAGGAGTCGGGAGCGAATCCGCTTCATCGTCACGCGCTCCTCAGCGGTCAAGCTAAGCAGACTGCTCTTACTCGCGGGTTCACTGGAAGGCTTGCTCGCGGTATCAAGAACCGTTTGCTCAACGAATTCAACCAAAAGGATACAAAGATTCTGCCTTATCCCCTGCAACGTTCTCTCGTGCGGCACTTAACGATTCCGGCCGAGAAGGCGGGGCGGCCGGAATTACTTCCTCTCTGGGCGGGACAGAGTGCCAACTTGGCACGGTGCACAGATGTACGCGCTCTACTCGATACGCTGGCAAAGGAAATTTCTGAGATTGGCGGCGCCGTCCAAAGTTGGAGCGCACATCGTCCGATTCGAGAACGACCAGTCCCCACCGCATGAGAACAGTTCCCGTTTGCCAGTGTCCCGATTCAATCGGACAATCGGCTGGAAGGTCTGCGGCGCGACGTTCCATGACGGACCCAGGTCGAGCATCACCGTGCCATGAACTGCAAAGTGCTCAGCGATCTCCTGCTTATCGGAACGTCGAGCGTAGCGACCGCACATAGGTCAAGTGTTCCAGAACGGGGTTCGCCACCACGAATCAACCAAATGGATCAGGGCGAGAGTGAGGGGACCAATGCCCTTTTGTTCCGGGTCTCAAGCGAGACGACTGGCCATTGCCGGACCCCAAAGGACAAAATCGTTTGAAGAATTTAATTCAAAGACTAAGGGCGGTGTAATCGATCGTCAGGTCTCGTGTGCGCTGGTAAAGCGATAAGATCCCAGCCTTGGCCCCAGGTCAAATGCATCCGCCAACAAAGCGCTTCCAGTAGTAGGAATGCCGATGAGGATCGCCTTAGGCGGATCTGTCTCTTCAAATGCTCTATCGCTCAACCTCTTCAATACTGCACCAATCCCGTCTCGCAGGGATGGAGATAGCAAATGGTAGTCGTCTATCACAATGACCGACGGCAAAGGCGTTTCGCCGCGTTGGCACGAATCGAAGAACTGCCTTATCTTGATCTCTGGATCTGTGTCTCTAGCACTAACGTACGCGTAGTTCGTATTTTTTTGCCAACCGAGTTCTTCGAAAACCTTAAAGACTACGCATGTCTTCCCAATACCTGAAGGTCCCTCGATCAATAGATGTTTCCCTGGCTGTTCGATATCCGCTCTAACTTCGCCAAAGTGCCTAGGCTTCACGTAGGTGTACGGCGGGAGGCCAACGGTTTTGAAGACCTCGGAAAGTTTTTTGCTTTCTGCCAAAATGCGCTCCTCGATTCAATTCAATATAACGCTCCCAACTCGTCAAGCAAGTGCCGACCGGCATCAAGGCCTTCTCTTGATTTAGGAAGGCTTCCCTTGCTCCGCACTCAGGCGACGGTGACTCAGGAAGGATTGATGAAGCGCAGAATCGTTGAGGACTGTGAGGTGGTTACAGAGCGTTCCTCTGATCGATGCCTCGCTGCGGTCTATGCAGCGGGAGGAACCGATCCCTTGTACGGCTACACGTCCTGCAACTACGGCGGCGAGCGGCGCTGGCTACTATGCCCCAGGTGTTTCAAGAGGGTCGCGAAGCTATACCGTCCGCCGGATGAGGTGCTCTTCGCGTGCCGCCAATGTCACCAACTAACGTACCGAAGTGCTCAGTGCCACGATGCGAAATTGGATCGCCTGCTCAAAGCACCCGCGGAGGTACTTGAGCAGATGATCGCCTCCCCCAACCACAGCGTGGCCTTGATGGGGATCAAGGCTACATTCATTCGGTTTCGATTGATGGATAAGTACTAATGCACCCGCTGATCTGAAGCCAGCGCACGATGCCTTCCCGCTCTTCGCGGAGAAGCTGCCCGTTGAACGCGGCGACGTTTCCAGGATTTCTTCTTCAGACAAGCCGGCAGGCCAGCCATAGGCGGCAGAGACGGCGGCGTCCATCTCATCGTGCAGCTCGCGGAGGACCCCGACGAGGCCTGGCATCGTATGTGGCCCGGTCATCGGTGTTCAGTTCCTCGCCGACGCGAAGCTTTTCGACCACGTTGTACATCTCGGTGAGGGTGAGGTATCGGTGGAGCGACTGCTGCCGCTTCCGGTGTGCGTCCAAGCGCTCGGCGACATCGCGGATGGTCTCGTTGCTGGCAGTTTGTGGGGGAAAGCTCTTCGCGAGGCAAGCTTTCCCCACCCGTCTGTGCAGACCTATTTCACCGTCAAGCTCACCGGGGCACTGTGAGTGATGTTCCCCAGCTTACCGGTAAACGTCAGAGTGAAAGTGCCATGATTCACCGACTGAGATGCGAGCAAGTTCACCTTAGCCGTTGCCGTACCGTTCAACATCAACGAACCGGGAGTGATCGTGCAGGTCGAGTGGGGTGGGCCGCCACTGCACGTCAGGGCAACGTTACCCGTCAGTCCATGCAGAGATGCCAACGTAACGGTATAGGCGGCGGAGTGACCCGCAGATATGGTCTGCGATTTCGGTGACGCCGAGATGGAGAAGTCTTCCACTGTCAACGTCGCCGACGTCGTTGTCCCCGTGCCCACAGAGTTGGTGAATACCGCACGGTATCGGTTGCCGTTCTGGGCTGCTGTGGTTGTGAAACTCAACGTCGTCGAGGTCGCCCCGGCTATGTTATTGAACGCCCCGTTGCCGATGCTCACTTGCCACTGCACAGTCGGAGTCGGCTTGCCCGTCGCCGCTGCCGTGAAGGTTGCTGTCGATCCTGCGGGCACCGCCTGATTGGAGGGGTTCGCAGTGATCGCAGGTCCAACGTTCACTGTCAGCGTGGCCGGCATGGTTGTCACCGTGCCCACAGAGTTGGTAAACACCGCGTGGTACAGGTTGCCGTTGTCGGCGGCTGTGGTGGTGAAACTCAACGTCGTCGAGGTTGCCCCGGCTATGTTATTGAACGCCCCGCCGAAGCTGCTCACTTGCCACTGCACAGTCGGAGTCGGATTGCCCGTCGCCGCTGCCGTGAAGGTTACGACCAATCCTGCGGTTACCGTTTGGTTGGACGGGTTCGTAGTGATCGAAGGCGCAACGCCTGTCGCGGTGCCGCTCAGGCCGATGCTCTGCGTGGCGTAGTTGGGCGCGGCCGCATTCAGGTTGTCGTCGGTGAGCACCAGCGAGCCGGAATTCGGTCCCGATACCTTGGGAGTAAAGTCCACCGCATAGGTGCAGCTTGTACCGTGGGCTAGCGTACCCGCCGCGGAACCTGCGCTCAACTGCGGGCACGTTCCGTCCAGCGTGAACCCGCTCGCGATGCTGGGGTTGTCGCCTGCGAGCATCGGAAACGTCAGATCCGCGTTGCCGATGTTTGACACTGCTACCGTCTGCGGGCTGTCGCTGCTGGTCGAACCCACGTTGGTCGGCGCGAAGCTCAGGCTGGGCGGGTCGGCGTAATCCAGTTTCTTCACCGCATTGTTGAACGTATCGGCAACGAAGACGTTGCCGCTCCCGTCCACCGCCACGCCAACGGGCTGGCTGAATCCGCTGCCCAGGGTGTTGACCGTGGTGTAGCCGCCCGCCGCCACAATCTCCTTCACCGCATTGTTGCTGGAATCGGTGACGAAGACGTTGCCGCTCCCGTCCACCACCACGCCAGTGGGGTTGCTGAATCCGCTGCCCAGGGTGTTGACCGTGGTGTAGCCGCCCGCCGCCACAATCTCCTTCACCGCATTGTTGCTGGTATCGGCGACGAAAACGTTGCCGCTCCCGTCCACCACCACGCCAGTGGGGTTGCGGAATCCGCTGCCCAGGGTGTGGACCGTGGTGTAGCCGCCTGCCGCCACAATCTCCTTCACCGCATTGTTGCTGGTATCGGCGACGAAGACGTTGCCGCTCCCGTCCACCGCCACGCCTTCGGGGAACTTGAATCCGCTGCCCAGGGGGGGGACGGAGCCGTCCGCGGCCACAATCTCCTTCACTGCACTGTTGTTGGCATCGGCGACGAAGACGTTGCCGCTCCCGTCCACCGCCACCCCTCTGGGCTGGCTGAATCCGCTGCCCAGGGTGTGGACGGAGCCGTCCGCCGCGACAATCTCCTTCACCGCACCGTCGCCGGGAGCGGCGACGAAGACGTTGCCGCTCCCGTCCACCGCCACGCCAAAGGGCAGCAAGAATCCGCTGCGGGTGCTCTGCACGCTTGGGATATAAGCGCCGGAGGTGTCGATGGTGGCAAAGGTGGCCTGCGGACCCACGCCGGTGCCCTGCACGTAGCCAGTGGCAAGCAGATTGCCCGACCCGTCCAGAAGCTCAGCGGCGCCATAGCGCGGCCCGGGAGCCGCCGGCTTGAAGGTCACGTTGACCGTGCAGGTTTGCCCTGCTGTGTAGCTGGTGCCCGCGGAGCAGGTGCCCCCACCGGCATCGGTAAAGTCCAGCCCCTTGGCGCCCTTCGTGAGCACGGCCGTCGAACCCAGCGTGCCATCTGTATCAAAGGTGAAGACGAGTGTAAGGGGGGTGGCGCTGGTGCTGCCCACGTTGACGGAACCGAAGTCTCCGCCCGCCGCCACAATCTCCTTTACCGCATTGTTGAGGGTATCGGCGACGAAGACGTTGCCGCTCCCGTCCACCGCCACGCCACTAGGCTTGTGGAATCCGCTGCCCAGAGTGTTGACGGTGGTGTAGCCGCCCGCCGCCACAATCTCCTTCACCGCGTCGTTGTTGCCATCGGCGACGAAGACGTTGCCGCTCCCGTCCACCGCCACGCCAAAGGGCGAGCTAAATCCGCTGCCCAGGGTGTTGACGGTGGTGTAGCCGCCCGCGGCCACAATCTCCTTCACCGCAGAGTTAAAGGCATCGGCGACGAAGACGTTGCCGCTCCCGTCCACCGCCACGCCGATGGGCGAGATGAATCCGCTGCCTACCGGGTTCACCGTTGAGTTGGCGTTGACCGTGCCCGGCACGGCCCCGCCCGTGCCCGCCACGATCTCCTTCACCGCATTGTTGCCGGGATCGGCGACGAAGACGTTGCCGCTCCCGTCCACCGCCACGCCTTCGGGGGAGCTGAATCCGCTGCCCAGGGTGTTGACGGTGGTGTAGCCGCCCGCGGCCACAATCTCCTTCACCGCATTGTTGGCGGTATCGCCGACGAAGACGTTGCCGCTCCCGTCCACCGCCACGCCTTCGGGGAAGTTGAATCCGCTGCCCAGGGTGTTGACAGTGGTGTAGCCGCCCGCCGCCACAATCTCCTTCACCGCATTGTTGGCGGCATCGGCGACGAAGACGTTGCCGCTCCCGTCCACCGCCACCTTAGTGGGGAATCTGAATCCGCTGCCCAGGGTCTTGACCGCGCCGCTGAAATGCGCCGTTTGGGCCAACAGTCCCTGGGCAAGACCGGCCGAGCAGGCAATCAGGGTGAGAAGGATGGGCAGGAGAGACAGATGGCGAGCAGAAACCAGAGACGGACGGGAAGACATGCGGCGGTGACCTCGATGCGCAAATCGCGCAGTGCATGGTTAGGCAAGGCAGAAGACATGGCTTCCGCCAGACGGCAAAACTACAGCTAGAGATTTCAACTCTCGCGGGGAAAGGAGCGACAGCAGCAAAGAGATGAAGAGTGACCGGGCCCTGAGGAAAAACGCTTCGCTGCCGGGGAGGCAGGGGGGCGGAAGAGCCGAAGGAGCAACTTTGAAAGAGTGCTCCAGAACCTAGCGAAACCTAGAACCTATCTCATAAATCGACTCCAGCCGGCTTGCTCGCTACGCCGGCACACACGCTAGGCGTCCATCGTTTCATTGAGTCCACCTCAAATTGAATTCCAGCAAAATGCGATCAGAGCTACGGCCGGGCCCGCAATTCAAGGGGATGTTTTTGGAGGAGATGTTTTTGGAGGAGATGTTTCCTGTTTCTCCGGCCTTTGTTACAGCCTGCTAAGGAGGTTCGCCAACAAAGCGGAGACTAATTGCATGCAAATTCCGTGCTAACCGCTAACCCCTGCAATCCTTATGACTTGGGTCACCACAGGAGTTACTGAGCCGGTGGACTGCTCGGTCTGCTAAGCTACTTCTCTTCCCCAGTACGTGGGTAATGAGTATGCAAGATGGCCGCATAGGCCCTGACAAAGTACGATTTGCCGACTTTGAAGTGGACTTTCGAACGGGCGAGTTGCGTCGCCGCGGCGTTCTGATCCCGATTCAAGCAAAGCCGCTGACGGTACTTGCGACCATACTGGAGCGACCGGGCGAACTGGTCTCACGGGAAGATCTTTACCGGGCGCTCTGGCCGGGGGAGGATACGTTCGTCGACTATGACAAGAACCTAGGCGTTGCCGTAACGAAACTTCGGGAGATTCTCCAAGATTCTGCCCTCAGGCCACGTTATATCGAGACCATTCCCCGGCGTGGTTATCGATTCGTGGGCAGCCTTAAACCTTACTCGGTAGCCGGTACTCATCCCGCGATCCCGGAGCCGACTACAGCACAACCGTCCTCGCGGAGCGAAGCGCCATCGGTTTCCGCGCGGGTTTCACCGGACGCCTCATCTGCTGACTTTACCCCTGACACAGCGATGGAATTTGACGGCGCAAAGACGAGGAGGCGTCGACTAGCGCGCCGCTTGTGGGTGGTCGCAATCGTAGTCCCAGTTGCCATCGTTGCCGGGTTCTATATTCCTTCAAGATTTCAACGCGGGCTCATCGCACCTCCGGCACACCGTCTGGCCGAGAAGGACACCATCGTTCTCGCCGATTTTGCGAACAGCACGAGCGATGCAATCTTCGACGACACGCTGAAGACGGCGCTCCACGTCTCCCTGCGGCAATCGCCTTTCCTGAATGTGCTCTCCGACGGCCAAGTCGCGAAGACCTTGCAACTGATGACCCGTCCGGCCAACACGAAACTCACGCCCGAAGTAGCCCGCGAACTTTGCCAGCGGGCGAATAGCAAAGCCTACCTTGCGGGATCGATTGGCAGCCTGGGCAGCGAATATGTGCTGGGATTGAAGGCGGTGAATTGCCAGAGCGGAGACACGCTGGCCGAGGAGCAGGTGACGGCGGCGTCGAAGGAGAAGGTGCTGGACGCGCTGGGCGAGGCGGCATCGAAGCTGCGCGGCCAACTGGGCGAATCGCTGGCGACAGTGCAGAAGTTTGATGTTCCGCTGGCAGAGGCCACCACGTCATCGCTCGCAGCTCTGAAAGCGTACAGCCTTCTCCAGCCTGAGCGGGCCATCCAGCTTGATCCGAATTTCGCCATGGGATACCTGGCAGTGGGCGCCAATTGGAATATAAGCGAGGGCCGCCGGCGGGCCGCCGAGTACATTACCAAAGCATTCCAATTGCGGGAGCATGCGAGCGAACGGGAGAGGCTGGCGATCACCGCCGTCTACTATTCATCGGTAACCGGAGAACTGGATAAATCGGCCCAGACGTTTCAGGAGGAGATTAAGAGCTACCCGCGGGATGGACCATACGATGCTTTGGGCGGGGTGTACGCCCAACAGGGGCAGTATGAGAAAGCCGCTGAGATCACTCGCCAATCGATGGCCCTCGCAGCGGGTAATATATTTTCCTACTCGTACTCTAATTTCGCCACCTATGCTCTTGCCTTGCAGCGCTTCGACGAGGCGCGGCATATCATCCACGAGGCGCGGGCGCGAAAAATGGATGACAGGATAGCCCACAATGCTCTCTACGCTCTTGCCTTCCTCGGGGCGGACTCCACGGCGATGGCGGAACAGCAACAGTGGTTTGGGAGCAAGCCCGGATATGAGAACTTTGGGCTCGCACTCGCGTCTGACACCGAGGCGTACGCTGGGCATCTTGGCCAGGCGCGGGAACTCACCAAGCGGACGGTGGCCTCTGCTATACGCGCTGACTACAGGGAAAGCGGGGCGATATGGCAGGAGAACGCTGCTTTGCGCGAAGCTGCCTACGGCAACGCTGTGGAAGCCCGGGCGTCAGCAGCGAAGGCTTTAAAACTTGCTCCCGGCAGTCAGGGAGCCGAGGCCGAAGCAGCGCTTGCGTTTGCCCTGGCGGGCGACACTGCGCGAGCCGAGTCCCTGGCACAAGACTTAGAGAAACGCTACCCGCTGGACACGCAGACGCAGTCGCTTTGGCTGCCTACGATTCAGGCGCAATTGGCACTGGACCGAAGGAATTCGACTCTCGCCCTGAATACTCTGCAAGCTGCTTCATCGATCGAGTTGGGGCAGATTATGTTCCTCATCAACACTTCATGCCTATATCCGGTGTATGTACGCGGAGAGGCCTACCTGGCAGCCGGACAGGGCGGTGCTGCCGCCTCCGAGTTTCAGAAGATTCTCGACCATGGCGGCATCGTTTGGAACTGCTGGACGGGAGCGTTGGCGCATCTGGGCGTGGCACGTGCCAATGCCCTGCAGACGCAAACCTCTCAGGGAGCGGATGCCAAACTCGCCCGCACTCGCGCCCGCGTCGCCTACAAAGATTTCCTCACCCTCTGGAAAGACGCCGACCCCGACATCCCTGTTCTGCGGCAGGCTAAAGCCGAGTATGCGAAGTTGCAGTGATTCCGGCACTCAACCTGAAAGCATCAGGCATTCAAGGCGCATGGATATTGGACAATTAGTCCACCCAAAGCCGGCAAGTGAGTTTAGCCGCGCTCTGGATCCGCGCTCGTAATGTCGAAACAATTTGCGCGGACGGATATATAGGACGGTAGCGTCCTGTGGGTTGCCAGTTACCGCGCTACCTGCAACCACTGCGGACGGTAGAGATAGTTATTCTGCACCGGCGCTACGGGCGCCTCGGTCTTGCCCGGGTACGCGCCCAGCCGCTTGAAGGTGATGTCGATGGCTTTCACGAGGTCGGCGTCGTCGATGGGCTTGGGCCGATCGAGGGACTCGGTAAACTCCTGGCTGTAGACGGGAACGATCTTCGTCCCGCCCTGCGGCCCGATCACCGTCTCGAAGGTGATGCCCTTGTCGTACACCTTGCCCGTCATCTGAGTCAGCATCTCGCCGCGATTGTGGCGCCGCGTCTCGATCAACTCGGCGAGCCGCGACTCCGCTTTCTCCAGTGTCAAGATCAGCGCCTCAGCAGAACGCTCGGCCGCCTTCTCCTGTATCTCTTCGAGCCTGTTCGTGATGTGTTTCTACACGTCGGCGCGCTTCATCAACTTGCTCGCAGCGTCAGCCGGCCGCGTGGTATCCGGCCACGTCGCACGGTATGCCTGCGTCTGGTTGCCGTGGATGCAGTAGTGCTCGCAGTATTGCAGTTCTTGCCTGGTGAGCGGCTTGGCCGCCTTCTTACTTTTCGTCATCGTCGCCCCTGTGCGCCGGTGAGCGCGATCCCGCGCGATCTTGCGACATATGGATTCTGCGGCGCGGCGGAACACGATGGATCACTCGTCGGAGTTACGGAGAATCAGTTCGGGCAGTTGCGGCAATTCGCTGCTACTCAGGGCTGGACAATCGTGCATGAGTATAGAGACCACGCCAGCGGTAAGAGCAGCAAGCGCCCGCAGTTCGAGGCGATGTTCGAGGCCGCCAGCCGTCGCGAGTTCGACGTGCTGCTGTTCTGGAGTCTGGATCGCCTCAGCCGCGAAGGAACGGTCGAAACGCTGAACCATCTGCAACGGCTGACGAGCTATCGAGTTCACTGGCGTAGCTTCACAGAGCAATATCTGGACTCAACTGGCATCTTCCGTGAGTCCGTCATCGGCATCCTTGCCGCCGTCGCGAAGCAGGAGCGGGTCAGAATCAGCGAGCGCGTACAGGCAGGGCTGGCCCGCGCACGGAAACAGGGACGCATCGGAGGGCGACCGAAGGCTGAGGACGATCACAAGCTATTCCAGGCTGTGCAACGGTTGAGAGCCGCTGGCAAGAGCATCCGCCAGATCGCGGCTGAAACCGACATCAGTACCAATACCGTGCTTAAGCTCTTGCGAGCAGCAGAAGCCGCCTGAATCTCCCAAGTGGTGTGCTGGGCGGACTTCTCATCCCATACGGCCCAAGCCCGCGCTATTCCCATGCTGGCAACCAACGCGGCGCCCCACCTCCCTCTTCGCGGCGTTGCTCAGCCGGCCATCAAATGCCGTGATCCGGAATACCTTCGCATCATCTACGGACCGGAGTACCTACTGACCGGGAATCTTGAACGTCTGAAATCGCGAGCGGTAGGCGCAAAGAGGTCGCTTGCCAGCCGAGAGTTTGCGCTCGGCGTCTAGGCGCTCTAGCGTTTTGTTTTCAAAGAGCCATTGCGCAGAACGCATGAGTGCGTCTTCGGAGTGTTAGCTCTGGAAAGCGAACCGATCGATCCGAGACTATAGAATGTGATCGCGTGCTCTTTGCATCCGGTTTCCTCGCTTACCGGAAATGCGAGAAGCACTGGGGCCAAATAGTGATCGATTACTAAAATTTCACTCGAGGCATCCATGAAAGCAAATCGACCTTTTCTGGCACACTTGTTGTTTCTCCTATGTCTAGCCGTGGTCTCCCATGCTGTGCCCGCTCAAGAACCCGCCACAGTACAAAAGCCCCACGTCCTTAGTTTCACAAAAGACATGACAATTTATGTAAGTGACTTTGAGCTGGACGCGGAGGACGTTCAAGTCGATCAGGGATCGGCAGTAGCCCAAAGACGGCCGGGAGTTTTGGAAAGACCGCAGAAAAAGGAGCAGCAGAATCCCGAGGCTCAGAAGAAGAAGCTCGTTGACACCCTGTCACAAAGTATCGTCAGCGATCTTCAGAAGGCAGGTTACAAAGCACAGAGATTGGGGCCTGGCGACGCGAAGCCTGCGGTTGGTGCGTGGGTGCATGGGGTGTTCACACAGGCTGATGAGGGAAATCGGCTTCACCGTGCGGTCATCGGCTTCGGATCTGGTCAGGCGACGATGCAATTGTTCGTGACACTAACCGATCTTGCGAACCCTCAAAAACCGCTCTACGAAGCATCTGAAAATGGCAAGAGCAAAGACAAACCCGGTGCTGCCATCAGCATGAATCCTTATGTGGCCGCCGCTAAATTCGTCATGGAAAAGAATGCGTCGGAAAAAGTAATCAAAAGCACTGCTGCCACAATTTCAAAGGACGTTGTCTTCCATTTGTCACAATAGTGACGATTCACGATGGGCTGAACAGACGGGAGTCCCTCCTTGGCCTCAACGCAATATTCAGCGTCGCATGACCATCCGTCATAGTGCAGCGCTGGTATCCGCTGCCCTTTCCTGAAGTCCGTACCGTTCGGCTACCCTCCAGAAGTCCTTGCCACATTGGGCGCTGGCTAGTACATCACGAAAGGCGCATGACCTAGAGAGTTGAGGGAAAGATCGAAGGCTGACTATGTCTGAAGTAGTGGCGCTCATGAAAAAACTCAAACCGAGATTCTTCGAAGGGCTCACTCCCTCCGAAGTCGCCTCAATCGTCTCGCCAGCAACCAAGCGGCGATTCCCGGCACATTCCGTGATGGCGCATGAGGGACATCCTGCCGACCGTTTATTTCTGATGATTCATGGACGCGCACGTGGCTTCTGCATGACACCACGGGGCGGGAAAGTCCCGGTTCTCTGGTTTCCTCCCGGCGAAGTCTTCGGAACGGCGGCATTGCTGCCGGGGTCCGTTGAATATCTTGTGAGCACCGAAGCCCTGATCAACAGCACTGCGTTGGTATGGGATCGCGCCACAATCAAATCTCTCAGCGCTCAATTTCCACGGCTGGTCGAGAACACGCTACTCATTGCGTTTGACTATTTCGTGCTGTACAGGTCTCTCCACGTTGCTGCGACCTATCAGACCGCGCGCCAACGGCTTGCGCTGGTGCTGGGAAACCTCGCCGCCGGATTGGGACAGCGAGTTGCGGACGGCGTCGAACTCAATATCAAAAATGAAGAACTCGCCAACGAGGCGAACATCACCATCTTCACGGCGAGCCGTCTCCTGAGCGAGTGGCAGCGCAAGGGCATTCTGACGAAGAGCCACGGAAAGGTTGTGGTGCGGTCACCGGAAGACCTGATGCTGCTAAGCGGCGACTGATCCCCGACCCTCTCCCTCTTCGCCGATACACGGCGTCTCAACATTGCTCATGAGCAATGATTCAATCGACATTAAGTGTCATTCTCAAAAAGCAATCAGTTCAGCACCGCCAACGATGGCCGTACATGAACGTTGCCTGAAAGAGGACTCTAAAAGTTGGCATCGCTATGTATTTTGGTTGTGGATGACTCACGGGCTTGGCGACGATCTGTTTGCTCAATTCTGCAAAAATATCGGGATCCAGTAGTTATTTGCGAAAGTTCGGACGGCATGGAAGCCATACGGAAGAGTGCAGAATTGCAGCCTGATCTGGTTTTGCTGGACATCAATCTTCCCAGTCTTAACGGCCTGGAAGCTGCTCGCCAAATCCGCAGATTTGCACCACGTTCAAGGATTCTTTTTTTGACCTCATATGATTGGCCGGAACTGTCGCACGAAGCGAGGGATATTGGTGCACTGGGCTTTGTAGTGAAATCGGAAGCGGCACGCGACCTCTTGCCCGCCATCAGCACTGTCCTGCGCGACGAGCCGTTTTTCAGTAGACCCGATGACCCTGCGAAGGTTTGAGGATCACTGTCTCGCCACAGCTAGCAGGACGCCGACCACGGATACAGGAGACGTGAAGATCGCCATCGACCGCGATTGCGGCCTCCGGCACTAGCGCGACCAGACTACTGTCGCACCGAGGACAAGCGAATTGGTTCATAGGGTGTTCTATGTCCGCTTATAGTCAGCCCATCGCCCCAAGTAGAGGGCCTGTGAATTGTGGAAATTCGGCACGACCCGTCACGAGTGTTTCCTGATTGATACAAATTGGAGGTGACCGAAGATTGCTCGTCCTTCTTGTCACTGCGGTGGTACACAATATTTTCGGCCTCCCCCCAAAAAATGAGGCTCCATGAACCTCGACTGCTCTGCCTGCGGCGCACCGCTCCACACCCGAGCGAAGTTCTGCCCCGCCTGCGCCCTTCCACCAACTGCCGTCGCCATGCCCACACCCGCAGCGCGTAAGCGGCAGGTGTCCATCCCGGCCATCGTGCTCTGCTGCATCGGCATCGTGTGGGTTGTCGCCTATGCCTCGTACCGCTACGAGTCCGCCAAGGCGAAGCGGATTGCCGACGGATTCAACGCGATGCAGGCCGCCGCCGTCGCGGACGACGCTTCGCCAGGCGGCATCAATCACCATCTCGAGGAGAAGATCGAGCAGGATCTGTGGTCCAAGCCGCGCGAGTTGCGCGGCTGGCGCCAGACGATGGCCGAGCGCTTGGAGCGACATCAGCAGTGTCCGCGCGACGATCAGGCCGCAGCTTATGACGATTCGCTGGTCCGTGGCGACGTCGCTTTCTATCAGGCAGCCGTGGCCCGCATCGACTCGCGGCTGAAGCAACTGGGACCAACGGATTGAAATCGCATCCCAATGCTGGATAGTCCAAGTCACAGCAGTAAGTAATCGATCCTGAGCAGACTCTTGCGGCACGGCTAAAGTGTGAAGCTCCATGAACATCCACTGTCCGGCCCGCGACGCGCCGCTCCCCCGGAGCGAAGCTCTGCCCCGCCTGCGCCCTTCCCCTTACCGCCGTCTCACCTTACGAGTGGTCGCCTTAACGGCTGCGGGTGCGGCAACTCATAAACGCGCCGGTCAAAAACTTTTTCGAGAGCGGCGAGGTAAGCCTTGGCATGTGCCATTGCCGCGTGATCGTTAGGCATCATCTCGGACATACACTTCATTGCTGACTTGTGTGCTTCCAATTCGCGAACAAGTTTGTACCGACGCACATCCCGCGGGATATTTCCATCCGTGAGCATTGCAATCCGGTGGTCGATCCAATCCGAATTGAAGGTGTATCCGTCTTGAGTAATCTGGCCCATGGGGCCCTCCATATGTTGCGCCAGATAAGTGTACAAACTGTGCCCCCTCTGGAGGGAATATCGGGCCGCATCCGTAGACCCCGCCACGTTGCCCTGTGTGCGACCGCAGGCCGTTGCCTTGCTGCGCCGCTGGTGGCCAGATGGTGCTAGTGCGCTCGCGTCGCTGGCGTGCGACGCTGATGGAGTGATGCCTTGGTCGGGCATCACTGATGGAACCTCCTCGGGGAAAGACAACGTTGCTCAGCGGCGCGTTGGCTTTTTTCGTGTCTTGTCGGCGAACTCGGCGGAGTTACTTCCGTATTGCCGACTACACAGCAATAACCTTCTCTAGCAGCCTGTAAACTCTATGCTGTCTAGCTAACACACACTTTGGTACAAAAATCGGGCAGCCAATCAGAAGCTGAGAACATACAAGGAGTTCAAATGCAATCTGAAATTAAGGTAGGGCAACGTTTCAAGTTCAATATATTGTCCGACAACACTGCGCCAGAGCGGCAAGCGGTAGTAACTCGCGTGAACTCTAATAGAGAGGAAGGACTCGGGACGGAGGCGGACTTCTATTTAGCATATTGGGTGGAGGCTCACGAACTTCCAGAAACAGAGGTTCCGACAACGTTGGTGTTTCAGCGTGGAATTGACGGAAACGCATACCTCGACGGACATCGGATTAGCATCACTTTGCTGAAGTGATCCCGGCCTTACCATTCACAGAATCCGACGGAGCGTGGTGATCGGCCCGCATTCTCCTTCCTCCCAAGTTGCCATGGCCCGAAGCCGTGCCTTCCGATCCCCGATCAGCCAAATTTCCGTATGGCCGACCAACCACCAACGATCCCAAATCAGGCACACATTCCGCTACTCCAACGCGCTGTCATCCTGACACTGAGCGCAGCGGCAAGCGACGAATTTGCGATTGTCTTAAGAACTGATAGGGATTTAACCTCAGTTTTCTTTGGCGATCTCGATCCTGCCCATTGCCATCTGCAGGTGGGCCGTTGCATCGCCCCGTCCCCGCAACTCCTGATGGAACGGAAAGTGGTGGCTTAGGTTGTCTTCGGTGCGCAAGTCGGCGAACGAACCCATCGCAACATCGACAATGATGGAATGGTATTCGGAATCGCCATCACTCACGTCCAGGCGCACCGTTCCCTTGCCTGCATTGACGGCCTTGTCGCCACGCACGCCTTTGACCAGCAGGTTCGTCTTTCCAAGCTGCAAATCGAGGGCGGTCTGTTCGGGCACATACATATCAATGACGGGACGCGAACTGGCCGGTAACTTCCACTCCACATCCGCATCTTTCTGGCCGACAACAAACTCCTGCAGAAATCGTCCCGGTGTGAGCTCGTGCCGAAGCGATGCGCCCAGATGCACCACCACTCTCAACTGGTCAGGATGAGGGTTCGGTAGGACATGAACTTCGCCGTTGCAGACAACCAGCGTTAGCAAAGAATGGCTCGCGAAGGGTCGTTCCACTTCAAACTGCAAAGGAGCATCCACATCTTTCCCCTCTGACCGCTGGATCAACCCCGGTGCATGAGTTTCTGCTACCGGACGATTGTCACAATTTGTGTGTCCGAGCCGCGTTATCCAGTGAAGAGCCGACCCGTCGGAACACGGCAGCGAAGAGAAAAGCAGGGTAGCAAACAGGACCCAGAGAACACATTTCGCGCTGTCTCCACAGACCTCCCTGAACCAGGCTCCAGCGACTTGTCGGTACCGATCGTCACGAGAGTGCAGGAGAATATTACGGCAAGCATCGCGGAAGTGATCCCGGCTCCGCCTCCAACTGCCTGATTCCTCCCGAGTGACCGGCAACCCGGAAGTTACGACTGAAATGTCCGTATTGCCGACAATCCGTCCGCTAGGCGGTCAATGAGCGCACCGACGTCTTGTCGTCGAGAATTGAAGTTACCGATAAGCCGACTTTGCAGGCACTTCGTAAGACTTCCGAGTTACGTATGTACCTGTGACCTACCCATAGAGACGAAAATCGTGTCGAGCCCGAGGCTCGAAGGTGATTTCGACGGAGTGGTTCGGACTCACCAGCAAACGCTGATAGAGCGAACAATAGAGAATGCGGCCAGTTTCACAAGTTAGCTGAAGAGGAAACAATTCGGCCGCATGAGCCCTCGACCTGCAATGAACATTTGAGACTTGATCTCTGTTTAGTATCTTCTGCATGCCGCGCTCTACATGTGCGCTGTTCTTTGCCGTCATGCTGGGGACACTCGCGTGTCAGGCGAAGGCTCAGACTTGCGGCGCCAATGCGCAAAGCCCAATTGCCACAGATCGGCCGCAGGTCACAAGTTCGAGTGTTGTCGTCCCCTGTGGAAGCCTGCAGTTTGAGAATGGTTTTTCGGAGACCAGCAGTGGAGGCCAGCAGAGCTTTGATTTCCCGGAGACCTCGGTGCGATTTGGAATCGCTAACAAGACCGAGCTTCGTTTTGGGATCCCAGACTACTTTTACAATGACGACACTGCGTCCGGATTCGCCAACGGGTTTGGTGATTTGAGCTTGGGCTTCAAACAGCAGCTTGGGCCAACACGAGGCGGATTTGGCATTTCGCTCATACCGTCCGTAAGTCTTCCCACGGGAACGACCTTGCTATCAAGTCGTGGCTATGATCCGACCATCCAACTGCCCTGGTCGCGTTCGCTGACAAAAAATTGGACAGTTGCTGGAATGTTCTCCGTTCTGTGGCCAACGGCGGGATCGCGGCGAAATTTGACAGGTCAGTCGAGCGTATATTTTGACCGGCAACTTATGCAGCCCTGGGACGCCTACGTCGAATATTCGGGCGCCTTTCCCCAACGCGGCGGTCCGCAGAACATGATCAATTTCGGCACGACATACAAGATTTCGCCGCATCAACAGCTCGATTTTCATTGGAACTTCGGCCTATCCGCCGCAACGCCTGCTCACTCGATCGGCTTTGGCTATTCGGTCCGCTTCCAGGTGCTGCGATCCAAGTGATGTCCGTTCTGCGATGGGAGCGGATGTGCAAAAGCGCCGCGTGCACCTGACGCGGCAGTCGGAAAGAGATCGCTCGGGTTGTTGAAGCTGCATTGAGTCACAGGTCCCTGCAAAACGGGGTTGTCGGTAACTACGTCTCGCCGAGTCGCTCAGCGAACGCTGCGGACATAGAAATTTCAGGTTCCGGGTTCTGGGCGGATGACCGGCAACCCGGAAGTTACGGACTGAATTGTCCGTATTGCCGACTACACACTCGGAACTTCGGTTGAGGCCACACTAGGGGGTGAGCGTGACACGGGCAAGTGCAAAACGAGTCCGTCTCGGAAAGGGGAAGTTTTGGTTTGGTTCTACACTTCGTCGGGCCGCCGGTAAAATTCACGCATATACTGGACAGACGATTTCTACTTTCTGGCGGGGCTGTTACAGCCCTCTTTGCGGCGGCCCCGATTAAGGCTGCAAGTCAAAAAATGACCCCTCACCCCGTGGTGCGCATTGCCGAACTTAAGATAGACCCGGCTCAATTGGACTCATACAGAGCGGCCCTCAAGGAAGAGATCGCAGCTTCTATTAGCGTGGAGCCGGGCGTATTGACCTTGCTGGCCGTCTCAGTGAAAGATCAGCCAAATCAAATCCGAATATTCGAGACTTACGCAGATCGGGCAGCTTATGAAGCACATTTACAGACTTCTCATTTCAAGAAATACAAAAGCGAGACACAGGGGATGGTGAAATCCCTCACGCTCATAGAGACTGACCCTATTCTGCTTGCTGCAAAAAGCGACAAGCCTTAAAGCCCAAAATGGGAAATACTGCGGCTGTGTCGAGAGAGAGACGTATTCTCCGCTAGCGCATGACGTAGCCGCCGTCGACCGAGATCGACTGGCCGGTGACATAGGATGCGGCCGAACTGCAGAGCCACAGGACAGCATCGGCGATTTCTTCGGGCCGCCCCATCCGTCCCATCGGCACCAGGGTCTTCAACATCGCATTCAACTCTTCTCCCTGACCTTCGGCAATCATCTTGTCGAACATGGGCGTCTGGATCATGCCCGGGCATACGTCGTTGACGCGAATGCCACGAGTTGCGTATTCGAGAGCAGCGCTCTTGGTGAATCCAATGACTCCATGCTTTGCAGCATGGTACGCACCGCGTTGGTTGCCACCGATTAGACCGCCAAGCGAAGAGCAGTTGACGATGGCGCCGCTGCCTTGTTCGCGCATCTGCTGCAGTTCGAACTTCATGCAGCTCCAGACACCGCGCAAGTTGATCGCCATGACCCGGTCGTAATCATCGCGGGGGGAATCGGCAGTTTCCGCCAGAACACCCTGAATGCCGGCATTGTTATAGGCAGCATCGAGCCTTCCGAAGCTGGCGACAGTCTGCTTTACCATTGACTCTACCTGCGCGTCATCTGAAACGTCACAACGGACGGCCAGTGTCTTGTGACCTTTATCGGCGAGTCCCTTGGCTGCGGTTTGCACTTCCTTCTCATCCCAGTCCGCCAGCACCACGGAGGCACCCGACTCAGCAAATGCCGTGGCTGTAGCAAGACCCAGGCCAGATGCGGCGCCAGTAACGAGTGCAACTTTGTCTTCAAACGAAATCTTCATGATCATTTCTCCCGGTCAATCCTTGTTCATAGACTCAACCGATGACCAACATGTTGAAGTCGCCACCTCTCCACGGTATTGGAAGGTTGAAAGCCTCTGCAACGCCTGGCGGATGAGCTGATGTGTGGGCATTCCGGGCGAGTGACCGGCAATACGGAAATTTCAGTCCGTAACTTCCGTGTTGCCGACTAACCGGCCAGAATCGTCTGCTTGGTTCTAACCGAGATCCGGATTGAATCTTTCCGCTTTCCGTCGCTACAGTTTCATTTGCGATCAAGAGTAGACAGGTAAACCCGGAACTGGGTAAAGGGACCGAATCTCGCAGGTGGGACCCCAGGACAAAATGACTCGCACGTGAACGATTAGGAGGGCACACATGCCCACCCAAACTACCGAGCCTCCCGGAACCGTTACTGCACGATCGCTGCGCGCCTTGATAGCACTATCGCTCGCCTGTGCTTTTGGAATTTTCGCGTTTGCTGCGGCAATGGGCTTTAAGGGATCCAGGCTAGTTGCTGTTATTGTGGCTTTGGGCATTGCGGCATTCGTCGCCTGGTTCTTCTGGCGGCGCCCGATTGTTCCGCTGGATGAAGGAGCGACCTCCCGCGCCTTGAATGTCATATCCGGGCTGGCTACGATTGCGGCGCTCTTCCAACTGGCGCGCCTGTGCGTCTTCATCGTCAATCCCGCGGCGGTCGGCTTCGCCATTGGTCCTTCGCGCGGGCTTGGACTCACGATCAATCACTCATGCCTGTCCGCTTACTACGTGGCTGCTCGTTCAGTGGCAACCGTGCCCAATGTATATGCCTGGGAACTGTATGCCTTCCCGGACGAGGGTCCAACCGCTCCGCGGAAGCCGCGACCCATCGGCTCGTTCAACATCGACGCCTACGAGTATCCACCACCGTTTCTTCTGCTTCCGCGCACGCTGGCGATTCTGACGCCGGAGTTTCTTCGCTTCCGTATGGTCTGGTTTGCGCTAAATGGCGCGATGCTGGTCATTGGGCTGCTTGTTGTTGCCCGGATGCTCGGGCCGGTGGCTGGCACACGCGCGTTGCTGTTCTCCCCGCTCGTGTTGGCCTCCGATATACCGATCGCTACCTTGCAGGTTGGCAACTTGCAGGCGATCGTGTCTTCGCTTGCGATGATCGCGATGGTGTTGTTCGCGCAGCGTCGTTATGCGGCCGGTGGCGCACTGCTGGCATTCACCACGGTCAGCAAGTTGTTCCCAGGTCTGCTGCTGGTTTACCTGCTGATACAGCGCAAGTGGCGAGCTCTTGCTTGGACAGTGGGACTGTGCATTGCCCTGATAGCGATCTCACTGGTGGACACGGGATGGGCTCCCTATAAGGCATTTCTCGATCATCTGCCCAGGCTACTGGGAGGCGAGGCCTTCCCGGCGTTTCGCCGCCCCTGGGCAGTTGCGCAAAACTTCTCCGTCCCCGGGATGGCGTTAAAACTGCGCCTGTTTGGTGTGACCGGCGCGTCGTTCGGCGCAATGAAAATCGTAGGCTGGATTTACTCGCTGATTCTCTTGGCCGCTACAGTCTTTGTCGCGAGGCGAACGCTGACCCGCGAACAGGAGCCACTGGCATGGCTGACGATCTTGATTTTGGCGTCGCTGCGCAGCCCATTCCTCCCACTGTATGCGGTCATCCCCGCACTGTGGCTTCTCACCCTGCTGGCGGCCACGGTTACACCGACGTTCAAGACGTTGTTCGGTGTACTTCTGGCCTGGGTGATACTCAATATTATGGCGCCGGCGTCCGTGGATCCGAGACTTGTCGCGGCAATTATCCTGCTGCCTCAGACGGTCATCGTGATCCTCATCGTGCTTGCGTTGCGCGGTCGTCCAGATTTATCGGACCATGCGTCTGCCTCACTCGGCTGACTGTGGAGAAAGAACGACGCATACGCCCGGATGAGGCAACCGGATGAATGGGGTAGAGCGCATTGTCTTCGGTCTCGTCCTTTTCTCTAGTCTTACCAGCTTGATGTTGGGGCAGGGCCAGAGCCGCCAATGAGCGCATTGCCTGTTGGCACCAGTTGACCTTTCATGGTGAGGAAATCCCTCACTTCTGGCCAGCCTCGTCCAGGTACTGCACTGTGATTGCAGAGAATCTGGTTGGCCGCATCAGGTCCACAACGACTCTCCTGATTCCGCTCGCTGAAAAGCTCGCTTCATATCCCTGCGACGAACCGGAATGCAACTCTGGCAACTCCGTTTTAGCGCCCTCCATAGGTAGATCGTCGTAGCCGTAAGCCAGCCATCGCAGCGAGTAGCCACGAAGCACGTACCCGGGAAGTTGTTCCCGCGTACGAATCCGGAACTCGTAGCGGCCTTCGCCCGATTTGAGCAGCACCGCACTATTAATCGGGCTGGCCTGCAGCCGGAGGGCTTCGAATGAAGGCTTCCGAGCGGCATACAAGTCCACCACCCCATGCACTCTCTGCCGCAGCGCGCCGGCTCCCTTGTCACCTACAAGCGTGCGGTAATCGTTGTAGTCGAAGTAAATGGCGCCCGCGACCTCCGGGAATTTACGAAACACCTCCGTGTGGGAGTTCACGATTTCGACGCGGTTTTCGTCTCCAGGCATGATCGTTGGCTGGCACTCGCACCAGCCGTACTCGGACACAACAATTGGCTTGTCCGGAAAGGCCTTGCGAATACGATCGAGATACCCTTCCACGTCGCTGGGACCGCCCGGCGCCCAACTGCCGTAGTACTCGTTCGCCGAGATGAAATCGAACTCCCCGGCCATGTCGGCCCCTGGATCGGTCCCCAGCGTATTTAACGCGTAAGTTTGCAGACGCGAGGGATCGAGGCGACGCGCTTCGGCACCTACTGCGCGAGCAAACTGCCGCGTCCTGGGGTTCTTCCCATCCACCTCGTTGCACAGCCCCCACGCCACACTGCATGGATGATTGCGGTCGCGATGGACCATCTCGCGTAGTTGCTCCAGCCCGTTCTGTTCGATTGCGTGCTGGATTTCATCCGGAGTCTGCCAGAATGTATCCGGTCCCCAGGCAGGCACTTCCTCCTGCACCAGGATGCCGTGCCGGTCGCAAAAGTCGAGAACACGCTTGTCCTGCGGCCAGTGCACGCGGGTGAAGACGCAGTTCAGCTCCTTCATATCGCGGTGATTACTGTCGATCCACTCCGCGGTTTCAGCAAAGCCCAGCTCGGGGTGGCTGCCGGCCATTCGTTCCACCCCCATAAGCGAGACCTTCTCTCCATTCAGATAGAAAGCTGCACCGCGCGTCTCGAACTTGCGAATACCGAACGACTCGATCAGTTCATGAAGCCCCGATGAGCTGTTCAATTCGAGCGACGCCTCGTACAGATGGGGAGCATCGAAATGCCACAGCGCCGCATTTCGCAGCGTCGCGGGACCGAGAATCACAACCTGACTGCCATTCGGTTCGAGAGCCGCGCCGACGGGACCGATACGCATCGCTTCCTCGGCGCTGCCGTATCGCCGGATCATGGCCTGAATACTCGCCTTTTGCGCCTGCGGGGCAGCATTGCGAACGATTGCCCGGATGCGGATCTCTGCTGATCCATTCGCCAGATCCGGTTCCGCGTCGATCTCCACACGTTCGATATAGGTCCGCGCAGTCACCAGCAGGCTTACCGGACGAATGATGCCACCATCATCGGTCCAGTCGTAGCTCTTATGGCGCGGAAGCATGCGGTCGCCCGGCCGATTTTCGACCCGCACCAGCAGTGTGTTTTCCAGGCCGAACTTGAGCCCGGCCGAAAGATCGAGAGTAAACGCGGTGTATCCCTTGCCCACATGCTCGCCTACCGCTGTTCCGTTCAAAAACACGTGCGCCGTATGATTCACGGCCTCGAACTCGATGCGCACATGGCATGACGCCCAACTCGCCGGCGCTTCAAAGCGAAGCCGGTACCACCCCACGCCTACATATTCCGGCGACCTGCCGAGAGTTTGCCAGGTATGGGGTACCTGAACCGGCGACCATACCGGCGCTCGGTCCAGCGCGACAGAAGGCTGTGCTGCGCCACTGGGATCGGGCCGGAATTCCCAGCCGTCACGGAGTGGGACGCCGTGTGAGGCGCGCCGGTCGTCGGCCGGCGCGAAAGCCTCCGTTGCATCGCCTTCCGCGCCCGCCAGAACAAGGCCGCTCACCGAAAGTGCCTGAATGAACCTGCGCCGAGTTTCCACATTCACCTCGCAGAGCTTAATTCTCGCGTACATCCACGATAATCTGCGGGAGCTCGCATACCCACTACATCACGCTCCGTGAAGCTCTCGTCGAACAGCGTCCCATCATCGGCCTATCAGGCTACGAAGATTTGAGGGTAGATCCGGTACCCGAATTCGATTTATGACAAATCGCCGATGCGCTCACCGTGCTTCTGAAGAACTCGGCGTTCTGGACGTATTTCCGGCAATCCGGAAACAACGGGAGGGTCCGCGAAACTTCCGGATTGCCGACAATCCGGCAACTTCGCTGATGGCTGAGTTCACTCCCGAATCGCCGACGAAACGTCCGCAATGTCTTTGTCAATGAGCGATAAACCCTGTTATCGCCTGCTGACTTTGAACTGCGTTCCGATTGCTAGACACTAGCCGCTTATCATTGCCGATCCGCAGCTATTTCCGAGTGCCGACCAACGAGAATGTAACGAGAAGGGCGTTTCGATGGGAGCTGCCTACAGTCAAGGATCCTATGCAGGTTTTCGTTCACTCCGCGATCAAGCATTCCGTTACGCGACATGGGCCACTGACTTAGTTGCAAACGACAGTCTGTCCTGTACGCAGTTCCTCACCATAAGCATCGGCCTTCTTTTCGTTTCTTTCATTGCAGAGCGCATGTCCGAGTTCATGGGTGATGGCCAGGTTAAGAAGGTCATCCATTCCCGTAGACCACTGCCTGACGAGCTCTATGCGCCTCGGCGTGACGGGACTTACCAACGCTTCTTCAAAAAACGTCTCCCGCCGATCGAGAACGCTAAACGCCGGGCTTTCGGGGTCCATTCTGTGCTGGTGCTGGAGCGCCTTCCAGTCGTCTGAACCCTCGCATCATGGCGTTCTATTGATTTAGGAAGGCTTCCTGGCAATGAGACGCTGGTGAGTGACTTAGGAAGACATCCATGAAGTATGGAAAGCGCAGAATCGTTGAAGAGTGTCAGGTGGTTAGGGAGCGTTCCCCTGGCTGTCGTCTTGCTGGCGGTTATGTAAATCAAGGAACGGCTGTCTTGCTTGGCTGCACGCATTGCAAACCGGTGGCTGAGCATCCGTGCATCTATCGAGTCGACACGGCGTGTCCTACGGAATGTGAGCGGGGAAACTCCATATGCCAAGCCGAACGAGGGCTAAAGTGGCATAAGTACCATGGCCAGCCCGTCAATTGCTGACACAGAACTGGCAGCTCCGAAAGGTGGCCCTCGTAACAAAGACAATTCCTCCTACCAGCGGAAAATGGTCATCTTATGTATAAAGGCAGTGATGGAACCGCTCCCCCGATTGGCTCCGTCCAATTGGAAATTAACAAGCAAGTCACCATGTGCCCAGCCTAAGTGCTCGGCGGAGTAGCCGGTCGCACTGTCGAAAACATGATGGCTCCCATCCAGATTTACCCAGTCGTACGTCACAACACCGGTGCTGTTGCGATGGGAGGCAATCTGAACGTGATGCCACGTGTTTGCAGCCCAGTTCTTCGGGTTGCAGGGGATAGTGGACGGTTTCCAATGAGAGCCGCCAGACACAACCGTGTATTCCCAGGTCTTTGAGTAGCTGGAACACTGAGTGCCGTAGATCACCGTGGCGCCGTTAGACATGACCTGGTTCATGTCCAACTCGATGTTCGCCAGCTGTGACGGGTCGACAATATAAATGTAGGTGTCATAGACGAAGTGAGTCGCACTCCCATCCTTAGCGAAGGAGACGTGCCAGCGTTCGCCGCCATGGCTGGAATAGGTCATGTAAAACTTGCGGGCGTCATCATACAGTGGCGTGGTTGCTGGATACACTGTGGATCCGCGCGCGCTTCCCGGCGTCGCCGAGTCCCGCTCAGACGCCCATTGCTCACCATCAAGGTCTGCAGAGCCAATCGCGCTGGCGGTTGTGGAAGAGCGAGCGATCCAGGCCGGAATCGATGCACCTACAGACGCCGTGGTCCCTCCGAACGACGAGGCCCCTCCGGAGCTGTTGGACCCACCCGCTACAGTGAACGTAGTAGTGGCAACCGGACATATGCCGTTGCTGGTCCATGATATGAAATGAATCGAATGCGTTCCGGAACCCAGGCCTACATTGGTGATATCGACGTCGAAATCCGTGACTCCCCGTGTCAAAGTACCGCTGTTGTCGATCGAATAGCTAAAGGCGCTCGGCGCCAGGCCGTCGCATCCGACGTTGTGAGCCCGCACCCATAAGGGAGATGACACCGTCGTGCCGCTCACCGGACTCGCGATGGTGATATTTGAAGCAAGAGCAGACTGAGAGAATATCAGTCCGGAAAAGATTGTAAGAACGCTTAGAGCCAGCCACCGTGGTGTCTGACCAAGATATGAGCAATACCTATTTGCCAACTTCATTCTCCTGAAGAGGGTTAGAGATCTATGAACCCTGTTATGCAAATACCTTAGTGGGCCGTGCGCCCTCGCTTCCCATATCAGGGCAAGGATCAAGTTCAGCCCGGACATTGTCAGGTGTTTGGCCAAAGCCTCTTAACGCGCTAGATACTCCACGCGAAACGCTATTCTTAGCCCTACAGAACGTTCTCGATTGTGACCTTTTGTTATCGACCGAAGATCACAACATACCTAAAGGTAATAATCTGTTCTTCGTTAGGCTCAGCGTGAATACTGTCCTCTCTGGATTCGATTCGTCGAGGCAGACACTACCACCGTGCTCTTCAGCTATTCGACGAGCGAGGGTGAGCCCCAGGCCTGTTCCGTTGGGTTTTCCTGCGGTGGCGAACGGATCGAACAACGTCTTCCGGACAGAGGCAGGTATACCGAGACCATTGTCCAAGATTGTGATGTAGATCCGCTCATCGACTTCCGTGAGGTGGACCTTCACCTCAGGCACGTGAGTTGAGCGTGTCGCAGCTTGGCAGGCATTGAGCAGCAAGTTACATATGGCACTTTCAAGACTCGTCGCATCGATGTCTGCTTCCGCCGGCGGGAACTTGCCGACTGTGATAGACACGTTCCGCCCGTCTGGATGACACTTCACTGCCGCAACAGCTTTCTTAACAACTAATGAAACACTCTCACGGACAAGCGACTTTGTCCGTCCGCTATTTCCGTATTCCAGTAGTGAATCAATGCGCTCCGTCATCGCAAGCACTGCTTCTTGAATTTCGAGCAGGAGTTCAGCCCGTGCACTCGCAGATCTATCATGACGTTCGAGGAACTCGGCGTTTGCATAGATCGTGGTGAGCGAGTGGCGCATATCGTGGGATATCGAGCATGCCATCCTGCCGATTGCCGACATCCTTTCTGCCTCTATCAGTTGGCCTTGTGCACGCCGTTGCGGTTCGTTTCGCAGATCCAGACCAACGCCTTTATCGAACATGAGGATATTGCCGCGGTCTGAAATCTCTAGATTCCTAAGCTGTGTTCTCACCGTTCCCCCTATGATCCCTGTTCTTGGTGCTCGCGGCGGCACGCTGCCTCGAAGCTAATCAGCGGTAGTGAAGACACCGGCGAAAGGCGTCTTCGTCAAGATAAAGACCCCGTTTGGAAGCTCGGGACCTAAAAGACACTCCAAATGGACCATCGCGAACACCGAGCCTCCAATTGACGCTTCACCAGATTCAGAGAATTAGTGATTCGTAACTCTCTGTTGTAGTGACTATGAAGGAACAATCGGACGATTGCATCCCGCGAAGGAAGGGATTTTCAACGCCAGTAAATGGTGCGCATCGGATACCACTATTGTTGGAAGGATTTCATGCCCAAGCGTGTGCACAACTGTTGCGTTCAAATCTCAATGAGGTGCGGAATGTTCCTGGGAATCATCGACGAGGTGAACGCCGACCCTCAGGAATGATGATTTCGCGACGACCGAAGAGACGCGCATCAAGTGAAAAGGCTCCCGGGCCAAGCAAAACAAGCGCGGCGGATATCGCAGCCAGATTGAAGGCACCTAACGTGCTGATATGGTAATTCCCTTCAGTCATCAAAAACGACGAAGCACCCGTTTATGGAGCGGCGATTGTCGCCGGCTTTGTTACACCTACTGCAAGTGCCGCGGCGACAGTTGGGTATATCATCAACTAACTCGATGAGCTGAACAGCAAGAGGCGCGAACTACAAAAGCGCTCCTGCAAGCAGATGACCGACAAGACCCCGGAAGTAGACAGGGTCTACATGACCTACAACCCAGCGTGGCCCATGAGCTGCAAACAGTGATCGACGGCGTGGCCGCGCTTTCTTAAACAATCGGCGGGTGAATGGTAGCCGCGTGCTTTGTCGTGACACACACTGACGTGCCCATGGTCGTCCAGGATTTGGTCGGGTCAGGATGCCAACCGCGAAGTCCTTGTGGGGGTGTCCTGAGAAGGTCAGCTGCGAGCCCATATTTCGGCTCCTTAACTTGAATCGGCAGGTATCACGATCCGGAAGTCTGAAAGTTGATGATCCCTGTCGGGGCTTGAATTTGGGTGTATTCGTCAGCCGAGGAATCGAGCCAACAAAAATATCTCGAGTTGAGCGTTTCACACGCGGAAGCAAAAACCATCTCAGCCTCCTCTTCCCGATGCGACATGAACGCAATGACCTTTCCACGCTGCTCCTGGGGAAGTGACGTAACTTGCGGTCTGAAATGCGAGGGAATGTAAAACTCAATCACCTGTGCCATAGACAGTCTCGAAATCCTTTAGCTACTTTTGGCCCGTTCGTTCGACTTGAGCGATCAACTGCTCAGGATGTCCTGACGGTTTGTCACCGCATTCTGCGGCATCCGGTGTCCGAACGTGATGTGTGAGGCCCACGAGCCAGGTGACAGAGCATTAGCATGGTTGGCAGCTCGCGAAAGCGCTGTGACCGACGATATGCATACCAGCCTGTGTACGGGCCTCCCGGACCTCTAAAAGCGAGCAGCCAAGGAGTACCGCACATTCGTGATCGGAGTATCGCTCCAGAACAGAGATCACGAAGACAAATCGCTCGAAATCTTCCAGTGCTAGCACCGCCTCGGCATTGAAGTGGCCGCCGCGAAAGTTAGGGAGTTTTTCACTGTACCGGAGGTCAAGCTCGTCCCAAGACGAGCTATCACGATATGGACGAGGCCGTAATTCACGAACTGCATGGCGAATAATTGTGCACTTCGCCCAGGACAAAGCCCAGTCCCAGAATACGTGGTTCGCCCGCCAGCAGTCTTCAAGACCGGCAAGAACGCACCTCTCGGCTTTATCGTGATCTCCGATAGTTAAGAAGGACAGCTGGTAAAGACTATCAAGCTCCTCACTGAACACTCGGCAAAAGTCATCAACCGTCGCATATCGATTTGCGTTGCCTCTCCGTATTTGGTTGTTTTGCAGACGAGTCATTTTCCATCTCCTAAGCATTCGTCGACCCTGCGGGTTAGTTCCCTTCGAAATGCGCTCTGTCTCTAGTTTTGTAATGAGAACAAGGGATGTGCCAAACGATAAAGCAATAACACAATGACTTTGTAGAGGCGCGGTTCACGGCAAGCGGGAGGCGCGGTACAGCGTCGACCCGTTGCCCACGGGCGTTGGCAAATTGACACTTTTAACCTTCAACATGGTTTCTACCGCGAACCGGCTGGCCTTCCGCTTGTGCTCCCGAGGCTTCCTTTCTCTCGTGCGAGATCGATCGCTGTTTGATCGGTGCCGTGGACCGCCGGCCGTGGCTGTTCCGGCTGCGGTACGGTGCTGCGTAGGAGGGCTCATCCGAGGGCCGTCCCAGGCCGAACCACTATCCTGTCGCGGCGCCTGATCTCGATTTGTGCGTGTTTGCTCCCTGAGCCACGACCGCATGCTGAACGCGTATGCGCAGATGCAAAATAGGTTTGCCGGAATAAAGCCAAGCTGTGACGTTCGCAATTCAATTGCACAGACGATCAAGCTGTTGGCAATTGCGATAAGGAGTCCGATCCAAGATTTTCGTGCAAGCAGTAGTGTCGCTAGGACGGTGAGAAAACAAGATAGATAGTCCAAGTGGAACATCGCGAAGACCGAGCCTCCAATTGAAGCTTCAACCGATTCTGAGAATTAGTGATTCGTAACTCTCTGTTGTAGTGACTATGAAGGAACAATCGGACGATTGCATCCCGCGAAGGAAGGGATTTTCGACGCCAGTAAATGGTGCGCATCGGATACCACTATAGTTGGGAGGATTTGATGCCCAAGCGTGTGCACAATCGTTGCGTTCATTCTCAATGAAGTGCGGATCGTTCCTGGGGATCATCGACGAAGTGAACGCCGGCCCTCAGGAATTATGATTTCGCGACGACCGAAGAGACGCGCATCAAGTGAAAAGGCTCCCGGGCCAAGCAAAACAAGCGCGGCGGATGTCGCAGCCAGAGTGAAGGCACCTAACGTACTGATGTGGTGGTTCGCTTGGGTCATCAAAAACGGCGAAATGCCCATTATGAGATAACCAACTGTTGCAGCGGCGCTTGCAGCAGGTGTAAGAAAGCCGACGAAGATCGCCGCTCCAACAGCGATTGCGAGCCATCCAACTGCCCAACTGCTCATAGCATGACTCCTGGATCCAACCAGCGCGCCGACGCCGCTACTCATTGTGTTGAGTGCAATAGCAAGTCGCAAGAAGATCAGGCCGGTACCTGGCCATCCCTCCGGGAAGCTGGAAAAGAGCCTTTGCAGCCGATGCCTCCTCGGGGCACAAAGACGTCCCAGAAAGAGGCTAGCTTCCTTCGCCGCGGATTAGACCCCCAGATCGAGTGCTTTTTGTGTACCACTTGCAGATTCTTCGGAAACTCGAGAGTGTGGGTAAAACTAAAGATGTATGATCCCGCGTCTGATTCCGATAGTGACGGCCTCGGTGCGATCGCTTGCACCGAGTTTTTCCATAATGTGCTTAATATGTCCCTTTACTGTTTCCTCAGAGATGAAAAGGAGCGCTGCGATGTCGCTGTTTCGATTTCCTCCGGCGACCTTCTGAAGGACCTCAACCTCTCGCGTGCTTAACGGTTCCTCCCCAAGATGCTCCGTGAGCTGAACTGCGACCTCGGGAGGGATGTGTTTCTTCCCGGCATGCACCTTGCGGATCATATCTACGAGCTGTTTTCGGGGCATGCTTTTGAGCATGTAGCCCTGCGCCCCCGCCTCCAGCGCGAGCTGAATCTCGGCGTCTCCTTCAAACGTCGTAAGCATGATCACACGGGCATCTGCGAACTCTGTGCGAATGGCGATCATTGCATCGATGCCCCCCATATCCGGCATCCGGACATCCATGAGTGTCACGTCGGGCCGATGCTCACGAAATGCCTGAATGGCTTCGTGTCCAGTTGATGCCTCTGCAACCAATTGCATGTCGGGTTCATTTCTGATCACGGCTGCAATACCTTCCCTCATGAGAGGATGGTCGTCAACGCAGAAGACTCGAATCCTGGGAGCAGTGCTCATTTATGTACTCGCTTCCCTTTGTCATTCTTCGGTGTCTCGAGCCTCTCTCGGCTGAGCCAACGGAACCACTGCGATACAGGGCCATTCGAACCTTTTTCGAATGCGATCGAGCCAGGAACGGTCAGGTCCACTTCAGTTCCTGCCCCAATACGGCTCCGAAGTCTTAGATTAGCGCCAATTCTTTTGGAGCGCTCTCGGATGCCGACGAGTCCCCAGTGCCCCTCAAGACCTGAATGCAGCACTTGAGGATCGATTCCACGGCCATCGTCGCGCACCGATACTCTAAGATGTTTGCTCGCATATTCTACTTCGACTTCGATACGGTTGGCGCGTGCATGCATAAATGCATTCAATAGGGCCTCGCGGCCAATGCAGTAGACTTCATCGCGGATCAGCGGCCGCATTGGACGCGTAATACTGTCAACGATAACGCGGTAGTCAGTTTTGCCGTCGAGGGGAAATTCCTGTCGCAGTCGCGAGAAGGCAGTCTCAAGACTTTGGTTGGCCGGTTCCGTTGTGCGCAGCCCACGGAGCGCATTTCTACCTTCTTCAATGACTGTAGTCATCAATTGCAAAACCCGTTTCAAGAGAGGTTTGGTGGGAGAATCCTCTGGGAGTTGCTCTTCAGCTACATCGAGCTGTAGAGAGGCACTCAGAACACCTTGCAGCAGCGTGTCATGCAATTCCTGCGCAATCCGAGTACGCTCGGCGAGCCGCTCCTGGAAACCAACATTCAATCGTTTCGTCAATTGATGAATGCGCAAGCGATAAATGGCGAGGATCGCCAGGCAACACCATGCAAGACAAGCCACTCGAAACCACCACGTTTGCCAGAACGCGGGTTCGATGACGAAAGGGACAGAAGTCTCCGGGCCATTCCAAAGACCGACACTGTTGGAGGCAACAATGCGGAACATATATGTGCCAGGGCCCAGGTTTTTATAGACAACCTGCCTTGACGCAACGGTGTCGCTCCAACCTTGATCGGAGCCATCGAGCTTATAGCGAAAGCGGATGCGTTCCGGCGCCGCCAAGTTCGTACTCCCGTAATTCAAGGTAATGCTCTGAATTCCAGAGGGACTCTTGATGGGGTTCTGTGCATTAACCTGACTTCCGCCAGCGAACATAGATTCGATTCGCACCGTGACTGGAACCGAATTTTTGGTGGCGACGATCGGATCGGCCAGCGACAAGCCCGATTTACGTGAGATCCAGATGCGCCCTTGACGATCTGCAACTACGATGCGGTCGCGACCCGCGCCTTGCACCCCCTGGAGGCCGTCGGCGACTCCATAGCTTTGAACATCTGTGTCAGAGAGCGAACCGCTCAGAAGCCGATCCTGGTTCACCCGAAGTACGTGATCTGAGGTGGCGAACCAGAGCGAACCGATCCCGTCTTCCGCAACTCCGAAGATTTGCTCCCGTAATGCCTCTGGCAGCCTCACTGGAACTTTGATCTTTCCGGAGGATATGTACGCCAGGCCGCCGGAAGTTGCGATCCAGAGCACATGCTTGGTGTCTTCAAAGATTATTCTTACGTTTGACGATGGTAGGCCATCATTAGCCGTGTGATTCGTCCAATGTCTATTCGCGAACGAAGCCAATCCGCTTGGGGTCGCCAACCATGTTGTCCCATCGAAACCCTCGACTATGGAATTAACAGCATTTGATGGGATTCCACTGGAGTCCGAATAATTGATAAATTTCCCGCCATTCAATCTACTTACGCCAGCGCTCACAGTCCCAGCCCAGATCGTCCCATCGCGATCACGGTACACGGAGTAGACGCTGTTCTGCGCAAGGCCATCCGCCTGTGTATAGGTGCGGGCAGTAAAGGAATAGCCCTTTCCGGTCAGCACTGTGAGACCGCCATGTTGCCGGCCGACGCAGACCTCACCGTCACCACCGCTGATGGAATACACAACGTCGTGTTCCAGTCCATCGACAGTTATATGGCCAACTTGCCCTTCCTTCATCCAGTAGAGACCACCGGAGAGTCCCGCAAACCAGATCCGACCGGTGGAGTCGGCGTAGAGTGAGCCAATGCCGCTTGACGGAAGACCGTCAGAAGTCGAATACGTTGTAAGCATTCCATTTCGCAGTCGCTCGACTCCTCGCGATCCGCCGAACCAAATATCTCCGTCGAAGTCTTCATAGATTGCTGTTACTTCGAACCCAGGTTTTGGGTTGAGTTGGTCGAGCGAAACAGCGCCGGATGGAGTGATGCGCACGATGCCATGGTTCGTTCCAATCCAGACGTTTGCGTCGTGGTCTCTGGCCATCGCCAGAATTTGGAGTTGCCTAAGCGAGGAAGGCAGGTTGAGGGCGGCCAGTACGCCGCCCTCCCACAAATGAATTCCGTTGTCGGTTCCAATCCACAAGCCGCCAGTGTCTGCGGGCAGAAGGGCGTTGATCTTCGCATCCTTAAGCTCTTGGGCAACTTTGGAAATGTGCCCCTGGTGCAGGCGAAAGAGACCACTATCTTGTGTACCGAGCCAAATACTCTGGTCTCGCGTCGCAGCTAGTGAGATGACATCACCGGGATTTTGCTCTGCGCTGACTATTGTCTCCAGGCGTCCATCCTCGTATCGGAATGTCCGGTCCCCGAGCCCGGAGAGAATGACGCGACCCTCGTCGTCGGAAACGGTCGCTGTAAAGATGATGTCCTGAAGATCAAACCGGGCATATGGATCCTCGAACTTCCCGTCGTGATAAAGAAGCATGCGCGGACCTTCGAGACGAATCCAGAGGTTCCCGCTGGCGTCGGTAACGAGGCCGCGCACGGGACTAATCGGAGGCGAGTTGGGAAGAGGTCGCTGAATCAGAATGAAATTGGACCCGTCGAATCGGACAAGACCTCTTTCGGTTCCAATCCACAAATAACCATCGGCCGATTGGCGAATGGCGTAAATCCTTCCTCCAATGAATCCTTTGTCCTCTCCCCACTTGTCATGTACGTAACGTGAGATTCTCCGGGAAGGGTCTAATCCAAAAGCAGCATTCACAAGACATAAGAGCGCGATTCCATTTATGAGTCCCTTACGTAGTCGATGCCCCTGCATCATGTTTTCACGGTAGGAATTCGAATTTCTCAATCACAACCTCGACCGGTTGTTGAGATGAGCTCTTGGATTGTCGATAACTGTACAAACCCATGTGAGCCGTTTCTTTGGCGGGAGTCGGAACCCCTGAGGTAAAGATGTGTTCACTGATGGTTGCCGCCCCAGGGCCAATCATCGATCCGCGGACAGTTTTAAAGGAAACGCGCTCGGGCTCCCAACGTAACATATGGGTCAGCACTCCAGCAGGGGCCATGAATCGAAAGACATTTTCAGGGACATAAAAAGGCTGGACAACATACTGCGCATTCTTATTGTCTGCAATACCCCAGCGGCTCAATTCGATGTCAAGTTCACTAGGAATCTCATCAGTTCGAAAGTCATCATTTGTATACAAGCCCAGAGCAGCTGACGGCCCAAAATGACCGATATCTTGAACGACGAAGATGTACGAACCATAACCCAGACTGCGGGTCAAGCTCACCTCCGCACATGTCCATACGCCGTCATGCTCCTCCATTCGAAGGTGCAGATATCCGTTCTTATCGGTCCACACATTCGAGGGATCATAGGAGTTGGGTTGCCCTCCTCTGTCGCTCGCCGCGTTACGCACTCTCCAGTCATATCCACTAAAGTGGATGATCTTGGAAACGATAGGTGTAACAGACTTGCCCGTCGAAGTAGCAATTGCGACTACGCCGTTGCCTACTGCAGGCAGAGTCGTAACCTTCGTTGCAGGGTGAAAGCCGAACTCAACTAGGATCGCTGCGTAATCGGTGCCGAGATGGGTCGAGTTCCTCCACGTCGAATCGGGTTGAATTTTCGTGAAAGGCTGATTCGCAAAAGGTTGAATCCACCAAATGCCGCTGCGTGCGTAAAGTACGATCTGTTGACCGGTTTTTGCACCGCTCGCCCGTCCTTCAATAAAATCCATTTGTACCGGACCTCCAGGATTGGCGTCGGGGACTTGCGTAATTTGGACGGTTGGCTGGGGAGGCACACTCCTCGATTGACAGCTGGCGAGCAAGACGCTCACGATTCCGAGAGAGACAATCGATCGATGCTTCTTGAGGGAGGAAGTGTAAGGGGAATGGTTCATACGCCTCCAAATCCCTGCACTATTTGAGTGTTAGCGAAGCCGATTTCCGCTTCCCGACGGGCAGCAAAGCAGAGGGGTCTAGAGTTGACCACAAACACGACTCCCTAAGCAAAGGATTGCACAATCTGCCGGTGTTCGCACCAGGTTTTTGGATTGTCGGAGCGATGTTCCGTTCGCACTCATGCTCATGTCGCTCTTGCGCCCCCTTGGCACCCCATATTGGGGGCCAGGCTCTCTGGCCGTGAACGCCCGTGCCCCTCGGCATCAAGGCTTCTATTGATTTAGGAGGGCTTCCATGGCAATGAGACGCTGGTCAGTGACTTAAGGAAGACATCCATGAAGTATGGAAGGCGCAGAATCGTTGAAGAGTGTGAGGTGGTTACTGAGCGTTCTCCCGGCTTTCGTCTC
Source organism: Acidobacteriaceae bacterium KBS 83 (assembly GCA_000381585.1). GTDB lineage: Bacteria > Acidobacteriota > Terriglobia > Terriglobales > Acidobacteriaceae > KBS-83. The sequence goes on from KB906742.1 coordinate 147,437, forward strand.
GCCGCGGTTTATGCAGCTCAAGGAACCGCTCCCTTGTTCGCCTACACGGCTTGCAACGGCGGCAAGCGGCGTTGGCTACTGTGCCCTGGATGCTTGAAGAGAGTCGGAAAGCTATACCGTCCGCTCGGTGAGGTGGTCTTTGCGTGTCGTCAATGCCATCAACTAACGTATCGAAGTGCACAGTGTCACGATGCGAGATTGGATCGTCTGCTTAAAGCTCCTGTGGAGATCCTTCGGCAGACAATCGCCTCCCCCAAGAACCACATAGCTTTGCTGGGGATCAAGGCGACCTACATTCGGTTCGGATTGATTGATAAGTACTGATGCACCCGGCCTCATAGGTAGCACCGAAGGGATGGTTAACGAACTAGATCGCCAGCAAATTTGCTTCTCAGGTGGCCATCGGCGGAGGGGCCGCAAAGGGCCATGGGCGCCCCCAAAATAGCCACCTGGATCAAGCGGCTATTGGCACGTGATCGTAGGGAAATCAGGAAGTGGGCGCGCGCTAAGTAAGTGAGGCAGTCGAGGTTTCAATGCTCTGAGTTTCACTTAAGGGCCGAGGATGGTTCGGAAGCTCTATCGAGGGTTCGAATCCCTCTCTCCGCCACATAGTCCCTCCATCTCCATAAAAGACAATGAATATCGTGTTCTGCCCGGTGTTCACGCCCTGCGGAGCCGAAGCAATTGTCGAATGACTTCGACGACACCGATATTAAGAACTATACCCAACAGAAATATCGGTAGATCATTAAACGACATGAACTGATCAGGGAGTGGCATCATGCACCACGGCAGCGTCAATAACACCGTGAAAATGTAAGACCAACCGTCGGTGTGTGGGTGTGCGACACCAAACGCGAAGGTTGCGATGACAGCAACGGCGTAGAGAGCATAGACCTTCAATGGGGTTGGCCAGTCCCAGCGCATTGGAACAATCTACTCCCCAGGGGAGCCGATCCACAGTCACCTGCGGTAGCCTGCCCGCTATGCTCGACCAGAACCGAGAGCACGAGATCATCCTCAACTTCGGCCCGGACACGCATAGGGACCACGCGATGCAGGTTCATGCGCTCCATCTGGACTGCAAGACGGTGCTGAGTCATTGGCAGGCGGTCGAGAGCGTGGAGACGCTGCGGAAGATGATGCGCTACCTTGGCGTAACCGATGAACAGATGATGTCTGATGTCGTTCGAGGACAGCCTACGCCGCTGGGGCCAAGGCTCGGTGCATATGCACTTGCTGCCCGACCGGCGCAACTTGCTGCACATCGATTATCGCCCCGCAGCGGACAGGATCGTCTCCGCGTCGTACATAGCGACCACACCTACCTAAAGTGCCTGCAATCTCTCAAGCAGTGTCACGGGCTGGAGCGGCTTAGCCAACAGTTCAAAGTCGTATCCACGCAGATGTGCACTTGCCAGCAAGTCCCCTGCCGCAACGGAGGCGGAGAATAAAAGAACCTTGCATTCTGGATAGAGGTTCTGAAAGTGAATGGCAAGATCGACGCCTTTCATATCTGGCATCATCACGTCGGTTATCAGACGGCGATCCTCGTGCGTTCAAGCCACGTTCAGCTGCACTCTGCTGCCCTCGGCAACGGACTTCGGTGCGTCAGCCCCTACTCTTAGCTAAGGACCCGATGGATTCAGTTCGACGGGTCGCAAACGACGTACCGCGCATCCAATCGGCCGAGTCTCAGTATCTTTCACTGGCTGACCGCTGAGCACCGCGTCGAGCGCCGTGCGCAGTCCGTGCTGTGTCGCGCGTTCAGGGTTTGGCGCATTCTCCACATTCCCGCGATAGCGCACAGACCCTTGTTGATCGACAACGAGTGTGTCCGTGGTTGCGCGGATGGCAAGAAGGGCCGCGACCGTACCTTCTGGATCGCGGTAGACAGGAAGGTCGAAGCCGATTTGCTTAACGTAAGCCCGCACCTCGGCAAGGGACTCGTTGGCGTTCGGATCCACCAGTAGAAATCGAACGCGGCTCTGAAAGTCGTGGTAGAGCACGTTGCGACGATAGTTAAACGCACGCGAAAGCGGACACCGGGTGGAGAAGAAAAGCACCGCAGTCACACTGCCGCCTCCCGGCCGGATCACCTGACTCTTCCCTCGCAGGTTCTGCAGGTCAAAGGCGGGAACGTGCGATCCGATTCCAATCTCTTCTGACCTGAGCGGAATATGCGCGCACAACAGCAGCAGATTCAACGCTCCCGCCAGCCGCCGGGACGTGCTCAAGTGGTTCACCTATTGGACCTGCACAAACGGCGCTACGGAAGGCACACCGTTCGAGTTAACAATGAAGAGCATATAGACGCCCGGGGGTGCGAGGTTGGCATCGACCGGCGCCGTGACGTTTAGACCGCCAGTGGTCTGCGTGAAGGTCAGGGGTAGATAGCGTTCGTTCTCGTCAAAGAAATGAGTGACGGCACCGGTGCGAATCAGCGCTACCTTCGCGATGCTGGTCGCATCCGTCGTTCCGACGAAGAAAGTCGCGTTGTGCTGAATCTCTGCCGGCGCCTGCGTGATTGTGGGTCGTGCGCCCTTGAAGAGATACGGCGGCGAGTAGAATTCTGCGCTCTTTTGGTCGGGTACATTCCCAAAATCTGCACCCATGCCGGAGACAAGCACGCGTCCGTCTGGAAGCAGCAGCGCCGTACCGTGATATTCGCGGGGCATGTGCATCGAAGCCATGGTTGACCACGTTTGCGTGGTAGGCGACCACATCTCGGCTGCATAAACCGCGTTGGCGATCGTCCCGCCATTGCGATCCGTTTCGCCGCCGGTGGCGAGGACATTTCCATCCGGCAGCATGGTGAGATTCAGGAAGCTGCGCGGATACGCCATCGACGCAGTTTGCTTCCAGGCAGGCGAGGGCTGCGTCATATCCAGAACGAAGGTTGTGTTCGAAGATGGCCCAATGCCCTGACTATCAGTCGCACTTCCGGCCTTCATGAATTTGCTAGGCAGATACATCGTCGCGCTACCGCCATCGACAATATTGGAATCCACGACTGACCAGCTGACGGTATTCAGATCCAGCACGTCCGTATCGGTCGCGTATTCTGAGCCGCCGATGTGGATCACCCTGCCATCAGGAAGCAAGTAGAGGAACGGATAAGTCTCAAACGGGTTGTTCGCATTTGTAAGTGAAGTCCAGTTGTTCGTCGCAGGATCATAGATCTCCGAAATACCGGCATTGGTATGTGCGGTGGTCTGCCATCCGGCCGTGACCAGAATGCGTCCGTCGGACAGCGTGGTCGCAGTCGGATACCAGCGCCTGTATTGCATATTCGGCACAGCCGTCCACGTCTCCGCGGCCGGATCGAAGATTTCGGCATTAGCCAGTCCGATTGGGTTGGAGCTCCCGTAGCCACCCACCACCATCACACGTCCGTCCGACAGCAGCGCATGCCCGGAGCAGAACAAATTGACCGAGATGGGTATATTGCTGAACGAATTCTTCACATAGTCCCAGACTGTTGCGCTCGACCCGTCCTGATAAAAGAGCACCTTGTTGTTCTGGAGGAGCACCAGGTTTACTGCGACCGCAGGAAGGCTGTAGACCGAGGACCACTGACCTACGACAGACAGGTTGGAAGAATTTTGGACGGTCACCGAAATTGCCGTCGATACAGTAGAAAGACCCGCGCTGTCACGAGCTCGCGCCGCTAGCGTATGAGAGCCGTCACTGACGGTAGTTGTGTTCCAGACAAGCGTATAGGGCGCGCTCGTCACCTCCGCGCCCAGCGGAGATCCGTCCAACAGGAACTGCACGCCCGCAACGGCCACTGGATCGGAAGCATTGGCAGCCAGCGTCGTCTGGCCTGCTACCGTCGCGCCCGGAGCCGGCGCCGTCATGGATACAGTCGGCGGCACAGTGTTCGTGCCACCGGAACCAGCCAGGACCTCGACAATCGCCAGATTGTAGCGGTCCTTCGTTGGGGCCGTATCGTTGATCGTCACAGTCGTTCCTGAAGCCGATATAGCACTGGCCTGCATCTGCACCCAGTAGGTGTCGCCGCTGGAGGTGAGGTCCTGATGCAACAATGTCTGGCCTGTAGGTACGCTACGTGTCACGGCATTGTCGTAATCGTTCCCCACGCCGAGTACCCAGGAGTTGATGCCGGTTGTCACCAGAGAAGCCGTCGGCGCGCCGGACGCGGCGCTCTTGCTGCTCACCGCGCCGATCGCCCCTGAACCGTTCGTGCCGTTCGTGTCCACCCCGGCAAGGCTGACAACCGTAATCGACGAGACCACGCTTTGAGAAAGAGCTGCGCTAACCGAAACATTCTGTAAAGGTATCGCGGCGAACGCGCGCCAGATCTCGGAGCTGCCGCTCTGGCCATTTGCGCGCGTCACCAGGGACCACGTCAGTCCTCCGCCTGAAACGCTCTTCACTGTCGTATTCGCACCGCTCAGGTAATCGGTCGCGAGAAACGCAAGCAGCAGTTCATTATTCGCTGCTGTGTTGAAGGGAGGGGTTCCAATGGTCGAGCTGACACTCGTTCCGTCTGCGAAGACCTTAGCGTCCATCGTGATGCTGCTGCTTTGCGCCGAGGCGGTGAAGTCCACACTGTCGAGGTCCGCTCCACTCACGCTCACTGTCTGAGACGGGGGAGTAAAGATGAAGCCGTTCTTTGCCGGCGTCACGATGTAAGTGCCGTTCTTCAGTTGCGTGAAGCTGAAGTTGCCGTTCGCATCGGCGGAGCTGGTGCCTGTTGCCACACCAGAGAGAGACACAGTTGCGCCACTCCCACCAGCCGACGGGCTGATATTTCCTGAGATCGTGTAGGTCGCATTTGTCGATTGCGCAGTGAAGTTGATATTCGCCTGACTGCCGCCGCTTACCACCACGCTCTGACTCGATGGTGTGAAATTGTAACCAGCTTTGTTGGGAGCCACAACGTAAGAACCGTTCGCAAGACCGGTGAAGCTATAGTTCCCATTGCCGTCAGCCGTGGTCGTTGCTGACGATGCGCCACCAAGCGTAACCATAGCGCCAGCTCCCAAGCTCGCCGGCGTAATGCTGCCGGAGATCGCATAGGTCACCGCCCGCGCTGTGAAGTTGATCGCGCTCTGATTCGCTCCGTTGATGGTGACAGGCTGGTTTGACGGACTGAAGGTTACGCCGTTCTTCGATGGCGTTACGGTGTACGACCCGTTCGCAAGACCCGTGAAGCTATAGTTCCCATTGCTGTCAGCCGTAGTCGTGGCCGAAGAAGCCCCGGTGAGCGCCACCGTCGCTCCAGCTCCTGAACTCGCCGGCGTGATGCTGCCAGAAAGAGTCCAGGTGGGCGCAACACCCGAGGTCGCCAGCACCTCGACGATGCTGAGGTTGTACCGGTCCTTTGTCGGCGCGGTGTCCGCGATCGTGACCGTTGCACCCACGGTCGCGACCGGTGTGGAGAGCCGCTGCACCCAGTATGTGTCACCCGCGGTCGTGAGGTACTGGTGTACCAGTGTTTGGCCTGCGCCAAGGGTCCGTGCGGTCGCGTTGTCGAAGTCATTGCCGACGCCCAGCACCCAGGAGCCTATCCCTGTCGTAACCAGGCTTGCCGAAGGTGCACCGGAGGAGGCGCTCGCGCCACCGATGGCCCCGATCGCGCCAGAGCCGTTTGTCCCGCTCGTGCTGACACCGGAGAAGCTCATCACTGTAATCGAGGACGCAACGGATTGCGACAACGTCGCCGTGACCGTGACGCCAGCCAGCGGCGCGGCAGCGAAAGCCCTCCATATCTCAGCGGTACCGCTCTGCGCGTTCGTGCGTTTCACCAGGATCCAGGTGAGGTTGCCTCCCGCGATGCTCTTGACCGTGGTATTCGTGCCGCTCTTGTAATCCGTGGAAACGAGAGCCAGCAAGAGCTCGTTCGCCGCCGCAGTATTAAACGATGGAGTCGCGATGGTTGTACTTGACGAAGAACCGTCCTTGGCAACAGCGACGTCGGCAGCAATCTGAGCGAACGCTGATTCTCCGCCAAGACAAAAGAGCAGACAAAGAAGAACAATCCCGCCCCTCAGGAGGGTTCGAGCGCTCATTTTGAGTGGAGACCACGCCTCTTGAAGACTTCTGCGGTACCCCTGAAACCGGCTCAGTCTGCTCCCGCTCATCACGGTTCCTCCGCGAAGTGCTGCAAACTTCAGGACCCATTTGCCGGGCCTGCGCTCGCGGGGAGAAGCGCAATTATCCGTGCCGGGAGTCGGAGATTGCATGCCAGAGGCCAAAGCTGAAGCCGATTAACCCGGCGCAGATATTACTGCATCAACATGGAATTAGACTTGCGTCGACAGAGCGCCCCATGCCCGTAGGCGCAAAAATGCGCACTTTTTTGCACAAGCGAGCGCATTGAGTGGTGTCCCTAAAGGGCAGCGGATCCAGCGCTGCACTGTGACGGATGGTCATGTGACGCTGAATATTACGTGGGAACAGAACTCCGGCAACTCTCTCCGCGAGGATTGTAACAATTAGTGACAGAGACAGTCCCCCGCCGGCGCCAGCGGCTCTCAACCGTTGCACAGCCTGGAACAGCTCCGGAAGCAATCCTGATTTGGCCACTCGTGGATGCCGATGTGCAACCGCCGGTTCGCGGCTCTCAACGCGCTGAAATTCGACGTATGTGCAGTCCCCGGAGCTGACGCGTTGAGGCCAAGGAGGGCTTCCCGTCTGGTTCAGCCGATCGTGAATCGTCACTATTGTGACAAATGGGAGACAACATCTTTTGAAATTGTGGCAGTCGGAACGACCTCCGCCGACACCATGAGCGCCATCCTTAACCAGGACCCTCCCATTTCCCAACTGGCCGCGAATCACCTTCCCGGTCTACAGCTGGTCATCAGCCGTTGCCTTCAGAAAAACCCGGAGCAGCGTTTCCATTCGGCCGCCAATTTGGCATTCGCCATAGAGGCTTTGACAGATGTGCCCAGCGCCACTCAACCTGCCGCTCTAGTTCGCGATTCGCAAGCTCTCCGCTGGGCAAAATGGATGGTTGCTCCGGCCCTGATTCTTGCTGCGGTATCAATCGGCCTTTATCTGCACCGGTCCTCCTCGACCACCGGCTCGAGAGCAAGCCCGGCTTCGTCGAAGTTACGGGCTCTTACTGAAAGCGGAAAGGCGGCCCGAGCCGCCGCGACTCCCGATGGCCGCTACATCGCATACGTAAACAATGACGCCGGAAATTTCGAACTACATCTGCTGCAAGTTGCTACCGAGCGCGAGGTGCGGATTCTTTCGGAGGTGCACCAGCGAATCCGCAGCCTGCACTTCTCTCCTATCGCACGGAATCAGCAGAACAAGGTGGCCCAGATCTGGGTCATCATTCGGCGTCGTGCCTATCGGAAACGACTTCGCAAGAATCTCTCCACGGTCATTGATATTGAAGGCATTGGTTATTTGCAAGCCGGAGCCTGGAGCGATGAGCTTGTTCAAATCGCGCATCGGCCCGCCCTCTTCCCACACGAAGGCGTGCAGGAAATTGGCGCAGTCCGAACTTCCGCCCACTACCTGGCCCCAGGAGTTGATGGCTCTGCCGCGACTGCATGCATCGCCCGGCAAGGTTCCCAGATCGTGAATGCGCCCGTGTCTCCAGATGACAGCATCATGGATATCCGGCGTGGGAAGGTCCGCTGAACCTGCAATCTCTCCTGCATCGTTGATCGGGACAGCCTCGGAGTCGGGGCCGCCGAGGGTGCCAAGATCCTTCATCCTTCCGTTACGCCAGCGATAGGCATGGGAGTTTTGATCACCCGGCAGGTTCGAATTTCCTATGACCTCGCCGCGGTTATTTGCGCATTGGCCGCCGCTCATGGTGCCACCAAGATTGCCCAGATCGGTCATGTTGCCGTTGTCCCAGAGGAATGGATCAACGGTAGGCACGCCAGTGCTGGCGTTCGGAGTGAAGCTGGTATAAGAACCTCCCACGATGACGCCAGGACGCTGGTTATTACAGCCGGTTCCCGGTACGGCATCAGGGCCACCCAGGCATGACCACGAAGGCGAGTGCTCCGACCATAAACGCTGGGATGATGATGCAGTGGCGCCGTCGGTCGCTGCGCCTGCGACTGCCCGCGCCGCGGTCGTTCCGCACTCTCCGCATTCTTGACGGCGGAAGATGGCGATACTGGTTGGCGGGGGAGGCTGGCTCGTCGGTTTGGCACCCCAGACGCCATCAGGAGATGACCCTGAAGTTGAGTCATAGTCGGCACTTATGTCGCGGAGGAGATATGAAAGTGAATTTGAAAACCGCAATCGCAGGTATCACCTTCTCAGCTCTATTGGATCCCGCCGGAAGTGCTCTGAACTCAACCGCCTTACGGGGCGGTCGGCACGTTTGCATCAGTACTTATCAATCAATCCGAACCGGATGTAGGTCGCCTTGATCCCCAGCAAAGCTATGTGGTGCTTGGGGGAGGCGATCGTCTGCTGAAGGACCTCCACAGGTACTTTAAGCAGGCGATCCAATCTCGCATCGTGACACTGAGCACTTCGATACGTTAGTTGGTGACATTGACGACAAGCAAAGACCACCTCACCGAGCGGATGGTATAGCTTTCCGACTCTCTTATGGCAGCTAGGGCACAGTAGCCAACGCCGCTTGCCTCCGTTGCAAGGTGTGTAGCCGAACAAGGGCTTGGTTCCTTGGGCTGCATAAACCGCAGCGAGACGAGGCCCAGGGGAACGCTCAGTGACCACCTCACACTCTTCAACGATTCTCCGCTTTCCATTCTTCATGAATGTCTTCCTAGGCACTCATCAGAGTCTCTGTGCCAAGCAAGGGAAAACCTTCCCAAATCAATAGAAGGCCATGATGTCGAATTTGAATACTGCTGCTCTTCCCTGCCCTGCTTCTCGCCAGCTCACTCCACGCGCAGGTCGGCTCCGACGGCGGCGCGAATTCCGGAGACACCGGCCCGCAGGCTATTCCGAACACCAGCACCCTGACGCCCGATGAGAACGCCCTCGCCCAGTCGGCGCAATGTCAATTTTGACGGCTGCATCGCGAGCGCGGTCAGTTGTTTGCGCGATCCGAAAAATCGCACCGATAGCGGATGGCGTCCTCCCGATGTCTGCCGTCCCTATGCCTACAAAGTGCAGCTCCTGGCCCCATCGACCAGCTTTCTTCTCCGGTAGATTCACGAAGGGGCACTTTCCTGTCTCCAGAAGTTTGATCCGCTCGAACACTTGCCGCCTGGTCAGCGGTACGAAGCCGGCACGTACTCGCGCCGCATAGCACAGTGGTTTATCTCGATAGAAGCCGATGACGATGGAATCAACGGCCAGATGGCTGGGAACGTAGTCGCCTATCACAAACTCCTGACTGGCGTTGATGCGGTGCTTGACCCACAGCCCACTTCTACGGCCCGGCTCATAGAAAATGGACTCATAACCCCCGGACCACGTAGAGGGTCGACAGCACTCGGGTGTAGCCATATACGTAGGATTTGCCATCCCTTGTCACTAGAACAGGTCCGACGGACGTAACTCCGGTGGGGTCCGCAGGAGCGGGCCGGTAGAGGAGACTTTTCTCCCCGGTTCGTGTGTCGAGCCGATAGACCTCTGCGGGCAACCCATACTTTGTCAGGAAGAGATACTCACCGTCATCACTCCATCGGTCGATCTCCTCCACCGCGTCAATACTGGTCAGAGTTCTCGGTCGGCTTCCGTCGGTTGGATACAGCCAGATCTGGTGTGCCGTATCGACGGCAGCGAGGGTTCTGCCATCCGGTGAGATTCGAACGCCCGTGATTCCTTCCGGGGTGATCGGAGCCGGCTTCCCCCCGTCCAGATCTTGCCTCCACGAGCGGTTTGCATGTCCTGGTTCAGCTCCGATAAAGACCAGCTTCTTTCCGTCTGGAAACCAGTCCGCCCAAATGTGAGTTAGTGAGTCGCTGGTAATGTCCTGGGGAATTCCTGGGCCGACAGGCACCCACCTCAGTTGAGAGGCGGCCGATGGCTGAATTCCCCACGGGTAAAGAACTACCGCGGATTTCGAATTCGGCGAGAGAGCCGCCGGCATTCCAGCCCCGAGAAGCACTGGGGGACCGTTTTGCGCCGTAGACCTCAAAAAAACCTGATATCCAACGCCGGTCATCTCGCCCTGAACGGAAAGCAATAAATACGTTCCGTCTTCACTCAGCGATGTCGGAAGGCAGCCGCTCAGCCATCCCAGCGAGCGATCTTTCTCGTTGGGGAAAAGTGCCCGAATATCTCGTCACCCTCGACATCTCGCGTCATAAGCAGGCTGCCGTCCTTCGCGATGTCCTGGATGGTCAGGTGGCCAGTCTCCCTGCGCCGCAACTGCGGCTTCCCGTCCAGTCCCACCCTGAAAAGCGCGCGTCCGCCTCCGATTCCGGCCTCGCTTGCGCCAAAAAGAAGGCGGTCCCCAGCCGGTGCCCAGGCAAGGCCAACAATGCTGAAGAAGTCTTTCGACAAAACTGTCCGTCGGCCCGATAGCGTAAGGCTCACTACGCGGCCACTATCGTCGTTCTTAAGCGGGTGTTCCAGGAATCCAATGCGATCTCCGGTGGGCGCAACCCGAACATTGCTCATCCATACCCCATTGGCGGTTTCATAGATCACGTTTCCGATCGGGTACTCCAATCGGCATTTCCCCTTTGTCCAGTGGATCACCGCCAGATTGGAACCGTCAGGAGACCAGTCCGCCTCACCGACATCTTCGAGCACTTCGCGTGGCGACTCCCCGGTCGTCGACATCAGACCCAGTGTGCCGCGGCTCGATACCCCGAAACCGAAGCGACGATGGAGCAGAACAGCCAACTCGCCAGAGCGGGAAATGGAAAGCACTTCCGCCTCGACGTTCAAGGCGAGAACGTCGGGGTTTCCGCTCCTCGCCAGGAAGAGACGAAACGGCTTTCCATCCCACGCTGCGCCATAGACAACACTCTGGCCATCCGGCGTGAAACGAGCCGACTTGATCAGGCCGCGCCCAAAACTCATGCGCGTAAAATCTGGTTCCGTTCTCGCGGAAATGCGATGCCGAATTTGCCACAACACGCCGACACTCGCGAAGGCGATGACGCAAGCGGCGAGAGCTGTTGCGATGAGCTTTCCGCGCGTTTTGTGGGGAAGCGGAGCGGAGAGTAACTCTATCGGCACCAGAACATCTGGGATTGCCCGACCGCTGTTGTTCTCATGTTGTACATGAGAAGCCACAGCGGGAGTCGTGGGCGCGTACTCAACCGGCGCCACAAAAACATAACCTCGTCGAGGTACTGTCTCGACAAAGACCGGCGACTCAGGCGAGTCCCCCAAAGCGGCCCGCAACTTCCTGACCGCTGTATTCAATCCTTCATCGAAATCTACATAAGTCCCGGAGGGCCACAATCGCGATTTCAGTTCCTCGCGGGTCACCAGATTTCCGGGACTTTGCAGAAGAGCGGCGAGCACCTGAAACGGTCGATTCTCCAGGTGAACGACTATGCCCCGTTTGAGTAACTTTCCCTGGGGAAGATCCGCCTCAAATTGACCGAATCGAATTCGGGCGCTGACGTTATTCAGATTTGTCACTCGTGGATCCTCGCGCGGATTGCGCGGCCCCTTGCGGGCGGGCGGCTCGCATTTCAGCCGATAGTCCTTCAGCCTGAGTCCTAATGTCAACAAACAATTGAGGCTTGCTCCTTCATGCATTCTTCGGTGGAACGTCATTTGACCGGGCAACGTCTTGATAGCAATCTTTCAGGCGAAACAGCGGCGAGGTTGCACCTTCCCGGTTCCTCTCGGAGCGAATGAGTTCATCGTCAGGCGAACGATGATCTCGCGGTTCACCTTCTACAGGAGACGATCATGCGAAATAACTCGTGGACCAACGTAGTCGTGGCGTGCCTGCTTGCGGCGCCGATCGCAACACTTGGCACGGTAATTGCTCCCGCGCAGGACGCCCAGCCGAAGGTCAGGCACCATCGCTATAAAGTGGTCGACGTCGGCACCTTTGGCGGTCCAAACGGCGACGTTCTGCTGCCGCCGCCGTCCACCCGCATTCTGAACAACGTCGGAATGTTCGTCGGTGCCGGAGAGACCACCGAGCCGGACCCGTTCTCGCCCAACTGCTTCAACCCAGACTGTCTGGTGGAAGACGGACTTCTGCGATTTGCCGGAACCTCCATCAATATCGGCACGCTCAAGCCCGGCTACAGCGGCCTTCCTATCTCAATCAATGACTTCGGTGTTGCCGTGGGCTATTCGCAGAACGGTGAGATCGATCCACTGTTGCGGACCGGAGAACTCAAGGCCGCTCTCTGGAAAAACGGTCGCGTGATTGATGTGGGCACGCTCGGTGGCAATGGCGCCAGTGCAAACGCCATCAACAACCGTGGTCAGATCTTCGGTGGAGCGCTCAACACCACTCCCGATCCCGATCCGTTCGATCCGTTCTTCGTTCCCGGTGCTACGCAAGTGCACGCTGTGCTCTGGGAGCACGGTTCAATACACGATCTCGGCACGTTGGGTGGAACAGACAGTGTCGTGTACCAGGCCAATGAGCTGGGACAGGCAATGGGTGTGTCTTTCACAGATAACGCAACCCACGAGAGCACAGGATTGCCGACGCTGCACGCCTTCCTGTGGGAGCGCGGCAAAATGCACGATGTTGGCTCCCTCGGAGGAAACGAGAGTCGGGGATTTGGCCTGAACAATCGCGGCGAAGTTGTTGGCTTCTCGTTGCTCGCGGGAGACGCGACGGAACATCCCTTTGTCTGGCGACGTGGAAACCTGATCGACCTTGGCACGCTGGGAGGGGACAACGGGCGGGCCCGCGCGATAAATGACTCGGGCAATGTTGTAGGAAGAGCCGACCTTCCCGGTAGCCAGGCTCATCATGCATTCCTGTGGCGACATCACGAGATGAAGGATCTCGGTACACCGCACGGAAACGCTTGCAGCACTGGCGCAAAGATCAACCTCTTCGACCAGGTGGTGGGCGATTCCGGGGAATGTAACATCGGAGGCGATCCCTTCCTCTGGGAGAACGGTGACATCGTAGCGCTGAGCGATCTCATCGTTCCGGGTTCAGGACGAGTTGTCTTCGATGCCATTGACATCAACGATCGCGGCGAGATCGTGTCGCTCTGCGCAACTCCGGAAGGCAACTTCCACGTGTGTCTGCTCCTACCCACCGGAGAGGCCAGACCCGATCTGGCTCAGGAGACATCACAACAGCCGCTCAGCGACGCACTGCCGCGCGCGAAGTACCCGCAGACTGGAGAGCGGAGTACCTCGATACGCCGTGGACAAGCAAAAACAGAGGTCCATCGCAGAGCACTCGAAAGATGACTTACGCGACGATGGAGGTGTGTTGAAAGTCTTGTACAAACGTTTGCTCACCTTCACTCCGGGCAACTCTTGACGGAGTGAAGGCTCTTTCCCCGGCCTCCGCACGTCTCTTGGCCACTTCGTCCCTTAGTACTTATCATTCAATCAATCGGAGCCGGCTGAACGTAGCCTTGATCCCAAGCAAGGCCACATGGTTCTTGGGGGAGGTCGCCCCTGTGCGTCTGGTGAGCGCGATCCCGCGGGATCTTGCGACCGCCAACGCGGGCGTGAGCATTAGATAAGCAAACAGCTTACCCGGCAAGTAGGGAATGCCCAGCCGTCGTGGCTGGGGCATTTTTCGTTCTGAAGATCACTACTGGCCTGATGTCGACAGGGGAGCGGTCTCTAGACGTGTAGGCGCTTCATCGATAACGTCTTCGTTATCCCCATAGATGTCCTTAATCGCGTTCAGCAGCACCACCTGAAAACGGTCGCCGCTCTGGACCAGCTTGAAATGCTGATCTGAAATAGTCTCTATGACTTTGGATTGCAGCCGCTCCGTTGTGATCTTGGCTGCTGCCAACCGCATTTGGTCAATGATCTGTCCGATTTCGTTCATCACGTCTTTCACGATGGGAAAATCGAGATGTGCCAGAAGAATGATCCGCTGATACTTCGCGGTGTCTCCGATTGTGAGTTTCGCATCTTCTGCCGTCAGCGCTTCGTGTCGGCCATGTTTGCGAATGAGTGCTGATGTGTCGTTCAGCATCTTTGTGTGCCACTCATCAAAGAGCCGATAAAGCTCCTCACCATGCACTCTGTTTGCGTCCAGTCGAGCTTTCATCTCTTCGGTTTTCAACCGGGTGTCTTGAAGTCGAGTCTGGTGCCTATTCACGAGCAATGCCGAGAGAATGGCGGCGGCGGCAGCTACACCGGCGGAGAATACACCGGCGATGAGAGGTCCCCACGAGGAGTTTGACGTTCCGTATTCCACTAATATTCCTGGGTCTAACATTTGGACCTTTTCTCCTCTTATTTTGCATGGAGACACTCGAAGAAGTTCATGGCGTCCGTGTTGAGCATGCCGCTGACGGTTGGCATGCGCTATTGTCTACCACCGCAGTGACAAAATGAGCAATCTTCGGTTACGTCACCTTGTACCAATCAGGGAAGGCGTCCACCGCAGATTTCACTCGCCCACTTACGTGTCTACTGCCGTTGACGCCGAGCAGCGGCCATTTCCCTATTCTGGAATGGCATCGGGCGTGCAATTTAGCGGGTATGACTCTCGACGAAGTCCTAGCCCTCCTGGCCTCAAAGGCAGCCGAACCCAATACAAGCCAAGAAAGCGGCGTCTCGTTCCGCGTTTGCGAGGTCCGATGCCACCTCGAAGCTGCCACCGGCCGCCGCCGTTACTTTGTCCGCGCCCCGCAGCCGCATGAGCTGGCATTGCTCCAAGAGGTAGACGCCATGTCGACACCCACAATGACGCGGGCACCGAAGCCGCGCAGTCACCCAGAGCGAACGCGGGCGCGCCTTCAAGGCAGCTAAGCAGACACTCACAAATGTAACCGCCCCCACGGCAGCCACCTGCGGTCGAACTCGGCAAGCTGCTCCGGCGTAGCACCGAGATATACGAGCAGTCGGCGCAGGGTCGCAGCGCTTTGGAATGCGTAGCTGAAGGCCGAGCGCCCGCCGGAGTTGCAATGGCCCTTCCGCATACTGCACGCACTTAGCAAGCGCCTCGTCTTCACGCATTAGTTTTCGGTCGTCAGTTTTTTATGGCATTGGCAAGTGCAGGCGACCGGGCCAAGTTCGAATCCTCCGGCCATCAGCTTCGTGAAGCCGGGGCAGTGCGCGTGATCCTTAATCGCGTCGCAGATGTCTAGCTGGTATACCTTGACGCCCGGCGGGACTGCGAAGCATTCCATGGAGATGGGATGCTAGGTGCCGCAACTCTGCGTGACCGGGGGACATCGAGTTGAACTCTATCGACCACAAGGGGTCTGCGCGTTCAGGCAGTGGCGCTCGACTGGCACCATCCTCGGCCCGTATGTGAAGCTGACGGTTGGCTTGCGCTATTGTTGGGTCTTCAAGCGGCCATCAAGCGCCCAGCAGCTGATCGAATCGGCAACTATCGCCGGACAATCCTCGGGATTGCAGCTGTGTCTATGTTCAATTTCGGCGAGTTCAGATTCGTTCAGCGCGGTCCCTACCGTCAAATAGCAGCGGGGACAGATGGAATCGATGGTTCCATCCTTGTTTCTTCTATGAGGGAACGGCTCATTCGAAACCATGCGACAACACCGACGACGCCACTTTGGGAAGCCGATGCGCGGCACAATACCAATTTCCGGGAAGCCTAATTGTCTGCCGGGCGACACTTCCGCGAACTTTTGCTCGGGTTGTCCCAAAGTGGGAAACGTAGGTCTCAGGACCGTCTTGCCGTCCGTGTGCAGCGCGTGAACCTGCATGGCGCCGTCCGTATGGGTGTCCGGGCTGAAGTTGAGGATGATTTGGTGCTCTCTGTTCTGGTCGGGTGCGAAACTTCAGCCTCGGACCCGCGCACCGAAGCCCCTAGGCTAATCCTTTGGTCGCTCTTGTCGCTTCGCTCGCAAACCACATTTCGATCCTCGCCGGCGTCTTCGAGGTCTTTCTTGCTTAGTTGACGTTCCTGGGATACGTCCTTTTCGGCTTGGATTCCGGCTTGGCCTTCACGCTGGGCATGATCGTCTTGAGCACCTGCAGCGTCCTGCCTAGCTCCGGCGACGGCTGCGCCCGACGCTTCACCCCCACCGCCGAGGATGTCGTCGAGGTGGGCACGAACTTCTTTGTAGGCTCGTTGCTTGACGGCATTCGGGTTCTCCTGTCCTTCGGCCAGCGACTTCGCGGTGCCTTTCGTACATCAGTACTTATCAATCAATCCGAACCGGATGTAGGTCGCCTTGATCCCCAGCAAGGCTATGTGGTGCTTGGGGGAGGCGATTGTCTGCTGAAGGACCTCCAAAGGTACTTTAAGCAGGCGATCCAATCTCGCATCGTGACACTGACGACACGCAAAGACCACTTCATTCAGCGGACGGTATAGCTTTCCGACCCTCTTATGGCATCCAGGGCACAGTAGCCAACGCCGCTTGCCGCCGTCGCAACGGGTGTAGCCGAACAAGGGGACTGGATCCTTGAGCTGCATAAACCGCAGCGAGACGAGACCCGGGGAACCGCTCAGTAACCACCTCGCACTCGTCAACGATCCTCCGCTTCATAAATCTTTCCCGAGCTACCAGCGTCTCAGTGCAGAGCGAGGAAGGCTTCCCAAATCAATAGAAGGCCATGATGCCGATGTCGAAGCGTCGCCTATCCTATGCTCCATGGCCAGATGTAGACGTGCATCAATGGCCCAGGTGCCACTGGCGGCAAAATTTGCACTGGTAGGGCTGCATGCTCGCCGATTCCCTGCGCAGACGCGGCTTGTCCTGCCGCATTAGGTCCTTGAGCAGATACTCGGCGGTACCCTCGCTTGGGTAGGCCAGCTTGCCCGCGCACTCGCGCTCGAAGTCGCTCGGCAGTTCGCTCGTCCGACCGCCTCCCATATTGCCCGCATCGTCGATGGGCATCAGTGTCTTGGGGTCGATAGAGAAAAGATCGCGCTTCAGCAATAGTTCACCCGCTTCTTGTCGGAAGTGGGCGGGACGCCTGCCGCAAACGTGGCGATCCGGTTGCACAGTTCTCTGCCCTGCGTGTCCTTGAGCGCGTGGTAGGCACCGTACACGCAGCCCTCGTAGCCTTGTTCCGTGTAACTCACGGCGGGACGGCCCCCGTCGGGATAGTCGAATACGATTGTGCAGACCAGTCCGTCCACCCAGTCGTAGACTTCGACCAGTGCTTCGAACTTATTCTGAAACTCATGTAGTTGGGCGTGGTTGCGGCGGGGGCGTTGCTGTTCTGTATCCATCAAAATGGCAAATATCCTTGCTGGGTAAGTCGGCCTAAGCCGAAGGTTTGCGGGTTAGTATCTTGGCCAGCTGCTCGCCTTTGAGCTCGTAGCGCCGCAGTTTCCAATAGAGCGTGGTCTTTCCGATCCCCAGGCGCCGTGCGGCATCCGTGACACTGGCACTCTTCTTGAGCGCGTCGTCGATGGCGAGCCGTTCCAACTCGTCCAGGGTGCGCACTGGTGTCATTGGCCCAAAGACGACTTCGGGGCGAGGCAATGCGCGCTTGCAGCGGCGGCACTGCGCGCGTTCGTACTGCATCAGTTCGCAGGCCGGACAGCGTACCTGCTTAGTAGTCGCTGGACTCAGCAGCGGAGGGATCTTCATCGAACACTCCCAGTACGACGTGAAATCCACTCTTGGGTTGGGGACACGGCACGAGGGAGTATTTTTTCGCGTATTGTGCCTGTAACTGTTGAAGCAAGCGGTACCGTTCCCGTATCGTCAGGCTCCATCGCGAGGACGTCAGCCTTCAGCAACAGCCCGTATACCAATCCGTCCGCGAAAAGGAACCCCGCATCACGCAACAGCACCTCAAACGTGCTGCGCGTGCATGGCACCTCATCGCGAATCAACTGCCATTCGCAGAAGTCGCGCAAGAGCGCTCTGACGTGGCCAAAGCAACGGTCTCTGAAGACACATTGGGTTAGTGCCCACCGGTGGAAGTCTTCCGTCCATGCTTCTGGCGCATGAAGCATCGGTTGTGGTGGCCGCGGTTCAATCTGCTCCATGGAAGCGGGACCGCAGATGGCGGCCATGGCTTCCAGCGCCCGTCTCAACACCTCGCTTTGCTGCTGCATGCCCTACCCTCTCTTTTCTGGGAAACAAGGAAACAAACCAATGCTTACGTGGCTTTTCGCGGGAAACAGCTAGTTCGCTGTTTCCCATTGAAAAGTGCAGTTTTCGCCAGTATTCACGCAGTCTGTTTCCTTTGTTTCCTCTTTTTTGTCCGGGGTGGGTAGGTAGCGGCGCGCCGCCTTCTCCAATTCGGCGAAGCGGTAGCCCTTAACCGTGATCGTGCCGAGACGGATTTGCCGGCTTTGAACGTGGAACGGCCGGAGCATTTTTGCCAACTTTCGATCATTCAATTGCGTCTCGAGCCACGGAGACTCCGCCAGATCGCGGAGCTTGGCTAGCAGATCGGACGTCGCCAGATGAATCGAGCCAGTCGGCCACACTTGCCATATGTCGTCTAACAGATTGAGGGGAAGTGAATCCCCGACGTCGGCGGCTTGCTTTGCATTTGAGAGTGCGATGGCGTCCTCTTTTAGTTGGAGAAGTCGCTCGGGTGCCGCGATGCTACAGAGTGCAAAGAGTGGCATCCATAATTCAGCGTCACGATCGATGATGAAGTCGAGATCATCAAGGCTCTCGTAGGCCGCGCGCACATCTTCGTCATGAGCCTGCGCCCATGCATCCACCACCTCGACGATACTCTCCGCTTCTCGCTTCGCGCGTGTGAGGAGAAATCGCTCCACTTTTTCAGCCGCGGTCCGACGTTGCATTGATATGACGATGGAGCGGTCGGACAACGTGTCCGGCAGCGTACCTATGGCGGCGAATGCCTTGGGTCCGTAGACCGCATGTGGAGCGTCATGACACCGACGGAGATCATTGGTGACGAGTACGGTGACAACATCAATGCACCTTTATGCGGCCCAAGCCGTGGGCGCGACAGCATCTTGGTGGCGGAGCGAGTTCAATGTGACGTCCAACGGCTTCAAGGCCAAGCAACCGACATCATTGCCGCTTCCGCCGATTGGCCGAGGAGCGAGGCCATGCATACCTGCTTATGCACATCCCGGAAGACGTACTTACAAGCCTGCATGACCGCAAGGCAGCAACATTTGAACTGAAGCACCAACAGAGGCAAGTGATGAAAGAATTGATCGACGAGAAGGCCGCCGCCGCGCTGCTGGGGTTGAGTCCGGCGACACTGCGCGCATGGAGGTGCCGAGAGATTGGGCCTCCTTACCATCGCGTCGGTGTGGGTCGCGGCAGAATCAAGTATGATGTCGCCGACTTGGAGAAGTTCACCAAGCGCCATGTGCCAACCCTGCCGGTCAGCATGGAGCGGATACATGGAACTATTTAGACACCACCGCAGTAAGGTATGGAGCGTCGATCTTGGCTACTACAATGGCAAGCGAATCCGGCGCTCTACGGGACAAACCACAAAGAGTGCGGCCCAGACCGTCGCTGCCGAGATGGACAAAAAACTCAAGGCGGCGCACGGCGAACCTGCATCTCTGGAGCGCAAGGTAATGCCCACCCTCCAACAATTCGCGGATGCGGTTTACCTCCCCTACGTGAAGGCCCACACCTCGCTCAAGCCTAAGAGCAAGGACAGCTACGAGAACGGCACGCGCCTGCTGAAGAACACCGTCCTCAAGGTCTCCAAGGAGGAATCGCGGCCCTACGCAGCCACCACTCTGCTGAGTAAGGTCACGAGCGCCGACGTGAAGACGCTGAAGGTTCCGGGTGGGCCATCCAACTGCAACCAGATGCGGCGCGCGCTGCGCAACCTGCTCTCGCTCGCCGTCGAGAAGGAGTACATCGTCGTAGCGCCCCGGATTCACCTGATGAAGGAGCGCAAGCGCAAAGCGGTCTATGACGCCAAGCTGGAGCAGAAGATAATGGAGCTGGCCCCGCAGCCACTCAAGGACATCTTTCTGATCCTCTTTGACGCCGGGATGCGGCCCGACGAGATTATTCGTCTCGAATGGCAGCACATCCTGTGGGACGAGGAGCGCATCTTCGTCGACCACGGCAAGACCAGCCACGCGACGCGACGCGTTCCCCTGAGCGACCGCGTGCGCGAGGCGCTGCTCGAACGCCTGCGGACGAGGAAGCCGAAGCACAAAGACTGCCCCTGGGTCTTCCCCTCGGTGCGCAAGTCGGCGACGGGTCACATCACCGACTCCGGCTTCGGCAAGCAGTTCCGCGCTCTGCGCGCGGCGACCGGCTTCACTCGCGATCTGGTGCTCTACTGCGCGCGGCACACCTTCTGCACCGACTTCTATGACGGCTGTGGCAACGCCAAGCTGACCCAGGAAGTCATGGGGCATGGCTCCCTCGCCGTCACGCAAATCTACATCCACCCCGACCATCATGGGATGGATGACGTCATCAACGCACGTAACCGCGCACGCGCAGAAAGGGCAGCGACCACGACCGAAGTAGACGTACTCACAGCGGGGGCCGCGAATTTTGGGCGTACTTTTGGGCGTACTGGTCAGGTTATCCAGTTCCCGAATGCTGTAAATGCTTGATAAGGATGGTGCGCCCAGAAGGATTCGAACCTCCGGCCTACTGATTCGTAGTCAGTCGCTCTATCCAACTGAGCTATGGGCGCACAACAGGTGGGACTCACTGAGGATAGCAAGAGGGATGGGTGAAATCAAATGAGCGGAGGCGGTTCGTGGTCCGCCGCACTCCGCTCATCTGCACTTACGAATTGCGTTCAATAGATGTTCAATAGATATGGAAGTTGACTTCGATGGTGATCTCGACCGGCACAGGTTTGCCCTGGTAGGTGGAAGGCTTGAACTTGTACTGCCGCACCGCTTCGACGGCCTTCTCATCCAGCCCCATGCCCAGCTTGCGCACCACGCGGATGCGCTGCGGCATCCCGTGCGCGTCCACGATCAGCGACACCACCGACACGCCCTGATACTTCGCGCGCCGCGCTTCGTCAGAGAACTCCGCATCCACTGAGTAGATCAGCACCGGCGGCGACACGCCGCCACCTACGTGATACAGCCCGCCACCGTAGCCGCCACCCTCGCCCGGCCCATAGCCCGCGCCGGAGCCGGATCCGATCCCGCCGCCATCACCCGAGCCCAGACCGGCGCCCGAGCCCGTCCCGTTCGCCGCCGGCCCCACAATGTTGGTCCGCGGATCGCCTAGGTTCGGCAGGTTGTTGTTGGGCAGCGCCACGTTGGGCGGCATCTTGATCGTCGGTTCCACTGCTAGCTTGGGATGCTCGTTCACCGCCAGCATCGGCGGCGTCACCGGGGTCTCGGAAAACTTGGGCAGCCGGCCCTTGGGCGCCTGCACCAACTCGTGCGCGCCGCCGCCGCCGCCACCGCCCATCGCCGGCCCCTTGGGCGCAATCGGACGGAAGGGCGTGATGTCCACCGCCGCCATCTGCGGCTTGGGTGGCGTCACCTTGGGATGCATCCGCATCTCGATGATCAGGGCAACAATCAGCGCGATGATCACCACGTGCGTTCCCACGGAAAGCCAGGTCGACAGCGGACCGCGCTTCACCCGGAAGGGATCCAGCACCGCCACCGGCTGCGAGGTCAGCACCAACGGCGGCAGATGCTCTCGCTGGAACAATCCACGCACCGTCCCCAGCCACGTCCGCCATACCGGCTCGTCCACCACCGGATTCCACAGATGCGGCTCT
>KB906743.1 GCA_000381585.1 Acidobacteriaceae bacterium KBS 83
TCTTTGATGCGCAGCGGCAAGTCGGGATTTGCCACGAAGTGACGCCCGAAGGCCACGGCATCGGCGACGCCGGTCTCGATCGCGGATTCTGCTGTCTCGGGCTCGAAGCCGCCCGCTGCGATGATCTTCCCCTTGAAAACTTTCCGAAGTTGCTGGGCGGCAACCGGGCCCCGCCCCTCATCGATGGTCACGTTTCCCTTTACACGTGGCTCTATGATGTGCAGGTAGGCAAGGCCGAATCGGTTTAAGTGCTCTGCGACGTATGTGAACAGAGCGGCAGGATTGCTATCCCGCATGTGGTTCCAGGCACCGGCGGGTGCGATGCGCACTGCGACGCGATCGCCTCCCCAGACTGATGTGATCGCTTCAACAACTTCCAGCAGGAAACGCGAGCGGTTCTCGATGGAACCACCGTAGGAGTCCGTCCGCGTGTTACTCCCATCTTGAAGAAACTGATCCAGTAGATAGCCGTTGCCGGCGGAGAGCTCAACCCCGTCGAAACCCGCCTCCTTGGCGCGCGCAGCCGCCTTGCGGTACTCCTCGATGATTCCCGGAATTTCGGAGATGTCCAGTGCCCGATGTGGCGACGATTGTACCCAGCCGCTGGGAGCGGAGATCAGGTTGTTTCGCCTCAGGCAACCGGATGTAGACGTCCTCCGCGAGCCGTGACGCGACCTCATCCTGGAAGAACTGGCCCAAGCTGCGATGCTGCGGATCGACGCGGCGCAGCAGTTCGCCTTCGTAGAAGCCTAGAGTGAGGGCGTGCCAGGCTCCCACGCGGGTTTCTGACGCGCCAACACGACCGCCAGGCGATCGAGGTCGGCGACTACGCTGCGATCCACGGGCTCATCGAAGGCGAACAAGCCTGCCTGGTGGGCCAGGAGTTGGAGGACAGTGATTCGCTCCTTTCCGTTCTGCGCGAACTCCGGCCAGTACGCGCATACCCGTTGGTCGTAGTCGAGCCATCCGCGAGAGTGCGCGATGGCGAGTGTCATCGCGGCCAAGCCCTTCGTGGCTGAGTGAACCACCACCATCGTGTCCTGTTCCCAAGGCTCCACCGTCCGCTTGTTGCGAATGCCGCCCCACAGGTCGACGACCTTCTCGCCGCGGACAAAGGCACAGCAGGCTCCCCCCAACTCCTGTCGTTTTGAAAAGTTGTTGGTAAAAGCCTCGCGCACAGCCTCAAAGCCACGGCGGACGTGCCCCTGAATACCGAATGGATCGTGCGCCGTCGTACGGACGATGGCGCTGGATTGGGACACGCCTTTTGCGATCAGGCTTGCTTCATTGTTTTGAGATCGCACTCTGCGCGCCGCCTTCCAGCTTGCACATTGGAACCTCTCTGACACTCTCTTTATCTCTGAGGGGAAGGTTTTTCTGTGACGCACGTCACCGCGGCAGGTAACAGCACTCACGCTTACGATTCCGTGCGAATCGACGGCAAGCCGGAAGCAACCCAACATCAGTTTCGGGATGCGTCGGACAGAGCTGTATGTCATCTGGGTGTTGTTTGCTTTTTACAGTCACGGCACATCAGGGCTTTCCCGTGGGGGTGAGGTGCCGCGCCCTCAACCTCCTGGGAACCCTGTGACCCCGGACACAGGCCGAGAGCCGTTTTACAGTCCAAGTGGAGGTCGTGTGCAGCCGTACCAGACTGTGCGATGCGCACGGTGATCTCGTCGTGAGTAGCGCATGCGGGTAGAGAAGCAGTCACATCCGGCTTTGGTGTGGTGCCGTGCCTCGAAGCTCAGACTGGTGACACAGATCACGGAGTCTCGGATTCGGATTGTCAGATACTTTTGCCACGGTCAGCCCTGTTTCAGGACCGTTATCTGTCAATGGCCAGTCCGCTAGAGGCACCCGATAGAGCAATCATACTGGACGTGTTGAAAAAGTCTGCGATGAAAGGAGGAATCAGGATGTCGACTGTGTCAATCATACGAACAAGCGCTATCTTTTGTGCGGCCCTCTTCCCAGTTTTTGCGGGGACGATAGCGAACGAAGGTCAAACGAAGACCGAAAACGCTCACCCGCCTGATGCGCCCGTAGCGTCGGGAGAAGAGATGTACCGTACGTATTGCGCTGTATGCCATGCACTAGACGGGAAGGGCGGTGGTCCAGCTACACCCGCGTTGAGAGATCAGGTACCGGATTTGACCACATTGTCCCAGCGTCATGGAGGAAAGTACCCCGCGCGATACGTTGAGAGCGTCCTTCGTTTCGGAATGGCAAAGGGTTTTCCGGCACACGGAAACAAGGATATGCCGATATGGGGGCGAGTCTTCGCCTCCGAGCCGCGGACCGCCGAGAGTACAGTGACCGAGAGGATCACCAACCTGACTCAATATCTCGGAACCATACAGACAAAATGAATCGCGGTGCTGCATTGCCCAATGCGCATGCAGATCGTAGGAGGTGTCGGTGTTTCAATTCTGCACGGTGAACTGAGCTGCAGGAAAAGGCGAAAGAGATGGCGCGGCTCATCACGCAAAAAAGAATGCAAGCGAAGAGTGGCTGATGGGAATTACCAAACACCAGCTCGTGGCCGCAAAAGCCGTATTGTCAGAGTCGGGTTTTGAACTCACATCCCGTGGCGAGGCCTTTGCCAACGCTTCCGCAGCAAAACTAGTTTTCCGAAAGAGAGCGGAAACACTTCTGCAGCAGTTCCTGGAGCGCCTCGACACTGTCAATTCCAATCCTGACTATGCTTACCGGGTCGAAGGCGCCGTTCCTTTCGGCAGCATGCTCTCTAGAACAGAGCGGCTGGGAGATGTGGACATTGCCAAGGGTCACCGAGGAGGAATTTCGGAAGTGGTGTGACAGGCGCCGATATGCTGCCCGAGAGCAGGGAAAGAGCTTCAGATCCAGTTTCGACTGGATTTTCTGGCCTAGGGAGGAGATTTTTGGAAACGCTCCGGGCGACGGTCGCGTACTCTCAGCCTGCACGGAGTTCATGACCTTGCCGAGATGGTGGGGTGTGCGTTACCGCATTTTGCGCGGCGATCCCAAGCGGGTCGCGGCACTGATTCCCACCGCTGCGGGCTGCCTTAACTTGATCGGCGCGATTGTTAGTTTTGGCGCTTGATCAGGCGCTTGTCGGAGCGGCTGAGCGAAGACTGATCCACGAGCCCCAGGGCCTGGACCATAGCCACCTCACAGATCAATACGGACACGCGTCTATGCATTGAACCCAGCGCTCGCGCGGGGACGACAGACGCGTCGTAACTTTTGTCCTAACATTCCGAAGGATTAAGACCCGTTTTCCTGTATTTTCCCTGAAGGTCACGTATCGCCTTCCGCTGTGCGTGATACTGCTCATCTCATTGAAAAGAAAGGAAAACAGAGGCATCTTCGGGAAAACGCAGGAATACACGGGAAATGGTAGGACAGCTGACTCTGGATCAGCATATCGGGGTTCGAATCCCTGGGGGGCAACCAAACAAGCACTTCCCCGCCTCTCCCGAACTCCCTCGTTCAACCAGAATCCGCATAAAACCAGCAAATCTGGCGTGCGTTAGCGTTCGCAGAGGTGCGCCGGGAGCCATCCAAAATCCGGGGGTACGGACTGGGGTACAACTTCCCACGAAGTGGGGTACGACCCTAATTTCTACTTGGAGCGGGACGGATGGCGCTGACGGACACCGCGATTCGAGCAACGAAAACCAGGCAAGCGGCCCTACAAGGTTTTACGATCGCGACGGCCTGTTTTTGCTGATCAATCCCAGCGGTTCAAAGCTGTGGCGCTGGCGCTATCGTTTTGGCGGCAAGGAAAAGCTGATGGCGCTGGGCGAGTATCCGGTTGTGAATCTCGCGCAGACCCGCGAACGTCAGGTTGTGGCGCGCAAGAAGTTGGCTGTCGACCTTGATCCAATGGCGGAGCGCAAAGCTGAAGCCGAGACCCGACAGCGGGAAGCCGACGTACGGCAGCGTCAGGCCGAAAACAGCTTTGAGAATATGGCTCGCAAATGTGGGAATGGTGGTCTCCTGGCAAGTCTCCGCGTCACGCTGACTACGTGTTGCGGCGCTTGGAAACGGACGTCTTCCCAGCGTTGGGTCACAAGTACATTGACGATGTAGCGGCCGCCGATATTCGGGAACTCATGCTCGCAATCGAAAGTCGCGGTGCAAGAGACGTTGCAAAACGCGCCCACGAGACCACAGGCCAAATTTTCCGCTATGCAATTGCCCGCGATATTGCCACGCGGAATCCTGCCGCTGATTTCAAGCCGCGCGATATTCTCGCCGAAGCCAGCTCAGAGAACTTTGCTCGCGTGAATACCAAAGACATGCCCACCTTGCTGGTTAAGATGGAGAGTTACGACGGAGATGCGATTACACGGCTTGCCATGCGACTCATGGCCTACACCTTCGTGCGCACATCCGAACTTATCGAGTCCCAATGGCCGGAATTTGACTTGGACAATGCGCGTTGGGACATTCCAGCCGAGCGCATGAAGATGGACACGCCCCATATCGTGCCCCTCTCGCGGCAGGCTATCGAAATTCTGCGCGCTCTCAAACTGCTTACGGGGAAAGGCCGGTTCGTATTCCCTGGCGCGAACGACAAGAACAAACCGATGAGCAACAACACGATTCTGTTTGCGCTGTATCGTCTTGGCTACCGAGGCCGTAGGACTGGCCACGGTTTCCGCGGCCTAGCATCTACGATTTTGCACGAGAACGACTTTGCGGCCGAACACATTGAATTGCAGCTTGCTCACCAGAAGCGCAAAAAGGTGGCCGCTGCATACAATCATGCGAAATACCTGAGCCGGCGCGCCGCGATGATGCAGTGGTGGCCCGATTACCTCGACGCTCAATTAGCCAAAGCCGGGGAAAGCGATAGCAGCATAAGCCGGAAACGAACCGCGATTCCAGCAAAGATGGCTCGCATCAAGCTCAGCGGCCGAGTCAGGCTGCCGATCGCGACGCATGCACGCGCTCTACAGCCCACTGTCTGACATCGGACCTTACCCATGCGACTGCGCGGGGGCCAAGGCGGACCGGCGCAGGAAAGCTCCTATCCCGGATCAGCGCATAGAGGCTTGTCTTCGAGAGACCCGTGATTGCCTTGACCTCGGGCAGACGCAAGAATGTCACATCATCCAAGTTGGTCGACATGCCACTGGAGCTGGGTTCTGCTCGCTCCTGGGAATGGGGCAATTTTCTTCGTTATACGTTGCGCGGACAAATGGCGATGACCAGCCCTCTTCCGGTGAAGCCGGGCGGAAATGGCTGCATTTTCAGTTGGAGCTCCAGACAAGCTTCACCTCTGCGATTGTCGAATCAGTTTGAGTACTGAACGGACTGTGGGATTGTTTCAGCGACCGCGCTGGCGTGGTTGTTGAAATGAGTGATGAATATGTAAAACAGGTTCGAGACTCGGTCAAATCGAACTAAGCATGAAGCATCGCCAACGCAATCATTGCGTTGTATGTAGCGTGCATGAGAGCTGAAGTTGCGGTTGAGTTTGATCGCCCGGCGCATCATCGCGTAGAGAGTTCCCGTCCCAAAGAACAAGAACAACGGGATTCCAACGGTTTTCGTGTGCGCAAGCGCGAAGAGCGGGGAAGAGCCGATGATTGTTAGCGTAATTCGAAGCCGAGCCAGGCTCTTCACCGAAGACGCTGTTACATAGATCACGGAGAACGCGGCTCCGCGGAAGAGAAGCTCTTCGAGAATCGGACCCTGGGTGACACCGTAGAGCAACCTCTCCCGAGAAGCGGCGCCTAACGACATGTGAGCGATCCGCACTACAGAGAGCACAACTATCGCGGCTAAGACGCCGCTGAGCAGAGCGTAG
This sequence comes from Acidobacteriaceae bacterium KBS 83, assembly GCA_000381585.1. Lineage (GTDB taxonomy): Bacteria > Acidobacteriota > Terriglobia > Terriglobales > Acidobacteriaceae > KBS-83. The sequence continues at coordinate 5,804 of KB906743.1, forward strand.
AGCCAGAAGACAAGTCGGGGCGGTTTTAGCCCACCTGAAATAAATGAAAAGTCGCCCTCGATCGACGGAGGCGTACAGAAACACGCTGACGAAGAGAGCGACAGCTACACAGGGTTGCGGGCTGGCTTTCCAGATGTCCGTTAGGTACAGCATCCTTGCAATCAACGCGACGGCGAGAACAGCGGTGGCCTCGACGTAATTGGGCGTCGAATCGAGGAGTCGGGAAAAGGCGCGCCGCAGGAGAGAAGACATGGGCTGCATTCTGGCATGGGTTTGACCGACGCGCGAACCGACCATAGCATCGCGGCCATGCTTAGGAACCGACCAGCCTTCGCTGGAACTACCCAGCGGGCTTTATGCTTACGAGCATTCGGTCATCGGTAGTCCTTGTCACGTTGATGAAGGCGAAAATGACTGGAAAGCCGACACTAGCCGATCGAGGTGTTGCGGTGTTCGAGACCGAGCTGGAACTCCTGGTCGACCAATATCGGGGGCGCTCCCGCCCGCAGCGCAGCGCATCGCCGAAGTCTTCGGCCGCTATTTCGCTCTCGAGTGCCTCCGCGCCTACGGTGTGAACGGGCTTCAATATGCCAGCCCGGCTTTGTGGCCATCCTGGAGGCGCTTCGGGAGATGCCCAAGAATTAGATTGCTAGCAAGTATCCCTCCATGCTGGCCCCGAACGATTTCATCTATTTGACTGAGTTTCCGAGCCGGGAGATGCTGCGCTTCACAGAAAGCGGTTCTCCGGCGAAAGGAGCGCGCATGTTTCAATCCGTGGAAGAGTTGTCGCAGAAGCTGTTAGAGACCGGGTACTTCATCGACCCAACCATGGCCAAGGTGGTCTTCCTGGCAGACCAGATGAAGAAACCACTCCTGCTGGAAGGGCCTGCTGGCAGTGGCAAAACTCAATTGACGATCTCTGTAGCTGCGGCTGCCGGCACACATGTGGAACGGTTGCAGTGCTTCGGGGAGTCAGCGAGGAGCAGGCTATCGGCCGCTTCAATGAGAGCCTGCAACGGCTCTATTTGGAGTACGCCCGGGGGACAGCATGGTAGCTGGAAGGACTTGCAGATCAGCCTGAAGGGGCGAGGCTTCTTTCGTGCCGGTCCGCTGATGCGTGCGCTTGAGTATGACAAGCTGTGTGTGCTGCTGATCGATGAGCTGGATAAAGTGGATGAAGGTTTTGAGGCCTTACTACTAGAAATCCTCTCCGCCTGGCGACTCTCCATTCCCGAGTTTGGCACCGTATCTGCCCGCAGCACCCCGTTCGTGGTGCTGACCAGCAACGATGACGGCGAAGTGTTCGCGAGCCGGTTGCATAGCACGGCGGAGGGAGATGCGGCATGAGACGGGCAGCGTGGCTGTGTCTGCTGCTGATAAGATCGAACCCGCCAGGCGGATCAGCCCGTAAAGCTCGCTCCGGAGGGAGGCGGTGGAACCGACTTCAGCTCCTGTTTTCGCTGGCTGGAAGAGCAGGGAATCACGCCACAGACGCTTGTCTTCCTTACCCATATGTGCGGCACCTTTCCGGCAACATCCCAGGCTATCCGGTGTTGTGGGCGACAGCTGAATTGCATCACGCACCGTTCGGCGAAGTGATTCCGATAGGTTGTGCGTAGCGTCGCACATATGACGTTGGACTCAATCAAGGCCTACTCCAGCAACGTTCGGAAGAAGCACCTCCGTTTCAAGGAATGTGGGCAGGCGCCGAAGGCGACGACGTCGACCACGCCCATTAGGGCAGCGTGTGGCCAGCTGTAACCGTGGCCAGACCACGAGCGATGGCCTGGCCAAACGCGGAGGCCGAAGAGGCAATGGCTCGTGGATCGAACTCAGAGGCCGCCGCGGACTCGCGGCTTTTGTTACGAGGCACGGCAATGGGTCCAGTGGGCACATCACGTGTGAGCGCAGTCTGGCGCTTTCCCACATCTCGGGAGACACGTTGTCTCGGCGCCTCCTTCGCAGGCAGCCGCGTGACGGGGACCGTCGCTTCCTTCTCCTCTTGGATCCGAACCCCGCGCAGCGTCGGTGCGAGCGGCTCGGGGACCGCAGGCGAGATCATTCTTTTCCTCGACTTTGTCGATGCAAGTTGTTGCGTTGTCCGCCTCCTTGGAGGTCTATTGATCGCAGACATCGCGATCAAGAGCCGCACTTCTTGAAGACGTGTGATTTCAGCATCGAGAGCCGCAATAATTTCTTGTCTATCCATCGTACGGACATACTAAATCACGCGGCTGTCGCCGCTGAATTCCTCGTTCAATACCCCCCTCTCAAAACCCCTACAGAACATGATCTCTACAAGATCCTGTGTGCCGGTTGTGTCTCCGATTCAGAGCCGAAGGTATATCCATGGCCCAGAAAGCAGGGCAGATTGTTACAAATGATCGATTCGCGGACGACCGCTGGCTCAAACCGGATGCCGAACGTCCTCCAATTGGCCTCTTGCGGCCTTACGATGCGGATAAGATGACGGCATGGAAAGTAGACAAAGCGGTCGGCAACGTGAAGAACGATCGACCAGAGTTGATCGATCCGGCTTCAGCTACATCGAAACAAACGGAAGAGCCACTTCGAGACGGTCCAGGATCTTTCTTTACGTAGAGCCTAAATCTCGGCCTTTGCACGGCGGCTTGCTGGCCGGTCGCGTTCCACTCACGCTATTTTCCGGCCGCCGCCTTTTTTCCTCTATCCCTTCAGCGGCCAGGTCGTCTTGCCGCCGTGGTGAAAAGCATAATTGCCGATATGCCCTGCTCGTGCCGCAGCCACCCCGGCCTCGACAGGGGCGTTGGGGTTTTCGCGCCTCTTAATGCACTCGAAGAAATTGCGCGTGTGGGCGATGGTGCCGTCCTCAAAGCTCTCTTCTCTTAGCACAGGGTTGCGGTCGCCCTTCACGCCTTCGCGCCAGATGGTCATGCCCTTGCGGTTGATCTTTAGTGTTGCCTCGGTACCGCGGAACTCGAGGCCGCCGTCGTCGATGGACGACGCCATCATGCCCTCGTAGATGACGTCGAACTTCGGGTAGCGGAAGGCAGCCTGGATGGTGTCGGGACACTCCCACTCCTGATAGATACGCTTGTCACCGAGCATGAATGCGGTCGAAGGTTCGTCGGATTTCATTGCCCAATGCACGACGTCAATCCAGTGGGTGAAGAGGTCAGTCATGGCACCGCCGCCGAAGTTCCAGAACCAGCGCCAGCGGGAGAACTTCTCAAGCGTAAAGGGCTGCTCGGGCGCGCCGCCTAGCCACCTCATCCAGTCAAGCTGTGACTGATCGACCGGCTTGGGGACCCAACTAAGGCCATAGTTCTGCCACCAATAGGTGCGCACCTGCGGCACCGTACCCAACGCGCCACCTTGTATGAGGTCGACGGCGTTGCGGAAGTGCGACCAACTGCGCTGCTGCATACCGCACTGCAGAATCTGGTTACCCGAACGTACGGCGCGGGTAAGTACGGCACCCTCTTCGAGCGTGTGCGTGACGGGCTTTTCGAGATAGACATCCTTTCCCGCCGCCAACGCTGCGGTGGCGATGCGAACGTGCCAGTGATCAGGTGTGGCAATAAAAACGGCGTCGATGGTCTTGTCGTCGAGCACGTAGTGATAGTCAACGTGCTCGGTCGCAGTGGCGGCGTCGCCGCGTGCCTTGATCTCGGCACAGCGGGGAGCATACACGTCGCAGACGGACACGATCTCAAATGGCACGCCGCTCTGGTCGGCCGAATCCAGCACGCCCTTCATGCGGCCGCCTGCCCCGATGACGCCCACACGTAGCCTCTCGTTGGCGCCAAAGGCTTTGGTCGAAGCCAAGGCCGTAAGGCCGCCCGCGATAAGAAAGCCCCGTCGGTTGAGAATTAGAGACATAAAGGCCACCGTCGCAATTTGAAGTTGCGTGGATAGTAACAGAGCTGAGTGGCGTGCCTGGGTTGCAAACTGGGATCAGAAAGGGTTCCCGGTCGCGAAGACCTATTGGCACCATCAGGAGATCTTCCAGCGGTCAGATGCTGACGTAATTTTTACGGCAACGCCCGACCACCGGCATCGATTTCGAGTGTAGAAGTGCGTCGCAGCCACGGTATCTTTAGCACCCGCGCCATGCCTCAGACGATCTTACTGATCTCCTGAGACGAAGCCCTCCAGAACACTCGTGCAGTGATTCTCGAAGGAGCGGAATACCGGACGATAAAATCGGAAGCCTGATCAGTGCGCTTCAGTTTTCTTCGCAACTGCCAGATATCAATCATTGGCCATACATTTAGTCCTGAAGAGCAGGACGATTTAATCGACCGCGTTCATGAGGGAAATCCAGGCGTATATATCGTATGTCTCGCTTTGGGCTAACGCGCACTCTTGACCCCTGTCGTAAAGTGTTTCGCGACCCCCGAGGGCTCCAGGTTTGCATCATGGAAGAGATATGGTCCCGAAATGGACACAATCTCGTCTCGGATATCTTCAGTTAGGGTCACCCGCCTTTGTTCATCTCTGCAGCGCCTTCTTACGGCTTCAAATGGAACTTCGACCTTAAAGTACGGATACTTGAGACTCACGTAGGTGTATAGCAGACATCATGGCGAGATCGCCAAGCAGAAGGAAAGTGGCACAATATTGCAACTATGGAATCGAACCGGCGCACTTTCCTGAAAGCTGGCCTTGCTGCGGCCATTCTTCCTCAGGCGAGCGGAGTCACGTCATCTGTCTCGCGTAAAGGGCGTATTAGGCAATCTGTGTCCCGATGGTGTTATGACCAGATTCCGCTGGACCAGCTCTGCGTGGCGGCCGCACAGATGGGGCTGAAGGGTGTCGACCTGCTGGAAGTAGCAGAGTTCGACATTCCGCGCCGCTATGGCCTGATCTGCACAATGGGGTATGCCGGTGGCGGGGCGATTCCGGATGCGCTGAACCGTACCGAGCATCATGCCGCCATTGAAGAGGCATTCCGCAAGAACATCCCGATTGCTGCGAAGGCGGGCGTGCCGAGCGTTATCACCTTTTCTGGGGCTCGCCGTGGCATGTCGGATGAAGATGGCGCTCGCAATACAGTCCAGGGGCTGAATCGTCTGAAGAAGATTGCAGAAGATAACGGCGTCAACATCTGTCTTGAGTTACTGAACAGCAAGCGCGACCACAGGGACTACATGTGTGACCACACTGCCTGGGGCGCTCGAGTCGTTCGCGAAGTGAACTCGCCGCGCGTGAAGCTGCTCTATGACATCTACCATATGCAGATTATGGAAGGAGATCTGATTGCGACAATCCGTGAAAACATCGACGTCCTCGGCCACTTCCACACGGGAGGTGTTCCTGGACGGCATGAAATCGATGGAACGCAGGAGATTTACTATCCGGCACTGATGGAAGCACTGGTGGGTCTCAATTATCCAGGATACGTCGCGCACGAATTCGTGCCAAAAGGCGATCCACTGACGTCATTGCGACAGGCCGTGGACATTTGTGATGTGTAGCTGCTTTCAGTAGGTGAAACAGTAGGCAGTGTACAGTGCGGCGCGGAAGATGAACGCAGTGCTCCCTTTTCAAGGTGCATGCCAAACGTTATTCTTGTTGCCGATCAGACAAAGCTTGATGTAGAGAGGCGATTTCATGCGTCTTTGCTGGAAATACGTCTGTTCTTTCCTGGTTGCACCGATGCTCGGAGCGCTCAGTGTGGGCGATGCGCAGCCTGCTCCGCCGAGCGCTAAGCAGGTGCATCTCAAGCACGTTCTCGTGATTGGCGAAACGAAGGGGTTTGAGCATGACTCCGTCTCGGCTGCTCTGGATGCTGTGTACACGATGGGCAAGGAGAGCGGCCTATGGGACACGGAGATCCGCACCGATACGGAGTTGCTGACGAAAAAGAACCTCGGCCGCAACGCGAAGAACCTGGCGTATTTCGACGCGATTGTCTTTGCCAGTACAACCGGCGAGCTGGACATGGACCCGGTCCAGAAGCAGGACATGCTATCCGCCATCAAGGAGGACGGCAAAGGGTTTGTGGGAATTCACGCTGCTCTGGACACAAACTACACCTGGCCGGAATACGGAGAAATGATTGGCGGATGGTTCGATCAGCATCCGTGGATGACGTTTCAGGCACCGATCCTGAATGAGGATCCTGACTTTCCAGCGGTCCGCCATTTCCCGAAGGAATTCGTTAAATACGACGAAATCTACCAACCGAAGGATTGGTCGCGCGACAAGGTGCATGTGCTCCTGAGTCTTGATCCAACCAAGCTGGATTACGCGAACAATCCACGCATTCATCGCACCGATCACGATTTTGCCGTGACATGGAGCAAGATGTACGGCAAGGGGCGTGTCTTTTACTCCACCCTCGGTCATACGGAAGAGGCGTGGCAGGATCCGGACATTCGCAAGATGTATTTTGAGGCGATCCGGTGGGTGCTTGGCATGACAGAAGGCAGCACGGCGCCGCATCCGCGCGTGGCACGTTGAGCTTTGTGATGAGGGAGTGATTCGGCAGGCATGAAGAAGATTGGAATGGGGCTGGTAGGGCCGGGCTTTGTTGCAGGACATCATATCGATGCGGTTCGGCGGCTTGGAGATGTGGATGTCGTGGCTATTGCCGGATCGTCGCAGCAGTCGGCGGAGAAAAAAGCGCGCGAGTATAAGGTGGATCGCGCGTACGGAGATTACAAGGCACTGATAGCGGATCCTGATATCCAGGTGATTCACAATACGACGCCGAACCACCTGCATTTGCCCGTTACGCTGGCAGTGCTCCAGGCGGGTAAGCACGTCATCTCCGATAAACCGCTTGCCTTGAATGCTGAGGAGGGCCGCAAATTGCGCGACGCAGCGGTGGCCGCCAAGGTCGCGCATGTTGTCACCTTTAATTACCGCGGCAACCCGCTGGTGCAGCAGGCACGCGGGATGGTGGCGCGTGGTGAAACAGGCCCCTTGAGCTTCGTACGCGGCTATTATCTACAGGACTGGATGAGCGATCCGAACGTCTATTCCTGGCGTTCCGATCCTGCCAAAGGCGGAGCCACATCCGCTCTCGGCGATATTGGTTCCCATTGGTGTGATCTTGCTGAGCATGTTGCCGGAGCGAAGATTGTTTCGGTGCTGGCCGACCTGGCGACGGTCATTCCGGTGCGCTATTCCTCAGGAGCATCAGCGGAGGCGTTTGTGGGCACGAGCGGCGGCAACCGGCAGCCTATGCAGGTAAACGCGGAAGATCTGGCAAGTGTGCTGCTCCGTTTTGACAACGGAGCAAGAGGCTGTTTTTCCGTCGGCCAGGTGCTGCCTGGGCATAAAAACGATCTTGAGCTTGAGGTCAACGGCAGAGCGCTTTCGCTCAAGTGGCGGCAGGAGGAGCAGAACGAGCTGTGGATCGGGCGCCGCGACCAGCCCAATCTGAATCTGGCAAAAGACCCATCGCTGGTGTGCCGGGACGTGCTTCCGTATGTTCACCTGCCTGGAGGGCACCAGGAGTCATGGGCGGACGCGTTCCGCAATCTGTTGCGCGATGCCTATCAATGGATACGGGAGGATGGGCGTCCGGAAGCAAAGCCCGCGCCGTTACCGACCTTTGAGGATGGCTATCGTTCGACTTGTCTCGTGGAGACCATGTTGCGAAGCCATGCGGCGGGGGGACGATGGGAACAGGTACAGCAATAACTGAGGAGACTGGATGAGGCTCGGAGTATTTACGCCGTTGCTGTCGCATCTTCCCTTGGAAGATGCATTGGCGGCATTGAAGTCACTCCAGATCGATACAGTGGAGCTGGGGACTGGGAACTATCCAGGTGATGCTCACTGCAAGCTGTCGATGCTGGAGGATGCATCCGCACTCCAGGAATTCCAGCGGAAGCTAAAGGACCATGGCATGTCCATCAGTGCACTCAGTTGCCATGGCAACGCATTACATCCGCAGCAGGCGCTGGCGGAAAAAGCACGGGAGGTCAACCGGAAAACCATTCTGCTGGCGGAAAAGCTGGGTGTTTCCACCGTTGTCGATTTCTCAGGGTGCCCCGGTGATTCCCATGCGGCACAGTCGCCGAATTGGGTGACATGTCCATGGCCGCCGGAGTATCTGGACCTGCTGCGATGGCAATGGGACGAGGTGGTTACTCCCTATTGGACCCAGCATGCAAAGTTCGCGACCGATCACGGCGTGAAGATCGCCATTGAGATGCATCCCGGGTTTGTGGTCTACAGCCCCGAAACCCTGCTTCGGTTGCGTACGATCGCGGGCCCGTCGATTGGCTGCAATTATGACCCGAGCCACATGTTCTGGCAGGGCATTGATCCCATTGCCGCTGTGCGGCTTCTTGGCGAGGCCATCTTCCATGTGCATGCGAAGGACACGCAGATGTATTCGGCGAATCTTTCCCTGACGGGAGTTCTGGATACCAAGCCATATACAGATGAGCGCAACCGGGGATGGGTCTTCCGCACCTGTGGCTATGGACACGGCGCGGAGTGGTGGAAGGAATTCGTTTCCACGCTGCGTATGTATGGCTACGACGGTGCGCTTTCGATTGAGCACGAGGATAGTCTGCTCTCCCCAGGAGAGGGACTGGCGCGCGCAACGCACTTTCTGAGCGAGGTCATTCTGAAGGAGAAGCCCGCGGCAGCGTGGTGGGTGTAACCGCGCATACCTTGTAGATGATCGAACAGGAGCACGTTGGCGAGGGTAGGGTGCCGGCTCTGGAAAAATGTGATGGAATGGGGACATCCCGCTGGTGGCAAAAATTTTCATGAATCGCAGAAACTTTCTTTCAGCGACAGGAAGCCTGGTTGCTGGCAGTTCACTGCATGCGCTGATGCCGCGCATGTTCGCAGCCGATGGTAGTCCGGCAGGGAAGCCTGATTTCAGCCTGCGCATCGAGCCATGCACGCTCGACATTGGGCCTGGTGTCTCTATCAAAACTGTGGCGTATAGCGGGCAGGTTCCGGGTCCGCTGCTCCGGTTGCGCCAGGGTGTTCCGGTTTCCATTGATGTAACGAACGCAACCGCCAATAGCGATATCGTCCATTGGCATGGGCTCGCGATCGATTCGCTCAACGACGGCGCCATGGAAGAAGGCTCCCCGATGATTCCGGCAGGCGCAACGCATCGCTATTCGTTTACTCCCAATCCGGCCGGGACTCGCTGGTATCACACGCATGCTTCTTCGTATGGCGACCTCTCACTCAGCACATATACCGGTCAGTTCGGCTTTTTGTTGATTGAAGGCCGCGACCGGCCCGAAAAGTATGATCATGAAATTAACCTGGCGATTCATCACTGGGAGCCATCCTTTGTCCCGATGGTGGAAACGATGCGGGAGCAATCGTCCAATATGCCCCTGACGAGCGGGTCGGATGTCGGTTACAAGTACGCAACGATCAATGGGCATATGTTAGGAGCGGGCGAGCCGGTACGTGTGAAAAAGGGACAGCGGGTGCTGATGCGCCTGCTCAATGCCAGCGCAACTGAAAATGTTGTTCTCGCGCTGCCGGGTCACACCTTCCAGATCATCGCGATGGATGGTAACCCGGTCCCGAACCCACGGACCGTGGAGACCATCTCGCTTGCAGTCGCAGAACGCGTGGATGCCATCGTGAAGATGAACTCTCCCGGCGTATGGGTCCTTGGCTCAGTACTCGAAAAAGAACGCCGAATTGGCCTAGGGATCGTGGTGGAATACGCGGGGAAGAAGGGAGACCCTGCCTGGAACGCGCCCGCGTCCACCGATTGGGATTACACGCAATTTGCCAATGCGGCCGCGGCCTCGAAGCCGGACGAAACATTTACGCTTACATTCCGTGACATCGGTCCGACAGGTAAATCGACGTTCGATACCTGGACCATCAATAATAAGTCCTGGCCGAAGATCGATCCGCTAATGGTTCAACGGGGCAAACGCTACCGCCTTGTCTTGCGCAATGGCAGCGGGGATCAGCATCCCATTCATCTGCACCGGCATACGTTTGAGGTTACCCGTATCGGCGAGAAGCAGATCAGCGGACTGAGGAAGGATGTGATCAATGTGATGCCGCTGGATACGGTCGAAGTCGATTTCACGGCGGACAATCCAGGCGATACGCTCTGGCACTGCCACCAGCAGTTACACATGGATTATGGATTTATGCAGCTTATTCGATATTCGGAATAGGTGTGTAGAAGGACTGAGTCGTTTTGGGAATGATGAAGCGAATATATGCTTGTACCTTTTTCGTAGCCGCCGTTGTGAATCTTCCGGCTTCGATTCGCGTTCATGCTCAGGACTCGCAGAACCAGTCAGGAGCTGCATCCTATGCAAAGCACTGCTCCATTTGCCATGGTGACCAGAGAGAAGGAAATCTTCCTGGGTTCCCGCCACTGCTGGATCTAAGCCGTCAGTTGACGCCGCAACAGATAGAGAGCCTGGTCCGAACCGGAAAGGGTCGCATGCCGGCATTTCCGAAGCTATCGCAGCAGGAGATGGCGTCCCTGTTGCGATTTATCACGGCCAGCGAGCCCTCCACCGGCGAGTCAAATGGTTCTGCCAGCCTTGCTGAGGTTGGGCGGCATCTCTTCCAGCGCAACTGCGCATTCTGCCATGGGCGCGATGCTGCGGGTGGAGAAACAGGCCCCGATCTGACCCGCTCTAAGCTTGTGCTTGCGGATGTGAACGGGAATCAGATCTCGGATGTGATCCGAAATGGGCGCCCAGCCAAGAAGATGCCGGCATTTCGTTTATCCAATGAGGAGATGCGGAGCCTCGCCGCGTTTATTCATCATCAGGCGGGCTCTTCCCGTCCTGGAGGGCGGCGCGGGGTTGATGTTAGCGATCTGCAGACGGGAGATGTTGCGGCCGGCAAAGAGTACTTCAACGGAGCTGGTGGATGTGCGAAGTGCCATTCACCGACAGGTGATCTTGCTGGTATCGCTTCACGCTTCCAGGGCTTGAAGCTGGAAGAGCGAATGCTGTATCCGGACGACGCAAAGAGTCATGTGACCGTTATTCTTCAAACTGGTCAGCAGATTACCGGCTTGCTCGCCTACCGCGATGAATTCACGATCGGGTTGCGTGACAGTAACCGCGTGTATCACTCGTGGCCAGCGAGACGGATCCGCTTCATCGTGGACTCCCCAGTGGATGCCCATGTCGATCTATTCAGTAAATATACGGACGACGATATTCACAACCTGATGGCATACATACAAACTCTGCGTTAATGAGGTTGAATTTTATGAAGTTCTGGAAGCACGCCCTGGTTGTGGTTGCCGCGGCTCTTGCTGGATTGCCTCACCCTGGGATTGCGCAGTCGCTGGACCCTACTGCCATTGAGCATCCTGTTCCAGATAGCTGGCCTACATATCATGGTGATTATTCCGGCAGACGGCATAGCGCGCTCACGCAGATTACAACGCAGAATGTCGGATATCTGACGCTTTCATGGGCGTTCCAGACCAATCAGAATGCTGAGATCAAATCCACCCCTCTGCTGGTTGACGGCATTCTTTATTTCACGGTTCCGGACAATATTTGGGCTGTGGATGCGCGCTCCGGACACATGCTTTGGCACTACAACAAGCCGACGGATGATGGAGATCATATCGGGCAGCGTGGCGTCGCCATGTATAAGGAGTGGCTCTACTTCCTTACGCCCAATGGCCATCTCGTCTCGCTGAATGCCAACGATGGAAGCGTTCGGTGGGATGTGGTGGTGGCAGATGTCGACAAGGGCTACTGGACGACGATGGCTCCACTCGTGGTGGGGAATCACGTGATCGTTGGTGTGTCCGGCGACCTGGATAATCTTCCCGGCTATCTTCGCGCGGTTGACCCTGTGAATGGCAAAGCGCAATGGCAATGGGACAGCACGCCGCCCGCCGGAACCCTGAATGCCACAACCGGCGGCATGACATGGATTACCGGCACCTATGATCAGGAGTTGAACCTGATTTATTGGGGTACTGGCAATCCGACGCCTGTACTCAATGGCAAAACCCGTCCGGGAGAGAACCTCTATACCTGCAGTATTGTGGCCATAAATCCAGATACAGGAAAGCTTGCCTGGGGTTTCTCAGCTTCGCCGCACGATACCCATGATTGGGATGCAGTGGAAGTGCCTGTCCTTGTAGATGGAAATTTTCATGGTCGTCCGCACAAGATGCTCATGCAGGCATCGCGTAATGGCTACTTTTTTGTATTGGATCGCACCAATGGCAAGAGTCTGCTGACTGTGCCATTCGGCCCAGTGAACTGGACCCTCGGTGTGGACAAGGACGGCCATCCCATCCCGAATCCGGCAAAGGAGCCGGCACCCGATGGACGCCTGATTGCGCCGGATGAAGGCGGTCTTACGAACTTCCGCTCGCCTAGCTTTGATCCGAAGACGGGGCTCTTTCTGGTGGATGCCCATCCGAGTTACAGCCTCTATTTCACGAAGCCGGCCGATGGCGCCTATGGGTGGGCAGGTGCAGATTATGGATTGTGGGGCAAGGGTCTCTTGGAGGCGATCGATTACCAGACGGGCAAGCTGCGCTGGACCCATGATCTGGGTGAAGATGGTTCCGGGGCTGGCGTTCTGACAACTGACTCAGGCCTGACATTCACCGGCGATGCATACGGAAACGTCATGGCGCTGGATACAAGAAACGGCAAGACCCTGTGGCATGCCGGTACCGGCGTAGGGATGGCCAGCTCACCGATTGCATATGAATTGGATGGCCGTCAGTATGTGTTGACAAGCAGTGGCGGTGTACTTTTTGCGTGGACACTCCCTGATGTTGCAATCAGGACTGCGCCTGCGCGACACAAGTAAAATAGAAGGGGCCGGATGCCTCCTTTTGCTGCCAGGATCGGTTTGATTGTGCTGCTTGCGGGGAACTTGCTGTCCGCGGCGCACCTCTACGCGCAACTAGATGAGGAGCACGAGGAAGCCCCGCTGGTAGCTACAGCGGATTTCAACCGCGACGGTGTCGCAGACATTGCGAGTGTCGCTGCAAACGGCAGGCTGACGGTTCGGCTCGGCCGGTCGGACGGCACGTTCCTGGAAACAGCATCCATGAGCGTGTCAGGGCGCAAGCCACGAGCCCTGATTGCGGATGACTTCAATGGTGATGGTATTCCGGATCTTCTGATTGGTACCGAAGATGGCACGGTGATGCTGTTTCTAAGCGACGGAACCGGGCGATTTGCTCCGGGCCGGAAGATTGCTCATCTGGAGTCGGTTACATCAATTGCAGTGGCTGATTTCAATAAGGATAGCATTGCAGATATTGCTGTGTCTGATTGGCGGGCCAGCACCGTTACCGTTTATTTCGGATCAGCGAATCGCTCCTTTGACCACACATGGTCGTTCCCTCTACGCATGCGAGGCACCGCACCGCAGATTGCGACTGCAGACTTTAATGACGATGGCATTCCCGATCTTGTCGTTGTTTATGGTGGTGACGATAACGATCCCACATTCGATGTGATGCTCGGGAACGGTAATGGCACGTTTACGATTTCACCGGAACGAGGATTTAGCAGGAGCCCGAACTCGCATTGCAATACCTTGACAGGGAATTGAGCCAGTGTGCTATTGAGGTGAGCCCGTAATTTGTCTACATGGGAATACGATTTAGGCGAGGTGCGGGGATGAACCCGCAGCCAAGCTAGTGCGTATCTCGCTTGAAAAGCACTCGTCCGACTGATCCGGATTGCGGCAATGAGTACCGGCCCTCTTCTGCTTCATACGCAGCGCTCCGCGTCTTCCACTTGGTTACCCAAAGGAGTATGGCGGAGCTTTGCTGGGAAAGCAATAGGAGAAGCGGGGAGGACAGAATGGCCACTCGGACCCACTCTTTGCCCTGTCGCTTCGTGCGCTCAGCGAAGAGGAGCAATCGCCTCCGCGCAAATGAGTAGCGACTGGACTGTCCGTATAAGTGAATAATCGCCTATGCACTCACCGACCGGAATTATGGCTGACAGCTCCGCTTGCCGCCTCTAGTCCAGCCCTTCTCTGAACTCGCGGCCGCTGACATGCCCGTCAGTACACTCCTCTCAAACCCCGATAAAACTTGATCCTCGCCACGCCCTGTGTGCGAGTTGTGTGCCCAATAATCGGCCAGATTATTAGGGGTCTAATGTGAGAATGAATGGCAAAGCAATCGCGTCGTCGTGAGAGCTTTCCGAGGTCATGCGGAGCCGAAAAGGTAATTTAGTGGTCCGGCCGGCACTCAATTGGCATAGAATGCCGGCACTATAGGAGACTGCTATGCCGACTTACATCGTTATGTCGAAATGGACTTCGCAGGGTCTTCAAAACCTTAGACAGAGTCCCAACCGGCTAGATGCGGCGCGGAAGGCTTATGAGTCCGCAGGCATCAAGTTATCGCATTTCTGGATGGTCACTGGTCAGTATGACATGATCGCGATTTTGGAAGCCCCCGACGATGTTGCGGTTGCAAAAGCGATTCTGACCTCTACATCTCAGGGAAGTTTCACTACTGAGACCGGCCGCGCCTTCACAGAAGACGAGTACAGGAAGATTATTGGTGGGCTGCCTTAATTGCTTACTGGGGCGTGTGGGCGGAGTGAACATGACAATTGCTAAATTTGAATGGTCCTCAGGCTGCTGGACCGCCTGAGGCCTCGCAGACCCTGACGCCCGGCCATTCCGGAAGTCGCGTATTCCAAGTCCGACTTTGAGCTGCTGCGTCTTCCAGATCATCTGTTCTGGCTCTATGTTCCACTTCGGCCAATTCTCTGGGCTTGGCGATGCCCCTGGCACATCGAGCAGAAGCCGCCCGCGCCGCCGGGAGTTGTTTAAGCGAGCAATGCGTGAGATCAATCAAATCGCCGCACGGTCTGGGCTGTGAATTTGCAAGTCTTCCCCGAATTCACCCGACCGCTCGACTTCCAATATCGAGCTCAATATTCAAGAAAGGGTACGTCAATGAAAAATATTGAATGGCTTGAAGACGTGAGTCAGCCGATGCTCATTCGTGAACGGCGAATTGACCGTGGCCGGCGCAGCTACGATGGGTGCCGGCCTGTTAACGCATATGGCCTCACCTCCCCAGACCTCAATTCAGCTCCATTCGGAGGCGAATTCTTTGAGACCGAGTTGATCATGCCTGAGCCATGCCCCTTCATCGACCGTAGCCTTCGAATCTTTCGTCATTCGTCCAACGGAGACTCAGGGGGTTGCGATGGCAATCGTCAGGTTCTTGATCGACATGGGGCTTTTCATTGGTCAGTCGAAAGCGTTCTTCGGGCTCTTGCATGGCTTGGCGACGGCCACAGATGCCGTTACACGAGAAATATGCGCGGAGTGGGCGTTTTGCGCCGAAAACAGCGGAGACGTTTGACCATGCGTGAAAGTCGAGGGAGCCAGACACAAGCGCGTGCAAGGACATTCGCTCCATGGATGCTCACAATTGTCTGTGGTTTGTCTCTCGCTCAGATAGCGAGTGGACAGGCTCGCACAATTGACACGCCTGATTCCAAGCTGACAGTGCATGTGTCAAAAGCAGGGCTGTTCTCGGCTCTTGGTGACAGCCATGACGTGGAAGCACCAATCTCGGAGGGTGTTATTGACGAAAACGCTCAGCGAGTGGCGTTCGTGATTGAATCACGGCGCATGAAGGTACTTGACCCTAATCTCGCGGCGGATAAGCGAAAAGAGGTTCAGGAGCGCATGCTCGGTGCTGAGGTTCTTGATGTAGCGCGCTTCCCACAGATCAAATTCGAATCCACCGGCGTCGAGCAAGCTGGATCCGGTCATGTGATCGTCCACGGTCAGCTGACCTTGCATGGTGCAACGCGCTCGATGGCAGTGAGTGTCCGCACGGAAAACGGCCATTACCTGGGAAGTGCGACTCTCAAACAACAAGAATTCGGAATTACGCCCATTGCCATTGCTGGCGGAACAGTGAAAGTGAAAGATGAGGTGAAGATTGAATTTGACATTCGCACGAGCAATCGTACTGCCTCCATGATGTCGAAATGAATTCGCACTAAATACCCGAATCGTTTGGGACCAAGGCGGGCAATGAGGGTGCTCCCGATGGCAGACTCCGTATCCTGCCGAGTTTTTCGGAGCGCAACCCAATCTAAATCCAGTGTTGGCGCTTGTTGTTTGCGTGTTGCTAACGCCACAACGGTCGTCAACCACCCCACGCAGATTATGGATGCTATCTGCGTCAGAGGGCTCAGCCGGAGCCACCTTTCCTCGACGACATCGTCCGCTTCGCTCAGCGAGCCCAGCATCTGATAAGCCACGTTTAGGCGCCGGTTCTCCTCGAAGTCGCTGGGCGATCCATAGCCGGCCCTCACTAGTGAGGAATGAAACGCCGACAATGTGACTCATCCCGACTTTAGCTATCACCTAATTGCCGAGCCCGAGGAGGTTGGCGATGGCGGGCGGGTCCCATGGGTATCGGGCCGCCCTGGCGATGCGCCAGCCTACGCCGGAACGGATTTCATCATCGCCCGGGACGGCCTACACGTAGGATTGGCAAACTGCGGGGGGAGGCTGTTTCGCGGTCGCTCAAGCTGCTTTGCTTGAAGCGGAACATCGAAAATCTATCGACAATCCAGGAGAAGAGTGGCTTATCTCCTTGCGGCAACGGGGCAACGAGCGGTTTGTCGGCAATCCGGAAGTAATGCGGCCGCGTTGTGAGAGATCGGATCTGCAAAACACGCCACATGGAAAGCTTCCGACTAGCCCGTGACTCGGGAGCCCGACACTCACAATCCCCATTCGCATGATGACGATATTTCAAGCCGACTTTAGTGTACTGAACGAGCCTCGAACATAACCAGCAGGTCGGCAACTGCGAGTTTCATGATCATGGAGGCAATCACCAGCTAGGTGGTCTTCTCGATCACTGCGTCCGGGTGACGGGCGTATTCTGCCCAGGAGCCGTCATACAGGCTGACGTGATTTGCACCTGCGACTTCCAGACCTAGCGCGATGACAGCTGCGGTGATGCCGGAGCCGCAAGTGGTGGTGATCTGCTGTTCCATATCCACGCCGTTTGCGGTGAAGATGTGACGGAGTTCTTCGGCAGGCTTCAGGCGGCCTTCTTCAACCAATTCAGTGAAGGGGATGTCTGTCGCTCCGGGCATATGGCCGGAGCTTATGCCGGGCCGGGGCTCCGGTGAGATGCCGGTGAAGCGGCCGGCGGAGCGGGTGTCTAGAATTTGCGCATGCTCCGAGATCATCTGTTGAATCTGGGAGAAATCTTTCACAGCATTGTGGTCGAGTTTGGCGTGGAAGCCGGCCGGTGCGCGGTGAACGCGGCCAGAGTGAGTAGGGAAACCGGCTTCGATCCAGGCGCGGAGGCCGCCGTCAAGAATGTAGACATCTTGGGCTCCGAAGGTGCAGAGCATCCACCATGCTCGAGGGCAGAAAAGACGCCTTCCTGCTCGTAGACCACTATGGCCATGTGATCGTCGACACCAAGAGCCGACATGCTATGCGAAAAAACATCGGACGCGGGCAACATGTGGGGCAGTGGGCTGGAGCAGTCGGAGATCTCGTCGATATCGAAGAAGACCGCGCCAGGAATGTGCTTCGCGACGTAACCCGCACGCATATCAATCGGCGGCGTGACACCGACCGGAGGGAGCGTGGCATCAAGGATTACCACGCCCGGATCGCGCAGACGGTCGGCCAGCCAGGAGGTTGTGACTAGGGGGTTCATCGGAACTAGCTTACTTCGTCGCGACAGCCAGTGGGTCGGCGCTACGGAAGTTGGCCTCCCCAATTGTGGCGGATACATTCCGGTTTGCCCGTCATCCGGGAGAAACTCGGTAGTGGGGGCCGAACTAGGAATCACTTCTGCTATGCCAACATTTCGTTACTAATCTGGAGGTTCACATCCGTGTCGACCTCTCAACGCGATTCTCTGAGCTAGCCGTTTTCAACGAGCGCCTTTATATCCGAGTACGCCGTCTCGATGAGCCTGGTGAGCGCTGCGGCGTCTATGGCTGTTCCCGGTCTTAGCTTCACATGGCGCATGAACTTGCCGGTGCCTTGCAACAAGCGGGCCGGATCCGGCAGCGCCGCGCCGTGAAAGAACCCCACGTTTACGTGCGAAGTGAATGCATTAACGTAGCCGAAGGGCGCATCGCCCAGACATCCAACCGGACAGCCGTCATTCAAGATCTCCCGGACTTCGTCCCCGCATTTTCGCATCACCTCAAACCACTCACGCGCGATGCCCCCCAATTCACCTCCGTGCTCTTTCATCCACGCTTCGATGGAGGGATCGCGTTCGACAGTACCGTTGAATCTCAGCAACTCCGTTCTCATCGTCGCTCCATTTTTGCTTTCGGATCTTTGTTGCGTGGCACCGGCGATTTGGCAACGGTTGATTCGGACAAGGCATGGCTAAGCTTCCAGAGCTTCAGCCTGGAATGGAAGACCCGCATCCTTATCCGTATTTACTTTAAACAGCTTGGCATGACCTCGGGCTGAGGTCTGGTTGACAGTCATACCTATCAGTGTCAGGATTGCTCCGCATTTTGTGAACACCTTCCCGCAGACGGGTTAAGTATTCGTCACGGGATCCCCGTATTCGGGGACTATAGGAACCACTTGTCCGAGATGCCGACTACACGACAATATGGAGTCTGCCCACAACCGAGATTAGTAAACATGGGCGTTTATTGATACCCATGCAGCCAGAGATCTCAAGTACTTCTTGTGGCGCTGAACCTCCCTACCACGGCGGCGGTACCTTGTTTCGCTTCGAAGTCCGGTTAAGTGCGCAACCTAACAATTACGCCCGCTGCTGCGCCGAGTTGTATGAGCTTGTTCGGTTGTTCGCTCAGACAATGTGGGGACGTTGCTGCAATGATCTCTCCGATCGAAGATTCAAGAGGTATCGGAGCGTCACCCAGATTTAGAAGAATTCGCAGCCGCTCCCCTTCGCCGTGTCTCTCATAGCTAAGGACATTGTTTATCGCAGCAACCGAACGCAGCTCGCCCGTGACGAGCACGGGATGGCTTTTTCGTAATGCGATAAGGGTGCGATAGAGATTCAGAATAGATTCGACGTCGTCTAATTTGGCAACGTTCAATGATGCATGATCGTCGCCTAACGGCAGCCATGGCCGGCCGGTCGTAAACCCGGCGAGAGGCGAACTGTCCCAAGGCATCGGCGTCCGTTCCGGGTCCCGTCCAACTCCGATTCCCGGTTCATTCTTCTCGGCTGGATCTTGAACAATTTCTGGCGGAATGAAAACATTCGTCATTCCAATCTCATCCCCATAGTACAGCGTAATCGTCCCTGGAAGAGAGAGCAGCAGCATCGCTGCCAGCCTCACCCGGTGAGCGCCGACTCGGGTCGCAATGCGGGCATTATCATGATTTCCGAGCACCCAGTTTGGCCACGCGCCCGCGGGAAGCGCGCTGTGGTATTCGGAAATTGCTCGCGCCAGAGCCTCTGTGTTCCAAGGTGTTTGAAGCAGCTGGAAATTGAAGGGCAACTGTGTTCCGTCCAAGTCCTCCCCGTAGTACGCCATCAATTGCGGCATCGGTAGATAGATCTCGCCGATCAGGACGCGGTCTGGGTATTGGTCGAGAACCGCCCGCATCTCCGACACAACTCCGTGGACCTCCGGCTGATCAGAGTTGAAGACCGACAGAAATCGGTGGCTGGACGGTTGACCGGCGCGGTAGGACGGATTCGGAGGATTATCTCGAAACTGATCATCCTTGATCATCAGCCAAATCACATCCACGCGAAAGCCATCGACGCCGCGGTCGAGCCAGAATCGCATAGCTTCGAAAATCGCCATGCGTACCAGAGGATTGCGCCAGTTCAGGTCCGGCTGCTGCTTCAGGAATGAGTGATAGTAGTACTGGCCGGAAACGTCGTCCCACTCCCAGCCAGATCCGCCGAAATTGCTCTGCCAATTGTTTGGTTCGTCTCGCCACAGGTACCAATTGCGTTTCGGGTTGTCACGCGAAGACCGGCTCTCCAGAAACCAGGGATGTTGGTCAGACGTATGGTTCGGCACCAGATCCAGGATGAGTTTGAGGCCTCTGCTGTGGATACCTTGCAGCAGCTGATCAAAATCTTGCATCGTCCCAAAGAGCGGGTCGATCCCGCAATAATCGGCTACATCATAGCCGAAATCGGCCATCGGCGATGGATAGAAGGGCGTGATCCAAAGTGCGTCGACCCCGAGCTTCACAAGGTAATCGAGCCGTTGCAGGATACCTTTCAGATCGCCGATGCCGTCGCCGTTGCTGTCTTGAAACGAGCGTGGATAAACCTCATATATGACTCCGTGTTGCCACCAGGCTGTCTCCTGCATCCCACCAATGCTCCTCAAATTCGAAGTCAAGATTGAGCCCGCTCCATGATCAATGATCTCTGGTACAAGAACGCGGTCATCTACTGTTTGTCCGTCGCCACCTATATGGATGCAAATGGCGACGGGATTGGGGACTTTGAGGGTCTGATGCGCCGTCTGGATTATCTACAAGGGATGGGCGTTACAGCCATATGGCTCATGCCCTTTCAGCCCTCCCCTTGCCGGGATGATGGATATGATATTGCCGATTACTACGGCGTCGATCCCCGATACGGCACATTGGGCGACTTTGTCGAATTCGCGGAAGGCTGTAAACAGCGCGGACTGCGTCTGCTTATCGATTTGGTCGTAAATCACACTTCTAATGAACATCCCTGGTTTCAGGAGTCGCGCCGCGATCCTCACTCGAAGTATCGCGACTGGTACGTCTGGTCAAAGAAAAAGCCAAAGAGTGCGAACTCGGGAGTCGTCTTCCCCGGAGTGCAGAAATCTACCTGGGACTACGACGTTGTCGCCAAGGCTTACTATTTTCACCGCTTCTATGACTTTCAGCCTGATCTCAATACCTCTCATCCGGAGGTTCAGGCGGAGATTCTTAAGATCATGGGTTTCTGGCTGCAACTCGGTGTCTCAGGCTTTCGTATGGACGCCGTTCCCTTTGTCATCGCACAGAAGGGGCGGGACATCGCTAAACCGCAAGAGCAGTACGACATGCTTCGAACATTCAGCCAATTTCTTAACTGGCGAAAAGGCGACGCGATCATTCTCGGAGAAGCCAACGTTCTGCCAGGAACCGACATGCAATACTTCGGCAACTCGGGCGACAGGATACAAATGATGTTCAACTTCGAGGTAAATCAACACCAGTTTCTCGCGTTGGCCACCGGCGATTCGCGACCACTTGTAAAGGCGATGCAAGCGACAAAGCGCAGGCCGGCCACTGCCCAGTGGGGACAGTTTTTGCGAAACCACGACGAACTCGATCTCGGCCGACTCACCGAGAAACAGCGCGAAAGCGTCTTCGCGGAGTTCGGACCGGATCCAGAAATGCAACTATACAATCGCGGAATTCGGCGAAGACTCGCACCCATGTTGCAAGGGGACCGCCGGCGACTGGAGCTTGCATATAGCATGATGATGACGCTGCCAGGCACACCCGTAATCCGATATGGCGATGAGATCGGCATGGGAGACAACCTGAAACTGCCCGAGCGAAATTGCGCGCGAACTCCGATGCAGTGGTCGACGGAGCCGAATGCCGGCTTCACCAAAAGCGACAAGCCGTGCATGCCAGTCATAAGCGATGGCCCCTATGGATTTCCTCATACGAATGTCGCAGCGCAACGACGCGATCCGACATCACTTCTCAACTGGATGGAACGTATTATCCGCATGCGGAAGGAAGTGCCCGAGATCGGCTGGGGTGACTTCTCTTTCGTTTCGACAGGAACGTCGCAAGTCTTGGCCGTGCGATACCACTGGAGAAACAACTCGGTGTTGTGTGTCCACAACCTTAGCGCGGAGCCACGTGAGGTGCGACTCAAGTTACGTGCTGACGATGAAGCAGACTGCGAGCTCGTGAACCTTTTGTCCGATGAGCACAGCCACCCAGAAAAGGGCGCCGTTCATCGTCTTTTGCTCGAACCATACGGCTACCGCTGGTATCGGGTGTGTGGGCTGGACTATTTGTTGAGGCGAAGTGCAATTTGATTTTTTTGCCTCGCGCACCTAGAACAGCCTGCGAGAGACATTCAGTGGTTTGCGGAAGTCGGCAGGAAGCCGTCTTGATTGGTACCCGGCAGCCCACTTATCGGAAGCAATTCAAGTGGCCATGTAACCAGCTAATCGAATAGTTGCAACGAGAACACCCTCGATATCGGTCAACTCCCGAGTCGTCGGCAAGCCGGAAGTAATCCGGCCGCGTTGTGACGAGACCGGATCTGCAGAACACGCCACCTCCAGTAAGTGCGGACGTTCGATGCGACACTGAGAATCCAGACTGATGCGACCTCCATCAACGCAGGAGCGATCCATGCGGTAGGCCGAGATTGTTCTGCTGGACATCGCCGGCATTGGATCGACGGGAGGCGCGTGTGAAACGAAAGAGAAGTACTGAGCCAAAGCAAAAGGGGGAGACGCCGGCCCTGCAGGCAATACTCCAGTCGCCCAGGGATCTCGGGAAACGACGACAGCCACGGGCGGCATCGTCATTGTCGGGGAGCATATCGCAAAGATGTGGGAAGCCAACCGGAAGGCCGGGAAGTCGCCTCGAATTGCGCGGGCATCCTTGTCAGCGATGTTGCGGATCTCAAGCGGGAAGGTCAGCGGACAAACGAATCATGCAAGGAGGCGGACGACCCCACGTGCGTGAGGTAACCCACCGCCCGAACGGATTAAATGTCCGATTGGTGGGAACCGCGGTCGGCCCGTTCTTTGGCATAGATAGTGTGAGTAATGCGGGGTGGCTCGGCTCCGCGATGCAGGTTGAACACTCGGTCGCGAATTGTCAGGTCCGACGAGGTGAATCGTTCCCGCTGACGGAGATAATCAATCCATGACTCCATGATGAACGTCTCTGTGAGATGGCGGGGATCGCTGGTGTTCTGAAAGATACCCCAACGCATAGCGCCGTCGCGCAATCGAACATTCCCCATCTGGTGGACCGCGTGAACGAAGGCATTGTAATCCTCTGGATTGACGCAATAGTCAATCAGGATGCGCACAGGACCATCGGACATCTTCGGTTCCATGGCAAGCTGCGGGGCAGGAGCTGTTGTGCGGAATGGACTGAAATCGGGAAGTTCACCGCGCAATACGTGAAGCCTGCGAGTCATGGGGAGTGTGATGAACAAACCGCCTGCGGCGACAGTAAGGGAGATGCTTGTCGAGACGTGTGTTGCAATGAGCCCCCAGACGACGCTTCCGAGCGCCATGCCTGCGGAAAAAACCATCTGGTAGATACCGAGGGCGCGGGCCTGGACCCAGCTCGGTGCGGAGACCTGCACGGCAAGATTGAATGTGGACATGGTGCTGGTCCAGGCAAACCCTGCGAGCAGTAGTACCGAGATGATGACAAGCGGATAATGCGCGAAAGCAAGGACGAGCAGTGTGCCGGCGAAAACACCGGTTGAAATGGCGATGATCATGTCAGCGGAGAGTTTTCGCCGAAGCCGCGACAACGAGGTGGCTCCAATGACTGCTCCGAGGCCCATGCTGCCATTCAGGATGCCGTATCCAAGTGCCCCCTGATGCAAATCCCGAGCGGCGACGACTGCCAGTAGCGACCAAACCGCGCTGACGAATAGCGTGAAGAGGAAGACGCGTGTGAGGGCTGCTTTAAGTAGGGGAGCGAACTGGACATAGCGAAGACCGGCGCGCATGGAGCCATAGATCCGTTCGGCCGGTAACGCGCTCTTGAAGAGAGGATTGCGCTTCCACTTGTAGAGGACGAGGATCACTCCTACGAAAGAGAGTGAATTGAGCAAGAAGGTCCAGGCCGCGCCTGTATCCGCACGGACGAAGAAGGCGATGGCTAATCCACCGAGCGCGGGGCCGAGGGCACGAGCCAGGTTGAATCCAGCGCTGTTCAACGACACAGCTTCCGGAAGCTGTTCGCGGGGGACCAACTCAGGCATGATGGCCTGCCAAGCGGGGCTGTTCATTGACGTCCCCACATTGAGTAGGCAAGTCAGAATGAGCAGCACCCACGGCGAAATGATGTTGAAGAACGTGAGCACGCTAAGCAGTGCGACCGCTGCCAGCATCCAGGCTTGCCAGAAGAGCAGAAGTCGGCGGCGGTCGAAGATATCTGCAGTTGCGCCTGCCAGCAGTCCCAGAACCAAAACCGGCAGACTAGCGGCGGTCTGCATCAGGGCAATAAGCAATGGGGATGGCGTAAGCAAGGTCATCAGCCAAGTTCCGGCCGTGTCTTGCATCCAGCCGCCCAGATTCGAAATCGTGGAAGCAATCCACAGATTGCGAAAGAGTGAAGACCGTAGAGGCTCAAAGCCTGAAGTGCGTCGTTCGCTGGCTGAGCTCAGTTCAGGTACGGGCGGCGGATTGGGCGTAGGGGAAAAGGGCATGTGCAGGTCTGTTCCGCAGAGCGTTCCCCATAATACCGAGGTAATGACGTACCTCCGAACTCGCGACGACAGAAGTGGTGAGTCTGATCATGGCAGCAGATGGAACTTGCGGAGCGCTTCCCGACGAAAGAAGCAGCAACCATGACGTTAGAGTCACGGTTAGCAGCGGCGGGCCGTTGCAATGATCATCGGCTGGAGAAAACCCCAAATGAAGAAACGAGTGCCCAACGAAGATCCGACTAGCGCCTCCCCGGATATGACAAAGAAAACCGTGCCGATCGACAAAGTGTTTGGTGAAAGCACAGTGAAGAGCGGGAGCATCATCATCAGCGGGGAGCACGTTGCGACGATGTGGGAAGCAAGTCGCAAGGCGGGGAAGTAGCCTCGAATTGCAGGGGCATCCTTGTCAGCGATACTGCGGATCCGAAAAACTGCCGACGCAAGTGCGTTGCATTCACGTGCGTGACATCTTCCGTCAGTACTACTGATCCCTTGCGTCATTCCACAGAGTCGATGTTGCCGCCTGGCGTGCTCAAAACTGGTGCGACCGAACCCAATTCGTCAGTTGCAGGACAATGAAAGGGGCATTTGAAGAGTGAAACAGTGGATCGCTGTTCGTGAGTCCTATCTACAACGCGAGTCGGTGCGGTCATTTGTCTGAGTTGCCGACGAAGCCCAGCGGCCTGATGTTTTCGCGCGATGGCTATATCTCTGCTCACTGCACATTGATCGTGAGCGAAGAGGACGGTCCCGCACCCGGATTAATGGCTGTGAGGGTCGCTGCTCCTAGTTTGGAAAGATCGCTGGCTGGGATCGCAACGGACAGGTGCGTCGAATCGACGATTCGCGTGAATCGGTAGCTTCCATTCCAGGTGACGGCGACTCCAGTATGAAGTTGCTGCCGATCAAAGTAATATCTGTATTACCGGAGCCGTGTGCGATCGTCATTGTCGAGGCGCCCGTCAATGTGGCCGCTTGATTTGTATTCAGAAGCTGCGGAACGATTGCCGGTCCACGCAGAAGGTACAGGTGGCCATTGGTGTCCAAAGCGGCAACGCCATCTTGTCCCCAACGAATCAAATCGACCGCGTTGGTATCAGCATTGGGATCTGTATTGCCTCGTGCCGTTGAAAAGTCGATCGGCAACACTGCAGCGGGTAGAAATGTATTCAGATAGTATGCAGTGACGGCGTTCATGGTTCCCGAGTAGGTGCTCTCATCAGTGTTGCTCATGTAGAAGACACGGCCCAGGGAGACATCCGGCTCGACTCTCCTGTCGGGATTGCCGTAGGTGTCCAATCCGCTCATTCCTTCAAATGTTCCGACCTGGGCTTCGGGCACATTGGTAGTCAGAACCCCGCCGGACGTGGAAAATAGCAAGCCGCCATTCAGCTTGTAGCACTCCAGGTAGTTGGCAGGTGTGGTGGTGTGGTACGGGTACGAGCCATTGAGCAATCCTGATGCGCTGACTGTATAGCGCTCGAGTCCGTTTGGACTGGTGTAGAGGTCAATCGCGAAGAGGCTGTTAGGGTCCGCGAAGGCGAGACATGTGCCGGCATAGACACCAGTGGATGCGCCGCGTGGCGTCGCGGTTTCGCGGTCGGATCGAAGTCGTAAAGAGTAATGTCGGCATACTCTCCTTGATCCAGAGCGATCGTATTCTCCGATCCTGGTTGCACTGCAATGTCCCGCAGTCCAACGTTGTATCCCGACGCCTGAAAATTGCCGACTGTGAAGTCAGGTTTTCCTGTGAGCATCTTGAAGCGGGCAACGCTTCCGATCGAAGGCAACAGGGTATAGAGGATCTGGCCGTCAGACGAGAGCGCCATGGTCGTGGGTGTGCTGCCGAAGGGGATGGCGCTGCCGACCGCCGCCGTGTCCGGAGCGATCGCGACGAGGGAGTTTGCCGGAACGGTGGAGGTGCCGGGGCCGATACTCGCCATGATCCTGCGGGAGTACGGATCGTAGACGATATGGTTTGCGCCCAGCTTGAGAACAGAGTAGACACTCAGCGGCAAAATGGACGATGTACCGCCGCCTGGCGCTGGATTAGAAACCGAAATGGCGGCCCAGCCTAACGAGGCGATGGATGCCGCAGGAACGGTCGCGGACGGCTGTGTCGCGCTGGCATACGTGGTGGGAAGTGAGTTTCCGTTCAACATTACCGTGCTGTCCTGGTTGAACCCAGTGCCCGTGACGGTAATGGTCGTATCGCTTGAACCGCTCGCAACGCTAGTTGGCAAGATCGCGCTGATCTCGGGGACCAGGTCGTAATCATCTCCTGTGATGGTCAATGTAGATGATGCGTGGTTGTTCGAAAAGACCGGATCGGGCTCGGATGCACTAACGTACATGGAGAGCGAAGCAGATCCCGCGGTGGCCGCAGTACTGTTGAGAGAGCTCATGAGACCAGCGAGTGGCGGCAACTAGACGCGCGATGCAAAGATGTGTGTCGTTACACAAACCTTTTGTGGTGAACGTGGCGAATCGATTGATAGGGAAAGTAGATTTCGGCATCGGTCGCTCTCTTCACCAATGTGTTCCGTTGAGCGTCCGCGCGTGTCAAGCTATCGTCTCAATGCTGTCATCGGAATGTTATCTGACGGAGTTCCATCGAGGGCCCAAAAGGGACGGCTCAGCCTGGGTGAGTGAAGAAGAGCTCTGCTTGTATAAGCGCAGTGCCGGTCGTTCGGCATCGGACGCTTCCAATGACCTTGGAAGGCTTTAGCGTAGCGAATGTCTAGGAATCCAGAATGTGAAAGCGCAGTACGCCCAAATGGGCAAGAGCGATGCTAAGCAGCAGTCATCCCATGTGGATGCGTAACGTTAGGTCTCTATCGGAGACTCTGCGCGCGGTTTCGGCGATTCAGGAATGACAAATCCCTGACTCCGGCGTGACATCGTTTCGCCGCTAAACCAGTATCGTGGGCTCTAGATGGAGACATGACGGCTAATGCACGCCAACAGTCGCATGGAAAATATTTTCCGGGGCACGACCTCTGCGTCCAATGGACAGAATGAAGCAAATCACGACAACAAAAACAAGACAAGGTCTGCTCTCTTTTATCGCGGTCATCTTTCTCGCACCGACGCTCTGCACAACGAACGCCTCTGCCCATCCCGGCACGCCAATCGAGCAAGGTTTCAACGACATGTACAACCTCGATTTCACCGCCGCGGATCATCAGTTCGATGTATGGGAAGCTGCGCATCCCGATGATCCCATGGGACCCGTCTGCCACGCCGCCGCGCTGCTCTTCACGGAATTCGACCGGCTCGGCGTTCTGGAGTCTCAGCTCTTCATAGACAACGACCGATTCGATGACCGCCGCAAGCTGAGTCCCGATCCGCAAACCAAACGGCAGTTCATGGCGGACCTCGACAGTGCTGACGCTCTTGCCGACAAGGCGCTGCGGCGCAACAGCCAGGACGCCAACGCCGAGTTCACGAAGATATTAGCTTTCGGCCTTCGCTCAGACTACGCTGCGCTCATCGAGAAGCGCGATCTCGCCGCCCTCCGCTACACCAGGCAGGGAAGGCAGTTCGCGGAAGTCCTGCTCAAGCAGAAACCGGATGACTACGACGCTTATCTCGCAGTAGGCGTCGAAAACTATTTGTCGGGAATCAAGCCGGCCCCAATACGCTGGCTGCTCTCCGCCGGCGGAGTCGAGACCGACAAGGCGCAAGGGATTCACGACTTAGAGCTGACCGCCGCGCATGGAGACCTGCTAGCTCCCTTCGCTCAACTATTACTTGCCGTATCGGCGCTCCGCGACAAGGACCAACCCCAAGCCTGCAGCCTGCTCACAGGCTTGTCGCAGCGTTACACGCACAACCCCCTCTACCGACATGAACTTACCCAGAACCACTGCTGATGCGGATTGACGCGGCGCAATCTTAGAACTAGGCCGATCCTTTAAAGAGCCCGGCAAGAGCGCCGCATGCCGTACAGATGGCCGCCGCATCGTGTTGGAGACTCTGCTCACAAGGGCGCGCCATGAATACCGAAGTCACGCCTTGTCCGGCGCACGGCTGTCTGGAGTTCGCAAAGAGAACGCCATCAACACCTACATTTGCGAGGTGTGCCGCACAGAAAGGGTCGAGCGACCCATTGTCATCACCATTCAGTCGGCTAGATGCACCGTGAAATAATTTGCGAGAATAGCCGTTCCAACGCACCGCAGCGGGCGCGAGGGCCTAGGCCCGCTTTCCCGCACTTTCTTCTGTCCGCCCCGTCCCTCTGAAGAAAATGGCCTCTTGTTGGGCTTCGGCGCAGGATTACTTCCGGGTAGCCCGGCACTCGGGAGCAATACTCTGCGCATCATCTGTCGGTAAAGCCGACTGTGCAGACAACCGAACGACCATCATCCTCGGTGAATGCCTGGGCGATTTAGCGCTCACACACATTCGGGCGCACCGCAAAATTTTGGGAGTGACTGGGCCATTTGACCCAAGGGGAACATTGGGTCCAGCGTACGTAAGACATTGACAACCCTAGCAGGCTATTTTAGTCTAGGCCTGTTTCACATAGGTCTATGGCGCCCACCTCCAAACCCGATCAACGCGACCTCTTCCGCGGCGCGCTGGAGATGATGATCCTCCAGTCGCTCCGCCGCCAGCCTATGCATGGCTACGCCCTCGTCCAGCACATCAAGCAACGCTCCAACGACTTACTGCAGGTGGAGGAGGGCTCGCTCTATCCAGCGTTGCAGCGAATGCTCAGGGACAGGCTCGTCAAAGCGCAATGGGAAACCTCCGCCAGCAACCGCCGAGTGCGCACCTATCGCATCACCCCCGCAGGCATCCGCCACCTCGAACGCGAAGTCTCCAGCTTTGAGCAGATGCTCAAAGGCATCAATCTCGTGCTCTCTCCCGCCGAGTCTTAGGTTTCCATCATGAACTTGCTGCGACAACTCCTTCACCGGCGGCAGATCTACAGCGACCTCGCCGAAGAGATCCAGCAGCACTTCGCGGAAAAGGTCGAGGCCCTCATCGCCGAGGGCATGAGCTGCCAGGACGCCGAGTACGCCGCAAAGCGCGAGTTTGGCAACATAGCCCGCATCGAGGAGTCCGGCCACGAACCATGGATGTGGCCGCGCGCCGAAAGCATCCTCTCCGATATCCGCTTCGCCCTCCGCAAGCTCCGACACTCGCCCGTCTTCGCCCTCACCGCTATTCTCACGCTCGCTGTCGGCATCGGCGCCAACGTCGTCACCTTCAGCGTCCTCAATGGCATCCTGCTACGCCCCCTCAATGTGCCTCATCCCAAAAATCTTCAACAGATCGGTGACCACGAATCCTATCCCGACTACCGCGACTATCAGGACCGCAATCAATCTTTCAACGGAATGCTTGCCTACAGACTCGAGACCATCGGGATCAGCATCGACAAATCAGTCTCCACGAACTGGGGCATCGCCGCATCCGGAAACTACTTCGACGTGCTCGGCCTTCAGCCCGCTCTTGGCCGCTTCTTTCACGCCTCGGATGAGCACGGCCTGGGCTCCGCTCCCTACATCGTCGTCAGTTACGACTTCTGGCAACGCCGCTTAGCCGCAAGCCCGCACGTCATCGGCAAGATCGTTTTACTGAATCAGCATCCCTTCACCGTCATCGGTGTCGCGGCGCGAAACTTTCACGGCATCGATTATTTCTTCTGGCCCGACTACTGGATTCCGGCCGTCAACGCGCAGCAGGTCACCGGCTGGGATGACTTCGACTGGCGCGGCCACCGTGAATTCACCGTCCTCGGCCGGCTCAAACCTGGCATTACGACGCAGCAGGCAGCACAGAACATGGGCGCCATTGCGAGGCAACTGGCAAAACAGTACCCGGACGACGAAGGTCTCACCCTGACCGTGCACAAACCCGGTCCCGCCGGCAACAGCAACGACCCCACAAAGAAAGCGGTGCTCGGGATGACGCTTCTCGCTGTGCTCGTCCTGCTCGCCGCATGCGCCAATCTCGCCGGCATCTTCGCGGCGCGCGCGGCGGACCGCAGCACCGAGCTCGCCATCCGTCTCGCCATCGGCTCCAGCCGGTGGGCCGTTGCGCGCCAGTTGCTTACCGAAGCCGTACTCATCTCTCTCATCGGCGGCATCGTCGGCACCCTCGTCGCCCGCCTGCTGCTCGGCGCCCTCAGTCACTGGCAGCTCTACGACATGCCTACCCACTTCCTCATCGCGCCCGATCTGCGCGTCTACTTCGTCGCCATCGTTCTCTCTATCGCCAGCGGCATTGTCTTCGCACTCCTTCCCGCGCGGCAGGTCTGGAGCACCGATGTCGTCCAGGCGATCAAGAGCAGTTACGTCTCGGCCGGCTCCTTCCGCCGCTTTGCCGTGCGCGATGCTCTGCTTCTCACCCAGGTCGCCGTTTGCACTCTGCTCGTCAGCACTGCGCTGGTCGCCGTGCGCGGCATGGTCCAAAGGCTGCGCGCGCCGCTCGGCATCACCCCGCAGGGCGTCACACTCGCCCAGGTCGATTTGCAGGTAGCCGGCGTTCCGGATACTCAATCCCGGATTGTCCAGCAACGCTTGTTGGACACGGCGGCGGCCATCCCTGGAGTGACCGCCACCGCTACTTCTGACAACGTTCCCTTCCTGGGCGCGTCGGGTTGGGCAGTCTACTCCTGGGACACCACTCAGCTTGTGCCCGCGCACGCCGCCTTCAGCGCAATTAGCTATTCCGTCGCCCCCGGCTATTTCAAGGTTGCCGGAACACGTCTTCTCTACGGACGCGACTTCGCCCCGGACGATAAGCCCGGCGCCCCCACCGTCGCCATCGTGAACGAGACCTTCGCCCGTCTCCTCTTCGGCACTACCAACGCCGTGGGAAAGCGCTTCAAGCTCTTCGACCCTGTCAAATTGGAAATCATCGGCGTCGTCGAAGACGGAAAATATACAGATCCCGGCGAACCCCCTATCCCAGCGATCTTCATCGCCTACGCGCAGGGCATCGGTCCGTATATGGTCTCCAGCCCGATCACCGTACTCGTCCGCTCGCCCCTGCCGCAGGACCAGATCACCAGCGCCTTGCATAGCGCGCTCTCCCAGGTCGTCAGCACGGCACCCATCACAGTCCTCCCGTGGAACGATGCCATCGATCGCTCCATGATGCCCGCCCGCACCGCCGCCGTTGTCCTCGGCGTCATGGGTCTCATGGCCGCCCTGCTCGCCGTAACCGGCATCTTCGGCATGGCCTCCTACTCGGTTTCAAAACGCATGAAGGAGCAGGGCATCCGCATCGCGCTCGGTGCGCAGCGCTTCCAGGTCATGCGCTCCACGCTCAGCCGGCCCATCCTCATCCTCCTCAGCGGATCATGCCTTGGCCTCATCGGCGGAGTGCTGGTTGCGAGTCTGCTCGCGCATCTCATCTCCTCCCCCAGCAGCCACGATCCGCTCGTGCTGGCAGGAGTCGTCCTCACAATGATGTTGCTCGGCATCATTGCCACTTGGATCCCCGCACGCCGCACCCTCGTCATCGACACCGCCCGGCTCCTGCGAGACTCCTGAACAACCATGACTGAGACCCACGAATCGATTCGGAAATGATGAGCCCAATGGCCAAAATACTTGCGTACTCCCCCATGCAACAGAAGAGATCCATGTGACGTGTATCGACCAAAGGACAACATCGGAGACGAGGTCGGCGCCAGGCACGGTATCCTTGCTTGCCCAGCCGATCGCCGCCTGACGCTAGCGGCAATTGTGTTCCAATCGAATGATTCATGGGAAGGGGGAGGCCATGGGGATATTCGACCGCACAAGCGTAGTTCACGGAGATGAGCAGTGCAGGGACGGGCATTATCGCGTGAAGGAAAGCGTGTTCGAGCCGGTGTGCCCGGATGGCTCGGATAAGTGCCTGGATCCGAACGATGCGATCTCCCTGCAGGCGCAGAATCCGACGGGCCTCGGCGATGTGAGAGTGGGATCGGCATCGGAGGAGGCGGCGGGGATTCCGGCGATCTGGAACACGATGCTCTACGGGATTGGCGATATGGGCGTGATGCGGGCTCCAGAGGCCTTTTTGAAGATCAACCACGTCACCGGATTCGATTGTCAGAGCTGTGCGTGGCCGAGTCCTGACAAGAACCGGAAGATCTTCGAGTTCTGCGAAAACGGCGCAAAGGCGGTATCGGACGAGTCGACAAGAAAGCGGGTTGGTCCGGAGTTCTTCGCGCGGTATTCGATCGAGGAACTGGCGGAGAAGTCGGATTACTGGCTAAACCAGCAGGGGCGGCTGACGACTCCGATGGTGCGGCACAAGGACGCGACCCACTATCACCCGATTTCGTGGGCGGACGCCTTTGCGATGATCGCGGAAGAGCTGAACAGCCTCGACTCTCCGGATCAGGCCAGCTTCTATACCTCGGGCAAGACGACGAATGAGCCGGCATTTCTGCTGCAGCTCTTTGCACGCCAGCTTGGGACGAACAACCTTCCGGATTGCTCGAATATGTGCCATGAGTCCTCCGGGGTAGCGATGGTGGAGACGCTTGGCGTGGGCAAAGGCGCGGCGACACTGGAGGACATGGAAAGCTCGGAGCTGATCTTTATCTTTGGGAACAACCCGGGCACAAACCATCCGCGGATGCTTACGTCGCTGCAGAAGGCGAAGGACCAGGGCGCGAAGATTATCGCGGTTAATCCCCTACCCGAAGTGAGCCTGATGCACGTGACGAATCCGAATCCGCAGGATTATCCAAACCCGCTGGATCTGCCGTTTGCGCTGCTGGGCCACGGCCAGTCGCTTGCGGACCTGTATCTCCCGGTGCGTGTGAATGGAGATATCGCGGCGATCAAGGGCATCCTGAAGGAGCTTTTCGAACGGGAGCGGGCGGGGCGTACATCGGGAATTGACCACGAATTTATTCAGGCCTACACCGAGGGTTTTGAAGCGCTGCGGACAGACGTTGAAGAGGCGAACTGGGACGAGATTATCGAGGAGAGCGGACTGTCGCGCGCTGAGATCAACGCGGCCGCCGAGATGTATGCCAATTCAAAGAAGACGATCTGTGCTTGGTGCCTAGGCGTGACGCAGCAGCGCAACGGAGTGGATAACGTCTCGATGATCGTGAACCTGCTGCTGGTGGGCGGAAATATCGGGCGGCCGGGGGCAGGGACAGTGTGTATCCGCGGGCACTCGAATGTTCAGGGCGATCGCACGATGGGCATCTGGGAGCGTCCGCCTCAGGGATTCCTGGATGAGCTGGCGAAGGAGTTCAATTTTGACCCTCCGAAGAAGTGGGGATACGACACGGTTGAGACCCTGCATGCGATGTTCAACGGGGACATCAAGATTTTCTTCGCGATCAGCGGCAACTTCCTCTCGAACACGCCGGACACGGTGTACACGGCTCATGCGATGCAGAAATGCAAGCTCACGGCGCATGTGTCGACCAAGCTGAATCGATCGCACCTGATCACAGGCGAGCAGGCGCTGATCCTGCCGTGTCTCGGGCGGACCGAAGAAGATGTGCAGGCGACGGGCAAGCAATTCGTGACGGTCGAAGATTCGATGGGGATCATCAATCCGTCGAAAGGATTCTTTCCGCCTGCTTCGTCTGATCTGATGAGCGATGTCGCGATCCTTTGCAACTTGGCGCATGTGACGCTGGAGTCGCGAACGATCACGAACTGGCTGGGACTTGCTGCCGACTACAACCTGATTCGAGATTCCATTTCGCGGGTGGTTCCGGGGTTCGAGAACTTCAATGAGCGGCTTGCCAAGGAGGGGTTCTTCTATCTGCCGAATGCGGCAAAGCAACGCATTTTCAAAACGAGTTCGGGCAAGGCAAAAATGACGGTTTGCCCGATCCCGAAACATGATCTGAAGCCTGACGAATTTCTGCTCACAACGGTACGCACCCACGACCAGTTCAACTCGACCATCTATGGTTTGAATGACCGCTATCGGGGTGTTTTCCAGGGCCGGCGGGTGATCTTTCTAAACCCGGCCGATATGGAGGAAAGGAATCTGCCCGCCGGTCAGATTGTGGACATCTACAGCCACTTTGAAGGCGAAGTGCGCATGGCGCCCCACTTTGCCATCGTTCCCTATCCGATCGCGCGACGGAGCGCTGCGGCGTACTACCCGGAGACCAATGTGCTGGTGCCGCTCCGCAGCGTTGCAGCCAAGAGCAATCAGCCTGTCTTCAAATGCATTCGCATCACGCTGATGCCATCGGAGTCCTGCGCGCCGCTGCATTTTTCCGAGAAGGACGTTGAGCACAACCTGGATCGGGGGGTGCCGCGCCTGTCGTGACGACACCTGCAGGAAGAGGCGAGGTTGGCTACTCACTTCGGAAATTCAGCAACGCGAGTTTCTGTAAACCCAACTGCCAAGGGGAGCGTCGTTAGGAGCGGCTCATTGCGCTCTCCGAGTTGAGAAAATACTGTTTTGGCGGTTGAAGTCGTGCGCAGTCAGTGACCCGCAGGACAATTGGTCAAAGCCCTGCAGGTGCAGGCGTAACAATGGGCTTTATGGATGTGCCAAATAGCGTAAAAGAGTTCGAACTTGCTGCGGAAGCGTTGGCGAGAGGAGTGTGGGTATATTTTCTCGACTTAGAGGCGAGGTGTCTCTTTACATCAGCCTTATTGATAAGCATCGTCTACTCCTATTGTTGCTTGCTCACTTGGAGGATTATCGTCTGGAGCGAAGCAAGGAGAGCTGAAGGCGAGACGGAAGAACTACTATCTTTTAGTATAAGCTCTTTACGCTGGAATGGGACTAGCTAGATCTAAAAGTCGTGTGGATCCCTTTGGAGGCAGAACACATCAGGCCATTTTGTAGCGCATTCCGACCGCGGCTAGACCA
>KB906744.1 GCA_000381585.1 Acidobacteriaceae bacterium KBS 83
GCCACAAAGTTCCCCGACTTCGTCATTGGCACTCCTGCGGTAGCTCACAGGTAAAGAAGAGGGGGGTGGAAGCTTCCTTCCGCCCCTCTAAAAGTCGTTGGAAAACGACGAAGGAGATTCGTGTGTCTGTTGAAATCATCTTGCACAACGCCAGGATCGCCACGAATGGGCTGCCCTCGATTGTCGAGGCGACCGCTATTTCTGATGGAAAGGTGACTGCGATCGGTGGAGATGAAGAGGTCCTGCGTTTACGTGGGCCGGCAACCCGCGTCATCGATGGCGGACGGCGCACTGTCATTCCAGGCCTCAACGATTCGCACATGCACCCGATACGCGGCGGACTGAACTACAACATGGAGTTGCGCTGGGACGGCGTACCTTCGCTCTCCGATGCTCTGCGCATGCTGAAAGATCAAGCGGAGCGGACACCGGCTCCGCAGTGGGTCCGAGTTATCGGCGGGTGGACGGAGTTTCAATTCGCTGAACGCCGCATGCCAACGCTGGATGAGATCAACGCAGCTGCACCGGAAACACCTGTGTTCGTTATGCATTTGTATGACCGGGCGCTGTTGAACGGAGCGGCGCTCCGCGCGGTGGGTTATGACAAGAATGCGCCGGATTTTCCGGCCGGCGAGGTTCAGCGCGACCGTCACGGGAATCCCACGGGTCTTCTTATCGCGAATCCGAATGCAAACATTCTCTACTCCACTCTCGCGAAGGGACCAAAACTGTCGCGCGAGGATCAGCTTAATTCTTCACGGCTGTTCTTCCGCGAACTGAACCGTTTTGGAATTACCAGTGTCATCGATGCGGGCGGTGGATTTCAGAATTATCCCGATGATTACGGCGTTGTGAACGAACTGCACCGCAACGGAGAGCTGTCCCTTCGGCTTGCGTACAACCTGTTTACGCAAAAGCCGAAACACGAGCTGGTCGACTTTCAAAGTTGGACCAAGATGACCAAGCCGGGAGACGGGGACGACTTCTATCGCGTGAATGGCGCAGGGGAAATGCTCGCTTTTTCCGCCGCAGATTTCGAAGACTTTCTTGTCGTGCGGCCGGACATGCTCCCGGTCATGGAAAGCGAGTTGAAAGCTGTGATCCGGCATCTCGTAGAGAATCGCTGGCCGTTTCGCTTGCACGCAACTTATAACGAGACCATAGAGCGAGCATTGAACGTTTACGAAGAAGTGAATCGAGAGATTCCGTTCGACGGCCTGCACTGGTTCTTCGATCACTGCGAAACAATAAGCGATCGCAATATTGAACGTGTGAAGGCGCTGGGGGGAGGTATCGCGGTCCAGAACCGCATGGCCTTCCAAGGCGAGTACTTTGTTGAACGATACGGCTCGCGGCAAGCAGAACGGACACCACCGATCCGACGCATGCTAGAACTCGGCGTTCCGGTTGGGGCGGGTACCGACGCGACACGCGTTTCAAGCTACAACCCATATCTCTCCCTCTATTGGCTTACCACGGGAAAGACCATCGGCGGTCGCAGCCTTTACCCACAGGAGAATCGCCTCGATCGGGCGGAAGCACTCAAGCTCTACACGATGGGCAGCAGTTGGTTTTCAACAGAAGATGGCAAAAAGGGAGCGCTTGCTCCTGGACAGCTAGCGGACTTGGCTGTTCTCTCTGCTGATTATTTTTCCATTCCGGATGAGGAGATCAAGCAGCTCGAATCGGTGCTCACGATTGTCGGTGGAAAGATCGTTTACGCCACGGAAGAATTCTCCAAGCTTGCGCCACCAGCACTACCCGTGAGTCCAAGCTGGTCTCCCGTGAACGCGTACGGAGGTTATCGAAAGGATCAGCCCGAAGTAGTCGGCGTCTCGCACCGCGCTTCCTGTTCGCATATTGAGACATCAGTTCATGGCTCGACGAGATCGCACCTCAAAGTGCTCGGCGACCTCGGATCTTGGGGCTTGGGTTGCGATTGCTTCGCGTTCTAATTCGCGCGATCTTGGAGGGGCGGAGGTGAAAGGGTTGTTTTTGTCTCTTATAGCCGGTCTCGTTGTAGGAGTTCTATATGGACTTTTCCGAGTAAAGAGTCCGGCGCCGCCCATCGTCGCGTTACTTGGGCTTTTAGGGATGGTGCTTGGAGAACAGTTCGGGATGTGGATTCAGACAAAGAAGCTCGACATTCCACGTGTGGTTTCCGTCCGCCTTGTTGGCGAACGCTACGACCGGCACCATCCGACCGAAAGGCCTTAGAGGTGGCGGAGGCCCGAGTGTTCGGCCGATTTTGGCGATTGGCAACTTAGGAGGAGACAATTGCGCTTCAACAAAATTCTCGCTAGAGGTTCCGTTGCTGTACTTCTGACGGTCGGTGTCGCAGTTGGATCTCCGCCGGTGGGTGCTTTTGCCCAGAGTGCGCAGACAGCCGCAACAGCAGGTGTCGCTGTAGGACCGCAGTACGACACCACACATGTTTACGTGGCTCCGGAAGATTTTGATCGTTTCGTCGCAAGCTTGCTTGCGACATTTGGCGGCACGGCGACGAAGCAGGGAGTCTTCACAGTAACTCCGACCCAGAGCAGCACTATGTCGCAGCTGGTCCTCACACCCGTGGGCACGATATCGGTTTTCGGCTTCAAGACGCCGATCCCGTATCCGTTTGGGTTGGAGCGTACAGGCTATTTGGTCACGGATATGAACGAAGCGGTCCGCGCTGCCAAGGCCACTGGCGCAGACGTGTTCGTTGCTCCCTTCAACGATCCGATCGGTCGAGACGCGATTATTCAATGGCCCGGCGGTGTGAGCACACAACTGTATTGGCATACCACTGCGCCGTCCTATACTCCGCTCCAGACAATCCCGGAGAACCGGGTCTATGTGTCGTCGGACAGGGTGGACGCGTTCGTGCGCAGCTTTCTTGCTTTTTCCCATGGAAGCGTTGTGTCGGATGAAGCCCGAGCGCCAGGCGTTGAAATCGGAAGACCTGCCGAAACCTACCGGCGAGTGGGGATCGAATCAAAGTTCGGGAAGTTGACTGCGTTCATTACGGACGGTCACCTTTCATATCCCTACGGCTGGGAGATGACGGGATATGAGGTGACGAATCTCGCGGAGACGCTTACCAAGGCTAGGTCGGCTGGTGTGGATGTCCTTGTCCCTCCGTACAAGACAGACGAGCGAGATGCCGTTGTTGTCAGGTTTCCGGGAGGATACATCGCCGAGATACACTCCGCGATCAGGAAGTAGACCTCCCGTGTTTTGAAGAGAAGCTGGCGATGACTAGCCGTTTTCGTGAGCGCTGATGGAACTTTGCCCTAAAGCACCTTTCTACTCTTTCCTAGTGGAAGCCGACGACACATGCGAGCCTTCGCGATTTTGATTGTGGTGTCATTGGCAACTCCGCTGATCTTGCGGGGCCAGGTGATTCCGACTGCCGAATCCTCCGCGTCATCACGGAACTATCACTTGCTTCGCGAGGATGACGACTTGAGTTTTCTTGCCGATCCAACTCAGCGGCAAGATTTGTGGGACTCGATCAAATACATTCACCTGCGGTCGGATCGGTACGACTGGTTCCTCTCCATCGGCGGTGAAGTCCGTTACATTTGGGGAACAGATCGGAAACGACAATTGGGGCCAACAGCCCTTCATGAACGGTTATTTCAACGAACGATACATGCCTTATTTTGACATTCACTACGGCAAGCACGTTCGGTCGTTCGTGGAGTTGAAAAGCGGTTTTAATTCTCATCGGATCGGCGGTCCGAGGCCGATCGACGAAAAGAAGTTAGATTTTCAGACGGCATTCCTGGAAATTGGAACGGGAGGTGATCGGAATTGGATCAAGTTCAGGGCCGGCCGACACGAGATGGAATATGGCTCTGGGCGACTGATCGATGTGCGCGAGGGACCGAATGTCCGCCTGAGCTTTGACGGATTCAGGGTAAAGACTGGCATCGGCCGCTGGCAAATTGATGGCTTCGCCGTGCGACCTGACTTGGACAAGCCGGGCTTTTTTGATAACGCCCCCAATCATGCAGTCGGATTTTGGGGCCTGTATGGCGTCCGACCTCTGACGAAGTCCGTCACACTGGACACTTATTATCTTGGCCTGGATCGAAAAACAGCTGCATTCAACCGAGGTGTCGGCCTCGAAGTGCGGCACAGTATCGGAGCGCGTCTTTCTCGTCCCGTCGCTCAGACGAAGCCTGGCTGGGATTTCGACTATGAAGCGCTTTGGCAATTCGGAAGTTTTGGATCTGCAAACATCCGCGCATGGACGGTGGCATCGGAGACAGGGTACGGGTTTCCAACTGTTGCTCTAAAACCGCGATTCAGCGTTAGGGCGGACATCTCCAGCGGCGACGATCCGAGGACGAATACTCTCGGTACTTTCAATCCCTTGTTCCCGAAGGGAAATTATTTCGGAGTAATTGCCACCGCTGGTCCCGGCCCTATCAACTTTATCGACGCACACCCTCGTGTTGACGTGACTTTACCGCACGGCGTGACGGCTTCCGCGGATTGGATCTTTCAGTGGCGGGAAAGTTTGCGAGATGGAGTGTATTCCGTCCCCGGATCTCTGATTATTCCTGCGGGAAAGAGCGATGCGCGCTTCGTCGGGCACCGTCCAGGATCGGAACTGCGGTGGCAGGTGAATCGCCACCTGTGGTTTCAAGCCGATTACGGAATTTTTTATGCGGGCAAGTTTGTGAATGAAAGTCAGGCAGGCCGCAACCTGAATTACTGGGCGTTGTGGGCTGGATACAAGTTCTAGGAGTGAATGAAATGTGTCAAGGGTTGCACCGACTCGAGTCTATGACCGCAGCACTAGATGATGAATAGTCCCTCGGCGGTCGGCAATCCAAAGGCGGAGAAGATCGCTTCCTA
Organism: Acidobacteriaceae bacterium KBS 83; assembly: GCA_000381585.1. Lineage (GTDB taxonomy): Bacteria > Acidobacteriota > Terriglobia > Terriglobales > Acidobacteriaceae > KBS-83. The sequence continues at coordinate 4,852 of KB906744.1, forward strand.
CGCGCTGCTGGGAATGACCGCGGTCACGGGCTTAGTGGACGCTGTCAGTTTTCTGTCGCTCGGGAGCGTCTTTACTGCGAACATGACGGGGAACATCTTGATTCTCGCGTTTGCGACGGCGCGCGTACCTAGACTGTCGGTGGCGCGCTCGTTAACGGCACTCATCTCGTTTGTTATAGGGGCGATACTCGGCGGACGGATCATGGCCCGTGCGAGCGCCGATTCGCGGATTCGATTCGCGGCACAAGCATTGCTGGTAGAGGTTGTCTTTCTGCTCGCCGCATCCGTTTGCGCGATTGGCTACAGCGGTTATTGGATGGAGCATTCTTTTCAACCGTTCGCTCTGATCATCCTGACGGCGTTGGCCATGGGCACCCGGAATGCCGCTGTCCGGAAGCTCGCAATCCCGGATCTGACCACAACCGTACTGACGCTAACGGTCACGGGTATCGCTGCGGAGTCCTCGCTCGCAAAAGGCAACAACCCGAGATTGACGCGAAGAGTTGGCTCTGTCCTTGCAATTTTTTTTGGGGCAGCGTTCGGTGCAGTCGTCATACGGTACTCGATCTCAGCGGCGCTTGGGCTTGCGACCGGAATCTCCGTCGTGTGCAGTGCTGCGTTGTTTCGCTCATTGCGCACATCGGATAAGCTGTGAGTGCGATACTCGACTCGTTGCATACATGCCCTGCCGAGTAGGTGATCGCCAGCTCGAAGAGTGACTTCATTCCGCATTTGCTGATTGGATTTTTCCGCGGCAAGAGTGGCAAGCCAACTCTTCTGGTTTTGTGCCATCTGCGCTTTTGTCCCAAGCGCGGAGGGACGGCACGGTTTCCCGCGCGCGTTATGTCCACGGCACTGCTGGCGGCCGCTGGAATTGCTCGAACAACTTGCGTTTGGCCCGCTGCATACGTCGAGCTGCCTCGGTGTCGCTGATGGCTTGGGCGATGCGCTTTAAGACCGCAGTCGTGATTTGCGTCGCGCAGAAACTGGCCCGGGTTCAGCAGCGCCAAGGAGTATCATCATTTCAGATTTTTGGAACCCCAACTGGCGCTAACCGAACACGCCCAGGGTGCGCAACAATAATGGGACCTCGATAATAGACTAGCCTTCTTGCAAACCGTGGAGGTTTGCCCAGGCTGGAATGGTGTCTGTCGACCGGCGAGGCACCGCTAAAATTGGGGACAATCATCGTGGACCTCTCACAATACGTGCTTGAGGCTCTCCGCACGGATGAGGAATTCGTCCTGTACCGGGGCGAGCACTCGAACCAGCCCGGTTCACCATCCATTTTCCTCCTAGCTCCGGCTTCGATGCCGCCAGCGCCGGAGACCCTAAGAAAAATAGGGCACGAATATTCGTTGAGGGATGAGCTGGACTCAGCTTGGGCGGTTCGGTCCCTCGCCCTCTCCGAGCACCGTGGGCAGATGACGCTCGTGCTAGAAGATTCTGGCGGTGAGACTCTCGATCGCTTCCTTCCAGGGCCGATGGAAATGACGCGGTTCCTCCGCGTCGCCGTCGGTACCGCAGCCTCACTCAGCGGGTTGCACGAGAAGGGGCTGATTCACAAGGACGTGAAGCCTGCAAATGTTCTCGTTAATGCCGCGACGGGTCAGGCTCGGCTCATGGGCTTCGGGATTGCTTCGCGTCTTCCGCGCGAGCGTCAGGCGCCCGAACCTCCCGAGTTCATAGCCGGAACACTCGCCTACATGGCTCCCGAACAGACCGGGCGAATGAATCGCTCGATCGATTCGCGGAGCGACCTTTATGCGCTCGGGGTGACGCTTTACGAGATGGTCACCGGGACTCTTCCATTCACGGCGTCCGATCCGATGGAACTGGTGCACTCCCATATCGCGCGACAGCCGGTGCCGCCAGGAGAGCGGTTGAGCGGCTTACCGGGCCCGGTTTCGGCAATCGTGATGAAATTGCTCGCCAAGACGGCTGAGGACCGATATCAGACAGCAGCGGGCGCTGCGAGCGATCTTCGGCGCTGTCTTGATGAATGGGAAACGAGGGGCTGGATTGATGAGTTTCCGCTTGGCGAACACGACACGCCAGACCGGCTGTTGATTCCTGAAAAATTGTACGGGCGAGCATCTGAAATTGAGACCCTCCTCGCTGCTTTCGACCGCATCGTTGCCGGCGGCCGACCGGAGTTGGTGCTCGTTTCTGGATACTCCGGCATCGGCAAGTCATCCGTTGTCAATGAACTCCACAAGCCGCTTGTTCCGCCGCGGGGCTTGTTTGCGTCAGGCAAGTTCGACCAGTACAAGCGCGACATCCCCTATGCCACTTTGGCGCAGGCTTTTCAGAGCCTCATCCGCCTACTGCTAAGCAAGAGCGAAAAGGAGCTGAGTAAGTGGAGAGATGCCCTTCGTGAAGCGTTAGATCCAAACGGACAGCTCATTGTGGATCTGGTTCCCGAATTGAAGCTCATCATTGGAGAACAGCCACCGGTTCCTGAGCTTTCGCGACAGGATGCGCAGGGCCGCTTCCAACTGGTGTTCCGTCGATTTATCAGCGTATTCACACGGGAACATCCGCTGGCCGTGTTCTTCGACGATTTGCAATGGCTCGACGCGGCAACGCTCGATTTGATGGAGGATTTGTTGACCCGGCCGGACGTGCAACATTTGATGTTGATCGGCGCCTACCGGAACAACGAGGTTAATCCTACCCATCCGCTGATGCGCAAGCTCGAAGCCATCCGCCAAGCTGGTGCGATAACGCAGGACATCGTACTTGCGCCTCTTGCTCGTGAAGACCTGCGACAGCTAGTTGCCGATTCTCTCCACTGCGAACCAGAGCGCGCCAAACCGCTGGCGCAACTGATCCACGACAAGACTGCTGGCAATCCATTTTTCGCCAGTCAGTTCTTTTCTGCGCTTGCCGAAGAGAACCTACTCACCTTCGATCACGGCGAACGCCGATGGTCCTGGGACCTGAATCGGATTCACACCAAGGGTTATGCCGACAATGTGGTGGACCTCATGGTTGGGAAGTTGAACCGGCTACCCGTTGAAACCGTGAATGCATTAAAGCAACTCGCCTGCCTCGGCAACAGCGCCGAGTTTGCGCTACTGACATTGGTGCGCGAGGTTTCGGGGGAGGAACTGCATAGCGATCTACAGGAAGCGCTGCGAACCGGACTCGTTCTCCATACAGAAGGCACTTATAGGTTCCTCCATGATCGCGTTCAGGAAGCAGCCTATTCCTTGATCCCGGAACATCTGCGCGCCGAGGCGCATCTCCGAATCGGCAGGCTGCTGGCAGAGCACACTCCTCGCGAGAAGCGGGAGGAGGCGATCTTCGAGATCGTCAATCAACTGAACCGCGGCGCGGCCTTGATCACCTCACAAGACGAGCGCGAACAACTGGCGGAGCTCAACCTGATTGCGGGCAAGCGCGCCAAGGCTTCTACGGCCTACGCCTCAGCCCTCAACTATCTCATCGCTGGTGCGGCACTGTTGGCAGACGACTGTTGGGAACGTCGCCCGGAGCTCATTCTCGCGCTGGAACTGCACCGGGCCGAATGCGAGTTGCTGACTGCCGATCTGGTCGCGTCGGAAGAGCGCCTCACGATGCTTTCACGTCGCGCCGAGAATCCTATCGATATTGCCGCCGTGGCGTGCTTGCGCCTGACGCTGTACACGACCCTGGATCTGAGCGACCGTGGTGTCGAAGTGTGCCTCGAATACCAACGGTTCCGAGGCGTGCACTGGTCGCCACATCCCACCCAAAACGAGGTCAGGCAGGAATACGAGCAGATTTGGCAGCAGCTCGGAAGCCGTTCGATTGAAGAGCTTGTTGAGTTGCCGTTGATGAACGACCCGGAGTGCCTAGCAACCCTCAACGTTCTCACCGAGGTCGTCACGCCGGCATTGTTTACTGACGAAAACCTGCTCGCACTCGTGATTTGCAGGATGGTCAATCTCAGCTTGGAGCATGGCAACAGCGACGGATCGTGCTTCGCTTACGTCTGGCTCGGTATGCTTCTCGGACCGATCTTCAGCGACTACCGGGCCGGATTCCGATTCGGCCGGCTCGGCTACGAACTGGTGGAGAAGCGCGGACTACATCGCTACCAGGCACGTGCCTACATGTCCTTCGGGAATCTGGTCATGCCCTGGACGAAGCACATCCAAACCGGCCGGGATTTGGTGCGTCGCGCCTTCGACGCCGCAAACAAGATCGGCGACCTTACCTTTGCGGCATATAGCTGCAACAACCTGAACACGAATCTTCTCGGAGCCGGGGATCCGCTCGGTTATACGCAGCGCGAAGCCGAGAATGGGCTCGAATTCGCGCGAAAGGCCCGATTTGGTCTCGTCATTGCGATCATTACTGCGCAGCTCCAACTGATCCGGACGCTTCGTGGTCTGACGCCGGCATTCGGATGCTTTGACGAGGAGCAGTTCGATGAACGCCGCTTCGAACACGACTTGGCGAGCCAGACGGATCTGGCACTGGCGGAGTGCTGGTACTGGATTCGGAAGCTGCAGGCTCGCGTGTTGGCGGGCGATTATCGTTCCGCAATCGAGGCATCCTCAAAGGCTCGACCGTTGCTTTGGACATCACCTTCTTTTTTTGAGACGGCGGAATATGAATTCTACAGCGGCCTTTGTCGGGCAGCATTGTGTGATTGCACATTGCCGGACGAGCGCTGCAATCATTTCGAGGCTCTGGCCGGCCACTATCGCCAACTCGAGGTCTGGGCAGCGCACTGTCCGGAAAATTTCGAGAATCGCACCGCACTGGTGGGCGCAGAGATCGCTCGCCTGGAAGGGCGAGAACTGGATGCCGAACATCTCTACGAAAAGGCCATCCGGTCAGCGGATGCAAACGGCTTTGTCCACAATGCGGCACTCGCAAATGAACTCGCCGCACGATTCTACGCGGCGCGTGGTTTCGAAAAGATCGCGAACGCCTATTTGCGGGACGCTCGGTACGGCTATCTCCGTTGGGGCGCCAATGGCAAGGTGAAGCAAATAGACCATTTGTATCCACACCTCGGGGAAGAAGCGCCCGCTCGCGGCCCCACGAGCACAACTGTGGCGCCGGTTGAATTCCTGGTGTATCCACACCTCAAGAACGAGCTCGATCCCGGCCCCACGAGCACCATTGTGGCACCGGTCGAGCTCCTGGATCTGGCGACGGTGATTAAAGTCTCCCAAGCAGTCTCGGGCGAGATGGTTCTGGAAAAACTGATCGACAGGCTCATGCGCGCGGCTATCGAGCACGCAGGCGCCGAGCGGGGTCTCTTGATTGTTCCGCGAGGTGACGAGCTGCAGATAGATGCGGAAGCAACCACTAGCGGAGAGGACGTAACCGTGCATCTGGTAGACGGTACCCACGCTCCAGCCGTACTGCCGGAATCTCTCATTCGGTTTGTAATGCGCACTCGAGAGATCGTGATTCTCGATGACGCATCATCTCGGAATCCGTTTTCGGCCGATTCCTACATCGTTCAGCGTTGCGCTCGTTCCATTTTGTGTTTGCCATTGATTAACCAAACCAAACTCACCGGTATTCTTTACCTTGAAAACAACCTGACGCCACACGTTTTCACTCCTGACCGCGTCACAGTGTTGAAGGTGCTTGCGTCGCAAGCGGCAATCTCACTCGAGAATTCGCGGCTTTATCGGGATCTCGAAGATCGCGAAGGGAAGATCCGGCGTTTGGTCGACGCCAACATTCTGGGGATCTTCATCTGGAACCTCGAAGGTGCTATCGTCGGGGCCAACGAAGCGTTTCTGCGCATGCTGCAACGCGGCCGTGACGATCTCCTCTCGGGCAGAGTGCGCTGGACCGATCTGACGCCGACGGAGTGGCGCGAGCGCGACGAACGCGCCCTGGCAGAACTGAAAGCAACCGGGACTGCTCAGCCATACGAGAAGGAGTTTTTTCGAAAAGATGGTAGCCGCGCGCCCGTGCTGATTGGAGGCGCGCTGTTTCAAGGAGGTGGGAACGAGGGTGTCGCATTCGTGCTCGATTTAAGTGAACAAAAGCGGGCCGAGGAGGCCCTCCGAAGCAGTGAAGCGTACTTGTTGGAAGCGCAAAGGCTGACCCGCACGGGCAGTTGGGCATGGAGCCTGGTCGACGGCGACATTAGATATTGGTCCGAGGAATGCTACCGCGTGCTAGGATTCGACCCGGCTGAATCGCTACCGCGATTCGAGACTTTTTTCCAGCGCATTCATCCAGATGATCAGGCCGCGACCAAGGAACGGTTCGAGAAGGCCATCCGCGACAAGGCGGACTTCCAGATGGATTACCGAATCGTTCACCCTGACGGCGAGACCAGGAATATCCACGTGGTAGGCCACCCGACGCTCGGCTCGTCGGGGGATCTCAGGGAATTCGTAGGTACGGTAATTGATGTGACTGACCGCTTGCGCGCGGAAGAGAGAATCCTGCTCAGCGAGAGAGAGCTTCGGACCATCGTCGAGACGATTCCTGTCTTTGTGGGAACCGCCTTGCCTGACGGATCGGTCGATTTCGTGAGCCAAAGTTGGCTCGATTATACGGGGCTTTCCAGAGAGAAATGGCTGGGATGGGGCTGGATGAGTGTAATACACTCCGAAGACCTTGAACGGGGGATGGCCAATTGGCGGGCCGCATTGGCCGCAGGAACACCTGTCGAGCAGGAATTGCGCTACCGACGTACAGATGGAACCTACCATTGGTTCTTAAATAGCAACTTCCCTTTGTGCGACGAGGAAGGCAACGTTGTGAAGTGGTATGGGGTGATGTCTGACATCGACGACAGGAAACAAGCTGAGGACCGTCTTCGCGATACGCGTCTCAAGCTCAGCAGAGCATCGAGAATCGCGACAGTGGCTGAGCTGTCAGCATCGATCGCTCATGAATTGAACCAGCCTCTCACGTCGATACTTGCAAACGCCCAGGCGGCGAAGAGGTGGTTGAATGCCGCTCCGCCAAATATGACGGAGGTGAATTCGTCGATTGAACGGACTATACGAGATGCCCGTGCGGCTGACGAGAGAATGCAACATATTCGAGCACTCTTCAAGCAGGAGTCCTTCGACAAGAAAGATGTCAACATTCCGAACATACTTCATGATGTTGTCCGAGTTGTCCAGGAGGACCCGAAGCGTGACGTACCCATCGAGTGCCACTTTGAAGAGTCTCTCCCTGCGGTCCTTGTCGACCAGATTCAGATCCAGCAGGTCTTCATTAATCTAATCGTGAATGCCATCGAAGCGTTTGAGGGACAACAAGTACCCCCTCTGGTAACACTCCGAGCGGCTGTTACAGATTTAGACGGGATGCTAGTCCAAGTAATCGATAACGGGCCGGGAGTCCATGATCCGGATCGAATCTTTGACGCCTTTATGACGACAAAGAAAAAAGGCATGGGGATAGGATTGGCCGTATCCCGCTCCATCGTTGAAGCCCATGGGGGGCGGCTTTGGGCGGAGAATAACAAAACTGGCGGTGCAACCTTTAACGTGGCTTTACCGCTGTCTTATGCGAGTCCCACGACGGCTAAAATCCAGAAATACGCATGAACCAGATCCGCGAGGGTTGTGAAGCATAACGTTACTAGCTCAGCCCTATCCCATAAATATGTATCTCAACTAAGCGGTTAGGTACCGTTTTCCCTGGTCTAATCTGGGGATATGGCGCGTTGCCTTACCCAGTCTCCGGAAAACTCAGCGGACGTCGTGCTGCCACTAGTTAGTAGGAACTCTGAAATTCTGCACGGGCGCTAACGGCTATTGTTGAATTTCTTCAGAGTCTCAGACAGCAAATGGATGTCCGGTTCTGCGGAGTGCAGGAACCACAAGCCGAGAGGCACCACTACGTAACGGGGATACTGATCAGACGGATTGCGCCGTCTCCGGAGCGCGCCCTGAAATCTTGTGCTTTCTGTTGACAATGACTTACATGGACGCCCGCACTCGGGAGCAATGCTCTGCAGGTCATCTTTCCGAGAATGTAATGTATGGTCTCCGCCGCATGAACGCAAGGGGAAGCTGAGGGACGAGGGAAGCAGTCTGCGCAAAATGTATCCGGCCCTCTGCTGGAGAGCGGGTTCTCCAAGGCCGTGATGAGTTCCGCGCGTGCCTGTTCTTAAAAGCCGATCGGACGTGAGAGACCATCAGACGCCGGAAGGCCACGTGCTCGCCGAGGCAACGCTGGCAGGAACTTATTCGCTGAATCCAAGTCTGAACAGGCAGAAATAAAACAGGATGAAGGGACTGGTATGCTCGATCTTTCGGACCTCGTGAGAGTCTTATAGTAAGCGTGGCGCTGATCCGAGACGTTACTTTCCTAAATTGCGACCAGACCACGCGTCATGCCGATGGTGACGGCTTCCGTGCGGCTGGCTGCACCGAGTTTTGCTAGGATCGAGCTGACGTGAAACTTCGCTGTGTGTTCGGAGATATCAAGCCGCGAGGCGATCTCCTTATTCCCCAAGCCAAGTGCCATTAGGCGCAAGACCATTGTCTCTCGTGCCGTCAGATGTTCGGCAAGTCTCCCTGCCAGTCCAATCCGGTCTGCTCTGTTCGAGGCGATGTATGGATCTTCCGTTTGTCCGAACGGCTGCAATGTTACCGCCAGGCCCACCACCGTACCCTGGATTGCGGCGAGCAATTGATCCGGTGTCACATTCAGAGTAAGGACGGAACGAATATGCAAGGCCGCGGCTCGCTTCCTGAGAAGGGGATGAGTTCGGCCGTTCAGCAGAACGGTCGGCGTTGAGGAAAGCACGTCTATCAGATTGATGTCGTTCTGCCACGCAACGATTCCGAAGTCTTCAGTGGCGATTACGATTGCATCCGGCTCATCGCTCAGGGCGCGATAGACGAGGGTTGAAACTGATGCAAAGGAGAGCAGATCGACTCCCACCATAGATCGAAGAGCAGCGATAGAAGATGTCCATACGTTTGAGTCGAAGCAGGGCAACACTCGCAACACCTTGGGCCGGATGATCACGTCTACCTCTACACCCGCTGCTTGCCACGATCGATGGAATCAGTCACGCGAGTCAACTCTGATCTGCGACGCTCACGGTCAGGTCCAGTTTTGCACCTCCGCGGAGAACGGACAGGGAGATAGTGTCTCCGATGTGCAAAGCGCGAATCCGATGCAGAATCTCGTGCACACCATGAACATGCTTCCCGTTGAATGAGACGATCACGTCTCCTACCATCACGCCCGCCTGGGCAGCTGGCGCCTTCGATTGAACGTGCGTTACCAAAAGCGTTTCATCAGCCTCGCCAGGATAGAGCGCCCGTGCGGGCTCGGGGATGGGAATCGGCTGCATGGCGAGTCCGAGAAATGGACGCGGTACGTGACCAAGTTCAAGAATGGCATCGACAACCCGGCCGATGGTCTGCGCCGGAATAGTGATAACGGCTTGGCGAGCCAATGCCGGACTATTGATGCCGAGCACCTGTCGTTGTTCATTGACAAGGGCGCTGCCAGATTGACCCACGTACAGCTTGATGTCCGGACGGATGAGACGGTCAATCGCTCCTCCCCGCCAGGTCTGCCATGCACCGCCGGTACGGGCGATGATTCCGCAACTCGCAGAGATGTCTCCCAGCCGGGAACGACCTACCGACAGCACAACTTCTCCGGTACGGGTGACGAGATCGTTCGCACTTGGAGCCGGCGTCAACTTATCCGAGTCAAAGCCAACCACGGCGAGATCGCTTGTCGTATCGCTGCCAATCAAACGTGCGCTGAGCGATTCCCCGGCGAGAATGATCTTGATGTTCTCGCGAAAGCGAAAGCCGAGATGCGTCGTTACGATCACGCCCGGTCGCAATACCACTCCGCTCGTGGTCGACCTTCCTCCGCCGTCAACCGCGACAATGCTGTTCTCAAGATGCGCAATTGTGTCAGCAAGAGAACTCGATAGCTGAGTCCATACTGACTTTTCCGTTCTATTTATCACGAGATTCCCCCTACTTCGGAGTCATCGTGACACGTTCATCAAGCCGCGCACATCCGCCAGTTGACTAGGGCACAATTGAGTCGTCCAGGGGTCAACTTCCTCTTTGTAGGCAAACCGGAAGCAGAAAGAGGGCAGCAGGTCAGTTTCAAAGGACTCCCTAAATGGAGGGAGTCTACTTTCTAAGCGCGTTTAGTTTATCGAGTACACCCTTGAGCGCATCAAGCTTTTGCCCAGCTTCGCCAAGCTTGCCTTGGGCGGTCAGACGCTGGTAATCGGCAAAGTCTTGGCCGGCTTCCGAGATAAGGGCGTTGATATCCGACGCAGGCCGGGAACTTTCCTGGGATGCGGGCGCAGCCTGCGGTGGTTCCTTAGCATTCAGCGATGAGACTTCTTCCCCGAAAAGCGACGCCAGCGCTGCCTGAAATGTTGTGCCGTAGGCGAGCTTGTCTTGTAGCGCAAGCACGACAAGGCGCAGCTCCGGCATTGGGCTCTGCTGAGCCTGCAGGTAGATTGGCTCCGCATACAAGAGTGCTCGGCCAGATGGGATGACCAGCAGGCTTCCGCGCAGCACGTGCGAGCCTTGTTGATTCCACAGCGTCAATTGTCCTGAAAGCTGCGCGTTCTGATCGATGCGCGCCTCGATCTGTTGCGGGCCGTCAATTAGTCTCGTCTTCGGGAAGTTGTACACCACTGCCGTTCCATAATTTGCGCCATCGCTGCGACCCGCAATCCACCCAATCAGATTGTTTCGGTTGGCAGGTGTGAAAGGGAGGATCTCCACGAACTCTTCGCCTGTGCCTCCAGGCAGTTTCATAAGGACGAAGTTCGGCTGCATCATCTGAACTAGTTGCTGGCCATTACTATCAGTCCCGGTCTCCGTGGCGACTGTCCACAGATCCTCGCGATTGAAGAAGACCGCCGGATTTGTCATGTGATAGAGGCCATAGACCTCCGCCTGCACTTTGAACAAGTCCTCGGGATAGCGGACGTGCTTGCGCAAGTCCGCCGGCATGGTAGCGGCATCCTTGAAGAGACTCGGGAAGACGCGAAGATAAGCAGCAACGATCGGGTCTTGGGCGTCAAAGACGTAGAGGGTTGTGGCTCCGTTGTAAGCATCCACAACCACTTTGACGCTGTTGCGCATGTAATTGATTGAGCTATCGCCAAGGCTGTAATGGGTCGAATACGGATAGCTGTCCGAGACGGTGAACGCATCCGTGACCCAGGAGAGCCGGCCATCGTCGCCCACCACCAAATAGGGGTCCTGATCGAAAGTAAGGAAGGGTGCGATTGCAGCTACGCGTTCGCGTATGTTGCGCCGCATCAGCAGCCGGCTCTGCGAGTTTACGTCGTCGCTGAAGGGCAATTTTCCGAGATCGCCACGATCGATCGCGAGGATGACACGCCGCAGGAACCCACCAAGCACAATGCCGCCGGTGCCCTGGTATGACGTAAGGTTATTGCTTTGACCTTGGGGATAATCAAACTCCCGCTGCCTCGTCTTGACGTACACGTCGGTGTTGGTGAGTTCCCCAAAATAGATCTCGGGACGGGTTACGTTGAGACCACGTACCGTGCTCTGAACGGGCATGTTACTTAACAATAGATTCGGCAAACCCTCTGCTGTGAACCCATTGACGGGGTTCATCGTCACTCCGTAGCCGTGGGTATAGATCAGTTTCTCGTTGATCCAGTTCCTGCTACTGACCGGGAGCTTGTCGACGCTTAGTTCGCGCGCGGCGAGCATAACCTCGCGCATCGTGCCATCCAGGTCATAACGATCGATATCGATGTCAGGAAAGTCGTAATAGGTTCGGATCTCCTGCACCTGACGCAGCGTGTCCTGCAAGGCACGCCAGTCCCACAGCCGAATGTTCTGAAGTGTGGCCTGGTTGTTCGCGGGGTTGGTTGCATCGACCGAAGTCTCGGCAGGGAATTCGCGTTGAGTGAACTGATCTAGCCCGTAGGCCTTCCGGGTCATCTCAATATTGTGGGAGATATACGGTTCTTCACGAACCAGCTCGTTCGGCTTGACGATGAAGTTGCCAACGTACCAGCCAATTATCACAAGCACGCCATAGCAGAACATGGCAGGTAGGATTGCAACCACGATCCATCGCCCTCGTGACTCCCGCACAGCGTTGACTGCTGCGATAGCGGCACCGAGGGCAAGGGCAGCGCATACGATAAGCAACCCACTGATCATGATGTGCGCGTCGGTGTAGGAGACGCCGTCAAAGATCGTGTGATGTTCGAGTGATAGCTGAAACCGGTTCACGTACACCGTCATTGCAACGACGAGCAGAAGGAATGCGACCGTGGCGGAGAGTGCACGCCATGGCGACGAACCATATGTGATATGTCTCTTGGCGAGGGAGCGGGCGCCGCTTGTAATGATGAGAAACAATACGGCAACCGCACACGTCGTGATCGCTAACGTGAGTAGCCAGTTGTCGATGAGCTGCCACGCGGGCAGCGTGAACAGGAAGAAGTTTAACGGCTTGCCAAAGATCGGATCGGCAACGCCGCCCGTCGCATGTGATTCATACCAGAAAAGCGCCAGCGTTGGCCACTGCGCCATCAGGGCGAAACCGGCCACACCCGCAAACACAATCGAGATGCCCAGCGAAATGACACGGAGGGCTAGCTGGACCGACAGGCTGATCGGTTGGCCCGCGATGACGATCGAGTGAAAGTTAGGCAGATCGGCTCGATGAGAGCGCCGTATAGCCGAAAATGCGCAGTACAGGAACAGAAACGTGACTACCGCAAAGACCACAAAGCTTGCAACCTGCAGCCCCATAGACTTCCAGTAGACGCTTCCAAAACCAAGCGATTGGAACCAGAGAAGGTCAACCCAATACGACAATGCAATCCGGCCAACAAGGAAAATCCCGAAAGCAAAAGCGATAAGAAGGAGGAGCCTGCGAGACCACCGCGACGAACTCCGCCTCGGTGGCGAATCAATGAATGACGGCAACTTCCCTCCGCGCCCATGAATGACGAACCGACAATTGATTGTAGGCCCTTAGAAAGGAGAGTTGTTCCCGAGCTGCCCGCAAATACAATCAGTCTTGCGGTGCATAAGCAAAGAATGACCCGCAGCACGTTTTCGATTGTCATTTGAGCATCCCACCAGTTTATCGCCTGGTTTGCTCGACCATCTCGATGAGCACTTTCCGTGCCTCCTGCTCGGTTGCTACTTCACGGAGAAGGTTGATGCGGGCAGCTTTGATTCCTTCCGGTGTCTTCCTGCGAGCTGCGGACGGCAAGTTTGCATTCCTGAGGGAATATTTTGATCCGGTCCCCGCTGCCAAGGCACTGGACACAGCGATTCTCGGCCTCGAATCTGATGAGTCATGAATAGTTCTTGACCAATCGGCCCTGAGCTCCTCGCGCACATGGACGAATGCCGGTCAACTATCAGGCCCCGTACTGCCCCGGAGTTCATGTCCCGCTCCTATTTCGAGAGCGGGCCCGCCGGGCGGTCCACACCCCCAGGAAGCGCGTCCAACCCCGAAGTTTTCCTGGATCGGAGAGGTCACCCTAAACATGGATCCGGGAAACTGGTGCTGGAAAGCCGTCATAGCGGCATTAAGCTTTTCGTGTCTTTGGTGGACTCCTACGGAATCGATGAAGATCCCGTCCTCGTCCCAAAGATCGGCAATGGCTGCCTTCCTTTTGTTGAGATCTGTTTCATTGAAGACCCGATAAAGGTTTTCGGGCAGCAGATAGGCGAGATTTCGTTCCACGGTTCTGTTTTCCTCGTAGCGATCTAATAGCACCGAGCCTGAGCAGCCCGATTCGCCTGGTACATAATTTGCTCCCCTCGCGCACGTGGGTGGGTATCGGTCAACTATCAGGCCCCGTGCTTCGCCTGAATCGGCCCTACTTCGGTTCTTTGAGCAGTTCGGTTCGGTACTTCGGAGCCAGTTCAATTGCTTTCTTGATGAACGCTGCTTCCTGCGCTCGATCGACCTTGGGAGGCGGAGTGGTACCCGTCGCAACCGCTACTCCCAACTCTTTGAAGAACTCCTCCTGGCCTGCCGGCGAGCAGATGCAAAGCATCCTCACCGGCGTCGACAAGGCGTTATGGAATTTGTGAGGAGCGTTCGCTGGAACGTGGACTGTTTCTCCAGCGCGCATACGCTTCTCCCCTCGGAAAGGAGCTTACAGTTCACCGTCGAGAAGAATAAAGCTCTCCTCGAAATCGTGGCGATGCGGGGGAGGGCCGCCTCCGGGAGGAACGTGCATATCGATCAGGGTGAATCGACCTGCAGTATCCATTCCGGACAGCAGGATCGTGTAGGTGTCGCCCACGACTCCGAGATGCTGAGCGCTGCTGTTATCCGGGTTTGCCATCACCAGATTGCGTCGTGGGTCGGCCGGAATCGCTACCGTGTTGGATACCGTAGACGTCTTTCGCTCCTTGTTTTGAAATTGAGGAATGCTCCAGCTGTCCGACCTGATCGAGCCCGGCGAGGGCACTCGGTTGTGTCATGAGGGCATTGAATCGAGGAACACATAGAGCGCGGCGATTTTGTCATCGCGCACGATGATTACGTCCAGGCCGGCGTAATCGGGCTTCTTCCCACGCGGACCGGACCCCCAGGCCACACGGCCGGCGTTATGGAGCGCCTGCGGCTCGCCGTAAGGCGTGTACACGAAGTGAGGGTGAGTGGCACGCAGGTCTCCTGCGAACTTGTCCAATGCGTCGTGCCCGACGAAAACGCCGGGAGGCACATAGAGGACGCAGTCCTCGCTGTAGAGCTCCTCGATTGCCGCACGACGGCGGGCCGCGTCGCCTTCACCGAAAACCTCCTGGAGGTTGCGGTTTAGCAGTTCATGAATCCTGTCTGACATAGCGCATCTCCGTATTTCATTGCTTACGCTGCAGCCCACTCCTTTGATAGTTCTTCAGCGAAGCTGCTGTAGGTTCTCGGCTGGTGCCCAAGCAAGGCCGCAAAGCGCGCCGTCTGGTCCTCCGTATTGCTGAATCCACGCTCGACATAACCCTCAAACATGACGCGAAGATCGTAAGCCAGCCAACTCGGACTCCCTGTTTGCCGCAGTTGCGCTTCAAAGCTATCGAAGTCTTCGTGTCCGGCGTAAGTGATTTCTTTACCCAGCAGCTTCGACCATGTGGCTGCCGCACCCGGACCACTCAACAGCTCTGACGAAACCAGGTCGTACGTCTCTCCCTTGTGGCCTTCCTCCGTCAGCGAAATCGCGGCCACCTCTGCAATGTCGCGAACATCCACTACAGCCGGGCCCTGGTTCCCCGCGGGAACCGGATATACGCCGGGTCCGGTTAACACAGGCTTGAGCCGGCGCTCATTCTGAACGAAGTACCCTGGCCGCAGAATCGTATACGGCATCCCGCCTACCCGAATCGCTTCCTCGATGGCATTCTTCGCAGCGAAATGCGGCACCTCGAGAAACTGATCCGCGTTGAAGACTGAGAGGTACGTCACATGCTTCAGGCCGGCCCTCTTCGCCAAGCCATAAGCGGTAAGAGCTTGCGTGAACTCATCGGCGACATTGCCAGTCAGCAAGAACAACGCGTCGACACCCTTGATCGCTTCTGCCACTGAGACCGGATCAGTCAGGTCGCCGAGAGCGATCTCTACCGCGCCAGGAAACGTACCTGGCTTGGGCTGCTTGCGTGTCAACGCCCGCACGTCCGCTCCGCGCTGAAGAAGCGCCTTGACTAACTCGCCGCCTACCGTGCCCGTTGCACCTGTAACCAGAACCTTCATTGTTTTCTCCCTCCGCGGCCACCAGCCGCTTCTGAATTGATACGAAGTAAAGTCGCCATCGATTTGCCCTCTTCAGGGCATCAACATCGATGTCATTTATATCGATTTCGATCTATCTGATGTCGACTATACTGGGGAGGGATTCATTTTCATGAAACGCGGAAAAGCACCGGAAGCGATTCACACCTGGAACACTATGTTGGCGGCTTTACGAGCGATCCGTCAGTTGGCTCTCCCTCCCATTTTCAAGGAGGGCTTGGGAGACTCGGATTTCCGGGTCCTTGACGTTCTACTGGACAAAGGGCCGATGCCCGTGAACGCCCTTGGCCCGAAGGTGGACCTCAACCCCGGATCGGTCAGCGTAGCAGTTGATCGCCTGTACAAGAAGGGATTGGTTAGCCGTGTGGAGAGCGAGAGCGATCGCCGAGTTCGCACTGTTTCGCTTACGGAGAAGGGACGCCGGGTATTCGTTCCGATCTTCCGCCAACACGCCGCTCTCATCAAACGTGCATTTCAGGATGTCTCGCCCGAGGAGCAGCGCCAGATGGAAGAAGTGCTCGAGAAAATCGCAAAACGCGCCGAAAAATTGGCCAAACAAGAGGGCCACCGTTAGGATCGAGCCTTCAACATAATTAGGTGCTCTCTGCAGCCAGGCGATTCTAGATTGGCGCCAGATCTTTAATGCGCACCGGGACTTTGAGGAACTCAGAGTTCTGGACGTTCGACGCGCATGGCAGTTGATCGTCCTCCCATGCCTTGGACGCGAAATCTTCATTGTCGGGGAACGCTGTTTTGCAATCCCAGCCTCCGAGTTGTTTGAATGCTAAGTCGCAGAGGAGCACGAGGTGTTACAAGAAGCTGAACTCAGCGCCGAAGCTGCTTCAGAGAACAACCTCGGAGGCTCCTCAGAGACTATGTACTTTATCGGACTGGATGTTCACAAGAGGACGATCAGCTATTGCGTGAAGGACGCAGCTGGCCGTGTGTACCAGGAAGGCAAGATCGGATCGACTCGCCGGGAACTGGATCTATGGATGCGGGCGATGCCGCAGCCGCGCATGATCGCTATGGAAGCGACGATCTTCGGCGGGTGGATTTATGACCACCTGCTTCCGCATGCGGAGAAGGTGAAGGTGGCGCATCCGCTGATGCTGCGGGCGATCGCCGCGGCCAAGAAGAAGAACGACCGGATCGATGCTGGCAAGATCGCCGACTGCTTGCGATGCGACTTCCTTCCGGAGTGTCATATGGCCTCGACGGAGATCCGGAACCGGCGCCGAACGCTACGCTATCGCAACCTGGTGATCAAGCAGATGGTGCAGATGAAGAACCGCGTCTCGGGCATGCTCATGGAGACCGGGGTCAGCTACAACAAGCAGCGGCTGCACAAGATCGGCTACTTCGCCGAGTTGATGTCGACCAACGAAGAGGTGAACGAGAGCATCCGGCCACTGCCGAAGCTGAGCCGGGAGATGATCTGCCGCTCGCAGAAGCTCGAGTATGCGCGGTCAGCTCGCTGGAGCGAGATCCACTTCTGAAGGAGCGACTAGGGCGGCTCAGGACCGTGCCCGGGGTGGGGTCGATCACGACACTGACGTGGGCTCTGGAGATCGGAGACTTCACACGGTTCACTTCGATCAAGCAAGCGATCAGCTACTGCGGTCTGTGCGGAGATGAGAAGAGCTCGGCCGACAAGATAGTGCGGATGCCGATCTCCAAGCAGCGGAACAAGCAAATCCAGCGAGTGCTGATTGAAGCAGCCAAATTAGCGCCTCGGGAGTGCCATGAACTCGCCGTGATCCGTGCCAGAGAGCTGAGAGAGGCAACCCCAACCGGGCCACGCTGGCGGTTGCAAGAAAGATAGTCTGCTACATGCTCGCCGTGGGGCGTAGAAAACAGGACTTCGTGCCAGCCGAGAAGTTCAGCCGAATGCCAGCAGCTTAAAAGCCCTTCCAAATAAGAAAGGAAAGGGCAAAAACATCAGGAGTCATCGATCCGCAGACTGCCAGGTCCCGCCGATTGCCGACTGGGCGAAGGATCAAAACTCCGGAGGCTCACTACGAATTGTTTCGGGACTGGCAGCGAACACAAACTCAATCATCTGTGACGGCTCTTCGGAGCCCGAGACAGCAAATGGATGTCCGGTTCTGCATGAGCAGGAACCACCCGCCGAGAGGCACTGTTGCGCCACGAGGCATCCTGATCAGATCGAATGCGCGCTCTCCCGAGCGCGCCTAGAAACCTTGTGCTTTTCGCTTGACTTTGACTTACATGGAAGTCGGTAATCCGGAAGTAATACGGCCGCGTTGTCACGAGATCGGAATCTGCAGAACACGCCACGTGGATAGCTCCCCGGATAGCCCGTAATCCGCCCAGAACCCAGAAATCTGGAAAGCTGCTGATTATGCCCCAATGACGCCGCCTGGGCCCGTGTTCCCACTCTGCTGAATGCCGAATCACGCCGCATCCGCAGGAGGGTTTGTTTCCGCGGGAGCCGCTGGCAAGGTGAAGTGGAACGTAGCGCCACGCCCGCCGTCGCCATTGGCCCAGATCCGGCCGCCATGCGATTCGACGATCGACTTGCTGATTGCCAGACCCATGCCGCTGCCTTGTGGTTTCGTAGTAAAGAACGCATCAAATATCTGGTCGGCCCTGCCCAGGGGCAGCCCGGGTCCTGTGTCGTTTACAGAGATCTCGATCTGGCTGTCCTCGCCCACTTGCGACTTCACCGTAACCACGCCGCCCGTGTCCGTTATCGCCTCGATTCCATTCAGCATCAGGTTCATGAGCACCTGCTGAAGTTGCACCCGATCCGCCACGGTCATTGGAAGATCGTCTTTGATATCGGTGTAGATTGATACTCCGTGTCTTCTGGCTTCGCTTCTCAGCATCCCGGCCATTTCGCCGATAACCTCATTTATCGCGACCAACTCTCGTTTGGGAGGGGCCTTTTTGTACAACGATCGCAGACGGTTGATGATTTCCGAGGCAAGGGTGCCGGCTTCCACGATTCTTTCCGTCCCTTTGCGAACTTCCGCCAGTTCGGGCGGGTCGCGCTGAAGCCATCGCAAAGATGCCTTGGCATGTGCGGTTGTGACCGTGATGGGCTGTGCGAGTTCATGCGAGATGGAGGCGACCAGTTCTCCCATCGTGCTGACCCGATTGGTGTGAGCAAAGTCTGTCTGTAGCTGTTCCGCACGCTTGCGATCTTGAATGTCGGTCGCCGTACCGTACCATCTCACGACCTTTCCTCGCTTGTCCCGGAGTGGCACGTTGCGGCTCAAAAACCACCGATAGTCCCCGTCGGTGCGGCGGATGCGCAGCTCCTCCTCGACCGGCTCACCACTGGCAATGCTCGAGGCCAGTCGTTGCTCAATTCGATCCAGATCATCGGGATGAATAGCAGCTTTCCTGATTTCCTTCGGATTTCCCACCTGCGACAACCCGGTATACTCAACCCAACGTCTATTCAAAAATTGAATGACATCATCGGGTCCACCGATCCACGCCAACGCCGGAATGGTCTCAAAGGCTTCGCGAAATTTTCTTTCCTCCCGCCACAATTGTTGCACCCGGAGTTGATAACCGCCCCAGAGCAGGGTTAAGAAAGCGAGCACGTAAAGCCCACGGAACCAAGTCGTCTGGTACCAGGCAGGCGCGATGTTGAAGTCCAGATACGCTCCCTTTTCATTCCAGACTCCGTCGTTATTGCAGGCTATTACTCGGAAATGGTACTTATCGGGACCAAGCCTGGTATAAAAAGCTTCGCGACGAGTGCCCGCGTCCTGCCAGTCTTTATCCACTCCTTCCAGCTTGTATCGAAAACGTACCTTCTCTGGAACAGACAGGCTCAAAGCCGTGTAGCCAATTTGCAGATCGGTTGTTCGCGGGGGCAGGACCAGATTCGTCAGCAAACCAGCTTGTCGGCCATTTGCTTTCAAGGACCTAATCAAGACCGGCGGTGGAAGGGCATTTGTGGAAATGTTGGCAGGATCGACCCAAACGATGCCGCCCGACGCACCGAACCAAAGTTTGCCGTCGGTTGCCTGAATCACCCTTGAGTTGAATACAACACCCGGGAATGTACCTGCAAGGCCGTCGAAAGAGTCGAAGATACGATATTTCACGCGATAGGAAGGATCGCCCAGGGCTTGCTGGATTTCAGTTGCTCCGATCTCGATTACGACCCTCCCCTCAGCTAACCACAAACTACCATCGGAAGCCTCCTCAACTCCGATAACAGATTCGAATGTTCCGGCATCTGTAGGGACGATCCGTCGGAAGCGGTTCCCATCAAAAAAAGCCAGTCCCGAGTCTCCACCAACCCACATATGACGCCCCCGGCCCCCGATTGCTTTCACACTTCCAACCGGAGAATCATCTGCGGGGAAAACTCTCTGGATCTTTTCATCTTTCAGGAGGATGATTGTGCCCCCCTCGTATCCGAACCATGCGCGGCCCATCCAATCCGTGAAGGCTGTCCTGGGGATCAATTTTGCGAGTTCTGGCGCGGTTTCGAGTCGATGCCATCCTCCCTTTTTCCAATAGAACAAACCTTCTCTTTCTGCAGCCAGCCAGAGCGCACCGGAGCCGTCCTCCGTTGCCGCAATCCCGGTTTGTAAGTAAGGTTTGGGAAACGACGGCGGTAGCGCAATCCTGGTGTAGCTTCCCGCGTTGTAGCGATAGATGGCATCAAGGCAAAGCCACCAAATCGCGCCAGATGGGTCACGATATGCAGATAGAGCTTCGAAGGGAATCGGATGACTACGATCAGCGCGTCCCCCGTGAACGCGGACCATGGAAGTCAGGTTTCCTACCCAGGCGTCTCCGGCATTTCCGGGAGCTAAAACAGCATACCGGGTCTTGAAGGGGAGAACGACCGGTACCAGGTTCGTTTTGCGGAAGCGATCCAGACCATTGTTGGTTCCAACCCAGATATTTCCTTCGCTCCCTCGAAGAATGGCGCGGACAACATCGTCGCTTAACCCATCCCTGGCGGTGAACGATTCGACCGCGTTGCTGAATTCTTTGATTTTACCCTTCAGCAACTCAGGAGCCGGAGCACGACGAAGTCCGTCGCCCAAACTGGTGATCCACAAAGCTCCGTCGTTATCAAAAAGAATTCCCGTGGAACCGACCTGGACTTCGGTTTCGTCAGAAGGCTGGCGCTTGTCAGATAGTGGGAGGGGCCGGACGGATCTCGACGTTTCAGCCATCCACAACTTCCCGCTTGCTGCTTGTGCAATTTGTGCTACCTGGCCGACTCGAATACCCGTCGGCTGAAACCTACTGGCGCCCGGCGGAAGAAAAACCAGCGTGTCCTCGGTAGAAACCCAAAGTGCTCCTTGACGGTCCAGAAAAATTGCGACAGCAGACTTCCCTGGGAAATTCCAGTCTTTCCCCACTTCCTTCCATCGGCTACCCTCCAGCCTCGCCAGTCCGCTGCTGGTCGCAGCCCAAATCGTCCCTTCCCGATCCTGCGCGAAGCCCCATATCACTCCGTTTGGCACTCCTTCGCTGACACTATAGTTCGTGGCGTTTCCGTGCCGCAGAAGGGTGACCGCTCCGGTTGAAAAGCCGATCCAAAGGTCTCCATTGGGAAGGGCCAAAAGTGAACTCACAGTACGGACTGGGAATGAACCGCCCGACTGAGGCTGGTAGCGCTCGAAGATGACACCGTCGAATCGATACAGACCGTCGGGACCTCCCAGCCAGAGATACCCGTCCGAGGTTCGTGCCAACGCTGTAACAGGACTCGGCGCGCCGTCTTTCGGCCCCCACGCTGTATGCGCGAACTGCGCAATGGTCCGATCGCTGTCAAGCGCGGCAGCACACGAGCATGCAAGCGCGAGGAAAAGGCAGACCTTCAGCGTCCAAACAATGCATCGAGGACCGACGACAGAGGCCCTGCATCGTCCCGAGCCACAGAAATCCGTCAACCGAGTTCGTTTTAGGAAAGTTGAACCCTCGCTGTAGCATGCAACCACGTATCGTTGCATCGTAACGAGGTCGATGACTTGATTCCCATTACATATTCCTAGTAGTGTGCCGCGCCATAGATGTCTGGTATGGATGAATGGCTGCTTGCACGCGTGCGTCTCCGATTTCCTTAAAAAAGGTGAGGTCAATCCCCAGGTCTGGTGGCGTCTACTCCTGCTTTATCCTAGCTTTTCTGGAGCAGCAGCTGGGCAATTTCAGCCGGAACAGCCTGGGACGGCGGCTCAAGCGGAGGTTTCAACCCTCATTGCCATATCGGCGCACCGCGTTCGATCCGGTCTGTGCTGGGTAACCCGACACGGATAGCTATTACCACACGAATCTAAACCGCATGAAGTACGGAACGCCCACGTCTCATCGAGACGTATCGAGCGCGGCACGAGAGTGTCACAGCTCTCAATTCTGAGATTTGGGTTACTTTTGGATCAGGAAAA
>KB906745.1 GCA_000381585.1 Acidobacteriaceae bacterium KBS 83
TTTTCCTGATCCAAAAGTAACCCAAATCTCAGAATTGAGAGCTGTGACACTCTCGTGCCGCGCTCGATACGTCTCGATGAGACGTGGGCGTTCCGTACTTCATGCGGTTTAGATTCGTGTGGTAATAGCTATCCGTGTCGGGTTACCCAGCACAGCATGCACTCTTTGATTTGCCCGGTTTTCAAGCTTGCGTAAACCTCCACAATCTGACCTAGCCGAAACTCGACGACCTCTAGGTGTATGTGCCCCCGCGCCTCCATGAATCCAGAAGCGCTCAGGTCACGCCCTTTACTCACCCAGCCCTAGTTGCTGTTTGACAGCGGCGATTATCTGGTTTGGCTCAAACCCATATTTTCTCTGTAATTCCTTAAGCGGGGCCGAAGCACCGAACGTCTTCATTCCGATCACATGACCGGAGCTGCCAACGTAGCGCTCCCAGCCCATGATCGACGCCTGCTCCACCGCGACGCGCGCTTTCACAGCCGGTGGCAGGACGCTGTCCCTGTAAGCCTGGGACTGCCGCTCGAATATCTCCCACGATGGCATCGATACCACGCGCGAACGAATGCCCTCAGCCAGAAGGCTCTCATGTGCCTCCACCGCAAGACTTACCTCGCTGCCCGAGGCAATAATGATCACGTCTGGATTTCCCGCAGGCGTATCCGCGAGCACGTAGGCTCCCTGCGCGACTCCGGTTGCCGGCGCATACTTGCTGCGATCGAGCGTGGGCAGAGGTTGCCGTGACAGTGCCAGAACCGCAGGCTGGTGCCGCAGCTGCATGACAAACCGATATGCCTCGACGACTTCATTGGCATCGCCGGGACGAATGGTAATGAGTCCCGGTATCGCTCGCAGCGATATCAGATGTTCGACGGGTTGATGGGTGGGACCATCCTCACCATCGCCCATCGCGTCATGCGTAAAGATGAACAGAGAGGGTAGCTCCATGAGCGCGGCCAGCCGAATTGCGGGTCGTGCGTAGTCGCTGAAAATGAAGAAGGAAGCGCCAAATGCACGCAGCTTCGACAGAGAAAGTCCGTTGACGATTGCGGCCATCGCGTGCTCGCGAATGCCAAAATGCAGATTCTTGCCTTCCGGTGTGTCGGACTGGAAATCTCCTGCGCCCAGATAGGTCAAGGTGGTCTTGTTCGACGGACCCAGATCGGCGGAGCCACCAAGGAACCACGGAATATTTTGCGCCAGCACGTTCAGCGTTTTTCCGGAGGCGTCGCGGCCCGCGATGCCTTTCGGGTCGGCGGGAAATGCTGGAAGGTTACGGTCCCATCCCGCTGGAAGCTCGCGCCGCAGCATCAATTCGATCTCAAGTGCGAGGTCCGGATATTGAGTGCGATACGATTCGAACAGATCTGTCCACTTCCTCCGCGCTTCAGCGCCACGTTTGCCAATCCCGGCTGTGAAATGGTCGTACACGCCGTCCGGAACAAGAAACTTCGCGTCTTCGGGCCAGCCGTAGCTCCGCTTGACTAATCGGCACTCTTCATCGCCAAGGGGCTCGCCGTGAGCGGCGGCGGTGTCCTGCTTGTTTGGTGAACCGTAACCAATGTGGCTGTCCAACACAATGAATGTCGGGCGGTCCTTCTCTTTACGAAAAACCTCCAGAGCATGTTCGATACGCTCGAGATCATTCGCATCGCCGACCCGCAACACATTCCAACCATATGCGAGGAATCGTGCCGCGACATCCTCGGTAAACGCGATTCGCGTATCACCCTCGATCGATATGTGATTGTTGTCGTAGATCCAGCAGAGATTGTCGAGGCCCAGGTGTCCCGCCAGCGATGCGGCTTCCGAAGCGATGCCTTCCATCAGGCAGCCATCGCCACAGACTGCATAGATGTTGTAGTCGAAGATCTCGAAGCCAGGCCGATTGTAACGGTAGGCGAGCCATTTTTCGGCAATAGCCATGCCGACGCTCGTCGCGACACCTTGTCCTAGTGGACCGGTTGTGGTCTCGACACCCGAGACCCAATGATACTCAGGGTGTCCGGGGGCTTTGCTGTCGAGCTGACGGAAACGGCGGATGTCATCGAGCGTGACGGAGGGTTTGCCGAGGATTTCATATTCGGCATTAACAGCCTGGACTCCAGTGAGGTGCAGCGCGGACCACAGCAACATCGAGGCGTGGCCGTTCGATAGCACAAATCGATCGCGATTCGGCCAGATCGGATTCTGAGGATCGAAACGCATGACCCGATTCCAGATCGTGTAGACCAGCGGCGCGAGCGCCATGGGAGTGCCGGGGTGTCCGGACTTGGCTTGCTGCACGGCGTCGATTGAAAGCGTGCGGATGGTGTTGACGCACAACTGATCGAGTTGTGCGGATTTCAACGTGTCAACTGGAGCGATTGTGGTAGTCATGACGGCTCCCTTAGTTTCAATGCGTACTGAGTGTGGTTATGGAATTGCTACGGCAGTCGCAAAAACTTTGATTTTCATGACGCAGTCTCGCTTGCGACCGCGACTGCTTCTTTACCACCCGGATTGTGCCAACCTCCCGGCGGACTCAAGCGCTCGGCTTCGTCAGGGCCCCAGGTATTCGGCGCATACTGATAGATCGGCGTGTGCCCTTCAAGCACAGGCTCTACGATGCGCCACGCTTGTTCGACATAGTCCTCGCGTGCGAACAACGTGCGGTCTCCGGCCATCGCTGCTCCGAGCACGCGTTCGTAAGCATCCATCTCGTCTGCACGTGGAGAGTGGCTGGCTACCATTTCGGCCGTCTGGAGCGACAGCCCTTCGGCGCCGGGATCGAGCGTCATCATCCCCATAGCCACCGTTGCTTCGGGACTCAGACGCAGCCGCACATGGTTTTCCACCAACAGGCTGTCCGGAATTAGCGTGGGAGGCTTGCGAAATCTGCCGAGAACCTCAGTGCAGGTCCTGGGCAAAGACTTTCCCGCGCGAATGTAAAATGGCACGCCTTTCCAGCGCCAGGAATTGATCTCCACCTTCAAGGCAGCAAATGTTTCTGTTTCCGAGTCCTTTGCAACGCCGTTTTCATCGCGGTAGCCACGGAACTGGCCGCGAACGACATTCTTCTCCTCAATGGGGGAAATCGCCTTTAGCACTTTCACCTTCTCGTCACGAACCGAGTCACTCTCTAAATCGACTGGCGGCTCCATGGCCAGGTTCGACAACACCTGAAATAAGTGGTTCTGCACGACATCACGGATGGTGCCGGTCTGGTCGTAAAAGCCGCCTCGACCCTGTACTCCGAAATCCTCTGCCATCGTGATTTGCACGCTCTCGATGTAGTCACGGTTCCAAAAGGCTTCCGGAAATGTATTGGCGAAACGGAAGGCCATCAGGTTGTTCACCGCTCGTTTGCCGAGGTAGTGGTCAATGCGAAAGACGTCGGCTTCATCGAACGCCCCAAGCAGAACTCTGTTCAGTTCCCGGGCTGAAGCGAGATCGTGCCCGAAGGGTTTCTCGACGATGACACGCGCACCCTTGGCACAGTTCGATTCAGCCAGTTGTTCGGTGACGGTTTCAAACAAAACCGGCGGAATTGCCAGATAGTGCGCTGGGCTTCTTGCGCCGTTAAGTTCGCGGCGAAGGGCCGTGAAGGTTCCCGGGTCTTGGTAGTCGCCGTCAACGTAGCGCAGCGAGCCGATCAATTTTTCGAAGGCCGCCGGATCGACTCCGCCGTGCTTCTCCAGACTGTCTTTTGCGCGCGCGCGAAGTTGGTCGAGGTTCCATCCGGCCTTGGCTACGCCGATGACAGGCACGTTGAGATGTCCGCGTTTCGCCATCGCTTGCAGCGCAGGAAAAATCTTCTTGTACGCGAGGTCGCCTGTGGCGCCGAAAAAGACGAGTGCGTCCGAGTGGGAACTGGGCATAAATACCTCCTTAAACGGCGTCGGATTTTTCCGCTGGTTTCTCCAGATGTCCGCCGAATTCATACCGCATGGCGGAGAGGAGTTTGTCTGCAAAATCCGCTTCTCCCCGTGAGCTGAAGCGTTCATAAAGAGACGCAGTGAGCACTGGTGTTGGTACTGCTTCGTCGATTGCCGCTTTGATGGTCCAGCGACCTTCTCCCGAGTCAGAGACGCGGCCGGCGAACTTCGACAGAGCCGGATCCTGAACCAAGGCGTTCGCCGTAAGGTCCAGCAGCCACGACGCGATCACACTGCCGCGCCGCCAAACTTCGGCGATGTTCTTGAGATCCAGTTCGTACTGGTAGTGCTCCGGGTCGCGCAGGGGCGTTGTTTCGGCGTCAATCTCGCCTTCGCGCTTGCCAACGTTGGCGGAGCGCAGCACGGACAAGCCTTCGGCATAAGCCGCCATGATCCCGTACTCGATTCCGTTGTGAACCATCTTCACGAAGTGGCCGGCGCCATTTTGACCACAGTGCAGGTAACCTTGCTCAGCGGTGCCATCGAGATCTTTCCGACCGGGAGTACGCGGTATATCGCCGATGCCGGGCGCCAGGGTCGAGAAGATCGGATCGAGATGCCGCACGACATCAGCTTCACCGCCGATCATCATGCAGTAGCCGCGTTCGAGGCCCCACACGCCGCCGCTGGTGCCAACGTCCACGTAATGAATCTGTTTCGCTGCGAGCTCGTTAGCGCGGCGAATGTCGTCAACGTAATAAGAGTTGCCACCATCGATAAGGATGTCGCCTGCCTCAAGATGCGGGAGCAAGTCAGCGATGGTCTGGTCGACAACTGCCGCCGGGACCATCAGCCATACTGCTCGCGGTTTTTCGAGTTTTTTCACGAGGTCCGCAAGAGAAGCTGATCCCGCCGCGTTCTCTTTAACCAGTTCGCTTACCGCTTGTTGTGACCGGTCAAACACAACGCAGTCGTGTCCATTTCTAATCAGCCTTCGCACCATGTTGGCGCCCATGCGGCCAAGACCTATCATTCCAAGTTGCATAAGTTCTCCTCTTCTGAAAATCGCGGATACGTTTGGCTCAATATGCTACATGCGTGATTGTCGCGCAACGCTTAGCGGAGTCGTCTCATGAACCGGATCGACTGAACGATCGGCGGCCGCTTCGGGTCTGCCACTTCTCCTAGTCGAGCAGTCAGTCGCCAGGATAGAACGAGCGAGTTTGACGATTTCGTTTTGCGTCTTGCCAACTTCCATATTGCTAACTCACTTCAGCAAGGCTGTTGGTCCGCGCCGTTTCGAAGATATCCACAAACTCCTGATATCGCCGGGCAATCTCGAACGCGGCGGCTTCGCGCGTGATCTTTTTCGTCCGCATGTTCACGAGTGGGTCCCAGAAGCTGGTCCGGCCTACGGCAAAGCCGATAAAACCTTCGACCGTCGCCGCAGTTGTCAACCACTCGCGTACCTTCTTGTCATTCTCTCCGCGTCCTAGGATGATGCAACCGACATTGTCGCGTCCGCTACGCCTGGCAATAGCTACAATTTTTTCGCAATCCTCGCGGCGATCTAGTCCCTCGATCTTCCAGACGTCCGGCTCGACTTGTGCCTCCTGAAGTTCCATGATGGTCTGGGCCATCAAGCGGGGACGAAGGTCCACGTCGTAAGCCTTCTTGTCTCCTTTGAGTTGATCGAGCTGCGACTTTTCTACCGGAACGAGCAACTCGAACATGAATTTGCTGCGGCTGTTAGTGTGCAGATAGTCGGAGAGCCTTTTCAGGCGGTCTGCCTGCCGCTGATTTAGAGCGCGGTCGCCTTCCGGGTTGTAGCGCACCAGCACCTTGCAGAAAGTCGGCTGGAAGGCCTCAATGTGCTCCGCGAAATTTTCGCCGTATTGGAAATCGAATTCTTCCTGGCCACTTTTCTCAGCGGGACAAGCTGTAGTGTATCTGTTCTGCCTGGCGTCGCGAAGAATCGCAGATCCGAACTCCTCGTCGACTAGGATGCCGGCCTTCTGTTTGCCCACACCGGCTTGAAGCGCGGCCTTAAAGCCGTCGTAGATGATTTGCTTCGTGGAGGCGATCTCTGCCGTTTGATCTGGGCTCAGCCCGCCGGGCCATCCAAACATTTTGGTCTGGAACGACCCTCGATGGTCAAAGGGCAGAATATATAAAGGTTCGTTATAACCTACGGCGCTCATTGCGACTCCTTGAGTTTGCGGTAGCGACGAATCAAAGTATTGGTTGAGCTGTCGTGGTTGAGCATCGGCTCGGGACCGTTCTCGACTTCGGGGATGATGCGCTGCGCTAGAACCTTCCCCAGTTCCACGCCCCACTGGTCGAACGAATCGATGTTCCAGATGACGCCCTGTGTGAAGACAGAGTGTTCATAAAGCGCGACCAGTTTTCCCAGCACTTCGGGCGTGAGGCGTTCAGCCAGGATGGTGTTCGAAGGACGGTTGCCTTCAAAGACTCGATGCGGCACGAGCCAATCCGGCGTGCCTTCGGCCTTCACTTGCTCGGGAGTTTTGCCAAAAGCAAGCGCCTCGGTCTGCGCGAAAACATTGGCCAGCAGGATGTCGTGGTGACGCCCAAGTGGATTCAATGTTTTGGCAAATGCAACGAAGTCACAAGGGATTAGCCGGGTCCCCTGATGGATCAACTGATAGAAAGAGTGCTGCCCATTCGTTCCGGGTTCGCCCCAATAAATCGGACCCGTGTCATGCTTGAGCGGCTTCCCATCCAGCGTGACGTGCTTCCCATTACTCTCCATCGTCAATTGCTGGAGATAGGCGGGAAAGCGTTTGAGGTATTGTTCGTACGGCAAAACCGCGGCTGTCTGTGCGCCGAAAAAGTCGTTGTACCAAACTGCCAGCAGGCCCATGAGCACGGGCAAATTGCCTTCGAAGGGCGCAGTGCGGAAGTGCTCGTCCATTTGATGAAAACCGCTCAGCATGGCGCGGAAGTTGTCCGGGCCGACCGCGAGCATGGTTGCAAGACCAATGGCAGAGTCCATCGAGTAGCGACCGCCAACCCAATCCCAAAATCCGAACATGTTGGCGGTATCAATGCCGAATTTCGAAACCTCGCCGGCATTTGTCGAAACCGCGACAAAATGTCTGGAGACGGATTTCTCATCACCGCCCAGTCCGGCGACTGACCAGGCGCGAGCTGTCTGGGCGTTGGTCATGGTTTCGAGAGTGGTAAAGGTCTTGGAAGAGACTATGAATAAGGTTTCTGCAGGATCGAGGCCCTGTATTGCTTCGGCGAAGTCCGTTCCATCTACATTGGAGACGAAGCGGAAGTTCATGTCGCGCTCGGAGTAGTGCTTGAGCGCTTCGTAGGCCATCACCGGGCCGAGATCAGATCCGCCGATACCGATATTGATGACATTCCGAATACGTTTGCCGGTGTGACCCTTCCACTCCCCGCTGCGCACGCGATTGGAGAAATTCTCCATCCGGTCGAGCACCGCGTGGACCTCGGGCACGACGTTCTTTCCGTCAACCAGAATCGAGGCGTTTTTCGGAGCGCGTAGGGCCACGTGCAAGACCGCGCGCCTCTCTGTGATGTTGATCTTCTCGCCGTTGAACATGGCGTCGATTCGCGGCCGCAAGTCGGACTCTACGGCGAGTTGAAGAAGCAGTTTGAGAGTCTCGTCGGTCACGCGGTTCTTGGAGTAGTCGAGGTACAGGCCGACGCCCTCAAGTGCCATACGCTGGCCGCGTCTGGGATCGCCGGCGAAAAGCTGCCGCAACTGTTGTTTTGAAACCGTTTTGTAATGTGACGCGAGCGCCCTCCACACCGATTGTCTACTCGTCCGCCTTTTCACTTGCGTTTGAGGGTCTGCTGCCATGCCAGTGTTCCTTTCATTCTTCGTAGTTATTCAAGCAATTGAGGCGCCACTCTTGCTGTTCTTCAGGCTCTCTAGAACGAAAACTCCGTGACCGCGGCCTGCAAATCTAATAGTCGACACTCTGAACCTCGGTGTGAGTCAGTGGTCGTGTGCGTCCCTGACTCGGTCGAGCAGATATCGCAGGTCTGTTTTGTCCCGGCGTCGTCGCCTGCAGTCAGCATGGTTGGCCTTACAGGTCCTTCCTACAGCGTCGCGTACCGCTCGCTATTCGGCTTCGAACCCTCGAGCGCGTAGAAGAGGATGTACAAGTAGCAAACTACCGGCAAGACAAATGCGTGATGAAGTCCTACATGGTCTGCGATGACGCCCTGGATCACGGGGACGATTGCGCCGCCTACAATGGCCATGCTCAGCAGTCCTGATCCCGTTCCGGAGAGTGAACCGAGCTCGGCTTCTCCCAGGCTGAAGATGGTCGGAAACATGATCGAGTTGAACAACCCGACCGCGAGGATGGTCCACATGGCTAGGTGGCCATTCAATGCCATCGACGCGGTGATCAGGGCCCCAGCGACAACCGCGCAGATAGCCAGCAGATATCCGGGCTTGAAGCGCGCGAGAAGGGGCGCGCCGAGAAAGCGGCCAACCATGGCGCCACCCCAGTAGAAGGAAACATATCCCGCTGCTGTCTTGGCAGAGAGGTCGGCGATCTCGGGCAATCCGAAATAGTTGACCAGGAAGCTTCCGATGGAGACCTCCGCGCCGACATAAGCGAAAATTCCGACTGCCCCAAGGAGGAGATTGCGATGCTTCCAGATCGAATCGTTTGCCTTATGTTCGGAGGGGTTGGTCTCGGTTTCGACCGTTGGCAGCCTGGAGAGCCCGATTAACACAGCCAATAACAGGAGTGCGAAACCGATTACTGTATATGGCATCTTGACCGAGGAGGCCTGCTGCACGCGATAGAGATGCAGAGCTTCTGGCGTGAGCTGCTGTAACTGGGCGACCGCCAACGGCGCGGCGCTGAGAATCAGAAGGCCTCCGATTTTCGGGGCGATGGTGGTGCCGAGCGAGTTAAAGGCTTGGGTGAGATCCAGACGGCTGGAGGCTGTTTCAGGCTTGCCGAGCAGGTCCACATAGGGATTGGCAGATACCTGCAGACCGGTGATGCCAGCGGCGAGAACCAGCAGCGCGGTCAGGAACAGGGGATAGGAAACAACGGATGCGGCGGGCACGAAGAGGAACGCTCCACAGGCCATGGTCAGTAGGCCGACCACCATGGTGGCCTTATAACCGATGGTATTTATGGCCTTCGACCAGGGTATAGAGAATAAAAAGTATGCCGAAAAGAAGGCAAACTGGACCAGCATGACCTTGGCATAACTGAGGTCAAAGATTGACTTCAGGTGCGGGATCAGAATGTCATTCAGGCAGGTAAGAAATCCCCACATGAAGAACAACGTAGTGACGATTGCGAGAGGACGGGTGTACCTTTCGGTCTTCGCATTTGCCGCATTAGCTTGTATCGGCTCTGAACTAGGTACTTCTCGGGTTGCCATTTTCTAGTCTCCTACTACCAGGTCTCCGCTTGTGCTGTACGAAGTCCGCTTGCGTGACTCTGGTTTGGAGGCCCCACGGCAAATCCGCGCAATCCATCCGCTTTTGATGTTTGCGTTCATGGATTTGTGACTCACCCTACCCTCTCGGCAACCTGCGAGAGCGCGTACTCCTCCAGTTTGTGTGCGTCGCTATTAAATTTGCGAATGCCCTCGGCAAGCTTCTCGGTCGCCATGGCGTCTTCGTTGTGCATCCAACGGAACGCTTTCTCTGTCAGGCGCAGGCGCTCATCTTCGGCTGCCTGAGCTTTCGCTGGGTCGAGTTTGCGCTCCACAACGCCCTCAGTCTTTTCCAGCTGATCCAGCAGATCAGGGCTGATGGTCAGTAAGTCGGAGCCAGCCAGGCGCACGATCTGATTTACATTTCGGAAACTCGCCCCCATGACCTGGGTTTTGTACCCATATTTCTTGTAGTAGTTGTAAATGCGCGTAACTGAGGCGACTCCAGGATCCTGCCCCGCGGGTATCTCTTTGCCACCTCCTTCCTTCTTGTACCAGTCGTAAATGCGCCCAACGAACGGTGAAATCAACGTCACTCCTGCCTCGGCGCATGCGACTGCCTGCGCGAAGCTGAAAAGCAGGGTCAGATTGCAATGGGTGCCTTCCGCCTCCAGCTCGGCTGCCGCTTGAATCCCCTCCCACGTGCTGGCGATCTTGATCAGAACGCGCTCGCGAGGCACACCTCTCTTCTGATACAACGAAGTGAGCTTGCGGGCCTTTGCGACCGTTCCCGGAGTATCGAAGCTCAAGCTGGCCGCGACCTCTGTCGACACGCGGCCGGGGACGACCTTGAGAATCTCATTTCCAAAAAGTACGAAGAGCTGATCGATAAATTCTTCGGCCATTTGCGCATGGCTGCCCCCAAGTTCCGAAGCCTGCTCGGCGGCCTCTTCTACCAGGTACTTGTAGGCTGGCATCTGCGCGGCGTGATAAAGAAGAGACGGATTGGTGGTGGCGTCCTGCGGCCGATGCTGGCGGATGGCGTCAATATCGCCAGTGTCGGCGACCACCGTCGTGTATTGCTTTAGGGATTCCAGCAAAGTCATCGTCATCATCTCCCGTGCTGCTTGCCGTTCATGGCCAGCGGAAAATTGTTCGCAGTTCAGTGGTTTTCTCCCGCGGCTGGCGGGTGGCGAATATGTTTCTGAACTGCAACTCTGATGCCATTTCCAAATCTTTGGAAATGCAAGCGAATGTCAGCAAAGCGGTGCCAATCGCATCGCAAGTGATGAAGGGTTGGCTGATGCTATTAATCAGGTGTGTGACACGGGAGAGCTCCCCGCAGACAAGACCGATCAGAAACCTTGGGATTCAACGGCCATTCGAGCGTGTCGTTCGCAGCCGACTTGTGTAGGACTATTTGATATGAAGGTCAACGAGGAACGAGTTCAGGATCTGAATTCAGCCTTTAGAAGATAATCTGCATCCTCGCGCCGAGAAGAGTCGTTGTGTAGGCTTTGGTTGCATAGGTGGGATGGATGGAGACTTCAAGATCCGGGCCAATGTTTATGCTTTGGCTGAGACGCAGGCGATAAAACGACTCAAACACGCTTTCATGATGTTTACCCTGACTGGCTATGCTGTAGTTGTATGCCATTGCAAACATGTCTCCTCGACGTCCGAAAGGATGCACCTGAGCCAGACCGATTCCCTCGATCTGTTTAAAAGCGGTCCCGGTGCTGGTGCTGAGGCCAACCCTTCCGAACGGGGTCCAGCCATTGTGAAGCTCGTGGTCGAATCCAATGCCGCCTCCATACCCACTCCCGCTGTTCTTCGTGTCATCCCGCCACATGCCGACGCGATAATGCCGATACTTTTCACCCAGCGATCCTGATCTCCACCCAAGCTCAACACCTTCCATATATTTTCGATCGACGAGTGTTTCGATGTTTCTCTGCTGTGCGCCCTCCGTGTCCACGGCAATAGCGTGAATGTAAACATGCCTGGTAGCCTGGAATTCGACAGCGCCGCCGGCAGCATATGTCCCATCGGAGGCGACCACCAGATTACCGTCGTTTGCCCCATTCAAGAATTGTGTTCGCTCGTCGTTGTTGAACATGCTGAGAGTTACATATTCATTGGGATGGAGCTTGCCCACATAAAATGAAAGCCTCTTCCTCATGAAATCCTGCCGCCAGTAGAGGATGTTCAAGCTGATAGGCTCTTGCGGACCGCCACCCTGCAGACAGTTCAGATAAAGCCCTGAGCCCAGCTTGTCGCTGAGGTTGAATTGCTGACTGATGCCGATATTTGTGCCCGAACGGACGAGCAGGCTGATCGATCCCGCGCTGCTTTCATGATCGTACACACCCCAGGCTCCAGTAAAATCGAGCCGTCCGCTGAACTGGTTGTGCCTGACGCTATCGGGCGTATCTGTTGCGTACTGATTCAGAAACGTATATGTTGCACCGAACTTCAAGCGCGCGAATTGAGTGACATGGTCGGTGAGTTTGTCTACCGGCCGAAATATGGGCGGGAGCGGATCCGGCTTGATAAGCGGATCGGCGGGTATCTTCGACAACGCTGCCGCGTCTACGTCGAGTTCCTGCCTCAATTCGTCAGGCTCCCGCCTGACTTGGGATGGCGGACTCGATTGGAGAGCCGGGCCAGTGTTCATGCTGCTGCTCTGACCGGAGGCGGGCAGGCTTAATGCGAGTAAGAGCAAGAGCAACCGGGTTCGCAATTATCTACCTCCAGCTTACCTCTCCTGCGACCCCGTACCGCGCCCTTCAGAGGACAGCTTCCGATACTCCAGGGGCGCTCCCTCAAGCAAGCCGATGAGATGTGTTGGCTCAACAGCTGGATCGCCATGGAGCACATTCACAGCGAAACAGAACGTCAGTTCACTCAGAAGTTCAGGCGTCAAAGCCCCTCTATGCGTCAGTGAAGTGCCCTGCACGCGAAACTCGATGACCTTACCGGGCTGATCGGGTGGAGTCCATTTCACGCTCTCTCGTGGGAACCCTTCCGGTATATCGAACATGATCACTTTGCCCATACAGTTACACTCCCAACCACCCTCGACCACTCTCCGATGAGGCCCGCCAAAGCTAGTTCAAATAGCATCTTGAATTTCTCAGTTGCAATCGGCTTGCCAGTGTCTTTTGCTTGAACTTATTGGAATTAATCCGGCTAGGTGTCCCAAGTCCAAGTGGGAGTGTTAGCGAGTTGACACAATGAACGCCAGAGTTGGGAAAGTGAGTCGTCATGGCCGCGAAATGACACGGGCCGGCTGGCACATATTGACGTCAGATTTAATCGGCAGGGGAAGTTAAAGGCAAGGATAGTAACGGCCAGCATCCGGGCTCAGATTGGGCATCATCAGTCCATCGTCAAACGCGGCCATTCTTTTCAAGCCATCGCACGCAAGGACTGCGCCTTGGAGTAACAATTTGGGAGCGTACTCACGGTAAAGGAAGAGCTGCGAGGGTGTCAGGCGGCTACTCCGCCGGGTCGGGTCTGGAGTTACTCGCTAGGTGGATCAAGGCCTGGGTGAAGCGTTAGCGGTCGATTCTTGAGGCATTCGACTATTCCCGTATTTTACGGCGAGGGCGCTTTTCGCATTGTTGCGTGCTATGCGTTGTTTTGCTGCGTTGAGAAGGCGGTGAACATCTGCGACGCGTGTCTTAAGAAGTCGCGCCGCTTGTATCTCTGGATAGTGGAAAATCTCGTGCAGGACAAACGCTGCGCGCTCCGGGGGTGTCAGTACCTCGATATTCGGTGTGACAGGGAATTGCTGTCGCCATGCCTCCAATCCGCCCGCAAGAGGCCGAACATCTTCGAATCCTCTCCGGTGGAGTGTCATGGCTACGCGCGCGCTCGTAAATTCGCTAGGAGAAGAACAGTAAAGAATGACCTCGCGGTGGGTCGGCAGATTCGGGTCCCGATATCTCTCATATCGTTGTAACAGGTGGGGATCAATTCGAATGGCCCCCGGAATCGCCATGAGGCCCTGAGCCTGCTTCGTGCCGCCTTGCAGGTCCAGGATGAGAACATTTTGGCCGGCGCGCAATTTGCTCATGAGCTGATCAGGCGTGATGCGCGCCAGCCGGAATTCGCGCAGAAATCGGTACCAGCGAATAAGCTTGAGGATGAGAAAAATGCAGACCGCGGCAATTCCTGCGAGTACTGCCAGCGTTCCCAGCTTCGCCGAATAACTGGCGACGCGGTCCAGCTGATCACTGAAAGCCCAACCCAGAGCCGTAAAGGCACACGACCAAAGGAGTGCTCCAGTGCCATCTAATGTCAGAAATCGTGGCCGCTCAGTTCCAGAGATTCCTGCCATGGGAGCGGCGACGGCATCCAGTCCGATGATGAACTTGGAAATCAGGAGAATTTTTGCTCCATAGCGATTGAACCGCTCGGTCATCTTGCCTACGCACGCAGTTGGATCGCGTGTCGATCCGCAAATAAAGTGCAGCGTCTTGCTCCCCCATCTCCGCCCGGCTTCGTACCACGCCAGATCGGCCACGACAAACGCAAGGACAGAGACTGCGATAATGTTGACGAAGCTCAATCTTCCCAGGCCGACGAGTGCGCCGCCGGCAAGTAGAAGCAGGTTCGCCGGTACGGGCAAGCAAGCCTGTCGGCCAAGCACGGAAAGAAATAGTATCCAGTATCCGTGCTTCGCAAGAAACGCAACCATCTCGTTCATCGATACGCTCCGCTGACCCCTGACTCGTCAAGCGCGCTCTCAAAACTAGCCTTTCAACTTGCGACGGGGTCACGAATGCGAATGTCTGTAGGCCACGTGTAGTGCGCTCAGTTGCCAGATGGGTCACCTTGCCGCTATTGCAAAGCAAAGCCCATCGTAACTCGTTAGAAAGACGATAACTTTCACATGCCCAGTGACAAGCGGCTGTCTACTGCTGAATAGCTGGCGGCTGCACCTCGTTAATCATGCACTGGAAATTCGATCTATATTCCGGAACCGCTGCTGATCCACTGGTAAGAGTTAACCAATTGGCAATTCCTTCGGGCGGATAAACAGGAGAGCAGAACGATCGCGCGTGTGGTTTCAGTCGATTGCCATGATTTCTATCCAGCTCAGCCTTTGGCAGTGCACATGCAGTACTTGGGGAAGAAAGAGTATCAACAAAGTCTGATCGGGGCCGGAACCATAGCTCAACCCAGCGTGCACGCCGGCCTGGTTTTTTCGCGATTAACAGCGATCAAACCAAGACAACGATCGAAATGTGAAGCATGGGGTGTGCCCCGTTCTGCGGCCCCGGGAATTTTCGCGCCCTTCGTTCACTTGCCGCAAACGCGTGGGCATACGCTTATTGGGGTCACAGTTTATCGGCGCAGTGAGCGAAGGCAACACAGTGGAGAAACGTGATGATGGAGACCGTCTCGATGCAAGGCCGGATTACCATAGACAGCGCAGACCAGATGAGGCGCAGGCTGGCGAATGCTTTGCGCACACATCCGGCGCTGGTGGCGGTCGATCTTTCTGACGTTCCCTACATGGACACCTCCGGGCTCGCAACACTCATGGAGGCGATGCGGACGGCGCGTCAGCAGGGCACCCGGCTCGTCCTGAGCGGCATTCAGCAGCAACCGGGCTACCTCCTGAAAGTGACTGATCTCGATCACGTGTTCGAGATCGACGAGGGCCCAAACACGTGAACGTCCTTGAGGTTATTGGCAGGGGTGTAGTCCAACAACTTGCGTATGTCGGCGGATTGACGACTCAATTCTGGTCGGGACTCACCGCCGTGCCACGCGTCCTGCCGTTGGTCGGCAGGCGCGGCCGCTGGTCGGCTGCAATCAGGCAGATGTGCGCCATTGGTGTCGACGCGCTGCCCATGGTCGCGATTGTCTCGGCCTGTGGGGGATTCATCCTTGCCATCCAAAGCGCTTCCGAATTAAGCCAGTTTGGAGCCATGCAGCTGGTGATCGACATCGTGGTGATCGCATTTACACGAGAGCTCGGTCCACTGCTGACGGCCATCGTCGTCAGTGGCCGCTCAGGATCTGCGTTTTCAGCGGAAATCGGAACGATGGTGGTAACCGAGGAGATCGACGCGCTGCGCACCATGGCTATCGATCCCATCGAGTTGGTGCTGACGCCCAAGTATCTCGCGTCGATGGTTGTGGTTCCGTGCCTGACGATCATGAGCAGCGCTTTTGCCATTCTGGCCGGTGCCGGCTTCATGTATCTCAGCAGGAACATGACGCTCCCGATCTTTCTGCGATACGCCGCACAGGCGGTCGTGCTCCGCGACATAGTCATGGGGCTGTTGAAGAGCGTGGTATTTGCAACCATCATTGCGCAAGTCGGGTGCATGGAAGGCTTCAGAGTGAGCGGCGGCCCTGAAGCAGTAGGGAAGTCAGCAACATCGGCCGTGGTGAAATCGACGTTTTTGGTGATCTTTGCAGATCTGTTCATCACCACCATGTTTTATTTGCTGGGGTCGAAGTAGCGTCATGGCAGATCCCATCATCTCCGTGCGTGATCTGGTCGTCTCTTATGGCGGCCGACGTGTGCTCGATGGCGTGAATCTCGACATCCAGCAGGGCGAGGTGCTGGCTCTGCTTGGAGGAAGCGGCTCAGGCAAAAGCACCATGCTCCGGCACATCATTGGTCTCGAGCGGCCGGACTCAGGCAGGATTTGCGTCCAGGGCGTGGACATCAACAACTGTTCAGCACGGGAACTCAAGGCTCTGCGGCGAGACATGGGAGTAAGTTTCCAGGGCTCCGCGCTCTTCAGCTCAATGACCGTCGAGGAGAACGTCCAACTGCCGTTGCGCGAATTAACGTCATTGGCCGACCCCGTCATCGAGATCATGACGTACATAAAGCTCGCCGCCGTGGGCCTCGGCGACGCGGGGAAACTCTTTCCGCAGGAACTGTCCGGCGGGATGAAAAAACGTGCAGCGGTAGCCCGGGCCACCGCACTTGATCCGGAGATCCTCATCTTTGACGAGCCGTCCGCGGGGCTTGATCCGATCGTTGCTGCGGAACTCGATGAACTGATCCTGTTCCTGAAGCGCGCATTCCATATGACGGTTCTGATCGTTACCCACGAAATGGCCAGTGCATTCCGCATCGCGGACCGGGTGGCCATGTTATACAAGGGCTCTCTCATCGCAGTCGAAGACAAAGAATCCTTCCGCGCAAGCAACGACCCGCGGATTCGTCAATTCCTCGATCGCATCCCCGAACGCATCGCCGAGAGCGAGTCCGTGCAGCGCCGGATAAGAGAACTCGCCGGCGTAACAGGAGCAACAGAATGAAAAGTACTGAAGTAAAGGTGGGCGCATTCGTCGTGATCTGTGTGGCCCTCCTGACGGCGACCGTCTACTACGTGAGTAACGCGCGGTTCAATAGCGCCCAGATTCCATACAGGACCTACTTGCGGAATGCGCAAGGTATGGAGCCCGGCTCGTCCGTCCTGTTTGGTGGGATCACCGTCGGCAAGGTCACCTCTGTGCGGCCCGACAAGGCCGACCCGACGCGGATTGAGATTCTGTTCGATGTGCAGCAGGGTACGCCGTTGAACGCGAAGTCGATGGCGGCGATTGGAAGCGTAAGCCTCATGAGCAGCCCGGCGCTTGCTATCAGCACGGGCGCGAACAACGCGCCACGTTTGAAGGCGTGGGCCATTATCCCGTCGCAGGAGACGATAACCCTCGATGAGATGCAGCGCAAGATAGGTGTGCTTGCCGAGTCCGCACAGACTACGTTGGCGACCGTGAATAAGGATCTGAACGATCTGACCGGCGATGGCCGGCAACTCTTGGCGAACCTCAACGATGCCACGGGCACTACAAACCGGAAACATCTGGCGGGCATTCTGGCGCACAGTGACGCCATGGTCGCGCAGTTGTCTCCACGGATCGACCAGATCAGCGAACGTGTCCTGAAGCTCACCAATGATGCCGACGTCGTGGTGGGAAAGATGGGCCCGACAGTCGACAACGCGAACGAAACCATCACCGCGATCCGCCAGCCCGCACAGGCCGACCTCGTCCAACTCGAGAAGGCAATTCAAGAAACACGCGGACTGATCAGCAGTCTTGACGTTCTGATTCGGACAAACAGTCAAAACACTACTTACACGATCGAGAACCTCCGCATGGCGACCGACAATCTCAATGACCTCACCCAGTCGGTGAAGGAGCGGCCATGGAGCCTGGTGCGAATCAAGCAGCCGAAAGATCGAGAAGTTCCCAAATAAGGTGAAACAGATGCCAGCGAAGAATCTTGTTGCTCCGACCGTTTGCACACTGATGCTGCTGATATCCGGCTGCATGGGCAAAGTCCGTTATCCCACCTACCACACGTTGTCCACTGCTCCGGCAATTAAGCCGGATCCCGGTACGCCGCACTGGAAGGCCGCAGTAGCGGTTCGCCGCTTTGAGACGCCTATGTACCTGCGCCAGGGCCGGATTGTTTACCGCGCAGCCCCAACTCAAATCGGGTTCTACGAATATCATCGCTGGGCGGCAGATCCGGGAGCCACAGTCACGACAGCCTTCATCGACTCGCTTCGCTCCGCAAACGCGTTTTCGACTATCGCACCGTACGATGGCCGCGACCGCCCTGACTATCTCATCAGCGGGCGGCTTGAGAAGCTCGACGAGGTCGATTACGGCAGCAGGGTCACGGTGGAAGCGAAGTTGTCTGCCGTGCTGACGAACCTCCGAACGGGAGCCATCGTGTGGTCTGGCGACGCAACGGAGACCTCGAATGTCGACAAGCGTGACGTGAATTCGGTGGTAGCCGAAATGAGTCGCACCGTTCAGGCAAACATCGATCGGCTTGTGGGCAATATGGAACAGCAAATCTCCGGAGTGGAGGTTTCCGCACGTTAGCTTATGATGACGCGTCGCCAGCCGGAATGCTGTAGCTGCCAGATGCATGTCACGTGCCGACCTCTTGACAGGTTGTTGCCAATGGGGTGGCTGGATAGCTGCGGCCTTCACAGTTAGATCTGCTCAGGTGCTGCTTCGGAAACCGTATCTTCGAGTGGCCTTCTGATTGCTTACTTGAGAAATAGTCGACATGCATTCGGCTGCCTAACGAAGAGCTCCGTCAGACTGGCCGGAAATGAAGATGAGGAACTTGCGATGGTTGCGGCGGTCAATAGGTTCTACATAATCGGGTTCCGTGATTCCACTGACAGGAGATTCGGATGTTGAGAGCATTAAGTGTAATTGTGATATGCGGAACGGCCGCAATGGCATCGTCCCAGAGTAACCCGCCGAATGAAACCCGGAGTAGTCCGGCTACTGTCGTACCGCAACAGCAGACGCCGACAAAAAGCACAGCGATAATCGGTCTTGACGGCGTTAAAGAGAAGACCGCGGGAACGCTGAATGTCAAAGACGGAAAACTGTGCTTTGTTCATTCGAGAAATAAGTCACAAATTTCGGCTGCGGCAATAGCAGATGTGGTTACCGGCGAGGACAGTCAGAGAGTCATTCGAGGAACGCTGGGTACACTCAGCATGTTCGCGCCGTACGAATCAGGACGCGCTATAAGCATGCTTCGCTCCAAGATCGATATCCTGACAATTCAGTACCGTGATGATGATGGGGGTCTGCACGGCGTGATTTTCACCATGCCGGTCGGCGCTGCAGAGCCGATCAAGCAGGAGCTGATCACACAGGGAGCGCATACAACTATTCAAACAGCCGCGGTCGCGGCAAGAGGGAAGCAATGACCAACTTCTTCAGAATCACCATGTGCTCATGCCTGTTTGCCATGCTCTCGCTTGCTGGTCCCCACTTGCATGCTCAGCGCAAGGACACAGAGAAGATAAAAGCGTCAGCTCTCAAAGTAGAGATGATCCAATCTGACCAAATAGCGGTGCCGGCCGCATTTCAGGTGGCGGTTTATGAAAACCTGATTCAGCAGCTGGGAAAAAAGGCCAGCTTCCTGCATGTTTATCGCGATGGTGATCGTGATGCCGCCAGTATCCCGAACCTTGTCGTCCTTCACACTACCGTAAGTCGATTTAAGGAAGGAAGCGAGGAGATGCGGCAGGTTACAACCGTCGCTGGCGCAACTTCGATTACAATTCATTGCCGGTTCACCAGCGCTGACGGCAAGCTATTGCTGGAGAAGGATGTGAACGGCAAGGTCCGCTTCTTCGGCGACAATCGCAAAGCCACTTACGATTTTGCTAAGAGAGCTTCTGCGGTAGTGAGCGACAAGTTTTCCGCAAACGGCCAGTCGTAGTGGGGTTCTTTTCGGTTCTCTTTCGCGGTAGTCCTCTGCGCGACCAATCGGGGAACGTCGCGAAGTGGTACGGAACAAATACCGATCTTGAGGAGCGGAAGCGTGCTGAAGATGCCCTTGGAAAAAGCGAGGAGCGATGGCGATCCGTCTTTGAAAATTCTGCTATCGGCGTTGCGCTGACTGACCTCAATGGCCGCTTTCTGGCCACCAATCACGTCTTCCAGGCAATGGTGGGCGAATTCAAGTTGCGCTCCGCCTGAAACAGTTCGTAACTATCACATTCAAAACCGCTTACTCTGTCATTACCGTGCGGTATCAGTGTGAAATCAAGCGAGTAAATCTTTTCAGAAGTAGATGCTGACTCACCAGAAGCCCTGCACCCGGGCACGCCGGCTGGGCAGCGTACCACACTGCTGAATGCCGAATCACGCGGCATCCACGGGAGGGTTTGTTTCCGCGGGAGCCGCTGGCAAGGCGAAGTGGAACGTCGCGCCGCGCCCGCCGTCGCAGTTGGCCCAAATCCGGCCGCCT
Source organism: Acidobacteriaceae bacterium KBS 83 (assembly GCA_000381585.1). Lineage (GTDB taxonomy): Bacteria > Acidobacteriota > Terriglobia > Terriglobales > Acidobacteriaceae > KBS-83. The sequence continues at coordinate 20,047 of KB906745.1, forward strand.
TGCGATTCGACGATCGACTTGCTGATTGCCAGGCCCATCCCGCTGCCTTGCGGCTTTGTCGTAAAGAATGCGTCGAATATCCGGTCGGCCTTGCCCAGGGTTAGTCCGGGGCCTGTGTCATTTACAGAGATCTCGATCTGGCCGCCCTCGCCCAATTGCGACTTCACCGTGAGCACGCCGCCCGTATCCTTCATCGCCTCAATACCATTGAGCATGAGGTTCATGAGCACCTGCTGAATTTGCACTCGATCCGCGACGGTCATTGGAAGATCATCTTTGAGATCGGTGCGGATCGATACCCCGTGCCTGCTGGCTTCACTTCTCAGCATCCCGGTCATTTCGCCGACGACCTGATTCATCGCGACCAACTCTCGTTTGGGAGAGGCCTTTTTGTACAACGATCGCAGACGGCTGATGATTTCCGAGGCAAAGGTGCCCGCCTCGATGATGCTTTCCGTCCCTTTGCGAACTTGCGTCAGATCGGGCGGGTCGCGCTGAAGCCATCGCAAAGATGCTTTGGCATTATTGGTTGTGGCCGTGATGGGCTGTGCGAGTTCGTGCGAGATGGAGGCGACCAGTTGTCCCATCGTGCTGACCCGGCTCGCATGGGCGAGATCCGCCCGGAGCTGTTCAGCATCCTTGCGATCTTCAATGTCGTTCGCGACTGCACACCACTTCACGATCTTGCCTCGGTTATCGCGCAGAGGCCGGGCGCGCGTCTGGAACCAGCGATAGACGCCGTCCGATCCGCGCCGAAGCCGCGCTTCATAATCCAGCGGTTGGCCAGTCGTCTCGGACGCGCGCCATCGTTCGGTGACGCGCTTGAGATCGTCGGGGTGAACCGCCTTCTCCCATCCTGAACCTGAGGCCTGTTCCGAACTCAAGCCGGTGTATTCGAGCCATCCCCTGTTGAAGAACGTGCGATTGCCATTTGGGGCGGCAACGAAAGCCAGGGCCGGCATGGTTTCTACCGCGTCGCGGAATTTCTTCTCTTGCTCCTGCAACTGGTGAACACGTACTTGATAAAGTGCCCAAAGCAGCGCAATAAAGACGGCGATGCACGACAATCGGAACCAGTAAGTTTGATAGTACGCCGGGGCGACGTTCAAAGCGATCGCAGTTTCTGGCCCGTTCCACAGTCCCTCGCTGTTGCTGGCGACTAGCCGGAATCGATAGGGGCCGGGCCCAAGGTTCGTGTAAACGGCTTCTCGCGCTGCAACCGGCTGGCTCCAGCTACTGTCGAAACCTTCAAGGAAATATCGAAAGCGAATCCGCCCGGGCACCGCGAGGCTCAGCCCCGTGTACTCAAATGTGATTCGCCTGGGAGATGGAGGAATTCGAACCGAGGTGTCGAGGTTTGCGGTATTGCTATCGGCGGTGATCGCCTCGATGTGAGGCAGCGCGGGAACTGAATTTTCATTGATCTGGGATGGATTAACAACCGACAAGCCGTTGCTGAGGGAAAACCAGATCCTGCCCGCTGAATCCGAGACCACCGATCGGCTCCGCTTCACTCCTTCAGTACTCTCGAGACCATCGGCCTGGTCATACTCACGAACATCGGCTGCTTTCACAACACCGCTTAGCAGTTTGTCGCGCGGAACACGCAAAACATGTTGTGAGGTCGCAATCCAAAACCTTCCGCTCTTGTCCTCCGCCATTCCGAGGATTTGTTCGCGCA
>KB906746.1 GCA_000381585.1 Acidobacteriaceae bacterium KBS 83
CGTGGGACTGCCAACGGACAAGGGCGATCAGATCTTTTCTGCTTTCTTCACCACCAAGACCCAAGGTAGCGGGATGGGTTTAGCCGTCAGCCGTTCCATTGTAGAGTCGCATGGCGGCCGGTTGTGGGCGACCGCTAACGATGGACGAGGCGCAATCTTTCATTTCACCTTGCCGACCGAGGTAATGGAGCCAAGCCCCCTATTTACCTAGAGTGTTTTTCCATCCCCTTGATGCGAGCCGTAAGACCTGACGTGTTCAGAGAAACTCATCAATGCTCACGTTCCGGGGATAAGATCGGCCGGGGCAAGGTTGATTACCGGGACACCGAATGTATAGCCAAGCTCTACCTCGGTTCGCGGATGACTGACGCCGACAAAGAAGCCCTCGCGCAACTGGCACGTCACGTTCGGCTCCCCGAGGGGGTTTGTCCCGACCCGGTGCTACGCCGGAGTGCCACACGGCATCAACACAAGAATGCGCCATACACGTGATCTGACGGACGAACAGTGGAAGACCCTCGATCCCCTCATTCCGAAACCAATGAAACGAGAAGATGGTCGAGGGCGCCCTTGGAAAAGCCGCCGATCCGTTTTGAACGGTGTTCTGTGGGTGTTACGCACTGGTGCACCATGGGCCGACCTCCCCGACCGATACCCCTCGTTCCAGACCTGTCATAGGCGATTTCAGCAATGGGTTCGGTTCGGCGTGATGACGCGATCATGACTGCCCTTGCGCACGAACTCAGTATCCGAGGTGCCATCGATGTCAGCGAAGCATTTATCGACGCGAGTTTCGCACCCGCTAAAAAAGGGGACGCAAGGTTGGAAAAACGAAACGCGGCAAGGGGACAAAGATCATGGCGATCGCTGATCGCAGCGGGTTACCAATTTGTGTTTGTGTCGAGAGTGCCACTCCCCATGAAGTGACGCTAGCGATATCCACCCTGCTACAAATGACTCCGACCGCCTTGTACGCAGAACTGAGATTCTGCGGCATTGAGGTCATTGCTCCACATCGTGAAAAGCTCGGAATGTTCGGCGGAAAAATGACGATTCGAGCACTAGGAGGATCGTCCTTCTCGGCACGAAGCCGCATGATCGAATCCACATCGAGAACGAAAGCGGTGCGGTGCCGGCTTACCAGACGATTGTCCATGCATGAAGATCAAGTACCTGACAATCTGATGAGAGGCGGAGCATTCGGTTGCGATAAGCGCGGACTCACTTCGAATCGAAACAGTAGACTGATCTCGTATGAAGAAAATAGGCTTCCTTTCATTCGGCCATTGGACACCTTCACCACAGTCAGAAACGCGGTCGGCGGCTGACGCACTCCTCCAGTCCATTGACCTCGCCGTGGATGCCGAGCACCTGGGAATGGACGGAGCCTACTTCCGTGTCCATCACTTCGCGCGGCAACTCGCATCACCGTTCCCACTGCTCGCGGCGGTCGGCGCAAAGACCCGACGGATTGAGATTGGCACCGCCGTGATTGACATGCGGTATGAAAACCCTCACTACATGGCAGAGGATGCGGGAGCTGCGGATCTAATCGCAGGCGGGCGCCTGCAGTTGGGAATCAGCCGTGGTTCGCCCGAACAGGTGATTGATGGTTGGCGCTATTTTGGGTATCAACCGGCTGAAGGCGGGAACGATGAAGACATGGGACGCCGACACGCTGAGCAATTTCTCGAATTGCTACGCGGTAAGGGCTTCGCGCGGCCTAACCCGCGTCCGATGTTTCCGAACCCTCCCGGACTACTGCGCCTTGAGCCGTACTCTGAGGGATTGCGTGATCGGATCTGGTGGGGGTCTGCTTCTAACTCTACTGCTGCTTGGGCCGCCAAGTTCGGAATGAACCTGCAAACCTCAACCCTCAAATTCGACGAGACCGGCGAGCCGCTGCACATTCAACAAGCTGCGCAGATTCGCTCCTTCCGCGCAGCCTGGAAGAAGGCTGGCCACGCCCACACTCCGCGCATCTCCGTCAGCCGCAGTATCTTCGCGCTGATCGACGACCGTGACCGTGCCTATTTTGGACGTAGCGGTCAGGAAGAGGACAAGATCGGCTTCCTTGACGAAAGCACACGGGCGATCTTCGGCCGCAGCTACGCTGCTGAGCCGGATGTCCTCATCGAACAACTCAAGAAAGACGAGGCGATCGCAGAGGCCGACACGCTATTGTTGACCGTTCCAAATCAACTGGGTGTTGCCTACAATGCTCACGTTCTAGAGGCAATTCTGACTACTGTTGCCCCAGCTCTCAATTGGCGCTAAATCGCCGATCCATTGGTTGAGACAATTGATGACTTCCGAGAAACCGACTTAGGTTACCAACCTGGTCTCGATGAGCGCATTGGCGGTTTACCATGAATCGAGAAAAATGGACCAGTAACTTCCGGTCGTCGACCATTCACGCTAGCCTCGCCCACCGCTTAATACAGGCAGTTTCGATCCGGCTGGGGACACAGCAGAATAAAAGAGAGCAGGCGGATGCGCTGCTCTCTCACTAGCGCCGTATGTTCATTGGCTTCACGGCTTCGATGCAACATTCGCGACGCGTACTCTTTGGACTATTCCTGCTTCTGTGTTGCCAGCCCTCACCCCACTGCTGAGATCCGCCGATCGAATGACGGAGCCCTAGCCGCTGTCGGGGGGATACGATCAAGGGCGAAGGCGCCTACCAACACTTTCTCACTCTCTGGAAAGCCGCAAGATGCAGGCGCGGATGCCGATCCGGATATCCCGATTTTCAAACAAGCCAAGATCGAATACGCCAAACTGCAGTAATTAATGAATGCCTAAACTCTGCTGGTCGATTTTGCCCACCAAAATTGGCAGTTGATCGGCAAGAGGCGTGATTGGACGCCGGTGTGTTCTAGTGATTCCGATTCCCCCTTATTCCGGTCGAGGAACGGGTATCCATGTAGCTCTGCTGTCGATTTGGACGACTTTAGGCAAAGCACTTATTGAGCCCACTTGGGATCTAGCTCCACAATAGGTGCCGAACAACGCGCTTGTCGCAAGTGATCCGCGCGATGATTTAGGAAATTGGCTGGGAGTTCGTGCTAGGGCCATGCCCACCAATTAAAGAAGCTGAGCTTGATGCTCTTCAGCAGTATTAGTTCCTATGAAACTGTTCATACCGGAAAGATCGGCAGACCCGCTCCGCGCCATGCATGGAATCCACCAACCATGTCCGTCGCGCGCCAGAGTCCGAGACCCTGCAGAGCTGCGGCCGCGAGGCTCGAGGCATATCCCTCGGAACAGAACGCGATCACTTGAAGGTCATGATCGGTTGCGACCGGCAGCCGCGAGTTGGACGTCGGGTCGAACCGCCACTCGAGCACGTTACGCTCGACAATCAACGCGCCCGGGATGCTACCCTCGGTCTCGCGCTGCTCTTGGGGTCGGATATCAACGAGTATCGCCCCTATTTTTGCCACCGCCTTATGGGCCTCATCCGGAGATAGCCGTCGCAGCCGGGCACGTGCCGCCTTAAGCATCTGCTCGATGCTTAAGGCCTGGATTCGATCTATGAGTTTCCTCTCATGCACGCGCCACTCTGGGTCAAGTGTTTCAGCCCGGTCAGACGCGGCGTCGCGAGGAACCAGTTGACCGCCTTCCAGTTCGTACTCGTTCATCTCGCCGAGCGGAGGCGAATAGGCGTGAATGCTAACGGCCGGCGCGGAGGAGAAGTACGGACATCATGCGCGTAATTGGGACCGAATGCGCGGGGCAGGCCCGGATCTATGGCGAGGGTCTGTTCTCCGGGACGATGCTCCTCAAGAATACCGGTCGCTACGACGAAAGCTCCCGAGGACTCACCGTGGTCGTGGAAGCCGGTGAATTGCCCGGGCATCCAGCTGATCGCCCAGATGTCATAGTCCGGACCGTGATACAGCCGCTCAAACCAGCGGTGTTCGGTGCGCAACCGCACCCGATCCAACCATCCATCCGACGACGCGAACCGCGAAACGATGTTGGCGAGTTCTTCAGGGGTTCTCGAGACCACGCCGGATTGGCCATTCGCTGCTATCAGTGTGCTGCTAGCGTCATGTACAAGTACTTTCTCTGTTGCGAGCTGCATAGGATCTCTCCAGAGCTGAACCGTCGCAAATAAATCTGAGCATAGATGCTCGCTTGTTGACGCCGTGTCTACCATCCGGACAAGCTGGTAATCAGCGCCGGGACACTGAAGCGGAGGTTTCAGCCGTCTCCACCCTGTCGACAGACCGTGCTCGATCCGGTTGGCGCGTAAGGTCCAATTCTGTGGCAGCTTCACAGGAGAGCCGATGGTTCGACCTCCAGCTAGCTCCTGCCCTTGATAGATGTCAATTCTTGCGTACAGGAACTTGAGCTTCATTGACCGATTCAGATCGATCTGTGTCTTCGGCAAGTTGCCGAGAAACCGGCTTCTCGGACATTCGCACGAGCACCTCGATGCGAATCAACTCCTGAATGGTTGGCAAACCGGAAGTACCTTACCGAACTTTCGCCGGCGGGTTATGCCGGAGCGCCCACACGGCATCAACACAAGAATGCGCCATACACGTGATCTGACGGACGAACAGTGGAAGACCCTCGATCCCCTCATTCCGAAACCAATGAAACGAGAAGATGGTCGAGGGCGCCCTTGGAAAAGCCGCCGATCCGTTTTGAACGGTGTTCTGTGGGTGTTACGCACTGGTGCACCATGGGCCGACCTCCCCGACCGATACCCCTCGTTCCAGACCTTGTCATAGGCGATTTCAGCAATGGGTCCGGTTCGGCGTGATGACGCGGATCATGACTGCCCTTGCGCACGAACTCCGTATCCGAGGCGCACTCGATGTCAGTGAAGCATTCATCGACGCGAGTTTCGCGTCCGCTAAAAAAGGGGGCGCAATGTCGGAAAAACGAAACACGCCAAGGGAACAAAGATCATGGCGGTTGCTGATCGTAATGGGCTGCCAGTTTCTGTTTGCGCAGAGAGTGCCACTCCCCACGAAGTGAGGCTGGCTCTGTCTACCTTGCTACAGATGGTTATTCCCGACGCCCCGCAGAACTTGATCGGTGACAACGCCTACGACTCCGACCGCCTCCACGCAGAATTGAGGTTCTACGGCATTGAAGTTATTGCTCCACATCGCCGGAACCGAAGGAATTCGACGCAGGATGGACGTCGGCTGAAGCGATACCGACGAAGGTGGAAAATCGAGAGGCTGTTTGCCTGGTTGCAGAACTTCCGGCGACTGGTCGTTAGATATGAACGTCACGCCGAAAACTTTCTCGGGATGCTCCAACTTGCCTCGTCTTTAATTCTACTGAGGCGTTTATGAGATGAGTTCTACACGTCGCCACTCAACTATCCGGGCGTGAGCTGGCCTGATCTTTCTTTCGGCGGTATCAAGAGGTCAGGATACGGGAAGGAACTCTCCAATTTGGGGCTTGAGGAGTTGTGAACAAGAAGCTCGTCCTTGTCCCCAACATTTCCGCGGAAAGCCATTAGTGCACAGCGTTTCCACACCTAAATTGCGGCGTCTTGCCAGACCTGGCGTCCATAGATGAGTGAAAAGCAAACGACCCTGACGGTGTCTCGGACGAACTCAATTATCTTAGAACCCGGGGGTACCCTTTCCTCCGGCGTCATTGAGTATGTCCGGAATCTTGACATCCTTCTTGACGAAGGACTCCTGCTTGAAGAGTGCTCGAATATGTTGCATTGTCTCGTCAGCCACACGGGCATGTCGAATAGTCCGTTCAATCGACGAATTCACCTCCGTCACATTCGGCGAAGCGGCATTCAACCACCTCTTCGCCGCCTGTGCGTTTGCAAGTACCGACATGAGTGGCTGGTTCAGTTCGTGAGCGATCGAGCCCGCAAGTTCAGCGACGGTCGCCAATCGCGAAGCCTTTGCGAATTTGATACGCGTGTCGCGAAGATGGTCTTCTGCTCGTTTCCGCTCATCGATGTCAATCGAGAGGCCATACCACTGAATGATCTTCCCGCGAGGATCACGCAAAGGTGTAGGTGGCGGACTGCTGGGCCGGTTGCTGGCGTGTCAGTGGCCTCGGTGTTGCCCTGTATGACGGGAATGATAGGCTCGGTGTTCCGGTGTGTGTGAGTTTTCTTGAGCCAAGACCGGATGCTAAGCGCGTATACACAGATGCAAACCAGATTTGCTGGAATAAAGCCAAACTGAGACGTGCGAAAGCCAATTAGGCAGACGATCAAGCTGTTGACGATTGATATTAGAAGTCCCGTCCACGATTTCCGTCCGACGAGGACGGTCCCCAATATAGTGAGAAAGCAAGAGAGATAATCTAAACGGAACATCGCTAAACCGAGCTTCCCACCAACACTTCGAGGCTTGATGAATCAGTAGTGTTTTGATGTCTGTTGAGCCCCAGGCGATCGGCATAGACGGTGCCAATTGCTGAGGAGACGCCGGTGATGACAGCCTTGCATTCCCAATGCTGCCGCCCGCCCCAGTGTCCTAGAAGTCACGTAATCGAGGGCCGTCGACAACCTCTAACAGCGTGATAGTAGCAATTGCGAAGAGCTGAATAAATTACATATTCCTTGTACGTCGCAGGTCGAGTGGCCAATCATCATTGATGAACAAGAGTGCATCAGAAAGTGAGGACGGCAGCGCGACAATTTAGGTCAGCACGTCCTCGCGATGGACCGGTCGTGATGCGGAAAGAAGCCATCGGCAGACGACTGGCGGCCACGTCTGCGCAAGAATGGACCGTAGTTCTCAACCGGAGTGATAGCCAGAAGCGACGATGGATGACGGTGGCTTTCTCGAAAAGTGGTAAGGCGGCCATGCATCAAATGACGCCGACTGGGCCCGCGTACCCACTCTGCTGAATGCCGAATCACGCGGCATCCACGGGAGGGTTTGTTTCCGCTAGAGCCACTGGCAGGGTGAAGTGGAACGTCGCGCCGCGCCCGCCGTCGCCGTCGGCCCAGATCCGGCCACCTTGCGATTCGACGATCGACTTACTGATTGCCAGGCCCATGCCGCTGCCTTGCGGTTTCGTAGTAAAGAACGCATCAAATATCTGGTCGGCCTTGCCCACGGGCAGCCCGGGCCCTGTGTCATTTACAGAGATCTCGATCTGGCCGTCCTCGCCCAATTGCGACTTCACCGTAAGCACGCCGCCCGTATCCTTCATCGCCTCGATGCCATTCAGCATCAGGTTCATGAGCACCTGCTGAAGTTGCACCCGATCCGCCACGGTCATTGAAAGATCGTCTTTGAAATCGGTACGGATCGATACCCCATGCCCTCTGGCCTCACCTCTCAGCATCGCGGCCATTTCGCCGATGACCTCATTCATCGCGACCAACTCTCGTTTGGGAGGGTCCTTTTTGTATAACGATCGCAGACGGTTGATGATTTCCGACGCAAGGGCGCCGGCTTCGATGATTTTTTCCGTTCCTTTGCGAGCCTCAGTCACTTCGGGCGGGTCGCGCTGAAGCCATCTCAAAGATGCCTTGGCATGAGCGGTAGTGATCGTGATGGGCTGTGCGAGTTCGTGCGAGATGGAGGCGACCAGTTCTCCCATCGTGCTGACCCGATTGGTGTGTGCCAGGTCTGTCTGGAGCTGTTCCGCACGCTTGCGATCTTGAATGTCGGTCGCCGCACCATACCATTTCACGACCTTTCCCCGTTTGTCCCGCAGAGGCACGGCGCGGGCCAAAAACCACCGATACTCCCCGTCGGTGCGGCGGATGCGCATCTCATCCTCGTACGGCTCGCCACTGGCAAGACTCGCACCCCATCGTCGTACAATTCGGTCCAGATCTTCGGGATGAATAGCAGTTTTCTCGAATCTTTCACCTTTTCCCAACTGTGACAGGCCGGAATATTCAACCCAGCCTCGATTCCGAAATTGAACGGCCCCGTCGGGTCCAAGGATCAACGCCATCGCCGGAATAGTCTCAATGGCTTCGCGAAGTTTTCTTTCCTCCCGCCGCAATTGTTGCACTCGGAGTTGATGCAGCCCCCAAAGGAATGCCAGAAAAGCAACCACGCACAACAAGCGGAACCAAATCGTCTGGTACCAGGCGGGCGCGATGTTGAAGTCCAGATGCGCACCCTCTTCATTCCAGACTCCGTCGTTATTGCAGGCGATGACTCGAAAATGGTATTCGCCGGGATCAAGCCTGGTATAAAAAGCTTCGCGACGGGTGCCCGCGTCCTGCCAGTCGTTATCCACTCCTTCCAGCCTGTACCGAAAACGTACCTTCTCCGGAACCGACAGGCTCAAAGCCGTATAGCCAATTTGCAGATCGCTTGGTCGTGGGGGCAGGACGAGATTCGTCAGCGAATCAGCTTGTCTGCCATTTGCTCTCACAGACCGAATCAAAACAGGGGGAGGGAGGGCATTTGTGGAGATGTTGGCAGGATCGACCCACACCAGTCCCTTTGACCCAGCGAACCAGAGTTTGCCGTCGGTTCCCTGAATCGCACTTTCCAATGTGCCTGTAAGGCCGTCGAAAGAGTCGAAGATACGATACTTCACGCGATAGGAGGGATCGCCCAGGGCTTTTCTGATTTCTGTTGCTCCGATCTCGATTACCTTCCCACTCTTTCCTAACCACAAACTGCCAGTGGAAGCCTCCTCAACGCCTATTGCCCGTCCGAATGTTTCGGCATCCGCGGGGGCGACCCGTCGCAATCGGTTCCCGTCAAAGAAAGCCAATCCCAATTCTCCACCAACCCATAACTGAGGCCCTCGGCCCCTGATTACTGCCACGTTTCCAACCGGAGACACATCCGCGGGGAAGACTCTCTGGATGTTTTCATGTTCGAGGATGATGATTGTGCCCCCCTCGTATCCGAACCATGCGCGGCCCATCCAGTCCGTGAAAGCTGTCGTGGGGGAAACCTTTGCGAATTCTGACTCAGTTTCAAGTCGATGCCATACTCCCTTTTTCCGATAGAACAAACCTTCTCTTTCTGCGCTCAGCCAGAGCGCACCGGAGCCGTCTTCGGTTGCCTCGATGCTGCCCTGATAAGGCATTGGGAACGAAGCCGGTAGCGCAATGGTGGTGTAGTCTCCCCCTTCATCACGATAGATGGCATGAGTGGAAAGCCACCAAATCGCGCCAGAGGGGTCACGATACACAGACCCGGCTTGGCTGGGATGCGGATGACCGCGATAAGCGAGTCCCCCGTGAACCCGGACCGCGTGACCCAGGTCGTTGCCCAGGATGTCGCCGGAGTCCCCGGCAACCCAAACCGGTTGCTTGAGCTGGAAGGGGAAAACGACCGGAACCAGGTTCGTTTTGCGGAAGCGATCCAGGCCGTTGTTGGTTCCGACCCAGATATTTCCTTCGCGGTCTTGAAGAATGGCGCGGACATAATCGTCGCTTAATCCATCTTTGGCGGTGAACGACTCGACCTGGGTGCTGAATTCCTTGATCTGACCTCGCAGCAGCTCGGGAGCCGGAGAACGACGAAGCCCGTCACCCACGCTGGTGATCCACAAGGCGCCATCGTTATCAAAAAGAATTCCGGCGGAACCGACCCGGATTTCGGTTTGATCAGGAGGGAGACACTTATCGGATAAAGGGATGGGGTGGACGGATCTAGTGGTTTCGGCCATCCACAATTTCCCGCTTGCCGCTTGTGCGATTTGTTCTACCTGGCCGACTCGAATACCCGTCGGTTGAAACCGCCTCGCGCCCGGTGGAAGAAAAACCAGCGTATCCTCGGTAGCAACCCACAATGTTCCCTGACCATCGAGAAAAACGGTGTTCGGTGACTTCCCTGGGAAACTCCAATCTTTCCCTATTTCTTTCCATCGGTCACCTTCCAGCCGTGCCAGCCCACTGCCGGTAGCCGCCCAAATTGTCCGTTCCCGATCCTGCGCGATCTTCCATATTCCTCCGATGGGCACTCCTTCGCGAACGCTGTAGTTCTTGGCGATTCCGTTCCTCAGAAGGGTGATCGCTCCGGGATAAAAGCCGATCCAAAGATCTCCATTGGAAAGAGCCAAAAGTGAAGTCACAGCACGGGCCGGGAATGGACCGCCCGATTGGGGCTGGTAGCGCTCGAAGACTACACCGTCGAACCGATATAGACCGTCGTGAGTTCCCAGCCAAAGATACCCGTCCGGGGTTTGTGCCAATGTGATAATTGCACTCGGCGCGCCGTCTTTCGGACCCCACGCTGTATGCGCGAATTGCGCAATCGTCCGATCGCTGTCAAACGCCGCAGAACACGAGCATGCAAGTGCGAGGCAGAGGAAGATCTCCAGCGTCCGAACAACGTATCGAGAACCGACGACAGAAGCCCTGCATCGTCCCGAGCCACAGAAATCCGTCCGTCGTCTGCGCGAGAGCATAAACATCACCGGGGGCACCGTCCTTGGCGGACCAATGGGGCGTGCCTGGTATTCCGCACGCGCGAACCGCCCTCCCACGCCCTCGAAGAAAAAGCCGCTCGCACGCTTGCGTCTCTCCGATTTCCTTAAAAAGCGATGTCCATCCCCAGGTCTGGTGGCGTCTACTCCGGCTTTATCCTAGCTTTTCTGGAGCAGTAGCTGCACAATTTCAGCCGGAACAGCCTTGGGACCGCGGCTCAAGCGGAGGTTCCAACCTCTCGATCCGGATGGCGGGTATCGGGCTCGAGTCCCAGGCCTTCGATCCGCGTGCCATTCCAACTCTGGTAGGCCGCAACAGGAAAATTGGCTACTGGATCGAGCAAGGGTGGCTGGAGGCAGTGCGGAAGGATCAGGGGGAGAAGCACTTGCTACAACATCTCACCAGAGCTCTGCAACGCTGCCTCCGCGAGGATTTAGCAGAATTACAGAAACGTAACATTCGTAGTCCGACCATTCTGGCGGTCTTCAATCAGTTCTGCTACGTGCCCAAGCACACCGTCGGAGAACAACTTCTCCAGGTGCGCGAGGCGAAGCGGGAGCAGGCCGCGTACGAATCTGCAACCCTTTTCGAAGGTGGAGATCGGTAATGCGGCAAGATCAACGGGTCCGAGATGGCCGATAGGCGCGGCGACTGGCTGCAGCGGTTGCACTGCGCGCTCGATCGCCGCCGCTTCGACTGTGAGATTCAGAATTAGATGCGTCTGGTTTCCCGGGAAATACCAGAACCCGACGCGACTGGATACCAGAACCTGATGCGACCAAATCCCAAATTGACCAGAAGTCGTGTGACCAAATTCTGCTCAAAACCCTAGATGTCCACAATCGCAGCCGAGGAAACCGAAGCAGGGAAGCGCGTTCGCTGAATTTACCGAAATCCCCGTTTTCCGGTAACTACATGAACCACTTAGGCGGCTGGCCTAGGTCCAATCGAGAATTGCTGTCGCATCTACCTCCGGCTCCGAGGTCCTTAACAGCAGAATGCCAGTTATTCAACAGTTGCCAGCAGTGTGTCACCTTAATGGTGCCGTCGGCGCTTATTTTCAATCGCTTGCATGTGGTCTTTGCCGTGCATTTTGAAGAGTGCGAGGCGACGCGGATACGAGGAAGCATGGCGCCCGCTGGCATGTGGCGCATGTGAGCGGGACACAGATTAACCGTGAGCGTCTTCAGCGGCTGGAATCGCAAGAGAAAGGAAAAATGTTTAAGAGGATTTTCGTTGCCTACAATGAATCCCACGAAGCCGGACGCGCTCTGGCATCCGGCGTTCTGCCTGCCAGGACGCCCAGATATATTTCGAACAGATCTGCGATAACTCCGAAAATGCCTGGTGGTGGGAGCTGTGTGATCCGGCCGAAACGCCCGAAGACCGCTATGAACGGTGGGAGAGGGAAGAATTGCTTTGGAGCGCGATTCGCCGCTTGCCATACATATTTCGCCAGGCGGTCGAGCTGCAGCACGCGGAAGACTATTCGACGGTCCAGGTCGTGCAGCAACTCGGTATCTCGCTGTCGGCAGCCAAAGGAAGGCTGATGCGCGTGAGAAAGGCAGTGCGGCGCCTCTCGCCCGCACGGCGTTCGGAGCCTCTGAGATTCAGTTCCGGCGAAATGGTGCACAACCATAAATCCGCGACTATGGTCGACAAGGTCTCATGCATCACCGGACAACTCAGATGAGTGTCAAGCTCTGCGTTCGTGCATTCATTTTCTGTGTGTCTGTAACTGTGGCTGCGATTGCACAAGAGTTCTCCGCCCCCGAACCTCAGACCGGTACCATTACCGGCACGGTAGTCGACGTGAATGACGATCCGATTCCCGGCGCTAACGTCGTTCTTGACGCCTCTTCGCTCCGCGATCACACGCGCGTGGTAACGAACTATAACGGCTTTTTTGTACTCGACCATCTCCGTCCGGGAATCTCCTATCATGTCACCATCAGCGCTAGCGGATTCGCCGGCTGGATCTCGCCTGAAGTCACTCTAAAACCAAGTCAATATCTGGAGCTGGCCGGTATCCGCCTCGGGATTGTTGAGGCGGTAACCACCGTGCACGCAGTCGTCTCGACTGAGGAGATCGCAACCCAGCAAGTCAATGTAGAGGAGCATCAGCGTGTGCTGGGCTTCATCCCTAACTTCTATGCGGTCTATGATCGTCATCCGGTGCCACTGACCTCAAAGTTGAAGTTCAAACTTGCCCTCAAGACTACGATCGACCCGATCACTTTCCTCGGGTCCGCTTTGGTGGCGGGCGTGGATCAGGCAGCGGACAAGTACGACTTTCAGCAAGGTGCAAAGGGCTATGCCCAACGTTTCGGCGCCAGCTACGCCAATGGTCTCACCGACATTATGGTAGGCGGCGCCATCTTGCCCTCGATCCTGCATCAGGATCCCCGTTTTTTCTACCAGGGCACAGCCGCAAAGAAATCGCGTATCTTGCATGCCATCTCATATCCGATCATCTGCAGGGGAGACAACGGACACTTGCAGCCGAACTATTCGAGACTCGGAGGATTCCTGGCCTCAGGCGCTATCGCCAATGCCTACTATCCGGAGTCGAATCGGGGCCCGGGACTGGTATTCTCGACCGCCCTTGTCGACTTGGGTGCCAATATGGCCAACGGCCTCCTGCAGGAGTTCGTCTTGCGCAGGCTCACTCCGGCAGCCAAAGAACAACGTTCGTCTGAGCCGGGCAATTAGAGGTGGTTCTGATGAATTGTTTTAGCTGATTCGGTTGCCCGTCATGCATCTGCACTCCTCACAGTTCTTCTTGCAATCCCATGTTGTGTTTTGCCGCCCAACCGTGGAAAGGCAACGGAGCAGAAAATGGGGAATCTGGAAGGGACGGTTAAGGATTGGCTGCGGCTTGGCCATGTCTTTCCAGCGCCGTTAGTGCCGGGACGACAGAGCATTGCGCTTGATCGGCCTTTTCAAGAGACTGCAAGCTGACCTGGGGCGGCTTGAGCAGTAGGCAATGCTCCAGCCAGGTTCTTGAGGCGGAGCCTTTCCGACCGTTGTGGGTTGTGTAATCAATTCATCTTGTTGGCGGACCAACCGTTGAATTGTCGCATGCAGGAGATCGATCAAAGCCTCCGTGGCGTACAGTTCGGATTAAAGGCTTCGCGAAGGGCATCGCACCATTTGCTCAAGTCTGCTTCGCTTTTGGTCAAAACCGGACGCAAGAGACACTGCAAAGCCCGACCAAGGTGGCGTATGGAATGTCGCGCTTATGCTGATCGAACTTGCCCGATGCGAAAATCCCACGGGGCGGGACCAATTGTTTATGGAGTTCATTGACCGCGAAGGCTTGCCGATGGCGGCGTAGCGCGAAACAGGAACAAGTTCCGGCCTGCCAGCTGACTTATGCAAGGAAGTCAAGGACCTGCCGGAAAACCACAGACAAAACATTCAGGCCGGGGACGCATGCTGGGTTGAGCGTAGCTTCCGGCCTGGACGGAAGACCTTCTGCGTTTCTCTTTCGTTATAGAGAACGCAAATAAGGGGCCGAGCTGTTGAAGGCGGCTATTTGGGCGTCTCGGGCTTGCTTTCGTCTCCCTTCAACTCGTGGCCAGTGTCTTTCACGCCCTTTTTAATGCCGTGCGCGGTCTTCTTGACAGCGTGCCCAGTAGTACTTGATGTTTTTTCGACTGCTTTTTCAGTGCCGTGTTCGGTGGCATGCGCCGCTTTTCCAGTCGCATGGCCCGTTTCCTTTGCTGCCTTGCTGGTATCCGACGTAACATCCTGCGCGTTGGCTCCAATGCCTGCCGCGAGAATAACGGCAAGTATGAAACGGGAATAAAGCCTCATCAATCCTCTCCTCATTTGTCTGTCCGCGACGGTGTGTGCTGGCGTTGGCCCAGCTCATCGTCCTCGGTCCTTGTTGCGCCTACCCATCGGGTGCGGCCTTCTTGTCCTTGGATCTCTGCATGTGAAATGCCATACCGGAGTCGATTTATGTCCCGACAATCGCTTGAAAACTCAACCGCATACGTGCCGCGCGCTTCATAAGCAACCAGCCCAGGTGCCAACGGGTTAACAGATAGAGGCCGGTACGTAATCGACTGAACTATCGGCTGGCACGAGCAAGCCTTCGTCGGTGTGGATTTTCAGTGCTTGCGAATGGTCCATCCCTTGCATGAGTTCGAGATGTGATAGCGCGGGCGGACGGTCCACCGGAGCCGTGCCCACACGGGCTAGCGGTCCCTTTACCCCGGTGGCAAGGAAATGCTTGATGAGCGCTGTGTTTAAGATATCTGTACCATGCATGTGCCCGGACTCACCATCGAGCGACTTCGGCACATGTGCAAAGAGATTTGAAATTCTTTCGCGCCTCCCCGGGTTGCTGGCATGTCAAAAACCCGGGACTCCGAAGCGCCTTGCTTCATACGAGGCAGCACAGACGACCGACCGGTTGCCCCACAGGACGCGTTCTGAAAAAATCCACCGCCGACCTTGTCTATGTAGCCCCGAACGATCTCCGGGAGATGTATGCGCTACAACCTCCTACTGGAACTTAAAGAGTTTTTTGATTTTTAATGCTTTGAGCCTTCGGTCTAGACTTGATGGTGCAACTCCAAGTCTATCTGCTGCCCTGACGGTCCGGAAACCCGGGCCTCTAGACCCGGCCAATGCCGCCTCGAGGATCTCCCGCTCTCTGCGGGGTCCGTTTTAACCTTTAAGGTGCCGGTGATTGAACACGAGGTGCCCGCATCAATAGTTCCTTGTACGATCCGTTGACGGAAAAAACCCACCATAACTTAGAATCACGACCCGCTCGATTAAGTTTTTGAAATTTGCACATGTTTTCTGGCCAGTCGCAGGAATGGAAAAGCTCCAGCGTCTTTTTGTTGATTGATTGGAAGTATTTGCCCGCCCGTGTAGCGTAACCCTGCACAAAATACTCAATTAGCATCCGCATCTCCTCTTTTCCGTTCTCGGGGAGACGGCACTTAGATGCGAAACACATCTAATCGATAGAAGAGGTCTGGACGGAAAGTCCCATTGGCCACGGCTTCCTCCAGGTTACGATTCGTGGCAGCGATGATACGAACGCTGACATGGATTTGGCTGCGCCCCCCGACACGCACCGTCGTATGCTTCTTCCCCCCGCGCCATTCCAGCCACCAGTTTGTCTCATCTCCACTGGTACAAAAAGAACCCAGCACTCCAATTAGTTAACGAACGGTTTCGCGAGCGTCTGATTTACATCCGGTCGTGCGGATGGTCCCAGTGCGAAGAATGCTCTAGCGTTTCTATCAGTTCCTGCTGCGCCGGAAAACTAGTTCCACTTTATCGATTGTTGTCGCTGCCTTTGCGACTTGACTAGAACCGATCTCATAACTCGACTCCAGCCGGCTCGCCCTTCGTGTAACTTCCGGGTTCGCCCGCAATCCGCCAGAACCCAGAAATCTGGACAGTCTTGCGTCCGCACTGTTTGGTGTGTGAGCTGGTGATTATGCATCAAATGATGCCGCCTAGCCGCGGTCCCACACTGCTGGATGCCGAATCACGCGGCATCCACGGGAGGACTTGTTTCCGCGGGAGCCACTGGCAGGGTGAAGTGGAACGTAGCGCCACGCCCGCCGTCGCCGTTGGCCCATATCCGGCCGCCTTGCGATTCGACGATTGACTTGCTGATTGCCAAGCCCATGCCGCTGCCTTGCGGCTTCGTCGTAAAGAACGCGTCGAATATCTGGTCGGCCTTGTCCACGGGCAGCCCGGGGCCTGTGTCATTTACAGAGATCTCGATCTGGCCGTCCTCACCCAATTGCGACTTCACCGTAAGCACGCCGCCCGTATCCTTCATCGCCTCAATACCATTGAGCATGAGGTTCATGAGCACCTGCTGAATTTGCACTCGATCCGCGACGGTCATTGGAAGGTCGTCTTTGAGATCGGTGCGGATCGATACCCCGTGACTGCTGGATTCACTTCTCAGCATCCCGGTCATTTCGCCGACGACCTGATTCATCGCGACCAACTCTCGTTTGGGAGGGGCCTTTTTGTACAACGATCGCAGACGGTTGATGATTTCCGAGGCAAAGGTGCCCGCCTCGATGATGCTTTCTGTCCCTTTGCGAACTTGCGTCAGATCGGGCGGGTCGCGCTGAAGCCATCGCAAAGATGCCTTGGCATTAGCGGTTGTGGCCGTGATGGGCTGTGCGAGTTCATGCGAGATGGAGGCGACCAGTTCTCCCAACGTGCTGACCCGGCTGGCATGGGTAAGATCCGCCCGGAGCTGTTCAGCATCTTTGCGATCTTCAATGTCGTTCGCCACTGCACACCACTTCAGAATCTTGCCTCGGTTATCGCGCAGTGGCCTGGCGCGCGTCTGGAACCAGCGATAGGCTCCGTCCGATCCGCGCCGAAGCCGCGCTTCATAATCCAGCGGTTGGCCAGACGTCTCGGAAGCGCGCCATCGTTCGGTGACGTGCTTGAGATCGTCGGGGTGAACCGCCACCTCCCATCCTGAACCTGAGGCCTGTTCCGGACTCGAGCCGGTGTATTCAAGCCATCCTCTGTTGAAGAACGTGCGATTGCCATTGGGGTCGACAACGAAAGCCAGGGCCGGCATGGTTTCTACCGCGTCGCGGAATTTCTTCTCCTGCTCCTGCAACTGGTGAACTCGCATTTGATAAACGCCCCAGAGCAGCGTGAAGAAAGCAAGCACGTAAAGCCCCCGGAACCAAATCGTCTGATACCAGGCGGGGGACACGCGAAAGTCCAGCGTCGCACCTGTGTCGTTCCAGACTCCGTCGTTGTTGCAGGCAATGACATGAAAGCGATACTTGCCGGGCCCAACATTCGTATAGAAAGCTTCGCGACGGGTGCCCGCGTCCTGCCAGTCTTTATCCACTTCCTCCAGCCTGTACCGAAAACGCACCCGCTCCGGAACAGACAGGCTCAAAGCCGTATAGCCAATTTGCAGATTGGTTGTTCGTGGAGGCAGGACCAGATTCGTCAGCGAACCAGCTTGTCTGCCATTCGCTGTTACAGACCGAATCAAAACAGGGGGACGAATTGCATTTGTGGAGATGTTGGCAGGGTCGACCCACGCGATTCCGTTCGACGCAGCGAACCAAAGTCTGCCGTCAGTTCCCTGAATTTCATTTGGATGTATTGAAGCACTCGAAAGCGCGCCTGGAAGGCCGTCGAAAGAGTCGAAGACACGATATTTCACGAGATAGGAAGGATCGTCCAAAGCCTTTTGGACTTCGATTGCTGGGATCTCGATGACTTCCGCACCCTTTGCTAACCACAAACTGCCATTGGAAGTCTCCTGAACTCCTATTACTCGTCCGAATGTTTCCGCATCTGCAGGGATGATCCGCCGGAAGTGGTTTCCGTCGAAGAAAGCCAATCCCCGTTCTCCACCAACCCATGTATGGTGCCCTCGGCCGTTAATTACTACGTTGTGCCCAACGGGAGAATCATCGGCGGCAAAATTCGTCTGGATATTTCCATGGTCCAGGATAATGATTGTGCCCTCCTCGTATCCAAACCATGCGCGGCCCATCCAGTCCGTGAAGGCTGTCGTGGGGGATAACTTCGCGAATTCTGACGCGGATTCAAGTAGCTGCCATCCTCCGTTTTTCCGATAGAACAAACCTTCTCTTAGCGCAGCTAACCAGAGCGTACCGGAGCCGTCTTCGGTTGCCGCAATGGCTCGTTCCAAGTAAGGCTTGGGAAACGACGGCGGTAGCGCAATCCTCGTGTAGTTTCCCGCGTCATAGCGATAGATGGCATCCTGGCAAAGCCACCAAATCGTGCCAGCGGGGTCACGATACGCTGAAGCGGGGTCATTAGAGGGAGAATTGGTTTGGCTGGGAAACGGATGACCACGATCAGCACGCCCCCCGTGAATCCGGACCATGCCATTCAAGTCTGCTACCCAGACGTCGCCGACTTCCCCGGCAACCCAAACCGCTTGCTGGGGCTTGAACGGCAAAGCGACCGGCACCAGGTTCGTTTTGCGAAAGCGATCCAGACCGTTCTTCGTTCCGACCCAGATATTTCCTTCGCGATCTTGAAGAATAGCGAAGACAACATCGTCGCTTAATCCATCTTTAGCGGTGAATGACTCAACCGCGGTGCTGAATTCCTTGATCTGACCCCTCAGCAATTCGGGAGCCGGAGTACGACGCAGCCCGTCGCCCAAGCTGGTGATCCACAATGCGCCATTGTTATCAAAAAGAATTACCTGGGAACCAACCCGGACTTCGGTCTCGTCAGCAGGCTGCCGCCTATCGGTTAGAGGGATGGGCCGAACGGATCTGGAAGTTTCGGCCATCCACAATTTCCCGTTTGCCGCTTGTGCGATTTGTCCTACCTGACCGACTCGAATACCCGTCGGCTTAAAACGCCTAGCGCCCGGCGGAAGAAAAACCAGCGTGTCTTCGGTAGCAACCCAGAGTGTTCCTTGACGACCTAGAAAAACTGCGCGGGCAGACTTTCCTGGGAAATTCCAGTCTTTCCCTACTTTCTTCCATCGGTCACCTTCCAGCCGTGCCAACCCGCCGCTGGCTGCGGCCCAGATCGTTCCTTCCCGATCCTGCGCTAAGCTCCATATCCCTCCGTTGGGCACTCCTTCGTGGTTGGCATAATTCGTGGCGCTTCCGTTCCGCAGGAGGCTGATCGCTCCGGATGAAAAGCCGATCCAAAGGTCGCCGTTGGGAAGGGCCAAAAGGGAATAGATAGCTTCGGTCGGGAATGAGCCACCCGACTGAGGCTGGTAGCGCTCGAAGACTACCCCGTCGAATCGATACAGACCGTCGTGACTTCCCATCCAAAGATAGCCATCCACGGATTGTGCCAACGCTTCAATTACACTCGGCGCGCCGTCTTTCGGACCCCACGCTGTATGCGCGAATTGCGCAATGGTCCGATCGAATCCCTGCGCTACACCCAGCACGCAGCCAAACAGACATGCAAGGACTATCAGCACGACAGTTCGGAGCACTCGCACCTTCAAGATTCCTCCAAAGTAGCCCGCTTCGCAAAAAGTGGATAGTGATGTCCGGTAAGGATTCCGATCAGGCGGGGATCGATGCTCACGACTGCGACCTGCGGAATGCGCTGAATCACGCGCAAAGAAAATAATAGCCAAAGTGCAGGACCCAATCTTCAACGCCTCCTTCACAGAGGTTGTGTTTGGTAATGCTCAAGATCGTTTTACATCGCCATAGCCTCAAGAACAGGGCAATGCCGCGTCGACCTCATAATAGGCTCACAAGTTGTGTGTATGCACCTAATTGAGATAGGGGCTCATGAAATGAAATTGTGCTCTGGGTAGTGTTCTGTCGGTTTAAGCACAGAAATGCTCAGAGATAGCTAAGCAGGCGCAAAATCCGATCGTCCACCTTTCTCCTGTTTTCTCATCTTGGAGCCGAGCGACAAGCCCTGTGCCTAATAACCGTTAGCTAACCCTTGCTAACGTTTTCAGATTCTCGGAACCCTGCGAGCATCGGATTAGACGTGCAGTGCAGATTGTGACTGGCACGAAACAAGGAGAGAGCATTGAGTTACTCATCAAACGGAAATCGTCCCAGACTTAGCGAGAAGGGACTTCTTACCCCCGACAACTGTGTTGTGGCGTTGATTGACCATCAGCCACAGATGCTCTTTGGAACATCGAACTTCGACCGACAGACAATCATTAACAACACCGTCGCTTTTGCGGAGGCTTGCAGAGTGTTTGATGTGCCTGTGGTGCTCACCACGGTGGAAACAAAATCTTTTAGCGGCAACATGTGGCCTCAGATCCGAGCTGTATTCCCTGGGCAGGAGCCTATAGAGCGTTCATCGATGAACTCCTGGGACGACAAGAACTTTGTAGCGGCCATTGAAAAGATAGGGCGCAAAAAGATCGTACTGGCTGGGCTATGGACAGAGGTGTGTGTGGCGTTCCCTACGGTCCAGGCTATTCATGACGGCTATGAAGTCTATGTAGTTGAGGACTGTTGTGGAGACGTGAACCAGCTGTCCCACGAGATCGCTATGCAGCGTGTTATCCAAGCCGGCGCCAAGCCTGTGACGTCACTTTCCACCATGCTGGAGTGGCAGCGCGACTGGGCTAACAGGGAAACTTACGACGCCGTGATGGACATCGTGAAGAACCATTACGGAGCTTACGGGATGGGCGTTGAGTACGCATACACGATGGTGCACGGTGCTCCAGCCACAAAGTTCCCCGACTTCGTCATTGGCACTCCTGCGGTAGCTCACAGGTAAAGAAGAGGGGGGTGGAAGCTTCCTTCCGCCCCTCTAAAAGTCGTTGGAAAACGACGAAGGAGATTCGTGTGTCTGTTGAAATCATCTTGCACAACGCCAGGATCGCCACGAATGGGCTGCCCTCGATTGTCGAGGCGACCGCTATTTCTGATGGAAAGGTGACTGCGATCGGTGGAGATGAAGAGGTCCTGCGTTTACGTGGGCCGGCAACCCGCGTCATCGATGGCGGACGGCGCACTGTCATTCCAGGCCTCAACGATTCGCACATGCACCCGATACGCGGCGGACTGAACTACAACATGGAGTTGCGCTGGG
>KB906747.1 GCA_000381585.1 Acidobacteriaceae bacterium KBS 83
AAATAGCGTAAAAGAGTTCGAACTTGCTGCGGAAGCGTTGGCGAGAGGAGTGTGGGTATATTTTCTCGACTTAGAGGCGAGGTGTCTCTTTACATCAGCCTTATTGATAAGCATCGTCTACTCCTATTGTTGCTTGCTCACTTGGAGGATTATCGTCTGGAGCGAAGCAAGGAGAGCTGAAGGCGAGACGGAAGAACGACTATCTTTTAGTATAAGCTCTTTACGCTGGAATGGGACTAGCTAGATCTAAAAGTCGTGTGGATCCCTTTGGAGGCAGAACACATCAGGCCATTTTGTAGCGCATTCCGACCGCGGCTAGACCAATTCCTGCGATCAACGAAGCGATACTAATAATTGGCGGGATTGGGAGAGTGCTCGTATGTTTTACCAATACGCCGCCCGCGTTCTTTTGCTCGGGAGTGAGATTGAAACCACCCCATGAAAATCCAAAGATACTGAGAAGAATAAGAAGAGTACCCGCAGTGGTGGCAAACTTCACAAAGTTTCCCGCTTTCAAATACGTATAGGTTGCATACCCGCTTATAGGGCACGGCCCATTCTGCAGCGCAATTTGATCATCAGCTCCGTTAGAAGCTCGAAACGGAGCCACCCCCAGCGTCCGGGACCGTGTTCATGTCAGGGGATTCCGCTGATGTTCCTTCCAAAACACACCCGTTCTTATCGGAGCTCCACATGTGGTCGCCCGGACGTCCGCTCCGCTTCTGCGGTTCACGGAACGGTGTGGCACCTGGCCTGTTTGTCGAAGGAGTAGTCTCCCCGGTGGGCGAAACCTGACCGGAATCAGTCATGGTCGTATTGAGATACGTCTTCATACATGCTCCTCCTTGCTACCTAAGACGTCCTGTATAAGTGACCCGTCTGGAGCAAAGCATGTGCTGGAGGCGAGGAAGACGGCACGACTGCTGCTCTGTTCCGCAGCTTAACTTTAATCATACGCTTCTTCCAGAAGCTCAGCACTGAGGCGCCAGAAGCATCGGGAGTTGAATTCATGGCAGGAGACTCTGCCTCGGGTTCCTCAAAGCAGACCCATCCGCGCCGGATTTCCCCGATTGGCAGCTTTTCATTGTTGGCGAATGACGGGCATCCATGTAAGTCATTGTCAAGCGAAGTGCACGAGATTCCTGGGCGCGCTCAGGAGAGCGCGCATTTGGTCCGATGAGGATCTCCGATTGCGCACGTGTGCCTCTCGGCTGATGGTCCCTGCTTCCCGCAGGACCGGACATCCATTTGCTGCCTCAAGCTCCGAAGAGCTGTCGCAGAAGATTGAGTTTGATTCTCTGCCAGTCCCGAAACAAACCGAAAGGGGCCTCGGAAGTCACCCTCGTCGCCCAGCCCGTCATCTGCAGGACCTGGCAGCCTGCGCACCGTATGATCCTGTTGTTGTTTTTCCTTCTTAAGGGGTGTTTTTATGCTACGGCTTTGCCTGTCATCTCCTCGGCCGGTATGAAGTCCTGCTTTCTGCGTTCCACCGCAAGCATGTAGGCCACCATCTTCCTTGCCACGGCGAGGGTCACCCGATTGGAGTTCCCTCGCTGGATCTCCTTCTCGCGCACCAGAGCGAGTTCATGGGAGTACCTGGGGGCCAGTTTTGCTGCTTCCACCAGTACCTGCTGGATATGCTTGTTCCTCTGCTTGGAAATGGGCATCCGTGTCACCTTGTCGGCAGAACTCTTCTCAGAGCTGCACAACCCGCAGTAGCTGATGGCCTCTTTGATCGATCTGAACCGCGAGGTATTTCCAGAGCCCAGGTCAGAGCGGTGATCGGACCGATTCCGGGAATCGTCCTCAATCGTCTCAACCGTTCGGATAAGAGCGGATCGCGTTCCAGAGAGCTGATCAGCGCATAATCTAGCCGTTGCGCGCGCAGGATATGCTCGCGGCTGAGTCGGAGCAAAGGCCGGATGCTCTCGTTGATCTCACCGTTGGTCGAGAGCAGGTCTGTGAAGTAACCAAGCTTATGCAAGCGTTGCTTGTCATAGCTCACCCCGCTTTCCATCAATAGCCCAGAAACCCGGTTCTTCATCTGCACCATTTGTTTCAGCACTAGGTTCTGGTGCGCAACGTGCGGCGCCGGTCGCGGATCTCGGTGGAAGCCATGTGGCACTCGGGCAGGAAATCGCAGCGCAGACAATCTGCGATCTTGCTGGCATCGATCTTGTCGTTCTTTTTGGCCGCGGCAATCGCCCGCAGCATCAGCGGGTGCGCTACCTTTACCTTATCGGCATACGGAAGCAGGTGGTCATATATCCAGCCCGTGAAGATCGTCGCTTCCATGGCGATCATCCGGGGTTGGGGAAGAGTCTTGATCCAGGCTTCCAGTTCGCGCCGCGTCGAACGATCTTGCCTTCCCGGTGCACACAACCAGCCGCATCCTTCACGCAATAGCTGATCGTCTTCTTGTGAACATCCAGTCCGATGTAATACATATCGTCTCTGAGGAGCCTTCGAGGTTGTTCTCTGAATCAGCGCCCGCTGAGTTCAGCTTCTTGTAACACCTCGTGCTCCTCTTCGAATTAGCATTCAAACAATCCGGAAGTAATCCAGGGTCAGAAGTCTTAGTCCTAGTTGCGCGGCGGGCCTTCTCAGCAAGGGTGACTGGGTCTATAAATCCATCGTCGTATCTTCAATGGCTAACCGCACATTCCCGTAGGAGCGGGCCAGGCGGCGCACTGCTTCCGGGTTATCGACCCCGGCTTTGAGCATCACCAGCGCAACGGGCACGCTGCGTCCGGCAGACTTGATGACATCAACGGCCTGTTCGCGCGTAATGTGGCAGGCACGCATGAGAATGCAGATGCCGCGCTCGACCAGCTTAGTGTTCTGCATGTGTACGTTGACCATCAGGTTTTCGTACACGTAGCCTAGACGGGTCATGGCACCTGTAGTGATCATGTTGGTGATCATCTTCTGCGCGGTCGCTGCTTTCATACGCGTCGAGCCCGAGATCACCTCGGGACCTACGTCGGCGACGATGGCGATGTCTGCCGCCCCGGCCAGAGGCGTGCCGTGATTGCAGGTGATGCAGGCTGTCTTGGCGCAGCGTGCGCGGGCATAGGCGATAGCGCCAACGACATATGGAGTGCGTCCGCTGGCCGAGAGACCGATGATCATATCCTGGCGAGTCGGACGGCGGCGGGCTAAATCGCGCTGGCCGAGTTCCTCGGAATCCTCGTTCACCTCAACCGGCGACGCGAGTGCCTTGGGGCCGCCTGCCATGATGCACTGTACCGTTTGCGGCGAGGTCGAAAAATAGTGAGGACATTCGCAGGCGTCGAGGGAAGCGATGCGGCCGCTCGATCCGGCTCCTATATAAATTAGACGTCCACCTTCGCGGAGACTCCGAGCAACGGAGTCGATTACCTGTGCGATTTCCGGGAGAGCTTTTCTTACCGCTGCGGCTACTTTCGCGTCTTCGTGGTTGATGATGCGGGCGATCTCGAGAGCGGACTTGGTATCAAACCCCTGCGATGCATCGTTGGGGCTTTCCGTCATCAAATCGAGTAGGTTTGTTAAGGAATCGGTTGGCTTTTGATCTGAACTTTTGATCTCAGCCGGGTGCGTCATTGTGGCCATAGTTGAGGCCCCCAAACGTATCCGCCCTTCATTCTAGCGCCAACTTGTGTCTCTGGCTCTTTAATTCGGCGCGCAGCTACGGCGTCGCGACACCATTCCTTCTGCAAGCGCATCGTGAAAGGCCGGGCGGACCTCCTGGATGGCCTTGTTAGCACGGTCCGGCCAGGTACGGGATTGTGTGATGCGGCTGAGTCCAGTTGCTGCTCTTCACTGAGCTCGACGTCATTGCTGGCCATACTCGCTTAGACGCAACCAGGAAATGTTTGCTCTGTGACATGCCACTAGTGGTTTGGGCGTTTCGGGCGTATAATGTTTCACCGAGTGACGGTATTCTTCATTGGGTTGTGGGAGCGAGAACTGCCTGGGTTCCGTTTCCTCTTCCTGCAGAGAGTGCGCCGTGTCCCAGGGCCTGACACACAGCTACCGCTGTCCGGCGTTCGCCCCGCTCCACACTTCTGAATGACACTCAAGTCTGTGACTGCGTCTGAGGAGTCGCTATGAGAGTCGTTGATCCTGTGTCGTTCATTTTGCGCAAGAAGGGCACCGATGTATGGTCGGTGCCTTCGGATGCGACCGTTTATGACGCCATGAAAATTATGGCAGACAAGGATGTGGGCGCGCTGCTAATTATGGACGGAAGCCAGTTCGTGGGTGTTGTCTCGGAGCGGGACTATGCCCGCAAGGTCATTCTTCAGGGCCGTTCGTCAAAGGAGACACCGGTCCGCGAGATCGCGACGGAGACGCTGATAACCATCACCCCGGAATGCTCCGTTGACGAAGCCATGCGCCTCATCACGACAAATCGGATTCGCCATCTTCCCGTAGTTCACGAGGGCAAGGTCCAAGGCATGATCTCCATCGGAGATCTCGTGCAATGGATCTCCTTCGCACAAGACCAGACGATCGAGCAGCTCGAGCACTATATCGAAGGGAAATACCCCTGCTAGTGGCGCGATCGAGGATCAGCCGAGGTTGCGTGTCACGGCTACGATTGTGTCCCAGAACAGCGCCGGGTAGATGCCCAGTAGGAAGACAAGGCCAGTGAGTGCAGCGAGTGCCATAGTGGCCGGTAGAGATATAGGCAGTGCAGGCGCGTCTCTTTTCGTGCCTGGATCTGTCGGTTGTGCGTACATGACAACAACGATGCGCAGATAGTAGAAGAGGCCGATGGTGCTGCTCACGATGAGGGTGAAGAGAAGCACCCAGCGGGATGCTGCGGCTCCGGCGGTGAGGACGTAGAACTTACCGAGGAACCCTGCTGTGAGCGGAATTCCCGCCAGCGAGAGCAGCATGGTGGTGAACGCAGCTGCCAGCAGCGGTTTCTGCCAGAACAGGCCCCGATAGCTTTCGAGTGAAGCGGCTTCCCATCGCGATCCGGAGAGGACCGTCATCACACTAAATGCACCAAGAATGGTTACGATGTAGGCAGTGAGGTAATAGGTGGCTGCCGGAGCGCCGAACGTTCCTCCAGCGAGCAACGCGACTAGCAGATAGCCCATGTGCGCAATCGATGAGTATGCGAGTATTCGCTTGACGTTGGTTTGCCGCAGTGCAAGAAGATTGCCCGTCAGCATGGAAGCGATGGCGAGGATCGAGAGGACCAGGCCCGGTGCTCCGGCTATTTCCCCTCTGCTGACATGAAACCAGCGCAGCAGCAATGCAAACATTCCACCTTTCGAGACAGTGGCAATGAACGCGGTTACCGGCAGCGGTGCACCTTCGTAGACATCCGGCGTCCAGAGATGAAACGGAACAACCGCCAGCTTGAACCCGACACCCGTAAGCACGAGCATCACACCAGCCAGCACAGGAAATGAGTTCGCATGCCCGGCAGTGCGAGTCATTGCAGTCGTGAATTGAGAAAGCTCCATAGAGCCTGACTCTGAGTAAATCAGCGCAAGACCGAACAATAGAACCGCTGATGACGAGGCAGCGAGAACCAGGTACTTGATCCCCGCCTCGATCGAGATGCTCTCGGTGCGAACATAAGCGATCACAGCGTAGAGCGCCACGCTTAAGAGCTCGAGGCCAAGGAAGAACGACGCAAAGTTGCGGCTCGCCACGAGCACCATTGCGCCTGCTGTGGCCAGCAGTACGAGGAGGTAAAGCTCCTCCGGTTGTTCCTCACGGCAGTTTAGGTAGTCATAAGCGAATAAAAGCACAAATACGGCAGCACCAAGCAGAATCGCCATGTAGAAAAAGGAGTAGGAGTCGAGAATAAAGAAAGAAGTGACTTGTCGCGGCAGAACGGATGCCGCAAGGGCAAGACTTCCGAGCGCCGCCGCCAGCCCAATGAGCGCAATGGTAAGGGCAGCTTTATGATTGCGCCGGATGGCAATTGCGATCATCAAAAAGACCGCAGTCGCCGACACGATTGTCAAGGGTAGCAATGCGGCAAAATCGGGGTGGTTCATCTCTTTATCTCCTGACAATTTCCTGCGGGAATGCACTTTGCCGCAGCAGCCAGGCTCGGACGCACTCCGTTCAACACTGGTTGCGGATATAGTCCTATCCAGACAAGACACATCATCATCAGGCCAAGCACCGCCCATTCTCGCAGGCGCATATCCGGAAGTTTCCAATGATGCGGGTTGGGGCCTTGAAACGCGCTTTGCGCAAATCTCAAACCGTAGAGAGTCGCCACCAGAAGGCCCAGAGTGGCGACGACGGTGAGGGGAACGTTTGCCCGATAGGCTCCGAGCAGGACGAGGAATTCGCCCACGAAATCTCCAAGCCCTGGAAGCCCAAGGGAAGCCATAGCAAAAACTAGCCCCGCTCCGCTCAGCGCAGGCATGGTCTCCCACAGGCCGCCCATCGCTGAAATTTCGCGCGTATGCATCCTTTCCTGCAGCAGACCGGCAAGAATGAACAGCGCGCCTGTGCTGATTCCGTGGCTGATCATTTGAACGACGGCGCCTTCGAGCGCGATCTCATTTCCGGCGAACACACCGAGCAGCACGAATCCCATGTGGCTGACGCTGGTATAGGCAACGAGGCGCTTCAGGTCGGTCTGTCCGACAGCAAGCACGGCGCCATAAAGAATTCCGATCACACCAATGGTCATTAAAATGGGAGCCAGCTCACGCGAAGGTCCGGGAAACAACGGCAGCACGAAACGAATCAGCCCGTATGCGCCTGTCTTCAGCAGGAGTCCCGCCAGGATGACACTGCCTGCCGTGGGAGCTTCAGTGTGCGCATCGGGAAGCCAGGTGTGGAAGGGGAATGCGGGTAGTTTCACAAGGAAGGCAACGAGAAATCCGAGCATCAGCAGACGTGCCGCGCGAGGTGACAGCGCCGTGTGGAGCAACTGCTCAAAGTCGAAGGTGAAGACACCGGTTGACTGATGATGGAGAACAGCCAGCGTGATGATCGCAACCAGTATCAGTAGGCCGCTCAATTGCGTGAAAAGGAAAAACTTTGTCGCCGCATAGATGCGCCGCTCATGTCCCCATATGCCGATCAGGAAGTACATCGGCACCAGCATCAACTCCCAGAACAGATAGAAGACGAACAGATCCACGGCCAGAAAGACGCCGGTGATGCCAGCCAACACCCAAAGCAGGTTGAAGTGGAAGAAACCAACTCGCTCCCGGATCTCCGTCCACGAAGAAAGGACGGCCATGATGCCCAGAAAGTAGGTGAGGAGCAGCAAGGCCAGGCTCAGGCCGTCGATCGCCAGATGGATGCGGATGCCAAACTGCGGAATCCAGGCGAAATCACATTCCACAAACCAGCGCTCCGGCGTGGAATGCGACTGGCCAAGGTACGCTACCCAAATCCCGAAGCACACGAACAGATCTGCCAGCACACTCGCGACAGCAATCAAACGCGCTACCACTTCGCTTCGACGTGCAACGATCCACGATGCTATGCCGCCGACAATCAGGATCAGGATGAGACTCGGAAGAATCATGCCAGCACCTCAACGCACCAACAACGCAATGGCAACGGTTGCAACAGTGCCCATAGCGAGCCCGGCCGCATACCAGCGCACGCGTCCGGTCTGCGTGAGCCGTAATGCACGGTAGCCCAGCACGGTCACCTGAGCCAGGCCATTGATCGGCGCATCCACCAGGTCGCTTGCGCTCTTGCGCGTCAGCCATTGAAACGGGCGAACCAGCAGCTTGTCATAGAACCAGTCAAAGCCCCAGCCAGCGAGCCACAGCTGCTCGAGGAGATTGTGCGCTGGCAGCCGCGACCGCTTGGGCCCAAAGATCAGATACGCCAGCCCAAGACCAAGCGCGAACATCGTGCTCGCGGAGAGCGCAGTAACGGTCTCGGTAATCGGACCTACATGCACTTCTTTAAGCGGCGGCAATACGCTGTTTAGAAAATTGGACAAAGCGGGAACCCCGCCAAAGTGTGGCGGGGTATCGACGTATCCACCTACAAGTGACAAGAAGCAAAGAACGATCAGGGAAACGCGAACCGCGAGGCCGTTCTTCGCTTTTACGTGCAGCTGCTGCCGACCGTAGAAGGCCAGCAGGATCATCCTGAAGGTGTAGAGCGAGGTGAGGAGGGCACCCGTCATGCCCACGATCCAGAACCACGCATTCCCATTCGGGCCTGCCCATGACTGCCACAAGATGAGGTCTTTGCTGAAGAAACCCGCAGTGATCAACGGCAGACCAGCCAATGCTGAGCCGCCAATCACGAACGACCAGAATGCAAGCCGCAGTTCCGAGCGGAGACCGCCCATGCGATACAAGTCCTGTTCATGCACCGCATGGATAACCACGCCCGCAGCCAGAAAGAGAAGCGCCTTAAAGAAAGCATGCGTCATCAAGTGGAACATGGCAGCCGACCACGCTCCCAAGCCCAGCGCGAGGAACATGTATCCGATCTGACTGATAGTGGAATATGCCAAAACGCGCTTCATATCGCGCTGAGCGATCGCGCTGAAGGCCGCCATTAACATCGTGGCGGCTCCGATGATGGCTACTAGGAATTGAACAGAAGGGGCCAGGGCGAAAAGCACGTGCGTGCGCGCAATCAGGTACACGCCTGCGGTGACCATGGTGGCGGCATGAATCAGAGCACTCGTCGGCGTAGGGCCAGCCATTGCGTCCGGCAACCAGGTCTGGAGGGGCAATTGCGCGGACTTGCCGACTGCTCCGCCCAACAACAGCGCCGCAGCAGCTATCGCAACGCCGCTGCCGGGGGTCCACCGCGCCGAAGCTCGATGCATCACTTCCTGAATATCCAATGTGTCCAAGCGCGTAAACAGTAGGAACAGCCCTACGGCAAAAGCCGTATCGCCGAACCGCGTCACGATGAAGGCTTTGCTCGCAGCGCGCACGTTCTGCGGCTCACGATACCAAAAACCAATCAGCAGGAAGCTGCACAGCCCGACGCCCTCCCATCCCAGGTACAACAACAGCAGGTTGTTCGCCAGCACGAGCGTGATCATCGATGCTACAAAAAGATTCATATAGGCGAAGAAACGCGCGTAGCCCTCGTCGTCGCGCATGTACTCGACTGAGTAGAGATGAATCAGGAAACCGACAAAGGTCACGACGAGAAGCATCAGGAGCGAAACAGGATCGAGGTAGAAGGCGATCTCGGGGCGAAATCCACCGCTGCTCATCCATGTCCACAGGTGCTGAACATACTCATTGCCAGGGGGCGCAGATGCAAGAAACGTGGCACTAATAATGAGAGAGGCCAATGCGGCCAGTCCAACGGACCCCGCGCCCAGGAGTGCGACCGCACGGCGTGACAAGCTGGAGCCGCACAGCGCAAGCAAAACGGCGCTAGCGAATGGAATAGCTACAACAAGCCACAGTAGTTGAAGCATATCAGCCTCTCATCTCGCTGGCAGCGTCCACATCCAAGGCCAGCTGCCGCTTGTGAAAGAGAAGTACGAATGCCAATCCGATCGATACCTCGGCGGCTGCCATGGCAAGAATGAATAAGAACATCACCTGGCCATCCGGCTGCGCCCAGCGCGATCCCGCTGCGACAAACGCCAGACCGCTCGCATTGAGCATGATCTCGATGCACATGAGAGTGAAAATCATGTTACGCCGCGTGAGAAGTCCCGCCAGACCCAACATGAACAAGATCGCTGCGAGTATCAGTACGTGCTGCATCGGTACTTGTGACATGATGTTCCTCCTCTTTCGCGATGGCATGACGTCCTAGATGAAATGCGCCGACCAGGCCCGCCATTAACAACAATGACGCGAGTTCGACGCCGATCCAGTAACTCCTGAACAGCGTTATGCCAACCTGCTTGGGGCCCACTGAGCTTGTGAGAGAAAGTGTGTTGCGAGTCGCAGTGCAATAGACCAACTCGCCTAGTAAGATCAGAGCAAGCAGTGCAGGCACTAGCCAGTTTCCCGGCTTCAGCCACTCGCGTTCTACTTCCATCGCGTGCTCTGCAAGGTTGAGCATCATGACCACGAATACGAAGAGCACCATGATGGCGCCCGCGTAAATCATGATTTCAAGCGCTGCCACAAAAGGCGCACCCAGCACGAAAAACTCCACTGCGACCGCCAGCAGCGAAACGATCAAATAGAGGAGTGCGTGAACCGCGTGCCGCTGGGTAATAGCAAGCAACGTAGCGACGACGGCAAGAATACCCGCGAGATAGAAGAGTGTAGTCATAGTATTTTCTCAGGGCATCAGGCTATGCGTATCGATAGGCACGAGTTCGTTCTCGGCCTGCCCTTTGTCTTTGCCGCCGATGGCAACTCCGGCAACGCGCCAGAAGTTGTAATCGGGATACTTTCCCGGGCCGTCGATCATCAGGTCGGCTTTCTCGTACACCAGATTCTCCCGTTTGTACTCGCCCATCTCGGTATCCGGCGTCAGCTGAATCGCATAGGTGGGGCACGCCTCTTCGCAATAGCCACAGAAAATGCAGCGGGAAAAATTGATGCGGAAGAATTCCGGATACCTTCGGCCATGCTCGTCCTCCGTTGCCTGGAGCGAGATGCAGTCCACCGGACAGGCCACGGCGCAGAGATTACACGCGACGCAGCGTTCTCCGCCGTCCGGGTCACGGGTGAGGACAATACGGCCCCGATACCGGGGCGAGAGGTAGGCTTTTTGTTCCGGATACTGAACAGTCACCCGCCGCGCAAAAGCGTGTCGGAAAACTTCCCACAGCGATCGCACCAAGCTGAGCACAGAACGCCTCCTTCATCTCCGGGCCAGCACTACGGCTCCGGTCACTAGCAAATTCACCAGCGTGAGGGGCAGCATCACCTTCCAGCCCCAGGACATAAGCTGATCAAATCGCGGACGGGGGAGTGCCGCACGAAACAGAATGAATAAACAGATAAAGAACATCGTCTTCGCGGCGAACCAGAGCGCCGGTGGCAATACTGGACCGAGCCAGCCCCCAAAAAACAACAGTGAGATCGTTGCCGAAATCAGGATCACTCCGATGTACTCGCCAACGAAGAACATGCCGAACTTCATCCCCGAGTATTCCGAATGAAAGCCCGCGATCAATTCGCTTTCAGCTTCTGCAAGATCGAAGGGCAGGCGCCGCGTTTCAGCGACACCCGCGATGAGGAAGAGAACGAAGCCGAGGCATTGAGGAATCACGAACCACATTCCTCTTTGCGCCTCGACAATATCCGCGAAACGGAACGAGCCAGCGAGAATGACGACGCCGAGAAGCGAGAGTCCCATGAAAACCTCGTAGCTCATCATCTGTGCGGCAGCGCGGATGCCTCCGAGCAGTGAGTACTTATTGTTCGAAGACCAGCCCGCCAGAACCACGCTATAAACGCCCAACGAGGACATGGCCAGAAGAAACAGGACTCCAATGTTCAGATCGGCAACTACGAATCCCGGAGCAAACGGCACAACCGCGAACGAGATCAGCGCGGTAGCCACAACGATGGCAGGTGCAAGGACGAAGACCGGGTTGTCGGCGAACGGTGGAATCCAGTCTTCCTTCAAAAAGAGCTTGATCGAGTCTGCGGCGATTTGGCCCAAACCGAATGGGCCCACCCTATTAGGACCGTACCGGTCTTGCCACAGCGCAAGCAGACGGCGCTCGACCCAGATCAGTCCGGCTGCCAGATTGAGCACCACGAACAGTACAACGGCGATGATGAGCAGAGGGTAGAGGTTCGACATCATGAAGCACCTCTCGCCGATAATTCAGCTCCGGTCGGCGCAAGTTTGCAGAAGGCTGGCAGCATCACACCATCGAGCGGAGGTAATCCCGTCGGCAGGCCAGCTACGCCCCGAGGCAGGTCTGCACGCAGCGCGACTTCCAGTTCGAACAGAGCGCCTTCAACAACTACCTTGATCTGCTCGCCAGCTTTTGCGCCCAGCAGAGATGCCTCCACTGGGTTCAACGCAACATAAGGGCGCGGGAGCAATTGCGCGATGCCTTGCGCGTGGCGGCTTAGTTCCTCTGAGCCGAAAATATGAAAGATGGGGACAAGCAGCCATTCTCCCGGCTGCGCCTTGAATTGAGGGGGGATCGCAGTGAAGTACTGCCAACCTGATTCCTGCGATGGCTCGATCAGGCGAACCCCGGGATCACCACTGCGCAGTGGCCCTCCCACCTCGCCTTGAAATTTGTTCACCGCTTGAATGGAGTTCCAACCGGGTGCCCAGAAAAAAGGAATCAACGAAGACGGTGCCGCTTCAGGACCGGACTCCATCGAGAAAGCAAGGGCGGAGTCGGGATCGTCAACCGGCTTGGGTTCGTGCACGCTGATGTTGGCGAACATCGCAGTGCGACCGCTATACCGGTTCGGTTCCCGAGCGATCTTGCCAACAGCGCTGCGCGACGGCGCGACCGCTGGAATAGCTCGGAATGCTGGTATCTCCGCGGCCATCGCCGTGATGAGGTCGTCAAGGCTTTGCCATTGTGCTTCGTTGTTGAGGCCCGCAGCCACGGAGCCTTCACGCAACCACCGCCAGCTCTCCTGTACATCCGCGCTGTGGTCGAGAGCCTGAAAAAATCGCTGCGCTCGTCCCTCGCTGTTCACGAGCGTGCCGTCGGATTCGGCGAAGGTGCCTGCGGGCAACACAAGCTCGGCCGCTTCTGTGGTGGCGTTGACAAGATGATCGAGCACAACCAGATGCTGGACGCCGCGCAGTTGCGCTGTCATCTCGCTTGCCGGCGCACGGCGGAACAAGTCGTTCTCAAGGACAATCAGCGTGCTCGTCGGCTCGTTCTGAATCGATTGGAATGCCTCGGAGAGAGCGCGCGGCTCCATCAGCGACAATCCAAAACTGTTGCACTCTGGCGTAGTGAAACTGAGATTTGCCGGGCGACCTGCTTTGCGCAAAGCCCACGCAATTTGAGCCGCTGCTTCGATGACGCTCCGGCTGCGGCAGCTTGCGCCGGAAACGATCAAGGGACGCTGCGCGCCAAGTAAGGCTGCAGAGATCGCTGCAATCATCGTGTCCCATTCCGGCGACAGCCCCGTTACCTTGGGAGCCGTGTCGTCGATCGCATGCGCAACTGCGAAGCCCAGTCGTGCCAGGTCGTCTGGCGCAGCGCGATGGGTGGTTGTTGCAATGTCATCAAGCTTTGTTGCGTACGGAGATGCAATGAAGAACGGCCCCTTCGCGTCCTGCACGGCCTCCCGCACCGCATCGTCGAGCCATTCGGGGATGTGCAGACCGGCGGCGATGCGCATGGGCGCTTGACGAACAGATTGACGCAGTCGCAGGGCCATGACCGGCGCGATGTTGATGACATCCTCGCCGAGCACAAACACAGCATCCGAGTGTTCCACATCATCGAGCGAAGCGGACCGCGCCGGACCTTCACGAAGGATGCGAAGCATGGGCGACAACAGCTGCAAGTCTTCGTCGAGAACGCCGGCGAAGAAGCGATCCGAGCCGACCAGTGTGCGCAACGCAAAGTTGGCTTCCAGAGAGGCTCGCGGTGACCCGATGCCGATCGCATTGCCTTCGCTGAGAATGCTGCCGAATCGTTCGAGGGCCTCGCGCTTTATGGCCGCTTTGCCGTTGAAGAGCGGGTGGCGAATGCGCAGGCTGCTCTCTACAAACTCGTAGCCGAAGCGGCCGCGATCGCAGAGGAAGTAGCCATTCACCTCGTGGTTATAACGATTCACGACGCGGCGAAGCGCGCCG
Organism: Acidobacteriaceae bacterium KBS 83; assembly: GCA_000381585.1. Lineage (GTDB taxonomy): Bacteria > Acidobacteriota > Terriglobia > Terriglobales > Acidobacteriaceae > KBS-83. The sequence goes on from KB906747.1 coordinate 13,678, forward strand.
TAGCGTTCGCCGGCAGTGGTGTTGCAACCCAGCCCGCAATGCACACAGATGGAAGGCGCCATCTGGAGGTCCCACTTGCGTGTGTAGTGGCGTTTGAGGGTGGCATCCGTGAATACTCCGGTCGGGCAGATCTCGACCAGATTGCCGCTGAACTCGCTTTCTAAAATGCCGTCTTCATGGCGCCCATAGTAGACATTGTCGCGGAGACGAAATGCGTTCAGATCATGTCCGCCCGCGTAATTGCGATAGAAACGCACGCACCGCTGGCACTGAATACAGCGGTTCATTTCATGATTCACCAAAGGGCCGAGATACTGATTGCGAAACGTTCTTTTGCCGAAGCTGTAAGCGCGGGAGCGATGGCCGGTCATCACGGTCATATCCTGAAGGTGGCATTCGCCGCCCTCGTCGCAGACCGGACAATCGTGCGGATGGTTCTGCATCAAGCCCTGAATCACCGCCGCGCGAAAGGCCGCAGCCTCAACGTCGGTGATTGAAATGCGTGTGCCCTCCCCTGCTGGTGTCATGCACGCCATCACAAGCTTGCCTGCCGTGTCCCGCTCGTCGCGGAATTGCTTGACCGCGCACTGCCGGCACGCTCCCACCGATCCCAATGCAGGATGCCAGCAGAAATAGGGGAGGTCATAGCCCAGCGAGAGACAGGCGTGCAGAAGGTTCTGTTTTGGGTTGGCCTGCCTGGGCGCGTTGTCGATAAATATAGTTGCCACGCTCATTGCCTCCACGGACACCGCTGTTCATCGATGTGCCGCCGAAAATCGTCGGCAAAGTATTTCAATGCGCTTTGCAGCGGTTCCACTGCTCCCGGTGCAAAAGCGCAAAACGTATTTCCGGGGGCAAGAAATTTTGTCTGGAACGAAAGCGTTTCAAGATCGTGGATGCTTCCCTTGCCTTGCTCCATCGCGAACAAAATCTTTTCCGTCCACGCCAGCCCGCTCCAGCATGGCGTGCACCAGCCGCACGACTCTTGCGCGAAGAAGTGCTCAAGGTTCCAGACCATGCCCACCGGACACGTCTGGTCATCCAGCACGACCATCGTTCCTGTGCCCAGGCGGCTGCCCGCCTTCTGCACATTTCCGTAGTCCATGGGCGTATCGAGATGTTCTTCCACGAGAAAGTCAGTGGACGCTCCGCCCGGCAACACACCGCGAAAACGAAGGCCCTCGCGCATGCCGCCTGCATGATCCTCAAGAATTTCGCGCATCGGCGTGCCCATCGGAAGCTCCCAGAGCCCTGGCCGTTTAACCTTGCCGCTAACGCCGTAAATCTTGGTACCGCCGTCTTCGGTCTTGCTCAGGCCATGGAACCATTCGGGACCCTTGTTCACGATGTGATGGACATTGCAAAGCGTTTCCACATTCTGAACGATGGTGGGCTTCCCCCACAGTCCGGAGACCTGCGGGAATGGAGGCTTGGTTCTCGGATGCGCCCGCTTGCCTTCGAGCGCATTCAGAAGAGCGGTTTCCTCGCCGCAGATGTAGCGGCCTGCGCTCATGTGAAGGTGAAGGATGAGACTGTAGCCTGACCCGAGAATGTTGTGCCCGAGGTAGTTGCGCGCTTCTGCTTCAGCAATTGCGCGGGCAAGACGCTCATACGAGCGCTCATACTCGCCCCGCAAAAAGATGTAACCAATGTCCGCATCGATCGCATAGGCAGAGACGATCATGCCTTCGATCAACTGGTGCGGGTCGCGCTCCATTAACGCGCGGTCTTTAAATGTGCCAGGCTCCATTTCATCGGCGTTTGCAACTAGATATTTCGGATGCGGCGCATCTTCGCCCATGGGCACGAAGCTCCATTTCATGCCGGTGGGAAAACCAGCGCCGCCGCGTCCGCGAAGATTTGATCTCTTCACCAGTTCGGTGACATCCGCTGGCGCCATGAGAAGCGCCGCGCGGAGGCCCTGATATCCGCCCGCGCGTTCGTATTCCGCGAGGCTTACCGCCTCCTTGTCGGCCCTAAAATTCCCGGTCAGCGGCTTTTCCATAGAAAACGCCTATTCGTACTGCGCCAACACTTCCTCGATCCTTTGCTCGTCAAGATCCTCATGCAACTTGCCATCGATCATCATGGCGGGTGCGCGATCGCACGCACCCAGGCAAACAATGGGTAACAAAGTGAAGCGCCCGTCGGCTGTCGTTCCGCCGAGCGGCGTGCCTAGACTGCTGCAAAGCTGATCACGCACTCGTTCGCAGCCCATGATCCAGCAGGAGACGCTGTCGCAGAGAAGCGCCACATGCCGTCCAACAGGTTTTCGCCGGATCAGGTTGTAAAACGTCGCGACTCCGTCTAGATCGGCAACGGAAAGTCCGAGAAGCTCGGAGAGATCGCGCAAGCTCTCGTCCGAAACCCAGCCGCGATGCCGCTGGACAATGAGCATCGACTCTATACTCATAGCCTGCTTGTTCGGGTAGTCGGTAAGTTTCATCTCGATCTCTCTTCGTTCCTCGCCACTCAGCATCGCTTCTCGCTCCTCCTCGTTGTCACCGGTCGATATCCGCGAGCACGTAGTCCAGACTCCCGAGAATTGCGAGCAGGTCCGGGATTAGGAGACCACGGCAAAGGAGCGGCAGCATCTGCATATGCGCAAACGATGGTGTGCGAATACGCGTCCTATAAGAGCCAGTGCCGCCATCGCTGATCAGGTAGTAGCCGTTGTTGCCCTTGGTCCCTTCGATCGGTACCATCGCTTCTCCTGCCGGAATCACAGGGCCCCAGCTCACGCCAAGAAAATGATGGATGAGCGTTTCGATGTCATGCATGGTGCGAGCCTTCGGTGGCGGCGTGGTAAGCGGATGCTCCGCATTGCACGGGCCTCCCGGCATGTTGTCAACGCATTGCTGGATGATACGAAGGCTCTGGCGGATCTCCTCTATGTGCACGATGGCGCGGTCATAGCAATCGCCCGTGCTGCCGGTAGGTATGTCAAATTCGAGCTGATCGTAGCAGGCATAAGGCTGCTTCTTTCGGAAGTCCCACTCGAGTCCGCAGGCACGCAGGTTCGGGCCTGTTATGCCCCATTCAATGGCTTCCTTAACTGTGCAGCCTCCAACGCCCTTCGTGCGCTTTTTGAACAAATAGTTGCGCATAACGGTGCGATCGTACTCATCGAGCCGGGCTGGTAGATATTGCAGAAAGTCTCGGAACAACCTGTCCCAGCCTTTGGGCAGGTCCTGAGCCACACCGCCGATGCGGAACCAGTTCGGGTGCATGCGCGCGCCACAGATCGCTTCAACAATGCCTAAGGCTCGCTCGCGGTCATTGAACAGGTAAAATACCGGCGACATCTGGCCGAGGTCTTGTGCGAATGTTCCGTACCAGACCAGGTGGCTGTTGATGCGAAAGAGCTCCGCCATCATCACGCGAATCATTTGCCCGCGTGGCGGCACCGTAATACCTGCTAACCTTTCGACTGCGGTTAGGTATGCGAGGTTGTTCATCACCCCGCCTAGATAGTCCACGCGGTCGGTGTAAGGAATATAAGTGTGCCAGGTCTGGCGCTCGCCCATTTTTTCCGCGCCGCGGTGATGAAAGCCTATATCGGGCACAGCATCGACGATCACTTCACCGTCCAGTTGAAGAGCAATGCGCAGAACGCCATGTGTTCCAGGGTGCTGAGGTCCAATATTCAGGAAAAGAAAATCAAGACCATCGTGCTCCTGCTTCATGCCCCACTCTTCAGGGCGGAACTGCAATGCATTCTGTTCGGCGTCTTGTTTCTCGTCCGGCAGCTGGAAGGGTCCCATCTCTGTGGCGCGTGCGGGATGGTCCTTGCGCAATGGATGTCCTGACCATGTCCGCGGCATGAGGATGCGCGCTAAATGTGGATGCTGGTCGAAGACGATCCCGAACATGTCCCACACCTCGCGCTCATACCAGTTGGCTGATGGAAAGATGTCGGTGATCGTGGGCAATGAGAGCTGAGTCTCGTTGAGCGCTACCTTGAGCCGGACATACGCGTTTCGCTCAAACGAGTACAGGTGATAGACGACAGTGAAGTCGCTCGGCGGTTGACCGTCGCGATGCGTGCGTCCGCGTTCGTCAACTGCGGTTAGGTCATACATCATCGTGTATGGAGCGGGAATGCTAGAGCGAAGCAAGTGGATCGCTTCATGAATGTCGCTCTTCGACACCCAGAAGGTCGGAATATCATCGCGGACCGCCTGGGGCGCAGCGGTAACCCCCAGTTCGTTTTGTAGCTCCTGATCGAGCACGAGGCCGCGTGTCATGCCGCACCGCCGCACTGCTAAGCGTTATCGGGAGTCCTGAGTACAGTCAGCAACTGCCGCTGGGCTCGCTTCTGATCGCGCATGGAAGGCATGTCAGGCCGTTCCACTCCTTGCGGTCCGATGACCCAGCTCAGAGGTCGCTTTTCCTTTCCTACTGCATCACGCAACAACAAAACACCTTCGAGAAACGCGTCCGGCCGCGGTGGACACCCGGGTACATACACGTCGACCGGAAGAAATTTATCCACGCCCTGCACGACGCTGTAGATGTCATACATGCCGCCTGAATTCGCGCATGAGCCCATGGAGATGACCCACCGCGGCTCCATCATCTGCTCGTAGAGGCGCTGGATGACCGGTGCCATTTTGATGAAGACCGTACCCGCGATGACCATGAGGTCCGCTTCGCGCGGCGTGCCACGTATCACTTCAGCGCCGAAGCGGGAGATGTCGTATTTGCTTGTAATGCTTGTGGCCATCTCTACAAAACAACAGGAGAGGCCGAAGTTGAAAGGCCAGACGGAATTCTTGCGGCCCCATGCTACAAGATCATCCAGACGAGACAGAATCAACGTACGGCGGATTGCTTCATCAGAATGACCATCGGTTTTGGGGGCCTGCGGGGGAGCATCAGGCCGACTGATCGACCATCGCATCAAACACCGCCCGTCTTAAGCCACCACCCGTCTGCTTCCCTGTCTCCAATCCAGTGCGCCTACGCGCCAAAGGTAGACAAGGGTGGCAAGCAACACCGCTATGAAACCCATCGCCTCGGCATAACCGGTCCATCCGGTTTCACGGACGGCAATCGCCCAGGCAAAGATGAAAACTGCCTCAAGATCGAAGATGACGAAGAACATTGCGACCAGATAAAACTTGGCCGATAAGCGCACACGAGCTGAACCCTGTGACAAAATGCCAGATTCGTAGGGAGTGCCTGTTGCGCGGTTGTGGTGCCTTTGGCCCAGCACAAACGACAGGCCAAGCATGGCAACAACGAGCATGACGACGATGACGAGATAAACTGCAAGCGGCCAAAGGTGCATAGTCCTTCGCCTCGATGCAACCGGTCAAGGTCGCATCGTTGGAAGTATCTATCAGGTCAGTCAAATTAGCAACTAATGAGATGGTCCGCCCCTTGATCATCCTGCGGGAGCAGGGAACCGTAGCAGCTTGTGACAAGTAGGATCATCGATATGCAGATACATTCAGTTGGCATCGATCCGGGCGAGGCGACCTTTCACCTGGTAGCACTCGGCGCAGCTGGCAAGGTGCTCGTTCGGAAGAAGTTCTCACAGCAACAATTGCTGGCGTCACCGCGAACATGCCGACGTCGCTGATCGATTTGGAAGCCTGTTCTGGAGCCCACTTTCTGGGCCGTGCCTTGCGTAAGCAAGGCCATGATGTGCGGCTGATCGTAGCGCAGTGTGTAAAGCCTTTCGTGAAGTCGAACAAGAACTATGTGGACCCGAGTCGATCGCCGAAGCCTGTAGGGCGCAAGAACATGCGCTTCGTCCCGCTCAAGACGTAGGATCAACTGGATCTGCAGGCCATCCATCGAGTTCGCGACCGCCTGATCTCCCGGCGCACCGCGGGCATCAACCAGCTACCAGCTTTCTGCTCGAACGAGGCATGGTCTTCGCGAAAACACCGGGCGAACCTGCAACCATAGGCGTGCGCGTTGATCCTGTATTTCGCAAAGAATATCTACACCGCTGCCATCAGAAGTACTTCACTTTGGCCAAGGTGGCAGCACACGCAAGCTTGCGATACGGAGGTACTGGATCCTTCGCACGCAAACACCGTATCCGCAAAATTCTCTCATCGAGAATAGCCTGAAATGTATTCTGGTCAGCGCGAGCCGACCGTTAGGCTGAGTAGGCGCTCTCGCACCCAGCACAGGCTGGTATCCGAATAGAGGAATCATGGCCGCGGTCCGTTGCCGTATTGATGGTGGGTGGAGAACATTCCACCGAAAATGATTCTATGAGGTTCTGCTCGAGCTCTGGTCTCTATGCCCCTGGCTCGGAGCGTTGCTTCAGGAAGCGATCGGGATATTTCTGCCATTGACAACGCCTTCACCCTTATTGAGGAATACATTTGCGCAGACAGACCTTCTCGTCCCCCCGCTCTCCCTTTTTGCAGTCGTGCGGCGGACCATACATATCTGGCTAAGAAGATGATGACGGCCTCAATCTTTGCACGACCGATACCGCAACCGCCTTGACCTTGTCATTTCCGTGGAGCCCATGGCAGCGAAGTTCGAGGGTTCGAGCTTCAGCTCCTGGGTGGCACAAGCTGGCTCACGATGCGTGCTCCGCGGGCGCCACTTCCGGATGGGCTGCGATCGCCTGGCTATCCAACGGTCGTTACCTCGTGTGGAGTCTTATTCGCCAGCCAGTCATAGTCGTAGGCTTCATAGTCCACGACGGGAATCTCAAGGAAGTTTTCGGTTGGCGGGGGCGACTGAATCTGCCACTCAAGGCCAGTAGCCTGCCAAGGATTGGAGCCCGCAATCGCGCCATACTTCAGCGACCACGTCATATAGATCATAGGCAGCAGATAGCCGATTCCGAGTACCGTCGCGCCCGCAGTCGAGAGCACGTTGAGCACACTGGAACTCCGGCGGATACGCATGATACCGGCGTGGCATGCCCAGATAGCCTAGAACGAACTGCGGAAAGAACGTAAGAATAAAGCCGATAAAGGTGGTGACGGCGGCCAGCTTCGAGAGCCCCTCCGGATACATGCGGCCAGTCATCTTGGGCCACCAGAAGTGCACGCCGGCAAGGTAGGCCATGAGCAT
>KB906748.1 GCA_000381585.1 Acidobacteriaceae bacterium KBS 83
GATAAAGTGCCCAAAGCAGCGCAATAAAGACGGCGATGCACGACAATCGGAACCAGTAAGTTTGATAGTACGCCGGGGCGACGTTCAAAGCGATCGCAGTTTCTGGCCCGTTCCACAGTCCCTCGCTGTTGCTGGCGACTAGCCGGAATCGATAGGGGCCGGGCCCAAGGTTCGTGTAAACGGCTTCTCGCGCTGCAACCGGCTGGCTCCAGCTACTGTCGAAACCTTCAAGGAAATATCGAAAGCGAATCCGCCCGGGCACCGCGAGGCTCAGCCCCGTGTACTCAAATGTGATTCGCCTGGGAGATGGAGGAATTCGAACCGAGGTGTCGAGGTTTGCGGTATTGCTATCGGCGGTGATCGCCTCGATGTGAGGCAGCGCGGGAACTGAATTTTCATTGATCTGGGATGGATTAACAACCGACAAGCCGTTGCTGAGGGAAAACCAGATCCTGCCCGCTGAATCCGAGACCACCGATCGGCTCCGCTTCACTCCTTCAGTACTCTCGAGACCATCGGCCTGGTCATACTCACGAACATCGGCTGCTTTCACAACACCGCTTAGCAGTTTGTCGCGCGGAACACGCAAAACATGTTGTGAGGTCGCAATCCAAAACCTTCCGCTCTTGTCCTCCGCCATTCCGAGGATTTGTTCGCGCAGTGACTCCGGGACTTCCTGAAGAGTGTGCATACGGCCCATTTGGAAGTACGCAAGACCCGCTGAGGTGCCAATCCACAATGCACCGGCCGAATCTTCAAAGAGACAATTTACGTTGTCCGAGGGCAGTCCATCTTGGAGCGAATAGGTCCTCCATTTCCCATTTGACAATGCGCTCAGGCCGTTTGGAGTCCCAAGCCAGATCGTTCCATCGTGACCTTCGAGGACTGATGAGACCGTGTTCGAGGTCAGTCCATCTGTGGTTGTGTAGTTAGTGACTCTTCCGTCTTTTAGTCTGCTGATGCCGCTGCTCAGGGTACCCGCCCAAACCGCTCCGTCGCGACCCTGGTAAGTGGCGTACACACTGTTTTGCCCCAGCCCATTTGGCCGGCCGTAGGTTTCTGTTGTGACGATTCCGCCACGGTACGCCAGACGGGTCAAACCTCCTTGTCGGCGCCCGATCCAGATTTCGTGATCGCGTCCGGCAATGGAATAGATTACGTCTTTCTCGAGCAGCTCCGGCTTAACCGCCTGAATGCGGCCATCTTTGATCCAGTACAGTCCGCCCTTCTCCGGAGCAAACCATGCACGACCTTCCCGGTCAACATAAACGGGGCCGTTCGTGTTCGAGGAGAGTCCCGTATCTGTGGAGTAAGTTATGAATGCGCTGTCTCGGATGCGCTCTAATCCCATGGCGCCCCCAACCCACAGATTTCCTTCGCGATCCTCAAACAGCGCGTTGACAGGACCGGCTCTCTGCATGCCTTGTTCCTCAGGAAAGGGAGTACCACTCGCATTGATTCGCAAAAGACCTCGCGTAGTACCCACCCAGATGTTCGAATCGCGATCGCGAACTATAGTCAGCACTGGCTGGTCACTTAGCGAAGGCCCCAATCCAACACGTCGAAATCCCGTACCACTCCTTCGAAACAGTCCGTGATCGGTGCCCACCCACAATTCCTGGTCGCCAACCGGCAACAGGCAGTTGATTTTCGTCTCCGTGAGTCCTTGAGTAACCCGCGTGGCGCGTCCGTTTTCCAGGTAGAAGAGGCCAACTCCCAGTGTTCCCAGCCAGATTTTGCCACCTGCTGTTTCTGCAATCGACATCGTCGGGGCCGCTCCCGGCAGGATGTTTGCTGGAGCGACCAGATCCAGCTTTCCCCTTCGCAGCCGGAGGGTCCCAGTGAACAGGTCCGAGAGCAGCATTCCGGCGGCATTTTCCCGTGCAATTGCCGTCACCTGAGTCAAAGTGGCATTGGGTCCGGATGCGAGATTCTCAAACTTCCCATGGTTATAACGAAGGACTCCTGCGGTTTGCATGCGCACCCACAAATCGCCCTCGGCGTCAGTCGTTAATCCCAGAATCGGATCGTTTTGAAGCAGAAGCGACTTCGGTTGCACGGGCAGGAAGGTGAACCCGTCAAAACGTACGAGGCCTTGGTCAGTGCCGATCCAGAGATAGCCATCGGGGCTTTGTGCGATAGCATGAACCGCGCCGCCCCGCAGACCATTCGCAGCGCTCCATTTCTCCCGGACATACTGAGAGAATTTGCGATGTGGGTCTAGCGCATGCGCTTCGCTCAGGAGGCATGCCATCACTGCCAACGAAACCAATCGATATGGCGCTACACCAAGCATTACGGGAAGAACTCGAATTTCTCAATTACGACTTCCATTTCATTTTTTAGGGGGACCTCACCTTTATTGAAGACATAGAGATTCATACGGACCGCGTCTCCACCACCCGGAGCTGGCACTCCGGAGGTAAATGCATGTTGTTGGATCACGCGCGCCTGCGATCCCGCCACAGTTGAGAATGTCACACGACCGGGCTTCCACTGGAATGAGTGTGTGAGCACGCCGCCCGGCACTCGAAATCGAATCATATTTGCGGGAATGAAGTAGGGCTGGACGACATAATGTGCATTCTCGTTCTCGAGGTAGCCCCAGCGGCTGATTTCGACGTCAAGTTCACCGCGATTTGGTTCACCGCCGATCCCATCCCACGTCAGCAGCGTTAGAACAGCGGAGGGCTCCAATTGCGAGGTATCGCGCACGACGAACCTGTAGGTTCCGTATCCTAGGCTGCGGGTGAGCTTAACCTCCGCACACGTCCACTTGTCCTCGCGCCTGGCGATATGCAAATGCAATGCGCCGCGTTCGTCCGTCCACGCGTTCGCCGGATCAAATGAATTCCTTGTGCCGGCGCGATTACTGGCTGCTGTTCGGACGGTCCAGTCATAACCGCTGAAATGCAGGAGCTTCGGTTGTGTTGAACTTGCCGGTGCACGCTTGTCGTGTACGACCGCGATTGCGTCGACGCCGTCTCCTTTTGATGGCAACGATTCCGCCGTCTCCGGCGGGTGATAACCAGGCTCGACGAGCAATGCGGCGTAGTCGGTACCGAGATGGACCTGGTTCTGCCAACGGGAACCATTCTGGATTTGCGTGAACGGGTGGTAGAAGGCGGGCTGCACCCACCACAACTCCTCGCTTCTGGTGTAGACCACGATCCGCTGGTCAGGGCGGACACCGACCGCGGTGCCCTCAATGGCAGCAACTGTGTCGTGCTTGTTTCCTTCGGCAGATGGAATTCTCGTGATCGCGATGCTTGGCGTCGATGCGTTTGGCGGCCGGCCACAACCCGCCAGTACCAGAAATGGGGCTAGCAGGAATGCCTGCGTCCATGCCTTGACCGTCCTTGCTCGGTTGTGAAGTCGCTTATTGTGAAGCCGAATAGAATGGCCTTCCTGAGTGATTTGAACCGTTGTCTCTGGTAGCCGCATCGAGCTGTGCCGTACGATCGTGTTATGTTCGCTTTTCATCGGTAAGGGATTAGGCGAAACGGGCATGACGTTCGTGAGCCATTGGATTGAATCTTACCTCGATGAGCAATAACAGTATCCATGGCAGCTGATAAGGAAATGCCCGAAAGATATGTCGTGTCCGGTCTCGCCGCTTCTTCCAACGAACATTCGGATCCGTAATAGTGGTTGACAACGGAGCGCAGGTCAGGGAGGAACGAGAACGGAAGGCGCGCGAACGCGCTGCAATGCAGCCTGCTCTCGGCTGCTAGACATGCGGCGCGCTCACACCCGGCGAGCGGTTCCGTTACTTCGCCGACCAGATCATCTGCGAGGCTTGCGACGAGGGAATCCGCAGAGCCGTTGGCGCTTGGTGCCGCGAGCGCTTCTCCAGCCCCGCAGCGTATGCGTGAACTTCGTGGACGGCCGAGGTCTCGCGGCACAGGCGATGGCGCTTGACCACCGCACTATGCTCGGCCCTCGGCTACGCATCCAGAGCGCGGAGACCCTGCTCACCTATCTCGGTGCTGTGCCTGAGCAGCTGGCGGACTTCGACAGCAGCCACCGGCGATGGGGTCAGGGCATGTCCAGATCACACTTCAGCCGTGCCGCAAGAACCTGCTCAGAATCGACTATCAACGCTTTGACCTGAAATGGGCTAATTGGACAAGTGTGCGCAAGTCTAGCGAGGGTCGCGCTCACGAAGTTCAGCGGATCTGATAGCCCCTAGATCGCAGACTCTGCAGGTCCGAGCGTGCACCTCGATCTTTTGCCTTGCAGCGTTCATGAGCCGTTTTTGAAGCGACACGTTTTCGTTTGGCCCCTCGTCACGAGCACTTTCGAAAGATGCGCGTGACCGCAGATACGCTCTTGCAAGTATCTCGCCACTATTGCACAGCATGAGCATAGCCTACGACCGACCATGCATTATCCGTCAACTGCGCTTAGGTAAATCGCATCGCCATAGAAGGCGGGAAGGAAGGACGTCTATGCAGGAGAATGGGGCGGGGCTTCGACTCGGCGCTACCACGCCTGTGCGTGCAGTGGGCGCAGTTCTGAATCTGTACTGCGCCACCGGTGATCAAGAAGGTCTTACGAAAATCACGAAGAGTGTCCGCTAGGAGACTGTTGAAGCGGCTGGGGCGAGAGGCTAGAAGCTATCTCATATACGGGCGATCACATTGGTCCAACACGCAGTGGCAAAGGGAGCAAGATCATGGCAATCGCGGGCGGCCATGCTCTTCCTATCCCCATGCGGGTTACAAGTGCTCGCCGAATGAGTCCACGCTGGTCATGAGTCCACGCTGGTCGAAGACACACTCAGTCAACGCCACGTCGGTGGATTGCCGAAACGGTTGATTGCAGACCGTGCCTACGATAGCGATCGGCTGGATGAACGGCAGCGCCAGGAACACAGCGTCGAATTGATTGTGCCCAATCGCGGCAGGCGAAAACTAACTCAGGATGGACGGCCATGCGCCGCTACCGCCGGCGTTGGAAAATCGAGCGGCTTTTTGCCTGCCTGAAGAACCACCGCCGTATCTGCGGCCGCTGGAACTTTCTCTGAATGGTTCAACTCGGATGCACGCTGATTCTCTTGAGACATCTACGAGGCTACCTCCAGTCCTTTTCTGCGTTTCTTGCGCAAGGCAGCTGCGACGATATCAGCAACGCGAGGCTGCAAAGTGACGACAGTACGACGGAAAAAGCGAGAGCCATGAAGACGGAGTGCCTTAGGGTTATCGAGCCTAACGCTGCACCCGCAAACATCGCCACCACCGCTGCAATTCGCCACTGCAAACGGGGATTGGTTCCGCGTGCAAGGGACGAATCCGCAGCAAGGCCCGTAATGGTCAACGTCAGCACTGTCGTTGTCAGGTCTGGAACGGCTAACTTACGTACGGCGGCATTTCTCATCCCCATCGCTATGGCGGTGAAAGCGATCATCGCGTAAAGCCGTAGGGAATGCTGAGATGAAACGACAGTATAGCCAAGTGCGGCCAGAGTTGCCCCGATTAAGAAAACAATCTCCGATGCAAAAACCGAACTCGCCGCACGAAGCTGCGCCCCTGCGCGTGCACCAGCCATGATGCGACCGCCAACCGCGGCGCCTGCAAGAAACCCCAAGAGAGCAGTGATAGAACCAGCCAGGGACACCTGAGGTACACCCGTACTCGCAAATGCAAGGAGAACGATGTTTCCAGTCATATTTGCTGTGAATACGTGCCCCAAAGAAAGGAAGCTCACTGCATCGACAAGACCGGTAACGGCGGTCATCCCAAGCAGCGCATATGGGAGAATTGAGTCCGCAGTCAGCGCTTTCCACATAAATCAACACCTCTGCTCGTCGGACTAAAACTTGTAGCCGGTCCACAAAGCCCAGTAGTTGAGGTTGCGCCCAGGCTGCGTTTCCTTCAGGAAACTGCCCGCATAGAAGATTCCGTAGTCCGCCTGAAACCACAGGTGACGAGTCTTCTGCCAGCGAATCTGGGTGCCTGGTCTATGTCCGACATAACGCGCCTCGCTTGCATCGCCGGGACGGATCAGGCTTCCCGGCACGTTGTAGACGCCATCGTCAAGACTCTGTCGCCACTGCACGATCCAATCGAACGAGGCGGAGACGTTGTGAGGCAGTGTTAACTCGACATGAGGATGAACATCTATAAAGTTGATTGGGCCTGGTCCGGTCGTTGCAAGGACGCCGAAATAGTCACCTTTCGGAAACAGAGGATTGAACGTGCTCAAAGTATTCGAGGCTGGATGGTCCCCGCTTGAGATGTCGGCCTTCACGCTAAGACGCGGCTTCAGTGGCGTATTTGTAAATCGATAACCGGTTTCGGTAGCGACCGTCCACGCTCGGATATTGCCCGAACCAAATGTGCCGAACTGCCAAAGAGCTTCATTGTCAAAATCCCAACCGGGCCGCTCGGTCGCAATGGGACGCGAGAGTCGTCCGCCGATGGAGTGACGTACTTCCTGAGCGGTGCCCCGTTGAAATGTGGCTTGCTTTCTATCCAACCCCAGGTAGTACAGTTCTACTGACGTTTTCGGAGCGGGTCGCGAAGCATAGACGCCCCAGAAACCTACCTGGCCATTTGGCCGATCGTCAAAGAATCCAAAATTGTCCGTGCGTGGACGCATGGCAAATCCGTCCACCAGCCATCGGTCGATTTTGCTTTTGACCAGGAAACCAGCGAAACTCAGGCGGACATTCGGTCCCTCGCGAACGTCGATAAGCCGTCCGGATCCGTACTCGAGTTCCTGTATTCCCGCCCTCACCTCGACCGAGTTCTGACCTTCTGCAGTTCCAACCTGCAGGAAGGCGGCTTGAAAGTCGAGTTTCTTCTCGTCGATCGGACGCGGGCCGCCTTGCCGGAAGGAATTTATACCGCTCTTAAAATCGACAAACGTGCGAACGTGCTTTCCGTAATGGATATCGAAACCCAGCATGTACCTTTCATTCAGGTACCCATTCCAGTAAGGAGCCTGTCCCCAATAATCGTTGCCGATCTGCTCCCATACTTCTCTAGCTTCTCCACAGATCGTCATGAACCAATCATTGCGACCACCTCGAAGACGGATATATTTGACCGGATCCCAGAAATCCTGACGGTTGGCAGGATTAGCTAGAAAACTCCAGTCTTCGTCCTCCCGCAGTAACTTGATCGTCCTGTCAGGCGAGTCCGGGATGGCAGAAGACACGGACTGTGCCCCTACAGGAGTTCGTGTTACGAGCAACACAACTGCCGCGAGCATGAAGAAAAATCGCATCAAGGTGTTTTGCTTAACATCATTTCGGTTTTTCAGTGATCGAGTGGATCTCAGCAATGTATCCGCCCGGGAATTGGACAACGGCAGAGGTCCGCTGATCGGCTGTGTAGGGAGCAACCAGAATCTCGATCCCGGCAGCCTTGGCCTTCGTTAGCGTATCGATTAGGTTCGGCACCTCATACCCTGTGATTTCCCGCCCGTAAGGATAAGGTAGATGGCCGTCCGTCACGAACACGACTAGCTTCCCGAAACCCGATTCGATCCGAATGCGTCGATAGGTTTCGCCCGGCTCCCCGATCTCAATGCCGGGAGCCTGTCCATTATCAGAGACAACCCTGCCGTGACTGAACGCAACATAGCTCGCTACGAAGGCAGCCCCCCGATCGGCGGACACATAGATACGGTTTTCCGGAATGGTTTGAAGAGCCTTATAGGACGGCGCGGTCGTGTGCCAATAGAGCTGCGTGTTCACGCCGCCCGGCCACTGGATAATGGCATCTCGTCCGATTGGGTCATTGAATGGAGTCACAAGAACGTCGGCGCCTGTCGTGCGAGCGGCCTGGACCGCCGCATCGAAATCGGTCACGAGGTAACCCGTTCGCTCTGCACCAAACGGATACGGAACCGGCGTCTTGAACCCGAAAACCGACAGGGTTCCTACGGGAGTCAGCACCAACTGTGACATGGTGCTGCTCGGAGTTGGCGTCACGGTGAAGACGCCCTGTTTGGATGTGGTCCCGCCGAAGGTTGCTACCAGGCTGGCGACGAAGCGGTCGAAGTCCTCGGGCGCGACGTAGACGTGGGTCGTATCGTATTGCGGCTCCACGGTCACGTTGGGCGTAACCGTAGCAGTATCGGCGGCTGCCAGGGCGGTGCTCCGCATCGGGACGAGACGAGCAATTCCCGTACTCAGAAAGATCGCGATAGCGATTACGCCAAAGGATTTAGTGATACGCATTGAGTCTCCTTTCACGAGGGCAGCATCACCCGATGTTGGCTCGCAGCTCATTTGGCACGATGAGAACTCTCTCAGTCCGCGTGAGGTTGAACTGATACTACAGATTGCACATTCGCTCGCTGATCCCAGTGCTTACCCACGAGACAAACGGATGCAGCATGTGTCACGCTGACATTTTTCGTAAGAATCCAACCGCCGAGCTGTTCTCCGAGCACCATTCCCAGGAGGCCGAGCAGAGCGACGATTGGCGGGGCCGGACTCTTTACGCGAATGAGTCCGTAGAGGGCACCTACACCCAGACCAACGACAAAGGATATGAACAAGATTTTCATTGCATTTCTCCCGCCCAAATCATGTCCGACATGACTAAGAATCGGGGCCAACCTGACGAGGACAGAGGGCACGTAGTTTGCCTCCGCATTAGAAGTCCTGCGCCGTGGGCCGGATGACGATCTCGCCAATTTCCACGTCGGCTGGCTGCTCGATGGCGTAAGAGATTGCGCGAGCGATCGAGTCGGCCGGAATAGCCATCTTGTAGAACTCGCGCAAATTCTTTCTGGTGGCTTCCTCCGAGCTGCTTTCGGGCAGCTCTGTTGCAATCGCGCCAGGAGAGACTATGGTGCAACGAATGTTGTCGGCCCTGTGCTCCATCCGAAGGCCCTCAGTCAGCGCCCGCACGGCGAACTTCGTCGCGCTGTATACGGTGCCGCCCGGGGCCCAGACTTTGAAGCCCGCGACAGAAGCGATGTTGATGATATGGCCTAGCTTTTGCTTTTGCATGATCGGAAGTACTGCGGCCACCCCATACAAAACGCCCTTGATGTTGACATCGATCATTCGATCCCATTCTTCGATCTTGAGCGCCGCCATCGGCGCGATGGGCATGATCCCGGAATTGTTCACGATCGCGTCGATTCGGCCGTGCTTGTCAACGGCACCTTTGACTAATGCCTCGACATCTCCGCGCCTTGTCACATCCGTCTTGAAACCGAGAGCGTTGCCTCCCTTGCCCGTAATGTCCCCGACGAGGGCATCGATCCGGTCTTTGCGCCTCGCTCCGAGCACGACTTTCGCGCCATTCCCTGCGAGAAGGCGGGCTGTGGCTTCGCCAACACCGCTGCTGGCCCCAGTAATTACTACAACTTTGTCAGTGATATTTGGCATTCCCATTCTCTCCTTTTCTTCTTAATGAGAATTCGGCTGCTGTATTTCAAAACGCAAAGCAGTCGCAACCCAACCCCCAAACTCCGAGGTCGCCCATCACTTTGAGGTGCGATCTCGTCGAGCCATGAACTGATGTCTCAATATGCGAACAGGAAGCGCGGTGCGAGACGCCAACAACTTCGGGCTGATCCTTTCGATAACCTCCGTACGCGTTCACGGGAGACCAGTTTGGACTCACGGGTAGTGCTGGTGGCGCAAGCTTGGAGAATTCTTCCGTGGCGTAAACGATCTTTCCACCGACAATCGTGAGCACCGATTCGAGCTGCTTGATCTCCTCATCCGGAATGGAAAAATAATCAGCAGAGAGAACAGCCAAGTCCGCTAGCTGTCCAGGAGCAAGCGCTCCCTTTTTGCCATCTTCTGTTGAAAACCAACTGCTGCCCATCGTGTAGAGCTTGAGTGCTTCCGCCCGATCGAGGCGATTCTCCTGTGGGTAAAGGCTGCGACCGCCGATGGTCTTTCCCGTGGTAAGCCAATAGAGGGAGAGATATGGGTTGTAGCTTGAAACGCGTGTCGCGTCGGTACCCGCCCCAACCGGAACGCCGAGTTCTAGCATGCGTCGGATCGGTGGTGTCCGTTCTGCTTGCCGCGAGCCGTATCGTTCAACAAAGTACTCGCCTTGGAAGGCCATGCGGTTCTGGACCGCGATACCTCCCCCCAGCGCCTTCACACGTTCAATATTGCGATCGCTTATTGTTTCGCAGTGATCGAAGAACCAGTGCAGGCCGTCGAACGGAATCTCTCGATTCACTTCTTCGTAAACGTTCAATGCTCGCTCTATGGTCTCGTTATAAGTTGCGTGCAAGCGAAACGGCCAGCGATTCTCTACGAGATGCCGGATCACAGCTTTCAACTCGCTTTCCATGACCGGGAGCATGTCCGGCCGCACGACAAGAAAGTCTTCGAAATCTGCGGCGGAAAAAGCGAGCATTTCCCCTGCGCCATTCACGCGATAGAAGTCGTCCCCGTCTCCCGGCTTGGTCATCTTGGTCCAACTTTGAAAGTCGACCAGCTCGTGTTTCGGCTTTTGCGTAAACAGGTTGTACGCAAGCCGAAGGGACAGCTCTCCGTTGCGGTGCAGTTCGTTCACAACGCCGTAATCATCGGGATAATTCTGAAATCCACCGCCCGCATCGATGACACTGGTAATTCCAAAACGGTTCAGTTCGCGGAAGAACAGCCGTGAAGAATTAAGCTGATCCTCGCGCGACAGTTTTGGTCCCTTCGCGAGAGTGGAGTAGAGAATGTTTGCATTCGGATTCGCGATAAGAAGACCCGTGGGATTCCCGTGACGGTCGCGCTGAACCTCGCCGGCCGGAAAATCCGGCGCATTCTTGTCATAACCCACCGCGCGGAGCGCCGCTCCGTTCAACAGCGCCCGGTCATACAAATGCATAACGAACACAGGTGTTTCCGGTGCAGCTGCGTTGATCTCATCCAGCGTTGGCATGCGGCGTTCAGCGAATTGAAACTCCGTCCACCCGCCGATAACTCGGACCCACTGCGGAGCCGGTGTCCGCTCCGCTTGATCTTTCAGCATGCGCAGAGCATCGGAGAGCGAAGGTACGCCGTCCCAGCGCAACTCCATGTTGTAGTTCAGTCCGCCGCGTATCGGGTGCATGTGCGAATCGTTGAGGCCTGGAATGACAGTGCGCCGTCCGCCATCGATGACGCGGGTTGCCGGCCCACGTAAACGCAGGACCTCTTCATCTCCACCGATCGCAGTCACCTTTCCATCAGAAATAGCGATCGCCTCGACAATCGAGGGCAGCCCATTCGTGGCGATCCTGGCGTTGTGCAAGATGATTTCAACAGACACACGAATCTCCTTCGTCGTTTTCCAACGACTTTTAGAGGGGCGGAAGGAAGCTTCCACCCCCCTCTTCTTTACCTGTGAGCTACCGCAGGAGTGCCAATGACGAAGTCGGGGAACTTTGTGGC
>KB906749.1 GCA_000381585.1 Acidobacteriaceae bacterium KBS 83
GGCCGGACGCGGCTGATCAGGGCCGATGCGATTCTCTCAGAGATTTCGAAGAGGCTATGCGTATCTGGTTCTATCTCGAGCCGTTCTGACCAGATGTGAAATCCGTCGGCAGCATTGACGACCCTGGATGTAATACGCAGCTGGTTGTTGTCCTCACGCACTGTTCCTTCAAAGACGATCTGAACATCAAGTTTTCCGGCCAGGGATGGAATGTCCAGGCCTTGCGCGGCCAGTGGCGCCACCGAACTCGCGGCGATCACTCGAAACCCCTCCGTGCGCACGAGTTCGTGAATCAATTCATCGGTAATCAATTGGGCGCACATCCCAGACAAGGCGCTGCGGGAAGCGTCAAAAAAAGGCAAAACCGCAATGCGGATTCCCCGTCCCTCAATGAAAGGCTCAATCCTGCTTGTATCTCGCAGAATGCCGTTACCATTGCCATCGTGAGCGCGTCCGGAGCGGAAGACAGGTACATAGCTGCCGGGCCGATAGTAGATAAAGACAGGGTCCTCTTTGCCCACGGATTCGTAATATTCCTTTAGTTTGCGGCGAAGCCTGCGAGCCTCGGTACGAACAATCGAGTCTTCACCAGGATGAAAGGACCGACGTTCGTACACCTCCGTGCCAATCAGGTACTCCTTCAGCATCTCCTCCTCGCCTGCCAGGGTCGTTTCGACCGTGAAGCGAAGAAATCGGCCGAGTCGGTCTGATTGAACAAACATCGAACTGCCCAGAATTCGAGAGAGCTCATCACGAATCGCCTCTTCGGAAATCGGGTCTTTCTCGTTCGCGACTAGTCTGTTACCGCTTCGGAGATTGACAGCACGCACCATCGATTGTGTACTCATTTGCTCTTTCTTGATAGAGAACTGACGTATCTCACGCCGGCTTTTTCAGATTACTTGGAAATACGACTAGCCTTCCTCGTTCCTCCTGAGGCACCCACTTCATTTGTGGCTTGAAGTCCGCAGGTATATGAAACTCAATTATTCGTGCCATAACGTTGTCTCCTTTGAGTCTGGTCATCAGGTGGGTCCCAGGAGTTGCTCCCGGCTGTTATGAGATAAAATTCGACTTGGCAACCGTGCTCGATTCATGTCGTCTCTCGAAGGCACACGACATGCATACTTGATGAGGAGTTTGCATCGCAGCGACCGGCGAAGACACCCTAAGGCGATCGATCGCGCACTCGACTAGTGCTTGCACCCCATGTGGAGACACGCCGAGGTACTTCGCAATCTCAGGTTCAGGCGAGCCGGTGATCAATTTCAGCACGAAGGCTAGCCGGGTAAGATCAGGCAATCTGCCAATAGAATTGGGTTCAGCGGACCAGTCTCCAGCTTCCTCTATACACATGTCCGAGACTACTGCAATCGCCTGAGCGACGAGTACATCGCGAGCCTGACTGTAGCTCAGTGCCGGGATGGAAGCCTCAAATGGAATCGCATCCAGCTTCGCCAGTGTGCGCGAGAATGTATCCTCGACGAGTTTGCCATCGGCGACTAAATACCCTGCCAGAGTAGCAAATTCATCCAGATGCTCGAGCAGCACGATGCCCCACAATGTTGTACTTGGTGTCGGGTTAAGAGATACAGGTGCGAATGAGGTTGCCATGTTGACACTCCTAGCTTTGCCATGGAGAGGGCTGAATGTGATCGAAAGCAGGATCGTAAAGTAGCGCTGGCGTGCTAACTGAAGAGTCCTTCCATGTAATTCTGGCTTCGGCTGCTCCTGGTTTGAAGCAGACGAGCCATTTGAAGACCACGTTCGTCGTATCCTGCACACGGGTGTTTGGACGATGCAGTATGCGAGTTACCTTCGCTACGGATTTGATGAGTTGATAGCGATTCGACTCATCGGCTAGAGCCATAGATGTTAAGTCAGCACGCATTGCGTACCTCCTAAGGCTGACCTTTCACTCCTGCGGCGGAAGCGATCTTCCCGACTGATGGTCGACCGCGTTACGGGTAACGGGATCGCGCAACACGGATCGCTACCATTCCAGGTGATCAGCTTCGCAGCGCTGCAGCGGAAGCAACGCCTTCGTCAATTTGTCGACTCGGCGAAGTCCAATTGTTAAGCCCCTTGCATTCCAAAGCTGCCGTCCGCCCCGGTGCCCTTTAGATGTCACGTAGTCGGGGCCCTCGACAGCGTCTAACAGCGTGATAGTAGCAATTGCGAAGAGCTGAATAAATTACATATTCCTTGTAGGTTGCAGGGCGAGTCTCCAATCACATAAATCAACAAAAGTTCATCGGCCCAGTGACGCTTCGGCAGCCTACGCGATTGAGTCATCACCACCATCCGGTTGCGATTCGAGGAGTCGATCTTTCCGCATTGGTGGCGTCTATGCCACTGGAGTGTTGTGGAGGAGATCAACATATGCCGGCTCAGGTATTCACACGCTTGTGTCTTGCTCCTGGGCCCCGACTCGGGTCGCAATCACGCACAATACCCGCAGAAGCTGCATGCCCGTGAGGACAAAGACACTCCGGAGCATTGTCTGCCCACTACATATTCATGTAATGCCCGGATGGGCCGCATAAAGGCTCTTCCGCGACTCTGCCCGAATATAATGATTGATACTGGTGCGCTCAATACGTGGAGGAGCACTGGGATTGTTGTGTCTGTGGAGAACGACAAAGGCACCCATCAATCGACTGATTGCCACATTCATTGGGAGGTAAACATGGTGCCTACGAACGAGATGGTGTATATCGTCGACGACGATGCGAACGTCGGAGAAGCCCTGTCCACTCTCTTGCGCGCAAACGGCAAGCATGCGCAGATATTCACTTCAGGGCAGGAATTTCTCGCCTTCACGCGCCGCGATTCTTGTGCGTGCCTGATTCTGGATTTGAAGATGCCAGGGCTGAATGGATTGGAAGTCCAGAAACTGATCGCCACTCAGACGACGATTCCGGTAATTTTTCTCACGGGCCGCGGGGACATCCCGTCGACGGTGACTGCGATGAAAGAAGGAGCGATCGACTTCCTGACAAAACCTGTCGATGACATCACGCTGCTCTCCAGCGTTGAGCGGGCATTGGAGCTAGACAGGGAATACCGCAAGAGGGCACTCGAGCAGGCAAGCTTGCTGGCTCGATACCGATCGTTGACCCCGAGAGAACAGCAGGTTTTGCCTCTATTAGTGAGAGGTCTCTTGAACAAGCAAGCTGCCGGAGAATTGGGAATCACCGAATATACAGTCCAAATACATCGGGGACACATTATGCGGAAGATGGGCGCTGACTCTTTCGCGACATTGGTCAAACTTGCCACCAGGCTAAATCTTGAAAGACAAACGCATCCTAAAAGTGGAAGAGAATGAGCCTGCCGGAAATCATTTTCCTGCAGAATTTGATTGAGTGGCGGAGGTTGGAATGGGCGAATCGGCCCGCACGATTGCAGTCATCGATGACGATCTCCTTGTTCTCGAATCGCTAGTCAACCTCTTAGCTTCCTGTGGACACAAGGCTGAAGGTTACTATTCAGCCAAGCAGTTTCTCAGTGTAGACGGCCTGTCCAAAAGTTCCTGTATTGTCACAGACGTTGAAATGCCGGACATGAGCGGACTCGGGCTGCTCCATTACGTAAGGAGTGTCAATAGTCCAGTTCCAGTCGTGATCATCACGGGAAAACCCTCAGAGAACTCCGAGGCCTTCTATTTGGAACAGGGTGCCATTGGTTTTTTTCGCAAACCGGTAGATGGCGACGCACTCGTAGACCTTATCAAGTCGGTTTGCTAACCAATCGAAAGGTCCGACGAATCAATATACCCACGCTCTTCCCCAATTTGCGCGAGCATAGCAGTTCGCAATTCTGATCTATCTGTTAGTCCAGGACAACGGGCCTCATCTGGTCGATATTCATGTCTTTTCGCGATACTTTTCGACTAGAATCTATCTCATAAATCGACTCCGCCGGTGTGCTCACTCTCGGCATAACTTCCGGATTTGCCTGTGACTCGCCCGCAATCAGTGGGGAGAGCCATGGAAAGCTTGGTCTCCAGTGTCGAATAAGCCGCGAACGGGCGCTTGCGCCGCATTATGGTTTATTTCCAAAGTTGGAGGGCGCTGAGCGCGTAAGTCAGTGAGGCGTGTAAGTCAGTGAGTGTGGTGCGATACCAAGAGATCTGCCGGAATCCGGACTTTTCGGCCACCTAGCCTGATCCTCCCAGCAGCTCTCTGATGAGTTCACGGCTTAGGGCGTTATCGTCTGCCACAAGAATGATCATGCCAGTGGTCGGACCTCGTTGAAGGTGCACGCCGGGGCTCAGTGCGGTAAGATTTTAGTCAAAGCACTCTCCAGGCCTCTCACCTCGCGTATCCGGCAGTCTATTGTGGGGTCACATGCAACTGCGACTGTTGGTTCCAATTTTCTTGCCGCGATCGCTACTGCTGGTTTTCTGCATTGCGCTGAACAGTTGCCAGTCGCATAAAGCCAATTCCGGACCTTCGATCGAGTTCACCCATATTCCGCCGGCGGCGCAACGTGGACGAGAAAGAGTCGACATGATCTCTGGCCGGGTAAGGAGCGCTCGACCAAAGCAGCAGATTGTTATTTATGCGCACAGCGGGCAATTGTGGGTGCATCCTGGCCGCCATATCTCGGATCGTGACGGAGATCGATGATGTCGCGCCCGCGCATAGTCGGACATACCGGAACATTGTCAGTGCTGCTGGTGTACTTTGTGCTGACCGGATGTCAATCTTCATCAATAAAGTCAGCTCCGACAGTTGCTTTCAGCAAGGTTGCCGCCGCATATCAGGAGAGTCCCTACAAGACAGACATATCCGAACGTGACTACAAGACAGACATAATCGAAGGTCGTGCCACAGGGGCTCGACCCCGGCAGCGAATCGTGTTGTACGCAAAGACAGATGGACGATGGGGCGTGTGCCGGCAATCAGGTCAGCCGTCTACGAATATCGAAACTGACGGCCGGTGGAAAGCTTCAGTCCACCTGGGAATACAATATGCCGCTCTGTTGGTTGATCCAACCTACGATCCGCCTGAACAAACTGAATCGTTGCCGATCGTCGGCAACGGCGTGGTGGCGCTGGCAGTCGCTAACGGGGAAGGCCCAGCGCTGGTACTCCCGTCGCCCAAGATGCTGAACTTTAGCGGTTACGAGTGGACGACGAGCACCGGGCCAATTTTTCATGCTGGGTCAAGAAGCTTTTTCGATCCTGCGAACGTTTGGACGGACGAAAGAGGTGCACTGCATCTTCGCATTTCGGGAAGCCCGGGAAAGTGGGCGGCGGCGGAGGTGAAGCTCACGCGCAGCCTGGGATATGGAACCTACAGGTTCCAGGTGCGCGATACCTCTCATCTCGAACCTTCTGCTCTTCTAACGTTAATCACCTGGGACGGCGTTGGCACAGAGAGCAACCGGCGCGAGTTGGACATTGAGCTTGGTCGTTGGGGACATCTCGATAATACCAACGTAGATTATGTCGTCCAGCCTTACTACGTTCCAGCTAACTTTGTTGCCTTTCGGGCGCCGCCTGGTGCCTACACACACTCCTTCCGCTGGGAACCAGGGCAAGTAACGTTTTCAAGCGTAGCCGGATCGGGCAATACAGGCGGCGGCCGTGTCATTAACCGGCATCTGTTTACCTCCGGTGTGCCTTCGCCGGGGGGAGAATTGGTACGCATCGCTTTGTATGTATTTCATCAAGGCCCAATACCCCTGAAAAACGAAAATGAGGTCATAATCGACGAATTCGAGTACCTCCCGTGAATTGTTGGTTGAAGCAAACTCGATGGACACTTATTGGAATCGTGCTAGCGGGCCTTGTCACCGATGCACATGCACTCGATCCCAACCGTCTGCCTTCGCAGTACGTCCGCGAACAATGGACGACCGAAACCAGATTTCCCGGCGGCGCTGTCAATGGCATCGCGCAAACCACAGATGGATACCTCTGGATTGGAACCGACAGAGGCCTGATACGTTTCGACGGCTTTAATTTCAGGCCTGTCTCTCTTACTTCCGTCGCCGCCGCTTCGAACGTTTCGATATTGCAACTGCTTACGGATGCTGGCGGAAACCTTTGGGTCCGTCAGGGCGCCGATCTCCTACGCCGAAAAGATGGCAAGTCTGAGAGCGTCAGATACAGTCACGGCGCAATCACCGCCCTGTCAAAAGATAACCACGACGGAGTGCTGGTTTCGGACATCGAGCAGGGCACATTCCGTTACGTGGCAGACAGCGTTCAGAAATTGGGACCAACTTCACCGCCAGTAATCTCCATGGCCGAAACAGCCGATGGCAAGGTTTGGCTGGGGACACTCGGCGATGGCCTCTTTTTTCTTATGGGCGGGCGAGCTACCAACGTCAACGCAGGATTGCCCGACCGAAAGATCAATTCTCTGCTGCCGATCGGTGAAGAGTTGTGGATCGGCACCGACACAGGCTTGTATCACGGGAACGGCAAGGACTTTCGTCGGATCGAATTGCCGTCGTTTCCCGGTAATGTCCAGGTTTTGAGCCTCTTGCGCGATCGTGACTCGAATATCTGGGTGGGTACGACGCGCGGGCTACTGCGCATCAACGCGAAAGGCATTTCGTTCTCTGAAGAGAATGAGGTTCGCGGAGACGGCGGGATTAACGTTCTGTTCGAGGACCGCGAAGGGAATCTCTGGATCGGAGGTGCGCGAGGGCTGGGTTGCATTCGGGACAGTGCGTTCGTAACTTATTCTTCTGTCAGCGATCGTCGTTTCGAACACAATGGCCCTGTATATGTCGACCTGGAGGGCCGCACCTGGTTCGCTCCCGCTCAAGGTGGGCTTTATGTTCTTCAGAATGGACACGTTCAACCAGTTACATCGATACCACCAAATGATGTCATCTATTCCATCAGTGGACGGGAAGATGTGGTGTGGGCCGGACGTCAGCACGGGGGAATCACCCGTCTACAATTTCGCAACGGGGCGATACGGACACAGAGCTATACGGAGGCAAATGGACTGTCCAAAAACAGTGTCTA
The DNA here is from genome assembly GCA_000381585.1 of Acidobacteriaceae bacterium KBS 83. Taxonomy (GTDB): domain Bacteria; phylum Acidobacteriota; class Terriglobia; order Terriglobales; family Acidobacteriaceae; genus KBS-83. Next base: position 6,996 of record KB906749.1, read on the forward strand.
TGCTGTGTTTGAGAGCCGCGATAGCTCTGTGTGGGCGGGCACTCTAAATGGCGGCATCAGCAAATTCAAAGATGGGCACTTTACTACTTACACGACAACCAACGGCCTCGCTTCGAATACCGTCTCGTCCATCCTTGAAGCCCGCGACAGTGCAATCTGGTTTGCCACACCTAGCGGGCTGAGTTCTTTTTCAGCCGGCCAATGGAAAACCTATACAACGGTAGAGGGCCTGCCTTCGCCCGAGGTGAACTGCCTTTTCGAGGATTCATCCGGAACCCTCTGGAGTGGAACGTCTGCTGGTCTTGCCTTTTTTTCCTTTGATCATTTTCGGGCTCCTAATGAGTGGCCCGACGTTTTGCGCGAACAAATCCTCGGAATGGCGGAGGACAAGAGCGGAAGGTTTTGGATTGCGACCTCACAACATGTTTTGCGTGTTCCGCGCGACAAACTGCTAAGCGGTGTTGTGAAAGCAGCCGATGTTCGTGAGTATGACCAGGCCGATGGTCTCGAGAGTACTGAAGGAGTGAAGCGGAGCCGATCGGTGGTCTCGGATTCAGCGGGCAGGATCTGGTTTTCCCTCAGCAACGGCTTGTCGGTTGTTAATCCATCCCAGATCAATGAAAATTCAGTTCCCGCGCTGCCTCACATCGAGGCGATCACCGCCGATAGCAATACCGCAAACCTCGACACCTCGGTTCGAATTCCTCCATCTCCCAGGCGAATCACATTTGAGTACACGGGGCTGAGCCTCGCGGTGCCCGGGCGGATTCGCTTTCGATATTTCCTTGAAGGTTTCGACAGTAGCTGGAGCCAGCCGGTTGCAGCGCGAGAAGCCGTTTACACGAACCTTGGGCCCGGCCCCTATCGATTCCGGCTAGTCGCCAGCAACAGCGAGGGACTGTGGAACGGGCCAGAAACTGCGATCGCTTTGAACGTCGCCCCGGCGTACTATCAAACTTACTGGTTCCGATTGTCGTGCATCGCCGTCTTTATTGCGCTGCTTTGGGCACTTTATC
>KB906750.1 GCA_000381585.1 Acidobacteriaceae bacterium KBS 83
TGAACAAACATCGAACTGCCCAGAATTCGAGAGAGCTCATCACGAATCGCCTCTTCGGAAATCGGGTCTTTCTCGTTCGCGACTAGTCTGTTACCCATAGCAATATTCAAGCCCCTTCGGAGATTGGTGTAGCGTGACTGAGGTGTAAATCCCCCCTCCGCAATGCTCTGTCCGAATGAACGCTCTTCCCACTCACATCAAGCATCCTCGATTCTCTCTCTTCCCTTCGTCGCTCCTCCCAACGCATTCATGTCCGTCCGCTCTCTCGTGACCCATTCACGAATGTACGCCGGGCAGTTTCTGAGTTCGGCTCCGTTCGATTCGCGGAGTGCCAGGAGTTTTACGGCATCCCGGTCCACGAGGAGGACGTCCTTGAGATCGATGGCCACTCGGGCTCTTTCCTGTTCCAGCAAGGCGCGAAGCATATTCACATAGTCCGCTGCAATCCAGCCGCTGATGCGCAAGATCACAAGGTTCTCTTCGATAACTACGCGGTCGATTCTGCAGCTCATTGTGGGTATATGTTTCGAACGTTTCTTTCCGTACAGTTCCACAGTCGGCTTGTGAAAGCACCGGATGTTGCGGTGCCGAGCAAAACACAGCATCTTCACGTCAGGCTGACTAGGAAGAATGGCTCGTCCAGAGGGTTGATCTCCTGAAAAGCCTCCCTCTTTTCCGCCGCGGGAAACGGAATAATCCTCCCGCGGTGGTCTGGTAGAGTCCATGTTTCACTCTCTTTTCGAAATTTCTCAGGTACGTAGAATTCAATTACGGTTGCCATTCGAGTTACCAGTTCCAGCTGCACTCGCAGCGGGAATTCTCCTTTTCTAGGTCGTTCGCATTTTCAGACATGAAGAATCGCTGAGGGGCCCGGCCAGTCGCCGCGGCAGATGCAATGATGCGCTCCCACTGTCGCCCGGCAGTACTCGACAGCCCGCGTTTTGGGAACAAACAATTCGGCGACATTACGCCACCGACAGAAGGCACCGAGCGAGGATGGTCTCGTGCCGACGCTCTGCGGGAGTGTTTCAATAGCGGCGAGGTTGTGTTTCGTGCCATTCATCTGTTCCTCTTCCGGGAGCTTATGTCTCCGTCATCTTCACGCTAACTCTCTAAAGCAATACGTGTTCCACTCGTAAATGTTTGAAACGAACGGAACAGCTCGCTTGCGCGCAGTGATCGAAACTGGCGAAATGAGGTGAATTTGGCTGAATCTGGTGATTGAGCCTCGGCGGGGGGGAGCTAAGCTTGGAATTTCACCATCAATCCTTGACCACGGCTCTGACGATCCGGAAACTGGCCTTTTGCGACGCGGCGTCTAGGGGCTTGCATCCCAGACAGCATGCTCAAGCTTGTTCTTGTGCTGAGCTATCCCGCCCCACACCCCTTCAGCTGGACAGACCCCAAGATGAGTCCGCTTCATTCGTTTGCGAGCCAGAAGGCTCTGCGGGGAGAATCATTTCTGTCGTCTCGTGTCCATTTCCTCAAAACACTTGACGGCCCGCAGGACAGCACGCTGCAACTCTTCGTCCGAAAAGGGGTCGACGATGACGTCGCAACCTCCCAACTCGAGAACACCCGACCACAGCAGGAAGGTCGCTTCACGCGCATAGACCAGAATTGCCGGGGGCAGATTCAAGAGGGCCAACACGCCCCAAAGCTCCCACCAATCAGTATCGGAGAGGCTCGCCGGAAGAAGAGCAACCTGAAAGACGTCGTCTTCGCGGATAACGGCTGCGGCTTCCGCGGAATGTCCGACAAAACAAAGTTCCGGTCTGAAAGTTCCCAACTGGCGAGTGATCTCGGCCCGTCTGTCAGGCGGAACTACAGCCAACATCCGTAATCCTGCTCTCATAGTCACGATTGCTCCCTGCAACTGCAATACACTTTCGCACATCGCTCTAAATCAAGGAACGTGAGCAACCGCTATCTGACAGTGATTAGGGGGTAGGCGAGGGGTTCTTCGATTTTCTTTTTGTCGGCGCCGGTCATCCGCGAACCGAGGTAGAGCTTGGCTATACATTCGGTGTCCCGGTAATCAACCTTGCCCCGGCCGATGTTATCCCCGGAACGTGAGCTTTGATGAGTTTCTCTGAACACGTCAGGTCTTACGGCTCGCATCAAGGGGATGGAAAAACACTCTAGGTAAATAGGGGGCTTGGCTCCATTACCTC
>KB906751.1 GCA_000381585.1 Acidobacteriaceae bacterium KBS 83
CAGATTCAGTTCATCGACAGCCTTTTCGAGTTGGCAGCCTAAGCACGCACGACAGACGCTCGGCAACCAACCTGTCTGCATTGAAACTTGCAACACTACCGCTTTGCGAGTTAGAGATTCTGTGGCGTTACTGGATATGGAGAAGTTTCTCATTCGTCCCGCGGCTGTCTCTGAGCAAAAGGATCTGGATGATCTGCAGAGGCGCGCATCTCTCACGAATGTTGGGGACCGCGATGCATTACTCGCCCATCCTGACGCTATTGAGTTGCCGCCAGAACAGATTGCCGCTGGAACGGTGTTCGTGTTGGAGCAGAACGGCGCAATCGCCGGATTTGCTGCATTGTTGCCGAGGGTTGATGGAGACGCTGAACTGGACGCTTTGTTCGTCGAGCCGACCATGCGCCGTTGTGGCATCGGGCGGTCGCTAGTCGAGCACTGTTCCGAAGTAGCCCGCTCACAGGGTTCTAGTTTTCTCCACGTCGTCGGTAATTCTCACGCTGAGGATTTCTACGTAGCATGTGGTTTCAGGTTGACCGGAACGGCCGAGACCCGTTTCGGGCCCGGACTACTCTTGCGCAGACTCTTGTGAACCATCAGCGCACCCGTCGGAAGAGTGTTCGGTGGGATGGCCGGTTTGCGAGCCGTCGGGAGTCACGTGGGATTCGGGGCCGACAAGTCGCTTCAGGCAGCTGATTCTTGTCGTATAAGGCGTGACTCGTAAGCAACACATAGCTTCGCGGCGGTTAAATCGGCGCTATGGGAAATTGAGATGTTGGCCGTCCGCTTCTGCTTAACCCGTGAATTGTTTGAATGTGTGCCAAGAACCAGCGCCAGAATCGCAACGGCAGTAAAACCCTTAGTGTTTGCGAGAATCCGCAAGCCATAGCGAAGGTCACGCCACCAATGTCCATGGACTTCCTCTGAGCTACACTACTCCGAAGGCGATTCTCATCAAAAGGGAGAGTGCCAGCCCGGGATGCAATGCTATCCACTCGGGCGACGCCTCGGCGCGCGGCCCGAACCGGGCTGCGGCTTACATGACGAAGGTGCAGCTGACGAACGGATCGTATGCGAGGATGGATGACGCCTTCCTGCGCGACTCGATTTTGAACCCGACCATACACACGACAGCGGGTTATGCGCCGATTATGCCGACATACCAGGGGCAGATCAGCAAAAAAGGATTGATCGACAAGGTGGAATACATCAAACAACTCAACTCCAACTATCGGATTCAGCAGACGCTGAACACGAGCCAGATGCAGAGCGCGGTGCAGACCTCGACGTCCGCACCGGCGCAGCACACGGCGGCAACAGTGCCGGGATGATACCGCCATGAGCACAATTGTCAGTCTGCCTAACCAGACGACGGCAACGCTGCCCAAGCGCAGCTATCTGAACAGTGAGTATGGCTTGAAGAGCTGGCTGCTCACCGGGGACCACAAACGGATCGCGATCCTCTACCT
>KB906752.1 GCA_000381585.1 Acidobacteriaceae bacterium KBS 83
ATCTGGTCAGAACGGCTCGAGATAGAACCAGATACGCATAGCCTCTTCGAAATCTCTGAGAGAATCGCATCGGCCCTGATCAGCCGCGTCCGGCCTGAACAATCGTTGATCAGAAAACAAAGGGCCTCAGTTGGGGCCTCGATACTGGCTGCCTATCCCTTGGTCCTGGCAGGCGAAGCACTGCTGGATGAAGGAAGCTTGGCGGACACAGAAGCGGCACTGTCGAAATTCCAGGAAGTCACACAGATGGAGCCTGATTACGCCAGGCCAGTCTGCGGGATAGCTCAGTGCTATTGCGAGATGGCGTTGCGGGGAATGCCCAATTCTGCGATTGCGATCGCTCGTGCTGAAGAGGCGACACGGCGCGCCACTAAACTCGACCCTGAGATGATATTGGTTCCTGCCTGCATGGGGTGTGTCTTGGCGTTGTCATGGAAATGGAGCGATGCAGAGAAGAATTTCCAACATGCGCTTAGCCTTGGTGAGAATGCTGGAACTTACCGCCAGTATGCTCTCTTTCTCGCCGCGCTCGGACGGTTTGAGGAGGCCTGGGATTACGTTCAAAAGGCGCAGCAGATCGATCCCTTTTCGTATCGCCAGAAAGTGGTCTACGCGAAATTGTTTCACCTTAGTGGTCGCTACGAAAATGGAGTAAAACACATTTCGGAACAGTCGGTGTATGGAACGTTCCCAATCGAGAGCGAACTTTACCGCGCGATGATGCTGATTTCGCTCGATCGGCGTGATGAGGCAAAGGAGTTGGCACAGAGCCTTCTCGGCAAGGCGGGAACTCAGCCTGCCGTGATGAGCGCCGCTGTGGAGGTGTTGGCGATGTGTGGCCGAACTGCCGCCGCGAGTCGGATTGCTGGTGAATATGAGCTGTTCTCTACAAACTCGCCGATCAGTAAATTCCGACAGGCTCTGCTCTCGCTCGCTTTGGGCAACTCTAACAAAGCGCTTTCGTTATTATCTGCCGCTTACGAGGAGCGCGAAGCAGAACTTGTTTGGCTCGGACGTGATCCTCGACTCGATATGATTCGAGAAGACCCCAGATTTGCGGTGCTTGTACGCGAGGTCATGCCCGAATCTCATCTCTGAGCGTTGGGGACTCGTGCGCCTCGAGAAATGGAGAACGGAATGCGTGAAATCTTTGTAGTGATGCTTCTGTGTTCGGCTACCCCGCCATGCATTCGAGAGGTATTCAATCCGTTTCGAATGATCCTGAGCGTAATCACCGTCAGCTAGCTGTTCCTCACATTCCTCCGGCTGAAGCTACGTGCGAATGTATATGCGGTTCCAATGTAATTGTTGTTACGAAAAGCGCGAACTAGCATGTCGGCAACTGTTCCGGCTGAGAGATGGGTCGCGCAGAGGTTCTTAAGCCAGCGAAAGGAGCAAATGGAGGAGTGATGGGAGCTGTCAAGG
>KB906753.1 GCA_000381585.1 Acidobacteriaceae bacterium KBS 83
ATAGCGATCTCGTGGGACAGCTGGTTCACGTCTCCACAACAGTCCTCAACTACATAGACTTCATAGCCGTCATGAATAGCCTGGACCGTAGGGAATGCCACACATACCTCCGTCCACAGCCCAGCCAACACGATCTTTTTGCGCCCTGTCTTTTCAATGGCCGCTACAAAGTTCTTGTCGTCCCAGGAGTTCATCGATGAACGCTCTATAGGCTCCCGGCCCGGAAACACGGCGCGGATTTGGGGCCACAGATTTCCGCTAAAAGATTTTGTTTCCACCGTGGTGAGCACCACAGGCACATCAAAGACTCTCGCGGCCTTCGATATTGCTACGGTATTGTTGATGATCCCTTGACGATCGAAATTACTGGTCCCGAAAAGCATCTGGGGTTGATGATCGATGAGTGCTAACACACAATTATCGGGGGTTAGCAACCCCTTCTCACTTCGTTTTGCCCGACCGTTGTTCTGAACCATGACTTTTCTCTCCTCTTAGAGGTGAATGGGTGCTCGAACGAGCGATTCACAAAGGTGCAGGCACTGTGCCAAATAGGTCTTGAGTGAACCGCAGACGGAAGTATCTATCGATTCAGTGTTTAGATCGAGGTCGACCTTCGCTCGACTACCGCGCGCTGATTAATAGCGAACATTTTGACAACTAGGTGGCACTTGTCACGTGACAACCAGTTGGCACTTGTCACGGATCACGCGGTTAACGGAAGTGTTCACGAGCTAAGGGGCGATGTCATGCTGGACTTCCTGTCGCAGGCCATGTCTGGTTCATTGGCAGCGACCTGCAGGCTCTCCATGGGGCGACTCACCTCGCGAGCCAACGCAGTTTACCGAGCCATCGTGTCTCGGCCGCATGACTCTTCTTCGCTGAACGAAAGGAGGTATACCTGATTGACGCCTCCCAGCTGCCAGATCAAACAGCCTTCGCCGCACTCTTACTGGAAGTGTGCCTCCGGCCCGAATACAGCGCTTTCCATCCGCCCAACGCCGCGTTGCGCATCCTCTTCCCCAGGATGGCCTCAGTGAAGGCTTCTAATCGCGATGGCGCGGGGGCACATACACCTAGAGGTCGTCGAGTTTCGGCTAGGTCAGATTGTGGAGGTTTACGCAAGCTTGAAAACCGGGCAAATCAAAGAGT